>DASVTU010000039.1:0-1354684 GCA_036387415.1 Pyrinomonadaceae bacterium | reverse complement strand
TGCGCGTCTCGCAAGAGGAACGCATCTACTACAAACTCTTGAACCAGTCCGAAGCCCTCCGCAACGTCCACATCGCGCCGAACACTCTGCGCGTTGCCGCGATGTTCGCCGTCATGACCCGTCTCGAAGAACCGAAGCGCGCCAACGTCGACATCGTCAAAAAGATGAAACTCTACGACGGCGAGGACGTCGAAGGCTACAAGTCGAAGGACGTGCGCGAACTGAAGGAGGAGACCGTCCGCGAAGGCATGGACGGCATCTCGCCGCGCTACATCATCAACCGCCTCTCCTCCGCGCTGGTGCGCGACGGGGTCACCTGCATCAACCCGATCGACGCCCTGCGGACCATCAAAAGCGGCTTCGAGCAGCACACCGGCATCAACGCCGAGCAGCGCGAGCGTTATCTCAATCTCATCTCGGCGGCGCGCAAGGAATACGACGAGCTTGCCAAGATAGAAGTCCAGCGCGCCTTCGTCTACTCCTTCGAGGAGATGGCGCGAACCATGTGCAACAACTACCTCGACAACGTCGAAGCCTACTGCAACAAGGAACGCATGAAAGACCCCATCACCGAAGAGGAGATGGAACCCGACGAACAACTCATGCGCTCCATCGAAGAACAAATCGGCATCTCCGAGAACGCCAAAAACACCTTCCGCCAGGAGATTCTCATCCGCATCTCTTCCTACGCGCGCAAGGGCAAATCCTTCGAGTACACTTCGCACGAACGTCTCAAAGAAGCCATCGAGAAGAAGATTTTCGCCGACCTCAAAGACGTGGTTAAAATCACCACCTCCGCCAAGACGCCCGACCCAGACCAGTTGCGACGCATCAACGAAGTCGTTGACCGTCTCGTCAAAGACGGCGGCTACTGCCCCGTCTGCGCCAATGAACTCCTGACCTACGTCGGCACGCTCCTCTCGCGCTAAACAGCGCGCGTCGGCGTGCTCGGTCGCTAGCCAGCGATGGCTCAAACGACGCCCGTGCTTTCCTCTCGCAGAAGGCGCGGGCGTTCTGATTTAGCGTAGAATAGATTTTGCTTTGTTTATAGATTCGATTTGGTGCGGAGCGAAATGAAGAAGCGTTATCTCATCGGCGGGGCATACGGGTTGGCGGGTGCGGCGTTGGCGGCGAAGCTATGGAGGCGTCCGCGCGAGGTGGCGTGGGAGGAACACGGTGGAAGCGTGCGGCACGCAGAGCGTTCGCGTTTTGTGGAGGTGGATGGCGTGCGCGTGCATTATCAGGAAGCGGGCGAGCCAGACGCGCCGACGTTGATTTTGATTCACGGATTTTGCGCTTCGACGTTTGTGTGGAGCGACGTGTTGATGCCATTGGCGGAGATGGGTTTTCGCGTCGTGGCGGCTGACCTTGTGGGGTTCGGGTTTTCGGATAAGCCGGGCGCGGGCGAGTACACGATTGACTGGCAGGCGCGGATGATTGTCGGGTTGATGGACGCACTCGGCATCGAACGCGCGGCGCTCATCGGCAGTTCATACGGCGGGGCGGTGGCGGCGACGTGTGCGCTCGATTACCCGTCGCGGGTGGAGCGGCTGGTGTTGGTTGGGGCGGTGTCGAACGACGAGGCGAAGCAACAATTTTTGTTGCAGTTGGCGGCGACGCCCGTGATGGGCGATCTGGTTTCGCCGTTGGTGCTTTCGTCGCCGCGTCTGATGCGTTGGCGGATGTCGAAGGTCTACGCCAAAGGCAACGCGCAACTATTTGAAGACGAACGGATGCGCGCGCATCATCTTCCGTTGTGCAGCGCCGACACGCAACGCGCCGTCTTGAGGACGCTCAGGCGTTGGAACGCTTCACGCGTCGAGCGCGAGGCGCACACGATTGAGCAACCGACTTTGCTCGTCTGGGGCGAAGAAGACCGCGACGTTCCGCTCCGTCATGGCGAGCGTTTGCACGCGTCGATGCCGAATTCGCGGCTCGTCGTCTTTCGTCGCTGCGGACACTTGCCGCAGGAGGAACAACCCGAAGAGTTTGCCGGTCTGGTTGCGGGTTTTTGCCGAGTCGTAAATCGTAAATCGTGAATAGATGAAGGATGGTAATCGTGAGAGATAAATCGTGAACCGTAGATGGTGAATAAGCGAAGGCTTCTGTCTTTTGTCTATTGACGATTGACGATTGACGATTGATGAGGTTTCAAGATGTCCATACAGCGCAACGATTGGTCTCTGCAACGCAAAGGCATTATTGACCAGGAGCGTCACAAGGAACGCGTTAAGGAGGCGATTCGCAAGAATCTCGGCTCCATCGTCTCGAACGAGGCGATTATTCTCTCCGACGGCAAGCGTACGGTGAAGGTGCCGATTCGCTCGTTGGACGAGTACAAGTTTCGCTTCGACCATCGCAAGCGCAAGCACGTCGGGCAGGGCGACGGCAAGACGAAAGTGGGTGACGTGATTGGGCGCGAGAGCCAGCCGGGCAGCGGGCGCGGGCAGGGCACAGGCCCCGCCGGACAGGATGCGGGCGCGGAGTATTACGAGGCTGAGGTCAACATCGACGAACTCGCCGCGCTCATCTTTGAAGACCTACAGCTTCCCTTTCTTGAAGAGAAGGCGAAGCAGGCCGTCCAGTCTAAAACCACGCGTTTCAACGAGATACGCCGGACGGGCGTGATGGCGAACCTCGACAAACGGCGACTTATTCTGGAAAACATCAAGCGCAACGCGCGCGAACAACAGCGTGCGCGCTTCGGCAACGTCAAAAAGGAAGACCTCCGCTTCAAGTCTTGGGAGGAAGACCATCGTTACGAGTCGAACGCGGTCGTGCTGGCCTTGATGGACGTGTCGGGTTCGATGGGCGAGTTCAAAAAGTACATCGCGCGGTCGTTTTTCTTCTGGATGGTGCGATTTCTGCGGACGAAGTATGATAATGTGGAAATCGTCTTTATCTCGCATCATACTGAGGCCAAAGAAGTTACGGAGGAGCAATTCTTTACGCAGGGCGAATCCGGCGGTACGGTCGTCTCAAGCGCCTACCAACTCGCGCTCGATATTATTAAGGAGCGTTTCAGGCCGAACGACTGGAACATCTATCCCTTTCACTTCTCCGACGGCGATAACTACTATTCCGACAACGAAGAAGCCGTCCGCCTCGCAGACGAATTGATTGTAACCTGCAACCTCTTCGGCTACGGCGAAATCGGCGAGGAAGGAACCTCCGGCTACCGACGCTCGTCGGGCGCGCTCCTCTCCATCTTTACCGACCGTCTGAAACGCAAAGAACGCTTTATCGGCGTCCGCATCGACGATAAAGAGGATGTCTATCCCGCGCTTAAACAGTTCTTCGGGCGTCGCGGCGTGGAAGTTTAGAAGCGACGCGGCGAAACTTCCACAGTCGTCGCTAAAATATAAGGCCACCCTTCTAGCGTCTTCGACTCGTCGGCAACAGTCCCTTCCTATGGGCGTTAACTCCTTCCGCACCATCAATTTATAAACTTCGCCAGCAGGCCGCATCAACATGGATTAGCCACCGATTCGCGTCACGACGGGTAGCTGTGGATGCGGCGTGCCGGATTAGCGCGGCGTGGTACGCAGGAGAGTTTGTTTCAAATCTCTCGAATTGTTGGCCTGATTCTTGAAATTGGATGTTTATTCATTTTTCTGAATAAATCCTGATGTTTGCGGCTCGCTGGATAGAGGCTTACTGTTGAAAACAAAGAGCTTGTTATTCGAGGGTGTTGAGGAACGGGGTTTGCTTCCCTGCACCATGCAGTTTAACTGAAACGGTAATCCCGAAACAGTAAAAGTTTCTGCCTCTTGTTTGTCAAAAGTGAAATCTTACCTCTGAGTTACGATGACGAAAGCTGATTGGCAACAGAGAGGCTTGATAATTCGGAAATGAGCGGTTCGACTAAAGCCGCATCTACCCCGCGTGTAAGTGAAGAAAGCAAGAAGCTTCTTCCCTCTTCAATGAAGGAGAATTTAAACAAATGAACCAATTGCTATCTCTTAGCAAACTTGGGAGCGTCGTGAGAGTGCTGTTCACGGTCGCCTTGTTGGCATTGTTTATGCCAGCGGCGTTCGGACAGGAAATCACCGGCTCTATCCAAGGTATGGTGAAAGATCCGAACGGAGCAGTCGTGCCCGGCGCGACCGTTACCGCAACCAACGAGCAACGCTCTTATACCGCGACGACCAACGACGAAGGCAATTATTCCTTCGCCGCCCTGCCTCCGGGACGCTACACGGTCACCGCGACCGGAACCGGCTTCGGCACGGTGGAACGCACCGATGTGCCCGTCGAACTCGGTCGCACGTTGCAAGTTAACTTCGATTTGAACATTGTCAAGGTCGGTGAAACCGTCACCGTCTCCTCGGCTAATGAACCAATCGTGGACGTGACCACCACGCAGACGGCCACCAACATCACCGAAGAACAGATTGACGTGCTCCCCAAGGGCCTCAATTTCTCGTCGGTGCTTGAAGTTGCCCCCGGAACGCGTGCGGAAAGCAGAACGGGCGGCTTCCAGATTGACGGCGCGTCCGGTTCTGAGAACGTCTACATCGTTGACGGTGTTGAAGTTACCAGCATCGTCGGCGGCACCCTCGGCGGTACGAGCAGCGAATCCGTGAAAAACATTCCGCTCGATTTCGTCAAAGAAGTGCAGGTCAAGAGTGCTGGTTACGAAGCCGAATTCGGCGGCGCGACTGGCGGCGTGATCAACGTCGTGACCAAGAGCGGCAGCAATGAGTTCCACGGCGAAGGCCGTCTGGAAATCGAATCTGACAAACTCCGTGGCAACGACCGCCCGGCCTTGCGCTACGATCCGCTCGATTTGTCGAGCGAAACGGCGCAGTTCTTCGAGAACCCGTACGGCAAAGACCGCCGTCGTCGTCTCAACCCGGTCGGCACCCTGAGCGGCCCCATTGTGAAGAACAAACTCTGGTTCTTCACCAGCTATGCACCGCAGTTCTTCGCTATTGAGCGCAACCTCGACTTGCTCGAAACGCCCGAAGCAGCGATTGCGGCTGGCCGCACCCGTCAGAATATTCTCAACACTCGCGTTATCCGTTACACCGAAAAGAACGACTACCTGATTGGTCGTCTCGACTTTTCGCCGATGGATAAATTGTCGATGAACGCGAGCTTCATCAACAGCCCCAGCAAGACCAGCGGCCCTTCGAGCCTTGCGGGTATCTCGCTGTTGGGTCGTGAAACCACCAACACCAGCTTCTTTAACGGTGACTACAGTAACCTCGGTGGCTACACCCCGTCGTGGCAGGCAGCGTTCGCGGCGACCTATACGCCCGTCTCGAACTTCGTGCTCTCCTTCCGTGGCGGTCGTACCTACCTCAACGATAAGGGCGGCGGCTATGGTCTGCCGACCAACACGCCGTTGTTAATTATCAACGCGGGTCGTGCTTGCAACCCCACGGTGACGATTCCTGCGGGTCTGCCCTGCGTGGCGGGCACCACTTCGTCGGGCTTCGCCTCTTCCGTGACGAGCAATACGGCGACCATCTTCGACGTCACCAAGCGCACCAACATCAACATTGATGCGACATGGATTGCCAGCATTCTCGGTCAGCAGCACATCATCAAGGGCGGCTACCAGACCAACCGCCTGTTCAACGATGTCAACGACGAAACCTTCTCCGGTGGTCGTTTCTCCTTCATCTTCGGCGGCAACGTCGCCGGAGTCCGTGGCGCATACGGCTACTACGTCTACGACGAGTTCGCCAGAGTCGGCAAGGTGAGCAGTTCCAACCAGGGCTGGTTCTTGCAGGATTCGTGGCAGGTGCACCCGCGCTTGACCGCCAACATCGGATTCCGCATCGAGAAAGAATTCCTGCCCTCCTTCCCGATTGACGAAGCTATCAATCCGGGCGTCGGCGAAATTCTCGAAAAACCCATCTCCTTCGGCTACGGCGACAAGTTTGCGCCGCGCCTCGGCCTTGCATGGGACGTTTTCGGCGATGGCAAACTGAAGCTGTCCGCTAGCTACAGCGTGTTCTACGACACGATGAAGTATGAGTTGGCGCGTGGTTCGTTCGGTGGCGAAATCTTCATCCGCGAACGCCGCAGACTCGAAACCTCGGACATCTTCTCCATCAACCGTGGCAACTTGAACGGCGCGCTCATCAACGGGCCTGCCAACCTTCGTATTCCTTCAAACGCCGACTTCGGTGATGGTTTCGGTATCGACCCCGACATCAAACCGTATCGCGAATTTGAAACGACCACGACTGCCGACTATGCGCTCACACGCGACCTCGTTCTCAGTGCTCGTCTGACGCGCAAAGAACTGTCGCGCGGTCTTGAGGACATCGGCTTTGCCGATGCTCAGGGTAACGAGTTCTTTACCATCGGCAACCCCGGCTTCGGCTTGACGGCACAGACCGTTCCGCCGACACCGAGAGCGATTCGCCGCTACACGGGCTTGGAAATCAGGCTCGACAAGCGTTTCTCGAATAACTGGTACACGAACCTTTCCTATACCCGCAGCAAGCTCTACGGAAACTATTCCGGTTTGGCTAGCTCGGACGAAAATGGTCGTACCGACCCGAACGTCAGCCGTCTCTTCGACTTGCCGTTCTTGTCGTTCGACTCATTCGGTAACGTTCTCAACGGCAAACTGGCGACCGATAGACCCAACACCTTCAAGGCGTTCGCGGCCTATCGCTTCGACTATGGTATGTTCGGCAAGCGTATGACGACGGAAGTCGGCGGCAGCCAGGTGATTTACCAGGGCATCCCCGTCACGACCGAAATCAACGCCACCGACGTTCCGGGTGCTAGCGGCGCTTTGGCCTATGCCCTCGGACGCGGCGATGCCGGACGCACCAACGTCTTCACGCAGACCGACCTCATCCTGACACACTTCATCCCTGTGACAGAGAATGTTCGGTTCAGAATGTCGTTGAACGTCTTGAACCTGTTCAACGAGAAGAACGAAGAAGACAGGAATCGTACCCTGACGGGTCCCGGCGAGCTTATCACCTATGCTGACCTCAACGATTACCTGACCTCCAACGGAGACTTCCGTGATCGTGGAACCGCTGGCGCTTGCCACTGCGAATTCTTCGAGAACGCGCTCTACAACAAAACCAACCTGTTCCAGTTGCCGATTCGGGCACGCTTCAGCTTCGGTATTCAGTTCTAGTCTCTAAACTTTAGACCAGAACCGAACTACCTTCGACCGCCCGCTCTCAAATGAGAGCGGGCGGTTTTTTTGCCGTCGCCTCTCTGGACGCCCGTCGGCAGCGGCAGCAGCAAAGATTCAGCCGTGCCCGACGAGAAATTGTTGAAGTGGAAAGACTTAAAGCGTCTTTTCGTTTGAACTTGTCGGGAGCCGTCCGGCGAAGGATGGGCCGTCCAGCTAAGGATGAAGGCATCCGGCTCAAGATTGCGACGGAGCGCAACAGTCTTGCTCTAAACATCAAGCGAGGGATGAAAATCGCTACTCTGTAGGGTTTCGGGCGGTCAATGCGCGAGCAGTAAATGTTATGAGAAGCGTCGGCGTGAGAATGGTTTTCGGGATGGACAGAAAGGCGTCGGTGTTAGCCGTCGGGCGGCGGGTGGGTCGGGTTTCAATTCCCAGACCCACCCGCGTTGAGTGTGCAGTTCGTGCTGTTTTCCGATCGCCGTTTGTTGCAGCCGTTGCTGTTGTTTACTGTTTCGACGGTTTGGCGGTGTTGCTGGTGGCGGCAGGAGGAGCGTTTTTGGCCTTTTGTCGCAATTGATCGACGACGCTTTTCATTTTCCCACGACGTTCCGTGTCGCTTTCGGGGATGGTCTGCAAGAAGATTTCCATCGCGTCGGCGGCTTCGCGGTACTGTTGGTTTTTGGAGTAGAGCGAGGCCAGAGCCAGATAGGCTTCAGGCACGCGCTTTCCGGCCAGACGTGTGACAGTTTCCATCGCTTTGATAGCTTCGGCGCGCCGCTGGTCGTCTCTCGCCAACTCTTTGCCGAGACGCATGTTGGCGTTGATTGAATTGGGAAACAGTTCGACCGCGCGCTGCAATGCCTTGATGCCTTCGTCGCGGCGTTTCGATTCAATCAAGGCCACGCCGAGCGGATAATACCCGTACCCGTTCTTGTTCACTTCGACCGCACGCGTCAGCAGAGGCAACGCGGACGGAAAATCTCCGCGACGGACGTATTCCGTGCCGAGCATTTCCAGCGCATCATAATAATCCGGAAAAATTTCGATGGCGCGTTTGAGCGGTGCCACGGCGTCGTCAAAGGCGTTGGTTTCGAGACTTTTGACGCCTTTAAGGAACTCAGTTTTGGCAGCATCCGGTATCTTTTGATAAAAAACGGTGCCCGTCGTGCCTGCATCTGCGCCCGTCCGTTTTCCCCCACGCGGCAAAGAGAGAATGAAATCGACGGTGACGATTTCGCCGCCTCCCGCTTCGGCCATACCAGGGACGCTCCGGCGTGCGCCAATCGGGTTGATTTCGACGCGTTGCGATTGACGCTCAAAGTCCGTCCCGGCTGGCTCGACCAGCACGTTATAGGTGCCGCTTGTGACGGAAAAGCGGTAACGTCCCGCGCCGTCCGTGTAGACCATCGAGATGTGTGAATAGGCGTCGTTTTGGAGAGTGACCCGCGCGTTTTCGACGGGGCGATTCTGTGGGTTCAAGACCCGCCCCGTAATCATGCTGCGACCTTGCGGCATAAACATCCATGGAGTCAACTGTCCGAGGGTCAGCGCGGCGGCGACGAAAAATGTTGCGAGCATAAAAATCTTCTCCTGAGCGTTGTCGTTTTAGGTTTGACTTCTCGCCGTGGAAAACGTGAAGCTGAACTACAAGTTGCCTGACCTCTCCTCGTTAAAGAAAGGCACGTCGTCTGCAAAGGCGAAATTTTGGTTTCAAGCTATGACCGGGAAGACGCGCCGCTCTCGATAAATTATCAGGCAGCTTTGGTCAGGAATTTTATACCTATGTCCGTTAAAGGTAAAGAAACTCTTAAACGGCGGTTACGCTCCGCCGGAAACAGACAGCGCACGTCTTTCCCTTTCGAGAATCCGCTCGGTTTTCGGGTCGGTTAACTCGTCCGAATTGGTCTGCCAACTCTTGCGGCGGAGCGTGTGATGAGTAGAGAATGTGTTTATGTCAGACACTGAAATTAAAGACCTCGAAAAAGCTCTCGAACAAATCTGGGACATCGCGCGCGGCTTCGGCCTCGACCCCTTCCCGACGCGTTTCGAGATTGTGCCCGCCACCGTGATGTACGAGATTGGCTCCTACGCTCTGCCCGGTCGCTACTCGCACTGGACGTTCGGCAAGGCTTATCATCGCATGAAGACGATGTACGACTTTGGCCTCTCGAAGATTTACGAAGTCGTTATCAACACAGACCCCTCCTACGGCTTTCTCCTCGAAACCAACAGCCCCGTGCAAAACAAACTCGTCATGGCGCATGTCCTCGGCCACGTCGATTTCTTCAAGAACAACGCTTACTTCTCGAAAACTAATCGTCGCATGGTCGAAAGCGTCTCGACGCACGCCGAGCGGATGTCCGAGTACGAATTCAAGTACGGGCGCAAAACGGTCGAAAAATTTCTCGACGCCGTGCTCTCCATCGAAGAACACATCGACCCCAACTTCTTCATCCGGCAGGAACGCCCGCGCCAGTATCCCAATACGGACGAAGCGCAAGGACAGCCCCAACAGCAACAGTCCACGCCGCAGAAGAAAGAGGGACGCTACGACGACCTCTGGAACATCGGCGAAGCACCGCAAGACTCGACGCCACAGCAGCAGCAGTTGGAACTCCCGCGCGGCGAACGCGTCCCCGAAAAAGATGTCGTCTATTACATCATGCGTAATTCGCCCATCCTCGAAGATTGGCAGCGTGATGTCATCGCCGTGCTTCGTGAGGAGATGGAATACTTCGTGCCGCAGATGCAGACCAAGACCATGAACGAGGGTTGGGCGAGTCTCTGGCACGCACGCATCATGCGCGAGCTAGACCTGCCCGACCGCGAGTTAATCGAATTCGCAGACCTTCATTCCGGCGTCGTCTCGCCACACCCCGGACAGTTGAACCCCTACTATCTCGGCTATAAGGTTTTTGAAGACATCGAACGACGTTGGGATAATCCGACCGCTGATGAACGCAAGAAGTTTGGCCGGAGCGGCGGCGAGGGACGCGCTAAAATCTTCGAGGTGCGCGAACTCGACAACGATGTCTCCTTTCTACGCAACTATCTCACCGAAGAGCTCTGCGAAGAGTTAGACCTTTTTGTGTACGAACTCGTCGAAGAAGAGGAATGGACAATCACGGAGAAACGTTGGGAGCGCGTCCGCGACCAACTCGTCTCCAACATGACCAACTTCGGCTTCCCATACATCGTCGTCGCCGACGGCGACTACAACCGCAACCGCGAACTCTACCTCAAACATTCCTACGAAGGCGCGGAACTCGATGGCGGCTACGCGCGCAAAGTTCTCGAATACGTACACACTCTCTGGGGTCGTCCCGTCCACCTCGAAACCATCGTCGATGAAGAACGACTCGTCATGCACTACGACGGCGAAGACCACGACGAAGACTGAAAAGCAGAGATGCAGGCCAGCGAGATGAGGGATGAACGAAAAGCAAAGTGTTTTTCGTTCATCCTTCGTCTTTAAGGTCGGTTACTGATTGACGAAATCAATCAACTGCGTGAAGTTTTCGGCGTAGAGGTCGGCGGGGAATCTCTGTTGGACGGCTTCATCGCTGAAGCCGCTGCCGCCAAGAACGATGCGCGCCCCGCAAGCACGCGCCGCCACATAAAACTGCATATACTCGCGTGAGCTTCGTTCGAGCGACAGCAGCGTCGTTGAGGAGATGCAGACGAGATTGGGGCGATGCTTTTCCACCGCTTCGGCCAACGCGAAGAAGGGCGTATTGGCTCCGAAATTTTTGACGCGCCAGCCTTCGTTCTCTAGAAGTATCTGCGCGCAGAGAATGGGCAGTTCGTGCAACTCATCTTCCGCCGCGCAACAGATTGCCAGCCGCCCCTCCGTATATCTGCGCCTCACGGAGACGCTCATCGCTTCGAGCGCACGAATCGCGGTGCGCGTGGCGAGATGTTCGTCAGCGACGGATAGATCGCCGACGTGCCAGAGTCCGCCGATACGATGCATCACCGTCGTCACGGTTTCGTCGATAACGTTGACCAACGATTTGCCCTGTAGATAGGCTTGAAGCATGACCGCCATCGCCACGCCGTCGCGCCCGTCGATGATGGCATTGAAGAAATTTTCCGCGACGGCGCGACGCTCACGCTCCGCTTTGGCGCGCGAGGTTTTCGTGTTCGCGGACGAACGGCGGTGCGATGCCGCGACGTGCGACGCCTTCCGCCGTGCCGTCGCTTCGGGCTTTGTCGGCGTCGGTGCGCCAAACCCGCGCTCGTTCTGAAATCTCGCCACTTCCGCCAGTGCAAAACGACGATGACCGCCGAGCGTCCGGTTCGATTGGAGATGACCGGCATCAGCCCAACGTTTAATCGTCGCTGCGCTGACCTGCCAGAGATGCGCCAGTTGCCGCGTCGTCAAAAAATTTTCGTTCTTCATGGTTATGAGCGTTTTGAGCGTTTATAAAACAGCTTTGGCGCTTCGTTGTCAAGTTGTTTTTGAAGAAACTTGATAAAAGATAAAATGTTTAGAGTTTGACACTGCTTCGTGATGAGCGTTTTGAGCGATTTGTGTATGCTGGTGTTTCTGACGTTAGGCGAGAGTGGTGGAATCGGTCGGGGTGGCGATTGGGTGTTGAAAGGAACGGCGTAATGTTGAAACTGGCGGGCACGGTTGTTTTAATTGTCGGCGCGGGGCGCGGCATCGGTCGCAAGTCGGCGTGTATGTTTGCTGAGGAGGGCGCTAATCTCGTTGTGGCGTCGCGCAATGAAGCGGAGTTGATGGACTTGGCATTTAAACTCGAACGCCGCCACGCAGCGAGGGCGCTCGCCGTGCCGACGGATGCGAGGGACGCAGCGGCAGTGGAGCGACTGGTGGATGAAGCGAAGCGGCGTTTTGGACGCATCGACACGTTGGTCTACGCAGCGGGGACGGGTGTCCTAAAGCCATTCGCGGAGACGACGGCGGAAGAGTTCGAGCGGGTTATGCAGACCAACGTGGGCGGCGCGTTCAACGTCTGTCAGAGCGTGTTGCCAATCATGTCGGAGCAGAAGGGCGGGCGCATCATCGCTTTGCCGGGCATCCTAGGTCGCGCGCCGATGGCGCAAGCGGCGGCCTACTGCGCGTCGAAATATGCTCTGACGGGCATGTTGAAATCGCTCGCGCTCGAATACAAACGCGCAGGGGTGCGCGTCAGTCTGCTGCATCTGGGCGGCGTCAACACGTCGTTCTGGGATACCATTACGATGCGCGTGCAACGCGAACGCATGTTGACGGTTGAGGCGGCGGCGCAGGCCGTCCTGTTTGCCGCGACGCAGGAGGGCGAGGGCGTGTTGAACGAGATGGTTTTGCAGCCCGAATCTCATCAACTTTAACAGCACCGTCGGCGAATTTTTCGGCATTGAAAAATGTTTATGACGCGGGCGCGACGATTGGGAAGATTACGTGAGGATTATGACATTTGTGTGGGAGAGCGTGATATGCGCCGCGCCGGAGCGTGTGTTTGCGTTTCACGAATTGCCGGATGCGCTTGAGCGTCTGACGCCGGAATGGGAGGCGGTGCGTATCGTCGAACAGGCGCGGAGTCTGGAAGTGGGACAGACGGCGACGGTCGAGACGCGAATTTTGGGCATCATTCCCGTGCGTTGGGTCGCAAAGCATACGGTGTACGACCCGCCGCGCATGTTTGAAGACGTGCAGACGGAGGGGCCTTTCAAGAGTTGGCGGCATCGTCACATCGTCGAGCCGCACGCGGAGGGCGCAATCCTGCGCGACGAAATCGAGTTTGAGCCGCCGTTTGGCGTCGTCGGGCGTTTAACGTCGCCTTTGGTCATCACGCCGAGGCTGCGGCGTCTGTTTGAGTATCGTCACGCCGTGACGCGCGAGTGGTGCGAGGGTGTGGCATAGAATTAGCAGCAATGTCCGGTACCATGAGTCAAACGAACCAAAAGAAGACAGATGCAAGGACGGGTAAGACGCGCGGCTTTATCATCGCCGGGGCGTCGCTTCTTTTACTTTTCGGAGTCGCTTTTTTGAAGGGACGTACGAAATAATAAACAATTCACCAACTAGGGAGGCAAGGTAAGACATGTCACAATCAGCCACACAAGCAGTTAAAAGCGCCGCCAACGCGGCCAACGCAGCAGACCCGACCGCGACGGCTCCCGCAACGAGAGACGCCGCCGAATCCGTGCTCCGCACGATTGACGCCTCGACCAAAGAGGCGACGGGTATTAGCCTGTTTCATATCCTGACGCTCGGCTCCATCGGCGCATCGCTCGCGCTCTTCTTCACGGGCAACAAACAAGCGGGAATCTTCGTCGGTCTCTGGCCGCCGACCTTCCAGGCTTTGAAAGCCGTCGCCGACACCAACAAAGACAAAGACCGCTCGTTTTAACGCGAACGTCTTTCGTTACTGAAAGTGCGTGAAAGACCGCAACAATCGAGAGCCGCGTTCCATTGGGAGCGCGGCTCTTTTTGTTTTACTGCTGGTTCTTGATTTGTGTCTCAATGCATCCGCAGAGCCTCGCCGACGGATGGGTCGCGGCGGACGCGCCAGATTTTCGAGTCGAGATAGTAATGCATAAGCGCGTAGCCCCAGAGGAAGGCCGAAGCGAGTTGGGTGAGGAGCGTCTTTTCGCCCGTGACGTGGTTGACGTACTGGCGCGGCACTTGATACCAAAGGCCGAAAAGGATGCCGAATGCGACGTAGTGAAGCAAACGACGGCTGATGAGTTCGGCTGCGCCGTGACGTTCGCGGCTCTGCCCGTCGCCCGTGTACTTGCGGTTGTGAAACCAGATGAGGCGGTGATATTGAAAGTTGTGATAGATGGTCAGGATGGCGACGATGGCGATGGGCTTGTGCGGCATCGGCGTCAGCAGCACAACCCAGTGCATCGGAATCGCCGCCGCCAGCAGAAGATACTTCGGCACGTCGAGCGGCGCGGCGCGCCAACAGAGTTGCACCTGTCGCGCCAGCCAAGTGAGCGCCGCGATGGCGAACGCCGCCAGCAGAATCCTTTCCAGATGTCCGACCACGCCGAGCAACGCGGGCGGCACACGCGCTGACGCTTCCTCGTCGCGCGCCACGAAGGCGACGAATGGATACGTGAAGGCGAGCAGTAGAAAGAAGCGGTCGAGCGCGTTGTCGGCGGGCGCAAGGTCGTCGTTCTTCTTTTTGTAGAGCACCATGAAGCCGTAGTGTTGTTTGACCAGATGATAATAAGCCCACAGCGCGGCGACGAAGAAGAAGACGAACCCCGCTCCTGCAAGCACCATCAAAGGGCCGACGAGAAAGAACAAGAGCGACGCGAGCAGCAGACGACGGCGCGCCTGTCGCTCTGCGCGGTCGAAATAGGTGCGCGACAACGTGCCGAAGACGTGCGGCGCATCAATCAGTATCGCCCACGCCGCGACCATCGGCACAAGCGGCACCACGCCGCCGATGTAGAGCGCAAAGAGCGCATAACTCGTCAAGACCGAACCGATGAACCACACAAGGTCGTCGCGCGCGCTGATAATCCAACGCAGAGAGACGGCGCGCGCTTCCGTGCCCGCGCGTCCGGTCGCGTGCGTCGATGTCGCCGTGTTGGTTGTCGTCGTGGTCGCGGACATGCGAAAGTTCTCTTTAGGATTTCAGGCCGTGCAGCGAATTCATGGACAGTCGCGGTATGCGCCATTCATAATCTGTCAAAACTACAGGCCGCACGAAGCGAGATTTTAGCACAAGCCGACGGGCGGTTTGAGCCTGCTGCGACGGAGGCGAGAAGCCGCTCGCCGTGAAGTTTTGAAGAAGCACGCGGAAGATTTGAAGGCGTGTCCGTCGCAGACAAAAGGAGAGACTCTCGATGAATCAGAAGGATGCAGAGCTTCATCATCTTCTCGCGTTGCTTTTTCAGGCGCATCCGTGGCATGGCGTCGCGCCCGGCGCGGCGACGCCCGATGTGGTCAACGCTTATATCGAAATCGTTCCGACCGACACGGTGAAGTACGAACTCGACAAGGCTTCCGGCCATCTTCGTCTCGACCGACCGCAACGCCTGTCGTCTCTGCCGCCGACGCTCTACGGCTTCGTGCCGCAAACTTACTGCGGCGACGAAGTGGCCGAACTCTGCCGCGAGCGCACAGGCATGCAGACGGGAACCATTCGCGGCGACGGCGACCCGCTCGACATCTGCGTGCTCACGGAAAAATCTTTCACCCACGGCGATTTTTTCATCCGCGCAAAGGCCGTCGGCGGACTCCGAATGATTGATGCCGTCGAAGCCGATGACAAAATCGTCGCCGTGCTCGACGGCGATGTCGCCTTCGGACACATCGAAGACATCTCCCAAGTTCCCGACGGCCTCATCACGCGTCTTCAACATTACTTTCTCACCTATAAACAACTGCCGCATGAAGCGCCGCGACGCGTAGAAATCGCGCACGTCTACGACCGCGCCGAGGCGCACGAAGTTATCGCGCGTTCCGTCCGCGACTATCGCGCGAAGTTCGGCGCGCCCGAATCGCGCCTCGCCGAATTGCGTCGCCTGCTCGCCAGTTAAGTTTCAAGACGCACGCCTATTCACACGAACAAGGATTTGAGCGACAAAACCGTTATCGTTATCGGCGCGGGACTCGGCGGGTTGGCCGTCGCCATTCGTCTCGCGGCGCGCGGCTTCAGCGTTCAAATTTTGGAGAAGAACGACACGCCGGGCGGCAAGGTCAACATTCATCGCGGCGGCGGTTACACGTTCGACACGGGCGCGTCGCTGCTGACGATGCGCCATGTGGTCGAAGATTTGTTCGAGAGCGCCGGACGACGCGCCGACGACTATCTCGACATTCAACCGCTCGAACCCATCTGCCGTTATCATTGGCCTGACGGCGCGACGCTCGACGCTTCAACCGATTTGGAAAAGACCGCGCGCGGCATCCGCGAGATTGCGCCAACGGACGACGTGGAGGGCTTCCGTCGTTTTCTAGACGACGCGCGGCGCAAGTATGAAGTCGCCGAGAGGACGTTTCTCGCACACAGTCTCAACGACCTTCCACAACTCCTGCGACCACGCTACGCGCGCGACATCGCCGCCATTTCTTCGCTGCGAACACTCGACCGACACGTCCGGCGTTATTTTCGTTCGACCCATCTTCAACAACTATTCAATCGCTTCGCAACCTACAACGGCTCGTCGCCCTTTCGCACGCCCGCTACCTTCGCGCTCATCCCTTACGTCGAATTTGGTCTCGGCGCGTGGTACATCCGAGGTGGCATGTACAGTCTGCCCGCCGCGCTCACGCGCTTGGCGACGGAACTCGGCGTACGCCTGCGGATGCGCGCGGAGGTTGAGGAGATTCTGATTGAAAACGGACGCGCCTGCGGCGTGCGTCTCGTGGGCGGCGAAGTTTTGCGTGGGCATGCGGTGGTGGCGAATTCCGATGCGATTGAGACTTATCGGCGTCTGATTGCTCCGCAAGCGCGTCGGTCGTCTTTCAAGAATCGCAAGCTCGCGCGCATCGAGCCGTCGTGCAGCGGCTTCGTCCTCCTGCTCGGAACCAGACGCCGCTATCCGAATCTCGCGCATCACAACATCTTCTTTTCACGCGACTACCGTGCGGAATTTCGCGCACTGTTTGACGAACTGCGTCCCGCCGCCGACCCGACCATCTACGTCTGCGCCACCTCGCGCACAGACCCGACGCAGGCTCCCGATGGACACGAAAATCTCTTCGTCCTCGTCAACGCGCCAGCCACAGATGCGCGCACCGATTGGGCGACCGAGACCGACAAGTACCGGAAGCTGATTGTTACGAAGTTAGAAAAATATGGGCTGGAAGATTTGAGCGCGTCGATTGACTACGAGCAACGCATCACGCCCGAAGATTTTCGCAACGTCTACAACACGCATCGCGGCTCCATCTACGGCATCTCGTCTAACAAGTGGACGAACGCTTTCCTGCGCCCGCCCAATCGCGCACGCGACATACGCGGCTTGTATTTCGCGGGCGGTGCAACCCATCCCGGCGGCGGCATTCCCCTCGTACTTCTATCTGGAAAAATGGCCGCAGAACTCTTAATGAGAGATGAATGAGAAGAAATTGATTCATCGACGCATCGGGTCATTGACTCATTGCCTGATTTAATCAAATGAATCAATGAGCCGATGATTCATGAATCAATCCTTTCGGCTCATCCCTTCAAGGATGCCGCAGCGTGGGCAGATGAGTGTTTGGTGTGTGGCGTCGTGCCAGCGCGCGAGTGCGTTGGAAGAGAGGGCGGGTTCGGTTTGTTCGGCTTCGCCTTCGGTGAAAAAACGTGCGCGCGTTCCCGGTTCGGGAACGCGCGCCGTCGGGTCTTCGCTGCATCGTTTGCACGTCCAGCCGTCGCCGCGATTGACGAAGTGTTGAGTCTCAAACATGGGAGGACAGAGGCTAGAGGCCAGAGGTCAGAGATTAGTAAAAAGCAGAGAGTCGTTTTGTTTTTACTAACCTCTAGCCTCTAACCTCTAACCTCTCCATTTAGCGTCGGAGTGTGCCGGCGCGTCGTTGTTCGGGGAGGAGGCGGACGGGGACGTTGGTGCGTCGTCCGTCGCGGATGATTTCGACCTGTACGGTCTGGCCGACTTCGTGCTTGTCGAGGATGCGGAAGAGGTCGTTGCGGTCGCTGACCTTTTCGCCGTCGATAGCGATGATGATGTCACCGAGCACCACGTCGCCGTCGGCTCCCTGTTGCAGACCGCGCAAGCCTGCTGCCGCCGCCGCGCTGTTCGGCACGACGCGATAGACGCCCACGCCTTCTTCAACCGGCAACTCAACCTGCGCCCGCACCTCTCTGACGTTGTAGGTATTGACGCCGAGTTTGGGGCGCACTACTTCGCCGTTCTTGATGAGTTGCGGCACGATGCGCTTGGCGATGTTGACGGGCACGGCGAAACCGACGCCGACCGAACCTCCGGCGGGCGAAAGGATTTGTGAATTGATGCCAATCATGCGTCCCTGCGAATCGAGCAGGGGGCCGCCGCTGTTGCCGGGATTGATGGAAGCATCGGTTTGAATCGCGCCTTCAATCTGTCGTCCGGTGCGCGCCTGAATGGGGCGTTGCAGACCGCTGATGACGCCCGTGGTGAGCGTGCGGTCGAGGCCGAAGGGGTTGCCGATGGCGAGCACTTTTTGCCCGACGATGAGTTTGTCGGAATCGCCGAGCGGCACAATCTTCAAGAGTTCGCGCGGGGCGTTGACTTTGATGACGGCGAGGTCGGTGTCCGGGTCTTGCCCGACGACTGTGGCCGGATAAGTCTTGTCGCCGCCGAAGTTGACCGTGAGACGTTGCGCGCCGGAGACAACGTGGTCGTTGGTTAAAATGTGGCCTTCGGCGTCGATGACGGAGCCGGAACCAGAGCCTTGACGCTCGCCGTAGTCGAAGAAGTCGCGCCCGATGGTCGTGGTCGTGATGAAGACGACGCCGGGCGAAGTGACTTTATAAACTTCGATGTTGTTGCGTTCGTCTGTGGCGAGCGAAGGGTCTGTGATGCCTTCGACGGTGGCGGGCGACTCTTCCGTGAAGGCCGCGCTCGAAGGTTGTAGGCGACTGCCGAAACGGTCGAGGCAGGCGACGGTGCCCGCCGCAAAGACCGCCGAAAGAATCGCAATCGTCAGGATTTGACGTGCAGATAATTTATACATGGCGTTTTTCCTGTCAGAATTCAAATTGCTTCTCCCCGCGAAAGATATATGTCAGATGCCTGCGGGCGCGTCTGCGGTTGCGTCGGCGCAGTAGTGCGGCGCGTTCGTCAACCATCAATCGCAAGGCCAGTAAATCTATTTACGTGCGCGCGGGGCGTCAAGTTTGTAAAAAGGCGAACGCAGGAGGGAAAAGGTTAAAGAGTAAACGGGTCAAAGGGAAAGGAATTCGACGTTTCCTTTTAACCTTCAACCTTTTACCTGTTGGATGGTTTGTCGGGTGAACTCAGGAGAGGAGGGCGAAGAGGCCGTCAGGCAGGGCGGCGACGTAGGCGACGAGTTTTTCGTGTGCGTGCCAGCCAAAAGCCGAAAAAGCGGTGGCGGCGTGGACAAACATCAGTGCGACGTAGAGACCGAGAACACCAGTTAAACCGCGACGCGCGAGCGCGAGGTGCGACCAACGGAACAGCACGACGGCGACGAATGCGCCGATGGCGAGTTTGGTCAGGAGAAAAGGGAGGTCGCCCGCGTCGAGCAGGTGCGACATGAGCGCGTTGCCTTCCGTCGCCCAACCACCGCGAATCCAGATGATGGTCAGTTGCGCGTCGAGCCAGTTCAAAGCGAACAGCAGGAGGCATTTTGCAGAGGCGTTCATCGAAGCGAACCCTTCCCTAACGCAAACTTTGTTTAACTGCCCCTCTAACGACTAAACCCCCAGTTTTTACACTGGGGGTTTTAATCGTTCACCACTGGAGGAGCACAACGGCTCTTACCTTATGCCCAAGAGAAAGTTTTAATGCAC
Organism: Pyrinomonadaceae bacterium; assembly: GCA_036387415.1. Classification (GTDB taxonomy): domain Bacteria; phylum Acidobacteriota; class Blastocatellia; order Pyrinomonadales; family Pyrinomonadaceae; genus DASVTU01. Next base: position 1,335,142 of record DASVTU010000039.1, on the reverse strand, counting down.
GCTCGCTTCCATCATCTTTGATGTAAGTCAAAGGTAAAGGAAAAAAGGCAAAAGTGAAGAAAAGCCTCCGGCGTCGTCCCTCGCTTTTGCCTTTCGCCCTTTTACTTTTGCTCTCTTTAGTTGAGGCTCAGCCCTTTTTCCTTAATGAGCGCGTAGACGGCATCGAGTTCGGCGGGCACTCCGGCGGTCAGATTTTCCGCGCCGTTTTCGGTGATGAGCACCGTGTCTTCGAGTCGCGTGTGAATCTTCTTGTCGCGGAATTCGAGCAGCGGTTCGACGTTGAAGACGACTCCGGGTTTGAATGGTTGCCCGTCCTCGGTCGGCTCAACGTCGTGGACGGAGAGGCCGACGTGGTGACCGACGTAGCGACCCAAGTTGAGAAACTGTTGATGAAAACCGTGCTTCTTGTAAACCACTTCGGCTACGTCTTGAAGATTCGCGACGGTGACGCCCGGCTTCATCGCCGCGATAACGGCGTTGCGCGCTTCGAGGATGCAGCGATACATCTTCTCCTGTTCGGGCGTGAACGTGCCCGATACAGGCCATGTGCGCGTGATGTCGGAAGTGTAGTAATCGTAGTCGGTGCCGTAGTCCATCAGAACCACGTCGCCCGCCTCCATGCGTCGGCTGTTCTCCGAGTAGTGCCAAGTGATGGTGTTCGGCCCCGAAGCGACGATGGGCATGAAGGCATCTCCGCGTGCGCCGAGTTTGGTGTAGACGAAACGCGCGGCGGCTTCGAGTTCATACTCGAACATGCCGGGCTTCGTGCCACGCATCGCAACCTTCACGCCCTCCGCACCGATGCGTCCGCTCTCGCGCATCCGCTGGATTTCGTAAGACGACTTTATCCAACGCAGATTGTCCATCAACGGATTGATGTCTGACAACATGAGATGCGGCTGTAACTCATGGAGGCGCGCAATCGCCTGTTTGAGCGGCGGCGTGTAACGATAGAGCGGATGCGTGGTGCGTTCGGTTTCGTGTTGCTGCATTTCATGACGCGCCATCTGCAACGAGTCCGGCGAGGTCAGCGGAACATACAGACGCTTGGCCTCTTTCGACATGACGTTGAAGAACGGAATGAGACTCTGAATGTTCTGCACCTGCGTCAACGCGTAAGCGTCGGCGGGTTTCTCAATGTCGAGGATGCCCGCCCCTTCGACGTTTATCTTCCACGCCGGACGTTTATGTGCAAAGACAACGCTCATCTTTCTCGGCCCGACCAGCACCAGCACCGCGCCCGGTTCTTCGATTCCGGTCAGATAGAAAAAGTCCGGCGACTGTCGAAACTTGACGGCGTGAATGTGTGCGTCGCCAGCCGGGATAACGGCGATGCCGTCGGGCATCTGCTCCAACAGTTTGGCGCGACGCGCGGCAAATTCGTTCTTATCGAAATTCTTATCGGCGGCAACGGCGGCGTGCGAGATGGCCGCGAGCATCAAGCAGAAAACAAAGGTCATAAAGCTGAGACGGTTATGGCGTCGAAGGTGCATAAGTTTTACTCCTGAAAGAAAGATTGGGCGGACGAGTCCACTTCAAAACTGAGGCGACATGATGAACTTACGTTGATTCTGTCCGAATTGTTTACTTCTCAAGCAGGAAAAAGATACAAGGCATAAGTGAGGCAAAAACAATCTCTGTTTCTTCCCTTTTGACCTTTACTTTTGGCCTTTTACCCTCGCACGCCGACGCGCGAGAGCATGTTTCCAATTTTTCGGAAGCGTTCAGGAGGCGGCGACGGTATCAGCGGTGTCGGCGGTGTCGGCAGTGATGATGCGTAGACCGGGCGAGTCCTGTAGGACGCGCGTGTCGGGCGGGACGCTGTGTGTGAGCCAGACGTTGCCGCCGATGATGCTGCCGCGTCCGATGATGGTGTCGCCGCCGAGGATGGTTGCGCCCGCATAGATGACAACATCGTCTTCGATGGTCGGGTGTCGTTTGGTGTCGCGGACGAGTTGGCCGTCCGAATCCTTGTCGAAGGAGAACGCGCCGAGCGTCACGCCCTGATAGATTTTGACGTTGTTGCCGATGACCGCCGTGCCGCCGATGACGACGCCCGTACCGTGGTCGATGAAGAAACTCGAACCGATTTGTGTGGCGGGATGAATGTCGATACCCGTGCGCTGGTGTGCGTGCTCGGTCATGATGCGTGGGATGAGCGGCACGCGGAGTCGCTCAAGCTCATGCGCGAGGCGATAGGTCATTACGGCATAGATGCCGGGATAACTGAAAATAATCTCGTCGACGCAGGTAGCCGCTGGGTCGCCGTCGAGCGCGGCGTGCACGTCGGTCGCCAGCGTCTCGCGGACTCGCGGCAGCCGCGACAAAAATTCCGACGCACGCTCCGACGCATCATCCTCCACGTCGTGACACGCCGTGTCGATGCGCTCGCCGTGATTGATGGCGCGGCTAATCTGCTCCGCGAGCGTTTCATACAACCAGGCCATGCGCGCTTCGACGTGGCGATGCAGACCTCTGCCCGTCAATCCTTCCGCGCCCGTGTAGCCCGGAAAGAGCAGTTCATGCATCGTCGCCAGTAGACGAATAATTTCCGCATGGGCGGGCAACGGGCGTCGCTCAAGATGATGAATCTTAATGCCCGCGCCGCCGTAGGATTCGACGAGCGCGTTGGCCGCCTTGTGTATCTTCTCGTTCATAAAACAGTGAGCAGTAAGCGGCAAGCGGTAAGCAATGCAGAAGCATTCTCAATACGCTGACGAGCGAGAAAGGCATTCAAACGTCTTTAGGCTGCTTACTGCTTGCCGCTTACCGCTCGCTTATTCGATGGCGACGTTGCGCTCTTTGGCGATGCCACGCGCCTTCATGATGATGTCGTCGTCGGGAGGCTCGCTCCCCTGCATCCATGCGCTGACTTCTTCGACGGGACGACCCAAAGCCACCGCGAATTTTTCGTCGTCGGCTTCAAACCCTTCGTCGCGCAGACGACGCAGCAGCGCCAATCCGCCCGCCGCATCCGTTCCACGGTCGTCCACCGCATCGTTGTCAGCCGCGTTGGCTTGGTTGTTCGTTTCAGTCATTAACCTTGTGCCTCCCTTTGTGCCTCATCGCCGACAGTGGCTTGATAACCGAGGTCTTGAATCTTTTTGATGAGCGTCTGCTGCTGCACCACATTTTCGTCAAACTCAACCCACGCGGTCTTGCCGCTGAAAGTAACGTCCGTCTTCTCGACGCCCGCCGTCGCTTCCAGTGTCTTTTTAATATCCGCCGCGACCGCTTCGCTATGCATCCCCTTGATGTGAAACTCCGCCCTCATTCGTCTTCTCCCCTCCGCACGCCGCGCGCGTCCGGCGAAACCACACGCGCTCTCGCGTGCACGCGATTTATTTCTCGTCTTTCCGTTGATGCGACATATTATACTCAGAGACTAACACAAAGGAAAAACGCACATGACGATTACCGAAGCTATCGCCGAAGGCGCACTCGTCCTCGGCGATGCGGGCGTGCCCAAAGCGCGTCGCGAGGCGGGTTCGCTGCTCGCGCACGCACTCACATGCGACCGCACCTTTCTCATCACACACGATGCCGACGCGCTCGACACAGACGCGCTCGCGCAATTTCGTGAACTCGTCCGACGACGCGCCACGGGCGAGCCTTTCCAGTACATCACGGGCGAACAGGATTTTTACGGTCTCGCGTTTGAAGTGACGCACGACGTTTTGATTCCGCGCCCCGAAACCGAACTGCTCGTTGAGACGGCGCTCGAACTCCTGCGCGAAACTCCCGCGCCTCTCGTCTGCGATGTCGGCACGGGGTCGGGCTGCATCGTCGTCGCCTTCCTGCACGAACGCCACGACGCACGCGCCTACGCCATCGACGTTTCCGCAGCAGCCCTTCATGTAGCGGCGCGCAACGCCGCACGCCACGGCGCGAGCGAGCGTCTCCAACTCTTTGAGTCCGACTGCTTCGCCGCGCTCGAAGCGAACGACGGGCTGCGTTTCGCCGCCATCCTGTCTAATCCGCCCTACGTCGCCGAACGCGACATCGCTGGCCTTCAACGCGAAGTGCGCGAACACGAACCGCGCGTTGCGCTCACGCCCGGCGGCGATGGTCTCCGTGTCGTCCGACGCCTCCTCGCGGATGCGCCGCGTTTTCTCGATGCGGGCGGCTATCTGCTTTTTGAAATCGGTTTTAATCAACATGAAGCCGTCGCAGATTTAATCGACCCGCGCACGTGGACGCTCCTCGACGTGCACAAAGACCTACAGGGCATCCCGCGCATCGTCGCGCTCAGGCGCGAGTAGCCCGCGCCTGTACGACGTGCTAAAATCCGCACACTTCAAAATCAGAGGTCAGAGGCTAGAGGCCAGAGGTCAGTAAAAGCGTTTTGTCTTAACTAACTTCTGACCTTTAGCCTCTGACCTCCGACATCTATCTCTTATGGACAAATTTCGCATCAATGGCGGACAAGCCATCAATGGACGCGTGACGATTAGCGGCGCGAAAAATTCTGCGCTGCCCTGCATGGCCGCCGCGTTGCTGACGCCCGAAACCGTCACGCTGCACAACGCGCCCTACGTCCGCGACATCGTGACGCAACGACGCCTCCTCGAAGACCTCGGCGCAACCGTGCTCACGCCCGAACTACGCACCTACAAAATCTCTGCCGCCAACATCGAAATCTTTGAAGCGCCTTATGATTTGGTCAAGACGATGCGCGCCTCCGTCCTCGTCTTGGGGCCTTTGCTGGCGCGTTTCGGCAAAGCGAAAGTCTCTCTGCCGGGCGGCTGCGCCATCGGCACGCGCCCGATTGACCTGCATCTCGACGCCTTGAAGGTGCTCGGCGCGGAGGTCACACTTGAGACGGGTTACGTCGTCGCGCGTGCGCCGAAGCGCGGGCGTCTGCAAGGCGCGGAAGTGCGTTTCGATAAAGTGACGGTGACGGGAACCGAGAATCTGATGATGGCCGCCGCGCTTGCCGAAGGACGCACCACGCTCATCAACGCCGCGCGCGAGCCGGAGATTAGCGACCTCGCCGAACTCCTCAATCGCATGGGCGGACGCATACGCGGCGCGGGCACGCCCATCGTCACGATTGAGGGCGTCGAATCGCTCGGCGGCGCGGAGCACACGATTATCCCCGACCGCATCGAGACGGGAACGTTTCTCGTCGCGGCAGCCATCACCGACGGCGAATTGGAGTTGAAGGATTGTCGTCCAGACCATTCCGCAATCGTCATCGCCAAACTACGCGAGGCGGGCGTCGAGATTGAGGAGGTCAACCAGAGCACGCTCGTTGTACGTCGCTCGAAGCAGGGACTCCGCGCCTGTGACATCACGACCGAGCCGCACCCGCGTTTCCCGACCGACATGCAAGCGCAGTACATGGCCTTGATGACGCAGGCCGAAGGGCACTCGCATATCACCGAGACGATTTTTGAAAATCGCTTTATGCATGTCTCCGAGATGCAGCGCATGGGCGCACGCATTGCGATTGATGGCAAAACGGCGATTGTCGAAGGGGCGTCGGAGTTGATGGGAGCGCGCGTGCAGGCTTCGGACTTGCGCGCCTCGGCGTGCCTTGTGCTCGCCGGACTCGCCGCACGCGGCGAAACCATCATCGACCGCGTTTACCACATTGATCGCGGCTACGAGAAAATTGAGGCCAAACTTCGCGGCGTCGGAGCCGACATCGAACGCACCAGAGATTCCGTCACCGCTCCGCTCTCGCCGTTGGAAACCATGAACGCGGAACTCTAAACGATGAACTCAAAGACGCGAGCAAGGGCTCTGCAATAGTAGTGGTTTCGCGGTTCCGAGTTCCTAGTTTCCGGTTAAAATTTATGAATTGTATCTTTTGCAAAATCGTCGCCGGAGAAATCCCCGCCGACATCGTTTATCGAGACGAACGCGCGTTAGCCTTCCGCGACATCAACGCGCAAGCGCCCGTCCACGTACTCGTCATTCCGCACGAACACATCGAATCGCTCGACGATGCCGCGCAGAGCGACGAAGCGTTGTTGGGTCATCTCTTGCGCGTGGCGGCGCGCGTGGCGAACGCGGAAGGATTATCCGAGAGCGGTTACCGCACCGTCATCAACACGGGCGCGGGCGCAGGCCAGTCCGTCTTTCACCTACACATCCACGTCATCGGCGGGCGCGCGCTCACATGGCCTCCCGGATAAATGCAAAATTAAAACTACAGACGAGAAGAAACTCTAATGTGCGACGGCTGCACGCTTTTTCTTTTTGCATTCCACATTTTAATTTTTCATTCTTGAGCCTGTTCTCTCTCTTCTTTGAGGAGCGAGGTTTCGTAGCGCACATCGCCGAACATCGTGTCGGCGACGGCTTTAGTGAAACCGAGGATAGACGGGCCGAGCACGATACCGGGCACGCCAAACACGAAGACGCCCGCCACTAACGCCAAAAGCATCCAGTAAAAATTGAAGTCGCGCGTTTGGCTCGCCGCGAGGAACGGGCGGAGGAAGAATGAAGAAGCGAGTGTGAGCGTCGTGCCGATGAGGAAATAGATGGCGGCGGCTGTCGGTTGGTCGCGGAAGACGAGTAGATAAACGCAGATGGGGATGTAGACGACCCAGACGCCGAGCAGTGGGAAGAAGCCGACGAGAAACGCCGCCAACGCCAACGCAACCGCCAACGGCACGTTGAACACTAAATTGCAGACGAAGATAACGACCGCTTTGAACGTCTGGTCGATGAAGACCGCCCACAATGCTCCATGCAATGCGCCGCCGACGTTCTTCGCCAATTCCTCGTAGAGCGGCATGTACTCGCCCGGCACTCTCAGCTTAATCCATGAGACGATGCGCGTGCGTTGCGTCAAAACGTAGAAGACCGTGAAGAAAAATATCGCCGTCGAAGCCAACAGCAACGCCGAGCCTTTGCGTAACTCGTCAACCGCCTCGCCCGAACGAACCACCGCCTCCGCCAGTGCTCCCTTCAACGCATTGTTCGTGTTCTCGTACGTAAACGGCAGGTGGTCTGCCAGCGCCTGACTAATCGAAGCGGCAATCGCATCACGCTTCCCACTCACCGCACGCGCATGACCCGACATCTCATACCAACCGTATCCCACTACTCCAACCAACGGAACCACAATCAGAATAATCGTGATGACGGCGCTGCCCGCACGCGCACGCAGACGCCGCTCCAACCACTCCTGCACCGGCAACAGATAAGCACCCGCCACCACTCCCAACAACAACGCGACGAGTACTTTACCGACCAGCAAAAGAAACAGCGCGAGCGCCAACAGCGTCACCGTGCCGTAGACGAGGATGCGTTTAGCATCACCCACCGTCAACTCGCTCAGTCTTCTTCCATCGTCCTCTGTCATGTGTCCCTTAACTCTACCACAACCCGCATGTCCCACGAACAACTACGCCCCACCACGCCCCGCGCCACAACTATTTCATCCCCAGACACAAAAAGTACGGGCAGATAATATTCCACTCCCGGCACTGTTCGTGCAGGGATGAGTGTCGTAGTTAAAGGCAAAGCTGTTTAGCGGATGCGGACGGTGAAGGAGATGCTGCCGGAGGTGTTGGGGTTGAAGGTTCCGGTGAAGCGGAAACGGACGTAGGTGATTTGGTTGTCGTAGGTGTTGGGTGCGCCTGTTGGGGTGTAGTTGACCCAGGGCGTGGGCGGGTCGTCGCCGGAGAGGCGTGGGAGGTTTGTGTATTCGACGATGGGCGCGGCGAGTCCGGTGGTGCCGGGGTTGTAGGTGACGGCACCGAGTTTGTATTCGGTGTCGGCGGGGATTTTGTCGGCGATGATGAGGGAGGTGGCGGCGCGTGCGCCGTTGGCGTTGCTGAAATTGATGGTATAGGTGATGTCAATGCCGGGGCGCGGCGTGCCGTTGGTGGTGGCGGATTTGACGAGTTCGACGCGGGGCGGCGTGGTGACGGTTGTGTTGGTGGGTTGTTCTCCGGCGGTGGCAGGGTCGCCGTCGCTCTGGTCTGTGTGGGGCGTGCCGAGGGTGGCGCTGTTGTAGTTGATGGTCGCTTGATTGGAGATGACGGTGTTGTGGAAGGTGTCTGCGTTGACGGTGACGTGGAAGCGGAGCGTGGTCGATTCGTTGGTGGCGAGCGAGCCGCCGACGGTGGCGTTTGCGCCTGTGCCGAGGCGAAAGATGAGACGGTTGAGGGCGGCATCGTGTTCGGCCTGGTCGTCGGCGGCGGCGTCGGTTTTGACGCCGAGATTCGCGCCCGCCGTAATCTCAAGGCTTCCGGGGACGAACGTGGTGTTGGCGGGGATAGGGTCTGTGAGCACCATGTTGACGGACGCATCGGTGCCTGTGTTTGAGACGGTGAGGGTGTATTCCAGAACGTCGCCGGGAGCGACGACACCGCCGTTCACATCTGTGACGGTCTTGGTGATGTTGCCACGGACGATGGGCGCGTAAATGTCTGTGACGAAGGTGACGACGCCGACGTAATAAAATTCGGCGGTCAAGGTGTTGGTGCTGTTGGTGGTGCGAAGCGTGATGTCGGCGCTGGTCGCGCCGTTGGGGAGGACGCCGCTGGCGTTCACGTCGTCGATGTCGTAGCCGAGTTGGTTGACGTAGTTGGGGTTCTTGGCGCTGAAGTTTGCGCCGAGGCGTGTGATGGCGCTGTTGAAGAAATTGTTGTTGGGATTGAGCGCGTCGGAGAGGACGGTGGTGTTGAGTTGTATCTGGTCGCCGGTGCGGCTGCGGTCGCCTTCGTAGACGACGGAACCGACGTGCGTGTTGACCGCGCCGCTCGACGGCGTGCGGAAGCCGGAGACGTTGATGCTGAGAGACGGAAGAAACGAGTTGACGGTGGCGAAGCCGTCGAAGACGGTGATGTTGCGCGATGGCAATGTCGGGCTGCGGTAGGCGACGATGAGCGACCAGCCCGCCTGTCTGTCCTGCCCCGTGCCCGACTGCACGTTGGCGACGCGGTAGTTGCCGCTCCCGGCTGTTTGGACGAGCGCGGTGACATCGGCGAAGGCGTGATAGTCGTTGCCGTTATTGGTGTTGGCGTCGAGTTGCGAGGCGATGAGGGTTTGATAGGCGGCGGCGGGCGTGGAGAAGCGTACCTGATTGTTGAGGGCAGCATTGGGCGCGGCGGCAGCGCCGCCTCCACCCCCCGCAGTCGTGTCGGCACCCCAGTAGAGGCCAGCCCAGAGGACGGTCGCCCCGGCGGGCAGCGTCAAGGTCGCCTGACTCGAATTGAAGGTGGTCGCGTCGCCGTCCACATCGACGAAACGCATGCGGAAGTCGTTGTTGTCGAGAGTCGTGCCCGTGCCGTTGCGCGCGTTGGCGCAGGCGCTTTCGGTTGATTGACAGGAGATGAGCGTGTTGCCGACGAGAACGAGGTCGCCCGTGTCGTTGGTAGCGAAGCGCGCGGTGAAGGGACGCACGACCTGCGCCTCGACGGAGACGTGCGCGCAGAGACACACCGACGCCAGAGCGAGCAGAACAGAGACAACTATTCCCTTTGAACTTGTTCTCACCACCGCATGTTTCGACGCCGCATTCTTCCAACATCATCAGAGCCATCGCGCTCGCGCGCTACACTCTTACTCGTCGTCTGCCATCTTCACGAAGTTCGCATGAAAGAACGGCGAGCATGAAAAGTTTAGAAGAATTTGTGAGGTAGAAACTGCGCCTCTCCTATGAAATAAAACTCCGACGGCTGACCCGTTATGAGGTGGTGAGATTGAATGTCGCTGCGGAGTTGCAAAGTTTAAGAGCCGACGAACACGGCCTGAACGTGGCTCGCTTTAAATATAACACCTGAAATTCAAACCGTGAACATCTATCTTCAATTACGATTCGCTTTATGATGCATTTCAAAACTCGCCGCCGCAAGACAATTTGCTTTAGCGAACGCGGACGGTGAAGGCGACGCTGCCCGTATTGTTGGGCGAAGCGGAGGTTAAATTCCCCGTAAAACTCCAACGGACGTGGGTCAGTGCGCGGTCGTAGCCTGCGGGCGCGCCGCCTGCGCCGCTTGTGGGCGTGTAAGTCCACGTCGTGCCGCCGTCGTTTGAATAGGAGACGGCGGCGGTGAGTCCGGTGGTGCCGGGGCTGGTGGTGGGAGAGCCGATTTTGAAATCGGTGTTGGCTGGAATCTGGTCGGTGATGACGAAGTTGGTGGCTGGTGTGCCGCCGATGTTCGTGAAGTTGATGGTGTAGACGATGTCTCCGCCGGGGAGCACTGTCGCGTTCGGAAGAGCGGATTTGACGAGCGAGATGTTGGGTGGCATGCGCGCCGTGACGCTTAGCGGAGAGACGCTGCTGCCGTAGTGATAACTGCTGCCGGAGAAGTCGTAGATGATGGAGTCGAGGGTAATCGTACCCGCGCCGATGACCTTCACGGTGTAGGTGGTTTGAATGTCGCCGCCCGCCTTGCCGCCGGAGTAGTTGGCCGGGCCGACGCAGCTTCGATAGCTCGCCAACTGAGGGTTGTTCTGCCAGCCGCAGGCGTCGGCGTAGGTCTGGTTATTGGTCGCGCCGGTTGGGGCGGTGTATACGGAGGCGATGGAGATAATCTGAAAGATGCTGTTTGAGAAGGTGAGAAAGTCCACCAACTGCTCATAGCCGCCCGTCGCGGTTTTGCCGGTCATCACATAGGTATAAGTTTGGCCGACGATAACAGAGGAGGGGCCGGTTAGGGTTCTGGTTTCGTTGCGGTTCTGCGAGACGAGTTTTTCGACGTAAATCTCGCGCGGCGTCGTGGTGCTGACGGGCGCGGCGTTGTCTGCGCTGACGGTGATATAGAAGCGACGCGTCGCGTTGTAGGCCAGCGTCGTGCGCGTGATTTGCACGTTGAAAAAGATTTCCGTACATGCACCGGCGGCCAGCGTGGGAAACGTCACGGTGCTCGAATTGGCGAGAGTGATGTACTGGTTGAACGAGTCCCAGACGAGGGTGCCGGTGACGTTGGTGAGGGCGACCCCGCCTACGTTGCAGGCGCGCACGCCGGTGGGGAATACGTTCGGGCCATCCATAACATTGTTGCTGTCCAGACCGATGACATTCCACGTCGAGGGCGTGATGCTCAATTGCGCTTGAGCGGCTACAGTGGCGACCGAGAGAAAGAGCACCAACAGACAGAGGCGCACGAAGAACGCTCGCGTCCCACGATGCGAGAACGGGATAGGCATGTGCCTGAACACGTTCGCAAGCATCTGTTTGATTGTCACGGCGTAACCCATGTTTCGTGTTCTGCTCCGAGGTTAGGATTTCTCTGCCGGTAAACGTTGACGAAGAGAGGAAACGTCCGGCGCGTCCTTCAATTTTGCGGCGTTGCCTGCGTGCTCTTTTGTGCTTCGCTCTGGCCTGTCGCGCCGCCGTTGGATGTTCCGTCAGCGGTGGCGGGAGAGGAGGTGCCGAAGAGGTCGAAGAGGTTGGAGAGTTTGGAAGAGATGGTGAAATAGAAGCCGCGCCGTCCGCTATTGACGAGGCTGCCCGTCGGCTCGGATGCGCCTGTGAAGTTGTAGCCGCCGCCAACGCGCAGGTCGGGCATGACCCAGAAACCGAGTTCCGCGCCGTAGGAGGTGCGACGCGTGAGGCTCGATGGCTGGACGAGCATGCGGACTTCGCCCGCCGCATCGACGTACTGGCCGAGACGATAGACGGCGCGACCCTGCATGAGATAGGTGAGCGACGAGACGCTGGCGAGGTCGGGCGTGGCGGACTGTCCGAACTTGAGCGCGAAGCGCGCGTAGAGTTCGAGTTCGCGCGTCGCCTGCATGTAGGCATCGGTCGAGAGCGTGTCGGAGCGGTCGCGGGTCGAGCCGTGTCCGTCCAGCCCTGCGCCGTCGTGAAAGAGGTCGCGGCGCGTGTAGGTAAAGAGCCAGCCGAAGCGGTCTGTGTGGAGCGGACGCCATGCGAGCGAGGCGGTAGCGTTGAAGGATGAGTTGTCGCGCTCGTTGAAGCTGGCGCTCGACATCTGGACGCGCGCGAGCGCCGTCAGGTTATCGGCGAGACGACCCGCCGCCGCAAACGTCATGGTGTGGGCGAGACCGAGTCGGTCGCGGAGTTCGTAGCGTCCGTTGGTGCGGAAGTTGTCCGTGGGTTGCCAGGAGAAGCCGAGCGTCGCGGCGTTGAAACTTTCGCCCGCGCCCGCGAGATGAAAGCCGCGCTCGTAGCCGAGTTCGAGCGAGAGGTTAGAGCGGACGGGCAGACGATTTTGGAGGCCGATAATGGCAAAGCTGTCTGAGCCATTGATGCCGTTTTCCAGTTGATAACGGCTGACGAGATTGGTGTAGCGACCGAGACGCGTCTCGATGCCGATGGCGGTTTCGCGTCGCGCGCCGGAAGCGGCGAATCCGGTCGCACCCGCGTCGCTGATGGGGACGATGGGCGCGGCGGCGAGTCGTTGCGTGAAGAAAAGACGTGCCCACTGATTCCATTGATAGTTGGCGGCGAGCGTGGTCTGGTTCGGGTAGGTCGGGTCGGCTTCGCCGAGATTCTGTTCGCGCCGGACGGAGAGTTGGAGTTTGTCTGTGGCCTGCCATTCGACTCCGGCGGTGATGAGGTTGGAGTTGGTGTCGTTGCCGGAGATGTCGTCGCTGTAGCGGCGCATGTCGTATCCGACGGTGGTGCGTACGCGGTCGCTCCACGTCTCCATCCAGTTGAACGAACCCGTGAGACGACGATTGTTGACGTTCGCGGTGTGGTTGCGTTCGTCCGTCACGCCGAAACTAAAGAGCGACGAGCGACGCATCTTCAAATCGACGCCGACGTGTGCGCGTTGCGAGCCGGGTGTCACGGTTGCGCCGAAGGGGTTGAGGAAATTCGCGCCCGCACGTGCAAAACTCGCGCGCACCGTGCCGTCCTTGTAGCCGAGCGGTTGGTTGAGTTCGACGCGATAGGCGCTGCCGTTGTGCTGCGCGTTGTTGTTGCCCTCCGCGCCGAAAAGATTGCCCGTGAAGCCGACTTGCCCGCGACTCATCGCGTACTCGAACTGCACCGTCCCGCCGCGCGGCAACCTCTTCTCCGCATCGACGCCGCCGAGCACGAACGAACCATAATCCGCCTGCTTCTGGTCAACCACCGACACGCCGAGACGTAGACCCGCGCCCTCGAAATTTTTCACCGCGCGTCCCGTATAGACCGCCGACGACATATCGCCCGCGCGGTGCTCGTAGGTGACGACGACCTGTACGAGATTGAGCGCGTAATCAAAAGATGAAATGGGGCGAAGGAAAAAGATTTCGCCGATGTTGGGGTCGAGGTTGTAGTCAATCGAGCGGATGAGCGATTCGCGCGAGAGGATGATTTCGGGGTTGCGTCGGTCGCGCACTTCGATAACGACCTGCTCGGAACCGGGCAGAATCTCCGTGTACGTCAGACGCGCAACACCTAAGCCGCCGCCCGCGAAAACGTCGCGCGCAAACGCCGTGTCGGGACGCGCGCCCGTCACGGAAACATAGTCGCCGCGACTGTTTTCGATGTGCGCTTTGACGCCCGTGAGTTTGCGCGAATAACCTGCGAGCGCGAGGTCGCGGTGCTCGGTCTCGAAATCGCCAAAGAGGAGAAACGAGCGGCCACGGTCAAGGCGCGCGTAGAGTTTGGAATTCGATTGCGCGTCTTCGTAGCGCGTAGACGAATCGCCGAAGATGGGATAGGCGCGTTCAAGCGGGTCGAGTTGGAATAGACGGTCACGGCCTCCCTGACGGTTGAGCGGACGCTGGCTATCATAGGCGAGCGTCAAGAGGTTGTTGCCGAAGAACGAGCCGCGATAGAAGAAGGCGATGCGGCTCGACGTGTTGCCATCCGTCTCGCGCAAGGACATTTCGGGCGCGGCGGAACCAACCGACAACTGCGCCAGGCCGACCAGAATCGAAGGACGAATCTCCGGTGTGATTTGAACTTTGGTACGCGCCTCAATCGTGCCCGTTGTGGCGCGCACGTCAGCCGCGCCCGTCTTGTTGTCGGCAACGAGCGTGATTTCGCCTGCGCCGTTTTTGAGCGCGACGACCTGCTGGCTCGCACCGCTTCCGACTGATTCGCCCGCCATGCCGTTGGTTTGATTCCTCGCCGTCGCCGCGCCGTCCAACTCATCTGAGGTCTTAGGCTCGCCGTCTTCGTCGTTACCAACTAAACGTCCGGCGGAAACTTCGAGTGCGACCGCGCCGTCAGCCGCGGGGTTGCCCCATTCGTCGAAGGCGCGCACGCGAAGGCGCGTCGAATCGCGTCCGCCCGCGCTCAGTTGTGACTTGTCGGCGGCCACTTCGAGACGCCGCGCGGGGCCGCGACCGAAAGCCGTCAACTCAGTGGTCTCGCGCGACGCGCCTTCGGGACTGACGGCGGTGGCCTTGATGCGGTTCGGGCCGGGGCGCAAGTTGATGCCGACAAACGTATAAGTCGTTATCTTGTTGGCGCGGTCAACGCGGCGGATGGCGATTTTTGAATCCGCGATGCGCGTCCCTTCGACATCCAACGCCACCGACCAACCTTCCGCCACGCGCGCTTCAACCTCCAACGCCGCGCCCGCCACGACATCGTTCTGCGCGGGCGAAACAATCAACACCGCGCCCGGCGCAACTGGCTCGATTCTCTCCGTCGAAGCCACTTCATACGTACCAGACGCAAGTGCGCCGTCGTTCGACGGTTGACGCTTCGCCGCGTCGCTCGCGCCGTTGGCATCGACGGAAATGCTGTTCGCATTGGTGCGAGTGCCGTCGGCATCGTTGGAAATCTTCTTCGTGGTCGAGCGTTTGTCGTTGGTATCGGTGCGGCTGTTAATCGACGTGGCGCGTTGGCTCTGCGACTGCGCGAGATTCATCTTCGCGGACGGGCGAGTCGCGCCGTCGCCATTCGTATTCGCCGCGTCGCTATTGTTATTAGCCGGAGCGCGAAGGGCAAAATTCTGTCTGAGCAGCGCGCCGCCGCCGAGCGGCGTGCGGAGAAGTCGCGTCCAACTCTGGCCGTCGCGTCGGTTAGTGTTGGCGAGCGCGTAGCCATCGGGGAGGGTGATGGGGTCGAGCGCGATGACCATCGAACCGTCGTTGACAGAGGGGAAGTTGTACTGGCCTGCGGAATCGGTTGTGACCGACTGGCCGTTGTTCAAATAGAGACGCACGCCCGCGACGGGCTTCTCGCCTTCATCGAACTGGCCGTTGCCGTTCGTGTCCTCGAAGACACGCCCGACAATCAACTGCTGCATCGAGAAGACGCCGCGACGTACACGCACAGACGCACGCGCCGGAGTCGTCCTGACAGTTTCGCCCGACAGGAAGACGCCGCTGAGGACTGCCGTGTTGAACTGTTCGCCTTCGCGCGCATTCGCGCCGACGCGTACACGATAGATGAGCGTGACGCGCGCACCAGCGGCGATTTGTCCGACGTTGAAGACGAGTTCGCCGCCCTTGATTTCAGGTTCAATCGAACGCGGCGGCGCGGGCAGATTCTCCACGCGCGCCGTGCCCTCCGCATAATGAAAAGATTCAGGCAGACGGTCGCGCACCGTTGCGTTCTCAATCCGCGCGGCGGTCGTGTTGTGAACTTCGACGCGGTAGGTAACGACATCGCCGATTTCGACCGATGAACGGTCGGCGGATTTCGTCACTTCAACCGCCGTCGCCTCAAACATCGGCACGTTCAAAGCGAAGGCCGCGAGGTTTTCAATCGTCACGCTTTCTTCCGTCAACTCGAAACTGCCGTTCTGCGCGATGGGTTGCCCGTCGATAGCGCGCACCGTGACGGAGTAGAGCGACGCGCCGTTGACGACGCGGCTCGCCGTCGGCGTGATGCTGATTTCGAGCATGCGCGAGCGGTAGCCGTTGGCGGTGACGTTCAAGAAATAACGAGCGGCGACGGACGCCGTGCCCGTCTGGTCGGGCGCAAGCACGAAATTCCAACGCCCCTGCCCGTCGGTCACAAAAGGATTTTCGTTGCGCTCGTTGGGCACCGAACCGCCCTCGCGCGGCAGTTGGAGCGGGACGCCGTTGGTGCTGTCACGCAAGAGCGCGACACGCGCGCCGCCGATGGTTGCGCCGCCACCGCCGCGCGCCTCGTAGACGAGACCGAAGGGATTGACGACGGCAATGGCATTCGTCGTGGTTGTCGGCGCGGCGTTGTCCGCCGTCACGTCGGCATGGTTGACGAGGCCGACGCCCGGCGCGACGCCCACGCGCACACGCGCACGCAGTTCGACCTGCACCAGTTCGTCAACTTTGACCTCGCCCACACGCACCTCGACGCGCTGACCGACGACGGAGCCTTCGTCACCATCATTCCCATCCGTCAGGCTCCGCGCGCCGAGACGCAGCGAACCCGCGATGTATTCGAGGCCGTCGGGCAATTCGTCGATGAGGACGACGCGGCGTGCAGTCACGTCGCCGCTATTGCGGAAGGCGATGATGTAGTTGAGTGTCTGCCCGTAGGCGGCGACCACGTGCGCGGAGTTTTCGACAAACTTCGTCGGTGGCAGGCGCGGGTCGTTCGGCGCACTGATACGCGCGCCGCTGCCCACCGTGTTGATAATCGTGCCGTCGTCCTCGGACGCGCCGCCCACGGCATCCGAGACGTTGGAACGCGCCGTGACGCTGATGGTCAGAAGCGAACCTGTCGCCATGCCGTTGGTGTCAACGAGGGCGACGAGACCGAGGCACGCGCCGCGCGCCACGCGCGGACTCATCCCTGCGCCCACGGTTGCCTGTCGGTCGCCTTCGGTGAAGGTGCCGCTCGCGTCGGTGTCGAAATAGAGCGCGGCGATGGCGGCGGGCGCGGAGGCGTCGGCGCGTGTGATGGTGTAGAGGTCTGGGGTGTTGCCCGCGTTGCAGATACGGAAGAGACGTTCGACGCGCTCGTTGGGAGCGACGGTATTGGAGGGCGTTGTCTCGTCGGGTGTGACGGCGAGCGCGGAGACGGAGAGGACTGTGACTTGAATGGTTGGAGAGACGGTGGAGAAGCCTGCGCCGGATGCGTCGTAGTAGGTCGCTTCGGCGCGGTTGGAAATAACTGTGCCCGCCAGTGTCCTGTCCGTTTCATCCGCGTGGACGCGCCCGCAGATGGTCGTCAAGACGAGCAACGCGGCGACGATGCAGACGATTCGTTGGAGGCGGGCGTGCGACATAAGATTGTTGATTGCGGATTGCGGATTGCGGGTTGCGGAATTAAAACAAAGCTGATTTTGTCTTTTCATTCGCATTCCACAATCCGCATTCTGCATTGGTTTGGTTGAGATGGGCGGCGCGGGCGGCGGTCAGGAAGTCTCAATAACTTCTCGACCGCGCCCGCGCCGTTTGAGTGAAGAACGGCGCGGGTTTCGGGAGCCGCGCGGTTAGTTGATGCGGCGACGGAAGGTGAACGTGCCCGACGCGCCCGGCAGGAGATTGCCCGATACCGTGTCCTTGAGGAAGGACGTGGCGGCGGTCACTGCGCCGTTGGTGTTGCCGTCGGTGATTGCGCCGCCAGGGTCTGCGGGTAGGGGAACGATGACCTGCGTGGTGTAGGTCGCCCAGTTGTTCGGCGCGGCGTTGCCGTCTTCGCTGATGACGATGTTGCTGGCCGTCAGGATGGGACAGTTGGTGCCGCCGCCCGTCGAGATGTTCGCGTAGGTGATGACGTACTCGACGGTCGCGCCGGGAACCGCCGCACCGCCGCCGACGATGGACGACGACTTGGTGAGACGGAGGAAGCCGGTGTAGAGACGGTTGATGGTCTCGTTGTAGTTCGTGTTGGTGACGCCGGAAGTGGCGCGGATGGTCGTGGCGAATCCGTTGAGTACCGCCGTGTTGACGGGCGCGGTGACGCGGACGACGATGTTGGTATCCTGCCCGAAGTTGAGTGCGAGCGTCAGGCTCGTCCCAGAAGTCGGGATGGCTGTGAACGTGCCGCCGTTGATGCTCGGATGGCTGACCTGCACGGTGAAGCCTGGCGGGACGGTCGGCGCGGTCAGGGCAAACGTGTCGTTGGCGTTGCCGCTGTTGCGGATGGTGTTGGTGAAATCGACGAAGGTGGCCGAGCCGATGGGGTCTCCGAAGCCGAGTCCGGCGATGACGGCGGGCGAGACGCTGCGGTTCGTGAAGTCGTCGTTGTTGTTGGTCGGGCCGACGGCATCCGGGAAACCGTTGGGGCCGAGCAGGACGTTACCAACCTGCGTGAGCAGCGTCGGCAACTGGAAGCCTTGCGTGGGTGTCGCGGCATCGACGCCGAAACGCGGTTCGTTGAAGTTGGCGTTGCCGTCGCCTTTGTTGGCGATGCTGTCGCCCGACTGGTCTGTCATGCCGGCGCTGACGCTGTTGCGCGCGAAGGCGTCGCCGATTTCATAAATCGGGGTCGAAGCGTTGGCGTTGGTGTTGATTTGCACGACCATCTGCATGTTCGTGACGGATGCGCCGATGGCGAGCGAGTTGCCGACGTTAAAGGCGACACGCGTGACGCCTGCCGGAGCGGTCGTGCTCCAGACGGTGGCTGCTGAAAGCGGGTCGTTCGAGAGCGCGGAGTTGGAGTAGAGCACTGTGACTCCGGCGGGCGGCGTGACGGAGACGAACGTCGTGCCGACGGGGACGGGCGCGACGACGAAGATGCCGGAATTGGAACCGGCGGGTGCGCCTGCGAGCGTCTGCGCGGTGGCCGGACGTTGCGCCGTGTTGAGATTCTGGATGCCCCACGTGTAGGTGATGTTGGAGCCGAGGGCGACGGGGCCTGCGGGCGCGTTGAGCGAAAGCTGTATGCGCGCGTCGGCCTGCACGATGGCGCTCGCGTCGCCGCGCGCTTCCGATTCGCCGTTGACGGGTGCGGATGCGCCCGACGCGGTACGCACTTCGTTGGCCGAATTCGTGACGGGTTGGTTGTCGTAGGTGGTTGCGCCCGTAAGCGTATCGCCGAGGCGGACGTTGATGACATCGCCGGGATTGGCCGCCGCGCTGATGTTGACGCGGACGATCACGATAATCGACGCGTTACGCGCGACGGATGCCGAAAGCACATCGCCCGCGTTGTTGGTGAAGATGTCGGTGTCGCCCGCGTTCATGCCGGGCGTGCCGAGGTCGATGACGGCTGCCTGAATCGTTCCGGGGCCGAACACTTGAAGCGACGCGCCCGATTGAAGGAAACGTACCTGCGTCGCGAAGTTGCTTGAATTAGTGACAGTGAAGGAGAAATCGACATTGGTTTCGCCGGAGACGACCGACGGATTGGAACCGCTCGCCGGATTGTCGGGCGTGATGGTCAGGCCAGAGACGTTGGCGACCGTGATGGTCACCAGATTGGAGACGGTTGAATAGTTGTTCGAGCCGTCGGAGTAAGTGGCGGAGGCGCGGTTTTGAATCTGCGTGCCGCCCGCGGTCTGTGCCTGAACGGCGGGGACGAGCGCGGCGCAAGTGAGCGCCAGAAGCAACGTCGCGCGCCAGAGAAAAGCGCCGCTCAGTATATTTTTCATAAATCTATTAGTCATCATGATTCCTCGTTTATGTAGGTGGGCTTTTGTGGAGCGACGGTTATCGGCAGGGAGCCGAAAGGGTAGGCGTGAAGATAATTCCGGCCATGAACCGCGCTGCTCGTCGTGCGCCGACGGGGTTTACTTGACGCGTACCTTGTAGGAAGCGGAGAGTTTGCCGCCTGCGGCAAGCGCATCCTTCCATTCGTAGCGCACTTCCGTGTACATCGAAACAGGTGCGGGCACTTGTTTGACCGAGCCGTCCGCCTGCTTCTCTTCGATGATGGGCAGGGTGGAGAAGGTCTTGCCGCCGTCGATGCTGTAGGTGACGCTGGAACCGTTTTCGCCCACCGCCGTTGACGGAATAAAGGTCGTGCCTTTCGGGATGTGGCCGACGGCCTTGTACTCGCGCGCCGCGCCCGTGCCTTCGTTGAGCGAAGTGATGTTCCATTGCAGAACTTCACCCGGCCTGACGGCGTTGGCCTTGTCGAGCGTGACGAGTTCGCTGCCGCGTTCGACCGCGCCCGCGAGCATCACTTTCACTTCGGGACGGCCTTGATTGCCGACCACCGCAAGGTGTCTTTGCGCGAAGGCTGCTGCGCCGCCGAGGACGACGATGCACAGCGCCAGCGAAAGCACACGAAACTTTTTATTCAACTTAATCATGTTCATCTCCTTCAAATTGTCTTGCTTGAAATACGAGGCGTGGGTGGTAGGTGAGAAACTCTCAAGCCGCTTCAGGCAAGCGACGCGGGAGCATTGCGAGTTTGTCTCTGTGTCGGTGCGTAACCGTTCAAGGCACACGCGACGGCATACATAAAATCTTTGACTGCCACAGGGCGCGGCAGCAACGCGGCGAAACGTGCCTGCGCGGCGGCGCGCACAATCTGCGAAGGTCGGTCGTAGAGCGCGATGAGCGGCACTTGCGGCGCAACTTCATTCAACGCTTCGACCGCGCCCGTCCGACCGAAACCCGCCATGTCGAGCGCGAAAGCAATCAGGTCGAAGCGTCCGTCGGCTGCTCCGCGCAGCATGTCCATCGTGTGACGACACGTTTCGGCCTCATGTCCGGCAACCACCAGCGCCTCGGCCAATCGTTCGACCATCGCCTTGTCGTCGTCGCAAATCATTATTCGCGCCATTTGTCGGGTTCCTTCATCCGAAAACTTTCTGTCTGACCGCGAAGAAAACACACACGGCCATGCCTTAACGCTTACAAACTCTATGCCGCTTTTTTTCCGGCCTCGAATTTGACAGCTAACTGATGAAACGACAGTCTTTATCTCTACTTGACGAGAATTTTGCATGGGGCTTTCGGCAGGAAGGAATGACAGAGATGACTGACGTTTTGTCAGTCTGCTGCCACTTTGTCAGGCTCTCGGAGGAAGAATTCGACGGCGGTCGGTTTCGTTGTCGGCAGAGTCGGCGTGTTGGCGAGTGTTACTGGAAGTCGCCGTCTTCGCCGGTTTCGTACTCTCGTAGCTTGCGGTAGAGGGTGCGTGTGGAGATGCCGAGGATGGCGGCGGCGCGTTCGCGATTGCCGCCCGCTTCGGCGAGGACGTGGAGGATGTGTCGGCGTTCGAGTTCGTCGAGGGTGAGGGGTGCGGCGTCGCTGTCGGTTGCTGCGTCGTTGTTGGTCGCCGCGTCGCTCGTCGGTGTTTTGCTGGCGGCGGCGCGGTCGGAGGAAGCGAGATGAAGTTGACTCGCTTCGAGCGTATCGGTGGCGGAGAGCGCGGCGGTGCGTTCGAGCGTGTTGCGGAGTTCGCGGACGTTGCCCGGCCAGTCATATGTTTCCAAGAGGCGACGCGCTTCCGTCGAAAGATTGAGCGACAGTCGATTGAAGCGTTCGCGGTAGAGCGCGAGGAAATGTTCGACGAGCGCGGGGATGTCTTCGCGTCGCTCGCGCAAGGGTGGGATGTGGAGCGAGATAACGTTGAGGCGATAGAAGAGGTCTGCGCGAAAGCGTCCGGCGCTCACGTCGTCGGCGAGTTTGCGATTGGTCGCGGCGATGATACGCACGTCGGATGAGTGGTCGCGCGTTGAACCGACGCGGCGGAAGCGTCCCTGTTCAAGAAAGTGCAAGAGCTTGACTTGCACGGAGAGCGGCATCTCGCCAATCTCATCGAGAAAAAACGTCGAGCCGTCGGCGGCTTCGATGAGGCCGCGTTTCAGTGTGGACGCGCCCGTGAACGCGCCGCGTTCGTGTCCGAAGAATTCCGATTCAAAAAGCGACTCAGGAAGCGCGCCGCAATTGACGGTCATGAGAGGCGCATCGGCGCGCATGCTCCTGGAGTGAATGTAGCGCGCGAGCACGTCTTTGCCCGTGCCGGATTCGCCCGTGATGACGACCGTCGAATCGAGACGCGCCGCCGATTCAGCCAACCCGATAATCGCCTCCATCGCGCCGCTCGCATGGACGAGCGCAGGCACGCTGCCCGACTCCTCCGAAGAAGGCGTCCGCACCGCGACGGCGCGCAAACTCGCATTCTGTCGTACAAGACGTTTCTTTTCGTCGGCCTTGCGGATAACGGCTTCAATCTCGTCGAGCGTCGAAGGCTTGGTGAGATAATCGTACGCGCCGTGGCGCATGGCTTCGATGCCCGTCGAGAGAGCGGTGTCGGCAGTCAGCATAATGACTTCGGGCGCGTCCTCCATCTTTCTTATCTCGCGCAACGCTTCCAACCCCGACAGCCCCGGCATGTTGATGTCGAGCAACACCACGTCGTAATCCGTTGCGGCAATCGCTTTCAAAGCCTCCTCGCCGGAGGATGCCGCCGCCGCTTCAAAACCCGACAACGCCAGTTGGTCAGTGACCAGATGCCTCAACAGAGCATCGTCGTCCACCAGCAACACACGAATTTTTCGACTCATAAATGTTCAGCGACGGGCGAGACCAGAAGATAACGGATAGCTTGTGTCGGGTACGCGGTGTTACTGACTACTGGTTGTCGATTCCGGCTTTGTCGTAGATGTCTGACAAAGCCAGACGGCAATCTATCGAAGGCAAGTTAACGATGTCCTGCGGGTTGTCTGTCTCGGACAGCAACCATTGATTATCGGGCTGTCGGACGTAATGCTCGACGTGATACTTATCCTGTGCAATCAACAAATATTCAGACAGCGAGACAAGTTTGCGATACTGCTCAAACTTCCTTCCACGGTCATACCCCTCGGTCGATTTGGAAAGAACTTCGACAATCACCGTCGGATTGAGCAACGTGTCAGTATATTCATCATCAAACATCGGTTTTTCACATGCCACGACCACATCCGGGTAAGTGTAGAGTCCAGTCGGGCTAACCTTGACACGCATGTCACTCGTATAGACTTCACACGGACGCCCTTTAAGTTGGGGATGAAGTGCGACAAGAACGTTGGCGGCGATAAGGTTGTGTCTGCGGCTCGCGCCTGTCATGGCGAATATTTCGCCATTGAAATATTCGCTCTTGTATTCGGCTTCGCGCTCCAAAGCCAAATATTCTTCCGCAGTAAAGTAAGTTTTAGTCTGCGAAGACATCGAGCCACTCCGGTTCAGAATTCGTCTCGGCAAAATTTAACATGAGAGGGCGACATCAGACGACAGGTTTTATCTTAGCATTCATCCTTACTTTTCGGGCGAGCGTCGGGGAATCCAGAGGCGGAAGCAACTGCCTGTGCCGGGTTTTGATTCGACGGCGAGCGCGCCGCCGACGGCTTCCGCGAGTGTGATAGAGATGGCGAGGCCGAGTCCTGAGCCTTTGCCCGCTTCTTTGGTGGTGAAGAAGGGGTCGAAGATGCGTGCGAGTGTTTCAGGCGGGATGCCTGGGCCGTTGTCGGCGACTTCGACGGCGATGCGCCCGTCGCGCAAGGATGTCGAGACCGTGATTTCGCCGCCTTCGGTAACGGCATCGAGCGCGTTGCTCAAGAGGTTGTCGAGAATCTGGCGCACCATCGCTTCGTCGGTCGCCACATCGCTGATAGACGGGTCGAGATTGACGTTGAATTTGATGGAGCGGTCTTGGCCGCGCGGCTCGAAGAATTTGACGGAGCGTTCGACGAGCGTGTTGAGGTCGCAGGCTTCGCGGCGTGCGCGGCGTTGGCGGGAGAGGTCGAGGAGTCCGCGCGTGATGGTCTTGCAGCGTAGGGCTTGCCTGACAATCTCTTCGAGATAGAAATTCCAGTTACGTTCTTCGGCGAGCGCGGCAGTTTCGGGGACGCTGCGGAGGGCGCGCAGAGTCGCTTCGGCGCAGGTGGTGATGGCGGCGAGCGGATTGTTGATTTCGTGCGCGACTCCGGCGGCGAGTTGTCCGACCGTGGCGAGACGACGCGAGCGCGCCAGTTGTTCCTGCACCTCTGAAAGTTCTGTGATGTCGCTCCAAGTGATAACGCTCCAAGAAGTCTGATGATGCGTGCGCGAAGCGTCGGAGGCAGAGTTGGCTGAGAGGAGTTGATTAACTTCTTCTCGCGCCGTCGCGGTTGAAGGCGCGACGACGGGCGGCGACGTTTGTGTCTCGGAGGAGGCTTGCGCGTCAGACGACGTTGGCGTGTTTGACGGATTCGGTCTAGCGTCAACACTGACGCCGGTTTGCAAAGCGGAGAGGGGCGCGACCGAGACGAGATAGCGTCTGCCATCTTCGGCCTGTAGCTCGAAGGATGAAGCGGTGGCTGTGTTCTGCTTCATGTGATAAGCGGCGGCGCGTTCGCCGAAGAGATGCGCGAAGGCGTCGGCGCAGGCCATTCCGATGGCTTCGGAGGGTTGGTCGAAGCCCATCATTCCGGCGGCCTCGCGGTTGCAGCGCGCGATACGCATCTCCTCGTCGTGGACGATGATGCCGTCGGGGATGGCGTCGAAGGTCTGCTCCCAGATTTTCTTGGCCGTGCCGACCGTCTCAAAGAGACGCGCATTGTCGAGCGCGAGCGCGGCCATCTCGGCCAAGCCTTCGAGCAACTGTTTCTCGTCGGGCGTGAAGCGATGCGCGGAACGATAGCCGACGATGAGCGCGCCGAGACGTTCGCCGCGCGCGTGGAGCGGGATGAGAGCCATGTCGCGCACGCCCTCTGCGCTATGCATGGGGAGTTCGCTCGCGGGCAGTTCGCCTGCCACGGCTTCGAGCGTCATTAGTTCATCGGCGGCGGCGGCGAGTTCGGCGATTTCGCCCTTCAAAGGATAGATTATGTCGGCTTCGAGGCGGTCGAAGGAACGAAACCCACTCGCGGCTTTCCAACGAATCGTTCTCTCGACGACGGAGAAACTGACGATGCTGGCCGTGTCGGAGCGCATAATGCGGCGCACCATATCAACTACTTTACGCAGCGTCGCGGCGCTTTCGGTCTGCGCGGCGGTCTGCGTCGAAGCGACGGGAGAGATGCTGTTTCGGCGTCTCAGGTCAACCGTCGCCGACGCTTCTTCAGCAGTATCTTCATCTCGCTGCCTCTCCATGTTGTCCGGCTGCTCCGTCATTCGTTCTCTCCAATGTGCGCGAGTTTGAAAAGCCTTTCGGCAAAGCGTCGGGTATGTTTCGTTGAAGGCGTCGTCTTCAATGCCTCTTCTTACGCGCACAGACGCCCATCGGTCAAGCACGCGCGAGCCACCTGCGACTGCCATGCACATGCTGTACGCGACGCGCGACGAAAAGTTTCTTGGCGCAATTTTCTTTCAGTTGACGCCACAGTTTTGCGTCGCACGATTCCCTTCTTCGTCGCCCGTTCAAATTTTCGGCGCTTTCGGTCGAGGCACGGCCATTGCATTTTAGGAATGCCGGAAGGGAATTTTACGAAACGGAGACCAAACCTGATGCACCGAAACTTACTTTTAGCCATCGCCGCCGTCGCCGCGTTTCTTGTGCTCGGCGGCGGCGCCGACGCCGCTCACGCGCAATCCGCCAAACGCAGCGACGATGAACGCGCCTATTCCGAATCAAACACCAAAACGCGTTCGCGCACCACCAATGACGACGATGCCGCCAAAAGTCCGGCGCGCATCCTACGCGAAGCGCGCACGATTTTTATCACACCGAGCAGGCATCTCGATTCCAAATATCTCGAATACAAACTCGGCAAGTACGCGGAGTTTCAGCAATGGAAACTCGCCATCGTCAAAAACAGAGAGAAGGCTGATTTGGTCTTGGAAGTGCATAAACGCGCGCTTAACTACATCTTCAGTATCGAAGAACCTGAGTCGAGCATCGTGGTCGTCAACGGCAAAGTGGTTGCCATCAACGACCTCGTTGCCGCCGAAGACATCGCTGGAGAAATCGTCAAACGAATGAAGAACACACGTGCGCTCCCCGTCTCCGACAACTGACGAAAGCCGTGCATTATGAACATCAAAAAAATCCTCGAAGCAATGGGCTGGCTCACCGCCATCCTGCTCTTAATTTACGCGAGCCACGCCGTCGTCTTCGCGCAAGCCGCCAATGCGTTGTCCACCGATAATGCGTCGGTGCAAGTGAAGGAGACAGCGGCGGAAATTGCGCCGGTGGAGAAGAACAGCCGCGCGAAGCGATAAGACCGGAAGTGAAAATTCTCAGCACGGACTTCTATGGCTATCCGAAGGGAACGCGTTTGATATGCGTTGACATGCTGATTTTTCACATGGACTTGGTGAGGGTTGAACGCAAGCTCAAGGTGCTCACGCTCTATCTCAACGACGACTGACAGACGCGACGAGATGCGTCCGCAACTTTCCCCGCCGCTCGTCAAAAAAAGTTCCGACGCTCGTAAAATTGAAAAGGCGACGCTTTCATCAAGCGTCGCCTTTTCATTTCCCAAGTCTCTTTTGCTTAATCGTTGACGGGCGCAACGGCGCGGACGCCTTCGGAAACACCATCGGCGTACTTCTTGAAGTTCTCGTTAAAGCGGCGTGCGAGGTCGCGCGCCTTGCGGTCGTAGGCTTCGGGGTCGCGCCATGTGTTGCGCGGCGTGAGAACTTCGGTCGGCACGTCGGGACAGGAGACGGGCACGGCGACGCCGAAAATCGGGTCGGGCTGCGTTTCGATTTGCGAGAGCGAGCCGTTGAGGATGGCGCGAATCATGGCGCGCGTATGCTGAATCTTCATGCGTTGGCCTTCGCCGTAGGGGCCGCCCGACCAACCCGTGTTGACGAGCCAACAATGCGCTTCGTGCTCCGCCATCTTTTTGCCGAGCAGGTCTGCGTAGACGCCCGGATGCAAGACCATGAAGGGCGCGCCGAAGCACGTCGAAAAGGTTGCTTCCGGTTCTTTGACGCCCTTTTCCGTGCCCGCGACTTTCGCCGTGTAGCCGGAAAGGAAGTGGTACATGGCCTGCTCAGGCGACAGACGCGAGACGGGCGGGAGCACTCCGAAAGCGTCAGCCGTGAGCATGATGATGTTCTTGGGATGCCCGCCGTAGCCTTCGGGCACGATGTTGGGAATACTTTCGAGCGGATAGGCGGCGCGCGTGTTTTCCGTCTTCGTAGCATCGTCGAGATTGAGTACGCGCGTCTCAGGGTCGAAGACCACGTTTTCCAGAACGGTGCCAAACATGCGCGTCGTGCGATAGATGTCAGGCTCGGCTTCGGGCGAGAGCTTGATAACTTTGGCGTAGCAGCCGCCCTCGAAATTGAAGATGCCATCGTTCGACCAGCCGTGTTCGTCGTCGCCGATGAGACGGCGTTCGGGGTCGGCTGAGAGAGTGGTCTTGCCGGTTCCCGAAAGTCCGAAGAAGACGGCGACATCGCCCGCATCGCCGACGTTTGCAGAACAGTGCATACTCATCACGCCGCGTTGCGGCAAGAGATAATTGAGAATCGTGAAGACGCTCTTTTTAGTCTCTCCGGCATAACTTGTGCCGCCAATCAAGACGAGTCGTTGGCTGAAATCCATCAGGATAAACGTGGGCGAGCGTGTGCCGTCGCGTTCGGGGTCGGCACGAAAGCCGGGGAGATTGATGATGGTGAATTCGGGCTGATGATTTTCGACCGTGTGATTGATAAACATCGTGCGCGCAAACAGGGAATGCCACGCGAGTTCGGTGATGATGCGGACTGGCAGGCGATAACGCGGGTCGGCTCCGGCGAAAGTGTCTTGCACGAAGAGGTCGTGTCCGCGCGTGTAGGCCATCATGCGGTCGCGCAGAGCGTTGAACTTTTCCGGCGAAAATTCCTTGTTGACCTCGCCCCAAAAAACATGCTCCTCGCTCGAAGGCTCGCGGACGATGGCTTTATCTTTGGCCGCGCGTCCGGTGTGCTCGCCCGTATCGACGATGAGCGCGCCGTGGTCGGAGAAGACGCCTTCGTTGCGTCGCGCAATCTCTTCATAAAGTTCTGGTGTGGTCAGATTCCAGAAAACGCTGGCGGCCTCGCGGATGCCGTAAGTCTCTAATCCCACGTCGCTGCGCCTGTGCCCGAACTCCTGCGTGGCACGTCTCTTCGTACTCGTCATAAATCTCCCTCAAAAAAAAGCAGTAGACAGAACTCAGTAGACAGTAGCCAGCATGTAGAACCTTGTCGAGTGCTTTTTCGGTTGGCTCTTAACAATCAAAAGCGAGATGCTCTTCTACTGAATTCTGACTACTGACCACTATCTACTGCTCCGGTTTATCGTTTCTTTAACTCTTCTTTTTCCGCATCGCTACGCTGTTCGGCCAGTTCGCGCAAGGCGACAACGAGGTCGCGTGCGGCGCGTTCGAGACGGTCGGCGCAGGCTTCGAGGTCGTCAACGCCGTCGTCGGAATGGATGGCGACCGCCGCCAGCGCCGACTCAATCTGCGCCGTTAATCTCTCGGCTGCCGTGTTCGTTTCCTGTTCGGCGCGCGTTAATTGCTTCGGAGGTGAAGTGCTTGAATTACTTGTGCTCACAAATATAACCGACGAGTCGAAACGCTAACTGTTTTTCCGCCTCTGACCCGTCGCCTCGCTAAACGAACATGCCTGCTCTCGATAACAGGACGATGATGTTCGACAAAATTCCAAATTTAATCGGGTGACAAACTCTGACACAACCGACGCACTCGAATCAAGCGCGCGTCGGCATGATTCGCCTGCGTGTCTTAATCTTTCCTGCTCTGCGTTTGACGCCCTTTCGTCTCGCCTCCGTGGGGTTGCAAAACAGACATTTCACGGGGCGCGTGCTTCTTTCGCTCATCGGAGAGAGACGGACGAGCGTCTGATTCGCGTCGGGGTTTTCAACCACGGGAGCAAGATTATTTAAGGCAGCACTTTATCATTAACTCTATGCCGCCGACAAATGCAAGGGATGCGTGCGGAGGGATGCGGGATGAATATAAGAAGGGTGAAATGGTGAAAAGGCGAAGCGGTTAGAGGGAAAAGGAAATTACTCTTTCCCTGTTTCCCTTTTCAACATTTCGCCGTGTAACTTCCGTCGGGTCAGCCTTGCTTGAGCGCCCAGGTGAGCGTCCAGAGCAGGACGGTGAGGAGTCCGTGTGTCAGTAGATTAAGCGCGAGTGCGGAGCGGCCACGCCCGTCGAGAGTGAGTCGCCATAGTTCCTGTGCGGCGTGGTGCGTCAACCGACGCGCTCTCGCGTTGAAGGTGTAAGGCTCCTGCGCGCCGTATGATGAGACGGACATGGGGAGCGGTTCGCGTCGGCTCGACAGTTCTTCTCTGGTGCGGCGTGTAAGTTGCTCGAATAAGAGGTTGCGCGTGCGTCGTGTGAGACGAAAGACGAAAAGTAAGCCCAACGACGAGAAGCCGACGAACGACCAGCGTCGCAGGCTTCCGCCGCCGATTTCACCGAACAAATGCCAACCCTTCGACACGATTCTCTCCGCGCGTTTGACTCTGCGGCGTATGCGCTCCGTCGGTGTCAGCGGTTTTGCTTTGGGCGCTGTCGTCCAACCGGGGCCGCCGTTGACGGTGCGTGTCAATGGTTCCCATCCGCGTACGCCGCGCGGTAATTGATAGCGCGGGTAGATTCTTCTGACATCCGCGTACGTCACCAACGCTTCGCCCGCGTGCAAGCCCTGACTGTACTGCTCAGGCCAGTAGACGTAAGAACGCTGTAAACGTTCATGGATGACGGCGGCGGTGTAGAGCGCATCGCGCGCCGCGCGCGTCTGCGGAAACGTGCGCGCCAAACGTTGATAGATTTCCAGCGCACGCACCAGAGGGTCGTGCTGCTCCATGTACTGTCGCATGATGCGCGCCTCGTCGGGCGCACGGAATTTCTGGTCGTAGTTGAGAGCGTAATAACGATTGCCGCGCCACGCCGCCGGATTGTAGAAGGCCAAATCGCCTGACTGGTAAATATAACTGGCGAGTTGATAGAGCGATTCGGCTTTCGCTTCATCGCCCTGTGCTGTGGCGGCGTCGCCTTCGAGACGTTCGAGGTCGTCTATCGTCTTCAAGTCGCGCGCGACCCAACGCACGCGCACGCCCGCCAACTCTTGATAAGCGTCGTACGGATTTTTCGGGTCGATGCAACGGTAGAGGCGTCGCGCGCTGCCGAGCGACTCATCATCGAGGCAGCCATCGTTATTCAAAAAATAGTTGGGGTCGTTCGGCTCTGTTGTCCGCACCTGCGCGTAGGCGGCGCGCGCTTCGTCGTAACGCCCCAGACGCATGTAACGCACGCCGAGAGCGTAGAGCAATTCATCGCGTTTCGGCGTTCGAGGATGACGCACGATGAAGTTCTGCAACTGCTCCGGCGTGAGCAACGCGTCGATGAAATAGGCGACATCGTTGGTGTAGTCGAGCGCGAGATATTGTTCGAGCGCGGCCTCCAAATCGCCCGCATCTTCGGCGGCCATCGCGAGAAACGCGCGTGTGCCTTCAACCAACTCCCCACGCGGCTCTTTCGACAGAAGCAGTCCGAGTGTGGCACGCGCCGCCGCGTAATCGCGCGTGCGGTGCTCGGCGATGCCCTTGACCCACAACGCTTGCAGCCCTTCATCGCGGGGCAGACCCAAACTCAACGCGCGCTTCGACTGTTCGAGTGCTTCTTTGTTTTTGTCGAGTTCGAGATTCGCTTCGGCGACGCGCAGTGCGAAAGCCGCTCCCGCTCCGGCGCGCGGGTAACGGCGCAACATGCGCGTGGCGAAGGCGACGATGCGTTCCTTCTCACGGCGGATGCGTTCGTCGCGTTTGCTTTGTGCGCGTTGCGACTCCCAATCGTTGCCCACATAGCCATAGTAATCATCATTTAGCTCGCAGGCCGGGTTGAGCGCATAGTTGTAGATATTGTGATAAGCATAAGCAAGCGCGGGCGTCGGCTCGTCTTCGAGTTCCGCCTCGACGCGGCGCATCTCATCTTCGCTCGCGTGATGGCGTGTCAACCTCAGAGAGAATGCGCCCTCGGCACGCGCGCCTGCATCCGGTTCATTGCCAAGCAGACGGTAATACTCGATGAGCGCGCCCGCACGGTCGCCCGCGCGCAGCAACAGATACGCGTGCCAGCCGCGTGCATCCGACGTGTAACGCCCGCGCGGAAACTCACGCATGACGCGCACGAAACCTTCACGCGCCGCATGCCATGCTTGGTCGGGCGACTCGCTGTTGTTGTCCTTCGGCGGGGCGTTGTTCATCTCGTCGTCAACGGCGGGAGCTTCGTTCCCATCTTGACTGACGGGGCGATTCAACTCTCGCAAGTGCTGCGAGTCGCCGCTCGTTCCGGTAAAACTCCGGCTCGTCTTCATCATGGTGACCGCCGCCATAAACAACGCGGCCTCGCGTTTTTCGCTGCGCGGAAAACGTCCGGCAACTGCGCCGAAGGCCGCCGACGCCTCCGTCATCTTTCCTTCACGATAAAGAATCGCCGCACGGAGATAAGCCACGTTGTCTTCCAAATTTCGTTCGCGCGCCACGTCTTCGAGCAGAGGCCGCAACTCACCCGTCATACTCTCATCCCTCGCACTCGCGTGCGTCGCGCTTGCATCGGTTGTCTGCGCGTTGTCTTCTACGGCGGCGGTGGTGTCGTCATTCATCCACAAATCATAGGCGCGACGCGCCGCGAGATATGAAGCGACAGCCTTTGCGCTCGCGCCTTTGTCGAGCGCGGCGAGCGCATCGAGTTGGTCGGCGGCGGAATTGCGTCGCGCCTGACGGTCTTTGAGGTTGAGCCATTCATCGTGCACAAACTTTGTGCGTGCGAGATACTCGCTCAACTGCTGTCGCGCCGCGTTCAAATCGCCTCGCGCGGTCGATGCCTCCGCGTTGCCCCAGAGCGCGTCGATTTCATCCGAACGTTGTTGCGCCATTTCATACGTCGTCTCATCTTCGTCGCGCCGTGCGGCTGAGGTTTCCTGTGGTTCGAGCGGCAGTTGGCTATCTTTGGTCGGCATCGGCGGTAGGCGAGCCATTTGGCGTTCGGTCAGCCAGCCGTTGAAACGCACGGAATGACGCGTGCCGACCCAACCGCAACCGATGACCACCGACGCCGCGAGCATCGTGCACAGCACTACTCTCAACAGAAACATCAGACGCGCACGTCCTCCAAGCGTCATCGCACGCAGGCTGTCGCGCATTCCGCAGGGATGCAGAAATTCTCGCAGAAGATTTCGCAGAAGATAATGATGAAGAAACTGCTGGCGAAGACCCGTGTGGCGAAGAAGGCCGGAAAATTTTGTTCGTCTACGGAGGTTCCGC
The DNA here is from genome assembly GCA_036387415.1 of Pyrinomonadaceae bacterium. Classification (GTDB taxonomy): domain Bacteria; phylum Acidobacteriota; class Blastocatellia; order Pyrinomonadales; family Pyrinomonadaceae; genus DASVTU01. The sequence goes on along the minus strand of DASVTU010000039.1, from coordinate 1,303,260 downwards.
ATTGTCGTTCGCAAACTTTTGCTGGACATGGCTCGTTACCGTTGGGGCTATTTGTTTATCGTCCGCATTGTTTTAGGGCTGGTTTGGCGCGTGGCGCGCGTCTGCATATCTTTGAAGGCCGCGACCGTTGCACGCTGCTTGATGGTTTCGACGCGGACACGCTTTGCATGTGCGAAGGTGCGCCCGTCGTCGGTCTTGATGCGGAGGGCGACGGGAAACGCACTGGGCGCGTCGCGTTCGAGACTGATTGTGGCCCCGGCTCGCGCGCCCGCGCTCCACGTTGGAGATTTGAAACGCAAGGCGTTAGCGCGTCGCAGTCCGCAGGGGCGAAGCGTCGCGCGCTCGTCGGTGTCGCGCGTGTTTGTGTCGCCGCAGAGCGTTTCGACGGACGTGAAACCGTCGAGGCGGACGATGCCGCGCACGCTCCCCGCCGCAACGCCGAGCGTCAGTTGCATCGCATCGTCGCCCATCAAGGCGCTCGTCGTGCCGCGATTCTCGACGCTCAAGGAGAGATGGTTCGACGGAGTTTGATTTTCAAGAGTCGGCGGCATGGATGTCAGAGTTGGAGACGCGGAAACAATCGTCGAATGCGCGGAAGCAGCATTGCTGAAAGCGTCGGCCTGTCGGAGTTGCAGGTGGTTTGCCGGAACGTCGTCGGTGTCGGCGGCGAGCGCGGCGGCAATCTGTTGCATGGCGAGCGTGGCGGGGTCGTCGCGTTCGGGAAGACGAAAGATGCAGATGCCGAGCAGCGACTCGCCCGCGTGTTCGCGTACCCCTCGCACGCTCGCACGCAAACTCGCGCTGCTCGGCAAGACGAAAACCAGACTATCTCCCGCGCGCACGCTCAAACCATCCACAACCCCTTCGCCGCGTGCGCGGTAAACGTAACGCCACTCGCTCGCCAAAGCGACTCCCTCCATGCTGCCGCCTTCATCGTCGTTCTCGTTGTCGCTCTTGTCGTCGCTGCTTTTGCCGTCGTCGTTGTTGTTGGGTTGGCGTGTGGCTCTGTTGTCGCGGCTGTCGATGGTGGCGGAGGCGTGTGCGTCGAAGGGGCGGCGTTCGATTAGTTCAAAGTTGGGGTCGCGTGCGACGCGTGTGGGGTCGAGGTCGCCGCGCAGGGCGATGAGCGCGCCGTCCGCGCCGTAGAGCATGGCGTGGCTGTAGGCGGGCAGTCCGGCATAGAAGGGCTTGCGAATCGCGCGTGCGCCTCGTGCGTCACGGGCGACGAATGATGGCGAAGTGATGGGCAGAGATTGTTCGAGACGTTGGGGAATCTCTGCGCCGTAGAATTGTGGAATCCAGAAATCAACGGCGTCGAGCATGGCACGGAGTTCGTTTGACTCCATCCACGTCGGCAAACCGGTGACGGAAAGCCGTGTTCCGGTCGGTAACTGGACGCGCAGCAAGCGAAGCACGCGCCCGTAACGCGCGAGGAGGCGTGTCGGCACGTCGAAGTCGAGTTGGAGTCCGGCGACGCGTGCGCCGTCAGTGGAAGCGCGTGCGCTGTCCTTCAAAAAGTTCTCCAACACGATGGCGGCGAGCGCGCTCTCCCCAACTCGCTCGAACTCCGTGAGGAGCGTCCGCGTCGTGTTGTAAACCAGATGAACGGACAGCGCACGCGGAAACCGCCCTTCGACCGGGCGGATGCGGCGAAGTTTCCCCTTCTCGTAATCAATCTGTCCGGCGCGCACGAACAACTCTTGCGCCCGTGTCGCACGCACAGCGCGTTCCACCGCCTCATCCGACGGCGCTTGCGCCCGCCAAGTCCAGAAAGCGACGGGCACCTCACGCGCTGCCCACACGCGCGGCGACGTCTGTGCGTGGAAGCGCCACGCCACTGTCGCGCACGCAACGATGACCGTGCACGCCAACGCGATGGAAATTTTCGACAAGCAACGCATAGACATGAGAGCCTCAAGGCTGCAATGCCCGACGAGCCAATGCCCCGACGGGCACGCGCACCACTTTAACGACTATCTGTCGGTGGGCGTATCTGCTCCAAAATCGCACCGTGCCCCTCGTCTTGGATGGCATAGATGCGCCCCTCCCATACTTTCAGAGTCGCGTAGCGCGGGAAGTCTGCGCTCCATAAAATTTCGTGGTTTCGGTTGAAGACGCTAATCACATCTATGCCGCCGACCCATTGGTCGCCCTCATGGTAGGCGCTCATATCAGTCCGCACGATGTACTGGTCATCTTTGTACTTTTCGATTTGCGTGAACACTCCACGCCCGCAGGCATGGCTCGACCACTTCACACGCCCCGTCGCGGCATCGAGCGCCACATGCGTTAGGTCAATGCCGACGACTACAATGGTGTCGCCGAGAACGATTGGACGGTCTGTGAAGAAAGCGGAGTCGCTGCGGTCTCCCGGCGGCAGCCACGTCCACTCGACGACGCCGCCCGCGTTCATCAGGTAGAGCACGTTTCCAGAGACGACCAGCAAATGGTTTGTCGAGACGGGGATGGTCACAATCTGTGGAGGCGGGGCGGCTTCCGCTTGAGCGTCTGCGTCTGTGTGCTGTTCTTCAAATGGAGGTCGTGCCGCAGAAGCCGTCGGTGGAGGCATCGACGGCAGGTTAACAAACGCTTGCGCCCGCGTGTCGGACGCTGGCACGGAGCCGTCGCCGCCGACACTGCCGAGAGCAGCAAACAGCGTCCATGCCGATAAGCCGACGAGGAAGGCGGCCAGCATGGTCGACGCCCTTCCGATAAAATGTTTCGTCTTCGCGTGGTCAAACATCGGCGTTCGCTCCGAAATGTAAAGGGTTAACAGATGCAGGGCGATTGTCGTCCTCTCTTGATGTGCAGGCGAGGCGGAGGCCAACGGCGGCGCGGCGTGTCAACCATTCGACCCTCCGGTGTTTGCCACGCTCAGGGCAGGTGTGGCTAACCACATTGACCGCATCGGCAAGAGGTCGGAGGATAGAGGTTCGAGAGGCCGGAAGTTTGGTAGAATTCAGTGCGCGTATTTTGCGTGAGCCATCGAAGGCATCGGAGTTTGAATTAGCAATCGAAGGCGTCAGACATCTCGTTGCCAATCTCAATCCTGAGACTCGAAACACCGGACTCCGAACCCCGTAACCCGCGGCATCTGCACTTATGTCGATACTGATTGCTGAAGACAACGTGGCGCAGCGTCGTTACTTGCGCGAGCTTTTGGAGCGCGAGTTCGGCTCTCACGCGCCCGTCGTGGAAGCGTCAGACGGCGAGGAAGCGATTCAACTCGCGCTCGCGCATCGTCCTGAACTCTGTGTGCTCGACATACAGATGCCGCGACTCTCCGGCGTCAAAGCGGCGCGTGCCATCTGGCGTGAGTTTCCGTCGGCGCGCATTATCTTCTGGACGCAGTTTCCGCACGAAATCTACATCAACGAGATACGCAAGATGGTGCGCGCCGCCGACCCGCAACCCGCCTACGGCTTCATCCACAAGAACAATCCTGAATCGCGTTTCCTGCGTTTCGTAGCCGCCGTTCTGGAAGACGGCGCGGACATGATTGACCCCGCCTTCAAGGATTCATTCAAACGTCCGCTGCTCACTGAATTTGAAGCCGAAGCCCTCTATTATCTCGCGCTCGGACTCTCCAACTGGGCGATTGCGCGCAAGTGCAGCCTGTCTCTGCGCGGCGTCGAAAGTCGTCTCGCCACGCTTTACGAAAAACTTTTCGCCTCCACGCCCGAAGGCACGCCGCACGAAGCCTACGACAAACTCGCCTACAACATGCGTACGCGCGCCTTCTTCGAGGCGCTGCGTCGCGGCCTCCTCAACAGCGACGAACTCGAAAAAGCCTCCGGCGAACTCGACGCGTGGATCGAACGCGACCGCCGACGTTTTATCGACGAGCAGCATCGCTAGAAGATGTCGGGTTGATTGCTGGAAGATGTCGATGTCGAGTTCATCCATCAAACGTCGTTCCGCCCGCGTCGCGCTCCTGCTCTGCCTCGCGTCGCTCCTTCTCTTGCCGCACACGCGCACGCCCGCCGAAACCGCCGACGGCGATTCAACCGCGCAGACAACCAACCTCCACCAGTGGGGAGCAGTGACGCTCTTTCACGGGTTGCCCTCCGACCGCGTGCGTGCGATTGCGCAGGACGCCGACGGCGCGATGTGGTTCGGCACGGACGCAGGACTCGCGCGCTACGACGGACGCCGCACACAAACGGTCGCTGAAGCGGGACTTGAGGCGCGGCGTGTGCTGGCGCTGCGTTTCGACACAAGCGGCGCGCTCTGGATTGGCACGGATGCGGGCGCGGTGGTGCGACTCGCGGGCGGTGAGTTCCGACGCATCACGGAGACCGAAGGCAAAACCGTCACGGCGATTGCGACCGATACGGACGACGGCGCTGCTGCTGCGCGCGGTCGCGTCGTGCTGGCGACCAACGCGGGCGTTATCTTCGACTGTCGCATGCAGGGCGATAACACGCTCGCGGTGCGTGCGATTGAAGACCGTCTATTGCTCGGCGTCGGCGCGGATAATCGTCTGCCGCTCGAACTGACGAGCGTGCGCGTGGCGGGCGAGCGCGTTCTCGTCGGCACGCGCGGACGGGGTCTGCTGGCGGTTGAGAATGATGCTGTTCGAGAAGTGTTGAGTCGTCCGCGCGCATTCTTCGTCGAGGCCATCGAGCGCGACCCGCGTGGCGACGGTAGTGGTAGCGGCGGCGGTTTCTGGTTCGGCGCGCAAACCACGTCCGGCGATAGCGGTCTGTTTGAAGTTTTGAATAACTTGCAACGCCCGTCGAAAGTCGTCGGCGGGGCGACGGGCACGGTCACTGCGCTCAGGTTCGACGAGCGCGGCGACCTCCTCGTCGGCACGGATGGCGAGGGCGTCTTTCGTTATCGCGGTCGGCAGCGTCTCGAACGTTTCACCTTTGAAGGCACGGCGGGCGGCCTGCGTTCCGACCGCATCTATTCGATTTTTATCGACCGTGAAGGCGTCGCATGGTTCGGGACAGACCGTGGAGTCTGTCGCTACGACCCGCACGGCCTCCGCAACGAATCGCTTGCTGGCGAAGCGCAGAGCAACTTCGTGCGCGTCCTCTTTCAGACGCGCGAGGGGCGTCTCGTCGCGGGCACGAATCGTGGCCTGTTCGTGCGCGACGCCGCCGCGCTCTCAAGCGACGACGCCACGACCTCGACGTGGCGCGCGGTCGAAGGCATGTCGGAGCGCACCGTCTACGCCGTCGCCGAAGACAGGGACGCGCAGTTGCTCGTCGGCACGTCGAGCGGTCTCTACGTCGGCCTTGAACGACGCCGACGCGAAGCCACACCCGCGCGTGCGACAGAGAAGCGCGCAGACGAAACGAAGGGCAAAGAGACCCGCAACAAAGAGATAAACGGCAAGGAGACGGGCAACCGCGAGACGAACGCCGAATCGGACGACAAGCAACCGACGACCAACGAACCTTCTGTAGCGGGCAGCGTGCGCGCCATCGCCTCGTTTCGCAAGGCGACCTTTATCGCGACCTACGGGCGCGGCCTCGAACGTCTGGAACGCGCGCCGGACGGACGGCTCCGCGCCACGCTCATCTGGCCTCACGACAACATCTCCGACCCGCAACTACGCGAGGTCGTCAGCCTCCACGCAGACGAACGCGACGGGCGACTCTGGATTGGCACGGCGAGCGCAGGCGTCTTCTTCTTCGACGGCAAAGAGGTTAAGACCGAACCTGCGCTTACGCCGCTCGACCAGCACGCCGTGCGCGACATTAGCGGCAGCAGCGACGCCGCGCTCTGGTTCGCCACCGGACGCGGTCTCTACATCTTTCGCGCGGGCACGCTTCTCGACGTTGCGCCCAACGTCGATGCACGCAGCGTCGTCCACATCGACACGACGCCCCAACAGCATTCCTCTCAAACGTCAACGCTGAAAGCATGGTGCGCCACCGCCGGCGGCGGACTGCTCAAAGTCTCTCTCGACAGCGTGTTCGGCGCGATGATTGCGCGCCTCGACGCCGAACAGGGTTTACCCTCGCAAAACGTCTTCGCCGTCCTGCCACTCAAAGACACGCCAAACGACGGACAAACTCAAGCGGCAAGCGGAGCGACCGTGTTGTTGATTGGAACGAGTCGCGGCGTATCGCGCTATGAGCCGGGACTCGCGCCGCCCGCGTTGCGTCCCACGCGCATCACGGGCGCACGCGCGCACCAACCCGAAGAACTCCGCGACGGTCTGCGCCTCGAATACCCGCAGAACAGTCTGGTGCTCGACGTGGCGGCCACGTCGAGTCGCACCTTCCCCGAACAGTTTCAGTATGCCTTCCTGCTCTACGACGATGCAGGCGCGATTATCAAACGACGCTTCGCGCACGAATCGCAATTGCAGATTGAAGATTTGCGCCCCGGCAACTACCGCGTCGAAGCCCGCGCCTACAACGCCGACCTCGTTGCTTCGATGCCGCTCGCCTTCAATCTCCACGTCGCACGCGCGCCCTTTCCGTGGACGACCGCCGCGCTCTCCATCCTGCTTGCGCTGGCGCTCGTCGCGCTCGTCTGGGGTTCGGTGCAGAACGCGCGACTGTCGCGTGCGGGCGCGGCCATCATGGATGCCAATCGCCAACTCGCCGCCGCGCGTCTCCAACTCGCCAACGAAACTGAAGCCGAACGCCGTCGCATCGCGCGCGACCTCCATGACCAGACCCTCGCCGACCTTCGTCGTCTACTACTTTTGACAGACGAACTACAGGCCGCCAACAACAACGGCGCGGGCACGTCGAATGCAAACTCCAACGGCGAACATGAAACGATTGACCCTTCCGTCTTGCGTCATGAAATCGAATCCATCTCGAACGAGATACGGCGCATCTGCGAAGACCTCAGCCCATCCGTGTTGGAAAACGTCGGGTTTGCCGCCGCGCTCGAATGGGCTTTGACGGAGCGCGTCGCACACCTGCCCGCCGAGTGTCGTTTCAGTTACGAGTTTTCCTGTGATGATGAGATTGAGGAGCGCCTGCGTTTTTCGCCCGGCGTCGAGATGCAGATTTACCGCATCGTGCAGGAGGCTGTCAGCAACATCTGCCGACACGCCACGGCGACTCACGTGCGTCTCGGCGTTGACGTGACGGGCGAAGGCGATTTTGTGTTGATATTGGAAGACAACGGGCGCGGCTTCGACCCTTCAAACAAGCATGCGCGTCTGGGTCGCGGCCTCGCCAACATCCGCGCCCGCGCCAGCATCATCGACGCCGAAGTGAAATGGCACAAACGTCCTCAAGAACAAGGCGGCGGCATCGTCTTCACCCTCCGCAAACCCGACGCCGCCGACACCGCATCCATCCCTTCCGCTAACGCGCTACTTGAAACCGCCTCTCACTAATCCGTCATGAAAATTTGCTCTTACTGAATCGTGGTGGCGGGCAGGAGCGAGCCGCGACGGTCGGTGGCGATGCCGCCTTGCTCGTCGATTATTCCAATCATGCCGTGAAAATGAATGTCGCTGCCGGACAGGACAAGGAGCACGTCGCCCGCTTGCACCTGTTTGTTCTCGATTTTGAAACGGATGACGGTGGCGTGGCCGTTCTCTTGTTCGACGGTTTCAAATTCAAAGTTGTCGGCATCGACCACCACGGTCTGCGAGTTATTAGTGTAATTCGGTCTCTCTTCGGACATTAAATTTTTACCTCTCTAGTGGGCGTTCGCGTCGCCGTTGCTTAAAAATTATCGGGATGAAAAGGTCTGCCGTAAAGTTCCTTGTAAGCCCAACCGAGCACGCGCGCTTCGGCGGTGCAGAGGGTTTCGAGCCAGCAGAAGGTGAGATAGATGTTGCGCTCGCTCTTGGTCGGCAGTTTCTCCGCCGCGTCGATGACTGAAATGTCGTCGTCGGTTTGAAGTTGATAGGCTTCGGAGATTTCCTCGTTGGTCTTCGAGGCCTCGTCGAGCGCGGCGAGTAGTTCTTTTATCCAGAGGTGCAACGCGCGTTCCGTCCGGTGTTCGACGAGCGCCTGCATGATGCCAATGGCGAGACGGTCTTCGGCGCGCGCAAAGGTGTAGGCGTCGGGTTGCACGTCGAGCGTCGCCTGTTGCTTCCACTGAAAGAGCGCCTCGACGGCGGGAAAACGAACCGCCGCGACGCGTTCGTCGTAGTTCAAAAACCACTCAATCAAATCGGCCAGCGACGCAGGCTCAACCATTCCTTCCGCGCTCTGCCGCAACGCGGGCGGATGGTGACTGGCTTCGTTTGTTTGGACGTTTGACATCTTGAAAATTGCGCTCTGCGAATTTCGTGTTTCGACTTTCGCGTTTCGTTGACGGCTTCGACTTCTCGCTATCCGCCTGTTCTGCGTTCGACTAAGCCTCGACCTCCGAACTCGAAACCTCCGGCGCGGCATCCGAACCTTCCTTGCGGCTACGCAGGTATTTGCCGTAGACGCCGTTCCACGGCGGAATGACGATGGAGACCGCGCCCAACCCCTGTGCCTGACAGGAGAGGCGAATCAATGGACGCGCTTCGTCCGTCTCGATGTAGCCAAACTGCTTCATGACGCGCGCCTCGCGCGGAGCAACCTCGGTCAGTTTCTCCGCGCCGCCGAGCACGCCGACCCAACACGTGCCGCACGAAGCCGAGCGACACTGCACGGGGATTGGCCCTTCGTTGATGGTGCAGCGCGGGTCAATCGCGCTCCAATCTTTGACGGGATGCGTCGGGGCAGCCGAAGCGATTTCCTGCATGTGCATCATCTTGAAATGCGCGTCGCGGTTGTTCTCGTCAAAGGTCACAGTCCAGCGTTTGTCGGTCGTCCGCAGGAAACCGAAGATGCCCTGACTATCGTCCTTCGCGCGTTCGTCCAAAACTTGCTGTGCCGATTTCTTCGCGTGCTTCGCGTCAATCAGAACTTTGCCGGGCATCGCACGGAAAGCGTCGAGTCCGACCTGCTGCAAAGTCATAAACGCGACCGCCGTGATGCCCACGACAAGCGACTCTTCGACTTTGAGTTGCGATGCGACGCGCGACGCCGTTTCGCGTATCTGGGTCGCCAACACAAGATTCGCGGGCGCCGCCGCCGACTCCGCATACTCCCTCACCGCCTGCTTCACTTCCGGCCAGTAGCGATGCCCGTATAAAAACGTGTGGGAAGAATCAATCTGGTCTTTGAGATAATATCTGCCCTGCAACAACAATTTCTGCGCCAACTCCTGCGGGTCTTCCGCCGCTTCCAGTGCGCGCAGCAAGGCAAGTGGGAAGAAGGCAAACCAGATGCTTGTGGCGTTGCGGTCAACTTCGTGTATGAAAGGCAAGAGGTCAGCAATCGTCTGCGACCAGTCTGCCTGCTGATGGTTATTCAAAAAAGCCTCCAAAGGCGTCTGTACATTACTTTTAACGCTCATCAATCCCTCTCTCGAAATCTCTGTACTGATTGAACCGCAAAGTTTAACGATTCTCGCCCAAACTAACAAACGCGCAACGGGAAGTTAAAAATGCAAGAGCGGAAACCAGCATCTCCGCGGGCTGATTTTTCACTTTTGCATTTTCCCTTTTTAATTTTTCATTTTGTTTATCCACGCAGTTATATCGTCGATGACGTAGGGCGGGATGTTGCCGGTCTTGGAGTATTCTTCGGGAGTGCTTTTGCCTTCGCCTTCGATAAAGAGATGGTTGAGTCGAGGGTATGATTTGAGTTGGACGTTTTTTCTGGACGAGAGGATTTTCCAGCCCTCGAAATCTTCCATCGTCACTTGATAGTCGCGCTCGCCTTGCAGGATGAGCATGGGAGTTTTGAGTGTGCGTGCGTCTTGGGCGGGCATGTAGCCGCGCAGGGCGAGCCAGTAGCGCGCGGGAAGTTGCAGGGGTAGTTCGGCGGCGAGGGTGGCATCGTTGGTCTGCGGGTCTTTCAGTTTCGCCAACTGCTTTATGAGCGCATCGAGTTGCGCCTGTTCTTCGGGTGATACCACGCCGTCAAGCGAGAAGAGGTAGGTGAACTGCGGCAGGAGCACATCTTCGAGCGGGCGCGACGCTCCAGCCAGAAGGATAAGACCAGCGATGTGCGGGTCAGCACGCGCGATGCGCGGGGCGAGCATCCCGCCGAGGCTATGACCGAGCACGAAGATTCGACGCGGGTTGATGCCTTCCATTTTTCGGAGCAACGCGACCGCCGCGAGCGCGTCGTCAATCACTTCTTCCTTGACCGTGAATGTTGCGCTCGCCGTCTTCATGATTTTTTCGCCGTGCGCCTTCGTGCGTTTCTCGTAGCGCAACACAGCGATGCCCTGCGACGCGAGTCCTTGCGCCAAATCACGAAAAGGCTTGAATGCGCCGACCGTCTCGTCGCGGTCGTGCGGGCCTGAGCCGTGGACAAGCACGACCGCCGGAAACGTCGCACGCCGCGCCGTCGTCCCCGTCGGCAGCACGGGCATGGCGAGCGTCCCCGGCACAGCCCATTCGCCCGTCCCCACCGTCACTTCTTTTTCTTGAAAGGATGCGGGGCGGACGTAAGAGGGCGTTGTATAAGCGTTGGCGGATGAAGGTTTCGACGCCGGAACAAAGAAGAGTCCCGTCACCTGTCGCTTGTCGTTGAAGACGACTCTCGTATCAAGCGCCATAAACGCAAACTCACACGTCACGATGACGGCATCATACTGTCCGACCTTCTCCGTGCGCACCGTCGTCTGTCGTTTGAAATCTCCGGCCTGTGTGTTGATGTTCTCCCAAACCAACTGAAGTTTTTCGGGCGGCAACGCGGCTCGCATCCTCTCATCGAAATTCTTCGACGCTCCCGCAAAGTCTCCCTTCGCCAACGCATCGACCAAAGCACGCGCCTGCGCCGTCATGTCATCGGGTGTCGGGTTCGTCGTCTCCTGCGCGAGAGCAGCAGACGGCAATACCAAACAAAACATCGACGCCAAAAGACAAGCAAACATCTTCATAAGAGCACCTCTTTTTTGAGAAACTTATCGGTTTGAAACTGCGACGCGAGATGTTTGAAAGAAACATCTCGCGCGAACATGAGAAATTATAACGATGACGTTGTATCACGCGAAAATCCATCGACGCACTGTCCTCCGTCGTCAACGCCCTTTCTTCCGGCCTGCGTTCTTGATGCTTACGAGCCTCCGCGCATACGCTTCGGCTGTCAACAAGGTTTCGTCCGGCGGTCGAAAATTCGTGCGACTGCTAAAAATTCGCACGAGCGGCTCGCGTGTGCGGAAAGGATGCGGTTTGCGGCGACCATTGTCGGCGTCGGCTGACGGGTTGAAGGCGGATGCGTTATATTGATTTCACAGATGCCGGAAGATGTTGATGCGAAAAGACTGAGCGAGTTGACCGTAGGGGATGCCAAACGCATCCTCGTCTACGGTACGGCTCTGCTATTGGCGCTCGCTCTCTTTCTTCTGTTAATCGGCAAAGTGCTCGTCGCGTTGTTGTTGGGAGTGGTGGCGGGTGCTTATCTGTTGCCGGTGCAGGAGTGGTTGGAGCGGCGTCTGCGTGCGCGTGCGGGCAGCGCCGTCATCACGATTATTCTGATTGTGGTTCCGCTCGTCGCGGCGGCGGGTTATACGTGGTACGAGTTGTCGGGCTATTCGGCGCTGGTGCAGGAGGAGAAGACACGCGGCGAGATTATCAGCGCGATTAGCGGTGCGCTCACAGATTACGTGTCGGCGCAGAACACACGCACCGGATTGGAGGCGGCATTTGCCGAGGCGATGACGCGTTCCGGCGAAGCCATCGCGGAAGTTCGCAAACGTGCGGCGTTGATTCTGGCTTCGGCGGCCATCTTCTTCTTCACAGTCTTCTACGTCTTGACCCAACGCGCACGCATCGCTTCATACATCAAGATGCGCGTGCCGGGCGAATATCTTCCGCTTTACGAAAAACTGACGGAGAACGTCGGGAGCGCGTTGCGCGGCGCGTTGCTCGCGGTGTTAATTGACCAATCGTTGAAGGGCATCGTGATTCTGGTTTTGAATCTGGTATTTGACGTGCCGCTGGCGATGGTGCTCGGCGTCGTGACTTTTATGGTCGGCTTCTTTCCGCTGCTCGGCGAGTGGGCGGTATATATTCCGGTCAGCATCTATCTCTTCGTCTTCCGACACGACCCCGTAAGCGCAGGCATATACATGTGCGTCGGGATTGCGATGACGCTCGGCTCGTCGCTGCTGTTGCGACCGCGTCTGGCGGCGGGCAGCGCGGGGCGTTTCAGTTTTTACTGGATGCTTCTGGCGCTGGTGGCGGGCGTCTACACGTTTGGCATCCCCGGTATCGTGCTCGGCCCCGCCATTCTCGGTTTCACCAAAGCCGTCGCCGACACGATGTTTGGCGATGTGCGTTATGAAACGTCGCTGCTGAAAGAGGAACATGTGCAACAGGCGGAAGAAGCTCTGCAAGAAGCGACGGAGCAACGCGCGAACGCCGCCGATTGAAGCTAAAGACGACGTGAAAAGGCGTAAGGGTTAAATAGTCGAATGATGAAAAGGTAAGAGCAAAATGCTCTCCATCAAAAAGCAACGTCTCTTTACACTTCCCCTCTTACCCCTTTAACCTTTTCGCCCACATGATTTTCTATCCTGTCCATATATGTCAATTTTCTTCTTAAACTGAAATGATTGCTCCACATCTTTTGCGGATAAGCGCGGAGGTCGAGGCGGCGCGGGCGGCGGGCGGGGCGACGGTCGCGCTCGAATCGACTGTGATTTCGCATGGACTGCCGCGTCCACTGAATCTCGAAACGGCGCGGCGTCTGGAAGCGATTGTGCGCGCGGGCGGCGCTGTACCTGCGACGGTGGCGATTCTGAAAGGCGTGCTGTGCGCGGGTTTGAGCGCCGCGGAAATCGAGGAGATTGCTGCGAGCGAAGATGTTCATAAAATCAGCCGACGCGATTTGCCGTTGGCGGTGGCGCGCGGTTGGGACGGTGCGACGACCGTGGCGACGACGATGTGGATTGCGCGTCGCGCAGGCATTGAGGTGTTCGCCACGGGCGGCATCGGCGGCGTGCATCATGGGGCGTTGGCAGACGTTTCCGCGGATTTGCCGGAACTCGCCGCGACGCCGATGATTGTCGTCTGTTCGGGCGCGAAGATTGTGCTCGACCTCGCGGCGACGCGCGAATGGTTGGAGACGCATGGCGTGACGGTGGTCGGTTACGGCTGCGACGAGATGCCGTCTTTTTATACGCGGCGAAGCGGCTTGACGGTTGACGTGCGTGTGGATGAGGCGCGCGAGGTCGCGGAGATTGCGCGTGCACGGCGCGAACTCGGCTTGGAGAGCGCGTTGCTGGTGACGGTTCCGGTTCCGTTGGAGGCGGAGGTTGACGAACGGATGATGAGAGAAACGCTGGATGAAGCGTTGCGTGAGGCGGAGAATCGGGCGGTCGCTGGACGGGAGTTGACGCCGTTTCTGCTGCGTCGCATGAGCGAGCAGAGCGGCGGCGCAACGCTCCGTGCAAACGTCGCGCTGCTGGAAAATAATGCGCGCGTCGCGGCGGAAATCGCGCGGGCGTTGCTCGTCGAATAGTTGAAACTGAAATTTAGACATTAGAGACGCAGAGGCGCAGAGAAAGGTCTAAAGTAAGAATCGCATCTGCCGTCTCTTTTGCCTTTTACGTTTTTACTGTTGCCCTTTGCCCTCATTATCTAAGTGTTTGCGATGAGTCTGCGGCGTGTTTTGAATCGGGTTGCCGGTTTGGAGGATGGTGCTGACAGGCGTGCGGAAATAATCCCGAACTTCGTCGGCGGTTTTCTCGTTGTTGTTCGAGAAGACGGTGGGTTTAGAAATTATCGGCAAATTTTTTGACGCGGGCGTGCCGGAGAGCCGTTTGGAAGCGGCACGCGGAAGGACGTGGAGATGAAGTTTAAGGTCTTGATTGTGTTGATGCTGGTAGCGGTGGCGTGGGTCGTGGGACGCAACGTGCACGTGAACCATTCCGACGTGTTCGAGAGCGACGGGCGCGAGGAGATTCGTAGGAGTTTTCAACTTGAACCGGGCGCAGAGGTCGAAGTCAGGGGCATCAATGGTTCGGTGGACGTAGCGACCGCCGAGGGCAACGCAGCAGAAGTGCACATCGTTCGCACGGCTGAAAACAAATCCGATTTAGACAAACAGAAAATCGTTATCGAGCAAACTCCGACGAGCCTGACGATTTACGGCAAGAATCGTGGTTCGAGTTGGTGGAAGTTTTGGCAGCACGGAGAGGTGCGGCAGCAAATCACGCTCAAACTCCCGCGCAGCATCGAATTCAACGCCAAAGGTATCAACGGCGGCGTCAAGGTTGGCGAACTCGACGGCGGTCTTCAAGTGAGCGGCGTCAACGGGCGCGTCGAAGTCGCACAGTTCACAGGCTACGGAGAAGTTTCGGGAGTCAATGGCCGCGTCTCCATCGGCGTCGCGCGTCTGAGCGAACAGGGCATCTCGGTCAAAGGCATCAACGGCGGCGTCGAACTTCGCCTGCCCGCCGACACAAACGCCGATTTGAACATCAAAGGCCACAACGGCGGCGTCTCCAACAATCTCTCTAATCTGACCGAACAGGAACGCACGCATTCCAGCATGCGCGCACGCATCGGCACGGGCGGCGCGGAAATTTCTCTCACGGGCATCAATGGTGGCGTCCAACTCGAACCCGCTGCCACCACTACAACGACAGGCACGAACTAAACGAGCGGAGCGGCAAGCGTCCAAGTGTCGAAAGGGCGTCGGAGATGCACAGCATCTCCGACGCCCTTTCGACGTTTCCGGCGCGGACAGATTCAACGCGCGTTCGTCTTAACGAACGCGCGAATCGTCCTCGTCAACCACTTCCGGCCACCATTCCGCGTCCGTCTCCGTGTGCTGGGAAAGCGCCTCTGTCGCGTCCTCCAAACGTCGCGCGAGTTGCGTGTTCTCCTGTTCGAGTTCGGCGATGCGTCGCTTGTGTTGTCGAATCACTCCGTCCAAAAACATCACGTAAGCAAAGCCCACCGCCGCCGCACACGCCAGCGTCAAAGCCACGATGAAGACCACATAAAAAATCGCGCTACTCATAAAACACCGCGCCGCTTCATGCAGCGATGAGCGAACGCTTCGCGGGAACGTTTAGCGAATCACCCGCACGTCGCGTTCGCTGAAGATTTTCCAGCCTTCCTGTGTCCGGCTCCAACGCAATTCCTGAACGACTTCGCCGCGACTATTTCGTCTGCCATTGACGACCGAGTATCTCTTGCGGAAACGCATGATGGCTGTGCGACCGCCGTCGCGGAAGACGATTTCGGGCGCTTCGGCGCGGATGTCCACCGCCGTCGCACGCGCAAAGACGCGCGCCTTCTCGGCACGCACGAAGGCGTGCGAAACGTTGCGCGCAAGGTAGTAGGCTTTGACCTCCGGCATGTAAAAGGTCATCTGTCGGGGAATGTCGCGGGCGTTGGTGGCGTTTATCCAATCGTCGAGCGTCGTGCGGAGCGTGTTGGCTTCGTTGCGTTCGGCACGTTCGGGCGGCGGGACGGTGTTGTCGTCGGAAGTGTCGGGCGGTAGTCCGGTGATGGTGTTGGCGGCGGAAGCGGTTTGCGATTCGCCGTAGATGTTCCAGTCGGCAACAGGAGAAATCTTGTTGTAGACGGTTTGTATGACGACCGGCTCGTTGAGTTGTTCGGCGGAGATGCGGCGCGTGACGCGCAGGCGGCTTCCGTCGTCGATGGAGGCGAAGGTGACGCTGAAGTTGTCTTCCGTGCGACCGCTGGATGTGAAGACAAAGCTGTTTTCTTCGAGCATCGCGCGTGAATGGATAATGTGTCCGTCGTCTGCGCGCTCGCTGCGGTTGATGCCGTCGGCGTCGAAGGTGAAACGCGGCGCGCGCGACGAACCTATCGTGATGCGACGACCGCGACGCTCTATCGCAAGCAAGTCGGGCGGCGTCAGCCGGACGGCGAGGTCGATAAAGAATCGCTGCTGCTCGCGGAACGGAAGATTGCTCGATGCGCCCGCGACCACCGTATATAGTTTGTCGCTGCGGGAAATATCTATGCGATAAACGCCCGTCATGCGCGCCGCAGCAGCAGTGGCAACAGCGCGGCTTGCGTTGGACGGCGACGCGGATGTCTGCCGTTGTCGCTGCGCTTCCACGCTGACTACACCGAAACTCAGACACGTCGCCAGCAACGCTATCGAGACCTGACCGCTCACCTTGCTCATCTCATTTTTCCCCTCAAGTTGCTCCAATCGAGCCTTCAAACGACGATACCACACAACCGGACGAGCGACGAAGACCCGTGCCGCGCACCGCAACACAGACGTTCGGCTGTCAGAATTTCAGTAGATGCGCCATGCGACGAGCACGCCCTTTGTTATCTCCGAAATAATGGAAGCCGCGCTTCGCACGACCTGGCATGGAGATTCGTTTTTACAACCTTTTTACAACACGCGCACGCCGATTTCGGTCATAATACGCGCGCATGAAACGCGCGCTTCTCGTCTTGGCCGTCCTCGTTCTCTACGTGCTGCATCAGGACATCTGGTTCTGGCGTACGAGTCGCCCGTTGCTGTTCGGCGTGATGCCCATCGGACTCTTTTATCATGCGTGCTTCTCGGTGGCCGCCTCGCTGTTGATGTGGGCGCTGGTGCGCCACGCCTGGCCGAAGCATCTCGAAGAGGAGATTGAACAACAGGAACGCGCGGAGGAAGAACCCCATTGATTCCCGCCATCTTCGTCTTCATCTATCTCGCCATCGTCGTCTATATCGGCATCTTCGCCTTTCGTCGTTCAAAGGGGAGCCACAAGGCGGAAGACTACTTTCTGGCAAACCGTTCGCTCGGCACTTTCGTCTTTCTTCTTTCACTCTTCGGCACGAACATGACCGCCGTCGCCATTCTCGGCTCGTCCGGTCATGCCTTCACGAACGGCATCGTGACCTACGGCTTGATGGCCTCTTCGTCGGGGTTGATTATTCCGCTCAGCATCTTTCTCATCGGCACGCGCGTCTGGGCGCTCGGCAAAAAGTACGGCTTTATCACGCCCGTCCAGATGTTTCGCGACCGTTGGGAGTGCAGCCACATCGGCACGGTTATCTTCGCCGTGCAGGCCGTCTTGCTGGTGCCTTACATCATCATCGGCATCATGGGTGGCGGCACCACGCTGAGCGCGATTAGCGGCGGCGTGGTGCCGTTCTGGTTCGGCGGCGCAATCGTGGCGATGGTGGTGATGAGCTACGTCTTCTTCGGCGGGATGCGCGGGACGGCGTGGGTCAACACGTTTCAGACGATTCTTTTTCTCATCTTCGGACTCATCGCGCTCGGCGTTATCGGCGCAGGCATGGGCGGCTTCACGAACGCCGTCAATGCACTCGAAGCCGCGCCCGCGACCGCCCCGCTCCTGACACGCGAACGCATCTCGCCCTATTATTTCCTGAGCTATACTTTCGTCCCGCTCTCGGCCATCGCCTTTCCGCACATCCTCATCTTTTGCTTGACGGCGCGCAAGATGGTGCAGTTTAAGAAAACGGTGATTTTTTATCCGCTCTGCATCCTGCTCATCTGGCTGCCGTGCGTCTTCCTCGGCGTGATGGCAAATCGTGTGGGCGACGTGCCGCAGATTCGCGCCAAGCAGGAAGCGCGTCGTGTGCTGGCGACGCAGGGCAAGACGATGACGCCCGAAGCACGCGACGAACTACGCGAACGCGCCGCCGGAGACGACGTGATATTGCTGCTGCTCCAACGCTACGCGCCGCTCTGGCTCGCGGGGCTGCTCGGCGCAGGGATAATGGCGGCGGTGATGGCGAGCGATTCGCAGATACTCGCGCTCTCTACGATGTTTACGGAGGACGTGTTCGCCTTCTACGGAGGCAAGCGTCGTTTCGGTGAATCCGTGCAGGTGCAGACGGGACGCATCTTCGTTATCGTCCTCACGGTGCTCGCCTACGCCGTCGCGTTGCGCGCACCCGAAACGATTTTCGAGATTGCGATTCAATACGCCTTCTCAGGATTCGCCGCCTTGTCGCCGCTCATGGTCGCGGCTCTGTTCTGGCGCGGCAGCACGAAGTGGGGCGCACTGGCTTCAACCGTCTGGGTCGCTTGCGCCGTCTTGGCGGTCGCCGTGTTTCAACAGTCGGTGGCCGCGCCCGCGCCGGGGCCGCCTCTGGTCGTCTGGTCGGTCGGCGCGACGGAAGTCCTCGCGCGCACGCCGAGCGGAACGAGCGTCTTCGGCTTCATGCCCGTCGTCCCGATGGTGTTGGTCTCCGCGCTCTTGATGTTCGTCGTCTCAACGCTCACACGCAAACCGCAACGCGCGACGCTCGAAAGATACTTCTCCAACGTCTAGACGCCGCAGGCGACACGACGCCGTTTCGTTTCATCATCCGATAGAGAACGACATGCCGAATCAACATTCGCTTCATCAACATCCCGCACGGCGCGCATGCAAGGGAGGCCGACACATGAAACCTCAAACGATACTGTTCGCCGTCGCTGGCCTGCTACTGTTCGCGTTTACTGCGGCTACGACGGCTACCTCGAAGCCGGATTTTAGCGGCACGTGGGAGTTAGACCAGACGAAAAGCCACAGCATCCCGCCCGATATGAAGCAGACGATGACGGTTGTGCAAGAGGGCGACAAAGTAAGCGTCGAGACTCGCATCGTGACGGCGCAGGGCGAGCGCGTCGTCCGCGACTCCTTCATGCTCGACGGCAAAGAGGTTGAATTCACACCGCCCGCGCCGCGACCACAGCCACAAGAGCAACAACCGCCGACCACGAACGCCGCGCCGCCCGCTCCGAAAGGCAAACGCGCCGCACGTTGGTTGCCTAACGGCAATGGTTTCGTCGTCGAGGAGGAAATCAAGACCGAGACGCCGCAAGGGACGACCACCGCGCTCATCGCGCGCAAGTGGATTATATGGGCTGACGGCACGCTCACCATCGAAATCCTGCAAGAAGACCACCGAGGCTCCTTCAGCAGCAAACGCGCCTTCGTCAAAAAGTAAAAAAGGCGAAAGTTAAAAGGCAAAGTGAGGAAGAAACAAAGCCTGTTTTCTTCCTCACTTTGCCTTTTATGCGTCGCTTTCCTGAGATTCGCCTTCTTTAGATTTCGTGTCGGTTGGCGAGCGCCTTGTCCATCGTCACTTCGTCAACGTATTCGAGGTCGCTGCCGACAGGCATACCCATTGCGATGCGTGTGACGCGCATGCCGAGAGGTTTCAGGAGACGACTGATGTAACTTGCCGTCGCTTCGCCTTCGGTGTTCGGATTGGTGGCAAGGATGACTTCGCGCACTTCGATGCCTTCGTTGTTTTCCGGTCGCAGGCGCGGGAGAAGATTTTGCAGGCGGAGGTCGTCGGGGCTGACGCCGCGAATCGGCGAGAGGCTTCCATGTAGAACATGATAGAGGCCGTGGAAGCTGCGCGTCTTTTCAATCGCCACCAGATTGTAAGGTTCCTCGACGACGCAGATAATGGAGCGGTCGCGCGACGTGGAAGCGCAGAAGCGACACGGGTCAACGTCGGTCAAATTGTTGCAGACCGTGCAAAAAATAATCTTACGTTTAACCTCTTCCATCGCCGAGACGAAACGCTCCACCTCCGTCTCGGTCATCCGCAGGACGTGAAAGGCGAGCCGTTGCGCCGACTTCTGACCAATACCGGGCAGGCGCTTAAACTCGTCAATCAAACGTGTCACTGGTTCGGCGTATTCAAGCATAGCAACAGAGGTTAGAGGCTAGAGGTTGTAGGTTAGAGGTTAGTGAAATCAGCTTTGTTTTTAACTGACTTCTAACCTCTAGCCTCTGACCTCTCTAGAGTAATCCGGGCGGGAGCATGCCGCCGAGTTTGCTTTTCATGGCTTCGTCGATTTTGCGTCCGGCTTCGTTGACGGCGGCGACGATTAAATCCTGTAGCATCTCGACATCGCCGTCTTTGATGGCTTCGGGGTCGATTTTGATTGATTCGACCTCCTTCGTGCCGCGCATCTGCACCGTCACGACGCCGCCGCCCGCCGATGCATCGACAATCATGGCCTCCATCTCTTTCGCCATCTTCTCCTGCATCTGCTGCGCCTGCTTCATCATCTGCTGGATGTTCATGCCACCGGGAAATTTCATCTCCATAGACCTCTCTTCGGATTGATTCGTGTTCGGTTTCCTTCATCCTAACTTTCATCCGGCACGAATGCAACTCACTCGTAAACTGTAAATCGTCAATCGTGAAGCGGAAGTTTTCATCCGTTCACGATTGACGATTTACAGTGGATTGCGCTTAGGCGTTCTGGCGCGCGACGAGCGTGGTGTTGGCGTGGCCGTAGTGCTGATATGCGCCCCAGGTCGAACCCTGTTGGAGAATTCGTGTGCGGCCTGCGGCGATGGCGTCGCCGAGCGTTTCGCCCGCGAGCGCGTTGGTGTAGAACGTCTCGGCAAACTGCACGCCCGGCATATCGCCGACCGGCCAACCCGAACCGAGATAGTTTTGAATCCCGCGCTCGAAGAAGGCTTCGACCATTCCGGCGAGTTGGCGATTGACCTGTTCGGCGGCGGAAGTTTTGCCTTTAATCGTCACGGCAGAGAAGCATGCGTTAGCGAAGACAAGGCGCGGGACGCGACGTGCGCGGAAGATTTCGAGCGGCGACATGATGCAACTCGCGCCGAAGACCCAACCGGAGCGATTTGGATTCTGCTCGTCGAAGATGCCGTGGCCTGCATAGTGTACGAGGTCGAAATTCTCGTTGAGAATGAGCGCGAGAATCTCCACGGGGTCGCATTCGGTCGCGCCGATGCGTTCGACAATTTCGATGTCGAGAAATCGCTCCGTTTTGAACTGCTGCAAGATATTGACGACGGCGCGGCCTTCGCTGCGTGCGCCCGGAAGTTGGTATTCGGGTTCAGGCGCGGGGTCGGCGATGACGAGCGCCTTGAAGTTGCGATTGATGGGCGGCGCAACTCCGGGCGCAGATGAGAGCATGGTGCGAAATTGTCGTGTGAGTTTGAGATTGGGGCCGAGAAAGGTGGTGCCGCGCGGCCCCGTAAACGATGCCATCTCCCACGGGAAGGAAGCCGTCTGACGGTCGAGGACGAGCGTGAGCGGACGGTCGCTGTCGATTAGTTGATGGAAGTCCTGCGGGATTAGATACGTGTAGAGCAGGTTGCCGTATTTCTTCTGCTCGCCTTCGGTTTCGGAAGCCATCAGGCGTTCCGCCGCGCTGGCCGCGAAGACCGATTGCACCTCGACTTCGCGGACTGGAATCACGGCGTCTTCGCCGAGCGCGGAGAAGCGGAAGACATCGCCCGTGCGTTCGATGGTGATGCGATTTTCCTGTTCGCCTGCGGGCAGCAAATCAGGTGGACGCTGTTTCTTGGCGCGGCGTCCGGCGGGCAAGATTTGCTTGGAGATGGTGAGGTCGAGTTCCTGAATCGGCGTCGGCGGCTCTTTGAACTTGGTCAGGATTTTGACGATTTCGTTAAACTGCTCGGCATCGTATTCGACCAAAATCACTTGCTTGACGCCGAACGACGCCGCCGCGTGGACTGGACTCTTGGCCTCTCTGCTGAGCGCGGCGAGACGTTGCAGGCCATCGCAGATACCTTGCAGCATGCCGCGCAGGGCGCGTTCTTTCGAGAGGCTGCCCTTGCCCGAACCGATAACGACGGTGGCGAAGCGGTCGTGTCCGAGTGTGGAGATGGCGAGCGTGACGTTCATCATGAGGAAACGCAGGTCGTCGCGGCGAAACTTTCCCGCGTCGCCCATCCCCGCCAGCAAGACCGACTTGGCCTTCATCTGACTTTTTTCTTGGACGGGAATAAAGAAAAGCTGTCCGAGGTCGGCTCCAATCATGCCGTTCTCGCCCGCACGGCTAATCCAGTAATCAATCGCGCTGTCAATCGCCCCGACAGCATTGGTCGGCGCGACGCCCTTGTAATGACCGACGACCGTGACGGGCGCAGCGACGCGCGTGATGTCGCCGCGCACGACTTTGACGTGAAGCGGAACGCGAAGCATGCGCGCGGCGGCGCGTTCCTTGCGCGCGGCGGCGCGCGGCAGTTCGACCACGGGCTGTTCACGACCGAGCACCGCGCGTTGCAATGCCTCCTCGCCGACGCGCATCTCATCCGCCTTCGCTTCGCCTCTGTATGCCCGTTGCGCGATGGCTTCCAAATCGAGTTCCGTCTCGCGCTCGCCGACCGAACGATACCAACGCGCGCCCTCGGCCTGCACAGACCTCGAAGCCATCGGCTGCTGCGCGAGCACGCTGGTGCGCCCGCGTTCCAGCAGTTCGTCAACCGCCGACATGATGGTTTCGTTGCGCGGCAGGTCGCCGTGTCCTTCGTCGGCGTAGTAAGTCGGCACACCTTTGAGCAGGCCGAGTTCGTGTGGCACGCGGTTGTCGCCGTTGTTGGTCACGGTGTAGTCAAACTCGCCGGGCGAGATAACGCGCAGGCCGGAGAGCGTCGGGCGACCCGACCCCGCGATGTAAATCATGCGTTCGGGGTCAATCGTGTTCTCTTTTTCGAGGTCGTCGTGAAACTGAAACGCGCGTTGGAGATGCACGTCGGAGACGGGCGCGTCGCCCCATGTGTTGCGTCGATAGAGCGATTGCGCCGAAGCAGAGAGCTTCGACGGCGCGGGCAGCATTTGATAACTGCCGACGAACGAATTGACGATTTCCAAAATCTCCGCGCGACCGTGACGAAAATCCACACGCGCCAACCACTTGATGAGAGGTTCGACGCCGGTGAGTACTTGCGGAATCGCGTAGGAGCCGTAGTTGGGCGTGCCCAACATAATCAGGCGACCGCCGCTACTGTGACCGTTGCCGCTGTCGCCGCGCATCTGCTCCCAGAGTTCTCTGTGGAGACGTATGAAGTTGCGGCAGACGAGGCCGCCCATCGAATGCGCGACGAGATGCACTGGCTGCTTGCCGAACTTGTCGCGGATGAATTGCGCGAGGTCTTTAGAGGCTGTATCGAGGTCTTTGCGCCAGTCGAAGGGAAACGGCTCGACGCGCCAACGCGCACGCAACCAGAGGATGGCGCGCGTGTAGGCGCGTTTGTCGATGGCGTCGGTGGTGATTTTGTATGAAGGGTCGAAATTGTTAATGCCGTCGGGCGCGAGTCGCAGATTGGCGAAGCGGCCTTTGACGATTTTGGCGAAATTAATCCAGACGAGATCGGCATCCGCGCCCTTCGATGCGGAGAGATTCGACCCCATGATGCCGGGCAGGAAAACGACGTTGCCGAGCGTGGTGGCACGCGAGCGCACCAGCCCGGCGTGCGTCGCGAGCTTCCGCAAGAATTCATACTCCGCATCGCCGTAGTAATCTCTGAGCGCCTGCTCGTCGGAAGATTTGGCGGCGCGCGTCGAGGAGGCGCGCGTCGTCGCTCCACGCTGTAGCGTATCTTCCAGTTGGTCCCAATCCATCGCTTTAATCTTGCTGTGCGGCAACTTTTCCATCGTCGGAATCTCCAAAAGCAGTAGACAGTAGCCAGTAGTAGTAGAAAAACATCATGTGCTCGATTGTTGAGAGAGATGGTGAAGAAGCGTCTGACGCGAGTTCTTCATGCTGGCTACTGTCTACTGTCTACTATTTCTCTTGTGCGCTGTGTGGTCAGGCGAAGATTTGTCTTTTCTTGTTCTCTTTGGTGCCTTCGAGTTGTGGGTGTTGCGGGTAGTCGGCGATGAGGCTGTTGATGCCTTCGTGGAGTTGCGTGTAGGTCAACTTGTATTTCGCCATCTCGATGGTACGCAGCGCGTAGTAGGTCATCGCGCCGTGATAGACGCCGTTGATAAAGGCATCGTAGGAATACTCTTTGTCCGTACAGCCGCTCAGCAGTATCTCCTTCATCTTCGATTCGGGATACTTTTCGCGTCCCCTCGGTTTAGCCTTCCACGGATTTTGCAGGATAGGCAGACCGCGTAGCGCCGGACTTAGGAAGCGACGACGACGCCTGTCGGGTGGTTGCATGCCCATGCCTTCGCCGATGATGGCGCGCGTGCCGGAACCGGAATGGCAGTTGTCGAAAACGACGCTCAGACGGACGCCCGGTTTGATGCTGGTGACGAGTTCGCGTATCTCATCGTCGAGGATGTGGTTGTCGGCGATGTCGTAGGGGCAGAGACACTCGTCGTAGGTCTCCTCGTCGCCCGACGTGTCGGCGACGTAGGAACCGTGCGAGGAGTTGTGCCAGACCAGCACGTCGCCGGGTTGCGCTCCGGTGAGCAGCGTTTTGACGGCGGCGACGACGTTTTTCTTGGTCGCTTCCGCATCCGTTATCACGCGGACATCGCCGCCGGAGAAGCCGAAATTCGTGGTCAACATTTCCGCCCATGCGTGCGCGTCGTTAACGCAGCCATTCAAATCGTTGCCATCGTACGGGTAATCGTTGATGCCGACGCAGAGCGCACGCTTCGGCGCGCGTCTTCCTGTTGAAGTCACTTTACCTTTCGATGCTTTGGTCGCACTAGCCTTCTTCGGCATGACTTTCGTCCTCCATTCGTTATCGATTAAATTGCAGTACGGTTTGCATTTGGCTTGAGGAAAGCGCCGCGTCCGGTCGTAATCCGTGCTGCTGCGCGTCGCTTCGATTTAATTGCGAGTGCTCCGACGCACCTGTCGCGCCGGAGCATGACCTCGGAAGTTTTTGTTTTGACTTTCGGCGGCGAGGATGATTGCCGTTCAAGAATTGCTAATTGAGATTATGCCACTTTTCATTGTTCGCTTCGTTCGACTCGTTGACGAGCGTGGTGGCGTCAACGTTGAGCCGGAAGGTGGTGTCTTTGAGGCTGACATCGTTCGGCAGAATTCCTTTGGCGTCGAGCGTCACCCAATCGTGCGCGCCCGCCGCGATGGCTGGCACTTGAATCTCCATCGTGCGCCCGACCGCGACGCCCTTAATCTTTCGCACCGTCAGACGCAATACAGACGCGCCCGCGCCTGCGCCGCCGATGTTCGACACGTTGACGCGCAAGCCTTTATCGTAGGTCGGAGGAAACTGGTATTCGCGCACAACAAGGTCGGGTCTTTGTATCGACGGTACGGGCATCGGCCTCTGTCGCTGCGGTCGTTGCGCGACGAGCGATTGCCCTGTGGATGCAAGCAGGAGCAGGCAGGCTGATAAGATTGATTTAGCGTTCATAGGATACTCTCTTTCGTCAAAGCGGTTTGCATGAAATTGCTAATACGGAAAAGTAGTTGAAGAACCGGCGATGGAGCGCATAGGACAGGTTAACGCCCGAACCCTTGAACCCTTGATGCGGCGCGACGATAAGCCAAACCCACGTCTAAGTCAATAAGAATTGCGGATGTCGGAATGCGGAATGCGGATTGGCAGGACAGGAATTCAGGAGTCAGAAGTCAGAATGGAGAGAAGAAGACAGTGGCGAGTGCATCGCTGACAGGTTTTCTTCTGGCTCCTGAATTCTGCTTTTCATTCCGCATTCCGAAATCCGCATTCCGAAATTAGTTGTTGGCATGCTATAAGCCAGAAGTGAAGCCATGAAGCGTTACGTCATCAAACGACCCGCCGGAGCCGAGACGCCCGAACACCTCGCGCGTTATCGAGAGGAACTGAACGAGGAGCAGTTCGCGGTGGCGACCGCGCCTGCGGGCGCGTCGCTCGTCATCGCGGGCGCGGGTTCGGGCAAGACGCGCGCCATCACCTATCGCGTCGCCTATCTGGTCGAACACGGCGTCGCGCCCGCGCGTATCATGCTGGCGACTTTCACGAACCGCGCGGCGCGAGAGATGCTGCGTCGCGTCGAAACTTTGACGGGAGGCGCGGGCGACGTGAGCCGTCGCGTCTGGGGCGGCACGTTCCATCGCGTCGCCAATCTCGTCCTGCGACGCCACGCCGCCGCACTCGCGCCCTACGATGCCAACTACACGATTCTCGATTCCGAAGACGCGCGCGACTTCCTCAACGTCTGCATCGACGAAGCCGGAATCGACACGAAGGCGCGGCGTTTTCCCAAAGCCGAAGTCCTGCAAGACATCATCAGTTTCGCCAACAACACAGACCAGCCGATACCGGATGTCATCGCCCGTCGTCATCCCCACTTTGAACCTCTGACGCAACAGATTGTGCGCGTTGACCGCATCTTCATGGAGCGCAAACGCGAGCGCAACGTCATGGACTACGACGACATGCTGCTCAACTGGAAGCGCCTGCTTTTAGAGAAGGACGAAATCGCGCGGCTTTATCAAGAGCAGTTCGAGCACATTCTGGTCGATGAATATCAGGATACGAATAAGTTGCAGGCAGAGATTGTTGACCTCCTCGCCGTGCGGCATCGCAACGTGATGGTGGTGGGCGACGACGCGCAGAGCATCTTCGCTTTTCGCGGTGCAGAGTGGACGAACATCTACGAGTTTCCGCAGCGTTATCCCGACGCGCGTGTCTTCCGGCTCGAAACCAACTACCGTTCGACGCCCGAAATCCTCTCTCTTGCCAACACCGCCATCGCCGCCAATCGCAAACAGTTTCCCAAAACCCTGCGCGCCGCGCGCCCCACGCTCGGACTTCCGCCCGCGCTCGTTCCCTGTCAGGACGCAGACCAGCAAGCCGCTTTCGTCGCCGCACGCATACTCGAACTACGCGACGAAGGCGTCGCGCTCGATGAAATCGCGGTGCTCTATCGTTCGCATTTTCATTCGCTCGAACTCCAACTCGAACTCACGCGGCGCGGCATTCCGTATCGCGTCAGGAGCGGCGTGCGCTTCTTCGAGCAGGCGCACATCAAGGACGTGCTCGCATATCTTCGTCTCGTCGCCAATCCGCGCGACGAGTTGGCGTGGAAGCGCGTCTTGCGTCTCATCCCCAACGTCGGGACGGCGACCGCCAACCGCGTCTGGGAACAAATCGGCCACGCGCCCGACCCGCTCGCGCTCGTTCTTCGCGGCGGCGCAGACTCCGCCACCGCTACGCGTCGCGGCACGGGTTGGACGGAATTTCGCGCCCTGCTCGACGCGCTCGTCGCAGACGACACGCGGCTCCATCCCGCCAAACAGATTGAGTTGATTCTCGCGCGCGGCTACGAAGGCTACCTCGCCGCGACGTACGAAAACGCCGAGGCGCGTCTCGAAGATTTGCGCCAACTCGCACACTACAGCGCGCGTTATTCCTCAACCGAGGAGTTTCTTTCCGAACTCGCTCTGCTCTCCACCGAACGCTACGGTGCGCCGCAAGGGTTGACGGGCGAAGACGCAGTGATGGGCGGCGACGAGGATGAGTTGCTGACGCTCACGTCGGTGCATCAAGCGAAGGGTCTTGAGTGGCGCGCGGTCTTCATCATCTGGGCGGCGGACGGCAAATTTCCCAGCCCGCGTTCCTTGCGCGACGCCGAAGGCGAGGAGGAGGAACGTCGTCTCTGGTACGTTGCGCTGACGCGCGCACGCGACCAACTCTACATCACTTATCCGCTCATCGTCTCCGACTACAATCGGCAGACGGTCGTACAACGTCCATCGCGTTTCGTCACAGAGGTCGCGCCCGCGCTCTACGAAATCTGGGAACTCACCGAAGAAACCCTCGCCGCGCCCGCGCTCAACGCCGCGACGACTACAACCGAAGAAACGGACGCATCCGACGACGACAGCGAAGACGACGAAAGCAGAGAGGACGGCTACGTTAATTAAAGCTGCTACATACCATGTCACAAACCAACAACAAGACTTCGGGAACCGAGCGAACTCTGGCGGCGGAAATCAAACTCTATTACGACCTTTATGCGCCTTCGGGCACGACGCCCGCGCCGTTGCTCATCGCGCTGCACGGCTATGGAAGTAACAAGGCTTGGATGATGCGTGAGGCGCGAATGTTTGCGCCGGAGGGTTTCGCCGTCGCTTCGTTGCAGGGCTTTCATCAACACATGAAGGGGCCGCGCGAAGCGGCTGCGCCGTTTCGTTACGGCTTCGGCTGGCTCACCAATTTTCATGCCGAAGACTCTATCGCGCTGCATCATGAAGCACTGCTGCGACTCGTTAACACGCTCGTCGCAGAGGGCGTGGCCGACCGCGAGCGCACATTCCTGCTCGGCTTTTCGCAATCCTGCGCGCTCAACTATCGCTTCGCCTTCACGCACCGCGAAGTCTTGCGCGGCGTCGTCGGCATCTGCGGCGGCATCCCCGGCGACTGGGACACAAGCACGCTCTACGGTCACACCGAAGCATCCGTGCTTTACCTTCACGGCGAACACGACGAGTTTTATCCCCCTGCGCGCGTCGGCGATTACGCCGCTCGTCTACGCACACGCGCCCGCGATGTCGAAGTCAAAAGCTACGACGCGGGACACGAATTCGTACCCGCCATGCGACCCGACATCAAAACATGGTTAGAGACGCGCGCCGCATCTTGAACTACAATGTCCTCGCAAACGATATGAACACAACTGACAAGGACAAATCACATGAATCGCACATTCAATTCCGGCATCGTCATTGCGTCCGTGTTTGCGTTGGGAGCCTTTTTCGTGCTCGGCGGCTTCGTGTCTATTGCGGGCGCTGACAAGAAGACGGATAAGGCTGCTGCGGACGTGCGCGCCGTGCTCGACGCACAGGTGGCCGCATGGAATCGCGGCGACGTCGACGGCTTCATGGCTGGCTATGAAAAGTCTGACCAAATCGTCTTCGTCTCCGGCGACAGCGTGATGCGCGGCTGGCAGACCGTCCTCGACCGTTACAAGAAAAACTACGCGACGCGCGAAAAGATGGGCACGCTCTCCTTCGGTGAGTTGGAGTTCAAACCGCTGAGCGACCATTACATGTCGGTCGTCGGGCGCTTCCAGCTCACGCGCGCCGCCGACACGCCCCACGGTCGCTTCACGCTCATCTTCCGTCGCACCAATTCCGGCTGGCGCATCGTCCACGACCACACCTCGTCGGCATCCTAATCCGCACCATGCGCGGCGGGATGTTGGAAACGGTCAGCGAAGAGTATGACCGAAGCATCTTTATGCGAGCGTTTATCGACTGGTTAATGCGGGACGAGCAGCATGAACTGTTTGAAATCCTTCTTGCAGTTACGCTGAACCTACTTTTTCTCGGACTCGTCGCGCTACTGCTCTGGCCTCTCGGCAAGGCGACGATGGCCTTTCGTCTCGCACAGGGTTACGGTCTTCTGTGGTTTGTCCTTGATGTGACAGTCTTGCTGTTAATCATCTTCCGCAGGATTTTCCGCGTGGACATAGACACGCATTTCGACGCTTACGTGATTTCGGCTCTCATCGTCAGTAGTTTTTTACAGGCGGGATGGTCGGCTTTTGCTGCGCTTACCGTTCGGGGGTTCGTGTCGGGTGCTCCCGTCTGGATGACGGTGCTGCTGTACGTCGTCGGGGTTTTGTCATGTTACATCGCCTTCGTCATCGTCGCTTCATCTTATGAAGGGCAGATATACAAACTGGTCAATATTTTTCTCGCACTTGTTAGTTACATCGTCTTCTGCGTGTGGCCGCGCGGCGGACGCTTGTTGTATGGATGGTTATTCAATCTCTTTGAGAAGGCGCTGACGTGAGCGATAAGCTGGCGGTCTTCAACTGCAAACAACTCGTCACGCTCTCCGGCGCGGCGCGACCACGTACGGGCGCGGAGATGCGCGAACTCGCCATCATCGAAGACGGCGCGGTGTTGGTGCACGGCGGACGCGTCGAGCGTGTGGGAACGCGGCGCGAGATTGAGTCGCATGTTGATGCGGATTGTGCGTTGGTCGATGCGGGCGGACGCGTCGTCTTGCCGGGATTCGTTGACGCGCACGCGCATCCGGTCTTCGCGGGGACGCGCGCGGACGAATACGAGATGCGCGCGAGCGGAGCGACGTATCAGGAAATCGCGGCGGCGGGCGGCGGGATACGTTCGACCGTGCGGCGTACGCGCGCCGCGACCGAAGATGAACTCGTCCGCATCGCACGACGACGCGCCGAATGGTTTCTCCGTACGGGTACGACGACGGTCGAAGCCAAATCGGGCTACGGGTTGTCGGTCGAAGACGAGTTGAAGATGCTGCGCGTGGTGCGACGTTTGAATCAGGAATCGCCGCTGCGTCTGGTGCCGACGTTTTTGGGCGCGCATGAAGTGCCGGACGAATATCGCGCGCGACACGCCGCGTACGTCGAACTTGTGATTAACGAGATGCTGCCGCGCATCGCGGAGGAAAAACTCGCGGAGTATTGCGACGTGTTCTGCGAGCCGCACGTCTTCACGACGGACGAATCGTGGCGGATTCTGTCGGCGGCGCGTTGTCACGGATTGGGTCTGCGCGTCCACGCAGACCAGTTATCGCTGTCGGGCGGCGCACAACTCGCCGCCGAACTCGACGCCGCCACCGCAGACCATCTCGAACACACAGACGCGGCAGGCATCGCGGCGTTGAAGGCGGCGGGGGTCGCGGCGGTGTTGCTGCCCGGCTCGGTCTATGCGCTCGGTTCGACGCGTTATCCGCAAGCACGTGCGATGATTGATGCGGGCGTCGCGGTCGTCGTCGCCACGGATTTCAACCCCGGTTCGTCGCCGACGCCCTCGATGCCGATGGTGCTCTCGCTTGCTTCGACCCACATGCGTATGACACCCGCCGAAGCTCTCACGGCGGCGACCATCAACGCCGCCTACAGTCTCGGCAGAGGCGGCGAGACGGGTTCGCTTGAAGCGGGCAAGAGCGCCGATTTCGTTATCCACGACTGTGAAGACTACCGCGAAATCGCATATTTCTTCGGCGTCGAGCACGCCGCGCGGGTCTTCGTCGGCGGGCGCGAGGTCTACCGTCGCGGCGAGGATTCCTTACTCCCGTGAGACGAAAATGACGGCGAAATGACGCATAAAAAAACTCTTGACGCACAATAAGTTGTCACTTATATTCTGAAGTAACACTGGAAAGGAGGTGATCCAAAAGTATATGAGTAGTTCTAATCACAGTGAGGTGGCTGAGGCCTAAATCACGGATTGATAACTTGAATTTGTTAGGGTTTTCGTCCGTTCGTTGCTTCAATTAGCTCGCTTCTTTAGTAAGCGGCAGACAAGCGGCACACAGGCCAATCCCAACAGTTCACCGGAAGACCGCCCGCGTCGAAATCGCGTGGGCGGTCTTTCTCTTTGCACAAAAACAAACTCACCGGAGCAAAGAACAACTAATACGTCGCTTCGCTCGTCAAATCACCAATCGAGGGCACTCGCCGATAAGAAACGCGCCTCCATTTAACACATCACTCAAGCTGAACGCATAATCGTTAGGGAGTCATCGATGTGCGAGAAGAAGAACTAAGTCTCTGAATTGAGAATGCACTGGTTGAGCGCGGAATCGTTCGCTTGCTGCTGATGTTTATTGGTGCGCCTCTGCTGTGGCTTTTGCTGGCGCATTTGTTGGGGCAACAAGTCGTTCTCGGTTGGTTAATCGTCATGTCTGCCTACGTCGCGGTTTTAGTTATCGGCTCTTTCTCTACGAGGATTATCTTGCCGGAACGGGCGTCCAATCTGAAATGATAGAAGTGGACACTAACGTCAACGCTTCGCCAATTAAGTTGATTCTCAACAAGCCCGGAATTTTCAGGAATCAAAAATAGCTCTTGTCGAAGGTCGAGAATGAGTTTCCTGTCAACGCAGAGCAGAAGCCGTCTAACAGTGTGAACAGCAGAAGCCAGAAGCCAGAATTTAGGAATCAGAAGAAAAACTATCAGCGCCGCACTCGCCACTGTTTTCTTTTCTGACTTCTAACTTCTGACTTCTGGCTTCTTGTTCTTCCAACCCGCAATCGTATCAGTAGCGACGCGCGGAACGACGGCGTTTGCGAATGCCGTAGGTGTAGACGGCTGCGCCGCCGCCGCCCGTAATCGCGCCGATGGCCGCGCCCTTCTTGCCGCCGATGATGCTGCCGAGGGCTGCGCCGCCGAGCGCGCCGCCTGCCGTCGTCAACTTATCGCGGTGCTTCTGCCAGAAACTTCGACCGTGTTTGTGGCGGTCGCCGACGCAACTGTTGTGTCGGTGCGTAGTGTTGCCGTGACGATGCCGCATGTTGCCGCACTGCGCCAGCGTCTCAACCGGAGCAACCACGGCGAGTACCGCCAGCATGATTATCATTGCCAGAAACTTCTTCACTTCGTTTCCCTCCTCTAAGAGTTTTCATGTTTTCGGGAGAGACACTTAGCGAGCATCAGTCTCAAACGATGCCCGCGCAGAAAATTGCGTTAACCCTATTGTGACAAAAACAGTAGCCAGTAGCCAGTAGTCAATAGCCAGCATGAAGAACTCTCAAGAATTCCGGTCACACGTTTCTTCAGCATCTCTCTCAATCATCCACTACCAAATGCTTTTCTACTGACTACTGACTACTGTCTCTTGACTAATTCTTTTTCATCCCTCAGCCGTCATCAATGTTGTTTACCCTCCGTACTGGCGCGAGGCGATTTTGGCGAGCGCGATGGTGAGCGCGGCTCCGCCGAGTGTTTTGATGAGGTCGGGGTGTTGTGCATAGACGTTGCTAATCATGTCGATGACGGAAGGGTCTTTCGTCTCGGCTTCGTTGGCGGCTTGCTGGACGGCTTCGACCGGAATCTCTGCGGCCTGTTCCGGCGTCACTTCCCTCTGACCGCCGCTCAGGATACCCGCGAGGCCGCTGCCGCCGGAGCGCGAAAGTATCTGCGCCATGACGGTGGGGCCGAGCGTGGAGATGAGCGTGTTGAGAATGCTGGCGCGTTGGTGACCGTTGGATTGATTGAAGAGTTGGCCGAGCATCTGGCTGAAGGGCGGCGTCTGGTCGGAGCGAAATGCTTCCGCTAAACCGTCGGCGACCGCCGGTTGCGGCGCAGCCTGTGCGAATTGGTCGAAATCGTCGTTGACCGTCTGCGGCGTCTGCGACGCGTTGGCTCCCTGATACTGTTGCAACAGTCCACTGATTTGATTTATCCAGTCCATGTGTTTCTCCATCCTCTGTTACTGAATTGAAATGGCATAGGGCGACTGCGCGAAGCCATAAACACTCACGCGCCGTCGTTCGTCATGAATATTTTGCGGGGGCGACCAGAGTGTAACCCACAAACATGTGCTTCGTTAAGGCTTCGTCAGTATTAAGACGACTCACGGCCTGGTCGGAGTCGGCGAAGTTGTTGCGGGTCGCGTGGTGGTCGTGGGCGTCGTTGTCGTGTTGGCTGGCGGCGCGGTCTGTT
Source organism: Pyrinomonadaceae bacterium (assembly GCA_036387415.1). Lineage (GTDB taxonomy): Bacteria > Acidobacteriota > Blastocatellia > Pyrinomonadales > Pyrinomonadaceae > DASVTU01. The sequence continues at coordinate 1,270,241 of DASVTU010000039.1, read as the reverse complement.
CGGAGGGGAGGAGGCGCGAGGGGTCGGGCGCGTCGGGCGAGGTGTGGCCGTGGACGACCTTCCATGCCGTGCCGATGCGACGGAAAAGGAGCGTCGAACGCCCGGTGGCGCTCTCCGGCGTGCCGTCTGCGACCTGCGTCTGTGTCCAGAGATAGGAGACGAACGCGGCATCTGCGCCGACCATCTGCACGCGCACATCGCGCAACGCAATCTTGACATCCTTCAACTTAGGATACGCGCTCTCACGATTGGCGCGCACCTGCGCCCATGACTTCGTGACCGTGCCGTTGTTGTTGAAGATAATGAGTTGCGGCGAGTTCCAGTAGACGCTCATCACGGCGTCAACGTCGGCGCGCGTGATGCCGTCAATCAATTCGTCGAAGGCGGCGCGCACGGCTGCCTGCGATGCGTTCTCCGCGTTGCGCGCCGCGCGGGATGCGCGCGTCGTGCGCGTCGTGGTGGTTCGCGTTGTGGTTGTGGTCGGCGGCGTCGCGTCTTGCTGCGCGGTGGACGGAGCAGAGGCGTCGGGCGTCGCGGTGGTGGTGGTCGTCGTTGTTGTTCGCTGGCGCGTCGTGGTCTGTCTGCTCGGAGAGGTGTTTGAATTGGTGTTTTGCGCGGCGACGGACGCGGCGAAGGCGATGACGACCGCGAAGGCGGCGAAGGTTGTTAATGATTTTTTGTGCATGATGAAATTTCTCCCTTTAATGGACAGGCGCGAGAAGAGTGTCGGACTCCGCTCGCGCCGCCGTTGTTTGAATAATATTTTAGATGAGCGAGGCGGCGTCGCGCAGACGCTTGACCGCGCGCTCGCGTCCCAACACTTCAAAGATATGAAACATCGAAGGGCCGACCGACTGACCACTCAGTGCCGTACGCGAGGCGTTGATTAAGAGACCCGCTTTGACTTCCCTTTCGTCGGCGAAGGCGCGCAACGCAGCCTCGCACGTCTCCGCCGTGAAGTCGCCGTCAACGGCTTCGATGCGCGCGGCAAGAGCGGGCAGCAGTTCCTTGAGACGCGGTTCCTTCTTCAAGTTTTTCTTCACTGCCGCTTCGTCAAACTCAAACTCGTCGGAGAAGTAGGCGCGTCCCTGCCCCGAAAAATCCTTGAGCGTATAGAAACGCTCTCGTATCAAATCGACGGTCTTCTCGAACCACACGCGCTCGTCCGCGCCAAACTCCGCGCGCCACAACCCGATTGCCTCAAACTCTGCGCGCACCATCGGTACGAGTTCCGCGAGCGGCATCGTGCGGATGTATTCGGCGTTCATCCAGAGCGCCTTCTGGTCTGTCCACTGTCGCGGGTCTGTCTCGTTGAAGTTGAAGACGGCGGGCGAACGATGTATGCCTTCGAGCGAAAACTCCTCGGTCAATTCTTCGAGCGTCATCACTTCGCGCTCAGCCGTCGCGGGTGACCAACCAAGCAAGGCGAGGAAGTTGCGGAAGGCGGCGGGCACAAAGCCACGGTCGCGGTAAGTCGTCAGGCTGACGACCTCGCCGTGCTTGCGTTTCGATAGTTTGACTTTGTTCGGCGCGAGGATGAGCGGCATGTGTGCGAACTGTGGCACGCTCACGCCCAGAGCCTCGTAGATGAGAATCTGCTTGTGCGTGTTCGTCAGGTGGTCTTGGCCGCGTATGACGTGCGTAATGCCCATCTCGATGTCGTCCACGACGACCGACAGATTATAGAGCGGACTCAAACCCTCCGAGCGCAGGAGCACCAGGTCTTCAATCTCCGCGTAGTCGCGCTCCTGCATGCCGAAGACCGCATCCTCGAAACGCGAACGCCCCTCGCGCGACACCTTCAGACGCACAGCGAACGGCTCGCCCGCCGCCGCACGCGCGTCGGACTCTGCGCGCGGCAAATCACGAAACGGATTGCTCCGTTGGTCTGTGCCCTCTTCCGAACTCCTGCGTGCGCGCTCCGCAATCTCCTGTTTGACGTTCGTGTCCGAGCGCGTCTCCTTCGGCGTAAAATCGCGGTAAGCCTTGCCCTCTTCAACCAGACGAAGCGCCGCCGCGCGATGCTTTTCAGCGTTAGCCGATTGGAAAACAATCTCCTCGTCGTAATTGAGGCCGAGCCATTGGAGTCCCTCGATGATGGAGCGCGTCGATTCGTCGGTCGAACGCTGCAAGTCCGTATCCTCTACGCGCAGCAAAAACTTACCGCCCGCCTTGCGCGCATAGAGCCAGTTGAAAAGCCCCGTACGCGCCGCGCCGATGTGGAGAAAGCCGGTCGGTGATGGTGCAAAACGAACTCGAACAGTCATAAAAATTTAGAGGTCAGAGATTAGAGGTCAGAAGTCAGTAAAGCCTATCCTTACTGACCTCCGGCCTCTGACCTCTGACCTCTCAAAATTCTGGCGGAGATGGCAGGATTCGAACCTGCGATAGGCTTTTGACCTATAACGGTTTAGCAAACCGCCGCCTTCAGCCGCTCGGCCACATCTCCGCATGCTTAAAGCACAAAGGATTTTCTGTCGCCAGGCAGAGTTTGTCAAGGCGCGACGCCCGTCGCCTCCCGCTCGAATCGCGCGTCCACGGCAATCCTTCTGCTCGTCAATTCAAAGACCAACGGATGTTACAATGCACGCCAAGATGTCGAGTAAAATCACGCGACGGCAATTTATCAGAGGGCTGGCGGCGACGGGGCTGACGGCGCTGGCGGCGACGGGAGCCTATGCGAGTTTGTTTGAACCATACAATTACGAGGTGACGGAGACGGATATTTTTATCCGTGACCTTCCCGCCAGCTTTGACGGATTTCGGATTGTGCAGTTGACGGACGTGCATCACAGCCGTCTGGTGTCGTTTGCGGAGGTCGGGCGCGTCGTCGAGTTGGCGAACGCGTCGCGGCCCGACATGATTGCGTTGACGGGCGACTACACCACTTCGCGTCAGCAATACATCGAGCCGTGCGCCGAGGCTTTGGGCGCGTTGCGTGCGCCGGAGGGCGTCTGGGCGGTGCTCGGCAACCATGACCACTACACCGACGCCGAATTGACCACACGCGCCCTCACACGCCGTGGAATAAACGTCCTCTCAAACGCCAACACCACGCTCCGGCGCGGCGGCGAGACGCTGCAACTTGCAGGGGTAGACGATTGGGGATGGGGCAAGGCGGATTGGCCGCGTGCGCTTCAGGGCATCGAACTGACGCGACCCTCCGTGCTCCTGTCGCATGAACCAAACGTTTTCGACATGCCGGAGACGCGTGGACTGTCTCTCATCGTGAGCGGTCACACGCACGGCGGTCAAATCGCGCTGCCCTTCATCGGCGCGCCCGCGCGTTTCCTCCCCGCCTTCCGCTACATAGGCGGCCTCTACGAACATGACGGCACACAGCTTTACGTCTCGCGCGGCACGGGCGTCGTCGGACTACCCCTCCGTCTCGGCGCACGACCCGAAATCGCCGTCCTGCGCCTGCGTCGCTCTTAAAAGTAAGGAAAAGGTAAAAGGCGAAAGTTAGGAAGGACGGACGCGAGCCGTCTTTCTTAACTTTCGCCTTTTACCTTTTCCTTTTGCCTTCTCTATTGAAAACTCGCCGGACGCGGCGCGCCCTGCAAACGCACGGGCACCTGCGGCGCGCAGCACACGTTGCGGAGTCGCGCCCTATCCTGCTGCATCTCGCGTTCTTCAGCGAGCCACGCGCGCACCTCCGCGAAGACGCGCGCCGCACGCGCATCCGGCGGTGCGACGATGCGATAATGCATCCACTTGCCTTCGCGTCGCGCCGCTACCACACCCGCACGTCGCAGGTATGCCAGATGACGCGAAATTTTCGGCTGGTTCGTCCTCAGAACTTCGACAAAGAAACAGACGCACACCTCGTCTTCGCCCATCAAGTTCAACAGACGCAGACGCGTCCGGTCGGCCAACGCCTTGAACAGCAATTCCATGTCAGCATCTTGTGCGGCCATCGTTCAAACAACTCCCTCCCTCAATCATTCCGTCGATTCCAGACACCAAACTTTCATCAAACTCCGACCACCTTGCTCCGGCGTTCGAGCAGCAACGTGTCGCGCCACACACCTCGCAACCGTCCGATGCGCTCGCGCCGCCCGACTTCACGAAAGCCGCAACTGCGATGCAGTGCGATGCTCGCATGGTTCTCCGTCAACACACCGGCTTGCAGCGTCCAGATTCCGTTCTGCTCAGACGCCGCGACCAGCGACGCCAGCAACAGACGCCCCAGTCCGCGCCCACGATAATCCTCTCCGATGTAGACGCTGACCTCCGCCACGCCCGCGTAAACGCGCCGACTCGACACCGCGCCGAGCGCCGCCCAACCCGCCACCGTCTCGCCTGAAAGTGCGACCAGACGGCTGTGCGCGAGGTGCGCCGCGTCCCACGCCGCCCAAGACCGTGGGGCCTCCGTCTCAAACGTCGCCTGTCCCGTCGCGATGCCCTCAAGATAAATCGCGCGCACACGTCGCCAGTGCGTTTCGTTCATCTGTTCGAGACGAAAATTCATACCCTCTCGCCGACAATTTTTCTCAAAACAATCCGAAAAACTCTGTATTCACGCCGTCGAAAATATTTTAGCACGTCCGCATAAATACGCCTTGACATATATATTGTTTGCATGTATCTTGCACACATTCGCCTAGGCGAATACGTAAATCGAAAGTTAAAGGAGTTGAAGAGATGGAGAACGAGACGAAAAAAGAGGTGGCGGTATTGAAGGCTCATGTGGCGTTGAACGTGCGAAACGTCGAGGCGAGCATCGAGTTTTACAAGAAAATGTTGGGGCTTGAACCGTCGAAGGTGCGGACGGGTTATGCCAAGTTCGACGTGCAGAATCCGCCGCTCAATCTGACGCTCAACCAGACGGCGGTGGAGACGACGGGTGCGCTCTCGCACACGGGTCTGCAAGTCGCTTCGACGGACGACGTGCTCGCCATGCGGCAGAAGTGGGGCGAGGCGGGTCTGTTCACGTACGACGAGATGCAGACCAACTGCTGCTATGCCCTACAGGATAAGACGTGGGTGACAGACCCGGACGGCAACCAGTGGGAGGCGTTCGTAGTGCTCCAAGATAATCTTGTAGAAACGGCGATGTGCTGCACGACGGCGGCGGACGCGGGCGTGGTGAAGCACGAAGCGACGGGCACGGAGAAGGCGGAAACTATCGCCGTCAGCGGGTGCGGTTGCGCTTCCGTCTCAACGGTGGCGATTTCAAATGTCGCGGAGTGAGTCTGATGTTTCGTCGGGCGAAAATGGATTGAGAGCAGAGGCGAATTCTGGCGCCGCGTGCGACCGCCGAGGCGTAGGGGACGGCGTTGTTGCTGGCGATGGTGGTTGGCTCAGGCATCATGGGCGAACGGCTGTCGGGCGGCAACGCTCCGTCGCTTTGCTCGCCAACACGGTCGCGACGGGCGCGGGATTGGTCAGTCTGATTCTGACTTTCTGGACGATTTCGGGCGCGCGATTCACGGAGAGGCTAGACGGCAAAACTCCTCTTGTTGGCACTTGACTAACAGCCACGTCGTAGATAGGATGTGCGCCCCCGAATGCCTTCCTCGCTAGGCTGCCGCATTTCCGTCTTGTCCAGCGCGCAACGGGTTTTCACCTAATCACGGGTTTTTCACCTAACTAAGAAGGAGTTGATTGGAATATGACGCAGACCTCCGTGCTTTCGCACTTCAGAAATTCCGCACTCGTTTTGGTTCTCATCATCACGTCCCTCGGTACAGTCACCTCGGCTTCATCCGTAACAGGCACGCCCAACACCAGTCCGAAACCATCTACCCTCGCATTTGAATCCGGCGACGAATACATCCGAACCTATGCCGCCGATTGCGCCACCCCGCAGACAGTCTTCTATCTCGGCGATACCGTCTGCGCCGAGGCGGGCAACTTTCCTCTCGATTGGAGCAACTTCCCCTTCAGGCGTTTTCAATGGGGAACGCCGAGCGGACAGGTCGCAGACCAATCAGGCATCAAGTATGACCCGCAGTTTGACAAGTTCGTGATTCCCACCACGGGCGCGTTTGCGAAGGTCGGGCGATGGACTCTGAGGGCGATAAATTTCCGCGCCATCGGCAACGCCGGAACCAGTTTCTTCGTCCGCGATGCGCGCATGGCGTGGGCTGATTTGCAAATCCTGAAATCAGGCCCGTTTGCTGTGCTTCCCGGTGACAGGGTTGAGTACACGGTCTGGGCGACGAATTATGGCCCGGATACCGCTAAAGAAATCGAGATTATTGATGAAGTGCCGACCAACATGGTCTTCGTCGGAGCCCAACTGCTTTCCCGAACCGACATCAGCTGCAAGACGCCCACGCGCGGCGAAACTGGCCGCACGGTCTGCTACGCCAGAGGACTAGAGATAGGCGAACAGGTGGGATTGAAGTTCTACTATCAGGTGAGCTACGAAGTCAGAGAGGGCGACACCTCGACCAGCACGGCGCAGATTTCGAGTTACACAGACGAGTTGGACAAGGTGAGCAACTTCGCCACCACCGAAATCACCGTCACGCGCGAGGAATGCGAGACGTGCGGCGGTGAAGAAGAAGGGAGATAGTGAGCGGGCAACCGACGAAACGCGTGCTCGTTTTATGCACGGGCAATTCGGCGCGCAGCCAGATGGCCGAGGGCATCCTGCGCCCCGAAGGCGACGCCGACGCGCGGCTCAGCGTCTTTCGTCGTGTGCGAGACGAATCAGGACGCGCTTGAAGGAGTTTATCGACACGTCGAAGGACGGATAGGCGTTTTCAGGTCAGGCCACGACGACTCGCACGACGAGTAGGCGGACGAAAAAAGAGAAGCGGCTTTGCTCTCGACAGGCAGGCCGCTTCTCTTGTTGTTTGGATGAACTGGTGGCGAGACGAATCTTCGTGGGCGTCGAAACGAATCGCTGTTCGAGTTTTGTTTCGAGGCTTTTTACTGCTCGTCGTTTTCGTCGTCCATGCGGCGTTCGCGTCTTCTTTCGCGGAACTCCTGCCGACGTTCCTGATGCTGTTTCTTCAACTGCTCAAGCTGCGTGCGCTGTTCGGGCGTCAGGATGGCGAGAAATTCGCTGTGCATGCGTTCGGCGTTGGCGCGAAACTCTTGTCGGAGAGCATCGGCGCGTGCTTGCTGTTCGGCGGTGAACGTCGCGCCGTCGCGTCGCGCTTCGATGAGTTCGCGCATCTCCCGTCGTTTGGCACGGAAGCTTTCGGCATTGCGTTCTCGAATGGCGCGGAGTTGCTCTTGCTGCGCGTCCGTCAGATTGAGTTGCTGCGCGAGGCGACCAAAGCCGTGGCCTCTGCCGCCTTTGCGTTGGTGCCGACCACCACGACCCATGCGTCCTTTGCGATGCATGGGTTGTTCGTCTTGCGCGCCGTCTTGCGTCGAAGGTTGCTGCGATTGCTGCTGCGCGAAGACGCCGGGGACGGCGAAAACGGCGACGAGCGAGAGCGCCAGTGCTGCTTTAGTAAAAGCGTTTTTCATTACTTGTCTATCTCCTTTTGAATACGAATCAATGCATATCCGGCGTGGGAAACTTTGTCGCCGGGCGGGGAGACGAACGTCGTGCTTCGGACGTTCGGCATCCACTCGAAACATTTAGACGCCCGCGCTTCTCTTTTAGTCTGAAAATTCCCATGCGCGAGGCTAAAGTCGCGGAAATCGACGGCGCGGACGGCAAGAGGTCGGGTTCGTCTCCCGAAATTCGCGTCTCGCCCGGTCGCATCGCGCACGACGCATGGTCGAATTTCGTTTGTCGTTCCGTTGCAGTCCGCGCGTCCGTCGCCTTTCTCTGCGACGATTGGCGTATGAGAATGTGAACTTTTCTTGACGTGTCAAATTGACGCTTTCCGCGTTACAATACGCGCACGATGAAACTTTTACAGCACATCAACGCGCCCGCAGACCTGCGACGTTTGCGTCCCGAACAGTTGCCGGAGGTGGCGGCAGAGATTCGCCAGTTCATTATCGAAACGATGTCGCGCGTGGGCGGGCATACGGGCGCGTCGCTCGGCGCGGTCGAACTCGCCGTGGCGCTGCATTACGCCTTCGACACTCCCGCCGACCGTCTCGTCTGGGACGTGGGGCATCAGGCCTACGCACACAAGATTCTGACCGGACGCCGCGATGCCTTGCCTTCCATCAAACAGTATGGTGGTATCAGTGGATTCTTGCGCCGCGACGAATCCGAGTATGACACCTTTGGCGCGGGTCATGCTTCCACGTCGCTCTCCGCCGCGTTGGGGATGGCGATTGCGCGCGACCAGAAGGGCGAGTCGCATCACGTCTGCGCCGTTATCGGCGACGCCTCGCTCGCGGGTGGCATGGCGATGGAGGCCGTCAATCAAGCGGGTCACTTGAAGACGCGTCTCATCGTGCTCTTGAACGACAACGAGATGTCGATTGCTCCGGCGGTCGGCGCGTTGACGGGTTATCTCAATCGTATCCGCGAAGCGCAAGGCTACCATCGCATGAAAGACGAAGTGGGCGAGGCTCTGCGCGCCGTCCCAAGCTTGGGCGAGCGTCTGCATCAGGCGGCGAAGACCGTCAAGGATGCCATCGCGGCGGCGGTCTTGCCCGGTGCGCTCGTCAACGAACTCGGCTTCAAATACATCGGCTACGTCGATGGACACGACACGCGCGCACTCGTCCGCGCGCTAGAGGAAGCCAAGCAGGTCAAGGACAGCCCCGTCATCGTCCACGCGCTGACGATTAAAGGCAAAGGCTATCCGGCGCGCGAGAAAAACTATTACGCGTGGCACGCCACCGGCCCCTTCGACCCGCAGACGGGCGCGGCCATCAAATCTACTAAGCCCGCGCCACCGACTTACACCGCCGTCTTCGGCGAGACCATGTGCGAGTTGATGGAACGCGACGAAAAGATTGTCGCGCTCACCGCCGCGATGCCCGACGGCACAGGCATCGACAAAGTGCTAGAAAAGTTTCCCGAACGCGCCTTCGATGTCGGCATCGCCGAGCAGCACTGTGTGACGTTTGCGTCAGGGATGGCGACCGAAGGCTTGAAGCCCGTCTGCGCCATCTATTCGACGTTTCTACAACGTGCCTTCGATCAAGTCGTCCACGATGCCTGTCTGCAAGATTTGAACATCACGCTCTGCATGGACAGAGCGGGCATCGTCGGCGGCGACGGCCCGACGCATCACGGCTTGCTCGACATCGCCTACCTGCGCGGCGTGCCCAACATGATTTTGATGGCTCCCAGGGATGAACGCGAGATGCGCGACATGCTTTTGACGGCCATCCAACATCCTGGCCCTGCGGCGATGCGTTACCCGCGCGGCAACGGCACGGGCATCGACATCTCGCGCCCGCCGCAAGTTTTAGAGATTGGTAAAGCCGAACTCCTGCGTGATGGCGGCGACGTTGCCATCATCGCTTATGGTTCGATGGTTCATCCTTCGTTACAGGCGGCGGAGTTGCTGGCGCGAGAGGGCATCGAAGCGACGGTGGTCAACGCGCGTTTCGTCAAACCGCTCGATGCCGCTCTGCTGCTCGCGTTGGCGCAGACGAAGCGACTGGTCGTGACGGTGGAGGAGGCGTATCTGGCGGGCGGCTTCGGTTCGGCGGTGATGGAACTGTTTGAAGAAAACGGGCTGCTCGACCGCCTGCGACTCGTCCGCATGGGCGTCCCCGACCGCGTTATCACGCACGGCGACCCGAAATTGCTGATGGCAAAATACGGACTCGACGTGGACGGAATTTATAACCGCGTCAAGCAGAGCGTCGAAGTGCTCGAAGAGAGACGCACGGGCGCGCGTCCGACGTTGCGAAGTTGAGAGTGATTTTGTAGAGACGTTAAAAGTTGCGCGGTCGCGGAGGTGAACGCGGAGAGCGCGTCGTTTGTTGATGCAAACGACGCGCTTTTTTTGTCTGCGAAAGGCCGTCGGGTTTTGACGTGGAAAACGTCGGATTCGTCGTCGGAGGAGCGTTAGGAAAACGGAATCGGGCTGTGGGTCGAAAGTTCAAAATCGGACACCCGCTACACGTTTCGCGGCATCTAAACGGTTGAAAATGCGGGGAAATCCGCAGATTTCGTCGAGGCATTGGAATTGCAACGAAAATATCGGCACAAGCCAATCTGTACGGTTCGTAGCTCAAGAGAATTTTAAGAAATGACGGAAGACAAACAACACTTCGCAACCGAACGCGGCTCGGAGCAGACGCTCGTCACGCCCGTTTTCGACGAGCATGCGGCAGAGACGGCGCGACCCGTGGTTCCATTGCCGGAAAATCGTCTCGCCGGTTCGTCGTTCGTGGCGCGCACGGCGCAACGGATTCCGGGAGCCAACGCCGTCGGTCGTCCTTCGTGGATGCTCGGCCTGATTCTGGTCTCGGTGCTTGTAGGGAGCGTGCTCGGCGGTCTCGGCCTCCGCTTTTATCAGAAGCGCCAGTATCAGAAACGACAACAGAGCGCCGCCGCTACAACGACGACCGCTCCGGTCGCCGTCGCCGAACAGCCTGCCGCTAACGAATCGAATCCGGCCTTGATTGAAGCGAACGAGACGGCAGCCGCGCAAACAACCGCGCAAGTAACCGAAGCCGACGACGCGCCCGCAAACATTCTCATCTCCGACACTAAAGAGATTCCGACGACGCCCGCCACCGCGAAATCGACGGCGAGGGACGAGCGTGCAAGCGACGATGCGCCGAAGCCCGACAAGGAATCGAGGAACGCGTCGGCCTCCGAACGCAAGCGTGCGGACGCCGACAACGACGGGGAACGCAAAAAGAGCGCACGCGACGACAACGAACGCGCGGAGACGAGACCGCGCCGCACGGAAGCCGAGAAGCCGCGTCAACAGAGACAAGCCGAGGCCGACTACGACGCGGGCAGACCGCGTGCGCGCATAGTTGATAGCATCACGATTGAGGCCGAGCGTATCCGGCGCGAACGCCGACGTGCCGAACGACAGGAGCGGCGTCAACAGAGAGTGGTTGACCGCGTGCGCGGTATTTTTGAAGGTCAACCATAAGCAACAAGCACGGCGCGACAAAGTTAAAAGCGAAACGACGGAGAGGGGAAAGGCCAACGGCCTCGCCCCTCTTTTCTTTTGCTCGCCGCTTGTTTCCCGTTTTCCGCATCGCGCGGGTTTTGCGTTAAAGTGTGGGAATGAAGCGGGAGCGCATCGACAAACTTCTGGTTGAGCGTGGGCTTGCTGCGTCGCGGACGCGGGCGCAGGCGTTGGTGATGGCGGGCGCGGTGCTCGTAGGTGAACAGCGCGTGGAAAAGTCTTCGGAGACTTTTGCGCCGGATGCTGAAATTCGCGTGCGCGGCGCGGACGATCCGGCGGCGCGTTATGTCGGTCGTGGTGGGTTGAAGTTGGAGCGTGCGCTTCGTGAATTCGAGATTGAGGTGAGAGGCTTCGTGTGTCTCGACGTGGGAGCTTCGACGGGCGGTTTTACGGATTGCTTGTTGCAGCACGGCGCGGAGAGAGTAGTGGCGGTGGATGTCGGGCACAATCAGATTGACTGGCGTCTGCGGACGGACGGACGCGTCGAGGTGCGCGAAGGCGTCAATGCGCGTTATCTTGATGCGGAAGATTTTGGGGAGACGCGCTTCGACTTGATTGTGATGGACGTGTCGTTTATCTCTGCGACCAAAGTTTTGCCCGCGCTGGTGCCGTTGCTGAAGGCGGGCGGGCGCATCGTCGTTTTAATCAAGCCGCAGTTTGAGGTCGGGCGCGGCGAGGTCGGGAAAGGCGGCATCGTCGCAGACCCCGCGCAACACGCGCGCGTGGTTGGAGAGGTAAACGGCGCGGCGCGTGAGTTGGGTTTGAACGTCGGCGGCGTGGTCGAGTCGCCGATTTCAGGCGCGGACGGCAATCGTGAGTTTCTGGCTTTGTACGAGCACATTTCAAAACCGGAATTAGCCACAGAGCCACAGAGATGACGAAGGAAAAATATCGTGGTGAAAGGGCTAAGGGAAGAAGGAGACAGCTTCACTTTTGCCTTGTCCGGTTTGCGCTTTTACTTTTGCCTACCTCTGTGCCTCCGTGTCTCTGCGGCTAATTCTGTATGGGTCTGAGTGGTTAAATTTTCGTCGGTCGTGTGGAGTGTGTGATGCGAAGATTGACGGAGCAGGAAGGGCTGACGCAACTGCAACGCGGCAAGGCAGCTTTCCAGAGTCATATCAAAATCAACTTCGAGCGGGCGGCGCGCGATTGCCGGACGTGTCCGACGGCGGGCGTCTGCTGCACCGACGCGCATTTCGTCAACGTCCACATCACACGGCTCGAAGCGGCGGCGATTCGTGAAACTTTGCGGCGCACGCCGCGTCTGACGGAAGACGGGCGATGCGCCGTGTATCGGCGTGCGCGCGAGGCGGTCGGGCGCTACGGTCTGCGCGCGGCGGGCGACACGCACGCGCAGACATTTTCGTGTCCACTGTTTGAGCCGGGCGCGGGTTGTCTTGTGCACCAACGCGCCAAGCCCGCGCCGTGCGTTCAGCACGCGTGTTACGACGACTGGGAGGACGTGCCGCCCATCGAGTTGCAGTGGCAGACGGAGCGACGCGTCGAGCATTTGAACACGGCGGTCTACGGCGCGGCGTGGGCGTGGCTGCCCTTGCCCGTCTGGTTGACGCTGGTTGACCCTGCCTCTGACGGCGTGGAACTCGCGCGGCTGGCACGCGTTTGGAGTGCGCGGCGCGACGCAGCCGACGCTGCCATTTCGTCTGTGTCGAACTCGGCGCATCGCGCACGTCTCAAACGTCGCAGCCTGCCCGTGGTTCGCGTCTGAAATTCATCGTGTTTGTCGTCCACGATGCTCTAAACTCTATTTACCTTGAACTTTTCGTGCCGGAGGCGCGTTAGTCAGAGGGGTATCAACAAAGTCACGCCTGTCTGAAGCGGTCAGCATCGAAACTTTTATCAGTCGATTGGGAGAAGAAGAAATGTACTGTCAACACTGCGGGGCTGAAGCGACGCAAGACTTGAACTATTGCAAACGTTGTGGCGGAAACTTGAACCTGCTTCCGAGCGTTTCCGGCCAGCAGATGACGCGTCCGGGCGTCTCCATGCTCACGGTCGCGGCCATCGGGTTGACGACTTTCGGAATGGTCGTCGGCGGTCTGCTCGTACTCTTCGGCATGCTCTACAACATTTCGAGCCACCCCGAGGGCGTGCGCGGCGACGCGCTCGTCTGGCTCGGCGGGTTCGGGGCGCTCACCATCCTCGGCAGCGTCGCGCTCCTGATGCGTCTCTGGATGCTGCTGCTCGCCAACAAAGCGCCGCAAGAGGTGACGGGCGGGTTCCCCTTCCAACTCCTGCAACGCGCTTCGACCAAAGGACTCGGTGCGCCACGCATCAGCGCAATACCCGACGCCATGCCTTCGAGCGTCACCGAACACACCACGCGCACCTTTGAGCCTTCGTACAGAGAGAAAAGTTGAACGCCGAAACGTCGAAACGTCGAAACTTAAAGCACGACGACAAACGAAAGCACGACGCTAAGCGCAAGAATCGGGAGAGGCGAGAGGGATGATTTCCTTTTCGCCTTTCGCCGTTTTCTCTCGAACGGCCTGACTCGATTGAGCCTTTGTCGGCGCAATTTCGTATTTTCCTCGCCCGCTATATTTCCAACAATGAGTCGCAAATCGGCGACTTTCAGTTAATAAAAAAATTCTTGACTTTCAGATTTCAGAGGCGTAATTTTCCACCTGAAAATTCCCCTTTAGAGTTAGATTCCCCCTCAAGTTCCTTAAAACTCAATAGTCATCTTCTTCCACACAGAGATGTGTAAACTCAATCTGCGAGTCGAAACTCATCGCCAGCCATAAGGGTGACATGCTTTCGGGTTGGAAAGTTGCCGTCTGAATAAGAAGATGAAGTCCTCAACCTACTCAACACTTATGGGAGGGAACAATGTCAACTAAGTCTCAAATCTTGAAACGGTTACTGATTTTGATGGCGCTTGTGTTCTCTTTAGGATGGTTCTCTTTAGCAGACAATGCTGGCGATGCTTATGCCCGTCCCTGCTGTCAAAGCTGTCCGGGGTTTGAAAATCCGGGTGAAGAAGTCGGCTACTGTAGCGACCAGTGCGGCGGCGCAACTTCGGGTACGTGTTATGACTCATGCATGAATCAGGTGCACAACTGTTACCGAAATTGCTACTACTGTAGCGGCGGTGGCGGCGGTGGCGGATGCTTAACCAGCTCCGATTGTCCATATATGCCGGGATATGGATTCGGTTATTGCGTCGGCGGCAACTGCGTCTATTAGCGACGCCTTCGGTAGAAAAGCGCGGTGGTTCAGTTTGAAAATCTCGACCCGTGCTGGCGGAGAATTTCAGACTGAACCACCGGACAGAAAAGGCGTCGTGTCCGCTCAAAGACAGACTCAAGGAATAAACTTTCCTCACATATTCCATCCAAAATTCTTCAACCGACAGCCCTCAAACTTCTCTCCAAACACATCGACATTTTTGGCGGATGGTTCCACGCCGCACTATCCAGACACGCACGGTTCATCATTTGATTGACACTCTCCTGTCGGCGTCGCTATCATCCGAGCCGTTCTCCAAAGTAATTTCACAAGACCGACACACGCCGCGCGCGTTCGACCGTCGCGAGTTGCCGCGCCCGTCTTCGAGCGAGGCGCATACGTTGTTCCGAGCGTTCTTTTTCTGAAGTTCTGTCGCAGATGTTAGAGTCGCCTATTCGTCGCGTCGGCGTTCTCATCAAACCGCACCAACCGGAGGCGGTGAAGACCATCTGCCGCCTCGTCGAATGGCTGACGGCGCGCGGGTTGACGCTCGTCGCCGAGCCGCGCGTCGATAGCGCGGAGGTCGAGAGAGAGACGGGCTGCGCCGTCGAGACGTTGGAGCCGGAAGAGTTGGCGGCGAGCGTTGACCTAATGGTCGTGCTCGGCGGCGACGGGACGATGATTGCGACGGCGCGTGCGCTCGGCGCACACGAAGTCCCCGTGCTCGGCGTTAACTACGGCACGCTCGGCTACCTCGCGGAGTTTCGTGTCGAAGAGATGATTCCCGCGCTCGAAGAGATTGTCGAAGGGCGTTATTGTCTCGACCGTCGCCTCATGCTGACCGCCGAACTCCATCGCGGCGACACACAACTGGCAAACCATCAAGTGCTCAACGACATCGTGGTCAGCAAATCGGCGTTGGCGCGCATCATCGAAATCGACACGTGGCTCAACCGGATGTTTGTCAATCGCTTTCGTGCCGACGGGCTGATTGTCTCCACGCCGACGGGTTCGACCGCCTATAATCTCTCCGCCGGTGGCCCCGTCGTCTATCCTTCGATGAACGCGCTCGTCATCACGCCCATCTGCCCGCATACGCTCTCCAATCGCCCGCTCGTCGTGCCTGACGATGTGGAGATTGAAATCGTTTTGAAGACAAAGGAAGACGTGGCATTAACGCTCGACGGGCAGGTCGGCTTTGAACTGGAAGCCGGAGACCGCATCGTCGTCCGCAAGAGCCGGACGACCTTTAATCTGCTGCAACCTCCGAACCGAAACTATTTCGAGGTCTTGCGCGGCAAGTTGAAATGGGGAACGTGAACCATTGCGGATTGTGGATTGCGGATTGATAAGAAGCAGTTTGTCTATTAATCCGTAATCCGCGTTCCGAACTCCGCAATCTAATCGAGGATGAGAAATGGCTGACGAAGAGAAGAGGGATGTGTCGAAGCCGATGTTGCGGGCGGATGCTTACGAGCGCGAGGAGACGACCGACCTGAAGGACTCGACGCCCGACCGACCGAAGGGCATGCCGCTGCATACGCGTATCCTGATTGGATTGGTGTTTGGCGTCGTGGCGGGAGTCGCGGTCAATCAGTTGCTCGGCGGCGAAGACCCGCGCGTCGTGTGGTTCATCTCCAACATCACGGAGCCAATCGGCCAACTCTTTCTCCGGCTACTGTTGATGATTGTCGTGCCGCTCGTCTTTTCATCGCTCGTCGTCGGCGTCGCAGGCATCGGCGACATACGCAAACTCGGTCGCGTCGGCTTGAAGTCGTTCATCTACACGTTCGTTATCTCGGCCATCTCGGTCGTCATCGGTCTGACGATGGCGAACACGATTCGACCGGGCGAACGCATCGACGCCGCGACAGCGCAGGGACTCCAAGCGCGTTACGGCACCGACGCGACCAAGCGCGTCGCTGATGCGACGAAGACGGGCACCACCGATTCGGCTTTGATGCAGGTCGTCAAGACCATCGTGCCGTCTAATCCGGTCGCGGCGGTGGCGAGCGAGACGCCCAACATGCTCCACCTGATGTTTTTCGCCGTCCTGCTCGGCGTCGCCGCGACGCTCGTCTCGACCGAAGTCTCCGCCCCGCTCCTGCGCGGCCTGCAAGCACTCTTTGAAATCTCTGCCAAGATTATCGACATCATCATGAAGGTCGCGCCGTTTGCCGTCGCGTGCCTGCTTTTCAACAACACGGCGCGTTTCGGTCTCGACCTTCTCGGCGCGCTCGCGTGGTTCGTCCTGACCGTGCTCGGCGGACTCGCTCTACACATGTTCGGCGTCTATTCTCTGTCGGTCTACTTCCTCTCGCGCATCGCGCCGCTCGAATTCTTCCGCCGCATCAAGACCGTAATGCTCACGGCCTTCTCCACTTCTTCATCGAACGCGACGCTCCCAACCGCGCTCCGCGTCTCGGAAGAGAACCTGGGAGTGCCGCGCGAGATAAACAGTTTCGTCTTGACCGTCGGCGCGACGGCGAATCAGAACGGCACGGCGTTGTACGAAGGCGTCACCGTTATCTTCCTCGCGCAACTCGCCGGAATCGACCTCACCATCGGGCAGCAACTCGGCATCGCCTATTTCGCCATCCTCGGCGGCATCGGCACGGCGGGTGTGCCTTCGGGGTCGATTCCCTTCATCATCGTCATGCTCGCCAGCTACAACATTCCGCCCGCGCTCATCGCCATCATCCTCGGCGTTGACCGCATCCTCGACATGTGCCGTACGACGCTCAACGTCGCGGGCGACATCACCGCAGCAACCTACGTCGCACGCAGCGAAGGCTATGAACTTCTCAGACCGCACACGCCCGCGCTCGCCGCCGCCGGAATCGTCCCCGCCGCGCCGACGAGTCAGGACATCATCGAGCGTTAATCCGACAAGCAATCCACAACAGGATAGACAGGATGAAAAGCAGGCATGATAGACAGGATAACAACTCTATCCTGTGAATTGAGTGGCGGAATGAAAACGTGCGGCGAGGCGGCGAGTGTACGAGAACAATTCTGCAAAACTCTCTCCAAACTTCCACGCTAAAAAGAGAAACGGAGAGCGTTTTTGCTTGGAAAAGGTGTGTTTAGGTCGGCGTGTGCGTCCGGTGCTTCGGTACGGAACGAAAGATGCGTTGAGTTTTCGGTTAACGCTCAAGAATCGACGGAGTTTGAATTCCCGACCACCGCCCGCGCGCACGCCGGACGCTATTCCTGAAGAGGCAACTCCTGAAGAGGCAAACCGATGATATTCCCTATCAGCGACGATAATTCCGATCGCACCATCACGCCATACGTCAACTACATTCTGTTGACGATTAACATTCTCGTCTTCGTCTTTCTGCAAGGACTGGGTTCCAACGACAAGTTCACGTATGCCTACGCGACCGTGCCCGTCGAGATTATGAGCGGCGAGGACATCGACCGTCCCGTCATCGTGCAAGACCCGATAAGCGGCGACCCCGTCGGGCGCATCAATCTTGAACCGACGCCGTTCTCCGTCTACCTGACGCTGCTGACTTCGATGTTTATGCACGGCGGCCTCGCGCACCTCTTCGGCAACATGCTCTACCTCTGGATTTTCGGCGACAACCTTGAGGACCGTCTCGGACATTTTCGTTATCTCGCTTTCTATCTCGTCTGCGGCATCCTCGCATCGCTCGCACACGTCCTGACCAACACCGGCTCGCTCATTCCGAGTCTCGGCGCGTCGGGCGCGATTTCGGGTGTACTCGCGGGTTATCTCGTCTTGCATCCGAAACGACGCGTGAATGCCATCGTGCTGCGCGGAATATTCACGACCGTTCCGGCGTGGGTCGCCATCGGCGTCTGGTTCCTGTTTCAACTCATCAGCGGCCTCGGCATGCTCGGCAACAGTTCGCAGGCGGGCGGCGTGGCCTACGCGGCGCACATCGGCGGCTTCATCGCCGGACTCATACTCATCAAGATTTTCGCCATCGGGCGCGGGGCGGCGGGCACTAGCGGCGGTAATCCGTCGATGATGGGTGGTTGAAAGCGGGAGCGCGTGGCTGACAGTTTCGACCGCAGCGGTCTGTCCCTCGTTAAAAACCGACCGCTCTCTTTCACTCGTACTTGAAGATGGAGGAACAAGACAATGGCTGACAACGACGATGTGATTTCGACGCTCAACAACTTGATTGAGACCTGCAAGGATGGACAGAACGGCTTCCAGACGGCGGCGGGCGGCGTCAAACGCAGCGACCTGAAAACGCTCTTTCACCAGTACGCGCAGCAGCGAGCGCAGTTTGCTGGTGAATTGCAATCCGAGGTACGACGTCTCGGCGGCGACCCGACGCAGACGGGCAGCGTCGCCGCGTCGCTGCATCGCGGCTGGATTGACATCAAGGCCGCCGTCACGGGCAACGACGAAAACGCCGTTATCGCAGAGTGCGAGCGCGGCGAAGATGCGGCGGTGAGCAACTACAGGGAAGCACTCGACGGCGACTTGCCCAATGATGTGCGGACAATCGTCGAACGTCAGTTCGCACAGGTCAGAGAGGCGCACGACCGCGTTCGCTCGCTCGAAAGAGCCACCGACACGAACGGCGGCGCAAACGCTTAACTTTCACACAACAACTTCGGAGGGACGCGCGCCGCCGCACACGCGTCCCTTCATCAACAAACCAACAAACAGAGGGAGACAAGGGGAACCGATATGAAACGAACAATGGGCATCGCCGTCGTACTCACAGCGGCGGCAGCAATCTCAATTCTCACACTGAGCCTTTCGGCCAACGCCACACGCCACGCTCAAAACACGAATTCAAGCACCAGCATGAATTCCAACATGAGCCAGAACTCCAACATGAATCGAAACTCCAACATGGGCGGCGGCAGCATGATGCTGTCTTCCGACGACCGGAAGTTCATGATGGAAGCGGCGATGGGCGGCATGGCAGAAGTCGAAGCGGCGCGCGTGGCCGTGCAGAAGTCTTCGATGGATTCGGTCAAGCAGTACGCGCAGCAAATGATTGACGACCACACACGCGCGGGCGACGAACTCAAACAGTTGGCTTCCGCCAAAGGCGTCATCCTGCCCGCGACGTTGGACGCCAAACACACGGCGATGATAGCCAGAATGCAAGGCATGTCCGGCATGGAGTTCGACCGCATGTACATCAGGGAGATGGGCGTCAAGGCACATGAGAAGATGGAGAAGCTTTTCATGCGCGAATCAACGCGCGGCAGAGACGGCGACACCAAAGCGTTTGCCGCCAAAACTCTGCCCGTCGTCCGCATGCATCTCACGATGGGACGCGACATGGCGAATCGCATGAAAGGCACTCACAACAACTCGAACAGCAACTCGTCCGGCGGCAACTCAAACATGAACATGTAAACGCTCCGTGCGTTTCGCGTCGTTTTGAGTGCGACGCAATCGGTTTTCGCCGCGACACTCAAATCCAACAAAACAACGGCGGTCGCATCTCCTGCGCCGCCGTTTTCACTTTCGCCGTCCGTCGTTTTCACTTTCGGCTTTTGACTTGTACCCTTTGCCTTTCGCCCTTCGCGCGCGTTTGCCTTTTTACTTTTCCGCTTTGCTTCCGGTAAGATTCCTCTTTCCGTATCGAAGGAGTTATTCAAGAATGTCTGTAACAGAAGCCGCCGCCGTGCCGTCCGCCAACCAGCAGGGCTTGGAAATTTGCCCCACGCCGCGCGGCGAGATGAATCTCTATCCGCTCGACACTTTTCCCTACGAATACGCCGGGCGCGAAATACGCATCTCGTTTGAACTACCGGAATTCACTGCCGTCTGCCCCTTTTCCGACTTCCCGGATTTCGCCACGCTTCGCATCGAATACGTCCCCAACGAGCGTTGCATCGAACTCAAGAGTTTGAAGATGTACATCAATTCGTTCCGGCAGATAAAAATTTTCCATGAACACGTCATCAACCTCATCCTCGAAGATTTCGTCGCGGCCTGCGACCCTCTGCGCGTCGAAATCGAAGGCGACTTCAACGTGCGCGGCAACATCAAAACGGTCGTCCGCGCGAGCTACGCGAAACAGAAGCCGGAAGCCAGAAGCCAGAAGCCAGAATGAAAGCTTTTCGGACTTCTACTTCATTCCCAAAATGTGCATAGTCATCTTTTCAGAGTTCTTCATTCTGGCTTCTGAATTCTGACTCCTGAATTCTGCTTTATGAGCATCGCTATTATCACAGTCGTCGCGGTTTTGGCGCTCGGCATCATCCTGTTTCTCGTCAAGCGAGCGGTGGGGCTGTTCATCAAACTCGTCCTTTTCGGTCTGCTCATTCTCCTCCTGCTCGGCGGTTCGCTCACGTGGTGGTGGTACGCGCCCGGCGGCGGCTCCGCGACTCCCGCATCGAACACGCGACCGACACCGACGCGCCCCGCGCGTACACGCTGAACGCTTCCGGCATGGGAGATACAGATACCGACGCGCGCGACACTGTTGCTGTGGACGGAGTTGTCGCCGCGAAACTGGACGAGAGCGCGCCCCGCAACGACACGGGCGGCGGCATCTGGCGACGTTATCGCCGTCTGCCCTCGAACGTCGTCGCCATCAGCATCGTCAGTCTCCTCAACGACGCTTCCAGCGAAATCATCTACCCGCTCCTGCCGCTCTTTCTCGCGTCGCTCGGCGCATCGCGCGCCGTCATTGGCGGCATTGAAGGTGCGGCGGAAACCGTCTCAAGTCTACTCAAACTCTTCGCCGGATATTGGAGCGACCGACGCGGGCAGCGTAAAGGTCTGGTGGTTTTCGGTTACGCGCTGGCGAGCATTATGCGACCTCTGCTCGCACTGGCGACGACTTGGCATCAAGTGCTGGCGATGCGCGTGACGGATAGGGTCGGTAAGGGCATTCGCAGTTCGCCGCGCGATGCCATGATTGCCGACGCCGCCGCGCCCGAAACGCGCGGCTTGGCCTTTGGTTTTCATCGCGCGATGGATCACACGGGCGCGGTCGTCGGGCCATTGCTCGGCTTCGGCATCCTCGCCTTCATCGCCGCCAACCGCAACGCGCCGACGCTTCAAGACTATCGCATCGTCTTCCTGCTCGCGTCGGTTCCGGCTCTGCTGGCGGTGCTCGTCGCCGCCTTCTTCGTGCGCGAAACGCGGCGCGAAATGCGTACGGAGTTGACCGTGCCGCCGCGTCTTTCGCTACGCGGCTTCGATTCAAACTTCAAACGCTTCCTCGCCATCCTCGCGCTCTTTACGCTCTCCAACTCGTCTGACACGCTACTGCTTTTGCGCGCACGCGAGGCCGGAGTCTCGGTGGCGACGATTCCCTTGCTGTGGGCGGCGCTTCATGCCAGCAAAGTTTTGAGTTCGCTCGTCGGCGGCGACCTCTCCGACCGCTTGGGGCGCAAACGTCTCATCGCTTCCGGTTGGATGCTCTACGCGTTGGTTTATGGCGGCTTCGCTTTTGTTTCGTCGGTCGGTGAAGCTTGGGGACTGTTTCTGCTCTATGGCGTCTACTTCGGTCTGGTCGAAGGCGCGGAGAAGGCACTCGTCGCAGACCTCGTTCGCCCCGAACAGCGCGGCACGGCCTACGGGTTGTATAATCTCGCGTTCGGTATCATGGTGCTTCCGGCGTCGCTGCTGCTCGGCGTGCTCTGGGACTGGCGCGGCGCACAGACCGCCTTTCTCTTTAGCGCGAGTATCGGCGCGCTCGCCGCGTTGCTGCTCATCACCACCGTGCGAACCGACAAAGCATTGGCTCATTGACTCATCGGCTCATTGATTCATTTTCCGATTAAATCACACAGTCAATGAGTTAATGAGTCAATGATTCGATGAATCAATCTCTAAACACGAAAGAGACACATGCCAGAATTCAACTATCGCCTCATCATGGACGCCGACGAACTCCGCGCGGCTGTCGAAGATTTAGAGCAACACGCCGCCATCGGCTTCGATTCCGAAACAACTTCGCTCGACCCCTACGCGGGTGAGATGCGTCTCATCCAACTCTCCACGCCCGAAGGCTTCGTCTATCTCTTTGACCTCAAGCGTTTCGCCGACGGGCGCGAAGCGGCGTCTGAAGTTGAATCGCTCGAACCGCTCCGTCGGCTGCTGGCTGCGCCGCGTCCCGTCAAGGTCGCACACAATGCCAAGTTCGATGCCAAGTGGACGAAGCATTTTCTCGGCGTCGAATTGGGCGGACTGTTCGACACGCTCTTGGCGAGCCAACTCGTCTCGGCGGGCGACGCGGAAGACCGTCACGGTCTCGACAAGGTGGCCGCGCGTTATCTGAACGAGACGGTCGATAAGACGTTGCAGATTAGCGATTGGAGCGGCGAGTTATCCGAAGGCCAACTCGAATATGCGGCGCGCGATGCGGCATTGATGCTTCCCTTGCGCGACGAACTCGTCAAGCGTCTGATGGCAGACCGTCTCAAGGATGTCGCCAAACTCGAATTCGATTGCGTCGTCCCCGTCGCTCAAATCGAACTCACGGGCATCTTCCTCGACCGCGAACGCTGGCGCGAACAACTCTCCATCGTCGAAAAGAAACGCGCCAAACTCGCAGAAGAACTTCAGCACGAACTCTCCGAAGAAGCCGCGCAACTCTCCATGTTCGGCGGCCCAACACGCACCGAAATCAACATCGACTCTCACGTCCAACTCACTAAAGCCCTCAAGCGCCTCGGCGTCCCCGTCCCTGATTCGACGCGCAACTGGAAACTCCAACCCCTCGCCCTCGAATACCCCATCGTTGCGAAACTCCTCGACTACCGCACCGTCCAGAAAGCCCTCACTAGCTACGGCGAAAACATCCTCAAAGAAATCAACGAACAGACCCAACGCATCCACGCCAGTTTCCACCAAATCGGCGCACCAACCGGCAGAATGGCCTGCACCAATCCGAACATCCAACAGGTGCCGCACGCGGTTGAGTATCGACGTTGCTTCCGCGCGCCGGAGGGGCGCAAGCTCATCATCGCGGATTATTCCCAAATCGAACTCCGTATCCTTGCGGACTACACGGGCGATCAGGGGTTCATCGACGCCTTCCAATCCGGCGCAGACCTCCATCGCGTCGCCGCCGCGCAGGTCTTTAACACGCCGCTCGAAGCCGTGACGAGAGAGCAACGCGATTTTGCTAAGCGTCTGAATTTCGGCGTCGTCTACGGCATCGGCGCGCAGCGTTTCTCGACCATGACGGGACTCTCGCAGACCGAAGCCGAAGACATTCTGCGACGCTACTTCGCCACCTATCGCGCGCTCGACGCATGGCTGCGCGCCGCCGCGCAACAGGCTGTACGCGAACGTACCGCGCCGCGCACCGTCGCGGGTCGTCTCGCGCGTTTCAACTTCGACCCGCAAGACAAACAGGCCGCTTCGCTCGCCCAACGCAACGGCAAAAACTCGCCGATTCAAGGCAGTTCAGCCGACATCATCAAACGCGCGCTGCGTCTGCTGCACGACCGACTCCGCGAGACGACGGCGCGCATCGTCAACGTGATTCACGATGAGATTGTGGTTGAAGCCGATGCTGCTGATGCGGAGGCCATGTCGAAGACGGTGGAAGATGCGATGTGCGCGGCGGGCGAAGAGTATGTCAAGAAAGTGCCTGTCAAAGTCGAAACGCAGGTGGCCGACGAGTGGGTCAAATGAATTGCGGATTTCGGATTGCGGATTTCGGACTGCACGGCGTCAACGCTCGACGCCTTCGTGTACGCTTGCGCTCTGTGCGTCGGGCAACGCCGTTTCGAGCGTCGCACGTCTGCGCCAGATGAAGTAGACGGGGATGCCTGTGAGGACGAGCAGATAGCCGATGCCGGAGGTCTGCGGCGCGAGGTAGGCGAGGTCGAGGACGAGCAGGAGGGCGAGCGTGATGTATACCAATGGCACGAAGGGGTAGCCGTAGGCGCGGTATGGACGCGGGGCGCGGGGCGCTTTGCGACGCAGAATGATGACGCTGGCGACCATCAATGCGTAAAAGACTAAATCGGCGGAGATGATGTATTCGAGCAGTTGCGTGTAAACGTTGCCGTAAACGTTCGCGCCCGTGCGCGGGTCGGTCGTGACGGTGCGCGGCAGTGTCAGAAGCGACGCCCAGACGCCTTGCGCGACGAGCGCGACGGCTGGCACATGACGCGCATTGACCTGCGAGACGCGCTCGAAGAAGAGACGGTCGCGCGCCATCGCGTAGTAGACGCGTGCTCCGGCGAGGATGAGGCCGTTGTTGCAGCCGAAGGTCGAAATCATAATGGCGACGGCCATCAGAATCGTGCCGGGCGTGCCGAAGATGGCCTGCATCGCGGCAGTGGCGACGCGGTTCTGCGGCGCGTTCTGAACGCCTTCAAGCGGCAGCGTCACGACGTAAGCGAGGTTGGCGAGCAGGTAGAGCAACACGACGACCGCGCAGCCGATGAGCAGCGCGCGGGGTAGATTTCGTCCGGGGTCGCGGATTTCGCTGCCCGTAAACGTCACGTTGTTCCACGCCGATTGCGCGAACAACGGCCCCACCATCGCGCGTCCCAGAATCATGACGAGCGCCAATCCTTCGATGATTCTCCAACCCGAACCGTCGGCGGGTTGCACGGCCTGCGAGTTCCAACCGTTCGCCCATGAGTTCCACCACGCGGAGGTGAACGCGGCTGCGCCGTTTTGCAGTCCGACTTGCCAGCCGAGCGTGAGGCCGACCGCGACGAGACCGACGAGCGCCGCCGTCTTGGTAAAGGTAAAAGTGTTCTGAATGAGTTTGCCGGTTTGGAGGCCGCGCGTGTTCGTCGCGGTCAAAAACAGAATCATGACGACGGCGACGAGTTGCTGCGTCGAGAGGCTGACGGCGTAGCGACCGCCCGGCAGATGCACGGGCGCGACGATGAAGTTCGTCGCAGAAACGGCTGGGACGAGGACGCCCGTGAAGTTGGCGAAAGCGATGGCGACCGCCGCAATCGTGCCTGTCTGAATCACGATGAAAAGCGACCAGCCGAACAAAAACCCGACCGCCGGATTGTAAGCCTCGCGCAAGAAGACATACTGCCCGCCCGCGCGCGGCATCATCGCCGCGAGTTCGGCGCAACAGAGCGCGCCCGTCAGCGTCAGCACTCCCGCCAACGCCCACGCCAACATCAACCAACCCGGCGCGCCGACCAGCCGCGCCGATTCCGCCGACGTGATAAAAATGCCCGAACCAATCATCGAACCGACGACAATCATCGTCGCATCGAGCAAGCCGAGGCCGCGCCGGAGTTGTTCTTCGGGCGCGTCGATTTTCTTGTCGGCGGCGTTCGGCATCGGCGTTGATTCAGGGACAGAAGTGCGTCCGACGGCGGAGAAGTTGAACGAGACCGTTGCGTATGTTGTTCTGCGTATGGTCGATTGTCAAATAAAAATATCTTAAACTGGAAACGTGGCGTCCGACCGATTCATACACGAAGGCAAGAATGCATGGCAGCGTCTCGAACATTTGTTGGAGACGCTCGACCGCACGCACCTGCGCCGCCTTCACCGCGAAGAGGTCAAAGAACTCGGACGCATCTATCGGCGCACCGCTTCCGATTTGGCGATTGCACGCGCCGAATCGCGCGACCCACGCCTCATCAACTATCTCAACAGCCTCGTCATACGCGCGCACGGTCGCATCTATCGCGCCGAAGCGTTGGAAGGTGGGCGGCGCGTCAGTCAATTCTTCCTGAAGGATTTTCCGCAGACGTTTCGACGGACGTGGCGCTACACGGCGACGGCCTTTGCGGTCTTCTTCGTCTTCACTCTGCTCAGTTTCGTCGGGACGTGGCGCGACCCCGAATTTTCGGAACTCGCGGGCATCGACCCATTCTTCCGCGAGTTCGCGGTCAACGCGCGCGTGCGTTGGTGGGAGAGTCTGAACGAGGCGAATCAGGTGGGCGCGGGCTTCATCATGTCGAATAACATCTGGGTGATGTTTCGCGCCTTTGCGCTCGGTGCGCTCGGCGGCTTCGGCACGCTCTACGAGATGGCACGCTTCGGCGGGCACATCGGCGCAGTTCTCTCGCTCACCTACCGCGCCGGATTCGGCAACGAACTCGTCACCTTCATGTCCGGCCACGGAGTCCTCGAACTCTCCGCCATCTTTATCGCGGGCGGAGCCGGAATGCTTTTCGGCAGCGCCGTTCTATTCCCCGGCGACCTCTCGCGCTTCGACGCCCTCCGCCTACGCGGCCATGAAGCCATCCAACTCGTCGTCGGTTGCATCCCCATCCTCGTCATTGCGGGCATCATCGAAGGCTTCATCTCGCCCGCTCCTATCAATCCGGCCTTCAAGTTCTCCATCGCCGCCGTCACCTTCATCACGCTCTACGCTTATCTTCTGCTCGCCGGACGCGAGTCAAATTCAACAGAACATTCAACAGGATAGACAGGATAAAAGCTTGCAGGATAAACAGGATGAAGAATGAGTGAAGAATGAAAAGAGACGAACAAAAGGTTTTCTATTCATCCTTCCGCACTCTGCACTCATCCTTTCTCTCTACCCTGTCCATCCTGCACGTCTTTGTCCTGTCTATCCTGTGAAATTTGCTTGAGTCACAACAGGCCGCGTTCTTTGACGCGGAGGTACGTTTCGAGCAGCGTGGGCGCGAGGGCGGCGGCGGTCACGTCGAGGGCGAGGCCACCTTGTGCTTCGACATGGCGGAGCGCGGCTTCGCGTTGGAGCATGATTTCTTCGGCGACGGATTGGGTGAAGAGGTCGCGCAAGGTGGCGGGCGTGTTCTCGACGGCGGCGCGGAGGTCGCGGTCGCCGATGGTCACGACGAGCGGCAGGTGTCGCGGGCGAAGTAGGCGGAGCGAGGTGAGCAGTTCGCGTGAGCCTTCTTCGTCTACGAGGTCTGTGAGAATGACGACGAGCGCGCGGCGTTTGCAGTTGGCGGCGACAAACTCGAAGGCGCGTGCATACGACGGCTCAATCATTTCGGGTTCGACCGCGTAGAGAGCTTCGAGGACGAGTTCGGTCTGCTCGCGCCCCTTCGAGGGCGGGACGTAGGCGTTGATGCGCCGACCGAAGACCGCCATTCCCGCCATGTCGCCGCCGCGCGCCGCCGAAGCCATCAAAGCGAGCGCGGCGTGAATCGCGGCATCGAATTTCGTCTCGCCTTCGATGCGTGCGGTCATGAGTCGTCCGGCGTCGAGCGCGATGAGGATGGTCTGGTCGCGTTCTATCTGATACTGGCGCGTCGTCATCTTGCCGCGTCGCGCCGTCGCGCTCCAAGAAATGTGCCGCAACTCGTCGCCCGGCACATACTCGCGCAGCGATTCAAAATCGCGTCCCTCGCCGCGCCAGGACGTGCGACGTTGCGACGCGACGAGTGAACGCGCGCCGAGCGCCTTCAAATCAGCCTCGCGCGCACGACGTATGTTCGGATACACCTTGACCGCTCCCGACGCGCTCACACGCGTTTCACGCCACACCAGACCGAGACGCGAAACATAACGCACCGCAATCTGCCCGAACTCAAAACGACCTCGACGCGGCGGCTTGAGCGTATAGGCGAGCACGGCGGCGGTCTGCGCTTCAAGGCGCACGCGCGCCTCGCGTTCGCTCAAGAGCAGCATCTCCGGCGGATGCTCGTCCTTGATGCGGAGTGTCAAATCGTGCTGCGTGTGATTCAGGACGTGGACGCGCACCTCCGTCTCCGCGCCAATCTGAAAACGCCCGACGAGTTCGCGCCGGATTTCCACGCCCGCAGGCAAACGACTGATGCGCGCATCCACCAACGCCGCCAACACCAACGCCACATCGTATGCCAACGCCACCCAACGCAACCCCGGACGCGCCCATGATAGCGACAACGGCACAAGTCCGAGCGCCAGCAACGCGTAGAAAAGTTTGGTGAAGACGAAAGGCATAAAGACAGAGGTCGGAGGTCAGAGGTCAGTAGAAGACGGTTTCGGACGATAAAGGTGAGAGGCGAAATTAAACATCAGACATCAGTTTTTCACTGACCTCTAGCCTCCGACCTCTGACCTCTATCTCGGTACTTCGACGGTGTTGAGAATGTCTGTGATGACTGCGTCGTGTGTCGCGCCTTCGAGTTCGGCTTCGGCGCGGAGGCGCAGCCGATGCCGAAGGACGGGACGCGCGATGTCGCGCACGTCGTCGGGCGTAGCGAAGGCGCGACCGCGCATCGCGGCGAGAGCTTTGGCCGAGAGTAGTAACGCGACCGATGCGCGCGGGCTTGCGCCATAAGACACGGACGGATGCTCGCGCGTGCGCCGCACAATATCGACGACGTAGGCTCTGACGCCCGGCTCCATGCGTGAGCGACGGATTTCGGCGCGCGATTGCGAAACGGCGTCGGGCTGCGGGAGCGGGTGAATGTCGATTTGGTCGAGGCGACGTGCGTTGAAGCCTTCGTCCCAGTTGGCGACGATGCGGCTCTCCTCCTCGCCCGTGGGATAGTCGATGATTATCTTTAACAGAAACCTGTCAAGTTGCGCTTCGGGCAGAGGGTATGTGCCTTCGTATTCAATCGGATTTTCCGTGGCGAGCACGGTGAAAAGCGGCGAGAGCGCGTGGAGTTCGCCGTCAATCGTCACCTGTCTTTCTTCCATCGCTTCGAGGAGCGCGGCTTGCGTCTTGGGCGGCGTGCGGTTGATTTCGTCTGCGAGCAGGATGTCTGTGAAGATTGCGCCGCGACGCAGAGAGAAGGCGGAAGTGGCGACGTTGAAGACGTTTGTGCCAGTGATGTCGGACGGCATCAAGTCGGGTGTGAACTGGATACGACCGAACTCCGCGCCGATGATGCGCGCCAGCGTCTTGACGAGAAGCGTCTTGGCCGTGCCCGGCACGCCTTCAATCAACGCGTGGCCTTCAGCCAGCAGCGCGACCAAGACCTGCTCGATAACCGCGTCCTGACCGACGACTACTTTGCGAAGTTCCGTCAAAATATGCTCGACGGTGGCGGGAACGTGCTGCATCAAGTTTAACAAGGGACGAGAGCGGAGGGATGAGGGATAAGCTAAAAGACAGGTTTTTAACTCATCCCTCCGCCCTCATCCCTTCAACATTCCTTTCCATAAAAAATCGTAGAGCAAGATTTTGAGCGCGAGCGCGATGACGGTCGTGAGAAAGATGCGGCGGAGCCACACGTCGTTGAGTCGAAGCGCGACGCGTGCGCCGACGAATCCGCCCGCGAACATGACGACGGCCAAAACCACGCCGAGCCTGTAATCGACCAGCCCGTACCACATGAAGACGAGCGTGGCGACGAGCGAGGAAAAGACGTTGACGATTTTGGTGGTCGCCACGGCTTCGACGAACTTCATGCGAAACAGCGCGACGAAGGCGGCGGTCAGCAGTGTAACGTATCCGCCACTGAAAAACCCGCCGTAGATGCCGAGCACAAACGTCGCGCCGAAAGCCGTCCATTCCGCCGCGCGCGTCGGCGCAGACGGTTCGATGTGGACTCCGGCGTCGCGGCGCG
This sequence comes from Pyrinomonadaceae bacterium, assembly GCA_036387415.1. Classification (GTDB taxonomy): domain Bacteria; phylum Acidobacteriota; class Blastocatellia; order Pyrinomonadales; family Pyrinomonadaceae; genus DASVTU01. Next base: position 1,240,677 of record DASVTU010000039.1, on the reverse strand, counting down.
TCGCCACTGTAAAAAGCGCCACCGCGAGCATCGAGACGGAGATGAAAAGCGGCATCGCGCGTGAAGATACGACGAGCACCAGCAACGCGCCCGCGATGGAACCGACGAGCGTGAGAGCGACGAGCGCGGGGAGCCGTCTGCGGTCAAAAGTGCCTTTGCCGACGAATGGCAACGCGCCGCCGACGCTCATAAAGGTGAGGCCGAACATGTTGGTCGCCACGGCGACGCGTGCGTCGATGCCGAAGAGAAACATCGCGGGCACGGTGATAAGCGAGTTGCTGCCCGTGACCACGCCGATGATGCTAGTCAGAAAAAAGAGCACGCAGAGCACGATGAGTTCCAGCGTACTCAATATGGATTGTCGTCCCTCGAAAGATATTTGATGAAAGCCACGCTCATTGAACGACGTCGTTTCGGGCGATAGGGTTCGGCGTCGCCACACGTCGTCGGGCGAGTCGATGCGGTTATGCGTCGCCGCTGTTCGTTAGCTCAATCCAGTATTGGGAAATCGGTTTGCCGGAGCGGTGTGAAATTCCGCTTCCGGCGAGGACGCCGCCGTTCTTTTCGATAATGCGTGCGGAGCCAACGTTGTCAGTATCGCAGGTCAGGAGCACGCGCTTCAATCCACGCTCGCGCGCCTTCTCCAACGTCAGCGTGAGGATGAGCGTGCCATAACCCTTGCGTCTTTCGGAGGGACGAATGCTGTAGCCGATGTGTCCGCCTTCGTGTTCCAAATCGGGCGTTAGATAGTGGCGCAGGCTGCTGCGACCGAGAATGCGTCGGTCGCGGGCGAGACAGAAGGTTTCGGCTGGCACGCGACCCGGTGGACGGTTGATGCCGAGCGCGGAATTTTTGAGAAGACGCAAGTACGCGTCAAAATCTTCGATGGCGTCGCGGTAAATGTCGTCGCCTGCGGCGCGATGCTCCTCCGCCATCGACACGAATTCGCGTCGCCATTCGGCGGTCAGTTCAATCAGATAGATGTCGTCTTGATTACTCATATCGGTCAGAGGGCGCGTGCCTGTCGTATTTCGCGTGAGCGCATGCGGATGCCGAGTTCGCCTTCGAGTTCGCGCAGGCGTGCGATGATTTCAAGTGTGCGACGTGCGGAGATGGGAGCGCCCGCGATGGCGTCTTCGCACTCGCCGAGCAAGGCTTCGAGTTCGCTCATGTCTCGACCCGAACGCGCGGCGACGCGTTGGGCAATCTCATTGCTGCGCGCCGTGGCCGCCACTCCGGCATAGCGTGCGAGCGCGCGGCGCGTGCGACCGTAGATGTTCTCGATGGCGAGGTCGTAGGCGCGTGCGCGTTGTTGCAGTTCGGCCATCGACGCGACGAATTCAAGATTGGAGCGACGGTCAACGTGCGGCGCTGGCAGAGGGCGCGCGAAGCGTCGGCTACGCGTCCAGACGAAGGCGAGCAGCAGCAGACCGAGTTGCGCGGCGATGGCGAGCGCGGGCGTGCCGCGAAAATATGCGAACGTCGGATTCTGCGTCATGCCGCGTCCCTGATGATACTCGTCGAAGGCGATGATGCTTTGCTCGCCCGTCACGTCTGCGACGAGATTGGTGGCGAGTTGCAGATTGTCGGCGAGACGAAGCCCCGTGTTCGAGACGATGAACGGGTCGCTGAGGATGATGATGCGGCCTCGTCCGTAGGCGTAATCAACCAACAACGCGCCGTTGCCCTCGCGTCCATCCGGCAGATACTCGACGGGCGCGGGCGACGATTCCGTCGGGCGTTCAACGGAATCGTCCAGGACGATGCCCACGCTCGGCGGCGGCGTCTCATCCGGTGCGACGGGCGGCGGCATGTCGTCGTCGTCTTCTTCTCCGCTCGCGGGTAGGGTCGGTCTTTCGTCAACCGTGTAGAGATGGAGGCGACTGGCGAAACGCGAGCGCATGACCTCTTGTACGTCGCGCATGAGCGACGCGGGTTGTGCGGGCGCGAGCGGCTTGACGCCGTGCGTCATTGATTCAACATCATCTGGATGAACCGTCGGGTCTGGAAATTCAAAAATCTCCGAGGCGACACGCCAGTGGCCGGAGGTCGGGAGTAGAATCGTGTCCGGCACGCGGTCGATGAGGACGAGACGACCGCCATCCCGCACCCAACGCAAGAGACCACGCGCCTCCTCCCTCTCGAATTCACGACGCACTTTGCCAATCACGACAAACGTCGCAGGCCGCGCTCCATCCTCCTTCAAGAGCGCCAACAGAGACTCGCGCCAACGCACAACCTTGTGGCCGGATTCATGCAGAAATTCATAGAAGGCGCGCGTGCCTGTCGCGCCAACGTTGGTCGTCGAGCGGTCGGGATTAAACTCCGAATCGCGCGGCTGCTCGACGCGCACGTACGACGCGGCGTTGAGCGCGACGAGCAACGTCAACACCAACGCGATTGTCAGAAAAATGGTCAGCCGTTCTCTCATTGAAAAAAACTGATGAATGATGAGAGTTAAGTGATAGGTGATGAATGATGAATCAAAGACGAGTTTTTTAACTCATTACTCGTCACCCATCACTTAACTCTCATCCCTCCGCCCTCATCCCTTAGCTAAAACTTGTCGGCAGCGCGTGCGAAAATCCGTCCAGTCGGCGTCGGTGGCGTCTTCGTAGCCGTACCAGTGTCGTTCAAAATTCATGGTGAGCGGTTGCACTTCGCTGTAGAGCGACGCCTGTTCGTGCCGCAGCGTGTGGAGGTAGTCGCGGTTGGTTTTGTGCTGTGCGAGACGCAGGATTTTGCGTTCGCCGAGTTCGCAGAGCAGCGCGACGTAAGCCTTGCGAATCGCGCCCCGCACATCGCCGCGACGTGCGAGTTGTTCGGCGTCGGCGAGGAGGTCGGCGGGCGTCTGGTCGGCTTCGAGACGGACGCCGAGGACGACGCGCGACTCGCGACGCACTTTGACGCTCCTCAATCCGCCACGACTAAAGAAAGGGCGCGCATACTTCCCAATCACGAAGACGAGGATGGCGAGCGCGAGCAAGTAGATGAAAATTTGCGCTCCGGTTGACAGGCGCGGACTCGCGCCGGGCTGAATCTGTTTTTGTTCAGGAATGAGTTTGTCTAACCAGTCGCGGAGTTGGTCGAAGAAGCGCGAGAGCGCGCTCTTGTTTTTTGGTTGCGCGGGCGCAAATTCGGGACGGCGTAAAATCGCTTCGAGCCGTTCTTTGTCCGCGCGTTTATCTCTCGCGGGAGAATTCGCCGCCGTCGCAGCGTCCATCGCGGCGAGGCGTTCGTCCAGAGCGCGCAGGCGTTCCGTCGTGCGTGCGAGCGACGCGCGGCGCGACCCGACGGCTGTGGCGTTCGTTCGTTCGTATGTGTCAAGTGCGGCGTGAAGCCATGAATTATTAACGTCGAGCGATGCGCCGTTCCATTCAACCCGTTCGCGTGGCGGCAGCATCGAGCGCACCTGTCGAATCACTCCGGTCGCCGTCTCCGTCTGCTGCTCCACGCTCGTATCTTCATCGGGGGCGGCGAGCGCATCGAGCGCCAACGTCGCCTTATGCACGCGCTCGCGGTAAGCGGCGAGTGTCGAGACGTTCGATGCTTCTTCTGCTGCCGTCGGCGACGCTGTGGCGCACGCGACGACGAGCAACGCAGCGACAACGAATCGTGCGACGGCGACGGTAACGTGGCGACGGTGTTGGCAGAGGAGGTGCATGTCGAGAAAGAAGAATTTCATGTACGGTCGGGCACGTCGCGGGCATTGGCTTTCGGCAAAGCCGCGTCGCCTTGTGTTTCGCAATGCGGCGTCGTCGTCTCTAGTCGAGTCCGAGCATTGAGACGCGTGACGATTTTTTGTCGCGCTCGTTGCCGCGCGTCGTTTCAGTCGCAACGATGGCGGGCGCGAGCGGCGAGAGTCTTCCGGCGGGCAGCACAGGCATGTCGCCGAGGAGTCGCGCGGCCATCAACTCTATGTCGTAGCCCTCGCGCCGCACGCGCTCGTCAACATAGAGCAACGAGAGGCCGAGCATCCAGACGGGCATCAAGAGTATCGTGCTGGTCTGCAACATCAACTGCGAACCGATTGAATACCAGACGGGCTTGTCAGCGTTTCGCAGCCATTCGAGGTCGATGCCGTTGAGATAGGCGTACCAGCCGAGCGGAACCAGAAGCAGCATCATCATCGACAACCCGCCGAAGATGGTGAACCACGACATCGCCATCAAACGCCGGACGTTGCCGTGCGCCATCTCCGTGCTGCGACTAATCGAAGCCATCACGCCCTTGCCCTCCACCAACATCACCTGCGGCACATAAGCCACGCGTCCCGCCAGCAGAAAGAAGACCCACTGCGCTGCAATCGACGCGACCACGAACCCGACCAGACCCGTCGCGCTCAGTACCCAGACGACGAACGAGGGCGCGTTCGAGTTCGTCTCCGGGTCGAGGAGGCCGACGATGATGAGAAATAGAACGACGTAGAGCAGGAGCGCGAATGAAGCGACGCCCGCGGCAAACAGCAGGCAGAAGAAGACGGCCAGCATCGCGGCCAACAATCCGCCGAAACGCGCACGCACGTTGCGGTAAATCGTGCGCGTCGTCACAGGCTCGTTCCACAGCAGATGCCTGACGAGATTGTGCGTCGCTCCGCCCATCACGATAAAGAGCAGGAGGTAGCCTAACAAGATGAGCAGCCAACCGAGCAAGGCCAGCGCCGTGTAGACGACTAACAAGCCTTCGCTGTCGGTGACGGCGAGGGCGTTAATCGTAATGGTCTTCAAAACAGACCCCGCCGCCGACACTACGACGGGCGGCACAGACGCGCGAATAAAGGTTAAAAAATGGCGTCGGTAGAGACGAATGGTGCGGTCGATGAGGTCGCCCGCGCCGAGTGGAGTGAGGGATAGTTGTGCGACCGCCTGCATCTTCGTTTCTCGTAAAAAGTGGCTTGGCTGCCCGACAATCAAACTTCCGTATCGCGAGCGGATTCTATCACAGAGGTTTGACGAAGCCCCTGCGAGGCTGTTTCAAACATCACGATTCATGCGTCGCATGTCCTCGTCGCAAGTGCTTCCGGCGCTTGCTTTCGAGTGTCTTGGCGGGCGTGTCGGTTTCCAAATTCTCGGATTAAATCCAGACGTTTGGATGAACACACAAAGGAATTGCAGGGTTTGTCCGAGACGCCGCACGGGTTGAAGTAAATTCCCTGAAAATTTGTTTCCGTCGTCGTGCGTCAAAAGCGGAACGCTTCTTGCGTTATTCAAATAAACGTTCAACCCACTTTTCTCCATGCCAAGCGATTAGTTCGGACAATCCTGTCACCGATGTGTTTCGAGCACACGCGCAGCATGGTAAATTTTTTGAGAGCCTACACTTCCGAGGAGGAGCTACATGTCTGCATTTAGCTTGAGGAAAGCTGAGCGCACGAAGCAGAACGCACCGCGTCTGTTGACATGCCTTGCTGCCGCGCTGAGCCTTTTGCTCGCGTCGGCGGTCGTCACGTTCGCGCAGGGCGTTCGTGGAAACATCAGCGGCGAAGTCACCGACCCCAACGGAGCGGTTGTTTCCGGCGCTACCGTCAAACTTATCAGAACCAATACGCAACAGGAGATACGCACCGTTCAATCGAACGACGAGGGTGTGTATCAGTTTCTTCAAATCGAGCCACAGACTTACGACATCGTTGTCTCGGCCTCCGGCTTCGCCGAAGCGCGTCTGAAAGATGTCACGGTCGAACCAAACCGCAGCCTGCGACTCGACACCAAACTCAACCTCACTGGCACGACCGAAGAAGTCACCGTCACGGCGACGCAAGAACTCGTTGACCGCGAATCGCCCACGCTCGGCACCACGGTTGACCCGCGTCGCGTCATCGGCCTGCCGCTCAACGGTCGCAACGTGCTCGACCTTGTGCTGCTTCAGCCCGGCGTCACCAACTCCAACAACAATCAGCCTGCGGGCACCTTCGGCGGCGGTTCCGGCTTCCGCGTCAACGGTCAGCGCGGCGTGGAAAACAACGTCACGCTCGACGGCGCGAACAACAACGAAGTCGCCGTCGGCGGTCTGACGGGCGCGCAACCCCGCCCCGACGCCGTGCAGGAGTTTCGCGTACTCACGTCGAACTTCGAGGCCGAGTTCGGTCGCAACACGGGTTCCATCGTCAACATCGTGACGAAAAGCGGAACCAACGACTTCCACGGCAATCTACGCACCTTTTACCGTCCGACGTTTCTTTCGTCGGCGCGTTTCTTCGATCAGGATTCGCGTACCGACCCGGCGCTGAAAAACGTTGGCCGTTGTCCCGCCGACCTCGCGCTTCGCACGCGCGAGAATTGCGACCGTCGTCGCCCGTTCGAGCGCAAAGAGTTCGGCGGGCAGCTTGGCGGCCCCATCACCTTGCCGCGTTTCGGCGAGGGCGGCAATGCCGTCTATAGCGGCAGGAATCGCGCCTACTTCTTCTTCGACTACGAAGGGCGTCGGCAGTTGATTGGCGACACACGTTCGATTACAGGTCTGCCCACGCAAAACGAACGAAACGGCATCTTTACCGCCCGTCTCGACCCGACGACGCGCATACCCATTCTGCTCAACGACCCATCGACCGGCGGGCCATTCCCCGTCATCTCCGGCACGCCCGGAGTCGCCGGTTCGACCGTCTTGCAGCAGATTCCGGTCGCACGCTTCTCGCCCATTGCGCGCTACTATCTCGGCTTTCTGCCGATTCCCGATGCGACGGGCACGGCCAGCGCGGGTTCGAGCGAGATTACCAATAACAACTACTACACAAGCCGCGTCGATTATATGGCGACGTCGAATCAAACCTTCAACATCACGCTTACGAGATTTGATTCCAACGTGAGCGCGCCATTCGCCTTCGGCGGCGCATCCGTACCCGGCTTCGGCGCGTCCAATCTCGACACAACATACAACGCCGTCGTGCGCCACACCTACACGATTACGCCGACCATCGTGAACTCGCTGCTGCTCGGCTACGCGCGCAACGACCAACCCGGCGTCGTTCCGCAAAACCTGACGACGCCTGAAGAGATTGGCTTCCAGAATACGAGTTTCGTTGCCAACCGCACTTTCGTCGGCCCGCCGCGCATCACTCTGACGCAGCGCGGTCTGATTCTCGGCAACACGATTCAGGGGCCGCAGGCGCGCGTCACCTCGAACTTCCAGATTCAGGATTCGCTCAGTTGGGCAGTGGGCGAGCACCGCTTCAAGTTTGGCGCGGACGGGACGAAATACCTCCACGACCAGACCTTCCTCTTCGTCAATCAGGGCATCTTCGGCTTCTCGCGCGTCACTGGCCCCAACACGACGGGCGACGATTTCGCCGACTTCCTTATCGGCAACACGCCTGCGTCGCAGCAGTACGGCGCAAACGGGCTGCGCGATTTCCGTCAGTTCGCGATGGCCGCTTTCGCGCAGGACAACTGGCGTTGGAGCGATTCGCTCACCCTGTCGCTCGGCGTGCGTTGGGAATTCACGGGGCCGCTCTACGACAAGTTTAACCGCGTCGCCTTCTATCGTCCCGGCGTCACATCGCAGATTCTCGCCAACGGACAACTCAGGACGTTCGAGGGATTGCCGATTACGGTTCCGGCTGGACGGCGTGCGCCGAACGGTCTGGTTTACGTCGGCGACCCCGACCCGATTCGCGGCGGCACAGTGCCTCGCGGCGGCACGGAAAACGAGTACAACAATTTCGCGCCGCGTCTCGGTTTCGCCTACTCGCCGCGCACTGGCAGCGATAGTTTTCTACGCACGCTGCTCGGCGAGAACGACACGGTTATCCGTGGCGGTTTCGGCGTCTACTATGGCGCGGTTATCGGCGACACCCAACTCCAACAACTCAACGCGCCGGGCTTCAACGGCACCAATTCATTCTTCGGCTCTGGCGGCGCGGCTCTTTCAAGCGGCACGCTCGCCAATCCCTTTGCTCCCGACCCGTTCCCGAATTATCGCGGCATTACGGGTGCGCCCTTGAACGTTCCGGCGGTTCCGAATCCCTTCGAGCAGAGCCAGTTGTTTATCTCTGCGCCGCTCGGAGCATTTCAGGGCTTCGTCATCGACCCCGACATTCGCACGCCCTACACCTACCAGTACAACCTGACGCTCGAACGCGGTTTCCTCAGAAACTACGTCGGGTCGCTCAGCTACGTCGGCAATCGTGGACGCAAGCTCTACGGGTTGCGCGAAGTCAATCCGGCGCTCGGCACTTTCCTGCCCGCGCGTGCGGGCGACCCCGTGCCGACCACGACCAACCTCGCGGCGCGTCGTGCGAATCTCGACGTTCCTTTGAGCATCAGCTATCTGGTCTCGGACGGTAACTCCTGGTACAACGCGCTGGAAGCCAATCTCCAAAGGCGTTTCAGCGATGGTCTACAGTTCCAGATTGCTTACACCTTCTCGAAGTCGATGAACGATGTCGATACCCAACGCGGCAACCTCGACATCATCGACCAACGCTTCGGACGCGCTCTCTCGTCCGACGACGTTCCGCACCGCTTCGTGGCGAGTTTCATCTACGACTTGCCGTTCAGCCGCTTCCTCGGCAACGGTGCCAGAAGACTCATCGGTGGTTGGAGCATCGGCGGCATCTACGCCTATCAGTCGGGCACGCCCTTTAGCGTCAACAACCCGAACGATGCGTTGGGCACGGGCGGCATCGTCAACTTCGCAGACCTCGGAGAGCCGTTCCAGTTGCTCGACCCACGTGAGAACAATGGCCGCGCCTTCAATGCCAACGCCTTCCGTGCTTACGGCGACCCGGCGACGGGCTTCGTCCTTGCAAGGGATTTCCGCAGGGGCACTTCGGGACGCAACCAGTTTCGCGCGGGCAACACCATCAACAATCTGGACTTGATTCTTGCCAAGCGGACGGAATTGTGGAGTGAATCGACGAATCTTGAGTTGCGCTTCGAGGCATTCAATGCTCTCAACCGCACTCAGTTCACGACGCTCGAAACCGTCATCACCAACGCCGCCTTCGGCAGATACACGAACACGCGCGAGTCACGCGTTATCCAACTCGGCGCGCGTTTCTCGTTCTAGACTGTTTAGCTTTCGAGAGGCTCGCCTCCTCGTTTGAGAATGACCCGCTGGATGTTTCGGCGGGTCATATTTTTTACGGCGTGCGGAGCGGGCGAGAATTCCGACGCGGCTTCGCGGCGTGATACTATGTCGCCGCTGCCGCTTAACGGAGAGCGAAGCATTTCTTCGTCCTGATTCTTCGCGGCAAGAGTTCCGTCGCCGTGGAGCGTTCGGGTCAGGAGTGGGAGGCTTTATGTTTGGAGTGAAGAAACTCTGCGCGCTCGTTTTTGTTTTCGCTCTCGCACAGGCGTTTGCCGCACCTCATGTCCGCGCGCAGGCCGAGGCGTCAAACACTTATCATCAGATAGAAGGACGGCTGCAATTTCGCACCGGGAGCGTCGGCAGCGTGCGCGTGCGTCTCTTGCGTCTGCCGGACATGCGCCCCATCGCCGAAACCTTCAGCCGTCCCGAAGGGCAGTTCATTTTCTCATTCCTGATTGAAGGCGGGTACGTCGTCGAGACGATAGCGACGGACAAATTCGAGGCGACTGCGACCAACGTCATGATACGCCCGTTGTTAAGAGGCAAGCCCACTGTCGTCACCGTCCTCATCGAACTTCCGTTGAAAGCATCTCCCGAACGCGTCGCGCCGGGCGTGATTACGGCGGACGTTGACCTCAACGTCCCCAAAACCGCGCTCAAACACTACCGCGCCGGAATGAAAGCCCTCGAAGAAGGCGACGCTGTGCGCGGCGTTACGCAACTGCGCGAAGCCATCGCTGCTCATCCGAAATATTACGCGGCGCGTTTGGAGTTGGGTCGTGAACTGCGTACGCAGAAACGTTTCGCGGAAGCGTTGGAGGCTCTGCAACCGCTCGCCGAGATTGCGCCGAAGCGTGCGGAGCCGCGCATTGAGAGTGGCATCGTCTTGCTCGGACTCGAACGCTTCGACGCTGCCGCCAAAGAACTCGAAGCCGCGTTGCGTCTGGAAGAGACCAACTGGGCGGCGCATCTCTATCTCGGCTGGTCGCTGCTTGAGAAAGACGGCGAGAAGGCGGCCACACACTTTCGTCGCGCGATTGAGTTGGACGAGCAGAAGGCCGCACGCGCTCACCTCTCGCTCGCACGCCTCGCCGACGCCAAAGGAGAACGCGCGGTCGCCATCCAACATCTCGACGCATACCTCGCCATCTCTCCCGACGCTCACGACTCCGAATCCGTACGCAAACTCGCCGAACGACTCCGCGCAGCGAATTAAAAAGAAGAGGCGAAAGCGTTAAAGGTCAAACGGGGAAAGGTCAACTTGTTTGCCCTTTCCCCGTTTTCCCATTTCCCCATTTCGCCCTTCCTTGTCTTTGAATCACTGCTCAATTGACGATTTCAAAATCTATCCACTGAGTTGCCGTCTGTCGGCCTTTGGGCGCGAGCGTGTCTGTGACGGTGACTTGCAGGACGTATTCGCCGGGCGTGAGTTCGGGGCCGATGCGGAGACGACCGATGGCGCTCAGGCGTTTCATGTCGCGCTGCTGACTCACATCGAGCGGCATCAATTTACCGTTGAAGGCGGACTGTCCTTCGCGGAAAAGGCGCATCTGCGTTTGCAGTTGCGGACGCCCCTGTTGCGGGTCGAGTTGCGCGCCGTAGATGTTGTAACGATAGTCAATCATCATGCCTTGTCGCAGACGACGGACGGCGGGGCCTGTGAGCGGGTCGGGTTCGAGCGCGGCGTTTGCGCTCTGCGGCGTCGTGTCGGTCGAAGCGGATGAAGTATTCGTGGCGGCAGCAGCAGCGGCGGTGTTGGTCGTCGCGGCGGGTTGGATGCCGCTGAGGACGATGCCGGAGAGCGCGAGTCGATTGCGGGCGAGGTCGGGGATTTCGACAAACTGCGTGGCCGCGCCGATGCGTTCCGACGATGCATCACGCACGGCGACGCGCATCTGGTAAGCGCCCGCCTTCGGGATGGGGAAGTTGAGAATGTAGAACAGGCCGCTTTGAAGCAGACGTTGATGCGCTTCGTTGTTTTCGACGCGCACCGTCTGCGGGTAACTGAGTTGGTCTACGACCTGACCGTTGTCGCCGAAGGCGAGCGCCACCATGTCGAGTTCTGTCGTGCGCGCACCATTTGCTTCTTCCTTGAATGAGAGGTCGCGCGCGTCGATGTGGACGAGCGAACGCACGTAGGGCGCGGTGCTCGCGGGTTCGGTGCCGAACATCGAGGTGAGACGCAGACGCACATCACCGGAAGCGAAGGGTGAGACGAGCGCGAGCATCAATTGTTCTTCGCGCGTACGCGGTTTAGCGCGGCGGTCTTCATCGGTAAAGCCGGAATAGCTGGCGCGCGTCCGCGCCGTCACGCCCGAACGCTTCACCTTCACAGACAGATTACGCAGACGCGGGCGACCCGTCGCAGGGTCGAGCGAGGCATCGTCGGGGCGGTAGCCGACGAGATAGTAACCGCGTTGGTCGTCCATGATGCGCTGCATGGCCGCGCCGAGGTCGTTTCTGTTTTGCATCGAGATGCCGCCAGTTCGCGCGGCGAGATAAGACATGACGGTGTGAGTTTCAATCTGCTGGTCGCGTCGGTTGTCCATCATGGCGTTGAGTCGTCTGAAGGCTGCGCCGGAATCGCGTTCGGCCTGCGCCGAGAGACTCGTATCGACGCGCGGCGCACCGAGCACTCCCGGAGGCGTCGCCGTGACACCGCCGAGCGTAGCGAGGATGCCCTTGTCGAAAACGAAGTCGATTCCTTTGGCTCTATCTTCCGCCGTGCCCGCGAACGTTTGCAGCCCGCTCGCATCCATCGTGTAAATCGAGACGGAGGCCGCGTTGGCGCGGTCGGTCAAGCGTCGCATCGCGTCGAGCAGACGCTCGTTGCGTCCCTGCGCCGAGAACAGACGGAAGGCTTCGGAGATAAAGACGAGCGATTTGCGACCGGGCAACTCACCCAATCCATGCACGATGGAACCCATCGAATTGAGCGTTCCGGCGGCATAGATTCCGGCGCGGTTCGTCTCCACTTCTTCGAGCATTTCCGGCCCGTAGCTGAACTGCTCGGCGATGGCCTGCGCGGGCGCAAACGGGCTGGTGGTCGCGTTGTTGCGCCCGTTCGGATACCACTTGATGCGTTCGACGATGGAGGAGAGACGCGCCTTGTCGGAAGTAAACTGCTGCAACGCGCCCGCGCCGGAACTGGTGCGAAGAATCGCGACTAAATCATTCGGCTGCATCTGTTCGTCAACAAACTTCTTCAAGGCTTTGCGTACGAAGCCGATGCTCTCAAACGACAAACCCAAATCGTCCACGACGAGCGCGATGGTGCGCCGCACCTGTTCGCGTCGCAAGCGCGCGGGCTGAACGGGGACATTGTTTTTCGATTTGGAGGCGGATGGTGAAGCGGCGTTGGTAGACGCGTCGGTGTTGGTGGCCGTCATCGTCTGCGGCTCGGCGGCGGCGACGTACGAAAAGTGGGTCACGGTTTGCCGCTTTCCGTTCTCCGAAATTTCAAAATCTTCGGGGCGGAGGTCTGTCACCTGTTGACCGTTCTTGTCCGTCACGACCACATCAACCTGCACAAGATTGGTCGCCACGCGCACGACATCTTCCTGCGACGTGGGCGCGGCGGGCTGCGGCGTTGGCGTGGGCGAAGTTTGTTGTGCTGATGCGGCGACGGGCGCGAAGACGAGCGCGAAGACGAGCGCGGCGGCGACAAAAGATTGGCTTCTCACAGCAATCTCCCTTGCGAGTCGGATTGTTTTTGGAACGGGCATGGCGACTCCGGTCGGGCGAGCCGGAGCGGTTTCTGGTTTCGACTAGAGCCTATAGTAACCGAACCTCCGGCGCAGACGCTAACCGCACGGGCGCGTGTTTGCTGCGGCGTTAAATATTGAAACGAGCGGGAGACGGGGCTAGTCGAACAGGCGCACGAAGCCGTCGAAATCGACGACGTGGACGGGGAGACGGAGTTGTTGTTTGAGGTCTTCGACCAACATGCCGTCGAGCATGATGGGTTCGTCGGATTTGTGCATGGTGGAAGGCATGATGACGAAATCGCCTTCTATCGCGTCGCGCGACGCGAGCACGTCCATCCCTGTCACTAATCCTGCGACGACGATTTCAGAACCGAAATATTTGTTCTCCACGCCGAGCGCACGCAGACGCGTGCCGAAACGCCCGTTCAAACTTTCGAGCAGATTAGCAAGGACGGGCGCGAAGAGTTTTCCGGTCAAGACCGTACCGTTGAGTCGCGCGGCGTCGGTCGGCGGGCGGCGTTCGAGTCTTCGCATGAGTCGCGCGAAATCTTCTTGGAAGGAACGCACCATGCCGATGCCGTCTTCGATTTGCGGATAATCGCCGTAGTGCTTGCGCGTGGGGATGGGACGGGCGGCGCGCAGGTAAATCTCGTCGCCGAGAAAGGCGAAAGTGGTTCCGAGTCTCTTTCGTAACTCGCGTTGCACGGGCGTGATTTCACAGATGATGCGCTCGCAGAACTCTTTCGTGACGGGCGTCAGACGCTCGTCGGTGTTGTAGCGCGTCAGACCGAGCGGCACGATGGCGACGCTGCGGACGTGCGGATATTCCGCAGCCAAATCCCGTACGGTCTGCTGCAAAACTTCGCCGTCGTTGATGCCGGGACAGAGAACGACTTGCGCGTGAATCTCGATTCCGGCGTCCATCATGCGACGCATCTTGGCGGAGATGTCGGCGCGCGTTTCATCGACGCCGAGTAGATAAGCGCGCACCGCCACGTCGGTCGCATGGACGGAGACGTACTGCGGCGTGAGTCGCTGTTCGATGACGCGGCGCATTTCGTCTTCGGTGATGGATGAGAGCGTCGTGTAGTTGCCGTAGAGAAAGGAGAGGCGCACGTCCTCGTCGCGGAAAAAGAGTGCGGGGCGCGCGTCGGGCGGGTTGCCTTTGCAGAAACAGAACAGGCACTCGTTGGCACACTGGCGCGGCACGATGTTTTCAAAACCGAGGCCAAAATCCTCGCCCTCGTCGCGCTCGATTTCAATCTCCCACTCCTCGCCGCTCTTTTTCAAGACCGAGAGCGTCAACTCCGTCTCGCCGCCCGACTGGAAACGAAAATCGAGATAGTCGCGCACCGTCCGACCGTTGACGCGCAGCACGCGGTCGCCCGGTTCGAGTTCCAACTCGGCGGCAAGGCTCTCCGGCGCGACCTCCGTCACCGTGATGCCACGGCGTCTAATTTGTGTCACAGCAGGAGTAACGGCAAACTCGTACATCTTTGAAATCCAATCAATTGAACGCAACCGACGTTCGGCAAACGGGGCGACCACCCGACAATCCGGCGCGACCCATAGACGGCAATCTGCGAGCGCAGCGAACCATCCAGTATCCCCGAAGAACGTCGCGGGTTCAAGCCTCCAAGTCGATTTTTGAAGCAGGATAGACGGCGTTTCGGTCTATGTCGCTGCACGCGTTGGGCTTCGTTGAGGCGTCGCCGCAGCAACTTGACCGACGCCCTGTGGTCAAAGTGAAAGGTTATTGACAACCTCGCGCGCAGAGACTAATCTCGACTGGCCGGGTTCACGTCCGGCCTCTCCTTTTTATACGTCGAAATTTTTCCGCAGTAATCTTGTATCTCCAATCGAATTCGCGACTTAGACGGCGCAAACGGCTGACCGCCGTCCGTTCAGCCGACGCCGCTTCGAGAGCGTCTGCGACGGGTACGCCGCTTGCTCTCACTTTTCGCGGACTCTTCCCTCGCACGACCGGAGAGAACCAGCCACCAACACGAATCAAGACATGAACACGCCCGACACCCCGACTATCACCCACACAGCCTCGCCGCTCCAATCCGAACCCGTCATGACGACGCGCGCCACGATTCTCCTCGTCGAAGACGACCGCTCCGTGCGTCGTTATCTCGAAGTGATTTTACAGCGCGCGGGTTACGGCGTCATCTCAGCCGCCGACGGCCTCGAAGCCATGAAAGCCGCACTTTCATCCGATGTCCACGCCGTCGTCACCGACGACATGATGCCACACCTTAGCGGCCACGAACTCTGCCGTTTCATCCGACGCCATCCGAAATTCTCGCGTCTCCCCGTCGTGCTCCTGAGCGGTCATGACCAGACCAACGCCGCGCACACCGCCACACACGGCGGCAGCGCCGACGCGCCGCCCGACGCCTATCTCGCCAAACCCGTCCGCCCCGAAGAACTCACAGGCTGCATCGCACGCCTGCTCGCGTGCCTCGACGCACGACCACCGGAAGCCGCCAAAAACTAAAACACCGCGAAGAAACGCGACGCTCATGCACAAACGTCGAGAGGCTGCTCCGTTAGTTCAGAGCAGCCTCTCGACGTTTGTGCGCGACAGATGCGCGGAAAGTTCGTCGGGAATTTAACTCCCGACCGTCGCCGTCGTGGTGCTCGCCGTCGTGCCGCCGAGCATCGAGTCGAGCGAGGTGTATGCGAGGTCTTGCGCCGTGGCGACGGCTTCGTAAGTAAGCTTTCCGGCGTAGGTGTTGACGCCTTCCTTCAAACCCGCGTCGCTCGTAATGGCTTCGAGGAAGCCGCGATTGGCGAGTCGCAGCACGTAGGGCAGAGTGGCATTGGTGAGCGCGAAGGTGGACGTACGCGGCACTGCGCCGGGCATGTTGGCGACACAGTAATGCAAGACGCCTTCGACGTAGTAGGTCGGGTCGGAATGCGTCGTTGGGTGCGTCGTCTCGATGCATCCGCCCTGATCAACCGCGACATCAACAATCACCGCACCGTTCGGCACGTCTTTGAGCATGTTACGCGTGATGAGTTTGGGAGCCGCCGCGCCGGGTACGAGCACCGCCCCGATGATTAAATCGGCTTGCGAGATGGCGTCGTGAATCATGTAGGCGGATGAAGCGAGCGTGGAGATTTTGGTGAGAAAGATGTCGTCGAGTTCGCGCAGACGGTCGAGATTGTTGTCGATGATGGTGACGTGCGCGCCCATGCCGACGGCAATCTTGGCCGCGTTGGTGCCGACGACGCCGCCACCGATAATGACGACACGCGCGGCAGGCACGCCCGGCACGCCGCCCAACAGGATGCCGCGCCCGCCGCTCATCTTCTCAAGATAATGCGCGCCGACCTGCACGGCCATGCGTCCGGCCACTTCCGACATCGGCGTCAGCAGTGGCAGCGTGCCGCGACGGTCGGTAATGGTTTCGTAGGCGATGCCCGTCACTTTGCGTTCGAGCAGTTGTCTGGTCAACTCGAAGTCGGGCGCAAGATGCAGATAGGTGAAAAGAATCTGGCTCTCGCGCATGCGCGGGTATTCGGGCGCGATGGGTTCTTTCACCTTCACAATCATCTCGGCTCGCTGCCAGATTTCATCGGCAGTTTCGAGAATGGTCGCCCCGGCGCGTTCGTAGAGCGCGTCATCGAAGCCTGAGCCTGCGCCCGCTTCGCGTTCGACGAAGGTGGTGTGTCCGGCGTCGGTTAAGGCGCGCACGCCCGCAGGCGTGAGGCCGACCCGGTACTCGTTATCCTTTATCTCCCTGGGAAGTCCGACAATCACTGCGTTGCTTCTCCAATCCTTAGATTTTACGAACGCCAGTCTCTTTTAATCCGCAATCCGCAATTCTAAGTGTCTTCGTTCAGACGATGCGCCATGTAGGCGTCGATGTCGGGTTGTTGCGGATTACTTAAAACCTTTTCCACCCACGCCTCGCGCTCGAACGAGAGCACGCGCAAATCCCAGACGCAGGCGACGAGTCCCGACGGAGTGACGTACTTAAAATCGTCAAGCTCGTCGGACGGAGCGGCGTAGACGTGATGATGCAACTCATTCTCGTCAGCCCACCACGACACGAAGATGAAATTCGCGCCGCGCCCGTCGTGCACGCCGATGAAGCCGACGCCGTAGCGCCCCTCTCCATCGTGCGGACGCGGCAGACGCTCACCCGCTAACTTTTTGGCTGTTTCAAACAGTTGCGCTCGCGGACGCGACCGACGATAAGCGATGCCGTAAACCTTGAGACGCCAGCCCGCGTGCTGCCATTCTTCGTGGAATCTGATGGCGCGCGCTTCGTACGGTTCTTGTAGTTCAATCATTCGTGAATCGTAAATGGTAAATCGTGAATCGTAAATAGAAAGAACGAAACTAATCGAAAATCTTCCGAGCAACGGTTTTTATCTATTCACGATTTCCCATTTACGATTTACGAATTCTGCCGTTTACTCAAAGTTCACTTCATCAATCTGCGCGCGTTGCAGTTTGCCGCTGTAGTCAACGTAGATTGATTTCCATTCGGTGAAGATATCGAGCACTTGCGTTCCGGCTTCGCGGTGGCCGTTGCCCGTCGCTTTGGTGCCGCCGAAGGGCAGGTGAACTTCCGCGCCGATGGTCGAAGAGTTGACGTAGAAGATGCCCGTGTACATGTCGTTCATGGCATGGAAGGCGCGATTAACGTCCTGCGTGTAGATGGCCGCAGAGAGGCCATAGCGCACGCCGTTGGCAATCTCGACCGCTTCTTCCAGCGAACTCGTCGGGATAACCGACGTGACAGGGCCAAAGATTTCTTCCTGTGCGACGCGCATCTGCGGCGCGACATCTGTGAAGACGGTCGGCTCGATAAAGTAGCCGTTGGCGTGGTCGCCCGTCGTGAGACGTTGGCCGCCGCAAGCGAGCGTCGCGCCGTCTTCCTTCTGTCCGATTTCGATGTAGCCTGAGATTTTGTTAACGGCGTCGGCGTTGATAACCGGCCCCATGTCAGTCGCGGCGTCTGCGCCGTTGCCGACACGCAGATTCTTGGCGCGCTCGACGAGTCGCTGCGTAAACTTCTTGTAGACTTTTTTGTGAACGACGATGCGCGACGAAGCGGTGCAGCGTTGGCCGGAAGTTCCGAACGCGCCCCAGACCGCGCCTTCGACGGCGAGGTCGATGTCGGCATCTTCCATCACGATGATGACGTTTTTGCCGCCCATCTCAAGCGAGCAGATGGCGTTGCGGTCGGCGCAAGCCGTCGCGACGATGCGCCCCGTCTCGGTCGAACCCGTAAACGAGATGAGACGCAGCGCACGATGGTTCGTGATAGCTGCACCTGCCGGTTGACCGTAGCCCGTCACCATGTTGACGACGCCCGCCGGAATCCCTGCTTCCTCGCACGCGCGTACGAGATTATAGGTTGAAAGCGGCGTGTCTTCGGCGGGTTTGATGACGACGGTGTTGCCGCAGACGAGCGCAGGAATGAGTTTCCAAGAGGGAATCGCCATCGGAAAATTCCACGGCGTAATCAAACCGCACAACCCGACGGGCTGGCGCACGCACATCGCAAACTTGTCGGGCATCTCGGCGGGCGTGGTGAAACCGTGGAGGCGTCGGCCTTCTCCGGCGGTGTAGTAGGTGCAGTCGATGGCCTCCTGCACGTCGCCGCCCGTCTCTTTCAAGACCTTGCCCATCTCGCGCGTCATCTCGGCGGCGAAGCGGTCTTTGTGTCGAATCAGAATCTCGCCGAGACGGAAAAGCATTTCGGCGCGACGCGGCGCAGGCACACGACGCCAACGTTCAAAAGCCGTCGCCGCAGCTTCGACCGCGCGATTGACATCTTCCTCCGTCGAAGTCGGGAAACGACCAATCACGTCGCGCGTGTCCGCCGGATTCGTGTTCTCGAAATACTCGCCGGAGGCCGACGGAACCCACTCGCCGCCGATGTAGTTGGCGTAGGTTTTGACCGAAGTTTTCGGGGCGCTCGACGCGCGTCCGTTCCTTTTTTTGTTAAGTGCTTTTTTCGCCTGTGCCATAAATTCGTGAATCGTGAATCGTGAATCGTGAATCGTAAAAAGCGATTGAGACTATTTACGATTCACGATTTCACGATTCACGTCTTTACTGGTATGTGAACTGAACGAGACTCTGAACGAGACGACTGTTGCGCTCGTCCCAGACGACGACGTGCATAACTACCGGGTCGCCGGGTTTAAGTGCGTTGACGACGCGCTCGAATTCGGCGAGCGTCGTGACGGGAGTGCGGTTGACGCGCTGAATCACCATGTTCTCCGCGAGTCCGGCTTCATAAGCCAGTCCGCTCTCGTCAACGTCTTTGACGAGCAGGCCGCGCACGCCCGACAGTTTGCGCTCGTTGGCGAGTTGCGTGGTCAATTCGCTGAGCGTCATGCCGAGCACGGGGCGAATGGTGGCGGTGGGCGCGTCCTTCTTAGGCTTCTCTTCGGTCGTCGGTTTCGACGGCTCGCCGCCGAGCACGGAAACCGTCGAGCGCGGCGGACGCTCGCCGATTCGCACGCTTGTCGAACGCGGTTCGAGTTTGCCACCCACGTCGCGCATGTAGCCGACCTGTACGGATTGCCCGACGGGCGTGCCCGCGACCTTGTTAATCAAATCCTGCGAATTCGTGACGGGCTGGCCGTTGAAATCCGTGATGATGTCGTTGATTTGGAGTCCGGCTTTGCCCGCGGGGCTATCGGCATCCACCACGTCGCCGACAATCGCGCCCTTCGCTTCCGACAAACCATAGACTCGCGCAAACTCCGACTTCACTGGCTGAAGATAGACGCCGAGATAACCGCGCTGCACCTTGCCAGCCGCGACGATTTGACGATAAACGAAGTTGGCTTCGTTGGCGGGGAGGGCAAAACCGATGCCGTTGTAATCGCCCGTCGAAGTGGCGATTTGTGAATTGACGCCGATGACTTCGCCGCGCATGTTGACGAGCGGGCCGCCCGAATTGCCGCGATTAATCGCCGCGTCGGTTTGGAGAAATTGCTGGAAGTTGCCGCTGCCGGGCGTGCGTCGTTCTTTGGTCGAGATGATTCCGGCGGTGACGGTCTGTTCCAGACCGAACGGCGAGCCGACGGCCAAGACCCAATCGCCGACCTGCACTTCGTTGGAGTTGCCGAGTTTGACGGCGGGCAAATCGCGCGACGTGTTGACCTTGATGACCGCGAGGTCAGTCTCGGCGTCGATGCCGACGACATCGCCGCGCAAGAGTTCGCCCGATTGCAGTTTGACATTGATGCGCGTCGCACCTTCGACGACGTGCTGATTGGTCAGAATCAATCCCTTCGGGTCAACGATGAAGCCGCTGCCGACGCCGCGCGAAGGACGACGCTGGCGTTGACGAAACATGTCGAGCAGAGGATGTCCCGGCGGCAAGCCTTGCGGTAATTCTTCATCCTCTTCGCTTTCCTCCGCCTTGCCGCGCGCGGCGGTCGGCGGCGCGGAGATGGTGTCGATGTTGACAACTGCGGGTTCGACGCGGCGCGCAATCTCTGCGAACGACGCGGAGAGGGCTTCGGGCGCGCGTGCAATCTGCGCTTCACTCTGCTGCTGCGCCGTCGTCGGCTTGCCCGACAGCATCGCACCGATACCCACACCCGCCACCAAACACGCGACGGCCAACGCCGCAATCCAGACACGAAGTTTACGTAAAATAGCGCGTTCCGAATCAGTCGTCTGACCTTTGGGGATTTCTAACATAATGCATTTACCACCTTTAGGAAAAACCTAACGCCAAATGCGCGGCTCGCTTTCTTTCATCCGAAAGAGCGCACCGCCTGTTCGTGTCTTAATCTGCGACGGGACACGAAAGAGAAGACTTGAGTATAACCAAACCAACGACGCGCCGCAAAGAGCAACAGCCTTTTCGATTGCGGATTTCGGAATGCGGAATGCGGATTGAAAACAGTAGTCAGAAGTCAGTAGACAAGAGCCAGTGGAAATGCTCTGGTGCTTTAGGCGAAACGGTCTTCTTACTTTTATTCCAGCTTCTGGATTCTGAATTCCGCTTCTGCCAATCCGCAATCCGAAATCCGCATTCCGCAATCAGGGTTTGAGGAAAACCTTGAGGACGCCTGCGTCGGCGGCGCGTTGCATGGCGCGCACGCCGTCGGCTAAAGGAAACGACGCCGAGACGAGACTCTGCACATCGACGGCTTTTCGTCGCAGCAGTTCGAGCGCGGGAGCGAAACGCCCGCAACGCGAGCCAACGATGCTGATTTCGTCAACCACCACCCGCGCCGCGTTGATTTCCGTCGCCCCGTGAAAAGTCGATTTGAGAACGAGCGTGCCGCGTGGTCGCACCATGTCGAGCGCGAGCGCGAAACCTGCGCCTGCGCCCGACGCTTCGACCACCACGTCGAACCGACGCATCGCGCTTCGCGGCAACTCATCGACGAGCGAAGTTTCGATGTCGCGCCGTTTAGCAATCTCTAGTTTCGACTGATGTTTGCCGACGAGCACGACATCGGCCCCGGTCAGGGCCTTGAGCGCCTGCGCGCAGAGGAGTCCCAATTTGCCGTCACCGACGACGGCAACACGCATTCCTTTCTCAACGCGTGCGCGTTCGACGATGCCGCAGGCGGCGGCGAGCGGTTCCGTGAAGACCGCGCGCTCATCCTCGATGTCGTCCGGCACTGTCAGAAGATTAACGACGGGCAGACTCAAGAGTTCCGCGTGTGCGCCATCGCGCCCGACGATGCCGAGCACCGTCCGTCGCGCGCAGTGGCGAGCATCGCCCTCCAAGCACAACGCGCACTCCCCGCAACCCGCGTTGATTTCTCCCACGACACGCTTGCCGACAAGCTCCGGCGCATCCGGCGCACTCTCCACCACACCGACAAACTCATGCCCCAACGTCCCCTCGAACCCCGCGTAGCCGCGCACAATCTCCAAATCCGTATTGCAAATTCCCGACACACTGACGCGCACCAACGCCTCACCCGCCGCACGCGGCTCCGCTACCTCCGCCACGCTCAGTCGCCCGTTTTCATAACGCAAAGCTTTCATAGGCATAGAGCAGAGGTCGGAGGTCAGAGGTCGGCGAAATCAGTTCTGTTTTTACTGACCTCTGACCTCTAATCTCTAACCTCTGCTTTCAGAATCTTTTGGCGCGTGTGTAGGCATTGTCGGGCGTGAGTTCGACGGTCTGCTCGCGCCCGGAGATGTTGACGCGGTAGCGCCAAGTAATCTCTTCAGCGTCATTACGCGTCGCGTGAATCCACCATGTGCCATGCGGGACGGAGAGCGTCACTTCGCCGCGTTCGTCGAGTTGTCCTTCGATGACGGGACGACCCTTCATGCGTCGCTCGATGAAGTCTTCGAGACGCATTCCGGCGCGGCGGTCTGCGAGGAACTCGCGTTGCGCTGCCGCGACGTTGATGGAATAGAGCCGGATTGGAATCTCATTCTTGAGCACGCTGTCGTTGACCGTGCGTTGGATGACGATTCGCAGTTTCGTCTCTCTCGCCTGCGGTGTGCCGCCGAAGACGGACGAGGCATCGTCGGGCAGGCGTCGGTAGATGCTCCAACCCGCCGCGAAAAGCGCGATGACGAGAGCGAAGCGCAATGCTCTCGCCAGGAGTTCTTTAACGCTCGTCGTGTTCACCTGAAGACCCTGTTTGCCCGCTCAGCCCGCAATCAATCCTTGTTCACGCAGAGCCGTTTCGAGTTCCGCGTTCTTCGGCACGGGCAACACTTGCCCTCCGACATCGACCGTCGGCTTGCGTTCCTTGCCGTCGTTCTGTTGCTTGACCCACGCCGAAGCCTCCGCATCCTGCTCGACGTTGATGTATTCGTATGCCACGCCTAGCCCGTCCAGAAATTCGCGCGTGCGTGTCGTGTCTCCGCACCAGTCTGCGCCGTAAACTTTGACCGCCATTCGTCGTCTCCCCCATGATTTTTGGCTGTGATTTCGTTGGAGATGATAGCACGGACGACCGACGACAAGACAGACGACCGACGACGGACGATAGAAGACGGACGATGAACGATGATTTCCATTGCGACGCGACTCGTCCACTCGTTTTGCTTTCGTCGTCCGCTCGTTTTGCTTTCATCGTCGGTCGCGCATCGTCTACCGTCACGCCTCGCGGGGATGCTACAATGACTCAAAATAGGATGGGCGCGTCCGCGCGAAACTTCAAACGGGCGAGAGAAGCAGGACGACAAAAGTGAAGGATTCAGCATTGGACGGCTTCCGCGACGAGTGCGGGGTGTTCGGAATTTTCGGCCACACGGAGGCGGCGCGGCTCACGTATCTCGGTCTCTACGCGCTGCAACACCGCGGGCAGGAATCGTGCGGCATCGTCTCATCCGACGGCATACAGATTCGTTCCGAACGCGCGATGGGTCTCGTCTCCGACGTGTTCGACGCTGAAACTCTCAACCGTCTGCCCGGCGCGAGCGCCATCGGCCACGCACGCTATTCCACGTCGGGCGAAGTCTCGATTCGTGAAGCGCAACCCTTTCTCGTCGCGTGCCAGCACGGGCAAGTCGCCGTCTGTCATAACGGCAACCTTCCGTTCGCCTCCGAAGAACGCAAACGACTCGAACGCTCCGGCGCAATCTTCTCATCCACCTCCGACACGGAAGTTATCCTCCACGGCATCGCACGCTCGCGCGCCGCCAACGTCAACGACGCCATCCCCGAAGTCTTGCGCGAAACCGATGGCGCATTCTCCATGCTTTTTCTGACGCCCGACGCGCTCATCGCCGTCCGCGACGCGCGCGGCTTTCGACCGCTGGCGCTCGGCCAACTCGGTTCGGCGTGGGTCGTCGCGTCGGAGACGTGCGCCTTCGATTTGATTGATGCGACCTACGTCCGCGATGTCGAACCCGGCGAGATGATTGTGATTGACCGCGACGGCCTCCATTCATCGCACCCTCTGCCGTCGCGCCCGCACTCCTTCTGCATCTTCGAGCACGTCTATTTTGCGCGCCCCGATTCGCTCATCTTCACACACTCCGTCAACGAATCGCGTCACAAGATGGGCAAGCGACTCGCGCTCGAACACCCTGCGGACGCAGACCTCGTTGTGCCCGTGCCGGATTCGGGCGTCGCGGCGGCCATCGGCTATGCGGCACAAAGTGGCATCAGTTTTCGTTTCGGTCTGGTGCGTAATCATTACGTCGGGCGCACGTTCATCGAGCCGAAGCAATCCATACGCTCCTTCGGCGTCCGCATCAAACTCAATCCCGTGCGCGATTTGATTGCCGGACGCCGCGTGGTTTTGATTGACGATTCGATTGTGCGCGGCACGACCTCGAAGAAAATCGTTCGCATGGTACGCGAGGCGGGAGCGAGGGAAGTGCACATGCGTATCAGTTGCCCGCCGACGACCAACCCGTGTTATTACGGCGTCGATACGCCCGATAAATCCCAACTCATCGGCGCGCAGATGTCGGTGGAGGAAATCCGTCGTTTCATCGAAGCCGATTCGCTCGGCTATCTGTCGCTTGAAGGCATGCTCGCGGCCACAGGCATCCCCGCCACGTCGTCCTGCGTCGCCTGCTGGACGGGCAACTACCCGACGCGCATCACGCACGAAGCCGAGACGCAATACGCGCGCGAACACGAACCCGTCCCTTCGGGCGACGACTGAATTTGCTTTGCTTAATCAATGTTCGATTTGGGAGGAACGAGCGTGCCTGTCAAAAAGAGAACGTCTATCAAGAAGCACACGGTCAAAGCTCACGTCCAGATTGTCGATTTGACCAAAGCGGGGAGTTCGATGGATTTTGAGATTTACGCGAACAACGAGCGCATCGGCACTATCGTCATCGGTCGCGGTTCGCTGACGTGGCGCGGCGGAAAAAAGCAGCGCGACAAAAGAATTTCGTGGTCGAAATTTGCCGAGATAATGAACGAGCACGCCTACGGCGAATAAAACGCGTCGTTTGCTTTGACGGTCTATCTACGGCATCGAAGGGTGGAAAATAAGTGGCGCAAACTAGACGCGGGTGCGGTTGCGCGGTCGCCGCGCTCGCGGTTGTTCTCATCGTCGCAGCCATCGTCGGCTGGAAGTTCTTAAAGCCGAAGTGGGACGAGTGGCAGGCGAAGCAGCCGCCTCCGGCGTCGGGCGAAGAACTCCGTGTGCACATGCTCGATGTCGGGCAGGGTGATTCGATTTTGATTATCTCGCCTGCGGGCAAGGCCGTGCTCGTCGATGCTGGAAACCCCGGAAACGGCAAGAAGATTCTCGAAGCCCTGAAGCGTTACGGCGTCGGGCAGATTGATTTGCTCATCGCTACGCACGCGCACGCAGACCACATCGGCGCGGCAGACGAAGTGATTAAAGCCACGAACGTCGCCAGCGTGCTCGACAGCAAGGTTCCCAATACGACGAAGAACTATCAGGATTTTCTCGCGGCGATTGAGGCCAAAGGCGTCAACTACATGGGCGCGGAACCGGGGCAGACGTTTGAACTCGGAGGCGGCGCGATTATCCGCGTGCTCGCTCCGATTCAGCCTTTCTTCACGAAAGATGAAGTACGTTCGGGCGGCAACGAGCCGAACGCCAATTCCGTCGTCGTGCGTCTGGACTACGGCGGGTTCTCCATGCTCCTGACGGGCGACGCCGAAGCGCAGACCGAAGAACGCATGATGCAAAAGGGCGCTGACATCACGACCAAAGTTCTCAAGGTCGGGCATCACGGCTCGAAGTATGCGAGTTCGGAAGACTTCCTGCGGCGCGGCGGTTTTGAAACCGCGCTCATCTCGGCGAGCGTCGATAATCGCTACGGGCATCCGAGTCAGGAAGTGCTCGACCGTCTCAAGGCGCGCGGCGTCCGACTCTATCGCACAGACCTTCAGGGCGAAATCACCATCACCTCGCGCGGCACCGAAGACTATCAGGTAAAGACCGAACGCGAAGCCGACGAAGATATGTGGACGGGACGCAAAGCGCAAAAAGACGACTCCACGCGCTCAGGCTTCGTCGCCTACGGCGATTTCGGCCCCGCTCCCAAAAACAAGAACACCAACAAAAACACCAACACCAACAATTCCAACAGGAAAGCCGCGAACGGACGATGAACGTCGTAAATCGTGAATGATAAATGGTGAATAGTTGTTGCATCAGATGCTTCTTGAATAGTATTAACGACACGCCCACGTCACCGTTTTATCCATTTGACGATTTAGCATTAACCATTCACCACAAGAGGTACTCTGAAGATGCCCGACGACCAAGCGAAGCGCGATGCCTCTCAAACGCTGCGCGCCGTGATTGACCGCATCGAAGATAACGACATGGCCGTGCTGCTCGTCGGCGACGATGAAGTGTCGGTTGACATGCCCACGGCGTTGCTCCCCGAAGGCGCGTGCGACGGCGACCACCTGCGAATCACCATCACTCTCGACAAGAGTTCGCGCACCTCCGCCGAGGAACGAGTCAAAGAGATGCAGGAACGCCTCTCGAAACGTAGCGACACGGCGGGCAAGAAGGAATTCAAACTTTAGAGGATTTAACCATTGCTTCATTTACTCATTTACTCATTGATTTTCGAGCAAATGATTTTTCTAGCAAATGAAGCAATGAGCCGATGAATCAATGAATCAATCCATTACTTATTCCGACGCGGGTGTTTCGATTGATGCGGCGAACGCGGCTGTCGATAAAATCAAAGCGTTGGCGCGCGGCACTTTCAACGCGCGTACGCTATCGCAGATTGGAAGTTTCGGCGGCATGTTCGACGGCGCGTTTCCTTCGATGCGCGCGCCCGTGCTCGTCGCATCGGCGGACGGCGTTGGGACAAAACTCAAAATCGCGTTTCTCACGGGCACACACAACACCATCGGACGCGACCTCGTTAACCACTGCGTCAACGACATTCTCGTACAGGGCGCGCGTCCGCTCTTTTTTCTCGACTACATTGCGACGGGCACACTCGCGCCCGACACCGTAGCAAGCATCGTCGAAGGCGTCGCGCGTGGTTGTCAGGAAAATGGTTGCGCGCTTCTCGGCGGCGAGACGGCGGAGATGCCGGGCTTCTATGCCGATGGCGAATATGATGTCGCGGGTTTCATCGTCGGCGTGGTGGATAAAGAAAAGGTGATTGACGGCGCGCGCATCACGGCGGGCGACTCTGTGCTTGCGCTCGCCTCCGCAGGTCTGCACACCAACGGCTATTCGCTCGCGCGTAAACTCTTTTTCGAGATTGCCGGACACACGCCCGACACGCATCTCGACGCGCTCGGCACGACGGTTGGCGAAGCACTCCTTCAACCGCACCGGAGTTATCTCCATGCGCTCGACGGATTGCTCGACGGCGGCACAATCAAAGGACTCGCGCATATCACGGGCGGCGGATTGTTGGAAAATATCCCGCGTATCTTGCCGGAAGGCGTGGGCGTTGAAATTCGTCACGGCAGTTGGCCTGTGCTCGATGTCTTCCGTCTGATGCAGGAGTTGGGCAACGTCGCCGAGGCCGAGATGCACAGGACTTTCAACATGGGCGTCGGCATGGTGATTGTGTGCGCGGCGTCGGAGGGAGAGCGTATCGCGGCGCATCTGGTGGAACGCGGCGAAGCATGTTATGAAATCGGTCGCGTGGTCGCGGGCGCGCGAGAAGTCCGTCTGGTTTAATCTCTAAGCGACGCGCTCTCTGTCGGGCGAGAAGCGCGTGGTTGTCTCGTCTTGCATCCATTGGCGCGAACTGCGCTGCATGCTTGCCTCTAAAAATTTCAATTGTTCGGGAAGCTGTTCATCAAGCAGGGTCGCCTCAAACCTCTACGACCTCAAGGAGCACCGAGCATCATGAACAATCAAACCAACAACACCGCCGCCGCTCAAGAAAAGAGAGACTTCAAACGCCCCGTCGCGTGGCTTTTCGGGCGACAATTCTTAGCAAACTTCAAATGGGCGTTGCTCTATACCGCCTTCGGAACCAAGCTTGACCCGCGCGACTGGATGCAGGCGGAAGTTTTTCCGTCGAACAATCAACAAGAGGCCGACGCCTTCTGGCAGCCGAAGGACGGCGAGTTTTGGTTCGACTACATTTCCGATGTCGGCGACGGCATGCGCGCCATGTACAGCATCGCATATCTCTGCATGAGCGATTTATGGAGCGTCGCCGATTTGAACAAACTCCCCGCAACGGGTGCGCCCGTCGGGTTCGTCGCGGCGGAAACGACGAGCGATGTCAGAGAGACGGAGCGCACGTTGCCACTCTCCGGCGGCGAGATGCTCTTGCCGCGCGGAGCGTTTCTTTTCGTCGGCGGCGACACGACCTATCACCTGTCGGATTACGCGAGCCTGCACACGCGTTTTCAGACGCCCTTCTGTTGGGCGTTTGAAGACCTCAAACGCGACGGCTTCCTCCGAGACGAAACGCGCCGACCACTCTTCGCCATCCCCGGCAACCATGATTACTACGACATGCTCGACGGCTTCCGCAGGCAATTTCGCCGTCCGCTCAGGGACGAAATGCCAGCCTCCGAGTCCGTCCCGTGCGGCAAAAATCAGCAAGCGCCGCAACTGTCGATTCCGGGTTTCCGTCGTTTTCAGGAAGCCAGTTACGTCGCTTTGCGTCTGCCGTTCAAGTGGTTGTTTTGGGGACTCGACACCGAAGTCGGCAAAATCGACGAGCGTCAACGACGCTTCTTCCGTAGCACCAGCGACGGGCAGACCACCGACGCTTCGAGCGCAGGCGTCGTGCCCGACAAACTCATCGTCGCGGCATGCGCGCCCACCACCGTCTTCGGCAAACGCGCCGACAAGGACGACGAGAAATCCGCCAAAGCCTTTTATCAACTCGGACTGCCGCGCCCCTTTCTCACCGAAGACCAACTCGAACCGGACGAGACGCGAATGCGACCCGACCAACTTCGTCTCGACCTCGCGGGCGACATCCACCACTACGCGCGCTACTGGGGGCCGCCGTCGGAGGACGCCGCGCCGCCGCGCCCGCAGAGCACCAAGACGGCGGAAACCATGCCGAACTATGCCTCGGTGGTTTCCGGCATCGGAGGCGCATTTCATCATCCGACGACGACCTACGCCGACGAGGTGCGCGAACAGACGCTCTATCCTGCCGAAGACGTTTCGCGCCGCGAGACGAGCCAGCATCTCTTTAAGTTCTGGGAAGTGTGGGGCGGCGGGAGCGTCTGGCTCATCGGCTTCGTGCTGGCGTTCGTCATCTACTTCGGCGTGAATATCGCGCAGAGCAGCCGTCAGGCCGTCCGCAACTTTCCACCGCTCGCATGGCTCAATCTCGTCGTGCCCGTGGCTATCGAACCGACCATCCCGACCGATGCTGCCGCCGCTGGTGGTGGCAAGGTCAGATATTTCTACGGCGCGAATTCGCTTTCCACTCCGACGCCCTTCAAAATCGGCGTCGCGCTGGTGCTCCTGTCGCTGGTCGCCATCGGCGCGACGTTTGTTTTGAGCGGGCGTCTCTACGAGAAATCCAAGCAAACTGACGAGAGCCTTGAACAGACTCCGGCGGAGCAAAATTCGCAACACGTCCGGCGGGTCAACATGCTGCTCTGGCCGCTCGTCGGGCTGACCATCCTGCTCATCATCTCCGGCATCTCGCTTCTGAAACCCTTCCGCGCGCAGATTACGCCGTTCGGTAACAGTCTGCTGGTGCTGCTCTCAATCATCTGGGCGGGGTCGGCGGTGGTGTTGAGTCTGCGTTATAGCGAGTGGTTGTTCGAGCAATCGGCGAAGAGAAGAATCGAGTTGTCAGACTGGGCGCTGACGTGGGTGTGGACGGTGGGCGCGGTGCTGAGCGTCGCGTCGGCGCTCTGGCTCTTTGGCAGAAACAACCTGACGGCGTTTCTGCTGCTCGACATTCTTTTCACCGTCGTCGTCCTCGGCACGTTCGTCATGCTCGTCCTTCTGGCGGTAACGGTCGGCGGCGTGATGCAAAAGGGCAAAGGCAAATTCCTGATGCTGTTCGTCGGCATCTGGCACGCGCTCCTGCAACTCATGTTGCCGTACCTGCTCGTCACGAAGGGAACGTGGTTGACGCTCATCCTGGGGTTGGTGTTGAGCGTGGTGTTTATGTTTGTCGGCGAAGCATTGATGCGGCGGAATCGTCGCGGGCTGCTGGTTGGCGCGTGGGTCGTCTATGGGGCGTTGATGCTTCTCTTGCCGTATCTGACGGTGCGCGCGTTGGTGGGTTTCGGTTTGACGGAAAGCGGATTCTTCTGGCCGTCACGTTTGCAGCAGACACTTGCGTACGGCTCGTCTGCGACGGATTCATTGTCGCAATGGTTTGCGTCGTACGAATGGTGGGGCGCGTTTGGCGGCTGGTGGGGACTCGTACCGAGCCTCTTGGCGGGCGCGCTCGGCGCGGTGCTGTGTTGCCTGTGGTTTGGTTGGTATCTGGCGGTATGCCTCTGCTTTCACGGGCACAACAACGAGGCGGGCGGCGCGGCGCGTATCGAACGTTTCAAAGAGCTCATCCGTTTTCGTCTGACGGAAAACGACCTGACCGGCTACGTCATCGCCATCGACGACCCCATCGACGCCACCGACGAGAAGTACGAAACCGGACGCCAACTCCGCCCGCGCATCATCGACGTGTTTCGGCTCAAGGCCGACGCGGGTAGTTGAGCAAAAGTGTTTGTTTGAGTAAGAATGTGTGAGAGTTTTGAAAGACGAGAAATTTACGTGGGGAACGTACGAAGGGGGTTTCCAGAGGCGATGTCAGTATCTTCAGAAACAATCACGCTTGACCAACCCTTGCGCGGCATCGGCCACGAAGGTCGCCCCGCGGGGCTGCCGCTTCCGCCCGCGACGATGCCGCTCTTGCACGCGGGTCGGATGTTGAAGCAATGGCGATTCGTCGGCATCTGGACGGAGGAGATGTCTGTCTGCGCGGGACGCGTCAAGGTCGGGCCTGTGCCGCAGGAGTTTTGGGCGGTGTGGCATCGCAGCGAGCGGCGTTTTCTCGAACGCACGCGCTTTCTTCCCGGTCGCGTCGAACTCCCACCGCGCCGCATGTTGGTCAACGACGGCGACGTGTCGTTTGACATCGCGCTCGACGAAAACGAAGGCATCGAAGTGACCACGCCGGACGGACGCGCCTACACCTGGACGCGCAAACAGATTATCCCCGCGCGCGGCAGGGTGCGGCTCGGCGCAAAGGAGTACCACCTCGACGCTCACGCCTTTATCGACGACAACGCGGGTTATCACGCGCGGCGCATGAGTTGGCGTTGGTCGGGCGGTGTCGGCACAGACACAGAGGGTCGCACCGTCGCTTGGAATCTCATCGTCGGTCTCAACGACACGCCCGGCAAGAGCGAGAACGCGATTTGGATTAACGGCGAGCCGCGTTGGGTCGGCACACCGCGCTTCGCCGAAGACCTCTCCTCCGTCGCCTTCGAGGAAGGCGCAACGCTCCACTTCCAAGAAGAAGCTGTGCGCGCACGCCGCGACAATCTTCTCGTCATTCGCTCCGACTACGCGCAACCGATGGGCACCTTCACGGGCACCATGCCTTTCGGCATCCGACTGCACGAAGCCTACGGCGTCATGGAACGCCACTCCGCGCTCTGGTAAGTTAATTTCAAAATTTCCCGCAGAAGCGCGGAGACACGGAGCAAGGCAAAGGGAAAGTAGGAATGGTGAAACTGTCAAAGGGAGAAGAATACTGGCAAGCGTCCGGGCTTCCCCTTTCGCCGTTCACCGTTTCCCGTTTCCACCTTTTCTTCTTCATCTTTTCTCCGCGCTTCTGTGTCTCTGTGGCTAATTTTAGTTTTTAATGCGTCGATGAAACCCTGTCGTATCGGCATACTGATTTCCGGTCGTGGCTCAAATATGCTTGCGCTCGCAGACGCCGTGCGCGATGGACGTATCGAAGATGCCGCGGTCGCCATCGTCATCAGCGACCGCGCCGGGGCGGCTGGCCTCGCGCACGCCGCAGAACGCGGGATTGCGACGCTCACGCTCGAACGTCGCGGACGGACGCGCGAACAACACGAACGCGAAATCATCGACGCGCTTCGCCGCCACGATGTCGAGTTGGTTTGCCTCGCGGGGTTCATGCGTCTTCTCTCGCAGGCGTTCGTCGAAGCCTATCGCGGGCGCATCCTCAATATTCATCCGAGTCTCCTGCCCGCCTTCCCCGGCCTCGACGCACACGGACAGGCGCTCGCGCACGGCGTCAAGTTCTCCGGCTGCACCGTCCACTTCGTTGACGAGACGCTGGACGGCGGCCCCATCATCGAACAACGCATCGTGCCCGTCCACGACGACGATACCGAAGCCACCCTCGCCGCGCGCATCCTCATCGAAGAACACCTCGCTTACCCCTCGGCGGTCGCACGCGTCGTTCGTGGAGACTACGAACTGCGCGGGCGTCGCGTCCTCGCCCCTTCCCCGAAGGTAACAACTCCGACGGGTTAAATTCACAGGATGGACAGGATAAAAACGCGCGGGATAGACAGGATGAAGGGAAGGGTGAAGGCAGAATCAGAAGGATGACGTGTGCAGACCGCAGCCGTTGTGCTTTCCCTTCATCATTCATCACTCGCCGTTCATCCTTTGGTTTTATCCTGTCCATCCTGTACGCTTTTATCCTGTCTATCCTGTTAAATTGTTTTTGATTATGACGATTGACGAACAACTGGCTTATCTGAAAAAGGGCGCTGTAGAGATTATTCGCGAAGAGGATTTGCGCGCGAAGTTGGAGAGGTCTGCGCGGACGGGCGTGCCGCTCCAGGTCAAACTCGGTGCAGACCCGACCGCGCCCGACATCCATCTCGGTCACACGGTCGTCATTCGCAAGCTCCGCGCTTTTCAGGAACTCGGCCACACGGTCGTCTTCCTCATCGGCGATTTCACCGCCTACATCGGCGACCCGTCGGGGCGCAACACAACGCGCCCGCAACTGACGCGCGAGGAGATTGCCGCCAACGCCGAAACTTACAAGAAGCAAATCTTCAAACTGCTCGACCCTGAGAAGACCATCGTCGATTTCAACTCACGTTGGATGGACACGCTCGGCTCCGACGGATTTATCCGTCTCGCTTCCCACGTGACCGTCAAGCAAATCCTTGAGCGCGACGATTTTCAGAAACGGCTCAAGGACGAACGCCCCATCGCGCTCCACGAACTGCTCTACCCGCTCACGCAAGCCTACGATTCCGTCGCACTTGAAGCGGATGTCGAACTCGGCGGCACAGACCAGAAGTTCAACTTTCTGATGGCGCGCAATCTTCAACGTGAATACGGGCAAGAGCCGCAAGCCGTCATCACCATGCCCTTACTTGAAGGCACCGAGGGCGTGCAGAAGATGTCGAAGTCGCTCAACAATTACATCGGCGTCAACGAACCGCCGCAAGCGATGTTCGGCAAGGTGATGTCGATTTCGGACGAACTGATGTGGCGTTACTACGAACTCCTGACCGACCTCCGCCCTGATGAGATTGCCGTCCTGCGTGCCGCCGCTGAAAACGGCGAACGCAACCCGCGCGACCTCAAAGTCGAACTCGCCAAACGCATCATCGCGGATTTTCATTCACAGGCGGACGCCGACGCCGCCGAAGAAGAATTCCGTCGCATCTTCCAACGCAAGGAAACGCCCGACGAGATTGAGGAACGTGCGCTGGCCTCACAGACTTGGAAACTGCCGCGCCTGTTGGTCGAAACCGGACTCGCCGCTTCGATGGCCGAAGCACGCCGCTTGATTGAACAGGGCGGTGTCCGCATCGACGGCGAACGGCAGTCGCAGTCGGAAGTGGAATTAGAGTTAACCCGCGAACGCGACCTACTTATCCAGGTCGGCAAACGTCGCTTCCTGCGCGTGCGTGGAACATAGAACCATCAAATGTCAGTTGCGATTCCGACAGATGAAACGTTGGTGATTGAGACGCCGGAGCGCGTGCCGTTGCACTTTGCGCTGGCGTCGATTGGCAACAGGTTTTTGGCGTGTGCGTTTGACCATGCGTTGCAGATGTTGGTGATTTTGCTGGTGGTGATTGTGTTGACGTGGACGGGGAATCTGGTGGGCGCGGGCGAGCGTCTGAAGGATGCGCCGAAGTGGGTTCTCGTCGTGCTGATACTTTCGGTGTTTCTCATCTGGTCGAGCTATTTCGCGGTCTTCGAGTGGCTGTGGAATGGACAGACGCCGGGCAAGAGGCGTCTGAAGTTGCGCGTTATCAGAGAGGACGGGCGACCTGTCACTTTTTGGGAAGCGTCGGCGCGCAATCTCCTGCGTATCTTCGACATGACGCCGTTTCCCTTCTATTCCATCGGACTGATTTGCGTCTTCATGAGCAGTCGCGACCAACGTATCGGAGATTTCGTGGCGGGCACGGTGGTGGTGCGCGAGCGTGAAGCGGAAGCGCCGACGTTTACCGAAGTCTTTGCCGCGCCGACGAGCGACGCCGCGCTCCGGCGTTCCTTCAAACCCGTGTTGTTCACGGGTGACGCGAACGTTTTGACGGCGCGTGAAATCGAAGTGGTTGAAGCATTCCTGCGTCGGCGTTGGGAGTTTGAGGAAGCGCCGCGCGAGTGGATGGCTTGGCGCATCGCCACTCCCGTGATGAACAAAATTCGTCCCGTCTTCGACCCCGAAAATTTCACCTACGAAGGATTCCTCGAAGAACTCCTGCATCGCTACCGCGCACAACATCGCTTCACCGACTAAGATTGCGAGATTGTGAAATGCGGACGCGAAAGACCTAACTTCTCTTTGTCATCCGCACCCTGAAATCCGCATTCCGCAATCGTCTAAAAAATTCCCATGCCGTTCTTTCTTGAGCGGCATGGGATAGATTTTTCGTGCGCGAATTCTGAGGCGAAAACGGCGCGTGCTACTTGCGCCATTCGATGGGGAACATGGAACCGGCCTTTTCGGGGGAGAGATTTAATCCGATGAGTTCGGCGGCGCGTGCGAGAACTGGGTCGCGTCCGGCGGCGAGGTCGGCTGCCGTCGGGAGAATGACTTCATCGGGTGTGACGCCGACGTGCTCAAGGCTCTTGCCGTCAGACATAATCACGTCGGCATCCGTGATGCTGACGCCGTAGGGGACGATGATGTCCACGCCCATTTGATGGCTGAGATGTTTGCTCTGCATCACGGCTCCCGCCGATTTGTCGCCGATGACCTTGCCGCGTTTTTCAAGTTGAATGATGCGTGCGAAGAGTTCAGAGGCGGAGCCGGATTCGCTGTCGATGAGCACGACGAGTTCGCCTTTGAAGGCTTTGTCGCCGCGCGTCTTCGCCATCATCGGCTTCATCTCTTTACGACCTTTGAGGTCGGCGATTTTGATGTCTTTGTCGAAGAAGTAGCCGACGAGACGCTCAAGATTTTTGACCAGACCGCCGCCGTTGCCGCGCAGGTCGAGAATCAACGCTTTGCGCTTCCTGAACTTGTCGGCCATCGTATCCACATCGGCCTCGGCCATGTCGAACTGCGGCATCTTCCAAATCATCAAATCTTCCGGCAGGTAGTAGCGATGTGCGTTGAGACGGTCTTCGTTCTGGCTTTCTCTGATGAGATGCCAGATTTCGTCGTTGTTCGTCAGGTCGGTGACGCGCTTGCTGGTCTTCACCTTCGCCGCCACAACCATCTGCATCTCTTTACCGTCGGGTTTGCGAATGGCGAGTTGCATCGCGCCCTGCGGCCTCAAGGTGTAATAGAGATATTTGAACAACCACAGATTCGCGCGCGAAGGCTTGCGCCCGTCCACCGCGAGCACTTCGTCGCCCGGTTGAAGACCCTTCGCTTCGGCGTCGCTCTTGGGTTTGACGGCGACGACGTAGTTCTTATCGCCGACGCTCTGCACCTGCCACCCATACTCAACGCTCGAAACTCTGGCGGGCGGCATAAAGAAGGTGTGCGAGTCGTCGAGTTCGACGAGTATCTGCGCGATGATGCCCATAATCTGGCTGTTTGAGTCGGCCTGCTTCATCTTCTCTTCAGCCGCTTTGAAACGCGCATCCAAGTCCATCCCGCGCACGGTGGGGTCGTAGTAATTCTTCTTCAAATCGTCTTTGATAGTGCGGAGCATGACCTGACCACGCTCGCGGTCTGTACTGGTCGCCTTCTGCGCTTGTGGCAGCAGCGACGCGCCACACGTCGCGACGAGAAACAACGCGACAGCGAACGCAAGACGGGAGGGACACACAAACAACTTTCTTTTCATCATTTGGGGCAACTCCTTATGAGGCTAGGGTTTTTGGACTTTCGGGACGTAGCTTCTAAGTGAATTTTCGGGACGCAGATTCTATCGGGAAAGGCCCTGTGAGGGGCAGCTACGCGCGGTAGACTAGCATCAAAATGTTTCGCAGTAAAGCAATTAAACCCTGGAAATTGACGTGCTTGCAAACGCTCTGTTATGCTCGTCTGTTCGCCGTCAGGACAGAATTTTTACTATGAAAGGCTGAATCGAAATCATGTCTCAAGATGTCTTTATTTTGGGCGGAAAACGCACCCCGATGTGCGAATACGTGGGCGCGCTAAAGGACGTTAAAGCGATTGACCTCGGCGCTGCCGCCGCACGCGGCGCGCTCGAAGCGACGGGCGTCGAAGCCGCAGAGATTGACCACACCATCATCGGCAACGCATTGCAGACTTCGGGCGATGCTATCTACGGCGCACGCCACGTCGCCTTGAAAGCGGGCGTGCCTGCGGAGCGTCCGGCCTTGACCGTCAACCGCCTGTGCGGCAGCGGCATCCAGTCCATCATCTCCGGCGCGCACATGATTATGCTCAAAGAGGCGCAGACGGCGCTCGTCGGCGGCATGGAGTCGATGTCGATGGCTCCGCACGTCATCTACGGCGCGCGTTCGGGCTTCGCGCTCGGACAGGGCAAACTCGAAGACTCGTTGATGGTCGCCCTGCTCGACACCTACTGCAACACGACGATGGCGGGCACGGCGGAAAACCTCGCGCGCCGCTACGAAATCTCGCGCGAAGACCAAGACCGTTATGCGCTGCGTTCGCAGCAGGAAGCGGCGCGTGCGAACGCCGCCGGACTGTTTGCCGAGGAGATTGTGGCGGTCGAAGTGAAGACGCGCAAGGGCGTCAAAATCGTTGACACAGACGACCACATGCGCCCCGATACGACGCTCGAAATTCTCGCCAAACTTCCGACCGCCTTCAGCAAAGATGGCTTCGTCACCGCCGGAAACGCCTCCGGCATCGTTGACGGCGCGGCGGCTCTGGTGGTCGCTGGCGAAGAGTTTGTGAAGAATCGTGGCACGCAGCCTCTGGGTCGCATCGTGAGTTGGGCGTATGCCGGAGTCGAGCCTGACATCATGGGCATCGGCCCCGTTCCGGCGATTCGCAAAGCACTTGAGAAGGCGGGCTTGAAACTCGCAGACATCGACCTCGTTGAAGTCAACGAGGCGTTTGCGGGTCAGTATCTAGCGGTCGAAAAAGAACTCGGACTCGACCGCTCGCGCACCAACGTCAACGGCGGCGCTATCGCCCTCGGCCACCCGCTCGGCGCGTCGGGCACGCGCCTCGTCCTAACCGCGCTGTTGGAACTCCGCAGACGCGGCGGTCGTTATGGTCTCGCCTCGGCTTGCATCGGCGGCGGGCAGGGCATCGCGATTATTTTCGAGCGTGTCTAAATCAGAACAACATTCACAGGATGGATAAGCGTTTTCCCTTCTTCGTCGTTTTCATCCTGTCTATCCTGTGAATTTCGCAGTTTGATGTAGAGGATGAAGAAAAGCGGGCGCAAGTGGTTGCGTCCGCTTTTCTTTTTGCGTCTTATCCGCTATTTTATCGCTTCATCCCGGCGGGATTTCAGAAGGGCAAACGAGCCGCTTTTGCCAACTGCACTGGTATTTGGGCTAAATCTTCTCTAAATTTAATGTAACGGACGACTAAGCCCTCCTTTTAACGCAAACATAAATATCCGTTAACACTACCGTAGTGCTCCCAAGCTACAACAGGCGTTTCGGATTTCCGATACAACCGAAGTTCGACGTGTGTTCAATCAAGCGCCGCCCTGAGATGGTGCCTCGCAAGAACCCGTCGCAATGTGCGTCTGCGGTCTCCGCCCGCGAGTTGCCGACGCGAGTCTCTTTTCAACTTCCAAGATGAGGACATTGCCGTGTTTAATTCACTTCTCCGTGCGCGTCGAACGCCCACATCCGCGCGTCGTCAACTTTTGGCCGTCGTCACAGCCGCCTTTATCGTTTTACAGCCGATACTTTTAGCGCCGCCCACGGCCTTCGCACAGAGGATAGGTTTGCAGATAAACCCTCGCCCGGAGCCTAACCTCTCCGTGACAACGCTGGGAACGCCGATTACACAGAACTTCGACGCGCTGCCCGCCTCTGGAAGTGCGACTTGGACAAACGACAGTACGCTCCCCGGCTGGTATCACGCGCGCACCGGCACGGGCACTACGATTGTTGCCAATAATGGCTCAAGCAACGCCGGTAATTTATACAGCTATGGTTGTACTGATACCACCGCACCTTGTAATGTCGCTCCTAACGCCACTACTGACCGCGCGCTCGGCTCGCTCGGCTCCGGCAACGCCGCCATCGGCAACCTCTACTGGGGCATCCTCCTGACGAACAACACGGGTTCGACCATCACCTCGCTGGATGTCTCTTACTTCGGCGAGCAGTGGCGAAACAGCGCGGCTGCCGCGCAGACCATCTCCTTCTCTTACATCACGGGGACGAGCATCACCGGGAGCCTCGCTGATTTTCAAGCGGCAGGCACGAACGTCGCCGCGCTCGATTTCACCAGCCCCGTCACGGGCGGCACGGCGGGCGCTCTTAACGGCAACCTCGCCGCCAACCGCGTCGCGCGCGCTTCGACGATTAGTGGCCTCAGCCTCGCCAACGGGGTGTCGATTCTGCTCCGTTGGTCAGACCCTGACCACACGGGCGCAGACCACGGCCTTGCGATTGACGACTTCTCCGTCACACCGCAGGGCAGCGCGCCCGTTGACAACCCGCCGACCGTCCAGAGCACGACTCCGGCGGACAACGCCACCAACATCGCGGCCAACGCCAACATCAGCATCACCTTCAGCGAGCCTGTCAACGCCACGACGAGTTCCTTCCAGATTAGCTGCGCGACGAGCGGCACACACGCCTTCAATCTGAGCGGCGGCACAACCACCTACACGCTCGACCCGACGACCGACTTCACGGCGGGCGAAGTCTGCACGGTGACGGTCGTCGCCGCGCAGGTCACAGACCAGGACGGCACGCCTGACAACATGGCGGCGGATTACGTCTTCGACTTCACAGTCGCCAATGCCGCGCCGACGCCGATTCACACGATTCAGGGAAGCGGCGCGACGTCGCCCCTCGAAGGTCAGACCGTCACGACGACGGGCATCGTCACGCTTATCAAAACGGGTACCAACACTGGCGGCACGGCCAACAGTTTCTTCATCCAAGACCCCAACGCTGACGCCGACCCGAACACGTCCGAAGGCATCCTCGTCTTCACGAATAGCGTCCCGACCATCAACGTCGGCGACGAAGTAACCGTCACGGGCACGGTCGTCGAGTTCTTCGGCATGACGGAAATCAGCCCCGTCACCGGCGTCTCGATCATCGACACGGGCAACACGCTCCCCGCGCCCGTCACGCTCACCACCACCATCCTCGACCCGACTGCGCCGCCCACACAGCCGCAACTCGAAAAATACGAAGGCATGCGTATGTCCGCCGCCTCGCTCACGACCACCGCGCCGAACGATAATTTCTACGACGTGTACACGGTCATCACAGGCGTGCCGCGACCTTTGCGCGAGCCGGGCATCGAAATCTCCAAACCCGTGCCGCCCGACCCGACCACGGGCACGCCCGATTGCTGCATCCCGCGTTGGGACGAAAACCCCGAACGCCTCATCGTTGACACGAACGCACGCGCGGGTGCACCGCTCAACCCCTACACGTCGCTTGTGGTCTTCACGAACATTGCGGGGCCGCTCGATTTCTCCTTCAACGAGTATCGACTCATCCCCGAAGCAACACCGACCGCTTCGGCCAACATGAGCGCCGTCCCTGTACCAACGCCCACGGCGAACGAGTTTATGGTCGGCCATTTCAACGTCGAGAATTTCAACAACAACGCGACGCAGCGACAGAAGGCCGCGCTCGCCATCCGCGACGTGATGCGCCTGCCCCACATCATCGGCATGATTGAAATCTTCGACCTCGCAGACCTTCAAGCACTCGCCACCGAAGTCAACACCATCTCCGGCACCACCTATCAAGCCTATCTCGTCGAGGCCGACGGGACGAGCGAAGATAACGATCAGGATGTCGGTTATCTCGTCGATACGGCGCGCGTGCAGGTCAACAGCGTCGTGCAGAGAAACGCGACCGAGACTTACACCAATCCGAACAACGGCCAGCAGGAACTCTTGAACGACCGTCCGCCGCTCGTCCTCGACGCCAACGTCCAACCGGCGGGCGCGAACCTGCGCGTGATTGTCGTCGTCAATCACCTGCGTTCCTTCATCGACATCGACCAAGACCCCGGCGAAGGGCCGCGCGTCCGCGCCAAGCGCAAGGCGCAGGCCGAATCGCTCGCCGCGCTGCTTCAGGAATACCAGACCAACAACCCGACGACGAGCATTATCTCCGTCGGCGACTACAATGCTTACCAGTTCAGCGACGGCTACACAGACCCCATCGCCACCATCAAGGGCAACCCGACGCCCGATGACCAGATTGTGGTCGATGCCAGTCCTGACCTCGTCAACCCGAACTTCGTCAATCTGGTTGACGAACTGCCCGCTAGCGAGCGTTACAGCTTCAACTTCGAGGGGACGTTGCAGGCGCTCGACCACGTGCTCGTCAACAACGTCGCGCGCGCGCGCCGCACGCACTTCGCCATCGCGCGCAACAACGCCGACTTCCCCGAAGTTCCGGCGTCGGCCTTCGCCTCGAACGCCGCGCGCCCCGAACGCAATTCCGACCACGACATGCCCGTCGCCTATTTCGTGCTCGCGGGGCAGCCTTCCGGCTCGTTCATCATCAGCGAGTATCGACTGCGCGGGCCGGGGCCGGTTCTCGACGAAGTGGCTTCCGATGAGGGCGAAACGCGCTTCGACATGAGCGCGCCTCCGCAACCCGCACGCACGCCGGAATCGACGCCCGAAGCCAACAACGAATTTATCGAGTTCTACAACAACTCGAACACCACCATCACCGTCAGCACCGTCGACGGCTCGGAGGGTTGGGCGCTCGTCGCACAGGACGGCATCACGCGTTTCGTCATCCCGAACGGCACGGTGATTCCCGCGCGCGGCCACTTCCTCGCCGTCAACAGCGTCGGCTACTCGCTCAACGGGTATCCGGCAGGCAACAACGGGCAGGCGGACACCACCGCCACAGGCGACATCAACTACTCGCTCGACATCGAAGACTTCTTCGGCATCGCGCTCTTTAACACCGCCAACCCCGGCAACTTCAGCGAGGCCACGCGTCTCGATGCGGTCGGCTACAGTAGTGCGCCCGCGCTCTATCGTGAGGGCGCAGGCTTCGTCGCTGACCCGGCGGGCGCGGAAACCACTGACAACATCGACTACAGCTTCTTCCGCGACATGCGCGGCAGCGGCTTGCCGAAGGACACAAACGACAACGCGGCTGACTTCCTGCCCGCCGACACGGGCGGCGCGACGACCACCATCGGCACCGCGCTCGGCGCACCCGGCCCCGAAAATCTTTCGAGTCCGGTGATGAATCCGAACCGACCGATTGCCGTCGGCCTGCTCGACACGACCCGCACCGCTTCGCAATCTCCGAACCGCGTCCGCAAAGCTTGCGCCGTAGCCGAAGAGTGCGACCCCCTCCGTTCGTCGCTCGGCACGATGTCGATTCGTCGTACCGTCACCAACAACACGGGCGCCAATGTCACACGACTGCGTTTCCGCATCATCGACATCACGACGCTGCCCGCCATCGGCACGGCGGACATGCGTGTGCTGACTTCGACGGTCGTCACGGCGACCATCAACGACAACGCAAAATGCGCGACCGACCCGACCGCCACCAGCACAAGTGCGCCTTGCGACGTGACCGTGCAAGGCACAACGCTTGAGGAACCGCCCAACCAGCCCTCCGGCGGCGGGTGGAACTCAAGTCTTTCGGTCGGCACGATTACGCTTCAGACGCCGCTTGCGCCCGGTGCGAGCGTCAACATCCAGTTCCTGCTCGGCGTGCAGCAGGGCGGCGGTTTCCGCTTCATCGTCAACACTGAAGCGTTGCCGTAACAATCAGGGATAAGGGCGGAGGGATGAGGGATGAAAGAAATGCTGATTCTTAACAGCTATGCTTTCATCCCTCTGCCCTCATCCCTTATCTAGCTCTTGCTTGAGTGGAGAATTTGTAGTATTTAACATCCCGTTTACGGCGCGGTAAGACTCGCGCAACCGTCTCGCCCTATGGTAGAGTTTGATTTACGACTTTGCCATCGTTTCGATCATCACACAGGGTAAATCGTATAAATTTTTCCGACTCTCAGTTTCGTCTGTTACCGGCATCACAATCGCCCAAGATAATCGTCCCAAGCGAAC
Source organism: Pyrinomonadaceae bacterium (assembly GCA_036387415.1). Taxonomy (GTDB): domain Bacteria; phylum Acidobacteriota; class Blastocatellia; order Pyrinomonadales; family Pyrinomonadaceae; genus DASVTU01. The sequence goes on along the minus strand of DASVTU010000039.1, from coordinate 1,198,484 downwards.
CATTTGCGGCCAGTATGCGGGTGCGTTCCTGTTCGGCTCCGCGCGAACAAGCTTAGATGAAAGCGTGTCTCTCCCCGGACTTGTCGGACGAGTTCTGCGACACGCGCTCGTTCCAAAGGTTCTTCGACAATCACGGTTTGCCACGTCTCCCGATGTCGGGGTGGCAAGACCCACTGAAATCTTTCCATATCGAATTGAAATTAAGGAGTATGCTCCATGAGTAAGTTTTTACGCCTCTCACTCGTCGCCCTCTGCCTGTGTGCCAGCCTGTGCGCGACGGTCATGGGTCAATCCACGACCCTCGGCGCTATCGGCGGCGTCGTCAAAGACCCGCAGGGCGCAGTCGTTCCCGGCGCGACCATCACGGCGCGCAACGAGGAAACGAACAAAGAGGAGACAACCACCACCGACGACGAAGGCCGCTTCCGCCTTGCCAACCTTCAACCCGGCAACTATACCGTCCAAATCAACTCGACGGGCTTCGCTCCCTTCTCGCAGCAAAAAATCGTGGTCGAAGTCGGTCTGGTCACTTCGATTGACGTTCCGCTGGCGATTACGGGTTCGACCGAAGTCGTCAACGTGACGAGTTCCGCGCCTGTCATCAACACGGAACAGCAAGACTTTTCCAACAACATTAATCAGACCTCGATTAACGAACTTCCGATTAACGGTCGGCGTGCCTCCAACTTCGTGCTCCTGACGCCCGGCGTCGCGCCCGACGGCAATTTCGGTCTCATCAGCTTTCGCGGCATCTCCGGCTTGCTGAACAATTCGACCGTCGATGGCGGTGACAACAACAACGCCTTCTTCGCCGAAGAACGCGGGCGCACGCGCATCAGCTACGTCATCAGCCAAGCCGCCGTCCGTGAGTTTCAGGTCAACACCTCGAACTATTCGGCGGAGTATGGTCGCGCCGCAGGCGGCGTCATCAACACCGTCACCAAATCGGGCACCAACGAGTTTCACGGTTCCGGCTTCTACTACCTGCGCGATAACAAATTCGGCGCGCGTAACCCGTTCAGCGTTCAGTCGGTGCTGCAAAACGGCGTCGTCACCGTGGTCGGCCTGAAGCCGGAAGACAAACGCCACCAGTTCGGCGGAACCATCGGCGGCCCCATCGTCAAGGACAAAGCCTTCTTCTTCTTCAGCTACGACCAGCAGAAACGCGACTTCCCCGGCGTCGCTGCCTTCGGCTCGCCCGCGTTCCTCAACATCTCGGCGGCTGACCGCACCACCACCCGCAACAACATTCGCGCGGCCTTTCCGGCGGGCACGACCAACGCCGTGCTCGATGCGGAAATCGACGAGGGTTTAGCGTTGCTGCAAAGTCTGACGGGCGAAGTGCCGCGCAACCAAGACCAGTTGATTCTGCTGCCCAAGATTGACTGGAACGTCAACGACAAAAACACCTTTACCGCGACCTACAATCGCCTCCGTTCCGATTCGGTGGCTGGCATCCAGTCGCCGCCCGTCGTCACGCGCGGTCGTGCCAGCTTCGGCGACGACTTCGTTGATGTTGACATGTTCACGGCGCGTCTGACTTCCACCATCTCGCCGACCGTCCTCAACGAAATGCGCTTCCAGCTTGGACGCGAAAACGCGACGGCCTTCGGCTCGACTCCGACCGCAGCCGAAGTGGCTCTCGCCAACTCCGCCGGGCTGCTCGCCTCGACGGGCAGGCTGCCGCAGATTGACGTTGCCAGCAGCAGCGTCGGTATCAGTTTCGGCAACCCGAACTTCCTCGACCGCCGCGCCTTCCCGGACGAGCGCCGCGTGCAAGTCGCCAACACGACGACCGTCAACCGTGGAAACCACACGTTCAAATTCGGCGGCGACATCAACCACACGAAGGACATCGTTGATAACCTCCGCAATGAGAGCGGCGCGTATTCCTATAGCGGCCTTGTCACCTTCCTGAGCGATCTGATCAACCCCGCCGGAAAGCGATACAGCAACTTCAATCAGGCGTTTGGTGAGCCGACCGTCGAATTTTCGACCACCGACTACAACGGCTTTATCCAGGACGACTGGCGCATGTCGCCGCGCCTGACCATCAATCTCGGTCTGCGCTACGAGTTCCAGCGTCTGCCCGAACCGCAGATTCCTAACTCGCTGCCCAATCTGCCCGGCCAACTCGTCGGCCCTGAGCAGACGCGCAGTTTCGCGTCCGACAAGACCAACTTCGGCCCGCGCTTCGGCTTCGCCGCAGACCTGACGGGCGACGGCAAAACCTCTTTCCGTGGCGGCTACGGCCTCTACTATGGTCGCATCATCAACTCGACCATCTCCAACGGCATCACCAACACCGACGCTCCCGGCGCGCAAATCAACATCTTTTTGCTGCCGGCCGACGCCGGTTCGCCGACGTTCCCGAACGTCATCGCTTCGCCTGCGGGCGCGGCGCGCGACCTCGTTGTGCTCTCGCCCGGATTGAGCAATCCGATGATTCATCAGGCCGACCTGATTCTGGAACGCGAGATTGCGCGCAACACCGCTGTCTCCGTCTCGTTCCTCGGCAGCATCGGTCGTCGCCTGCCATCCTTCGTTGACGTGAACTTGAACACGCCGACGCAGGGACGCACCTTCCGCGTCATCGGCGGCGAGTTCGACGGTCAGACGTTTGAGTCGCCCGTCTTCACGGGCCCGCGTCCTGACCCGCGCTTCGGTCGTATCACGCAGGTACAGAGCACGGTCGATTCAACCTATCGCGCGCTGGTCTTGCAGGCCAATCGTCGCTTCACGAATGGACTCCAATTCCAGGCCAGCTACACCTTCTCGAAGTCAACCGACACAGGCCAAACTTCGACCACCTTCACGACCGGAAACGCCGTGCTTAACTCCTTCGACCCGGCGGGCGAAGAAGGGCTGTCAAACTTCGACATCCCGCATCGCTTCGTGGCGAGCGCCGTCTGGACACCCGACTTCTTTGGCGATCAAGGCGAAAGCAAAGTCGGTCGCGCCATCTTCAACGGCTTCACCATCGCGCCCATCTTCCAATACTCTTCGGGTCGTCCGCTCACGGCTTTCGTCAGCGGCAACCTCTCGAACACCGGCATCGCCACGACTTCGCCCAACCGCTTTACGGCGGGCGGCATTCTCGGCTCGGCTGGCACGGCGCGTCCGTTCTTCCTGCCGCGCAACACCTTCCGTCTGCCCAAGACGTGGGCGATGGACTTGCGTATCTCGCGCCGCTTCAACTTCAACGAAGATATGAACATCGAATTCCTCGCTGAAGGCTTCAACATCTTCAATCGCACCAACGTCACGAACGTCGCCAATCGTCTCTACAGCGTCGGCGGAACCAACGCCGCTCCGACGCTGACCTTTGACCCGACGTTCCTCGCGCCCAACGAAGCTGGCAACACCATCTACCGCGAGCGTCAGATACAATTCGCCGTCCGCTTCGAGTTCTAAACCGACTCGACAGCCTCCACGGTTAGCCAACGAAAGAGCGTGCCGGATTCATCGTCCGGCACGCTCTTTCCCTTTTTAGTTCGCTTCTTTTGATTGTCCGAAGACCGACCGCGCGAATGTACGGAAACGGACATTCGCGCCTCTCCCGAACGGACTCCACTCGTCGCACGCCGCCCGCCGCGTCGTCTTATCACCATTTCTCTCAACAAGTTCCGTCGCCGCCGTCGCTCACCCACACTGGTTGGCACGGTCGTTGCAGTTTTAAAACCGACGAAGACACCTTGAGTAAAAGCGTTTCCCTGCAAGCGTTCTTACTCCTCTAACGTATCGCGGAAAGCAAAAGGAGGATTTTGCAATGGGCTTACCGAATAGAGACGAGGTTGAAGGAAAACTCGACCAAGCGAAGGGTGCGATTAAGGAGAACGTCGGCGATGCCATCGGCGACCAAGAGATGGAGAACGAAGGACGCGCCGACCGCGCCGGAGGGAATATTCAAGAGGGATTCGGCGAAGGCCGACGCAAAGTTGGCGAAGCCATCGAAGACATCGGCAAGGGCGTCGGTCATTAATCGCGCCGCGCCTTTGCGAACAACTTAAAAACTGAAAAGGTCAGTGATTGATTCTGCCAGATCAATCACTGACCTTTTCGTTTCACCATAATCGAAACGGTCAACAATAAAACGGGAAATATGGAAAGGTTAAACAGGTAAACGAAGGAAACGACAAACAGAATTAACCCTTTTCACCCCTTCCCCATTTAACCTTTCCCCTACCTCCCTATCTTTACTCCTGCCTGACGTGTTCGGCTCCGAGGTCGTCGAGCAGTTGCTCCATCTGCTTCACGTCTTCGTCGGTCTTGGCTTCGATGCCGAGCAGGATGCCGCCGCTTCGCAGACTCGCATCGTAAACTTTGGCGCGATGTTCGGGAATCCCCGCGCCGACGAGTGCGCCGATGAGACCGCCCGCCGCGCCGCCCGCGCCCGCGCCCGCGAGTGCCGCCGCGAGTGGCCCCGCGATGATGAGACCGAAGCCCGGCAGAGCGACCGTCGTGCCCACGGCAGCAATCGCGGCGAGCACCGCGCCGATGGTTCCACCGACCGCGCCGCCGATGCCTGCGCCTTCGCTCGCGCGCGTGCCCGTCTCGATGGCAAACTCTTTGCTCTTGGTCGAATCTGACATCAAGACGCTGATGTCGTCGCGCGTATATCCCCGCTTGATAATCGCATCCACCGCCGCCTCGGCAGCCACGCGAGTCTTAAATACTCCGGTAATCAACTTAGACATAAGCACTCCTTTTCCAACCACTACTCCTCTTCCGCGAGAAGCATCAAATTAAATCGAAGACACATCCGCGCTCGCTTGATGACGACAAATTTTCTCCGCGCTTGTCGCCGCTACACATGAATTTACCTCATCTGGGGAATGCCCAATGTTGGAGCAACCGCACACACCATGTCAACCCTTTGAACGATAGACAACGAGATAGACGATGCACAACGAACGATAGACTATGCGTGTTTTGTAGTAGCGACGACCGTCAACTGTCTTGTCCGGCATTCCATCGTCCTCTCTGATGGTCTATCGTCCATTCTGCATCGTCCGTGTTAATGTATCTCAAACATTAGCAAGGGGAAGGTGAATGATTAAAGCTGTCATTTTTGACATCGACGGAACGCTGGTCGATTCGGTTGACCTCCACGCGAAGGCATGGCAGGAGGCCTTCAAACATTTCGGGCGCGAAGTGCCTTTTGAAAAAGTGCGACACCAGATTGGCAAAGGCGGCGACCAGTTGATGCCCGTCTTCTTTTCGCGCGAGGAGTTGGACGAGTTTGGCGACGCGATGGAAGAGTATCGCGGCGAGATTTACAAACGCGATTATCTTCCGCGCGTGCGAAGTTTCCCCGACGTGCGCCCGCTCTTTGAGCGCGTCAAGCAGGACGGCAAACGCATCGCGCTCGCCTCGTCAGCCAAGAAGGACGAACTCGCCGCTTACAAAAAACTCGCGCGCATCGAAGACCTTATTGAAGAAGAAACGTCCGCCGACGATGCCGACAAATCGAAACCGCACCCCGACATCTTCGAGGCCGCGCTCGCACAACTAGGCGACATCGACGCCAGCGAAGCCATCGTCATCGGCGACACGCCCTACGACGCCGAGGCCGCAGGCAAAATCAATCTCCGCACCATCGGCGTCCTCTGCGGCGGCTTCCCCGAAGACGAACTCCGCGCCGCCGGTTGCATACGCATCTATCGCGACCCGTCTGACCTCCTCGCGCGCTACGACGAGTCGCCAATCAAGCAGAATTAAAAAGGGAAAATCACAAATGTAAAAAGAAGCGACGCGAAGATAAAGAGCCGTGAACGAGCGACGTGAAGATAAGAAACTAGAGAGCGGCTTCGCGTGCCGATGATGGATACGAGTTATCTCTTGTCTTGCTCCTGTCGCTTATCGTCTGTCGTCTTCCCGTCCTTCTTTTTTCATTTTGCATTCTTAATTTTTCAACTTCTTCAGCGTGAGAATTCTTCAGATTAGTTCGGCGCGGACGCTTGGCGGCGGCGAAAGACACTTCGCCGATTTATCGAATGCACTCGCCGCACGCGGACACGAAATCTATGCCGCGATTGCTCCGTCCACACCTCTCCGGCAAGAACTCCACGCCGTTGCTCTCTCCAACATCATCACGCTGCCTCTCCGCAACGCGCTCGATTTACCCTCCGCCATCCGTCTCGCGCGCCTCGCACGCGAAAAGCGCATCGACATTCTCCATACACACATGGCTCGCGATTACCCTCTCGCCGCACTCGCGCATGCCCTCGCACCGCGCTCGCATCTCGTCGTCACACGCCACGTCCTGTTTCCTCTCGGTCGTCTAACTTCAATGGCTATCGGGAGTGCCGCGAGGCTCATCGCCGTCTCGGAGGTTGTGGCGCGCACGCTTCGCGCACGACGCATTCTGCCCGCGCACAAAATCGTCGTCATCCCCAATGGCATCAACTTTGAACGCTTCGACACCGCCACGCGCAACCTCAGCCGCGACGACCGACGACAGACCTTATCGCCGAGCGCAACGTTTCTCGTCGGCACGGTCGGCGAGTTGAGCGCCGTCAAGGGACAGGACAATTTCATCCGCGCGGCGGCAATCGTCGTCGCGCGTTCGCCGCACGCAGTCGAATTCGTCATCGTCGGCGAAGACGCGTCGCGCACGGGCGACACGCGCGCACAACTTCAACGCCTCATCGCCGAACACAACTTACACGGACGCGTCCACCTCACCGGACACCGCGACGATGTGCCGGAGATTCTCGCTTCGCTTGACCTTTTCGTCTCCGCTTCGCGCTCCGAAGCCTTCGGCCTCGCCATCGTCGAAGCGATGGCTTGCGACGTGCCCGTCGTGGCGACGGCGACGGAAGGCGCATGCGAAATTATCGAAGACGGCACGACCGGCAAACTCGTCCCCGTCAACGATGTCGAAACACTCGCCGTCGCCATTCTCTCGCTTCTCGAAAACTCGCATGAACGCGGGCGTATGAGCACGGCGGCGCGTGCACGCGTGCGCGAACGTTTCAGCCTCACGCAGATGGTCGAGGCCACGGAAGAGGTCTATAATGCGTGTCTTGAAACCCTTTGACAGTGATTGAGGACAAGCAGCGATGACGACGACGGTGCGCCTGCGCGGAATTGAAATGGCCTACGAAGAAGCGGGACGCACGGATGCGCCCGTCGTCGTGCTGCTGCACGGTTATCCTTTGAACCGTTCGATGTGGAGCGAACAAGTTGACGAACTGAGCGCGCATCATCGCGTCGTGACACCGGATTTGCGCGGGCTCGGCGAGACGACGGCGGGCGGCGAAGCGACGACGATGGAGGAGATGGCGGAAGACGTGGCGGCGTTGCTCGACGAGTTGCAGATTCGGGAGCGCGTAGTGCTCGGTGGTCTGTCGATGGGCGGCTATGTGTCACTCGCTTTTTATCGTCTTTTACCGCGACGCGTTCGCGCGCTCATCCTCGCCGACACGCGCGCCACGCCCGACACCGAAGAAGGGCGTCGTGGTCGTGAAGAGTCGGCGCAGAAGGCGCTTGAGGAAGGCATGGAACTAATCGCCGACGCGATGCTGCCAAAACTTCTCGCGCCCGAAACCTTGAAGCAAGCCCACATCACAGAGCGCGTCCGCACGATGCTGACGGCGACGAAACCCGCAGGAGCGGCTGCTGCTCTGCGCGCGATGTCCGTGCGTCGTGACCAGAGAGACATGCTTCCGCACATCGACGTGCCGACTTTGATTCTGGTCGGAAGCGAAGACGTGCTGACGCCGCCCGCCGACGCGGAAGCGATGCACCGTGCCATCGGCGGCTCGCGTCTGGAAATCATCGACGGCGCAGGCCACATGCCGAACGTCGAACGCCCTTCCGAATTCAACCGCGCATTGTCGGATTTTTTGGACACAGTAAGCGATAAACAGTAAGCAGTTAAAAGGATGAATGAAGGGCTTCTAATTCTTCCTGTGTTCTTAATGTAAGGCTTCGACTTTTGCTGCTTTCGCCTTCTGCTTACTGCCGACGGCTTTCTGCTCTCTGCTTATGGATACTTGGAAAAAATACTGCATCGAGGAGCGTGTGCGTTGGGGCGACGTGGACGCGGCGCGCATCATCTTTTACGGCGCATACATACGTTTCTTCGAGTTTGCCGAGACGGAACTTTTTCGCGCCGTGGGCTTGCCCTACAGTGTGCTGTTCGACGAGTTGGACGTATGGCTGCCGCGCGCCCATCTGGAATGCGACTTTCGTCACGCGGCCAAACTCGACGATATGTTGGAGGTCTGCGTCTACGTCGGGCGTACTGGCACGAAGTCTCTGCGTCTGAATTTTGAAGTGCGGCGCAGAGGCGAAGCGACCCTCATCGCCGAGGCTCATTTCGTACTCGTCTCCGTGCGGCGTGATACCTTCGAGACCGTGCCTCTGCCGGAAGAACTCAAGCAACGCCTCGCGCCTTACACGCAGCCCGCCACCACCAATGAAGGGAAAGGTTAACGCCGCACATTTTCGCTCCGGCGCATTCGTTTGATGCGATGTGCGTTCACTTCGTACCACCGTCGCCTGCGGCCAGAGGGGAGTTTCAAGCAATGATTGAAGACAACAGTTTGGAATTTGATATGTTCGAGGACGTGCGCCTCAATCTGACGGGCGTGCTCATGAGAAGCGGGCGCGAACGCATAGAGGCTGAGCGCATCGCGCTCTACATCGTACAGGGCGTGCGAGAAGTGCCGAAGTTGTTATCCGCGTTGGCGTATGGCGACGATACCGGGGCGGACGCGCAGGTGCTCGAAATGTTGCACGGTTTGCTCGACAACGCACCCGCTCTCCTCAAGGCCAGAGACATCATGCTCGGACTCGACGACCAACCCCTGCATTGAGTGCAAGTTTCAAAACAAGGCGAAGTGGGGAATGGGGAAACGTTGAAAAGGAACCCGCTTCACTGGCGTTGATACTTTTCCCTTTACCCTTTTCGCCCTAGTCTTATTTCAGCGTTTTGAGCACTGACTTGACATCGGAGGGGCGTGTAAAGAGTGCATCGGGAAGCGGGCGATTGAATTCAACCGTCTCATAATTGATGCGACTGGTGTGCGCGCCCGCGCGGAAGTGGTCGATGACGAAAGGCATGGTGACGCTGCTCACCGTCAGATGTTTCGCGTGGCGGTCTTCTTCCTCAACCACGTCGCCGTCCTTGTTCAGACGCTTGTAGAGAGTCTTGTACGGAAGTCCGTCCTTCGCGCCGAACTCAAACTCGACGATGAATCCATCCGGGTAGGTCAGACGCACGGCATCGTTGCGCTTCGCCAGCCCGCCCTCGCGCCGACCGACGTATGAAAGCTGCGCGCCTTCCTTGCGCCACCAACCTCGCAGAATGTTGTCGATGCTCGTCCGCATCGCCACCTGAAAATCCTTTACCTGTTCGGGCTTCATGTCCGAAACTTTTTTCAACATGCCATCGAACAGCCACCCCTTGTCGCCCGTGTTGGTCTGTACGCTCCTGACGCCTTCGGTCTTAAACTCCGTCCGTTCGCGGTCGGGGAACGCGAGGTAGTCTGTGAACGAAGTCAGAGGGCCTGATTTGCCGTCGAGGAACTGCGTGAAGTAGCCGCGCGAGACGACCGTCTGCACGTTGAGAAACGCGCTGCCGCCCGCCGCTTCGATGGCCTGTTGCAGAACCTTCTCGGCACGCTCGTCGGGCTTCGACGGAGCGGCGGTCTTGTCCGTCGTCTTCGTCTCGACGGCGGGCGCGGCGCTAGGTTGCTGTGCGGTAGCGACTTGCGCGGCGAGCGTCGCGAGAATAAAGAGGAAGAGCGCGGTGCGGGTGAATGTCACAATTGATGAAGCGGTCTTTCGGTTCATGGTTCGTGATTCGTGTGTGCTTGAGAGATTTGAAACTCCGAACGATGGGGAGCCGGGACGTGCAAGAGGGCTTCAACGACCGTGGAATCGCTGAAACCCTCCGTGAAGTTGCCGGACGAGCGGAGGCCGAATTAGTTCGGGCTAACTTCCACGCCGTCCAACGCGTTAATCGTCACTTCGCCGCTCTCGGCATCCACAAGGAAGCGCGTCGCGCCCTTCCACATGGCGGTAATCGGAAGTTTGACGCGTTCGTCGATGTGGCGTTTGAGGAAGCGTGCGCCGTAGGCGGTGTTAAAGCCCTTCTCTGTGAGAAGGTCGATGGCACGCTCGCTCACTTCGATGGTCTTGCCCTGCTTCTCCATCTGCCGTTGAAGTTTGCTGAGATAGAGATTGGCAATCTCTCTGACCTCATCCATCGTGAGCGGCGAGAAGATAACTATCTCGTCGATGCGATTGCGAAACTCAGGCGAGAAACGCTGCTCCGCCGCCTTCAACACGTCGCCCTTGATGGCCTTGATGTCGCCCACGGTCTTCTGTCCGAAGCCGAGCGGCTTTTCGTACTTCTTGAAATTCTCCGAGCCGAGATTCGATGTCATGATAACGATGGCATCGGAGAGATAAATCTTCTTGCCGCGCCCGTCCGTCATCCATCCTTCGTCAAAGGCTTGGAGAAAGAGATTCATCAAGTAAGGCGAAGCCTTTTCAACCTCGTCGAGCAAGAGCACGGTGTACGGATTTTCGCGCAGTTGCTCGGTCAGGATTCCGCCGCGCTCGCTGCCGACGATGCCGCGCGGCATACCGATTAACTTCTCGATGCCGATGGTTCCGTCGCCGTATTCCGACATGTCGATGCGAACCATCTTCTCCTCGTCGCCGAACATAAACTCCGCTACAGCCTTCGCCAGTTCCGTCTTGCCGACGCCCGTCGGGCCGAGGAATAGGAGCACGCCGTCGGGTTTGTAGTGCGACTCTTTGAGCGGCCCTTTGTTCAGACGCAGACGTTGCGCCACGGCCTTAATCGCATCCTTCTGTCCGATGACGCGACCGGAAAGGTCTTGCTCCATCGTCGTGAAGCGGTCGGTCGTGTCGCGGTAAATCATGTCGCGCGGGATGCGTGACTCCTGCGAGATAACGTCGATGACGTGTTCGGGACGCACCACCATCGCTTCGGGTTCGTTGATTTCAACTTTGACCGCCGCCGTGTCGAGCCAGCCGATAGCCTTGTCGGGCAGATGAAGATTGCGTATGTATTTCGGAGCCATCTCCAACGCCGTGTTGATGGCGTCGTCGGAAATCGTCACCGAATAGTTTTTCTCAAGACGCGGGCGCAGACCGAAAAGAATCTCGCGCGTCTCGGAAATCGTCGGCTCATCGACTTTGACCATGCGGAAACGACGTGCCAGAGCTTCGTCTTCACCGATGTACTCTTTGTACTCGGTCAGAGTCGTCGCGCCGATGATGCGGAGTTCGCCGCGTGCGAGCGCCGACTTGAACATATTGGCGGCATCGCTTGATGTGCCGAGCGCCGCGCCCGCGCCGATGATGGTGTGGGCTTCGTCGATGAAGAGAATCAGGTTCTCACGTTCCTTCACTTCGTCGATGATACCCTTGATGCGTTCCTCGAACATGCCGCGCAGCATGGTGCCCGCGACGAGTCCGCCCATCTGAAGTTGGACGATGTGTGTGCCGCGCAGACGAGCCGGAACCTTGTCGGGTTCGAGTTCAATCAGACGCGCCAAGCCTTCCACCACCGCCGTTTTACCCACGCCGGGTTCGCCGACGAGCATGGGCGAATTGGCGCGTTCACGATGGCATAAAATTTCGACCATTTGTTGAATCTCGCGCTCGCGTCCGATGGTCGGCGGAATCTTGTCCATGCGCGCGAGTCGGTTCATCGACACGCCGAAATGTTTGAGGTAGGGAGGCAGTTCAAACTTCTTCTTAATCTGCTCCTCTTCCTGTTCGCGTGTGCGGACGTGGGCGCGTACATTTTCCACGATGGCCTCCGGTTCGACGCCCAAATTTCTGAGGACGCCGACGAAAATGCTTTTCTCATCCTGAGAGAGCGCCATGAAGAGGTCGGTCGCTTCGATGGTCTTACGACCCTGTGCGCGCGCCCGCTCCATCGCTTTCTTGAACAAATCAATCGTCTCCGGCGAGATACGGAGTCCTTTGCCGACGTGTTGAAAACGTGCGTTATCGAGACGTTTTTCAATCATCAATTTGACCGTGCGCGGGTCGATGGCGAGGTCGCGCATGGTGGCGTTGAAGAGGTCTGTCTCCTCCATGACCAAAGCATTGAGAATATGTTCTACAGCGATGTAATTTTGGTCACGACGGCGCGACTCTTGCATCGCCAGTTCAAAAACACGTTGCCCGCTCTCCGCGAAACGGTCTTTGTAGGTTCCAAGATCTATCATCACTTTTCCTTCAACTTGCCTCGCAGCCAAAACTCACTGGCCGCTTTTGCCGTTTACTGCAAATAAAACCTTAAATAACGAATTTCGGGAATGAATTTTCTGAGTGACGAAATGAAACGAATTGTCGGATTTCGCCTCTTCCCTCCCGCCTTCGTTAGATGCCTCTCGCGCCCGCGCCGTTGCGCTTTCGGACACTTCGATGATAGCACAACGGTGCCACGCAATTACCTAGCCAAATAAAAATGAAAAATGAAAAAGGTAGAATGAAAAAAGCAAAAGTCTCGGCGAGTTGCCCGCCGAAACTTTTGCCCTCTTCATTTTTAACTTTTCATTCCTCAGTAGTCGTAGTCTTCGCCGCCGTGCATCTGCTGCGAGGCGGCTTTCTTGGGTTCCGGCGCATCGGTGATGGCGGCGTCTGTGGTGAGCAGGAGTCCGGCGACGGATGAAGCATTTTGCAACGCCGTGCGGACGACTTTGGTCGGGTCGATAATGCCCGCCGCCGTGAGGTCTTCGTACGCGCCTGTCGCGGCGTTGTAACCTTTGCTGCCCTTCGATTCATCGACCTTGCCGATGACGATAGCGCCGTCAACGCCCGCGTTCTCCGCGATGCGTCGGAGCGGTTCCTCCATCGCGCGACGCAGGAGACGAATACCCGTCCGCACGTCCAAATCGTCGTGTTCGATTTTGTCGAGCACTCTGGCCGCGCGGACGAGCGCCACACCACCGCCCGGCACGATGCCTTCCTGCGACGCCGCGCGCGTCGCGTTGACGGCATCCTCGACCCGCATCTTCTTCTCCTTCATCTCCGTCTCGGTCGCTGCGCCGACGCGAATCACCGCCACGCCTCCGGCCAACTTGGCGAGCCGCTCCTGCAACTTCTCGCGGTCGTAGTCCGAAGTGGTTTCTTCAATCTGGCGTCGAATCGTCTGGACGCGTCCTTCGATAGCACGGCGTTCGCCCGCGCCTTCGACAATCGTCGTGTTCTCTTTATCGATGATGGCGCGCTTGGCCGTGCCGAGGTCTTCGAGCGTGATGTTCTCCAACTTGATCCCGAGGTCTTCGGTGATGACGCGTCCGCCCGTGAGCGCGGCGAGGTCTTCGAGAATCGCCTTGCGTCGGTCGCCGAAGGCCGGAGCCTTGACGGCGCAGACCTTGATGGTGCCGCGCAGTTTGTTGACGACGAGCGTGGCGAGCGCATCGCCCTCGACTTCCTCCGCAATAATGAGCAAGGGGCGTCCCTGTCGCGCCGTCTGCTCAAGGATGGGCAGGAGGTCGCGCATGGCGGCAATCTTCTTTTCGTGAAGCAGGATGAAAGGCTCGTCCAGAGAGGCTTCCATGCGGTCTGGATTGGTGACGAAATAAGGCGAGAGATAACCACGGTCAAAACGCATTCCCTCGACGATGTCGAGTTCGGTCTGCAACGTACGCGACTCTTCGACCGTCACCACGCCGTCTTTACCGACGCGTTCCATCGCTTCCGCAATCAATTCGCCAATCTCGCGGTCGTTGTTCGCAGAGACGCTGGCGACGTTGGCGAGGTCATCTTTGCTCTTGACCTTCTTCGACATCCGCTCAAGCTCTGCGACCGCCGCCTCGACGCCCAACTGAATCCCACGCTGCAAGCTCATCGGGTTTGCGCCCGCCGTCACGTTCTTGACGCCCTCGCGGAAAATGGCTTGCGCCAGAACGGTCGCAGTCGTCGTGCCGTCGCCCGCCGTGTCGTTGGTTTTGGTCGCTACTTCCTTGACCATCTGCGCGCCCATGTTTTCGTAGTTATCTTTTAATTCAATCTCTTTGGCGACCGTCACGCCGTCCTTCGTAATCACGGGCGAACCAAACTTTTTGGCGAGCACCACATTGCGACCCTTCGGCCCCAACGTCACACGCACCGCGTTCGCCAACACATTGACGCCCCGAAGCATCGACCGCCGCGCATCTTCCCTAAACTTCAAATCCTTTGCCACTTTGAATCATCTCCTTAAATAGTTGTCAGTGAAAAGCAGTAGACAGCAGCCAGCATAAGAACTCGTCGGACGCCTCATCAGCATCCCTCTCAGCAATCGCACGAGAAATGTTTTTCTACTGACTACTGCCTACTGTCTACTCTTGTTTATTCTGCCGCGCCGTGTGCGCCTCGACGTGCGCGTCCGACTTGCACGCGTGCGGGTCGGAGCAGTTGGCCTCCCATCTTGAAGCCGCGACTATATTCCGCCGTGACCTGTCCGTCGCGCTCCGGTTCGACCTCCGTCATGTCAACCGCTTCATGAATCTCCGGGTCGAACTGCGCGCCGATGGATTCGACCGCTTCGGCTCCCGCGCTCAAGAGTGCGCTCTCGAAACCGCTCACCGTGCCGTGCAGCCCGTCGAGCAACGCTTCCATCGAGCCGCCTTGCTCGGCGGCGTCCATCGCGCGTTGAAGATTATCTATGACGGGCAAGAGAGCCGCGATGAAGGCGGCCTTTTCGCGTTGCGCGCGTTCGTCCGCCGTGCGATTGAGACGCGCGCGTGTCTGGTCTGTTTCGCGCCTGAGTTCGGCACGCAGTTGTTCAAAACGCGACTGCACATCCAAAGCTTTCTGCTCCGCCGCGCGAGTGCGTGCTTCGAGTTCTTCGACGTAGCTCGGTTTGAGGCTGGACGACTCCTGTTCGCCGCCGACGCTCCCCAACACTTCACCCGTATCGTCGAGCCTGATGCGCCGACGGTCTCTGCTTCTCACGCGCTCGCCCTCTTCGCTCTCAGGCTCGCGCCCCTGCTCCCTCGCTGCTCTTTCGGCAGCCTCCCGTTCTTGCATAAGACGCCTTTTTCTCTCCTTGCGAAAAATCATAGTGGTAAAAATGGTAAATGGTAAATCGTGAATGGTGAATAGTAATTGAAACCCTTCGGCGTTAACCGTGCAACTTCAGTTGCGCCAGTCCATTTAACATTCACCATTTACCACTAACCAGCTACCAATCACGAAACCTTTATCTCTACACGACGCGCATGCTGCTCCGTGCGTTTCGGCAGACGCAGACGCAACACGCCGTCTTTATAGTCCGCCGTGATGCCTTCACGGTCAACAATCGCGGGCAAACTAAAACTTCGCAGGAAACGTCCCGAAGGTCTCTCTGAGCGGCGACGTGTGCCGCCCTCCGTCAAGGCCGCGCGCTCGCCCTTAATCGTCAAACGGTCGTCGTTCAAACTCACGTCTAACGCCTCGCGGTCGATGCCCGGCACATCGAGGATGATGATATACCCTTTCTCGTCTTCAAACACGTCTGCCGCCGGATGCCAGTCGGCGCGTTCCATCTCGGCTTCCGTCTCATCATCAGCTTCCGTCGCACCGCCGCCACCGCTGCGTCGCCTCGCCGCCTCCTCAAACAGACGGTTCATCCTATCCTGCAACGTCATCAAATCCCGCATCGGATTCCAATCATGTCCCATCACACACCCCCGAAGAAATTTGTTCATTGACTCATCGGCTCATTGATTCATTAACTCTTTGCGTGGCTGCATCAATGAACAAATGAGCCGATGAATCAATGAATCAATCCATTTTTACACGGCTGCCTGCGCGACGGCGGCGGTTGAAAACTTCATCTCGTCGCCATCGGCGGAAACAACCACGGTCTGACCCGGCAAGATTTCGCCGCGCAGGATTTTCGACGCGAGCGGATTCTGAATCAGCGTCGTGATAGCGCGTTTGAGCGGTCGCGCGCCGTAGAGCGGGTCATAGCCCTCGCGTGCGAGCAGCCTACGCGCCGAATCGTCGAGCGTAATCGTGATATGTCGTTCGCCGAGCAGATGACGCAGGCGCTCAAGCTGCACTTCGATAATCTCAACAATCTCCTCGCGCGTCAGTTGATGAAAAATAACGATGTCGTCGATGCGATTGAGAAACTCCGGTTTGAAGTGCCCCCGCAATTCTTCCATGACGCTGTCGCGTATCTGTGTCTCGTCGCCTTCCGCCGCTTGAATCTCGCGTGAGCCGAGGTTGGAGGTCATAATCAAGACCGTGTTTTTGAAATCGACTGTACGCCCCTTCGAGTCGGTCAAACGCCCGTCGTCGAGAATTTGAAGCAGCACGTTGAAGACATCCTGATGCGCCTTCTCAATCTCGTCGAAGAGAATCACGGAATACGGGCGACGACGGACGGCCTCCGTCAACTGCCCGCCCTCCTCGTAGCCGACGTATCCCGGCGGCGCACCAATCATGCGCGCCACCGCGTGCTTCTCCATGTATTCCGACATGTCGAGGCGAACCATCGAGCGTTCGTCGTCAAAGAGAAACTCGGCGAGCGCACGCGCCGTCTCGGTCTTGCCGACGCCCGTCGGGCCTAAGAAGATGAACGAACCAACCGGACGATTCGGGTCTTGGAGTCCCGCACGCGCACGCCTGACAGCATTTGCGACGGCGAGCAAGGCTTCGTCCTGACCGATGACGCGGCGACGCAGACGCTCCTCCATCGTGATGAGTTTCTGCATCTCGCCTTCGAGCATCTTCGACACAGGCACGCCCGTCCACTTGGCGACCACTTCGGCCACGTCCTCTTCATCCACTTCTTCTTTAAGCATCACGCCGTCGCGTTGCAACTCTGCGAGTTTGGTCTGCTCGTCTTGGAGTCGGCGTTCGAGTTCAGGAATGCGACCGTATTGGAGTTCGGCGGCGCGGCTCAAATCACCCGCGTTGCGCGCCTGATCTAACTGCAAACGCAACTGCTCAAGTTCGTTCTTGGCTTCGCGCATCCGCTCAATCTCTTCCTTCTCGGATTGCCACTTGGCCTTCATGCCGGAAGATTGTTCCTTGAGATTGGCGATGCGCTGCTCGATGTCTTTCAGACGCTCTTTGGAACGTTCGTCCTCTTCGCGTGTGAGCGCCTGACGTTCGATTTCGAGTTGAAGAATCTCGCGTTCGAGCACGTCAATCTCCTGCGGCAGCGAATCTATCTCGATGCGTAGACGCGAGGCGGCTTCGTCAATCAGGTCAATCGCCTTGTCGGGCAGGAAGCGGTCTGTGATGTAACGATTGGAGAGCGTGGCGGCGGCGACGATGGCTGAATCCTTGATGCGTACGCCGTGGTGCACTTCGTAGCGTTCCTTCAAACCGCGCAGGATGGCGATGGTGTCTTCCACCGTCGGCTCGCCCACGTAAATCTGTTGAAAGCGGCGCTCAAGCGCGGCGTCCTTTTCGATGTGCTTCTTGTATTCGTTGAGAGTGGTCGCGCCGACGCAGCGCAGTTCGCCGCGCGCCAGTGCGGGCTTGAGCATGTTGGAGGCGTCAATCGCGCCCTCCGCCGCGCCCGCGCCGACGAGCGTGTGCAACTCGTCGATGAACAGCACGATTTGTCCCTGCGCGTTTTCAATCTCTTTCAGAACTGCTTTGAGACGGTCTTCAAACTCGCCGCGATATTTCGCGCCCGCGAGCATCGAACCGAGGTCGAGCGCGACGAGACGCTTGTTGCGAAGCGTTTCGGGAACGTCGCCCGAAATCATGCGCTGCGCGAGTCCTTCGACGATGGCGGTTTTGCCGACGCCCGGCTCGCCAATCAAGACGGGATTGTTCTTCGTGCGTCTAGACAGAACTTGGACGGTGCGGCGTATCTCGTCGTCGCGTCCGATGACCGGATCGAGTTTGCCTTTGCGCGCGAGTTCGGTGAGGTCTTTGGCGTACTTGGAGAGAGCCTGATAGTTCGACTCGGCGTTGGGGTCTGTGACGCGCACGCCGCCGCGCGTCTGTTCGATGACTTTGAAGAGGTCGTCGCGGTTGACGCCGTGTTGTCGAAGGATACGACCCGCCGCGCCGTCCTTTTCGTCGGCGATGCCGAGCAGGAGATGTTCGGTCGAGACGTATTCGTCCTTCATCGTCTCGGCCTGCTTCTGCGCGGCGGTGAAAATCTGGCTCAGACGCGGGCTGAAATACTGCTGCGGCGCACCCTGCACTTTGGGAAAACGCCCGACCGCCGCCTGCACGTCGTTTAAGACGACCTGCACGTTCGCGCCGAGTTTGCCGAGCATCGGTCGGACGATGCCTTCCGGCTGTTCGAGCATGACGAGCAAGAGGTGCTCCGGCTCGACCTGTTGATTCTGGTTGCGCTCGGCGGCTTCGATGGCCGACTGGATGGCCTCCTGACCGCGCAAGGTAAAACGTTCTAAGCGCATAAAAACTCTCCAAACCTCCTACATTTTGAACCGATAATCGAAGCGACGACGGCCCGAAACACTATCCGCGCCTCTGCGTGGGCGGTAAAGCGGAGCGGCCAGCCCCAACCGTCGTCGCTCCCTCCGCATCGTCAAGGTTAACGGCTGTTTGGCTGACCGCTCTACAGGTGCATCCCGGCGCAGAGATTAACGGCCTGCGGCCTTCATCTGCTTCTCTTCGGTGTTGCCTGTGGATTCGGCCTTCGCCTCGATGGTCTTCTGTGACTGTGCTTCGCCTTCGCCGCTGATTTCGATGCGGCGTGCCTTGACCTCTTCGCGTTTCGGCAGCGTCACACGCAGGACGCCGTTCTTGTATTCGGCGGCTGCGCCTTCGCCGGAGACGGTCTGCGGCAAAGTGAACGAGCGCGTGAAGGAGCCATAGGCGCGTTCGACGCGGTGATAATTGTCCTGTTCTTCGCGCTTCTCGAAGCGTCGTTCGCCGCGAAGCGTGAGGACGTTGTTTTCGACCGACAGTTCAAAGTCTTCGCGCTTCATGCCGGGCAGTTCGGCTTCCAACACAATCTGGTCTTTGTTCTCATAAATATCGACGCTCGGAGTCCATGCGCCGCGCGCAATGCCCTCGTCGCCGAAGGAACGCGGAAGATTGGTGGAAAACAGGCGGTTAACTTCATCCTGAAGCGTACGCAAATCGTGGAATGGATTGTAACGAGTGATACTCATCTCAAACCTCCTTAAAACATTAAAATTCTCGTTGATTTTCGCGCTCAAGCCTTCCGGCGACGGTTTTTCAACCGAGCGAAGTTTCATATTGAGCGCAAGAGGATAATAAACATTGAGTCTCTTCTTGTCAAGTCCCTTTCGGCTAAATTTTTCAGACCTTACCGACCACAATCGCCATAATAAAGTTCGGCGAAATGACTGTTTCGGGGAACTTAATTTGACGCTTCAACGTTAATACTGTAGATTACAATGGTCAACCTCGCATCAGGCAACATTTTGTCAAACGTAGTCTCTACGGAGGTGAAGAAGATGAGGTCGATGCCAAAAGACGCGGTTTTGTTAGTGATAGACGTGCAGAAGGGTTTTGACGAGCCGGTGTGGGGTCGGCGCAACAACCCGCAGGCGGAAGCGAATATCGCGCAACTGCTCGACGCGTGGCGACGGACAGAGCGACCTGTCGTGTTTGTCCAACACCTATCGCGCGAGCCGAATTCGCCGCTCAGACCGAATCAGGAAGGCTGCGAAATCAAGGACGCGGTGCGCCCGTTGCCGGACGAGCCTGTGATTCAAAAGCAGGTCAACAGCGCGTTCATCGGCACGGATTTAGCCGAGCGGCTCCGGCGGATGGGTTCTAAAACCATTGTTATCACAGGTTTGACGACGCCACACTGTGTCTCGACGACGGCGCGCATGGCGGGCAATTTCGGCTTTGACACATTCGTCGTCGCAGACGCGACCGCCTCCTACGACCTCACAGGCCATGACGGTAAACTCTACAAGGCAGAGGATTTACACGCACTGTCGCTGGCGAGTTTGCATGGTGAGTTTGCGACCATCTTGGAGACGGATGCGCTGCTCAGGCGTTTGGATAAGGATGTCGAATTGTTGAACGAGGCGTTTGAAACGTCGAATTTGAGGGGCGAAACGCTGCACGAAAAGATTGAAGCACCGGAGAGGGAACCGGTTTTTCCGGCGTCGGCGTTTCACATTCTTACTTCGTAAATTGTTGAATGGAAATGAGATGGACGAAAAAGACGCACGGATTTTAGAGATTCTACAGCAGGACGGGCGCGTGACCAACGTGGAACTCGCGCGTCTGGTGGAGTTGACGCCTTCGGCGACGTTGGAGCGCGTCAGGAAACTTGAGGAACGCGGCCTCATACGCGGCTACATGGCGATGCTCGACCCGCAGGGGCTCGGCCTCGGTCTGGTGGCTTTTATCTTCGTCCGCGTGGAGAATGTCGAAAACGTCATCGGCGAAGCGGATTCGACGGCTGACTCTCTGGCCGCGCTTCCGTCCGTTTTGGAACTGCACCACCTCGCGGGCGAAGACTGTTTTTTGCTCAAGGTGCGTGCGCGTAATACGGACGACCTCTATCGCATCCTGAAAGACGAAATCGGCAAGTTCAAGAACATCCGCTCGACACGGACGACCATTGTTTTGAAGACGGTCAAGGAGACGGCGCATCTTCCGGTGAACCGGAGAGACGGCGACGGGGAAAGCTTGAGGTGAGAGAATGACAAGGCGAGAGAAGTTTGCAGCTTATGGCGCGTGGGCGGCGGTCTGTTTTTTTTGGGGCACGACGTATCTGGCGATTCGCGTCGGGTTAGTGAGTCTGCCGCCGATGCTGTTTGCCGCGTTGCGTTTCTTGATTGCGGGGACGATTCTGTTTCTGGTGATGCGGCGTCTGCGCGGCGCGCGTCTGCCCGTGGGACGCGAGTGGCGCAATATCGCTGTGGTCGGACTCTTGCTGCTCGGCGTCGGCAACGGAGGCGTCGTGTGGGCTGAACAGTGGATTTCGAGCGGCATGGCGGCGTTGTTGGTCGCCACTTCGCCTTTCTGGGTGGCGGGTCTGGAAAGGATGCGGCGCGACGGCGAGCGTGTCGGCAGACGCGGCGTGGTGGGGATGCTGTTGGGCTTCGCGGGGCTGGCGCTCCTGGTCGCGCCCGACCTTTTCGGCGCGAATCTTAACTGGAAATACGTGCTCGGTATCGTGGCGATTCAAATCGGATGCGTGTCGTGGACGGCGGGTTCCATCTTCTCGAAGCAGCATGAGACGGGCGTCGCGCCGTTGATGAGCGCGGCCTTGCAGATGCTCATCGCGGGCGTGGCGCTCGCGTTGCTCGGCACGTTGATGGGCGAGTGGGGCGCGTTGCGTTTCAGTCTTCCAGCGGTCGGCGCGCTGATGTATCTGGTCGTGTTCGGCTCCATCGTGGCCTATGGCGCATACACTTACGCGATGGCGAAACTGCCGCTCTCCATCGTCTCGACATATACCTACATCAATCCCATCATCGCGGTGCTGCTCGGATGGGCGGTCTTGAGCGAGCCTTTAACGTGGCGTCTAGCGGTGGGGACGGTTGTTATCCTCGGCGGCGTCGCGCTCATCAAGACTTCACCTAAACAACTCTGGACGGCGATTCGGCGACGCTTCGGACGCAACCGGACGGCGACGCAGAAAGCGACTCTGCACGTTACGCAATCTTATTGAAGGCGCGTCCGTAGCAGACAAAAATCAAAGAGCCGTAGATGAAATGCGGAAAGCGGGCGGGTAAGAGATTAAGCTGATTTAATTCTCTTAACCCGCGCGCTTTCCACAGTTCGTCGGCGGCTCTTTCTTTTGCTCTGAGCTTCGCGGCGCGCTAGTCGAGACGGAAGAAGCGTTTGATGACGGCGAGGAGTCCGGCGGGTTCCATCTTGTCGTCGGTGGCGGCTTCGGTGTTGGCGGCGAGGGCGGCGCGGCGTTCGGAGATGGTGTGGCTGAGCGATTCGACCAAATCAGGATTCTTCAAGAAGAGATGCTTGATGGCGGCGTGGCCGATTTCGAGCACTTCGGTTTCGTCTGCGGCGACGACGTTGGCGGTGCGGGGTTCGCCCGTAAAGAGTGCCATTTCGCCAAAGAAGTCGCCTTCCTGAAGCGTGTTGACGATGCGCGTGCGCCCGTGGTCGTTGATTTGCACTTCGACGCGTCCCTGATGCAGCACAAACATCGACGCGCCGCGTTCGCCTTCGCGGATGATGGTTTCGCCGGGCGCAAAGACGAGGCTTTCGGCACTCTCGGCGAGCCGCGTCAATTCTTCGGGCGACAGCGGCGTGAAGATGTCGATGGCCGAGAGACGTTCCTTGATGCCGTCGCGTAGCGCGTGGCCGTTGTCTGCGGCGGCGCGGCGTTCGACGTGGAGCGTGCGCGTCGGGTAAGCGAAGTTGAAGTTGTGGCGACGGAAGGCGTACCAGATGCGCTGGCGGACGAGCGCGTCAGTGTCGTTGTGTCGCGCGTAGTCTTCGAGCCAGTATTTCACTTCGTAATCGACGCCGCTTTCGCCGAGTCCGCGCACGCGCACGACGGGCGTCATGTAGCGGCGGACGTTCTCCACTTCGCGCACAGCCTCGCGTACAACTTCAATTATCTTGGCGGGCGAATCCGTGTAAAGCGCGTTGAAGAAGACGATGCGCGCGTTGGGATTGGTGTGCGGGCAAACTTCGATGGACTCTTTGGCGATGCTTGTATTGCTGACGAGGATGATGTGGTTCTGGAAAGTACGAATCTTGACGGCGCGCCACGTAATGCTTTCGACCACGCCCGTAAACGCGCCGACCGTTATCACGTCGCCGACCTGAAACGGCCTGTCGGCATGCAAAGAGATTCCGGCGAAGAGATTTCCGAGCGTGTCTTGCAGCGCAAGGCCGACGATGATGCCGAGCACTGCCGAACCCGACAGCAGCGCACCGAACGAGAGGTCTGGGAAATAGCGACTGAGGATAAACGCGATGCTGATGACGTAAGCGACGAGCGCGAAGATGTCGCGCATGAGTCGCGGCGCTTCCTGTCCTTTGCGTTTGCGGAAGATGAAGAAGACGAGCGTGCCGACGAGCCGGACGATGATGAAGGAGAGGCTCAGCCACAACGCGACTTCCACGAGTCGCAACGCCCAATGATAGTTGTTCTGCGGATTCGTCAGATTCTCGAACGAGATAGCGGTCGGCGCAGTTTGAATAATGAAGTAGCGCGCCAGCGCGAAAAGGATGACGAGAAGCGTAGGGAGCGTGAGTTGTTGTTTTAAGTTGCGACGCTTCAAGGGTTCAATGCTTTCAGTTCATTGGTCGACGATGTTCGGAAAGATGCGGCTGGCGATGAACAGTAGCGAGAGCGTCGAGACAATGCCCACCGTCAGCCACGACAGGATATTATAAACCCATCCGTTGCGATATTCGCCCATCAATTCTCGGTTGTTGACCAGCAGCAGTACGGCGACGAGGATGACGGGCAGGAGCAGACCGTTGACGACCTGTGTGACGAGCAGGACGTTGATGAGCGGCAGCCCCGGCAGCATGGCGACGAGTCCGCCGACGCCAATAAGGAAGGTGAAGATGCCGAGAAAAATTGGAGCCTCGCGGAAGTTGTGCGAGACGCCTTTCTCGAAGCCCAACGCTTCGCTGATGGAATAGGCCGTGGCGAGCGGAAGCACGCCCGCCGCAAGCATCGACGCGCCGAATAGCCCGACGGCGAAAAGCAGTTTGGCATACTCTCCGGCGAGCGGTTCGAGTGCGAGCGCGGCGTCTTCTGCGAACTCGATTTGAATGCCATGCGGGTGAAGCGTCGCGGCGGTCGAGACGACGATAAAGAATGCAATCATGATGGCGAACATCGTCCCGACCCACACATCAACGCGCGTCAACGCGTAGTCTTCCTCCGTCACTCCTTTCTCTACCACCGACGATTGCACGAACACCTGCATGTAAGGCGAGATGGTCGTGCCGATGAGCGCGATGATGGTGAAGAGATAACCGGCGTTGAAGGTGAATTCGGGACGGACAAGCCCGCGCCCCACCGCGCCCCAGTCTGGACGCGCCAGAAACGCCGCGACGATGTAGCCGAGGAAAACCAGCGACATCACAAGAAACACACGTTCGACGCGACGATACGAACCCTTCACGACGAGCCACCAGATGCCTGCCGCCGCGAGCGGCACTGAGACGTAACGCGGTACGCCGAAAATCTCCGTCGCCGCCGCGATGCCGACGAATTCCGACACCGTGACGCCACCGTTGGCAATCAAAAGCGCCAGCATCACAAGCGCCATCCAACGCACGCCGAACTGTTCACGTATCAAATCCGACAGACCCTTGCCCGTCACCGCGCCCATCCGCGCGCACGTCTCCTGCACGATACCGAGAGCGATGGTGATGGGGATGAGTACCCAGAGGAGGCGGTAGCCGTAGGTTGCTCCGGTGGCGGAGTAGGTGGCGATGCCGCCCGCGTCATTGCCCGCGTTAGCGGCGACCATGCCGGGGCCGATGATGGCGAGATAGGCGAGTACGCCAGTCCGACTTTCGACCGTCCGGCGCACACGGCGAGCGCCGCGCCGCCATAGGCGTCGTCCGGCATCCCGCAGCGTCGCTGCGCGTGTCTCGGCCACTTGGAGGGTCTCCGTCTTTCATAAGGCAAAAGTTAAAAGGCAAAAGGCAAAAGTTAAAGGCGAAAGGGCGAGCGGGCAAAACTTCTTTGGCTCTTACTTTTGCCTTTTGCCCTCTACTCCTTACCCGAAAATTTTTGGTAGCCGTTGCCGCCAGTCTTTAGGCAAGAGCAACTCCATCGCGTCGTCAACGGTCACGATGCCAGCAATGTCGCCCGTATCGTCAACGACGGGCAACGCGAGCAGGTTGTATTCGGCGATTCTTTCCGCCACTTCGCGCGCTGAATCCTTCGGATGCGCGTGTTGAAAATCGTCGCGCATGACCTCTTCGAGTTTGTAGGAAGGGTCTGCGAGTATCAGACTCCGCAACGCAATCACGCCGCAGAGACGCCACGAATGTTCCTCCTCGACGACGTAGAGGTAATAAATCATGTTTGGCGTCTCGGCCATCTCGCGCAGACGCGCCAGTGCTTCACCGACCGTCAGATTCTTCGGCACTGTCAGGAATTCCGTCGTCATCAAGCCGCCCGCCTCGTCGTCTTCGTAGGGCAGGAGTTCAGCCACGTCGGCCTGTTCCTCCGTCTCCATTCGATTAAAGAGGTCTTCGGCTTTGTCTTCGGGCAAATCGCCGAGCACGTCTGCCGCTTCATCCGGCGACATCTGTTCGAGGATGTCTGCGGCGCGTTCCTCGTCCATGTCGCCGATGATGCGCGCTTGATCTTCGGCGGGCATCTCTTCGAGCGTCTCGGCGGCGGTCTCGTCGTCTAAGGCTTCGATGACCTCCGCGCCCTGATGATACGACAGCGACTCCGTGAGACGCGCAATCTCGACCGGGTGAAGGCGCGCGAGTTTGTCCGCAGACGACTTCAAACGCACGGTCGCGGCATCGGTCGCCAGGTATCCGACGTTCGTCCAATCAATCACCGCGACGGGCGTCCGCGTCTTCAACAAACCCGACGGAGCGAGCCTGCGCCACAAACCCTTCAAACTCACGTCGGCGCCCGTCACACGCCATTCGCCGCCCGCGTCGATCAACTGCACGTCGTTGACGCGCACGACGCGCTTGCCGTCCACGTCAATCAACTGTTTATCCAGCACGTCGCGCGCCAGCAGGACTTCGCCTTCGCGTCGCGCGAACGGGCGACGGTCGAGGATGTCGGAATTGAGCCTGACGCGTTGCTCGTTGAATTCCACGACGCGGTGGCGCGGAAAAAAAACGTCGCGCCGCCCGGAACGTCCGACCAGCCCCATCACGGGCGGGTGGTCTTCGCCGAGCCGCACAATCACGTCTTTGACCGTCGCCACACGCTCGCCGTCCTCGTCGAACACGGGGCGGCCAAGCAACTGCGAAAGATAAAGCATAAAAGTATAGACGCTCCGAACTCCCTCGATAATATCACGCCCTCGCGCCAAAGAGCGCGACTCGCTTTTCAAAACCGACATTAGCCACAGAGACACAGAAACACGGAGACAGGGGAAAAGGAAAAGGGCAAGAGGTAAAAGTTCGTAATTTTGTTTTCACTTTTGCCTTTTACCTTTTTACTTTTTCCCTTTTCTTTCCTCTGCGTCTGCGTGCTTCTGTGGCATGTTTAGACGGGTTGTGAAGATGAACTATTGCAAATGGAAACTCTTTATCCTATGCTCGCCGCAGTTCAAACATGAAAATCCGTCGGCGGATTTCACCACTCGGAATCGAATTTCTAACGCTTAAATGCTAACTGCCGGAACAGAATGGCTGGTGGACGCTGGAGGTTGCCGCGCCGACTCTCTGAGCGATGTGGAACTGATGCGTGAAGTGTTGGCGCGCATCGTGGCGGAATTGAATCTGCGCGTCGTGGGCGAAGGGTTGTGGCACAAGTTTCCCGCGCCGGGCGGCGTGACGGGTCTGCTGCTCCTGTCGGAATCGCACCTTGCTTGTCACACCTATCCTGAGTTCGGCATCGCCACCTTCAATCTCTATTGCTGCCGCGCGCGTCCCGAATGGCACTGGCGCGAACGTCTCCAAGAGATGCTCGGCGCGACGCAGGTGACGGTGCGAACCGTCGAGCGTCCGTTGCTTGAAGCGACTGAGGAGACGGAACTCGTCGTGGTTGGTTCGTCGTCCGGCGTCGTGTCGAGAGGTGGCGAGCGATGAGCAACGTGTTGGAAGCGAATTGCCCGGCCTGCGGCGCGGGCGTCGTGTTCAAGAACGGCTCGTCGGTGGTCGTCGTGTGCGAATACTGCAACTCGGCTATCGCGCGCACCGACCGCGCATTGGAAGATTTGGGGCGCGTGGCAGAGATTGTCGAATCCGGCTCGCCGCTCGCGTTGGGGATGCGTGGGGTGTTGCGCGGCGTGGCGTTCGAGTTGACGGGGCGCGCACAGTTGCGCCACGCGGCGGGCGGGATGTGGGATGAGTGGTACGCGGCGTTCGCCGACGGTCGTTGGGGTTGGCTGGCGGAAGCGCAGGGTCGTTTCTATCTCACCTATCAAGCGCCGCGTTCGGTGACGCCGCCGCCGTTCGCTCTGCTCGAACTCGGTCAACCCGTGAAGGGGATTCCGGTGAGCGTGCCGCTCATGGTGGCGGAGAAGGGCGAGGCGGCGGTGCTCGGTGCGGAGGGCGAAATACCCTACAGGCTCACGCCGGGCGAGAGATACGAGTATGCCGATTTGTCCGGGCAGGGCGGCGTGTTCGGCACGATTGACTACGGCGAAGAACCGCCGCTCGTCTACGTCGGGCGAGAAACGACGCTCGACGAACTCGGCATCATCACCGTCGCTGCTCCTGCACGCGAACGCGAACCGCGACGCGTCGGCGCGACTCAACTTCAATGCCCGCAATGCGCGGGGCCGCTCGAACTCCGCGCGCCCGACAAGACCGAGCGCGTCGGTTGTCCCAACTGTGGTTCGCTCCTCGATGTCAATCAAGGGCAACTCAAGTTTCTCAAGTCGCTCGAACCCGGAAAATTCAAGCCGACGCTTCCCATCGGCTCCGTCGTCAATCTTCGAGACCTCTTGGCAGCCTCGTCGTCGGGCGCAAACGGCAAAGCGGCAGACGAAAAGAAGAACGGCGAGCGCAGCAGCGACGGTGCGGAAACAAAGCTGACGATTATTGGTTGGATGGTGCGGAGCGTCGAATTTGAGGGCGTGCGATATTTCTGGGAAGAGTATCTACTTTATCATCCGCGCGTGGGTTTTCGTTGGCTGGTGCAGAGCGACAATCATTGGAGCTACGTCGAAGCGGTGCCGCCCGGCGATGTCACGGACATGGGCAGCAAGGCGCGACTCGGCGGCAAGGATTTCAAAGTTTTTCAGGATGCGGTGGCGCGCGTCGAACACGTCGCAGGGGAGTTTTACTGGAAGGTCGAAACGGGCGAACTTGTGCGCGCCGTCGATTACGTGCGCGCGCCGGAGATGTTGTCGAAAGAAGCCTCCGGCATGTTTGCGCCCGCACACAGCAGCGACTCGCTTACCGCCTCGGAGATTAACTGGTCGCGCGGCACCTACGTCCCATACAAAAACATCGAACGCCTCTTCAACGTCGAACTCGCGCGCCCCACAACCATCGCGCCCAATCAACCGTTTCGCCACAAAGCAATCTACAAATACTGGTTGCTCCTGATTTTCATCACGACCCTTATCGGCGTTGCGTCGATGATAACCAGGAGCGAGCGCAGAGTCTTCGAGCAGACCTATCGGATGCAGCCGCCCGCCGTTGCCACGCCGACTCCCATACGTCTCCCCAACGGGCGCACGCTCAACGTCCCGTCGGCCAGTCAGATGCTACAGAACATGAACGGCTACGACGGCACGCAGGTCATCTTTAGCGAACCCTTTGAACTCCGCGACCGCGAAAACGTCAAACTGACGGCGGAGGCCAACGTCGATAACAGTTGGCTCTACGTCGAGGGCGATTTGATTAACGAAGCGACGGGATTGGTGCAGCAGTTCGAGTTGCCGATTGAATATTACTACGGCACGGAGGGCGGCGAGACGTGGAGCGAGGGTGACCGCAGCCGCAGCGCCTATCTCTCCGCGTTGCCCGCCGGAACTTATACGATGCGTCTCGAAGCGCAGTGGGAGAAATGGAAGGGAGCGGAGCCGCCGCAACTCCGCATACAAATGTCGCAGGGTGCGCCGCGCGTTTTGAATCTGGTGCTCGCCATCATCGCGCTCTCGCTCATCCCTCTCTTCGTGCTCATCTATCAATTCTCTTTCGAGAAACGTCGTTGGGCTGACAGCGCCTTCAACCCCTACGACAGCGATTCGTCCGACGACGAGTAACAGATGCTTCCCGACGACGACCGTTGATGCGTGTGCGATTGTCAACAGCTACTTTTGGAAAGATTGACGAAAGAACCGGAAAAGCTTGATGAAAGAGATTTTTGCGAAACAGGCGGCGTTGCTCATCTCGACGCTCTCGAAGGACGGCGTTGTCAATCTCGGTTACGACAACGAATCGGTCGAATGGGTAGATGGCTTCGTTGAGCGGCAGCGTCTACGAGAAGATGAGAATCTGGCCGGCGGCCTGACCAACATCATCGGCGCGTATCTGGGTGAATGCATCATTCATAACTACGGCGGAGAGTGGCGTAGCGAGGCCGACGAAGGCGGCGAGACGTGGGGCGTCTTCTTTGACGACGGAAATGCGGCCTTCCCGTTCGCCAAAGTGCACAAGCAATTTTTGAATGGAGCCGAAGATTCTATCTACAGTTTCTACCGGACAATCCCCGTCGTGTTCGGGAGGTAAAGGACGATGCTCAGTAAACTTTATCTCGTTGTGGGAGTCGGCATCCTCGCTTTGTTTTCGGCGGCGACGTGGAGCGGTTGGGAGATTGGCAACACGCAGAGACAGGTCTTACCCGCCAACGTACGCAATTCGCCGGGCGGTTATCGCTCGTTTCATTTCTGGCATTCCGGTTATCGTGGAGGAAAGTGATGCACAACGCAGATTCACTCGCCGCACAGGCGAACAACGCTTCCGTCCAGACTTTCTTGGGCTTCATCGTCAATCTCAACGACCTCGGCGGAGTGCTACTGGCGACGCTCGTCTTCACGATTTTCGGTCTCGTCGTCTTCGCCGTCGCCTTTATGATAATGGGCAAGGCCGCGCCCTTCTCGATTCGTAAAGAACTCGAAGACGACCAAAACGTCGCGCTCGGCATCGTCATGGGCGCAGTCATCCTCGGCATCGCACTCATCATCGCCGCCGCGATTCACGGATGATTCAATTGCGGATTTCGGAATGCGGGATGCGGATTTGCCTAACGGAGATTGCAGATTTGAAAAGCCTGTTTCTGTTCTTTTAATCCGCAATCCGAAATCTGCATTCCGCAATTAAAGGTTCCGCAATTCGTATGAATCGCACGCCCATTCTTTTCCTCAACGTCCTGATTATCGCGACCTGCGGGCTGGTTTACGAACTACTGGCGGGCACGCTCGCCAGCTACGTGCTCGGCGATTCGGTGACGCAGTTTTCGCTCATCATCGGCATCTATCTCTTTGCGATGGGCGCAGGCTCCTGGCTCTCGCGCTTCGTCGAACGCGAACTCGCGCGCCGCTTCGTCGAAGTAGAACTCGCCGTGGCGGTCGTCGGCGGGGCGAGCGCGCCGCTTCTCTTTCTCAGCTTCGCGCATCTCGGCTACTTTCAGGTTGTTCTCTACACGATGGTTTTCATCATCGGTGCGCTCGTCGGGTTGGAGATTCCGCTTCTGATGCGGCTCCTGAAAGACCATCTGGATTTCAAAGAACTCGTCGCGCGCGTGCTCGCATTCGATTACGTCGGCGCACTCGCCGCGTCGCTGCTGTTTCCGATTTTTCTCGTCCCGCGACTCGGACTCGTCCGCACTTCTCTCCTGTTCGGCATCCTCAACGCTGTCGTCGGACTCTGGGGCACATGGTTGATGCGGCCTCTCATCAGAGGGAGCGTCTTGGGCTTGCGCGTGCGCGCCGTCGTTGTCATCGTGCTGCTCGTCGCAGGGCTGATTAACTCGAACAGACTGACCTCGCTCGCCGAGGATGCGATGTTTGCCGACGACATTGTGTATGCGCGAACCACGCATTACCAGCGCATCGTCGTGACGCGCGGACGCGCCGGCTTCCAACTCTTCCTCAACGGCAATCTCCAATTCAGTTCGACGGACGAATATCGCTATCACGAAGCGTTGGTGCATCCGGCGATGATGCTGGCGAGCGAGGGAGGAGAAGGAGGAGAAGGACACGCGCCGCGTCGCGTGCTTGTGCTCGGCGGCGGCGACGGCTTAGCCGTGCGCGAAATCCTGCGTTATCCGTCGGTCGAATCGGTGACGCTCGTCGATTTAGACCACGACATGACAGAGTTATCGCGTCGTTTCCATCCACTCGCCGAGTTGAACCGTCATGCGCTCGAAGACAGGCGCGTCCGCGTCGTCAACATGGACGCGATGATTTGGCTCGAAGAGGAGACGCCGCCCTACGACGCCGCCATCATCGACTTCCCCGACCCAAATTCCTTCGCGCTCGGCAAACTCTACACAACGCGCTTCTACCGACTCCTGAAACAACGCCTCGCGCCCGACGCCGCCGTCGGCATCCAATGCACGTCGCCGCTTTTCGCGCGCACATCCTTCTGGTGCATCATCAAAACCATCGAGGCCGCAGGGTTCAACGTGCGTCCATACCAGATTGCCGTGCCCTCCTTCGGCGTCTGGGGCTACGCGCTCGCACGACGCGCGCCCTTCGACCCGCCCGCACATGCCCCGCAAGGCTTACGCTTCCTCGACGACACCTCGATGCAAGCGATGTTCGTCATCCCCGTCGATTTGAGTCCCGTACCCGTCGAAATCAACCGTCTAGACAATCAAGTGCTGGTTCGCTACTACGAATCAGAATGGCGACGTTATGAATAGACGCGAAGTGCTTGCGGCGTTTCTTGGCTTGCCGTTCGCGTTGGCGGCTTGTGGTTCGCGTGGAGATGAGGCGCGATTTCCTGTCGGAGAGATTGTCGGGACATCGGATGGCGTCGGTCATAGGCTGCGGGATGGGTTGCGTGTCGAAGTTCCTGCCGAGAGGTGGGAGCGTGTGGGGGTGTTGATTGTGGGTGGGGGTGTGGCGGGTTTGTCGGCGGCGTGGCGGTTGTTGCGCGCGGGTTTTGAGGATTTTGTCGTGTTGGAGTTGGAGAAGGAGCCAGGGGGAACTTCGCGGAGCGGTGAGCGGGCGGGCGTTCGTGTGCCGTATCCATGGGGCGCGCATTACATCCCCGCGCCGACGCGTGAGAACGCGGCGCTCGTCGGGTTGCTGGACGAGATGGGAGTGCTTGAGGGTAGTGACGCGGAGGGCGAGCCGTTGGTGGCGGAGCAGTTTCTCTGTCGCGACCCGGAGGAGAGGGTTTTTTATCGCGGGCGTTGGTACGAGGGACTCTATCTGCACGCGGGCGCGAACGAGGAGGACGCGGCGCAGTTGGCGAGGTTTGAAGCGGAGGTGGAGCGTTGGGCGACGTGGAAGGATGGACGCGGACGGCGCGCGTTTGCGATTCCGGTCGCGGCGGGTTCGGACGACGCGGAGGTGACGGCGCTCGACCGCGTGACGATGAAGGAATGGATGGACGAGCGTGGGTTCATGTCGGCGCGTCTGCGTTGGTTGGTGGATTACGCGTGTCGTGATGATTACGGTTTGACGTTGGAGCAGACGAGCGCGTGGGCGGCGCTTTTCTATTTCGCTTCGCGCGTCGCGCGAGCCGGAGCGGAGGCGCAGCCGCTTATCACTTGGCCGGAGGGCAACGGTCGTCTGGTCGCGCATCTGTACGACAAGGCGCGCGTGCGCGTGCGACTTGGGCTGGCGGTGGCGGACATCAATCCGACGGATGCGACGGAGGGGCAACGGGCGTCGGGCGGCGTGAACGTGGTCGCGGTCGGGCACGACGGGCAGACGACGGCGGGGTTTCATGCGGAGCAAGTGATTTTTGCTGCGCCGCAGTTTCTCGCGCGCTACGTGGTGCGACCCTTTCGTGAGAATGCGCCGCCGCACGTCGCGGAGTTTGAGTATGGTGCGTGGATGGTGGCGAATCTTTTCCTGCGTGAACGTCCGCGCGCGGGGCGTGGGTTTCCGCTCGCGTGGGACAACGTGTTGTACGAGAGTCCCTCGCTCGGCTACGTCGTGGCGACGCACCAACGCGGGCTGGACGAGGGCGCGACCGTCTTTACTTACTATTACCCGCTCACGGATGCCGACCCGCGTGTGGCGCGTGCGCGACTGCTCGGCACGGACTGGCGGGGTTGGGCTGACGTGGCGCTCACAGACCTCTCACGCGCGCATCCAGACATCCGCACACGCGTCGAACGCCTCGACGTGATGCGTTGGGGACACGCGATGATTCGTCCGCGCACGGGCTTCGTCTGGGGCGGCGCACGCGCCGCTGCCGCACGCCCCTTCCGCGCGATTCATTTCGCTCATTCGGACTTGAGCGGCATCGCGCTCTTTGAAGAAGCCTTCGATCAGGGCATCCGCGCGGCGGAAGAAGTGCTCGCGGCGCGCGGAGTCTCTTTTGAAAGTTTGCGTTAAGAGCGGACGTGAACGAAGCTTGTCGTTAGCAGTTAACGTAGCCGAGCAGGTAGAACACGACGACGAAGATAAGGACGGTCGAGATGCATCCCCCGCCGAGTTTCCAGGCAGCGATACCGGCGAGTATTCCGCGCATAGGGCCTTGCATATTTGTCTCCTCTGTCAAAAATTCATGAAATAACGGACGGGGAAATGATGCGAGATTTTCTACGGCAAACCGCACGCGAAGTCAATAGACATCGGACGCGCCGAGATGCTTTTCGACGATGGTCGTGCCGGAACGTCTTTCAGTCCGACCTACGCGTGCGCGCCGTGTGCCCGACGCCGAAACGTCGTTCGCTCTAGAATGGACGGAGATTGATGCCGACGCCGACGCGAAAATTGACGAACCCGATTGTGCGCGCGTGTCGAATGACGGCTGACGAGATTCTCGATGCGCTGCTCGGTCTCGATGCGGGACGACGCGCGGCGATTCTAGACAGCGGCGGCGCGCGCGGGGAGGAGGCGCGATTTCTCATCGCGGGCTTCGACCCGTTTGAGACGATTGAAGCGTACGGCGGAGAGTTACGCACGGGGTCGCGCGGCGCGGACGGATGGAAGTTTGAGAGTGTTGAAGACGACGGCGCGTTGTTGCTCGGTTTGCTTGATGAACGTCTCGACGCATACCACGTCGCAGCAACGGCGCAGGACGCGTCGCCCGTGTGTGGCGGCGCGTGCGTCGCTTCTTTCTCTTACGATTTCGCGCGCCGATTCTTGCGCCTGCGTTCGCGTGCGCCTGTGCGAAACGAGGGCGTGCGCGAACCCGACGCGTCGCTCGCCTTTTACGACACGCTGCTGGTTCACGATTATGCGAGCGGCGCGACCAATCTCGTCAGCGTGGGCGGCGAGGAACGCATACGTGAGACGTGTGATGCGTTGGAGCAATCGCTTGATGCATCAATCGGGATGAAAGCTGCGGGCGTGGAAAAAAAGCGCGGTGCGCGGACGGAGGACAGGCGGAGGGAGGATGGACGGAGGAAGGGACGTGCGCTCGTCGATTCAAACTTGACGCGTGAGGAGTACGTGGCTCGCGTCGAACGAATCAAGGAACACATTTTCGCGGGCGACATCTATCAGGCCAATCTCACGCAGCAATTCACGTTGAAGCTTGATGCCGAAACAGACGCGGCGGCGGTTTTCAGGCGTCTGCGGCGCGAGCATCCGGCGTCGTTCGGGGCATTCCTGCGTCGCGAGGGAGCGACGGTGGTGAGCGCGTCACCGGAACGTTTCCTACGTGTCGAGGTTGCGACGGTTGACGGGCGACGTGTGCGACGCGTCGAGGCGTGGCCGATTAAAGGGACGCGCGGGCGCGGCACGAATGTGGAGGATGATGCGCGACTGCGCGCTGAACTCTTGTCGAGCGAGAAGGAACGCGCGGAGAACGTGATGATTGTGGATTTGATGCGTAACGATTTGGGGCGCGTCTGCGCGTACGGGTCGGTTGAGGTCGCGGAGTTGTGCGCCGTGCAGGAACACCCGACGCTGTTTCACCTCGTCTCGAAAGTGCGTGGCGTGTTGCGCGAGGAGGTGACGGCGGGCGCGTTGCTGCGCGCGACGTTTCCATCCGGCTCGATTACGGGCGCGCCGAAACTGCGCGCGATGGAAATCATCGACGAAGCGGAAACCGTCTCGCGCGGCCTTTCGATGGGCGCGCTCGGCTACTTTTCGTTCGACGGCGCGATTGACCTGAGCGTCGCCATCCGCACCATGACCATCGCGGACGACGGCACGACGCGCTTCAACGTCGGCGGCGGCATCGTCGCCGATAGCTGCCCGTCGGCGGAATACGAAGAGTCTTTGCTCAAGGCGCGCGCGTTGCTGCGTGCTTTGAACGTCGCCGAACCGTGAATGAGTTTCGCTTATTGAACGCCGAGACGCGCCTCGTAAATCAACATACGCTTTTTTGAACTTCCGGCGATGAGTCCGGTCAGTGCGCCGAGGCCGCCGCCCACCAGCCCGAAGACCAACGCGGGCAGATGCGCCTCGCCGCTTTCCGTCTCACCTTTATAAGCGACGCCGCCGATGAGCGCGCCCGCACCCGCGCCGACGCCGAGGCCAATCAGTGCGCGCTTCGCCATCTGCCTTCCGCCGACGCGATAGACGCGCAGAATGTCTGCGCGGTCAATCTCTGTGTTCTTCTTTTTGCGTACGAGCGTGAGTTTGGTTTCGGTGACGCTCGCGACTCTGCCCTTCGCGGTTGTGCCGTCGCGCAACTGGACGACCAACTCTTTTCCGCCCGCGACGTTCATCACGTCTGCCCACGCGCCTCTGGTGGTCTGCGAGACGCCCTGCGCCCGCGCGGCGGTAGGCGGACTCGCGAGTGGGATAAGAATCAAAACGAGGCACATCGCCGACGCTTTCAATTTCTGCGTCGCTCGCCCCGCAGTTGTTTCGTCTGGTTTCATAGCCGCTCCTTTGTTTGCAGAGAGGTTTGCGAGGTCGTCTGCTGACAGGTTCCATCGACTAGATTCGATTGTTCCTCCCATCGCCGACAGCAAGACGAATGCCAGCATTCACCTGCAAACGAGGACGCGACAGCAACGTTGAAAATTCGTGCGGCGATAACCGGACGCGATTGGAAGCGACGCCTTCCGGTGCATGGAAATTCTGACAGTTGAAACCTCCTATGGGCGGCGTGCGGCGAACGTGCGCGGCGAATTGTGATGGCGGAGCGGGCGCGCGTTCATGTATCCTCTGTGCCGTTCAGAGGCGAGGCTCGCGGGCGAGGCGAAAGATGCACGCGCACATCATTCATAACAATCGTTTAATCGAGGCGGAGAAGTCGCGCATGCCGTCGGTTACGTCGGCGACGCTCTACGGTCGCGGAGTGTTCACGACGCTCGCCGTCTATCAGGGTCGTCCGTTTCTCTGGCCGCAGCATTGGGCGCGACTCGCCACGCATGCCGTCCGCGCCGGAGTCCGCCTCGACCACTTCGACGAGGAGACGGTGAGCGCGTCGCTCCTGAGTTTGATTGAGGCGAACAAAGTGGAGACGGGGCGTGCGCGTGTTACGCTTCTGGCGCACGCCGTCGGCGGCTACTGGAAATCCAAAGCGTTCAACACGCGCGTCTCAGACCTGCTCATCATCACGGGCGACCCACGACGCATCTCCGAACAAGGCTTGACGCTCACCATCTCGCCCTATCGCTCCAACACACTGTCGCCGCTCGCCGGACTCAAGAGCGTTAACTATCTCGAACACATCATGTCTTGGGAAGAAGCGCGTGCGCGCGATTTCGATGAAGCCGTCGTCTTGAACGAACGCGGCGAGGTCGTTTCGGCGACGATGGCAAATATCTTTTGGGTCAAACAAGGCACGGCGCACACGCCCGCGCTCTCGACGGGCGCACTCGCCGGAACAACCCGCGCACGCATCATCGAACTCGCGGGCGACATGGCCGTGCCGCTCGTCGAAGGCGTCTACGACGTGCCGGATTTGGCCGACGCGGACGAAATCTTTCTCACATCTTCCGCGCTCGGCGTCGCCATCGTCACTACCTTCGACTTTCGTCGCTACACCGTCTCCGTCGGCAGCGTCGCGCTCCGCCTGCGCGAAGCCTTTCGTCAACTGACGCTCCATATCGACTGACGGAAAAACATTCCGGGCGGGCGACCGCCGTTTTCCTTTATAATCTCGCCCGACGGTTAAAGAGTCTGCTCCGGGCGTCGAAGTTTCGCTTCCGCGTCGTCTTCGATGTATATTTGGAGGGCAAATTCAGGCGGTCTGGGTTCGTGCTCTTGAGTAGCCCCTCACACATCCGTCCGCTCTCTTTTTCTCGTAATTTTGGAAGGAAGGGCAATTCCCGAAAGTGTCCTCAGCCCGCAACCTCGCCGGGTCTTCCGGCACACGCTCTGGTGAACAGGTGAATCTCATACAGAGAATCGCCTGCGGCGACCAGCATGCGCTATCGTCGCTCTACGATACGACGAATCGTTTGATGTACGGGCTGGTCTTGCGTATTTTGAAGGATACGGGTGCGGCGGAAGAGGTGATGCTCGACGTTTACACACAGGTCTGGCGTCAGGCCGCACAGTACAATGACCGACGCGGGACGCCGATGGCGTGGTTGACGACCATCGCGCGCAGTCGTGCTATCGACCGCCTGCGAGCCGGTCACGCACAGTATCTCCGCGATGAACCGCTCGACTTGACCACCCAGACCGCGACGACCGAAAATCTGGAAGAAGCGTTGGCGATGCGTGAGACACAGCGCACGGTTCGTACGGCGCTCGGTCAGATTTCGCCCGAACAGAGGGAAGTTATCGAGTTGGCTTACTATTCCGGCCTGAGCCATAGCGAGATTGCCGCTCAACTCGCGCAGCCGCTAGGCACGGTGAAGACACGCATTCGTCTTGGAATGATGCGTTTGCGCGAATTGTTGAAGGGCACGCATGAGGCTGATAAATGAGACATCAAGCGGTTACTGACGAGGTTGAATACTTTGCCTCGCACTACGTGCTCGGCGCGCTTTCGCAATCGGAGGCGCACGCCGTCGTGGAGCATGTGGCGGAAGGGTGCGAAATCTGCACCGAGGCGATTGAGGAGTTTGAGTCGGTGGTCGCCCAACTGGCACACGCCGCGCCGGAGAAGACTCCGCCCACAGACCTGCGCGAAAAACTACTCGCACGCGTCGCCGCCGAACCGCCAACGTCGAACGGCGACGCTCACACGCACGACGACCAAGATGACCAAGACGTGCGTCCTGCTGATGTTTCGAAAGCGCCGGAGAGTTTTGCCGCGCCGGAAATCCTCACACTGCGCGCGGGCGAAGGCGAGTGGCAAGAAACGGCTGACGAGGGCGTGTTCGCCAAAGTGTTGTTCGTCGATAAGGAACGCGCGACGGTGACATCGCTCGTC
Organism: Pyrinomonadaceae bacterium; assembly: GCA_036387415.1. GTDB lineage: Bacteria > Acidobacteriota > Blastocatellia > Pyrinomonadales > Pyrinomonadaceae > DASVTU01. The sequence continues at coordinate 1,160,573 of DASVTU010000039.1, read as the reverse complement.
AAGATGTCGCCGGGCGCACGCGTGCCGATGCATCGCCACACGGGCGTCGAGCAGTGTCTCGTCCTCGAAGGCGACCTGCATGCGGGCGCGGTCACGCTTTTGACGGGCGACTATCACTGCGCTCTACCCGGCAGCGTTCACGAAGAACTCCACAGCGAACACGGAACACTGCTTCTCATCGTCGCGCCGGAAAGCTACGAAGTGCTCGCGCCGCTCTCGCGACAGAGTTGATAGCATCGACCCCGCCACGGCGGAATTTCCCGCCGAATCCCTCAAAAAGACGAAAAGAAACCGCATCTCTTGCGCCGTCGGTTTGCGCTTGCGGCGACGAGTTTTCCGCTTTGTCGTTTCGATAAAGTGGATTTTCGTCGCTTTGCAACTTTCCTCTAAAGGTGAGCGGCGTCGTGGCGCGTTCTCAAGCGGGCGTTTCTCTTGCTATAATTTCGCACTGTTTCAACGTCACTATTACAAAGACATTTTCGCCACAGGAGGATTGAGAAATGGCTACCGAACTCAAACGCGAAGGGAGCGCCCTCGGCACGATTGAAGAATTGCTCGGAGCGGACGCGCGTACGCTTCTCGAATACACTTCGCAGACGATTCCGAAGAACCAACTTCAACTGCCCGGCCCCGATTTCGTTGACCGTGTGTGGTCGGCCTCGGACAGAAACCCGCGCGTCCTGCGTTCGCTTCAGACGCTCTTTCAGAGCGGACGACTCGCGGGAACAGGCTATCTCTCCATCCTCCCCGTCGATCAAGGCATAGAGCATTCCGCCGGAGCGAGTTTCGCACCGAACCCGCAATACTTCGACCCGGAAAACATCGTCCGCCTCGCCATCGAAGGCGGCTGCAACGCCGTCGCTTCGACATTCGGCGTGCTCGGCGCGGTCGCACGTCGCTACGCACACAAGATTCCCTTCATCGTCAAAATCAATCACAACGAACTCCTGACCTATCCGAACAAGTTTGACCAGGTTCTCTTCGGCACGGTTGACCAAGCGCACGACATGGGCGCGGTCGCCATCGGCGCGACCGTCTATTTCGGCTCCGACGAATCGACGCGGCAGATTACCGAAATCAGCGAAGCCTTCGCCTACGCGCATGAACTCGGACTCGCCACGATTCTCTGGTGCTACCTACGCAACCCCAAGTTCAAAACCAAAGAAGGCGACATGCACACCGCCGCCGACATCACGGGGCAGGCCAATCATCTCGGCGTCACGATTCAGGCCGACATCATCAAACAGAAACTCCCCGAACGAAACGGCGGCTACAACTCGCTGAACGTCGAGAGCGCCTACGGCAAGACCAACAAGAAAATCTACGATGAACTGACGACCGACAACCCGATTGACCTCGTTCGTTATCAGGTGGCGAACTGTTACATGGGTCGTTGTGGTTTGATAAATTCGGGCGGCGAATCGAAGGGGCAGACCGATACGCAGGAGGCCGTCCGCACCGCCGTCATCAACAAACGCGGCGGCGGCATGGGACTCATTTCCGGTCGCAAAGCCTTCCAGCGTCCGATGAACGAAGGCATCGCGCTCTTGAACGCGATTCAGGACGTGTATCTCTCGGAAGAAATCACCGTCGCCTGAAATTCCTGCCGCAAAACAACACCGACGCCCGCGAGTCTCTGGAAAAACTCGCGGGCGTCTCTGTTTCGTGAGACATTCGTTAAACTGAATGGTCAATAATGTATCTGTGTTACGATGCGCTTCTAAAATAGCCTTGCTAAATCCGACGCACCGGAGTCGCGCGTATTGGGAGATGCGGAGCCTGTTTTCTCCGAGACGAGGTTGAGAGCGGTTTGTCACCTGAACGCGAAGCCACAGATAAAATCGACGTTGAACATCTCCACGCCATCGCGCGCGGAGATGAAAAGGCGTTCGCCTCGCTTTACGACACTTATAATTCCATCCTTTTAGGTCTTCTGCTTCGTATCTTAAATAGCCGTGTCGAGGCGGAAGACGTTTTGCAAGAAGTCTTCCTACAAGTCTGGCAGCGAGCCTCGACGTTTGACGAGGCGCGGGGTCGTCCGTTCACATGGTTGGTAACGTTGACGCGCAGTCGTGCGATTGACCGCCTGCGTTCATCCAATGCGAGAGAGCGCACCGCGCTCGCCGCCGCGCTCGATGCGCCGGAGAGCACAAGCGACGACGACGCCTCCGATGAGGTCGTCCGTTCCGAGCAGAGCGAACTCGTCCACCGCGCGCTCGATGCCATACCGGAGGAACAGAGACGCACGCTCCTGCTCGCTTATTTTGAAGGGCTGACGCAAACCGAGATTGCCGAACGACTCAAGCAACCGCTCGGCACGGTGAAGACGCGAATGCGCGCCGGAATGATAAAATTGCGCGAACTTCTCGGCAAACGTCGCGGTGGCAGCGCGCGTATGAATCTGTAATGAACCACGAAGACTACAAAGAGATGCTCCCGCTCGACGCGCTCGGCGCGCTCGACGAGACCGCCGCGCAGGAGGAACTTCGCGCGCATATCTCCGCGTGTCCTGAGTGCCGCGCCGAACTCGGCGAGATGCACGAAGTAGCCGCCATGCTCGCGCACACCGTCGCGCCCGTCAAACCATCCGCACACTTGCGCGCGCGCATCATCGAACATATCAAAACAGCCGACGCCGCCGATGGAGATTCTCCTGCTTCAAACGTTCTCGAATCTCGACAGACGGATGAGGACGCGGGCAATGTCGTTGCGTCTCGCCCGACGGATGAGGAGTCGGATGGTGATTCAAACGTCGTCTCTTTTGAAAAAGCGCGCGATAGCCGTCGTCACATCATGTTGAGCCGCGCGGCCTTCACGTCGGGCGCGATTGCCGCTTCGCTCATCATCGTCGCGTTGGCCTCGGCGCTCTTCGTCGTCTGGACGAACAAGAAGCGGACGGAGGGCGAACTTGCGAGTCTCTCCGGGCGCGTCAGCCGGACAGAAGAAGAACTCGCGCGCGAACGCCAAATGCTCGCACGCGAACGCGAAACCACCGAACTACTCTCCGCGCCCGACGCGCGCATGACCGCCCTCGCAGGCACGGAGTCGGCACCCGCCGCACACGCCACCATCGCCTACGACCGACGCACCGGACGCGCCTTGCTTCTCGCTTCGGGTCTGCCGCCCGCACCCGCAGGCAAAGCTTATCAACTCTGGTTCATCGCCGGAGGCCGTCCGCTTCCCGGCAGAGTCTTCACGACCGACAACGCAGGCCGCGCCACGTTGCGCGACCAAGCACCGCCCGAAGGACTCGACACCAAAATCTTCGCCGTCACACTCGAACCCGCGCAGGGCACGCGCGAACCGACCGGAGCCAAATATCTCGTCGGCAACGTCTCCTAAACAAAAGCCCTACCGTCCTAAACAAAATCCCGACCTCTTTTTTCATCCAGCGTCAGCCCCGCATCAACCCCGCATCAATCTCTGTCCGCACATGAGATTCATGCTGTTTCGCCGTCTCGTCAGTTATAAAAGCCGGAGCGGATTTCAGTTGTTTTTACCGTCGCTTAGGGGAGAGCCGTTGGTCTTCGGTGGCAAGTCGAAACCGGAGGCCAACAGTCAGTTAAGCGGCCAGGTCGGTAACTCAAACGAAATCCGCTCAGGTCTTCCGGTGACTTAACACCGGGATTTATTCAACACAGCTTACTGACACCACCAGTACGGACATGGCGGGCCACCATCGGGGCTACAACACGCGATGGAGCAGTCTATCGATTCCTGATTACATGCACGCATACACGGCAGGCCGCCTCCCGTCTGTGTGCATTCATCGCGGCATTGCTGCGCGTAATAGCCGCAGCCGCAGTTATCGCCGGAGCAAGAAAGACTCGCGGGGGCGGGCGACGAGAGAGAGAACAAAATCACTATTAACGCGACCAAGAGAACCAGTCTTTTCCTCATGGGAACTCTCCTTTTCAAAGTGGGGTTAGCATTGAATGGTTGAAGCATGTGCACAAGGCGGAGTCATGTTCGACATGATTTTGTTTTCCGTCTGAATCGTAGAGACATTCCTTCGTGAATCGGCGCGGGAACGATTCAAAGGTCGGAAGGCGAGAAAAGCGTCTGTCTCTCTGGCGTGTCTGACGCACACGCTTCTTGAGTCTGGGGAGGCTCTGCGTCGAGAATCTATCGACCACGCATGGAGTTGTAAATAATCTTGTGACGAGGCGGTTGGGGTTCGTGATGAGTCGGACTATGTGTTGATGAGACGGATGAAATTACGGACAATTCGGGACGAAATTATGGACAAACACGGTCGCGCGCATCAGAAGTGGTGGGGCGCGTGAGCGTCGTTGGCCGAAAGTGTTATAGAATAAAGTGCGCCGCCGGAGGGCGCGTGTGGCAAGACTGCAAAGAGAGTGAGGAAGGTACAAGGTGGCAGAACAGAAGGATGGAGAAACGCAAAACGTCTCGAACGTAATTTCCGAACATACCGGGCAGTTTGACGCGCGATTCATGCTCTGGCGCATGTTCTGCGCCGACAACAATCTGGCCGTCGAAACTCTGCCGAGTGAATTGACGGGCGAGATACGAGACAAGTGGGACAAGTTGAAGGACGAGCAGTTGCACAAACCGGCAGAAGGAAAATCCTAAATCTTCAATGGCGAATTCCTAATAATTCAGACGTGCTCCTTCGGAGGTTTTAAGAGTTATGCCGATGAGCGACCGCTCCGCTTCGCTGGCCGAAGTTTTGGACGACATGACGATGGAGGGCGCGGCGGAACTGACCGAACATCTCGCGTCCGACGACCTGCGCTGCTACGCCTGCGGCCACCGTTGCCTCATCCGCGAAGGCAAACGCGGCATCTGCAAAGTGCGTTTCAACGAACGCGGACACCTGCGCGTGCCCGCCAACTACGTCGCCGGCATCGCCTGCGACCCGACCGAAAAGAAACCCTTCTTCCACGCCATGCCCGGCTCCGACACCCTCACCTTCGGCATGCTCGGCTGCGACCTTCACTGTTCTTATTGCCAGAACTGGTTAACATCGCAAGCGTTGCGCGACGACGCGGCGGGTGTTGCGCCGCGTGGGATGTCTGCGGAGAGGATAGTGGCGTTGGCGCATGCTTACGGGGCGGCGATGGTGGGTTCGAGTTATAACGAGCCTTTGATAACTGCGGAGTGGGCGGTCGAAGTTTTCAAGCGGGCGAAGCCCGAAGGCTTCAAGACGGCGTTTATCTCCAACGGCAACGCGACGCCGGAGGTGCTCGATTATCTGCGCCCGTGGACGGATTGCTACAAGATTGATTTGAAGTCGATGAGCGACCGCAACTATCGTCAACTCGGCGGCGTGGTCGATAACATTCTCGATACTGTCAAGATGGTTCACGAACGCGGCTTCTGGGAAGAGATTGTGACGCTCGTTATCCCCGGCTTCAACGCGTCGGAGGATGAACTGAAACGCGCGGCGGATTTCATCGCTTCCGTCTCGCCCGATATTCCGTGGCACGTGACGGCGTTTCACAAAGACTACAACATGACCTCGAACGAAAACACCACCGCCGAACAACTCATACGCGCCTGCGAAATCGGACGCGCGGCGGGCTTGCGCTATGTCTACGCAGGAAACCTGCCCGGTCGCGTCGAGCGTTGGGAGAACACCTACTGTCCCACCTGCGACGAACTCCTGGTTGAAAGATACGGCTACATCATCAAGCAGATGAAAGTCGCGTCCGACGGCGCGTGTCCCAAATGTGCGACGGCGATTCCGGGCATCTGGTCTTAGGATAATTGCGGATTGAAAAGTAGAAGCCAGAAGTCAGAATGGAGAGAAGAAAACAGTGGCGAGCGCATCGCCAATAGTGTTTCTTCTGACTCCTGAATTTTGACTTCTGGCTTCTGTCTTCTGACTCCTGAATTCCTGTTCTTACAATCCGTAATCCGAATTCCGCAATCGGAAGGGTTATTTGTCGTTTTTGTCGGTTTTCTTTCTATCGACGATAACGGCGCGTCCCATCGGAATTTCTCTGACGGTGTAATCCGAGGGCACTTCAAAGAGCGTGCGCGCGGGTTCGCTGCGGTTGATGTTGGTCAGACGATAGACGTTTTCGCCGACGCGCGGGTCGCTGTTTTTCGACAAGACGACCGTTTGTAGTTCCGGTGAATACCAACTCTCCGCGACGATGTTGATGGGCTGTTCGTTGCCGATTTCACCCGCCGCAATCGTGTGTGTGATGCGCGTGCCTTCGGCTTCGACGCCTTCGATGGTGCGCTTTCCGAGCGATTCCTTCTGCGGCTTGCGAAACGGGATTTTCTCAAACGTCGCCGCCCCGCCTTCAACCACCGCAATATCGGCAGCATGGTCGTCCGCATCGCTGTTCAAATCATCGTCCACAGTCACTCTCATTCCACCAACCACGTCTGCGCCCGGCGGCGGAGGCGGCGGAAGCGCGTGCACGCCCGGTGCGCCATTAGGCGGAGGCGGCATCACGCGAACTTTAACATCGCGCTTCGCAGGAGAATCGTTGCTGCCAGTGCCGATCCTGAACGGTAAACGATGCTCTCCCGGAGGCAGAGGCAGTTTGCGCGCGGTGCGCGTGCGCGGGTCGAGGATGTAGTTGACTTTGGCAACGGGGTCGTTGATGAAGAAGGTTTGCGAGGGGTCGCCCGCGACGGCGAAGGGGCCGATTGAGCCGAGCGTCTGGTCGCGGCGCGTGCGTCCTTCGCTGTCGCGATAGACGGTGGCGCTGTTTTTACGCACGATGCGATTGCCGTCCGCAAGCGTCTGCGTAAACTCGGTGACGGCTTCCGCCGAATAGGGCGCGCCCTTGACGACTTTGCCGCCGAAGCTCATCTCGGTCGAGAGGAAGATGAACGTGTCTTCGCCGTGGCCGATACCGCCCGGTAGATGCGGCGGCAGTGGTCGCTCGAAGGTCTGCCCGTTCACATGGATGCGCTCTTGCTCGACGACGATGGAGCGTTCGCGCTCCTGTCTCGCTTTCGACTTCTCTTTCTCCTGCGCGAAGACGCCGACGCTCGTCGCCTGCAACGCGAAGACGATGCTCAGCGTCAAGAGCAATCTTTTTTGTATTCTCATGATGTGCCTCACTTTCATTAATGGTTAACGGTAAGATAACGAGGTGATGAAACGTCTGTTCGTCTTTAAGAATCGAGCCGCCCTTGTTCGTTCGACGCGACCGGATGGCTCAACGCACGAAACGAATCGCGCGGGCGATGCCGTCGTCGCCAAACAGCACGTCGGCTTTGACGCGTTCGCCGAGCCGCTCCGTGTTGACGGGCAGACCGAACGACGCCAGCGCCGAACGCGGCAACTCGACGCGCACGACATGGCCGCTATCCGTCTGCCTGAGCGTCATCGCGCCCGCGAGCGGGAAGAAATCGGTGGCGATTTCCGTCTCGACCGCACCCGTCGCCGAGGATTGACCTGCGCGTCGCGCGTGGCGATTGTCGCTCGCTGCGGCGGCAACCGCGTTCATTCCGGCGTTGCTGTAGCCCGCGTGCGGACGCGAGTTCGTTGTGCGCGTCGTCGTCCCCACGGCACGCGGCCACGATGCTGTTGATGCCTGACGAATCGCGCGCGGCTCGTCCTCCGCTTCCGAACTATCCTCAATCAACCCGGCGGCGGCAGCATCAATCACGCTTTTATTTCCGCCGGACTGCGCCGCTAACTCGTCTGCGTTCGGCGTCTCAAACGTCTCGGCGACTGACGTGACGGCAGACGGCGCGGCAACGTCGGCGGTCGCTTCACGACGCGCTTGCTCGAAACTTGTTGGCGCGTTGTCGGCTTGCCAAGTGCGCGCGGCAAAGAACGTCGTCAATGCCACGATGACGACCGCCGCCGCAGCCGTGGCAAACTTCAAGAACGATTGACGATTCGAGAATGATTGACGAAGCCGCGCGCGTTGCTGCGACGCTGCGACGTGCTCTTGAATACTCACCGGAGCCGCTATGGATGAGCGGGCTTCCTGCGTCGTCTGCGGAGATGCCTGTGCGACGGGCGATGCGTGTGGCGTCGTTGCGTTTGAATCCGTCGAGGCGTGTGTCGTGGAGATGGTTGACTCCGGCGACGGGGTGGCAGCGACGCGTTTTGTCGCGCCGTGATGTTGGCGGAATGCTGAGAGCAATGCTGATTCGATGCGCGCGGAAGCTTGTTGTGGTGGCGCTACTTCGGCGGCAGCATCGAGGGCAAAGATTCGCAATCCGGCAGAGAGCGTGCGTTCGGCGGCGAGGTGTGCGGCGCAGGGCGCGCAATCTCCGGCGTGTGCGAGTGCTTGTTCGCGCGTGGCGGCGTCCATCAGGATGTCGCGCGCGAGGTCGGTGATGATGTGTTCAAAATTCTGACAGTTCATGCGAAGCACCTCACCGTTTTGGCCGTGTGTGTGGTCGGACGCTGGTCGTCGTTCGCTTCCGTGGCGACGCTGGCGCGTAGTTTTTCAATCAGCATCGCGCGTCCACGATGGAGGCGCGAGCGCACCGTCCCGACGGCACAACCGAGCGCCGCCGCCGCTTCCGTATAACTCATTTCGTGGAGTTCGCACAGCACGACGATTTCACGATAATGCGCGGGCAGAGCAAGCACCGCCTGTCGAACTTTTTCAATCGTCTCGTTGCGCGAGAGGTCTGCGAGAAGGTCTGTCTGCGCGATAAACTTTTCGTGCGCGGGAGCGACTTCGGCGTCTCCGTCTTCGTCGGCAATCGGGACGAAAGCGCGTTCGCGTTCGAGCGCGCGCAAGACGTGGTTGCGTGCGATGCCGTAGAGATAGGCAGCGAGCGAGCCGCGTGTGGGGTCGAATTTTTGTGCCTCGCGCATCAACACGATAAAGACCTCTTGCGTCACGTCCTCTGCGACGGTGGGTGAGCCGCACATCTGCATGGCGAAGCGGTAAACTCCCGCCTGCCGCCGCCTGTAGAGCGCGACAAACGCATCCTCGTCTCCGGCCAACATGAGCCGCAGCAGTTCCACATCACTGGGGGAGTCAGATATGCCCATTAGCTGTCCGTTAACGGCTTGCCTCTCCGTCTGTCCTACGTGATTCGCGCGGCGGGCGGGAAAAGTTCCGCGAATTTTGAGAAGCGGAAAAAAAGATGGAAATCAAAGGGAAATCAAAGGGCGCAACAGTTAAAGGGAAAACGGTTAAAGGGAAACAGAGACTTTGCTTTGTCCCTTCCACATTTAACCTTTTCCCTTTTCCGTTTAACTGTTTCCCCTCTTACCTTTTATCTATTTTCCGGCTTGGCCGAGGCGTGCGGGCATGTCGGCGACGACGTAGGCCATGACGGTCATCGTGGCGACGCAGAGGGCGAGTTCTTTCGGGTCAACTTTGTCCATCGTGTCGGCGGGCGTGTGGTGGATGTCGAAGTAGTGAGCGCCGTCCACGTCGAGGCTCATGCCCGTGACGCCTTCGCGCATGAGCGGGCCGATGTCTGCGCCGCCGCCGTTGGCAGCGATGCGGTCTGCGCCGATGTGACGAAGCAGCGTGGCAATTTCGTTGATGGTCGCGCGCACGTCGGGCGACGCGTTTTCGGCGAGTCCGAATCCTTCTGGACGATAGACGCCGGAGTCGGATTCGATGGCGAGAACGTGCTTCGAGATTTCGTCACGGTGCGCGTCGCGGTAGCCGTTGCCGCCGCGCAGTCCGTTCTCTTCGTTGGTGTAGAGCACGACGCGGATGGTGCGTCGCGGTCGGAGGTTGAGGCTCTTGAGCAGCCGCGCCACTTCCCATGAGACGATGCATCCGCCGCCGTCGTCGTGCGCGCCCTGTCCCACGTCCCACGAATCGAAATGTCCACTGACGAGCACTACTTCTTCCGGTCGCTCGCGCCCGCGCAACTCCGCGACCACGTTGGCCGATTCCGCGTCGGGCAAAAATTTCGCATCCATCTTGAGACGCAGGCGGATGCGCTCGTTGCGCGCCTGCATGCGCGCCAGCATCTCTGCTCCCTCAATTGTCAGAGCGGCGGTGGGAATTTTCCGTTGGTCGGCGTCGGCGTAGCCCATCGCGCCAGTGTGCGGCGTCTGCAAACTGACGGGGCCGACTGAACGGACGAGCGCCGCGACGGCTCCGTACTTGCCCGCCCGCGACGCGCCTGCGCCGCGATAACGGACGGTCGCGCCGTAGGTCGTGAATGGCACGTTGTAGACGACGATTTTGCCGCGCACGCGTTCGCCGAGACGGTCTAGTTCGTCAAAGTTTCTGACGACCACGGCGTCGGCGGTGATGCCTTCGGGCGGCGTCCCCGTGCTGTTGCCGAGGCCGAGCATGGAGAGTTTTCGCTGCTCCGGTTCGATGAGTTCGAGACTCTCTTCGCCGCGCACCCAACGCGGCACCATCACCTTTTCCGCGCGCACGCGCTCCAAACCGTCGCGCTTCATCTCATCGACCGCCCAACGAATCGCCGTTTCGAGTTGCGTCGAACCGCTGATGCGATGGCCGATGCGGTCTGTTAGATACGAGAGGCGTCGATAGGCGGTGTCGTCCGTCAGCGCCGCGCCGATGATGCGCGCCGCCTCGTCGCGGTAGGCTTCCGCCTGAACCGACGAAACACCCGGAACCGCAGGCGTCGCCGACGGCGCGACGCCTTGTGCCTGCTGCTGCGGCCTCGCTCCTCCCGGCGGCGACGGATTCTGCGCCACAGACAGAGACGAAGATGCGCCCAACGCGATGATGACAACCAGCGTGTAGAAACGTCGCACGGTGAAACCTCCGAAAGATAGAGGCGAGAGGTCAGAGGTTGGCGGTCAGTTAAGAATGCTTTGACTAACCTCTGACCTCTGGCCTTCGACCTCTGTTAAAAGTTTGACGAGCGTCGCACGTCGCCTTCTTCGGTGCCGTAGAGCGGGGCGTATTCTTCATCATCTTCGGCGGCCTTGAGGGCGCGTTTGAGTTCGGCGATGTCGTGGGAGACGGTCTGAAATTCTTCTTCGTCAAAGGTTTCATAGTCGGCGGCGGCATCCATCGCGCGGTCGATGCGTTCGCCCGCCACGTCGAGCGTCGCTTCGGTGATGCGTCCCTCGCGGACGGCTTCGACGATGAGGTCGCGTGCGGCGGTATAGTTCGCTTTGTGCTCGCAGATTAAAACCATGTCGGAGCCTGCTTCGATGGCGCGCAAACTTGCTTCCGCGACCGAGAGCGTCTGCACGACCGCGCCCATCTCCATGTCATCCGTGATAACCAATCCCTTGAACTGATATGCCTGTCGCAGGAGACGCATGACGACGTTGCCGCTGATGGTGGCGGGAAGTCGATGCATCTCTTCGAGCGAAGGGAGTTCGGCGGTGCGGCGCAGCAAGTCTTCCAAGAATTCCGACATCTCAGGATACGCCGCATGACTCACCATAACGGAGCGCAGGCGTTCGCCCGGACGTTGAAACAGCAAATCTCTGAACGGAACGAGGTCGCGCTGCACAATCTCCTGCCACGTCTGCGTGACGATGGGCAGACGCCTGTGCGAATCGACCGACGAACCGCCAAGCCCCGGAAAGTGTTTGCCGCAACCGACGACGCCGCCGCGCTGCAATCCATCGACGTATGCGCCTGCGAGTCGCATGACGGTGGTCGGGTCGTCGCCGAAGGTACGCGCACGTAGTCCGTTATCTTCGTTCGCGCCGCCGAGGTCGAGCACGGGCGCGAAGTTCATGTTGAAGCCGAGCAGACGCAGCGCGCGTGCTGTGAGGTCGCCGAATTTTTCCGCGAGGTCGGTGCGTCCGGCATTGCGTATGGACTTGGCCGAAGGCATCGGCTCGCAGATGTGTCGGAAGCGGTCAACGAGTCCGCCCTCCTGGTCAACGGCGACGACGGGACGACCGCCGAGCGCGTCGCGCACCTGCGCCGTCAGCAGAGCGACCTGCGCCGCCGATTCGACGTTGCGACCGAAAAGAATCACGCCGCCCGGTTGCACTTCGCGCAAAAGCTCGCGCCAGTATTTGTTCAGACGCATCACCGGCAGACCGATAAACAGCAACCGTCCCGCCTTTTGCTTAATGCTCAAAGCCTGCCGTGCGACGCTCAATTTATTCGTTTTCACCCGCTCGTTCGTCTGCATCTTTGAATCAATCGCCTCTTTCACACCACGCATCCATCCTTTGACAGCTTAGCGTGCGGCGATGGAGCGCGCAAGACGTTCGGAGACGGCAACCATGCTTTGTTATAATTTCGCTGAACACATGTCGCAAACTCTCAACGCAACGACCATCTCCGAATCACACGCGCGGGAGCAAAAGCGCCTGCTCTCTGCGCGGATTAGGGAACGCGCGCGTGCGGAAGGGTTTGAGTTGGTCGGGATTGTTCCCGCCGTCTCGCTGGACGACGAGCGCGAGCGTTTGGAGCAATGGCTCGCACGCGGCTTTCACGCTGAAATGCAATGGATGGCGCGTGACACTTGGCGTCGCACAGACCCGCGACAACTTTTGCCCTCGGCGCAGAGCGTCGTCGTCGTCGCGCTCAACTACTACACTCCGCACGAACATTCCGACGACCCCGCCGACGGCAAAATTTCGCGCTACGCATGGGGCGACGATTATCACGACGTGCTTACGCAAAAACTCCGCGCGTTGCTCGCTTGGATTCAGGCGGAATGTGCGGGCGCGGAAGGCCGCGTCTGCGTCGACGCACAGCCCACTATGGACAAAGCCTGGGCGGTGAGCGCCGGACTCGGCTGGATTGGCAAACACTCCAATGTCATCACACGCGACTACGGCTCCTGGGTCTTTCTCGGCGAACTCTTGCTCAATCTCGAACTCGATTACGACACACATCGCGAAGAAGACCACTGCGGAACCTGCACCCTCTGTCTCGACGCCTGCCCGACCGATGCCATCGTCGAACCCTACGTTGTCGATTCCAACAAGTGCATCTCTTACGCCACCATCGAACTCCGCGCGCCCGAAATCCCTCCCGCCATCGCCACGCATCTCGACGGCTGGCTCTACGGCTGCGACGCCTGTCAGGACGTTTGTCCGTGGAACCGCTTTCAACAACCCGCACACGAACAACGCTTCGAGCCGCGCCCCAACAACCTCTCCGCCAACCTCGCCAACATTATCCAACTCACGCACGACGCCTACGCCGAACGCTTCCGGCGCAGCCCCGTCAAACGCGCCAAACTACACGGACTCCAACGCAACGCCCGCGCGCTGCTCGAAAATTTATCCGAAGTTTCATCTGAAACACCGCCCTCAGAGGCATCAAATCAGTAGGCTGTCGTGTCGGCTTGGAGCGGCGCATCCTTGCAGCGTATGATTGTCTTTAACGAAGACCTCGCGGCAGAACTGAAAACCACTTCGCGGCAAACCCGAAGCGATTTCATCAACGGGCGAAAACTATTCGGACGACGAACCATTTAGCGTGAAGATTTCTCTACTCAAAGATTCATACGGGCGTGGCATACGCGACCTCCGCGTGTCGGTGACGGATAGGTGCAACTTCCGTTGCTTCTATTGCCTGCCGCACGGCGAACCGCCCGCCGCGCCGAAAGAGTTGATGCTGACGTATGAGGAGATTGAGTATGCGACTGAAATCTTCGTCTCGCTCGGCATCGAAAAGGTGCGTCTGACGGGCGGCGAACCGATGCTCAGGCGCGACATCGAAACGCTCGTCGCCAAGTTGTCGAAGATTCGCGGCATGGGTGATTTGGCGCTGACCACCAACGGCTTCAACCTGCCGGAACGCGCCGCAGGGTTGAAGGAATCGGGACTCGACCGCGTGACCATCAGCCTCGACAGCTTGAAGCGCGACGTGTTCAGGGAGATGACTGGCGTTGATATGCTCGACCGCGTGCTCGAAGGCATCCGTGCGGCGAAGCGTGTCGGGCTGACGCCGATTAAGGTCAACGTCGTCGTCGTGCGCGGGCATAACGACGATGAAGTCGCGGACATGGCGGCGTTTGCGCGCGAGCACGACATCTCAATGCGGTTCATCGAATACATGCCGCTCGATTCCGGCCACGACTGGTCGCGCGCGTCGGTCGTGTCAGGCCGCGAGATACGCGAGCGCATCAACGAGCGTTTCCTCCTTGTCGCCAAGCGCATTGAACGCGGTTCGGAGACGGCTTCGCGCTACCGTTTCGCCGATGGTGCGCCCGGCGAAATCGGCATCATCGCACCCGTCACAGAACCCTTCTGCGGCGCATGTTCGCGCATCCGTCTGACCGCCGACGGGCAGATTCGCACCTGTCTCTTTTCCAAAGTCGAACACTCTCTGCGCGACGTGATGCGCGGCAGCAACGCAACGCGCGCCGAAATCATCGACTACATCCGCAGCGTCGTGAGGCAGAAAGAGCCGCGCCACTACATCAACGACCCCATCTTTGAACAACCTGCGCGCACGATGAGTCTCATCGGCGGATGAGGCTTGCGCGTCAGCGATTTGAAATTTTGTTGCAGTTAACGGGGGAGCTTCGATTAAAGGTCGGGGCTGAGAGTCACGTCATGTGAGACCCTTTGAACCTGATGCGGTTAGTACCGCCGAAGGGAGGCTTGAGAGACCGCTCTGTCCCTTCATGGCCGGAGCGGTTTTTCATTTCTGGTTAGTCCGACGATTAACCGAAGAAAGCGAAGTGATATGAGCAACACGAAAGAGACGAACGAACGGCGAAGCGACGAAGTGCGGCTGCCGAATTCGCGCAAAATTTACGCGGAAGGACGAGACGGCATGCGCGTGCCGTTTCGTGAAATCACACTCGCGCCGTCGCGCCGCGCCGACGGGGAGACGGAAGAGAACGCGCCCGTGCGCGTCTACGATACGAGCGGCGTGTGGGACGACCCCGCCATGCGTTGCGACGTGCGCGATGGTCTTCCAGCTTTGCGGCGCGAGTGGATTACCGCGCGCGGCGACGTGGAAGAATACGCGGGGCGCGAAGTCAAACCGGAAGACGACGGCTACTTGACCGAAGGCGCGGTTGAGTACGCGAAGTCGAAGAACAAGGGACGGCTCGAACCCTTCCCCGGCCTGCGACGTGCGCCGCTTCGCGCACGCGCCGGACTGTGTGTGACGCAGATGCATTACGCGCGGCGGGGTCTGGTGACGCCGGAGATGGAGTTTGTCGCCATCCGCGAAAACATGGGACGCGCGGCGGCGTTTGACGCGGCACAGAGCATTAACAGTAATAATGGCGACCGCGATGCACTCTTTCATCAACATGCGGGCGAGAGTTTTGGGGCGTCGATTCCGTCATACGTGACACCGGAATTCGTGCGCGACGAAGTGGCGCGCGGTCGCGCCATCATCCCCGCAAACATCAATCATCCCGAATCTGAGCCGATGATTATCGGGCGCAATTTCCTCGTCAAAATCAACGCCAACATCGGCAATTCGGCGGTCGCTTCGTCTATCGAAGAGGAAGTGGAGAAGATGCGTTGGGCGACGAAGTGGGGCGCGGACACGGTGATGGATTTATCGACGGGCAAGAACATTCACGCGACGCGCGAATGGATTCTACGCAATGCGCCCGTGCCTATCGGCACTGTTCCGATTTATCAGGCGCTCGAAAAAGTCGCGGGGCTCGCGGAGGAGTTGACATGGGAAATCTACCGCGACACGCTCATCGAACAGGCCGAGCAGGGCGTCGATTATTTCACGATTCACGCGGGCGTGCGCCTACCCTACATTCCTCTGACGGCGCGACGCACGACAGGCATCGTCTCGCGCGGCGGCTCCATCATGGCGAAGTGGTGTCTCGCGCATCATGAAGAGAGTTTCCTGTACACGCGTTTCCGCGACATCTGCGAAATCATGCGCGCCTACGACGTGTCGTTTTCACTCGGCGACGGCCTGCGCCCCGGCTCAATCGCGGACGCCAATGACGCGGCGCAGTTTGCGGAGTTGGAGACGTTGGGTGAGTTGACGAAAATCGCCTGGGAGATGGATTGTCAGGTGATGATTGAAGGCCCCGGTCATGTCCCCATGCATCTCATCAAAGAGAACATGGACAAGCAACTGCGCGAGTGTGACGAAGCGCCCTTCTATACCCTCGGCCCCTTGACGACCGACATCGCGCCCGGCTACGACCACATCACGTCCGCCATCGGCGCGGCCATGATTGGATGGTTTGGCACGTCGATGCTCTGCTACGTGACACCCAAAGAGCATCTCGGACTGCCCGATAAAAAGGACGTGAAGGACGGTGTTATCACATACAAAATCGCGGCGCACGCCGCCGACTTAGCCAAAGGTCATCCTGGCGCACAACTGCGAGACAACGCTCTGTCGAAAGCGCGTTTCGAGTTTCGTTGGGAAGACCAATTCAATCTCTCGCTCGACCCGGAAGTGGCGCGCGAATTTCACGACGAGACGCTGCCGCAGGACGGCGCAAAACTCGCGCACTTCTGTTCCATGTGCGGCCCACATTTCTGTTCGATGAAAATCACGCAGGACGTACGCGACTACGCCGCACGCAAAGAACTCGACGACCAATCAGCACTCGAAGCAGGCATGAAAGAGAAGGCCGACGAGTTTGTCACGACGGGCGGCGAAATCTACCGCGAAGCATAGAAAAGGATTGATTCATCGCTCATCGGCTCATTGATTCATTGTGGCTTTAGATAAATGAGCCGATGAGCCGATGAGTCAATTTCATTACGGTTGGTCGGGCACTTCTCGGATGGAGGTCGGTTCGCGGCGACGTACGAAGGCGTCTCCGCGTTGAGTGAGTCCGGCCTTCTCCGCGAGTGTGTAGACGACGGAGGCGAGCAGTTCTTTATTCTCTAGTTTGAAGCTGGCGACGCCTTCGGCGCGCGTGTCTTCATCGCGGTAATTCAGCGTCAGGTAACGGTACTTCTTTTTGATAAACAGGGCGGGCAAGCCGAGGCCGAACGGCACGGTGCTGGCGGCGACGGTAGCGGCGGTCGGGCGTCTCGATTGCGTGTCGGCATAGGCGGCCATCACGACGTGATATGGCACGGAGAACAACTCTGTCCCCTTCTTATCGCGAAACAGCAGACGACTATTCACATCGTCGAAGGTCAACGTGCCGTCGGTTTTTCCGTAACCGACGAGGCCACCTTCGTATTTCGCTTTGACGGTCGCGGGCGCGGGCGGAGGCTTGGGCAATGAGATACCATCGGCCTGTCCCGTCCTGGATGGCGGAGTGCTGACGCTGGTCGTGCGCTGAGCCAGCGGCGCGAGCGTCGCCGCCAACGCGAAGGCCACGGCAAACAGAGTCTTAAACGTATTCTTCATCTTAATCTTCCCTTTCAAAACCTAATACTTGTCTAATTAAAGACGCATCCCGCCGAGCGTGCGTTGCCAGACGAGCGACCTTTTCAGGACGCAGAAACGCTGACGTTCTTCGGGCGTGCAGGCGGGTTCGAGATATTCGATGATGGATTCGATGAGCGGCACGGCGAACGCTCCGGCGTGCGAGATAATCTGCGAATAGTAGTGCAATTGCATGCGCCCGTCTGCGCCCCTGTGAAACTCGTCGGCTTCGCGCTCGTCAATCTTGTAAACATCCTGACCCACAGGAATCACGCTGCGCGGCACGCCCTGATGCACCGCGCCACGGCGTTTATCTCCGACACCATCACCCACGCCCGCCCGCTCGCGCCACCCCAACAGAAGAATGCCGACCAACACTCCCTGCTCATTCAGATAGTCGGGACTCAGCACCGCGAGTTCCGCGTGCGACGACAGACGCGGCCCAAAACTCCCATACTCTGGATTCGCAAGCTGCGTGTTATAGACGACGCCCACAATCTCCGACTCATCCTTCAGAGGCATCGAAACAAACTGCCCGAAGCCGTAGTCGCTCTCCTCCGGCGGCGCGTCCGCGTCGAGCCTGTCAATCACACGCCCCACGTAATCCACGTGCGAATTCGATTTCACTATCTTGGCGATTTTAGTATTCGACATCTCTTAACTCAGACGATAGACCATAGGCGATGGACGATGATTACAGACGTTGACCACGCACAATAGCGACCAGTGCAACAACGGACGATAAGTGTTTGACGGTGGTTTATCGTCCATCGTCTATCGTCCGCGCGTGTCATCCGCCATGCGACCATTCGGGCACCTTGTAGAGCAGCCACCAGAGAAAGATTTGCACGCCGAGAATCAGCAATCCGAAGACGATGCCGAGCACGGAGGCGCGGCGTCCGCCCCGTTCCGGCGCACGATGCGCGACGACGAAACCGATGCCGCCCATCAAGAGCGCGCCCGGACAGAACAAGATGCCGAGATATGGGACGAGTGCGTAAGTGACGAAGGCGAGCGCCGTTGTGGATGCGCTGTTGTTGTTTTTTTGAAAAGGCATCACGCCAACCTTCGGACGCGACGCGCGCACCTGACGACCCGCCTCACTCGCCGCCAACACAGTCGCCGGAAGACCCTTTCGCTGGTAGTGATACGACGAACGCAACGCATCCGACGGAAGATAATCATTCGTATCAAAACGCCGCCCGCAGACGCCGCAATAACGCGCCTCCGCACGCCGCGCCGACGCTCCGCACGCCGGACACACGCGCTCGTCCTCCTGATGCTGCGCGCCGCCCGCCGCGTCTGCCGTCAAACGATTGGCGAATATTCCGTCGTCTTCATTGGTCTTCATAAAACTTTCCGCTCAAATCAAACTACCACCTCGAAGCTCTGTTTGACGACTCGACGGGCGCGTAAAAGCGGGTCTATGACTCGTCTCGCGCTCACATCGCTTCGCGCGCAAACTCAGGATATTCGTTCGCCGTCAACGCCGACGCGCTTTGCTCGTCGCCTTGCGCGAGACGCGGAAGGCGAAGCTCTCGCGCTCGGCAAACTCCTGCATGACGCGTAGAAACTGTTCGCGGTCGCGCGAGGTAATCACCGCCGCTGCGTCCGCCGTCTCAAGCGCATAAGGATAACCGTTGCCGACTACGCACTCGGCGCGCACCGCGTCCAGCACCTCATCGAGCAAACCCGCTTCGTAAACCCACGTCGGAACGTCGAGACGCGCGGGCGCGCCCTCGCCCGTCGTCTGCAAGTAGACGAAGCCGACGAGTGGTTCGCCCTGCTCGTCACGAAAATCTTCGGTCAAGCCTTCGCGCAGGCAATAGCAAAAAATCGAACGGTCGCCCCACGAAGGCAGAGCGGGCGGCGCATCGCTGTCGGGACTCGCGGCGCGCAACAGTTGCGCGTCGAAGACGGACGTGTCGCGCAGAGACCCGTAGAGCGCGTCGAGCAGGTTAACGAGGTCGCGCGCCATGCTCTGATCGATGTAGCCGACGACGGGCACTTGCGTTTTGCGCGAGAGTTTGACGAGTTCGATAATGGCTTCGACGTAACGGTCTTGAACTTTGGTGCGCGGGTGCGTGTAGGAGATAAGAAGCGTGCCGTCGAAGAAGGCGAGGGGCATGCGCTCGCCGCGTTCGCGCCAGCCCTGTCGGCGTCGGAGAAAGTCGCAGAGAGTTTTGGTCTCCAACTCGAAGCGTTGAAAACTGACGACCGTTTCCGGCGTCGCGGAACGACCGCCCGCTTCCAGCAACTCGCGCGGCGTGACGACGGAAAAGTGTACTTCTTTTCGATAGCCGCTGCCGTCGCGCGTGTGCGGATTTTCAAACCACGCGACCTGCACGCCCGCCACGGGCAGCGAAATCTCTCTGCCCGGTAAAAGCTGACTTCCGTCGGCGGCAAAGGTCGTACGCTCGGAGAGCGCCTCGACCGCCCAACGCCGCGCCTCTTCGTGCGAACGCCACTCCCTACCGAAAGAGACGCCGACCGCGCCCCTCTCATCCAACTCCGCAGACGGACGCGCTCCCGGCGCTCTCGCCGCTTCCGTCTCCTGCGCTATCTCGTCCGATGAACGCCCGCCGAGCGCCCGCAACAGTCTCGCTCCGAGAGAAACTCCGTCGCGCCACGAACGCTCGAAGCTGACGAACTCATCGCGCCGCTTGTCGAGTGCTCTGATGACGTGTTGACGGTAAAGCATAAAATACAGCGGCTAGAGGTCAGAGGTTGGAGGTTAGTTTCAATCAGCTTTTCTCTTAACTGATCTCTAACCTCTAACCTCTGGCCTCTGCTTGTCTATCCTTTCGTGCGAGTGCGCGCCAATTCTTCGGCGGCGGGCGAATGCCAGGTGGTCTTCAATTTGCCGTTAATGAAGGTGTAGGAGATGCCGTCCTTCTGATTACGGAAATGTGAAACACCGTCCTTGTCTTCGCGTTGGAAGTTGGAATTGTTGACGAGTCCGAGCGATTCGGGCGTGTCCTTCGCGCCTTCGTGTTGGAGGACGATTTGCAGCACAGTGCCTTCGAGTTCGGGCGCGAGTTTTTTCGTCGCTACGAATTTCGCGCTGACGAAAGCAATCATCACCGTGCCGCCCGCGACTTTGAATCGCAGTGCGCCCGACTCGCCGCCCTTCTCTTCGATGGGCTTTCCGAGCACGCGCTCGACATCAGCGCGTCTCGATTTCAAAGGTTCGATGTTGTTCCAGCTTCCGGCTTGCGCCGTCTGGACGAGAACCAGCAGAGCGACGAAGCCGACGGCCAAGAGACGTGCGCCGACGTTGCTTCGCATACGCGACTGAAGTTGATGTGTGTTACTCATAGCGCGATGCTAACGCTTCCGCATTCAAAGTTACAAGAAGAAAAAATATGAAGATTAGGAGAAGCGGGAAAGGTTAAACGGGGAAAGGCTCTGATTCCATTTCCCCGCTTCTCCATTTAACCTTTTCTCCCTACGGCAATGCACGTTACCTGATGCGCGCCCGTGTTATTTGGCGAATGGTCGGACGCGTTCGGCGGCTTCCTTGAAGTAGGCGTCGTCGGGCGCGAGGCTCAAGCCTTTTTCGTAGGCGGCGAGCGCCTTCGCGTACTGCTTCGTGACTTCGTGGATGTAGCCAAGCTCGCGGTAGATGTTGGCGTCGTCGGGCGTCTTGGCGGCGGCGCGTTCGAGTGCGCTGGCGGCCTTAGGATAATTCTTGGCGCGCGAATGTGCGAAGCCGAGAAGATAGAGGGTCGCGCCCTGCGCGTTCGGGTTGGCGGCCACGACGCGTTCGAGCGCGGTGGCGGCGCGCAGGTAAAGCTTGGCGCGAATGAGCGCCTGCGCGTGGAGCATGGTGGAGGCTTCGTCGGTTTTGACGCGCGTCAGACCTTCGCTGGCGCGCACGGCGCTCAGGTAATCGGCGTCGGCCTTTGCGCCCTCGCCGAGTTTGTCTGCGCGGCGGAGGTAGGCATAGGTCAAAAGCGTCCATGCTTCGGCGAGACGCGCGTCGCCGAGCGTAGCGCGGTTGAGCGCGTTGATGGCGGCGTCGTTGTCCTGTCGTTCAAAGGCGATGCGCCCCAAGTAGTAGAGCGCAGCGGCGTTCTTGGGGTCGGCTTTGACGGCCTGATTGAACGAACGCTCGGCGTCGGTCTTCTTGTCGGTGCGATACTCTGCGAGGCCGCGATAGTAGATGAGAAACGGGTCGGGCTGCTTGCCCGCGCGCGTGGTGGCGGCGACGAGCAGGGGCAGAGCCTCCGCGTATTTCTCTGTGCGGACGTAGGCACGCGCGAGCGCATCCACGGTGTTTTCGTCTTCGGCTCCGGCGGCGCGCTGCAACTCAAGCGCACGCTGCAAATCTGTGACGGCCTCGGCAAAACGGTTGAGGTTGACTTCGGCAAAACCCGCTATCTTCCATGCTTCGGAATTCGTCGCATCACTCGCCGCGATGCGACGCGCTTCTTCGAGCGCGGCCTCATACTGTTTCTGTTGCAGCAAAGCGTAGGCGCGCGTCGTGTCGTTTGTGCCGCCGGAAGCGGGGACGGTGCGCGTCGCGGTGCCGCTCGTCGCAGGATTGGTTCGCGCTGACGGTTGCGCGGAGGCGGCGTTGTTGCCGGAAGTGTTCTCCGGCGTCGGAGGCGTCGGCGTGACACGTCGCGGGCGCGTCGCTCCCGACTGTGCGTTGGTGACCGCGCCTGCGTTCAACGACAGAGCCAACAAGACGAGTGCGACGAAAAGGCGAAAGTTAGTTTTAATCATAACAAGCGAACTCTTTCATACCTTCGCGGTGGATTTCAACTTGGGACGGTTGATTTCGGCTTCGGAACGCAAAAATTCCAGGCGGGAGAGAGTTAATCGGATGCTCCTGCGATACGGAGAGTTCGCCCCGCCCGCGCACAAAAGAGAAACGACCGACGCGAAAAGAGAAACGGGCGGCACAATTAGCGGCAGAAAAAGAGAAACGACCGGATTCGTGAGTCTCCGGTCGCTTCTACGGCTTGCGTGGTCGAATGACCGCGGCGCGTCGAGCAGTCTGGCACGGCTCGACGCGTGTGCGTCCGTCGGTTTTAGAAGTTCAGCTTGAGGCCGAACTGGAATTGGCGCGGGTCGAAGGCGGCGGTCGGACGGCTGTAATAGCGTCCGCCGGGCGCGCGCTCGTTGAAGGCGTTGACATCGGTGAAGAAGGGCGAGGCCGACGCTTCGTTGAAGCGATTGAAGAGGTTGAAGCCCTCGGCGATGATTTGCAGGCGCGTGTGTTCACCGAGACGAATCGCGCGCGTGACGCGCAGGTCGAGCGAGGCGTAGCCGTGTGTGATGCCGCGATTGCGTCCCAGGTTCCCCGAAGTGAAGAAGGGAGGAAGGACGAGCGTGCCATCGGCGGCGACGTTGGGGCGGTCGGTCTGCTCGGTCTGGTCGTTGTTGGTGTCGATGCCTGTCAGGATGTTGAAGGGGCGTCCCGAAGAGAGTTCCAGAATCGGCGCGATGACGAAATCTGAGAAGACGCGACGGAAACCGCCCTGACCGCGCCACTCTTCGGGCGAGGTGAGGACGCCGCTAAAGACGAAACGATGTCGCTGGTCAAAGAGCGAATCGGAACGGTCGTTGCGGAGATTATTGGCATCCTGCGGCAAGAGGAGCGTCTGCAAGTCGCTCGAATCGTCAATCGAATGCGACCAGGTGTAGCTGGCGAGAAACTGGAAGTTGTGTGAGAAGCGTTTCTTCAACTCGAAGTTTCCGGCGTGGTAGACGGAGTTGCCGTCGGAGACTTGCGCGTTCACGTCGCCGAAGGTCGAGACGGGGCCGGGGCGCGTCAGGCCGTTGCCGATGAGCGAATCGAAGACTGCCTTCGAGATGCCGAGCGAGCGAAGGAAGAGATAGTTTGGCCCGGCGGGACGGAAGAAGTTGGCCGCCGCGGGTTGAATGATGCGCTGACCGGCAGCGTTGACGGCGATGACGCCGGGGATGAGTTGCGTCGCGCCGGGGCAGGTCAGGAGGTTGAAACCAAACGCGTTGTTGATGGGCGATGTGCCCGCCGGAACAGTCGCCGTCGGGTCAACGCCGAAGCAGCGACGGAAGTTTTCGCGGACGGCATTGTTGTTGACCTGATTAAAGTTGGTCGGGTGCGGCAGGTGGTGCGAGCCGACGAAGATGTATGACGCCGAAACCGACATGTCTTTCGTCAGTTGTCGCTCGATGGAGAGGTTGCCCTGCTTGGCGTAAGAATATTCAAAATCTTGCGAGACGGGCAGAGGGAACGGCAGCGCGGGGCCAAAGCCGGGGAAGGTCTGGTCGTCGAAACGCTGTCGCCCAAAGAGGTAACGCGCGCTGGTGGCGACGCCTGGCGTGACGCCCGGAATCACCGTGCCCTGAAAAATCTGCGCGGCGTTGATGCGTTGGAGCGGGTCGGGGCTGCCGGGGCCGAATGCGCCCTGCTGCTGCTGAACGTTGTCGGCGATGTCGGAGTTGAAGGCGATGGCGAGCAAGGGATGGTCGTAGAAGATACCGAAGGCTCCGCGAAGCACGGTCTTGCCGTCGTTATGGATGTCCCATGCGAGACCGACGCGCGGCGCGATGTTGTCCTTGTCGCGCGGGAAGCCCTGTTGGACGCCGAAGAAATCCTGCACGGCTCCGATGTCGGCGGCGGTGAGGACGAGTCCGGTGAGCGGGTCGGTGAATGTCGCGGGTTGCAGTTGGTCTGTGTGTTCGTAGTCGTAGCGCACGCCGTAGTTGAGTGTGAAGTTGGGACGAATCTTCCAAGAGTCCTGCGCGAAGACGGCGAGCGGGATATTCTTCAGACTACTACGCGGGTCGCCGAAACCCTGCACGAAGGATGACGGGATGCCGAGACCGTAGTGCTGCACGGGCGTGATTTGCGGTGCGCCCGTCGGAACGGGAACGAGGCCGCCGAAGAAGTTGTAGCGTCCGGCGAAGTTGAGACTGAAATCGGCGTTGATACCAATGTGCGCCGCGTCGCCGCCAAACTTGAAGGTGTGGTTGCCCGCGATGACGTTGACGAAATCGGTGAACTGAAAACGCGTCTCCTGCCGCGTGACGGGCGAGAAAAGCTCGCGTCCGAAGAAGGCCGTGCCGACGATGTTGACGGCTACGGAGTCGTTATTCTGCGAGAGGAACTGCGCGTTGCGCGAACCGAAATTGAAACGCGCTTCGTTGACGACGGAATTCGAGAGCGTCGAGGTGACGGAGGTGACGACCGCCCAATCGCGCAGTTTTTGAATGCCTGTGCGCGACACGTCGTTTTGTCCGAGCGACTGATTTTGCGACTCGTTCTGGATGCCAGTTATCTCGCTCGGATTGTAGCCCGCGCGGAAGGTGAACTGGTTGCGCTCGTTGATGCTGTGGTCGAGACGGACGGAGCTAAACGTCGTGTCTTCCGAAATAGGGAAGACGCGCTGCAATTGGAGCAGCGGACGAAAGGCGGCGGGCAAGCCCTGCGCGTTGACGGTATTGAACGGCACGGGTTGACCCGTCGCAAGGAAACGCGAACCAATCACCTGCCCCGCCGGAACGGGCGTGCCCGAACCGAGACTGACGAGCGGGTTGAAGCCGTTGAGCGCGGTGGTGCCGCCGCTCGACGCGGTAAAGGCGTAGCTGATGGCGGGCGCGATGCGCGCCGGATTGCCGGACGCCAACGCCGCACGGATAAAGTCGCCTTGCGCGCGTGAGATGCGGCTAAAGGTCTGCGAGAAGGGCAGGAAGGGCGCGCCGATGGTCACGCTGTCGGTCAAGTCTGCGATAACGTCGCTCGTAAAAAATCCCGTCTCCTGACGACGACGCTGCTCGAAGGCGAGGAAGACGAACATCTTGTCTTTGACGAGCGGGCCGCCGAGCGTCGCGCCGTATTGCGCGCGTGTAAAGGGCGGGTCTTCGATGGGCGCAAACGGGTTGCGCGCCTGATAACTGCGGTGGCGAAGGAAGCCGAAGATGTTGCCGCGCACGTCGTTCGTCCCTGACTTGGTGACGACGTTGACGACGCCGCCCGTCGTGCGTCCAAACTCCGGCGCGTAGGAGTTGGTCACGACCTGAAACTCCTGCACGGCCTCTTGCGAAATCGTCGAACGCGAAGCGTTGATGGAATTGTCTGTGTTGTCTGCGCCGTCCACTTGAACGAGCGTCGAGCGACCGCGCTGTCCGCCGATGTTGATGCCGGAGGTCGGGGCGGGGCCGATGGGGCGTCCGTTGTCGCGCCCGACGGTCGAGATGGTGAGCGCGAAACCCGTGGCGTCGCGTTGATTGATGGGGAGGTTGTCGATGCGGACTTCCTCAATCGTGTTGGCAACTGCCGAACGCGATGTCTCGACCACTTCGGTTGTCGCGCCCGTCACGGTGACGGTTTCGCCGATGGCTCCGAGTTCGAGCGGGACATCCAAGTCGGCGCTCTGGCCGACGGTCAACACAACCTCCGGGATAACGGCGCGTTTGAAGTTCGTCGCTTCCACCGAGATTTCATATGTGCTTGGCGGCAGGTTGGTGAGTTGGTACAAACCCTCCTCATTGGTCGTCGCGGTGCGCGTGATGCCGATGGACGGGTTGCGCGCCGTGACAGTCGCGCCGGGCACGACCGAGCCTTGCGGGTCGCGCACGAAGCCGCGCAAATCAGCGGCGTTCGATTGCGCTTGCCCAAATGCGCTCTGTGCGCCACACAGCAACAAAACGCTTATGAGCGCAGAGCGAAAAGCGGTCGAGAACCGCCGCAGAGGGAACACACGCATGTTCTTATTCTCCTTCAGACAAATAGAAGTTTAACTTTTAGGACGAGGCGTTGAAGTGTCGGCCTTTGTTGACCCATGATTGAACGCCTGTGGGATGTTTCGAGATTGTTCGGCGCAACAACAAAAAGCACGTTCGGGAGTTACGAAATTTCGGACGCGATTAGGGAGGCCAAAAAGCGTCGCCGTCGTCGGTCGCCGCGAGCAATCTTCAATACGGACGACGACTTTGTACCGCAAAACAAGGTCACATGGCAAGAACCATGTGCGCCGATGTCTGCAACCGTCAAACCCAAGATGTTTTCAACCTTAGCCACGGGCGGAAGACTTCCTTCCACGCCAGCCAAAATCCGCCCCGCCATGCCCGCGCGTCGCACGCGCCAACGCCCGCCGCACACGCTCGCTCGCGCCGAGCGCCAGCACCGCCGTCTCAATCACACTCGACGGCGCAAACGCCGCACGCCTCAACCACGAACACACACCCAGACGCGCCCCGAAACGCTCGGCATAACGCGCACGATATTCACACGCCAACTCGTCCAACGCCGTCGCATCCCGCCGCGCATCCGTCTCGCGCAGACGCCGCAAACGACGCCCCACCACTTCCGCCGCCAACTCCCCGCTCTCTAACGCCATCAGCATCCCGCTCCCCGTGAACGGGTCGATGAACGAAGCCGCGTCGCCCACCGCGACAAGCCCGCGCGCCGGAACCAACTCGCCCCTCCCGAAATTCTCAATCGCCACCGACAACCACTCCGAACGCAAACTCGCTCCCGCCAACGCCCAACGCGCACGCCGATTCGTCCACAACACCTCCCGCATCACCCTCCCCGCATCGCTCCCACACGCACGCACGTCGCGCGCCGACGCGATAAAACACAGATTGCTCCGCCCGCTCTCCACCGGACTCAAACCGCCATACCCGCCCCCGTAAAAATATATCTCGCAACGCCCCTCCGCGCCCCGCTCGACGCCCTCCACATGCGCCTTAAAAGCCACCAACTTCGCGCGCCCAACATGACGATGACGCCGCACATCACGTTCAGCTAATCGCGCCACCGAACGCGACCTCCCCGTCGCATCAATCGTCAAACGCGCACGCACCTCGCGCACTTCGCGCACTTCGCCGTCATCCGTCTTCAACCGCACGCCCTCAACCCACGCGCCCGCCGCCCCTGACGCCGACGACAACAACCCGCACGCACGCGTCTCCTCCAACACTTCGACGCCCACTTCGCGCGCACGCTCAAGCAATCTCCTATCCATCTCCGCGCGACTCAAACCGAGCGCAGCGCCGCCCCTCCACCCCTCCGCGCTCGAACCGCCGAACCACTCGCTCGGCACACTCACGCTTCTCCCGCTCCGCGCATAAAAGACCGTCTCCGCCACTTCCCTTCCGCCCGCCGCCTCCATCCGCTCCAACACCCCAAGCCGCACAAAATGCTCCAAACATTCCGGCGAAACAAACTCACCACACAACTTCGGACGCGGAAAACTCCTCTGCTCCGCCAACACGACACGAGCGCCCGCACCCGCCAGATGAATCGCCGCACACGTCCCTGCAGGCCCCCCACCAACAATCACCACATCGTAAATTTCTCTAGCCATCAATTTTTTCGTAAATGGAGAGAGGTAAATAGAAAGTTCTGTTCTTATCCATTTACCATTCTCCATTTACCTCCCCTTGTTTCCGCTCAAGACCAGGCGATACGGAAAACGTCTCTGCACTTTCGCATCATGCAATCCCGCACGCGTCGCCAACGCGCCGAGTTCTTCCGGCTTAAAACCGCGACGGATTGAGAGCGCGCCGTCCTCTCGTACCAGACGGTTATGCAAAAACGCGCGCCCGACGGTTGTGTAAAAATAGTAAGCGACCGCGTGACGATGCAGGTCGATAACGAAGACGCGACGACGCGCCACACGCGCCATCTCGACCAACGCCGCCGACATCGACTCGTCAGCGAGGTGATGCAAAAAGAGCGACGACATCACGTAATCAAAAGCATCGTCGGCAAAAGGCAAACGCAACGCGTCGCACCGCACCGCTCCGATTTCGTCAAACGCACCCGACTCTTCAACGATTGCGCTCGCCGAACGTCGATTCAATTCGACTCCCATCAAACGCGCACGCATCCCCTTCGCACGTGCCCAAACAGCAACTACACGCAGCAACTCGCCCGAACCCGCGCCCACGTCCAGCACCGAAAACTCTTTCAATCCCGCACGCTCAATCTCCGGCAACAGCGAACGCTTGAGCGCACGCGCGTCGCCCAAAAATCGGTTGACGCGCCGCAACTCCACCATGCAGCCCTCATACTCAGCAGGCGTGTAGTCGCCCTTATCCAGATGCTCAAGCTCATGGCTGCGACTTTGAAAACTTTCAAACATATCTCATTGGTAAATGGTCAATGGTGAATGGATAGAAACAGTTCCTTCTATTCACCATTGACCATTTACATTCACGGCTTTCAACTTACCATCTACAGCTTTTCAACGACGAGTGCGCTGTTTTTTGAACCGAAGCCGATGCAGTTGCAGAGCGCGACGCGCACGTTCGCCTCGCGTGCATGGTTCGGGACGTAATCGAGGTCGCAGGCGGGGTCGGGTTCGTCTAGGTTGATGGTCGGCGGGATGACGTGTGTGTGCATCGCACAGAGAGCGGCGGCGAGTCCGGCTGCGCCCGATGCGCCCTGCGGGTGGCCGATTTGAGATTTGGTGGCCGACATCGGAATCCGCGCGGCTTGTTGTGCGCCGAGCGCAAGTTTGAGAGCCTGTGTTTCGATGCGGTCGTTGAGCATGGTGGACGTGCCATGAAGATTGACATAATCAATCTCTGCGGGCGTGCGTCCGGCATCTTCCATCGCCAGACGCATGGCACGCGCCGGTTCGTCGCCCGTGTCTTCGAGACGCACGCGGTGATAAGCATCGCACGTCGCGCCGTAGCCCGTTATCTCCGCGTAAACTCGCGCCCCGCGCCGACGCGCCATGTCTAATTCTTCGAGCACGTAAATCCACGCGCCTTCGCCGAGCACGATGCCCGAACGGTCGCGCGAAAACGGACGCGATGCACGCTCCGGTTCGTCGTTCCATTCGCTCGTCAAGACGGTCATCAGATTGAATCCGGCGAGGATGCCGGGCGCGAGGGGCGCATCCGTGCCGCCTGTGAGCATCGCATCGCACCTGCCGAGGGCGATGTGTTCGGCGGCGTAGGCGATGGCGTCGGTCGAACTAGTGCAACCCGTCGAGATGACGTGCGAGAGGCCGCGCAGGCCGAAGGCCATCGAGAGTTCCGACGAGTGGCCGCCGTGCGTCGAAGAAGGAATCGTGTAGACGCTCGCTTTGCTTCGTTCGTTGGCGTAGTAGTGTGCGTACTGTTGTTCGGTAAAGGAGAGACCGCCGCCGCCCGTGCCGAGCACGACGCCGAACGCGCGACGCTCGTCCAACGTGAGGTCGGACGGATGAATGTTTGCATCTTCGAGGGCTTCGCGTGTGGCGGCGAGCGCGAGCGGCACGGTGCGCGCCACATGCCGACGGTCTTTCGGATTGAGTTGTGCTTCCCAGTCGAAGCCGCGCACTTCCGCCGCGATTTTCACTGGCGAAGCCGAAACGTCGAAACTCTCGATACGACGCACGCCGCTTGCGCCGCTTTTGAGACATTGCCAGAACGCCTCGCGCCCGATGCCAATCGGCGTGACACAACCCATTCCGGTAATCACAACACGGCGCGGTCGCTTAAAACGTCTGTGCATACGAGTTTGAATTAGCTTCGCTGGTCGAAAATTTCGAGGTGTTGTCCGGGGAGGATGTCGCAAGCATAACACTTGCCCGTCTCCGTTCGGTAGTCAAGTTTTCGCGTCGATTGTGTCAGAAATTTGATTTACGTTCACTATCAATTACGTCCGCTATTATCCCGACGGTTTTCTGTCTCGACGCTTCAATGCTTCCCTTATTTTCAACCCCTCGTCAAACACCAACTCCTCATCCAATTACAAAACTTTCCGTCGCTCTCTGCTACGCACGTATGCGCGTCGAAGCGCGGCGAACGCGAGAGCGATTGTGCCTCCCGTCGTATCAATCAAACTGTCGTAGATGCTGCCCGTGCGTGTCGCCAGAAAGCTCTGGTGATATTCGTCGAGCAACGCGCACGACACGACGAGGCCGAGCGATGTCATCATCCAACGTCGTCGAAGCATCTCCTGCGACGACGAGAGAAAAGCACGCGCCGCCAGCAACGCAAGCAACGCGTATTCCGTCAGATGCGCCGCCTTGCGTACCAGAAAATGCGCTTGGAGCAAACGCGCTTCCGTGATGTCGGGAAACAACCAGAGCAGCAGCGGGCGCACGATTCGCGAAGTCTCCGAGGCCGAGAGATTATCGCCGGAAGCAAAGAAGATAAAAGCAATCCACAGAACCAAAGGAACATAACGCCACAGACGCCCGCGCAGACTCGCCCGACGAACCGCGACGGACGCCACTTTGTCGCCCTTTTCGCCGTGCACGTCAGTTTCCTTGCCTTGACTGGTTGTGAAATCGCGTGCTAGACTCGCAACCTTTTGATACGTACGCATTTTCGTCCTTATTAGAGGCACGCAGACTCTCGGCGTTCCTCCGTCTGTATCCCTGTTAACTTCTATGACTTTTCTGGCTTTCGCAGAATCTATCCAACTTGTGCCGGACGGCACTCTCTTTGTCCACATCATCATCCTTCTTGTGATGATTTATGTGCTCAACAGAATACTATTCAAACCCGTCAACCGGGTGCTCGACGAACGCGAACAACGCACGGGCGGGCGTTCCGACGAAGCACGCGAGATTCTACACCGCATCGACGAAAACATGGCTCGTTATGAACAGTCGTTGCGCGAAGCGCGGACGCAAGGTTATCACCTTTTGGAACAACAACGCGGCGAAGCGTTGAGCGTCAGGCAGAGTCGGGTCGGGGCGGAACGCGAAAAGATTGCTGTTCTTGTGGAAAAGGAAAAGGAATCGATTCGCACGCAGGCCGAACAGGCACGCGCCACGCTCGGAGATGAAGCGCGACAGGTGGCCGCCTCCGTGAGCACGCACATTCTGGGTCGTCCGGTCGGCGGCGCGCCGTCGTCGTCGGGCTTCAGCGGTTGAGTCCTATGTCTTTTAATTTCACTATCTTAACTCTTATATTTGCGGCGGGAGGCGAGGGCTTTTGGCACGAATATTCACCGAGCGTCGCCAAACTCTTCAATCTACTGCTGTTCCTTGGCATCATGGTTTACGTCCTGCGTCGTCCCATCAGCGAAGCGTTACGCGCGCGACGCGAGGGCATCCGGCGCGATCTGATGCGCGCACAGGAAGAACGCGACGCCGCGCTCGCCAAACTCCAAGAGGTTGAGACGCGCCTCGCACGCCTCGACACCGAAGTCGAAGCGATTCGTGCACAGGCCGAGCGCGAAGCGGCGGACGAACGACAGCGCATCGAGCGTTCTACTGAAGAAGAACTGAAAAAACTGAGCGAACAGGCGCAACGCGAGATTGAAGGCGCGTCGAAGGTGGCGCGCATGGAACTGCGCCGTTTCGCCGCCGAAGAGAGCGTCCGAATGGCCGAGGAGATGATTCGACGCGACCTGCGACCCGAAGATGATGCGCGTTTGGTGCGCGAATACGTCGAGAATCTGGGAGGGATTAAGCATTGAGCGTGCAAACGGTGGCACGTCGCTATGCGGCAGCGTTGGCGGACGTGGTGGTCGAGCGCGGGGAATCGCGCGAGGTTCAAGAGGAATTAAACGCCTGGGAGAGAATGCTCTCGGACAACCCGCAACTGCTCGAAGTGGTTCGCAATCCGACCATCCCTTACGACCAGAAACGTCGTGTTGTCAATACTTTAATCGAACGCACGCGCGTCCGCCCGACGACCTCCAATTTCCTCCAAGTGCTTCTGCAAAATCATCGTCTCGCCGATTTACACGAAATCAATCGCGTCTTCGTGCAGGAACTCGACCGCCGTTCCGGCGTCGTCTCCGCACAGGTCACGACCGCGCGCCCCGTCTCTCCGCAAGCGCAGGAAGCCTTGCGCGCACAGATTTCCTCGCTCACGGACAGCAACGTGCGCCTTCAATTTGCAGTTGATGAAGAACTCCTCGGCGGCATCGTAACCCGCATCGGCTCAACCGTTTACGACGGTTCCGTGCGAAACCAGTTGGAACAAATCAAGGAACGCATGACCGGACACCACTGATGGACGACAGACCATAGTCTATAAAAGACTTGCCTGCACACAAACCATTGTCCATCGTCTCTTGTCCATCGTCCAAAATTGAATCAAAGGCACTCTTATGGAACCGATTAAAGCCAATGAAATCAGCGATATAATTCGCCAACAAATTGAGAATTTCGATACCGGCGTGACCGTCACGGAAGTCGGCACGGTGATTAAAATCGGCGACGGCATCGCCGAAATTCACGGCCTCGAAAAAGTGATGGCTGGTGAACTGCTGGACTTTCCGCACGACGTGCGCGGGCTGGCCTTGAATCTTGAAGAAGATAAAGTCGGCGCGGTGTTGTTCGGCGAATTTCAAAGCGTCAAGGAAGGTGATGTCGTCAAACGCACGGGGCGCATTATGGATGTGCCCGTGGGCGATGCGCTGATTGGCCGCGTGGTCAACGCGCTCGGTCGCCCCGACGACGACCGTGGCCCGATTGTCACCGACCATTTTAACCCGCTCGAACGCATCGCGCCCGGCGTCGTTGACCGACAGCCCGTGAAAGAGCCTTTGCAGACGGGTTTGAAGGCGGTTGACTCGATGGTACCGATTGGTCGCGGCCAGCGCGAACTGATTATCGGCGACCGTCAGACGGGCAAGACCGCCCTCGCGCTCGACACGATTCTCAGCCAAAAGGGCAAAGACGTTATCTGTATTTACGTCGCCATCGGCCAGAAAGCCTCGACCGTCGCGCAGGTCATCAGGACGCTCCAAGACCACGACGCCATGAGTTATTCCGTCGTCGTCAACGCTTCGGCCTCCGATTCGGCGGCCATGCAATACCTCGCACCCTACGCTGGAGCAGCCATCGGCGAGTATTTCCGCGACACCGGACGCCACGCGCTGACCATCTACGACGACCTTTCCAAGCACGCCGCAGCATACCGCGAAATTTCGCTCCTGCTGCGTCGTCCGCCCGGACGCGAGGCTTATCCCGGCGACGTTTTCTATCTCCACTCGCGTCTTTTGGAGCGCGCGGCTAAATTATCCGATGCCAAAGGCGGTGGCTCGCTCACGTCGCTTCCGCTCATCGAAACGCAGGCGGGCGACATTTCGGCCTACATCCCGACCAACGTTATCTCTATCACCGACGGGCAGATATTCCTCGAAGCAGACCTTTTCAATAGCGGCATCCGTCCGGCCATCAACGTCGGCAACTCGGTTTCGCGCGTCGGCGGCTCGGCGCAAATCAAGGCCATGAAACAGGTTGCTGGAACGCTCCGTATCGACCTCGCGCAGTTTCGCGAGCTTCAGGCTTTCGCCCAGTTTGGCTCCGATTTGGACAAGGCCACACAGTCGCAACTCGCACGCGGCCAACGACTTATCGAAATTCTAAAGCAGCCGCAGTATCGTCCCGTCGAGGTCGAAAAGCAGGTGCTCGTCATTTGGGCGGCGACCAACGGCCATCTCGACGACGTGCCCGTCGAACAGGTGCGCCGCTTCGAGGCCGACCTCCTGCGCTTCATCGAAAACGCGCATCCCGCGATTCTCGCCAATATTCGTGAGAAAAAGTCTTTCACCGACGACATCAAGAGCGATTTGACGCAAGCCGTCGCGGATTTCAAAGAGACTTGGGGCGAAACTGCCGTGGCACCAGCGACCGCAACCGCTGCCGCTGCCACCACTTAAACCAGCACCCATCAACTGCTTGTAAGTGATTCAAACCGCACAGCTTTTGGCATGTCTGCGGTGACTCTCAAACGCTGGCAGTTGATTGCATTCTACTTTGTACTATGGCAAATCTTCTCGACATTCGCCGACGTATCAAGTCGGTCAAAAACACGCAGCAGATTACGAAGGCCATGAAAATGGTCTCGGCGGCGAAGCTGAAACGCGCGCAGGATAGAGTTGTCTCCGCGCGTCCTTTCGCCAACAAGATGCTCGAAGTGTTGACGCAACTCGCTTCCCACACGGATGAAAACTTTCATCATCCTTTGCTCGACACGCGTGCCGACGAGCGTTATCTACTTGTTTTAATCACCGCTGATAAAGGGCTTGCGGGCGCTTTCAACGCGAATCTCATTAAAGCCGCGCAAACTTTTCTACGCGAACACGCCGACAAAAACGTCGAAATGCTCGCCGTCGGACGTAAAGGCAGAGACTTTTTTCGCCGTCGCGAGACGACAATTGTGGGCGAGTACGTCGGCTTGACGGGAAAAGGGCGTGTGGAGTTTTCCGAAGCCGTCGATGTTGCGCGCGACATCACCCGCCGATTCCTTGAAGACGAAACCATTGACAAGGTTTTTATCATCTACAACGAATTTCGCTCCGTGATTCAACAGCGCGTCATCGTTGAGCAACTTCTGCCCGTCGCCCGCGTCGAAGCGGGTTCCGGCGAAGAGACAGCCGCCGACCCGTCGAGGCCCGTCACTTTTGTCGAATATATTTATGAGCAGCCGCCCGCCGAAATTTTCAGCCGTTTGCTGCCGCGTCTGATTGAGACGCAGATTTATCGCGCCCTACTCGAATCGGTCGCCTCAGAACAGGGCGCACGCATGACGGCGATGGACGCCGCCTCCAAAAATGCAGGCGAACTCATCAGTTCCCTCACGCTCAACATGAACCGCGTCCGCCAAGCCAGCATTACCAGAGAAATCATTGAAATCGTCTCCGGCGCGTCCGCCCTCTAGAACTTCACTGAAACAATCCAATAAAAAAGAGGAGAGAAGTTAACATAAACTTCTCTCCTCTTTCGCAACCGGAATGGTGTGAACAAAGCACTAGGCATTTACCGGAAATACGTCTGCGCGGAACGGCTTCTTGAGGAATCTGAGCCAGTTAGAGGCTAAAACTGCTCATTTTGCGGAATCTCCTGCGCGCCCATAATCACTTGATAGAGACGTTGGAGGTCGTTTTCCGTGTAGTATTCGATTTCGATTTTACCGCCTGCGCCCGTCTGGTTCGGCATGATACGCACCTGTGAGCCGAGGCGTCGGCGCATCTTTGTTTCGGCGGCACGAACATTGGCATCGTCTCGTCTGGGTATCTGCATGGTGGCTGTGGTTGGATTTACACCTGCGATGATTCGCTTAATGGCGCGTTCGGTTTCACGGACTGACAATCCCTGCTCAATCACGTTGCGCGCGACACGCCTCTGGACATCCGCGTCGTCCACGCCGAGCAAAGCTCTCGCGTGCCCCATAGTAATTTTTTCTTCCTCGACGAGTGCCTGCACGTCTTCTGGTAAACGCAAGAGCCGTAAGTAGTTAGTGATAAAACTGCGGTCGCGCCCGACTCTCTGCGCGACCGCCTCCTGTGTCAGTCCCAATGTCTCTATAAGGCGTTTGTAGGCATGCGCCTCTTCAATCGCGTTCAATTCCTGACGTTGAATATTTTCAATGAGCGCGAGTTCCAGCATCTTGTCTTCGGGAATCTGCCGCACCACTGCCGGAACACGTTGGAGACCCGCGCGCTGCGCCGCACGCCAACGTCTCTCTCCTGCAACTAATTGAAAACGCTCGCCGTGGCGACGCACAAGCAACGGCTGAATAATGCCATTTGAACGGATTGACTGAGCCAGTTCTTCGAGACGTTCTTCGTTGAAATGCGTGCGCGGTTGATAGGTGTTCGGCTCGATGAGGTCGAGTTCAATCTCCTGCATCTCTTCGTTAGCTGGCGTCGGCGTATCCGACAGCAGTGCGCTCAATCCCCGACCGAGTGCTCTTCTTGTCATGGGTCATTATCTCCTTTGCCAACTGAAGATAGCTCTCTGCGCCGCGTGAACGCGCGTCATACAGGATAATTGGTTTGCCGTAACTGGGAGCCTCTGCGAGCCGCACGTTACGTGGAACCACCGACGCCAACACTTGCGCGCCGTAGAAATCCCTCAAATCGGCGGCCACTGCCGACGAAAGATTGGTTCTTTCGTCGAACATCGTCAGCAACAAGCCCTCGATGCTCAGCCCTGGATTCAAAGAACGACGGATGCGCGCCAGCGTATCGAATAGTTCCGTCACGCCTTCGAGCGCGTAATATTCGCATTGTATGGGCACGAGAAGCGAATCTGCCGCCGTCAGAGCGTTGAGCGTCAGGAGCCCGAGGGACGGCGGGCAATCGATGATGATGAAATCGAAATCGTTTTCGGCGGGGCGCAGGGCTTCTTGAAGTTTGTACTCGCGTCTGTCGGCATCGACGAGTTCTACTTCCGCGCCAATCAGGTTTTTGTCAGACGGGAGAACTTTGAGGAGGGGAATTTCGGTGTTCAGAACAGCATTGGCGAGCGATTCTTCGAGCACCAGCACGTGGTAGAGGCTACGTCGAAAACTGCCTCGTTGTACGCCGACGCCGGAAGTAGCATTGGCCTGCGGGTCTGTATCTACAAGCAGGACACGCATTTCCGCAACCGCGAGGGCTGCCGCGAGGTTCACCGCCGTAGTTGTTTTGCCAACTCCGCCTTTCTGGTTCGCCACCGCGATGATTTTAGCCATTAATCAGCCTCACCCACACCACATTCCGAACGCCACGTAAACTACCACAATATATTGTTGCACGCCACAATTTTACACAACCACGGACGCGTTTCACGTGTCCCGGCGTCGAAATGATAGGTTTTAATGGAAGAAGGCCATTGAGTGTTTCACGTTTCCCATACGATGAGGCTGCGGGAAACGTGAAACATCGCGGTCAGGCTGCGGCAGGACGCATTTTCAGACTGACGAGAAGAATCGAAAGGGCAGCGGGCGTCATGCCGGGGATGCGTCGCGCCTGTCCAAATGTTTGCGGTCGTGAACGTTCGAGGCGTTCGGTCATTTCGTTGGAGAGGCCGCTAATGCCGCGAAATTCAAAATCTACAGGGACACGAAGGCCGTCGTGTTGGTGTAGACGCTCGTTGGTCGATTGCTGATTTTTGACATATCCGTGATAGAGCAAATCGGCCAGAACTGTTTCGAGGTCGTTCGCAGTGGTTGAAACACGCACATCGGGAGGCAGCAGACGGCGAATCAAATCGGCGTTAACGCTTTGTCGCTGAGCAAGTTGCGCGAGCGAGATGGAATCTCCGAGGTCTGCGCCGAGCACGCGTGCGAGGGAAGCGTAGGTCGCGTCGGAGCGTTTATAACGCGTACCTTCGAGGGTTGTGCGAAGGGAGGCGAGGCGGTCGCGGCGTCGGTTGAAGTTTTCCCAGTCGGAATCATCGACGAGACCGAGTTCGCGCCCGTAGGGTGAGAGGCGCGCGTCAGCGGAATCGTAGCGGAGCGCGAGACGGTATTCGGCGCGCGAAGTAAACATGCGATAAGGCTCGTCAACCCCTTGCGTGATGAGGTCGTCGATAAGGACGCCAATGTAAGACTCTTCACGACGAAGGCGGAAACCCTCACGTTTCTGTACAAACAAGGCGGCATTAACTCCGGCGACGAAGCCCTGACAGGCTGCTTCCTCGTAGCCAGTGGTGCCGTTTATCTGTCCGGCAAAGAAAAGTCCTTCAAAACGTGTGGTTTGCAGGAACGGCGTGAGTTCGCGCGGGTCTACGAAATCGTACTCGATGGCATAACCGGGACGGATAATTCGCGTCTCGCCGAGGCCGGGAATCTGGTGTACGAGGTCTTGCTGCAAATCGGGCGGCAGAGAAGTGGAGAAGCCGTTGAGATAGACTTCGTTGGTATCGTGTCCTTCGGGTTCGAGAAAAAGCTGGTGACGCGTTTTATCAGGGAATTTGACCACTTTGTCTTCAATCGAAGGACAATAACGAGGCCCCACGCCCTTGATTTGGCCGGAATAGAGCGGCGACTCATGCAGATTCTCACGGATAGATTGATGCAATTTGTCGGTCGTGTAACCGATAAAGCAGTTAATTTGCGGTTGCTCGATGCTTTCGGTCGAAAAAGAGAAGGGGACGGGCTTTTCATCGGGCGGTTGCGGCTCAAAGGCATCCCAGTCAATCGTGCGCCCGTCGAGACGCGGTGGTGTGCCCGTCTTGAGGCGTCCCACGGGAAACCCCAGACGCTTCAAGCTCTCTGCAAGTTCAATGGAAGCGGGTTCGCCCGCGCGTCCAGCCGTGTAGGTGCGTCGGCCTGTGTGAATTAGTCCATTCAGAAACGTCCCGGTAGCCATGACCACGGCTCCGGCGCGAAAACGGCGCGAATCCTGTAGTTCAACGCCGCAGACACGACCCTTTTCGATGATGAAATCAACCACAAGCCCTTGACGCAGATGGAGATTGGGCGTCGCTTCGAGCGTGTGGCGCATCTCTGTGCGGTAGAGCGCGCGGTCGGCCTGTGCACGCGGCGCTTGCACGGCGGGGCCGCGCGAGCGATTGAGCAAGCGAAACTGGATGCCCGTCCGGTCGATGACGCGACCCATGATGCCGCCGAGCGCGTCAACTTCGCGCACCAGATGGCCTTTAGCGATGCCGCCGACCGCCGGATTGCAGGACATCTGTCCGATTAAATCCAGACTGAGCGTGACAAGAGCCGTCTGCGAACCGAGACGCGCGGCGGCAGAGGCCGCTTCGCATCCCGCGTGCCCTGCGCCGATAACAATCACGTCGAATGATTCATCAAATTTCATCGCTACTTACCTATGCAAAAGGTCGCAAAAATCTGCGACAAAACATCGTCGGGCGTCGTTTCTCCCGTAATTTCGCCCAAAAAACGCAACGCATCGTACAAACCGACGAGCAATAACTCCTCACTCGCGCGCTCCCGCAGCAACTTTTCGGAGTCGCGGAGCGACGCAACCGTGCGACGCAAGAGGTCGTAATGGCGCGCGTTGGTTATTAGGAAACCTGTTTCATGTGTTTCGCGCGCCGACGTAAACGGCTCAAGTATAGCAGTTGCGAGGTCTTTTAGTCCCGCTCCGGTCTTCGCAGAGATTGCCACGACCCGCGTCCCATTGCTCGGAATACTAACCACAGCAGCGTCAAAGTTCTCCAAATCGCTTTTATTCAACGCGACGACATGACGGCGCGGAGCGGTTTCGGCCAAAACCCTTTTATCTTCATCATTTAGAGGTTGCGAGCCATCGAGCACGACGACAACGAGGTCGGCATCCACGATGGCTCGTTGCGTCCGTTCGATGCCGAGTTGCTCGATTCTGTCCTGCGCGTCGCGCACTCCGGCGGTATCCGTCAGCAAAACCGGAATGCCTTCGATGCTTGTCAATTCACTTAAACTATCACGCGTGGTTCCCGGCAACTCCGTCACAATGGCTCTCTCGAAAGACAGCAAACCATTGAAAACACTAGACTTACCAACATTGGGACGACCCGCCAGAGTGACTTTCAAGCCCTCTCTCAAGAGGCGTCCGGTGCGGAAAGTGGCAACCAATTGTTCGAGTTGTTCTGTAAGGTGAGAGAGAAGCGCGGCGACCCTGTGCGTAACATCGGGCGGCAAATCGTCTTCGACAAATTCGAGAGAAGATTCGAGCGGCACGATGATTTCGACAAGCGAATCTTTAACGGGTTGGAGTCGTGCGGCGAGTTCGCCGCCGAGTTGACGTGCGGCCTGTCGCACCGCCGCATCGGTCTGCGCGTCAATCAAATCGCGCACGGCTTCCGCCTGGCTCAGACTCAGACGACCATTTGAGAGCGCGCGGAGCGTGAACTCGCCCGCGTCGGCGGCGCGTGCGCCGAGATGCAAGAGTGCATCTACGACATGCAAGAGCAACGTGGGCGAGCCGTGGCAACTCAGTTCGACAACATCCTCGCCCGTGAACGAACGCGGTGCTTTGAAGTAAGTGACGAGCGCACGGTCGAGCGCGTCGAGGCTTTCGGTGTCGTAGATAGTTTTGAGCGTGGCGTGGTGCGAGGCGGGTGTGAAATGTTCGTCGCAGACGAGAGCGCGTGTGAGTTCGAGAGAGCGTGCGCCGCTCAGACGAATGACGCCGATGCCGCTACGTCCGGGCGGCGTCGAAAGAGCCACAATGGTATCGGTTGTTGACACTGCACGCGCGAAAGAAAATGTGTAAGGGTGAAAAGAAAAAGATTGCGCGTTCAAAGAGAGAACGGCGCAATCCCGAAAATGATTTCTTCTACTTTTTAAGCGACGACTTCAGACTAACCTTGAGCCTGCGCGCATTGCCTTCGCCGATTGATTCGGTATGCAGTTGTTCATCCTCTGCGAGCGTGAGATGAATCACACGACGTTCGTTAGCCGTCATCGAACCGAAGATGAAGGGCACGCCCGACTGACGCACGCGCTCGGCAGCATGACGCGCCATCGCACGCAGTTCGGCTTCACGCATCGCGCGAAAACTGTGCACGTCGCAGATGAGACGTTCGCCCTGCGGGAGTTGTCGCGCGTAAATTTGATTGACGAAGTGCTCTAACGCGTCGAGGAGTTCGCCGCCTTCGCTGCGAAGAAGCGCAGCGTCAGAACCGTCGATGTCGAGCACGGTGGTCGCATCTTCGGAAGCAGTGGCCTTCGCACGTAGATTGAATCCGGCGCTTTCAAAAACGTCGTTGAGAAAGTCCTGCGCTTGATTGAAAACTTCGCTCATCTGTTTTCACCAACCATGTCTGAGCAACTCGCGTGATGAGTTGTCGTGTCTGAAACGTTCAGGCTTGTGAGACGCCTGCCGGACTCAGTTTCTTCGGTGGTCGCGTCTCGGCCTTGTTCATCTCCGGTGGTTCTTCGTCGTCGGATTTTATCATACGGTTAATCAACATCTGTTGACCGAAGCCGACGATGTTTCCGACGAGCCAGTAAACGAGTAGACCTGCGGGCGCGCTCCACATCATGTACAGCATCATGACGGGCAAGACTACCGCCATCATCTTTCGTTGAAGCGGGTCAGCCGACGGCGCGGGCGTGATGAGTTGCAGCACGACCATCGAACCCGCCATCAAGAACGGAAGCAAATGCCACGGGTCGGAGGCCGACAAGTCAGGCATCCAGAGAAACGATGCTTGGCGAAAATCTATCGAGATAGTGATGGCACGAAAGAGCGCAAAGAGAAAAGGCATCTGAATCAAAATCGGCAAACAACCGCCGAGCGGATTGCCTTCCTTCATCAGACGCAGTTGCTCCATCTGCAACTCTTTGAGTTTCGCTTCGTTCGGCTTACCCTTCGTTTTGTCCTGTAAATCCTTGATTTTTTGCTGCAATTCCTTCATGCGCGGCGCGAGTTTCTGCGCCTTCTTCATCGACTTCGACGAACGCCACTTGAGCGGAAAGAAAAGCGAATAGATGATAATCGTGAAGAGGATGATGGCGATGCCGTAGCTGCCCGTGAGCGTGAAGAGTCGCTTGATTGACCAGAGAATCGGCACGGCGAGAGGACGCGAGACGGTGCTGAACCAGCCATAGTCAATCAGTCCTCCGAGGTCAACGTCACGACCGACCGCCGCGCTCACATCCTTGCTCGCATTGTCGAGCAGATAGTGGTCTTTGGGGCCGACGTAGAGACGCGTCTTCGACCCGTCGGCGGGAATATCGACGAACCCTGTGATGAGAAAACGGTCTTCCTTTGTTCCCTTGAATTCGTGCTCGTATTTCGACGTGCGATATTCGAGTCCATCCATCGGTCTCGAAGGCACGGCGACCATCGCAAAGTATGTATCGCCGACGCCCGCCCAACTAACCGCGCCATCAACCCTGAGACGGTCGGGCGTCTTCTCATCCTTGTGTATGTTGACAGCAAAGGGGCGCGCCGTCTCGCCGTTGGCGAGCGCGTAGACGCCTTCCGGTGCGACGGAATAGAAGGTGTAGTGTGGTACGCCTTGATCGCCGATGCTCGGCCCGATGGCGAGTTTGATGTCGGAAAACTTCTGGCCGCTGCGCGCCACGCTCGTCTCTAAATCGACGCTGTAACTATCCGCCGAGAAGGTCAGACTCTTGACCACATCGAGTCCCGTGGAAGCATCGTTCATGATGAATTCGATGCGTCGTGATTCGCCGGGCTTGAGTTCGACGCGTGCCTCGCCGCCTTCGGCTTCGACGCCGTTGATTCTGTAATTCCTCGAAACGAGAACGGCGTCGATTCCGTCGTCGCCTGTTGCCAGACGCAGAGGCGCTTGACGCGGTTCTTCCTTCAGAGACTTCTGTGAAATCAATTCGAGGGGTTGCTGGTTGTCTTTGGTTCCGGCAATCGAATAGAGCGGGCGGCCAGTGTCTTTGTTGCTCTTGATAATCCAACTCGTCGCCAACGCGCCGCGACTATCGAGTTGCACGCGATAGAGCGGGCTCTCAATCGTCAAGACGCGTTGCGGCACATCATCGGCTGAGAGAGCCGCGCCTTCATTAGATGGAGACTGCGAAACTTGTTCGTTAGATTGCGGCGCAGTAGATGTCGTTGGTGTCGGAGAGACGGAAG
The DNA here is from genome assembly GCA_036387415.1 of Pyrinomonadaceae bacterium. Lineage (GTDB taxonomy): Bacteria > Acidobacteriota > Blastocatellia > Pyrinomonadales > Pyrinomonadaceae > DASVTU01. The sequence continues at coordinate 1,118,237 of DASVTU010000039.1, read as the reverse complement.
GATTTTGTTGCGCGGTGTTGGCATTGTCGGGCGGCGCAACGGGTGGCGGAGAGGTTCGACGAATCAGAAACTCCCAACCGAAAAGAATCGCCGCCGAGAGTATAAGGGCAAGTAGAAAACGCTTCTGTTCCATGTAGTTTTGAAAATTTGCCAGCCGACGCGGACAGAGAAACCGTTGTTGTCGTCCAACGCCACGACGCTCGCCAAAACGTCATTTAACCGGGTCGTAGCCGCCGGGATGAAACGGATGACAACGTGCGATGCGGCGCACGCCCTGCCACGCTCCGCGCGCCGCTCCGTATCGCTCGACCGCTTCGCGCGCGTACTCTGAACAGGTCGGAACAAAGCGACAGGAGGGCGGCAGAAGCGGCGAAACAGCCACTTTATAAAACCTCAACAAAGCCAGTATGACGATTTTCATGGCTCAGTCTTGCCCGCCTTCGACGGGACTACCCTCGGCCATCCGTACGCGCTCCACAATCTCCCGAAACTCCTTGAGCGGAGCCGCGAGTTTCGCGCCGAGAAGGGAACGACGCGGGTTGAGCACCCAATCGTACTTCCCCTGTAAGCCGTCCAGCATCTCGCCGCTCAAACGAAACGCCTCGCGCAGCAGACGCTTCAGGCGATTCCTATCCACCGCGCGGCGCGACACTTTCTTGGAAGCCGTGATGCCGAGACGTTGGCGTCCGAGGTCGTTGGGACGTGCAAAGACGGTCATCAAACGCCCGTCGAAACGCCTGCCCTGTTCATAAACGACGCGAAACTCCGCAGAGTTTCGCAGTCGGGCATCGTGTGGAAATGCCTCGTTCTGTTTTAGTAATGCGCCGGAGTGAGGCGTTTGCGCCCCTTGGCGCGGCGACGCTTCAGCACCAGACGACCACTCTTGGTCGCCATCCGTGCGCGAAATCCGTGTGTCTTGGCGCGGCGACGATTGTTCGGTTGAAATGTGCGCTTTGGCATAGTCAGTCATTCTCTCCTCAAACGAAAACGTCAAGACTAACTTTCAGTACGAGTTCTGTCAAGAAACCACGCGCCATTCGCGCGCTTTTTCGCAACCCGCCAAGCTCTTTTTCCACTCACGCCAAACAGACCCACCACCAAGCACGACGAGTTCCAAGCAACCCTCACGGCGACATCCGCCGAAATGATTCCCGAAGGCCAAAATTGTCTGACGAGAAAGCTCGAATTCGTCTGATGGAGGATTTTTTCGCGTCGAAATGGTCTGAAATTCCTGCCTTGAAATCGTACAAACAGATAACAAGCGTGAATTATCCAATTAAAAAATGCGGAAAAATATAGCTCTTGTCGGGGATAAAAAATTTCTTCTCGGAGGCTGTGGATTTCTCTTGCATCCGTCGGCTCCGTATGCTAGTCTCGCGCCCGTTTCTCATGCGAGCAACACCTGTAAATAGTTGATAATGAAATACTTAAAGCTTCACTTTAAGTTCTCAGAGTTTTCCACAGGGCTGTGGAAAAAGCTGTGGAAAACTCTTTCGAGCGAGAGCGGAAATGAGGCCGAAAGAGTTTTTTTGCAACAGTTCCGCGCTGTCGGTCAAAGCATAGCTTGAGCCGAGCGCGAAGCCGGATTGTATTCTTTTAGGTCATTTCTGTCATCGGCTCAATTTTTGTCAAAATCCATCTTGAGAATGGACGTGAACCATGAGCACAGTTATTGAGAATAGACTCTGGGACAATATCCTCCACGCCGTCGAAAAACGTCTTAACCGACAGAGTTTCGACACATGGATTCGTCCTATCCATTTTGACGGTTGCGACGAGTCAGGCCACGTCCTACATCTGCGCGCGCCTAATCAAGTGGTTAAGGACTGGGTGAGTACCAACTATTCTGATGTCCTCGATGCCTCTCTGGAGGAATTGAATCTCAACTCTTATCAAGTTGACTGGAAGGTAGCAGAGGATGAGGCGCAATCGGCAAACGCCAATTCCGACCAGGACGATTCGGAAGCCGACGACTTCACCAAAGACGAAACAACCAGCATTGACACCAAGAAGGGCAACGGTTCGAGCCTCTTTTCGCTCCTCGAAGCGGCTGAATCAGATGGCCTGACGCCGGGCGCGACCACGTTTGTCGATATTGAGCCGCTCGAACTCTCGCTCAATCCCAAGTGCTCTTTCCAGACCTTCGTCGTCGGTTCATGCAATCAGTTTGCACATGCCGCCGCGCTCGCAGTGGCCGAGGCTCCGGGTAAAACATACAATCCTTTATATGTCTACGGTGGCGTGGGACTCGGCAAGACGCACCTCATGCACGCCATCGGGCATTCGATAAAAGAGCGTAACCGTTATTTGCGTCTCTCCTATATCTCCGCCGAAAAGTTCATGAACGAGCTAATCAATGCGATTCGCTACGATAAGACACAGACTTTTCGTGAAAAATACCGTTCTATCGACGTGCTTCTGATGGACGATATTCAGTTCATGGCGGGCAAGGAGAGGACACAAGAGGAGTTTTTTCATACATTTAACGCGCTCTACGACGGCCAGAAGCAGATTGTCATCACGTCGGACTGCCCGCCGCGCGAGATTCCGACGCTTGAGGAGCGTCTGCATTCGCGTTTCGAGTGGGGATTGATTGCCGACATCGAAGCGCCGGATTTGGAGACCAAGGTGGCGATTCTAAAACGTAAAGCCGATTTGGACGGCGTTTCGCTGCCCGACGATGTGGCCTTCTTCATCGCCGGAAAGGTCAAGAGCAACATACGCGAACTGGAAGGGTCGCTGGTGCGTCTGGTGGCTATCTCGTCTCTGCGCGGTCTGCCGATTTCCAAGATGCTCGCGCAGGACGCCATACGCAACATCGCGGAAGACGACCAGCCTGCCGGAATCTCCATCGAACAGATTCAGAGAGCCGTCGCGGCGCACTATCGTCTACGTGCGGAGGAACTGAAATCCAAGAACAACGCGCGACAGATCGCCGTGCCGCGACAGGTCGCGATGTACCTCTGCAAGCGACTCACGAAACACAGTTTCCCGGAGATTGGAAGGGAGTTCGGCGGCAAGCATCACACCACCGTAATTCACTCTGTGGACAAGATAAATGCGCTGGTTTCGAGCGACCAAAATTTCCACAGGGTCATCAGCGACCTTATGGATAATCTTTGCAAATAGTTAGCTCACTTTTTGGGTCAAAAGTTTTCCACAGTACGGTTTTCGGTTTACTCTTTTATTCGCAACAACTTAACTTCGAGTTTTCCACATTTCCACAGGCTTGCAACAATTGGGGCTGTGGAAATGTGGAAAACTTTGCTCCGAAAAAAGTTTTCCACATTTGAGCCGAGATTTCCACAGCGATTTCCACAGGGGCTGTGGAAAACAACTCTTTTAGCGACAACAATAAAGTGGGTTTTCCACATTTCCACAGGCACTACTACTACTACTAGATATAAATACAAGGTATTAAATTAGTATAAGTAGTAAAAGGCGTCGCTTGAAAAACAAGCGTCGGTTGGTCATTATTCGACTACAATTTCGATTACAAAAACATCTCGCCAGAGGAGTCCATAAATGGAATTTAGTATCAGCAAGAATGCGCTTCAGAAAGAACTAGGTTTTGTGCAGGGAACGGTCGAGAAGAAGAACACGATTCCCGTCCTCTCCAACATTCTCATCGAGTCGGTCGGCGAGGGCACGGTTCGCATGACCGGCACCGACCTCGACATGACGCTGCGTTGCGAAACCGAGGCAGACATCAAGACGGCGGGTTCGATGTGCGTCAGTGCACGCAAACTCTTCGAGATTGCGCGCGTCTTGCCGGACGCACCCGTCAATTTTCGCAAAGAGGAAAATAACTGGGTCGCGGTCAAGTGCGAGCGTTCCAATTTTCGCATCGCGGGCGTCGAGCGCGAGAGTTTTCCCGAAGTGCCGAGTTTCAAAACCGCGCCCGTCAAACTCCCCGCCACCATCTTCAAAACTTTTATCGACCGCACGATTTTTGCAATCACCCTCGAAGAATCGCGTTACACGCTTTCGGGCGCGAAATTCATCCTCAACAAAGCGGGCGCACGCATGGTCACGACCGACGGCCACCGTCTCGCCTTCATCGAACGCAAGGATTTAGGCGAACAGTCGCCGAAAGAGGGACTCGAAGCGTTGATTCCGCGCAAGACGCTCGGCGAGTTGACCAAGTTGACCGCCGGATACGAAGGCGACATCGGCCTCGGCACAGACGATAATCACATCTACTTCGAGGTCGGCTCGCGACTGCTCATCTCGCGCACGCTCGCCGGACAGTTTCCGAATTACGAAATGGTTATCCCGAAAGGCAACGATAAACACGTCGAATTCAACTCTGCGGAACTCGGTCAGGCGATTCGGCGCGTCGCACTCATGGCCGACGACCGTTCACACGCCATCCGCTTTCATCTCACCAACGGCAGCCTCAACATCAACTCGCAAACCGCCGAAGAAGGTGAAGCGCGTGAAACCATCACCGCCGACTACACCGGAGACGACATCGAAATAGGCTTCAACGCCGCTTATCTACAAGAATTCCTCAATGTCATGAGCGACGATACGGTGGTCTTCGATTTCAAAGACGGCAACTCGCAAGCGCAACTCCGCCCCGCTTCCGACGACGGCTACGAGTACAAGTACGTCGTCATGCCGATGCGTCTGTGAGCGTCGAGAAACGCGCTGGACGTATCGCGGGCTAGGTCGGGAAAGAAAAATTCGTTAGAAGCGATTTCTGAGCCATTACGGGGCGAAGGAAACGGGCAGCATGTGTTAGAATTAGCGCATGCTGCTCGAATCGCTTGAAGTACACAATTTCCGAAACCTGAGCGGCAAAATCTTTTGGGGCAACGGCCTCAACATCATTCACGGCGACAACGGGCAGGGCAAAACCAACTGGCTCGAAGCCATCTATCTTCTCGCCACCTCGAAATCCTTTCGCACACAACGACCGCAGGAAGCCGTCCTGTTTGGTGAAGACCTCGCCGTCGTGCGTGGCCGCGTCGCGCGCACAGAGGAAGTGCAACGCGATTTGCAAGTCACGATTCAGGGCAGCACCAAGATGCTCTCCGTCAACGGCAAACGCGAACCGGTCGCGCGCTATCTCGGACAACTCCACACCGTCGCTTTCACCGCCGACGAACTCGAAGTCGTGCGCGGCGGCCCCGAAGCCCGTCGCAAGTTTCTCGACCGTGGCATCATCTCGCTCCACCACGCCTACGTGCAGACGCTCGCTGACTATTCGCGCGTCATCAAACAGAAAAATCGACTCCTGCAAGACGCCTCCGACACCGACATGAGCATCGAGGATGCGCGCGAGTTGATTGAACCGTGGAACGAACAACTCGTCGCCTTGAGTGCTGCGATGCATCGTGCGCGCGTGGATTACGTCGAGCGTCTGAACGAGACGCTTCAGAGGCGTCTCTTCGGGCGCGAAGAGGTCACGATTCGCTACGTCTCGTCGCTCGAAGGCAAGGGCGATTTGAGCGATTACGAGTCGTTGATTACGGAGCGTCTGAGGCTTCGTCTGTCGGCGGAAATAAGCAGCGGTTACGCGCTCATCGGGCCGCATCGGGACGAATTGCAAATCCTGTTCGACGGGCGAGACATACGCGCTTTCGGGAGCTCCGGCCAACAGCGTAGCGCGTTGATAATACTTGACTTAGCAGTGATTTCGGTGTATCATTCGTGGCACAGTGAGTATCCGCTTTTCCTCATGGACGATGTGGATGCGGAGCTTGATAGAAAGCGTATCAGCCACTTGCTCGAATACCTTGAGGGACGCACACAAACCTTTGTGACGACCTCGAAAGAAGAACTGGTCAAACAGTTTGCAGCGCGCGCCAGCGTCTATGAAGTGCTGGACGGCGCAGCAGCCGCAAGCGAACTTCCAGAGAGCGCAATTTCCACAGTCGCGACGGCGGCTGAAGGCATCTAAAAGATGTGCCGCATCAGTCACATTTTGCGCTCACGTTCGGGGCCACGTCGGGCTGACGTTTTCATCAGGCTTAGGATAATTTTATGAGCATGTACGAAGAGGAGAGTAGTTTGTCAACAGCACCTATCACAACGAAAAAGAAGAGCATGGGCTACACTTCGGAGTCGATTACGGTTCTCGAAGGTCGCGACGCCGTGCGTAAACGCCCCGCCATGTATATCGGCTCGACGGGCGATATTGGATTGCATCATCTTGTTTACGAAGTGGTCGATAATTCGATTGACGAGGCGCTGGCTGGATATTGCGATACCGTCGAGGTGACGATTCATCTCGACAACTCCATCACCGTGATTGATAACGGTCGCGGCATCCCAGTGGACTATCACAAGCAAGAGAAGAAATCCGCCGCCGAAGTCGTCATGACGAAACTCCACGCGGGCGGCAAATTCGATTCCAACGCCTACAAAGTTTCCGGCGGTCTACACGGCGTCGGCGTCTCCTGCGTCAACTTTTTGTCGGAGTGGCTGCGTCTGGAAATCTGGCGCGACGGCACGACCTACGAACAGGAATACAAACGCGGCATTCCCGCCACCAAACTCGAAGCCACCGGAAAAACGCGCAAACGCGGCACCAAAGTCACGTTCAAACCCGACGCGGAAATCTTTGATGTCTCGGAGTTCAGCTTCGATAAACTCTCCGAACGCCTCCGCGAAAAAGCCTTTCTCAACAAAGGCATCCGCATCACCATCAAGGACGAACGCGAAGAACCCGAACGCGGCCATGAGTTTTACTATCGAGGCGGCATCGCCGAATTTGTCAAACATCTTAACAAGAACAAGACCGTCCTCCACGACAAGCCGCTTTACTTCGAGAAAGAGAGCGACGCCCTTTCGACCGAAGTGGCGATTCAGTACAACGACGGCTACGACGAAAAGGTCTATTCCTTCGCCAACAACATCAACACCGTCGATGGCGGCACGCACCTCTCCGGCTTCCGCTCGGCCTTCACGCGCACCATCAACGCCTACGCGCAATCCTCCGGCCTCGCCAAAAATTTCAAGGGTTCGCTCAGTGGCGACGACGTGCGCGAGGGTTTGGTCGCAGTGATTTCCGTCAAACTTCCGCAACCACAGTTTGAGGGACAGACCAAAGGCAAACTCAATTCCGACGTGAAAGGCGCGGTCGAATCGTTTTTGAACGAGCGTCTGATGGAATATTTCGAGCAGAATCCGACGGTCGCCAAAAAAATCGTCGGCAAAGCCATCGACGCCGCGCGTGCACGCGACGCCGCACGCAAGGCGCGCGACATCGTTCGCAAAGGCGCGATTGGCTCCACCATGCTCCCCGGCAAACTCGCCGACTGTCAGGAACGCGACCCTGCGCTCTGTGAAATCTACATCGTCGAAGGAGATTCGGCAGGTGGCAGCGCCAAACAGGGGCGCGACCGCAAGAACCAAGCGGTTCTCCCGTTAAAAGGTAAAATCTTGAACGTGGAGAAGGCTCGCTTCGACAAAATGCTCGGCCATAGCGAGATTAAAACGCTCATCACGGCACTCGGTACAGGCATCGGCAAGAGTGATAACGACTTCGACATCAACAAGTTACGTTATCATAAAATCATCTTCATGACTGATGCCGACGTTGACGGCTCGCACATTCGCACGTTGCTTCTGACCTTCTTCTTCCGGCAGATGCCGCAACTCATCGAAGCCGGACACGTCTACATAGCGCAGCCTCCGCTGTTCAAAGTAAAACGCGGTAAACGTGAGGAGTACATTAAAGATGAAAAGTCGATGGTGCGCTATCTGATGAGGCAGGCGACGAGCGACATCAAGGTCTTTTCCGCCGGGAACACCGACGTTATTGAGGGACGCGACTTGGCTCGTTCTCTGGAACAGATGGTGGAATTCAATCGCTACTGCGAAAAAGCAGTCCGCCGTCTCGGTGGCGACGAACACCTCTTCAAGACGCTTCTAGATGCTTTCGGTGGGCGCGATGGTGTTTTAAGAAAACTGGAAAACAGTACGATTCGCGGCGTTTTTCAGGAAGAAAAGTTGATGCTCCGCATCGAGGGCAAATTGGACAAAGCGGGTTATCGTACGGAAAGACCTTCGTTGGACGTGGAGCATAGCCTGTGGAAGATTAAAACCACGGCGGCCACCGGCGCGCAAGTGGTTATCGACTGGGAACTTGCGAGCCATGCGGAGTTTCAAAAAGCGGTCGAGATTTACAAGTCGTTGGAAGACCGTCTGGCGACGCCTCTAACGCTCGGCGAAAACGGGTCGAGCGAGCAGATTGAGACGCGCGAGGCACTGCTTGAGCGTGTCTTGGCCGCCGCCAAGAAGGATTTGACGATTCAGCGTTATAAGGGACTCGGCGAGATGAACCCGGAACAACTCTGGGAGACCACGATGAACCCCGAAAAGCGCACATTGCTTCAGGTCAAGATTGACGACGCGGTGGAAACCGACCAAATCTTCACGGTTTTGATGGGCGATGCGGTCGAGCCACGCCGTCGCTTCATCGAAGAGAATGCGCTTGATGTCAAGAACCTTGATGTCTGAGGCTTTTGGATACTTGAGCGGGTACGTGATGTGAATCTATTTGACACACTGTACCCGCTCATATAGAATGTAGACCCTTTCCTCCTGTGGATCTTGCCCGCTGCATGCTTCTCGCGTATGCAGCGGATTTTTTGTCTCCAAAAACCGACAAAGCCTAAAGCTAACGCTCGTTTTTACTTTTTCTCGTCGCTTCGGACTGAATTCGCAGGGTCGTCCAAATCCACGCGGTCGGCGGATGTAACGTTAAGTTCGTTATAGCGACCCCCCGGCGCATATTGCCCCTGCTCACCGTAGCTCACTGCCCTATCATCACTTGCAGGATTCAGTTCGTCCGCAGCACTGGCGTATGTTTCGGGTGTCAATCCCTTGTCATCATTGCGGTCATCGAGAGTCTGTGACTCATCATCCTTGTTCATTGATTTGCTCCTTGTTCTGAGTTTTGACGAAAATGCGTTCCTTCGCCGAAGCGTCGGACGCGAAAACGGAAGAGTTTGAGGGGCGTTCCCTGCATAATTCCTGCTTTACGCGCAGCAATTTCGACCTGCTGCGAAGCTGTCTCGATACCTTCGATGTCGGGCAGCAACAAACCACGACGAGCGCCCGTTTCATCTTCTACAATAACGCCGAAATTAGACGGGTCTAAATCCTCGAATCGCGTGGGCTCCGGATCAGAGAGCACGTCAACGGAATAGCGCAAACGGGGCAATTCTGCTTCGGCGACAGGTGGAAAACGCGGGTCTCGGGTCGCCGCGCTGACAGCGTTAGCGATTAATTCTTCGGCCAATGTTTCGTGATAAGGCTCTATAGTGCCGATGCAGCCGCGCAATTCTTTGAGATTGGTTTTGATTGAGACAAAGCAGGCGGCCTTGCGGAGCAAAATGGAGGATCCGGGGACGGGAGGAGGCGCAATTACGCGACGTTCGCGGACAAAAGTTTCGACCGAACGACGCGCGAGGGCAGGCAACATCGCTTCCGTCTCATGCGAAAAAATGTCATTTTCCGGCGTAAAAACGTCAGACGCCCCCTCATCCGCACTCGCAGATGTAGCTTCTACCGAGACATCTCGTTTATTTTCTTTGTCGGTGGACATCTGTTTTGCTCAGTTCACATCGTTCTCATTCGTTCGAGCGCGAACAATTTGAGCCACCATGTAGCCGACACCGAATGGCGCTTCATAATGTAAAACCTCACAATTCAATGGGAGATCAGCGGTCGCGCCGATGGCAACCAACATCGAACGGTATCCGCACTCGCCAGCCATTCGCCGAAGATTTTGGTCGATATTGACGATGCGTTCAGGCGCGGACGCACGCAGGGAAGCAGTTACTTCATCGTCAAACAGATGTGCGTCGGCATGATAACCGGCGGGAGCATGTGGCTTGAGACGATGGCTCAAATCACCGCTCGCAACAAAGGCCACGCGGCGTCCGGTCGCGTCTGCCGCCCGCCGTATGCATGCGCCGAAACGTAGGTGGTCTTCGTTTGACAGAAAACTGTAGCCAAGCGCGACGACATTTCCGCGCCAACCGTTGTGCAAAAGAAAATAGAGTGGCACTACCGTCCCGTGGTCGAGGAGATGGTCTTGAACGCGCATCACTGCGTAACCGTCTTCGATAGCGGCAGATGTAATAGCATCAAGGAGTTCCGCGTCGAGCGGCGCTTCGACCGTGGTTTGCGGAGCGCGAAAATTGGCGAAATCTCCGCGGAGAACGGGATCATAGTAGGCGACAAAGGCGTGTGCTTCGAGTGGGGCATGGGGCGAAATCAAGACCACTGTTTCGGCGCGGCTCGCCGTAATGCGTTCGGTGAATTCGCGCATGGCGTCGATTGAGCCGCGCACTTCTGCTGCGGCTTCGCCGCCGACCTCTGGAACCATAATCGGCGGGTGCGGAGCAATTCCAGCGAAAACAATCGAACTTGACGACATCTTTCGTTAACCCGTCCGCATACGCTTACATCCCGTAGGCGAGATTTTCGTTTGCTGTCCGAAGCGGGGGGGAAACGTTTCGAGTGGACAAAATCGCGCACGTTGCGCTCACCGCTCGCCGTTGACTGGGTTCAAGGGGATAGACGGATTTTATCACATTACGCGCGAAGGCTCGCAAGGCGTTTTTGCATTGTGAAGCGTAGCGTAAGAGGTTGGAAGTGAAACGTCGGCAGCGATGTTGTAGGATGAAGTGTCGGAAAGTTTGAAGGCGAATGAATAGAGGGTGAGAGGGATGGTGGAGGCGAGAAGCTTTGATGTTTTGATTGTCGGGGCGGGGCCTGCCGGGTCGTTTGCGGCGGAACGTTTGGCGCGTGAAGGCGCGAGCGTGGCGTTATTCGACGGGCGGCCTGCGGGCGAGCCGAAGGCGTGCGGCGGTGGCGTCACTTCAAAAGCTTTGAGAGCTTGGCCGCACTTGCTTGAAGCGATGGGGCGCATGATTGACGAGGTGGAGATGTATTCGCCTGCGGGCAAGCGCGTCCGGCTCAAACTCGCGGAGCCTTTCGCCATCTACTCACGTTGCGCGTTCGATTCATTTCTGCGCGAACGTGCGCGCGAAGCGGGAGCACAGGTTTTCGACGTGCGTGTTTCCACGATGAAGGATGAACGTACACCATCGTCTTCACCATCATGCGACGAGAGGCGCGATGGCTGGTCGGTGCGGAGTCGAGGCGGTGAAGTGTGGCGTGGGCGTACGCTTGTTGCGGCGGATGGGGCGAATAGTGCTATCGCGCGTCGTCTCGCGGGTGCGTTGGCGAATTCCGAGATGGAGGTGGCCTTCGGTTATCGTGCGCCTCTGCCGAAGGCTTCGGATGATGCGCCGACAGTAGTAGCTTTTCTGCCCGGATGGGCGGGATATGCGTGGGCGTTTCCGAGGTTAGACCACATCTCGTTCGGCATCGCCACTTCGCAGGATGCTTTCGAGCATGAGACGCTCGACCGGATGCTCTGGAATTTCATGGTCGGCTACTACCGCACGCGCACTGACGAAAACGCTCCGCTCTGGTCAACTACGGAAGCGCGTCGCGATGATTCTCTCGACAGAGAGATTGAGGAGAAACTGCGCGTGAACGTTCATCGTTATGCGGCGCGAATACCGGGACTCTCGCCGGAGACTTTGAGACAGAGATGCGTGGCGGGCGCGGATTGGGCGCTGCTTGGCGACGCGGCGGGGTTCGCCGACCCGGTGACGGGTGAAGGAATCTATTATGCTTTGCGCTCGGCGGAGCTTTTCGCGGAGAGTTATTTGCAGGGGCGTACGGCGGCGTATGCAGACACGTGGCGTGAGGATTTTGGACGTGAACTTGAGCGCGCTTCTCATTTGCGACGACGTTTCTACGGCAACTTTTTGGGCGCGCCTTTCACCGAGCGGATGATTGATTTTGCACGCGCGCATCGAGGTATCCGTCGCACCCTCTGCGAATTGATGACGGGCGAACAGGGGTATGTCAATCTTAAACGCATGCTCGCGCGTCGCGCCGTGTGGCCTGTTTAGCTTGGGAGTGTTCGTGTTCGGATGAGTTGAAGGATTCGTGTTTGCTGATTGGCGACAGGCATTACCTGTTGAGTTTCTCGGTTGCAGTGCTTGTTTCCGGTTCCGACTCTTCGACGTGGTGCGCGTGTATGCGGGGCGAGGGCAAGTGTGCCATGCGCGCGAATAAATCTTCGTAGCGGTCAACGACATATTCCCAATCGTAACGCTCGCGCACGCGCGCCTGTGCGCGTTGGCGATACTGGTTGACAATCGCGCCATCGCGGAGGACGCGTTGCAGCTTGACGGCTAAATCTTTGCTGTCGGCGTAGGGGATTCCGGCTTCGCCGACGGCTTCGATGTTTTCGGGCGTGGCGAGCGTCAACACACAGTTGCCGTAGCCCATCGCTTCAAGGAGCGCGGGATGCGTGCCGCCGACTTCCGTGGCGTGGACGTAGCAATAGGCATTCTGCTGCAAGGCGCGATAGGCGTCGCCGAAGACGAATCCGGTAAACAGAATCCGTCGGTCGCGGTGGGCGCAATCGCGTAGTTCCTTGATGTATTCGTGTGCGTAGGGCGCATCGCCGACGATGAGAAGTTTGTGCGAGGTGCGTACTTTTTTGAAGGCTTCGACGACGAGACGCGCGTTGTTCTCCGGTTCGAGACGCGACACGTAGAGCACGTAGCGGTTCGGCTCGACGCCCCACTGGCGGACGGCGGCGCGGTCGAGCCGTCGTTCGACTTCCGCACCGTAAGCAATCATGGTTGAATCCGCGCCGTAGCGCGTCTGGTAGTAATCCTGTATGACGCGCGCATCCGTCACCGTCTCGTTCGGGAACCAGACGGCGAGCCGCTCCGACATCAGATAGTAAGCGCGTCCCATCCAATTCCACTTCTTGCGTTTATGTTCAAGACCATCGACGTTGATGGCGACGGGCGTGCCCGCAAGTCGCAGTATGGGCGCGAAGGCGGCGTTGGCGGCGTTGCAGATGAGCGCGGCGTCGTAGCGTCTGCCGACGCCGTGAAACGCAGAGAGAAATGTGTGAATAACGGTGTCGAGATATTTGTGCCGAATGGTTGGCAGGACTTGCAGGCGCACGCCCTTGTATTCGAGTTGGCGTGGAGAGACGTAGTGTGCGCGACAATAGACGGTGACATCATGACCGCGCGCCACAAGCCGCGTCGAGAGTTGTTCGGCGAAGGTTTCAAAACCGCCATAACTGGCGGGGATGCCGCGTGTTCCCAAGATAGCTATACGCATATCTTAAAGGGATGATGGATGAGCAACGAGGGATGAAGGCGAGATGATGAAAGCACGGCTGTTAAGCATCAGATGTCTTTCATCACTTGTCGCTCATCGCTCGTCGCTTCCTTTCATCCTTCCTCCTGTTGCTCGTTCGTAAGCTTTCAGGGTCATGCGTGCCGTCTCTTGCCAGCTAAACATCGCGGCGCGCTTCAAGCCCTTCTCGCGCAGTTCAGCGCGCAAGGGTGCATCATCAATAATTCGAGCCAACGCCGAGGCAATCGCGTTTTCGTCAAAAGGGTTGACCATCAGACCCGCATCGCCGACCACTTCCGGCAGACTCGTCCGGTCGCCCGTGATGACAGGCGTGCCGCATTGCATCGCTTCGAGCGGCGGCAATCCGAAGCCTTCAAAGTAGGAAGGGTAAACGAAACAGTTTGCCCCTGTATACAGTGCGGGCAAATCGGCTTCTGATACATAGCCCGTGAGCTTTATCCGGTCGCCGATGCCGCTCTCTTCGATAGCGCGTAGCGTCGGCCCGTAGAGCCACGCGCGTTTGCCGACGAGGACAAGTTGCGGAAGCTTAGCCTGTGTCCGGCGACGGCGCAAGTCCGCATAAGCACGTATGAGACGGATGAGATTCTTGCGCGGCTGAATCGACCCGACGGCCAAAATGTACTCATCGTCGATTCCATAACGCGCACGCATGCGTTCCAGTTCCTCTTTATTCGCAGGTTTGAAATGCGGCGCGGCAGCCTCGAGCGTGACGCTGATGCGTTCGGGCGCGATGCCGTAAGTCTTGATGAGGTCGAGACGCGAATACTCCGAGGGTGTGATGATGTGCGCGGCCATGCGTGCCGTGCGTCGCACCGTGAGGCGAAGCTGCATCCAACTCCGTCGCTTAAATGTTTGCGGCAAGTGCTCGAATGAAAGGTCGTGAACGGTGACGACGACGGGGCATGGAGCGAAGGGTGGAGCGGTGAATTGAACGTGAAGCAAATCGACTGGACGACGGCGCAACTCGGCGACGAGTGTGAAGGGGATACGGACAATCGGCGAGTGTGGCAACGTTCGCTGCACAGCGACGTGCGGCCAGCGTCCACGATAACGCTCGACGGCTTCGCGCTTCGTAACGTAAAGCGTGTAACGATTCTCTGTGTCAATCTCGGCCAACGCTTCGATAAGATTGGCCGCATATGTTTCATTGCCAGCCAACCCGGTGCCGATGGAATGCGCGTCGATAGCGATATGCAACAGGCTTATGGCTCCCGTTCGTCGTTTGAAGTTGAGACGCTAAAAAGCGTGTGCGAGTTTAGCGCACACGCTTATAAGATGAGAAGCATGTCACGAAAGTCTGACAAAGCTGGTAAATAGTAAATGGTGAATAGAAAAAACTGCTTTCATCCATTTACCATTTACTGATTTTTACTGCTTGCTTTTGTTGGAGGCCGACGCGCCCTGCGCCTGACCGCTCGCGCCTGTGCTGGCGGTGCGTGTATCGCGTTCGCGGATGCGCGCCGCCTTGCCGCGCAGGTTACGCAGATAATAGAGCTTGGCGCGACGGACGCGACCGCGACGTATCACGTCGATGTGGTCGATGATGGTCGCGTGGAGAGGAAAGATTCTCTCGACGCCGACGCCAAAACTCGTCTTACGCACGGTGATGGTTTCGCGTATGCCGCCGCCCGCACGCGCAATCACGATGCCTTCAAACACCTGCAAGCGTTCTTTGGTTTCCGATTCTTTGATTCTCACATGCACGCGCACCGTGTCGCCCGGCTGAAAATCGGGTATCCCTGTGCGTAACTGTGCTTTCTCGATTGCATCTAAACGATTCATAATTTCACCTCATTAAATAATCAGACGATTGACCGTTGACTATGGACGATAAACAACCACTGTTCCTTCATCATCCATTGTCTACATTTATCCTTCATCGTCTAAGTTCTATCGTCGGTTTCATCAAGCCGCTTGCGCTCGTCTGCGCTCACGTCGGCCTGTTCAAAAAGGTCTGGACGATTGCGACGCGTCTTGCGTAGCGCCTCTTGTCGTCGCCAGCGCGCAATCTCCGCGTGATTGCCGCTCAATAAAACTTCCGGCACACGCATGCCGCGAAAATCCGGCGGGCGCGTGTAATGCGGAAAATCCAGAATGCCTTCCGCAAACGATTCGGTAAGGGCTGATGTCTCGCTGCCGAGCGCACCCGGCACGAGTCGCACCACCGCGTCAACCAATACCACCGCTGCCGGTTCGCCGCCCGACAGAATGTAATCTCCGATGGAAATCTCGTCCGTTGCTAGACTCTGCGCCACGCGCTCGTCAACACCTTCGTAACGTCCGCAGATGATGACCACTTGCTCTGCCGTCGCCAACTCCTGCGCCAACTCTTGTTCAAAGACGCGTCCCTGCGGTGACAAAAGCACCACACGCTTGCGCGCCGTCAAGTGAGCGTGTGGGTCGTGCTCGCCCGTCAAAGATTCCACCGCTTCAAATATCGGGTCGGGTTTCAAGACCATCCCGTCGCCACCGCCGAACGGTCGGTCGTCAACCATCTTGTGCTTGTCGCGCGTCCACCCGCGCAGGTCGTGCGACGCAATCTCCACCAACCCCGCCGCACGCGCGCGTCGCACAATCCCGAAGTCGAACACCGTCTCGAAGAATTCGGGAAAGATGGTGATGATGTCAAAACGCATTGCGATTGCGGATTGCGGATTGCGGATTGAAAACTAACTGTCTTCTTCTTTAATCCGTATTCCGCAATCTAAAATTCCAGCAAACCTTCCGGCGCATCCACGCGGATGAGCTTGGCTTCGATGTCAATCCCGACGCAGATGCTTTCAACGAGCGGGACGAGATGTTCGCGTCGGGCTTCGTCGCGGATGATGAGCACGGGCGCGCTGCCCGTGTGCAGTATCTCCTCGACCTCTCCGAGCCTTGCGCCGTCGGTCGTCTCGACGCGGCAGCCCGTCAACTGCCAATCATAAAACTCGCCCGGTTCGAGTTCGACCGCCTCCGTCTCCGGCACGGCGAGTTCGTGTCTCGTAATCGCTTCCGCCGCTTCCGGCGAATCGAAACCCGCGAACTTGAAGACGATGCGCTTGCCGTGAAACCAGTGCTCCTCAATCGTCAGGACGCGGCGAGCGCCTTCGGGGCTGACGGCGACGAGGCTCGCGAGTCCGTCGAAACGTTCGGGAAAATCCGTCAACATTTCGGCGACGACTTCTCCATGCACTCCGCGCGTCTTCAAGATGCGCGCGACGGCAACGAGTTCTTCCGTCGCATCAAGGCTAGGCTGCGCGTCTTTATCCTTCTGCTCCGTCGCCATGTTCACTCGACGATTTCAAGGATGAATCGGCGTTCGCGTTTGACGCCGACCGCATGAAGAAGCGAGCGCAAGGCTTTGACCGTCTTGCCCTGTCGCCCGATGATTTTACCCATGTCCGCTTGAGCCACGCGCACTTCAATAATCGCGGTCGAGCGGTCGCGTTCAATCTGGCGCACGTCTACCGCTTCGGAATCATCAACCAACGCCCTCACGATTAGCTCGACTGCTTCTTTCATGTGCTTTCGGCCTCAAGCCGCGAAGGGCTTGTCATTAAACTTCTACGCGAGGAGAGCGACACCGAACCGACGCTAATCGTCCGCGAGCAACATTCGCGCTCAAACGAGCGCGACGATGCTTTACGCGGCGGGCGTCGTTGTCGTGGTGGCGGCAGCAGAAGCGTCGGACGTCGCGCCTTCTTCTGTGGCGGTCGAATCGTTGGACTGTGCCTTCGACTGTTGCTTGATTAACTGCCGTACGGTGTCGGTCGGTTGCGCGCCGTTCTCCATCCAGTAGTTGACGCGCGCCAGGTCGAGCCGTACCTCCGCAGGATTGCGCGTCGGGTCATAGAACCCGACGTTCTCCACGTACGCGCCATCGCGCTTCGACAACTTCTCTTTGACAACGACGCGATACGACGGACGTTTCTTCGCGCCCATCCGCATCAATCTGATTGCTAACAACTTTATATCCTCCAGAATGAGAGGCGAGAGGCCAGAGGTCAGAGATTAGTAAGAACAAGCATTCGTCTTTTAACTAACCTCTGACCTCTGACTTCCGACCTCTGTTTTACCGTTTCTTTTTGTGTCGTGGTTTCTTCTTAAACTTCTTGTGCGAGGGCGCGCCGGGGAGTTGCGGCATGGAGTTGATGTCCATCCCGTTGCCGCCTTCGCCGCCACCGCCGCCCATCATCGCGCTCATGTCGGGCATACCCATCATGCCCGCCATCTTACGCATCATGCGACCCTTCACGCCGCCGCCACCTCCGCCGCCGGGAGCACCGCCGAAAAGGCCGGAGCCGGACATCTGCCGCATCATCTGCCGCATTTCGACATACTGCTTGATGAGAGCGTTGACATCTGCAACCTGAGTTCCCGAACCGCGCGCGATGCGTCGGCGACGGCTGGCGTTCAAGAGACGGTGGTCGTTGCGTTCTTCGCCCGTCATCGAGTCGATGATGGCTTCGGTGCGTTTGAGTTCGCGTTCCATCTGCGCCGACTGTTCTTCATCGAGTTGCGGCATCCCGATGCCGCCGAGCAGTTGGTCGGGCAGAAGCTTCATGATTTTCGAGAACGAGCCGAGTTTTTTCACTTGCCGGAGTTGGCTGCGAAAATCGTCGAGTGTGAATTCGTTCTTCTGTAGCTTCTTGAGTTGTTCTTCGGCTTCCGACTGGTCAACCTTCGATTGCACTTCTTCGATGAGCGAAAGCACGTCGCCCATGCCGAGGATGCGTTGCGCGATGCGGTCTGGGTAGAACGGTTCGAGCGCGTCGTACTTTTCGCCGACGCCGACAAACTTCACGGGTTGCCCCGTCACCTGTTTGATTGAAAGCGCCGCGCCGCCGCGCGCATCGCCGTCCATCTTAGTGAGAACGACGCCCGTGATGCCGATGCGACGGTGAAACTCCTCGCCCGAACGCACGGCATCCTGTCCGGTCATGGCGTCGGCGACGAACAAAATCTCAATCGGACGCGTCTCGGATTTGATGGTCACCAGTTCTTCCATCAACTCTTCGTCGATGTGGAGGCGTCCCGCCGTGTCAATCAAGAGCGTGTCATAGCCCGTCTGCTGCGCGTGGCGGTAAGCCTCGCGCGCCAGTTCGACGGCGTTGTTCGATTCCGGCTTTTCAAATATCGCTTGCCCGGTCGCTTTGGCGATAACTTTTAACTGTTCGCGCGCCGCCGGACGGTTCACGTCGGTCGAGACGAGAAGCGGCTTGCGCTCCTGATTCTTCGAGAGCCAACGCGCGATTTTGCCCGTCGAAGTCGTCTTGCCGGAACCTTGTAGGCCGACAATCATGACGACGTTGGGCGTCGTCTTCGTGAAGACGAGACGCGACGACGTGCCGCCGAGCAGTTCGACCAGTTCATCGTAGACAATCTTGACGACCTGCTCCGAGGGCTTCAATTCCTGCCATACCTGCTGGCCTTCCGCCTTCTCCTTGACCGACGCGATGAAGTCTTTCGCCACCTTGTAGTTAACGTCGGCTTCCAAGAGCGCGAGGCGAATCTCGCGCAGTGCCGCATCGACGTGCTCCGGCGTCAACACGCCTTCGCCGCGCAGATTCTTCAGCGTTCGCTTCAGTTTATCGGATAAAGACTCGAACATAACCCCTCAGACACGGCGGGCAGCACCAGCCGAAAACAAGGATGATAACGGCGACGGTAAATAGTGTCAAGGAAAGGACTAGCAGGAGGCGCGGCGGTTTGCGTGCGTGCGCGGAAATGTTTATATAACTTCGTGCAAAAACTGCTTCTCGTCGGCCTCGGCGGCCTCGTCGGAACACTGGTGCGCTATGCGTTGACGGGTTGGTCTGCGCGACGTTTTGGCGAGGCGTTTCCCACGGGGACGCTTATCGTCAATTTATTGGGATGTTTTCTCGCGGGTTTTCTTTTCCACTTGATGCGGGAGCGGTATCCGGGGAGCGAGACGATTCAGACGGCGGTGTTTGTCGGTCTGCTCGGCGGCTTTACAACGTTTTCCGCTTTCGGTCTACAGACCTTCACACTCTTGCGCGACGGCGATTTCGGCTTCGCCGTCTTCAATCTCATCTGCTCGAATCTCGGCGGCCTGCTCCTCGTCTGGGCGGGCTATACGCTCGCCAAAACTCTCTGATTCAAGAAACACTCTCGCCAAAAACTCTCTAACGCAGGAACCGGACTCACTTCGCTGCAAACCTCTAATTGCGCGCGACGTTGCGGGGCGCGAGCGTTTTGGCTTTTTCGGCGAGTTGGATAAATTCGGCGCGGTAGCCACGCAGGTCTGCGCCCGTGGATGCGCGTGCGAGTTGGATAACGCGGTCGTAGGTGGCGTCGCCTTTGTATTTTGAATCGCGCAGGAGCATGCCGAAGGCGGCGACGGCGGCGGAGAACTTTAGATTTTCCGAGGCGTTATCAATCGAGCCGTTGGCGTCTGCGATGCCGACGCTGATGAGTCGGCTTTCGTCTCCGTTCGGTTCCTTGTAGCGAAGTTTGACGGTCAACATCTCTTTGCTCATGGCCGTCTCGGAGGGCACGGCGGGTTCCTGATATTTGAGTTTATCGACGCCGGACGCCTCCACCTTCTGCCCGTAGGGCACAATCTCGTAGAGCGCCGTAACGGTGTGGCCTGCGCCGATTTCGCCCGCGTCTTTCGTGTCGTCGTTAAAATCCTCGTCGCGGAGCAGACGGTTTTCGTAGCCGATGAGACGATAACCGGCGACCTGTCGCGGATTGAATTCAATTTGAATCTTCACGTCTTTGGCAATCGTGGCGAGCGTTCCACCGACCTGCTCGCCGAGCACTTTGCGCGCTTCGGAAACCGTGTCGATGTAAGCGTAATTGCCGTTGCCTTTGTCGGCGAGTTTCTCCATCGTCGAGTCTTTCAGGTTGCCGGAACCGAAGCCGAGCACGGAGAGAAAGACTCCGTTGGCGCGTTTCTCTTCAATCAGACGGACGAGTTCGTTTTCGTTCGTGACGCCGACGTTGAAATCGCCGTCGGTCGTGAGAATGACGCGGTTGATGCCGTCTTTGATGAAATTATCCTGTGCGATGCGGTAGGCGAGTTGGATGCCCTGTCCGCCGTTGGTCGAGCCGCCCGCTTCGAGACGGTCGAGCGCACCGAGAATCTCGCCTTTGCGGTCGCCCGTGGTCGAAGGCAAGACGAGGCCGCTCGTCCCTGCGTAGACGACGATGGCTACACGGTCGCGCGCCGTCAACTGTTCGGTCAGAGTGCGGAGCGCGGTTTTGACGAGCGGGAGTTTGTTCGGCTCGTTCATCGAACCCGAAACGTCCATCAGGAAGACGAGATTGGCGGGCGGCAAGTTTTCCGTCTCGATGCGTTTGCCTTGCAGACCGATGTGGACGAGTCGGTGCGCCGTGTTCCACGGACAGGCAGCAACTTCGGTCGTCACAGAGAATGGTGCGCTGCCTGTCGGTTGCTCGTAGGCGTATGAAAAATAGTTGATTAACTCTTCGATGCGAACGGCGTCGGGCGGCGGCAGTTGTCCTTCGTTGATGAAGCGACGCGTGTTGCTGTAGGAGGCTGTGTCAACGTCAATCGAGAAAGTAGAGAGCGGCGCGCGTGCCACTTCATAGAACGGATTTTCGTTAATCTGGGCGTAGGATTCTGTGTTGCCCTCTTCGTGTTTGGCGAATAAACCACCCGATTCATCGGAAGGCCGACTCGATGGAGACATGGCGACGGAAGTTTCTTGCGCGCGCCCGTTATTATTCGCGGCGTCTCTACTGGTGCTGCATGACGACGCCAGCATCGCCGCGACCAACGTGATGCACAACGCAAGCGAGCGACGGCGTTGGCCTCGAGTGTTGCCGACGGGGAACGTCGTGCTTGCGGCAAAAGTGGTTTGGCTGCGATTTGATGAAGCGGCTGTCTTTTGTTTGTTGTGACTCATAAGAGATTCTCCTGCGCGCGTCGTTTGAAATGCTTCAATCCTGTTCACCTCTTGAATGAGGTCGGCATCGGAATCTTGCGCCAACGTCGAAACATTAGTCGGCGCTCATCGACGCGACGTTTTCGACGCGCGACTTCAACGACCCTTACCGCGCGGGGCTTCGACCACCACCGGAGAGGCGTTGGCGATGTCGCGGCTCATCTCAGCCGTGCTCCAACGCGCGGCCTCCTCATGGTCGCTCGAAACTTTGACCCGCGCATAATAGCCGCTTTTGGGTGCACGCAAATCGCCGCACGGGGCGCATTCCGCCGTCACCGTGCGCGTGACGCGGTTGCCATTCGTGAAGGGCTGTCGAATCTCCACGGGCGCACTCGCCCAACCCTGTCCGTCGCCGGGCACGAAGAAAAACGTCCAGACCCACACGCGCTCCGGCGCAGGTTTGCTCGCGTCCCTTTCGAGGACGAGCGTCGTATGGCTCTGCTCGTTGGCTAAATCCAGCGTGACGAGTTGAACTTGATGAAAGACCGGTGTTGAGACAGTCGCCGTGTGTGATGGCGGCGCGACGGGAGGCGCGGGAGGTGCATTAGGGACAGACGCGTTGAGGTTGTCGGCGGGCACGTCCGGCGTCTGATCGGGCGCGTAGTATCTGGTCACGGCGATTGCCGCGATGAGTGCCAGCAGAAACACGGCGATTCCGGCAAGTTTTTTCATGATGTTCATCTCAAAATTCCTTCGATTGTCTGAAGCAGAATCGAGCGCACGTTGTCGGGGAATTACACACGTTAACTGATAACGACGTTTCCGCGTGCACTGTTCAGTTATATGAACGTCCGAGACGTGGAACCTCGCGCGTCTTTCAAGCCGCGACGCGTGCGTGCGTCTGTTCCGACACATTTTCGCGGCTCAGCCGCTCGATGACAAGAGCCAAGCCCATGATGAAATAGAAGACCATCGCCACTTCCGAATCGCCGAGATTCCAATGCACCAGCCCGCTCGTCAAAAATCCTACGAGGCCGCCGAGCGCGCCGAGCACCGTGCCGTGCGGAATCCACGCTTGGTCTTCGTCGTCGTCGTGAGGACGCGCGTATCGGCGTTCGTCGAAGCGTCGGGCGAGACGCCAGAGCATGCGCGCGTAGATAAAGATGAGCGCGAGCCACGCAAAGAGGGCGGGCAGTCCGCGTTCGACGGCGATTTGCAGAGGCGTCGAATGAAGATGGCCGATGTTTTGTCGTCCGTTATCAAAGAGTCCCCATTCGCGGTAGTGTCGCTTGATGGAATCCATGCCGACGCCGACCAACAGATGTCGTGGCTCGCGCACAAGCAACCGCAGACCCTCGCCGTAAACCATCAGACGCCACGCGGTCGAGCCGTCGCTGCGGTCGAGAAAACCGACGCGACGTTTCTGCTGCAACACGAACAGACCGCCGACCACAAGCGGCACGGCGACCAACGCCGTCGCCAGCAACATCCGACGCCGACGCCGCGCGCCCGCCGCCACGACGACAAACATCGAGACGAGAAAGCCTAGCCACGGAGCGCGCGTCACCGTCAGCAACAGTGCACCCGCCAGCCCGACAACCGACAGAGCGAGTAGCAATCCCGACCAGGAGATTTTGTCGCGCCGCGCGAAAAAGAGACCGAACGCGAGCGACGCCGTGAGTTGCAACACTTCGGCGTAGGTCACGTAATGACCATAGAAACCGGACGCGCGCTCGTCGCGCCCCGCAGCGAAACGTCGCACGCCGAGACGCGTCTCAATCGCGTCGCCTTCAAGTAGTTTCCCGCGTTCGACCTCGAAAGTCGGATAGGATTCGAGTCGATACGTGCGAACGCGCACCTTCATCCCATCAACCATCCGTCCCTTCAACTGCTCGTCGGGAGTCAAACGGAGTTCGTCTGCGAGGCGTCGCGCGCCCTCACGCGCGGAGAGACGAACTCCGTCTGTTTCGAGCAGCGTATCGCCGTCGCGGATGCCCGCCGCGTAGAGCGGACTCTCTGGCCTCAATCCCTCAATCTTGATGCCGCGCCCCATCGCGTAGACGCCAAACGTGTAGACCACACTAATCATCGTCGAAGCGACGAGTACTAACGCGAGCCTCCGCACCGTCTGCCACGACGAGACGTTTTCCGCCACGACGTAGACGATGGTAAAGAGGCTCGCCGCGCGGAGTTTGCCGATGGATACGTCGGGGTCGTAGGAGAGAAGCGCGGAGATGAATGTCAGGATGAAGAAACCGAGCAGCGCATAGTCAATCGGCGTGCGAAAGGTGCGCGCGCGCGGACGCCACACCAGGCGAACCATCCATCCGACGAGCGCACCGCCCCACGCAATCTGCGTCGCCGCAATCGAATGCGGCGCGCAAAACGCGAAGACGAACAACCACGCAACGACGAGAGATGATGGATGGCGAAGGGGTGAAGGATGAGGGATGAAGGATGCAGGGAAGAAGGCGAAACGGCGAAAGGGAAGAAGGCGAAATGGTTGTTTACTTTTCACCGTTTCGCCTTTTAACCCTTGACCCTTCTCCGGCGATTCATCCCTCATCCCTTGGCCCTCATCCCTTTCTAGTATGCGTCGTCGCCGCCGAGCATGACGGGCAGGGTGAGCAGAATGATTTTGAGGTCGAGCAGGAGCGACCAGTTTTCGATGTAGTAGAGGTCGAGGCGCACCATCTCCTCAAACGAGAGACGATTGCGACCCGACACCTGCCACAATCCCGTCAGCCCCGGTTTCATGTCGAGCCGCTTGCGATGCCACACGTCGTAAGCTTCGACTTCATAAGGAATCGGCGGGCGCGGCCCGACGATGCTCATATCGCCGCGCAGGACGTTGAACAACTGCGGCAACTCGTCGAGGCTCGTCCGTCGAAGTCTGCGCCCGACGCGCGTGACGCGCGGGTCTTCGCGCAGTTTTCCGTAGACGGGGCGCATCGAGTCGCCCGTGTTGGCGTCGGGCGTTCCGGCGATGTTCTTGCGATAGTTGTCGCGGTGGAGCGAGTCGTCTGCGTCGCTGTGCATGGTGCGAAATTTGTAGCAGAGAAAGACGCGTCCATCCATGCCGATGCGTTCCTGTTTGAAGAAGACGGAGCCGCGCGAGTCGAGACGAATGACGACGGCGATGGCGAACCAGAGGGGCGCGAGCACGACGAGCGCAACCGTTGCGATGATGATGTCGGACGCGCGTTTGACGATGCGCGCCGTGTTGGAGAGCGGTTCGCGGAAAAGGCGTATCATCGGGAGCGCGCCGATTTGGTCGATGTCGGTTTTGCGCGGCAGGTAGTTGAACAAACTCGGCGCGATGCGAAACTCGACGCGGTGGCGTCGCCCGACGCGCATCATCACGTCGAACAGCAGATTGCCGGAGACGCTTGGGTCTGTAACGATGACTTCGTTGGCGCGCGTCTCACGAATCACTTCGGAGAGGTCGTCGATGCCGCCGATGACGGGCACGCCCTCAAACGTCTCCGGCGTCTCGTCTGTGACCGCGCCGTTTTCAATCACGCCGATGACGCGATAACCGATTTCGGGTCGTTCGCGCATCTCCTCGATGCACAAGGCGGCCTCCGCGCCGCGTCCCATCACCAGCGTCGGGATGAGATTGACGCCGCGACGCCTGACCAAACTCTGCGCGCCCCGCAACGCCAAACGCAACGCGCCGAAGGAAAGAAGCGCAAAGAGAAAATCCAGCACGAAGACGAGTCGCGCATACGAGAAGGCGCGAAACTCGAAGCCGCCGCGATAGAGAAACGTCGCCGCCACAACGAGCAGCGAGCCGACCGCCGTCGCCTTGAAGATGCGTAAAACTTCGTCGGCGTATGAAAACTCGCCGCGCAGTCGGTAAAGGTCATAGTAGAGAATCGTCAGCAGGCGTATCGGCAGCACCAACGGCAGCATCGCACCGTAAGGCTCAAACTCCGCGCTCCACGCCCAACGGCTCCCGCCCGCAGCCGTCGGCGCAAAAACCGGCTCGCCTTCTCTGACGTAAAACGCTGCGACAAAACAGCCAACCGCGAGCGCCACATCAAACAACAGCAGCGACGCTTTGACCGCCGGAATCACCCACTCCGGCGCACGCGCCTGTGCACGCACCTCGCGCGCTCGCGTTCGCAATTTGTCGAGACTTTCGACGCGCATAACTTTCGAGTAAATGGAGAATGGTAAATGGTAAATGAGAAGCGAGTCGCTAGTGTTGAATGATAGATGACAAGACGGCTGTGGTCTTATCCATTTACCATTCTCCATTTACCATTTACCAGCGATTTACGATTCACTAAGTATCAAATTCGTCACCTCTTCGCGGACGCCGTAGGCGCGACGCGCGTTGGTGTCGGGTTTCTTTTCGACGCGCAGGGCGGCGAGGTCTTCGCGCGAACTGATGCGACGAAGCCTGCCCTGTCGCACCAACTCCTCATCAACCGCCGCCCAACGACCCGCAAACGTCGTCGCCGCCGGAACGCCGAGCGCGGCGGCCTCGCGGTTCATCGTGCCTCCCGCGCTGACGACCAAATCTGCGGCGGCAATCAGATTCGAGCCGTCGAGCGCGGTGCGCGGCCAGATGATGTTGGCGGATTTGTGGCGCGCGGCAAGTCGCTCGCGTTGCGCTTCGGTGCGCGCCAGCAGGATGATTTTCGCGCGTTCATGGCTGCTCAAATAATCGAGCATTTCGTTGAATAGTTCGCTGGGAAAACGATGATAGAGCGCGAAGTCGGCGGGCGTCCGCGCAACGACGAGCACGTCGCGCGACGTGCAGATGCCGAGCGCGGCCAGCGTCTCGCCGAAGGCGGGGTCGGGCGCGAAATCGGCGAGATAGACATCCTCTTTAATGCCGTCGTAACGACGAACTTTGGCAGGGTGCGCGCCGCAACGCCGGAGCGCATCTTCCGGGAAAACGCGTGGCACGATGACGCGCGAGGCGAGGCGAAACGAGAGATGGTTCGCGGGATGATATTCGTAGTCCATCAGCGTCACGCTTTTAATGCCGAGCACGCGCGCCGCCAGAATGTGTTCGTGCGAGTTATGACTGACCGCCAAATCAAAACGCTTCCCACGCGCCCAACGCGCCAACGCCCACGCGCGCTCGACGAGCCTGCGCCCCTTGCCCGAAAGACTACTGCCGCCGTGGACGCCGATAACGGCGGGCGCAAAACCGGCGGCATGCGCCAGTTCGACCGTCTGTGCAAAGGCACGCGCCGTCGTCGCAACCTCATGCCCGCGCCGCTCAAACTCTGTGACCAGCGCGCGGAAGAAGGGAACGTGCGGCGAGTTTCCAAAATCAATCCAGATATTCATCAATCAACAAGGGAAAAGGGAAAGGTTAAAAGGTGAAAAGGAAAAATGCTTTTGCCGTGCCGACTCCTTTATCTTTCCCTTTCTCCTTTTTCACCTTTAACCTTTTCTCCCTGCGTTTCCAGAAGACGCGCCAGCGCATACAACATCCAACTTTGCGCCCAACGCATGTAAGGCGTCCGCACCGTGTGGAAGCGACGCCGCTGGTAGTAGAAGAAGCCGCGCGGGTCGCGCAGGTGGCGCAAAGTCCAGCGCGCAATCCGTTCGGCTTGCGCGGTTGCGCCGTCGTCTATTTGACGGAGTTCGACGAGCGCAACGATGGATGCCGCCGCCGAGTGGATGTCCGCCGGATAAGGATTGTCATGGTAGTATTTCGGCCACCCGTCCGCAAGAAAGAACGAAGCGCGCCAGAATTCGTAACCACGACTGAGCGCGGGCGCAAACTCCGCACGCGCCTCCGCGCCGCACGCCTCCATGATGCGACTGAGCGACAGCAACACAAACGCCGTATGGAAATTATCAATCCACGATTGATACCACTCCGCGCCGTAAGTCCACGCGCCGTCCGTGCGTTGGCGACGCACGACATAACGCGCCGCGCCGATGGCTAACTCACAGAGTTCACTCTCTCCGGTCAACGCCCCGACGCTCGCCAGCGTTTCGCCTGCCAGCAAACTCGCGTTGAAGATGCGCGTCTTCTCTGCGGGGATGTAGCTGAAACAAACCTCGTCTTCGCGTTCAACGGTTCGCGGCAATTCACGGAGAATCCACTCGCACACGCCGCGCGCCGTGTCTTGAAACTTCTGCTCGCCAAACACCTCCGATGCTTCGATAAAAGCACGCGCCGCAAACGCCGTCGGCACCAGCGTCGGCGTCCCACGCGGCGCGAAGAATGTGCGACTCTGCCAGTCGAAGTTGTAGCCCCATGCCGCGCCGCTTCCGCCTTCCACACGCATCGACAAAAGTTCGTCCAAGTGCACCAGCGCCTCTCGCTCAGTCTTCTCAAGGCTCGCCGTTTCGTCGTTTGTCGCTAATTCTTCGCTGCCCATCGTTTCTTCGTCGCCGCGCGCTCTGGCAGCGCGCATCGTGCGGATGCGTGCGAGCGCGGCCAGCGCAAAGAGCGCGGTGCCCTTCGGATTCTTTCCTGCGGCGACGCCGAGGAGCGGACGCAGGTTGACGGGCGAACGTTTGACGGCTTGCGTTAGGACGAGGCGTGCGAACGGAGAATGCTTGAGCGGCGTCGCTTGAAAGAGGCGACTATTCAAACCGTCGAACGGGTCGTGTCCGGCGTACCCGCGCGCACGACACCACGCCGCCAACTCAAGGTAAGCACGCTCAAACTCGCTGTTCATAAAGTGAGAAACCGGAGCGGAATCGGTAGACGGAGATGGCCGTTCATGACTTATTGGCGGGTTGATGCGCGAAACCAATCCGGTCGCGCACGGCGTAAATCGTCTTGGCCTGCGATTCGTGATAGGTGCGGACGAGCATTTCCGCCAGCAGCCCCATCAGGATGAACTGCACGCCGACGGCAAACATCACGATGGCGACGACGAGCAGAGGGTTTCTGATGAACGACTCGCCCCAGTATTTACGCAAGATAGCCCAACCCGCCGCGATGATGGAGATAACGAAGGAGAAGAAGCCGAACATGCCAAAGACGTAAATCGGTTTCGTGTGATACGAGGCCATGAATTTGATAGTCATCAAATCAAGCATCACTTTGAAGGTACGCGACAGACCATATTTCGACTTGCCCATCGTGCGCGCGTGATGCCTGACAGGAATCTCCGTGACGCGCGCCCCGACCCACGAAGCGTAAATCGGGATAAAGCGATGCATCTCTCCGTAGAGCCGCACGTCCTTCAAGAATTCGCGTCGGTAAGCCTTGAGCGAGCAGCCGTAATCGTGGAGTTTGACGCCGCCGATGACGGAGATGAGCGCGTTGGCAATCATCGACGGAATCTTGCGCGTCACCATTTTGTCCTGACGCTCTTTGCGCCAACCGGAAACTACGTCGTAGCCTTCTTCGAGTTTGTCGAGCAGACGACGAATGTCCACGGGGTCGTTCTGCATATCGGCGTCCATCGGAATCAGGACGTGTCCACGCGCCGCGTCGATACCGGCAGCCATCGCCGCCGTCTGCCCGTAGTTACGCCGCAGAGAGATGACGCGCACGCGCGGGTCGAGCGCCGCGAGTTTCCGCAGCACGTCGAGACTACCGTCAGTCGAGCCATCGTCCACGTAGATAATCTCGGCGGTGTGTCCAAGCGTGGCGAGTGCTTCGTCGAGGCGCGCATGGAGCGGTTGCAGATTCGGCTCCTCGTTCAAAACAGGAAGGAACACGGAAATATCCGGTCGCTCGCCGTCGTCCGTCGCCAGCGCGTCCCTCTCGTTTCTGACGAGCGTTTCCTCCTCGTCATAAACCGCCACCTTGCTCGCAATTTCATTCATAAATCTTCTCTCCAATAACGCGCGACCTGAAGGCCACAACTATCGCGCTCTGACGTGGTTAGCAGCTTATTCTACATCGTTGCTCCTGCGAAACCATTCGACGAAGCGACGGATGCCTTCTTCGATGGGCGTCTGCGGACGGTAGCTGAGCAGCGCCCGCGCCTTCGAGATGTCGGCGAAGGTCTGCGGCACGTCGCCGGGTTGCAGTGGTTGACGGTCAATCAACGCCTCGCGTCCCAACTCTCGTTCAAGGAGCGTAATCAGTTCGCGTAGTTCCACCGTCCGCGATTCGCCGAGATTGACGACCTCATGCATGCTCGCGTCGTAGTCAATCGCCGCACGCAGACCCGCGATGATGTCGTCGATGTAAGTGTAATCGCGTCGCGTCGTGCCATCGCCGAAGACGGGGATGGGCTGCCCTTCGTTAATCAATCGCGCAAACTTGTGAATCGCCAAATCAGGACGCTGCCGTGCGCCGTAGACGGTGAAGAAACGCAAGGCGATGGTGCGTATGCCGTGCAGGTGCGAGTAGGTATGGCAGAGGAGTTCGCCCGCCGCTTTGGTCGCTGCATAGGGCGAAATCGGTTGACGGATAGAATCCTCTTCGCTGAAGGGAACCTTCGCGTTGTCGCCGTAGACGGACGACGACGAACCGAACACAAACTGCTTCACATCATACGCGCGCGCGAGTTCCAACAGGTTGAGCGTGCCTGTGATATTCGTCTCCGCGTAGAGCAGCGGCTCCGCCAGCGACGGCCTCACGCCCGCACGCGCCGCCAGATGCACCACCGCATCAAACTGACTCTCGGCAAACGCGCCTTCGAGCGCCGCGCGGTCGCGTATGTCGGCTTCAATCAAACGAAAGTCAGGACGATTGAGATACGCCGCGACGTTCTCGCGCTTCAACGCGGGCGAGTAGAAGTTGTTAAAGTCGTCCACCACCGTGACATCAAAACGCCCCTCCGCCAGTAGGCTCGCCACCAGATGCGAGCCGATAAAACCTGCCCCGCCCGTCACCAGAATGTTCCGCCGCTTCGTCAAATTCCGCCTCATTCAAACAGGCAATTCACAGGATAGACAGGATAAGAACGGGCACGATAGACAGTATGAGAAGAATGCAAAATGAAAAACAAAGGCTGCTAGGAAGCGTCAAATACTTTTGCCTTATACATTCTTCATTTTGCATTTCCTTCATGCTGTCTATCCCGCACGCTTTCATCCTGTGAATTTCTGTTCCATTCTCTCACTCACTTGCGCGCGTAAATCCACAGATGCCAGCCCCAACGCTGCGCCAGCCGCGTCTCCATCGAGCGCGTCAAAAACTTGCCCACGACGGGCAGACGACGCTTGTTCAAGTAATGCACCGCCGTTTCGACTTCCGCGAAATCACGAAACAGTTCGCGCGCCTCCTCCCGCGAATAGACACGCGCCAGAGGATTGCCCGCCCCGTCCGTATTCCGGCTCAAAAATTCTTCCGACGAAAAATAACTCCGCGCGTCCTCCCGCAGACGCCGCGCGTGCTCGCGCAAAGCCTCCAACGGTTCGCCCGTCAGCCGATGCACCAGACGCACTCCCGCCTCGCTCCGCAACAGATGCGCGCCCGCGCGTCTCAACAGATTGATATTCACGCGGTAGTTATAAGAATCACGATGGTACAGCATCACGACCGCCCGCCCGCCCGGTCTCAACACGCGATGGACTTCGCCGATGGCACGCGCCGTATCCGGCGTGTGATGCAATACCCCGTGCGAATAGACGACATCAAAACTCTCGTCCGCAAACTCCAAACGCTCCGCATCCGCACGCTGAAACTCGCCCTTCAAACCGAACAACGCGAAACGTCGCCGCGCCAACTCGACCGCCGCCTCCGTCAAATCCACGCCCGTATAAATCGCCCCGGCACGCGCAAACTGCGCCCCGTCCGTCCCCAACCCGCAACCAATCTCCAACACGCGCAGTCCACCCGACCCCGCGAAATCCGCCGCCCCCGGAATATGCCATTCCGTCCGGTAACGATGCTCCTCAACCCGCTCAAAAAACAGGCGCGTCCCCAACTCCGCATCCGCAAACTTCACCCCACACGGATTCGCCTGCCAGAACGCCCGCACCTCCTCCTTCAATCTCTCGTTCACGTCCGCCATCACAACAAACCCATCCGCACAAACTCAAACCGGCTCACACCCCATCCATCTTACCCGACACCTAGAACGCCGATTTTGTCCACACTCAAAACCGAAAAACTAACATGCCTCAACCGCCATCGACAAGCGATGAACGTTCACACCAAAGAGGCTTTTTGTTATTATTCGCGGATGGATTACAGCAAGATTATCACCATCGAAGCGGGTAAGCGAGGTGGGAAACCGTGTATTCGCGGAATGCGGATGACGGTGACTGACGTGTTGGAGTATCTGGCTGGTGGCATGAGTGAAGAAGATATTCTGGCGGAATTTCCCGACCTTACCTCGGAAGATATTCATGCCTGCTTAGCTTTTGCCGCAGACCGTGAACGCAAACTCGCCATGCTGCCACAATATGAAACTGCTCTTTGACCAGAAGCTCTCTCCGCGCCTGCCCCGACTGCTCGCAGATATTTATGCCGATAGCATTCACGTCAGAGAAGTCGGCTTACGCGATGCGGATGACGATGTTATTTGGGAATATGCCAAACTCAATGGATTGGCGATTGTTTCCAAAGATTCAGATTTTCAGCAGAGGAGTCTCTTGTATGGCTCGCCACCGAAATTCATCTGGTTGCGCGTCGGTAATTGTCCGGTAAAAACGATTGAAGGCTTGCTGAGAAAGCATTCGGCAGCGATTCATACCTTCGGCCTGGACGACACAAAATCCCACCTGATGCTTCCATAATTCCTGTAACTATCTCTCAATTCCTGTAACTACTTTCCGCCTCCGAGCGATGTGATGCGTTCGATGAGTTTGGGGTCGTTGGGGATGAGGCCGGATTGGACGAGTCGTGGCGTGAGCGTGCGCCAGTTGGGGTCGGCGGCGAAGACGCGACGGAAGAGGGGCACGGCTTCGTCGGTGCGGTTCATGTTAACGAGCGCGACGGCGTGCCAGTACGTCATCTCAAGATTGTCGGGGACGAGTTTTTCTGCCGCCGAATATTCGCGTAGGGCAGCTTCGTTGTCCTTGCGTTCGACGGCGAGGTCTCCGGCGTTCATGTGGTTGTAGGCGCGTTGGAGCATGACGAGGCGGCGCAATTCCTTGAGTGGTTCCGCCGCATCATCAACGCGCACGTCGTAAACTCTATCAGCCCACGTCTTGCCGGAAGGCTTGCCGGAGACGATGATGAGCGCGGCGGACTGCTTGCCGCGTATGTCGCCGCCGACCGATTGCGCTGCTTCGAGCGCGGCGAGCATGCGTTCGGCGAGGTCGCCGCCCGTGGTCTCGAAGGCGCGCGACATGGCAGGCCAGACGCGTTCGTTCAACATCAAGTTGGCCTGCACGGAATAGTCTTTGCCAACGAAATGACCCGCCGATTGAATGTTCTTCGCGCCCGTGTGGGCGACGACGCGACCTTGCGCGTCAATCATCGCCACCTGTCGCACGTCGCGTCCTTCGTCGCCCGCGAGCAGCGACTTCAGGGCGTCGGGTGCGCTCTTGCCTGCGCGCATCAAATCGAGTCCGAGTTTGCCGTAGGAAGGGTCAACGAATGATTGCGTCGCCACCGCGCCGACGCCCGCTTCCGCCCACGGCACAACTTGACCGACCGAAAACCAGTGCGATTGCACCGCAACGCCGAGTTCGCCCGTGCGCGGGTCGCGCGCCACAATCGAATAGGTGTGGACGGGACGCAGAGGCGTCGGACGCGCGACGCGCGGCACAGTCGTTTGTGACGGCGCGGTCATCGGCTTCATCTTCTGCTGATGCGCGCGTGCATTGCGTTCCTGCGCGCGAGTTTTGAGAGGCGTGATGGCCGCCGTCAGGAGAACGGCGGCGGAGGCAAGCAGTAGACCGAGCAAAAGCATTCTTTTCATCGTCCTGTCCTTCGTGTCCTTGTCTCGAAATGAAATTTGGGAGCGACGCTGACGGTAAGCCGTGGGCGTTTAGCCGCGCAGACATTCGCTCGCATTCGTCTCCGTCGATTACGACGCGATGATAACAGATGGCCGTCAGGCGTCGATGTCCGTTAGTCGCAAATTCTTAATTTCGCCGGAAGCGAAATTCGGAATAGATGTTGAGGGCAAAGCGGCGGGTGTTAGAACTCGACGCAAAAGACAGTTGAATGTCTTGACTGCTCATTGCTTACTGCTTACCACTTTCTGCTTACTTGCTATGGCCTTCTCGAAGCCGAGTCGCTCGCGTACGAAATAGAGCGGTCGTTGTTTAACTTCGCCGTAGATGCGCCCGATGTATTCGCCGATGATGCCGAGCGAAACCAACTGCACGCCACCCATAAACAGTACCGCGACAAAGAGCGACGCCCAACCGCGCACCCAATCATGCGTATAGAGACGCAAAAGCACGGCGTAGACGATGCCGCCGAAGGCCATCGCCAGAGCGACGAATCCCATCCACGTTGCGAGGCGGAGCGGCGTGAATGAAAATGAGATAACGCCGTCGGTCGCAAAGCGGAGCATCTTGAGGAGCGGGTATTTGCTTGCGCCCGCAAAACGCGGCGCGCGTTTGTAGTAGACGGGCGTCTGACGAAAGCCGACCCAACTAACCATCCCGCGCAAGTAACGGTCGCGTTCCGGCATCGCCAAGAGCGCCTCGACCACGCTTCTATCCATCAAACGAAAATCGCCTGTGTCGAGCGGCATCTCGATGCCCGACAAGCGATTTATCAAACGATAAAACATCTTCGCCGTCCACAGCTTGAACGCCGTCTCACCTGCGCGGTCGGTGCGGACGCCGTAAGCGACCTGCGACCCCTCACGCCAATGCGCGTACATCTCCGCAATCACTTCGGGCGGGTCTTGCAAATCCGCATCGATGATAACCACCGCGTCGCCCGACGCATGTTCCAGTCCCGCCGTGACAGCAATCTGATGACCGAAGTTGCGCGACAACAGCAGCACACGCACGCGCTCGTCGCCCGCCTGCAACTCGCCGAGCGCACGCGCCGTCTCGTCGCGGCTTCCATCGTCCACGTAGACGATTTCAAAACGCGCGCCCTCCAAGCTCTCAAGCACCTCGACAAGCCGTCGATGCGTCTCCCGAATCACCAACCCCTCGTTGTAACAAGGCACGACTACCGAAACAAACATTCCAACGCCCCTTCAAGATTTCGGATTGCGGATTGCGGATTCAAGAAATCAAGAAGCCACTCTACAATCACCAATCAGCAATTTGGAAATTCAGAAATTCCGCAATTAAAACGCCCAGAGTCCCTGCACGAAGCGACTGACGAAAAGCGACAGGAGGAGCAGCGACCAGACGGTGATGACGACGCCCCAGAGGGGACGCGCCGCGGCGAGTCGCGCAAACAGGATATAGATGGGAAACAGGATAACGGTATAGCGCGGTGCGCTCAGGACGAACGAAGTGCTCGTCCAGAGCAGCCAGTTGAGCGTCATCCAGACGGCATACGAAGGGCGCAACGCGCGCCAGCACCAGACCGTGCACATCAGACCGAGCAGGATGAAAAACAACTCCTGCATCCCGACCATCTGAGAATCCGACGGCGTACGCCACCAGACCGAATTATAGACTTCCGTGATGCCGTGCCACGGCGACGACAGAGTTTTAAACCAATGCTGGCTCGCAATTTCGGTAAACGCAAACGCATCGCCCGTCACGTACTTGTTAAGCGCCAGATAAGCCGCGAAGCCAAGTGGAGCGAGCGCAATCCAGAGCCATTGCAGGTTGAGTCGCCGCGTGGTTCGGTATTGATGGAGCGCCTCGACGGCGAGCGCCGGAATGAGAATCGAGCCGTTGATACGTGTCAGCCCCGCTAACGCGCCGAGCACCCCTGCGAGCCACCAACGCTCTGTGCGCGCCGCGAGAAAACAACCGACGGCGAGTGCCACAAAGAGGCTCTCCGTGTAGCCGATGTGGAGAAAATAGCTCGTCGGGAAGATGAAAAGGAAGACGACTGCGCTGCGCGCCACGGCGTCTGAATCGTCGAGCCGTGCGAGCCTTTGCAGGAGTAGTCCGGCGACGACGGATGCGAGTGTCGAGACGATGAACGCGCCGATGAGATGGTCGTCGCCCACGACAAACGCGAAGGCGCGCGCAAGCCACGGGTAGAGAGGATAGAAGACAATCCAGAGTCGCTGCTCTCCGGTAGCGACATAGCCATCGCGCGCGAGGTCGAGGTAGTGCGGCGCGTCCCAACGGTTCCAGATTTCGAGCCACTCGCGAAACGTCGGAATCGCGCGGTCGGCAAAAACGTAATAAGCATGCACCGCGAACAAAAACAGCGACGCCTTAATCGCCAGTATCATCCCGACGAGCGACCAATCAAGACCGCGCCACGTCTCAAGCGCGAACAACTGCTGCGCGCCCGTCTTCGTCGCCGCCGTCGCCGTTCTATTTTTATCCCGCGAAGCTTTCATCCGTGCAGTTCAAAACCGTTATTAGCCACCAGACACAGAGGCACAGAGGAAAATAAGGGGAAACGCAGAAAGGGTCAAAGGGGAAGCCGCGAAAGGGAAAGCACCGACGCCCGTGCAGTTGTTTTCCTTTCAACGTTTCACTGTTATCACCGTTTCCCATTTCCTCTCTTGTCCGTCTCTGTGTCGCCGTGTCTCCATGGCATATTCCGAAATTGAGTTCTTAGTTTGGGTCGATAAAGATGCGCTGCCACATTTCGAGCGTGAGCAGTTGGAGAACCTGCTGGTTGTAGTCTTCGCGTCCTGACAGGTTGGCGGCGACGATGCGTTGCACCTCTGCGGGACGAAACAGGCCGCGACGCCTGACCGTCTCCTCCGACAGCAAATCGTCAACCAACGGACGCAGAGCGCCGCGCAGCCACGCGCGTATCGGCGCGCTAAAACCTGCCTTCTTGCGCCACACCACGTTTTTCGGCAAAACCTTTTCCGCCGCGCGTTTCAGGATATATTTACGTTTCAGGCCACGCAATTTCAGACGCGGCGGCATGCGCGCGGCGAGTTCCACCATCTCGTAATTAAGAAACGGCACGCGCACTTCAAGCGTCGCCGCCATCGAAGTCTTGTCCGTGTAAGCGAGATTCAGACACGGCAGAAACGTCTTCAAATCGAGATACAGGAGACGATTGAGCGGCGCGAAATTCTGCGAGCGCGCGAGATAACGACGATGATGTTGGTATGCATCCATGCCTGTTGTCGCTTCGCGCAACTCGTCTGTGTAGAGCGTCTGCTTGGCGTCGTCTGTGAAATAGGTTCCATAGCCGAGATAGCGATTCTCGAAATCGAAGGCGGCGCTGCGCGCAAACTTTTTGGCGTTGCGTAGCGGCGCGGTGAGCATTCCGGGCAGACCGCCGGGCAGCGCGCGTGCGAGCGCGGCCAACGCGGGACGACGCACCGCAAGCGGCAACACCGTATCAAGCGCACCCGCGATGTTCATCGCCATCTGTCGCGGGTATCCGGCGAAAACTTCGTCGCCGCCCATGCCCGAAAGCATCACGGTCAGCGTCTCGCGCGCACGCGCCGCGACCAGATAACTCGAAATCGCCATGTCGATAACGGGCATCTCCATGTGCCGGACGAGCATGGGCAGCAACGCGGCCACGTCGGGCTTGAGCATGATTTCGTGATAGTCGGTGTCAAATATCGCGGCGACGCGACGCGCCCAACGCGCATCATCCGGGATGATGTCGTAGCGCAAATCCTCGCGTTCGATGCCGATGGTGTAGGTCGAGACGCGACGCCCGTCTGAATGACGATTCATCATCGCCACAATCAGAGACGAATCCAAACCACCCGACAGAAACGACCCCAGAGGCACGTCCGCCACCATCTCCATCCGCACCACGCGCTCCAAAGTCTCCAACACGCGCTCGCGCCACCATTCCTCGCTTCGTCCCTCCTCCACTTCATCAAACGACACATCCCACCACTCGCGCACGCGCACCTCGCCCGCTCGCAACGTCAGGACGTGCGCGGGCGGGAGCCGCTTGATGCCGCGAAAGAGCGTCTGTGGGTCGGGCGTCCAGAGAAAGGTCAACTGCTGATTCAACCCTTCAGCATCAATCGCGCGCTCGACCAAACCTGACGCCAGAATCGCTTTCACTTCCGACGCAAAGATGAACGACTCGCCCACGTCACCGTCGCCATTCGCGTGAGCCGTCGCGTAGTAAAGCGGCTTGATGCCGAGACGGTCGCGGGCCAGTGTCAGAGTGCGTTCGCGCTCGTCCCAGACGGCGAACGCAAACATGCCGTTCAGACGCGGCAGACACTCCGCGTCCCACTCGGCAAACGCCGCCAACAGCACTTCCGTATCCGTGTTTGTCTTGAAGCGATGATTCTTGGCTTCGAGTTCGTGCCGGAGTTCGAGATAGTTATAAATCTCGCCGTTGAAGGTCAGCGCGTAGCGCCCATCTTCGGAGAGCATCGGCTGATGACCCGCCGCGCTGGTGTCGATGATGGCGAGCCGACGGTGGCCGAGCGACGCGCGACGCCCCGCCTCGTCGATGAAATCCGATGTCCACACACCCTCGTCGTCGCGCCCGCGATGCTCGATGGCCTTCAGCATCGCGCCCATGCGCGCCTTCGTTTCCGTGCATACTAATCCGGCAATGCCACACATATCTCAAGAAGGTAAATGGTCAATGGTAAGAACTGTTGTTATCTATTCACCATTGACGAATGATTGATGCCGTTTTTGTCTTCGAGGGCGCGTGCGATTAGGTCGCTGACCCATTCGGCGCGCGCATCCCATGTGCCGTCGATGACGGAGGCTTGACGTGCGCGTGCGTTGTCCGTCCCCGTCTCTGCGAGCGAATCTTCGACGAGACGCAAGAAATCGTCGCGGCTGCGTGCGATGCGTAAGACGTGGCCGAGGTGTTCGTATTCGGGGAGCGGCGAGATAACGACGGGTTTGCCCGTCGCCAAATATTCGCGCACTTTGATGGCCGACCCGTAACTCGTAAACGCCTGCTCCGTCTCCCACGGCAACACGCAGACATCGAACCCCGCAGCATAACGCGGCAACTCATCATAAGCGACCGGCGGAATAAAATGTGTGTTCGGCAAACCCTCAATCTCCAACCCGCGCGATTTATTGCCGATGAAGACCCATTGCCATGCGGGACGTTCGCGCGCCGCGCGTTTGATTAACTCCTGGTCAACCAGCCACGACTCAATCGCCCCGAAATAGCCGAGACGTGGGCGCGCGATGCTTTCAATCTCCGGCGCGACCGCAAGCGTATCGCCGTTATTATTTTCGTTTGCCGTCACGCGCGACCAATGCTCGAAATCAACCGCTTGTTCGAGCAGATAGGAACGTTCGCGCCCGCGCGTGGCCTCGTCGAGCAGTTTGCGCCCCGAATAGAAAATGATGTCGGCGGCGTCGAGCGCCTGTTCATGAAGGCGTCTTATCGCCGCCGGGTCGGTCGCATGATCCATCGTGTTCGCGTCATACTTGTCCGAGACATGATAGACAACGAGCGATTCGTCCAAACGTCCAATCATCTCGGCGGCGGTCGGGATGGCGACCCAGAGAATCGGGCGCGCGAGGCCGCGTCTGCGCGCGAGGCCGCCAATCTGCGCGGCGAGCAGATGACGATTCGCGGCGCGTGCGGCGCGGCTGCCAAAGAACGGAAGCGTCGCGGGTGAAACAACCGTAATGCCTTCTTCGGTCGTGCGCGCGAGTTTGGCGTAGCTCCGAAGTTTACGCGCGATGCGCGGCACAAGGTCTTTATGCGCGAGCGAGGGAAGCCCCATCGAAATCGAGTTGACGAAGATAACGCGATTGCCCGCCCGCGCGAAACGACGCATCAGATGGTTCTTCGAGTGCGGGTGGTGATACCACCAATCCTCGCCGCCGAAGCAGATGATGGAACGGTCTTGAATCACTTGTATACAGACAAAGCCAGGCCGGACTTCCGAGCGCATCCGCGTGCTTCGTTGAGTGCCGGGCGCGTCGCGTCGGCCTGAGCGGTTTCGCGTTTGATTATATGTCAGAACCCGTCTGAAAACCTTTTCGGGAGCTACTGGACGCGCCGAAAATCTCTGGCGACGAAAGATAAACTGACGAACAAAAACGCACGCTCCTAGCGAGGGATGGGCGGCGCGGGGAGGTCGAAGGCTTGCGCGTACCATTCAAGCGCGGGGTGCAGGAAGGCGAGGCGCAGGGCTTGGACGTGGGCGGGCGCGGTCGCCACTTGCAGGCCGTTGAGCATGTAGCCGACACAGAAGATGAGTGCCTCGCGGATGCCGTGTGCGGCGGGATAGTTGGCATGAATCTCGTAACGCTTGTGCGCTTCGACGGCGCGCATGCCGCCTTCGAGTTCGACGCCGATTGACCAGCAGACGCTATCAATCACGGGCGCTCCCCAAGCCGCGTGCGCCCAGTCAATCAACACAAGTTGGTCGCCGCGCAGAAAGAGATTGTCCGAGCGCACGTCGTCGTGAACGAAGCAACGCGTCGGCGTCTGTCGCGCCGCATCGTCGAGCAGTGCTGCTTCACCCGCCGCGCTCGCGGCATCGAACCAACGCCACCACTCCGCCGTGTTGTGCCACTCCGCCGGAAGGTCGCCGCGCACGTCGCCGCGCTCGCGTATCAACTGGAAAAACGGCGTGAACTTCGCGCACCATCTAGACGCCGGACGTGGCTGCCCAATCGTCGCGGCGTGCATGGCGGCCAACCCGCGCGCCGTCGCTTCCGTCGCCGCGTCTGTCCACGGCGGCACTCTCTGCAACGCCGATAAATCTTCGATAAGCAGCGCCGTCCAGTCATTCTCCTCAAACTCGCCGAGGAAGGCGGGCTGCCACGCAGCGAAGTGCGGCAACTCTCGATAGACCGCAATCTCGCGTCGAAGGATGGCCGTCCAATCGGGCGGTGTCGGCGACTCATTCGCGCCGACGGTCTTGAGCACCGCGCGTCGTCCGTCCGCGAGTTCGAGGCGACACAAAGCCTGCGGCGTGTAACCGCCCGCTAACCATTCGACGTGCGCCACCTCAGAGCCGAGCACCGACGCGGCACGCGCGATAACCTCCGGCGGCGACTTGCGTCTGCGATTCATAAACTCAAAACTCGAAGATTCCGTCTCACACACTTCACATACTCAAACTCGAAACCAAAGTATGCGAGATTACCACGGCGACGATTCCTGTTGTAATGTTGCATGCGTCGGCGTCCGATAGGATTGTCGCACGCATCGTCCGTGCTGTCGGGGCGGGGCGGTTTCGGCGTCGTCTATTTCAGGAGGAGCGTTCGGGTTGAAGGTTTTGCTCATCGGTTCATATCCGCCGCCGCTCGGAGGCGTCAGCGTCTTCGTCAAAAGATACAAACGCCAACTCGAAGACGCGGGACACACCGTTGACACGCTCGACCCGACGCGACTCGCAAAGACGCGACTCTACCGCGAACTACTCCGCGCGCCCGCGAAACAATACGACCTCATCAGCCTCAACTTTCCTTCGCTCTACATCATGGCCGCCTTGCTCGTGCTCGGACTCTCGAAACGCACCGAAGTCTTCGACCACAACTGGCGTCTGCTGGAAAAATGGAACGCGCTCGAACGACGTTTCTACATCATCTTTCTCAACAACTGCCGCGAACTCGTCCTCGTCGCCCCGCATCTGCAAACTTACTACCACGAACAACGCATCCCACTACCCCACGCACGCACGCGCATCCAACACGCCTTCATCCCGCCGCCCGCCGAAGACGAAGCGCCGATTCTTGAATCCTATTCGGTGGACGTGCGGGAATTCCTCGCACGCAGTCGCCCGCTCCTCGTCGCCAACAGTTTCCGCATCACCTTTCACAACGGCACAGACCTCTACGGCCTCGACATGTGCGTCGAACTTGTCGCCCGACTCAAACAGACGCACCCGCGCGTCGGCCTTCTCTTCGCCCTCGCCGAAATCGGCGACCCGGACTACTACGAGCGTATCCGTCAAAAAATCGTCGCACACGGCATCGTCCAAAATTTCCACTTCCTGACCGGACAGAAAGAAATCTGGCCTCTCTTCAAACGCGCCGACGCGATGCTGCGCCCAACCTTCACCGACGGCTACGCGCTCAGCGTCGCCGAAGCTATCCACTTCGGTTGTCCCGTCCTCGCCAGCGACGCGGCAGAGCGTCCGCCCCAAGCCACCCTCTTCGCCAATCGCAACCAACAGGACTTTCAACAAAAATGCCTCGCGCTTCTCTCTACCAGCACTCGACGCGAAAACAATTCACAGGATGAAACAACAGGAAACGGGGACACGGGAAAACGCGGAAATGGTTAAAGGGGAAAGACAAATACCAAACTCGCTTCCGCCGCTTTCATCCTTTCCCCTTTTAACCTTTCCCCATTTGCCCTATTCCTCACCCTATCTATCCTGTTGAATTTTCCTGCCGGGAGTTGCCGAGAGCATGGTAGGCATCGAGGACGCGCGCGGCGTTGTGCGTCCACGTATGGCGCGCGATGCCGGTCTGTCGGGCTGCCGCGCCGAGGCGTTCGCGCAGTTCGCGCGACGCGGAGAGACGCAGCAGCGCATCCTTCAACGCGTGTACGTCGCCGGGTTCGACGAGTAGCGCCGTCGCTTCGTGTGTCAACACGTCGGCAATCTGTCCGAGGCGACTCGCAACGATGCCTTTGCCCATCGCCATGTACTCGAAAAGCTTCGTCGGCGAACCGAAAAACTCCGTCCCTTCGGCGAGCGGGACGTGAGGCGACGCCAGCACGTCGCACGCATCGAGCAACGCGGGCACGCGTTCATGCGCCACCGCGCCTGTAAAGTGGACGCGCGCGAGCGCGCCACCCTCGCGCAAAATCTGTTCGACCTGTTCGCGCAGGCTGCCGCTCCCGACGAGCAGGAAACGCATGCGCGCTTCCGCCGGAATGAGCGTGATGGCCTCGGCCAACGCCGTGACGCCGTGCCACGGGCCGAACGTGCCTGTGAAGCCCACCAACGTTTCATCTTCACCGATGCCAAACTCGGCACGCACCGCCGCGCCGCCGACGCCGGGGCGAAAGCGTCTGGTATCGACGCCGTTCGGATTAACGATGATTTTATCCGGCGACACACCGGCTCGTTCCAGATTGCGCCGCTCGACATCCGCCACGACAAAGACGCGACTAGCGGCGGCCAGATTCAGTCGCTCCGTGCGTTCGAGCACATCGAACAAACCCATCCTGTCCCAGTGGCGACCCATCCAGACTTCCGAGCCGTTGTATTCGAGAAACAGTGGTCGGCGCGTGGCGAGGCTCGCCGCGACGCCCGCCCAACTAAAACGGCTGTATCGTTGATAGATGAAACTGGGCGGCTGTTGTTTGATTAAATCACTCGCGCGTTCGCTAAAGAGCAGACTGTTTCGCACGTCGAAGGCGGCGCGTGTCAGTCCGAAAGGTTCAGGTTCGATGATGTCGAGCGTGACCCTCGTTTCGTCCAGCCCCGCGATACGGTCATTACTCAATACGCGAATCCGCGCACCCGCTTCGAGCGCAGCGTTGATAAAGCCGTTGATGTGGCTCGACGCGCCGCCGACGTGTGTGCCCGCCGTCGGCGTCGTCCGCAGGTAAGTGATGCGCGGCGCGAGGTCTGTTTGTTGTCCGTCCGTCTCGCCCGCCGGACGTTTATCTGCGTCGCCCGTCTGTCGCACGTCGCGTCGCGCGTCCGCCGTGCCTGTCTCAACGGCGCGTTCGAGCAACTTCAACTCACGACGGGCGCGACGCACCGCCGACGCGCTCGCCCACGCCTCATGCGCCAGACGCGCAGGCGCACGCAGCACCGCGCTCGCGCCCAACTCTTCGTGCCAGGCGCCATGCGCGTCGAACAGAATCAAACGCCGCGCGCCCGCCAACGCCCCGAACAGCAGCAGAGCATTGCGCCCCTGCTGCCACGCGAGTCGCTCCGTCGAGACGGCAAACGCCTCCGGCGCAAGCACACGCAACGCACGCAGCCTGTCGAAAGCGTTTCCGCCCTCAATCGCGGCGCGCGGCAGCAACACGATTTCCGCAGACGCCTCGCGTGCGCGCAGCAACTTCTCCGCGCGCTCCGTCAATCCGTCGAGCGCAAGCAAAACGATTCGCATAGTTCGTTATGAAAAAAGGCCGAGACGTTTGAGCGAAAGCATCTCGCGGAGTTCCGCGCCGCGAAGCAGGAATGATGTGCGAAAAGAGTTGCCGGTTTGCGCGCGGAAGTAGAAGGCGATGAGCGCGAAGATTAGAGAATAGCTGAGAGAAGAAGCGAAGGCCGCGCCGCGTGCGCCGTGCGCGGGGACGAGCGCGAGGTTGAGCGCCGTGTTGAAGAGAAGCGTCGCCGTCCAGAAAAGCGGAAGCGCAATAGGCAACCCTGTTCCACTGAAATGCTGCGCGAGTACGCCGCCGACGCTGACAAGAAAGACGCCCGGCAGCAGTATCAAAGACTGCAAGCTCGCCTCCGCGAACGCCGCGCCGTAGAGCCACGGCAGAGCGAAGACGGCGGGCACCGCCGCCGCGCAAATCAACAGCATGACAAACGCCGCATGGCGCGTCACGCGTGCGGCGAGCGCGCCGCGTTCGTCCTGTTGTTCGGCGACGCGCGGAAATAGCAATGTCGCAATCACTCCGGGCAGAAGCATCAGCATCAACGCGACCTGCGAAGCGACGGAATAGACGCCCGCTTCCGCCGCCCCGCGAAAGAGTTTGACAATCAACAAATCGACACGAAACAGCAGCAGGCTCGCCACCGTCTGTAGATGTATCTTCAACCCGTAGTTCATCATCTGCCGAAACAGCGCCGCGCTCAGACGCCAACCACGCCCCGTCTCTCGCCGCTTCG
The DNA here is from genome assembly GCA_036387415.1 of Pyrinomonadaceae bacterium. Lineage (GTDB taxonomy): Bacteria > Acidobacteriota > Blastocatellia > Pyrinomonadales > Pyrinomonadaceae > DASVTU01. The sequence goes on along the minus strand of DASVTU010000039.1, from coordinate 1,074,529 downwards.
TCCCGCCCTGCGCCGACGCTTGCTTTGTCGTTTCTGCCCTCGCGCGGCGGTCGCTTCTCTGCGCCACCGCGCCGTGCGCCGTCTCGCTCTGCGCTTCCTCCGTCTGTTGTGACACGTATCGACCGACGAGCCACGCGACGAGGAGGGACATCCCGACCGCCGCCGTCGTGTTGAGCGAGACAAGCGCCCACAGTCCTCTCTGCAAGACGACGAGCGCGACCAACGCGTTGACGAGCACGAAGGATTGCCCCGCCACGTCGAGCAGGTTGAAACGCTCGATGTGACCGACGGCGAGGAAGATGTTGAGGCCGAGAAGCGTGATGAGTTGAAAGGGAATCGAGATGGCGGCCAGCGCAAAGAGCGAGAGCGGAATCTCGCCGAAGATGTCTGCCTCGAACCTGACGAGCACGACGAGCGCAGCGGCGAGCGCCGAGCCTGCGACCAGCGCGAAGACGAGCGCGTTGAGTGCCACGGTGCGAAGCCTGCGTCTATCCTGCGCGATGAAATAGGTGTTGGCCGAAGGCAGTCCCATGCTCCCGATGTTGGTCGCCATCGCCACTGTGACGTTGAGCACGGCGAGCGTCCCCAATCCGGCAGCGCCGAGCCAACGCGCCACAATGATGCCCGCCGCGATGCTGTTGGCAGCCATCAGCACGCGCACCAGAAGCGTCCACGCGACCTGCATGGAGAAACTGCGGCGACGCGCGGGCGGCGGCGTGTCAGGAGCGTTCAATCCAACGTTCATACCAGAGGCTGAGATTCAGCAACGACCAGAGATGAAAACTCCAATCGCGTGCGCCGCGACGGTGTTCGTCCATGAGCCTCGCGACGAATGCGTAATCGAAAAAGTTGCGGCGGCGCATCGGCGAATTCATCAAATGTCCGTCGAGCAAATCGGCGGAGCCTCCGCGAAACCATTCGCGTATCGGCGCACCGAATCCGCGCTTGCGACGATAAAGCAAATCGTGTGGCAAAACTTCTTCGAGTGCGCGTTTCAAGATGTGCTTGCCGCTGGTGCCTTCAACCTTCTGTGCACGCGAAACGCCTAGCGCGTATTCGACCAGATGATGGTCGAGAAACGGCACGCGCGCTTCCAGAGATGTCGCCATCGTGATTTTATCGACGCGCATCAAGAGCAATTCCGGCAAGCGTAGTTTGAGTTCGAGATAGGTTATGCGCGCGAGGAAATCAGACGACGGGCGTGCCTCCGCGATGTGTTCGAGATAGCGTCGCACAACGTCGTAAGACGAAAGGCCGATGAGACGCGCACGCATCTCCGGCGACAGCACGCGCGGCTTCAACGTCTCGTCGTAGACGATTGCGCCGCCCCAAAACAGCGACTCGTTAGCGCCCAGACGCCGCACCATATCAATCGCCTGACGTTTCTTCACCGTTCGTTCCATCAACGGTCGCGCCACCGCGCTCGCCGCACGTCGCGCCGCCTGCGGCAATCTTTCGGCGTGCTTCCAGAAACGCTCGTAGATGCGTAAGTAGCGCACGTAGTTTTCGTAGCCACTAAAAATCTCGTCCGCGCCTTCGCCCACCTGAACGACGACCGTGCCGGAATCGCGCGCCAATTTTGAAACGTAAAAGAGCGGCACGCACACTGGGTCGGCAATAGGCTCGTCCTGATGGAAAACCAAATCGGGAAGGAAACGCTGCATCTCGTCTGCGCCGATGAGGACTTCGTGATGGTCTGTCTGGAAGCGTCGAGAAATGGCGCGTGCCTGTTCTAGTTCGTTGAGTTCTTCGTTGTCATGGAAGCCGACGGTGAAGGTCTGCACGGGACGCGACATCTGCTCGGCCATCAAAGCGACGTTGGCTGAAGAATCGACGCCGCCCGACAGGAAGACGCCGAACGGCACATCCGACATCATCCGTTTCTTAATCGACGCACGCAGCCGACGCAAAATTTCCGCGCGTTGTTCCGCGTCGCTCGTCGCCTCGTATGCGCCGTTCGCGCCTGACTGCACGGGCGGCAGCGCGTCCCAGTATTCGGTCAGTTGCGTCGAGCCGTCTCGCCGGACGACGAGCATGTGTCCGGCGGGAATTTTTTGGATGCCGCGAAAGAGCGTCTGTGGCGCGGGCGTGGTCAGAAAAGAGAGATAGTGATAGAGAGCTTCTTCGTCAACTTCGGCGGTCACGGACGGGTGCGCGAGAATCGCTTTAATCTCGGACGCGAAAATGAAACGTCCATCGCGTTGATAAAAATAGAGCGGCTTAACGCCGATGCGGTCGCGCACCAGCACAAGTTGCTCGCGCTGGCTGTCCCAGAGCGCGATGCCGTAGTCGCCTTCGATGTCGTGCACGAAGTCGAGTCCGCGTTCTTCGTAAAGATGCAGAATCGTCTCCGAATCGGTGCGCGATACGTATTCATGCCCGCGCGCTTCAAGCCCGACGCGCAAATCGGCATGGTTATAAATCTCGCCGTTGAAGACGAGCCACGCCTCGCGCGACGCGCAACCGCGCATCGGCTGATGTCCGGCGGGCGAGAGGTCGATAATCGAAAGACGACGAAAGCCAAAACCCAAACGCCCGCCATCAAGAATCTCCGTGCCCGCATCATCAGGCCCGCGATGCGGCATCGTATCGCGCATCTGTTCGACGAGCGACGCCTCCACACGCGCGCCCGTCGCCGCCGCACCGTATTCCCAAACTCCACAGATGCCACACATAAAAACAGAGGTTAGATGTCAGAGGTCAAAGGTCAGTTAAGAAGCATTGATTGAGAGGCAGAGGCCGTTTAAGCCGCAGATTAAGACGCAGCGGTTTTGTTTTCACTGACCTCCGACTCTAGCCTCTGGCCTCTATTTTCAAACGTTCAATTAGTGAGACGCGTTTGTCCTCATCGTCGCTGCCGCACACGGGAACGAGCGCCCAACGAACCGCGAGCGGCGCGCGTGCGTTCAACGTCCAACAGGCGGCGACGGACTCGGTTTTCGCGCCATAGTCGCGCGAACTCCAACGCGGTTCGAGCGAGAGAGTTTGCTGCGCGCTTTGGTCGAGCGGCGCAATCAGGAGTCGCGTCGCGGGCGTCATCTTAGCGCAGACTTCGACGCTCACGTCAGCCCGCACGCGCACGTCCATGTCGGGCGCGGCGTGGAAACGAAAACGAAACGTGTGCTCCGCAGCTTCGCCCCGAAACGCGTCTTCAATCAACCAGTAACGCCCGCGCTTCTCGAAGCGGACGGCGCGGCGGTGCGTGAGCGCGTGCGGCAGACGCCTGTAACCGTCGTGTTCGGCGATGGCGAGGTCGCGCTCCGCGCCCGTCTCCCAATGAACGAGTCGCGGCTGCGCCTCGTTGCCGATGACGAAAGGCATCTCTCTGTCGGTTGTGTTCTGCTCCGCGCCGTCAATCTCCACCGTCGAATGATACGCGGTCGAACGAAACAGATGTCGCTCGTCGAAATCGGCTGTGTAGACATACGTGCCCGCATCGCTGATGAAACTGACGCCGCACGCCGCGACTTCGACGCCGAGCGCATCATTATGCCCGTGCGAGCCGCGCCCGCCGAGTCCCGCGCCCGTCGCATTGAACAGCATGTACAAATCGCCCTCGCGCATCACATACACGCCCGCGTCTCTGAACGCCGCAGACGATGGAGCAGCAGCCGCTTCATGTTTAAGCTTCGAGAATTTTTCGACGCCTTCCGCGCCCATCATCCAGAACAACTCTTCGGGCGTGTCGTCCGCGATGCGGAAACTCGCTTCGTCAAACAGAGCCGCGCCGATGGCGAGGACGTAGGCGTGTTCGTCCGCCGCGCGTCGCTTGACGGGCAAGACCTGCCCGCTGTCCGTGTCGCCGATGAGCGGCGCGTGCCCGTCGGGGCGGATGTATGCGCGCATGTAATCGAACATCGTGCGGAGCCTGTGCCAGTAACGTTCGGGAATCTCGATGGCGTTCGCGCGGCAGAGGATGAAGGAATAGAGAAAGAGTTCGAGCACCAGACGATGATAACCCGTCGATGATTCACAGTCCGCGCCGTCCGGCAAAACTTGCTTGTCCATCTCGCGCAACAGTTCGCGCAGGCCAAACTCGCGCCACTCGTCAGCCGCGTCGAGTTCGGGCAGAGAGACGCCGAGCCAAAGGAGTCCAGCCACGTCCGAGAGATAATGATTGCCGGTGGCGATGTGTGAGAATTCGAGATTGCGACGGATGTGCGCGCCGTGCTCGTCAAACATCGCGAGCAACATCGCAAGCCGCGCCACCGACATCTCCGGCGCACGACGGAACAGTCGAAACGCTGCGAGCAAGTTCATCGCGCGCAATGCCACTTCCATCGCGCAATGCCAATTCGCGCCGAAGCCCAACGGATTTTGTGCGCGCCAACTCTCAAGTTGCGTGAAAAATTCTTCGGCCATGCGCGCATCGCTCGTCAGCGCGTATGCGCGACCGAGCGTGATGAGATGCGCGAAGCGATTCAACTCCCACAAAACGCGCAAGTCGGAGCCGTCGCCGCGAAAAATTCCCAACTCCGCGTGGTACTCAAGCGGCCAACGTGTGCCTGAAAGCGGGTCGCGCAGCCAATCCACCTCCGCCCCGAATTCGCGCACGCCGAAGCCGAGCAGAGGCCAACGATGCCTGTCAACAACGTCGCTCGCCTGTTCCAAAAGCTCAGCCGTCTCCGACCGGAATAACTCACGTTGCACACGCGCCTGCACGTCCGTCGTTTCGTCAAAGCCGGGGAGGAAACACGGCGTCGCACGGGTGCGAAAATGTTCGAGTAGCTCCGACGCATCCATCCGCGCCCACTCAGCACCAAGACGCGCCGCACCTCTCTCCGCGACTGTGCCAGCAACCTTCGCGCCCGCGCCGTTTGTTTCAGACGCGCCCGCCGTGAGTCTCTTACGTTGATGTACGAGCATCGCGCGCTCGCGCCTGCGCTCGAACACGGCACGGCTACGCCGCCCCGCTTCCAACAGAGCCGTCCGCACACTTACCTCCCCGCGCAGAGCGATTTTAATCCGGCGAACAAGATGCATAAAAAGAAGTAGTCAGAAGACAGTAGTCATTAGCCAGCATGAAAACCTAGCAACTGTTTTTCTAGAACCGCTTAACGACGGACAGAATGCTTTTTTACTATTGAGTTGCCGAAGAACACGCGCCATGCTTTTCTACTGACTACTGGCTACTGGCTTTCATTATTTCGTTGACGATGCGTTGGGCGGCGTGTCCGTCCCAGAGCGGAGGCATGCGCGCGGCGGGCGCATGGTCGCGCGGGCGTGCGGCGATAGCGTCGAAGGCGGCGCGTGTGATTTTCTCCGCGTCGGTGCCGACGATTTGGTTCGTGCCTTGCTCGACGGTGATGGGTCGCTCCGTGTTTTCGCGCAACGTCAGACAGGGAATGCCGAGCGCGGTCGTCTCCTCCTGTATGCCGCCTGAATCCGTGAGCACCAGACGCGCGCCGCTGTAGAGACGTAGGAAATCGAGATAACCGAGCGGCTCAATCAGACGCAGGGCGCGCGACTGTGCGACGCGCGGCATCAAACCGAACTCGACGAGATTGCGACGCGTGCGCGGGTGGACGGGAAAGACTACGGGCAGACGTTCCGAAATGCGTTCGAGCGCAGAGAAAATTCGCGCGAGCGTCGCGCGGTCGTCAACATTCGACGGACGATGAAGCGTCACGACCGCGTAGTCTGTGCCTTCGAGAGCTTGCTGCTGGCGCACCGTCGAACTCCGTGCGCGTTCGAGTTGCGCGTGGAGCGAATCAATCATCACGTTGCCGACGAAGCGGATGCGTTCGGGCGCGATGCCTTCGGCCAGCAAGTTTGCATTGGCATCCTCGGAGGGCGTGAGCAGGAGGTCGGCGATTTGGTCGGTCAGGAGACGATTAATCTCTTCAGGCATGGTGCGGTCGCGGCTCCGCAGACCTGCTTCGACGTGTGCGACTTTGATTTGAAGTTTCGCGCAGACGAGCGCACACGCGAGCGTCGAATTGACATCGCCGACGACGACCACCCAATCCGGTTTCTCCTTGAGCACGACGGGTTCAAAACGCTGCATCACCAGCGCCGTCTGCGCCGCATGACTACCCGACCCGACTTCCAGATAAACATCCGGCTCCGGCAACGCGAGGTCGCGGAAGAAGGCGTCCGACATCTGCGCGTCGTAATGCTGCCCCGTATGCACGACGAGCGGCGCAAACTCTCCGACGCGCCGCCTCATCTCCGCAACAATCGGCGCGACCTTCATAAAATTTGGCCGCGCGCCGACAACATTGATGACTTTCAACATGAAAGAAGTAGACAGTAGTCGGTAGACAGTAGAAAAGCGTGGGGCATGCGGCGGTTGAGGGAGATGCTGTAGGGGCGTCCGTCAAAGTTTTTCATGCTGACTACTGTCTACAGTTTTTACAATCTAATGACGCGCGCCTTGCTTGTGCGGCGGAGGTCACCGCCGAGGGCGTTGCGTGTATCGACGATGAGTTTGGAGAGTTCGCAGACGCGTTGGTAGTCGATGTCGCTGTGGTCGGTGACGATGATGGTGCAATCGGCGGCGCGCATCTCTTCGTCTGTGAGCGGGAGCGAGGCGAGCGGTTCGCCTGTGCTTTCGGTGTGCGCGTCGTCGAAGCGAATCTCGTTGACGAAGGGGTCGTGGTAGCGCACGTCTGCGCCTTTGGCGCGGAGACGGTCGATGATGGAGAGCGCGGGGCTTTCGCGCACGTCGTTGATGTCCTTCTTGTAGGCCACGCCCAAGAGCAGAACGCGCGAGCCGTTGAGGGCTTTGCGTTCGTCGTTCAATCCGTCAATGACGAGTTGGACAACGTGGTCGGGCATGCGGGAGTTGACCTCTTCGGCGAGTCCGATGAAACGCGAATCGAAGCCGTGCTGTCGCGCCTTCCATGAAAGGTAGTGCGGGTCGAGCGGGATGCAGTGGCCGCCGATGCCGGGGCCGGGATAGAAGGGCATGAATCCGAACGGCTTGGTCGCCGCCGCGCGTATGACTTCCCACGTGTCGATGCCGAGCGCGTAGCAGAGACGCGCCATCTCGTTTGCCATGCCGATGTTGACGGCGCGGAAAGTGTTCTCCAACAGCTTCGCCGCTTCCGCCACGCGCGCCGACGAAACGGCGTGCACTTGATTGACTATCGCGCCGTAGAGCGCAGCGGCGACTTCCGTCGAATCGTCCGTCGAACCGCCGACGACCTTCGGGATGTTGTGCGTCTGAAACTGCGGATTGCCGGGGTCAACGCGTTCGGGCGAGAAGGCGAGGAGGAAATCGGCGTCGAGCCGCAAGCCCGTCTCCTCAAACATCGGGAGCAAAACTTCGTCGGTCGTGCCGGGATAGGTCGTGGATTCGAGGATGACGAGTTGGCCGCGACGCAGACGTTTTTGAATCTCGCCCGCCGCCGCGAGGATGTAGGAGATGTCGGGTTCCTTCGTTTTGCGAAGCGGCGTCGGGACACAGATGATAATCGCGTCGCAGGCGGCGAGGTGATTGAAGTCGGTAGTCGCACGGAGACGTTCGGCCACGACGAGTTCCTTGATGGCCGACGAACCCACGTCGCCGATGTAAGATTCGCCGTTGTTAATCGCCGCCGCTTTCGCTGCGTCCACCTCAAAACCCGTCGCGCGAAAACCCTTGTGGGCGAACTCCACCGCCAGCGGCAGCCCCACGTAGCCCAGACCGATGACGCCGACGTGCGCGCCCCGACTCTCGATTAAATTTGTAATCTCTTCTTTCAACATGCCCGCAAATATTCGTTCTTGATTCAAAATCCAACTGGGAAGGAGACGCCCCGCGCCGCACTCACAAGTGGTCAAGACTAGGTGAGCCGTCCGCCCACTGTCAAGCGCACCGCCCCGCACGTTTTGCCGTATAATGCCCGTTCGTCGCACGCCAAATTGGAGGCAAGGGTCGAAGCATGAAAACCGGAACTGTTCGCACGATGTGGTTACGCCAAACCTTGTTTGTCTCGGTGCTCGCTTGTCTGATGACGTTGACGGCGACGACTCCGCCGTCTCTCGCACAGGAGACGACTGTCCGCGCGCCTGCGGGTCGGGTTGCGGAAGTAAAAATCCATTCGCGTGCGTTGGAAGGCAATCTGCTGCAAGACTCTGCCGACCAGAAAGTCGCGGTTTATCTTCCGCCCGGTTACAACACTTCGACGACCAGACGCTTTCCCGTCATCTACTTCTTGCACGGCTACTCGCCCGACGACCAAGTGATGACTCTGGGCAAGCTGTTTCAGGAAACGATGGACAAACTCGTCGCGCGCGGCGCGGTGCGCGAAATGATTGTGGTGGTGCCGAATGGACGCAACGCTTACTTCGGCAGTTTCTACACGAACTCGACCGTCGCGGGCAATTGGGAGGACTACATCAGCCGCGACCTCGTCGCATACGTTGATGCCAACTACCGTACGCTCCCGCAGCCCGCGAGTCGCGGCATCGTCGGACACTCGATGGGCGGCTACGGCGCGATGGTGCACAGCATGAAACACGCGGATGTCTTCGGCGCGGCTTATTCGTTGAGTGCGTGTTGCCTGTCGATGTTGGCGGACTTGGGGCCGAGTAACAGGTCTTGGCGCGCGGCGTTGAAATTCAAGAGCCGGGACGACTTTCGGACAAACGATTTCTTTGCGGTGGCTTTCACGGCGATGGCCGCCGCTTTCACGCCGAATCCGAATCGCCCGCCACTCTACGTCGATTTTCCGTTTCGAGAGGAGAATCGCATTCTCGTCCCCGACAATCCTGCTTATAGAAAATTTCAAGCGCATCTGCCCGTCAACATGGTGACGGCGCATCTGGAAAATCTGTTGAAGCTGCGAGGCTTGTACATAGATGTCGGGGTGCAGGACGAGTTTTCGCACATCCCTGCGGGGAGTCTCGCGTTGTCGAGAGAACTGGCCGAGCATGGCGTCGCGCACGTCTTCGAGATGTATCAAGGCGACCATAACCATACGATTCCTGAGCGCATCGAAACGCGCGTGTTGCCGTTCTTCTCGCGCACGCTCAAATTTGAAGCGCAGTAGTGAGGCAGACGGCTAGTGCACAAACGTCGGGAGGACGGGTGACAAACAAAATGGCGCAGTGGGACAGCATCGTCGAATGTGTGCCGAACTTCAGCGAGGGGCGGAAGGCGGAGACGGTGGCGCGTCTGGTGGAGACGATTGAGTCGGTCGAGGGCGCGCTGGTGCTCGACACGCACATGGACGCAGACCATAACCGTTCGGTGATTACGTTTGTCGCCGCGCCTTCGGTCGTGGTCGAGGCGGCGGTGCGCGCGTTGGCTTTGGCGTCGGAGTTGATTGATTTGCGTGTGCAGGCGGGACAGCATCCGCGCATCGGGGCGATGGACGTGTTGCCGTTCGTGCCCGTGCGTGGCGTGACGATGGAGGCTTGCGCGGGGTTGGCGCATGAGGCGGGCGAGCGCATCTGGGGCGAGTTGGGTATTCCAGTTTACTTTTACGAGAGCGCGGCGCGTCGGCCTGAGCGTGTGAATCTCGAAAACGTGCGCGGCAAAGGATTCGAGTCGTTGCGCGAAGAGATTGCGACGCTCGCCGAGCGTGCGCCGGATGTCGGGGAGCCGCGCGTGCATGAGAGCGCGGGCGCGGTGGCAGTCGGGGCGCGGCGGCTGCTCGTCGCTTACAACATCAATCTGCGGACGGATGATGTCAGCATCGCGCGGCGAATCGCGCGTGCGGTGCGCGGGCGCGATGGCGGCCTGCGTTATCTCAAGGCGCTCGGTTTCGCTTTGAGCGAGCGCGGTTTGGTACAGGTGTCGATGAACCTCATCAACTACGAGCGGACGCAGCTGCACCACGTCTTCGAGGCGGTGCGGCGCGAGGCCGAGCGTTGGGGCGTCGAAGTGGCGGGGAGCGAAATCGTCGGGCTGATACCGCAGGCGGCTCTCGACAGAAGCGCCGAATACTTTCTCCGCGTCGAAAACTTTTCTCCCGAACTCGTCCTTGAAAACCGCATCGCGGCGGCGGTGCAACGTAGAGACGCGCAGACGCGACGCAGCGATGAAGCAGCGACGCAGCGACACGAAGGCGCGGCGGCGACCGACACACGCGACGAAACAGCGACGGGTGGAGAGGATATGCGGCAGCAGTCGCGTCGCGGCGAGCGAGAAGTGTTGGATGAAAGAGACGCGATGTTGGTCGCCGCATCGACGCAGCCGCGTCTGTCTGCATCTGTGCATTCGGCGGTCGCTGCGTCGCAGGATGTGTCGGGCGGCGGCGAGGCGGCGGCGCGTGCGGCTTCGCTGGCCGCCGCGTTGGGCGAGATGGTGGCGGCGCTCATCGAGAGTCAAAAGAGATTCAAGGGCGAGGACGAGGAGGTGCGCGATTGCGTGCAGGAGTTGCGATTGCTGCGTGCGCGACTGGCGGACGCGGGGCAGGAGGACGCGGCGAGTTTCAAACGCGTGCTGGCCGCGCGCTACTTGCCGAAGGCGACCGACGAGGAGCGACGCACGCGCGCCAACGAGATTGAAGCGGCATTGAAGGGCGCGACGACCGTGCCGCTCGAAGTGGCGGGCGTGGCGGTGCAGGTCGGAGAATTATTGGAGACGCTGGCGGAAATCGGCGACCCGCGTTGGCTCTCCGATTCGGCGACGGGCACGCAACTCGCGCTCGCCGCCGTCGTCTCTGCGCGCTACAACGTGCTCGTCAATACCGCCGAGATTGAAGATGAAAACTTCGTGGAAGAGCATCGTTCGCGCGCCGACGATTTGCTTGAACGCGCGCATGCTTCGGCGTCGCGCGTCGAAACGATGCTGATGGATTCGATTAACAGTTAACACTCGGCCTTGCTTCTCTCGATGACAAAATTCTCACTCATTACGCAGGCCGACGTGCGCGACAGATTGCGTTGGGCGCGTCGGCATCTCTATTCGATACTGATTCTGTCGCCGCTCGTCGTCGGCATGACGTACGCCACCGTGGCGCGCGTGGCGAGTTATGCTCCAGCGAATTGGAGGCCGTCGCTCGTCGTCGGTGTAGCGTTGGCGTGGCTGGCGGAGGCGTGCATCTTCGGTCTGAGTTTGTCGCGCGCGAGCATCGAGATTTATCACTTGCGGACGCCGGAATCCTTTCTCGACGCCATGCCCGTCGAAACCACGACGCATCTCCATGCCGCCTTGTCGAAGCGACTCGCGCGCACAAGCATCTTCGCCGTCGTGCTACTGGTCGCGCACGCCTTGCTCAACGAGGGCGCAAGCGGCCATGCTTCCGGCACCAACATCGCAAACGGCGACGCTTCAGACAGCATCGCTCTCATCATCGCGCTCTTGCTGTTCATCCTCTTGACGGCCTTCGGTCAAATGCTCGCCGCGTTGCAATGGATTCACTGGGGACATACCAGAGAGAAGCGGCACGCGGCAGTTGCGCTCGCGGCGTTGCTTGTGACGATGCTGCTCGGAGGACTGTTTTTGTTGTCGGTCGTCTACACGGATGTGTTGCCGGAGAGCAGGCGCGGGTGGCTCGCGGGAGCGGGCGCGGTCTGGGCGGCGTTGCTCTACGTGTGGGCGCGTGGGGCGCACGCGAAGTGGCGCGTGTCCGACATCGAATACGCGAAGCGGCTGCAAACGGCGGGCGGTTGGAGCGTCTTCAAACTCCGCGCGATGGAACGACTCGGCGGGAGCGCGGTCGTGGCGCAACTGTCGCGCGACCTGCAACTGACTCTGCGCGCCTTTTCGTCGGCGGTCTACGTCTGCGTGGGGATGGCTGTGCTCTGGACGGCGGCGCTGGCGGTCGCTTTGTTGACCAAACTCGTTCCAAATGTCGCTTTGATTTCGTCCGCACCAGACGAGACGGACGCCCTCACGACGTTTCTGGAAGCGACGCTGCTTGCGCCCGTGTTGGCGACAAAGGTGGCGTGTGTGCTCATCGTCGCTTCTCTATCGGCGTTGATGCCGGTGCTCGTCGCGTATCAACTTCCACATCTGTGGTTAGAGCGCGCGGCGCGTGCGAAGGGCGCGGAGATGTGGCGCGCGAAATTGTTGTACACAAGAATCATCACTTTCCCTGCGCCCGTCGTCGCGTGGACGCTGGCGGTCGTGACAGGCGCGACGCCGTGGTTTTATGCGTTGCCGTTGCTCCTGGAATGTCTGTGGTTATGGTGGATGTTGAGCACGTTGATTGGCGCGCTCGCCTACGAAATGCCGGAGCAACAGGGCTTGTCAATCGTGTTGATGACGTTCATCAGCGCGGGGGGCGGACTCTTTAGCGCCGCGCTCTGGCCTGTCGGAATCGTGGTTTACGGTTTGAGCATCGACCCTGTGAGAGAGCGCGGCGCGCAACGTGCGCGTTTCCATTTAGTGACGGAAGAAAACTGAGAAGAGATTGCTTCATTGTCTCATCGGTTCATTGATTCATTTCTTCAACGGGAAAATGAATCAGTGGGGAAATGAAGCAATCTCTTAAAGCATGGAGGAAACTTGAACGAGGCATTGATTGCGGTTGAAGGCGTGACGAAACGTTATGGTCAACTCGTCGCGGTGAATGATGTGAGTTTGGCGGTCGCGGCGGGTGAAGTCTACGGGCTAGTGGGCGCAAACGGGGCGGGTAAGTCAACTTTGATTCGCATGCTTGCGGGCATCACTGCGCCGGACGAGGGGCGCATCGTGGTCTGCGGCGAAGACATGCGTCGGCGCGCCGCTTCGACCAAACATCACGTCGGCTATCTGCCCGAAGAGTTGTTTCTTTACGAGCGACTGACAGGCGAAGAATTTTTGCGGCTCGTCGCGGGTTTGAAGGAGACGGATGCCGGGAGCATCTCCGGCGAGATTGAGTTTTTCGAGTTGAAGGAAGTTTCGGGAAAGTGGGTCGGTAGTTATTCGCTCGGCATGCGTAAAAAACTCGGACTGGCCGCCGCCATGATTGGCGCGCCCGAAGCGATTGTGCTCGACGAACCACTCAACGGGCTTGACGTGGAGATGATGAGAAAACTTCGCCAACGCATCGAACAGGAACGCGAGCGCGGTCGCGCGGTGCTCGTCTCGTCGCACGTCATGAGTTTTGTCGAACGCGTCTGCAATCGCGTCGGCATCATGCGCGCGGGTCGTCTCGTCGCCGAAGGGACGCCCGCCGAACTACGCCGCCTCAGCGTCGCCCTCGCAGACGCGCCCTTCGAGGACGTTTTCTTTCATCTGGCGAAATAGTAAGCAGTGAGCAGGGAGCGGTAAGCAGTTAAAACACAAATGCGCTTTTCGCTTTTGCTGCTTGCTGCTTACCCCTTACCGCTTACTTGTCAGAGGTGTTTTCTGAAGTAGTTGACGATTTTCCAGCCGTCGAGATAGACCCAGGGACGTTCGCCGCTGGTGTAGTGGCCGCAAGGCAGCCACGCGACATCGACGGGTACGCCGAGTCGTCTGACAACTTCGATGACATCACGCGAGAGGTCGCGCGGGAAGGTGAGGTCGTAGCGCGCGGCGATGAAGCGCATGGGGCGCGACGGCATTTGGAGAAGTCTCTGCGCGAAGGGCACGGGGCTGATGGGCAGCCAGTGCTGGCGTAGTTCTTCGAGTGAGATTTGGTCGGCCAAGCCTTCGCGTACGTGCTGAGTCGAGATGCCGCGCCAAACCACATCGGCGACGTAGCCGGAGACGTGATTGAAGACGCCGACATCAATCGTGGGGTCGTGTGCGAAGGCGAGAAAGGCCGTGCATGAACCGATGCTTGTGCCCGCGATGCCGACGCGCTCGAAGCCGCCCTGCTCGCGCAGCCAACGGACGGCGGCGCGCGTGTCGAGCACGGCCTGTCGCATGGATTGAATCGTGCGACCGATGTTGGGGCTGACGAGATAGTCTGCACGTTCGAGTTCGGGTGGGCGACGCGCTTCGTGATAGGGAAGCGTCACGCGCAACGCAGCGATGCCGAGACGATTCAGGATGCGACACAGTGCGACGTGGCCTTCGCTGTCGGCATTCCACTGCGGCAAGACTACCACCGCGCGCCGCCTCTCGCGTCCATCGCGCGCACGCGCATCCTGCAATTCTGCTACACCATCCCTCTCAACATTCCCTGCGTCTTCCGGCGAACGCCGTCCGCCGCGTCTGCCGGGTCGCTTCGGCGCGCGGTTCGACTTGTCGGCAGCAGCAGGCACGGGGAAGAAGCGTGCGCGAGCCGTGTTGTTTTCGCGCGAAGGCGTCTCGACCGCACTCGTCCAAGTCAGTTCGTCATCCTTGAGTCGGTAATCGTGGATGGGCGGGAGCGCGTAGAAATCATCGCTGTGACGCAAAATCTTTTCGGTGTGTTCGCGGAAGATACGACGCGGGTCGTCGTCGCCGTTCGTCGTGGCGGCGTGTTCGTCGATAAACGACGTGCCCCACTCGAATGGACGGACGAGACGATTGGTATCCCTCGCGGCGCGTTCCTTTTCCTGCGCGTGAATCAAACGTTGGAGCAAACTTTAATCAAACCTCGAAACATAAAAATATCGCCGAGCGAGAACTAAAGTAACAAGGAAAAAGGCAAACGCTCAAGCGGAGGCATAGGCAAAAGTAAAAAGGTGGAGAAGTTGAAAAGGGAAAATTAAAAATGCAAAAAAGAAAGGCAAAAGTGAAGAGAGCAGCTTGCGTTCATCTTCACTTTTGCCTTTGCCACTTTTAATTTTTCATTTCGCTAGGGCTTCTGAATCCAGAAGTTGTAGCTGCCGGAACCGCTGTAGGAGTAAATCTGCCACTGGTAATAGCCTGCGGTGCCGCTATAGGTCACGTCTTCGTTGGACGTGGCGGTTTCGCCGCGCGCGACGATGACCCACGCCGAGCCGTTCCATTTCTGCAAGTAAAGGTCGAAGTCAGCGCCGGAGGTGGGGCCGCGCAGCCAGCCTTTGTGAGTGCCGGAGACGCTGCTGTAGTAGTAAGTGCCGTTCGGATGGTAGTCGTAGTCGCCTGTGAAGCCGAGCGAGCCTGTGTAGAGCGTGCAATTAGTGCAGGGTGCGCCGCCGCCTCCGCCGCCCGTGGTGAGCAACGAATACAACAGACGGTTCGGTGAACCCGTGCCCGCGCCTGTTACTTTTCCGGTCGTCGCTGTCGAGATGATTTGATTGGCGACGGTGGCGGGCGAGGCGGTCGGGTTGTTTTGGAGATAGAGCGCGGCGACTCCGGCGACATGCGGCGTCGCCATCGAAGTGCCGCTGATGGTGTTGGTCGCCGTGTCGGAGGTGTACCAAGCCGACTGGATGCTTGAGCCGGGCGCGAAGATGTCGAGGCACGTGCCGATGTTGGAGAAGTCGGACTTGGCATCGGTCGAAGTGGTCGAGCCGACGGTGATGGCGGCGGCGACGCGCGCGGGCGAATAGTTGCAGGCGTTCAGGCCGTAGTCGTTTCCGGCGGCGACGGCGTAGGTCACACCGGCGTTGATGGAATTCTGCACGGCGGTGTCGAGCGCGGAGGATGCGCCGCCGCCGAGACTCATGTTGGCGACCGCGGGGCTGATGCGGTTGGCCGTGACCCAATCGACGCCTGCGATGACGGTGGCGTCAGTGCCGTCGCCGTTGCAATCGAGCACGCGCACGGCATGAAGCGAGACGCCTTTAGCGACGCCGTAGGTCGAGCCGCCGACGGTGCCTGCGACGTGTGTGCCGTGGCCGTTGCAGTCGTTGCCGCCCTGCCCGTCACCCATCGCATCGAAGACCTTGTTGGCACGACCGCCGAACTGTCCGTGCGTCGTGCGGATGCCTGTGTCGATGACGTAGACGTGGACGCCCGCGCCCGTCGGCGTGTAGTTGTATTGACCGTCAAGCGGGCGGTCGCGTTGGTCGATGCGGTCGAGTCCCCACGGTGCACTGGTCTGCGTGGTGTCGGCTTTCTTGGTACCGTTTTCTTCGATGTATTCGATGCGCGGGTCTTCGCTCAGACGCAACGCCACTTCTTCAGGCATGCGAACGGAGAAACCCTGAATCGTGTTCTGGTAAACGTGCATGACTTCGCCGCCGTAGGCGCGTGCCATGTCTTCTGCGACGACGGGCGCGAAGGATGTCAAACCCTTCTCTCCGGCGTACGTATCTTTGAGCACGACGATGTATTGGTTGGCGACGCGATTCTGTTTTTTACGGATTTTGTCTTTCGCGGAATTACCTTGACTGTTGACCGTGGTGGGCAGGGAAATGGACGCGGCGACGCAAAAAATTATCACCGCCAGTAAAGCCAAAAATTTCTTCATTCGTTCCTCCAGAAGTTAGGTGAGAAGGTGGGCGTAGCAACAGAGGTTCGGTCGCCCGCACGGACGCGCCTCCGTTGCGTGAAGTAAGTTTGGTGATGGGAACAACAACCATCGCAGACCTTTCTCGAAGGCAGAAAGCGCAAGCCGTCGCAGAGCTTCAGACACGTTGAGGCCATGCCTGATGTTCGAGGCTCGCCGCGCAGCAAGTCGGGTGTTTAATTGAGGCAAGAAGCGACCCGTGAGGGGTCAGTCCGTAATGTTATTCGGGGGAACGCGCAATATACGCATGTTTCGCCAATCCTGCAAGTCGAAAAAGCTACTCTCGCGCGGCCTACGAAAATTAGCCACAGAGACACAGAGCGGAAAAGGGCGAAAGGGTAAAGGATAAAAAGAGAGGTTTCTTTTTACCCTTTGCCTTTTACCTTTCGTCTTTCTCTGTGTCTCTGTGGCTAAAGTTTTATCTTCGTCGCTCGAAGAAACGTCGAATCATGTTGGGCGTGAGGCGCATGGTTTGTAACGGGTTGCCGGTGGAGAAGCGGCGTGCGAGTTGGCGAAAGAGCGCGGCGGCATGCGGCGTGTAGTGAAACCACCAGAGGTCTTGGAAGCGTGCGAGACGATTGACGTGGATGTGATAGGGCGCGACCATTTCGAGCAGACCGAGACGTCCATGCGTGCGTCCCAGACCACTCTGCTTGACTCCGCCCCACGGAGCCTGCGCGATGCCGTGTGTGTAGAGCACTTCGTTGACCATCACGGTTCCGGCTTCGATGCGCGCGGCGAGACGTTTGCCCCGCGCGATGTCATTTGTCCAGACGCTCGCCGTCAGACCAAACGGGCTGTCGTTGGCGAGCCTGACGGCTTCCTCCTCCGTCCCGAACGTCATCAACGGCAGCACAGGCCCGAACGTCTCCTCACGCATCACGCTCATCTCATGCGTGACGCCTGTGAGCACCGTCGGTTCATGAAACGTGCCGCCCTGCGGCGCGACACCGCTACTACTACTGCGCGGACGCCCGCCGCCCGCGAGCACACGCGCACCACGCGCGACCGCATCGGCGACGTGTTCCTCCACCGTGCGTAGTTGTCGTTCGCTCGACATCGCGCCGACATCCGTGCCTTCGCGCGTGCCGATGTCCTGCCGTAGAGAGCGAGTCAACGCCACGACGCGCTCGGTGAAACGCTCCGCGATGCCTTCCTGCACATAGCAACGCTCGACCGACGCGCATGCCTGACCCGAATTGGCGAACGCGCCCCACACCGCCGCGCTCGCCGCCGCTTCAAGGTCTGCATCTTCGAGCACAATCATCGGGTCTTTGCCGCCGAGTTCGAGCACGACGGGCGTAAGCGTCTGTGCGGCTGCGGCGGCGACGCGTCTGCCCGTCGCCACGCTTCCCGTGAACATGATTTTATCGACACGCGCTTGTGCCAGCGCCGCGCCCGTCGAACCGTCACCCGTCATGATTTCCAACAAGCCTTCCGGCAACTCCGCGCGACGAAACACGTCCGCGATTTTCAGACCCACAAACGGCGTCAGTTCGCTCGGTTTGAGCACGACCGCGTTGCCCGCCATCAAAGCCATGACAACTTCGCCGAGCGGAATCGCCCACGGAAAATTCCACGGCGAGATAATGCCGACCACTCCGAGCGGCTTATAAATGATGCGCGACGAGCGACCCATCAGCCCGTATTGGCCGATGTCCAATTTTTCATCACGCAGGAGTTTCGTCGTCCCGCGCGCAAAGAAGCGCATCAGGTCGAGCGTCGGCGCAAGTTCCATCATCATGGCTTCCGCGACGGGCTTGCCCGATTCGCGTGAAACCAGCGTGGCAATCTCGTCCATCTCCCCAAGCACTATCTCGCGTGCACGCATCACGACGCGACCGCGCTCAACATACGACAACTCGCGCCACGATGCTTGCGCCCTGCGCGCACGCTCGACCGCACGCGCCACATCCTCCGCCGAACGAACGGGAACGCGTCCAATCTCCTCGCCCGTCGCCGGATTAAACGACACGATTTCGTCGGTCGTTGTTGTCGCCGTCATCTCTTGCGGCGCGTCGGTCGCATCCGTCGTTGCGGTTGAAGGCGTGGCGTCGATTGTGGAGGAAATTTGTGTTGCCATCGTTTTGTTTCTCCTCGCGGAATTATTGCGCTCCTTTCTGTAATCCGCAATCCGCAATCCGCGATAACTTTGTGGTGGCTGAGTTCTCCGTTAAACTTCGGAGGTGAAATTTAATCAGAGGGAGAGATTTGATGCGACGACCCCAACTCGCGGAATTCATGCGGCGGATGGATGAAAATTCCGTCGCCATTCTCGCGGGCGCGCGTGAAGCGACGCGCTCCAACGACACGCACTTTCGTTATCGACAGGATTCCGATTTTTACTACCTGACAGGCTTCGAGGAACCCGAATCCATCGCCGTCATCGCGCCCGCGCACAAGGAGCATCCATACATGCTTTTCGTGCGACCGCGCGACCCCGAACGCGAAATTTGGGACGGTCGGCGCGCGGGCACCGACGGCGCGAAGGAGCAGTACGGCGCGGACGCGGCCTTCACCTTCGCGGAGTTTCCCGAAAAACTCGGCGACCTCATTAACAACGCGCGGCAACTCTACTATCGCCTCGGCGCAGACGCCGAACTTGACGAGATGTTGGTCAGTCAAATCCGTCGCATGAGGGCGGGCGTGCGTCGCGGCATCATGCCGCCGGAGTCCATTACAGACCCCGGCGCAATCATTCATGAGATGCGCCTCATCAAGTCCGACGCGGAAATCGAAACCATGAAACGCTCCGCCGACATCGCCGCCGAAGCTCACCGCGAAGCGATGAAGACGGCACGCCCCGGCCTCAAAGAGTATGAGATTGAAGCCCTCATCGAGTATGTATTTCGTCGCAACGGCGCGTCGGCTCCCGCGTATAGTTCGATTGTCGGCAGCGGCCCCAACGCGACCATCCTCCACTACATCAGCAACGACGCCACACTGCTCGACGGCGAACTCCTGCTCATCGACGCAGGCGCTGAATACGGCGGCTATGCCTCCGACATCACACGCACATTCCCCATCAACGGTCGCTTCACCGACGCCCAACGCGACATCTATGAACTCGTCCTCGAAGCGCAAACCACCTGCATCGAGATGGTCAAGCCCGGCGTGACGATTGACGAACTGCACAATCGTTCGGTCGAAATTCTGACCGCAGGCATGGTGCGTCTCGGCCTGCTCGAAGGCGACCCGCAGAAGTTGATTGAAGAGGAGACGTATAAACGTTTCTACATGCACCGACTCAGCCACTATCTCGGCATGGACGTGCACGACGTTGGGCGCTACCAACTCGACGGACAACCGCGCCCGCTCGAAGCCGGCATCGTTATCACAATTGAACCTGGCCTCTACATCGCGTCGGACGCCGAAGCTGTCCCGGACAAGTATCGCGGCATCGGCATCCGCATCGAAGACGACGTGCTCGTTACCGACGAAGGCCGACGCGTCCTCACCGACGAAGCCCCGAAACAGATTGACGAGATTGAAAAACTGATGGCGCGGTAAGACAGTGAGCAGTGAGCGGTAAGCAGTTAAAAGAGAAGTAAGCAGTGAACGACAGGCACTTATTCCTTCAATGCCGATTGTTCGCTGCTTACTTTTTTACTGCTCACCGCTTACTGCTCACTTGTCTTCCGACAATTCCGCGACGACTTCGCGTGCGATGTCGCGTGCGCGTGCGATTTCGTCTGCTCCGAGAGAGACTGCGCCGACGACGGCATGGCCGCCGCCGCCGTAGCGTTCGCAGATGGAGGCGATGTTATGACGGCGCGGGCGCGGGCTGAAGGGGTTCGAGCCGACCGAGATTTTGGTGCGCTTCGTGCCGCGCGTGACGGCGACCGAATAGGTCGTTTCGGGATGAATATAATAGGGGATGAACTTGTTGAAGCCTTCGATGCCTTCATCAACGAGGTCGAAATGCGTGACGCCGCGCGCGTAGGTAATCTTGCGGCGGATGGTTTCGAGCGTTTGGAGATGCTGCGCGAGAATCGGTTGAAAGCGTCGTTGCACTTCCGCGTCGTTCGCCACATCATCGAGCGAACGCACAGTGAGTTCGCGTATCAGCCATTCGATAAAATCATCCTCGGCGACGTTTTCGATGACCTGCATCAACTGAAGCGCGGGCGCGGCGAGTTCGACGACTTGTGAGGGCGAATCGTAGAGCGCGCCGTCGATGATGTGCGCCCAGTGGACGAGCGGCGCGAGTTGCGCGTCGTCAAACTGGAAATGCTCGCGCGCCACCAGCGCGATAAATTCCGTGCACGATTTGCTCTCCGCATCCCAAAACTTTTTGCCCGACGCATCGCCGCGAAAGTGCGCCTCGTCATCGGCGGAGAGAAATGCCGACTGGTGATGGTCGAACCACCATGTGAGTCGCGGGGAAGCGGCATACTTGAAATCGACGATGGCATTTTCGTCGCCGTCAAACATCGCGTCGTCGAACAGCGCGCCGGGACGATGAAGCAGCGGTGTGTAATGCACGTCGGCGTCGGCGTTGACTTTCGAGAGATAGAAGCGTGTAAAGACGGCGGCGGAAGCCATGCCGTCGAAACAATGGCCGTGATAGAGAAGACGTAGTTTCATCGGTGCATGTCAGACAAGAAAATGTGCGATGGCAAAGCGGGACATCATACCAGCACTCGCTCATAAAGGAAAAAGGCGAAGGGCACAAGGCCGAAGTGTGGAGGAATTTTTACGGCCTCTTTTGTCTTTCGCCTTTCGCCTTCGGCCTTCTTTTTATATGCTTGGGCGCGTTTGGCGAGTCAGACGGGCGGAGGCATTGAAGCGATGTCGGACGAAGAAGGCGTGCGCGCGGCGAATGCGCGTTTTTACGAGGCGATGAACGCGCTCGACGTGGACATGATGGACGCCTTATGGGCAGACGACGTGCATGCGGTCTGCGTGCATCCCGGCAGAGATGCGATTGTGGGCTACGAGCGCGTGCGCGAGAGTTGGGCGATGATTTTCGCGGTCACGGCTTCGATGTCGGTCGCGGCGAGCGACGTGCAAGTGACGCTCGCGGGTGAAGCGGCGTGGGTGGTTTGCACGGAGACGATTTCGCTCATGGTGGAAGGTGAACTTCTGGCCGCCTCCGCGCAGGCCACCAACATTTTTCGTCGCATGGGGCAGGAGTGGCGAATGTTGGTGCATCATGCGTCGCCTATCCCTCTGCGCGACGTGACGGAAGAATGGCCTGACGTGATTAACTAAGATTTCAAGAAACAGAATCAGCCACAGAGACACAGAGGCGCAGAGATGAAATGAAAGGGAAAGGGTTGATGAAAATCCTGTTGACTCGACGTGAGATTTAGCATAGAAGCCTGTTGATTTTTCATTCCCTGTTCGGGAGGATTAACTCCCATGAAGAAAACCCTTGTTACATACGCGTTACTGTTCGGCGCGACGGCGTTTGCGTTCGGGGGTTGCACGAATGATGGTAGTAGCGACCAGACGGCGGATGCGGGAGCCAACACTGCTCGACCCACCGCGACGGGCGACATTCAGCCGGCGGCGCAGCGTCAGGCCGATGCCGAGCGAGAGTTAGCGCAGATAGAGAAGGATTGGGCGGCGGCTTACGTGCGCGGCGATGCGCCCTCGATGGAACGCTACGCCGATGCCGAGACCTATTTCGTTGACCCGGAGGGCGGGGTCGCCAACATGTCGCAGGTGGTCGAACAGGTCAAGTCGGGCGATTTGAAGTTTGAATCAATCGACGTAAGCGACGTGAAAGTGCGCGTCTATGGCGACACGGCGGTCGTCAGTTATCACTCGAAGGATAAAGGGACGTACAAGGGAGAAGACATCAGCGGCGACCATCGCTGGCTCGACGTGTTCGTCAGGCGCAACGGCAAATGGATGGCCGTCGCCTCGCAGGGCACGCGCATCTCGCAGCCGACGCCAGCGACGACAATGACGCCGAAGAAGCAGGGATGAACTCGAACGAGGAAGGGTTAAAGGTCAAACGGGGAAATGGAAAAGGGGAGCGAACCCTTTCACCATTTCCCCGTTTGACCTTTTGGCGTTTCTCTCTCTTGCCTTTTACTGCAAAGGGAAACGCTGTCGGTATTCGCCGGAGATGAGGAACGACCTGACCATCTCGGCGCGGACGAAATCGCCGCCAAACTCGTTGAGCTTATTCAACCAGAAGTTGTAGCCGTTGAGGTTGTTGTCGGGCGCGTCGTCGGGGTTGCGTCGGAGGTAGCCGAAGTATTGCATGAGGACGAAGGCGCGGTTGGATTCCTGTCGGCTGAAGACGGCGTTTTCGGCTACTTTGCGGAGCACTGTGGCGCGTGTTTCGGTGCCGCCGTTTAAGCCGTTGACGAGTTCGGCGCGTTCGGCGGCGTCGGGTGTGAAGCCCGCGTTGGCGAATAGTCGATTGACGTATTCGTCAGCCGTGAGGCTCGCCGGATAACGCGTTGTGAACTCGGCGCGGTTGACCCACGCATCGAGGAAGGCGCGTGTGTTCTCTTCCAGTTTCGCTTCCCAACCGGGCGCGTTGACGACGATGCCCGCGCCAATCGCCTGCGTGTCGGGCAGAAACGTCGCAAGACGCGGCATCCGCGCGTAGCTCGCCTTCTCCATGCGATAGACGAGATAACCCGTGTTCTGAAATTCGACGGAGAGGAAGAACGCGCCGGAGACGTTGGTGCGTCGATTGTCGATGCATCGCGCGCGTTCCTGCTCGGAGACGAGCGACGCGCAACCATGAATCACGCCCATCCAGAATGCGAGACCGGGAGCGTCGGCCTCGCGGCTGAAGAAGTCGCGGTAGTGTTGTTCGACGAAGAAACGCGCGTCGTCGATGCGGTTGGGCGGAAGGGTGAAATAGTAGGTCGTCTCCTTCGTGCTGCTCGGCGTCCAACCGCCGCGAAATGCTTTGGCCTTGAGCGTCGTGAACGATTCGATAAAGACGGATTCGCCGGAGAGCACGGCGGGGTCGCTTTCGGTCGGCTCTCTACCGTCCTTCGTGTAGTGGATGAGCGCGCCCTCGGTGATGCAACTGAGGCGGACGCGGATGGGCGACGTGTAGATAAGGCTCGACGTGCCGCTGTGCGAGAAGGTGGGCGTCGAGACGGAGGCGAGGCCGCTGACGGGTGTTGGCGTCGCACGATTAACGTTTGAGCCGTCGCCTAATTGTCCATAGGTGTTGTTGCCCCACATCCGCACGGTGCCGTCGTTCAGGAGCGCGGCGTTGGAATTCTCTTTGGCGGAGATTTGCACGACGCCTGCGATGTTCGATACCTGTACGGGTCGCGACTTGCCCGCACCCGAAGTGCCTTCGCCGAGTTCGCCGTTCGAGTTTGCGCCCCATGCCCAGAGCGTGCCGTCGGTTTTCAGTGCGAGCGTGTGGCCGCTTCCGGCGGCGATATGAGCGACGCTCGTCATGCCGACGGGTTGAACGGGCGTGAGACTGCTAGCGGAACTGTTCGTACCTAACTGGCCGGACGAACCGCTGCCGAGCCCGAGCACCACGCCGTCGTTTCTAAGGGCGACGGTGTGCGCGAGTCCGGCGGCGATGGCTTTGATGTTGGCGAGGCCGTTAATCTGCATCGGTGTCGCAACGACGCGCGTCGAGGTAGGGATGCCCATCTGCCCGCTCGTATTGATGCCCCACGCCCAGACCGTGCCGTCGGAACGAAGCGCGAGTGTGTGAAAGCGTCCGGCGGCGATGGCGACCACGCCGTCGAGACCCGCGACCTGCGTCGGCGTGTGTGTTGAAAAAACGCTGGTGTTGCCGATGCCGAGCAGCCCGTCGTTATTGAGTCCCCACGACCAGAGCGTGCCGTCGGAGCGGAGCGCGACGTTGTACTGCCCGCCCGCCGCGATAGCCGTGATGTTCGTTAGCCCCGCGACGGGTTGCGGCGCATCGCGGAAGCCGCCGCCTGCCTCGCCGAGCAAGCCATGAACGTTTGAACCCCATGCCCAGACCGTGCCGTCCGAGCGCAAGGCAAGCGAATGTTCTTCTCCGGCGGCGACCGCCGTCACGTCCGTCAAACCCGACACTTGAAGCGGCGTCAGTTTGCTCGCCCACACGCCGCCCTCGCCGAGTTTGCCCGCGGAGCCGTCGCCCCACGCCCAGACCGTGCCGTCGTTTCTAACGATGAGCGTGTGCTTGAAGCCCGCGACGACCGAACGGACGTTGCCGAAGAAGGTTTCGGTGATAACGCGCGTCGTGGTCGATGCGCTGTTGTTCGACGGGTTCGGGTCGGGGAAAAGACTTGTGACCGTCGCCGTGTTAACGAGCGACGTGTCGGGCGGAGCGTTGACGCGGACGGTGATGACGACGTTGGCGGTCGAGAAGTTGCCGAGTCCGTTGATGTTGGCTGTGACCGTGCCGCCAGCGTTGGCGGTGCAGGTGTTGCCGAACGAGTTGCAGGAAACAAATGTTGTTCCGGCGGGGAGTTGGTCTGTGACGACGACGTTGTAAGCCTCATGTGTGCCCTGATTGGTGACACGGAGCGTGTAGGTCAACAGTTGATTGGTGAAAACGGGGTCGGGCGTGTCCGTCATGGTGAGTTGCATGTCGGAGGCGGGCACGGGCGGCGGATTGCGTGGCGTGAAACTGACGGTCTGCGCGTTGGTCAAAGCGATTTCGGCGGCTTCCGACGTGTGCGACGCGACGACGTAGGCGTCCTCGCCGCCGGAGAGTCCGACGACGGGAAAGAGACGCGTGTTGGTGGGTGGATTTTGTCCCGCGCCGTAGCGCAACTGAATCGTGCCGTTGCGTCCGAGTTCGATTTCAAAATTGACGGGCTGCTCGCCGCGCGCCGTCGTCCGACCGTACGGAGCACTGTAGGTCACGGCCTGCCAGCGAAAGACGACGCGCGTCGGTTCAACCAACATGTAAACGTCGTCGCCCGCGCGGCGGTCTGTGCGGAGGTCGTCCCAGAGACCCGCAATCATCGCGCGGTTGTTCAAACCCGCGACCGAACTGAACGCGTCGAGCGACCTGCCATCGTTTAAGCGTGGGAAGCCACGGAAGTCGGGAGCGAGAGAGAAATAGAGCGCGCCGTTCGACGAGATGGAGACGCTGCTGATGTTCTGGCCGAACAACTGAATGTTGTACGGCAGTTGATAGTTTTCCAAATAGGCATCGTCGCCGCGCAGTCCGAGCGGTTGGCCGCCCGTCGTCAGTTGACCCGCCGCGCTCTGTGTGATGACGTAGGGGTCAGCCAACGACTGTTCGACCGCAACGCCCGCGCTCGCCACGCCGCTCGCATTGCCCGCGTTGTCGAGTGCGCGTATGCCGAAGAAGCCGTTGGTGTGTTGAAAGGGAACGCGCACGTTGACGAACTGCGTCGTACCCGCAACCGACGGACGCGGCACGACGACCGACACCGGACGCGCGGCGGCGAAGCCCACATCATTGTCGAGCGGCGCATCCGAATAACGAATCTCGTAGGCTGCGGCGCGTCCTCCGGCATTGCCGTCGTCGCCCGGCGCAATCCACTCCAAACGGACGGAGCGACCCGTCTGCGAAGCGACGTGAAAATTGGCGGGCACTGCGGGCGGCGTCGAATCCGCTTCCGCCGCGCTCTCCAAAGCCTTCGCCACGTTCAAGGCGCGTCCCGTCGTGGTGCGCGCGAGGAGATTCAAAACCTCGTCGCCGCTATAGAGCAGCGCGCTCCGCATACGCGCGACGCTGATGACAGGATTCGCGGCGCAGATGAGTGCCGCCGCGCCCGCGACGTGCGGTGCGGCCATCGAAGAACCGTCGAAGACGGAATAGGTTCCGTTCGGCGTGGTGCTGAGAATCTCCAAACCGGGCGCGCCCATGTGAACCGTACGCTGTCCGAAATTGAACGAGCCGAAGACGTACTCGCCGCGCCTGTCCATGACGGTGACGGAGACGAGGTTGGGCGCGTCGTAGCTCGCCGGATAAGCGGGATTGTCGTCGTTGTTGTTGTGTTCATTGCCCGCCGCTGCGACGAAGAGGATATTCGACGCGGCGAGCGCGCGGATGGCATCGAGTTCGGCTTGCGAGCGACCGTAGCCGCCGTAGCTGTTGTTGAGGATGCGAATGTTTGCGCCGCGCGCTCCGCCCGTCGCCGTCCAGAGTTCGCGCATCATGCGTGCGTAGTTGTATGCGCGCACGCTCGTCAAGACGCTGGACGGCGCGGGAGCCTCGTCGTCGCGTCCGAGAATCTTGAGCGACATCAGACTTGTTTGCCAGTTGACGCCTGTGACGCCCGTGCCGTTGTTGCCTGTCGCGCCGATGGTTCCGGCGACGTGCGTGCCGTGCGCGTCGGTGGAGTTGTCGCCCGCCGCGCCGTCGTAGACGCTCCCGTCGTTGTGGAAGAAATCGTAGCCGTGCACATCATCGACAAAGCCGTTGCCATCGTCGTCGATGTGATTGCCCGCGACTTCGGCGGGGTTGCGCCAGATGTTGTCGCGGAGGTCTGGGTGATTGATGTCGATGCCGGAATCGACGACGCCGACAACAATCTGTCTGTCGCCCGTCGTCACATCCCAGGCGGGTTCGGCGTCAATATCCGCGCCCGCTACGCCGCCCTGCTGTCCCGTGTTCTTGAGCGCCCACATCTCGGCGTAGCGCGGGTCGTTGGGCGTGCGCGAGGCGCGGCGGACGTAGTTCGGCTCGGCGTAGAGCACGTCGGGGCGCGCGTTGAGCGCGTCGATGGCTGGCATCGTCTCTTGCGGCGCGACGCGGGCGAGACGTAAACCGTCAACCATCTCCGACGCGTCAAGGCGTTCGACCGTCAACGAAATCTCGCGTCCGCCGACGCGTAACACTTGCTGCCCGACGAATTTCTCCTGACCGACAGACGGAATCGTTGTCGCCGTCTGCGCGCCGTTCGCGTCGGTCTGCGCGTCGTTGCGAAAGCGTACGAGAATTTCGCCGGGGACGAATTCCGCTTGCGCGCGAGATTTATCAGCCGAGGCGACGGCAGACGTTTGCTGCTGCAACACGGCGTCTGCCGCGTGCGGGAGCGCCGCGACGGAAGCGACGAGCAGCAAACACAGAAGCGAAACGCGCCGTGGCGAGCGACGAGCGAGGACGACGGCCTTGCGTCGAGACAGCGAGGGCGACATACACAATTCTCCAAAAACCCTTCGTGGGTCGCGGTTCAGTTCAGACGTGGCGACTCGATTATTCTTGAGACGAAAGAAAACGAGGCCGGGGAAAATCTGATTCCTTGTTTGACTGTTGGAATTTTGCTGTCAGATGGTTCGACGGAAGCCTGACAGCCGACTCACTGGCGCGCTTCCTGTCCGTCGGGGAGATGGTTGCGAAGCGCGCGGCAAGCATTCTACAACGAAAAACCGCCCGAATGCACACGACGCCGGGCGGTTTTTCGTTCTAGTCAAAACTGCTACAAGTTTTATTTGCTCGCCTTGTCGCCGAGGCCGAGACGTTGCCGGATAAACTTCTCCACTTCATCTTCGACCAGTTCGCCGCCCACAATCCAAGCCTTCTCAGTGAGGACTTCGCCCGTCTTGTTCAGCTTCGACGGTTCGAGAAAGATGTTGAAGGGCGAACCCCAACGGCGCGGGTCGCCGCACGCCTGACGGTATGTGTAGTGCGTCGTCTGGTCGCGCGCCTCGCGTCCTTCCGATTCGACCACGACCGTGTATGAGGAACCTGTATCGGCGAAATACTTGCGCGTCGCATCGTCCGCCGCGCCGTATTCGTTGACGGCGATGATGTCGAAGCCATGCTGCTTGTACTTCTCATGCAATCTCGCCGCGACGGGCGCTTCGAGTTTCCAGTTGCCGCACCACGGCGCGTAGTAGAGAACCAACACCAGACGCTTGCCCTTCGACCATTCGCGCAGGTTGACGGGCGTGCCGTCCTTCAAACTTTTGAACGTCCAATCCTTGTAGTTAATCGTGCGTTCCTGCAAAGGCGCGTACTCATGTCCGTCGGGCGTGCGGACGAGTCCGGTGGCGGGCGGCGCGGGCGCGGCGGCAGGCGGAGCGGTGGTTGGCGTCGCCGTCGGCGTCTGCGCGGGAACGTGTGTCGGCGCGGGTGTTCGCGCGGGAGCGGCGGTTGGCGACGGAGTTGATTTTTGCGACGGCGCGGCGGGCGTGGTTTGCTGCGCGCTCACCGTCGCTCTTGAAGACGCGAGCGTCAAGATAATGATGGCGGCGAGAGTCAAAAACTTAGACATAGCGAGTTTCTCCTGTATCAACGAAGGGAGAGATATTGGTCTGCACGTTGCAGCAACTTCTCATCTGCCGTCCGCGCTCGTCGCGGCGTTCGAAGCGTTTGCGGGCTGCTCATCTAGGAGCGGCAGGATGACGGATTCAAAATCGGCGCGCTTGCGTTCGCCGATGATGGTCTGACGAATGCGCCCCTCGCGGTCGATGATGAACGTGGTCGGCAGCGGCACGACGGCAAACGCGGTCGCCACCGCATCGTCGCCCAACACGACGGTGTAGTCCTGCTTGATGTCTTTCTGATACTCGCGGACGCCCTCCGCGTCGTCGTGCGTCGAGACGCCGACGACACGGAAGCCGCGACCTTGAAGTTCACGATTCATCTCATTCAACGCCGGAATCTCCGAACGACAGGGCACGCACCACGTCGCCCAGAAATTCAGGAGCACTACCTGTCCGCGCATCTCGTCGAGGCGAAAAGCCGCGCCGTCGAGCGTCTTCAATTCAACGTCGGGCACGGGTTTGAACGCGCTGTTATTGGCTGCTGCGCCGCCGCCCGTCGCGTTGTTTGATGAAGGCTTGGTGGCGGTTGTTGTCGCCGTCGTCGCTGCTGCGCGGTTCTGGTCAGACTTGTTGCTCCAACTCTGCACCCACGATTCGGCGTTGGGCAGCACGCCCGAAGCGACGTTGGCGATTCGCGTCACCGTGTTGGTCGCCACCATGATGCCGATGGCAATCAGCATTAAGCCCGACACCACTTCGACCTTGTGCAAGTGCCGGCGAAACCATGTGTAGAAGCCGAGGAACTTGTTGAGCAGGAGTCCCGTGACGAGAAACGGCACGGCGAGTCCGGCGGAATAGAACGACGACAGGATGAGTCCGCTTTTCCAACCGCCACTCGTCGCGGCGAGGCCGATGATGCCGCCGAGGATGGGGCCGATGCAGGGCGTCCATCCGGCGGCGAAGGCCATGCCGAGCGCGAGCGAGCCGAGCGCGCCGCGCGGTTTCTCGTCGGAGAACTTGCGCGTGTCGCGGTAGAGCGCACCGATTTTCAGGACGCCGATTAACTGTAGACCGAACGCGATGATAACCAACCCACCAATCCAGCGCACCCACGGATTCGAGAGCACCGCCGCGCCGACGAAGCCAGCCGCCGCACCGAGCGAGACGAAGATGAGCGAAAGCCCCGCGTTGAAGGCCAGCGAGTTGATGATAACGGCGCGCTTGGCGTTGGTGCGCGAGGCCTCGCCCTCGCCCTTGAGGTGGTCGATGCTCACGCCCGAAATCAGAGAGATGTAACCGGGAACGAGCGGCAAGACACACGGCGATAGGAAAGATGCCAGACCCGCGACGAAGGCCAGCGTGATAGTGATGTTGTTTGAACCTTCCATAACGAATCAGAGATTACAACAAATCATAGTCAATAGCCGAAGCGAGAAAAGGTAAAAAGTGTAAAAAGCCAACTGAATAGGGAAAAAGGAAAAGTGAAGACAGCAGCGTCGTTGAAAAATGTGCGGTTAGCCTTCCGCCCTTTTACTAATTCCCCGGTTCGTCGAGCAACTTCTTGACGGCGGCGGAGAGTTCCGCATCGCTGCCTTCGTAGAGGCCGATGATGAAATGGCGGACGCGTCCCGTGCGGTCGATGAGTGCGACGGTGGGGAGCGAATTGACGCCGTAGTTGCGGCTGTTGTCTTCGCGGTCGGAGATGGCGAATCCGTAATCGACGTTGAATCTCTTTTTGAACTGTCGCAGGTAAACCAATTCTTCGGCGGGCGACATCGTGCGTCCCTCCGCGCTCCCCTGAAAATCTGTCACGCCGAGCACCACCAGTCCTCTGTCGCGATACTTCTTTTGCAGCCCGTTGAGCTTCGGGATGGTGACGAGACAGGGGCCGCACCACGTCGCCCAGAAATCGAGCAGCACGATGCGACCACGCAAGTCCGAAAGCTTCAAGGCTTGCTGGTCAATCCATTCGGCGACGACCAAATCGGGCGCGACCGCCGTCGTCGCCGTCATCGCAGCAGCCTCGGTCGCGGACGGCACACTGCTGACGATTGGGCCGTGTCGCTCAAGCAGGCTGGCCGCCTTCGAGTAGAGGTATGCGGACGGGTACGAGAGTCCGAGCCGTCGCAGTTCTTGCAAGGTGGCGATGGCTTCGTCGCGTCGTTTCGATTTGGTGTAGATGTCTGCGAGAAGGTTTGCGGCGTTGAACAGTAGTTCGTCGCGGCGGCGCGGTTCGTCCGTTTTTTCCTGTGCGAGTTTGATGGCCTTGAATGCTTCGAGCGCGTGCGGCGCGGCGCGTTCAAATTGCGCCATCTTATAAAACGCGCCCGCCAGCATATTTTCCAGAAGGAAACGGTCTTGGGCTTTCGGCGGCACGGCGCGCACGTATTCTTCAAGCATCTTCTCCGCTTCGTCGCGCAAGTTCAACTGCACGGCTTCGACAATCAACACGCGCCGCGCATCCTGCAAATTTTCGACCGACGCGTTACCGCCAACATTACCGCCAACATTGCCAACGTTGTTGCCGCCGCTCACTTCGGCGATGAAACGCCGCATCGCTTCGACCGCGCCTTCGTGTTTCCCCGCGATTGCGTAGAGCTTGCCGAGATAAAAGATGTCTGTGCCCTTGAGTGGGCCGCGTGCGGCGAGCGTCGCTGCGTTGCGGAGGGCGAGGTCGCGTTGCTCCTGCAAGATTTTATTCGCCAGTTGCTGATCGTACGGCACACGCTTGCTCGCAAACTCGTCAAACTTCTTATTCGCGTACTGCGCGGCCTCCTCATGTAACGCCGCCGCGCTGTTGATGTTTCCCTGTCCGAGAGAACCGTCGCCGTTCAATCTCTGCGGACGCGCCTGTGCGTACGTCTCAAACTGTGCGACCGGAAGAAACGCCGCGACGCATGTGCACGCGCAGACGATGACGAGAATGTGGGCGCAGAAATTTTTCATCCGAAATCTTTTGTTCATGAGAACCGCCAAAAAAATCCAATGAGTTTGATTTATCGACACGCTACTTCTGATGAGAACCGACCGCCTTCTCTATGCGGCGGAAGCGTTCGGGAGAGAAGGCTTCGAGCATGTGCGCGGAGCCGCGCGGCGTGCCATTGATGATTATTTCGGCAACGACCTCTGCCGTCAACGGCGCGAGGAGGATTCCGTTGCGATAGTGAGCCGTGGCGTAGACGAGACCGCCGACCGCCTCGGACGCGCCGATGACAGGCCACTCGTCCGCCGCGCATGGACGCAGACCCGCCCACGCATCCTTGAGTCGCAACCCACCCACCGCCGGAGCAATCTCGTGCGCCGCCGACGCAATCGCCTGCGTGCCCTCCGTCGTCAAAGTCTTTTGGAAGCCCACGCTCTCGGTCGTTGAACCCGCGAGCAGCCGACCGTCGCGTCGCGGCACGATATAACCGCGCGGGCTGTAGACGACGTGACGCACCAGTGGAGGCCGCGACTCGTAGCAAAGCATCTGCCCGCGCACGGGTTCGATGCGTGGATGCTCCGCGTGTCCGTCGTCGGGTGACGAAGAAGCGAAATCAGAAGACGAGAAAGGCGAATCAGACGACGGCGCAAACGGAATCGACGAACTCCACGCGCCCGCCGCGACGACGACCGTGCCCGCCGCGAAGAATCCGCGCGTCGTCTCCACACCCGCCACGCGCCCACGCGCAACGCACACGCCCGTCACTTCTGTATCCGCAAACGTCCGCACGCCGCAGTCTCCGACGCTTGCCTTGAGCGCCGCGACGAGCCGACGATTTTCCACCTGCCAGTCCGACGGAAACCTGAGCGCCAACCGCACCTCCGGCGAAACGTGTGGCTCCAACAGACGCGCCTCCGCATTCGTCAAACGTTCGACCGCGAACCCCGCACGCGTCTGCCACGCATGACGTTTCTCCAATTCCGTTTCATCATGCGCCGTCAAAGCGACGTAGAGCGTGCCCGTCCGGTCGAGTTCCACATCGATGCCGGATTCCTCCGCAAGCGCGGCGGCAAACGACGGATACATGTCGCGGCTCGCGCATTGCAGACGAAAAAACTCGTCGTCGCGGTTGGCCTCCGACTGCGGCGCGAGCATCCCTGCGGCAGCATCAGACGCCTCCGCGCCCACACGCCCGCGCTCGACGAGTGCGACGCTCAAACCGCGTCGTCCGAGTTCGCGCGCCACGCCCAAGCCAATCACACCTCCGCCGACGACGAGCACGTCCGTCGTTTTCCGACCCGACAATTCTTCGTTTCGCATTATTGAAACTACTGGTATGATTTCAATTCAAGAAGTCAGAATTCAGAATTCAGGAGCCGGCATGAAAACAAAACTGCTTCGAGCAGCGGCGTTTCCGTTTGGTCTTCTGTCTTCTCGATTTTGTCTTCGCTATTCTGAATTCTGAATTCTGGCTCCTGAATTCTAAACTTATGGCACATACTATCACACTCATACCGGGCGACGGCATCGGCCCCGAAGTCACTTCGGCGGTGGTTCGCATCATCGAGGCGACGGGCGTCGATGTGCATTGGGAGACGCATTATGCGGGCGCGCAGGCGCTCGAAAAGTACGGCACGACGCTGCCCGAAGACCTCCTCGAATCCATCAAGCGCAACCGCGTCGCCTTGAAGGGGCCGATTACGACGCCCGTCGGCAAAGGCTTCACGTCGGTCAATGTCGGCCTGCGTAAAGCGTTGGATTTGTATGCCAACCTCCGCCCCGTGCGCGCGCTCCCGAACGTGCCTTCGCGCTATCCGGAACTTGACCTCGTCGTCGTGCGCGAAAACACGGAAGACCTCTATTCCGGCATCGAACATGTGGTGGTTCCCGGCGTCGTCGAGAGCATTAAAATCATCACGGAGAAGGCTTCGACGCGCATCGCGCGCTACGCCTTCGAGTTTGCGCGTCGTGAGGGTCGCAAGAAAGTGACTGCCGTGCACAAGGCCAACATCATGAAATTGTCCGACGGACTCTTTCTCGATTGCTTTCGCAAAGTGGCCGAAGGCTTTCCCGAAATCGAAGCCGACGACAAGATTGTCGATAACGCCTGCATGCAACTCGTCATGCGTCCCGAACAATTCGACATCATGCTGCTCGAAAATCTCTACGGCGACATCGTTTCGGATTTATGCGCGGGTCTCATCGGCGGCCTCGGACTCGTTCCGGGTGCAAACATCGGCGAGCAGGGCGCGGTCTTTGAAGCCGTGCACGGAAGCGCGCCCGACATCGCCGGACAGGGCATCGCCAACCCGACCGCGCTCCTGCAATCCGGCATCCTCATGCTGCGCTACATCGACGAACGCGACGCCGCCGAACGCATTGAAAAAGCGATGCTCAGGGTCTTCGAGCAAGGCGAAGTCCGTACGGGCGACATCGGCGGCAAGGCCAAGACGACCGAGTTTGCCGATGCCATCATCGCGGAAATGCAATAACGTCGCCGACGAGTTTCGTCTGTTTGAACAAACCACATCCGCCGCGCCCCGCGAACGTCGCCTGTAAGGTCGGGCAAAGTTCTTGACAGCGTTGCTCCGGCGGGCATAAATTCCGTGCGCGTCTCCTGAAGAAACTGCTGAAAGAGCGTCCTCGCCGTGCGCTCTCGGTGTCGATAGAGCCTCTCGACTTTTGAACGTCAGCGTCTCGGTTCCGGCAGTTCGGTTTTTGATTGCTGACCTTCGTTCGGAAGTGTTCAGAAAAATCGTCTCCCCGCCAAGCAGGGTTTTCGTCGCTTGTCTCATGAAAATTAGTATTCCAACGTCGCCGCGCGCGTCTCTCTAGTTTTTGCGTCCGAGCGCCGTGCGACGCGAATCGAAGAATCACCCGCTTCACAAACAGGAGAATTCCACATGCGTCATCTGCGTTTCAACAGACATCATGCGCGCAAACTCACGGGATTGATGCTGGTCTGCCTGACGGCCATCTTCCCTTTCAACCTCCCAACCACCACCTCCGCACGCGCCTTGCAGGATGTGCAGCAGCAGCAGATACCCGTCATCGCGCCGGGCGCGGCTTACCGTCAGACCAATCTCGTCTCCGACGTGGCTGGCCTCGCGCTCATCGAAGACAAACTGCTCGTCAATCCATGGGGCATCTCTCTGACGGCGACGAGTCCCTTCTGGGTCGCCAACGCCGGTTCGAACACGTCCACGCTCTATCGCGGCGACGTGGGCGGTAGCCCGCTCACCATCAATCCCGGCCTCCCCTCCATCGACATCCCCGGCGGGCTGCCCACGGGCACGGTCGCCAACACGACCAACGATTTCGCTTTCGCCGTCGGCGCGGCGAGCGGCCCGGCGCGTTTCATCTTCTCTTCGATTACGGGAAACATCGTGGCCTGGAACCCGAACGTCCCGACGGCGGGTTCGCGGACTGGCGTCATCGTGGCGCACAAGGACGGAGCGGTCTACACCGGACTCGCCATCGGCAATAACGGTCAGCACAACTTTCTCTATGCCGCCAACGTGAGCCAGCGACGTATCGACGTTTTCGCCTCGAACTTCGTCCAACTCGCGCTCCCCGGCAACTTCACAGACCCCGCGCTCCCCTCCGATTATTCGCCCTTCAACATTCAAGCCCTCGGCGGCAAACTCTACGTCGCTTACGCCAAAATTAACCCCATGACCGGACTCGATATTCCGGGCGCGGGCAACGGCATCATCAGCACCTTCGACTTCAACGGCAACTTCCTCGGTCGCCTCGTCACCAACGGTCCGGGCAGCCCGCTCAGTTCGCCGTGGGGCATGACGATTGCGCCCGCCAGTTTCGGCATCTTCGCTAACGCCTTGCTCGTCGGCAATTTCGAGGACGACGGGCGCATCAACGCCTTCAACCCGAGCACCGGCGCATTCCTCGGCGCGTTAGAGGGCGAAGACGGCACGCCCATCGAGAACGATTTTCTCTGGGCACTGACCTTCGGCAACGGCGGCAATGGCGGCGACCCCAACGCACTCTATTTTACCGCCGGACTCGCACACGAAACCCACGGCCTCTTTGGTTCGCTGCGTCCGACCACCTCGTCGGCCACATCGCTCATCCAGTTTGCGGGCGACGAATTCAGCATCGGCGAGGGCGGCAGCATCAACGTCACCGTCACGCGCTTGGGCGACGTGTCCGGCGCGGCCACCGTCAACTACGGCACCTTCGACGCTCCCGGCAGCGCCTCTCAAAAGTCCGATTACGAAATCGCGCTCGGCACGCTCCACTTCGCCCCCGGCGAAACCAGCAAGACCTTCAAAGTCTTTCTCATTGACGACAACTTCAACGGCGAGAGCGGCGAGCACATTTACCTCGCGCTCAGCAACCCGACGGGCACGGGCGTCGGCCTCGGCAGCCCCGACAAGGCCGAAGTGGAGATTGTCGATAACGACACCACCGCGCCCACTTCCAATCCGCTCGACGCTGCCGACGCGCAGTTCTTCGTGCGCCAGCACTATCTAGACTTCCTCAACCGCGAACCCGACGCCGCCGGACTCGCCTTCTGGACAAACCAAATCACCTCCTGCGGCACCAACACGTTCTGCCGCGAAACGAGGAAGATAAACACCTCTGCGGCCTTCTTCCTCTCGATTGAATTTCAACAGACGGGCTTCCTCGTCTATCTCACGCACAAAGCGGCCTTCGGAACCTTGCCGCGATACGCGCCCTTCATGCGCGACACGCACGCCATCAGCAGAGACGTAGTGGTCGGCGAAGGCGACTGGCAGGCGCGGTTGGAAGCCAACAAGCAAGACTTCTTCGAGACCTTCATCACGCGCCCCGAATTCGTCTCGAAGTATCCGTCCACGCTGACCAATCAACAGTACGTTGACAACCTCCTTGCGTCCGCCGGATTGTCGCCCAGTCAGGTGCGACTCTTCATCGTCAACATGACTAACGCGCAGGAAAATCCGCCTGCCAATCCCACGTCCTCCAACGGCGGTGCAAGACCCGCCTCCTTCGGCACGGCGCGGCTCCAATTCAACGAGGCGCAGACGGCCATGACCTTTAGCGCCATCGTCAACAACATGGACTTCACAGGCTCGCAGTCGCCCAACGAAGCCAACGACAATCTGCTCAACGCGCATATTCATGCGGGAGCAGCCGTCACGCCGACGACCAACGGCCCCGTCGTCTGGGGCTTCCTCGGTAATCCCTTCAACGACAACAATCCTAACGACCAGGTGGTCAGGCCGTTCACCTCCGGCGTCGGCGGCACGGTAAGTGGCAAGTGGGACGCGCCCGAAGGCAATAACACGACGCTGGCCGCGCAGTTGGCGAACCTCCGCGAAGGACGCGCCTACGTCAACTTCCACTCCACGCAATTCCCCGGCGGCGAAATTCGCGGCAACATCCCGGCGGCCACCGCCTTCCGCGATTCGCTGGTGGCGGGCTTGAACGACCACACGGAGACGCGCGCCACCGTGCTCCGCAAAGTGGCCGAAGCAGAGGAAATCAAGCAGAGAGAGTTCAACGCGGCCTTCGTCCTCATGCAGTATTTCGGCTATCTCCGACGCAACCCGGACGACCCACCCGATAACAGCCTCGCGGGCTATAACTTCTGGCTCAACAAGCTCAACCAGTTCAACGGCGACTTCGTTGCCGCCGAAATGGTCAAAGCCTTTATCACCTCCGCCGAATATCGTTCACGATTCGGCCCAAGCTAAGGCATCGACCGTCGCAGTTTCTTCATCTGCGACGCCGTCACCAAAACAGAAAAGCCACATGGAATCACTGGTGATTCCATGTGGCTTTTCTGCCTCTCCCTGCTTGATTCTTTTTCTAACGCGCGCCGCGTAAACGCGCCGAGAGTGGCAGGGTTTCACATCGTCGTCGCGGCGGTCGGGATGGCTGGTTGGGCGTCACCTGCGATGATGACGGTGAGGTGGTCTGGACGAAAATACTTGCGAATCGCGTCGTTTACTTCCTCGACCGTGACGGCTTGAATGAGTTGTGGGAAGCGGTCAATGTAGTCCGTGCCGAGACGATAAAATTCCGCGTTCCATAAAGCTTCGGCGAGTCCCGCGTTGGTCGAAAGCGAAACTTTGAAGGAGCCGATGGCCGACGATTTCTCGTCCGCCAGTTCATCTGGACGAATGCCGTTCGCCACGTAATCGCGCAAGACGTTGAGAGCCGAGCCGACCGCCTTCTCGACGTTTTGCGGATTGACGGAGACGGCGATGTACCACGGTCCTGCCGCCAAACTCGGCGCGCGGAAACGCGAACCGATGCCGTAGGTCAACCCTTCCACGTCGCGCACCTGCAAGCCGAGACGCGAGGAGAGCGTGGATTCGCCGAGCGCGCTGTTGGCGATGGAGGCGGCGTAGTAATCCTTCGCATCGCGCCTGAGCGGAGCGGCTGAGCCGAGCATGATATCTACGTTGGCCTTGTCTTTCAAAAGCACAAACTCGCGTCGCGTCTCGCTCTGCGGCGGCGGGTCGTTGACCGTTATCTCCACACTCTCCGGCCCCTCGAACGCGCCGAACGCCGCGCCGAACTGCTCAGCCACCTGAGCCGCTTTCGTATCGCCCGACACGGAGAGAATCAGCGAGCGTCCGCCGTAACGCTCGTTGTAGAAACGCTCGACATCTGCGACGGTAATCGACGTGATGCTGCGGACGAGTTGTTCGCCGGAATGTCGATAGAAGGGATTCGCTTCGTCGAAGATGGTCTGCGTCAGGCGTTCGTAGGCGCGAAAACTTGTGCTGGACTGTTGTTCCTGAATCGCGGCCACCGTCTGTTGCTTCAGTTTCTCCAACTCTTCTGCGGGAAACGAAGGCTCGCGCAAACATTCCGCCAACGTCTCGATGAGACGCGGGAAATCCTTCGAGAGCGACCGACCGCGTATATTGACGGCGAAAGTGTCAGCCGCGAAATCAATCTCCGCGCCGACGGATTCGAGCGCACCGGCAATCTCAAGTTTGCTGCGCCGACGTGTTCCGCGTTCGAGCATCTCGGCGGTGATGCGCGCCAACCCCGGCTTATCGCGCGGCTCAAAATATGAGCCCGCGCGCAAACTTCCGCGAACGGAAACGGTCGGAGTCGCAGCGTTTTCGAGTACGAGCAAGACCGCGCCGTTAGCAAGTTCGGTACGCGCGACGCGCGACGCGAAACTGCTGCGACCGACGCTGGCGGGCGTGTTGGCCTCCGCTGCATCCGACGATTTATCGCCGCGCGGGCTGATGCCCCGCTCCGCTCTCGACTGTTGCGGCGTCGTGCTCCCGCCCTCTTGCGTCTGCTGTTGCGCCGGAGTGTCTGTCTGTCCCTGTTGCGTGCCCGTCGTCGTGTCAACCTCCTCGACGCTTACTCCCGTGCCGAACATCATCTTGTTCACGTCAGGCTCGTCCGCATCCGACACTTCGTTGCCCTCCGGGTCGCGATAAAACTTCCATCCATGCGGCACACTCGACGCTTTGAGTTTGAGCGCATCACTCGCCTGTCTGACGGTGCGCGGCGGCGTCACGCCTGCTGCGTCGCGCAGTTGGGCGACGCCGTTTGAGCCGTTCGAGTTGCTGCCGTTCTCTGCGGGCGTCGTCTGCTTAGGGATGAAGTGGCCGACGGTGCGATTGTCTTCCATGAAATATTTTCCGGCCACACGACGCACATCTTCCGGCACGACTTTGGCGATATTTGCCGCATAATCCTTATAAAAACGCCAGTCTGCGACCGCTTCCGCTTCTGAAATCTGCGACGCGATATTGAACGTGCCATCGCGGTTGTAGGCCACCTCCGCGACGATTTGCTGCCTGGCTTTCTCCACCTCCGCCTCGCTCAAACCCGCGTCGGCCACCTCCTGCAACTCCGCCAACACCACCGCTTCAACCGCCGACGCCTCCGTGCCCGGACTCACCGTGACGTAGATGTTGAAAAGGCCGGGGTCACGAAACTGGTCTGCATGCGTGTTGACGCTCACCGCCAACTCACGCTCCACCAACGCCTGATAGAGACGACTGGTGACACCGTTCGACATCGCCGCCGATAGGACGACGAGCGCGTAAATGTCGTTCTCTGCGGGCGGCGCTTCGGCGCGACGCGCCAGTTCTTCGTTCGACAGCACGGTCGTCTGACCGAGCACCGCCGGAGTGTGAAAAGCAATCTGGACGAGCGCGAGTTCGCCCGCGCGTCGCACTACCAAACGACGCTCGCCCTGCTGCGGCGGTTCGTCCGTATAAACTTCCGGTATCGGTTCGCGCGTCTCTGGATACGAGCCGAAATATTTTTGGACGAGTTCGAGCGCGGCGGCGCGTTCAAAATCGCCGACCACAATCGCCGTCGTATTGTTCGGATGATAGAAGGTGTCGTAGAAAGCCTTGAGCCGCGCCGTCGGCACGTTCTCCACGTCAGCCCGCCAACCAATCGTCGGATGATGATAAGGATGCTCACGAAAGGCCGTCGCATAGACCGCTTCGTCCAGCACCAGCATCGGCTCGTTCTGCCCGCGCTCAAGTTCGTTACGCACCACCGTCATCTCGGATTGACGGTCGGCGTCAGCGATAAAAGAGTTACGCATCCGGTCGGCTTCGAGACGGATGGCGAGTTCGAGTTGGTCAGAGGGCACGGTCTCGTAGTAGTTCGTACGGTCGTACCACGTCGTCGCGTTGAAATCCGCGCCGATTTTTTGAAGCGTCGCGGCAATCTGCGTGTTCTTCTCCTTGTTGAAAGCGGGGGTGCCCTTAAACATCATGTGTTCGAGCAGGTGCGTCGAACCCGTGTACCCCACGGCCTCGTTGCGCGACCCGACCTTGTAGAGCACGCAAAATGTCGCCACGGGCGCAACCCTGTTCTCCACCAACAACAACTTCATCCCATTCGTCAGACGATACTCGCTAATGCCATCGTCCTCAGCTATGAATTCCACTCCTGACGGTAACTGCTCTTGCACTTCTTCTCGTCTCCTTAACCTATCTATTCCCGACAAAAATCAATCCCGCATGAAACAAGCATCGCTTGGTCAATCCGTCTCTCCCGCGCATGCTACGCCACCGCCGCTCGTCAAACTCGCGAGCCGCCCCGAAGATGGTCGCCGCAAAACAATTATTCGGAGGAACGAATCGTCGAACTATACTAACAAATCGACGCGCCTCTGAGAACTTTGCCCCACGAATTTTTGACGTTTCAGCGTCCAAAATTCGGGATTCTCAAGCGAAAGAGACACGCGTTTAGCCACGCGCCTTTGCATCATAAAGTACTTGACAGAAATCAGAGACGGGAGTATTGTGCGGTTTATGGCTGTCCTCGGAACAGTTCGCAAACGACCCGTCGAAGATGAACCACCCGCCTTGCACGACCGTGCGATGGACAATCTGCGCTTTATCCGCGAGACGATGGAACGCGCGTCGTCGTTCACGGCGGTGCCGGGTTGGGGACAGTTGGCGATTGGCTTGACGGCAATTGCAGCGGCAGTGGTTGGAGCCGCGCAGACGACCGAGAGAGCGTGGCTGTTGACGTGGTTGGTCGAGGCGGTCGTGTCGTCGGTCATCGCAGGAGCGGCGATGTATCGCAAGGCGCGTGCGGCGGAGACGCCGCTTTTGTCGCAGCCCGGAAGAAAGTTGGCGATTAACTTTTCGCCTTCGATGTTCGTCGGAGCGTTGTTGACAGTGGTGCTATACAGAGCCGGGCTGACGGAGTTGCTGCCGGGCGTCTGGTTGTTGTTGTATGGCGCGGGCGTGGTCGCAGGCGGCGCGTTTTCGGTGAGGCCGGTTCCGGTCATGGGCTTGTGTTTTATGTTGGTCGGGACGGCGGCGCTGTTTAGTCCGGCGGCGTGGGGCAACATCTGGATGGCGGTCGGTTTCGGTGGACTCCACATCGTTTTCGGCTGGCACATCGCAAGGAGGTACGGTGGCTAAACACAGCAATGCATTGAAGAAGGAGAGCGGCGGGCGAAAAGGGCGCGATGAGACGCGTGCGACTTTGCGCGGCGTGCGCGGCGGAAGCAGTAGTAGCAGCGACGGGGCGACGGGTCATGTCGCGCGCTCGACCGATACGACGCCCGCCGAATTAGACAGGCTCATCCATGAACGGATGCGACTGGCGATTGTGAGCGCGCTCGCCGTCAACGAATCGCTCACCTTCAACGACCTCAAGGAGTTATTGAAGACGACGGACGGCAATCTCAGCGTTCATGCGCGCAAACTCGAAGAGGCGGAATACGTCACTTGCAACAAGTATTTCGACGGGCGGACGCCAAAGACCGAATACCGTCTGAGCGTCGCCGGACGCCGCGCGCTCGAACGCTACCTCGACCACATGGAGTCGATTATTCGACAGACGCGCACACGTTAAAAATCGGACGGCTCAAATTTTTTTGGATTGCTGCTTTATGTTGCAAAGGGCTTTGCTAAAAGCGAGGAAACGGAATTGCAGGTTGCCATCGTGGTTACTGCCAACTGCTTTCGTTGAGGGGAGAGGGAAATGATGAATCAGAGCAGAGACGCGGCGGGTATGCGTCTGCGCGTCGCCGTCGCGCCGCGTCTGGGTCATTTGAAGTTTGTTCTGCTGTTGGTTCCGGCGTTGTTCTGGTCGGGGATTTTTCTGGCGTTGGCGGGCGTGCGACCGTTGGAGGGCATCATCGAGAGCATGCCGGATGCGTTGCAGATGTTGGCGGCGTTGGGATGTCCGTTGCTGGCGGTGTTTCTGGGAGTCAAGGCGGCGGGGCAGACGCGCGTGGAAGACGGACGCCGCATTGTCGCTTGTTGGGCGACGGTGTTTGCCGGTGTCGCGTTGTTTGTGTTCGCGGCGTTGGTTTCTTTGACGCATTCTTGAAGATTTTTTGCGCGGGAGCAAAATCATGTACACGAACGTTAATTTGGAAGCGGCGTTGGGCGTGTTGGGATTTTTGGGGACAGGCTTTTGCCTGTTTGTCGCGGGGCTAATTATCTTGCACGCGCTCAAAACCAAAAGGCGCGAACGCGCGAAGAGAATTTTGGCGATGAGCGTGGCGGGCGCGGCGTTGTATGCGGTTTTGGTAGTAGCGTTTTCGTTGTCGAGCAGCGAACAGGTGTTGGCGCGGGGCGAGGAGAAATATTTTTGTGAGATTGACTGTCATCTGGCCTATTCGGTTCTGCACGTCAGGCAAACTAAGACGCTCGGTGCAGGCGCGCAACAAGTGACGGCGAATGGAATGTTTCACGTCGTGACCTTGAAGACGCGTTTTGACGAGCAGACCACCTCGCCGCGACGCGCCAATCAACCTCTCACGCCGAACAGTCGCGTCGCGCGCGTCTTCGCCGAAGACGGACGGCGGTTTGAACCTTCGTTGGAGGGGCAGAGGGCTTTGGAACAGTCGCCGGACGGCGCGGGCAAGCCACTGACGACGCCGCTCAGACCGGGCGAGGCGTACACGACCGAACTCGTTTTCGACTTGCCGCCCGATGTCAAAAATCCGCGACTCTTAATCAACGAGGGCGAAATAGTCACGCATTTCATCATCGGTCATGAGAATAGTTTTCTGCACAAAAAGACCGGGTTTCAAATCTGAAGGCGTGTGAACGCAGGTGCGCGAGGCGAGGGCGGGAAGTTGTTTGAGAGGGATTGTGGAGGGAGAAAAGATGGTCGCTGAGGCAAGCGGAGTGATAGGAGCGGTGATGAGAGAGAGAACAAAATTAGGACTGGGCGTGTTGGAAGCGGCGTTGTTGTTGGGTCTTCTGGGCGACGCGCTGTTGCGCGCGACGCCGTGGGGCTTGAACGTTTTTCTGTGGACGGCGACGCTGGTCGTGGCATCGT
Source organism: Pyrinomonadaceae bacterium (assembly GCA_036387415.1). Lineage (GTDB taxonomy): Bacteria > Acidobacteriota > Blastocatellia > Pyrinomonadales > Pyrinomonadaceae > DASVTU01. The sequence continues at coordinate 1,031,575 of DASVTU010000039.1, read as the reverse complement.
GGGCGTTGGCGCGTCGCAGGCGCATCTCGCTCGTCAGTGGCGAAGGAGATTGGATTCTGCCTTCGGTGTTGCTGTTCGCAGCGGCATTTGCGTGGCGCGATTCGCTGACGCTGCGTTTGCTCGATGCACTGTCGATACTGCTCTTGCTGTCGCTGGCATCTTTCAGGGCGCGCGGCGGGAGCGTGCGTCTCGCGGGTCTGACGGAGTATGCGGCGGGTGCGTTGGCCGCCGCGTTCAACGCGGTCTTCGGCATCTTTCCGTTGCTCACGTCGGACATCGCTTGGAAGGAACTTCCGCGCACGGGTTGGACGAGGCACGTGTGGGCGGTGGCGCGCGGGATGCTCATCGCCGTGCCGTTGCTGTTCGTCTTCGGCGCGTTGTTCATGGCGGCTGACGCCATCTTCGAGGGCATCGTGCGTCAGACTTTCGGCCTGGATACCGAGACTCTCGCCACACACATCTTGCTCGCGCTCTTGTTCGCCGGACTCACCGGAGGCTTTCTGCGCGGGATGCTGTTCGGCGCACCACCCACGCTCGCACGCCATCGACAAACCTTACACACGCTCGCACGCTATCGACAGACCTTGCTCGAAGCACTCGGCCTGACGGCTGGAATCAACAGAGTGATGCCGAACACGACGGCAATGACGCACACGACAACAACGACAACAAACACCGCCACGTCGCAGACGACAACGGCGACGACAGATGCCGCCGCAAACGACGCAAGCGCGCAGGGCGAGAAGCAGTGCGACGCAGGAGTGGATGGGCGGCGTGTGTCAACGTTTGATGAAAATAGCGCACGACATGGGAGTGCGCCACAAGTGTTTTCGCTCGGCATTGTCGAGATTGGCGTCGTGCTTGGTCTGGTCAATCTCCTGTTCATCTCATTCGTCGTCGTGCAAATTCGCTACTTCTTCGGCGGCGCGGAGTGGGTCGTCTCATCGACGGGCTTGACGTACGCGGAGTATGCGCGGCGCGGCTTCTTCGAGTTGGTATGGGTGGCGGCGTTGGTCTTGCCGCTTTTGCTCGGCGCACACTGGCTCCTGCGTAAAGAGACGGCGGCGCACGAACGCATCTTTCGCGTGCTGGCAGGCGTGCAAGTAGTGCTCCTGTTCGTCATCATGCTTTCGGCGGTCAGGCGCATGCGACTCTACCAGAGCGAATACGGCATGACGGAATTGCGTCTCTACACGACGGCCTTCATGGCGTGGTTGGGGCTGGTCTTCATGTGGTTCGCGGCGACGGTGTTGCGCGGGCGTCGTGAGCGTTTCGCGTGCGGCGCGTTAGCGGCAGGTTTATGCGTTGTCGGGCTGTTGCACGTCCTGAGTCCCGACCGCTTCATCGTGCAGACAAACGCCGCTCTGGTGAAACACGGGCGCGTCTTCGATGCGACGTATGCTTCCAGCCTGAGCGCGGACGCCGTGCCCTCTCTGATTGAAGCGATGCCGGAGATGAGCTTAGACGAACGCGGCGCGGTGGCGTCGCGCATGCTCGATGATTGGTCGTTGCCCGCCGAGACCGACTGGCGCACATGGAACTGGTCGCGCGCGGAGGCGTGGCGCGCGGTGCAGCTGAATGAAACGATGCTGCGCGAAGCTTATCGCGAGCAGCAGTTGAAGATGGCGGAAGCCTTGCAGAAGACACGCGAAGCAGCCGGTACGAGAATCTTGAACCCCTACGTTCAAACGACCGAACCGCAGAGATAGACAGTGGGCAGTTAAAAGTAAGCAGTAAGCAGTAAGCGGTAAGCAGTAAACAGTCAAGACAATTGAATGTTTTGACTGTTTACTGCTTACTTTTTTGTCGCGAGTGTTAAGTAGCGAAACGAAAACGAATGTTTTAAGATTCGGGGTAGTTTAAGAAAAACTGAGGGACAAGGATTGCGACGCTGCGAGTCTTCTTCGACGGAAGCCGTGTGTGCGCGTCGCGCACGCTTCCGGTTCGGTTGATGCGACGGTCAGAAAGAGCCTGCTTATGTGGAGACGAAAAAGGGATGTCGCGGCTTCGGCGCGAATGCTGTTGGCGACCGCTTTTGTGTTGGGGCAGTTGGCTTGTAGTGGTTTGCTGCCGGGCGGAGGCGGCGGCAAAGTGCGCGGCGGCGCGCGGCCTGCGCCTCATTTCCGACCGGGCTTCAATCTTTTCAGTCCCGAACAGGATGTCGAACTCGGCAAGCAGTCGGCGCAGCAAATCGCGCAGCAGGTTCCCATCATGCGCGACGAACGCACCGTCAACTACGTGCGCCAACTCGGCGCGAAACTCGCCGCACAAGCGTCCGGCGAAAAATTCCCGTATCAGTTCAACGTCGTCGCCACGAAGGAAATCAACGCGTTTGCGTTGCCGGGCGGCTTCATCTTCGTCAACGCCGGAACGATTGCCGCCGCCAAGAATGAAGGCGAACTGGCGGGTGTCATCGCACACGAAATCACACACGTCGCGCTCCGGCACGGCACGAATCAGGCATCGAAGGCTTACATCGCTAAAGCGGGCTTGGGTTTGATTGGTTCGATTGCGGGCAACACAGATGTGGGGCAAGTGGTGCAGGCTATCGGCGGCGCGGGCGCAAACGTCGTCTTTCTCAAGTTCGGTCGCACCGCCGAGACGCAGGCCGACCTCGAAGGCGCACGCATCATGGCTGAAGCCGGTTACGACCCGCGCGACATGGCGAGTTTCTTCAAGACGCTTGAAGAACAAGGCGGGCAACGCGGCCCCGAATTTTTGAGCGACCATCCAAATCCCGGCAATCGCGTCGCCGCGATTAACGGCGTGATTGCGTCGCTTCCGGTGAAGCAGAACGCGACACGCAACACGGAAGACTTCAAGCAGGTGAAGGGTCGTCTGACGGGAGCATCGCTCACTTCGTCGGGCGAGCCTGAGCGCGTCGGGCCGCGCGACCCCAACAACAACGAAGCGGCGACACGACCGCAGCCACCCTCGTCTTCACTCAGCGAGTATCAAACGCGCGACGGCTCATTCGCCTTCCAGTATCCAGACAACTGGGACGGCCTCGCTTCCAATCAAGACGAAACCAATCTCATCTTTGCTCCCAAAGGCGCATACGGGCAACGCGACGATGCCGTCTACGCCACACACGGCATCTTCATCGGCGCAATCCCCCTCGATGGACAGAGCGACCTCGAAGCCGCCAACAACGCTTTCATCCAACAGCAAATCAAAGTCAATCCAGACTTTCGCATCCAACGTCCCACGCAGCGCATCGACTTCGGCGGTCGTACAGGTTTCGCCACCGTGCTCGCAGGGCCGTCGCCCGTGACAGGTGTCGTCGAAATTGATGTCGTCTACACAACCGCCACCGCCGACGGGCGTCTCTTCTATCTCATCACGATGGCTCCCGAAGATGAGTTCGGCGCGTATCAACCCGCCTTTGAACGCATCCTCGCGAGTGTCCGGCTGGCAAAATAGAAAACAAAACAAGCGAAGACTCAAAGGGGAAACGGGGAAAAGGTGATTTGTCTTCACCCTTTACCCGTTTACCGCTTCCCGTTTCCGCTTAAATCTTTGGGCGTTACATCAGGTCGAAATCGCCGTCGAGGACGCGTTCGAGTTTGCCTGTGCGCCAGCCGCGAACGCGGTCGCGGACGAGCGGGGAGGGTTCTTCGCGGTAGCGACGGACGATTGTTGTGAGTTGGGCGGTGTGGTTGCCGTCAGCGGCGGCTGTGGAGAAGGCGCGCGTGGCTTGCATGCGAAACGCCGCCGGAGTGTGACCCGACGGAGGTTCGTCAGGTTGCGCGACGACGTGCACTTGCACGCGCGCGCGCCCAAAGGCTTTTTCGTCCTGCGGCATTTCGAGAACGTGCAAGCCGGTCTCGGCTTCGAGAATCGTGTAGGCGGCAAAACCGGAGACGGCCAGAAGCATTTGATAAGGATTCGCCGCGTCGCCGCTGCCGCCCGTCTCCGTGAGCACTTCAAAACTCATCCGACGCTTCTGCGCCCATTGCCTGTACATACGCGCGATGCGCGCGGCGAATTCGTCGCTCGCGGAGGCGTCTGTGTGCGCGTCGCGTGTGGCACGGACGACGACGAAGGCGTCGCGCGGTTGACCGTTTGCGAGTCCCGCGCAGGCCGAGTCGATGAGATAGAGTTGTTCGGCGAGACGCGCAACGAGGTCGCGCGGAAAATGTTTGCGCGGTTCGCGTGCGGAGCGCGAGCCTGTCAGACGATTGAGAAGCGAACCCGCCGTGTCGAGTCCGGTTTCGATTCTATCCATGTATTCGGCTGTGCCGAGCACGGAGAAACGCTGTGGCGATTCCCAAAAATCCGGCGCGGCAATCTCCGTGAACGCATCGGCTTTACGCCCGCGCCACTCGTCCGCGCACGTCTGCGTTTCGAGACGACGGAATCTCTCTTCGAGAAACTCGACTTCGGCGGGCGTGCCCTTCGCGTCGAGTGCGATTGACTCAAGCCGCAATGCTTCGGCTTCTGCTTCAGCAGCGGCGGAAGATTCGTGTGCGCCCGTGTCGCGTCGCAACGCATCGCGCGTCGCTTCGTCGCCGTCGGTCGGTTCGGGCGCATCCGGGTCGATGAAGGCCACGTCGAGTTGTTCGCCGTTGTTGGAACGCACGAACAAAAATTGGTCGCCTTCGGGAAACTGGTGATTGACAATCGTTATGGCGAGCGGCGACAGGAGATAACGCTCGATGGCGCGTTTCAAAGGACGCGCGCCGAGGTCGGGCGTGAAGCCTTTGTGGAGGAGAAAATCAATCGCGGATTCGTCCCACTCGACCGCCCACGAACGCGTGCGAAGACCGCGACGCCTGAGCACGTCGTTCAACTCTTTACGCAGGAGGTCGCGCATCACGTTGCGACCGAGAGGACGGAAGACAACCACGCGGTCGATGCGATTGATGAACTCGCGTCGGAAGGCGCGCGTCACGGCGCGTTCGACGCTGGCGGGCGCAAATCCCGCCTGTTCCTGTGAGAAGCCTATCCCGACGCCGTGCGGCAGAGTCGCCCCGAGATTGGATGTCATGATGACGACACAGTGACGAAAGTCAGCCGTGTTGCCGCGACGGTCTGTGAGTCGCCCGTCGTCGAAGACCTGCAAGAACAAATCCCAGACGCTCGCGTTGGCCTTCTCGAATTCGTCAAGCAGGACGACGGAAAACGGCTGCTTGCGAATCGCGTTGACGAGCGCGGTCGAGTCGCCCGTCTCGCTCGTCTCGCCGAGAATGCGGTCGAGCGAATCGGCGGTTTGAAACTCGCTCATGTCGAGACGAATCATGCGTTCGGGCGAGCCGAACAGAAACTCCGCGAGCGTCTTGGCGATTTCGGTTTTGCCAGTGCCCGTCGGGCCGACGAAGAGGAAGACGCCCTGCGGGCGCGTCGGGTCAGTTAGCCCCGCCTTAATCATCGCCACGCGTTCCACCAGACAATCCACCGCTTCCGGCTGGCCGAGCACGCGTTCATGGAAGAACTGCTGCAACTCGCGCAAATCTAACCCCGCGCGTTCGTCGAGCATCGTGACGGGCAAGCCAGTCAACTGCGACAGCGTGACCAGTAAATCGTCAAGCGAAATCTCGCCGCGCGACGCGCCCTGTTCGGTAACGAGGCGTCGATGCGTCGAATCGACAAACTGCAAGAGATTGCCGGGCGCGGCCTTGTCTGCGAGGTATTGCTTGGCGAGTTGGAACGCCTCTTGAAGCGTCTGCTCGTTGATGCGCGGCGCATCTGCGCCCGACTCGCCGCGACGACGCGCCCACTCGCGCGCCAGTTCCAACGTCTCGGCATCCGGCATCGGCAAGACGCGGCACGCCTCCAACACCGTACGCAGTTGCGGCTTCACCTGGACGAGTTTTTCAAACGCGACTGAAGTGGTTTCGCCGACGATTTTGACTTGCCCGTTTTCGATGTGCGGCAAGAGATAGTCGAGCAGCCCCGTCGGGTTGTGGGTGTGGCGGCCAGCCCACAGGAGTTCGTGAAAATTCGGCACAACCCACAGCACGCGCTTGCCGCCAATCTGCCGCACCAGCGACTGCACGCGCCCCTCCAATTGACCGATGTACTGCTGCCCCGCCATCACGTCGGCGGCGGTCGCTTCAAAAATCGTCCAACGCTCTTTCTGTAGACGTTGCGCCAGCAGACGCAACAGCGTCGTCTTCCCGACCCCGCGCTCACCCACCAGCAACACCGAACGCGGCGGCTCCTTCCTCATCGCCGTCTCCAACTGCGCTACGCTATGCATGACTGCATCGAGCAGCACGACATCATCCACCGCGCTCGCGTCGTGCTCCCAGATGCGACCGAACGTTTTGAGGAAATCGAAATCGACGCGCTCCTTCTGCCAGTCGCGAAATTCGGACTGAAGCGTCTCCGGCAGTACGTCTTTGAGTTCGCCAAAAATGGTCGAGAGCGTGTTGGCCTGCTCGTCCGTGAGCGTTGCGAGGCGTTCGCCGAAGGTCATTACCTCGCCGCTCTCCACGCGCCACGCGACGAACTCGCGCAGATACCGCAGAGGATTGCCGTCCGCCCAACTGCTGTCCGCGCGCAGCAGAAATTCGACCACCACAGGGCCGCGGGCACACGCATGAAGCGCGCGCAGGGCGAAGTAGCGCGTGTAGTAGTAGACGATGTTGATGAAGTCGAGGAGCGGTTTAACGGCGTCGTCCGCAACTTTGCGGCGCGCGAGGGCTTCGAGCGCCATGCACGCCTGAATCGTGTATGTCCCGCCGAAGTCCTGTTGATACAGGGCGAGCAGCATGTGGCGCGGGAATCCGCTGCCCTGAAGAATCTCGACGCCCTTGATGAAATTTTCGTGGCGCAGAAACTCGGTCGGATGCGTGCTCATGCTAAAGAAATCATTCATGCCGTCGGCGAGACTGTAGACATCCAGCCCGACGCCGACCGACGAATTCTCCGAAGCGTCGCTCACAGAACCATTGCCGAACACGATGCTCGTCGAACTTTCGGAAACCTCGCTCGATGAATCGACGTTCAACGCCGCATCGACAGAAGAATAAACCGCGCTCTGCTCGACGTGTTCGGTCGCCGCACCCGTCTCTTCGTTTGCCACGTCTGACCCGACAGCGATGCTCTGCGCGCCCGCGTCGTCGCCGTCGGATTCGACACGGAGATTCGCTGTCTCTACGTTTTTCTGTTCGAGCGCGGGCTGCTTGTCCAGAGCAGAGACAAGAGGCCGCGCGGCGTCTTCCGGCGCGAGGACGCGACGCGCTTTCGCCAGTTCGCGCGCCATGTACGCAATCACCGCGAGAGACAGCAGACAGCATGCGACCAAAGCCGCAATGAGAAGTGTAGTCATTTGAAAAGTCGTCGGAGGAATCGAATCGTCGTCAAATCACATCGCTGGTTTCGACGGGTTAAAAAAATCAACGGAAAGGCTTGAGGCGCGCGAGTCCGTAGGCGGCGACGGCGGTCATGACGATGCCGACGAGCAACACGAAAGCGCCGCCCACGACGAGTCCGAGTCCCGGCAACATGACGCTCACGCCCGCCATCATCATCACGATGCCTTCCAGAATCAGCAGCGCGCCGCACCCACCCATCAATATCAACACCACGCGAATGATAGTTTTCATACCGCACACGCCTTTCATCACTTCAGGTCAACCGTCTGATTATATACTCCAACGAAACCGCGCCCGACAATACGACCCGACGATATGACCGAAGCGACGCGTGCGTTTGTGCCACTTCTTGAAGGTCAGACAGCAAATCTCTTGCTGACGGGGCGGCGCAAGAAATAAGATGTGCCGCCTCGCCTCAAACTCAAACGAAAGGCTTGTGGAAAAATGTCAGACTGGCTCTGGGGCAGCGTGGTGGTTGCGTTGGCGGTGTTGGCGGCGGTGGGTGGAATGCTGTTGGTGCGTCGTTCCGTATCGGTGTCGGTCTTGGAGAGCCACAACGAAGTGGCTGGCTTCATCTATGCGGTGGTGGGTGTGGTCTATGCGGTATTGCTGGCCTTCATCGTCATCGTGGGTTGGGAGTCGCACACCAACGCCGAAACCAGAGCCGAGCAGGAGGCCAACTCGCTCGGCGACCTCTTTCGCAATGCCGAAGCATTCCCCGTAGAGACCAAGCTACAACTGCGCGAGCACCTTCGTGCGTATACAAAGGTTGTGATTGAGAAGGAGTGGGCGAAGATGGCCGAACGCGAACAGAGTCCCGAAGCGTGGGATGCGTTCTATCATCTCTGGCAGGGTTATCACCGATTCGAGCCGCACAACGCACGCGAGAGCGCATGGTACGCGCAATCGCTCGAACGCTTGAACGACCTCGGAGACAATCGTCGTCTGCGCCTCTTGAGCAGTCGCTCGTCGGTGCCTTCGTTGATGTGGTTGGTGATTGTGGTCGGCAGCGTTATCACCGTCGCCTTCAGCTACTTTTTCGGAACCCGAAACACCCTCGCGCAAATCTTGATGACGGCAGGACTCGCGGCCACGCTCGCGCTCATCCTGTTGCTCATCGCGGATTTGGAACATCCATTCTCCGGCCTCATCCGCGTCGAGCCGCAAGCCTTCGAGCAAATCATGGATGTCTTCGACCGTTGGTCGCAGATGCATCCGAACACGAACCAATAACGGGCGTATCTACGCGTTAAAAATGCGGGGCAGCGATGTTGATGGCGCCCCGCATTTTTTTCTGTCGGTGAACTTCTGACGAAAGCCCTCCATTTGGCGGTTCGGCGTCATCGCGCCGTTCAACAGACGACGCATCCAACAAGCGTCGGAAGCCGCAAGGGTTGAAAGTCCATCAGATTTTAGCTTGAGTAGATGGTGAGGCCATCGGGCGCGAATTTCCAACGCAGCACTTCCGCGCCTTCCTCTTCTTCGATGGCGCGCTCGACCGATTCGCGTCGTCCCTCGCCGCAGAAGAAAGCGATACAGCCGCCGCCGCCCGCGCCGCAAACTTTGGCCGCCTCTGCGCCCGCCGCGAGTGCCTTCTCGACGATGAGTTCCATCTGCGGCGTCGTGATATTCGGGGCGAGACGTTTGCGGTTCGGATAGGCTGCGCTCATCACCGCGCTCACGGCTCGCCAGTCGTCCGCCAAGAGCGCCTGGCGCATGTTGCGTGCGGAATCGCGTATGCTTTCAAAGAGACTGAAGATGGTCTTGTCGCCGTCGATGTGGTTCTTGGTCATCTCCCAGTTGTTGATGCCGGAGAGTCTTGGTTGCCCCGTGTAGCAGATGACAATGCGGTCTTCGAGCGTCGCGGCATCCACTTCCAGACGCTCGCGGACGATGCCGTCGATGCCAAAGTGAATCGCGTTTGCGCCACCGTAGAACGCGCCGTAGTAGTCTTGAAATCCGGCGGGCACGCGAATCACCGTGCTTTCGATGTTGGCCGCGATAATGATGAACTTGCGTTCCGGGTATCGGTCGCCGACGAGACGATTGAGCGCGCCGATGCACGCGATGGCGAGCGACGAAGACCCTCCGAGTCCCGCCCCGGCAGGTGCGCTGCTCTCTGCGATGAGATGAAAACCCGTGTCGGGCTTGAAGAAGTGGACGAGTTTGGAAATCAGTTCCAGACGCTCTTCCTGAATCAGATTTTCGATTTCGCCGACGCGTGTCTCGAAGGAGAATTGGCGGTCGCGCGATTCGAGAATAACGCGGTCGTCGTCGCGCGTCTCGATGCGACAACGCGCGTAGAGGGAGATGGCAAAATTGACTGTGAGCGCGCCGGGATGAAACAGGTAGAGAGGCCAGATGTCAATCGTGCCTCCGGCCAAATCAACGCGCGTTGGGGTGGTTGCTTCAATAATCATACGTCGTTGCGGATTGCGGATTGAAAAAAGCAGAATTCAGGAGTCAGAATTCAGGAGTCAGAAGAAAAGCTTGATGGAGTGAGTATCCTTAAACTAACTCTACTCTCAACGGCCTTCCGGTTTTCATTCTGGCTCCTAGCTTCTGACTCCCGAATTCTGGTTCTCAGAATCCGCAATCATCCATTCCTTTAGTCTCCATCCTGCTCGGTCGGCTTCGGCGTCGGCGTCTCTTTGCGTCGCTTGAGCGGCGGCAGGTGTTCTTTAATCTCGTCGCCGATTTCATGTAGTTTCTCTTCGGCGGCTTGCTCCAATCTCTGAATCTTTTCGGGACTGACGTGTTCGACCTTTTCCGAGAGCCAGTAGCGTTCGACGAGGTAAAAGCCCGCGACGCCGACCACCAGTATCACCAGCAGCCCGATGCCTAGATGATGAAAATCACCTATCAGATTGATAATTGCGCCGCTGAAAAAATAGCCCGCGCCGCTTAGAGTAAAGACCCACAAGAAACAACTGCCAAAGGTCAACGGCAAAAAACGAGTGTAGCTCATGCGCGCCACTCCGTAAAAAATGCACGACGCCCAACGCAGTCCGTAAATATATTTTGAAAGAAAGATGGAGAGCGCGCCGAATTTTTCGGTCAGACGTTCCATGCGCGGGCGCGCCATGATGTAGAAACGAAACTCGCTAACGCTGGTGCGCGTTCCGCGCCCGATGCCGTAAGCGACGTTATCGCTGATGACTCCGCCGAGCGTGCCCGCGCACAGCACTTTCAAAAAACTATACTCGCCGAAGAACGCGCTGTGCGCCAGCACGCCCGCCAGCAAAAGCGTTATATCCCCCTCGATAATCGCCATGAAGAAGATAGCGAGGAGGCCGTACTTCTCTACAACTTCGTAGAAAAATTGCCCGTCCATAAAAACAGTAAGCTGTGAGCCGTAAGCAGTCAGCAGTAAATTGTCGGTGGCAAAAAGCAAGCGTCAATTTAACAGATTAACTGCTTACTGCTCACCGCTTATTGCACACTGCTTACTCTACGGGTGGTTTGACGACGAGCACGGGACAGTGCGCGTGGCGCGTCACGGATTCGGCGGTCGAGCCGAACAGCATGCGTCCAAGTCCCGTCCGTCCGTGCGACGAGATAACTATCAAATCAACTTCACGCTCTTTCGCCAGCCGCACAATCTCGGATGCCGCCGCGCCGTGCACGATTAAGTCTTCGACATCCAATCCGGCAAACTCTTCCTGTTCGGAAACCTTCGGCAACTCGCTCGCCGCCGAATCCTCCAAGTGCTCGCTGATGTCCGCCGTCGGCAGAGGCTCGGCCACCGGAGTCCACCCGACCGCCGGAACGACGGGTTCGACCACATGCACGCAGATAACACGCGCCTTGAACTGTCGCGCCAACGCCGCCGCCGCAGGCACAGCGCGCGCCGCGCATTCGCTAAAATCCGTCGGTACCAGAATCGAACGAATATTCATAAAAGGTAAGGGATGTGAGACAAGAGACGAAGGCGGAAGAAAGAAAGCATGCTTAAACCTTCGTCACACTTTCCTGCATCCCTCATTCCTCATCCTTCATCCCTTCAAAGTCGTCCGTATTCTACACGGAGAAGTGCTTGTTTGACAGCCCTTGAACCCTTTGTTAACATTTTCAACGTTTCTCGCCCGGCCCAACTTAATGATTTCCGAAAGCCCGTCATAAGCGTCAAAACATGACCAGCCCCGAAGCAAAATCAAACGCGACTTACATCGGCCTCGATGTTTCCGGCACGACGATGCGCGCCGCGCTCGTTACGGGCGAAGGTCGCATCGCGGAGCGGCGCGAAGCATCGCTTGAGCGCGAAGGAGTGGCCGCGCAGGTGGCGCGCCTCGTCACAGAACTGCGCGACGCCGCGCCCAACGTCGCGGCGCTCGGCATCGGCATTCCCGGCCTCGTCGATACGGCGACCGACCGCGTTATCATCTCTAGCGACCTCCCGACGCTCGCGCGCGGCGATTTTCACGCCGAACTCGAATCCGCGACTGGTCTCCGCGTCGAACTTGAAAACGACGCCAACGCCGCCGCCTACGGCGAGTACATCGTCGGCGCGGGACACGGCAGCCGCAACATGTTTTATGTCACCATCGGCACAGGCATCGGCGGCGCACTCATCCTCGACGGCCATCTCTGGTACGGCGCTTCCGGGTTCGCGGGCGAGTTTGGTCACATCACGATTGACCCCGAAGGCAACGAATGCACCTGCGGCAACACGGGTTGTCTTGAGACGGTCGCCTCCGCTCCCAATATCGTCCGCCGTACGCACGAACGCCTCTACCGTGACGGCACATCGTCGCTCTCGCGTCTCGCCATCAACAAAGATTTCACCGCCGGAGACATCGCACGCGAAGCCACCAACGGCGACGACTTCGCGCTCTTGATGATTGAGCGCACCGGACGCTACATCGGCACCGCCGTCGCCGCCGTCATCAATCTTCTCAACATCGAACGCATCGTGCTCGGCGGTGGGGTCATGGAAGCCGGGGAATTGATTCTCAATCCCATCATCCGCGAAGCCGGACGCCGCGCCTTCCAACCCTCTTTTGAAGCCACCCAAATCGTCGCCGCTTCGCTCGGCACCGACGCCGTTCCCATCGGCGCCGCCATGCTCGCACGCGACACGCCGACAGGCGTCGGACAGTAGCGCATCATCCGTCGGAAAAAATTTTCAACCTCGAATAAAAGAAAAGTTATGAAACACGCCACACGCACCGCACTGCTCTTGCTCTTTGCTGTCGCCGTTTTCGCCAACGCATCGGCGCAGGAAGCCGCGCCGTCGTCGCAGCAAAGCGGCAATCCTCCTCCTGCTGCTGCCGCCACTACCGCGTCACAGGAGCCGACGCAGAATCCCTCTGCCACGCCGACTACCGACAGTGAAAAGTCTCCGGTTGAAACCGCCGCGCAAGGGGAAAAGGCCACCGTCTACGTCTATCGAACCAAAAAACTCGTCGGCGCAGCACTTGAGCCGTCAGTGTTTTGCGACGGCACGGAGGTGGCGCGCATGGACAACGGTCGCTTCTTCATACTCAAACTCGAACCCGGCGAGCACCGCATTCACATGACCGACAAAAGCAACCGCGTTGACGTGAAACTCGGACGCGGCGAAACCGCCTACGTGCGCGTTAAACTCGAACCCGGCATGTGGAAGGGCAAGGGAACCATTCTCCTCTCCGACGAAGAAGACGCCCTCAAGGAAATCAAAAAATTAAAACCGCTCGGCGTCGATAAGATTAAAGACCGCACGATGGTCTCGGTTGAAGACAACAAGACCGACGCCGCCTCGAAGAAGTCGCCATAACTGACCTCAACGCCTTCAAGCATCATCAACGGAAAGCGGGCGCGTGCGGTTTCGCGCCCGTTTTGTTATGTTAGATGGGTACATTTGAGGCGTCGTAAGTTGCTCAGCGAAGGAGTTTGGTATGGTTCAAACAGTTGAGGCGATTGTTGACGAGAATGGCCAAGTTCGTCTGCTCGAAGACGTTAAGCTGGCAGGAGTGCGACGGGCACTGGTTACTATTTTGGAAGAAGCGCCAAACTTAAACGCAACAGAGACGGCGTTGCTAAGCGAACAGGCGTTAGCCGAGGACTGGAATCGTCCAGAGGAGGACGAAGCGTGGTCGCACCTTCAGTCGCAGCAGTAGTTCTGGTCTCTTTCCCATTCTCTGACTTGTCTCAATCAAAACTGCGACCAGCAGTTGTTCTTGGAAGCGCAGGACGCGACGACTGGATTTTGTGTCAGGTAACAAGCAATCCTTATGGCGATACTCATGCGATAAAGATTTCAGAGAACGACTTTACTTAGGGCGGTCTGCGACGGACAAGCTACGCTCGCCCTCTAAAGCTATTCACCGCGAATCAAAATTTGATGGTAACTCAGGTTGGCATGTTGCAGGCAAATTCCTTCTCCTCAATCGTTAGTGTCATCGTTGAATTGCTACTGACTGCTCATACTCTCATGGATGAACGCTCCTAATACGAGAGTCTTGATTGAAACTAATGAATCCTGAACGCATTAGAAACTTTTCGATTATCGCGCATATCGACCACGGCAAATCGACGCTGGCCGACCGTCTGTTACAGTTGACGGGCGCGTTGTCGGAGCGCGAGATGTCGGAGCAGGTGCTCGACGATATGGATTTGGAGCGCGAGCGCGGCATCACGATTAAGGCGCATGCGGTGCGCCTCGACTATCTTGCGCGCGACGGAGAGCAGTACGTCCTTAATCTGATTGACACGCCGGGGCACGTCGATTTTACCTATGAGGTTTCGCGTAGTTTGTCTGCGTGCGAGGGAGCGTTGCTGGTGGTCGATGCGTCGCAAGGTGTCGAGGCGCAGACGCTGGCGAACACGTATCTAGCGATTGAAAACAATCTGGAGCTCATCCCCGTTATCAATAAAATCGACTTGCCGGGCGCGGAGCCTGAAAAGGCGATGGAACAGATTGAAAACGTCATCGGCCTCGATACGCACAACGCCGTGTTGACGAGCGCGAAGACGGGACTCGGCGTGGACGAAGTGTTGGAAGCCATTGTGCGCGACGTGCCGCATCCGAAAGGCGACGCGAGTGCCCCACTCAAGGCGCTCATCTTCGATTCGTGGTACGACTCTTATCGCGGTGTCATCGTTCTCTTTCGCGTTATCGACGGCGCCATCAAGACGGGCATGAAGATTCGTTTCTTCAACACCGGACGCGAGTATCAGGTAGAGACGCTCGGCGTTAATCGTCCGCGCCCGACCCCGATTGGACGCCTCGGCGTCGGCGAAGTCGGTTTCCTGACGGCTTCGATTAAGACCGTCGCCGACGTGCAAATCGGCGACACGATTACCGAAGCCGCGCGCCCGACGACCGTGCCGTTTCCCGGTTTTCAGGAAGTTAAGCCGATGGTCTTCGCGGGTCTCTATCCGGTAGAGGCGAACCAGTACGAGGAACTGCGCGACGCGTTAGACAAGCTGCGTCTCAACGATGCTTCGTTCTTCTACGAGCCGGAATCCAGCGCCGCGCTCGGCTTCGGTTTTCGTTGCGGCTTCCTCGGCTTGCTTCACATGGAGATTGTGCAGGAGCGTCTGGAACGCGAGTTCAATCTCGATTTGATTACGACCGCGCCGGGCGTACGCTATCGCGTGACGACCACCGACGGCGAACTCCATGAGATTGATTCGCCCGCCAAGATGCCCGACCCCGCAAAGATTGCCAAGATTGAGGAGCCGATTATCGAAGCCACGATTCTCTCAAGCGACGAATTCCTCGGCGGCATCCTTCCTCTCTTGGAAGAGAAGCGCGGCGTGCAACGGAAGTTTGAATACATCGCGGAGAAGCGCGTGATGCTCACGTATGAATTGCCTTTGAACGAAATCGTGCTCGACTTCTACGACCGACTGAAATCCGTCTCGCGCGGCTACGCTTCACTCGACTATCACTTCGCGGGCTACTGGGAGAGCGACCTCGTTAAACTCGACATCCTCGTCGCGGGCGAACCCGTCGATGCGCTGTCGCTCGTCGTGCATCGCACCAACTCGCAGCATCGCGGGCGCATCCTCGCTGAAAAGATGCGCCAACTAATTCCGCGTCAACTCTTTGAAGTGCCGATACAGGCCGCTATCGGCAACAAAGTTATCGCACGCGAAACCGTCAAAGCACTCGGCAAAAACGTCATCGCCAAATGCTACGGCGGCGACATCACGCGCAAACGCAAACTCCTCGAAAAACAGAAAGAGGGCAAGAAGCGCATGAAGCGCGTCGGCAAAGTCGAGATTCCGCAAGAAGCATTCCTTGCCGTGCTCAAGGTCAACGAATAGGGCAGACGTTTAACGTGATTCTGCAATGGAGATCGAGTCGGATGTTAACACTTGACGACGAGCAAATCGCGCAGTTACCGATAACGAGCGACCCTGAAATTTTGAGCGGAGCGGTTGTGTTTCGCGGTACGCGCGTGCCCGTCGCAGCTTTGCTGGATAATCTCGCGGCAGGAATTTCGTTAGATGAATTTCTCGATAATTTCCCGACAGTCACGCGCGAGCAGGTGCTTCAAGTTTTGGAATTTTCAAAGGACACGTTGGCACGTTTAGGGCGTGCAGCATGAACGTCCTGCTCGATGAGTGTACGCCGAGCATAGTGAAGAAACGTCTGCCGCAGCGAAGCATCAGCACGGTTCAGGAGATGGGTTGGTCAGGACTCAAAAACGGAGAACTGCTAGTAGCCATTGAAGGCCGGTTCGATGTTTTTATTACCACTGATGAGAATCTACGTTATCAACAAAATCTTACGTAAAGGAAGTTCGCCGTGTTGATTCTGCCAAGTAATCAAGTGCCCGTTGTTGAAGCGTTGATTCCTGCTATCGAAGCCGCACTTAACGATGTTCAGCCACGCGCATTCGTTGAAATTTCAATGCCTTCACAGTAAGCGTAAGGCAACGAAGCGCGTCGGCCAAGTCCTCTGTCGTACCTGAAAAGCATGCATGTCACGCACGTCGAATTAGAAAACATCAAGGCTTACGAGCACGCCGAGTATCGTTTCGAGCGTGGGACGATTGCGATTGTCGGGCCGAACGGCGCGGGCAAGACGACGATTCTCGAAGCGAT
Organism: Pyrinomonadaceae bacterium; assembly: GCA_036387415.1. Classification (GTDB taxonomy): domain Bacteria; phylum Acidobacteriota; class Blastocatellia; order Pyrinomonadales; family Pyrinomonadaceae; genus DASVTU01. The sequence continues at coordinate 1,015,217 of DASVTU010000039.1, read as the reverse complement.
TGCATGGACGCTCTTTGATACGCTCGAATACAGCAAGGATGATTTTCTTCGTCGCGGCTCGAAGAAGGGCAACGTGCGCGTCACGTTTGAGAGCGATTTGGACGGGCGACAGTACACCGTCTATCGCGACACGGCGCAAGGTTACAACGTCTTCGATCCGGCGCTCGGCGTGCGTCTCGTCGAAAAGACGAAGGATGTCCGCGCCTTCCTCAATCAGCATCTCGGCATCGAGCCGGGAACGGATTTGAAGGCGTTGTTTCGTTCCGCCATCGGCGTCCCGCAGGGCTTGCTGACCGCCGATTTTCGCGAGACACCGAGCGAGCGCAAAGCGAAGTTTGACCGCTTGCTCAAGGTGGAAGAATACCGCGAGGGCGCGAAGCGTCTGGGCGACACCGTGAAGTTGATTGCCGACCGCTCGCTCGAAGTTCACAAGCGCATCGCCAACGCCGAAGGTCAACTCGCAAACTACGACAGACTCCTCTCCGACCACCGCGACGCGTCGCTTCGCGTGGAAGAATTAGAGGCGGCGCTCGCCGTCTTGCAGAGCGAGACGGAGACGCGTGCGCGCGTGGTCGCGGAGATGGACGAAGGCGAGCGTCGCATGAACGAGACACGCATCGTGGCTGAACGTTCGGAGTTTGAGAGCGCCGCCGCCGAACGACGCCTCGCAGATTTACAGACGGAACTCGACGCGGCGCGTCGCGCGGGCGAGCGGCAACGCGCAACCGTAGACGACCACGGCGCACATCTCGAAGCGATTGAGGGTTTGCGCCTACTCGAAAGCAGGCGCGCCGAGCGCGACCGTTTGCTTGATGAGAGTCGCGGTGTTGAACGTCTGATGGTGGAAGCCAAAGGCGATTTGCGTCGTCTCGCAGATGCGCTGGAACGCGCGGCGGAGGCGCGTCGGTCGCTCGTCGAACTCAAACGCGAAATCACGTCGCAGGAGGAATTGGAGAAAGAGCGTCAACATCTGCATGAACTCCTGACGCGGGCGCGCGTCGCGGGCGAACGACTCGCGCGGCTCGAACGCGAACTCGAAGATTTGCGCGCGCAGCATGTGCAGACGCGTGAACGCGTGCGCGCGTCGGAGGGCGCGGCGGGCGCGGACGAGCGTGTTGAAAAACTTGAGAGCGAAAGAACACACGCCGAGACAGAACTGAGCCGGACGGAACAGGCGTTGGCGACGCGCAAAGTTTTCGAGCGACAGAGGCGCGAACAGTTGCGCGAAGTCGAGCGCGTGAGGCGGAGCGTCGCGGGCTTGGAACGCGAGGCGCGCGAACTCGAAAGCGCCGCCGCCGGAGCCGAAAGCGTCGCGGAACTCGAAGCGCGCGAACGCGAATTGTCGCAACAAGCCGCGCGCCTGCGCGCCGCCATCGAACGCGACGAGCGCGTGCGCGCCGAAGTCAAAAACGGCGTCTGCCCTGTTCTCGGCGACCGTTGTTTGAGTTTCAGCGAAGGCCAAACTTTTGAAAGTTATTTCGGCGACCAACTCGCGGCCTATCGCACGCAGTTGTCCGTCGTCGAGCGCGAAAGCACGCGCGTCGTCGAAGCCGTGCGCGCCTCGCGTGTCGCTTCCACGGCTCGCGCGCAACTCGAAAGAGAGCATCAGCGTCTACGGCAGGAGCGCGAACTTCTCACACGTCATGAAGAGAAACTGGCGAGCATCGACGGCGAACTAGCGTCGCTTTCCGAGGCCACGCCGGAAGTGCTCGACAGGTTGCAATCAGAGCTTTTCGGCCTTGACGGCATGCTCAAGATTGCGCGCGAGGATGCGCGGCGTTATGCCGAGCTTGAGCCTCTGCGCGTGCGCTTGCAGGAGATTGCCGAGGAGGGCAAACGCAAGCGAGAGGAGCGTGATGAAATCGCTGCGGTGGCGGGCGCGGTCGGTTCGTTGACCGAGGAGATTAAAGAGACAGACGAACGTCTGCGCCAACTCAACGACCCGCGCGGACGTGCTGCGGGTCTGCGCGCCGAAGCCGGACGAGAGGAGCAGTTCAAACGCGAAGCGCAGGGCGCGCGTGATGCGCTCGCCGCTCTCGAACAACAAAAAAACGCGCTCGACGCGCAGTTGGAGCAGTTCCGCGAACTCGATGCGGAGTGGACACGCGTCGTCGCGGAGCGCGACCGGACGGCTGCGGGTTATCGTGAGTATCTGGCGAGCGCAGAGTTGGCGGCGACCTTGCCCGCACGCGAGGCGGAGACGGCCAACGCCTCGGAGCGTGCCACACGCGCCGCGCGCGAAGCCGCAGAAGCGCGAGAGGCACACGCGCGCGCCGTCGCCGATTACGACCGCGAAGAACACAACCACGAACGCGGCCAACTGTCGCTCGCACGCGAACGCGCCGCCGCCACCATCGCGCAACTCGACGCGGCGCGCGAACGTGCTGCGTCGCTCGGCGCAGACATCGCGCGGCTCGACGAAATACGCGAGGCATGGCATGAAGAACTGCGTGCCGTCGAACATCTCAAAAACTTACATGAGACGACCGAGTTTATCCGCGACACACTCAAAGCGGCTGGCCCACTCGTCACCGAAAGTTACCTCTATAACATTTCGATTGAAGCCAACCAGCTTTTCCGTGAGATTACAGACGAGGGCGGGCGTGCGCTTCGTTGGTCGAAGGAATACGAGATAATCCTCGAAGAGAATGGTTATGAACGTTCCTTCATCAATCTTTCGGGCGGCGAACAGGTGGCCGCCGCGCTGTCCGTGCGTCTCGCGCTCCTCAAACAGCTTTCCGACATCCGCATCGCCTTCTTCGACGAACCGACCATCAACATGGACAGCGAACGTCGGCAAAATCTCGCGCGTCAAATCGGACAAGTGCGCGACTTCGACCAACTATTCGTCATCTCCCACGACGACACCTTTGAAGAAGCGGTTGACCACATCGTCGCCGTCACGGGCGCGACGGAAAAAGCCCTTTGAATTGCGGATTGCGGAAATGCGGATTGGAAGAAGAAAAATTCAGGAGTTGGGATTCAGAAGCCGGAAGGAAAACCGGAATGCAGTTGAGAGCAAAGCTAGTTAAATTTTCTACTGACTTCTGCTTTTCAATCCGCAATCCGCAATCCGCAATTGAATGATGAAACAGGTTTCCATCTACTGCGACGGTTCGAGCCTCGGTAACGGTCAGGCTTCGACGCGTGCGGCTGCCGTGGCGCTTTTGAACTGGCGCGACATGTGGCGTGCCTTCGGCGTCTATCTCGGCAGCGTGACGAACCAACAGGCGGAGATTGCCGCCGCCGCGCTCGGACTCGAACAACTGCGCGAGCCATGCCGTGTGCTTCTGTTGACTGATTCGCGCTACGTCGTCGAGACGATGAAGGGGAATTTTCGTCGCAAGTCGAACCATGAGTGGTGGGCGCGTCTGGACAAGGCGGCGGGGAACCACAAAATCGAATGGGAATGGATTAAAGGCCACGCCGGACACGTCGCGCAAGAGGCGGTTGACAGCGCCGCCCGCCGCATCGCCACGCTCGGCCACGTCGATGAAACGGTCTTGCGCGACGCTTCGGAGTTGGTTGCTGGCTCGGTCTCGGCATAAAAGCATTATTAATAAGTCATTTGTGGCGATTTGTGTGTTTGTGCCGGAAGACGTAACATTTTACATGCCGTTATTACACGGCAGCGTCTTAACGAGTTTGTGAGCCAGTGTCCCGAAACAAGAAACGCTTTAGCGCATTGGCACAGATTGATAAAACAAACGAATCTCGCTTCCTTCGTGGAGTTGCGGTTAATTTTTCCAGCGGCGGATAAAGTGGGCAAGTTGACGGTGTTTAATATCGGCGGAAATAAAGTACGGCTGGTTGCAGCCATTCATTATAATCGGCGCAAAGTTTATATTCGTGCGGTTCTGACGCATAAGGAGTACGACCAGGATAACTGGAAGGAATAAGCAATGCATAATCCTGATATTGATAAAGCGATGAAGAGTTGGTCTGGAATCGGGAAGCGGTTTTTGTTCCTCATACAGAGGAAGAGTATCGTCGTATCGTTGCATTGTTGGATGGCTTGATTGATGAAGTTGGTGAGGACGAAAATCATCCTCTGGCATCACTGATGGAAATTCTTGGCGTATTAGTCGAGCATTATGAAGCCGAACACGTCCCCGAACTTGTCAGCGAATAGCCAATCTCCTCTGCACGACTGAGTTTGCCGATAGTTATTTGCTTCCTTCTACCCGAATCAATAGTTTATGTCTGTCTCTGCTTCAACTTCGAGACGTTCGCGGCATGCCTGTCTCTTATGGCTGGCGTTGGCGTGCGTGTTGTCGTCGGCGGCGCAGGCGCAGACGCGCGGGTGGGTGTGGCAGAATCCTCTGCCGCAGGGCAACGCGATTAGTGCAGTGCGATTTGCGGCGGACAAGAGGACAGGATGGGCGGTCGGCGCAGACGGCATTATCCTGCAAACGGAGGACGGCGGTTTTAGTTGGGACGGGCAGAGTTCTCCCGCGACGACGACGCTCTACGGGCTTTACGTCAAGGATAAAAAATTCGCAGTGGTGGTTGGTTCGCGCGGCATGGTTCTGGCGACCGCGAACGGCGGCGACAAGTGGGAACTTCGCCCGACGGGCATCAGCGACCATCTCTATAGCATCGCCTTCGCCGCCGATGCGTCGCACGGTTGGGCGGTCGGAAGTTACGGCGCGATTATCGCGACGGAGGACGGCGGCAAAACGTGGAAGCCGCAAACGTCGGGCGTGCGCGCGCATCTCTATTCGGTCTCGTTTGCCGACGAGAAGACGGGTGTCGCGGTCGGCGAGCGCGGCACGTTGCTCGCCACCGACGATGGCGGCGCGACATGGAAAAAGATTGCCACTCCGGCAGGCGAGACGCCACTGACAAGTGTGGCGTTCGCCGGTTCGTCGCAGACCGCCGTCGTCGTCGGCTACGGCGGATGGATACTTCGCACCGCCGACGGCGGCAAGACGTGGACGCGTGCAGAGGTGCTAACCATGACCGATTTGCTGTCGGTCTTCTTCACGGACGAACTGCATGGATGGGCGGCGGGCGACGACGGGCAGGTCTTGACGACCGCGAACGGCGGCGCGACATGGTTCCCCGTCAGCATCAGGACGCGCCCGCGTCTTGCCTCGCTTCATTTCGTTGACGAATCGACGGGATGGGCGGCGGGGCGCGACGGGCTTATCCTGCGGACGGATGACGGCGGCGTCGCGTGGCGGCGTCTCACAGAGGGCGGGCGCGACGACCTCACAGATATTTATTTCCTCGACGACGCGCGCGGCTGGGCGGTGGGCGCACGCGGACGAATTCTTTATACGAGTTCGGGCGGCAAGCGTTGGACGGTGCGACCATCGGGCATCGACGCGCGTCTCAATCACGTCTTTTTCATCAACGAGACACACGGTTGGGCGGTCGGTGCAGACGGCACGGTCATACGTTCCACGAATGGCGGCACGACTTGGGCACGCTCGCAGATAGATGTGAAAAACGAGTTGTTCGGCGTCCATTTCGCGGACACAACGCACGGGCTCGCCGTCGGCGCGCATGGTCTCATCCTGCGTACGGACGACGGTGGAGAGACGTGGCAACTGCGTCCTTCCAAGACCGAGACGTGGCTTGAAGCCGTCGCTTACGTGGATGCGAAACACAGCGTCGTGGTCGGGTCGAACGGAACGATTTTGCGTAGCGAAGACGGCGGCGAGAGTTGGCAGTTTGTCGATGCCAACATTAAAGAGTGGCTTAACAGCATCAGTTTCGCAGACAACACGCGCGGCTTCATCGTCGGCGAGCGCGGTCTCATCCTGCGAACAGACGACGGCGGCGCAACGTGGAAAGACCAAGAAAGTCCCGTCGAGATAACGCTCTATGAAGTGTCTGCGGCGGGGCGCAACGATGCGCTCATCGTGGGCGAGCAAGGGCGCGTGATACAGACGAAAGACGGCGGCGAGACGTGGGAAGTGCAGCCGACGATTACGAGCACGACGCTCTTTGCCGTCGCTTATCACGGCGGCACCTCCGCGTGGGTCGCGGGTCGCGGCGGCGCTATCCTGCGTCGCACGGACGACATCGCCACCGTCAAATTGCCGCGACCGAAACTGCCGCCCGTCCTGCGCCGCGCGCCCAAACTCGAAAGACCCGAAGCCTCCGAAGTCGTCCTACCGCTCGACGACGGCGACATCCCGCGCGCCGTCCCGCCTGCTGTGAAAGGCACGGCGAAACCGTGAAGGGATGAGGACGGAGGGATGAGGGATGAAAAAGGAAGTAGTCAGGAGTCAGTAGAAAAGCGTTTCTGTTTTCACGTTAGGCAGTAGAGCGCAGGCTAAGTTTGATGTGGATAAAACCGAAGGCGCAGGCGGATGAGCCGCTTGCGCCTTCGGTTTTATCTTGAGTTTATATGTGTTCGCTGGTGCGCGTCGGTACGTCGCATTTAGACGCGAACGGGATGTTCTTTGGCGTAGCTGTAGGCGCAGTAGGCCGAGATGAGATGAACAATCCAGCCGAGCGTGCCGACCGAACCAATCCATGAGACGCCCGTAACGATGAGCCAGATAATGCCGACAAGCACACGCCCGTTGTAGATTTGCCCGACGCCGGGAATGATTAAACTGAGAACACCTGCCAAAAATGGGTCACGCATTTTCCGATTACCTCCGTGAATGCTATACGTAGCCCCGCGCCGTTTTGTTCGCCCCGTCGTCAGTTACCGCCGCGAGCGTACGGGGCGCGTCAGCGAAACAGTTCTACGCAAACGTGACAGGGATGCTGTGGAAACGCCTGCTTGCATGTCGTTCAAGTGGTGGCGGCGGTCGGTTACTGCGCTTCGGTGTCGATGCGGCGCACGTCGATGATTTCCGCGCCGAAGGTTTTGAGTAGTTGCTGCACCGCCGGATGCTGTTCGGCCATCTCGCGCAGTCGTTGACGTTCGAGCAACGCCTCGTCCTGTTGGGAGCGCGGCGCGTCCGCGTCGCCGTCGCCCGCCTGCTTGACGACGATTGCCACGCCCATGTCGCGTCCCGCCACTTCGCGGCAAACCTCGCGCAAGATTTTGATGTTATCGGGCTTCGCCAACGTGTCGCGCAGGTGTTTGCCTTCCGGCGCATACTCGACGTACAACTCGTCGCCCTCAATGCGAACTGTCCGCGCGCCTTCGAGCGCGATAACGAGAAAAGGCTTACGACGCGCATCGAGCGACTTCTTTATCTGTTCGAGAGAACTGCCGCCGCCGTCATTGTGCGCGCTCGCGTGCGGCGACGTACTGCCACTGGCGAACGAACTCGCGCCGACTCCCTTGGATGATGCGACGACGTTTGCAGACGAGGATGCGGCGTAAGATGAGGATGCGGCTGAAGGTGTGGACGCGGCGACGTTGTTTGAGGTCGGAGCGGAGCGGTTTGAAAATGCGTCCGCCTCGGTGCGTGCCGGAGCGGTTGCCATCGTGCTCGTCGGGGCATCCCAGTGGATAGCGTGTTCTTCGCGCGCAGGCGCTGACTCGAAGAAGAAGGGCGTGGAAGCCTCTCGCGTTCCGGTCGTGGCGGATGGAGATGATGGCGGCGGTGGTACGAGTTTGAGGCCGGAGGACGGCGGCGTTGTCGATAGAGACGGCGGCGGTGTTGACGAAGATGGTGTTGTCGATGGAGATGTCGGCGTCGATGTGGATAGAGGTGTCGATGTCGTTGAAGCTTGCAGCGTCGTCGGGGAGGATTGAGTTGTTGGAGATGTTTGTGCGGAAGCGGTTCCGGTTTTGGGCAGAGAGGGAAGTGGATTGACCGGAGCGGGCGCGGATGATTTCGTTTTGGCCGACGAGGGCAGAGACGGAATCGACGAGACGCGCGTCTCGCGTGGAGTCGACGCGACGGGTGCGGGGCGCGGCGGCAGAGGTTCAAAGGGCGGCGCGTCGTCGTTGTTGGCGACGGGAATCGAGGCGTCGTCGTTGTTTGAAGGAGTGGCAATACTGGTTGATGTCGCGGCGACGGCTTTTGTCTGTGCGTGGTGTTCGTCTGAAACGGGCGCATGGCTTTCATCTCTGACGGAAGCGTCGGAGAGAGACGAAGCCTCGCTGCTGCTTCTCGACGTGCCGCTGCGGCGCGAGGGCGGCGCACCGCTTCCGCCGGACGACGAGGCGGCGGGTGTGGAAGATGCGGGAGGCGCGGAAGGACTTCCGGCGTTCGCGCCGCCTGCGGGCGCTTTGCCTGTACGGAGCGATTCTTCGAGCGCGGCGAGGCGTTCCAGAATCGTATTGACGGGCGCGAGCCTACGCATCTCAATCAACTTCACCAGCCCGATTTCGAGTTGATAACGCGGGTGCGCGCTTTCGCGTAGCGCCCTCTCGGTCTCGGTCAAGCTGTGAAAGAAACGCACGATGTCAGACTCGGAAAACGTCGCGGCTTCGCGCGCCATCTCGCGTCGTTCCGTCTCGCTCGCATCCGTCAACCCGACGCTCTCGCCCGCCACTTTCACGACCAGCAGGTCGCGCAAATGTGAGAGGAGGTCGCGGCAGAAATTGCGTAGGTCGTGGCCGCGCATGACGAGATCGTCAACCACTGCAAGCGCGACAGCGGGCGTCTCGTCGGCGATGGCGCGGACAACGCGTGAGCGCAGTTCCGCGCTGGCGAGGCCGAGCGCCGTCTCCACGTCGGCCACCTCAATCGCGTCGGCGCTGAAACTGATAACCTGATCGAAGGCCGACTGTGCATCGCGCATCGAGCCTTCGCCCGCACGCGCCACCTCGCGCAGAGCGTCGTCAGAGACCTTGATGCCTTCGGCGTCGGCGATGATGCGGAGTCGTTCCGCGATTTTGGCGGCAGGGATGGTGCGAAATTCAAACTGCTGGCAGCGCGAGAGAATCGTGTCGGGGAGTTTGTGCGACTCGGTGGTCGCCATGATGAAGACGACGCGTGGCGGCGGTTCTTCGAGCGTCTTCAAAAGTGCGTTGAAGGCCGCGCCGGAGAGCATGTGAACTTCGTCGATGATGAAGACTTTGTAACGGTCGCGCGCCGGACGTACGCCGACGGTGTTGATAATCGAATCGCGCACGTTATCGACGCCGGTGTTGGACGCGGCGTCGATTTCGAGCACGTCAATCGAACGCCCTTCGGCAATCTCGCGGCATGAAGCGCACTCGGTCTCGTCGTCCGTGCAGCAGGGCGTGGGCGTCGGATTGTCTGACTTGTGGCAGTTGAGAGCTTTGGCGAGAAGGCGTGCCGTCGTCGTCTTGCCAACGCCGCGCGCACCGGAAAAGAGATAAGCATGATGCAGGCGGTCATGCTCGATTGCGCCGCGCAGCGTGCGCGTAATCAACTCCTGTCCCGTCACTTCATCGAAGGACTGCGGACGCCATTTGCGCGCGATAACTTGATAAGCCATAAGAGAATTTGAGCCGAAAACCGTGCGGATTCTTTGCAGTGAAATCTTCAGTAAAAAAGTTCAGACGAGTTCCATGAGTTCGATGCGATTGCCGAAGGGGTCGAAGAAAGAGAACCTGTGTGCGCCGGGGACGGAAGGCTCGTCTTTAATCCGCACGCCGTTGGTATGTAGATGTTTTTTGATGCCCGCGAGGTCTGCGACTTCAAAAGCCGGATGACGTTTGGGCGAACTCTGTGCATCCTCGATGCCGATGTGCAGTTGAACGTCGCCCATCTCGAACCAGAGTCCGCCGTTCGGTTTGAGCACGTCGGGCTTTTCCAGTTCGACGAGTCCGAGGACGTTGCCGTAAAACTCTCTGGCCGCCCCCTCCATGCCCTTCGGAATACAAATTTGCACGTGATTGAGTCTGTGAATTTTGATTTGCATAAGATTCGGGGTTGCGCCGGACGAAGGAGCGTCGGGGCAAACTAAAAAGAGTTGCCGCATGCGGCTCGCGGTTTCGAAGCGTCGGCGACGTTTGGATTGTGCTCCAACATCGCGCGCTTCGGCAACCTCTTGCGAGCCGCAGACGGCAACTCTTTCAAATGGGCCAGACCCCAGACCGACCCGCAACACACGCCGCTGTTGCTACCGTTGCTCCGTTCCCGGCCTGGCGGGGTTCGCAAAGCAAGCGTTGTGCGGAGCCTGAGGTCTGATAAATTCAGACGCGCCGAAACGCATCTGAAGATTTCTATTAATTGCGGAATGCGGAATTACAGACTAACAACCCCGACGAATCCACCATCCGAATTCCGTAATCCAAAATTAGCTGGCGGAGAGGGTGGGATTCGAACCCACGGTACGGTTCCCCGTACACAGCATTTCCAGTGCTGCCAATTCAACCACTCTTGCACCTCTCCGTAAAAGGGATGAGGGATGAGGGCGGAGGGATGAACGAAAAGCTTCTGCCTTTCATTCATCCCTCATCCCTCATCCTTCATCCCTCTAAAGTGGCGGAGAGGGTGGGATTTGAACCCACGGTGGAGTTTCCCCCACTCCGGTTTTCGAGACCGGTGCACTAAGCCACTATGCGACCTCTCCAAAATTTGAGATGGCAGATGTTAGTAAAAGACAAAATGCTTTAACTGACCTCTGACCTCTAATCTCTAATCTCTGACTTGCGACGTGCTCGGAAGAACTCCTGCATCAGCATGCGGCATTCTTCTTCGAGCACGCCCGCCACGATTTCCATCCGATGATTCAAAGAACTTGCATCGCAAATACGGAAGACGGATTCGACTGCGCCCGCGCGTTCGTCGCGTGCGCCGTAAACCAGCCGACGGATACGCGCCTGCACCAGTGCTCCCGCACACATCGCGCACGGCTCGATGGTCGAATAAACGACCGCTCCGGTGAGACGGTAGTTGGCGACGCGTCTTGCCGCTTCACGGAGGGCGACCATTTCGGCGTGAGCCGTTGGGTCGCAATCGGTGCGCGTGCGATTTCCGGCGACGGCCAGAAGCGTCCCATCCGCACCGACGACGCACGCACCGACAGGCACTTCGCCGCGTTCGACGGCAGCCTCCGCAGCCGCCCGCAGAGCCTCGCGCATCCAACGCGCGTCCGCCTCATCTCCGAAGCCTTGCGGCATCATATCGCTCGACGACATTTTCAATAAACAACGCGCGAAAATTGAGTCCGACGCGCAAAAAATGAATATAGGTCGTCGTCTAATCACTGTCAAGCGACTAGGCCAGAGGTCGCCTGACGCGTCTTTCGAGAGTCTCAAAGTTGACGAGAACGCATCACGTAGGACGAATTTTCCATCGTCTAATTCATAATGAGGCGTCGCGCGTGTTATCATCAGACGCGCCCGGCTGCCGCTGGAAAGCACGCCCTCCCTGCCGCGACGTTTGAGAAACCGATGATCCTCTACATGCGCCATCCCTTGAGCGAGATGATTCGACAGAGCAAATGAAGACAGATATTCGTCCAAGAGGGAGCAGTCCGTCGTCAGCCGCCGAGCGCGGTTCGGGGAGTCTCCAACGCGAACGCGACCCTTTAGCCGCCATTCACATGACACGCGACCCGTCGGCCTCCATCCACGTCACGACCGCGCCCGAAGCGCCGCCGCTCACTGAAAGAGCCGTCGAGTCGCCCGTCATTTCCATGCGGCGCAAACTCTCGCCCGCCGAAATCAATACGGCGATGGTGCATTTCTATCGCGGCGAAATCACGCGCGCCAACACCTGGCGCAATCGTCTCGACACGACGACCAACTGGGCTGTGCTGACGGCGGGCGCAACGCTCTCTTTCGCCTTCGGCGACCGCACCAGCCCGCACTTCGTCATCCTCATCAACTCCGTGCTCGTCGCCTTCTTTCTCTTCATGGAAGCGCGGCGTTATCGCTACTACGAAATCTGGTCGAGCCGCGTGCGCGTTATCGAGACGGGCTACTTCGCACAACTGCTCGCGCCCAACGCCGAGAGCAACGATGAAGAATGGGCGGCGATGCTGGCGAGCGACCTCATGACGCCGCACTTCACTATCAGCGAATGGGAGGCCGTCGGGCGCAGGCTTCGCCGCAACTATCTCTGGATTTTTGCCCTGCTCGCGCTCGCCTGGAATCTCAAGGTCTACATTCATCCGTATCCGGCGGGCACGTTCGACGAATTCGTCTCGCGCGCCGGAGTCGGTCTGGTGTCCGGCCCCGTCGTGTTGATTTTCGGCGTCATCTTCAACATCACCATCGTCGTCTTCGCGCTCGCCACCGTGCGTCTACGCGAAGCGACGGGCGAAGTGCTGCCGCGTCACGAATTTTCTCTGCCAAACTTTCGCCGGATGACAAACTGGACGCGCAACGCGACGTTGCAACGCAAAGCCGCCACCGAACGCCGCGCACGACGTGCACGCGAACGCACGCGCACGCGTCAACCCGGCACCGGAACCAACACCGGAGAGTTCAAGAAAGTGACGGGCGACGATTAGCAAGGGATGAGGGATGAGAGCGGAGGGATGAATGGTTGATGAGGAATGAGTGATAGGCGATGAGCAGTAAGGTGTGAGAGTAGAGTGTTGAGGGTTTGGTTGAGGCGTTGATTAAAACGTTGGGTTGAGTGTTGGACGTATCTTGGGTGTGGTTTTTCATGTTGGAACTCGACGGACAGAGACTTTCGTTGGAAGAGTTGGAGGCGGTGGCGCGTGGCGCGGAGCGTGTGGTGTTGTCGGCGTCGGCGCAGGCGCGGATGAGGGCGGCGCGGGAGACGGTTGAACGCATCATCGCGGAAGGACGCGTGGTTTACGGCGTCAACACGGGCTTCGGAAAGCTCTCGGACTACGTGATTCCGCCCGAAGACCTGCGCGAGTTGCAATTGAATCTTGTGCGAAGCCACGCGTGCGGCGTCGGCGCTCCGCTCTCCGAGATGGAGACGCGCGCTTTGATGTTGCTGCGCGCCAACGTCCTTGCCATGGGCTTTAGCGGCGCTCGTCCCGTTGTCGCGGAGACGTTGCTCTGGATGCTTGAGCGCGGTGTCTATCCCGTCATTCCCGAAAAGGGTTCGGTCGGCGCAAGCGGCGACCTCGCGCCTCTGGCGCATCTCGCGCTCGGCTGCATCGGCGAAGGCGAGGCCGTCTACAAGGGCGAACGGATGGAGAGCGCGGAAGCCTTGCGCCGCGCTGGCATTGAACCGCTCCGGCTCGATGCCAAAGAAGGACTCGCGCTCTTGAACGGCACGCAGGCGCTTGCGGGCGTCGGCGCGTTGGCTCTCGCACGCGCTTCGCGTCTGACGCGCGTGGCCGACGTGGCGGGAGCGATGTCGCTCGAAGCACTGCGCGGCACGCCCGTCGCTTTCGATGAACGCATTCATCGTGCGCGCCCGCATCGTGGTCAACAGGAAGCGGCGGCGCATTTGCGTGAACTCCTGCGCGAGAGCGAAATCCGCGCGTCGCATGAGAAGAACGACCCGCGCGTGCAGGACGCTTACAGTTTGCGCTGCATGCCGCAGGTGCACGGCGCGGCGCGCGACGCGCTCGGTCATGCGCGCGAAGCGACCGAGACGGAAACCGAGAGCGCGACCGACAATCCGCTCGTCTTCGCAGACACCGACGAACTTCTCTCCGGCGGAAACTTTCACGGCGCGCCGCTCGCCATCGCCTTCGATTACGCGGCCATCGCCCTCGTCCATCTCGGCAACATCAGCGAACGCCGCATCGACCACCTTGTCCATCCAAACAAAAACGAAGGCTTGCCGCCGTTTCTCACTCCGAACGCGGGCGTCGCTTCCGGTTTCATGGTGACGCAGATTGCGGCGGTCGCGCTCCTCAACGAATGCAAGGTGCTCGCGCATCCGGCCTCGACCGACAACTTGCCGACCGACGGCGGCAAAGAAGACCACGTTTCGATGGGCATGACGGCGGCGACAAAACTTCGCGCCATCGTCGAAAACATCGAATACGTCGTCGCCATCGAACTTCTCGCCGCCGCCGAAGGACTCGAATATCGCGCCCCGCTTCAACCCGGTCGCGGCGTCAGACAAGCTTACGAAACCGTCCGCCGACACGCGCCGCGCCTCACGCGCGACCGCTCGCTCTCTCCCGACATCCAAAAAATCGCCGATGCCATTCGTCGCGGCGAGTTCGACATCTAAGACAAAGACGACAGCGTTAAAAGTTAAAGGGGAAACGGTGAAAAGGAATTAACCATTTCACCGTTTCCCCTTTAACCTTTTGCCCTTTTTATTTGTCAGGCTGAACGCTTCGACTTCGCGGGCGCGGACTTCTGCTGTGTGCCGCCGCCTTCGATGCCGACGGGAGCGGGATAGCCTTTGCCACGAAGCGCGGCGATTTCGATAACAATCTCTTTCTGGCCTTTGATGTTGCGCGTCACACGCTCGCCACCCGTGTTGCTGTTGGCGTTTTTGCTGTTGGCGTTCTTGGCGGGCGAAGGTGTGGGCGTCGGAGTCGCAGCGTTGGCGTCTGTGGGACGGCCTGTGGCGTCGCGCGCCATCTGTTTGAGTGCTTTAAGAACTTGCGCGCGTTCCTGTTCGCTGAGTTGGTCGAAGGAGACGCCGTGTGCTTCGAGCGTGGCACGGAGGTTCTGTTCGGTGTTGGTGTCATGGTCGTAAACGTCGCGGAAGATGCGGAGCTTGCCGTCTTCGACGACGATGGTTTCATAACGGAGTTCGACGGGGATGGCGTTGGTCAATTTCACGTTCTTGGTTTCGGTCGGATTCTTGGCGTAGCCGAGCACGTCCTCTTTCGTTAATTCCGTTCCGCCAATCTTGGCGAGCACGACGGAGAAGTCCTGCACTTGCTGGTTGGTCATGCCGACGCAGCCGTGCGAGGCGAACGTGCCGAGACGCGCGGGCGACTTGCCGCCGTGAATGAGCGAGGGCGAGCCGATGGGAATCTTGATGGGGCCGAGCGGGTTGAGTTTGCTGCCCGCCGGAACCTTCTCGCCGACTTTGACTTTGCTCGAAGGCGATTCAACCCACGGCTCGTCGGGAGGCGTCCACGTCGGGTTAAAGATGATGGTGGTGGCTTTGCGTTGTCCGGTCGGGAGCGGAAACTCTGGATAACCGATGCCGACTTTGTAACTCTTGACGAGTTGACCGTTCTCGAATACGTCCATGCGATAGGCGGGCGCGTTGACGACGATGCGCGTGTCGGTCGGGACGGAATTCGGCTTGTTCGACGTCGCGGCAGCGTCGGTGGCGCTCGCGCCGTTTCCGCCTTCGCTTTCGCCGCCCGTCGCCCAACGCGTGCCGACGAAGGCCGTGAACTGCTGCGACTTCTCCTGCCCGATAACTTCACGAATCTTTTCTGCGGCGCGTGAGGTGGCGCTGGATGTCGTACCGCTGTGCGCGTCGCCTTCGCCTTCGCGCAGGCTCGCTGTCTCCTCGCGCGCGATGGTGCGTAGACGCGCGACCTGTTCGTCAGTCAATTGCAATTTCGATTTCAACTCTCCGGCAAACGCTTCGTCGGCAAACATCGCGTCCAAGACAGGAAGCGTGACGGGCAGTTGCGACTGTGCGTTGCCTGAAGGCGTGGGCGTCGTCGCGGCGGCGGGCGTCGCTGTCGTCGCCGTGTTGGTCGTGGTGGTATTAGTTGTCGTCGTCGGTTCGCTGACGCACGCCGCGAAACTCAACGCGATGGTCAGCAACAGGAGAGACGCGCCTCCGGTACCTAAAAACTTCCTCATGCTTTTTTTTGACTCCTCAAAGTTTTCATTCATTAAACGACTAGCCGCCGTCCGCGCTCGTCAGAAGGTTTCAGCCCGACAGCTTTCTAACCTCTGTCCGAACACGCGGCGGCAAAACGAATGTTTCAAAGGCAACAATCGTTCCGGTTCGCGTTTCGCGCCAAAAGCCGCGATTTTATTGATTGCCGCGCAGGAGTGTGTAGGGGTTGAGTTCGGTGCCGTCCCAGATTCGTTTGGGGTCTGTGACGAGATAGACCTGAAAATGGAGATGGCAGTTGCCGGGCGTGGCGTTGCCGGAATCGCCGACATAGCCGATGGTTTCGCCGCGACGCGCGAAGTGGCCTTCGCGTAGACCGTCCGCGTAGCGTTCGAGGTGCGCGTAGTAGTAGACGGTTTTTTCGTCTGTGGAGAGTTGATAGATGGTGATGCCGCCCTTGACGCTGTTGAAGAGTTTGGCGATGCGCCCGTCGGCGGTGGCGATGACGGGCGTGTGGCGCGGCGCGATGATGTCGATGGCGTCGTGCGTGCGTCCTTCGGAGCGGGCGTTGTTGAAGGTGTCCTGAAGGTCTTGAGGACGTATTCCGGCGACGGGGATGAGCAGACTCGCGCCATTTGCCGCCCCTGCGACGGGCGATTGCGGGAAGGCTTGCGCGGGCGCACTCGTCGGAGGTGTGGCTTGTTGCTGCGGCGGCGCAAGGCCGACGTTGGGTGTCGGCGTTGGCGACAGTTCGGTCGATACGGTGGGCGAGACGAGCGGAGTCAGCTCGACGGGCGGAGTCGGGGCTGAGAGCGGCGAAGACTGTGGCGACGGCGCATCGCTCACTTCGCCCGCCGGAGGCAAGGCGACGGGCGTAACCGGACTGGTGCTGTATTTCGTGCTGAGCGTCCAGATGAGCGCGGCGAGCGCAGCGACGATGACGGCGGCGATGAGCAGTATGCGAAGACGCGGGTTCAAGGTTATGTCTATCGAAAGAAGAATTCAGGAGTCAGAGTTAGAAAAGCCGGAATCAAAATAAACGCGCGGCTCGAAGGAAAGCTGATGAAAGCGTCGCGGTCGAAAATATTTCTTCAAACGACGGCTCGCACGCGCCGTCGCTCGCTTTCATGGTTGCGACGCGTCGGCTTTAGTTCGCCGTGATGCGTCCGCTTTGTCGGTTGCGATGCGCGCTTTCTCCGGTCGCACGTCGCACAGCATAGGTTTTTGGCGTGCGTGAAGCAAGCGTCGGCCTGTCTGCTCAGTAGCGCGAACCGAGCTTTTTCTGATATTAAATGAATGCTCGAATAAGAATTCGCCCATGCCCGTACGCCTCTGTGCTGCGTGGCTTGAGGCGCATCAACCAATGGTTGTCAACGAGGAGGAACGCCGCGATGTCGGATATTTTTGATGAGCGCCGGAAAGGTTTGGAGGACGAATATTTTAACCGGAAGAACCGCGAGGCGCTCGAAAAACTGCGCGAGCAACGCGCGCAGGCCGGAAAAGGCGAACGCTCCGACGCACCGAGGCATTGCCCGCTCGGACACGGCGCGCTCACCGAGATTGCTTTCGACGATGTGTTTATCGACCGTTGCCCCGAATGTCAGGGCGTGTGGCTCGACGCGGGCGAACTCGAACACCTCACGCACCGTGAAGCGTCGGGTGGCGGCAACTGGTTCTTCCGTCTGTTTGGAACGTCGGACGAAGGCGAAAAGTAAGAGCGAGTTTCAAAACAGGAATTAGCCACAGAGACACAGAGATGAGGAATGAAAAGGGCAAAGGGCAAAAGGGAAAAGTAAAGATAGGTGAACGATTCTGTTCGCCTTTTTACTTTTACCCTTTTGCCTCCCCCGTGGCTCTGTGGCTCTGTGGCAGATTTTGTAACGGGTTGTAAGTAAGCGACGAGGTGTTAGTCTCGATTCTTGGGAAAGGTTTAGGATGCGGAAAACATTCGCCGTCTTGTCCGGCCTCGCGTGGCTCTGCTTTTCCATCAACGCACAAAACATGACAACGCAAACTCCCGCGCCTGAAGATACGCCGCAGCCCGTCGCAGCAGGCGACATCGGACTGGCGGGCGCGCCCTGTCCCGACATCGCGCGTTTTCTCAACGTGCGTTCGGCTGCCGACCCGTCGCTTGCGCCCGACGGCAAACGCGTCGCTTTTCGCACCTCCACGACAGGTCAGCCGCAACTCTGGATTGCAGAGACGAGTCGCACGGCTGCTGCCTCTGCGAGTGCGCCGCAGCAGATTACCTTCGGCGAGAGTGTGACGTTCCATGATTGGTCGCCCGACGGAGACTGGATTGCCTACGGCACCGACAGGGGCGGCAACGAGCGCGAAGGCTTCTATCTCATCTCGCCCGACGGCACGCGTGAGCGCGAACTTCTCGCGCCCTCGGAGAGTTTCCGTCAGTGGGGCGGTTGGTCGCGCGACGGAAGCCTCGTCGCTTACGCGGCGACTGAACCCGGCGGCGAGGATTTCAGTATCTACGTCATCGACCTACGCGACGGAAGCCACGCGCCCCGTCGCGTCTACGAGGGCAAGGGAGGCACTTACGTAGCGAGTTGGTCGCCGCGCGAGAAGGGCTTGCTGCTCTCCCGAACTCGCGGCGAAGACTCCAACGACGTGCTCTATCTCGACTTATCTACGGGCAAGGCCGAGACTCTTTTTCAACCGCAGGAAGCAGCACTTTATGATTCGTTCGAGTGGACGCCCGACGGTCGCGGCTTCTATCTCGTCACGAACGAGGGGCGCAACTTCGCGGCGCTCGCCTTCTACGACATGCGGACGCGCAAACTGCGCTTGGTCGAGACGCCGGAACGCGACGTGGAGCACGTCGCACTCTCGCACGACGGACGTTTCCTCGCATGGACGGAGAACGCCGACGGCTTTTCCGAACTCGTCCTACGAGATTTCGTCAGCGGACAGCAGACGGTCGTTAACGCTTCCTCCCAAACAACACCGACGACGGTTGCCCACGCGTCTCCACAGGCGACGGGAGAACAGACGACGCGAGCCGCCAGCAATTCGACAAGGAATAGCCGCCGACGCGCCGACGCGTCGAAAGTCGCGGCTAAGGTTGCAGCGACGGGTTTGCCGCGCGGCGTCATCAATAGTTTGGAGTGGGCGGAGCGTGCGCCGCGACTCGCCATCCAGTTGAGCAGTTCCAACGTGCCGGGCGACATTTGGATTTTCGATGCCTCGCGCGGGCGGCAGCAGGCGACATTATTAAGCGGCATGAATCGCATCGGCGGTTCCTTCTTCGCGGGTGGCTCGCTTGCGCGCGTCACGGAGTCTTCTCTCGGCGGACTCGACGCCCAGCGTTTCGTCGCGCCCGTCGCCGTCTCTTTTCCGAGTCACGACGGCGAGACGATTTACGGTCTGCTTTACATGCCGACGGGAGCGACTTTGGAGAAGCGTCCGCCCGTCGTCCTGAGCGTGCACGGCGGCCCGACCGCGCAGGCGCGTCCCTCCTTCGGCGCAGTTCATCAATACCTGCTTGCGCGCGGTTACGCCGTCCTCGATTTGAACTTTCGCGGCTCGACCGGCTTCGGCAAACGCTTCACGCGCCTCGACAATGGACGCCTGCGCCCGAACGCTGTCAAGGACATGGCGGCAGCGGTCGATTGGCTGGCGGGTTCGGGTCGCGCGGTTGATGCGACGCGCGTCGCCGTGATGGGCGGCAGCTACGGCGGCTACATGACGCTCGCCGCGCTCACGCAACTGCCGGAAAAATTCCGCGCGGGCGTTAGCTTCGTCGGCGTCTCGAATTGGATAACTGCGCTCGAAGGCGCGTCGCCCGAACTCAAAGCCTCCGACCGCATGGAATACGGTGACATCAACGACCCCTCTGAACGCGAGTTTTTCCGTCAGCTTAGCCCGCTCACACATGTCGCCAACGTCCGCGCGCCCCTGCTCGTTTCACACGGCGCGAACGACCCGCGCGACCCCGTGACCGAAGCCGACCAGATTGTGCGCGCCATCCGAGAGCGCGGCGGCGACGTTGAATATCTGCGCTTTCCCGACGAGGGACACAGCATTCGCAAACAGTCCAACCGCATCATCGCTTATCGTCGCGTCGCGCGCTTCCTCGAACGCGCGCTAGGCCGTGGCATTGTTGATTGCGGCGGTGGTGAAACGAAATAGAAGCAACCCTGCGCGCGGACGCCGAAGCGATAATGTGGAAGTGCTTGGCGCGCGAAAATTTGAAAGACAAATGAGGATAAAATGGAAGACAACAAACTGGCTGCCGACGAGGAACGTCGTGCTTTGCAACACGAATCGGTCAAGGCGCAAGTGGAAGCGGACGTGAACTCGGAGATTGCCGCGCGTGCCGACCGCACGACGCCCGTCGAGGCGCGGAAGATGGAAGACGTGGCGGGAGAGTTTCGCGGCAAGGCGATAAACGAAGTGGTCGAGACGGAACGCGAAGTGGAACGCTCGCGCACCGTCGCGCGCATCTCGCAGGTAGTTGATTACATTTTCTATCTCATCTACGCGCTGCTTGCCATTCGTCTTCTGCTTGCGCTCCTCGCCGCGCGTCGCAGCGCGGGCTTCACGCAATTCATCTTCAGCATCACCGACCCGCTCTATGCGCCGTTTCGCGGCATCGTCGCGGAGCCGACCGTGGAAGGCGGCTATCGTCTCGCGCTCTCGGTCGTCATCGCGCTCATCGTCTATGCGCTCTTGCACACGGGCATCAATCGTCTCCTCAGACTCCTCGCGCATCGCAAGACGGAAATTTAACTTCTCGACGGGATAAACGAACTGTGAGTCAACATCGAAGTGTACGCGCGCCGCGCGGCGCGGAGCTAAGTTGCAAGGGCTGGCATCAGGAGGCGGCGTTGCGCTGCCTGATGAATAACCTCGACCCCGACGTGGCCGAACGTCCTGAAGATTTGGTCGTTTACGGCGGCATCGGACGCGCCGCGCGCAACTGGCAATCGTTCGATGCGATTGTGCGCGAGTTGCAGCAACTAGAAACAGACGAGACGCTGCTCGTTCAATCCGGTAAGCCCGTCGCCGTCTTTCGCACGCATGAATATGCGCCGCGCGTGCTCATCGCCAACTCGAACCTCGTCGGCGCGTGGGCGACGTGGGAACACTTCCATGAGCTTGAGCGTCGCGGTCTGATGATGTACGGGCAGATGACGGCGGGCAGTTGGATTTACATCGGCACGCAGGGCATCGTGCAAGGCACGTTCGAGACGTTTGCGTCGATGGCCGACAGGCATTTCGGCGGAAACCTCGCCGGAAAACTCGTCGTCTCCGGCGGCATGGGCGGCATGGGTGGCGCGCAACCCCTCGCCGCCACGATGAACGGCGCGACGTTTCTCGGCATCGACGTTGACCGCACGCGCATCGAACGCCGCGTCCGCACAGGCTACTGCGACCGCCTTGCGCTCACGCTCGACGAAGCCTTGAACATCTGCGAGGATGCGCGCGAACAGCGACGCGCCATCTCCGTCGGCCTCGTCGGCAACTGCGCCGAAGTCTTACCCGAACTCGTCCGTCGCGGAGTCGTTGTCGATGCATTGACCGACCAGACGAGCGCGCACGACCCTCTCAACGGCTACGTGCCCGAAGGCTTGACGCTTGAAGAAGCCGACGAACTTCGTCGTCGTGATGCCGACACGTACATCGCGCGTTCGACGGCGAGCATGGCGCGACACGTCGAAGCGATGCTCACCTTGAAGCGCGCGGGCGCGGTCACGTTCGACTACGGCAACAACATCAGGAAGTTTGCCTTCGATGCCGGATGCACCGACGCGTTCGAGATTCCCGGCTTCGTGCCCGAATATATCCGACCGCTTTTTTGTGAAGGCAAGGGGCCGTTTCGTTGGGTGGCTCTCTCCGGCGACGCGTCGGACATCCGCCGCACAGACGACCTCGCGCTCGAACTCTTCCCCGAAGACACGACGCTCAATCGTTGGCTCAGGCTCGCACGCGAGCGCGTGCAGTTTCAGGGTCTTCCGGCGCGCATCTGCTGGCTCGGCTACGGCGAACGCGCTGAGATGGGCGACGCCATCAACGAACTCGTCCGGCGCGGCGACCTCAAAGCGCCCGTCGCCATCGGACGCGACCACCTCGACACAGGCTCCGTCGCTTCGCCCTACCGCGAAACCGAAGCGATGCGCGACGGCTCCGATGCCGTCGCCGATTGGCCTATCCTGAATGCGCTCTTGAACACGGCGAGCGGCGCGAGTTGGGTTTCATTTCATCACGGCGGCGGCGTCGGCATCGGCTATTCGCTCCACGCCGGACAAGTCTCGGTCGCCGACGGCACGGACGAGGCCGCGCGTCGTCTCAATCGTGTACTGACGAACGACCCCGGCCTCGGTGTCGCGCGCCATGTCGATGCGGGCTACGACGAGGCCGAAACGACGGCGCGCACCAAGGGCGTCCACATCCCCATGCTCGGCGCGTCCGAACACGACGAATCTCAAACACCATAAAAACAGGCATCCGTCGAAAGCCAAGCTCAGTCGCCGCAATTTTTATCAACGAAACAACGTCGGTAACTCCAACCATGAGACAAAAGCAACTCATCATCGCGCTCGCCCTCGTCCTTCTCGTCGCCTTCTCGTCAGAGGCGCGCGCGCAACAGCAGCAACAACAGTCGCACGCCGAACGCATCGCGTCGATTCAGACGGCGCTTCGTGATGCCAAACTCGACGGCTGGCTATTCTACGATTTTCGCAGGAGCGACCCGCTAGCCTACCGCATTCTGAAATTGGACGAAAAAGGACTTACGACGCGGCGTTGGTTCTATTACATTCCGGCGTCGGGCGAGCCAATCAAGATTGTGCATTCGATTGAGCGTTTCAAACTCGACGCCTTGCCCGGACGCAAAGTGATTTATCGTCGCTGGCAAGAGCTACATGCGAGCCTGCGCGCGGCGCTCGCGGTGAAGGAAGCGCGCGTGTCGCGTCGCAATCCGTCCGTCGCCGCGCTCCGCAAGAGCCGCATCGCCATGCAGTATTCGCCGATGAACGACATTCCATACATGTCGCGTGTCGATGCCGGAACGATTGAACTCCTGCGCTCCTTCGGCGTCGAACCAGCGACGAGCGCCGACCTCGTACAGCAGTTTGAAGCCGTCTGGACGGACGCGCAGAGGGAGTCGCACATCGAAGCGGCGAACAAGATTCATCGCATCATCATGGAGTCGTTCGCAGAGATTGCGCGTCGCCTCCGCGCGGGCGAAGACGTCAACGAATACGACATCCAGCAGTTCATGGTGCGACGCTACGAAGAAGAAAACCTGACGAGCGACAACGACCCGCCCAACGTCTCCGTCGGTGCCAACAGCGCGAACCCGCACTATCAACCCGACAGCAAAACACACGCGCCTATTCGTCGCGGCGATTTCGTCCTCTTCGACGTGTGGGCGAAACTCAAGCAACCCGGCGCCATCTACGCAGACCAGACGTGGACGGGCTACGTCGGCGAAACCGTGCCCGAAGAACACGCGCGCATCTTTCGCATCGTCCGCGAAGCGCGCGACGCGGCGACGGAATTCGTGCGTTCAAACGTGCGCGCCGGACGCGAGATTCGCGGCGCGCAAGTGGACGACGTTTCGCGCGGCGTGATTGAGCGCGCGGGCTACGGTGAACAGTTCACGCATCGCACGGGACATTCCATCGGCGAAGAAGTACACGGCAACGGCGTCCACATCGACAATCTCGAAACACGCGATTCGCGCCGCATCATCCCCGGCATCGGCTTCTCCATCGAACCCGGCATCTACCTCGAAGGACGCTTCGGCGTCCGCTCCGAAACCAATCTCTTTATCAGCGACAAAGACATCGAAGTCACGGGTCAACCCATCCAGACGGAAGTGTTAGCCATACTCAAAGCGCAATGAAGGAGGACTAGGTTGATGAGTGCATCTCAATGGCTCATGCGCGTCGAAGGCGGTCTGGATGCACATTTCATCCAGCCGGACGGGAGTAGTCGTCCCGGCACGGATTGGGCTATCGGTTTGAAGCGCGGCGACGACGAGCACAAGGTCTTCGTGCGTGCGTATCTCAGCGAAGACGCGACCAAGAAGACGCGTTCCGACAACGAATATCAGGCGCAGACCGTCTTGGGCTATCTCAACGATTTACTCGAACAGGGGTGGACTCCCGACCAGCCGCAGGAACACACCATCATCATCCAGAATCCGACCGGAGCGACCGCCGATGTCGCGGAGAAACCGTGGTGGCGCTTCTGGTAAACAGTCGTGCGCGAAGCTGCTTTCAATGTCAACGACGCGAGGAGGCGTTCGTGAAAATCTTCTGTGTCGTGCTGCTTGTCGTCGTTGCCTGTGCGAGTCTGCCCGTCGTTGTTTCGGCGCAACAGGGAGGGAAGTACGAAGTCGCGGGTGTGAGCGACGAACGGGCGGCGGAGAAGTTTTTCAGGGATTTGCAGGAGGCCGTGGCGAAAGACGAACGCGCGCGTGTGGCGTCGATGTTTGACTATCCGGTCTACGTGCGCGGACGGCGGACGCTCAGGTTGAAGCGACGCGCCGACTTGTTGCGGCGATACGATGCGGTTTTTAATGGCAAGGTGAAGCGTGCGTTGGCAGCGCAGAAGGCGTCGGAGTTGTTCGTCAATTATCAGGGCATCATGATTGGCGACGGCGAGATTTGGTTCGGTCAGAACGCGAAGAATAACAAACTCGGAATTATCGCCATCAACAATTGATGAAGCAGCTTTTCTACTGACTCCTGACTACTGTTTCCCCAACTACTTTTCCCATGCTCAATTTCGCAATCCAAATCGCACACGAAGCGGGGCGCGTGCTGGCTGACCGTTTCGGTCGGGCGTTGCAGATTTCCCAGAAGGGCGACATCAATCTGGTGACGGAAGCGGACGTGGCCGCCGAGCGTCTCATCGTCGAGCGCATCCAGACACACTTTCCGCGTCATGAGATTCTGGCGGAGGAGTCGGGCGTCTCGCTCGCGCGTGATGAGAAACAGGCTGAGTGGAAATGGATTATCGACCCGCTCGACGGCACGACGAACTACGCGCACGGCTATCCGTGTTTCTGCGTCTCCATCGCGCTCGAACGCGCCGGGGAAATCGTCCTCGGAGTTATCTACGACCCGACGCGCGACGAGACGTTTGCTGCCGAACGCGGCGAGGGCGCGACGCTCAACGGTCGGCGCATACGCGTCTCGGAAATCGACGACCTTAACCGCGCCATGCTCTGCACGGGCTTTCCCTACGACGTGCGCGAGCGCACAGCCTTCGCACGCCACTTCACCAACTTTATCATGAGCGCACAGGCCGTGCGCCGCGATGGTTCCGCCGCGCTCGACCTCGCCTACGTCGCCTGCGGTCGCTTCGATGGCTTCTGGGAAGAGGGTTTGCGTCCGTGGGATGTCGCCGCCGGAGTCGTGCTCGTCGAAGAAGCAGGCGGTCGCGTCACGCACTACGACGGCTCGCCCTTCAACGTCTACACGCCGCCTATCGTAGCGAGCAACGGCCTTGTCCACGAACACATGATGCGCGTCCTCGAAACGCGTTGACGCGTGAACGTGCGCGCCGGATGTCCAAATGCATTTGAATCGAGTACGGAACAAACAGTAGATGCATCGGAGAGGAAAATATCATCGTCGCTTTCGTCTTCCGCATGTCGTCGTCTTCTTCACGCTTTTTCAAAAAGGCTCGATGCCTGAGGAGACGACTGGCCTGTCGGATGAAGCGGACGACGCGACGGATTTCAGTCGCATTCGCTGCCCCTTGTGTCTCTGGCATCCGAAGGCTTCGAGTCGCTGGTACTGTTCCGATTGCGCCTATCCAGAATACTTCTTCAATGCTTGCGGCACGGTCTGGAATACCTTCAACACGCGCGGGCGGTGTCCCGGCTGCGGCCATCAATGGCGTTGGACTTTCTGCCTGCGTTGCGGTGGTTGGTCGTTGCACGAAGACTGGTACGAGCCTGAGAAGCGTGGATAGCGAGTTGCGGCGAGCGGCTATTGAATAACTTGAGTTATCCAAGTAGAGTCGTTAGTCGGAGGAGGCGCACATGATTGCTCCCGGAACGCTTTTGCAGAATCGTTATCTTGTGCTCAATCAAGTCGGGCAGGGAGGCATGGGCACGGTCTACATCGCCACCGACCGACGTTTTGGCAGCACCGTCGCGCTCAAAGAGACGCACTTCGAGGAACCCGCTCTCCGCAAGGCATTCGAGCGCGAGGCGCGTCTGCTCAACTCGTTGCGCCATCCCGCTCTGCCGCGTGTCAGCGACCACTTCACGGAAGACACGGGGCAGTTTCTCGTCATGGAGTTTATCCCCGGCGACGACCTCTCCGAGATGCTGCGTCAACGCGGCGAAGCCTTCCCCGCCAACGACGTGCTCAACTGGGCTGACCAACTGCTCGACGCGCTCGACTATCTCCACACGCAGGAACCGCCCGTCATTCACCGCGACATCAAGCCGCAGAATTTGAAACTGATGGCGCGCGGCCAAATCATCCTGCTCGATTTCGGACTCGCCAAGAATACGCCCGCCGCGCATCCCTCGCGCGCCACTGCGACGGGCAGCGTCTTCGGCTACTCGCGCAACTACGCGCCGCTCGAACAAATTCAAGGCGCAGGCACAGACCCGCGCAGCGATTTCTATTCGCTTGCCGCCACCCTCTATCACTTGCTGACCGGCATCACGCCGCCCGATGCGTTGACGCGCGCCACCGAAGTCTTGAACGGTCAGCCCGACCCCTTGCGCCCCGCCAGCGAAGTGCGCCCCGATGTCGCCGAGCCGGTCGCGGAAGCCCTCGCACGCGCTCTCGCGCTCAACGCCGGACACAGGCCGCAGAACGCCGCCGCCATGCGCGAGATGCTGCGCGAGGCACGACAGCAAACTCGCGTCGTCGCCGGAGATGCGAGCGCCGGAAAGCAAGCGACACCGCCGACATCACATGCCGCCGCCACCATCCTCGACCGTCAGACGCAACTGATGAACAACGCTGCCGCCAGCAGCACTCCTCTCGACCCGCAAGCCGCAACGCGCGCCAACGACGCCGACGCTGCTGCGACAACGACAGACCCGAATGACCCAATCGTCAGTACCGCGACGCCGCCCGACGCACGCACCGTAGCAGCAACCCGCACAACGCCTCCGTCAAGAAACAGCGCGTCGCCTCCCGTCGCGCCTCTCGCTGCCGACCGAGCGCATAGACGCGACTCGTCGGCGTCCGTCGTCACCAGAGTTGCCACGGCCAAAAGAGACGAACCTCAGAGTCGCCCCGCGCCTCGAACGTTGAGTATCGCCGCCAGCATACTTGTCCTCGCCGTCGTCGCGGCGGGCGTCTACAAATTCACACAGCCGCCCGCGTCTCCGACGACGACAACGAACGACCCCGCCGCGACTCAAACAAACACCGACACGCTTGTGCCTCAAACCGCGAGTGAAACCCCGAGCACCCAACTCAACGCGCCCGCTCCGACGACACAGAATCCGGCGACCACTACCGACGCTCCCACGACCACCACATCTGCTCCCACAACAACCTCCGCAGAGCCTCAGTCCGCGCCCGCCGCCGTCCCTCCCGCGACCGCGCAGAAACCAGACCCAACGCCAGACAGCAACGCCGCGCGCCGTCCATCCGCGACCGACAACGGCGCGACGCAGAGGGGAAGACTGACCATCGAACGTCCCGCGCCGGAGCAGAATGAACGCGCTGTGGATAACGACCCCGACCCGCTGCCGGACGAGAGGCCGTTGCCGCCGCGACGACGCCCGCCACCGCCCGACGACCCGGCGGCGATGGATGACATGCGCGAAGAAGATGAGATGCGAAGAAGAGAGATGGAGCGACGCCGCGAGATGAGGCGACGACGTAGGGAGATGCCCTATCCGCCTCCCTAAAAGATGTGCGGACGGAATTCTCCACGCGTAGGTGTTTGAAGAATTGGTGGATGAACGTCGAAACCGTCGTCCGTCGTTTGAGTCGCGGCGTTCGTCTCGTCTAAGGCGTTCGACGCTTGTCGAGTAATCCCGAAGGTTCAATCTTTATCGAGTGAAGTTTGAGTGTGGAGCGCGTCGCCGATGGTTTTGGAGAGGTCTAAACTGACGCGGCGGGCACAGGCACGCGCGTCCTCGCCTTCGCGCAACGCCACCGTCTGAAGCGGGTGATAAACGATTTCCACTTTGCCGAGATGCGGCACGCGACCGCCGCGCGGCCAGACACGATTCGCGCCACGAATCGTCACGGGCAGAATGGGGACGTTGGCTTCGAGTGCGATGCGCGCCGCGCCCGGCTTGAATCTCCCCATCTCGCCGTCGGCGCGTGCACGCGCGCCTTCGGGGAAAATCAACAATGCACCGCCCTCGCGCAGCCATTGCAGCGAACGTCGAATCGCCGCCGGGTCGCCTCCTTCGAGTTGCAAAGGCCACGCTCCCAAAGATTCCAACGTCTTGCCCAGCAGAGGCAACTTCAACGCTTCGTTCCACGCGAGATAACGCGTCGGTCGCTTGATAGGAATTGAAATCCAGAACGGGTCGAAGTAGGTCTGGTGGTTGGAGGCGATGATGAGTCCGCCGCCCGTCATCGGCGGGATGTGTTTGACGCCGTGAAAATCCATCTTCCACAACAGACGCGAACCCGGACGAAGCACACGCCGAATAATCTCTATGCCCCACGGCGGCAGCAATGGACTCGCCTGCGACGGGCTGCGTCTCTGTTTGCCGTGCACGTGCCTCGCGGCGGTTTCGGTGTTGTGCGATGTTTCGCTCAATGCCAGTCCTCGCCTTTAACTTCGTCGTCAGCCGCTTCGGTCGCGTTGGTCGCGTTGCGGCTCGCATCGTCTGCTACTACTGCGCCGGAGTCTTCTCGAAACTTCGTGCGTCGCCACGCCTCGCTCATGCGCGACACGACTTTCCCCGGTTCTACTTTCACATGCTTGAGGCGCACGCCGTCAAGCCCCGTCACCTTCAATTCCTCCCACCACTCCGGCACATCGCGCTCGCTCAACACGTCCTCCCAATGCTTCTCGCAACGTTCACACGTCCAACCTTCATACGCGCGTGCCTCATCCTTCGTCAAACCGACACGCGCTCTCGCGCCGCACCGCGCATCCCTGCAACGCCGCTCGATTTCCACCAGCAACAATTCACGCGAAAATACTATTCGTCGCATAAGATTTCATAAGTGATGAGTGATATTTTCATAAGTGATGAGTGATAAATGATGAGTGATAAGTGAAAAACTTATCTTCTCATCCCACATCCCTCCGCCCTCATCTCTTTCATTCCACTCCTTCAAGCGGCCACTGTCGGTCGATGAATTCGAGATGGAGGCGTGCGATACCGTCGGCTCCTGTGCGTCGTGCGCGGACGGCGGCGAATACGGAGAGTTGCAGGCGCGCGCTCGTCAGACGCACAAAACCGCCGCGCTCGACTCCGAGAGTCGTCAGCACCGCCGCGCCGCGACGACTGATGTTTTCCGTCACCGTCTGCTCGCGCGTCCCGACCTCGCCGCGCTCGTCAATCACTTCGACAATCACCTCCACGGGCATCTGCAAACGCGTCTCGCCCGAACGCGGGGCGGCGTGCCCCGCCGCGTCGGGAGCGACCTCGACCGCCGTCGATTTTTCGTGCAACTCCCAGAGTCCGACGTCGGTCGGAGAAGGCGCGATTTCGTATCGCGTCGTCGGGTCTATCAAATAACTCGCGGGCGGATTCTTGCCGACGAATCCGACGCCGATTTCAAACCGTAGCCCCGCCGCCCCCTGACCTGTCGATGCCTGACCTGTCATTGCCTGACCAGTCGCTGCGGCGGCTTCTTTCGGAAAACGAGGTAGCACGCGGCGCACTATCGACCAGACGCGATATTGTTCTTCGATGTGATCGAAGCAACGCAGTTGACGCGGCATCGGCAGCGTCAGATGCAGCAAACGCCCCGGTTCCGTGATGCGCCCCAACGTAAAACCCGCGCCGAACGGCGTCACATCAAGCAGCCGCGTCACCTCGACCCACTCGCGTTCAGCCGTCTCACGACACTGCACGCGAACCGGAATCGTCAGCTTCAGACGCTCCTTGATGCGACGTGATTTACCCTCGAAGTCCATGCACGGATGACCCACGCGAAAACGGTGCGCCGGACGCAATATATTGTGCTCCGCGAAAACACCGTTCCGGCCTCCCGGAATCAACCTGAAACCCCTGATTTTACAGCACTTTCGCGCCCTCGCGACGGTTGCCAAAACCCTGTTTCTAGGCTACAATATCCTGTACTTCGAGCCGTCAGTTTTTCGTCTCAAAAAGTACCCTGAAAGCAGCCCCGGAGGGCGGTTGGATGCAAGCGTTTCCGGCTTGAAAAAGGCGTGATTCGTTCTCGACCGGAACGCAAGCGGAATCGTGGCCCGGCCAACATCAAAGCTTCAATCGGCGTCGCCTTCGACCGCACGCCTGCGCTGCGTCAAAGTTTCAGGCGTGCGAACGAAAGCATACGAGCGATAGTTAAAACAACGGCACGCGTCTCGATGTCGGTGCGCGCCGGAGATTGTACCGGAAAGGTTATTTGATGGAAACAGCAGACCGTAACTACATCAATATTGAAGATGAGATGCGACGTTCGTATCTCGACTATGCAATGTCGGTCATTATTGGCCGCGCGCTGCCCGACGTGCGCGACGGCTTCAAACCCGTGCACCGCCGCGTGCTCTGGGCGATGAACGAACTCGGCAACCAACACAACAAGGCTTATAAAAAGAGCGCGCGCATCGTCGGCGACGTTATCGGTAAATATCACCCGCACGGCGACTCGGCAGTGTATGACACTATCGTCCGCATGGCGCAGGATTTTTCCATGCGTTATCCGCTTATCGACGGACAGGGAAATTTCGGCTCGGTCGATGGCGACGCCGCCGCCGCCATGCGCTACACGGAAGCGCGCATGACGCGTCTGACCACGGAAGTGCTCGCCGACATCGAAAAAGAGACGGTCGATTTTCAACCAAACTACGACGAATCCTTGAGCGAGCCTTCGGTCTTGCCCGCACGCGTTCCGCAACTACTGCTGAACGGTTCGGGCGGCATCGCCGTCGGCATGGCGACCAACATCCCGCCGCACAATCTCAACGAGATTGTCGATGCCACCATCGCGCTCATCCGTAAGCCGAACGTGAAAGATGAAGAGTTGATGAAACTCGTCCCCGGCCCCGATTTCCCCACGGGCGGCTTCATCTACGGGCGCGCGGGAATTCGTCAGGCATATCTGACGGGTCGCGGCATTATCCAGATGCGCGCACGCGCAGGCATCGACCGCATCGGTCGCGGCTCCACCGAGCGCGACGCCATTATCATCAACGAGATTCCGTTTCAGGTGAACAAAGCGCGTCTCATCGAGCGCATCGCCGAACTCGTCAATGAAAAGAAACTCGAAGGCATCGCCGATTTGCGCGACGAGTCAGACCGCAACGGAATGCGTATCGTCATCGAACTCAAACGCGATTCCATCCCGCAGATTATTCTCAACAAGCTTTACAAACTGACGCCCATGCAGTCGTCGTTCGGCGTCATCAATCTGGCAATCGTCGGCGGACAGCCGCGCGTCCTCAAGTTGAAGGAGATGCTCGAATGCTTCGTCGATTTCCGGCGCGAAGTAGTACGCCGTCGCACCGAGTACGACCTTCGCAAAGCACGCGCACGCGCGCACATCCTCGAAGGATTGAACAAGGCGACCGACGCGCTCGACTACATCATCCCGCTCATTCGCAACGCCGGTTCGGTGGACGAAGCGCGCCAGTGGATGACGGGCAACTTCGAGCACATGAGCGAAGCCAAGACGTGGAAAGGCATCCCTTCTGATGTCACGCTCGCGGGCTTCATCTCGAAGCTTCAGAAGACGATTAAACGTCTCGACTTCTCCGAGTTGCAGGCGCAGGCGATTCTCGACCTACAGCTTCGACGCCTCTCTGCGCTCGAACGTCAGAAGATTCTCGACGAGTACGAGCAGATAATTCGTCTCATCGCGGAACTCGAAGAGATTCTCGCCAACGAAAGCAGTCTGCGTCGCGTTATCGTCAAGGAACTCGAAGAAGTAAGGAAGGATTTCGGCGACAAACGCCGGACAGAAATTGTCGATGAAGGCGTCGAGTTGACCATCGAAGACATGATTGCCGACGAAGACGTGGCGATTACCGTCACCAACTCCGGCTACATCAAGCGCACACCCGTCACGGCCTACGCGCGACAGGGACGCGGCGGCAAGGGTCGCTTCGGCGCTTCGACGGGCAAGAATAACGATTACGTCGAGCACCTCTTTATCGCTTCGACCCACGCCTACATCATGATTTTCACGGACGACGGGCAGGTCTACAAATTGAAAGTCCATGAGATTCCCGACGCGCCTACCGCTGCACGCGGCAAGGCTGTCGTCAATCTCATCAACATCCCGACCGAGCGACGCTTGGCGGGCGTCGTGCCTGTACGCGAGTTTTCCGAAGGTCGCTACGTCGTGATGGTGACGCGCAAAGGCGTCATCAAGAAAACCAGCCTCGCCGAATTTGCCAACATTCGCTCGAACGGCATCAACGCCGTCAACGTGGATGAAGGCGACGAACTTCTCGATGTGATACTGACCGACGGGACAAAGCGCATCTTCATCGCCACGCACAATGGTCTCGCCATTCGTTTCGACGAATCCGACGTGCGCCCGATGGGACGCTCGGCGCGCGGTGTGCGCGGCGTCGATTTGCGTAAGGATGATTACGTCGTCTCGGTCTGCGCCGTCTCAGCGGACGATTCGGAAAGGATGCTCTCCATCTCCGAACAGGGCTACGGCAAGCAGACCAAGATTACCGATTATCGTTTCCAATCGCGCGGCGGCAAAGGCGTCATCAATATGAAGACGACTGACAAGACGGGCAAAGTGGTTGCCGTCTTCCCCGTCGATGACGATTCGGAGGTCATGATTATCACGCAACAGGGCAAACTCATTCGCATCGAAGCCGATAGCATACGCAAAACCGGACGCAGTGCTTCGGGCGTTCGCCTCATCAAGACCGACGGCGGCGACATGGTGACGAGCGCCTCGCTCCTCGCCCCTTCGACCGAAGAGGAATTAGCCGAAGTCGAAGTTTAACGAACTCCCACTGCACCACGCTTCAACCAAAAGCCTCGCTCACGTCTTGACGTGAGCGAGGCTTTTTTCATGCCGATTCTCGCGTTGCTCGATTGGCTGTTGTTGCTCTGTCTATCCTTCTCCGGCCAATCGCTCAAGCGCGTCGCCCGTCAGACGAAAAACCGTCCAGTCGTCCATCCCGGCGGCTCCCAGACTCTTGTAAAAACGAATCGCAGGCTCGTTCCAATCGAGCACCGACCACTCCATCCGCGCACACTCGCGCTCCCGCGCCACGCGCGCCAGATGAGCCAGCAACAGACGCCCGAACCCCTTCCCGCGCATCTCCGGCCTGACGTATAAATCTTCGAGATAGAGGCTGCGGCGACCCGTGAAGGTCGAGAAGCTGTGAAAGAAGAGTGCGTAGCCGACGGGCGCATCCCGGTAGTAGCCGATGCGGACTTCGGCACTCGGACGCTCGCCGAACAACGCCTCTGTGATGAGTTCCTCCGTCGCCACCATCATGTGCGCGAGGCGTTCATACTCCGCCAACTCTTTGATGAGCGAGAGAATTAAAGCGACATCGCTTTCGGTCGCCTTTTCAATCCTGAAATCTTCGTTGGATGAGGAAGTGTTCATCTCTTTCGTGTTCCTTGATGTTGAAAACGCTTCGATTCTTCGTCCAGCCCTGCTGACGCGCAATCGAAATGTGTTTGCGTCGAAAAGTTTTGTTCAAGAGTTCGGCATCCCGAATCTGAAGGCGTCCGCAATCGACCACAGATACAAACTCATATTAATCATGATGAGCACGACCCAACCGACTGCCCACAGTGGTCTGAAATGATAAGCACGCAGGCGACCGTAGAGACACCATGCCATGATTGCGACGCTCGACAAGACGTTGACCACGGAGACCCACGGCGATGGATGCTGGAAAGTGAAGTTATAAAAAGCTGCTGGCAAGAGCAGTACGGAGCCAACGAGACAGACGATTCCGAGTTGCGTCCAATAGAGCGTGCGGCGTTCGGCTGAGAGATAAACAGCCGACAGAATGAGTTGCACCGTCCACGTAAAACAGGGGATGACGATTCCTTTAACGAGCACTTCCGTCCACGACTCGGCGGCGAAGAAGACTTTCAAAGAGGCGGAAAAGACGCCCGTAACGAGGAATGATAAGCCGAACAAAATAAGGATGGCCGTAAGCGAAGGTTTCGTCGCAAACTTCATCGTTTCTCTTGCCCGGTTAAATCGTGCGGCGCGCCTTCGCCCTCAACCCACATCTCGCCGCCTTCAAAAAACTCTTTCTTCCAGATAGGCACGGTGCGCTTGAGTTCGCGTATCGCCCATTCGCAGGCTTCAAAGGCGGCGCGTCGATGCGGCGCACTCACCGAAATGACGACCGACGTTTCGCCGATGTCGGTGCGGCCTGTGCGATGAACGATGCCGATGTGGGCGATGTCGAAACGCTGGTGCGCTTCCTCGCCGAGACGTTTCATTTCACGCAGAGCCATCGGCGCATAAGACTCGTAGACGAGATAGAGCGTGCGGCGTCGTCCGCGCGTCCATTCGCGGGCGTAGCCGTCGAGCGTCACGGTCGCGCCGCATTGCGGCGGGACGACGCGACGTGCAACCGCGCCGACATCAATCGCTTCCGTCGTGAGTTCAAAAAAATCTTGGGGCTGTTTCGTCTCAGAAGCATCATCTTCTGCGCCGCCGCTCACGGGCGGAAAGACAGCAATCTCGTCGCCCTCATTCACTTTCATCTTCGCATCGCGCGCATACTCTTGATTGACGGCGACGAGCAGAGAACGACCGAAGCGTGTGAGGTCTGGATATTTCGACAGGAGTTCTTCAAATAGACTGGTAGCATCGGCGGGCGCGTCAATCTCCAATTCAACTTCGTCGTGCCCCTCAGCCGCGTCGCGCGCCGCGCCGAAAAAGAGCACGCGCACGCGTATCCGCTTCGCTTCGGTCGTCGCTATCTCTTGTGTCATTTGATTTTCGTACCGCGCGGAATTTGCGCTTCCGTTTTCGCACCGTTCGAGTAGTGGAAGCGTCTATTCGAGATTGACGTGTTTGCCGCCGTGCCCGTTGCCACGCGCGATGGTGTGCATGCGCGCACGCTCCTGATAACCGCCGACAGCTTCCGCAAGAAGATTACGCAGACGCGTCAGCCTTTCGGAACTGTAACGAAGTTCGAGTAGTTCCTGTTTGTTTTCCGTCGCCATCTCCATCGCCGCCGCGACGAGAAAAGAGAGACGCTCCGGCTCCGTGTCCGGCAGTTCGGGGAGGCTCGCGCGCTCGTCGTTGATAACCCGCACGGCCTGCGCGATACGCATGAAGAGGTCTGTCACTTCGTTCGCACTGCGTTTAAGCGATTCATCATCCTCCGCCTCATCCTCGAAGAACCGCACGCGCCCTACCAGATAAGGCTCGCCCGCATCGACGTATGCTTCGAGACGATAACGCACAACTCCGAGCGTCAGAATATTGGAGCGACCGTCGGGCAGCGTCTGCGCTTCGACCACCTCCGCCGCGCAACCGACGTGCCCGACCGCAGGGCGCGCGCCGCCCTCGATGGCCGTCTCGTCCACATACGAGACGCCGAACAAATTGTTGCCCGCGCGCACGTCCGACAACATCTGTCGGTAGCGCGGCTCGAAGATGTGAAGCGGCAGGGGCGCGCCCGGAAACAGCACAAGCGGCAACGGAAACAACGGCAACTCGCGCACACCGCGCACTCTCTCAAGTGATTCGCTCATAAGCAGCAGAGGTTATAGATTAGTGGTCAGAGGTTAGTAAAAGCAGTCAGATGTCTACACTGACCTCTAACCTCTAGCCTCCGACTTCTAAGTTGTTGTGGTTGTCGCGTTGCGTTCAATGGCCTGCAAAGCGCTGGCGGAGGTGGCGATTTCGGGTTCGTCCACGGCGTCGGATTTTTCCGTAGTGCGGCGGACGCCCGCGTCGAGCTTCTGTTCAATCAGGTCGATAATGGATGCGGGAGATTCGTCGGTCAAGGCGAGGCGTTTGGCTTCGAGGACGAGTGCCGCCATGTCGCGTGCACGGTCGCGGTAGCGCGTGTCGCGCGTAATCAGGTCTTCGATAATGCGACGCTCACGCATGGCGCGCGTGGCATCGGCGTCCAATCCTGCGGCCACCGCATACTCCACTGGGACGCTCTGATTTCGCATCATGACGTGGAGCGCATTAGTCAGTTCACGCGCTTCGTCGCGCATCTTGCCTAAGTCGAGCAACGAATTTTTGAAGCCGAGATGCCCACGCAGACTGATTTCGATAATCGGCGCGGGCGCATCCGATGCTTCATCATACGGGCGCGCTTCGCGCCGCACGGTTTCCAACACGCCTTGATAGACGGCCTCCGCATCGATTGCGCCCGACACGTCGAATGAAAGACGTTGAAACGGACGCTGCACGTAGTCGTCGCTGTGACGCGCGTCGATGCGTCGCTCGTCGTCAACTTCGACGAGATAAAAGCCGCGTTCCTCGCGGTATTCGTCAATCGAACAGGCTTCGAGCGAGCCGGGATTGAAAGCCCAACCGTCAATCTCGAAGCGTTTGTGCGTGTGGCCGAGCGCAACGTAGTCAATCAGCGAGCGAAGCTCCTTTAAGTTTTCCACCGTCAGCGCCGGAATGTTCGGACGGTTCAACTGCCCTTCGACATCCGTGTGCAACATTAGAATATTGAAAAGCTCATCGCTTCGCGTGTGCCGGATGGCGTCTGAGAGGATGGTCATCGCGGCGTTGGCGCTCGTCCCATACCAGTGCGTGCCGAAGATACGCGCGCCAGCGATGTCGATGTATGAGCCGTGGCGTTCTTCCTCGTCCCAGGGTGTGAGTTGGAGTCGTCCTTCTTCATCGCGCGATGGTTCGAGCAGTTTCAGGAATCCCCACTGTGAGAGCGAACGCATCCAACTAAAGTTGGAGACGGCTTCGTGCATGTCATGGTTGCCTTCGATGGCGACGACCGGAATCGCGGCATCGCGCAAC
This sequence comes from Pyrinomonadaceae bacterium, assembly GCA_036387415.1. Taxonomy (GTDB): domain Bacteria; phylum Acidobacteriota; class Blastocatellia; order Pyrinomonadales; family Pyrinomonadaceae; genus DASVTU01. The sequence continues at coordinate 978,673 of DASVTU010000039.1, read as the reverse complement.
ATCTGTAAGCCAATCATGGCATGATTCATCGTCTGCGGGTCAACCTTGCGCGCGTTGAAGAAATCGCCCGCGATGAGGACGAAATCGAGTTGGTTAGGCAGCACGTAGCGTGTGATAACGTCATTCCACGCGCGGAAAAAATCCTGCGTCCGCTCCTCCAAATTGTAGCGGCGGCAGCCCAGATGTACGTCGGCAATATGCAGAAATCTAATCATCGTTTATTCGTCAAAATAGACCCCGCGCGCATGACAAATTCCCACTAAAAGAGTCAGCGCACAATGTCTATTATACGATAATAAGACTGGAAGACGGAGCGGCAAAAGGGATGAGGGCGGAGGGATGAGGGATGAAATAAGATGGCGTCTTCTTATTTCATCCCTCATCCCTAAAAAAAAGAAGCCCCCGCGACTCTGGGCAGGAGTCAATTGGGAAGCGGGGGCTTTTAGCGCCGCGCGGCGGTAGAAGGGTAACCGTAAAGCGCGGTGCGTCGAACGGCCACTCGTAAAGGGGAAGGTCGAGGGCCGAACTGAAATTTACAAAGAACGTGGGGACGCTCGTTCGTAGCGCGGGTCAGTAATCCTTCAAACTCTCTAGCGTCCCTGAGTTGTCAAACTAGACCGACGTGGAGTTGTCGCGTCTTCTGCTGGGGTGAAAAACTTTCGTCCTCAAACAATTCTTAGGCCGCTTCGAGTTGGCGCGTCAGAGTCAGACGGCGCACGGTCGAGAGCAAATGCTCAACGTCGAGCGGTTTGTTGAGGAAGCCATCGGCACCACCTTCGAGGCATGCCTTCTCCATCTCCTCATCTGTCTCCGAAGTGACGACGAAAGCCTTCGAGAGAGGAAAGTGGCCTTTGAGATATTCGAGAATCCTCAAACCCGAATCCGGCGAATTGAGCGTCGGCGGCAGATGAAGGTCGAGAATAGAAACGTCCGGCTCGTAGATGGTCGCGCGTCGGATGGCCGAGGGCAGGTCGCTGGCGGTCATCACTTCGTAATCGTCGCAGAGCGACCAAAAAAGTTGCTGCCGGATGGCAACGTCGTCGTCAACGATAAGTACCTTTGGTTTCATCTCTTGATCCTGCTGCGAAGCCTTGTGCACCGTATCCGCTGCTTCAAACGTTTTAATCTCGGTGCGCTCATGGCTCTTAAAATCAATCTTTTTATCAATCGCGTTTTCTTCTGGACGTTTACATGGCAACGACCGTGCCAACGCGAATTTTCGGGGCAATTTCTGTAAAAAGTGCGAAAACACGCACGCACAGGCGGCGTGGCTGTCAACAGGAGTGGACACCCCGCGCCGCGTAGGTGTGCACATTTGTAGACAAGGACACGTCTAACGATGAACTTTGAACGAAGAACGCGAAACGATGAACGCGGAACCGGAAAAGGAGAATGGTGAACTGGAAAGCAGAATGCGGGACTGGAAAAACAGAATTCGGCTCCTGTTATTCGTTCATCGTTTTGCGCTCGTTGTTCCGTGTTCTTCGTTCAGAGTTTGCTTTAGTCGTTGGGGATGTGGAGTTCGGTGATGAGGCGGTGGAGATAAGAGCGGCTGATGCCGAGGCGTTTGGCGGCGGCGACCTTGTTGCCGTGTTCGCTTTCGATGGCGTTGATGACGAGGCGGCGTTTGAGCGCGTGGATGCCGCCTTCGAGCGTCGTTTCGTCCTCGATTGAAGCGTTGTCGGCTACGGTCTTTTCCGGCAGGATGTGGAGCATCTTTTCGGGCAGGAATTCGGTGCTGAGACGCGTGCCGTTGGTTAAGACGACGAGACGTTCGATGAGATTTTCGAGTTCGCGGATGTTGCCCGGCCAATGATATTCGTGGAGGGCTTCAAGCAGCGCGGGGTCGAGTTCGACGGGCGGACGCCCGTGCTTTTCAGCAACCTTGACGGCGAAATGTGCGGCGAGAACGGGGATGTCTTCGCGTCGCTCGCGCAATGCAGGCAGGTGAAGCGGCACGACGTTCAGGCGATAGTAGAGGTCGCGGCGGAAGCGTCCGTGCTCAACCTCCTGCTCCAAATCGAGATTGCTCGCAGCAATCAGGCGGATGTCAACTTCGATGAGTTTGTTTGCGCCGAGACGCTCGAAGGTGCGCTCCTGCAAGACTCGCAGAAGTTTGACCTGCACGGTGGGACTCAGTTCGCTCACCTCGTCGAGAAAGAGCGTGCCGCCGTCGGCCAACTCGAAGCGGCCTTTGCGCGCCTTATCCGCGCCTGTGAACGCGCCGCGCTCATGTCCGAAGAGTTCGGATTCGATGAGCGTTTCGGGCAACGCGGCGCAACTGACGCCGATAAAGGTCGCGTCGGCGCGTGCGCTCTCTTCGTGGATGGCGCGTGCGAGGATTTCTTTGCCGGTTCCGTTTTCGCCTGTGATGAGGACGGTGGCGTTTGTGTCTGCGACGGCGCGAGCCTGTTTGAGCACACGTTCGAGCGCAGTGCTCGCGCCGATGCAGCGTCCGAAGCCATGTCGCCCGACGAGTTCTGAACGCAGGCGTTGCACTTCTCTTTCGAGATTGCGGACGCGCGCCGCTTGCCGGACGATATGCGAAACTTCTTCTTCGTCAAACGGCTTCTCAAAGAACCCATACGCGCCGCGACGGATGGCTTCGAGCGCGCCCTCTTTTTTGTCGTCGCCAGTGATGACCACCACGGGCACGCTCGGACGCGAGGCGCGCGCCGCTTCGATGATGGCGAGACCTTCGGAAATGCCTTTGAGGTCGGGCGGCAGATGAAGGTCGCAGATAACCACGTCAACCGTGCCGCTCTGCAAATGTTCGATGGCCTGCGTGCGCGTCTCTGCTTCCAGAACATGATGAGCATCGTCGAGCGCCCAGAAGAGTTGACGGCGCAACGGTCGGTCGTCGTCAACCACCAGCACCGTCGTTTTTTCTTCGGTTGTAGCTTGGATTGATTCGCTCATCAGAATGTCGTCACAGACCGGCGCGCGTCAATATGATAGCCGGATGATACAGCGGAGCGTCTCGAACAGCGCACGACGAGAAGTGCTGAGGGTTTCGACGCTCGACTTGCTTAATGGTTGCCGGAAAAGTTGAAAGGCGACGTTATGTTGTGCCGCTGGCGTCGGCCTTCGGAGAGCTGCCTTGCGACTGCTCCAGACGCTCGCGTAGCGTTAACGGTTTGGATGGTAACATGACGCGAAAGCGCGTGCCAATGCCGACTTGCGATTCGACTTCGAGACGCCCGCCGTGTGTCTCGACGATTTCGCGGCAGGTGAAAAGACCGAGGCCGATGCCTTTGCTTTTGGTCGTGGAGAACGGTTTGAAGAGTCGATTATTGATGAAATCCTCGCTCATCCCGACGCCCGTATCCGAGACGCTGAAAAAGATGCGCTCGCCAAATTGCTCCTCGGCTTCAACCGTCAGTTCGCCGCCCGCCGTGCCCATCGCTTCCATCGCGTTGATGATGAGATTTTCGATAACGTTTTCGATGCGTTCAGGCTCGCAGAAGGCCATGAGTGTCGACGGCAGTCGCGTCCTGATGCGATAGAGCGAAGCGGAGGCGCGTGCGGTCGTGTCGAGCACGCGGTTGATGATGGGAACGAGGTCTGTCGGTTTGGCGTCGCGTCGATACTCACCGCTCAGCGACTTGACGGGTTCGCTCAGACGCGCGACGAGGCGACGCAGTTTGTCGGTCGCTTCGCGCAGACTGTCGATAGCGTCGGCGCGAAATTCGGCGCGGTGAAACTGCTTCTCCATGTTGTTGACGAGCATGGAGAGACCTTGAATGGAATTTTTGAGGTCGTGTGTGAGCATCGCCGACAGGCGCATGAAGGATTGAAACTGCCGCGTTTCGGCTTCGCGTTGAATATGCTCGCGGAGTCGGTCGGTCATGCGGTTGAAACTCTCGGCGAGCACGCGCGTCTCGTCGTTGGTATGGAGTTCGATGTGTTGATTGAGGTCGCCGCCCGCCACCGCTGCCGCGCCCTCGGCGACACGCTCGATGCGCCGACTCGTCCGCCCGACGAGCACGACGAGCAACGCCGTGGCGACGAGTGCCGCCAGCAACGCCAGCGCCACGCCGCTCAAACCCGCGCGCTGCAAGCCACCAACGACAGCGGAAGAATTTTTCGCCGCCGCAACCGACAATCCCACGTCGCTGATAGGACGAAACGCCGCGAGCCAACGGTCGCCGTCGGCGGCCTTATCTTCAAAAGAATCCACGTCGGTTTTACCCGCCGTCATTTTGTCGGCGATGGGTTTGAAGAAGGGCATCGCGGCGGCGACGCTTCGATGCTTGAAGGCATCGCTGGTGTGATAGACGATGTTCTGCGACCCGTCGAGCGCGACGATGAAAGAGGTGGGCGCGGCTGTCGCATGGGAATCGTTTGCGCCGGAGTTGGAAGCGGATTGAGCGGCCTCGGCCTGTTTGAATATCTCCGCCACCTTCATCTCAACGACGAGCGCGCCGCGTGCGCCCGTGTTGCCTGACGCTGCTGCCGCACCGTCGAGAAAGACGGGAATGGTGACGCGCAGGAACGCGCCGGAAGCCTCGCCCGTGACGGGCGAATGCAAGGGCAATGCGCTGTCCGTCTGCCACACGCGTTCGTCGGCGCGCACGCTCGCGGAGACGAAATCCGTCGTCTGAAATTGCGCTTGCATCTTACCGTCGCCGCCCGCTTCGACGCCTTTGATGTGAAACAGCGGTCGTTGTTCCGCGTTGAGGCACGTCATCGTTGCAAGATGATTTTGATGGCTGACGTAAAAGGCGTTGAAACGTGCGCGCAATTCATCGGGCAGTTCCGTCGAAGGCTTCGCGGCGGCGGCGGAAGCGAGCGGGGCGGGAGATGTTGTGCGGGAAGAAATTTCCATCGGCGCGCTGTCGCCGTTCGTCGCGGCGGTCTGCCGCGATGCGTCGGACTTGCCGCCGATGTAGTCATGCAACGACGCGAGCCGCGACATCTGTGCGAGTTCGGCTTCGTGCGCGCGTATCACATTCTCGACTTCGCGTGTGATGCGCGCCGCGTTTTCTTCGACATCTTCGCGCAGCATGCGCTCGATGGTGCGCGTGCCGCTGACGTAGTTGACGGTGCTCACCAAAAGCATCGGAGCGATGCCGAAAACTAAAAAGATGATGAGAAGTTTGGAGCGAATACTCACGTTACTGAACGGGTTTAATCAACAGAACAGACTCTCTGCGTCGCCTACTGAAATATGGCGGTTTCGTCGAAATTTTCACACGGCAAGTCGTTGACGAAACTCTTACGGGCGCAGCGACCAGAGCTTGCAAGCACATCACAAGCGATGCTAACGCCGAAAATGAAGGCTGTCAAAAAAAGCCGTCAGACGCGTGTGCGACCGAATTGGTCGAGCAAGGGGCGCAGGCGTTCGATGATGGCGGAATGAGCGACGCCGTTGGAGGCGACGATGCCGTTGCGGTTGAGGATGTCGGGAGTGTTGTAACGAATCGGCATGCCCCAGAGGTCGGTCATGCGTCCGCCTGCTTCGTGAAGGATGGCTTCGGGCGCGCATGTGTCCCAGTGCTTGGTGTGCATCGAAAGATGGATGTAGAGGTCGCACTGCTGCTCGGCGATGAGGCCGACCTTGATGCCGACGGAATCGCGCCGCACTTCCTCCGTCACGCCGAGTGCGCGCACGACCGCATCCATGCGTGGGCTGCGGTGCGCGCGGCTCGCTGCGAGTCGCATGTGAGACAGGTCTACGTGCGTGGAGACGCGTAGGCGTTGCGGTGTCTGTTCCGGTTCGAGTTGCGGTCGGACGACCCATGCGCCGTGCGCGGGCGTGGCGTAGTACATCAGGTCGGGCACGGGTTGATAGACCACGCCGAGCACGCTGCGGCCTGCGACGGCGAGACCGATTTGGACGGCGAAGTCGCCGCTGCCCGCGATGAAGCCTTTGGTGCCGTCGAGCGGGTCAACCATCCACACGCGCTCGCGGCTCAGACGGCGCTCTGTATCGACCGATTCTTCCGCGAGTATGCCGTCGTCGGGAAACGTTTTGTGCAGCCCGCGCACAATCAATTCATTAGCCACGCGGTCGGCCTCGGTCACGGGTTCGTTCGCGACTTTACGCTCGACGCTGAGCGGCCTGCCATAGAATTCGAGCGCCGCCGCGCCCGCCTCGCGCGCCAAATCGCACGCCACGCGCAGTTCAGGAATGTAGTTTTTCTCCATCACTTCACTCGACAAAAAACCCTGCGCGATTCGCTCAAACAGAACTCGACATGACGGACGCGCCGGAGGCTCGCCGCTCGTCGCGCGTGCGACGCGGGAAAGTTTATGCGAAAACGAACTTTCCGGCATAATGACACATCGGCAGTTATTTTTCAGCGTGGCGTCGTGGGTTCGAGCGCGGACGGAGCACGGAACGGGTGGCGACCATCGAAGAGAATCGCGAGATGTGGGATAAGGAATGGGACGACCGTGGCGAGGTGTGGTCGGAGGCATGGGGCGGCGTCGAGGCGGAGTGGTTCGGCACGATTCTGCCGAGGATACACGGCTGTTTTCCGTCGCCGACGATTCTGGAAATCGCGCCCGGACGCGGACGCTGGACGCAGTTTTTGAAAGACCATTGCGAACAACTTGTGCTCATCGATTTATCGGAAACCTGCATACGCGCCTGCGAGGAGAGGTTTCGTGCAACGACGCATCTCAGATATTTCGTCAACGATGGAAAATCGCTCGACATGATTCCCGACCGCTCGATTGATTTCGTCTTCAGTTTCGATTCGCTGGTTCATTCGGACGCCGACATCATCGAAGCCTATCTCGCAGAGTTGTCGAAAAAACTGAAGTCCGGCGGCCTCGGCTTCATACATCATTCCAACATCGGCTCCTACCGCGACGAAGCGACGGGCGCATTCCCGGACGGTTTCGAGAACCCGCACTGGCGCGGCGAAAACATGACGGCGCGGCTGTTTGCCGAGTTTTGCGAGCGACTGGGTTTGCAATGCATCACGCAGGAGATTGTCAATTGGCACGGCGACATCCTCAACGACTGCTTTTCACTATTCACCCGACCCACCTCCGCACACGACGCGCGCCCGCACCAACCTTTCATCAACCCTCGCTTCATGCAAGAAGTCGCACGCATCGCACACCTCCATCAACTCTACACCGCTCCCCTCGCGCAAACATCACTCACCGAAGAAACGATGAACGCAGAACGATGAAGACGAGGGAAAGAGGGTAAAGGTTAAAAGTGTAAAGGTTAAAAGGGCGAATGGATTAAACCCATTCCGCCTCTCCCCGTCTAATCTTTCCCCTGCTTTGAATCCGCATTCCGCAATCCGAATTCCGCAATTCGTCGCACGTCGTCGAGCGTCGAGCGGATGTCGCGGCGTGTGGTGCGGAAGTTGGTGATGGAGATGCGGAGGGCGAAACGTCCGCGCAATGTGGCGTTGGAGAGATAGGCATGTCCGCCGCGTTGGACGGCGCGCATGATTCGCGCGTTGAGTTCGTCAATCTCGGTGTTAATGCGGCGGCGTTCTTCTTCGTCGTCGCGTGCGGCTTCCCATGCGTGCGCGAGCGTGGGCGGCAGGTAGCGAAAGCAGCAGATGCCGAGCGTGGCGGGCGAGAGGAGTTGGAAATCGTCGGACGCCGCGACGCATTCGGCGAGATAGTCGGCGAGCGCGTTGTCTTCCGCGATAGACGCTCCGATGCGACGCACGCCGTAGTAACGCAGCATCATCCAGACCTTGAGCGCGCGAAACGGGCGCGATAGTTCGATGCCATAATCCCAGAAGGCGAACGATTCATCATCGGTTGCCTCGTAGGTCTTGATGTAATCCTCAGCCGTGCCGCTAAAGGCGGCGCGAGCGCGCGACGGTTCGCGTTGCAGCAGGCAGCCGCAATCAACGGGCGTGTAAAGCCACTTGTGCGGGTCGAGCGAGACGGAATCGGCGCGTTCGATGCCCGCGAAGAGATGGCGTCTGGAAGCATCGAGCGCGGCGAGCGCGCCGTATGCGCCGTCGATGTGAAACCAGAGCGCGTGTTCCTCCGCGACGCGCGCAATCTCTGCGAGTGGGTCAACCGCGCCAGTCGAGACCGTCCCCGCGCTCCCGACGATGCAGAAAGGCACGAAGCCGCGCGCCCTGTCGCCCGCAATCATCTCACGCAAGAGCCGCACGTCCATCCGGTAACACTCGTCCGTCTCGACGACGCGTACTTGCTCGCGCCCCAATCCGAGCACGTCAGCCGCCTTCGGAATCGAGAGATGAACCTGCTCGGAGACATAAAGAGTCGCGGGCGCGGCGACGTTCCACAATCCCTTTTGCGAGGCGTCGCGCGCGGAGGCGTGAGAGCGATGTGCTGTAAAGAGCGCGTTGAGATTCGCCATCGAGCCACCGCTCGTCAGCAGACCGCCCACGTCGTCGCCGTAACCAATCATCTGCGAGAGCCAGCGCACGGTGGTCTTTTCGATTTCGGTCGCCGCTGGAGACGAACGCCACGAAGTGACGTTGGCATTGAGCGTCGAGGCGAGAAGCGACGCGAACGCGCCGACGGGTGTGGAGGGCGACGCGATGTAGCCGAAGAAACGCGGATGACCATTGTGGCGACAGCCGTCGAAGATGGCGCGGCAATCGTCCAACAACTGCGCCGCGCTGACGCCTTCCGACGGAAATTCCACGCGCAACGACTCGGCAATCTCGCTCGCAGACTTTTGCGGAAAGACGGGCAACTCCGAAATCCGCGCGAAGTAATCAACGGCCAACGCGACGGCGCGCGAAGACAATTCTTCCAACGCTTCCGCCGTCACGTCGAGCGACGAGGCGCGTCGGTCGTCAGGTTGTTCATCCTCGCCGTCGCGGTCGGCCGGGTGGTTCATCGAGTGCTCCTTGCAGAGATGTCGAAAAGTCGTTTCGCTGTTCGTCAAAACTATCACATCAAACGCGCACGTTTGAAGCACGCCGACCGTCTGCCCGTATGCTAAACTCTCACCACAACGACGACTCTTAACGACAACAAATCATGCGCGAACGGAGGCGCAACGACGGATGGCTATTTCGGGACAGGCGACCAACGAGGCGACGGCGCGTTACCGCGACCGCTTTCGCGGCGACGGGGCGGCGACCACGGCGGCGGAAGGCCATTTCCGCCTCGAACAGAATTTGTGGCTCTCATCCATCGGCATCGGTACATACCTCGGCAAGTGGGACGAGGCGACCGACAGCCGCTATACGGACGCCGTAGTCAGCGCGGTCGAGCACGGCGCAAACGTCATCGACACGGCGGCCAACTATCGTTTCCAGCGCAGCGAACGTTCCATCGGCGCGGCGCTCCGGCGTCTGACCGAAGGCGACGGCCATACATTCTCGCGCCACGAACTCGTCATCTGCACGAAGGGCGGCTATCTGCCCTTCGACGGCGAGCCGACACGCGACGTGCGCGCCTACGTCGAGGAGACTTTCGTGCGTCCGGGCATCGTCGATTTCTCCGACATCGCGGCGGGCAGCCATTGCATGACGCCGCGTTATCTGCAAAACCAACTAGAACAGTCGCTCCGCAACATGGGTCTTGAGTCGGTTGACGTTTACTATATCCACAACCCTGAGACGCAACTCTCCGTCGTCTCGCGCGCCGAGTTCGACGCGCGTCTGCGCGCCGCCTTCGAGCAGTTGGAGATGCACGCGGCGGAGGGGAAAATCGGACGCTACGGCGTGGCGACGTGGAACGGTTTTCGCGTCGCGCCCGACGCCAAGAGTTATCATTCGCTCGAACGAATGGTGGAACTGGCGCGCGAAGTCGGCGGCGAAAATCACGGTTTCCGTTTCGTCCAACTTCCTTTTAATCTGGCGATGCCGGAAGCCCTCGTCCTCGACAATCAATCGTTGCAGGGCGCACGCATTTCGCTCCTCGAAGCGGCACGCGCGCTCGGCGTAACGGTGGTGGCGAGCGCCTCGATTTTGCAAGGCAAGGTCGCACAAGACCTTCCGGCGCACGTCCGCGAGCCGCTCGGCTCTCTCGCCACCGACGCGCAGACCGCCATCCAATTCGTGCGCTCCACGCCCGGCATCACGACCGCCCTCGTCGGCATGAGCCGCCGCGAGCACGTCGAAGAAAATCTCCAACTCGCGCGCATCGCGCCCGCCGTCCCAGACGATTACCAACGACTGTTCACACAAGAATGAGAGGCCGGAGGTCAGAGGTCAAAAATTTAGAGGTCGGAGGTCAGGGGCTAGGGGTCAGTGAAAAGCACGATTCTTACATCTTATCTTTTATCTGGACTCTGACCTCCGGCCTCTGGCCTCTGCTCGAAGGAGTTGAAGAAATGGCACAGGAAGAGTTGAATTCTTTCGCGGAGTTTTGGCCGTTCTATGTGTCGGAGCACAGCAAGCCGGGGACGCGCGCCCTCCATGCGATAGGAACCGTCACGGGCACGCTGCTGCTCGTTGCGTTCGTGGTGAGCGGGCGTTGGTGGCTCGCGCCGCTCGCTTTCGTGCCCGGCTACGGCGCGGCGTGGGTCAGCCATTTCTTCATCGAACACAACAAGCCCGCCAGTTTTCGTTATCCGCTCTGGTCGTTCATCGCCGACTACAAGATGCTCGCACTCATGCTCGCCGGACGCATGAACGCCGAAATCGAACGGACAGTGAGCAGTAAGCAGTGAGCGGTAAGCAGTAAAAGCAAGACGCTGTTTAGAGTAGAGAGCAGTAGGCAGTCAAAGCATAAAGGAGATTTATGTTTTGACTGCCTACTGCTCTTTGCTTACTGCTCACCGCTTACCGCTTACTACTTACTGCTTTATACGTTTCCTTCTTCTTCCTCGTTTGGCCTGCGCTCGATTTCGGTGCGGGGCGCGGGTTTGTCTTTGGAGGGCTGGTTCTGACTCTTTTCGCTCGGCTTGACGGTCGAACGGATGACCATGAACTTGTTGAGGAGGTCGAACCAGAAAGGCGCGCCTTGCGAGATGGCGAGTCCGGTGAGCGCGAGTCCGAAGAGCTTGAGTAGCAGCCAACCAAACACGCCGTCACCCCTGAAATCTTGCGGCACGCCGCGCGGGTCTTGTGTGTAGTCTTTGTCAAACGCCCAACCGATGGGAAGACCTAGTTGATAGAGTTGTGCGCGCGTGGCTTCAATCTTTTCTTCGGGCGTTTGGTTGGGGTCGTCCGGTTGAGGATTGAGCGCGGCGGCTTCGGCGGAGGCGACGACGGCGCTGCGTAGTGTGCCGTCGGAGGCGAGCGCCTTGCCGATGGTGATGGTGTCGGCGTTGATAGCGATGGAGACGATGAAACCGATGGCGAGCAGAATGTACTGCACGCGTCGCTTGTACCAACCGGAGACTCTATCCATCGCGGCGTCGTACCAGTCTTCGATGTTCTTGCGCGCCTTCTCAATGTCGTTGCCCGCTTCGTCAATCAACGTGAGAAGCGCACGCTTGACCTCCTCGTCGGGAACTCTCGCGGCGACTGTGGCGCGGATGGTTTGCAGGTTGGTCGTGACGCCCGCTGCGCCTGAGCCTTCGGCGGAGGTGGTCGCCATGTTCCAGAGAGCGAGCGCGAAGGTGCGCGAGGGAATGTAAGAGGGAAGACGGTTGGCATCGCGGTAGAGGGCTTTGACGAGCGGATGACCGTATAACATCCCGGCCAGTCCGCTTGGCTGTGATGCGTTATCGTTGCCGCGCGCATCTCCGGGTTTGGGGTCGTTGAGCAGTAGACGGATGCCTCGCTCTAAATCTTTGGCGCGGTTGTTGAGCTTGGACTCGATGTACTCGTTGACCGCCGAACACAACAGGCTCATCAGCAGGTAAACGAAAATCATTCCGATAGCGACTTCGAGAATCGTTGAGCCGAGCAGCATAGGGGTTTCTCCTTTTCCTTTAGCGACTTTTAACTTGACGAAATTCTTCCTGTGACGAGCCGACAGGATTTCGACTTCGAGGGTTTGGGTTTGCGAGCACGGTTATGCAGAGTCGAGAGGCTGGAACGATGCCGTCTGACGTGGCTCAAAAAACGCAGCCTTTCCGCCGACCGCGTATGTCAAGAAGTGCGGAAAATCTATATCACAAATAAAGTGGAATGCGACGTGAAAAATTCCATCACACAAGTCGGGCGCGTGCGGCGTCGTGTGTCGCGCAGTGGTTTGTGAAGCGTCTACGGAAGTCTAACTTGTGCGCCAACGGAGTCCGCCGGGGAGCGGTTCGGCGGCGAATTCCAGATGAACGCCGCGCCTGTGTCGCGGCGTCCCGGCGGTGGCAGACGAATGAAGAACGGGCGCCGAATCGTTTCAGTGAACTCTGTCATGTCACGACCGCCGCGTTTTTCGTCTCTCCAAACGTCAACCGCTCTCCGCTTCAGCCTCCGTCGCGCGTTCTCGCTGCTGGCTTTTTTGGTAGACGTAGGAGACGGCGAGCAGAATCAGTCCGAGCACGATGAAGGAGATGATGCGATAAATGCGGTCGAGCGAAGACAAGTCCCAGAAAAATACTTTCAGCGTCGTGAGACCCAACAAGAGGAGCGCCATCACGCGCAACAGTCGATTGCGACGCAGGTGGCCGAAAGCCAACATCGCTCCAGCGTAAAGCATCCAGATAATCGAGAGCGAGAGTTGCTGCGCGAGTTCGAGGTCGCGCAAAGCGCCCGGCGGCGAAGCGGCGTCGGCGGCAGTTGCGGACCCGATTCGTCTTCCAAAATAACCGCTCGTTTCCGCGCTCAGCGCAACCAACGCGAGAAGATTGGCCGCGACAAGCATGACGGGCAAAACTACCTCGCGCTCGTCGAGGTCGATGCGTCGGTCGTCTGCGCGTGCGTAGAAGGTCGCGGCGAAGGCGAGCGCGACGACGACGAGGAGGAACGCGGCGAAGGTCTGATTGACGAGCGGCGTGTGCCACGACGCATCGTAGAAGCGGATGTCAAAGGCAAGCAATTTGATAACGACGCACGCCAGCAGTCCGAGCGCGGCGATGCGGAGCGGCCTCAAGCGTCGCACGACGCCAACGACGAGCGCCGCCGTCGCGTAAAATGTCCACAACACCGTCAACGCAAACTGCCTTGAGTTTTCCAGTCGTTCCCACGCGCCGTCTGCGCCCGTCGTCGTGCGACCGCCCGACAACTCTTTCTGTCGCTCGAAATAGTCGTTCACGTCGAGCGACAGCAACACGAAGGCGAGGAGATTGCCCGCGAGCACTAAGGCCGTCGTGAGCATCGCGCGTTCGTCTTCCGCGACCCTCGCGCCGCTGTGACGATAGAGCCACACGATGAAAGCACACGCGCCGACGAGCGCGGCACACGAAGCGGCACGCGGGTTGAAAAGCGGCATGCTGCCCGTGTAAGGAGAGAAGCTGTGAACGTCGAGTGCAAACCAGTGTGCGACGGCGGCAAGGAAAACCACCAGCGAGGCATGTCTCGGCGCGTCCGTCTCGGAGCGCAGGCCAATCCACGTCAGCAACGCCGCTTCCGCCGCCCAACCAATCGTCACCCATTGCTGCTCCAACTGTATCGCGATGGCGACGGTGAAAAAAGTAATCGCCGCGCCGAGCAAGCTATAAATCAACAGCCTGTCGGCACGATGACGACTCCACGCCGCATAGTAAAGCAGGATGTAGAAGGCCGAGACGACGAGCGCAAACGAGCCGAGCATCCGTTCGTAGCCCACGTTGTCGAGCAACGCGTATCCCGAAGTGAAGTAGAAGGTCGCGTTGGAGACAATCAGTGTGATGTCGAGCCACTGTGCATGTCGCCGTGGCAGGACGTTGTGAACGATAGCGAGCAGCGAAAAGAGAATGAAAAAGAGTGAGATGAAAAAGAATGTGAGCCAAAACTTCTCTGCGGTGTAATGAATCGTCGCCCAACCGAGAATCATCAGAAGCGTCGCGGCGAACGACGAGTAGTAGAGACTACGCCAGCGTTTGAGATAGGCGAGCGCAAGCACGCCCGCGTCGAGGAGCGCGATGTAGCTAAAGAGTGCGGCCTGATTATCTCTGCCCGTCGAGAGGAGAACGGGCGTCAGGAAGCCGCCGACGAGACCGAGAAACGCAATCGGCAGCGCGTCGTATCGCGCCGAGAGAAGCACGGCGGTCGCCGTCACGGCCATCATCAAGAGGAAGGCGAACGGCTGATTGATTAGTTGATAAAAACCGTAAGCGGCGTAAATCGACAGGTACAGGATGAGGATGCCGCCGCCGGATAAGACGTAGGCATACTGACGCAAGCCCTTCGCGCGCAGGCGTTCGCCGAGCGCCAGCACGCCGACGCCCGCCGCCGCGCCGAGCAACACACGCCCCGACGGGCCAATCCATCCCTTTTCAAAAGCATGTTTCAGAAAAAACGCGACGCCGACGCAAGCCGCGATAATGCCAGCCCACGCCGCCACGTTGCCACCAAAGAACATTTCCAAATCGAATAACTTCTTCGCTTCCGGTACGCGCACTCCCGCGACGCGCGTCGCTGCTGTCGCCGTTCCCTGCTGTCGTGTGTGTGCGCCCGCGTCGTGATGCGCGCGTGCGCCCGTCGTCGCTTGCGTGCGCGAGTTAGTCGTTTCGCGTGTGCCGGAAGGCGAAGGCGCTGCGCCTGCGTTTGAGGATGAAGAAACGTTGGTTGCCGACGAAGAAGCGTTGGCTGATGAAGAAGAAGCGTCGACGGATGACGGGGAGACGTTGGTTGATGATGAAGGGGATGGTGTCGAAGATGCGACGGGGTTTGGCGTGGCTGGTTCGTTTGTCGCGGAAGTGGCGGAGGGTTCGTGCACGGCGCGGGAGTGATGTGCGTCGGTTTCCGCTTCGGGCGTGTAGGCGGCGAGGCTGAGATATTGCTCGATTTGATGAAGCCGCGCGGTCTGCGCGCGTAAGGCATTCTCCAACTTGTCGAGTCGCCCGATAAGTTGGTCGAGAGAGTTTTGCGAAGACTCGTCTTCAGTCATAAATTCTCCGCCCGCAGGTTTGGGGAATCTGAATCGCTGCCGCCACCTCTTTGTCCGGCAGAGATTGTAGACCGGATTGAGGCACAAAGAAATGCGGATTTCGGAATGCGGAATGCGGATTGAAAGAACCAATCTTCGGGAGCCGAAATAGGAGTGCGAAGAAGAACGACGAGATGAGAGATTCGACGGGTTGGACGAAAGCGTCGTGGCGTTTGATTCTGGCTTCTGAATTCTAGCTTCGGGCTACAGTTTCGTTTGTTCGACGAAGGCGCGGAGTTCGTCGAGCGAGGCGTCGGCGATG
This sequence comes from Pyrinomonadaceae bacterium, assembly GCA_036387415.1. Lineage (GTDB taxonomy): Bacteria > Acidobacteriota > Blastocatellia > Pyrinomonadales > Pyrinomonadaceae > DASVTU01. The sequence goes on along the minus strand of DASVTU010000039.1, from coordinate 963,540 downwards.
ATGTGGAAGACGCGCGGGTTGATGTCGGTGGGAAGTTGGGCGGCGGTGAGTGCGTCGGTGATGACGAGTGCGGCGGCGCGCAAGCCCTTCTGCCATGCGCGTTCGCGTGCATCTCGGAAACTGAGCGCGGAGGGGTCTAAGCCTGCTGCGACGAGCATGACGCGCGACCAGTGGAGAAATTCAGGCCAACGCGAGACGACGGCGACGAGCGCGTCGGGCGGAGGCGGTTTTGCGCCGCGCATCTCGTCGGGCACGGAGCGCGCGTGGAGAAGGATGGGGTCGGCATCTCGCGGCAACAGGGCGCGCACGCGCTCGGCCTGCGCGTACAACGCGAGCGTCGCCGCGCCGGTCAGTAGATGCGGGTTGGCAGCATAGTCTTCGAGGCTCGCGCCGCGTGTCAGGAAATGCGTCGCTTCGGTGATTTCCGCGACGAGGATGCGGCGGAGTTCGGCGTCGGGTTCGATGACGAGGAAGTGGTCTGGTGGTTGGAGTTCGAGCCAGTGTTTGATGCGGGTCTGGATTTCGGCGAGCGAGAAACCGCCGTGGCGCGCGTGGCGGAGGAAGACGGAGATTAAACGGTCGAGTTCGAGTTGCGGTTCGAGTGTTGCGGTAACGTGGTCTTGGTCGTCGCGGCGGAGAGCGCGGACATAGACGCCGCTCCCTTTGCGAAATTCGAGCCAGCCGCGTCGCGCCAGTTCACGGTAGGCGGCGCTGATGGTGTTTGAATGGACGCGAAAACGGCGTGCGAGTTCGCGCGTGCTCGGCAGACGCTCACCCGGCTTCAAATCGTCGCTGACGATGCCGAATAGAATCTGCGTCGTCAGTTGTTCGCGCAGAGGCACTTCGCTGTTTTTGGAAAGCCAGAGGCGCATAGAGGCTTTGATAAATAACAAAGACGGACGATAGGCGGCATGGCTTATGCGTCGCTTATCGCCCGTCAGTTGTCGTCGTGCTATCCGAACACGGCATTAGTCATAGAAAATAGCGCTCGGCCTCGGTCGCGCCTTCTTGCTTGCGCCCTTCTTGCCAGCACCTTTCTTGGACGCGCCGCCTGCTCCGCCCTTCTTCGACGCGCCTTTCTTCGCGCCGCCTTTGGAACCGCCGCCCTTCTTCGAGCCGCCACCCTTTGAACCACCTTTCTTAGACCCGCCGCCTTTCGAGCCACCGCCGCCGCCCTTCTTGCTACCACCTTTGGAGCCGCCACCTTTTTTGGAGCCGCCCTTCTTCGAGCCGCCTTTTTTGGAGCCGCCTTTCTTTGCGCCTCTCGATTCGACAAGCGTGAAGTGTGCGACGCTTCCGGCGCTATGCGTGAGACGCGCTTCGGCGTCTACGCCGTCGGTGGTGCAGATGTTTTGCTTGATGGTGCCTTCGGAATCTCGTTCAGTCATTCGTAGCTCCTTTGAAGTTAAAGACACAGACCCCGCCGGGGCGAGGTCTGTGAGGGTTGATGGTTTGGATTTGACCTGAATGCATCTTCGGTCGGTTCAACTCCTGCGCGATTTCTTACTGGCTCCCGTGAGCGTTCCAATCATGTTGCCGACGACCGCCGCGACTCGTCCGGCAGTACGACCGACAGTTTCAGCAGCTTTCGTGGCTAGGTCGTTTGCGTTACTGCCCGACTAGCCTCCTCCTTTGCGGCTACCGCCTTTACTACCACCACCGCCGCCTTTCTTCGAGCCGCCACCCTTCGAGCCGCCGCGACCCTGACCGCCGCCGCTTCCGCCGCCCTTCTTGGACGCGCCTTTTTTACCGCCGCCAGCGCCGCCTTTAGTCGTGCCGCCGCCTTTGCCGCCACCGGCTTTCTTACCGCCCTGATAACTGGTTGCGAGAGCGCGTGAGCCGCCACCGCCGCTCTTGCCCGCGCTGCCCTTCTTGGTTGCGCCGCCGCGACCTGCCGCGCCGCCCTTCGACGCGCCGCCTTTCTTAGACGCGCCTTTGCTACCAGCGCCACCAGCAGCACCACCGCCGCGTGCCGGGGAACCCGGAAGGATAACGGCACGTCCGCCGCCTTTGCCAGCCCCGCCTTTCTTGGAGCCGCCTTTGGCAGAACCACCGCCACCACCAGTACCTTGACGCGCGCCGCCGCCGGCACCTTTAGTAGCGCCGCCCTTCTTGGACGCGCCGCCTTTGCTGCCACCACCGCCAGCAGCGCCGCCTCCTCTACCTGAACCACCGCCTGCGCCGCCTCTGCCACCACCCGCGCCGCCCGTTCCACCCTTCTTCGACGCGCCGCCACCACCTTTGCCAGCAGCAGCACCACCACGGCTCGCGCCGCCTTTGCTCGCGTCGCCCTTACTGGCCGCGCCGCCACCTTTCGTTCCACCTTTGGTAGCGCCATCCGTCTCGGTGAGCGTGCCTGTCCAACTATAACCACGCGTGCCAGCGCCGCTGCCTTTGGATGCGCCGCCTTTGCCAGCGCTTCCACCTTTGCTAGTGCCTCCACCTTTGCCAGCGCCACCGCCGCCGCCTGTCGTCGTGCCACTGCCAGCGCCGCCTTTGCTTGCGCCGCCACTCGCACCCGCGCCAGCACCGCGACTACCGCCGCCGCCTTTCGAGGCTGCGCCGCCTTTCGAGCCGCCACCCTTATTTGACGAGCCGCCTTTGGCCGCGCCACCGCCCTTCGTCGCGCCGCCACCGCCACCTTTGCTTGCGCCGCCACCACCGCCGCCGCTAGAGATGTTATCGCCGGGGCTTGCGAAGAGAGACGGGTCGCTGCTCTCGCGCTCGCTGTAGCCTCCACCACCGGAGGAGCCACCTGCTGCGCCGCCACTCGTTGCGCCGCCCTCATCGTCATCACTACCGCCACCACCGCCGCCGCCCATGCCGACGTTGCGACCGATGGCCTGACCGCCGTGCGAGCCGCTGCCGCCGCTGCTGCCGCCTTCATCTGTGAACACGTCGGAAGCGGTTCCGGCTGCGACGTTTGAATCGTCGCCTTCATCGCCACCGCCGCCGCCCGTCCCTCCACCAGCAGCACCCGCGCCTGCTGAGTCGGCTTCGTTCATGCCGGTTTCGTCATCCCGTTGTCGGTCGCCTTCATCATCCCTCGTAGACATCACCTTATGCTCCTTTGTGAGTGGTCAAAAACCTCGTTCGATTGAGGTCGTCAAAAGCGTTGTCTTCATACTTCACGAAAACCGTATGCGTTGCGGCGGAGAATATCATAACTTTGACGCTTGCGAACCACACTTTCATTGATGTCTCTCAAAAAAAATCGAATCGCATGCGAGATACAACGCGAGACGACAGCGAGCCGCGTGCGATACGAACGACGTAAGCGTACGCCGCCGCGCGCAGACGGTTGCGAGCGAGCGCCTTGAGCCGTTATAAATAACTTTCACGCGCGAAAAATATGGATGGATTCTCTTCAGCTTTAGCCATTCTGACGGCCATGATTACGCCCGCCGTGCTCATCTCGGCCTGCGGCACGCTCATCCTTTCGACTTCGGTGCGTCTCGGTCGAGTGGTTGACCGCGTGCGTGTTCTGCTCGAACGCTTTGAGGAATTGGCGCATGGCGAATCGCAGTTGGAGTTGTTTGAGGAGAGACGCGCCATGATGTTCGACCAGTTGGATAAACTCACTTCGCGCGCACGTCTCTTGCAACGCTGCATGACCATCTTCTATCTTGCGCTTGGCATCTTCGTCGCCACGTCGGTCGCCATCGGTCTCGCCGCCGCGACCGATGTGGCGCGTTACAGTTGGCTGCCCGTCCTCACCGGACTCATCGGCGCGCTCTTTCTCTTTTACGGCAGCATCCTTCTCATCTTCGAGGCGCGGCTCGCCTTCAAGACCATTCAATCGGAGATGGATTTCGTCTGGCGACTCGGACAGACGCTTGCGCCCGCCGAACTCGTCGAGGAACGCGACGCACGGCGCGCACGACTCAGGCGAACGAAATGAACGATATGACCACACAACCTTCATACCTCGCACTCCTTGAGACGGGCGAACTACGCACGCGCGTCGAGGCGCTCGAACGCCTGCTCGAACGCTGCACCGTCTGCCCGCGCGACTGTCTGAACAATCGTCTCGAAAACGAAATCGCCGCTTGTTATTCGGGTCGGCGCGTGGTCGTCTCCTCCTACACCGCGCACTTCGGCGAAGAACCTGCGCTCACAGGCACACACGGCGCGGGCAACATCTTCTTCGGTAACTGCAACCTGCGTTGCGTCTATTGCCAGAATTATCAAATCTCGCAGACGCACAAAGAGCAGATAAAGAACGAAGTGACCGACGAACGCCTGGCAGACATCATGCTCGAACTACAGGCGCGCGGCTGCCACAACATTAACTTCGTCTCGCCCACACACTTCGCGCCGCAACTCGCACGCGCCACGCTCATCGCCGCCGAGCGCGGCTTGCGCCTGCCGCTCGTCTACAACACCAACGCATACGACTCTGTGGAAGTGCTCCGTCTGCTCGACGGCATCGTGGATGTTTATCTGCCCGATTTGAAGTACTCCGATAGCGCCGCGGGTTACACCTATTCAAAAGTGCGCGACTACACGGAGCACGCGCGCCGCGCCCTGCGCGAAATGTATCGACAGACGGGCAGCCGTCTTGTTTTTGGCGACGAAGACGGGCTGCTCAAACATGGTTTGGTCGTTCGTCTGCTCGTCCTGCCAAACGACATGGCAGGCATCCGCGAGTCGCTCGAATGGATTGGCGAGACGCTCAGCCCGCGCGTCACGATTTCTCTCATGGCGCAATACTACGCCACCAATCGCGCCGCCACAGACGAGCGTTACATTCTCCTTTCGCGCCGCATCAACGAACGCGAATGGCTCAATGCCGTCGCCGCGCTCGACGAACTTGGCATGCAGGAAGGCTGGATGCAGGAGTACGACTCGGCGGCGCACTACTACCGCCCCGATTTCACAGACCCCGACACGCCCTTCAAAGACATTCGAGACTTTCAGGAATGACGAAGGGAGGCAGCGATGGACGAAGCGCCGACGCTATCCACTTTTCTTCACGGGACAGGTTGGGAATGGTACTACTGGCCGCTGCTGCTGCTCCTTTTAATTTTCCTGCTTAGCCTCCCTGTGGCGTTTATCGTTATCATCGTCATGGTCTTTCGTCGTCGTAAAAATGCCGCAACGGTGCTCGGCATCGAACGCGCAGGAGAAGGTTTCAAAGATGAGTAGTGATGTGACAAACGCCGTCGGCGCACCCGCGCCTGATTTCTCGCTCCGCGACGGCGAGGGAGCGGAGTGGCGGCTCGCAGACCATCGCGGCAAAGTCGTCGTCCTGCTGTTTTATCCGGGCGACGAGACGCCCGTGTGTACGCGGCAGTTGTGTTCGGTGCGCGACCGTTGGGAGGATTACGCGGCGACGGGCGCGGAGGTGGTCGGCATCTCGATGGACACGGCGGATTCGCACCTGCGCTTCGCTGGAAAACACGACCTGCCGCTTCGCCTACTCGCCGACACGGAAGGCATCGTGAGCCGTGCCTACGGTGCGCGTTCGTGGTTGCCGGGACGTTCGGCGCGAGCCGTCGTCGTCATCGACGGCGCTGGCATCATTCGTTATCACAAAGTGCAATCGCTCTCGCTCTTTCGCCCGAAAGACGACGAAATTATCGAGGAAATCAGAAAAGCAGTAAGCGGTGAGCAGTGAGCAGCATAAAGAACTGAGTTCTGTGCTTCTTCAAATCAATTCTTAACGAACGAAAAGCGAAAGCTTTTCTACTGCTGACTGCTTAACGCTGACCGTTCATTATCTTTTAAGGAGTGTCGAGACATGGCTGAAGAGATTCGTTGTAAGCGTTGTGGGGAGAAGCGTGCGGCGTTGGGTTATGCGCCGTTTCCGACGGAGTTGGGACAACAGATTGGCGCGGACGTGTGCCAGCCGTGTTGGGCGGAATGGTTGCAGAAGCAGAATATGCTCATCAACCACTACGGTCTGGATTTGTCGAAACCGGAGACGCACGATTTTCTGTTCGACAACATGAAAGCCTTCTTCTACAACGCCGGAAACATGGCGAACATCGACACGTCGAAAGAGGGCAGCGTCAAATGGTGAGTCGGGTTTGAAACATTGAAGGCGCGTGCGTCGAAGGGAGTCTGCTTGTACGTCGTGCGCGGTTGTTTGTCGAGCCTCACGCGCCCGTTGCGCGACGTTTATTGCTTGTCGTCCACGGCGCGCGGCGTTAATATACGGCGAAAGATTTACCTAAATTCCGAGGGGCTTTCCGCGACATGAACCTGCACGCCGCGCCAGCAGGAGGCGGCGACAGGTGCGTTTCGTCGAGCAGGGGCCGCGCGAAATTTTGTGCCTCAGTCAGTTTAGACAATCAACAGGAGATGATATGAACAAGACCAGAATCGCAACACTCATTGCCAGCGCCGCGCTCATCGCAGCCGCAGCCGCATGCGGCGGCGACAGCACGACCAACACCACCACACGCAATGCCAACAACGCCAACGTCGCCGTCGTCAACAACAACGGCAACGCCAACACGTCGGGCGTCGCAACGACCAACACCAGTACGACCACCACTACCACCAACACGAACACGAACTACAACATGACGCGCGAAGAGTATGACAAGGATGATGTCAACTATCGCAAACGCGCCAAAGACGCTGGCGACAGCATCGGCACGACCGTCGCCGACGGCTGGATTCACCTCAAGACCCGCGGCGCACTCGCCGCCGTCGATGACCTCGAAGATTCAAACATCAACGTCGATGTTGAAGATGGCGTCATCACGCTTCGTGGTTCAGTTCCCACACAGGCGCAAGTAACCGCCGCCGACAAGGCCGCCAAAGGCATTGAAGGCAAGAAGAGTGTTAAGAACATGCTCAAGGTCGGAGGCGCAGACGCCAACAAGAACGCCAACGCCAACGCGAACGCGAAGGGCACGGCCAACAAGTAAGAGCCAATCCGTCAACGCACGCGCAGCCATCCCGTCGCGCGTGTTAAATCTTCCGGCGCGCGTGCGACGGATGAATGTCTGACAGCAATCGAAGGGGTGAGGACGGCTCGTTTAACGAGCCTGCACCCTCGCCCCTTCAAGTTTTTGTCTCGCCGCACCTCTCCATTTTGACTCAAAACGAAAAGCTGAAACGACGATGAGAAAACGTCTATCAAGATTCGCCGCCACGCCGACAACTGTCGCCGCGATGACCGACGCTAACAAGACAACCACTGTCGTTGTCGTCGCCGCGACGGCGTTGCTTGCCGCCGTGCTGTTGGCTCTCTGCTTCGTGTTCGCGCCGCTTCCATCCGTCGCCGCGCAACAGCAGGCGTCGCGCGCAGCCATCCACACCTACGCCATCACCAACGCGCGCATCGTCACCGTTACCGGCCCCGTCATCGAACGCGGCACGGTGGTCGTCCGCGATGGTCTGGTCGCGGCGGTTGGCGCAAACACGCCCGCGCCCGCCGATGCGCGCGTCATCGACGGCACGGGTCTCACCGTCTATCCCGGCTTAATCGACGCACACACCACCCTCGGCATCCCCGCACCGACGCCCACACCGACACCCGCTCCCGGCGCGGGCGGACCTTTCGCCGCCTTTCTCGCACGCAGCATCGTGCCCTCGGCCACGTCGCCGAATTCGACGCAACCGCCCGGACTACAACCCGAAATTCTCGCCTCCGACATCATTCGTCCCGGCGGCGAACAGATTGAAGCGGCGCGCAACGCAGGATTGACCGCTGCGCTCACCGCGCCGCGCGGACTCATCTTCATCGGTCAATCCGCCTTCATCAATCTCGCGGGCGACACGCCGCAGCAGATGAACGTACGTTCGCCCGTCGCACTCCACATGGGCTTCACGCCGCTCGGCTCCGGCACTTATCCGGCTTCGACGCTCGGCGTCTTCTCCGCCGTACGGCAAGTGCTTCTCGACGCGCGCCGCTACCGTGAAGCAAATGCGGCCTACGAAAAAAATCCGCGTGGGATGCGTCGTCCCGAACAGGACAAATCGCTCGCCGCGCTGCAACCCGTGCTCGCGCGCGAGATGCCCGTCGTGATGCTCGCCGAACGCGAACGCGAGATTACACGCGCGCTCGATCTCGCACAGGAATTCAACCTGCGCGTCATCATCGCGGGCGGCGCGGATAGTTGGCGTGTCGCCGAACGCCTGCGCGCGGCGAACGTCCCCGTGCTTCTGTCGCTCAACTTTCCGCGACGCACCACCGCGCAAGTCGCCGACGCCGACCCCGAACCCATGCGCGTCTTGCGTGAACGCGCCGACGCGCCCAAGACCGCCGCGCGTCTCGCTCAGGCGGGCGTGCGTTTCGCTTTCCAGTCCGGCTCAATGACCAACATGGCCGACTTTCTGACGAACGCCACGCGAGCCGTCGAGCAGGGTTTGGCGCGCGACGAAGCCTTGCGCGCGATGACCATGCGACCCGCCGAAATCTTTGAAGTGGCTGACCGTCTCGGCTCCATCGAAGTTGGCAAGATTGCCAACCTGACCGTCACGCGCGGCGACCTCTTTGACAAAAATCGACGCATCACGCACGTCTTCATCGACGGTCGCCCGGTCGATTTGAAACCCACGACCACCGCATCAACCGGCGCCGTCAATGCGAGCGGCACATGGTCTCTGCGCATCAACACGGGCGGCATGGGCGAGACGGAAGTCGGCGCGACGCTCCTCTTGCAACAGCAGGGCGACCGCCTCAGCGGTTCTTTGCAAGGCGCGCTTGGCACCAATCCGATTGCCAACGCCACCTTGAGCGCATCCGGCGAACTGCGTTTCTCCGTGCCCGTCACGATTGACCGTCAGACCACCGAAGCCAACTTCGTCGGCACCATCACGGGCGACGAAATGCGCGGCTCGGTCGAGATTGTCGGGCGCGGCGCAGGCTCTTTCACGGGCACGCGTTCCGGCGAGTCGCCCGCGTCGCCGCGGCCCGCGAGTCCCACTACGACCACGCCCGCTACTACCACGACGCCACCTGAAACGACTGCTGCCGAAACGTCCACGTCGTCCTCGTCGCCGCACAGCGACGATTCAGGAAGGAGGCGAAATTAAGGATGGAGTTAAAGATGAGAAAAGTCTCTGCAAAAGTCTCTCGGCTCGCCGTCGCTCTCCGATTGTTTGTCGTCGCCCTGTCGCTCGTCGGCGTCGCCATCGCTCCGGCGTCGGCACAGAACAGACAAACGCCGCAGCGACGTTCGGAAGCCGCCGCGAACGAGTTGCTGATACGCAACGCGACCGTTTTAACCGTCTCGCGCGGTACGTTGCAGAACACAGACATTCTCGTCCGCAATGGCAAAATCGCCGCCGTCGGCGCGAATCTCGAAGCGCGTGCGGACGCGCGTGTCGTGGACGCGACGGGCAAGTACGTCATGCCCGGCATCATCGATGCACACTCGCATTCGATGAGCGACGCCATCAATGAACTGACGCTCTCCGTCACGTCGATGGTGCGAATTCAAGACGTGCTCAACCCGACCGACATCGACCTCTACCGCGAACTGGCGGGCGGCGTCACCACGCTCAACATCCTTCACGGTTCCGGCAATGCCATCGGCGGGCAAAATTCGGTCGTCAAAATCAAGTACGGTCGTCCCGTCTCGGAATTCATGTTTCCGGGTGCGCCTCCTGGCATCAAGTTTGCGCTCGGCGAAAACCCGAAACGCTCCAACGCGCAACCGCCGCCCGGACAGCCGCGACGTTATCCCGCGACGCGCATGGGCGTCGAAGAGACCATCCGCGATGCCTTCACGCGCGCACGCGACTACAAGCAGCGTTGGGAAGACCACCGCGCCGCCGTCTCTCGCGGCGAGCGAAACGTCGTCGCGCCGCGTCGTGATTTGCAACTCGAACCGCTCGTCGAAATTCTGGAAGGCCGTCGTCTCGTCCACGCGCACTGTTATCGCGCCGAAGAGATTCTGATGCTCTTGAATCTCGCCGACGAGTTCGGTTTCAAAATCAAGACGCTGCAACACGCGCTCGAAGGCTACAAGGTCGCCAGAGAGATTGCGCGCCACGGCGCGGGCGCAAGCATCTTCGCTGACAACTGGGCGTACAAGGTTGAAGCCTACGACGCCATTCCCTACAACGCCGCGATTATGGTGCGCGCCGGAGTGGTCGTCTCCATCAATTCCGATTCGGACGAACGCGCCCGCCGCCTCAACATCGACGCCGCCAAGATGATGAAGTACGGCGGCCTGAGCGAAGCGGAAGCCCTGCGGCTCATCACGCTCAATCCGGCGATGCAACTCGGCATCGACAGTCGCGTCGGCACGATTGATGTCGGCAAGGATGCCGACCTCACCGTCTGGACGGCGCATCCGTTCAGCGTATATGCGCGCGTCGAAACCACGTTCATCGACGGCGAAATCTTCTTCGACCGCCAGCAAGACCTCGCGCGCCGCACCGAACTCGAACGCGAACGCCAGCAACTCGAACAACTCGAACAGAATCGACCGCCCGCCGAAGGAGCGACGCCGCCCGGCGCACCGCGCAACGTGCGTCGTCCGGCGCACGAAGACGACGTTTGGCATGGGGAGGACAACCACCGTTGAGCATCATGGACAACTTCAATCCCGTTATCGCTAACGAACGACGCGCGGCGAATCGACGCAGCACGCACGTCGCCGTGCGTCTCTCGTCTCTCGTCGCCGTCGTCGCCATCGTCGCTGCCTTGTTGTCAGTTCATACACATGTGGCGACGGCGCAGCAGAGCGTCGGCGTCAGCGTCCAGACGATGAGCACGCCGCCCGCCACCTACGTCATACGCAACGCGCGCGTCGTGACCCTCGCGGGCGCAGACATCGAAGGCGGCACGATTGTCATTCGCAACGGTCGCATCGAAGCCATCGGCGCTGCGTCGGGCGTCTCGGTTCCGGCGGGCGCGCAGGAGATTGACGCGCGCGGGCTCGTCGTCTATCCCGGCATGATGGACGCCGGAACAAACATGGGACTGGTCGAAATCAGCGCGGTCAATGCGACGGTCGATACCGCCGAAGTCGGCGACATGAATCCGAATGCGCAGGCCATCATGGCCGTCAATCCACACAGCGCGCACATCGACGTGACGCGCGTTAACGGCGTCACCAGCGTCGTCACGATGCCGCAGGGCGGAATCGTCTCCGGTCAGGCCGCCGTCATTAATCTCAACGGCACGACGCCGCGCGAAATGGCGCTCATGCCGACCGCCGCGCTCGTCATCGACTTTCCGCGCGTCGCCGGAGGCGGTGGCGGCTTCGGTCAACAGGCGCAGCAGTCGAATATCAACGAAGCGATTACGACGCGCGACCGTCGCGTCGAAGAACTACGCAAAATGCTGCGCGACGCCGAAGCCTACGGACGCGCGCACGATGCCTACAGACGCGACGCGCGTCTGCCGCGTCCCGACACGGATATCGTCTTAGCTGCGCTTGTGCCCTACGTTCGCGGCGAACGCCCAGTGATGATGCGCGCCGACCGCGAACGCGAGATACGCGCCGCCGTGCGCTTCGCCGACGAGATGAAACTTCGCGCCATCATCATCGGCGGCGCGGAAGCGTGGAAGGCCGCGCCGCTTCTCAAAGAGCGCAACGTGCCCGTCATTGTGCAAGGCGTCATCGAACAACTGCCGCTCCGCGAAGATGACCCCTACGATGTGCTCTACGAAAACGCCGCGAAACTTCATCAGGCGGGCGTCCGCTTCTGTATCTCGACGGGCGATTCGGGCGCACACGTCCGCGACCTGCCCTATCACGCGGGCATGGCCGCCGCCTTCGGCCTCCCCGAGCAGGAAGCCTTGAAGGCCGTCACGCTCTATCCCGCGCAGATTATGAACGTCGCAGATCGCGTCGGCTCCATCGAACGCGGCAAAATCGCTAACCTCGTCATCACCGACGGCGACCTTCTCGAAGCCCGCACCAACGTCCGCTATCTCTTCATCGAAGGCCGACAGATTCCCCTCGTCAGTCGTCACACGCAGCTTTACGAACAGTTCAAAGACCGGAAATAAGAAGGGGCGAAAAGGTTAAAAGGGGAAACGGTGAAAGGGAATTGGAAAGGAGCGACGCAGACGATGCAGTCGCTCCTTTTCTTTATCCTTTTAACCCTTTCGCCGTTTTACTCCTTGTCTTTATCGCACGGGCAGCAGACTTTTGATTAAGTCGGAGAGACGTTCAAAGTTGATGGGCTTGGTTAGATAGCCGTCGATGCCGACTTCGTAGGCGGCGCGGCGGAAGCCTTCGGTGCTGAAGGCCGTGAGGGCGATGACGGGCACGGTTTGCAGCGTCGGGTGTGCGCGTATTTTTCGCGTCGCGGCGAGGCCGTCGAGTTCGGGCATGCCGATGTCCATCAGAATCAAATCGGGCGGCGACAGTTCCGCCACTTGCAATGCTTCCTCTCCGTTCGATGCCGTGATAACGCGATAACCCGACTGTTGCAAGTGAAGGCTGATGAGGACGAGGTTATCCACCATGTCGTCAACCACCATCAACAGAAAATCCCGACTGGAAATATCCTGCGTGTCGCTCCCGGCAGCTTCGGGTGAAAGCGGTGTGGTCTGGTGCGACACATTCATCCGCGAGTCCTGAGTCGCGGAAATTTCCTCAAGCTCGGTGGAGGAAAGCTGCGTCGTCGCGTTGATTGCGGGAAACTCATGGCCGCATTTAACGCAATACCGCGTGATGTCTGGATTCTGATAACTGCAATCTGGACAGTTCATGAAAAGTTTCTGCGGTGTTCCCTCGTTCCGCCCCGCGTCCAATCGTGCTATATGAATGCGTCTCCCGTCAAAGGATTGACGCGAAAGTATAAACCACTTTGCGGTTCATTGTCCCTGTACGACGAGCCTTGAGGGCGGGAGCATCGCCGCGCGGCCACGATGCTGCCAGCACCGACCCGTCCCGCGCACGCGCCGCGAACACGGCGTGCCTTTCTTTGTCCGCGCGCCGCAGATGGAGACGATTTCGCCCGCTTCGGTCGGACGCTCCGTGTCTGTGCCGTCAGCGCCGTAGCGCACGGCGTCGGTCGCGGCGGCTGAATCCGTCGGCGTCGCGCTTCGGTCAGTGTTGTTGTTCGTCGGTTTCGTCGTCTGCGCGAGAAGATTGACGGGCGTCGTCGAGACTCGCGCGTCCGTGCGTTCGATGACGAGCGGCGGCGACGAAGACGCGTGGCGCGACCTGCGACCGGCGGCGAAACCCGCGACAAGCAGCACGGCGCACACCACACACCGCCACGCGACCCGCGCACGTCGAAAACGCTTGCCGCACGCATCGCAGAAACGCCTGCTCGTCCACACACGCCAACGCACGCGCTCGATGCGTGCGCCGCATTCGGCGCAAAAGTTTGGCTTGTACATCTGAAAGCATCTCCTTCGTGCGCGGCAACAAACGCCGCACGGGCGGGACAACGCGCGTCGCTCAAGTGGGTTTGGGCGAAGTGTTTTAGGGCGGGATTTTGAAAGCGACGCATTATACGCCGAACCGTCGGCGACGCACACCGTTTCTCAAACGACGCACACGGGTTCCTCAAGCGACCGACATCCGCCGCGCGTGTGCAGAACCGCCGCGACGACCCGACCTTGCGCGGCAAATTGCGTTATCTGAATAAAACCCGGCGGCAACTTGCGTTATACGGATAAGACCTGTAGTATCCATCTCAACACGGCGTCGAGACTAACGTCTCCGCCAGAGCAGGTGCGGCGTCTTAGGATGCCGCGCCTTTGCTTTTTCAGAAGCCTCCAACGCAAATCGACCCGCCGACGAAACCGCCCCGACCGAGACGCACGTCGAGACACGACCCCATTCAACAAGACGTTTTTTCTCTGCTTTTGCAGCCATTTTAACATCTTGTTGCACGCACTGTTGTATGTTGCACGCGCGGGACGGGCGTGGTATAGTCTTGTCCGCTCCCGAAGCAACAGGAACGGTCGTCTGTTGCGTGCCGTGTCTGAAGATGTGGCGCGGACGGCGGACGAGGTTCTCCCGCTCGTATTGGTTTCCCGATGCGTTTGAAACTTTATTGTAATCGCTACGCGCATTTTAAGGACGCGCTGGTCTGTTCGGTCAACTGCGTCTATCGCACGCGCTGTCAGGATTTTGCGCTTTTTTACGACGCGCAACGCGCCGACGTGGATGCGGTCGTGGCCGACTATTTCGCGCGACGGCGCGAGGCTAAAGCCGTGCCCGATACGGAATCGTCGCGGCGTGCGTTGCCGGTCGTGGCGTCGGTTGCCGTGCCGGTCGAGATGCGTGCGTTGATACGTCTGGAGGTGAAGAGAGAAATGGCCGAAGTAATGTATATCTGGATTGACAAAGAAGACCGTGCCGAATTGCTCGAAACGGAAGAGGTAATTCGCCGCGCCGAACGTGGCTCGAAAGCCAAGCACATCTACAAGGTCGCGCAGGAGATGGAACTGCGTTTCCAACTCGTTCCGCGCAAGCGCATCGAGAAGGCCAAACGCGTCGCCGCCGCCGAAGCCGAACGCGCCACCGCACGACGTACGCGCACCGGTGCTTCCAAAGGCAACGCGCCCGTACCCTTTCCGTCTCCCGCCGCCGTCGCGGATGAACCGACGCCCGAAGTCGCCGCGCCGCGTCGCGCCGCCACGCGCACACGCGCCGTCAAAGTCGCCGGAGACAGATAAAAACCCCGACATCGCCCTCCATGCCGGACGACGGATGAAAACCACCTGCGTTTCATCCGTCGTCCGGCATTGCTGTTAAAGGCTTGCTTCTCAGACGTTTAGCGTCCTAAGCAACTCTCCGGCGCTACGCCGCACCAAACAACCCGACCTCGAAAGACGTTTGGAGTTCCGTGAAGACTTCGCGTTTTCTTCCGCTTCCGCGACGCTTGAGAGGCTACTTATTTCGGAGAGCGGCGCGAGGCAGCCAGCGTCCGGCGCTTGCCAAGCCTCCACGCCCAACTGCATACTTCCCACGAAAAAGATTTTCGAGCCATGATGCATCAGCCATTTTCCTTCAAAAAATCTACGTTCAAACGTCTCTTTGCCAGCATCGTTCTCGTCACCTGTCTCTCCGGCGCGCAAGCGACGCACGCACAGCAGCAGGATGCGGACGACGACGTGGTGCGTGTGAAGTCGAATCTGGTGCTCTTGAACGTCGGCGTGGCGGACAGGCGCGGACGCGCCATCACCGATTTGCGTCGGGAGGATTTCGTCGTCTACGAAGACGGCGTGCGGCAACAAATCGAATCCTTTGAGCCGACCAACGCGCCCTTCAGCCTCGTCGTGCTGCTCGACCTCTCCGGCTCCACGCTCAACTTTCGCTCGACGCTCAAACAATCCGCCATCCGTTTCCTCGATGCGCTCGCGCCCGACGACCGCGTGGCGCTCGTCATCTTCAACGACAAAGTGCGGATGCTCGAAAAATTCACGACTGACCGCTACAAAGTCGCCGTCGCTATCAACAACCTGAGCAACGAACGCGGCGACAGCGACGTTTACAAAGGCTTGAAGTATTCGCTCGAACAACTCTCGAAGGAAGGCCAACGCCGCAAAGCCATCATCGTCCTGACCGACGGCGTTGACACAGACCTCCGCCGACTCGACACCATCGCCTCCGCCAACGCGCAGACCGACGCCGAAGCCGTCGCCGCCGTCAAACCCGAAGAGAGTGCGATGCTGCGCTCCGTGCTCGATTTAGCCGACCGTCAGGGCGTCACGGTCTACCCACTCGCGCTCCCCTCCGGCGACCCTAAACGTTTCCCCTCGCTCACGCCGCAGCAAGCCGCTATCTACGCGTCGGCGCGCGCACGCATCGAAACCCTCGCCAACCGCACGGGCGGGCGTCTCCATCAAATCAATCGCCTCGAAGACATGGGCAGACTTTACGCCGAAGTCGCCGCCGAAATGCGTACTCTCTACAGCATCGCCTACCAGTCTGCGGGCGCGCGTTCCAGCGACGGAAAATGGCGCGCCATCAACATCGAAGTGACCCGCGCCGACACCATCGCGCGCACACGCCCCGGCTACTTCGCACGCTAAAACAGCACCCTAAGCTAAAACAGCACCCTTTTCATCGACCTCTATCAGCCCCGCACCACGCGCCTTTCGCTCGCTTGACACTCCGCGACCCGACCCGTATATTTTTCTTCGCTTCACACACAAGCACCCGTAGCTCAGTTGGATAGAGTACCTGACTACGAATCAGGGGGTCGCATGTTCGAGTCATGCCGGGTGCATTATCAATTCAAGAGCAGACGGTCACTCCGGGAGTGACCGTTTGCTTTTGTCGGGACAGTTTTACGCAGATTCGGACGCCGCCTGCGTGGGTGGGGAATGTAAATATCTTTTTACATTTCGGGGAGGAATTTGTGCGTTGGGGGGTTGTGATTCGTAGCTCGGCTCGGTAATCTGCGGGGCAGGATGTCAGCTCAAGAAGAAACTTTAGAGACTCGAAGTGGGGAAGCGCGAGAGGCGTTGGACGCGTGGGTGCGCGAGGTGGTCGAGTGGCATTTCGACCCCGCGACGGGTTGCCCTTTCTGGCTCAATTACGCGAAGACGTTGGACTGGAATCCGCGCCGTGAGGTACGCGGCTACAAAGACCTTGCGCGGTTCGGTTTCTTTCAGGATGAATGGTTGCGGGGCGGGCCGGTGCGCCGTTGGGTGCCGCGCGGGTTGGCGGGTCGTCCCGTCTACGTCTTTGAGACGGGCGGGAGCACGGGTGTTCCCAAGTCGCGCGTTAACGTCGAAGATTTTCGTCTCGACTATGAAGCGTTCAGCAAGACTCTGCCGGACGAATTCTTTCCGAAGGGCGCGGATTGGCTGAGCCTCGGCCCGACGGGGCCGAGACGTTTGCGGCTCGCCGTCGAACACCTGGCGCAGCATCGCGGCGGCATCTGCTTCATGGTCGATTTAGACCCGCGTTGGGTTATCAAACTCATCAAGATGGGCGAGCCGCGCATGGCCGAGCAGTACAAGCACCACGTCGTCGAGCAAGGGTTGACGCTGCTGCGCGCACACGAAAATATTCGCTGTCTCTTTACGACGCCGAAACTCTTGGAAGCTCTCTGCGAAAAAGTCTCGCTCAAAAAAATCGGCATCACCGGAGTCTTCTGCGGCGGCACGGAGATGACGCCGCAGTTTCATCGTTTCGCCGTCGAGGAGTTGCTCGAAGGCGCATACTTCGCGCCGACCTATGGCAACACGTTGATGGGGCTGGCCGTCCACAAGCCGCGATGCCCCGCAGACGATTACTCAATCATCTACTATCCGCCCGCGCCGCGCGCCGTGATTGAAGTGGTTGACCCGGACGAGCCGACGCGCGTCGTCGGCTACGGTGAAACGGGGCGCGTCTGCCTGACGACGTTGACGCGCGATTTCTTTATGCCGCATTTCCTCGAACGCGACGAAGCAGAACGCGAACCGCCCACGGAACTCTATCCGTGGGACGGCGTACGCAACGTGCGTCCCTTCTCGCGCCTGCAATCGACGGTTGTGGAAGGGGTCTACTGAAAAACAGTAGACAGCGGTCAATAGACAGTAGCCTGCATTAAGACGTTTGAATGTCGCTCTGCTGTCGAGTGTTTGAAAAATAGCCGTTGAGTGTTTGCGGAACACGCGCCACGCTTTTCTACTGACTACTGCTTACAGTCCACTGTTCTTATGCTTCACATACCTCTATTGCGAAAGGGCGTCGCTTACCGGAGTCTGGATGTGGTGCGTGTGCCGCATCACCGGACGCAGGAGATGTTTGTGGAGATTAGTCAGGCTAACGGCGGACTCGTCCGGCGCGACCTGCTTGTGCAAGAGACGGGGCGACAGGCGTTGGAGCGTCTGACAGTCGCGGAGCTTTTAGAGATTTGCGCGCGTGCGGCGGAGCATTTTGTCGGCGATGCGTTGCCCGTCGGCGACGACGCGCAGACGCCGGAGGATTACGTCCGGCAAGTGTCGGCGACGACCGGATTGCCGCACGTCCTCGTCAGAAATAACATGCAGAAGATACGCGGCGTGCTCGCCGAAATGGAGAGCGTGCTCGGCGGGCTGACGCGGCAACTCGATTTGAGAATCTTGGACAACGGGTTTGGCGAAGCAAACGGGCAATCGCTGAGTTTCTTTCCGCGCGGGCATTCGCTCGGAGTCGTGTTGCCGAACAATTCGCCGGGCGTCCATGCGTTGTGGATTCCCGCCGTGCCTCTGAAAATCCCGCTCATCTTGAAGCCCGGAAGCACGGAGCCGTGGACGCCATATCGCGTTATTCAGGCACTCGTCCGCGCGGGCGCGCCGCGCGAGGCATTCAGCTTTTACCCGACCGACCACGCAGGCGCGGGCGAGATTCTCCGTCACGCAGGGCGCGGCATGATTTTCGGCGACGCATCATCGACCGGAAGCTGGCGAGACGACACGCGCATCGAACTCCACGGCCCCGGTTACAGCAAGATTGTCATCGGCGCGGATTGCATCGACGAGTGGGAGAAATACTTGGACGTGTTGGTCGCGTCGATTGCGGAGAATGGTGGTCGTTCGTGCGTCAACGCTTCGAGCGTGTGGGTCACGGCGCACGCCGCCGAGATTGCCGAAGCACTCGCCGAACGTCTCGCGCGCATAGTGCCGCGCGCGGCGGAAGACGAGGATGCGTTGCTCGCTCCGTTCGTTGATGAGAGGGTCGCAGCGCGCATCAGTCAAAGCATCGAGCAATCGCTTCGGGAGCCGGGCGCACGCGACGTAACTGCCGCGTATCGAAACGGCGAGCGTCTGGTCAAATGGCAAAACTGCTCCTATCTTTTGCCGACCGTCGTTCATTGCGAGTCGCCACGACACACGCTCGCCAACAGGGAATTTCTTTTTCCGTTCGCCAGCGTGGTCGAAGTCGGAGCGGACGAGATTCCCGCAGCGTTGGGTCAGAGTCTCGTCGTGACGGCTATCACGTCGGACGACGAGTTGATTCGTCGCCTCGTCGCGTCGCCGTCGGTTGACCGTCTGAATCTCGGCGCGGTTCCGACGTGCCGCGTCAACTGGAATCAGCCGCATGAGGGGAATCTGTTTGAACATCTGTACGCACGCCGTGCTTTCGAGCGCGCCGCGACTACCACCGCCACCGCCACCATCGCTTCAAGATGAGGATTCTCTACATCACCGCCGGAGCCGCGCAGATGTATTGCGGCAGTTGCCTGCGAGACAACGCGCTCGCCTCGGAGTTGATGGCGCGCGGGCACGACGTGGTGCTTGTACCAATCTACACGCCGACGCTGACCGACGAGCCGAACGTTAGCCAGCAACGCATCTTTTTCGGCGGCATCAGCGTCTACCTGCAACAACATTCCGCGCTCTTTCGACGGACGCCGTGGCTGCTCGACCGCCTGTGGGATTCGACGCCTGCGTTGAAATGGGCGTCGCGTCGTTCGATTCCGACCAACCCGCAAACGCTCGGCGAACTGACCATCTCGATGCTTCGCGGCGAAGATGGCAATCAACGCAAAGAGTTGCACAAGATGCTCGAATGGCTCCGTCATGAGCCGCCGTTCGATGTCGTCAGTTTGCCTTACACGCTCTTGATTGCGCTGGCGAAACCGCTCAAGGAAGCATTGCGGCGTCCCGTCTGCTGCACGCTTCAGGGCGAAGATTTGTTTCTTGAAGGACTGCCCGAACCTTATCGCAGCGAATCGCTTGCGTTGATTCGCGCGAGCGTCGCGCACGTCGATACCTTCATCGCCGTGAGCGACTACTATGCGAAATTCATGCGCGACTATTTGGAGATTCCCGAAGACAAAATCCGCGTCGTGCCGTTAGGGATTAACCTATGCGGTTATGACGCGCCGCGCGACGAGCGACGCAACGACGCGCAAGCGTTCACAGTCGGCTACTTCGCGCGCATCGCGCCGGAAAAGGGTCTGCACGTTCTGGCGCAAGCCTACAAGCACCTGCGCGAACGCGACGACCGCGCCGCGCCCATGCGCCTCGAAGCGGCGGGCTATCTCGGCGCGGAGAATCGAGATTACTTGCGCGGCATCGAACAGCAGATGCGAGATTGGGGACTCGCCACGGAGTTTCACTATCGCGGCGTGCTCGACCGCGACGAGAAAATAGCGTTTCTCCGTAGCCTCGACGTGTTCTCCGCGCCCGCAACTTACGACGAGCCGAAGGGAATCTTTCTTCTTGAAGCGATGGCGTGTGGCGTGCCCGTCGTGCAACCTCGTCGCGGGGCGTTCACAGAAATTGTGAACAAAACCGGAGGCGGCCTGCTCGTCGAACCCGACGACCCGCAGAGTTTGGCCGAAGCGATTCTTGAGCTTCAACGCAATCCGTCTTTGGCTCAAGAGTTGGGCGCGAGCGGTGCGCGCGGAGTGCGCGAGCATTACAACGTGGCGCTCATGGCCGAACGCGCGCTCGAAGTCTTTCACAGTCTCCTGCATCGACAGCCGACCGAAGCGCCTAGCCTCTCGCACGTCGATGCAGCCTAATAATAATTGCGGAATGCGGAATTCGGATTGCGGACTGGCAGAAACGGAATTCAGGAGTCAGAAGTCAGAAGCCAAGAGTTAGAAGTTAGAATAAAAACTTGAGAGCAGTTGAGAACAAAGCTCATTAGATTTTTCTACTGACTACTGACTACTGACTACTGTTTTTACCAATCCGCATTCCGCAATCCGAAATCCGCAATACGTGGAGGTTGAGGGTTGTTGGAGGTCGCCAACGTCTCGAAGGAGTACCGGACTCCGCAAGGGGCGCTAGAAATAATCTCGGATGTGTCGTTGTCGCTCAAGCGCGGCGATGCCGTGTCGATTATGGGGCCGTCGGGGAGCGGCAAAAGCACGCTGCTCTACATCGTCGGTGCGCTTGAGCCGCCGACGCGCGGCACGGTCAAACTCGACGGTCAAAATCCCTTCCAATTGAAGGAACGCGAACTCGCGTCGTGGAGAAACAAGCAGGTCGGGTTTGTTTTTCAAGACCATTGTTTACTGCCGCAATGCTCGGTCATAGAAAACGTTTTGACGCCGACGCTGGTCTCGAAATCCGAGGTCGAAGATGATGCGGGGCAACGTGCGCGCCGTTTGCTCGAACAGGTAGGTTTGAGCGAACGCGTCAACCATCGTCCGTCGGAACTGTCGGGCGGCGAGAAGCAGCGCGTGGCGCTGGCACGCGCGCTCGTCATGCAGCCGCTTCTTCTGCTCTGTGACGAGCCGACGGGCAATCTCGATGAGAAGTCAGCCGACGTGGTGGCTTCTCTGCTGCTGGAATTGCACCGCCAACAGCAAACCATCCTCATCGTCGTCACGCACAGCGCGGAACTCGCCGGACGCTTCCCCACGCGATTTCGTCTGACCGAACAACATCTCCGGCAGTTGTAGAGATTCCCACAGTTGCGATGCGAACCGCCACACTGCTCAGGCACAATTTCACTTACTACTGGCGCACGAATCTCGCCGTCGTCGTCGGCGTCGCCACGGCGGTTGCCGTACTGGCGGGAGCGTTGCTCGTCGGCGCGTCGGTGCGTCTGAGTCTGCGCGCGTTGTTTCTCGAACGTCTGGGACGCGCAGATTACGTCGTCGCTTCGGCGGGCTTCTTCCGTGAAGAGTTGGCGTCGGATGTGGAAGGGGATGAAGGGTTCGCGGCGGGCGGTTTCGAGGCGGCGTGTCCGCTCGTTGTGCTTGAGGGAACGTTGACGGACGCAGAGAGCGGTCGGCGTGCGACGGGCGTGCAGGTTTACGGCGTGGACGAACGTTTCTGGAAGTTTCATGGACGCGAGCAGGCAGAGGAGCGACGCCCGCGCGGTTTTGAAGTTCTGCTAAGCGAAAGCCTCGCGGCGGAGTTGAAGACGAAGGCGAACGACGCGTTGCTGTTGAGAGTCGAGAAGCCTTCGGCGATTCCGGTCGAATCGCTGCACGGTCGGAAGGACGATGTGGGAAGCACCATTCGTCTCACGATGCGCGAGACGTTGGCCGCCGGGGCACTCGGAGAGTTTTCGATTCGCGCGCAGCAATCGGCGGTGCGCGCCGCGTTTGTGCCGCTCGCTCTGCTGCAAAAAGATTTGGAGCAGGACGGCAAGGTCAACGCCATTCTCGTCTCAACGAAGCCTTCGCCCGACGGACGACAACAACAGTCTGCGGCGACGCCGAAGACCGACGAGCTTCAACGTCTCTTGCAAAAACGGTTCACGCTAGAAGACCTCGGCATCAAGCTCCGCAGATTAGACGAGCGACGCGAACTTGCGCTCGAAAGCGAGAGCGCGCTCGTCGGCGAACCGCTGGCGCGTGCGGCGACGGCGACGGCTGAACGTCTCGACATGCGCGCCGCGCCCGTTCTTTCCTATCTCGCCAACACGATTCGCGCGAACGGGGCGGAGGTTCCTTATTCGCTCGTCACCGCCGTCGATGCGGAAAGTTTCGAGAGACTCAAAGCGACGGGCACGACCGTTCCAAGTTCAGACTCGGCGGATGGAAGTTTGTCGTCGCCGTCGGCTGATGAAAATGCGTCGCGGTCACCTGACGCGAATACGTCGCGGACGCTTGCTCCGATAATTTTCAACGAGTGGGCGGCGCGTGAGACGGGCGCGCGGGTGGGCGCAGTCGTGGCGCTCGAATATTACGTGTGGCGAGAGGATGGGCGTCTGCGGACGGAGAGCGCGGAGTTTCGTCTGGAGGGCATCGTGCCGATTGAGGGCGCGGCTGCTGATAGGGATTTGGTGCCGGAGTATCCGGGCATCACGGGCGCGCAGAGTCTCGCGGATTGGAATCCGCCGTTTCCGGTCGAACTGACGCGCGTCCGTCCACGCGACGAAGATTACTGGTACAAATATCGCACGACCCCGAAGGCGTTCATCACGCTCGAAGCGGGACAGAGACTCTGGCAGACGCGTTTCGGCAGACTGACTTCCCTGCGCGTTCGTCCCCACGCAGACGCGCCGCTCGACGCGGCCTTCGAGACTTACAGGAAAAATTTGAGAGACGCGCTCAATGCGTCGGAGATGAATCTCGCGGTCTATCCAGTGAAGGCGCAAGGGCTGGAAGCGTCGCGCGGGGCGACAGACTTTGGCGAATATTTCCTCTACTTCAGTTTCTTTCTCGTCGCCTCCGCGTTGTTGCTCGCGTCTCTATTTTTCAAACTCGGCATCGAGCAGCGTCTACGCGAAATCGGAATCCTGCGCGCCGTCGGTTTTCCCGCCGCGCGTATTCGGGCGCTCTTTCTGAGCGAGGCCGTCGTGCTCACGCTTCTGGGAAGCGCGTTGGGATTGGCGGGCGCATACTTTTACGGCAAGCTGATGATGTTGGGCTTGCGGACTTGGTGGGTTGGCGCGGTCGGGACGACAGCCTTGACGCTGCATGTCACGCCGTCGTCTCTCCTGCTCGGAGCGACGGGCGGAATCGTCGCGGCGCTCCTGAGCGTCGTGTGGACGCTTCGCAGCGTCGCGCGACATTCAACGCGCAGCCTCCTCACGGGCAGCGCACTCAACATTCAACAGACGCGTCGCAACCCGAACGCACATCCATACCCCGACCCGTCGGCTGAGACGGACGAGCGACTGACACACACCGCCTCATCATCTCTCTTTGCTTCGTTGCGAAGTGCCGCCACTCGTTTGAGAAATGCTTTCAGTTCGTTGCGCGTCGCCGTGGTGTTCGGTGTCGCGGGGTTGTTGGTCTTGCTGGCGGCCTTTGTCGGTTTGGTCGGACAGGTGGCGGGCTTCTTCGGCGGTGGGATGTTGTGTCTGGTTGCGTTGCTGTGCTTGCAGGCGGCGTGGCTCGGACGGAGCGAACGCGGTTTGATTCAAGGGCGTGGATGGCGTCCGGTCTTTCGTCTCGGCATGAGAAACTCGACCTCGCGCCCGTCGCGTAGCCTTCTGTGCATCACGTTGATTGCGTGCGCCGCGTTCATCATCGTCGCCGTCGATGCCTTCCGGCGAGACGACGCGGCGGGAGCACTTGAGAAAAAATCGGGGAGCGGCGGCTATCCACTGCTCGCGGAATCGCTGTTGCCCGTCGTCCACGACCCGAACACGACGGAAGGCCGCGAGGCTTTGAATCTCGCGTTTCAAGGCGAGGAAGCAAACGCGTTTGAGGGCGCAACGTTCGAGCGGTTTCGCTTGAGGCCGGGCGACGACGCGAGTTGTCTCAATCTCTACCAGCCGCGCAATCCGAAGATACTCGCGGCGACGGATGCCTTCATGCGTCGCGGGCGTTTCGCGTTTCAAAGTTCGCTCGCAGAGACTGATGAGGAACGCGCGAACCCGTGGCTGCTGCTTCATCGAACATTTCCCGACGGCGCTATCCCCGTTATCGCCGACGCCAATTCGCTCGCCTACGTGCTGCACCTCAAAGTCGGAGACGTGTTCACGTTGCAACAGACGGACAGCGCAGCGGCGCTACGTCTGCGCTTCGTCGGTGCACTCTCCGACAGTCTCTTTCAGAGCGAACTGTTGATGTCGGAACAAAATTTTCTCCAACATTTCTCGACCGAGGAAGGCTTCCGCTTCTTCCTCATCGACCTGCCGAACGCGACGCAGGCAGCGACGGTTGCGGGAGCGTTGGAGGAGCGTCTGTCGGATTACAGCTTCGATGTGGTGACGACAAATGAGCGGCTGGCAAATTTCCATCGCGTCGAAAACACGTTTCTTTCCACCTTTCAGATGCTCGGCGCACTCGGCCTCGTCCTCGGCACACTCGGACTCGCGGCGGTCTTGCTCCGCAACGTGCTTGAGCGGCGACGCGAACTCGCGCTCCTGCGAGCCTTCGGCTACCAACGCGCGCACTTCGCCGTCATGGTGCTCGCCGAAAACGCCCTGCTGCTTTTCTGCGGACTGGCGACCGGTACTATCTGCGCGTTGCTGGCGATTGCGCCCGTCGTCGCTTCACGCGGCGGACAGTTGCCCCTCGCATCGCTCGGCGCGTTACTGCTGGCGGTCGTCGTGTCAGGACTATCGGCCTCGCTGCTGGCGACGGCGGCGGCGTTGCGCTCACCGTTGCTGCCTGCACTGCGCGCCGAGTAGACGTGAATTTCAAAACCAGAATTAGCCACAGAGACACAGAGACACGGAGCAAGACAAAAGGAAAAAGGTACAGGGTAAGAGGGCTATGTCTCGTTGACCTTGTGCTTTTTTCTTCCTTGTCTCGGTGTCTGTGTGTCTGCGGTGGCTAGTTTTGTTTCAGGATTGCGGCTTGAAGTAGAGCACCATGCCTGCGCCGAGGGCGGCGAGCACGAAGCCGAGATAGAGCAGGGGACTCGGCGCGGACTTCGGTGGGTGAAGCCACATGGAAAAGAGGACGTTGACGAGCGGCGCACCCGCGAAGACGAGCGGCATCACGTAGGTCGGCAGCCCGCCCGACTTGAAGGCGAAGATGATGCAGACCGCGCCAATCGCACCGAGAGAACCGGCGATAGTCGCCGCCGTTGCGCCTTTGGTCGTGAAGTTGTTCAACTCGCCTTGCTGCCACAGACCCGCGACCGGGACGAGCACGCCTATGAGAAAGTAGGCGACGCCGACGCACAGGAGCGCGCGCAAGGGGCTGCCGAGTTGCACCTGTCCGTTATGCAGCGCCGGGCCGTAGAGACCCCACGCGAGCGCCGCGCCGAGAGCGAAGATAATCCAGAGCATCGAGTGCCTCATGTTTGGTAAATGGTGAATGGAGAAAACGCAGTCAGTGAATAGAGATGAGCGGTTTCTATTTACCATTTACCCTTTAGCATTGACTAAAAAACGAAGCGCAGGCCGAGTTGAATCTGCCGCGAAGATGTGACGGTCGAGCGTGTGCGCCCGAATGTCGGGAGCGTACTTTCGTTGTCGGTTGCGCCGGAGAAAGCGAGCAGGCCGGGCGGCGCGAAGTTGGCGCGGTTAAAGAGATTGAAGGCTTCGACGCGCAATTCGATGTTGGTGTTTTCGCCCAGACGCCGCCAACGCGTGTTCTTGACCGCCGACAGGTCGAAGATGCGAAGGTTGGGGCCGATGAGTGCGCCGCGTCCCAAGTTGCCGAGCGTTCCGGCGGGTTGCAGGATGAACGCGCCTTCGGCGAAATAGTTGTCGGGGTCGCCCGTGACGGCGCTTTCGTGTGTGAAACCGGGAGCGAGACTCGGACGGTCGAGACCGATGCCGGGGCCGATGGAGGGCGACCACTGCGAACGCGAGCGATTGCGTTGCACGAAGACCGTCAGGGGATTGCCGCTGCGCGCCTGAGCGATGCCGGAGAGCCGCCAGCCGTCGAGAAGTGTTCGCGCCGCTCCGTCGAGATGATGTGTGAAGGGGATTTCCCAAGTGAAATTGAAAACCCAATTATGCTTGGCGTGGTAGTCGGCGAGTCCCTTGTTGTAGTTGAGACGTGGAAATTCCGGGAAGGCGGAGGTTGTGCCGTTGGTCGCATCGGAGAAGAAGGTTGACGCCTGCGTCGTGTCGATGTTGCGCGAGAAGGTGTAGGAAGACTGTGCGCTCAAGCCGCGACTGAAACGCTTTCGCACCTCGAAGATGAAGGCGTTGTACCACGAATTGCCATCGCTGCTTTTGAGTTCGATGGTGGTGAAAGCGGTGTTGGGTCGCGGCTGATTGGCGGGGAAGAAGGGCGTGCCGTCTTCGCGGATGACGGGCGTGGGGATGTTCACGTCGCCGCTTCGCAGGAGATGGACGCCGCGCGTCCCTGCATAGCCGAGCGTGACCACCGTGTCGAACCAGAGTTCGCGTTGGAGGCTGAGATTCCAGACTTGCTGATAGGGGTTATCCAAATCGTATTGCACGGGACGAATCGAGACGGTGCCTTGAAACGACGGGACGGGGAACGTCGGAGCGTTGACGACGATGCGCGGCGTGGCCGGAGGATTGGTGACGGTGACGATGAGATTCTGCTGGTTGTTGGTGTTGAAATAGATGCCGTAGCCGCCGCGCAGAGAAGTCTTGCCGTCGCCGAACACGTCCCACGCGAAGCCGACGCGCGGCGCGAAATTCTTGTAGGTCGGATTGCGGTAGAGTTCGCCTGTGGTGGGCGCGCGGTCACTCAAATTTATCAACGCCGAATCGCGCCCGTAGATGTCCACGGGCATGGTCGTGAACTCGTAGCGCAAGCCCGCGCTCAAGGAGAGTCGCCCATTGACACGCATGGTGTCCTGTAAGTAGAAGCCGAAAAGTGTGTAACGCCAGTAGCGGTCGAGCGCGCCTTCGGGCGTGAGTCCGACGAATCGTTGCGGTCGGTTGGTGAGAAAGTCCTGAAGGTTTGAGAAGGTGAAAATGCCGAGTCCGAAGGTCGGGTTGACCATGTTGTCGCGGTAATGCTCGGCGAGCGCGCCCGCCTTCAAAAGATGGCGACCACGACTGTGAATGATGCCGTGCTCGAAGCTGTAGACGTTCTGCACCAGACGCACATCGACCGAACTCTGCGGACCGAAACGCGGAATGCCGCCGATGTCGATGTTGCCGATTAAATTACGACCCGGCACGAAGGGCTGCAAGTCTCCCGCGGTGTTGGCTTCCACCGTCTGCCCGATGCGCGTGCGGCTGAAGCCGAAACGAAACGTGTTGAGCGTGTTGGCGGTCAGCGTTTGTCTGTACTCGCCCGTGAAGAATTGGTTACGCGAAACAAAGGTGCGTGGAAACTGCGGGAAGTCGGTCGGGAGTTGCTGCGCGGCGTCGTCGAAGGTGTAGCGCGCGAAGAACTGGTCGCGGTCGCTGCGGTTGTAATCGACGCGTCCCTGCGCGAAGTGCTGTTTGATTTGCTGGTCGAAGCCGAACTTGTATTCGGCGAGATTGCCTGTGCGTCCGATGGCGGGGCCATTGGGTAGCGGAAACTCGTCGAGATAGGGGCGGACGACCGGACTAATCTGCACATTGACGATGCGGTCGCGCGCGGGGTCGTTCGGGGCGGCGGGGTCGGCGAGACGCAAGACGCCGCGCCGTGCATCAAGGTCGGGCACGACGGTCGTGATGGTTCTGCCGAGATTCTCGCGCAGGGCTTCGTAGCCCGCGAAGAAGAAGACCTTTTCGCGTCGGATGGGGCCGCCGAAGCTCGCGCCGTATTGATTGCGTTTGAATTCGGGTTTCTCGGCGGGGTCGAAGAAATTACGCGCGTCGAAGTTGTCGTTGCGGTGAAACTCGTAGAGCGAGCCGTGGAATTCGTTGGAGCCGGATTTGCTGACGGCGTTGATTTGGCCGCCGCTGTTGCGCCCGAACTCGGCGCTGTAGGTGTTAGCCTCGACGCGAAACTCCCGAATGGTTTCGATGCCGAGAGCCGTGCCCGCCGCGCTTCCGGCGGGGCCGTTGGTGAAATCGTTTTGCACGGTTCCGTCGAGGAGGTAGACGTTAGAGCGCGGGTCTTGACCGTTGATGCTGATGGCCGAGCCGTGTGCGACAACGGAGCCGCCGTCGCGGTGCGGGTAGGCGACGACGCCGGGTTGCAGCAGCGCGAGGTCTGTGTAGTTTCTGCCGTTTAAGGGTAGTTCTCGGATGGCTTTTTCGCCAACGAGATAACTGAGTTCGGGCGTCTGCGTGTTGACGAGAGCCGCCGCGTCCGTGACGTTGACTTGCTCGGCCAGACCCGTCACTTCCAACATGATGTCGAGCGTCACCGTTTCGTTAACCGTCAGGAGCACGCGTCCGTGGACGGCTTGCTTGAAGCTCGTCTTATCGGCGCGCACTTCGTAAGCTCCGACGGGCAAGCCCGGAAAGATATAATGTCCTTCGGCGTCGCTCGTCGCGGTGCGCGCGAGTCCCGTTTCGAGATTCTTGGCGCGCACTTCGGCTCCGGCGATTGCCGCGCCGTTGGTGTCTTTTACGTCGCCCGTGAGCGCGCTCGTCGTTTGCGCGTCGGTGCTCACGGCGAAGGCGAGGATGAAAATTGTGAAAGCGACGAATTTGATGGCGAGCGTGCGAGGGGAACAGAGGGAATACTGCATGACGTTGATTGATAACTCCGGTTTGAAAACTCCGCCTTGTGTATACTGTTCATTCTAGCAACGGGCGGGCGACTTTGACAGAACATTGATGGTCATTTTTACAACATTTGACATCCGTCACGCTTCTTTTACACCTTCTTTACGACATTTCCACGCAGTTCGTTCATAATACCCGCCGCCGAACAAAGCGGAGCGTAAAACCGTTTGACCTTTTGCCCATCGAAAAGTTTTCTCAGGAGAATCAAAAGTGAAGTTGCTTTCCCCCGTCGTCCTCGTCTTGCTGCTCCTTCTTGTCACCGCTGCGCCCGCCCACGCGCAGACGCATCGCGGCACGATTCGCGGAACCATCACCGACCCGAACGGAGCCGTCGTGCAGGGAGCCGCAATCAAACTCATCAACACGGAGACCAACCAGACGCGCACGACGACGAGCGGCGCGGAGGGCGAATACACGCTCTCGTCGCTCGCGCCGGGTTCCTATCGTCTCGAAGTCGAGATGAGCGGCTTCCAGCGGTTCTCGCGGGAGATGATGCTTCAGGTTAATCAGGAACTCAGAGTTGATGCTTCGCTGAATGTGTCCGGGGTTGTTGATGGAGCGATGTTGGTTGTTGCGCCGCCGGACGAACTGAAAAAAGATTCGGCTTCGCTCGGCGCGGTGATTGAAAATCGACAGATTGAAGGACTACCGCTCGACGGTCGCAACTTCTACGAACTGAGCCTCTTAGTGCCGGGCGCTGCGCCCGCCGCGCAGGGGTCTGCCGGTTCGGTGCGCGGCGATTTTGCGCTCAGCGTCAACGGCGCACGCGAAGACAGCAACAATTTTCTGCTCGATGGCGTCTACAACGTTGACCCCAAGCTCAACACGTTCGGCGTCCGTCCGCCCGTCGATGCCATACGCGAATTCGAGACACTGACGAGCACCTACGATGCCGCCTTCGGACGCAACGCCGGAGCGCAAATCAACGTCGTGTTGAAGTCCGGCACGAATCAGTTTCACGGCTCGCTCTACGAGTTTCACCGCAACGCCGCCTTCGACGCGCGCAACTATTTCGCGCCCGCCGCCGAAGCCGCGCCCAAGTATATTCGCAATCAATTTGGCGCGAGCCTCGGCGGGGCAATCGTCAAAAATCGCACCTTCTTCTTCAGCGATTACGAAGGCACGCGCGCACGCGAAGGCATCACGCGTATCACCAACGTCCCGACGCAGGCCGAGCGCGAAGGCGACTTTCGCGGCAGCCTCTTCGGCACTCCCGTAGACCCTCTGACGGGCGAGCCTTTCCCCGGCGGCGTCATTCCCGCCGAGCGCATCAACGCCATTGGCCGACGCATCGCCGCGCTCTATCCCGCGCCCAATCGCTCGACGCCTTTCCAGAATTTCGTCGCCTCGCCCACATCGCGCGACCGCAACGACCACTTCGATGTGCGCCTCGACCATGCCGCGAACGACCGCGCCGATTTCGTCTTTCGCTACAGCTTCGGCGACCGCCAAC
Organism: Pyrinomonadaceae bacterium; assembly: GCA_036387415.1. Classification (GTDB taxonomy): domain Bacteria; phylum Acidobacteriota; class Blastocatellia; order Pyrinomonadales; family Pyrinomonadaceae; genus DASVTU01. The sequence goes on along the minus strand of DASVTU010000039.1, from coordinate 933,315 downwards.
TCTTCGAGCCTTACACGGGCGCAACCTTCTCGCTCGTCCCCGGCTATGGCGACGACGTGACGCGTCGCAGCCAAAACATCATGCTCGGCGAGACACATTTCTTCTCGCCCGTCTTCGTCAACGACGTGCGTTTCGCCTTCAACCGCGTCGCTTCCGCCGTTCGGCAGGAGAATCAGGGGACGAGCCTTAACCGCGCCGTCGGGCTGCCCGAACTCTCGACCAACCCGCGAGATTTCGGTCTCAGTTTTATTACGGTGACAGGATTTTCGCCGCTCGGACACGAAGGCAACAACCCGCAAAACAGCGTCACCAACACTTTTCAATTCCTTGACACGGCGACCTACGTGCGCCGCAAACATCTCATCAAATTCGGCGCAGACCTCCGCGCTGTTCAGCAAAACGCCTTCCGCGACGTGCAATCGCGCGGCTTCATACAGTTCTCGCCCTTCGCGCAATTGAGCGGCAACGCGCTCGCCGATTTGCTGCTCGGCTTTCCGCTCGTCACGGGCGGCGCGCGTGTCGATAACGCGCAACATCTCCGCGCAGAGAGTTATAACTTCTTCGTGAACGACCAGATTCGTCTGACGCCGCGACTGACGCTCTCCGCAGGCATGCGCTACGAATACAACTCGCCCGCCGTCGATACGGAAGACCGCGCGAACATCTACGACCCCGCGACCGAGACGCTCGTCGCCGTCGGCACGAACGGCGTCCCGCGTAGCGGCTACGCGCCCGACCGCAACAACTTCGCGCCGCGCATCGGACTCGCATGGACGCTCGGCGCACGCGAGCGCACCGTTTTGCGCGCAGGTTACGGCGTCTACTACGACCAATCGCCGCTCGCGCCCGGCGAGGCGCTCTACTTCAACGCGCCCTATTTCGATTTCAATCTCTTCTTTCCCCTCCGTCAGTTCGGCTTGCCGCTCACGCTCGACAATCCGTTTCCGCAGTTCTTCCCCTTCGCGTTGCCCGATTCCGCGCTCTCCATCCAACGCGATTTACGCACGCCATACATGCAACACTGGAACTTAAACGTCCAGCAGCAACTCGGCGCGTCGAGCCGCATTCTCGAACTGGCCTACGTCGGCTCGAAGGGCACCAAACTTCTCTCCGCGCGCGACATCAATCAACCGCCGCCGAGCGCCTTGCCTCAGGGGTTGCCCTTCGTCCCGCGCCCCGTCGCGCAGTTCGACGACATCAACGTTCTTGAGTCGCGCGCCAGTTCCAGTTATCACAGTTTACAGACGCGCTTTCAGCAGCGTCTCTCGCAAGGTCTCTCCGTGCTCGCCTCTTACACATGGTCGAAGTCGATTGACGACGCCTCAAACTTTTTCACCAGCGCGGGCGACCCCAACTTTCCGCAGAACAGCTACGACCTTAGAGCCGAGCGCGGGCGCTCCAACTTCGATGTGCGCCATCGTCTCTCCGTCAGCTACGCCTACGATTTGCCGTTCGGCAAAGGCCGCGCCATGTTGTCGAATCGGGGCTGGCTCACGTCGCTCATGAGCGGCTGGCAAACCTTCGGCATCGTCACCGTGCAGACCGGACGCCCCTTCACCGTCGCGCTCCTTTCCGAAATCGACAACAGCGGCACAGGCCGTTCGTCGCTCGGATTCGGTGCCAACGACCGCCCCAACGTCGTCGGCAATCCCGCGCTCGACCGCCGGACTCCCGAACAATGGTTCGACACATCGGCCTTCGTCTTCTCCGCGCCCGGCACGTTTGGCAACGCCGGTCGCAACATCCTCGAAGGCCCCGGCTATCAGAACGTCAACGCCTCGCTCGTCAAAAACACCAACTTCTCCGAGCGTATCCTTCTGCAACTGCGCGCCGAATTCTTCAATCTCTTCAACCATCCGAACTTCAACCTGCCCGACAATTTTCTCGGCTCGCCAACCTTCGGTCGCATCACGTCGGCGCGCGAACCGCGCCACATCCAGTTCGGCGCGAAGCTGATGTTTTGACGATGAAGGAGAGACTGATGTCTGGACGGCTGTGGATTCGAGAAACAACTGTGGCCGTCCGAAAGATTGAGGAAGTTATGAAAAAGACTAGAGAAGCATCCGTCCTCGTCTTAATCGTCGCCCTCGCGCTCGGCGCAGCATCGTGCGCCGCGCAAGGGAACCAGACGCCCGACGCTGCCGCCTCCACCGCATCGACCGCGAACGTCGCCGCGCCTTCATCCGTCGCTTCATCTGCCGCCGCGTCGTCCTCCGCGACCGCCGACGGTTCGCTGCCCGCGTCGTCCACACAGCCGTCCACAACCGCCGAAGGCGCGACGGCGGGCGCAAACGCCGTAGCGGAACCTTCGCGCGAGGAGAACGACGAGAAGACACAGACGGTTGCTGCCGCGTCAACGTCAGGCGGCGTGTGGCCGCAATGGCGCGGCCCGAACCGCGACGGCAACATCGTAGGAGTCGCTGCGCCGCGCGCGTGGCCGAAGGCTTTGAAGGAGGAATGGAAAGTGACGGTCGGCACGGGTCATGCGTCGCCCGTCGTCGTTGACGGCAAGGCTTACATCTTCGCGCGACAGGGCGAGGATGAGACGTTGCTGGCGCTCGATGCGGCGACGGGAAAAGAACTGTGGCGTTCTTCGCAGCGAGTCGCATACGAAATGAATCCGGCGGCGACGGGTCATGGCAAGGGGCCGAAATCGACGCCCGTCGTGAGCGGCCGACGTGTCTTCACGCTCGGCATCACGGGCATCCTCTCCGCGCACGACGCGCGCAACGGACGCCTCATCTGGCGCAAAGATTTCTCCAAACAGTTTCCCTCCACGTCGCCGCTCTACGGCACTTCGATGTCGCCCGTGGTCGAGCGAAATCTTTTAATCGCGCACGTCGGCGGACACGACAAGGGCGCGCTCACGGCGTTCGACGCCGAGACCGGAGCCGTCAAATGGGCATACGACGCCGACGGCCCCGCATACTCGTCGCCCATCATCGCCACGCTCGCAGGCGAGCGACAAGTCGTTACGTTTACGCAGAAAGAGTTCGTCGGCGTCTCCGCCGCGACAGGAAAGTTGTTGTGGAAACTCGCCGCCAAAACAGGCTACGACACCAACTGCGTCACCGCCGTCGTTTATCAGGATTCGATTATCTTTTCGCTCGAAAGTGCGGGCATGATGGCGATTCGACCCGTTAGGCGAGCGAATGGTTTCGCCGTCGAGGAGGTGTGGCGAAATGGCGAGCACATGCTCTACATGAATTCGCCCGTGCTACAGGGCAATCTTCTGTTCGGATTATCTGCGCGCAAGAAGGGACAATTCTTTTGCCTCGACGCCGCGACGGGCAAGACGCTCTGGCAGAGCGGTGGTCGCATGGGCGAGAACGCCGCCATCCTCAACCTCTCCGGCACGCTCCTACTTTTGACCAACGACGCTAACCTCATCATCTTGCCCGCCAACGCCAAAGAGTACGCGCCCGTCGCACAGTACACCGTGGCGACAAGTCCGACGTGGGCGCATCCCGTCGTCCTCGCAGACCGCATCCTCGTCAAAGACGAAACCACACTCGCTTCGCTCTCCTTGAGTAAGCAGTGAGCAGTAAGCAGTAAAAAACGCTCGCAGGGAAACATTCAAACGTTTGAATGTTTCCCTGCGAGCGTTTTGCCATCGCTGCTTAGTCGGAGAACAAAGCGAACGCGGTTTTGCTGCCCACTGCTTACCGCTTACTGCTCACTAATCTTGTAGCAAGCCATCTGCGTCGAGTTGCGGACGAGTAGGCGACCGCCCGCGATGGCGGGTGTGTTCCATGTCTTGCCTTCGAGGGCAGAGAAGCGTGCGACTTCGGTGTGCTTGTCGGGCGTGGCGCGGACGAGTACGACTTCGCCCGTGTCGGTCGTGATGATGAGATGACCGCTGGCGAGCAGCACTTGACCGTAGCCGTAGCGACCGCCCTTCCACTTGCGCTCGCCCGTCGCCACATCGACGGCGGTCAGAATGCCTTCGTCTAACCCGTAGACGTGGCCTTCGTGCAAGACCGAGCTATTAAACTTATTCTTCATCGAACCGTTTTCCCAGATGCCGCGTGCCGCGTACGACTTGCCTGAGCCGCTGACTTCGACGAGCGCCGCGCCCTTACCATATCCGGCGGAGATGAAGAAGCGATTTTGATTGACGACGATGGGCTGCGAGACGTTGATGCCCGAACCATTCTGCCACGGGTAATCCCACAAAACGGTGCCGTCTTCGGGAGCGATTCCGGCGGCGCGGCGTGCTGTGACGGCGAGCACCTGACGGCGACCCGCTAAGGTGACGAGCATCGGAGTCGTGTAGGATGCATCGTCGTTGAGAGCCTTCCAGAGCGGCGCGCCCGTCCGCTTGTTGTAGGCGACGACGGATTTGCCCGCGTTGCCGCCCGCTATCACTACCACCTTGTCGTCAACGATGAGCGGCGAGGCGGCCAACGCCCACGAAGGAAGTTCCGCGCCGTTGTCAGTCAGGATGTTGCGGTTCCAGATGAGTTTTCCGGTCTTAGCGTCGAGGCAGCGCAGTTCGCCGAGAGCGCCGAGCGCATAAATTTTGCCGTCGTCCCAAGTGGGCGTGGCGCGCGGCCCGTCGCCCGTCGAATCGGTGAACGAAGCATTCCAGCCATGCTTCCAAAGTTCGCGTCCCGTCTCGACGTGGTAAGCCGTGACGACCTCCTCGCCGCGACGCTGTTCGATAGTGTAGGCGATGCCGTCGGCCACGGAGAACGACGCGAAGCCGCCGCCAATCGGTTGGCGCCACAAGAGCGGCAATCCGGCAGAACCCCAATTCGTTTTCACCGCCTGCTCATCGTAATGACCGTCGTGGCGCGGGCCGCGAAAACTCGTCCAGTAGTTGCGGCGTCCGGTGGCGGGCGCTTGCGATTTGCTCTGCGCGACGACGGGTTGACCGGAAGGCTGTTGAGAGTTTGGTGCGGCGGCGACGTTCGCGGCGGTCGCGTTCTGCGGCGACTGTGCGGCGTCGGCCACTTGAACTTGCTGTGGTTGCCCATCGGGGTTTGCGGCAGCCGTTTCAGTGGAGGTGGCGGAAGCCTGCAACAGTTCGGCGGGCGGCGCGGTCTGACTCTGTTGCGCGCGATGTTGTTCGAGCGCGTCGTAGTGCGACTTGGCGTTAATCTGCCTGCTCGCGCCGAAGAACAGGTAAAAATAGACTGCGCCAAGCAGGACGAGTACCAGCGACGCCAGAGCCTTGAGGTGCAATTTTGTGTCGCGGCGCGTCCAGAGCAACACCAGACCGAGCGGAGGCAACAAGACCGACGAGGCCAACAACCCCGGCCACGAACGATACCATACGGTTGACGTTGATTCTTGATCCGACATGTCTATTACTCCTGTCTTTAAGTAAAACCGTGAACACGAAACGATGAACTATGAATGATGAACGCGGAACTGAAAGCGATTGTTCTTGTCTTCTCGTTCCGCGTTCACGCTCAGAGTCTCTTTTTATCCATGCGTGCGATGCAGTAGAGATTCTTTTCGCCGCGAATAAAAATCTTGCCGTCAGCGATGGCCGGAGAGGCGTAGACTGGCTCGGCGACGGTGTTGGTGCGGACGACTTCGTGCTTCGCGCCCGCCTTCAAGACGAAGGTGTCGCCGTCTTCGCTCGTCAAGAGGAGCTTGCCGTCGAAGGCGACGGGCGACGCCGTAAACGACGCAGGGACTGGCACGCGCCCGCCTTCATATTTGACTTCGCCCGTGCGTGCATCGAGGCATGTCAGGACGCCTTTGTCGGTCATGAGGTAGAGGTAATCGCCGTAGAGAATGGGCGAAGGCACGTAGGCCGTGCCCTTCGTGTATTTCCATAGAATGCTTGAGTCCGTCAAATCGCCGTTGCCGCCGAGACGGATGGCGTAGGCGATTTTGGCGGGGAATCCGGCGGAGACGATAACGGCGTCGCGGGTTGCGACGGGCGACGGAATGGCGTTGCTCTCGACGCCTCTGCTGCGCCAGAGTTCTTTGCCCGTCGCGGGGTCGTAGGAGACGATGGCTTGATTGCCGCTTGTGATTAACTCCGTGCGCTTGCCCGTCTGAACCAGCAACGGCGTTGCCCAACTCGCCTCGACTTTGCGCGGCGTCTTCCAGACCTGTCTGCCCGACCGCTTATCGAGCGCGACGATGAAAGATTCCTCGCCGCTTTCATGGTCGCATTGCATGATGACGAGATTTTGAAAGAGCACGGGCGACGTACCCGTGCCCATACCGCCCGTGCCGAGTTTGCCGAGGTCTGCACGCCAAGCGAGTTTGCCGTTGAAGTCGTAGGCGTAGAGTCCTTCGGCACCGAAGAAGGCATAGACGTAGCGACCGTCGGTGGCGGGCGTCGAGGAAGCGAAGGAACTCTTGCGGTGGCGGTCGTCGTAGGGCGTGCCCTCGTAGGCGACGCGTTCCCACAGAATCTTGCCCGTCTCGCTGTCGAGCGCGACGACCTTGAAGGTGTGTTTGCGGTCTGCGCCCACGCTGTCCGGATGTTTAAACTCCTCGTTGCCGTTCATGTGCTTGACCGCCTTCGCGCCCGGCACGACCGCTCCTTCAATCGCCGTCGTCAAAAATATCTTCCTGCCCCACACGATAGGCGAAGAATGTCCACGACCTGCGAGCGGCGTCTTCCACTTAACGTTTTTCTCGGCGCTCCATTCGTCGGGAAGATTTCGCTCCGTCGAGATGCCGGAACTCTCCGGCCCTCTCCATTGCGGCCAGTTTCCGCCATCCACAGCGACGGATGCGGCGACGCCCTTCGTCGGCGGCAAACTCAAAACCACGGCGACGACGAATAGACACGCGACGGATGCGGCGAAGAATCTTAGGGAGAGTCGGTTCATGTGTGGATTCCTTTTTGGATTCAAAATCTGCCACAGAGTCACAGAGACACAGAGTAAATCAAGCTAATATCTTGCAGGAGAGGAGAAGCAAATAACACTGACTCTACAACGCGTGATGGAGAAAGAGACTATTCAAATCTCCCTTCGGACAAACTCTTTCTTCTTTTTAACTTCTCGGTGGCTCGGTGGCTAATCTGATGAAAGCGAAGTGTTCGCAACCACTGTATCGTGATTATGCATCTCAACGAATCAGCAAAGCGATAGCCCGCGACTTCTTTTTACACCTTTTTTACAACATTTACCTTCCGATGGTTCATAATTAGGCGTTAAGCAAGACGGACGACCGAAAACGCATCTTCGGCGAGATACGCGTCAAAAATCAAGAGAGGCATGCGCGCCGTGAGAGAGCCGCCGGGCGTGGTCGTCGTTGGCACACGCGCGCACTCCGACATCAGCATGCAAGGTCAAGGAACTTCAAACATGTCCATTCGTTTGTCCACGCGCTTCTTCGTCGTTCTCATATCTTTGCTGTTGCTCCCGGCGCAGGCGAGCGCGTATGCGTCGAGCGATTGGGCGGAGTGGCGCGGCCCCGCGCGCGACGGCGTTTCACACGAAAAAAATCTTCCGTCGAAGTGGTCGCCCGTCGGAGAAAATCTCGCGTGGAAGGTTCCGCTCGGCGGACGCTCCGCGCCCATCGTGATGGGCGACCGCGTGTTTCTGCAAACGGCGGCGGGCAGCGGCGAGACGTTGCAGGAGCGCGTCGTCTGTCTCGACGCGGATACGGGCAAGACTCTGTGGGAGCATCGTTTCAACATCTACTTGAGCGACGTGCCGCCGCATCGCATCGGTTGGGCTTCGCCCGTCGGCGACCCTGCGACGGGCAACGTCTACGTCTTCAGCGGCGGCGGCTCGCTCATCGCTCTGTCGAACAGTGGAAAGGTTTTGTGGGAGCGTTCGCTCGGTGAAGATTTCGGACTCCTGACGACGCACGGCGGTCGCACCGTCTCGCCAATCATCGACGGGAATTTGGTCATCGTTAGCGGCGTCACCTTTAGTTGGGGCGACCACGCGCGCGGCGCGCATCGCTTCATGGCCTTCGACAAGCGAACGGGCGAAACCATCTGGACAAACGCGCCCGGCGGTCGTCCCTACGACACGACCTACGCCGCACCGATTATCGTTAACGTGGGTGGTATGCGCCTCTTGATTCAAGGCGCGAGCGACGGGCAGATTCACGCCGTCAAACCGCAGACGGGCGAGGCGGTCTGGAAGTATGAGATTAGCAAGCGCGGCATCAACACCGGAGTCGTCGTCCGCGACACGACGGCCATCGTCACGCATAGCGAGGAGAATCTCGAATCGAGCGAGATGGGGATGATGTCGGCGGTCGATGCGACGGCGCGTGGTGAGATAAAGAAGGAACAGGTCAAGTGGAGCGTCAAGGGTTGGCAGGGCGGTTTCTCGTCGCCCGTGCTCGACGGCGAACGCCTCTACCAGATTGACAACGGCGCAAACCTCGCCGCCTTCGACGTGACGACGGGCAAGCAACTCTGGTTGCAGAACCTCGGCACGATTCAGAAAGCCTCACCCGTCTTCGCCGACGGCAAGCTCTACGTCGGCACGGAGAACGGCAAGTTCTACATCCTCCGACCAACCGCGACGGGCTGCGACATTCTCGACCAAGACCAACTCGGCACCGAAGCCCTGCCCGAATCCATCATCGCATCGGTCGCCGTCTCGCGCGGTCGCATCTTCCTCGTCAGCGATGCGAATCTTTACTGCATCGGCAAAAAATCTCAAGAGACGAAGACCGACAGACGCATCGCGTTGGGCGACCCCATTGACCGCAATGCTGTCTCTCATGTGCAGGTTGTCCCGACGGATTTGACGCTCAAACCCGGCCAGAGCATCAACTTCCGCGCACGCCTCTTCGACCAACAGGGACGCTTTCTGCGCGAGGAGACGACGGCTCAGTGGTCTCTGGAACAACTCAAGGGCAGCGTCGGCGAGGGCGGACAGTTCACCGCCGCCACAGACGCGACGGCGCAGGTCGGGCAGGTGAAAGCCACGATTGGAGGCATCGCGGGCGCGGCGCGCGTGCGTGTCGTTCCGCTGCTTCCCTTGAGCGAAAATTTCGACGCGATGGCCGTCGGCACGGTGCCCGCGCATTGGACGAACGCGGGAATGAAATATTCCGTACGTGAAGTAGACGGCAATCGCGTGCTGGTCAAGACGACGGAAGGCTCGTCGCTCCTGAGCCGCGCACGCGCCTACATGGGCGCGGTCGATTGGTCGAACTACACTGTGGAGGCGGACGTGCGTGCGACGGAGCGACGGCGACAGGTGGGCGACGCCGGAGTCATCGCGCAGCGTTACGTCCTTGTGCTCTACGGCAACAGCCAGAAGCTCGATCTCGAACCGTGGCAACCCGAAACTAAACGCACGGCGAGCGTGCCCTTCGCTTGGAAGCCGGAGACGTGGTATCGCTTGAAGTTGCAGGTCGAAAACTTGCCGGACGGCAAAGTGCGCGCCCGCGGCAAGGCTTGGCTGGCGAGCGAGCAGGAGCCTGCCGCGTGGACGGTCGAACGCATCGACCCTATCGGCAATCGTCAAGGCAGCCCCGGCATCTATGGCAACGCGCTCGCCGAAATCTTCTTCGATAATTTGAAGGCATACGCCAACAAGTAAGCTGTGAGCAGTAAGCAGTAAAAGCGGAAGCGGTTAACAGAGGACTGAAAGATGTTGATGAGAGAAAAAAGAGTATGGATGTTGACGGCGTTGGCGGTGGTCATCGCGGCGTTGGCTTGTGGGCAGTTGCTCACTGCTTACGGCTCGCTGCTCGCTTCGTCTGACCCCGGCACGGGCGACTGGCCGATGTGGGGCGGCACGCCCGACCGCAACATGGTTTCCGCGATGAAGGGGCTGCCCACGACGTGGGACGTGTCGAAGAAGCGAAACGTCAAGTGGGTGGCGGAGTTGGGTTCGCAGACCTACGGCAACATTACGGTGGCGGGCGGCGTCGTCCTTGTGGGCACGAACAACGAGGGCAAGCGCGACGCGAAAGTGGTGGGCGACAAAGGCATCTTGATGGCTTTCAAGGAGTCGGACGGAAGTTTCCTGTGGCAGATGGTGCATGACAAACTCGCGGCGGGCCGCGTCAACGATTGGCCGTTTCAAGGCATCGCTTCGTCGCCATTGGTCGAGGGCGACCGCGTTTATTATGTCTCGAATCGCGCCGAGTTGATGTGCGTCGATGCACAGGGTTTTCGTGACAAGGAGAACGACGGCGTGACGGATGAGAAGTTGAAGGGCGAGACGGACGGCGACGTGGTGTGGCGTTTCGACATGATGGAGGAGGTCGGGACGCTGCCGCACAATCTCGCCAATTCGTCGCCGGTCGTCTACGGAGATTTGATTTACGTCAGCACGTCGAACGGTCAGGACGAGAGCCACGTCAACGTGCCCGCGCCGAAGGCTCCGTCAATCATCGCGGTGAATAAGAAGACGGGCAAGCTCGTCTGGGAAGACAACTCGGTGGGCAATCGCATCCTGCATGGTCAGTGGTCAACGCCGTCGGTCGGCAAGATTGGCGATGTCGTGCAGGTCGTCTCCGGTCAGGGCGACGGATGGGTGCGCGGCTACGAAGCCTTGACGGGCAAAAAGCTCTGGGAGTTTGACACCAACCCGAAAGACTCCGTGTGGCCGAAGACGCGCAATGAAATCATCTCGACGCCCGTCATCTACGACAACAAGGTCTATCTCGCCAACGGCCAAGACCCCGAACACGGCGAAGGCGTGGGACACATGTACGCCATCGACGCCACCAAACGCGGCGACATCACCACCACCGGACGCATCTGGCACTACGACAAAATCCGTCGCTCCATCTCGACGCCCGCTATCGTCGATGGCCTCGTCTATCAACCCGACTTCAGCGGCTTCCTCCATTGCCTCGACGCGAAGACCGGACAGGTTTACTGGACGCATGACATGTTCGCCGCCGTGTGGGGTTCGCCGATGGTCATCGACGGGCGGCTCTATCTCGGCGACGAGGATGGCGATGTAGTCTTGATGCAGGCGGGCAAAGTGAAAAAGGTTTTAGGCGAACTCAACATGGGCAGTTCCATCTATAGCACGCCCGTCCCCGCCAACGGCACACTCTTTATCACCAATCGCAACCAACTCTTCGCGCTCGCCGAAGGCGCAACGCCTCCAACCAACACCGCCGCACCGCCCAAACCCGTCGGCACGCCATGAAGATTTTGAGGCGATGGAAACTTTTGATTTTCAACCTCGCACGCGCGTGATTTTCGGGGCGGGCGCGCTCGCCCGTCTCGCGGACGCGGCGCGCGAACTCGGCTTTCGTCGCACGCTCCTCGTCGCCGACCGTGGCCTCGTCGCGGCAGGCCACGTCGAGCAAGCGTCGCGGCTCTTGAGAGGCGCAGGCGTCGCCGTCAACGCGTTTCATGATTTCGAGTCGAACCCCGACACGTCGATGGTCGAACGCGGTCGCGCACATGCGGCGACGTGCGAAGTTGATTCCATCGTGGCGTTAGGCGGCGGCAGTTCACTCGATTGTGCGAAGGGCATCAACTTTCTCCTGACCAACGGCGGCGAGATGCGCGACTATCTTGGATACGGCAAAGCCGCGCGACCTTTGTTGCCCATGATTGGGATTCCGACCACCGCCGGAACGGGCAGCGAAGCACAGAGCTACGCACTCATCTCCGATGCCGAAACACATGAGAAGATGGCTTGCGGCGACCCGCGAGCCGCGTTCCGCGTGGCGATTCTCGACCCCGCGCTCACGCTTACGCAACCGCGCGGCGTCGCGGCGACCGCTGGATTCGACGCGCTCGCACATGCGGTCGAAACCTACGTTACGACGAAGCGCAATCCCTTCTCAGAAACTTTTTCGCGTGAAGCGTGGCGACTCCTCCATGCCAACTATGAACGTGTACTCTCGCACCCGTCAGACCTCGAAGCGCGCGGCGCGATGCAACTCGGCGCGCATTTCGCCGGAGTCGCCATCGAAAATTCTATGCTCGGCGCGACGCACGCTTGCGCCAATCCTCTCTCCGCGCGCTACGGCACCGAACACGGAGCGGCGCTCGCCATGCTCCTGCCGACGGTGGTGCGCTGGAACAACGTCGTCGCCGCGACCCGCTACGACGAGCTTTTGAGTTTCGCTCACGACGAGTCAGATGGTTTGGGTCGTAGTCGTCGGCGTCGGGTTGTGGTTGGGAATGATGTTGGTGAAAGACTGGCACGGCGCCTGCGAGAGTTGATTGATGCGGCGGGGTTGCCGTCGAGACTCGGTTCCGGTGGCGTACCGCAGGATGATTTGCCGACGCTTGCAAGGGATGCGGCGAGCCAGTGGACGGGTCGCTTCAATCCGCGACCGTTTGACGAGCAGGGCGCTTTGGAGGTTTATCAGTGGGCTTATTGAAGGAAGGGAAAAAGGAAAAAGGGAAAAGGAAAAAGGGCGTCAGGGCGACTGCCGCGCATGAGACGGAAAAGGCAAACGGCGCGAGCAAGGCGCAGGACGCGAGTAAGGCGGAAGGCGCAAGCAGCGGCAGCACGTTTTCAAGGCGAAGTTTCCTTCTTTTACCTTTTGCCTTTTACCTTTTGCCGTCTGCTGCTGCTTCGACGGTGGCGCAGTGGAACAACTGGGCGACGCCCGCCGACGGTTGGCCGCAGTTTCGCGGCAATCTTCAATTGACGGGCTTCTCGCAATCGGGCGTCGTAGCGAACCCTCGTCTGCTGTGGACGTTTGAGGGCGGCGAGTCGATTGAATCTTCCGCCGCCATCGCGGACGGCACGGTCTACGTCGGGACGCAAAAGGGCGAACTCGTCGCGCTCGATTTGGGCGACGGCGCGGTGCGTTGGCGTTATGCGACGAAAAGCGGAATCGGGGAATCCTCGCCCGCCATCGGTCGCGGCGGGGTGGTCTTCATCGGCGATTTGGGCGGCACGCTTCACGCCGTTCGCGCACGCGACGGCGCGGGCCTGTGGACGTTCAAGACAGGAGGCGAAATCAAATCTTCTCCGGTCGTCGTCGGCAATCGCGTCCTCATCGGCTCCTACGACCAGCACCTCCACTGCGTCTCCACGACGAACGGACGGCTTCTGTGGAAACTGAAAACCGACGGCGCGGTGCATAGCACGCCGGGCGTCGCCGACGGCGTTGCTTACGTCACGGGATGCGACGAAATCCTCCATGCCGTGCGCGTCGCAGACGGACGACAAATTTTCCAAATCGCTTCGGGCGCGTACACGGGCGCATCGCCCGCGCTCATCGAAGGCAATGCGTTTTACGGGACATTCAACAACGAAGTGTTGGGCATGAATCTCGTCGCGCGTCGCATTGGCTGGCGATACCGACACGCCGAACGACAGTTTCCCTTCTACTCTTCGGCGGCAGTTATCGACGCACGCGTCGTCGTCGGCGGGCGCGACAAGATGGTGCATTGCCTCGACGCTTACACAGGCAGAAGCCACTGGACTTTCCCGACGCAGGCGCGCGTCGAATCTTCGCCCGCGCTCGCAAGTGGCCGTGTCTTCGTCGGTTCCAACGACGGCAGGCTCTACGTGCTCGACTTTCAGACGGGACGAAAACTCAAGGAGTTCAACGTCGGCGCGGCTATCTCGGCGTCGCCCGCCATCGCGCGCGGGCGCGTCGTCGTCGGCGCGCAGGACGGCAGACTCTACTGTTTCGGCTAACGCCGGAACGAGGGCGAAAGAGAAAAGGGGAAAGGTAAAAAGTAAAAGGCAAAAGTGACGAAAACGCGTCGCGTCTTCTTCGTCACTTTTGCCTTTTGCTTTTTGTCTTCTTTAGAAACGGACGTGTTCTTCGGGAGCTTCTTCTTTGCAGGACTCGCATTGCTCGCCGTCTTCGTACCACTTGGCGTCGTGCTCGACGAGCGAAAGGATGGGCACGGGGTCGTCGTTGGGAATCTCTATCTCGGTCGGCGCGGAGTTGAAGCGGACGATGACGCCGCAGCCGATAATCTTCGCGCCGAGTTCGCGGACGAGCGCGACGGTTTCAAGCAGCGCATCGCCCGTGCGCGTGATGTCGTCTACGATGACGCACGGATTGACTTCGCCCTGATTGACGTACTGGCGAAACATGCGTTTGCCTTCTTCGCGTTCAGCCCAGTAAATCTGCTCGGCGCTCAAGGCTTCGCGCACGCCGAACGCCACGGGAATGCCGCCCGGACTCGGACTGATGATGGCGACCTTCGGCAACACGCTCGAAATCTCTTTCTGGATACGCAGTTTGCGACTCAAGGCGACGGCGAGCACGCGCGCCGTGTCGTAGTAGCGGAAGGCAAGCGGCATCTGGTAGTAGTGCGGCGAGTGCTTGCCTGATGGATAGATGAAATGTCCTTCGCGGAATGCGCCCGTGCGCTTCAGTATCTCCATCACTTCGTCGTTTGATGGAATCAGCTTCGGCATCATGGTTCCGGTCTCCTGAGTATTAGAGGTTAGAGGCTAGAGGTCGGAGGTCAGTAAAAAATGCAATCTTTAGCTTTTGACTGACCTCTGACCTCTCATCTCCGGCCTCTGTTTTTACGAATTTTGACGACAGCATACCACTATTCGGCCTCCGGTGCGTCATCGTTGAGAGCGCGTTTGATAAGGCCGCGCTGGTCGTGCGAAAGTTCGGGCGGCAGGGCGTCGAGCGCAAACCACGCCGCGCTGTTGATTTCCAGACTCTGCGCCTGCGCCGACGCGGCGCGTGCGCGGCAACGGAAAATGATTTCAACCTGTCGCGGCCTCTGATGCGTGCGCGCAAAAGCAATCCGCACATCGTCGAGTTCCATGCCCGCTTCCTCGCGCAGTTCGCGCCGCAGAGCCTCTTCGGGGTCTTCGCCGTGATTGATAAAACCACCCGGAATGCCCCACCCGCTCCCTTTGCGAAAGACGTGATTGAGCAAGAGCAGACGCCCGCGCTCGTCGAGCACGACGCCGCCCGCCGTCACAGTAAAACGCGGCTCCGCCAGCCACACGCCCCAACGACGCACAAACTTCGGTGCCCCGCGCCACACCGTTCCCAACAATTCACGCAACATGTCTCCCTAGCATACAACAACAGAGGCCGGAGGCTAGAGGCTCGCGACAGGAATTACTAATCATGTGTGGGAGTTGAAGCACTTCTTCGTTGGAAGTAAAATTAAGAGAAATTATGAGCGAAGAAGCAAAAAGCGGCGATGTGCTGACAACTCAGCTCAGGGTGACCCATAAGGACGAAGGCGACTACACGGCGAGAGGCATAAAGCTGAGGCTCGACGATGAGGATTTAACGCTTCTTAAAAGTGGGAAAGCAATAGTTGTTGAAGTCGAGCCGGGTCATCACCGCCTGCGTGTGGATAATACCTTTCACTCTAAGACTGTGGAGTTCGACGTGAAGGCGGGAGAGGAGGTGCATTACAGAATATGGAACAAGCGCGGCTTCGGGTCGTGGATGGTCGAAATATTCGGCGCTGGTCCTCTGTATCTCGCTATAGAGCGGGTTGAACCCATCGACTCTGCCACCGCGTCACCTACACCGCCGAACTCTCTCTGAGCGACGAGACCGGATTTTACACGGCCACACAAATTAGGATACTACTAGCCTCTGCTTTTAGTTGACGCTTTCGGAGTTTTCTCCGTAAGATGCAGGCAAGTTTTACGTCCAACTCCGAGACGCCGGACGCGCACTGGTTCGGCGTGCCAAACGCGCGAGAATGAAGGGATAAAAGCTGGCAGTATGTCAACCGATGCCTCCAACGCCGCTCGTCCTGAGACGGTCGCCGCCGCCGAGCAAGGAGCGCAGGCGAGCGTTCCCAAAAAGATTACCAACGCGCAGACCGTCTGCAACCAGAAGAACGAGAAGGGCAAACTCTGCAACGGCCACATCAAGCAGACGCGCACGGCGGGCGAACCTGCGGAAGTGCATTTGCGCGGCGACGATGTGTTGTTCAAATGCCAGTCGTGCGGCACGCTCTACATGGGGCCGCCGCTCGGCCACGTCCGCGACCCGCAGAAGCAATCACGCTTCGTCGAAAAGGAACTGACCGCCTTACTCGAAGCGGCGGGCGGCACGCTTCCGGCGTTTAAGAAGTCGCCGACGGGCGCGTGGATTCCGGTCGCTGAAGCCGCATCGCACGCCCCTGCCGCCGCCGGAGCGACGCCCAAAGCCGCGCCCGCCGCAGGAGGAGCCGCCAAGCCCGCCGCCGCTGCAAAACCCGTCGCGCCCAAGCCCGCCGCAGGTGCGCCGCGCGCCGCTTCCACGGGCGGGCGGGGCATCCCGCCGCCGCCCGCGCATCTCGCGCCGCCGCCGAACGAGACGCCGGAAGAGAAAAGGGCGCGTCTGGCACGCATCGTCGCGGAGGCAAAGGCGAAGGCTGGCAAGGAAGTGCCGCCGTCAATCGCTGCCGCCGCCGCGTCCGCGCCGCCGCGCACCGCCCCCGCCGCCAACACGACCTCTGGCACAGATTCGTCCGCATCGGCTGACGCGCATCGTCCCGCCGCCGAAGCGCAGGCCGCCACGGGCGCAGCCTCCGCCGCGCCGCTCAGTCCGGCAGCAGCCACCGCTTCGCCCAACGCCGGAGCGGAAACACCCGAAGACCTCGCTCCCGACACCCTCGCCGAAGCGACTTCCGACGCACCCGCCGCCGCCGCAACGTCTCAAGCAGCCGCGCCACCAGTGGCCGCGCCGCCGCGCGCTGCTTCAACTGCTGGCGGCAAAGGCATTCCGCCGCCACCCGCACATCTCGCGCCGCCGCCCGGCGAGACGCACGAAGAGAAAATCGCACGTCTCAGGCGCGTGGTCGAAGAGGCCAAAGCACGCGCGGGCAAATAGCACGTCGTGTGCGGAATATGCATCTAAAAATCGTGAGGATGAAATATTCGTCCTCACGATTTTTTCTTTGGCGTTCGCGTGTCAGTGGAAGGTTCAAGACGGGTAAGCGGCGTGCCGTCGAGCGACTTTTTCGTCGCTTCCAGTTATAATTACGTTTTCAAACATCATCCAATTAACGCACTATTCAAGGAGTTCACATGACTGTCGGAGAGAAGATTGAGAAGCGCCCCGACCGCATCCGGTTTGACGGGCGCATACTGTTTTTGACCGAAGAGACCGCGCTTATTCGTCAGCAACTCGAAGGCGGCCAAGACCTCGCGTTCGACGCCGAACGACCACTGATGAACAACATCTCGACCGACGAGATAACGCCCGGTTGGGTCTGTTTCTACTACGACGAGACGCTTGGGCAATACGTCTACGTCGGCATGCGCGAGCAGGCCGTGCAGAAAGACGAAGTGAAACAGGGCGGCTTCTCCGTCGTCGTCTCCGGTCTCTCGAAGGGCTGTGGTTCGTCGCGCGAAACCGCGCCCTACGCCGAGCGTGCCGCCGGAGTCGAACTTGTCATCGCACGCACCATCGAGAAGATTTACGGTCAAAACTCACAGAACATCGGCCTTCTGACTTCGACCGACTTCGGCCTCGTCGAGCGCATACGCAACGGCGAGGAGATTCCCCTCGAAGAATTCACGCGCGGACTCGACCCCATCTCGCGCGCCATCGTCGAATACGGCGGACTCTTCAACTACAACAAGGCGCGACTTGCGGGCGAAGTCACGCCGCCGCCGCTTGCCACCGAGCGACGCCCCATGAACATCGTCGAGAAAATCATCGCGCGTCATGCCTTCGTCACCGCCGGACAAGTCGGCGTCGAAGCCGTCCGACCCGGCGACGCACTCTTCGCCGTCGCCGATGTGCGTTTCTCGCATGAGTACGTCACGCCGATGGCCGCGTCTCTGTTTACGCAGGCACTCGGACGAGACGCGCGCGTCACCGAGCCGGAATCGGTCTATGCCTTCCGCGACCACCTGACATTTCTCGGACGCGTCATGCCGGAGAAGCATCGACAGATGGGTCTGCTCGAACGCGCCGACGGCCTCGCCGTCACACAGGCCGATTTCACCAACGAGCAGGGCATACGCCTCTACGGTGAAAACCCCGAAGGCGGCTCCGAAGCCATCTGCCACAACGCCGTCGTTGAAGACATCGCGCTGCCCGGCCAAATCGTCATCGGCACGGATTCGCACACATGCATGGCGGGCGTGCTCGGCTGCTTCGCCTTCGGCGTCGGTTCGACCGACATGGCGAACGCCTGGTATACCAAAGACATTCGCATCAAAGTTCCCGAAACCGTCCGTTTCGTCCTTCGCGGCCAGCGACGCGCCGACGTGTCGGCCAAAGACGTGATGCTCAAAATCCTCTCGACCGATTACATGAAGGAGGGCAAAGGCATCGGACAGGTGCTTGAGTTCGCGGGCGAGGGTTTGCGCGAGATGTCGATTGACGAACGCGCCACGCTGACCAACATGGCCGTCGAAGCCGGTGGCACGACCGGCATCATCGAACCCGACGAAGTGACGCTCGAATATCTCGTCAGTACGCGCGGCCTCGACGCCGCAGAGATTCGCCGTGGATTTCTCAAGAGCGACCCCGACGCCGAATATGCCGCCACGTTCGAGATTGATTTGAGCGAGATTCGACCGATGGTGGCGACGCCCGGCGACCCGCGCAACGGCATCAACATCGACGAACTCCCGGCCGAAATTCGCATCGACGCCGCTTACGGCGGTTCCTGCACGGGCGGCAAGATGGCCGACATGGACATGTACGCCGCCGTGCTCGAACGCGCCGTCGAACAGGGCAAACGCGTCGCGCCCGGCGTCCATCTCTACTTGCAGTTCGGCTCGCAGAAGATTAAGCAGTACGCGCGTGAGCGCGGCTACATCGAAATTTTCGAGCGCGCGGGCGCGGAGTTAATCGACCCCAGTTGCGGCGCGTGCATCAACGCGGGGCCGGGCGCGTCGAAATCTGCCGAGACGGTCACCATCAGCGCGCAGAACCGCAATTTTCCCGGTAGAAGCGGCCCCGGACAGGTCTATCTCGCTTCGCCTTACGTCGTCGCGGCCTCGGCCATCGCGGGTCACATCGTCGAACCGGAGGAGTTCTTGCGCGTCGACGAGGAAGAACTGGTTGAGGTGTGATGTCGAAATATCTCGGCAGGGCGGCGGACGTGAGCGCGAAGTTGGAGAAGTATGCGCGCGTCGAGCGCGAGCGGCGATTTCTCCTGCGAACATTGCCGGAGGGTCTGAGCGTCACCGACCGTCACCTGCAAATCTTCGACAACTACATCACGGGCACGCGCCTTCGACTGAGGAAGATACGCGTGCCCGCGACACGCGAATGGACTTGGAAACTCACGCAGAAATTTGCGCCCGCCCCGCCCGACTATTCGCGCAACATCATCACCAACATCTATCTCTCGCAGTATGAATACGAAATGCTCTCCGTCTTTGAGGGCAACGAGCTACGCAAGAATCGTTATCCCTACGAGCATGAAGGGCGCACTTACTCCGTAGACGTTTTTCTCGGCGCGCTCTACGGACTCATCCTCGCCGAGACGGAGTTTGCCACCGACGAGGAGATGCACGCGCACGCTACGCCGTCCTTCGCCGCGCTGGAAGTGACCAACGAAGAGATGTTTACTGGCGGAAAGTTGGTTGACTCAACCGCCGACGCGATTCGTGAAGAACTCGCCCGCCGCGCCCTCGTTCCATAGCCGTCGCCCACTTCAAATAAATGTCATTCGTCAACACCGCCGTCACGGTCTACAGCATCGGTCATGGCCGACACGCCTTCGAGCATTTCCTGTGGCTTCTCCGGCAACATGAAATTGCGTTCTTGTGCGACGTGCGGAGCGTGGCGCGTTCGCGTTGGCCGCAGTATAACGGTCGTGTGCTCGAAGCATTGCTGCGCGAAAATCGGATTGGTTACGAGTGGTTGCCGGAGTGCGGCGGAAAGGTTGTTGCGCCGCCGCCGGAGTTGGCGCGCGGGATTGAGCGTCTGTTGGAAATCGCCGCCGAGATGCGTGTGGCGATGATGTGTTCGGAATCGCAGCCGCTCACGAAGCACAGGCCGCTCGCGCGTGCCAACTGCCATCGCGTCGGGCTGCTCGCGCCCCGTCTCAAAGCAGAGGGCGCACGCGTCATTCACATCCTGCCGGACGGCGCGACGTTAGAACTCGATGAAGCATCGCTGCCTTCCATCTGGTGATTTTGCGAGAAACCATCACGACAGACGCATCCGACAGACATCTCAAGACCGCATCAACCACGGGGGATTCGACGCGATAACCCGCTGATAAATCGGACAACTCTCGACGTGTGCGCCGGGCAGATAACCCGTACTCATCAAAAACTCGTTGACAATCTCTCCGCCCGTAAACAAAAAAGTCTTCTTAAACAACTTCACCCATTCATCCTTCGATAGTGGATGATAGTGATTGAGCCATGCGGCGAACGACCCGTATGCCGCGCGTATTTCAACCACGCGCCGCGCGTTCTCGATGGCGGCGTTGACCTTGAGACGGTTACGCACGATGCCCGCATCCTCCAAGAGTCGCCGCCTGTCTTCTTCGCCATAAGCGGCGACCACATCGACATCAAACTCACCATACGCGCGGCGGAACGCTTGTCGCTTCTTCAAAATGATTGACCACGAAAGACCCGCCTGATTGATTTCCAGAACGAGCCGCTCGAAAAGGGCGGAATCTCCGGTGAGAGGAAAGCCGTATTCGCAGTCGTGGTATGGCTGGTGCAACGGGTCAGAAACGGCGAACTCGCAGTAAGTAGACATCGGATATTCGATAGGTCAAATAGAGAAGGGCACGACAGCCCGACGCAATTCATTCGGCGTCTTGCTGCGGCGAGGCGAGCAAACTTTATGGTTCTTCGTAGCCGAGCACGCGTGTCTTTAGTTGCGCGTTGCGCGGGTCGGTTTGAAAAGTGACGAAACCTTCGCGCGAGGCTTGGCGTGGCAGAAATGCGAAGGTCAATTCGCCACGTTCGGGCGTCGGGCTTCCGTCCTCCAAAGTGACTTCGATGGCGACGCCTTCGGCGGTCTTATCGCCATGATTGATGACCGTGATGGGGACGAGGAAATTGTGTGAACCTTGCCGGGGCGTGCCGAGACGAACTTCGACCGTGGGCGGAGCATCGCCAAGCGTCGCGCCGTCGTAGGCGAGATAGGCGAGCGTGCCGACGACCAACACCAACCCCACCGCGAAGACGCTCCACTCAAACCAGTTCTTCCGTATCTTTTGCTTCTCTTCCACGCTCATTGCAGCAGTAGCCTTCCGGCGGAGGCGCCCAGTGTGGCGGCGACGCCGAGCACCACCGTCTGCGCCAAACACGTAATCAACGCCTCGCCGTCGAAACGTCCGAAGAAGAAAAGTATCAACATCGAAGCGGCAAGCGCGAGGGCGTAAGTCACCACCGTCCCGACGACGACTGTCATGAAATTCTCCTTCGGGACAAAATTCTCCGCGCCCGTAAATTCGCTGAAATGAAGAATGAGCGCGCCCATCAGCAGCGACAGCGAAGCCAGCGCAAACAATCGCCATGACGAAATTTCCGACGCAATCATCACAATCTCCTCGGTCGGGGCGACGTTGGCGGCAAAGAGTACCGCGCCGCAAAAAGCAATCACCACCTGTCCGCCAAAATGGATTTCGCCCTTGTCTGCCATCCCCGCGTCGTGCGTGTTCGTCGTCTTCGACGCTTCGCCGTCTTCGCCTTTATCATCCTTGCCTGCGCGTCCGCCCGTCTTGCCTGCACGCGCCTGTTGTGCGCCCGCACGACGTTCGACGCTTTGCCGCGCCTGCGTTCCGTTGCCTTCAAAACCTTCATCGTCTTCGCCGCCGCCGAGTTGCGCCGTGCCGACCGAGACGCCGATGGCGACCGTCATCGCTTCGATAACGATGCGCCCGACCACTTCGTTAGCCGCCATGTCCGACGTGATGCGTCCCAACAGAAACAACGCCAACGCCGCCACCAGAAATCCGATGCCCATCTCCTCAACCGAATCAATCGCCACCTCCGTCATGCTCGCATCCCGGCGCAAGCCCGCGTAACGATTGTAGCCGAGCAACAAGACAAAGGTGGCAACGATGTAGGCGAGCAGTCGCCACGGATGCGCGATGAAGCCGACCCACCAAACCTCCATCGTATAGAGCAGCGGCAGACTCACAATCAACCCGCCCGCCACGCCGCGTCCGTATTCTTGCAGCGACTCCGCGACCGTCCGCACGCTTCTCTTTTTGCTGCTGCGATGGCTCATCGAAATGCAGATTGTGTGCGCGCGAAGTAGAGCGCCATCAGGAGCGCGACGAACATGATAATGGCGGCGGCTCCGAAAGTGAGGAACAGGCTACGGTCGCTGACGTATTCGGGCGGCGTCGCACTGTAAATCAGAAACCCTCCGATGAGCGGACCGATAACGCGCGCCAGGCTCGCGGCGGATTGCGTCACGCCCATCACGCCGCCCTGCTCACCCGCCCCGACGCTTCTCGATGCGAGACTCGTCAGCGACGGCGTGGCAAACGAATTACCGACGGAGAAGGCGGCGAGCAGTATGAGCAACGTGATTAAGCCGCCGTTGGCGGGGCCGATAAACGGCAGCAGTATTAAACTCGACGTAAGCACCAGCGCGCCCGCCACGACGAGCGTCATTTCGCCCAGACGCTTCACCAGTCGCCCGATGAGAAGTCCCTGAATCACCGCCGAAATGATGCCGATATAGGTGAAAAGATAGCCGTTGTGCGTCTGGTCGTAGCCGTAGCGATATTTAGTGTAGAGCGCGAAGGTGGTCGTCATAATCGAAAAAGAGACGACGAACAGGAAGTATATCAACAGCACTAGGACGAGCCGCCGATGCGTCAACTGGCGACGGATGTTCGTCCACCCGCGCGCGGCGAAAGCACGCGCCGGATGGTCGGGCGTGACCGTCTCCGGCAAGACGAAATAGAGCAACGTCGCATTCGAGAAGGCGAGCGCGGCGGCGAAATAGAAGGGCGCATTCATGCCCCAATGTGTCAACAGCCCGCCGAGCGCGGGGCCGAAAATGAATCCTAGACCGAAGGCTGCGCCGAACATGCCCATGCCCTTCGCGCGGTTTTCCGGCGTCGTGATGTCGGCGACGTAGGCTTGCGCAGTCGAGATGTTGCCGCCCGTGATGCCGTCGAGGACGCGACCGACGAACAGCATCCAGAGCGTCGTCGCCGCGCCCATGATGAGAAAACCTATCCCCGTCCCGATGATGCTCAGAAGCAGGACGGGACGCCGCCCGTGTCTGTCGGAAAGCCTGCCGAGCACGGGCGTGAAGATGAGTTGCATAACGGAGTAGGAGGCAAACAGCAGTCCGAGTGCGACGGGCGTGGCGCGAAATCGCTCGCTCTCCAAATAGAACGGCAACACCGGAATCACGATGCCGAAACCGACAAGGTCGATGAAGACCGTCATGAAGATAACGAGCATCGGGGAGCGTTTCATAAAAACAGTGATGAGCTATGAGTGATGAGTCATGAGTTAAAGGAGAACTTTTTTAACTCATGACTCATCACTCATCCCTTCGTTTACCGGGTTCGATACCTGTGTCCCTTCACCAACGTTTCATCGACCGAGGCGCGACCGCCGCCGGAAACCAGAAGCGCGAGCGCCATCCCCAACAACGCCAACGTGTACTCGATGCCCTTGTTCGAGAGGAAGAAGCCGCCCGACCAGTGGACGCCGAACATGGCGATGAGCATGATGACCGCGATGGCGAACGCTCCGAGCCGCGTGAGGAAGCCGAGCAGAATGAGAATGCCGCCGATGAGTTCCGCGAAGGCCGCCGCACCCATCCAGAGCCACGACGGTTGCAAGCCAAACGGCGCGGGGTTGGCGGCAAACTTAGAGAGTCCCGGCCCCTCCCACACGCCCAAGACCTTCTGCGCGCCGTGCGCGATGAAAATCAATCCCAACGCCACACGCAACGGCACGGTCGTCCACGTCGGCCATGTCTCAACCAAACGTCTGAACATTTCGTCTTCTTTCCTTCGTTAAAAATTACTCCGCGTCTCTCTGGGCGACGTTTGCAGGGAAAGCGAAACGCCGCAAGACGCCGAAGCGCACAGATTCGTTCCCGGCCACACTTCGCGCAAAAGCCTCTCTCCAACCCTCGTCCGTCAGCTTTGTTCTCAGATACGTCAGCGACTTGTGCAAAAGTTTTACCACAGCCCTCGCCGCACGCGCCACGATGCCCGAAGCAAAAAGCCGCGCCGCGAGCGCCGACGCTTCACGGTTTTCCGACGCTTTCACGCACTTCTGCCGCGTCGGTCGCTTCACGTCCATCGCCCGTCGCCGTTTCTCGTCCTCGTTTCCCGGACTTCTGGACGCCCCGTCTGCGCTGCGCTAAACTCGCGTCGTAAATCCGACTTTCACAGAAATTTTCGCCGCCAGCAGGTTTATGAAAAACGCAGCCGAGCCATGTTCGCTCATCATCAAACGCATTCACAAAGAGGCGCGCGACATACGCGCCTTCGACATGATGCCCGAAGCCGCAGACGCACAAGACACACACGACGCACGTCTCTCGTTTGTGCCCGGACAGGTCGCTATGCTCAAGGTCGCCGGAGAAGACCCCTCCTACTTTGCCTTCGCCAGCGCGCCCGACGATGAGGAATTGGAATTTCTCATCAAGCGGAACGCGGTTGGCTCAGGCCGTCTGATTTACGACATGAACGAAGGCGAGCGCGTCGAACTGGTCGGCATCGTCGGGCACGGCTTCGCGCTCGACAAACACAAGGGCAAAGACCTCGTTTTCGTCGCGATGGGCACGGGCGTCGCCCCCCTGCGCTCGGCTCTACGTCACGCGCTCAAACAACCTGACGACCACTTCAGCCAAATCGTCGTCCTCTACGGCGCACGCACGCCCGACGATTTCTGTTACACGGACGAAGTTGATGCATGGAAAGCGGCGGGCGTCGATATTCGGCAGGTCATCTCCAAACCCGACGGCTACGAGTGGTCGGGTTCGACCGGCTACGTCCAATCGCTCCTTGACAACGTATTGCCAAACCTCTCGAACCCCATTGCACTCATCTGCGGCTCACGCCTGATGATTGAACAGACCCGCGACCGCCTCCAAGAGATGGGCTTCGCCCCCGAAGACATCCTGACCAATTTCTAACCTTTGATTGAACCTTGAAGGACGCGCAATTGGGCTTGCTGAATGAATACTCATTCAGTATGATAGCGTTTGGTTCCTCGTTAGAATTTCTCGGAAAGGCTCCTCCTGATATGTTTCGGATTGAAAAAGCCGCGGTGCTCGGCGCGGGCACGATGGGCGCGCAGATTGCCGCGCATCTCGCCAACGCACGTATCCCCGTTTTGTTGCTCGACATCGTGCCGCGCGAACCGTCGCCGGAAGAACAGGCCAAAGGTTTGACGCTCGAATCTCCGAAGGTGCGGAACCGCATCGCGCAGGCCGGATTCGATGCGGCCAAGAAGGCCAAACCCGCGGCGTTTTTCACGTCGGAACTGGCGGGATTGGTGACGGTCGGCAACTTCGACGACGACCTTGAGAAGTTGAAGGATTGCGATTTGATTGTCGAGGCGGTGGTCGAAAATCTAGAGATAAAGAGAAGCCTGTACGAGCGTGTGGAGCAGCATCGGCGTCCGGGCGCGGTGGTCGCCTCGAACACCAGCGGCATCCCGATTCGACAGCTTGCCGAAGGACGTTCGGAAGATTTTCGCGCGCATTTTCTCGGCGTACACTTTTTCAACCCGCCGCGTTATTTGCATCTCGTCGAACTGATTCGCACGGAATGGACTAAGCCGGAAGTGTCGTGCGCGTTGTACGGGTTTCTCGACCAGCGACTCGGCAAGGGCGTCGTGGTGGCGAAAGACCGCCCGAATTTTATCGCCAATCGCATCGGCACGTTTGGCGCGATGGCGACGATTCAGACGATGCTCGAAGACGGCTATTCGATTGCCGAGGTGGACAAGTTGACGGGTCAGGCGGTGGGTCGTCCGAAGACGGCGACGTTTCGCACGTTCGACCTCGTTGGCCTCGACGTGTTCTTGCACGTCGCGCAGAATCTCTACGATGCAGTGAGCGAGGATGAGGAACGCGAAGTTTTCGTTGCGCCGGAATTTTTGAAGCAGATGGTGGGGCAGGGGCTTCTGGGCAACAAGACGAAAGCGGGTTTTTACAAGAAGCAGGGCGCGGGCGAAAAGCAGGAGATTTGGACGCTCGACCACGCATCGCTCGAATATCGTCCGGCGGAGAAAGTGAAACTGCCTGCGCTCGACATGGCGAAGAACATCGAAGACACGCGCGAGCGCATCAAGGCTCTCGTATGGAGCAAAGACCGCGCGGGCGCGTTTCTGTGGAAGACGATTTCGCGCACCCTTCGTTATGCGGCGAATAGGATTCCCGAAGTGGCCGATACGGTTGTCGAAGTTGACCGCGCGATGCGTTGGGGCTTCAATTGGGAACTCGGAATTTTTGAAGTGTGGGATGCCATCGGCGTCGAAAAGTCTGTGGCGCGGATGCGCGAAGAAGGCGCGAAAGTCCCCGAAAATGTGCAGAAAATGCTCGACGCGGGCGCTGTCTCTTTCTACAAAAACGAGGCGGGGCAGCAGTCGTATTTTGATTTCGCGTCGGGGCAATACGTCGCGGTCGTGCAACCGCCGGGCGTGACGATTCTGAAGTCCGTCAAAGAGCGGACGGGCGTCGTCAAGCGAAACGCGGGCGCGTCGCTCGTCGATTTGGGCGACGGCGTGGCGTGTCTTGAGTTTCATTCCAAGATGAACAGCATCGGCGGCGACACGCTTCAGATGTTGAAGCAGGCGCACGCGGAGGTGGAGAAGAATTTCGTCGGACTCGTCGTCGGCAATCAGGGTGTGAATTTTTCGGTGGGCGCGAATCTGATGCTGCTGCTGTTGGAAGCGCAGGAGGAGAACTGGGACGAGATTGACCTGATGGTGCGCGCCTTTCAGCAGGCGACGATGAGCCTGCGCTATTCGCCGAAGCCAGTAGTGGTCGCGCCGTTTCAGATGACGCTCGGCGGCGGTTGCGAAATGACTCTCCACGCCGACCGCGTACGCGCCTCGGCGGAAACGTATATCGGTCTGGTCGAAGGCGGCGTGGGGCTGATTCCGGCGGGCGGCGGCACGAAGGAGATGGTTGTGCGTGCGTTGGATTCGATTCCGCGTGGGATGGAGGATGCCGACCCGTTTCCGTTCGTCAAACGCGCGTTCGAGACTATCGCGCTCGCCAAAGTCGCCACGTCGGCGGAGGAGGCGCGGGTGTATGGATTCCTCGGCGAAGACGATTCCGTTTCGATGAACGCCGACCGTCTGATTGCCGACGCGAAACAGGAAGTGCTCTCGCTCGCGGCGACGGGCTACGTCGAGCCGCAGCCGCGCACAGACATCCGCGCGCTCGGTCTTCCGTCGCTCGCCACCTTGAGGCTCGGCATTCATCAAATGAAACGCGGCGGCTTCATCTCCGATTACGACGCGCTGATTGGCGAAAAACTGGCGCGCATCATGACGGGCGGCGATTTGAACCACCCGACGCAGGTCTCCGAACAGTATCTACTCGATTTGGAGCGCGAGGCGTTTCTCTCGCTCTGCGGTCAGCGACAGACGCAGGAACGCATCGCACACATGCTCAAGACGGGCAAGCCGCTCAGGAATTAGTTTCGAGTCTCAAAATCAAACTTTTCAACTGAAACTCGAATCTTAATAGTTGAAGACGAAATCGAGTCTGTCATTGATAGTTTGTCATTCGTAGCAAGCAGGAAGAGGTAAAGAAGATGAGAGAAGCGTTGATTGTATCGTCGGTGCGGACGGCGGTGGGCAAAGCGCCGAAGGGGACGCTCAGGGACACGCGGCCTGACGAGATGGGTGCGACGGTGATTCGTGAAGCCATCGCGCGTGCGGGCGGACTTGAGGCGACGGAGATTGAAGATGTGGTGATGGGCTGCGCGATGCCGGAAGCGGAACAGGGCATGAACATCGCGCGTGCGGCGGCGATTCGCGCGGGGCTACCCGTCGAGACGAGCGCGATGACGATTAATCGTTTCTGTTCGTCTGGGTTGCAATCAATCGCGCTCGCGGCTGACCGCATCAGGACTGGCGGCGCGGACGTAATCGTCGCGGGCGGTCTGGAAACGATGTCGATGATTCCGATGGGCGGCCACATCATTCGTCCGAATCCTTATCTGGTCGAACACTACCCGGATTTTTATCTCAACATGGGACTGGCGACGGAGAACGTGGCGCGCAAGTATGAAGTATCGCGCGAGGAGCAGGACGAGTTTGCGTTTCGCTCGCACGAACGCGCGGCGCGGGCGCAGGACGCGGGAAAGTTTGATGATGAAATCGTACCGCTTTCCGTCACGTTCGAGGAGTTGGATGAACGCGGACGAAAGACGCGCCGTGAGACGACGTTTGTGAAAGACGAAGGCATCCGGCGTGATTCTTCGCCGGAGAGTCTGGGCAAGTTAAAGCCCGCGTTTCACACGAAGGGAACGATTACGGCGGGCAATGCTTCGCAGATGTCGGACGGTGCGGCGGCGGCTGTGGTGATGTCGGACGAGCGTGCGCGCGAGTTGGGGTTGAAGCCTCTGGCGCGTTTCGTCGCCTACGCGACTGCCGGATGCCCGCCCGAAGAGATGGGCATCGGGCCTGTTTTTGCCATCCCGAAAGTCTTGAAGATTGCCGGACTCACCATCGACCAGATTGACGTTATCGAACTCAACGAAGCCTTCGCCGCGCAATCCATCGCCGTCATCAAAACGCTCGGACTCGACCCCGAACGCGTCAACGTCAACGGCGGAGCCATCGCGCTCGGTCATCCGCTCGGCTGCACGGGCGCGAAACTGACCGCCACCATCCTCCGCGAACTCGAACGCCGCGACGGGCGTTATGGCATGGTCACGATGTGCGTCGGCGGCGGCATGGGCGCAGCCGGAATCTTTGAAAGATTGTAAGCCGTAAGCAGTGAGCGGTAAGCAGTCAGAAAGTTTTTATCTGCTTACCGCTCACCCTTTACTGCTCACTGATAACCTATTTGACGAGAAAGGAACGAGCCGTTATGTCAGCCGTAGTCGAAGAAAAAAAGATTGTGACGGGCGGAAGTTTTCTGATTGAGGAACGGACGCCGGAAGAGGTTTTTACGCCGGAAGACTTCACGGAAGAGCATCGCATGATTGCCGAGACGACGCGGCAGTTCATCGACACGGAAGTCAGCCCGCGCATCGACGAGTTGGAGAAGCACGATTGGAAACTCCTGCGCGAACTCGTCCAGAAGGCCGCCGAGTTGGGGTTAATCGGCGCTAACGTTCCCGAAGAATACGGCGGACTCGGATTAGACCAGACGAGCGGCGCACTCGTCGGAGAAAACATCGGACGCTCCGCCTCGTTTGCCACCACGCTCGGCGCGCAGAGCGGCATCGGTCTCCTGCCGATTCTCTATTACGGCACCGAAGCGGCGAAGCAAAAATACCTGTCGCGGATTGCGTCGGGCGAACTCATCACCGCTTACGCTTTGACAGAAGCCGGTTCGGGTTCCGACGCGCTCGCCGCCAAAGCCACCGCGCGCCTCTCCGAAGACGGCACACACTACGTCCTCAACGGCGAGAAGATGTGGATTACCAACGGCGGCTTCGCGGATGTCTTCATCGTCTTCGCCAAAGTGGACGGCGACAAGTTCACAGGCTTCATCGTCGAGCGGCAGGAGGGTTTGACCAATGGCGCAGACGAACACAAGATGGGCATCAAGGGTTCGAGCACGACGGCGCTGATTCTTTCAGATGCAAGGACGCCTGTCGAAAACGTCCTCGGTGAAGTCGGCAAGGGACACAAGATTGCCTTCAACATTCTCAACATCGGTCGTTTCAAACTCGGCGCGATGTGCAACGGCGGTATGAAGTTGATGATTCACGAAGCCGTCCGCTACGCCAACGAGCGTCAGCAGTTCGGCAAGTCAATCTCGTCCTTCGGTGCCATCAAGGCCAAACTCGCAGAGATGGCGACGCGCACATGGATTGGCGAAGCGATGACCTATCGCACGCTCGGACTCATCGAGTCGGCCATCAATGCCACCGCCGACTCAAGCGACCCCGAATCGAAACTCCGTGCGATTGAGGAGTACGCGGCGGAGTGTTCCATCATCAAAGTCGCTCTGTCGGAGTACTGCGATTTCGTCGCCGACGAGATGGTGCAAATCTACGGCGGCTATGGTTACTCCGCAGACTATCCCGCGGAGCGCGCCTACCGCGATTCACGCATCAATCGTATCTTCGAGGGAACCAACGAAATCAATCGCATGCTCATCCCCGGCATGTTGATGCGTCGCGCGATGGGCGGCAAACTCGCGCTCCTGCCCGCCGCGCAGAAGTTGATGGACGAAGTGCTGACGCCTTCGATGTCCGGCCTCGACGAAGACGAAAGCGTGCTCGCCAACGAACAGCGTCTCGTCCGCAACGCCAAGAAGATTGCCTTGATGGCGCTCGGCACCGCCGCGCAGAAGTACATGGCGAAACTCGCCGACCAACAGGAAATCCTGATGGGCATCGCCGACATCATCATGGATACCTACGCGATGGAATCCGCCGTGCTCCGCACGCAGAAACTCATCGCCGCGCAAGGCGAGGAAGCAGCCGCGCGCTATCTCGACATGACGCGCGTCTTCTGCAACGACGCTATCGAACGCATCGAAGCGCACGCCAAAAACACACTCGCCGCGATGGCCGAAGGCGACGAACTCCGCACACTCCTCGCCGCGCTCAGACGCTTCACCAAAAACACGCCCATGAACACCGTCGCCGCACGTCAAGCCATCGCCGACGTGATGATTAAGGCGAATAAGTACACGTACTAAAACAGAGGTTAGAGGCTAGAGGTCAGAGGTTAGTTAAGACAAAACGCTTTTACTGACCTCTAAGCCTCTAACCTCTAACCTCTTTCCATTATGAAAATCATTCCGATTTCGCTCCCCACGCCCTTCTACGTCGGGCCGGTCAACGTCTATCTCATCGCGGAAGACCCCGTAACGCTGATTGATACGGGGCCGAAGACGAAGGAGGGGTTGGAAGCACTGAAGGAAGGCTTGCGACGTGCGCGCGTGCGCGTGCAAGACATTCGTCGCATCGTCCTGACGCACGCTCACGAAGACCACTGCGGCCTCGCGCGTTCGCTGCGCGACGAAGCAAAGGATGCGGAAGTGCTGGTGCACGGTTGGGAGACGGGGCATCGCGCCGGAAGGCTTGAGTACGAAGAACACCGTGCGTTGCTGGAACGCGCGGGCGTGCCGCCGGATGAAATCGAAGGGATGAGGAAAATATACGAGGGCGTGCGTCAGTATGCCGATGCGCTAGAAGACGGACAACACGGCGAGTTGATGGATGATGCAGAGATTGAGTTTGCCAACGGCTCCTTGCGCGTCGTCCACACGCCGGGTCACACGCCCGGCTCCTGCTCCTTCATACGCGAAGCCGACCGCACAATCATCGCGGGCGATTGCGTCTTGAAGCGCATCACGCCCAACCCCGTTCTCTCGCCCGACCCCGTTGACCCCTCCAAACGCTTCCATTCGCTCGCCGAATACCTCGTCAGCCTCGCGCGTCTACGCACCTTCGCGCCCACGCTCGTCCACGGCGGTCACGGCGACCCCGTGACCGACTACGAAGAACTCTTTAACCGCTACCTGCGAGCCATCCGTGAACGACAGGCGGAAGTCGTTCGCTTAATCCCCAAAACAGGCGCGACCGCATGGGACATCTCGCGCGAACTCTTCCCCGGCACCGACGACGTGCATCGCTTTCTCGCCGTTTCCGAATCGGTCGCACACCTCGACCTCGCACACTCCGAAGGCAAACTCGCCCTCGAACTAAGCGGTGACGGACGCGAAATCTACCGCCAGCCATAACGAATTTTTAATCCGACTTTAACGATGCGCGCGGAGGGCTTTCGCTTTTCGCGTGCGGGGTGCTGCTTTGGAGGGTGCCTTAGCTTTGGCATCGGGGTGGCCTTCGTGGAGTTGCCATTGGATTTGGCCGTCGTCGGGGTTGAGCGTGGCGCGTAGGGCGCAGTCGAGGCGTGGGACGGCGCGTGGGCGTCGGCGTTGTGTGAGCTGTGTGAAGAGGATGGTAGGGTCATAGCGGAAGTGGACGAGTTGAGGCGGCGGAGGTGCGTCGTTGCCGGGGCGCGGGAGTTTGAGTTCGAGTTCGGCGCGTTCGTAGGCGACGATTTCTCGGAGATATTTGACGCGGAGACCGCCGGAGAGGAGGCGTCTTTGAAGGTGTTCGCAGAAGTCTATCGACTCCTGGATGAAATAGTGGCTGACGGGGAGATTCCGCGACCAGAAGGCGCTGACTTCTCGCGACAGACGCTCGGAGCCGAGCAGGAAACGTGTGAGCGGCAGCATGTAGTAGAGCTTGCTCAGACGAAAATCTTTGTGCACCATGCGCGTCGCATCCATGCCACGGTCGGCGGCGGCGGCGAGCAGACGCTCTCGTTCGAGCGGCGTCAAATCTGCGTCGAGCGCCGCGTCGCCTTGCTCACGCACGCACCGACGAAATTCTAAATCGACCACCATGCGACCGAGCATCGCTTGAAAAGTACGTTGGCTCACGCGTGCGCCTCCGCCGTCGTCGCCGTTGCCACCACTGTTGTCGGCGTCGCTTGCGGCGCGGGCTTGTGGCGCAACCATGCCTCCTTCATGCGCGAGAGTTGTGCGCGCAATCCTTCGGTGCCGACATCGACAAACCATGAGCCGAGCATCTCGAAGGTGACGCCGCCGAGATTGGGGCAACGCGGCAACGTCCATTCGAGAAGTTGCCAGACTTCGGGCGGGCTGATGCCCGAATGTGCGTCGAAATAAAAGCCCTCCATTTCAAGGCCGCCCGCGACGTGTATCTCCAAGACGTTTCGCAGGTCGAGCTGGTCGAGAAATTCGTACGGGTCGGTCGAATGGTTGCGACAGTTGGTGTAGAGATTGTGGAGGTCGAGCAGCAGACGCGAACCGCTCATTTGGCAGAGACGGTTGAGGAAAGTCGGCTCGTCGAAATCTTGTCCGGCGTACTTGAAGAAGTAGACGTTGTTTTCGAGGAGAAACGGCACGGGGACGCGCGCGCGCATCTCTGCGATGCGTGGAGCAAGGAGGTCGAGCGATTCCTCATCGTAGGGAAGCGGAAGCGTCACCCCTGCGTTGATTTCGCCGTCCATGTGTTCGGCGAACATGAAGGCGAGGTGGTCGCTGTGCCACGGAAACTTGAGCCAGTCGTACCAGCGCGCAATCTGCTCGATGTGTTCGCGGTCGAAACGGTGCGCGCTGCCGATGGAGAAACCGATGCTATGAAGAATGACGGGCATCTCTGCGTGCACGCGACGAATAAATCCGATGCCCTCTTGATTCTCGACAAAGCGCGGCGACTGCTCGTAGCCCATGTCCGCCCACATCACGTCTGGAATCAACTCAAGAAAGTCGAAGCAGTCGCGCTCGCGTTCAATAAACGGGCGAAGTTGCTCTTGGTATAGCAGTCCGATTCCGAGTTTGGGGACGGGCGGTGGGCGGTTCATCTTAGAAAATCGGAGCGTGAAGTGATTTTGGGAATCCTCATCTGATGGTTCGTGAGGAGCGAACACTGATAAGCTGCACGCTCCTCACGAATAATAGGGAAACATCAACTAGGACGCGTGCGTCGAGTTAACTTCACTCGCGTCTATGAAAGAGTTTGCGCGTCTGTCATTGCCGTCGCTTCGCCCGTCTCTATCCAGGGAGCACTCTGTCCTTGAAGGTGATTCTGTCAAAACCAGACCTGCATGTGGGGCATCCGGCCAGTGTGAACTTCTTCTTGAGGTCGCGCACGATGGCGTCGAAGTTGGACGTGCGACCCACTTCCACCGTCAAGTCTTTGACGCGACCAGTGCTGACACCTGCGAGGCCGCCCGCGATGGTGCCGACCGTCCCGGCGATAGTACCGACGGTTGATATTACCGATTCGAGACTGCGCGTGCCGCCCTTCTTCGAGCCACCCTTTTTCGAGCCGCCCCTTTTGTCTGCGCCGCCTCTGGTTCCGCCCTTCTTCGAGCCGCCGCCGCCGCCCTTCTTGCTGGTTCTCTTAGTTGCTGGCATGTAGGGTTCTCCTTTTTTGAGTTGGTATGTGAATCGTTGTGGTGATTACAAATTGCCTGAACAAGCACGTTGACCAATGTTCGCAGATTGCTTATTCAATTAGAAACTAACGAGAGTGAGACTCACGTCAGCCGGAAGCGCGAGGAACTGTAGAACGCTGGAAAACTATTCTCGTTTAGTCGAAATGTCAACACTTATCTCCTGACGCCTTCGAGCTTCGCAACCTCGCTTCAACGAACACGACTTCCAGACGTTGCCGCGTCACGCCGGAGCCGTAAAGACGGACGAGAGCGATTGACTGTTATGTCGAAGATGAGAAGCCGCGAGAAACCGATACGCGCGTTGAAATTTTATCTGCATCAACGCGAGGCATCGTGAGCGGCGTTTGGAGAGATGGTGTTGCCGTAAGGATTAAAACAGGTAATGCATCGAGTGTGGAACGGCGGCGGCGAGCGCGTCATCGGGCGATTACTTCGCAGAGGCGTCGTGCGACGAGTTCGCCTGCCAGCGCGTGTCCGTGCGCGTTCCAGTGGCCGTTACCGATTTGGCTGCCCGCGCCGTGGAGAAAAACTTTGTGCTGTTCGGCATAGGCTTGGAGAGACGGAGCGAGATTCAACACCTCGAAACCCTCGCGCTCGCCGAGTGCCTTGAGACGCAAATCTGGATAGAGCAAATCATCGACTCCGAGACGCTTCGCGAATTCCTGCCGCGCGCGCGGTTCAGGGTGCACCTGTATCGCATTGCTCAACGTGACGACCAAAAACCTCGCGCCGCGACTTTCAACCTCGTCACGCATCTGCATCATCAATCGCTCCGTCACCGCCCACGCATCCCTCCAAACCTCGTCGGCGGGTGGACGATAAATCATGTAATCGACGCCAAGTTCTTCGGCTTGCGCGGCGGCGGCGTTGTTGGGCGTCGCGGCGTCGGTCGCTTGAGCGTCTGAGACGCCGTTTTCAGCGGTCGCGCGCTTCTGCGTCTGAGCGTCTGCATTCGCACTCCGGCGCGCACGTCTCGATGCGATGAAACTTTTAATCGCGCCATGCGATTGATGAAGCGCCTGAATGAAACGGAGTCGGTCGCGAATCCATCTTCCGGCGCGATTCAGGGCGGAATGTCGCAAGCGAAACGCCTTCGATGTGCGAAAAGAATCGTCGAGCGCGAGTTGATTATCGCGGAGGACGAAATAGGGAATCTCGTCCGTCTTTTTGAACACGCGGGAGTTGTCTGTGATGTCGTTGTTGGTGGTGACGGCGACGAGAACGATGTCGGGCGAGTAGTCCCAGACGTGTTGGCGCAGTGTGATGAGTTCCTGCGCCGTGCTGTAGCCGGAGACGCCGAAATTGATGACCTCGATTTTCGTGCGCCCGCCCCCCGCCGCTTCGCAACCCTTCAGACGCGCCTCCATGACCATCCAGAAGGCGTTTTCCAGAGGCACTTGCAGCGCCTCCGCGTATGAGTCGCCGAGGACGGCGATGCGGAGCGTGTCGGGCGGTTTCGTCTTCGTGTGTTCGCGGTCGCGCAAGCCGTCGCTGTTGATGCGGACGTATGCCTCGCCCTCTTTGCGATACCATCCCTCCATGTGTGGACGCAGAGCGTAGCCGCGCTCGGTGTCCGTGGTGTAGAAGACCGGATAGGTGTAACCCACTGCGCGCAACGCTACCTCGACAATCAACAGCCCGACCAGCACGCTCGACGCCACCAGCAGAAATTTTGCCGACCAACCTCTGATGTTCATCAACTTTCCATCAAGCACTCTGCCGGTTTTGCCTCTCAACGAACTTGCCCGCACGCTCCCTCACGACGGAAACTATTCTCCGCGTGCCACACGCATCGCATCCACGGCGAGTTTATGAAGGACTCGGCGACGACACTTCCTCTGTATCATCATCGTCGTCTTCGTGACCGTCGTGCGCGTCTCTGCGGGAGTCTCCGGCGTCCTTCTCCGCATCCGGTTCGACGGAGGGTGTGGCTTCGGCCAGTCGTTCGGCGAGCCATCCGCGAAAGATTTCGGCCTCGCGTCCCTTGCCAGTCCAACGCGCGCGGTCAAACATCGTGAGCGCCATCATCAACGCATGATGCTGCCCCGCGCGGTCTTGCGCCAAATCGAATTGCCGATAGAGACGGTCAATCAACTCAATGCTTTCTTGCGCTGCCGCTTCGTCTTTGAAGCCGAGTTTGTTGGCGAAGAATTTGGAATAGACGTTCATCGGATGAGCGGTCGAAGTGTAGAGGTCGAAGTAGCCGCTTACCAGTCCCGCCTCCTGCAACACCGACCCGACATAGCTCGAACGCGCGCCCATAATAATGGCGATGTCTTCCACCTCTCCCATCCCCGACAGAAACAACGCGACAATCTGGTCTTTCTTCGTCGGTCGCTTGCCCTGCGACTTTTCGCGTCCGCCTTCTCCACCGCGTTTAGCTTTTGCGCTCATGGTCAGCCTCTCCTCGATTTGATTTTTCCCACAATGTCACAAGCCGCGCCCCAAAAGTCAACCACTAAAAGCAGAGGCGAGAGGTTGGAGTTCAGAGGTCAGGGGATAGAGGCCGAAACTCAGAACATAAGTCTTTCATCTAAACACTGACCCTCCGACCGCTCACCTCAGACCTCTATCTTTCCAACCACATCTCGAA
This sequence comes from Pyrinomonadaceae bacterium, assembly GCA_036387415.1. Lineage (GTDB taxonomy): Bacteria > Acidobacteriota > Blastocatellia > Pyrinomonadales > Pyrinomonadaceae > DASVTU01. The sequence continues at coordinate 896,847 of DASVTU010000039.1, read as the reverse complement.
ACCGAACTCGACGGAGTTGTTCGAGTCGTGCAACTCTCTTGTGCCGCACGGAAGAAAGCTCATGCTGCGATAGAGACGGTGCGCGTCGAGAAAACGCGTATCGCTCCACAGGAACATTTTCGTGCTGCCCGAACGGCGCGCGTGCTCCAACGCCAATTCCGTGAGACGCCGACCCCACCCCTGTCGCCGCAGCGACGGATGAACGTACAGAGATTTCAACTCCGACACCTCGTCTGCGTGAAGCATCACGGCCACCGTCGCCTTGATTCCCGCGTCGTCTTCAACCACCCAGAACTCACCGCCGCGCGAGCGAAAATACTCGCCCGGTTCGCGCAGGTGCGGTTCGTCCTCGTCCACGTTGAGCACGCAGCCGTACTCGGCATAGACCAAGCCGATAAGCGCCTGAATCGCGCTCGCATCTTCCGCCTCCGCCGTCCTTATCCGCATCATGCATCAACTCCAAAGGTTGTTTAGACAAACCATGCATCGCGCGAATCAAAATTCTCTCAATCATTTCTTGCGCCGGACGGCGACGAGAAAAGCCTTCTGACCCTGCGCCTCGACGTGAAAAATCTGCCCAATCTCGTAGCCGCGCTCGCGCAACATTTTGAGCGGCTGGCTCTCCGGTTTCCAAGCCGTATCGCGGAAAGCAATCCAGAAATGTTCATCAACGAAAGCCTCTGCGCCGTTTGAGTTGGTCGCTATTTCGTCAAAACCGCGCGGCAGAAAATAGGCCGGGTCTTCCATCAAACCGTCGATGCCTTTAACGACTTCGACCCGAAACCCGTCGGCCTCCATCCTACTTAAAGCGAACCACGCATGATAGGCCACCAAATCCTCAAAGACGTAAACGCTGACGGGCTCGCCGCCCGCGCGTTCGGCTTCCGGCAGACGGCGCGCAAGTGTCTCCCATGCGCACCAGATGTAATTCCCCTCGCGACGGACGGCGAGCGCAGACGCAGACGCGACCGTCCAACATCCGAGCATAACGAGCATCGAAGTTCTCAACCAGACGGGACGCAGACGGCAGAGCGCAACGGCGACGACGATGAGATACGACGGCGCGACGATGATGAGATGGCGTGCGCCCCAGACCGAATACGGAAGAAACCAACTCGCCAAAAAAGCGAAAGCCGACGGCAACAACGAGAAGAGAAGCAGCCACGAAAGCGTCGTCGCACGATGAATCTCAGGTGTCTCCGCGTGTCGCGTGGAGAGTGTCGCTGCGTTCTCGGTCGCGTGTGTCTCCGTCTGTGTGTCGAATGGCGCGCGTCGTCGGAGCACGTGCCGGATGATAAGCAAGACGACCGGACAGACAAATAGCAGCAGTCCGAGCGGCGCACTCCAACGTTGAAACAGAGGCTCGTTATTGCTCTGCGGGTAATAAAGAATCTCTTGGAGCGTGACATAAAACTGTGCGACCGCGCGCAGACCGGGGCGCGACATCCAACCGATATTCTGTCGCAGCCCCGCGCCTGTTCCGGCGTTTGCCGCGCGTGTTAAGACCGCGTAAACCCACGGGCTAAAGCAGACGAGCAGCGCGGTTGTCTTTATCAAAAACATCCGCCACTTGCCTCGCGCCGCAAAGACGAGGAGAAAGACGAACTCGGAAGCGACGAGCAGCCAGCCGAAATAATGCGTGTAGACGAGCAGGAGGTTTGCCGCGAACAGCGCGAGGAGTTCTTTCCGTGCGTTCGTGTGCGCGTTGTAGTATCGCGCGAAAAGCCACAGCGAACAGAACGCGAGGAGCAGCAGCAGGCTATACATCCTCACTTCCTGCGCGTACTTGATTAAGTAGCCGTTGAGCGCCATGAGCGCGAGCGCGAGTGTTGTCTCGTCGGCTTTGAGACGGAGTTCGCGGCAGAGCAGAAGGAATGGAACCACGGTCGCCACCGACGCGAGCGCCGGAAAGAGCCTGAGCCACGCGAGCGACTCCCCGCCCGACGCCATCCACGCCTTCAACAGTATGTAAAAAAGCGGCGGGTGGATAAGGTCTTGCGCGACGAAATTCAACATCGCGTAGAGGTCGTATCGCGCGGCGTGGACGCTGAAGATTTCGTCAAACCAGAGACACGAATCTGTCAAACGCCACAGCCTCGTCGCCACAAGAAGCAACGCCGCCAAACCGAACAACACAATCCACGCGCCCCTCAGACCCGCGCCTTCTTCCGCATCTTCGTCGAACGGTGCGGGATGCTTGCCGGATGCGGCGTCGCCGCCGGATGAAGAATTGGTGGATGAAGGGTTGGTGGATGAATCGTCGTTCTTGTGCGCCATTTTTGGTTAAAGGTCGGGACACGCGCGTCGCCGGAATTCGAGTCGGAGGAAACGACCACGTTTGAAGGCGGCCACGGTTACTTGATGACTTCAAACTCGAAATAGATGGTCTTGCCGCGAATGACGAAGCAGAGATAGGTTTCCCAGAAGCGGCGTATGAAACGCAGCGCCGGATAGCGGTTGCAGCTATTGACGAGCAACTCGAAGCCGAGCGCGCGCCAGAGCTTGAGCATCGTGACGCGCACGACGCGCGGGCGCAACGTCACGTTGCTGTAGAAGTCGAAATCGGGTCGCTTGCCCGTGAAGTATGCGAAGGATTCGGTGGTTAGATGATGTTTGTGCGTCGGGTCTGTGAAGGAGGCGATGTCGGAATAATGCGGCGTGTCGAGACGAATAACCGCGCCGGGTTTGGCGATGCGATGAAGTTCGGCCATGACGGCGAGCACATCATCGACGTGTTCGATAACCTGATTGCCGATGAGGAGGTCGAATTCATTATCGGGAAACGGGTAGGGCACTTCGTCGAGATTGTGAATCACGTCGGCGTCGGTTCGTGGGTTGCTGTCGAGGCCGATGCTGCCCGGCGTTTTGTGTTTGCCGCAGCCGATGTCGAGAATCTTCATCATTCAAATTCCGTTGGCGTCCGGTCGTCCGGCGCACGCGTCGCAACTCGCATGAGAATTTCGATAACGCCGGAAGTGTAACAAAGAACAATGCGGAACGCGGAACGCGAAACGGTAGACAGAAGACAGTAGCCAGTAGTCAGTAGATGAACGGGAAGACAGCTTTGTGCGAAGTGCTGACAGTTTTATTCTGACTTCCCGCTTGTCGCTCCTGACTTCTGCTTTGAAATTTTTCGGAACCGTCGCGTGTGGGGCGCGTGCAATTAGCGAAAAACTCTCTCTCTGGAGGATTATTTTTGATGAACAAGAAATCTCTCGTCCGGCTTTCCGCCTTCTTGTTGGTGCTGTGGAGCGGCGCTGCGACGCTCCGCGCACAGGAAGCAGTCCTCGCCACGCCGCCAACGCCCGGCACACCGCCTGCGGCGCAGACGCCGCCAACGTCGCCCGCACCACCCGTCGCGCAGACGCCGCCGACCGCGCAGACGCCTCGCGCACCGGAAACTCTGCCCGCGCCGCCAGTCGCAGCGTTTGGCGCACTCGCGCCCGACGCGCACGGCTTCTCCTATTTCTTCGGCGGCGATAATTTTCTCGGCGTCTACACGGAAGAGATAACGCGCGAGAACATGGGTCGCTTCAACTTGCGCGATGTGCGCGGAGTCGGCGTCTCGCGTGTTGTTCAGGATAGTCCGGCGGGTCGCGCCGGGTTGAGGGAGAACGATGTCATCCTCCGCTTCGACGGCGAGGTGGTGTCAAGCATTCGCAAACTCAATCGACTAATTGACGAAGTCCCACCCGAACACACCGCGCGTCTCTCCATCAGCCGCAACGGAAGCGAACAGGAAATCAACGTCAAACTCGGCAATCGACAGAATTTCCCCGGCATCTACAGAGGAGAAATGTTCACGCCGGAACAGTCGCGAGAGTGGCAACAACGCGGCGATGAGATGCGACGACACGGCGACGAACTACGCAGGCAGAGCGACGAGATGCGTCGGCGCGGCGAGGAGATGGCGAAGCGCGAAGGCGAGATGCGTCTCCGGGGCGACCAGATGCGAAAGCAGACGGAAGAAATGCTGCGCGGCAATCCGAATCTGTTCACGATGAATTTCGGCGCGTCGCGTCGCATCGGCGTTTCGACCAGTCGTTTGACGAAACAACTTGCGGAGTATTTCGGAGTCGATGAGGAACGCGGAGTGCTCGTCTCGTCGGTCGCGGAGAATAGCCCTGCGGCCAGAGCCGGCATCCGCGCGGGCGACGTGATTACAGAGGTTGACGGCGAGCGCATCAGTCAGTCGAACGACATTTCGCGCGCCATCAATCGCAAGAAAGATGGCGAGATAAACATCACCATCGTGCGCGACAAGAAGCGACGCACCATCCGCCTTATGCCCGAACAGAGCCAGTCGCCCAACATGGAATTCTTCATGGACGAAATGGCGTTCGCGCCCGGCGCGATACATCTTCCGCGCATCAACATCAATCCGCCCAATGTCCACCTCGCGCCACTGCCGAACATCAGTCTGCCGAATATCAATCTGCCAAACATCAATCTGCCGAACATGAATCTCAACATCAACCCGCAGATTATCACCCCGCAACGTCTGCGACCGATGAAACTGCGTGGCGGTTCCGTTCTGCTCTAACGAGCAGCGAAAAGAAGTAGTCAGTAGCCAGTAGAAAAACAGTCAGAGGCGATGGTCGAGAGGGATGCTGTAGGGGCGTCCGACCGGAGGTTTTCATGCTGGCTACTGACTACTGGCTACTTTTTTTACGGTTGTAGTTTCTTCTTTTCGGCGAGGGCGGCGTCGTATGCGCCGCCTTCGACGCGTCCGAGCGCGATGGCGGCGTCAAATTCTTTGAGGGCTTCGTCGCGGCGTTCGAGGAAGGCGAGGATGCGTCCCATCGCCATGTGCGCGCGTGAGATGAGCGCGCGGTCGGAGTCAGGCGAAGCCGCATTGACCGCCATACGATAGTGGCCGAGCGCGCGTGTCAATCGTTCGGCCTGCAAGTTTTCGTCGAACGCATCAGCCGCGGCAAGGCTCACGGTCTGTCCGAGCGCGAAGAAGATGCGCGGCTCGCCCTGATATTGCGGCATCAACGCGCGCAGACGCGTCTCCGCTTCCTCATGATTCTTCAGTCGCAGCAACTCGTTGACCTCGTTCAGACTCTTTGTGAGCGCCGCGCGACGCGCATCGACGGGCGTCTCTGACTCGTCGTTGCGATTTGCCTCGGCGACGCGCGCCGCTTGCGCTCGCGCCGCGTTGTAACGTTCGCGTGCGGCGGCATACTCGACGGGTCGGCGCGTCTCGCGCGTGACGCTGAAGGAGGTCAGCATGTCCTGCATGAAATTGGCGATGTCGAAACCCGAATCCTCCATCCCGCGCAACTGTTCAGCGAAATGAAACGAGAGCACCGCGCCGCGCTCGAAGGCTTCGGCGAGTTGCGCCGTCGCCGCATCATCGACCGTCTGCCGTGCCTCCTGCACCGCTTTCGTCACCGCCGCACGCGCCGACGCGTCCGCACGCGTCTCGTTCAGACGCGCTTCCGCTTCGCGCGACAGAGCCGCGAGCCGTGCCTGCGTGACCATGCGCGTGTCTGCGGCAGCGACGAGCGAACGCCCGACGGCGAGAAAGACATCTGGCGAAATGTCGTTCGCGGACTTAGCACGACGCTCGTCGAGCAACATCTTGATGTCGGCGCGGCGCGCGGCGATGTCGCGGTTATAGCGCAGCACAAGCGGGTCAATCACGTATTGCAGATAGGCGCGGCGCAGTTCAGAAGATGCGGGGTCGATGCCGTAATGGACGATGGCGTAGTAATCGTCGCCGATGATGCGAAAGTTAATTGTGCCGGGCGGTGAAAGCAGGTCGGGCACGATGAGAAAGCGGCGTTCCTTTTCGCGCGTGAGATTGATGGGTCGTTCCGTCTTCTTTTTCTTCGACTGCTCGCTCGGCGCGGGTGTCGCGACGCGTTCGATAATCGCGGTGGTCGGACGCGTGCGGAGATAGTTGAGCACGGCGCGCATCATGTCGGCGGTCGGGCGACGCAGGCGGTCGCCTTCGGCGCGCGTCGCACGGATGTATTCCGGCAGACGTTCTTCCATGCCCGACTGTTTATAAAACTCGCGCACAAGCGACGCGAAGTCGAGCACTTCCAGCAATCCTGTCGGCAAGTCTTCGGAGCGCGCGGGAGCTTCAAAGGTCGGCGGCGCACCGAGCGCGAGCGCGAGCGAGACATAACGCGCGGCTTGCTCAGCGGGCGTGGCAGGTGCGGGAAGTTTGTTGCGCTGGTAGAAGGCTTGAAGGCGTGTGCGTAGGTCTGAGTTGAGATTCGCCGAATCTCTCCGCACCGTCTCACGAAATAGCGACGCGGGCGAACCCGTCGGCGTCGGGTCAAACCCCGCCGCGTCGAGCGCCGCCATTACCACAATGAGACGCGGGTCTGCATCGAAACGCACGCCGAATTCCGCGAGGTCGAATCCCGTCGAACGCTGCTGCGTTGTCGTCGGGGTTGTCGCCTGCGTCGTCGGGGCAGGCGTTCGCGCGGGCTGTGGCGGGTTGCCCTGTTGTTGTGCGAGCGCGGCGTTCTGGCAAAGCACGAACGCGGCGATGGTCAAAAACAAAAAATGCTTCTTCATAAACTCAAAAAAGGAGATTGATAAACTCAAAAAAGTTGGCGATTGAACGGCAAAACCTTTTCATCGAGCGAGCGAAACTTTTTCATCAAGCGACTGAGCACGCTTCGCCGTCCAATGCTTATAAAGATGCCGCACGCCTCACGCCGGATGCCCGGAAGACGGGACGAGTGAAAGCATTGATTGAATCATCGGGTCATTGACTTATTGCCTGATTAAATCAATGACTCAATGAGTCGATGATTCAATCAATCAATCACTATCTTTCATCCTTGCTTTCCGTGCGCGCAGGAGTCTTAAAGTAACAGGATAGGCGATGAGAGAACAAATCACGGAGAGCAGGGTTCCGCCGACGGCGAAGGGCAAGAGCACGTCCCAACCGTGGAGGAAAAGTTGTCGCCAGTAAGCGCCTTCGAGGAATTGCGGGTGCTGCAAAAGTTCCATGCTGGCGGCGGGCAGACGCCACGGGCGTCCGAGCAAAAATGCGCCGACGGCGTAGGAGGCGAAGATAATCGGAACCAGCGTCAGAAACGGATTGTTGACGAAAGTGCCGGTGTAAATCGCAATCTTGTTGAAGCGGAAGATGAAGGCGAGCGCGGTCGCCATGATGGTGTGAAGACCGAGAAAGGGCGAGAAGGCGATAAAGATGCCGATGGAAAACGCCAGCGCCGTCCGCTCCGGTGGGTCGTCGATGGCAAGCAGACGGCGTAGGGCTGCACGAAACATTGATGTCTCGTAAATCGTGAAACGTAAATCGTGAACCGTCGTCAAAGCAGAGACGACGCTACTGGCGCTCAACTCGGTTCACGATTCACGATTTACGATTGACATTTTATTTGTAGCTGTTGAGCGCCTGCGATTCTTCGTCGTAGGTATCGAAGACGGTCAGCAGTTTGGTAATCGCGAGCAGGTCTTGAATCTTCTGCGTCAGGTTGAGAAGTTTGAGTTGGCCGCCTTCGCGGTTAATCGTCGTATAGCTGGAAACGAGTTCGCCGATGCCGCTCGAATCGACGTAGCCGACGCCTGCCAGATTCAAGAGAATCTTCTTCTTGCCTTCTTCGAGCAGACGGCGCACGGCGCTCCGCACGGCGACGCTGCCCTCGCCGATAGTGATTTTGCCGTCCATGTCGAGAATGGTCACATCTCCGGCCTGACGCTCTCTGATATTCAGTTCAGCCATTGCGGGAAATCTCCTTCGTGAATTTGCGATTTGTGATTGTAACAGACAATCGACCCTAGACGGTGGACGATAAACAAACTGTCTTAATCCGTGGTCAAATCGTCCGCTCCCGGTTGTCCGGTATTCACATCAAAAGTCTATCTACTGTCGCTTGGTCATTCGCACCGTCGTGCCGCCTTCCGCGTGGCGTTCCCATTCAACTTCGTCCATGAAGTTACGCATAAAAAGAATGCCGCGCCCCGAAGTCTTCAAGAGATTCTGCTCGGCGGTGGGGTCGGGAACGGAAGCGGGGTCGAACCCGACGCCACGGTCGCGCACGGCGATAACCAATCCGTCGTCCGTGCGTGCGAAACTAATCTCGACGGGCTTCGTCTCATCCTGCTTGTTGCCGTGCAGGACGGCGTTCGTCACTGCTTCGCGCACCGCCATGTCGATTCCAAATAGCGCATCTTCGCTGAACCCGTAACGACGCGCGACCTCGGCGGCGGCGGCAGCCGCTTCGGCAATCGCCTCGATGCGGCTCGGTAGAGTCAGTGCGGTAGTCTCTTCAGTCACTTTATCGAAGACGCGTCCCATACCCTCACCCCTCAAACGACGGCGACGGAAGGCGCGTGCTGCCACAGATAACACTGGAAAGCGAACCGGAAGCCTGCACGATGTAACACGCCCGCCACTCGACTGTCAAGAAAGCCAATGGAAGTAGACAGCAGCCAGTAGCCAGTAGAAAAACAAGAAAACAGATTCGATAAAGGCGGTCGCGGCTTTTCTAATGAATTCCGTCTACACGCTACTGTCTACTGTCTACTGCTTTTCCCTCATCATCGCTTTCCTGTAACGCCCGTTGTTGTAAGATAGTTTCATGAGAATCGAGCCTGCGCGCCGCCTGCGCGGACGCTTGCGTCTACCCGGCGACAAATCCATCTCGCACCGCGCCGCCATGATTGCCGCGCTCGCCTCCGGCGGCGGACGCTCGCGCATCACAAACTATTCAACCAGCGCCGACTGTGCCTCGACGCTCGCCTGTCTCGCCCGACTCGGCGTCGTGTTGAGTCGCGACGGAAACGAGGTCGTTATCGAAGGCGCGGGCGACGTTGACGCCTCCGTCCGCTCGCAATCTTTACGCGCCGCCACACTCCCGCTCGACTGCGGCAATAGTGGTTCGACGATGCGAATGATGGCCGGAATACTCGCCGGACAACCGTTCACTTCCACACTGACGGGCGACGCTTCCCTCCGCACGCGTCCCATGAAGCGAATCATTGAACCTCTGACGCGCATGGGAGCGCGCATCGCATCGGACGACGCGCGCGCGCCGCTCCGCATCGAAGGACGCCGCCCGCTCGAAGCCATCTGTTACGAGATGCCCGTCGCCAGCGCGCAGGTCAAATCGGCGTTGCTCTTCGCGGGTCTACACGCCGATGGGCGCACGTCGGTCGTCGAACCCTCTGACGCCGCCACACGCGACCACACCGAACGGATGTTGCGTTGGTTTGGTGTGCCTGTCGAGATAGAAACCGAGAGCGCCGGGACAGAATTCAAGAGCGGCGACAGTGCGGACGAGAGGGCGCGCGATTTTGATGTGATAGAGAACGATTTCGAGGGACGGCGCGAGGCGTCTCTCGTCGTCTCTGTTCGCGGCGGGATGCGTTTGACGGCGCGCGATTTTGATGTCCCCGGCGACATCTCATCGGCCACGTTTCTCGTCGCTGCCGCCGCTCTCCTGCCCGGTTCACGCATTGAAATTGAGAATGTCGGACTCAACCCGACCCGCACAAAGTTTCTTCAAATCATGCGCGAATTCGGCGCGCAAATTGGTACGGAAGCCTTGCAGCAAAGGGGATTTGAAGATGTCGGAGATTTGATTGTCCACGGCGCAAGCGGCCTCGCGCCGACGAGTCGGATGGGCGGAAACGTTTTGCGTGGTGGCATTGTCGCGGAGTTGATTGACGAGTTGCCTGCGTTGGCCGTGGTCGGCACACAGTTGGAAGGCGGATTGGAAATCCGCGACGCATCGGAGTTGCGCGTGAAGGAGTCAGACCGCATCGCCGCGACGGTGGCGAACTTGCGTGCGATGGGCGCGGAGGTCGAGGAGTTTGAAGACGGATTGGCGGTCAGAGGCACGACGCAACTGCGCGGCGCGAAGCTCGACGCGCACGGCGACCATCGCATCGCGATGGCTTTCAGCATCGCCGCGCTGTTGGCCGAAGGCGCGTCGGAGATTGCGGGCGCAGAGTGCGTCGCCGTGTCGTTCCCCGAATTCTTCGAGTTGCTTGAGTCGGTGACGGAGAGATGAACGGAACCGCCGCCGCAGTGTCGCGCATCGTCGTCATTACGGGCTTCATGGGCGCGGGCAAGACGACCGTGGCCGCCGCGCTCTCGCGTCGTCTCGGCTGCCGGATGATTGACCTCGACGAGTTCGTCACGATGCGCGAAGGGCGCACGCCGCAAGCGATTATCGAACAGGACGGCGAACAGCATTTTCGTCAACTGGAAACTCGCGCGCTAAAGGAAGCACTCGAACGCGCCGCTGACGAAACGGAAACGTTGAAACACGCGACGACCGAAACGGGGAAATGGAATCCGTCCGCACATGAACTGATGCCGGAACACAGATTTTTCATCATCGCGCTCGGCGGCGGCGCGTGGACGATTGAGCGCAATCGCGCACTCGTCGCCGAACATGGCGGCCTCTCCGTGTGGCTCGACGCGCCATTTGAGTTATGCTGGCGAAGAATCGTTGACGAATGCGACGCGCACGCGCGTCCGCTCGCACGTGGACACGAACAGGCACGACTGCTCTATGATAAGCGGCGTGCCTTCTACGAACTCGCTGCTCTGCGTGTCGAAGCCGTCGAAGACAAAAGCGCCGAAACGTTGGCCGCAGAGATTGCGGAAGCCGCGTCGTTGTGACAGTGGTTGTGACAAACGCGGTCGAATTTGAGTTTTATCAGCATCAATTTTGTTTCGAGGGAGTGAGATAAATGGGTCAACAACAAGGGGACGCGAAGGCATTAAAAGTCGCGAAAGAGTTGAAGAACGCGCACAACTGGAAACACCTCGCGCGGCCTTCGGGCTTCGGATACTACAATCTTCAGACGGAGGACACGGGCGACGTGCCCGTGCGTCTCTTTCTCACGCAGTCGTTGTTCGCGGACGCCGAAGATATTCTCTATCGTCAGATAGTCAACGCCACGCGCTTCCCCGGCGTGCTGATGGTCGTCATCACGCCCGACACTCACTACGGCTACGGCGTCCCCGTCGGCTGCGTCCTCATCACCGACGCACAGAGCGGCGCGGTCGCCATGGGGCCAGTCGGCTACGACATCGGCTGCTTCACGGCTGAAACGCTTGTGCCGACCATTGACGGACATTGCTATCCGATAGGCGAACTGGCTCAACGCGGCGAGGAAATCTGCGTCTATTCCATCGACGAGGAACACAAAATCGTCGCGGCGAAAGCGACGGCAAAAAAGACACGCGCCTGTGCGCCGCTAGTCAAAGTAACACTCGACAACGGACGTGAAATCCTCTGCACACCCGACCATGAATTCATGCTCCGCGATGGGAACTACCGACAGGCACAACACCTGACGCCGCAAACTTCGCTGATGCCTTTCTACTCGCGGAAAGACAAAGATGGATATATCACTGTCCGGCATCCAGCGACGGGAAGTGAGCAGCGAGTGCATTGGATTATGGGGCGGCAGGGGTTGCTCGGTGAAATTCCTACATTCTCCCCACAACGAACTGTAATTCATCATAAAAACTTCAATCGCGCCGACAATCGTCCTGAGAACTTGCAGTTTATGGGCGACCACGACCACATGCGTTACCATCGTTCTCATACGGAACGATATACACATTTTCAGTCAGAGGAGTTTGAGAGAAAACGCAAACAAGCTCTCTCGAACAAAGCCGCCACCGAGGAGGGACGCGCCTATTTTGCCGAGCGTGGGACGAAGAATATCCTCGCTTATATGGCTCGCAACTATGAGCATTTCAAAGAGGCTGTGGCAGGCAATGGAGAGCGGGGTAAAAAATATCTGCAAGCCTACAATGTTAGTCTGGAGGGTCGCAGGAAATCTTCAGAGGTGGCGCACCGACAATACGTATGCGAGTCGTGTGGCGAGGTCTTAGTTGGTGGCCTCGGTATTCACAATCATAGACGCTGGCAACATGGCTACAATCACAAAGTCGTATCCGTCGAAGCGTTGGATACGACGGCGGATGTCTATTGTCTGACGGTTCCCCAGTATGAGAATTTTGCGCTTGATGCGGGCGTGTTCGTGCACAACTGCGGGATGATGTCGGCGCGGTCGAATGTGGAGGCGGAGAGGGCGACGCCGGAGCGTAGGCTGGCGTTTAATCGTGCGGTGATGGAGCGTGTGGACATGGGTGCGGGCGGCAAGAGTGTGCGGCTTGGTGGGTTGTCGAAGCCGGAGTTTAATAATCTGGTGCGGGGCGGGGCGGAGTATTACGTGGAGAAGTATGGGGCGACGTTTGACCGGAGCAGCGCGGAGCGACACAGGATTCCGGTGGACGATGATTGGCAGATTCCGTGGGGCGGCAAGGGAAGGCCGGAGCGCGGACTTGAGCAGTTGGGTAGTCTGGGCGGCGGCAATCACTTCATCGAGTTGCAGCGTTCGGAGGAAGCGGGGACGCTGTTTGTGCAGGTTCACACGGGGAGTCGCGGGTTCGGTCACGGTTTGGCGACGAACTATTTCGAGTTGGCGCGCGAAGAGAACCCGCACCGGATGACCGACATCGACCTCGGCTATTTCACGCCGGAGTCGCGCCATTACCGCGACTACTTAAACGCCGTCGCGGCGGGCGGCAACTACGCGATTCTTAATCGACTCGTTATCTTCGAGCAAATCTCGGAAGCCTTCCGCGCCGTCTTCGGCGAGGAGTTGGAACTCATCTACGAGATTAGCCACAACCTCGTCCAGAAGGAATGGCATCCAGACTTCGGCGACGTGTGGGTGCATCGCAAGGGCGCGACGCGCGCGTTTCCGGCGGGGCATCCCGCGCTCAAAGGCACGGCGTGGGAAGAGACGGGGCATCCCGTTTTGATACCAGGGAGCAATAAGGATTGGAGTTATATTCTGCGACCACTGGCGGGCGCGGTGCGAAGTGGTTTCTCCGTCAATCATGGCGCGGGTCGCCGTCTCTCGCGCGGCGCGGCGACGCGCACGCTCTCGCAACGCGCGATTGACGACGAATACGCGGCAGCCGGAATCGTCGTCAACACGAACGGTCGCGTGCCGCTCGACGAGGCCGCGCCCGCTTACAAGTCTGCGGAGGAAGTGGTTAAAGCGGTTGTTGATGCCGGACTCGCCGAAGTGGAGCATCGTCTCTGGCCGCTCGCCTCGCTCAAAGGCTCGGATGAACGCAAGGGCAAACGTCGCAAGCAAAAAGGCCGAGAAGAACGCGGTAAGAAGAAAACCAGCAAGCACTTCTGAGGAGGTAAATAGTGAATGCTCAACGATGAATGGAGAAAAGCAATTCCTTCTATTCACCATTAACCATTGACCATTCACTATTTACGACCTGAGCATATTCAACAGGGCGATTTCTTCAACTTCGTATTCGGGTTGCTGACGGCGTATGAGACGCTGGCGGCGTGGGCGAAACTCTTCAAGCGTGGTGCCTTGCTGGTAGCGCCCGATGACTTTGGGATGGATGTAACAGTTGCGGCAGACGGTCGGGGTGTTGCCGAGACGCTCGGCGACGTTCTGGACGGCGCGGACGATGTTGCGCGTCTTCTGTCTGTCGTCTTCGGCGCGACCAAACTCCGCGAGTTCGATGGCGGCGAGCAGCGTGCCGCCCCATGTGCGAAAATCTTTGGCGGAGAATTCAGACGAGGTGGCGGCTTTGATGTAGTCGTTTACGTCGCGCGGCGTGACGGGTCGCGGACGGCCATCGGCGTCGAGGTAATGAAAGAGTTTGGAGCCGCCGAGTTTTTGAATGTCGCGCATGAGTCCGGCGAGTTCCTCATCGACGATGATGCGTCGGTGTCGGATGTGATGCTTGCCGACGAAGGTGAAGACGAGTTGGCCGCCGCGTTTGATTTCGAGATGACGATTGCGGAGCGTCGTCACGCCGTAAGTGCGGTAACGTTTGACGCTCTCCTCGGAGCCGACGCGAAAGTAAAGGTCGTTGATGAGACGAATGATGACGGCCAGCACGCGTTCACGCGGCAGCCCTTCGAGCGCGATGTCTTCGTTGGTCTTCTTCCTTAGTTTGGCGAGCGCCTCACCGAAGCGTTCAATCTTTTCATACTTGCGACGCTGCTGTCGCGCGGCGAACGACGGGTGATAGATGCGCTGCACGCGCCCCGACGCGTCGATGCCGATGGCTTGCAGGCTGCTACGCGCCGAAGGCGAGATGCGTACCTCTCGCCACGCCGGAGGAATAACGAGCGACTTGATGCGTTCGAGTTCCGCCTCGTCTCGGATGGGCGTCCCGTCCGTCGTCTCATAACGAAAGCCGCTCCGCTTCGTGCCGCGACGACGCCACCAACGAGCGCGCACGCCGCGCGTCACCGCGCTGATGCCCGCGGGAGGTGCGGCGACGCCAGCAACCGTACTTGCCGCGACGGCGTTGCTGCCGTTCTGTTTCGCTTCTACTCCAACGTTTGCGCTCATCCCTTCCAAACCCCCTTGAACGTCGCTTCGAGAAAACCGTGCATCGAAGTGCGATGCCGTCGCCGCGAAAATGTTTGATGCAGATTCAGAGCATAAGAGCCGCCACGACGAAAAAGCAAAGGGCGAAAGTAAAAGTGAAGGGCGAAAGTAAAAAGGTAAAAAGCAAAAGTGACGAAAGACCGCGTGTGTCCTTCGCCACTTTGCCTTTTAGCCTTTGCCCTTTTCAGTAGGCTTTGTGTGCCTGTTCGGCGGGCACGTAGTAGAGGATGCGGCTGCAATTGTCGCAGATGATGATTTCGTCGCCGCGACGTATCTCCGACATGACCTGCGGGCGCAAGGTCATGAAACAGGCGGTGCAGGAATTGTTGCGTGCCTCGGCGACGGCGATGCCGTCTCGGATGCGCGTGCTGATGCGGTTGTAGAGGCTGCTCATGGGCTTAGGCAGAGTAGCTCCCAGACGTTCGCGCTCGGCACGAAGCGCCGTCAGTTCGTCGTTTTGGGCGCGGGTCTGCTGCTCGAAGTCGCGGAGTTTTTCTTCCATCTCGGCGCGCATTTTGGCGATTTCGGGTTCGTGTTGGCGGATTTCGTTTTCGGCCTGTTCCGCCGCTTCCATCAATTCGAGAATCTGCGTCTCCAATTGCGAGATATGTTTTTTGGCCGAATCCACTTCGCGTATCGCGGCTTCGTAGGCTTTGGCGTTGGTAGACGACATCAAATCGCGTTCGGCTTTTTCGGCTTTGGTGCGCGTCTCGGCGAGTTCGTTGTCGAGTTGGAGACGCTTGGTACGGGCTTCGTCGCGGCGCGTTTCGATGGCCTTAAATTCAAAGGCGCGCTGATCGAATTCTTTTTCGATGTCGGCGCGCCTTTGTGGGATGGCATCTAGTTCGGCCTGTAGTAGACGTATTTTTGTGTCAGTATTTTGTAAAGCGATTAACTGTTCCAATTCCGCTCTCACTATGTTGTTCTCCTACAAATTTCAAACCATTATGACAGGAAAGGCACAAGCCTTTTTCGGATTAGTTATCATTCTCTTACATTCAACACCGCCGCGCAAGCCGCGACAAAAACGGTCAATGGTCGATAGTCAATGGTCAATGGTAAATCGTGATAGAAACTGCTTTTATCCATCCGCGATTGACCTTTGACCTTTGACCGACAATTACTATTCGCCACTGACTGAAAGCACGACTTTGCCAAACGTCGCGTTGGATTCGAGACGTTGGTGTGCGGCGCGGATTTCGTCTAGAGCAAACATGCTGTCGATAACTGGACGCACCACCCCGCGCGATAGAAGTGGCACGACCTGCGCGGCGAAACGTTTGACCGCCGACGCCTTTTCATCCGTCGAACGCGAACGCAAAACTGTCCCCGTAATCCGCAGACGTTTACTCATCACGCGTCCATAATCGAGCGGCGCGCTCGCCCCTCCCACCGTGCCGACCAGCAACAGACGCCCGCGCAACGCCAGCGCATCCAGATTCGCCGCGAGATACGAAGCGCCAACCAAATCGAGTATGCAATCGACGCCCGCACCCTTCGTCCATTCTTTAACCGCATCGGTCAACACTTTCAAATCGTCGCCCACGACGACCGACGCGTCGAGACCGAAGGCGCGTGCGCGCTCTAGTTTATCCGCCGTGCGTGCCGTGCCGTAGATACCAACCGCGCCCGCCGCGCGTGCCAGTTGAATCGCCGCCGTCCCGACGCCCGAACCCACCGCGTGAACGAGCACGCTCTCGCCCAAACCGAGTCCGCCCTGCGTCATGAGCGCGTCGTGCGCTGTGATGAAAACTTCGGGCACGGCGGCGGCTTCGCGGTAGTCGAGATTCTCCGGTATCTCCGCGAGCACGCTCTCCGGCACGGCGACGTATTCGGCCTGCGCGCCGCCGCCCGTAATGCCAAACACACGCTGCCCCACACGCCAGCGATGCACCTCCTCACCCAATTCCGCCACCTCGCCCGCAAATTCCAAACCCGGAATGTCGGCAGGCACACCCGTCGGCGCAGGATAATGCCCGCGTCGTTGTAGAACGTCGGCACGATTGAGCGAAGCCGCGTGAACGCGCACCAACACGCGTTCGCCTGATGCGCGCGGGCGTTCGACTTCCGCCACTTCCAATGCCTCCAAACCACCATGTGAAACAATCTTGACCGCACGCATCCCTCTTTAACCTCGCGTCTTCAATCTCAAACTCGACGTCTCGATTCTCAATCACAGAATTCTACTCTACACAGAATGAATCTCATCAGCACTAGAACGCGAGACACGATTACGCAGACATGCCAACATGATGAGTCGCATAAGAAATTCCTTGTGATAAAGTTGCGGCGTGCAACAAACGTCTGGACAGACGCTCGTCGTCGTTAATTATGTTGCTGCGCGTGCGCGCCGCGCGTGGCCTCTTATCAAGAACGCACTCGCGGAGAGCGGTGTCCGTTTCGATGCGTATGAGAGCGTGGCGGCGGGCGAGGCCGAGAAGCGCGTGCGCCTTGCGCTGCGCGAAGGCTATCAAACGGTGGCGGCGGTGGGCGGCGACGGGACGCTCAGCGAAGTGGCACGCGGATTCTTCGAGTGTCCGGTGGGGACGAATCGGGACAACAGCGACGACGCTGGCGGCATGCCGCGTCCGGTTAATGCGTCGGCTGTGTTGGCGGTCTTGCCTGCGGGAACGGGCGACGATTTTGCGCGCGGGTTGGAGCAGGGCAGACGCGTCCCTCTGGAAAATTGGCTCCGACGTTTCATCGAATATCACAAGCAACCTGTGGACGCGAAGAGGACTCGACTTGCCGACACGATACTGGCAACTGTGAATGAGATTGATGGTAGTGGTGCGCGTAGATTCGTCTGTCTCAATTCGGCGACCGTGGGTTTTAGCGCCGACGTGGTGACGCGTGTGTCTCGTCAGGCGGGCGCGTGGCGTCGTCTCGGCGGCGAAGCGCGTTTCGCATTGGCGGCGGTGGGCGCGCTCGCCGCGTGGCGCAATCGAGAGGTGCGCGTCGCGGTTGACGACGCGGAATTGGTGGAATGCGCGACCAATTTAATCGCCGTCGCCAATGGCGCTTACGCGGGCGGTGGCATGAAGTTCGCTCCGTCGGCGCGTGTTGACGACGGACGCCTTGAGGTTCTCGCGGCGTGTGGCGTCTCGCGCGGAGGGGTCATGCGCGAACTCGCGCGCATACATCGCGGCGGCCACGTCGCCAATCCGAAAATCATCTTCACCAGCGGCACACGTGTCCGCGTCGAAACGGTAGAGACGGGAGCGACGCTCGCCGTCGAAGCCGACGGCGACATGCGCGGCTACACGCCCGCGGAGTTTCGCGTGATGCCCGGCGCGCTCCGACTGGTTTTCTGATGCTGCGGTCGTGCGGCGCGTGGAATGTCTTGTTCTCCTAAGAGGAATCGTTGCGAAGAATCGCTGCTTCAATCGGCGGGGCTGCTCTTTTGTTTCGTGCCCTGTCGTTTGACGCTCGTCTTTTTGGTTGCGTTGGAGCGTCGCTTGGTGGTGCTTTTCTGTGCGGTGGTTTTTTTGGCGCTGGATTTTCTGCGGGCGGGTAGTTTTTTCGGTTCGGGCGTTTGGTGTAGATAGTCTGCGAGGTCAACGCCGAACATCTCTTTGAGACTCCCGCTGATGGTCGGCAAAACGGCGTCGCCGATGCCGGAGAGTTTTTCCAAGAGTAAATCTGCGATGGCGAAGCCTTCCGATTTGCCGCGACCGCGCACGCGCGACGACGGCGCGTGCTCGACCGTGCGACTAATTCCGATGCCGATAAGGATGCCGACCGAGACCGCGCCCGCGCCCCATGCAATCGGATTTTTGATGAACTGCTCGCGCCAATCCAACACCTCGCTGACGCTCTCCTTGACCGTCTCGATTTTTTCCTTAACCTCGTCGTACTGATTCGCCACCGTCTCTTTAATCTCCGAAACCGTTTCGCTGATGGACTCGCGCGCCTCCTCCATCTGCCGTTGAAGTTGGGCTTTGGTCGGGTTCGGCGCGTCTGCGGTAGGTGCGTCGGCGGCGTCGTCGTCTCGTTCGTGTTCAGTCATGGTCGTCCCTGTCCTGTTTGTGGTTTGCAACTTCGTCGCTTGCGGAGTTGACGATTAAAGGCTAACGCTTCAACAACGCACGTGCGCGTGCGACGACGTTTTCGACGTTGAAGCCGAGTTCGCGCAAGACCGTCTCGCCGGGCGCGGATGCGCCGAAACGGTCGATGCACACGCAGTCGCCGTCGCTGCCCGTGTATTTCGTCCAGCCTAACCCGACGCCCGCTTCCACAGCGAGCCGCGCCTTCGTCTCCGGCGGCAAGACCGCGTGGCGATAGTCCTCGTCCTGCACGTCGAACAACTCCCAACAGGGCATCGAAACGACGCGCACGGGGATGCCCTCCTTTTGCAGCGTCTCGCGCGCTTCGAGCGCAAGCGCAACTTCGGAACCCGTAGCGATGATGATGAGTTCGGGCGGCGCGGTTTCGTCCTCGACGGAATCGGGCGAAGCATGAGAGGCGACGGAGCGTGCGCCCGTCGAGGTCGCCTCAGCGAGGATGTATGCGCCGCGTTGTGTGCCTTCGGCGGAGGCGTGTGCGCCGTCGCCACGTTGGATGACGGGAACTTTCTGGCGCGTGAGCGCGAGCGCGGTCGGGGCTTCGCGACGGAGGATGGCGATGCGCCACGCTTCGCGCGTCTCATGCGCGTCCGCAGGGCGTATGACGTAGAGGTGCGGGATGGCGCGGAGTCCCGCGAGTTGTTCGATGGGTTGATGCGTCGGGCCGTCTTCACCGAGTCCGATGGAGTCGTGCGTGAAGACGTAGACGACCTGCACTTCCGAGAGCGCGGCGAGACGAATCGAGGGCTTCATGTAATCGGAGAAGGTCATGAACGTGCCGCCGAAGGGAATCAATCCGCCGTTAAGACTCATGCCCGTCAGGATGGCTCCCATCGCGTGTTCGCGGACGCCGAAATGAAGAATCCGTCCATCGTAGGAACCATGCTGAAAACTCCCGCTCTCCTTGATGTCGGTATTGTTGGAGGGACCGAGGTCGGCGGAACCGCCGATGAGCATCGGTAGAGTGGAAGCGAGCGCGTTGATGACTTCGCCGGAAGCCTGTCGCGTCGCCATCGGCTTCGCGCCTTCAAACGACGGCAACGCCGCTTCCCAACCTTCGGGGAGTTCGCCGCTCATCGTCGTGCGCCACGCCTGTCCCAGTTCTTCGTGCTGTTCGCCGTAACGTTGGACGAGACCGTTCCACTCCTCCTCCCACTGCGCGCCGCGTTCGACGGCCTGACGAAAATGTTCGCGGACTTCATCGGGCACGTAAAAGGTTTTGTCCTCCGGCCAGTCGAGCGCGCGTTTTGCAGCGCGGACGGCCTCTTCGCCGGGCGCGTCGGAGTGCGCTTTGCGCGTGCCCTGCGTCGGCATACCGAAGCCGATGATGGTCTTGACCGAGATGAGCGAGGGGCGTTCGCGTTCGTTCTGTGCTGCGCGTATCGCGCGGTCAATCGCTTCGGTGTCGTTGCCGTCTTCGACGGTGATGGTATGCCAACCGTAAGCCTCGAAGCGTTTGGGAACGTCCTCGCTGAAGGCGAGCGAAGTTGCGCCTTCGATGGTCACTTGATTGTCGTCGTAGAAGTAGATGAGGTTGCCGAGTTTGAGATGGCCTGCGAGCGAGGCGGCTTCGGAAGCGACGCCTTCCATCAAGTCGCCGTCGGAAACGATGTTGTAGACGTAGGAGTCGATGAGCGGGAAGCCGGGACGATTGAAACGCGCGCCGAGATGCGCCGCGCCGATGGCGAGACCGACGCCGTTGGCGAACCCTTGTCCGAGCGGCCCCGTCGTGATTTCTACGCCCGCCGTCAAAATGTTTTCGGGATGCCCCGCCGTCTTTGAACCCCACTGTCGGAAATTCATCAGTTCTTCGATGGGCAAGTCGTAGCCCGTCAGGTGCAGCAGGGCGTAGAGCAGCATCGAGCCGTGGCCTGCGGAGAGGAGAAAACGGTCGCGCCCGCGCCAACGCGGATTGGCGGGATTGTGGCGCAGAAAACGCGTCCAGAGCACGTAGGCCATCGGTGCCGCGCCGAGCGGCAGGCCGGGATGACCCGACTCGGCCTTCTGCACGGCGTCGAGCGCGAGCGTGCGAATCGTGTTGATGCAGAGCTTGTCGAGCGACGCGTTGACGGAATTTTGACGACCGTCGGCAGAGTTTTCGTTCAGGTCAGAGGCTTGGGTTGACGCACTCATGTTTTAGATTTCCTTCGATTCGGTTTCAGAGTTTGAGACGGTAAAGTTCAACGAAGTATCCGACGGATGATTGATAAGAAGCTCGTAAAATTTCTGTTGACGCGTGCGGGCTTCCGTGTAGCGCGCGTGATGCGACGGGCATGGTTCGTAAACGTCGCCGGATGGAGCGTCCACGTCAGCGATGCTTTTTATCTCGCCTAGTGCTTCGAGCGCAAGCAAAACCGCGCCGCGACTCGACGCTTCGTTGATGTTCAATAATTTCACGGGGCGTCCGAGCACGTCTGCGACGATTTGCGTCCACGCGGGCGAGCGTCGAAGCGCACCGCCCGACGCGCGTATCTCAGCCTCCGGCGCGGCAAACGCCGCTAACGCATCCGCGACGCCCGCCAAACGATAGGCCACCGCTTCCATCGACGCGCGCAGTATTTCCGACGGACGCGTGTGCATGGTGAGACCAAGAATACCGCCGCGCGCCTCTTCGTTCCAGCCCGTGCTTCGTTCGCCCGCCCAGAACGGCAGAACGGTCAAACCGTGTGCGTCCGGTTCCATCGCGGCGAGTTCGCGTTCGACGCTGGCGTCCGCATCAGCTTCAAACAGCATCGTTCTCAACATCCACTCGCGGAGGCCGCCGCCATCCGAGAGCGCACCGCCGACGACGACGCGCTTTGCGTCCGCACGATAACACCACAGCGCGGGCGGCAACTCGCACGGCGCATCCGCCTCACGCATGACGCGCATCGCTCCCGACGTTGCGACCATCAACGCGATGGCTTGAGGCGCGATGCAACCCGCGCCGATGTTGTTGGCCGCGCCGTCTGCGACCGCCGGAAAAATCGCTCGCCCACGCAGCACAGGCCAACGCGCGGCATACTCGTCCGAGAGCGTATAGGTGACGGCGTTGTGTTCCGCGACGGTCGGCAGTTGTTCGATGTCGAGAGGCAGACGAGCAAGGCATTGCAAGTCCGCCAGCAACGTCGCATCCCACGCGCACGACCGTTGATTGAAAAGACCCGTCCCCGACGCCATCGAGATACTTGCAGTTGTCACGCCCGCGACGCTTCGCTCACTAACGCCAAACTCACCGCCGCCCGCCAACCGCAACGCGAGAAATTCGCCGAAGGACATCCAACGACGTACGGTGTCGGTGAGCGCGGGATTTTGTCTGTAGAGCCAGATGAGTTTGGCAGGCCAGTAGCTCGCGTGAAAACGGCAACCCGTACGCGCGTGCGTGGTGCTTTCGTCCAAAAGTCTCCGCAACTCTCCCGCCGCCGCGCTCGCACGCGTGTCAGCCCAACCGAGCACAGGCGTCAGCGCACGCCCGTCCTCCCCGACTCCGACGAGGCTATGCCAGAAACATGAAACGGCGACGCCTTTTGTATCCGCCGTGATTGGCTTCGGGGCACGCGCCAGCGCAGCATCAATCACGCGCGCCACGACGCTCACAGATTCTTCCGCGTCGTCTTCTGCGCCGCCGTCGGCAGTCGTGCAAAACGAGCGTCGGATGCGCGCGCCCGTGCCACGAATCTCGCGCGCCAGCCCGTCATAGAAGGCTGCGCGGACGCTCGACGTGCCGATGTCCAACGCGAGCACGAAGGGCGGCACAGCATTCGTCGCTTCCGTCTCCGCAGACGTGTGCGCCTCTGCGCCGTCGCTCCGTTCATCCTCCGCTTCGTCGTTCAGCACGCCGTCATCATACGCGCATTCCGCAATCCATCAAAAAGCCTCTCCGAGCGGGAAGCACGAAGAGGCTTTTGAGAGTGGCTGACAAAAAATCCGTCGGTGTGTTGATTTAGTCGAGGCCGACGGCGCGCGCGGCGTTGACGCGGCCACCGCTTGCGACCTTGCCGGAGAGCGCGTCGAGCTGGTCAACGGTTTTCAGGAGACGCTCGCGCAACTCTTTGACGGAGAGGTCAGGCTCGGTCGAAAGGACGAGCGCGGCGACGCCCGCAACCACCGGGGAGGCCATCGAAGTGCCGGAATGTTCCTCGTAGTCTGTGCCGAGCCAGGTGCTCAGAATCTCCGCGCCGGGAGCGGCGATGTGGACGGTCTTCGCACCGTAGTTGGAGAAGGAAGTGAGTTCATCGCGGCGATTGAGCGCGGCGACGCTGAGGACGTTCGGCAGTTGGTAGGCCGACGGATAGTGCGGTGAACGGTCTGTGTCTTCGGTCGAATTGCCGCTCGCCGCGACGAAGAGGATGCCTTCCTCGCCCGCCTCGCGAATCGCATCTTCGAGCGCCTTTGAATACCTCTTGGAACCCCAACTCGCGTTGATGACGCGGACGTTGACGCCCGCGCGCTTGCGCTCGATGACATAGTTGATGGCTTCAATGGCATCTTTGGTCGTGCCCATGCCGTTAGCGTCCATGAAGCGAAGCGGCATGATTTGCACCGTCCAGTTGACGCCCGCGATGCCTTCGTTGTTGTTGCCCTGCGCGCCGACGATTCCGGCGCAGTGCGTGCCGTGGCCGTTCTCGTCCATCGGGTCGCCGTCGTTCTCGGCGGCGTCGTAGCCGTTGAGGTCGTTGATGGTGCCGATTTGTGCGTCAACGTAGGGCGCGAGCGCGGCGGGGCGCGTCCAGATGTTGGCGGCGAGGTCTTGGTGATGATAGTTGACGCCGCTATCGAGCACGGCGACCACCACCTTGTCGCTGCCCGTCGTCTTGTTCATCCACGCCTTCAAGGCGCTGATGTCGGCGGCGGCTTTGCCTTCGCGTTGTCCGGTGTTGATGAGCGCCCACTGTTCGCCGAGCAGAGGGTCGTTGGGCGTACCGTCCTGCGATTCGCTGAGCGAATCGGGCATGCTGTTTTCCTGCGGGTCGAGTTCGATAAAAGCGTTCGCCTCCGCATACTCGACTTCGGGCATTGACCTGTACTCGCGCGCCACCGCTTCGGCGTCCATGCCGTCTTCGTCTTCAATCACGGCGTAGTTCGAGACAAACTCGAAATGGTCTTCCACGCGGTCGTTCTTTGTCGCGGCAAGACGTTCAATCGTCGCCTCCGACGTGCCCGCACGGAAACGCACCAGCACTTCCGACTCGTCGTATTGGGCGGGGTCTTCCGTCAGGGGCACGTGCTTAATCTGTTCCACCTCTTCGGTCTGCGACGGAGCTTGCGACGCGTGTTCGTTGTGCCAACGCCGCATCTGTCCTAAAAACGCGGCCAACAGCACCACCGTCAACGCCAGAGCCAAATGTCCGAGAAAGTTCTGTCGGTTCATCACATCACCTCACAACTGACTGTCAAAAACTTTTACTGCTTCGAGTTACGGCCTCAAACTGCGCGCCCCGCCAGACGGCGACTCGCACGCCCTAGAGACGATAGTTTGCACCTTTGAAATTATAGAGACGAATCTGATTCCGGTTGGCGCGATATTCGTGCACGTCGCCTCCGGCGCGCAGGCGTATGCGCCATCCCGGCGTAATCATCTGCCCGCTCATCTCGTCGTCTCCCGCCGCACCGAGAGCCATGTCCGGGAAATCTGCATCCGCGACAGACTCCTCTGCCACCTCGTTTTCAGAGACGCCGAGACGCGCCGCCAAATCCGCACGCGCACGTACGACTGCATCTTCTCTCGTCATCGCCATGCTTCCAATAACTCCTCTTCAAACTCATCTCAAACCAAAAACGCCGCATCATTCAAACACGCCTTTCGCGCACTTGTCTCGCTCAGGGCTTCGTGCGTATTCTGCGCCCGCGCGGGGCGGTTCGTCAAAGAAAACCAGAGGCCAGAGATTAGAGGCCGTGAGTCGCACGCGGGTTGTCGTCGTTTGCATATACGAGAGAACATATAAAATGATGCACGCCGTTCGCCCACACGCTTTTTACTAACCTCTAGCCTCTCGTCTACGCCCTCTCACTTTTAATGTACGCTCACGATGGCTGAAAATATTCAGGAATTACGACAACACGCCGACGCGCTCTACGCGGCGCGGGAACATGCGGAGAACGTCCGCGCGTCAGTCGAACTTTTGCAGCGAGCGGCGCGAGACGACTACGGCGCGGCTTGGCGACTTGGCCGCGCGCTCTTTTTTCTCGGTCAGGAAGCGACGGAAAAAGAGCGCGTACGCGCCTTTCATCGACGCGGCGCGGCGGCCTGCGCGCGTGCCGCGCGTCTTGAGCCGCGCGGCGTCGAGGGACACTTCTGGCTCGGCGTTAATCTTGCGCTTCGTGCGCGCGTCGAACCGTTCTGGCGTGCGCTGCCCCTCGCCTTGCGCGCACGTCGCGCGCTCCAACGCGCCGTCAGTCTGGACGCCGCCTATCACGCCGCCGGGCCGCTCCGCGTCCTCGCACGTCTCGAACACAAACTCCCGCGCCCGCTCGGTGGCGGTCAGCGACGCGCCCGCGCGCATTTCGAGCAAGCCATCGACCTCGCACCCGCCAACACCGTCACACGCCTCTACTTCGCCGAGATGCTGCTCGAACAAGGCCAACACCAGTCCGCACGCGTCCAACTCGAAACGCTCCTCAATGCGCCCCACGACCCGGCGTGGAATTTTGAATCCGCACGCGACCGCGCGCGAGCAAAAGAACTGCTTTTGAATGAAAAGTTAAATATGGAAAATTAAAAAGGGAGGACTAAAGAAAAAAGGAAGACTAGAGAAGAAGCCAAGCCTGTCTGCTCGTTGCTGCTGTGAAGTTTGCTTTTTACATTTTTAACTTTTCATTTTATCTAAGGTCGCCGAAGAGATGTTGGAGCAGCGCCGCGACGGTGATGGCTGCCGTCTCTGCGCGTAGGGTTCGCCCGCCGAGCGTCACAACTTTCCAACCCGCTTCGGTCGCCTCGCTCGTCTCCTCCGTCTCCCAACCGCCCTCCGGCCCGACCAACGCCGCGACAGACGCCGGACGCGCACCCGCTAAATCTCCCACCGTCTCGACCAGACTGCGACCGTCGCGTTCGACAAACATCAGCCGCAACGTCGCCACGCCGCGCCCGTCCGCGCCCGTCAACACCGAAGCGAAAGACGACGGAGCATGGACGACAGGCACGCGCGCACGCCCCGACTGTTTCGCCGCTTCGAGCGCGAGACGCTGCCAACGCGCTGTGCGTTTCCCCTCGTCGCGTTCGTCACGCAGGCGCACGTCGGCGCGTCTCGTCACGACGGGCACAATGCTCGTCGCGCCCAACTCCGTCGCTTTCTGCACCACTAGGTCAAACTTCTCACCCTTGAGCAACGCCACAGCCAACGATAAATCGAGCGGCGATTCCGGTCGCAGAGGCTCCACGCGCTCACGCACCTCAAGCGTCGCACCACCACCGCTACCGCGTCCACCGCCACCACCACCGCTCTCGACGACGACGCACAGATACTCGCCGCCCTCACCATCGAAGACGTAAGCCTCGTCGCCCGCCCTCAGCCGCAGCACGTCGCGCAAATGACGCGACTCCTCCGGCGCAAGCCGCACCGTCGCTCCCGTCGCCGACGCGTCGAACGTCTCCGCCGGAGCATAAAACCTACGCCGCGTCATCTCTTGAGCTTCGCTTTCATCAAGTAGAAATTCACTGACCGAAATTCACAGGATAGACACGATAAAAACGCGCACGATGGACAGGATGAAGCAAAAGAAAAATTAAAGATGTCAAAGACAAAAGTGACTGAACGTGCAAAAGAGCCTTCCCTTTATCTTTTGCCTTCTTGTCCTGTTCATCCTGACGCTTTTCGTCCTGTCTATCCTGTTAAATTGCTTCTCACTGCTTGAAAACTACAATCGCCGTCCACTCGCCGTCGGTCGCCGTCTCTTGTTCTGCGATGCCCAACTCGCGCAGGCGCGCGAGCACGGCGTCGGTTTGCGTCGTGAGGATGCCTGAGAGAATCAGACGCTTGCGGGTCGCTGCGAGAAGCGACGGCAGGAGCGGTAGAATCACGTCCGCCGTTAGATTGGCGCAGACACAAGCGGCGGGAGTGTTTGTTTCGTTAACCGTGCCGATGCGAAAGTCGATGCGTTCGGCGACACCGTTGAGGCGTGCGTTTTGATGTGCAATCGTGATGCAGGCGGGGTCTGTGTCGCAGGCTTCGATGCGTGCGTCGGCGGAGATTTTGGCGGCGGCGATGGCGAGTATGCCCGTGCCTGTTCCGGCGTCGAGGAAACTTCCGCCCGCGAAATGTTTTTCGATGGCAGCGAGGCAGAGCCGCGTCGTTTCGTGTGTGCCCGTACCGAAGGCCATGCCCGGCTCGATGCGGATGATGATGCGGTCGTCGTGGTCGTCGTGCGTCCCGTCAAGTTCGCTCCACGGCGGCGCGACGATGAACCTCTGACCAACTTCGACGGGCTGCCAACCACGTTTCCATTCCGCCAACCAATCGTGCGCCGCGACTTCACGCGCCGACATCTCACGCACCGACGACGAAGGGAGTCCGTAAATCTTGAGCGCATCAAAGAGAGCCGCGCGCACACTCTCTCGCTCCGGCGGCGCATCGAAATAGGCGGCGACGCGCATCATTCCGTCGCTGTCAGCATCGCACGTCTCGGTGCCGAGCGCGCCCGCCTCCATCAACGCGTATTCGACCGCCTCGCGCGCCGCCGCCTCCAACGTCACATCGAGCGCATACCACACGATAAAATCAAAAGGGGAAAGGGAAAGGTTAAAGGGCAAAAGGGCTTATGAAAAAATTCATCCGAGCAACACCTGTCGTCTCCCCTCTCCCTTTATCCGTTTATCCGTTTCCCGTTTTTCCCCTTTCTTCGATGCCGAGTTCGTTGAGCGCGCGTGCGTCGTTGCGCCAGTTCTCTTCGACTTTGACAAAAAGTTCGAGATAGACGCGATGCCCGACGAGGTTTTCGATGTCGCGGCGTGCGCGTGTGCCGATTTCCTTCAGACGTTCGGCTCCCTTGCCGATGACGATGCGTTTCTGCGAATTGCGCTCGACGAAAATCGCGCAGTGAATACGCGTCAAATCCTCGCTCGTCTCGTCGTACTTTTCCGTCACCACCGCCGTCACGTAAGGAATCTCTTCGCCCGTCGTCTGCAAGATTTTTTCGCGCACAATCTCGGAGACGAGCGAGCGCATGGATTGGTCTGTCAATTCGTCTGCGCCGAAGAGGGGCGCGCCTTCCGGCAGGTGCTTGATGATTTCATCGACGAGCGCGTCAACCATGTCGCCCGTGCGCGCCGACAGAGGCATCACCGCGCGCCACTCATACTCCTGCCCGTACCACTCCATCAGAGGCAAAAGCGGCGACTTGTCCGCAATCTTGTCGGTCTTGTTCAACAAGAGCATCGCGGGCTTCTCTGACTGTCGAACGAGGTCGAGCACGAAGCGGTCGCCGTTGCCCGTCGAAACCGACGCATCGCGGATGAGCAACACCAACTGCACGCCTTCCAACGCATCATGCACCGCCGACATCATGCGACGATTAAGAAGATAACCGGGCTGATGCACGCCCGGCGTATCGACCAGCACAATCTGCCCCGTAGGTCGCGTGATGATGCCCTGAATCTGGTGGCGCGTCGTCTGCGGCTTATTCGACACCGCCGCAATCTTCTCTCCGACGAGATGATTCAACAGCGTCGATTTACCCGCGTTCGGTCGCCCGACGAGCGCCACGTAGCCGCTCCGGTAAACTTCATTTGAAGTGCTTTCAGACATCAGTGCACACTCGAACCAACTCCACACTTATCCCTTAGTCGTCGCTTGCTCGCCGTTAAGTTTCAGAATTTCCAGAGTCATTTCGGCGGAGGCGTACATGTCTTTCACGTCGAGCCATTCTTTGACGGTGTGGATGGCGCGCATCCCCGTGCCGAGGTTGGCACATTCGATGCCTTTTTTGTTGAAGATGTTGGCGTCGCAGCCGCCGCCGGAGGCGAGCGTTTTGACATCCAACCCTAAGCGCGCGGCGGCAGTCTTGACGAGTTGGACGACGCGCGACGAGTCCGCCACGTCCATCGCCGAATATTCGCGGTTAACGTGTTCCTCGACGCGCGCTTTGGTCGTCACGCCTTCCACCGTCACTTCATACTTCGCCGCCGCATCCTTGAAACACTTGACCATGTGTTCGGTCTGCGCGCGGAGTTTGTCGTCATCGAGCGAACGGGCCTCGCCGCGACAGACGACGAAATTGGTGATGATGTTGGTGGCCTTGCCGCCTTCGATAACACCGATGTTGGCAGTCGTTTCATCGTCGATGCGTCCGAGTTTCATGTTGTGGATGGCTTCGGCGGCGATGCGGATGGCGGAGATGCCCTGTTCGGGCGCGACGCCCGCATGCGATTCCAGCCCGTAGATTTTGAACTCCATGTGGTCGGCGCTTGGCCCCTTCGTGAAGAGAAAACCGGGGTCGTCGGAATCGAAGACGATGCCGTATTTCGATTTCAGTTTCGACACATCGACGTTCTTTGCGCCGAGCAAGCCGACCTCTTCGCAGATGGAAAAGATGGCTTCGATGGGCGCGTGCGGAATATTCTGTTCCTGCAAGCAGCGAATGGTTTCAAGGATGACGGCGCAGCCGGATTTGTCGTCGCCGCCGAGAACGGTCGTGCCGTCGCTGCGAATGATGTCGCCCTCGACGACGGGCTTGACGCCCTCGCCCGGAACCACCGTGTCCATGTGCGCGCTCATCATGATGGTCTCTGCGCCCGCAATCGTGCCGGGGAAACGCGCGATGACGTTGCCCGAATTGCCGCCGACCTTTTCACCGGCATCATCTATCTCGACTTCCGCGCCCATCTCCTCGCAGAGAGCCTTGATGCGTTCGGCCACGTCGCGTTCCTTGCGCGAAACGCTGTCGATTTGGACGAGTTCGAGCAAAAGATTCTTGATTCGTTCCTGATTAATCATCCGTGCCTCCACAAGAAAAGTATGAACACTGAACGCGGAATCGTGAACGAAAAACAGTTTGTCTGCCATTCATCGTCCGGCGTTTGGTCGCTCAGGGGTTCGCGCAATCCTACTACACGCCGACGCCGCCGTGCTACTGGTTAATCTCGTCGAGCGCGCGTTGGAGTTCGTCGCGTTTGGCTTGGAGGGTTTCTTGGTCGGCGTCTGCGGGGACGTAGATGGGCGGGGCAATACGGACGCGTGCGCGCGTGAAGGGCAAGGGGACTTGAAATCTATCCCAACTCGAAATCTCGTAGAAACGTTCGGCGTTGACGGTAAAAGGGAGCACGGGTTGCCCGGTCTTTTTGGCGAGCAGGAGCGCGCCCATCTTGGCTACGTAGCGCGGCCCCTTCGGCCCGTCAATCATGAAACCTGCGGGGCAACCGCGACGCATGAGTCGAACCATCTCGACGAGCGCGCCCGTGCCGCCGCGCGTCGATGAGCCGCGCGCCGCGCCGAAGCCGAAGCGTTGGATGAAGCGCGCGATGTATTCGCCGTCAAAACTCTGCGATGTCATGACGACAATGCGCCGTCGCCGGAAAAAGTAGGTGGCGAGAAAGACGCGGTTGTGCCACGTCGTATAAATCGGCAGTTGCCGCCCAAGCGAAGCCGTTTCCCAATGCTCCCATCCTTCGACACGGAAGCGCACGGTGGAGCCGATGAGACGGATGAGCGAGTAGAAAACTAAATCGGCGGCGCGAACGAGGAGACGTTGTTTGAGAGTGTAGGCGGAGAGGTCTGCGAAACGATATGCGCGTGCAATGCGCGCGTCGGTGGGTTTTGTCGAATCGTCGTACGCCTTCGGTTCGCGCTCGCTGTGCGCGGTAGTTTGGCGCGGCGTCGGCCTTGTGTCGGCTGAAGTCTGCATGTCCTTTTTCAATAAACGCGAGTCTAACATAATCGCGGAACACTCAAATTGCGGAATTGTGGACTTCGGATGGCCGATTGTAAAAAGATAAAGTGTTTTCTAACCGGCATTTCACATTCCTAAATCCGCAATCTAGTTGTGTTATGATGTGAAACCTCGCGTCGCCCGTCAGCGTACAGAATTGACGGAAAGCGTACAAAGCGTGGCTCGCGGTTTTTGCCCTCCCCATTTTCAAGGCTCGAAACGGAAAAGTTGTTGATGGAAAAACGACGAATCCTGATTGTCGAAAGCGATGCGGAGTTCCGCAGACGGCTGGAAGAGGTTTTGTACGCCCTCGGCCATGAGGTGATAGCCATCGACAACCGCGACGAAGCCGTTGAACGCGACGACCTTGAAGACTTCGACATCATCATCAGCGACCTCACCGACGATGCCGAACCCGACACACAGATTACCAACGAAGGCAAACGCAAGCGACTCTTCACACCCATCGGCGCATCACCCGTTGCGACTCATCCGAATGGAACCGTCAAAGCCTTCAAACTCGGCGTGACAAACTTTGTCCGCCGCCCCTTCGACCGCGAAGCCCTGCGCGACATCGTTGAAAAAATACTCAGCCACAAACTTCGTTTCGCAGACACAGCGAGCGCCATCCCCGGCCTCCACGAAAAGATTGAGTTTGAACTGCCGAGCGACATCTCTCTGATGAACGGCGTGCTGCATTATCTGAACGAACACGTCGCGCGTCTCGGAGTGATTCGTCCAGACCGCTCCAATCTCTTCATCGCGCTCGACGAAGCCTTCGTCAATGCCGTCAAACACGGCAACAAGAACGACCCCAACAAACTCGTCCGCATCACCGCCGACCTCTCGCAGAGCGAAGCGCGATTCACGATTGAAGACGAGGGCGACGGCTTCAACGTCAACGAGATTCCAGACCCGCTCGACCCCGCCAACCTCTTTAAGACTTCGGGGCGCGGCGTCTTGTTGATTTACAACATCATGGATGAAGTCGAGTACAATGAGCGCGGCAATCGCCTGACGATGGTCAAACGCCCCGAAGAATCGCTTGATGCTCGAACAGCCGACGCGCTCGATGCCGAACTTATCAAAACGCTCACGTCCGATGACATCTCCGCCGCCAACAACTGACACGCGCCGCCGTTGCCAACGCATCACCAAGCACAACTCCTCCGGCTCAGACAATCTTTCCGGTCTCGATAAAATTTCCGGTTCCATTCAAACAGCGCACGACTTTCTACGCGAGTGGCGTTGGTGGATTGCGCCCGCCGCGCTCGCACTGGTGTTCGCCGTTCTGTTTCAAGACCCGTTCGCGGGCGATTGGGATTCGCTCGACTACACCGTGCTCGCGCTCCAACCCGAACCCTCCTCGATGCTTCTGGGGCGCATGCTCTTTATCTTCACGAACCATTTCATCTGGCGCATCGCGCACGCCTTCTTCGGTCTCGCGCCCGAGAACGCGTATCTCCTGTTCAAATACGTCGTGATTGCACAAAGCCCGCTCGCCGTCATGGCCTGTTGGACGCTGGCGCGCGACCTCACAAACTCCGTGCGCGCGGCGACGCTTGCGGCGTTGCTGCTGACCTTTTCGCCCTTCTACGTCATCTATAGCGGTCAGGCCATGACGGAGATTCCGTCCATCCTTCTGCTCGCCGTTGCGCTCACGTTGCACTTGCGCGGCCTGCGGCGACGGAGCATGTGGATGGTGCTGGCGGGCGCGTCGCTGCTCGGCGCAGGCGTGAACTTGCGTGAAGGCGTCGCGCTCTATGGCGTGTGGCTCGCCCTTGCGCCGTTCGTGTGCGGGTGGCGTTGGAGTGCGCGCGACGTGCTGTTGACGGCGGCGTCGTGCGCGCTCTTTTTCATCTTCGCGTTGGGGCCGTTCGCCTACTGGTATTTGATGGACGTGAATGGTTACGCGGGCAAGTGGCACGGGTGGGTCGAATCGACAAAGATGGAATCGGCCTTGCATCCCGTCTCGCTCGCCAACTTTCGCATGCTGCTCTACTGGTTCTTCGTCGCATCGCCGCTCGTCCTTGTGACGTTGCCGTCGGCGATGTGGCGTGAATGGCGAGAGGAAGGATGGCGTTCGCCGCTTCTGTTGATGGCGACGGTCGGGCTGTTTTCCAATCTTGCTTTGATAACGCACTACAGCATGGTTATCAACGGTCGTTATCTTCTGACGGGTCTGCCCGCGCTCATACCTCTGACGGGGAAGTTCCTGCTCCGCTCGCGCATCATGCAAGCACTTGCCAGTCTCCTCCTTCCTGCGAATGTCTTGCGACTTGCGAAACAGAATCGAGACGACACACAGTTGTCCAACGAGCACGACGCGGAACGACGAGAGCGACGCGAAGACGAGACGACGGAGGCGCGAGACGTAAAACAGGCGCACGTCTTCGCGCTCGCGTTGGCGTTGATTTGCGCCGTCGGGCTGGCGATGGGTTGGAAGGCTTACGATGCGGCGTGGCCGACCATCAAGAGCCACGCGATGACGGGAGAGTACATCGCGCGTCTGCGTCTGTTGCCGGAGGATGCGGTGTTGATGGCGGGCGGGCAGACGGTGGCGGTGAGTTTCTGGCGCGGCGTCGGCGCGGGGCGTTGGGGATGGATTGGTACGGGCGGCGGTTGGCCGGGCGAGGCGCGGCTCGTCGAAGTCATCGAAAATCATCTGCGGAATGGTGAGCGCGTCTTTCTCGACACTGACATGCGTCTCTGGTCTGTGCACGGCTGGCAACACGAAGAAACGCGCGCCGTCGCTACCTTGCTCGCACCTCGTTTTCGTTTCCGTCGCGTCTCCGAAACCATCTATGAAATCCGACCGCCCGACGACCCGACCGCACGCGACACGCCCGACCTACAGAAACTCTTGCCGGAAAACAGATAATGAGTTAGCAGTGAGCCGCAAGCATTGTGCAGTAAGCAAAAACAATTTCCAGCAAGCTGACCGGACATAGATATTATTCTGTTTCTAACTGCTTAACGCTTACTGCACGTTGCTTACTTTTCTTTCTATGCCTTACGAATTTTTTCTTGCGCTCCGATATTTGCGTGTGGGTCGCGGACGGCGCGGCGCAGCGCAGGTGACGGCGTTGGCGGCGTTGGTCGGGATTGCGTGCGGCGTGGCGGCGTTGGTGTTGGCGTTGGCGTTGGCGAATGGTTTTCGAGACGAGTTGCAGGACAAGATTCTACGCGGCACGGCGCACTTAACGGTGATGCGCGAAGACGGGCAGGCGTCTGCGGATTGGCGCGCGACGTTGACGAAACTGCGCGGCGTCGAGGGCGTCGCGGATGCTGCGGCGACGACCTACACGGGCGCGCTCCTGAGCGGCGCGGACGGCGCGGCCTACGCGGTCGTGCGCGGCGTTGACGCCGAATCAGCACGAACTTTATCCGAAATTCGCCGCACTCTGGTCGATGGCACGGTCGAAAGTTTGTTCCGCGAAACAACGCCAACGACGGCGGGCGAGCAAGCGACGAGCGAAGTGGTGGTCGAAATCGTGGTCGGGGCGGAACTGGCGGAGCGGACGGGTTTGCGGCGCGTCGGTGACGAGGGCTGGATGGTGTCGGTGGTTGGGACGGCGAGCGAGAAGCCTTCGGAGGGGATGGCGTTTGCGCCGCACGCGAGCCGCGTGCGTGTCGCAGGCGTCTTTCGTTCGGGTCTTTACGATTACGATGCATCGTGGGTTTACGTCTCGCTGGCGACGGCGGGGAGAGTCGGCGGCACGCCCGCGCGCGCGTCGGTCATCAGCGTCGAGGTAACGGACATCTACGATGTCGAACGTGTGGCGGGGCGTGTGCGCGCAACGCTCGGCGAAGATTGGACGACGGTCGATTGGCGCGAGGCGAATCGTCCGTTGTTCGCCGCGTTAGCGTTAGAGCGTCGGACGGTGGCCGTTATTATCGGTTTGATAATGCTGGTGGCATCGCTCAACATCACGGCGACGCTGGTGCTTGTCGTCGTCGAACGCCGCGCAGACATCGCCATCCTCAGCGCACTCGGCGCACGCCCGCGCAACATCACCGTCATCTTCATGTTGGAGGGCGCAATCATCGGCGCGTTGGGCGCGTTGGCGGGCGTCGCGCTCGGACTGGCCGCGTGCCTCGTCGCTAATCATTTTGAACTGGTCAAACTTCCCGCCGATGTCTATTCACTGAGCGCAATCACGCTTCGTCCCGTCGCACGCGATGTCGCGCTGACGGCGCTCGCCGCGTTTGTTATCAGTTTGCTGGCGACACTCTATCCCGCGCGAATCGCGGCGCGGCTGCGTCCGGCGACCGTGTTGCGTTATGAGTGATTCAATTTTCGTGTGATGCGATGGAAAGTTTTTTAACCGTGAGCGAACTTCGTAAGTCTTTCCGCGACCCTGCGGGGGGCGTGTTGGAAGTGTTGCGCGGGGTATCGTTTGCGGTCGAGGGGGGCGAGATGGTGGCGGTGTCGGGCGCGTCGGGGTCGGGCAAGACGACGCTGCTGCATGTGCTGGGCGGACTCGAAGCGGCAGACGGCGGCAGCGCGCGTCTCGGCGAACGGGAGACGACGCGCATGGCCGGAGCCGAGCAAGCGCATTTTCGTAATCGAGAGATTGGATTCGTGTTTCAGTTTCATCATCTCCTGCCGGATTTGACGGCGGAAGAAAACGTCGCGCTGCCGCTCTGGTTGGCGCGACGCGGACGCCGCGAGGCCGTGCGTGCGGCGCGTGAGATGCTTGAGCGCGTGGGTTTGGGCGCGCGTCGGGCGTATGGGGTCGGGGAGTTATCGGGCGGCGAGCAGCAGCGTGTGGCGGTGGCGCGTGCGCTAATTTGGGAACCGCGACTCGTTCTGGCAGACGAACCGACGGGCAACTTGGA
Source organism: Pyrinomonadaceae bacterium (assembly GCA_036387415.1). Classification (GTDB taxonomy): domain Bacteria; phylum Acidobacteriota; class Blastocatellia; order Pyrinomonadales; family Pyrinomonadaceae; genus DASVTU01. Next base: position 861,703 of record DASVTU010000039.1, on the reverse strand, counting down.
CGCGCAGACGGGTACGGAAATCGGCGCGCTCCTGTTTTCGCTCTGCCGCGAACGACGCGCGGCGGTCGTGGTCGCGACGCATAATGAATCGCTGGCGCGCAGTTGCGACCGTCGTTTGTTGCTCAGCGAGGGGCGTGTGAGCGAGGAGCGTCAACGCGTCGATTGAGCGAGATAATCGCGGCGGCGAGTATGCACTTCCATGTTCGGGTCGAAATTAGGTTATAATGCCTGCGGGCGTTTTGGAGTTTAATTTATTGGCCGCTCCGAAACGCTACTTCGCGATTCTACGGCTCTTCATCCTTCGGGCGGTAACAGCTTTTATGTTTGAACGCTACACGGAAAAAGCGCGCAGGGTTATCTTCTTTGCGCGTTATGAAGCATCACAATTCGGCGCGCCAGCCATCGAGCCGGAGCACTTGCTGCTCGGTTTGATGCGCGAAGACAAGACTCTCACTTCGCGCTTCCTGCAACGCGCACAAGCCTCGCTCGAAGCTATCCGCAAAGAGATTGAGGGACGCGCCACGCTGCGCGAAAAGATTTCGACCTCGGTCGAACTTCCGCTCGCGCCGGAGACCAAGCGCGTTCTCGCCTACGCGCATGAAGAGAGCGACCGTCTTCAACATCGACACATCGGCACCGAACACTTGCTCTTAGGCTTGCTCCGCGAGGAGCGTTCGATGGCCGCAGAGATTTTGTACGACCGTGGTTTGCGTCTGAACGCCGTGCGTGAAGAAGTGGCGCGTGCGACGGGCGTTGACCCGCGTGCGTCGCAGAAGAAGGAGACGCCGCACCTCGCGGAGTTTTCGCGCGACCTGACGGACGATGCCGGAAACGACAAACTCGACCCGCTCGTCGGGCGCGACAACGAGATAGAACGCGTCGTGCAAATCCTCTGCCGTCGCACGAAGAATAATCCCGTCCTGATTGGCGAGCCGGGCGTCGGCAAAACCGCGATTGTCGAAGGACTCGCGCAACGCATCCAACGCGGCGAGGTGCCGTCGTTCCTCGAAAACAAACGAATACTATCGCTCGATTTGTCGTTGATTGTCGCGGGCACGAAGTATCGCGGGCAGTTTGAAGAACGCTTGAAGCAAATCATGCGCGAACTCGTCGAGAACCCGCAGTACATCGTCTTCATCGACGAGTTGCACACGCTCGTCGGCGCGGGTAGCGCCGAAGGCTCGCTCGACGCCGCCAACATCTTGAAGCCCGCACTCTCGCGCGGCGAGATTCAGTGTATCGGCGCGACGACACCCGCCGAGTTTCGTAAATCAATCGAAAAAGACCGCTCGCTCGAAAGACGTTTTCAGGCGGTCAAAGTGCCGCCGCCGTCGGAAGAAGAAGCCGTCCGCATCCTCGACGGCGTGCGCGAACGCTACGAGGCTTTCCATCAGGTGCGCTACACGGACGAGGCGATTGAAGCGGCGGTTTATCAGTCGAACCGCTACATCTCCGACCGCTTCTTGCCCGATAAAGCGATTGACGTGATTGACGAAGCCGGTGCGCGCGTCAAACTTCGCGCCCGACGCGAACCCACTTCCACCGCGCCCGACGCACGCGACCGCAACAGTCTCTTTCTCGACGAGCGACGTTTCTACGGCGCGGACATCGGCGGCTCGCGCCTGCGCGACGAAGAAGACGACATGCTCTCCATCACCGTCGAAGTCACGAAGGACGACGTTGAAGATGTGATTGCGCGTTGGACTGGGATTCCGGTCGCGTCGTTGAAGGAAGAGGAGACGCAGAAACTTCTACGCATCGAGACGGAACTGCACACGCGCGTCATCGCGCAGCGTCCGGCTATCTCGGCACTCGCGCGCTCGATTCGACGTTCGCGCGCCGGACTCAAAAATCCGCAGCGTCCCGTCGGTTCATTCCTGTTCTTAGGCCCGACGGGCGTGGGGAAAACCGAAGTGGCGCGTTCGCTCGCGGAGTTCTTGTTCGGCTCGGAGCGTTCGATGATTCGTTTCGACATGTCGGAGTTTATGGAGAAGCATTCCGTCTCGAAACTCATCGGTAGCCCTCCCGGCTACGTCGGCCACGAAGAGGGCGGACAACTGACCGAACGCATCAAACGCTCGCCCTATTCCGTCCTCTTGTTCGACGAAATCGAAAAAGCGCACCCAGACATTTTTAACGTCCTCCTGCAAGTCTTCGAGGACGGCATCCTGACAGATGCGCTCGGCAACACGGTCGATTTCAAAAACGTCATCATCATCATGACCTCCAACATCGGCGCGCGATTCATCCAGAAGAAAGGCACGATGGGATTTCAGGCGACGGCGGATTCGTCGCGCGAGAAGATGGAAGAGATGGTGATGTCGGCTGTCAGGCAAACGTTTAATCCCGAATTCATCAATCGCCTCGACGAAATCATCATCTTTGACCAGTTGCTCGATGAGGAGTTGCTGGAAATCGTCGGCTTGCAGGTCATGTCGATGAACAAGACGCTGATGCGTCGCGGTTTGGAGGTACGTCTGACGGAGGAAGCGAAGCGTTGGATTGTCACGAAAACCTGCGCCGACCGCTCCTACGGTGCGCGTCCGCTGCGTCGTGCGCTGCAAAAATACGTCGAAGACCCGCTCTCCGAAGCACTCATTCAAGGCACTCTGGGCGCGGCCTCGCTGATTGAAGTTTTTCAAGACGGCAATGAATTAAACTACCGTCCGGCGGGCGTCGAGGAGCCGGGAGATGCGCTTCTGATTCACTGAAAAAGCCGACGCGCTCCACTAAAAAAGGGAACCGGGCAAAAAGGAAAACGTGAAAAAGGGGAAAAGGTTTGCCCTTTTGCCCCTTTGCCGTTTTCCCCTTTTGCCCGTTTGCTTGTATAATGCCCAACTTTGCTGGACTGGAAAACTGGCAACGGAACGGCGTCGAGCCGACATCCAACAAGCTCGAACTCCAAAAGCGCGTTCCGTTTCAAGGGCGGGTATCTTCCATCTTAATTTTTTCGTTTCATCGGCTCCCCGAAAGTCTGAAAGCTAAAGGCATCATTTGAGGCAAAAAGCGATTATGCACCTCCGCGCGCCGTGGTTTCTTTCACTCGTCGCCATTGTCGGCACCTTGAGTCTTCTGTATCTCGCGCAACCCCGCACGACCGCGAGCGCACAGGAACCGACCACCACTACTACCGCCACGCAACAACTCGTCGAGACCGTAGAGGTGGAAGGCAATCGCCGCCTCCGCGATGAAGACATTCTCTACTGGGTGCAGACGCGTCCGGGCGATGTCTACAACGAAGCGCGCGTCCAACGCGACCTCGTCGCGATTCTCGCGCTCGGCTTCTTCGACAAGGTTGACACGCGCGTCTCCGTGCAGGAGGGCGTGCGCGGCGGCAAGGATATTATCTTCACCGTCAGAGAACTTCCCATCATCCGCGATTTGCAGTTCAAGGGCATGAGCGCGGTTTCCGAGGCCGATGTGCTCAAGACGTTCCGCGAGCAGCGCGTCGGCGTCTCCAAAGAGAGTCCGCTCGACCCAGTGAAGGTCAACAACGCGCGTCGCGTCATCAAAGAACTGCTGGCCGCGCGCGGTTATCCGAACGCCGAAGTGACGCCCGCGACCGATGAAGTCTCCGCGACATCCAGCGCGCTCACCTTCAACGTCGAACAGGGCGACCGCGTTCGCGTCGTCGAGATTGATTTCGTCGGCAATCAGATTTTCAAAGACGGCGAACTGCGCGGGCAGATGAAGTACGTCAAAGAGGCGGGGCTGTTTTCGCGTTTCAAGGGGCAGGACATTCTCGACACGCGCAAACTCGAAGCCGACCTCAAGGGCAACGTCACGAACTACATGCGCTCGAAGGGCTACTTGCAGGCGCGCACGGGCGAGCCGCGTATCGAAGGACTCGGCCAACGCCGCACGGGTTTCTTCCTGCCTCTGCCGCTTCTTTCGTCGAGCGACGAAGCGTTGCGCGTCACCGTTCCCATCGTCGAAGACAAACTCTATCGCATCGGCGAAATCAAAATCGAAGGCAACTCGATTCTCTCTGAACAGGACATCCGCACCACCATCGGTCTCAAACCCGGCGACATCGCCAACGGCAAGCGTCTGAGCGAAGCACTGTTCGAGGATTTGAAAAGGGTTTACGGCAGATTCGGCTTCATTCAGTACGACTATGAAGTAACGCCGTCGTTCAAAGACTCCACGCAGAACCCGAAAGAGGGCATCGCCGATTTCACCATCACTATCACCGAAGGCAAACAGTTTACGCTGCGTCGTCTCGAATTCGTCGGCAACACCTTCACGCGCGATAACGTCTTGCGCCGCGAAGTGGCGCTCAACGAAGGCGACGTGTACGACCAGACGCTCTTTGAGTTTTCCGTCCTGCGCCTGAATCAGTTGGGCTTCTTCGACCCGATTGATAAAGAGAAAGATGCAGACTTCCGCACCGACGAGGAGACCGGACAGGTTGACATCAACCTCAAAGTGGCCGAACGCGGTCGCCAGCAAATCTCCTTCAACGGCGGTCTGTCCGGCATCGGCGGCTCCTTCTTTGGACTCGAATACTCGACCAACAACCTACTCGGTCGCGGCGAATCGCTCTCGTTTCAGTTCGCCTTCGGCAATCGCCAACGCTCTTTCCTCTTTTCGTTCACCGAGCCTTACATCAGAGACCGTCCGATTACGGCGGGCTTTTCCCTCTTCACCGAATCGCGCAAATTCTTCGGCGAAGGTACATTGATTTCGCAAAACATCGACGCACTGACGGGCGCGCTCGGCAACAGTCTCGACCAACTCAGCGCCGACGACCGCAATCTATTCACGCAGAAAACGTCGGGCGCAAGTATCTTCGCCAGTTCGCCGCTCTCGGAATTCGTGAGCCGCCGACGCACTTTCGCACGCGCCTCGCGCGTCGGCCTGTCGTATTCGATTTCGCGCACCAGCGTCGAAGACCCGCCCGTCAACGCGGAAAATAACCCTGAGACGTTTATCCCGCGCATCTTCCGTCAATCAAACATCCTGACGAGCCGCATCACGCCGACGTTTGTCTACGACACGCGCGAGGGAACGATTGACCCGCGCGGCGGCAAACAGATAAGTTTTCAGATTCCCTTCGCGGGTCTCGGCGGCGACGTGCGTACCTACCAGCCGACCGTCTCTTACACACACTTTATCCCCGTCAGGCGCAAAGGGCCGGGGAGAAATCCCGAAGTGTTCGGCTTTCGTCTGACGGCGGGACACGTCGCCAGTTTTGCGACGACCGGAAAGATTGAAGAAGCGCAGGGCAATTCGCTCTCCTTCATCAACGGCGTTCCCATCTACGAGCGTTTCTTTCTCGGCGACGAGTTTACGATTCGCGGCTACAACGTCCGCTCCATCAGTCCGATTGTGCCGCTCGATGTCTACGTCTCTTCGCAGACCGTGACGGTCTCATCCTCTCCGTTTGTCGCCGTCGCGCCGGGCAGCACCACCAATGTTCCGGGTTTATCGGAGGCAGCCGCACGCGCCATCGCCAACGTCGGCACGTTTACCGGCACTTCGGGCGCGAACGTCCTACGCCTGAGCCGCGACTTCCGTTTCCTCGGGGGCGATACGCAACTGCTCGGCAATTTCGAGTATCGCATCCCGCTCTTCGGGCCGATTCAAATCGCGGCCTTCGCAGACATCGGCTCGGCCTTTAACCTTCGCACCAACAGCGACCAGGTTTTCTCCACCGAATTTGTCAGCGACCTGCCGTTTCTGGCGACGAGTCTCGGCGTCGGCGGTTTGACCGATTTGGCCGCGCGTGCCGACCGCACGCTCGCCGTCTCGCCCGGTTTTATCGACCCACGAACGGGCGGGCGCGTGCCGGGATTGGTCGTGCGCGACAACAAACTGGTGACGCAAGACGAACTCGGACAGGCTTCGTGCGGCACATGCGCCCGCGACCCGCTCACGCAGTTGCCGCTCGGCTTCCGCGAAGTCTTCCTGCGCGGCGAGGCGCGCACCGATACGGCGGTCTTGCTCTCGCAGAGTGTTTTCTCAAAAATTGGCGATTTTCGATCCAGCCTGGGCGCTGAAATACGCATCCAACTGCCAGTCGTTAATGTACCGTTTCGTTTGATTTACGCCTATAATCCGAACGCGCGAAACGGCGAACAGGAAGAATTACCCGGTATCTTTTTCCGCGAGAAGAAGAATGTTTTCCGCTTCAGCATCGGGCGGACTTTTTAACCCTTTAACGTCAGACCCGTGGGAAGCCGGACGCCTTCGCTTTCTGGATGGAAGCCGCGTCCGTTCCCTTTTGAAACTGTAAGGAGCAGTACGAGAAAAAGTCATGAGAATATTTCGTCAAACCGTTGCCGTTCTAGTGTTAACGGCAGCCGCCGCCCTCACCGTTAGCGCGCAGCAACCCGCCGCGACCCGCCCTGCCGCGCCTGCCGGAGCGAGCGCCGCCGCCCCCGGCGAGGCCAAGATTGCGTTGATTAATACCAGCGCATTCGGCGATGAGAAGGCCGGAATTCTGAAGTTCATCGCGGCCATCAAACGTGTCGATGGTGAATTCCAACCGCGCCGCACAGAGTTGCAGGGTCTACGCACCCGCTACGACGCGCTCGTCAAACAGATTAACGACACGAAAGCCGTCGCCGACCAAGCGGCGCTGGCTAAATCAGCCGACGACGCCGAGGTGTTGAAGCGCGACATCGAGCGCAAGGGTCAGGACGCGCAACTCGCCTACGAAAAACGTATGCGCGAAGTTCTCAACCCGCTTCAAGAGGATGTCTACAAATCTCTTGAGACGTTTGCGCGCGCACGCGGCATCACCCTCATCATCGACGCCAGTCAGGTTCCAGTGCTCTACGCGACCGACAGCCTCGACATCACGCGCGCCTTCATTGCCGAATACAACCAGCGCAATCCGGCGACGGCGGCAGCAACCACGCCCGGCCAACGCTAAAACCGAGTTAAGCCTCAAACGCGGTACGACGAGAGAGGCGGTGGACGACCGGACGAAAGATTTCGGTGAAACGATGTCGGCGAAATGTTTTCGCCGACATCGTTTCACCGAAGATTTTTACTGAAGGATTTCAGCGAGTAGTTTCAATGAAATCTTTCAGTGAGAAAATTAGCCCGTCCTTTATCTCTCTCCTCGCCGCGTTAAATCTCTTATGGAAACCATCCTCGACTCCCACGCCATCCAGCAAATCCTGCCGCATCGTTATCCGTTTCTACTCGTTGACCGCATCACCGAAATCACGCCCGGCGTGCGGATTGTTGGCATCAAACAGGTGACCATCAACGAGCTTTTCTTTCAAGGTCATTTTCCGGGCGCGCCCGTGATGCCCGGCGTGTTGATTGTCGAAGCGATGGCGCAGGTCGGGGCGATTTATGCGCTCCGCATGCTTGAGGCGCGCGACGAGAAGTTGCCGCTCTTTAGCGGCATCGACAACGCGCGTTTCAGGCGTCCCGTCCGTCCCGGCGACACGCTGGTACTCGAAGTGACGCCGCTACGCGTCGGCACACGCATCCAGCGCATGCGCGGCGAAGCGCGCGTCGAAGGCCAACTCGTCGCCGAAGCCGAAATCATGAGCACGATTGCTGACCGCAGCACGCTCACGTAAAGGAAAAAGTAAAAGGGTAAAAGGCAAAAGTAAGAAGACAAAAAACGGAAGCGTAAAAATCGAAACGGCTGCGAATTCCGCCCTTCACTTCTACCTTTTGCTTTTGTCTTTTTGCCTTCTTGAGCATGATTCATCCTTCCGCCATTGTCAGCCCGCATGCACAGATTGGTTCAGACACGACCGTCGGGCCGTACTGCATCATCGGCGACGAAGTGCGCGTCGGTCGCAACGTACGGATTGACGGCCACTGTGTTATCGAAGGGCGCACGCGCATCGGCGACTCGACGCGCATCTTCCCCTTCGTCTCCATCGGACTCGCCTCGCAGGATTTGAAGTACCGTGGCGAACCCGCCGAGACACACATCGGCGCGCGCAATACGATACGCGAATTCGTCACCATTCATCGCGGTACAGAGGGCGGCGGCATGCTGACACGCACGGGCGACGACTGTCTCATCATGGCGCAAGCGCACATCGCTCATGATTGCCTGCTCGGCAGCGACATCATCATGGCAAACGGCGCGACGCTCGCCGGTCATGTCACGGTTGAAGACGGCGCGAGCATTGGTGCATATTCCGGCGTCCATCAATTCTGTCGCGTCGGGCGCGAAGCCTTCATCGGCGGTTATTCGGTCGTCACGCAGGACGCGATGCCTTTTGCGCGTAGCGTCGGCAATCGCGCCGAGTGCTACGGCCTCAACATCGTCGGCATGCGTCGGCGCGGCTACCCGCAGGAAACCATCCGCGCCCTCCATCATGCCTTTCACCTCCTGCTCTCGTCGCGCCTCAACACGACACAGGCGCTCGAACGCATACGCCGCGAGATTCACGGTTCCGCAGAGGTTGACGAACTCGTCCATTTCATCGAAACATCCAAACGAGGAGTCGTTAAATGAATGCGGATTGCGGATTGCGGATTGCGGATTGATAAAGCAAACCTGCTCTTTAATCCGCAATCCGACATCTGCAATCCGCAATCCACTTATGCGTTACGGGTTGATTGCAGGCAACGGACGGTTTCCGTTTTTGGTCGTCGAGGGCGCGCGTCGTGCGGGTGTGTCGCTGGCGGTGGCGGCGATTCGCGAGGAGACTGACGCGGAGATTGAACGCGCGGCGACCGCTGCGGGCGGACGCGTCGTGTGGGTTGGCATCGGTCAGTTGGGGAAGATGATTCGCTTCTTCAAACGCGAGGGCGTCGAGCGCGCGATAATGGCCGGACAGGTTAAGCACGTGCAGATTTTCAGCGGCTCGCTGCCCGACGTGCGGATGCTCAAGATGCTCTTGCGCCTGCCGCGACGCAACACCGACGCGCTCATCGGCGGCGTCGCAGATGAACTCGCGGGCGAAGGCATCGAACTGATTGATTCGACCTACTTCCTTCAAGACAACCTCGCTGCCGAAGGCACTCTGACGCGGCGTGCGCCCGACGAGCGCGAACGCGGCGACATCGAATACGGCCTCGAAGTGGCGCACGAAATTGCGCGTCTCGACCTGGGTCAGACCATTGTCGTGCGTGCGCGCGCCTGCGTCGCCGTCGAAGCGATGGAAGGTACAGACGCCGTGATTCGTCGTGCCGGAACGCTCGCACGCGGGCGTCTTACAGTGGTCAAAATCGCCAAGCCGAATCAGGACATGCGCTTCGATGTTCCCGTCGTCGGCCTTCCGACAATCGAAACCATGATTGAGGCAGGTGCTACCTGTCTCTGCATCACGGCGGGCAAGACGCTCATGTTCGACCGCGAATCCATGCTCCAACTCGCAGACAAACATCGCATCGCCGTCACCGCCGTCTAAAGAATTGCGGATTTCGGATTGCGGAATGCGGATTGACGAAGCACTGCGTTCTCGTACTCGAATCCGCAATCCGAAATCCGCAATTGTCTGTCCTGTTAAATTTTCTGAGGGAGACTTTCCCAGTGCGCGTTGATTCGATGCGTCTACAAACAGAACTAATCTTCTGGCGTCGCCACGGGCACGTCGTAGACCGTGGTAGTTATCTACGTGTTGAGACACCTTCCAATCCGAGTTACTACGGCGGCAATCTGTTGGTGTTTGAAGACGCGCCCGCAGAGGGCGACGAACGGCGTTGGCCTGAATTGTTCGCGCGCGAGTTCGCGCATAACCCGGAGATTCGGCACGTCCTGTTCGGTTGGGATATACGCGACAACCACGTCGGCGAGGTCGAAGCATTTCTCGATGCCGGTTACGTGATGGAAAACGACGTGACGCTGCTGGCCGACGAAGTGCACCCGCCGCCGCACGTCAATCGAGAGATTGAGATACGACGCATCGAGACGGAGGCGGATTGGGCGTCTATGCTTGAGATTCAAGTGCGTTGTCGTCATGAACGTTTTGAACTCGAAGCATACAAGGAATTCAAGAAGCGAAAGATAAAAGACCAACGCGCGCTCATCGACGAGGGCGTCGGTGATTGGTATGGTGCGTTCATCGGGGAGCGCGCGGTCTCTAATCTCGGTCTTTTTCGTGAAGGAGAAATGGCGCGTTTTCAAGAGGTCGGGACAGACCCCGACTTTCGTCGTCGCGGCATCTGCGGCACACTCGTCCATCACGTTTCTCGAACGGCGCTCGAACAACAGGGCGTCAAGACGCTCGTCATGGCCGCCGACGAAAATTATCACGCCGCCAAAATTTACGAATCCGTCGGCTTTCGCCCGCGAGAGCGATTCGCATGGCTCTGTCTTTATCCGCCGAAGTAACGAAGTAGAACGTGAGACTAAAAAACTCGCTACCGTCTTATCGACGGGAGCGAGTTTTTTGTTTCGAGTTTGGTTCAGTGATTAGTCGGTTGCGCCGGAAGCGGTTTGTGATTTGGCGCGCGGGTCATAGGGAGTTTTGAGAAACTCCTGAACGGCGCGTTGCGCGTTGTCGTAGTTGATGCCTGTCTGCACGGCCTTGTTGTACTCGCTGACGGCGCGTGCGCGGTCGCCTTGCGCGTCGTAGGCGTTGCCGCGTTTGATGCGCGCCCAGACTTCAATCCAAGAGGGCTTCAAACTTCCGTCGAGCGCCGCCTGAAAATTGTCGATGGCCTGCTGGTAGTTGCGCTGTTCGAGAAAGAGCAGACCAAGATTGTAGTAGACCCATGAGTTCGACTTGTCGAGTTTGAGCGCCTCTTCGAGTTGGCGTTGCGCTTCCAAATACTGACCCTCTCGGAAGAGTTCGAGACCGCGACGCGCGACGACGGCGATACGCAAGTCCTCCGAGGTGCGGAGGATTTTGTAGTTAGGGTCGATGATGACTTCGAGCGGCTTGCCGTTGGATTCAAAATCGAAATCCTCGCTCTTGTCCTGCACGAAGATGGTCGTGGTCTGGTCGTCGCCCTCTGCGCGCAGGCTGACTTCGACGGGCATACGCAGGTTGTCGAAGTTCTGCTTGATGGTTCCGCGTGCGCGGAACTTGCCCGCGCGCGTGCGAATAATCTGGTAGTCGGAGGAGAATTCGGGAACGCCCGTGCCTTCGACCCAACGCGCGAAGAAGTAACGCAGGCTGTCTTCGGCGACGCCGTTGGCGAGCGTCTCGAATTCGTCAATCGAGACATTTTTGCCGCGATACTGGCTGAGCAAGCGACGCAGCAAGTTGTCAAACTTTTCGTTGCCAATCGTCTCGCGCAGCATGCGGAAGACCATCGCCCCTTTGTAGTAGATGATGGCTTGATAGGCCGCCGATTGGTCATCGAGCGTGGAGGGTGCGCGCATAATTGAGGCCGATTGCTCGAACATCAAGGCGCGTTCCTGCATGTCGCGTTGGGCGGCTTCGAGCGTGCCGCCGGAGAGCGCGGTTTCGCGCAACGCGTAGGCGCTCCACTCGGCAAGCCCCTGCGAGAGCCACACATCGTCGAAGGATTTGAGGCCGACCGTATGACCCCACCACTGGAAGGCGAGTTCGCGTTGGACGCGTTCGTCGAGTCCGGTGGTGCGCGTCGGGTCGAAGTAGCGCGCGGAGAGAAACTGCATGCCGGGCGCGGCGTAGGCGTCGAGGCTCTGGTCGTCAATCTGCGCGACGACGAAACGCGAACCGAAGGCGGGCGTGCCGTATTGCTTCGTGTAGAAGCGAAGCGCGTCGCCGACGAGTTCGCCGTAGTGGTCGATGCGTCCCTCGCTGCCGGGGAAGACGAAAAACTGAATGTCGTAGCCGCCGAATTTGAGAGTTCTGGTGATGTAACGTCCGGCGGCGATGTTGCCGACGAGCGCGGGCTGACGATAGACGAAACGGCGCCGGACGGCGTTGCCCGAAGTTTGCAGCACCAGCGGCGCATTCGTCGCGGGTGTCGTCGGTCGCGTTGTCTGAGCGGCGCGTCCGGCGGGCGTCCGCGCGGCGTTGTTGGTCGTCGTCGCGGTGCCCATGCGGAGCGGAGTGGGAGCGTTGGTGACGGCGGTGCTGGTCGGTTGTGTGGATGTGTCGTCGCTATAGCCCGCGATTTCAAAACCTGCGGGCGCGCTGACGGTGATTTCGGCGGTGGCGCGGTCAGCCGCGTACTCATGAAACGGAAACCAACGCGCGGCATACATTAGATAGGAGCCTTCGTTGCCGACGTAGGCGAGGCGTTTGGTGGCAAGCGGCCCGCCTTCGGGCGTGACGAGCGCGCCGCCCCAACGGAAGCGCAACGTCACGGACTGACCCGCCGGAACCACTTCGCCCAAATCCACGCGCACGCTCGGCCCGAAACTTTCGTAGCCCGCCGCGTCCTGCACGAAATTGGTGAGCGGTCGCCCGTCGCGTTCGATGCTTTCGACTTTGAGCGAGCCATTCAACTCGAAGACCACCGAGCGCGTCGCGTCGAGAGGCGTGAAGGTCACGTCGCCGACGGCGTTGAGGAAGTTTTCCGCAGGTCGCAAATCGGCTTCAATCCGGTAGTGTGTCACGTCGAAGCGTGCGCGCCCCGGCGTCTGCTGCGCGCTCGCGGCGAGTGCGGAGAGGCCGAGCGAGACAACCAGCAACGCAGCGATAAAGAGTGGGCGTAAACGAAGATTTGTCATAGCAACTTTCCGGTAAATTGTTTGGCTTCCGGCCTTTGATTATACATGCCGCACGCACGCGTCAGAACTTTCGCCCGCGTCTTTCGACGACCAGAAGGCAAAAGCATCCGGGTCTTCGGAACAAGCGAAAACCGTCGAACAACCACCAGCGAGTAAGCGTCTCTCGATGGTTTCTCCATTTGCGGCAAGCGTTTAGATGTGTCGAGGCGGATTCGCCGTTGTACGCCGCAGCAAGATAAAAAGCCAATTTCCGCAGGGATTTTTGCCCGCCCTCGGCAAGCGAAACGCCCGCCCGAAATAAACTCTTGACCGTTCGACGGCAAATCAAATATCTTGAAATACGGGTCGCACGCCGACCCTGACCGTCTCCACGCATCCCGACCATTCATCCCGCAACGCGAAAAAATTCCACTGACAGCCCGAATTCAAGAACGAATCTTCAGCATCTCCGCCTGAATTTTTGAAAATCAACCTCCGCGAGACGAGCGACCCACGCGTCGCCTCCACCACTCATCCTCCAACAAAATCCCGTCGTCAATCAGAAAGTCGAGCCTAACAGAAATGACTTCAGTTAAATGTCCCGCCTGCGGGATGGTCAGTTTCAGAACTCCCGAAAACCAGTGCAAAGGATGCAGCAAGCCGCTGCCGGAGTCTGTCAAACCCGAACTCAATCAACACCAGAGCGGCAACTACTACGAAGCGCCCGTCGAGACATATTCCAGACGCGACAGCAGAGCCACGCGCGCCGACGACTCCGACGAGAAACAGGATTCGCCCTGGCAGTCGTTCCTCTACGGGCTGGGTCTGATTGGCATAGCCATCTTCGCTTACTACTACTTCGACAACTGGGAACAATCAGGCGGCGTGCGCCGCGTCAACGTCATCCTCTACGCCCTCTATTCGGTGCTCGGCAAAACTGGCACGGCGGGCGTCCTCGGCGTGGCGGGCGTGGCTTTGATGGTCAGCGCGTTGTTTGGTGGTAAATCGAAACAAGAATATTCAACGTAAGAGTCCATCCAAAAGCGGGAAACCAGCCGCCGTCGGCAAGAAGACTCGACGGGCGTGCGCCCCATGCCTTGACAGGGCGCGTCGCGGGCGTTCATGCTCACGTCAAAGATTTCAGCAACTTTGACCGATGTTTGAGACGCCCGCGCGCCGCTTCCTGTCGATTCATCCTACGGCGCGCCCAAAGCGTCGGCTCGAACCCTATGGACTCCTACAGCGACCCGGCCATCCGCATCACGCTCCTGCCGCGCGACACCAATCCGCAAGGCACCATCTTCGGCGGCATCATCCTCAGCTACATCGACATCGCGGGCGCGGTCGAAGCGCACCGACGCACACGCATCGAACGCTTCGTGACCGTGGCGATGCGCGAAGTCATCTTCCATGAGCCGGTCTTCGTCGGCGACCTCGTTAGCTTCTACGCAGAGACGCTACGCATCGGCACCACCTCTATCACCGTCCGCGTCATCGTCGAAGCCGAACGCTACGGCGGCACATCCGAGCGCATCCGCGTCACCGAGGCGGAAGTCGTCTACGTCGCCGTTGATGCCAATCGCCGCAAGATGAAAATCGACAAAGACGCCATCAAAGACAACATACAGGGCATCGCCCAACACGAAACCTCTTAACGCAATCTCCGTCTCCACACAACACAGGCGAGACGGGACACGCGACGGCGCACTCGTCTGTCATTCCTCTGCTTGCCAAACGACATGGCGCGTCGTCCCGTCGCCGTTCCGGCGGCGATTACGATTTTATTTGACGCTCCTCAAGATTCAATTCCGCCACGTCCGACGCTAACTGTGCTTTGACGATGAGGACAACATACAGGATGAGAAGCGGGATGATAAGCAGCACGGCCAGCATCGTTAACAGTGTCAGGATGCTGTAGCTGCTGTCGTGCGCCGTCGGTTCGCCGCGCATTCCGCTCATCGACACGTATGCTGCACGCTCAAGATTCATGACGGTCAAACTCACGACGATGGCCGTTATCGGCAGAAACGCGGCCACCGGAGCCGCCGCACGTAGTTCTGCGTGGCGTATGAGGTAAAAGATGAGCAGCGCGACGCGCCACGTCGCCACAACGCACAGAAACAGCACGTTCAAGATGCGCGCGGCATCGAGGCTCATAAATTTCTCGACCGGAATGGCGTAGAGGATGGCCGGCGGGGAGGTGAGCGCGACAAAGGTCAGGACGTGGACATACGACCATGCTTTAGGTTTGAGCGGCAAGACGACGAGCCACAACATCAACGACAAAATAAAGATGTAAATCAGCGAGCCGACGCCGAGATGTTGAAGCATGTGCGCGCCGGGGTCGTCCCACCAACGCCCCATCCCGACCACCCATGTCGAAAGCAGTCCGAGGAGGAGATGTCGGTAGTCAAACTGCGCGAACTCCTCACGCGTCAGGCGAAAGCGCAGAAGTCGTGCGACGGTGCTGAAAATGTTCGACATCGTTTTTTACCATTAACGCGGACGGTTAAAGTAAGCGTGTCGGGGCGCTAATTGAGGCGCGACTGCAAACGTCGCAGGGCTTTGGCGGCCTGTGCAAAATCGGATTGTTGTTCGAGCGCGAGGCCGTAGTGGCGCACGGCGTCGAGCAGTCGCCCGCGCATTTCGTAGACGCGTCCGAGATTGAAATGCGGGAAGGCATACGACTCGTAACGCGAAGCCTGAAGCGCGCGTTTGAACCAGACGACAGAGCCGTAGATGTCGCCCTGCGCGATGAGGTAACTGCCGATGTCGTTGTAAGGATTGCCAAACGTCGCGTCGATGCGGATGGCTTCGAGGCACTCTTCGATGGCTTCGCGGTAGCGGTCTTGAAAACTATAAACCCAACCGAGAAACGTGTGCGCCTCGGCGGTCGGGTAGGTGTGGATGGAACGACGGTAAAGCTCAATCGCTTCCTCGTAGTCGTCGGCGAGTTGCGCCTGATAGGCACGCTTAAACAGTTCTATCGCCTCGCGCCGCGCGCTGTCGGAGAAACGGTCGTCGGAAAAATCCTCTTCAAACATAAAAGCAGTAGACAGGAGACACCAGTCAGTAGCCAGTATAAAAGCATTTCGCGTGCTTTAGTCAGTAAACAGTAGAAATGCATTTCGGATTCAATTGTTAAGAGCTAATTGAAAAACATTCAATCGTTCTTCTACTGACTACTGGCTACTGTTCTTATTCATCGACGCGCTTGATGCGCCCGTCGGTGCGGGGAGCGATTTCTTTGGCGGCGGTGATGGCATCCATCAAGACGGTCGCCTCAACCGGCCCCTCTTCGGGTTCAATCAGTGGGCGCGCATCGCGGAACATCGTATAGCCGTCGCCGCCGCCGAGCAAGTATGCGCTGGTGGCGAGCGTGTAGGTTTTCTTGTCGTCGAGCGGTTGACCTGCGACCGTGACGCGGACGACGCGCCCGCCCGCCGGACGACGACCGTCGAACGTGAATTCCATGCCAGAGACTTGCGGAAAACGCCCCTCCTCCCTGTCTTCGACGATGCGAGCCACACCATGTTCGAGCGCAGCGCGAATCTGCGCTCCCGTCACCTCTGCTTTAACGATGTGATTCTCAAACGGCAGGATGGAAAGCACGTCGCGTTTAGTCAGCGTGCCGGGCGCGTAGGTCGTGTTCGAGCGCACCGAGCCGCCGTTCATGATGGACACGTCCGCGCCCGCCCATTTGCGATAAGCATCGGCGATAAACGAGCCGAGATTAGTCTCGCGCGTGCGGTTTGTGTTCTGCCGCGCGTCGAGTTCCACGCTGGTCGTGCCGACGGGCTTGTCGAGTTCCGCCGACAGTTGTTTCTCAAATTGATTGACTACCGCCACGACATCCGGCGCTTCCACAACTTCATCCGTCACCGGAATAATCTCCCAATCGACGCTTTCGAGTGCGCCCGTCGTGGCGGAAATTTGCAAGTCGATGCGACCGAGATTGCGCGCGTCCGAACCCATCTTGAAAATCGGCGTACGACCGGAGAGCGATTGCAGCACGGTGTGTTCGTGGCCGCCGATGATGACATCAATCGGCGCGCAACGTGCGAGCGCCTTGTCGTCGCTGAGCGTCAGGTGCGTGAGCGCGACGACGACGTGTGCGCCACGCGCGCGTATCTGCGGGACAATCGCTTTCGCCGTTTCGCAGGCGTTGCGAAATTCGACATCCTCGCCCGCCTTTGAAGCGCGCGCCGTATCGGTCGTGAGTAGTCCGAATATGCCGACTTTAACGCCCTCGAATTCGCGCACGATGAAGGGCGGCATCCCCGCGAACGACTTGCCGGTCTTGCGGTCGAAGACGTTTGCGCCGAGCCACACGAAACGCGATTCCTTCATCCGCTCGCGCAACACTTCGGGGCCGAAATCGAATTCGTGATTGCCGAGCACGGCATAGTCGAGCGCGGCCGCGTTCCACGTCGCAATCATCTGTCGCCCCTTGAAGATGCTCGACGCGACCGACGGCGCAATCGTGTCGCCGCCGAGCAGGAAAAGCGTGTGCGGCGATTCCTGCAAAATCTTTCGACGCATCGCGGCCACACGCGCCAGTCCGCCCCGCTTGCCTCTATCGACGGGCGCAATCTGATACACGTCGTTGACCTGCAAGAGCGTCACGCGAATCGTCCGCGCGGGCATCGGCGTCGGCAACGGTGTCGGCGTCGCGGTCTGCGCGCCGACGGGCAGACCCACGGCGCAACAGAACGCCAACGCGAGCACGACGCGATTCAAATACCTGCGAGAAAAAGTCATCAGTTAAAAATTGCCTCCATGTAGAATTATGAAAATTTCTTGACCAGAGGGAGAGTTAGGCTGAATCGTTGAAGCTGAATTATACTCAGCGCAGACGACGCGCGCCAACGCCGCACGCAGCAGACTTTGCCGCCGACAATGCCCGTCACGCGTCCGACAAACCGAATCTTCATGAATAAGCCAAACACACTCGACATCCAAATAACCAACGAAGACCCTTCACTCTCGACGCATGATGCGATTGCCCTCTGCATCTTCGCCAACGAGTCGTCGCAGCAGCAACAACATCTTCTCCCGCCCGCGCACGACGCCGACGGAGACGACCGGAACGCACCGTGGCGCGACGTGTACGCGCGTCTCTTGAGCGATGGAGAGTTCAAAGGCGAAGCCGATGCGGCGTTGTATCTGCGTGTGCCGGGACGCGCGTCGGGCACGCACGGGTTGCTGCTCGTCGGCCTCGGAGCGCACGCCGATTGCAACCGCGCCGCGCTCCGACGCGCCGCTGGAATGGCTCTCCGCACCGCGCGAGAGAATCGCGTCAGGAGTCTATTTTTCGTCTTGCCGGAAATCGCCGGAGAGTCACCGGAGACGGTCGTGCAAGCCATCGTCGAGGGCGCGATTTTCGGTCTCTACGACGGCGACTTCTATCAGAACCACGATGAACCGTCGCACATCGTCGAACGTCTCAACATCGTCATCGCCGCTTCGACGGCGAGCGATGAGTTGAAGGCGGCGACCGAACGCGCGAGGATTGTGGCCGAAGCGGTCAACTGGACGCGCACGCTCGCAGATGAGCCGGGGCGTGCTTTGCCGCCGCGCGAATTTGCGCGACGCGCCGCGGAGATGGCGTCGGAATTCGGTTTGCGCGTTGAATCGCTCACGGCGGAAGAAGTACGTGCGCGGGGCATGGGCGGCTTGTGGGGCGTCGGGCAAGGGTCGGATGAAGAACCCGCTCTGATTGTGGTTCGCTATGAGCCGGAAGGCGCGACCGACGATGATGAACTCTGGGCGTTCATCGGCAAGGGTATTACGTTCGACACGGGCGGCATCTCCATCAAACACGGCCTCGACATGTACGAGATGAAATCCGACATGGCCGGAGGCGCGGCGGCGCTCGGCGCGCTGCGTGCTATCGCCCAACTCAAACCGTCACGTCGCATCGTCGCCATCGTGCCGTCCGCCGAAAACATGCCGTCGGGACGCAGCATCAAACCCGGCGACATCGTTAAAACGCTCGGCGGCTACACCATCGAAGTCGTCGATACGGATGCCGAAGGGCGTCTCGTACTGGTTGACGGCATCGCCTATGCGCGCGAACTCGGCGCGACGCGCATCGTCGATTTAGCGACGCTCACCGGCTCCATCATCGTGGCGCTCGGCGACCACCGCACAGGTCTCTTCAGCAACGACGACGCATGGGCGGCAAACGTCAGCGCGGCGGCTGAGCGCGCGTGCGAACCCATCTGGCGCATGCCCGTCAGCGATGATTACAAGAAACGCATCGAGAGCGACATCGCCGATTTCAAAAACTACGGCGGACGCCCCGACGCCACTTCTGCCGCGCTCCTCCTCAGCAAGTTTGCCGCCGACACGCCCTGGGTGCATCTCGACATCGCAGGCACATCGTGGTACGACGACCCGCAACCACACGCCCCAAAAGGCTCCACGGGCACAGGCGTCCGCACGCTCGTCGAACTCGCCTGCGCCGACGACGGACGATTAACTGAATCCTGATTTAATTGATGTGTGCAGAAATGGCGTCTGACGAAACGATTTTTCTGACGGGCTTTCCCGGCTTCATCGCGGGTCGGCTGGTCGAACGTTTGGCGTCGGACGGCGGCGCGCGGTTCGTGTTGCTGGTGCTGCCGCAAGGGGAGTTGGTGCGGCGTGCACATGAGGACATCACGCGTATTTCCGCCGCGACGGGCGTGCCTGTCGAGAATTTCCGCGTCGTCGAGGGCGACATCACGCTGCCTGAACTCGGTCTTGCGCCCGACGATTTGGAGTTGGCGCGACGCGAAACAACGTCGCTCTTTCATCTCGCCGCCGTCTACGATTTAGGCGTCGAGCGCGAACTCGCCATGCGCGTCAATGTCGAAGGCACGCGCCACGTCAACCAGTTCGCGCAGACGCTTCAAAACTTACGCCGTTACAACTACGTCTCGACCTGTTACGTCGCGGGCTTGCGAACAGGCAGGATTCTTGAGAGCGAACTGCGGCACGATGCGGGCTTTCATAACTACTACGAGGAGACGAAATATCTCGCCGAGTTAGAAGTCGAGGCGTTGAAGCCGACGTTGCCCGTGACGATTTATCGTCCGTCAGTGGTGTGCGGCGATTCGCAGACGGGCGAGACGGCGAAGTACGACGGCATCTATTACCTGATTAACTACCTGCGTATCCATCCGCGACTCTTGTCGTTCGCCAACATCGGCAACCGCGACGTGCGTCTCAACGTCGTGCCCGTTGATTTCGTCGTCGAAGCGATAGCGGCGTTAGCGAAGGACGACAGGGCTGTCGGCGCAACCCTCCAACTCGCCGACCCCGCGCCGCTTACCACACACGAACTCTTCGATGCCATCGCGCGCGCTCTCGTCGCGCACACTTCGCACCTGACCATCCCGGCGCCCCTCGTCCGCGCCACACTCGACATCCCCATCTCCGAAAAACTGACCGGACTACCGCGCGTCGGCGTTCCCTATTTTTTCACTAAACAAACCTACGACATCACCCGCGCGCAAACCCTCCTCGAACCACACGACCTCGGTTGCCCGCCCTTTCCCTCTTACGTCGATGCCCTCGTCCGTTTCGTCGCACAGCATCCGAAACTTTGAAAGCAGAGGTCAGAGGCTAGAGGTCAGAGGTAAGTTAGAATTAGTCTTTTTCTTAACTAACCTCTAGCCTCTGACCTTCGCTCTAGTATGGGTCGCCGCTGAGTTGGCCGTTGTTGACGCTGATGAGATAGTAACCGCTGGTCGGTCTGTTTTGGAGGTCGAAGGTTCCGTTGGTGGCGACTTTCCAGATTTTGTAGTTTGAGTAAGTGAGAGGCGTGCCCGCTTCGCAGACTTCGGGGAAGTGGTCGCCGAGAACGAAATACGCGGGGCCTGCTCCGAAGACACGCGCCAGTCCGTTTTTATCAACCACCACCGAGGTCGCTTCATTCACGGCCATGCCGAGCGCGCTCGACGCCTTGCCGTCTCGAATCTGCCGCGCGATGAAAGCCATCGTCCGTCCCATGCGGTCGCGCACAACCAGGTGCGAATCTGTAACGACATCCTGCATGTTCGCCCAGTTGAAGAAATCGTATGTGAAACTGATGTCGCGATGATAGGGATTCAAAAGCGCCTGACTCGACGTGACGCTGCCCGTACACCCGTCGTAGGTGAATTCACCTTGAATGGCAAGACCCGCGCTGGTGCCGCCGACGCCGCCGCCGCGCGCGTAGACCGATTCCACCGCCGTCTCGACTCTCGTCCCCTTAAAGTTTCGCACGTAGTCGCACTGGTCGCCGCCCGCGAAGAAGACCACTTCCGCATTCCTCACAGTGGTTTCGACGGCGCTGGTATTTGAATCGCGCGCCGCCGTGATGACGAGGGTTTCGACCGAATCGACCCCGTTCATCGCGTAGATGTAATCGTTGTATCCGTTCGAGCCGCTCGAACGAAGAATGACGACATCAACCTTCGTGCTGCAACTCGTACAACCTCTCACCTGGTCGATAATCCATTGCAACGCTGCATCCACATCCGTCCCGCCGCCGCCGAAATCATGCGCCGGGCCAGCCAGCAACGGATTGACATCCGCCGCATTACCCGTCAGATAGCGAGTCACTTTTGCCTCTGCTGGCGAGGCCAGAAGCACCAACAGCAAAACGGAGAGCGCGAGAGTGCTTTTCGTGAGACTTTTGCGTCCGATCATTTCTTATCTCCTTTTAACGGTGTCATGGGAACTTGAGGTGAGGCTCGAGGCCGAATGTTCTCTACTCTATGTCGGGCATGAAATCAACGAAAAATCGACCTCTTGACAAATCCGCAGTTTAGAATTATTCTAAATCCACTTAAAAATCATGATTCAGGACAAGCCAGAGCAGGGTGGCGTTCGGCAGGGGCTGACACCGCAGCGCGAAGTGGTGCTGCGGGTCGTGAGCGGCAGCGAAGAGCACCTGACGGCCAACGAAATTTTCGAGGCGGCGCGGCGGCTTTTGCCGACCATCAGTTTTGCGACCGTCTACAACTCGCTGCGTTATTTGAAAGACGCGGGCTTGATTGGCGAAGTCTCGTTCGGGAACGGCGCGAGCCGCTACGACCGCGAAACCGCGCGCCACGACCATGCCATCTGCACCAGTTGCGGCAAGCTTGTGGATTTCGACCTGCCGGCGACGGTGGATTTGATGCGCGCGGCGGCGCGTCGTTCGCACTTCAAACCGGAGTCGATTCACCTGACGCTTCTGGGTTTGTGCGTCGGGTGCAGCACAGACAAGGCGGAATCCTGAGCCTCTTTTTTGTCAGGCTCGCCAACTCTTTACGAAGGGTGCGCGGCGCGTGTCGGCGCAGTTGTTTGAAATTCAAAATTCTACTTAGGAGAAATTATGGCAGAGACAGCAGTTGATAAAGCGATGGTCGGGCAAACCGCGCCCGATTTCAATATGCCTTCGACCAAAGACATTGAGAAACTCGACCAGGACGTTAAGCTCTCGGATTATCGTGGTCAATGGCTGGTGCTTTTGTTCTACCCGCTGGATTTCACTTTCGTCTGCCCGACGGAGTTGACCACGTTCAGCGACCGCTACGACGATTTCCTCGGCATCGGCGCGGAGATTATCGGTGTCTCGACCGATTCTGTCTTCTCGCATCGCGCATGGCTCCAAACGCCGCGCGACAAAAACGGCGTCGAGGGCTTGCGTTATCCGCTCGCGGCTGACATTACGAAGAAGGTGTCGCGCGACTATGGCGTGCTCATCGAAGACAAAGGCGTGGCGTTGCGCGGCCTGTTCGTCATCGACCCCGAAGGCGTCTTGCGTTACAAGGTCGTGCACGACCTCAACGTCGGTCGTTCGGCGGAGGAGACGTTGCGTGTGATTCAGGCGTTGCAGACAGGTGGCCTCTGTCAGGCTGAATGGCGACCGGGGCAGGAAACAATCAAAGCCTAGAGGCGTAAATCGTCAATCGTGAATCGTATGTAGAGAGACAAGACGATTCACGATTGGCGACTCACGACGGACGAGGTACGAGCTATGCCGATGAGAATCGGGACGGAGATGCCGACGCTTGAAGGGGCGACGGAATGGTTGAACGCGACGGGTGCCAACGCGGAGATGCGCGCCAAAGGGCATCCGACGCTCATCCACTTCTGGTCGGTCAGTTGCGGGATTTGCAAAGAGAACATGCCGCGCGTCGCCGAGTGGCGCGACCGACGCGAGGCCGATGGCCTCTGCGTGATTGCCGTCCACATGCCGCGCCATGAGTCGGATACGGATGCAGAGGCCGTGCGCGAAGCCGTCTCTTGCTACCAAATCACAGAACCCTGCGCCGTCGATAATCAACACAAACTCCGCGACGCCTTTCAGAACGAGCACGGCTACGTGCCCGCCTATTATCTCTTCGACGCGGAAGGCAAACTCCGTTGCTTCGCCGCAGGCGAACGCGGCCTCAACATGATTACGCCCGCGCTTGAACGCGTGCTCGCCGCCGCCTCCTCCACGCAACAAAAAACATCCGCGTAAGGCGTCCGGCAAATCTTTAACAGCGCAGCAAAACTAAAAGAGGCGAACCGTCGAATCGGTCGCCTCTTTTAGTTTTGCGTGGGAAGTGGTTTTCGGAGTCTTCGCTTCCGTGCGTCAAAAAATCGACGGAAGATGTCGGGCAGCGAAGAGAAGGATGTACCACGCGACGACGATGGAGCCGACGAGAAGCAGCAGCAGGACGAGCAGGATGATGCCGAGAAAGAGCCAATCGCCGAGCCTGCCCTGTTGCTTTTCGGCGGGCGAAGCGGTGGCGCGTTCGCGTATGAGCGCGACGTTGCGCTGGTTCGATTTCCACGCCGCGTCAAAGAGGTCGCCGATGATGGGAACCGCGCCGAAGACGTAATCGAGACCGAGATTGAGACCCATCCGCAGGAGCGTGATTTTGGGCACGCGATAGCGGACTCCGGCGGCGAGGATGTAGAAGGAAACGATGGTGGTGGCCGTGTCGCCGATGCCGGGAATGAGGCCGACGATGGCGTCGAGGCCGATGCGCCAACCCGTGCCGGGGATGCGGAAAAGGCCGTCCATCCAACGGCTCAACTGGTCGAGGCTCTCTTCGATTTCAATCTTCGACGGCTGCCGCTTCGTGGTCAACGGGGCAGCGGCGCGCACGTTGCCGTCGGGCAACACATCCGCACGTCGTGTCTTCGATTCTGTTTTTGGTTCGTTCATTGGTTCAACGTATGCGCGTCATCTGTCGCCAGAAGAAGCGACCGAGGCGTGAAAAAGCATTACGGTCGCGTGCGCCGTTCTGTTCGGTAGTGATGCCGAGCGCAGCGGCGAGTTGGGGGTTGGGCGGCGCAACATCTTCATCGCCGTGTTTCTCTGAGAGCCAACGATTGAAGGTACGCGTCACGGCGCGTCGTTCGCTGACGGGAACCTCCGCGACGAAAGCCGCTTCGAGGTCGTCCATGCCGGCAATCTCGAAACGGTTGGCGTCGTGGTAACGACGGAGCGCCGTCCAGAAACGCTCGTCGCCCATCAGTTTGCGGAGCGCGTTGAACATCAGCGCACCCTTGCTAGAAACCACGGCGGCATACTGAAACGAATTACGATATTCGCGCGCAGCCCTGTCCGCCTGCATGTCTTCGCCGCCGAACGTCCGGTAGATTTGATAGACGCCGCGCAGTTGGTCGTCGAGCACCTGCTCGGCACGCGCCGCGCCGTGCGTCTCCGTGTAATAGTGCAGCGCAGACCAATGCGCCAACGCCTCGTCGAGCACGGGCAGGCGTTCGGGGTCGTTGCCGACGCTCGCGCCCCACCACTGATGCGCGACGATGTGCGCCACGGCAAACTCAAGACTATCTTCGAGCGACGCGCGTTGTTCGCGCACGATTTCGGGCAGATTGCGCGTGGCGGGCGCATCGAAATCAACGTAGAACGCACTCGCAATCGCGCCCATTCCGGCAAACTCCACGCTCCCCAGACCCGCGACGAGCGGCGCTTCCGCCACCGTCACAACCTTGAACGGCAATTCGCCGAAACGCGCCGCGAAGACGCGCACCGATTCCGCCGCGATGCCGAGCACGCGTCGTCCGACCGCCTCATGCTCCGTTGAATACACGGAGCGCACACGGACGCCCGAAACCACGCGCTCCGTCATCCGCAACGATTGTCCGGCGACGATGGCGAAGTTGCGTAGGTTCTCGCCCGCGAAGCGACGGACGACAGTTTCGCTTCTGCTCCGCTCATCGACGCCGACGCTGCTACTACTACTGCCCGCCGCGTCGCCCGACGTAAAGAGACCCGTGCCCGCAGACGTTTCAATCGACACGTCGTAATCGGCAACCTCGGCATGCACCAAATCGCCGACGCTCGCTTCGACCTTGCGTTGCCAGCCGTCGCCCTCGCGCACGGCGAGCAAAGGGTAGGGCGTGCCGAGCAGCATCGTCCCGCGCGAATAAAAATTCACGTCGCGCGCCCGTCGCCATTCGCGCGTGTCGCGCAAGGCCGCCCCGACCTGTTGGATGACGTGCGCCGAAAGGCTCGTCTCGTCCGCGCCGATTTCGGGAACCGTGCCGCGAAAGGCGAGTTCAATCTCGGCGGACGCACCCGCCGCCACCGATTCACGCAACTGCACGCGCAACGTCGTGCCCTGTTCGAGGGAGAAGGTGAGCGGTTGTCCGCTGGCGACGCCGCGCACTTCCGTCACTTCCAGACGCGGTTCGTCGGCGGTTGAAGGTGCATCGGTGTTGGTGTGGGCGGCGGTCGTGGTGCTTGCGCCCGTGGTTGAGTTTGCGGGGTTGGCCGACGCGTTTGGCGGGAGGCTGCCGTTGGCGTTGGGGATGGAGCGCCCGCCGTTGTCGCTGCGATGATTTGGGTAGAGATGAAAATAAAGGACGGATGTCGGGCGATTGTCAGTGTTGACCCAACGGAGGTGCTCGGTTCCCGTAAACGAACGCGCCTCAAAGTTCAACTTGAAGTGGAGACGATAACGCGTGCGTTCGGCTTTGACGTTTCGGTCGGTTTGGCTGTCGGCTTTGGTGCTCTGTGCGGGCGACGTG
This sequence comes from Pyrinomonadaceae bacterium, assembly GCA_036387415.1. Classification (GTDB taxonomy): domain Bacteria; phylum Acidobacteriota; class Blastocatellia; order Pyrinomonadales; family Pyrinomonadaceae; genus DASVTU01. The sequence continues at coordinate 836,178 of DASVTU010000039.1, read as the reverse complement.
CTTGCGCCTTCTCGTTGTTGTCGTGCGGAGGTTGTCGAAGAAGCGAGCGGGGCGGTGGCAGCGGCGAGACACGCGACGCAGAGGAGGGCGAGCGCAAGAGTTGCTTCCCGCTCCGTCGCTCGCCGCCCCGTCGTGTGTCTGTCTTTACGCTTCAAGTTCTCGGCGTTCCATTTCTCGTTCTGCCGTTAGCGCGTGGGGTGTTCGTCCGGTTGCCAGGAGCGACGGGGCGCGCGTTCTCGACAATCTGGATGCTGCGAATGCGGTCGCCGCGTGCGATGCGGTCAACCACGTCCATGCCTTCGACGACGCGACCGAAGACCGTGTAGCCGCCGTCCAAGTGTGGTTGCGGCGAATGCGTGACGAACCACTGCGAGCCGCCCGTGTCTTTGCCGGAGAGAGCCATGCCGACCGCGCCGCGCGCGTAAGGCACTTGATTTATCTCGCAACGAATCTGATGACCGGGGCCGCCGTTGCCGTCGCCGCGCGGGTCGCCGCCCTGCACGACGAAGTTTGGCACGACGCGATGAAACACGATGCCGTCGAAGAATTTTTTGTTTGCCAGTTGGATGAAATTATCGACCGTGAGCGGCGCATCATCCGGCACAAATTCAATCGTGAAACGTCCCTTGTCGGTCAAGACCTGTGCGTGGACGCGACGACCGACGCGTGCGAGCGCGCGTGTGTAGTCGGCGGGTTTGTTGAGCGTTGCTACTGTCTGCGCGGCTTGCGAATCGCCGACCAACTGGTTGTCTCTGAGAAGTGCGATGGCGCGGCGACGCACCAGATGGTCGGGCACGGCGAGCGCGGTCTTGATGGCGTCGAAGGCTTGGCTGCCCTTCTGTTTGGCAAGCGCGTCGAGAATGGCGAGCGCAGCATCGTTGAGTTGCTTATCTTCAAAAGCCTTCGGCAGCGCATCGACGAGCGCGCGGATGATAACGGGGTCGGGCGCGGATTCGCCGAGCAGTTCGGCTGCGGTCGCGCGCACAATCACGTCTTCGGCAGTTAGTTTGCCAATCATCACGTCGGTCATGTCCGGCGACTTGGAGGCGGCGACGGCGCGCAATACGTCGGGCATGGCGAGCGCGGGCGTGTTCGGGTCGTTGAGCATGGCGCGGATAATTATCTGCGCGTCGGCCTGCAAACTTATGGCGCTGTTGCCGCCGCGCTCGCTCGTCACGGCGGCCACTTCGCCGAGTCCCTGGGCGATGCTGGCGACGCCCTGCCAACGCAGAGGCGTATCGCCGCGACCGCCGAAGGAAGCGGCACTGCGGCCTGAGAGCTTGTTGAAGGGGCGTTCGCGCAAGTATTGCGCGGGCGCGATGCGTGCGAACGCCATCTCTACTTCCGGCGCACCGTATTCTTCGGCGTCGCGAAATTCGCGCAACCATGCGAGAGCCGTCTCGTCGTTCGTGTTGGCGAGCACGCGTCCGAGCGCCGTCGCGATTTCGAGTAGTTCGTTGACTTGCGAGGGACGCGCCGTGCCCTTCGTTTTGGCATCACGATGAGCCGCCAACAACAACTTGCCGCGCTCCAAGAGCGACGCGGAGGCACGCGCATCCTTGAGCGAGGCGAGCGCACGAATGGCACTCACGCGGACGCGTTCGTCCGTGTCCGACGTGGCACGCGCGGCGAGCGCGTCGAAGGAAGCGGCGTCTTCAGACGCGCCGAGCGCGCGTGCGGCATTGGCACGCACGACGGCATCCGTGTCGTTCGTGAGAAGCGTACGCAACTGCTCATTGGCATCTGTGGCGCGCAGACGCGCCAGTGTGTTGGCGGCATCGGCGCGGACGCGTGCGTCGGTTGAAGCGAGAGAGCGCGCGACGGTCTGCCCCGCGTTCTCAGGACGCGCACGCAGAGCCGCCGTCAATCCCATCATGATGACGCCACGGTCGGGTCGCGGTTGTTGCTGCTCGCCGCTGAGCGTCTGAAGAATCATCGAGCCGAGTTCTAGCCGACGCGCCTGTTCTCGCTGCGGCAACGCCCCGGCAATCTTGCCTAATGCTTCGATGGCGCGTGCGCGCACTTCGCCCGATTTGCTTGTCCGCATCGCTGTCACAAGAGCGTCTGCGCCCGCCGCCGATTCCGTCTCGCCGAGTGCGAAGGCCGCCATCGCGCGCACGCTCTCGCTCGCATCCTTCGACAAGAGAGACGCAAGCGGCACGACCGCGCCTTCATCTCCGATGCGTCCCGCCGCCAACGCCGCGCGCCGACGCACCGCCGCCACGCGGTCAGAGAGCAACACGCCGAGGTCGCCCGTCTCCCAACGCCGTTCGTCTTCCGCGCGCACGATACGCAAAAGCGTCTCCGGCGCAACGACGCCCAAACGCTCCGGCACGACACGCTCCGGCCTCGCCTGCGCCCCGCCGCCGCGCCTCTGCTGTGCACGGACGACGATGCCGCTCTCGACCAACGACGCAGGCAGAACGAAGGAAACGAGCATCAACAACACGACGTTGATGCGTCGCGCACCTCTCGGCGCGCAGATGTTAGGTTTGTAGTCTGTCATTCTCATGGAATCTTCGGTGAACGAAATTTACTATTTTAGTTTCTGCGCTTCGAGCGACGCACAACGATTGCGACCGCCGACGCGTGTGACCAACAATCAATCAGACTTGCGCGCAACGCTTCTATGAACGACGCGCGTTTAGTTCTGCGGATGTTCTTTCCTGTACTGCTCCCACCATGCCTTCCATCTCTCGTAGTCGAATCCGGCATCGTGCTTCGTTATTTTGCGTAAAGCCACCACAGCGTGTTCAAACGTACACAGCAACATGCCATGCTTGGGAGGATTGTCTTCGAGCACCTTGAGCAGCGGCGGAACCGAACTCATGTCGCCCGACGTTTGCAGCGCAATCGCTCCGTCGTGTTGATTGTTTCCGGCCAGCATCAACCGATGAATCTCCGCACGCTCTTTCAAGTCTTTCTCACTCAGAGGCGTGGGCGTAGGCTCAAGCGTCTGCTGCGCGACCGGAGCGTTTTGATTTGGTTGGGAAGCCGCTACCACGGATGCCGCCTCGACGCCGGAACTTGCTCGATGCGCGCCCGAACAACCAACCAAGACGCCGCAGAGGGCGCAGCAGAGGACGATTGAAAACCCTGCTTTCATGCCACCCTCCAACTCAAAGCCGCCCCACTATGTATTAGGGAGGCGAGCCACATCTGTCAAGGCAAAAGCGGAAGACGAAAGCGAAGCGAGCGAGACACGTATAATCGGAGCCCTCAGTCGAAGCGTGAACGACGCAAGCGCGCAGCGACGCGTCGGTTTAATGCTCGCCGTCTACGGCCTTTCGACTTAGAAACCATTTCAAAATTAGGAATTAGCCACAGAGACACGGAGCGAATTAACATCAAGATTTTATTTGAATTGTCTCTGTGTCTCCGTGCCCATGTGGCAAATTTTGAAACGCATTCTTACTGTTGAACGGCCTTTTCGATTTCGACCAGCACGTCGTAGAACGTCGCGCCGCCGCCCATGTCGGTCAGCATCTGCGACGAAAGCTGGTTGATGTTGGTCTGCCCCGGCGAAAATTTGTTCCACCAGACCGAAGGGCAGACGACGACGCCTTCGCGCGCGCGTGTCGTGACGGAGGCGGTCAGTTCGCATGCACCGCGCGTGTTGAAGACGCGCACGGTGTCGCCGTCGGCGATGCGACGCGTGGCGGCGTCCGTCGGGTGAATCTCGATGAAGGGTCGTTTCTCTTGCCGCAGGTGTTTGGGGAGATTGGCGAAACTCGAATTGAGAAAAGCATGCGAGGCGGGACTGATGAGCGCGAGCGGGTAACGTGCAGCGAGTGCGGGCGCGCTCGCACGCGATTCGCGCGGCGGCACGAAATCAGGCACGCCCGGCAATCCTTCCGCCTCCAACGTCGCGGAATAAAACTCGCACTTGCCGGAAGCGGTCGGGAAGCCTCCTTCGGCAAACGGCGCATATTGTTCGGGCAAGTTCAGTCGCATCCAGCCCTTTTCGCGCAGGGCTTCAAGCGTGATGCCGCCGAGCGCGGGATGGTCGGTCGAGATGGCCTGACGCGCAATCTCCTCGTCCGAATCTTGAAAACACTCGTCCTCGAAGCCCATGCGCGCCGCGAGCAGACGAAAGACTTCCGCGTTCGGCTTGGCTTCGTGGAGGGGTGGAATGGCAGGCTCGTTGATGACGAGATAGAAATGGCCGTAAGACTTGTGGATGTCGAAGTGTTCGAGTTGCGTCGTCGCCGGAAGCACGATGTCTGCGTAGTCGGTGGTGTCTGTGAGAAAGAGTTCGTGGACGACGGTGAACAAATCTTCGCGGCGGAGTCCGGCCAGTACCTTCGACTGTTCGGGCGCGACGGCTGCCGGATTGGAATTGTAGACGTAGAGCGCACGCACGGGCGGATTGTCCGTCGTGGTGAGCGCGTCGCCGAGTTGCGACATGTTGATGGTGCGCGGTCGCGGCGTCGGTATCAGGTCTGGACGATGCAGCGCGTCCATGTTGACGGGAAACATGCTGCTCGTAGACAACAACGCGCCGCCCGCCGCATCGCGCCACGCGCCGACGACCGCCGGAAGACAGGCGACGGTGCGGACGCCCGTGCCGCCGCCCGCGTGTCGCTGCATGCCGTAGTTCATGCGAATCACGGCGGGTCGCGTCGTCGCGTAGATGCGCGCGAGACGCACGACGGTTTCCGATTCGATGCCGCAAATCTCCGCGACGCGTGCGGGCGAGTATTCGCTGGCGCGGCGACGTAGGTCTTGTTCGCCGAGCGTGTGGCGCGCGAGATAATCGCGGTCTTCGAGTCCTTCGGCGAAGATGACGTGCATCATGCCGAGTGCGAGCGCGGCGTCGGTGCCGGGGAGAAGCGCGATGTGTTCGTCGCACTGGTCTGCGGTGCGCGTCCGTCGCGGGTCGATAGCGACGACGCGTGCGCCCTGCTTCTTCGCTTCCAAAATGAGCGGCCAGAGATGGACGTTGCTCGTTATCGTGTTCGTGCCCCAGAGCAGGATGAGACGCGCCTCGCTGAAACGTTCGGGGTCGGTGCCGATGCGTGCGCCGATGGTCGCCGTGTAACCGGCAGCGCCTGCGGTCGCGCAGATGGTGCGGTCGAGCAGCGACGCGCCGAGACGATGAAAGAAACGCCTGTCCATCGAATCGTTGTGGACGAGTCCGAGCGTGCCGCTATAGCTGTATGGCAGAATCGTCTGCGCGCCTTCCGGCGACTCCGCGAGTTGCCGATAACGCGCGGCGATTTCGTCGAGCGCCTCGTCCCAACTGATGCGGACGAAACGTCCCTCGCCTTTCGCGCCGACGCGCCGGAGCGGTGTCTGGATGCGTTCGGGGCTGTGCGTGCGTTGTTCGTAGTTGGCGACTTTGGTGCAGAGCGTGCCGCGCGTGAAGGGATGATTGGGGTCGCCCGCGACGCGCAACGCCGTCCGCCCGTCTTCCGAAACCGTCACCAGCATCGCACACGTATCGGGGCAATCGTGCGGACACGCCGCGCGCACCACTCTTAATTCTCTCGCCGGATTTTCAGCATCATTTAGGGGATAACTCATTGAATTCCTCCAAGACCGACATCAGAATCATGCTCAATAAACACGCCCCGCGTCAATCCGAAAACAGTAGTCAGAAGCCAGTAGTCAGTAGTCAGCATGAAGAACTTGCGCCCGACGCTTCTTCAGCATTTCTCTCAACAATCGCATCCTGACTGTTTTCTACGGGCTACTGGCTTCTGACTACTGTTTTTCATCGTGCACAGGTCTGGGCGCGTCCACCGTCGATGGAGTAGGTTGCGCCGGTAATCCATGCGGCGCGTTCGGAAGCGAGGAAGAGAATGAGTTCAGCGACTTCACTGGCATCGCCGACGCGACCGAGCGGGTGCGTCTGCCGTGAATGTTCGAGGAAGTCTGTGTAGGCGTCATCGCCCATGCCGCCGCGACGGTGTATCTCGGTGCGGACGACGCCGGGATTGACGGCGTTGACGCGGACGCCTTTGGCCGCGAGTTCGAGCGCGGCACAACGCGTCAACTGGTCAACTCCCGCCTTCGAGACGCAATAGGCCAGCACGCCGGGGAAGGCGCGCAAGCCCGTGACGCTCGACACGTTGACGATGTTGCCGCGCGTCGCTTCGAGGTGCGGGACGGCGAGTTGCATGAGATGAAAGACGGCGCGCAGATTCACGTCGAACATCGCATCCCAGTCAGCGAGCGTGGTGGTTTCAATCGTTCCGTTTGTGAGCACGCCCGCCGCATTGACGAGCACGTCGAGCGCGGAAAAGCGTTCGAGCGTCGCTTCGACCACGCGGCGCGCATCTGCCTCCGACGTGACATCGGCGTCGATGGCGAGAGGTTCTGCGCCACGCGTACGGATTTCTTCGGCGACCGCCGAGAGAGTCTCACGGTCGCGTCCGACGAGCGCGACGGCGCGTGCTCCTGCGTCGGCAAAACGGAGCGCGGTCGCGCGCCCGATGCCCGAAGTCGCGCCAGTTACGATGGCAACCTTGCCCGTCAATTCTTCGCTCATGGTGCTCTTTTGTTCCCGTCGGCGTCGATTTGAATCAGGCTCATCTTACCGCAACGCCGCCGTTTTGGACGAACCAAGACGGGCGTGAAACTCGGTCGGCGCGCGGCGACGGAGATTGGCGGGGCGCGTCGTGCGTTGTGCTTTGAAGGCGGGTTGATTAAACTCCAAGTCGAGATTTATCAAACGAATCGCGCGGAAAACTCATCAAAGATAGTTGTGGAAATTCGATTGACGATTGACGGAATTTATTTATGACACAAGTGACTGAGGCAGACGTGCTCAATGCCTTGCGGCGCATCGAAGACCCTGATTTACACAAGGACATCGTGACGCTCGGCTTTATCAAAGATTTACGGATTGCGGGCGGCGACGTGTCGTTTCGCATCGTGTTGACGACCCCGGCCTGTCCCGTCAAAGAACAGATGGAGACGGCGGCGCGCGAACTCGTCGGAGCGTTGCCGGATGTCGCATCGGTCAAGGTGACGATGGATGCGGAAGTGCCGAAGGGACGGGGCTTGGGCGAGAAGGTGACGGTTCCGGGCGTGCGAAATATCATCGCCGTCTCGTCGGGCAAGGGCGGCGTGGGTAAATCGACGGTGGCGGTCAACTTGGCCGTGGCGTTGGCGCAGACGGGCGCGTCGGTCGGTCTGATGGACGCCGACGTGTACGGGCCGAACGTGCCTCTGATGCTCGGCGTCGGTCATCTGAAACCGGAGATTGACGGCAACAAGTTGATTCCGCTGGAAGCGCACGGCGTGCGTCTGATGTCGATGGCGGTGTTGAGGCCGGGCGACGAGCCGATGATTGTGCGCGGGCCGATTTTGCACGGACTTGTTAGGCAGTTTTTGCAGGATGTGAAGTGGGGCGAATTGGATTATCTGGTCGTTGACATGCCGCCGGGGACGGGCGATGTGCAGTTGAGTCTGGCACAACTCGTACCCGTGCAGGGCGCGGTGATGGTGACGACGCCGCAGGAAGTGGCGGTCGCAGACGTGCGGCGTGCGCTCAGGATGTTTGAGACGGTGGCGGTGCCGATTCTCGGCATCGTCGAAAACATGAGCTACTTCGTCGCGCCCGATACCGGAACCCGCTACAACATTTTCGGCGAGGGCGGCGGGCAGAAGTTGGCGGACAAGTACGGCGTGGCCTTCCTCGGCGCGGTGCCTCTGTCGATGGAAGTGCGCGAGGGCGGCGACAGTGGAACGCCCGTCGTGGTGAGTCATCCTGAATCGCCGCAGGCCGAGGCTTTCAGGCGTGTGGCCGAAGAGGTGGCGCGGCATGTGTCGATTGAGGCGATGAAGCCGGAGCTTGTGGTTTTGGGTAAAGCACGGTAAGTAGGGTAGAATAGAGCGGTGATTAGTTGTTCAGACGATGGACAATAAGCCGTCGTCAGTTAAAAATTAACATTCAAGAAATTATTCAGTAGAGAGGATAAAGAGATGTCAGCAACAACAACGGAAACCACGACCACGACGACAACCACGCTTCCGACCTTTACGGTCGATTTGACGGAGGCGGCGGCGGTGGAAGTGAGGAAATTCATGTCGAGCGAAGAGGGCTTGCCGGAGACAGCGGGCTTGCGCGTGCGCGTGGTGCCGGGCGGTTGCTCCGGTTTCCAGTACAGCCTGAACATCGAAGAGGAATCGCGTCAGGGCGACCACCTGATTGACGTGCACGGCGTGCGTCTCTTCGTCGATATGTTCAGCGCGCAGTATTTGAACGGCGTCAAAATCGACTACGTGACCAACGTCATGGGTTCGGGCTTCACGTTCACCAACCCGAACGCGACGGGCGGCTGCGGTTGCGGTTCTTCGTTCACGGCGTAAACGGCGCGGGTCGCTCAGGAGAGTTTAGCGAACGGCGCGGACACGGCGGGCGCGGCCCCGGCAGTTTTCTTTCGTGAGAGAGAAACTTGCGCGGGCATGCTGCTTGAGCGTACCGCGTCGTTATTTTTTGGTGTAGACTCAGACGCAAAATCATCGCTCTAACATTTTGAATCTTGGGGAACAACCGAATCATGTCGAGGATTGAAGCCGAAACCGTGGAAGGCGCGAAGGCTTTCGACGCCGAAGAAGGACGCAAACTTGTGCTGGCGATTGAAGATGCCGGAATAGATATTCTTCATCGTTGCGGCGGCGTCGCCAAATGTACGACGTGCCGCGTCGAAGTACTGGCGGGCGACCCCGGCGAGATGGGCGAACTCGAACGCAACCGTCTCGCGTCGGAGACGGGACTCGCGGAAAACGTCCGTCTCTCCTGTCAGGTACGCGTGCTGGACGACTTGAAAGTACGAGTCGTTAATCAATCGAGCGTGCGCGGGGTTCCTCCGGGCACGCGCCCCGCCGAAGATTGAAACAATGAACCAGTGAGAAAGAAAAGGCGTCAGGAAATTTCCTGACGCCTTTTCTTTCGTTGGGTTGACTGAAACAGTCTGCGTGCGTTGTTTACTGCACGCGGAAGATACCCCACAAGCCTCCGTCGAAGCCGAAGGATGCGTGGTCGCGGTAGAGATAGTCGCCGACGACCCTGTACTTGCCGCCCGCGCCGTTCTTGAGCAGAACGTCGAAGTGGTTCGAGGGGCCGTGTCCCTGTTGCGCGCCTTTCCATTCGGAGACGGAATTCGTGCCCAACTCGGTCGAGTTATCCCTGTAAGGTTCTTCCTCCCAGATGTGTCCGTGGAGGACGAAGACGTTGTTGCGTGCGTGGCCGCCGGGATGCAGCACGCGGATGCGGACGGCCTCGCCTGCCGCCGCCGTGAAGACGGGCGTAACGGGGTCGCCGCCGACCTGTGAGTTGTGGAGCGCGTTGGTAAAGATGACCTCGCGCGTCTGCTCTAGAGGCGTATTCGGCTCGAAGCCCATGCGTTTCCAGAGCGGTTCGGTGCGGTAGTTGAGCGCCTTCTGGCCGGAGTCTTCAGGGTCTTCGGCTTGGGCGGTGTTGGGAACGGCGGTGCCGTTCGCTGCGACGCACGGCGAGGGCGTGCAGGCGTTGGCGACTGTGCCGCGACGCATGTTGATGTCGTTCTGGAAGAGAAGCACGAACTCGCGGAAGGTCGTCGTGGTCACGACTCCGGTCGAACTGGTTGTCGTGACGGTTACGTCGGCCTGTGCGCGCGAGTCTGCGTCGGTGACCCACGTCGCCGTCTCCGGCTCGATGATGAGAGCGCCGATGGCTCCCTTGTTCGAGTGTTTAATCGGGTCGGACGACATCAGATTGGTCGCGCCGAATTCGATGGGCACGCCTGAGCCGATGCCCGTCGCGCTGATTTGCATCTCGCCCGCGTACCACTGATAGGTCTTGGCCGCGCTGGTGGTCGAGACGGTCTGCGTCGGGTTAAAGCCGACATTCATGCCGTCGCTGCGGGTTACGTCATAGAAGACGAGTTGCGGGTGAAGACCGACGTGGCTCGAAGGATTCACGTCGTTGGCGTTGAAGTTATCGACAATCATCGGCATCGTGTTGAAGCCGTTGAGGTCGGGCGGCGAGCCGTCGGGCAGACCGTTGCGGAGCGTGAGCTTGATGCACTCGCCCGCTTTGGCGCGCAGGATGAGAGGTTCGACGGGCACGGTCGGTTTAAGCATGCCGTTGGCGTCGAGGTCGCTCGTCTTGACGTACATTATCGCGGTCGGGTCGTGGAGTTGCCCGCCCTGATTGGTGCGTTTGTTGTAGACGAGCGTGCCTTGCGGCAGGATGTCGCGCGCGAGTTTGGCCGTGATGTCGAAGTTGCGCGCCTTGTTGAGAGCCGCGTCTTTCGGACATGCGCCGTCCCAGTCGGCGACGTTGGTGATGGCAGGCGAGTGGCCTGTCTCGTTGTTAGGCAGGTTCTGCAAGTCGGTGCGCGTGTTGCCGTAGGCGCGCAGGAGTCCCCAGAGGCCGTTCCACTGGTCGTCTACGGCGACGCCCGTCCGGTAGAGATAATCCGCGAACGAGCCGTTGACGTGATGCGGCAGACGAGGCACGACGAACTCGAAGTGCTCGCTGATGCCCATCATCTGCGAATTGCGGAAACCGCTGTTGTTGCCAGTAGCGAACTCCGGCGTGACGCCCGGTTCAAACAACCACTTGATGCCGTTGACGCTGAAGTTGTGTCCCTCTTCGTGTGCCCCGACGAGGACGCGGATTTGCACTTTGTCGTCGGCGTAGGCGCGCAAGATGGGCGTGTACGGGTCGCCGGGTTTCACGTCTTTCGACAAGGCCGGATAGATGAGCGGCTGCGTATCGAAGCGATTATCGGCGCGGTCGATGTCCGAGCGATAGACGAAGGACAAATCGCCGGCGTTGCCGGGAGCTTGCGTGTTGGTGGTGTTGTCGCGGATGCGAAGCGCGACTGGCTCGTTGCGATAGTTGACGACCATCGTGCCCACGTCAGCCGCCGAGATGGCTTCGGGACACGGCGGCACAAGCGGCTTCGTGGCTGTGCTGCCGGGACACTCGTTCATCTTCTGCAAGAGCTTGGGAAGCCCGGCTTCTTCTTTAGCGGGCGGGTTGATGGCGTCTTCGGGGTCGGCTTTGGGACGACCGTTGGCGTCGATGCCGCCGCCCTGCTTGTAGGCGTGCTGGAAGTCCGCAAACTCGATGAGGAATTCGCGGTAGCTGTTGGCTTCGTTGGCGGTGAGAATGTCGGCCTTCCAACTGGTCGGGCCGCCGTCGTCACGCGTGCCGAAGATGACGCCCGTCTCCGAATCGCGCCACGTGGAACCCTCCGGCTCAATGACAAGTCCGGCGTAGAGGCCGACCTGTTGATGCGTCGAAGGGCCGAAGTGGTCGTGCGTGAAGGCGGTGCGCTGCGTGCGGTCGCGTCCGGCGTTGTTCAAAACTTTGTCGGCGAACCAACGTGAGACGGTGGTCTGCGCGCCGAGATAATCGGGTTTACCGTCGCCGTTTTTGTCCGGCCCTGCGCCGAAGAAGGGATGCGGTTCGGGTTCGAGAATGATGCGTGTGCCTGTACCGCTCGCGGGCAGGAGGCCGCCGAGAGCGTTGATGGCTTCGATGCGTTCGACCACTTCTTCGGGCGCGAAACTTCCATCCTCGTAGTTGAAGCCGTTGCCCGCGCCGTCCGACGAAGTTACGTCGAACTTAACGAGATGGATGTGCTGACCCATGATGTCGGTCGGCGTCCGCACCTGAAAGTCGTCCTGCACGTAGATGCGCGGAACGAGATTGGTGAAGTGGAAGGTGATGCAGTCGTCGGAGTTGGCGCGGAAGAACAGAGGTTCCGGCGCGCGGTCGCCTTCGAGTGTCGGGTTCACGTCGCGCCACAGCGACGAGATGCGCTGCTGCGGGAAGTGCCAGCCCGCTTTGTTAAAGGTTACGTCTAATTGAATGTTGGCCGACTGATAGAAACGCGGATTGCCCGCTGGCGCTCCGGTATCGTCGATGCACGGGTCGGCATAAGGTGCGCCCGCGATGGGAGGTGCGCCGTTGGTGATGAAATCGCCAGCCGTGCCGTCGGGCTTGAAGCTCGGATGCGTGCGCTGTGCGTGGAAATCCATCGCCGCCTGTTCAACGCCCGTGCCGTTTTCGGGCAACTTTTTGGCGTTGGCCGTCTCAAGATGCTTGTCGAAATCGAGACGCGCTTTGACGAGAGAGAAATTGGCGAGGTGTTCTTTGTGGTGCGTCGCTGTGCCGTCGAGGATGACGTGACGGGGCAAGCCGCCGTCGTCAACCGTGTCGAGCGGCGGATGCGGCGGACGATGCCCGGCGACGCCGGGAATGTAGAATGGGAAGCCTTTGAAATTTGTCGTTGGCATGCGCGGCATGACCAACGTCGGAATCGGAACGATAGCTGGAATCGGCGTGCCGCGTTCGATTTCGCCGTCGGGCAAGGCGCGTGCGCCCGCGACGGGCTTGCCGAAATCTACGCTTCCAGCGTCTTCGTTAATCTCCGTGCCGACTTCAAAAACGTCATGGACGCGCCAGAGTTCCCACATGCCCATCGCAAAATGCGGATAGAAGTGGCAGTGGAAGATGGCATCGCCGACGGTTTTGTTGCGATTGCCTGAGCCGCCGTGCGCTATCTCCATCGTGAAGCCGCTACCCGGCCCGATGGCCTGACTATCGAGCATGGTCGAACTGTCGAAGTCGGGCGTGTGGAGCCACTGATGCGCGTGCAAGTGGTGGATGTGATGCTCCTTCGGCCCTGCGTGGACGACACGGAATTTAACGTGGTCGTTGAGATAGCTGTGATGGACGTTTGAAGGGTCTTCCGGGAAGAGAACTTTGGTGGCCTTCGGGCCGGTGATGAGGACGTTGCTGGAGTTTCTCGTATTGGCAGGCTTATCGACAATCATCGCAGGGTCGCCGACCGCCCAAGAAGTCAGGAAGAACTCCTCGAAAAGACATTCGACGCAATCGTGCATCGGGCCGACCTTGAAACGATTGGCGAGAATTTCTGCGCCGATGCCGCCCGTGCCGTAGTTGATGGCGAAAGCGTCGCGCACGCTATGCAACGTGTGTTCGAGCACGGGGTCTTCAAACTGTGGGAACGCCTGCACAGCTTTGATTTCATCGTGATAGATGGCCGTGAATTCGCGGAACGGCTGATGTCGCTCCGGTTCGACGCGGACGGTGGGATACGTGCCCGCCGTGATGTTGCCACGATTGGGGCCAGTGATGATGGCATTCAAATCCGTGTGCACAATCTGGCCGCCTTGCGTCATGCGAATAATCGGCAGTCCGGCAAACTTATGCGTCGCGGGATAGACGGCGTTGTAGTTGAGAATCGGATGGCCTTGTCCGGTCACACCCGTCTTCGCCATCTGCATCTCTTCTTCCGTCAACTGCGAGCGATACCACTCCGAACCCTTCGGCTCGACGTTGACCGAACCGAACAAACCCATCGCGAGCGAACCGCCGTCGCCTTCGCCGCCCGTTGTGGCCGCCGTGCTGTAGAGCAGGTGCGTGCCTTCGCGGCGCGCGTGGTAGGTGTAGGTGATGGAGCCGCCGGGCCCGACGAGGCTGCTGGCGTTCTGTCCGACCTTCGAGCCGTCGTCGAGGATGCTGTTGACGAGTTGCAATCCATCGACGTGTGCCGAAGCGGTGCGCGTGTGCGGTTGGTTATCGTCGGCGGGAGTGGGCTGCAAGAGGTTCTGAAACTTAATCTTCAGACATCCATCCACATGCACACGCAAGACGATAGGACGCGGGCGCTTGTCTTTACGCAACTGGACGTTGCCCGCGACCAAGCCCTGCGATGAGACAATCGGCACGATGTCGCGCCGGAGTGCGAAAATCATTCCGGCGGGATTGAACGCGCCGAGACGGTTGTAAAAGAAAACCTGATCGAACGCCACGATGTCGGCCACGGTACAGGTGCTCGCGCTCTCTATCTCCGTGGTGTCCTGTATTTCTGGTGCGGCTGTCGCAGACGCGTTGGTTGCGGCGAGAGGCGTCCCGGTGCTGGCAGCGAAAGTCTCGAAGGATGGTTGCGATTCTTCGACGGCTTTGAGATACCAGCCGACTGAGCCGTCGAGTAAGCGTCGGCGCACGGTCGTCGGGGAAGCCGCAGACGAAGAAGCAAAAGGCGCTTCGCCCGCAAACGTCGCGAGAGACGCTTCTTTGCGCGTGATGTTAATGTTGGTGGCCTGACGCGCAGGCGCTTCGTTGAGCGTCGCCGTGTTGTCGTCGCCTGAGACTGGTTGCAGCAAGTTTTCAGGGACGCTCGTTTCGCTGTTGATGGCGGGAGCCGTGTTCGTCTCGCTGTCTGCCGGAGTGGTGACGGAGGCGTCGTCGCCCACATCTCCGAGGCCGCCCGCGCTTTGGGCGTGCGCCGTGTGCGTGTCGAGGGCAACGGCGAAGGCAAACAGTAATCCGATAAGGAGAAGGGTGAATCTTGTTCGCATGATGAGAAGTCCTCAAAAGTCTTTGGTCGAGGTTGGATGAAAGAGCGGGCGGCGGAATTCTTACAGGCAGACTGAACCTACAAAAGAACACAAAACTGCCGTCCGTCTTCTGCTGTTGACTTTTGTGAAACCTGATATGTTCGAGGTCGAAGAAAACCGAAACTGCCCTTTCAGTTTTCTTCCGTTAACGCAACGCCTGAGCAGTGTGGCGAAGACTGTTGTGAGTCAGTGACTGGCAACAAACCGAGGCGGGCATGAGCGGGAGTTTCAGACTCGCGCAGACTGCACGGCAAAGATTGTTAGAGTCCGGTAAAACAACTTTCGAGGTCATTTATTCAACAACCGTCAATGAACAGCTAAAGCAGTGAACAGTTAAAAAATGGCAGAGAGAAGCATTTGGTAGGAACGCGGCCTGTGCCCGGATGCGACCGTGCAGAGACAGAAATCCTAACGCGAATAGAGACACCTCTCCCTAAGTGAGACGCGATGATGAAAAATTTGTGAATTGTTAGAAGTTTAGACCGACAGTGAAGCCTCGACGATGCGGAAAAACGGATGATTGACCGCGAAGCCTACCGCTCGTTAATCGGGGGAATTAACAGAGCAACAAGTCTAACGTTTCAAGCGGGAACAGCCGAACGTTAGCCCAACAACGGCCTCTTGTCAATAATTATTTCCGCCGCGCGCGAGGCATGCACGTTTTTTGCAGCATACTTTTATCCTTTTCGGAACAGTCTTTTAGCAATACGGCGCAGGCGCAAAACATAGCAACCACGGAGGTTGTCCAGCCTCGCGACACAAAAACGCGCAAACCGTAGCGAGAGAAGATGGCGTCGCCGTTCCAGAGAAAACTTTGCTGCTCCGGCATCAAAACTCCGCGTGTTAATCACTCAACTCCGCACGGGAGTCTCATCGTCTTGCTACCGTTTGCACCCCGGACTCTTTGCCCCGTCGCAACCTCCGCGACGGCTTCTTTCCAATCTTTCCTGCAACGTGGCGCGCACGGTTTTCTGGAAGGTTATTGCGCGCGGGTTCGCTTGGTGCTAATCTCTCGCGCGTACAAGCCAGTCGTCGTGTCGCCTCCCGCCGTCGCCGCAATTCGTCCTCGTCTTCGTGTGTTTGTCGGCGAGCGTTTCGGTAGACGCTTGGGCGATGACATCCTTGTCGTTAAGGGCGCGCGAGGGCAATCGAAGCGAGCGCGCACACGCTCAAAGAACTCAATAGTTAAGGCAAGACAAATTCAAAGTTTCGGAGGACGTATGCTTCTAGAGTCAATCGTTCATCTCCCGACGAGTCTCGCGACGTTTCAGGACATCTTTCATGCTCCAGGCGGAGACCAACTTCCCAGAGTCTTTTTGCGTTGGGCGCACTTCGTCGCAGGCATTACGTGGATTGGAATTCTCTACTTCTTCAATCTCGTCAACGTCAATTTCATGAAGGCGCTCGATGCGCCGACGAAAAAAGTTGTCATTCCTGAATTGATGCCGCGCGCACTGTGGTACTTCCGTTGGGGTGCGCTCGTCACCGTACTGGCTGGACTGGCCTACTACGCGATGTATATCCTCCGCGGCGACGCGCAGAACGCGGGCGTCAATGTCTGGAAGGTGCTGCTCGTCTGGATGTTGATTCCGATTGTTACATGGGCAATCTACTTCTTTATCCTTCCGCGCATTAAAGATGGAAAAGTGTTGGGGATTATTGTGGCGGTGCTCGTCATACTGATGTCGTGGGCGATTATCTGTTGGCTCGAAATGCAACTCGGCGACTTCGGGAGCAACAAGGCTTACTCCATCGGTATCGGCGGCGCACTCGGCTTGATTATGTTGTTGAACGTGTGGGGCATTATCTGGCCTGCACAGAAACGCATCATCGCGGGAACGGTTTCCGGCAACGCCGCGCCGCCCGAACTTGCGCGCAAGGCTTTTCTCGCTTCGCGCACTAACACATGGCTGTCGTTGCCGATGCTCTTTTTTATGGCGACCTCGCACGGCGACTACATCATCTTCGGCAAGTAGCGCGAGCAGAGCAGCAACATCATGCGCCGTGCCGTCAAAGTTTCGTGCGCGGCGTGCGGCCAAACATAGTCTGTCGTAAAGAGTGAGCGCGGGCACGGAATGACACCTCTCGAAGAGGCGCGATTTCCTCCCGCGCTCATGGTTTTTGTCGCCGCTCGCGCGAATGTCGGCGTAACACTAAAGCCTGAGCGTCTTCACCGATTCGCGACACATGCCGCGACCGAGCGCGAGTAGAATGTTGGCATCCAACGTCGGCTTTCGACGCATTCAATAGTTGCCAGCGCGCATTCATCTTAAAGGAGAAAGTGATGGGCTTTAACCAATCGTATCAACCGAAGCAGTTCAACTTGAGCGACTTGAAAGGCATCTCTAACGAGACGCTGGAAATGCATTTCAAACTCTACGAGGGCTACGTCAAAGAGACTAACAATTTGACGGAAAAGATTTCCGAATTCATCAAAGACGGCCACGTCGATCAGGAGGAGATGCCCGCCTATTCGGAACTCACGCGCCGTCTAGGATTCGAGTACAACGGCATGGTTCTGCACGAATACTACTTCGGCAACATGAAAAAACAGGGCACGGGCGACCCCGACCAGACGAGCACTTTCTTTCAGGCCACCGTCGATAGTTTTGGCAGTTACGAAATTTGGAAGGCTGATTTCGTCGGTGTCGGCAAGATGCGCGGCGTCGGCTGGGCGATTTGCAATCAGAACCCGTCGAACGGTCGCATCTCGAACCACTGGGTGTCGCTTCACGAAATCGGCAACGTCGCGGGCTTCAACCCGATTCTCGTCATGGACGTTTGGGAGCATGCCTTTTTGCTCGACTACAAACCCGCCGAGCGTCCCAAATACATCGAAGCCTTCTTCTCCAACATCGACTGGCACGCCTGCGAACAACGACTCGCCAAGTGATTGCGGAATGCGGATTTCGGATTTCGGATTGGCAGAAATTGACTTATTGAGTCATTGAGTAAATCTTAATCATTCCGCAATCCGAAATCCGCATTCCGCAATTTGGAAAGCTGCTTTATACTTTCCTCCGTCAATACAAAAATCTTTCGGAGGATAGTAATGAAACTTTCTCTACGCACTCCGCTCGTCTCGGCTCTCTGCGTCTTCGCGTCGCTCTTTATAGCAGCTTGTTCGAGCGACATGAACACGAACACCAACACGAACGCGACGACCAACACCGCCGCGACGCCTGCGTCTCCCACACCTGCGACGCAGACACTCTCAACCGTCGAACGCCCGCAAAAGATTAAAGACCAGATGCAGCAACGCGGCGTGCAGGACGAGGCCGCGCCCGTACTTCGTATCCTTGAGCCGCGCGAAGGCGCGACGATAAACGGCTCGACCGTCAACGTTCGTCTCGACCTCGGCGGCGACCTCAAAGGCTACAAGCCGATGAAAGACCCCGCGACCGGCATGGGCAATCACATTCACGTCATTCTCGACAACCAGCCCTACGAGGCTTACTACAATCTCGGCCAGCCCTTTGAACTCCGCAACGTCACCGCAGGCACACACACACTCCGCGTCTTCGCCTCGCGCCCGTGGCATGAGAGCTACAAAAACGACGGCTCGTTCCAAATGGTCACGTTCAACGTCCGTGGCGGCGGCGACGCATCGAAGCCGACCACCACGGCGACGGGTCAAACCATGTCGAACAACAACGCCAACACGACGAATGCCGCCACGCCTGCTGCTAATGCCGCCACGCCTGCTAATGCCAACGCTCAGGCGAGTGCTGCCGCGTCTCCGTCCGCTTCGCCCGCGCGCGAAGGCAAAGAGATGCAGGCGAGTCAGGGCGGAGCGGTCAATAAGTCGCAGCCGCTTCTCACCTATTCGCGCCCCAAAGGTGAATACAAAGACGCCGATGCTGACGCCATCATGATTGATTTCTGGCTCTCGAACGCCAAGTTGGAAGGCGACGGCGGCGAATATCGTGTGCGTTATTCCGTCGATGGCGCGACGCCGCAGCATCTCTCCAAGTGGCAACCCATCTGGCTCTCCGGTTGGACAGCAGGAAAACACACCATCAAACTCGAACTCGTTGACCGCAACGACTCCGTTGTCGATAACGGCGGCTACAACTCGACCTCGCGCGAAATCACCGTCGTGAAGTAAGGAAGGAATTTCAACAGGATAGACAGGATGAAAAGCGTGCAAGACAGACCGGATAACGAGAAGGCGAAAGGGAGAATGGTGCAAGGGCAAAAGGAAAAGTCCAATCTCGGTTCTTCTTTTCCCTTTCCCCATTTCCGCTTTAACCTTTTACCCATGAGTCGTTTTTATCGTGTCTATCCTGCACGTCTTTATCCTGTCTGTCCTGTTAAATTGTTTGTGCGATGAACCGACTTGATGAGCGGCGTGCGGCGATGGATGCGCTTGTGGCGGAGGCGGCGGCGTGTCGGGCGTGTGCGGCGGCGATGTGCGGGCGGAGGGCGGTGTTGAGCGCACACAACGGGCGCGTGGGCGCGCGTGTGATGTTTATCGGCGAAGCGCCGGGGCGACAGGGTGGTGACCGGACGCGCGTGCCGTTTTCGGGTGACCAGTCGGGACGCAATTTCGGGCGTTATCTCGCGTCCATCAACCTCGCGCGTGAGGAGATTTTCATCACCAATTCGGCGCTCTGCAATCCACGTCGGCCTTCGGGCGCGAATCGCCAGCCGACGCGCGCGGAGTTGGAAAACTGTTCTGGGTTTCTGCGTCGTCAACTTGAAATCATCGACCCGCCCATCGTCGTAACGCTCGGCGCGGTCGCGCTTGCTGCGCTCAGACGCATTGAGTATCATGAATTTACATTAAAAGAAGCCGCCGGACAGATTCACGTTTGGAACGCGCGCCTGCTGGTGCCGCTCTATCATCCAAGCCCGCAGGTGCTCGCCTCGCACCGACGCGAGGCGGCGCAGTTGGCCGATTACAAAGCGTTGGCACACGCGCTCAGACGCGCCGACGGAGCCACAGAGAAGCGGCGCACGATAGTTGGATAAGGCGAAAGGGCGCGTCGGTAGTTTGAAAGGAGTTTGAAAGAGATGGTGTACAAAGCAAAGTTTCCCGCCGCCGCAACGGTGTCGATTGTCTTGATGATTGCTGTGGTTATCGCTATCGCACTGGCATTGACGAAGTTGCAGAACGACGCACGCACCGACGGCGACGCGTCGCCGTCAACCACTGCGAGCCGCGCGACGACGAGCGACGTTTCCGAAGCGTCTTCCGCAAACGACGCCGCCGCAGCAAGCGTCGCCAATGCTCCGAAGGTCGGGCACGCGGCTCCCGATTTTCGTCTACCCTATGCCACGCAGGAAAAAATCTTCTTCAAGCCGGAAGAACAGATGGCGCTCTCCGCTCTGCGTGGTAAGAATGTGCTGCTCGCGTTTTATCCGGCTGACTGGTCGGGTGGCTGCACGAAGGAAGTATGCACGTTGCGCGATACCTTCGCAGAACTCTCCAAACTCAACGCGACCGTGCTCGGCATCAGCGGCGACTACGTTTTCTCGCATCATGAATGGGCGAAGCATCACAAGTTGCAGTTTCCGCTTCTCTCCGACCACGACCACAAGGTCGCGCGTCTCTACGCGAGCTTCGACGAAGCGAGCGGATTCAACAAACGTACCGTTTATCTCATCGACAAAGACGGCATCGTCCGCTACGCCAATCCGGCATTCAAGGCGGGCGACACCAAAGACTACGCCTCCCTGCGCGCCGAACTGCAAAAGTTGAATTAGAAAGCAGTAGTTGAAGAATGAGCGAAGTAGTTGAAGAGATTGCTGTCCGGCGTTTGCCGCTTGAGGGTGTGCATCGCGGCCTCGGCGCGTCGCTCACGGAGCGCGACGGGTGGAGTGTTCCGGCGCATTACGGCGACGTGGCGGCGGAGTACAAAGTTGTACGCGAGGGCGGCGCAGGTCTGATTGATTTATCTTCGCGCGGACTGGTGGAGGTGAGCGGCGCGGAGGCCGTGCAGTTCCTCAATGGCCTCATCACCAACGACGTGAAGACTCTGAACGAGGGCGCGTGGATGCCCGCCGCGTTTCCCAACGTGCAGGGGCGTCTCGTCGCGGCGGCGCGTGTCATCCGTCACGGCGGCGCATTCCTTTTCGACACTGAAGCCGCGACGAGCGAGCGCGTCTTCAAGACGCTCGAACGCTTCACGCTGGCCGGAGACTTTCGCGTCGCCGACAGGCGCGATGGACGCGCGTTGCTTTCGTTGCAGGGCGCAGGCGCGCGAGATGTGGTCGGCGCGGTGTTGGGCGCGGAGGCGTCGGAGTTGGAACGCGGGCGCGTCCAGGCGTCGCGTGCGGGCGACGTGGAAGTGATGTCGATACGCGCGACGCACACGGCGGAGGACGGCTTTGATTTATTCGTGGATGCGGCGCGGGCGTCTGAGTTGTGGGCGGCATTGACGGCGGCTGGCGCGCAGCCCGTCGGGTTCGATGCACTCGAAGTTTTGCGCGTCGAGGCGGGATTGCCGCGCTACGGCGTCGATATGAGCGACGCGAACGTCGTGCTCGAAACGGGGATGGACGACGCGGTGAGTTACACGAAGGGCTGCTACGTCGGGCAGGAGATTATCGCGCGCATACACTGGCGCGGCCACGTCGCCAAGCGACTCGCTGGATTGAGTTTTGATGAGGGCGTCGAAGCGTTGCCGCCCGAATCGAAAATCCTTGACGCCGACGGCAGAGAGATTGGACGCATCACGTCCTCCGTCTATTCGCCGCATCTCACACGCGCGGTCGCACTCGGCTACGTCAAGTATGCGTATCTCGCCGAAGGCACGACGTTGCGCGTCGTGTCGGATGGAGATACGGAGCGCGCGGCAAAGGTCGTGGCGCTTCCTTTCGTGCGCGGCGGTTGGCATGCGGCGGAAGCGACGGAAGCAACGCAGACGGGCGCGGAAGGAAGCGAGCAGGTATGAGCGGCGAGCCTGAATCATCTCTCGATGCCGCCGAAGGTGCGGGCGCGCGCAATCTCGAATACGAGCAGGCGCGTCTCGCATATCAAATCATTCAAGCATTGCTCGAACACACGCGCGTCACCAGCGACCTCATCGCACTGATGGCGCAAGTGATTGACGAAGACACCACACGCGCGCTCACGCAGACGCCCTACTGGAACGCCTATCTAGACAGTCGCCGCGTCATGGAACGGACGCGCGCCGACATCGAAAAGTTTGCCGAAGTCTGGACGAAACTCGCCGACACAGACGCACCACCCGCCCCGTAGCCTTCTCGCCTGACACACGGCTTAACCCAAACCTTTCAGCTTGCGGTAATTTGTTCCGCCGTCATTCGTCATGTACTGGCGGCGCTGGTCGGCGACGCGCTCGCGCTGGCATTCGTTGAGGACGGCTTTGAGGCTAGTGCTCCCGTAGTCCATCAGATTGATGTATTCATCCTTCGCCGTCTTTCCCTGATTCTTCTTGCCTTTAGCAAAATCCTTGTTGCAGTTGATGAAGCCGATATAGCTGTCCCAGGTGTGAAGCAGCGAAAACATGTAAGGTTGGAAGGAAATGTGTTGGATAAAAGCCGTGGCGCGCGAAGCTTTGGAAGGCTGCTGCAACAGAGATGATGTGTGAAACTTTCTTATGACCGCTTGAAGGCGCGCAAAGGTAATACCCGGCGGCAGAGGAGTCAAGAACTTTTTAGCATTGGCACGTCGAGAACGAGCGGGACTAAAAGAGCGACGGCTGATTTTCCAATTCGTGCGGGTCAACGACCGTTTGGCCGAGGATGCGCTTCAATTTGTTGGCGGAGGCGGGCGCGTGTCCCTCGTAAAAGTTGCTGAAATAGCCATAAACCGGAGAACAGCTTTCGCTCAAACGTTCGACGACTTCGCTCCACGCACGGAGGTTGGCGTCCTGCGGGCGCGCAACCACGTCGAAGCGCGTCAAATCGCGTTCGCCCATCCAACGCACGTAAGCGAAATCCGCCGATGGTTGTTCGATGAGCCGCCACACGCGCTCGCGTCTCACCCATTGCCCTTCGACGAGCGCAAGGCTCACGCGGCGTCGCGTCAAGAGTTCCAAGACGCTCGCTTCAAACCACGCGGCATCACGAAATTCGACACTGAAACGCACGTCCGACGGGAGCAACGAGATGAATTCCGCGAGCGCGCGAAAGTTGTCGGTCGTCGCTTCAAACTGCGGCGGCAGTTGCACCAGCACGCACGCCAGTTTCTCTTTGAGCAGACGCGCGCGTTCGCAAAACTCAGCGAGCACTTCGGCGCTGCCGCGTCGGAGCGCGAGTTGATGTGTGATGATTTGTGGCAACTTGAGCGCGAAAGTAAAACCTGCGGGCGTGCGTGCCGCCCAACCTTCGACCGTCGAAGCGGAGGGCACGGCGTAAAAGGTTGAATCAATCTCGACAGTCTCAAACGCACGCGCGTACATCTCCAACATGTCCTGCGCCCGCGTCGAGCGCGGGTAGAAGATGCTCGCGCCGGACGCGGGCGCAGTTACCCAGTCAGCGTAGTTCCACCCCTGACACCCGATTTCTATGCGCCCAGACTTTTTGACGAGAGGCATACCTTCGATTCTACATCAGACGCTTAACGGCAGAGTCGAAAATCAAAAATGTAAAATGCAAAAATGGAAGACATATGCAGTTCTTATCTTTGCATTTTACATTTTTGATTTCCCCTTTCTTTAGACTCGGCAGACGATGATTTGAATGATGCCGAACGCGTGGCGTTCGACGCGTAGGAGTTCGAGACCGGCGCGATGCGCTTCTTCTGCCGTCTGTCGATTGAAGTGGTCGTCAAGGAGCGCGACGGTAAGGATGCTGAGCGCGTCGAAGATATAACCGAGAATGCCTGCGGGACGGACGTGTTCAAGCAGCACGACCGTACCGCCCATGCGGACGACGCGACGCAGTTCCGCGAATGCTTCTGCGGGCGAGGCGACGGAGCAGAAAACGAGTGTCGCGAAAGCCGCATCGAAAGCATCGTCGGCGTAGGGCAGACGTTCCGCGCCGTGGCGCGCGAGCACAACGTCGGGCGGTCGCTCTTTCTCCTGTGCGAGACGGAGCATCTCTCCGCTCAAGTCGCTTGCCACACCGCTCGCGCCCGTCGGATAGAAAGCGAAGTTCAAACCTGTGCCAGCGCCTACTTCAAGCACGCGCGCACCCGCGTCCAACTCGGACAACGTGCGCCGACGCAGGCGCGTGAGGAAGCGACGTTCGAGCGGAGCGATGGCGCGTTCGTAGCCTGACGCCAGTCGGTCGTAAACCGGAGGCTTTAGCTTGTTTGTCTCCGGTTTATGCGACATGAAAAGTTTCTGTGGGGAAGT
This sequence comes from Pyrinomonadaceae bacterium, assembly GCA_036387415.1. Lineage (GTDB taxonomy): Bacteria > Acidobacteriota > Blastocatellia > Pyrinomonadales > Pyrinomonadaceae > DASVTU01. The sequence continues at coordinate 812,536 of DASVTU010000039.1, read as the reverse complement.
GGGTTTCTAAGCGACGGCGACGGACGGAACAATCGTGCTCGTGGATGAAGCATCGCTGCTGTTTGATGAGGCGGCGATTTGACGGCGGATGAGTGTTGGTTATTTCTTGGTTTCGGCGAGTTGCTTTTTGAGTTTCTGCGTGAGTTCGAGAGTTTGCACGGCGAATTCCCCACGGGGCGCGAGTCGCAGATATTCTTCATACTCGACGAGCGCATTGGCGGGCAAACCCGCGCGCATGAAGATGTTGCCGCCGAGCAGATGCGCTTCGGGGAAGTCGGGTTGGAGTTCGAGTGTGCGACCGATGTGTCGTCCGGCGCGCTGAATGTCGTTCTTCTCCCAGTAGACACGACCGAGCGTGTAGTGTCCAAGCCATGCTTGGTCGTCGAGACGGAGCGCCTCCTGCAAAAACTTTTCCGCCTCCGCATACTTCTTCAAACGCCTCTCGACTTCACCGAGCGACACCAGCGCGGCGGTCGCCGCACGGTTCATCTCCAACGAACGACGCAAGGCCTTTTCCGCTTTGTCCCATTGCTCTGCGTCCATCAAGGTTGTAGCGATGAGAAACTGCGCGTCGAAGAATTCCGGGTAGAGTTTCACCGCCTTCTCAAGATGCTCGATGCCTTTGTCGGATTTCTTTTCGGAGAGCGCGGCGCGTCCGCGCTCATACTCTCGCCTCGCTTCGGGTGGCACACGCGCATCAAGGAGCGCGGCGGGTTGACGTTCGGCGGAGTTGTTGGTGGAGGCCAACGGTCGGAGGTCAACCATGACGTGCGCGCGACGGTTGAACTGGCTGATTTCAACCTGTTGCTTCTCTTCACGAAATCCGTCGGCGCGAAAGACGACTGTGTATTGCCCTCGACGCAGACGCGTGAAGCGAAATCTGCCGACGCTATCGGTCGTCGTTTGCTCCATCAAACTGCCCGAAAAACCTTCGAGACGGACGTGCACTCTCTCGGCAGCCTTGTGGCCTTCGGCAAAACGCACCTGTCCGGCAATCTCGAATGAAGAACCGACGAGATCGCTGTCGTTGCCCTGTGCGCGTGCGGAGGCAGCGTGAGCGATGAAGGCGAGCGCCGTGGCGATGACGACGAGAAGCAAACGGAATGTGAAACGATTCATCGCGGCTATCCTCCGTCCTGATTGATGCGCCAAGTATGATTTATCGTTCCGTCCGAAAATGCAAGAAGTGTGAAAGGATGAAAGGTTAAAGGGGAAACGGTCAAACGGGCAATGGTTTATTTCCTTTACCCTTTGACCGTTCCCCTTTTTAACCTGACGCCTTCATCGGCTCGCATCGTTGATAGTCGATAAAAATTCGGGAGGTGTCACGATGGACACCCCCCTTTGGTTGAGGCTCGGTTCTGCCCGAAATTAGAAGTTGAACTTCAGGGCGAACTGAAGCGAACGCGGGCGGTTGACGGTGCCGATGATGGAGCTAAACGCGCTTGACGAGTTGCTAACATTAACGGTGCCGTAGTTGCCGAAGAACGCGCCCTGCGCCGCAGGGCCCTGGAATGACGGGTGATTCAGAAGGTTGAAGACTTCCGTTCTGAACTCGATGTTGGTTCTTTCGCTGATGTTGGTAATCTTCACGATGGACATATCCCAGTTGGTCTGGAACGGCCCACGGAAGACGTTGCGACCGAGGTCGCCGATGGCGCGTAGGCGGTTGGTCGCCGACAGGCTGCTGCAATCGACGATGACGTTTTGGTCATCGACGCATCTGCCGCCGGGGATGAACGCGGCGCGATTGATGTACACATCGAGGCGGTCGTAGGTATCGCCGGGCAGGATAATCGGCTGACCATTGTTGGCGAGCGTCGCCTTGTTGTTGCCGTTGACGTTGTTGGGGTCTTGGAGCGTCCCCTGTGCGACGCCGCCGATGGCGGGCGGATTGTCGAAGATGAGGAAGGGCGTACCGGACTGCGCGGTGTAGACGCCGTTCAAAGACCAACCGTTGACGAACTTGCCCGCGCCGCGATTCTCAACTCCGAACCACCTGCCGAACGGTATGTCGTAGTTGTAGCTGATGACGAGGCGGTGCGTGCGGTCGAAGTCTGAGAGACCGCGTGTGTCGCGCGTCGAGAAGAGGTCGCCGATGGGCGCGAGGCCGTTCAACTCATCCTGGAAGGTCGAGCCGGAACCGTTGTCAATCGACTTCGAGAGGGTGTAGGCAATCTGGTAGTAGATGCCGTCGCTGAAGCGGCGCGTCAGCGAGGTCTGCATCGAATGATAGACCGACTGGCTATCCTGCGCGACCGATTGCATACGGTTGTTGTCGAGTCCGATGAATTGTGAAGGGACGCGTGCGTTGGCGTTGGCGCGCGTGCTCGACGTGATGGTGATGCTGCCGTCAGGGTTCTTGACGGTGCCGGGCGTGCCCGCGGGCACGGTGACGCTGCTGCCGATAAACGCTGGAATCACGCAGGGCGTGGCTCGCGTGCAAATCTGCGCCGGATTGAGCGGGTTGCCCGTGCCGACCAAATCGACGCCGCGCGTGCCGACGTAGCCGATTTCAAACACCGTGTTTCGCATCACTTCGTGTTGCACGGTGAGGTTGAACTGCTGCGAGTAGGGCGCGTGGAAATTGCGTACGGGGAAGAAGCGCGTGCCGCCGAGCGGCGCGGTGCTGGTGCTGCCCGGAGTGGTGAAGATGGGCGCGCCCGTGGTCGCATTGAAGGAAGTGAGACGCGGAATCGGCGTGTCAGCCGCGAGCGGGAAGTCCGACTGCGGACGTTGCGACGGAAACGGATTGGCCGACGTGACCGAACCGGGAGTGGCGGCGAAGTCTTCGGAGAAGGGCGAGCCGCCGGAGGTCTGCAAGAGCGACTGGTTCGAGAGGCGCTGGTAGTAGATTCCGTAGCCGCCGCGCAAGACCGTCTTCTGATTGCCGAAGAGGTCGTAGGCGAAGCCGACGCGCGGCGCGAAGTTATCGCCGTCGAAGCAATCGAGCAAGGTGCAGCGCGAGATGCCGGGCGTGCCGACGCGCGGCGTCTCTTCGGGATGGATGAAACGAATTGGGCCGGGGTCGCCGTCGCCGTTTCCGGCGAAGTTGGTCAGGAAGTTAAACTTCTCGTAGGCCACGCTCAAGCCTTCCCAACGGACGCCGAGATTCAAGGTCAGGCGCGGGGTGACTTTCCAGTCGTCGAGGACGTAGGCCGAATAGTCTGTGGCGCGGAAGTAGAAGGTGGAGAAGCCGGAGCGGCCTTGCGTCGATTGAACGTTGCCGAGCAGGAAGTCTGTGAAGCTGCTGTAGGTGACGCTGCCGCGCGAGGCGAAATTGTTGAAGCGATTGAGTTGGTAATGCGTGCCTTCGGCGCCGCCGCGAAGTTGGTGGTTACCGAGCGAGTAGGATACGTCGTCGCCGAGGACGAAGGTGTTGAAGGCACCGCCGCGGTCGTCGTTGACGGTTCCGGCGATGTTAAATCCGCCCGTAATCTGGACGCGGTAGACGCCCGGAAACTGCGACGAATTGCCGCGCGTCGCGCCGACATCGCCGAGCGAAATCGGTTCTTCGGGCACGAATCCGAAAGTGAAACGATTGAAGCCCGCGCGGAAATCGTTGACGAGTTTGGAGGTCAAGACGCTGGTCAGACCGAGTTTGAGGAAGCGGTTGGTAGCTGGTGTGTTGCGTCCGAAGGGGAGCGAGTTGTTGCCGCCGACGCCCGTGACGAAGGGCTGAAAGAGCGTGTTGACGGAATTGAAGTAACGGCTCGTCAGCTTATGATTGGTCGTCAGTTGGTTGTCGATGCTGATGACGTACTGGTCATCTTCAAACGTGCCGATTCCAGAGGTGGTGAAGACGCCTGCGTTGAGTGTCGTTCCAGTGAAGCCGGGCGTGCCGGGAATCGTCGGGATACAGAAGGCCGAACCGAAGGGACACTGTGTGCCGGGGAGATTGAGAAAGCGGACGGCGACGGGATCGAGGCCGCTGCGACCGGCAGGGAGTCCGCTGGGGAAGAACGTGCGAATCAGGTTTGCTTCCGAGCGGTCGGTCGGCAAAACGGGGATGGACGCGGCGAAGTTCGTGCCCGCCGCAGCGCCCGAAGCAGCGTTGGTTCCCTGATAGTTGAAGAAGAAAAAGTGTCGGTCTTTGCCACTAAAGGTGGAGTTGCCGCCTTCGCCGAAACGCGGCAGAAGGATGGGGCCGCCGAGCGAGAAGCCGTACTGGTTCTGGCGCGAGAGCGGGCGCGGGCGTCCGGCGCGGTTCAGGAAAAAGTCGTTGGCGTTCAGTTTTTCGTTACGGAAGAACTCGAACACGTCGCCGTGGAATTCGTTGGTGCCGGATTTGAGAGAGACTTGGATGTTGCCGCCGCCGTTGCGACCCTGCGAGGCATCGTAAAGCGAGGTCTGCGTTTTGAATTCGCGGACGGTCTGCGGGTTCGGCAGGGGCACGTTGTCGAGCACGGGGAGATTGATGTCGTTGGCGTTGATGCCTTCGAGTTGGTAGTTATTGTTCGACGGGCGCTGGCCGTTGACGTTGATGGTGACAGCGCCGCGACCCAAAGCGTCGGACTGCTGCATCTCTGTGTTGGCTCCGGTCGAGAGCGTCAGGAGGTTGAGGATGTTGCGCGTCGCGAGCGGCAACGTGCCGACGGTGACGGAGCCGAGCGTCTGCCCCGTGGCGGCTGAAGTCAGTTGCACGGTTGATGCTGCGTCGGTGACGGTGACGGATTCGGTGACTTGCCCGACCGTGGTCGTCAGGTTCACGTTGGTCGTTTCCGTGACGTTGACCTTGATGCCGGGAGCCTCAATCTTGGAGAAGCCGGGGGCGGTGACGGTGATGCGGTAGGTGCTGATGGGCAACTGGCTGACGGTGAAGGAACCGTCCTCGTTGGTTCTGGCGGTGCGCTCGGTGACGCCCGTCTCTTCGTTGACAATATCAATCTGTGCGCCCGGAATGGCTGCTCCGGCGGGGTCTTTAATGGTTCCGGTGATGGCTCCGGTCGAACCGGCCTGGGCGAAGCAATCGGTGGCGAGGCCAAATGCAAACAATAATCCAAACAGCATGGTCGCGAGCCGATGCGTTTTCGGGTAGCGAAGTTTTGTCTGATTCATTCTGGTGTTCCTCGGTAGAAGGGGTGGGAGGCAGCAAGCCCCATCAACGTGCACGCTGATGGACACTTTTGCGAGGTAGTCACATCTGAGCATCAAAGGCTCAACAGCACGCGCTGGTAAGACGAATTCGACGCAACATGAGTGCCATTTGTAAAAATAAGAATTTTCCGGCATAAAACGTCTCTTTTACCGCCCACACGCGCGCGTTAATTTAGAATTTCATGCCTCTCATCCAAAATATTGTAGATTCGAGGCGTCCGCACATCGCACCAAAGGTTCGCCTCGCTCCGTCACGACGCGGCAAATCCGGCACAACGCGCCGACGGCGAACTTGACGTTGTTATTGGCGGGTGTTAGGTTATGCGCCCTGAAGGTTTGCCGCCGTCGAAAACATTCGGTTCGTCTCAACGACAACAAATTGAGACGAATGCGACGAAGCGGGGATGCATCGTCGTTAGTGGTGGCGGCAGACAACCTTTGTTCTTTGCACACAGAAACTTTTGTCTCGCTATTTCAACCCGTCCGGCTCCCGCTTCGCTTGCAAAGCGCGGCGGCGCGGACGGAAGTTGACCGTCGCAGGTAGCCCTCTTTAAGACGAGGGCGACAAGGGAAGTCGGGTGAAAAGCCCGCACGGTTCCCGCCACTGTAGACCGGCGATTGTGTTGCTTTGGCCGTGTATTCGAGGGTCACTCGTCCGCATCGTGGACGGGGAAGGCCGCGCCAGCAACGCGCTTGAGCCGGGAGTCAGGAAACCTTGCCTGTTTTACCGACGATAGAGGATAGACCAACAACGATGGAGATATGCAACATAGTTTCCATCGTCTATGGGTCTATTGTCCATCGTTTGTCGCTGACGGAGGCGACCGCTTACGCTCCGGGAAAGAGCAAGTGGCGTCGGGTTCAATGACCGGAGGCGCTTCACGCATGCGTGCTTGTTGATGGCACACGTCGCGCGCCGCTTCTCGTTGATTAACAGTTCATCCGATACGCCCCTGAATCTTCCGCCCGCGAAGATTCAGGGGCGTTCTCATTTTGACGGCTGAACCGGGGTTTTCCCTCTCGCGTCGCTCTCATTCTCTACGCTTCGTGCGCGTTCGTCGTGCCTGCTCGTTTCTGTTCGCCCTTCGACGCCCGGAGAGGATGCTTTCAAAAATGAGAAGAGAATCGAAAACAAGAAGAAACGCCGCCGACAGCAGCAGGATTAACATTCATAAAATCTTATCGACGCTCGCGTTCGCGCTCTGCCTCTGCGCTGCGCCCGCACGCGCCCAACAACAACCCGACGCCACAGACGCCGCTTCAAACAACACGACTTCCAACAGCGTCGCTTCCATCGCACAGGCGCGCACGCCGACACGCAACGATTCCGACGACATGACCGCGACGATTCGCGGTCGCGTCACAGACCCGCAGGGCGCGAGCATCCCCGGCGCAACGCTCACGCTTCACGCGCGCGACGCGCGACCCGTCGCGCGCCTTGCCACCTCGACCGACGCTTCCGGCGCATACAGTTTCGAGCGACTGGCGGCTCCCGCCGAATACATTCTCGAAGCCGAGGCGACGGGTTTTGCGCCCGCCGCCGCGCGCATCCTTCGCGTCGAACGCGGGCAGACGGCGGCGCTCGACATCGCGCTCGAAGTCGCGGGTGTCAACACCGAAGTCGTCGTCACGGCATCGGATACGCCGCAGTCGGTTGACGAAGTTTCAAAGGCCGTCACGGTGGTCGGTCGCGCGGAGATAGACGAGCGCGACGAATCTTCGATTGTCGAAGCGTTGCGGACAGTTCCCGGCCTGCGCGTGCAGCAACTCGGCGGCCCCGGTTCATTCACCGCCATCAAGACGCGCGGGCTTCGCAATCAAGACACGGCGGTTCTCATCGACGGCTTGCGTTTCCGCGATGCGAGCGCACCGCAGGGCGATGCTTCCGGCTTCTTGAGTAACCTGCTGGTGACAGACACTAGCCGCGTCGAAGTTCTGCGCGGCGCGGGTTCGTCGCTCTACGGCACGAACGCCGTCGGCGGCGTCGTCAACGTCATCACCGAAGAAGGCGGCGGAGTCTTTCACGGCAATCTGCTCGGCGAGGGCGGCGGCCTCGGACTCTTTCGCGGCCGCGCGCAATTCGCGGGCGGCGCAGGCGATGCCAATCGCGTGGTCTATAGCCTCGGCCTCGCGCATCTCAACGTCGCACGCGGCGTCGATGGAGACGATGCCGCGCGCAACACCAACGCGCAGGGGCGTCTGCTCTTTCGTCTCACGCCGACCGCCACGCTCTCCGCGCGCATCTACACGGGCGCGTCATTCCTTCAACTAAACGACGAACCGCAAGCGACGGGGACGCTTCCCGCGAGCGGCATCATCGATGCGCGTCCACTCGCGGCAGACCAACTGCGACTCTTTGAAAACGGCACTCCCGCCACTCAGTTAAACGTCGGCGCGGCGACCTTTATCCCCGCTGCCAACGACCCCGACAACTCGCGTGCTTCGCGATTCTTCTCCGGCGCGCTCATCTTCGCGCAACGCCCGTCCGAATCCTTCGGCTACTCCGTCAGCTATCAAGGACTCGCCACGCGCAGTCGTTACGGCGAAGGCCCCGCCGGAACCTCACTCTTTGAACCGCTCGGCTCGACGCGCACGGACTTCGATGGACGCATCCACACCTTCAACGCACGCACCGATTTTCGCGCCGGACGCCACAATCTCTTGACCGCCGGATATGAATTCGAGAGCGAAGATTTCATCAATCGTTCTTTTACCTTCGCATCCGACCCAACGGGCGATTCGTCGGTAGACGTAACCGAGCAGAGCCACTCTGTATTCGTACAAGACCAACTCCGCTTCCGAGACGGACGCCTCCAATTCTCCGCCGCCTTCCGCGCGCAATTCTTCTCGCTCCGACAACCACGCTTCACGCCCGTCGGCGGCGAGCCGTACCAAAACATCGCCTTCGACGCGCCGCCCGACGCCTACACGGGCGACGGCTCCATCTCCTACTTCTTTCGCTCGACCAATACCAAACTGCGCGCACACGTCGGCAACGGCTACCGCGCGCCCTCGCTCTACGAACGTTTCGGCACATTCTTCTTCGGCCTCTTCGGCGCACTCGGCGACCCGCGTCTCGGCCCCGACCGCTCCATCGCCTTCGACGCCGGAATTGACCAGACCATCTCCAACAACCGCGTCCGTCTCTCCGCGACATATTTCTACACGCGCTTGCAAACCGTCGTCGGCTTCGGCCTCACGCCCGACGATCCCTTCGGACGCTTTAGCGGCTTCATCAACACGGGCGGCGGACTCGCTCGCGGCCTCGAACTCGGCGCGCAACTCGCGCCCACGCGCACGCTCGACCTCTCCGCTTCCTACACCTACACCAACAGCGACCAGCGCACGCCCTCCGTCGCTGACGTGATTCGCGCCTTCGCCATCCCTCAGCACCAGTTCTCGCTCGTCGCCACGCAACGCATCGGCGCGCGCATCTTCTTCAACTTCGATTTGGTCGCCACAAGCGACTATCTCGCGGGTTCGATTTTCGACACGCGCACCTTCACCAATCCCGTCTATCGTTTCGACGGCCACATCCGCGCCGACCTCGTTGGCAGTTACCGTCTGCCGCTCGATGATGCGCGTGCGCTTCGTTTCTTCGGCAAACTGGAAAACATCTTCGACCGCGAAAACTACGAAAACGGTTTCCGCACCACGCGACGCACGGGCACCGCCGGAGCAGCTTTGAGTTTTTAGATTGAAAACCGGAACTAAGCCACAGAAGACACGAAGGCACAGAGCAAGATGAAAGACGAAAAGATTTCGCTCGTTGAGCACGAAGATTTTTATCGCGAGGGAGCGGCCATCGTCTTCACCGCGCAGTATCATCTGCGTCGCGGTTACTGTTGCGGAAACGGTTGTCGTCATTGCCCGTTCAGCGTTGAGGCGTCGTCTGTTGCGAGCGGTGAGCGATTGGCGCAGGAAGAGGGTCTGGATTGTTGATGAGAGGACTCGTTATGAAACGTCGGGAGTTAGAGACGGGCGATGTGTTGAAGCGTGGTGAGTGGGCTTTGATGAAGCGGCGCAGGCGGGGCGACGTGCGCGCGTCCGTCGCGATTTTGCTGTTGATTTTGGTCTCTGCATGCGGCGGCGTTGGTAAGGATTCGTCGCAGTCGGATAGGAGGGATTCGTCTGCGTCGTCATCATCGTCGGAGACGGAGCGAGCGCCGCAGCGCATCATCTCGTTGAGTCCGAGTGCGACGGAGATTCTTTACGGCGTTGGGGCATTCGGTCGCGTGGTGGCGGTGTCGGACTATTGCGACTATCCTGCGGAGGTGAAAAATTTGCCGCGCGTCGGCGGTTGGAACAATCCGAATCTCGAACAGATTGCCGCGTTGCGTCCCGACCTTGTTGTGTTCGCCGAAGCGCAATCGCAGTTCGTCAAAGATAAAATCGAAGCTCTCGGCATTCGCGCGTTGAGCATTCCGAGCAATACGCTTGAAGACGCGTTCACATCTATCGAGGAAATCGGGCGCGCGACGAAAACTGAACGCGAAGCCGGACGACTTCTCGCCGAGACGCGCGCCGAAATCGACGACGTGCGGGCGCGCACGCGCGACTTGCCGAGGCGTCGCGTGCTGTGCGTGGTAGACCGTGTGCCGGGGACGTTGCGTGATTTGTATGCGGCGACCGAGGGGAGTTTTATCGCGCAGTTGGTCGATGTGGCGGGCGGCGAATCAATCGCGCCGTCGGCGACGAGCGGGTGGGGCAAGATTACGAAAGAGGCTGTGGTCGCGCTCGACCCCGAAGTTATCATCGACATGGTGCAGAGTCCGCAAGGGAAGTTTGCCGAAGACCCGCAGGCCGTGTGGCGCGAACTGCCGACCGTGCGCGCCATCCGCGACGGGCGTATCCATCAAATACGCGACACCTCCGTCATTCATCCCTCGCAATTCGTCGGCAACACCGCGCGCCGCTTCGCAGAGATTATTCACCCCGAAGCATTCGCCAAAACCGCTGCGACATCGGACGCGCCACGTTGACATGAAAGAACATTTAACAGGATAGACAGGATAAAGACATGCAGGATGAGCGGGATGTGAAGAAGGCAAAATGAAAAAAGCAAAATGAAAAAAACAAAGACGGCTTCGGAGTCGTCAGCGACTTTTTGCCTTCGACCTTTTTAATTTTTCATTTCCTTTATCCTGCGCGCTTTTCATCCTGTCTATCCTGTTAGAATTGATTGATTAAAACTAATGTTTGATGAGAAAGAGCAGGAAAACGTCGGGCGCGCGGGCGGGGCGTTGGTGGAGGGGCGCGGGCTTCGTTTCGCGTACGCGGCGGGTGCGCCGGAGGTGGTGGCGGGCGCATCGCTGGCGGTCGAGAGGGGAATGCTGTCGGCGCTCATCGGGGCGAATGGTTCGGGTAAATCGACGCTCGTACGTCTGCTTGGCGGCATCATCAAACCGTCGGCGGGCGAAGTGGTGTTTGATGGTGTGGCGCTTGCGTCAATCGAGCCGCGCACGCGTGCGCGTCGCATCGCGTATGTGCCGCAAACCATCGCCACGGTTTTTCCGTTCACCGCGCTTGAAGTCGTCTTAACGGGTCGTAGCCCTTACACGACGCGTTTTCGTTTCGAGAACGAGCACGACGCGCAAGTGGCGCGCGATGCGCTGGCGGCGGTTGATGCGTTGCACCTAGCGACGCGACCCGTGACGGAACTCTCAGGCGGCGAGCGGCAACTCGTCGCGTTGGCGCGTGCGCTGGCGCAGGAGCCTGACTGCCTTCTGCTCGACGAGCCTTCGGCGGCGCTCGACTTGAAGCATCGCGCCGGACTCGTCCGACACCTGCGACGCTTGCGCGACGGACGCGGCATGACCGCGCTCGTCGTGACGCACGACCTGCTTCTGCTCGACCCTGTTTTCGACCGCGTTTTCGCCATGCGTTGCGGCGCGATTACCGCGTCGGGCACGCCGAAGGATGTCTTGCGCGACGATGTGCTGGCGGAAGTCTACGGCGACGAGCACGTCCGCGCACGCGAGGCGTTCGGGCGCACGTTCGTCTGGTCAGAACTGTGACGATTGCGGAATGCGGATTTTGGATTGCGGATTGTTAAATGTGGGATGCGTGTTGCTGGTTTCGACGAGGTAGAGAATATTGGAAGTTAAAACGAATTCAAGCGGAGAGACGGAAGCGGTCAGCGACGTGAAAGCGGCGCACAATCCGCCATCCGCCATCCACCGTCCGCGATTGAAAAATCCGAAATCCGAAATCCGAAATCCGCAATCTTCTTTGTCGGGTCGGCGTCTGCGGCGTGCGTTTGTGATTTTGTCTCTGGTGCTGTTGGTGGTGACGCTGTTGGCGTTATACGTCGGTTATCAGCGGCTCGACGTGTGGGCTTTGCAGACAGACGAGAGAGCGCGGTCGGTCTTTTTCCAGTTGCGTCTGCCGCGTGTGGTGATGGCGGGAGTGGTGGGCGCGTCGTTGGCGATGGTGGGCGCGGCGTTGCAGGCGTTGTTTCGCAATCCGCTGGCCGAACCTCTGACGCTCGGCGTGTCGGGCGGCGGCGCGCTCGGCGCGAGCCTCGCGATTGCGTTCGGGTTTGGCGCGAGCGTGGCGGGATTGCCGTTCGTCTTCATCGCGGCGTTTGCGGGCGCGAGTGTGTCCGTGATGATTGTCTATCGACTGGCGCGGACGGGCGCAGTGGTGTTGCCGGGTGCGCTCTTGCTGGCGGGCGTGGTGACGAATTTAATCGCGGCGTCGGGCGTCATCGTGATTCAATACTTCGCGGACTACTCGCGCGCTCTCCAAATCCTGCGTTGGACGATTGGCAGCCTCGACGTGGTTGGCTTCGACCTCATCTGGCGCATGCTTCTGTTTTTAGTGCCCGGTTGGATTGTGCTGTTTATGACGGCGCGCGACCTTCATCTACTGGCGATTGACGAGGAGACGGCGGCGAGCCTCGGCGTCAACGTGCGAAGGAGCGAGCGACTCGTCTACGCGGCATCTTCTCTTATCGTCGGCGTGACGGTGGCGGTCGGCGGCACCATCGGTTTCGTCGGTCTGATTGTGCCGCATGCCGTGCGTCTGCTCTTTGGCGAAGATGTACGCATCGTTTTGCCGTGCTCGTTTCTGCTCGGCGCGGCGTTTTTGATGCTCGCCGACGCAGTGGCACGCACGGCCTTCGGCATCGGCGAACTTCCCGTCGGAGCCATCACCGCGCTCGCGGGCGGGCCGGTCTTTTTATTGTTGCTTAGAAGACAGCAACGCTATTCGGCACTCTAAAAATAGAGGCTAGAGGTCGGAGGTCAGAGGTTAGTGAAAAGACAAGATCTTCGTTCTTACTAACCTCTGACCTCTAGCCTCTGACCTGTTTTCCGAAGGGAGAAATATGAGTATTGCGACGAAGCATGGCGACCGTGGAGAGACGGGACTCATCGGAGGCGCGCGCGTGTCGAAGGCTGATTTGCGCGTGGAGGCGTACGGGACGATTGATGAGTTGGGAGCCTCGATGGCGTTCGCGCGTTCCATCTGCGACGACGCGGAGGTGCGCGAGTTGACGAAGAATATTCAACGCGAGTTGTTTGCCGTGAGCGGGGCGGTGGCGAATCCGCAGAGCGCGGAGAGCGCGACGCCGTACGTGACGAGCGAGATGGTCGAGGCTTTGACGGCGCAGGTGCATCGCATCGAAGCGTTGGAAGGAATCCTGTCGGACTGGTCTTTGCCGGGAGAGCATGTGGCGGCGGCGGCTTATGACGTGGCGCGTACCATCTGCCGACGCGCGGAACGCGCCGTCGTGCGTCTCGCCGAATCGGGCGCAGAGATTGGTTCAACAGAAGTCGTCTCGTATCTCAATCGTCTCTCCGACCTCCTCTGGCTGTTCGGTCGCCTGCTCGAACTCCGCGCCGGAATCGACACCTCTCTACGCGACGACACAAGCAACGCGCCGCGCTGGTCGCGCGCATGGTGACATTGCGGAATGCGGATTTCGGATGGCGAATTGACAGGCAGTTTGTCTTTTAATCCGCATTCCGCATTCCAAAATCCGCAATCGTCATGATGACATGGCGTTGGCGTGCGCCGTCGAATTCGCAGAGGAAGATTCCTTGCCAGCGTCCGAGGAGGAGTTGGCCGTCGTGGAAGGGGACAGTGACGGTTGAGCCGACGAGACTCGTTTTGATGTGAGCGTCGGAGTTCTGTTCGCCGTGGAGAAAGCCCATGCCGTGTTGTGGGATGAGTGTGCGGAGGGCGTGGAGCATGTCGCGCGGCACGTCGGGGTCGGCGTTTTCGTTGATGGTGATGGCGGCGGTGGTGTGCTGCACGTAGAGCACGCACAGCCCCTCGCGTGCGCCTGACTCCTTGAGTCTGTGGCGTACTTCGTCCGTAATCTCGACCAACTGCTCGCGCTCCTGCGAACGCACGTCGATGCGATACATGTTTGAGTTACCTCCTGTCGCGGTCTATCGCGCTTAATGTTTCCGTGGTTCGACGTGATGAAAAAAAGCCTCTGGTTCGAGGGAATCAGAGGCTTTGATTTTTTGTTGAGGCGACGCGCGGCGAGGTTTCAGAGCGAACCCATGCGACGCAAGAGTGCCCAACCGGAAGGAAGCACCGCCGCCGCGAGCGCAATCTTGATTACGTCGCCGATGATGAAGGGCACGACTCCGGCACTGAAGGCTTGCGCGGGCGACATGAAGCGCAGGAGACCGACGAACCCGCCGAAAAGAATGATGACCGAGCCGAGCGTCATGGCTGTTGCTGCCGAGAGGTAACGTCTGTCCCAACCGCGTTCGGCGAGCGCGCCCGTGACGAAGGCCGCCAACGGATACGCCCAGAGATAACCGGAGGTCGGACTCAAGAGAAGATGCTCCACTCCGCCGCGCCCGCCGTAGAAGAAGGGCAACCCGCTCGCGCCTTCGACGAGATAGGCGAACATGGCGAGCGCGCCGAGACGCGAACCCAGAAGCGCACCCGTCAGAAGCACGGCGAAGACCTGACCCGTCAATGGCACGGGCGTAAACGGCAGAGGTATGGCAATCTGCGCGGCGAGCGCAGTCAGGAGACTAAAGGCGACCACCAGCGCGATGGAGCGCATGCCGTCGAGCGGCGCAAGCATTGCGCCCGTCAACGTCTCGGTTTTGGCGAAAGTATTCACGGATTCCATCCTCAAAAATTTCCAATCTCAAGCGAACGAGATGCAAGTTTTACGGTTCGCGAATTTCGCGTCTCGTATTTTTACCACGAAACTCGCGAACCGGAAACTTTTCGGGCGTTTAAGCCAAGCCCTCGCGGTCTGCGCCCATCTTGCCGACGACGGGAGTGGTCGCGCCGCCGTGCTCCTGCACGATACGCATCCCGTAGAACGAGCGGTAGACGAAGAAGACCGAGACGAGGAAGAAGACGGCGGCCAGTATGTGCGTGAATCGCGCGCCTTGCGTCCGCGTCATCTCGACAGCGAGTTCGACGGCGAGCAGCCCGAACAGCGTCGTGAACTTGATGACCGGATTCAAAGCGACTGACGACGTATCCTTGAAGGGGTCGCCCACCGTGTCGCCCACCACGCTCGCATCATGCAACGGCGTGTTCTTCATCTTCAGTTCGACTTCGATAATCTTCTTGGCGTTGTCCCACGCGCCGCCCGCGTTTGCCATGAAGATGGCTTGATAGAGTCCGAAGACGGCGATGGAGATGAGATAGCCGATAAAGAAGTAAGGCTCGACGAAGGAGAAGGCGAGCGCCGAGAAGAAAACGCCCATGAAGATATTAAACATGCCCTTCTGCGCGTACTGCGTGCAGATTTGCACGACCTTCTTCGAGTCTTCCACCGAAGCCTTCTCGACATCCAAGTTGATGTTGTTCTTGATGTACTCCACCGCGCGATACGCGCCCGTCGTCACGGCTTGCATGGATGCGCCCGTGAACCAGTAGATGATTGCGCCGCCCGTAATCAGGCCGAGCACGAACGGAGCGTGCAAGAGCGACAGGTATTCGAGATTGGTCGTCAAGCCTGTGGTGAGCGTCATGATGATAGAGAAAATCATGGTCGTTGCGCCGACAACCGCCGTGCCGATAAGGACGGGTTTCGCAGTCGCCTTGAAGGTATTGCCCGCACCGTCGTTCTCTTCGAGGAGGTGCTTGGCGCGGTCGAAGTTGACGTTGAAGCCGAAGTCTTTCTTCACTTCCGCTTCGACGTTGGGCACCTGCTCGATGAGCGACAGTTCGTAGACCGACTGCGCGTTGTCCGTTACGGGGCCGTAGGAATCGACGGCAATCGTGACCGGCCCCATGCCGAGGAATCCGAAGGCGACGAGTCCGAAGGCGAAGACCGCCGGAGCAACCATGAGCGCGCCGAGGCCGCCGAGACTGAAGAGATAAGCGATGCCCATCAGCGCGACGATGCTGATGCCGAGCCAGTAGGCGGAGAAGTTTCCGGCAACGAGTCCTGACAGGATGTTGAGCGACGCGCCGCCCTCCTCCGAAGACGTGACCACTTCCTTGACGTGGCGCGATTCGGTAGAGGTAAAGACCTTGACGAGTTCGGGGATAATCGCGCCCGCCAGTGTGCCGCAGGAGATAATCGTCGCCAGTTTCCACCAGAGCGACGAATCGTTGCCGAGCACGGGGATGATTAAGTAAGACACCAGATAGGTCAGCACGACCGACACAATCGAAGTAATCCAGACGAGCGACGTGAGCGGCGCTTCAAAGTTCATCCGTTCAGCGTTTTGGTAACGAGCCTTTGCGATGGCTTCGTTGACGAAGTAGGAGAGAGCACTCGCGATAATCATCATCACGCGCATGACGAATAACCAGACGAGCAGTTGCACCTGAACGGTCGGATTGGCGACGCCGAGCAGAATAAAGGTGATGAGCGCCACGCCCGTCACGCCGTAAGTCTCGAAGCCGTCAGCCGAGGGGCCGACCGAATCGCCCGCGTTGTCGCCCGTGCAGTCAGCGATGACGCCGGGGTTGCGCGCGTCGTCCTCTTTAATCTTGAAGACGATTTTCATCAGGTCGGAACCGATGTCGGCGATTTTGGTGAAGATGCCGCCCGCGATGCGAAGCGCCGCCGCGCCCAAACTTTCGCCGATGGCGAAGCCGATGAAACATGGCCCCGCATATTCACGCGGGATGAACAGAAGGATGCAGAGCATGATGAAGAGTTCGACCGAGATGAGCAGCATGCCGATGCTCATTCCGGCGCGAAGCGGAATCGCATAAATCGGATACGGCCTGCCTTCGAGACTCGCAAAGGCGGTGCGCGAGTTGGCGAAGGTATTGACGCGGATGCCGAACCACGCGACGCCGTAGCTGCCCGCGATGCCGATGAGACTGAAAATCAGGATGATGGCGACGCGCGACGCCTCGAAGCCGAGCAGCACTCCGAAGTAAAGAATGATGATGACGGCGATGAACGCCTCAAGGATGAGGATGAATTTTCCCTGCGTGACGAGATAGGTTTTACACGTCTCGTAGATGAGTTCTGAAATCTCCCGCATCGCGCGATGGACGGGGAGTTTTTTCAGGTTCATGTAAATCGCCAGTCCAAACAGTAGGCCGAGAAGACAGACCAACAGCCCGGACATCAGGAGCGTACGACCGTTGACGCGTGCGCGTCCGTCGGCGTCTTTGAGAAATCCGACGCCGCCGAGGTCGGGCAATTCGAGGTTCGCCTCGCCGCCCGGACGATGCTCCGTGGCCTGACGCGATGCCCCGCGTGTGTCGGGGTCGGGCGCGGCATGTGGTTGCGCCAAGACCGACGACGACGAAAGAACGGTCGCGAAGACGAGTCCGGCCAAAACGCCCGACACCGGACGGCCTAGACGCGACACCAACGCTGACGTGCGCCCGAAAGCGAGCAACAAAAGACCAATACCGACCATCATCAATAACGTGGTTTCCACAATAAAACTATTCCTTTCTGTTCCTTAATACTCGGTGAGTCTCTAAACGCCTGACGACGCGCGACCGACATCAAACAATCCGGCGTCAGGCAGACGTAGCCACGCGAAAGAGGGCTTGTCGTGCCCTACTGCCTTGCCGCGCGGTCTCGCAAAAGCGGGCATTATCGCTGATTTAGGCTCGCACTGTCTACCCGCAACCGACGACGCAAGTGTCTGCAAGGCAAAAGGCAAACTAAAGACGGCGAAAGGTAAAAGTAAAAAGACAAAAGAAAAGAAGACGGCTTCCACCCGCTTTTGCCTTTTACCTTTTTACTTTCTTACTCCAATCCCGTCGCCGGATGAGCGGGGACGAGCGTTCCGCGTCGGCGGTCGCCGCGCAGTCGGACGAGCGCGACCACGGCGAGGTAGAGCGCGAGTGCGACGAGCGCGGCAGAGGCGAGAGCGTTGATGAGTTCAACGTCGAGTTGGCCGCTCATGATTTTCGTGGCGCGCAGATTCGAGACGACCATCATGCTGAGCGCCGAGAGCGTGATGATGAGCACGAAGACCATCGGGACGAGCGTGAAGGCGATGCGCTGTCGCGCCTGATAGAGCCAGACCGTGATGGAGAGGAGCGTCAGCGCGGCGAGCAGTTGGTTCGACGCGCCAAAGAGCGTCCAGAATTTCGCCCACGAACCCGGCGGCGCAAAGCTTACGAAGTAGAAGGGGAGCGCCATCGTCAGGAGCGTGCCCGCGATTGCGCCGAAGCGTCCGCGCCAGCCGAAGAGTTCCTGCACGATGTAGCGACCGAGACGCGTGCACACGTCGAGCGTGTCAAAGACAAACGTGGAAAAAGCCATCGCGCCGAAGGTGATGGCGAATTGAAGATTCTGTTTGCCGACAATAAGCGTTAAGAATTGACCGATGCCATTGCCGTAAATTGTGCCCGGCGCGGTTCCCTTGCGGATGTCGCCCTGCGCCACAATCATAATCGTGACGAGCGCGATGAGTGCCACGAAGCCTTCAGCGAGCATCGCGCCGTAGCCGACGGGTTTGATGTCGGATTCGCGCGACACCTGCTTCGAGGTCGTGCCCGAACAGACGAGGCCGTGGAAGCCGGAACACGCGCCGCACGCAATCGTCACGAAGAGAAACGGAAAGAGCGTGCCCGTCATCTGCCCCGCGACGCTCCAACCCTTGAAAGCCTCCTGCTTGATTTCGTAACCGCCGAAGAAGATGCCAACGATGCCAAGCGCCAGCGCAGCGTAGAGAATAAACCCGCCGAGATAACCGCGCGGCTGCAACAACGCCCACACCGGAACCAGCGATGCCACGCAACAGTAAATCAGTATCAACGCGCCCCACGTCCGGTGGTCGAGCACCAGCGCGTTCGAGACGAGCGTCCCAACCCACGACAGCGCGAAAGCCATCGGCACGAAAATCAACGTCACCAACCACAGAGGCGGCTTCAAGTATCTCTCGACCAACCCCATCACGACCGACAACGTGAGATACATCACGCTCGCCGCCGCCACCGCGCCGCCCGCGTTGAAACGCGCGCCCGCGCCCTGCAATTCCTCCGTGCCCGCGACGAAAGTGCCCGCCGTGATGTCTGCGAAAGCGATGATGACATAAACGAGCGCAATCCAGATAAAGGCCATCATCGCGCGTCCCGCGCCGCCGCCGAGATGCTCGCGCGTAATCTCCGCAATCGACGTTGCGCCGTGACGCACAGAAGCCGCGAGGCTCGCGAAATCGTGCACCGCACCGATAAGCACCACGCCCAGAGCAATCCACAGCAAGCACGGCAGCCAACCGAAAAGTTGACAGGCGATAATCGGCCCCGCAATCGGCCCCGCCGCCGCAATCGCCGAAAAGTGCTGCCCGAAGAGATAGAACGGACGCGTCGGCACGAAATCAACGCCGTCGTTCACCTCCTCTGCCGGAGTTCGACGCGTGTCGTCCAGACTGAACTGCCGCGCCACCCACCCGCCATAGAGACGGTAAGCCGCCGCCATCAACAGCAAAAATCCAATCGCCAGCACGGCGAGTTGCAAGGCACAAACTCCTTCTCGCGGTTAAACGTCGATTCTCAATCGTGACCCGTTGGAGATAAGTTTCCTCTCTCGATGGTTCACGCTTTACGTCTCTTTAAGTGTCGGTGTCAGCTTCAGCGTCGAGTGTCGGCTTCGTCAACCGCCGACGCCTTCACGACCGAACCGCCGAGGCCGAGCACGGCTCCGAGCGCGACCAGCAACAGTCCGAACAGTGCGCGGGTGTGATGCTCCGCGCCCGACGTGAAGGCTTCGCGTAAGAGTTCTCTGGGGCCGACATCGTGCGGAATGGTAAAGAGGCCGACGGCGAGCAGCAGAAACCCGATTGCCGCTATTTTCAGAGTGGTCGGCGTGCGGCTTGGTCGTCCGATTTGTTGGCCGATGGCGCTGCGCGTGTAGCCGTAAGAGAGGTAGATGGAGAGGCCGAGCATCAACCATCCGATGAAGCGCCACCATGAGCCGCCCGGCAGGTAGTACATCAAAAAGACGCACGACGCCGCGCCCAAAAGCGGCAGCAACCACGGGCCGAACGGCACGCGAAACGGACGCACACGCTCCGGGTCTTTCATACGCAAAATCGGAATGCCGATGCAGACGAGGACGAAGGCGAAGAGTGTTCCGATGTTGGTCAGCGAAACCATCTCGTCAACGTTGGCGAACGCAGCGATGCCGCCCACAATCAAGCCCGTCACAATCGTCGTCACATGCGGCGTTTTGAATTTGGGGTGCACGCTGGCGAAGATGGGCGGCAGCAGTCCGTCGCGCGCCATTGAGAAGAAGATGCGCGGCTGTCCGAGTTGGAAGACAAGGAGCACCGCCGTGTGCGCGATGACCGAGCCGAGCGCGACCACCGTATTCTGCCACTTCGCCTGCGGCGCGACCGTCTCTAGCGCCATCGTCAAGGCCTCGCCCTGTTGCGCGGGTGTCCACTGCGTCAGTTCGTTGTAGGGAACGATGCCCGTGAACACGGCGGCGACGGCGACGTAAAAAACCGTGCAGATAATCAGCGACGCGATGATGCCGATAGGCAAGTCGCGCGACGGATTCCTCGTCTCCTCAG
Source organism: Pyrinomonadaceae bacterium (assembly GCA_036387415.1). Classification (GTDB taxonomy): domain Bacteria; phylum Acidobacteriota; class Blastocatellia; order Pyrinomonadales; family Pyrinomonadaceae; genus DASVTU01. Next base: position 792,503 of record DASVTU010000039.1, on the reverse strand, counting down.
CGACGGTGGAAACGGCGTCGAAACCGATGTAAGCGAAGAAGACTACCGCCGCGCCCGTAAACGTGCCCGTCCATCCCATCGGTTGAAAAGGTTTCCAGTTCGCCGAGATGGTCGAGGGCGAAACGTAGTAGAGCGCCACGACGATGAAGAACAACAGGACGAGTATTTTGATGCCGACCATCACCGCGTTAAAACTCGCCGACTCGCGGATGCCCCAGACGAGCACGATGGTGATAAGCGCGACGATGCCGAAGGCGAGGATGTTGAAAACAATGGGAATGCCGAAAATGTGCGGCGCGTTGGCTAACACTTCGGCGCTCGCCCCTCGATAGTTGGTCGCCAGCCAATCGGGAAAGCCGATGCCTAGATTCCTGAGTAGCCGGTTGAAAAACTCTGCCCAACTAATCGCCACCGCGACGTTGCCGATGGCATATTCGATAATCAAATCCCAACCGATAATCCATGCGATGAGTTCGCCCATCGTCGCGTAAGAATAGGTGTAGGCCGAGCCGGAGATTGGCACCATCGAAGCCAGTTCCGCATAGCACAACGCCGTGAATCCACACACCACCGCCGTTATCGCAAACGAGAGCATCAACGAAGGCCCTGCTCCGGCGCGTCCGTCGGCACCTGCGGCGGCGGTGCCGACCGTGGCGAAGATACCCGCGCCGATAATCGCGCCGATGCCGAGAAGCGTGACGTTGAATGCGCCGAGCGTGCGTTTGAGAGAAAACTGCGGCCCGCCTGCCGATGCCAGAATGTCGTCCAGATTCTTAGTACGAAAGATGCCTCGAAGCAAAGTTGTGCCTCCAATGGTTTTCCAAAGTTGAAATTTCGCGTTTCAGACGAGACGTGCCGCAACTCACCACAACAACGACGGCGGCGGCGCTTGATTTTTGTTGCGGCGGAGTTTGGCACATCAACCCCGTGCTAAGCAACAGAGAAGTTTCCCGCGATACGTCGCACGCGAAACCGTCGCACGCCTCGGAATCATCCGCGTTGACCTGTTTGCAAGTCACTTGCTAGACTCCGCCGCGAAACCTTCATCCGGTCAAGCGTCATGCCCGAACAGAGAGAAAAATTGCGTCTGGTTCATGAGAATCTCGATACGGCTTACGTCAACGTGGGCGCGTTGCTGCGTTATTTGCGTGGGCGTGAGTTTGCGGGGCGCGTGCGCGTGGAACTTGAGGATTATGATGCGGTCGTTTTTTTGAAGGGGAAGGATGAGCCGCGCGTGGTGGAGCGGGACTACGCGAGGGGACGCGTGGATGAAGGCGAGGCGGCGTTGCATCGTCTGCTGGTGCGTGCGAGGGAGCCGGGCGGACTCGTCAGCGTCTACGAGGGTGAAGGCGGCGACGGGGTGGACGAGAGCGCGTCGCGCGAGAGCGACGACGTGCGGATAAAGAGCGAGGCGGTGTTTGATGCGGCGTCGCGTGCACACGCGATGCAGGACGCGGGCGCGTCGTTCGCGGCGGACGAGGAAGCGGAGCGGCGCGAGCTTTTGCAGTTGAGTGGTGAATTGATGGCGGCGGTGGAGCGTGCGGCGAGCGTGGCGGGCGGCGATTTCGCGTCGGCGTTTCAGCGTGCGCGCATCCAGTTGGCCGACGACTTTCCGTTTCTCGACCCGATGCAACGACGCTTCGCATACGCCGATGGCGCGGCGACGCTGCAAGGCAAGACGAGCGCGGGCACGTATGTTTCGGGCGTCTGCGAGGCTCTGCGCCGCACGGTCGAGGAGATTGCGACGCGTGGAGAGAAAATCGGTGTCCGTCGTGATGTCGCGCGCGAACTATCGACGCTCGCACGTCGGCGGCAGACCGCACTCGCTCATTTCAAATTTACTCCCCAACTCGAACGCATCGCCGGAATGCGCCTGCTCTAAAAACATCGGGGCGAAAATGGAAAGTTAAAAGGGCGAAAAGAGAAAAGGGGAAAGGGTCAAAAAACGGCGCGAGAGACGAATCTCTGCTTTCCCGTCTGACCCCTTCCCTTTTTCGCGTTTTCGCCCTTTTGCGTTGAGCGGTTAGCTTTGGGGTTTCGCTTCGGTGGGCAGATTTTCCTTCGTCCATTCCGCCCAACCGCCGAGGAGTGCTGCCGTGTTGGTAATACCGTGCTGCTTCATGTCGAGCGCCGCACCGGCGCTCAGGTGTTCGGTCGGTCAAGCGCAGTAGGTGATGATGAGCTTGTCCTTCGGCAGTTCGCCCGCGCGTTGCGCGATTTGTCCTTTGGGCAACGACAGCGAACCCTTGATGTGTCCCTTTTCAAATTCCAGAGGACTACGCACATCGACGAAGACCGCGCGGCCTGCATCGACAGCCTTGCGCGCCTCGGCGACGGTGATGCGCTGGATGCCGTCGCCCGCGGGTGTCGCGGCGGCGTTTGTTGTTGTCGCCGTCGCTTTTTGATTTCCGTTCGTCGTGTCGGCGGCGGTGTTGCTGCGTCCGCTTCCCGCGCCGTCGTTGGACGTGCATGCCGTCGAGACGATGGCGGCGATGCACAAAATGATGGCCGCCAGTGTGCCAAACTTCCGCATTCTCTCAGCCTCCTTGATTCCTTCTCGAATCACTATGACATTCTTGCTCGTTAGTCTAACTTTTCTCGTCGTGCGCCGTCCAGCACCGCACGCGTCTCCGACGCTTGTCGAGCGTCGCGCCGCGATGTGCGCGACGGGCAACTGTTTCGCCTCACGCGTCCGGCGGTTCTGCGCGCGTGGCATCGGAATTTGACTCGCTTCGACATAAAGTGTACAAGCGTTTTCGTTCGAGACATCCCGAAAGAACGCTCCCGCAAGGCACCGAGCAAAGTCGTTTTCGTCACACGGCTTGAGTGAGCGAGCGCCTCGCAGGGGCGGCGGCAACGGCATTAAACATCACGCGTGCCGCGCGTGCGTAAAGGTTCGGGATTGAAGGATTTGACAGGGAGATTTTGATGAGAGAGCAGACGGCGGCGACAGGAGACGACAGCGGCGTAAGCAGCGGCAGCGGCGCGTACGAGGCGACGGGCGACGCGCACCAGCAGCAGACGACGGCGTGGGGCAAGGTGATTGACCACACGCGTTGCATCGGTTGCCATGCCTGCACGACGGCCTGCAAGTCTGAGAATCTCGTCCCGCTTTCCGTGACGAGGACGTACGTCAAGCACGTCGATGTCGGCGAGTTTCCGCAGGCGCGTCGCGCGCATCAGGTGACGCGCTGTAACCAGTGCGCGCACGCGCCCTGCGTCGTCGCCTGCCCGACGACGGCGATGTTTAAGCGCGCCGACGGCATCGTCGATTTCGACAAGTCAATCTGCATCGGTTGCAAAGCGTGCATGGCGGCCTGCCCCTACGACGCCATCTTCATCAACCCCGAAGACCACTCCGCCGAGAAGTGCAACTTCTGCGCGCACCGCATTGACATGGGACTCGAACCCGCCTGCGTCGTCGTCTGTCCGACGGAAGCGATTCTGGTTGGCGACATGAACGACCCCGCATCCAGAGTCGCGCAGATTGTGAACCGCGAGGCGGTCAACGTGCGGCGACCGGAGAAGGAGACGCTGCCCAAACTCTTTTACAAGGGCGCGCATCAGGCCACGCTCGACCCGCTCGCCGCGCGTCGCCCCGACGGCGGCATCTACGCTTGGAGCGAGCAGGCGGAAACGCCGGACACGATTCCTTCCGGCAACCCCGCGTTCAACAACACGTCAGCCGCCGCGTTGCTCTCCTACGACGTGCCACACGCGATTCCGTGGGATTGGCGCGTCAGTCTCTACACATGGACGAAGGGCATCGCGGCGGGCGCATACATGGTCGCCGCGTTGCTCGTCCTATTTGGACTGATGCGGACGGATAGCGCCGTGTGGCTGTGGGTTGCGCCGATTGTGGCGGGCGCGTCGCTGGCCGCGACGGGCGCGTTGCTCGTCTGGGATTTGGAACACCCCGAACGTTTCTACATGATTTTTACGCGACCTCAATGGCGGAGTTGGCTCGTCAAAGGCGCGTTTATTATCGCTGGCTACGCGTTGGTGCTGGCGACGCATTTTCTGCTGACCGTCGTGGGCAACGCGTCCGTGCAGAGGCCGCTCATGTTGGCGGGCGTGCCGCTCGCGTTGTTGACCGCAGTCTATACCGCGTATCTTTTCGCGCAGGCCAAAGCGCGCGACATGTGGCAGAACCCACTGCTTCCGCCGCACCTCGCCGTGCAATCGCTGCTCGCGGGTTCCGCCGCGCTCGCGCCCGTCGCGTTGTGGCTCGAACCGTCTCTGATGTCGCCGCTCGTCTGGACGCTGGGCGCGACGAGCCTCTTGCACCTCTTGTTGGTGTGGGGCGAAACAACTCTGGCGCATCCGACCGCCCACGCGCGCCTCGCCGCATGGCACATGACGCGCGGACGTTACAGCCCCTACTTCTGGCTCGGCCTCGCGCTCTCGTTCGCGGGAGCCTTCGCCCCGTGGCTCGGCGTCGCCGCCGTGCCGCTCGCGCTCACGGGTCTCCTGCTCTACGAGCACGCCTACGTGCAGGCGGGTCAATCCGTGCCTCTGGCATAGTCGGTCTAGAGTTGAAACTGAACGAGCAATTCACAGGATGGACAGGATAAGGGAACAGGACGGACAGGATAAAGGAAATGCAAAATTAAAAAGGTCAAAGGCAAAAAGTGATGACGACTCCAAGCCATCTCTATTTTGCATTCTTCTCATCCGGTCTATCTTGCATGTCTTTATCCTGTCTATCCTGTGAATGACTTTTCCGTCTATTTAGATTAGGAGGAAGACACCGTGCCGACAACAACGAAACGTTTTCGCGTCGAGCTTAAAAAACACGAAAACACCGAAGCGACCGAAATCACTATTCCCTTCGACGTGCACAAAGCGTTCGGCGCGCGGACGCGAGTTCCCGTGCGCGGCACCATCAACGGCCACGCCTTCCGCAGTTCCGTCTTCTGGATGTGCGGTAGGTACATGATGGCTGTCAACAAGCAGATGCGCGAGGGCGCAGGGGTCAAAGGCGGCGAAACCATTACGGTCATAATGGAGCGCGACGACGAGCCGCGCGTCATCACGCCGCCGGATGATTTCGCACGCGCGCTCAAAAGCAACAAAGACGCCAGAGCCGCCTGGGACAAACTCAGCTATACGCATCAGAAGGAGTACACACGCAACGTCGAGGAGGCCAAGCGACCCGAAACGCGCACGCGCCGCATCGAAAACGCGATTACACGGCTCGCCGCCGGAGGACGTTGAAGCGAATTTTTCCACGGCAGCAAGCCTCCGCGCGCCGCCTGATAAGGAGCAACATTTTGGAGATTGATAACGACATGCCGGATGACGATGAGGTCGGCGCAACGGAAGAAGACGATGCGGACGCCGCGAGCGACACGACGAACGACGCCGGAAGTTCGAGCAGACGTAAAGACGCGGACGAATAGACCTCTAGCCGTCTGTGCGACGGACGGAAGCGACGCGTTCGCGCGACCGTAAGAACGAGCGTGCATGGAGAAGGGCGATTGTGCATGGCAGAGAAGAAGATGGATGAATTGAATCGTCGCGTGAGCGCGGCGAAGGCGGAGACGGAGGCGCGCGGCGAGACGTTTTATCCGGGGCCGAGTCGTATTCACCTCGCCGCGTTTCCGCCGAAGGAACGTTGGGATGATTGGGTCGAGTTGGATTCGCGTGTGTGGCCGCAGCGCGTCGAACGCCGCTACATGCTTGTGCCAACCACCTGCTTCAATTGCGAATCGGCGTGCGGCCTGCTGGCTTATATCGACCGCGAGAGTTTGGAGGTCAGGAAGTTCGAGGGCAATCCCGTGCATCCCGGTTCGCGCGGTCGCAACTGCGCCAAAGGCCCCGCAACGCTCAATCAAATCACAGACCCCGACCGCATCCTCTATCCACTCAAACGCGCGGGGCGACGCGGCGAAGGCAAGTGGGAGCGCGTCGGTTGGGACGAGGCGCTTGACGCAATCGCGGCGCGTATCCGCAAGGCCATCGTGGAAGAGCGTCATAACGAAATCATGTATCACGTCGGTCGTCCGGGCGAAGACGGTTTCACCGAACGCATCCTCGCGGCGTGGGGCGTCGATGGTCACAATTCGCACACCAACGTCTGCTCGTCTTCGAGTCGCGCGGGTTATCAGTTCTGGATGGGACTCGACCGCCCCTCGCCTGACCACGCCAACGCCAAAGTCATTCTCCTCATCAGCGCGCACCTCGAAGCCGGACACTATTTCAACCCACACGCGCAACGCGTCATCGAAGGCAAGGCGGCGGGCGCGAAGCTCATCGTCTTCGACACACGACTCTCCAACACCGCGACGCACGCCGACCATTGGGTGTCGCCATATCCCGGCTCCGAGGCCGCCATCCTTCTCTCCATCGCCAACCATCTCATCCAAAACAATCTCTACAACCGCGAGTTCGTGCGTCGTTGGTGGAACTGGGAGGAATTTCTCTCCATCGAACATCCAGAGATTGAGACCAACTTTGAAAACTTCGAGCACGTTCTGAAATCGCTCTACGAGAGCTACACCTTCGAGTACGCCGAGCAGGAATCGGGCGTTGAGGCGCAGACGATTAGAGAGATAGCCGGAATCGTGGCGACGGCGGGCACGCGTTTTTCCAGTCACAACTGGCGCAGCGCCGCTTCCGGCAATAGCGGCGGCTGGCAAGTGGCGCGCACGCTCTTTATGTTGAACGCTCTGCTCGGCGCGGTCGCCACAGAGGGCGGCGTCTTCCCGAACGCGTGGAACAAGTTTGTGCCGAAGCCGATTCACACGCCGCCGCATCCGCCGCGCTGGAATCAGTTGACATGGCCGCAAGAGTTCCCGATGTCGATGTACGAACTGTCGTTCTTGCTGCCGCATTTTTTGAAGGAGGGACGGGGCAAGGTCGATACCTATTTCACGCGCGTCTACAATCCCGTCTGGACGAATCCCGACGGCTTCTCCTGGGTCGAGGCTCTAAGCGACGAAAGCCTCATCGGATGCTACGTCGCGCTGACGCCGACGTGGAACGAGACGGCCTACTTCGCAGACTACATCCTTCCGATGGGTCATGGCTCGGAGCGGCACGACATTCATTCCTACGAAACTCACGACGCGCAGTGGATAGGATTTCGTCAACCCGTCCTGCGCGCGGGGCGCGAACGCCTCGGCGAACCGACGACGGACACGCGCGAAACAAATCCCGGTGAAGTCTGGGAGGAGAACGAGTTCTGGTTGGAACTCACCTGGCGCATCGACCCGGATGGAAGTCTCGGCATACGCCAGTATGTCGAGTCGAAACAGCGACCGGGCGAGCGTCTCGGCGTCGATGAATACTATGGCTACATCTTCGAGAATTCCGTGCCCGGGCTGCCCGAACGCGCGGCGACGGAAAATCTAACGCCGCTCGCCTACATGCGCCGCTACGGCGTCTATGAGATTAGCAAGAAGGTTGGCGCGCTCTACGAACAGGAAGTGCCCGCCGCAGAATTGGAAGATACACGTCAAGACCGCTTCGGACGCGTCTATACGAAGACGGCTAAACCCGCGTCGACCAACATCGTCCCCATACCGAGTCCTGACCCCGACGCCGAAGGCCGACGCCTCGCGGGCGTCAATGTCGATGACAGCATTCGTCGCGGCTTCCCGACGCCGAGCGGTCGTCTCGAATTCTATTCCAAGACGCTTGCCGATTGGGGCTGGCCTGAATACACCCTCCCCGTCTATATCAAAAGCCACGTCCATCCCGACAATCTCGAACCAGACCAGACCGTGCTCATCTCCACCTTTCGTCTCGCCACGCAGATTCACACGCGCAGCGCCAACGCCAAATGGCTCGACGAAATCTCGCACACGAATCCGCTCTGGATTCATCCGTCGCATGCCCGGACACTAGGCGTGCGGACGGGCGAACTCGTCCGCGTCGAAACCGAAATCGGTCATTTCGTCGTCAAGGCGTGGGTTACGGAAGGCATCCGCCCCGGCATCGTCGCGTGCAGCCATCACATGGGTCGTTGGAAACTGACTGACCACCAGCAGCAGGGACAGAGACAGATGATGGCGACCGTCGCGCTCGCACACGAAGGCGACGCGTGGGGCTTGCGACGCGAGCGCGGCATCGCGCCCTACCAATCGAGCGACCCCGACACCGCGCGTATCTGGTGGACGGACGTGGGCGTCCATCAAAACCTGACCTTCCCCGTTCATCCAGACCCCATCTCCGGGATGCATTGCTGGCATCAGGCCGTACGCGTCCGCCGCGCCGACCCCTCCGACGCCTACGGCGACATCTCCGTCGATACGCACAAAGCGCATGAGGTCTACCGCAACTGGCTCGCACGGACGCGTCCCGCTGAACGCTTTTCGCCCGACCGCATGCGCCGCCCCTACTGGCTCCTGCGCCCACTCAAACCCGCGCGCGAATTCTATCGCCTGCCCGACGACGCCGAACTCGTCGGCGCGGATTGAGAATGTATTTACGGATAAGGATTAGCCACGGAGACACCGAGGGAAATAAGGGGAGACGGGAAGAGGTAAAGGGTCAGAGGGCAAGAAGGTCGAGAGAGGAAGCGGCACAAGGGAAACATACCGACGCCTGTGTAGTTATTTTCCTTTTCACCGTTTTCCCTTTACTCATTTCACCTTTCCCTTGTGCCTTGCTCTGTGGCTCTGTATCTCTGTGGCAAGTTCTGTTTTCGCCAAGCATGAAGTCGTAGGTGTTGAATGATGGAACTCTTTCGCGCGCTTGCTGTTTTGGCTGAGCCTCCGCGCGAGGAGGCGCGAGGCGTGGCGGAGGCTTTGGAGTTGGGGGAGTTGCCTCCGTCGAGCGAATACACGGAGGTTTTCGTCTTCCAACTCTACCCTTACGCGTCCGTCTATCTCGGCGCGGAGGGGATGCTCGGCGGCGAGGCGCGCGATTTGGTCGCGGGCTTCTGGCGCGCGCTCGGACAGACGCCGCCGACGGAAGCAGACCATCTCGCCGTAGTGCTGGCGTTGTATGCGCGGCTTGCGGAGTTGGAGGAAGGCGACGGAGAGGCCGCGCGGCGCGCGAGTTGGCGCGGGGCGCGCAAGGCTTTTCTGTGGGAGCATCTTTTGAGTTGGCTGCCCGCCTATGTCGCCAAACTCGACGACATCGCGCCGCCCTTCTATCGACGTTGGGGCGAACTCTTGATGAAGGCGCTGCTGAACGAAGCCGACGTACTGGGCAGACAAAACGCCTTGCCGCTTCACCTGCGCGAAGCGCACGCGCTGGTTGACCCTCGCGGCGGCGGCGCGGAAGAATTCCGGCAGTCGCTCTTGAGTCCCGCGCGCAGTGGCATGATTCTGGTACGCTCGGATTTGAGCCGCGCCGCGCGTGAATTGCAACTCGGTCTACGAGCCGGAGAACGTAAGTTCATCCTCCAATCGCTCTTTAATCAGGACGCCACCATGACGCTCGAATGGCTCGCCGCAGAGGCACGCGTCTGGACAAAACGACACCGACAGCACGCGGCAACGTTAGGAGACGTAGCCGACGCGTGGGCGTCGAAAGCGACGGCGACGGCGACTCTCATGCGTGAACTTAAACCATCGGCAGAAGAAGTGGCATAATCGTTTGCGATTTACATTTTCGTAATGGACATTTGAACGGGAGTTTTCGGTATGTACTTCAAGCAGTTTTATCTCGGATGCCTCGCGCACGCTTCTTATCTCATCGGGTCGGAGGGCGAGGCGGCGGTGGTTGACCCGCAACGCGATGTTGACGAGTACATCGCGGAGGCCGAAGCCGAAGGGCTGCGTATCAAGTACATCATCGAGACGCATCTCCATGCGGACTTTGTGAGCGGACATGCGGAACTCGCGGCGCGCACGGGAGCCGAAATCGTCTTTGGCGCGAAGGCGGGCGCGGTCGTCAAGCATCGCGCGGTCAGCGACGGCGACGAACTTCGCATCGGGCGCGTGCGTCTTCGTATCATGGAGACGCCGGGACATACGCCGGAGAGTATTTCGGTCGTCGTCGTTGACACGGAAGTCTCCGACGAGCCGGAGAAGGTTTTGACGGGCGACACGCTTTTCATCGGCGACGTAGGGCGTCCAGACCTCGCGGGCGGGCGCGGTTACACGAACGAGATGATGGCCTCGATGCTCTACGATAGCCTGCACGAAAAACTCCTGCGGCTCGACGACCGCGTGGAGGTCTACCCGGCACACGGCGCGGGTTCGATGTGCGGACGCAACATCTCGAAGGAAACTTCTTCCACCATCGGAGAGCAGCGACGTTTTAACTACGCGCTCGCCGCGATGCCCAGACAAGATTTCGTCCGCATGATGACGACCGACCTGCCCGAAGCGCCGCCCTACTTTGCACACGATGCCAGCATCAACCGCATGGGCGCGCCCGCGCTCGGCGAGTTGCCGCCGCCGCGTGCGCTCTCGCCCGCAGAGGTCGCGCAGTTGGCAAGTCAGGGGTTTGTCATACTCGACGTGCGTGCGGCTTCGGATTTCGGCACGGGGCACATCCCCGGCGCGCTCAACATCGGACTCGGCGGGCAGTTTGCTTCGTGGGCGGGCAGCCTCGTCGCTCCCGACGCGGAGATAATTCTCGTCGCGGAAGATGCGAAGCAGACGAGCGAGGCGTCGATGCGGTTGGCGCGCGTCGGGCTTGAGAACGTGCGCGGCTACTTGCGCGGCGGCATGAGCGCATGGCGTGAAGCGTGTTTGGACGTGGCAAGCGTCGCGCAAATAACCGTTGACGAACTCCGACGCCTCCTGCAAGACGCGACCGACCTGCAAGTGATTGACGTGCGGCGTCCCGCGGAATACGAGTCGGGTCACGTCCCGCGCGCCACGAACGCGCCGCTCTCGACGCGACTCGCAGAACGCCTCTCCCAACTCGACCCGCAACGCCCCACCGCCATCATCTGCGCGGGCGGTTATCGTTCAAGCGCCGCCACAAGCATCCTCGCCAGCAAAGGCTTTCAGCAACTCTTCAACGTCACGGGCGGCACCTCCGCATGGATTAACGCCGGATACGACGTGACGACGCCAAACGCGTCCCCGACGGACTAAACCATCGGCGTCTTTCTCGGCGTTGTCCGTCGGCCATTCAAAGGATGGTATGCATGAACTTTGATTACGATGCCATTGCTGCGTTGGCTGCTGTGGCCGCGTCGTCAGTCGCCGTGGCAGCTTGGTGGAGCGAGAGCAGACGTGCGCGTTTCTCCTTAGGCATAGATTTGTTGCTCAAGTTAGACGAGCGATTTTGGAGCGATTCCATGCTTCAGAAACGTGAAGCTGCCGCCAACTATCTCGATAACGAATCGCCTCTCTCCAACAACCCGAAAGATTTGGTGGACTTATTGCACTTCTTCGAGATGTTGGGATTACTGCTTCGTCGCCGCGCGCTTGATGAAAAGATGGTGTGGGAACTCTTCTCCTACTGGTTCTTCGCATACTATTATCTGGCAAAAGACTTCATCGAAAAAGAAAAACAAATAAACAAATCGTACTATTCGGAACTGACATATTTGTGTCTACGCATGCTCGTAGTTGATTCAGGCACGCGCCAGAATTCGTTTCAACATCTCCTGAGCCGCGTTACTTCGCCACTGAAGAATAGACTTCAAGACGACTTTCAGTGTCACGACCATATCCCTGCTTCCTACATCGACAACATCAGGGAATTCCTCATCGTAGAAAAAGGTTTGACCTCCACTAATATCCAAAATCTACGCACCGAAACTCATGCCAGCATCACGCAGCATAAACAATGATATTACAAGGATGACGGCGTGCAAGTTGGCGCGCGAGATTGCGGCGGGCAGGTTGTCGGCGCGCGAGGCGGTCGAGGTGCATATCGCGCGGATTGAGTCGGTGAATGCGTCTCTGAATGCCGTCGTTGTGACGCGTTTCGATGAGGCGCGTCGGGAGGCTGACGAGGCGGATGCGTCGCGGCGTCGCGGTGAGTCGAAAGGCCTACTCGACGGCGTTCCCATCACCATCAAAGAGTCGTTCGACGTGACGGGGACGCCGACGACACTCGGCTTGACCGAACGCGCCGCGACACACGCCGCGAGCGATGCGCCCACCGTCCGGCGACTGCGCGAGGCGGGAGCCATCATTCTCGGCAAGACCAACGTGCCGCAACTCGTCATGCTCAACGAGACGGACAACCCGCTCTACGGGCGCACGAACAATCCGTGGAACCTCGCGCGTTCGCCGGGCGGCTCAAGCGGCGGTTGCGCGGCTATCGTCGCCGCCGGAGGCGCGTCGCTCAGTCTGGGAAGCGACATCGGCGGCAGCGTACGTTTTCCGGCGCACGCGTGCGGCGTGTCTAGTCTCAAACCGACATCGGGACGTTTGACCATGCACGGCCATGCGCCCATCTTCGACGGTCAGGAAGCGATTCAGGCGCAACCCGGCCCACTCGCGCGCAGCGTCGCCGATTTGCGACTCGCGTTGAATGTTCTCACTGCGACGGATGATGAAAGTCTTGACGCGAGCCACGCGCACATCAAACCACTGCGCGACGTTGCCGACATCGCACACGACAAACTACGCGTCGCCTTCTTCACAGACAATGGCATATTGCGTCCCGCTCCGGCTGTGCGGCGCGCGGTCGAGTCGGCGGCGCGTGCTCTCGCGGAGCGCGGCGTCGAGGTTGAGGAATGGCAACCGCCGTCGGTCGCGGAAGCATGGATGCTGTATCAAGGTCTGCTTTTCGCTGACGGCATGGCATGGGCGCGACACACGCTCGGCAAAAGCCGACGCGACTGGCGCATCAATCTCATCGTCCGCAGTCTCGCCTTGCCACGAAGCCTCCATGCGCTCGGTGCGTGGGAGTTATCGTTGTTTAAGCAGACGCATCTGGCGGACAATCTGCGTCGCCTCGGCGCATTGTCGGTCGCGGCATACTGGAAACTTCTTGTGCAACGCGCAGACTACCGCGCACGCTTCATGCAATCACTGGACGACGGACGCTTCGATGCCATCATCTCTCCGCCCGACGCGCTGCCCGCGCGTACACACGGATTGAGTTTCCTCCTCAGCGACGCGCTCAGCTATTCGTCTCTGTACAATCTTCTGGGCATGCCCGCCGGAGTCGTCGGGGCGACGCGCGTCCGCGCGGGCGAAGAAAGCGACCGCGCGACGGGTTGGGATGTGGTTGAACGCTTCGCGCGCAAAGTTGAAAACGGCAGCGCCGGAATGCCGGTCGGCGTGCAAGTCGCCGCACGCCACTGGCGCGAAGATGTCGCGCTCGCTCTCATGTCCCTCCTCGAAGAACATTTTCAACAACAACCAGACTACCCTCGATTGCAGATTGCGGATTAGCAGAAGAATTAAGGAGTCAGGAGTCAGGAGTCAGAAGCCGGAATGGGAACCGGAAAGCGATTGAGAACAAAGCGTACGAAGCGCGTCTGCACAACCAGACATTTCTACTGGCTCCTGTCTGCTCGGCTCTTGTCTGCTTCTTTTCATTCCGGGGTATTTGACGCGCTTCGCGCCGTACGTTTAGCATGCGTTATCGAAGACGGACAAAACTTTCGCGGCGCGCAACGGAGTTCCGGTCATCAGCATCTGGGATAGCCTCTGGTTTCAACTGACGCTCATCATCGTCATCGCCACGGTGCACGGCTACGGCGCGGCGTGGCTCGCGGTGCGAATGCTTTTTCGCCCGCATCATCCTGTCAAATTTTTGGGCATCACCGTTTGGCCGCAAGGCATGATTCCGCGACACCGCGAACGACTCGCGCAGACCATCGGCAACGCCGTCGGCAACGAACTCGTCTCGCAGGAGACGATTACCAACGCGCTCTTCCAAAAAGATTTCTTCCGTCGCAAGGTCGAAAGCTTCGTCAGCACTTACACCGACGACATCTTGAGCACGCCGTATCCCTCGTTCATCGAAGCGTTGCCGAAGGCGGTGCGCCCGCACATCCTCGACGCCATCGCCGCGTTGCAACTGCGCGTCGCTGTTTACATCGCCGACATCCTCAAGAGCGAGGAGACGGCCGAAGCCGTTCACGGCTTTATCGACCGTTACGTTGACGAACTACTCTCGCGGCGTCTCGGCGACGCGGTTGACGCGGAGACTTTCCAGCAGGCTCTCGGCTTTGTCGAAGAACGTTTTCGCAGCATCGTCACCGAGCCGGGATTTGAATCGAAGATACGCGATTTCGTCAGCGCACGACTTGAGGAGTTGGCCGGAAGCCGCGCGACGCTCGCAGAGATGTTCACGGACGAAACCGTCGCCATCATCAAAGAACGCATCGACCAGCAAGTGCCGCCCATCGTCCAGCATCTCGCGGAAATCGCCACGCAGAAAAAGACGCGCACCCAAATCGGCGCGCTCATCAAACGCGAAGTTGACGATTACTACAAGCAACTCTCCTTCTTCAAAAAAATCTTCGTCTCGCGCGAGCGCATCCATTCGGAAGTTGACGAGATGGTCAACAACACCTTGCCGCGACGCGTCGAAGAATATTTGCGCGGCGAAGCGTTTGAGCAGCAGGCCGAAGAGTTTTTGAATTCCACGATTGACAGCGTGCTCGCACGCCCCATCAACGAACTCATCGGACAAATCGCGCCCGACAAACTTCAGTTGATTAAAGACCAGGTTTCCGAACGTCTGCTCGCGCTCGTCCGCAGCCCCGAACTGAAAACCTCCGTCGCGGCCTACGCTACCGATGCGCTCGAACGCGTGCGCCCGCATAGCTTGCGCGCCATCCTCGAACAAGCCAACCCGGATTCCGCCGAACGCCTCAAGAGTTTTCTCGCTAAAGGTCTCATCGGCGTTCTCTCGCGCGATGAGACGGCGCAGACACTCAACACGCTCCTCGGCACGCAACTCGAACGCCTGCTCGTCGCGCCCATCGGGCGACTCTCCGACCATCTGCCCGAACAGACCGTCCGCAATGCTTCCACGATGCTCACCGAGCGCATCACCGTCGCCGCGCAGGAACGACTGCCAACCGCGATTGCCGAATTCGACATCGGCGGCATCGTGCGCGAGAAGGTTTCCAGTTATCCCGTCCAAAAACTCGAAACGCTGGTGCTCTCCGTCGCGCAGCAACACTTGAAGACCATCGAACTCTTCGGCGCGGTCATCGGCCTCTTTATCGGAATCTTTCAGGCTCTCTACTTCTGGTACTTCGCGAGAAGATAACGCCCTCCAAAACTAAAGATTAGCCACAGAGACACAAAGACACAGAGACAAACAAGGGAAGCGTAAAGGTGCAAAAAGGAGTCCCTGTTTGATTTTTTGTCTTTGACCTTTAGCCTTGCTCCGTGCGTCTGTGTCTCTGTGGCTAATGTTGAATCGGTCTTGAGCGCGCTTTTGCTTTTTGCCAAGAGACGCGCGACGCTTCGGCAGTTTGCATCTCTTTCGCGCCCATCCCGACATGAAAATCCGCCATTTCGCTCGTCGCCCGCGCGGCATGACGATTGATGAATGGTAAGTGTAGCCAGCGGTCGAATGCTGGCCGAAATGGAGGCGAAAGAAAGTTATGGCATCGTTATTTATTCTGACGGCGTGGGTGGTTCTGGGGTTGATGTTGATTGTCGGATTGACGGGAGGAAACGAAAACTAAAGCGGCATTCGCCCGTGTTAGCCACTCGCGTTTGGGGTTGTAATCTCTAACCGCAACGGAGCGCGGGAGCCGCCCGCACGAACGACGGGACGGTCAATTTCCAATCATCTCTCAGCCGCGCGAATCCTCACACGCGCGAGCGTCGATTTCCACTCACGACAAAGAAACGTTATATTCGCTGTCGGTCGTCAAACGACCATCATCTTGACACCACGCGAAACCGGCGGCAGGCATCGTGGCTGCGGCAGAGTTTGTTGAATGGAGGTTGAGGCGTCCTGACAAGTTGGTGCGCCTGAGAGATGAACGCGTCTGTCGATAAGAGAAGCGCGCGAGCGAGTCGGGGCTACAGCCCGTATCTTGTGCTGTTAGTGACGCTGCTGCTCACGGTGCTCGCCACCTATTTCGCGTCGGCGACGGCGGATGCGGCAGACCGCCTGCGTTTCGAGGTGGTGCTCTTTTTCTCCTTACTTGGTCTCGCCATCAGTCTCATCCTCTTTTTCTTCACTCGCAAACTCGCGTTGGAACGTGCAACAGCAGAGCAGGCCGCCGAGTCGCTCAAAGTTTCGGAGACGCGTTTTCGCACCGTCATCGAACAGTCGCCTTTGAGCACGCAGATTTTCAGCCCCGACGGGCGGACGGTTGAAGTCAATCGTGCTTGGGAACAACTCTGGGGCGTCCGGCTCGAACAGATTGGCGAATACAACGTCCTCGAAGACCAACAACTCGTGGTCAAAGGCATCATGCCTTTCATCCGAAAGGCTTTCGACGGTGAGGCGTCGAAGGTTCCGGCGGTCTTGTACGACCCGAACGAAACCATCCCCGATTTTCCAAGCACACGCAAAGACCCGCGACGTTGGGTGCAAGCCTTCATCTATCCGGTCAAGGACGAGACGGGGCGCATACGCGAAGTGGTGCTCATTCACGAAGACATCACCGAGCGCGTACGCGTCGAACAGCGTCTCGCCTTGCAGCACGCCGCGACGCGCATTCTCACCGAAACTGACTCGCTCGACGATGCCACACGAAGAATCCTACAGACCGTCTGCGAGAGCCTCGGCTGGCAGGTGGGCATGCTCTGGGTGGTTGACCGCGAAGCCGACGCAATGCGTTGCGCCGAAATGTGGCACACGTCGTCCGACGAGTCGAAAGAGTTTGCGGACACGTCGCGCCGCGAGATTTTCAGACGCGGCACGGGTCTGCCCGGACGCGTCTGGGTGAGCGGCAAGGCGGCATGGATTACCGATGTCGCAAACGACGAGAACTTTACGCGCGCTTCGTCTGCTGCGAGCAGCGGCTTGCGCGCGGGCTTCGCCTTTCCCATTCTTTTCGGGAGCGAAACCCTCGGCGTGATGGAATTCTTCAGCACGCGCAGCCATCCGCCCGACGAAGGCTTGCTCGACATGATGACGACGGTGGGCAGTCAGGTCGGGCAGTTCATGGAACGCAAACGCGCGGCGGAGGCGTTGCGCGAATCGGAGTTACGTTATCGCACCGTCGCCCAAACCGCTTCCGACGCCATCATCACGATTGACGACGAGAGCATGATAGTGCTCGTCAATGCGTCGGCGGAAAAAATCTTCGGCTATTCGAGCGACGAAATGTTGGGGCAATGTCTGACGATGTTGATGCCCGAATATCTGCGCCATCTCCATCGCGACGGCATCGAGCGTTATCTCGAAACGGGAAAAAAACATATCTCTTGGGCGGCGGTCGAACTCCCCGGCCTGCATAAGACGGGGCGCGAGATTCCTCTCGAACTATCCTTCGGCGAGTTTATGAGAAACGGTCGGCGCTACTTCACGGGCGTCGTCCGCAATATCACTAAACGCAAGGAGACGGAGGCCGCGTTGCACGTCGCCGAACGTCGCGCGATTACCGAATACGAGGCGCTGCTCGAACGTCTCGTCCCGCTCGCGCAGGCGCTCGGCACGGCGCGCGAACTCGAAACCATCTTTCGCGCCTTGCTCGATTTCGCCGTCGCTTCGATGCCCTGCGTCGGTCTCTTTATCTCGCTCTACGACCAGCAGCGCGACGCGCGCACAGCCGTCTTCGCGTGGGCGGAAGGTCAGGACGTTGACGTGTCGCAACTGCCGCCCATGCCCATCGGCGACGGGCCGAACAGCCGCGCCGTCCGCACCAATCAAATCATCATCACGGACGATTACATGGCGGCGATGAAGGGTCATCCGGCGGTGCGCGTCGGCGTCGATAACGGGCTTTTGCCGCGTTCGTCGATTGCCGCGCCGATGGCCGTCATGGGTCGCATCGTCGGCACCATCGAAGTGCAGGCTTACGAGCCTGCGGCCTATCGCAAGGAGCACGCGACCGCCATCGGCATGGCCTCCAATCTCGCGGCGGTGGCGATTGAAAACCTCCGTCTCTTTGAACTCGAACGACGCGCACGCGCCGATGCCGAAGAAGCCAGCCGTCTCAAAGACGAATTCCTTGCCACGCTCTCACACGAACTTCGCACGCCTCTGACTTCGATTCTGGGTTGGTCGCGGCTGATGCTCTCCGCCAACTTCGACGAACGCATGATGCCGCGCGCCATCGAGACCATCGAACGCAACGCGCGTTCGCAGACTCAACTCATCGACGACCTCCTCGACGTTTCGCGCGTCATCACCGGCAAACTACGTCTCAACGTACGCCCCGTCGAACTCGCGCAAATCATCGAATCCGCCATCGACAGCGCGCGTCCGGCGGCTCAAGCCAAAGGCGTCCGCCTCGATGTCGTGCTCGACGCAGAGGTCGGCCCCGTCGCGGGCGACGCAGACCGTCTGCAACAGGTCGTCTGGAATCTCCTATCGAACGCCATCAAATTTACGCCGGGCGGCGGTCGCGTCGAAGTGCGTCTCGCGCGTGTCGGCGCGGAGGCCGAAATCGTCGTCGCGGACACGGGGCAGGGCATCGACGCGGAATTTCTGCCCTTCGTCTTCGAGCGTTTCCGTCAGGCCGACGGCGGCATCACACGCATTCACGGCGGACTCGGTTTGGGACTGGCGATTGTGCGCCACCTCGTCGAGTTGCACGGCGGAACGATTCGCGCCGCGAGCGGCGGGCAGGGTCTCGGTTCGACTTTCACTCTGCGTCTACCGCTCGTCGCCACGCGCGACGCGTTGAAGGAGCAACCGGGAGACGCGACCCGCGCGACGCCGTGGAGCGAAAACGACGAGCCGTTTGATGCCTGCGCTTCGCTCAAGGACTTGCGCGTCATCGTCGTTGACGACGAACCCGACACGCTCGAACTGCTTGCGACTATCTTGCGTCAGTGCGGCGCAGAAGTGAGAAGCGCGACTTCCGTCGCCGCCGCGTTCAGCGAATTTCGACGCGCCGTTCCCGACATCCTCATCTCCGACATCGGCATGCCCGGTCAAGACGGCTATCAACTGATTCGCATGATTCGCGCACTCGCGCCCGAAGATGGCGGACAAACACCCGCCGCCGCGCTCACCGCCTACGCCCGTTCCGAAGACCGCACACGCGCCCTCGCCGAAGGCTATCAGGTGCACATCCCCAAACCCGTCGAACCCTCCGAATTCACACACACCATCGCCCGTCTCGTCGGAAGAGGAGAATAAAGGGATGAGGCCGGAGGGCTGTCGGATGAACGGAAGCAGAGAAAAGGTTAAACGGGGCAACGGCGAAACAGAAAGCAAGCCAACCCTTCGACTCGAAAGGTGAAGCAAACTAATCCTTTGACCCTTTCACCTTTAACACTTGTTTTGATTTCATCCCTCTAACCCTCATCCCTTCGCTCGTCGCTGATGTATAATGTTTTCTCTCCCTTCTCACGTCCAAAGCTTTAGGAAAGCGCGGATGGGACAACCATTTTGATGGACGGGAATCACAGTTGATGCCGGATGTTTCGGCCTTCGTTGACGAATAGGGGATTTTGTATTCGTTATCCAAGCGCGCACGCAGAGAGGCGCGCTATTTTGTGAGTGACAGGGGAAAGAAGAGATGAGTATGCAACGCGGCAAACTCGCTGTCGTCCTCATGCTTGTGTTTGCACTATCGGCGAACGCGGCAACTACGGGACGCGAGATGGCTGGTGAAGAAATTTTGGCGGATGAGACTGCGGGAGCAGTCGCGGTTCAGGGGCGTGTAACGTCGTCGGTGCGACCGGGCAGGTCTTCCTCTATCGGGACAACTGCGTCGGACTGGCATGAGTCGGCGCGCTCGGACAAGTACACGGGCGGCACCATCGAGAAGACGACGCTCGCGGAAGGCGAATCGAATATTGAAATCACGGTGGATATTCCGGCGTTTCGTCTGACGCTGTGGCAGGACGGTCGAGAAGTGAAAACTTATCAAATCGGCGTCGGCATGAAGGAGTATCCGTTGGTGGTGGGCGAACGCCGCGCGAGCGAAGTTATCTGGAACCCATCTTGGATTCCGCCCGACAGCGAATGGGTGCGCGAGAGCGGAGTCAAACCCGGCAAGGTCGTCAAGCCCGGCGTGGCCGGCAATCCGATAGGCAAATTGAAGATTCCACTCGGCGGCGGTTATCTCATCCATCAGGCGAAGGGGACGGGCGACCTCGGCAATCTCGTCTCGCACGGTTGCGTCCGCATGCTGCAAAGCGACCTCTACGACCTCGCCGAAAAGATTAACGCGGCCTACGCATGGCCTGTCTCGAAAAAAAGAATCGAGGCGGCGAAACGGTCTTCCAAGACGGTCGTCGCGAGTCTCGCCGCGCCGATGCCCGTTGACATCAACTACGACACGCAGGTCGTCGAAGGCGGCGTGCTCTACATCTACCCGGACGTTTACAGTCGCGGAACCAACACCGTCTCGCGTCTGCGCGCCGAACTCGAAACGAGTGGCGTTGATGCCTCGCGTCTCGACGATGCGACGCTCGAAAAGATGTTGAGCCGCCCGACGAAGAAACAGAAATTCGCCGTCGAAGTGGCGAGTCTGGAACGCGGCAACCCGCTCGCCGACGGACGCCTCGAACCACTCGTCGGCCAACCCGTCAGAAAAAGAACCGCCGCTAAAAAACAACGCGCTGCCCGCCGTTAATTTCGAGCAGGAAGTTGGCGCAAGCCTGACAAAAAAGAACGTCGGGGAAGACGAAATCCAATCTTCCCGACGTTCTTTCTATTCCGGCGTCGAGCAATCGAGCTTGCGCGCTAGTAAGTCTTTTGCGTTAGCTTGAAGGAATCAAAAAAACGATTGATGATTTCCTTGAAAAACTTCTTGTCTTCCGCCGAACTCTTGCGGTAATCATCCGAAATGACATTCAACTGGTAGAGACGGTTGCCAACGATGAAGCTTCGATTATGAACGAGGCCGCCGTCGCCCCTGACATATAACAGGTCGCGCCCCGCATAACCTTCCAGTTTAATCGGCTGTTCGCTGATGATTCGCCCGCGCGCCCCTTCTACCATGCGGTCGCGCCCCGCGTCGAAGGCTGCATTGACTCTCTCGGCATCATCGGTTGGGATGGGGACAGGCATATCGGCATACGTCGCCGCGAAGAAGGCGACGCCGATGTCGAGGCCGTAGACGTGGTTAACGATGTCGCCGATGAGTGCCCCGACAGTCTGCGTCCTGAAGCCCGGCTTGCCGGGGAAGGCGACGACAAAGCCGCCCTCCGTCGGTTGGATGGCCTTCCACGCACGCTCGTCATAGGCGATGCGCGGAAACGACGAAGGAGGCTCGTCCGCTCCGCTCCGGTTATCCTGTGCGACAACCTGCATGGAGGCTGCGACGAGCATTGCGGCCATCATCAAATAGTTTTTAAGAATAGATTTCACGACGATTCAAGATTTCAATGACCGCGATATTCCCAGTGCCAGGGTTCGTAGTAGTAAGGGTAGAAGCCGAAGCGTTGGGCGTTGCGGACGAGCCATTTGTAGACGGGCGTTTGCACCTGTATGGCGCGATTCGCGTCCTTCGTCTCGACGGGTTCACCGCCGACGTAGAGGTCGAGCGCGCAGCCTGTGAAGTGCGGGCTGTTGACGGCCAATCCGGCGCGGCCTGAATGCGGCGACTGTTGGCGTAGTTGCTGTTGATATTCGCGCGAGCGGAAGGATGAGACGATTTTGAGAAACTTCTCGGACGCGTCAATCTCTCCGGTGCTCGTCACCAGCAGACCGAGCGAAGGGTCTTTGGCGGCCTCGGCGACCATGCGCTTGTAGGCCATGTAGGCATCAATCTCGACCTGTCGCAGTTCGGGGGCGCGCGTCGCGTCCCAGAAATCGGACGCCGGAGCGGTCAGGAGTTGGTCGGCGCGCGGGTAGGCGCGGTCTTTGAGTCGGCGCGATTGCCAGACGGAAACCATCTTGTAGAGCGTCTCGTCGTCGAGCACCCCGTCGGCGGACGACAACCCCGCACCCGTCTGCCAACGCGCGAGCGCACTGGCAAACTCCGTCGTTCCGGCTTCGCTCTCCGTGCCGATGAGTTGGTTAATCAGTGGTAGATAGAGCGACCAACCGCGCTGCTGTTTGCCGCCGAACGCCCAGTTGAGATTGTGCCGAAGAAGCGCATTCTCCGTCGCCGCCGACGAGAAAGCCGAACCCGCACGCGTCGTCGCGGCTTCCCTCGGACGCGTCGCGGCGGTGAGTTTGGTTGACGACTCAGGAGCCTCGTTCGCGCTCGTCTGCGCCGTCTTCGCGGGTGACGGATTCTGACCCGACCACGCCGCCGCCACCATCGTCATCGCCACACACAACGCTGCCAGAGCGACCAACACGACAACCACATTTCTCTTATTTTCAGGCATATCAATCAAAATGGAGACAGGAAGAAAGGCCGACACGCGGGGCATAAAATGTCAGACTATCTGATGTCTGTCAAACGCTTTTGGTTCGACGCCGTACACCAAACTTTCATCCAAAATCCGCTTCTCGAAGCTTGCGACATTGTTTGTCCGAAAACGCTCTAACTTCAATCGTTCCGCCTCTATGTCACTGTTATAAATGTGTGCGGTCAAATTGATGGGGCGGGAGAAATCAGACGGGAAGGCAAAACGGCGGTCGAAATTCTTTATTTTATCCGAGCGGCAGTGTTAATTTAGCTGTACTTGAAGAGGAGAGTTTTTATGGCACTAGCGACATTCGATGAAGAGAGGCTGAGAGATTTGTTAAAGTCCGCGCTCGTTGAAGCCCTAGAAGAGCATCGTGATTTGGTGCGAGACATCGTGGAAGAAGCATTGGAAGAGATTGCTCTCGCGCGTGCTATCGAAGAGGGATTAGATAGCGAACCCGCCTCGCGCGACGACGTGTTTGCCGTTTTAGAGGACGCTCAGTGAAGGTGCAGTTTAGAGATAGCTTTGTTAAAGACCTCAAAAGTATTAAGGACAAGAGTCTATTAAAACGCATCAGGGAGAGTATTGAAACAGTTGAGCAAGCCGATTCTTTGATTGGAATACCCAACTTGAAACGACTCAGAGGCGGCGGCAACTATTTTCGTTTGAGAATAGGAGATTATCGGGTTCGGTCTTGCACTTGAGGATGAGACGGTCGTTTTTGTTCGTCTGCTGAATCGAAAAGACATATACAAATATTTTCCATAGTTCTCCTTGCAAAAAGCCGCGCTTCCATGCTTGAGCGCGGGCGCGTTGCAAAGTAAGATTCCGCTATGTTTTATCAGAGTTTCGACGCGCAGAGCCTTGCGCGCATCCCCTATCTCCGCAAACGAATCGTTGCTTTGCTTGTTTTGTCGTTCGTGCTGACGGTCGGCGTTTCGAGCGGCGCGGCGGTGCAGCAGAGCATCGAGCGCGAACTGAACACGCCCGAACGCGTCGAAGTACGGATTCGCAATCGCAGTGGACGCGTCACCGTCATCGCTGCCGACGAACACAAAAAAGTTACCCTCCGCGCCGAAACGCGTGGCGCGACTATCGCGGAAAAGGATGTGCGTTCGGCGGTTGAGGGCAACCGCGCCGAGATTGATGTCGAACGCGGCGGCCTCAATGTCGATAACAGTCGCAGCGGCGGCACTGTAAGGAACAACGACGCTGCTGCGACGGGCAGGCGCAGCAGAGATGCCTCCTCCGCCGAGCGCGAACGCATCGACATCACACTACGAGTGCCCGCGCGTGCGCGCGTCTCGGTCGAGACGGAGGAGGGCGCGGTTGATGTGGTTGGCAATGTCGAATCAGCAGAGGTGGCGACGAACACGGGGACGATTCGCGCCGACGTGCCGCTCGATGCCTTGAAGTACAACTTTCAATGGAGGGCGAGCCGCCCGCGTTTCTACAGCGAAGTGGAACTCTCGAAGGTGAAGGAGAAACGCGGCGGCATCTACGAGATTGCCGGACGCTTCGGCGATAAGAAGGCGAAAAAGGAGACGCGCATCGAGATTCGTCTGGTGACGGAACGCGGAGTGGTGCTGTTCGGCGTCGCCGACGCGTCGATGGTGCCGACGGATTTACGCGAACGCGCTCTGACCGAGAGCGCACGCGCCATCATCCGTAGCGGCGATTCTCTGTTGATAGACGCGATTCGCAAAACCGCGCCGCGTCTCGTCGGCGACTACGCCGAGACGCTTCCGGCGCGCATCAAAGGGCCGGAACTCATCTCGCGCCGACGCGAAGGCGGCGTCGCCACGTCGGTCGAAGAGAGCGTGGCGCGCGTCAATGCGAGCGTCACGGACAGAAACGGACGCGCCATCGGTGGCCTGACCGAGAAAGATTTCGCGCTCTTTGAAAACGGGCAGGAGCGACAGGTGCAGTCGGTCTTGCCGACGAGTGCACCGTTTAATCTCGTCTTGTTGCTCGACGTGTCGGGCAGCGTCGAGGAGCGTCTGGACTTCATCAGGAAAGCGGCGCTCGCGTTTCTCAACACCGTCGGCGCGCAAGACCGCATCGCCATCATCAGCTTCCGCGACGATGTGCAACTCATCTCCGAATTTACCACCGACCGCGCACTACTCGGTCAACGCATCAAAAAAATCGACGCGGGCGGCGGCACCGCGCTCTACGATTCGCTTGCTTACACGCTCGCGCACACGCTTCGCCCCCTGCGCGGCGAACGCGCGGCGGTCGTCATTCTCTCCGACGGCGACGATAACAAATCCTTCATCCCCTTCAACACACTGCTCGAAGCCGTGCTCGAATCGGGCGCGCTCATTTATCCGCTCTACATCCCTTCGGGTTTGATTCCGTCAAACGCTGCCGCTGCTCCCTCTGACACCAATGCGCCCGACCCCTTCCGCACGCGCTTCCTCTCCGTCACCTCGCGCGCCAACGAAGAAGGACGCAAACTCGCCAGCCTCTCCGGCGGCGTCTATTATCCGATTACGCGACTCGACCAGTTGCAGCAAGCCTATAACGACGTGGTGACACAACTCCGCATGGCCTACACCATCACTTACGCATCCAAAGCCGCCGACACGCGCGACGCACGTATCCGCGTCCGCGTCGCACGCGAGGATGCCTCCGTGCGTCTCAGTCCGGCGGTCAGCGTCGCCCCTCCCACGCCATAAACTCCCCTCGTCTTTTAGACGTTGAAGAATGCGGAGTGTTACCATTCATCACCAAGATTTCAACAACGTCACGTGCAGAGGGGGTTTCAATTGTTAGTACATATCATTGCGGATTACGGGCAGGGGGATTTGGCGTTTGCCGAGGTGGCGCAGCGCATCAAGATGTATCTGCCGGATGCGGAGCCGGTGTTGACGCCGGTGCCCGCCTTTTCGACGCTGGCGGCGGGGTTTTGCGTGGCGCAGTTGGGGATGAACGAAGCGCCGACGGGCACGATTATTTATCACAACGTCGCGCCGCGTGCGGACGTGGCGGAGGCGCGTGAGGAGAATGCTGGCGAGCGACTGGCGTTTGCGCGTCTGCCGACAGGCGTGCGCGTTATCGGCGTCAACGCGGGCGAGGCGTTTGCGTTTGTGCGCGAAGCGGCGGATGAGTTGCGTTGGGCGGCGGTGGCGGCGGAAGGCTCGCAGTTTCGTTCGCGCGACCTCTTTCCGGCGGCGGCGGCAGCCATCGCGCTCGGACAGCCCGATGCGCTCGCAGAAGAAATCGACCGCACAGAAATACCCGACGTGCCGACGGCGCGCATCGCATATATCGACGGCTACGGCAATCTTAAAACGACCATCAAACTCGACGAGCGCGAACACGCCGAATCGGGCGCGCGTGTGCGCGTGCGTATCGGAGATGCGCGGCAGGAAGCGACGGTGAGCGATGGCAGTTTCTCGGTCGAACACGGGCAGATGGCTTTTGCGCCCGGCAGTAGCGGCTGGAAGACGGGCGCGGGCGCGGAGACTCGCTGGATGGAACTTTTCTTGCGCGGCGGCAACGCTTGGGAAGCTTTCAAGCGTCCATCTGTCGGCGATGCGGTGGAAATCGAATTTGAAAAGTAACGACGGAAAAGCAGTAGTCAGAATTCAGAAGCCAGTAGCCAGTAGAACAAGCGAGTCGGTTCGCGTAATGCAACGAAAGCTTTTCCACTGACTATTGCTACTGTCTACTGCTTTTTATTCATCTTCAAGGGGAACGGGAATGCATTTTCTGAAGCAGACGTGGCGCGCGTGTGCGGCGCTTTTTTTAGTTTTGGCGACGCTATGCGCGACGACGCTCTCGCAGTCCGGTCGCACCATTACCACGACTACGACCACACCACCCGCTGCATCCGCGACGCCGACGCCGCAGCAGCAGACGCCTTCCACTCGTCCGACGCCGACATCGCCATCGTCGTCGCCGCAGAATAAAACTACTTCGCAGGATGATGACGATGGAGATGTCGAGCGCGTCGAGACGGAGTTGACCAATGTCTTGTTGACGGCGTTGGATAAGAACCGTCGTTTCGTGACGACGCTCAAACAGGAAGACATCCGTGTGCTCGAAGACGGCGCGTTGCAGAACGTCTCCATCTTCCAGCGAGAAACCGACATGCCGCTCTCGCTCGTCATCCTCGTCGATACGAGCGCATCGCAGCAAGGCGTGCTCAAAGACGAGCAGGAAGCCGCGCGTGCGTTTGTCGATACGGTGCTGCGCCCCGGCAAAGACCAGGCGGCGGTGATTTCGTTTACCGGAGCGATTAAAATCGAGCAGGAACTAACGGGCGACCGAGCGAAGTTGCACGAAGGAATCAACCGCGTCAAAGTCCTCTACACGTTCGACAATCCGGTCTGCGAAGACAGCGAGCTTTACCCCGAAGAACAGGCCATCCTCTGTTATACGGGCGTCTGGAACGGCATCTGGTTGACCATCGACACGACGCTCTCCAAGACGCCGGAGAACACGCGCCGCGCCATCATCCTTCTCTCCGACGGCGACGACACCAGCAAGAACACCAACACCGTCGCGCACACTAATCGGCAGGAAGCGATTGACTACGCGCTCGAACACAACACCACCGTCTATTCAATCGGCATCCGCGACGAAAACTCTCCCGTCGGCTCGCTCGACCGCGACGCGCTCCGCAAAGTCTCCGAACAGACGGGTGGGCGCGTCTTCTTTCCCCTCGACAAAGAAGAACTCGTCAACTCCTTCCATCAAATCGAACAGGAGTTGCGCGCCCAATATCTCATCGCCTATTCGCCCACCAACAAAAAACGCGACGGCTCCTTCCGCCAAATCAAACTCGACATCACCAACCCCGAACTACGCAAACAAAAACTCCGCCTCCTCTATCGCCGGGGCTACTACGCGAGAAGAAGTAGACAGTAGTCAATAGCCAGCAAGAGAACCTGTTGAATTTTTTGACGCTTGAGAGCTTTAGATAACCAGCTTTCGACAGTCGAACGCCAAGCGGTTTTCTACTGGCTACTGATTACTGGCTACTGTCTACTGTTTTATGTATTCTTTCGGCTGAAGCGAAAAGATGTCACGTTCACTACTTCTATCCCTGTTTGACGAGACGGAGCGGCGACCGCTCACCGTGTCGGAGTTGACTTCGCAGGTGCGTGGCGCGTTGGAAAACCGTTTCGCCGCCGTCTGGGTCGAGGGCGAAATCTCCAACTTTCGACCGCACACCTCCGGCCACTGGTATTTCACGATTAAAGACGAGACGGCGCAACTTCGCGCGACCTGTTTTCGCGGCACGAATCGCGCGATACGCTTTCGCCCGTCCGACGGATTGCAAGTGCGCGCACGCGGGCGTCTGACGGTCTACGAACCGCGCGGCGAGTATGAACTACTGGTTGAAGGACTCGACCCCGTTGGCGCGGGCGCGTTGCGCGTGGCCTTCGAGCAGTTGCGCGAACGCCTCGCGGCGGAAGGCTTATTTGACGAATCTCTGAAACGACCCCTGCCGCTTCTGCCGCGACGCGTCGGCGTCGTCACGTCGCCCACGGGCGCAGCCATACGTGACATTCTCCACGCCATCACGCGGCGCACACGCACCGTCAACATTCTCGTCGCGCCCGCGCGCGTGCAGGGCGAAGGCGCGGCGCACGAAATAGCACGCGCGATTCAGACGTTGAATCAGCATCATCTCCATGCGCTCGCCGACGGGCGCGCGTCAGACGCGATTGACGCCATCATCGTCGGGCGCGGCGGCGGTTCCACCGAAGACCTCTGGGCGTTCAATGAAGAAGAAGTCGCACGCGCGATTCGCGGCTCGCTCATCCCCATCATCTCTGCCGTCGGACACGAAACCGATTTCACCATCGCCGACTTCGCGGCGGACGTGCGCGCCGCGACCCCGACGGCTGCCGCCGAACTCGTCGCCGCACGCGAAGATGAAATCATCGCTTTTGTCGAAAGCCTCAACCAAGACCTCCTGCACGCCATGCGCTTTCGTCTCGTCAACGAACGCGCACGCGTGCAGGAAGCCGCGATGTCTTACGGCTTCGATGAAGTGCGCGTGCGTCTGCGCGAAGCGCGGGAGGCAAACGTCGCGGCGTCGCGCGGCTTGGAGCGGGCGATGGCGCGCATCGCGGAGGCGGCGCGGCGCAGAGTTGACGCGGCGGCGTGTCGTCTCTCGCCCGCACGGACGGCGCAACATGCTGCGGACGCGCGCGTGCGCCTCGCCGTCTCGCGCGCCGCACTTGAGACCAACGCACAGTCGCGCCTCGACGACGCTCGCGGGCGGCTCGACGTGGCAATGGCCTCGCTCGATGCGCTGTCGCCGCTCGCAGTGCTCCGACGCGGCTACGCCCTCGCACAAAACAGAGACGGCCAACTCGTACGCTCGTCGCGCGCCGTCGCCGTCGGCGACGAGTTGCGTCTCAGACTCGCCGAAGGCGCATTGCATTGTCGTGTCGAAGGAGCGGAAGATGTATAAGGCAATTGTCCGAAGTAGTTTTGTTGGGAAAGAAGTGGGGTAGACTGAAGATGTCTTCGAGTGAACAGGGCAGTCGGCGGAAGCAGAGCCGCATCGTCATCGACGTTGACCGCATGCAGCAGGAGGCGGCGCACAAGCGGAGCAGGCCGCGTCTGTTGGGTCGCGGCGGACGCATCTTGTCGGTCGCGGGGCTGATTGCGGCGGCGGTGATTCTGTTGTTGGGCGTGGGCGGTTACATATGGTGGCAGAGTTATAAGAAGAGTCCGGCCTATTCGCTCGCGGTGCTGGCGGACGCGGCGCAGCACAACGACGTGAAGACGATTGAGCAACTGATTGATGCCGACCGCGTGACGCGCAGCCTTGTGCCGCAGGTGATTGACAAGGCGCTGGCGAGCGTCGGCGGAATGGGCACGCTCTCTGCGCCGCGTCGTCAGATTGAGTCGGCGTTGCCGCAGTTGTTGCCGTACGCGCGCGACCAAGTGCGCGCCGAGGTGGCAAACGGCGTCAAAGATGTGGCGGAGAAGACGGGCGGGCGTCTGCCGTTTGCGTTGCTTGCGCTCGGCGTGCCGCGCATGTGGGAGAGCATCACCGACGGCAACGAACACGGCGAAGAGAAAGAGACGGTGAAGACCATCGTCTTCAAGTACGGCGAGCGACCCGTGACGTTGGAGATGCGGCAGGACGGCGAGCGCTGGAAGATTACGGGCATCAAAGACGACGAACTGGCTGCCAACATCGCCACACGCGTCGTCGGCAGCCTGCCCATCAATCCGGGCACGCGGCAGCAGCAAGATAACCAAACGCGCCGACCCGCGCGACAAAGACAATAGAATTGCGGAACATTTCAGATTGCGGAATGCGGATTTCGGATTGCGGATTGGCAGAACAAGAATTCAGAAGCCAGAATAAAAGTAAGAAGACAAATTCGTCTCAAGCGGCAAAGCTTTTCTACTGACTACTGTCTACTGTTTTCAATCCGCATTCCCCAATCCGAAATCCGCAATCTCAAAAGGGTGGCGGAGATGAAAAAAACGGAGACGCAGCAGGGTCAGAATTTCGAGAAGTCGCTGGCGGCTTTGGAGCGCGTCGTGCGCGAACTTGAGCGCGGCGAACTGCCGCTCGAAAAGAGTCTCGCGTTGTTTGAGCAGGGCGTGAGGCTTTCGCGCGAATGCCAGGAGCGTCTGAATGAAGCGGAGCGGCGGATTGAAGTTTTGCTGCGCGACGGCGAAGGGCGCACGTCGCTCGGCGCGTTCGAGACGGACGACGTGCGCCGCATCGTCGCGCCGACCGACGACGATGCGGAAGATGAAGACGAAGGCGTTTTCTAAAACGACAACAAACTTAATGACGACGAACTTGTCGAGACGACCGTGACGCCTTCGCTGTAGTAGCAGCGCCGACCTAATTCAACGAAACGATGAATCCATCTTCCGACACGTCCGAAGTTTTAACCGAAACCATGAGCGACACGCGAGAGAACGCGGAGCGTGCGCGTGAATGGATGTCTCGCTCGCGGCGTTTGGTCGATGTGCGTCTCGCGGAGATTGTGCCGGACGAAGCGATTGAGCCGCGCGAGGTGCACGCCGCGATTCATTGGAGCCTGTTTGCGGGCGGCAAACGTTTTCGACCGTCGCTGGTGTTGGCCGCGGGAGAAGTTTTCGGCGCGACCGATGTGCGGGATTTGCTCTCGACGGCTTGCGCCTTAGAGTTGATTCACACTTACTCGCTCATCCACGACGACCTTCCGGCGATGGACGACGACGAACTGCGTCGCGGTCGCCCGACCTGTCACATTCAATTCAGCGAAGCGACGGCCATTCTCGCGGGCGATGCGTTGCAAGCGTTGGCCTTTCAAACAATCGCGGAGGATGAACGCCTGAATGCGCGTCTGCGCGTCTCGCTCATCAGCGAATTGGCGCGCGCGTCGGGGACGCCCGAAGGCATGGTCGCTGGACAGGCGCATGACCTCGCCGCCGAAGCGCGCGACGTGTCCGGCGCGGAACTCGACCTCATTCATCGACGCAAAACCGGCGCGCTCATCGCCGCCTCGGTGCGCTCCGGCGCGCTCATCGCGGGCGCAAACGCCGACGAACTCGTCGCCGCGACGCGCTACGCGTTGGAACTCGGACTGCTCTTTCAAATCACCGACGACATCCTCGACGTGACCGCTACCGCCGAAGACCTCGGCAAAACGCCCGGCAAGGACGCACGCGCCCTCAAAGCCACCTACCCCGCGCTCTACGGCCTCGCGGCGACCACCGAACGCGCGCACTCCGTCTACGAACAGGCGTGCGCCATACTCGACACCCTCCGGCGCGATACGTCGCTCCTGCGCGCCATCGCACGTCTCATCCTTGAGCGTCGAAGCTAGAACCGTCTAGTGAATCAAACTCCTCTCTAACTTTTCTTTGAAACAGAAGGGTTGTTATTCGTCTCTTTGGAGTACGTCTGTCAGGTGTAGAGGCTTTGCGCGATGCGACGTGGAAAGTGAGACGTGCTTGTGCGACCGGATTGTTTTTGAGCTAATCGACAATGGATTTGGGATAATGGACAGTGGATTTTTTTTCGGATGGCGGCTAAAATGTGCGCTGTCATTCACCCGATATGACTCTCCACGCAGCAGTTTGCGGTGCCGCGCTCCCGTCCTTCAAAAGATAAAAGAGAAGAGTTATGAAAACCTCGTTGAGTTATGCGAAGAATCGCTGTTTGAGGCTGTCGAAGTGTCGCTGCGTTGCGATGCTTATGTTGTTGGCGTGCGTGCTGGCGGCAATCGTCTATCGCGGCGATGATGCGGCGGCGCAAGGAACTTTGCTGAGACCGAACGGCAAAATCGTGTTTGTCTCGAAGCGCGACGGCAATTTCGAAATCTATTCGATGAAGCCGGACGGCAGCGGGGTGAAGCGTCTGACCAACAACGCGGCGGACGACACGGAGCCGAATTGGTCGCCCGACGGCACGCACATCGCATTCACAAGCAACCGCGACGGCGACAAAGAAATCTACGTCATGGATGCCGACGGCGGTAATCAAAAGCGGCTCACGTTTCGCGTCGGCTTCGACCTCTCTTGGAACTTCCAACCCGCTTGGTCGCCCGACGGCTCGAAAATCGCGTTCGTCAAAGACCCCAACGTGCGCGGCACCTCGCCCGGCATCTTCGTCATGAACGCCGACGGCAGCAACCCGCAGAGACTCACCGATAACGCGTCGCTCAACGACATGCCCGCATGGTCGCCCGACGGCACGAAAATAGTTTTCAGAAGCAATCGTCTGGGCAGCCGTTCAGATATTTTTGTGATGAATGCTGACGGAAGCGCACCCGTGCGACTCCCGACGCAATCGCTCTCCATCGTCGAGCATCCTTCGTTCTCGCCCGGCGGCAGGTCGATTGTCTTCAACGGTCATCCCGTGGACGGTCAGGGCGGCATCTACATCTTCTACTACGACATCCCCAACTCGCTCAGCAAAGTCGTCGGCACGACGAGCCTCGATTCGCAACCTGCGTGGGCACCTGACGGCGAGCATCTCGTCTTTCTACGCTACGGCAGCGGCAACGGCGACCTCGTTATGAAAAGGGTTGACGGCAGCGAGCCGACGCCGCTCGCCGCCAGCCCCGACTTCGACGGCCTCCCGGACTGGCAGCGTCTCTCGCCCGGCGGCACCACCAAGATTGCTTTCCGCAGCAACCGCGACGGCAATCAAGAGATTTACACCATGCTGCCCGACGGCGGCAGTCAGACCAACGTGACGAACAGCGGCGTGAGCGAGAAGATGCACGTGTGGTCGCCCGACGGCACAAAAATCGCTTTTCTCAGAGAGAACGACAACAACCTCTACATCATGAACGCTGATGGCACGGGCGTCGCAAAAGTGACCAGCGACGACCTACAGCACATGCATCTCACGAACCTCTCATGGTCGCCCGACGGGAAGCGGATTGCCTTCATTTCCGGCGGCGATTTCGTCCACTATCTTTCCGTCATCGACGCCGACGGCAAGAACAAGCGTCGGCTCGACGAAAACAACAGCCCTTATCTCGACGTGGTGTGGTCGCCCGACGCGACCAAGATTGCTTTCTCCGTCGGGCGCAATTTCAACCATTCCAACCTCTACGTGATGAACACCGACGCGAGCGGACGCACCAAACTCACGCACGACGAGGAAAGCAACGTCTACAATCGTTCGCCCGCGTGGTCGCCCGACAGCCGCTATCTCGCCTTCGAGAGCAACCGCGACGGCAACGACGAAATCTACATCCTCTCCCTCTGGCTCAGCACCGGCAACACCGTCGCTTCCGGCACCTTTCGTTTAACCACGAACCCTGCATCCGACGTTGACCCTGTGTGGTCGCCCGACGGCGAACAGATTGCTTTCGCCTCCAATCGCGACGGCAATTTCGACATCTACAAGACCACCTGGTACAACGCCAGCAATCCGCAGAAGTTGACCAACAGCCCCGCCGACGATACCGACCCCGAATGGCAACCCAACGGCGACCCCTACTCGCCCACGCCCGACACCGTGCAGTTCAGCACCGCTTCTTACAGAACCTTTGAAGACGCGGCGGGTAATAGCAGTAGTAGCGGCGGCGCGCTCGTCGAAATCGTCGTCACGCGTCTCGGCAGTCGCACGGGCGCGACCTCCGTCTTCTACCAGACTTCGGACGGCACAGCCTCGCAACGCAACGACTACACCGCGTCGAGCGGCAGGCTCGACTTTGCAGACGGTCAGGCGACGGCAAAATTCACCGTGCCCATCACCTACGACTCTTTCATCGAGGGCAACGAAACCGTCAACATCTTGTTGACACACACGGGCGGCAGTGAGATTTTCGGCAGCCAGCGCGCCACGCAACTCGTCATCTCCGACTTCTACACGACCGCGCCGCCGCCTAACGCCATCGACCTCACCGATAACTTCGTCCGTCAGCACTATCACGACTTCCTCAACCGCGAACCCGACGCCGCAGGGCTTCAGTTCTGGTCGAACCAGATTGCCGCCTGCGCGAGCGACGCGGCCTGCATCCGACGCAAACGCATTGATGTCTCCGGCGCGTTCTTCATGTCCATCGAATTTCAGGAGACGGGTTTCTTCGTCTATCGCTTGAGCGTCGCGAGTTTTGGAACGCTTCCGCGCTACGACGAATTCCTCCGCGACGCGCAGATGGTCGGGCAGGGCATCGTCGTCGGGCAGGGCGACTGGCACCAACGCCTGCAACAGAACAAAGAGCGTTTACTCTCCGAGTGGGTGAGGCGTGCTCTCTTCACGGCGCTGTGCGGCGGCAGTCGTCCGAGCGGTGAATACGTTGACCTGCTTCTCGCCAACACGCGCCTCAACGTGACGACCGAATATCGCAACGGCCTCGTCGCAGACCTCGACGCAGGACGCAAGACGCAAGCCGACGTGCTCCGCGAGATTGTCGAAAACCAGACCTTCAAGCGACAGGAGCTCAACCGCGCCTTTGTCCTCATGCAATACTTCGGCTATCTCCGACGTAACCCCGACGACCTGCCGGACACAGACATGCGCGGCTACAATTTCTGGTTGGGCAAACTCGACCAATTCAACGGCGACTATCGCGCGGCAGAGATGGTCAAAGCCTTCATCACCTCCGGCGAGTATCGCCAACGCTTCGGCAACTAGTTGCCCCGTATAGCAGCACGTTCTCGACAAAAACAGAGAGCGACAAGTTCACGTGCTTGTCACTTGCTTATGTGCATGGCGGCTTCGCGGCGAAAGGCGCGCAGGGGTTCAGGGATGAAGTTGGTGATGTGATGTGTCGCGGTGCGCCCGTCGGCGAAGGTTTGGTAGATGATGAAGTCCGGGAGTTGGAGACAGGTCAGAGGGCAGTTGTACGAGTAGCCTGTATCGACGCCGATGGCGCTGTGTGAGATGTAGATGCCGTGGCGACCGATGCGACCGAGGAGCGGCAGAAGCGGCGTCGGCGTATGACCGAAGATGCAGGGCTTGCCGTAGTAGTGTTTGAAAAAGTTGGGGTCGCGCGACCAGAGAAGTTGACGCGGTTCGGTGTCGCGCGGGTGCTTCTGGCCTTCGAGTCCGGCGTGGACGTAGAAGGCGTACTGGTCTTCGTGATAGAGCGGAAGACGACGGAAAAATTCGATGTGTGCGGCGGGAACGGCGCGGCGAATGTCCTCTTGCATCTGCTTGATGTCTTCTTCGGAATCTATGTCGATTTCGCTTCCGACGTATTGCTCCCAAGTCGAATCGCTGCCGACCGCCGGATGCAGCCAGAGCGTCGCGCCTTTGTCGATGAAGTCGAGAAGCATCTGCTCATGGTTGCCGCGCAAGACGATGACGCGAGAGTTTTGACGCGTAGCTTCCTCATACAAACGCACCACGTCTTCGACGACGCCGGGCGCGTCTTCACCACGGTCTATCAAATCGCCGAGCAGGACGAGCGTGTCGGTGGCGGGATTGCGCGGCAGCATTTCGATGAGACGACGGAGTTGGTCGCGGCGACCGTGCACGTCGCCGATAACGAATGTTTTCATCCAGTCGCCCCCTTTGTTTTATGCCGTTCCCTCGCGGACACGGTGATGTGAGTTTTCGATGCGCTGCATCAATTCTTTGAATCGCGGGTCGTCGCGCAAGCCTTCCCAGTTCGGGTCGGATTCAAACCACGGACGATTCTCGTTGCCGAGACTGATGGCACGCTCCAACCACTCGAAGGCTTCGTCCCTCTCGCCCAGGACGGCATAGGCGACGGCGAGCCAGTAGGCGATGTCGTGGTCGGCGGCGGCTGTGTCGCGCACGCGTTCGGTTAGTTCGGCGCGTGCTGCTTCGTCGTCGCCCTGCTTGCTCAGGCATGTGGCAAGAAGAGGACGAATGCCGTCCATGCGCGGGTGGCGACGAAGCACTTCGCGCAAGATTTCGATGGCCGTATCGGGCTGTCCGCGTCGATAGAGGACAACGGCGGTGAAGGTTTTAATCAGGGGATGATTCGGTTCGAGCGCCGCGCCCTGTTCGAGTTCGGCGAGGGCATCGTCGTAACGACCCTGATACATGAAGACGCGCGCGCGATTATAACTGACCACGACGCGTTCCGCCGGATTGAGACGCAGCATCCTCTCAAACTCTTTGAGCGCCTGTTCGTATTCGCCGTCGAGACGATGCAGCGTCGCCTTGATGAAATGCACGCCGACATCGTTGGGAGCCTCGGAGCCGATGCGTTCGATTTCGGCGCGGGCTTTCTGTTTCTCTCCGCGCGAAAGGTGGATGAAAACCATGTGCATCCGCGCTTCGAGCAGTTGCGGATTGAGTTCCAGAGCACGGTTAAATTCGTGCTCGGCAATCTCGTAGTCGTCTGCGTCGCCGAAGCCTTTGATGACGCGATTGGCGTGCGCGCCGCCGAGTGCGCTGTGGGCGAGCGCGAAGTTGGGGTCGAGTTCGATGGCGTGGCGGAAGTGTTGAATCGCCGAGTCGGAATCTTCGCGCGACAGCGTGTGATAGATAAACCTGCCGTGGCAATCGCGCCCGCGCAGGTATTCGACGTAAGCGTCGTTGTTTTCGGTGGCGGGGCGTTCGAGTTCGGCCTGTTCCGCCGGATGCGCTTCGACCTTCAAGCCATCGACGATGCGGCGCGCGATGGTGTCCTGCACGGCGATGAGGTCTTCGGCTGAGGCGTCGATGCGGTCGCTCCAAAGAATTTCGCCGGAAGCCACGTCGAGCAGTTGCGCGGTGACGCGCAAGCGGTCTGCGGCGCGCAGGAAGCTCGCCGTCA
Organism: Pyrinomonadaceae bacterium; assembly: GCA_036387415.1. Taxonomy (GTDB): domain Bacteria; phylum Acidobacteriota; class Blastocatellia; order Pyrinomonadales; family Pyrinomonadaceae; genus DASVTU01. The sequence goes on along the minus strand of DASVTU010000039.1, from coordinate 756,052 downwards.
TTACGGCGGTCACGCTCAGTTCGCGCCCGACCTCCTGCGGGTCAACCTCTTTGCCCTGATATTTGACAATCAGCGACGAAGGGCGCACGACGAGCGAGCGTAGGCGCGCGAGTTCCGTTATCACTGCGTCGGCGAGCGAGAATTCGTAGAAGCTGACTTCGGGGTCGTTGTTGAGATTGCGGAAGGGGAGGATGGCGATGGATTTCAGCGCCGAGCCATCTGTGCCCTGCGTGCTGTGCGGCGACGACAGGGGAGATGTGGCGGCGGCGCGTGGTTGTTGCTGTTGCTGCTGCGGCGTGGAAGCGAAGGGTGGGGGCGACGTTTGCGACGCCTGGCGCGCGGCGGGCGGGATTGATGTGGGCGTCGCCTCCGTGCCCGTCAGGCTTCGCAGCCAGCGACGAAACGTGCGACCGAAACCGCCGGAACTAGGTTCATGTCGGGGCACGACGGGCGGCACGCTCGTATGCATTGTCGGTTCCGACGCTGCGCCGTTACCAATCTCTTGCATGACGGCGCGCAGTTCGTCGCGCATCTCGGCGATGCGTTGATAACGGTCTGCTGGTCGTTTCGAGAGCGCGCGGTCGATTATCTGTTGCAGACGCGGTGGCGGATGGTCGCGCCGCGCTTCTTCGATGGGTTGCGGCGTGTCGTGCAGGACGGCGTAGCGCACTTCGATGCTGGTCTTGCCGCGAAACGGCCACGTGCCCGCAAGCAGTTCGTAGAGCAGGACGCCGGTGGAAAAGATGTCGGCGCGATGGTCAACTTGTTGGCCGCTTGCCTGTTCGGGCGCGGCATAGGTCGCCGTGCCGTAGGGCACGCCCATCTCGGTCAGGTGAATGCTATCGCCCTTGCGCCCGTCGCCTTCGTCGAGGAGTTTGGCGAGACCGAAATCGAGCACCTTCACCAGTCCCGTACTCGTCACCATGACGTTGCCCGCTTTGATGTCTCGATGGATGATGCCGCGCGAATGTGCGGCGGCGAGCGCGTCCGACGTTTGAATGGCGACCGAGAGCGCGCTACGCAACTGCAACGGACGACCGTTGACGAGTTCGCGGACGTTCTGACCCTCGACGTACTGCATGGCGATAAAGTGCAAGCCTTCGACTTCGTGGAGGCCATAGATGGTGCAGATGTTCGGATGGTCGAGCGACGAGGCAAGTTGGGCTTCGCGCTCGAAGCGTTTGAGATTGACTTCGCGCGCCGTCAGTTCCGGCGAGAGAACTTTGATGACGACAGTGCGACCGAGTTTCTCGTCAACGGCTTTGTAGACGGTTCCCTGCCCGCCCGCGCCGAGTTTTTCCTTGATGCGATAATTGAGAAGATGCGAGCCTATCATGAAAGAATTACTGATTCGAGATTTGCGATTGGTGATTTGAAACGATGAATTTGCGCTTCAAGATTGTAGACCCCGCACAGGGAATCTTCAATCGCAAATCGGAAGTCCAAATTCGAGAAATTTGTCGGCTGGCGCACGGCCAGCATTAGTCGTGCACCGTTCAACCACGCGGCGGCCTGCCCCAACCCGAACCGACGTAGACGCCATCTTCGACGATGCACGGCACGGTCGGGTCGCCGTCCGAGTAGGCGAGCATTTCGGCGCGTCGTGCTCGGTCGTTCTGCGCGTCGTATTCCGTCCACTCGGTGCCCTGCGATTTGTAGTGGTCGCGCGCCTGCTGGCAATAAGGGCATCCCGGCTTGATGTAGATAACCAATCCCATTTCTCGTTTCACCTCCAAAAAATTAGGTTCGTAGTTTAACAGAAGCGGCATGAAAAGCCGTAAAAGGTAAACGGTAGATGGTCAATGGTGAATGGAAAAACGGCTTTATCTATTCACCTTTGACCATTTACTATTTACCTCCCTTTTAATGTAAGCTTGTTTCTCGACCCTTTCACGAATGTTCAGATAGGGAGCATGAATTTCCGGTGATTGAAAGCGACCTCCTAGACCCATACGAAAAGTTAGTTCCGATTGAGATTCTTGGGCAACGCGTTGAAGTGCCGGAGAACAATCAAGTGCTGCGCTGCTTCCAGTTTCTTTCGATGAACACTATCTCCTACGGCGACTTCTGCTGGAACGGCGACTGTACACACTGTCAGTTTTGGTATCACGACGAGGGACAACAGGAGCGCGACGACAAGACCGCACTCTCCTGTCGCTTAACCGTCCGCGAAGGCATGGTTATCACACGCCTCAGCCAACACATCGAACTCGAAGGCATCAACAAACGTGGATAAATGCGGAGGGATGAAAGGAAGGTGCTCGCATGCGTTTTGAGTATTACCACAAGGGGCTTGACGATGTGCCGAAACTCTCCATCGACGGCACGGTCGATAACGCGATTCACTTCTCACACTGGGCGGGCAACCAGACGCACGCCTCTCTGCGCGCCGACACTTCGACCGAAATCGCCTTGAACCTCGTCGCCTCGCCCGACCGCGACGAACTGACGCGCGGCATCACGCTCGTCACCAACAACCATTTCGACACCGACGGCCTGCTCTCCGTCTGGACGGTACTCACGGGCGAACGCGCGCTCGACCTCCGCGAGAAATTGATTGCCGCCGCCGAGGCCGGAGACTTTTCCGAGTACACAAACGAGCAGGCCATCCGCGCGTCCATCGTCATACAGGGCATGGACGAGGCGGTGCCGGACGGCGGCGTCGTCTCGCCTCTCGCGCGCCAACTCGCCGCAGGCAGCGACGGTGCGGCTGTGACGGTAGACGAAGCGCGTGCTTACGAACTCCTCTTGCCCGAAGTGGAGAGAGTCTTAACGCGGACGGACGACTACGAGCCTCTGTGGCGCGAGGGTTGGAATGAAGTCGTGGCGTCGATGGAGAGTTTCGCGCGCGGCGGGTCGAGAGTTTATGAAGACGAGCGGACACGCATCTCCATCATTACACTCGCGCCCGACCTCTCGGCCAATGGCTTCAAGCCGACGCGACACGTCCCGCCATACACGGCCATCTCGCACCACGCGCGCGGCGAAGTTTATCTCATTGGCATCCCCGTCGCGGGCGGATGGGCGTATCGCGTCGATTATCCCTACTACTCTTGGGCAGAGACGTTCGTGCGCCCGCGCATTCGCCGCCGCGATTTTGCGCCGGTCGTCGCTCGTCTCAACGAATTGGAAAACGCCTCCACGCACGAAGGACGCTGGAAACTCGACCGCAGCGAATTGACCTCGGCACTGAAATTCGGCGACGAACACGGCGCGCTCGGCGTTTCCACACTCGCGCCCGAAGCCGTCGCAGAAGAAATGGGGAAAGCAGTAGTCAGTAGTCAATAGCCAGCATGTGGAACTCTGTCTGACGTTTCTTCAGCATCCCTCTCAACCATCGAACATCGAAATGCTTTTCTACTGACTACTGTCTACTTAAAAACATGCATGATGTCATCATCATCGGCGCGGGTGCTGCGGGGATGTCAGCCGCTTTGTGGTGCGACGAGCTTGGGTTGGACACGCTGGTGCTGGAAGCGGAGGCGGAGATTGGCGGGCAGCTTTTGCGTGTTTACAATCCCATCGGAAATTATCTGGGCCTCCGCGCGGAGAACGGGCGCGAGTTGCGCGACCGCTTCGCCGAACAGATTGCGGATGCGGAGTTTGATTTGTGGACGGGCGTGGAGATTGACGGCGTTGACCTCGCGGCCAAACGCGTCACACTGAGAAGCGGCGAGACGCTTCAGTCCATCTCGATGATTATTGCGACGGGCGTGCGGCGGCGAAAACTCGGCGTCGCGGGCGAGACGGAGTTTGAGGGTCGCGGCGTCGCCGCGTCGGGCATCGGCGACCGCGAGTGGTTGGCGGGCAGAGACGTGTGCGTGGTGGGCGGCGGCGATGCGGCGGCGGAGAACGCTTTGCTGCTCGCGGAAGTTTGCCCGACCGTCACGCTGGTGCATCGCGGCAAGCGATTGCGCGCGCGGCAGGAGTTTGTCGAACGCATACAGGGCGAGCACTGCATCACAGTCTTTACGGAGGCGACGCTCGAACGCATCATCGGCAACGAACAAGTTGAGGCGGTGGAGATTTTGCGTCGCGGCGCAATCAAGCCTTTTCAGATGGCGGTGGGCGGCGTTCTCATACGCATCGGCGTCGAGCCAAACACGGAATTGTTCGGCGCTCAAGTGGAGTTGGACGAGCGCGGCTACGTCCGCGTGACGGGCGAACAGGAGACGAGCGTGGAGAACGTCTTTGCGACGGGCGACGTTTCAAATCCGCTCGCGCCGACCGTGAGCGGCGCGACGGGCGCGGGTGCGACCGCCGCTAAAGTCATCGCCTCGCGTTTGAGTCGCGGTCTGCGTTGAAGCGAAAAGCGAGCGAGGCGTTGGGTGCGCGTCGCCTGCGCGTCGCGTTTGCGTTCTTGAGGGGACGCTGATACTTTCTGTAGAAATCCGTAGAGGCGCGATGAATTTTAGAACCATGACACCGGCGGAACTCGACCGACGCCGGAAGCGCGGCGACGAACTGCTCTTGATTGATGTGCGCGAACAAGAAGAGTATGACATCGCACGCATCGAAGGCGCACAGCTTTTGCCGCTCAGCCGTTTCAACGAGTGGGCGGGGACGCTCGACCCCGCCACGGAGACGGTCGTCATGTGTCATCACGGAATCCGCAGCGCACAGGTCTGCGCCTTTCTCGCGCGCGAGGGATTCGAGCGAGTGCACAACCTCGCGGGCGGCATCGACCTCTGGGCGTCGGAAGTTGACCGGGGCGTGCCACGCTACTAGGAAAGCAGTAGACAGTAGTCAGCATAAAAACGTTTGAGTGTGGTACTGCTGTCTACTCTCTAGATAGCAAAGAGAAAGCTTTTCTACTGACTACTGGCTACTGGCTACTTTTTATTATGACTGAGAGCATTGAGAGTTTGGAGCGTCCGGCTTATACGGATGAGCACGCGGCGGCGTATCCGTTGGAGTATCTAGCGGGGATTGACCTCTACAACGCGGGCGAGTTTCATGCGGCGCACGATGCCTGGGAGGAGCGTTGGATGGGCGAGGTGGGGCCGGACGAGAAGCTGTTTTTGCAGGCGATGATTCAGTCGGCAGTCATCTTTCATCATCTGGAAATCGGGCGACCGGGCGCGGCACGCGAGATGTACAGACGAGCCAGAGAGAAGTTTGCGCGGCTCAACGCCGAACGCTTCATGTCGCTCGATTTAGTGGATTATCAAGCGCAACTCGAACGCGCTCTGTCGTGGCTTTCGACCGTCGCAGACCCGCGACTGTTGACACCGCCGGAGATGACTTTGCCAGTGATTCGGCTGCTGCCGGAAGTGATGGAATATGATTGAGGACGTGGGAAATATGACGGCGCGTGCGCGCGGCGTGAGCGAGATGAGAGGGATGGTGCAGGAGCGTCCCGGCGTTGTCGCGTCGTTGGCGCGCGATGTGCGTCTCGTATTGGTGGCGGTGTGGCTGGGTGCGGCGGTGTTCTTTAGTTTCGCGGTTGCGCCGAGCGCGTTCGCCGTTCTGCCTTCAAGGGAATTGGCGGGCGCGATTGTGGGACGCACGCTCTCGATTGTGAACACGGGCGGCTTCGTCGTTAGCTTGTTGCTGCTGGCAACCGTCGTGATTGCGAAAGACTTGGAGCGGCGGCGTCGCATCGTGGCGGAGGCTGTGTCGCTCGCGTTGATTGCGTTGGCGACGGCGGTTGGTCAGTGGGTCATCGCGGCGCGGCTTGAAGCCTTGCGCGCGCGGATAGGACGACCGATTGAGGAACTCGCGCAGAACGACCCTCTGCGCGTCGCCTTTGGAAGCCTGCACGGTTATTCGGTGCTCGCGCTCTTGATAGGGATGTTGGCGGCATTGGCGGCGTTGCTGTTGATTGCGCGGCGCGCACGTGCGACGCCGGACGCAAGCGTCGTCTGAGCAGAGCAGCGACGGAGACGGCTGTGCAAGCGGGACGTAGAAACTGCTGACGACGATTTCAAACGTTTGGGAGAGTCGCCGCGACGAGGCTTGGGAGAGTCGTTGCGACGAAGCGGCTAGAGAGCAAAGGAGAGTGACGGCGGTGGAGATTCTAGAGGGCATCGGCGATTGGCGCGAACGCTACGCGCGTTGGAAACTGACGAACGAGATGCGCGGCGCGGATGTCGGCGCGCATTACCCGTGGGTGGTGAATCGCCACGCGCCTTTCGTTCCCGCACGCCGCGCGCTGCCCATGCTCAATCTCGCGCTCATCACTTCGGCGGGTGCCTACATCGACGGCACGGAACCCTTCGACACAAGCATCGCGGGCGGCGACGTGAGCCACCGAGAGATTCCCGTCGAGGTCGAAGCGACGGACTTGAAGTGGTCTGTGCGCGGCTACGACGCGAGCGCGGTTGAGAAGGATATGAACTCGCAAGCGCCTGTCGAGCGACTTCAAGAGTTTGAGGGCAACGGCATCATCGGGCAACTCAATCCGGTGTGGTGGAGTCTGTGCGGGTTCATTCCGAGCGCGGGGCGTTTCGTCGAAACGGCTCTCCCGCAGTTGGTCGAACGCGTCGTGCGTTACGAGGTGCAGGCCGCGCTTCTTGTTCCCGCCTCGCATCTCTGCCATCAGACGATGGGGCTGGTGGCGCGTGCGTTAGAGGCGGCGCGCATCCCGACCATGACGCTCGCAGTTGACAGGGAAGCGATGGAACGCGTGCGTGCGCCGCGTGCGGTCTATTACGCGGGCGAATTCGGTAGCGTCGCCGGACTACCCAACTTTCCCGAACACCAACGCCGCATCCTCGATGAAGCATTGCGCTTGATTGAGCCGATGGATCAAATCAGCGTGCACAAACTCACCGTCGAACTCCAATCCGAAGTTGAGAAATCTCGCGGTGAACGTTGACGCGAGAGAGGGCAAACGCTGGCGCGAAGGCAAAAGTAAAAAGGTAAAAGGCAAAAGTGAGGAGAGACGGCTTGCCATCTTCCCTACTTTTGCCTTTTACCTTTTGCCTTTTACCTTTATTCCGTCGGCTGACGTTCGGTGACGCGGGCGATGGTTTCTTCGACCTGCGTGAAGTCGAAGGGTTTGCCGATGACGCCATCGACAAGATGCTGGTCGCCGTCGGGTTCCGTCGTCTCTTTGCCGTAGCCTGTGACGATGACGAGACCAACCTTTTGTCCGTATCGGCGTCGTATCTCGCGCGCCACTGTCCATCCGTCCATCTCCGGCATCGAAAGGTCTGTAAAAACGAGGTCGTAAGCGTCGGCGGCGAGCGCAGCGAGCGCGGCTTGGCCTCCGTCGGCTGCCGCGACGTTGTGACCGAGGGCGAGCAACATATCGACCAGCGTGTCGCGCACGAAAGGCTCGTCGTCAACGACGAGGACGGAGAGCGGTCGCGCTTCGGTCGCTTCGCCGTCGTGTGCGGCATGTGCGTGTGCGGCGTCGGCGCGCGGGAGGTTGAGTGTGAAAGTCGTGCCGCTTCCGGTCTCCGATTCGACGCCCAGATGCCCCTTGTGTCGTTCCACGATGCCGTAGCTGACAAACAATCCCAGACCCGTGCCCTGCATGCCTTTGGTGCTGAAGAAAGGCTCGAAGATGCGTGCGCGCACTTCGTCGGTCATGCCCGTGCCGTTGTCTGTGAAGAATAGTTGGATGTGATGCGCGTCGCGCGTGGCACGAATCCGAAGGTCGCCGCCCTGCGGCATGGCATCCACGGCATTGACGATGAGGTTGACGAAAACTTCGCGTAACTCCGAAGCAGAGCCTTCGATGTCGAGCCCGGATTCGGCGTCGAGGTGGACGTGATAACGGAGACCGCGTGAAAGTGCTTCGTGCTCCCAACGCGTACGCGTGATTTCAATCGCATCACGCACAAGCTCAACCACGTCGAGACGTTCAAATTCGGCGCTGCGCGACTGTCGTGCAAACGTGCTGATGCGTCGCACAGTAGCGGCGGCATCTTCGGCGGCGGTCTGAATAACGTCGAGACTGTGCGCGACTTCGGGGTCGGAGGTGGTGCGACGCAGGAGTTGTGTGCGACCGAGGATGGCGGCGAGTGCGTTGTTGAAATCGTGAGCCACGCCGGACGCGAGTTGTCCGAGTGCGCGCAGTTTATCAGCACGCGCGACGCGTTCGCGTTCCTGCTTCTGCTCAGTAATATCGCGCAGGATGCCGAGCACGCCCGTGATACGACCGTCAATCACCAGCGGCGCGTTATCGACGAAACCATAAAGGACGCTGCCATCGCTCGCTATGTAACGCGTCTCGTATGCTTGCGCCTCGCCCGCGAGCGCACGCTTGAAATGTTCCTCGACAGCCGGACGGTCAGCCTCGTAGGTTTTTTCGAGATAGTGAACGCCAATTAAATCCTCGCGCTTATAGCCGCCGGTATGGAGAGCCGCCGTGTTGCACCACTGAATGCGACCCTCCGTGTCGAGTGCATAGATGGTTTCGCGTGCGCTCTCCAAAATATGTTCGAGCAGCGACTGTCGCTCGCGTGCTTCGCGTTCTGCTTGCCGCAATTCGGAGAGGTCGCGCACGGTGCAGACCGTACCCGTGACTTGCGTGCCTTCGTGCAGGGGTTCGGCTGTCACCAGCAGCGGACGCATCAAGCGTTCGGGCATGTACTCCATCGTAATCGCGCGACCCTCCGCAAACGCCTTCTCTACGATGCATCCTTCGCCCGCGCCCGCACGCAGAACATCACAGCAACGACGACCGAGAAGCGCCTGCGGCGCGGTGTCTTCGAGGCTTGCGCCCGCGCGATTAACACGCGCCAGCAGGCGCTCGTTGTCGAAGATAAAGATGCCGTCGGACATCGCATCGAAGGTGGCCTCCCATGTGCGTTTGGCGCGTGCCACCATATCAAAAAGTTCGGCTTGACGAATGGCGATGCCCGTCTGGTCTGCGACGGCACGCGCGAGCGCGATGTCGGTCGCGCGCCAGTGTCGTCGCTCGCGCACGGTCGAGAGGGCGAAGGCCGCGGGCGTCTCTTCGCCGACGCGAATCGCCGCAAACATCAACGAGCGCGTTTCGAGCGCGCGCAGAATGTTTTCGTAGACGTGGCGGATGCCTTCGTCTCCGGCGACATCATCAAAAGTTATGACGCCGTGCTCGCGCACCTGTTCGATGATGCCGCCGATGAGAGGAATGCTGTGTTCGCGTCCGCCGTGCGCGACGCCTTCGGCCACGTACTCGGCGACGTTGCGCGCGACGCCGGATTCGTGGTCGAGGACAAAGAGCGCGCAACGGTCAACGTCCAGGTGCGAGCCGAGTTCGACGACCGCCGTGCGGAAGACCTCCGCTGGGTCGAGCGAACGACGCACGGCGCTGGTGATGCGATTGACGAGGGCCTCACGTTCGGCCTGTGCGGCGAGGGCTTCGGCGGCCTGTTGCTGCGCGAGAAGTTGCGTCACTTGCCGCGCGATGGCGACCACCGGAAGCACGCTCTCGCGGTCGGGCACGCGACCCGAACGCGGGTCGTCGAGCGAGATAAAACCCGTATATTCGCCGTCGCGCGTGATGAGCGGGACGAACAACTCGTCGCCTTCGTGCCACTGATTCGCGTCGTCTTGGAACACGTGTCTTTCAATTTCGGCCTTGAAGCGTTCGGGAAAAACGCGGTCGAGAACGTGATAGCGGCTCGGCGGGTAGTAGGCCGCGAAACCGAGTTCGCCGACTTCAATCGGGACGCCCTGCTTGATGGCTTCGCTCACTTCGTCGCGCGGATAAGAGCCACGCGCAATCTCCTCTGCGTAGTCGCGCGAGATGCTGGACGAATAGGAGAGCACGCGCGGGTGATAGGGCGGCTCGTCCGTGAAAAGCGCGACGAGACTCGAACGGTAGTCCGTGAAGCGCGTAATGGAATCGGCCAATCCTTCAAAAAGCTCATCGACTTCGCTCGGATTCTTGACGGCGGTGGCGAGCGCCGTCAGCGTCTCCAACTGCTGGACGGAGGCTTGGAGTCGCTGCTCTGCTTCGACGCGCTCGGTCACATCGCGCGCAGTACCGCGTAGGCTCACGCCCACGCCCTCGGCATCCCTCACCACCGTCGTCATCGCTTCGAGATAACGCCACGTTCCTTCAGCATCCTTCACATGATGCACCACGCGCGCCGGAGGCGACGACTCGACGGAAAACTCCGCGCGCCGAGCCTCGCGGCTTCCTTCTTTCTTCCGCTCGTCGGCCTCGAACAACTCATCGCAGCGCATGCCCGCCAGGGCCGACGACGGGCGACCGAAGAAACGCTCGCCCGCCGCATTGATGCCCGTGATGCGTCCCTGCAAGTCGCATGTGTAAACGATGTCGGCGGCCTGCTCGAAGATGTTGCGGTAGTAACTCTCGACGCGGTGGCGTTCGGCGAGCCGCGCCACTTTCACCATCAATTCCTGACTGCGAAAGGGCATGCCGAGATAGTCGTCCGCTCCCGCGATGAGACCTTCCAGACTGTCTTCGTCGTCCTTGCGGCGCGCGCTCAAGAGCAGCAACGGCACGTCTTCCGTGCGACTGTCCGCCTTGAGCCGACGGCACAGTTCAACGCCGTCGATAAAGGGCATCACTACATCGCTGATAATCACGTCGGGCTTGACGTTGAAGGCGAGTTCGAGGGCGCGTTGTCCGTCAGCGGCGGTTACGACGCGATAACCTTCATGCTCCAACAGACGTTTCAGTATGTTGAGCACATCGGGTTCGTCGTTCGCGACGAGAACTGTGGCCGGTGTCTCGTTCGTGCTAGTCATATTGTGATGGTGAGGCGCAAACATTAGACGTGGAGAGCCGACGCCATGCCAAAACAGACCTGAGGAATTTCTTCCGAAGCATGCACAGAAAACAACCGTAAAGCATTGGTTTATTCAAAGAAGACTAACGAGGTCTGTTTCTTCATGAGGCAAAAGAGCGCCCACTCGCTTTCCGTAGCGGCGGCGTGTCAGGGTTTCGAGGCTGCACACCGCGCGTCCACATGCAGTATAGCAAAAGCAAGGATGAACAAAAAGACAAAGGGAAAATGAGGAAGGGTTAAACGTGGAAAGGGCTGTTTCATCCTTTCCACGTTTAACCCTTTCCACACTTCTGTATTTTGCCGCCTCTGTCTTTGCTTCAAGGTCGCGCGCCGTTATCGCGTGCGGGCGTGGTGGCGGAGGCCGTCTTGGCAAAGTAGCCTTGCCTGTAGGTGAGACGCAGGTTTTGTTTGAGCAATTCGGGGTTGACGATTTCGATTTTCAACTGGCGATAGGAGCCGTCTTTGTTTTTGTTGGTCGAGGAATAGGCGACAAGATATTGCGAGCGCAATTCCTGTTGAATCTGCGCGAAAGCCTTACGCAAATCCTCTTCGTCGCGCGGAAAGAAGGCGCGTCCGCCTGTCCGCTCCGAGACTTTACGCAGCGAACCTTCGTCAACGCCGCTGAAGTAGTTGTCGCCGATGCCGATGGCATAGATAACGGCGTCGGCTTTGATTGCGCGTTCAACCGCCTCAGCCATTTTGACTCTAGTGCTGCTGGTGTCGATGCCGTCGCTGAGAAGAATAATCGCGCGACGCGTTTTGTCCGAACTCTCTTTGGCGAGAACTTCATCCGAAGTTACCCAGAGGGCTTCCCAGATAGCGGTCGAAGATGCTCTGGATTGATTGTCGGGGGAGGTGGGCGACGTGCCGCCGACCGTCACACCGCCGCCCAGATAACCCGAAGGCGGCACAAACTCAACGCGGTCAATCGCACGACGGATGCGGTTGACGTTGCCCGTCAATCCGAGTTCGAGCGTGGCTTCGCCCGTGAAAGAGAGGATGGCGACTTCATCCTTCATCGGACGCACGATGGCATCGACAAAGGCACGCGCCGCCGATTTCTCCTCCGGCAGAGTGCGCTCCTGCGAACCACTGGTATCAATCACGATGGCGAGCGAGAGGGGTCTATCGGTTTCGCGTTGAAAAGCAAAAATCTCTTGCGGTACGCCGTTTTCCGTTACGCGGATGTCTTCCTGTTTGAGCGTCGTGATGAAACGCTTGTTACGGTCAACAGCGGTAAAGAGCACGTTGGTCAAATCGGTTTCGACGCGCAGCACTTCGTCGTCTTGAATCGCATCGTCGTCCTTTTGTGGCGCGGTCGGGTCAGAGGCGCGTGGAGTGGGCGCGGGTGTCGCCGCGGGTCGTTGCGCGTAAGAAGTAGAGGCTACGCCCTCCTGCTGCGCGTTCGACGGCGCAAGTGCTCCGCCCTGTAGCATCAGTACAGCCGCAAAAAGAAACGCGTACGCGCGCCTCGCTCGTCTCTGATAAAACATCTTTTTGAACAACCCCAAAACTTGAATGATTGGTTCATTGATTCATCGACTCATTTGATTGAGTGAGCCGATGAAGCGATGAAGCAATCGTTAATATCTAACCGTGTCGGTGACGGCGTTGTACCCGCGTTTGGCGCGCACCTTCATGCCGTCGCGTTTGTTGGCAAGTTTGACCTCAATCTGGCGAAACTTGCCGTCGTACACGTCGTTCGTCGGCTTGTACGTGACGAGATACTGCCCGCGCAACTCCTTAGAAATTTTCGTGAAGGAGCGTTCGAGTGCGAGAAAATCGCCTGTGAAAAAAGCCTTGCCGCCCGTCTCTTCGGCGAGTTTGACGAGTTCGCGGTCACCGCCGTCGCGCGCCTGACCCTCTTCGACGCCGGGCACGGCGCTTCCGGCAAAACCGGCTTTGGTCGAGATGGCGAAGATGATGGTCTCCATGCGTTGGGCGATGTCGATGGCGTCGCGCAGTTGGGCGCGGCTGTAGGTGTCGTCGCCGTCGGTGATGACGACGATGACGCGGCGACCCGCGCCGATGTTACGCATCTTCTCGTCGCAGAATTGATAGATGGCATCGTAGAGCGACGTGTTGGTGCCCGGTTTCTTGACGCTGTAGACGGCGCGGTCGAGCATGTCGAGTTTGTCTGTGAAATCCTGACGCAGCTTGACCTCATGGTCGAAGGTGACGAAGGCTACCTTGTCCTTACGTAGACGCAAGACGGTGTGAATAAAATTCATCGCCGCTTCCTGCTCAAACTTGAGCTTTCCGGCGGTGGATGAAGATGTGTCCATGAGCACGCCGACGTAGACGGGGAAGCGTCCATGCTCGTCAACAAAGGAGACGATTTGCTGCGGCTGCTTGTCTTCGTAAATCAGAAAATCGTTCTGTGTCAGACCCGCGACGGGCTGGTCTTTTTTGTCCACCACCGTCACCCAGAGACGCACCTCACGAATCGTCACCGTCTCTTGCGAGCCTGTTGTTTCCGGCAAGGCTGACGGCGTGGGCGTCGGGCGCACGGCGGGCGCGGTCTGCGGTTGTTGCGCGTCGGCGGATGTGGTCGCCGCAGCAGTCGTTATGCTCGCCGTCCGCCTCGTCTTGGACGATACTTGAAGGGCGCTTGAGGCGAAGGCCAAGATGATAAAAATTGATGCGTAAACAGCAGTTTTCATAAACTAATCGAAGCGAAGTTTCTGAAGAATCACAATTGGCGCGATTTTGGTCTGTAGACCCAGACTTTCGATGCCTTGAGGGCGATGAGCCGTTGCTTGCGTAAAACGTTTGTGTCTGAGCAGTATAGCAACCGGAGCGCGTGCGCGGCTACCGTCGCTACCGCTTATACCATTCGCCTCCGACGGCAGCTTACGTCTCAAGGCTGGTGAGAAATCCACTTAGTTCGGGCAGCAGAGGGGCGGTGAAACGTAACGCCTCGCCCGTGCGCGGATGACGGAAACCGAGTTGTTCGGCGTGTAGAAAATGGCGACCGAGCGCGGCGATGAGCAGACGCACGCGACTATCCGGCACATTCGCGTCGCGCCCCGCGCCGTAAACCGCATCGCCCACTACAGGGTGCTTGAACCATGCCATGTGGACGCGAATCTGATGCGTCCTGCCGGTCTTAATCTCCACGTCGAGCAGCGTGAAACGGTCGAACCAACGGCGGACGCGGTAGAGCGTCAGTGCCGTACGCCCGCCACGCACGACGGCCATGCGCGTTCTGTGTCGCGGGTCGCGCCCCATCGGTTGGTCGATGCGCCCGCTAACACCGGAGGCTTGCCCCGCGCGATGCGCCGCCTGCGCTTCGCGCGACACGACGCCGTGCACCAGCGCCACGTAGGATTTGAAAACTTCACGCTCACGAAATTGCTCCGCCAACTTCTCATGCGCCCACTCGTTTTTCGCCACCACGACGAGTCCCGACGTGTCGCGGTCTAGACGATGCACGATGCCGGGACGCGCCGATTGCGGATTGCGGATTGCGGATTGCGTAAGTTCGGATTGTGGATTTCGGAATGCGGAATGCGGAATGGCGTGGTTGGGCTGCTGGTTGTCGGTTTCGTCGCCTGAATTTGCCGCGGGGGTGGATGAGTCGCCCGACCCGTCGCGTCGAGCGTCGCTTTCATCAATCGGCAATCCGACATCAGCATTCTGAAATCGAAAGGCTAGTGCGTTTGCCAGTGTGCCGGATGAGACGCCTGCTGCCGGATGCACGACCATTCCGGCGGGCTTGTTGACGACGATGAGGTCTGTGTCTTCGTAGATGATGTCGAGCGGGATGTTTTCGGGCGCGAGATGAAAGGGAGCGGGTGCGGCGGTGAGTTCAACTTCGACCGTCTCGCCCGCGCGAAGTTTGTAAGAAGGTTTGCGCACACGCCCCGCGACGAGCACGTCGCCGTCTTCAATTAGACGTTGCAGCCTTGCGCGGCTCCACTCGCTGATGCGCGCCGCGAGATAAGCATCGAGCCGCTCGCCCGCTTCCCCTGCGGCAACCTCAAAGGTGTGCAGTCCGGGTTCCTCGAAGGCGTCGGCTGCCACGGGTTCACGCGCGTCGTCTTCTTGCATCACGCTCGCGCCGTCTTGGTATTGGTGTTTGTCGTCGCGTCGTCATCGTTGCCGCCGCCTTCGCTCGCCGCCCGACGCCAACGCACAATCAGAACGGCGAGTCCGCAGAGTCCGACGAAGAGACTGATGATTTGCGATGTGGAGAGACCCGTCAGCGTCGAGACGCCGCCGATGTCGCCGCGTGGGTCGCCGCGAAAGAATTCGATGGTGAAGCGTGTGATGCCGTAGAGCGCGGCGTAGCAGAGCACGATTTGACCGCTGAAACGCTTGCGACGATGCAGCCAGAGCAGAAACAGAAAGATGCCGAACACGGCGAACGACTCGTAAAGCTGCGTCGGATGAAGATGAAGCGGCTGCCCGTTAATGTCGATGATAGGCACGCCCGTCACTTCGTGTCCCGCCTCCGAGAAGTGCACGCCCCACGGCAAACCCGTCGGCTTGCCCCAACAGCAACCCGCCGCAAAACACCCTTGCCGCCCGATTGATTGACCGAGCGCCACGCCCGGCGCAAAAGCGTCAGCCGTCTTCCACCACGGCAAACCATAACGACGCATCAAGACGTAACCTATCGACAGTCCACCCAAGAATCCGCCGTACCAGACGCCACCCGAACGCAAGAAATCGAACGAGACGAGTTGCCACAGATTCTGCTTGTAGGCCGGGTCAACAAAGAGCATCAAAATCTTCGAGCCGATGAGTCCCGCCAGCAGCATCCACAAGCCGAGGTCGTAGAGGCGTTCGCGCGGCAGTCCATCGCGCTCGCCGAGTCGTGCCACAACAAAAAGCGCGGCGAGAAACGACAACGCCATCAACACGCCGTAGGTGTTAATCGGAAAGCCGCCGATGCGAAAAAGTTCTGGATACATCTTTAACTCAAGACAAGCATAAAAAGGCAAAGGTGAAAATTATTTGCCCGTCAACTGGCGACGCTCCCCGCCTCTTCGTTTTTGCCTTTTTCCTTCTGGCCTTTGCCCTCTCGAATGAGGTCGAATGCGAGCAGTAATGCGCCGACGCAGATACTCGCGTCCGCCACGTTGAAGGTCGGCCACACGTATGAGCCGAGATGCGCGTCGATGAAATCAATGACGTAGCCGAGACGGATGCGGTCAGTCAGATTGCCGACGATGCCTGCGAGCATCAACGCGCACGCGCCGAGCAAGCGGTCGTCGCTGCGCGGCGTGCGGAAGAAATAGACGAGCACGGCGACGGTGGCCGCTGCCGCCAGCGCGACGAAAAACCAGCGTCCGAACGCGCCGCCCTCCTGCAACTGACCAAAGGCGACGCCTGGATTTTCGGCGTACGACAAATCGAGAAAACCGTTGATGATGGTGCGACTCTCGCCCGTCCGTTTAAGCGCACGCACCGCCCACGCTTTGCTCGCCTGATCGGTTAAATAGATGCCCGCCGCCGCCAAGAGATAGGCCGCGCGCCAACCGATGCCACGCACGCCGCTCATGCCGTCGCCTCCCCGTGTTCAATCTCCGCGAGGGCTTCGATGCAGCGTTCGCACACGTTCGGGTACCGACTAAATTCGCCCACGTGCGTCGAATAGCTCCAACATCTCTCGCACTTCTCGCCTTCGGCGCGCAGTACTTTGACGATGACGGGCGCGGCTGCCGCCTTCGTTTCTTCATCCGACGCCACGGCCAAGTCAACCTGCGAGACGATGAACAGATAACGCAACTCGTCGCGGTAGCCTTGCAGCAACTCGAAAGTTTCTCCCGTCGCTTGTAACTGCACGCGTGCCTCCAATGCGCTGCCAATCAACTTGGCGACACGCGCTTCTTCAAGCGCACGCAAAACTACGTCTCGGACATCGAACAACTTGTCCCAACGTTCAAGCAATTCGCGGTCACGCGTCCGACTGGCAACCGGAAACTCCGCGAGATGAACCGACGCCGGACGCGCCTCCGCACGACCTTTGCCAGCATCCCTTTCATCCGACACTTCCACATCGCCCGCCACGTCAATCGAGATGGTGACATTGCCTCCGGCGTCGTCGCCCGCCGCCGCGCCGTCGCTTCCGCTCGACTGCGGCAAGTTCTCCCAGATTTCGTCGGCGGTAAAGACGAGCACGGGCGCAAGCAGACGCGCCAGTGCATCGGCGATTTGGTAAAGCGCGGTCTGCGCGGAACGACGCGCGTGCGACTTCGGCGCAGACGTGTAGAGACGGTCTTTGATGATGTCGAAGTATCGCGCCGAGAGCGTCACGGTGCAGAAGTTGTAGAGCGTGTGAAAGACCGTGTGAAACTCGTAAGCCTCGTAGGCTTCGACGACGCGCTCCGTCGCGGCGTCGAGTTCGGTCAGTGCCCAGAGGTCGATTTCGTGCAACTCCGTCTCGCTCACGGCGTCGCGCGCGGGGTCGAAACCGTCAAGATTGCCGAGAGCGAAGCGCGCGGTGTTGCGTATCTTGCGATAGCCGTCAGCGACGCGCTGCAAGATTTCCGTCGAGCAACGCATGTCTTCATGATAATCGGAAGATGCCGACCACAGCCGCAGGATTTCCGCGCCCGACTCCTTGATAACCTCATTCGGCGAGACGGCGTTGCCGCCCGATTTATGCATCGCCTTGCCCTGTCCGTCGAGCAGCCACCCGTGCGTCAACACGGCACGGTAAGGCGCGGCACGGCGCACGGCGAGTCCGACCATCAGAGACGAATTGAACCAACCGCGATACTGGTCGCCGCCTTCTAGATAAACGTCGGCAGGCCAGCGCAACTCCTCGTAGTGTTCTAGCACGGCGACCGACGACGAACCGCTATCGAACCAGACATCGAGAATGTCCGTCTCCTTGCGCCAGTCCGTCCCGTCGCATTTCTGGCAACTGAAGCCAGCGGGCAGGAGTTCGCGTGCGTCGCGCGCATACCACGCGTCGCAGGATTCGCGCTCGAAGATAGCGGCGACGTGACGGATAACTTCGGCGTCGGCCACGGCTTCGTCGCAGCCCTCGCAATAGAAGACGGGAATCGGCACGCCCCACACGCGTTGGCGCGACACGCACCAATCCGGCCTTCCTGCCAGCATGTTACGCATGCGGTCTTCGCCCCACGCGGGAACCCATTTGACGCGCGCGATTTCGCGCAGAGAGCCTTCACGCAGGGATTCGGGCGCGTCTTCGTCGTTGTCGGTGAAGTTTTCGCGCGGGCGTCCGTCCTCGTCCTGTTCGGGCGTCATCTCTTTGGATACGGCGTCGAGCGAGATGAACCACTGCGGCGTAGCGCGAAAGATAACGGGATTCTTGCAACGCCAACAATGCGGATAACGATGCTTGTATTCTTCGCTAAACAGCAACGCGCCCTGCTCGCGCAGGAATTCCACAATCTTCGCGTTGGCTTCAAAGACGCTCTCGCCCGCGAAATGTTCGACCTCCGGCGTGAAGCGTCCGGCGTTATCTACCGGACAGTAGATGTCGAGACCGTAGCGCGTGCCGATGACGAAATCGTCGTGCCCGTGGCCGGGCGCCGTGTGGACGCAGCCCGTCCCAGCCTTGCCCGTCGCCTTTCGCTCGCGCGCGTCCTTCACGTCGAGTTCCGTTTCGGCGTCGGCCTCACCGCCGAGCGTCACATGGTCGCCGAGCATGACGAGACTGGCGCGGTTGAGCCACGCATGACGACATTCGAGACGGTCGAGACGTGCGCCGGGAAAACGCGCGACGACGTTATACGCGGGCGGCGCATCGACGGATGCGTCCGTCTCCGTCGGCTTGATACCGCACTTGCGCGCTACGTCGGCGACGAGTTCCGACGCGATGATGTAAACCTCATCGCCGTTTTCCACCGCCGCGTATTCAAACACGGGATTGACGGCGATGCCGAGATTGGCGGGCAGCGTCCAGGGCGTCGTCGTCCAGATGAGGAAGAAAACGTGACGGCCAGCCAAGCTCGCGTCAATCGCGGCGGGGTCGCTGGCGAGCGGAAACTTAACGTAGACGGACGGGCTGGTATGCTCCGCGTATTCGACTTCGGCTTCGGCCAGAGCGGTCTGGTCGTGGATGCACCAGTAGACGGGACGCGCGCCCTTGTAGACGTAGCCGCGCTCGACGAAGCGACCGAAAAGTCGCGCCGTCTCCGCCTCGTACTGGTTCGACATCGTGAGATAAGGATTCTCCCACAGGCCGAAGACGCCGAGACGTTGGAAATCGCGCGTCTGTCGTTTCAACGCTTCCGCGGCATGTTCGCGGCACGCACGACGGATGCTGAGCGCGGGCATGTTGGCCTTCTTCGCGCCGAGTTTTTGGTCAACGTATTTCTCGATGGGCAGACCGTGGCAGTCGTAGCCGGGCACGTAGGGCGCATCGTAGCCCATCATCGTGCGCGATTTGACAACGAAGTCTTTGAGGATTTTGTTGAGCGCCGTGCCGAGGTGAATGTCGGAGTTGGCGTAGGGCGGCCCGTCGTGCAAGATAAACTTCTCGCGCCCGCGCCGCGCTTCACGAATCATCTGATACAACCCGTCCGCCGTCCATTTCTTGAGGCGCGCAGGTTCCGTCTGTCCGAGATTGGCTTTCTGCGCGAAGCCTGTCTTCGGCAGGTTGACGGTTTTCTTCAAATCGAGCGGTGTTTCCGTAGACATAAATGGTTCACTTTCCTGCGAGAGCGCATCACGTCAGCATAGGACAAGCGCGTCTGCCGCTTCACGAATTAACAATACTAACGCACGCTCTCTGCAAATCAAAACTCAGAAGAATTCACAAGATAGACAGGATAAAAGCAGCAGGCTAAACAGGATGAAGAATTAACGCTGAATGCGGAGAGATGAACTAAAAACAGACCGCTTTGCTCTCCTCGTTCATCATTCATCATTTGTATTTATCCTGTCTATCCTGCGCGACTTTACCTCGTCTATCCTGTGAATTGCTTTCCTCATAAACAAAACGCCCGAACCTGTGCTCGCTCTAACGAGGAAGGTTCGGGCGCTTCGGTGCGCTGATGCGGGATGTCTCCGGTTAGCCGATAAACATCTCCTCCTCCCCGTAGGTCTGGTCTATCTGTTTTGGTGTGGGGGATACGAGCACTTCCAGACCGCGCCGCACCCCCGCCATAATCGCCGCGATTTCGCGCGCCGGTTCAATCAACTTCGACTGGATGAAGGCGGTCGTGACGGTCATCTGTCCGTGCGTCTCGTCGATGTGGCGGCTGATGAGTTCTATCTTCTCGCGCGCCATTTCAGCCGACATCCCGACAATCTGTTTCAGGTCGCGCACTTCGTCCTTGATGAGCGCCATCGATTCGGAGAAGTGCATGGTCGCCGTCGAGAGATGACCGGACATCAAGTTGGCCTGCTCGGCCACCTCTTTGCCCTGTGCCGCGATGAGACGCGCCTGCTCCGTGAGCGCGCCGACGCGTTCCATCAAAGGCTCGACGCGCCGCTCGAAATTTCCAACCATCAGCACCACGCGCCGCACCGTCAGCGCGACGGCAATCATCGCAATCGCGATTGCGACGAACGAGACGGCGACGATAACCAGAATCCAGAACGCGGGTTCGTTGGTGCTCATTTGTAGTGCAAGAAAATTCATAATTGAATAGACGATGGACAATGGACGACGGACGATGAAAAAGCTTTGATGGTTGATGGTCTATCGTCCAATGTCGGCTTAGCTTTTCGGTTCGCCCTCGTAGTAGGTCGGGGCGGGCTGCATCGAGCCGGATTCGGTGCGGCGTTTCTCCTCTGTGTAGGCGCGTTTGCCTGCTTCGATGGCGGCGGAGAGATGTTCGCCACGACGCGCGGCGACATCGCGTGCGCTGCCAACGAGGTCGCCCGCTTTTTGCGACGCCGTTTCATAATATTCGCCCGCCTTCGTGCCGAGTTGCGAGGCCGTTTCGCGTGTTCGGTCAACGCCTTTGCGCGTCACGTCGGCGATGTCGCCGCGCAGTTCGCGTCCCGCCTTCGGAGCAAACAGCAACGCGACGAGTGCGCCGATTGCGCCGCCGAGAAGAAGGCATGTGACCTGTGTCGAAAGTTCTGATTCACGCTCATCCCGCTTGCGTAGGCGTTGGTCTGTCATGGCAACCTCTTTCCTCCGTCGAAGCTTCACGCTTCGCATCACTCTGCGCCGAAAGTTTAACTCGCTTCCGGCTTCGCACTATAACAAAAGCCAACGAAGCGGCGCAAGAATCTGTCATGTAGACGACGCTCACGGCGACGGTAAAAGTTATCTTTCAGACGCGACCGGAGCGACGCGCCCCTACGCGTGCGACGTTCAAACTTCGTCGTCGATTTCGAGATGAAAATGGGGCAGGGACGTTGCGGAGACGTTTGATGCCTTATGCGTCGCCGGATGTTTCGAGGGCGGTGTCGTCGTGGTAACTTTGGAGTTTGCGATAAAGCGTCTTGCGTCCGATGCCGAGCGCGCGTGCGGCGCGTGTTTTATCGCCGCCCGTGTAGTCGAGCGTCGCTTCGATGGCGCGGCGTTCAATCTCGTCCATCGGCGCAGGCACTTCTATCTCAAGTGTAATCTGACGCCCTGCTTGAGCGGCGCGTTGGCGTTCGCCGCGCGTGCGTTCCTCTTCGATGGTGCGGCTGATGGCTTCGGGGAGGTCGTCAATCTCAATCTGCCTGCCGGAAGCGATGATGACGGCGCGTTCGATGGCGTTCTCAAGTTCGCGCACGTTGCCCGGCCATTCGTAGTTCTTGAAGGCTTCGAGGGCTTCGCGGCTGATGCCGGAGATGAAGCGCCCGGTCTTTTGTTTGTAGTGTTCGATGAAATGAATGACGAGCGGATGAATGTCTGTGCGGCGTTCGCGCAACGGCGGCAGACGAATGGGGAAGACCGACAGACGATAAAAGAGATCGCGTCGGAACGTCCCTTGTTCGACGGCGCGTTCAAGGTCAACGTTGGTCGCCGCAACGACGCGCACGTCCGTCTTCAACAGGTCACTACCGCCGACGCGCGTAAACTCGCCGTCTTGCAAGACGCGCAAGAGACGCACCTGCGCCGACAGACTCATCTCACCGATTTCATCAAGAAACAACGTCCCGCCGTCGGCCTCCTCGAAGCGACCGCGACGCCGCGCACGCGCGTCCGTGAACGCGCCTTTTTCGTGTCCAAAGAGTTCGGTTTCAAGCAGGGTTTCGGGAATCGCGCCGCAGTTGAGTTTGATGTATGCCGCGTCTTTGCGCCGCGAGTTGTAGTGAATGAGGTTAGCGAGCAACTCTTTGCCCGTGCCCGATTCGCCTTGTACGAGGACGGAGGTCTGGGTGTCTGCGACGTTTAAGGCGAGTTCGATGGCACGTTTGATGGCGGGAGCCTGACCGATGATGCGTTCGGGCGCGTGACGTTCGTGCAAGACGTTCTTCAAGCGCATCACTTCCGCCGAAAGTTGGTCGCGTTCGAGCGCTGTGCCAATCTGCACCGCAATGCCTTCGACGAGCGCGATTTCGTGTTCGTCAAACTGCTCGCGCGCTGCGCTCCAGACGAGTCCGAGCAGGCCGAAAGTTTGATGGCCGATGCGGACGGGCGCGACGAGCGCGGCGCGTGCGCCGAGCGTTTGATTGAAGACGAGACGGACGGGCATCGGCAGCGTCGCATCGTGCAGGCGCATCGTCTTGCCTTCGCGGACGAGTTCGAGGAGCACGGGAAACTCCGTGATATCTATCGACTGCCCGTGCGCCTCAATCAGCCCGCGCACGCCCTCGGTTGCGGCATGCGGCGCGGCGCGAAAGGCCGCGAGGCTAATGGCCTTGCCCGTCGGGTCAAGGACGCCGAGCGCGCAATAATCCGCGCCGACCAGAGCAATCGCGCGTTCTAAAACGTGCGACGTGACTTCGCTGAAATTCGAGCGGGCGTTGAGCGCGTTGGCGATTTCGAGCAGAGCGCGCGTGCGGTCAGCCTCCTGCTGCTTGCCCGTGTAGAGCCGCGCGTACTGGTAGCCGACGGCGATTTGGCGCGCGATGGATTGGAGAAAACTGACCTCCTCATCGAGCCACCGTCGCGTCGTGCGGGTCATGTGGAGACCGACGAGGCCGAGGACGTTGCCGTCCAAGACGACGGGCACGACGAGGAGCGAACGCGTGCCGAGACTCGCCGGAAGCAGGCGCACTTTGGCATCGAGCGTGGGCGCGGAAGTGTCGTCGAGACGGATGGGTTGCGAGAGGTCGAAGCGTTCGGCGAGTTGGTTGAAATCGACGGGAATCGACGTGCCGAGCGAAGATGGAACGTCTTCGGATGCGCGCCATTCATGGCTGATGCGGAGTTCGCCGCCCGAAGCGAGTTGGAGCACGTCGCAACGGTCTACGTCCATCATGCGACCGAGTTCGGAGACGATGGCGTGCAAGAATTTGTCGAGGTCAATCTCGGAATGAATGTTGGGCGCGAGACGATTGATAATCGCTTCGCGCGCTTCATGCATCTTGATTTTGCCTTCGAGCGAAAGCGATTGAGCAGAGCTACCGGTGCTGCTGCTGGTTGGCATGGGTTGCTGTCGAGACAAGCGTTAAGACCGTCCTTAACAAAACATTTTGCACATGGCACGGGGCGCTGGCGGAGAGCGTCGAGGAGTCGCCGCCCGTGCGCGTCGATTGAGGTATCTTTCAGGCGCACCATCATAGCGAAGCGCGTACGCGCATGCAACGAGAGAGGTCAAAGGAGAGAGTTCGGAGGAGAGTGAAAAAACGGCGGAACGGATTTTGTTGAAAAAGCTACTGAGAAAAACCAGAGAGGCCAGAGGCGAGAAAAAATTCTTCTACTAGCCTCCGGCCTTTCATGTCCTGCCCCTGACAGATTTCTTATCTCGCGGCCAGTTCGGGCGTGAGGCGAAATTCGTCGGTCGCCTCTTCGGGGGTGAGAACGGGGTGATAATTTTTGCCGTAGCGACCCGTGATAATGCGGACGTAGTTTTGCGTCTCGTTGAAGGGTGGCACGCCGCCGTGCTTTTCGACGTTGCCCTGACCCGCGTTGTAGCCTGCGAGCGCGAGCGTGATGTTACCTTCGTAGAGCCTGAGCAGACGACGCAAGTATCTGGTTCCGGCGTCGATGTTGGATGCGGGGTCGTTCGCATCGTCGCACTTGAGTTCGCGCGCGGTGGCGGGCATCAGTTGCATCAAGCCTTGCGCGCCGACGTGTGATTTCGCCGTCGGTTTATATTTCGATTCCTGCCAGATAACTGCATGAATGAGTCTTGGGTCAACGCCGTAGCGTTTGCCTGCGCGAAAAATAATAAGGTCGAGGTCGTGGTCGCCGGACGTAGGAACGTCAGCCGGAATGTAATTTTCCAAATCGACTATGGGTGCGACCGTCGTCTTGGCGATGGCAGTGGGAAAAGCGATGTCTGTAAAATTGGTGAAAAAGAAAAGGGCGACTAAAGCAAAAGAAGCAAATTTCAAAGAGCGGAACAGGGGAACCTGTCGGGTAAAGTGCATCGTGGTCGTTCTCCATGTGAGCTAGGGGCTAAAGGTCAGCCGATAGTTTCGTCGCCGTCGCTACAACATCTTCTGGCGCGCGACGCTAAGCTTGGGGGCTTACGCATGGTGGAAACGAATCTGCAAAGAGCAGTGATATCGAAACCGTGAGTATGATGGACGACTGCAACATCCGGTTGCTCCTAATGAATGGAAAATAGGCGTTAAGTTGCTCTGTTGTATGGCTTTAGTTCATCCGCCGCAAGTCACTGAGGCTTCAAGGTTTGGCACGTACGCGGGGCGTCGGAAGGGTCTTTGAGGCTAATTTGGCATGAATTTCGTACGAGAACGATGCGAAAAAATCTTGCGATGAGGGCACTTTTTTGTTGTGTTCGGTTAGCGGTGTATGCGTCGGGAGTCGCTTTTTGCATCAGATTGACGGCAAAAGTGCGCGGCGATTGGCGTACGGCGCAAGCGATTCGTATAATTTGCGCGTCAGACTCGTCGATTATTGCGGAGAGATTATTTTGAGGGAGAAGAAATCATGCCGATTTACGAATACACCTGCCGAAAATGCAACGCGCATATCGAAATCATGCAAAAAGTGACTGATAAACCGCTCTCGCGCCACGCCAAATGCGGCGGCAAACTCGAAAAAGAGTGGTCTGCCACCAATTTTCAGTTCAAAGGCACGGGCTGGTACGTGACGGATTATGCGGGGAAGAAGGGCGACGGAAAGGAGTCGAAGGAGGCTTCGGGCGAGTCGTCGGCCAAAACCGACGCTAAAACAGATGCCAAAACCGATGCGAAGACCGATGCCAAGACGGATGCCGCGCCCAAAACCGCGACGAGCAGCAAAAGCGACGCCTCCGCCAAGACATCGCCGGACACCAAAGCCACATCCAAGCGGAGCAAAGCCAACGATTAGCACCGCCTCGCGCCGCCAATGCCGACGCCACAACGCCACGCAACGGCGACCCGGAGGCTTCCTTTAAGCGACCGAAATTTCTTCTTTACCGATGCGCGTCAAATATAAACTGCTATCCATCTCTCTCTTGCTGCTCCTGTCCGGCGGTAATCACGGCGGCGACGCGGCGGGGCAGGCCGGACGCCGCACCAACGCTTCATCCTCCTCCAAAGAACGCGGCGTTATTATCAATGTCGTCGCGGAAAGGCTGGACGGTTCCACTAAACGTATCACAGGCAAGGACTTCGCCCTCTACGACGGCGGCATCGAACAGGCCATACAGAGTTTTTCGCCCGACCCTTCGCCCGCGCGCATCGTGCTTTTAGTCGATAATTCGCTCTCGTTACGCGCAGACGTGGAGAAACTGTCGAGGGCGACGCGCGAGTTTGCCTACGAGATTTACGAAGGCGACCAGGTGCTCGTCGTCGGCTACGACGAAAACGCCGAAATCATCTCCGACTGGACGGACGACGCCAAAAAAATCGAGGCCGCGCTGCCGCAATTCCGCAAACGCGGCGAGCCGCATCTCTTTGACGCACTCCGCGCCGTCATCAACGAAGCCCTCATGCCGTTTGCCGACGCGAACCGCAAACGCGTCATCGTGCTCGTTGCGGACGGCCTCGACCGTGGCAGCAAAACCAAATTTCAAGAGATTCTCGAAGAACTTCAGTCGCAGGACATCACCGTCTACGCCTTGCAGATTCCAGACCGCACGGGCGGCGCGTTTCGACGCGACCGTCCAAAACCCTCGCAGGTCATCGAAAAACTTGTCGAAGGCACGGGCGGTCGTATCCTCACCGTCAACGAACCCGGCGAGGCGGCCAAAAGCATCTGCGACGAGTTACGCAAAAATCGCTACATCCTCGCCTACCAGCCCACCAGCTACGCCCTCACAGAATCCCGACGCCTCCTCCTTCTCCCCAACGAAGGCATCCAATCCCGCTCCAAATTGATGATTAAATGAGTCGTGAATCGTAAATGGTAAATCGTAAATAGATAAAATCTGCGTTCTTCTTATCACGATTTACCACTTACGATTTACGAGAGTAGATGTAGAACATGACGGCGATGATGATGAGGAGCAGCATCTCCAACTGCGCGAAGTAGGAGGGGTCGAAGATGCCGGCTTCGTCGTGCGCTTCGTTGTAGAGCACAAAACTGCCGAAGATGAGCCCCGCCGCCAGCCAGATGATTTGACGTTTCGTATCCCACACGTTCGCGGTTTCTCGTCGTTTCTTCCGTCGCCCGTCGCTCGCCTTACACGTCGCTGCTTCTCAAATTCGTGAGCGAAGTTTTTCGAGGCGTTCGGCGGCGGCGTTGAGCGTCTCGTCGCGTTTGCAGAAGCAGAAACGCACCTGTTGCGCGCCGAGTTCGGGGCGGCTGTAGAAGGATGAACCGGGCACGCAGGCGACGCCGATTTCGCGTACGAGAAAACGCGTGAAGTCGATGTCGTTATCGAATCCGAAACGACTGATGTCGGTCATGATGTAGTACGCCCCGTCAGGGGCGAAGACGCGGAAGCCCGCCTGTTCGAGCACGGGCAAAAGGAGGTCGCGTCGCGCGGTGTAATCGGTTTGGAGGCGTGCGTAGTAGCTGCGCGGAAGCCGTAGCGCGGCGGCGCCCGCCGATTGAAGCGGGGCGGCTGCGCCGACGGTGAGGAAATCGTGCACCTTGCGTATCGCGCCTGTGATGACGGGCGGGGCGATACAGTAGCCGACGCGCCAACCTGTGACCGAATAAGTTTTCGACATCGAATTGATAACCACGGTGCGCTCGCGCATCCCCGGAAGTTGCGCCATTGAGATGTGCGCGACTTCGCGGTCGGGGCGCGAGTAGAGGATGTGTTCGTAGATTTCGTCTGTGAAGCAGAGCGCGTCGTGTTCGATGCAGAGCGCGGCAATGAATTCGAGTTCCTCGCGTGTGAAGACCTTGCCCGTCGGATTGTTGGGCTGACAGATGATGATGGCTTTGGTCTTGTCGTTGAAGGCCGCGCGCAACTCGTCGCGGTCAAACGTCCATTCGGGCGCGCGAAGCGGGACGTATCGCGGGCGTGCGTCGGAGAGAATCACGTCGGGCGCGTAGTTTTCATAGAACGGCTCGAAGATGACGACCTCTTCGCCGGGGTCAACGGTCGCCATCATCGCGGCAATCATGCCTTCGGTCGAACCGCACGTGACGGTGATTTCCGTCTCCGGGTCGATGTCGAGACCGAGATACCACAAAGTCTTTTCCGCAATCGCCTCGCGGAACGGGCGTGCGCCCCACGTGATCGCATACTGGTTGATGTCGTCGGCGATAGCTTCCATCGCGGCGCGTTTAATCTCCTCCGGCGCGGCGAAATCCGGGAAGCCCTGCGAGAGATTGACTGCTCCGTGCTTCATGGCCTCGCGCGTCATTTCGCGGATAACGGATTCGGTGAAACGACTCGCTTTCTGCGAGACGTATTGGTGCTTCGAGGATGCTGTTGAAGTCATGTTGTTTTGATTCCGGCAAAAGGAAAAATTCGAGAGCGACAAGTGAGACATGATGCTCTCACAGAGCGACGCCGCGTGGCAAACGCTGACGTAAAGACAAACGCTGACGCAAAGGCAAAAGGTAAAAGTAAAAAGGCAAAACGGAGGAGCCGCCACTTTCCTCACGGTTGCCTTTAACCTTTTTACTTGTGCCTTGCTCCGTGTCTCTGTGTCTAATTGCGATTTTGAGATGCACCGTCAGTCGTGAATCTTTCGTGCGTGAAAGAAGATATAGGGGCCTTCTTCGTCGGGCATCGCGGGTCGGCGTTCGTAGTGTCGGCGGAGCCATTTTTCATAGAGACGAGTGGTGATGGGGTTGGGCATGGCGACCCACTTTCCGGTCAGTTTGCGTGTGACGAGACGCGGCACGCTGAGGTAATGCGCGACATCAAAGGCACGATGAGCGGCGGGCGTAAGATAATATTCCCAATGCTCGACGCGGAAACCATGACGGTCTAAATGTTGAAACCACGTCGGCGGGTCGTAGGTGTGGAAGTGAAGCGAATGACCGTTGAACCAGTCGCCGTAGGCACGCGAGAGCCGCGTTAATTTCAGGGAGTGCAGCAGGGTTGAGACGAGCAGCATTTCACCGAAACGATGACTGGGTACGCCGAAGAGAAAGCGTCCGCCCGGTCGCAGTACACGAAAAATCTCTCGGAGCGTCGTGTGTAAATCGGGGATGTGTTCGATGACGCAGTTGGCAACGACGGTGTTGAAAGAGTGGTCGGGGAACGGAATCGCGGTGGCGCTGGCGGCGACGAGATGTTGATGAGCGCCGCGCGTGCGTGCTTCGTCAATCAGTCGGGCGTCGGGGTCGATGCCCGCGAAGAGGGGTTCGGTAAAGGCTGTGGCGGCGAAATGGCCGTCGCCGCAACCGATGTCGAGCACGGGCGCTTCGAGTCGTCCGGCCTCTTCAAAAAGACGGCACTCGACGCTCCTGACCAACGCGCGAAAGGCCGGAACTTCGCGCAGATGTTCGCGCAGGTAATCGCGGCGCGTCGGCGTCGGCTTTTGATTGGTGCGTCGCGTCGGTTGCGGATTCACGCGCGGCGCGGGCTGTTTGTTTTGGTCGTCGTTGTGCACTTCTATTTTTTATCCAACAGACGCTCGAACAACGCTTCGTAGCGACGCACGTCGTCGTCGAAGGCGAAGTGCTTTTCGATTTCGGCGCGTGGCCGGACGTAGTGCTCGCGCCGACGGATGACATCAAGCAGGGCGTCGGCGAGTGCGTGCTCGTCGCGCGGCGCGACGATGCGCCCCATGCCGGTCGTCTGGACGGGCACGCGCACGCCCGGC
The DNA here is from genome assembly GCA_036387415.1 of Pyrinomonadaceae bacterium. Classification (GTDB taxonomy): domain Bacteria; phylum Acidobacteriota; class Blastocatellia; order Pyrinomonadales; family Pyrinomonadaceae; genus DASVTU01. The sequence goes on along the minus strand of DASVTU010000039.1, from coordinate 727,187 downwards.
AGGTCGCTCGCCACCACCGGAGTCCCGCAGAGCATACTTTCCAACTGCACCAATCCAAAACTCTCCGTGCTGTTGACGCTCGGCAGCACCGTCACGTCGCACGCGGCATAGAAGGCGGCCAACTCTTGCCAGTCGAGCGTGCCGAGAAATTCGACGTGTTCGCGCGCCTCCGCGAGCGAGGGCGCGATGCGTCGCCAGTAAGCCTCTTCGCCGATGACGTTGCGAGGGTCGCCCGTCAAGAGAATCTTCACGTCGGGCAATGCTGCGCGGATGTGTGGCAAGGCCGCCATTAAATATTCGACGCCCTTTTCCGCCGCGATGCGCCCTGCGAAACCGATGAGACGTTGACCGCGAGGCGCATGGCGACGGCGAAACGCCGCGACCGCTCCGGCGTCAGCCGACGGGATGCGGATGAGATAGTTGATGGTCTCGCGTTTCGTCTCGAACAGACGGAGGAAGCGGCTATGGTTTGCGTAGTCGTCCGTCGCCGCGACGACGCGTTGTGATAGTAGTCCGGCAGCGACGTTACTCAAAAAAACTGCTTCGTTGATTACACGACTGAAGCGTGTGCCGGACAACTTGAGGTCGCAGTGATAGGCGACAGCGAGGGGACGGCGAATGACCAGGCGACAGAGAAATGATAAAACAGTCGCCTCGACGGGAGTGTTCGGCAGATTCATCAGGACGGCATCGTGTCGGCGCAGGAGCGACGCGGCGACTTTGGCGTATGATGGCATCAACGCGCCTTTGCTGATGCGGAAGGCGACGGGCACGCGCACGACATGGACGCCGTTGTGCGTCTCCGTGAGCGGAAGTTCGCTGCGGTGCTGCGAGGTAATGACGGTTATCTCATGTCCGCGCGCCGCGAGTGCTTCGGCCAGTCGTTCGACGACGATGGTCAGACCCGAAATGTGCGGATGGTAGTAGGTCAGTGCGAAGAGGAGTCTCATCAAAACTTACGAGGAACAGTTCGGATTACACGTTTATGAATAGACGCTCGAAGCGGATTCTATTATGCCTGATGCTCGTCCTGTTTGCCGGAGGCTTTTTCCGTTTCTACGGCCTGCGCGTTGGGTTTCCGTTCGAGTATCACGTCGATGAGTGGTTCATCGTCAATCGCGCGCTCGACATGTACCGTGCGGGTTCGTGGAAGCCTCCGGCCTTCGATTATCCCTCGCTCATCTTCTACTACCTCCTTGCCAACGCACATCTCCTGAGCCTCTGGCGAGAGCCGACGCTCTACGACATGTACGTCTTAGGCCGCGCAGCTTCGGCCTTCTTCGGCACGGGCACCATCGTCTTAGTTTACCTGACGGGAAAACGTGCTTACGGCGCGCGGGTCGGACTACTGGCCGCGGCCTTCTTCGCCTTCACCGTCACCGCGCTGAGGGAAGCACATTTTTACACCACCGATTCGCTCAACGCTTTCTTTATCACGCTCGCCGTTTATTTCATCATCAAGACGGGACTCGGCGACGAGCGACGCAACTACATATATGCCGGAATCGCCATCGGTCTCGCGGCGGGTTCAAAATATAACGGCGCGTTTCTCGTCGTGCCGCTCGTCTTCGCGCACCTCGCGCGCGAGAGTCGCCACATCATTTGGACAAACAACATCGCCGCCGATTTCAAGACGCTCGCCGCGAATTTGAAAACGCTCGTTGCCGGACTCTTTTCCGTGTGGCTCGTCGCGGCGGGAGCAGTTTCGTTGCTCGTCTTTCTGTTGACGACTCCTTACGCCGTCCTTGCACATCAGGAATTTTTGAAAGACCTCGCCAAGATGGGAACCGCGCTCAGCGTCAAGGTGGTTGAGGGAAATCACCACTACCTCTTCACCACGCCCTACTGGTACTACATCGAAAATCTTCTCTTCTGGGCGATGAACCCTCTGCTCGAAGCCGCATGCCTGTTGGGATTCTTTTATGCGTTGGCGCGACGCCGCACGCCGGACATCATCATGGCGCTGTGGCTCATCGTTTATTTTGCGATTGTCGGCGGCTGGTTGAATAAAGCGGTTCGTTACACGTTGCCGATGCTGCCCTTTCTCACGTTGTGCGGAGCCGCAATGTTTGTCGAGACTCACGAACGCTTGCGCGAACGCGGACAACGACGCGCAGCCATCGTCGTCGTCGCGCTCGCCTCTGTCGTTCTCTCGTCGGCGTTTCTCTATTCGCTTGCGTTTATGAACGTCTACCGCGAGCCGCACACCGGAATACAGGCGACCGAGTGGGCTTTCGCCAACGTGCCCGCAGGTTCGACCATTCTTCTCGAAGGCCCGACGCCGCACGAACGTCCGCAGGTTGACGGTCAGCAGATGATTTACCGCGACGGCACTTTCGACTTCGACGCACACCACTATCGCTTCAAATATCTCGACGTGCCGAAGTTCACGACACAGCAGACAGACGAGCAGACGCTCCGTGCGGAACTCGACGCGACCCTTGAAGGCGTCGAATACATCATCATGTCAACGCGCTGGCAGGAAGGCTTGATTGCGTCGCCGGAGGCTTCACCAGTCATCAAAAACTACTACCGCTCGCTGCTCGACGGCAGTTCACATTTCGAGTTGCTCCGCGAGATAACGCTCTATCCCGCGCTATTCGGCCTGCGCCTCGACGACGACGCCTCCGAACTCAACTTTCGTATCTTCGACCATCCAAAGGTCTGGATTTTCAGGAGAAAAAAGGAAGGCGCGTCGGTGTTGAATGAAGGCGCGGCTGATTCAAGGCGGTCGGGTACGTCTTCGTCGTCGGTTCAACGCCAGTAGAGCACAAGGACGACCGATGCTGTCCAGAGCAAGAGATTAACCATCGTCGCGCCGTCGGTGAAAAACGTCTCGGTGGGGTCGCCGCCGCCGTCTCTGTGATAGACGAGATAGAGATAACGAAAGATGCCGTAGAGCACGAAGGGAACGGTGAGCAGGAGTCCTCTGGTGTGGAAGCGTTGATGTGTTTCGTCGCTGATGGTGTAGAGCGTGTAGCTCATCACGGTCGAGGCCGTCACGATGCCAATCATCATGTCGAGAAAAAGCGGGCTGTATTCTTCGAGCACCTGCCGGTGATGCCCCGCGTCTTCCTTCAAAAGCAGTAGCTCGTAGCGCCGTTTGCTGAAGCCGAGAAAGAGCGCCAGCAGCGTCGTACAGACGAGCAGCCAGTTACTCATCACCACGCGAATCGCCAACGCTCCCGCCACCGCACGCAAGACGAACCCCGCCGCGATAGCGAAGACATCGACGATAACCACATGCTTGAGCGCGAATGTGTAGGCGAGATTAACGACGCAGTAGGCCGCGACGGCAAGCGCAAACGCGCCGCCCAGAGCAAACGCGCCTGCGACGCCCGCCAACAGGAGCACGGCGGCGGCGAGGATGGCCGTCGAAACGCGCAGGGTCGCCGCCGCGAGTGGTCGCTTCTGTTTCAAAGGATGGAGACGGTCTTGCTCCAAATCCCGGATGTCGTTGACGAGATAGCCGCCGCTGCTGACCAGACAAAAAAGCACGAACGCCAACAACCCTCGCGCGACCGCCTCTGCATCGAAGAGGCTTTGCGCGAACAGGATAGGCGCGAGCACCAGCAAATTTTTAACCCACTGACGCGGACGCAGAGCCGCAAGCAAAGCCTTCGCACGCGAAATCGCGTGGAGCCTCGGAGCATCTCTGTGGTGAGCGTTCTGGTTAGTCCGGGCGTTGTCCACTCGTTTCAATCAGGCTGGTTTTACTGTTGCTGTTCGGCGGCTTGCACGCGGAGTTGGTCGATGATGGATTCGATGGCGGGCGCTAGCTTGCCTCCGGGCGCGAGTGCGAGATATTTCTCGTAGGCGACGACGGCCTCTTTCCAGTTTTCGAGTTTTTCGTAGGTCGCGCCGAGCAGTTGATAGAGCGCGGGTTCGGTGTCGTAGAGTTGCGAGATGGCCTTACTAAACGCCTCGGCAGCCTCCTGATACTGCCCCCTTTCTTCGTAGACGATGCCGAGTCCGGCGTAGGCTTCGGGTTGACGCCCGCGACCCTCGCGGATGGCACGTTGATACGAACGAATCGCCGCCGCGTTGTCGGCAGCCGCGCGCATGATGCGACCCTCGACCGCAGAGGCTTCCGGGTAGATGGGACGGTCGCGCCGCGCTTCTTCAATCTGTTCGAGGGCTTCGTCGTACTGGTCGCGCCCCATCAGGACGCGTGCGAGTCCGACGTGTGCGGCGGCGAAACGCGGGCGAAGTTTGAGCGCGCGTGTGTAGAGTTCCGCCGCATCGCCGCGCGTGCCGTCTGCACCGGGGATGCCTTCGCGCGCGTCTTCCGCTTGTTGAAAGAGAAGCTCGGCTTGGTCGGTGGTAGGTATAAGTTTGACTTCGAGAGTGCCGCGTTGTGTGGGCAAAAGTGGAAGTGTGCGCTCACGAAAACCCGTCCGACGCACGCGCAAACTGCGACGGCCCGCCGGAATGTTCTTCAACACTAATTGTCCCGCCTCGTCCGTCGTTCCCCAACGCAATTCGTCAATCCAGACGGCGGCCTTCGGCTCCGTGCGAACGGTGAGCGTCCGTGCAGACGACTGTGCATTAGCGTCGGCGGCGTTGGCGGCGTCGTTCGCCGTCGTGTTCTTGGCGGCGGAAGTTGCAGCGACGCGCGGCGTAGTCTTTCTTCTCTGTGCGAAAGAATCGGCGGGCGCGGCGGCGACGAAAGAGAAGCCGAGGCACAACGCGGCGACGAACAGGGCGCGCGGGGAATTCTCTGTTGTCGTTGGTGTCAGCATATTTCGTTGGAGCGGCATGGGTCGTTAATCTTCCTCGTCGTTGCCTGTGATGCGGCGCGGGCGCACGGCGTCGTTGCCGTTTGGCTCGTTCGCCGGGTTGACGGAACCGACGATGCGCGTGCCGACTTCGGGACGAAACTTGCCCGCCTCGTCATAGAGGCGACGGTATTGCAGCATGTTGCGGACGACGCCCTGCACGTAGCCGCGTGTCTCGCGGAAGGGAATCGCCTCCGCCCATTCATCCATTTCGAGCGGCAACGATTCGCGCCATGCGACGGCGCGACCGGGGCCGGCGTTGTAGGCGGCGGCGACGTATTCGAGGCGTCCGAACTTGTCGAGATTCTGGCGGAGGTATCCCGTGCCGAGTTGGATGTTGAGACGCGGCTCAAACAACGCATCGACGTTGACCGGACGCTCCACGCCGTAACGTTGCGCCATGAGTCTGCCCGTCGGGACGAGCAGTTGCATCAATCCGTAGGCGCGTGCGGATGAGACGGCGCGTGGTTGAAAGACCGACTCCTGACGGATGAGTCCGGCCACCATGTAGGGGTCGAGATTACGTGCGCGCGCTTCCTGCGTGATGATGTCCCAATAAATGAGCGGGTAGAAAACGTCCCACGCCTCGCGCGACATCTCTGCGGGCTTCATCTGCGAATAGTCTGGGTAGCTGCGACGCAGGACGTTGAAGGCTTGCAGATTGTCGCCGCGCAGACGAAAGATGCGCGCCTTCGCGAGATTGAGTCGCGGGCTATTCGTGGCGGTTTGAAGCGCGGCGTCGAGTTCGGCGTGGGCCTCTTCGTCGAGGCCGACGACGTTGAGATGGTCTGCACGATTGATGCTCGCATCGGCGTCCGCGCCCGCCGTCTCCTCCGCGACGGTGACGGGGCGCAAGTTAGCGACGGCGCGTGCGACCGGGGAATCGGGCGCGAAATTCGTCGCGGGCTTGATGTTGTTGCGATTCATCGTGTCGAGACGTTGCTTGGCGAGATGGCCGTACCAGTTGGCGTCGTAGCGAGCCTGCATCGCTTCGTAGAGCACGCGCGCTTCGGCGAGTCGTCCGGCGCGTTCCGCGTCGCGCGCCGCCCAGTACCCCGCGCGACCGCGATTGTCAGTGTTCTTGTCCGCGTAGTCCGCCAAGTGTTCAATCAAGAGACGCGACGACTCGGAAAAATTCTTGGCATCGTGCGCCATCCAAGCGAGTTCAAACTGCGCGCCCGCGACTTCGGCGCGACCCGGAAACGAAGCCACCGCCGCGCGATAAAAATACGCGGCATCCACAGTGTTCTTATTCTCCTTCGCCGTCTGCCCGCTCGCGACGAGGGCACGCATCGTCCAGTTGTGTTGCGGAAAGGCGCGGCGCATTTCTTCGATGGTCGAACGCAAGAGAGGCCACTGGCGCGACTGCGCGTAGGCTTGCGCGAGATAGTGGAGGGCTTCGGCGCGCGCTTCGACGGCGGACGTAGGAATGGTGTTGAGGGCTGAGATGGCGTCGGCGGTGCGGCGCGAGTTCGATGCGGCGATGCCGCGACGCAACTGCAACTCCAACGTCGCCGCGCCGGGGAAACGTCCGAAGGCGTCGGTGTAGGCGCTGAAAGCATCGCCGTGGCGTCGTGCGTCGAACAGTCGTGCGGCGCGTGTGAGTGCTTCTTCCTGGGTGGCGGGCGCGGTGGTGGAATTGAGTCGCGTCAGCCCTGCGACGGCTTCCGCGCTTTCGTCTGCGGCGGGCGCGTAGAAATAGATGCGTCGGTAAGCCTGAAGCGCGCGCACGGAATCGCCCGCCTGCTCGTAGGCTTTGCCCGTGAGCAGCAAGGCGCGTGCGTCGTCCGCGTCGCTCAACTTTTTGAGAAATACCGGAACGGCTGCTGCCTGACCGTCTTGCATGGTCAACTCCGCGGCACGCAACGTCGCTTCGCGCGCACGACGCGAAGACGGAAACGCGCGCGCGAGTTCTTCAAAGGCGGCGCGCGCTTCGACGCGTCGCCCCGCCTTCTCCAACGCTTCGGCGCGCATAAAGAGCGCGTAATCGCCGATGGCGGTCTGTTCGCGCGTGTCGTCGTCGGCGAGCAGCGAGGCGGCGCCCGCGTGGTCGTTGGCGGCCAGACGAATACGCGCGCGCACGATGCGCGCGAGTGCCGCCGCGCGTGTTCCGGCAAACTCGGTCTCAATTCCGGCGACCACGGTTTCGGCTGGCAGCACGTCGCCGCCCGTCATCGCCCGCAGACGCTCAATCGCCGCCGCTTCGTCCTGCGGCGAGCGTCGCTGCGTGCTGCAACTCGCCGTGATGATGAAGGGCGCGAGGGCGGCGGCGACCATGATGAGAGCGATGCTGACGAAAGCGATGCGGTGCTTGTACAAGCGAGCGATGCGGCTGTTCTGCAAGTTCATCTTCAAGATACGGTTGACCTCTGCTCGATTCGAGTGCGTTTCAAAAAAATCGCGGCGCTTGCGGGTTCGCGTCGTCGCGTCGCCGAAGCGCAGTTAGGTTCTCTGGGTTTGAGAAGTTTGGGAGTTAAGCGCGCGAGCGGCTCACGCCGGAGGGGAAATAGCGCGTCGGTTCGGCATCCGAAAATCTTCACCCGCGTCGCTTTGATGCGGCGCACAGCCTCTCGTGGTTGCCTCTCAAGAGGTAAATGGTCAGTGGTAAATGGTAAATGGTGAATAGATAAAAGCGGTTCTTTCTATTCACCATTTACTATTTACCATTCACGGCTCTTAGGCCGAGACGGTTGCGCCGGGATAGTCTGCGCCGAGTTTGTCCGGGTCGCCTTCGGCGAGCGTGTTCACCAGTTCGTAGTGGAAATAGTCGAAACGTCCGGCCACTTCGGGCGCGACGCGCTTGTCGTACATCTGCCGCGAACGGTCGATGTCTTCGCGCAGACGATTGTAGAGATTGCCTTCGGCGCGTCCATCTTTGACCTTCTGCTCGTTGTAGAGTTTGATTTCCGAAACCAGCAGCCGCGCGAAACGGCGCGCGTCGTTGTGATAGCGGCGGTCTGCGTCGCTGACTTCGACGGGCAGTTCGGTGTCTGCGCCGAAGCGTCGGGCGGTGCCGAGCGGCGCGGCGGCGGGCGAAGTTTGCTGCGGCGTAGCGTCCTGCGACGGTTCGGCGAAAGCAGGAATCGCACTCGACGAACTCGACGCGCTGCCCGTTCCCTCTTCTTCTGCGGCGACGGGCGTTGCCGCGACAGACGGCATGACTTCCGGCGACTCGACATCCACCGTCTCCGCTTGCGGCGCGCCCGTATAGGGTTGCGGGGCGGGTTCGTCGCGTGTGAAAGGAGCGGACGCGTCGCGTGCTGCTTCGGGTGTGTGCGTGGGCGTCGGTTGCATCGCGGGCGTCTGCGACGAAGCGACGGAGGGCGTGGCGCTTCTCGTCTCGACGGGCGCAGGGCGTTTGACGGCGAGGAGTTCGACGGCCATGCCCGCGACGCGGACGAGCATCTCCAACGCTTCGAGGCCGACGGCATCCGAATCCTGTCCGGCGGAATCGGCGTAGAGCACGGCGACCGCCTTGTCGCGTGCGACGAGCGGAATGGCGATGATGCGTTGCGGCGGTTCTTCGCTGAAGTGGCCGTGAATCAGGTGGTCTTCGGCGTGTGTGCCGGGTGCGCCGCTCCAAGTGGTGCGCGTGCGTGCGACTTCGCTCAGGAGCGTGTCGGACGTGAGCGGCAAGGAGATTTCCCGCACGCTCTGGTCGCCAACTGTGCCTTCGAGGCCGCGCGCCTTCCAGCCCGTCGCGCGGTCGTTTTTAATGACGAAGAAGGCGACGTGCGGCGCGAAGTTGGCGGCGCGATTGACGAGCGCGTTGAGGATGTCGGACTGCGAACGTTGGCCGTCGATGTCGTCGATGGCGGCTTTGAGAATCGCGATGTCGCTCGAAGCGCGTGCGCGTGTGGATTCGGATGCCGCCGCTTCGATGCCGGCGTTGCGCGCCGTGCGTAGGTGTTCGGCAATCGCCACGGCGACGGGCGCATCCGTCTCCGCGTCGATTTGCAGCCGTTCGGTGACACGCGTAAACGCCTCGTTAATCTGGCTCTGAAGGCGCGCGATTTCTTCTTGCAGGCCGCTCAAACGCCCGTTGATGTACTGCTCGATTTCGGCACGCAAGCTCCGATCAAGGTCTGCGCTCCCCACAGTTGGTGTCCTCCGTTTTCAAGGGTTGGTTTCGTTGTCGGGTAAGAGAGGATGACTGGCCTCCTCGTTCGGCCTCGCGTCGCTCTTTGTGCGCGGCGGCTCTCGCATGCCGTCCGCCAAGACGCTGAAGATAAAGCGCAGCATCGGGCGGATTATGGACGGGCTTCAGGAACAGTGTCAAGCAAGACGTTTTTTCGCGCCTGCGTCAAAAGCAAGGATTAGCCACAGAGAGACTAAAGACACGGAGCGAGGCAAAAGTAAAAAGGTAAAAGGTCAAAGCGAAGATTGGGCGCACATCCGATTCTTCACTTTTGCCTTTTGCCTTTGCGTTTTTCCTTCTTCGGCTCTGTGTCTCCGTGTCTCTGTGGCTAATTCGGATTTGCGATTTTTGATTTTTCGCCTTAGATTTGTCGCTGAAAAGGAGCTGACCGCCTGCCGGGAGCAATCGTAAAACCGACATCGAACGATGACCACCACCATTCTCATCGCCGACGACTACGACGACAACCGCGAACTCCTGCGACTGATGTTGCAGACCGACGGCTACAGGATTCGTGAGGCGCGCGACGGGCGCGAACTCGTCGAAGCGGCGCAGAGAGAAGTGCCCGACCTCGCGTTGATTGACCTATCGATGCCGAGGCTCGACGGTTGGGGCGCTCTGCGCGAACTACGCGCCGATGAACAGACGCGCCACGTCCCATGCGTCGCCGTCACGGCCTTCGCCTCCGACCAAGACCGCCACCGCGCACTCGAAGCGGGCTTCGACGACTTTCTCGCCAAACCCTTCCGCACCAAAGACCTGACAGACATCGTGCAACGTCTGCTCGACGCGCGGCGCACAGGAAAATCCGGCGACGGCGCTACGTCTGATGGCGACGGTGCTCTGTCGTCCGGCGACGCAACGCATTACAACAGCGAGGCCATCTCCTATGACCGCCAGCAAGAAAAACTCGAAGGAAGATAAGAAGAAAAGTTCGGCGGAAGATGAACATCAGCGTGCGTCGGCGGATGACGAGCTTTCTGCCGGAGTCGTCCTCGTCGCGTTTGAGAAACTGTTCGGCGGCGGTCGCGGCGTACAGCGTTTCTCGCGCTCCGGCCTGCGCTACGTCAAACTGCCGGACGGCGCGCTGCTCATCGAACAGAATCCGAAGAAGCGAACCGAGTGGGCTGAACTCGCGCAGAGCGGACGCCGCGTGGCGTGGGTCTTGCGCGACGGCGAATATCTCGCGCGCGTCGTGGATGGCGAAGTCGTGATGCTTGATTGAAGTTGAATCGGCGGTGGTGTCTGTTCAGAGATTTGAGCGGCGCTTGGCGAATGTGAGATTGGTGTAGGCGGGACAAAAGGCAGAGCGGGGCGAGTAACAACCTGTGGAGGGCAGTGTTACTCGGGGCGCTCAGGGGGATTGGGGGTAGGATGCGGGGTCACGTGTGAGGTCGTGACCCCGTTCTTGATGATGTGACTTGCTCGATATACTCAACTGCAACCGTCGTGCCACTTCCGTCTCCGACGCTATGAGTTCGATTCGCCGCGAAAATCAACACTCACGTCGTCTTTAATCTCTATCGCCTGTCCACACAAGTGCACACCCTTGCCCTCATGTGTGAACACCTGTGGACACATCCTGATAGCCACTCCAACAAAAATTCACAGGATGGACGGGATAAGAACCAACAGGATAGATAGGATTAAAAACAACTGATGCGAAAGGTGAAATGGTTAAACGGGAAAAGGTAATAAGAACAAATTTTTGTCTTTTCCACTTAACCGTTTTCCTTTTCGCCCCTTCACATCATCCTATCCATCCTGCACGTTGTTATCCTGTCCATCCTGTGAATCGCTTGTGCGTTCGCGGCCTCATCCGGTGCGCTTGAGTTTGCCGGTGCGCTTCGCCCATCTCTCGACGTAGCCGAAGACGTACAAGCCTGTCGGAATCATCACGATGCCCATCAAGGCGAGCACCAGAAGTTCGGGCACAACCGCCGAAAGCGACGCGCCGACCAGCGGCTCCGACATCGACGCGCCTTCGCCGACGCCGATGAGTTTGCGACAGGCCGAGAGCGCGTAGGTCGCAGGCGAGATGGCGGCGAAGGGTTGCAGCCAACCGGGTAGCACTTCCACCGGATAGTAGACGCCCGAAATCAGTAGCAGTATGCCCTGAAAAATGTTGGTCGCCTCCGCGCCGCGTTCGGGGCTCAAGACGGGCAAGACAGCGGCCATCAAACCGAGGCCGATAAACGCCATGCTGCTGACGAGCAACACGACGAGCAGCCCGCCGACGTTTGCGCCTGAGAGGTCGAGGTCAACGAAAAGCATAATCCCGACCACAATCATAAACATGCGGATAACGCTATAGACCACCGCCCAGAGGCTCACGCCGAAAAGGTGAACCAGCCTTGAGACGGGAGCCATGAAGGTGTATTCGAGCGTTCCTTCCCAACGTTCATACGTGATGGAGTTGGCAATCTCCTGAAACAACACGGAGAGAAAACCCCACAGCAAAACGCCGACGATGAGAATCATCGTGAGACGACGGTCGCCCGCCGCCACGCCGATGAGCGCGATGGTCGCCGAGTTCACCACGGCGTAGAAAGTAAAAACGACAATCCAGGACAGATAGCGTTTGCTCAGTTGCAAATCCCTGAAGATGAACGCCCATGTTTGACGTAGTACGTGTTCCATAATCTTTACTCCGGCAGCCGCGTCACTTCACACCGGACGGTTCTTGCTCGTTTTCCGGCTGCACGTTCTTTTGACCCGTCCGGCCATTCTCATCCGTTTCTAGCGATTCGCCCGCGAACGCGATGAAAGCCTCGTCGAGCGTCGCGGCGTGCGACTGCTCTTTGAGTTCGTCGGCGGTGCCTTCGGCAATCAGACGCCCGTGCGCGAGAAAGCCGATGCGCGAGCAGAGGCGTTCCGTCTCGGCCATGTCGTGCGACGTGAGCAGAATGGTCGTGCCCTCGTCGCGCCGCAGGTCTTCGAGAAACGTCTGCACGTCGCGGCGACTCTTGGGGTCGAGTCCCGTGGTCGGCTCGTCTAAGAGTAGAAGCGGCGGATTGATGAGAAGTGCGCGCGTGATGGCGACCTTCTGTTGCATGCCGCGGCTCATCTCTTCGAGCGGGTCGGTAAACCTCTCGCCCTCCATGCCGAGGCGTTCGAGAATCTCCAACGCGCGACGTTCGGCAAAGCTCGCGCTCAATCCATAGAGCAGAGCGGAGTAGAGAAGGTTCTCGCGCGCCGACAGTTTCTTATAGAAAGCGGCGTCAACGCTGACGCGCCCAATTTTCTGACGGATGAGATTTTCTTCGCCCGGAATCGAATGACCGAGCAGGCGCACCTCTCCCTCGTCGGGCATCAAGAGCGTCGAAAGCACGCGAATCAGCGTCGATTTGCCAGAGCCGTTGGGGCCGAGAAGGCCGTAGGTTTCACCGAGCGGGACTTCAAAAGTCACGTCTCTGAGAGCGTAAACTTTCGTTGAACCGGAGCGGAACAAACCTTTGCGCTTGCGGAAGGATTTATGAAGATGACGGACAACTATTCCAAGATTCGACATTGCTTTACACACCTCTCGACCGGAAGATTGGTCGGATAGCCGCTTTCCAAATTGGAAAGGAAGGAAGAAACGGAGAGAACCGTTCGTCGCGGGTAGCCTTGAGTTAGGCTCTAAAGATGAGTGTGTAAAGTCTCATGCGAATCATTGTTATCACCTGACCTATGCCGCCAGCATACGTGGGATGCACCGTTTTGGCAAGAAAAATCTGAAAAACTACGAAAGACGAATCAACGTAGGGCAAAGGTTAAAAGGGGAAACGGCGAAAGGAGAAGAAATTTATCCCTTTCGCCGTTTCACCATTTCTCCCTTTCACCTTCTTCCGTTCATCTCTCTGCCCATATCCCTTTATTAAGCCGTGGGCAGACCTTTGCGGGCAATCGTTTCGACGGCGTTTGAGAAGCGGTCGAGTTCTTTGAGTGTGGTGTATAGATTGGGCGTGATGCGGACGCCACGGAATTCGTCGTGGACGATGGGCGTGGTGAAAATCTTGTGCGTCTTCATCAAGTAGTCGCAGACGGCGACGGGTTCTGTGCCTTGAATGTGAAAGTTGGCGAGGGCGCAGGATTGTCGCTCGTCGAAGGATGTGTTGAAGGAGATGCCGGGTATGTCTTTGAGTTGGTTCATCCAGTGGCGCGCGAGGTAACGCAGACGGGCTTCTTTGCGTTCCGCTCCGATGCCGTTGTGATAGAGCAGGGCTTCGCCGATGGCAAGACGCGGGGCGGCAGAACGTGTGCCCGTTTCTTCAAACTTGCGTATGTCTTTGGCCTGAGTTTTTTCGGCGGCGAAGAGCGGCCAGATGCGTTCGATGCGTTCGCGGCGGACGTAGAGCATGCCTGTACCTTTGGGCGCGTAGAGCCACTTGTGAAGACTGGTGCCGAAATAGTCGCAGGCGAGGTCGTCGCGTTTGAAATCGAACTGGGCAAACGAATGCGCGCCGTCAACAACGGTCTCGATGCCGCGTGCGCGTGCCATCTCGCAGACGGCGCGGACGGGCGTTATCTGTCCGGTCAGGTTAATCATGTGCGAAATGAGGATGACGCGTGTGCGACGTGTGACGCCGCGCTCGAAGGCGGCGGCAATCTCGTCTGGGCTTTTGGGCGCGAGCGGAATTTTGACGAGTTTCAGGACGACGCCTTCGCGCAGTTCGCGTTGACGCAAGGCGGTGAGCATGCGCGGGTAGTCTTGCGTGGTGGTGAGAATCTCGTCGCCCCGTTTTAAGTCCATGCCGAGCAGGAGCGTTTCGAGCGAGTCGGAAGCGTTGCGCGTGATGGCAATCTCCTCGCGGTCGCAGCCGAACATCTCCGCGAGTCCCGTGCGGATAGTTTCGGATTGCGGCTCAAGGATTTGCCACATCGTGTAGGCGGTGGCGTCTTCCTGTTGCCACGTGTAACGGACGAGTGCTTCGGTGACGAGACGCGGCGACGGCGAGACGCCGCCGTTGTTGAGATTGATGATGCCGCGCGTGACGGAGAACGACTGCTGAATCTCGAACCAGAAATTTTCGTCGCGCGCCGCATCTTCGGCGGAGACGTGCGCCATCCGACGCGCCGCCGCCTCGACATCCTTGAGCAGCGCGCCGACCGTGGAAGACGCCAGCGCCGCAAGACCGAGACTCTTGCCGACCGAGGCCATGAAGCGACGGCGTTCATGTGCGAAGGGATGTTTGCCGGAAAGTGCGGCGGCGCGTTCATTCTTTGAATCCTTCATGGCGATTCCTTTTTCATCCTTTATGGTACGAGCGTAATCTCTCTGACGTTGGCGTCCAGCAATTGAAGGCGCAGACGCTTGTCGTCGTACTCTGTATCCAGCTTCTGCCCGTCGGCGCGCACCTCTTTAGGTTTGGCATTCAAACCGAGTATTTCGACGGCGACGATGGGACGCGCCGCGCCGAAATCGCCCGTGTGGTTGAGACGAATCGTGTTTGCAGCGACGTTGACGTTGGTGGTGCGAAAGGCGCGTCGGCGTTGGTAGTCGTAACCGTCGCCTTCGTCTTGATAGACGCGGCTTTCGCCGTCGCCGCCGTGTGCGACGACGAGGATAAGCGGCGTGCGCGACATCTCGCCCGTGTATTGCACGACGCGTTGCGTCGGGATGCTTGCGCCGACGCGCACGAAAAGCGGCAGGCGATTGAGCGGCGCATCGACCTCCGTCCAGTTGCCGCCTTCGTAACGTTTGCCCGTCCACCAGTCGAGCCACGCGTCGCCTTTGGGAAAGTAGACACCGCGTTTGCGTGCGTCCGCCTGCATGACGGGTGCGACGAGAAGGTCGCGTCCGACGAGAAATTGTTGGTCAATCTGATACGTCGTGATGTCGGAAGGATACTCGAACCAGAGCGGACGCATGACGGGCATACCGCTCTCCGCGTGTTCGTGAAAGAGACTGTAGAGATATGGGAGCAGACGGTAGCGCAGTTCGATGGTGGCGCGGTTGATGTTGGTGAAATCGTCGCCGAACGACCACGGCTCGCGCTCTTGCAGACCCGTCGCGACGTGTGTGCGGAGGAAAGGCGTGAGCGCGGCGGCCTGTAGCCAACGCGTGTAGAGTTCAGCGGAAGCGTTATTGGCGAAGCCGCCCACGTCGGCACCGACGAAGGCGAGGCCGGAGACGCTCATGTTGGTGAGCATCGGAATGGTGAGTTGGAGATGTTCCCAACTGGCGACGTTATCGCCCGTCCAGACGGCGGCGAAGCGTTGCACGCCCGCGTAGCCCGCACGCGTCAAAACGAACGGGCGTTCGTCGGGGCGCAACTTCCTGACGCCCTCGAAAGTCGCGCGCGCCATCTGCATGCCGTAGACGTTGTGATAACGCGCGTGGTCGCCGGGGAAGCCGTCGCCCGCGTGGCGGACGTTTAAGGGGAAAGTGCTTTCGGGGTCGTGCGTGAGACGCGGTTGCGGCGGTCGATTGTCGGGCGCAAAGGTAGCGGGTTCGTTCATGTCCGTCCAGAAGCCGCTGATGCCTTCGTCCAGATTGATGCGGTAGAGCGAGCCGAACCACTCGCGTACACGCGGGTCTGTGAAATCGGGAAACGCGCAGATGCCCGGCCACACCTTGGCTTGAAACTCGCGCCCATCCGCCGTCTTGTGAAAGTATCCGGCGGCGCGTCCCTGTGTATAGACGGGATAGTTTTCGTCAACCTTGATGCCGGGGTCGATGATGACGACGGTGCGGAAGCCGTCGGCGCGCAGGTCGCGGAGCATCCGTGGCGGGTCGGGGAATTTCTTCTTGTCCCAAGTAAAGATGCGGAAGCCTTCCATGTAGTCGATGTCGAGATAGATGACATCGGCGGGGATGTTGCGTTGACGAAACCCGCGCGCAATCTCGCGCACTTTGGCTTCCGGGTAATAGGAATAACGCGACTGTTGGTAGCCGAGCGACCAGAGCGGCGGCAGAGGCGTGCGCCCCGTGAGGTCTGAATAGTCTGCGAGAATCTTTTTTGGCGAACGCTGTGCGCCGCCCGTGAAGACGTAATAGTTCAACTCACCGGACGGCGCGCCGAACGTGTAACGCTCCGGCGCAAACTTGCCCATGTCGAAATGCGTACGCGCCGTGTTGTCGAAAAACAGACCGTAAGCCGCGCCCTGCCGGAGCGCGATGAAGAAGGGCACGGATTGATAAATCGGGTCGAGTCCGACCGCGTAAGCAAACGTGTCGCTGTTCCACATCACCAACGACTGACCATTGCGCGACATCGCCAGAGCCTTCTCCCCGAACCCGTAATACATCTCGACCGCCGCACGACGTTTCGACGCCTCTACACCACCATTCTCGACATCAAACATCGGAGGCCGCGCCGCATCGTCTTCAACTACCACACGCCCCTCGCCGTCAACCACCGACACTAGAAACGGGCGACGATTAACCACAATCCTCGCTCCATTCTTCATCTGCGTGGAAATCTCAATCGCGTCGCGCGTTTCGCGTACCATAGCCGCCACGGTCTTCCGGTCGCGCGAAGCGACCGCATAAGAAAAATCGCGCTCGAACACGCCGCGCGGAGACAGACGCACGCGCACCACGTCCAAATCAAAAAACGTCACTGCCACACGCGCCCCGCTCGATAGCGTGAGCACCACGCCGTTCGTCTCGCGCGCGACCGTCGCCACGTTGCCCGCCGCACGCCACGCGCCACGCGCCTCAAAAGACGAAAGACAGAAACAGCAAAGAAGAAGGGTGATGCAAAGCAACTGCCGTCGTTGTCGTCGGAAATGGTCAAGCATGTCGTTCATCTGTTTTCGGCAAACAATCAATATTCACGGGCGACAGTCGTCGCAACAACTCTCGTCCTCGCATCCATTTCGTTTCGTCTCGCAGAGAGTGAAAAAGCATCTCAGGAGCGTCTTGGGGCGGCAGTCAGGACGCGCTCGTAAATGACACGTCCGGCGAAAATCGTCATCACGGGTTCGGCCTGCAAAATTTCTTCCGGCGTCGCCGTGAGCAGGTCGTGCGAATGCACAACCATGTCGGCCAGCATCCCCACGGCAATCCGTCCCTTCTCTTTCTCATCAAACGAAGCGAAGGCCGCGCCCGCCGTGTAGAGTCGAATCGCGTCGGCCACGCGGAGGCGTTCCTGCGGCCACCATCCTCCGGCGGGTTCGCCCTCGGTGCTCTGTCGCGTCACGGCGGCATAGAGTCCGCGATACGGGTTGACGGGTTCGACAGGCCAGTCCGTGCCGAAGGCGACGTGGACGCCGAACGATTCCATCGTGTGCCACGCGTACGCGCCAAGCACGCGATACTCTCCGAGACGGTCTTGCGCCCAACGCTTATCCGAAATCGCGTGCGACGGCTGCATCGAAGCGACCACGCCCAAGTCACGAAAACGCGCGAAGTCCGTCGGCGCGACCACCTGCGCGTGTTCGATGCGATGTCGCTTTGGCGCGACCAATTGGGCGACTTCGGCACGTTTGATTTCAGCAATCTCTCGTTTCGAGACGCCGCCGACGTTCAACGCCAGTCCCGTGCTCTCACGCTTCCGACGCGCCGCTTCGTAGCCGTCGAGCGCCATGCGGTTCGCGCGGTCGCCGATGGCGTGGAGCGCGATTTGGAAGTCCGCCGCATCGCGCTCGACAATCATGCGCGTCAGTTCTTCGGGCGCGCGTCGCGGGATGCCGCTATTGGCGGGGTCGTCCGCGAAGGGTGCGAGCATGGCGGCGGTGCGCGAGCCGAGCGTGCCGTCCACGTAGCCTTTAAGCGCCGTCAGACGCAGACGCAAAGGGTCGTCTCGAAACGACGCAAACTCCGCGCGCTGTCGTTTCAACTCCTCGACCGTATCCTCAAAGTTCTGCCATTCGGCGACGCGTACAGTCAGTTTTCCTTCGCGCAACAGTTCGCGGTAGAGTTTCGTGGTTTCATAGCCGGAGTTGTCCTGAATCGAAGTGATGCCATAACGACGCGCTTCGGCGAGCGCGCGTTCGATGGCCTCACGGTTCTCGGCGCGCGTCGGTTCGGGCACAACGCGCGCGACGAGCAGCCCCGCCGTCTCCTTCAAAATTCCTGTCGGCTCGCCCGCCGCGTCGTGCAAAATCTCGCCGCCTTCGGGCGCGCGTGTCTCGCGTGTGATGGCGGCTTTCTGAAGCGCCAGCGTGTTGACCCAACTGACGTGACCATCGACGCGTTGAAGGAAGACGGGATTATTCGGCGCGACCGCATCAAGGTCTTGGCGCGTCGGCCACTCGCCGCCCCAGAGCGTGTGATCCCAACCGCGCCCGCGAATCCACGCGCCCGGCGCGAGTTCGCGCGCACGCGCCGCCACGCGACGCTTCGCTTCTTCCAACGTCTGCGCGCCGTTCAAATCGACGTTCATGAGCGACAGGCCACCGCCGAGAAAATGCAGATGTGCGTCGTTGAAGCCGGGCGTGACGAGTCGCCCTTCGAGATTGATGGTGCGTGCGCTCGCGTAACGCGATTGGATTTCGCGTGTCGTGCCGACGGCGACGATGCGTTCCCCTTCGACGGCGACGGCCTCCGCCAACGTGTTCTGCGCATCGGCGGTAAAAATCTTGCCGTTGACGAGCAAGAGGCTCACCGTGCGTCGTCCGGTCTGCAGCGGCGTGGCGGCGACTGAGGCCAGCGGCGCGATGCCTAAAAGGAATGCGAGCAGGAAGGTTGTGGTCGTACGTCGAAGCATAGAGAATTCGTGTTGGTTGGAGATGTGGAAAACGTCCGCAGTTATACCACCAAATCGCTCCGCGCGCGTAGATTATTCGCTCCGACGGCGGTTGGTGAGCGGCGAGAATCGCGTGCTAAGATGTGTGCGCTTTTATTGGAAATCCAAACTCGTCAAGGGGCTTTCGCGGCGCGTCCGGTTTCGTCTCTGTGTGCGACGAACGCGGGCGGCTCGCAGTTGAAAACATCATGCATATTCTTGTTACGGGTGGAGCGGGTTACATCGGCAGCGTGGTCACGGAGGAGTTGTTGGCGGCGGGTCATGAAGTGGTCGTCTACGACAATCTGACCAAAGGACATCGCGGCGCGGTGCATGAGGATGCGAAGTTTGTGGAAGGCGATTTGCGCGACGGCGACCTTCTGCGGCAGACGTTTCGTGAAGCGCGCATTGAGGCTGTGATTCACATGGCGGCGGATGCGCTTGTCGGCGAGTCGGTCGTGAATCCGGCGAAGTATTACCAGAACAATCTGGT
This sequence comes from Pyrinomonadaceae bacterium, assembly GCA_036387415.1. Classification (GTDB taxonomy): domain Bacteria; phylum Acidobacteriota; class Blastocatellia; order Pyrinomonadales; family Pyrinomonadaceae; genus DASVTU01. The sequence continues at coordinate 708,122 of DASVTU010000039.1, read as the reverse complement.
GGCGGGACTGTCGATGCTCGACGCCATGCGCGACGCGGAAGTACGTAAAATCGTCTTCTCCTCGACCTGCGCGACCTATGGCGAGCCGGAGCGTCTGCCGATGGACGAAACCCTGCCGACCAACCCGCTCAACCCCTACGGCCAATCCAAACTCGCCTTTGAGGGCGCGCTCAAGTGGTACGGCGAGGCGTACGGCATGAACTGGGTCGCGCTCCGCTACTTCAACGCGGCGGGCGCGAGCCGTAGATTCGGCGAACAGCACAATCCCGAATCGCACCTCATCCCGATTGTGCTACAGGCGGCGGCAGGCACGCGCACACACGTCGAAATCTACGGCGACGACTACCCGACACGCGACGGCACATGCGTCCGCGACTATATACACATCATCGACCTCGCACGCGCGCACATCCTCGCGCTCGGCATCCTCGACGACCGCAGCGAGATTTACAACCTCGGTTGCGGCGGAGACGGCTATACCGTCAAGGAACTCATCGACGTGGCACGCGAAGTCACGGGGCGCGACGTGCCCGCACGCGTCGCCCCACGTCGCCCCGGCGACCCGCCCGCCCTCGTCGCAAGTTCTGAAAAAATCCGACGCGAACTCGGCTGGTCGCCGCAGTTTCAAGACCTCCGTAAAATCATCGAATCCGCATGGGCGTGGATGCAGGAACACCCGCGCGGCTACGAAAATTAAATCCAAAGCAGCGATTCACACGACGAAAACTAAAGACGAACGCAAGAACCGTAAGCGTCGAACTCGAAGCGCAACTGTTTCGGTTTCACGTTCCGCTTTTCCCGTCTCGTTCCGCGTTCAACGTTTCGCGCGAGTGGGAGGCGGGTCGTAAAATCGTTTGCATTCTCGTCCACACGGCGTTAATCTCTCGCCCCGTAAGCGTCGCCTCTGCCTTCAGACACTTCCACAAGGCACAACCGTTCCGAGCCGCCAAAGGCCGTGGCAGCTTGGAAACGTTGAATCGGTCTGCTACGTATTAACTAGAACAGAGACAACATGCTTCCGAGTATGTTCATCATAATCTCGACCATCACGCTCTGAACCGTCTGACCATTTGGCATCTCGCCATCGACATCGTTCGGTATGTTGCCGTCGATTGGTTGGCTGATGTTGGTCGGCGGGGGTGGTGGCGGGTCGGTCACTCCGTTCTGGATGTCGCCGTCGGCGTAGACGGAGCAGGCCAGAACGAGAACGACAACGGAGATTCTCAGCGATTTAAGCATTGCGGGTTCCTTCCAATTTTATGAGTTTTGATTGCTTTTGCCGCCGTATCTTGTTGAGATGCGGCGGTTTCGATGTGTATGCAAAATTTTTGCATCTAGAAAGGGTTTCCTCCTAGTGGAATTGATAGACGATAAATTTGGACAGTTAAATACTCCTCCGCAGGCCGCGGACGAGCGCGCGTTGACTTGCTGCCGCCTCGCTGCCGGACTTATTCACACAGGGCAATATGAAGCAGCGCGCGGGGCGTTGGGTCATTTCTGGCAAGGAATCGGAACGCGTCCCGAACTGAGCGGACTGGCAATTCTTACCACTGCTGAAGTGTTGTTGCAATGCGGAGTCTTATCCGGCTGGCTCGGCAGCGCACGGCAGACTCCCGACGCACAGGAGCAAGCTAAAGATTTGCTCTCCGAGGCGTTGCGGCTGTTCGAGTCGGAGGGCGAGCAGGCCAAAATCTCCGAAGTTCAGTACGAACTCGGCATGTGCTACTTCCGTCTCGGCGCATACGACGCGGCACGCGTTGTTCTCGAAGAGGCCGCACGGGGTTCAGCGGAGACGCAAGACACCGAGTTAAGAGCCAAAACTTTAATTCGCCGCACGCTCGTCGAAATTTCGCTCGGCAGATACCACGACGCGCACGAAATCCTCGGCAAAGCCCAGTCGCTTTTTGAAAATTGCAGCGACGCGCTCAAGGGTCGTTGGCATGGTCAGATGGCACTCGTCCTGCGTCGTCTGGCGACCGCCGAAGGCCGCGCAGACTACGCCGACCGTGCCATCATGGAATTCACCGCCGCGATTTATCACTACGAACAGGCCGGACACGAAAGATACTGTGGCATCAACCTCAACAACCTCGCCATGCTGCTTTATAAACTGCGACGCTACAGCGAGGCGCACGAATACCTAGACCGCGCGCGCGAGATTTATGAGCGACTCAAAGACCCCGGCAATCTGGCTCAGGTCAACGAGACGCGTGCGCGTGTGTTGGTGGCGGAAGGTCGTTACAAGGAAGCGAACAGAGTTATTTCCGGTGTGGTGCGTGTGTTGGAGAAGGGCGGGGAACGTGCGCTGCTGGCGGATGCGCTGTCGATACAGGGCGTCGTGTGGTCGCGTCTCGCAAACTACGACGATTCGCTACGCATCCTTCGCACAGCCATCAACGTCGCACAGAATTCCGGCGCGCTCTCGAACGCGGGACTGGCGGCCTTGACGCTCATCGAGGAACACGGGGCCACGCGTCTGTCTGAGAACGAACTCCACGAAGTCTACCGACGCGCCGACGAACTCCTCAAAAACACGCAGGATGCCGAAGAGATTGCCCGACTCCGTGCCTGCGCCCGCATCGTCGCAGTAAAACTCGCGGGCGCGAATTTGAACGACGAGGGATTTTCGTTGTCGCAAGCGGTACGAGAGTATGAAGCACGTTTTATCGAACAGGCGTTGGAAATCGAACAGGGCAGCGTCTCGCGTGCGGCCAAGAGGCTTGGCATCAAACATCAAATTCTGGCCTACCTGCTCAGCACACGGCACAGAGAACTACTCAACCTGAGAACGCCCGCTCTCCCACGCAAACGCAGCATCATCAAAAAATTCCAATAGGCTTATATTGACTTGGATAGCGCGCTTTAAGATGTTTCGCCTTCGCCGGAGAGGAAGCCGTTTAACTCATGCGGGAAGGGCAGGGCGGTGCGTGCGCCGTGGGCGCGACATTTGAGTGCGGCGACGGCGCAGCCGAGCGTCATGGATGTTTCAATCTCTTCGCCTTGCAGGAGGCCGTAGAGGAAGCCTGCGTGGAAGGCATCGCCCGCGCCCGTCGTGTCGCGGCAACCGCCGGGGACGGCGAATGCAGGCGTTTCGAGAAATCGTCCTTCGTGAAAGACGACTGCGCCTCGTTCGCCCATAGTCATGCCGACAAGCGCGTCAGGCCGCAGACGCTTTTTGGTTTCGACGAGCGCGGCGCGTTCGTCCGTTATTCCCGTGAGGCGGCGCGGAAACTCTTTCGAGGAAATCAGAATGTCGATGTGCGGCAAAAGCTCCGGCAAGCCTCGATAGATGTTGTCGATGTCGGCTGAAACGACCGTGCCGGACGCGCGTGCCTCGTGTGCCAGACGCGCGCAGGCGGGCGGGTCATGGGCGTCGATATGGAGCACACGCCCACGCGTGCCGAAGTGCGCGGGCGCGTCCTCCGGCATGTAGGCGAGACGTTCGTCCCTGTCCCAGATGACCGTGCGCTCGCCGGAACGCGCGTCGATGATGATGAAAGCCACCTGCGTCCGCGCGCCCTCGACGGCTTCCGCCAACTCGACATCGACGCCCTCCGCACGCACACTCTCTAAACCGAACGCGCCTTCCGCGTCCGAGCCGAAGCGTCCCGCATAGGCCGTCCGCATTCCCAAACGCTGCAAGCCAACCATCGTCGAAGCGGTCTGCCCGCCCGCCGTCTGCGTGTGCGAGATGAGCCGCATCTTCGTGTCGAACGCCGGATACTCCGGCACGACGATGAGATGGTCAACCGCGTTCAGACCGAACCCCACCGCGTCGAACTCTTTCCCCGAAGGCAACACAAAAGGGAAATTCATTAACGTCTTCCTTTGATTTATCTAGACAAATTCACAGGATAGACAGGATAAAAAAACGGGCAGGTTAGACAGGATGAAAACAATTCGAGGGAAAAGGGAAAACGGGACGGGGCGAGGGAGAAGCACCGAGCCGTGTCTTTTCCTACCTCACTTTACCCGTTGCCTTTTCGCCTCTTCTTCGCATCCTGTCTATCATGCAAGTTTTTATCCTGTCCATGCTGTGAAATTCCCTCGTTCGATTTAGCCGCACGAATGCGTTAAACTATTTCAAAGCATCGCACAGGCATTCGGGAAATAAAATCTTGATGCTCGAAGAGAAACTGAAAAATCTTCCCACGTCGCCCGGCGTCTATCTGCACAAAGACGGCGCGGGGCGCATCATCTACGTGGGCAAGGCGAAGAACTTGCGTAATCGCGTGCGCTCCTATTTTCAGTCGGGGCGCGGGCACGACCGCAAGACACGCGAACTTGTGCGCCGCATCGTCGATTTAGAATTTATCATCACCGACAACGAAGTCGAAGCGTTGGTGCTCGAATCGAATCTCATCAAGCAGCACAGGCCGCGCTACAACGTTCTGCTCAAAGACGACAAGCAATACCCGCATCTCAAGTTGACGGTCAACGAGCCGTTTCCGCGCGTCATGATTACGCGCCGCGTGCAACGCGACGGCGCGCTCTACTACGGCCCGTTTCTGCCTGCGTCGCTCGCGCGTCGCACGATTGATTTAATCAATCGTACGTTTCAACTACGCACCTGCGACATCGAGATTGACGGCAAACTCCCGCGCCCGTGTCTCGAATATCACATCAAGCGTTGTTTGGGGCCGTGCGTCAAAGAGTTGTGCGCGCCGCCGGAATATGCCGAGGCCGTGCGCGACGTGCGTCTATTTCTCGACGGCAAGAATCGTGAACTCATCGAAGACTTGGACACGCGCATGTCGAAGGCGTCCGACGAGATGCGCTACGAACTCGCGGCGAAATACCGCGATATGCGAAAAACCGTGGTCGCCATCTCCGAGCAGCAGAAGATGGCGACTTCGGCTGACCGCGACGTGGACATCTTCGGCTACTACCGCGAAGGCGCGCGTCTCGCGCTCCAACTCTTCACGATGCGCGAAGGCAAGATTGTCGGTCGCCGCGAGTTTTTCTGGGAGGATTTGTCGGAAGACGACTTCGACCCGTCCGTGTTCCTGAGCGAAGTCCTAACGCAGTATTACTCGACCGATTACGTGCCGCGAGAGATTCATGTGCCCGTCGATTTTGAAGACCGCGAACTGCTTGAGAAGGCTTTAACGGAGCGTCGTGGCCGACGCGTCCGCATACTTGACCCGCAACGCGGCGAGAAACGCGACCTCATCGAACTCGTTATCAAAAACGCGCAGATTGCCTTCGAGCAACGTTTCCGCGTCTTGAAGCCTGACATGGAGCGCGTGCTCGAAGAGTTGCAGGAGGTCTTGGAGTTGCCGCGTTTCCCTGCGCGCATCGAATCGTTCGACATCTCGAACATCTCCGGCGCGGAGAACGTCGCCGGCATGGTCGTCTGCGAAAACGGCAAGATGAACCGCGCCGAGTATCGCAAGTTTCGCATCAAGACGGTGGAAGGCTCGAACGATGTGGCGTCGATGCACGAAGCGGTCTTTCGTCGTTATCGACGGCAGTTGGACGAAGGCAAGCCGCTGCCTGACCTCGTGATGATTGATGGCGGCAAAGGCCAACTCGGTGCGGCAGCGACCGCTCTGCGCGAACTCGATTTGGAAGCGATACCCGCCATCGGCGTCGTCAAACCGCCACGCCGACACAACGAGATTTCGCACCTCCTCGTCAAAGGACGCGAACACGCGCCCGTCTATCTCGATTCGCATTCGACGGTCTTGCGTCTCATCCAGTTGATACGCGACGAGACGCACCGCACGGCGGTCGCCTACCATCGCAAGCGACGCGAGTTGCGAGATTTCACTTCGGAGTTGTCGGAGATTCCCGGCGTCGGAGAAAAACGCAAGACACGACTCCTGCGAAATTTCGGCTCCATCCAACGCGTCTCGCAAGCGACGCCCGCCGAGTTGTCTCCCTTCGTCGGACGCAAAACCGCGGAGGAGGTTGCCGCACACTTCGCTCGCCAACGCGCCCTCGCCGAGAGCGGGCAGATAGACGCAGACGACGCCGAGACCACGCGCGAACGCACAGACACCGCGATGCCTGAACGCCGCGACGCGCAGGTGACGACGCCGCAAGTTGAAGAAGCGACGGGTGGTGGCGCAACTGCGATTGTCAGGAACGAAGAGGAGATTGCGGGCGAGCACATCGAAACGCGTCTGGACGACCCCGAAGGCGACGCAGCGGATTTGCAGCCGCTTCGCTCCGTTGACCATAACGGCAACGTCCGACGCAAGCGACGCTCGACGCGCAAACGCGGCGAACGTTCCACCAACCCGCACGGCGTCCGCCGAGAAAAGCTTTCCGAAGATGATAAGAAAGAGATTGACGAGCCGTGAGGCGTCATTCTCGCTGGCGCGCGTTTGTCCCGACGACGGAGAGCGCGGCGGGTTATTTTGTGCGCTTCTGTTTCTCGACCAGCATGCGAAAGGCGAGAGTTTTTTCGGTGATGATTTTGCCGAGGCGTTGTCGTTGCGATTCGTCGTCGGAGGCGGCGAGTTGTTCGCGTAGTGCTTCGATGTCTTTCAACATTTGAACTTCTTCGGGGACAAAATTGCTGTTCTTGAGCATCGAATAACCCATCCGCAAATCTTCCGGCGTCTCGAAATAGGCGTTCAAATCGAGCGGCTGACCCTTGCCCGGAAGATTGTCGAACTCGCCCTCCGCCATAGCCTTTCGTATCTGCTCCTCGACCGATTTCAGTGCCATAAAACTACGCGCCCCTTCTCCTTCCTTTTCAAAGGTATACGCTTCCTCGCCACGAATCGTTCCCGCGAAACTAGACGATTGCTGAATGCGGATTTAAGAAGAACTGTATTCTTGTTCTGTAATCCGCAATCCCGAATCCACATTCAGCAATTCTTCATCAGTCGTCGAGCATCCAGCCTTCGCTGGCTTCGGCGAACCTTCGCCCGTCGGCAGTGCGCCACGGCTTTAACTCGCGCGTGACGTTGCGGCGCGTGCGCGGCTGACGTGTCCCCGTTGCGTCGTTGCGCGAGATGATATGACGTGTGCTGCGGTCGCGGTGGGAGTCGTTGTTGTTGCGGTCGTTTTTCAAGGCGCGTCCGACGAGTAGCGCGATTGCGCCGAAGGCTCCGGCGGCGACGGCGCGTTTGACGTTAGGGTGCGTTTCAAGCCATGTGTAGAGGCTCGTCTCGCGCGCTTCGTGTGTGAAATCTCCTTCGACACGGTGGTCGCCTCCAAGTGTGTGAAAGAGATTGTCGGGCGCGGCCTCGGTTTTCGGTTCATCGGTTTTCTGTCCCTCGAAGGCGACGAGCGAGAGCACTGTGTCGGTCAGTCGCGGCGAGATGCACTGGCTCACGGCCAACGCTTTGCCCGCGCCGCCGACCGTGATTTCAGCGACCGCATTTTCGGCGGCAAAGAGAATCGCGTCGGCGACGAGATGCGGCTGGTACATGGGCTTGACGCCCATCGGTTTGACGCCGAGTTTGGTGCGTGCCTTGTTGAAGAACGGCGTGTTGATGGATGATGGCATCACTTCCGTCACGCTGATGGGCACGCCTTCACGCGCCAGTTCCATCCGCATCGCTTCGAGGAATCCCTTCATGCCGTGCTTCGACGAAGCGTAGGCGCTCTGGTAGGGCAACGCGCGCCGCGCTTCCACGGACGAGACGTGGATGAGCGCGCCGCCGCCCGCGCGTCGCAGGTGCGGCAACGCGGCCATCGCGCCATAAGCCTGTCCGGTGAGATTGGTCTCGATAACCTGCTTGAACTCTTCGGGCGTCGTCTCCTCAAACTTGGCATAGATGGAGACGGCGGCCAGATGTACCCATGTATCGAGTCGCCCGTATGCTTCAACTGCCGCCGCAGCCACCCGCTCGACCTCCTCAAAGTGGAGCACATCGCAGACGACCGCGCGTGCCTCGCCGCCCGCGCTCCGAATCTCTCCGACCAGACTCTCCAACCCTTCCGCACCGCGTGCGGCCACGACAAGTCGCGCGCCTCGACGCGCAAATCTCAGCGCCGTCTCGCGACCGATGCCGCTCGATGCTCCCACGATGCACACTACTTGTTCGTTAATCGGCTTGAGTTTCATTGCTTCGTCAACCCTCTTTCACGTTAGAACATTTAACAAGATGGACAGGATAAAAACGTGCAGGATGGACAGGATAAAGGAAGGGAAAAGGTCAACGGGGAAACGGGCGAAGGAACAGAACGAGAAAGTTGTCTTTCCCTTTTCTTTTCACCCCTTCCCCTTTCAACTTCTTCTCCAGCCTGTCTATCTCGCACGCTTTTCATCCTGTCCATGCTGTGAATTGATTTTGTTTACTCTTGAATCCTTATCTACTCGGCGGGGCGTTTTCGCTGGCGGGGCGTCCTGAAAGCGAGTTGGGCGAGTTGAGGTGCGCGCCGTCGTCAACGCCGACGGAGAGACGGTCAACGAGTTCGCCGCCGAGCCAGCCCGTGACGCCCGCGAGCGCGAAGCCTGCGAAGGAGAGGACGAGCGCGAGCGTTTCGGGTCGCGCGGGGTCGTCGCGTCTGAGCCACCAACTAACGATGAACAGTAAGAGCACGACGACGTTGCCGAGGCCGTGTGTGAGTCCGACTGATTTGGCGCGCGTGCCTTGCGGAATCGCAAACCAGTCAATCCAACCGAAGGGTGCGGCGAGGAAGCCGCCGATGATTCCGGCGGCAATCATGTAGTGCGCTATCGTCGCCATCAACTCTTTGTTAGCGGGTTCGTCCATGAAGAGACTGATGATGTCGAAGATAACCGCCGTCGCCAGTAGGCCGAACGGAAACGGAATAAGCATCTGGTGAATCGGGTGGCCGAGTATCTTGGCTCTGCTTTCCATTGTCTTCCTCCTCGAATTCAAGAATCGCCGGACGCAACACCTGTGCGGTCTGCGCTCAGGCGGCAACGATGCGTGCTCGAAGTTCGTGTTTGGGGTCGAGAACTCCCGCGCGTCTTTCGCGGGATGGGGAACAGAAATTATAACGCGCGTGCGCGTCTGTCGAAAACGAAGATAGAGAGCGTCCCTGCCAATCGTGCAATTACTGCGCGACTGGCAGGGACAGAGGTTAGCGTAGCGACGTTCACCGAAAGATGTCGGCGATGAAACGTTTCTGCTTCGTCTCGGCTTCGTGTCAGGGCTGGCCGAAGCGTTCTTTGTACTCCTGTGAGTTGATGAAGGCTTTGACCATTTCGGCGTTGATGAAATTGCCGCCGAAGTTGTTGAGCTTACCCAACCAGAAGTTGTAGCCGCTCAAGTCTGTGTCGGGGCCGGAGTCGGGGTCGCGCCGGAGATAGCCGAAATACTGCATGAGCACAAACGCCGGATTGAACTCCTTGCGCCGGAACTCGGCATTATCGGCGACGCGTTGGAGGACGGCGGCGCGCGTCTCCGTGCGCGCGTCGAGACTACCGATGAGAGCATCGCGTTCCGACTGTTCGGGCGCGACTTCGGCGTTGGCGAAGAGGCGGTCAACAAACTCCGCATTCGACATCGCGCCATAGATACTCTGAAAATCGGGACGCTCGACCCATTGCCCGGCGAAGGCTTGTTTGTTGGCTTCGAGTTTCGCCTCCCAACCCGTTTCGCCGACGACCACTCCGCGACTGACCTCCTGCGTGTCGGGCAGAAATTCCAGCAAGCGCGGCCTTCGTCCAAAAGAGGCTTTGTAGAAGCGATTGACGAGATAACCCGTCTGCTGAAATTCGATGGAGAGGAAAAAGGCCGCCGAGACGTTGATGCGTTTTGTCTCGATGCAGCGCACGTCCGTGCCGCATCCCTCAATCTGGTTAGCCCAGAAGGCGAGGCCTGAGGCGTCGGGTTCGCGGTTGAGAAAATCGACGTAGTGACTGCGCGTAAACGTTGCCGGCTCGTTCGACGGATTGCCACCGGATGAGAGCGATGTGTCGTTGTCGATAATCGTCAGCACGGCGACCGAGGGCGTGCCAAGCGTCGCCCCGCCGTCGCGCGCATTCGAGAGCGTGACGACGACGGTCTCGTTGTTTTCGACGAAGGCATCATCGTTGACGAAGACGTTGAAGCTCTTGGCGGTCTCTCCGGCGAAGAAGCGGAGCGTGCCTTTGGCGAGCGTGTAGTCGGAACGCTCCGAGGCCGTCTGGTCGCTTGTCCGGTAATCGACGCGCCCCTCGCGCGACGTGTCGCCCACGCGCGTGACGGTAATCTGAATGCTCCCGCCGTTCTCCGCGATGTCGTAGCCCGTCTGCGTGAACTGCAAAGTCGAAGATCTTGAGCCGACCGGAGTCGGCGATGGTGTGGGCGACGGTTGCGGCGAAGGACTCGGCGAAGGCGTTGGACTTGCCGAGGGCGACGGGCTTGGCGTCGGTTGCGGCGTCGCCGCAGGCGTCGGAGATGGCGACGGTGTTGGTGATGGTGTCGGTGACGGTCGCGGTGTTGGTGATGGAGTAGGCGACGGCGTTGGCGACGGCGTGGGAGTCACGGAAGGCGTCGGCGTGGGCGTCGGCGACGGCGAGCCGGACTGCTGGCCGGACATCGAGAGCGATTCGAGATAGAGCGCGAGTGCTTCGATGTCTGCCGCTGAGAGATGCGAGGTCTTGCCGTGCGTGTCGCGGATGACGCGAATGTTGTTGGCTGCGAGTTGCGGGTTAATCTGACCGCCCGCCATGAGCGGCGCGAGATTGTTCGAGCCGAGACGGTCAATCAGAGGTCTGCCGTTTGCGCCCAAGACATGCGGGCTGTCGAGACTGACGTACAACTGCCCCTTGCCGTCGCCCGCGAGACCGCCGCGACTGTCGCCCGCCGTGATGGGAACTTCGGTCGGCAAGTTGTTTGCGCCGCGACGATGGTCTGTGCGGACGGTGCGGAAGTTGAAGCCGCGTTCGCCCGGAAGGAGCAGGGGCGAATCGGGCGGCAGAAGTATTTCACGCACGGAATGCGCGAAGCCGTAGTGCAAATAGCGCGGCACGGCGTCCCAGAAGGTGCGTAGATGCTTGGTGTTGCGGCTGCTGAAATTCTGCGGTGTGCCGACATCCTGCGGCGGGCCGAAGCGCGTGAAGAAGTAGTCGTTTTCGGGACGGAAGAAGGGGCCGTCGCCGTCAACGGTCGATTCGCTGATGACGCCGGGTTCGTGGATGTTGAAATCCTGAAACGTGTCGTCGAGTGCTCCGTTGGTGAACTTGTTGCCGTTGTGGTGACACTCGGCGCAGCCCGAACCACCCTCAGTGACGCTCTTGGAAAAAATCTCCTTGCCACGCGCAATCTTGGCAGCCTCAGTGTCGGCGGGAAACTGTCCGAGCGGACTCGGCAGACGCCGCACGTCGTTGGCCGACCAGAGAATTTGCAAGTAGGACATGTCGTAGTAGCCGACCTTTTCGGCCTTGCCGTTCAAGTCTGGTCGACCGATGGCGCGCGAATTCTCTTCGGTCTTACGGAGCACGTATTCTTCGCGTGCGCGGAAACGGTCTTCGGCGCGGGGTTGCGGGAAGAGTGGAGTCGGGTCGCGCTCGCCGAGGAGGACTTCGCCGTTGCAGGCCGAGGCGTAGGCCATGAAATCGTTATTCAAGCCTTCGTACCACTCCGGCCAGTTGTCTGAGAGGTCTTTGTTTTGCGGGCAGACTTTGACGCCGCCGACCGCATTGGCCGCGACGTTCCACTGGCAGCCGTCCTGTCTGCCGTCCCAATGGCAGAAGCCGCAAGACTTCTGTCCGTCGTCCGAATAGGCGTCCGAGAAGAACCAACGCAAGCCGACTTCTTCGTCGGTGGCGAAAAGATTCTGACCGTGGCCGCCCGTGGACGGGTCGGGCGTCGAAGGCGTGACGCCGACGGGCAAGTAACCCTGTCGTTCGAGGTTGCCGCTAACATCGACGCCGAGGAAAGAGACATCTTCGGTCTGGAAATTGGCGACGTAAATCGTCCGCCCGTCGGGCGAGACTTCGATGCCGTGCGGCGTGATACCGCCCGTGAGTTCGATGCCGATGGGCGTCAAAATCTGCGACGGGTCGGAGGCCGCCGGATTGATGCGGAAGACCTGCACCTTCTCCGAATGCGACATCGTGACGAACAAGAGATTGCCGCGCACGGCCATCTGTTCGGGGCCGCTGCCCTTGATGATTTTCTGCGCCGCCGTGTGGTCGCCGAGGTCAACGTACTGACCGGGCGTGACGAGTTGCGAGATGTCGCGTCCTTCATCGACGTAGCGAAAGACGAAACGATTCGTGGCGGTATCGAAGATGTTCAACTCGCTGCCGATGTCGTCGAAGGTCGTCGCTTTGGTGGCGTCGCTCATCACGGGCACGTAGCCGAGCGGCTGACCGTTGTTCTTAATGGCGACGCCGTTGGCATCCTTCGTCGGCAAGCCGTGGCCGGACTCCGGTTCGTTCAAACGCGTGTTGGTCTCCTGCCCGCTCACGATGCCCCAACGCCCGACAATCTTCACGTCGGTCGCCAGTCCGCCGACGGGCAGAACTTTCGTGAGCGTGTTGGCGTCGGCTTCGATATTGATGGCGGCGATGGTGTGGCCGAGCGTGTTGGCGACGTAGAGCGTGCGCCCGTCTGCGGAGAGGTCGAGGTCGCGCGGGTTGGCGCGTTCGAGTTCGGTGTTGCCCGTGGGAATCACGGCTATCTCTGTAAACTTCGGGCCGGGTTCGATGCGAAAGGCGCGCACGGCATCGCGGAAACGGTCGGTGATATAGAGACGCGTGCCCTCGCGGTTGAAGATTAATTTCTCGCCGTAGAAGCCGCTCTCGAATTCGCCGATAACGGTGTCGGTCGCTGCGTCGATGACGCTGGCGAAGTTGCTGTACTGGTTGAGCACGATCATGTAGGGGCGCGCATAAATCGACGTGTTGAGGGGCGCGGCCTTGATGCCGATGGGACGCAGGCCACGCGTCTGTCCGGCGGGGCGCAGGTCAATCCACTTCATCACCGCGCGGCTCACCGTGTCTACGACGGCGACGCGCCAATCCGGGTAGCCTTCTTTGCCGGGCAGCGTGACGTAAAGTTTTTTGCCGTCGGGCGTGAGCGCGAGGGCGCGCGGCTGGCTGCGGAATGGTTGTTTGCGAAACGGCCAGAATTGACTGCCGCTCTTGACGACGGGATTGTTCGGGTCGATGCGTGTGCCGGGGTCGGGTCGTCCGTCGATGTAGTCCGCGCCGTACATGATTTTCGTGAAGCGTTCGAGGCCAGCGCGGATTCCGGCAGACTCCGCACCGACGATGTTTTTCACAGGGTCGTCCGTCGGGCCGGTGATGATGCGGCCACGCGAATCGCTCTTGACGGCGGTGGTGAAGAAGCGCAGTTCAAACGGCGCTTCGGGCGGCGTTTCAAGCACTTGTCGCTGGAAGGGAGCCGAGAGTGTCTGATTGGTTTGAGTGGCCGTGGCCTTTGAACCGTGGAAGAAAAGCCACACCAACGCGAGACTCAAAGTGAACGCGACGACGACGTATTTCACCCTGTTGACCATACTAAGATTGCTCCTTACGGAAAGACTAACTTACGCGGGCTGACACCCTACAGTGCGCCGAGCGGACAAGAAAATACATCTCCGTCGAGATTATTTCGTCTCATTCACAAGAAATAATTGCGGGTTGAAATTTCCCACACCACACTCTTATCATGCGACAGCGTAAACGACATTATCTTGCCGCCTTGATGCGAAATTTTTGAACCATGAGACACCAGTGTTTCATGCGAGAGGAGTAAAATATGGAGAGTGATGCAGGACAGAACCGCTCTGTGTGGATGAAGACCGCCGACGTGTCGCCGCAACCGACGCTCGATGCAGACACGCGCGCCGACGTGTGCATCGTCGGCGCAGGCATCGCGGGTTTGACGACCGCTTACATGCTCGCACGCGAGGGCAAAGCGGTCGTTGTCATTGACGACGGCCCCGTCGCCGGAGGCGAGACTTCGCGCACCACCGCACACATCGTCAATGCGCTCGATGACCGCTACTACGAACTCGAACGACTCTTCGGCGAAGAGGGCGCGCGTCTCGCCGCCGAAAGCCACACGGCGGCGATTAATCGAATCGAAGAGATTGTGCGCGACGAAAACATCGACTGTGATTTCCGACGCCTCGACGGTTATCTCTTCGTGCCGCCCGGCGATTCGACCGAACAACTCGGCGAAGAACTCCGCGCCGCGCATCGTGTCGGACTCACCGATGTCGAATACGTCGAGCGCGTGCCCGTCGATTTTTACGACTTCGGCGCGGCGCTACGTTTCCCGCGTCAGGCGCAGTTTCACATACTCAAATACATCAACGGCCTCACCGAAGCCCTCAAACGCGCGGGCACGCGCATCTTCACTAACACACATGCCTCCAAAATCACGGGCGGCACAGACGCACGCGTCGAAACGACCAGCGGCGCGACCATCACAGCCAACGCCGTCGTCGTCGCCACCAACACTCCCGTCAACGACCTCGTTGCCATCCACACCAAGCAAGCGCCCTATCGCACCTACGTCATCGGCGCACGCGTGCCTGCGGGTTCGGTTCCCGTCATGCTTCTCTGGGACACGCCCGACCCCTATCACTACATTCGTCTGCAAAATTCGAGCGAACAGGCGACGGGCGGCTACGATGTTTTGATTGTCGGCGGCGAAGACCACAAGACTGGACAGGCGGAAGACTTCGATGAACGTTTCGCGCGGCTCGAAGCGTGGACGCGCGAACGCTTTCCGATGGTTGAATCCGTCGAGACGCGTTGGTCTGGACAGGTGATGGAGCCGGTTGACGGCATGGGCTTCATCGGTCGCAATCCGCTCGACAGCGACAACGTTTATATCGCCACGGGCGATTCCGGCAACGGCATGACGCATGGCACCATCGCCGGAATCCTGCTCACAGATTTAATCATGGGGCGCGACAACAAGTGGGCGACGCTCTACGACCCCTCGCGCATCCCCGTCAAAGCGGCGGGCGAATTTGCCAAAGAGAACCTCAACGTCGCCGCGCAGTACACAGACCTTGTGACGGGCGGTGAGGTTGCGTCCGTCGATGAAATCGAAAGCGGCGAGGGCGCGATTCTGCGTCGCGGTTTGAAGAAGATTGCTGCCTACCGCGACGATGATGGCACGCTCTACGAACGCTCGGCCATCTGCACGCACCTCGGTTGCGTCGTCTCTTGGAACAGCACGGAAAAGAGTTGGGATTGCCCGTGCCACGGCTCGCGCTTCGACAAACACGACGGCCACGTCCTGAACGGCCCCGCTATCGACGCGCTTGCGCCCGCCGAAGATTGACGCAGCAGAAATTGGTTCATTAACTCATCAGCTCATTGATTCATTGCGTTGTTAACCAATGAATCAATGAGCTGATGAGTTAATGAACCAATACTTTCCGTTCATCATTCCTGCGGCGGGAGCGTCAACTGCGTGGAGGTCATTTGCCAACGGCTGCCCTGCTTTTTGTAGGTATTGGTGAAGCGATATGTGCCGCTCAAATCCTGCTCTTTGTCGGTGGTCGTGTATGTCCCTTGAACGATGAGTTGGCCGCTGATGGTCGCCTTCTTGGAATGGACGGTGCGGGTCACGTCTGAAATTTCAAAAACATCATAAGCGTATCTGCCGAAAGCGAAATCGGAGATGAACTGCGCCCTCGTTTTCGCCGCGCCGTCGGCGTTCGTGAATTTGTAATCGGGCGCGAGAATGCGCTCAAGCGTGTAGGTCACGGTCGCGGTCTGAAGATGCGCCGCAACCCAATCGGTCTCCAACTGTTTGATTTCCTGCCCAAACTTGTTCCACGAATCGCCGCCATCCTGTTTGCTTTCCGGTTTGTCGTCCTGTTTGCTCTTGTCCTGTCCGAAGGCGACGAGCGCGGTCGCCGTCGCGATTAGAAGGACGATGAAAAGTCGCTTCAAGATGATTCTCCTTGTGTCGAAAAATTTAGCGGGGCGGTGGCTTCCGAAGCATCGGAAACTTCGTGTATGACGCAGCGACGCCGGAGCATCTTTAACCGCGAGTGCTCCGACTGTCAACGTCGCTCAAGGTCGAGGCTCGTTGATGGGCGTGAGTTGCAGCGCGACGACGCGCCAGTCTCGCGGTCGCCGGATGTAGATCGCCGTGTACCTGTACTGCTTAGGCGCACCCGCGTCCGCAGCTCGTTTGACGGGCAAATTTTCGGGCATCGGCATTGGCGCATGAACTGCGACGGGCTTGCTGTTTGGCGCGTGCGGGTTGGCGGCCTCCTCGCGCGCCAGTTCCGACATGTTGACCGTAGAGGATTGGACGGCGATGGAGCGCGTTACTTTGATTTCCGTCGGCACGGAGTTTTGCATGGCGTCTGTGGCGCGCGGCGTGAGCGTCGCGCGACCCATCGAGACGGCGGTGTCGCCGTAGATACGCACTCGCCGTTCGTCGAGATTGATGGACGCGTATGCGTCTGCCACGACGCGAGCGGCGGCGAGAAAAGCCGCACGGTCAATCTCTCCGCCCTCGCCGCTTGCCGTGAAGTCGCTCGCCAGCACGCGTTCGAGCGCGTTCTCGCTCTGATGTTGCGGCGGCGCGAAAAGGGCGTCGAGCCATTCCTGCTCGGTGCGCTGCAACGCCTCCTCGTCGTTGTTCTGGATTCTGGTTCTGCCCTGCCTCATCTGTCCCTGTAACGTCGCGACCAAGACCGCGAGCACGCATCCGACGAAAACATAACGTCGCACCATTTCAACTTTCAGCATTTCAACCTTTCCTTGTCTTCACTTTCATCACTCATCCCTCTGCACTCATCCCTTCATTGTGGTCGTAATCGAAAGGCGTCGCATGGTCGGCGGAGGGACGGAGGGTGATAACGACGGATTTCGAGGCCGGGGTGTTGCTCTTGTCCGCGACGCTGCCGATGGGGACGAGGACGTTGGTTTCGGGGAAATAGGTTGCAGCGCAACGACGCGGGATGCTGTAGGCAACGACGATGAAGCGACGCGCGATGCGTTCCTCGCCGTCGAAATGGCTAACGAGGTCAACCACCTCGCCGCTCTCAAGACCCGCTTCCTTGATGTCGTCGGCGTTGAGGAAGACGACGCGGCGTTCGTTGTGGATGCCGCGATAGCGGTCGTCGAGTCCGTAGATGGTGGTATTGAACTGGTCGTGGCTGCGTATCGTCATCATGATGAACTGTCCCGCTTCGAGTCGATGTCGGGGAAGTTCGTGGACGGTGAAATTGGCGCGACCCGTCGCGGTCTGGAAACGACCTTCGCGCGCGAGATTGGGAAGATAGAAGCCGCCGGGCTGCCGTACGCGACGGTTGTAATCTTCAAAACCGGGAAGCACGCGCGAAACCAAATCGCGTATGCGGTCGTAGTCTTCGGCGAGCCACATCCAATCGATATTGCTGCTGTTGCTCAGGCGTTGTGTCGTGAGCGTCGCATGTGCGAGGCGTGCGACGATGGCGGGTTCGCTCAAGAGATGTTCGGATGCGGGCGCAAGCGTGCCGCGCGAAGCATGAACGACGCCCATCGAATTCTCCATGCTGACAAACTGCTCGCCCGACGTTTGCACGTCGCGTTCGGTGCGTCCGAGGCAAGGAAGGATGAGCGCCTGTTCGCCCGTGATGAGATGCGCGCGGTTGAGTTTGGTCGAAACCTGCACGGTGAGACGCGTGCGTCGCAGGGCTTCGGCGGTGTATTCGGTGTCGGGTGTGGCGGAGAGAAAATTGCCGCCGAGCGCGAAGAATACTTTCACACGTCCGACGTGCATCGCCTTGATTGTTTCCACCGTGTCGAGTCCATGACGACGCGGCGGCTCGAAATCAAACTCGCGTGCGAGCGCATCGAGGAAGGCTTCGGTCGGACGTTCCCAGATGCCCATCGTGCGGTCGCCCTGCACGTTTGAATGACCGCGCACGGGACACGCGCCCGCGCCCGGTTTGCCGATTTGCCCGCGCAAAAGCAGTAGGTTAACTATCTCTTGAATGTTGGCGACGGCGTTTTTGTGCTGCGTCAAACCCATTGCCCAACATGCGATAGTACGTCGGGAGCGCATCATGATTTCGGCAGCGGCGCGTATCCCCTCGCGACCGATGCCGCTCTGCTCCGTGATGTCGCCCCAACTCACTTCGTCAAGCGCACGCGCAAACTCGTCGAAGCCTGCGGTCTGTTCCGCGATGAACTTGCGGTCGAGGATTTCGTCGGGGCGACGCGCTTCTTCTTCCAGCATCTCCTTCATGATGCCCTTCAGGAGCGCGACATCGCCGTTGATGCGAACCTGTAGAAAGAGGTCTGCGAGCGCGGTTCCAGTGCCGACGATGCCGGAGACTTCCTGCGGATGTTTGAAACGATTCAGACCCGTTTCGGGCAGAGGGTTGATGTGCACGATGCGACAGCCCTGTCGCTTGGCGTCTTGCAGGGCGGTGAGCATGCGCGGGTGATTGGTGCCGGGATTCTGACCGATGACGAAGATGGCTTCGGCGTGGTGAAAATCGTCGAGCGTGACGGTTCCTTTGCCGATGCCGATGGTCGGCGTCAAGGCTGAACCGCTCGATTCATGGCACATGTTGGAACAGTCTGGAAGATTGTTGGTGCCGAATTGACGGACGAAAAGTTGATAAAGAAAAGCGGCCTCGTTGCTCGTCCGACCGGAAGTGTAGAAGGCCGCTTCATCGGGGCTGTCGAGCGCGTTCAATTCGTCGGCGATGGTCGAGAAGGCTTCGTCCCAACTGATGGCTTCATAGTGAGTGCCACCGCGCCTGAGCATCATGGGCTGAGTGATGCGTCCCTGACGACCGAGCCAGTAGTCAGACTTGTGCGACAAATCCGAGACGCTCCACTGACGGAAAAAATCGGGCGCGACCCGTTTGGTTGTCGCTTCGTCGGCGACGTGCTTGGCACCGTTCTCGCAGAACTCGACGTGCGAGCGTTCGCCGTCGGGGTCAGGCCATGCGCAACCGGGGCAGTCGAAGCCGTCCTTCTGATTGAGTTGGCTGAGCGTGCGAATGCTGCGCGCCACGCCCATTTCGTTGTAAGCATGTTTGAAACTCGACACGACGGCGGCGACTCCGCCCGCCACCTCCTTGCGACGCGTGATTTGAATGCCCGTGAACTCCTCCGGCGGTTGCGCGCGTCTCGATGAAGATGCCGAATCGTTGCTTGATGAAGCGACCGCTGTTGCGCCGCCGCCGTTTGATGTTGACGACGGCGAGGCTCGGTTGTCGTCGGACGACATCACAGCCTTGTCGTCTGACGACGTGGCGGTGGCTTCGGCGCGGAGTTCGCCCGTGGTTTTGACGTTCTCTTTGGCGGGTTCGTAGTGCGTCGGTTGCACGGCGGAGGCGTCGTCCGCCGCGCGTTGCTGCTGTCGCTCGGCGGGCGGCGCGACGCTCGTCGCGTGGCTTAATAAATCCTTCTTCTCGCTCATCAATACCGCTCCAACTCCTCGCGCTGGCACTGCGCTTGATTAGTAACAAAGATATGTTGCTTGACGTACGAGAATCGTGCAAGCGCCCATTTACATCACACACGGAGGAACATTTATGAACGTTTTTGAATTGCTCAAAGCCGACCACGAAAAAGTGTCGGGCATCTTCGACCAGTTGGCGGAGACGACCGAACAGGCCAGCAAAACACGCACGGAAAAGTTCGCGCAGTTGAAACAGGAACTCGACATCCACGCGCACATCGAAGAAACCATCTTTTATCCCATCCTCAAGCGAGAGGCTGAGACGCGCGCCATCACGCTCGAAGGCTTCGAGGAACACAAAGTTATCAAGACCCTGCTCGGCGAACTCGCCGCCATGCCCGTCGAGAGCGAAGTCTGGACGGCTAAATTCAAAGTCCTCAAAGAGAGCGTCGAGCATCACGTCGATGAGGAAGAAGACGAGATGTTCGCCAGCGCACGACAGGTCTTGACCAGCGACCAGATAGAAGAAATCGGCACCGTCATGGAAGCCGAGAAACAGAAACAAAAGCAACAACTCAAGGCGTCGGCCTAAAAGCAGTAAACAGTAGCCAGTAGTCAGTAGCCAGCATGAAGAACTTGCGTCGGACGCTTCTTCAGCATTCCTCTCAGCCATCCACTGCGCGAGGTTTTGCTACTGACTACTGGCTACTGTTTTCTGTCTACTACTCTCACCCGTCGCTTTGACTGTCAGTTGGTTGGGTTGATAAAGTCAGCCGCGCAAGAAACTTCAATTCAACGAGGAGCATGTTCGGTTCGGCGAGCATGAGTGATTCCGTATGAGCATGATTGATTCCGTGCACGCACGCGAGATTCTGGATTCGCGCGGCAACCCGACCCTGGAAGCCGAAGTCCTTCTCATCGACGGCACGACTGGACGCGCCGCCGTGCCTTCGGGTGCATCGACGGGCGAGAACGAAGCTGTCGAGTTGCGCGATGGCGACAAACGACGTTACGGCGGCAAGGGCGTCTTGAGCGCCGTCGTCAACATCATCGAAAGCATCGCGCCCGAAATCGAAGGCATGGACGCGCTCGACCAGATAGAAGTGGATGCCGCGCTCATCGCGCTCGACGGCACGCCGACCAAATCGAGGCTCGGCGCCAACGCGCTGCTCGCCGTCTCGCTCGCCACGGCGCGCGCCGCCGCCACGCATCTCGAAATCCCTCTCTATCGTTATCTGGGCGGCGCCAACGCACGCACACTCCCCGTTCCCATGATGAACATCCTCAACGGCGGCGCGCATGCCGACAACAATGTCGATTTTCAAGAGTTCATGGTGATGCCTGTGGGCGTCGAGAGTTTTCATGAGGCGTTGCGTGTCGGCGCAGAGATTTTTCATGCGCTCAAATCAGTGCTCAAAAAACGCGGACTCTCCACAGGCGTCGGCGACGAAGGCGGTTTCGCTCCCAACCTCCGTTCCAACGAAGAAGCGATTGAGACGATTCTCGAAGCCGTCAAGCAGGCGGGCTATGCGGCGGGTCGTGACCTCTATCTCGCGCTCGACCCGGCGGCCAGCGAATTCTACGATGGCAAAAATTACATTTTCAAAAAGTCTGACCAGCGAAAACTATCGAGCGATGAGATGGTCGCTTACTGGAAATCTTGGGTCGAGCAGTATCCGATTATCTCCATCGAGGACGGCATGGCCGAGAGCGATTGGGACGGCTGGAAGACCATGACCGACGAACTCGGCACACGCATCCAACTCGTCGGCGACGACCTCTTTGTCACCAATACGACGTTTCTGCAAAAGGGCATCGAACGCGGCGTCGCCAATTCGATTCTCATCAAGGTCAACCAAATCGGCACGCTCACGGAGACGCTCGACTGCATCGAACTGGCGCGCACCAACAGCCGCACCGCCGTCATCTCGCACCGCTCCGGCGAAACCGAAGACACCTTTATCGCAGACCTCGCCGTCGCCACCAACGCCGGACAAATCAAGACCGGAAGCCTCTCGCGCTCCGACCGCATCGCCAAGTACAACCAACTCCTTCGCATCGAAGAAGACCTGCGCGATTCTGCACGTTATCCCGGTCGTGCGGCGCTCAGGCAGTTGGGCGACGCGACAGCAACGATAGCGACGACGACAACCGACGGCAAAGGCGCACGTGCGGCGACGACGAAAAAGAAGTCACGCGCGGCAGCGAAGCGTTGAAGCGGCGTCTCTGTGTTTCGTGTCGCATCTTCGAGCGCGTGGTTCGGCTTCGACGAATCGCCGCATGGAAGTTGGTTCGGAGTTTGCAGTCGCTCACACGTTTATGAAACCCAAACGAGGAGGGGCGAAATGTTCTTTTTCTTTATCATCGGCACGCGATTTCTAACGTGGGGTTCGGAGAGCGGCCCGCAGCAAATGCGCTGCTCGCAATGCGGCGTCGTGGGCAATTTCGTCAGGAAGAAAGGGATGAACTTCATCACGCTGTTCTTCGTCGTGCCCGTGATTCCGATTAGCGGCGTCAAACAACTATGGCAGTGTCCGAACTGTCGCACGCGCTACAACGCCGAGTAGTCAACCAGACGAAACCAGAGAACGATTCAAAGCAAAGCGATTCCAAATCCGGCACGGCAGTTCGAGGGAGAGAGAATTTTGAACGGGAAAAAAGGGCCGCTCGCGCTCATCATTTTGGACGGTTGGGGCTACACGCCCGAACGCGAAGGCAACGCCATCGCGCTCGCCGCGACGCCCTTCTATGACGAGATACTTGAGAAGTACCCGCAGACGTTGATTGAAGCATCCGGCACATGCGTCGGCCTACCCGCCGAAGTGATGGGCAACTCCGAAGTCGGGCATCTCAACATGGGTTCCGGTCGCGTCATTCGCACAGACCTCCGGCGCATCGACTACGCCATTGAAACAGGCGACTTTTTCTCCAACGAAGCTCTCGTCGCCGCGATGGACAAAGCGAAAGCCGACGGACGCGCGCTTCACATCATGGGGCTTTTGTCTGACGGCCTCGTCCATTCGTCGCAGGAGCATCTCTACACGTTGCTGCGTATGGCGCATGAACGTGACCTCCGCCGCGTCTACATCCACTGCTTTTTGGACGGGCGCGACACGCCGCCGATGTCTGCTTATGGCTATGTCGAAGCCTTGCAGTTGAAGTGCATGGAGATTGGCACGGGTCGCATCGCGTCGGTCGTCGGTCGCTATTACGCGATGGATAGGGACAAGCGTTGGGAGCGCACCGAGCGAGCCTATCGCCTCCTCGTCAACGCCGAAGGCGAGCGCGTTATCGACCCCGTGGCGGCGGTCAAACTCTCTTACGAGCGTGGTGTCTCCGACGAGTTTGTCGAACCCCTCGTCGTGTTGGACGAAAAGAACGAACCGACGGCTACCATACAGGACGGCGACTCCATCATCTTCTACAACTTTCGCTCCGACCGCGCGCGACAAATCACCAACGCACTCGCCGTTCCCGGCTTCGGCGGCTTCACCACGCCACACAGGCCGAAAGTTCACTACGTCTGCTTTACTCAGTACGACAAGACTTTTCCGCTCCCCATCGCTTTTCCGCAACTGCAACACACCAACATCCTCGCAGACGTTTTCGCCAATCTCGGCGTACGCAATTATCGCCTCGCCGAAACGGAGAAGTACGCGCACGTCACTTACTTCTTCAACGGCGGCACGGAAAAGGAGTTTCCTTCGGAGCGTCGCCTGCTCGTCCCTTCGCCCAAAGTGGCGACCTACGATTTGATGCCGGAGATGTCTGCCTTCAAAGTCACGGACAAAATCTTGCGCGGCATCGACGAAGCCGAAACCGATGTCTTTATCGTCAACTTCGCAAATCCCGATATGGTCGGCCACACAGGCAATCTCCCTAAAACCATCGAGGCCGTGCAGTATGTCGATACCTGTCTCGGCTGGATAACGAAGGCTCTGCGCGCCGTCCACGGTCGCTGCATCATCACCGCCGACCACGGCAACTGCGAACAGATGATTGACCCCACAACCGGACAGCCGCACACCGCACACACCACCAACCTCGTCCCCTTTCATCTCATCGACGAAGCGGCACGCGGCCTCAAGATGCGCGAAGGCGGCGCGCTCGAAGACGTTGCGCCCACCGTCCTCGGCCTGCTCGGCATCGAACAACCCGCCGAGATGACCGGACGCGATTTGCGCGAAACGAATTGATTTATCCGAAACGAATAGACGACGAGCGACGTTAAGTAGTGTGCAATGAACTTTGAGCCACGACAGATTCTGGTGATTGATTTCGGTCAGTTGGGCGACGTAGTGCTGAGCTTGCCCGCGCTCGGCGCGATTCGCGCAAGGTTTCCGCGTGCGCGCATCACGGTGATGGTCGGGCGGCCTGCTACGCCCGTCGTTGAACTGGCGGGCGTGGCGGACGAGGCGTGGGGTGTTGACCGCGTTGCGTTACGCGACGGCTCGAAACCGCTTTCCGTCTTGCGTATCGCGCAGTTGGTCAGAGACGTGCGCCGACGCGGCTTCGATTTCGTCATCGACCTCCACAGTCTCTCCGAAACCAACCTGCTCGGATTTCTCTCCGGCGCAACGACCAGGCTCTACGCGCGACGACCCGGACGCTCGCTCGATTTTCTCTCCAACTTTCGCCCGCGCCCCTCCATTGAAGACCGCAGCAAACATGCCGTTGACCGTTACCTCGACATCGTTGCGCCGCTCGATGTAGGCAAGGTTGCGCGCGTGCCGCGTCTGCGTCCGCGCGCGGAGGACGACCGCGTGGTCGAAGATTTGTTCCGCAAAGAGAAGGCTGGACACGATGCGCCGCTCGTCGGAATCTTCCCCGGCGCGGGACATCCGAGCAGGCGTTGGCCTCTGGAACGCTTCGGCGAACTCGCGCGCCGTCTGGAAAATAACGATGGCGTCCGCGTCGTGCTCTTTGCAGGCCCCGAAGAACGCGCTCTGGTGCGCGAGATGCGCGCCGCCTTCCCGCGCTCGACAATCGTCTTCGACCGACTATCGATTCCCCAACTCGCCTCGGCGGCGGCGCGTCTCTCCGTCTTCGTCTCCAACGACACGGGGCCGATGCACATCGCGGCGGCGGTCGGCACGCCCGTCGTCATCCTTCTCGGCCAGCATCCCATGATGCATTCCTACGTCCCACCCGGAGAACGCCATCAACTCCTTCATGGACAAACAATTACAGACATTTCGACCGACCACGTATACACCGCCGCTCGCTCCGCTCTAACGGCGGAACGCATGGCCTCCATCTTCACCGCTTAATATCTCCAACATCAACAATCTCAACATTTAACCTCCCGAGAGCAGCCCTTCCATCGACCAAAACCCTGCGCTCAAACCCCTCCGCGAGCACATTTGTTAATTGCCAGCGAATCGCTACTCCACTCGCCCGTCGTCTCTTAAAAAACTCTAATCGGGCGTCTGATTATCATACTGGTGTTTAATATAGACAAACCATTGTTGTACATGTATAATTCTCTCGCCGCCTTTCCGTGGTGGCGACACGCTTCCCATCGCGGTTCAAACGGCGTCTGTCCTCGCCATCTCACAAAAGGGTTTCCGGGCGCGTCTCACGGTCAAGGCTCGAACACATTGCCTCGCACGGCGTTTGATTCCCGTTTGACGCCGCAGAATTTTGCCTCTGCACACCTTCGGTTCCAGACCGTTCTGTAGCCTCAAGCACATAAAAATATCAGGAGAGTAAGCCTTATGCTGAAACGTATGAACCTGAGCCTGCTGCTAGTTCTTCTCTCGGCGACGAGTGTCGGTGTTTTGGCGCGCGATGCAGGGTCGTCGCTTCATGCCAAAAGATTCGAGGCGCGATTCGTCCTGCTCCATCCCGTCGCTGATGGCGTAAATGATAGAGAACAGGACGGTTTGGTCGGGTCGGTGCGTCGCGTCAGAACCGAGACGGCGAAGCTGTTGAGTAAGGAGGGCAAACTGGTCGAGGGGCCGCGCGTGGTCTTGGAAACGGCGACCTACGACATCAAGGGAGCCAAGATTGACACCGCATATTTCCTCGCCGCAGGTGGTTCGCTCACGGGCAAAGAGGTTTACAAGTACGACGACAAGGGCAACATCATCGAGATGTCGCTGCACCGCGACGACGGTTCGCTGGCGAGCAAAGAGGTCTACACATACGAGTTTGATGCCGTCGGCAACTGGACGAAGATGACGACTTCGGTGGCGATTGTGGAAGGCGGAAAAGTGACCTTCGAGCCGACCGAAGTAACTTACCGCGCCATCGCCTACTACATGGAAGAAGCGACCGTTAACAAACTCTCTCAACCCACCGCTTCATCCGCCGCTTCGACGACCAATTCCGCGCCGCCCGCCAACGTCGCTGTCGCGCAGACCGCAAACGTTCGCCCAGCATCCGCTTCATCCGCATCTTCCACGCCTGCTTCCGCGCCCGCCGCCATGACATCCGCTCCTGCGTCGAAGGGCAGCGCGTTTGTCCCCGCTGCATCCACGCCAAATGTTTCGCCAAATGTTTTGCCAGCCGCGAGCAACAAGAAATCGTCGTCGGTCGTCGCGCCACCCGAACTGGCTGCGGTTGACAATAAAGTGTACGCGGTGGTGAGTCCGTCGGTCGGCAACGTCAAGAGCGCGGTCGAGAGTGGCAACAGTGGTGCGCCGCAGGTGAAAGTCGAGGGCGAAGCTCCGGCGCGTCCGTTGGCGAAAGGGCCTCTGAAGCCCATCTCCGGTGGCGTGCTCAACGGCAAAGCATTGAGCCTCCCGTCGCCTTTTTACCCGGAAGTCGCCAAACGCATACGCGCCGCCGGAGTGGTCACGGTCGAGGTTGTGATTGACGTGACGGGCAAAGTGATTTCGGCGAAGGCGACGGGCGGCCCCGAAGTGCTGCATCAATCGGCGGAGAAAGCCGCGATGCAAGCGCGTTTCTCGCCCACGCTTCTTTCGGGACAGCCCGTGAAAATTTCGGGCACTATCAATTACAACTTCGCTTTAAGTAATTGACACCAACCTACAAGCGGGTTTCCGACGGACTACGATTTCGCATCTGCAATGAAGAGGAATAATTTATGGCACTGACCGGACAACTCAGCGATATGTCGCTGGCCGAACTCATCGAGTTCTTTTGCAATCAACGCAAGACCGGACGGCTCAAAGTCGATTACCACCGGGGACACGGGGTTTTCTTTATCAAGGATGGCGAGCTTGTTGATGCGAAGGTCGGTGCTCTGAGCGGAGCCGAGGCCGTCTATTTCGCTTTGACGCTGCCCAACGCCGCGTTCGATTTTAGCTCTGACATCGAACCGCCGCGCCGCAGCATTAAAGATAATTGGACGCAAGTGGTGCTCGAAGGTCTGCGGCGTCTGGATGAAGGCAACTCGCCGAGCGAGGCCGACGCCTTCGGCAGCGGTTGGAATCCCTCGGAAGCCGACATGGCGATTTTCATGGATCATGTCGAGCGTCTGGGTGCGGTGCAGGAGGCAAAGTCGTCGAAGGAAGCGAGCGATGCCGCCGCTGCTGCCGTCGCCGCTTCGACAGCCGCGCCGATGTCGATGATGGTTGAGGGCACGACGAACGAGGCGAGTAGCGGAAAGAGAAAGATGGTGTTGGTGGCGGTGGCCGCGTCGGTCGTGTTGGCGTGCGCCGTCGCCGCCATCCCGCTCGCCGGACGCCTCGGCGCACGTCGGGGTGTCGCTGCCACGCCCGTCCCGTCTGCTTCCGCGCCCTCCGCGCCCACAGAGCAAGCAACGTCTTCGGACACGTCTGCCGTCAACGGTAACGCAAGCGACGCTGCTTCGTCGCTCGAAGCGACAAACGGCGAAGCAACGGGAGTGACGGATGCCGCGCCCGCCGCCGTCGATGCTGCCGCTGCCGCCGCACTCACTGCGCGACGCGAACGCGAGGCACGCGAGCGCGCCGCACGCGAACGCGAACGACGCGCCGAAGAAGCCAAGAAGACGGAAGCCGCACAGAAGCCTGCCGACGGCGTTGCTCCTGCTGCCGCACAGCCCACACCCGCCGCCGTCGCTGCGGGGCCGAAGACGGTCAGGGTTAGCGTCGCGTATGACGAAGCGGGACGCGTCACACAAGCATCAGTTGCAGGGACGAGTCCCGGCGCGGAAGCCTACGGCGGAACCGCCGTCCGCATCGCGCGCGGTCGCCGTTTCCCCGCCGGTAAAGCGGGCGCAACGGTCGTCACCATTCCAGTCAACTAAGACTACGAAAAGGTAGAAGTCAAAAGGTAAAAGGCAAATGTAAGGATTCTATTCTTACATTTGCCTTTTACCTTTTGCGCTTTGCCTTACCTTAGTCCGACCGTGCCGAGCATGACGAGGAGAGCGCGTTGAAGTCCGAGGTGTCGGTCGCGCGGGTCGTACCATTCTTCGAGGGTGTGCGAGTTGCCGGACATGCCGCCCGCGCCGATGGTGACGGCGGGGATGCCCTTCGAGATGGCGATGTTGGAATCGGTCGAGGAGCAATCGAAGCGCGGACGGAAGCCGAGTGTGCGCGTCGCTTCTTCTGTGAGACGAACGAGCGGCGCATCGAGTCGCGTTTCGCCGCTCGGACGGTCGCCGATGAGTTTCACGTCGAGTTCGAGGGGCGGTGTCGCTGCTCGTCGGGATGAGTTTTCATCGTCGGCTGCTTCGCGTGCGGCGCGACGAAAGAAGGCGTCGAGACGTCCGAGTTCTTCTGCGGATTCGGAACGGAGGTCAACATCCATCCATGCCTCGCGGGGGATGACGTTGACGCCCGTACCGCCTTCGATGCGTCCGACGTTGAAGGTCGTACGCGGGCGCGCGGGCGCTGGATACGAACTCAAACGCGCGACGGCGCGACCCAACGCGTGCACGGGATTGGCGACGCCGAAATCGCCCCACGAATGTCCGCCCGTGCCCGCGTAGCGCACGCGATAGCGACGCGACCCAAGAGCCGCGTGCGTGATACGCTCGACGCCTGGTCCGTCCAGACTCACGAACGCGTCAATCGCGCTCGCCCATTCGCCCTCGTTCAAGAGGAAGCGCGCGCCGCGCAAGTTTCCCTCGCCCTCTTCGCCCACCGTGCCGACGAAAAGCAGCGTCCCTTCCGTCTCAATCGAGCACAACTCGAACGCTCGCGCCAACGCCAACAACGCCGCTAACCCGCATCCGTCGTCGGCGATGCCGGGCGCAAACATTTTTCCCTGCTGACGATGCACTGTGAAATCCGTGTCGGGCGGAAACACCGTGTCGAGATGCGCGCTCACGACGAGCAGAGGATGAAGCGAACGCCCGCGACGCACCGCCACGCAGTTGCCTTCCGCGTCCATGTCGGTTTCCGTCAGCCCGCGTTGTCGAAATCTGGCGCGTAAGTATTCGGCGCGCACCGCTTCGCCGAAAGGCGGCGCGGGGATAGCGCAGATGGCCGCGTGTTCCTCGGTGATAGCGGCGGCCTCTGTCTCGAAAAACTCAAACGCCCGGCGCACCTGCTCCGATGCGAGAATCTCTCGCACGATGCGGACGGACGCGGCGGGCGCGGTGGTGGAAAACATCATAACAATCAAGAGGCCAGAGGCTAGGGGTCGGAGGTTAGTCAAAACAAGACGGGTTTAACTAACCTCTGACCTCTAGCCTCTGACCTCTGCCCTTAAATCAGTTGCATAACTTCGTCTTCGGTGAGGACGCCGGATGAGCCTTTGGCGTGCTCGAAGATGCGTGCGACGCGTTCTTCGTCGGCTTCGATGTTGCGCGATTCGAGCCAGTAGATGACGTTTGACTTGCCGCTCATGGGGCCGATTTCGATGGTCTGTTGCATGCCGAACAGACCTGCGGGGACGCCCGAATAAATGAGGTCGGCGAGTCCGGGGTCGTTCTTCTTGAAACTCTTGATGACCGCCGCCGCGTGGACGCCGGTCGCCGTGCGAAAGGCGTCGCGACCGAAGACGGGATAGTTGACGGGGATTGTCCAGCCGCAGGCCGTGGCCGCCGCTTCGCAGTATTCGCGCAGCCGCGAGAGGTCGTTATCAATCCAACCCATCAACTTGAGATTGACGAGCAGTTGATCCATCGGCGTATTGCCGACGCGTTCGCCGACGCCGAGCGCGGAGCCGTGCACCTGGTCTGCGCCGCTCTCGATGGCGGCGATGGAATTGATGACGCCAAGCCCTCTGTCCTGATGGCCGTGCCAATCAAGGCGGACGGCTTCGCCCTGTTCCTCGATTATCTTTTTAACGAAGCGGACGACGGCGCGTGTGCCGTCCGGCGTCGAATGACCCACGGTGTCGCAGACGCAGACGGCGCGTGCACCGCAACGGATGGCCGTCGTGTAGAGTGCGCGAATCGTTTCGGGGTCGGCACGCGTCGTGTCTTCGGTGACATACATGACGGGCAATCCTTCCGCGACGGCGAAGGTGACGGCTTCTTCCGTTAGTTTGAGCAACATATCGAGCGTCCAATCTTCGGCGTAGAAGCGGACGGGCGACGAGCCGATGAAGGCGCAAACTTCGATTGGGATTCCGGCGCGTTGTGAGATTTCGGCAATCGGTGTGATGTCGTTGCGGTGTGTGCGCGCGGCGCAGTTAGGACGGATGCGGAGTTTCTGTTCGACGATTTCGCGAGCAAGGCGTTCGACGCCCGCCGCGTGTGTACCGCCTGCGCCCGGCAGACCGATGTCCGCCGTGTCGATGGCGAGCGCGTCCATCAGATGAAGCAACTCAATCTTCTTCTCCACGGAAGGCTCGCACACGGAGGGAGATTGCAGCCCATCGCGCAGAGTTTCGTCGTCGAAACTGATGCGGCGCGCGGGCTTCTCAGCGGTCGGAGCAACCGTGTTCCAATCATAAATCAACTCATTTGAAGGCACTACGGATACCTCTTACAACTCAGGAAAATTCTACTTTTCAGATACGTTTCGGGCGACAGACGATTACAACAAGCCGCGCACGGAATGTCAAGCAAGCCCAACTTCGGCGCGTCATCAACACACGCTGCACGTCGCGCACGCGCGCCCGCGCCGTTTGAGCTTGCGTTTCAACGTCGGTCGAACTTCATTTTTGACGGCGGCTCATGTAAAGATATTTCCGCGAAATCAGTGCAGAGCTTATGGAAAGGTAATCAAGAGATGAACTTGACGAGACGCAGAGAAGTAGGACGAATCGAAGTTGCGGGACGAGGAACTAACGTCAGGCGGATGAAACTTGCCGGACGAATGTTGATGGCTCTGGTGTTCGTCGTGTGTGCGTCGGGCGTGTCGGCGGTCGAGGCGCAGGATTTGAGCGCGCATTTCAGAAACGTGAACGGATGCATCGTCGTGTACGATTTGCAGAAAGACGCTTACGTGCGTCACAACGAAGCGCGTTGCCGTCAACGTTTCAGCCCATACTCGACGTTTAAGATTCCCAACTCGCTGATTGGTCTCGAAACGGGCGTCATCAAGGATGCCGATTTCGTTATCCCGTGGAACCGCACGAAGTATCCGCCCGACGATTGGGTCAGCGAACCTTTCATCAACTGGAAGCGCGACCACAATCTTCGCACGGCGATGCAGCATTCGGTCGTCTGGTATTACAAGGAACTTGCGTTGCGCGTCGGCGCGGCGAGGATGAAGAAGCATCTCGCGCAACTTGAGTATGGCAACGCTGATGCGTCGGGTGGCCTCGATAAATTCTGGTTGAATAGTAGTCTGCGAATCTCGCCGGAGGAGCAGATTGAGTTTTTGAAGAAGTTCTATCGCGACGAACTGCCCTTCTCGAAGCGCAGCATGCGGATTGTGAAAGAGATAATCGTGCGCGAGGAGACGCCCGCCTATCGTCTGAGCGGGAAGACTGGCGGCGGCCCCGCCGGAAACGGAAGAAGCCTCGGCTGGTTCGTCGGCTACGTCGAGACGGGTGGCAAAGTCTATTTCTTTGCGACCAACCTCGAAGGCGCAAACTACATGGCGATACGCGATGAACGCATCAATCTCACCAAACGCATCCTCGCAGATTTAGGTTATCTGCCGAAAACTTAAAATCTATTTCCAGACGCGCATTAGCCACAGAGACACAGAGACACCGAGCAAGACTAAAGGTAAAAATCAGAACGAGTTCTCGTTCGCCCTTTACCTTCTTCATCTCTGCGTCTCTGTGGCTAATTTTGAAACGAGTTATTAATTCATGCGGACGAGTCGCCGCCTTATTGAGCGGTGGCGGAAAACTTGTTGAAGGGAACCCATGCGGTAGTGCTCGTCGCGGTGCAGCGCGAAAGCGTCGTGTACTTGCAGACATCGACGGCGTAGACCGGATGAATCTCCCAGACAGAGATGCGGACGGGGCTGCCGGACGCGGGTTTGCCGTCGGTGCAGGGCTTGTGCTCGGCGTCGAAGGTGAGCGCGCCTGTGATGCGGACAGGGTATTTGGTAAAGGTCGAATTGCTGGACGGAGAGGCGAGTTTGTCCCACGCCGCCGGACGGAAGTGCGGGCTGACTTCGGCGCTGATGGCGTTGCAGCGCGGGTCTGGAAATCCCGCCGGACGTTTGAGGATGAGGCCGGGCGTCTGCCGGAGCGTGAGGTGAATGTCGTTGTTCTCGTCGCCGTTCAAGTTGCAGTTGACATCCTCGCCACCGTGCGTATCCGCAAACTCGTAGGCCATCACGTAGCCGACGAAAGCGACCTTCGAGCCTTCGCCGATTGTCAGGTTGCGCGTGCCGTCTTTGATGCTGAGATTTTGCAGCACGCTGCGGTCGGAGGGTAGTTTCTGACCGGAACCCCAGACGAGATTGCTGCCCATGTCGTTGACGGCGGTTTGCAATGCGACGAAAGCGTTGTAGCTAACGGGCGTCGCGTTGCCGGTCACGCAGAAGTTGTTCTTGGCGAGATTTTGCAGGATGTGTTCCTGCTTGCCGCCGATGAGTGCGGAATGGCCGCCTTTGGGACACTGCGCGTCAATCGTCAACCCGGTCGTCTTGATAGCATTGAAAGGCAGCGTACAGCCGGGGTCGAACGATGCATCGGTCTGCACGGCGGAAGATGTGTCGCGCGAGGCGACGAGAGTCATAACAGCCAACGCAAGACAGCAGGCGAAGACGTAGAACCGACGCGTTGAACGCATCATACGAAACCTCCAAAATGAAAACGGCGGGAAACTGCCAACGAGGATTTGAAACGGGCAAGGTTGCTTCACAGATGAATTGCTGCCGTGAGACGACGCGCATCTTATCAACACCACGAGAGCCTGACAATGAAATTCTGAATCAAGCTACAGACAATGATACAAGCAATTCACATGATGGACAGGATGCGAAAACAGGATGGACAGGATAAAAGAAGGTAAAAGGCGAGAGGTAAAAGGAAAAGGAAAGACCACCGATTTGCTTCTCTTGCTTTTGCCTTTTGCCTTTTACCTTTCTCATCATCCTGTCTATCCTACCCGCTTTTTAATCCTGTCCATCGTGTGAATTGCTTGTGTCCTTATCGGCATACGCTCGACGGAAACGCCCGTCGTCTTTTGACGTGCCGCGTCGGTCTGTTATAGAGTGCGCGGCGCGCTCTCCACCGGACGAAGAAGGTTCAAACGCTGGAAGTCTCCGCAAAATTCAATTCGTACAGAGACGGGTTCTCCATGAAAATCGCACTCGGTTCGGCACGCGCCGCCAAGATTGTGGCAGTCCGTGCGGCTTGCGCTCGCATCGCACAGGTTAACGGCGTGTGGGCGAGGGCGGAAATCGTCGCGCGCCCCGTCCACACGGACGCGCCCGCGATGCCTCTGACCGATATGCAACTGATGCACGGCGCACGCGCGCGCGCGGAAGCCGTCCGCGCGTTGCTCCTCGGCGAAGGCCAGAGCGCCGACTTCTTCGTCGGACTCGAAGGCGGTTTTCATTCCATCACGATTGACGGCGCGCGTCACACTTTCCTACGCGGCTGGGCTTACGCAACCGACTCGACGCGCGGCAATTTCGGCGCGGCTCCTTCGGTCAGCGTTCCGCGCGAAATCGTTCAGCGCGTCGAGCGCACGGGGCGCGAACTTGGCGACGTGATGGACGAAGTGGCAAACCAGCGCGACGTGCGCGGGCGTCAGGGAGCATGGGGCATCCTCTCGCGCGACCTCCTGACGCGTTCCATGAGTTTTGAAGCCGCGCTCGTCGCAGCCTTTGCGCCGTTTTATAACCCGCAGTTATATTCGGACGACGGACGATAGACGACAAACGATAAAAGCGAACGATAAAAATGGTCTACAGGGAAGGTCTTCATGGAACAATTCACCGCACAGGGGAATGACGAGCATCTGGCACACTTGCGGACGACGCCCGGATGGATTGAAGTCATTGCCGGTTCGATGTTTTCGGGGAAATCCGAAGAACTGATTCGACGCCTGCGTCGCGCACGCATCGCGCGACAGAAGGTGCAGGTCTTCAAACCGAAGATTGACGTGCGCTTTTCGCACGACCACATCGTCTCGCATTCCGAGATGCGCCACGAATCTTCGGCGGTCGAAACGGCGTCGGAAATCCTCGAACGCATCGAGACGGGCACGGATGTCGTCGGCATCGATGAAGCGCAGTTTTTCGACAACGACCTCGTTGCCGTCGCCAACGGGCTGGCGTCGCGCGGTCTGCGCGTCATCATCGCCGGACTCGATCAGGACTATACCGGGCGACCCTTCGAGCCGATGCCCCAACTGCTCGCCATCGCCGAATACATCACCAAGACGCACGCCATCTGCGTCCGTTGCGGTCAGCCCGCCAACTATTCGCAACGCATCGTCAACGTCGAAGGGCGCGTCGTCGTCGGCGCATCCGACGCCTACGAAGCGCGCTGCCGTCGCTGCTTCGTCCCACACGCCGACACCCCCACCGCCCACATCACCGGAGCAGAAGACTAAGCAAAGGATGAGGGCGGAGGGATGAAAATTTCGTGTTTCATCCTTCATCCCTCCGCCCTCATCCCTTATTTGTGGTATGCTCCACACCGTTTCCATATCCCCCGCAAAAGACGCTCGTATTGATTCTGCAATTCACTTGAGGAGAACTCTGCCATGCATGTACGGACAGCTTCAAAAAGTTTCTTTGGAATCCTCGCTCTGGCTCTCGCCCTCTCAAGCAGCGCCGCCTGCACGAACGATGCGACCAACGCCAACACGACCACCACGACGACCTCCAACGTCAACACGACGAACATCAACACCACCGCCGCGACCAACACCAACACCACGACAACGACGGGCACGACCATCGAGACGCGCGAGCCTGAACAGTATCGTGCGACGATGGTGATTCGTGGTCAGACGGCTGGCAACCAGCAAGCCGCCGCCGAGTTCACCATTGACATCGCGCGCAGGGGCGCAGACCGATACTATCGTCTCAACAATCTTCCGGGCGTCGGGCAGATTACCTACATCGACCGCCCAGAGAAGAGCTACGTCATCATTCCTTCGCAGCGTCAGTATTATGAAGTGACGCCGGAGACGACAGGCTTCAAAGTGCCACGCGCGATGACGCCGGGGATGATGGTCGAACAGTTGCAGAAGCAGCAGGGCGTGACGCTCGTCGGTGAAGAACAGTTGAACGGTCGCACGGTCACGAAATATCGCTATGCGGGAACGGCGCAGACCGGCTCGCAGGCCGGAGAGGTGCGCGGCGAAACCTTCGTCTACGTCGATAAAGAGACGGGGCTGCCTCTGCGCGCCGAAGGCAGCAGCCAGTCGTCGGGCAACGTACAGGGCGTCAGCGGCGGCAACGCCGTGATGGAATTGCGCGACTTGCAAACCACCGTTGACCCGACGTTGTTCGACGTACCGCCGGGCTACCGCCAACTGACGCGCGAACAGGTACAGCAGCAGATGAGAGCGGTGCTAGCCGTCGTCGAAGCGTTGGCGGGCGGCATGGGTGGCATGGGCGGCGGCAACACGGGCGGTAATACCGCACCACCACCGACCACAACCACGACGCCTGCGACCAACGCCGCACCCGGCACGACGACGAACACCAACAGGCCGTAACGAACGGGAGACGCACATGCGTTACATTCTAACGCTCATCATCGGTGCGCTTATCGGCGGCGCGCTCATCTATTATTTCTTCGTCGGCGTGCCGCAGTCCGCCAAACTCCCCGGCGAACCCGTCCGCGCTCCCGAAGCGGGCGGTTCACCGCCGGGCACGGCGGTGCTCACGCTCGACGAAAATTTCTTCAACACACTACTCGGCACCATCTTCCGCGACCTCAACGCGCCGACCTTCAAACTTGCCGCCATGCAAGGCGACGCTGCTTCGCCCTTCGCCTTCGAGACGTATGGCTCTCGCCACTTCCGTTTCATCAAGACGCAGGAGACGGGCGGTGGCGGTTGTCAGAGTCAAATCGTGGTGACGCCGGAGGGGAGTGGCGTCCGCACGGGCGTGAGTCTCGCGGACGGGCAAATCGTCGCGCCGCTCGCCTTCACGGGCGGCTACAATGCCCTCGGTCAGTGTCTCAATTTTCGCGGATGGGCGAAGGCCAACATCGCGCTATCGTTCAAGGCGGACGAGCAGACGCTCTACGGTCAGATTAACGTCCAGAGCGTCAACCTCGAAGGCATCTCGCCGTTTCTCGGCGGCATCGTCACGCAGTTCGTACAAAATTCCATCAACCAGCGCGTCAATCCGCTCATCCTCATGCGTGGTACACAAATCGGACTCGCCGTGCCCGTGCAGGCCGCGGGCGGCACGCTCCGCGCCAACGCCAAAGACATCCGCGCCGAAATCAAAGACGGCGCGCTCCGTCTCCACATCACCTACGACTTTGGCGGCGCAAAGGGACAACCGAACTGATTGCGGAATGCGGATTTCGGATTGCGATTAGCAGAGCCTGAATTCAGGAGTTAGAAGCCAAAAGTCAGAATAAAAACAAAGCAGGAGTCAGAAGTAGGAAGCCGGAAGAAACCTGAACGAACGTTGGTCGCAACGGCGTTCAGAGCTTCTTCCGGCTTCTGATTACTGACTCCTGCTTTTCAGTCCGAATTCCGCAATCCTCACTCTACAATTCTTACCATATCTGGCAACGGTCGTTCGCGGGGCGCACCATCGGGTCGCCCTGTTTGCAATTGAAGGCGGCGGCGAACTGCGGCAGATTGGAGAGTGGGCCGTTGACGCGGAAGCGCGGGAGCGGATGCGGGCCTGTGTTGGCACGCAGGCGTTCGGCTTCGGGTCGGTCGTTCGACGCCCAGACCTGCGCCCAACCGAGGAAGAAACGCTGTTCGGGCGTGAAGCCGTCGATGTTGGCCGGACGCGGCTTGCCTTCCAGCGACTTCTGATAAGCATCGTAAGCGACGGTCAGACCGCCGAGGTCGGCGATGGATTCGCCCTGCACCAACTTGCCCTGCATGAACAAACCTTCCTCGACCTTGTAGCCGCTAAACTGATTGACGATGCAGCCCGCGCGCTCGTCAAACTTCTTGCGGTCGTCCGGCGTCCACCACATGCGGAGGTTGCCCGCCGCGTCAAACTGGCTGCCCGAATCATCGAAGCCGTGCGTGATTTCGTGGCCGATGACGCCGCCGATAGCGCCGTAATTGATGGCATCGTCGGCGTTGGGGTCGAAGAACGGATGTTGGAGGATGCCTGCGGGGAAGGCGATTTCGTTAAAGAGCGACGAGTAGTAAGCGTTGACGGTCGGCGGCGTCATGCCCCACTCGGTACGGTCAACGGGCTTGCCGATTTTGTTCAAGTTTCGACTGACTTCAAACATCGCGGCGCGGCGCGAGTTTTCGACGTAGGATGCGCGTTCGATGTCGAGCGTCCCGTAGTCGCGCCACTTGTCTGGATAGCCGATTTTCTGTTTGAAGGCATCGAGTTTGGCGAGTGCCTGCTGGCGCGTCTCGTCGCTCATCCATTCGAGTTTCATCAGTCGGCTGCGAAACGCCGTGATGAGATTTCGCACCATCTCCTGCATGCGCGCCTTCGAGTCTGCGCTGAAAGACTTCTCGACATAGACCTGTCCGAGCGCCTCGCCGAGCGAGTTGTCCACGGCGTTGACGCAACGCTTCCAACGCGGCTGCATCTCTTTCGCGCCCGTTAACGTGCGTCCATAGAAGTTGAAAGCCTCGTTTTCAAACTTCGACGAGAGAAGCGGCGCGGCGGCGTTAATCAACTGCCAGCGCAGATAGGTCTTCCAGTCGGCGAGCGGGACGGAGGCAAACATGCTGTTAACGGTTTTGAAGTACGTGGGCTGCGAGACGTTAATCTCCGACAACTTCCCGACGCCGCGCGCGGCGAAATATCCAGACCAACCGAAGTCGGGCGCGAGTTCGTTCAACTTCGACACTTCCATCTTGTTGTAGCGAGCCACGGGGTCGCGCAACTGCACGGGCGACAGCGACGCTTCGGCGAGTCGTGTCTGAAACGCCATCACGGTCTTAGCGTTGGCCGCGGCTTTCGCCGCATCGTCGCCGAGCAACTGGAACATACGCGTCACGTAGGCGACGAACTCTTCACGCGTCTTGCGCGATTTTTCGTCGTCCTTCGTGTAGTAGTCGCGGTTGGGCAAACTCAGTCCGCCCTGCGAAACGTTGGCGATAACCATCGTGCTGTTTTTGAAGTCGGGCACCGAGCCGAAGTTGAACAGCACGCTGATGCTCTGACGATGCATGTGCGCGATTTCGGCTTGTAGTCCGCGTACGTCTCGAATCTTTTCGATGCGCGCCAAATCCTGCGTGAGCGGCTTGATGCCGGCGGCGTCGATTTTGGCTTCGTCCATGCATGAGGCATAGAACGCGCCGATTTTCTGTTCGTTCGTGCCGCGACGCGCGTTGGTGTTCTTGGCCGCTTCTTCGAGAATCAGTTGGAGGGCGTTGCGATTCTTGTCGGCGAGAATCTGGAAGCTGCCCCAACTCGAATAGGCCGGAGGAATCGGATTACTCTTCGCCCAATTGCCGTTAGCATACTTATAAAAATCTTCGCAGGGCTGGCACGTCGTATCCATCCGCGCGGGGTCGAAACCGCTATGACCGCCGCTCTGCGCGAGTGCGGCGAAAGCGACCACCAGCGTCGTCAACACCGACGCGACCAGTCGCAAATTGAGGGAACGCATAATAAATACTCCTTAAACTTAAAATTGAAACGTTTGAGAATCTAAAGCATTTTCTATCGGTATGCGAGACTATGGCGACAGGCGAGGCAAAGTAAAAAGGTAAAAGTTGAAAGGTGAGAGTAGCGAAAGACGGTTTGTTTGCTTCCTTACTTTTTCCTTTTGCCCTTTGCCTTTCGCTTTCCTCCCCGTCGCGGTGTGTCGTCGGTCTTATTCAGGACGTGCGTCGAGGACGGAAGGGGAGACGTGAGTTGTTGTTGTTGCTGCGGCATCGTCGGGCGCGGACTGGCTTCGATAATCCATCGAATCGAAATGGGCAGGCCGACCGCGAGGCCAAAGAGAAAGGCCGCGAGCGAGAGACGAAGCAGACGAGAGGGCGAAATGTTCATGGCGGTTTCTCCAACAGTTGCGGAATTATTCAAACTCAAACACCCGCGAACCTAGATGGTGCAGAGCCGAATTTTCGCGCGTGCAAACTCGCGTCTCCGCAAGACGCGGAGATTCACGCGGCGCGGTTGTGAAATTCGGATGCGACGCTACGGATGGAACCCGCGTCGGCGTCTGAGGATACAGTGGTCGCTTCGCGCGACACGGTTTCCGTCTCGGCGGACGCGGCGGGCGCGTCGGTTGCTGTTGCAGCGCCGGACGGTGTGATGTCGTAACGCTTCATCATCGAATTGAGCGTGGTTACTTTGAGATGGAGCAGTCGTGCGGCGCGGCTCTGATGTCCGTCCGTGATTTCGAGCGCGCGACGGATGAGGTCGATTTCAAAGCGACGCACTTCTTCGTAGAAATCAATGCCGCGCTTCACGTCGGTCGCAGGCGTGTGGCTGAGCGCCTTCACCTCCTGCAAGAGATGAAAGGCCATCTCCTTTAAGACTTCGATGCTGTTGCCGAGCGTGGCCTCGTCGGGCGGCATGGTCGTATCGTCGCGCGAGGCGGCAACGTCGGCGGGCGCGGTCGCGTCTGCAACGTCGCTGTCGGGGTTGTTGGAGAAAGCATCTCCGGCATGATTGGTGAGCGTCGGTTCGTCGCGCAGCATCGGGGTCTGCGTGTCGTGCAGAAGCGGCGCGGTGCGCTCGTTCAAGGCGGTCTCTTCTCTCATGGCTTCAAATACCTCCAACTTTTTCGTGCGCGTCACAAGGTGTTCCGAGAGGGCGACGCCTTTCGGGGTTTGGTGTCGGTCGCCGCGAGAGGGCGGCACGTTAAATTCTGCCGGAAGTTTAGCGGCGAGCGAGGCGCGGACAATCGAAAATGTGACGAATTGTTGGAAAGAGATGATGAACGGGTTGAAAAAGGTGATGAATTGAGGGGAGGGTTTACGAATTTTCAAAAAGTTCGAGCAATTTGTCGCGGTGGCTGCGGCTCAAGGTCAACTGCGTGCCGTCGCGTAAGACGACCGTGTATTCGCCGCCGAACATGGGTTGAAGTTCCTTGATGCGTTCGATGTGGACGAGCGTGGAGCGATGAATGCGGAGGAATTTTTCGGGGTCGAGACGCGAGGCGAGACGGTTCATCGTCTCACGCAGGAGATGCGCTTCGCGCCCGACGTGGAGGCGCACGTAGTTGCCCTCGGCTTCAATCCAATCAATCTCATCCGTCCGCAGAAAGAAGACGCGTCCGGCGGATTTGACCATCAAACGTTCCAGATATTTCTGCTCGGCCTTGAGATGTTCGAGCAGCGAGATAAGACGCTCGTCGATGTGTCCGCCCGTGGCGCGTTGCAGTTGTGCGCGTGCGCGTTCGACGGCGCGACGAAAGCGTTCGCCCGTGTAGGGCTTGAGCAGATAGTCGAGCGCGTGGAAATCGAAAGCCTTGATGGCGTAGCGGTCGTAGGCCGTAACGAAGATAACGGATGGCAACTCCTGCGCGCCAATCTCTTCGAGCACGCCAAAGCCGTCGCGTTCGGGCATCTGTATGTCGAGGAAAACGAGGTCGGGACGAAGCTGACGAATACTCTCCACAGCCTCGCGCCCGTCCGAGCACTCGCCGACGAGTTCGATGTCGGATTCGCGCGCGAGAAACCGGCGGATTCTTTCGCGCGCCAGCGGCTCGTCATCAACTATCAGCGCCCGGATTTTCACTGCTGTTCTCCGTTCCGGTTTCGCGAAAGGGTATTGCCATCGTCACGGTCAGACCGCGACCGGGTTGGTTCTCCAACTCGAAGCGATGCGCCGTGCCGTAGAGATGCGCGAGGCGTGCGCGCGTGTTGGCGAGTCCGACGCCGCTTTTCTGTAAGGGTTCGCGCTCGCCGTCCGTTAGTGGGAGACCGCTTCCATCGTCGTGCACGTCGAGTTGCAACATGCCGTTCGAGCGTCGTGCGCGTATCTCGATGCGCCCGCCCGTGGAACGTGGCGCGATGCCGTGGCGCACGGCGTTCTCGACGAGTGGTTGCAAAATCATATTCGGCACAGAGGCATCCAGCGTCGCCGGGTCAATCTGCATGTCAACTCTTAAACGTTCCTGAAAGCGCGTTTGTTCGATTTCAAGATACTTGCCGAGAAAGTCCAATTCCTGCTTGAGCGAAACTTCCTGTACGCCTATCTTGTCGAGACTAAGCCGCAGCATGTCGCTCAGTTGCGTAATCATCTGCTCGGCGGCTTCGGCGTCTTTGTAGACGAGTTCGGAGATAGCGTTCAGCGTGTTGAAAAGGAAGTGCGGGTGGAGTTGCATCTTGAGCGCCTGAAGTTGCGCCTGTGCGAGTTGCGCGCGAAGCTCCGCGGCCTTGAGTTCGCCTTCACGATACTTGCGGTAATAATCGTAGGCGTAAACCAGCAGGACGATAACGCCATACATGAAGAGGTCGCCGGGCAGAAAACGGAAGAAATAGAATTGGAGCAACGGGCGAAAAGAACCGAGGATGGTTGCTCTGTAACCATCGAAACCCCAGTAGAGAACGACCCACGCGACGATGTGCGTCGTGGCAATGATGAGTCCCGCCGGGATGTGAAACAGCAAGCCGCGCAACCAGTTTTGTCGCTCGACGCGGAAACGCCGCGCGCACCAGATAATCAACGGAGTGAGCGCCGCCCAGAGATAACTTCCTATCGGAACCCAGAGCGCCGTCGCCCACCACGGCGGCGGTTCGCGCGCTTCGCGATTCAGCGTTTCCACCGCTTCCCTGATGCCCGCGATGGTGAGAAATTGAAAGCCAGTCTCGACGATGCTAAAGAGCGTCCACGCGCCCAACAATAAGAGCAACCATCTCAGCCAACGGCGTTCGAGCATGCTTCTTGTGCCTTTCCATTCGTGCTCAAGGATGATTGTACATCTTCGTGCAGCCGCACGTCATAAACACGCACGACCACGAAGCCATGCCCCGCCGCAACCGCACTGAATCCGGCGACGCACAACTTCCAAAAATTCGGACTTGATGATTGTTAAGGAGTGCAAGCCACACCACGCCGTCTGCTCGGAACCGACACGGCAAGGCGCGTGCCGCCGCAGCGCGTTAAAAGCGTCGCACAGTCTTTGCGCGGAGGGCGGTCAATACGTTTGATTCGGGGTCGCAGGAATCTTGCGGAATTTGGATGACGGGCTTTGAAATTTTGCACGAAGCACGATGCGCGTCTGTCCATTATTTCGGAAGGCGTCGCTCGCGCCACGCGTTGACGTAGCGTTCGGCCTTCGGGTTCGACTCGTTCCACTTCGGCGGCTCAGGGTTGTTGGCGATTAAGAGGACGCCCGTGCCAATCATGCGGACAATCTTCTCAAGGTTGGTGTAGTCAATCTTGTCCCAATGGTCGCCGAGGCCGTGATAATCGGGGAAGTCGTAGGCGACGCTGAGCGTGTGCGCGGGGACGCCGAGGTCTGCGAGCGATTGATTGTCGCTGCGGCTGAAGTAGGCGTCGCTGTTGCGTTCGTGCTTGAAGACGCGGATGCCTGTCTGTTCGCCCGCCGTCTGAAAAATCGTGCCCACGTCGCTGTAGTCGAAGCCCGTTAGATTAGCCGTCGCGACGCGTGCGCCTTCCTTGTCGTCCGTGCGCCCGACCTGTTCTAGATTGATGTTGGCAACCGTCTTGTCAATAGGGAAGATGGGATTGCGACCGTAGTGACGCGAGCCGAGACCACCTCTCTCCTCTCCGAAGTAGGTCATAAAAAGAATGCTACGGCGAGGCCGC
Organism: Pyrinomonadaceae bacterium; assembly: GCA_036387415.1. Classification (GTDB taxonomy): domain Bacteria; phylum Acidobacteriota; class Blastocatellia; order Pyrinomonadales; family Pyrinomonadaceae; genus DASVTU01. The sequence continues at coordinate 665,761 of DASVTU010000039.1, read as the reverse complement.
TGCTTGAGCGTCGAGAGTACGGAGGCCAGTTCGATGACGGAGACTGTGCCGCTGCCATCGTCGTTCGCGCCGTTGAAAATGTGGTCGCCGCCTGTCGCCGCTGCTGCGCCCGTCTGCATGCCGATGTGGTCGTAATGTGCGGTGACGAGGACATAAGTGTCGCGGAGCAAGGGGTCGGAGCCGCGCAGGAGTCCGGCGACGTTGCGAAGTCGCACGGGTTTCTCGACGGGTGCGGCCAGTCGCATCGAAAACTTGACGGCATTCAATCCCGGCTTCAGCGCATCGTAGAGCCGCGCTGCTTGCGCGTTATGCAGACCGACGACGGGCACGGATGGCGTGCGGCTTCGCGCTTCGACGGGCGTCACGGGTAGGGCGCTCGCATCCCGCAGGCGACCCGCGCCACGCCCGCCGCCGCGTCGATTCTGTCTGTCAATCGTGACGACGAGCGCGGGGTTGAGCCGTTCCGCCGTGCTCATAAAGTTGTTTTGCGCTTGAAGCATCTCGCGCCAACGCGTGCGCTCGGCGCGGCGTATGTTGGGGATTTCCGTGAGAATAACTTTGCCTTGCACCTGCGCGGGTTGGAGAGCGTCGAGCGCAACGGCGTTATCGAACGCGACTTTGACGACCTCTGCGCCCGCGATGTCGAGCGCGCCGTCAGCCGCTTGCAGACCCAGCCCGTAAGCGAGGCTCACTTCGTCCGCGCCGACCGCGATGCGTTCGCCGTCGGCCTGCATACCTAACTCGAACCCTTGCAGATTCCGTTCACGCAGAACCATGTTCGCCGTCTGGAAATAAACGTCGTCGCCCACAGGCTCAAGACCCGCGCGACGAAACTGCGCGGCGATATATTCGGCGGCGATGTCGAGACCCCTCGAAGGCGTGTCGCGGCCTTCGAGCGCGTCCGAAGCGATGAAGGAGAGATGACCGCGCAGACTCCCTGCGGAGACGCTTGACAGTGCCGCACGCGCCTCCGTCGAAAGACTCCCCGATTGCTGCCGCGCGGGTCTCGCGGTTTGTGCAGCGGCAGCAGACCGTCTCTTTTGCGTGGCGGAAGAAGTAGCAGGCGGCCTCTTTTGTGCGGCGGCATCGAGACGTAGAACGACGCCCGCGCTCGTCGCTGCGAGCATGAACATGAGAACGAAGCTCATCAAACGTCGCGCGACGTAAACGCCGGACAGCATTCCTCTTATCTTCGTCTCACTGACCCTGTTCATTCGACCACGACGCCTTTCCAGAACGCGACACGATTGCGGATGTTAGACGCCGCTTCCTTCGGTTCAGGATAAAACCACGCTGCATCCTTATTGACCGCGCCGTCCACAGTGATGTCGTAATAACTCGCCACGCCCTTCCACGGACATGTCGTGTGCGACGCACTCTCGCCGAAATATTCGCGTTTAATGGAATCCGCAGGGAAGTAGTGATTGCCTTCGACCACCACCGTCTCATCGCTCTCCGCGAGCGTCGTGCCGTGCCATGTTGCTTTCATGTCGAAATCCTTTCGAGACGACGGACGATGGACGATAAATAGTTTGCTTCTTTCCATCGTCGGTCGCACGCCGTCGGTTTTAGCTTCGCGTCAGTTGACGATACTTGATGCGGTGCGGTTGGTCTGCGGCTGCGCCGAGACGTGCGCGTCGGTCGGCTTCGTAGTCGGAATAGTTGCCCTCGAACCATGTGACGCGGCTGTCACCCTCGAAGGCGAGGATGTGCGTGGCAACGCGGTCGAGGAACCAACGGTCGTGGCTGATGACGACGGCGCAACCAGCGAAATTTTCCAACGCTTCTTCGAGAGCGCGCATGGTGTTCACGTCGAGGTCGTTGGTGGGTTCGTCGAGTAGGAGGACGTTGGCACCCTCCTTGAGCATCTTGGCGAGATGGACGCGATTGCGTTCGCCGCCGGAGAGAGTGCCGATTTTCTTCTGCTGGTCGCTGCCGGAGAAGTTGAAGCGTCCGACGTAGGCGCGCGAGTTGACCTGACGGCTGCCGAGTTGCACCACGTCGAGGCCGTCGGAAATCTCCTCCCAGATGCTCTTGTTCGCATCGAGCGCGTCGCGGCTCTGGTCAACGTAGGCGAGTTTGACCGTCTCGCCCGTGCGAATCGTGCCCGCGTCGGGTTGCTCTTGATGTGTAATCATGCGAAAGAGTGTGGTCTTGCCCGCGCCGTTGGGGCCGATGATGCCGACGATGCCGCCCGGCGGAAGTTTGAAAGTCATGCCTTCGACGAGCAGGCGCTCGCCGTAAGACTTCGAGACGCCTTCCGCTTCGATGACGACCTGACCGAGACGCGGCCCCGGCGGAATGTAAATCTCCAACTCCTGCGCCCGCCGCTCGTTCTCCTGACTCAAAAGCACCTCGTAGGAATTGATGCGCGCCTTGCCCTTCGCCTGACGGCCTTTGGGCGACATACGAATCCATTCGAGTTCGCGTTGCAGAGTCTTCTGGCGTTCGCTCTCCTGCTTCTCTTCCTGCTGCAAGCGTTGTTGCTTCTGTTCGAGCCAGGAGGAATAGTTGCCCTGCCACGGGATGCCCTGCCCACGGTCGAGTTCGAGAATCCATCCGGCCACGTTGTCGAGAAAATAACGGTCGTGCGTGACGGCGATAACGGTTCCCGCGTACTGCTGCAAATGCTGTTCGAGCCATGCAACCGATTCGGCGTCGAGGTGATTGGTCGGCTCGTCGAGCAGGAGGATGTCGGGCTTCTGCAACAACAGACGGCAGAGCGCGACGCGACGTTTTTCACCGCCTGAGAGAACTTTGACGGGCGTTTCGGGCGGCGGACAACGCAGTGCGTCCATCGCCATTTCAAGACGTGAATCCAAATCCCACGCGTCGGACGCATCGAGTTTTTCCTGCACCTCGCCCTGTCGTTCGAGCAGTTTGTTCATTTCGTCGTCCGACATCTCTTCGCCGAAACGCGCGTTAATCTCGTCAAACTCTTTCAGCAAATCGACCACTCCCTGCACGCCCTGTTCGACAATCTCGCGCACGGTCTTCGTCTCGTCGAGTCGCGGTTCCTGTTCGAGATAGCCGATGGTGTAGCCGGGCGAGACGACGGTTTCGCCCGTGAAGTTTTTGTCTACGCCCGCCAGTACGCGCAGGAGCGAACTCTTGCCCGAACCATTGAGACCGAGGACGCCGATTTTCGCGCCGTAGAAGTAAGAGAGATAGATGTCCTTCAGCACCACCTTCTTGTCGTAGTGCTTGCTGACGCCTACCATCGAATAGATAACTTTGTTTGGTTGTGTACTCATTAGCCGTCTGTCGTTCCTCCGATTTAATCAGACAATATACTTAAAACTTTCTGACACTTGATGACCTCACAGGTTATTGCAAATCGTCGCGCATGTGAAGCGAGGGCGCGACACTAACGCATTGCAAAACCGGAATTAGCCACACAGACGCAGAGACACAGAGACGAGATGAAAGGGGAAATGGTTAAAAGGGTAAAGGGTGCAAGAGAAAGCATCTCGACTCGCGCGTGTTTTCCCTCGAACCTTTCCCCGTTCACCTCTTTCCCCTCGTGTATCTGCGTGCCTCTGTGTATCTGTGGCTAATTCTGAAACTAGGGTTGGTTTTCTTTGACTTCGGTCAACGAGTTGACGTTTCCGACTTCATCTTCGACCGTGTTCGGGTTAACAGGATCAAGCACCCAGTTTCCATCGACGATGAATTTGTAAGTGTAGATGCCGGGTTTCAAATCGACGCGGCAGACCCATTCGTCGCCCTCTCGCGCGCAAATCAGTTGCGACTGATTCCAGCCGTTGAAGGAACCCGCGAGCGCGACGATGCCGGCCTCTGCGTAACCCTTGAGGCGGAAGACGGCGTTGCCCTTGAGATTCGGCGCGGGCAATTCCACACGCTGCGCCGTGTAGCTCTCGCCCTCGAACGGAAAAGTGAGACTGACGATGCGGCCATCCTCATCCTTGTTGAAGACGTAGCGCGCACCGCCAACTTCGTCCACAAAAACCGACTTCGATTGATGAAAGAGCCGACGTTTTTTCAACATCGAGGGCTTCATCCATAACTCGTTGTTTTCCAGCATCACGTCAATCGTCGAGACGGGAATGATGCCGACCTCCAATTCGTAGCGCCCCACATACTTCTTCAACGAGGCGGGATTCGTCTTCTTGACGGACTTCTGCTCCGCCCCGGCGGTTTGATTGCTCGCGTTTGCCGAAGGCGTCTGTGCAAGACAGTTGGCGACGTTTGTCCCGAACCAGAGAGACGCGACCATGAGCGACGCGACGACAGCGAAATACTTCTTCTTCATTTCCCTAACCCGTTGAAAGCAGGACAGCGACGAAAGAGGTAAAAGGGAAATGGGAAAATGGATAAAAGGGGAAGGGGTAAAACCTTCTTTCCCTTTACACGTTTCCCCACTTCCCCTTTATCTTTTATTCATCCCACATCCCTCCGCCCTCATCCCTTTAGTATTGCCAGTTGACGTTGACGAAGCCGACACCGCTTGTGGGGACGGTGTAGGTGTGGTTTGCGCCAGCCTCCCACGTGACCGCGCCGTTGGCGGCGATTTTGATGAACTTGAATTGCAGCGTTTGTCCGGCGGGGACGCTGGCTGTGATAAACCAGTTGGGATAGTTGGGCGTGAGCATCGGCCCCGTGGCGGCGTCCCAGGTCGTCACCCAGTTGCCGAGTTCGACAGTGTTGCCTGTGAGGAAGATATAGTCGCCGTTAACGGTCGGTGTCGCGTTGAAGACGGTGAAGGTGACGGGAATCAACTTCGCCGTGAGCACCGTGAACTGGATGCCGTTGGAAACCTGATTGGTTGAACTTGTGACGGTGACATTGTAGTTGCCGTTAGCCACTGTGGGAACGGTGGCGACGATTTTGGTTGCCGACCAAGAGTTGACGACCGCTGTTGTCGTGCCGAATTTGACCGTTCCGGTGGCCGCGCCGAAGTTGCGTCCGGCAATCGTGACTTTGACGCCGGGTTGCGCGGCGGTGGGGCCGATGGAGCCGACTTGGGGCAGCGCAGCCCCTTCGGTGTAGCTCCAAACGGCGACGGCGTGCGCGGGCAGTGTGAAATTGGTGACGGGGTTGTTGCCGCCCGTGCCGGAATTGACGGTGATGGAGAGGCCGCTGAGCAAGCCCGTCAGATAGTCGGAATAGGTGCCGACGGGAAGCGCGGTGTTGAGTCCGGTGATGTTGTAGGAGGTCGTGTCGTTTTTGTTGATGGCGACGAGGACGGTGCTGCCGAAGAAGCGGCGTTCGTAGATGTACACGTCGTTGTTCATCCAGCGTTGCGACATCGAGCCGTAGGCGATGGCGGGGTTGTTGCGCCGCAAGGTGGAGAGACGATTGGTGAGAGTGTAGGCAGTGGTGTTGGTGGCAAAGGCGTTCATCATGGGGCGGTTGTAGGGGTCGCCGCCGCCGCTCGTATCGTTGTGTAGATACTGCTCTGTGCCATAGTAGATGCACGGGATGCCGCGCGAGGTCAGCACGAAGGCCATCGCTTCATGGAGGCGGTTGTTGTTGTTATTGAGCGAGAGGAAACGCGACATGTCGTGATTGTCGATGAAGGTAACGAGGTCTTCGTCCCAAGTGAAGTTGCTGGCCTCTTGCGAGATAACGGTGTCGATTTGGGAGAAGTTGGCGTTGGAGCCGAAGACGTTGCGAATGGCGGTGTTCAAGGGGAAGTCAAGTTGTGAGATGCCGCTCTTGTTGGAAAACTTGTAGGAGTCGTGATAGAGCGGGTCGGAGGTTCCGCCCTGATACCATTCGCCGAAGAGGAAACTGTCGCCGTAGGTATAGATGGAATTGGCGAGGCTGTACTGCCAGCCCCAGTTGACGTGCTTGATGGCGTCGATGCGGAAACCGTCAACGCCGTGTTGTTGAAAAAGATTGGCGGCGTCCTTCATGTAGGCGTCCATCGTCGGATGTGTGAGATTGATTTCGGCGAGGTCGAAGAGGGTGTAGTACTGCACTTGATAACGGTCGTCCCAGTTGACGATGTTCGGATTGTGATTGAAATAACCGTTGGAGTCGCTGGTGTAGTTGCCCAAGAATGTGCCGTTGTTATAGAGCGCGCCGAACTCGCCCGCGTTGTTCTGGTTGGAGTGATTAGGCACGAAATCGACGATGACCTTGATGCCGTTGGCGTGTGCGGCAGTGACCATGTTGTCGAAGGTCGTCCAGAAATTGTTCACGTCGGCGGAGTGTTCTTCGATGCGTTTGAAATCGCGTCCCTGATAGCCGTGATAGGGAGCGGTCGGGTTGCCGCCTCCGTCGGGGATGCTGACGTTGAGGTTGTCCATCGGCGGCGAAATCCAGATGGCCGTGACGCCCATTCCGGCCAGATAAGACATCTTCTGTTGGACGCCTTGCAGGTCGCCGCCCCAGTAGGCACGCCAGTTCGTCTTGGTCGCGTCGTACATGCCTGCGCTCTGTGCAGGGTTGTTGTTGCCGCTGCTGCCGTCGAAAAAACGGTCGGTGATAATCTGATAGATAGTTTCGCGTTTGAAATCTGCCGCACGCGTCGGCAACTGCGCCAGCGACGCGAGCAGTACGAATAACGAAACGAGTGCAACGCTCCTCGTCAATTTCTTCATGCAAGCTCTCCTTAGGTGAAGTGGACTCTTCCGATGTACTCAAACAACGGTTCGGGTGGGCGAGGCTAAACTACAGGGGCGCAAGAAATTTATTCATGGAATCATCGCATCGTTGATTCATTAAAATCCATCAATGAATCAATGATGCGGTGATTCCATGAACCAATCTTTTACGCTCTTCCGGCGACTTCTCCGGTCTGCGTGTTGACGCGCACGACTTCGCCCTCTTTGATAAAGAGCGGGACGCGCACTTCGAGGCCGGTTTCGAGCGTGGCCGATTTTGTTGTGTTACCCGCGACCGTATCGCCGCGTGCGCCGGGAGCGGTTTCCTTGACGGCGAGTTCGACAAACTGCGGCAGTTGCATCGCGACGGGTTCGCCGTTGTATTTCAAAATCTGCAACGTCACGCCATCTTTCAGATAACCACGGTCGTCGCCGATGCGTTCGTCCGGCAGCGCAAACTGTTCATAGGAAGATTCGTCCATGAAGTGAAAGCCTTCGGAGTCCGCATAGAGAAAGGATGCGGGCGCGAGTTGCACGTCCGGCTCGGCGAATTTTTCGCTCGAACGAAAACTCTTTTCGAGCACGGCATCCGTCAGAAGATGACGCAGGCGCGTCCGCACCATCGTCGCCGCGCCGCGCGCCGTCGGCGACGCGAAGAAAACTTCTATCACTGTATATGGCTGACCATCAACCGTTATCAGCATCTTTCGTTTCAGTTCGTTTGCACCAATCAACGCCACACTCGTTTCCTCACTCGTTTTTGAAGATGATTTACTTATCTCGCATTCTTCGGAAGTTGACCGTAATACACCAGCGTCTCGTATTCAAAGGCGACCACGCCGTCGGCTTGATGCGCGTCGAAGATGGTGCGAAGCGCGTCGAGCATCGGAGCGAAGTTTGTGTGTCCGACTTCGGGCGTGTAGGAAGAAGATAGCAGCCGCCCGCGCAAACTCTCGAAATCGAACACCTGCCTGTTATGAAACTTTTTTAGTTTGAACTCGCCCGCGCCAAAAAAGCAACCGATGGCCGTCGCATCAATCTGGCGATGATTGACCGCCGCATAGTCCGTCCCATAGTCGAGCAGCAGACGCTCGTAAGCGACGAGGAACGGCGATGCATCCATCAGACGGTCGTTCCAGACGAGCACGACCCAACCGCGCGGCTTCGAGATGCGCGCAAACTCGCGCCGTGCACGCTGCATGTCGAACCAGTGAAACGCCTGTCCTGCAATGATGAAATCGACCGATGCATCTGCGAGCGTGGTGGCTTCCGCCGAAGCGTCGATGCTCTTGAAGTTGGCGTAGTCACGAAGCAGACGCTCGCCCGCCTCGCGCATTTCGCGGTTCGGCTCCACGCCGTAGACGCGATTGCCGTTCCGCAAAAACATCTCCGACAAAATTCCTGTGCCCGAACCGACATCGGCAACCACCGAGTCGCTCGTCAGCCCGCACTCCCGCGCGAGCAAATCAATCACGTCGGGCGGATAGGTCGGGCGATACTTGATGTAGTTTTCGACTCTATTGGAAAAACGTCGCGTCGCGTCCGTCATAGCGCGGGGATTTTAGCATTCAATCCGCAATCCGCATTCCGAAATCCGCAATCGACAGGCACGACGAGGCGAGGAGCGCGTTCGCGGGAGAGCGTTCCGTTAGGGGTTGGATGGAATGAAACCTGGGATGGAAGTTTTGTCCGGTCAGTGACCGACGGCTGCGCCGATGGCGCGCGAACGCGCGGGATGGCGTTCATGCTTGGCGCAGGCGCGTCCGAGTGCTTGTTCGACGCGACCTTCGACGTTGCATTCGGGCTGGCGGCAGACGGCGGCCAGTTCGGAGATGACCAGATAACGCGCACGTTCAAGCATGCGCTGTTCGCGGAACGAGAGCGGCTTGATGTGACTGAGGTAGGTCAGGTTTTTGAGTACGTCGGAGACCTCGAAAATGTCGCCCGTCCGCATCTTTTCCGAAAAATCTTTGAAGCGGTCTTTCCAATCGTTCGGCGGCGAGGCGAAATCATCCGAGAGATTTTTCAACAGCAATTCGCATTCAGCCGAAGTAATCGGAGAGCGAAGACCGACTTCAGTTGCATTGGCGACGGGAACGAGTACGACTGAGTTGGTAGCTGCGAGGCGAAGCGTGTAAAAGGGAAGGGAAGTTGCACCAATCTGTTTCTGTTCGATTTGTTCAATGGTGCCAATCCCGTGGTTGGGGTAAACGACTTTCTGGCCGACTTTGAAGCCCACCACTCACCTCCTGTGATTGCAAAAAACAAACGGCATCGCGCGGGTTGAGGGAACCCTCATGTGGCCGGGGCGACGCTGCCGTTCGGCGTCGAAGTTCTAAAATCTCACGAAAGTGTAACAAGCCCTTCCGAGGGCGTCAAGCATCATCCTGACTGTATGAATTGTTCTCTCTCGACTTCGCTCTGAATGAACGACGACGGCTTTCAAATTGGCGTGTCACACTCGCTTCGGCATTCGGACGCGGGGCGCTGTTCGTTGTACAATCAACTTCTGTAAATCGTAGATCGTCTATCGTAAACAGATAAAGCACTGCTTTTTCCATTCACGATTTTACCGACGACGATTTACGTCATACGTTTAGCCGACAGGCGTTGGAAAAGATATGGCGAAAAAGGGGTCTGTGCTCGTCGTTGACGACGAGGAGATAATGCGCGATGTGTTGGAGACGCTGCTGTCGGCGGAGGGTTATCGCGTCGATTTGGCGAAGACCGGCGAGGAGGGTCTCGATGCATACGGGCGTCGCGCTTACGATGTCGTGCTGCTCGACGTGTCGATGCCCGGCATGGGCGGACTGCGCGCGCTCGAAGAACTTTTGAAAGCAGACGCAGACGCCGTGGTCGTGATGATTACGGCTTATGCGACCTTCGACACGGCCATCGGTGCGTGGGAGCGCGGCGCGTTCGGTTGCATCCGCAAGCCGTTTCAAAACGTGCAGATTACGGCGACGGTGGCGGCGGGCGTCAAGCGTCGTCGCAAGGAAGAGGAACGGCAGACGCTCCGACGCGCCATGAGTCGCAGCGTCGAAAGGAGCGGCATCATCGGACGCTCCGACCGCATGAATGCCATCTTTCAACTTGTTGACCAAGTTGCGCCCGCACGTTCGACCGTCCTTATCACAGGCGAATCCGGCACAGGCAAAGAGTTGATAGCGAAAGCGATTCACGAACAAAGCCCGCGCGCTTCGAAGCCCTTCGTCACCGTCAACTCGTCCAACATTCCTTCCGAACTTCTTGAGTCAGAACTCTTCGGCCATACGCGCGGCGCATTCACAGGCGCGGTCGCTGCCAAGAAAGGACTCTTTGAAGTCGCTGACGGCGGCTCCATCTTTCTCGACGAAATCGGCGACGTGCCGCCCGAAACACAGGCGCGACTTCTGCGCGTGTTGCAAGAGCGAGAGTTTACGCCGCTCGGAGATACCAGCCCGCGACGCGTCGATGTACGCATCGTCGCCGCCACCAACATCGACTTGAAGGAAGCCGTCCGGCAGGGCGCGTTTCGCGAAGACCTATACTATCGTCTTGCCGTCGTGCCGATAGAGCTTCCTCCCTTGCGCGAACGCCGCGAAGACATTCTTCAACTCGCGCAGCACTTCATACACAAGTACAACGAGGAGAACGGACGCCAAATCTCCGACCAACTAGCGCCCGAAGTGCTGGCGCTTCTGGAAGCCTACACATGGCCGGGCAACGTGCGCGAATTGGAGAACGTTATCGAGCGCGCAGTCGTGATTGCGCCGGGCACGGAGATTACTGTGCCGTGTCTGCCGACCGACATCGCCAATCCGCAGAAGGCGCGCGAAGCGGCGCAGAGTTCTGCGGGAGTCGCCGTCGGCATTGATGTCGGCCACGGCATCAACTTCTACGACGAAGTGCGTCGCTTTGAAATCGACATCATTCGTCGTGCACTCGAACAGACGAGCGGACACCAATCGCGCGCCGCGCGTCTGCTCGGCATGAACGCCACCACGCTCAATTCCAAAATCAAGACCTACAACATTCAATTGCGCTCGTAAAAGATTCAAACGCGCTCTTAAAAAACCAGACACAAAGGGGTGTTCTATCCCTCATGCCGAACGTTGCTGACGCGCAGAGACGCGTCGATGCCGTCGAACAGATAAGCGTCGGGGAGGCGCGTTTTGAGCGTGTGCGCCGACGCGCGGGATTAGTTTTAGCGCCCACCGTTTTTTTGCTCATCTGGTTTGCGCCGCTCGCAGGACTCAAGCCGGAGGCGCATCGCTTGGCGGCGGTGATGGCGTCGGTGGTCGTCTTGTGGATTGCGGAATCTCTGCCGTTGCCGATGACGGCGATGCTTGGTGCGGCGGCATGTGTGGTGTTGCGGGTCGCGCCTGCGCGCGATGTCTTCGCGCCGTTTGCCGACCCGTTGATGTTCCTCTTCATCGGTTCCTTCATACTGGCGCGTGCCATCTTCCTCCATCGTCTCGACCGCCGTTTGGCCTTCGGCGTCCTATCAATCAAATGGGTGGGCGCGCGTCCGTCAAGGATTCTTTTCGCGTTCGGCGCGGTGACGGCGTTTATCTCGGCGTGGATTTCCAACACGGCGACGACCGCCATGATGTTCGCCATCGGCATGGCGATTCTCGCCTTTCTCTTCGACAACGAACGCGAAGGCGGCAGCCCCATCAGCCGACGTTACGCGACAGGACTGATGTTGATGACTTCGTTTGCCGCATCTATCGGCGGACTAGCGACGCCCATCGGCACGCCGCCCAATGTCATCGGCTTGAGTTTCATACGCAATCTCGTCGGGGTCGAATTTTCGTTTTTCAAGTGGATGACCATCGGCGTGCCTGTCGTCGTGGTGCTGTTCCTGTGGCTCTTTTTTTATCTGAACAAACTATGCAAGGCGGGTGTCGCCGAGATTGAAGGCAGCGACGCAATGCTCAGGCGCGAGAAGGAACGTCTCGGCGCGTGGACGCGTGGGCAGAAATCGACGCTCGCAGCCTTTCTCGTCACCGTGGCGCTCTGGATTGTGCCGGGCATCGTCGCACTCGCGGCGGGCGAGCGGAGCAGCTTTTATCAATCCTTTAACCGGAGCATGCCGGAGGCGGTGGCGGCATTGGTCGGAGCCGCTCTGTTGTTTCTGTTGCCGGGCGACAGACGCAGCAAGAACAACGACGGCGGCGACGGTGTGACGGCGGTTGACGTGGAGAGCGGCATCGAGAGCGACGCGGACAGCGGCGGACTCAGCGCGCGTGCGATGACATGGGACGAGGCCGTCAAGATTGATTGGGGCGTGGTGCTCCTCTACGGCGGCGGATTTGCGCTCGGCGTCCTTTCGTTTCAGACGGGATTGGCCGAAGCGGTCGGTAGAAGCATGACGGGATTTTTGCCCGTGAGCGGCGGCCTTGGACTTCTGTTTGCTTCCGTGGTCGTCGCGGTGATTGTCTCCGAAGCGACTTCCAACACGGCGTCGGCGAACATGGTTGTGCCCGTTGTCATCGCCATCGCGCGAGCGCAGGGCGCAGACCCACTCGAACCCGCGCTCGGCGCGACGTTGGGCGCGAGCCTCGGCTTCATGCTGCCCGTCTCCACGCCCTGCAACGCCATCGTCTACGGCTCAGGCTACATCCCTCTGACACGCATGATGCGCTACGGCATCCTCCTCGACATCGTTGGCGTCTTCGTCATCGTGGCACTCGTCCGCCTCCTCGTCCCACTCTTACGATGAAAACAGTAGACAGTAGTCAGTAGCCAGTAGAACAACACACATCTTTCTACTGGTTACTCTCTACTGTCTACTGCGCTTTTTGCATGTACCAGATGTAGCCGCCGAAGTTGAAGGTGCAAGTTGGGGCGGGGAAGAGTGGCGCGAGAGAGGATACGAGCCATGCGTGAATGCTGTCGAGCGGTTCTGTGGCTTGTTCGAGGGCGGCGATGATGTTGCTCTGCGTGGTGAAATAGTGAGCGAGTTCTTCAAGTGAAAAGCGGACATCGTTGGTGTAGTTCTCCGGTTCGGAGAGACGAAAACCGTGCTCTGCGGCGGCTGCGTGTGTGAGTGGTTGGCTATGGCGATGCGGCGAAGGGAAGCGCGCGAGGTAGGTGTTGCGGTGCCAGTGCGCGAATTCGGGGTTCTCCTGCATCGTGCCGAAGAAGAAATTGTTGTAGACGACGAGCCATGCATCGGGGCGGAGCAGACGGTGTGCTTCGCTTAAGAAACGTGCGCGGTCGAACCAGTGAAAGGCCATTGAGACGGTGATTAAATCGAAGGACGCGTCGGCAAAGGGCAGACTTTCGGCGGGCGCTTTGACATACAGAATCGAAGACGCATCGCGCGTCCGCTGTGCTTCGCGCGCCTCGCGCAGCATCCCGTCTGAAACGTCTGTGCCAATGACTCCGGCGGCGAGTTGCTGTAAGGCGAGGGTGGAGTGGCCTGTGCCGCAGGCCACGTCGAGCGCGCGTCGGAGCGGCGCGCGGAGGTTGAGAAAACTGCTGATTCGCGCGACGACGAGTGGATGAAAAAATGGACGACCGCGTGCGTAGCGTGTGGCGGCGGCGTCGTTTGTGAAGTAGTTCATGGGCGCGTTTGGTTGATGAGATGTATCCCGGCGTTTGGAGAGACGGGATTGCGTCGTTACCAACCGTTAGCGAAGAGTCGGCGCGCAGCGTTCAGACCGCACTTCTGGTAGGCATGATATTCCTTCGCGGCGCGCAGGTGAATGCTTTGCCCGTCCTCTCCGAGCAGCCATCCGTCAATCGCCGCCTTCAAGACGTAGGCTTCGGGAGCCATCAGGTTAGTCGTCCAGAGAAGCGGATGCGCGCCCGTCTGTTTGAGCGGCGCGGCGAAGTAGTTTTTGCTCGCGCAGGCGAGAATCACCGCATCGCGTCGCGTGTCGCTTGCGCCTTTCGGCGGCGGGTTTGCGAGACTGAAATCCATCAAGCCGTTGTGACCGACGTATGCGACCATGTGGCGTTCGCCGCCCGTGCTCAGACCGAGCGACGCGCCTTCGACCTTGACCGTCTCGCGCGACGCTCCGGCGGCGGCGGCGAGGAAATCTTCGGTCGCCTGTTTGATGGCCGCGCCGCGATAAGCATCCGCGACGAGATAAGCGTCCATGCTCCGGTGTTTGAAAATCAATCTTTCGAGAATCGGGGCGCGCGGTTCACGAACTTCCGCGACCAGCCGCCACTCGCCGCTCCGCTTGAAGAAAGTTTTGACGCCGAACCGCGCGCCCCAGTAGAGATTCGTCTGCGGCGAGTCGCCGTTGCCGAGACTCGCGGGGACGGGCACGATGCCCTGATTCACGTTGTCGCAGAGCGCGACGATGACGTAAATCATTTTTCCACTGTACGAGGCGGGTGTGTCGCCGTCTGTCTGTTCGACGGCGCGGACGTGTGCGTCGCTGCTCTGAGAAGCGACGGTACGAGTCGAACGGGTGCCGCCACATGCGACGAGCGCGGCGAGGCAGAGAAGCGTCAGAAATAATCGAGCCGTCGGTTTCATGCCTTGAAGGAATCGCGTCGAGAGATTCATGGGTCTGTCCGCTCCGACGAAAGTGATGCTAGTATACGCTCTCGGTGTGGATTGATTGAATGGTCGGGAGGCGAAGATGAATCTGGCGGTTAAAATCAGTCTCGCCGCGTCGGGCGTCTACTTACTGACAGGCATGCTGTTCGGCATCGTCAAGTATCGACGGATTATGACGAGCGCGGAGCATCGTGCGCCCGTGTATATCGACATCGCGCATCGCTCGGCGTTGCTCTACGGCTTCGCCGCGCTCGTCATGGCGCGACTGCTCGAATACAGTCCCTACTCCGAACGCGTGCAGGTCGGGGCGACCGTGCTCGTCCTCGTCTTCTTCACGACGACCATCGCCGGCTACTTCATGCACGGACTCAAGGACGACACCGACAACATTTTCGCCAAACGAAGCTTCACAACGACGTGGTACATGTACGCGCTCATCGCGGCGGAAGTCGGCGGCTTCTCCGTCATCCTCTGGGGATTTCTTCAGACACAATTTTTCTCAGCATGACAAGCGACTCCCGCCCGACAACGGAAACATTTCTGCGCCCGACAACAAAAATCTTCTCCGCTCAATGACCGAAACAAGCGCACCCGTCCGCATCGTTTTCCTCGACCGCGACGCGCTCCGCGCCGACGTGAGACGCCCGCGCTTCGCGCACGAATGGCGCGAATACGGGCAGACCGAATCCGCTTCGGATGTGGTCGAGCGTTTGCGCGATGCCGACATCGCCATCGTCAATAAAGTGCGTCTCCGTGAAACGGAACTTGTGCAGTTGCCGTCGCTTCGCTTCGTCGCCATCGCCGCCACGGGGACGGACAACGTTGACCTCGAATACTGCCGTCGTCGCGGCATCCCCGTCTCGAACGTGCGCGGCTACGCGCGCCGCAGCGTCCCCGAACACGTCTTGATGCTCATCCTCGCCTTGCGTCGCAACCTATTCGCATACCGCGAGGACGTGCGCGACGGCGCATGGGAACGCGCGCCACATTTCTGCCTGCTCACGCATCCCATGCGTGACCTACAGGGAAGCACGCTCGGCATCATCGGTTATGGTTCGCTCGGTCGAGCGGTCGAAAATCTGTCGCGCGCCTTCGGTATGGACACGCTCATCGCGGAACACAAAGGCGCGCACGCGACACGCGCGGGGCGCACGCCCTTCGTCGAAGTGCTCAGACGCAGCGACATCGTGACGCTTCACGCGCCGCTCAACCAAGAGACGCGACACATGATTGGACGCGAAGAACTCGCATTGATGCGTTCGGATGCGTTGTTGATTAATTGTGCGCGGGGCGGGGTGGTGGATGAAGAGGCGTTGGCGTCGGCGTTGCTCGGCGGCGAGATTGGCGGCGCGGGCATTGATGTTCTCTCAAGCGAACCGCCGCGCGTCGGGGCGGGAGGCGTCCGCCATCCTCTGCTCGAACTTCAACTGCCGAACCTGATTGTGACGCCGCACATCGCCTGGGCAAGTCTCGAAGCCATGCAAGCTCTCGCCAATCAACTCATCGACAATCTCGAAGCCTTCGTCCGTGGAGAACCGCAGAACGTCGTCAATAGTAAATAGTTAATGGTAAATGGATAAAGCAGTTTCCATTCACCATTTACTATTTACCATTTACTGATTTCAGGCATTTTCGGTGGCGGCGTGTGCGCCCGCTTCGTCGGGGTGTTCGGCGGTGTAGAGGCGTAGGATTTCTTGTCCCTGACGTGAGCGCGGGTCAATCGTGCGAAGGTGTTTGCGTCCCTGCATCTCCCAGATGGCCGTCACATTACCATCCTTCTCAACGGCGTGATAAGTAATCTCCTCGGTGCTCGTCTCGGCGATTGGAGTCTCGGCGGTTGTCTCATCGCCGCCACCTTGTATGCCGCCGTCGCCCGTCTCAGATGCGTCGCCGCTCGTCGCTGTTGCGCCGCCCGCGTCCGTCGTGGAGTCGCTTGACACCGATGCGGCGTCGGCGGCTTGCGACGTGCTGCCGGTCTCCGAAGTGTTTCCGGCATCCGCTTCGACGCCAGTCGTCTCAGGCGTCGCGGCGGACGAATTTTCATTTTCTGCCATAACGTTCCTCACTCTGATTTTTTGATTTGATTAGCTGAAAAATTGTTGCGGAGGATTGTGGCATACGCCCCGCGCGCATGTCTAGCCAGAGATTCGCATAGGAAAATTTAACGGGAGAGACGGGATGATGGAAATGAAAATTAAAAAGGTAAAAGGCAAAAAGTAGCAGACGACTCCGAAGCGTCGTTGTTTTTTCGTTTTGCATTTTACCTTTTTAATTCGCTTCATCCTGACCACCCTGCTGAATTATTCGTGTTCGGGGATTGACTGGAAGTGGCAGCGTCGAGCACGGGGCGGAGTGCGAGCGCGTATTCGATGGCGCGGCGGGGCGAGACGACGCCCCAACCCTGTCGGTCGATTTCAATTGAGGGGAGGCGTTCCGCCGTGTCGATGAGAATGCGCTTGACGCGTTGCGGCGTCAGTTCGGGATTGGCTTCGAGCATGCAGGCGATGATGGATGAAACAATCGGCGCGGCAAACGAAGTGCCATCGACGTACTTGTAATGCTCGCTGATAACGTCGCCTTCGTGGAGTTTGATGGTTATCAAATGGCGCAGGAGTGGCGTATGGAGGTCGCGCGCTTCGTAGAGGTCTTTGTCGGTGTCAGCGTGTTCTTCGATGATGTGGCGCAACTGTTCGTCGGGCGCGCGGTCAAGTTTGGCGTAGAGTTCGGCTTCGGCGGCGGTGGGTGTGTGCGGCAGGATGGGCGCGGGAACCCAGATGCCGGGCGCAATCACTTCAGGCTTCTGCAAGCCATCGACGGTGGGGCCATAGGACGAACGATACATGCCGCGACGTGCGCGGTCGAGCGAGTTCTGGTCGTCGAGTCCGCCGACGGCGATGCACGACGGCGCACTCGCCGGAGGCAAGACGGGATGACCGGGGTGCATCCCTGCATTGCCCGCCGCGCAGACCACAATCAAGCCTTCTCTGACGGCGCGCTCCACCGCCTGCGAAAGCTCGTTCGTGAGATACGACTCGTCGAAGTCGCCGCCCGCAGAGATGTTGACGATGCGGATTTTGTATTCGTCGCGATGTTCCAAAACCCATTCGAGCCCGGTCTGAATCTCTCGCTCGGTGATGCGCCCGGACTTGCTGACCTTAACGAGTACGAGATTCGCGCCGGGCGCGATGCTGCGATAAAAGCCGCTCGACAGAGAGCCGTTGCCTGCGGCGACGACCGAAGTCATCATGCCGTGCCAACTCGCCGGGTCGGTCGTTTCCAGAGTTGATGCGCCGCCGGGGACGATGTTGTGATATGCGAGGATGCGGTTGGTGGGCGTCGTCAAATCGGGATGCGCGTAGAAACCGGAATCGAGAAAAGCGATGGCGACGCCGCGCCCTGTGAAACGGTTGTCGGCATCCATGCGAAGCGGCGTCGGCAAGACGAGTCCGCCCTGTTGAAAGACGGCGGCGTCGGCGGAGAGTTGCACGCGCGCACGCTCGAAGAGTTGGAGGCAACGCGGGCAGACCGCCGAGACGAGCGCGCCGCCTAAAGCGTTGGCCGCGATGATGGGCTGCAACTCCTCCGGCACGGACGTGAACGCGACGAGTCCGTCCGAAGATTCGCGCCCGCAGACAAAACAGACGGGCTTGCCCGCAGGTTTATCGGAGTGTATCTCCGACGGCTCTACAGAGATAATGTCAGACACATTTATTACATCCTTTACGGATGTCCCCTTGTTGATTTTGATTTATAGCAAGCCTGATGATGCAAGCGAATCCCCTCTAATGCAAGGCGCGCGGCCACGATGAACGAAGAAAAAATTTACGACGTGGCGGTGGTCGGCGGCGGCCACAACGGACTCATCTGCGCGTGCTACTTGGCGAAGGCGGGTTTGAGCGTCGTCGTGCTTGAGCGTCGGCACATCGTCGGCGGCGCGGTCTGCACCGAAGACGATTTGATTCCCGGCTACAAGATTGATGTCGGCTCAAGCGCGCACATCATGATTCACCTCACGCCCGTCCTCGGCGAACTCGAACTCGAACGTTTCGGACTCGAATACATCGACTGCGACCCCTTCGCCTTCGCGCCCACCGCCGACGGACAAGCTATCTATTTCTGGCGCGACGTGGAACGAACCTGCGAGTCGATTGCGCGTATCAGCCCGCCGGACGCGGACAACTACCGTCGTTTCGTACGCGAGTGGGGCGCGATTAACGAAGGCGTCTTCGAGGCTTTCATGAAGCCGCCGACGCTCGCGAATCTCGGTCGCCACATGATTTTTCGTCGCACCAAAGAGAAGACGAATCCACTGGAAATGACGCGCAAACTCTTTACGAGTTACGGCGCGCTGGCGCGCGAGACGTTTGAACACGAATCCTTGCGTGCGGCGATGGTATGGCTGGCGGCGCAGTCGGGGCCGCCGCCCGGTGCCGCCGCGACGGGAGATTTTCTCGGCTGGCATTCGATGATTCACAGGAGCGGCGTCAAACGTCCGCGCGGCGGTTCGGGCGCGTTGACGCAGGCGCTCGCGCGTTGTCTCGAACATCACGGCGGCGAGGTGCGTCTCTCGGCGGAGGTCGAACGCATCGAAGTCGGCGGCGGCGGCAGAGGTGACGGCAGAGGCGCACGCGCCGTTCATCTCGCGGGCGGCGAACGCATAGAGGCTCGGCGCATCGTCTCGAACGCACACGTCCAGACAACTTTCCTGAAACTCGTCGGCGCAGAAAACTTGCCCGACGGATTGGCGGCGCGCGTCCGCGCGGTGCGCGTCGGCAACGGTTTCGGGATGATTGTGCGTTGCGCCGTGTCGGAGTTGCCGGACTACACGGCTGCGCCTTCGGGCGGCGAGGCGAGCGCGTGTCATCAGGGCTTGCAACTGCTCTGCCCGTCGCTCGCATACCTCGATGCCGCCTACGGCGACTACTTAAACGGTCGCCCCTCCGAGCATCCGGCGGCGCTCGCCATGACGTTTTCAGCGGTTGACCCGACCATCGCGCCCGCAGGCCGCCACACGCTTTTCATCTGGGGACAATATTATCCGTATGAACTCGCGGGCGGCGCGTCGTGGGATGAGATTCGAGAACGCGAGGCCGACAAGTTGATTGACGCGGTGAACGCTTACGCGCCGAACGTGCGCGCCTCTATCATGGAACGTTTCATCCAGACGCCGCTCGACCTCGAACGACGCCTCGGACTCCTGCGCGGCAACGTCATGCACGTCGAGATGGAACTCGACCAGATGTTTCTCTATCGACCTCTGCCCGAACTCGCGACCTACCGAACGCCCATCGAAAATCTTTACCTGACCGGAGCCTCGACGCATCCGGGCGGCGGCGTCTTCGGCGCGTCTGGACGCAACACGGCGCACGTCGTGCTCGCAGATGTGCGAGGTGGCGGCATCGTCGGTCGCATCGGTCGTGCGCTCCGGCGTCGTCGTTCGTGAGTAGGCATGGCGACGCTAGTTGGTATAAATTACTTGGCAGACACCACACAAGAAATCCGTAGCGAGAGAGGAATGCCGACCGATGTCTAAAGAAAAAAACGCGGCGAGCGTCGCCGATATTTTCCGTCGCG
This sequence comes from Pyrinomonadaceae bacterium, assembly GCA_036387415.1. GTDB lineage: Bacteria > Acidobacteriota > Blastocatellia > Pyrinomonadales > Pyrinomonadaceae > DASVTU01. Next base: position 646,111 of record DASVTU010000039.1, on the reverse strand, counting down.
CACAGGCCGTGCGACGCGAGAATCCCGAAATGCCTTTGAAGGATTTGCGGAAACGACTCGTCGATGAATATCGCGGCGCGGCCTTTCCGCCGCTCTACAATCTGACCATCCCCGAACAGGATTCGCGTGCGCCCGAAGAAGATTGGTCGGCGGGCTTGTCGCTGGTGCGGCGCGGGATTCAGATGGAAGACTGGAACGAAATCATTAAAGGCATCGCGCTGAGCCTTGAGCAGACCGACCGTTACGAGCGCGAGCGCGGCGCACAGGGCACGGCTGACGAATGGCACGACCGCACCGTCGGCATACGCGGTTCGACCGAAAAAGGCGTCAGCAAATGGATGCCGGAAGAGTTGATGCGACTGGCCGAAAGACAGACAAAAGAAGGTAAATAGTAAATGGTCAAGGGTAAATAGAAAGAACTGCTTTTATCCATTTACCATTCACGATTTACCATTTACGAGTTTGAGGTTTGCGATGAGTTTTCTGAGTAACTTGATGAGGGACGCGAAGTATCAGAAGGGTGAGCCGCGACGTGTGGAGGAAGTTGATGAGGCGGAGGTAATTGTCAGCCCCGACACGCGGCGCGAAAACCGTATGCCGCCGGGACAGACGCGGACGCGCAAGTGGCCTGTGCTGGACGCGCACGGGACGCCGGACGTTGACCTTGAGCGGTGGGAGTTTGAAGTCGGAGGATTGGTGGAGCGACCTTTGAAGTGGTCGCTGGACGAATTCCTGCAACTACCGAGCGTCAAGGTCTATGCGGATTTTCATTGCGTGACGCGTTGGTCGCGTCTGGACAACGTGTGGAGCGGCGTGCAGGCGCGCGAGGTGGCGCGTCTCGCGGGCGTGAAGCCGGAAGCGAAGTTTGTAGTGGCCGAGGCTTATGACTTCGGTTGGACAACCAACATTCCCATCGAATACTTTCTCGCGGAAGATGCGTTGTTCGCGTGGTCGCACGACGGCGAGCCTATCGCGCCGGAACACGGCGGGCCAGTGCGTCTGATTGTTCCGCAACTCTACGCGTGGAAGTCTGCGAAGTGGATTAAGGGCATACGCTTTCTCGCGGAGGACGAGGCGGGCTTCTGGGAAGAGGGCGGCTATCACATGCGCGGCAACCCGTGGGAGGGACGCGACGGCGAACGCTTTCGCTGGCAGGAGTCGTAAGGAATGAGGGATGAAATCAAAGGCGCGTTGAATCATAGATTCAACGCGCCTTTCGCTTTTCGTCGGTCGTTGACGTTGTGTGCGTCGGTGGCTTTTCTCCGTTTCCGTTGTTTCGCGCGAGCAGTTAGTCGCTGGCGGCTTGGAGGCGCGTGCGTGCCTGAGCGGTGGGGAGTGTGATGCGGAAGGTCGTGCCTTTGCCGGGCGCGCTCTGGACGTTGAGGTGGCCGGAATGCTCCTGCACGATGCCGTAGGTGACGGCGAGGCCGAGGCCAGTGCCGCGCCCGACGCCTTTGGTCGTGAAGAACGGGTCGTAGATGCGCGCGACGTTTTCGGGCGCGATGCCGATGCCCGTGTCGGCAATCTCGATGCTGATGGAGTCGTCTTCGGCGCCTGTCGTGGTACGGAGCGTAATCTGTCCGCCGTCGGGGATGGCGTCGCGTGCGTTGAGCAGGAGATTGGTGAAGACCTGTTGCAGCTTTCCGGCGTTGCCGAAGGCGCGCGGAAGCTCCTCGTTGTAGACGCGCTCGATGGTGATTTGGCTCTGACGTAGTTGCGGTTCGAGCAGTTGGAGCGTGTCGTCGAGCACGCGATTGACATCCACTTCCGTCAGTTCGGCGACGCTTCCGGTGCGCGAGAAGTTGAGCAGATTGTTGACAATGCCGGTGGCTCGGTCGGCCTGTCGTCGAATCTTTTCGAGCAGCGCGTGCTTCGGGTCTTTGTCGGCAATCATGCCGAGAAGCATCTGCGTGTAGCTCGAAACGCCTGTGAGCGGCGTGTTGATTTCGTGCGCGACTCCGGCGGCGAGTAGTCCGATTGACGACAACTTTTCGCGCTGCTGCAACTGTTCTTCCAGACGCACGCGCGCCGTCACGTCTTCGAGCACGACGAGCGCGCCCGTCTGCGACGAAGATTCGGCGCGGCGAAGCGGCGCGAGCGCGATGTTGAGAATGAGCGGGCGGTTGTTGCGCGTCGCCGTGTGGAGTTTATAGATGTGTCGGAGTTCGGATAGTTGCCAGCCCGCGTCGCCGAGCACTTGACGGAGCGTTTCGGCGAAATCTTCGGCGAACAAATCTTCGACGTGATGACCCGCCGCCTCGTCGCGCTCGACGCCGAGCATCTCTTCGAGCGCGGAATTACAACCCGTCACGCGTCCTTCCGTGTCCACGGCAATCAGCCCGACGTTGATGGACTCAACGATTGATTCATTGAACTCTTTGAGGTGTTCGAGTTCGGTGGCGCGTTCGCGTTGCTCCTGATAGAGGAGACTGTTTTCAATCGCCACGGCGACGTAGCCGGAGACGGTGCGGAGGATTTCTAAATCTTCCGACGAGAGAAGTGCGCCACCCGTCGAACGCCCAAGACCGATGACGGCGACCATGCGCCCGCGCACGACGCAGGGCACGTAGTAGTGAAGCGCGCGACGGACGAAATTGGTGGTTTCCGGTTGAAGGTCGATGTCGTCTGCGCGGACGATTCCGGTCTGCGCCGAACGCGCGCGAATCATCTCGCGGAAGTCGGGTGGCACAATCACTTCGCCTGTCAGTCCGGCGGTGCGCGCGACGTGGTAGCCCGTCTTGAGTCGTGAGTCTTCGATGAAGATGGCGATGCGTTCGACGCCGAGCACTTGCTGCAAGCGGCTGACGAGCGCATTCAAGAGCGGGTCGAGCGCGGTGGTGGCCGAGAGCGTGCGACCGAAGTCGAGGAGTCCGTGGCGGAGGTCGTAGCGTTCGCCGTAGAAGAAGCGGTCAATCTGTTCCTGCAAGAAATTCTTGAGCGGCGCGGCGGTCATCACAATCACCGACATGGCGAAGACGGCGACCACGACGCGCATCGTCACTTCGCCGGGAGCGACGGTTTGACCGCCGAGCGCGACGAGTCCGGCGACGTAGACGACCGCGCCGATGCCGAGCGCGATGGCGAGCGTCGTGAGCGCGTAGACCGCCGTGCGTCGCACCACCATGTCAACATCCATCAGTCGATAACGCACGACGGAGTTGCCGAAAGTGAGCGGGATGAGAACGAGCGGGAGGATGGCGGCATCCGTGAGCCAGCGTTCGGTCGCAGGTGAGACGAAGCCGCTCATCGCGCCTGTGCCGAACACGTAGCCGAGCGCGTAGAGCAACGTAAACGGCGTAATGGCAAGTGCCGAACCCCACACGACCCACTTCAACTGCTGCCGCACCACAGCCGATTCGCTCTTCCAGAAACGACGCACCAGCAAGTATGCGCCCAACGAGAGCGCCAACGTGATACAGACGACTTCCGCTTGCCAGAGCCACGCCGGAAAGTTTTCGGGAAAGCGCAGACGCAGAGGCGTGAAGAAGTCGAACAACGCTTTGAGCGCAATCATCGACCCGGCAGGGACGTAGAGCAACGCGGCCAGCCAACGCCGTCGCTCCGCGAGACGATAACGCACCGGATAGATGGCGCAGAAATGGAGAAAGAGCGGCGCAAAGAGCGCGAGCGCGGCGCTGTCGAGAAATTCGACGGCGAGGTCGAGGTCTTCGTATGCGCCGTAGGCCTTGTAGAAATGGAAGACGAAGGCGGCGAGGCAGAGCGTCGAGAAATGAATGACGAAGGGCGCGCGTTCGCCCTGTTTGAAAAGGACGAAGAAGCCGACGAGAAGATAGACGATGCCGACGAGATTGACGTACAGGTCGCGCGTCGTCAGATTTTGAATCGCCGTGAGATTTTCAATCGGAATTTGATAGACGCGTGTCTCGTCGGGAAACGGACGCGCGATGACGTATTCCAGACGACCGCCGACGCCCGCCATTTCCAGATAGACCTGCACGTCGGTCGCCGTCGCTACTTCGTCGTAGTTCTTTTCGTCGAGGCTGATGCCGACCAGACGGTCGCCCTCTTGAATACCGAAGACGCCCGCACGTCCAGCCGCCGCATCATGCTCGACCGAGCGCGCCACCAACCCTTGCGCGGTTTGCTCCCAGTAAACTCCATCGGTCGGCGGCGGGCGGTGTGTGAGTCGCTGCGCGAAGTTGAGCGTGCCTGCAACGACCAAGAGCGCCGCCGAAACGAGCAGCACCCACGTTCGCGTTGTCAGCCCTGACTCTTTCACCGCTCCGGCCACGCTCCTCTGGTCTTTGTGAGACTTACCTTAAACCAATAAATCAAAAGCAATTGATGTTCCAATATCGACGCCGAAAATCTCGCCCGCACACGCCGCGCACCGTTCGTTCAACGTCGGCGCGCATCGTCTTCTCATCCAGCGAGTTTCCGTGCGCGTGCATGCCGGATTACACGCCGTTTTCGTCGCAGAGTTGTGTTAAAACCCATCCAATATTTTGTATTAATCCGAAATCTTGGAGAGAATCGCCGCTCAAGACAAAAACCCCGCGCTCGTCTTTCAAACCTGAAAGCGAGGCGGGGCTGGCGAAACGATTGGCCTTTTCTTCATTTTTTCATTCGCTCAATGAAGAATTGGATGAATGACTAATCTCTAAAACCGGACGGAGATGCCGCCGCGCACCATGCGACGAGCCGCGTTGACGGTCAGAATGCTCTCGCCGTCTTCGATGCTGGAAAGCACGTCGAGCAGATTGCGCGCGTCGAGCACGGCTTCGGCGCTAAACGGCAGGCCGAAGTTCGGCAACTCCTGCGACACTAGAATACTTAAACTGGGGTCGTAGACGGCGAGGCGTCCGGCGAAGGGGTCGATGGCAAACACTGCGGCGCGCGGCGAGAAACGCAAGACGGTTCGCACGCGCATGCCGTCCAACAAGTCTGCATCGACCTGCGCCGCCGCCGTCTGGAAAAATCCGTTGCTGAAAACCGCTTCGGGATTGTCGAAGCCTTCGGACGAAAGTTGTTGCCCGCGTCCGAAAGAGTAGCCTGCGGAGGCCGTGACGTTGCTGCCGATGCGTCGTTTGTAAACCACTCTGACGCCGCGCGCCGCGCCCTGTTGATTGGCGATGCGCGAAAGCAATGCGCCGTTTTCGTCGGAGAAGGCGCTCGCGGAAGTGGCGAACAGCCCGACGCCGCGCCCGTCCGTAGTGTCAAAAAAGGCGGTCGCTTCGATGCTCGAATGGTCGTCCAAGACGCGTTCGACGCCGAACTCAAGACGCCGACTGCGTTCCATCACGGCGCGACCATCGACGAGCGCAAGCGGCGTGTTCCTCTGTTCACGAAACACGACCGGAGCATCCTCGAAGACGGCGACGCTCTGCGCGCTCGACTCGTCGCCGCCCGGCGCGTAGGCCGCCCGGACGCGTGTGCGCGCGTTGGCGTCAAACTGAATGCCGAAGCGCGGGCTAAAGGAGTCGGCCTGACTCGCGCCGAGGAAGCGCGAATAATCCAGACCGAGCACCACCACCACGCCGTCGCGCACAATCCATTCATCAACCGCCCGCGTCGAAAACTGTCCGAGCGTCGTATCGGTCGGCTGCGACATCTGCGGCGCAAGGCGCAACTGCGCGCCGCTCACGGTCGCGCTGACGCGATGACGCGCGCCCGCGCGCAATCGTGCCGTCGTCTCCAAACGATTAAGCGTGCCGAACTGTCCGGCAAAGATGAAATCCAAGTTGCTTCTGACCGGGCTGGCAAAGGCGAAGTTGAGTCCCGCGCCTCCGGCGTTGGTGTCGGTCGCGGCTGTGTAGTAGGTTTCGACGACGCCCTGCGTGCGGCCGTGCGTGCTCGCTTCCGCTTCGCCGCGCGACGTTTCTTCGACGCCCTCGGCTTGTTCCATAGCCACTTCTACCGCGTCGATAACCGCATCTTCAACCCCTTCGGCCTGAAAAATCGAGCGACGGCTCTGCGATGCGCGATAACGAAACTTCGGGTCGTTACGGTCTGGACGTTGCTCGGAGGCGGTGCGTCCCTGTCCGGCGGGTTCGAGGTTGAAACGGTAGACGAGTTCGGCGGATGGACTGATTTGAACGGCGGTAAAAGTTGCGGGAGTGAAACCTTCGGCCACGGCGCGCAGGAGATAACGACCCGGCGCAACACGCGTCACAAAACTTCCGTCAGCGGCGCTGCGCGTCTCTCTGATGACCTGATTCGCGCCGTCGCGCAGAAGCGTGACGAGCGCGCCCGACAGTGGATTGCCGCTGCTATCGCGTACCGTGCCGGTCACGGTGCCGAAACTCTTGCGGCTGGCCGCGCCTGTCGTCGTCGTGGCGGCAAAAGCGTCAGGCACGCCCGCGCTGGCCTGACAGAGCACCACAGTCGCGAGTACCCACAGACTCATGCGCCAACTAGCTCGATTTATCACTTTGAAACCTCCAGGCGTGCACAACCACCGACGGCGTGCTCTCAAGCGAACCCCTTCGCAGTTTGGATGCGGTCTTCGAGCGATGTACGAGGTTTTATCACTTACGGCCTATCCGTCTCCGGCGCGTCAGCCGACCGAGACGCTGGCCTTCCTACGCTTGAGCGAAGATTGCATTTTCCGCCATTTCTGCAAACGCTGTCAAGCAACCTGTTTGCAATTCGTTCACGTCTATCCGCTTCGATGCGCGCAAAGGGTCAGACGGTTTGCCCGTCCTCCGACGGCACACGGGTTCAATTCCCTAAACGGGCGACGAAAGTGAAGGATGAAAATGGAGGGAGGAAACGACAGGATTTCGTATCACACACGGAATCCGCGCGTTATATAAATTAACGTAAATCCGCGACCCGACAAGGGAAGCTTCGTCGGAACAACAAAGTGACACCTCTACTACTCGCTCAAATCAAAGGCTATTCCGCCGTCCCTTCCCATTCTTCAGTATCGTTCGGGCGCGATAGCGCATCTTCACATACAGGCATTGCAAATCGTATCTGACCTGACTCACCTCTTTGCCTAGCGTGGCTGCTATCTCCTTCGGAGTCATTTCATCTATAGCGTCCATGTGCAACAATTTACTCTTATACTCACTAAAATCTCCTAGTATAGTGTGCAATGGTAACGACGCGAGGAGTTCCTCATAATAGAGACGGCTAAGTATGTCCTCACTCATTGAGTTATCGACAATTTGTGCACGCAAGCTGTCATTCTGTTCGTCTTGAATACTTACGTAGTCGTGGAGGGGGTTTTTTTTCCGCCTGTCATAAAAGATATTCCTCGCCACAACACAGAGATAGGCTAATGGGGATTTAACCGTCACAGGCGTTCGCCGATTAAGGACTCGATAGATAGTCTCTTGAGCTATATCTTCTGCCGTATCTTGATTTCCAGTTAGCTTAAGGCAATTCTTCACTAAATCATGGTAATGCTGTTCGATGGTTGCTTCCCAGAATTTCCTCTGGTTAGACGCAGCTTCATCGACATCTTCCAACATTGCCTTTTCTGCTGTACTTGCCAAAATCGTGTTACCTCGACAGTCAAGATAAGCTGCGCTGTGGACAACCCGGTGCCCACAGCGCAGGAAGTTGGCTTAGTCTTTGTCGTCCTTGTCTTTGCTAAGCAGTTTCTTCGCTACATGGCTTGCGGCTGCCAGAAGGACGATACACACGCTTGCAACCACTGTGTGCAGGATTGCGTCATGCAATCGTCCGTGCTGCAACTGCAAAGCTAGGCCGGCAAGGCCACTCATGATAACGAAGCGGAGTGCAAGCTCAAGACTACGCGTTAAGAGAACCATGGCCTTTGCTCCCTCCAAGTCTTGAGGTTAAGCCAAACCTTGTTGAGCAACGAGGCCAATCTGTAAATACAGAAAGACCTCGCGCTCAAGAGCGAAGCATTCAGACATAGCGCGCCAGGTATTTAGCGGACTCAACGTGCAATGTCGCGATTATGGTACTCTCATTCTGAAGTAAATCAAGAAGTTTTTTATGATAGAAAAGTACCGTTTAGGAAGGCGCTGTCGTCCTTCAGAAAGAGGCAAAATGTTTTTTTTGAAGGGGTTAATAATTCAGTCTCGACGGAGGCGTTGGCGCCTAAAGCAAAGCATTGGTTGATAGACTGCGAAAATATTTTTTTCAAAAACGGAGAAATTACAGTCTCTATACATAGAGGCTTCGCGCACAAAGCGGAGCATTCAGACATGGCGCGTCAGGTTTTAGCGGACTCAGACGCGCCATTTTTCTTTTTTCCTCCTAAATACGCCGTAAAATCCTCATTTTATTGAATTCCTCGCCTCTATTTTTCAGCCAGCCTTTTATAATTTAATATTAGTTCGACGTAAGCAGAGGCCGATGTTGAAGGAGAGCACCGGAGCGGCATATTCTATATCGTCGCTCAGGTGCTTTGTGTTTCGCGTGGTACAGGGTCGTTCATTAAGCAACGTAGCCGCAGTTTGCCCGCCGTTTCTCCGGCATGTTACGATGCCGAGTGCTGCAAAATACTTCTCAGGCCAACCGTGCGTCGCAACCAAAGCATCGACAGGGAATGACTCAAGACGTTCATACCACAAGACTTAGCAATGGGGCAGTCGTCTTAACCGAGCAGATGCCGGGGCTTCGCTCCGTCACTTTCGGCATCTGGATTCGGCGTGGTTCGCGCCACGAATCGCCGCAGATGAACGGCATCTGCCACTTCATCGAACACGCCGTCTTCAAGGGCACGCGCCGACGCACCGCGCTCGACATCGCCATCGAATCAGACCGTCTGGGCGGCAACTTCGACGCCTACACCTCGCACGAACTCACCGGATTCGCGCTCAAAGTAGTGGACACGGCGCTCCCGCAGGCGTTCGACCTACTCGCAGACATGCTGCTCGACCCGCGTTTCGACGAAGAGGATTTAGAGCGCGAGCAGAAGGTCATCATCGAAGAGATGAAGATGGTCGAAGACACGCCCGACGAACTACTCTCGGAGTTGTTTGTCGCCGCGTATTTCCCCGGCCATTCTCTCGGACGACCCATCGAAGGCACACCCGAAACCGTTTCATCCTTCGACCAACGACGTACCGCGCATTTTCACGCGCACGCCTATGCGCCGCATAATCTCGTCATCGCCGCTGCTGGAAACGTCCGGCATGAGGAGCTTGTCGAACTCGCCGAACGCGCCTTTGCGAGCCACGAAACCCACGACGGGCTAGTGCTCGAAGGCGATGCGTTTGCGCCGACGCCCGCCGCGCCGATTCTGATTCAACGCAAAAAGGAACTCGAACAGGCGCACCTGATTCTGGCTTCGCCGTGGCCTTCGGCGCGCAGCCGTGACCGTTATGCGGCGAGCCTTCTGGGTTCCATCATCGGCGGCGGCACGTCGAGCCGTCTCTGGCAGTCTGTGCGCGAGGAACGCGGCCTCGCTTATTCGGTCGGCGCGGCGGCGAGCACCTTTACCGATGCAGGCGTCTTTCAAATCTACGCCGGAACCTCACCCGAACAACTCGACGAAGTGCTCGACCTCTCGCTCGCGGAACTCGGTCGCTGCTTGCGCGAGAGCGTCAGTCAAGACGAACTCCAACTAGTCAAAGACCAATCGGTCGCCTCCATCCTGCTCGGCCTCGAATCGTCGAGCGCACGCGCCGGAACGCTGGCGCGACAGGAGATGGTACACGGCGAACGCATCGCGCCCGATGAGATTATTCGTCGCATCGAAGCCGTCACGCCCGAAGACGTGCAACGCATCGCGCAGGAGTATTTCACCGCCGATGCGCTCGCCGTCGGCGCGCTCGGCGACCTGAACGGCTTTCACATCGACCGCGCACGGCTGGAAATTTGAAGACGGTAAATGGTGAATCACAAGTGAATGGTCAATAGTAAATGGTAAATGAATAAAACGTGTTCTTTCCATTCGCCATTTACCGTTCACCAAATGCGGACAGAGACGGGATGCGACTAACGGTTTTAGGTAGCGGTTCGAGCGGCAATGCGCTTTTAATCTGCGCGGGTGAGACGCGTGTGCTCGTCGATGCGGGCTTGAGCGCGCGTGAGACGGCACGACGCATGGCGCTCGTCGGTGAAGACATGGCGCGGCTCGACGGCGTTATCATCACGCATGAGCACGGCGACCACGCGGGCGGCCTCCGCGTGCTGTTGAAGAATTTGAAGTGTCCCGTCTACATCTCCGGCGAGACGCGTGAGGCTTACATCCGCGAGCGCGAACATGGCGCACCTTCCGACGAGCCGCGCCGACGCGCCGACACCTTACGCGACCGCACCGAAGAGATTTCTTCGAGCCACGATTTCCGCATCGGCGAGATTGATTTTCATCCCTTCACTATCCCGCACGACGCCGCCGACAACTTCGGTTTCACAGCGACGCACAACGGCGTCCGCGTTGCGACCCTGATGGACTTCGGCCACATCACGACGCTCGTCAACGAACGCCTGCGCGGTTGCGCGGCCATCGTCATCGAGTCGAATCACAGCCGCGACATGCTCAAGGCGTGCAGCGTCTACCCGTGGGAATTGAAGCAGCGCATCCTTTCGCGCACGGGGCATCTCTCCAACGAAGATGTTGCCAACTGGCTCGCCACCGATTACGACGGCGGTGCGACACACATCGTGCTCGCGCATCTCTCGCAACGCGCCAACAACCCTTACGTCGCCAAACTCTCCGCTGAAATCGCGCTTCAGGAACGCGGCTCGCTCTTTCAGACGGACACTCAAATCACGCTCTCTTTCGCCAAAGAGCCGACGCCGTGGATTGAATTTTAAGTTTGAATTTTAAGAACGCCAACGATGACGACAGGCAACACAAATCATGCAACGCCAACGCCGTCTTCCTCGCCGCATCTTCCTCCGACGCGGAAGTCTTGGTCGTTGACTTTCATCGCGCTGCTGTTGTTCGTCGTCAGCGCGGCGTGCAACATCGACCCGCGACAGAGCGGCGTACCGTCGGGCGTGCAAGAGGCGGTTGACCGCATCACGGAGGACATCGCCGGAGGGCGCTTCCAGAAAATCTACGACGAAGCGGCGGAAGAATGGCGACAGACGACAACGCCCGAAGAGACACGCGCGACGCTCGAACAGTTACGCACGCGTCTCGGCAGAGTCGAGAGCCGCAACTTCCACACCGGACGCGACAGCCAAAACGCGAGCGGCGGCGACCTCTCCGGCCACGTCCTCATCATCACCTACGAAACCGATTTCGAGCGCGGCAATGGCATGGAAAGCTTCACGTTCGTCGAACGCGACGGACGCTGGTTGCTCGCCAAATATTTCGTCAGTTCAGACGCCTTAAAACAGTGATGAGTAATGAACTGTCAGAATTCATTCATTGATTCATCGGCTCATTGACACAATGAAGAAATGAATCAATGCGTCGATGAATCAATAATTTCGAGATGATTACACGTTACACCTTGCCCGAAATGGGCGCGCTCTGGTCGGAGCAGAATAAGTTTCAGAAGTGGCTCGACGTGGAAATCGCCGTGTGCGAAGTACACGCCGAGATGGGCGTCATTCCGCGCGAGGCGCTTGTGCAAATCAAGACGCGCGCACGCTTCACCGTCGAGCGCATCAACGAGATTGAGAAGACAACCGACCACGATGTCATCGCGTTTACGACCGCGCTGGCGGAGAACATCGGCGAGGCGTCGCGCTTCGTGCATTACGGTCTCACTTCGTCCGACGTGGTTGACACGGCCAATGCGCTGCTGCTGCGCGATGCGTGCGAATTGCTGCTCGGAAGAGTTGACGCGCTCGCGTCGGTGCTCCGACGCCGCGCGCATGAGTTCAAACGAACGCCGCAAATCGGGCGCACGCACGGCGTCCACGCCGAGCCGACATCCTTCGGCCTCACCTTCGCGCTCTGGTACGACGAGATGCGGCGCAACCGCACGCGACTCGTACGCGCACGCGAGGCGGTCGCCGTCGGCAAAATCAGCGGCGCGGTCGGCGCGTTCGCGCATCTCGACCCCGTGGTTGAGGAGAGAGTTTGCGCGCGTCTCGGACTCCGGGCTGCGCCCGTCTCGACGCAAATTATCCAACGCGACATCTACGCCGAATACTTGACGACGCTTGCCATCATCGCCTCGTCGCTCGACAAGTTTGCTTTGCAGATTCGTCACTGGCAGAGGACGGAGGTGCGCGAAGCACAGGAACGTTTTCGCGCGGGGCAGAAGGGTTCGTCGGCGATGCCGCACAAACGTAATCCGATTTTATCGGAACGCATCTGCGGCATGGCGCGAGTGGTGCGCGGGCATGCGTTGGCCGGACTCGAATCCGTCGCGCTCTGGCACGAACGCGACATTTCGCATTCGTCAGCCGAGCGCGTCGTCCTTCCAGATTCGTCCATCGCGCTCGACTACATGCTCGCCAAAGCCACGTCGTTGATTGAGAATTTGGTCGTCTATCCCGAACGGATGCTTGAGAATTTGCATCTGACGCGCGGACTCGTCTTTAGCGGTCAACTCCTGCTCGCGCTCGCGCAGAGCGGCGTCTCGCGCGAGACGGCGTACGAATGGGTGCAGCGCAACGCGATGAAGACTTGGGACGAGGGCGGCGATTTTCGCACGCGCGTGCTCGCAGACACGGACATCCGGCAGCATCTCCCTGCGGAAGCCGTCGAACGCGTCTTCTCGCTCGATACCTATCTACGCAACGTCGATGCGGTTTTCGCACGCGTCTTCGACGACGAGAATAATTCCGAGCAAACGTAAACCACCAGCGAGCAAGACGTTGAAGATTTTCAGAAGAAATTTGACGGAGCGTAGAGACGCTTAGGGAAGGATGCATCGGTCATAAAAAGTAAATCGTGAACGGAAATTGTTTTATCCATTCACGATTTACGATTCACGATGTGCCGGGTTTTATTTGTTGACGATGTTGGCAGCCATGTCGCCGATGATGGGCAGTTTGAAGGTCTGTCCTTGATAGGCTTTGACAAGGCACAAGACCCACAGGATGATGAAGCCGATGCAGACGACCATCCAGAGCAGGCCGAGGAGCGTCGCCAGCAGCCCGGAGATGGCCGCGACGATGCCGAGGAAGATATTGATGGCGATGCCGAGGACGAAGAATGCGGCACCGAGCAGGATGGCCTGCATCGCGTGATAACGAACGTAGCGACTGTCCTTTTCGATGAGGTAAAAGATGAGTCCGGTAATCCACGTCAAGAGATAGCAGAGCAGTGCGGCGACGTTGGCGTCGAGGCCAGTGCTTGATTTTTCGTTTGCTCCGCCGCCGGACGGCGAACCGTAGGGCGCGCCGGAATAGCCGGGTTGATTAGGTGGAGGATTTTGCATGTTGGGAATTCTTCTCCTTTTCGTCTAAAAGAGACGAAGTTAAAGTTAAGAGGTCGTTGGTTGGCATTTCCGTAGAGTTGAGATGCGGCGCGGTCGGCCATTTTCAACTTCCGTCGGGTGCGTCATAAAATTGAAATACACGGAGCTTCACGGGCATGCGAAAATGAAGGTCTGACGGCGCGGCATCTTATGTTATTAACGACGTGAAAGCAATATTCTTAATCAACCATTTGAAGAAGCAGAGGTTTTGATGAAAGCCAAAGTTTACGTCACATTGAAGTCGGGCGTGCTCGACCCGCAAGGCAAGGCCATACAACATTCAGTCGAACTTCTCGGTTATCACGGCATCGCCGACGTGCGACAGGGGAAATATTTCGAGATTGCGCTCGACTCGGCGCTCGACAGTGCGGCGGCGCGCGAAACCGCGGAGCGCATGGCGCGCGAGGTGTTGTCCAATCCCGTGATTGAAGATTTTAGTGTGGAGATTAGCGAGGCATGAAATTCGGCGTCATAGTTTTTCCCGGTTCCAATTGCGACCACGATGCTTATCACGTCATCTCGAAGCACGTCGGACAGCCAGTCGATTTCATCTGGCATCAAGACACGGATTTAAGCACCTACGACGCAGTGATTATCCCCGGCGGTTTTTCCTACGGTGACTACCTGCGCGCGGGCGCACTCGCTAGATTTTCGCCCGTCATGAATTCGGTCAGGGAATTTGCGGCGTCAGGTCGTTTCGTGCTCGGCATCTGCAACGGCTTTCAAATCCTCTGCGAAGCCGGACTTCTTCCCGGCGCGCTCATACGCAATCGTGAACTCCATTTCATCTGCGATTATGTTCACGTCCGCGTCGAAACCGCCGACACTCCTTTCACCTCCGAGTTGCAGAAGGGGAGCATCCTGCATCTGCCCATCGCCCACGCCGAAGGCAACTATGTCTGCGACGATGAGACGCTCGCCGAACTCCAAAGCGACGAACGCATCGTCTTTCGCTACACGGACGCGCGCGGCGAACTGACCGAAGAAGCTAACTCCAACGGTTCGCGTTTCTCAATCGCGGGCATCTGCAACCGCGAGCGCAACGTGCTCGGACTGATGCCGCACCCCGAACGCGCCTGCGAAGACCTCCTCGGCTCGTCCGACGGGCGCGACATCTTCCGCTCGCTCGCCGCCACGCTCGCCGCGCTCGTCTAAGTGTCGCCCGTTCCTAAACTCCGGCGCTCGGCAAAAACAACGCGAGAAGTTAAACTTTAGGGAAGAAACAGGAAGCGTCGGACAAAAGAGGGAAGGCAGCACAGACCTTGATGTCGTGCTGCCTTCCCTCTTGCGTCTCAGGGCGTCTAAAAAATTAGAAGCCGCGACGGTTGTTTCTAAATGTTCTGCGTTCCTGTCGGTGATGCTGCCGGAGTTCTCTGCGTTCGTCGCGCCATTCGCCGTGATGGAAGTCGCCGGAACGTCGGTCGTTGCGTATGCGACGAAGCAGCGAGCGGCGTTCGTCGCGCTGGTGGCGGCTGAGTTCGCGCCGTTCATGGCGACGGTTGTCGCGGTTCCTGTGTCCGAATTGATGTCGGTCAAAACGGCCACCTCTGCCCCATCCGCGTCCCTTTTTCTTGGCGTCCGCCGTCGCGCCCATGCTGAGCAGGAGCGCGAAAACGATGCCAAGCACGACCGTGAATCGTTTCAGTCCGTTGAATAGTCTCATTTGGCCTCCTTAAATTCATCACAAGGCTTTCGCATGAAAGCCCAGGCTGTTACATCTAAGTACACTTAACGAGAATTAGAGGAGAGTAAGACGACGCAAACAATACACTTTCGCTTGCTGCATCAGGCTTGTGATTGGGAATCGCAATTCGCATGCCGACTGCAAGCGTTGAAGAATTAATTTTCAAACGTCGGGGAGCGATAAAGGTTTGCGAAGAAAGAGGAGACGCGACGCCGCTGTTGCTGCGCCGACTGTGCCGGAAGCGGAGATGCCGGAGCCTCTGTCGGACGAGATTATTTCGTGGGCGGAGGTCAATCTCACGCACCGCATACGCAACGGCGTCTATCAACGCGGCGGTCGTCTCGTTTCGCTGCTGACGGATTTCGGGCGCATCAATTCCTGTTATCCAGATGCCTTAGTGTCGGCGGATGCGTCCGGCGAAACAATCTCCTACACGGGCGAAGGTCGTCATGGCGACCAGCATCTCTCGCCCGGCAATCGCGCACTGCTCGCCGCTATCGAAAGCGGCCACGCCGTGCCGCTATACAACAAACTCGGCGTCGGTCGTTGGCAGCACATGGGATTCTGGCGCGTCGTCGAGGCCGCGCACCGCTTCGACGCCGCAGAGAATCGCATGCTCTGGCGCTTCACGCTCAAGAGAGTGAATAGTGAATAAGTAGAAGGGTGAAGACTGAGCAGTCAATGCTCAACAGTCAATGCTTTTTCCATTTACCATTTACCATTCACCATTCACCCTCCTTACTGATTTACAAAAGATTTACATCTGTCCGCTTGTCACCGTTTCGCCCGTGCTGCTACTCTGGCGCATCTTCCCGAATTGATAACCCTGAAAGGAGTTTCGTTACTCAAGATGAAAAAGCTTTACGCCTCTCTGCTTCTCCTCGCGCTCATGGTTGTGGGCGCATCGGCTCCCGCTACGGCGCACGTCGATAATGCGAACGCCTCCAATATCGACATCGGTTCGACCGTCAGCGATTTCAAACTACCCGACGCCAACGGCAAAGAACATTCGCTCGCCTCGCTGCGCGGCAAAAACGGCACGGTCTTTATCTTTATCTCGGTGCAATGCCCCGTCTCCAACGCCTACAACAAGCGCATGGCGCAACTCGCCGAACAGTACAAGGCGCGCGGCGTCAACGTCGTCGGCATCAACTCGAACGTCGCAGAGACGCCCGAAGCCATCAAGCAACACGCCGCCGAAAACGGCCTCAACTTCACCATCCTCAAAGATAAAAGCAACAAGATTGCCGACGTGCTCGGCGCACGCGTCACGCCCGAAGCTTATTATCTGGATGCGTCGAACAAACTCGTCTATCGCGGACGCATCGACGATGCCGACCCGCGTCGCGGCTCGGAACCGACCTCCGAAGACCTCCGCAACGCCATCGACGCAACGCTCAACGGCAAGCCCGTCGAGAAAGCGCAGGCGCTCGCCTTCGGCTGCTCCATCAAACGCGGCTAAACCGAAATGACATCGAGCAAGCGGAAATTCATCTTGAAAAGCACGCTCGCGCTCGCATCGGGCGTGCTTTTCATCATCACATCGCAGATAGTCGGCGCGAACGACGGCGCGACCGTGCAGAAGCGACGCGCCCGACGCACACGCGCCGCTTCCGCCACACAAACGCGCAACACTGCGTCCGTCGCTCCGACTCCCGAACGCAAACAGACCAACACCGCCGTCGCTCCCGACAAGAACGCGGAAGCCGTCAAGGTATCAGAACTCAATGAAGCGTCGCTCGCCAAAGTGCTGCGACAGGAAGGCGCGAAGGCGCGCACGCCGCTGCTCGTCAACTTCTGGGCGACATGGTGCGACCCCTGCCGCGAGGAGTTTCCCGACCTCGTTAAAATCGACGACGACTACCGCCCGCGCGGTCTAGAGTTCATCACCATCTCGCTCGACGACGTGGCGGAAATCAACACGACCGTCCCCGCATTTCTCAAACTCATGCGCGCCACGCGCGCGCCCGCCTACCTCTTGAACGCCGACGACCCCGAAGCGGCGATTCTCGGCGTCGATAAGGATTGGCGCGGCGAACTCCCCGCCACCTTTCTCTTCGACCGCACAGGCCAACTCGTCTTCCAACACAAAGGCCGCATCAAGCCCGCCGAACTCCGCGCCGCGCTCGACAAAACGCTCGACGCCAAATGACGAACCCGAAACTCTGAACGATGAACTAGCAATCGAAACGGAGGCCGCAGCGAGTGCTTCGCTTCAGTGAATTGCAAGATAACGGCTTTCCTCTTATAGTTCATCGTTCATCATTCCGAGTTCATCGTTTCTCTTATGAATCCCGAAACCATCACTCCTGAGACCGTCGCCGCACACAATCTCACGACGGAAGAATTCACACGCATCAGAGAGCTTTTAGGACGCGAGCCGACGTTTGTCGAACTCGGCATCTTCTCCGTCATGTGGTCGGAACACTGTTCCTACAAATCCTCGCGCGTGCACCTGAAACGTCTGCCGACGACGGGCGAGCGCGTCGTTGTGCCGCCGGGCGAGAACGCCGGAGTGGTTGACGTGGGCGACGGCTGGTGCGCCGCCTTCAAGGTCGAATCGCACAACCATCCTTCGTTCATCGAACCCTTTCAGGGCGCGGCGACGGGCGTCGGCGGCATCCTCCGCGACATCTTTACGATGGGCGCACGACCCATCGCCGCCATGAACTCCATCCGCTTCGGCACACTCGAAGACACGGAACACGGTCGTCGTAATCGCGCGTTGCTGGCGGGCGTCGTCGCTGGAATCGCACACTACGGCAACGCGTTCGGCGTGGCGACTGTCGGCGGCGAAGTCGCCTTCGATGATGCTTACGCTTTGAATCCTCTGGTCAACGCCTTCGCGCTCGGTCTCGTTCGCCACGACCAAATCTTTTTCGGCAAGGCGACGGGCGTGGGCAATCCCGTCTTGTACGTCGGCGCGAAAACCGGACGCGACGGCATCCACGGCGCGACGATGGCCTCCGCAGAGTTTGACGAAGAGGCTCTTGAGAAACGTCCGACCGTGCAGGTGGGCGACCCGTTCTTGGAGAAACTGCTGTTGGAAGCATGTCTCGAAGTGATGCGGAGCGGCGCGGTCGCGGGGATTCAGGACATGGGCGCGGCGGGGCTGACCTCTTCGTCGTGCGAGATGGCGGCGCGTGCGGGTAACGGCATCGAGATTGATGTCGGCCTTGTGCCGCAACGCGAACAGGGCATGTCGGCCTACGAAATCATGCTCTCCGAATCGCAGGAACGCATGCTCATCGTCGCGCACAAAGGGCGCGCGCGGCAGGTCGTGGACATCTTCAAGAAGTGGGAACTCGATGCCGTCGTCATCGGTCACGTCACAGACACGGGACGCGTACGCGTCCTGCATCATGGAGAGACGGTGGCCGACATCACCAGCGCGCATCTGACGGACGAAGCGCCCGTCTACCAACGCGCGATGCGCGCTCCCGAACGATTCGCAAAGGAGGATAACGAAGATGCGTCCGGCAATGTGGATAGCAATAGTCGTGATAATTCTGTTGGTGTTGCTCTCAAGGATAAGACGGAATCGTTAGATTACAACGGGGCGTTGCTGCGTCTCGTCGCTGCGCCGAACATCGCGTCGAAGCATTGGGTCTATCGACAGTACGACCACATGGTGCGGACGAACACGGCGGTCTTGCCGGGCGCGGACGCGGCGGTCGTGCGAATCAAAGAGACGCGCCGCGCGCTCGCCATGTGTCTCGACGGCAACGGTCGTTACTGCGCCGCCGACCCGCGTGAGGGCGCGCGTTTGATTGTGGCGGAAGCGGCGCGCAACGTTACTTGCGTCGGCGCGCGTCCCGTCGCCATCACGAACTGTCTGAACTTCGCTTCGCCGGAACGCGCGGAGGTGATGTGGGCATTCTCCGAGGTGATTGACGGGATGGCAGAGGCGTGTCGCGCGTTTGAGACGCCCGTGGTCTCCGGCAACGTCTCCTTCTACAACGAGACGGAGGGGCGCGGCATTCATCCGACGCCCGTCGTCGGCATGGTCGGCATCGTCGAAGACGTGCGGCGCATCATCCAACACGGCTTCAAGCAGGCGGGCGACCACATCGCACTCTTCGGCGAAACACGCGACGGCGACCTCTCCATCAGCGAATACGCCGCGACCGTCGAAGGGCGCAGCATCCAAGAGATGATGCGCGGCGGGCGTGTACCGCAACTGGATTTAGAACGCGAACGCGCCGTGCAACGCGCCGTCCTGCGTGCGGCTGAAGCGGGCTTGCTGCGTTCGGCTCATGATTGTTCCGACGGAGGCTTCGCCGTCGCGCTCGCCGAATCCTGTTTCTCGTCGCTCAATCGCGTCGCGGTCGGCGCGTCGGTGAACTTGACGGGCACGGTGGCGGCAAAGGCGCATCTCTTCGGCGAGTCGCCCTCGCGCATCGTCGTTAGTTTCGACGCTGCCGCGCACGATGCACTGCGCGAAATCGCCGCCCAAGAAGGTTGCCCCTTCAACCTCTTGGGAACGACAGGCGGCCACGAACTCCGCATCGACATCGAAGGCGAATCGGTCGTCTCGCTCGACATACACGAACTCGAAACCGCATGGCGCACCTCGCTCGCACGTCGGATGCAGGCCGAAGCGATCGCCGCCGCCGCCGAATAAAGGAAACAGTAAAAAGGCAAATGGTAAAAAGAAGCATGACGTGCTTTCTTTTTACCTTTTGCCCTTTTCCTGTCTCCGTGTCTCCCTGTCTCTGTGGCTAATCCCTGTTTTTGCTATTGCGCGCGAGGTTCGACGGCGTGGATGCGTCCGGCGCTGTAGTAAAAAACGTCTGTTGTCGGCGCGCAATCGCGTAGACGAAGCCGCAGCAATCTTTCGGACTTTTCGAGAATTTCCATACACTCAGGCGCGTCGTTGATGCGCTCGAAGGTCGTCTTGTCGTTCGACGGACGGAGCGAAAACACGCCCGCTTCATTTGCGTTCAACTCAAGCCGTTCGTTCGCGGAAGCGAGCGGGTGAAAGGCGACGACGTGTGCGCGCCGGATTGGTTTCGCATCTTGAAACGAATGGAGGGCTTGCTCGAAACCGTTGCGATAGAGATGCGCGCCACGGAGGTTGTCGGGCAGGTTGAGTAGCAGAATGGAGTCGTTCGTCGCGTGGCGGACGGTTTCGTCGAGAATGTTTCGTGAAAGCACGGACGCCTCGCGCCAGATGCGATTCGTCTGCCAGAGACTGACGGCATAAAAGGCGAGAAGGCAAACAATCGTCGCCGTCCACGCCGTTCGGTTGCGGATGAGTTTTGACGTGATGAAGGCGAGTGCGACCGAAGAGAAGACCGACGCGAGATAGAGAAAACGCTCGCCCTGTGTGTCGAAGACGTTGATGCGGAGATTGATGACGGGCAGCAACGACGAGACAAAGAGCGCCGCCAGCAGCCACGCGAACGTATTCCGTCGCACGCGCGCCGCGATGGTTCGCCGTCGTTCGCGTCGTCTTAAAATAATGGCCGCGACGATGATTACCACGATGCCCGTCACGATGAGAATGGGCGAGAGCGCACGCGATTCGAGGAAGGGCAACGAACGGAGCAGCAACGCCGGAAACAACGCGCGCAGAGAAAAACGCAGAAGTTGGCTGACGACTACTCCGTGTGTGAAGTTGAGATGTTGCCCCGTGCCATAGCCGCCGACCATCGCGCCGAGCGCGGCGGTTCTCACACCGATGTACACGACGAGTAGCAGAAAAAACAACGCGACCGCTTTGACGTTTCGACTCGCCGACGTTTGAAAGCTTCGGTTGCTGGCGTCTCGTTCCGCGTCGTGCTTTGCGAGATAGATGCCGACGCAAAGCATCATGAAGGGGACGGAGATGGCCGCCTCTTTCGAGAGCAACGCGAGCGCGAAGAAGGCGAGCGAGAGGGCGAGATGCGTGCGTCGGTCGGTGCTGCGCGCAAAGGAGACGAAAGAGAGCGTAGAGAGCAGTGCGAAGATGGTCGCAAGCAAATCGGCGCGACCGGAAATCCACGTGACGGCTTCGGTGTGCGAAGGATGAAGCAGAAAAATTAACGCTGAGGCGAGTGGGATGGCGCGTTGCTGTCGGGCTTCGGAGAGACGTGCATCTCGAATCAAACTTTGGGAGAGAAGAAAGACGAGAAAAGCGTTGAGGATGTGAAGCAGTAGGTTGGTGAGATGAAAGCCGAAGGGCGTGCGCGACCAGAGTTTGGCGTCGAAGAAGTAACTGAAGATAAAGAGCGGTCGGAAAAAACCTCCGTGGCTCTGTCCCCACGTCACGGATAAATCGCCTTCGAGCACTTTGCCGATTTGCGCGAAATCGTCAGAGAGAAAGAAGGAACCGAGGACGTTGGAATAGGCGATGAACGCGACGAACGTGCAGAGAACCAACGTAAACGTCTTGAATCTTCCTGAAGTGATAATGAGTTCCTCAATCGAACGAACGGGATGCGAAAGTGCTCCTCCGTCGTATCCTAACATCAGCGGGACGAAGCAGCGCAACACTCCACGGATAACGTCGCACTTCGTACTTTAAGCGGGCAGAATTGTTGTTTCTGCGTCTCCATCCGTTTTGTTTGCGGGGCACAAATTCGAGCCAGTCGCCTTCAAATATAGACCATCCTGCTTGTCGAATTCTCACGTCGGACGGGTGTTTTGTGAGGCGTGTAAGGGTGAAAAACTGCGAAACTTATGTGGCGCGCGGGGCTAAATTAAATTGGCTAATAAAGGTGGTGTGGTTTATTCATACTTAATTTTGAAGTTGCGCTTGCCCCTTTCAAAAAAAAGTAGTATTTCTAGAAAACTGAAAAGCAGTACTAGAAGCGAATAGGAGCAAGGGGGCTTCGCTGGCAAGGGCATTGTGTCGCAAGACCGCAAGACCGTTGACATCTGCGGACGGGTGTATCCGCCGCTCATACGTAACATTTTGCTCTGCACAAACTCGACGCGCCACACAATTACAACCCGACATCAGAGAACGACCTTCGTCGTTTCCATTGTTAATGCATTGCTAAAAGAGTCAGGCAAACAAGGCTAAGACAATGCCGCAGATTTTCCATCACAGCACAAACACGCTCGCCAAGTTGAGCATCTTCGGCGCGATATTTATTTTGCTGGCCGGTGCATGGGTGCTGGCGGAAATCAATCGTTCGTCCTACAACACGGGGCAGTACATCGAACGCCAGCAGCCCGTCCAGTTTTCGCACAAGCACCACACGGGCGACGACGGCATCGACTGTCGCTACTGTCACACGTCGGTTGAAATCTCCAACACCGCCGGAATGCCGCCGACCAAAACATGCATGAATTGTCATTCGCAAATCTGGTCGGAGAGTCCGTATCTGGAACTGGTGCGTTCGAGTTGGAAGGAAGGCAGGCCGATTGAGTGGACGCGCGTCCACGACCTGCCGGATTACGTCTATTTCAATCACAGTATTCACGTCGCGAAGGGCGTCGGCTGCAACACCTGCCACGGCCCCGTCCACGAAATGCCAGCCATCTATCAGGCCAAATCGCTGCAAATGGAATGGTGTCTGGAATGTCATCGCCAGCCCGAACGCTTCCTGCGCCCGAAGGATAAGGTCTTCGACATGACGTGGCGCGAGGAGAGCACGTCGGAGGCTGAACTCCAGCAGGGACATCAACTCAAAAGCGATTATCGTGTTCGCAGCAGCGCCATTCTGACAAGCTGTTCGACGTGTCATAGGTAGCGAATTTTCAAGGTAGCAGAATGCATATCAAAGACACTTTCCCCGAACTCTACAAGATTCGACGCCCTCTCAGGCTCGACGAAGTGCGTGCCAAACTGAACGCGGCGCAGGGGCGTGACTACTGGCGCAGTCTGGAAGAACTGGCGGACTCGGATGAATTTGGAGAGTTGCTGCAACGCGAGTTTCCGCGTCATGCGTCGGAGTGGGATGAGGGGACTGACCGACGGACGTTTATCAAGTTGATGGGCGCGTCGCTGGCGCTGGCGGGTCTGAGCGGTTGTTCGTATCAACCGCCTGAAACCATTGTGCCCTACGTCCGGCAGCCCGAAGGCATGGTGCCGGGCAAGCCGCTCTTTTTCGCCACCGCGATGCCCTTCGCAGGGGCGGCGACGGGTCTGCTCGTCCGCTCCAACGAAGGACGCCCGACCAAAATCGAAGGCAACCCAGACCATCCGGCCAGCCTCGGTGCGTCGGACTTATTTGCGCAAGCATCCGTCCTGACGCTCTACGACCCCGACCGCTCGCAGACGCTCAACTATCGCGGAGAGATACGCAACTACACAGCCTTTCTCGCAGACCTTTTCAAGATGCTCGAAGCGCAAGGCGCAAGCGGAGGCGCGGGGATTCGTTTTCTGACAGGCACGGTCGTGTCGCCGACAATGGCCGCGCAGTTGGCGGAGATTGGCAATCGTTTTCCCCGCGCGACGTGGCATCAGTACGAGCCCGCCGGAGCGGACGGCGCACGCACGGGCGCAGGGTTAGCCTTCGGCACGCCCGTCAACACCATCTATCGCTTCGACGCCGCCGACCGCGTGCTCGCGCTCGATTCCGATTTCCTCTCCTGCGGCCCCGCCAATCTTCGTCATGCGCGCGACTTCGCCAACCGACGCCGACTCACTGACGGCAAGACGGACATGAATCGTCTCTACGCCGTCGAGGCGACGCCGACCAACACGGGCGTCTTCGCAGACCATCGCCTGTCAGTACGTCCGAGCGAGATGGAAGCCATCGTGCGCGCGATTGCCGCCGCCCTCGGTGCGCCGGGCGGAGCCGTCGCTACCAACACTTCTGCCGAACACGCGCGCTGGATTCAGGCGGTCGCCAACGATTTGAATCAATCGCGCGGTCGCAGCATCGTCGTCGCGGGCGATGAGCAGTCGGCGGTCGTCCACGCGCTCGCACACGCGATGAACCAGTCGCTCGGCAACGTCGGTCAGACCGTATTTCACACCGACCCGATTGATTTCACACCGCCGCAGCACGTTGACCAACTCACGTCGCTGCGCGAACTGGTGAAGGCCATTGATGGCGGGCAAGTGGAACTGCTCGTTATCGTCGGCGGCAATCCGGTCTACAACACGCCCGCCGATTTGAAACTCGACCGCAAGCTTCTCGACAAAGTGAAGCTGCGCGTCCATCTCAGTCTCTATCAGGATGAAACGTCGCAGTTGTGCCATTGGCACATCCCCGAATCTCACTACCTTGAGATGTGGGGCGACACGCGCGCCTTCGACGGCACCGTCAGCATCATCCAGCCGCTCATCGCGCCGCTCTACAACACCAAGAGCGTACACGAATTCTTGGCCGCCTTCACCGAGCGCCCCGAACGTTCCGGCTACGACATCGTGCGCGACTTTTGGCGGACACGTCTGGGCGGCGGCGACTTTGAAACCGCTTGGCGACATGCCGTGCACGATGGCGTTGTGCCGAACACCGCGCTTCCGACGAAAGCCATGCAGGTGCAGGGCAACTTCGCCGCGCCAACCACCGCGCCGTCAGCCGCAACGGGCGGCGAAGCGTTCGAGATTGTGTTTCGTCCCGACCCGACCGTCTACGACGGGCGTTTCGCCAACAACGGCTGGTTGCAGGAACTACCCAAACCGCTCACGAAGTTGACGTGGGACAACGCCGCCTTGATTAGCCCTGCGACGGCGCGGCGTCTCGGCATCGGCAGCGAGGCAGACAGCATAGGCGCGCCTAATGGCGACGGCGTGCGAAAAAATAACCAGACGAGCCTCGGCAGCCAGATTGAGGCCGACGTGATAGAGATTCGTTATCAGGGTCGGACGCTTCGCGCGCCCGCGTGGGTGATGCCGGGTCAACCGGATAACGTCGTGACTGTGCATCTCGGCTACGGACGCTGGCGTGCGGGTCGCGTCGGGACGAGTTCTCCCGAAACCCCTGTCGGCTTCAACGCCTACGAGATTCGCACGGCGGACGCCATGTGGTCGGGCGCAGGCGTGGAAGTCCGCAAGACGGGCGACACATATCTGCTCGCGTCCACGCAGACGCATTTCAACATGGAAGGGCGCGAGGTTGTGCGCGGCGGCACGCTCGACGAGTACAAACAAGACCCGCATCTCGCGCCGCACCGCGACGAAGAGAAGCAGCCGCCCAAACCCGCCGGAGAAAACCGCGAGCCTCTGGAAAATGAATCGCTCTACGAAGGCTACGACTACTCGGAAAACCCCGAACGTAATTCGCGCGGCTACAAGTGGGGCATGGCGATTGACATCGGCGCGTGCGTCGGTTGCAGTTCGTGCGTCGTGGCGTGCGTGGCGGAGAATAATATCCCTGTGGTCGGCAAAGATCAGGTTTCGCGCGGGCGAGAGATGCACTGGCTCCGCGTCGATGCATACTTCCGTGGCCTCAAGGAGAACCCTTCGGGCGTCTATTTCATGCCCGTGCCGTGTATGCATTGCGAGAACGCGCCGTGCGAGCCGGTCTGTCCCGTCCATGCCACCGTCCACAGCGCAGAAGGCACGAACGACATGGTTTACAACCGTTGCGTCGGCACGCGCTACTGCTCGAACAACTGCCCCTACAAAGTTCGACGCTTCAACTTCCTTCTCTATCAGGACTGGAACACGCCTTCGCTCAAGATGGTACGCAACCCCGAAGTGACGGTGCGCTCGCGCGGCGTGATGGAGAAGTGCACCTACTGTATCCAGCGCATCGAGCACGCGAAAATCGAGTCGGAGAAGGAAGGACGCAAAGTGCGCGACGGCGAAATCGTCACGGCCTGTCAGGCCGCTTGCCCGACGCAGGCTATCGTCTTCGGCGACACGGGCGACCCCGAAAGCCGCGTCTCGAAGCTCAAACGCGAGCCGCGCGACTACAGTCTGCTGGCCGATTTGAACACGCGCCCGCGCACCACCTATCAGGCTTACGTGCGGAATCCCAACCCCGACCTACAGACCGAGGCATGAGAGCGTAATGGCGAAAGTTGACAATCCACACGACGATACGCGCATCCACATCACGCCGACGCCGCCCGTGCTCGGCGCGGAACACACGTTTGCGTCGGTGACGGACAAAATCAGCGCGCTCGTCCTACGCAAGCGGACGCCCATCGGTTGGTTCATCGGCTTCACCATCTCCTTTTTGCTGACGATGATGCTCTTTGGAACCATCGCGCATCTCGTCTTGACGGGCATCGGCATCTGGGGTAACAACGTGCCCGTCGGTTGGGCATTCGACATCATCAACTTCGTCTGGTGGATTGGCATCGGCCACGCCGGAACGCTCATCTCCGCCATTCTTCTCCTACTGCGGCAGGAATGGCGCACGTCCATCAATCGCTTCGCCGAAGCCATGACGCTCTTTGCCGTCGCCTGCGCCGGACTCTTTCCGCTCCTGCACACGGGGCGTCCGTGGCTCGCCTACTGGCTCTTTCCCTATCCGAACACGATGGGCATGTGGCCGCAGTTTCGCAGCCCTCTGATGTGGGACGTGTTCGCCGTCTCGACCTACGCGAGCGTGTCGGCCTTGTTCTGGTTCGTCGGACTCATTCCAGACTTCGCCACCTTGCGCGACCGCGCACGCAACAAGTTTACGCAGATACTTTTCGGCGCACTCGCGCTCGGCTGGCGCGGCAGTGCGCGTCATTGGGCGCGTTACGAAGCGACCTACTTGCTACTGGCGGGACTGGCGACGCCGCTCGTCCTCTCCGTCCATACCATCGTCAGCTTCGACTTCGCCGTCTCGCAAGTGCCGGGCTGGCACGCCACCATCTTTCCGCCCTACTTCGTCGCAGGCGCAATCTACGCGGGCTTCGCGATGGTTTTGACCTTGACCATCCCGCTCCGCAAGTTCTACGGCCTCGAAGATTTCATCACGCACCGACACCTTCGCAACATGGCGAAAATCATGCTCGCCACCGGCCTCATCGTCGCCTACGGCTACATGATGGAAGCCTTCATGGCGTGGTACAGCGCGAACGAGTACGAGCAGTTTATGATTCTCAATCGCATGAAGGGGCCGTACGCGGTTTACTACTGGCTGCTGATTGCGTGCAACGTCATCGTGCCGCAGTTCCTCTGGATTAAGCGCGTCAGACATTCGACCGTGGCGCTGTTTTTGATTTCGCTGGTGGTCGGCGTCGGCATGTGGTTGGAGCGTTTCGTTATCTTGGTGACGAGCCTGCACCGCGACTTCCTGCCGTCGTCGTGGGGCATGTATTCGCCGACCGTGTTCGACTGGACGATGTTTATTGGAACCATCGGACTCTTCTTCACGCTCCTTTTCCTCTTCATACGCTTCCTGCCCATCATCTCCATCTTCGAGATGCGGACGATTCTGCCGCAGGCGGAAGTGAAGGAGGAAAAAGCGTGAACAGGAATTGCGGATGGTGGATTTCGGATTGCGGATTAGCAGACAGGAAACAGCGGCAGACTAGCGTCGCGCTTGTCTTCATCAATCCGCAATCCGCAATCTTGAGGTTGAATTTATGAAACCGAAAAAGTTGAGGCCGCCGATTTACGGGTTGATGGCGGAGTTTGAAGACCCGAACACGATAGTGGCGGCGGCGCATCGCGTGCACGACGAGGGTTATCGGCGCACGGATGCCTTTTCGCCATATCCGATTGAAGCGTTGTCGGAAGCCATCGGCGTGCATACCACCAAGATGCCGCTCATCGTGCTCGTCGGCGGCATCATCGGCTGTCTCGCGGGCTACCTGATGCAGTATTACGTCCACGTTATCGACTATCCGCTCAACGTCGGCGGCAAGCCCTTGCATAGTTGGCCTGCGTTCATCCCGATTACATTTGAAACCACAGTGCTCGGCGCGGCGCTCGGTGCGGTCTTCGGCATGCTCGCCTTAAACGGTCTGCCCGAACCCTATCATCCGGTCTTCAACACGCCGAACTTTGCACTCGCCTCGCGCGACCGTTTCTTTCTCCTGATTGAAGCGACCGACCCGAAATTCGACCGCGAAGCGACCGCCGACTTTCTCCGAAGTTTAGGCCCCCGCGAGGTGACAGATGTCGAGCACTAAGAAAATTGGTGAGCAGAAAGCAATGAGCCGTGAGCAGTTTAAGCAGCGTGGCAAGACCGCTCTTTACTGCTTGCTGCTCGCTGCTCTCGGCTTACTATCTTTCGGCTGCCGGATGGATATGCAAGACCAGCCGCGCTACGAGTATTACGAGCCGAGCCGTTTCTACGCTGACGGTCAGGCGTCGCGCCCGCTCGTCGAGGGGACGGTGCCGCGCGGCGCGCAGTATCGCGATGCCAATGCTTATCTCTACACGGGCAAGACGGGCGGCGCACAACAACAGTCGGGCGGCAACACGACGGGCAGCGGCGCAGCAGCAACGACCGGCGGCAATAACGGAGTCGGCATGTTGGTGGATGCGGGCGCGCAGATGGGCACGGCGACGGGCGGCGTGGGCGCGGGTGCGGCCAACGTCCAGACGGGTGCAAGCGGCGGCGGGCAGGCGACGGGCGATGTCAACGTGCGCGGCAATGTGGCGGGCGGCATTCCGGGCGCATCGAGCGCGACGGGCGGCGCAGACGTTTTTCCGTTCCCCATCACGGCGGAAGTGATGGCGCGCGGCGAAGAACGTTTCAATATTTACTGCGCGATGTGTCATGGCATGACGGGCGACGGCGACGGCATGATTGTGAAGCGCGGCTTCCGGCAACCGCCGTCGTTTCATAGCGAACAGTTGCAGCCGGGCATGGCCAGCGCGTCGCACATCTTCGACGTGATAAGCAACGGTTGGGGCGCGATGCCTTCCTATGCCGACATGATTCCGTCGGAAGACCGTTGGCGCATCATCGCCTACGTCCGCGCGCTGCAACTGACGCGGCGCGGTCGTGTTGAAGACATTCCGGCGGCGGAGCAGAACCGTCTGAGAAGCAACGGACAGACGCCCGCCACGGGCGCAGGGGCGACCGGAGAGCAACATGGAGGGACAGAGCACTGATGATGGATGCCGCAACGTACACAGTTCCGCCTGCGATTGACCGCTTCCGTCAACGGGCGCTCGTCGTCGGCATCGTCGTGCTGCTGTTGACCGCCGCGCTCTGCTTCTTCGGCGGCGTAGTGCAGTTCTTCCGCTCGTATTTGGTGGCTTTTGTTTTCTGGTGCGGCATCGCCGTCGGCAGCCTCGCCATCATGATGCTGCATCACTTGTCGGGCGGCGCGTGGGGACTCGTCATCCGTCGCATCTTCGAGGCGGCGACGCGGACGCTGCCGTTGCTCGCCATCGCCTTTCTGCCGATTATCATCTCGCTCTTTGTGCATCCCGTGCACGATGGGCACGCGCAGGCGCTCTACGAATGGTCTGACCACGACGTGGTGGCGCGCGATAAGATTTTGCAGGAGAAGTCGATTTATTTGAACGCCCCGTTTTTCATCGCGCGATATGTTTTCTACTTCGTCGTGTGGGGCGCGTTGGCCTACTTTCTCAACAAGTGGTCGCTGCAACAAGACCATACGGGCGACCCGCGCATCAGGCGACGCATGCAGAACCTGAGCGGGCCGGGGATATTGCTTTTTGGTTTCACGGTGACGTTTGCCGCCGTCGATTGGGTGATGTCGCTGGAACCGCACTGGTTTTCCACCATCTTCGGGCTGCTGCTGATGGCGGGTTGGGGCTTGAGCGCGTTTGCGTTCGTCATTCTCGTCGCGGCGTATCTGGCGCGAAGCGAGCCGATGTCGAATGTTTTTCAGCCGTCGCATTTTCACGACTACGGAAAACTGCTGCTCGCCTTCGTGATGATTTACGCCTACTTCGCCTTCTCGCAATTCCTGATTATCTGGTCGGCGAATCTGCCGGAGGAGATTCCGTGGTACTTGCGACGTCTGCGCGGCGGTTGGGAGTATGTCGGGCTGGCGCTCGTCGTGCTTCATTTCGCACTGCCGTTCGTGTTGCTGTTGTCGCGCGATTTGAAACGCAATTCGCGGAGACTTGTGAGCGTGGCGATTGTGGTCATCGTGATGCGCGTCGTGGATTTGATTTATCTGGTCGCGCCCGCAATTCATCAGGAGGGCGGCGACCCGCATTTCAGTCCGCTCGACTTTGTGACGATGTTCGGCGCAACCATCGGGCTTGGCGGTATCTGGCTCTGGTTCTTCGCCTCGCAACTCAAGCGAAGGCCGCTCCTGCCCGTCAACGCGCCCGACTTGGACAAGGCCATCGCTCCGGCGACGCATCACTAGAGAGGGAAAGGGCGAATTGGGAGAGGGTTAAAAGATGAAAGGGTCAGGCCGTTTGGATTGAGTTTGAGTTGAGTGAATTGACGTTGTGAGGGTGAAGCGGAATGTGAGGAGTTGGCGGTTGGTTGTTGGTTGGGAGTCGAGGATTTTATGAAGAAGCAGAGCGACACGATTTACCACAGGGGGCCGAGGAAGCAGAGCGACGACATACACCTGACGCCCGACGTGTCCTACATCACGAACCCCGACGTGGCGCACGAACATACGGACGTGGCGGTTGCGCCGATTGCGAAATTCGTCGTCGGATTGTTCATCTTCGGGCTGATTGTGTTGGCGTTGGTGTGGGGACTGTTTCGCTATTTCGACTATCGTGAGAAGGCGATTGAGCCGCAGGCTTCGCCGCTCGCGCGACGCGGCGACGAGCGTCTGCCGCCGGAGCCTCGCCTGCAACTCGCGCCGGGTTTCGGCGTCCGCGATGAGAATGGCAAGTTCGTCGATTTGTCGATAACGGGTGCGCCGCCGGAGTTGAAGATTCCGCAGGCCGAGTATATCGAGACGCGAAAGAAATGGATGCAACAATTAACGACCTACGGTTGGGCTGACCAGGGCACGGGCGCGGTGCGCATCCCGATTAAAGACGCGAAGGAGCGATTCATCCAACAGCAAGCCGCCGCGCAGACCAATCCAGCGCAAACGCAGTCGCCACAGCAGACGCCGCAGCAGCAGGGCGGGCAAGCCAACGTCGAAACCATGCCCGCCGCGTCGAGTTCGGGGCAAACGACGGAAAAGAAGAACCAATGAAGTACGAAAGTGAGCAGAGAGCAGTGAGCAGAAAGCAGAGAGAAAATAGAAAACACGGAACACGGCAGTCGGCGGCCTCGATTCGTCGGTTGGTCGTCGTATGCCTACTGCTTACCGCTTACTGCTTACCGCTTAGTGTCTCCGCGCAGTACGGGCGACCGCCAGAGAGCGCGTTGCCGCAGGGCGGGACCCCGGAGGTCTTGAAGCAGGTCGGGATTGAGCAACGCTTGAACGAACAAGTGCCGCTCGACATCACTCTGCGCGACGAGACGGGGCGCAACGTGCAACTCGGAGAATATTTCAAGGCGGGGAAGCCCGTCGTCCTGTCGCTCGTCTATTACGAATGCCCGATGCTGTGCAATCAAATTTTGAACGGGCAGGTCGGGATGATGGATGTCCTGTCGTTCAACGCCGGACGCGAATTTGAAGCCGTCACGGTGAGCTTCGATGCGCGCGAGACGCCAGCAATAGCGGCGGCCAAGAAGGCGACCTACATCAAACGTTACGGGCGCGCGGGCGCGGACGCGGGCTGGCATTTCCTGACGGGCGACGAGACGAATATCAAACGTCTGACCGAAGCGGTCGGGTTTCAATACAAGTGGGATGAGGCGTCGCAACAGTTCGCACACGCGAGCGCGCTGATGGTCGTGACGCCGCAGGGGCGTCTGTCGCACTACTTCTACGGCATCGAGTATGCGCCGAAGGAAGTGCGGCTCGCGCTCGTCGAGGCGTCGAGCGGCAAAATCGGTTCGCCCGTCGATAAGTTGATTTTGTACTGCTATCACTACGACCCGACGACCGGAAAATACGGCCCCGTCATCATGAACTTCATGCGCGTCGCGGGCGTCATCACGGTCATCGCGCTCGTTGCGTTGGTGCTCATCCTGCGTCGGCGGCACGACGGCGAGGGCGGCGGTGGTGGTGGCGGCGTCGATGGCGAGAAGAAATGGGATGAGAGTGTGAGAGTAGGAGGAACGGCCTAAGCGTATGCAGTCATTCCAAGCATGGGTGCCATTTTCGCCTGAACAGGCTTCCACGGTCGCGGGAGAGGTGGACGCGCTCTATCTGTATCTGGTCGCCATCACCATCTTCTTCTCGACGCTCATCACGGCGCTCATCGTCTATTTCGCCGTTAAATATCGCCGTCGCAACGACGCCGAAGTGCCGCGCCCCAACGCCGGTTCGCTCAAACTTGAGATGCTCTGGACGATTATTCCGCTCGGCATCGCCATGACCATCTTCGCCTGGGGCGCAAGCGTCTACTTCAAACTTTATCGCCCTTTGAACGAAGACGCGATTGAAATCTACGTCGTCGGCAAACAGTGGATGTGGAAGTTTCAGCATCAGGAAGGCCAGCGCGAGATTAACGAATTGCACGTGCCCGTCGGCAGTCGTGTCAAGATGACGATGACGACCGAAGACGTGATTCACAGTTTTTACGTTCCGGCCTTTCGCATCAAGTCGGACGTGGTGCCGGGTCGTTATACTTATGCGTGGTTCGAGGCGACCAAACCGGGTCGTTACTATCTGTTCTGCACGGAGTATTGCGGCACGAACCATTCCGGCATGGGCGGTTGGATTGTCGTGATGGAGCCGACGGAGTATCAGGCGTGGCTGTCGGGCGGGGCGTCGGAGTCGCCCGCCTCGCAGGGGCAGAAGGTTTTCCAAGACCTCGGCTGCGCCACTTGCCATCGCGCCGACACACAGGGGCGGGGCCCCGTGCTCACGGGCGTCTTCGGCAAGCAGGTGCAACTCGCAGACGGTTCATCCGTCGTCGCCGACGAGTCTTACATACGCGAATCCATCATCAACCCGCGCGCCAAGACGGTCGCCGGATTCCAGCAGATTATGCCGACCTATCAAGGACAGGTCAGCGAGGAGCAGTTGCTCTATCTCATCTCTTACATCCGTTCGCTCGGCACAGAGCCGGCGAGCACGACGGGCGGCGCAGCGACCGAGCGCGAAGGCTCGACCACGACCACAGGCATCTCGCCCGACCAGCAACGCTCCAACCCGATAGGCGCAACGCCGCCGCGCGGCGGACAGGGCGGCATGAGCGCGCCGCGTTCCACTTCGCCCGGTTCGACGCGTTCACAGCCCGAAGGGTTGATCGGAGGCGGACAGACGCAGTCGCCGTCGTCGGGGCAGAGGCCGTGAGCGTCGATGCGAGCAGAGGCGGCGAGGGCAACAGTTAGTCAGTTAATATTTTACAGCAACAGTGCAGCAGTATTTAGGATAAGGCAATTATGAGCACATTTGTAGCGACACCGGAAACGCGGGTCGATGAATGGCGGGTGAGGCATCCGCATACGAACTATCTCAACGCCGACTACGGCATCAAGTCGTGGCTCTTGACGGTTGACCACAAGCGCATCGCGCTGCTCTATCTCGCAACCGTCTCGTTCTTCTTCCTCTTGGGCGGCGCGTACGCCATCGCCATTCGCGTCGAACTGATGACGCCCGCAGGCGACCTCGTTCAGTCGCAGACCTATAACAAGCTGTTCACGCATCACGGCATCTTGATGGTCTTCTTCTTCTTGATTCCGGCCATCCCCGCCGTGCTCGGCAACTTCTTGGTTCCGATTATGATTGGCGCGAAAGACCTCGCCTTTCCGCGTCTCAATCTCCTGAGTTGGTATCTCTACATGGCGGGCGGCATCGTCACGTTCTGGGCGCTACTGAGCGGCGGCGTCGATACGGGCTGGACGTTTTACACGCCTTACTCGACAACCTTCTCAAACACCTACGTCGTTGCCGCCGGAATCGGAATCTTCATCAACGGCTTTTCGTCCATCCTGACGGGCTTGAATTTCATCGTCACGATTCACACGATGCGCGCGCCCGGCATGACGTGGTTTCGCCTGCCGCTCTTTATCTGGTCGCACTACGCGACGAGCCTCATCTTTATTCTCGGCACGCCCGTTATCGCCATCACTATCCTGCTCGTCGCGCTCGAACGCCTCGCACACATCGGCATCTTCGACCCGCAACTCGGCGGCGACCCCGTTCTCTTTCAACATCTTTTCTGGTTCTACTCGCATCCGGCGGTCTACATCATGATTCTGCCGTCGATGGGCGTTATCTCGGAACTCGTCGCCACCTTTTCGCGGAAGAATATTTTCGGTTATTCGTTCGTGGCGTTTGCGAGTGTGGCGATTGCGGTCTTCGGCTTTCTCGTCTGGGGACACCACATGTTCACGTCGAGCCAGTCGGTCTATGCCGGAATGATTTTCTCGCTTATCAGTTACGCGGTGGCGATACCCAGTGCGGTCAAAGTCTTTAACTGGACGGCGACGATGTACAAGGGTTCCATCTCCTACGACACGCCGATGCTCTACGCGATGGCCTTCATCGGCCTCTTTCTCATCGGCGGCATGACCGGACTCTTTCTCGCCGCGCTCGGCTTGGACGTTCACGTCCACGACACTTACTTCGTCGTCGCACACTTTCACTACGTCATGGTAGGCGGGACGCTGATGGGCTATCTCGGCGGCTTGCATTTCTGGTGGCCGAAGATAACTGGACGCATGTATCCGGAGGGTTGGGCGCGTTTTGCCGCGCTCGTCATTTTTGTCGGATTCAACCTGACGTTTTTTCCGCAGTTTCTCGTCGGCTACATGGGCATGCCGCGACGCTATCACGCCTATCCGGGCGATGCGCCCGTGTGGCAAGTGCTGCATGTGATGTCAACGGCGGGAGCGTCGATTCTCGGATTCGGGTTGTTGATTCCGGTCGTCTATTTCTTCTGGTCGATGCGCTACGGGCGTTTCGCTCCGGCGAACCCGTGGCCGGGGACGGGTCTCGAATGGCGCACGGCCAGCCCACCGCCCACGGAGAATTTCCTCAAGACGCCCGTCGTCACGTGGGAGGCTTACGAGTTCAGGCCGATTGAGGAGATGAAGGTCGTCGGCATGCCGGGCGAAGACGACAAGGAATCTGTACAACCCGCGCACGGCGCACACGGCATGGGTGACACTAAACCGGGAAGACAAGGAGAGTGAAGTTTGGCAGCGCAACACACCGCCACCGCAGATGAACTGGCGCACGACCATTCGGCGCATTCGGCGCTGGCGCACCATTTCGATAATCTCGAACAGCAGCGCGAGGCCGGAAGCCTCGGCATGTGGGTCTTTCTGATTCAGGAAGTGATGTTCTTCGGCGCGCTGTTCATGGCCTACCTCATCTACCGGACGCTTAATCCGGTGGCCTTCGCCATCGGCAGCAACCATCTCAACTGGAAACTCGGCGCGTTCAATACGGTCGTCTTGATTTGCAGTAGTCTGACGATGGCGCTCGCCGTCTGGGCGACGCAGGTCGGACGCACGCGTCGCACGCAGGTCTTCTTCATGGCGTTGACCGCGCTGCTCGGCCTCGTCTTTCTCGGCGTCAAGGCGTTTGAATACTACGACAAGTACGTGCACCACTTGATTCCCGTGCGCGGCATGTTTCACTGGGAAGGACATCTGCCTGAAGGAATGGCGCAGGAAAAAGTTCAGATGTTTTACTGGATTTACTTCGCCATGACGGGACTCCATGCGCTCCACATGATTATCGGCATCGCCATCCTGCTGCCGATTATGTACGCCGCTTGGCGTGGACGTTATTCGCCGGAGTATCACGCGCCCGTCGAATTGTTTGGTCTCTACTGGCACTTCGTTGACATCGTTTGGATTTTCCTGTTTCCGCTGCTCTACTTGCTCGGCGCGCACTACGGCGCACACTAGAGGACGAGAAAAATGTCTGAACATATCGTCTCAAGAAAAATTTACTTTCTGGTCTTCGGCGCACTGATGGTCGGAACGGCGCTGACCGTCATTGCCGCCAACATCAACTTCGGCGGCGCACTCAACGACATCATCGCCATGACCATCGCCGTCACCAAAGCGATGCTCGTCATCCTTTTCTTCATGCACGTCCGCTACGGCTCGCGCCTGACGATGCTCGTCGTCGCCGCCGGATTCTTCTGGCTCGGCATCATGATTGTCCTCACCCTCAGCGACTACATGAGTCGCGGCATGTTCAACTACAGCAGATAAAAAGAGATTAAAAAGGTAAAATGAAAAAGGAAAAAGGGGGCTGAAGCGTTTCGCGCTTCTCCCTTTTTTCATTTTTCACTTTTAATTTTCATCACGCGTCTGAGAGGTGTTTTTCGTTGACGAGACGATTCGTAACGGTGGTGCTCGGTTTGGCACTCCGCATCTTTTTTCGTCACATCGAAGTTGCGGGACTCGAACGCGTGCCGCTTGCGGGCGCAACCATCTTCGTCCTGAACCATCCTAACGGGCTGGTTGACCCCGTTTTTCTTCTCTGCCTCGCGCCGCGCCGCGTCTCATTTCTCGCCAAGTCGCCTTTGTTCAAGATGCCCGTCATCGGCTATTTCGTCCGCGCGCTCGACGCCATTCCCGTCTACCGCAAGCAGGACACGGGCGAAGACACACGCAAGAACCGCGAGACGTTTGAACGCGCCCGCGCCCTACTCAAGAGCGGCGGCACGATTGCCATCTGCCCCGAAGGCATCTCGCACAGCAAGCCCGAACTCCAACCGCTCAAGACGGGCGCGGCGCGCATCGCGCTCGGCGCGGCTTCGTCGGGCAAACGCGCGCTCGATTTGAAAATCGTCCCCGCCGGACTCTACTACACGGCGAAAACTTCGTTTAGAAGCGACGCGCTGCTCTACTTCGGCGAACCTCTAAGCGTCGAACCCGTCGCGCTCGACGCCGACGGCGACCCCTCACGCGATGACGTGCAGCGTCTCTCCGAACGCATCTTTGAAGCCCTGCGCGAAGTGACGCTCAACACGAAACACCATGAGGCTTTAGCCATCATCGACCGCGCCGAGAGAATCTTTTCGGCGGATGACGACGGCGCGGAAGGCGGGCAGACGCTCACACGCGAACTCCGCTTGCGGCAAAGATTCGTCGAGGCTTACGCAGAGTTGCGCGAGCGTGCGCCAGAGCGCGTCGCGGCGCTCGACGCGCGCATCAGGAAGTACGAAGAAGAACTCAGGCAAGCGGGATTCGACGACCCGCGCGACCTCTCCACTTCGACGCTCGAACGCCATGCCGGAAAGCGTCGTCTCATCACGCGGTTCGTCGGTTTTCTCCTGCTCGCGCCCGTCGCGCTCGTCGGAGCCGTCATCCATTATCCAGCGTATCGTCTCGCGGGCTGGCTCGCGACGAGGCTTGCACGGAATCCCGAACACGTACGCAACCCTTCGGAGCATCCCGAAAAGTTTGAAGACGTGATTTCGACCTACAAAATCATGGCGGCGATGCTGCTCTTTCCTCTGACGTGGACGGCGCTCGCCGTCGTGTCGTGGGCGTATCTCGATTGGTGGTGGACGGCGCTCGTCGCCTTCGTCGTCGCGCCGCTCGCCGGATACTGCGCGCTCCACTTCCGCGAAAAGTTTGAACGCTTCGTCGGCGGCACACGCGCCCTCGCCTTCTTCATCACCGAACGCGGCTTCTTCCGCCAACTACTCGAAGAACGACGCGCCATCCGCCGCGAAATCATCGCCCTCGGCGACCAAGCAATGAGCAGTAAGCAGTAAGCGGTTAGCAGTGAGCAGCAAGCAGTGAGCGGTAAGCAGAAAAGACATTCAAACGTCTTGACTACTTACCGCTCACTGCTTGCTGCTCACTGTGTTATTTGCGTGTGCCGAGCGCGACGGCTCGTTGGTAGGCGGCGTAGACCGCTTTCGAGAGGACGGTGCGGAGCGAGCCTTTTTCCATCTGGTAAATGGCTTCGGCGGACGTGCCGCCGGGCGATGTGACCATGTTGCGGAGTTCAGCCGGATGTTTGTGCGATTCGCGTGCGAACAGAACCGAGCCGAGCATGGTTTGTATCACCAGTTCTTCCGCGATGTGGCGCGAAAAGCCCATGTGCACACCCGCATCGACGAGTGCTTCCATCATCATAAAAATATAGGTCGGCCCCGTGGCGCTCAACGCGGTCGCCATATCAATCATTCTTTCCTCATCGACGCGGAGTTCGCGCCCCAACGCGCCGAGCATCGCGCGTACCTCTGCGCCCTGCGTCTCAGCCACTTGTGCAGTCGCCGTCCAGACGGTCATACCTGCGCCGATTTGCGCGGGCGTGTTCGGCATGGCGCGGACAATGGCCGGATGCAAAAGTTCTGCGGCGATGGTTTCGATGCGTGCGCCCGCGACGATTGAAATAACAAGCTGCTCCTGCAAGAGCGCCCCCTTCAACTCGCTCATCACGCCGCCGAGGCGTTGCGGTTTGACAGATAGGAACGACGACGGAACTTCCCTCGGTCGCTTCGCGGTTGCTCTCGAACATGCGGAGGCCGTAGGTCGTCTCAAGTTCGACGCGGCGATTGGCGCGCGGGTGGCTGCCGGAGATTTGCGCGGGTGCGACGAGTTGCTTCTTGAGTAGTCCGGCAATCATGGCCTCGGCCATCACGCCGACGCCGACGAAGGCCAGTTGCGTCGTCGCGAGCGGATTATAGTCGCTCTGTTGTGCGGCGGTGTCGTTCACGTGGGCCATCATAGACGCGTGTCGGCGCGTCCGTCTATCGACGCGAGGCGCGAGCGGTAAAAAAGCGGAGCGGGTTGTGAAACCAACGTTTCTGTGTTGAGATAAAGACTCATGCCTGTCGCCTCCGTGACTGTCGCCCCGGCGGGCGTCAAATTTTACAAGATTGGCACACAAAGCGTCGTGCGATTTGTTAACATTCGCGCCAACGAAAATGCGCTCACTGTCGAATCCTCGCGGCGTCGCGTCTCAAATCCGCGACGGCGCGAGGCGCAAGCGAATCGAGCAAAATTTTATCTGCAAACACGGGGAAACATTCTGCAAATAAAAGGAGAGATTAGGATGAAAGCATTCTTGAGAAGCCGCTACGTCTACGCGCTGGCGTTGTTGTTTGTGCTCGGAGCTGTCGAATCAGTTCCGGCGCAGACGGCTTTGCGTCTGCCGCGTCCGAGCCAGAAGGCCACCGTCTCGCAAACCATCGGCGTCACCGACATGACGATTGTTTACAGCCGTCCCGGCGTGAAGGGACGAAAAATCTGGGGCGACGCCGAGACCGGAGCGCCCGCCACCAGCGCCACGCTCGACGACGGACGCGCCCGACCCAAAGATGCTCCCGTCGTGCCTTACGGCCATGTCTGGCGCACGGGCGCGAACGAAGCCACCACGTTTGAAGTGACCGACGACGTGTTGATTAACGGCCAGAAACTCGCCGCCGGAAAATATAGCCTCCACACCATTCCCGGCAGAGACGAATGGACGGTGATTTTCAACAAGGACGACGGGCAATGGGGCAGCTTTACGTACGACGAAAAGAAGGATGCATTGCGCGTCAAAGTGAAGCCGCAAACCGCCACCGAGATGCAGGAGTGGTTGAGCTTCGACATTCCCGAAGTCACGCCCACGGCGGCGCGCGTTAACATTCGTTGGGAACGTCTGAGAGTTCCTTTCACGGTCGAAGTGCCGGACGTGAACGCCGTCGCGCTCGCAAGGATGCGTACGGCGGTCGCCGCCGCCAAGCCCGACGACTGGCGCACGCCTCTTCAAGCCGCCAACTACATCTTCACCAACAACCTCGACGCCGCCGAAGGCACACGGTTGCTCGAACAGTCCATCAGAATCAAAGAGACCTACGGCAACGTCTACGCGAAGGCGCGCCTGCTCGCCGGACAGGGCAAGACTCAGGAAGCCATCGCCGCAGGTGAACGCGCTCTCCAACTCGGCAAAGAGGCCAAAGCCGACACCTCCGATTTAGAAAAACGCCTCGCCGAATGGAAGACGAAGATGAGGTAGGCGAGCGCCGTCTGAGTCTTCATGCGGACACGGCGCAAGGAACGTCCAAACCGGAGCGAACGTCAAACGAAAGAGAGTCGGCGACAAGCCATGTTGCTTGTCGCCGACTCTCTTTCATGTTCGTCGAAATGTTTTGACGAAGACGCGGATGCGCGTGCGCCTATTGCGGCAGAAGATTTTTAATGCGCTTGACCATCGCGTCGATAACGACGGGTTTAGCGATGATGGCGTTGCAGCCTGCGGCGAGCGCGGCGGTCTGAAAATCGGGGGTCGTATGGCCGGAGAGGGCGAGTATCGGCACGTCGTTCATGAGAGCTTGCTGGCGTATGCGGCGTGTGGCGTCGAGACCGTCGAGGAGCGGCAGAGTGCCGTCCATCAAAATCAAATCGGGTTTCTCACGCTTGGCGATTTCCACCGCTTCAAGGCCGTCTGCGGCTTCTACGACGCGATAGCCCGAAGTCTCCAACGCCCATCTGAGCATGAAGCGCGTGTCGTCGTGGTCTTCAACCACCATCACGGTCAGTCGATGCTCGTCGGTGTGTTCGGGCATCGCGTAGGAGGTGGCGGGAGGAGCGGGAGTTTTGTTGCGCGCCAAATGTGCCATCGAAAAACCCTCGAATGAGAAAGACGACGAAAAATATCAGAGGCGACGGAGCGAAAAGTCTTCCGGATCTTTGTCGCACGCGCTGTCGCAACTGACACGGGCGAGACGCGTCTTGCGCCGTCGAAAAACTACCGACCGTGCAATTCTATCGACGCAATGTTAACAACCGTGTGTAAGGTCGAAAAATTAAGCAAGAGTCAACGCCGAGCCGTTTGCAGGGCATATCTGATACTACGAGCGAAATCACGAACTGGATTTCG
Organism: Pyrinomonadaceae bacterium; assembly: GCA_036387415.1. GTDB lineage: Bacteria > Acidobacteriota > Blastocatellia > Pyrinomonadales > Pyrinomonadaceae > DASVTU01. Next base: position 605,575 of record DASVTU010000039.1, on the reverse strand, counting down.
CCGCCCGCGCGTCAGTGCTTCACTTTCGCAGGCGCGGAGATGCGAGGGTTGTGAAAGCGGAGGCGCAGAGATGAACTCTCAGACACCCGTGCGCTTCTCCCTTGCGCTCTCGCGCCCGCAAAAGTGAATGCGTCGAACCTTCCCCTGCTCGACACAACAAACCCCGCCGGAATCAGCGACAGCTTAAACTCAACCTTTTCTGATGTGGACAAAGACCGACTCCTGGCGACCGAGTTCGGAGCGGTCGTGGATGCGTGCGAGCAGAATTCTCGCCGGATAGCTCGCGCGGTCGAAGCGAAAATCGAAATTAAAGCTCAACGCGGGAGCATGACTGAGGCGGAAACTGTTAATCCGTTGCTGCAACTCACGCACGCCGTCGAACTTCGCCACTTCATCGAAGAAGTTTTGCCCAACGATGTCGGGTTTCGGGCTGAGCGCATCGCCGTCCTTCTCCGGGTTGTAATACAAAACCCTTCCCTCAGCGTCGAGTTCTACGAGGCCGTAGAGCGGTTCATGGCGCAAAGCTGTTGACATGGCTAGTGCTTCGGGAGCGTGAATCGAATGTGGGGAGATGATTTTTTGTTGACGCGATGTGAGAATTAGAGGGCAGTTCCAATGTTATTCAGTCCTGCCCTGTTTCCCCTGTGTTCTTTCGTTCAGTCCCCTCTGGACGACCCGCCGCGCTACGACTTTCAAAAGTAAGCGCCACACAAACCCTTGAACCTCACGCGGCGAGCCATCCAGAGCAGGCTGAATCTACGGCGAACTGTAACAGTCGCTTGCGAGGCCGTCAGTACGATTGCGTACGTCGCCGAAAAAATTATTCTTCGGCGCGCAGCATCGGATTGATGAGTTGTGCGGACACGATGACGACGAGACAGCCGACGACGTTGTACCAGAGAAAGGAAATCGGCGTGAAAAGGTAGCAGCAGAGCACCGCCGCTTCGCCGATGATGGCGGCGATGAAAGTAGCGGTCGCTCCCGTGCGTTTGAAGTAGAAGGCGAGGAGGAAAATGCCCAGAATCGTCCCGTAAAACAGCGAGCCGAGGATGTTCACGGCCTCGACCAGCGAGCCGAGATTGCCCGCGCTGCGCGCAAACATGACGGCGAAGCAGCCCCAAAAGACGGTGGCGAGTTTGGAGAAGATAACGTAATGACGGTCGCTCGCATCTCGTTTGATGAGGCGACGATAAATGTCTACGACGGTGGTTGAGGCGAGCGCGTTGAGTTCGGACGCGGACGAAGACATCGAGGCGAAAAAGATGGCGGCAACCACCAATCCCACGATTCCGGCGGGCATATAGTGGATAACAAAATTGAGAAACACATAGTTCGTATCGTTGGTATTGGCGCGCTCGTTTGTCTCCTTCATTAACTTGACGACCTCGCCGCGAATCGCCGCCTCGCGCCGTCCGGTTGCGTCGAGACTCGCTTCCGCCGCACGCACGCGCTCGTCGTCTCCCGCGCGTGCGGCCTCTAGGAGTCGCTGCGCCTCGTCGCGTCTCGCCGCACTGGCCTCGGCGTGTTCGGCCTCAAGTCGCTCGAACTGCGCCGCGTGCGACCCCACGCGAACCCGCTCGACCTCCGCCGGATTGAAGAAGACGGGCGACGGCGTAAACAGGTAAAAGACGAAAACCATCGCGCCGAGAAAGAGGATGAAGAATTGCATCGGCACTTTGACCATGCCGTTGAAGAGTAGGCCGAGACGACTCTGCGTGATGGATTTTCCGGTCAAGTAACGCTGCACCTGCGATTGGTCGGTGCCGAAATAGGAGAGCGCGACGAAGAAGCCGCCGATGAGTCCCGACCAGAAGTTATAGCGATTCTGTAGGTCGAACGAGAAATCAATCGCATTGAGTCTGCCCATCTTGCCCGCGACGTAGACGGCCTCGACGAACGACACCTCGCGCGGCAGGAGATAGAGAATCATGGCGAACGCGATGAGCATGCCGCATGTGATAATCAACGCCTGTTGAAAATGCGTGTGTTCGACGGCCTTCGTGCCGCCGATCGCCGTGTAGAGCGTGACGAGTCCGCCGATGGCGAGAATCACGTTGTTGATGTCCCAACCGAGGATGATGGAGAAAATCAACGACGGCGCATAGATAGTCAGCCCCGCCGACAGCCCGCGCTGCGTGAGAAACAGACCTCCGGCCAGCGCACGCGTCTTCAAATCGAAACGCCCCTCAAGATATTCGTAAGCGGTGAAGACTTTCAGGCGGTGGTAAATCGGGACAGCCGTCGCGGAGAGCACAACCATCGCCACGGGCAGTCCGAGATAAAACTGTATGAAGCGCATGCCGTCGGCATAGCCTTGCCCCGGCGTCGAGAGAAAGGTGATGGCGCTGGCCTGCGTCGCCATAATCGAGAGCGCCACCGTGTACCAACGCATCTGCCTGTCGGCCAAAATGTAGTCGTTGAGGTCGCGGTTGCGGCGTCCCTTCCACATGCCGTAGACGACGATAAAAACGACGAAGCCGACGAGCACAATCCAGTCGAGTTGTCTCATTCAAAAGCCTTCGTGAAGATGTAAAAGAGCACAATCAAGACCGCCAGCCACAGGAGCACCAACGCATACAACCGACGCCAACTTCCGCCGAACGGCGGCGGTTCATCCACGACTCTCTCAACCTCTCGCTTCGATTCTTTCATCATTCCGCACACGAAAATTTCATGGCTGCCGCTTCTTGAGAACTTCCTCCGCCGTGGCACGCACAAGCCGCGACGCGTCCTTGCTCGCGCGTTCCCTGAGCGCATTTCCGAAACCAGTGCACGCAGGTTCCGCCTTAGTCTTATCGGCGCCGCCGCACTTCGCTTGCAGTTGTTCGAGCGCGTCGAGGCGACCGGACACGTCGGGTTCGTGCGCGAGTTGTTGAAGCAGCATGAGGATGGAGCGTTCGTGCGCGATGCGGACGGGTAGATGCGCTCCATCATCGAGTCGCAACGAACGCAGCAGACCGGAGACGGGAAAGCGCAACTCCTGCCGACGCTCTCGCAGCAAGACTTTGTGAGTGGTTCTCTTGCGCCCGCCGCCCGTCGTCTCGATTCCGACGTTCAAGGGAATCGGCCAGAGTTTGTCCTGTCGCTGCTCGATTTCAATGACGACTTCGCCTTTCTCCGTGCGATGTTTGGCGGAGATGTCGGGCACGTCGGCGCGATAAATCCAGTGCTCGAAAAATTCCGAGAGATTTTGGCCGCTTTCACGTTCCATTGCCGTCTGTAAATCGTCGGTCGTCACGCTCCCTCCAATATGCTCGCGCGTGTAGCGTCGAAGCCCTCGCCAAAAGGCGTCTTCGCCGATTTGAAAACGCAAGAGATGAAGGACGAGCGCGCCCTTGTCGTAGACGATAAGGCCGCCCGCCGCAGACTCCTTGATGCTTTCGCGGTAAGCGAGCGGACGGTCGCGGCCAGCCACGCGAAGGCGTGCGTAGACGCGGCGCGAGAGTTCGATTTCACGTTCATACTCCGCGCGCCCGAAGCGTTCGCCCTGATAGGCGTCGGCGATAAAGGTGGCGATGCCTTCGTTGAGCCAGAAGTGCGACCAATCGGCGCAGGTCAAACTATTGCCCCACCATTCATGCGCCAACTCATGTACGACGAGCCAGTTGTCGCGTTCGTCGGCGAGCACTTCGCGCGCGTAAGTTTCGCGTATCACGGTGAAGCCGCTCATCTCCTGTTCGACCGTGCCCGCCGCAAGCACTTGCGCGTAATTCGCGCCGGGAAACGCGGCGCCCGCGCGACGCTCGAAATACTTGATGATGTCGTGGGTGTCGGGAAAGATTTTCGACATCTGCTGCGGCGTGTAGCTCAGAGAGAGCGCGCGTAGTTCGACGATGCCGCTGCGTCTGACAAGTTCTTGAAAACGTCCGGCGGCGAAACCGAATATGTAAGGTGGGATAGGCGTCGTCTGTTGCCACGCGTGCTCGGTTCTCCGGCCACCGTCTAACATTTTCTGCGCGGCGAGACGCCCGTTGGCGACCACCTTCATCCCCGACGGCGCGGTGAGACGCAGAAAGAAGGTCGCCTTGTCGCCGGGATGAAAATGGTTCGGCAGCCAACGGCTTGTGTTGTATGCGGCGTAGACGTGGTTGGGAAAAAAGCGGACGCCGCGCGTCGGCTTGGCGTGATAGTCAATCTTGAGCGTGCGCGTCTCTCCGGTCGAAACGGGACGCGACAGGCGAACCAGCAACTTCGCATCCTTCGCCTCGAAAACCTGCGACACCGCGCCGTCCCACACGCCGTCAAACGTCAGCCCGCTCGCGTCGAGTTCGATTTCGCGTAGCTCGTTCTGGCGACTTGTAAATTGAATCTCCAACGTCGCCTTGATGGTTTGCGCGTCGAAGTCGAGTTCGATGGCCGCGTCGTAATGCGAAACGTCGAACGGCGCGGCGGCGACACGCTCCTGCGTCGTCGCGGTTGAGAAGAAAGAGAGCAGTAGTAAGAAGATTGAAAGCATCATGGTTGGCGTCGCTATTTTCCTGCATCAATCATGTTGACGAAGAGGCGGTATGCGCCGGGGACTCCGGCGGGCAGTTGCCGGAACCATGCGTAGCCCGTGTAGATGTAGACGCCTTTGCCGTGGCGCGCGACGAGCGTGCCGCCGCGCTTTTCCGTCTCGCCGGGGTCGTGTGTAGCGAGAGGCGTTTCGTAGCGCGCGTCCCAAGTGTCGGGAAAGTTGAGGCCGCGTTCCTGAATCCAGTTGTCAAAATCAGCGGCGGTGATTTTGTTGGGCGTGTTCAGGATTGGATGCCGTGGCAAGAGGAGCGCGACGGGAGCCTCCTCGACCGTGACGCGTTCGCGCGAAATTCGCAACGGATAGGGGCCGAGATTGGCAATCATGGCATCTTCCGGCGTGTTGTATTGGACGACGAGCGTGCCGCCCTGTTCTACGTATTCGAGCAGACGCCGTTGCTGCCCGCGAAGGCGCGGGCGCGTGTTATAGGCGCGGACGCCCGTGATGATGGCGTCGAAGTTTTTCGTCAAATCGGCGCTGTCTAAATCTTCGTCGGACAGGAGCGTCACGGTGTAACCGACTTGACGGAGCGACTGTGGAATCTCGTCGCCGGAACCCATGATGTAGCCGATGCGCGCGGCGTTGCGACGCGCGAGTTCGAGGCGCACGACCTTTGCTTCCGCCGGAGGGAACAGCGTCTGGACGGGGATGTGCGCGTGTTCAATCGTCGTCATGCCGCGCGCGAGAAGCGCACCGCCGCCGTTCGTCCTGTCGATTTCTGCGCCGAGCGTGCCCGTCGAATCGTCGGCGGAAGGCGTGACGTTGAAAGTCGCTTTGAACTCGTCGGATTTGTTGGCAAGATTGACGGGCACACCGTCCGGCGTCGCACGCCAGCCGGAGGGCAGACGCAGACGCAGCGTGCCGGAGACGTTCTGCGCGGAATTGTTTTTGACGGTGAGCCTGACGGGTTTCGGTTGGCGGTCGGGGAAGACGTAGGTCTTCTCTTCAAAGTTGACGGCGATGGGCGGCGCAATCTCGACGGGGCGATACTGCTCGCCGCGCACGCGGTCTGTCCAACGATAGAGGACGGGCGTTTCAAATTCGAGCGTCTGACCGTCGGCGTCGTTGATGCGGACGACGGCGTTGAGCGCGGGAGGATTTTCGGGGAGTCCGACGAGGCGTTGGTCTGCGACGGCGAACATGCCACGTTCGCCCGCGCTCTTGAGCCAGAATGGTTGGCTCGGCTCCGCATCGGCGGGCACGCGCACGGAAACCTCCGCCTGATGAGGCCGATTGTTTTGCAATTCGCCGCCGACCATGAGTGAAACCGGAGTGTCGAAAGGCCACTCGATGCTTGCGAGGCGAAAGGGATGCGTGGAGCGGTTGACGAGCATGGCCTTGATGCGAAGTTCTGCGCCGGGCGTGGCGTAGAAATCGCTGGCGATGGCTTCAATCCAGAGGCCGGAACAGGCGCGGATAACATCCAAAAGTTCGCGTCGCTTGACGACGACCCACGGATTTTTCGACGGAAGTTTGATCATTTCGGCGTGGGCGCGGAGCAGTAGCGGGAGCGACGCCTGCGGGTCGGAGGGGTTAAAGGTGCGCGCCGCCTCTGCGAGCGTTGCGCCGACGCGTTCGCCGCTGGGGATGCGTCGCCACGTCGTGTCGATGCGTTCAAAGATTTCTTTGTCGGGCGCGTCGCCCGCGAGGTGCGCGAGGAAGTTGGGTGCGGAGCCGCGTCGTTCGGCAGAACCGAAGCCCTGCGATTTGTGCATGCTGCGGCTAAGCGCCGCCAGTTCCGTGTACGACTTGCCGAGCAGAGGGTTATACGCGCCTAAATCGACGCTGATGAGTCGGGGCGCGGCGGGCGTCTGTGCGTTCTGCGCGTTCGGTGTGCTAGCGGCGGGCTGTGCATTCGTCGCGGCGGATGGTGTGTTTGTGGCGGCGGGCGGTCTGCCGAAGTAGTTCCAGAGCAGGCGCGTCGGCTTCCACGTCTCGACGTAGCGCAACTGTTCTGGGAATTTCGACGGGTCGGCGGCAGCAGCGAAGGCTTCTGCGGCGAGGATGGACGAGGCGGTGTGTTGACCGTGGCCGCCTTCGCCCGTCGTTGGAAAACGCGTGATGACGACATCGGGACGAAAGCGACGAATCACCCAGACCACATCCGCGAGCGCGCGTTCCTTATTCCAGACGCGCAGAGCCTCTTCGGGCGTCTTGGTAAAACCGAAATCAATGGCGCGCGTGAAAAACTGCTCCGCGCCGTCGATTCTTCGCGCGGCGAGGAGTTCCTGCGTACGGAGCAGTCCGAGTGCGTCGCCCTGTTCCGTGCCGATGAGGTTCTGCCCGCCGTCGCCGCGCGTGATGGAGAGATAGGCGGTGCGCGCCAGTTCGCCGTTAGAGAGATAGGCGAGCATGGCGGTGTTTTCGTCGTCGGGGTGCGCGGCGACGTAGAGCACGCTCACCAGCACGTTCAACTTCTTCAAGGCGAGTGCCGTCTCTGCCGCGTCCGGCGTCTGCTGCGGCGACTGCGCGCGGAGCGGCATCGGCAGGAGAATCGGCAGGAGAAAAAGCGCGACGACGAGCAAGAGAAATGAACTGGCGGCGACGGGGCGTTTCGAGTATGAGTTCATATAAAAATTTTGACGCGAGATGCACAAGCCGACTCATGCGTCGAGAATGCATGTGTTGATTTCCGTCGGTTCGGCGTCGAGCACGCGCGTGGCGAAATATGTGCTTGAGAATCCCTGCTTCGAGCTTTGGTTGTGACGAAAACGAACCTACCAAGTTCAGACCCGCAACGTCAAAGAAAGCGACGCTATTCGTTTGTAAAAAATTGTAAACAGAACGGGACGAACCGCGACGCGTCGCGCATCGGACGGATAAGGTTTGAAAAGTGGAAGCTGCGTTGCGGAGCGTCGGCGGGGAGGGAAACGGGCGGGCGCAAAAAAGGCAATAGGCCAACAGACGCCCTCGCAACGTCGGTTGGCCTATCGCCAGATCACATTCTTCCCGCATTGGGGGAGATGCGATTCGGGCGAGAATATAGCACTAGACGTTAAAGCGCACAAGCCCCGACGTGCGGAGTCGAACGTTTGGCAAACAGATTTTAATTTCGTCGTCCGAATTCTGGTTTCATCTTCCGCGTTTCGAGTTGCGCCATCCGTCGCGCCGCGTTGTGGAAGTATGGGAAGACGTTTGACACGCCGGAGAAACGGTGCCACGAGAGACGACGGAACGCGACAAAGCGGCGTGCGACTCGGCGGCGAAGTTTCAACGCGTACTCGAAATGCTTGCGGGCAGGGCGGAAAATAGCTTGGAAATCCGGGCGAATTGCTACTGTTACTAGGGTTAGCTGCCGAAAGTTTTTGCCGAATCGTTTCAAGAGACGAAGACGTGCGGACGATTCATCTCCGAATAAGAGACGCGCAGAAGGCGTCGCGGCAGGCGCGAATGCTTGCGCGACGACGGTTTGGCGGAATTGCGACGTGGTTTGATGAAATTGTGAAGATGGTAGTTGACAATCTCGTATCTGGACGTAAACTGCGGGCGGGTCTGTGGCTTACATCGAAAACTTGAAGGAGTGAACAATGCTCTCACGAAGAAATCTTTTCGTCGGTCTGTCGATATTGATGCTGGTGCTCGTCGCCGTGTTCAGTGCATCGACACAGGCTCAAAAAAAGCAGGTGCAAGTCGTCCGACCGCCGAGCAATCCGCCGACGGTGACGCTACGCGCCGATACCTCGACCGTCACTATCTGCCCCGGCGAAACCGCGATTGTTAAACTCAACGCGACCGCCATCTCGCCCGAAAACAGGTCGGTCACTTACAGGTGGCGAGCCACGGGCGGACGCATCGAAGGCGAGGGCGCTAACACGACTTGGGACTTGTCGGGCTTACGCACTGGCGTCTACGTCGCCACCGTCGAGGTAGACACGGGCGTGCCGGGCGATGTCTGCACGGCGTTCACATCCGTCCCGATTGCCATCAACGAATGCCCGCCGCCACGCGTCGTCTGCCCGAACATCGTTATCTATTGCCCCGACACCGTGAGCGCCAATCAGCCCATCACCTTCTCGGTCGAACTGAGCGGCGGCGCGGAGAACATCACGCCCGTCCTCAATTGGAAAGTCTCTGCGGGCACGATTCAGAGCGGTCAGGGCACGTCCACCATCACGGTTGACACGGCTGGCATCGCGGGGCAACCAATCACGGCGACGGTCGATGTCGCCGGATATAATCTGACCTGCACAGCCACCTGCACCGTACAGATTCCCGACGTTCCGGTGACAGACGTTTTCGACGCATATCGCGACATCAGCTACAACAACGAGAAGGCGCGTCTCGACAATTTCGTTATCTGGTTGCAGAACCATCCCGGCGCGCGTGGATTCATCTTCGCTTATCAGGGACGGCGAACGGTCGCGGGCAGAGCACGCGCACGCGCCAATCGCGCACGCAACTATATCGTCAACGAACGCGGCATCGAGGCGGGGCGCATCGTCATCATGGAAGGGCCGCGACGAGACGAGTTTGCGATGGAACTGCGCGGCGTGCCGCCCGGCGCGGCTGAACCGCGACCGACACCGTAAGGCGTACACGTTGCCTCCATGCGTCGCACGTCGCGGCGTCGAGCAAAATTGAGCCGCATCTTGCTTCCTCGACGGAGGCAGATGCGGCTCGTTTTTTGCTCGAAAGTTTTTTGTTGGAGAGAGCGAATCAGAGACGCGAGAGATTCTTGTTGACGCTGGTGGTGTTGGCGTTCTTGTTGCTGTTGCTGTTCTTGTTGGCGTTGGAATTGTTGGAGTTGTTGTTCGTGTTGGCGGATTTGCCCCTTTTCGTGCGCGGTTCTTCCTGCTTGTCGAGTTTCTCCTGTTGTTTCAAAAACGCCTCGCGCCGCTCCGCGCCGGATTTGGCCTTTTCGAGCGCATCAACGGCGCGGAAGTCGTCGGGGTCGATGGCGAGCGCCTTGTTGAAGGCGACGACGGCTTCTTTGTATTGCGCGAGTTTGCTGTGAGCGAGGCCGAGTTCGTAGAAGGTATCGTGGTCTTCGGGTTGCTGACGCGCGGCCTCTTTGAGCGACTTCACGGCGTCTTCCTGCTCGCCGAGTTTGCCGTAGGCGAGACCGAGAAAGAAGTGCGCTCTGCCGTTTTTGGAATCCTTGCGGAGCATCTTCTTGTAGACTTCGACCGCCTCTTTGTATGCCTTGTCGGCTTCCTCGTCTTCGTTGAGCGCATCGTGGGCGAGGCCGAGTTTGTAATGAGCTTCGGCAAAGTTGGGGTCAAGGCGCACCGCTTCCTTGAACGCCTCTACCGCCTCGCGGTCGCGATTCTTCTTGTAAGCCTCCCAACCCTTGTCGAAGAAGCCTTGTGCGTCGGCGGGCGGCGGTTGGTTCTCCGTCGCGGAGGGTTGCGTGTCGGTCGGTGAAGATTCAGGCGACGAAGACGCATTCACTTCAGACGACGTGTTGACCGTCGTGGTTGTCGTCGTTTCGGAAGACGTTTGAGCGGAGCGCGATTTACAGCCCGCGTGCGCGAACGAAACAAAGCAGACCAGCCCAAGTGCGAAGAGAAACAGTCTCATAAAACAGTATCCCGATGTCGATTTGCAGATTGAACACGACGTATCTAACGCGAAACGGGGCGGCGAGTCAAAGGGAATTGCGGATTTCGGATTGCGGAATGTGGAATGAAAGGGATTGACTCATTGAATCATCGATTCATTGGCTCATTGATTCGATTAATCAACGGCCTGCGTCTTTCTCGAAGCAATGATTCAATGAGTCAATCAGTTAATGAGTCAATCCCTTTCATTCCGCAATTTCGCTAGCCGTCAAACAACCGGAGACGTTTGGCGCGTGTGCGTGCGAGTCTTCGGAGAAAGGCGTCGCGGCTCAGGAGGCGTGCGCCGAAGGCTTTCATGTGCGGGGTCATAACCTGTATGTCTATCCAGTCGAGACCGCGTGCGCGTAGATGTTCGACCAAAAAAAGGAGCGCGAGTTTGGAGGCGTTCGGACGCTTGTAGAACATACTCTCGCCCGCGAATGCGCCCTCCACGTCAACGCCGTAGAGTCCGCCGACCAGTTCGTCGCCCTCCCATGCCTCGATGCTGTGTGCATAACCCTCTCGATGGAAGTTGTAGTAGGCGCGCAGCATTTGGGGCGTTATCCATGTACCGTTGGCGTCGGCGCGTTGGGCTTGCGCGCAGGCCGACATGACCGCACGGAAATCATGGTCGATGGTAAAACGAAAGGGTTCGCGCCTTTGTATCTTGGCGAGACTGCGCGGGACATGTAGATGTTTGAAATCAAGCACCGCTCGTTCCGCCGGACAGAACCACAGCATCGGCTTGATGCCTTCGACAGGCCACGGAAAGATGCCCTGACGGTAAGCCGCCAGCAACGTCTCCGGCAGCAGGTCGCCGCCGGCAGCCACGATGCCTTCATTCGTGGCGTCTCTAGGGTCTGGAAAACAAACGGGCATAACTAGCGGGGATGAGGGCGGAGGGATGAAGCAATGAGCCAATCTCCTACTCTTTCATCCCTCCGCCCTCATCCCTTCCTTTAGCGTGCTTCTTCGCGGACGACGCGACCGTTGATGATGACGGCGGTGACGTGCGTGGTGTACTCGAAGGGGTCGCCGTCGAAGAGTGCGAGGTCAGCGTCTTTGCCTGCTTCGAGCGAGCCGACGCGGTTCGAGATTCCGAGTAGACGCGCGGCGTCAATCGTGATGGTGGAGAGCGCATCGTTGAAGGAGAGACCGTTGGCGGCGGCGACTCCGGCCTCGAAGAGTACGACGCGCGTCTTGGGCACGTAGGCTTCAAAGCCGCTCTGCAAGGCGATGGGGATTCCGGCGCGGCGAAGTGTGGCGGCAGTTTCCATGCTGAGATTTTCCGTCTCACCACCCGCACGCGACATCGTGGGATGAACGATAACGGGCACGCCTGCGGCTTTGATTTGGTCTACGACGAGATAGCTGTCCGCCGCGCCGTCGAGTATGAGACGGAGATTGAACTCCTTCGCCAAGCGCAAGACGGAGATGATGTTATGCGCGCGATGCACGGTGACGAGCAGAGGGATTTCTCCGCGAACGACGCGTGCGAGAGTTTCGAGCCGGAGGTCGCGTGCGGGTTTCTGGTCGTCCTTCGCCGTGGCCTGTTTGCGGTCGTACTCCTGCGCCTTGATGAGTTCGCCGCGCAGCATCGCAAACATCTTGGCATGCGTGCCGGGTGCGCGTCCGCCTTCGGCGCGTCCGGCGTCGCCGAGCGTCGCAGCAATCATCGCGGAAGGAACCATCGTCGCTTCATCAACGTTGTCGCCAATGGTTTTGACAATCATCGTCTGACCGGAAATGAGCGAGCCGGGGCCGTGTCCGGTGTGCAGAGTTGTGACGCCAAAACTGCGCAACCATTCGATGAGACGTTCGCGCGCGTCGTAAGCATCGACGGCGCGAAGTTCGGGTTGAATGGGCGCGGAGCGTTCGAGTTGCATCTGGTCGTGCGGCTGGTTCATGTAACCGGAGAGGCCGACGACGGTGTGCGCGTCGATGAGTCCGGGCGTGACGACACGCGCGCTAATGGTTCTGTAGCCGGACGGAATCTCGACCGCGCTGGCTGCGCCGACGCGCTCGATTTTGTTGTTGCGAACGAGCACAACGCCGTCGCGGATGGGCGCGCCCGCCATCGTGTGCACCGTCTCGCCGCGCACGGCAATTTGCGCCGAAACGGAAGACAAAAGGCCAAAGGTAAAAGGCAAAAGGAGAAGCGCGAACGATGCGGCGCGAAGCACATGAAAGGAACGTGGAGCGAAGTTATATCTCACAATCATCGTCGGTTCTCCTCTCCGTCGGTGTGCTCGAAGCAATCATAGTGGAGGGTTTGGTCGCGTCCCGCGCCGTAGCCGCCAGTGGCGTAGAGGCGGTCTTCGGGGTTGTTGCGGTCGAAGACTCGCACGCCTTCGACGTATGTTTCGAGTACCTTCGTGTAGACGCTCAAGGGGTCGCCGGAGAGGATGATGAAGTCGCCATCCTTGCCGTTTTCGAGCGAGCCGGTGCGTGTTTGGAGGTCGAGCATTTGCGCGCCCGCGAGCGTCATAGCGCGGAGCGCGACTTCGCGCGACATTCCGGCGCGGACGGCCAGCCCCGCGCTACGTAGAAACCAACGCGAATCGGTGATGCTGTCGTCGGTGTGAAAACCGACGAGCGCGCCCGCACGTTCGAGAGCCGCGCCGTTGGTGAAACTCGCGTCCAGCGTTTCGAGTTTGCCGCCGGGCGCGTCGATGAGGATGATAGAGGCGGGAGCTTTAGAGCGTGCGATTTCGTCCGCCACCTTCCATGCTTCCGAGACGTGTTGCAGGACGATGCGAAAGCCGAACTCTTTCGAGAGACGCAGCGCGGTCAGGATGTCGTCGTGGCGGTGCGTGTGAAAATGCACAACGCGTTTTCCGTCGAGTGCTTCGACGAGAGCTTCCATCGCGAGGTCGCGCGCAGGGAGTTTTGATTTGTCGTTTCCCGCGCGCCTCAACTTTTCACGATAGTCCTGCGCCTTCAAAAACTGTTCGCGCGCGAGCGCGGCGCTCTTGGAACGCGTGCCGGGGAATGGGCCTGTCGAGCCGGGGCGCAAGGAGTTCGTGCCGTTCGCCATCTTGATGCCGCCCGCGATGATGCCTTGCGCGTCGCGGATAAGGAGGTCGTCGATAACGTTGCCTTTGCGGAGTTTGAGATAAAGCGTCTGGCCGCTCAGGAGATGACCGGAGCCGGGCATGACGTTAACGGTGGTGATGCCTCCGGCCTGCGCGCGTCGGAGTCCGGTATCGCGCACGTTGATGGAATCGAGGATACGCACGTCGGGTTGAATGGGCGCGGAGCCATCGCCGCCGGAGCCGCCGCCGACGTGGCTGTGAGTATCGACGAGTCCGGGCATGATGACTTTGCCGGAGGCGTCGATGGTCTGCGCGTCGGAAGGGACGCGGACGGAACCACGCGCGCCGACCGCGACGATTTTCCCGCGATGCACGACGAGCACGCCGTCCTGTATGGTCGCGCCGGAGATGGGGATGATGGTTGCTCCGGTGAAGGCTTGCGGCCTGTCCTGTGCGCGTGTGTGGCGTGCGCCCGCCACGCACAGCAAGAGTGCGAAGGCAAAAGCAGAGACGAATTTCATGTGTTTCTCCTCGGAGAGCATCGACGATGTCTGACCGATGTAACATCCACGACGCGGCGCGATTCTGTCAAGCGGCGCTGCGGCGCGATGGTGGCCTCCGGCGCGTCGCCGCACAAACTTCCCTGCATCGGACGCCTGCGTTAGAGTGTGGCAAATAATCTTTCGGAGGAACAATTCACGTATGAATGAAGACCTTTTGAGCCTGATGCCGAAGGCCGATTTCTCACGACGCGATTTTATCGTGACTTCGTTGTGCGTCGGTTTCGCGCTCGCCGTCCAGCCCGTCGCCGCGCAGACCATGATTACGACCGACACCAACGGACTCACGGCGGGCGAAGTTAAAATCCGCGTGGCCGACGGCGAGATACCCGCCTATCGCGCGATGCCTGAGAAGGGCAAAAACTTTCCGGTCGTGCTCGTCATACAGGAAATCTTCGGCGTCCACGAACACATCAAGGACATCTGTCGTCGCTTCGCCAAACTCGGTCACATGGCGATTGCGCCCGAACTCTATGCGCGACAGGGCGATGTGTCACAGGTCAAAGAGATGGGCGAAATCATCTCCAAAATAGTCTCCAAAGTTCCCGACTCGCAGGTCATGGCAGACTTGGACGCGACGGTCGCCTATGCACGCAAGACGGGCAAGGGCAACGCCAACCGACTCGGCATCACGGGCTTCTGTTGGGGCGGGCGCATCGTCTGGTTGTACGCCGCGCACAACCCGCAGGTCGATGCCGGTGTCGCGTGGTACGGTCGTCTCGTACCAACCGCGCAGTCGCCGCGTAATCCACTGCAACCGACGCATCCGATTGATGTCGCCGCACGTTTGAAGGTTCCAGTGCTCGGCCTCTACGGCGAGAAAGACCGTGGCATCCCGCTCGACACCGTGGAGCAGATGCGCGCCGAACTGCGAAAGTCGAAATCGGGTTCCGAGATTATCGTCTACCCCGGCGCACCGCACGGCTTCCACGCCGACTACCGCGAGAGCTACGTCAAGAAGGATGCCGAGGACGGCTGGCTTCGTCTACGCGAATGGTTCAAACGACACGGAGCAGCTTGATGGATTGGGGAATGCGGATTTCGGAATACGAATTTTCCTAATTGCGGAATGTGGAATGCGGATTTCGGATTGAAAGACAACGTGCTTTCCAATCCGAAATCCGCATTCCACGTTCCGCCATTGTTAGTTTGTCCAGTCGGTAACGACGAGATGTGGCGCGGGGTCGAAGTTTTCGGGGTAGGGCTTGGTGAGCGGATAGACGTGTCCGTCGGCGAGCAGTTGTGTCACAGCGGCAGTGTCAGTGGGCTTCGAGAAGAGATAGCCTTGCGCGCATTGGCATCCGAGCGTCATCAGTTGCGCGAGTTGAGGTTCGGTTTCGACGCCTTCAGCAACGACGTTCATATCGAGATTGCGCGCGAGCATGATGATGGTGCGAACGATTTCGGTATTCTCATTATTGTCCGACATCTGTGTGACGAAGGAGCGGTCGATTTTCAAAGTGTCGATGGGGAAACGGTGTAGGTAACTGAGCGACGAATACCCCGTGCCGAAGTCGTCGATGCTAAGTTCGACGCCGAGCGCGCGCAGTTGTTTGAGCATCTCGGTGGCGGTTTCGATGTTCTCCATCACGACGCTCTCAGTGATTTCCAGTTTCAAACTACTCGGCGCAAGTCCCGTCTCCTTGAGGGCTTGTTTAATCTGGTCAATCAAATCGGGTTGTGCAAACTGCTTGCCGGAGAGATTGACGCTGATGGAGAGCAGCGGATTCGTCGGATGAAGCATCTGCCATTCGCGCATCTGACGGCACGACTCGCGCAGAACCCAACCGCCGAGCGGCACGATGAGTCCGGTTTCCTCCGCGACGGGGATAAACTTCGACGGAGGAATGATGCCGCGTTCGGGATGCTGCCAGCGCACCAGTGCCTCGAAACTCACGATACGACCCGTTTCCAGAGAGACAATCGGCTGATAGTGGATGAAGAACTCTTCGCGTTCGAGCGCGCGACGGAGGTCGGTTTCGAGTTGCAACTGGTTCATGGCGCGGGCGTGCATGTTCTTGTCGAACACTTCATGTCGTGCTTTGCCGAGCGTCTTGGCGCAGTACATCGCGGTGTCCGCGTCGCGTAGGAAATTTTCGGGGCGGTCGTAGCCGATGGTCGAAGGAGCGATGCCGATGCTGACGGTGGTGAACACTTCGTGTCCGCCGAGGTTGAACGGGCGCGAGAGTTCTTTCTGAAGGCGTTCGGCCACGGCGGTCGCTTCCGATACGTCGCTGATGTCTTCGAGAAGGACGGTGAACTCGTCGCCGCCGAGTCGTGCGACCGAATCGCCGGGACGCAGGGATTTTTCCAGACGGCGCGCAATCCCGATGAGCAATTGGTCGCCGACCATGTGGCCGAGCGAATCGTTGACGACTTTGAAGCGGTCGAGGTCGAGAAAGAGGACGGCGAATTGTCGCGCCTGGCGTCGTTTGGTGCGGTCAACGGCGAGTCGTAAATGATCCATAAATAGTGCGCGGTTGGGGAGTCCGGTGAGCGCATCGTGGAAGGCATCGTGGAGGAGACGTTCTTCGGCGCGCTTGCGGTCGGTGATGTCCTGAATCTGGAAAATGAGATGCCCCGACTTATCCTCCTGCGCGTCGCGCACCAGCGAAATGCTCAGCAGCACCCAGACGGCGTGACCGCTCTTGTGAAAGTAGCGTTGCTCCATCTGGTAGTTTTGAAGTTTGCCGTCGAGCAGTTTTCTGATTTGGACGGTAATGGTTTCGAGGTCGTGCGGGTGTGTGATGGTCTGGAAGTCGGTGGAGAGGAGTTCTTCCTCTGTGTAGCCGACGATGCCGCAGAGCGAATGGTTGACCTGCAACCAACGGCCTTCGGGCGAGACGAGCGCCATGCCGATGGCGGCGTAGTCGAAGGCGTTGCGAAAATGTTCTTCGCTCTCCTGCAAGGCTTTGCTGATGCGCTCCTGCTCGGCGATGTAGTGCGAAAGTTCTTCGACGTGTCGCTGCGTCTGCTCAATCTGCGTGGTTTTGGCTTCGACGTTTTTCAGGTGAGTGAGATAGGTGAAATAGATGATGGCGATGATGGGCGTGGTGGCAAGGAGCGCATAGAGGCCGATGGCTCCGATGAGTTGGGCGATGATTGAGGCGGCGCTGGCTCCTGCGAAGTAGGTAATCGACGTATAGAGAAAATTCTGCCGCCACGTCGTCCAGAGCGACTTCTCCGATTGCAGCGCGACGGCGATGGCGACCATGCCGGAGTTAGACACGTACTGGACGAAAGCCATCAGGCTGATAGCGAGCACGAAGGTCGTCGTGTAGCCGATGGTCTGAAGCGGCAGAATGTCGCCGAAGCAGAGACGTATGGCAAAGACGGCGAGGAAGGTGGAGAGTCCCATCACGCCGGAGTTGAAGCAATGCGTGCGTCGCTTCTTGCTGAAGCGACGAGAGGAACAGAGGGCTTCCGCCGCGCCGAGCAGTGTGGCCGCTTCGCCGCCGTACATCAGCAGCGCGAGAAAGATAAAGGTGTCGGAGACGGTAATCTCGCCGTTGATGCGCGGAATCTTCACGCTCAGGCGCGAACCGATGCCGATGGTTAAAACGACGAGCAGGAGAAAATTGAAGTCGAGGCGTTCGAGTGGGAAATGGTAGGCCGCATACAGGCAGGTCACGCCGCCCAGAGCGGCCATCAACCACATGTATCTCTTTGTGAGACGCTTATAGTTCAAGAGTCCTACCCGAACCTTTGTGAGGATGATTAAAGAAGATGCGCGTTGTGGGCGTCGTGGTTGCGGTGTGGGCGTGACCGAACCAGCCCGTTTATCTTCTACAAGAACAAGTTGCGTTCCCTTAGGTCTCTAACGTCGGCGGTTACGCCGCGCCCGACAGAAGACGCGTCTGCCATGCATCTTGCCGTGCACTATGAGGAAACATCAATCTAAGCGTGGAGGAGAGTTAGACAGAGCCGGTATGTTGTTATTTGTCTTCGAGCGTACTCTCTTGCGCGTCCGGTTTTGGCTCCGTCGGGCGGATTGTGCCGGGTCGCCGTCGCCGTTTGGGGTGGAACACGGCGAGCTCACTTATCATTGCATTTTTCGCCCGCTTTCATCAAGTGCTGATTCATACCAGGTGAGATGATAAGACGCGAGATTTTCAAAGCCGACTTGACGATAAAACGCCGTGACGCGTTCGTTGTTGGCGTCGGCAAACAGGCAGACCGACGGACGTTTCTGCAAAAGTTTGCGGCACAAGGCTTTCATCATCCGGTTGCTGAAGCCGCGATGGCGCATGTCGGGACGCGTCCACAGTCCTTCGAGATAGAAGGCATGCCGTGTGTTAATCACCACGTCGCACTTGAAAGTGACGCCCGACGCATCGCGCCCAATCCACACGCATCCCTTCTCGACGCGTGCGCGCGTGCGCTGGCGGAACCCCGGCGGGTCAGCCGCCTCTTTATCAAAACCGTGTATTTCCAGACACGCATGTGCGTGCGCCCGCGTCACTTCCTCTATTTCCGACAGGTCGGCGACGCGCAGTTCGTCCTCTGCCGCCGTTTTGACGTCGCTAACTTCCTGAATCGCAAAGAGATACTGTGATTGTATGCGGCGGATGACGCGTGCCGAAGGCAACGCGACGAAGAGACGGTTAAACATCTTGCCCGCAAAATCTTCGCCGAGCACGATTTCCACGTCATTCTGATGTCGCAGCCGCGCGGCGTTGGCGAAGGCATGGACGGCGCGCTCGCCACCGCTCATCAAGACCCAGTGACCGATGAGGGCGAGGCCATCGAGGCGTCCGTTTTCGCGGTGTGCGTAGAATTCTCCGCGATGTTGCGGGCTTTCCAGTCCGTAATCGTTAATCCATCCGATGAGCGTCACATTTTTGAGCGGTTCGCGTTCAAGAAATTCAAGCGCCTCCGACTCGTCGCCCGCCCGAAGCCGTTCGATTTCCGCATACGCCTCCGCGCGTTCATCTGCTGCGATAAACGTCCCTGTTGCCCATTCGTGATTTTTCGTGCCGGTAGCAATGTGGCTCATACAAATGACCGTTGGTAGGGAAAAATGCCCCTGTGTGAGGCTGGCATCGACGGCAAACCGAGGAAAACAGGCCGCGAGGAAACGACGCGCCACTTCGCTTGGCAAGACACGTGCCGTCCCATGCCCGTCGTCGCCGCCCGTCGAAAACCCGCGTTTGCGCTTCAAATGTGCGAAATCCGGCGACCGTCCGCCTGTTTGAAAGGGAAGCCGACGGGAGCGGCATCGGTCAAACTGAAATGTGCGTGGGGCGATGCATCAATCTGAAAGAACGCACGTGGCAGAGGAAGCGACGGCGGATGGGAGGATTGGTGTCGTGGCGTCGGCGCGGTATTTGATGTCGTAGTTGATGATGAAGTCGAGTTCGTCGGCGTCGAAACCGTAATGGCGCGCGAGGAGCCGGTCGATGTCGTCAACGAGCGGTTTGGAGAGCGAGGGGAAGAAAGTCTGCGTGTGGCAGACGCGCCCGCCGCGATGGACGCGCTGGCGAATTTCACTCCGTCGTTGAAAATCTTCGAGCACGCGGGCGGTCGCAGAGAGCAGTTGCGCTCTGTCCTGTGCGTCAAACTCTTGAAAGTCGATGGGGAACTGGTAGATGTCGGGCGCGTTGACGTGATGAAATGATGAGAAGGCGACGTAGAAAAACCAATAGAGATTGCTGTTTAAGACGCCTGTGGCGAGCGCGAGCGTCTCGCGGCAATCAAACGCGACGAACGCCTCCGTGCTCGAACTCATGCGACGACCATTTTGCGTGAAGAAGGGCTGAAAGTCCGTGAAGATGCGCCAGTAGAGTCCGCCCGTGTTGCGATAAAAGAGCGTGGCGGCTGGTGGAGTCGCAGGAGCGGTGCGGTCGGGCGTCGCCGAGTGCTTTTCGGTGTCGAAACGGTAATCGCCGAGCGAACGCCGTTTGGAAAACATCTTCTTCAGGATGTGCCGCTCAATGCCTGCACCGATTTTCGGCACGACATGAGGAAAACGCAGAAACTCGTCTGCTCCTGCAAACTCTAGATTTGAAAAGAGTTCGGGGCGATACTCGCGATACCATTTGTTGAAAGTCGTGGTGTGGAGTCGCGCCGCGCCGGATTGCGCGAGAAGGATGGCGAGAGGAATATTGACGCCTTCAAAGAGCGTCGCGGGTCGCCAGCCGAAATGTGCAATCCACTTCGTGCCGCGCATCTCTTTCACCAACTCAATCAACGGTCGCATCCTCTGCGTGCAAAACGCGCTCAAAGGAACAATCATGCCGAGACTCCCGCGCCGCGTCGTCTTTGCCGCGAGCCTCTGCGACCTCTCGACGACAAGCGCGTACAGATTGCCCGTCGCCTCCGTCCGGTATCGTCCCGCAGGCGCACGGTAACGTGCGCGCGACCTGCTCTGTTCGACGTAGGGCGGATTTCCAATCACTACGTCGAAGCCGCCGCGCCGCATGATGCGCTCGAATTCGACCGACCAGTGAAACGGTCGCTGCACCTCGCGCCACTTCTCAAATTCAACAGCATCCTCAACATCCACTCCGTACTCAACCGCGAGACGACGGTCGAGCGTTTCGCGCCGCCGCGCGAGACGTTCATGCGTCTGCGCTTTACCGTCGGGTCGAAGCGTCAGCGTCTGCGCCTCGTCTACGAGTCGGAGTGGTTCGCCTTCCGTAGACATCCGCGTCGGCGTCGCTCCTGAAGTCGCGCGCAGAACTTCCTCGTTGCTGACGAAGCCGACGAGCGTGTTGCCGTGGCGGATGTTGAAATGGATGTCGGACAGCGGTTCGAGACCCTCGTTCGGTTGGCTGGTATCCTTTTCGACTTGCGCGGCGAGTTTGAGAAACAGTCGCAGACGGCAGATTTCCGTGGCCTCCTCCATTAAATCGACGCCGTAGAGATTACTGACGATGATGGATTTGATGATGAAATAACGTCGTGTCGGTGGCGCGACGCGCTCAAGAATCTCACGAAATTCCGCATCGTCGGGGAAGCTTTGCATGCGTCGGAGGCAAGCATCGTAGAGAGGTTCGAGCACATTCATGGCGGCGAAGAGAAACGCGCCGGAGCCGCATGTGGGGTCGAGGATGGTGATGCGCCGGAGCGCACGTTGGAAGGCGCGGAGCACGTCCGGCGTCGCGCAGTTGTCAATCGCGTCGGCGGCGAAGCGTTCGATGTCGAGATTGTGTGTGATGAGGTCGTTGACGTGAACGATTTCGCCCGCCGCCAGTTTCTCACGCAACTCGATGCAACGCGCGCGACGTGCGACGTGTTCGCGCCATGTTTCGGTCGGCAACGCAAACGCTTCGGCGGCGGGTCGGTTCCATTCGGCGCGACGCTCTACGTCGTCTATCCCTGCGGCAATCTCCGGCGGGAGCGCGACGATTGCGCCGTCGCGGACGACGCCCCGCCGCATCGCTTCGTAGATGTAGCGGTCGGGATTTTGGCGCAGGAGGTCGAAGAATGCGGCGGCATGGAATGCTACGGGAGACTCGTTTTCGACCGCCGCGAAGATGGAAGGAATGACGGCGTTTCGGCTGATGTAGCCGGTGATGTCCTCCTTCGTGTAGTAAGCGCCCAACTGTTTCTGGTTGATGTACTTCTCGAAAATGTAGCCGAGCACGTCCGGGTTTATCTCTCGTTCGGTGGCAACGGGGCGTTCGTCCAGACGCCATTGATAGGTGTCGAAGAAGCGGAAGATTCGGTCGAAGGCGCGGTCGTCAATCTGGATGTCGGTGTAGGTGCGTTCGAGCGCGTGCACGTCGAAGATGCCGCCGCCTCCGAGATAGGGAACGCGTCCAAGCAGACGGACGAGCGCACGCGTCCGCGACTCGCGCGCCAACGCTTCATGAAAGAGACGCAGAAGAAAACCACGATAGAAACCCTGCGACTCACAGCCACGTTGCCACGCATTCGATTCGTCGTGGCGTTGGCTAACGTCCGGTTCGCGTCGTTGACTAACGGTATTCGATTCGCCGCGACGAATAATGTCTCCCGACTTGTTGCGGCGGTCGCTTTCGTCCCTCTGTCGGAGACGGCGTTGGAGATAGCGCGGGTCGTCGTCGAGGAAATTCTTCTGCTGAATGAAATAGAGAAACATCAGGCGATTGAGCATCAACGAGGCGTACCACTCGCGGTCGGCGTCGCGCCCGATGCCCTCGATTGATTCGAGAAACGCGGCACGCTCCGTCTTAAACTTTTCATAAAAGCGTCTGGTGATGCGCTCAACCTCGAACAGTCTCGCCATGACGCGACTTTACAAGATTTCCCCGACACAGCGAAGGGATGAGGGCTGAGGGATGAAGGCAAGAGGAGCAAGGAAGAAATGGTTAAAAGGCGAAAAGGTTTAATTTCTTTCCCTTGACCCGTTACCCTTTTCACCTTAACCCCTCTCACCTTAACCCCTTTCCCATCCTGATTCATCCAACATCCCTCCGCCCTCATCCCCTCACTGCGGCTTTCCCGATTTTGGGATTCACTCATCCCACTAACGAACAATGGCGACGCCTCGCGGCCTCTCTGAACGCAACAAAAGGCCGTTTTTTAAGCGTTTTTACAGAATAACGGCGAGTGGCACGCGGGTCGCTATGGGAGGCATCAGAGCGATGGTTTATTGATTGCCCGACGACATTCGAGATTTACGCAGAAGGAAAACGAGATGAATACACTTGAACGCAACGACCGAGAGAACCGCCAACGCACGGGCGAGACGCTCCTGCGTCTTGACGACGTACGCAAAGTTTTTCTCACCGACGAGGTGGAGACGCACGCCCTCTCAGGCGTCCACATGGAGATTGAGCGGGGCGAGTATGTGGCGATTGCGGGGCCTTCGGGTTGCGGCAAATCGACGCTGCTCTCCATCATCGGCCTCCTCGATTCGCCCACGGCGGGCGGTTATCAACTCAACGGCAAAGCGGTCGCCAATCTCTCATTTGCCGAACGCGCACGCATCCGCAATCAGGAAATCGGCTTCATCTTTCAAGCCTTCAATCTCATCGGCGACCTCTCCGTCTACGAGAACGTGGAACTGCCTCTGACCTATCGAGACATGAACGGCGCGGAGCGACGCAAACGCGTCGAGGATGCTTTGGAGCGCGTCGGGATGGTGCATCGCGCGAAGCATTACCCATCGCAACTCTCCGGCGGTCAACAGCAACGCGTCGCCGTGGCACGCGCCGTCGCCGGAAGTCCTTCCGTGCTTCTGGCAGACGAGCCGACGGGCAATCTCGATTCGACCAATGGCGAATCCGTGATGGCGCTCTTGCGCGAACTCCATCGCGGCGGCGCAACCATCTGCATGGTGACGCACGACCCGCGTTATGCGCTCTACGCCGACCGCACCTTTCATCTCTTCGACGGTCAGGTCGTCGAAGAAGACCGCCAAGTCGCAAACGGTCAACCGTCAATCGTGAATAACAAATCGGCGCTCGACAACTAAGACTCCTCAGGGCGAGAGACGACAACGCACGAAGCGACAGACCGCGACGCCCGACAAGCATTTATCCATTTACCATTTACTTTTTTGTCTTCACTAAAGGAACCAACCAATGCGGACACTGTGGCAGGATTTGCGTTACGGCATGCGTATGTTGTGGAAGTCGCCGGGGTTTTTGGCGGCGGCGGTCTTGTGTCTCGGATTAGGCATCGGCGCGACGACGGTGGTCTTCAGCATCGTCAACGCGATGCTACTGCGGCCTCTGCCGTATCACGAACCGGAGCGACTGATGGCGGTCAACGAATTTCAGACGCGGCAGGGTTACGACACAGAAGTCTCCTATCCGAACTTCATCGACTGGCGAAAACAGAGCAGCGTCTTCGAGGGCATCGCCGTCTACGACGACCGTGACCTCGCGCTCACGGGTGAAGGCGAACCGGAACGCATCGACGGCCAAACGGTCTCCGCCAATCTCTTCAACGTGCTCGGCGTGCGTCCCATCCTCGGTCGCACCTTCACGCCTGAAGACGAAAAGCCGGGAGCCTCGCTCGTCGTGTTGATGGGACACAGGCTGTGGCAACGTCGCTTCCAATCCAATCCCGACATCGTTAATCGAACCATCGAACTCAACGGGCGTACCTACGCGGTGGCGGGCGTGATGCCGGAGGAGTTCCGTTTTCCCGAATGGTCTGAGTTGTGGGTGCCGACGGCGTTTGAAGTGAACGAAGCGTTTCGCGGCGACCATTCGTTTGAATGCGTCGCGCGTCTCAAGGCGGGCGTGAGTCCTAAACAGGCGCAGAGCGAGATGACCACCATCGCGCGCCGCCTCGAACAGCAGTACCCGTCGAACGCCAACTGGGGCGTTATTGTGCAGCCGTTTCGTGAAGCGAAGGTGGGCGAGATTCGCCCCGTGCTCTACATCTTCATAGGCGCAGTCCTGTTCGTGTTGTTGATTGCGTGCGCCAATATCGCCAACCTACTGCTCGCGCGCGGCATCTCGCGCGGCAAAGAGATTGCGATTCGCACGGCGCTCGGCGCGAGTCGCGGGCGCATCGTCAGACAGCTTTTGACCGAGAGCGTCATCATCGGACTGGCGGGCGGCGGGCTCGGCGTCCTGCTCGCGCTATGGGGACTCGACCTCGTTCTCGCCGCGATTCCGATTGAGCTTCCCTTCTGGATTCGCTTCGACATTGACGGCGGCGTCCTTCTGTTCACGCTCCTCGTCTCGATGTTGACCGGAGTGATTTTCGGACTCGCGCCCGCCCTCCAAGTCTCGAAGCCCGACCTCAACGAAATGCTCAAGGAAGGCGGCGGTCGCGGCTCGACGGGCGGCGCGCGTCGCAATCGTCTGCGCGGCGCGTTGGTCGTCTCGGAAATCGCGCTCTCGCTCCTGCTGCTCATCGGCGCGACTCTGATGATTCAAAGTTTCTTACGCATGCAGAGTGCCGAGCCGGGACTCGACCCGCGCAACGTCTTGACCATGCAACTCTCTCTGCCCGATACCAAGTATGCCGACGAACAGAAGCGCACCGCCTTCTTCACGGACGCGCTCGAACGCATCGAAGCGTTGCCAGAGGTGAGCGCGGCGGCAGCGGCGAGCAGCGTGCCGCTCGGCGACAGCTATTCGAGCACGGGCTACGCGCTCGAAGGCGAGACATACGCGCCGGGCGAAGGACCAGACGCGGGTTACAGCGTCGTGACGCCGAACTACTTTCGCACCATCGGCCTCTCGCTCAAGAGCGGTCGCGCCTTCGCGCGCGAAGACACGAACGAGAGAACGGGCGTCGTCATCGTCAACGAAACGTTGGTACGCCGTCATTTCAAAACGGGCGAAGACCCACTCGGCAGACGCCTGCGCGTCGGCATCGACGGCGAAGGTCAATGGCGCACCATCGTCGGCGTCGCGCCCGATGTGAAGCAGCGACGACTCGACGAAAAACCTCTCGCGCAAGTCTATCTGCCCTACGCGCAAAAGCCCTTCAGTTGGATGACCATCATGACGCGCACCAAGACCGCCGACCCCTTGAGCATGACTGCCCCTGTGCGCGCCGCCGTCCATTCGGTGGATAGAGGTCTGCCGCTCTACGACATCATGAGTATGGACGAAGTGGTCTTGCGTTCGATGTGGATGCCGCGTCTCTACGGAATGCTGCTCGGCACGTTTGCGCTCGTTGCGCTCGTCCTCGCGGCGGTCGGCATCTACGGCGTGATGAGTTACAGCGTCACGCAACGCACGCACGAACTCGGCATCCGCATGGCGCTCGGCGCGCAACGCAGCGACGTGCTCCGTCTTGTCATCCGACAGGGAATGTTGTTGGCGACGGTGGGAGTCGGCATCGGTCTCATTGCCTCCTTCGTCGTCATGAGCGTCCTGTCGAACTTGCTTTACGGCGTCAGCGCCTACGACCCCGCCACCTTCGCGGGACTCTCCTTCACGCTCGCCGCCACCGCACTCCTCGCCTGCTACGTCCCGGCGCGCAAGGCGACCAGAGTTGACCCGATGGTTGCTCTGCGCTACGAGTAGCTTTGCCACTAGTCGCAAGAGGCGAAATGGTTAAAAGGGGAAACGTGTAAAAGGAAAAACATTAACTCTTTCGCCTTTTAACCGTTTCCCCG
Source organism: Pyrinomonadaceae bacterium (assembly GCA_036387415.1). GTDB lineage: Bacteria > Acidobacteriota > Blastocatellia > Pyrinomonadales > Pyrinomonadaceae > DASVTU01. Next base: position 579,911 of record DASVTU010000039.1, on the reverse strand, counting down.
TTTAGCCCTCCTACTGTTCATGCTTGATTTTCCGTTCCAGTTGGTTCAAAACTCTTTCATCAATCATGCCGCGTATCTTAATTGCAGACGACCAGACGGATGTTCTCGAAGCGATGCGACTCTTGCTCAAGGGCGAGGGCTACGAGACTCTGGCCGCCACCTCGCCCGACGCCGCGCTCGACGCGCTCGCCACACAGAATTTCGACGCCGCGCTCATCGACCTCAACTACACGCGCGATACCACCTCCGCACAGGAAGGACTCGACCTTCTCGCGCGCATCCAGACGCTCGACGCGACGCTCCCCGTCATCGTCATGACGGCATGGGGCAGCGTCGAACTCGCGGTGGAAACCATCCGTCGCGGCGCACGCGATTTCGTTCAAAAGCCGTGGGACAACGCGCGTCTTCTCTCCATCGTCCGCACCCAAATTGAACTCTCGCGTGCGCTCCGCGCGGGCGCGCGACTCGAAGCCGAGAACCAATTGCTACGGACGGAGAGCGCCGGAAACCCTCTGATGATTGCCGAGTCTCCGGCGATGCAACCCGTATTGGAACTCGTCGCGCGCATCGCTCCCTCCGATGCCAACGTCCTCATCACCGGAGAAAACGGCACGGGCAAGGGCGTCGTCGCACGCGCGCTCCATGCGTTGTCGCTGCGCGCCGCGAAGCCTCTGGTGACGGTCAACGCGGGCGCGCTCTCCGAAGGAGTCTTCGAGAGCGAACTTTTTGGACACGTCAAAGGCGCGTTCACGGATGCCAAGACCGACCGCGTCGGACGTTTTGAACTGGCCGACCGTGGCACGCTCTTTCTCGACGAGATTGCCAACGTGCCGCTCACGTTGCAGACGAAACTTCTACGCGTTGTGGAGACGGGCGAGTTTGAGCGCGTCGGTAGTTCGCAGACGCGACGCGCCGACGTGCGTCTGTTATCCGCCACCAATGCCGACTTGAAGGCGGAAGTGGCCGCCGGACGCTTTCGTCAAGACCTTCTCTTTCGTCTCAACACCGTCGAGATTCATCTGCCGCCGCTGCGCGAGCGACCCGAAGACGTTCCGCTCCTCTCCGAACATTTTCTACGTCAGTACGCGCAACGCTATCGCAAACCGCTCAAGGGCTTCGACCCCGCCGCGTCGGATGCGCTCAGACAAAACGACTGGCCCGGCAACGTGCGCGAACTCGACCACACCATTGAGCGCGCCGTCCTCATGGCGCGCGAAGAGACGGTGAAACCATCCGACCTCGGCCTGCAAACCACACGCGACGTGAGCGCGCTGCGTCTCGACGAAATGAGCCTCGAAGAAGTCGAACGCCTCTTGATTCAAAAGGCGCTCACGCGCTTCGGTGGCAACGTGCTGCAAGCCGCTGAAGCCCTCGGCCTTAGTCGCAGCGCGCTCTATCGCCGCATGCAAAAGTACGAACTCTAAGTGAATAGTGGCGCGGCGATAATGCGGAACATTGTCGTGCGCGTGGGTGTCTAACGTCGTTACGGTTCTTTGTCTTCAATCTCCGCATGAAACGAGCCACCACGAATGATGCCCTCGCACGAATCGCCTCAGCAACCGAACCCGCCCCACTCGAACGACACAAGCCTTCCATACTTATCCAACGACGCGAACCACTGGCCTATCGTTTTGCCCATCGTCGCGGTCGCGGCCTTCGCGCTGTTCTACAAATTAGGCGCGGGGAGTTTGGCGGCGTGGGACGAAGCGATTTACGCGCAGGTCGCCAAAGAGATAGCGGAGGGCGGCGATTGGTTGACGCTGCATTGGTCGTATCAGACGTGGTTCGAGAAGCCGCCGCTTTTGATGTGGGCGACCGCGCTCTTGTTTCGCTTGTTTGGCGTGAGCGAATTTTGGGCGCGTGCGGCGTCGGCGTTCTCCGGCGTCGCGCTCGTCGCCGTCGTCTACTTCACCGCCAAACTGACGAACGGCAAACAATCGGGCGTGCTCGCCGCGACGATTTTATTGACCTCGTATCACTTCCTCTCCTTCGGGCGTTTCGGCACGATGGATGTCATGCTCGCGCTCTTTACCACGCTGGCCGTCTACGCTTACCTGCGTCTGCGAAAAGACGGGAAGCAAAAGCATTGGCTTTGGATTTGGCTCTGGTGTGGGCTGGCGTTGATGTCGAAAGGCGCTGGCGGCCTCATCGCGCCCGCCGTCGTTCTATCGGCCTTAATCTTCGACGGAGGCTACCGCGACGCATTTCGTTCCAGACATTTCTGGCAGGGCGTCTTGCTGGCGACGCTCATCGTCGCGCCGTGGCACGCGCTCATGTACGCGTGGCATGGACGTTCGTTCACGGATGAATACGTCGGCTATCACGTCTTCGCGCGCATGACGACCACGCTTGAAGGGCACGCGTCCGGCTATCTCTATTACGTCGGAAAATTGGTGGACGGTTTCTTTCCGTGGTGTCTCATCGCGCCGTTCGCCGTCGTCTCGCACATCAGGCGACGACTCAGAGACAAATCCGGCTCATGGATTCTGCTTTTACTCTGCGCGCTCGTCTTCGGCTTCTACACGCTCATCCCGACGCGACGCCCCTGGTACATCGTGCCGCTCTATCCGGCGTTGGCTGTCATCATCGCCGTCTTCATCGTCAATCTTTATCAAACCTACCGGACGCGTCCCGTCTTGCGTCGCATCGTCGCTGCCGCATGTGTTGTGTTAATCCTCATCGGTGGCGCGTACAGCGTCGTCTCCCTCAGACTCAATCACAAACCCGACGACGCGCTCGCCAAACTGTCGCGCCTCGCACGGCGCACAAACGCCGACGACCGCGATGCGCTTCTTCTGTTCTCCGAAGCCGAACCCTTCTATGCGCAGACGCCACTCTTCTACAGCGACCGACCCGCACAAAACACTTACGCCTCCATCGAGCCGACGAGCGAAGATGCCGCTCGATACGTTAACTACCGGAAGCTAGCCGATGCGACGGGCGACGCCTCGAAGCGGATAATTCTGCGCCGCGAAGACATGGCGCCTCTCTCCGCAGATTATGATATTCACGTCTTAGCTGAAGCCGATGCGTTGGCCTATGCTACGATTAAGCGTCGGCGCTGAAGCAAACAAACTGACGACCTTTAGACACTCATTCGATTTCTGATGTGATAGTTTCTTCGCTATGGTTTCCAATCGAAATCGAGCTTCCCTTGAGAGCACAGCGGGCGCATCCTTCGCCTCTGCCATCAACACTTCAAAACCGGGCAGCCGTTTTTTCGGGCGCGTGAGCCATGAGCGACGCGTGTTGTGGATGGCTTTGGCGGCGGGGTTGCCGGGAGTCGTGGTGTCTTTGGTGTTGCTATGGAGCGGCGATTATTCGGCGAAGGTCGAATGGACGCTGGCGGTTTTAATCGTCGGCGTGTGGGCGGGTTTTGCGTTCGCGTTGCAGGCGCGCGTGGTGCGTCCGTTGCAGACGGTTTCCAATCTTTTGGCGGGTGTCAGGGAGGGCGATTTTTCGATACGTGCGCGGGGCGCGAGGGACGCGGATGCGCTCGGCGGCGTGATGTATGAAGTGAACGCGCTCGGAGAGACTCTGCGTGAGCAGCGTCTCGGCGCGTTGGAGGCGACGGCGTTGCTCCGCACGGTGATGGCGGAGATTGATGTCGCCATTTTTGCTTTTGATACTGACGAGCGCCTGCGTCTGGTGAACCGCGCGGGCGAGCGTCTGCTCAAACAGCCCGTCGAACGCCTGCTCGGTCGCACGGCTGCCGAGTTGGGTCTGGCAGAGTGTTTAGAGCTTGATGAAGCGAAAGCTCAACGAACGTTGGAGCGAGAGTTTGCGGGCGGCGCGGGGCAGAAGCGTTGGGGCGTACGTCGCACGGTGTTCCGCGAACACGGGCGACCGCATCAACTACTCGTCCTGTCGGACTTGAGTCGAGAACTGCGCGAAGAAGAACGCCTCGCATGGCAACGATTGGTGCGCGTGCTCGGACATGAGTTGAACAATTCGCTGGCGCCGATTAAATCCATCGCCGGAAGCCTCGCCACGCTGCTCCGGCGCGAGCCTCTGCCCGCCGATTGGCGCGAAGACGTAGAACGCGGCCTCACGGTCGTCGCATCGCGCGCCGAATCTCTGACACGCTTCATGGATTCATATGCGCGTCTGGCACGTCTGCCGCCACCGCGCCTCGCGCCCGTCGAAATCGGCGCACTCGTCGCACGCGTCGTCGCGTTGGAGCGACGCACGGAGGTCGAACTCGTCGCGGGTCGTGAACAGTTTGTGTCTGCCGACGCGGCTCAGTTGGAGCAAGTGCTCATCAATCTCCTGCGTAACGCGGCGGACGCGGCCCTTGAGACGGGCGGTGTCGTGCGCGTCGGTTGGACGACGAACGCGCAGCATCTCGACGTGTGGGTCGAAGACGACGGACTCGGACTGGCGAACACCGCGAATCTCTTCGTGCCGTTCTTTACGACCAAGCCGCACGGCACGGGCATCGGCCTCGTCCTCAGTCGCCAAATCGCGGAAGCACATGGCGGCACGCTCACACTCGAAAACCGTCAAGAGGCGTCGGGCTGCATCGCACGCCTGCGTCTGCCCGTGTGAACGCGCGGGCGCGAATGTTCGTATCCTTTGTTCATGAGCATGAAAATTTTCGAGGTTGAGACGGAATCGGAGCACGAATCCGTGCGGTTTTGTGTTGACACGGCGGCCAACTATCGCGGCATCATCGCCATTCACTCGACGCGCCTCGGCCCCGCCGTCGGCGGCACGCGCTTCTGGCATTATGCGAGCGACGACGAAGCCATCACCGATGCGCTGCGACTGTCGCGCGGCATGACGTACAAGAACGCGCTCGCGGGGCTTTCGTTCGGCGGCGGTAAATCCATCATCATCGGCGACCGCAAGACGCCGCATCGTGAGGAGATTTTTCGCGCGCACGGGCGTTTCGTCGAGACGCTCGGCGGGCGCTACATCACGGCGGAGGATGTCGGGACGAGCACCGCCGACATGGACTACGTGTTGTTGGAGACGAACCACGTCGCAGGATTAGCGGGACGCGACGGCGACCCTTCGCCGCTGACGGCACACGGCGTCTTTCGTGCGATTCAAGCGTCGGCTAAGTATCGTTGGGGTTCTGATGAGTTGGCGGGTCGAAGGGTCGCGGTGCAGGGCTTGGGACACGTCGGTTATCGTCTGTCGAAGGAACTGCACGACGCTGGAGCGCACCTCATCGTCGCAGATATCGACGACGAGCGCGTCCGTCAGGCGGTCGCGGAGTTTGATGCCGAAGCTGCGTCGCCCGAAGATATTTACGGCGTGCGCGCAGACATCTTTGCCCCCTGCGCGCTCGGCGGCATCATCAACGACCGGACGATTCCGCAACTCCGCGTCGAAATCGTCGCCGGAGCCGCGAACAATCAACTACTCGACGCCATCCACGGCGACCGTCTCGCCGAACACAATATCCTCTATGCGCCCGATTACGTGGCGAATGCGGGCGGCATCATCAACGGCGGCATCGAACTTCAAGGATGGTCGAGGGAGTTTTCATTCGCCAAAGTGCGCGGAATTTACGACACAGTGCTGATGGTCTTCGAGATGGCGCGAGCCGAAGGCATCCCGACGCACCGTGCCGCCGACCGCCTCGCCGAACAACGCCTGCACGCCGTGCATTAACAGAACGTTTCAAAACACGGATTAGCCATAGAGACACAGAGATACAGAGACATACAGATGAAAAGAGAAAATAACGCCGCGCGTTAATATCTTTTCCATTGACCCTTTCAACATTTTCCCTCTTTCCCTTGTGCCTCGCTCTATGTCTCTGCGTCTCTGTGGCTAATTTTGAATTTGAAAAGGAAACCTATGAAACGCTTTCCGGTTGGGGTTGCCGCGCTGTTGTTCGTTCTATTCACGGTCGCTTTCGCGTGGGCGGCGCAGGAACCTAACGAGCCGCCCGCGTTGTCGGCGTTGGTCGAAGCGGAGCGCGCATTTGCGCGGACGAGTGTCGAGAAGGGCGTGCGCGATGCGTTCATCGCATTCTTCGCGGACGAGGGAATAAATTTCACGCCGCATCCGTCGAAGACGAAAGAGGAGTTTCTCAAGACGCCCGCGACGCCCACGCCTCCGCCCATCACGCTCAACTGGGAGCCGATTTTCGCGGACGTTTCGCGTGCGGGCGACCTCGGCTACACGACTGGCCCCTTCTCCCTGACCGACAACTCGCCACAAAAAAGACCCACGCGCCACGGCTACTACTTCTCCATCTGGCGAATTCAAGCGGATGGCACATGGAAGGTCGTGCTCGATGCGGGCATCCAGACTCCCGCGCCGCCCGCCGCGCCACCGCAATCCTTTCGTGCTGCACGACGGGTTAATCCCAAACGCACCAACAAACTTCTCGACCCCGAACTTGACCGCGCCGAGTTGATAACGCTCGAACGCGAGTTTGCGAGCGCGGCGCAAAAACGCGGGATGTTGAGCGCGTTTCTCGTCTATGCGAGCAACGACGCGCGCCTCCATCGCAACGGCATGTTGCCTCTGACCGAACGTAATTCCATCCGCTCTTATCTCTCCGGCAAAAACATCTCCGCCACATGGCAGCCGCTCAAAGCGGACGTTTCGCGCTCCGCCGATTTGGGCTACACCTACGGCAGCTATGAAGCGAAAGACGCGAACGCGCAGCCGTCAGCCGTCGAGCGCGGCTACTATGTCCACGTCTGGAAACGACAGACAGACGGGCGCTGGAAAGTCGTGCTGGATACCCTTCATCCGTTGCCGCCCGAACGAAGTAAATGATGAAGGTAAACGACTTATTGTGGTTGAGAGCGTTGGTACAGGGTGTCGAAAAAGATGCTTGACAAATTTGGTTCAGCGGGAGTATAGTTCAGGCGTGAACGAAAGTTGCGGGTTAGAGAATACAGGACAGAACTCGTTGTTGCGGACGCTATTGGGCGCGGCGCAACGTGCGGAGGGGCGCGTCGAAAGCGCGCTCGCCGGAATCGGTCTGTCGCTGGCTAAACTGAGCGTTCTCAATCATTTAGTGCAGGCGGGCGAGATGCTTCCGCTGGGTCAACTGGCGGGGCGTCTGAGTTGTGTGAAGTCTAACATGACGCAACTCGTTGACAGGCTTGAGACGGACGGCTTGGTGGTGCGCGTGGCTGACCCTGCGGATAGACGTAGCGTGCGCGCGGCGATTACGGACGAGGGACGACGACGCCACGCGGACGGGACGCGTATTCTTGAGGAACAGGAAATCCAACTGGTTGAAGCATTTAGCACAGGAGAACGGGAACAGTTCGTGGGGTTTCTGCATCGTCTGAGCGGCGATTATTAGCGGATGGAAGTTGAAAAATTTTTGCCTGAATGGTTCACCAGTGAATAGTCGAACGGTCAACCATGTTTCTTGAGTAGGACGGTTAAAGAAATCGAGGAAGATAGGAGAAAAATAGACATGAGTAAGAATGTTTCTGAAGTGAGCGACCAGAATTTTGAGAAGGACGTGTTGCAATCCGAGCAGCCCGTGCTGGTGGATTTCTGGGCACAATGGTGCGCGCCGTGCCGTATGTTGACGCCAATTGTGGAGGCGGTCGCGGAGCAGTACGAGGGAAGCGCCAGAGTGGTCAAGGTCAACGTGGACGACAGCCCTGCCATCTCGCAACGCTATGGCATCAAAGGCATCCCGACGCTGATTGTGTTCAAAAACGGGCAGGAGCAGGAGCGTATCGTCGGCGCGACCAGCAAGGAATCCATCTCGCGCCTCATCGACAAACATCTCGTCTCGACCAACACCGCCGCCGTGTCCTAAGATGACACGCCGCGCCGGAGCATGACGCCGCCGCAACATGGCTTCAACGTCGAGAGCGACGCCGAAATCTTTACACAGAGAAGCACAGGGGAAGCCAGATTTCCCCTGTGCTTCTCTGTGTCTGTTCCTTGAAAATTTGGTGCGAATTCTTCAAAAGATTCGCGAGATTTTTCCGCCAAAATCGCGGGTTTTGAGAGAAACATAGAACGGACGCGGGGTTGCAGAATCTCTCTGAAAAGAGAGTCAAAAACGACAAAAACAGGATGCCGCAGGGCGTCGGAAGACGTGCGGAAAACCTCTCGGCAACCGCCGAACATCTAAATATTGACAGCCGCGCTCTGAGTCAATCAGTCGCGGCTGTCCGGTTATAATTTTGTCGATTAATTTTAGAGAAGAGGTTAATGACATGCGGAAGAATTCGTTGTTGACGAATGAGCAGCGTCCGTTGGCGGCACGGCTCAAGGGGCTGTTGCTGTCGGCCACGCTCGTTTTCACGTTGGTCGCCTGCAAGGGCAACAGCGACGCGACGCGTGCCTTTGCGCCGCAGCCGTCGCAGGCGGAGAGCGCGTCGGTCGCAACCGACACAGGCGCAGCCGGAGCGACAGCGCAGAACTCTTACGCGGATGTGGTCAGCCGTGTCGCGCCCGCCGTCGTGACGGTGCGCTCGCGCCGACGCGCACGCGCCCCGCAGCAGTTTCCCTTCATGGACGACCCTGCGTTTCGTGAGTTTTTCGGCGAACGCATGCCCCGCGGACAGGAGCCGCGCGAGCGACAGGAGAGCGGACTCGGTTCGGGCGTCGTCGTGACGAATGACGGCTACATTCTGACGAACCATCACGTCGTCGATGGCGCGGAGGAGATTACCGTCGAATTCACAGACAACCGTAATTTCAGCGCCAAACTCGTCGGCTCAGACCAACCGAGCGACCTGGCCGTCTTGAAGATTGACGCAAACAGTTTGCCCGTCTTGCCGCTCGGCGATTCCGACCGCGTGCGCGTCGGCGACGTGGCTCTGGCGGTTGGCAATCCTCTGGGCATCGGTCAGACCGTCACATCAGGCATCATCAGCGCGAAGGGTCGTTCGACGGGTTTGAGCGACGGTAGTTTTGAAGATTTTCTGCAAACCGATGCGGCCATCAATCGTGGCAATTCGGGCGGGGCACTCGTCAATACGAGCGGCGAATTGATTGGCATTAACTCGCAAATCCTCTCGCCGTCAGGCGGCAACATCGGCATCGGTTTCGCGATTCCGGCCAACATGGCGAAAAGCGTCATGGAGCAACTCGTCAAGACGGGCAAGGTGCGGCGCGGCATGCTCGGCGTACAGATTCAACAGATTACGTCCGACCTCGCGGCGGGTCTGGGCCTCAAGGAAGTGCGCGGCGCACTGGTCAGCACGGTGCAGCCGGGTAGTCCTGCCGAGCGTGCGGGCGTACGTCGCGGCGATGTCATCGTGAGCCTTAACGGTGCGCCCGTCGCCGACAGCAACTCGCTACGCAACCAAGTCGCGCGCACGCAACCCGGTACGGAAGTCGCTCTGACGGTGTTGCGTGATGGTCGTGAGCAACAACTGCGCGTCACGCTCGCCGAACTTCCGTCCAGAGCCAACGAGCGAGGCGCGAACGAAGGCGGCGGCGACGACAGCAACTCCGCGGACGGCGGACGGCTCGGCATTGGCGTCGAGCCTTTGACGGCTGAGACGGCGCGCAGACTCAATCTGCCCGCGAGCGCCGAGGGGCTTCTCGTCACCAACGTTGACCCGTCAGGCCCGGCGGCTGACGCAGGGATTCGTCGCAACGATGTCGTGGAAGAAGTTAATCGGCAGGCGGTGCGGAGCGTCGCGGATTTGCGCGCGGCACTTGAGCGTGCGGGGACGCGCCCCGTCCTGTTGCTCATTAATCGCGACGGCAACAGCATCTTTCTGACGGCGCGACCGCGACAGTAAAACAGACGGACACGCTAACAGGGGTAAACGCGAATCGTCGGCGTCCCTTTGAACGTCTCGGCGTTGTTCGTTCGAGTCGTCCTTCTGGACGCCCGACGCTTTCAAGAAGTAGGGCTTATTTCTCCTCGCGCATCGAACCAACAGTTCGCGCGGGGCGAGATAAGCCCTATGATTTTAACTTCAAATTGAGAAGCACGCCGCTCGCGCGAGCGGCAGGAAACGGAGACGCACATGATTTACGTACGCAAGGCAAAAGAACGCGGCCACTTCGATTTCGGTTGGCTCGACACCTATCACACCTTTTCATTCGGAGAATACTACGACCCGCGCTTTATGGGTTTCCGCACGTTGCGCGTCATCAACGAAGACCGCGTTGCGCCCGCGCGCGGCTTCCCGACGCATCCGCACCGCGACATGGAAATCATCACATACATTCTCGCGGGCGGCCTCGAACATCGCGACAGCATGGGCACCGGCTCCGTCATACGCCCCGGCGAAGTGCAGCGTATGAGCGCGGGCACGGGCGTCACACACAGCGAAAAGAATCCGTCGCGCGACGAGGGCGTCCATCTACTGCAAATCTGGATTCTGCCGCAGGAGCAGGGCATCAAACCCGGCTACGAGCAGAAGCGTTATGAAGACGCCGAGAAACGTGGCCGACTCCGCCTCATCGCCTCAAGCGACGGGCGCGAAGATTCAGTCACGATTCATCAGGACGCCAGCCTCTACGCTACGCTGCTCGAATCCAGCGAAGAGGTCACGCATGAGCTTCAAGCCGAACGTCATGCATGGATACAAGTGGCGCGCGGCGCAGTCGAACTCAACGGCCACTCGCTCGCACAGGGCGACGGCGCGGCGGTGAGCGAAGAACAGAGACTGACTATTCGCGGCACAGAGTCGTCGGAAATCCTTCTGTTCGACCTCTCCTAACAGACATTCGACCCGTCCTGACAAACAGCGACGACGAGACGAAATCAATGCTTTGCCACGGGCGCGAGTATCGCTAAACTCGCGCCCCAAACACTTTCACTCACTCGTTAATCGTTTCCTCAACACCCCGTCTATCGTCAGCAGTCTCTTCAACAGTCATTGCGCCGTCAGTATTTTCTTCAATCTGCGCTCCGCCCTTCGCACTCCGCAATTCTTGCAAAGCGAGTCGGACGGGCGAGAAACTGCGTCGATGAATGGGCAGGACGCCGTGTGTTTTGAGCGCGCAATAGTGTGCGGGCGTCGGGTAGCCTTTGTGTGAGGCGAGACCGTAGCCGGGATACTGTCGGTCGAGTTCAATCATGTAGGCGTCGCGTGTGGTCTTGGCGATGATGGAGGCGGCGGCGATGCTGGCGGAGAGTGTATCGCCGTGAATGATGCCGCGTTGCGGGCATGGGCATTCGGGTATCTTGCGCGCATCGACTAGCGCGTAATCCGGCTGAATCGACAGTGCTTCCACGGCGCGACGCATCGCCAGTAGTCCAGCATGATAGATGTTGAGACGGTCAATCTCCTCGACTTCGGCGCGACCGACCGACCAACAACGCGCCTCCCTCTTAATCTGCTCGGCCATCTCGGAGCGTCGCGCGGCGTCGAGAATCTTTTTGGAGTCATTCAAGCCGCGAAGTTTGTAGTTGCGCGGAAGGATAACGGCGGCTGCGACGACCGGCCCCGCCAGTGGAGCCATGCCCGCCTCGTCTACGCCCGCGATGAGCGTCAAGCCCTGCCGCCAGAGTTCGCCTTCGTACTGATGCAACTTTCGCAGACGTTGTGCTTCGAGGCGATTGCGTTGTCGTCGTTCGCGGATTTTCCGTGCGAGTTCGCGTGCGCCTCTTCGCGGGTCGGCATCGAGTGCTTCGAGCAAGCCCATCGGCACAGGCGCATGCTCGTCAAGCAGACGCTTCTTCAATTCGTTCAAAGGCTCCGACAGGAGTTGTTCCACAGGTGAAGACATGTTGCGGATTTTAACAAAAGACGACGCGCTTTGACGCCACGCCGCGCCGCGAGTGTACGTAAACGTACGGACACAGCTTGCTTGCGTTGTATTATGTTTCCCAAATCCTGCATTCATCATTACTGCCTTAAACAAATATGGGGCTTGAAACTTATCAACAGAAAAGAGACTTCCGGCGGACGCCTGAGCCGAAGGGCAAAGTTGCGAAAACGAATCGACGCCGTTTCGTCGTGCAGGAGCATCATGCTTCGATGCTTCATTTCGATTTTCGTTTGGAGATGGATGGCGTCTTGAAGTCTTGGTCTGTGCGACGTGGGCCGTCGCTCGACCCGTCGGAGAAGCGTCTCGCGGTGATGACCGAAGACCATCCCGTCGAGTATTTGAAATTCGAGGGACACATCCCCGAAGGCAACTATGGCGCGGGCGAGCACATGATTTGGGACGCGGGCACCTACGAGTTGACCAAAGAGGGCGACGCGCTAGAACAACTTGAGAAGGGGCGCATCAGTTTTCGTCTCGACGGCAAAAAACTACGCGGCGAATTTCATCTCGTCCGCATGGGAAGGCGCGACGGACAGTGGTTGCTCATGAAAAGCAACGACAAACATGCGGTCGCGGGTTGGCGACTCGAACTGCGTCTCGACACTGACGAGGCGGGCGCGCAGTGGAAGCGTGAACAGTCGTCGGGCGAATCCAAAGGCGCGAGGAAGCGAACGACGAGCAGCGCGAGCGACAAGGGCGCATCCGGCAACGGAGTTAAAAAATATAGGACGGACGAGAAACAGTCGGACGCGAAAACAGTCGCAGCGGCGACAGCCTTCGCGTCGAAGCGACTGAGCGGCGACGTGAACGTCAAAATCGGGCGCGACATCGTTGCTCTCACCAACCTCGACAAAGTTTACTGGCCTGACGACGGCTACACCAAAGGCGACCTCATACATTACTACTACGAAGTGTCGGAAAGCATCCTGCCTTATATCGCCGACCGCCCGCTCATCATGAAGCGTTACCCCAACGGCATCAGACAGCATTCCTTTCATCAACACGACGTACACGAAGCGCCCGACTACGTACGGACAGCGCCGCTCGAAGTCGAAGACGGCGGCGGGCACACGGTCGATTACATCGTCGGCGACAACCTTCCGACGCTTCTCTACATGGCGAACCTCGGCGCGATAGAACGTCATCCGTGGCACTCGCGTCTCAGCAATCTCGACCGTCCCGACTGGTTCGTCTTCGACCTCGATCCCGGCGAAGGAATCCCCTTTGAAACCATCTGCGAACTCGCGCTCGTCGTCCGCCGCCTGCTCGACGCGCTCGGCCTCGAATCCTACCCGAAGACTTCCGGCTCGCGCGGCATACACTTATATGTCCCCGTCGAGCCAGTTTACAGTTATGAACAGATTGCGGATTTCGCCGCGCGCGTCGCCGCGTTCGTCGCGTCGGAAAACAAAGAAATAGCGACGGTCGAACGCGCGTTAAAGAGTCGCAAGCGCGGGCAGATTTACCTCGACCACATGCAGAATGCGCGTGGGAAGTCGGTGGTTGCGCCCTATTCGGTGCGACCGCGCGAGGGCGCGACCGTCTCCGCGCCGCTCGAATGGAAGGAAGTCGAAGGCAAGAAACTGACGCCGCAGGATTTCAACATCAAGAACATCTTGCGGCGACTCGAACGTCGCGGCGACCTCTTCCGACCCGTTCTCGACAATCGTCAAATGCTCGACGACGCGTTGGCGAAGTTGAAGGATTTGACGAAGCGAACGTCGAAGCGGCGTGCGAGAAAGTAAGACCTGCGACGACAAGACCTGCGACGACGCCGCTCCGCAACGCCGTAACAACGACGCGCAAATGCAAGAGATGCGTTTATCAATTCATCGAACATGAGGAGAAAAGTTGATGGCAAGCAAAAAAGCGAGCACAAAGGGAACGCGCAAGGGGTCGAGCAAACGCGAATTGATTGACACAGGCACCGACAAGCGTTATGTGCGGCGCGACGAAGACGGACGCTTCAAAGAAAGCGACGATGTAGGACGCTCACTTTCGCAAGACAGAAAGAGAGCGGCGAAGACCACCGTGCCCGCGGGACAGGGCGACCGTGGCGACCAGAAACGCAAAAAGTAATCTGACTGCAAAAAAAAGTAATCTGAAACACCGAAAAGCAATCGCGTGAGGGGAGGACGAAAGCGAAAGGTAATCCGTCCGACAGCGATGTCGATGCGAACGTTGAAGATGTTGCCTCTGTTGCTTGTTTGTGAATCAATCTGTCACATACAATCGGAGCGCAGGTAACCTCTTATGCGAATCAAAACTACCCTCGACCGCCGCATCGCCGTGCACATGTCGTTCATCTTGCTCGTATCCGTCGCGTCGTTTTTCTGCTTCAACGTCACTTCGCATGGACGCGTCGTAGCGTCAAGGCCACCGACTCATGCGCCGCGTGCCTCCGCGTCGCAGGACGGCATCGAATCTCTGCGGATGGTGATTTTACCGAAGCCGGATTTCCGTCGGGCATCATCTGCACGAACGACGGGTGGCGGCACGCGTCTCGTCATCTCATCGTCGCGTGCCAACCAGATTACGGATGATGCGGAATGGTTCGAGCGAAACGGCCTACGGTTGCCTCTGTATGAACTCGGCGACACGCCGGACAGTGCGCCGTCGAGCGCAAACACGCGCCTGCCTTCCAACGTCCCCGTTAATTACAAGGGACACATCCTCACGAAAGCCATCGCGCAGAGCGCAAGCACGCTGCTTGTCTACGGTCGAAATTATGGCGAGGGACGCTATCTCGTCTCGATGAATCCCGTTTCGGGCGCGTTTCGCTACGGCTTCGATTTCGGCAACTACGTCTACCCGCCCGACATACCACATGGCGAACGCAGTTTCGTTTACCAGAACATCGACTGGGCTGTGGAAGAAGGTGATGTGCTCTACGTCGCGCACAGCCATGCGACCTACGCGCGCTCGTCGAGAGGCATGAATGCTTACCTCACCGCGATTAACATCCGCGACGCACGCGTCATCTGGCGCAGCCAGCCGCTCGTCTCCAACGCGTCGAATTTTGAAGTCGTCGGCGACCTCATCGTCTCCGGTTATGGCTTCACCAACGAACCGGATTTTCTCTATCTCATCGACAAGCGAACGGGCACAGTCGTGCATCGTCTCGCCGTCAAATCGGGGCCGACCTACATTATTCGCAAAGGCGATAAAATTTACGTCCGCGCCTACAACGCGGACTTCGTTGTGAGCCTCGTCTCCGGCGCGCGACGCCGTTCCGCTCCGGCGCGACGATCCTGACGGAGTTCAATTAAATTCCCCTGCGACCAATGTTTTCTTATCATTAGCGTCGTCCTCAAGCCCCGACGGAAAGCATAAATTCGACGTGCAGGAATTTTGCGCCGATGGCAAAAATCGAACTGCCGTTTTCGCATAGACGCTCAACCATATCGTCAGCCGTCAGTCGCGTTTGCCCCTCCGTCAACTCCCGCAGAGTGCGCGATTGTTGTGCAATTTCGGCAGTTTCGGCGTTGAATGTGCATGTTTGCGGCGCGTGCAAGTGGACGCGTGTCGTGTGGCATGCGCCTTGATTAAGGAAAGTGTGCGGCGTTTTCAGAACATGAGCGACCGTATGCTGAGAGGCCAAAATTGTGAAGGGGAGAGCACAATCTGGCCTCTCTTCTATTTTCAAGCAAACGAAATTTTTCAAGGAGTCCTTCGGATGAAAAGATTTTTCTTCTCTTTCTTGTGTCTGACGGTCTTGCTCGCCGCGACTGCACCGCTCGCGTCGGCGCAGGAGCGTTCGCGTTTTGGACGTAAATCACGCACGGCGGCCATCATCGGCGGCGGCGCAATCGCGGGCGCGCTCATCGCCGGGAAGAAGGGCGCGGCCATCGGCGCGGGTTCCGGCGCGCTCTATGCCATGAACCGACGCGCCGCCACACGCCACTTCAATCCGACCACACGTCGCATCGGCACGGTTCTGGGCGGTTCGGCGCTCGGCGCGGGTCTGGGCGCGGCGTTCGGTGGAAAGAGGGCTGCCGCCGTCGGCGCACTCGCAGGAGCGGGAACCTCTTACATCTACACCCGCCGTAGCAGACGCTACGCAAGACGCTTCTAATTTAGAATCAACAGCTTAGCGCAACTACTTGCAACGCCGAGGCCGGACGAATCACGATTCGTCCGGCCTTTCTCTTTGCCGCTTCGAGTTCGGAGACTGATTGCGTTCTGCGGTTTTCGCGTCGGAAGGCGCAGCTTTTTCTAAACGATTAAGTGTGAGGGGGAGTTGGTGTAAGTTGTTAAAAATGAACGGGATAGAGTTTTAAATGGGAGAGGCGATGGAAGCAACTCCTGTTATATTTAATGCATCTTAAATGTTCGCTAAGATAACTACCGGAGGCGGGGCATGACCGGAGCGGAGTCGATAAAGGCCGTGGAAGTTTTGAACAGGTTTGCGGAGGCGGTGTCCAATCGCTTGATTGAACACTACCAGAAGCATCTGGCCGAACTCGATTTAACGCTGCCGCAAGCACAGGCTTTGAGGATACTGCGCGAGCGCGGCGCGTGCGCGACGGGGCAACTGGCTACGGAACTCAGGATTTCGGCTCCGGCGGTCACGCAGTTGACCGACCGCTTGCTTCGTAAAGAGTTGATTCGGAGGCAGATAGGCGTTCAGGACAGGCGTTCGGTGATTGTCGGTCTGTCGGAGAAGGGCGAGCGTCTGGTGAGCCAGTTTCGCCGCCGACGCAGCGAAATCTTCGACCGCGCGCTGGCGCACCTGAGCGAGGCCGAACAGCGAAGGGTTATCGAGGCGCTGGAAAAAGTTGTGGAGGCTCTGGAAACCGTGGAGCCGTTGGCGGCGGTGAAGTCGCAGCAGGCTTAAACGGTTGCCAATAAAAGAGTTAGTGTTCAAGCATAAGGGGTGAAGAAGATGAAAAGGATGTGGAATAAAATTGTCGCAGCGGTCGCCGTGTTGGTGTTTGTGACATCGGCGGCGGTGGCTGTTCCGGCTCAAACGGTCGGGCAGACATTCACGACTGAACAGGTGTTGAAGAAAGTTCGTAAGGAACTTGTGACTTTGCCGTATTATGGTGTATTCGACAATCTCGCGTACAAGGTCGAGGGCAACACCGTGACGCTCTACGGGCAGGTGGTGCAACCGATTACGCGCAAAGAGGCAGAGCATCGCGTGGAACGGATTCGGGGTGTCGAGCGTGTCATCAACAATATCGAAGTGTTGCCGCTCTCGCCCTCCGACGATGAGATTCGCGCACAGACGTACCGCGCGGTCTTCCGCACGGGCAATCTCTACAGGTATGCGAGAGGTGCGAATCCGTCGCTTCACATCATCGTCAACCGTGGTCATGTGACACTGGAAGGCGTGGTGGCGAACAACGCGGACAGGAATCTCGCATATATTGCGGCGAGCGGCGTCCCCGGAGTCTTTTCGGTGACGAACAACCTGCGGAGCGAACGTGGCGGCAGATACTAAAACGGGTCGCGCCTTCGCCAAAAGGCTGAAAATGTGGTTGCCGGGTGGTCGCGCCTGACTTGCCCGGCAATCGCGTCATTGAATAAAGCGAGTAGATAGTTTACTTTAGGGACAAATAAGCAACCTCGCATCAATTGTTGATTTTTCTTTACGCGTCGGTGCAATCCTTGGAATAAACGTTTCATCTAATAGAAGACGGATGGACGGGAGTTGAAAGATTTGGGGACGAGGAAGCGACGGCGGTGTCTTAATAGACGCATGATAGACGGATTCCGAGCCTTCCCTGAATCGAGACGAGGAAGCGCGGGCGAGTAAGTTTTTTGAAGAGAGGGATGAGAGGCGTCTCCGGCGAGACGCGGTGAGAATGATGGAGAAACCCATGAGCAAGGGGCTGCACACGATGGCCTTAAGTGGCGACAAATATCTTCCTTTCGAGAGCCTTGATGAAGAGCATCAAGGCGATGCCATTTCTACTGACAGAGTGGAAGACGTGCTGCAAAAGCTCGGCGGGACGGGTCTGACCGAAGCCGACTCCGATGAACTACTCATCGAAGATGTCACCACCGGAGCCACAACTCTCGGCGACAACGCGGAGCCTTTTGACGAAGAGGATGAACTCGACTTGTCAGCAGGCGTGGACGATAAAGCGAGCGACCCCGTGCGGCTCTATCTGTCGCAGATGGGACGCGTGCCGCTCTTGACGCGCGAACAGGAAGTGACCATCGCCAAGCGCATCGAGGCCGGACAAATCCGTGCCAATCGAGCCATCGCGCGTTCACCCATCGCCATCAAGGAAATCTTGAAAATCGGCGAGGAACTCGAAGCCGGTAAACTCAACATACGCGATGTCGTCTCCTTCTCCGACGATGCCGAAATCGTCGAGTTGGAAGACCGTGGCGAAGAGTATCTACGCATTACCGTCGAAGGCATCGAACGTATCCGCAAACTCTTTCAGCATGGTTTGAAAGAGGCGGATAAACTGCGCGCCGAGCGCACGCTCGTTCGCAACAAGAAGACCAAGAAACTCCTGCGTCTGCGTCGCAAACTCGCGCACACGCGTCTGGAAATCTCGCGCGAAATCAAGCATCTCAATCTCAAAGAGGATGCGCGGCAACGCCTCATCGCAGCGATTGGCGCGGTCTTCAAAGAGGTACGCACCTACGAGCGCGACATTGAGAAGCACACGGAGAAACTCGGACGCAAGCGTATCAAGCCTGAAGACGAGAAGGAATGGAAGCGGCACATCAGCGCCGGACGCCGCCACCTCAAACAGGTCGAGAGCGACACCTATCTCTCGACCGTGGACATCAAACGCTCGCATCAAGTGATTGCCAAGAGCGTCGTCCAGACCGTCGAAGCCAAACGCGAAATGACGGAGGCCAACCTGCGTCTCGTCGTCTCCATCGCCAAGAAGTACATCAATCGCGGCCTGCCATTTCTCGACTTGATTCAGGAAGGCAACATCGGCCTGATGCGCGGCGTGGAGAAGTTTGACTGGCGGCGTGGTTACAAGTTTTCGACCTATGCAACGTGGTGGATTCGACAGGCCATCACACGCGCCATCGCTGACCAGGCGCGCACGATTCGTATTCCCGTCCACATGATTGAGACGATTAACAAACTCGTCAAGACATCGCGCGCGCTGGTGCAGGAGTTGGGACGCGAACCGACGAGCGAGGAGATAGCCGAGCGCGTCGATATGTCGGTCGCCAAAGTTCGCAGCATCTTCAAGATGGCGCAGCAACCCGTCTCGCTTGAGACGCCTATCGGTGAAGACGGCGAGGCCAACCTCGGCGATTTCATCGAAGACAAGTCGAAGATTAGCCCTTCGGATGGGGTTGTCTCGCAGAATCTTCGGGAGATAACCGACGAAGTTTTGCAGACGCTCAGCCCGCGCGAGGAGAAGGTTATCAAACTGCGTTTCGGCCTCGACCCGCAAGGCGAGGAGCACACGCTCGAAGAGGTCGGACAAAACTTCGACGTGACGCGCGAGCGCATTCGACAAATCGAATCCAAAGCACTCAAGAAGCTACGGCATCCTTCGCGCGCGCGTCTGCTCAAGCCCTTCACCTAAAAAGCACGCCGCTGGAAATTGCGGATTTTGGAATGCGGATTGCGGATTGGAAGACACTCATCTTTCATCAGCAGTCCGCATTTTTATTGTTAGCAATCCGCATTTTTTTTATTGTCCGTAACTCGCTTTTTTATCGCCATGCAAATTCTTCGACCGCCGTGCGAGATATGCGTTAGGATTTGTCCATGAAGAATAAATTTCGCGTGTTGTGCTTGTTGCCGTTGACGCTTACCGCCGTGTTGACGCTGCCGGAAACCTCGCCTGCACAGCACAGGCGCGCGACCGGAACAAAAACAGCTTCAGCCTCGGCCACAACAGAAACGGTTTCGATTCAAGCAGCGACGAAAACAAGGCGGCTTCCGTCGTCGAGAAAACCGACAGTGCCGTCGCCACAGTCGTCGGAGTCAGCGCCAGTCGTCGTTCGAGATGGTTTGACGGCGTCGAGTCTGGGCGGCGCGTCGCTGCCGTTCAAAGTGTTGTTGCCCGCGAACTACGGAAGAAGCGCGCGACGCTACCCCGTGCTCTATCTGCTGCACGGAGCTTACGGCAACGAAAACGATTGGACGACGCGCACGAATCTCGTCTCCTACGTCGAGCCTTATCATTTGATTGTCGTCATGCCGGGCGTGGGCAATAGTTGGTATGCTAACAGTGCGAGCGACGAGCGTGCGCGCTATGAAGATGCGTTGATGCGCGACCTCATTCCACACATCGACGCGAAGTATCGAACGCTGTCGAGCGGGTATGGCCGTGCCGTCGCGGGGCTTTCGATGGGCGGCTTCGGCGCAATGAAATTCGCGCTTCGTTACCCGCAGCAGTTCGCCTTCGCCGCCAGTTTTAGCGGAGCCTTCGACGCGCCGCGCACCAACATCGTCAGCAGCAACGCGAACGAAGAGTACGCGCAAATCATGCGACGCGTCTTCGGCTCGATGGAGAGCGAGACGCGCCGCCAGAATGACCTATTTCGCTTGCTCGGCGCGACCGACGTGCGTGCGCGTCTGCCTTATCTCTATGTCTCGACGGGAAGCGGCGACCCTCTGGCGTCTGTGCTGCCGAGCAACCCGCGCTTCGCCGATGCGCTCCGCGAACGCGGCGTCGCATACGAATATCACGAACGCCCCGGCTTGCACGATTGGCGTTTCTGGGATGAGGAAATCAAACTCGCGCTCGAACGCATGAGTGAAATCGTCCGGCACATGCGTCGCTGAAACAATGACGTGACGAGATGACTGGTCGCTGGACGGCGCGACGACGCAAGGTTTGCCGCTACGCGTCTGTTATAATTTCCTTCTCCCTCGACAAACAATCCGCTCCCCTGACAGAAAAGTCGCATCCCCTGCAACTATCTGTAACCGTGTCGGCGTGCGGAGCGTTTTCACCAATGCTCCTCGAAACTCTCCCAATCCGCGAATTTTTGCAAAACCCCTGTTTTTGGCCGGGATTTTGACCGGGGCGACGTTTATTAACAAGTGCTTCGACGTGCGTCAGCGAGAAGAAGGAAACGAGATGAAAAGATTCTTGGTCGGCTGTGCGATTTTTGTGCTCGCGCTCTCCGTGGCGAGCGAGACGGAGGGACAGACCGCCGCCGCCGCAGCAGGCGGACAAACTCCGACGGCAAGCGCGGCGACGCAAAGCCGCGTTGTCGGTGAAGTGACGGCGATTGATGCGTCAGCCAGAACGGTGACTATCAAGACGGCGGAAGGTCGTCTGGTTGTCGCCGCGATGGACGAACGGAGCAACATCGTGCGCGTGCCTCCCGGCGAAACCTCCGCGGAGAAGGCCGTCAAAATTTCACTGGCCGACATCACGGTCGGCGACCGCGTTTTCGCGCGCGGGCAGGTCGCAGCGGACGGCGCTTCGGTCACGGCGCGTCAAATCGTCGTGACGGGCAGAGTCGCCGCATCGACAGGCGCACAGGCCGGAGCGGGTGATGATTGGAACCGTCGCGGCATCGCCGGACGCATCGCCGCGCTCAATCCCGCGACCAAAGAGATAACGCTTCGTGCACGCGGACGCGAAGGCGCGGAGGGCGTGGTGGTTGATGCGTCGTCAGGCAAGGTCAAGTTTCTGCGCTACGCGCCCGACTCGGTTAACGCCGCGGATGCCGTCGCGTCTTCGTTTGCCGACTTGAAGGTTGGCGACCAACTCCGCGCACGCGGCGAGAGAAACGCCGACGGCACACGCTTCACTCCCGAAGAGATTATTTTCGGTTCCTTTGTCAGAGTCGGCGGCACGGTCACGTCCGTCAACGTGGCGACCGGAGAGATTGCCATTCAGAGCGAACAGATGGGCACTCCCTTGACCGTCTCCATCGGGCAGCGCACGACGCTGCGCCGCGTCACGCCGGAAATCGCCGCGACCATCACGGAGCAACGACAGCAACGACGCGCGCCGGAAGGCCAACGTGGCGACGATGAGAATCGACGCGCGCGCAGAGAAGCGAGAGAGGCGCGTGGCGAGGGCGGCGGACGCCGTGGTGGCGGAGGCGGCGGAGGTGGAAGGAATTTTCAAGAGATGTTGGCGAATCTGCCGTTGATTAAGTTGGCCGATTTGAAGAAGGGCGACGTGGTTTTCGTCACCGCCACGCCGGGCGCAGATGCGTCGCGCGCGACGGCCATCACGCTGCTCACAGGCGAAGCGGAATTCATGAAGCGTTTGCAGCGTTTTCAGGGAAGGCCGAACCGCGACGGGCAGAACATGAGTCCGGGCTTGCCCGGCGACGTGCTCGGCGGCGGCAACACCGGCACCAACGACCGCCCGCAACCATAAACGGCGACGGTTTCGCCGTCTAGTTTTCAAGTTTTTGCGAATCGAAACACAGGTAAAAGTGATGAATTTATTTCAGAGGGTAATCGGGCGCGTGTTCGTCGCGGCGTTCGGGTTGATGTTGTTGGCTTCTTTGTGCATGACGGCGACGGCGCAGCAACAGTCCGCAGGGACGCTGCGCGGGACGGTGGCCGACCCGTTGGGCGGCGTCGTGGTCGGCGCGACCGTGACGGTGGCCGACGCGAGCGGCGTCGAGCGCACGGCGACGACCAACGACGAGGGCAATTATGCTTTCTCGGCGCTCGCGCCGGGGCGTTATACAGTGCGCGTCGTGGCCGAAGGTTTCGCGCTTTATGAAAACGCGGAGGTCGAAATCGCCGCCGGACGCGCCGCGCCGCTCGACATCACGCTCGGCATCGCCATCGAACAGGAAGTGGTGACGGTGACTGACGAAGCTCCCATCAACACGGAGCCGGAGAACAACGCGGGCGCGGTCGTCCTGCGCGGCGCAGACCTCGACGCCTTGCCCGACGACCCGGACGATTTAACAGAAGCCTTGCAAGCGTTGGCGGGGCCGTCCGCTGGGACGGGCGGGGGCGGCGAGATTTTCCTCGACGGATTCACTGGCGGACGCCTTCCGCCCAAAGAGTCAATCCGCGAGATTCGCATCAATCGCAATCCCTTCTCAGCCGAGTACGACCGTCTCGGTTATGGTCGTATCGAAATTTTCACCAAGCCCGGCACCGACCGTTATCGCGGTCAGGCGTTCTTCAACTTCAACGACGAGAGCCTCAATTCGCGCAGCCCGTTTGCGCCGACGCGCGGTGCATTCCAGTCGCGTCGCTACGGCGGCAACCTGAGCGGCCCCATCGCTAAGGGACGCGCTTCCTTCTTCGTCGATTTTGAACGGCGCGAGATTGACAACAACGAAGCCGTCAACGCCATCGTGCTCGACGAAACCGACCCGAATTTCAACATCATCCAGTTCAACGAAAACATCCTCTCGCCGCAACGTCGGACGAGTTTTAGCCCGCGTCTCGACTTCCAGTTGAACCAGACCAACACGGTCGTCGCGCGCTACAGCTACGAGCGCAATCAACGCCAGAATCAGGGCGTCGGCGATTTCTCGCTGCCCGAACGCGCCTTCGATTCATCGAACACACAGCACACGTTTCAGATGACCGAAACGTCGATTATCAACCAGAGCGTTATCAACGAGACGCGTTTTCAGTACGTGCGCGAACGACGCGAACAGACGGGCGACAATTCCGTACCGACGGTTCGCGTGCTCGAAGCCTTCACGGGCGGCGGCTCGCAAGTCGGTCTTTCCTTTAACAACGAAGACCGCTACGAGTTGTCGAACTACACTTCTTGGACGCTCGGCACACACTCGCTCAAAGCTGGCGGGCGTCTGCGCGCCGTGCGCCTGACTGATTCGTCGCCGCAGAACTTTAGCGGCACCTTCACCTTCGCGGGCGGCCTCGCCCCGCGACTCGATGCCAACAACGAAATCATACGCGACGCGCAAGGCCAGCCGATTCTCGAAACCATCACCAGCATCGAACGCTTTCGCCGCACGAATCTCTTTCAATCCGCGCGTTTCGATTTGACGCCCGCCGAGATACGCGCGCGTGGCGGCGGCGCGACGCAGTTTTCCATCGCGGGCGGCGACCCCGTGGCGCGCGTCACGCGCGTCGATTTCAGCCCCTTCATACAGGACGATTGGCGCGTGCGTCCCAATCTGACGCTCTCCCTCGGCCTGCGCTACGAGACGCAGAACAACGTCAACAACGGTCTGGATTTCGCCCCGCGCGTCGCCTTCGCGTGGTCGCCGGGCGCGGGTCAGGACGCGAACGGACGACGCCAGCAGCAGACCGTGATTCGCGGCGGCTTCGGTCTTTTCTACGAACGTTTTCCCGAAAATCTGGCGTTGCAGGCCGCGCGCTTCAACGGCGAAAACCAGCAGCAATTCGTCGTCACGACCGAAAACGGCCTCGACGTGCTCGATTCATTTCCCGTCGCGCCACCGATTTCGACGCTTACCGACTTTCGCATCCCGCAAACCATTCGACGCGTCGCGGGAGATTTACGCACGCCTTACACGATGCAGACCGCCATCAGCGTCGAACGCCAACTGCCCTATCGCGTCACGCTTTCGGTCAGCTACATCGCGGCGCGCACGCTCCACGTCCTACGCTCGCGCAACATCAATGCGCCGTTGCCCGGAACATTCGTCGCGGGCGTGCGCGGCAGCGGCGTGCGTCCATTCGGCGATGTCGGCAACATCTTTCAGTATGAGTCGAGCGGTCGGTTCAATCAGAATCAGTTAATCGTCAGCGTCAACAATCGCTTCAGCCGCAACTTCACCATCTTCGGCAACTACACTTTGAACTATGCCAAAGGCGACACCGACGGCGCGGGTAGTTTTCCTGTGAATCAGTACGACTTGAGCGGCGAATACGGTCGCTCGGCGCAGGACGTTCGTCATCGCGTCTTCATCGGCGGTTCCATCAACGCGCTGCCGTTCGGGATTCGTCTGAATCCATTCATCGTGGCGAATTCGGGTCGCCCCTTCAACATCACGACGGGACGCGACACCAACGGCGACACGCTCTTTAACGAGCGACCCGCCTTTGCCACCGATTTGAACAAAGCGGGCGTCGTCCGCACACGCTTCGGAGATTTCGACCCGAACCCCAACGCATCGCAAACCATCATCCCACGCAACTTCGGCGAAGGCCCCGGCTTCTTCTCTGTCAATCTGCGCGCGAGTAAGACAATCGGCTTCGGCGACGTGCGCGAAGCGGCGGGGGGTGGTCGTCGTGGCGGTGGAGGAGGCGGCGGTCGCGGCGGTCGCGGCGGCGGCGGTGGTCGTGGTGGTGGCGGCGGACGGGGCGGCGGAGGTCTCGGTGGCGGCGGCACGGAGGGCGGCGGCACACTGGGCGATGCCACGGCGTCCGAGCGACGCTACAACCTGACGCTTTCGCTCAACGTCCAGAATCTTTTCAATCGCACCAACGCGGGCACGCCCGTCGGCAACCTCAGTTCGTCACTCTTCGGTCAATCAATCACGTCTGCCGGAGGCTTCGGCGGCGGCGGAGGTGGAGGCGGACAATCGGCGGGCAACCGTCGCATCGAAGCCTTAATCCGCCTCAGCTTCTAAAAGCCGGACGATTGCGAAAGAGAACGAGAGGATTCAGGAGTCAGAAGCCAGAAGCCAGAATGGAGAGAAGAAAACAGCGGCGAGCGCATCGCTGCTAGTTTTCTTCTGACTCCTGGCTTCTGGCTTCTGCTTTGTAGACGCGAGCGAGCGCGTAGCAGTCGTGCGCGGCTGTCGAAAATCGAAATTCTCAAGTAGAGTCAGAACGCGCGGAGGCAGTATAAAGAATTCCACAAACATCCAAATGCGGCTGTCCGTCGTAAAGCACATTACGGAGATTGAAAACGACGGAGACGTTTGTGCCGCCGAACCCGACGCGGGCTGCGACATCCGTGGCGAGGCCGATACTCTCCACATCCGTCTGAGATAACGCACTTGAACTATATCGACATCCTGCTTGTGTTCGTCGTATTGCTGGCCGTCTTTCAGGGTTGGCGTCGGGGCTTCGTCCTCGGAATGCTCGACCTCGCGCGTTGGATAGGTAGCCTGCTGCTCGGACTGCGTTTTTACCAGCACGTCGCACACTGGCTCGCGCCGCGCATGAACTGGCCTGACGGTTGGGACATGCCCATCGCCTTTTTCCTGACGGTGCTTGCGGCGGGCATACTCATTCATTTTCTCGGATACATGCTTGTGCGTCGCGTGTCGAGGGAGACGCATGAAGGGAGTTTGAATCGTGCGTTTGGCGTCGCGCCGGGATTAGTCAACGGATTGATTTCCGCATCAATCGCCGCCGCGCTCCTCTTGTCGATGCCACTGCCGGAAGGCGTGCGCGATACGGCGCGCGCGAGCACTCTGGCGAACCGTCTCGCCGCTTCCACCGAACGCTTCGAGGCCGCGCTCGCGCCCATCTTCGACCAGGCCATCCGGCAGACGCTTAACATGCGGACGATTCGCCCCGAATCCGACGAGCGCGTCGAGTTGCCTTACAAGGTTGCCAACACGCGTCCGCGACCGGAGTTGGAAGCGCAGATGCTCGAACTAGTGAATCGTGAACGCGTCTCGGTCGGACTACGGCCTCTCGCGCCCGACCCTGAACTGACGGAAGTGGCGCGTCGCCATTCGGCTGACATGTTCGCGCGCGGCTATTTCGCACACCAGACGCCCGAAGGACGCGACCCCTTCGACCGCATCCGCGACGCGGGCGTCGTCTTCCGCATCGCGGGCGAAAATCTCGCGCTCGCGCCCACGCTCTCCATCGCCCACACCGGCCTGATGAACTCGCCCGGACACCGCGCCAACATCCTCCGCACAGAGTTTGGACGCGTCGGCATCGGCATCATGGACGGCGGCTCGCGCGGCCTCATGGCGACGCAAAATTTCCGCAACTAACTCTGCAACAAGGCAAAAGGCGAAAGTGAAGAAGACGGCTTCACTCTACTTTTGCGTTTTTACTTTTTCCTTACAACATGCGCGGGGCGAGGGGCATCTAAAGAGTGCGGCGAAAGTTTCTTTCGGCAGACAAATCGGGAGGGCGTTAGATGAAGCGTGTCTAACGCCTTTTTATTCAACTCCGGTGCGCGGTCGGTCGAAGGGTGAATGACGGACGCCGAAGCAGCATCTTTAAGAGTGCGTTGGAAGCAAGTGTTTTGTAAGGAGTTCGTGATGAGTGAAGCGAAAAAAGTATTGCCCGCTTATATCAAAACCGGAACCTGTTCGGAGTGTGGCGCGGCGGTCTATGCGCCGGAGCGACAGTCGGCGGGCGAGCGCCTGCCGTCAATGTCGGCTTGCGCGTGCGTCGAGGGGCCGAAGATTGTGAACTTGCCGGACGCGAATAAATCGCGCCGCGTAAACGAAAAGAATCAAACGGGTAAAGCGCAGGGCGCGGGACGCGAAGAACGCGCATAAGACAAGGGGCATCGTGATGAAACGTCAAAAGAAAACTACCAAACAACAGAGCGTCGCGCCGCTCGTCGCAACAGTGACGAGCGCGGCGGCCACCGAGTTTGACCTCAATCCTTTCTACGAACGACTGTTGGAAATGCAGGAGCAGAAACCCTCTGCCTTCAACAACCTCAGCGCCGCCACGCGCCTCGCCGTTCAAGCCTACGTCAAAGCCAAACAGGCCTTCTGGAAACCCGAAGCGAACAAAACCGCCGCCTGATTCGTGGACACCAACTCTTAAAGAGGAGTTTTCGTCCACCATTTCTCCCGTCAATCTTTAGCGATTGACGGGAGATGTATTGATGCCAGCGTTTGACCAACAACCCGCGCATCAGGCAAGTTTATTTCTGTTTCGCTGACGGACGTGGTTGTGCTCGCTCGAAGTGGTTCGAGTTTGAGCGGTCAACTGTTTTGCAGATTGAAGTTTTTCGTGTCGAGGGAAGATGAAAGATTCGGGAGAAACGAAGACGGCTGATGCCGTGGATGTGAAGCCGACGCTGTTGATGTCTGCGCGACGACGTTGGGCTGTCACGGCGGGCGTCATGACGGGGATGTTTTTGGCCGCGCTCGAAGCCACGGTGGTCGGCACGGCGATGCCGACTGTGATTGCGTCGCTCGGCGGGCTGAATCGTTACAGTTGGGTCTTCTCGGCTTACCTGATTACCTCGACCGTGACCGTGCCCGTCTGGGGCAAACTCTCAGACCTCTACGGTCGCCGTCTCTTTTATCAAATCGGCATCGGGATCTTTCTTCTCGGCTCCGTCCTCTCCGGCATGTCAACTTCGATGACGCAGTTAATCGTCTTCCGCGCGGTGCAGGGATTGGGCGCGGGCGCGCTCGTCCCGCTCGGCATGACCATCATCGGCGACATCTACACGCTCAAAGAACGTGCGCGGATGCAGGCGCTCTTTAGCGGCGTGTGGGGACTATCGAGCGTGATTGGCCCCGTCGCGGGCGGCTTCATCACAGACCAACTCTCTTGGCGTTGGGTCTTTTACATCAACATCCCTGTGGGACTCGCGGCGGCTCTGATTATGGGTCTCGCGCTCAAGGAACCCGTGCGGACTGAACGACCCACGATTGACTACGCGGGCGCAGCACTCTTGATGGCCGCCATCTCGCTCTTGATGCTTGCGCTCGTCGAAGGCGGCGCAAGCGTTGAGACTCTGGCCTCGCCGCGCAATCTCACGCTGTTTGCCGGAGCGGGCTTGCTCGCGGCGCTGTTCGTGTGGGTGGAGCGTCGCGCGGCAGACCCCGTGGTGCCTTTCAAGATGTTTCGCAACCGTGTGGTCGCCGTCGCCACCACCGCAGGATTTCTGGCGGGCGTTTCGATGTTCGGCGCCATCTCGTTCGTGCCGCTTTTCGCACAGGGCGCGCTCGGAGCCACGGCGACCGAAGCAGGCTCTCTGCTGATGCCGCTCATGTTGAGTTGGGTCGGACTCTCGGTGGTCGGCGGGCGACTGCTGTTGAAAGTAGGATACCGCCCGACGTGTATCGTCGGCTTCATCGTGCTCACGGTCGGCTTCGCGCTGCTCTCGAATTATCAACGCACGACGCCGCGCATGTGGCTCTACCTCGACCTTATCATGATTGGCGCGGGACTCGGCCTGACGATGCTGACGCTCCTTATCGCCGTGCAGCAAGCCGTGCCGCGCACGCAACTCGGCATCGCTACTTCGCTCAATCAGTTTTCGCGTTCCATCGGAGGCGCGGTCGGCGTCGCCATCATGGGTGCCGTGCTCTCGGCTGGACTCGCCGCGCAGTTGAACAAATTCGCGCAGAACGGCGCACACGGCCTAACGCCCGCGCGTGCGGCGGAACTCGCCGCCAACCCCAACGCACTCATCGAACCACAGGCGCGCGCCGCCTTGCCGCCCGACGCCCTTGAAGCTCTACAGGATTCGTTGGCCGTCGCGATTCACAAGGTCTTCTGGGTCGGGACGGCGCTGGCAGGGTTGGCGCTGCTCGTCTCCTTCCGTCTGCCGCGCGAGGGCGACGCCGCCTACAGCCCGCCGACCGTAGAAGCATGTCGTGCCGAGACGGGCGAGCGCATGATGATGGCCGAACTAACCACCATCGACGCCGAACACGAACCCGTCGCCGCCGCCCGAAGCGACTAAGAATCGTCCGAAAACCTCAAAAAAGCCGCATAAAATCAGGCCCAAAAGTAGATTTCGGGATGAACCGCGACCGTACGTAACAGTACAGACACACCGCCCTGCTATCCTGTAACTTAAACAGTTAAAACCCCCGTCAGTTTATCTACAGAGACGCTCGCCGTGCGGCTTCCTCATGCGAAGGCCGCCGGAGAGCAGCGACGCTTTTGTCAACAACGAGGGGCGAGCAAGCAGGAGGAGACGAGCATGGAGGGAGATGTAGTTTGCCACAGCGAGGTCGAACTGTGGGGCGGGGTCGAATGCACGGTGAACCGCGTCGGCGACCAGTATTTCGACCAACTTGAACGCAACGGCCACGACCGTCGCATCGGCGACCTCGACCTCTTTGCCGCGCTCGGCGTGCGCGCTCTGCGTTATCCCGTCCTGTGGGAACGCACCGCGCCCGACGGATTGGAGAACGCCGATTGGTCTTGGCCTGACGAACGCCTCCGACGCCTGCGCGAACTCGACATCCGTCCTATCGTCGGACTCGTCCATCACGGCAGCGGCCCGCGCACGACGAGCCTCGTCGATTCCTCATTCCCTGAAAAACTCGCCGACTACGCACGCGCCGTCGCACGCCGTTACCCGTGGGTGGACGCCTACACTCCCGTTAACGAACCTCTCACCACGGCACGCTTCAGCGCGCTCTACGGCCTCTGGTATCCACATGCCCGCGACACAGAGAGTTTTGCACGCGCGTTGTTTACACAGTGTCGCGCCATCGTGCTCGCCATGCGCGCGATTCGTGAAGTCAACCCCGCGGCGCAGTTGATTCAGACCGACGACCTCGGCAAAACCTACAGC
The DNA here is from genome assembly GCA_036387415.1 of Pyrinomonadaceae bacterium. Lineage (GTDB taxonomy): Bacteria > Acidobacteriota > Blastocatellia > Pyrinomonadales > Pyrinomonadaceae > DASVTU01. Next base: position 549,936 of record DASVTU010000039.1, on the reverse strand, counting down.
ACGCCGCGACTTCGTTATCAAGCCGAATTCGATAACGAGCGACGTTGGATTGCCTTCGATTTGCTGACGGGTCGCGTCACACGCGAACACGCGATGTGGAAATATTTCATTAGCGCCGGCATTGCTGAGTCCGAACTCGCATGGTTTTTAGACAATCCTTGTCCGCCCGACATCATCGGCGTCAACCATTACTTGACCAGCGAACGCTTTCTCGACGACCGCATGGAACGCTACCCCGCTTGCACGCACGGCGGCAACGGTCGCCACGCTTACGCGGATGTTGAAGCGGTGCGCGTGCTCGCCGAAGGAGTCGCCGGAGTGCGCGGCCTCTTGCCGGAGGCGTGGGAGCGTTATGGTCTGCCGCTCGCGGTAACGGAAGTGCATCTCGGCTGCACGCGCGAGGAGCAGATGCGTTGGTTCAAAGAGGTTTGGGATACGGCGCGCGAACTGCGACGCGCGGGCGACGTTGACGTGCGCGCCGTGACGGCGTGGTCGTTGCTCGGCGCATTCGACTGGAACCGTCTGCTGACCTGCTCCGAAGGTCACTACGAATCCGGCGTCTACGACCTGCGCGGAAAACGAACCGAGCCGCGACCCACCGCGCTCGCACCCATGCTCGCTCAACTCTCGCAGGGACGTTCCTACACGCATCCTGTCATCGAGGGGCCGGGATGGTGGCGGCGTCTCGAACGTCTGATTTATCCATCCGTGCGTCGTCGCCGCGTGAGGGCATCTACCGCGACGAACGGCGCGGTGAGAACCGTCAACATGAGACAAGATTCGACACGACCGCTCCTCATCAACGGAGCCACGGGCACGCTCGGTCGCGCCTTCGCCAGAGCGTGCGAACTGCGCGGCCTCGCCTACGTCCTCCTCTCGCGCCGCGAGATGGACATCGCCGATTACGAATCGGTGCGGCAGGCATTAACGGAGTATGAACCGTGGGCGGTGGTGAACACGGCGGGTTACGTGCGCGTCGATGATGCCGAGCGCGAGACGGAAAGATGCTACCGCGAAAACGTTGACGGCGCTGCTATCCTCGCCTCGGCCTGCGCGCAAAACGCGACCGCGCTGCTCACTTTCTCATCCGACCTCGTTTTTGACGGAACCGCCAATCGGCCTTACGTGGAGAGCGACACGGTTGCGCCACTCAACGTCTACGGGCGGAGCAAGGCGGAAGCCGAACGCCGCGTGCTCGACGCACACCCGTCAGCACTCGTCGCGCGCACCAGCGCCTTCTTTGGCCCCTGGGACGACTACAACTTCCTGACCTACATGCTCCGCACGCTCGCCTCCGGCCAATCTTTCACGGCTGCCGACGACGCCCACGTCTCGCCGACCTACGTCCCCGATTTAGTCCATGCGAGTCTCGATTTATTGATTGACGGCGAGCGCGGCATCTGGCATCTCGCCAACAACGGCGCAACAACCTGGGCGGAGTTTGCGCGACGTGCCGCGCGCCTCGCCCATCTCAACGAAAATCTCATCGAAGCTCGCCCGACAGGTGACATTGGACTCGTCGCGCCGCGACCTCCCTACAGCGTCCTCGCAAGCGAACGCGGCACACTTCTCCCAACACTCGACGATGCCATCGACAGATACATCCGCGACAGCGAGCCGAAATGGAAACACGCCGCGACAGCCACTTCTACAGAAGCCGTCCGGCGCATTGTCAACGTCAACAGTTAAAACAGTAAGCAGTAAGCAGTGAGCAGAAAAAACGAGAAACGAGTTTCCGTTTTGACTGCCTATGCCCTCTGCCTCCTGCTCACTGCTTACTGTTCTGCCCTTATCCCTGCTTGAGTCGTTCGCGGTAGTGTTCGCGGAATTTCGACATCTTGGGAGCAATCACCATCTGGCAATATGGCTCGGTGCCATGCATACGAAAATACTCCTGATGGTAGTCCTCCGCTTCGTAAAACTTCTCGAACGGCGCGACCTCCGTCACGACGGGCGCGTCCCACGTTTTCGCGGCGTTGATTTCGTTAATAACTTCTTGGGCAATCGCTCTCTGCGTCTCGTCGTGATAAAAAATCACCGAGCGATATTGTGTGCCGACGTCCGCGCCCTGTCGATTCAGAGTAGTGGGGTTGTGGACGGTGAAGAAGATTTCTAGAATCTCTCTGAACGTCACGACCTGCGGGTCGAAAGTAATCTGGATAACCTCTGCATGTCCCGTCGTCCCCGCGCAGACTTGACGGTAAGACGGATTCTCGACCTGTCCACCCGAATAACCGGACTCGACGCGTTCCACGCCCTTGAGTTCGTCAAATACCGCTTCGACGCACCAGAAACAACCGCCGCCGAGTGTGGCAACTTCCATCCTCTGCGGCGCATTAACATTTTGATTCGATTCTTGGCTCATATTCGTTTTTATCATTCCTTCCAAACTGATTCCTGACCCCTTCGCGGGGCTTCATCGTTCTGCTCTCCTGTGCAAGTTTGTCAGAGTATAATGCATCGCCGCCGCATCTTCGACTCGCAAGGCGGCACGCATCAGCAATCGTGCAGGAGCGCAAACTCAAGACAAACTCAAACGGCGGAAGGCGAGAAATCTATGAGCACAAAACAGGAAGAAGCAAACCTCATTCTCAAGTTGTATGAACTGCGACGCGACATGCCTCTGCGTAACGCGCGCGAATGGTTCACGACCGAATTCGACCCGCAGAGCGCGGAGGAGATTGTCAGGTTGATGTTGAGCGGCCACCGCGAGAGCGCACGCTATCGCATCGTGACGTCTTACTGGGACATGGCCGCCGCGCTCGTTAATCATGGAGCGATTGACGAGCAGATGTTCAACGATGCCAACTCCGAACACCTCGTTATCTTCGCCAAAATCGAACCGTTTCTCGCAGACGTGCGCGCAGGACTTGGCACGCCCGAATACCTCGCGCATTTTGAACAACTCGTCATGCGCGTGCCCGACGTGAAAGAGCGTCTTGCCAAGAGACGCAAACTCCTCAAGCGTTGGGCGGAAGCGCACAAGCAAAGTAAAAGACGCAGAGCGCGCGTTAGCTCCGATTAATCTTTGCGCCGAACGCAACTTAATCGCACTGATGGCGAAACGTTTGCAGATGTGCCAAACGGAGGAATACGACGCATGGAAGCGACGCCCCGACCGAGAGTGAAAATTTGCTGTATGGCGAGCGTCGAAGAGGCTTGGATGGCGATTCGTCTTGGAGCGTCGGCGGTGGGGCTAGTCTCCGAGATGCCGAGCGGCCCCGGCGTCATCGCGGAAGATTTAATCGCGCGCATCGCCGCCGCCGTCCCGCCCGCCGTCTCGACGTTTCTACTCACTTGCCAGCAGGACGCGTCTGCGATTATCGAACAGCAGCGACGCACGCGCGCCAACACCATCCAAATCTGCGACCGCCTCGAACGAGGCCGCTACGAAGATTTACGCGAAGCCCTGCCCGGCATCGCGCTGGTGCAGGTGATACACGTCAGGGATGCGGATGCGATTGAGGAGGCCGCCGCCGTCGCGCCGGACGTGGACGCGATTCTGCTTGATTCCGGCAACCAATCGCTCGCCGTCAAAGAACTCGGCGGAACCGGACGCACGCACGACTGGAACTTGAGTCGCGCGATTCGTGAGGCGGTTGACGTGCCAATCTTTCTCGCGGGCGGACTCAACGCCGACAACATCGCCGAAGCCGTCGGGCACGTCGCGCCCTTCGGCGTCGATGTCTGTAGCGGCGTCCGCACCGCAGGCCGACTCGATGCCACCAAACTCTCAAACTTCTTCAAGAACATTCCCGACGCTCTTTGAAGCAACTTCTGCAACCCGTCGTAAGCGATAACGCTTCAAGAGTAGTCCAGCACGCCCGTCTGCATCGTCATCTTCCATTCGTCTCCGACCTTTGAATAGACCTTACAGACACGACCGAGCCAATGATTCGCGCGTCCTTCGGCGTCAATCCACAGCGTATCAATATCGACGACGGCAAACGCTCCGTCGCCTTCATTTGAAATCACAATTTTCTTTATCTCGCGACGGTTATGCGCGAGTCGGTGCGTGTCGAACAATTCCTGCCAGCCGCGCTTCCAACGCTCGTAGTCATAACGTCCCCATTCCAGAACCCAATTCAGAGGGTCGTGCGACTGCGCCGTCCTCGGCCACGGCCACACCATGTCCGTGTGAAAGACGCTAATTAACAACTCCACATCCTGCGCGTCCCATGCGCGCGTCTCACGGTCAACAATCTCTCTAATCTCGCTCTCAATCTCACTCATACGTCGCTTCTACTCCTTGACGGAAATGAAGCCTCACAAACGTCCGTCTGCGAGGCTTCAGATGGGCGTTGAATGTTAGCCCGCGTTAGAAGGTGAACCTCAAGGCCAGTTGAATCTGCCGTGGGTCGCCGACGCCTTGACGGAGGAAACCGTCGAAATTGAAGAGGCCGGGCGTGATGAGCGGGTTGACGTTGTTAGCGTTGTTGAAGGTATTGAACATCTCGAAGATGGGTACGAGGGCGTAGCGTTCGCCCCAACGGAAGGGGCGTTGCAGTCGCCAGTCAAAGGAGAAGAACTCGTTGTTTTTGCGGAGGTGGTTGCGACCGCAGTCGATACCCGCGACGACGCGTGTGCGCGAATTGTTTTCGCTGCATGGTGCGCCGGAGCCGTCGCCGAGCGGGTTGGTGGTGATGGGTTGCGCGGTGCGCGCCTGTATGCGGAAGTTGCCTTGCAATCCGGCAAAGAGGTTGGCGTTGGTGTAGAAGTTGAAGCGATGGCGGATGTCGCGGTCGGAGAGCGAATAGTCGCGTGAGAAGTCGAAGCGATTGAAGGAGCGGTCGGTGAACGGGTCGCGCTCGTTGGAATCGTCGTCGAGGTCTTTGGCGAAGACGTAGTTGCCTTCGAGTTGGAAGCCGTGGCTGAAACGCTTGCGGACGCCGACCGTGACGCCGCGATAGAGCGACTTGGCGGAACTCGACGCGACGAAGACATCGCCCAACTGCGGGGCGAAGGGAGCCGCGCCCGTGTAGACGACGGTGTTGCCGTCCGTGGGAACGACGACGGGAAGCGAGCCGACGTTGATGTTGACGAAGCGTGTGAGATGCACGCCCTTCGACCAAGTGAAGTCGAGATACATCGCCCAGTCGGGGAAGAGTTCCTGCTCGAAGGCGACGTTGCCCGTGTAGATGCGCGGGTTGGCGTAGTCGCGGCTGAAGACGCGGACGCCTGTGAAGTCGTTGAAGGTGCCCGCCGGAAGCACGGGCGGCGCGACGAGTCCCGGCCATGTGGGGGCGACCGCCGGTTCGGGGATGCCGAAGCCGAGGAGCAGACCGATGAGTCCGGTGTTGCGGAAGATGGTCTGTTGCTGGACGCCGTTGGTGGTAATCGAGCCGACTTGCGTGAGCATGTTCTGGCGCGCGTTGTAGATGCCGAAGTTGGCGCGAAGGACTGACTTGGCGTTGTTCCTGATGTCCCATGCGAAGCCGACGCGCGGCTGAAACATCTTCTTCTGGTCATGGAGCGTTCCATCAGAGGGAAAGCGCGGGTCGTTCAGGAAACGTCCGTAGGCGGTTTCCGACGGCGGCGTCACGGGGTCTGGAAAAATCTGCGCTTCCCAACGCAGGCCGTAGTTCAAAGTTAGATTCGGAAGGGCGTGCCAGGAGTCCTGGGCGAAGAGTGCGAGGTCTTCATTTTTGATGTCGGAGAAGCCGGGTGGAATATCGGAGTTGCCTGTGGGCGCGTCCTGTAGATAGAGGAGGAGCGGGCCGCCCGTCTCGGTCGTACCCGCAGGACATGGCGACAAAACATCTACGTAAGAGCCGTTGGAACAACCTTTGGTGCGCGGCCCGAAGCCTGCGCCGAGCGACGCGGGCGAGGCGTAGCGGAGAAATCCGGCCACCGAGTCGAAGATGTAGCGACCCGTGAAGAAGCCGCGAAAGACTTGCGAGTTGCGACTGTGAATCCATTCGCCGCCGAACTTGACGGTGTGCTTTCCGGCGACGATGGAGAAGGTGTCTCGCAACTGCGTACGCCAGAAAACCTCATCGACGTTGGGTTGGATGAAGAAGGGATTGCCGAAGCGAAACGTGGTGCCGAAGCCCATCGCCGTGTCGGCGGGCACGTTGGATTCGACTGCGGAACGGGGTCGATTTTCGCGTGCGTAGGTGAAATGCGCTTCATTGACTTTGGTCGCGGAGACGCTGCTGAAGAGATTCAGATTGAGAACCTGAATCTTCGAGGGGCCTTCGATGCCGTTGGCCGAGTTGCCGTAGGTCGTCACGTCGAAGGTCTGATTTTCGTTGCGCGAGTGGTCGAAATTGTAGGAGGTGGAGAGCTTGTTGGCGGGCGTGATGTTCCAGTCAATCTTGCCGAGCAAGGCCGAATTGCGGACGGGGCGCTTGGTGGGCAATCCCTCTTCCTGATTGCGCGAGGTGCGAAAGAAATTGAGCAACGCGAGGCGTTGACAATCGGCGTTCGAGTTGATGAGAGCTTCGTTGGCGAGAATCGTGGGCGTCTGGACGCCGCAGGGCGAGTCGCCGATTGGCTCGCTCAGGTTGGTGCGCGTCAGGTTTTCAAAGATGTTCTCGACCGCACCGAAGAAAAAGACTTTATCTCGTTTGATGGGGCCGCCGATGGTGCCGCCGAATTGTTCGCGGTGAAAGTCTTGAAGCGGTTTACCGTCGGACGTGTTGGCGGTGAGGGCTTCGAGGCGTTGGAAGTGAAAGAGCGAGCCGTGGAATTCGTTGCCGCCGGATTTGGTGATGACGTTGATGACGCCGCCTGCCGTGCGACCGAACTCGGCGGTCGCGCCCGTCGCCACTACCTGAAACTCCTGCACGGCGTCGAGCGGAATATCAATCGCGGCGCGTTGGCCTCCGGCCTGTTCGCCGAAGAAGCCGTTGTTGTAGTCGCCGCCGTCGAGACTGACGTTGTTGAAGATGCCGCGTTGACCCGTGAACGTAATCTCGTCGCCGTCGGGGCCTTGCACGATGCTGACGCCGGGCGTCAAGGTCAGCAGGTCTTCAAACTTTCTGCCGAGCACGGGGAGATTGCTGACGGAGGCTTCGTTGAGCGTGGTGCTCGATTCGGTTTTGACTGTATCAATCGTCGGGATGGCGGTGATGGTGACGCGTTCTTCAACCTGCGAAACCTTCATCGTCAAGTTGAGCGAAATCGCCTGCCCGACGGTGAGCGTGAAATCTTCCTGTACGAGCGTGGCGAAGCCCTGCTTCGCGGCGGTAAGGCTGTAGCGTCCGGGCGAGAGTTGGAGGAAGACGAAACGACCGTCGTCGTCGGTCTGAATCGTGCGCGCCTGATTGGTGTCGAGACTCTTGACTTCGACGGAGGCTCCGGGCACAAGCGCGCCCGCTTCGTCCGTCACCGTGCCTTGAATGACGCCCGTCGTGATTTGAGTTTGCGCCCACGCGCCCTGCGCGATGATGAGTAGAAGCAGCAGAGGAAGACCGCATCTTTTGATGAACGACGCGCTCGCATGAGAGATGATGTGAAGCATGGTTTTCTCCTGTTCGGAATTCGCTGACGGAATTTACCGGCTCCCTGCTTGAACCTGTTGGAGTATTGAACGGAGCGGACGGCGTGTTTCGTGCTGTCGAAAGTCTGTGCGTTAACCGACGAGTTGGAAATCGAAAACGCTTGAACTGGAAATGCTTGTGTTGATGACCGACCGCGAGGTGGCACATCCTAAAAAAATTATCGCGGGTCTGTCAACGTCGCTTCAGAATTCGACGTTTTGAGAGAACACTTCGAGAGCGACCGGAGCGTCTAATCCTGATTTGAAAAACGGTTCTTGCCGCATGGCAAGGAGTCGAAGCGTTGGCGGATGCGTTGGTAGAGCGGGTCGCAGAGTTCGGGCAAGACGGGGCCGACCCACGCGGGCACGCCCGCGCCGTCCGCGTAATAGTTCGGGAGGAAGGGAAGAACTCGCCCCGCGCCGCCCTCTGTGTCTGCTGCGCCGAAGACGACGCGACCGATGCCGTGCAGCAAAATCGCTCCCATACACATCATGCAGGGTTCGAGCGTCGTGTAGCAGGTCATCCGGCGCGCGTGCGGCCATAAGGCTTCGGGCACGCGGCGCAGCGTTTCGATTTCGGCGTGCCGCCCCGGATGATAGAGAGGAACGAGCACGGCGTTGCCCGCACCGGCAATCACTTCATCGTCCAACGTGACGACCGCGCCGACGGGCAGGTCGCCCCTCCGCTCGGCTTCGAGCGCGAGGCCGACGGCGCGATGCAGATGCGACACGTCGTGTTCGGAGATAGTGTCGGAGTTTTTCATCTAAAGCTTCGTGTAGTAGCCGCCGCGCGCGCAGGGGCGACAGAGCGCCGTGCCTTCGTCGGTCTGGACTTCGCGCCCGTCGTTGACGCCTTCGCCACAGAGCGCACAACGCACGCGCGCCTTCGGTCGCCCCGGCTCGTCCATCTCGCCGTATTCCACGCGCACGCGTTCCGCTCTGAACAACTCCTCATCCGTCGCTTCGTGGTAGGCGCGAAACTGTCGCTCCTTCTTGCTCTCAATCTCCGGGTAACGCTCGTCTGCGAGCGAACGCGATTCGTCCAACGCCACGACGCGTACGGCCTCGGCAGTCGCCGTGTTGAAAAACGTCGCGGCCACTTTGCCGTAGTCGAAATATTTGAGACTGCGCTTGCCGAGACGCACGCCCGTCGCCGCGCCCACCGCGTCCGCCATGCAGCGGTCTATCTCGACCCACACGATTAACTTTTTACGGTCTGCGCCGCGCGGGTCGTCGATATTTATCAAACGACAACCGAGCAACGCCATGCGCGCGCCGAGCAATTGCCCCGCGCACATGTGTCCGTGCAGTCGCTCGCACTCTTCCAAAATTGCTTCAAGCGGTTGCATCTCTTTGCAAATCTCCTTGCCACGCCACATCGAAATTGCACGACTGTCGTTAACCAACATCAACGTCTCTGCCGACTCATATCATACTGACAGAGAGCCGCGAGCGTCGTCTAGCCGTCGCGTCACGTACGAGTCGCGCCGAGCACGACTTGCGACATCGAAGCAGACGGGCTGCCGACACCGCGACTAACCACCAGCGATTTCCATTCACGCTCTGCCTACTCGCAACCCCGTCGCTTTCCGTTCTGACAACTTGTTGCTCCGCTTCAACATCGTCCGAATCCGCTTCATCCCAGAGTTGTTTCTTTCGTCGGCGGGCAGGCGTATATTAAACTCATACTCGTAACTGTCCGTCTCCGGTCAAGACGAGGAACCCGCAAGCCTCGCACTCTTCTCTGTCCGGCGGGTAAGCAGCGTGGTGGTTGAATCGAAAACGGGAGCGACAAAGCATTGCGGTCTGAAAGGCGCGTCGCATACACGTTTAACGTAACCACTGTTTCAGAATAAAATTCGACTCATAAGACGACGACTGAAGGTGAAACGATGTTCGACAGGATGCTCGACAGGCGTTCAGTTCGGTGGGGATTAATTCTGCTCGCGTGGACAGTCGTCGGAGTCATCTTCGGCACGCAGATACACGTCTCCTCTTGGGCTTCGGGACGCGCCGGAACCTTCCACGAAGACTTCACGCCGCAACTGATTTACACGACGACATGCGCCGTCTTTACGCCGCTCGTCCTCTGGCTCGCACGTCGCTTTCGCATCGACCAGCATACATGGCGTCGCCACTTGCCGCTCCACATTCTCTGCGCGACGCTCTTTGCCATCGTCGTCGGAGCTATTTATCAATTCGGCATTTTCCTCACATTCACGTTGGGCGAGAGACCCTTTTCGCTCTGGAATACGCTTCGCGTCGTCGTCCTCAATTCGAGCGAAAGCTTCACAATCTACGGGCTCATGCTGCTCGGCATCCATCTCAAGGACTACTACAAACGATACCGCGAAGGCGAGTTGCGAGCCTCGCAACTACAAACCCAACTCGCCGAAGCGCAACTCCAAGCCCTCAAGATGCAACTCCACCCGCACTTCCTTTTCAACACGCTTCATTCCATCTCCGCCCTGCTCTACAAGGACAGAGCCGCCGCCGATAAAATGATTGCCCAACTCGGCGACTTCCTCCGCCTCACACTCGACAACGCCGGAACTCAAGAAGTTTCTCTGCGCGAGGAGTTGGAGTTTCTGTCGTGTTATTTGGAGATTGAACAAATCCGTTTCAACGACCGTCTCACCACACACATGCAAATCGACCCCGATGCGCTCGACACGCGCGTCCCCAATCTCATCCTCCAACCCATCGTTGAGAATGCCATCCGCCACGGCATCGCGCCGCACGCCGCTCCCGGCAGGATTGAAATTTTGGCCGAACGAAAAAATGGTACGCTTCGTATGCAAGTTAAGGACAACGGACAAGGGCTGATGTTGAATCAAAGCATCAACCCCAGGTTCAGAGAGGGACTCGGCCTCGCTAACACTAGAGCGAGGCTTGAACAACTCTATGGCACAGCGTATCGCTTCGAGCTAGCCAACGATCCCGATGGTGGGCTGGTCGTCACGTTAGAGATTCCGTCCGACACCGAGCCAGCCTCTTAACATCCCATCGCTCTCTCTGGACGCGCAGTGGAACCTCGCTTGCGGCAGCCTGTGTGTCTTGAATCTTCCTGCCACGAAACAACTGCGTGCGGTGTTAATAAAGAGAAAACGTGTGTTGGTCGAATAATGCCTGCCGTCGTGGGTTTTATTCAAAGCGGGAAGGGGAAGCAAGCAATGGCGGACGCGACCCGAATACGTGTCATGGTCGTCGATGATGAACCACTCGCGCGCGAAAAGATTCGTGAGATGGCGCGAGACGACGCCGAGATTGAGATTGTCGCCGAATGCGCCAACGGCGACGATGCGCTCGCCGCTATTCGTAAGGAGTCGCCCGACCTCTTGCTCTTGGACGTGCAGATGCCTGAGACGAACGGCTTCGCCGTGCTCGAAGCTCTCGACCCGCACGACATTCCGCTCGTCATCTTCGTCACGGCTTACGACCACTATGCCGTCCGCGCCTTTGAAGTCCATGCTTTCGACTATCTCTTGAAACCCTTCGACCGCGAACGTCTGGGAGCCGCGCTCCAACGAGCCAAAGAACAGATACGCCGCGAGCGCAACGGCACGCTCGACCACCGCATCCTCGCCCTGCTCGAAGAGATTAAAGGAGAGCCGACGAAATATCTCGAACGCCTCGTCGTCAAAACCGGAGGCCGCGTCTTCTTCCTCGAAACCGAGGAGGTTGATTGGATTGAAGCCGAAGGCAACTACGTCAGCATCCACACGCAGGCCAAGTCGCATCTCTTGCGCGATACCATCAGCGGTCTTGAGGCGCGGCTCGACCCGCGAAAGTTTGTCCGCATCCATCGTTCCACCATCGTCAACATCAAACGCATACAGGAACTACAACCCTGGACGCACGGCGACTACTACGTCATCCTCCGCAACGGCACGCGACTAACCGCCAGCCGCAACTATCGGGAAAACTTGCAAGTCGCCCTCGGCGATAGTCTGTAGAAGGAACCAACGCATAGGACATGCCTCGTCGCTTCCGACGCCGGAAGCGACGAGCGACAAGACGCAGATGAATAGGGATGAACACGGATGAGTCGATTTTCTCATCCGTTTCTCTCCGTGTTCATCTGCGTTTCGTCTTGATGCTGCGTCGAGATTCGGCAACGATTGGGCGAGTTGTAAAGAAGTTGTGATGCTCGCTTCGGCAAAACCTCGCTCGAATCCCGCTCGTCACAATCGGCGACCCCCTTATCACAAATCTCTTTCGACTCTCACCACGCGCTTCTAAAATCCACGCAGTTGTTTCCATCGAGTTGGATTCAAAACCACTCCGACTCGACACTTCTTCAGGCAAGCGATGTCGTCAAGTGACATTGATGGCGTCATGCCGCGAGAGTTTCGTGAGGTTTACTGCTTCGTCCACTATCAGGAGCCAGAGCGTCTCACTGTTGAAGCAACGAACCTGACACACCGATGGGAGTTTGACAGCATGGAGGGGAAAAATTGTAGACGGCAATCTCAGGAGGTTAAGAGATGCGACGTGCACATTTTTTTCTCGCGCTCGGTTTGGGACTGCTCGCACAGATGTCGATAACAGTGCAGCCCGCGTTGGCTTCAGGCGTCGCCACCACCGCAGCAGTAGACGTTAGGCGGTTGTTCGACGAAAGCGGCGAGGCGTCGAACGTAGAGCGGCGCGATGCCGTGGAGATAGTGAACGCGCCGGTCGCCCTGCCGACTCCGCTCCTATTGACTTCCAGCAACCACGCGCCCGCCGAACCGTACATGGATGCCTACGAAATTTTGAAGGAAGACAATTCTTGCAGCCGTTTCTTCGGTGGTTCGCCGCAGGCGATTGAGACGCTCAACAGGCTGACCGCACAACTGCGACGAAAGACGTTCGACAACGATTTCATCGCCATCAAGATGTCAGGCCGTTACACGAAAATGCACAACATGTTGACGGGAGCTTCCTATCGCATCTTCGACGAAGCGGCGGTCAACAGTCGCGGCCCCTTCTACAATTTCGCTCATCACCGGAGCACAAGGCTGCTGAGCATCGGAAGTTTTCCGGCACACACGCGACGCGCGCGAGTCTTGATACTGCTGCACGAACTCGGACATCTAGTGATGGGTGCCGACGGCGAATGGCTCTTGCCGAACGACGGCGAGAGCCGCGAACAGAGCGCGAGAAACTCTCTCATGGTCGAAAGCCGTTGTATCAAACAGCTTCTCAAAATAAATGGTTAGGAGAGAAAGTTTATGGAAATCTTAGAGGATACGAACCCTTTTGTGATGGATGGCGAAAAGCCCGACGCCGCGCAGGTGCAGGCCAATTCGCCCATCAAAATCGAAGCTCTCAAGGAATTGGCGTTAACCTTGTTGAAGGAAGTAGAGGCGCTCGAAGATACTCGACAGGCGGAGCACAACGACAAAGGCAACATCTGTCTCTCCGCCGAAGTGCGCCGATTTGAATGCGACTTAATCCGTTGGGCGCTCGTCCGCACTAACGGCCATCAGCGACGCGCCGCACGTCTTCTCAATATCAAAGTGACGACGCTCAACGCCAAGATTAAGCGTTACGGAATCATCCCCGACATGCCCGTTATCAACCTGCTCGACATGCAGTTTGATTCTCCGCGTGGCCTCGGATAAACGCCTCGGTTAGTGGAAGGGAATCGCGATGCCGCGTCAGTTAGCACCCACACGGGAGAGAAACAATGACTACTTCACTCTGAGGAACCGTAGCCTCGCGGACGCGCATCGTGCGCGCGAAGCGGACGATGCGCGGGAAACAGAACGGCAGAACGCGCTCCGTCTGCTCGCGCATCCATCGACGAAGGAGTGGGAGGAAGCGGAGGCGTCGTCGTTGCCGATTCTGGCGACGGCGGGCGACGTGCGCGAGGTTGTGCAGTATTTGAAAAGGAAGCCGTCGGGCGTCTCCATAGTGGAAGCGATGGACGATGCGCGTCGCCGCCTGTTCGAGCCGCGCAAAATCGCCGCCTACGAGTTTTGGGGAATCGTCGAGCGCCCGAACGGCGACCGTCTCAAGTTGAGCGCGCTCGGATGGGACTTCGCGCGCAAGCTCGAACCCGAAGCAGAAGCCTATCGCGGTGTGCTCGTGTCAATCGCGCCCTACCGCGACGCGCTGCGCTGGATGCACGAACGCGACGAAGACCTTGTGACCTTCGTCGATGTCGCGGCCTACTGGCGCGAGCATCACGGCGAAGTGCTCGGACGAAGCGACGAGCGGACGGCGGAAGCCACCGTCGTCTGTTTTTTTCATCTCTGTCAGGCGGCGGAGTTGGGGACGATGACGATTGGAAAACGCGGACAACCCGCGCGCCTACGCATCGAGCGCGACGAACTAACACGCTACGTCGAAGACCGACAACAAACGCCCCAGCATGCATCGTCGCACAAGATGGTCGTGGCTCACGCCGGAGGAAGGGAGGCTGTCGCGGTGTCCAACACATCAACCGACATCAACGCCTCAAACGTCAATCAAACAGCCGTCCATGCATCAGACTTCGACGCGCCAACGCCGACAACCGTCGCCACCAACACCACTGCCGTCGCCGTCGCTGCGGAACGATTGCGTCTCTTTATTTCCACGCGGACGGATGCGCCCATCGTCGCTCAGATTCTCGCCGCGCTCGAACTCGCCGGACTCGAAAGCAACATCGCCCGAAGACTTGAGACGGACGACGTGCCCGTCGGCCAAGAGGTCTTTCAAGCGATGCACCGCTCAAACGCCGCGCTCTTCGTCGTGACGACGGACGATGGCCGCCCGTCCGCGACGGGCGAATGGATACTCGACCAAAATCTTCTCGTCGCCATCGGCGCGGCCTTCGTCCTCTACAAACGCCGCGTCCTGCTCGTCTGGAACGCGCCGCTTCCGCTGCCCGCACATCTCAATGGTCTCGCCTGTTTCGCCTTCGACGCCGACCATCTGACATGGGAACAGAGCGTCGGTCTCATGAAAGCCATCACCCGACTCAGAGACGACGCACGCTCGGACGACCGCGACGCATCGCTCGCATAAACCCGCGATACACAGATGCCGTGTGTCGCATGCGCCTAGCGACCTCTGGGCGGCTCAATCGGTGTGTTATGAAAAGCGGCGATGCTCCATTTGCCGTCCTCTCTGGTCATCACCATCGTATTCATCGCGTGACCCTTCTTCGTCTCACCGCCCATTTTGAATTCCAGATTCCATTCGACGTGAACCACCGCGACATCAGGACGAAGGAAGCGGAGGCTCTTGATGGTCGCGGCGTTGCGGCTGTCCTTGTAGACGGTGGTGAAGATGCCTGTGTGCCCTTTCTCGATTGCTTCACGCCCTTTGAGATACATGCCGTTAACCACGACGTAATCGGCATCGCTGGCGAAGGGCGCGGCGAACGCCGTGCCGCTATGTATGTTCCAGCCGTCTTGCAGTTGTTGGACGATTTTTCGGATGGCGGCATCGTCGGCGCTTGAACCTTGCGGCGTCTGTGCATGGCTCGCCAGCATGCCGATTGAGACGAAAGCCAAGAGGGTTGCGGTAAGCAGTTTGATGCGTTGCGACACTGGATGTTTCTCCTGTTCTTTTCGATTTTTGAAGTGGAATTTCAAAGCGCCAGAACTTACCAAAACTCCGACGGAAAAGCCACATAATCAAGACGCGTGATGCTGTTGGCAGGCTGAAACGTCGATGGTGTTTGCGAGGCTTGTGGCAGAGACAAAAGAAGTGGAAGGAGAACGCGAGGTGCGTTCTCCTTCCTGAAGGGAATGGTGAGAATGAGAAGTTAGAAGTTGAGCCGGAGGACGAAGTTGACCAGACGACCGCCGGGGTCGTTGGTAGTTGAAATGTCCTGATAGGCGGAGGTTACGCGGCCAAAGGTTCCCTGTCCGAAGTTGCCGATGGCGGCAACGTCGGCGGCCGCGGTTCCGCCGATGAGGAAGTTGATGTTGTTGAAGGCGTTAAGGAATTCGCTGCGAAGTTCGAGATTCGTGTTCTCACGAATCCGTACCTTCTTGACGAGGCTCAAGTCGAAACGCACGAAGCGCGGCCCTTCAAGAACGAGGTTGGAGAAACCACACTGGCCCGGGAATGCCTGAATGCATCCGTTGCTGTTGGCGGGTGCGATGTAGCGACCCGAAGGCACGCCGAGTGCACCGAAGCCTGTGGCGCTCGTCGCCGAGACGTTGAAGGCACGACGCGTGTTGAGGATGATGTCGTCGGGCAAGTAGGTGACGGTGCCGTCCGCGTGCTTGCGAATGTTAATCGACTCTTGCAGTTCTTTCGCCGTCATGCCGACGAGTTGGACGTTGCCAAACTGAAACGGCCTGCCGCTCTGAATTCGACCCGTGCCGTGCACAGCCCAACCGCCGACCAGACGGTCAACCAGACCGTTGGAGCCTTCGAGGAATCTCTTGCCGCTGCCGAAAGGCAATTCGGCGATAAAGTTGACCTTGAAGGAATGGCGTAGGTCTTGCGGTGCGCGGAATCGCTCAAGCTGCTCGTTTTCGGCGCGCAGCGTGAGAGGTTGGCTGAATGAAGTTTGACTCGAAGCGAAGAAGTTGGTCAGCGACTTCGAGAAAGTATAGTTGGCCTGCACTAAGAGACCGTTGGAGAAACGACGGCGAAACTCAAGTTGCAGCGCGTCGTACCAAGTGTTCGTGTCGTTAGCGGTCAACGATGCGCCGCCGAGTTTGCCGGGATTGACGACGAAGAAGTTTTGCGGCAATCCGGCAGCGACAGCGTTTGGCAGGAACGTCGTGTTGAGCGTGTTGGCGAGACCGATGGGGTTCGCGTTGTTGGGCGAGAGCGCGGCGAGACGCGCGGCGTTGGTGAATTGGCTCGACGTGTAGAGCGACGCGTCGCCCGCCTGCGCGGTGGGAATGCCGCTGACGAAGGCGAGAATGTTCGGCAGAGGCGCGGTGCCTGAGCCGGGGCCGAAATAGGCGAACGTGTTGCCGCGTCCCGCGGCCATGTTGGCCGCGAGGTTGGCTTGCGCTTGCCGAAACTCGTCGAGGAAACCATTTTCGACGACGTTGATTTCGTTCAGGCTAAAACGTCGCCACATACCGCGACTGCGCGTGCCGACGTAGCGCGCCTCAACGACGGTGTTCTTGAAAATCTCGCGTTGGAAGCCGAGCGTGAAAGAATGGACGAGTCCGGTGTCGAGTTTCGGGTCGAAACCGAAAGCGGCGTCGAGCAGTTCGCCACGGAACGGATAGTTCGGAGTGGCGCTAAAACTCGGCGGCGCGAGTTCGTCGCGGTTGCGGAAAAGCGTGCCGATGGGCAGCGTGCCGTCGGCGGTGTCGCGGTTGACGGTGATGAGTCCGCCGGGGTTGGCTTCGGTGGTCGAAATCACGTTGGCTAAACCTTCCCGGACGAAAGCGACCGAATAACCGCCGCGCAGGACGCTCTGGCCGCTGTCGCCGAAGACGCGATGAAGCAGACCGCTTTTCCAGTCGGGACTCCAAGCGAAGCCGAAGGACGGCGCGAGGTTGTTGTAATCGGTCTTGAAAAGTTTTTCGCCGACGCGCAACTGCGTGAACTCCGTCGGGCTGCCTTCGAGCACGCCCGGACGAAATAGGTTGCCTTCGCCCGACTCGCCAAACAGACCCGCGTAAGAGACTCTGGCGAAGTTGTCATTCTCGGAAGTGACGGCGTGTTGCGGCTCCCAACGCAAGCCCATGTTGAGCGTCAGGTTGGGACGCGCGCGCCAGGAATCCTGCACGAAGAAAGAATACTGCGGCTGCCGGAAACGAGAAATTTGCTCGCCGAGCAGACCGTATTGTCCATCGTTCAAGAAGGCGATGCGGTCAATGGCCGAGACGCGCCCGACGAGCGTGGCATAAAGCTGCGCGGCGATGGCGAGGTCGGTGTCGGATGCGCCGGGGAAGTTGTCTGCGATAAAGACGTTCTCCGCCGGGTCGCCTTCGGCGATGCCGAAATTGACGGTCGGCACAAGCTGGTTGAGGTCTTGCTTGAACGACTTAATGAGGTTGTAGGAACCGCCGAAGTTGAGCGTGTGAGAGCCGCGCACCCACGTCAGATTGTCGGAGAGGTTGAAACTCGGCGTGTTGCGTCGGTTCGATGTGTTGCCGAAAAGTCGTAAGCCTCTCTGCGGAAAGGCACGGACTGCCGAAGCATCGTCGATGCCGAGCGCGTTCAAGTTGAGGTCGAAGCCACCCTGATTCGCAAACTGCGTGGCCGCGCCACCCGCTCCTTCAAAGAGGGAGATGCCGCCGAGCAGGCCGAAGCGTATTTCGTTGATGAGAGTCGAAGTGAGAGTCGAACGCAGCGCGGTCGTGTTGGTGAAGCGTTGCGAAGACTGACCGAGCGAATTCGGGAAACCGGGAAACGAAGGGTCTGTGAAGTTGAGAAAATCGACGGGCTTGCCGCCGAACTCCTGATAGTTCCAGATGTTTTCGAGGTGATGCTTCGACGTGAGATTGTAATCGAGGCGGACGGTCGTGAAGTAACGTTCCTGACCGCCGACGCCGACGAAACTGAAGTTTTCAAAGTTGGGCGCATTGCCGAGCGGCTGGACGCCGCCCGCGCTCGTCGAAGCGCGTATCGAGCCGAGCAAGCCGCCGACGGTCGGGTCGATGGTCGAAGGCAGACCGTTGGCCTGCGCGAGTTCGAGGAGGTTGACGCTGCGGACGCCCGACGACGTGACGTACTGGAAGACGCCCGACTGTGCGAGCGGGCTCAGGATGGTGCGTTGCTGTAGCTGTTGTTCGGGCAGGCGAAACTCTTCGTAGTTGACGAAGAAGAAAGCCTTGTCGCGCCCGTTGTAGAGTTTGGGGACGAGGATGGGGCCGCCCGCGCGGAAGCCGTACTGATTGAGCAATATTCGATTGCGCGGCGCACGCCCCGTGGCGGGGTCGGGCGGCAAGGTCTGATTGTTGAAGAAGTAGTTGGCGTTGAGGGTCGGTTCGCGGTGATACCAGTAGGCGCTGCCTGTGAAGTCGTTGGTTCCGGTGCGCGTGACGAATTTAATCTGCACCGCGCCGTCGCCCGAACTCTCCGCGCCGGGCGTGGCGGTCGAGACGGTCACTTCATCAATCGAGTCGATGCGTGGGCGTACGAAGGTGAAGAATCCGTCGTTGGAACTGATGAGATTGTCCTGCACGTCTGTGCCGTCAATGGTGATATTGAGCGCGCCTTTCGGCAGACCGTTGACGGTCGAAGTACGCGGGCGTCCGGTCGTCTGCACGCCGGGCAGCAGCGTCACAAGGTCGAGCGCGTCGCGCGACGCCTGCGGCTGGTCAACAATCTGACGCCCCGTGATGGTTGTGCCGATGGTGGCGGTCTGCGTGTTGAGTAGTTCGGCTCCGGTTCCGACAATCGTAATCGTTTCGGAAGCCGCGCCGACTTCGAGCGCCACGTTGATGCTCGACGGCTGCCCGACATCAATCTTGACGCCCGTCACGACCGCTTGCTTGAAGCCTTGCGCGCTGATGGTGACGGTGTAGGTGCCGGTGGCGAGCGCCGGAACGTTGAAGGTTCCGTTTTCGGTCGTTACCGCCGCGAACTCCTGTCCGGTGGCGTCGTTCTTGACGACGACGCTTGCGCCCGCGACCACGGCAGCAGCCGGGTCGGTCACGGTTCCGGCGAGCGAACCCGCCGACGCGCCCTGTGCCAGCACCGCCGCACTCGTCATGGCGAGAGCGATGAGCAAGAATTGTATCTTGAGTAAAATTTGTTTCATCGTATGTCCCTCCAAGAAATTTTCTTGGGTGTTGAACTGCTTAACTCTTCGCGGGAGACTCAAAACTGCCGCGCGCTGCGCTACGCAAAAACACGGAGCACAAAACTCGCGCCGCTTTCACTGCGAACAGGGCAACGTCTATGCCGTCATCCGCATACGCGACGCAAAAGGCTGTGCAGTTTGGAGTTAGCAGTTAGGAGGGACGTTTCGCGCGGACGCGTGAGGCGCGTCGGCGCTTCCGTTTTTCTTATAATTTAAGATTTAATCAATTCCGAAATGATAAAGATTGACGCATTGATTCATCGGCTCATTGACTCATTAAATAATGAAGGGCGAGCCTTTGATTAAATGAAGCAATGAGTCAATGAGTCAATCAATCAATGAATCAATCGCATCAGGCTGCTTTGCGGCGGGGCGCGGTGGTGCGTTTGGGTTGGAGGCCGAGACGCTCGCGCAGGCCGGGACAGGCGTTGACTTCGGCGTCGGGAATGCATCCGGCGCAGACCCATTTGCCGTCGAGATTACGCATGTGAAGTCTGTCCGCTTTGCTGCGACACGTCTCGCATCTGAAATCTTTACTCATCACTTTTAACCTCATCTTCGATTCGTCAGCAGTTACTTCATGCGACGCGTGCGGCCTGTTGTCGCGGGTCGTATTCGTAGGCCAGATAGCGTCGCGCGATGAACTTCAAGACCGCCGAGACATGCTTGCATTCAAAGCCCGGTTCGGCGTTGCCGCGATAGACGAAATCGGCGCAGGTGCACGCCAGATGCTTCGTGTCGGGGTCGCAAAACAGGTGATAATCACGCTCCGCGCCCGACTCCGAATGCGCTATCCAGCCATACGGCACGGCCTCGGAAACCTTGATTCGCTCGCTTCGCGCCGCACGCTGCTCCGCCGCCGTGAAGGCATGAACTTTTGCCGTCTCTGTCTTTTTACTCGTCGTTTTCATGACAGAGATTATAGCATAGATATGCGACTGTGGTACAATGTTGCACGCGTGAGACAAAAGATTTTGCGTGATTAGCCACAGAGCCACAGAGCCACGGAGATATGAAACAGAAGACAATCAAGGGGCAAGAATGTTTATCTGCTTAGCGCCTTCTTTCCTCTGCGACTCTGTGACGAGTTTTGAAATAAGTTTCTGATTACTGGTGAAACTCGAAGCCGAAAAATTCATGCGCCCACATGAAGCGGACTCCGGCGCGGTGTGCGGCTTCTGCGTCTCTGTCCATGTCGCCGACGAAAAGCGTCTCATGCTCCCCGGCGCGGAAGCGTCGCATCAGACGCAGGAGCATGGCGGGATGCGGTTTGCGGCAGAGGCATTTGAGATGCGGCGCGTGCGGACAGATTTCGATTGCGCCCACAGGCACACTCTCGACGCCGAACGCTTCTTTCACCATCTCGACGAGCAGACGGTGCGCGGTCGCGTAAGACAGATAACCGAGAGCGATGCCGCCTTGATTAGTGGCGATGCCGAAACGCGAGCCGCCCGCGCTCCAATCAATCGCCGCGAGACGTTCACGCACGCCGGGCAGCAACTCCCACTGACCGTCGTCGTTCGGACACGGTTGTCCTTCGACGGTTGACCTGCGGAGCGTGTCGTCGGCGTCGAAGATGTAGAGCTTGATAGATTCGTCGTGGTGCATGTCAGACGTTAAGAAGAGACTTCGATTTTCCAGATGTCGCCCGCGATGTGTCGTGTTTGAATATCGACGGGGAGAAATTTCTTGACAACTTCGATGTTAGTTTTGGTGTGGAGCGACGGCGCGACGGTCGTGTAAGAGCCGCCGCCCGCGAGCGCGAGCGGGATGAGCAACTGGTCGGCCAAGTGCTCGCCGACGGGCGCACCCGACGCGACGTATTGCGCGGCTTCGCGTGCGGCTTTCTCGGCTATCACTTCGGCGCGCACGCCTCGTTCGCCGATGCGACTGACAACTTCCGTGACGTGTTCGCTCTCGAATTCGATGGTCAAGACGTTGCCGGGACTGTGTGCGTTGGTCGAGGCGGCGATTTCGAGTTGGTCTTCGCGGAAGTCGAGTTTTTGACGGATAACGGCGAGTTCTCGCTCGGCGACGTGCGGCGGCAGATTGACGACCAACACACGCGCATGTTGTTTGCGAATACGCCCGCGCTCAAGAATGTCGAGCCGTCGGAGCGTCGGGGCGGGTTCGATGAGCACGCTGAAACGACCGCCGCCGGGAGGATAAAAACCGTAGCGTTCGAGTTGCGCTTCGACGCGTGCGCCCATCCGGTTGATGAGCGGCAGGAAACTCTTTTCGATGAACTCGAAGGGCGGCGCGTGAACATTGTGTGTGCCGCCTTCAAACGTGAGCACGCTCGGCGCGGAGGCCGTGATGAGCGGCGGCAGAACGGTCTGCAAGACCAGCGTCGTGCTTCCGGCGGTGCCGATGCTGAAATGATATTCGCCCGCCGACACCTCGCGCGGCTCGAACTGAAATTCACGCGCGCCGACGTGCGCGCCTTCCGTATCGGCGCGGCCAATCTCTGCGGCGGCACGCACAGCCGTCAGATGTTGGCGTTGGAGTCCCGGTCTTTCGCGTCGTGCGCGGACGTTGGTGATGCGAAACGGCTGGCGCGTGATGAGCGAGAGCGCAAGCGACGTGCGGATAATCTGCCCGCCGCCTTCGCCGGATGAACCGTCAATCGTTTGCATCGCTCGTTTCCTTGCGGTCGGAATGTGTCTGCATGAAAGGAAAGCTTTGATGGGGAGCGGTGGTTCTGTCAAGCGGTTCGTGAAATTGTGGGCGCATCGCGTCCGTCGAAGCGATGCTGTAAACTCATCTTTTAAGGGTCGAGAGGATTTCTGAAACAAACATTCCAATGCTTTTCAATCTCAAACAGTTCTACACGCCGCCACTAGAAATCTACGAGTTCAACGAGCGCGCGTTGATTGTCGATACGGAAACGGTCGGCGCGGGGACGGGCATCGAAATCATCGAAATCGCCATCGGCGACTGCGCGGGGCGCATCGTTTATGAATCGTTGGTGCAACCCGTCTACAATCCTCTGCCGCCGCCATCGAAGCATCATCGTTTCGACCGCGCGGAGTTTCAGAGCGCGCCCCATTGGACGGACATCTGGACGGACATCTCTAAGCTGATTGATGGTCGCTTGCTGATTGCTTACAACGCGGGCTTCGACCGACGCGCGTTGGCTTCGGCCTGTTCGCGTCATCATCAAACTTCGCCGGAGCGTGGTTGGCGTTGTGCGATGCAACTCGTCAAAAAGTTGATAGGCGCGAAGCGTTCGCCGACGCTCGAAGAGGCTTGCGCTTTCTACGGGCTAGCGGGCGGCAACCACCGCGCCGCGCGCGATGTCGAAGCCACCTGCCAACTGCTCAAAGCAATCGCCGCTCCCGCTTCGTGAAAACGTTTCTCCGTTTGAATCAATCGCGCATGAACGAAGACGACAATAGCAGAGCCGCGCCGTACGTCGCATCGAACACGGACGAATCCATGACCGAGACGAACGCAACGAACACTGCGCTTACGGCGTTGACGTGGCAGTGGTGCGCGTTCGATGAGTTATCGCTTCAAGACCTGTACGCGATTCTGCGTCTGCGCCAGTTGGTCTTCATCGTCGAACAGGAGTGCCCCTATCTCGATGCGGACGACTACGACGCGAAGGCGTGGCATCTTCTCGGACGTGTCGTGCGCGACGATGATGCGACGCCCCTGCTTGCCGCCTACGTGCGGATTTTTCCGCCGGGCATCAAGTATGCGGAGGCGTCCATCGGTCGGGTTGTGACGCACCCGGACGTGCGCCGGACGGGGATGGGAAAGACGTTGATGCGCGAAGCGTTGCGCCGCACAGAGTCGCTCACGCCGCAGACGGACATACGCATCGGCGCGCAGATGTATCTCGAAAAATTCTACGAAGGATTCGGCTTCCGACGCGTCTCCGAACCATACATGGAAGACGGCATCCCGCACATCGAAATGGTGCGAAAAGCAGTAGACAGTAGATAGTAGCCAGTAGAAAGCATTTCCCCGTTCGAGGGTTGAGAGCTTTTATCAAGGCTCTCAACCCTCGAACTATGATGGCGGTTCTTATGCTGGCTACTGATTACTGACTACTGTCTACTTCCCCTCATTCTTTGACGACGACGGCGGGGATGTTTTGGTCGCGGACGAGTTGGTTGAAGGCTCGTAGGTCGTTGGTGGTGATTTGCGCGAGTAGTTTTAGTTGCGCGTCGATTTTGGCGGTCAGTTCTTCATAGAGCGCGAAGGATTGGTCTGTGGGCGCGGCGTCGGCGCTGGCGACGACGCCCGCGAGCGCGGCAAGTTTGTTGTTGAGACGAATCGGGAAGTTAAGCGGGTCTTGGCTGCTCTGGTTTTTGGTCTGGTAGAGTTCCTCTTCGACGGCGGTGAGTTTCGCGTTGAGCGACTTGGCCGCGTCGGCAACCTTTTTGCCTTCGGGTTGCTCGCCGATGCGTTTGACTAAATCGTCAATCTGTTTGCGTGCGTCGCGTATGCGTGTGATGGCGTTGTGCGTCTCTGTGAGTTTGTCGCGTATCTTGATGAGAAGGTCGAACTGCCGTGCGAAGTCGGCGGGCGTGGTTTCGAGTCGCGGGTCTTTGCGTATCTCGAAATTTTCGGTGAACGTCTGTCCGTCAAACGTGAGTTTGACCTGATAGGTGCCGGGGACGGCGCGCGGGCCGCGCACTTCGCCCGCCCAGAGAATCATGCCAGGGAAACGCGTCGCCTCCGGATAACGCATATCCCAGACGAAACGATTGAGACCCGCTTCGACGTTCAGACGTGGCGCACCCGCCGCGCCGCCGCCGAACGAAGACGACTCTTCGCCGGAAGGCGCTTGCGGTTGTTCGGGTGGAGTTTGCGTCTGCGCGGTGCCGGGCGTCTGCGGCATCTGGCTGCCGGGCGTCTGCGGTTGCAGGTTCGCTTGCGTTTGCGGCGTCGGCGAGGGCGAAGGCGTGGGCGCGGGCGCGGCTTTGGCGGTGTACTTTTTGATGCTGCGACCGGACGGGTCGAAGAATTCGAGCGTCACGTCGCTGGCGGGTCGGTTCTTCAGATAGTAGTAGACGACGACGCCGTTGGCGGGATTTTTGCCGAGCGTCGAATCGGGTGGAAGTTGCCCGCCGAAGCCATCGGTGCGGTAGGTCTCTTCGGGTTTGAACAGACGCGTCTCCATGTTCGCAACGTTGCTGTTGTTGACCGAAGAAGGCGCGTCGGCCAACTGATGCAGCACGGCGAGGTCGTCAAGAATCCAGAAGGAACGCCCCTGCGTGGCGACGACCAAATCCTTCTCACGTCGATGCACGGCGAGGTCTGTGATGGGCACGACGGGGAGATTGAGTTGGAGCGACTGCCAACGCGCGCCATCGTCGAACGAGACGTACATCCCTGTTTCGGTTCCGGCGTAGAGCAGGCCGCGACGGTTCGGGTCTTCGCGCACGACGCGCGTAAACGCTCCTGCACCAATCCCTTCAACAATCTTCGTCCACGTCTTGCCGTAGTCCGTCGTCTTGTAGAGATAGGGACGAAAGTCGTCCCACTTGTACATCGTCGCGGCGACGTAGGCGGTCGCGGCGTCGTGCGGCGAGGCTTCGATGGAATTTATCTGAATCCATTCCGGCATATTCTTGGGCGTAACGTTCGCCCACGTTTTGCCGCCGTCGCGTGTGACGTGGACGAGTCCGTCGTCCGCGCCCGTCCAAATCGTACCGCGCGCCACGGGTGATTCCGTGACGGTGAAAATCGTGTCGTAGTATTCGACGCTCGTATTGTCTTTCGTGATGGGGCCGCCGGACGAGCCTTGCTTGGATTTGTCGTTGCGCGTCAAATCGGGGCTGATGGCCTCCCAACTCTGCCCTTCGTTGACGGAGCGAAAGAGACGGTCGCCCGCCGCGTAGAGAGTGCCCGACGGCGAGGTGTCATGCGGCGAAAAGAGGATGGGGAAGTTCCACTGGAAGCGCGAACGCATGGCCTCTGCGCCCGCGCCCATCGGATTGTCAGGCCAGACGGTGACGTTGCGTTGCTGGCGCGTGCGATGGTCGTAGCGCGTAATCAACCCGCCGTAGGAACCCGCGAAAACGATGTCGGAGTTGCGGGGCGAAGGGGCAACCCAACCGGACTCGCCGCCACCGACATCGTGCCAGTCGTCGCGGTCGATGCCGAAATCCTCTGTACGGCTGACAATCTTGACGGTCGAGTTGTCCTGCTGCGCGCCGTAGATGTGATAGGGAAAATCGTTATCCAGAGCGACGCGATAAAACTGCGCCGTCGCCTGATCTTGCTCCGTCCAAGTGCGGCCTCCGTTGACGGAGACGTTGGCGCCGCCGTCGTTCGAGTTAATCATGCGGCTCGCATCATTGGGCGCAATCCAGAGGTCGTGATTGTCGCCGTGTGGGACGGAGATGTTGGTGTAGGTGCGTCCGCCGTCGTTGGATTTGTAGAAGCCTGTGTTTAAGACGTAGACCGTCTCTGCGTTCTGTGTGTCGGCGTAGATGCGCGTGTAGTACCACGCGCGCTGACGCAGGCGGCGTTCCTCGTTGACCTTTGTCCAAGTTCTGCCACCGTTGTCGGAACGAAACACGCCGCCGTCTTCCGCTTCGACAATCGCCCAGATGCGTTCGGGGTTGACGGGCGAAACCGTGATGCCGACCTTGCCGACGACGCCTTTCGGCAATCCCGCGTTGCGCGTCAGTTCCGTCCAAGTGTCGCCGCCGTCGATGGATTTGAAGATGCCGCTGCCCGCGCCGCCGCTCTCCAAAGTCCACGGCTTGCGCGAGACTTCCCAGAAACCCGCATAGAGAATGTTGGCGTTGGTCGGGTCAAACGTGAGGTCAATCGCTCCGGCGCGGTCGCTGCGGTAGAGAACGCGCTCCCACGTCTTGCCGCCATTCTTTGAACGAAAGACGCCGCGTTGCTCGTTCGCGCCGAAGGTGTGGCCGAGCGCGGCCACGTAAACCACATCCGCGTTACGCGGGTGGACGCGCACGCGCGCGATGTGGCGCGTGTCTTCGAGACCGACGTGTTGCCACGTCTTGCCCGCATCCAACGACTTGTAAACGCCGTCGCCGTGCGACACGTTGCCGCGAATCGGCGACTCGCCCATGCCGACGTAAATCGTGTTCGGGTCGGCGTCCGAAATGCCGATAGCGCCGACCGAGCCGGTCTTGAAATGAGCATCGGAGACGGGTTGCCAGTTGGCGCCACCGTCCGAAGTCTTCCAGACGCCGCCGCCCGTCGCGCCGAAATAGTAGACGAGCGGTTGACCCGCGACGCCCGCCACCGCCGTCACACGCCCGCCACGAAACGGCCCGATGTTTCGATATTGCAGCGTCTTCAAAATGCTGCTGCCCGTCGTCGCGGCAGCAGTAGCAGGGGCATCTCGTCTTGATGTTGCCGCAGCCGCGTCGGGCGTCTGCTCCTGTGCGCGGACGACGTTCGGCAACGTGATAAAGAGCAACGATGACAACAACAACATCGCCGCGACGTTGCGGCAGAGGCGGGTTCTTTTGGTCAACATAGATTCTTTTCTGTTCTCTCGACTTTGTTTGGTTGCTCGAATCCGCTATCCGGGGATTCGGGAAGGCGTCGCTTGCAGGCGCGACGTTAGACTCACTCCTCGCGCTCCTCGACGTGCTGCGGCAACGTCTCGACCAGATGGTCGAAACTGAGCCAGATACTCCAACCGTGATGATAGAAAGCGATGGGGAAGACGAGAGCCACGGTGAAAAGTATGCCGAGCATCAACTGTTCGTCGTCGCTCAACAGCAGCAGGCAGACGACGTACAGCACCAGAATCACAAACTCCGTCGTGACCACGCTCACCGCAATCGCCCCGACAAAGAAACCGTCCTCACGTTTGAACAACGCGTTGCACGCAGGACAAAAATGTTTGATGTGAAACGGTCGTGCGACGATTGACGACACGCCGCAGACCGGACAACGCAGTCGGAGGCAACGCCATATCAAGTCGATTATCGAAATACGACCTCTCTTCACATGCTCTCCCTGCGTGCCCTCGTCTGACGCCTCATCCTGCTCGCGGCGTCTATGTCTCTTGTTGGTGCAATCCTACTTCGTATGCCAGTGGGCGCTCATTTTCAACGCGGCGCTCGTCGCCGTCAAATTAAATGGCGCGCAAGTTTTTCGACATCTTAACCAAAACTCGCCGGATGTTTCGGAAAATAATTCTCGCGGGCGAATCTATGGAGTCGTTTTTCTTTATCATGTCATCGTCATAACATCGCAATATGATTGCAACCGCCGCGTCGGGGAGTTCGTGTAACTTAACACTCGCAGCAAGTAATCCTTCTGGGGATGGGTGAAACTACAGGCAGGCCACGGGAGTGGCAGAAAAGGCGTCAGCTTTGGGGGAGGCTGACGCCTTTTCTGTTTCGCGTGCCTTGCGCTTTTCTGTGCGAAGCGAAATCTCGCTTTCCCGTGCAACTCAAACCGTCGCATCCAAAATCTTAGAACTGCATCCAAAAAATTGTCGAGACATCGACAAGTTAAACCCCTGCGATAATCTCTCCCGACCGTTCATCCGACGCCGCCGCGCAGTCGCAAACTGCTCTAGACAAAAGAGAAGCAAGCAGCCTATCCTTCATGGAAGGCATTCTATCGGGTGATGCATGGAACAGAGCGACGAAGAGTTGTTGCTGGCCTGCCGGAAGGGCGACGAGGCCGCGTGGGAGACGCTTGTGGAGCGTTTTCAACGGCTCATCTATGCCATTCCGCGTCGCGCGGGTCTGAACGAGGATTTGGCCGCAGAGGTGTTTCAGGAAGTCTGGACGACGCTGCTCGAAAAGTTAGACGACATTAACCAGCCCGACCGTCTACAGGCGTGGCTCGTCACGACGGCGCGACGCAAAACGTGGCGTCTCATCAGCCGCGAAAACGTGACGGCAAAATCCTTTCACGACGACGAGACGGAGGATGCGGAGTTGGCGGCGCTGGCCGACCATGCGCCTCTGCCCGACGAGGTGTTGCTTCAGTTGGAGGAACAGCATCGCGTGCGGACGGCGCTCGGCGGTCTCGACGAACGCTGCCGGAAGTTGTTGAATTTGCTCTTTTACACGCCTGAGCCGCCGCCTTACGCCGAGATTGCGGAGGCCACCGGAACCAGCGAGGGCAGCATCGGCCCGACCCGCGCGCGTTGCCTGCAAAAGTTGCTGCGTGCGCTCGAATTGTGAGTTTGTTAACGCGAAATTCGCGCTGTTTCGTTTGAAAACGTGTGCGGGATGTATTTCTTCGGTGTTGGCGTGCACTGTTGGGCTGAGTAGAAGGCCGCACGGAGCAGCCAAAACGGAGCAAGAATGAACACATTACCTCAACATCTACAGTTTGCCAGCCTCGTCGAATTGGCCGAAAAGAGCGCGCCGCCCGCCCGTCAGACGGCGGCGGAAGCGCATCTCTCCGAGTGCCGCCAATGCGCGACGCAACTCTCACGGCTGCAACAAGTTATCAACTTCATGCGGACAGACAGTGCGGAGGATGCGCCGCACAACGCCATGGCACATGCCCTGAATCTTTTCCGCACGCGCAAGGCTTCCGTAGAGGCTGCTTCGTCCGAAAAATCTCTAGGGCGGCGCGTTTTGGCCGCGCTCAGTTTCGACAGCATGACGGTGGCTCCCGCCTACGGCGTCCGCTCCGGCGAGGCGAGCGGAGCGCGTCAACTTCTCTTTAGCGCAGGCGACAACGACCTCGACGTGCGCCTGACGCCGACGGGCGAGACGTGGGTGGTGTCCGGTCAAGTTTTGGGCAATTGCAAGGGCGGCGCGATTGAATTGGAGAGCGCGGAGGGCGAGGGAAGCGTGGTGGCCGCCGCCGCGTTGAACGACGTGTGCGAATGGACGCTGCCCGCCGTGCCGACCGGAAATTATCGTCTCCGCGTGCGTCTCGGCGACACGGAGGTGGAAGTGCCGGAGTTGGAGTTGAGAGCCTAAATCGAAGCCAGCGAGCAGAGAACAATCATTCACAGGATAGACAAGATACAGCAACAGGATGGACAGGATAAAAACGACTTAGCAGGTGAAAAGGTTAAAAGGGGACAGGGAAGGACGTAGCGTTTCTGTCCCTTTCTCCGTTTTCCCTTTTCCCTTTCTTCACATCCCGTCTATCCTGCACGTCTTTATCCTGTCCATCCTGTGAATTGCTTGTGTTTTTTGATTTAGAGTGTCGGAGTTAAAGGATAAGAATGGAGCGCGCGGAACTGGCGGCGCGACTGGTCGAGGCTGACGAGAGCGAACGCGAAGCGTTGTTGCGCGAACACGCCGCGTCGGCTGACGCGAGCCTCGCCTATGTGTTGAAGGACATCTGCCTCGACGCCTGGCACCGCGATACGGCGCGTGCCATTGGCGCTGCCACCGCGCTCGAAGCACTCGCGCGACAGAATCAAGACCGCGAAGTGGCCGCACTCGCAGCTTGGGGCGCAGGTATCGCGGCTCTCGTCCGTGGGCAGATGGAGGAGGCCATCGCGCGTCTCAACGAGGCCGAAACCCTCTTCGTCGCGCTCGGAAAAACCCTCGCCGCTGCCTCCACGCAAATCAGCAAACTCATCGCTCTCTCCATGCTCGGTCGCTACGACGAGGCCATCGAATGCGGCCTCAGTGCGCGCGAAGTCTTTACCGCTCAAGGCGATACGCTCACCACCGGAAAAATCGAACTCAACATCGGCAACATGTACGGGCGTCGTGACCGTTACACCGAAGCCGAGCAGTTTCTGCTCGCCGCGCGTGAACGCTTTCGTGCTCTCGACGACCAGAAACAACTCGCCAAAATCAACAACAGTCTCGCACTCATCCATTCGCTCCAACACCGTTTCCGCTCCGCCGAACAACTCTACGAACAGGCGCTACACAACGCCGAAGCCGCCGGTTCCCTCATCACGCAGGCGGAAATCGAAGCGAGCATGGGTAATCTCGCGCTCTTTCAAGGACGCTACGACCGCGCGCTCGATTATCTCGAACGCTCACGCCGCAAGTATGCCGCGCTTG
The DNA here is from genome assembly GCA_036387415.1 of Pyrinomonadaceae bacterium. Taxonomy (GTDB): domain Bacteria; phylum Acidobacteriota; class Blastocatellia; order Pyrinomonadales; family Pyrinomonadaceae; genus DASVTU01. The sequence goes on along the minus strand of DASVTU010000039.1, from coordinate 519,800 downwards.
GGATGCCGCATCAGTCGGCCATCGCCGAACAGGAGATTGCAGACGTTTATCTCGAACTCAATCTCGCGCCCGAAGCCGCCGCCATTTATCAACGCATCATCCCGACCTTTGCCGCACTCGGCATGCGCGCCGAACAGGCACGTTCACTCGCGCATCATGCACGCGCCTTCGTCCTGCTCGGTCAGATGGAACGCGCCCACGCGCTTCTGGTCGAGGCCGGAAATCTCTATGCCGCCGAGGAGAACGCCGTCGGCGAAGCGATGGTGAATCTCACCGGGGCGCAACTCGCACACAATGCGAAGGATTACGCGGCGGTCGAAGCGTCTGCGCGCGAGGCGGAAGCGCCGCTTGAGCGTGCGGGCGCGTGGGGTCGTCTGTTGTTGGCGCGTTGGTTGCGTGGCGACGCGGCGCGTGCGCTCGGACACGCGGACGAAGCGCGCACGCTTCTTGAACAGACGCTCAGAGACGCCGTAGAGCAAGCGCAACCGCAGGTCGCACAGCGTTGTCAAACGTCGCTCGGACTACTGGCGGCAGACGCGGGCGACACGCAGGCCGCCGAACAGTTTTTCCTGCAAGCCGTTGCATTAATTGAAGATTTGCGTGCCCCTCTACCGGCGGAGGAATTTCGCACCGCGTTCTTCACAGACAAACTCGTGCCCTACGATGAACTGGCGCGGCTCTGTCTGGAAGACGCGAGGCGCGACCGTGCGACCGAAGCTCTCGCCTATGTCGAGCGTGCGCGTTCGCGCGCACTGGTCGAAGCCCTCGGCGGTCGTCTCAAACTTCGACCCCAGCCCCGCGACCCCTTCGATGCCGAACTCGTCACACGTCTCGAAGAGTTACGCGAAGAGTTGAACTGGTTCTACAGCCGGATTAATCGCCCGCCGCAGGCGGACGCGGCGCGCGGCAGCACGGCGGGCGACATGGCCGCGCTCCACGAAGAAGTGCGCCGACGCGAACAAGAATCGCTCGAAATCACACGCCAACTTCAACATCGCGGCGGCGCGACAGAGTTGCTCGGCGAAGCCGAAACGCTCGACATCGCGCAACTTCAAAGCGACCTCGGCACGGAGACGGCGCTCGTCGAATACACGTGTCTCGGCGGCGAATTGCTGGCCTTTGTGGTGACGGACGAAGGCGTCGAAGTTGTGCGACATCTGGGGAGCGAGGATGAAGCGCGCGCGGCGCTTGAGAAGTTTCGTTTTCAAATTGGCGCGCTGCGACACGGCGCGGAGCGGATGCGTCGGCACTTGCCGAATTTGACCGGGCGCGTCCGCCGACATCTCGAAGAACTTTACGATTTGGTGCTCGCGCCCGTCGAGGAACGCGTCGGCGCGCGGCGTCTCGTCGTCGTGCCCCATCGCGTTTTACACTATGTTCCGTTTCATGCGCTGCACGACGGCGTGGGCTATGTTGTTGAAAGACGTGAAGTTAGCTACGCGCCGAGCGCCGTGGCGCTGCGCCATTGCCTCGCTCGCCCGCATCACACGCTACGACGTGCGCTGCTGCTCGGCGTGGCCGACGAGCAGACGCCGCGCGTGCGCGACGAAATCAACACGCTCGCGCCGCTCTTTGCCGAATCGGTCGCGCTGCTCGACGCCGAAGCGACGCACGCCGCCGTGTTTGAGCATGCGCCGTCGGCTGACGTGGTGCATCTGGCCTGTCATGGACAATTTCGACCGGACAATCCGCTCTTTTCGTCGCTACGCTTGAGCGATGGTTGGCTCACCGTCCGCGACGCCTACAAACTCGATTTACACTGCGAACTCGTCGCGCTCAGCGCGTGCGAGACGGGCGTCAGCGCCGTCGCGCCGGGCGACGAGTTGATGGGACTGGCGCGCGGATTCTTCTCGGCGGGCGCGCCCTCGCTCCTCCTCAGCCTCTGGACTGTAGACGACGCCGCCACCGCCTCCCTCATGTCGAGCTTTTACCGCCGACTGTCGGCGGGCGACCGTCTCGGCGCAGCCCTCCGCCAAGCCCAACTCGAACTCATGCGCGAACAGCCGCATCCCTTCTTCTGGTCGCCCTTCGTACTCGTCGGAAGATATTAGGATTGCGGATTGCGGAATGCGGATTGAAAAGCAGTTTCTTAATTTCTTGAATCCGCAATCCGCAATCGGCAGAGTGGTTCATGGTGAGACACAAAAATGGGTGTGTGTTTCATGGTGAGACAGTGGTGTGAGGCTGCCGGAAGTCGTCGTTTTGGTTGGCTAAATTTCCCCGTAAATAGTTGATATGTTTCATTTAAGCGTAGCAACCGGAGGCGCGGGAATTGCATCTTGAATGTTTGCGCGAGTAGTTCAATCAACTCCTTAAATAAATCCTCCTTTTGGGCATTCTTCAATGTATTTTTGGTGCGTCGGCGGGCACTGTTAGGGTCGGGTAGGTTTATCTTCGGGCGGGCAGTTCATTTTTCGTTTTCAACAACAAGGCTTGAGTCGGGCGAGCGTGCGGACGCGCTCTGACGAGGCGAAGGGATTGCGGAAATGCGTCGCATATTTACACGCTTACTATGTCTGCTGGTGCTGTCGGTGTTCGCGTTCGGTTGGTTCAACTCGGAATCGGCACGCGCCGCAGCGTCGGACGGCGGCAGCGACGGCGATTTCGTCCCCGGCGAAGTGGTCGTCAAACTCTCCGCCACGGCTAACCTTCAGACCGTCGCCACACAGCACGGGCTTGACCCCATCCCGCTCGACCAGTTCGGCTCACGCCCCATCTATCGCCTACGCATTCTCGACGGCACGCCCGTCGAACAAAAAGTAACCTCGCTCGCGGCTGACATCGCGCAAATCGCCTACGCCGAGCCGAATTTCACCTCGAAACCGCCCGAAGGCGGCGGCTTTTCGTGGACGGTCGGATTCTCTTGGACGGTCGGCGGCGACGCGCAGACCTACGCAGCACAATGGGCGCCCGCCAAGATTCGCCTGCCGCTCGCGCATAGTGTGACGCGCGGCGCGGGCGTGACGGTCGCTGTGCTCGATACGGGCATCGACGCGACGCACCCGCAACTCGCCGGACGACTCGTCGCGGGCTACGACTTCGTAGACATGGACAACGACCCAAGCGAAGTCGGCTCACGCGAAATTGGCCCTTTCGGACACGGCACGCACGTCGCGGGAGTGATTGCGCTCGTCGCGCCTGATGCCAAGATTATGCCGATTCGCGTGCTCGACAAGCATGGCGTCGGCAACATCTGGGTACTCGCAGAAGCGTTGCGCTACGCGGTTGACCCCGACGGCAATCCTGCGACGGACGACGGAGCCGACATCATCAACTTGAGCCTCAGCACGCCGCGACGCACGCGTCTCATCGCAGACCTTTTGAACAAGGTGTGCAGCGATGCGCCGCTCGCAGGCGAAGATGATTTCCCGTCGGTCGCCTCCGCGAACGTCGTCGTTGTTGCCGCGGCAGGCAACGGCAGCGACGACACCGAGCAGTATCCGGCAGCCGAAAACGTTAAGGGTCTACTCGCCGTGGCCGCCAGCAACAATGGCGACCGCCTCGCGTCGTTTTCCACGCGCGGTTCTTGGATTGGCGTCGCCGCGCCGGGCGACAATATTCTAAGCAGCGTGCCGGGCGCGGGCTACGGCGTCTGGCGCGGCACGTCGATGGCCGCTCCCTTTGTCGCAGGCGAAGCGGCGCTTGTGCGCGCGGCCTTTCCGGCTCTCAAACAGCGCGCAGTTATTGAACACATCGAAGACACGGCGACGCGCATCGACGGCGACGTGCAACATCGTATCGACGTAGGCGCGGCGGTGACGACCAAGCCCGAAGCCGATGCCGACCCCACGCCTTCACCGACTCCGATTGCAACGCCGACACCTTCGCCCACTCCCGTTGCAACGCCAACGCCAAGCCCGTCGCCTTCACCAAGCCCATCGCCAAGTCCGTCGCCGACGCCGAATCCGATTTCTGACGCGGAGTTTTTCGTCCGGCAGCACTACAGCGATTTTCTGAACCGCGTGCCCGATGCCAGTGGTCTGAATTTCTGGACGCGACAAATCACCGAGTGTGGCTCGGACGCGCGTTGCATTGAGATTCGACGCATCAATGTCTCGGCGGCCTTCTTCCTGTCGGGAGAATTTCAGGAGACGGGCTACTACATCTACCGTCTACACAAAGCTGCTTTCGGACAGATGCCGCGCCGCGAAGCCTTCGTGCCCGACGCGCAGACGGTCGGGCAGGGCGTCGTCGTTAACGAGGGCGATTGGCAGAAGCAACTCAGCGACAACAAAATCGCGTTCATTCTCTCGTTCGTCCAGCGTCAGGAATTCGTCGCGCTCTATCCGCAGAGCATGACGCCGGACGAGTACGCGACTGCGCTCTACGCTCGCGCGCAGACGCACCTGAGCGAAGGCGATTTGAATGCGGCGCGTGCGGCCTTCCAGACTTCGCCGTCGAGCGCACGCGCGCTCGTGTTGTTCAGGCTGGTCGAAAGCGCGACGTTTATGGAACAGGAAAAGAGCCGCGCGTTCGTCCTCATGCAATACTTCGGCTACCTCCGACGCAACCCCGACGACGCGCCCGAAGAGACGCGTGATTTTACGGGCTACAACTTCTGGTTGAAGAAACTCAATGAACACGGCGGCAACTATATCGAAGCCGAGATGGTGAAAGCCTTCATCACGTCGCCGGAATATCTCGGACGTTTCGCGCCGAAGTAGCACGCGCGACGAGTGAACCGTAGCAATAGAGAAAGAGACACTTGATGCATTGTTCGAGAGCATCAAGCGTCTCTTTCTCTTTATTTCGAACTCGTCGCGGGTTCGGCGGCCGCGCGTGGCGCGCATGAAATTATTCTTGATTCAAATACTTAAAAGTTGTCGGCGCGACGTATTTTTTTCGACGCTCGTCACACTGTTACAACAGCAGCGACCCCGCAATCGAATCTCGATTCTGAGATGGTCTGGAATATGAGGGCAAAAGGAGTAGTCATGATTTCGTCAACTAATATTGTTCGTTCATTTCGTTTACGCGCGAGTTTGATAATGAGCTTCGCGTTACTGTTGGGGATGTTCACGCTCGGTTCTTCGTCGGCGTCTGCCGGGAAAGATTGCAGCGGAGGATTCACCGTCACGCTTTCCGATGGTCGCGTTTTTAGCGGCGAACAGGATTCCGTCATCGCCGTCGGCGCAGGCCAAACGGCGCAAATCACGGGCAAATTCGTCTCGTTCACAGTCGATTTGAATACCTTCACGGTGACCAACTACACGCTCAACAGCGACATCACCGCCAATCAACCCGCTGTCATTTTTGCGCGCAAAGAACCCTTGCACGGCAGAGTTCTGACGAGCAGCCTGAGCATCGACATCAACAGCGAGCAGATGGTCTTGCAGCGTTCGGGCGCGGGGCAATCCATGAAGATTCAGGCCAAAGATTGCAGCGAGGGCGGCATCTTCCAGATGGAACCTGAACCGACGATTGAGGTCTTGCATCAACTCGGCCCCGGCTTCGCCTACTGCGTCGATTCGCTCGGTCGCGTTTTGATTGTGAGCGGCGCGAGTCCGTTCGTCGGTCGTGAAAGTCCCGAAGCGGCGACGCTCGTTTCGCCTTCGCCTCTGAGCGCCATCGTCGGCGCAAACACTTCGCGCTGGTTGATTCAGAGCGGCGGACGCATGGGCATGGTGACGGGCGAAGATGCCGTCGAACCTCTCGGCGCTCCCTGCTCTGCGGCGACCACCAACCCGACGCCTAGCCCGACTCCCGGCGTAACTCCTTCGCCCACACCGGGCGCAACACCGAGTCCGACGCCGGGTGCGACGCCTTCTCCGTCGCCTTCACCGACGCCGGGCGCAACACCAAGCCCGACTCCGATTGCCACGCCGTCGCCCAGTCCGTCGCCGACGCCCGGCGCAACTCCGAGTCCCTCGCCGACGCCCGGAGCAACGCCAAGCCCAAGTCCGACGCCGGGCGCAACACCGTCGCCGTCGCCGAGTCCTTCGCCGTCGCCCGTAGGCAACGACGTGAGAATCAGAGCCGAACTCGTCGGCGCGCCTTTCAATGGACAGTCCCCGCGTGCGGAAGTGGAATATCGCGCGGAGGGCGGTGAGCGTCGTCTGGAAATCGAAGTCGAGAACGTCAATCTTCCGTCTGGAACGCTCTTGAACGTCCTCGTCGATAACGTGCAAATCGGCACGATTCGACTCGAAGGCGGAGGCAAGGGCGAACTCGAACTGCGGACGGACAACGGTCAATTCGTGCCGCTCGTCAACAGCCGTTCGCGCGTCGTGATTGCGACGCAGGGTGGTGTGACGCTCGTCGCGGGAGCCTTCGCGCCGACATTCCTGCCGAATCCTTCGCCGACGCCCGTCAACGGCGAAATCAGAATCGAAGCGCGTCTCGCGGGCGCAAGCATCAACGGCCTGACGCCGAAGGGCAAGGCCAAGTGGCGTTCGCGCGATGGGCGTCTGAAGTTCAACGTCGAAGTCGAGAAGGTTAATCTTCCGGTCGGCACGCGCTTGAACGTCCTCGTCGATGGCGTCAAGGTCGGTGAACTCGTTATCACAACGCTCCTTGAGCATGAACTCGAACTCGATACCAACAACGGACAGTCTGTGCCGCAGATTCACGACGGCACCACCGTCGTCGTCACCAACCAGGCGGGCACAACCATCCTGAGCGGCACTTTCAATACGTTCGTCACACCCGTCGCGGGCAACGACATCGACAACTCGAACCTCTTTGTGCAGCAGCAGTACCTCGACTTCTTCGACCGAGAGGCCGATGATAGCGGTCTCGGTTTCTGGACGAACCAGATTGCTTCCTGCGGCAACGACGAGGCATGCATCGAACGACGACGCATCAATACTTCGGGCGCGTTCTTCCTCTCCATCGAATTCCAGAACACGGGCTACCTGCTCTATCGCTTACACAAAGCCTCGTTCGGAGTGATGCCGCGCCGCGCCGAATTCCTTATCGACATGCAGGCGCTCGGTCAGGGCGTAGTGGTCAATCAGGCCGGATGGGAAGAGAAGTTGACGGCGAACAAACGCGCGCTCATTGAGCGTTGGGTGAGTCGTCAGGCTTTCCTGAATGTGTTTGCCGGAATGTCGAACGCGCAGTTTGTCGATGCACTCTTCCAACGCGCGGGCGTCACGCCCGACCCGCAGGAACGTCTGAACCTCATCGCGGGTCTGGATTCAGGCACGGAGACGCGCGCAACAGTCTTGCTTCGCGTCGCTGAAAATCAGGCGTTCTACAAGAAGGAGTACAACCCTGCCTTCGTCCTGATGCAATACTTCGGCTACCTCCACCGCAATCCCGACGAGGGGCCGGACAGAGACTTGAGCGGCTTCAACTTCTGGTTGAAGAAACTCAACGAGTTCGACGGCGACTTCCACCGCGCCGAGATGGTCAAAGCCTTTATCCGCGCGGGTGAATATCGCGGACGCTTCGAGTGGTAAGCTCGAAGTGAGCGCCGTGACTTAACAAGGGGATACAAGCAGGGCAGAGAGCGGGACGGTTAAAGCCGTCCCGCTCTCTTTTTTTGTGCGTCGATGGGTAAAATTTTGCGCTGTTAATGCTAATTGACAGTTTACAGTATTTACTGTTGACATTTACTGTCAATGGTTTTATATTTCGCGCTCATGAAGAGCCAACTTGAGTCTGTGCGGCAGAGAAAATACGTCGGGGTGGCAGAGTTGACGGAGCAGGCGGCGAGCATCCTTTCGGAGCGCGGCCCGGTGCAGGACAGAGGCACGGTGAGCGAAGTGCCGGACGAGCGCACCATCCGTTACTACCTCACCGAAGGCTTGTTGTCGGCGGCGGAAGAGAAGCAGGGGACGGCCTCCGTCTTCGGCTACATACACCTGCTGCAACTGCTGGTCGTCAAAAAACTTCAAGCTGACCACCTGCCGATTCGCAAGATTCGTGAACTTGTGCAGGGACGCAGCGAACACGAGTTGGAACGCCTGCTCGGTTTCGACGGCAAAGCGGCGGCGACGAAGGCGTCGAAAAATGAGGCGCTCAGTTATTTGGAGACGCTGCTGACGAAGCGCCACGCTTCGTCTTCGTCGCCGCCGAACCCTCTGTCGTCTCCGTCTCCGTCGAGTCGGGCGCACGCGGGCGTCGCGCCGAGCGGGTCTTTGCATTCGTCGGCCACGACGACAGGCGGCGCGTGGGAGAGAGTGGAGATTGAGCCGGGGCTTGAGTTGCATATTCATGACCAATACCAGACGCCAAGTGAGCCGACGGCGTTGCGTCGTCTGACGCAGAGCATTGCGCGCACGCTTGAGTTATTTGGCCGCAAGAGGCCGGGAAAGCGAGGAAGATAGAATTATGTCGCAACAGATACCGAAAGTAGAATTCATCACCGAGCGGGCAAAACTCGTCGCCGGACGCGAGCAGACCGTCGATGTGCTCATTCGCATTACGCCGCCGGAGACGAGCGCCGATGCCGCGCGCCGCCGTCCGCAACTCAACCTCAGCATCGTGCTCGACCGCTCCGGTTCGATGGGCGGCGAGAAGATACAGCGTGCGCGCGAGGCGACCGCCTATTGCATTGACCAACTGCTCGCCAGCGACTGCGTGAGCGTCGTCATCTTCGACGACCAGATTGATGTGCTCATTCCAAGCCAACTCGCGACCAACAAAGAAGCCCTGAAGAGTGTGCTGGCACACATCCACGCGCGGAGCGCCACCGCCCTCCATGAAGCATGGGTGCGCGGCGGCATACAGGTCAGCGAACATCTCTTGAGCGACGGCATCAACCGCGTCCTTCTCATCACCGACGGACTCGCCAACAGCGGCCTCACCAACACCGACCAGATTGTCACGCAGACGCTCGGACTCGCCGAGCGCGGCGTCAGCACTTCGACCATCGGCATCGGCGAAGATTTCAACGAAGACCTCCTGATGCCGATGGCCGAGGCGGGTCGCGGCAACGCCTGGCACGTCACACACGCCGACGACATGCAGCGCATCTTCGCCGTCGAACTCGAAGGACTCATCGCGCAAGTGGCGCACACCGTGACGCTCGGCCTTGTGCCTTCCGACGGCATTCGTCTCGCCGGAGTGCTCAACGATTTCGAGTTAAACGAAACGGGGCGCTACAAACTGCCGAACCTTCAAGGTGGTTCGCCGCTCGACGTAGTTGTCCAACTACGCGTCCCCGCGCAACGGTACGGCACGCGACAACACCTGCTCGATTTGCGTCTCGGCTACACGCCGCAGGAGGCGAAGGGAGCCGAGGTCGTCAAGCACAGCTTCGAGATTGATTTCGACACGGAAGCGGCGGTCGAAGCGTTGCCCGTCAACGCGGAGGTAGGCAAGGCGGTGCAGTTGATGATGAACGCGCGCGCCCGACGCGAAGCGATGGCATACATGGATAGGGGCGATTATGTGTCGGCGCGGCAAGTCGTCAGCGCATCGCTCTACGCGACGCTGGCCTCGCCGTCTTACGATGAGGCCGACGTGGATTTAGCGCAGGAGCGCGTCAAACTCGAAGAAGCTCTTTCGACGATGGACGACCGCAGTCAGGACAGAATGAGGCGCAAAAACTTCGCCTACGATTCCTACTCGCGCCGCACCAGTAGGAAGTCATGATGAGCTTCCTTCTCAACTAAAACTTCAAACCACCCCTCGCCACTCAACGAAGCCGCCCGGAGCGCATGCGCCTCCCGGCGGCTTTACTTTCTTCGACGTCGCTTCGTCGCCTCACACCTACGGGTTTCCGGTCAGCATCCCTCTCAAAATCGTTTAGAGAATTTGATTTTGACGCGCCTGCTCTGACATACTCACGCCACGCAATCGTTCACCAACCGTCTCGACAAAGACGCGCGCCTCACGGTCGCGAGGCGAAACGCTTCCGGTCAGTCAGAAGCGCGTCGGAAGTTGAATCAAACATTTGTCGGCATGAGTCTGAAATTTTCAACGCGACTCAGGCCGAACTTGACGTGAAGGAGCAAAAGCGATGAACACCACTACCATTCTGATTGTCATTTTGGTTCTGCTTCTCGTCGGCGCAGCGCCCGCGTGGCCTCACAGTCGCGGGTGGGGATACTATCCGAGCGGGCTGCTCGGCATCATCCTCCTCATCGTAGTCATACTGCTGCTGATGGGTCGCATTTAGAGAGCGTGCCGGACGCGGCGCACATATATCTTATCGAACAGGGGAAGTGAAAAGGAGAGAGACCATGACGGAAAACGAAGGACAGGCCAAAGGGCTGACCAAAGACGAGACCCCATTGGACGCGAGTCCGGCGGAGAAACTCGAAGACAAACCAACGGGCACGGGTTCGCTCACGCCCGGCGCTGAGAATCCCGAAAGCCAGGAGATTAAGAAAGAGATAAACCCGAACACAGAGTAGAGCGAGCGCGGCGTGCGCGGCGCGTGCGCGTAGAGGCTTCGAGGACGTTTGCCACTCGGCGGGCGGAGTCTCTGAAACATACGTGCGTCTCGGCGGCGTGATGTCTGACGCGCGGGACGGCCTCGTTTCTTACCGGAGCAATCCCGCGTCGGTTCGGGCGCAGGAGGTCGTGAGGTGCGATGAGCAAGCTAAACGTTTCGACGCTTCTTCTTTCGCTGTTGCTCGCCGCGTCGTCGCACGCAGACGCACGCGCACAAAACTCTCCGACTAACCAGTCGGCGACGAATCAGAAAGATTTCGTTTCGACGCGCGAGATGGAACGCATCAACTGGATGGAGTTCCGCGAAGTCGTCCCCGCACGCATCCAGACCGTGCTCCTGCCGACGGGCACGCTCGAACCTCACGGTGTTATCAACAACGGCGCGGACAACACCGCGCCCTTTGCCCTCGCACGCCGCATCGCGCCGCGTGTCAACGCCATGATTGCGCCCACGCTGCCCTACGGCATCACGGGCAGCCTCGAAGCCTACCCCGGCGCGTTTCAAATCAACGAAGCCGCCTATCGTCCCTTCATCAAACAGTTGCTCGAAGGACTCGCCAAGAACGGCTTCCGCAACATCGTCATCATCAACGGCCACGGCGGCCCGCAGTCGGCGGTCTTGAACGCGGTGGCGGCGGAAGTCGCTTCGGAACGTCGTGTTCGCACGCTCGTCATCAACTGGTGGTCGTTCGCCGCCGATGTCACCAAAGAGGTCTTCGGCGAAGACGGCGGCCACGCCGGATGGAACGAGACCGCCATGATTCAAGCCATCGACCCCACACTCGTCCACGCCAATCGCTACCGACCCGAACTCGCCACGCCCTATCCCGCGCCCGGCACATGGCAAGCCGCGCCCTTCCCATCGTCCATCGGCCTCTACCAACCCAATCAAGGCTATCCGAAATTTGACCAAAAGAAGGCCGACGAATACTTCGCCAAAGTCACCGACAAACTCACCACACTCATCTCCGACACCATCCGCAAATGGGATATGGCGGGTCTGTGACGGTTTCGTCCGAATGCTTTCAGGCGTTTATTAGTAGAGGTGGCTCAAGATGAAATTCTCTCGGCTAGTGTTTCTCATCGCGGGCATCTACGGTCTGGTGGTGCTCTTGCCGCAATATTTTATGGAGACGAAAACGGGACGCGATTACCCGCCGCCGATTACACATCCCGAATTTTATTATGGCTTCCTCGGCGTGGCGACGGCGTGGCAGATTGCGTTCTTCATCGTATCGCGAAACCCCGTGCGTTATCGCGCGTTGATGATTCCGTCGATAATTGAGAAGCTGAGTTTTGCGATAGCGGCGGTCGTGCTCTACCTACAACAACGCCTCGCGCCGACCATGCTCGCCGCCGGAATCATCGACCTGATTTTCGCCGCCCTCTTTGCGCTCGCCTACCTCAAATTGAGGAATGAAAAACAGTAGACAGTAGTCAGTAGAAATGCTTGACTGAGTAGACACACTTGTCGAGCTTTGCTCTCAACTACGTTCCGTTCTCGTTCTGACTTCTAACTTCTGACTCCTGAATCCTCGTTCTGCCAATCCGAAATCCGAAATCCGCAATCCGCAATTTCATTGTGGTAGTTCGATGGGTTTACCGACAATGACGTTGGGAGCGCCTGCGCGTCGGAGTGCTTCGTTGAGTTGGGGCAGAGTTTGATTGAAGAAGTTGTTGACTTCCGTGGTCTTGGTACGAAATTCGGTCTGCACCTCCTTGAAGAATTCCTGTTGGTAGATGGTGGGCGCGGCGTTGGTGCCGTCCATTTCAAAGAAGAGGCCGCCGAGACGGTCGATGAGTTGCGAGCGACCGCTAAAGCCGAGGCCGCCTTCGGGTCGCGCGAGTTTGCCCTGAAGGGTTTCGACCTGTTTGATGTGGTCGGTGAGTTTGGTCGTCAAATCTTTGGGCGCGTCGGGCAGGCGGTCTTTGATAACCTTGTCGATGTTCTGCATCTGTTCTTTCACGCTGTCGAGCGCACGCAACGCGTTGTTGGTGGCGGACTGCATATCGCGCAGCCGCATGGTCAAATCCTGTAACAACTGTAGGTCTGCGGTGGGGACGGAAATCGTCGGGTCGAGACGAACTTCGACGCGTTTTTCCAACGTCCGGTCGCCGACGATGAGCTTCACCGTGTAGATGCCGGGCAGGACGTGCGGGCCACGCGGCGGGCCTGAAAAAGCAGTCTCCTCATCGGTCGGCGGCTTACGCACTTCCGGGCCTCCCCAACGCAGGTTCCACGTCGCGCGGTTCAAGCCCTTCTCCTTCGGAATCTGTTTCGACTCCTGCACAAGTTTTCCGCTCGCGTCGAAGACCTCTATCTTGACGGTCGTCTTCTCGTCGGGTTTGTCTTTCAAGTAATAAGTGATGAGCGCCCCGTAGGGCGGGTTCGCTCCGGTGAAGACTTTATCGCCGATGCCGTAGCGCGTGAAGCGCGACGTGAAACGAAGCGCCGGACGAATGTCGAAGAGATGCGTGCGACTGTTGAGTATCTCTTGCGTCAACTGTTGAAGCGGCGTGGCGTCGTCGAAAATCCAGATGCTTCGCCCGTGTGTGGCGAGGATGAGGTCGTTGTCGCGCGGGTGGATGATGATGTCGTGGACGGCGACGTTGGGGAGATTTTTGAGATTGAGGGGCAGCCAATTTGCGCCGCCGTTGTAGGAAGCGTAGAGGCCGAGTTCGGTTCCGGCGTAGAGGAGTCGCGGATTGCGCGGGTCTTCGCGCACAATCCAGACGTGCGCTTTGTCGGGCAAGTTGCCAGTGATGTTGCGAAAGGTGCGTCCGCCGTCTTCGGTCTTGAAGACGAGGGGACGAAAATCGTCGAGCATGTGACGGTCGAACGCGACATAAGCGGTGCTCGCATCCACGCGCGACGGTTCGACATGCGAGACCGCCGAGGCGGGCTTCAGGTCGGGGACGTTCTTGGTGAGATTCGTCCAGTTTTTGCCGCCGTCGGTGGTGAGTTGGAGGTTGCCGTCGTCGGTGCCCGCCCAAATCATGCCTTGACGGAGGGGCGATTCGCCGATGCTGATGACCGTCGTGTTGAATTCCGCGCCCGTGTTTTCAAAGGCGACGGGGCCGCCCGCGTCCTTCTGTTTGTCGCGGTCGTTGGTGGTTAAATCGGGGCTGACGGCTGTCCACGTCTTGCCGAAGTCTGTGGACTTGAAGACGACGTTGCCGCCGAAGTAGAGCGTGTTCTTGTCGTGCGGTGAGGGGATGATGGGCGAATTCCAGTTGAAGCGATACTTGGCTTCGCTGGCGGGGCCATCGGAGCCGCGCGGGTCGGGGCTGACCGATTGCTGCTCGCGCGTACGCATGTCTGTGCGAACGATGCTGCCGCCCTGCGCTTCGGAGATGTAAAGGTCTGGGTCTTCGGGGTGGTTGAGGACGTAGAAGCCGTCGCCGAAGGAAATCATGCGCCAATCGTCGTTGAGGATTCCGGCGGGTTCGCGCGTGCGCGAAGGGCCAGTCCAAGTGCCGTTATCTTGGAGTCCGCCCATGATGTTGTAGAAGGGCAGACGGTTGTCGGCATGAATCTGGTAAAACTGGCCGATGGGCATGTTGTTGACGTACTCCCAACTTTCGCCCGCATCGTAAGAGACGGCGACGCCGCCGTCCTGCCCTTGCCACATCCGTCGCGGGTCTTGCGGGTCAATCCAGAGCGCGTGGTAGTCGATGTGCGTGCGCCCTGTGATGGAGCGGAAGTTGCGACCACCGTCGATGGAGACGAACAGGGTCGAAGCGACGGCGTAGACGCGGTTCTCGTTCACAGGGTCAACGCGGAGGTCTGTGTAGTAAAAACCGCGCGAGACGATGTTCGTCTGTTTCGAGACGTTGCGCCACGTTTCGCCACGGTCGTCGGAACGATAGAGCGTGCCCTCCTTCGCTTCCATGATGGCGTAGACGACGTTCGGGTTCGACGGCGCGACCTTGACCCCGATGCGTCCAATTAACTTCGGCAAGCCTTCTGTCAGTTTCTTCCATGTCCGCCCGCCGTCAATCGAACGGAAGATGCCGCCCTTCTCGCTGCCCGAACGATGCGTCCACGGCTTGCGCTCGAAACTCCACATCGCAGCGTAGACGATGTTCGGGTTCTGCGGGTCGATGTCCATGTCGGCGACGCCGTGTTCCGCGTCGATGTAGAGCGTCTTCGTCCAAGACTTGCCGCCGTCGGTCGTCATGAAGACGCCGCGCTCCTGATTCGGCGCGAATGCATGACCGAGTGCGCCGACGTAAACCACATCGCGGTTGCGCGGGTTGACGAGGATGCGCGAGATGCGTTCGGTGTCGCGCAGCCCCATGTGTTGCCACGACTTGCCACCGTCAGTCGATTTGTAAACGCCGTCGCCGAACGAGACCGAGTTGCGGACGTTCGACTCGCCCGTCCCGACCCACACGACATCTGGGTTGTCCGGCTCAAGCGCGATGTCGCCGATGGAGATGGTGTTCTGTCGTTCAAAAATCGGCGTCCAACGCGTGCCGCCGTTGGTCGTCTTCCAGAGACCGCCGGAAGCTGTCGCGACGTAGACCACGTTCGGATTGCCCGCGACGCCCTCGACATCCGCCGTGCGCCCGCCCATGTTGGCCGGGCCGATGCTGCGCCATTCAAGACGCTCCAAAGCCTTCACTTCCGGCGCGGCGCTCGACGTGCTGCCGCTACTACTACTGCTCGCGCCTGTTTGCGACGCGGTTTGTGCGACGACGACGTGCGCCGTTAGAAGGGTTGCCGGAAGCAGCAGCGAGACGAACAACAGAGCGCACCACAAAGTTTTCAAGTGTAGGGGTCTGGACATGAGATTCTCCCGAAGCGAGTTGGCCTGATAGAACGGCTGGATTGCAGAAGCATAAGCCAACAGCTTCGCGGTCGTCCAATTGAGGAATGAAAAACAGTAGACAGCAGCCACAAGTCAGTAGTCAGGAGAAATGCTTGATTGAATAGACGCGCTTCGTGAGTTTCGCTCTCAAACGCCTTCCGGTTTTCCTTCTGGCTACCGAATTCTGACTCCTTAATTCTTCTTCTTCCAATCCGCATTCCGCAATCCCCAATCCGCAATTCTTAAAGGGCGTGGTAATCTGACGGTTAGACAAGAGAACTGAAGCGCGTGGTTGGTTATTCAGTTATTGATGCGTTGTTCGAGAGCATCGGCGTGGGAGATTTTTGGCATGAAGAAATTAGTTGTGCTTTGTTTGGTCGTCGGGGTGATAACGGCGGGGCGCGTCGGGGCTGCGTGGAGGGAGCCGAGGCCGGAGGTGTCGGGCGTTCGCATCGGGATGAGCCGCGAGGCGGTGCGTCGGCGTCTGGAAAAAATCGGTCGTCTCGAAAAGGAGGAGAGAAAGCAGCAGGAAGTCTGGCGACTGCGGCGCGACCCGCACTATTCGCATCTCATCATCGGATTCAACAAGGATTACACGCAGGTCAGGTACTTGACGGCGACGGCGCGCGAAGACGGCGGTCGCCGCGTCCGCTACAGCGACGTGCTCGACCTCAAGAGCGCGCGTCAGACGGGCAGCGCCAACAACTATCGTTACACGCAGGAGGTCGCCGCGCGTGGCAATCAACCCGGCTACGTCGTCTCGGCGCGCGGCACCGACGCCACCTATCTAACTTACTATTCGATTGAGAAAATTGATTAAACCGTCAAACTGCATGGGACGACGGCGGGACGGTGCGCGCCGGACGACGACGGAGAGCGTGTTGGTCAGGCATCGTTCAATAAATCTCCGTCGCGGCGGTCTTTTGTAACATCCGGCGGCGCGAGGTCGGCGAGTCGAAAAGCTGCGAGGCGTGGCGTGAGATGCGCGTCGCGCCGTGTTTGTGCGACGGGAAAGTCTTGTTAGTCAAGCCCTTATTTGAGAGCGCGAGGCGGAGCGGGAAAGCCGCTGGAGTGTGTAAATCTTTCCCAATTGACAAGGCGTGTGCAGTCGTTATATAAGCCTTTTGCTGTCAAATCGTTGAAAATCTCGTTGCAAGCCGGGTTCGCACGAAGCTGAAGGCTGTTTTCCACGTTTCCGTCCAGCCTGCTGCTCTCACTAATTTCCTCGACTCAAACTGTAGCCGTAAATTTTGTGCCGAAGTGTCTGTGTGTGGCCTCAAAGTCGCTTTTTTGACTCACATGCTTTCTCGAAACCGAAACACAAAACCTCTGGAAGTTCCTCGTCGTATCGAAATCCGAACCCGTTGGTTTGACTCATAAGACTACTCCCTGTGTCGCTCATCCGACGCACCGTGATTAACAAATCCGACGGCGACGACGAATGAGCGATGCGGTTCTCGATAAGGACTGGCGATTCTCATGCTCCCCGACATTAGCAGAGATTCAGACCGCGTCTCCACCGAATCCCGCAACACTTCGACGAGCCACGCGGACGCCGCGCCTCCGACGGTCTACATCTGCGAGTCGCAACCCTCCGACTTTCAATTCATCGGTCGTCTTATCTCGGAATGCGGCGCGAGGGCGCGGCTGTTGAGCATTGATGCCGACGGAGATGGGAAATCTCCGTCGCAAGGCGAGATTGCGCTCGTCCGTCTAGCGGAATGCCCGACGCGGGACGCGCCCGCGCTCGGTCTGGTTCGCGCACTCAAACAGGCGGGCGCGCGTGTGGTTTGCTATGGCGCGAGAGCGCAGACGTGGTCTCTGGGCAAGAGGTGCGAGGCGTTGCTGGCGGGCGCACTCGCTTTGTTGGATAGCGCGTCTGCGGAGTTTGCGGGAGAGTTGAAGCGCGCGCTCACGCGTCTGCTCCTGACGGAAGCGAACCGCCGCGACGATGAAGCAAAACTCAAACGCGAGATGTCGCGTCTGGGCATCATCGGCGAGAGCGCGGCGATGCTTTCCGTCTTTCGTTGGGTCGAACGCGCGAGCGCGCTGAGCGACCTCCCGACGCTCATCACGGGCGAGACGGGAACGGGCAAAGAGCTTCTCGTCAAAGCCATTTTCCAACTCGACGAGAAACGTCGCCACGGCCCTCTCGTCGCCGTTAATTGCAGTGCGGTCAGTTCCGGCCTCGCCGAGAGCGAACTATTCGGCCACCGTCGCGGGGCGTTTACGGGCGCGGAGCGCGAACGCAAAGGTCTCATCCGAGCGGCGGAGGGCGGCGTGCTCTTTCTCGACGAAGTTGGCGACCTCGACGCGTCGCTACAGGCCAAACTCCTGCGCGTGCTACAAGAGAATCGCGTGCTCGGCGTGGGCGACGACAGGGAAGTGGCGGTGGACGTGCGCGTCATCGCAGCGACGAACCGCAATCTGGAAGAACTGGTGCGGCAAGGAAAGTTTCGCGCAGACCTCTTTCATCGTCTCAACATTCTTTCCGTCAACCTCCCGCCGCTCCGCGAGCGACCCGCCGACATACGCCCGCTCGTCGAGCATTTCATAAAGAAACATCACGCCCTCAACGCATCGCACACCTCCGCCGTCGCGTCTGAATTCATCGACGCGCTCGCACAGGTCGAACTGCCCGGCAACGCGCGGCAACTGGAAAATCTCGTCAGGCGTGCGCTCGTCAACAAGGATTCCGACGCCCCGCTCAATCTCTGCGACCTCGCGCCCGAATTCTGGCAAGAGCTATCGACGCAGGCCAAAAACCCGGACGCTTCCCCACAGCTTGAAACCGACCAGTACGACCACACGCAACAGCACAGCGACGCCGCGACGCACGCGACCGACGCCCTGCCAGCAGACCTCCACGCACATCTCATCAGCGTCCTCTCGCTCAACCACTGGAATCTCTCCGACTCTCTCGCCCACTGCGAAAAACTCCTCGTCGCCTCCGCACTCGAACACACCCACGGCAATCAAGCGCAGACCGCGCGCCTCCTCGGCATCACCCCGCGCAGCGTCTACAACAAACTTCGCAAGCACCAACTTCAATAACGCTCCGCTTCTTCATCAACCGTCGTAAGGTTGCGACCGCGACGCCCCGCCTGTCGTCTTCTGTCATCACCTATCGACGCCTCTAGTCGCCTGTTGGTGGCGGAAAACTCTTTCCGGCAACGAACGTCGATGCGTCGTGCCTGCCGGAAAAAGTTTTCCGACGCGGGCGACGGGCGGCAGGTGAATGAAAGTCGCGCAGAGGGTCGAAGTCGTGGTTGTTAAAGCTGTTGCGGCGCGCGTCGGGCGGAGGACGAACGGTTGGTACAGTCGTTGCTTGAAGGCGTGTGCTGATATTAGAAAACTGGCGAAGCTGACAAATCCCGTGGATTTAAGAAATCAATATGTACGGTTCAAAATCAGCGACATCCGCATTCCCGACCCGCTCCTTGTGCTCTACAAACTGCACGGCGGCGACCTCCTGCACGGACGCGTCATAGACCTGTCCGATAGCGGGATGCAGAAGGAGACGTTTGCGGTGGTCGAGGTGGAAGGAATCGAGCAGTTGGTTGTCGTGCCCGTGAACCGGATTCGGACGGAAGAGTGATGATGCCGCCGTCGTCAACGTCGCTCGTTATGTCGGAAGGTTCAAAAGACGCGGGACCCCTACGAGCAGTTGGCTGTCAGCCGACCACGCATCAGACCGACAAGGGCAGCGTATCTCCGACGCGAATTTCCGCACGCAACGTTCTTCAAATTTCCGTTTCAAATATGACCGACACGCGCTCTCGAAAAGTATCACTGGTGGGTCAGGTCATCGAAGACGTGACCTACGAAGGGTTGGAAGCTAGACGTTACGCGGTCGAGTTGGTCGGCTCGAACCGTGCGCCGCATTACAAAGATGGTGGCTTCTTCGCCTTCACGGGCGTCCATCCGGGCGAGTACACGCTGCGTATCACGGGCGAGCGATTGCAGCCGCAGCAATACAAAGTGACGATTCCTTTTGCGCCTCTGGTTTTTGAACAACCCGGCGATAACGAACTCGTCGTTTTGGTCAAGACGGCGACGACCAACATGAACGGCTCTATCCCTTCGCATCGCATCACCTTCGACCCCATCTTCCTCAAGCGACCCATCCGCGCGGGCGCAAAAGTGCTGGCGCAGGGTTTGACGACCAAACTGGCGGCGGATTTGGAAGTGGGGCGTGTGGCGAGCGCGAAGTTGGAGAGCATCGCGGGGCTGGTCGAAGGCACATCGATTGTGCGAATCGTGCGCGACAAATCAATCCGCATGCGCTTCGACCCGTACCTCCACGCGCCGCCGCCTGAATTGACCAACGTGGCGGGCAAAATCACGTCGAACGTCGCACCGAAAAAGCCGCTCGCGCAAGTCAAGGTTCGTCTGGTGAAAGTCAACGACGTAAACGTCGCTTTGACCAACGTGGCGGGAGTCAAGATTGCGACGGTTCAGTTGGGCGGGGCGACCATCGTGCTCGGCTCCGAACGCGACATCACCGCCTCGACCAACGAACGCGGCGACTACAATCTCTATTTCGCACGCGCCGAAGTGCAAGCGATTACCCTGCGCGCGACGCTCGTCGGCTATCAAATTCAACCCAAACGCATCGTCGTTGTTCAAAAGACTCGCAACCGCGCCGATTTTCAACTCCAACCGGAAACACCTTGAGGAGGACAGCAGCAATGCCAACCGTCAAAAACCTGAGTTATGGCTTTCTCAGTTTTGCGCTCGCCAATGACGAGACGCTCACGCTCAGGCCGCGTGAGACAGCCGAAATTTCCGATGATGATTTTTCCAGCGACGCCTTCCAGCAGAGCTTACGCCAACGGCGCATCACCGTCGTACGGGGAAGGCGAACGAGCAGCGGCAGCGGCGAGCAAGAGAGTCAATCCGACGCGCAGGAGGGCGGTCAATCCGCCGCCGCGCAAGATGCGCCAGCCGCGCCGAGCGGAGCCAGCAGCCAACCCAAACCGACGCCGAGTGCCGGATAAACGGAAAATCAATTCTTTTCACCTTGAAACGGAGGTCGTAGGTCATGCCTGAATACCTGTCGCCGGGAGTCTATATCGAGGAACTTTCCGGCCCCAAACCTATCGAAGGCGTCGGTACTTCGACCGGCGCTTTTGTCGGTATCGCCGAACGCGGGCCGGTCAACAGCCCGCAACTCATCACCAATCTGACGCAGTTCTCCAACACCTTCGGAGGCTTCACACCCAAAGCCTTCCTCGCCTACGGCGTGCAGCATTTCTTCACCGAAGGCGGCACGCGCTGCTACGTCGTGCGCGCTTTCCGCGAGAGCGACGAACCCTCCGGCGACAACACGTTTCCAGACGTGGCGCAGGCCGTTCTGACCTTCGAGGGCGACGTGTCGAGTCCGCCCGCGTCGCCGCCATCGCCGCCATCGCCACCGTCTTCGCCGCCCGACGGAACAGCCGCGCTCAACGTCTACGCCAACAGTCCCGGCACGTGGGGCAATCAACTCATGGTCAGAGTTGACCCCGCCGGATTCCACCCGGACGAAGACCCCGAAAATCCCACGCTTTTCAAACTCAGCGTCTACTACAAAGACGACGCCACGCCCGTCGAGACGTTCGACCATCTCTCGATGAACGAGTTTGACGGCGACACCGATTTCCCCAACCCCAACCACGTCGAAGCGCGCATCAACGGCATCTCCAAGTACATCACCGTCGAGGACATCACCGCCGACCGCGACGCAATCGACCCGCTCGGCGCGACCAATCATATCTCGCTCGGCGGCGGCGGCGACGGCGCGGCGATGGGCGACGGAGAAGACAACTTTCGCGCCGCCGACCTCATCGGTTCGTCCGCCGATGCCACTGGCCTCTTTGCGTTCGATACCGTTGACGACATCAACATCGTCGCCATCCCCGACCTCGTTAATCCCGGCTTCGGCGTTGATGGAACGGCCTCGCGCGATGCCACCAATCTCGCTTTGACCTACTGCGCCAACCGTAAGGACTGTTTCTTCGTCGCCGACACGCCCGCCGCGCTCTCGCCGCAGGGCGCGCTCGCATACAAACGCGCCGCCACCCCGTTTAGCGGCAACCCGTTCAATTCCAAGTACGGCGCGCTCTACTATCCGTGGATTTACGCCGTCGATGAACTGACGGGCAAACGCAAACTCCTGCCGCCTTCAGGCGCGGTCGCGGGTTCGTATTCGGCTGCCGACGTGCGCGTGGGCGTTCATAAAGCACCTGCCGGAATCGAGGACGGCTATCTCAACTCGGCCGCCGATGTCGAACGCATCATCACCAAAGGCGAGCACGACACGCTGAATCCCGAAGGCGTCAACGTGATACGCAAATTCCCCGACGCGGGCATCTGCATCTACGGCGCGCGCACGCTCTCCGCCGACCCCGAATGGAAGTATGTCAACGTCCGCCGTCTCTTTATCTTCCTCGAAGAATCAATCTTGAAGGGTACGCAATCGGTGGTCTTCGAGCCGAACGACCGAAGTCTGTGGAAGCGCATCATCCGCGACGTGGGCGCGTTTCTGCGTATCCAGTGGCGCGAGGGCAAACTCGTCGGCGACAAGCCGGAGAAGGCTTACTTCGTCAAGTGCGACGAGGAGACCAATCCGCCCGAATCTGTCGATTTGGGGCGACTGATTACGCTCATCGGCGTCGCGCCGTCGAAGCCCGCCGAGTTTGTCATCTTCCGCATCCGTCAGACACGCTCCGGTGGCGACGCGGAAGAATAATCCGGCGCGCATCACCGACGCGGAAGGGTAAAAGGAAATCGCTGGCCGAAGCGTCGCCACCGTCTCTTGCGCGTGCATCCCGCGCCGCATCGACGAACGAGCGCACGACAAGCATCACGCTCGCGCGCGAAGGCTTCAAGGCTTTCCATCGGTCAGCCCACATGAGGAGAAACTTTCATGCCAAGAAGAACTACCGACCCGTTTGCTTCCTACAATTTCAGACTCGAAATCGACGGCATCACCATCGCCGGATTCTCCGAAGTCACCGGACTCAACTCGGAGCAGAACGTCATCGAATACCGCGAGGGCGACGAAGGATTGACGCCGCGCAAACTGCCCGGCCTCAACAAATTCGGCAACATCACTCTCAAACGCGGCATCAGCGCCGACCTCCAAATCTACAACTGGCGCAAGACGGTCGCCGACGGCGACATCACGCGCAAGAACCTCTCCATCGTGCTCCACAACGAGAAGCACGACGAAGTGGTGCGCTGGAACTTGGTCAACGCGTGGCCGTCGAAATACACCGGCCCCGACCTGAAAGCCAATGCCAACGAGGTCGCCATCGAATCGGTCGAACTCGCGCATGAAGGAATGGAGCGAGGGTAATGCTGCAAACCGAGTACGAATTCACTCTGCCCAAAGGCTACATCGACCGCGACGGCAATCTCCATCGCACAGGCATCATGCGTCTCGCCAACGCGAAGGATGAAATCGCGCCCCTGCAAGACCCGCGCGTGCAGCGCAACAAGGCTTACTTGGTCGTTATCCTGCTTTCGCGCGTCGTCACCAAACTCGGCGAACTCTCCGACATCAATCCCGGCGTCGTCGAGAATTTCTTCTCGGCAGACCTCGCCTACTTGCAGGACCTTTATCGTCGCATCAACTCAAACGGACATTCCAGAGTGAAGTTGATGTGTCCCGAATGCGAGAGCGAGTTTGAAGTCGAGGAGTCTGCGGTGAACGGGGGAAAAGAACCGCCGGAGGGGTAGTGCGCTACCCCCCGGAGCAGATGCTGCGGGAGGTAGCCTACATCGCCTACCACTTTCACTGGCCGCGCGAAGAGATTATCGAGATGCCTCACCTAGAGCGTCAACGGTGGGTCAAGGAGATTTCGCGCATCAACCAGGAGATTAACGAAACACCTCCGGCTGACCCGAACATCATCGTGCTCTAAACAACAGCCGACGCACGCGCCGCTCCCGCGACGAGCTTTCACCAACGACGATTCTTTTATGTTGAATCTCAGGACACCGGGCGTTTATCTCAGAGAAGTCGAAGTCGCGGAGCGTCCACTCCTGCGGATGAGCGTCGCGGGGTTTGTCGGGCAAGCGGAGCGCGGGCCGCTCAATCGCCCGCAGGTCGTCAACAGTTGGGGTCAATTCCGCGACATCTTCGGCGACTTCACGGGCTACAGCTATCTCGCCTACGCGGTCTTCGGTTTCTTCCTCAACGGCGGCGAACGCTGCTACATCGTCCGCGTCGCACATGAGACGGCGCGCGCCGCCCGCGCGCCTGTCAATAGCTTTCCACTCGCAGCTCTCCGCCAACCTCTCTCCGCAGGCGCTACCGAAGCCGACCTCGACAGCATCAATAACATCGACGCGGGCGTCGAACTCTTTATCACCGACCAAAACGTGTCGGCGCGCGTGCGCGTCACAAAAGTCACCGCCGTCGGGGGCGACGCGGGTACAGTCACGTTCGTCAACACGGTCGAGCAAGACGGCGTGCCCGTCGCCGTCCCCGCGTTGCGTAAGGAGGCGACGGTGGCGCGCGTCATCGCAGATGTTGCTGCCATCAACGAGGGCGCGTGGGGCAACGCTCTCGCGGTCGCGGTCGAACCCGCATCGACGCGCGAACTGATGCTCACAGAGTTGGACGGCGACGTGGCGCGTGGGGCGACGGGCGCGAAGTTCAAATCGGTGGCCGGACTCGTCGGCGCAGATGTGGCGGGCGACGAAATGGCCGACACCGTAACGCTCGTCCACAAACGCGACCCCATCCGCGAGAAGTTGACGATTCAATCAATCGACTATGCGACGGGTGAAGCCACGTTCACCGCGCCCGTCATGAGCCAGTACGGTTTTCCTTCGGGCAGCGCCGTCGTCGGTCGCGGCTTCAAACTCACCTTCCGTCTTCAACCCGGCGGGCAACTCCTACGCGAGGAAGTCTTCGACAATCTCTCGCTCGACCCTTCGCACCCGAACTATTTCGTCTCCGTCATCAACGGTGAACCCGAAGAGACGGATTACATCAAGCGCATCAAGAACGGCCACTCCATCCTCGTCCGCGTCGCAGACCTGTGCCGTGACCACGCACGTTCCGGCGTGCGTCCGCAAAAACTCGACGCCGCCCAAGCGCCTCTCACGGGCGGCGGCGACGACCCCTCTAAGCTCGACGTGCGTTATCACACGGGCTATCAATCGGGCGCGTATTTTCGCCCCGTCGCTCCCGACGCAGACGATGCTACGCGGCGCGAGACGGAAGAAAAGCTGTTCGGCCTCGCGGCCTTCGAGGCGACGAGCGAAGTCGGCCTCGTCGTCGCGCCCGACCTCATCATTCCCGATTTCTACTCGCTGCTGAAAGAGAACCAGATTCCCGCCGAGGGCATCATCTTCGCGCGCATCCCCACCGCCACGCTCGACGAAGACGCGCTCGTCAACTTCAAAACAGGCCAGCACGAACTGCTCACGCATTGCGAGCGAATGGGCGACCGCTTCGCCGTCCTCGACTCACCGCGCGGTGCGCAGACAGGCAAGGGCGCGAACCCGATAGAAGATTGGCCGGACAATTTTTCGCTCGCCTCTAACTCGAAAAACGGCGCGCTCTATTATCCGTGGCTCAAGGAGAAGACGGCGGATTTCCGTGGTCGCAATCTCTTCATCCCGCCTTCCGGCCACGTCGCAGGAATCTACGCCCGCGCGGAAAAACAGAAGGGCGTCGGCCATGCTCCTGCTAACGAAATCTTGCACGGAGTCGTCGAGTTCGAGTTCTGTCTGACGGACGCCGAGCAGTCCATCCTGAATCCCAAAAGCGTCAACTGCCTGCGAAGTTTTCCCGGTCGCGGTCTACTCGTCTGGGGCGCACGCACGCTCAGCGACGATGCCATCTGGCGCTACGTCAACGTGCGCCGTCTTCATCTCGCCATCACGAAACAGATTCTCGTCAACTTGCGTTGGACTGTCTTTGAACCCAACGGTCGCGCGCTCTGGGACAGAATTGTCGCCACTCTGAGTCTCTTTCTGCGCGACCTCCACGGGCGCGGCGCGCTTGCCGGAGAGAAGCCCGAAGATGCTTTCTTCGTCAAGTGCGATGCGGAGACGAACCCGCCCGAAGTTGTCGAAGCCGGTCAAGTGGTCACGCGCGTCGGGTTTGCGCCCGCGCGACCGGGCGAGTTTGTGCTCGTCACCGTCAAACGCACCGCCGAGTCGGTCAGCGTCAGGGAGCAGTGATAAAACATGCCGCGAAGATTCAACGACCCGTACGGCAATTTTCGTTTCTCGTTGGAGGTGGAGAACGTCGAAGTGGGCAGCTTCTCCGAGTGCGGCGGCCTATCGATTGAAACCAAAGTTTTCGAGTATCAGGAGGGCGGCAACAATGCGACGACGCTGAAGTTTCCTGAAACTTCGACGTACGGCAACGTCACACTGAAACGCGGCGTGACGAGTTCCAACGACTTGATTGACTGGCTGCTCGATGTCGTCAACGGAACGTTCGACATGAGTTTGCGCGCCGCCGAAAAGAATCTCGCCGTAGTGCTCAAGGACGAGCGCGATGAACCCGTCAAACGTTGGAATCTGGTGCGCGCTTTTCCCATCAAGTGGACGGGGCCGGACTTGAAGGCCAACGCCAGCGAGGTCGCCATCGAAACTCTCGAAATCACGCATGAGGGAATTCAAGTCAAAGCATGAGCGCATCTTCCGTCATCAGCGATGTGACCGAGACGCTTGAGGCTCTGCTCAAGAACGAGCAACTGCCGCGAGATACCTTCGATGTGTCGCTCAAGTCGCCAGCCGACGAGACGGTGCAGCCCTCGATGAAGCCGAAAGTGAATCTCTTTCTGTTTCGCGTGATGGAAAATGCGTTCGCCAAAAATCAGGAGTGGCAAGCGGTCGGCACCGACACGCTTAACTATCCGCCGCTCGCGCTCAATCTCTTTTACGTCCTGACGCCCTACGCCGAAAACCGTCTCGACGAGCAACGCATCTTCGGCGAAGCGATGCGTATCCTCCACGACAACGCGGTCGTCGCGGGCGCGACGTTGCGCGGGGCGCTTGAGAATACGAGCGAGGAACTGAAAATCGACATGGTTCCGTTCACGTTGGAAAACATCGCGCAGATTTGGAGTGCCATGAATCAACCCTATCGTCTCTCGGTCTGTTATCAGGTACGCATGGTCTTAATTGATTCGCGCATCGCTCGCCGCATCACGCGCGTCACGGAATCCGAACAGCACTTGTCGCAAGGCACTTGAGGCCGGGACAGGTTCACACATGCTTCAACCATCAGACTCACAAACCGCAACTGCTCAACCATCGCCGCCGCACGACGCGAACGCCGCGACGCACGACTCCGTGCCCGTCTACCACGACAGCCGCCAGCATCTCTTCGAGGAATTGCGCCGCCTCGACCTCCTGCTCAATCTTCACATCGCGCGCAGGCGACGCGATGCCGCACGCGCGGGCTTTGACGAATTTCGCGGCCTCTTCATTTCCGAAGACGAGATTGACATCCTCCTCGCGCGACAGCACCAGCATCACGACGAGCCGCAATCCGACGCGCCCGACGCCAACAACAACGACGCCGAAACCGCCGTGCTCGCCGCAACCATCGAACATCTCGAAAAACAGATAGCCGCGAAAACCGCCGCCTCGCTCCGTCAGGGCATTCGTCTCCCTCTCCAAACGTTGCGAGGCTTGTTTCAACTCTCGCGCTTCGACGTGGATGCGCTTCTCGTCTGCGTCGCGGTCGAACTTGATTTGAAGTACGAAAAGCTCTACGCATATCTTCAAGACGACGTGACACGCAAGCGTCCGAGCGCGAACCTGATGCTCGAACTCTTCTGCCCGACGCTCGCCGACAAACTTCAGGCGCGGCAAAGACTCTCCGGCGATGCGCCTCTCTTCCACAATCAACTCATGCGTCACGCCGACGAAGCCCACGGCGAACAAGCGCCCTTTCTCTCCCGCCCGTTGAAAATCGACGAGCGCATTCTGCAATTCCTACTCGACGCCGACACACTCGACGCGCCGCTCGCCGCCTTCACAACTCTGACTAAACCCCGCGCCACGCTGACCCAACTGCTGCTCCCCACCGAGACGAAGACGAGCCTTGAGCGCATTTTTCATTCGTATATCGCTCCCCTTTTGCCAGGCAGCATCGCTTCAACTTCGCACGAACGCATCGCTGCATCATTGTCTGACGGGAGGGCGGGAGCGCGTGTTTTCATCTTGGAGGGCGCGGCAGGCGTCGGTAAAAACACGACGGCGGAAGCCCTCTGCGCGTCGGCGGGGATTGAACTCCTGTTGGCGAGCGTACCCGTTCTGGTGGCGAACGTTGCCAGCCTCGCGTCAAACCTCAAGCGGCTTTTTCGTGAGGCGCAACTGCGCGGCGCGGCCATCTATTTCGACCACGCCGAATCGCTCGTTCCGGTCGAAAACGAAAAGGAGACGCACGCACGCGCGACGCTGTTCAAGGAGTTGCGAGAGTTCAGGGGCATCGCGTTTGTCGGGAGCGAGCAGCCTTTGAATCAGAATCTCGATGCGCCGTCGGAAGCGTTCATCCGCGTCTCGTTCCCCGTGCCCGATTACTCTCTGCGTCGCCAGCTCTGGCAGACGTTTTGCGCCGACAGCGACTTGCGTGTCGCCGCCGACGTGGAGCATGAAGCGTTGGCCGACAAGTTTGTCTTCACCGCCGGAAAGATTCGCGGCGCAATCGACGAAGCACGCCACCACGCCATGCTGCGCGATGGCGACGCCTACGAGATTTCCAACGAAGACCTCTACCGCGCGTGTCGTTCACAGTCGAGCCAGAGGCTCGCGGGGCTGGCGAAGAAGATCACGCCGCTCTACACGTGGCACGACATAGTGCTGCCGGGCAATCGTCTGATGCATTTGAAAGAGGTCTGCGCGCACGTCAAGCATCGTCAACGCGTCTTCGGCGAATGGGGCTTCGACCGCAAGATTGCGCTCGGCAAGGGATTGGGGATTCTCTTCGTCGGCGCTTCGGGGACGGGCAAAACGATGGCGGCGGAAATCGTCGCGGGCGAACTCGGACTCGACCTCTACAAGATTGATTTATCGTCCGTCGTCAGCAAGTACATCGGCGAGACGGAGAAGAACCTGAGCCGGATTTTCGAGGAGGCTGAACAGTCGAACGCCGTGCTTTTCTTCGACGAAGCCGACGCGATTTTCGGCAAGCGTTCCGAAGTCAAGGATTCGCACGACCGCTACGCCAACATCGAAACCAACTACCTTCTGCAACGCATGGAGGAACACGAAGGCATCGTTATCCTCGCCAGCAACTTCCAGAAAAACATCGACGATGCCTTCACGCGTCGTATTCGTTTCATCATCGACTTCCCGTTTCCCGACGACGCTTATCGTTATCACATCTGGAAAAAAGTCTTCCCCGAAGACACGCCGCTCCACGCCGACATCGACTTCGATTTCCTCGCGCAGAAACTCAAGCTCACGGGCGGCAACATCCGCAACATCGCGCTCAACGCCGCCTTTCTCGCCGCCGGAAACGGCGGACACGTCCGCATGGAACACATCATCTGCGCCACGAAACGCGAGTTTCAAAAGACGGGCAAGCTCTGCGTCAAGGCCGACTTCGAGCAGTATTTTGAATACGTCGAACGCGAAGAAGAGGAGGTGTCGCTGTGAGAGATTTCATCAACCGACAGCAGGACGCGGACGAACACGACGCGTCTCATGATGCCCCTGCGAAAATGAAAACGCGCCACACCGATGCGCCGAAACACGCGTCGGCACCCGAAGTCGGCGCTTCGGAAACACACGCCGAAATGCTCGCCAGTGAACCCTTCTCGCATCCCGCCAACGCCGAACCACTCGCGGAGATGTTGGGTCAACTTCAACACGTCCACGGCAACGCCTACGTGCAGCGCGTCGTCGCCGGAATCCGCGAAGCGAAGGGCGAGGCGGAGACCGTAGACGCGAAGGCCGACAAAGTACAGTCGCTTGATACGGGAACGCGAGTCGGGATGGAGGCGGCTTTCGGTGAGGACTTCGGCAACGTCCGCGTGCACACGGGCGGCTACGCAGAAGAGAAGACCGACGAACTCGGCGCACAAGCATTTACGCGCGGCGAGGACATCTATTTTGCGAAAGATGCACACGACGCTTCGACCGAGAAGGGCAGGGAAACTCTGGCGCACGAACTCGCACATGTGGCTCAGCAACAGCGCGGGCGGGCGCAAGAACGAAGCAACCCGAATTCGACCCGCGAGGCGGCGGAAGACGAAGCGGAGCGAGTCGCCAAACTCGTCGTTGCAGGACATCGCGCAGAGGTCGAACACTCCGCCGACGCCTCGGCGATTTATATGCAGCGAAGGCAGCAGCCTAACCAACCACAGCGAACTCCCGTCGATCCGGCTGCTGTGCAGGCGGCATACAATGCGCCATTTACTGTGACGTCTGAAATGTACGACGCGGCGAGGCAGTTTCTCACTAACCCAAGATTTGAAACTCAGCAGATTGCCATCTACGTCGCACCGTCCAGCGCACAGGCGATGCTCATGATGAATTACTTGAAGCATGCCGACCCTCATATATGGCAGGAAATCATCAGCCAGGTGCCGCCGAATGCGGACACTAACGCTTTTCTGACGAGGTTCGCCGGGTATATCTGGGTTGCGGTGTCGGACGATTTCTTTGATTACGTCCGGCGACGCTACAACACCGACCGCGCCTTTCAACAGAGAGTTGACCGTGCGCGCGGGAGAAGCGCGGGTCATTCGACGCAACCTTAAAGCGAGAAGGTTTATCGCACGTTCTTCGTCGAATAGAAATCGTGAACAGTCAACTGATAGACAAGGAACAAAGAGATGCAATCAGCTAATGGAAACGAAAAGCCGTTGCCGGATGCCTCTGGCGCAAAAGAGATGGAAACGCTTCGTCAGGAAGTGGCCGAAGGGTTCATGTACGCGCATACGCGAGAGAATGCGAATACGAGCAAGGTGCTCGAAGTCGCAGCGTTTTCTTATGCGTTGATTGAGTTGCTGGCGGAACGCGGTGTGATTTCGGTCGCGGAGTTGGATGAGCGAAAGCGAGAGGTTGGGAAGCGTCTGGTGGAAAAGTTTACCGAGAAGGGCATCGGCGTGGCGCTGACGGATGACGAGGGCGACAAGTACAGCCACCAAAGCGAGGTGGTGATTGATTGCGAGGAGCGCATGTCTCTGTGTCGCGGGATGTGTTGTCGTCTGAAGTTTGCGTTGACGGTGCAGGATTTGGAGGAGGGCAAGGTCAAATGGGATTTGGGTCGCCCATACATGATTCGCCACGGCGCAAACGGCTATTGCTTCCACAACGACCGGGAGACGCATCAGTGCACCGTCTACGAAAACCGTCCGCTCGTCTGTCGCTCCTACGATTGCCGCAAGGACAAACGCATCTGGACGGATTTTGAGAATCGCATCATCAATCCCGAACTCGAAAACCTGTTTCCCAAACCCGACGCGACGCGAAGCAGCGACGCTGCGACCTGTGAGACGTATGGGACGCGTGCGGACGAAGACGCAGAGGTTGCGACAGACGCGTCGGACGGCAACGTCGCCGGGTCGAGCGCGGCGGGAGGCGTCGCGTTTATTCCGGCGGCGAACGGAGCGAGTCGCCTTTATCAGTTGAGCCGAACGAGTACGACCAACGCCTGAACAGCAAAGGACTTTCGATGCCGGAAGCACTCGCAGAACGTAGCGCCGAGCCGCTGGCCGAGGCCAGAAGGACGACCGCCGAGCCGCAGAGACACGCTCTCGCGGAAGTGGTCGAACACGGCGGCGTCTACGGCGAGTTTCGAGAGCTTCTTGCGGCGAGCGGCAGGGCGGAACCGCCGCCGGAGAGCATCGCGTCGGTCTTGGCAAAACCCGAATACGAGAGCGCCGTCAACGCGGCGCAGAAGGCGCGCGTCGTCGGCGAAGTGCAGCAACGCTATGGCAACGCCTACGCGCAGAGGGTGGTCGCCGCCGTGCGTCGTCTCTCCGCCGCGCGCCCGCAGTCAGCGTTGGAAACCGTTCCGTCGAACGAGTCGGCCAGCAGACTCCTGCCATTCAGACGCAACGAAGCCGCGCGCCCCGCGTCGGCTCGCGCGCGCACCGAACGAAACGGAACGGAAGCGTCGGTTGATGCGGAGACGCGTGCTAAAACCGAAACGCGGACGCGCGACCAATCGCAGCGAGACACACAAACAAGAACCGCCGCCACGCCGCGCGCCGCCGAAAATCAGAACGCCACAGCGACGCAGAACTCAAACATCGCACCGACGCCGACAACGACGCGCACACCCGCATCGCGCGCCGCGTCGCCCGTCGCTGCTCCGACGACGACCGGAAGCGTTGCCGCCGCACGGACGGGCGTGGGCGAAGCGTCGCAGAGCGAGTCGGCGGTCACGCCGGAGGCCGTCTCGGGAACGCAAGCGGCGGCAGCGTCCGAAAGTGCGCCGGGTTCGGGTGGAACAAACGAGGCCGCCCCGCAGACCGACGCCGTGCCACAAACAACCTCGCCCGCGCTCTCGCCCAACGCCGCCGCGCCCGCGCCTCTCTCGCAGACGGCGACGCCCGCGCCTCCCACCACGACCATTTCAAACAACGCCGCCGCGCCTGCCGCGCCGGGAGGGCGACCGCGTGCGTCCGTCCCACCGACGGGAGGCGCGGCGCGCAGCCGACCCGCTTCCGCGATGGACGCCGCCGCCTCGTCGCCGCAGGGCGCAGTGCCTTCGCTCGCGCCGCCGAACGCGGGCATGGCTTCCGTCGCGGGCGCGGGCACGACGCCGACGCCTATCCCGATGGCGGGCGCGTCCGAAGAAGTGATGCAGAATTTCACTTCCTCCGGCGCATCGCAAATCGCCGCGACGCTGCCCGTTATCGGCGACGCCTTAGCGCAACGCGTGGCCGAAGAACAACAAGCGACGGTCGAAAACATCCCGCCCATCAAGGCGCAGACGAGCGGCGTCGCCGAGCCACCCGCGCTCGACGCGCCGCCACCGCCCACGTCGCCCGGCGTTCAAATCAGCGAGGGCACGACCGAAGGCGAACCACCGCCACCGCGCGTCGAACCGCATCAGGACACCGCGCCGCCGCCACGCAACGCCGAACAGACGCGCGCCGTCGAACAGCAGTCGGACGAGGGTTTCTTCTCCTGGCTCAGAGATTCCTTCAACGATTTGATGGGCAGCATCTCGACGCACGACTCCGGCGTCAACACTGATGCGGGCGAGCGTCCGCAATTCGACACCTCCGGCGAAGCCGACCCCGCACGCGCCACGCGCCAGCACGCCGAAGGCACAGCGCAGGTCGGCGCACAGCAACAGGAAGTCGCCGCGCAGATTGCCAACCATCCCGGTCAGCAACAGATTCAGCCCCTCGCCGTCGATGAGGAGACGCGTGTCGCCATCTCGCAGACGAGTCAGGCCATCAACACGCAAGCGACCGACGAGATGGCGCAGTATGCCTCGATGCCGATTCCCGGCGACGTGCGGCAGAACGCCGACCAGCAGTTGGCTCCCATGCTCGAACAGAGCCTCGCCGCGCCGCGTCAGGAAGTCGAACGCGCCGCCGCCCGACGCAATCAGGAACAACAAACCGCCATCGAGACGACGCAGCAACAGGCGGCTGAACTCAATCAACAGGCCGAACGCGAACAGACCGACGTTGTTCAGCAGTCGCGTCAGGAAGTTTCCGGCGAACAGCAACGCGGACTCCAAGAGAGCCGACAACGCATGGAGGCGTTCAACGCCGAATCGAATGAGCAGCAGACGGCGACCGTCCGCGACGTTAACCAACGCGTCGAAACAGACCAACAGCAAGCCAACCGGAGCCTCACAGACGCCGAGCGAGATGCGGAAGCCGAGCGGCGTCGTGGCGAGGAACAGGCCGCCGCGAGGAAGCGCGAGCTTGAGCGCGAGAGCGAAAATGATAGCTGGTGGGATAGAGCGGTGGATGCCGTCAAGAGCGCGGTCAAGGCCGTCACCGATGCGATTGATGCCGTCTTCACTGCCGTCCGCAACGCCGTCAAAAACATCCTCGACGCGGCCAAGAATTTCGCCGTCGGTTTGATTGAAGCGGGTCGTCGTTGGGTGGTCGATAAAATTCAGTCGTTCGGCAACTGGCTGAAGTCGAAAGTGACCGAATACTTGAGCGCGTTTCCGGCGCTCGCCGCCGCGATTAACAGCGCGATTGACCGCACCGTCAACGCCGCCGTGCAAGCCGTCAACGCCATCGCCGACCGCCTCAAGGCCGGAGTCACCGCGCTCGTCGATGCGTTGGGACGCGCGATTGATGCCGCGCTCAGCTTCTATCAAAACGCACTCAAGGGCGCGGTCGCGCTCGTCGGCGCGGTCTTGACGGGCGACTTCGCGGCGGCTGCACGCATGGTCTTCATGGCGGCGTGCAGCGCGCTCGGCATCGACGCCGGGCGTCTGCTCGAAATCCTCGGCAAAGCTGGCGACGCCCTTTCGCTCATCTTCAAAGACCCCATCGGATTCCTCGGGAATCTCGTCGGCGCGGTGCGTCAGGGCTTCGAGCAGTTCATGACGAACATCCTGCGTCATCTCGCGTCGGGCTTGATGGGCTGGCTGTTCGGCGCACTCGAAGGCGCTGGGATTCAGCTTCCGTCCGAGTTCACACTGAAGGCCATCTTCGGCCTCGTCATGCAAGTGCTCGGCGTCACCTACGACCGCATCCGCGCAAAAATCGTCCGTCTCATCGGCGAGCGTGCCGTCGATGTTATTGAACGTGTTTGGGGCTTCGTCTCGACGCTCATCTCGGAAGGCCCCGCCGGACTCTGGGAGGAGATTAAAGAATACCTCGGCGACCTTAAAGACGTTATCTTCGATGCCATCAAGGATTGGGTCGTGACCAAGATTGTGCAGGCGGCGGTGACGAAACTGGTCACGATGTTCAATCCGGTCGGCGCGATTGTGCAGGCCGTGCTCGCCATCTACAACACGGTGATGTTCTTCATCGAGCGCATCAATCAGATTATCGCGCTCGTCGAATCAGTCGTTAATTCCATCTACAAGATTGCCACCGGAGCCATCGGCGACGCGGCCAACTGGGTCGAGAGTGCGATGGCGCGCACCATCCCCGTTATCATCAGCTTCCTCGCGCGGCTCATCGGCCTCGGCGGCATCAGCGAGAAGATTCGCAACATCATCGAAGGAATTCAGGAACGCGTCGACCGCGCCATCGACATGGTTATTCAGAAAATCGCGCGCGGCATCACGGGACTTGTCAGCGCCGGACGCGCGGCGGTCGGGCGCGTCATCGCCTGGTGGAGACAACGCAAACAGTTCACCACCGAATCAGGCGAGCGACATACGCTCTACTTCCAGGGCGAAGGCGGTTCGAGTCGCCTCGTCATGGCAAGCGAGATTAAGGACGTGCAGGAAGTTATCGACGAGCGACTAGCCAAGCGCATCAAGGCCACCGAGCGCGCCGCTCTCGGACGCGCCAACACGATTCTCATCAACATCAGAACTTTGATGAGAGACAACGCCACTTCGACGCAACAGACGAGGCCGCCCGCCACGCCCGCCTCCACGGATGTGAGCGAGCAGATAGGCGCGCACCTCAACGACCTCGCTACGGCGCTCAGGGAGGGCGGCGTCGGCGTCGGCGATAAGCCACTGACGCGCGTCACTTGGTCAATGGACGGCAATCGCGCTGGCTACGTCCTCGCGCAACCTCTGACCAAGAACGCTGGCAACACGGCAGGCAGTCGCCCCGGCGTTGACCCGCCCGGCTGGAATCAAGTCATCGGATTCGACTACACGGAAGTGCGCGAAGGCAGCGGCGTCATGCAGCCGCGCTACTGGCGCAGAATGCACCTGCTCAACGAAGAGTTGCACGGGCCGGGCGAGCGTTGGAACCTGACGCCGGGACGCGAAGTGGACAACACATGGATGAAGAACAACCCGGAGAAGGACGCGAAGGCTGCGCTCGAAGAAGAACCGGGCGTGCTCTTCTACGAAGTCACCGTCTCCTACTATGACGACGATGCGGCCATCAGTAATTTCCCGAAAGAGGTCGCCGTCAATTGGGGAACGATGAAGCAGCAGGGCGAGACGTGGGTGCGCGACGAGAGGAAAGGCACATCGCCGCATCCGCTCGACCCGCCGCCGCGTACCCTGAGCGAAGCCGCCGTCGTCAATCTCAAGAACGCGGGCAGAGTCGCGCTCGAACGTCTCGGCGTCGCGCGCCGTCTGCGGCGTCCGATGATTGAGGAGCGCAACAAAAACGGCGACTTCAACGGCTTCGCCGACTTTGAAAATCGGATGAAGCCATACTTCCCCGAAGAAGAATGGAATGCTGAACACAAGCCTTTCGTTCAGGGACTCATCAGCGACGGGCGTGCGAGGTTTTAAGACGGCGCGACGTTGACACGACGAGCGCAGAGGAAAAGTTGATGGATTTCAATCAATACGTGGCACAGATGAAGGCCGAGGTCACCAGCATCGAGGCTTCGCAAAAGTTCTGGATACAGCATGAGTTTTATCCGGCGGTCGCGTCCAGAGACATCGAAGAGATGGAGGCCGACATCCGTGAGGAAGAAGGCATGCAGGGCTTCCGCGTCGCCAACCCGATACGCGACTTCTACCAATCCGCCAACGGCTTTCGCTTCAGTTGGAAATATCTCAAGCACACAGACAGCGAACGCGTCACGGTCGCCAACACACACATCTCCCTCCTCTCGGAAATCTACGAGCCGGAAGACGAGGAAGGCAAATCGCGCAAACTGCTCTACGAGAACCGCCGACTCTTCGACCGCAACGGCCCCGAAAACCACGTCTACATGAAATTCGATGAGGGACAAGACGAGCCGCGTCTCTACTACTTCCACGCCGCAAGCGAACGCTATCACCTTCTGTCGCTCGATTTCGTCGGCTACATGGAGCGACTTCGAGAGGCGCGTGCGATGTCGCCGTGGCAGCAATTCTTCATCGACGACAAGGATTTCAAAATTGACGAGCAGCGTGCCGAACAGTTCTTCCAAGACCTCGCGCTGTTATTCCCCGACGCCGACGCGTCGAAGTTTCGCGTCTAGCGCACAACATGGTGGGGCGTTCGCCCATTCCGACGTGCGCGCGGAGCACGGCATGAACTTGAGCCGATTATGTTGAAGCACAAGAGAGACGACCAGAACCAAAACAAGCGACGAAAACCTCTCGCCGCCAACGCCGCATCGGTGCGTGCCGACGGCGCGACTTCGCACCTTGCCTCGCACGATTGCCATCTGGCCTTCGTCCAACGCACTTCGGGCATGCGCCGCAATACGCTCGCTCGCGCCTTCAACTCGTCCACCTTCAGAAACGGTTCGGTTTACACCTTGTTCGACGAGTTGGCGTCGAAGTATTCGTCAAAGACGTTGAGCGCGTCCGCCGCGATGACGTACAAAATGCCCGCCAGTCATCTCTCAACGAACGTCTATCATCGCTGGCAAACCTCCGTCCAACTCTTTCTCTCCTTCACGCAAATGAACGAGACGCCGCCCAACACGACGCGTCTGGTTCTTCAATCCCTTGCGCGCGAGATGGAGTTGAAGCCGCTCGCTTTCTGGCAGCCCGTCGCGACGCGCGATGAAAGAGAGAGCACCGTGGTCAAGAAGATGCGCCGCGTGCAAACTCCCGACGGCACAGGAGAACTCAAAACCAGCGACGCGCATCCGCGCCATTTCGTCAATCTCCATCGCGCTCTCAACCAACCCTCAAACGAGCGCATTTCAAACCATCGACAGGACACGCTCAAACGCTATCGCACCATCCTCTCAAATACGGAAACTCTCGCTGCCGCGAAAACACTAATACCCGAAGCGCACGCGACGCGTCGCACGATGAGCAAAGCGATAAGCGAAAAATATTCGTCGCGGGATTCGTCGTCCCTCTCTATTTCTCGACGCGAGACGTTTGTGAGAACACAACAAGGCCGTGAGCAATGGCGGGACGCGCAACGCAGTGGAGAGCGGCAGGCGACTCACTGGCTCGTCCGGCATTTGTTGGAACTCAAGGAAAACGAATCGCACATAGCTCTTGAGCGGACGACGTTTCCATTGATGCCAGTCAGGACGCTTGAGCGAAACATACCGACGGGTCGAGACAAAGAAGCGGCCTCCACCATTCGTCAAGGCGGCGTGTTTGAGTCATTCGTGCTTTCGCTGAACAGCTTCCAACAGAGCATTGCGACGACAACAACCGCCACTGCGCCTCGGCGCTTCGGACAGGGATACGCAGAGACGTTTGCGCTTCGACCGCCTGCCCGCGCCGCGAGGGATTCGGAGCGATTCGTCATCGCACCAAACACCGCGCTGTCGCCTTCGCAAATGACCTCGACAATCGCGTCAAACGAAACCACACGCGCAACAAATAACGAGACTACGCGCTTCATCATGCGGCGCGTGAATGGCGAGGGGGGCGAGCGGCGGGAGGTCTATCGAGCAGAGTTTGATTCGTCAACGGTTGTGGGTCGAACGTTCGTGCTCGCGCATCGCCGCGTTGAAGAGAGGGATGCATCGCGTGTTTTTGAGGGAAACGCGGCGAATGTTCTCAGGGGAAACGTTGCGAGGGCGCATGTTTTTGAGAGGAATGGTGCGGAGACGTTTGTCGGGTCGCTGAATGTTTTTAAGCAGGACGCTTCGTGGTCGCCCGTCGTTACCGCATCGCCCGTCGTTATCGCGTCGGCTGGTCGCAGAGCATGGTCGGGGAGAGCGGCGCGCGAATCGTCTGCGCCTGTTTGGTCGAGACGGCGCGCGGAGGTCGGGATTGACGATAGCCATCGGCGTGCAATCGACGGACACGGAGCGGCGCAAGCCGCGAACGTCAGTCTTCATAGTGGGAGCACGATGCAGACGCACGTCTCCATGTCGCGGCGTTTGAGCGTCAGAAGTTTTGTGGATTCCGGTCGTTTGTCCCTCGCAGGTTCCATTGGGGCGGCGGAGTCTTGGCGAGTGTCTGCGACGGAAGATGCGTCGATGCGTCTGGCGAGACGCGCGGTGTTAGTGCGTGGGGCGGAGATGTTTGGAGAGGAAGCGGAGAGGCGTTTCGAGGTCGTCGCGGGTGAGATTGCATCGCTTCGAGGGGAAGCGACGCTGCGGCCTCCGAAGTTAGGCTACGTGTTCGCACAGACGGCGAGGCCGACGACGGCGACAGAACCTTCGACATTGACGCAGGCGAACAAGAAGGCGGAGCAGCGAGAGATGGTCGAGGTAGTGAGGCGAGAGGTCGAGACGGCGATGTCTGCGGGGTCGCCGTTGTCGAAACTTTCGCGTGCGGATTACACGTCGATAGCCGAGCAGGTTTATTCGACGCTGGTGCGGCGTCTGGTGGTGGAGCGGGAGCGACTCGGCTTGCACGCGCGTTGAGGTGTCTATGGCTCTGGAAAAATTGAACATCAAGAATCTGGACACGGGCGAGCCGTTCAGCGTGCTTTTCAACCCGACGGAGTATTCGGTTGAAGAATCGAATTCGTGGGAGGAACAGGCGCGCGAACGGCAGAAACCGGAGTTGCAGTTTACAGGTCAGACGCTTCGCAGAATCTCGATGGAACTTTTCCTCGACACCTACGAGCGGGACGAAGACGTGCGCGCCCATACGGGCAAGTTGTCGAATCTCCTGTTGGTCACGACCGACGATGGCAACAGCGGCAAGCGTCCGCCCAAGATTGAACTCAGTTGGGGCGTAGCCGACCCGAACGTCCATAACAGCATCTTTCCGTTCACTTGCATTCTCGAAAGTTTGCGGCAGCAGTTCACGCTCTTTACGAGCAAGGGCATGCCCGTGCGCGCCAAGTTGAGCGTCTCGTTTAAGGAATACATCAAGCCCGCCGAGCAACTCAACCAACAACCGCAACGCGGCTCCTTCCCAGTGCAAACCTACACCATCCGCGCCGGAGATACTTTGAGCGGCATCGCTGCCAGCGTCTGGAAAGACCCGCTCAAGTGGCGTCTGCTGGCCGACGCCAACCGGATTCGGAACCCGCGTCTACTTGTGCCGGGCGAGACGCTGGTGGTTCCGGCGATTGAGTAAGGCGAACATGACGAAACCAGATTTAGCCACCGACGACGCGGAGATACAGAGATGATAGAGGAAAAAGGAAAAGGGGAGACTCAGAAACGCGGCAACGTGCGCTCGTCGTCGCCCTCTAGCCTTTCAGCATTTCCCCTTTTGTACGTCTCTGTGCCTCCGTGTCTTCGGTGGCAGATTTTGTTGAGTCGGTGTGGAGAGGGTAGGAGATGAGCGAGCCTGCGCTTGAACAAGACCGCGACGCGCCGCAGTTCAAGGTTTCTGTGGCGGGGAGCGAACTACCCGTCGAGACGGCGGTGGACATTCTCGAAGTCAGGGCGAGCGACTACGTTGAGGGCGCAGGCACGTTCACCGTCACTTTCAACAACTGGGATTCGGACAAGCAGGAATTCAAGTGGATTGACGAGACGCTCTTTAGCGAGGGCACGGAGATTGAGGTCAAACTCGGTTACGTCGATTTACTCAGCAGCATCATCAAGGGCGAAGTGACGGCCATCGAGCCTGAGTTTCACGACGCAGAAGCCCCGACCTTGAAGATACACGGCTACGACCTTCTGCATCGCTTCCGTCGTGGGCGCAAAACGCGTTCTTTCGTCAACATGAAGGACAGCCAGATTGCCGAACAGGTGGCGCGCGATTTGAATCTCCGCGCCGAAGTTGATGACACGCAGATAACGCATGAGTACGTCTTGCAGAGCAATCTTACCGACATTGACTTTTTGCTCGAACGCGCGCGGCGCATCAACTACGAAGTCGCCGTGAAAGACAAAACGCTGCTGTTTCGCAAGGCGGCCAACGATAAAGACAAAGTGGTGTCGCTTGATTTTGGCCTGACCCTGAAGTCGTTCTACCCGCGACTGAACACCATCCGGCAGGTGAGCGAAGTGGTCGTGCAGGGATGGAACGCGATGACGAAAGAAGCAATCGTCGGCACGGCGCGCAAAGGCGACGAAGCGACCACCAACGGCACGAAGCTCGGTGTCGCTATCAGTGAACAGGCGTTCTCGTCGGCGAAGACAGTGATGGTTGATAAGCCGATTTTTTCCGAGGGCGAAGCGACGCAGATTGCCAAAGGGAAGTTTAACGAGATGGCCGACGATTACATCACGGGCGAGGGGTTGTCGATTGGCAACACTGATATACGCGCGGGCGCGGTCGTCGAATTGAAGGGCTTGGGCACGCGTTTCAGCGGTCGTTATTACATCACTTCATCAACCCACACCGTCGGGCGAACGGGGTATCTGACAAGGTTCACAGTGTCGAGGAACGCAGCGTGAATATTCTTGACCTACTCACTTACGACACCGAGCGCGAGGCGCACACGACGCGGATTTACGGCGTCGTCGTCGGCGTCGTGACCAATAACGAAGACCCCGAAAAACTCGGACGCGTCAAAGTGCGCTTTCCGTGGCTCAACGACGAAGACGAAAGCACTTGGGCGCGCATCGCGACGCTGAGGGCGAAGCAGAACGTCGGCACATGGTTTCTGCCCGACGTTGACGACGAAGTGCTGGTCGCCTTCGAGCACGGCGACGTGCGTTTCCCCTACGTCATCGGCGGGCTCTGGAACGGCGTCGATACGCCGCCGCGCGACAACGCCGATGGCAAGAACAACGAAATGGTTATCCGCTCCAAACTCGGCCATGAGTTCGTCTTCTACGACGATGCGAACAAAGGCCACATCCAGTTGAAGACCGAGCAGGGACACGAAATCATGCTCGACGACAGCGCCGGCTCGGAGAAGATAACGATTAAGGATAAGACGGGCGATAACTCTCTGACGTTCGATTCGGCGGCGAGCACGATTGAAATCAAGAGCGGCGCAAAGGTCGTCATTGTCGCCGCGCAGGAGATGGAGATAAAGGCGGATTCGTCGCTTTCTATCGAGGCGCGTTCCATCGAGATAAAGGGCGATTCCATCAAAATCGAATCGAGCGGCCCGATGGATGTCAAATCGAGCGCGATGCTGACCGTCAAGGGTTCGTTGGTGCAAATCAATTAAGCGATGCGTTTCAAAATCTGCCACAGAGACACAGAGGCACGGAGATGAAGAAAGAAAAGAGCAAGAGACGAGAGGTAAGAGACAAGAGGCAAACCACATACTTGTCCTCTCTTTTTACCCTTTGCTTTGCCCCGTGTCTGTGTGTCTCTGTGGCTAATTCTTAGGAGGACAACGCGATGCCGCCAGCCGCGAGAATGGGAGACACGACGAGCCACGGGACGCCTCTGTCGCCGGGGCCGGGGAGCATGAATGTGTTCATTGGCGGTAAGCCCGCGTGGCGCGCGGGAGTCGATTTCCACGCCTGCCCGCTCTTTAACGGCCCCGCGCCGCACGTCGGCGGAATGGTGGCGATGGGCAGCACGACCGTCTTCATAAACGGCATGCCCGCCGCACGCATGGGCGACATGATTATGGAACCGGGCGGGCCAAACTCAATCGCGTTGGGCGAGATGACGGTCATCATTAATTGACGAGCAGTGATTGGTTAAAACGTATGGCGAAAGATTTTTTGGGAAGAGGTTGGAAGTTTCCTGTCGAGGTGGATGCGACGGGCAGGATTGCCATGTCGGACTACGAAGACGATGTGCGCGAGGCGATTCGCATCATTCTCATGACGAGCAAAGGCGAACGCGCGATGCGACCCGACTTCGGCGCGGGACTACAGGATTACGTCTTCGCTTCGATGAGCGCGACGACGATTGGACGCATACAGGCATCGGTGCGCGAGGCGTTGATTCGTTGGGAGTCGCGCATCAAGGTGATTGCCGTCAAGGTTGAAGCGGACGCGGGCGAGGTGGGAAAGCTCTTGATTGACGTTGAATATCAAGTGCGTGCCACCAACACGCGTTTCAATCTCGTCTTCCCTTTTTACTTGAAGGAACAAGCCTGAGTTTTAGTTGAAGGAGCAGAGCTTTAAGTGGCCGAGACTGCGCCGAAAATTGACCTCCGCGACGTTGACGCGATTCTCAGGGAAGCGCGCGAGATGGCTCCCGTCTACACGCCCGAATGGGTCGCGGGCGAAGATGCGGGCGCGGGCGCGGCGCTCCTGAAAGTCTTCGCCAAGTTGCTCGAAGGCGTCATCCGTCGGCTCAACGAAGTGCCGCTCAAGAATTTCGTCGCCTTTCTTGAGATGATAGGCATACGCCTCCTGCCCGCGCTTCCGGCGCGCGTGCCGCTCACGTTTCTATTGAGCGCGGGCGCGAAAGAGGCGGTCGTGATTCCGGCGAGGTCGCAGGCCGCAGGCACGCCGACAACGGGCGGCGATCCCGTCGTCTTCGAGACGGAGAGAACCATTCTCGCCACGCCCGCGCGGATGCAGGCCGTCTTCGCCGTCGTGCCTGCGAGAGACGAAATCTACAATTACACCGACGAATTAGCGAGCGGCGCAACCGCCGAACTCTTCGCCGCGACGGGCAAGAATCTACAGCAACACAGTCTCTTCATCGGTCACAACTCGTTGTTCAACATCAAAGGCCACGCCGACATCAAACTGACGATTTACGAGTTTGACGCAGCACTGACAAGGACGGAGACGGTCGCATGGCAATACTGTGCGGGCGAAAAACAGGAGACGATTAACGGCGAGCCGTCGCAGGTTCCCGACTGGCGCGACTTCGACGACATCAAGGTCGTGCCGCAACAACAGAATCTTCCGAGAGAAGAAATCGCCGAGACGTTGATTCTCTCGAAGCGCAACACAGATGAAATCAAGAAAGCCAAAATCAATGGCGTCGAGAGTTATTGGATTCGCTGCCTGATTAAAAAACCGCTCGCCGCGACCGATGCGCTCGCACGTCTCATCTTCAAAGAATTCACCGTTGCCGTCTCACCTCTCAGCGTGGGCGCTGCCGTTGATACGCAGGCGAGGGGAGACGGCGCAAGAGTCGAAACAAAATCGCGCACGGCCATCGCGTCGTCCGTCACGCAGCCGTCGCCCGAAGACATTTCAAATAGAGGCATCGAACCCGACAAGGCTTTCTACAACGACCTGCCGCTCAAACTTCCGGCGACTGGCGACCACCCTCTGACGCCCTTCGGCCCGCCGCCACGCGCGGGCGATGTCGGAGTGCGTCCGCGTCAAGGCGACATCTTCTATCTCGCGAGCGAGGAAGCTCTCTCGAAGAAGGGCGCGCAAGTTTCGCTCATCGTCAACACGTCGCCGTCGTCGCAAGCGTCCACACGTTTCGGTCTGCTCGCGACGGACATCGAGCGTGTGCAGGGTCTCGGCAAAACTTTCGCGGCGCGTCTGCGCGCAGCGGGCATCAACACGACGGCAGACCTCCTCGGCCTCAGCGCCGAAGAGGGCGCGGAAATCATCCGCAACCGACAGAAAGATGTTCCCGCCGAACGCTACGTGACCAAGATGGTGAACATTCAAGAGGCGGCGACGAAAGAGTTTTATGACAAGACGGGCACACCACC
Source organism: Pyrinomonadaceae bacterium (assembly GCA_036387415.1). Classification (GTDB taxonomy): domain Bacteria; phylum Acidobacteriota; class Blastocatellia; order Pyrinomonadales; family Pyrinomonadaceae; genus DASVTU01. The sequence continues at coordinate 476,233 of DASVTU010000039.1, read as the reverse complement.
GAATCTCTTTCGCACAAGTCTCGTCGCGGGAGACGAAGCCGACGAGAACAACACGCCGCCGCAAACGACGCCGATTCTTTCGTGGGAATACTGGAACGGCAAAGGTTGGGTCGGCCTCGCTGATGTCATCGACGACACCAACGCTCTAACCACGACGGGCGTCGTCTTGTTCACCTGTCCGGCAGACCTCGCGCCCACCAGAGTCATCGGACAGGAAAACTACTGGATACGCGTCCGCATCGCCTTCGGCGACTACGGCAAGGAAGAGATTTCGGTCGTGCCCAACAGCAGCCCGCCGACGGTTGCCGTCAATACGAGCAAAATCCTGCCGCCCGTGCTCTACGCGCTGCAAATCTCCTACAGCGTTCCGGGTGAAGCGCCCACGTTCGTGCAGACGCTCAGCAATCTTCAGTACGCCACGCAAACCACGACGCCCTTCGCGCCCTTCTCCGCGCTCGACGATGAGGCGCAGACGCTCTACATGGGCTTCGACCGCGCGCCCGTCAAAGGCCCTCTGAGCATCTTCTTCTCGCTCGAAGAACAGGAGTACACGGAGGAGAATCTGCCGCGCGTCGAATGGGAATATTTCAGGCGACGCGACGCCAACGACGCAGGCGAGTGGGCGCGTCTGGTCGTCACCGACGGGACGCGGAACTTGACCGAAAGCGGCACGATTGAGTTCATTGGCCCCGCAGACTTCGCGCCGCTCGCACGTTTCGGTCAGACGCTCTACTGGATTCGCGCTATTGACACGGAAGGGAAATTCAAACCCTTGCGCGCCGTCGCCAATGAGTTTGCTGAGAAGAATAGTGCTTCGCGCCAAACGGTCGAAGATGCTGCGACGGCGAGAAGAAAGAGACTCGTTCGTCAGTCTTTAATCACGCTGCTCGGCGACCGCGTTTCGTCGCCCGTCGGCGAAGCGTTTCGCCGTCGCATCCCGGAGAGAGCGTCGCTGGCGGTCGAAGCGGTCGCGCGCAAGTCGTCGCAAGAGAATGTCGCAGCGCCGTCGTCGGCTGATGTCGAGACGAAGGCGTGCGGGCAGTCGGTCGAATCGCTCGAACTGCAATTTTCGGTCGATAGCGGTCTGACGGAGGGCGTGCTCGCGCCGCTTGTGCGCGGCATCTATCTCAACACGGCGTGGGCTTCGCAGTCTGAGACGATTGGAGATGAAATCCTCGGCTCGTCGAGCGGCGTGGCCGACCAGAGTTTCACGCTCACCAAGTTTCCCGTCATCGAGGAAGCCATCTGGGTTGACGAACTTGGCAGCCTCACGGAGAGCGAGCGCAAGGCTTTCGTCGCGGGAGGCGCGGTCGAAGTCGATGAGCGACGAGACGACGAAGGCAACACGACCGAGTTTCGCACGCGTTGGACGCGCACCGACGACCTCGCCGCCGCAACGGCGACGAGTCGCGTCTATGCGATTGACCGCACCTACGGGCAAGTGGTCTTCGGCGACGGCGTGCACGGCATGGTTCCGCCCATCGGCAGAGACAACATTCGCGCCTCCTATCAGGCGGGCGGCGGCGCGTCGGGCAACATCGACGCCTCGCTCATCAACGCGCTGCGGACAACGATTCCCTTTGTTGACCGCGTGACGAACCCTATCGCCGCGAGCGGCGGTTCGGATACGGAGTTGCTGGAAAAGGCTCTGGAACGCGGTACGAGGTCAATCAAGAATCGCGGTCGCGCCGTCACGGCGGAAGATTTCGAGCAGATTGCGCTGGAAGCGTCGCAGTCGGTGGCGCGCGTTAAAGCCCTGCCGACCTTCAACGACGAGGGGCGTTACGAGACAAACTGGGTGACGGTGATTGTGGTTCCGTCGAGCGAGGATGCGCGACCCATGCCTTCGCCGCAACTGCGCCTGCGCGTCGAAAAGTATCTACAGGAACGCTCGGCCAACGTCGCCGCCTTTGCGCGTCACATCAAGGTGACGAGTCCGGCCTATGTCGAAGTGCGTCTGAGCGCAGACATCTTTCCGCTCACGATTGACCTCGCGCCGGATGTTGAAGCGGATGCTGTCCGTATCGTCAAAGGCTTCCTTCATCCGTTGACGGGTGGTTACGAGGGCGGTGGTTGGGAGTTTGGTCGCCTGCCGTGCCTCTCGGATTTCTACGCGTTGCTGGAAGCCGTCGAAGGCGTTGACCACGTTGAGAATTTGACGATGAGGCTGCAAGCCGTGACGCCCGCCGGAAAGCTGAGCGGCGAACCGACCATCGTCACAGAAGAACGACCGCTCAGCATCGAAGCGCCGCAATACACGCTCGTCTTCAGCGGCGAGCACAAGTTCACCGTCAAACCTTTGGAATAGAAAAGATGCCCTTACCGCAACCGAATCTTGACGATAAAAATTTCGTGGTGCTCGTCGAAGAGGCGACGAGACTGATTCCGCGTCATGCGCCGGAATGGACTGACCACAACCGCCACGACCCCGGCATCACGCTCGTCGAGTTGTTCGCGTGGCTCGCCGAGATGCAGCAGTATCACCTGAACCGCGTCGGCGACGAAAGCCGCCGCAAGTTTCTCAAACTGCTCGGCATCCGACCGCGCGACGCCGCCTCCGCCCGCACCGAAATCACCTTCCGCACCACGAACGGACGCGGCCACGTCGTGCCGCGCGGGACAAAGTTGGCGACCGCCGACAAACTGATTTTTGAAACCGAGGAGATGCTTTCGGTCTTGCCTGTCGCGCTCAAAAAAGTTTTCAGCTTCACGGGCACGCGGATGCACGACCACACAGACCTCAACGCGCTCGACGGTCTCTCCTTTGATGCTTTCGGCGAAGAAGCGGCGGCGGGCAGCAGTCTCTATCTCGGCTTCGACGCGCCGTTTCCCGCAGACCAAATCATCAGTCTCAACGTTCGTCTCGACGACGCCTACCCGGTCGAACGCGGCACACACGGCGACGAACAGCCGTCCGTCGTTCCTTCAGCGCGCGTCGTCTGGGAATACTTGAATGCGTCGGGCGATTGGTCGCCGCTTGAATTGATGGCCGAGTTTGAGGCGGCGTTTGAGAGGCAGTTGCGCGGCGGCGTCGAAAGCGCATCGCGTTGTTTCGAGGCGAGGCCGCGAGTGCTCGAAATCATTCGTTCGTCGCCGTCGTTTCACGCGTTGACGAAGGAGGCGCGCGAGTTTGTCGAGCGAATGATTCAAGAGGCAGCGTCGGTCGAACAACTTCAACGAACGCTCTACGACACGCCGTTTCTCTTGCAGAAAAAGGACGAGACGCTGATGCTCTCACAAAGCGGTCGTCTCTTTTTTCCGTCGCCGCGAGCGATGGGCGTGCGCGCCATCTATCCTTCCAAAGAACAACTTCACTGGCTGCGCGCCACCGTCCGAAAATCCGGCTACGAACTCCCGCCGCGCATCGACACCGTGAACATCAACACGATTCCGGCGGTGCAACGCGACACCATCAGCGAAGTCGCACACTTTTCGAGCGACGGCCAACCCGCGCAACGTTTCCACGCCAGCAGTTTTCTCGCGCTCAAGGGGCAGAATTTCGTACAGGTGCGCGAGCGCGATGGCCTCTGGAAAGATTGGACGCGCATCAACAGCAACGACGACAGCGACGAGCGAAGCTTTCAACAGTCGGGACCGAACGACCTCCACTACATCATCCGCGCGGACGAAGCGACCAAAAGAATCACCCTCGCCTTCGGCGACGGCGAGCACGGAAAAATTCCGCCCGCAGGCGACGGTGGCGTCCGCCTCATCTCTTACCTGCCCGCCTTTGAAGAGCAACGTCTCGTCGGCAGAAGCAACGGCTTGCCTGGTCAGCGATTCATGCTCGACCACACGCCCGTCGTCGCCGGAAGTTTCATGCTACAAGTCGAGGAGAGAATCGAACTGCCGTCTTCGTTCACGGAGGAGGCGGATGTCGCCTGCCTGCTTCGATTCCGGCGCACGGTTCCGGCGCGCGTCCGTGCGGGAGAGACGTTTGAAGTCGGAATCGTGCTCGAAGCACAGCAGGAACTCTGCGACATCTCCATCACCGAACACCTGCGCGGCGAACTCGACTTCCAGCCCAACGAAGCGTCGCGCGCCTCGTTCCGTTTCACCGACGACCGCGAAGCACGCCTCGTCGTCGAGCGCATTCATGCGGGTGAAGTAAAGACGCTCAGCTATCTCGTCAAGGCGGGCGAACGCGGCGGAAGCATCCACGGCCAAACCCTCATCTCGACCGCGCATCAATGCCCGACCGTGCTCGAAGCGTCGCCCGTCTCGGTGGTCGAAATCGGTCGCGGGCATGCGTCTGCGGGTTGGCGCGACTTCGTGCGCGTCGATGATTTCGACGCATCGGGACCCGATGACGCGCATTACGTTCTCGATGCGACGGCGGGCGAAATCATCTTCGGCGACGGCATCAGCGGCAGCGTTCCGCAACCTCTCGCCGACGAAGACGGCAAAAACATTCGCGTCATCTCATATCAAACGGGCGGCGGCACGACGGGCAATGTTGCCGCCGGGAGCCTCACGAAGTTTGCGGAAATCTACTCGGTCGTGCCGGACGAGGCGCAAGCGTCTCTCGCCGTAACGAACGAAGGCGCGGCCACGGGCGGCAGCGCACCCGAAGAACTCGAAGAGGCCGAAGCGCGCACACGCCGCGACTTGAAGACTTGCTATCAAGCCATTACCACAGCCGATTATGAATATCTCGCGCGCTCGACGCCCGGTTTGCGCGTCGCACGTGCACGTGCGCTTCCGCTCTACGCGCCCGGTCTCGAAAACTATCCCGAAAGCCAATCTCCCGCGTCGGTGACGGTGGTCGTCGTGCCCTACAGCACCGCGCTCAAACCCGTGCCGAGTCCCGAATTTTTGCGGACGGTCTGCCGCCATCTCAACCAGCATCGTCTCGTCACGACGCAGGTCTACGCCGTCGCTCCCGATTACGTGCGCGTCGGCGTTCGCGCCACAGCGGTCTTGCGTGCGGGCTTTGACCCCGTACGGACGTCTGAACTGATTGAGAAACAACTCGACAACTTCTTGCGTCCACTGCCCGTCGAAGACGACCACGCCGCGACGCATGAAGGCTGGCCGTTTGGTCGCGCGGTCTACAAATCGGAAATTTATCAACTCGTCGAACAGGTGGAGGGAGTCGATTGCGTCGAGCGAGTGGTGTTGGTGGCGGATGGCGCGGGCGTCGCGCGCAGCGCGCAGGGCAACATTCATATCCCGCCGCAGAGCCTCGTCTATCCCGGCGAACACGCGATTGAAATCATCTCGCCCACGCCCGAATGTCGGAGCACGCGATGACACATTGCAAAAATCAGGAATCGAACTATCTCATACTGAATAAAAAATCGGCATGGGCGCGTGGCCTGCCCGTTAATCTCCGCGTGTCGGACGAAGGGTTGGAGATTCGACAAAACTTCGAGTACACGGAGGAGCGCGAAATCGAGTTGAAGGAGTTGACCGGAGGCTTCGAGGTGACGGACTTCGCCGTCGGCCAGTGCGGTCTGATTTACATTCTCGACGCCCCGCAACGCGCCGTCTGGATTTACGACGCGCAACAGAAACGCATCGAGCCGCTTGCGTGTCTCGGCGCGCTCTTTTCCGCAAACACCAGAAGCCTCGTCTACGTCCCCGGCACGCTCTACTTGACCGACACCGAAGCCGAGCATCGCATCATGGCGCTCGCGGAAATCAACTGGCAGATACGTTGGACGGCGGGCGCAAACGTCGTCCCCGACGCGAGTCTCGGACAGGATGCGACGGAAACGGCGTCGCCTTTCGCGCCCGTCGATTTGGCGGTTGACGCGCAGGGAAATCTCTACGCGCTCGACGCGACGAACCGTGCCGTCGTGAAGTTCGACGCGGCTGGTCGCTTCGTTTCCGTCTTCGGGCATGGAGAGTTAAGCGACCTCAAACCGAATGCGCTCGCGCTCTCACGCGACGGCGCGCTCTACGTGCTCGACACCGATTCGATGAGGGTCTTGAAGTTCCTCGCGCGCGACGGCGGCGTGTTGAAGAACGCCGATTTGATTCCATTCCGCGAGTTAATCCGACAGGGCAGACTACCTTCCGGTTTCGTCGCGTCCAGCATCGCGGTCGATGCGTCGGGCAATCTTTTCATCGGCGACGGACGCGCGGTGGGCGGGCGCGAGGACGACCGTTTTATTCGTCGCTTCGATGCGTCGGGCGCGTATCTCGGAGAGGTGGTCACGTTTCGCGGGCAGGTTGAGAAGATGGTGGTCGGCGAAGACGACTGGATTTATATCTTCAACAACGAAGCGTCGAAGAAGATTTTCATACTCAAACCGGAGCAGAAATATTCGCGTCTTGAAGGCACGTCGCTCGTCAAGGGTCGCTACTTTTCCAAGTCGCTCGACAGCGCCGACTCCGCGACCGAATGGCACAAGTACGTCTTCGACGCCGAACTCCCGTCAAACACACAGATACAAGTCTCCTATTTCGCAGCCGACGACAAGCAGGTTTACATCGGCGACGACGACAACAGACGCAAGCGAGATTTGGATGAATTTCTCGACGAAGCGATGTCGGCGACCGACGAGCAACTGGAAAAAGTCGTCGGGCAACTGGACAAACTCGAATGGTCGTCGCCCGTCGTCAACGCGAAGGACGCGTTGATTCTCAAGAGTCTCGGACGCTATCTCTGGTTGCGGATAGAACTCGTCGGAGCCGAAAAATCGACGCCCGTCGTGCGTCGCTTACGCGTCGATTTCCCGCGCACTTCTTACTTGCGTTACCTGCCCGCCGTCTATCAGGAGGACGAACGGAGCCGCGATTTTCTCGAACGCTTTCTCGCCCTCTTCGAGACATTCTTCGGCGGACTCGAACGCGAGATTGACCACGTGGCGCGCTATTTCGATGCTGCCGCCGACGCGACATCCGGCGAATACCTGCGCTGGCTTTCGTCTTGGCTCGCCGTCGGCGTCGATAAGAGTTGGACGGAGGAGAAACTTCGCGCGCTCGTCCTGCGCGCGCCCGCGCTCTATCGCAAACGCGGCACGCGCGAGGGTCTGGAAGAGATGATTGAGATTTTCACGGGCGAACGCCCGCTCGTCATCGAACATTTTCAACGCAAGTGCGGCGTAGCAAGCGACGAGAAAACGCGGAGCGAAGATGCGACCAGCAGCATCATCGACATCGAACGACTTTTCACCCGTCTCTACGGCGACGACCCGTACTGTTTCTGCGTGCTCTTGAAGCCGTTTCAAGTACGTACGGAGGAGGAGCGAAAAACCGTCCGGCGCATTCTCGACGCGGAGAAGCCCGCGCACACCTGCGCCGGAATGCATGTCTTGCAGCCGTGGGTTTATCTCGACATGCACACATACCTCGGCATCAACACCTATCTCTCGCAGCCCTCGGCGCGTCTCGACCAGGGCGGCGCGGTTCCGCGCGATACCGTCCTCGGCGACGCCGACGCGGGCGGTCAACTCGAAAGACAATCAAGGCTCGGTCTCGACATCACACTCACTTGAAATTCGGAGACAGTTTTTAATCGGAGGCAATCATCATGGCACAGAACACGAACATCGCGGAAACTCTCAAACAAACCGTTGACCGGAATCGCTATTTCTACGGCAAGCTAATGACCGTGCGCGATTTTCTTCGAGAGCAAGAATACTTCAACAACAAACGTTGGCTCATCAATCGACTGCTTTTCGGCAATGGCATCGTCTGCGGTTTGAAGGCGAAGCGAAACGCCGACACCACCGAGATTGAGATTGAACCGGGCGTGGGTTTCGACCAACTGGGTCGGGAGATAACGGTGCTGCGAACCGAAAAGATTGATGTCAAGAATCTGAAAATCGACGCGCCGGAGACGGGGCCGCAGCAGCGACGCGTGCGCCTCTGTCTCGACTACCATGAGTGTCCGAAAGAGCCTGTGCCTTCCGTCAAGTCTTCGCCTTGCGACGAAGTTTGCGAGTCGAATCGCGTGAGCGAAACTTTCATCGTCAAATTGCGCGCCGCGAGCGACGACGTGGCTGCAAACAATCTCTGTGAAGATTGGTTGAACCGTCGCACCGAGACGCAGGAGAGCGCCGGACTCCGCATCGAGCGCACCGCGCCCGCGTGGGTGCGCGGCGGGGAACTCTTCGAGGTCGCGTTGAAGGTCACGGCGCTCAGAGACGTGCAAGGCATCAGCCTTGTCGAAATGGCGACGGGCGAGGGGAAGATAGTCGAACCCGTGCCCGCGCTCCCAAACGGTCAGGCCGGACAATTTCCGACGCCGCCCGTGAGCCTCCAACGCGGGGAGTTTTTCATCTACGTCTATCAGGTGGAAGCGCCGCCGTTGCTGAACGTGATGGGTCATCGAATCATCACGCTTGTCAATTCAGTTGTTCCGTTGGTCTCGACGGTCAAAGTCGTCAGCGAGCAGGACGCGCGTTGGAACGAAGCGTCGAAGCGTTTCGGCGATTGCGGCGAGAGCATGGAGGACGAGCCGTGTGTCGATGTGGCGGAGATGACGGTGCACTTCTCGAACCGTCAACCGAGCGCCATCTCGGATTTCAACGTGCTCGGAGTTCCGCGCCACTACAATCTTGAGCGCGTCGGGCGACTGCTCGATTGCCTGCGCGACAGCCTTCAGGCCGACGACGGCACGGCGCGTCCCGGCCACGCCTTCATCACCTTTCGCGACACCGAGAGCGAAAATCCCAAGCCGATTTCTCCGAATCCGAAGCCCGGCTCGAAGTTCACAGTGGCGCGCGGCGACCACACGCATGAATTGTTGCTCTACACGCACAGCGGTCTCGAATTTCCGTCGGACGACGGCGGCGACCGTCTACGCATCAACGGCAAGGTGGGTGGTGACAGTCTTCAGTTTCTCCACACCGTCTCAGGCCAGACTCCCGAAAAGCCGCACCATCTCGCCACGAAAGGCTACGTTGACCGCGCCGTCGCCGGACTCGACTGGCAGGAGTCGGTCAAAAGCAAAGAGGTGAGGACGCCTCCTGAGTCGACGCCGACGCGAACTACCCGAAGCACCGACGACACACAGAGTCCGCCCGCGAGTCGCAAAAAAACTCCGCGAAGTTTAACCGACGACTTGCCACCAGAGCGCCCCGGCGATGACAAGGATTTGAAGGCGGGCGACCGCTACCTGCTCTACAGGGAGCGTCTGGAAGGCGCGTGGCAGGGGCAACAAAACAAGATTGCGACGTGGAACGGCGACGAATGGATTTTCACCAGACCCGATAAAGCGACGGCGGTCTTCGTTGAAGATGAGAACATCGCTTACCTCTATATCGAGCAGAAGTGGATGCCGTTTCTCGCCACGCCCGAATTCACGGCAGGGCGTGGGCTTCAGGCCGAAGGCGCGTTTCTCAATGTCGGCGCGGGCGCGGGCGTGGACGTGGATGCCGATAGCGTGTCGGTCGTCTTCCACAGGGAATTGACCAGACCAATCAGGGGTCACGGCAGCATCGGCAGGGCTGACACCGTGGCGCGCGGCGACCACACGCACGCGCTTCCGCTCGCGCGTGCGAGCGGCCTAGAGTTTGTCGTCGAACGCGAAAGTCTTGATACCGGGCCGGAGATACCGGAGGAAGACACTGACAGTTTCAGAATGCATCTTCGCATCAACGGGAGCATCGGTGGTGATAGTATTGATTTCGCGCATCCGGTGTCGGGGCAGACGCCCCTGTCGCCGCGTCATCTCACGACGAAGGAGTACGTCGATGCGAGAGCGGCGGGTATCGACTGGCAGGAATCCGTCAGGACGAAAGACCTCAGCGACCCGCCGCGTCCGCCTTCCAGCGATTCGAGCGGAGGAACGACGGAGGGCGACGCTGGCGGAGGCGGCGTCGTCCGTGACGATGCCGGTTCTTCGTTCGACGCGTCGCGAGACGAAGAAATTTCTTCTCCATTTGAACCGACGCCGAGACGCGACGATTCGCCGCCGGAGATAGTCCCGACGCACGAATTGCAGAAGGGCGACCGCTTCCTGCTCTTGAGAGAAAGGCTCACGGGCGCATGGAGGGGGCAGCAGAATCGCATCGCTGTCTGGACTGGCAGAGGCGCGTGGGAATTCATCGCGCCGGACGAAGGCATGGCGGTCTTCGTCGAAGACGAAAACGTCGCGTATCTCTACGCGGATGAGAGGTGGACGCCGTTTCTCGCCATGCCCACGGTCGCGGCGGGTCTCGGCCTTCAAGCCGACGGCGCGGTGCTCAACGTCGGCGGAAGCCCCGGATTGAATGTCGCTGAAGATATGGTTTGGTTGGAGTTTGAGAATCTCGCGCGAAACATCCGAGCGATTGGCACGGAGCCCAACCCCGGCAACGACGCGACCGTCGCGCGTGGCGACCACGCACATGAGTTTCCGCTGCTCAGCCGGAGCGGCATCGAATTCAGCAGCGAAGTAGATGATGGACGGGGTGAAACCGAAGGATTAGAGGTTCGTCGTCGCGGCTTCCGCATCAACGGCGACATTGGCGGCGACGCGATTGTTTTCCGGCACCCCGTCGCGGGCGCTGAACCCGTCGCCGACGAACATCTCACCACGAAGAATTACGTCGATACGGCCATCGAAACCGCCGTCGCGGGTCTCGACTGGCAGGCTTCGGTGACGACCGCGCGGCTCAAGAAGCCGCCCGCCAACGACGCGCTCACAAGAGGCAACCGCTTTTTGATTCTGGATGTAGACAACGTTGTGGACAATCCGTGGCGCGGGCATGTCAATCAAATTGCGACGTGGGGCGGCAGCCGCAAGGGTTGGACGTTTCAAGAGCCGAACGAAGGCATGGCTCTCTTCGTCGAAGACGACAACCTCTCTTTCCTCTTCGCAGATGAAAGGTGGACGCCTTTTCTCGCCCCGCCCGCGCCGACGCCCGTCGTGGCGGGCGCGGGTCTCGTCCAGAGCGGCGACGCGCTCGCCGTCGGGCAGGGCGACGGCATCATCGTGAGCGAAGACGCCGTGGCGCTTGCTTACCCGGAGAACCCGCCGCCGCCCGTGGCTACGTCCGACATTCTGGACGAACGCAGGCGCATCGGCGGCGACGCGACCGTGGCGCGCAGCGACCACACGCACGTCGTCCCGCTCGCCGCCGATAGCGGCATCGAGTTCATCGTCGAGGGCGACAATCAGGGCTTCCGTCTCAACGGCACCATCGGCGGAGACAGCATCGGCTTCCTCAATCCCGTCAGCGGTCAAGAGCCGACCGATGCGCGACACCTCGCGACGAAAGCATACGTCGATAGCGCCGCCCCGAACATCGTCGCGGGCGATGGCCTCGCTCGAACCGACGACACGCTTTCGGTCGGCGCGGGTGCGGGTCTCATCGCCAATGCCGACAACATCGAAGTGTCGTTTACGAACGACACGCCTCAACCGCTCGGCGTCAGCGGCAGCGCGGGTTCGACAACCATCGCGGCGCGCAGCGACCACGTTCATCCCCTGCCGACTCGAACCACCGGCACATCTTCCGGCATCGCGTTCCTGCATGTTCCTCCCGACAATCCTTTTAGAGCCGAATCGGATTTCATTCCGCTCAACCCGGAGGAATCGGAACTGTTTTATATCCAGGCCGCTTTGGTTCAGGAGAACTTCATCGTCTTCGGCGAGATAGAGAGCAACGGCGATAACCGTGAGACTAGGGATGGGCGAGGTTTCCCCGCCGTCGCACTCGCCACGCAACTATTCCTCAGCCCTGACGGCACGGGTAAAACGTTGGGATTCCGTGTCCTCGCATCATCCAGAGACCAGATTCCGCAGAGTTTGCTGCAAGCGCGCTATTTCATCTTCCGTCCGTTCGCGGAGCTGCGAGACGACCCCGACCGTGGCGGCGGGCGCATACCTGTAACTGATAAGGAAAAGCTTTGAAGAAAAACTCCGCGCACGTCGGCGTGCGAAACAACGCGTACTCGCGCCGACGTTGCGGCGCATGTTTTGAAAAATTCTCAACTGCAAAAGGCGTCGGCCAGCATTTTGAGTCGCCGGAAAAGGATGCTTTACGATGGCAAGACAAACCAGTGTTGACGAGACGGGTGGTGCGATGCCGAGCTTTGAACGTAATCGTTATTTCTACGGCAAGCCGATGACCGTCCGCGATTTCGAGACCGAGCAGCGTTACCTGATTGGCAAAAACAGTTTCCTCAACCGACAGCTTCACGGCGCGGGAATCATCTGCGGCTTAGAGGTCGCCGTGCCCGATAACTTCGACGTTGATAAGCCCGCCGTGAATCTCACGGAAGGCGCGGCGCTCGATTGCTGCGGCAATCTCATCGTCGCGAGTCGGAGCGGCAAAGCGGAAATCAAAGGACTGATGCGCGAAGGGCTGAATTATCTCTACATCGAATACGCAGAGTGTGTGCGACAGCCCATCATGGCTTCGGCCAACGTCTCAAGCTGCGAGGAAGTCTGTTGTTACAATCGTGTCTTGGAGACGTTTGAACTCTCCGTGAGCACCGACGCGCCGACTAAAACCCTGCCGCCCCATAAGCAGGCGACGGCGACAATAGCGTCACCTCCACAGCCGTCGCCGCCCGACGCCGATACCCTCTGCCACAGGCTCACGCAAAATTATTTCAACGAGCACCTACGCGTCGCTCCCGGCGAATGCAACAACCCGAAAGTCTTTCTCGCCGTCATCGAAATCAAATCACGCGTCGCGACGCACCGGACGGACGAAACCGCTAAATACCGTCCTGTCGTCTACAACAACCCGATGCTTCACGACTTGATGTGCGACCACTTCGCCGACTTCGATAACCCGCACCGGACGAACGCGCTCCAAGTCGGCGCACTGCGAAGCATCAACGAAGTCGGAAACGATGAGACCAACAGCAGCCGCGTCGATAACATCAACCTCGTCTCCGACGGCACCATCGACATCGACCCCGACCAAACTCTCAAAAAGATTACGCTCAAAACAATTCCTGCTACCACCGTGACAAGCGTCACCGCCGAAAAGAGCGTCGGCAGCATGAACAGTTTCGCGCGCGAAGACCATGCACACAATCTACGCATCAACGACATCGCGCCCGATGAGCAAGGACAAATTTCGTTCACTGCGGGAGCCAATATCTCCATCACGAAAAGGGGCGCAAACCAACTTGAGTTCAGCAGCACGGCGATTGTTCCTACAAGCAGTGCCGGAACAAAAACCACCACCGGCCTCGTCGTTTTCGACGACGTGGGATTTCAAGAAGAACGCACTTCAACCTACATCCGGCACGGCGCAGGCGATGGATACGTCGCCATCGTGCTCGCGCGACAGTTTGCGCGAACCGACAATGCACAGATGTACACGGGCGACTTCAAGGAGTTCTTCGACGCGCAACCCGTCTTGATGGCGCTCTCCACGCCGACCTCGCCCGATTTTCGTATCAAGCTCAAAGACCGCCGCCGCGCACCGGAATCCCCGCCGCACCAGCAGAACTACTACGTTCGCTGGTGGGCTATCGCCACCGACGGCGACGATGTGGTGCAAAGCACTCTCATAGTAAGAAAACTGGAAGATATCGACAGGCAAGGTGGCGTGAAGCCGCCGCCCGACGAAGAACGGCGACTCATCGACGAAGCGCAGTATCAACTGATGAGGAACCCTGGTCAGACGATTGAGACGTTGGCGGGTGCGTTGCTCATAGACCCGCCGCGTTTGCAGCCGCGACTCGATTCTTTAGTCAGAGACGGCATCATCCGTCTGTTGAACGGAAGGTATTTTCAGGTATAGAGAATTTCTTCGGATGAACGGCGTGCGGGCGTGTGCGAAACGAATTAGGCGTTGCTGCTGACGGTCATGCCGTTGAGTTGGACGAGTCCGGCGGGCGCGGCGGCGAGCCATGTGGTCGGGCAGACGCCGCAACGCGTGCACGTATCGACGGACGGGCACGGCGCGGTCGAGCGCACGGCATGTGCTCTGGCATGTTCCTGTTCCATGAAGGCGCGCGACAGCCCCGCGTCGATAATCTCCCACGGCAACACCTCTGTGTAAGGCCGTATGTGGCGCGTGTGGAAACCGGCATCGACTCCGGTTTCACGAAGCGACGCATCGAGGTCGCCGCGATGCCGCGTCATGGCTTCGATGACACGCGCGATAGAGCGGTCGCCGAGTGAAAAGAGCGCCTGTTCGTGCGCGATGCGCGCCGACATCACGCGCACTTCGACGTTCGGGATGCGCGCGAGATTCTTACTCAGCCATTTCAGACGACGCTTCAACTCTTTCTCTTCGCAAATCGGTTCCCACTGGAAAGGCGTGTTCGGCTTCGGCACAAAACCGTTCAAGGCGGGGATGATTTTGCCGACGCGCCCGAACCGCCGTCCCGCTTCCAGCATCCGGTCTTTGATGCGTTCGACGAGCACCACCATCTCTTCTAAATCTTCGTCGGTTTCAGTCGGCAGACCCGCCATCAAGTAGAGCTTCACTGTCAGCATCCCACGGTCGAACACCGCGCCGCAGATGTCCACAATCTCATCGTTGGTCAGATTCTTGTTAATGACTTTGCGTAGACGGTCGGAACCCGTTTCGGGCGCGACGGCGATTTGCTGGTCGTTCGATTCGACGAGCGCGTCGAGCAGTTCGTCTTCGATTTGGTCGAGGCGCAGGCTGGAAACCGAGATGCGAAAATCCATCGCGCGCAAGCCCTGAAGGATTTCTGATATTTCGGGGTGGTCGCAGACGGCGGTCGAAACCAGACCGATTTTGTCTGTCTTCCCGCGCCACTCGGCGGCTTTGGCTAAGATGTCACGCGCCGGAACCACACGCGGCGGCCAGTAGTTAAAGCCCGCCCAACAGAAGCGACATCCTTGCGAACAACCGCGTGAAATCTCTATGAGAAAACGTTCGCCCATCTCGGCTTCGGGCGCGCGGATAACCGTGGACGGTGCAAACACGTCTGCGCTTTTCAGTTGCTCGACAATCTCCGCGTCGCCGCGACGCATCGCGCGCCGCAGGCTTCCTTCCTTCGGATTCTCCGCCGCCACCATGCGCCCGACACGCACGGGCACGCCCGCCTGTTTCGGCGTGTAAGCCTCAATCGTGCCGTCCTGTTTGTACGCCACATCATAGAGCGACGGCACGTAAAAGCCGCGCCCGTTGCGCGCGAGTTTCAGGAGTAAATCTTCCTTCGTGCCCTGCTCTGACGCATTTTCAAGAATGACATCGACCAACTTCGGCACAAGAATTTCGCCTTCGCCGACGGCGACGACATCCGTGAAATCGGCAATCGGCTCAGGGTTGAGAAACGACGCCGCGCCGCCCATCAAGACGAGCGGGTCGTAGTGCGTACGGTCTTTCGACCACACGGGCACGCCGCCGAGTCGCAGCATGCGCGCCATATTGTAGTAATCCGTCTCGAAGGAAATGGAAAACGCCAGCACGTCGAAATCGCGCACAGGCGTCTGCGATTCCATAGAGAGCAGCGTCGTGCCCGTCTTCTCATACTCGCGCATCTCCGTCTCGTCCGGCAGAAACACGCGCTCGCACGACACTTCTGGAATCCGGTTAAAAATCTCGTAGACCGAATGAAAACCGAGATTCGCCATCCCGACGCCGTAGACATTCGGATAGCACAACGCGACGCGAAGCTCTGCGCCGCGCTTGAGCGTCCAACCCTCCTCCGTCGAGAGTTTTCGTTTATAACTTTCGATGATTCGCTTCGACATTCGTTAACACTAAAAACCAAAGTGGCAGATTTGAATTAGATGATTCAAACCTGCCACAAGTTTACCATTCCGCGACGATTAACCCTATTGCCGCGTCCCTTCGAGAAATGCTTTGAGTTTGCGCGAACGCGACGGATGGCGCAATTTTCTCAGTGCTTTGGCTTCGATTTGGCGTATGCGTTCGCGCGTCACGGCGAAGTGTTGGCCGACTTCTTCGAGCGTGTGTTCGGAACCGGATGAGCCGAGGCCGAAGCGCATCTTGATAACCTTCTCTTCGCGCGGCGTCAGCGTCGCCAAAACTTCGTCGGTAATCTCGCGCAGGTTCGAGGCGACCACGGCATCAGCCGGATTCAGAATCGACTTATCTTCGATGAAGTCGCCGAGATGCGAATCTTCTTCCTCGCCGATGGGCGTTTCCAGAGAGATAGGCTCCTGTGCAATCTTCAACACCTTCCGCACCTTCGACACCGGGATGTCCATCTTGCGCGCAATCTCCTCGCTCGTCGGCTCGCGTCCCAACTCCTGCACCAGCGCACGCGACGTGCGAATCAGTTTGTTAATCGTCTCAATCATGTGGACGGGAATACGAATCGTGCGCGCCTGGTCAGCGATGGCGCGTGTGATGGCCTGTCGAATCCACCACGTCGCGTAGGTCGAAAACTTGTAACCACGTCGCCACTCAAACTTATCGACCGCCTTCATCAGACCTATATTGCCCTCCTGAATCAAGTCGAGAAACTGTAGACCGCGATTCGTGTATTTCTTGGCGATGGAGACGACGAGACGCAGGTTGGCTTCGATTAGTTCGCGTTTGGCCTGCGCCGTTTCGTGCTCGCCCGTAACAATTGCTTGCAGAGAGCGTTTAATCTCGACGGGCGAAACGTTGTGTTCGGCTTCAATCTGTTGGAGGCGACGCCGCGCATTTGTGATGTGCTTCTTATAGTCGCGTTCCTCTTCGGGCTTGATGCGTTTCTTGTTGAGCTTTTCGGTGTAGGAATTGATTTCGCGTTCGGCCACGCGAATCTCTTTGGCGATTTTGCGAATCGCATCAATGAGGCGTTGACGCGCTCGCTCGGTGAAGTTGAGTTGCTTAATCTCCTGCGAGATTTCGAGGCGCGTGCGCGCCACTTTGCGTTTCAGCCGGAGCAACTTTTTCGACTTCTTGCCGCGCAACAATTTCTGCTCGGCGCGCAACTTTTCCCACTCTTTTAGCCCGTTTTTGAAGGATTTACGGATGTTCTCGATGCCTTCAATCGTCCATTGCAGATACTCGTCGGCCTTGTCTTCCTGTCCGGTCAATTCGGCCTGATCGGAGAACATCACGTAGTCGCGGATGTTGAGTTTGGCGGCGCGCAAATCGTCACCGATGGAGAGCAGTTCGTTGACGGCGATGGGCGAACGCGAGATGGCTTTCTGTGTTTTGATTTGACCGCGTTCGATGCGTTTGGCGATGGAGACTTCGCCCTCGCGCGTCAGGAGCGGGACGACGCCCATCTCGCGCAGGTAGAGACGCACGGGGTCGTTGGTCTTTTCTAACGCCCCGGCGGAGAGGTCAAGTTCGATGTCTTCGTCTAAAACTTCATCAGACTCGTCGGTCGGTGCGGCGGCTGCCGCCGCTTCGATGAGACGCTCGTCCGAATCGGCGACCGTAATGTTGGAGCCTTCGAGTTTTTGCAGTACGTCTTCAATGTCGTCCGGCGAGACAACGTTGTCCGGCAACTCGCGGTTCAAATCATCGAAGGTGAGATACTTTTTATCGCCGCCCAATTCCAGCAGGCGTTGCATCACATCGTCCTGGTCTTTCTCTTCCATGCTCATGATTTGTTCCCGGTTCACTCGCTTTTGACTATC
Source organism: Pyrinomonadaceae bacterium (assembly GCA_036387415.1). Classification (GTDB taxonomy): domain Bacteria; phylum Acidobacteriota; class Blastocatellia; order Pyrinomonadales; family Pyrinomonadaceae; genus DASVTU01. The sequence continues at coordinate 458,808 of DASVTU010000039.1, read as the reverse complement.
CGGCGAAGGTCGCCGCGCGACGTGCGTTGAGCGCGCTTCTGACTCGCGTCCATTCCAGATTTTCCAGAATCAACTCGTTGCGCCGCGTTGTCTCGCCCGCGCGCTCAGCCGCCGCAATCTCGACGGCGAGTTCCTTCAACCGTCGGTCAACTTTCATCAAACGCAATGCTACCAGACAACTCTCAGCCTTCGCCAAAACCTCATCGCTCGCTTCGCCTTCGGCGCGTTGCGGTTCACCCATCAACAGGAGCGGCACGATGTCCGCAGCCGACGCATCGCTCGCCGTCCGCTCCGTCAACGTCTCGAACGTAACGTCCGCACCATCGGCTTCAATCTCCTTCAAGGCGCGAAAGACCGTGGCGGTCGGCAAGTCTTCGTAGTCGAGTTCTTCTACGAGCGGCAGAAACTCACGACGCAACTCCGCGTCGTGCACCAGCAGTTCGAGCAGAATCTTTTCGGCCTCGGTCGGCTGTTGCGCTTCGGCCTGTGCGACCTTCTGCTTGATGGCCTGCGCGGGAGCCGCGCCCGCCGCGCTCCTCTTCAAGGTCTGCCAGATTTCACCGCGCACCGATTCTTCGACTTGCAAGGCGTACATCGCCAAATCGAAGTAGTCGCGTTTCTGCACCGTATTGCGCACAGCGCGAATAAAGGGCAAAACTTCCTCGACGGCATCGGCCTTCTCTGATGCGCGGCGCAAATTACGCCCCTGCGAAGCTAAATCAATGGCGAACTGGATGAAAGAGGGTGCTTCTCCACGTCGCTTATTGTACTCCGCAACTCCGTATTTTCTGAGAAACTCGTCCGGGTCGGCATTGTCCGGCAGCACCAGCACCTTAATTTCAAATCCTCTGGCGATAAAAGGCTCGATGTCCTCGAAAGCACGTTTGGCTGCCTTTTTTCCTGCACTATCTCCATCATAATTGACAACCACCTTCCGCGCAAACCGCTCAAGCAACTGCCCTTGCTCGGCTGTCAAAGAGGTTCCCAAACTCGCCACGACGTTGCGCACGCCAAACTCGAACAGCGCAATCAAATCGAGATAACCCTCGACTAGAATCGCAAATTTCTTCCGTCGAATCTCGTCGCGCGAAAGATGCAGCCCGTATAGATGACGCCCCTTCGTGTAGGCCGCCGTCTCCGGCGAGTTGAGATATTTCGGCTCGCCCTCGCCGGGCAGAGCGCGCCCGCCAAACGCGACGGGTCGCCCCTGCGCGTCCATCACAGGAAAGATGATGCGCCCGCGAAAGCGGTCGTAGAAACCGCCCGCGTCCTTCTTGACGACGAGGCCGCTGCGCTCGATGTCGGCGGACGACGCGCCTTTGCGTTTCAGGTACGAGCCGAGCGCATCCCAACTGTCCGGCGCGAAACCGAGACGAAACAACGCGCGTGTCTCCTCCGTTATCCCACGGCTCTCCACGTATTCGCGCGCCGCACGCACGTCCGCGCCGTCGCCTTCCTTTAACTGCTGCTCCCACCATTCGAGCGCCCAACCGTTCAACTCGATGACCGCATCCGCATCCCGCCGACGTACTTCAAAACGCTTATCCTCCTCCAACGCAGGAAGTGGCACGCCAGCCTTCTCCGCCACAATCTTTATCGCTTCGGGGAACGACACGCGCTCCAACTCCATCACGAAACTAAAGACGTTGCCGCCCTTCCCGCAACCGAAACAGTAGTACATCTCCTTCGACGGGCTGACCGAAAAGCTCGGCGTCTTCTCTTGATGAAACGGGCAACACGCCATCCAGTTCGTGCCCTTCTTCTTCAGCGAAACGTAGTCCGACACGACGCGCACGATGTCTGACTGTCGCCGTAGGTCGTCAATAAATGTCTGCGGAAACTTTGCCATCAGTCTATTTACTCATCTGCACATTGATGCATTCGGACTCGTTGCTTCATTGCTTCAACTCGACTACGGTCGCGCCTGCGCCGCCGTGTTCGGGTGGGGCGGGCGCGAAGCTTGCGACGTGCGGGTGGCTCTTGAGGAGTTGGGCGATGGCGCGGCGCAGTGCGCCTGTGCCGTGGCCGTGGACGATGCGTATCTGTCCGAGACTATGCATGTAGGCTTCGTCGAGAAACTTGTCCGTCTCGTCAACGGCTTCGTCGGTGGTGCGACCGATGAGGTTGAGTTCGGTGTGCGGTTCGTTCTTCGATTGAGGTTGGAGTCGAAATTCGGTGCCGCTCTGTTGTGCCATGCGCTCAAGATTCGGGGCGCGTCCTTTGGCGGGTTTTTCGGCGGCGCGTGCCGCTGGCGCCATGAGTTCGAGGTTTTCCAGTTTTTCTCTGAAACGGAGCGAGCCGATGAGGACTTCGGCTTCGCCGTCGCTGAGACGTTCGATGAGGCCGGTAGTACCGAGCGTGCGGAGGCGTACGCGGTCACCCGCACGGATGGCGCGTGCGGGCGGCGGTGCTGTCGCTTGTGCGTCGGATGAAGGGAATGGTGTAGGAACGTCCGCGTCGCGTTCGCGTCCGTGACGGACGACGCGGACGCCGCGCGTCAAATCGTCGTTCGTCGCCGCCGTGCGAGTCGTCTTGGTGCGGCGTGCGTCTTCGGTGGCGCGTTGGGCTTCGCGGCGGAGTTCGGCGGCGCGTGCGGCGGCTTCGCGTTCGACACGGATGCGTTCGCTGCGGTCTTCGATTTTGGAGAAGAGTTCCTGCGAACGTTGCTCGAAGTCAGCGACCGCCGTTTGGAGTTGACGCGCGAAGGCGGTTTGTCGTTCGCGTTCGCGTCGTTCTGCTTCGCGGTCGAGCGCGGCATACTTTTCGGCGACCGCCGCGCGTTCCTCTTCGAGCGCGCGACGCAGCGCCTCGGCCTCCTCGGATTCGCGTTTGATGCGGCGGAGATAATCGGCGGCAGCGAGCGTCTGTTCGTCCACGCGTTCGCGCGCCGCGCCGATGATTGTTTCGGGGAAACCGAAGCGACGCGCGATGTCGAGTCCCGAAGACGCGCCCGCCACGCCGACGATGAGGCGATACGTCGGTTGCAGAGTCTTCTCATCAAATTCGACGCTCGCGTTGACGACCGATTCGTCGTTCGCCGCGTACATCTTCAAACCGCTGTAGTGCGTCGTGGCGACAACGTGTGCGCCGCACGCGCGACGGAAATGGTCAACCACGGCGACACCGAGCGCGGAACCTTCTTCGGGGTCGGTGCCCGTGCCGACTTCATCCAGAAGGACGAGCGCGGGACTCGCGCAGAGTTCGAGCATCTGTCGAATGTTGGCGACGTGTGCGGTGAAGGTCGAAAGGTTAGCGGCGAGCGATTGGCGGTCGCCGATGTCTGCGAGCACGGTGGCGTAGAGCGGCACGCGCGCCGCACGCGCCGGAACGTGGAGGCCGGAGAGAGCCATCAGTGCCAGCAGTCCTGCGGTCTTCAAGACGACGGTTTTACCGCCCGCGTTTGCGCCGGAAATAATCATCACAGGACGCTCGGCGTCGAGCGAGAAAGAGACGGGGACGACTGCGCCGCCCGTGGTGGCGCGCAGGTTTTCTTCGAGCAAGGGATGACGCGCGGCGTCGAGTTCGAGCGTGCGCGCTTCGTCGATGACGGGTTCGACGCAGTTGAGTTCGCGCGCAAGCGCCGCCTTCGCGCCGATGAAATCGAGTTCGGCAACCACCGTCGCCGCTAGTTCGACGGCGTGCAATTCGCTTCTGAGTTCTTCAGCAAGTGTCAAGAGGATACGCGTCACTTCGCGTTCTTCTGTCTCGCGCAGGGCTTGGAGTTCGTTGTTTGAATCAATCGTTTCCAAAGGCTCGACGAAGATGGTTGCGCCGGAAGACGAGAAGCCGTGCGCGACGCCGTGGACGCGACCGCGATGGTCGGAGCGGACGGGGATGACGAAGCGGTCGTTGCGGACGGTGACGAGTTGGTCTTGAATCGATTCTTCCGAACGACGCATCAGGTTTTCGAGCGCGCGTGTGATGGAAGAACGAAGGCGTGTAATCTCAGCGCGGATGTGCGCGAGTTCGGGACTGGCGCGGTCGTCGAGTTCGCCGCTGGGCAGGATTTTCGATTTGATGCGCGAAGCGACTACGGAAAGCGTCGGCGGAATCTCCGCGACTACTTCCCAGAGAACGGGGCTGTCCGCGCGTTCGGCGTGGATGGCGGCGCGTGCGCCGACCGCCTGCTCGCATAGACGCGCGACTTCCAAAAGCGTCTGCGGTTCGAGGAGCGTGCCTTCGATGCGTAGACGTGCGAGCGCGTCTGACGGGTCGGCGAGTTCGTAGAAGACCCATGCCGCGCCACGCCTGCGGAGTTCGACGCATTCCGTCACCGCCGCGAGAGCACGACGCACGCCCGCCAAATCAGAGAGCGGCGCAATCGCCTCCGCGAGCGCACGACCCATCGGCGTCTGCGCCCCGCGACGGACGAGCGCACGCAAGCCTTCGTATTCCAATGCCCCGAATGCCTGTTCGTTCATGGAGAAATAGTAAATGGTAAATGGTAAATGGTAAATCGTGGAGCAGAGGCCAGAGGTCAGAGGTGAGAGGTTGGTAAAAGCATTCTGTTTTTAACTAGCCTCTCACCTCTGACCTCTAGCCTCGGCTTTATGAACGTTGCCTGCGCCTGTCGGTGCCTTGCATGGCGGCTTCAAAGAGATACGCGGGGTCTAGGATGATAACGGAGGCGTCACCGTGTTGAAGCGTCCCGCGAATGAGGCTGGCGGTCTGTGAGTGCGGCTTGATGACGGCGGGCGCGATTTCGATGCGGCTGTCGATGCGTTCGACAGCGATGGCGAGTTGTTCGTCGCCGCGTAGCGCGACCAAGATGGATGGAGAGGCTGGTGTAGAAACGTCAGGGGTGTGTGCGTCGCGGTTGTTGTCGTCGGTCGGTTCGTTGGCGAGTAAGTAACGCGGGTCGATGACGGTTCGCATGCGTCCGCGCAGGCTGACGATGCCGAGCACGGAGCGGGGCGCGTGCGGCAGAGGGGCGGGGCGCAGAGCGTCGGAGACGGATTCGACCGCATCGGCAAAGACGGCGATGATGTGTGCGCCCGCGCGCATCAAAAGTAGTTCGCGCTGTTCTCGACGGTCTTCGAGCGCGGCTTCGGTCGCCGGGTCAGTCGCCGCTTCGGTCGCCGAGTCGGTCGCGGGTGTGGGTCGAAGCGTTTCTGTGTCGTGCAAAGCGTCGTTCTCTTCCATGAGCGAAGGCATTATGGGAGACGAAGCGGGGAGGGGCGGTCGGGGCGCATCCCTCTCGCGGTGACGAATGAGTGGTGCATGGCCGTTGGCAACTTATTTGACGGCAGAGCGGTTCTAGCATGTCGAAAACCGCCAAGTCAACGACGCGTGCGGCGCGGAGAGGCGGCGAATTGCGGAATGCGGATTGACGATTGGGAATAAAAAAGCATCGGTTTGATAACATACGGGCAGCGCATTTATCTCGACGGGAGCGAGCGCGGTTTCGCGGAAGTAATCTCAAAGTCGGTCGGCGCGCGTATATTCGTTGGACGAAGATTCGGAGATGGTCGGAAGGAGTCGGATAGGAGATTCTCGTCGGAAGTTTATTAAGAAAGTTTTGGTTGAGGTTTGTATGTTAAAAAAATCGTGGTTTGTTGTTGTCGCCGTCTCGCTCGTTTTACTGTTTACGCCCGCCGTGTTGCTTGCGGCAAAGGCGCGTGCGAAAAGTTTGACCATACGGAAAGGCACTCTCATGTCGATGCGGCAGACGGGGCGCGTGCGTGCGCCGGAGTTGACGGGCGGGCGCGGGTGGCTCAACACGGATAAGCCGCTTTCGCTGGCGGCGTTGCGCGGCAAAGTTGTGCTGCTGGATTTCTGGACGTACGGATGCATCAACTGCATCCACATCATCCCCGACCTCCAACGACTTGAAGAGAAGTATGCGAAGCAACTCGTCGTCATCGGCGTACATTCCGCCAAGTTCGACAATGAGAAAGAGACGGACAACATTCGTCGCATCATCGTTCGCTACGGCATCGAACACCCCGTAGTCAACGATGCAGACTTCGCCATCTGGCAATCCTACGCCGTGCGCGCGTGGCCGACGCAGGTGTTGATTGACCCGTCGGGCTACGTCGTCGGCGTCGTGCAGGGCGAAGGCAATTACGACGTGATTGACCGCGCCGTCGGTCAGTTGGTCGGAGAGTCGCGTGCGCGCGGCGAGTTGAACGAGCAACCGCTTAAACTCGCGCTCGAACGCGCTAAGGTCGGAGATTTGCCGCTCGCGTTTCCCGGCAAAGTGCTGGCCGACGAACGTGGGCGCCGTCTCTTCATCGCCGACTCGAATCACAACCGCATCGTCGTCGCTAAACTCGACGGCACGCTTATTGAAACCATCGGTACGGGCGAACGCGGCATGACGAGCGGCGCGTTTGACGCGGCGACGTTCAATCGTCCGCAGGGCATGACGCTCGACGGCGATTCGCTCTACGTCGCCGATACGGGGAACCACGCTTTGCGTCGCGTCGATTTGACTAAGCGCGTCGTCGAGACAGTCGCGGGGACTGGCTTGCAGGGACGTTGGAACGATGAAACAACGACGCCCAAGCCCGCCGCCACGACGGGTCTGAGTTCGCCGTGGGATTTGTATCTCGGCACGGGTCGCACCATCTACATCGCGATGGCCGGGCCGCATCAAATTTGGAGCTACGACATCGCGCGTCGCGAAGTGCGCCCCTTCGCTGGTTCGGGACGCGAAGCGCGCATCGACGGCGCGTTGCTTGAGGCGGGCTTCGCGCAACCGTCCGGCCTCGCCTCCGACGGCAAGAGCCTTTTCGTCGCCGATAGCGAATCAAACATCATTCGCGCCATCGACATCGCAGGCAACAACCCGCAGGTGCGGACGCTCGCGGGCGGCGACCTCTTCGAGTTTGGCGACCGCGAAGGGCGCGGCGATAGCGTGCGCTTGCAGCATCCGCTCGGCGTGCTCTACACGGACGGCGCGCTGCTCGTCGCAGACACCTACAATCACCGCATCAAACGTCTCGACCCTGAGACGCGCACCGTCAAAAATTTTGCCGGAACAGGCAAGCCCGGACAATCCGACGGCACGACCGCTTCCTTCTACGAACCCGGCGGCCTCAGCGCAGCCGACGGCAAACTCTACGTCGCCGACACGAACAACCATGCCGTGCGCGTCGTCGATTTGAAGACCGGACAAACCTCGACGCTCATGCTGCGCGGACTCCAACCGCCCGCCACCAACACAGCTTCGACCACAACTTTAACCGATGCCGACAACACCACCGCGCCCAACACGGAAGAAACCCGACTCGCCCCGCAACGCCTCCGCGCAAACGCCACAGCCACACTCAACGTCGATGTCGCACTGCCCGACGGTTATCATCTCAACCCCTCTGCGCCGCAACGCTATCGCGTCTCCATTGACCACGGCGACGCACACGTCGCCCTCGGCACAGACACCTCAACCGCCTCCGTCACAAACGCGACCACTTCAACCACAACAACCGCAAGCACTAACACGCCCGCGTCCAAAATCACGACGCGGACGACGAAAGACTTGAAGTTGCCCCTGCGTCTGCCCCTGCGCGCACTCGCGCCCGGCGCGGCGGAAATGCGTGTTCAACTGACGCTCTACTACTGCCGCGAAGACAACACCGGCACTTGCCAGATTAAAACTCTCCTCTGGCGCGCGCCCCTCCAAATCACCGCCGACGCCCTCGCGTCCAACGAGATTAAGATTCAAGGACAAATCAAGTAGATTGCGGAATGCGGAATTCGGATTGCGGATTGATAAGCAGAAGCGAGAAGTAAGAATTCAGGAGTCAGAAGAAACACTATTGGCGATGCGCTCGCCATTGTTTCTTCTCTCCATTCTGACTTCCGGCTTCTTACTCCTGTCCTCTCGGTTCTGACAGTCCGCATTCCGCAATTCGGTGTGGTGTGACAGCGCGTTGTGCTTCATTGTAGAATCCGTCCGAGCAAATATTCCTGTGAGAGTAATGAATTGAGGGTGCTGCGCCATCTCGAATGACGCCGCTCGCGTGATGTCGGCGCGGGGCGGAGCGGTCGAGATTGAGGCGTGGTGTCACAGGTGGCGAGGCGGGAGAGCGGGAGCGAGTAAAAGTTTTGTCCGAAGGTCGAATCAACGATGCTGCCTACGCGGGACGACCGAGCGTGTGTCGGAGTTGCGGCGCGCTCATCGGCGCAGGGGAGAGTAATTGCGGAGTCTGTGGCGCAGACGCGTCCGCCCCGGCGTCGAACGCAGACAACGAGACGGACGAGCGTCGAGTCGTCCACGACCCGGAGATGGTGCGCTTCATGCGTGCCATCATCTCGCGTCCCGCCACTTTCACCCTTATCATTCTCAGCGTCAACATCTTCGTCTTTCTCATACTGACGGCGGCGGGCGGTTCTGAGAATCCGCAAGTTTTGATTGCCTACGGCGCGAGTTTCAAGGCGTCGATTGACATGGGCGAGTGGTGGCGTTTCATCACGCCTGTCTTCATGCACATCGGCTGGATTCACCTGCTGGTGAATATGTACAGCCTGTTCGTGCTCGGCCCTTACGTGGAAAAACTCTACGGCTCGGCGAAGTTCGTCGTCTTCTGGATGGTGACGGGCGCGGCGGGCGTCGCCGCCAGTTATTTCACGTCGATGTATCAAATGAGCGACGACACCTTTCTCGGCCACTTCCTCTTTCGCGGCGGTGGTGGCCCTTCGGCGGGAGCGTCGGGCGCGTTGTTCGGACTCGTCGGCGTGATGTTCGTCTTCGGCATCAAGTTTCGACACGAACTGCCCGACGGCTTCAAACGCGCCTTCGGAACCGGACTGCTGCCCACCATTCTCATCAATCTTTTTATCGGCTACACGATTCCTTTCATCAACAACGCGGCGCACCTCGGCGGCCTCGTCGCGGGCGCCGTGCTTGCGCTCTTTATCGACTACAAGCGACCCGAAGAGGGCGAGCGAATCGCACTGGCGTGGCGCGTTTTGCAGGTCGCGGTGCTTGTGTTGATAGTCGCCAGTTTCATGTCGGTGTGGCGCAATCTCAAGGAACCGACGCCGACACTCGCGGGCGCGTTCGAGCATCTGTTGACGGGCGGCGCACCCGATTCTGACGCTTATCGTCGCGCCATCAATCAAGGCCAACAGGCGTTTGCCGCAACCCTGCAAGGCGATAAGGATGCGGCGAACCCCGCGATTAAGACTCTCGACGAAACGCCCGGCCTCGACCCGCAATCCGACGTTCTACGCACCGACTTAAAAGTCATGCTCGCACGTGCGCGCGACGTTTTCTCGTCCGAACCGCAACGCGACGACGCGCCGAAGACGGAACGCATCGCCGAGGCGAATCAACTGGTAGAAGATTTCAAGGCGTGGCAAGAGCGTTTCCGTCAGTGGGTTGGCGCAGAGGGTGAGAACTACGACATCCAAATGCCCGACCCGCCCAAAACGATGCCCGCGCCGTCAACAGCGCCGGAGTCTGAAACACGGAGCAAGGAGACAGGGAATTAAAAAGTTAAAATGAAAAATTAAAGAAGCAAGAAACGGACGAAAGCGAAGCGACGCAAATCAACGCCAAGCGATGCGGCGTGATGTAATGCGACGCGAATATCAGGCGCTTTCTAGTTTCTACTTTTGACATTTTTCATTTTCAACTTTTCATTAAATCAAACAGGAGAAGCAAAAACAGTGATGGAGATTAAAAAAGTAGGTGTACTCGGTTGCGGTCTAATGGGTTCAGGAATAGCGCAGACGGCGGCCACCGCAGGATTCGATGTCGTGGTACGCGAAGTGTCCGACCAATTATGCGAGCGAGGCTTTGCCGGAATCGATAAGTCGCTCGCCAAATTTGCTGAGAAGGGAACGATTACAGGCGAACAGCAGACGGAGATTCGCGGTCGTCTCAAGGGCACGACGAAGTTTGAAGACCTCGCCGATTGCGACATCATCATCGAAGCGATTATCGAAAACCTCGACACCAAACGCGAGACATATCAACAACTCGACGCGCTCTGCAAACCCGAAACCATCTTCGCGTCGAACACCTCTTCGCTCTCAATCACCGAGATGATGACCGCGACATCAGCCGAACGTCAGCAACGTTTCATCGGTCTGCATTTCTTCAATCCCGTACCGATTATGAAACTCGTCGAAGTCGTGCGGACGATTCTCACGGACGAAGCCGTCTATGAACAGGCCGTGGATTTCGGCAAACGTCTCGGCAAGGTTCCCGTCCGCGCGAGCGACAAGACGGGCTTCATCGTCAATCGTCTGCTTGTCCCATACATGCTGGACGCTATCCGTGCGCTCGAAGAGGGCGTCGGCTCCATCGTCGATATTGATAACGCGATGCGACTCGGCTGCGGCTATCCGATGGGGCCGTTTACGCTCGGCGATTTCGTCGGCCTCGACACCACTTACTACATCGCCGAAATCATGTTCAACGAATTCCGCGAAAAACGTTTCGCGTCGCCGCCGCTGCTCAAGCGCATGGTCTTGGCTGGCCTCTACGGTCGCAAATCCGGTCGCGGCTTCTACGACTACACCAAAGACCCTAAGAACCCGACGCCGATGAATCTCGTCTAAGGGAATTGCGGATTGCGGATTTCGGAATGCGGATTCCAAAGCCGTGACAAAGCCGAAGACACGAACAGGCGAGGGCGTGGTCTTTCAATTCGTAATCCGCATTCCGCAATCCGTAATTGAACATGGGAGGGTTTATGAGTAAAGAAAAACAGTTGGTGCTCGCTCCTTCTGCCGCTGCGACGACGGGCGCGATACAAGACTTCGCCAGCGGTTCGATTTTCTTCGTCGGCACGGCGACGGTCATCCTGCGTTATGCGGGGTTCACCATCCTGACCGACCCCAACTTTCTCCACGCGGGCGACCACGTCCATCTCGGCTACGGTTTGACGGCGGAACGCCTGACCAATCCCGCGTTAGAGATTGAACAATTGCCGCCGCTCGATTTCTGCGTCCTGTCGCACTATCACGGCGACCACTTCGACCGCATCGCCGAGGAACGTCTGCAAAAAGACCTGCCCATCATCACCACCGAGCACGCGGCAGGCGAACTAAGCGGCAAAGGATTCACCGCGCCCATCGCCCTCGACACATGGGACGCCGTTGTGGTTCAGAAGGGCGACGCGCGTGTGCGTATCACCTCGATGCCGGGCAAACACGGCCCCGCCATCGTCGATAAATTCCTCCCGCCCGTCATGGGCAGCATGCTCGAATTCCAGAACGCGCAGGAGCGCATCGGCCTTCGTCTCTACATCACTGGCGACACGCTCGTCCACGACGACCTCCATGAAATACCCAAGCGTTATCCCGACATCGACCTCGCGCTCTTTCATCTCGGCGGCACGCAGATTATGGGAATCCTCCTGACGATGGATGCCGAACAGGGCGTGGAAGCGATTCGCATCATCAACCCACGCGAAGTTATCCCGATTCACTACAACGACTATGAAGTCTTTAAGTCGCCGCTTGAGGATTTCAAAAAAGCTGTCGAGGCCGCCGGTTTTGCCGAGCGCGTGAAATACCTGAGCCACGGCGAGTCTTACAATTTTGAAGTTCCCGCGAGCCGCTTCGCATAAAAACGCACACGCTTGACTACGGAAACAGCAATCATCTTCGAGCAACGCGGCGGGCTGGCTTACGTCTGTCTGAACAGGCCGGAGAAGCGCAACGCGCTGACGCGCGAGATGCTTGAGCGACTCGCCACACTGTTCGCGGAGATTGACGCACGGCAAGACCTCCGCGCCGTCATCCTCACGGGCGCGGGCACAGAGGCTTTTAGCGCAGGCACCGACATCGCGGAACTCGCCGCGCTCGACGGAGAGGCGGCAGCGCGGCGTGCTTCCGAACGCGGGCAGCGCGTGTGCGAACTCGTCGAGATGTGTCGTGTGCCTGTGATTGCCGCCGTGCGCGGAATGGCGTTGGGCGGAGGTTGTGAACTCGCGCTCGCATGTCATCTACGCGTCGCTTCCGACGATGCTCTGTTTCGTCTGCCCGAAACAAAACTCGGCATGATTCCCGCCTATGGCGGCACACAGAGACTCGCACGCGCCGTCGGCACGGGGCGTGCGCTCGCGTCGATGCTGGCGGGCGAGTCGATAACGGCGGACGAAGCGTTGCGCGCCGGACTCGTCAATCGTGTCGTCGCGTCTGCTGAGGTTTTGGCGGAAGCGGAAGCCTTCGCAGCGGCGGTCGCAGCGCAAGCACCGCTCGCCGTCCGTGCCTGTCTCGAAGCCGTCACGCGGGGCGCGCGTCTCCCGCTCGACGAAGGACTCGCGCTCGAAGCCGAACTCTTTAGCCGCCTCTTTTCGACCGAAGACGTACGCGAAGGCACACGCGCCTTTCTCGAAAAACGCCCGCCAGTTTTTCAAGGAAAATAAGCAGAAAGCAGTAGTTAGCAAGAAAACAATCAACAGTTTTTCATGCTAACAACGGGCTAATGGCTGCTGTCTACTGTTTTTAATCCGCAATCCGAAATCCCCATTTCGCAATTCTTCGTGGTCGCTTGTCACTCGTCGTTCGCTTCACCTATACTGCTGTTGACTTAATTCCCAAAACGATTCGGAGTGGTTTCGGTTTGCAACCTTCTGTCACTCATCAGGGGCGCTTGAACGCGGAAGGCTTTCGCTTTGCGATTGTGTCGAGCCGTTGGAACGATTTTCTGACGGCGCGGCTCGTCGAAGGCGCGCTCGATGCGCTGGAACGTCTCGGTGCTGACGCGTCGGCGGTGGAGCACTTCAAAGTGCCGGGGTCGTTCGAGATTCCTCTGACGGCGCGTAAGGTGGCGGGGTCGGGACGCTTCGACGCCGTTATCTGTCTCGGCACGGTGATTCGCGGGCAGACGCCCCATTTTGAATACGTCGCGGGCGAAGCCGCCAAAGGCATCGCGCAAGCGGGGATGGAGACAGGCGTGCCCGTCCTGTTTGGCATCGTCACGGCGGACACGCTCGAACAGGCGATTGACCGCGCGGGAGTCAAAGTGGGCAACAAGGGTTTTGAGGCCGCCATGTCGGCTGTCGAATTGGTTAATCTTTATAAGGAAGCGTTTACGAAATGACGATTGCAGATTGCGGATTGCGGAATAAAATTCTTCCAATCCGAAATCCGCATTCCGCATTCCGCAATTTTAACGAGGCTTATGGGTTCCCGGCGTAAGGCGCGTGAATGCGCCTTGCAAATGCTCTTTGCGGCTGATGTGTTGGGTACGGCACGTGCCGACGAGTTGGTGCGCGATTACTGGAGCGAACTTGGCGACGCGGACTTGGACGAAGCGGCGCGCGAGTTTGCGACGCGACTCGCCGTGGGCGCGCTCGCGCATCTTCAAGAACTCGACGAGCGAATTCGCTCGCGCGCCGAACACTGGCGCATCTCGCGCATGGCCGTCGTTGACCGCAATGTCCTGCGTCTCGCCGTCTACGAGTTCCTTCATGAAGCGACGCCCCGCACCGTCTCCATCAACGAAGCGTTGGAGATTGCGCGCCGCTTTTCCACCTACGAAGCGACGCAGTTTATCAACGGCATCCTCGACGCCATCAAACGCGACCTCGACCGCGAACGACCGCAAACCGATACCGACACACACGAAGACGCCGACGAACCCTCGGAAGACGACGACCAGAGCGTCGCATCAGCATAAAAGAGAGGCCGGAGGTCAGAGGTCAGAGATTAGTAAAACTGTCTTTTAACTAACCTCCGACCTCTAACCCCTAGCCTCTGTCTGTTATGGACGAACAACTGCTGCAAGAATTTCTCGCCGAAGCCGAAGACCTCATCGAAGTGCTGTTCGGCGACATCAAGACGTTACGCGCACGCCACGCGGAGGGACGCGCGCGACGCGAATTGGTCGGTCGCATCTTTCGACACATTCATACCATCAAGGGCTCTGCGGCTGCTGCCGGACTCGACGCGACGAGCGAAATCGCACATGAGTTCGAGTCGCTGCTCGACGCCGTGCGGATGGGACGCGTGGCGGTTGATGCATCGGCGCTCGATGCGTTTGAAGATGCGGTGCAGGTGCTCGCCGAAGGCTTAAATGCCGTGGCGCGCCGCGAGCCGCAAGCGGTCGCGATTCCCCAAACTCTCATCCAACGCCTGCGCGGACTGGCCTCCGCCGCGACATCACAACAGCAACCTCCCCACGCATCGCCGTCTGCGCTTTCAACCGACGAAACTCTCCGACGCGCGCTCGCCGCTCTGCCCGCAGAGATTAAAGACATTCTGAGCGAATACGAGTTGCAGCGTCTACGCGAAGCGGTCGGTGAGGGCGCGCGCCTGTTCATCGTCGCCGTGGATTTCGGCCTCGACACTTTCGACGAGCAGTTTCGCAACCTGAGCGACGCGCTCGCAGAGGGCGGCGAAGTTATTTCGACGTTGCCCGGCATGCAGGCGGGCGCGTTCGACCGCGTAAATTTTCGCATCCTCTATGCCGCCGTGGAGCCACGCTCGGAGGTCGCGGCGCGCGTCGCTCCGTTTGGCGCGACGCTTGTTGTCGAGCCGACGCGCGAAGCGGCTGACGCCGGAGCGACGGCGCGCGACGCGGACGAAGAAGCACGCGCGGGCCACAACGAGACAGGCGAAGGGATTGACCCCGCGACAGAAACACGCGCGGACGAGTCGCCTGAGACGGCGGCGACGCTCACGTCTGCGGCCTCGTCTCTGTCGATGCATGTGGTGCGCGTGCCGCTCGATGTATTGGACGAAATAATCTCTTCGACGCACGAACTTTTTACCGACACGATTGCCATGCTCGACCAAGCGACGGTCGCCTCGGATGGCGACGCAAACGTCGAAAAAGCGGCGACGGAGACTCGCGCCGCGCGCATCCGCCGACGCTTCTTTGAACTCGAAGAGAGTCTCATCAACCTGCGAATGGTCACTCTGGAACGGACGCTTGAGCGGGCGGTGCGCGCGGGCAGGAGCGTGGCGCGAGCCGCCGGAAAAGATGTGGATTTTGACATTGCGGGCGGCGAAGTGCGGATTGATAAATCGCTCGCCGACGCGATTGCCGACCCGCTTCTACATCTTTTGCGTAATGCCGTTGACCATGGCGTCGAGCCGCCCGCCGAACGCGAGAGGGCGGGCAAAGTTGTGAAGGGTCGTGTTCGTCTCGAAGCGACCGCCGAGGGGAATCGAGTGAGAATTCGCGTCGCGGACGACGGGCGCGGCCTCGACCCTGAACAAATCGCACGCGTCGCCATCGCGCAAGGATTGGTCGCGCCCGACGCGCACGTCAACGAGCAACTGTCGTTGCGTCTCATCTTTCGTCCGGGCTTCACGACTGCCGGAGAGCTTTCGTCTGTTTCGGGTCGCGGCGTCGGCCTCGAAGTGGTCGAACATGCAGTGGAACAATTCGGTGGCGAACTTCGCGTGTCGAGCCGCAAGGGACACGGGACGACCTTCGAGATGCATCTGCCGACGACGCTGGCGCTGGTGCCCGCGTGGCTCGTTCGTGCGGCGGGTCAACGCTATTGCGTCGATGCGCGCCACGTCGTAGACGCGGGCGTCGTTGCGTTGTCAGAGATGGAGAGGGCGAACGGCACGGCGTCTGTCCATTGGCGCGGCGAGTCGGTGCCGCTTGTGCAGATGCGTCGATTGCTCGAACACGAAGACGCTTCTTCGTCGGTCGCGGAACACGACGAAGCCGTTGACGATGAAAGTGACATCGCCGTCCGGCGGGAGCAAATTCCATACATCATCTCGCGCATCGCACGACGCAAAACCGACGAGCGCGAAGACGGCAAGATGGAGCACGCGGCGGTGGCGGTTGATGAACTCGAAGGCGAGAGGGAAGTGCTGGTGCGGACGCTCGGACGACATGCGACGCGTTGGCGCGGTGTGAGCGGAGCGACCGAACTGCGCGACGGCACGGTGGCGTTAATGCTCGACTTGCCGCGTCTGTTAGAGATGCGTCGATAAGCACGGCGCGCATTCGCTGTGGCGTCTGTCCGACGAATCGAATACGCTCCGATTGAGATTCCGACACGAAGAAAAACTGCCCGCACTCTATAGAGTGCGGGCAGTTTTGTTAGTGCTTCGTTTTTGGCGCATCGAAACTTACTTGATGACGATGCCGATGCCGATGCGGAAGTTGTGCTGCGTCTGGTCGTCGAGGCGCGTCGGGTTGTAGTCGAACTGAACGGCGCGGAAGTCGAGACGGTCGTTGATGCGGAAGTCAATACCACCGCCGACGATTCCGGCGAAACCGGTCTCGGTATCATTGATGTCGAGGTCGTCCAAATCCGCCTGCGAGATGCCGCTGATGTTGAATTTGACGTGCGCGACGCCCGCCATCAGGTGTGCGAACGGTTTGACTTTGCGCTCCTTCGAGTTGTCTTTAATCTGCACGCCGCCGACGAAGTTGTGCAGGTCGGTCTTAATCTCAAAGCCGGGCAGAAACTCGTTGAAGTTCTGCGTGTTGCGGTGGAACGAATAGTCGCCTTTCAGGCCGACGTAGCGGCTCAAGTTTCCAGTAACGGAAGTGTTGAAGCCGTTGTAGCCTTCGCGTTCATCAACGATGTCGTCGAATTCGGGATCTTCGTTGGAATCAAGGCCAGTGTCGACACGATTGTGTGAGAAACCAGCGAAGAAGTTAACCTTGTCGTAGTCGTCCGACGTGGTTGTCTGCGCGGTGGCGGTCAGCGCCGTGCAGGCGATGATAGCCACCAGCATGATAAGTTTACGCATGTTATATATCCTCCGAGCGAATTGAAAAATTACAAGTTTGGCTCTGCGAAAGCCTCCGCACAAAGTTCCACATCTCATCCCGACCGCGCTGATAAATTTAATCTGTTTTGCCTACGCCAGATTCGCGAGGCTGGCGACGGTGGCGATGAGAGAGAGAAGCTGTCCGGCTCATGTCGTACTAACAACAACTGTGCCACTGGGTTGGCTACAGGTCTTTTGAAACCGTTGCGGTTTCAGTTTGCACGAATGAGAAGTTTTGGATTACTTCGCAACGCAAAGGGTTGCACAGAAATAGGCGAAAAATAGGCTGCAAACGCGGAATTAACGCGGGAGGATGAACGCGAAACTTTTGCGAAGAAAGCGTGTGTATTTTGAAAGAATGAACCGCTTCAACTTCATGAGCGCAGCAAAAAGACGACAGGTGTGATGCTTCTCAGACTAAAGCCTTCTCATGCTTCAGCACGATGATTTTCAAACTTCAAGCGATGCATCTCAGGATGCCAAAAAGTTTCAAAGATGATGCGACGGTTGAAGTCGTTATGTCGGCTAACGTACACAGTGTTATGTCAGGAAGCGGGCATAGCTGGTCGTCGTTTGTGCCAGTCGGTCGCCTGTTGAAACCTGACAGCAACGTCAACGAGTAATGCTTCGTTCCACGCCGCGCCGATGAATTGGATTCCGGTCGGGAGATTGTGTTGGCCGAAGCCGTTGGGGACGGAGATGGCGGGCACGCCGACGAGATTGCTCGCGCCGATGGGCGACATTGCACCGATGCCGGGATACGCCTGGTCGAAAGTTTTATCAATCGGATAAGAGACGGTGGCGCGCGAAGGGGCGACGAGGAGGTCGTGCTTCTTCCACATCCCGTTCCAAGCACGTCGCATGGGCACACGCATCCGCATCGCGTGAAGATAATCGACCGCCGAAACCATGAGCGACGAATAACCACCCACGCGTCCTTCGGGCGACGCGAGTTCGCGCACGCGTCCCGATTCGATGAGTTCGCGAAACGCGCTCGCGCCCTCCGCGTCCACAATCGTCCCGACCGCCGGGCCATACGGAAAATCCGGCATCTTCACGTCCATCTCAACGCGCGCGAATTTTTTCAACACGTCGAGCGAACGCAAAAAATTCTCGCGCACTTCGGGTTGCGCTTTCTCGTAGGAATCCTTCATCACTGCGACGCGCATCTGTCGGCGACGCGCAGGCGTTCGCGCCGGAGGATAACGAAATTGGAACGGGCGCGAGGTCGGGTCGAGCGGGTCTTCGCCCGCGATGGCCGCGAGAACGTAAGCGCAATCTTCCGCCGAACGACACATCGGTCCCAGTTTATCGAGCGTCCAACAGAGAGCCATCGCGCCATGACGCGACACCGCGCCGTACGTCGGCCTCAAACCCGACACGCCGCAGAAGGCCGCCGGAGTGATAATCGAACCGGAAGTTTCCGAACCGATGGCGAAGCCGACGAGTCCGGCAGCGACCGCCGAACCCGGCCCCGAAGACGAACCGCCGCTCCAAAAATCTCTGTTCCACGGAGTACGACACGCGCCCGTCAGACTTGCGTCGGCCTGGTTGTAACCCATGCCGCCCGCCAGTTCAATCATCGCTAATTTGGCGACGAGCACCGCGCCCGCCTCGCGCAGACGGCCTACGATGGTGGCGTCGTAGTCGAAGCGTTGGTCTTTGTAAGGCGCAGCGCCCCACGTCGTGTTCGCCTCGCGCGTGGCGACCAAATCTTTCAAGCCATAAGGGATGCCGTGGAGCACGCCGCGATAACGTCCCGCGCGTATCTCGCGCTCAGCCGCACGCGCTTCGCGCAAAGCCGTCTCGCGCATGATGGTGGCGACCGCACCGAGTTGCGCGCCGAAACGCTTTAAGCGTTCGAGATACCCTTCGGCGAGTTCCACAGGCGAGATGCGTCGCGCGCGAATCTGCGCGGCGAGTTCGGTGACGGATAAAAAGAAAGTGTCGTCTGTGAGCATGGAAAACCCTTTGATGTAGTGGTCGCCGCAGGGCGACAGGGATGAAAAGTGTTTAGGCGATAAAGATGAAATCCGGCTCGTCGGCGTTCTTCAACTTGAAGGCGCGCAGACGCTCATTGGTGCGTACGTAGCCGTCGAGGTCGCGCGTGATGCGCGTCAACTCGTCCGGCGAGAGTTGCTCTTTGAAACGCACGCGTAAGACCTCCGCATAAGCTTCGGCGGCGGGCGAAGGCTTCGCGGGCGCGGGCGTCGGCGTCGGTTGCGGGTTGGGCGGCGCGGGCGCTTGCTTGTTAGTGGTGGCGGCGGCGGGCGGTTTCTGTTGTGCGTTGCCGTCGTGAATGGAAGACGCCGTAGCGGCGAGCGGCGCGGCGACGAATGCCGAGGCGACCGCCTTCGTAAAACGGCGGCGTGAATCGCGTGTGGGCAGGTTGGGGTGGTTTTTGTGCTTCATGTCGTTTTCTGTCCGGCGCGACGAAAAGCGCGGATGTGTTGTTTGAAAATGGCGTGGTCGCCATCGCAAAATCTGTTATAGGATTCTCGCACGCGTTCTCGTCGCGTGCACGCATTTCATATAACACAACATGGGCGAAGCGGCTACCGGAGCAAGGATGTTGGCGTCGGAGTTGAGGCCGTCGAACTTCCGCGCGACTCACCGAATTCGACAGACGCGCCGCTCGGGATTCAACGTGCGAGACGCGGATTGATTTCGTTGACAATCGCGTCGGCGAAGGGGTATAAATCCGCCGTTTCCTACGGTTTTTCGGTAACTTCGCCCGTGTCCGTGCGCTTTTCTACGCGCACATATTTGAACCTCGACACCGACATCAAACCTGTTCCTTATCAAGCACGATTGTCCTCATTCGTCGCGCGCATACGGTCTCTATGTCGCTCATCTCCTGCATCATGCCGACAGCCAACCGTCGGCGATTCGTGCCGCAGTCGATTCGATATTTCCTGCGGCAAGACTACGCCAACAAAGAGTTAATCATCGTTGACGACGGCACGGATGCGGTCGCCGATTTGATTCCAGACGACGAGCGCATTGTCTACATTCGTTTGCCTGAAAGATTGACGGTCGGTGCGAAGCGCAATCTCGCGTGCGAGCGTGCGCGCGGCCAACTCATCGCGCATTGGGACGACGACGATTGGCATGCGCCGCATCGTTTGAGTTATCAGGTGCGGGCGCTACTGCGCGGGCACGCGGACGTGTGCGGCATCAACACGTTGTTGTTCTACGAGGCGGTGAGCGAGCGGGCATGGCGTTACAGTTATCCGTCGAACCAGAAACCGTGGCTGTCGGGCAGCACCCTGTGTTACACGCGCGCCTTCTGGAAGACGAACCGTTTCCCCGACATTGATGTCGGCGAAGACGCGCGCTTCATGTGGAGCAACCGCGCCAAGCGCCTCAAGGTGCTCGAAGATGCGACCTTTCACGTCGGGCTGGTTCACGAAAACAACGTCAGCCCTAAACAGACCGCCGGCGCATACTGGCAGACGTTTCCCGTCGAGCAAATCCGTCGTCTACTCGGAGACGATTGGAGGTTCTATCATCCTGCACAGTCGGCGGTTGATGCGATGCCAGTGGTTGATACAGCGGCGGCGGTGGTCGTCAACGACACGCGCCCGGCAGAGACGAATGACACGCATCCTCTCGACAATCTTATCGAACGAAGCGAGGCTCGAACCGTGCGGAATATCTACGCCTGTCTGGTACATGAAAAGCAGGAATGCATCGTTGATTTAGTGCGTAACCTACGTTATCACGACCCGTCTTCCGCCATCATTCTCTACAACGGCGGCAACGACGCCGAACTCCTCAAACACAATTTCCCCTACGCGCAATACGGCGCGACCGTTCATCCGAACCCGCACCCGATGCGTTGGGGATGGCTTCACGATTTCGCGCTCGACACGATGCGCTTTGCTCTCGACAACTTCTCATTCGACACGCTAACCATCGTCGATTCCGACCAACTCGCGTTGCGCTCCGGCTATTCGCAACGCCTCGCGGAATTGCTGGCGCATCAGTCGGATGTCGGGATGCTCGGCAATGCGCCCGCCGTGCAGCCGCGCGGGACGAGGGTCGCGCCCGCCGTGCAGGCGTTGAAGGAGATTGATTTATGGCGTCCGTTTTTGCGGCGCTTCGAGGACGGCGAAAGAAAGTTTGTGCACTGGACTTTCTGGCCTTCAACCGTCTTCACGGCGGACGCCGCACGCGACCTCCTGCGTCTCTTTGCTGACGACACGCAATTTCAAGACATCATGCAACGCTCGCAAATCTGGGCGACCGAAGAGATAGTTTTCCCGACGCTCGTCGCCCTGCTCGGCTACCGCATCACGGCCAATCCGTCGAGTTACGATTACGTTAAATATCGCGTTCGCTATTCGCTCCAACAACTCAACACGGCCTTCACGCGCCGCGATGCTTTCTGGATGCACCCCGTCCCGCGAGAGTATGACGACCGACTCCGCAGACACATCCGCACACGCTCTAACCATTACGAAAGACGCGACGCCGTTGTCGCCGCCGCATCGCTCGAAGCGACGGACGAGGACGCGCCCGCGTTGCTGCTCAACGCGCCGATTATCGCGCAGATGAAGAAGGTTGAAGGATGGCTCGACGAGGCGGAGGCAGACCTTCTCATCGCCGCCGCTTCGCGTGCGCTCGGCTCGCTGCCCGCGCCGCATGCGTTGGTTGAGGTGGGGAGCTTCTGCGGGCGTGCGACGACCGTGCTGGCGAGCGTCGCACGCGTCGTCGCTCCCGCCGCGCGTGTCTATTCCATCGACCCGCACGACGGGCGCGTCGGTGCGCTCGACCAACGCATCGACAAGCATCCGCCCACGCTCGAAAAATTCAAACGCAACATGCAGAAGGCGGGTTTGAGTGCGTTGGTGGAAATCATCCAGAAGCGTTCTGTCGAAGTCGCTTGGGAGCGTCCCATCAGTCTTCTGTTGATTGACGGCTTGCACGATTACGCAAGCGTCTCGCAGGACTTTTATCACTTCGAGCGGTGGATTGTGCCGGATGGTCTGGTCGCTTTCCACGACTACGCCGCTTACTTCCCCGGTGTTCAGGCATTCGTTAACGAACTTCTCCGCACAGGTCGCTACCGCAAAATCCACTGTGTCGCCAGCATGATGGTGCTCAGGAAATTGCCCACGACCGAATCGCAGACGGATAGAGATATGCAACAACCACTGTCGTCTCAGACACAAGTGACGCACGCGCACGCGCCGTTGCGACCGACGGGAATTGCCTTGTGAAAAGCGTCGAAGCGAAAGCGTCGAGGCGGGAAGTTGGCTGCGGGAGAAGGGGTCGAACCTTCAATCTCCGAATTCAAAGTCCGGCGTGTTTCCAGTTACACCATCCCGCAAAAATTCGAGAAGCTTCTGCTTCAAACGCCGTCGGCGGATGGAGAGGATTTTGTCCGGTCGTCGAAGGCGTGGAAATCGTTCGCCGGAGAAGCGGAGCTAAATCGGGACGGTAGAATTTGAATCTACAACCTTCTGCATGTCGCGCAGATGCTCTGCCCTTGAGCTACGTCCCGTCAAAGAAGCGATAGCGGCGGCAGGAATCGCACCTGCGTCGCGCGATTATCAATCGCGTGCTCTACTCTTGAGCTACACCGCTCTACGTTGCCGTAAGCCGAATCGGAGTTTTGTGTCGGCAGATGGGATGCGATAGGGTCGGAGAGGCTCGAACTCTCACCTTTTGGATTAAAAGTCCAACGCTCTGCCGCTAGAGCTTCGACCCCGCAAGGGTCACGAATTGGCTGACAGGGTCGGAGTCGAACCGACATCCTTCTGATTAACAGTCAGACGCTTTACCATTAAGCTACCCGCCAGTAAATTTTCATCGAGTGCGGAGGATGACGACCGGAAGTTGGTTGCGGGAGCCGGTAACGCTCCGGCGCGGCTGAGCTTATGAGACTCTGCTGTGGACTTCCTCTTCCCGCTTCGAGTTGTGTGAGACGCGTCGTGTCGAAACGTCGTGATTGTGAGTCGGAACGTTGTGATTGTGAAATGAAGGCGATGAAGGGAGTCGAACCCTTAACCCCCGGTTTACAAGACCGGCGCTCTCACGCCAATTGAGCTACACCGCCGTAATGAAAGTTTCGTCGCCGGACGAAAATTTGGTGGACTGAGAGGGAGTTGCACCCTCACAAGTAGTTTGCAGGACTACTATGCTACTGTTACATCACCAGCCCTTGAGTCGTTCAGCATGAATCGTCAATCGTGAGTAGACGGAACGCTTTTTATCTCTTGACGATTTACCATCGACGATGGACGCGTCTGATTGCGGAGGCGGGATTCGAACCCGCGACCTGTGGTTTATGAGACCACTGCTCTCTCCTGTCTGAGCTACTCCGCAGCGATGTCCCGGCGCGAAGCGATGCCGGAAGACGAGAGGGTCTGACAGGACTCGAACCTGCGCTGACTTGTTTAGAAGACAAGCACTCTTCCAACTGAGTTACAGACCCGAATGCGCGAAAGGCGACGGAGAGATTTGAACTCCCAACCCGCTGTTTACGAGACAGCCGCTCTGCCATTTAGAGCTACGTCGCCGACGAGATTTTTGGACGGGGCGGGAAGCCTGAGAACTTCCGGCCTCAACGAACCGCATCAGTTACGTTCTGCCGGTTTGAGGTACGCCCCGCGAAGTTGATAGCCGATGAAGGATTTGAACCTTCGACATCCTGTGTGTAAGACAGGCGCTCTGGCCTGACTGAGTTAACCGGCTCGAAAATTTACAAAACCTAAGCGTTGAAGCATCAACGGACGTTGGAATGTTGAAGTGTTGACGGTCGGAAGTGGTATCGAACCACTCTCTTCGCCTCTTCAGGGCGACGCTAATCCGTCTCAGCTATCCGACCGCAGAGCGCATGAGAAAAGGTGTGCGAAACCGTAGCGGAGAGAGAAAGCGAAGGAGGTTTTAACCGTTCTCTCTTTCTCTCTCTGCTCAGGCCGTCTTTCTGTGTTCGACTGTCTCCGTCGTTTCGACGAACAGATACTTGCGCCATTCGGGGCGACTCTCCGCGTAGTGGCAGAGCATAACGAGGTCGAGGCCGACGGCGAGCTTGCTCTGCGCTGTGAGGAGCGGCATGCGCGCCTCTTCGGGAGTGCGGTTGCCCTTGCGGTTGTTGCATGCGACGCACGCGGCGACGAGATTTTCCGGCGTCGATTGTCCGCGTTGTGAACGCGGCGTGATGTGGTCGAGCGTCAGTTCGCAGGCGTTCTTCCGCTTGCCGCAATACTGGCAAGTGAACTTGTCGCGGATAAAGACGCGCATGCGCTTCATGCCTGCGGCCTGTCGGCGGCGACGGACGTTGACGTAAGAGCGCAGGCGGATGACGCTCGGCACGCGAAACTCCGCGCGCGGCGAACGAAGCACGCGACCCGCTTCGTACTCTTCAACCGACACCGCGCCGCGCAAACTCAAGCACATCGCACGCGCGACGCCCACTGTGCCGAGCGGCTCATAAGAAAAATTCAGAAGCAAAACACGACCCATGAGTGCCATCGCCCTCCACGCCTCCTTTCATGTTTAATTTAACGATTCGCGTGCGCGCCTTTCATGTCCGACAAAAGCGCGTAGACAGTTGGAAGTGCGAGTGGTGTGAGGAGACTGCGGGCGCAGTCGCCACTCGCTGTTAGACCCGTTCAAAAAACATTTTCATCACAGACTCCGTTTGAAAACTCATGCGAAGCTCAGTCGAGGGTTAGAGAAATCATCGAGTCTGTTTTGTTGAATCAGAAACGGCGCGGTTCTCTTCACGTTCACGCGCGAGCCGACCGCCTTTCTCGCGTGCGGCGAATTTGAGTCTGCGCCTGATACGACCGCGCCGACGTGCATCGCGCGCCCTTTGATTTAAGCGTTGAATGTTGCGGGGTTCGTGAGACGACATATCCGGCACCTCTCTTTTAGGTTGCGGGGAGCAAAACTGTGCGGCGTCGCTTGTGTGAGCGACGCGCGGGTCAAAATTTGGAGCGCACGGCGAGAATCGAACTCGCGTTGGACGGTTTTGCAGACCGTCGCCTTACCACTTGGCTACGCACGCGCCCGTACTTATGCGGCACATACATCTGAATGGGAGACGAACCGACGAGAACGGGAGAAGGGAATTGAACCCTCAGACCGAGATTGGAAGCCTCGGATGTTAGCCGTTTACATCACTCCCGCTGATGTTTAGAAGAAAAGCCCCTAGAGAGATTTGAACTCCCGACCAACTGCTCCGAAGGCAGCCGCTCTTGTTCCGCTGAGCTATAGGGGCGCGTCGGGGAGTTTTGGAGCATCGTACCGGATTTGAACCGGTGTCTCGGCGCTGGCAACGCCGTGTCTTCGACCGTGCTAGACCAACGATGCGAAAGTGGTCTGGGTGGAAGGAATCGAACCTTCGTCGTCCTGCTCCCAAGGCAGGTGCCTGAGTCTCTAGGCTACACCCAGAAAATTTGCGTCAGCAGGGACTCGAACCCTGAATTCCCTGCTTAAGAGGCAGGCGCTTTGACCCGTTTGGCTACTGACGCAGAAGAAGCGACGAGACGCACAAGACGTGCATCGTCCGTCGAGTTTGTGACGGGACTGACGAGACTCGAACTCGTTGCCTCACGGTTGACAACCGTGTGCTCTGCCCGTTGAGCTACAGCCCCATGCGAACGCGAAACAGGGCGTACAGGATTTGAACCTGTGATGCTCCCGGCTGAGAACCGGGCGGCTTTAACCAAACTTGCCCAACGCCCCACAATCAAGAGTCGTAACGGAAAGGTCGGTCGGCGGGACTCGAACCCGCAACGGCTGCATTCACAGTGCAGTGCTCTGCCATTGAGCTACGACCAACGCGCGAAAGCTCGACGAGATGAAAACTTAACGCCAGTAAAATTTTTGGTAGGGCGTGCGAGATTTGAACTCGCGTTCTCCTGATTGAAAATCAGGCGGCTTAGACCAACTTGCCCAACGCCCCGCATCTCCCAAGAGAGTGTCTGCCGATACCGATGCGCTCCCGACAATGGTTCTGGAGGTGGGACTCGAACCCACAACGAGCGTCCGTGCTCGCAACAGTCTCAGTGTTGTGCGTTTGCCATTTCGCCACTCCAGAATGAAACTTTGATACAGACGACCAAACATTGATGCCGACGGAGAGATTTGAACTCTCACTGGCTAGTTCCTAAGACTAGCGCCTCTACCGTTGGGCTACGTCGGCAAGTATCGCGTGCCATGCGTCGCACACGATGAAGCTGATGAATCCGGCACGACTCGAACGTGCGACCTCGACCTCCGCAGGGTCGCGCTCTTATTCCACTGAGCTACGGATTCAAATTGGGGTTGAGGGCGGAGGGATGCGGGATGAAAAAACATTTCATCATTGACTCATCGGCTCATTGATTCATTGATTTAATCAGGCAATGAGTCAATGACCCGATGATGAAATGAATCAATGGTTATCTTTCATCCCTCCGCCCTCATCCCTCATGCCTTACTTGGCGGAGGGTGAGAGATTTGAACTCTCAAGCGCACGCGCGCGGTGGTTTTCAAGACCACGCCCTTGCCAGTTAGGGTTAACCCTCCGCGAAAATTATTTGATGGGACAACTTTTGGCAGGAGCACCCGGACTCGAACCGGGATTAGCTGTTTTGGAGGCAGCCGTGTTCGCCGTTGACACCATGCTCCTTCTGAAATTATGCAACGGGTAGGAGTCGAACCTACATGCTCAAAGAGCCACGGGTTTACAGTCCGCTGCCACACCAATTTGGCGTCCGCTGCTCTCAAAGACCCTCATCGCTCCGTCGCTTCCGAACGCGACTTGTGACAGTAAATACTGTCGCGTCGGTCGTGCGCGGGAGCAGAAATCTGGTATGATAAAAAACGACGAGGGCGGAGATTCGGTGCACGTCGGGACACACTTCGGCGCACACTTCTCCTAAGGGTGGCGGCCTCTGGGACTCTCGCAAAGCTTCAAGGCCGTACCACCCGTGAAGGCATCCCTGCCCTCGTCCATTCACAAGGCAATTCAGTTATCAAACAACAAAAAGGAGCGGGCTTTGAGCTTCCGAGGGAAGCAGCCCGCTCCAACAATTCTCACCGATTTTCTTTGAGATTTGGGAGCGGGAGCCGCTCCCGCTGAGTTAAATTCGCATCGTCGGACGACCGATGGAGGGGACGTTATCTGGTGTCCCAATATGTCCGAGTACGAGTTTGCCGTCGAAATTATAGAGAGATGCACTCAGACATTTGGCCGCCGTCCTCGCCGACATATCGGCGCAGGTCAGCCACGACGCGGCCATCACGCCGTTCGCTATCGAGCCTCTGTTGGTCTTGTGCATTGACATTGAATTCTCTTACGTTTCTCGCGCGCAGATTGTTCCGGCGCGTTCTCGTCAGCATATATAAACCAGACAGTAAATACTGTCAAGAACTTTTTTCGTTCTTTATTCTCAAACATCAAAATTCTTTTCCCGGCTCTCCAACACGTCGTCGTTAGATAGAACGCAAGCGAGCCAATCATCTTGCACGTGACGGAAGAACGCGCGTGGGACGCGTCCGTGCCATGTGCAATGAAAGACGGATAGTGGTAGGCTATTAAAAAATAATCATCTGCCGTTTCAACATCGTCCTGTCTCCGGGTTTGTCGAGAACAGTTGACGGGCGACGGCTTTTGGAGGGGTGATAAAGCCTTGAGCAAACAGCAAAATAAGAACGATTACTCCGAATTTATCGCGGAAAATTTCGGTGCCAACGCGACCTACGTCGAAGGCTTACTGGAACGTTTTCGCAGCGACCCCTCGTTGGTTGACGAGGCGTGGCGCGCCTACTTCACGGAGATGATAGATGGCAGCGACGCGGTCAACGGCGACGCTGCGGCTCCGGCCTCCAATGCCCGCACAGCAACCACGACCGCCGAAACACCATCCGGCGGCAACGGCGCACCCGCCGCTGCAACGCGTGCGACCGACACGACGGCGGCAACAAACGCCACCGCATCAGCCCCCGTTGCGACGAGCACGGCAACCAACGCCGCACCCGCCGCTGCTTCGCCGTCTGCCGCTCCTGCTACCGCGACGCCGACGCCTGCCGCCGCAGCCGCGCCGATGGATGCATCGCCGATTCGCGGCGGCGCGTTGAAGATTGTCGAGAATATGGAGACGAGTCTCGGCGTGCCGACGGCGACATCGAACCGTCGTGTGCCCGTCAAGGTGTTGGAAGAGAATCGCATCATCATCAATCGCCATCTCAAAGAGAGGGCGGGCGGCAAGGCTTCCTACACTCACATTATCGCCTTCGCCATCCTGCGTGCACTCGAACGCTTCCCGCAGATGAACGATGGTTTCGTGGTCGTAGGTGGCGTCGCTTCGCGCGTCCGTCGTCCTGTAATCAATCTCGGCGTCGCCATCGACATGGAGAAGAAAGACGGCACGCGAACGCTGCTTGTGCCCAATATCAAGAATGCGGGTGCGCTCAATTTCTCGCAGTTTCTCGCTGCCTACGATGATGTAATTAAACGTGCGCGCGAAGGCAAACTCGGTCTTCCCGATTTTCAGGAGACGACCGTAAGCCTGACCAATCCCGGTACCATCGGCACGGTCGCTTCGACGCCGCGACTAATGGCCGGACAGTCCTTGATAGTTGCGACGGGCGCGATTGAGTATCCGGCGGAATATCACGCGATGGCTCCCGAAGCCCTCTCGCAACTCGGCATCAGCAAGAGTTTCACCGTCTCCTCGACCTACGACCACCGCATCATACAGGGCGCGGAGTCGGGCGCGTTCCTCGCGTTGGTTCACGAACTGCTGCTCGGCGAGCACGATTTCTACAATCGCATTTTCCATGACCTCGACATTCCGCATCCGCCGATGCGCTGGTCAATCGACCGCAACCCCGCGCTTCTCGGCGGCGACCGCATGCGCGAACAGACCATCAAGCAGGCGCGCGTGCTCGAACTTATCAATGCCTACCGCGTGCGCGGACATCTCATCGCCGACATCGATCCGCTTCATGCGATGCCGCTGCATCATCATCCTGAATTGGATTTGGAAAGCTACGGCCTGACCATCTGGGATTTAGACCGTGAGTTCATCACGGGCGGCTTGGGCGGCAAAGAGAGCACAACGCTGCGCCAAATTCTCGACATCCTGCGACGCGCCTATTGCGGCAAGGTCGGCATCGAATATCGACACATTCAGAGCAAGGAGCAGAAGGTCTGGTTACGCGAGCGTGTGCGCGAGGAGTTCGTCGAACCGCAGCCGCTTGCGCCGGAGTTGAAGAAGCAACTGCTCAAAAAGTTGACCGAAGCCGAGCAGTTCGAGCGTTTTCTCCACACGAAATATCTCGGACAGAAACGCTTCTCGCTCGAAGGTTGCGAGACGATTATTCCTCTGCTCGACCAACTGGTGGAAGGCGCGGGCAGTCGCGGCGTCGCAGACATCACACTCGGCATGGCGCATCGCGGGCGACTCAACGTGCTCGCCAATGTCGTCGGTGGTTTGGCCGAACGCATCTTTGCTGCCTTTGAAGGCTCTGTGCATCCGAACTTTCCTGCGGATGAAGGCGACGTGAAATATCATCAGGGCGCGGTCGGTGAACGAACCACCGCCGACGGCCACAAAGTCCGCATCACCGTCTCGCCGAATCCGAGTCATCTGGAATTCGTTGACCCTGTAGTAGAAGGCATGGTGCGCGCCAAGCAGGACGCGGCGGGATTGCCGCGCGAAGAAGTGATTGACCTGACGATGCCTGTGCTGTTGCATGGCGATGCGGCGTTCGCGGGTCAGGGCATCGTCATGGAGACTCTGAATCTCGCGGAGCTTCACGGCTATCGCACGGGCGGAACGATTCACATCATCATCAACAACCAAATCGGTTTCACCACTTCGCCCGAAAAGGGACGCTCCACTATCTATTCGACCGACGTGGCGCGCATGACGCAACTGCCCATCTTTCACATCAACGGCGACGACCCGGAAGCAGCTTTCCGCGTTCTGCGTCTCGCGCTCGATTATCGACAGGAGTTTAACAAGGACGTGGTGCTCGACGTGGTTGGCTTCCGTCGTCTCGGACACAACGAGGGCGACGAGCCGAGTTACACGCAGCCCTTGATGTATGCGCGCGTCAAGGCGCATCCGGGCGTGCGCGCGATTTACGCGCAGAGGCTCGTACGTGAAAAAGTGCTGACAGAGGCGGATGCCGAGCAGATGATTAAAGACGTGGTGGCGGGTTTCGAGGCGACGCTTCAGCACGCCAAAGAGGTCGTCGCGGCGAAGCCGCCGACAACGGAATTGAGGCCGCCCCTCAAAGAAGAAGACGGCTCTGCGTTGGTCGAGACGGCTGCTGAACGCGAAGTTATCAGAGACGTGGCGCGCAAGATTTCCATCGTGCCCGAAGGATTCAACATCAATCCGAAGATGGTCGGGCAACTCGCGCGTCGCGCCAAGATGGGTGAGGGCGAAGCGCCTCTGGATTGGGCGTTTGCCGAGGCGATGGCTTTTGGCACGCTCGCGCTCGAAGGCGTGCGCGTGCGTCTGAGCGGGCAGGATTCGGGTCGCGGCACGTTTAGCCAGCGTCACGCGGTGATGTACGACACGCAGACGGGCAAGGCTTGGACGCCGCTCTCCGAACTTGGCAACGCGGAGAACAAGCACCGCCGTTTCGAGGTCTTCGATAGTTCTCTGTCGGAGCAGGGCGTGCTCGGTTTCGAGTATGGCTATTCCGTCATAGCGCAGGACGCGCTGGTGTTGTGGGAGGCGCAGTTCGGAGATTTCGGCAACGGCGCGCAGGTCATCATCGACCAGTACATCGCTGCGAGCGAAGACAAATGGCAGCAGAAGACGCGGCTTGGCCTGTTGCTGCCGCACGGCTACGAAGGGCAAGGGCCGGAGCATTCGAGCGCGCGTCTCGAACGCTATCTCCAACTCTGCGCCGAGAACAACATGCAGGTCTGCTATCCGACCAGCCCCGCGCAGTATTTCCATCTGCTACGGCGACAGGTCAAACAGGAGATGGCGCGGCCTCTCATCGTGATGACGCCGAAGAGTCTCCTGCGTCTTCCGGCGGCTGTCTCGCGGCTCGAAGAGTTGACGACGGGCGGCTTCCAGCCCGTGATTGACGACGCGGAAGTCCAGAACGCGGAAGCGGTCGCGCGCATCGTCCTGTGTAGCGGCAAGGTCTTTTACGACCTCGCTGCCGCGCGACGCAAGTCGAACGACGAACGCGTGGCGATTCTTCGACTGGAACAATTTTACCCGTTTCCTGAACAACGTCTGCGCGAACTCATGGGTCGTTATCCGAACGCGACGCAACTCGTCTGGACGCAGGAGGAGCCGAAAAACATGGGCGGCTGGACGTTTGTCGAGCCGCGTTTGATGAATCTGATGGCGGGCTGCGAGCGGCCTTACTATGTCGGGCGTGCCGCTTCGGCCAGCCCCGCGACAGGCTCGTACACGATTCACGAAATGGAGCAACGCGAACTCGTCAACCATGCGTTGACGGCGGACGCGCCCATCATCTCCGGCGCGAGTACGGCGCAGTACGCGGGACAGGCCGATTCATAAAGCGGCAGACGTTTCGACAGTCGTCAGGTCGGCTGACGCGCTGTCGGGGACGCGTTAGCCTTCCTCGTTCTCCATGCCCGGCTTATAGGGAACGGCGTAAACGGTGATGTTCGGCCAGTTGCCTATGCGATTCTGCGAGAAGGTGACGCGGCTCTGGCTAGCGGTGACGAACATGCGGCAAAGAAACGAGCCGTCCTGCGCCTGAAACGCCCAGTCCGTGCCCTTCACACTGGTCTTGGGATCGAAGACCTGAATCGGCTTATTAGTGGCGACACCCGGAAACGAAACGGTTCCGAGATAACCGTTCTCCGGCATCGGCCTCGTCCAGTCGAAGGTCATAATCGCACCGTTCTGCGCGAAATATCTGGGCTGGGTGGGTTTGACGGCGCGTGGCTGTGTTGACGACATAAGAAACTCTCCTTTTTCGAGTTGAAGTGAGGTAAATCTCGTATTGCATAGCTGACAACTGCGAGGCGCGTGCCACACGGAAGCGACGCGCAGGTCGCTTCGTCATATCGCGGGAAATACGCGGAGAAAACTGCGTCGGACGCCCGACGAGGCTTCGTTCGCACCTCTCCATTTGTGGACACTTTGAGGCGCGCGTCTATCCTTTTGTGTAGCTTCGCTATCCGAAAAGATAGTTTGACTCTACCGACGCGCGAGAGACAGACCGAGCGAGACGCAGCGACGCCGAGAGAAACACCTTTCGTTCTTCTCTCGGCGTCGCCGCGTCTCACATTTTCTGCGTCGTTGGCGTCTAAGGCTTGGGCTTGGGTTCGTCCTTCGGCGGGTCTTTCTTCGGCTCATCTTCGATGATGTCGTCTTCGTCGTCGATGATTCGCACTTCGGAGCCGTACTTCTGGTAGTTGCGAAAGCGTATGTCGTTGCGTGTCTGGTAGGTTTGT
Organism: Pyrinomonadaceae bacterium; assembly: GCA_036387415.1. GTDB lineage: Bacteria > Acidobacteriota > Blastocatellia > Pyrinomonadales > Pyrinomonadaceae > DASVTU01. The sequence goes on along the minus strand of DASVTU010000039.1, from coordinate 426,752 downwards.
CCGGCTTGCAGGGCGGTCATTTCCAGCACCGAGCGGATGGGCAGGAGATACTGTCGCTCGGAGATTGTCACCCAATCGTAGTCAATCACGTTGCTCGATGCGGTGACGGGAAAATCCGGTTCGATTTCCGTCGAAATGCTCTCCATCCGCAGGACGCGAAACGTCTCTCGGTCAACCCAGATTCTGCCGCGATTGCCGACGACGATGCTGCGCTCCTTGTTGTAAGTAATCGTCGCCTTAGAATTCTCTCGCTTAATCTCGAACTCGTAGACGATGGCACGCCGCCCGCGCAGGCTGTCGGTGTCTACCATCTGAAACTTCGTCTGACTCTCGTCGTTGAATAGCACGGCGAGGCGCGTCACATATTCGCCCGTCGAAGTCGAACCGCCGACATCCTCATAACTGTGCCTTTCTTCGGCGGAAGCGACGCCTTGCGGAAGACCGTTGACGGCAAGTACGCGATACTGCTCGCCCGCGTTCGCACGATAACTGACAGCCACCGTCAAGCGGTCAATCACCCACCAATTCTTCGTCGCGCCTCGCGCCGCTGAGCGCACAATCTGTTGCCTGACGACGAAATCCGGCATCACTTGTGCGGCGGCAATCGTCGCCGCACGTGCACCCGCCAACACCTTCTCGCCCTCGGCCTCCGAAGGCAACACCGCTGCCGCCGGATTCAGGCGACGACGCTCGGCCTCTTCGAGCGTCCGACGCAAGTCGGCATCGTTGCCGCTCTTGGTGGCGACCACCGAACGCAGCCCCGTCGTCAACGGAAAACCGATGCCACGCCGCCGTATTTCTTTGATAATCTCCTCTTTCAAAGAGGGACGCGTCGGCAACTGTCGCACCATCCGGACGAGTTCGTCGCTCGTCAAAGGCGCTTGACCTTGCGCGCTCGCACTTCGCTGCCACGCGCTGCCAGAGAGCAACGCGCACAGCATCAGAATGGCAAAACGAAACTGGAAATTCACGGTGTTCATAAAATTACTTTGAAGAAACAAGGATGCCCGTCACGCGGCGCCGGATGCCTCGCGACGCGTAAAAAGAACGACAGACCATCGAACGGACGACGGATGATAGATCCACTACGATGAATAAACCGTGTCTCTCCATCGTCTATGGTCTGTCGGCTGTTCTATCGTCCATCGTGGGTGGTCTATCGTCCGGCACACAGAAGCGTTGAATCATCTCTTTGAGGATGCGTGTACAGTCGTGGAGTTGTGTGATGGGGACGAACTCTCCTGTGCGGTGCGCGACGCGTATATTGCCGGGGCCGAAGACGACTGTGTGCGCGCCGAGCGAGTTCAATTGCGGTGCTTCCGTGCCGAAGGCGACTGTGCCCGCGCTCTTGCCCGTCGCTTCTTCCATCGCGCGAACGAGCGGCGACGAGGCAGCGGTTTCGTTGCTCTCGTCGAGACGGATAATGTCAATCTCGCAATCAAAATCCGCGTCGGCGGCGCGCAGGCGTTCGACCTCCGCCCTGATGATATTGATGACGTGGATGGCAGGCTGACCGGGCACGGGTCGCCATTCGAGCGTGAAGCGACACTGACCGGCGATGATATTTTTGGCGGTGCCGCCGTCGATGAGGCCGACGTTAATGGTCGTGTAAGGCGGGTCGAAAGCGTCGTGCGTCTCTTGTTGGAGTTGCGTGGCAATCGCTTCGATGCGCGTAACGAGACGCGCCGCGCGCATGATGGCCGACGCGCCGAGCGCAGGATACGCGCTGTGCCCTTCGCGACCTCGCAACATAACTTCCGCGAGACAATAACCCTTGCCCGCGCGCATCGGCTGCAAAGATGTCGGCTCACCGACGATGGCCTGCCGCACACGAAAAGGCGCAGCCTCCGCCAGTCGCTTCGCGCCGAGACATCCAATCTCCTCATCAGCCGTCAGAATGAGTGCGAGCGGGCGACGCAGTTGCGACAAGTCCGTCCCTTCAATCGCCGCCAGCGACGCCGCAATGAAACCCTTCGTATCGCACGCGCCGCGACCATAGAGGTTGCCGTCCGTTTCCGTTAGCGTCAACGCCTCCGTCCACGCGGGGTCGAAAGGCACTGTGTCCGTATGGCCGACGAGCGCGAGTTCAATCTCCGCGTCGTCCGTCGTCTCGCGCGGCGCGACCGCTACCATGTTGAATTTTTTCACTCCGCGTTCGTCCACATATGGATACAGACGCGCGCACAGCCCCGCCGCCTCCGCACGCGCCGACGCGTATTTAATCACTTCGAGATTTGAATTCGACGAACGCGAATCGAACCGGACGAGTTCGGCCAGTGTGTGCTCGACGCTCTCCGACGCTCGCTTGCGCCACGTGTTATCCGCTCCTGTTTGTTCCACGCTCATACGGTTTCCAATCAAGGCATGCTTAATTCGTAGTTGAAATTTTAGTGGTCGTCGCCGCTCGCGTGCCAGAGTCGTCGCTGTAGCGCGTTGAAGCGCGTGACGATTTCCGACGCCGACGGATGCGCGCCGTCTTCGACGACGAGACGACCGCCGACCGCGACTTCACGAATCGCCGTCCGCGCCAGCGAAAAGAGAATCGACGGCAAAAGGTCTTCCGCCGCTGCTCCGGCGATTGACGGGTCGTGGAGGTTGACGGTGAAAAAGTCTGCGGGTCGCCCCGTCGCAAATTCTCCGGCGGGCACGCCGATGCTCCGCGCGCCGCCCACCGTCGCACACTCAAAGAGTCGCGCGGCGAGCGACGAGAGTTGCGTCTCTGCGTCGCTCGTATCTTCATGGTTCGCGTTAGTCGCGCCGTTCGTCGCACCGTTGCCTCGCGTGCTTCCGGTCTTCTCGTTTGCATCAGCCACGGGCGCGAGCACGTTGCGCGCGAGTCGTTGTAGTCGCAGATGATACTCAAGCTCACGCGCGTCTTCGAGCAGGTCAATCTGCGTGTGGCTGTCTGTGCCGAGCGAGAGCGCAACGCCTTCTCTGAAAAGAAGGTCGGCGGGCACGATGCCGTCGCCGAGATTGCGTTCCGTCGTCGGACAGGCACAGACACAGGCGCGTGCCACGGCCAGCGCACGCGCTTCGGCGGGCGTGATGTGGACGGCATGAACGCCCGTGAAGCGTTCGCTCAGCAGACCTTCATCCGCCAGCAACACGACGGGCGTCCGCCCGTATTCGTCGAGACACGCGGCGACCTCCGCCGGTTGCTCCGCGACGTGCATGTGAACGGGCAATCCTCGTTCATCCGCAAACGCGCACACGGCGCGAAGATATTCGAGCGGCACGGCGCGCACGCTATGTGGTGCAACCCCGACCCACGCGCCATGCGCCGCCGCGATTTCATAATCGAACGGCGAGACAACGGAAGGCGTCTGCTCTGCGGTGATGTCGTCGTGCAATCGTTCGACGTGACGGAGATACGTGTCGGCGTCGGATTCGATGAAGCGCGTTTGTCGTTCGTTGGGCGCGACGTTATAACCCGCGCGTGCGTAGGCGACTCGCAGGAGCGCGATGCGTAGACCCACGTCGCGCGCTGCGCGGACGACCTCTTTGGCGAGCAGGTTGGGGTCGTCGTATGGCGTGCCCTGCGGTGTACGGTGAAGATAATGAAACTCGCCGACCGAAGTGATGCCGCCCAGTGCCATTTCGAGAAAAGCCATGCGGGAGGCATCGTAGATGTCTTCGGGTGTGAGTCGCGCGGCGGCGCTATACATCATCTCGCGCCACGTCCAGAAGGAATCGCTCGCCGCACGCGCAGAGGAAGCGTACTCGGTGCGCCCGCGTATGACGCGCTGGAAGGCGTGCGAATGGGAGTTGACGAGGCCGGGCAGGAGGGCGCGGTTGCGTAGACGCACGAAGCGCGTCGCCACGACGATGCCGCGCGCGGGAAACGCCATGCTATGAGCCTCGCCGCCGATGCTCTCGAAGAGTTCTTCGGGTACATCGACGACATCAACGATGCGCCCCTCTCCATCAGAGACGAGCGCCATGTCGCGCCGGAAACGTCCGCCCGTGTAGAGCAAATCGGGCATCCACGCCGTCAACACCGCGCCGTCCGTTTCGTGTTTGTTGTCGTCTCGGTTCACTTTTGAAAAGGGCAATTCACAGAATGGACAGGATAAAAACGTGCGGGATAGACGGGATAAACTGAAAGGATGAATGATGAATGATGAACGATGAATGGAAGACAAAAGCTTTTCTACTATCCTTCATCGTTCCGCACTCATCGTTCATCACTTCTTCCGTATCCTGTCTATCCAGCCCGCTTTTATCCTGTCTATCCAGTTAAATTCTGCTTCGAGTTTAACGGACAGCGCGCACGCGTATGGGTGGTGGCGCGGTGGAGCGTTGTTGCTTTTGCGTAACAATCCATGCGTTGACGTTGCGTTCGAGCACATCGAGGGGAACCGCGCCGGAGCCGAGAACGATGTCGTGGAATTCGCGCACATCGAAGCGTTCGCCGAGTTGTTGTTTGGAACGTGCGCGGAGTTCTTTGATTTTGAGTTCGCCGATTTTGTAGGCGAGCGCCTGTCCGGGGTTGGTGATGTAGCGATCGATTTCGTTAACGATGTCTTGTTCGGTCTTGGCGGCGTTGTCGAGGAAGTAGTCGATGGCGCGTTGCCTGTCCCACTTCATGTGGTGCATGCCCGTATCGACGACGAGACGCACCGCGCGCCACATCTCATAGGTCAACTGTCCGAACTTGGAATAGGGGTCGTCGTAGAGTCCCATGTCGTCGCCTAAGCTTTCGGCATAGAGTCCCCACCCTTCGATAAAGGCGGTGTAGCCGCCGTAGCGACGAAACTTGGGAATCTCGCCGAGTTCCTGTGCGATGGCGATTTGGAGATGATGTCCGGGCACGGCTTCATGAAGCGAGAGCGCCATCATCTCGTACTTGGGACGGGTTTCGGGCTTGTAGAGATTGACGTAGTAGAGACCTGCGCGCGAACCGTCGGCGGCGGGCGAGTTGTAGTAAGCGGTGGTGGTGTCGGGCGCAATCTTGTCGGGGATGGGCACGACGCCGTAGGGCGTGCGCGGCAGCGTCTTGAAGACTTTGACGAGATGCGGGTCGATGCGTTTGGACATCGCTTGATAAGCGACAAACAACTCGTCGGGCGTTTTGTAGTAGAACTCGTCGCCGTTTCTGAGCTTCTTGAAGAATTCCTTGTGCGTGCCTTTGAAACCCACTCGCGTCATGATGGTCTGCATCTCGGCACGGATGCGCGCCACTTCGCTCAAGCCCTTTTCGTGAATCTGCTGCGGCGTCATGTTGGTGGTCGTGTAGCGTCGGGCTTGATAGGCGTACATCTCCTGACCGCGCGGCATCTGCCACACGCCGACCTCGTTGTAAGCGGCGGGCAGATAATCCTTAACGAAGTATTCCTTCAACTTTTTGTAGGCGGGGATGATTTCATTCTGAATCGCATTGCGCGCTTCCGTCGTCAGACGCGCGCGTTCAGCCGCCGGAATCTCATCGGAAAACTCGCGGAAGGGTTTGTAAAACGGACTGTCTTCGGGGCGTGCGACGATTTGCTTGTCAATCTGCGCGGGCACACGTTGCAGCGTTATCTTCGGCCACATGATGCGCTCACGCGCGCCTTCCTGCATCAAGGCCAACGTCTGTTCCATGAGACGCGGGAAGTTGTGCAGACGCGCAATCCAGTCGTTATAGTCGCGCAGGGTTTGAAAGCGGAGGAGTTCGGCGAGTTCGTCGGAGGTCTGGATGCCGCCGCGTTGATTGAGCGGCAGGAGATACATGCGATACTGGAATTCCTCTGTCTCCGTCTCGTAGTCTTTCTTAAAGAGGTCGTAGTTCAACTGGTCGGCGGGCGAGAGTTTGTTGCGGTCAACCGTGCGGAGGCGCGCGAGCGTGTCGAGACGATGCTGGTGGCGTCGCTGAATCGCGTCGAGACTCATGTCGTCCCACATGTCGTTCCAACGACGGTCGCCGAGCGTCGAAGCCCACGTCGGGTTCTGCTCCATCGTCCAATCCCATTCAGCGTCGAAGAGTGCGTGAAGCTGTTTTCCGGCGTTCGTGGTCGCGGCGGCGGATGCGGTTCTGGTGGTCTTGTTCATATTTCGTCTTTGTGCGCCTGCGTTGAGCGGCGGGAGTGCGATGAGTGTGGCGGTGATAAACAGAAGTAGAAATAAACTCTTCTTCGTCGAGCGCATTGGTGACCTCCGTCAGAGCAAGTGGTGGAATTTTGAAACCAGAGAGACGCGCCCCGAAGCATACAACACCACCCGCGACGGAGGAAACTCAACGCGGCGAAAGGCTTAAAGGGCAAAAGGTTAAACGGCGAAAGGAAGTTGCCCGACCATTTCTATTCCAACCCTTTGCCCATTTTCCCGTTTCCCCATTCAACCCTTTCCACTGTTACCTAACCTTTTGGCGTTTTGGCGCATCTAATGCTTCTTGTGAGCGTATCTGTGAAAAATTTGAGGACGTATACGGGGTTTGCGCGCCGTTATGCACGCCATTTTGTGTCGGAGCGAATTCGCGAGGCGCGCGTACCCGTGAAGCCTGCGCCGCATCGCCCGACGCCCGCGACGTGGGACGACGCGCGCGTCACGGTGGCGTGGCTCGGCCATGCGACCGTGCTCGTAAACTTTTACGGCACATGGATTTTGACTGACCCGGCGTTGCAGACGCGCGTCGGCGTTCATGTGGCAGGAGGCGTCACTCTGGGGCCGCGTCGGCTGGTTCGACCTGCGCTCGGCGTCGGAGAATTGCCGTCACAACTGGATGCCGTGCTCGTCTCGCACGCGCACATGGATCACTGCGATATGGGGACGCTCCGTCGTCTGCCGCGCGCCGCGCACGCCGTCGTGCATCGCGGCAACGCCGACTTGATGAGTCGCTTTGCGCGCGTCAGCGAATTGGAGTTGGGCGAGGCGGTGGAAGTCAAAGGGGCGCGCATTGAAGCGTTGGAAGTGAACCACTGGGGCGCGCGGACTCTGACGGACAAGCACCGACGCGGCTACGGCGGTTTCCTGATTGAGAAGCACGGACGCGCGCTCGTCTTCGGCGGCGACACGGCCTACACAAGCGCCTTCGCCGCGCTCAGCCGACGCGCCGCGCCCATCGACCTCGCCATACTGCCCATCGGCGCATACGACCCTTATATCAACGTCCACGCCAACCCCGAACAGTCCTGGCGAATGGCGCGCGAGATGGGCGCGGAGTACATCCTGCCGATGCATCATTCGACCTTTCGTTTGAGTCGGGAACCTGTGGATGAACCTATCCGTCGCATGTTGGCCGCTGCCGGACGCGAGAGTTGGCGCATCGCCGCCACGGAAGTTGGTCAGACGTGGGAGTTGCCGGAATAACTAAATGCGGATTACGGATTCGAGATTGAGAAAACTATGAGTTGGAGATTGAAAACAAGATTGACGGTTCAGAGTTGAAACAGAACGGCGCCTGTTTTTGTTAATCCGCAACCTGAAATTCCTCACGGGTTTTCTTTCGTGAGAAAGTGATGGATAATCGAAGTGTTTGAAGGGCTAGACAAGGGGGCACTGGAAAACGTGAGCGCAGCCGAGATAACACCGACCGATTTTGATTTGGCGCAGAAGTCAGCCGCCGGCGACATGGGAGCCTTCGAGACGCTCTATCATCGACACTTCCGGCGAGTTTATGCGCTGTGTATGCGAATGCTTGGCAATCCGACCGAAGCCGAAGACCTGACGCAAGAAACTTTCATCAATCTTCACAACAAGATTGGTAGCTTTCGCGGCGAGTCGGCTTTTACGACGTGGTTGCACAGAATGGCGGTCAATCAAGTGTTGATGTACTTCCGCCGCAAAAAGAGTCGCCCCGAATACACTACCACCGAGGGCGAAACACCCGTGCAGATTGTGCAGGGCACGGCGAACCCGGACAAGATGCCCGTAGTTGACCGTATCGGTTTGGAGAATGCCATCACCAAACTCCCGCCGGGCTACCGTAACATCTTCGTCCTGCACGATGTCGAAGGATACGAGCACGGCGAGATTGCCGAGATGATGGGCATCTCCGAAGGGACTTCCAAATCCCAATTGCACAAAGCGAGATTGAAACTGCGTGAATTGATTCGAGAACATGCCGCGCTCAACTAGCGTGCGCCGGAAGATTAAGACTAGATAAATCGTTCGTGGAGGGAAGCAAGCATGAAGTGTGAAGAGAGTATACCGCTGCTCAGCGATTTCCGTGACGGAGCATTGGGCAACATCGAACAGGTAGAGGTGCGGACGCATCTCTCGAAGTGTCCGCCGTGTACGGAGATATTCAGCGAACTCGACAACATTGTGCTGACGGCGCAGGCTCTACGCGAAGACCAGAAAATGGATTTTCCAGACGAAAACCTTATCTGGCAACGCATGAGATTGAACAACCCCACGATTCACTAGAGATTCATTCACGCACGGTCGGTGCGGGCTTCTCGCCCGCGCCGCAGACCGCAACGACCGTGCTTCCTCGCGCGGTCGGCAAACCTTTTACATCAATTCATTCAACCGACACGCCGCAGACGCGTTCTCTCTAACGCAACGCGGCTTGTAGTTTGTCGAGTGCGCCGCTGAGGATGTCGTCTTCGCGTGCGATGCAGAGGCGCATGTTTCTGTCCCACGCATCGCTGTCGGCAAACGCGCTCCCCGGCACACCCGCCACGCCCGCCTCTCGAATCAGCATCTCGTTCAGCGTCATCGCATCGTTGAAGCGTTCGGGGATGCGTACCCACACGTAAAACGCCGAGCCTGAATCGTAAACCTCGAAACCGAGTCGGGTGAGAATCGCGGCGGCGTGTTCGCGTTTGGCGGCGAAACGTTTTTTCAAATCCGCGTAGTAGTCGGGCGCGGCCATCAACACTTCCGCGAGCGACTTCTGAAGCGGCGTCGGTGAGCAGACGTAGAAGACGTTGTTGGCGTTGTTCATCGGCGCAATGAGATGGCTTGCGCCATAGGCATAGCCGAGTCGCCAGCCCGAAATGTTCCACGATTTCGAGAACGAATTGACAGTAATCGTCCGCTCCCACATCCCCTTGAGACTCGCCATCGAAATATGCGGCTCCGCGCCGACGACGTAATGCTCGTAAACCTCATCTGCAATGCAGAGAAGGTCGAACTCCTGACAGACCGACGCGATTGATTCGAGTTCGGCGCGCGTGAAGACTTTGCCTGTCGGGTTGACGGGCGTGCAGGTGATAATCGCGCGCAGCGGAAACGTCTTCCTCTCCTTCAACTCACGACACCGAGCGCGCAATTCGTCCACGTCGAGCGTAAGCGTTTCGCCGTGGAGCGCGAGCACTTCCGTCCGGCCTCCGAGTTCGTCCACGATGCGACGGTGATACGGATAGTAAGGCTCGAAGACGAGCGCGGCGGCATTCTGCAAGTGCGTCTGCGCGGCGGCGATGAGCGCGCCCGTCCCGCCCGGAGTGATGAGTAGTTCCAGAGGCGTCGCTTCCGCATCGACCTTGACCCCGTTGAACAGCGTGATTTTTTCCGCCACCGCCCGCCGCAATTCCTTCGTGCCTTCAGCGGGGCTGTAGTGGTTCTGGCTGGCGGCGATAAGCTCGGCAGCAGCACGTGCGAGCGCGGGGTCGATTGCCAGTTCCGATTGTCCCTGCACAAGATTTCCGGTCGGAGGGACGAGTCGTGTAATCAACCTGATGTCGGGTTTTGTTTTGGCAGCTACCATTTGATTATTATCCTTAAAGGTGACGAAACGGGCGTGAATTTGAGCGACTAATGTATCAATAATCCGGGCGTTTGTATAATCGGCGAAGGCGTCGGGGCAGGCGAGACGCGTGACGAGACGCGCGGAAGTGGTTTAGAGTAGTCGGCACTCGAAGCGAAACGAATGTCTAACAGTCCGACGATTATGAAATTCGGCGGCACGTCCGTCCAGGACGAGCACGCCTTCCGGCAAGTCGAACGGCTTGTACGCGACAAACACGCGTCGCGTCCGGTCGTCGTTGTCGTCTCCGCGATGAGCCGCGTCACAGACGCGCTCCTGTCATCCACCAGACGCGCGCACGACGGCGACGCCGAACACGCACGCCAAGCCCTCGACCAACACTTCGCGCGCCACCGCCACGTCGCACACGCGCTCCTTTCAACGGACGCGGCGTGCAATTTTGATGCGTCAGTTGATGAAGCGCGCGACGAATTGGGCGCACTCTTGCAGCGAGTCGCCACGCGCGCTGAGCCGCTCGCCGCGTTGCAGGATGAAATCGTCTCGTACGGCGAACGCCTCTCATCGGCTCTGCTCGCCGCCGTCTTTCGCGCCGGAGGACTCGCGGCGGAGTATGTCGATACGCGTCGCTGCATCATCACCGACGACGAGCACGGATGCGCCGCGCCGCTCATGTCTGAAACAACCGCGCACACGCGTGCCCAACTTGAACCGCTGCTCGCGTCCTTTACGACGCCCGTGCTCGGCGGCTACATCGCCTCGACGCTCGACGGCAAGACCACCACGCTCGGTCGCGGCGGTTCCGATTACACGGCGGCCATCATCGGCGCGGCCTTGCAGGCACGCGAGATTCAAATCTGCACGGACGTGAGCGGAGTGCTGACCGCCGACCCGCGCATCGTCGAGACGGCGCGACCCGTGCCGCGTCTCTCCTACGCGGAGGCCGCCGAACTCGCCTACTTCGGCGCAAAAGTCCTGCATCCTAAGACGATTCTTCCGGCAGTTGTGCGCGGCATTCCCGTCCGCATCTGCAACACGCACGCGCCGGAAGCCGACAACACCATCATCTATTTCGACACGGACATGTCGCCGCACACCGTCAAAGCCATCGCACACAAAACGGGCATCAGTATCGTCCACGTCACCTCGGCGCGCATGCTCGGCGCATACGGTTTCCTGCGCGCGCTCTTTGAAGTCTTCGAGAAGCATCGCACCGCCGTCGATTTGGTCACGACTTCGGAGGTCAGCGTCTCGCTCTCTCTGGAAGAGACGGGGGGCTTGGAAGGAATCGTTGAAGACTTGAAGAAAATCGGCGCGGTCAAGGTCGAACACGGGCGCGCGTTGATTTGCGTCGTCGGCGAAGGCTTACGCAACACGCCGGGCATCGCCGCCAAAGTCTTCACCGCCGTACGCGACATCAACGTCATGCTCATCTCGCAGGGCGCGTCGAATATCAATCTCACGTTTGTTATCGAAGAAGCGTCTGTCGAAAACGCGGTCAGGCGTCTGCATCGGACGTTTTTTGAACAGAACACACAAGAGCTTTATCGTTCCGCCCTGCGCGAAGCTTGAATAAAGTTTGCTGAAAATATGCCACAGAGACACAGAGGCACAGAGACATGAAGAAGGAAAAAGCAACAGGAAAAGGCAAAAGTAAAGACGACGGCGAGCGGTCTTCCCTCTGTTTTACCTTTCCTTTTTTCCCTTCGCCTTTATCTGTGCCTCTGTGTCTCTGCGGTTAATTCTTAATCGAGATGAATCTCTTTGCACTCACGCGCCAGTTCATTGACCTCGCATCCGTCAGCGGCGAAGAGGCGGAGATGGGGCGTTTTCTCGCGTGGTATCTGGAAGGTTTGGGTTACGCGGTCGAGATGCAGGAGGTCGCGCCGACGCGCTCGAACATCATTGCGACGACGCGACGCGCGCCACGCGTCGTCTTCTCGACACACATGGACACCGTGCCGCCGCACATCGCTTCGAGCGAAGACGAGGCATACATCTACGGGCGCGGCGCGTGTGACGCGAAGGGAATCATGGCGGCGGAGATTGTCGCCGCCGAACGCCTGCGTGCGGAAGGCGTCCAAGAGATTGGCTTGCTCTTTACGGTTGACGAAGAAGTGGCGAGCCTCGGCGCGCGTCAGGCGAACGAGTACGCGCGTGCGCGGGAGTGCCGTTATCTGATTAACGGCGAGCCGACCGACAATCTGCTTGCCACCGGCTCGAAAGGCTCGCTTCGCGTCAGACTCAAGACACGCGGGCGCGCTGCACACTCGGCCTACCCCGAACACGGCGAGTCAGCCATCGAAAAATTGCTCGACGCGTTGACCATGTTGCGTGCGACGGCGTGGCCGTCGGATTCATTCTTCGGAGAGACGACTTGCAACATCGGAACCATCTCCGGCGGCACGCGCTCCAACATCGTTCCGGCGGAAGCACAAGCCGATTTGCACATCCGTCTCGCCACGGATTCCGCGTCCATCAAAGAGATACTGAACCGCGTCGCTGCCGAGCGTGGCGCGGAGTTGGAGTATCTTTCGATTTCGGAACGCGTGCGAATGCTGGCGGTCGATGGGTTCGCGCAAGGCGTCGTCAGATTTACGACCGACATTGCTTACTTGCCGAACTGGGGCACGCCGCTCCTGCTCGGCCCCGGCTCGATTCTCGACGCGCATACGACGCACGAACGCGTCTCGAAAAGAGAACTGACGGAGGCCGTCGATTTGTACGTGCGACTGGCGCGGACGCTTCTAGCGCGCGATGATAGAGCGTTGGATGCAGAACGTCAGTTGGTTCGGCGCAGCGAAGGGGCAGACGAATGAAACTCGCTTTAATCGGATATGGCGCGATGAATCGTCTCGTTGGCGAGCAGGCGCGCGGCGCGGGACATGAGATTGCGTTCGTCGTTTCGTCGAAAGATGCGGAGCGTGCGGCGAGCGACGTGGCGGAGCAGTTGAGGGGACACGATGCGGCGATTGATTTTTCGGTGGCGGGCGCGGTCTTGAGAAACGTCGAGGCATGTGCGCGTGCGAGCGTGCCGCTCGTCGAAGGCACGACCGGATGGAAGGCGGACGAAGCGAGTGTGCGGCGTGCAGTCGAGGAGCACGGTGGTGCGCTCGTCTATGGCGCGAATTTTTCCATCGGCGTCAACATCTTCTATCGCATCGTGGCACACGCCGCGCGTCTGTTTCAGGCCGTCGAAGCTTACGAACCGTTCGTCGAAGAGGCGCACCATTCGCGCAAACGCGACGCACCTTCGGGAACCGCTCTGCACCTGCGCGAGTTGTTAATCGAACACGGCGGCGCGACAGACATCTCCGTGGCGAGCACGCGCGCCGGACATGTTCCGGGCACACACCGCGTCGGCTTCGATGCGGCTCCCGACCAAATCTTGCTGACGCATGAAGCGCGTTCGCGCGAGGGTTTCGCGGCGGGAGCCTTGCGCGCCGCAGAGTGGATGGTGAAACGCAGGGCGAGCGGCGTCTATGAGTTTTCGGAAGTGATGGATGAAATCTTCGAGAGCGGTTCACAAGACAACGCATGACGAGGGTGCATGATGGCAACGCAGACGGATGAATCGTGAACGTCAACGAACCGCGAAGACCTTTGTCGAAAGGACGATTTGAAATATGACCATGAGAGTTGAATGGATGCGCGGTTGCGCGACGGCGCTCGTCACGCCTTTCAAGGCGGACGGGGCGGTTGACGTGGAGCGTTTTCGCGCGCTCGTCGAGCGGCAATTGGCGGGCGGCGTCCAAGTGCTTGTCCCGTGCGGCACGACGGGCGAGAGCGCAACGATGACGGAGGAAGAAGACCGCGAGGTCATTCGCCTGACGATTGAGACGGCGCACGGCGCGGGCGGGCGCGTGATTGCCGGAACGGGCAGCAACTCTACGTCGGCGGCGATTGAATATTCGCGCGCCGCACGCGATGCGGGCGCGGATGCCGTGCTTGTCGTCGCGCCCTTCTACAACAAGCCGACGCAGGCGGGACTCTTCGCACACTTCCGCGCGGTGGCGGAAGCGTTGGGAGACTTGCCAGTCGTGATTTACAACGTGCCGGGTCGCACCTCTTCCAACATCGCGGCGGCGACCACGCTCAGGCTCGCGCGCGAAGTGGGAAACATCGTGGCCGTCAAAGAGGCGTCGGGCAATCTCTCGCAGATTATGGAAATCTTGCGCGACCGACCGGAACATTTTCGCGTCCTGTCGGGCGACGATGCGGTGACGCTGCCGCTCATGGCACTCGGCGCGGAGGGCGTCATCTCCGTCGTCGCCAACGAGACGCCGGATTTGATGTCGCAGTTGGTCAACCTTGCGCTCGCGGGTGAGTGGGAGCGTGCGCGTGAGTTGCACTTTCGACTGTTGCCTCTGATGGAGGCAAACTTCATCGAATCAAGCCCCGGCCCCGTCAAGGCAGCGATGGCGTCGATGGATTTGCTCGAAGAAAACTTGCGCCTGCCGTTAGTGCCCGTCGAAGAGAAGACGCGCGAACGGATGCGCGAGCTTCTGGCGGAACTCGGACAGTTGAAGGGAGCGACGCATGCAGCTTCGTGAACGCATCGAAGAACTCGCTACGCGAAGCGACGGCGGTGCGTCATTCACCGACCGCGACCGCGCGTTGTTCGTGGAGTTCAAAGACGCGCTCAACCGTGGCGAGGTGCGCGCCGCCGAACGTCTTGAGGATGGCGCGTGGCAGACGAATGCGTGGGTCAAACGCGGCATCCTTCTGGGCTTCCGCATGGGCGTGCTGGCGGACATGTCGCCTGCGGGCAAGGGGAATCTGCGTTTCTTCGATAAGGATACTTACCCGCTGAAACGTCTCGGCGTGGAACATAACGTACGCGTCGTGCCGGGCGGTTCGAGCATTCGCGACGGCGCGTATCTCGCGCCGGGCGTCGTCTGTATGCCGCCGATGTACGTTAACGTCGGCGCGTACGTCGGCGAAGGAACGATGATTGATAGCCACGCGCTCGTCGGTTCGTGCGCGCAAATCGGACGCCGCGTGCATCTCTCCGCCGCCGCGCAGGTAGGCGGCGTGTTGGAACCCGTCGGCGCGATGCCCGTGGTGATTGAAGACGACGTTTTGGTCGGCGGCAACTGCGGCGTCTACGAGGGCACAATCGTGCGCGCAGGCGCGGTGCTCGCGCCGGGAACCATCCTTACGGGCGCGACGCCCGTCTATGATTTGGTGCGCGGCGAAGTTTACCGTCGGACGCCCGATGCGCCGCTTGAGATTCCTGCGGGCGCGGTGGTGGTGCCGGGCGCACGCGCCGTGGCGGGCGAGCGCGGGCGTGAGTGGGGACTGTCGCTTTATGCGCCCGTCATCGTCAAATATCGTGACGAGAAGACGGACGCGTCCGTGCAACTCGAAGACTACCTGCGCTGAGCTAAACAGGAATTAGCCACAGAGACACAGAGGCACAGAGACATACAAAAGGAAAGATGGGGAAAAGAGAGGATGTGGAAGGGAAAAGTGTAAAAGACGAAATGAAGAAAGGGTGAAGTGGGTAAAAGGAAACAACAGCGGTGGCGTCAGTTCTTTCCGCTTTCATTTCTTACCCTTTTTCCCTTTTCCTTTCTCTGTGCCTTCACGCCTCTGTGGCAGATTTTGAAATTACGGAGGAATGGTTGCGTTGAGGGAGTTTGAAGTGGCGGCGCGTCTGCGCGGCATCGAAAAGAGTCTCATCCGGCAGGTCTTCGACCGCGCACGCCCCGCGAGCATCAATCTCGGATTGGGCGAGCCTGACTTGCCTACGCCGGATGTCGTCCGGCGCGAGGCGGTGCGCGTCATTCAGGACGAGCAGAACGGCTACACGATGCACGCGGGTCTTCCGCTTTTGCGTGAACGCATCGCGGCAGACTATCCGTATCTCGAAGCGAACCGTGAACGCATCGTCGTCACAGCAGGCTCGCAGGAGGCTCTGTATCTCGCGCTGTTGACGTTGGTGGACGAAGGCGATGAAGTGCTGTTGCCGAATCCGGGCTTCGTCGCGTATCCGACGATTGTACGGATGGCGGGCGGCGTGCCTGTCTTCTATCGGATGCCGTCGGCGGGCGATTTCGCGTTTGACGCGGACGAGTTTCGTCGTCGCGTGTCGTCGCGGACGAAGGCGGTGGTGGTTATCAGTCCGTCGAACCCGACGGGGCAGACGCTCTCGCCGCAAGATTTGCGAGCCATCGCCGACGCGCTCGAATCGACGGGCGCGCACGTCATCAGCGACGAGATTTACCGCGAACTTTATTACACGCCGCAACGACCCGCGTCGATTTCGGATTATTATGCGCGTACAGTGGTCGTGAGCGGACTGTCGAAGTCGATGTCGATGACGGGTTGGCGCGTCGGTTGGCTGTGCGGCGACGAAGCCGTGGTGCGCGGTGCGCTTGTCCTACATGGTTACGTCACGACGTGCGCTTCGACCGTCTCACAGAAGGCCGCGCTCGCGGCGTGGACGGAGGAGGCTGAAGCGGCGCGCGAGCAATTTCGAGAGACGTTTCGGCGGCGACGCGATTATCTCATCTCGCTCGTCGAACGCGAGTTGGGTTTGCGCGCCGTTGTGCCCGAAGGGGCTTTTTATGCGATGGTCGAAATCGGTTTCGGCGTCGCTTCGATGAAGGTTGCCGAAGCGATGTTGGACGCGGGCGTGATAACCGTGCCGGGCGCGGCCTTCGGCGACGAGGGCGAAGGCTTCCTGCGTCTCTCCTTCTGCGCCGACGAGGAGCGACTCGCGGAAGGCGTCGCGCGCATGAAAAGAGCGTTGCAAACTTTATAGGCAAACTTTATAGAACGAGTGAAGAGGGAGGACGAAGAAGTGTTAGAGGTTAAAGAAATGTCGCAGGGTGAAATGGTCGCACTCTTGTTGCGCGTCGGGTATGGTCATCTCGGTTGCTCGCGCGACGACCATCCGTACGTCGTGCCGATGCACTACGCTTTTGATTCGCAGGACATCTATTTCTTCACGACCGAAGGCACCAAGACAGAATACATCGCGGCCAATCACGAAGTATGCTTGCAGGTGGAAGAGGTCGCAGACGTGCAACACTGGCGCAGCGTCATGGTCATCGGTTCCGCCGAACGTCTGACCAAACCCGAAGAGATGGAACACGCCATGCAAATCATCACCGAACACAACGCGTCGCTCACGCCTGCGCTTAACAAAACCAAAATCGGCGCATGGACACGGCTCAGCAACACCGCCATCTACCGCGTCCGCCCCGCCGCCATCTACGGACGCACGACCATGTGAAGCAATTGCGGAATGTGAATTTCGGATTGCGGAATGAAAAACAGTAGACAGTAGTCAGTAGTCAGGAGAAATGCTTGATTGAGTAGACACGGTGCATGAGCCGTGCTTTTAACTGCTTTCCGGCTTTTGCTTTCCGGTTCCTATTCTGGCTTCTAACTTCTGAATTCAGCTTCTTCCAATCCGAAATCCGCATTCCGCAATCCAAAAGAGGCTAAATGATGCGCGAAGATGCGATTGCCGAATACCATGAGATACTGGCGACGGACGAGGGTCTGACGCCGGAGTTTTTGGCGGGTTTGAAGGAGAAGATGCGTGCGCGTCGTCTGGTTTACGGCGCGCGCGAAATCGGCATCGCGTTGCGTCCGCACTTTCTCACGTCGAATCAATATGAGGCGCTCGCGCACGCGTCGGGAGTTTTGGCAGGTGCGCTTAACAAGGTGGCCGCTGCGCTCGTCGCAGATGAAAGCCTGCTGGCTTCCGTCGGCCTACGTGATAACGAACGACGCTTCGCCGTCGCACCGACCGGCTTCGATGCTCCGGCGGTCACGACGCGTTTCGACGCTTTCGTCTACGGCGACGAAATCAAGTTTGTCGAGTACAACGCGGAGAATCCGTCGAGCTTGAGCGACCAGGAAGGCTTGAACCAAATCCTGTTTGAGACACGCGCTCTGCAACGTCTCGCGGAACGTTATCGCCTGCGCCAGTTCAATCCGCTACGGAGTCTGCTCGAATCTCTGCTGACGACTTTCCGCGAGTGGAGCGGCGGAAGCGTCGTGCCCAATGTCGCCATCGTCGATTGGGACAACCTTCCGACCGCCAGCGAATTCATGCTGCTTCGCAACTACTTCGCGGGTTGCGGCGTCCCGACCGTCATCTGCACGCCCGACGAACTCGAATACACGGACGGCAAACTTCGTCGCGGTGATTTTCGCATCGACCTCGTTTACAAGCGCATCGTGATACACGAATTCCTCGCGCGCTACGACGAGACGCACCCGCTCTCACGCGCCTACTTCGGCGGCCACGTCTGCGTGGTTAATCCTTTTCGCTGCAAGATTCTGCACAAGAAAGCCATCTTTGAATGGCTGACGGATGACGAGCGCGCAGGTTGGTTGAGCGAGACGGAACGCGAGGTGGCGGCGCGTTGTGTGCCGTGGACGCGTGTGTTGACCGAGAGGAAGACGCAGTATCGCGGGCAGACGATTGACCTCGCGGAGTTCGTGCGAAAGAACCGCGCCTCGTTCGTGCTCAAACCGAACGACGACTACGGCGGCCACGGCATCTTCTTCGGTAAGGATACGGGCGCAACCGAGTGGGATGCGATGATTGCCGTGGCGCTCAGTAAGGATTACGTGGTGCAGGAGATTCTCAATCTGCACATGGAGGAGTTCCCCATCTTCGACGAACAACGTTGGTCGATTCAACCGATGTACGTCGATGTCAATCCGTTTATGTTCAACGGCAAGGCCGACGGCGCGATGGTGCGTCTCTCCGATTCACCCATCGTCAACGTGACATCCGGCGGCGGCGAGACCGGCTTCTTCGTCATCGAAGGCCGAGTTGCTTAAAAACAGAATTAGCCACAGAGACACAGATGCACGGAGAAAAGATGAAAGGGGAAAAAGGAGAAAAGGGTTAAAGGAAAGACCATGCGAGAGCGCAGTTGTTTCCTTTTCCCCTTTTCCTCTCTTTCCCTTTACCTGCCTCTGTGCCTCTGTATCTCTATAGCTAGTTTTGAAACTTGTTCTAGGCGAAGTCTGCGCGTGCTCTGGCTAACTTCTGCCACTGGTTCGGTACGATGCGGTGCGCGCCCCATTGCAGAGCGCCGGGCGCGGCGGATTGCGAATCAATAACACGGATGGCGAGCACGCCTCCGTAGCCACCGAATTGCTTTGCATTAATCCACCATGTGGCGGTCGCGTCCCAGACTTTGATTTCATTGTCGCGCACGACGACGGCGCAGCCTTCGTGGTAAATCAAATCTTCCTTGATCCAGTGGAGAGGATTCGCGTCGTCGCTGTTCCATGCTTTGCACCACTGGCTCGCCGCATGTTCGCTGTACTGGTGAATCAACTGCACCGGAAAACTTCGGACGCCGCGCGCGACGAAAATCTCCTGCGACAATGCCGCCAACGCGCCACAGTCGAGCGTCTTTTGCTCGGCGGCCTCGCACCAGTGAAGCGGCCACGCGGAAGGCCCCCACTTGTATTTGTTACGGAGCCAGCGTGGCCCCGTCAGTGGGTTTCCGGCGTTCAGGAGTGAGAAGTCCATCGAGAGAATCCACTCGCGCCCTACGTCGCAACAGGGCTGCCCGTGATGCGAGATGAACGATGCGGGGAAGTGTTGCCATTTTTCAATCGCCGCGCTCGCATCAATAAAATCGGTTTCGTTAACCTCGAAAAATTTATCCTCGGCCAAAGACATAAGACATACTCCTATCGTAAGCTCCTGCATCACAGAAAACGAGAACGTCGCCCGCTTGCACGCCCTCCGGTAATTCGACGTTCGACGCCACGATGTCGTGCTCCATGCACAGCCTGCCGAGAAGATGCGTCTTGCCACGTCGTAAAGGTTCCCACGCTCCCGTCCGCGCGTCCTGACGCAGAATCCGGTGTGGCTGAAAGAAGTGCATGGGCAGTTCGGCAATCGAACCGTCAACCACGGCTTCCTCCGTCTCGCCTTCCGCCTCCTGAATCTCTAAGACGCGCATCGCCAACGCCATCGAAGGTTGCGCCATCGCTTTGCCCGGTTCGGAAACAATCTGCTTGACGTTCGGCAGAAAGTCGCGCGCACGCGCAACGGCGGTGGCAAACTGGTCGTCTGCGTCGCCGTGCCAGTCGTCTGGAAACCAGCCGCCGCCCACGTCGAGACATTCAATGTCGCGTCCCGTCAGTTTCTCAATCGAGCGACACCAACGCAGCATCGACTCGTAGAGATGCCACCATTGACGCACGCCGACGTTGCTGCTCGCCATGTGGAAATGGACGCCGAAGGTCGAGTCGCGCGGCAGTAACGCAATCGCGTTGACCAACTTCTTGAAATCCTCCGGGGTGTTCACCGGAATCCCGAAGCGCGAAGCGATGTTGGGCGTTCGCAGACGCACGCCGACGATTTTTGACTGAAGCTCACCGCGCTCCATGCTGGCGACGACGCGTTTGAGGTCTGCTATGGAATCGCAGAAGACGGCGTGGAGCGGCGACTTCGGCAGCATTCCTTCCGGCCACCATTTGCCGGGGCCGTTCAAGATTACCTGTTCCGGCTTGAAGCCCACCGAGAGAGCCTTCTGCACTTCCAGAAGACTAATCGCTTCCGCCAAAAATCCCGACTCATAAGCCAACTTCACCAGACGCTCGTCCGGGTTGGTCTTCATGCTGTAGGCGTTGACAACTCTGGTGGCGGGCGTCGTCAGGCTGTTCGCCACTTTGGCCGCACGTTTGAAAAGGTCGGCGGCGGTGCTGCCGAGAAACAACCACGAAGGAGTCTCCATCTCCGTGAAGTCGTAAGCGGCAAGGTCATTGACGAACGAAGGCGGCACGACGGGCGCATTCGATTTATCCGCATGTCCATGCCCGTTGCCGTTGCTGTGACCATTGTTGTGACCATTGCCGTTGCTTTCGATGGCGTTCATCTTGTGCAGACGTTCGGCCAGCGCGGGCAGCCCCGACGGATGCTTCATCGAATGACCGACGCCGCCCGCGTAAGGCTCAGGCAACGCGGGCAGTGGGAACTGCGAACGCACGGGCACTTCCAAAACAACGCGCGTGAACTCCTCGCATACTGCCTTCGCTTTCTGAGCCGCCACGCCCGTCGCGGCTTCAACCATCAGTGCAGGCAGATTTCGCCCCGCGATAGTCGCGCCGTGAATCCATGCCGGAAATCTCGGATTCCATTCCAACAACCACAACTGCCCCTCTGCGTCGCGCACCATCTCCAACTCTGCGCCGCCCGTCCAATTCAACTCTCTGATGATTTTGCGTAACGGCGCGGCAAACTCTTCGGGTACTTCCGTCACGTCGCCCGCCCACGTTTTGCCTTCCTCCGTTAGTTCGCGTTTACGCATCCGCACCATGCCGTTGACTTCGCCTCTGTAAGCCGACAGGCAGATTGATTCTTCATAGCCGGAGACGTGCGCCTGTAGAAAGAGCCGCTCGGTTGCCCAGACGTGCGAGAGCGATGAACGCACCGCCACCAGCACATCCCACGAACGTGTGCGTACCGCATCGTAGTAAGGCCCTTTGAGCCAGACGCGCCAATCGTGTTGACGACAGAAGGCATGCAAGTCCCAATCGGAAAGGTCGGTCGAGACGAAAGACGGTATCCGCACGGGCAAGCCCTTGTGCGCCGGAACAGCGGGTTTAGTAATCTTTTGTAAACCACCTGCGGGCGGCGTCAACAGATTCTTGTGGCCGTCGGGAAAGACACCCGCCAACCACATCGACTCCAAATCGCTCCCCGAAATCCACAACGCACCCGCATCCAGAACTTCTCGAATCTGTTCGCCGTAGGCCGCGAGGTTGAGTTCCTCCCACGGTCTTTGCAGCCATAGTTCATCGAAGTCAGTCCAGTGGATTCCCGAACTGCGGTTGGAGTATTCGACGCCGACGATGGTCGCATCCGGGTAGGCGAGACGCAGAGAGCGCGCGATGCCTACGCCGGGCTGTGGATTAGTTCCACAATAAAGCCCGCTGATATAGATTTTCATAATCTCCTTTGGTGCAGAGGACGGAGTGAAATATCACCGTTCCCTTGTTCGTTAAGACTCTCGAATGAGGCCGCATGCAAACGCGCATGGCCTCAAGCGCAAGCGAGTCTTGATACAGATGGTCACATAGATTTACCGCAAGTTAATTGTTATCACACTACGTTTGATAAACGACCGGGCGGTCTCTCAATGCAAACTCGCCACTTTGCTGTTTGCCCAAACTGCGGGACACAAATAGAACGACCATCATGGGTTCTTCTTCGGCATGCAAGAGATGCCCATGACGGTCTCGAACAGAACCAATATCGGAATTAATATAAATATCAGTTTATTGATTATGCCGTCTGTACGCTTTAGTACGCAACGTGCCTGAAGGGTTCGCGGCGGCGATAAAACAGGGAATAAACGATAAAAGCATCTTGTTTGCGGCGGCGAGATGTGAGAGTTTGTTGCTCTTTGGCGAACGTTTTACCCGGAGCATTTGTGCATAGGCGTACTGCATCGCACCGAAAGCGGCGGCGACAACTATTCAACAAACACACGACGACCGACATCGGCACACGTGCAACGCGAGGAAAGAGCATGATTGAGACTCAACGACTCCGACTCATACCGTGCGAGTTGCAGCACTTCGACGCGATACTGCGCGACGAGCGCGAACTCGCATCGCTATTGCAACTGACGCCCGCCGACGATTGGCTTCAACCCGACGCCCAAGAAGCCATGCCGCGCAGCTATGAATACTTAAAATCTCATCCATCGGCGCTCGGCTGGTGGGTCTACCTCTTTGCACACAAGGCAGACGAGACACTCATCGGCGTCGGCGGCTTCAAAGGCGTGGCCGACGAACATGGCATGGTGGAAATCGGATACAGCATCGCATCCGGCTACCGTGCGCGCGGGTTGGCGACGGAAGCGGCGCGTGGCCTTCTGGATTATGCTTTCGCGCAACCACACGTCACGCGCGTTGACGCGCACACGTTGGCCGAGAGGAATGCATCGGTGGCGGTTTTGGAGAAACTAGGAATGAAGCATGTCGAGACGCGATACGACGCCGACGACGGTTATGTATGGCGTTGGAGCTTGAGTCGGGGTGATTATCATTCGTTGTCGTCGTCTTTGCCGCGTCGTGCGTCGCGTTGAGCGGCTTTTTCGTCGAAGCGTTTCTGTTGTTCGGGCGTGAGCAGGGCACGTATGCGCGTACGGGAGTTCTGGCGTATGGCGTCGTAGCGCGGGCGCACTTCGGAGCGGAGCGCACGATAGTCGTTGCGTGTTTGGTCGAGGATGGCGCGTATCTCGGTCGCCTGCTGCTCGCTCAGGTCGAGGTCGCGTCTCATGCGTTCAAAGATGTCTTTCTTGTCGCGCCGACCGTGCGCCTCCGGGCGTTCGTTGCTGGCCTTCAAACGATACGCGCTATCGAGCGATGCGCCCGTAACGCAACCGAGAGCGAATACGCCCACCAGCACTAGCCAGATTTTGAGTCGAGTCTTGCCGCGTGGGGTCATCTGGAATTCTCCCGCTCGTCTTCATAAATTGTCGCCAGCACGTCGTCGCTCGACAGAGTGCCTCGTTCGGCGAAAACCACCTGTTCGATTCCGGCATCGCTCAAGAGCGCCTCGTCGCTGAGCACGCCCGGCGATTGCCTACCCACGTTGACAGACCAGAACAGGACGAAGGCCACGACGGCCATCAACGCCATCGCCGGAGCCGAACGCCACACGACGCTGAGCAACGTGAGCCAACTCTCGCCCGCTTCGCGTCGTTCCTGCTCGGCGGCAATCCGCGTGCGTAGACGCGCATAGAGGAAAGGCGACGCGGCGACGGCTTCCGCTTCGCGCTCGTCGGCAGCGGAGGCGCGCACCATCGCGCGACCGAATTGGTCGAGCCGTTCATCCGTGACACGCTTGTTGTTTTTGCCGCCCATCGACTTTTTACCTCGTCTCTCCGGCCCTCCGTCGAACTTCAGGCTTCACTAATAAAAACGCGCAGACTCAACGCGAGGTTACAGGAATTTCTTCAACACGCGTCGCAAGCGCCCACGCGCGCGATGCGCCCGCACTTTGATTTTGGAAATCGACCAACGGGTCGATTCCGCGATTTCCGCCACCGACATCCCTTCGACATCGAGCATGACGAGCACCATACGGTCTTCGGGCGAGAGTCGTGCCAGCAGTTTGCCCGCCAAATCTCGCGCGATGGTTGCTGATTCGATGTCGTCGCCCGCTCCGTCGGCGCGGAGTTGTTCTTTGAGCCGCGAGGCCTCCTCCTCTGAGACGTTGCTCATAGAGCTTTCAGGCCGACGTTTGATGCGTCGCAATTCATCGTAACAGCAGTTGAACGCGATGCGCGCCAGCCAGGAGGCAAACGAGGCTTCCTGTTCGTTGGCGAAGTCGCCGAGCGCGAAATAGGCTTTGGTAAAACTCTCCTGCACGACCTCTTCAATCTGTTCGGGTTGACGAAAGAAACGACCCGCGATGAGCGCCACGCGCCGACGGTGGCGATTAAAGAGTTCCTCGAAAGCCGACTCATCGCCGTCGCGGACTTGCGCCACCAACTCGACATCCGACGCTTCGGCAGTTGTGCCCGTCAGCGCCGTCGCAGGCGGCTGCAAGATAACAGCGTCGGAGGTGTCTGCCGTCTCGTCCATGAATAGTAAACTGCCCGCGCTCAAAAACATCTCCCCGCAGAGGCCGACTTCCTTCTGTTCTTCGTCCGAATGAAAATAAAGCGGCAGCCCTCCATGGAGGGCTGCCCTTTGATGCTCTCCGGCAAATCCCACGGGCGGATTCAGCGTCGAGGTATTATCTGCGGCACGGTTGCGGAGTTTATAAGCGTATCGCCCGCGCCGCAAGTTTGGCGATTAATAACGATAGATGCGTCTGCCGTTCGGCAGGATGGTTACGAGGCGACCATCACGCGTGCGATAGGTTCTTGCGCGACGGACGGGTTGCGTGTAAACCTGCCTGCTGCGCGAACTGCGAACCACGCGTCTGCCGTTTGGCAAGACGACCACTGTGCGTCCATTCGGGCGACGAACCACGCGGCTGCCATTGTTGTAGGTCGTCACTGTCCGGCCATTGCGTGTCCGGTAGGTGGTCTGCGCCGAAGCCGTCACCGACAGCCCGACGACGAGCGTACACAAGATAAATGCTATTCTGAGCTTACTTTTCATGTTTGTCCTCCACTGAAATGTTTCGGGGAGAGACATTACGATGTCTGGGGAGACTCGTTTTTATCAAGTTCGGTCGATGTCCGGGGAGACTCGAATTCTCCGCGGGGCTTCTCGCGCTATTCTTCGACGAGCAGACGCGAGAAGCCCGTCTTTTTCAAGTCGCTTACTGAACCTGGCCGGGATTGATGCCGCGACGATTGCGACGTTCCTGCCGCTTCTGTTCCCACTGTTGACGCTCGGCAGCCAGTTGCGCCTTCTGCTCGGCGGTCAGCACGTTGTACATCTCATTCATCATCCGCGCGTGCGCCACTTCTCGCTCGACCTGCGCGTTAGCACGCGCCTGTGCTGCTGCGCGCACGGCTGCTTCGTCAAACGTGCCGCCGTTGAAAGCGTCGAAACCGCCGCGACGACCTTCACCGCGTCGCTGCTCGCGTGCGGCCTTGTTGCTCTCACGATAGCGCGCGGCAATCTGCTTCATCTGTTCCTTCTGCGCGTCGGAGAGGTTGAGTTTTTCCGCGAAGCGACCGCCGAAGAAGCCGCCGCCCTTCATGCCACGACCGCCGCGCCCGCCTTCATGCTTCCCATGACGACCCGCGTGCTCTCTGCCGCCCTGTCCCTGCGTCGTGTCCTGCTGTGCGAATCCGACGATTCCCGTCAGCGCAATCGTCCCGGCCAACGCCAGTCCGCTCATAACCTTTTTGGTACCAGTTAGTTTCATCTGTCATATCTCCAAGTGTTGATTTACCGCGAGCCGCATCGGACACAGGAGAGATTAACGCTCCAATCCGGCCTTTCAATGTGCAAGACGCACGCACGACGACTCCGGTTACATCTATCTACACAAGGCAGAATTAAACATAGAAAATGTAAAAAGGAGAGGCGACGATTTTTCGTCCTCTCCTTGATGTGCATACTGACTTTTTATATTTTTAACTTTTCATTTTGCCTTACTCCGGTACGAGCGCGAGGCGGAAGCCCATGAGCGACCATTCGGCTTCCCCTTCGACTTCGTTGATGTAGGAAAAGTCGCCGGGCGCGTTGGAGCCGACGGCGTAGCAGGTGGCGTTGCCGCGTTCGTCGCGGTAGAAGCCGAGTTCGAGCGTGTCGGTGTCGCTCCATTCAGGATGAAAGAGAGTGCCGACGAGATTGAAGACGCCGGGCGGGCAGACCGTGATGCGATAGCCAGCGGGCATGATGGAGCGTGCGCGCCAATCTTCACCGACGACGTTGAGAAACGCGCGGAGGCTGAGATAGTTGTGTGCATAGCGCGTACCGTTCATCATTCCGGCGCGTCCCATGTAGGGCGTGAAGGGGTCTGCGGAGGAGTCGTGGCCGTAGTGTGTGCCGTAGAACTGTCGATTACCGGGGAGATAATGCGGCTTGGGCGTCGTCTCGACGCCGACGATGCGCCCCTGATGTCGTCCGTGTCCTTCGACGAGGCGTTCGCGGCAACTCGCCCCGTGTTCGCGCGGCTTCGTGAAATCTCTCGGCGCAGTAGGGTAGAAGCGCGCGAGATATGCATCGTCGAGCGCGACTGCGCCAGCCATGGGAATGATGTGCCATTCGATATTAAAATGGATGAGAGCTTCGGCAACTTCGTCCGGTAATTCAAACTTCGCGGCATCGGTCTCGGTCAGTTGCGCGTCCGGCGCAAGCTCGAAGAACTCGCGGAGTTTTTTCGTCCTCGCTGCCAGCCAGTCGGCCATAAATATTTGTCCTTTCCCGTGACACAAACGTCACTTTAATGCATCCAAATGCAAGTTTAACTTGATGCCTGACGGTATCCTAACGTGTACAATTAGAAGTTACGCTTATCAGCCGACGGACGCGACCTTTTACAAATAAATCTGTAACCGCGCGTCGCCATAGAGCGTATTCACATAAATGGGTCAAACGTGGCGTTTGCAAATAAATAGGCCGAAAAAGGGTTACTTTATGTCTTCTTCAATTCTCTCCCGCAGGCTTCGAGCCACGGCGCTCGTCGCTTTGTCGCTCGTCGCTGTGCTGACGGGCGCGGCCTGCGGGCGCTCCGAGCCAAGCGTTGACGCGAAGGAAAGCGGCGGCAGGCGCGAAGCGGGTACAGCAGGGGCGACAGTGGGTGAATCCGCGCCCGTCGCCATCACGACGGCGACGGCGACGGCGCGCGAAGTGCCTTCTTACATTCAAGCGACGGGCAGCCTGATTGCCGACGAAACATCGGACGTGGCATCACAGGCTTCTGGTCAAGTGGTGGCGACGCCGGTCGGCGTCGGCGCGTTTGTCCGCCAGGGCGACGTGATTGCGCGTCTCAACGACAGGGATGCGCGTCTGCGTCTGCAACAGGCACAGTCCGCCGTGTCGCAGGCGGTTGCGGGCGTCAGGCAAGCGGAGGCGCGTCTGGGCTTGCGTCCCGGCGGAAATTTCGACGCCGTTGCGATTCCCGAAGTGCGCGGAGCAAATTCCAGTCTCGAACAGGCGCAGGCCGAACTACGTCTCGCCGAAGCCAACGAGAAGCGTTATCGCGCGCTCGTCGAGACGGGCGACGTGGCCTTGAGTGTCTACGACCAATTTCGCACGCAACGCGATACGGCGCGTGCACGCGTCAACGCTGCGCGCCAACAACTCGAAGCCGCCATCAACACGGCGCGCGTCAGCAATCAAGCGATTCAGACGGCGGAAGCGGGGGTCGAATCCGCACGCGCGCAGGTCGCCATCGCGCAGAAGGCCGTGACCGATGCCGCGATTCGCGCGCCCTACGCGGGGTTCGTCAGCAACCGTCCAATCGCCGTCGGCGAATACGTCACTCCATCCTCCATCGTGGCGACGGTACTTCGCACCAATCCGCTCAAGTTACAGTTGCAGGTGGCGGAAGCGGAAGCGCCTTTCATCAATGCTGGCATGGGCGTATCGCTCGAAGTCGAAGCGCACCGCGAACGAAAATTCGCCGGACGCGTCACGGCGGTCAATCCGGCCATCGACCCCGTTTCGCGCGCCGCGACGGTCGAAGCGGCCATCGAGAATAGCGACAACGCCTTGCGCTCCGGTATGTTCGCCACCGCACGCATCGTGCGGCAGGGCGGAGGCAAAGCCGTCTTCGTGCCGCGCGCCGCCGTCCTCTCCGACCAGAACACACAATCCTTTCGCGTCTTCGTCATACAGGGCGACACGGCGAAACTTCGCGTCGTCCAGATTGGCACCGAAGAGGGCGACATGATGCAAATCCTCTCCGGCGTCAACGCCGACGAGACGGTGGCGACCAGCAACCTTCAACAACTTTTTGAAGGCGCCAAAGTTAGAACTAATTGATTCATTGATTCACTGGTTCATTGGTTCATTTTTAGATTGAACCAATGAGCCAATGAATCAATGAGCAAATGAATCAATTTGGAGATGTTTCATGCAGAAGTTGGCTGAAATTTGCGTACGTCGCCCCGTCTTCGCCACCGTCATCATTCTTATCCTGACGGTGGTCGGCGGTTTCTCTTTCTTCACGCTCGGCGTTGACCGCTTCCCGAAAATCGACATCCCGACCGTTTCGGTCTCGACGACGAATCCGGGCGCAGCACCGCAGGAGATTGAAACCGAAATCACCGACATCATCGAAGGCGCGGTCAACACCGTGCCCGGCATCGACGAAATGCGTTCGACCTCCTCGCAGGGACGCTCCAACGTCACCATTAACTTCAATCTCGAAAAAGACCCCGACCTCGCGACGCAGGAAGTGCGCGATAAAATCAGCACGGTTCTCAATCGTCTGCCGGAGACCGCCGACCCGCCCATCGTCAGGAAATCCGACCCCGATTCGCAACCCGTTCTCGTCTACGCCATCAGCGCGCCGCGTTCTTCGATTGAACTGACCGACCTCGTTCAGAAGCAGATTCAGGAACGCATCGAGTCAGCCGACGGCGTTGGCGAAGTGGTCGTCTTCGGCGGTCGTCAGCGCGAGATTAAAGTCTACGTCGAACCCGACCGCCTGCGTGCCTTCAATCTCTCGGTCACAGAAGTGACCAACGCTCTACGCCAGCAGAACCTCGAACTCCCCGGCGGTCGCCTCGACGAAGGCGCACGCACGGTCACACTTCGCACGCTCTCGCGCGTCACCAGAGTCGAAGATTTCAACGACATCGTGGTCGCAACGCGCAACGGCTATGCGGTCAAGATTCGTGACATCGGACGCGTCGAAGATAGCGGCGTTGACCCGCAATCTGCGGCGTCGCTCGACGGCGTGCCGAGCGTTTCGCTCGGTATCCGCAAACAGTCGGGTGCCAACACCATTGCCGTCATCAACGGCGTCAAGCAGCGCATGGCCGAGATTCAGCCGCTCCTGCCGCCCGACCTCCAAGTGGCCGTCACGCGCGACCAATCCGAATTTATCGAAACCAGTTTGCACGCCATCGAAGAACACCTCGTCGTCGGCGGACTCCTCGCCGCGCTCATCGTCTTTCTTTTCCTGTGGAACTTCCGCTCGACGATTATCGCCGCGCTCGCCATCCCGACTTCGATTATCGCCGCCTTCGCACTCATCGCCGCGCTCGGCTATTCGCTCAATCAAATGACGATGCTCGCGTTGACGTTGATGGTTGGCATCGTGATTGACGATGCGATTGTGGTGCTTGAAAACATCTATCGCTTCGTGGAAGAGAAGGGGATGCACCCCTTTCAAGCGGCGATTGAGGGCACGCGCGAAATCGGCCTCGCCGTCATGGCGACGACGCTCTCTCTGCTCGCCGTCTTCATCCCGGTCGGTTTCATGTCGGGCATCGTCGGTCGTTTCATGTCGTCGTTCGGTCTGACCTCTGCCGCCGCGATTGCCGTCTCGCTCATCGTCTCTTTTACGCTGACGCCGATGCTCGCCGCGCGTTGGATTAAGCCGCCGAAGGATGCCGTGACGCCGGAAGGCGTTCCGGTGCCGGTCAGCGCAGGAGGTGGAGGGGACGACGACAATGATGGTGCAGAGACGCTCGCTGCGACGCGTCGTGATGAGCATGCGGCGAAGGCACATTCGTCGAAGGGCGGTCGTTTTTATCGTCCGATTGATAGCGCGTACATGTGGATGCTGCGTTGGTCGATGGCGCACCGTTGGGTCATCGTGGTGCTGTGCGTGATAGTGGTCGCTTCCATCTGGCCGCTCTACAAGTACGTGGGCTACAACTTCCTGCCGGACGAAGACGAGTCAGCCTATCAGGTATCTCTGCGTGCGCCGCAGGGAACCAGCCTCGCCGCAACGCAAAGCATTCTCGAACGCGTGGCGCGCGACGTGCGCGAGCAAATCCCCGGCGTCAAGACCACGCTCGTCAACGCGGGTGGTTTCGGCGGCGGCGGACAGCCGAACGTCGGCTCTGTGCAAGTCAGTCTGGTACCCGTTAAAGAGCGCGAGTTTTCGCAGACCGATTTGATTCAACGCACGCGCGACATGATACGCAAGAGGAAGTATCCGAAAGAGTATGTGATTAATGCGTCGGGCGGGTCGTCCATCGGCGCGAGTCTCGGACAGGGGCGCGGCGGTTCGTCGTTGGGCTTCTTCATCAGCGGCCCCGACATCCAGAAACTCGATGAATACTCGAACAAGCTCGTCGAACGTATCAAGAAGGACGAGAACTTCCGCGACGCAGACCGCTCGCTCCAACTCAGCAGCCCGGAAGTCCGCATCATCATCGACCGACAGCGCGCCGCCGACCTCGGTGTTAGAGCGGGCGATGTCGCCCAGGCACTCAACACGCTCGCCGCGGGGCAACGCGTCACGACCTACAGCGAAGGCTCCGACCAGTACGACGTGGTGGTGCGCGCGGGCGAACAGTTTCGTCGGACGCGCGACCACTTGAGCAACTTCACAGTGGCATCGTCTTCAGGCGGCACGGTGGGATTGGAAAAACTTGTGCGACTCGAAGAAGGCGAAAGCCCTGCTTCGATTGACCGTCTGAACAGGCAACGGCAGGTCACAATCTCTGCGAGTCTCGCGCCGAACGGCTCGGAGGCCGACGGTCTCGTCGCCATTCAGCGTTATGCCGACGAACTGAACATGGAGATTGGCTATCGCACGGGCGTCACCGGACAGTCGAAAGAACTCCAACGCGCGAATCAATCTTTCATGTTGGCCTTCGCGCTCTCGTTCGTCTTCATGTATCTCATTCTGGCCGCGCAGTTCGAGTCGTTCGTCCACCCGATAACCATCTTGCTGACGCTGCCGCTCTCGATTCCGTTCGCGCTCCTCTCGACGCTGATTGCCGGACAGCGACTCAACATCTTCTCCGCGCTCGGCATCCTTCTGCTGTTCGGCATCGTCAAGAAGAACGCGATTCTACAGATTGACCATACGAACGAACTGCGCTCGCACGGCATGGAACGCTACAGCGCCATCCTGCAAGCCAACCGCGACCGCCTGCGCCCGATTTTGATGACCACGATTGCGCTCGTCGCAGGCATGATTCCGCTCATCGTGGGAAGCGGCGCGGGCGCGGCCACGAATCGTTCCATCGGCGTGTTAGTCGTCGGCGGACAATCGCTGTGTCTGTTGCTGACGCTGCTGGCGGTTCCGGTCTTCTATTCGTTGTTTGAAGATGCGAAGGAATCGCGCGTGTGGTCTTACGCGGGCGCGGGCTTCAACAATTTCAAGGGCGGCGCGGGTCGTCGTCTCTCCGACGCATACTCTGGTTTCGCCAGCGCCTTCTCTCGCAAACCGAAAGTTAATGTGCCGGTTTCTCGTCGAACCGCAAAGGATGGTTATGTTGACCAAGCTTCAGGTGATTAAACGTCGCGCGCGAGGTGTGTGGCGCGCGTCGTGTTTGATGGGTTGGCGTTCGAGTGCGGCGGCAATGGTTGTTGCGGCGTCGCTGCTCGGCACACCCGTCGCCGCGTTCGCGCAGAACCGTACGCAACAACGACCGCCCTCGTCTACGCCGCAAACAACGTCGCCCGCAGGTACGTCTACGAGCGGACAGGGACAACAGCAACGCCCGGGCGCGTTGCCGCCCGCGACGACCGAGTTGCCGCCCAATTCTTCGACGGCTCCCGTGCGCCCCGACAACGAAGCGCAGCAGAGCACGCAACCGCAGACGGGCGTTGACCAGCAGCGACAGCAGACCGCGCCCAACACGCAGGGGCCGCGTCCGCCATCGCCGGAGGTGCAGCCATCAACGCAGCAGACCGCGCCCGGCCAGCAGCAGCAACCCCAAACAGCGACGCCCGCCGGAACCGCCGCGCCGCAGACAGGAACCACAGGTAGCGGCGCGCAAACAACAGGCGGAGCAACCGGAGTGCAGCAGACGCCCGGTCAAAACGTCGGCGGCTCAGGCGGCATCGCGCCCGCCGAACTGCCCAACGACCCGCCGCCTATCGCGCCCAACTTTGAAGCCACCACGCGCCCACTGCCGAGCGCCGAACGCGTCGGCGTGGACGTTGCCAACCAGACGCCGCTCACGCTCAACGAAGCCATCGCGTTCGCGCTCGCCAACAACAACGACATCGACGGCTCGCGTATCGACGTGCAGATTGCCGAGTATAATTTGACGGCGGCGCGCGGCGTCTACGACCCCGTTTTTTCGACCGAGAGTTATTTCGAGAATCGCACGACGCCGACGAGTTCAACCCTCGGCGGCGCACAAAACGGCTCCGTCAAACAGACCGACGCCACAGGCGCAGCACGCTTCGGCGGCTTCTCGCCCTACGCTGGCGGCGCTTACCAACTCGATTTCTCCTCCACGCGTCTGACGACCAACAACCAGAACGCCACGCTCAATCCGCAATACCCGACGGCGTTGACTCTGACCTACACGCAACCGCTCCTGCGTGGCCTGCGCTTCGACAACAATCGTCGCACCATCGAAATCGCCAAGAAGAATCTCTCTTTGACCGATTCGCAATTCCGCCAACGCGCCATCGAAGTCATCTCGCAAGTGCAGCAAGCCTACTGGGATTTGGCCTTCTCGCTCCGAAATTTGCAGGTTCAGATAGACGCCGTGAGGCAGGCGCGCGTGCAACTTGAGAGCAACCAGCGACTCGTCCAGCAAGGCGTGCTCGCGCCCATCGACATCGTCGCCGCCAACACGCAGGTCACGACCTTCGAGCAGAACGTTTACACGGCGCAGGAAGCCGTCACGCGCGCCGAGAACACGCTCAAGACATTGATACTGCCCGACCGCACCGCCGCGCTCTGGTCGCAACCCTTAACGCCCGTCACGCCCGTCAACCTCGAAGCGCCGCGCGTCCCGCTCGAACAAGCCGTGAATGCCGCCATCACCAATCGGCCTGAGTTGGCGCAACTTCAGACCAGTGCCGAGATTAACCAGATTGACACGCGCTTCTTCCGCGACCAGACCAAGCCGCAGATTGACCTCGTTGGCACATACACTTCCGTCGGGCTCTCCGGTGCACCGACACAGGTCGCAGGCAGCACGACGGGCGGCGCAAACGCGGCTCTGCGTGCGCGCGTCAACGAACTCTCCACGCTCGCCGGGCTGTCGCCGCTCGACACGACGACAACCACCGGCGCAGTCAATCCGAACCTCGTCGGCGGTTATCCGCAGTCGCTCTCGAATCTCATCCAGCAGGACTACCCGACTTACCGCGTCGGCGTCCGCGTCTCGATTCCGTTTCGCAATCGCACCGCCCAAGCCAACCTCGGACGCTCGCTCGCCGAGGGCAGCCGCATCCGCAACCAACGCGCGCAAGCCGAACAAATCATCGAAGCAGACGTGCGTAATGCCTTGCAGTCTCTGCGTTCAGCCGAAGCACGACTCGCCTCCGCCGCCGCCACGCGCTCCTCCACAGAGCAGCAGTACGAGAGTGAACAACGCCAATTCAGGGCGGGCACTTCCACCGTCTTCCTCGTCTTGCAGAGACAGAACGAACTCCTCGCCGCGCGTGGCCGCGAGCTTCAGGCACAGACCGACCTCAACAAAGCCATCTCCGAGTTTCAACGCGCCACCGGAAACACCCTCACGGCCAACAACGTCGCCGTCCGCACCGATACACCCGCGCGCGAACTCGAAATGCGCCCCGTCGCTACCGACGCCGACTCGTCGAGCCTGATGCCAATTCCGGCGGGGACGAGTTCCTCCGGCGTCGTGACGGGATTCAATCCGAACAACAAATAATCTTCGGAAGCGTTTTTCTTTGGAAGCGGTTTTATGACAAGTAATCTTGGGAAGCGTGTTCGCCAGTCGTGTCTGCGGAGAGTTGGCTTGTGCGCGTTTGTGTCGTTCGCGCTCGCCGCATCCGTGGCGTGCGAATCATCCGGCAGCAAGAACGAAGCTGCGGCGCGCGGTGTCGTCATTGTGAACGCACCTGCGGCGGGCGAGGTGCGCCGCGTCTTCGTGCAGGAAGGAATGTCTCTCGACGAGGGCTCGCCCGTCGTCGAGATTGCCGTCCGTACCGAAACGCCGAACGCGCCGCCGCCGCAGCAAGCCCCGACCGAAGACCCGCAGGCACGCGCGGGCAGAAACATTCAAGCGGCGCAGGCCGGGATTGAAGCGGCCAGAGCCGAAGTCGTGCGCGCCGAAGTGGAGGTGCAACGCCTCACGCCGCTCGCCGCTTCCGGTGAAGCCCCGCAAGGCCAGTTGGACGGCGCACGCGCCGACTACGAACGCGCGCAACAACGTTTCCAACAAGCGCAGGCCGCAGCGCAGAACGCGCAGTCCGGCCTCGTCGTCGCCCGCCAGCAATCGCGAAACTCAACATCCGCCACGACGACAACAATGACGACAGTCGCGCCATCCGAACAGCTTATCGTCGCACGCGCCACGGCTGCCGGAACAGTCAGCGCTATCAACGCGCGTGTCGGCCAGCAGGTAACTGCCGGACAACCGCTCGCCACACTCCGCTCCGGCCAACGCTGAACAAGAAATACATGCTTTCCGAAGCAGTCAACATCGGCCCCGGCGAGCGACGCAAACGCCGACTCCTCGGCATCGTCGCTCTCACCATCGGCGTTGCGGCGGCCTTCGTGCTCGTCGTCTATGGTGCGCCGCGCTGGTCACGCGCCGTCGTTTTCTTTCCCATCTGGATTGCCGGACTCGGACTCTTGCAGGCGCGCGAGAAGACCTGCATTGCGCTCGCCGCGCGCGGCACGTGCAACATGGACACATGCGAAGAACCCATCGACGACGAAAATCTCATCCGCCAACTCCGCGACAAGGCGCGACAAATTCATCGTCGCGCGCTCGTCACCGCCGTCGTCATCACGCTGCTCGCGCTCGTTTTTCCTTGAAAACAGAGCTTTTCATTTCCGTTTTTGACTCCTTCTCTGGCGGTTAACGCCTGCCCGAAAAAATAAAGATTGACAGGAATTCGGATAACAATAAAATACGTACGTTCGTTTTTCTGTGCAGACTCGATGCCGAAATTAAGCCGAGAGGTGATGGAAGAGAAGCGTGGCCGGATTGAAGATGCGGCCAAAGAGCTTTTCATTAAGCGTGGTTTCCACGCCACCTCCATGCGCGACATCGCCGTCAGTACGGGCAGTTCGCTCGGTAATCTATACAATTATTACCGGACAAAAGAAGACATCTTTGAATCAATCATCGCCAAATACCAGAAGGTGATTGACCTTCGTCTGCGCGCCATCTTCGACGATATCGTTGAGCCTCTGCACCCGGAGAGCCTCGTCAAGTTCGGGCACATGGTCAAGGATTTGGTCAGCGGACATTCCGATTTCTGGCTGCTCATGTATATCGACGTGCTGGAATTTGAGAATCGCCATTTCCGCAAGATGTTCGAGGGACTCGCGCAAACTCTGCGGCGGAAATTCGCGCCGTACTTCACCGAATTGAAACGAGCGGGCGCCCTCCACGACGGCATCGACCCGGCGGTCGGTTTCACAGCCGCCTACATGCAGT
Organism: Pyrinomonadaceae bacterium; assembly: GCA_036387415.1. Taxonomy (GTDB): domain Bacteria; phylum Acidobacteriota; class Blastocatellia; order Pyrinomonadales; family Pyrinomonadaceae; genus DASVTU01. The sequence goes on along the minus strand of DASVTU010000039.1, from coordinate 391,199 downwards.
TTTTTAACTACTTTCTCGTTGAAAAACTGTTTGGCGGCAATCGCCATTTGGGACTCAGCGACGACCGTGTGATTCAAACGCTGACGGAAATCTTCTGCCGTGGCGTCTTGCGCCCGGAGAAGTTGCGAGACGCGGCAGAAGCCGCGGCAACTCCGCGCGCTGCAAAGACGACGCGACCCGTTGCCGCTCGAAAAACGAATAAATCACGTAGCAAATCGTAAGTTTTGAGTCGTCTCTCCATTGAATAAAATTTTGTGTCATTTAATGAAAACGTACGTTCGTTTTTATTAGTGGCTGTCGATTCCTCAACTGAAATTCTCGCAGGAGGTCTACAGATGTTTTCGCTGAAACGCTTCGCTTCCGTGGTGTTGCTGTTTATTGGAATGCTGTCGGGCGTGTCTTCGGTGTCCGTCGGTCAGGGCGCGACGGGGCAGATTACGGGAACAGTCTCGGACGCGCAGGACGCGCGCGTCGCGGGCGCATCCGTCACTGTCACGAATCTTGACACCGCGCAGCAGAGAGAGGTGACGACCAACGAATCGGGCGATTTCGCTATTCTGCTATTGTCGCCGGGGCGTTACAAGGTCGAAGTAGCGGCTCAGGGCTTCAAGACCGTGCTGGTCGAAAGCGTTTCGGTCAACGTCACGCAGACGGCGACGCTCGACCTCAAACTCGAACCGTCGCTGCAAGGCGAGACGGTGACGGTGACGGCGGAGGGGTCGCTCGTCCAGCAGGAAAGCTCGTAGGTCGGGCGCGTGGTGGACGAACGCGCCATCCGCCAACTGCCGCTCCCGACGCGCAATTTCCAACAACTCCTGACGCTTTCGCCCGGCGCTTCGTCGTCCGTCTCGAACAACACGGAACTCGGACGCGGCGACGCCATTATCTCCGTCAACGGCCAGCGCACGACGAGCAACAGCGTCCGCATCAACGGCGTCGATGCCAACTCCATCGGCACCAACTCGACGCCGAACATCGCCGTCCCTGCGACCGACAGCCTCCAAGAGTTCATCGTCCAGACTTCGCTCTACGACGCCTCGCAGGGTCGCAACGCGGGCGGCAACGTCGAAGCCGTGACGCGTTCGGGCGGCGCAGAGTTTCATGGCTCGCTCTACGAGTTTTTACGCAACAGCAAGTTGAACGCCAACGACTTCTTCCTGAACGCGACCAAGCAGCCGCGTCCAGTCCTGAACCGCAACCAGTTCGGCGGCACCATCGGCGGCCCCATCGTCAAGAATCGCGCCTTCTTTTTCGCCTCTTATCAAGGCACGAAGGAACGCAACGGCGCGTCTTTGACGAACAGCCTGACGTTCCCGTTCATTCCGGCGGGACTGCGCGACGACAACCGCACCGCCGCCGGACTCGGCGCGGCCTTCGGCCTCAACCCCGCGCTCATCAATCCCATCTCGGTCGCCCTGCTCAACGCGCGTCTCCCCGATGGCACTTTCGCCATTCCGTCGTCTAACGCTGCGGCGGGTCTTGCTCCGCTGACGCCCGTGCTCACGCCGCGCTCCGGCATCTCGCGTTTCACCGAAAACCAGTTCAACGCCAATTTCGACTTCAAGTTTAGCGACGCGCACAACATCTCGGCCAAAAACTTCTTCGCCTCGAACCCGACCGAGCAGGCCAACTACAGCTTCGCCGGACTCGGCAACGGCACGCGACAACTGCCCGGCACGGGCGGCGAACTCGACATCATCCAGACACTGACCTCGCTGACAGACACCTACGTTTTCAGCCCGAACGTGATTAATCAGGCGCGTTTCGGTTTCAGTCGTCTGCGCGTCACGTCCGTGCCCGTCGAGCCTTTCACGGCGCAGCAGTTCGGCATCACAAACCCAATCGGCAATCTCTTTCCCGGCGCACCCACCATTACAGTCACGGGTCTCTTCGACACGGGTTCGTCGCCCTTCGCTGACCAGTCTTCGCGCATCAACGCCTACAGCTTTCAAGATAGCGTCTCGGTGGTTGCGGGTCAGCATCGACTGCGGATGGGCGGCGAGTACAAACGCTCGCAAGTCAACTTCTATTTCAACGCCTTCTCGCGCGGCCAACTCATCTTCCCGACATTTACCAACTTCCTGCTCGGCCAATCGGTCTCTATTCTCGGTTCCGGCGTCTACGACCGCGCCCTGCGTGTCAACGACCTCTCGGCCTTCGTGCAAGACGACTGGAAACTGAGCGAACGTCTGACGCTCAATCTCGGCTTGCGTTACGACTTCTTCGGTCTTCCGCGCGACACGCGCGGGCGTCTCGTCAATTTTATTCCCGAACAGTTTCGTGTCGGCACACTGGCCTCGCCCGCGCAACCGCCCAACGGCTTCGTGCAGGCGGGCAACGCCGAAGACCCGCTTGCGGGCGTGCCGCTCGTCGAAGATACGCTCATTCCGCAGGACAAAAACAACTTCGCGCCGCGCGTTGGCTTCGCGTATCGTTTGAACGATGACGGCTCGCTCGCGCTGCGCGGCGGCTACGGCATCTACTACGACCGCGTTTCCACACGCTACGCCAACACGCAACTCTTGAACTTTCCATATCTGACGCTCGGCGTCGGCATCTTTCGCCCGCTCGCCACGCCCTTCGCGGCCAACGTGCCGCAGCCGGGCGCGTTTCCCATCAATCCTTCGATACCGTCGCCGCTCGGCTCGGCCATCAGCGGCATCTTCATCGACCCAAACCTTCGCACGCCCTATGTCCAGCAGTACAACATGAACGTGCAATGGGAATTCGCGCGCAACTACCTGCTCGAAGTCGGCTACGTCGGCTCGAAGGGCACGAAGCTCTTGCAAGTTATCACGCTCAATCAACCCGTCTACAATCGCGGGACCAACACCTTCTCGCTGCCCTTCGGCTCGTTCATCTCGGCGCAGAAAAACATCGCAGGCGGCCTCCAACAAGTGCAGTCATCGTCTAATTCCAACTACAACTCGTTGCAGGCGAGCGTCACCAAACGCTTCAGCGATGGTCTACAGTTTCTCGCCGCCTACACCTTCGGCAAATCCATCGACTACTACTCCGGCGGCACCATCAACGAACTCGCCGCCACGCCCGGCGACCAGTTCAACTGGCGGACGAATCGCGGTCGCTCCGACTTCGACCGCACGCATCGCTTCGTCGCCAGTTTCGTCTACGACCTGCCGGGTCTCGTCGGCAACGATTCGGCGTCGCGCTGGCTTCTCAACAACTGGCAATTCAATGGCATCCTGATATTGCAGACGGGCTTGCCCTTCTCCATCGTTCAAGCGCCGGACAACAACACCATCCAGCGCGCCAACATCCGTCCCGGCTTCTCCGGCGACATCGAAGGTAGCGGGCGCACGCAAGACCGTCTCAATGCATACTTCAACACGGCGGCCTTCGCGCCCTCGACGCTCCCCGGCAATGCTCTGAACTTCGACCCCAACGCCCCGTTCGGCAACACGGGTCGCAACATCCTGACCGGGCCGGGACAGAAGAACATGGATTTCGCCGTGGTCAAACTCATTCCCTTCCGCGAGAGTCTGCAAGGCGAGTTTCGCACAGAGTTCTTCAACCTGTTCAACTGGGCGAACTTCGCCAACCCGAACAACAACATCTCCGTCCTCGGAACATTCGGGCGCATCACTTCGACCAGCACGGGGCCGCGCGTCATACAGTTTGCCTTCAAACTCAACTTCTAAAAACAGCAGACAGTAGTCAGTAGACGGTAGCCCACATAAAAACAAAGCGGTTAGCATGAACAACGAGTTAACCAATACACGACGGGTTGACCAATCAACACACGAAATGCTTTTCTACTGGCTACTGTCTGCCGTCTACTGCTTTCGGACTATCTACTTCTTTCGCCATGCCTGAGATTCAGTTGAGAGATGTGCGGCTCTACTACGAGGAGCAGGGCGAGGGCGAGCCGCTCATCCTCATTCCCGGCTTCGGGACTGGACGTTGGATTTGGTTCAAGCAGATTCCGGCATTCGCCGGACGGTTTCGCACCATCGTCTTCGACCCGCGCGGCGTCGCACGCTCTGAACAACGCGACGAACCGCTCTCGATTCGCACCATCGCGGATGACGCGGCAGACTTGCTCCACGCCCTCGGCATCAGGAGCGCACACATCCTCGGAGCATCCTTCGGCGGCTTCGTCGCGCAGGAGTTTGCGCTCGCGTATCCTGAGCGAACGCGCAGCCTCGTTCTATGTTGTACGAGCTACGGCGGGCCGCGACACGCGCCGCCATCACCGGAGACGCTCGCCGCCATCGCTTCAACCAAAGGGCTGAACACGGAACAACGCGTCAGGGAAAATCTACTGCTCGCGTTCTCCGAAGACTACGCCGGGCGCGAGCGCGCCGAGGTCGAACGTGTCATCGAATTACGCGCACAGAATCCTGTGCCGGAGTATGTCTATCTGCACCAACTGCAAGCCGCGATGGCCTTCGATGCCGAAGCGAGGGTGGCCCAAATCAAAACGCCCACGCTCGTCATTACAGGCGACCGCGATGTGATTGTGCCGAGCGAAAATTCACTCAATCTCGCCGCACGCATCCCCGGCGCACAGTTGCGTGTTATAGAGGGCGGCAGCCATACGTTCTTTATCGAGCAGACCACGGAATTCAACCGCGCCGTCTTGGAATTCATCGAGAGCGTCAGTGAAAGAGAAGCATAGTTTTAGAAGCAGACGTTTGGTTTTCATGAAGTTTTGCCGTTGAAGAAGTGAATCATGACATACGCACGCATCATCGGAACCGGCTCGTTTGTGCCGGAGAAAGTCATCACAAACGCGGAACTAAGCCGCATGCTCGGCGAGGACATCGACGAATTCGTCTCGCAAGTGCTCGGTATACGTGAGCGTCACGTCTGCGCCGAAGACGAGAGCACCGCCGACCTCGCGACGGAAGCGGCGCGGCGCGCGCTCGCCGCGTCGGGCGTCGCCGCCGAGGAGTTGAATCTCATCGTGCTCGCTACCGACACGCCCGAATACATCTCGCCCGCGACATCGGTCGTCGTGCAGCATCGTCTCGGCGCACGGAACGCGGGGACTTTCGACATCAACTCGGCGTGCGCGGGCTTCGTCACCGCGCTCGACACGGCCTCGAAATACATCATCGCCGATTCGTCTTACCGGAACGTGCTCGTCGTCGGCGCATACGCGATGAGTAAGTATCTCGACTGGACGGAGAAGAAGACGGCGACCATCTTTGCCGACGGCGCAGGCGCAGTTGTCTTGCAGGCTTCGGAAGAACGCCCCGGCTTTCTCGCGTCGAAGCTCGTCGCCGAGGGAAGCTATCACGACCACATGGGCATCTATGCGGGCGGCACGCGCATGCCCGTTACTGCCGAGGTGCTTGCCGAAGGCATGTGGGCAAAACTGCGTTTCGCAAAAAAATATCCGTCGGAAGTAAACACCGAAGGGTGGCCTGCGATTGTTCGAGAAGTGCTCGGCAAAGCGCATCTCGCGCTCGAAGACGTATCGCTCTTTCTCTTTACGCAGGTCAACTTGAGCACGATAAAAGAGGTCATGCAGCGATTTGAACTACCGTTGGAACGGACGCACACCATCATGGGCAAGTGGGGTTACACGGGTTCGGCCTGCATCCCGATGGTCTTGGACGACGCCGTGCACGAAGGCAAACTCAAGCCCGGCGACATCTTTGTCATGTGCGCCTCCGGCGGCGGCCTCAACATGGCCTGCACAGCCTTTCGATTTTAGAATGCGGAATCCGGATTGAGGATTGGAAGAACAAATTCAGGAGTCAGAATTCAGTAGCCAGTAGAAGAACTGGAAGGCGTTTGAGAGTAAAGCTCGTCAAGCGTGTCTACTCAGCAAAGCTTTTCTACTGACTCCCGACTACTGGCTTCTGACTCCTGTTCTTCCAATCCGCAATCCGAATTCCGCAATCCACAATTCTTATGAGTTATCCGAACATCTATGCGCTGTTTCGTGAACGCGTCGGGCAGTATGTGGCGCGCGAGGGCGGTGCGAGGCGCGACGTGTTTTTTGTCCGGCGCGAAGGCGCGTGGGAGGGCGTTTCTTGGGAGCAGTTCGGGGAAGACGTGCATGCGTTCGGGTGTGCGTTGCTGTCGGCGGGGTTGACGCGCGGGGCGTCGGTCTGTCTGCTGATGGGCAACGTGGCGCAGTGGCCTGTGGGCGACATCGGCACGATTAGCGCGGGCGGCATCGGCGTCGGTCTCTACCCGACGAGTTCTGCGGAGCAGTGTCTCTACATCATCAATCATTCGGATGCGGAATTCGTGCTCGTCGATACCAGAGCGCAACTCGACAAAATCCTGAGCGTCCGCGACCGTCTGCCGAAACTCAAGGCGGTCGTCGCGCTCGACGCGGAGGCGGCAGCAGACGCGGAAGGCGTCGTGAGCTACAACGAGTTTTTGCGTCGCGGTCGTGAGAGCCTTGAGAGATTCATGCCTCTGCTGCGCGAGCGCGGCGAGAGCGCGGACGCGGAAGACACGGCGATTCTCGTCTACACTTCGGGCACGACGGGATTGCCGAAGGGCGCGTGTCTGAGTCATCGCTACATCATCAACAGCGTCGAATCTCTGCGCGCGACGATTCCGATTTACGACACTGACGTGTCGTTTTCCTACCTTCCTTTTTGTCACGTCGCCGAACGCATCTCCGGCCTCTACAATCGCCTGTACGCGGGCGCGTCCGCATATTTTGTTGACGACCTCACGCGACTCGGCGCGTACATGCTGGAAGTGAAGCCGACGGTCTTCGCCAGCCTCCCGCGCTTCTTCGAGAAGATTCACGCGCGCGTCGTCGCCGACCTCGAACAAACGACGGAAGATGAACGCCGCTGTTTCTATGAAGCCCTTGAGCGTGGCCGCGAGATTTCGCGTCTGCGACAGGCGAGAGAAAACATTCCGTCCCAGTTGCAGGCGGACTACGAGACCAACGCGCTGCCCGTGCTCCAACGCTTGAAGAACTACTTCGGCGGTCGCCTCCGTCTCGCCACTTCGGGCGGCGCGCCTCTGCCCTTTGAAGTCGCGGAGTTTTTCGACGCCTGCGGCATTCCCGTCTTGCAGGCTTACGGGTTGACGGAAAACATCTGCGTCGCCTTCAACCGTCCAGAAAATTACAAGTTCGGCACGGTCGGCGCGCCGATGCCGGGATGCCGCGTCGAACTCGGCGCAGACGGCGAGATACTGGTGCAGAGCGAGATGATGTTTAGCGGCTACTACAGAGAGCCGGAGAAGACCGCAGAGGTCTTGCGCGATGGTTGGTTGCTGACGGGCGACCTGGGCGAGATAGACGCCGACGGTTTTTTGAAAATCACAGGACGCAAGAAAGAGTTAATCGTCACTTCGACGGGGAAGAAGATTGCGCCGTCGTTCGTCGAGAATCTGATTAAGGAACACCATCTGGTGAGCCACGCTTTCGTCTACGGCGAGGGGAAAAGCTATCTCGTCGCGCTCATCACGCTCAACGCGCAGGAGGCTGCCGAGTACGCACGCACACACGCCATCGAACACCGTAGCGTCTCGGAACTCGCGCGCCATGAGAAGATGCGAGACATGGTGCAGGAGATTATCGACGGCGTTAATCGTCGCGTGTCGTCAAGCGAATCCATCAAAAAATTCACCATCCTCGAACAAGATTTCGCGGTCGAGACAGACGAGGTGACGCCGACGATGAAACTCAAACGCGACGTGGTGACGACGCGCTACGGCGACCTTTTACGGAGTCTTTACGCATGAAGCGACGCACACACGCGCGCCTCAAGTCACCATTCTTCTCAAGTATTTTCAAAGGAGCACGCAGCATGAACGCCAGCCGCCCGACCACCAAACGCGTCGCCGTTTCTCTCTCCACTTGCCTCATCGTCTTCGCCGCGCTGTGCGGCTTCGCTCCACAGCCGACTGCTTTCGCACAGAGATTGCATCGCGTTGCCACAGCAACGCGGCACGCGAAAACCGGCCTCGTCCACGTCGCTCCTGCTGCGCTTGCTTCCGTTGTGCAGACGCCTGCTCCGGCGTCGAGCAGCAAGGAAGCCAACGTCTTCGGCATGAAGATTCATTATGTCGAAGCGGGGAGCGGCCCCGTCGTCGTCTTGCTGCACGGGCTTGGCGGCAACACGATGAATTGGGCTTTCAACGTCGGCACACTCGCGCAGAAATATCGCGTCGTCGTGCCCGACCAGATTGGCTTCGGTCGTTCCGACAAGCCGTTGATTAACTACCGCATCACCACCTACGTCGATTTCCTCGACAAGTTTCTCAGTGAGTTGAAAATCGAGAAGGCGTCGCTCGTCGGCAATTCGATGGGCGGCTGGATTGCCGCCGCCTACGCGCTCGCGCATCCCTCGAAGGTCGAACGACTGGTGCTGGCGGACGCCGCCGGATTCGCGCCGCCGAAGGATTTTGATTTGAAGTCGCTCAGCGGCCTGAACCCCACGACGCGCGAAGGGATGCGACAACTGGCGTCGCTCGTCTTTTATAACAAGCAACTCTTCACGAACGACGCGGCGATTGACCTCATGCTCACGCAGAGACTTGCGGCGGGCGACGGTTATACGATTCAGCGTCTCATCGAATCAATCGCGCGCAACGAAGACATGCTCGACAACCGTCTCGCCGCCATCAAACAACCGACGCTCATCATCTGGGGACGCGACGACGGACTCACACCGTTTGCGCGCGAAGGCGAACGCTTCAAGAAGGAGATGCCCGCCGCGCGATTCGTCGTCTTCGAGCAATGCGGACATGTCCCGCAGGTCGAGAAGGCAGCGGAATTCAACGCGGCGGTCTTGCAGTTTCTCGGCGGCTCGTCAAACTAAGAAGCCATGACAAAATTTAGCCACAGAGATACAGAAACACGGAGTGGATGAAGGCAAAAGGAAACGGCGAAAGGCAAAAGTAAAAAGGGAAAAGTGAAGATGGCAAGCGATTCTTCTTGCCTACCTTTTATCTTCTCTGTGTCTCCGTGTCTCTGTGGCTAATTCTTGTGTGCTTCGGAAAGAGAAGTTGAATTTATGACTCTACAGGTCGGCGACACGGCCACGATGTCGAAGACGATTACGGATGAAGACATTCGTGTGTTTGCGTATTTGACGGGCGACCACAATCCCGTCCATCTCGACGACGAGTATGCGGCGGGGACGCGTTTCGGTCGCCGCATCGCTCACGGGATGTTGAGCGCGTCGCTTATCTCGGCTCTGCTCGCCAACGAGTTGCCGGGTCGCGGCACGGTCTACTTGAGCCAGAGTTTGCAGTTTGTCGCGCCCGTCTATCCCGGCGATACGGTGACGGCTCGCGTCACCGTCACGAAAATCAGAGACGACAAGCCAATCGCCACGCTCGAAACCGTCTGCTTTAACCATCGCGGCGAGCAGTTGATTCGCGGCGAAGCCGTCGTCCTCGTCGAAGAAAGACAAAAGTAAAAAGGCAAAAGGTAACTGAACGAGCGAGATGTTTTCAGTTTGCCCTGAGTGAAACGTATGTCTACAAGCGCAGCATTAGACCGGGCGGGCGTGGAGCCTGCAGCGGTTGAAAAGATTCCGAATTCGTCGTGGTACGCGCTCGGCGTGCTGACGTTTGTGTATCTCCTGAATTTTCTCGACCGCACGCTCATCTACATCCTGTTTACGCCGATTAAGAAGGAGATGGCCTTCACCGATTTGCAACTCGCGTTGCTCGGCACGACCTCGTTCGTTATCTTCTACACGCTGCTTGGCATTCCGTTCGGGCGTCTGGCCGACCGCATCTCACGGAAAAAACTTATCGCCGGAGGACTCGCGGTGTGGAGTTTGTTTTCGGGATTGACGGGCTTCGCAGATAGTTTCTGGACGCTCTTTTTTTGCCGCGTAATGGTTGGTGTGGGCGAGGCTACGCTCGGCCCCGCCGCGCTCTCGCTCTTGAGCGATTACTTTCCGCCGCGCATGCGCGCCACGGTGCAGGCGATTTATTCTTCGGGCATCGCGGTGGGCGGCGGAGTCGCTTTCTTCGTCGGCGGTTGGCTCGGCGACACGGTGGGTTGGCGTTGGGCGTTTTACTTGCTCGGTTTCCCCGGCCTCGTCGTATGCCTCTTCGTGCTCTCGCTCAGGGAGACGCAGCGCGGCTCGACCGAAACCACGCCGAGTCGTTACACCAGCAAGGATTGGAAAATCCTTCTTCGCTCCGTGCCTCTGCGCTATCTCTTTCTGGGTTACGCGTTGTTCGGGCTGGCCTCGAACAGTCTCTCTATCTGGGGACCGTCGTTCTTTGCGCGTGTGCACGGTTTGAGCCTGTCGGTTATCGGGATGCTGGCGGGAATCCTGTCTGTGTCGGCGGGCGTGCCGGGCACGATTTTGGGCGGCGCACTCTCCGACCGCTTTCGCAAACGGACGGGCGGAGGCGGGCGCATGCTCTTTAGCGCCTACGCCGCCATCCTCTCGATTCCGCTCTGGCTGCTGCTGCTCTTTAGCAACAACGCCGCGTTGCTTCTTGTCGCCAACTTCTTCCTACTCGGTCTCGCGCTGATGTGGCTCGGACCCGCCGCCGCCGACGTGCACGACATCGCCGGGCCACAGTTGCGCGGCCTCGGCATAGGCATCTACTTCTTCACCGTCAACATCGTCGCATACGGCATCGGCGCGCCCGTCATCGGGAAGGTGAACGACTGGCTCGGCGTCAGGACAAATCCCACGCAGATGAGATACGGCTTGCTGTTGTGTCCGGCAGCGTGCCTCTTGAGCGCGGTGCTGCTGTGGTTGGGAAGTCGTCGGATGAGGGAATTGAAGGAGCGAGAGGCGTCGAACTAAAACGAACTTCTCTCCGGTGCGACGCGCGAGGTTTCGATTCACGGAGCGAAGGGAAGAGTGCGTTGTTGCGCGTGGCTCTGGAATGCGAGTTCGATAATGCGAATCGTGTTCATTGCTTCGAGTGGCTTCACCGAAAGCTCCGCGCGACCGCGAATCGCGTCGGCGATGTTTTGATAAAAGGACTGGTAAGAACCCGCGAGCGTCTCGACTCGTCCCTCGAAATGGAGGCCGCCGACGCGTGCGTCAAGCGTGCCCCAACGCTCAGCGGGTTCCTCACCCCAGTGTGGCTCGCGGGGCGTCTCGCCACGCTTCAGCGCCTCCTCTTGCGGGTCGAACCCACGTTTGACGAAGGAGCCTTCCGAGCCGCGCAACACGAAACGCGGACGCGGCTCGCGCACCAGCATCCCCGCTCTGAGCGACACTTTCAAATCGTCGTAATAGAGCGTCAACTCGAAATTGTCGTCTGCCTTAGCAAAATCACGTTCGGTTCTGATGACCGCCTCAATCGTGTGTGGCAGACCGAACAAGACCTGCGCCTGGTCAATCAAGTGTGAGCCGAGGTCGAACAGAATGCCGCTTCCGGCACCCGCCTCTTCGCGCCATGCGCCCGGTCGCGGCTGGTCTCTGAAACGGTCATAATGCGATTCGTATTCAACCAGACGCCCCACAAGCTTGCTCTCCAAAAGCCTCTGTACCGTCTTGAAATCGCCGTCCCATCTGCGATTCTGGTGGACGCTGATGAGCCTGTTTTGTCGCAGCGATAAGTCAATCAATTGCTCCGCATCAGTCGACGTTGTAGTAAAAGGTTTTTCTACCACGACGTGTTTCCCTGCCAGCAGGGATTGTCGGGCTAAATCGAAATGGGAAGCGTTCGGAGTGGAAACGACGACGAGTTCTATCTCAGGGTCTCGCAAAAGCTCTGACGCATCGCGCACCACCTCGACCGAAGGATAACGCTCACGCGAAGCTTCGCCGCGACGTTCGACAACTTTCCTGAGCCTGAGATGTGGAACCGACTGAATCACCGGCGCATGAAAGACGTGCGACGCCATACCATAACCGATGAGTCCCACCCCGATTTCGTCTGCCATTGGTGCCTCTCCCGACGGCAACTCAAGCGACCGCGCTTGCGTTCGAGCTTTGGATTGAGCGCATTATTTAAGGGGAAGCTAGTTTTTTGCTGACGCGGGCTTGGTCGAAAACCCTCTCTGCTGCGCGGGTGGATAATAGTTGCTCAGGACGGCGCGCATGCGTACATGTTGCAGCAAGGTTTCGAGGTAACTGCCGAATTTGTGCATCACCGGAGCGAGGTTTTCCATCGCGTCGTAGGTCTTGACGATTTCCGCCACAAAGCCTTCAAACACTTCCCAATCCTTGTACATCAAATAATGCATCGTATGGTCGCGAAACATCTTGACACGATTGATAAGCGAAAGCTTCAACAAAACACCCGCCTCTTTTTCCGCCCGGCGCACTTGTTGAAGCAACGACGCGAGTTCTCTATCAAGCTCGATGGATTGTTCGACTTTGATTTTGTAATCGTCAAAAAGGATTGCGCCGTCAAGTTTGGGGTTAAAGGTTTGCGCGAGAGTGATGATTGATTGCTGAAAGCAATTGTGTAGTAAACCGTAAGCGCGTGTTAGTTCGGCGCGAGTTGACGGAGCGGGCGCGGCGACGGTTGAAGAATTGGTGGCTAAGTGCGGAAATTCCTTTTCAAACACGCGGCGTAATTCGTGGTTGATAGCATAGCTTGTGAGGTCGAGGACATCGCGTAAGTTTTTACTGATGTCCTTGCGACGTGATATTTCTGTCGTGATGTAATCACGCAAAGAGAGTGATTTAGTATTCACCAACTTGAAAAGGATGACTGTTTTCTCCAATGTCTTATTTTGCGAGAGTCCGTTTTCGATGTGTTGTAGGTAATCGAGAAGGCGAGCCAATCTGGAAAAGATGGAGACGATGAGTTCCTGAGACGACGGCGGTTCGACGTGCGCCACTAACTTCCGTATATCAATATTGAGGCACGGCGCTTCCGCGACGATGAAACTGGATGTTGCTGCTGCGACGCGAGTCGCCGGATGATACGGCGGATGCGCGAACCTTTCTTGCAGCACTTCATCCAGATTAATTTCTTCTTCGTCTAAATCGGCGTTCATCAATTCTTCTATTCTTCTTGCTGCGGGAAACGCAAAGGAGCGGACGTGGCAGGAATTCGAGACCCTACTTGGAAGGCCACCAGTGAAATTATCTTAACCGGACGCGTCGGTCAACAGAAATCTATTATTCGGCCTCAACCACCGCCCACGCACAGCACACCCGCCGCATAACAAACGGCAAGAGTGTGTTAATTAATCTGTTAACGCTCAATATTTGAAGAAATTAGAAATGTAAGGACAGGAGAAAGATGCTCGTTTCTTGGGGAAACGATGCCGGAGGTCGGACTCGAACCGACATGAGGAGTGAACCTCGCTAGATTTTGAGTCTAGTGCGTATACCGATTTCGCCACTCCGGCGTGTGCGAGTTTGTGAATGATAGAGGTTGAGGCATCGGGTCGTCAACTGTGGGAAGAGAGGGGTCGGGGCGTGCATCGTGGAGAGGTGTTGGGCGGAGGGAGTTGGGTGGATAAGGGGAGAGGGGTAGTGGAAAGAGGATGAGGGGCGAGGCGAAAGCGAAGTGGCACGACGTTTGCCAAGCAGGGAGGTCGGCAAGGTGTCGGGTCAGAGGTGTTGCCAGCGTGTAACGGAAGTTTTTGCGAGGGGTGAAAGCTGGCGTCTCGCTCTGATGAACTGTTTCGAGACAGCCCGTTCCCCTTCTCTCTCCTTTTCAATCCTGGGAATCTCAAAACTGGATGGACTTTTGTGTTATGAGCGAGCCACCAAATGGTCGTCGTGCACGCATCCTCATCACTGATGACGAGCCGGAGTTGCGGACTTTGTTGTTCGACCTCTTGAGCGGTCGTTATGAGTGTAAGGCGGTGGCGTCGGCGGAGGAGGCGTTGGTGGAGCTTCGCGGCGGTGAGTTTGAAATCATCATCAGCGACATCATGATGCGCGGCATGAGCGGATTGGAGATGATTCCACACTTGCGCGAACTCGCGCCCGACGCCGTGGTGATTATGGTAAGCGGCACGCAGACGGTCGAGAGCGCGATTGAGGCGCTGCGTGCCGGAGCGTTTGATTACTTGATGAAGCCTTTCGATTTGCGCCACGTCGAGGCGGCAGTCAGCCGCGCGCTCGAACATCACGAACTGCGCGCCGCCAAACGTCGTTACGAAACGCGTCTCGAAGAGATGGTCGAAGAACGCACAGCAGCATTGCATCACGCACTGTCTTCGCTGGAAGATGCATACCGGACGACGCTCAAAGCGTTGACCGCCGCGCTAGAGACGCGCGATTCGGAAACTCACGGCCATTCCGAACGTGTCGTGAGTTTTAGCCTGCGTCTGGGGCGCGAAATGGGACTCAACCGAGATGCGATGCGCGCACTCGAATTCGGCGCGCTGCTGCATGACATCGGCAAGATTGGCGTGCCCGATGCCATCCTGCGAAAGCCCGCCAAGTTGACGAGCGAGGAATGGACGAAGATGCGTCTGCATCCTTTGTTGGGGCAGCAGATTTTGCGCGGGATAGAATTTCTCGAAGGCGCGGCGCACGTCGTCGCGCAGCATCATGAGAAGTGGGACGGCTCCGGTTATCCAATGGGTTTGCGGAGCACGGAGATTGATTTGAATGCGCGCATCTTCGCTGTCGCAGATGCCTTCGACGTGATGACGAGCGACCGCGTATATCGTGCGGGACGTTCTTACGATGTGGCAGCGGCGGAGTTGGACGAGTATGCCGCCAAGCAATTCGACGCGGATGTGGTCGCCGCTTTTCATCGCGTCCCGCGTGAAGAATGGGATGAGATGCGGCGCGCAGCACTCGCGGCGCGAGAGGAGCGGAAGGCTTCAGAACCTTCCGACGTGGCGGCTCTGCGCGCACTGCTCGAAGAGAGAATCAGCGTCTACGCGCGCTAATTCGCGGACTCCAAACACCTACTCTCCGACTTCAAATCAACCGCCGACAACGCGACGCTCGCCGCCCGGTTTCCTGTTCACCTCCGTCGTTTAACTGCCGACACAAATTGAATCGACCAAACGCGCGACGCTGCATTTTTCCCCACTTCTGACGGGCGAATCGCTGCACCTTTGTTCCCTACAGCACTCTTTTCATCTTCAAACTCCGACCTCTAACGCACCGCTGCGACGACATAACCGCGTCGTGCGCGCAGGCGCAGACCGATGCGGCGCGGCGCGACGACGAGGCGGCGGTATTCGTTGGGCGGCGCGTTTTCGAGTGGTCGTTTCGGCTGGTATGTGATGACGTACTGCGAGCCGATTTCGCGCGCCACTTCCTTCGCGTTGAGATACATCTCATCGGCAGAGACGGGCAGCCACATGCGTCCGCCCGTCTCCTCGGCAAACGAAGTGAGACGCTGCTCGCTGCGCTTCAATGCTCGCTCATAAGCCTGTCGAAGTTTTCGCATCTGCGGGTCGAAACGGATGCCACCGTTGACTTGCGGAGGATTGATGCCAGAGCCGCGCGTGCCGGGTGGGCGCGTCGGATCGATGCCGACGGTCGCCATGTCGGCGCGGCTCTGTGCGATGCCGAGTGCTTCCTGCGTCTTCTCCGCCTGCTCTTTCGAGACGCGTTGACCGATGGCCGTGTAGCTGATGATGTGGACGGTGGCCTGCGTCGCGTTGAGTTGGCGGACGGCTTCCGTCGCTTCGGCTTGCGCTTCCGGCGTCGGCGCGTTGCCCGCGTTCAAAACCTTGATGGCCTCTTTGTAATCCAGACGCGAAGGCGTCTCCACGCCGTCGGTAATCAATACCAGATGACGATTGCCGACGGGCTGGCTCTCGAAGAAACGCGCGGCCTCGATGATGGCCTGCGAAAGACGCGACCCGCGACCCGCGAGAAGTTTGCTGCGAAGCGAACGATGGAGCGATTCTTTATCTTCCGTCCAACCGTGGACGAGTTCGGTGCGACTGCTGAACTGCAACACGGCAACATGGTCGCCTTCGCGTATATTGGCGACGAGATTGCGCGCGACGGCGCGTGTCGTGCTGGTGCGGATAGCCGGATTCAATTCGCCGCCCGTGCCGACGAGCAGGAGAATGCTTGCGGGAATCCGTCGCACGCTGCGAATCTCCTGCGGCACGTTGTCTTCCAAAACCAGAATGTCTTGAATCTCAAGCGACGGGTCGAAGCGTCCTTCCTCGTCCGTCGCGAAGATGGGAATACGCACCTCCTCCGTCAACACCTTGACAGCATCCTGCCCGTCTTGCGCCTCATCTACTGAGGGCGTCGGAGAGGGAAGCGGCGTCGCCGTGCGCGGCGCAGACTCTTGCGCCAATGCCGACACAGCCGCGCACACACACACTAATAACGATGCGATGAACACGAAGAAACTATAGCGTGAAAACATAATTGAATACCCAGACCGCATACTCGAAACGACAACATTTCCAGAGACTATGTGATGCCCGAAACGCCCGTCGGCGTTCGCCGGAAATAAGGGACGAGGGATGAGGGATGAAAGCAAAGAATTCAGTAAACAGTAGCCAGAATTCAGAAGCAGAACAAAAGCGCAGTTTGAGAGAAAGCATTCAAAGGTTTTTCTACTGACTACTGACTTCTAGCTACTGAATTCTTCTCGTTCATCCCTCATCCCTCCGCCCTCATCCCTTTTTTCGTGCTTGTGCTTGGACGGCGGTGATGGCGACGGCATCCACGATGTCTTCGGCTTTGCAGCCGCGCGAGAGGTCGTTGGCGGGTCGGTCGAGACCTTGAAGGATGGGGCCGATGGCGGTTGCGCCCGCGAGTCGTTCGGTGAGTTTGTAGGCGATGTTTCCGGCTTGCAAGTCTGGAAAGATAAGGACGTTGGCTTGTCCGGCGACGGACGAGCCGGGAGCCTTTGATTCAGCGATGCGCACGACGAGCGCGGCATCGGCCTGTAGCTCGCCGTCGATTTCCAGTTCGGGATGGCGTGCGCGCGCCGTACGCGTCGCTTCGACCACTTTGTCAATCAGTTTGTGCGTCGCGCTGCCTTTGGTCGAGAAGGAGAGCATCGCCACGCGCGGCTCTGTTTCAAGAAGCGCGCGGCAGGATTCGGCGGACGCGATGGCAATCTCGGCCAGTTCGGTTGAAGATGGTTCGATGACGACGCCGCAGTCGGCATAGATGAGCGCGCCCTGTGCACCGAACTCCGCGTCGGGCAACTGCATGACGAAGAAACTGGAAACGAGTTTGAAGCCCGCGCGCACGCCGATGCAATGAAGCGCGGCGCGGACGGTGTGTGCGGTTGTGTTGGTTGCGCCCGCGACCGAGCCGTCGGCGCGTCCTATGCGGACGAGGAGGTTGCCGTAGTAGAGCGGGTCGCGGATGGCGATGCGTGCTTCGTCGGGCATCATGCCTTTGGCGCGGCGCAGTTCGTGATAGAGCGCGGCCATCTTGTCAAATTCCGCCGCACGCTTGTGGTCGATGATTTCCACGCCGCTTAATGTCGCGCCCGCCTCGCGTGCCGAAGCGCGAATCTTCTCCTCGTCGCCGAGTACTGTGATGCGCGCGAGGCGCTGGCGCGAAACGATGTCGGCGGCGGAGACAGTGCGCGGGTCTTCGCCTTCGGGCAGAACGATGTGTTGCGGGTCGGCGGCGGCGCGTTGGCGTATGCGTTCGAGAATGCTCATACAAGCAGAATCAGTTTTGCAAGCAGGGTCAGTTTGATGAAGATGCGTTTAACTTGAATCGTGTTTCGGCTCGGAGTCTAACCGAGTCGGCGGCGAGACGACAAGCCGATGCGCTCCGACGACGACTAATCAAAATACAGTTTTGCTACAGAGACATAGAGGCACGGAGACGGTCAAGGAAAAAAGTAAAAGTAAAAAAGCAAAAGTGAAGGAAGACCCCACGCTATCTTCTTCCTTAACTTTTGCCTGTTCCCCTTTGCCTTGCTCTGCGTCTCTGTGCCATGTTTTGTGACGGATTCAATGGCGGGTAGGTTGTTCGTGTTCAGGCGGCGAGCGATGAATCGATGATGCCTTCGGCGGCGTCGGCGAGTTGTGCGACGAGCGCGGCATCGCTCGTCTTGAAGGAGCTAAACGTGCGCTGTTCGAGGACTGGCACGTCGAAGCCGTCTTCGTCGTAGGCGACGAGCGCGACGCGCAGACTCGGAGAATCGACGATGACGAACCATTCGCGCGCGAGTTCGCTGTTGCGCGCGGCGGGTATCAGTCGCATGTTCGGATGGCGTGGTGGTTTCCAGTCCGTCTCGCCGAAAACGTAGAGCCGCTCGGAGACATCCCCGATTCGCAGGTAACGGTCGATGACGGGTTCCATGCGCGAAAGTTTCTCGAAGCCCGCGTAGACTCTGCCCGCGCGGTTGGTGCGGAGCAGTACCGCGTTTTCAATCAAGAGGCTGACGTATTCGAGACACGGAACCTGCGTCCGAAACTTGATGGTCGGACGCTCGTCGAAATCCCGTCGTGACAGATTCGGGATGTCGCCCAAATCTTGCGCCCGCGCGGCGGCGATTTTGAGCGCATGCTTGTACATGGAAAACTCTCTACTCAAGACACAATCCTTCCAACAACTCCGGTGAGCCGACCTTTGTTCTACTCCTTCGCCTGTTCACAGGCGTTACAAATGTTTCTTTTAAGTGTGAAGGCAAGAGGCGAGAGCGGAAAAGGTAAACGGCTAAAGGGCAAAGGGAAGATGATAAGACTCTGACCCCTTTCGCCCTTTAACCTCTCCCCATTTAACCTTCTGTGCGAAGCGCGTCGAGCAGTTTTTCGTGGATGCCGCCGAAGCCGCCGTTGGACATGATGGCGACGACATCGCCGGAGCGCAGTTCGGGCGCGAGGTGTCGGACGATTTCGTCCGCGCCGTCGAGGCAGAGGGCAGGTTTGCCCGCACGCGCCGCCACATCTTCGATGAGTCGATTTGTGTCGAGGAGTTGCCCGCCGTCGCCGCTGCCGCGTGCGCGGTTGAAGACATCCGACAGGACGACGTAATCGGCTTCGGCGAGCGCGTCCACATAATCGTTCTGGAAGACGGCGAGACGCGAAGTGGCCGAACGCGGCTCGAAGACGGCGACGAGACGACCGTCTGCGTACTTCGCGCGCAGGGCGCGCAGCGTTTCGCGGACGGCGGTCGGATGGTGTGCGAAATCGTCGATAACCGTCACACCGGACACTTCGCCGCGCACCTGCATGCGTCGCCGCACGCTCTGGAAAGTGGCGAGCGCATCACGGATGGCCGCGCGCTCGACGCCCCACGCGTCCGCCGCGACAATCACCGCAAGGCAATTGCGGACGTTGAAGTCGCCGATGAGCGGCATCTCGAACGTGCCCCACTCGCGCCCTTCGCGGAAGACGCGAAAACGCGTCAGGGTGCCTGCGCCGTAGTCGATGTCGCGCGCCTGCCAACGGCAATCTTCGCCCGTGCCGAAAGTTTCCAGTTGCGTATGGAGGTGCGCGCCCATCCCTTCGACCACTTCGCGCACGACCGCGCTATCCCAACCCACAATCAGACGACCATTGCTCGGTACGAGATTCATCAAGCGACGAAAGGCGAGCTTGATGGCGTCGAGATTCGGATAAATGTCGGCGTGGTCGAATTCGATGTTGCCGACGATGGCCGTCTCCGGTAGGTAGTGCATGAACTTCGGCCCCTTGTCGAAATAGGCCGTGTCGTATTCGTCGCCTTCGATGATGAAATATTCGGAGTCTGTGACGCGAAAACTCGCGCCGAAATTCTGCACGACGCCGCCGACGAGAAACGATGGATTGAGTCCGCCGCGTTCCATGACCCACGTCGCGATGCTGGTGGTGGTCGTCTTGCCGTGTGTTCCAGCGACGACGAGCGAGCGGCGACCGCGTATGAATTCCTCCTTCACCACTTCGGCCTGCGAGCGATAGAGCAGTTTGCGGTTCAGCGTCTCTTCGATTTCCGCGTTGCCACGCGAGAGCGCGTTGCCGACGACAACGCAGTCGGGCGTCGGATGCAAATGTTCGGGCTTGTATCCTTCGGCGACGGGGATGCCGAGTTCCGCGAGCATGGTGGACATCGGCGGGTAGACGTTTTGGTCAGACCCCGTGACCTTGTGGCCGCGCGCCTGAAGCATTCCCGCCAGCGACGCCATCGCCGTTCCGCAAATTCCGATTAAGTGATAATGCATCTTCATAAGGGATGAGGGATAAGGGCGGAGGCATGAAGGATAAATGAAAACAAGAGGGGAAGACGGTCAATGGTTAAAGGGGTCAATGGAAAAAGACAATCAGCCAACGCTTTTCCCTGTTCCCCGTTTCGCCGTTTAATCTTTGCCCCTTTTCCTTTCATCCCTCATCCTCGCCCTCATCTCTTTTCTATCGGTATGGTGAAAGAGAAGGTCGAGCCTTGTCCGAGTTTTGATTCGACGGAGATTTCGCCGCCGTGGAGTTCGACGAGTTGGCGCGTGATGTAGAGTCCGAGTCCGGTGCCTTTTTCGCTACGCGTGGCGCGGCTGCGCGCCTGTTCATACTTGTCAAAGAGGCGCGCGGTGTCTTCGGGCGCGATGCCGACGCCCGTGTCCGCGATGGAGATGCGTATCATCCGTTCGTTGAACGGCTCGGCGCTTATCTGTACGCGCCCGCTTTTGGGCGTAAACTTCAATGCGTTGGAGAGAAGATTGACGAGGATGCGACGGAGTTTGGCGCGGTCGGCGTGGAGCGGCGGCAAATCGTCGGTCAGCATGTCTTCGAGCGTTATCTCTTTCTCGCGGGCGAGGGGTTCCATCGTTTCGCGCAGTTCGTTGACGAGGATGCGAAGATTGGTCGAGGCGAAATCGAGACGCATCGTGCCGGATTCGAGTTTGGAAGCGTCGAGAAGGTCGTTGACGAGTTCGATGAGGTTCTGCGTGTTGCGCTCCATCATCGAAACCATGTTCTTTTGTTCAGCGGAGAGTTCGCCGAGGCGTCCCGACGTGAAGAAACTGATGACGCCGCTAATCACCGTCAGAGGCGAACGCAGGTCGTGCGTCGTCAGTGCGAGAAACTCTTCCTTCATGGAAGACAACTCGCGGAGCTTGGCGTTGGCTTCGTTGAGTTCTTGGTTGCTGCGATTGAGTTCACGGTTGAGCGTTTCGAGTTCAGCGCGTTTCTCTTCGAGTTCGTCGAGCACGCGGACGAGTTCCTTGTTCTGCCGCTTGAGTTCTTCGACGGCCGAATCGTCGGCATCCGCGCCGAGATGCTGTCGGAGTTCGGCGATACGCTCGCGGACAGGCGCGGCTTCAGCAGCGGGCAACCACTTAATCACAGTCACGCGCGTGCCTGCTTGCGGCGCGGTTTCGATGTCGAATTCATCCATCAGGCGACGCGTGCCGAGCAGCCCGACGCCGAGGCCGGACGACGAGCGATAGCTGCCGCGCATGATGGCACGCAGGCGCGCATCGTCGATGCCGGGGCCGTCGTCGCGCGCCGTCACTTGCAGACCGACGTTCGTTTCGCTTCGTTCGGCGACGGCCAACGTAATCGCTCCCGCCTTCGCATACTCGTAGATGTTGCGTGTGAGTTCAGAGACGGCGGTAGTGATTTTGATTTGCGTCGTTGAATCAAAACCCATCTCGCGCGCCAGCCGCCGCACGCGGTCGCGCACCTTGATGATGTCGCTCTCGCGCCGGACGTAGATGTCGCCGAGACGTGTGGAAGTGATGCCTTGCATATCAAATACTGGGCAAACGTTAAAAAGGAAAATGGGAAGATGTTTGTTCCCCTTTCGTCTTTCCCCGTTTAACCCTTTCCCCTTGAATCTATCGTGCGACGAGCACGGTGGCGTCGTCTGTCTCGCGTGCGTAGTCGCGGACGAGGATGCCTGCGAGCATCTGCGGACTCTTTTGGAGCAGTCCGGGATACGCGTTGATGTCCCAACGTGCGCTCAAGCCGTCGGATGCGATGACGATGGTCGCGCCGTCAGCCCAACGATGTTTCCAGACGCGAACATTGGCGAGACGCATGCCGAGCGTGCCGTTGTTCGGGATAGGCCGAATCGATTCGGGCGCATTGAAGACGCGCGTTTCGACGTTGCCAATGCCCGCATAGTAAAAAGCCTCCGCTTTTCTGTCCACCACACACGCGCCCATCACCGCGCCGCGCGTCGCGCGCAAGACCCCGTGCGTCGCCCAGAAAACCTCTTCCAGCGGCTCGCCCGCCCATTGTTCCAGAGAGTCGAGCGCAACGGCTGACGCAGCATGCGCCCCGCGTCCATGACCGAGACCGTCAACCACCGCGAACATCACTTGCGCGCCATGCTCTTTGATGAAATAGGCGTCGCCGTTGACCTCCTCGCGCGGGCGCGGACGACTCCACACGCCGATGCCACGCGTCCGCACATCGCTCTCGTTGTTCTTGGTGAACGGACGCGTCGCGGCGACGTACTTGCGACCGAGCAGCGCCGTGCCGTGCGTCGTGCGTCGTGTGCGCGAGAGTCGCGCCGTCGTGTTATGGACGGTGGAATAGACATCGAATTCGTCCATCAGACGACGTACCGCGCCGAGGCCGACGCCCAGACTCCCGCTCGTCGAAACACCGTCGCGCACTGCGCGGTCGATATCGTAAATGCCCGGCCCCTTGTCGGTGTAAAAAAGTTCCAGACCCGGTTCGCCGCCGTGCGGAATCGTCCAGTGAATCGTGCCGCCATCCCCGGACGCATAACGCGCGGCGTTCGTGCCAATCTCCTGCATCACGATGTCAATTTCCGACAATTCGTGCTCGCTAAAACCGAGTGCCGACGCGAAACGATGAACCGCACGGCGCGCGGCTCCCACCTCGCCCTCATCACGAATCTGCTGTGAATGAATGATTCTCACAAAAAGACAGAGGTTAGAGGTCAGAGCTTAGATGTTAGTAAAAAGCCAAAAAACCGACCTCCAACCTCTAGCCTCTGACCTCTGCGCTTTATGTCCAGCGCACGATGATGACGCGCGTGCCGCGCCCCGGTTCCGATTCGATTTGGAATTCGTGTACCAGACGTTTCGACCCCGGCAAGCCTTTGCCGAGGCCGCGACCCGTCGTGAAGCCGTCGCGCATGGCCGCATTGATGTCAGGGATGCCGGGGCCTGCGTCTTCAAAAATGAGACGCAGGCCGTTGTGTCCCTGTGCGTTTTGCGTCGGCTGTGCAATCATGCGCCCGCGACCGCCATACTTAACGACGTTGCGCGCGAGTTCCGAAGTGACGGTGACGAGTCGCGTCTGGTCAATCAGGCGAAAGCCGAGCGCGACGGCGAGCGCACGCACCTCGTTACGCGCGATGGAAATATCGCGTTCACCCTCAAGAGCGATTGATTTGCTCGGCAAGCCCGCTCAACTCCCTGTTACCAGCATCGTCTTCGTCGTCGATGCCAAATTCGCTCCGCAGCAGTTTGATGCCTTCGTCTACGTTCAAGACCGTATCGACGCCACGCAGTTCGAGACCCAACTCGACGAGCGTGATGGCGACCGCCGGTTGCATGCCGACGACCACCGTACGCGCGTCCATGATGCGAGCCATCGCCGCGATGTCCGAGAGCACGCGACCGATGAACGAATCGACCATCTCCAAGAGCGAGATGTCGATGAGCACGCCACGTGCGCCCGTTCGTTCGAGTTCGGAGAGAATGCGCTCCTGCAAAAGCATCACCGTCTGGTCGTCCATGTCGAACTGTATCGGGACAATCAACACACGGCCAACTTTCAGAATCGGTATGCGTGAGCCTTCCATAGATTTCTCGTTTCTTCCAAAATGTCGGGTCTGAATAGCGACGCGCGCGTCTCCTGCAACATGTGATGCGCGCCTCTGCTATTGTTGAATATCGTTCGGAGGCATGGGCGAGAAGAAGCTTTTGGTCTCCTTTTCGCGTTGACGGTTGCTCTCCGTAATGCTCGTTCCATGCGCGGCGAGGGCGGATGCTTTCTGCGCCGCCGCGTTTGCCGCATCAGCGGCACCGTTGGCCGCCTGCGACAATGCTTTGGCAGAGACTACGGCGCGTCCAATCATCTCCAATGCGAGCTTGATGCCGTCGGACATCTGCGCGCGGGTGGTAATCTGCGAGAGGTCGATGCCGAGTTGCACCATCGTCTGCGCGATGGCTGGCGAGACGCCCGTCAGGATACAACGCGCGCCCATCAGACGCGCTGCCGTGACGGTCTTGATGAGATGATTGGCGACGAGCGTGTCCATCGTGCGGACACCCGTGATGTCGAGAATGGCGATGGTCGAACTGGTTTCCACAATCTTTTGCAGCAGTGCTTCCATCATCATCTGCGCGCGGCGCGAATCCAGTGTGCCGATAATGGGCAGGGTCAGGATTTTGTCCCAGACTTTGATGACGGGCGTGGAGAGTTCCATCATGTCGGCGCGTTGCTGGTGGATAATCTCCTCGCGCGAACGGATGTAGTTATCGACCATCACCAGACCCATCTTGTCTAAGAGGCGCGTGAAGTAGTTCATCTCGCGGACGAGCGACTCGCTGCTCCCCTCGAACTCCTCGGCGAGCAACGGAATCACCACATCGCGCAGAGAGAGAATGTAGGTGGCATTCTCCATCGGCGTGTAGCCTTTGACGGCGCGCATGCGCGAAATCTCGTTGAGAAAGTCGCGCAGGTCGTCAAACGCCGGATGCTCGAAATCGGCCTCGCCCGCCTCGCGGATGGAACGCGCCAGCATCTCGACAATCTGACGCGATTGATTTCGTAAATCTATTTTGGTGATGAGTTCGTCGCGGAAGTCGTCCGATTCGAGACGACCGGCAATCCAGAGATTGAGAATTTCGTCGCGCCGCGTCGAAAGTAAATCGACGATGCGAAGCGACGCCTGACTCGATGGCACACTGTTATCCGTCATCTTAATTCCTCGCTCGGCACACGCCGCCAGCAACACAAACGGCGCGACACCTACCAAAAATCAAATCAAACTGAAGGAATTTGGGAGAACCGCTCAACTCTCATAGTGCGGGTGAAACAATGCAGTATCTTAACATCGCGGGACGGAAAAGCAACTCGCGCCCGCCCCGCGCACGGCTGTCCGCGCGTAGCTTCCAGAAGCGCAAGCAGAAAGAATCCCACGCCAGCCTTCAAGACTCTGACGTGGGATTTTCACGAAGGTCGCAAGCCTTCTGCACAATTGGTTCAAAAAGTGGCCGGGGATGTGTCGGGCGTAGCGGCTGTTTTGATACCGGAGTCTTCGCGTGACGGCTCGGTCGATGGTTGCTACGGCATTTTCTGCATCGTGATGGTAACGAGTGGGGAGTCGCCCGCCGTACGGCTGTAGGAAATCCAGTAGCCCGCTTTGGGGAAGCGTTCGAGGCGGTGAACCGAGCCGTCGTCTTTGGCTTCGACGTCCATGCCGAGCACCGTCTTAGCCGTCGGCGCGTTGGCCTGTTTGCCGACGAAAACTATCGCCAGCGCGGAGACTTTCTTCGACGCGTCGTAGAAGACCTGCGCCGTCTCTTGGTCGGAGAAGGCGTAGAAATCCTGCGCGTCGCTCTTGTCTGCGGGGTCGCCGAGTTTCTTGCGCGCCTCGTCTGCGCTCATGCCGAGACGCACGCCCTTATATTCACGAAACGGCGGTTCATCCACCTCGCCGACGGCGGCAGAAGTGGTCTTGCTTGCCTCGGCAGTCTTGTTTGCGGTGGTTTTGGAGTTGGCGTTTTTTTGCACGGAGGCACTCGCGCGTGCGCTGGAAACGACGATTGCCGACGACGCGGCGACCACAATCAGAGTTGAAATAATGAATGGAAAACGGTTGTAACGTCTCTCGATTTGCAGCAACATTTTCTGGTTTCTCCTTCCGAGAAAAACCCTGCGATTTTCAGGCGAATCGCAGTGGGGATTGCCGTTTGTGTCCGGCGGAAGAGGTGAGAGCCACCTCGCAGTCACCGGAGATGGCTTGAAACCCTTGATAGGTGGCGCACACAATATTCCCGCTACGGCCTCAAGTCAATGGATTTTCACACTTCGCACGCCGTCGCCTCCGACCGTGGATTGCGAGCGCCTGCGTGTCGAAAAATTTCCTGAGTTGACGAAGGATGTAAAATAGTTGCGCGACTCGTCCGCCGAATCTCAGGCGCCTGGACGGTGGAGAGTGAAGCGTTCCGTGCGAGCGTGGTTTCAGGTTCAAACGTGGTCTGAGCAGGAAACTTCCGCGAGCGAACTTTACGCGAGTCGCTTTCGTAGTTTTGAGAGGGAAGTTTTCTTACACGAAAGACACGCGCCGCGAGGCGTCTCGGACGCCGAACGCGACCATCCTGTCTGCGAGATTAGTTTCTAGTTCAAACCAATTCTGACGAATGCCGGAGGATTTCTATGAAGAGCATGACGGACATTCTCGTTGCTGTGCTTGGTCTGATAGCTTTCGTAGTCGCGATCTGGCAGTTTGCTGCGTTTGCGACGTTCAAAAACGAGCGCGGGCTACCCGACATGTGGGCTGGCACGAACCACCTGTGGCTTGCCATCGCGGCGGCCATCATCGCGTGCATTTGCGCGGTCGCTTACTTCGTTCGCAACCACAAAGAGATGGAA
The DNA here is from genome assembly GCA_036387415.1 of Pyrinomonadaceae bacterium. GTDB lineage: Bacteria > Acidobacteriota > Blastocatellia > Pyrinomonadales > Pyrinomonadaceae > DASVTU01. The sequence continues at coordinate 364,900 of DASVTU010000039.1, read as the reverse complement.
GAGATTCACATCTCGAAATGAGACCCGACCTCTCGCTACAAAACAGAGACGCTTGAAGGCTGGCGGGTGGTGGAAGGCTTTAGAAACGCCTCCCGCTCAGAGTCCTTCCGTCCTTTTGTTAACGGGGGCGAGCGGCGGCAGGCGGTTCTCCGGTCTGTCGAGATAAAAATAGGTGCAACTCGAATAGTCGTCTTCGCGCTCGAACTTGCCGTCCTTCGACGTGTCCATTTCGACGAGGCCGGGGCCTGCGCGATAGAGACGCCGACCCGCACGCACGATTGCCTCGCGGCTGTGCGGCGCGAGATAACCGATTTGCTGAATCGTGACGCGCACGTCGCGGTAGAAGTAGATGGGGTCGGGGATGTGATAGCGATAGAAGCACCACCGCATGTTCTTCTCGTCAGCGATGGGGCTGCCCTGAAAATCGTGCGCGAACTGTCCCTGTCCCCATGCTGTGCCGATGTAGTCTTCCGCGCCCGTGCCGCTCAGCGTCGGTAGCTGGCGGTCGCCGTCCAAGTAGATTTTGACTTCGCCCTCGCCCCACCACGTATTGAAGTAAGTCTTCTGATTGACGATGACGCCGATGTTGGTGCCGAGGTAGCGCCCGCGGCCCTCGACGCGCGGCAGCAACTCATAATCCTGCTGAAGCCGCGTCGGGTTTTCGCGTCGATAATGCGCGTGGAAGTAGAGCATGCTTGGACGGTGGCGGTCGCCGAGCGTGTAGTCCACATCGTAGAAAAGCTCGTCGAGATTCGTGTCCGATTCGTTCGTCATGACGACGCGCATGCCCGTCTTGAAGGGCATCGGGATGACGCAGTTAAAGCTACGTCCTTCTGGGTTCGAGAAAAGCGCCGACTGGAAAACGGTGGTCTGTCCCAATCCGACGCCGAAGAAATCTCCGAGCGGCGCGCTCACTGCCGGAGTCCTTGCGCCGTCCCAGTAGATGTCGATGCGTAGACTACGGAGCATGCGCGGGCTGCGGTCGGGAAACGTCATCCAGATGCGCCGCAAAGTGCCGCTCACGCCCGACGCTTCCGCCAAGACGCGACTCTCGCCCGCCTTGATGGCAACCGTCGGCGCACCTTTGCGACCGCCGTTGGCCTGCCCGCCCTTGCCCCGTTCGCCCTTCGGATTCTCTCCGCTCGCCCAACGCGTCTCGACCGCGCCCTCCGGCATCTCAAAGAGCGACTGTGCGAATGTTGACGGGGCGACGACGCACGTCAAGACCAACAGCGACACAATGCGACCGACCGACTTGACGCAGAAATCCATGCCTTTTGCTCCTGTGTCTCTTGTTTGAATTATTGAAACGAATAAGGCGTGCGCGACTTCGGATGGACGGAGATTCGTCGTCGAATCCGAATCCATCAATCGTCAAATCTGGATGCCGCGAAATTTTTCGACCTTCTTTTTCGGTTCGGGCGCGACGAGCACGGCGTTATCCTGCTCGCGGCTGCGACGCGCGCTCTCCGTGTGCCAGCGTGCCCACTCGTCGGGCGCGTCGAAGGTTTCGCCGCCGTGTCGCGTGAGTCGTTCGCGGACGCGGCACATGACGGGCGTGTTGACGCCGACGCCGCTAATCACCGCTTGCCCCTTCGTCAGCGCAGGCAGTTCGTTCAGGAGTTGACGCCCCGCGCCTTCGACCGATTTCGCCACCGTGTCCTGGTCAATCGGGTTGACGATTCGCATGATGACCTGCGTCATGCATTGCGAGAGCACATCTTGGTCGAGTTTGCCGGGGCGTTGCGTAATCAGTCCGATGCCGACGCCGAACTTGCGTCCCTCCGAAAGAATCTGCTTCAAGATGTTGGTCGAAACGACGGTCTGCCCGGCGGGCGCGAAGCGATGCGCTTCTTCCAGCAATGTGAAGACGGGATAGGGAAGAAAGTTGTCGCTGTGCGGTTCTGCTTCGCCGCGCACACTCATCATGCGCGCCTTGTTGACGCGTCTGAGGAGCGTCGCCACGACCACTTGCTGTTCGTGCTGTTCGATGTCCGAGAGTTGCAGCACGGTGCAGCGACCGGGTTTGAACAGTTCCATGAGCGGGATATGTTCGTTGTCTGAAAAGATGGAATCTGGACGGTCGAAACGATTGTCAAGACGCCACAGCAGAGCATCAATCGAACTGACGTTGCCACCCGAACCGCCGCCGCGCTCGTTCTCCTCGCCGTACTTCTCAGCCGTCACCGCATCGCGCAAATCGTGATAGCCCCACAGTCCACGCGCGCCGCGTTCGCTCGCCGTGAGTTTGCGAAAGGCTTGCGAGAGATAGTGGAGCATCTTGTCGGAAGTGCCTTCGGGTAGGAGATATTTGATGTCGGCTTCGGTGAGCGAAGAGAAGCGCACGCGCACGCGGTCGTGTGTGTAGATTTTGACTTCGGGTTGATATCCGTCGCGTGCTTCGTGAAAACGCTCGTCGCCTTCGATGGAGCGCAGCGTGTCGTATTCGCCGTGCGGGTCAACGATGAGCACCGACGCGCGATTGTATGGCCGCATCAACTCTTCGACGATGACGCCCGCCGTGTAAGACTTGCCCGCGCCCGTCGAAGCGAGAATCGCCAGGTGCGTCGAGACGACATCCTTGATGGAGAGCACGACGGGCACTTCGCCCGCGTTGCGCGTCAGCAGACTGCCGATGTGCGCCGCGCCAGTGTCGCCCGCGCGACGCGACGAGAGAACGCCCGCCAGCGTCTCCGAAGAAGCGAGCAGTACGGGGTCGCCCGCGCGCGGCGGAATACGCGGGTTGACGAAATCGCCGAGCGTGCGGCTGAAGTAGCCGATGGTCTCCACCGTAATCTCATACAACTCACAACCTTCGCCGTCGAGACCGATGAGCGCAGAGACGATAGCGGGTGGCGTTTCGGGGTCGGAGAGAAAAGCGTCGGGCAGATTACGCACCAGACGACGCGATGTGATGTTGCCGATGATGCGACGTTCTTCCATGCCGTCGTGCGCCGTGTAGTAGACGAATTCGCCGATGCGTGCGCGTGCATGGTCGGCGGTGATAAAGAGATATTCGTGTGGGCGTTCGCCCGGCCCTTTCACAGTGCCGGTCAGGAGGTCAGCGGTTGTATTTTCCGAATTCACAGAATAAATCCGTCCGGTCGAGATAGTCGGTCGCTTCGGGCAAATCAGGATTGCAGTATAGCAGGAGTCGCGTTCGCCCGGACACACAATCGCTCAGGTGCAACGTTGCAGAATCAACCCGATGCGTTTACTCTAACCAATCCCCACACATGCTCTGACATTATAAAATATCGACGGTGAACACAATGAAACATTTTGCCGCTAGAGCCTTGCGAAAAGTGGCGCGCATCATAGATTCCGAGCAGCAGATTCTACTGACAGACCAGTCTGACTCGACGACCGATTGGCTCTCCTTCGCCAACGCCGGCATGCTCGAAAGAGGCAATCATTACTGCTTCGACTACGTGATGCGGAATCTGCCGAGCGATGCCCCGATGCTCGAAATCGGTTCTTTCTGCGGACTTTCGACCAACTTCATCACTTACTACAAAAAGAAACACAACATCAAAAACAGGTTGTTCAATTGCGACCGCTGGGAGTTCGAGAACACGCACAAAAGCTCCATGCTCGACGATTTAGGCATCACGCACGGCGAGTATCGGCAGTTCGTCAAAGAGAGCTACATGCGAAACGTGCAGATGTTTAGCCGCGTGGATTTGCCCTACACGATAGAGATGTTCTCAGACGAGTTTTTCGACGCATGGCGCAAGGCGGCGCACGTCAGCGACGTATTTGACCGACCCGTCACACTCGGCGGCGCTTTGAGTTTCTGTTACATCGACGGCAACCACTCTTACGAATTCGCACGACGCGATTACGAAAACGCCGACGAATTTCTTGAGCGCGGCGGCTTCATCCTCTTCGACGATTCGGCGGATAGTTCCACGTGGGAGGTCAAACGCGTCATCGAAGAGGTCAAAGCCTCCGGCAAGTACGACGTGGCAGCCAAGAACCCCAACTATCTCTTCGTCAAACGATAATCAACTAAAGAGGGCAAAAGTAAAAAGGAAAAAGGTAGAAGTAAAAAGGCAAAAGTGCGGAAGACGACGAGTGTTGTTTCCGCACTTTTGCCTTTTACCCTTTGCCTTTTGCCCCCTTTAGTTGGCGGATTGATTTTCGCACGGGTTCCGGCACGGCTCCGGCGAGGCGATGGCGCAGGCGCCAGTAGAGATTCTGATTTTCGACTATCCACGGGCAGATTTGACGGAAAGCAAACTCGTCGGCTTCGCGGTCGAGCGACATGTAGGGCGGGTGCGAGAGCGGAAGTTCGACGGCTTCGACGGGAAGTTCGGCCATCGTGCCGAGCACGTCCCGCGTATGAGTCGCGTCGTGGCCGAAGCCGATATTGGAGATAAGATTCACGTCGGGCGTAATCGCCAGAGCGTTCTGCGCCCACCAGGAGAAGAAGAGTTGAAAATCCCATGTATCAATCTCGCCGTCGTGGGTGCGGTCAAAAGTCTCCTGCCAGTATTTCGCCATCACGGGATTGACGAGCATATCCGCGAGCCAAGAGGTTTCGCGCAACTGCGGCCAGAGTCGCATCTCGACATCGTAATGCCGCCACGCGCGACGCCACGAGGCCCAACCCCAGACCGTCACATGTCGCGAAAAATAGTAACTGTAAGGCGTCCGGCGCTGACCACGCTGAAAGTTGTTGCCGCAAATCATGCCGACGCGTTGGTCGTCGCGGTAGCGTTCGAGGAGTTCGGCGCAGAAGGGGAAAAAGGTCGGATGTGGAACGCAGTCGTCCTCGAGGATGATGGCTTCCTCGCAATGCTCGAAGACCCAATCCAGACCCGTCGAGATGCGACGCCTGCATCCCATGTTCGCGTCGGCGAAGTTGGTCAGGACTTCACAATCCCAATCGACACGCTCAATCACCGCGCGCGTCTCCGCACACCTCTCGGCTTCGGCTTCGTTGCGCGCTCCGTCGGCGACGACGAGCAGGCGGCGCGGTCGCGCACGACGAATCTCATCGAAAACCTTGCTGGTTGTGTCCGGTCGATTGAAAATCAGGAATGCAACGGGTGTGTTCAATGTCGAAACGACTTCCATGTAAAAAGCGGGGATGAATCCGAAGGGGAGGAACGGTTAAAAGTGAAAATGGTGAGATGGAAGGGAAGACGCTCGACGTTTTTGCTGTTCACCTTTCGCCCCTTGCCCTCTCCCAAATTTATTTTATGCCCTCGACATATAAACTCTCAAAGGCGCGTGCCTCCGAATCGACGTGCTCCATGAGCGGAGATGACGAACGCCTGAACTCCTGCCTGACGACTGTTGGGAATCCCGCGCGCCTGAACATCAACATCAGCAGTTCCGCATCGTAGACCCATAGATGCTGCCCGAATTCGCGCATCACGATGTTAACGCGGTCAATCGGCGCGTCAATCGGATGCTCGAAAGCGGGATGACGTAGAAACTCGCCGTCGCTCGCGTAGGAACGAAGATAACGCTCGGCGTCGGGCGTCGAGATTCGCAAGACGCCGCCGGGTTGCAGGACGCGATAGCATTCTGCCAACAACCTTCCGGCGTCTGTCTTCAACACATGCTCGATGACGTGTTCGCCGAAAATCACCTCGCAACTGTCGGACGCAAACGGTAGCCCGCACAACAGATTCCAAACGATGTCCACTTGCTCGCCGCGCGCCATGTCGAGATTCAACCAGCCGTCGAGCGGCTTGTAGCCGCAACCGAGATTAACGCGCAGACCCTTCGAGGGCAACGCCCGCAGGCGTTTCGCTGTTCGCCGTTGCGCTACCCAATCGTGTAAGGGAGACGTGAGGCGGTTGAGCCGCTGCCTCCCAATAACGCCAACGACAAATTGCTTCGTTAGCCTAAGTAGCATGCTGCTTCCCTTTAAAGAGAGCGCTTTTTTTACGTCTTCAAATTATCCTGATGCGAGAGATATTGGCGGGCATCGGCAATCACGTTCGAGACGCCTTGCGTGAGGGTCACGACAGGATGCCAGCCGCTTAGGATATTTACGGGGTCAACGATTAACTCGTTGCCTGTGGCCTCTCCGAGTTCGATTTCGATGTTGAGTTGAGAGGCGATTTCTTCGGCAATCTGACGGATACTGTACCACGCGTCGCCGGAAATGTCTGCGGTCGTCTCCGCGCCGTCGAACAGACGCAGCAGCGCGGCCACGCAGTCGCTCTTGTAAATGAAACGTCGGCGCTCCTGCCCGTTCGTCAGCGTCTTCACGCGGCCACGGGTCAGACCAGAGAGAACGAGGTCGGTGATGACGTGGCTGCGCGTGTCGGGTTCTTCCCAACCGTATGTGTTCCAGAGACGCGCGAGTTTGCCGCCGAGTTGCAACGTCCATTGTTCGGCCAGAAGTTTTGTCAGGCCGTAGGCGTTGCGCTGTCCGGCGAGTTGCGAAGTGATAAAGAGAAACGGTTTTTGTGTGCGCGCGAGGGCGTCGAAGACTCTGGCGGAGAGTTCGCAATTATGCTTGTACATCTCATGCTGGCGGTCTGCCGCTTCGATATACTTCGCGCCACCCGTGTCCCACGCGAGAAACCAGACGCGCTCGGCGGCGGCGAACGGCGCATCATCGACCAGACGCAAATCACAACCCGTCTTGAGGTCGAGCGAGACGGGGCGACGCCCCTGTGTCGTGAGCGCACGCATGAGTTCGCTGCCGATGAGTCCGTCGCCGCCCAATACTAAATCGGTCGTTTCTGTAGCCATTGATGTTATTTGATTAACCAGACCCTCTCTGCGATTTCTGTTTCGGTGCGGTCTGCGAGACCCCAATTTTCGTCGTTCTCGTAGGGCAATCCTTCGAGCGTCGCCCATTCGCCGTGGTGCGGGCGGATGCCTTCGCTGCACGAAGATGGGTGTGCGAGATGTAGGACGATGCCCGCCTTCTCCGTATGTGCGCCATGCGCCAACATCTGCGCGACGCCGCGCATGTCCGCGCCGATGCGGTGGCGCGAAAGCGATTCGTCGTAGCCGCGCACGCGATGCCAGAGACGACGGCTGGCGAAAGCGAACTCGCCCGTGCCGAGCGGTTCGTACGGGCTGATGCGACGATAACGAAGACTGTCAAACATCGTCATCGCGCGGTCGCGGCCTTCGCGCCAGGGGATGTCGATGCGCTGCGTCGTCCAGACGACATCTTCGGAGAGCGGCGCGTGGAGAAGCGTGCGAACGGTATCAAGACCGAAGGCGGCGTCGGCGTTGGTGGCGATAATCCAATCAGTTTTGGAACGACGAATCCCGACATTTTTGGCGTGAAACTCAAGAAGCGGCACGCGTCGATTCTCGTTGATGGATTCGTGAATCTCCGGCGCGACGACGTAGCCACGAAAGAAGGGAAAACGCTCGGCGAGACTCACGGAAAGAAAAGGGCGCTCGGCGGGCGGGTTCCATTCGACGAAAATAACTTCATCGGCGAGATGGCGCGCGTTCCATTCAATCGTGGCTTCGAGTCGTTGTTTGAAGTCGGGCATGTAGTCGTCGTTGCGACCGACGCAGACCGCCGTCACGGACGGACGCGAACCGTTGCGCTCGCTCTGCAAACGCGCAAAATCGAGTGCGTTGCGCGTGGCAAACGCCGTGCGCCGCTGCAACTCGCCGAGGCGATAGACGACGCCCCTGATGCCGCGCACGTCCCTAAGTTTTTGCAAGCTCATCTCCACTTAAAATCCATCCAAAACTTGCCACAGGGTCACAAAGGAAGACGAAAGTAAAAAGGCAAAAAGGGAAAGGAATCGTTACCCCTCTGCATCATTTACTTTTGCCCCTGGCCTCTTTCCTTCATCTGCTCTGTGGCTAATACTGATTTCTTGCCGGAAACCTTCTCGAATATCTCCAACAAGCGTTCGCCGTAAGCGAGTGCGAGGCGTCGGCTCTCGTCGGCAATCTCTGCGGCGTCTCTGTTCGAGCGCGTGTAGCGGCGCTCCATCAACGCGGCCAGTTCCGTCGCGCCGTCGGTCGGAAAAAACAAAGCGCCCGGCACATTCAACTCTCGATGAACGGGAATGTCCGAGCACAAAAGCTGCGTTCCCAACACGGTCGCTTCCTCGCCGATGGCTCCGCGTCCCTCAAAGAGAGACGGCTGAACGACGGCCTCCGCCGCGCGTATCAGCGCAATCTGTTCGTCGCGCGGGACGACTCCGAGAAAGCGACAGAACTCATGCAAACCCTGTTCGTGCACCGACCTGAGCAACGCGCTGAACGCGTCGGGACGGCGATAATCATGCGTCCGGCCTGTGAATGCGACGACGGGAGGAACCTTACCACACTGTTTTAAGTGGCTCAAAGCGCGCACAACGAGCGCATGATTCTTGTGTTGCCAGAACTGATTGCTGACGAGCAGAAAGCGTTCCGGCAGAGAGTATTTCCGTCGAATCTCGTCGGGCTGCTGCCTGAGCACCGACATCGGAAAGACGGGCGGAAAGCCGCACACATGAGTCTTCGACGCCGTTTCCGCGTGCGAACGCCGCGCGTCTTCCGCCACCGATTCGCTAATCGCCAGAATGCCGTCGGCGCGTCGCGCCACGAAGTCCCACTGTCGCAGGCGGTCGCGGAGGTCGTCCGGCTCGAAGAGTTCGGGGAAGTGTAGAAACTGGAAGTCGGGAAACCAGACGAGCAGACGACGCTCGACGCTCAACCCCTCGAAACCCGCAAACCCCACCCACAAATCGACGCCGTGTGCTTCGTTAATCTCGCGTAGCGCCACATCCTCCCACGGCCTGCGCGTCACGCGTCGCAACGCGCCACGCAACAGACGCCCGCCACGCGACTCCGCACGTCGAACCAGCGGCACAGCCTCCACATGGCTCGCCTCGCGCAACGTCGGCGGCAGCACCTCCACGCTCGCTCCCACCACCAGACACTTCGGCGGCGCGGGCAACGCGCCGAGTCCGAGCAGCGAAACTTCCAGCCAGTTTGCTCCTCCCTCGTACTGCGCGCCGAATAGATTCTGAAAAGCGACAATCATCTCAACTACGAATTTGCCACAGAGATACAGACACGGAGCAAGGCAAAAGGTAAAAGTACAGAGCAAGGCAAAAGGTAAAAGTTCGGAATTTTGTTTTCACTTCTGCCCTTTACCCTTTTACTTTTACCCTCTGTGACCCCGTGTCTCTGTGGCTGATTTCCCTGTTTTGGACGGGGTTCTTAGCGACAACCGTCTCTACGAGATGCCGTTCGAGACGGTCAACCGACGCGCCGAGAGACCACTTCTCGGCGACCATCCTTTCGCCGTTCGCGCCGAGTCTTTGCGCGACGTTCTTATCACGCATGAGACGTTCAATCGCGTCGGCCATTGCCTGCGGTTCTGGCGCAACGAGCAGACCGTTGAAGTCGTCCGAAACCGTCTCGCGCACGCCGCCCTCCGCCACGGCGACCACCGGCGTCCCGCACGCGTTGGCCTCCAAAGGCGCGAAACCAAACGGCTCAAGGCGCGGCGCATAGGCCATCAACGCGGCGCGGTTGAGAAGTTCGACGAGTTCGTCGTCGTTAATCTGCATGCGCGTCTCAAACTCAACATTGAGCGACGCGGCGAGTTGCTGCATCTCCGTGAGATAGTTCGAGTAGATTGCGTTGCCGACCCAGACGAGACGCGGGCGCGTCGGCGGCGGCACGCGACCCAGAGCTTCGATGACGAACCTGACGTTCTTGTGGCGATTTATCTCGCCGAGGCCGACGACGAAATTCTCGCGCTCAAGATGTCGATTAACGAACAGCTTGGTATCAACGCCCAGGTAACAGACCTTTGCGTCCAGACCGTAGGCGCGCAGCACGCTCTCGCGGCTGAAGTAAGAGTTGACCAGAATCTCGTCGAAAACTCTCGCGCTCAAATATTCTTCGCGCGCGAGCGTGCGAAACTGCTGCACGCCGAAAGCATTGACGACGAGCCATGCCAGATAACGCGGCCTCATCCAAGCCCGCGCGCGCGGCGGCACGGCGAGCCACGGCAGGCCGTTCGGCCCCGCCTCGTAAAACCCTCGACTCGGTTCCTGCAAGTACAAAACCTTCGCCGTCTCGACGTAACGCCCAATCGAAGCGACCGCTTGAATCACCGACGTGTTGGCGAAAAGCACGTCGAAGCCGCCCGCGTTAATCTCGTCGGCACACAGACGGCAATGCTTGTCCTGCGCGCGGAGTTTGCTCAAATCTTCGCTGAGGATTTCGGCTTCGAGAATGGGAGTTCGCTTGACGAATTCGTGGAGGCGCGTCGGTTGCCAGTCGAGCGGCACGACGTGCTCCTTGATGAAACTGCCGAGAGGCAGCGACGTGTGACCCTTGATGGGCGGACACCACGCTTCGACCGTGTGCCCGCGTTCGACGAGGCCGCGCACGTGATAATAGAGCGCACGCTTCGCGCCTCCGCTCGGCAAGTTGTACCAGACCGCAATCTTCATCCCTAGACTCTTGTCGAGACGCTGGCGCGTCCGGCGCTGCGCGTGGCGATTTCCATGTCGGTTTCGACCATCTCGGCAATCATCTCCGCGAACGTCCGCGACGGTTGCCAGCCGAGTACGCGACGCGCCTTCGATGCGTCGCCGACGAGCAAGTCAACTTCCGCCGGACGATAAAAACGCTCGTCCTGAATGACGTGCGCGCGGTAATCGAGACCGACTGCGCCGAAGGCGCGTTCGCAAAATTCGCGCACCGTATGTGTCTCGCCCGTGGCGATAACGTAGTCATCCGGCTCGTCCTGTTGCAGCATCAAGTACATCGCTTCGACGTAATCTTTGGCGTGTCCCCAATCGCGTTTGGCTTCGAGGTTGCCGAGCCGGAGTTCCGTCGCCTGACCGAGTTTTATCTGCGCGACGGTGGAAGTTATCTTGCGTGTGACGAACTCGAAGCCGCGTCGCGGCCCTTCGTGGTTAAAGAGGATGCCGCTCAAACAGTACATCTGGTAGGCTTCGCGGTAGTTGCGCGTAAGGTCGAAGCCGGCCACTTTGCTGATGCCGTAGGGCGAGCGCGGGTGGAAGGGCGTGGTCTCCGTCTGTGGAACTTCGCGCACCTTGCCGAACATCTCACTCGAACCCGCGAAATAGAAACGACACTTCGGTCGCAACTCGCGCAACGCGGCGAGCATGTAGTGTGTGCCGTTGATGTTGGTATTCATGGTCGAGAAGCCGTCGGCGAAACTCTCCGCGACGAACGACTGCGCGGCGAGGTGATAGCACTCTTGAAAATCGTGCTGGCTGACGACGTGAAAGATGCTCGGATAGCTTTCCAGACTCGCGGCATGGAGATGCAGGCGGTCGAGCAAGTGTGCGATGCGGTCGAAGCGGCGTCCGGGGTCTTCGAGCGCGATGCGTCGCACGATGCCGTGCACTTCGTAGCCCCGCTCAAGCAGAAGCTCGGCCAGATAGCTGCCGTCCTGTCCGGTAATGCCCGTAATCAACGCCTTCTTGCCCATTTGTATATCCTCTTTGCAAACTAAATTCGATTAAACGACTCCCGCGACAACTCCCACGCGCGTTCTCGAAACGCCCCGTCATTGTAGACATCGACAATGCTTTGGCAAGTCTCTCTCCCTCGGCTCACCCGCGACGACGGCGACGCCCAAACACAATAACTCTCATGCAACGTCTCTGTGCGACACGACGATGAAGCGCATCAACGGCGACACCTTCTACGGCTTCAGCAAGTCCGCGTGATGCGGACGAACGCCGCCCGTGTCCTCCACGTCAGGCGACGAAATCTGGATACTCGGCATCGCGCGCGATGATAATGCGCTCGTCCTCCGGCCACACGACGCCAAACGCAGGGTCGTTCCAGCGCACGCCCGCCCCGCATTCGGCGGCGTAAACATCCGACATCTGATAGAAGACTTCGGTGTCGTCCGCGAGCGTCTGGAAGCCGTGCGCGAAGCCTTCGGGGATGTAGAACATGAGACGATTCTCCGCCGACAGTTCAACTCCGACCCATTGCTTGAACGTCTGCGATGCAGGTCGCAAGTCAATCGCAACGTCGTAAATCGCGCCCGACGTGCAGCGTACGAGTTTGGCCTGCGCGTGCGGCGCGGTCTGAAAATGCATACCGCGCAGCGTCCCTTTGCGGCGATTAAAAGAGATGTTGCACTCGGCCAGTCGCGTGTTGAGTCCCTGCGCCTCGAACTCGCGCGCCGACCAACTCCGCGCAAAAAAACCGCGCGAATCCTCAAACCGCTCCGGTTCGACAACAAACGCGCCCCGCAATTTTGTTTCCCTGAAAATCATTGGCAGACGATGGACGATAGACTACAGATGATAGACGATGGGCGGGGAGACTCTCACGTCGTTGAATCATCTGGCAACGCTGATACTGCGCGAGTTACGCGGTCGGGCGCGCCGAGCAGCTTTTTAGTCTTGAAGCAGTTGAAGAATCCGGCGACCAATCATCGAACCGTCCTTGCATCGAGCGTCGCGCCGGGTGCGAAATCCGACGCCCTCTCAGAGAGTCGTCGGTGCACCTCCTCGCCTTGCGAGATGGCAGTCTGGATAATCTGGCAGATGCTCGAAATCTGCTGCGCGCCGACGGCGGTTCCGGTCGGCAGCGTCATCACGCGTTCCGCCAGTTGCTCTGTCACGGGCAACATCAAACCCGCGTGCGGGTAGTAGGAGCGATATGGCTCCATGCGATGACAGCCGGGAAAGAAATAACGGCGCGCGAAGACGTTTTCCGCCCACAGCAGTTGCACCAGTTCGTCGCGCGTGACCTTCGTCACGCTCTCGTCGATTTCAAGCACGATGTACTGATAGTTCATCTTCTCGGTCGCGTCGTAAATCAACAGACGCACGCCCGGCACGTCGCGCAAATGCTCCATGTACTGCTCGTAGTTGTTGCGATTGACGGCGATGAAATCGTCCATGCTCTCAAGCGAAGTCAAACCCATCGCGGCGGAGACTTCGGGCATCTTGCCGTTGGTGCCGATGTAGATAACTTTGTCGTAGCCGCCGAAACCGAAATTTTTCATCAGGCGAATCTTCTTCGCCAGTTCGTCGTCGTTGGTGACGACCGCGCCGCCCTCGAACGAGTTGAAAAACTTGGTGGCGTGAAAACTGAAAACCTCCGCGTTGCCGAAATTGCCAATCATGCGACCCTTGTGCGAGCAGCCGAAGGCGTGCGCGGCGTCGTAGAGGATTTTCAGGTTGTGGCGCAAGGCAATCTCTGCGAGCGCGCCGACATCACACGCCTGTCCCCACAAATGCACGCCGATGATGCCGGAGGTGCGCGGCGTAATCATACGTTCGACCTTGTGCGGGTCGATGAGATGCGTCTGCGGGTCTGCGTCGCAGAAGACGGGCGTTATCTCCTGCCATTGGAGCGCGTGCGCCGTGGCGACGAAAGTGAAAGCCGGGACGATGACCTCGCCCGACATGCCGAGCGCGCGAATGGCAATCTCCAACGCCACCGTCGCATTACACATGCCGATGCAATGCTTGACGCCGACGAAATCCGCGATACGCTTCTCCAACTCTGTAACGAAAGGGCCGTCGTTGGAGAGCCAACGCGTGTCGAGAATCTTTTCGATGCGCTCCATGAGACGCTCGCGGTCGCCGATGTTGGGACGCCCGACGTGCAGTTTTTCCGTGAACGCAACCGCGCCGCCAAAGATGGCTAAATCTTCCAGCTTTGTCTTTGTCATAGCTTCACCTCGTCAATTGCGGATGTCGGATTGCTGAATGTGGATTAGAAGACAAACTGCTTCTTATCAATCCGCCATCCGCCATCCGCATTCCGCAATTATTCATGCAGGACGGCGTAGCCGAAGCCCGTCTCGCCGAAACCGTTGCCGTTATAGAGCATGTACTTCCTGCCCCTGTGCTCGTAGACGAATGGATATTCCATCATCATGGAATCCCAACCATCCTCGGAGCGTTCGATGCCAACCTCGTCGTCTTTTCTCGTCCAATGGATGCCGTCCGTTGATTCGGCATAACCGAGACGATAGCTCTGCGCCTTGTCCGTACGGTAATGTCGGCTGCCGCGATAGCAATACCACATGCGATACACGCCACCGTCTTTCAAGACACACGGACGTGCATTCGCTTCGCCCTCAAACGTGTATTCGATGCAGGTCGTGTTGTGTCGCATCCAGTCCGCGCCGTCGCGCGATTCGGCGTACTTAATCTGGTAGACGGGTTCGGGTTTGCCGTCAACGACGACGAAGCCGGTGCTCGATGCATACCAGAGTTTCCACATCTCTCCGTCGAGCATGGCGAAGGGCGACGCGCAAAAGTAAGGCTCGAAGCGTGTGCGGTCAACCACGGGGCCGTCGAAGGCGCGACGGAAAGTGATGCCGCCGTCTTCGCTCACGGCGAGGCCGACCGAATTGCGATAAGGCACGGTCACGCCACGATTCCAGCCAATGTAGAAGAGATACTTCTTGCCTCCATGATTGACGATGGAGGAAGGCATCGCGCCGCTATCGTCGAAGCAGCCGAGCTTGCCCAATCCCAAAACGGGACGGTCGTGTACGTAGAGCACGTTGGAAGGGTTGTCGGCTTCGACTTCGATAAACGTCGTCGTGGTGCGTCCTTCGGTGTCGCGCGGCCCGAAGTAGATTCGCAGGATTTCGTCGTTGACCTTATCGGCGACGGGCACGCAGGCGTGATGCGACATCCACTCGTACTGATTCGCCGCGCTGAATATGAGACCCTTTTTCTCCCACCTCATGACGCCGCTTTTTACCCCTTCGATTTGTGCGACAGGCTGCGGATTTCGTCGCTGCGAAAGCCCGCCGGTTCGGTCGCCGTCGCTTTGTAGACCTCGAACTCCTTCGTGTCCTTGAGAATCGTGACGCCCATGCCGACGAGCGTTTCGCGTGCGATGGTCGTCTCGTCGCGCACGGTGGCGTTGACGCCGAAGAAGCAGTAAGGCTCGATGGTGCAGCAGCCGGAGATGACGACGTGCGACGTAATCATCACGTGGTCTTTAATGGTGCTGTGATGGCCGATGTGGTTGCCGCTCCACAGGACGACGTTGTTGCCGATGGTGACGAAGGGCTGAATCGTGTTGTCTTCAAAGATGAAGCAATTGTCGCCGCAGACGAAGCCGGGGAAGGTGGTCGCTTTGGAACTGACGTAACTGATGAGTTCATAACCGAGAGCCTTCGCCGCCTCGTACTTCTCTGCGCGGACGTGGTTCATTCGCTTAAAACTCATCGGGATAAACATCGAAAATTCGCCGGGCGGATAACGCTCGGCCACTTCGTCGAAGGCGACGACGGGCAGACCTCTGTAATTGTCCGCGCCGATGTATTCACGGTCGAGCGTGAAGGCGACGACCTCATGCGGCGAATCGTGCGTCAGGTAAAAATGCGCCAACTCCGCCCACTGACTGACTCCGAACACAACCACTTTTGCCATCCTCTGCTTCTCCTATCACAAGTTTTCGGGATTCAAACACGCGAGTTCGACGGGCACGAATCTGCCGTCGCGCCTGACGAGCGTTTGGTCGAACCAGATTTCGCCGCCGCCCGCGTCAGGGGTTTGCCGTAGAATCAAATCCCAATGAATCGCGGAACGATTGCCGTTGTCGGCGTCTGCGTAAGCGTTGCCGGGTGTCAGGTGAATCGAACCCGCGATTTTTTCATCAAACAAAATATCCCGCATCGGTTCATGTATGCGCGGGTGAAAGCCAAACGCGAATTCGCCGATGCGACGCGCGCCCTCGTCCGTGTCGAGAATCTCTTTGAGCTTCCGCTCGTTGGCGGCGGCGCTGGCTTCGACGATGCGACCGTCGCGGAATTCGAGACGGACATCACGAAAATCCGTGCCGTAGTAGACGGACGGAACATTATAGTGAATTCTGCCCTGAACAGAATCGCGGACGGGCGCGGTAAAGAGTTCGCCGTCGGGAATGTTGTGCCGCCCGACCGATTTATACTGCCCGATACCCTTGATGGAAAATCTGACATCCGTCTCGCCGGGGCCGTGGATTCTGACCTCATCGGTCTGACGCATTAGGGAGACGAGCGGCGTCATCGCCGCGTCCATCTTCGCGTAGTCAATCGTGCAGACATCGAAGAAGAAGTCCTCGAACGCCTCGGTGGACATGCCCGCGCGTTCGGCCATTGCAGGCGTCGGCCAACGCAGAGCGACCCACTTCGTATGTTCGTTGCGATAGCGATAATGCACCGGCTCGACGTAATGACGCAGGATGTTTTGCAGTTTGTCGCCGCACACGTCCGAATATTCCTGCGCGTTTTCGATGGCGCGAATGCTGATAAAAGCGTCCATCTGCCGGAGCATGTGGAGTTCGGCGTCGGCCATCAGCCGCGCATCCGTCTCGTCGTAGAGCGTGCAGAGTTCGCGTATCACGCGGTCGTTCTTGAGCGAGACGAAAGGCGTCGCGCCCGCCGCCTTCGCCGCCCTGCATAACTCCAACACAATCTCCTCCGGCGCGTTGACCGCTTCAACCAATACCCGCTCGCCCTCTTTCAAGGAACACGAATGATTCACCAGCAGACGTGCCAATGCTTTCACGCGCGGGTCTTTCATGTTAACCAAATTCTCCCTGACGGTACGCGGGGAAATAGCGCGTGTCAGCGGCGACGACGCCTTTGGCCTGCGTCGCCTCGGCATATTTCTGTCTATCGAAAATGCGACCGCAGAAGTAAACCGTACGACTCGCCGTTGACCATCCGCGTTTGAATCGCGTCAGACCCGCGTCGTCGCCGCCGAGTCCTGCGCCCGCGCCCACGTCGAGCCAGCCGATGCGCTGCTCCGCGAAATATTCGAGCGCAAACCAGTAGAGCGCGTAGGCCGCCATCAGTTCGTAGCCGAGCGCGTTGGACGCGGCGAGATGGCTGTAGGCGACATCATTCTGCACGTACCAGAGATGCGCGCCGACCGTCGTGTCTGCGGCGACGGCGCGGAACATGACGATGCCGGGAACGTCCAACTGCGCGGCAAACGAGCGACGCGAAAAAGCCTTGATGCCCTTGAGCGCGTGACGCTCGACGAGCGCGCCGTAAAGCGTCGTCCATTCGTCAACAAACTGCGCGGGGTTGTCGCAACGTTCGACGCGCACTTGCTCCGATGCCTTGCGCGCGTAGTAGCGATGATGCTTCGAGACGAAAGCTGGCAGGGGCTTCGCGCCGAGTTCGGTCACGAAATGTTCTTTGAAGGGCAACACAACGTCTGGAAAGCAGCGTCGCAAGTAGTCTTCCGTATAGTCGCCGAAGGGGTCTGTCACCGCCGAGAGACTGACGAGTCCGTCCGTCGAGTCTTCGAGGTCGAGATGCAGTTGCGACCAATCGGCGCAGGCAAAGAGCGGATAACAACCCATCGCATCGCGGAGCGCGGTGCCGTCAATCGCGCGTTCGAGAAGCCAGCCGCCGCTTCGTGGAAGCGGGCGCGGCGTGCCGAATTCTTTGAGCGATGCGGCGTATCGTGGATGGGCGTAACCCGTCAAGACGATTCTCACTTCTGGCTCATGGTCGCGGATACTACTTCGTGGCCTCAACGTAGAAGGAATGCTTACGACGCAGCATGTCGGCGGGGTCTACGCCCTCGCGGTATGGCGACGCGGCGACCGAGGCATAACCGAGACGACGCAGCAGCACCAACACTTTCTCCTCATCGTAGATGCACTTGTGTTCGCCGTGTTGATAGACGCCGTAGTTAACGTGGTCAACCAGCATCTCGGTTCCCGGTTCGACATCGGGCATAACTTCCAGAATGTTCATCAAACTGAAATACTCATCATCCGCGCGCAAGTAGGCGTCGAACATATTCTTGAAGTGCGGCAGCGAGATGCGGAAGACGCCGCCCGGACGCAACACGCGCTGGCACTCGCGCATCAGTTCCAACCCCTGACGATATTCCAGATGCTCCCAGAAATGCGACGAATAAACGAGGTCGCAAGAGGCGTCGTCGAGCGGCAGACCGCGCCGGAGGTCGTAGTTGATGAACATCGTGCCGGGCGGAGCGTTGCGGTCAACTTCGGGCGGAAATCTCAAGGCGAGGTCGATGTTGACCCATCCGTGGCGGATGTCTGCGCCCGCGCCCAGATGAAGCTTCAGATTCTTCTGGCCGCGCAACGACTCGAATTGCGCGGAGGCTTCTTTGACCGTGCGGTCGATTTTGATTTCGTTCAGCAGTTGCTCCGCCGCCTCTTTGAGCGACGCGGGTTGCGCGCCGTCGTTGCGCCACGTCGAGACAACCGACTCGAAATCCTGCAAAACAACCGAACGCATCCTGCCCATCAACGCTCTCTTGAGCGACGACGGCACAAACGCTTTTCCCACTTTGTAGATAATCCCCATCCGTTTTTTTCCACTGTCGCTTTCGACAAACCAGCCTTTTCAAAATCTGCCACAGAGTCACAGAGTCACGGAGCTAGACAAAAGGAAAAGCAAAAAGAATCGCTCATCACTCTTCACTTTTGTCTTTTTCCTTCTTCATCTCTGTGCCTCTGCGTCTCTGCGGCTAATCTGCAGTTTTGAAGTTTAAGAGCCAACCTGTTGTGTCGCTCGTTCCTCGACAAGTTCCGTCTTCCATTCGAGCACGGGACGCACTGCGCCAATCATTTTGCCGTACCAGTCTTTTCGCATCGACGCATCTTCGCGGACATCAAACGACAAAACACTATCTAGAAAAAAGATGCCGATGCTTTGGTCTTTAATCACATGCAACTGGACGTTGACTGCGCCGTCGTTCAGCAGGTTGCCCGGAACGTAGCAGACGCTGCGGAACAGACCCGCCGGAAAAGGTCGTCCATGCCAGTCGGTCGCGTCGGCGTGCGAATCGGCCTCCTGCCTCGTCATCGGCCCCGTGTTAAAGAGCACCGTAGCTTCTTCGTTGACGAGTACCAGACTGAGATTCAAAACCGTCTCCGGCACAAGGTTCCAGAACTCGAACTCGAACACGAAAGGCGTCCGCACGGTTATCGAATCCGTGTGCGAACCATCGACCGGACGGACGCGCGCCGAACGCAAGCGCACCGTCTCGTTGCCGGGCGCGGTCCCGATGTCGTCCCAGATTTGTTCGGTCTGCGTGGAGAAGGAAGTCTTCAAGTAGTTGCCGACCACTTGACGCGACGTGCCGTCGGCGACCAACTCTCCCTGATTGAGCCACAGCATGCGATTGCAGAGGCTCTGCATCGCCGTCAGATTGTGCGACACGAAAAGCACCGTCCGCCCCTCGCGCGCCACGCTCCCCATCTTGCCCAGACACTTCTTCTGAAACGACGCATCGCCCACCGCCAGCACCTCGTCAACAATCAAAATCTCCGGCTCCAAATGCGCCGCGACGGCAAACGCGAGGCGCGTATACATGCCGCTCGAATAGTGTTTGACGGGCGTGTCGATGAAACGTTCAATCTCGGAGAAATCGACTATCCGGTCGAACTGACGCGAAATCTCCGCACGTTTCATGCCGAGAATCGCGCCG
This sequence comes from Pyrinomonadaceae bacterium, assembly GCA_036387415.1. GTDB lineage: Bacteria > Acidobacteriota > Blastocatellia > Pyrinomonadales > Pyrinomonadaceae > DASVTU01. Next base: position 345,524 of record DASVTU010000039.1, on the reverse strand, counting down.
TTGAGGAAGATGTTTTCGCGTCCCGTCAGTTCTGGATGAAACCCCGTGCCGACTTCCAGAAGGCTGCCGATGCGACCGTAAAGCTCGATGGTTCCTGTGGTCGGCTCGGTGATGCGCGAGAGGATTTTGAGCAGCGTCGATTTGCCCGCGCCGTTTCTGCCGATGATGCCGACCACCTCGCCCGGCTCGACGCTGAAACTCACATCCTTGAGCGCCCACAGCGTCTCGGCTTCGGTCATGCCGCCGCCACTGACGCCGCGTCGAAACATTTTAAGCGGCGCACGCGCCATGCCCGTCAATGCCTCGCGCAAACTCCCGTACGACGCCTGACCGACGCCGATGCGATATTGCTTGCTCAGATTTTCGACTTTGATAATCGGCTTCATGAAAACTTAAACAACGTCGGCGAAGCTTTTCTCCATGCGTTGAAAAGCGAAAGCGGCGTAGACGAGCAGGACGACGGTGAAGACGGCGGAGATGGCGATGGCCGTCCAGTTGAACGGTCGCGCAAACAGCGAGGAGCGAAAGCCGTCAACGATGCCGACGAGCGGATTCAAAGCGTAGAGATGTTGCCATTGCTGCGGCACCAGCGTCGAAGGATAGAGCACAGGCGAGACGAACATCCAGAGTTGTATCAACACGGGCAGCGCGATGCCGATGTCGCGGTATCTGACGTTCAAAGCCGAAATCCACATCCCCAACCCAAGCGCCAGCAGCGTTACCAGCGCAACCAGCACAGGCAACATCAACAACCCGCGCGACGGCGCGACGCCGTAGTAAATCATCAGTCCGAGAAGGATAACGAAGGCGATGGCGAAATCCACCAGTCGCGCGCCCGTCGAGGCGGCTGGAATGATGACGCGCGGGAAGTAGACCTTTGTAATCAAATGTGCGCTGCCGACGAGGCTGTTGCCGCTGTTGAGGACGGCGCTCGAAAAAAACGTCCACGGCAAAAGTCCTGCATAGACAAAGAGCGGATACGGCACGTCCTGCGACGGCACGCGCGCCAGCATCCCTAAGAAGATGGTGAAGATGAGCGTCATCAAAAGCGGCTGCATAATCACCCAGAGGACGCCGAGCACCGTCTGCTTGTAACGCACCTTGAGGTCGCGCCACATCAGGAAATAGAGCAACTCACGATAGACCCATATCTCGCGCAGATTGAGCGCGCCCCACGTCTTGTTGGCCTGAATCGTGACGAGCGGCTCATCCGGCGGCGTGTGGGCGAGCGACTGTTGCGAAGTAGCGTCGGTGACGGGCGGCGGTGTGGCTTGGGTTGTCGTGTCGATGGTGGTCGCGGCGGCTGCTGTGGTGTTGGCGGCTGTTTTCAACGTGCTTGCGCGATTACTGCTAGAGGTCGTGCCCATTCAATTTCAACTTCCTGTGCGGCTCTGGCTAAAACTTTCCGTATCCTTCAAGCTTGTACGCCATCGTCGATGCAACCGCACAAGAAGTAGTCCGGGGTCTCGAAAGAAAAAGCCAGTCTAGCCACACGCCGCACCGTCGTCAAGCGACGCGGGCGCGTGAAAGTGGCGCGAAAGATGCGCGAAATTCCTCTGCGCGCGGGCAACGACGGACGGACAGGGCGGCGGAAATTCTCGTCCGGTGCGGCCTGCGAATGAAGGCACGACGGAAAACGCGAGACGCGAAAAAAACTCGTCCCGCGTCTGATTCTTGCAGGGAGCAGACGCGGGACGAGTTGTGCAAAGGGTTAAACGTGGACGGACTTTTTAGTTGAAGACTGCGGGGTTGCAATTGACGCAGCCGTCGGGCGTGTTGCCGATAATCTCGTTGTTCTGGTAGGTATCGACCTGCCCGTTAGCGCCTTCGGTGACGCCGGCTCCGCCGTTGTTGGTTATCTGACAGTCGGAGATGCGTGCGATGGAGAGCGTGACCGCCAGACCGCCGCCAGCCTGCACGCCGACACCCGCATTCTGCGTAATCTGCGAATGCTCGATATTGATGACCGCCAGCGAGCCGCCCGTCTGCGCTTCGGCCTGAACGCCAGTGGTGTTACCGGACACGGTGCAGCCGAGCATGGAAATACGCGAACCACTTCGACCTCGGACGCCGACGCCGCTTCCGGTGATGGAAACGCGGTCGAGCACGACCTTCGCAAAGCCGCCGCTAGTGGCGACGAGTACGCCCGTCGTGGTGTTGTTTCTGATGGTCGAATTTCTGATGAGCACGTTTACGTCGCTGGTTTCGTTGATTTCGATGCCTTCACCCGTGTTGCCCGCGATTGAAACCTCTTCAATGTTGACATTTTTGGCTTGGAGGATACGGATGCCGTCGGTGCCGTTGCCGGGCGCGTTGATGGAGACATAACGGATGTTAACCGTGTCGGTGGAAGTGGCGTTGACGATGAAGCCAGTGGTCAGCGCATTCAAGACGCCCGCGAGCGTGCCTTCGCCGTTGACGGTGATGGATTTGGTAATCGTCAGCGCGCCGAAGCCGCCGGGGTCGAGGACGGAGATTTCGCCTGAGGCGGCGGTTTTGGAGATTGCGCCCGCGAAAGTTTTGCAAGGTGCGGTGCGGCTGCATGGGTTGACATCGTCGCCGACGCCCGAAACCCAAGTACGTGTGGCCTGCGCTTGTGCGAATGAGGTAGCGGCCAAAATAAACATAGCAATTGCTAAAGTTCTGAGGGTAAAGCGAGAGCTTTTCATTGGGAATCTCCTTAAGAAGTAGGGACTTACTAAAAGTAAGGTTGTCATGTGGGGCGACGTTCGGTTACGAAGCTTCGTCGCGGCTGTCTGTAGCGAGGGAAAACTGCGGCCTAGTCCTTACCGGACAGTTCGAGAAGGCATCGTATGCCTCACTCGCCTCTTTCCAGATAAAAGAGAGGCTGCTTTTTATGTCAAATTTGTCCGCTTGTCAATGTCTTGTTGCACATTTTTTATCAACCACGCGAAATTTCCATTCCCCGCCGCCAGAATTTCGGGCAAATCCCGTTTCTTGACACTCCCTGAGGCGCCTTCCTATACTCCAACGCTTCATTTGACGCACATGCCGGCAGCTGTATGACTCTCTTTCTCTCCGGTTAATTCCGGTTTTGAAGCGCCGAGAAGCCTGAAATAAAATCAAAATCACTGACTTTCCTGAAAAATTCATGCACAAACTTTTCGTGACCGGCGGGGCAGGCTTTATCGGCTCCGCTTTTATTCGACTCCTGCTCGACGAAATCCCTGCGTGCGAAATCGTCAATTTCGACGCTTTGACCTACGCCGGAAATCTCGACAACCTACGCGGTCTCGACGAGACGCGCCACCGCTTCGTGCGCGGCGACATCACCGACCGCGAAGCCGTCCTCGCCGCGCTCGATGAGGGCACCGACGCCATTTTCAACTTTGCCGCCGAGTCGCACGTTGACAGGAGCATCGCTTCGGCGGGCGAATTCCTCCGCACCAATATCATCGGCACACAGGTTCTACTGGACGCAGCACGCGAACGCCATGTGCGTCGCTTCGTGCACATCTCGACCGACGAAGTGATGGGCAGTCTCGCAGACGACGACAACGCCTTCTTCACTGAAGACAGCCCCTACGCTCCTAACAGCCCCTACGCCGCCTCCAAAGCCGCCGCCGAACATTTCGTGCGCGCCGCGCATCACACCTTTGGCCTCGATACGGTCATGACGCGTTGCGGCAACAACTACGGGCCGCGCCAGTTTCCCGAAAAATTTATTCCACTCGTCCTCTCCAACGCGCTCAACGACGAACCTATCCCGCTCTACGGCGACGGGCGTTACACGCGCGATTGGATTTACGTCGATGACCATTGCCGCGCCATCCTGCTCGTCTATCAGAAGGGTACGGCGGGCGGCATCTACAACATCGGTGCACGCAACGAACGGCGCAACATCGAAGTTGCCAAAGCAATCCTCGACGCCTTGGGCAAACCGCACACGCTCATCCGCCACGTCAAAGACCGTCTCGGCCACGACCGTCGCTACGCGCTCGACCCGTCGCTCGTCGAACGCGAACTCGGCTGGCGTCCGCAGGAGACGTGGGAGAGCGGCTTGCAGAAGACTATCAAGTGGTACAGCGAAAACGGCGAGTGGATTGCGCGTGCGCGAAGCGGCGAGTATCGAGAGTTTTACGCGCGGCAGTATGGGACGGAGGTCGGCGCAAGTTGAGAGTCATAGTGACGGGAGCGGGCGGCATGGTGGGTCGCGCCGTCGTCGCATACTGCACGGAGCAGGGCGACGAGGTGCTCGCCTTCGACCGCGAACGTCTCGACATCGCGGATGCGTCGGCGGTCAAACGGACGTTTGACGAGGAGCGACCCGAAACGGTGATTAACTGCGCGGCCTGGACGGACGTGGACGGTTGCCAACGCGACCCCGCGCGCGCTCACGAAGCCAACGCGCTCGGCCCAGAAAATCTGGCCGTCGCGGCGCGTCTGGCGGGCGCGTCGCTCGTCACCATCTCGACCGATTACGTCTTCGACGGCACCAAGCAAGGCTTCTACACGCAGCGCGACGACCCGCGCCCCGAAAGCGTCTATGGCATCGCCAAGTTGGAGGGCGAGCGGCGGGCGCAGGCGGCGTCGGCGCGGACGATTGTGGTGCGGACGGGTTGGATTTTCGGCGTCGGCGGGCGAAATTTTTTGAGTCGCATCGGCGAACTGGCGCGCACGGGCGCGCGTCTCAAGGCTATTCACGACGCCTACGGCACGCCGACGTTTGCCCTAGACCTCGCGGCGCGTCTGCGTCGTCTGTCGGAATTCGACCTGCCGGGCGTCTATCATGTAGTGAACAGCGGCGAGGGCGCGAGTTTTAGCGAATTCGCGCGTGCGGCGCTGGCGCTCGGCGGCGGGGACGCGTCGGCGATTGAAGAAGTCAGCATGGATGCTTTGGAACGACCCGCGCCGCGTCCGCGCAATTCGCGTCTGCGCTGTCTCTTGTCGGAAGCCGTCGGGTTGCCGCCGCTCCCCGACTGGCAACAGTCGCTCGCGAGATTCGTCGCCATGACAACCCCTTGAGAATTGCGGATTTCAGATTGCGGAATGCGGATTACAAAGACAAGCTGATTTCCAATCCGCAATCCGAAATCCCAAATCCGCATTCCGATGGTTTGCCTCGCGGCTCGTATCTGTATATTATGCAATGTTTCCGGCGGTGCTCGTCGCCTGCTTTTTTGTTCTAACGAAGGTTTTAAATCAATATGTCACAAGATAATCGTTTGCTTCCGTTGCCTCCTCTGGAACGCGGTCTCGACCGCCCTCTCAGTGATTTGGCGCAGCCCAAATCCTACGGTGTGTCGCACACCGAGCCGACGCACCTACGCGATTACCTCAACGTCGTGTTGAAGCGCAAGTGGCTGATTCTGAGTCTCGTCTTCGTCGTCACTTCGCTCGTCACGATTCAGATGTATCGCCTGCCGTCGGTCTACGAAGCGCAGACGACGATTCAAATCGAGCCGAAGCGCGAGAGCGTTCTCAAGACCTCGAAAGACCAAATCGTCATCAACACCGGACGCACAAACGACCCCGCCTACTGGCCGACGCAGCTTCGACTCCTTGAGAATCCCGCGCTCGCGCGTCAGGTTATCCGCAAACTCGATTTACAAAACAATCCCGGCTTCCTCGGTGGACAGGCGCAGGCGGGTTTCGTTTCGTCTATCCGGCGCATCCTCTCCGGCAAAAAGCAGCCGTCAACATCCGGCGCGGAGAATCAAGACCGCGACGGTGAATCTCTACCCGTCGTCAGCGAAGAAGAGGTGATGGACAAGCAGTTGACGCCGCAGGAACTGGAACGCCTCGAACCTTACGAAGACACGCTGGCCGCCAATCTGACGGTCGAGCCGGTGGTTGGCACCAATCTCGTCTCGCTCCGTTATCGGCATACTAACCCCGAAATGGCGCAGAAAATCGTCGATACGCTAGCGAGCACCTTCGTCCAGAACAACATGGAGCGCGATACCAACAGCAGCGAAAAGGCCAACCGTCTGCTCGGCGAGAGAATCGCGGAACTACAGAAGACCATCCGCCAACTCGACGACCAGAGCTACCAGTTGGCACGCCGCGAACGTTTGACCACCGCGCCCGGCGGCAATCTCCCCGCCGAACAACTCGCCGCCTACAGCAAGAATTATCTCGACGCGCAGAACACGCGCAAGAATCTCGAATCACTCTACAGAGCCGCCAACAGCGCCGCCGACCCGAACGATATCCCCGAAGTGCAGGACAACGCGCGCATCCAGTCGCTTCGTAAACAACTCGATGAGTTGAAACAGAAACGCGCCGAACTGCTCGTTACCTACACGCCGGAGTGGCCTGCCGTCAAACAGGTCGATGAAAAGATTACGGCGCTCGAAGAGTCTCTGTCGAAAGCGCCGAAGGAAGTGGTCGCCGCGATGAAGAAGCGTTACGAAGCGGCGCTCGCCAGAGAGACGAGCCTGCGCGGCGACTATACGCGGCAATACGGCGCGACGGGCGCGCAAGGGTTGGCGCAGATGGAGATGAAGCGTCTCAACGAGGAGTTGGAGACCAACAAGCAGGAGTTCAACACTCTGCGTCAACGCCAACGCGAACTCGAAAACGCCGGAACCGACCGCGTTAACAACGTCAGCGTGACGACCTACAGCCGCCTACCGCGCGCGCCTGTCGGGCCGCCGCGCGTGCGGACGATTATCCTCGCGTTTCTCTTATCCATCGGCGCTGGAATCGGTCTCGCCTTCCTGCTCGACTATCTCGACGATACGCTCAAGACCGTCGATGACGTTGACCGCTACATACATCTGCCCGCGCTCGCCTTGATTCCGTCGAATCGCTCGGAACGCCCGCGCCTGCGGGGTCGCGCGCCGACGCCTGCCAGCGAGAGCACCGCGCTCGCCTTGATGTCCGACGTGCGCTCGCCCATCGCAGAGGCTTACAGGCACTTGCGTACGTCGTTGCTGCTGTCGTCCGCCGGACAGCCGCCGAAGACGATTCTGGTCACGTCGAGCCAGCCGTCCGAGGGCAAGACCACGACGGCCATCAACACCGCCATCATGCTCGCGCAGACGGGCGCGGAAGTTTTAATCATCGACTGCGACTTGCGGCGTCCGCGCGTCCATGCCAACTTCGGTGTCTCGAACGCGCGCGGCCTGACCAACTGCCTCTCCGGCGAGAAGGACTACGACTCGCTGATGCAGTCATACGAAAAACTTCCGAACCTGAAACTTCTCACGTCGGGGCCTGTGCCGCCGAACCCCGCCGAACTTCTCGGCTCGAACGAGATGCGTCGCCTGCTGAATTCGCTCTCGGAGCGTTTCACGCACATCGTCATTGACTCGCCGCCCGCCATCTCGTTCACCGACGCTTCGATTCTCTCGACGCTCGTCGATGGAGTGATGCTTGTCGTGCACGGCGGGCGCAGTTCGCGCGCGGTCGTGCGTCGTGCTAAGCAACAGTTGGTTGACGTGGGCGCAAATATCTTCGGCGTCGTCCTTAACAACGTCAAACTCGATTCGCCTGACTACTACTATTCCGGCTACTACTCCTCGACCTACTACTCGAACGAGGACTACGAAGAAGCGCCCGAAGATGCGGCGACGACGGGCGCCGGAGGCCGGACGACTTAAACCGCTTCTGCTGCAAAGGCTGGCGACCGTGACAAACGCGATGAGCGCGTCGCCACCCTCGAAACGTGAAGCATCAACGACGCGGAACGATGACCCGGATTCTTTCATCGTTCCGCGTTTTCATTGTGGCCGCGCGATTCACAAAATTGGGAGAAGACGTTGGTGACCGATAGCCACGCTAGTGTCCAGACGACGAACGAGAGCGCGACGCGGATGAAAGTGCCCCTGCTCGACCTTCACGCGCAACATGCTGCGCTCCGCGATGAACTGCGCGCCGCCGTCGAACGCGTGATGGAATCGCAAGCGTTTATCCTCGGCGCGGACGTGCGCGCACTTGAAGAAGAAGTGGCGGCCTATTCGCAGGCCAAACACGCCATTGGTTGCGCTTCCGGTTCCGACGCGCTCTTGCTTGCGCTGACGGCTCTCGGCGTCGGCGCGGGCGACGAAATCATCACGACGCCCTACAGTTTCTTCGCCACCGCCGGTTCGATTGCGCGTCTCGGCGCGCGTCCGCGCTTCGTGGACATCGACCCGCAGACCTACAACATCGACGCGTCGCTCGTTGAAGATGCTATCAACGAACACACACGCGCCATCATGCCCGTGCATCTCTACGGTCAATGCGCCACGATGGACGCGCTCCTTGAGATTGCCGCGCGACACAATCTCCCCATCATCGAAGATGCGGCGCAGGCCATTGGCGCGGAAGACGGCGCACGGCGTGCGGGTTCGATGGGCGCGATTGGTTGTTTCAGTTTTTATCCGACGAAAAATCTGGGCGGCGCGGGCGACGGCGGGATGCTCACGACCAACGACGACGAGTTGGCTGCGCGTCTCCGAAGTTTGCGCGTGCATGGCGAGAAGACCAAGTATCACCACGAACTCGTCGGCTTCAACAGCCGCCTCGATACGCTGCAAGCGGCGGTCTTGCGAGTCAAACTTCCGCATCTTGATGAGTGGTCGGCGGCGCGTGCCGCGAATGCCGCGCGTTACCGTCAGATGTTTACCGATGCGGGATTAACGGAGGAAGTCGGGTTGCCGTTCGTGAGGGACGACGCGCGCCACATCTATAACCAATTCGTGATTCGCGTCGCAGATGGTCGGCGCGATGCGCTCAGAGAACACTTGCGTAAGGAGCAAATCGGCACGGAAGTTTACTATCCCGTCCCGCTCCACTTGCAGGAGTGCTTTCGCTATCTCGACTACAGCGAAGGCCAACTGCTCCACGCCGAACGCGCCGCGCACGAAACCCTCGCGCTCCCCATCTATCCCGAATTGACGATGGAACAACAGCAATACGTCGTCAACAAGATTGCGGAATTCGGATTGCAGAATGCGGATTAACGGAACACGAAATGCCGAGTACGTGTTGACAAAACACGGATTCAGGAACGCACGTTGACATAACACGGAATGCGGAATGAGAAATGCGGATTGGAAAACAACTTGTCTTCCGATCCGCATTCCGCAATCCCCAATCCGCAATTTCTTAGTTGGCTCCCCAACGTGCTGCGGTGGTGGCGAGGTTACCTTCGTTTTGGGTAGTGAGTTGTTCACGGCGCGCGAGCATCATGTCGTGGTCAACCATGAGTTTGACAAGGGTTTTGAAATCGACCTTCGGTTGCCAGCCGAGGACGGTGCGCGCTTTGGTCGCATCGCCGAGGAGGAGGTCAACTTCGGTCGGGCGGAAATAGCGCGGGTCAATTTCGACGTACTGGTTCCAGTCCAAATCGAGATAACCGAACGCTTCATCGAGAAACTCGCGGACGGAATGCGTCTCGCCCGTGGCGACGACGTAATCGTCCGCCACTTCGGCCTGCATCATCAGCCACATCGCTTCGACGTAATCTTTGGCGTGTCCCCAATCGCGGCGTGCGTCGAGGTTGCCGAGATAGAGTTTCTCTTGAAGGCCGAGTTTGATGCGGGTGGCGGCGCGTGTGATTTTGCGTGAGACGAAGGTTTCGCCGCGACGCTCGGATTCGTGGTTGAAGAGGATGCCGTTGCAGGCAAACATGTCGTAGGATTCGCGGTAGTTGACGGTAATCCAGTAGGCGTAGGCTTTGGCGCAGGCGTAGGGCGAGCGCGGATAGAAGGGTGTCTTTTCGGTCTGCGGCGTCTCGACCACTTTGCCGTAGAGTTCCGAAGACGAGGCTTGATAAAACTTCGGTTTGATGCCGACATCACGAATCGCTTCAAGGATACGCACGGTTCCGAGTCCGGTGACTTCGCCCGTATATTCCGGCACGTCGAAACTGACGCGGACGTGCGATTGCGCGCCGAGGTTATAAATCTCGTCGGGTTCGGTTTGACGAAGAATGTTGTTGAGCGAACTCGAATCGTTTAAGTCGCCGTAGAACATACGCAGACGCGTGTTGGGTTCGTGCGGGTCTTGATAGAGATGGTCGATGCGGTCTGTGTTGAAGGAGGATGAGCGGCGTACGATGCCGAAAACCTCGTAGCCCTTTTCCAGTAATAGTTCGGTTAAAAACGAGCCGTCCTGACCCGTGATGCCGGTGATTAATGCGCGTTTTGCCATGTTCGGAAATTTCCTTTTTGATAGTCGGTTGCGAGACGAGCAGCCTTGTTTATTGTCGAACCTTCGCGCCGCTCGATAGGGAAGATTTTAGCAGAGCATGAATTTTTGATACCATAACCAAAGACAGGCGTTTTTCGCAAGCGGCGAACAATCAAAGGTAATTTTTAATGGACACATTCATCAAGGACTTTCCTTACCGTCGCGTGACGGTGACGGGCGGCGCAGGCTTCCTCGGTCGATACGTGGTCGAGCGTCTGAAAGACATTCCGGGCGTCGAAGTCGCCGTGCCGCGCAGCAGTGATTATAACCTCGTCGAGGGCGCAGACGTGGTGCGGATGCTCGAAACGAACGAGCCGGAGATGGTGATTCATCTGGCGGCGGTGGTCGGCGGCATCGGCTACAACCAGAAGAATCCCGGTCGCTTCCTCTACGAAAATTTGATGATGGGGACGCAGCTTATCGAACAGTCGCGCGTGCGCGGCGTCCGCAAGTTCGTCGCACTGGGGACGGTCTGCGCGTATCCCAAGTTTACGCCCGTCCCGTTCAAGGAAGACGACCTCTGGAACGGCTACCCGGAAGAAACCAACGCGCCTTACGGCCTCGCCAAAAAGATGATGCTCGCACAAGCGCAAGCCTACCGCGAGCAGTACGGCTTCAACGGCATCTTTCTCCTGCCCTCGAACCTCTACGGGCCGGGCGATAATTTCGACCTCGAAACCTCGCACGTTATCCCCGCCTTGATTCGCAAGTGCGTCACGGCGCGGCGCGCGGGTCTGCCGTTTATCGAAGCGTGGGGTTCGGGCGAAGTGTCGCGCGAGTTTCTCTACGTGGAGGATTGCGCCGAAGGCATCATCCGCGCAGCGGCGTTGTACGACGAGAGTCTGCCCGTCAATCTAGGCAACGGGCGCGAGGTTGTGATTCGAGATTTGGTCGAGACGATTGTGCGCCTGACGCGATTCGAAGGCGAGATTCGATGGCAAACGAGCAAACCCAACGGACAGCCACGTCGCCAACTCGACACCACACGCGCCGCCGAAAAGTTCGGCTTCCGCGCCGCCACCTCGCTCGAAGACGGCCTGCGCCGCACGATTGATTGGTACGAGAAAAACTATCCGGCATAACGCCTCGGCGTTATGCCGACGATGGACGATAGACCATTGACGATGGAAAAGCGCTCGGCTTTTATCGTCCGTGGTCTATCGTCCATCGTCGCTTTGTCAGGCGGTTTGTCGCTGTACGCGTTCGCGTGTGGCGTCCACGATTTCTTCGATAATCCTGCGTTGGTCATACTTGTATTCCCATTCGGGGTAATCCTGCCGGAATTTTCGCACGTCGCTAATCCACCAGATATGGTCGCCGGAGCGCGCTTCGTCGGAGAGCGTGTAGTTGAGTTGTCTGCCGCTCAATTCCTCGGAATAGCGGATGGCTTCGAGCATGGAGCAATTGCTGTGGCGTGAACCGCCAATGTTGTAGACCGCACCGGGGCGTGGGTTTTGCGCGAAGTGCCAGAAGGCGTTAACGAGGTCGTAGGAGTGTATGTTGTCGCGCACCTGTTTGCCCTTGTAGCCGAAGATGGTGTAGGGCTTGCCCGTCAGGACGCACTTGATGAGATAGGCGAGAAAGCCGTGGAGTTCCGCGCCAGAATGCGCGGGGCCGGTCAGACAGCCGCCGCGAAACGTGCCCGTCTTTATCCCGAAATAACGACCGTACTCCTGCGCGAGCACGTCCGCCGCGACTTTACTGACGCCAAAGAGACTATGCTTGGATTGGTCGATGGACATTGTTTCGTCGATGCCGTGTTGGGCGTAAGGGTGCGCGGGGTCGAGTTCCCAACGCGTCTCCTGTTCGACGAGCGGGAGTTCGTTGGGTGTGTCGCCGTAGACCTTGTTGGTGGAAGTGAAGATGAAGGTGGCATCGGGCGCGAAGCGGCGTGTGGCTTCGAGCAAGACGAGCGTGCCGTTGGCGTTGACGGTGAAGTCTGTGACGGGTTCTTTGGCCGCCCAGTCGTGGCTCGGTTGCGCCGCCGTGTGGACGACGAGCGAGATGTTTTTGCCGCGCTCGCCGAAGATGCGGTCGATGGCTTCGGGGTCGCGCACGTCAACGGGGAAATGCGTGAAATTGGGAAGCGTCTGTTCGAGTTGGGCGGTGTTCCAATCGGTGGAGCCGTCTTCGCCGAAGAAATATTTACGCATGTTGTTGTCGATGCCGACAATCTCCATGCCCTTTTCGTGTAAGAATTTCGCCGTCTCGCTCCCGATAAGACCCGACGAACCCGTGATAACTGCGACAGACATTTCCACCTCGCTTGTTTGATAGTTGATTAAGATTTCGAGACACAGACAGAAATGCAGCATCACTTTACCGCATCGTTAATCTCCATCTGAATTTGTTTGAAGGCAATTTAGTGGATTTCACAAAGCGACGCAACAGGGCGGGCGAATTGCATCGTGTGGCGCAATGCGATATTTTATCCTTTTTTGAAATACGCCTCTCATCTCCCCGTCAGGCATCCCAAACGATTTCAGTTTGATACTGGTCGCATGTGAGCGTCCGTCAGATAGCGAAATGAACGATTCAGAAAAGAAAATTTCAAACACCGAACTGCCTCTGGTTTCGATTGTCACGCCTGCCTACAATCAGGCCGCATACCTGCGCGCCACCATCGAAAGCGTGCTGGCGCAGGATTACCCGCGCATCGAACATCAAGTGATTGACGACGGCTCGACCGACGAGACGCCACAAGTTTTGGCTGAATACACGGGACGCGTCCAATGGGAGACGCACGCCAATCGCGGGCAGACGCCGACCATCAACAAGGGTTGGGAGCGCGCGAAGGGCGACATCCTGACGTGGCTCAACTCCGACGATACGCTCCTGCCCGGAGCCGTCCATAAAGCGGTCGAGTATTTCGAGCAGCACACGGATGTCGGCATCGTCTTCGGCGATACACTGTTTACGGAACCCGACGGCACGCCGCTTGAGCGTTCCAGGCCACGCGGCGCATTCGACTACCGCGAGTTCGTTTTGAAGTGCGAGAATCCGATAGCGCAGCCGTCGGCGTTTATCCGTCGTTCGGTCGTCGATGATGTCGGGCTGCTCGACCCCAAGTTTTATTACTTCATGGACTGGGATTTCTGGATGCGCGCGGGCGTCCGCCACCGCATCGCCTACGTGCCCGAACTGCTCTCCACCTATCGACTCCATCCCGATTCCAAGACGGTTGCACAGGCGGCGAAGGCCGCGCCGGAGTTGGAATATCTCTACAACAAATTCTTTGCGATGGAAGACTTGCCGCTGGAGATTCGCCAACTTAAACGACGCGCGATGGTCAACATGCTCTTTACGAGCGGCGGCTACTACTTGCAGGGCGGTAAGCCCGACATGGCCGCGCGGCTCGCGTGGCGTGCGCTTCGCGCCTATCCCGCGACGCTGTTCGACCCGGAGATGGTGCACAAGTTTTTCTACTGTCTACTGGGTGGAAGCGCCGTCTATCAGGGCGGCAAGAACATTTATCATCGCGCGCGAAACGCCTTCGGCGTCAGCCGTTGACGCTTTAGGAAGTTCTCCACTTCAGGCGAAATCCCATCGAATGAATATTAGCGTTATCGTCCCTGTGCTCAACGAAGAGGATTCTATCGGCGTGCTGCTCGATGGCCTGCTCGAACAGACGCGCGTGCCGGATGAAATCGTCATCGCCGACGGCGGTTCGACCGACCGGACGACAGAGATTATCGAAACTTACATCGAGCGTGGCTTACCCGTGCGGCTCGTCTCTGAACAGGGAGCGTTGCCGGGGCGCGGTCGCAACCTCGCGGCGGCGCACGCGTCGGGCGAGTGGCTGGCGTTTATTGATGCGGGCATCAGGCCGTCGGAAGATTGGCTTGAGCGGCTCGCCGCGCGTGTCGGACGCGAGCCGGAGGCCGATGCGGTCTACGGGGCTTGGCAGCCCGTGACCGACAGTTTCTTCAAAGAGTGTGCGGCGATTGCCTACGTGCCGCCGCCGAGCGTTGAAGTTGAGGGCGGATGGATGCGCCCGCGTTTTATCGCGTCGTCTTTGATGCGGCGCGAGATGTGGCGCAGGGTCGGCGGCTTCCCCGAACACCTCCGCTCGGCGGAAGACCTGCTGTTTATGAACGAAGTGGAACGCGCGGGCGCACGCATCGCATACGAGCCGCGCGCCGTCGTGCGCTGGAATATTCAGCCGACGCTATGGCGCACGTTTAAGCGTTTCAAAAACTATTCGCGCCACAACATTCGCGCGGGTCTCTGGAAGGATTGGCAGGCGGCTATCTTCCGTCGCTACGCGGCGCTCGCATGCTTCGCTCTGTTGGCGTTGGTGTTAGGATGGCGTTGGCTGTTGGTGACGTTCGGCGTGTGGCTGTTGTTTATGGCGGCGCGCGGCGTGGCGGCTTTGCGTCGTCAACGACGCGAGTTTCCGGCGAGCGCGGGACGCAACTTGCTGCGACTCGTCGTGCTTGTGCCGCTCATCGCCGTGCTCGACGCGGCGGCGCTCGCCGGAAGCGTCAACTGGGTTGTGAAAGACAAACTGCATCTCGCGGGCGGGGCGGTGGGATTGAGAAATGGCGCTTAGAGGCAGGCGCGTACTGTTCGTTTCCTATAACGGAATGCTCGACCCTCTGGGGCAGAGTCAGGTCATCCCGTACTTGCGCGAACTGAGCGACCGTGAGGGCGTGCGTTTTACGCTCCTGAGTTTTGAACGCCCCGCCGCCTTCGAGCCGGAGGGTTTGCGTCGCTCTGCGGAACTCGAAACAACGCTCGCCGCGCACGGCATCGAATGGCATCGACTCCGTTATCATCAGCGCCCGTCGCTGCCTGCGACGGCCTACGACGTGGGGGCGGGCGTGCGTTATGCGAAGCGGCTCGTTCGTCAAAACGGCATCGAGATGGTGCACGCGCGCAGCCACATTCCGGCGACGATTGCGCTGGCGCTCAAAAAAGAGTTTGGCGTGCGGATGATTTTCGACGTGCGCGGTTTGATGGCGGAGGAGTACGCGGACGCGGGACACTGGCGCGCGGGCAGTTTCAAGTATCGACTGACGAAGTGGATGGAGCGTCGCTGCTTCGCCGCGTCGGACGGCGTGGTGACGTTGACGGAAGCCATCTGGCGCATCATCAAGGACTGGGACGGACTCGCGGGGCGCGCGTCGCTCGCGCATGAAGTCGTCCCGTGCTGCGCCGATTTGGAGCGTTTCCGTTTCGACGCGACCGAACGCGCCGCACGACGCGCCGAACTCGGCATCACGAATGCTTTCGTCTTCGTCTATAGCGGTTCGATTGGCGGTTGGTATTTGACAGAGGAGATGGCCGATTTCTTCGCGGAGATTCGGCGCGAACGCCCCGCCGCGCATTTTCTCTGGTTGACGCCGCACGCGCACGAACGCGTCCATGCATTGATGCGCGAGCGCGGCGTCGCGGCAGAGAGCTACACGGTGCGCGCCGCCGAATCCGCCGAAGTGGCTTCCTACCTGTCGGCGAGCGACGCGGGCGTGGCCTTCATCAAGCCCTGCTTCTCGAAACTCGCTTCGTCGCCGACCAAGACGGCGGAATATCTCGCCTGCGGTCTGCCCGTCGTCTTGAACGCGGGCGTCGGCGATTCGGATGCGCTCGTCACACACGAAGCCGTCGGCGCGCTCGTTCGCGAACTGACGCCCGAAGCTTACAGAGACGCGGCGACCGCCGTCGCCAACATGCTCGACGACCGCCGCGATGCCACACGCCGACACACGCGGCAAGTTTCCGAACGACTCTTCGACGTGCGCGCCATCGGCCTCGAACGCTACACGCGCCTCTATGAGAAAGTATTGGGAAACAGTAGTCGGTAGCCAGAAGTCAGCAGCCAGTAGAAAAGCATTCATTCTTCGCTTGTCGAGAGCCGTTTGAAAAGCTGTGAAGCGTTTTGACTCTGAAAAGAGATTCCGCAGGCGATTGTTAAGAGTGATGCTGAAGAAACATTCAACCAAGCTCCCTCTACTGGCTTCTGAATTCTGACTCCTGAATTCTAACGTATGTTGAAAGTTCTCGGTCTCGCATCGTATCCGGTTGAAGCTGCGGCGACGCGTTATCGTCTACAGCAGTTTGTCGCGCCTCTGGCCGAGCGTGGCATCGAACTCGAAATCCGTCCGTTTCTCGATTCGCGCCTGTTCGCGTCGCTCTATCGTCGGGCGGAGTTGCCGCGTACGGCTGTGGGGTTGTTGCGTTCGGCTCTGGGGCGTGTGGCGGATGTGGCGGCGGTGCGCGGGGCGGACGTGTTGTTGGTGCAGCGCGAGGCGATGATGTTCGGGCCGCCGTTGATTGAATGGTTGATGACGCGGGTGGCTGAACGACCGATGGTGTTGGATTTGGACGATGCGACCTACGTTTCCTATACTAGCCCGACCTACGGACGACTCGGCAGCGCGTTGAAGTGGTTCGGCAAGACGGACGATTTGATACGTTGGGCGCGCGTCGTGACGTGCGGGAATCGTTCTATCGCCGAATACGTGGAGCGCAAAGGCGGGCGCGCGAGATTGCTCCCGACCGTGGTGGACACGGAGAGTTTTCGCCCGCGACACGCGCACGACGACGCGGACGAACGCCACGCGGCGACCGATGACGAGACGCCCGTCGTCGGTTGGATTGGCACGCATTCGACCTATCCTTATCTCGAATCCGTTTTTCCGGTCTTGCAGAGATTGGCGCGGGAAGGAGTGCGATTTCGTCTCAAGGTGGTCGGGGCGGGTCGTGAGGATGTGAGCGTCGAGGGCGTCGAGGTGGAGAGTTTGCCGTGGAAGTTGGAGCGCGAAATCGGCGACTTTCAATCGTTCGACGTGGGTTTGTATCCGATTGTGCCGAGCGATTGGGCGACGGGCAAGTCGGGCTTCAAGTCGATACAGTACATGGCGGTCGGCGTGCCGTTCGTGGCGACGCCCATCGGCGCGTCCGCCGAAATCGGCGAGGAAGGCCGGACGCATTTCGCCGCCGCGACGCCCGACGCGTGGCACGCCGCGCTCAGACGCCTGCTCTCGGACAAACATTTGCGCCGACAGATGGGAACCGCCGGACGTGCACACGCCCTCGCGCATTACACCGTGCCCGCGCAGGCCGACACACTGGCCGCCGCGCTACGCGAAGCAGCAAAAGGAGGATGAGCGACGAGTGATGAGTGATGAGTGATGAGTTAAAAATCTATCTTTAACTCATCCCTCCGTCCTCATCCCTCATCCCTTACAAGATGGCTCGAACGAGCAAAATCAGGCTGGCGGGGTTGGCGTTGGTCGCGTTGCTGCCGTCGGCGTTGAAGCGTCCGTGCTACCGCCTGTTTTTCGGTTATCGCATCGGCCAACGTGTGCGCGTCGGGTTGACGTTGCTGGATGCGGGCGAGTGCGAGATTGCGGACGACGTGTGCATCGGACATCTCAACGTCGTGATTGGCGTGAAGCGTCTGGTCATCGGCGACCATGCACGCATCGGCCATTTGAACGTCGTGCGCGGAGGCGACGAAGTGCGTCTCGGTCGTTACGCGGAGATTATTCGTCTCAACGAGATTAACTCCATCCCCGACCCCGACGTGGTTAACGCTATCGAGCCGAAGTTTTCACTGGGCGACGGCAGCATCGTGACGACGGGGCACAAGATTGATTTCACAGACCGCGTTGAGATTGGGCGTCGCACCATCCTCGGCGGGCGCAATTCGTCTCTCTGGACGCACAATCGCCAGCGCACGCGCCCCATCCTGATAGGTTCATTCAGTTACATCGGTTCGGAGATTCGCATCGCGCCGGGCGGCGTGATACCATCGCGCTGCATCGTCGGCATCGGAGCGGTCGTGACAGGACGTTTGGAGGAAGAAAACTACCTTATTGCGGGCGTCCCGGCCAAACCAATCAAACCTCTCAGCGAGGAAGACCGCTTTTTAATCGAACATAAGACGCGACCCGATCTGCCAGACGACCTTTAGGAATGTCAACGGCCAACACTATCGAGCCACGGTTGGCGAGTCCCAATTCACAGCAACCACCGCGAGAGTCATAGGCGCTTCACAGTCGTTCAGAAGATTGTGAGCCGCCAACGGAAATTATGAACGCCATTCTGGCTGCTTTATCACTTTTAGTCTGCGCCTGCGTCGTCATGTTTGTGCCGACTTACGGCGCGTCGGCGGTGGCCGTCTGCGCGTTGCTGTCGGTTGTGGTCGGTCTCGTCATTACGCGTCTGGAAACGGAGAAGGAGTTTCTGTTACAGGTTTTCGTCGCCGCGCTGCTCGTCAGGATAGTGGTCGGGACGAGCATCTTCACACTCAACTTGCAGGAGTTCTTCGGCGGCGACGCCTTCACCTACGACTATCTCGGCGCGATGCAGGTCAAGGTGTGGGAGGGCGAACTTCACTACAGCATGTTTCAGAGCATCATGGGGCCGTTTCTGACGCGCAACTGGGGCATGCTCTACGTCGTCGGCGGCATCTACGCTGTCATCGGCAAGAACATGCTGGCCGTGCAATTCGTCAACGCCGTGTTCGGCGCGGCCACCGCGCCCGTCATCTTCCTCTGCGCCCGACACATCTTTCGCAACTCTCGCGTGGCACGGCTCTCGACATTTTTCGTCGCCTTTTATCCGAGTCTGGTGCTGTGGTCGTCGCAGGGGTTGAAGGACGGGTTGCTTGTCTTCCTGCTCGCGCTCTCGATGTTGGCGACGCTCAAACTCGGAGAAAAACTGAGCATCAAAAATTTCGTCGTGCTCGTCGCCTCGTTGCTCGGCATCATGAGTCTGCGTTTCTACATTTTCTACATGGTGGTGGTGGCAGCGGGCGGCGCGTTCCTCATCGGCATGAAGACGCTGACGGCTACCAGCCTCGCGCGGCAGTTCATCGTCATCGTCGCCGTCGGTCTCGCGCTCACCTACATGGGGATACTGCGTTCGGCAGGCTCGCAACTAGAGATTTATGGAAACCTCGAAGCTCTCCAACGCAGCCGCGCCGACCTCGCCAACTCGGCGCAATCCGGCTTCGGCAAAGACGTAGACGTGTCCACTACCTCCGGCGCTCTGAGCGCGATTCCCATCGGGATGATATATCTCCTGTTCGCGCCGTTTCCGTGGCAACTGGCGTCGCTCAGGCAATCCATCACGCTGCCCGAAATGCTGCTCTGGTGGGCTAGTTTCCCTCTCCTTGTGATGGGCTTGTGGTTCACCTTGAAGTATCGACTCCGGCAGGCGTTGCCGATATTGGTATTTACGAGCATGTTGACGTTGGCGTATTCGGTGTTTCAGGGCAACGTGGGGACGGCTTACAGGCAGCGTTCGCAACTTCTGGTTTTTTACTTCATGTTCGTCTCGGTCGGCTACGTGTTGATAAAGGAGCGACGGGAAGACAACCGACAGAAGGCGGCGACCACGAAGATGCAGGAAGTACAGCAGGTGGCGCAACATCGTCGCGTCGCCGCGCAGGCGCAGGAGAGCCGCGAGCAGTCGGCGCTCGTCAAACGTCAACAGCGAGAGCTTGAGGCGGTGCGCGCGCTGAAAGTCGGGGAGCAACCGACAGTCAAAGAAGAATGGACTTTGGAGATTCGACGCAGGACGGAACAGCCGCGATTAGTTCATCTGCATGAAGAACTGCGTGCGGAATTGCGCGCCTGTTTTATGACGCATCCGGCGGCGACGGAAGCGGATTTCGAGCGATGCTGGCCTTCGCTGCGCGACGAGGTTTTCAAACAGCATGCCTTCCGTGTGCTCGCCGCTTCGTCGCCGCGCATGCGTTACCTCTTGCCCGCCAACGGCACCAAAGGCACGAACGGCAACGGCGCAAACGGCAACGGAAACAGACTTGCGGGCGCAGAAGGAGTCCGCGCACTCGTCGCGCCGGACAACGATTCGTCGTCGAAGGGTTAGACTCGATAGCTTCCCTGATTCTTTGGCTTGCCGCGTCTCGCGTCCGGTTGAGCGGAGATGAGCATCATGGACGCCAGAGGGAGATGGAACATCAAAGCCTCGTTCATCGGTCTGTTGGCTTACTTGGCGGGCGTGGTAGTGCTGTTGGCGGTCGTTTCGGCAACGGGCGTGCATGAGTATGGCGCACAGGGCGACGGGGTAGATGCGTCGGTGATTGCAGGAGAATTGTGGGGCGTGCTCGGCTCGCCGCGTTTCCTCTTGATTTGTCTCGACATCGGCGTGCCGGTGGCGGTCTTCGGCGGCTACGTCGCCGTGCGTGCCGCGCCGTCGGTCACACGCAAACTCGCTCTGCCGATTGGCTTTCTCGCTTTGTTTGCGGGTATCTTGTTCGTGTCGTTGATGCCTGATGGCGCGGCGGCGTGGCTGGTGCCCGCGTCGTTGCTGTTTCCTCTGCCGCTCGCTCTGGTGGGAGGACGGCTGGCGGGCTCGTCGTCGTCACCGAGGCCGGAACGTGCGACGAAGTTGAACACGGAAACGCGACAGACGAATCACACGACGCCGACGACCACAACGACAAACGAGGGCAACGGAAACTCAACCGACACGCGCCGTACGCGCGAAACGACCAGGCAAACCAGCGAACCGAAGACGATGAAGCAAACTATCGACCAGCCGACAACCAATCAAACCATCGGCCAACAGGTACAACAGATACGGCAAAACGAGTTGGAGCATGAAGCCGGAGTGGTGGAAGCGCAGAAGCAGCGCGCGATTGAGCAAGCCCTCGAACAGACGAAGGTGGAAGCCTGCGAAGATATGCGCGAGGTGGTGCGCGCGGCCTTCATGACGCATCCGGCGGCGACGGAAGCGGATTTCGAGCGATGCTGGCCTTCGCTGCGCGACGAGGTTTTCAAACAGCACGCGCTCCATGCTTACAATTCACGGCGCACGCAAACGTCCTGAACGGACGGCGCGCGGCCTCGCAGAGTTTTCGACGGAGAGCGAGCCAGCAAGCGAGCAGCGACGAGTAGACTGGCCGCCGACGAGTTTCCCCTGTTCGACCAGAGTGGTTTGAGAGACGCCCCCACGGTGTTTTATGTTATTTGATGTTTCGGCCATGCGTCGTCCGCGCGCCAGGTTTCCTTACGGTGGCGGCGAGTGCAGGCCGTGCATTTTCGATACGAGTTTATGAACGCTTTACTGACCGCTGCGTCTCTCTTACTCGGCATCTGTGTCGCCTTGCTGGTGCCCGACTACGGCCCGGCGGCGATATTGTTGTGCCTTGTGGCGTCGCTCGTCGCGGGCTACGTCATTCTGCGGAATAAAGAGGACGGGAAGTTTCTGTTGCAGATTTTCACCGCCGGGCTACTCGTTCGCATGTTGGTCGGCACGGGCATCTTCTACATGAACGCGCAGGAGTTCTTCGGCGGCGACGCGTTCACCTACGACTTTCTCGGCGACATCGTGGCGCGCGGATGGCAGAGCGGAACCTTTGAAAATTTAGAAAGTCACGAATCCGGTTGGGGCATGATTTACATGGTGGCGAGCGTCTATACGCTGGTTGGACGCAACATGCTGGCCGTGCAATTCATCAACGCGGTCTTGGGCGCAGCCACCGCGCCGATTATTTTTCTCTGCGCCAAACACATCTTCCACAACTCTCGCGTGGCGAGCAGCACAGCCCTGCTCATTACCTTTTATCCGAGTCTGGTGCTGTGGTCGTCGCAGGGGTTGAAGGACGGGCCGATGGTCTTTCTGCTCGCGCTCGCGATTCTGGCAACACTGAAACTCGGAGAAAGGCTGAGCGTCAAATACGTCATCGTGTTGGGGTTTGCGCTGCTCGGTATTCTGAGCTTACGCTTTTATGTTTTCTACATGATTGTGGTGGCGGTGGGCGGCGCGCTGATTATCGGCATGAAGAGATTGACCACGCAGGGTCTCGTCAGCCAGTTTATCGTCATCATCGTGGTGGGCGTCGCACTCCTGTATCTGGGCGTGCTGCGTACGATTCCGCGCCAACTCGAAATGTACGGAAATCTCGAAGCTCTCCAAACTTCCCGCGCCGATTTGGCAAACTCGGCGAAGACCGGCTTCGGCAAAGACGTAGACGTGTCCACTACCTCCGGCGCGATAAGTACGATTCCGGTCGGACTACTCTACCTGCTATTCGCGCCGTTTCCGTGGCAACTAGCATCGCTCAGGCAATCCATCACGCTGCCCGAAATGCTGCTCTGGTGGGCTAGTTTCCCTCTCCTTGTGATGGGCTTGTGGTTCACCTTGAAGTATCGACTCCGGCAGGCGTTGCCGATTTTAGTGTTTACGAGCATGTTGACGTTGGCGTATTCGGTGTTTCAGGGCAACGTGGGAACGGCCTACAGGCAACGTTCGCAACTTCTGGTTTTTTTCTTCATGTTCGTCGCCGTCGGCTATGTGCTCTTGCGTGAGAAGCAGGAAGACATCAAGCAACGCGCAATAATCTCCAAGCGGCGAACGCAATTGCAGGCGGCGAGTGCGGCGGCGCGACGCAAACAACAGAGAGAATGGGAAGCCATTGCCAACCGTATCTCGGAAAAGATAGGCTTTTGAAATGTGCGGAATTGTAGGCATCGTCCGGCACGACGAACACTCGGTTGACCCTGCGACGCTCGCACGCATGTGCGAAGCGATTCATCACCGCGGTCCCGACGAAGACGGATTTTATCAACGCCCGTCGGTTGGCATGGCGATGCGTCGTCTTGCCATCATCGACCTCAAAGGCGGCCAGCAGCCCATCCACAATCAAGACCGCACGGCGTGGATTGTCTTCAACGGCGAAATCTACAACTACCTCGAACTCCGCGAAAAACTGGAAAAGCTCGGTCACAAGTTTCACACCAACTGCGACACCGAGGCCATCATCCACGCCTACGACCGCTACGGCGCAGACTGTCCTAAACACCTGCGCGGCATGTTTGCCTTCGCCATCTGGGACGAAGCGAAGCAGGAACTCTTTCTCGCGCGCGACCGTGTTGGCAAAAAGCCTCTGCTCTACGCGCGGACGCCTTCGGGCGAATTCGTCTTCGGCTCCGAGTTTCAAGCCCTGCTCCAACATCCCGGCGTCAGCCGCGACATCCAGCCCGAAGCGATTCATTACTATCTCTCCTTCATGTGCGTACCCGCGCCGCTCACGGCCTATCGCGCTATACGCAAACTCGAACCCGGCCACTCTTTGCGCTACACGCGCGACGGCGAAATTCACATCGAACGCTACTGGATGCCTGATTTCAACCGGAAAGAGAAGTGGACGGAGGAGGAAGCGGGCGAGCGTGCCGTCGAGTTGCTGCGCGATGCGGTGCGCGTGCGTCTGATGTCGGAAGTGCCGCTTGGTGCGTTTCTGTCTGGCGGCGTCGATTCGAGCGCGGTCGTCGCCCTGATGAGCGAGGCGAGTTCCAAGCCCGTCAAGACCTTCTCCATCGGTTTCGAGGAACAGGACTTTAGCGAACTCCATCACGCGCGGCGCGTCGCGGAACACGTCGGCGCGGAGCATCACGAATTCATCGTCCGCCCCGACGCGATGGAAGTGCTGCCCACGCTCGTCCAACACTACGGCGAACCATACGCCGATTCGTCTGCGATTCCGACCTACTACGTCGCGCGCGAGACGCGCAGGCACGTCACCGTCGCTCTCAACGGCGACGGCGGCGACGAGTGTTTCGCCGGATACGAACGCTACGCCGCCATGCGCCTCGCAGAAACCTACCACCGGATGCCCGGTGCCGTGCGCGGCGCGCTCATCGAACCGGCGGTGGCGCTGCTGCCCGCCTCGGAACTGCGTCGCAGCCGCGTGCGAAGCCTCAAGCGTTTCGTTCATGCCGCGTCGCTGCCGCCCGTCGAGCGTTATCTGCGTTGGGTCAGCGTCTTCGACGCCGAAGCTAAAGAGGATTTGTACACGGATGAGTTTTACGCACAGATGCAGGAGCATCGCGCGGCGGATTTCCTCTCGCCGTGGTTTGCGCGTGCCAACGGCGCGGGCGTGGTTGATGCGGCGCTGCTGGCCGACACGATGACCTATTTGCCCAACGACCTGCTCGTCAAAGTCGATATTGCGAGCATGGCCGTCTCGCTCGAAGCGCGTTCGCCGTTTCTTGACCATCACGTCATCGAATTCGCCGCGAGTCTGCCGGAACAACTCAAACTACGCGGGCGCACGACCAAGTATCTCTTGAAGCAAATCCTGAAAAAACTCCTGCCCGCAGAGAATTTGAAGCGGAGCAAGATGGGCTTCGGCGTCCCCATCGGCCACTGGTTTCGCGGCGAAATGCGCGCGTTTCTGCAACAGACGTTGCTTTCGGAAAAGTCGCTCGGTCGCGGTCTCTTCAAACCTGCGACCGTCAAACGTCTCGTCGAAGACCACACCGCGAGCCGCCGCGACTACTCGCATCAACTCTGGACGCTCTTGATGCTTGAGTTATGGTTTGAAAGATTCATAGATTAGTGAATAGCAAATGGTAAATGGTAAATGGATAAAAGCAGTTTCCATTTACCATTCACTATTTACCATTTACCTTTTGGAGGTTGTGCATGAAAGGTGTCGTATTAGCTGGCGGGTTGGGGACGCGTCTGAGGCCGCTGACGGCGGTGACGAATAAGCACTTGCTGCCCGTCTATGACAAGCCGATGATTTATTACCCGATTCAAACGCTCGTCAACGCGGGAATCAAGGACATCATGGTCGTCACGGGCGGCAACTCGGCGGGCGACTTTTTGAAGTTGCTGAAGAACGGAAAAGATTTCGGCCTCAAGCATCTCAACTACACGTATCAGGAAGGCGAAGGTGGCATCGCCGATGCGCTCTCACTCGCCGAACACTTCGCGGCGGGCGAACCCATCTGCATCGTGCTCGGCGACAACATCATCGAAGGCAACATCGTCAGAGCCGTGCGCGCGTATCGACATCAGGGCGGCGGCGCGAAAATCCTCTTGAAGAAAGTCGCCGACCCGCAACGTTTCGGCGTGCCGGAAATCGACGGTCGCCGCGTCCTGCGTATCGAAGAGAAGCCTGCCGTGCCGAAGTCGGAGTATGCGGTTATCGGCATTTACATGTACGACGCGAGCGTCTTTGAAATCATCCGCACGCTCAAACCTTCGGGACGCGGCGAACTCGAAATCACCGATGTCAACAATGCTTACATCGAGCGCGACGAGATGACCTGGGACGAACTCGACGGCTGGTGGACGGACGCCGGAACCTTCGAGAGCCTCTTGCATGCGTCGAATCTGGTGGCCGAGACAGGAGCCAACAAAATGGAGTTGAAGGATGCAGCCAAAGCCGGAAATGCTCGTTGATAAGTTTACCGAGGGCGAGATAGAGGGCGTCGTCGTGCGCGATTTACGAAAGTATCAGGACAAGCGCGGTTGGTTGTCCGAACTTTTCCGTCATGACGAACTACCGGAAGAGTTTTATCCGCAAATGTCTTACATTTCGATGTCGCTGCCCCATGTCAATCGCGGTCCGCATGAGCACGTCGAACAGGCCGACTTCTTCTGTTTCATCGGCCCCTCGAATTTCAAACTGCGACTCTGGGACAACCGCCCCGACTCCGAAACTTACGGCCACGTCCAGACCTTTACCCTCGGCGAAGACGACCCGAAATCCGTGCTCGTCCCTCCCGGAGTCGTCCATGCATATCGCAACGTCGGCGACGCGCCCGGCATCGTCATCAACTTTCCCAACCGCCTCTTCATGGGTCACAAACGCGCCAAAGCAATCGACGAAATCCGACACGAAGACGACCCGGAGACGGTCTTTAGATTGGACGACTGAGAAGCAGTAGCCAGTAGTCAGTAGAAGAACTGCTCGGAGACTCTGATGAGTCGGATGTTTCTTCAATTGGCTGTCAAGAATTGAATTTAACTCTCAAGAAGCAAATGTCGAACGCGTTTCTGCTAGCTCCTGACTACTGGCTACTGTCTACTGCTTTATGCGAATTGTGAGAATCATCGCGCGTTTGAACGTCGGCGGCCCCGCGCGGCATGTATCGTGGCTGACGGCGGCGACGGCGCGTGCGGGGCATGAGTCGGTGCTCGTTGCCGGGACGGTTCCGCCGGGCGAAGACGATATGAGTTACTTCGCCGCCGCGCAGGGCGTCGAGCCGCTCGTTATTCCTGAGATGAGCCGCGAGATTTCACCGAAGGACGCCTTGACGGTCTGGAAGCTTTATCGACTGTTCCGTCGTGTCGAACCCGACATCGTGCACACGCACACGGCGAAGGCTGGAACCGTGGGGCGCGTCGCGGGAATACTCTATCGCTGGCTGACGCCGATGTCGCTGTTGGGTCGCCCGCGCGCGTCGTGCCGCTTCGTGCATACTTATCACGGGCACGTCTTTCACAGTTACTACGGCGCGCTCAAGACACGAATTTTTTTGACCATCGAAAAACTCCTCGCGCGCATGGCGACCGACCGTATCGTCGTCATTAGCCCGCAGCAGTTTCGGGAGATACATGGCGAGTTCGGCGTCGGACGCACGGAACAGTTCGCCGTCATCCCGCTCGGCCTCGACACACGCGCCTTCGCGGGTTGGCGCGAGAGAAGACATGCGGCGCGCGCAGAGTTCGGCATTGACAGTGAACGCGACAGCAAAGGCGACAGCAAAGGCGACAGTGAACGCGACGGCGAACAGGACAACGACGAGACGCTGCTCGTCGGCATCGTCGGGCGACTGACGGAGATTAAGAATCACAAACTCTTTCTCCAAGCCGCCGCGCGTTTCAAAGAGCGTTACGGCGCGGGCGACGACGCGCAGGATGCGAAAGCTGTGGAAGAAGCGGTCGCACATGGCGTGGGCGGTGCGGTCGCGCTCGGTCTGGGCGGCGCTGAAGATGTGATTGATGAAGGGAATACTGTCGGGAGCCAACGTCGACGTCGCGCGGTGCGCTTCGTCGTCATCGGCGACGGTCAGTTGCGACGCGCGCTCGAAGATGAGGCGCACGCGTTGCGACTCGACGACGATGTGACGTTTGCCGGAACCCGCGACGACCCCGAAAACTTTTATGCAGCACTCGACGTAGTTGTGCTGACTTCGCTGAACGAAGGGACGCCTCTGACGCTCATCGAAGCGATGGCGAACGAGCGCGCAGTGCTGGCGACGGCGGTCGGCGGCGTCGTTGACCTCGTTGGAAAGAATGTCGATGCGGCGGCGTCGCTTGAGAACGAGACAGTTTCCACCGCTGGCGGCGGGTTGTTCACGCTGTGCGAGCGCGGCGTGCTCGTCGGTTCAGGCGATGCCGAAGGGTTGGCGGAGGGGTTGGCGCGTCTGGTCGAAGATGATGATTTGCGGCGCGAGTTGGGAAGGCGCGGGCGGCTCTACGTCGAGCAGAACTATTCGGTCGAACGACTGGTGGCAGACGTGTCGAGGCTTTACGACGAATTAACCGACAAGGAAAAAGGAAAAATTAAGAATGAAAAAATGGAGACGGGGAAATGGTTGAAGGATAAAAAGGAAAGAACGTCGCCGTTTTAAGCCGTCCATTTTTTCACTTTTCACTTTTCAAGTTTTATTTTAAGGAGACAGATTTTTGCGAGTATTAATCACGGGCGGGTCGGGTTTCATCGGGTCGCATCTCTCGGACGCGTATCTTGAGCGCGGCGATGAAGTATACATCATCGACGACCTCTCGACGGGCAGCATCGAAAACATCGCGCACCTCAAAAAACACCCGCGTTTCCATTACACGATTGACAGCGCGCACAACACGCCTGTCGTCGCTGAACAGGTTGACCACTGCGACATTATCTTTCATCTGGCGGCGGCGGTCGGCGTCAAGTTGATTGTCGAAAGCCCTGTCAGAACCATCGAAACCAACGTCCATTGCACGGAGGTGGTGCTCGCGCAGGCCAACAAGAAGAAGAAGAAAGTGCTTGTCGCTTCGACTTCCGAAGTTTATGGACTCTCGACGGAAGTGCCTTTTCGTGAAGACGGCAACCTCGTCATGGGCGCGACGACGAAGGGGCGTTGGAGCTACGCTTGCTCGAAGGCGATTGACGAATTCCTCGCGCTCGCCTACTGGCGCGAGAAGAAATTGCCGACGGTGGTCGTGCGTCTCTTTAACACCGTGGGCCCCAGACAGACGGGGCAGTACGGCATGGTCATCCCGACATTCGTCAAACAGGCGCTCGCCGGACGACCTCTCACCGTCTACGGCACGGGCGAGCAGACGCGCTGCTTCGGCTACGTCGGCGACGTGGTGGGCGCGCTCGTCAAATTGATGGATAAAGAGGAAGCGGTCGGGCAGGTCTACAACATTGGCTCGAACGAAGAGGTATCGATTCTCGAACTCGCGCACCGCGTCAAAGAGTTGACCAAATCGGATTCCGAAATCGTGCTCGTACCCTACAACGAAGCTTACGAGGAAGGCTTCGAGGACATGCCGCGCCGCGTCCCCGACATCTCCAAAATCTCCGCCCTCATCGGCTTTCGTCCCGAAATGACGCTCGACGGAATCCTGCAAAGCGTCATCGCGTTTTACAGTAGTCAATAAGACAAACAATGGCGAAAACAACAAAGACAATTCCGCAGAATTATCCGAGAATACAAGACGAAAGTAGCGTGTACTACGGATGTCTGGACGACTCAGCGTTAACGCCGCATAGAATCAAGATTCCCGCGGAGGAGATGAGGTTGTTAATTCTGTCTGCTATTGGTAATGCTGGCAGAAAGTCGAGGCGCGAAATTCTCTCTATTCCTTCAGACTTGACTACAGAAGAAGCAAATGTAATTTACAAAAAAGAAGGTAAAGAACTATTCAAGTATTTCAAAAAATACTGTGGCGATCCGGCAGCGACAGCCCATCAGGTATACCGAAAGAATTACAGGGACGTTGGAGTTGAGCAATTTCGCAATCGAACTTTGCAAAAAGAGCGGATGAATTCGGGCTGGCGTTATCAATATTTGGTTATAGATTGTGCACGACGAACGGAAAGATTCAAAAGCGTTTCGGATATCGGCACTGCCGAAGGAGATTTCAACGCGACGATTGAATTTATGGATAAAGCGAGAGGGCTTTTGAGCCTCTATGTTTCCGTTAAAAACCGGAGTAATACAATGGGCGGAGCAGATTGGCCGAAGGCCATTCAGGCTTTAGAGAATGTTGCCAAAAATGACAAGAATAGGACTGGCCCGTACTGTTGCGTATTTGGCATTGCAATGGATAGAGGTTTTAGATATATCAAGCGCGAACAGAAAACCAAAATCGCGCATTCTGTAAATACAGAGGTATGGCTTTCCGATTATTTTTGGCCCTTTTTTGCTAATTACTCCTATGAGGAAATTATGACTTTGATGCTCGACGCGCTCATCTCGTCATATTCGGCAGATGCGCTTCCAACGCAGGTTGAAGTCCCGGATGAACTTCTTGCTTCTTTCGGTAAGTGTTGCTTTGATGCTGAGTTGGTTGATGAAGTGGGTAATTTTAACGACCCTTATAAATTGGTCAGGTTTTTTTGTAAGTGAACATTTCTAAAAGTAACGAAAAAGAGATGACCGAGCCCGCCTCCATAACGACGGTTAAAAAAGCCGATGCCACTTGCACAGTGATATGCGGCGATAGCCGGAGTGAGCTAGGCGCATATGCTGGACAGGCGGATTTACTGGTTACATCACCGCCTTATGCCGATGCGCGCCGAAAACATTATGACAGCGTTCACCCCGACGAATTTGTGGAATGGTTTCTCAGTTTCCACGAACCTTTTTTCAATGCACTCAAGCCGACGGGAAGCTTAGTGCTAAATATCAAAGATAAAGTGGTAGATGGTGTGCGTCATAGATATGTCTGGCAAACAGTCGAAGCTTTATGTCAACGGGGCTGGTTTGCGATAGACGATTACATTTGGCACAAGACCAACCCGATGCCCGGCTATTGGCCGACAAGGTTGCGAGACGGATGGGAATATTGTTTTCACTTGGCGAAGTCGAAGCGACCTTTCTTCAATCCCGATGCGGTGCGAAAACCTATCGGGAATTGGGTAGAGACACGTCTTAATAAGTTAGGGCAAAATGACCTCTCACGACATAACTCCGTTAACGATAGCGGCTTCGGGCGTGATATTTCCAAGTGGGTTGGCAAAGAAACAGTTCTCCCTTCAAACGTTGTGAGCGTGGATGCATCTGCTGAAGATGAATTTACCCCGTCCGACGATGAGAAGCACTCAAACGTCATCAGCCGCGCGTTGGTTGGTAAAAACAAAGGACACCCCGCAGTTTTCCCTGTAGATTTGCCGATGTTCTTTATTGGCCTGCTATGCCCTGACGACGGTTTAGTCATTGATCCTTTTGGCGGCAGTGGAACAACGGGTGTTGCTGCACTAATGTTGAAGCGTCGTTCTATATTGATTGACAACAATGCTAAATATTGCCAAGAGGCCATTAGAAGACTGCAAAGCGAAGTTGATGCTCGATATGACGAAGGCATAGTTCAGCAAAATCTTTATTAATTTGGTGCTCACTCAGCCACATCTCTGCCCACTTGATTTCTCCCGCCACATCGAATAGCTTTTCGGGGCGTTTTGCCGAATTTCATCTTCTTCAAGCAGGGGTATGCTTTTAAGTACAGAACAACTGGTGGCCGTCGGGGTGTCGTTTGTGTTGGCGCTGGTGCTGACGCCTGTGGTGCGTGCGTTGGCGCGGCGTTGGGGCATGGTGGCGAAGCCGAGGGCGGACAGGTGGCACAACAAGCCGACCGCGATGATGGGCGGCGTGGCGATTTTCCTGACGGTCGTGACGGTCTATGCGGCATTCGTGCCGCACACGCCGCAGTTCTTCATCGTGATGCTGGCGAGCGCGTTTCTGTTCACGGTCGGACTCGTCGATGATGTGCTGCACATCAAGCCGTATCAGAAACTAATCGGGCAGGTGATGGGCGCGGCGCTCGTCATCTATTACGGCGCGACGAGCGGCTACGCGCTGACCTTGCCGTGGACGGGTTCGGAATGGGTCAACATGGTGATTACGATTTTCTGGCTCATCGGCATCACCAACGCCATCAACCTCCTCGACAACATGGACGGACTCGCCGCCGGAATCGCCGCGATTGCCTCCGTCTTTCTCGCGCTCAGCTTTGTCGCCAACGGGCAGACGCTCGAAGCCTTGATGCTCGGCGTGTTTGCCGCATCGCTGCTCGGCTTCCTCGTCTACAACACGAACCCCGCATCCATCTTCATGGGCGACGGCGGCTCGATGTTCATCGGGTTCTTTCTGGCGAGCACGGCGCTACTCAGCGCGGCGGGCGGGCGTTCGCGTTCGTTTCTTCCGGTGCTGGCCGTGCCCGTGCTGATTCTGTTCATCCCGATTTTCGACACCACTTTCGTCACTGTCTTACGCAAACTCGCCGGACGTTCCGCCGCGCAGGGCGGACGCGACCACACTTCGCATCGCCTCGTCGCGCTCGGACTATCGGAGCGTCGCGCGGTGTGGATGCTCTACGCGTTCGCGGCGCTGTCGGGCGTGCTGGCGATGTTCGTGCGCGAGATGAAGTTGGATGTGAGCCTCGCGGCGATTCTGGGGTTCACGGTCGTGCTGTCTTTGCTCGGCGTCTATCTAGCGGGCGTCAAGGTTTACGATGAGGAGGAAGTGCGCGCGGCGCGCGATAAGCCGATTGTCGCGTTTCTGGTTGACCTCTCGTACAAGCGTCGCATCTTCGAGGTGTTCCTCGATGTCGCGCTCATCATTCTCTCTTACTACGGTTCCTACTTGCTTCTTTTCGGGCCGGTGACGGAAATCGGCGCGCGCGCACTTTTTATACGCACTGTGCCCGTCCTCGTCTTTATCAAGATGGCGACGTTTCTGGTGATGGGCGTCTATCGCGGCATCTGGCGTTATGTGAGCGTTGACAATCTGGTGGTCTACGCGAAGGCGGTGCTGATTAGTTCGATTGCGAGCGTACTGGCGGTGCTGTTCGCGTTTCGTTTCGAGGGCTATTCGCGCGCCGTCTTCATTCTCGACGGCATTATCCTGTTGATGCTTCTTGCGGGCAGCCGCATCGCGTTTCGACTGTTTAGAAAAGTGTTGCCCGCCGGAACGTTGCACGACGGAAGACGCGTGCTCATTTACGGCGCGGGCGACGCGGGCGAACTACTCCTGCGCGAACTCCTGAATAATCGTGAACTGCGTTACACGCCCGTCGGTTTTGTAGACGATGACGCGTTGAAGAAGGGCAAAGTGATTCACGGTTATCGTGTCTTCGGCGGCAACGGGCAGTTGCGTCGCATTTGCGAGAAGCAGCGCGTCGAGGAAGTGCTTATCTCAAGTTTGAAGTTTCCCGAAGACCGCATGCGCCAGATTCGCCGCACCTGTGAAGAAGCGCACATCACGCTCAAGCGCATGCGAATCCAAATCGATACGCTGAGCGAAGAATGAGCGGAAGTAGGCAGTAGACAGTAGTCAGTAGTCAGTAGAAAAGCATCCGGCGTTTGATTGCTAAGGATTAACTTTTGAGAGCCGCATATCGACAACACCAAAAACCTTTGGTTACGATAAAGCATTCAATCAGTTTTTCTACTGGCTACGAACTCCTGACTACTGTCTACTGTTTTTTATGAGTCAATTGAAACTCATCAACGTGGAAGCGACTTGGCGGCGGGTGCTGTTGATTGTGCCGTTGGCGTTGGCGTTGGCGGGCGTGTGGGTGGTGGGGCGTTGGTGTCTGGGGAATACTCTGGCGGAGTTTCCCGTGGACGCAGAGATTGTGCGCGCGGCGACGAGGCTCGCGCCCGACGACCCGCAGGCGCATTTCACGCTCGCCGTCTTTGCCAAGCGCACTTTCTCGCCCGAAGAATTGCAGGACGCCCTGCGCCATTACGAGCGCGCGACGAGTCTTTCGCCAAACGATTATCGTCTGTGGATGGAGTTGGGGCGCGTGCGCGAGCAGGTGGGCGACACGGAGGGCGGCGAGCGCGCGTTGCGGCGTTCAGTCGAGTTTGCGCCGCACTATGCGATGCCGCGCTGGTACTTGGGAAATCTCCTTTTGCGCGCCGGACGACAGGATGAAGCCTTTGTCGAACTGCGCCGCTCGGCTGATGCCGACCCGACTTTGCGCCCGCAGATTTTTGCGACGCTGTGGAGTCTCTACGGCGGGGATGTCGAAAGGATAGCGGCGGCGGTCGGCGAGTCGGCGGCGGGGCGCGCGCAGTTGGTCGAGTATCTCGTCAGGCTCAAACGCATGGACGAGGCTTTGCGTCTGTGGTCGAGTTTGGGCGAGAGGGAGAAGCGAGAGCAGCGCGCGGCGGGCGAGGCGTTGCGCGCAGGTCTGTTGGAGAGGGGACGTTTTCACGGGGCGATGGAGGTGCATCGCACGGTCGCACCGGAGGGTGCCGCGGAAGTCTCTGTGGGAAACATCATCAATGGCGGTTTCGAGAGCGAGGTCGGCGGGTCGAACAAGCATCCGTTTATCTGGGACGTGCGGCCTGTCGCGCAGACGCAGATAGGACTCGACGTGCGCGACCCACACGGCGGCGCGCGTAGTCTCCGCATCGCCTTCAACGCGCCCACGTCGCTCGCCTTCGCCAACGTCTCGCAGCTTGTGCCCGTGGAGGCGCGTACGCGTTATCGTCTGGAATATTTCGTCCGCACGGAAAACTTGAAGAGTGCGACGACGCTCATCGTGCAAGTGTTGGATAACGGCGACGGGGCGCGTCAGTTGGCGAATTCGGCGCAGGTGGCTGACGGCACGCACGACTGGCAACAGGTCACACTGGATTTCACCACCTCGCCGCAGACCGAAGCGATACTGATGCGAATCGTTCGCCCGTCGTGCACGGAAGAGGCGTGCCCGATTTTTGGAAAAGTTTGGTATGACGACTTCAACCTCCAACGCATCGGCGGAGACGCTGCGGGTGCGCGAGCCGCAAACGCGGGCGATGACGGCGGGCGGGGCAAAGCTTCAGGCGAACGCTGACACCGCGCGGACGCTCGCCAGCCGTTTTGTCATCCTCGCGCTCTGCCTCGCCGTCGTGCTCTCGGCGCTCGCCTTCGGCACGGTGCATAGCTGGACGCTCGGACTGTTTCTGGCGGGCGCGGGCTTCGTCGTCGCGGCGTGGGTGGCGGATGCGTGGCGCACGGGGCGTCTACGCATCAGCCGCAATCTTCTTCAACTACCGCTCGTCGCGTTGATTGCGCTCGGACTCATTCAACTCCTGCCGCTCGGCGCAAGCGTCGCGGGCGACGCCGGGATAACGCCCGTCCGTAGTCTCTCGTTCGACCCTTACTCGACGCGCTTCGTCATTATTCAACTCACGTCGCTGCTGGTCTATTTCGCCGCCGCGCTCGCCTTCATCGACAGCCCACGTCGTCTGCGGACGGTCGTGCGTGCGCTCACCATCTTCGGGTTCCTGCTCGCCGTCTTCGGCATGATTCAGTTTTTCGTCAGCCCCGATAAGATTTACGGGCTACGCAAATCCACGCAGAGTCTCGCCTTCGGCCCCTTCATCAATCGGCATCACTTCGCCGGAGCGATGGAGATGGCGCTCGCGTTGCCGCTCGGACTCCTTCTCTCCGGCGCTGTCGAACGCGAACGCTACGTGCTCTACGCCTTCGCCGCCGCCTTGATGGGCATCTCCGTCATCCTGACAAATTCGCGCGGCGGCATGTTGAGCCTCGTCGTGGAGATTATGTTCATCGTCATCGTGTCGGGCGCGGTGCGCGGGCGGGGCGGACGCGGACGCGCGAGTGAAGGCGACGGCGAGGAGAGGCGTGCGGGTTCGCGTCTGCGAAGCGTCGCGTTACGTGCGACGGCGGGAGCGGCGTTGGTGTTGGTGTTGTTTACGGGCGTACTTTTTTTCGGCGGCGAGGATGCTTTGAATCGCCTCGTCGGCTCCATCAACGCCGACGACCCGACGACGGGGCGCGTCCATTTCTGGCGGGGCACAATCGACATCATCCGCGACCATCCTCTGACGGGAACCGGACTCGGCTCGTTCAGTCTCGCCTATTCGCGTTACGATACCAACCACGGTCGCCTCTATCGTCTCGAACAGGCGCACAACGACTACTTGCAGACGCTCTCGGATGCGGGTGTGGTCGGCGCGTTGCTCGGTCTGTTCTTCATCGCGATGCTGTTTCGGCTGGGGTTTCAGCGCATGCAATCGGAGGACGCTTTTCGTCGTGGCGTCGCGCTCGGTGCGCTCGGCGGATGCTTTGCCGTGCTCACACACAGCTTTTTCGATTTTCCGCTCCACACCACATCGAACGCGCTCCTGTTCCTGATGCTCGCCGCGCTCGCCACGCTCAATGGTCGCGTCGAAACGCCGAGTCGTCGTCATCGGCACAGTCGTTCTTCGGGTCAGCGTCGCCGTCGGCGGCAGCAAACCGCGCCGACGCCGGACGAGAGCGAGTTGAGCCACAACGCGACAGCAACCACGGCGACGACCAGCGAAGCGACGACTGAAGTTTATGAGTGACGAAAACGGACGAGGATTTTTAGATAGCCGGAGCGTAGAGGGAATTTTTCAATGAAAGGTCGGAGAACGAGATGAGAATACTGGTGACAGGCGGCGCGGGTTTTATCGGTTCGCACCTGTGCGAGCGTCTGTTGAACGAGGGGCAGGAGGTTATCTGTCTCGACAATTTTTTTACCGGACGACGCGAAAACGTCATGCACCTCTTGGACAATCGTCGTTTCGAGTTGCTGCGTCACGATGTCATCGAACCTATCCTGCTCGAAGTTGACCAGATTTATAACCTCGCCTGTCCCGCCTCGCCCGTCCATTACCAGTACAATCCCGTCAAGACCGTCAAGACGAGCGTCATGGGCATGATTAACATGCTCGGCCTCGCCAAACGCGTCCGCGCACGCATCTTCCAAGCCTCGACCTCCGAAGTCTACGGCGACCCCGAAATCCACCCGCAACCCGAAACCTACTGGGGCAACGTCAACCCGATTGGAATCAGGTCGTGTTACGATGAGGGAAAGCGCATCGCAGAGACTCTGATGATGGATTACCACCGTCAGAACAAGGTCGATACGCGGATTGCGCGCATCTTCAACACGTACGGGCCGCGCATGTTGGAGAACGACGGGCGCGTCGTGTCGAATTTCATCGTGCAGGCGCTCAGGGGCGAGGAGTTGACCATCTACGGCACAGGCGAGCAGACGCGTTCCTTCTGTTACGTCGATGATTTGGTCGAGGGCTTTATCCGCCTCATGAACACGGAGGAGACGCCGGAGAGCCTGAGCATCAACGACCCCGTTAACCTCGGCAATCCGGGCGAGTTTACGATGCGACAGTTGGCAGACGAAGTGGCGCAAGCCTGCGGCGCAGACATCAAAATCCGCTACTGCCCTCTGCCACAGGACGACCCGCGTCAACGCAAGCCTGACATCACACGCGCGCAACAACTTCTCGGCTGGCAACCAACCGTTCCCCTCCGCGATGGCCTCCAACGAACCGTCGCATACTTTGCCGAACGCATAAAAAGCAGTAGACAGTAATCGGTAGACAGTAGCCAGCATGAAGAACTTCGGTTGGACGTTTCTTTAGCATGGCTTTCAACCACCGAACTCCGCGTGTTTTTCTACTGACTACTGTCTACTCTGATTTATCATTTCTTCTATGTCTCAAACTCAACAAACAACATCGTCGCCTCATCCTGCGACGACGCCGACGCCAACGCCCGCCAGCGTGCCGGAAATGTGTCTGCGCGGATTTCGTCGGCACGCCAAACCGGACGCCCTCAACTACAAAGAGGGCGGCGCTTGGGTGCACGTGTCGTCGGAGGCGTTCGCGGCGCGCGTGCGTGCGTTGGCATTGGGGATGGCGGAGTTGGGCGTGGTGAAGGGCGACCGTGTGGCGTTGCTGTCGGAGAACAGGCCGGAGTGGTCGGTCGTCGATTTAGCTATCTTGAGCCTCGGCGCGGTCAACGTACCGATTTACACGACGCAGGCTCCCGAACAGGTGCGCTACATCCTCACGGATTCGGGCGCGCGGCTGCTATTCGTTTCGGGACGCAAAATCTATCGCCACGCGCGCCCCGGCATCGAAGGCGTCGCGTCGCTTGAAGGGCTGGTCTTCTTCGATGTGAAGGTGTCGGAAGACCACGAAGGCGCGATGACTCTGGCGGCTCTCGAAACGCTCGGCGCGGAACGCGACCAACGCGAGCCGGAAGCCTTTGAACGCCTGCTCAGCGAAGTGCACAGCGACGATTTGGCGACCATCATCTACACTTCGGGCACGACGGGCGAACCGAAGGGCGTCATGCTGACGCACGCGAATTTCGTCTCCAACGTGCTCGCCATCGGGAGCACCCTGCCCATCGAGTCGACCGACGTGTCGCTCTCCGTCCTGCCGCTCTCGCACATCTTCGAGCGCGTCGTCTTCTACGTCTTCTGCTGGTGCGGCGTCGCCGTGCACTACGCCGCTTCGTTCGATCAGGTGGGCGAGTATCTGCGTGAAGTGCGTCCGACGATTATGACGGCGGTGCCGCGACTCTTCGAGAAGGTCTATCATCGCATCATCAAGAAGGGCACGGCGGAAGGCGGTTGGAAGGCGACGCTTTTTCAGTGGGCGCTCGGCGTCGGGCAACGCTACGCGAAACTGCGAGACACGGGCGGTCGCGTCTCGCCGCTTCTGGAATTTCAACAGGGCATTGCCAGCCGTCTCGTCTTCTCGAAATGGCGCGAGGGCGTCGGCGGACGCCTGCGTTATTTCGTCTCCGGCGGCGCTGCGCTCTCGCCCGTCCTCTCCTATTCCTTCCTCGGCGCAGGCATCGACATTTTACAGGGCTACGGCATGACCGAGACGTGCATCGTGGCGGCGAATCGTCCTGACGATAATCGCGTCGGCTCGGTCGGGCTACCGTTTCCCGGCATCGAGGTCAAGACCGACGCCGAAGGCGAGATTTTGATTCGCGGCGCAAACATCATGCGCGGCTACTACAACAAACCCGACGAGACGAGCGCGCTTTTCACGCCGGACGGCTGGTTTAAGACGGGCGACGTAGGCCACATGGACACCGACGGACGCCTCTACATCACCGACCGCAAAAAGGAACTCTTCAAACTGTCGAACGGCAAATACGTCGCGCCGCAGTTGGTCGAGAGTTTTATCAAGCAGAGCGCGCTCGTCAGCCAGGTGGTGGTCGTCGGCGCGGGACGCAAGCAACCCGCCGCGCTCGTCGTGCCGGAATGGGACGCGCTCGCCGCTGCCCTGCCCGATGCAGCGACGGCAAACGCGGGCGCAAAACCCACGCGCGCCGATTGGAGCCGCAATCCGGCTGCCGTCAAACTTGTGCAACGCCAAATCGCGCAACTTACTTCGTCGCTGGCAGATTATGAGCGTGTCCGTCGCGTCGCGCTGCTGCCCGCAGAATTTTCCATCGACGGCGGCGAGCTAACCCCTACGCTCAAAGTTAAACGGCGCGTGATTGACGAAAAATACGGCAACCTCATCGACGAACTCTACGGGGACGCGGCTGGCAGAGAAGACTAGCGCGTTCGCCGTAGACGATTCGGGCAGACGGAGGCGTCGGTCAATCTTGAGAATTGACGGACGTGTGTGAGAGTGTGGGGGCTTGTAGCGAGATGAGGACGGGGGAGGGAAGCGTTTTAGGCGTCGGTCAGTGTTAAACGCTCCCGTTCAAAGGTCAATTCGAGGAAAAATGTCAGAGCGCGGCTTGGTTCGGCCATCAAATCGGACGCTAGACGACGCAACGCGGCGGGCATGGCGACCGCTTCCGGCACGCCCGACACGGGTTCATACTTTGGCGGATGGGTTTTAAGTAAGTGCATTTCTGCATCGCAGAAATCGCATGTCGCGAGATGCGCGGCCACTTTTCGCTTGACTCCTCGCACAAGTCGCGCCTCTCCGTAGAGCACCAGAGTCTCTGCGGAAGGGCAGGTTTTCATTTTGCGAAACGTGGCTGTGCTTGAACAAAGCATGTTCGTTCTCCTAAAAAGTACGTCCATTTCGTGTTGAGCGTGGCCGGGTCGAGGCGTCGGGTACAACTTCCCGGTCGTCCGAAGCGCCGTACACGATAAGGCACAGCACGCAAAGGCTAGGGCAAGGCGGCAAAAAAGCCACGGCAGCCAGTCTCTCTGGACGTGCGCTTCGCTTGGTCACGGAAAAGAAACCCCCAATCATCCCGTTTTTCCATAACTTCGCCCCACCCCGACACCTATTTTCTCGCTCTTTCTCCTTTTCTTATCAACATGTTGGCGATAGTGTAAAAAAATGTTTGCTCATTTTGGGGTTTGCTGTTAACATCCTTTCTGTCATCAGGGAGCGACGCTCCTTGATTCCCTTCTCGGTGACCGCCCTTGTTCCCCTATCGCGGTCGGCCAGTGCGGTTTCCTCGAAAAAGGTCTTCGATTTCAAAGCCTAGAGGGTTGCATCGGTCTTCAATATTCCCGGCCACAGACAAGAATTAACTTCCATTCCAACGCCACCGGGTGCATAATCCGTCGATTAATATTGAAGACACGGGCAGCCGTACTCCTCCCTAACCTTACGCGCCTTAGAAAATTCTCACCGTGTCTTTTCCCTTGCTCGCAGACTCCACTACGATTAACATGGCTGCAACATCTGCCAATCACAATCAACAAAACGATTCCATGACTAGCGCCACAGAAGAACAGCCACTCCCGCCGGAGCGCGCCGCCACCACGACGACGGATGCGCCGGAGCGTCCACATCGAACGAGCGGCCCGTGGGTCGAATCGCTGCGTCGTTCCGATGTCAGCCGCATTTGGACGGAATTGTGGCGGCTCGTCAGTAATCATCCGTTGGTGCGCGCGTCGCACAGTGCAGGTCTGCTCGTCGAAGAGGGCGACCGGGGCAGCGCCTACATCGATTTGACGCAGGAACTCTTCGTCACACTCCTCAGCAAAGCGCGCTTTCAACATTACCTCGACACAGGGATGACCGACGCCGAGATTGAATGTGAAATCGGGCAGATTGAACTGACCAATCTCCTGACCGCCGAACTCCGCAAGCGTCACCCCGAATCCTATCGCCTCGCACGTCGCATCTCGACCATTATTCAGTCGAGCGCCAATTTCCGACGCCTCGACAACGCCAATTACCACGGCAATGCCGAAGACGAGCCGCATCGTCGCCTCGTTGACCGCATCTATGGCCTGAGCGAATGGCGCGACGACAAACCGCGTCGGGGCTCGCACGAACTCGAACAGCGCATCCAACTCATCCCCGTGCGCCCGCGCGATACGCGCATGGTCGGCTGCACGGGCGACGCTCAAGTTATCATCAGTAATTCCGACCTTGAGGATTTGATTATCTCCGTCTTGGAAGCCTGCGATGCGCCCGTGGATGTGCGCGCTCTGCGAAGTCTCGTCATGTCGCGGCTACCCGTGATGGACATTTATCTCGTCCCGCTCGGCAGCGACGACGACAGCGAAAACGGCAGAGCCTTCGAGCCAGTTGACGGGCGCGAAAATCCCGAACAGTCGCTCTTGAGGCGCGAGGCCGAATCGGAAGTGTCGGGCTTCGTCGATAGATTTTTGAGGGGATTGCATGAAGCGGTGCGCGGTAAGACCAAGCAGTACGACCGCATGCTCGGCGTGCTCTGGCATTGTTATCTTAGTCCGGTACACATCACGCAGTTGGAAGCGGCGGCACGCCTGAACGTCTCCGACTCGCTGGTTTCCGATTACCGACGCCGCATCGAGCAGCAACTTCGCGCACTCTCTTTCTCCGAGATTGAAGAAGCGCGTCGCTTCGAGATGGCTCTGCGTGAGCGTGTCCGCACGCTTGTGCTGGTTGGCGATGAGGAGAGCGTCGCGGTCTGAAGGTGCTCGTTTGCAGCGTCGCCCGACGTATTACGAACTTGGGCGCATGAATAGCCAACGCGGAGGCGGGAGTGCCCCCTGCCTCCGTGTGGCTGTTTAAGCGGCATGTTGGACGACTAATGCGGTCGTCGCGGCAGAGGCCACACGCCGTCGCGCTGGCGAGCAGCGAGGGGAACAGAATGCCGGAGTTATCCTCCCAGAACGGTCAGGTTTCAGACTACGAACCCGTCTCCCGCACCGGACGAGCGCGTTGGGAAGAGGACGCTGAAGGCGATGCGTCCTGGCCTCAACGGGCTGGCGCACGCGCGTCCGCCATCCCTGCTGCACAGAACCCACGCGCCGCACAGAACTTCTACGCGCCTTCCAGCGAAACTCCGCACGCATCATCCGCTTCAACACGGTTGCCATCCGATACAGTCGAATCTTCTGCTGTTTCGATTCTCGCCGCGCAGGACAAATGGATTCACAAACGCGGTCATAGCGCGACGTACGTCGGCCTGTTTCTCTTTACGTTGGTGCTCTATTTTCGTCCTTATGAATACCTGTCGGTTTCGACCAGCATGGCTTTCTGGGTGGCCGCCGTCACGCTCTTTATCTACATCCCTTCGCAATTTGTCGTCGAAGGCACGCTCACTGCGCGACCGCGCGAAGTAAACATCATCTTGCTATTCGCCTTGACGGGATTGCTCTCCATCCCGCTCGCCACGAACCGCGTCGATTCATGGGCGATTTTCACCGACCGTCTGCTCAAGGCTGTTGTGATGTTCGTCGTGATGGTGAATGCGGTACGTACGGAACGGCGCCTGAAAGGGTTGTTGCTGCTGACCTTCGCTGTGAGTTGTGTGTTGAGCGTCAACGCCATCAACGACTATCGTCTGGGACGCGCGACGACGGAGGGCTATCGCGTCGCGGGCAGCATCGGCGGTATGTTCAGTAATCCAAACTATCTGGCGCTGCACCTCGTCACTATTATCCCGCTTCCGCTGTGCCTGCTTTTAAGCACGCGCAGCATGCTTAAAAAATTCGTCTTCGCCGGGATTGCGTTGCTCTTTCTGGTGGCAACGATTCTGACTTTTTCGCGCGGCGCATTT
This sequence comes from Pyrinomonadaceae bacterium, assembly GCA_036387415.1. Classification (GTDB taxonomy): domain Bacteria; phylum Acidobacteriota; class Blastocatellia; order Pyrinomonadales; family Pyrinomonadaceae; genus DASVTU01. Next base: position 303,678 of record DASVTU010000039.1, on the reverse strand, counting down.
CTGGCTTTGATTGGCATGACGGCGGTGCTCTTGTGGAAACTCGGACGGCGCAATCGTTCCGGCATCGCTGTCTTGCTGTTGCTGTTTCTGCCCATCGTGCTCGTCGTCGCGCCGGGCGCGTACGGCAATCGCATCGCGTCGATTTTTGACAGCAGTCTCGACCCGAATGGTTCTTCCACGATTCGACAGGCGGTGTTCTGGCGGTCGGTTTATGTGACGATTGCCAATCCGGTGTTCGGCGTCGGCATCGGAAATTTCCGCATCATGTCCATCAGGGAACTCGTCAGCCACAATGCTTACACGCAGGTTTCTTCCGAGATGGGGGTGGCCGCGCTCGCGCTCTACACGATGTTTATCGTGACGCCGCTCCGACGGCTGCGACTAATTGAGCGTGACACGTTTGCTTCGCGTCGCGGCTCCAAGTTTTATTATCTCTCGGTGGCCTTGCAGGCGAGCATCGTGGCCTACATGATTGACAGCTTTTTCGCCTCGGTCGCGTACGAGTGGTTCATTTACTATCTGGTCGGCTACTCCGTGGCGTTGCGCCGCATCTACCTCGCGCAGTTGGCTTCCAAAGCAGAAGCGGCGACGGAAGCGAACAAGACGGCAGACACGTACGACGAATCCGGCAGGACGTTGGTGACGGCATGAACTTCGGAGCGATAGCCCAAATCGTTTTTTGGTCGAGCGCGGCGGCGCTCGTCTACACGTATGCCGGTTATCCGTTGCTGATTGCTGTGTTGAGTCGCGTGCGCGGGCGCAGTATTCGTCGCGGCGAATTGACCCCATCCGTCAGCATTATCATCACGGCCTACAACGAAGAACGCGACATCGCAGCGAAGTTGGAGAACACGCTCGCACTCGATTATCCGAAAGATAAAATGGAAGTGGTGGTGGTGTCGGATTGTTCGAGCGATCGGACGGATGAGATTGTGCGCGAGTACGCGGCGCGCGGGGTTCGTCTTCAACGTCAGGCGGAACGCCTCGGCAAGACCGCCGCGCAAAACGCCGCCGTCGAACAGGCGCGCGGCGAGTTCATCCTCTTTTCAGATGCGACGACGCTCTATCAGCCCGACGTGTTGCGTGTGATGATGCGCGACTTCGCAGACCCGTCGGTGGGTTGCGTCGCCGGACGACTCGTCTACGTTGACCCGGCACGTTCGAGCACGGGGAGCGGCGCGCGTTCCTACTGGAATTATGAAACCTTTCTGAAGCGACACGAAAGCCGCGTCTGCTCTCTCATCGGTGTGTCGGGTTGTCTCTACGCCGTGCGGCGTTCGGCCTACGTGCCGCTCTACAACGAGGCGTGCAGCGACTTCATCATCGCCACCAAGATGGTCGAACAGGGCTTGCGCGCCGTCTACGAACCTGACGCCGTTTGCACGGAGGAGACGAACAGGCAGCCGAGCCGCGAACTAAGCATGCGCGTGCGTGTTATCACACAGACTTACACAGACCTGTGGCGGCATCGCGCCATGTTGAATCCTCTGCGAAGTGGTTTCTACGCCGTCCAACTCCTTTCGCATAAGGTGATGCGCTACCTTGTGCCGTTTTTTCTCGCGGCGACGTTCGTCGCGTCCGTCGCGCTCGCGCGCCATTCTTTCTTCTATCTACTGATGCTCGCGGGGCAGTTGGCCTTCTACGCGTCGGCCTTTTTCGGTTGGCTGCTCGAACGCGCGGGCCTGAAAATCGGACTGCTGGCCTTGCCGCAATACTTCGTGCTCGCCAACGTCGCGTCGGTGGTGGCGGCTTACAAATTTCTGCGCGGCGAACGCTTCGCGCGTTGGGAACCGATTCGCGAACCCGCGACCGTGGAGAACTTACTTGACGAGACGGGTAGCAACCTCCACGTCAAAACTTAAATCGAGGACAAGACGGGATTGACGACTGAAGCAGCAAAAAAGGAAACGTCGCTGACGGTGCGCGCGGCGTGGGTGATGTTGGCAAAGACGTTTGCCTTCGCGCTTGCGTTTGCGTTGCCGCTGCTGCTGGTGCGTCGTCTCGACCAGACCGAGTACGGATTTTATAAACAGGTCTTTCTGCTCGTCGATAGCGCGGTCTTCGTGTTGCCGCTCGGCTTCGGCTTGAGCGCGTTCTATTTTCTGCCGCGCGAGCCGGAACGCGCGGGGCAGGTGGTCTTCAACATTCTGCTTTTTCACTTCTTCGTCGGAGCGGCGGCGTGCCTCCTGCTCACGCTTCAGCCCGGACTCATGGCGGCCATCCTCAACAACGGAGAGTTGACGCGACTTGCGCCGCTCGTCGGCGTCGCGATTCTGTTATGGGTCGTCTCGTACTTCATTGAAACCATCGCGGTCGCGCATCAGGATTTGAAATGGGCGGTGGCATTTATCGTCGGCGCGCGTTTAACGAAGTCGGGGCTGTTTATCGCGGTGGCGCTGTTGTATCCGACCGTCGAGGCGTTGATTTATGCGGCGATAGTGCAGGGGACGTTGCAAACGCTCGTCATGCTCGTCTATCTGCGTTCGCGTTTCGGCGCGTTCTGGCGCGGCTACGAATGGTCGATGATGCGCCGTCAGTTGAGTTACGCCTTGCCGCTCGGTCTGTCGGCGGTGCTCTTTACGATGTACGCCTACCTCGACAACTACTTCGTTTCGCATCGCTTCGGCGCGGCGATGTACGCGATTTACGCGGTCGGCTGCTTCAACATTCCACTCGTCCCGATGCTGAGCGATGCTGTCGGACAAGTGATGCAGCCGCGCGTCAGCTACTTGCAGAAGTACGGCACGCGCCGCGAAATCGTCGAACTGACAGCGCGCATGATGCGAAAACTCGCGTTCGTCTATTTGCCGCTGTTTGTCTTCCTGCTGCTCTTTGCGCGCGAATTCATCGTCGTACTCTTTACAGAGCAATACATCGAGAGTTGGCCGATTTTCGCCATTAACTTAGTCTTGATTCCGCTCGGCATCATGGCAAGCGCGACCGACCCTGTGATACGCGCTTTCGCCGAATACCGCCACTACATTCTCAAGCTGCGTATCTGTATGCTGTTGGTCTTCATCGTCGCGGTCTGGTCGGGCGTGCGCGCTTACGGTCTTGTCGGCGCGATAACGGCAGCGGTCGCCGTCAACGTCGTCGAGCGTTTCATCACGGCGCACAAGATGGCGCGCGTGCTCGGCGTCGAACGACGCGACGCCGTGTTGTTGACGGACATCGGGAAGATTGCGCTGGCATCGGTCGCGGCGGGCGCAGCGGCGCACTTTGCACGCGTGTTGATGTCGGATGCCAGGCCGTTCGTGTCGCTCGCCTTGTGTGGCGTCGTGTTCGCGTTGGTCTACTTGTCAGCGATTGTTGTGACCGGAATGTTGACGCTCGATGAGCGTCAGGCGATTCGTGAGAGGTTCGAGCAGTTGCAACGCCGCACGCTCTGGAAAAGAGCTGCGGACACTTTGAGCTAGAGGACGAAATTTTACGATGTGCGGCATCGCTGGATTTGTTGGTCAAGAGAATTTGCGTGCGGGTGCGGACGCCTGCGCCGTCGTGCTCGACCGCATGTGCCGACGCATCGCGCATCGCGGGCCGGATGATCAGGGGACGCGCGTTGTCGGCGGCGTGGCGGCGCTCGGCATGCGTCGTCTCTCCATCATCGACCTCGCGGGCGGACACCAACCGATGTCGAACAGCGACGGACGCTTAACCGTCGTCTTCAACGGAGAGATTTACAACTACCGCGAACTCCGCCGCCAACTCGAAGCGCGCGGCTGTCGCTTTCAAACCAACTCCGACACCGAAACCATCCTCTACGCCTACGAAGAATACGGCGCGGGTTGCGTAGAACACCTGCGCGGCATGTTCGCCTTCGCGCTCTGGGACGACGCGCGCCGCGAACTCTTCATCGCGCGCGACCGTGCCGGAAAGAAACCGCTCTACTACACAGTGACCCCGCGCGGCACGCTCATCTTCGGCTCCGAACTCAAATCTCTCATCGAGCACCCGGAGTTTCGCCGCGAAATCAATACGGAAGCCCTCGACGCATACATCTCGTTCGGCTACGTGCCCGACCCGCTCACGATTTTCCGCGACGTGTACAAACTTCCGCCGGGGTATCATCTTCGATTCACGCCCGACAGCAGCCGCGAAGCGCGTGTCGAACGGTACTGGGATTTTCCGTTTACGCCGATTGCAGAGGCCGACGCGCGAAGCGAGGAGAGTCTGCTCGAAGAGTTGCGCGCGTTGCTTGATGAGGCGGTGCGCGTGCGTCTCGTTGCGGACGTGCCGCTCGGCGCGTTTCTCTCCGGCGGCATTGATTCGAGCACCGTCGTCGGCCTCATGGCGCGGCACATGGGTCAGCCCGTCAAGACCTTCTCCATCGGCTTCCACGAAGACAGCTACAACGAACTGCGTCACGCGCGCCTCGCCGCCAAACACTTCGGCACAGACCACCACGAATTCGTCGTCACGCCCGACATCTGCCGGGTGGTTGACGAACTCGTCTGGCATTTCGACGAGCCGTTTGCCGATTCCTCCGCGCTTCCGACTTACATGGTCTCGAAGTTGGCGCGCGAGCACGTCACCGTCGCGCTCTCCGGCGATGGCGGCGACGAACTCTTTGCAGGCTACACGCGTTATCTCACAGACCAACAGCGCGGCGGCTTCGCGCGTCTCCCGCGTGCCTTCCGGCGCGGCGTGATGCAGCCCTTTAGCCGACGACTCCCGCACGGCGCGTGGGGACGAAACTTCCTCAACAACGTCGCGCTCGACCCGCTCGAACGTTACATCGACAGCGTTTCGGCCTTCACCTCGCTCAACAAGCCCTCGCTCTACGCAGCAGACTTTTATCAAAAACTCTGCGCCGAACAACTCGACACGCGCGCCATCGAAAACTTCCGCGCCATCGCCTCAAGCGTCGGCACAGATGAACCGCTCGACGCGCTGCTCTATCTCGACAGCAAGACCTACTTGCCCGGCGACATCCTGACCAAAGTTGACCGCATGAGCATGGCCGTCTCTCTGGAGACGCGTGCGCCGCTGCTCGACCACAAGTTGATTGAGTTCGTCTGCACGCGCATCCCCGCCGCGCTCAAACTCAACGGCACGGAAACCAAGAGCATCTTCAAACGCGCCGTCAGTGGTCTTGTCCCCGACGAACTGCTCACGCGTCCCAAGCAAGGCTTCGGAGTTCCCATCGAACAATGGATTAACCACGAACTCCGCGACCAAATCCGCGACCTGCTCACAGACCGACAGGCACGACAGCGCGGCTACTTCGACCCGCGCTACATCGACCTCCTCTTCGACGAACACACGCGCGGGCGTCGCGACCATTCGACGCAACTCTGGACGCTCTTTATGTTTGAATCCTGGCATCGTCGTTTCGTCGATGCCGCAACGCCGACGGCGGAACACGAAGCCGCCGAACTCCACGACGCGCCCTTGAGCGTCGCCTGAAATCGTGATTGACGAGATACACGACCACTTAAAATGAGGCATCGCGTTCTACAACTGATAAGCGGTTTCTGGGAGGGCGGCTCGGAGCGGCAGGCCGTGCAACTCACGCGCCTGTTGCTTGAGAGCGGGCGGTATCACGTCGAAGTGGCGTGCCTGTATGGCGGCGGGCCTCTGCGCGCCGAAGTGGAACGTCTCGGATTCAAAGACATCCCGGAATTTCCCCTCAACAGTTTTTACGACCGCAACGCCTTCGTCCAACTCGCACGCTTCCGTCGCTTCCTGCGCGAACGCGAAATTGATGTCGTCCACGCACACGAATTTTATACCAACATCTTCGGCATGACGGGCGCGTCACTGGCACGCACGCCCGTCCGCATCGCCTCGCGGCGCGAGACGACGGGCACGCGCACGCCTTTGCAGAAACGCGTCGAGCGCGGGGCATACAAGTTGGCAGGCGCCATCGTCGCCAACGCCGGAGCGGTGCGCGAGCAGTTAATCGTGGAAGGAGTCGGCGCGAAGAAAATCGAAGTCATTCACAACGGGCTGGACGCCTCGCGCGTCGCGCCCGACCCTTCGATGTCGCGCGCCGACGCGCTCGCCGCCTGTGGTTTGCCGCGCGATGTTGAAGGGCGCCGCTTCGTGACTATCGTGGCGAATTTGCGGCTCGAAGTAAAAGACCATCCGACCTTCCTGCGCGCGGCGCGGCGTGTGCGCGAGGCGGTGCCGGAGGCAGCCTTCGTGCTCGCGGGCGAAGGTGAATTGACGGAACGGTTGCGCTCGCTCGCCGCCGAACTCGGACTCGGAGAGCGCGATGTTTTCTTCACGGGTCGCTGCGAACGCATCGCGGAGTTGCTCGCCGCGTCGGACGTGTGTGTGCTTTCTTCAAAGGCCGAAGGTTTTTCCAACGCGATTCTCGAATACATGGCGGCGGGGCGTCCGGTAGTCGCCACGGATGTCGGCGGCGCACGCGAAACGGTGGTCGAAGGCGAGACGGGCTACCTCGTCGCGGCGGGCGACGACGAGGCGTTGGCGACGCGCATCGTGGAGTTGTTGAAGGATACGAAACGTGCGCGCGAGATGGGCGAACGCGGGCGGCTCATCGTCGAGGAGAAGTTTTCCTGCGCGGCGCAGCTTGAGCGTACAGAGAAATTGTATGAGCGTCTGCTGGCGTCGGCGGTCGCTTCCGTGGCGCATGAGATTAAAGGTGTCCGGCGTGAAGATGTGTCGTGACGGGGCGCGGGTTGGTTGATGCGAGGTAAGTGGACGGGAAACATTGAGAGTAGAATGAATGGAGCGACGGGAGCGGAGTGAATCAAGGAGCGACGTTGAGCAGAGAGTGATGGAGAGTCAGAACGAAGCGATGATGAGCGAAACGAAAGCCACTAAGCCTGTGCGCGTGGCATATCTGGTCGGGCAGTATCCGGCGATTAACCACACGTTCGTCTTGCGTGAGGTGCTTGGTTTGCGTGCGCTCGGTTTTGACGTTCACGTCGCGTCGGTTCTCGAATGCGACCGCCCGGCGGAGCGTCTGTCAGATGAGGAACGCGACGAATGGAGAGAGACTTTTTACGTCAAACCGACGAATCCACTGAGCATGGTCGTGCCGCACTTGAAGACGATGGTCGCGCGCCCGCGCCGTTATCTCGGCGCGTTGATGGATACGCTCAAGCTCTGTGTGTCTGCGCCGCGCATGGCTCCGACTTGTTTGATGTACTTCGTCGAGGCGGTGCTTCTCGGTCGTTGGATGCAGGAGCGGCGGCTCACGCACGTTCATTCACACTTCACGCCAAACGTCTGCGTGCTCGCGGGGCGCATCTTTCCCGTGACCGTTTCGTTGACTATCCACGGGCCTGTCGAGTTTGACGACGCCATCGGTTTCAGTCTCGCGGAGAAGGTTCGCGCGTCAACTTTCATCGCGGCGATTAGCAACTATGCGCGTAGTCAGTTGATGAGATTTTCGTCGCCGGAGGATTGGGGCAAGATTGAAGTGTCGCCGCTCGGCGTTGACCCGCATCTGTATGAACCGCGACCGCCGCGTGAGAATCCGTCGCCGTTTGAAGTAATTTGCGTCGGGCGACTCGCGCCCGTCAAGGCGCAGCACATTCTGGTCGCTGCCGTTGAGGCGTTGTTGAAGCAGGGGCGCGCGGTGCGCCTGCGTCTCGTCGGCGATGGCCCCATGCGCGAGAGTTTAGAGAGCGACGTGGTGGCACGCGGTTTGGGCGAGCATGTGGTTTTTGAAGGATGGCTGAATCAGGACAAGGTGCGCGAACTTTACCGACGGGCTGATGTTTTTGCGCTGGCAAGTTTTGCCGAGGGCGTGCCCGTAGTCTTGATGGAAGCGATGTCGATGGAGATTCCGTCGGTGGCGACGCGCATCAACGGAGTGCCCGAACTCATCCGCGACGGCATTGACGGGCTGCTCGTCGCGCCGTCGGACGTGGACGAACTGGCGGACGCGATTTCTTCTCTGATGGATGATGCGGCGTTGCGGCGTCGTCTCGGCGAAGCGGGGCGCAGGCGCGTCGTCGAGCGGTACGACCTCGCGCGCAACACGGAGCGACTAGCGGAAATCTTTCGCCGCCGCGTCGTTGAACTAAACGAAACGGAGCGCGCGACGGAAGCGGTCGCAGGCTCCGCGCCGCAGGCAGGTGTGGAGACAGAGGAATTGTTGGAAACGGTCGGCGCGCGTCGCTGACGCACGGAATTGTGGAGCTTTTGAGAAACGAATGGGAAGAGGCTTTTGAAGATGTCACGCAGGAAAGTTTTACTTGTCGAACTAAACGAGATTACTTGGAATCTCATTGACCCGTTGATAGCGGAGGGCAAACTCCCGACGTTTGCGCGGCTCAAACGCGAAGGCGCGTGGGCGTCACCGATGAGCGTCGATTTGCCGCCGCAACTCGACCCGTGGATTACCTGGACGACCGTCTACACCGGACGTCCGCAAAGCGAGCACAACGTCTTCTTTTTGCAGCAGCCGCCCGAAACGATTCGCGCCGAGCGCATCTGGGAAATCTGTCACGCAGCGGGCTTGCGCGTCGGCGTCTACGGCAGCCTCTGCACTTGGCCGCCGCAGGAGGTCAACGGCTTCTACGTGCCAGACACTTTCGCGCCCGACGCTGCGACGCATCCCGCATCGCTCCAACCGATTCAGGAACTCAATCTCACCTACACGCGTTCCGTCCGCCTACCTTCGGACAAGGATGGCTTGTTGTTCAAAGCGCGACTCGGCGCAAAACTTCTGGCGTTGGGCTTGAGCGCCGAGACGGTCGCGCGCATCGTCAAGCAACTGGCGCGCGAACGCCGCGAGCCGGATGTACGTTGGCAGCGCGTCGCGCTTCAGCCGCTCGTCAACTTCGATTTCTTTAGTCGTCTCTATCGTCGCCACCGACCGGAGTTCGCCACTTTTCACTCTAACCACGTCGCACACTACATGCACACCTACTGGAAGGCGATGGAGCCGCACGCCTTTCCGCAGGAGACCGCGCCCGACGAGGTGCGCCGCTTCGGCAAAGCGATTGAGTACGGCTATCGCACCGCCGACGAACTCTTGGGACGCATGTTGAACCTGCTCGACGACGACACCGTGCTCGTCGTCGCTTCCAGCATGGGTCAAAAGCCTTTCATCAGCGAGTTGAAGAAGGGCAAACGCATCGGCCAACTCCGCTCGCTCGAACGACTCGTTGACATTCTCGGCGTCAAGGAACGCGTGCGGACGCTCTCAACCATGTCCGACCAGTTCAACCTCTACCCGGACACGCCCGCCACGATGACGCACGTCGTCGAGTCGCTGAAATCGGCCTACGTCGATGCGCCTGAACGCGCCATGTTCAATGTCGATACGCTCGACAATAGTCTAACCGTGACGCTCAAACATTATGACGAAACTTCCGAGAACTCGCGTTGTTACTTTCCGCTCCGCGACGAAGAAATCTCCGTGCGCTATGAAGACCTTGTTTACGGCACAGGCATGGTCAAATCCGGCTGCCACGACCCGCGCGGCATGATGCTCGTCTACGGCGCAGGCATCAAGGCGGGCGCACGCGTCCACGAATGCAACAACCTCGACATCGCGCCGACGCTTCTCACCATGCTCGGCCTGCCCGTGCCCGCAGAGATGAAAGGAAACGTCTTGAACGGAGTTTTTGCGTGAGCATTCGCGCTTCCGGCGAAGATGCGCTTTTGATTGAAACGTCACTCGACACCCGTTTCAAAACTTGCCATAGAGACACGGAGAAGAACCTTGAAAGAATGGCTGAAAATCCTATGGTTTTACTCTGCGCTGCCGTGTCTCTGTGGCAAATCTCCTTATCTTGAAATGCACTTTTGATTAACTGCCGTCAACACACTTCGAGCAACACTCATGGCACAAACACTAAGCGTCAGCGAGGAAAGCTGGCACGAACGCAACCAACAAGAAACGATTCCCTCAAACGTCGTGGCAAACGCTTTCCGCGTCTATCTCTTCGCCGTGCGATGTGCCTTGCGCGCCATGACGAAAGGGTTGTTCATGGAAGGCATCAAACTTTTCATGTCGCCCGTCGGCTATTGGCGTTTCTTCCCGAATGCCTTTGTGCTCGCAGAGTTTCGCCGGAAACATAACCCGCGCGTGCTCGATGCCAGCAGTCCCAAACTCTTGAGCCTGATGCTCGCCGACGGGACACAGAGCGAAGTCTACGCGACTGATTTGGACGACCCGAAGATAGAGACGCGCTGGAAGCCACTGGCCGACGCGTCGGGTTTGACCAACTACGTCGTCGAATATCAAGACGCGCGACGGATGCGATACCCGGACGAGTTTTTCGACCTCGTTTATTCCATCAGCGTCATCGAACACATCCCCGGCGACGGCGACAGTGATGCGCTCCGCGAGTTTCGACGCGTCCTCAAACCCGACGGCGTGCTCGTCGTCGAAGTTCCTTACAGGCGTGAGCGCGAGGAACGTTTCGCACACTACGACAGCAAGGGCGAGCCGCTCGCCGAGCCACGTTTCTACGAGCGACACTATGATACGGAGTGGCTGACCGAGCGACTTGAGATTGAAGGATTGAAGGTTGAGCAGCGTTTGATTCTGGGAGAGACGCTCGCGCTCGACCCGTGGATTGCGGCCACGCGCCTGCCGCGCCCGCTACGCATCGCCATCCTGCCCTTCGAGCCTCTGCTCGCGGCGCTCAACTACTGGTTTCGACGCGACGACCGACGCGGGCGTCCGCTCGCCGCATTGATGGTTTATCGAAAAACTGCTGTACAGAAAGCCGCCTGAATCGCGTTTGACGAACCGCTCAAATCGGTTTCGCTGAATTCGTATGAATCGCATGTGGAGTAAATTGAAGAAACTTCGCGGTCGCAGTCTGGACGAGGTGCGCGTTCGTGGCCGACAGTCCGCCGCCGCCTTCGCGGAACGGCGCAGCTGGTCGTCGCAGACGCGCGTGCCGTCCGACGCCGAATTCTTCAAACTCTTCGACGGCGAGTTGTCTTCCGCTCTGCAACACGCTGCGAGCGAAACGGCTGCCGCCGCGCAGTTGCTCGCACACTTCCGCACGCGACACGCGCCCGTCTTCTTTCCATCGTTTGACGACGTGGAAAAGACAGACGCCGTGCTGCGCGAACGTTTTGCGACGCGCGCCGTCGAGTCGGTTGATGAAAATGTTGCTGGCGAAAACGTTGCTGTTGGAAATGTCGCTGCGGGGAATATCGTCGCCGTTGAGGAGTCTGTGGTCGAACGTGCGGAGCGCATCGTCGAAGGACGTTTCGACCTGCTCGGTTTCCGTAATCTGGATTTCGGTAATCCCATCGACTGGCATCTTGAACCGGTCGCCAAACGACGCGCGCCGCTCGCGCATTGGAGCCGCATCGACTATTTGAACGCAGAGGTGGCGGGCGACAAAAAGATTACCTGGGAACTGAACCGCCAGCAGTATCTCTCGACGCTCGGACGCGCCTACCGCCGCACGCGCGATGAGCGATACGCGGAAACCTTTGTCGCGCATCTCGACGCGTGGATGAATGCCAACCCGCCGAAGATGGGCATCAACTGGGCGAGCAGTCTCGAAGTTTCATTCCGCGCCATCGCGTGGTTGTGGGCGCTCTACTTTTTCCGCGACTCGCCTCGTCTTCAACCCGCAGTCTTCGTGCGCGCGTTGAAGTTTCTCTATCTCCACGCGCGGCATCTGGAAACTTATCTCTCGACCTATTTCAGCCCCAACACGCATCTCACGGGCGAGGCGCTCGGCCTCTTTTATCTCGGCACGCTCTGGCCTGAATTTCGACGAGCCGCGCAATGGCGCGCGACGGGCGCATCGCTCCTTGAAACAGAACTCGAACGCCACATCCTGCCCGACGGCGTTTACTTCGAGCAGACTAGTTACTACCAACGCTACACGACCGATTTCTACACGCACTACGTCATCCTCGCGCGTGCCAACGGCCACAGCGTTGACGCAAAGGTGAAAGAAAAACTCGCCGCCTCGCTCGACCATCTCACGTTCATCACGCGCCCCGACGGGCGCACGCCTCTCTACGGCGACGACGACGGCGGGCGTCTCGCCGTGCTTGACGAGCGCGGACGCGACGACTTTCGCGCGACGCTGGCGACGGGCGCGGCCTTGTTTGGTCGTGCCGATTACAAGTACGTCGCGCGTGAAGTTTCCGAAGAGACGTTCTGGTTGCTCGGCAGAAGCGGGCTTGAGGCGTTCGACCGTCTGGAAGCGCGTCCGCCCGATGCGTGTTCGCGTGCGTTTCCTGTCGGCGGCTACTACGTCATGCGCGATGGGTGGAATAGTGATTCAAACTTTCTTCTACTCGACGCCGGACGACATGGTGCGCTCAACTGCGGCCACGCGCACGCGGACGCACTCTCCTTTGAACTCGCCGCGCGCGGTCGCTCATTACTCATCGACCCCGGCACGTATACCTACACGGCGGACAGACGCGAGCGCGACCGCTTTCGTTCGTCGCCGATGCACAACACGCTGTCTATCGACGGCGAATCTTCTTCCGTCGCGGCGGGCGCGTTCTCATGGTCAGAGGTGGCGAATGTCTCCGCTAAAAGGTGGCTGAGCCACAAGCGTTTCGATTTCTTCGAGGGCGCGCACGACGGCTACCGCCGACTCGACGAGACATTGGACTACACGCGCGCCGTGCTCTTTCTCAAAAACGATTACTGGATAATGCGCGACCGCGTGGCGTCGGGCGCGGGGAAGCGACACGTCTGCGAACTCCATTTCCATTTCGTCGCGGAATCTGAGCCGTCGTTGGAAATGGATGACAGGGGAGTGGCGGTGCGTGAGCGTCGCGCGGGTGCGGCGGGGCTGGAAATTTTCGCGTCGGACGGGCAGGGGCGTTTGAACGGCGAAGGGGATTTGAACGGGCGCGGGGAGTGGCGCGAGGAGCGCGGTTTTGTGTCGCGTTGCTACGGCAGACGCGAATCCGCTCCGGTGCTGACGTTCAAGGCGGAGGCGGAAGGCACGCAGGAGTTCTTCACGTTTTTGATTCCGCGTGCGGCGGCGGTGGATGATGGGCGCAAGGCACGCATCCGTGCGCTGGCGGCGACGGGCGGGCGTTCATTCCAGATTGCCGACGTGAGAGACGGGCGGCGTGACGTATTGCTGGCGCGTGATGTGGCTGACGGTGCGGAGAGCGACGCGGTCGCGCCGGAGAGCGAAGATTTGGAGAGCAGTCGTTTTGTCGTCGAGAGCGAAGGAATATCTTCGGATTTTGAGTTGGCGTGGGTGCGTTTCGGGCGTGAAGGGTCTGTGCCGGATGAGTTGGTGCTGTTGGGCGGACGACGTTTGTGGTTCGAGGGACAGGAACTCGTCAATCTCAAGAATCGTGCGGCGTTCGTCGTGGCGCGTCGTTCGGGCGACCGTTTGATTATCGAGACAGACACGGCGCGACAGGTCAAGCCTCTGCGCGCGGAGGCGTTGAGCGTGCCGGAGATTGAAGACGATGTGGTGGAGGTCGAAGGTTAAGACGGAGACGACCGGAAATTTATGTGCGGAATTAATGGCATAGCATTATCGAGCAGATCTGGACGCGAGTTGGATGCGGCGTTGCTGGCGCGCATGCGTGATGTGATTCGGCATCGAGGGCCGGACGACCAAGGGCTGTTTGTTGATGGACGCGTCGGGCTTGGTCATCGTCGTCTGAGCATCGTGGATGTCGCGTCGGGGCATCAACCGATGACCAATGAAGACGGCTCGCTCCACATCATCTACAATGGCGAGATTTATAACCACGGCGATTTTCGCGAGATGCTCGAAGCGCGCGGCCACGTCTATCGCACGCATTGCGACACCGAGACGATTCTCCATCTCTACGAAGAATACGGCGCGGGTTGCGTCGAACACCTGCGCGGCATGTTCACGTTTGCGATTTGGAATCAGCGAGGGCGCGAACTCTTCATCGCACGCGACCGTCTCGGCGTCAAGCCGCTCTACTACGTCCACACCTCCGACGGCTCGCTCTATTTCGCTTCCGAAATCAAAGCCATACTCGAAGCGAGCGCCGTGCGCGCCGAAATCAATTTCGCGGCGTTGCCCGACTATCTCGCCAACCACGCGCCCTCCGGCGAAGAGACGCTGTTTCGCGGTATCAAACGTTTGTTGCCAGGCCACACGCTTACGTGGCGCGATGGCGCGCTCGACATCAAAAAGTATTGGGACATGCGCTTCGCGCCCGATGCGGACGATGACGATGGCGTGATTGGAGGCCGACAAACGAGCGACGCGGATTACGTCGCGGAGTGGTCGGAGCTTTTCCGTACTTCTGTGCGCCTGCGTCTGATGGCCGATGTGCCGCTCGGCATGTTTCTCTCCGGCGGCATCGACTCGTCGGCCATCGCCGCCGTGATGAGCGGCATGGTGGATGAACCCATCAAGACTTTTTCGGTCGCATTCGCCGAACGCGAAGCCAATGAACTCGAATATGCGCGGCTCGTCGCGCATGCGTATCGCACAGACCACCACGAAGTCGTCGTTAGTCCCGAAGACTTCTTCGCCGCGCTGCCGCGACTCGTCTGGCACGAAGACGAACCGCTCGCGCATCCCAGTAGCGTCGCGCTCTATTTCGTCTCCGAACTCGCCTCGCAGCACGTCAAGGTTGTGCTCACGGGCGAGGGCAGCGACGAGATGCTCGCGGGATATGAACGCTATCGCAAGACCGTCTACAACCTCGCGCTCGGTGCGCGTTATCAACGGCTGACGAATGAAACCATGCGCCGCTTCGTGCGTCGCGGCATCAATTCGTTGCCTGCCGCTTCGCGCTTGCGGCAAAAGTTGCTTCGCACGTTTCTCTCCGTCGCGCCCGACATCGAGAGTATCTACTTCGACAACTTCGCAGTTTTCGGCCACGCCATGCAGCGCGAACTGCTGACGGATGAGACGCGCGAACGCGTCCGCGCCAGCGATGAAGGGGAGACGGCGCTCAACCCTTACGCGGGCGTTAGTAGTTATCTGGAACAGACCGACGCGGCATCGCTGCTTCATCGTCTGCTCTATGCCGACACGAAAACTTATCTCCACGAACTTCTCATGAAGCAAGACCAGATGAGCATGGCGGCGTCGGTTGAAAGCCGCGTGCCGTTCCTCGACCACAAGTTGGTGGAGTTCACGGCGCGTCTGCCGGAGAGGTTGAAGCTGCGCGGCTGGACGACGAAATACATCCTACGGCAGAGCATGCGCGGCATCCTGCCGGAGCGGATTCTCACGCGCCCGAAGATGGGTTTTCCAGTGCCCGTCGGCACGTGGTTTCGCGGGCAATACAGTTCGGTCGTTGACGAATACGTGACGGGCGAACGCGCGTCGAGTCGCAACATCTTCGAGCGCGACGTGGTGCGTCGCATCGTCGCGGAGCACAGTTCGGGCGCGGCGAACCACACGGAGAAGTTGTGGGCGCTGGTTAATTTCGAGATGTGGTTGCGACGCTTTATCGACGGCGAAACGGCGGGCGCAGAAACGTCGCGGCAGTTGTCGCTTGATGAAGCGGTCGTGATGGGCGCGTGACGCGCGACGAGGACAGGAGCAATAACGAAGAGTTGCGTCAGCGATAGACGCGAGAGAAAGTGAGACGCGAAGCAGCGGGAGAGGCGGCAAGACGAGAAAGATTGTGAACATCCTTTGGCTCAAAACAGAATTGCTTCATCCGGTGGATAAGGGCGGCAAGATTCGCACCTTTCACATGCTCAAGGAGTTGAAGCGCGAACATCGCATCACGTATCTGACGCTCGACGACGGCTCGGCGAGCGCGGATGCGCGCGAACGTGCCGCAGAGTATTGCCACGAACTCGTCACGGTCGCGCATCGCACGCGCGAGAAGTTTTCCGCCGCTTTTTATGGTGAACTCGGTATGAATCTAGTCTCGCCTCTGCCGTATTTCATGAAGAAATATGAGTCGCGCGAGATGCGTCGGTTGATTGCGGAACACGCGGCTCGGCTCGGCGGCGGCGACGTGTTGGTCTGTGATTTTCTGAATCCAAGTATCAATATGCCGGACGATTTGGCGTGCGCGACAGTGCTTTTTCAACACAACGTCGAGGCGGAAATCTGGCGACGCCACTATGAAGTGCAGGCGAATCCCGTTAAGAAGGCTTACCTCTACGGCCAGTGGCGCAAGACGCGCGCCTACGAGCGAAGCGCGTGTCGCGCGTTCGACTACGTGGTCGCCGTGTCGCGCGAAGACCGAGAGATGATGCAGCGCGAATACAGCGTCGGTGCCATCGCGGACGTGCCGACGGGCGTCGATACGGAGTTCTTCAAGCCGAGCGGTGCGGAGAGACGCGAGGCGCACAACATCGTCTTCACGGGTTCGATGGATTGGTTGCCGAACGAAGATGCGATTCAGTTTTTCACGGCGAAGATTCTGCCGCTTGTGCGGGAGCGCGTGCCGGATGTGACGTTGACGGTGGTGGGTCGGAATCCGTTTCCGAGTTTGATTGAACTGAGCAAGAGGGATGCGTCGGTCGAGGTGACGGGACGTGTCGAAGATGTGCGCCCGTACATGGAGCGCGCGGTGGCTTACATCGTGCCGATACGCATCGGCGGCGGCACGCGCCTGAAGATTTATGAAGCGATGGCGATGGAGAAGGCCATCGTCTCAACGACCGTGGGCGCGGAAGGTTTGCCCGTGGGCGACGGCGCGGAGTTGTTGTTGGCAGATATGCCGGAGGAGTTCGCGGCCTCGCTGGTGCGCGTGCTGACGGACGAGGGTTTTGCGCGTGAACTGGGCGCGAGGGCAGCGGCGACGGTGCGCGAGCGTTTTGGTTGGGACAAGGTGGCGGCGAGTTTTGCGTCGGCGTGCGAAGAAGCCGTGAGACGAAACGAGGCGAAGGCAAGCGAGACGCGAATGGTCAGCGAGTGGCGGACGGTCGCTTGATTCTTTAGTTTCAACTGTTGGTTTTGAAATGTGCGGTTGATGTTGCGGTTGGAGGCGAGATGATTAGTGAAACTTATGTGAAGGCTGCTGAAGCGAATCGAATAATGGCGGGCGACGAGAGTGAGATGGAGTTGTCGGTCGTGATGCCTTGTTTGAATGAAGCGGAAACGCTGGCCGTGTGCATCGAGAAGGCGCAGAGGTCGATACGCGATTTGGGACTGGCGGGCGAGGTCGTCATCGCCGATAACGGGAGCACAGATGGCTCGCAGGAGATTGCGCGCAGGATGGGCGCGCGTGTCGTCGATGTTGAAGCGAAGGGCTACGGCAACGCTTTGATGGGCGGCATCGCGGCGGCGCGCGGCAAGTACGTGATTATGGGCGATGCCGACGATAGTTATGATTTCACGAATCTCGCGCCGTTTATCGAGAAGTTGCGCGAGGGCTACGACCTTGTGATGGGCAATCGCTTTCGTGGCGGAATTCAGCCGGGCGCGATGCCGAAGCTGCATAAGTATCTGGGCAATCCGGTGCTGACGGCGATTGCACGTGTGTTGTTCTGGAATCCACCGTGCAAGGATTTTCATTGCGGGTTGCGCGGATTTAGCCGCGAGGCGGTGGCGCGGATGGATTTACAGACGACGGGGATGGAGTTTGCGAGCGAGATGGTGGTCAAGGCGTCGCTGAGGAAGATGCGAATCGTGGAAGTGCCGACGACGCTCGCGCCGGACGGAAGAAGCCGCCCGCCGCATCTGCGTAGTTGGCGCGACGGTTGGCGACACCTGCGCTTCATGTTGCTCTATAGCCCGCGCTGGTTGTTTATGTATCCGGGCGCGTTGTTGATGCTGGCGGGGTTGGGCGTCGGGGCGTGGCTCCTGGCGGGGCCGCAGAGCATCGGCGCGGTGACGCTCGACGTGCACACGTTGTTGTATGCGGCGCTCGCCGTCATCATCGGATTTCAGGCGGTGGTGTTCGCCGTCTTCACGAAGGTTTTTGCAGTGAGTGAAAAACTGTTGCCGGAAGACCGACGACTCGAAAAGATGTTTCGCTATGTCACACTGGAAACCGGATTGGTTGTTGGAGGTTTGCTGCTCCTGGCGGGCTTAGTGGGTTCGGTCTACGCGTTCAGCGCATGGGGTTCGCAGGACTTCGGGCCGTTGAATCCTTCGCGGACGCTGCGACTGGTCATCCCGTCGATGACGGCTTTGACGATTGGATTTCAAATTGTTCTATCGAGCTTCTTCTTGAGCGTGTTGGGGTTGAAACGAAGATGACGGAAAACGCGGGATTCGACGCCTACGCGGAAGATTACGATGCGGCGTTGGCGCAAGGCATCGCCGTGTCGGGCGAGGACAAGGAGTTTTTCGCGCGCGGTCGCGCAGAATGGCTTGCGGCGCGACTGCGCGAGCGCGGCGAGCGCGTCCGCTCCGTGTTGGACTTCGGATGTGGCACGGGTTCCTCGACGCCGTATCTCTTGGAGACGCTTGGCGCGGAGTCGCTGGTCGGCGTTGACATATCGGCGAATTCGTTGGATGTCGCGCGACGGACATACGGCGACGAGGCGCGCGCGCGCTTCATGTTGATGGACGAGTTTCAGCCCGCAGCGCAGTTTGACCTCGTTTTTTGCAACGGTGTCTTCCATCACATTCCTTTGGAGCAACGCGCGGCGGCGGTCGATTACGTCATGCGCGCTCTGCGCCCGGCGGGGCTGTTCGCCTTCTGGGAAAACAACCCGTGGAATCCCGGCACGCGTTACGTCATGAGCCGTTGCCCGTTTGACGATGATGCCATCACACTCTCTCCGCCCGAAGCGCGTCGGCTTCTCGTCCGTGGCGGTTTTGAAATCTTACAGACCGATTTCCTCTTTATCTTTCCGAACCTTCTTCGTTGGTTTCGACCGCTCGAACCGTTGGTCGCACGTCTGCCGCTCGGCGCGCAGTATCAAGTGCTCGGTCGTCGAAACTAATTAGAACCCACTTCAAAACATGCCACAGAGACACGGAGACACGAAGAAAAAATATGAAGAAGAAAGGGCTAAAAGGAGCGTTGGGGAAAGGGCAGACTGCTGCGCTCGCGCCCGTGCTTTCCTCTTTAACTTTTTCAACGTTTCGCCTCTTTTCGCTTTTTCATGTCTCTGCATCTCTGTGAACCTGTGGCAAATTCCCTAGCCAGCCATCCTTGAAATCTTCATGACCGAAACCATCGAACGGCTCGCCGAAGCACTTTTGGCCTACCCGCTCCTCGTCGTCGAAGCAGGCGTCGCGGCGGCGGTGTTGGCGTGTGCGTTCGTCGTGGCATTGGTCGGTCGGAGGTGGTTGGTGGGGGCGAATCGTTGGTGGTCGTGTGTGGCGAGAAAGCGCGCGGCGGCGGTGTTATTCGTCGCGTTGTTTGCGCTGGCGGCGCGTGCGGCCATCCTGCCGATTCTGCCAATCCCTGAGCCGTTCGTGCACGACGAGTTCAGCTATCTTCTCTCGGCGGACACTTTCGCACAAGGACGACTCGCGAACCCGACGCATCCATTCTGGATGCACTTTGAAACTTTCCACGTGCTACAGCAACCGACTTACGCGTCGAAGTATCCTCCGGCGCAAGGGCTGTTGATGGCTGCCGGACAGTTGGCGGGCGGGCACGCGTGGTTCGGCGTGTGGTTGAGCGTGGGACTGATGTGCGGCGCGTTGTGTTGGATGCTGCAAGGTTGGTTGCCGCCGCGTTGGGCGCTCGTCGGCGGCATCATCGCGGCGTTGCGTCTCGGCGTTTTTACTTATTGGATTAACGGCTACTACGGCGGTGCATTGGCAGCGACGGGCGGCGCGCTGGTGCTCGGCGCGCTTCCGCGAATCATGAAGCGGCGACGCGTGCGCGATGCGTTGCTGTTGGGCTTGGGGTTGGTGGTGCTCGCCAACAGCCGACCGTTTGAAGGCGTGCTGGTGAGCGTGCCCGTCGGCGCGGCGCTGATGGTCTGGATGTGGCGGCAGAATCGCGCGACGTTTTCCGTGACGCTCAAGAGAGTTGTGCTGCCAGTCGTCGCCGTGCTGGCGCTGGCGGCGTCGGCGATGACGTTTTACTACTGGCGCGTGACGGGCAATCCCTTTCGCATGCCTTATCAGATTTACCAGCAGACCTACGACCCTGTGCCGCTTTTCATCTGGCAGAAGGTGGGAGCCGAGCCGCAATTTCGACATGCGTCGATGCGCCATTTCATCATGTGGCAGAGGGAGTACGTCGAGGGGCGTTCGGTCGGGAGCGTGTTGAAGGGCGCGGTCGGGAAGGCGTCGGCGATGTGGTTGTTCTTCGCGGGGCCTGCGTTGACGTTGCTCGTCCTTGTGGCGGCGTGTACGTCGTGGCGCGACCGAAGGATGCGCGTGCCGTTGGCTGTCGTCGCGTTGCTGTTCGCGGGGCTGCTGTTGGAGACATACTTTTCGCTACATTACGCCGCGCCCGCCGTGGCGGCGATTTACGTTTTGCTGATGCAAGCATGGCGACGCTTGACGGTGTGGCGGTGGCGAGGGCGCGCGGTCGGGCGAGAACTTTCGTGGGCAATCCCCGTAATTTGCCTTATCATGTTCGGCGTCCGCGTCGGCGCAAAGCCGCTTCAACTCAATCTCGACCCCAATTCATGGCGTGCGGCTGACTACTATGCGGATTCATTTGGCGCAAAGCGTGCGCCCATCGTCCGACAACTCGAAGCCACGGAAGGACGGCATCTCGTCCTTGTAAGATACGGCGCGGAGCACAGGTCGGGCGAGGAGTGGGTTTATAACCGCGCGGATATTGACGGGGCGAAAATCGTCTGGGCGCGCGAGATGGACGAGTCGCGCAATCGAGAGTTAATCGGTTATTTCCGTGGTCGTCGCGTATGGTTGTTGGAGGCGGATGCGGTGGGCGCGCCGCGACTCTCGCCGTATTCGTCGGAGGCTGTCGGTGAGTTGATGTCGGTCGGTTCGCGGCATGAGTTTTCCAGTGGAAGGGAACCGTGATTGACCATTTCTAGAGAGGGTCGCGGAGAAGCACGAACGGCTGCGACGAACGCCCGCATCGCTCTCACCCGCACAGGGACAACAGAAGTTTTCGCCCGTCCCAAACTTCGCATACTGATGCAAGCAACAAAAGAGGTCGTATGACAGAGAAGAAACAGAACTGTGAATGTCTTTCGGTGGTGATGCCCGCCTACAACGAAGAAGCGACTCTAGAGGCAATCGTCGCCAGAGTGCTCGAAGTCCCGCACCTGTTGGAGATAGTCATCGTCGATGATTGTTCCAAAGACCGCACCTCCGAAATCGCGCGCGCGCTGGCCGCCAAGCATCCGCAAGTGCGATACGAGCGACATGCGAAAAATGCTGGCAAGACCGAAGCTCTCAAGACGGGCTTTGCGCTCACGCGCGGCGACATCGTTATCGTGCAGGATGCCGACCTCGAATACGACCCGGCGGAGATTCAAGACGTGATTCAGCCCATCCTCGACGGCTACGCCGACGTGGTTTACGGTTCGCGTTTTCTCGTCCGCAAGGCGTCGCGCGTCCTCTATTTTTATCACTACATCGCCAACAAGTTCTTGACCTTCATGTCGAACCTCCTGACCAACATCAACATGACGGATGTCGAGACGTGCTACAAAGCCTTCCGTGGCGACATCATCCGCAACATGATTATCACGTCGCGCGGATTCGGTTTCGAGATTGAAGTGACGGCCAAAGTCGCCAAGTTGAAATGCGCGATCTACGAGACGCCGATTAGCTACTACGGCAGAACCTACGAGGAAGGCAAAAAAATCAGCGCCATCGACGGACTCGAAGCACTCTGGTTCATCATTCGCTTCAACCTCTTTTGCAGCCTCGACGCTTCTTTCCGTCAACCCGTGAACCTCAACAAACAACCCCTCACCACACATCCAACCAACAACGCGCGACGCGACGCGATGCCCGAACGCGCCGCCAACGCAGCAAACGAGCGCGACGGCGCGACACATCAGGCGGGCGCGTTCGCCGATTTATAAACCAAGTGTTGACCGGACAATCCAACAACGATTCCAGACCGATGTCCGTGCGAGGCGACGGGCGAGCGTCGGCTTCTACGTGGCGCGAACGCGCGCTCACGCTCGCGCCGCTCGTCGCCGTCTATCTATTTGTGACGTGGCTGACCGAGCCGCATTTCATGGCCGACACTGTTCCTTATGCCGATGCAGTGCTTTCAGGCGACCGCGTACGTATCTGGGAATTCGGCCATCTCCTGTGGCGTCCGCTCGGCGCAGCGGCGAGGGCGACGGTCTTCGAGCCGCTCTTGCACGCGTTGGCGGGAGCGGACACGCGTGCGGGCGTGGTGCTGGTGTTGGTGTTAACGAGTTGGGTGGCGGGATTGGTGTGCGTGTTGAGTTTGGCAGGCATCGTGCGCCGCGTGTGTCGTCGGGAGTGGGTGGTGCTGGTCGCTTGCGTCGCCTTCGTCTTCGCGCACGGCTTCCTGAACTTCGCGCAGGCGGGCGCGTCTTACGTGGCGGGGCTGGCCTTTTTGTTGTTGGGGATGTACGCATTGGCAAGAGGGGCGAGAGGCGGAGAAGACGCGGCGCGAAGCGCGTCGTGGCTCACGGCGATGCTGGCGGGCGCATCGCTGGCGTTGGCGGTTGGGATGTGGTTTCTCTACATCTGGGCGCTTCCGGCGGCGATTGTGTCGCCGCTCCTGTTGTTCGGATGGACGCGCCAACGCTTGCGGCTCGTTGTGCAGACGACGCTGGCGTGCGCGCTCTTCGGCGCGGTCATCTTCGGGGCGGCGATGGGTATTCTCAGCATTTACACGGTGGAAGGCTTTCGCGAGTGGGTGTTGCGCGCATCGCACGGCGCGACGACGAGCGGCTTCGCGCGCATGGTCTTCGGCTTCGCGCGTTCTTTCATCAATATGGGCAACGACGGCATGTTGTTCAAACGTTTCATGTTGAAAGACCCGTACAATCCCGTGTCGCTGGTGGAAATCTTTCGCCTCAGTCTGTGGAAACTCGGATTGTTTTATCTGTTCATCGCCGCCGTCGTCGTTAATCTCGCGCGGTCGGGGATGGGGAGACGCGTGCTGGCGCTGTTAACTTTGAGCGCGTTGCCGATGCTTGGTTTCGCCGTGGTGTGGCAGGGCGGCGACATCGAACGCTACCTGCCTCTCTATCCGTTCGTCTTTCTCGCGTTGGCGTGCGCGTTGGAGAGCGAGCGCGGAATTCCGTGGCTCAAGGGTGTGGCGTTGTTGTTTGTCGTGTTGATGGGCGTGACGAGCGTCGGGGTGATGGCGAAGCCCGTGTTGCGGCGACAGGAAGCGGCGGTGATGTCGCGGCTCGAAGCCGTCCGCCCGCGACTGAAACCGGAGAGCACGGTCGTTACCGTGCATCAACAGGACGAGTTGTGGAAAGCAAACTATAGTTTTCCGTTCAATCCATTTTTCAGAGAGCACGCGAATCTCGTCTACGCGGCGGCGGCTCTCGGCACAGTGCACACGCTTCGCTGGCGAGAGGATTTTGCGTCTCACGCGTTCAAGACGTGGCGCGCGGGCGGCGACGTGTGGCTCTCGAAGCGTCTCTATGCTTCGCGTCCGCGCGCCGAGTGGAACTGGGTCGAGGGGTTCGCGCCGATGTCTTGGACGGAGTTGCACGAATTTTTCGCGCAGATGGAGACGGGCGAAGCCGTGGGCGACGAAGACGGATTCGTGTTGCTGTTGAATTCGGAGCGCAACCAGCAACGGTTGCGGCCTCTCGCCGAGCGGGATGAGACGAAATAGGAAGGGCGTTGAATCAATGAAGCTAAGCGTGTTTGGTCTGGGTTATGTCGGATGCGTCTCCGCCGCGTGTTTCGCGCGGGAGGGGCATGAGGTCGTCGGCGCAGACATCAGCCCGGTCAAAGTCGAGATTATCAACGAGGGGCGGAGTCCCATTGTGGAAGCGGGCATCGGCGAATTGATTGCGGAAGTGAAGACGGCGGGGCGTCTGCGCGCGACAACCGACGCGGCGGAGGCTGTCAGGCGTACGGAGATGTCGCTGGTCTGCGTCGGCACGCCGAGCCACGCAAACGGCAGTTTGAATCTCTCGTACATCGAGCGCGTCTGCGAAGAAATCGGCGCGGCGCTGCGCGAGAAACGCGAGCGGCACACGGTCGTCGTCCGCAGCACGATGCTGCCGGGGACGATTGAAAGCCTTGTCGTCCCCGTGCTCGAAACGGCGTCGGGCAAGAAGGCCGGACGCGACTTCGGCGTCGCGGTCAATCCTGAATTCCTGCGCGAAGGAACGTCGCTCAAGGATTTCTACGCGCCGCCCTTCACACTCATCGGCGCGGACGACGAAGACGTGGCGGCCTCCGTGCGTCGTCTATATGTCGGCATCGACGCGCCGCTCTATGTTACTTCGACCCGTGCGGCAGAGATGGTCAAGTATGCGTGTAACAGTTTCCACGCGCTCAAGGTCAGCTTCGCCAACGAGATTGGCAACATCTGCAAGAGCGTCGGGATTGACAGCCACGAAGTAATGGACGTGTTTTGTCAGGATACGAAACTCAATCTCTCGTCCTATTATCTCAAACCGGGCTTTGCCTTCGGCGGTTCTTGCCTGCCGAAAGACCTCCGAGCGATTACTTACAAAGCGAAGGAGTTGGACGTGGACGTGCCAGTGTTGCAAGCCATCCTGCCGAGCAATCAGAGACAGATTGCGCGTGCGGTAGAGATGACGTTGGCGACGGGTAAGCGGCGCATCGGCGTGCTCGGCTTCAGCTTCAAGGCCGGAACCGACGACCTGCGCGAATCGCCAATCGTGTCGCTCATCGAAACGCTCATCGGCAAGGGCATGCAGATGTCGATTTACGACCGCGACGTTTCGCTCGCGCGTCTGTTCGGCGCGAACAAAGAGTATATCGAACGCGAAATTCCGCATATTTCGCAGTTGATGAAATCCGACATCGACGAAGTTTTGGAGAGTTCCGACGTGTTAATTATTGGCAACAAGGCGGACGAGTTTCGACAGATTGAGACGCGCCTGCGTGAAGACCAGACCGTGATTGACCTCGTTCGACTCTTCGACGGTCGCGCCGGACGAGCGATGTATCAGGGCATCTGTTGGTGAGGCGTCCGGCATATCCCGATGCGATGGAAAGACCAACCGCGAGAGCGACGCACAAGACGCATCTGGCGCATCGCTCTCGCGTCGTTGGCGGTCTGGTCGGTGTTCGCGTGGGGCGCGGCGCGGGCGTTGATTGTGAAAGACGGCGTGACGCGCGCCGACGCGCTCGTCGTGCTGAGCGGTTCATCCGTCTACAGGGAACGCGCGCGTCGCGCGGCACGACTCTTTCACGAAGGAGCGGCGTCGAAAATCATTTTGACGAGCGACGGGCAGCAGGGCGGTTGGTCGCAGACGGAGCAGCGAAATCCGTTTTTCGTCGAACGCGCGGCAGCGGAGTTGGAGCGCGCGGGAGTGCCACGCGAACGCGTCGAGATGGTTCCGCAGACGGTCACAAGCACGTACACGGAAGCACTGGTGCTTAAAGACTACGCGACGCGGCATGGCATCACGTCGCTGTTGGTCGTGACTTCGGGTTATCACTCGCGTCGCGCGCGTTGGTCGCTGCGGCGCGTGTTCAAAGAGAGCGGCGTGGCGGTCGGCGTCGAGCCGGTCGCGCCGGGAGATGAGACGGCTTCGCCCGTCGCGTGGTGGCTGCAACCGGACGGCTGGCGGATGGTCGTCAGTGAATACGTGAAACTGATTTACTACAAATGGCATTATGATGATTGAGAACAAAGCTGTGATGGAAAGGCGAGACCGGATGAGTTCGCATGCAGGCGAGATTGCTCGCGGGGAGAGGTTCGAGTTCGGGAAGAATTGGAGCCGCTTTCTCGCTGAACTAAACGACGAGCGGGTGTCGAGCGCGGAGGCGTCTCTCAAGAGGATGCTTGAGGTTGACGACCTTCGTGGCAAAACTTTTCTCGACATCGGTTCAGGGAGCGGGCTGTTCAGTCTGGCGGCGCGACGTCTGGGAGCGCGGGTCCATTCGTTCGACTTCGACCCGCATTCGGTCAACTGCACGCTCGAACTCCGGCGACGTTATTTCCCGGACGACCGCGAGTGGACGATTGAAGAAGGCTCGGCTCTGGATTCAGACTATGTGCGGTCGCTCGGACTCTTCGACGTTGTTTATTCGTGGGGCGTGCTTCATCATACGGGCGAGATGTGGCGTGCGCTTGAGAACGCGCAGATGGCTGTCGCGCCGGGCGGCAAGTTGTTCATCGCTATTTACAACGACCTCGGCACCAAGAGCACGCGCTGGCGTTGGATAAAGAAGAAGTACAACGAACTGCCGCGCCTGCTGCGGACGCCGTTTGCGGCGGCGGTGACTGCGCCCGACGAGTTGAAGCGTATGCTGCGTTCGGTGTTGACACTCAAGCCCGGCGAGTACGTCCGTTCGTGGACGCATTACGACGAGGGCGGGCGCGGCATGAGTCGCTGGCGCGACGTCGTGGATTGGGTCGGCGGCTACCCTTATGAAGTGGCGACGCCCGAAGAGATTTTCGACTTCTATCGGTCACGCGGATTCTCTCTGGCGAAACTCAAGTGCGGCGGCGTCGGGCTTGGCTGCAACGAATTCGTGTTCGAGAAAACAGGCGCGCACGCAGGCCTTCAACAGTAAAGATGCTTAATCAAAAACGGCCTGCCAGAACGGTCGTCCTCGCCGTCGCGTGCGCGCTTCTCGCGGCCTGCTCGACGTGCGCTTACGCGCAGAGACGGCGGCCATCGTCCTCAACCAACGCGCAGCAGGAGCGTCCGCGTCGCATCAGCGAACAGAAGGGCGAACGAAACGCGAAGACTGACGCGTCGTCCATCAACGTCCGCGCCGGAGGCGACTTGCAAGGCGCGATTGAACGCGCGCAACCCGGCGACACCATCATGCTCGAACCGGGCGCGACCTTTCGCGTCTCCATCGTGCTCCCGCGCAAAGATAGCGCCGGCAACAAGTTCATCACGATTCGTTCAGCCGCGCCCGACGCGCAACTGCCCGCCGAAGGCGAGCGTCTCGACCCTTCGCGCTACGCCGCGCTCCTGCCGAAAATCGTCTCCACGGCGCAAGGAAAACCCGCCGTCTTCGCTTCAAACGGCGCGCACCACTATCGCTTCATGTTCATCGAGTTTGGCGCGACGCCCGAAGGCACGGGCAACATCATCACGCTCGGCACAGGTGAAGAGAAGTCGCTCGAAGAGTTGCCGCATCATATCGAACTCGACCGCGTCTACGTCCACGGCGACCCCGCCTTCGGGCAGCGTCGCGGCATCGCCATGAACGGTCGTGCGCTGCGTGTCCTCAATAGTCATTTCTCGGACATCAAACGCAAAGGCGAGGAGAGTCAGGCGTTGTGCGGTTGGGGCGGTGATGGGCCGTTTGAGATTACGAACAACTACATCGAAGCCGCCGCCGAAGGCATCATGTTCGGCGGCGCCGCGCCCGTCATCCGACTCGTCCCTTCCGACATCATCATCCGCGATAATCATTTCAACAAGCCGCTCAAGTGGCGCAACGAAGAATGGATTGTGAAGAACCATCTTGAGTTCAAGAGCGGGCGTCGCGCCATCATCGACCACAATCTAATGACCAACAATTGGAGCGGCGCGCAGGACGGCACAGCCGTACTCTTTACCGTGCGCGCCGAATTTGAACATGCCCCGCAAGCCATCATCGAAGATGTTTTCTTCGTCAACAACACGGTGCGCGGCGCGGGCGGCGCGCTCAATATCTACGGCGCGGACGCGCGTGGCGGCCATCGCCTGACGGTACGTAACAACGTCTTCGAGGACATCGACGAGCGTTGGGGCGGTGGTGGAAAGTTTATGAAGGTGACTGAGTGGGACACGCTCACGATTGAAAACAACACCATCATCAACACCGGACGCATCAGCGGCGCATACGGCAAACCGACAACCAGATTCGTCTTCCGCAACAACGTCGTCGCCAACGGCGATTACGGTTTTCACGGCGACGGACATGCGCCCGGAGATGATTCTCTGAGGACATATTTTCCCGGTCACAGCGTCACACACAACGCTATCGTCGGCGGCGAAGCGACGCCCTACAGTGGACGCAACATGTATCCAGCTTCGTGGAAGCAACTCAAATTTACCGACATGATGCGCGGCGACTTCACTCTGCGCGCCGATAGCCCGCTCAAGCGAGCCGGATACGGCGGCAGCGACATCGGCGCACAACCCGACGCGCGTTTCACCGCGACACTGCCTTGATGAGCCGTCAAAAGTTAATCATCTTCGTCGTGGCCTTCGCCGCGCTTTACGCGCTCGGTATCTTCTGGGGACTGCCGAGCGCGATGACGGCGGCCAGCGACACGACCGCTCCGCTCGGCCCGCTCGCTTTCGCGGCGGAATACCGCGACCCGTCGAAGTCTTTCATCTATCCGGCGGTGCATCAGTTGTTGCTGCTCGCGTTCTACGCGGTCGTGCTCGTCGTGTGTAAGTTGACGGGTTATCTCGGCGCGATTTCGAGCGCGTGGCCCTACGGTTTCACAGACCCGTCAGCAGTTTTTTCGGCGTTCATACTCGTCTCTAATCTTGTTTCGCTGGTGATGGCAATCGTGCTGCTCCTGGCTCTGCGGAGGATGCGACCGACAGAGACGTGTGCGATGTGGTTTGCGATGCTGCTGCTCGGATTGAGTGGCGTCTTCGCTTATTACGCGCGCGTGGCGAACATGGATATGCCGTATCTGTTCTGGTGGGTCTTGTCGTACGTGTGTCTGTGGCGATACGTGTGCGGCGAAGGGGCGCGAAGAAAATTTCTGGTCTATTCGGCGGTGCTGGCCGCGCTCTCCATCGGCACCAAAGACCAAGCCGCCGGATTAGTGCTTGGCTTCGGGTTCGTGGTGCTACTCGTTCCGCCGCGCGATGGCGAAGGGAGTTGGAAAGAACGCATCAAGAGCGCGGCCTTCTTTTCCGTCTGTCTCATCGCGGCTTACGCGTTGGTGGCGGTGGCGACAAACCCGCAACGCTGGTTGAAGCATGTGCGCTTCGTCACGTCCGACCACGTTTTGCCCGAAGTCGAGGCTTCAGTCAGAGGCCAACTTCTCTTGTTCAGCAGATTCGTCGGACGCCTCGGCCACATCCTGACGCCGGGCGGCGTCCTGCTCGGCGTCGGAGGGATGGTGGTGCTCGCCGCGCAACGAAGATACAGAGAGCTTCTGGTGTTGACCTTGCCGGTCGCGGCCTACTACTGCTCGATTATCGCTAAAGTGCGCGCCACGGAAGAACGCTACTTGTTGCCGTTTGCCATCGTCTTGAGCATTGGGGCGGGCGTCGCGGTCGGCGCGGCGTTGTCGTCGCGTTGGAGAGAGCGGAGTGTGCTTCGCGCGTTGATGTGGGTGGTGATTGTCGGCGTCCTCGCGCAGCAGTTCGTGTGGAGTTTTATCCCCGTTACATACGCGCAACTATTCGACACCAAAGGCGCTCTCGCGCGCGACATCGCAAGGCTCGCGCCCGAAGGTAGCAACCTGTTAATGGTCGATATGGTGAGCTTCAATCTACCGAACAGGCACGTCTACGACCACTACACACTGATGCATCCGCCCGGTGAAAAACTCTTTCCGTTGAGCACACATGGCGAGAACCTGTTCAAGCCTTACGACCCATCGTACAAGTTCGTTCTGGCAGGAAGCGTGCGCGAACCTGGACGCGCGGAGTGGCCGAAAGCCGACCTCGAAGCGGTGCAATCGTGGACGTATCCCGAATGGATTAAGTCGCACATTTATGTTCCGGCTGTTTACGAGTTTTATCTATTCAGGCGCAAGGAGACACCTTAACTGCCCCTCTCAAATCACACACCACGATGGCATCCGACTTCTCACGTCGCGAGCAAACGGCGACTGATGCACAGGCCGGAAGCGACCGGACATCTCTGTGTGCAATAGCTCCGCAACTGGTATGAAACCCCGTCGCTTGATGCTTGTCGCGGTCGTCGGTGCATGCGCGTTTGTGCTGGCGGTCGTCGCTTCGTTGAACATACCGGGGCAGAGAGGGTGGAGGCTGGTCCTCGCCCAATATGTCTTTCTGTTGCCATCAATCGCGGCGTTTTTGTGGGCGCAACGAGACAGCGCGGACGTGGCAAGCGGGGCGAAGCTGCCGTCAATCAAGACACTTCTGCTGTTTTGCTTCGTCGTTTCATTGCCGTTCGCGTGGTGGGGCAATCGTGCGACGAGCAGCGCGGACGAAAGCGCATACCATTTTCAGGCGCGCACGCTGGCGAGCGGTCGTTTGACCGCCGCGTCGCCCGCGACGACCGAGCCTGTAGACAATGCCCGCCGAACAGAGTTCTTTTTCATTCATCACATCATCGCGCGCGGCCAGTGGTTCGGAAAGTATCCGCCGGGGTGGCCTGCGCTGTTGGCGGTCGGGCATCTGCTCGGCATCGAGTGGCTGTTGAATCCGTTGCTCGGCCTCGTCCTTCTCTGGTTGACGTACAAAATTGGCTCGACGTGTTTCGACGAGACGGTGGCGCGCGGAGCCGCGCTCATGCTCCTGCTGTCGCCGATGTTTTTGGTTAACTGCGTCGGCTACTATTCGCACGTCTTCTGCGGAGTGTTGCTCGCGGCGGCCACTCTGTTTTGCATCGAGAGCCTTCGCAACGAGCGCAAGCGCGACCACTTGCTGATGTTTATCCTGCTTGGCATCGCGCTGCTCGTTCGTCCCTTCACTGCGTTCTGCTTCACAATGGTTCTCACGCTCGCGTCGTTCGCGTGGGCTTGGCCGCGAAAGAAACGTCTGCTCTGGATTTTTGGCGCGGGTTGCGTGGGAGCCTCCATCGCGTTTTACGGATTGGCGGCCTACAATCTGGCGCTGACGGGCGACCCGCTCCATTCGACTTACGCCATGTATCGCGGCTCCACGTCGATTGCTGAAATCAACTACCAACCTGCGAGCGTCCTCAAAAATCTGCGGGTCATCACTTCGCGTTCGCTCCTCAACACGACTCTCGCGATTTTCCCGTTCATGTTTTTACTCGCGCTTCGTGCACTCTTCCGGCGACAAGAGGCGACCACGGAAGCGCGTCTGCTGTGCATCCTGTTCGTCGTCTTGGTGCTCGGACACGCTTTGCAGACGGAACCGTCTGATACGGTGGTGGGCGAGCGTTATTATTTTGAAGCCTTGTTTGCGGTGGCGATTTTGGCTGCGAGAGGGTGGTCGCTGTTGGTTCGTCGGCGTCGATTTTCAAAGGTGGCGGTATCGACGGTGGGGATAGCGATTCTTTTAGTGCAACTGCTGCACTTCGCGTTGTTTTCGTACGACACGTACCGTCGAAAGATTCCGTTTGCGAGGATGCGCGCGGTCGTCACAAGCGGCGACGCCGAGCGCCACGACGCTGTTATCTTCATGAAGGATAACAAGCGTTTCCGCCCCGCTGATTTCAACTTGAACGACGTGAACTGGCGACAGTCGCCGCACTTCTATCTTCCAGACCCCGGCGCGCAACGACGCGACGCCGTGACGCGTGCGCTCGGTCGCTCAAAATGGTTCGTGTTCTCTTATGAAAACGAGGAAGTGCGCCTCGAAGCGCAGTCCGGCTAGGTCATGCAAGGCGAGACACGACGCCGATGCGCTAAATGTTGAAGGCGAAGGGTTTTGCGTCTGAGTTGAGCGGACAATTATTTGATGCGTGTGCGGCGGCGACGCGCGGCGAGTCCGGCGAGACCTGTGCCGAGCAGGAGGAGCGTGGCGGGTTCGGGCACGGGAGCGGGTTGGAAATCGTAACGGATAGTGGTCAGGATGTAGCCATTCTGCGACCTCTCGATGGTGAGCGTGGCGATGCCTTCGCCGCTCACGGTCGTGCTGAACAAGGGTGTCCAGCCATTATTTAAGGCATTGCGCGCGTGGAAGACCAGATTGCCCGTCATCGTGAAGGGAGTGGTGAGCGTAAAGAGGTTTTCCGCGCTCGACGGGATAACGAGATTACCCGTCGTAAAGTTAAATACCGTGTCTCCGAGATAGGCAGTGGGAAAGTAGCTGACGCCGTTGATGGTGGCGGAGCCAATCTGTTGTTGTAGGAGATTGGCCTTGCTGCTGCCGGAAATGGTTTCGCCCGCCGCGCAAATTCTGAAAACACAGTCGGACTCGACGCCTTGCACCTGCCCGTCGCCTTCGAGTCCATCGGCCTTGATAGTTGTTCCACCCGCTGAACTTCCGGCGAAATCGTGTACCACCGAGCGAAAAGTTCCGCGATGTATGAAAGGGGCGGGGCTTCCGATGCGGACGAAGCCGCTCGACAGGACGACGGTATCGGCATGTGCTTCAGACGGCGAAAGGAAGATGGCAAAAAGCAGAGCGAGGGGCAATATTCGTGCGAAGAATTTCATCAAGTAGTCCCTTTTGGCGTATTTGTCTTAGGATGGCGAGCCGCGCGCACGGATGAAGCGGCGGCTGATGTGGCAGCTTATCTTAAACGAGCAGCCATGTCAGTAATAAAAGTGCGAATCATGCGTGTATTCATCGAAAACTTCTCCGTCAGAGACTAATTTTCCCTCCTTCGAGGCGACGCGGAACGTCTCTGCAGAGGCATCCGTTTTAACAAAATAAAAGTCATTGACAAGCATCGGCCAATATTGTTTAATCAATTCGTCTGCTGCGGTCGCTCGCCGAAGTGACCACCACGCAGCACCGTTCTTTCAGGCTACGGTTGCACACGATAAAGGCAAACTTGCCGCGAGGCAGGGACGCAAAGCCGTGAGTCTCTTGAAGTTACGTCGCTTCGGCGGTACAGGCTTCCAAGAGATTGTCTGGTTGCCGAAGGCAAACTAGAGAGCCGGAATCTTCAAATCTCGACGGGCAAGTAAGAATCGTCGTTCGATGAAGTTTTTCTCTCCAAACCCGCATTGCAGAGGCACACTTACAATCTCTCGAATTTGAAGACTCGGAAACACTTCTGCGTGAGCCATGTCCGACAGCCGTGCTGCTAGTGCTTCTCTCTCTTTCCTTCCTTTTCGCTTCCAGACAAATCAATCCACAGACGGCTTTCACGTTGCCCGCCCGACCCACCCGCAGGCAACCTTGAGCGACGCGCCGTGTCTCGTCTAAATCCTTATCCCAAAAGGATTTTGAGACTTTAGGCGGAGTCGCGGTCGTGTCCTTTTTGCCCTCCAACCAGCTGTAGCCATCACCGATTAAAGGCACCCCCGCAGCGATGCGGGTTCGCAAAGCCAGGAATCTCGGAAAGACCCTTTTCCGAGACCGTCCGGTTACCGAAGTGAGGCTCTGTAAATGACTTCCCTCGTCCGTTCCCTAACACAATACCCTCGCCCATTTCATGCACTGGTTCGTTTCGCGCTTCTTCTCTGCGCGCTGGCTTTGATGTCGGGCGCGACGGCAGTGTGGGCGGAAACAGGCGTCGGCATCAAGACGGATAGAAACATCTATCCAGAGCCGCCCGCGCCGCCACTGCCGCGCGCCGGAGGCATCATCGTTGACCCGACCTTCGGCACAGAGATTATGCGCGTCACCGACGAAGCGGACACGAC
This sequence comes from Pyrinomonadaceae bacterium, assembly GCA_036387415.1. Classification (GTDB taxonomy): domain Bacteria; phylum Acidobacteriota; class Blastocatellia; order Pyrinomonadales; family Pyrinomonadaceae; genus DASVTU01. The sequence goes on along the minus strand of DASVTU010000039.1, from coordinate 270,399 downwards.
GGGCGCGGGCACAGCCTATTCTTACTGGCCGACCTTCAATCAAAACAACACGCGTCTACTCGCGTTTTATGCCGACAGTTTTCCGCGCGTCTACGAATTCGACCCCAAAGCGTTTCGCCTCGGCGCGAGCCACGTTCCGCCTTCCCCGCCCGCCTCGCAGGGCGGCTGGCTCATCTCGACCTTCGAGGATGCCACTTGGAGCAGCCACGACCCGAACAAGTTTTTCGTCCATCGCGGCACCGCCGTCTTCTCTTACGACGTAAACACGCGCTCCTACTCTCCCGTCTTCGATTTGACGAATAGATTCCCCGCCGGTTCCTATTTCTTCCAGATGAGCGTCAGCCGCGACGACGATACCTTCGCCTTCACGGTCAAAGATGCCTCCTACAGAGAAGCGGGCTACGCCGCCTATCGACGCTCCACGGGCACACTCGTCGTCAACGTCAAGACCGTCAACATCAACGAGGCACAGATTGATAAGACCGGACGCTATCTCCTTGTGCAGACGGGCGTGTCGGGCGTGGGCGCGATTGAGGCGCGCGTCTTCGACCTCTCCACGGGCGGCGTCGAGGATTTGAGAGACGACGGGCCGGACTACGCGCCCGCACATGGCGACAGCGGCACAGGAACGTTCGTCGGCGGCGACAACTGGAATGCGCGTCTCACCGTCCGCAATTTGGCGACGCCGCACCAGATGATTACCGGACTCGACAGCAACGGTCAGTGGGACAACGATTGCCACACCTCGATGCTCGCAGACAACGAGGGTTGGGTGCTCCTCAGTTTCTTCGGCGCGGCTCAATCGGGCATGTTCCAACGCGAGTTGGTGCAGGTGTCAACCGATGGAAACCAGCGCCTGCGTCGCCTCGCGCATCATCATTCGGTCTACCGCAGCTACTACGACACGCCGCGCGCCAACATCAGCCGTGATGGTCGCTTCATCGCCTTCACGTCGAACTGGGGCGGCAGGGCGAGGGGCGACCTCTTCGTCGCCAAAATCCCACCGCCTGATTCCACCTCCACAACCCCGACGCCGACGCCCATCCCGACGCCGACGCCCGTCGCTACCGGCGCGGCAGCAATCTTCGTCAAAGCGGACGGCGCGACCAAAGGCGACTGGAAGGGACTCTATGGCACGGCGGGTTACAATGTTGTGAACGACGCAGCCAACTATCCCTCCTACGCACAGGTGACGCCGCAAAATGCGCTCAACTGGACGTGGACGGCTTCGACCAACGCCCTCCATGCGCTCAGGAAGGTCAACGCAACCGACCGCCTCGCCGCCACACTCTATTCGGATACGACGTTTGACATCCAACTGAATTTAACCGACGGGCAGTATCACCAACTGGCTCTCTACTGTGTCGATTGGGATGTGCGCGGACGCGCGCAGAGGATAGAGATTCTCGATGCCGTCAGTGGTTCGGTTCTCGACAGTCGCAATGTCTCGGATTTCACGCAGGGGCAGTATCTCGTCTGGACGCTCAAGGGGCACGTCAAAATTCGTCTCACCAAGACCGCAGGCGCCAACGCCGTCGTGAGCGGTATCTTCTTCGACGCCGCCACCGTCGGCCTCCCCAACCCGACACCGACGCCCACGCCCATCCCGACACCAGTACCGACGCCCATCCCCACGCCTGTTCCAACCCCGATGCCGACCCCTGTGCCGACGCCTGTCCCCGGCGGATTGGTGTCGCCGCCGAAGGTCGCCACGGCTCATGCCACGGCGCTCGCCCTCGCCAACTTGGCGCAGCCTTCCGAAGCGCAGATTAACGTGCTCACAGAAGAAATCTGGCAAGCCTCCAACGCCTTCGCAACGGAAGCCAGCAGCTTCACTTATCCAACGCACATCGCGAAAAATCTACTCACCGCGCTCTACTTCTCACGCGCCGCCGCTTCGCTCGCCGCTGCTGGTGCGCCCGCCGCGAGCGTCCGCAATCGATTGCAGATTAGCGCGGCGCGTCTCGGTCAGGTGAGGGAATTGATGCAGAGTTTGAGTGGTTCGGGAGCGCCGGGAGGACAGTCGAGCAATTCGCTGAGTGAACCCGTCATTGGTCAAACGGCGACGCATTCGAGCGCCAGTTTTGCGCCCGTCGTGGCGCGTGAAAGCATGGCGACGATTCTCGGCGACGCCGTGCAAAGTCCTCTCGCGGCGCAGACGAGCGCGGCTCCGAAACGACCCGACGGCGCGTTGCCTTTTGAACTCGCCGGAGCGAGCGTCACAGTCGGCGGCCACGCCGCGCCGATTCTGTTCGTCTCGCCCGCCAACATCACGTTCTGCGTACCGACGGGTTTAGCGAGCGGCGAGGCCGAGGTTATCGTCACGTCGCAGGAAGGATTCGTGTCGCGTGGCACGATGACTGTCGTCGCGGTCGCGCCCGGAATCTTCACGTCGGGCGGCACCAACGGCACGGGCGAAGCCATCGTGATGAACGGCGCTGACTTTACGCTCGGCGCGTTCGACACGACGACGCCGAACGCCCTCGGCTCCGACAAGCGCACGCGGCTCATGCTCTTTGCCACTGGCCTGAGCAACGCAGACAACTTCGATGTCAACAACGATGTCACGACGGGCGCAGGACGACTGTCGAACGTCGCCGAATCGGTCGTGGTCGAAGCGCGCACGGGCGACGGGCGCGCGTATAGTCTGCCCGTCGAGTATGCGGGCAAACAGGGCAAGTTGGCTGGGGTAGACCAAATCACGTTCATGCTCGTACCCGAACTGCGCGGCGCGGGACGCGTCGAACTCACGGTCTTCGTCGGCGGGCAGGCCAGCAACGTCGCCTCCATCAACGTCCGCTAAAGCGACGCGTCTACGCAACTCTAAAACGGCACTTGGACACAACTCCAAAGCAACGCGCGTCGCCAATTCTCAAGCGACGCGCGTTGGCTATTTGTGCGGCTTTAGGGGCGTTTAATTTTTTTACCGATGAAGAGTAAGTGGGGACTGAGGTGGCGACTTTCAGCGCCTCTGTTTTTGAGGATGAGACGGAAAGCGAGATTGAGCGCGGGTTGTAGTTTGTACGCGGAACTGAGGAGATGTCGCATCGGCGAATCGTCTCTGGCGTTAAAGAGATAGAAGCTGAAAGTTCCGTAGTAGTCGCAGAATAATCGCTGTAGTTCGTCTCGCTCGAAGAGTTTGGCGAACGCTTCGCGGCGCATGATGTCGAGATTGTGGATGGCGATTACTTCCTTGTTAAAGAGACGGATGAGTCCGTAGTTGATGCCTTTGAGGTTCGGGATGTTGACGACGAGATAACCGCCTTCGGCGAGTACGTTGACGTGTTTGGCGATAACGTTTTCCACGTCGGTGAAGTGTTCGATGAAGCCTCTTGAGACAACGAGGTCGAAGGCGTTTTGGTATTGTCTTTGAAATTGTTCGGAGAAGAAATCGGCGTGGATAACGTTGTCTGGATTGATGCCGTTGGAGCTAAACATCCTGCGGTTCAACTCGACGCCCGTGTCCGAATATTCCACGCCGAAGGGCACGCATCCATACCTACGGCTGAAGCGTACCAAAAACTCTCCGGGCGCGCTCCCGACTTCCAGTACCTTCGCGTTTTTCATCTCCGGCAGATGCTTCTTGAAAATCACTTCCCATAGAAGATACTCATCAAAACCGGACATACGTTCGAGGTTCTGCGCGCCGAGAAGCCTTTTGGCAGTCGCCGCCAAACGACTTTTCAGCGACGCATCGCGGCCTTCATCCGGCGCGGGCGTCTTCGCCGTCGAATCAAACTGCGCGGCCTCGCTTTTATGCACCGCGTCCCAATATTCTTTCTCGCTTAACTCTGGCATCAGGCTCCTTCTCCCGTCTTTGCACCGCTCGTTCGTGTTTGGAATCGGAGTTGCGCGGGCAACGGTCGTGTCGGATTGTAACGCAGAACTTGAAGGCGCTGCTATTTCGGCGTCCGTTTGAATCCAAAGCGTTTCGGGCTTTTTTTGTTGCGGGCGGGCGGCGGGTTGCGTTACTCTCTAAAGGCCGCACGATGCCCGCGCGGCGTTGACGTTCCAGAAAAGAGAAAAAGTTTATCAGGCCCACGCGCCGTCTGCATTAACCAACCTTCCACCAGCGGGAAAACCTTTACGCTCAAAGACATGGCTTATCCTATCCCCCGGAACCTCTGGAAGCCCCTCCTCGTCGCTGCCGCGATTGGTTTCCTCTATTCTGCCGTCCTCGCACGCCTCGGTTTCGTCTGGTGGAACGACGACAACTACTCGCACGGGCTGCTCGTCCCACTCATCATCGGCTACATTCTCTGGACGGAACGAGAAAGTCTGGCGCGTGTGGCGAAGCGTCCGTCGGTCTTGTGGGGCGGGGCGTTGGTGGTCGGCGCGTGGCTCATGCTGTGGGCAGGGACGGCGGGCGCGGAGCTTTTTACACAACGCGTCTCGCTGGTCGTGATGCTGTTGGGCGTGACGGTCTATTTCTGGGGCTTCCGCTTGCTCAGGTTCGTCTTCGCGCCGCTGTTGCTGCTGGCGTTGGCGATTCCGATTCCGACCATCATTTTTAACAAAATCGCTTTCCCTCTCCAACTTTTCGCGTCGCGTTGCGCGGTGGCGGTGATGCGGCTTTTCGACATTCCGGTGTTGCGCGAGGGCAATGTTATCGAGTTGATGCCGCTCAATTCGGTGACGACGAAGAAACTCGAAGTGGTCGAAGCATGTAGCGGCATCCGCTCGTTGATGACGCTGGTGACACTGGCTGTCGTCTTCGCTTACTTCACCAGCCCGACGACGGACGATACGAATGACGGCGGGCGCGGTTCGTCGAATTGGTCTCCGAGGCGTTGGGCTTTCTGGCGCGCGTTAATTATCGTGCTCTCCGCCGTGCCGATTGCTATCGTGACCAACGCCGCACGCGTGAGCGGGACGGGCGCACTCGCGCATTTCTACGGTACGCAGGTGGCCGACGGTTTCTTTCATTCCTTTTCGGGATGGATAGTCTACGTCGTGGCGGCGCTGTTGCTGTTCGGCGTCGGCTGGCTACTCGACCGCATCGGCGGAGGCGACGACAACAATCCGCGCGCACAACGCGACGCCACCGACGCCGCGCAGACGGCGACGCACGAAGATGCGCTCGTCAATGTCGTTAACCGCGAAGCGACGGAGACGGCAAGCATCGCCAACGCGCCTCCGACGGCATTGCCACTCGGCACGACGAAGGCTCGCTAAAGAGATATTCGATAATGAAATCACAGCACAGATATTTCTGGTTGTTGTTCCTCTTTCTCGCCGTGGGCGGGGCGGTGATTCAGGTTTGGGAGCGTGCGGGCGAAGCGCGTGTCGAGCGTCGTTCGTTGAAAGATTTTCCGTCCGAGTTTGGCGCGTGGCGGCAGAGGGGCGCGGACGTGCGCTTCGACGCGGCGACCGAAGCCGTGCTCCATGCAGACGATTACACTCTGCGTGATTACGCGTCGGCAGGCGGTCACGTCGGTTCGCTCTACATCGGCTACTACGACACGCAGCGCGGCGGCGAAACCTATCACAGCCCGCTCAACTGTCTCCCCGGTTCCGGTTGGCAGTTGAACGAGCCATCCATCGTCCAAATCGCGCCCGCCGACGGCGCGCACACTTTCGAGGCCAATCGCTACATCATGGCGAATCAGGGCGCGAAGTATGTGCTCGTCTACTGGTATCAGGGTCGCGGGCGCGCGGTGGCGAGCGAGTATTGGGACAAGGTCTACACGGTGCTCGACAGCGTGCGCCGACGCCGTTCGGACGGCGCGATGGTGCGCGTGCTGGTGCCCGTCACGGGGACGGAGGACGAAGCCGTCAAGGCCGCGACCGAATTGGCCGCGCAATCCGCGCCCCATCTCGACGGCTTTGTGCCCGACTGAGGCTAAAGAGCCGCAATGAGGCGGGCGGCGCGTGAAAATCGCGTGCCTTCGGAATTCGGACTTTGAGCCACGTTTTTACGGAAAAACGCGGCGATTGCGACTGTTTTACTGGCTGAAGCGTCTCCGGCGAATGCGAGGCCGGACGCGAGACGGAAACGGCGTTGGTCGTTTCCTTTGGAAGTTGATAAGCTGAAAGCCGTACGACGAGAACGGACGCGGCCTCGCGTGTTGCCCCACGCCTTGCCACCTGCCCGCTTCTCAAACGAACGACTGCCGCCGCCGTGGCATTGCTACGTGCGGGGAAGGGGTCGGGCGTTGTCGGTCGCGGCGTTGAAGAACCGGCGCGGGGAGAGCGCCTTTCGCGGCGTTGCCCGCCGACGAAGGACCGCCGCCCACGCGTCGTGGGATGATTGGATAAAGACGCGGCTTGTTGTCTCGTACGACCGTTGCCCCGGTCAGCGACAAAGAGCCGCCGAAGGAGTGCCGAATTGATGAATCAAGAAAAGTGCCTGCGTGCCCGCAGTCTTCGGGCGACGCTTCTCGTCCTGCTCGCCATCGTCGCTTTCAACGCGGCGGCCTGCACCAATCCCGAACAAGCCAAGGCCGAACACGTCAAACAGGGCGAAGCCTACCTTCAAGACAAGAAATATCAGGAAGCCTCGATTGAGTTTCGCAACGCCATCCAGATAGACGGCAATCTCGCCGCCGCTCACTGGGGACTCGCGCAGGCTTACGAAGGCTTGCAGCGTTTTGGCGAGGCCGCAGAGGAGTTGCAAATCACGCTCCAACGTGACCCCAACCACCTCGACGCGCGCCTCAAACTCGCCAACTATTATCTCGTCTCCTACAACTTCAACCAGAAGGGCGAACTGCTCGGCGAAGCCGAACGCCTCGCTAACGAGATTATGGAACGCGATGCCAACCACATCGACGGCAATATCCTGATGGCAAACGTCCTCCACCTGCGAGGCAAAAACGGCGAAGCACTCGCGCGTCTCAATCGCGCCATCGAACTCAATCCGCAGCGCATCGAATCGCATCTCGGCCTCGCGCGTTTCTACATGCAGACCAACGACGCGGGCAAAGCCGAAGAGGCTTTCCGCCGCGCCCTCTCCATTAACAACGCCGCCTCGCTCGCGCACGTCGAATACGGAAAGTTTCTCGTCCAGACGAATCGCCTCGACGAGGCGGAAAGGTCGTTTCAGAAGGCGGTCGAAGTTGACCCCACGAACCGCGACGTGCGTCTGGTGCTCGCCAGTTTCTATCTCGTTAATAAACGGATGGACAAGGCCGAAGATTCGTACAAGGCGCTCGCCGAGCTCGACCGCGACAAACCGGAAGGCCGCGCCATCCTCGCCGACTATTACGCCACCGTCGGACGCTTCGATGATGCCGTCAACATCTACAAAGAAGCGGTCGCCAAAGCGCCCGACTTCGCGCGCGGTCGTTATCGTCTCGGCGAGTTGATGCTTCAGCGCGGCGACGTGCGCGGCGCGGAGGAACAGGTCAAAGACATTCTGCAAAAGAACGCGGGCGACATGCAGGCGCGTCTGCTGAACGCGCGTATCCTGCTCCGCAAAGGCGACCATAAGAAAGCGATTGACGACCTCAAAGAAGTGCTCAAGCAGGACGCGCACATGGATGTCGCGCTCTACTACATGGCCGAGGCCAACTACAATTCCGGCAAGATGGACGACGCACGCAGCGCCGCCGCCGACCTCGAAAGATACCACCCCGATTTTCTTCCGGGCAGACTGATGCAGGTGCAGATTGCGCTCGCCTCCGGCGACGCCAAAACGGCGGAACGTCTCGGCACCGAACTGCTCGAACGCCTCCGCACCGCCACGCCGACCGCGCGTATGACGCCGACGCTGATTGACGAACTTCGCGCCAAAACACTGACGGCACGCGGCACCGCCAATCTACAACTGCGAAACACGGCCGCCGCACGCGCCGACATGAGCGCCGCGCGCGATGCCATGCCCGACTCGCCCGCGTCATACACGAATCTGGCCGCCGTCGCCTTTACCGAAAACAAGCAGGACGAGGCCGCCCAACTCTACGAACGCGCGCTCTCCATCGACAACGCCAACTACGACGCCCTCGCAGGTCTCATCAATATCCATCGCGTCCGCAATCGTCTCGGCGACGCACACGCGCGCGTAGACCAAGCGCTCTCCGCGCAACCCAACAACGCCGCCTTGCATTTCCTCAAGTCACAGATTTACGGCTTTGAAGGAAACGCTCAGGGCGCGGAAGCGAGTCTGCGCCGCACGCTCGAACTCGACGCCGCCTACATCCCCGCCTATCAGGCGCTCGCCTCGCTCTACTTCAACATGAAGCAACCGGAGCGCGCCATCGCCGAGTATCGCAAGATAACCGAACGACAGCCCGACAACGCCGGCGCACACACGTTGATGGGCATGGTCGAATACAGTCGCAACAACTACGACGCGGCGGTTGAAAGTTATCGTCGTGCGATTCAGATTGACCCCGAATCTACTTTCGCGGCCAACAACCTCGCGATGGTGATTGCCGACCACGGCAAAGGCAACCTCGACGAAGCCGTCCAACTCGCGCAGGGCGTCGTCAGAAGATTCCCGGACGAGCCGGGCTACGCCGATACGCTCGGTTGGGTCTATTACAAGAAAGGCTTGTACTCTCCGGCGGTCGAGCAGTTGCAAAAGGCGGTCGCGAAGGCGTCGGCGCGCGGCGGCGATAATGCGCTCTATCGTTATCACTTCGGCCTCGCGCTCGCGGGCGCGGGCAAGAAGGCCGACGCGCGGCGCGAACTCCAAACGGCTCAACGCCTCGCCGGACAGGAAGCCAGTCGCGGCAAGCAGTTTGCACAGGCCGACGACCTCCGCAAAGCTCTCGAAAGTCTGTGATTAAAAGGGATGAGGGCGAAGGGATGAGGGATGAAAGTTTAGCGTTCATATCGCGTGCTTTCTGCTTCATCCCTCCACCCTCCGCCCTCATCCCTTCATTAACGGAGTGTTAAGAACATGAGTGTCGAATTTCGCCAACGAACGCCGAGCGAGTACGCGCACATCCTATGGCGGCGTAAATGGCTCATCATCCTGCCGACCATCGCGGTCACGGTGGCGGTCGCGTGGGTGGTGTGGCGTCTGCCGAACGTCTACGAATCGACGACGCTCCTCACCGTGCGTCCGGCGACGATTTCGCCGTCGGTCGTGCCGTTCTCGGATAGCGATTTAACGATTCGCATCAACAATATCGGGCAGGAAGTGGTCAGTCGTTCGTCGCTCCAACCTCTCATCGAACGCTTCAACCTCTACGCCGTCGAGCGTCAGCGCGGCGAGCCGATGGACGCGCTCGTTGACCGCATGCGGACGCGCGACATCACCGTCCGCATCAACACCAGCCGCAACGACATCACCAACGGCTTCAATCTCTCCTTTCGCGGCTCGTCGCCCGAAATCGCCAAAGCGGTGACGGCGGAGTTGGCGACCAAGTATGTCAACGCGCAAATCAAGGCTTCCGGCGATGTCTCCACGCAGACCAAAGAGTTCTTTGACCTCAAACTCAAACAGGCCAAAGACGAACTCGACGCCATCGATCGCCAGCGTCTCGAATTCATGACGCGCAACATGGATCATCTCCCCTCCACCTCGCAGGCGCTCGTCGGCCAACTCGCCGGACTTCGCGAGCAGCAGAAAACTCTTACCACCGAACTCGGACGCCTCCGCGAACAGCGTTCGCTGATGATGACGCAGCAGGGCGATTTGCAGAAGCAACGCGAACAGGAAATTTCCACCATCGCCGAACAGGTTGGCGACCCCAAACAGTCGCCCGCCTACGGCGAACTGATGAAGCGACGAGCGCAGCTTGAATCCGAACAGCAACAGCTTCTCACGCAGTACAAGCCGAAGCACCCGGACGTTATCGCCAAAGGCAACGAGATTCGACGCGTTCAGCAGCAGATGGATGAGATGGTTGACGAAGGCAAGAACAAGGTCGAGGAGCGACGCCGGAAACTCGAAGGTCTCATCGACCCGCGCAACAATTCCATCAAGTACAACTTGCAGTATGCCAACAGCGAAATCGTGCGGCTCGAAAAACAGATGAACACCATCGACGGCCAGATTGCCAACATCGAACGCCGTCTCAACGGAGTTCCCGGCACCGAAGTCGGCCTCGAAGCCATCAATCGCGAGTATCTGACGAGAAAGGCCATCTACGACGACCTGCTCGGACAACAACAGAAAGCCTCCATCGTCGCCGACGTGGCGGCCAACGCGCAGGGCGAAACGATTGCCGTCGTTGACTTAGCCAACCTGCCGGAACGACCTGTCGCGCCGAATCGACCGATGTTGATGGCGCTCGGTTTCGTGCTCGGTCTCGCCTTCGGCTTCGCCTTCGCCGCACTCTTTGAAGTGCCGCGACTCCTGACGATTCAGAGCACCGCCGACGCCGAACATTACACGGGTCTGCCCGTACTCGTCGCCGTGCCCGAACTGTTGACGCCGCGCGAAGAACGACGCCTGCGTTTCCGTCGCACGGCACTCGCCGCCGCCGGATTCCTCGTCGCCGTCGCCAGCATTCCCGCGTTGGCGCTCGTTCTCAAAGTCACGCGCGTCTTTGAAATCTTCGCGTCACGCGGATGAGAAACAGATGTCAGAGGCTAGAGGCGAGAGGTTGGTAAAGACAAAAACTGCCCTCTGACCTCTAACCACTAGCCTCTGCTCTTGGAGGTTGAATGTACATAGAATTTTATGGTTTGAAAGAGTTGCCGTTTGCGCTGACGCCCGACCCGCGTTTTATCTATTTCACTCCGTCGCATACGGAGGCGATGGCGAATCTCCATTACGGAATCGAGAGCGGCAAGGGTTTAATCGTCGTGACGGGCGAGGTCGGCACGGGCAAGACGACTATTCTGCGTTGGATGATGAACCGTCTCGACCGGACGGTGCTCGTCGCCTACATCTTCAACCCGCGCCTCGCCGTGCCGGAGTTTTATGACCATCTCACGACGCTTCTCAACGTGCAGGACTGGGAGAATAAATCGCAACTCCTGCTCGCACTCGGACGCACGTTTGAAGCGCGTCATGCGCGCGGCCTTCGCACCGTGTTGATTATCGACGAGGCGCACGGTCTTTCAACCACCGTGCTCGAAGAGATTCGTCTGCTGTCAAACTTTGAATCCGACTCGGCCAAACAACTTCAAATCATCCTCACCGGACAACCCGAACTCCGCGACGTGCTCAACAATCCCGAACTCCGTCAGTTGAAACAGCGCGTCGCCCTGCGTTGTGAAATCAAGGCGCTGCCCAACATCGAAGAGACGGAACGCTACATCACCTCGCGTCTCCTCGTCGCGGGCGCAGAGCGCACTGACATCTTTTCGCCCGGCGCGATTGATTACATTTTTCGCTGCTCCGAAGGCATCCCGCGACAGATTAACAACCTCTGCGACAACGCCTTGCTCGCGGGCTTCGCCGCCGGAGCGGAAACCATCAGCCGCGCGATTATCGAAGAGGTCGCAGCGACGTTCGACATGCTGCCGAACAGTGGTCGCGGCCGACAGTTAGGCGAAGAACGCGAAGCCCCTGCGCGCATCTTCACCGCGACCGGACGTGCCGAATTGTGGGCTGCCGGAGCCGCCGCCACCACGCCGCCCGCCGTCGGGAGCGGAGCCGCCACAACCACTACCATAGAAGCGACGCCCCACACGCGCCGCGACGACGAGCGTTCCGAACCGTTGGAGCCGAACGCTTCCGAAGGAAACGAGGTCGGCGCAGCCTTTCGCCGATGGGACAGGATGGGAGAGATGTAATGGGCAGAGTTTATGAAGCTTTGAAACGCGCCGCCGACAAGAATGGCACGCCGAAAAAGAGAACCGACGCGACCGCCGCGACGACTACCGCCACCGCGCCACTCGTCGAGGACGACCTCCGCCCGACGACGGGAGCAATCGTCGGAGCGGCAAGGAACGGCGACGGGCAGACGACTGCGAGCGGCGTGCACAACGCCGTGCCGGAATATCTCCTGCACACGTCGCAATATTTTACCGCGCCGGAAACGGCGCGCGTCTCAGCGTCCAATGAGCGCACCGAACAGCATGCCGGGTCGGCACTCCCCGGCGTGGAGGCTTCGCGTGTTGCTGGGGCAACTTTGGGCGCTGCCGGTTCGACGCGCACGCCGGAATTCGTATCAATCGATATTCCTGCGTCGCGCGTCGAACCACATCTCGTCGCCATCACGCAGCCGCGCTCGCCGCACGCCGAACGTTTTCGTTCCTTGCGGACGCGCGTGCTGCATGCGGGCGAGCGTCGCAAGATGCAAGCCTTCGTCATCACTTCGGCAGGCATCATGGAAGGCAAGACGCTCACGTCCATCAATCTCTCTTGGCTGCTGGCGCAGACCGACGGCGTGCGTGGGCTACTGATTGACGGCGATTTGCGGCAGCCGTGCGTGGCTGAATATCTCGGCATCGACATGCCCGTCGGCCTCTCCGAAGTGCTCGCGGGCGAAGCGACCCTGGCCGAAACCATCGTGCGACTCGAACCCGCAGGGCTTCATCTGTTGCCGGGCGGCTCGGCGCGCGATAACGTCGCCGAACTGCTTTCGGGCCCGAGGTTTCTCGCCGTCCTATCGGAAGTGCGTCGCATGTTCGACTACATCATCATCGACGCGCCGCCGCTCGGCATCTTCACCGATGCGAGCGTCTTGATTAACCGTGCCGACGCCGCGCTCATCGTCGCGCGTTCAGGCAAGACGCGTTATTCGGCGCTGGACCGCCTGCTTGAGCCGCTGCCGCGCGAGCGTCTGCTCGGCGTCGTCTTGAACGGTTCGGAAGAACAGATGGACGAGCACGGCTACTACTACCAACGACGCTACGTGCGGCGACCTGTCGCCACGACCGAAGCGCAACGCATCGCACAAGAGGAGATGGATTCTTGAGTTTGACGGAGATTGCTTCTTGAGTCTTTCGACGCGCCTTAATACACGCACCGTTCTGCTGCTGATTGCCGAAGTGCTTTTGCTGTTCGGCAGCGTCGTGGCGGCGGCCTATCTGCGTGTGGGCGTAGACGGCGCGTACAACGAACTCTTCATTAAATACGGTTTCTACAAGGCGGCGCTGGCGACCGTTTTTTGCCTGAGCGCGTTTTATCTCTACGACCTTTACGATTTCGTCGTCATGCACGACCGACGCGAACTCGTCCTCAGACTGGTGCAGGCGCTCGGACTCGCGTGGGTGGCGCTGGCCGTCACCTTCTACGCGTTGCCGCAATTGATGCTCGGTCGCGGGATTTCGATTATCGCTCTGCCGCTCGCGTTGATGTTGATGGTCGGGTGGCGCGTGTCGATTCACTGGCTGCTCGGACACCCGAACGTCGGCGAGCGCATCCTGATTGTCGGCTCAGGCGATTCGGCCATCGAGATTGCGCGCGAAGTTTTGGAGCGACGCGACGCGGGTTATCGCATCGTCGGCTTCGTCGATAACAAGCCGGAACTCGTCGGAAAATCAATCATCAATCCGCGCGTCATCGGCGTCACGTCCGACATGGCACAAATCGTCCGGCGCGAACACGTTGACCGCATCATCGTCTCGATGGGCGAACGGCGCGGGCAGTTTCCGACCGAACAACTGCTCGACCTGAGCCTGTCAGGCAACGTCAACATCGAAGAGTGCGCTTCCTTCTACGAGCGTCTGACTGGACGCGTCCATCTCGACATGCTGCGTCCTTCGTGGCTCATCTTTTCGGGACGCGGGCGACAGGCGCGCATGAGCGGTGTGGCGCGCGTCATGATGCATCGCAGCGTCGCATTCATTGGCGGCATCGTGTCGCTGCCTATCGCGCTGCTGACGGCCTTGCTTATCAAACTCGAATCGCCCGGCCCCGTGCTCTACAAACAGGAGCGCGTCGGCAAAAACGGTCGCGTCTTCACCATCATGAAATTCCGCTCGATGCGCTCGGACGCCGAAAAGGACGGCCCCGTCTGGGCGCAAAAGAGCGGCGACGGGCGCGTCACGCGCGTCGGTCGCATCATACGCAAGATTCGCGTGGACGAAATTCCGCAGTTCTGGAACATCCTGAAGGGCGAGATGAACTTCGTCGGTCCCAGACCCGAACGCCCGCACTTCGTCGCGCAGTTGGCTGAGGAGATTCCTTTCTACGAACAGCGGCACCTGATTCAGCCCGGTCTGACGGGTTGGGCGCAAATCAAATACCCTTACGGAGCATCGGTTGAAGACGCGCGGCAGAAGCTTCAATACGACCTCTACTACATCAAAAATCAGAGTCTTGTACTTGATGCCGTGATTCTTTTCGAGACTGTGAAAACGATTCTGTTCGGGCGTGGAACGTAAAGCATGGACGAGCGACGATAGACCGGAAAAGCCGGTCGGCAACTTGTCTCTGATGGTCAACGGTCGGTTGTCTGTGGTCTAAACGGGAGGTTTGAAATCATGAAGAAGTATCAAAAATTGACCGGAGCGGCGTCGCTTGTCGCACTGTTGTTCGCGTCGTCTGTGAGCGCGACGGTTGTGGTCGTTGCTGCGCCACAGCAGGCGCAGGAGCCGTCCGTCGTGACGGTGAAGACAGTGACGCCGACGCCATCGGGGGACGTGAAGGATGCGAAGACGCACGACGCGTTGACCGTGACAATGACGCCGCAGCAACAGGGCAAGAAGGACGAGAAGAAGCCGCAGAAGAGGGACAAGAACGCCGTACGTCCGCGCGTCGCTGCGCCCACCGCCGAACGACTCGAACCCGACGACCGCACGATTCCGCCCGTGGGCATGCCCGTCGAGACGCTCGCCAATCGTCGTGAACAGTTGTCGGAAGAAGAACAGGCCGTCGTGCCCTACTATAACAACTTCATGACCACCTATCGCCTCGGCCCCGAAGATGTCATCTCGGTGCGCGTCTTCGGTCAGGAGCGTTATTCGATAGGCAACATCGTCGTGCCGCCCGACGGCACCATCTCCTACCCGCTCATCCCCGCGGGCATTTTCGTCGCCGGAAAAACGACGCGACAGGTCGCAGAAGAAATCGCCAAACATCTCGACGAATACATCATCGACCCGAAGGTGACGGTCTTTCTTGAAAAGGCCATGTCGGCGCGTTACGGCATCGTCGGCGATGTCGCGCAGCCGGGCATCCGAACGCTCACGCGACGCCTCACCGTCTACGAAGCGTTGATGGAAGCGGGCGGCGTGCTTTCGACGGGCGACAAGAAAAAGGTGGTGCTCGTCCGCCAGCGCCCCGGCCCCGACGGTATGCTTCAACAGATTGCCGTCAACATCTCGGCCATCGAAAAGGGCAAAGCTCCCAACACGCAATACATCTCGCCCGGCGACCAAATTTTCGTCCCCGGCAATCGCATGAAACAGGTCGATAAAATCCTCGGCTTGCTTCCCATCATCAGCTTCGCACGCATCTTCACGGGCGGATTCTGAGTGAGGGCAAAAGGAAAAGGGGAAGCAGACGAACACTCCGAGCGTGAACGCATGTTGACGAACTCGCAGCAGAGCAAGCGGCGGACGCGGGACGGGCATGAGCCGACGATTCATCGGTCGCCGGTCAGTCTCGCCGTGCGTCTACTCTCTGCCTGCTTGCTTTTGCCTTTCACCTTTTTCCTTTTGCCCTGTCACGCCGACGGCGCGTGGAAGAGGCAGCCGACGCGGACGTTGGCGTGGCTTCACGGCGTTCATTTTGTCGATGCCGAGAAGGGTTGGGCGGTGGGTGGCGGCGGCGTCGTGCTCACAACCACGGACGGCGGCGCGAACTGGAAGGCGGCACCGCGCCCGACGGAAGACGCTCTGCGCGATGTCTATTTCGCGGACGCGCAGACGGGCTGGCTCGTCTGCGACCGCGACGTTCACAAACTTCAGACGAAGGACGAGCCGCGCTCTTATCTTCTCAAGACCAACGACGGCGGCTCGACGTGGCGACGCGTCGAAGCGACGGGCACGGACGTTGATGTCCGGCTGGTGCGACTCGTCTTTGCCGACCGCGAACATGGTTGGGTCTTCGGCGAAGCGGGCGCGCTCTACGCCACCGATGACGGCGGCGCGACGTGGCAACGCCGACGCGTGCCCACGCGACATCTCCTGCTCGGCGGCGCATTTCTCGACGCACAGATGGGCTGGCTCGTCGGCGCAGGCGCAACCATTCTCCACACCGTCGATAACGGCGCGACATGGCGCGAAGGTCGCGTCGAGATGCCGGAAGCCGCCAACGTCTCCGGCACATCTTCTCTCATCACCAACGCTTCATCCTCCGCCGTCGCTGCTAACAACAACACGGCTTCCGCCACTTCCCGTTCAACCGCCGCCTCCGCAGACGCGCCCACCTTCAAGGCCTCGGCGCGTCTGCGTGCGGTGTCGTTCGTCAACGCGCGCAGGGGTTGGGCGGTCGGGAGCGGCGGTCGCATCCTCTCGACGGCAGACGGCGGACGTTCGTGGCACACGCAGGCGACGCCGACGGGCGTTGACCTCTTCGATGTGAAATTCTTCGATGAATCGGAGGGATGGGCGGCCGGCGACGACGGCACGATGTTGCACACCACGGACGGCGGCGCGCATTGGCTCGTCGTCTCCACGGGCACGACGCATCCGCTCGAACGACTCTTCTTCGTCGGTCGCACGCGCGGTTGGGCGGTCGGCTTCGGCGGCACGATTATCACACTCGCACCCGCCACCGCTCCAAATACCACGCCACCACGACTCAAAACCACCGGATAAAAGAAGACGCAATAGCACAAGACACGCCTTCAAAATCGCAAACCTTCACGCACGACCCGCCCCTGTCTCTGCGTGGACGGATGCCGTAGAGAGACAGAAACGGCGTCGCCGCATCGAGCGCGACACGCCGACGGAGGAAGACAGATGCCGCATCAAGAGACGCTCCCGCAAAACACGCAGGCAACAATGACGACCGCCGCTGCTGCCGCCGCGACGCACCACGCTTCCCACGCACGCCGCAAACTCCGTTCGCACCTTGGCGCGACGGCCTTCGTCGTGCTCGTCGCGTGCGGTTCTGCGTCTGGTGTCCACGCGCAGCAGGCCACGAAGGTCAAGCCGCCTGTCCCGACGGAAATCAAGAAGGCGCAAACCGATTCCGCGCCAAAAAGCGAGAGTGATTCGACGTCGAAAGTCGAGAGCACTGATACGGTACGCGCGCGTCGCGTCGTCTCGACGGAAGAAGGGCTTGCGCCCAAAGCAACGCTATCAACAACCACGGTCGCCGCGCCGACTGTCGTCATGCTGCCGTCGCAGACGCAAGGCGATTCAGCGACGAAGTATGGCTCGACGACCCCGACGAAAGACGTTGCATCGTCTGCTGCTACTGCGCCGACTGTGGTTGATGAGGAACTCGAATCTTTGCGTTTGGAGGTGAAGGATGCCGCGACGGATGCGGAGCGTGCGCGTCTGCAACACGCGGTGGTTAATCGTCTCATCGAGACGGAGCGCAAGACGGAAGCGATTGACGAACTGCGCGCCATGATGCGCGAAGAGCGTTTCGACCCGGCTCATTTCTACAACATCGGCAACGCGCTCGCTCGTCTCAGCGACGCGCAGACGGCGGTCGAGGCTTATCGTAAAGCCATCGGGCAGCGTCGCGGCAACTATGCGCGCGCGCAGAATAATCTCGGAGTAGTGTTGCTGCGTCTCGGTCGTCTGGAAGATGCGGCGGAGTCGTTTGAGGCAGCCTTGCGTTTGGAGAACGGCAACTACGCCGAAGCGAGCTACAACATGGGACGCGTCCACGCGCTACGCGGCGAAGCCGCACTCGCCATTCGCGAATGGACGCGCACGCTCTACACCGAACCCGACCACACCGACGCGGCGGTCGCGCTCGCACGCGCCCACGCCGAAGGCGGCGACTACCCACGCGCGCTCAAAGTGCTCGATTCATTCGCCGCGCGCTTCTCAACGCGTGGCGCGAGCGTGCCGCGCGTGATTGCCGTAACACGCGGCGAGATTGTCGCCGCCGCCAACGTCGTCGCCTCCGAGAAGAACGACAATCCTCCTGCCGCGCCCGTAAGTGAAAAGAGACAAGGCCACACGACACCGACCGCCGCGCCCAATCTCACCCCGAAACCATAAAACGGCGCGCGATTAAACTACGACGACACGCGCAACGACTTAGCCATCGCGCTAATCGAATTGGAGGGCGTGCAATTAAGGTTGGACGATGTACTAATCGAGTGTATGGCGTGCTAATTGAGTTGGTTGATGCGCTAAACGAATAAGACGGCGCGCGATTGATATAGTCCGCTCTGCTTTTCAGCAGAGACGCCTTCCCTCAACAGAAATTTTGTTCGTAAACGTCCCGACTCACGCCGTTTCGTCCTCCACCGCCGCTCCGTCTGTCGTCGCCTCCTCCGTCTGCCGCGCCTGCGGGCGCATGTGTGGAAAGAGAATCACGTCACGTATCGAACGGCGATTCGTCAGCAGCATCACCAGACGGTCAATGCCCAATCCAATCCCCGCCGCCGGAGGCATCCCGTACGCTAACGCGTGGACGTAATCCACATCCATCTGCATCGCCTCCTCATCGCCGCGCTCCCTCTGCTCCGCCTGTTCCCTAAAACGCTCATACTGCTCCACGGGGTCGTTCAACTCCGAAAACCCATTCGCACACTCCATCCCCGCCATATACAACTCAAACCGCTCCGCAATCATCGGGTCATCCGGCGACGCCTTTGAGAGCGGCGATATTGATTTAGGATAACTGTAGATGAATGTTGGTTGATTAAGATGTTCCTCTGCTATTAATTCAAAGAGTTCTGCAATCTGCTTAGCTGTTTCCGCTTCTTCTATATTGATGGGTTCAGTTTCTTTATTGTAGTTCTCTAGAAACATTTCTTTGAATAGGCCAGCGGCCACATATGGGCGAGTTGGCCTAAATGAGTGCGTTGGTACAATTGTGGCATGATTTATCTCATGAATCGTACGTAGGAATATATCCACAAATTTAGGGTTGTTAAGGTGCGTTTCGTCAGTTTCTTGACCATCTAAATTACTTATTTCTGAAGGCCAGTTATTGATGATTGCTTCCTTCATTGTTAATCGCTGAAAGGGGCTACCGAAATCGAATTCTTCATCTTCAAAGCGGAGGCGAGTACCGCCTGTTACCTTTTCAATCGTGAATCGTAGTAATTCTTCGCAAAAGTCCATCATGCCGTTTACGTCCATGTAGGCGCAGTAGAATTCGAGCATGGTGAATTCGGGGTTGTGTGTGCGGTCGATGCCTTCGTTGCGGAAGTTGCGGTTGAGTTCGTAGACGCGCTCGAAGCCGCCGACGATGAGACGCTTGAGGTAGAGTTCGGGGGCGATGCGTGCGTAGAGGTCGATGCCGAGGGCGTTGTGGTGCGTTTTGAAAGGGCGTGCGGCGGCGCCGGAGGCGATGGGGGTGAGCATGGGGGTTTCCACTTCGATGTAGCCGTGGTCGTCGAGGTGGCGGCGCAGTTCGCGTAGGAATTTGGAGCGGAGTTCAAAGACTTCGCGGGGCGTGAGTTCGCGCTCGACGGTGGTGGCGGCGGTCGTTGTCGCGGCGGTCGTCGTGGAGTCGTCCTTCGTGGCGTTTTTCGTTGTGTCGTCTTTGTCGATTTTGAGGCTTCCGGCGATTAAATCCGCGTAGCGTTGCCGTTGACGGATTTCGGGGTCGCTGATGCCGTGGAGTTTGTCGGGCATCGGCAGCAATGCTTTGGCGAGAAACTGGAAGGAGCGGACGTGGATGGAGAGTTCGCCCGTCTTGGTCACAAAGAGATAGCCTTCAACGCCGATGAAGTCGCCGTGGTCGAGGAGGCCGAAAAGTTGCCAGCCTTCTTCGATGAGGCCGCCGTCGTCGTTGTGTATGCCGCGCACGTCGTCGCGCCGGACGTAAATCTGCATGCGTGAAACGCCGTCGGAGAGGTGGACGAAGGCCGCCTTGCCCATGACGCGCGGCGGCACGGCGAGACGACCCGCGACGCACACGTCGCCGTATTCCTTGAGTTCGGCGTTGACGCGTTCGAGCACTTCGGGCGCGGGGCGTTCGCCCGACGCATGCTTAGGAGCGAGCGGACTAAATTTCTCGACGATGGCGGTGATGGTGTCTTCGTGTTCGGGCGCGACGATGCGGCTGCGTTTGAATTTGTTGGGATAGACGTTGCCGACGAGTTTTTGAATCTCCCGTAGATGTTCGCGGCGTGCGCGTGTCTGGTCATTATCTTCGATGAAGGGTGTCGTCATAATCGGTAGATGGTAAATGGTAAATGGCAAATGGTAAACCGCAGACGCGGCGCGCGGTCGCATGAGCGTTCGTACGAGGCTTGGCAGGCGAAGTGGCGCGGTCGTCGTGTCGGCGAGTTTGATAATAACAACATAACAATGCCGCAACGAGGTCGTAACCAACGCTCGCGGCTTTGGCGGTAGAGTATGGATAGTCGGCTTGAGGGCTGACTACCAGAAAAATGGAAGCGCCGGATTTGGGGGAGTCTGGCGCTTCCTGCTTTAAGAGTTGCG
Organism: Pyrinomonadaceae bacterium; assembly: GCA_036387415.1. Lineage (GTDB taxonomy): Bacteria > Acidobacteriota > Blastocatellia > Pyrinomonadales > Pyrinomonadaceae > DASVTU01. The sequence continues at coordinate 250,077 of DASVTU010000039.1, read as the reverse complement.
TTTGAAGGCGCAATGAAACAACCGGGAGGGTAAATTTATGTTTGAACAGAATACACAACGCGTAACGACAGAACAGAGTCCGGCGGAGAAACTGCAAGACAGCAACGTCGCGGGTTCGTTGATACCGGGCGCGGAAAATCCTGAGAGCGATGAGATTAAAAGAGAAGTGAATCCGAACACAGAGTGATTCGCTAAATCACAACCGAAATTTAATAAAGAGGCTGCGCGGACGTGAGCGTTCACGCAGCCTCTTTCGTTTTTTTACACGCAGACGTAACCTGTTTTGCCGCGACAATTCGATTTTACACGACGCAATCTTTCCGTTTTGTCCGAGACGATATTCCGGCCATTTCTGAAGCGCAGCGCGACGTGTTAGATTCTTCCGCAGCAACCATGAAGGAAAAAATACTCTCGCGGCAGACGGTGCGAGCTTGGCGCGAGACCGTCAGGTCGGAAGGCAAGCGAGTCGTTTTCACCAACGGCTGCTTCGACCTCCTACATGTCGGGCACGTCCGCTACTTGCAGGCGGCGCGCGCTCTCGGCGACGCGCTGCTCGTCGCCATCAACAGCGACCGTTCCGTGCGCGAACTCAAGGGCGCGGGGCGTCCCGTGATGAATGAGGAGGAACGCGCCGAAGTGCTCGCGGCTCTCGGCGCGGTGAGCGCGGTCGTCGTTTTTGACGAGGCTTCGCCGCGTGGTTTGATTGGCGAAATCTTGCCGGACGTGCTCGTTAAGGGCGGCGACTACGGCGTCGCAGAGATACACGGGCGCGAGGAAGTGGAAGCGACAGGCGGGCGCGTCCTCTCGCTTCCGTTCGTCGAAGGCGCATCGACGACGAGCATTATCGAGCGCATAAGAAACTCACAGGATAGACAAGATAACAACATGCAGGATGGACAGGATTAAAAACAACTGATGGAAAAGGGAAGATGGGTGAACGGGAAATGGAATATGAACAAATTTTTGTCTTTTCCGCTTAACCACTTCGCCATTTCCCCTTTTGTTCCTTCTTCTCATGTCTCTCCTGTCCGCAGTTCATCCTGTCCGTCCTATGAATTCCGAGTGTTGAAGAAATTATGAGTACAGTTGAAGCGATTCCGGTTTTGCAGGGTGTTTTGCGGCGTGTGACGGAGAGCGCGGAGTTTGCGCGCGTGTTGGCGGAGGTGCGCGGCGGGGCACGTGTGGTGTCGCTCGGCGGGCTGGTGTCGGCGTCGGCGCGTGCGTTGGTGTTGGCGGCGTTGCAGCGCGAGACGGGCGTGCGGCTGGCGGTGTTGTTGCAGTCGAACCGCGAGTTGGAGGCGTGGGAGCGCGATTTATCTTTTTGGAGCGGGGCGCTCAGGCGCAAGGGTCTGGATGAAGACGCGCGTGGCGGCGAGGGTGTGTTGACGTTGCCTGCTTCGGAGAGCGACCCGTATGCGGGCGCGTCGCCACACGCGGAGACTTTGGAGCGTCGTGCGCTGACGTTGTGGCGGTTGGCGCGTGGGCGTGGGAGTTTTGTGTTGTTGTCGTCGCGTGCATTGGTGCGGCGGACGGTGACGCCGGAGCAGATTGTGCGTGCGGGCGCGGTCTTGAGGCGCGATGAGGATTTTGCGCCGGAACGTCTGGTGGAATTGTTGCTCGCTTCCGGCTACGTGCGCGAAGACCCTGTCGGCGCGGTGGGCGAGTTTTCTTTGCGCGGCGGGATTCTGGATGTGTGGTCGCCGGGGCACGACGCGCCAGTGCGCGTGGAGTTTTTTGGCGACACGGTTGATTCGATTCGCAGTTTCGACGCCGAGACGCAACTTTCTACGGGGCAGTTGAAGGAAGCGGAAATCGTGCCGATGCGTGAGTTGGCGGTGGGCGCGGACGATTTTCGTCTGTGGGCGGAGGCAGCGCGCGAGCGTTGGGGCGAGGACGAGGCGCGTGCGCGTGCGTTGAAGGACAGGACGGTCTATGCGGACGAGGGCGAGACGTTCGCGGGTTGGGAATGGCTCATCGGATTGGTGCACAACACGCAGGCGAACGCGTTTGATTACCTGCGCGATGCGGTGTTGGTCGTGGACGAGCCGGGCGCGATTGACGGACATCTCAGTCAGTTTTATGTACAACTGTCGGGGCGTTTTGCGGAGAACGAGAGCGCGGGCGAGATTGGTCTCAAGCCCGAAGAACTTTATCTGACGACCGACGAGTTGCGCGCGTCGGTGGAGGGGATGCGGCGCGTGGAGTTTCGCGCGTTGGGGCGCGTGGCGGGCGTGTTGGATGAGAGGTTTGTGGCGGAAGCCGAAGACCCTTCGGTCGAGATTGGACGCGCGCGTCCGTTGGCGAAGCCTCTGTTTCTGTTTCCGGCGGTGGAGAGCGCGCCGGAGGTCGAGTGGCGTTCGCACGCGGCTCGTCGTTATCACGGTCGGATACCGGAGTTGGCGGAAGACGTGCGGCGTCGGCGCGAGGAGCGCGAGGAGTTGACGCTTCTGGCGATGCCGAGCGCGGGCGTGGCCGAACGCATCGGGGAAGTTTTGACGGATTACAACGTCCGGTCGCGCGTCGTGCAGGCGGGCGAGAGCGGCGCGTCGGCGGAAGATTTCGCGGCGATTGTGACGGTGGGGCGACTATCGGGCGGCTTCGAGTTGCCGGACGCTGGACTCGTCGTGCACGTCGAAAACGAACTGTTTGACGAAGCCAACGACGGCACGGTCGAACGTCGCGCGCCGGGCACGGGCGCGGCAACAACGGCGTCGGCGCGTCGGCGTAAATCCAAAACAGCAGCCTTTCTATCCGACTTCCGCGACCTCAAAGTCAACGATTACGTCGTCCACATCGACCACGGCATCGCGCGTTTCGGCGGTTTGCAGACGCTCGAACTCGGCGACCGCACGGGCGAGTTCATGCTGCTCTACTACGCCGAGGATGCGAAGTTGTACGTGCCCGTCGAACGGCTCGACTTGGTGCAGCGTTATTCGAGCGCAGAGGGGCATGAGCCGACGCTCGACCGCCTCGGCGGACTCGGTTGGCAGAAGACGAAGGCCAAAGCCAAACGCGCGATGCGCGACATGGCAGACGAGCTTTTGCGTCTCTATGCCGAGCGGAAACTTGTGCAGGGTTACGCGTTCTCGGGCGACAGCCCGTGGCAGAGGGAGTTTGAGGAGGCGTTCGAGTTTGTGCCGACGCCCGACCAGGAGACGGCGATTGAAGACGTGAAGCGCGACATGGAGCAGACCTTGCCGATGGATAGACTGCTGTGCGGCGATGTCGGCTACGGCAAGACGGAAGTGGCGATGCGCGCCGCATTCAAGGCCGTGATGGACTCGAAGCAGGTCGCCGTTTTGACGCCGACCACGGTGCTCGCCTATCAGCACTTTGAGACGTTTCGCGCACGCTTCGCGGCGTTCCCCGTAACGATAGATTTGCTCTCAAGGTTTCGCACGCTGAAGGAGCAGAAGGAGGTGGTGCGTCGCGTCGAGGCGGGCGAGGTGGACATCATCATCGGCACGCACCGGATTCTATCGAAGGACATCAAGTTTCGTGATTTGGGCGTGGTCGTCGTGGACGAGGAACAACGTTTCGGCGTGGCGCACAAGGAACGTCTCAAGCAGTTGAAGAAACGCGTGGACGTGCTCACTCTGTCGGCGACGCCGATTCCGCGCACGCTCAATATGTCGCTGATGGGCTTGCGCGACATGTCTGTGATTGAGACGCCGCCGCGCGACCGTCTGGCGATTCAGACGCAGGTCGTACAGTTTTCCGAGTCGGTGATTAAGTCGGCGATTGAGTTGGAATTGGGGCGCGGCGGGCAGGTCTTCTTCATCCACAATCGCGTCGAGACGATTGACACCATCGCGGCGCTCGTCCAGCGACTCGTGCCGCAGGCGCGCGTCAACTACGCGCACGGGCAGATGAACGAGAAAGAGATGGAACAGGCGATGCTCGATTTCGTCGCCTACAAGTACGACGTACTGGTCGCCACCACCATTATCGAAAACGGCATAGACATCCCGCGCGCCAACACAATCATCATAAATCGAGCCGACCACTACGGCCTCGCGCAGCTTTACCAGTTGCGCGGTCGCGTCGGGCGTTCCAGCCGACGCGCCTACGCCTACTTACTGATTCCGTCCGAGTTGACCCTGACGCCGATTGCGCGCAGACGACTCGCGGCGATTCGTGAGTTTTCGGATTTGGGCGCGGGCTTTCGCGTGGCGGCGTTGGATTTGGAGTTGCGCGGCGCGGGAAACCTGCTCGGCGGTCAGCAGTCCGGCCACATGGACGCGCTCGGCTTCGACCTCTACACGCAGATGCTCGAACGCACCGTCGCGGAATTGCGCGGCGAAGATGTGGAGGATGAAGCGTCCGTATCGTTGAATCTCGCGGTCGATGTCGCCATCTCGGAGGACTATATCTCGGACATGGGGCAGCGACTCAGGACGTACAAGCGCATCGCTTCGGCGCGCGACGACGAGACGCTGAGGGCGATTCGCGCCGAGACCGAAGACCGCTACGGGCGTATCCCCGAATCGGTCGAGCGACTTTTTCAGTATGCGCGTCTGCGTCGGCTGGCAGAGTCTCTGGGCGTCGTCTCGGTTGACCGGACGACGGCGGGCGTGGCCGTCAAGTTGAGCGAAAGGGCGCGTGTTGCGCCGGAAAAACTGCTGGCTTTGGTCGGGCGACGCGAGGGCGCGACGTTTGCGCCGAGCGGGGTTTTGCGAGTCGAACTCAGTGAGGACGAAGCCGAGCGCGTGATTGAAACCGCGCACGGGCTGTTGCTGGAAATCAGCATTGCAGACTAAAATGTATCGTTTGATTTGGATGGAAGTTTTGCTGCAAGAGCGTCACTACGGTTTTCGCCTTCCCCGTTGTCGATTCGAGATAGACGACCACGCACACAAAAACGTGCACGTCGTCCGTCGCTTCTTGACCGCTCCAATTTGGAATGTCTGTTAAATCTTCATAATTGACCGGCGACGTGTCCGGTCTCGTTGGATTAAAGGAGTAAATCTGTGAAATCGAAATTTTTCGCACGCATCTGGACAAGCGCCTTCGCCGCGTTGCTGTTGACAGTAGTAGCATCGTCTCCGGCGTTGGCTCAGGAAGAGGGCGTGCCCGTGGTGGTTGACGAAGTTATCGCGCAGGTCAACACAGACGTGGTGACGCTTTCGATGTTGAAGCGCGAGATGCGAAACGCCGTCGAGGCGCTCAAGCAGCGCGGGATGCCGGAAGGCGAGGCGCAGGCCGAAGTGGAGAAGAATCGCGCGCGCGTCATCGCCAATTTGATTGACGAACAACTCATGATGCAGAAGGGCAAGGAGTTGCCGCGTTTGACGGAGGATGTCGAGGCGGAAGTCAACCGCGAAATGCTGCGCGTCGCCAAATCGCAGAACATCAAAACCATCGAAGAACTCGACTCCGAACTACGCAAGGCCGGACTCGACCCGACGGAGATTCGACAGACGTTGCGCGTGCAATTCACGCGTCAGGCGGTGGTTCAGCGCGAAGTTGATGCCAAGATTTATTACGGTTTGACGGACGAAGAAGTGCGGAAGTATTACGAAGCGAACCGCGCGAAATTCGCCAAGCCTGAGAGCGTCGAACTCTCGGAAATATACCTGAGCCTCGCGGGCAAGCCGGAAGGCGAAGTGCGCGCACGCGCCGCGCAAATCATCGCACAGGCGCGCGGCGGCGCAGACTTCGGTCAACTCGCCGCGACCCACTCCGAACGCGAGCAGGACGGCGTGCGCGTCGGCGCGCAGACGAAGGGCAAGGTCGGGCGTTTCGAGGTTCCCAATCTTCGACAGGACATCGCCGACGCCATCAAGACGACGCCGAAAGGCGGCGTCAGCGACCCGCTCAAACTCGACGAAGGAATCCAAATCCTGCGCGTTGACGACCGCACGGCGTCGGGCGAAGCGGCCTACGACGATCAACGCGTGCGGAGCGCGATGACACAGGAGCGCAGCGAGAAAGAGCGCATCGAATATCTACACACTCTCCGCAAGGACGCCTACATCAAACTCGCGAAGGATTACGAAGCGTTGGTCGCGCCCCTGCTCCAAACCGCGAGCCAGTCAACCGCCAGCAAACAGGCCGCGCCAGCCAACAAAAATTCGACCGAGAAGAAAAACTGAAAACTGGTAAATGGTAAATGGCGAATGGTGAATAGATAAGACCAGTTCTTCCTATTCACCATTTACCATTTACCATCCGCCATTTATCGCCTTTATGCGTCTAGACCAATTCTTGCGAGCAAGCCGTCTGGTGGTGCGGCGCACGTTGGCGCAGGAGTTGTGCGAGGCGGGAGCGGTGCTGGTCAACGGCGTGGCGGCGCGTTCGGCGCGGACGGTGCGCGCCGGAGACGAAATTGCCGTCCGTCGTCGTGAACGCCTGCTGACAGTGCGTGTCCTCGCCGTTCCCACTTCCAAACAGACCGCACGCGCCGAAGCATCCGGCCTCTACGAAATCCTGAGCGACACGCGCCTTGAACGCGACCCTCTAGCGGATTAATTCGACACCCTCCGTCGCTTCCTTGCGCCTCGTCCGTCGCCTTACAGTCGTCAAGCCTCTCCGCCCACTCGTTCAAACTCGGTCAGCCTGCCGTTCGCCTTTCAGCCGCTTAGAACGATTTATTCGCGCCTGAGTGTCTGAAAATAAAACGCCTTTCGTCGTTTCACTTGAAAATCAGCCGATAGATTTCGGCGGTTCAGTTGGTACAAGATTTGCCCCGAAGATTTACGAACTCGACGTGCGGCTCAATCCTCGTACGCCATTTACTGACAGTCGAGACAAGGAAATTTTTTATGAACCTTCTGGGTAACTTTTTTACGGACGACCTCGGCATCGACCTCGGCACCGTCAACACGCTGATTTATGCGCCGGAACGCGGCGTCGTCCTGAACGAACCTTCGGCGGTCGCGATTAACAAATACACGGGCGAGGTGCTCGAAGTCGGCGCGGAGGCTTACAAACTCTTGGGGCGCGAGCCGCACGACACGGAAGTCTATCGTCCGATTCGTGGCGGCTCGATTGATAATTTCGACGCGGCGGAAAAAATGCTCGCCGCCTTCATCAGCCGCGTGCAGGGCAATCATCACGTCAAGCGTCGGAGCCACATGGTTATCGGTGTGCCGGGTTCGAGCACGCCGATTGAGCAACGTTCGGTGAGGGAAGCGGCGCGCAGCGTTAAGGCGACGCGCGTCGATTTGGTTGACGGTGGACTCGCCGCCGCGCTCGGCGCGGGACTCAGTTGGGACGACGAACGCGCACACCTCGTCGTGGACATCGGCGGCGGCACAACCAACATCGCCATCATCGCTTCGGGCGCGGTCGTCTCGTCAACTAGCCTGCCCGTCGCGGGCAACGCGATGGACGAAGCCATACGCGATTACGTACGCAACAAGTATGAGATGCAACTCGGCGAACGCACCGCCGAACAGGTCAAGAAGGAACTAGGCACAACGGGCGACAGCCACGGCAGCGACGGCAAAAAGTTGGAGGCGCGTCGCATGGAAGTCGTCGGTAAGCAGTTGATCGATGGATTAGCGAAAGCGGTCGAGATTAGTTCGGACGAGGTACGCGAGGCGCTTGAGCCTGTGTTGTCGGAAATCGTCGCGGGCGCGCGTCGCGCGATTGAGGAATCCAAGCCCGACGTGACGGCAGACATCTATCAAACAGGACTCATCCTGACGGGCGGCGGCGCACTCCTGCACGGCATGGACGAGCGTTTGAAGAACGAGTTGAAATTGCACGTCGCCATCGCCGACGACCCGCTCGCCTCCGTCGCGCTCGGAGCCGGACGGCTTCTCGCCGAACCCGAACGCCTCCATCGTGCGGCGATACGCGAGGACGTTCCCGTCTGGCAGGCGTCGGATGAACTCGTCGTCAACTGGTAGACACAAAAGAAACTGGTAGACGCAGAAACATAGCTGCAAACACGCAAACGAAGCGGCGCAAAGCTAACGCTCAGAAATGAAGCGGCAGCCCGATGGACGAACAAGTTTCGTCTTGTCAGGCTGCCGCTTCCGTCTTTCACGCTAGAATCTTCTCTCGCTTCGGTCGGCGATGGCTTCAATCTTCGACGTAGGTTTCCCGTCTGTCCGTCTCAATCAGACGCGTTTGATGTTCCGCACCAATCGCTTCACGCACAGACAATTGCTCGTCGGTCGGTAGTTGCCGGAAGGCTTCGACGAATTCGTCCGCCTGATTCACGGCGACAGATTCTTCAAACGGCGGCGCGTTGGGCAGCAGGACGAGACCCGCAACGTAGAGCGCGATGGTGAAAAATGAGACGTAGCCGTTGGCGGGCGCAAACGCCTGAGCGTCGAGCGTGCCGAGCGTCGCGCCTTCGAGCAGCGTGCCCGCGATGCGTTTCAACCAACCGCCGTCGGGCGCGTAGAGACTCGCCAGAAGCATGTGCTTGATGACAAACGCGGTGCCGAACAATACGGCGAGACTCCGCAGGAGTCTGCGCGCGTCGAACGTCGAGAACAGATTGTTCCACAGCGTCCAGAGAAAAAAGAATGAGAACATCCAGCGCAGCAGCCCCGCTTCGGGCAGCACGCTATTGAAAGTCTGCGCGGACGCGAAAAAGAGTGTGGCGAGTGTGAGCGCGTTGGCAACGTTGGCGAGCGGGTGATGCGCGCCCGACAACCAACGCCCGAACTCTACGAGATGGCCGCGCACAAAAAGCAGCATCAGCACGACGGCCAGCAGCAGCGTGACGAGCGGCGGCGCGATGAAACTAAAAGCCCCGTGCTGCGCGGGATTCGCATCGGCGTTGACGCGAAAGCCGCCGAGCAGCGTTACCGTCAGAAAAATCGTCGGCAGCAAAAGATACTGCACAAGCGCGCGATTCTTTGCACGATTATCTGTCATTTACGTTCACGGAGAACTTTGAGCGGATTGAAGTCGTTCCAGTCGCGTTCCAGACCTTGTTCGAGTTCGGCTTTGAGTTCGGCGGCGGAGTGGATTTTCAATTCAGCGTCTTCGACGGTGAGCGTGGTTGCGGGAGCGAGGCTGATGGCGTGGTTGACGGTTTCGAGTCCCTGACGAAAGAGCGCGTCGTCTTTGTAGACGCGTCCCCAGCCTTCACGATAGAAGGCGTAGGCGACGTAGAACTGCGTCTGCGGGTCGCGGCGCGCGGGGTCGGCGCGGAGCCATTCGTCGCGTGCGGCGCGGTATTGTTCGCGCAGGAACAGTTCGCGTGCGGCGTCGAATCGTGCGCGGTCAATCTCGTAGGTTCCGGCGGCGACGCTCGCCACACGCGCTACTTCGCCGACCGTCTGCGGAGCGGCGGCGTAGAGCCAGATGACGAAAGCGGCGTAGAGAAGCGTCCAGAAGATGCCGAGGCTTTGTAGTAGTTTGAGTCGCATTGCTATAATCTGATGCCCGTGCAGAGACGTTTGATGCTCTGATATTTTAACCGAAAGAGAGTAAACCCCGTCACGCTTATGAAGAAAATATTTGTTTCCACGTTTCTCGTCGCCGCGTTGTCCGCGACGACCGCCTTAACTGCCGCCGCGCAGGAGGCGCAGCATAAACACGACGCGTCGCATAAACACGGCGCGCAGAAACATGACAAGGATAAACCCACCGACAAAGATAAACAGGACGTGTCGCGGCAGCAGACCGACATGAGCGGCGACCCCATCATACGCGGCGCGGCGATTGGCACGTCGCCGTCGGTCAAGTTTGCCGACGTGTTGAAGGAACCGCAGAAGTATGCTGGCAAGCAGGTCGTGGTCGAAGGCGTGGTGGAGCGCGTCTGCCAGAAGCAGGGCTGCTGGATGGAACTCGCGCCGGAGAAGGGCGCAGCGGGCGTGCGCGTGACATTCAAAGACCACGGCTTTTTCGTGCCCTTCAAATCGAGCGGTTACAGGGCACGCGCCGAGGGCGAATTCAGCGTCAATGTTTTGAGCAAAGAGGACGCTGACCATTACGAAAGCGACGGCGCGAAGATTAAACGCAACGACGACGGCACGGCCAACGAGATAACCTTCCTCGCCACCGGCGTCGAGTTGCGTAAATAGTAAGAAATATTAACAGGATAGACGGGATAAAGACGTGCAGTATGGGCGGGATAAAACACAACGCAGGGAAAAAGGGAAATAGGTAAACGGGGCAAGGGAAGAAGCACCGAGCCGTGTCTTTCCTCTCCCATTCACTTTTCGCCCCTTCTTCGCATCCTGTTTATCCTGTCCGCTTTTATCCTGTCCTTCCTGTTGAATTGATTTGAAGATGAAAGCCTTTAAGATTCGAGACGTTGAGATTAGTCCGCCGTTGGTGCTGTCGCCGATGGCGGGCGTGACGGACGTGGCATTTCGTTGTTTGTTGAAGCGGCGCGGCGGGATTGGTCTGACCGTCTCGGAGTTTATTTCGGTCGAAGGGTTGACGCGCAACAATCCGAAGGCGAAGCGACAGATGCGCTTCTTCGATTACGAACGCCCGTTCGCGGTGCAAATCTTTGGCGGGCAGGCCGAGAGGATGCGGATGGCAGCGGAGATGGCGGAGGAAGTCGGCGCGGATATTCTCGACGTGAACTGCGGTTGTCCTGCGCCGAAGGTCGTCAAGCACGGTGGCGGGTCGGGGTTGCTGCGCGACCACGAACGTCTGAAAACGATTCTGACCGAAATCAAAAAAGCCATCAAGATTCCTCTGACGATTAAGATTCGCGCGGGCTACTACGACAATCACATTAACGCCGTCGAGACGGCAAAGTTGGCCGAAGCCTGCGGCGTCGAGCACATCGCGTTGCACGGTCGCACCAAAGAACAGGCCTACAAGGGACGCGCCGATTGGGATTTAGTGCGACAGATTAAAGAGGCGGTGAAGATTCCGGTGTCTGGCAGCGGCGACGTGTTGACGGTGGAAGATGCGTTTGCGCGTTGGCGCGAAACGGGTTGCGACGGAGTGCTCATCGGTCGCGGCGCGATGGCGAACCCGTGGATTTTTCGTCAGATTGAAGATGCGATGGCGGGGCGCACGCCCTTCGAGCCGTCGCTCGAAGATAAACGACAAGTGCTGCTTGAATATTTCGATTTGCTGCGCGCCGACATGCCGGAGTTGCCTGCCATCGGTCGCATGAAACAACTGGCGGGGCAGTTCACGCGCGGCCTCGTCGGCGGAGCGCGTTTCCGCACCGCCATCTATCATTCACACGAAGTCAACGAAATCCTCGACCGCATCAGCGAATACTTTGAAGCCGTCAAGGCGGGGCGTCCCTATCTGGGCGAAGATGCGGACGCCGCCGTTGAAGAGACGGAAGCGCCCGTGCTCGATTCGTGTGAAGCAGCGACGGTGTAAGTTAAAAATTCAAAATTCAAAATCAGAATCCCGCGTTGAAAGATTTGAACTTCAACGCGGGATTTCGATTTTGGTATGAATTGGAATGAACGGTGAGGGGAATATAACTATCGGTGGTCGTGTAAGAATTGTTGGTTCGTTAAGAACATACCGCGAGAGGCAAATGCCGTTTGCTTTAGTGCATGGTGGCGAGTTGCGGTTCGATGGCGGTGGTGGTGCGCGTGTGGAGGTCGGCGAGGTCGAGGCGACTGAGGCCGAGCATGGCGAGACGGTCGGAGCCGAGCGGGTCGAGCGCGGAGACTTTGTAGGGTGTGTCGGCGTGCGCGATGGCGTCGGCGACGTGTAGCAGGAGCGCGGCGGGCGTGTTGATACGCATGCAATCGTGATGCGTCTGCACGATGGAGGTAAGCGTGTGTGGCAGTCCGCACGATTCGAGCACCCATTGGCCGACCTGAGCATGGTCTACGCCGAAGAGTGCGACTTCCTCTTCGATGCGTGCATCTTCGTCGAGTCCGCGCATGGCTTCTATCTCGTCGGGGAAGAGTGCGCGGAGCAAACCTTCGCCAACGTCGTGCAAGAGTCCGAGCATGTAGGCGGCGTCGGGGTCGATGATGTGCGTACGTTCGGCGAGCAGACGCGCCGCCATGCCTGCGCGCAACGAGTGTTGCCAGTTTTGCGCGGCGTCGTAATCGTCGCGCTCATGCAAGCCCATGCGCGAAACGATGGCGCGCAGACGCGCTTCGCCGAGACGCGCAGCGGCTTCATGAATCTTCGCCGTCGGAGGATGATTGAACTGCGTATTGGCCTGCCTGAGCACGCACGCGGCGAGCACCTGCGAGGCTTCGACTTCGCGTAGCAATTCTTCAAAAGTAAGCCGGTGTTCTTCGAGCGTGAACGCGCCCGCGAGCATCTGCGCGCCCCAGACTTCGGGCGCAATCCGACGCCGAATCGAGGCCAAAGCTTCGAGTTCGCCGAACGCCTGCACCACCTTGGGGTCGAAATTATGTCCGGCGGCGCGTTCGAGAACTTCGAGGGCGGCTTCGTGGTCGCTCGCCTTGCGGAAGGGACGCGGGCTGGTCATAGCGTCGTAAGCGTCTGCGACGTGGATGATGCGCGACCAGAGCGGAATGAGTTCGCCGCCCAAGCCTTCGGGGTAACCCGTGCCGTCGTAGTGTTCGTGATGATGCCGGACGGCGGCGGCGATGTCGCCCATCTCAGGAATTCCGGCGAGCATGCGTGCGCCGCGCTCGGAATGAAGTTGCATGGCTTCGCGTTCTTCGTCGGAGAGCGGCGCGGGTTTGAGCAGGATGTGGTCGGGCGTGCCGATTTTGCCGATGTCGTGGAGGAAGGCTGCGAGCGAGAGTTGTTCGAGCGAGGCGGCGTCTAACCCCATGCGACGACCGATGGAGACGGCGTAACCACTGACGCGGCGCGCGTGTCCGTGGATGTGTTCGTCTTTGGCTTCGAGCGCGTCGGCGATAGCACGCACGAAGCCGCGTGACATCTCTTGAAGTTGCGTAGTAAGGCGTTGATTGGCGAAGGCGAGTTCGTAACGCGCGCGGTTCGTTTCATAGTGTTCGAGCGCGCGGCTCGCCGTGAGGCGCAACTCTTCGTTGTTCCACGGCTTCGTGACGTACTGATAAACCTGCCCGCAGTTGATGGCTTCGACGACGGATGTGACATCGGTATATCCGGTGAGAATCATGCGAACCATGTGCGGGCGGAGCGTGGCCGTGCGTTTCAGCAATTCGATGCCCGTCATGCCGGGCATACGTTGGTCTGTGATGAGGAGCGCGACGTTATGCTGTTCGAGGAGACGCAGGGCTTCGGCACCCGACGCGGCGGTGAGGACTTCATAGTCGCGTCGGAAAAGTCTTTCAAGCAGACGGAGGTTGGCGGGTTCGTCGTCAACCACCATGATCTTGTAAGTCATACTCAAGAAAACACTCCTGTGAGAAAAAATTGTGAGGAAGCGCGCTCGCGTAAGTGCGCCGGTAAAAGATCGCCTTTGACATCAACGCCTCTGCATGAGTTCTTTGGCGTTGACGGGCAGCACGATGGTGAAGGTCGTGCCACGGTGAGGTTCGCTGGCGACGGTAATCAAGCCGCCGTGTCGCTGCACGATGCTGTAGGAGATGGAGAGTCCTAGCCCCGTGCCTTCGCCGACCGGCTTGGTGGTGAAGAATGGATCGAAGATTTTCTTCAAATGTTCGGGCGCGATGCCGTGTCCGGTGTCGCTGATTTGGACGATGACTTTGGCGCTGCGAAGTTGCGTCGAGACGCGCACGCGCCCGCCTTTAGCGGCGACGGCCTGCGCCGCGTTGACGAGAAGATTCATCCAGACTTGATTGAGTTGACCCGCATAACAATCGACGTGAGGGATGTTGCCGTATTGGCGTTCGAGCGTGATATGGCCTTGCGAGTAGTAGCGCGAGAGGAGTCGGATGGTCGAGTCGATGCCTTCGTGAATATCAATCTTCTTGAATTCGGCCTCGTCCAGACGCGAGAAGGTGCGTAAGTTTTGGACGACATCGCGGATGCGCGCCGCGCCCTCGAAGCAATCGGAGATGATGGATGACATCTCTTTGAGCGAACTTTCATAACCGACCTGACGCTTGACCGCGCTAACCTTCGCGGTGAGTTCGGGTGAAAGACTCGCGCCGTCGTAGAGCGCGAGGAGTTGTTCGAGTCCGCCGACCGATTCGGCGAGGAGTTCCATATTGCCGTAGATGAATCCGGCGGGGTTGTTGAGTTCGTGCGCGATTCCGGCGGCGAGCTGGCCTAAACTCGCCATCTTTTCGCTGTGCACAATCTGCGCTTGAAGGCGTTCGAGTTCGGCTTTGCGGAAGGCTAGTTCGACGTTGCGTTGCTCAAGGTCGTGTTTGTAGCGTCGCGCGTCGCGCAGGAGCGCACGACGTTCGAGAGCGCGTTCGACGCAGAGTTCGAGCGTGTCGAGTTCGCAGGGCTTAATCAGGTAATCGAACGCGCCGAGTCGCACGGCATCGAGCACGCGCTGCGTGCGGTCAACGCCCGAAACCATGATGACCGCCGTGTCCGGGTAACGTTTGATAATCTGCCGCAGGAGTTCGACGCCGCTTAAACCCGGCATGTTGACATCCGTAACGACGAGCGCGTAAGGGTCGCGCGCGAGATAGGCGAGGGCTTCTTCGGCGTTGGCGGCAGCCGCGCATGTGTAGCGGCTGCTCAAAAATTCGGCGAAGAGGCTCCGCACCGGTTCCTCGTCATCAACGATGAGGATGTAACGGTCGTAATTCTCCGGCGTCGGCTGCGGTGTTGCGCTAGTCGTACCGGGCGGGAGGATGGCGAACGATTTTTCGTGGAGAGCAAACGACATGAGATGTCAGGAAATGATAATGACCGAATTTTTCATCGAGCGTGCCCTGTCAGTGTGGCCTGTGTGAACGAGGACGGTGAGCTATCACTGGGGCAAAACGGGACGGGGGCGGGCGTTAAGCCTGAGCGTTATGTGCCAGCGCGGCACAAACGTTGCACCCACGCCCCATCCGCAGAAGCTTCTAGCACGAAGCGTGCCATAGTCAATTGCGGAATGCGGATTTCGGATTGTTGATTAAAAGCCAGTGTCTTTTTCAATCCGCAATCCAAAATCCGCATTCCGCAGTTCTTACAGTCCGAGTGGGCGTGGGGTGGTGCCGCCGAAGAACCAGCTTGCGCCGACGCGGAGGCGGTGTTGCCATGTGGGGAGGCGCGAGGTGTAGAGGGCAAAACGTGCCTGACGTGCGAGTGCGCCGTCGATGACGCGACCGCTGACGAGCGCCGCCGCGTTACTCGTACCGAGACTGACGGCTTCGCCGAGTTCGACGAACTGACGCGCGGCGGGCACGCTCCCGTCAATCAACGCTTGGACGTTGCTGGCAACGAGGTCGGATTGCTGCAAGGCGAGTTGCGCCGTGCCGGTCAGGGTCGGCACGACATCTGGAAAGAGAGCAATATCACCGAGCGCGAAGACTTCGGCGTGGCCGCGCACTTGAAGCGTCGGCTCGACGACGACGAGGCCGCGTCGGTCTTTTTCAATATCCAATTTTTCAATCAGAGGATTGACGCGCACGCCCGCCGTCCAGACCACCGCCGACGCGCGCACTTCCGTCTCCGCGCCGCCGTGCTCGAACACCACGCCGTCCGGCATAACACGCTTAACGCGCGTCCCTGTGTGAATCTCGACGCGCGCATCGGCCAGAGCCTTTTCAACCACCCCGCGAATCTCCGCGTCCATGCCGGGGACGACACCGTTACCCATCTCCAAAATCAGCACGCGCGGCTCGCCGCGCAGACCGCGCCGCGCGAAAGCGTCACGCAAGAGGTCTGACATCTTGGTCGCCAGTTCGACGCCGCTCGCGCCCGCGCCGACGATGGCAAACGTCGCCGCAGAACGCGCATCCTGTGGCGCGGCGTCGGGCTGAATGTGGTCGAGCACGTCAATCATGCGTTGGCGCAACGCGTCGGCGTGCCTGATTTTACGAAAGGGCATCGCATACTTGTCCGCGCCTTCGATGCCCCAGTAATTCGTCACACCACCGAGCGACAGCACCAGATAATCGTAACCGAGACGACGCAGACGACCCGCCACCACAACCTCGCGCGACGCGAAATCGACCTCCGTCACCGCGCCCTGAATAAAGTTGATGCGTTCGTCCAACAATTCGCTGTAATGCGGCGCAATGTGCCACGCCTCCACCTCGCCGCTCATGTACTCGTACAGCATCGGCGCAAACAGGAAATGGTCTTCATTGCTAATCAACGTCACTTCGCCCGCCTTCGCGAGACCGAGCGCCGTAAACAGCCCGCCAAAACCACCGCCGACAACCGCAATCCGTGCTTTGTCCGACACAATAAGTCTTCCTTTTTCTAGGGGATGAACTCCGGCGGCATGGTATCACAACAATTGCGGAACGTTCTCATTGCAGAATGCGGATTTCGGATTGCGGATTTGCTGAACCGGAATTCAAGATGCAGAAGTCAGAAGCCAGCATGAAGTCAGAAACCGGAATAAAGAAACGAGACTGTTAGCGAGCGTGTCAAGCGAAGTTTTTCTTCTAACTACCGACTCCTGACTTCCGGCTTTTGCTTTTCAATCCGCATTCCGCAATTCGGCGGGTGGACAGTCGGGCGAGGGGCGTGTTAAATTCGTCGTGTTTTTCAATAACTCTAGCGGTTGCCTGTGGATACAGGCGGACTGCGGTCTGGGAGGGCCATCAAGAACAGTGTCATTAGCAAGAGAAGTGAAGGAAAGAATCGTTGGCGAATATCGTACGCATGAGGGTGATACGGGGTCGCCGCAGGTGCAAGTCGCGTTGCTCACGCAGCGTATCAACGAACTCACGGAACATTTCAAAACACACAAGAAAGACAACCACTCGCGGCGCGGACTGCTCAAGATGGTCTCGCAGCGCAGGAGTCTGCTCGATTATCTCAAGCGTCGAGATATTGAAAGTTATCACGGACTCATCACACGTCTTGGCTTGCGTCGCTAAGCGGAGCAGGCGAGGACTCTAGTGAAGAGTTTGCATGTCAACCACATGAGGCTCGGCGAGCCTCTTTCACATCACCCCGCGTCTTTTGTAAAACTTGCGGAAAGTGCCGAACGTGACGGCGCACGACTTCCCGCAGGCGGACGCCGGAGAACCAACAGGGTACGCGAATCGGCGGCGCTGATGCTTCACGTCTGAGGCCTTTGCGCCGCCTTTTTTTGACAACTTTCCGGCAGTAGTATCGGGCGACGCGCCTCTCACGTAAGCGCCGTCGCCCGGCAATCGTGCTGGATTAAAAACAACATTGCCGGACGCGTGCGGCGGATGAGACGCCGTGCCCCTCGTCGAAGTGGAGCGTCCGAAGGAGACTGAAACGTCATGCCAGAAAGAAAATATCTTAAAGAATCAATCAAGGTCGGCGACCGCGAACTCTCCGTCGAAACGGGGCGCGTCGCCAAACAGGCCGATGGCTCGGTCGTCGTCCGCTACGGCGATACGATGCTCCTGGTCGCCGCCGTCGGCGCACAGACTCCGCGCGAGGGCATAGATTTCTTCCCGCTCACGGTCGAATACCGCGAGCACAACTACGCGGCGGGGCGCATCCCCGGTAACTATTTCCGGCGCGAAGGGCGACCCAACGAAAAGGAAATCTTAACCAGCCGCATGATTGACCGCCCCTGTCGTCCACTCTTTACCGAAGGCTATCGCAACGAAACACAGGTCATCGCCTCCGTCATCTCCGCCGACCCCGACAACGACCCCGACGTTATCGCCATCACCGGCGCATCCTGCGCGCTCTATCTCTCAGACATTCCGTTTCCGAACCCGATTGCGGGCGTCCGCATCGGACTGATTGACGGTCGCTACATCATCAACCCGACCTACGACGAAGTGCGCGAATCGCGTCTGAACTTAATCGTCGCCGGAACGGAAGAGGCCATTACGATGGTCGAAGCGGGCGCGAAGGAAGTCTCGGAAGAAATCATGGTCGAGGCACTGATGCTCGCGCACAAGGAGATTAACCGTCTCTGTCGCTGGCAGAAGGAACTCTATAAGGCTCTGGAAATCGAGAAACGTCCGGTCGTTGCGCCCGTCTTGAACGATGAGATGCTCGGCGAGATTGAACGCAACTACTCGGAGCGACTGCTCGCCGCGCTCAACACAGAGGAGCAGGGCAAAATCGCTTCTTATGCGGGCGTCGATGCCTTGAAGAAAGAGGTTGTCGAATCCTACCCGGAAGACCAGCCCGAACAACGCCAGATGGCGAAAAAAGTCTTCGACCACTTGAAAGAGAAGATTTTCCGCGACGATATTCTCAACAAACGCCGACGCCCCGACGGTCGCCGTTTTTCGGAGATTCGTGCGATTGATTGCGAAGTCAGTTGGCTGCCACGCGTCCACGGCTCGGCACTATTTACGCGCGGCGAGACGCAGGCCATCGTCACCACGACGCTCGGCACGAAAGAGGACGAACAGTTTATGGACGACCTCGAAATGGGCGAGGTCAAACGTCGCTTCCTCCTGCATTACAACTTTCCTTCGTTCTCTGTGGGCGAGGTCGGGCGTTTTGGTTCGCCCGGTCGCCGCGAAATCGGCCACGGGGCGCTCGCGCGCCGCGCGCTCGACGCCGTTTTGCCCGACGAGTCGGAGTTTCCCTATTCGCTCCGCATCGTCTCTGACATCACGGAGTCGAACGGCTCTAGTTCGATGGCGACCGTCTGCGGCGGCAGCCTTTCGATGATGGACGCGGGCGTGCCGATTAAATCTTCGGTCGCGGGCGTGGCGATGGGACTCGTCATGGAGGGCAACAAGTACGCGATTCTCTCCGACATCGCGGGCGCAGAAGACCACTACGGCGACATGGACTTCAAGGTGGCGGGCACGCGCGACGGCATCACGGCGCTCCAAATGGACATCAAAATCGCCGGAATCAACGCGCAAATCATGGCGGAAGCGTTGGAACAGGCGCGCAAAGGGCGTCTGCACATCCTTTCGGTGATGGAGCAGGCACTCGCCGCGCCGCGCGAGGCGATGAGTCCTTACGCGCCGCGAATCATTCAAATCAAGATTAATCCTGACAAGATTCGCGACGTTATCGGGCCGGGCGGCAAGATGATTCGCTCCATCGTCGAAGAGACGGGCGCGAAAATCGACGTGGAAGACGACGGCACGGTCTCAATCGCCACCGCCGACAGCGCCGCCGCACAAGCCGCCGTTGACCGTATTCGCGGACTGACGGCAGAGGCCGACATCGGCGAAACATATCTCGGAACCGTTTCGCGTATCGTCGATTTCGGCGCATTCGTGGAAATCTTTCCGGGCACCGACGGATTGCTGCATATCTCCGAAATCGCCGAACATCGTGTCCGCGACGTTCGCGACGAACTCAAGGAAGGGCAGCAAATCATGGTCAAGTGCATCGGCAAAGAGGGCAACAAAATCAAGCTCTCACGCAAGGCCGTGCTCCGGCAGGAAAAACAGAAGGCCGAAGCCGCAGGTCAGGGCGACGGTGAATAAAAACCGGACAGTTGGTTTAATTTTTGCAGAAAAAGGGGTTCGCTCGAAAGGGCGAACCTTTTTTGGCTTGACAGCCACCCCGCCGCGCGGGTTAAATTGGCGCGCGAAACTGGAATTCACACGCTATTCTGCGTCTCTGATTCAATGTAAAAGCCCGATGGGTTTTTTCCCGTAAATATTGAGATTAGAAGGCAGTAAGCCCGACGCCGGAAGCAATGTGGCGGGGATGAGCGAGAAAGGCCGGACAGACGTGTCGCTCTCGTTCAACACAACCGCCAAGCGTCGCGCAGGCAAAGTGGCTGAATCTTTCGTCGAACTGTCTCTATCTAAATACGAGCTATCAAATAAAAGTGCCGGAGGAGAATCCCCGTACCAAGCAGTAAATGCTTCGGCTCTCGCGCCAATGTTGAGGGATTCTAAGGAGGACGACCACTAAATGAAGCATCAAGCTGTTCGCCCAGTTGCTATGATGCTCAGCGTTTTGCTTGTCATGGCAGTACCCGTACGCGCTGGTAGTATTCAGTTCAGGGATGTCGTGCAAACAATCGTTGACGGGCAAAACGGACGCTCTCGAACGCAACTGCGACTGCGTAACATCTCGCAAAGCGGCAGATTGCCGCTCGCCAGCGGTGTCTCTTCCACATCCGGCAGCACCACCCAGGACGCGCAAAATGGCTCGCAGCAGAGCGGCGGCGCGGCGACCACGACTTCCACCGATGCCAACTCTTCTTCCACCATCACGGTCGAAACCGCGCCCATCGCGCAAGGCCCGACCGGACAGGTGCAGACCGTAGATTTGGGCGACGTTCAGGGAACCGTCTGCGACTGCGGCGAGATTCCGCTTCCAGCCATCAGAGGCGGCTTCCCGCTCTGGCCGCTTTTGGCGGGCATTCCGCTTATCTGCGTCAGCGGCATCTGTTCGAAAGACAGTAGCGAACCCGAATGCGTGGTGAACTGCGAGCCTCCGCCCGCGATTCCTGAACCTGCGACGCTGCTTCTGTTCGGTTCCGGCCTGCTTGCGCTCGGCGCACGCGCACGCCGCCGTCGCCCGACGCACGGCGACCAATCGGGTGATGAAACAGCCGTTACCACGTCGGAAGTCTAATTGATGTCGGAGAATCCACACATGGCAGCCATTTCGTCACTCCCCTTTGTCGCACGGCGTCTGCGCGCCATCTTGGTCGGATTCGCGCTCCTCGCATGCCTTCTGCCAATCGGCGAGACCGGGGCACAAAACCGGACTAAAAAGGTGACACGAAACGACTTACCGTGCATCACCGATGTCAACGACGGGTGCATCGAAATCTCCACCACGCCGGGCGGCTATCCCGTCGTGATTGACGGTGCGCCCTCTGGCCCGACCACCGAAGCCAAACGACAGATTGCCCTTTCGCCCGGCCCGCACACGGTGGAAATCCTGTTCCCGAACGGCAACACCTGGCGGCAAACCTTCAACGTTGTCAGCCGACGCATCCACTGCATCAATCTCAACTACAATCCGCGCACCGTCAGCATTCCGCCGCCGCCCGTCGTGCCGTGTCCATATCCGGTCAACGTCTCCGCGCCGACGCTCGTCCGCGACGGCAGCATCATTACCTTTACGGCAGACGTGGATTATCAGGGACAATCCGGCCTCAACTACACTTGGACGGTCAGCCCGCCCTCGGCGCGCATCATGAGCGGCGCAAACACGCCGACCATCACCGTCGATTCGACGGGCTTGGGCGGACGTCGCATCACCGCGATCCTCGTCGTTGACGACGGCTCCGGTAATCGCAACTGCCGTCAGACGGCGCAGGCCGCCTCGCTCATCGAAGGATTCCCGCCGCCGCCGCAAGCCGAATTGCCCGACGAGTTCCTGTCCGTTTCCAACGACGCCGACAAAGCGCGTCTCGACTATCTGGCGATTAAACTTCAGGAGAACCCCTCCTACCGCGCCTACGTCATCGCCTACGGCGGACGCACGACCTGCCGCGAGCAGGCCGACATACTCATCCGTTGCGCGCTCCGCTATCTGGTGGCCCAACGCGGCATCGAAGCCTCGCGCATCACGACCATCAACGGCGGACTCCGCGACCACGAATCCTATCAACTCTGGGTCTTGGCTCCGGGCACGACTCCGCCGACGCCGACGCCGACGCTCTCTCCAAGCGACGCACGCCCGCGACGGACGTGTGCGCGCCGTTGTAGCTAACGGTCTAACAGCGAGCAACGCAAATCGCACGAGGCGTGAAGGTTTTTCTCCGTCGTTATCCGCATTCTTGTTTGACGCAGGGCTTGCCGTGTGGTTGACTAAGCCTCGCACTTTCCCCGCATGTAAAAATAGAGAATCGTAAACGGCGTTCAAACGAGCGTCAAAATCTTGAAGGAGGATCGGGCGTATGGCAGACGGCGAAGGCAATGGCGCAGGCAGCACCGGAGTGGTGGCAATATTGGTTATTTTCATCATCGTCGTGGTGATAGCTTTCCTCGCGTATCGCGGCGGACTCTTCGGTGGTCGCGGCGGTGGTGGTGGCGGCAACATCAACGTTAACGTCAAGACCAATTAACAACCGTTAGAACCAGACAGCTTTATCATCCAACGAGAGAGGCGCGACGCCGCAACGGTCGCGCCTCTCTTCTTTTCATTTTCGCCGCGCGGCTGTTATGCTCGTCAATCGTCAATCGTCAATCGTCAATAGATGAAACCCATTTTTCTATCTACGATTCACGATTGACGATTCACGATTTACGATTGACGAGGTTCTTAAATGCCTGCACCCAACATCGAAACCATCACCTCGCTCGCCAAACGTCGCGGCTTCGTCTTTCCTTCGTCGGAGATTTACGGCGGTTTGGGGAGTTCTTGGGATTATGGCTCGCTCGGAGTCGAACTCTGCAACAACGTCAAGCAGGCCTGGTGGCGCTGGTTGGTCTACGAACGCGACGACATCGAAGGACTCGATTCGGCCATCATCCTCAACCGTCTCGTCTGGAAATATTCCGGCCACGAAGAGACGTTCAACGACCTTCTCGTCGATTGCCGCGAGTGCAAGAGTCGTCTCCGTGCTGACAAACTCGAACGACCCGAAACCGAATCGGTCGAAGAAGCGATTCGTCTTAAACACGTCAAATGCCCAAACTGCGGCTCGACCGACCTGACCGAACCGCGCCCCTTTCTCACCATGTTGAGCACGCGGCTCGGCGCGGCGGCGCTCGAAGACGACCCCTTTGCGCTCGCCTATCTTCGCCCCGAAACGGCGCAGGGCATCTTCATCAACTATCTCAACGTGCAGCAGACGATGCGACGCAAACTCCCGTTCGGCATCGCGCAAATCGGCAAAGCCTTTCGCAACGAAATCACACCCGGCAACTTCATCCTCCGCACGCGCGAGTTTGAACAGATGGAATTGGAATACTTTATCCGTCCCGGCGAAGACGAAGGCTTGCTCGACGAATGGGTCAATCGCTATCTCGACTGGTACGCGTCGCTCGGCTTGAGCCACGACAATCTTCGTCTGGTCGAAGTGACGAAGGAAGAACTCGCGCACTACTCGAAGCGCACAGTCGATATTTACTACCGTTTCTTTCCCGAACGCGAGGAAGAGGAACGGCAGTGGGAGGAGTTGATGGGCATCGCGCATCGCGGCGATTTCGACCTCCGCTCGCATTCCAAGAATCCCGCAAACGACGAAGGCAAACGTCTCAACCCGGATTCGACCGAAGACCTCTCCTACTTCGACGAGGGTTTGAAGGAGCGTTTTTATCCGCACGTCATCGAGCCTTCCGCCGGAGTCAATCGCTCCGTGCTCGCGTTTCTCATGGATGCCTATACCGAGCGCACCAACGACAAAGGCGAGAAGCGCGTCATCTTGAAATTACATCCCGAACTCGCGCCGATTAAAGTCGCCGTCTTGCCGCTCGCCAAAAACAAACCGGAGATTGTCGAGATGGCGCGAGGCATCAAGCGAGAGTTGCAACCTACAATGCGCGCCGTCTACGACGACACGGGCGGTATCGGCAAACTCTATGCGCGACAGGACGAAATCGGCACGCCCTTCTGCGTCACGGTTGACCACCAATCGCTCGAAGACGAAGCCGTCACCGTCCGCGACCGCGACACATGGGAGCAGCAACGCATCAAGGTTGCAGACCTCAAAGAACATCTGGAACAGAGATTGAAACATTGACTCATCGATTCATTTCTTCAATGAGTAAAAGAATCAATGCTTCAATGAGCGAATATTTACTATGGCAATTACGAAAAAGAGAAACGAGAGCACTGAGACGCGTCTTCTGTTGGAAGACGACGGCCCCGTCGAGTTGCCGCCAGCCGAGGTCGAAGAGAGTAAAGTACTGGTGCAGTTCGACACGTTCAAGCCGTTCATACATGAATTGCTCGAAGAACTTCGCGCGGGCACAATGGTCGAACCCGTGCCCGTGATGTTGGACGGCTCGACGTTCGTCGTCCACGGCGCGACGCGGAGTTTTTGGGTCAAACTCTGGCATTCCTCACCGGAGCGGACGCGCATCGAACGCGCGCAGGTTCTTAGTTGTCTTCCTTCGACGCGCGGTGTGCAAGTCTTCATCGGCGACCCCGAAGACGATGAAGACTATCTCGAAGACGACGACTATCTGGACGAAGATGAAGACGCAGACGATGGAGACGGTGCTTTGATGACGGGCGATGAAGATGAAGATGATGTTAATGCTGCGGCGACTGAGGAAGATGAAGACGAACGCCGCCATAGTTGAAGACCGAGATGCCTCGCCTCGTCGCCTACGAGATTAAACTCTCCGCTTGCGCCTTCCGCCGTTGAAGTTTCGATGCCATCTGATGTGCCTGAAAAGATTCTGAAACTGGCGCAGGCCGTCCGCGACGCGGGCGGGCGGTCGTTGCTCGTCGGCGGTTGCGTGCGCGACGGGTTAATGGGCTGGCCGGTGAAGGATTGGGACGTGGAGGTCTATGGCCTCGCGCCTGAGCGTCTGCGTCGGTTGCTTGATAGCTTCGGTCAGGTCAACGTGGTCGGCGAAGCGTTCACGGTCTACAAACTCGGCCAAGACCTCGACGTGTCGCTCCCGCGACGCGAACGCAAGACAGGGCGCGGCCATCGTGGCTTCGTCATCGAAGGCGACCCTTCGATGGAGTTTGCTGACGCCGCGCGACGACGCGATTTCACCATCAACGCGATTCTTCAAGAC
Source organism: Pyrinomonadaceae bacterium (assembly GCA_036387415.1). Classification (GTDB taxonomy): domain Bacteria; phylum Acidobacteriota; class Blastocatellia; order Pyrinomonadales; family Pyrinomonadaceae; genus DASVTU01. The sequence continues at coordinate 225,607 of DASVTU010000039.1, read as the reverse complement.
CCGCTCACAGATGAAATCATCGACCCCTTCGACGGTCGCGCCGATTTGCAAGACGGCATCCTGCGTGCCGTCGCATGCGAAACATTCGCCGAAGATTCTCTGCGAGTCTTGCGTGCGGCGCAGTTTGCGGCACGTTTCGAGTTCGACATCGAAGCTCGCACGGTCGAACTCTGCCGCGCGATTGACCTCTCAGACCTCCCGCCAGAACGCATCTGGGGCGAATTGGAAAAAATTCTGCTCCGTGCGCGCCGCCCGTCCGTCGGTTTCCATTGGCTCGACCGTCTCGGCGCAAACGCTCAACTGTTTCCCGAAATCGAAGTCCTCAAAGGTGTGCCGCAGGAGGCTGACTGGCATCCCGAAGGCGACGTGGATGTTCATACGTGGCTCACGCTCGACCGCGCGCGAGAACTCGTTGACGACCTCGACTACCCGCGACAAATAACCGTCATGCTCGCCGCGCTCTGTCACGATTTCGGCAAGCCTGCGACGACCGAATTTCTTGAGGGACGCTGGCGTTCGCGCGGTCACGACGAAGCGGGCGTTGCGCCGACGTTTGCCTTTCTCGACCGCCTCAAGATTTTCACGCTCGAAGGTTACGACGTGCGCGCGCAGACGGTCGAACTTGTGCGCGCGCATCTCAAGCCCGGCGAGTTCTATTTGAAACGCGAAGAGATTGGCGACGGCGCGTTTCGTCGTCTCGCACGACGTTGCGAGCTAGAGCTTTTGTATCGCGTGGCGCGTGCCGATACGCTCGGACGAAATGCCGAATGGGTTCCGCGCGAACGTTGGTTCGACGCCGTGCCGCAGGAGTGGTTCATCGCCCGTGCGCGAGAATTGATGGTCGAACAACGTCCGCCCGCGCGCCTCCTTCTCGGACGCCACCTGCTCGCTCTCGGACTCAAGCCCGGCCCGCTCGTTGGCCGCATCGGGGATGCCGTCTACGAAATGCAACTCGATGGGCGCGTGCGTACGCTCGAAGAAGCGCAAGAGGTGGCGCGCGAGATGCTCAAGGATGCGCGTCCATCTTAGCGGCGGTCGGAGAGTTATCTTGACAGTTTTTCGCTTCCTGATTTAGTCTGCTTATCCTTCATAGGTGTGTTGCCGTAAACGCATTTCACAGTTCATCTCAATACATTCCTCGCGCAGCAGTTTTTTCAAGGCAGACAAAAATTCTACGACTGCGGTTTCGCTTTCGTGAGGGAAGCGAAGCCTCTTGACGACCATCACCACACACGCGTCGCTCGCTGCAACCTCAAGCGCGAGACATCGGCGGAGGAGAAAACTATGTTGAGAAATTGCATTAAGAAGCTCTTGTCCGTGGGCGTTGCGGTAGCTCTTATGGGTCTCTTGCCCGTGCGCGTCGCGGCGTGGAGTAGGGACGGACATCAAATCGTCGCGCAAATCGCCATGCTCCGGCTCCGGCAACTCAAAGCCAATAAAGCCATCAAGAATATCGAAACAATTCTCAACGCGAATCTCGGCGTGCAGATGGCGAAGCGACCGCGAAAGATTGAAGCCGCCGCGACGTGGCCTGACGACGTACGCAGCGTCAAGGAGTATGGTTTCGCCGCCAATCTGCATTTCGTCAGCATCCCGGTCAACGATGCTGTTGACAAGGACAAGTACGTCAAGGCAACGATGTGTCGTGCGTCGAACAAGGTGCCGCAGGTGCCGGAAGGCGTCTGTATCGTCGGAGCGTTGGAGCACTACCGCAACGTCCTCGCCAGTTCTGTTGACAAGAAGGCGCGACTCGAAGCGCTCAGCTTCATCGTTCATTTCATGGGCGACCTCCATCAACCACTGCACACTTCCGAGAAGCAATTTGAAGGCAAAGGCGATATGGGAGGCAACCTGCGGCTTCTCTTTTATCTGGATGAAGCCCTCTTCAACGGCGATGAAAACAGTTGCTTTGAAAACACGGACGCCTGCACCGAAACTTTCAAGAACGAAAATCAGGAGGACGAACTCTCCAACCGGAAGCTGCACGCCGCATGGGACAAGTACATGATTCGTGACCAGATGCGAGCCAGTAACAAATCCGACTTCAAAAAATACGCCAAACTACTCTTCGAGTCGCCGCAAAATTCCACACAGATATTTGCGGACTTCGAGAGGGGCGACATCATCGAATGGGCGGAAGAAGCCCACGACCTCGCCGAAAAGAATGCCTACAACCTCGTCGGGCCAAAGCCGAAAATCAGTCCGGCTGACAACGTCGAACATCGTTTCTTTCTGCTGAACGAAGCATATCGCACGAAAAACACCAAAATCGTCGAGTCGCAACTGCTCAAGGGCGGCATCAGGCTCGCCAACTTTTTGAGTAAAATCTTCCCCGAAAATTCGTGAGGCTAGTGCGGCGGCAGGCGTTTGTCGGAGCGGTGATTGGGCGATGGTGGTCGTCTTTGGTCTCTGGCCGGACGGTGATGTAAGATAGTGTGCAGCATCATCAATTCGTGCTGACATGCAAATATCTGTGTGCGATTCTCTGTCGCACGCGTCCTAGATTTCCACGATAAGGAAGAAGCGAGAATGATTGATTTTGAATTGACCGAAGACCATCAGGCGATACGACAGACCGTGCGCGATTTCGCACAGAAGGAGGTTGCGCCGCGCATCAAGGAGCTTGATGAGAAGCAGGAGTTCGACCGTTCCATTCTGGATAAGATGGGCGAGTTGAATCTGCTCGGCGTCTGTATTCCAGAAGAATATGGCGGCGCGGGTTTCGACTACATCGCGCTCGGTCTCGTCTGCGAAGAACTTGAAGCCATCGATACTTTCATGCGCGTTGTGATGTCCGTCCACACGGGACTCAATTCCTTGACGCTCTACGCCTGGGGCACGGAGGAACAGAAGCGCAAGTATCTCGTCCCGCAGGCGAAGGGCGAAAAGATTGCCACCTACGGATTGACCGAACCGGGCGCAGGCTCTGACGTGGTTGGTTCGCGTTCCACGGCGCGACGCGAGGGCGACGAGTGGGTCTTGAACGGCGAGAAAATGTGGATTTCCCTCGGCGACGTGGCCGACAACTTTCTCTTTTTCTGTTGGACGGATGAGGAGAAGCGTCGGCGTCGAGACCATTCCGGCATGTCGTGTTTCATCGTCGAGCGCGCGATGAAGGGTTTCACGTCCGGCACGATTCACGGCAAGATGGGCATCCGCGCGGGCAACACAGGCTATTTCTCTCTGCAAGACGTGCGCGTCCCCGCCGAGAACATGCTCGGCGAAGAGGGCGAGGGATTCAAGATTGCGATGTTTGCGTTGGAGCAGGGACGCTACACCGTCGCGGCGGGAGCGACCGGAATCATACGCGCCTCGCGCGATGCGTCTATCGCTTACGCGATGGAACGCGAGACGTTCGGCACCAAGATTGCCAACCACCAACTCGTCAAACAAAAAATCGCCGAGATGGAGGCCGACTACCAGATGAGCCATCTTCTGTGGCTGCGCGCCGGCTACCTCAAAAACGAGGGCAAGATGAACGCGCGCGAAACGTCTCTCGCCAAGTGGCAGGCGACCGTGAGAAGCGAGAAAGCCGCGTCGATGGCGATTGAAGTCCACGGTGCCAACGGTTATTCCAACGACTACCCCGTCGAGCGTTACCTACGCAACTGCAAAGCGGCGGTCATCTACGAAGGCACGCGCGACATCCACACGCTCATGCAGGCCGATTGGGCACTCGGCCTGAAACGCGAGAAGCACGCGCGCAAGACTCTGCCACCCTACCGCCCCGCCGAATCGCGCGAGACGGTCGCGGCTAATTAACGCATCGACGTTTCTCTATAAACAATAAAAAGCGACGGGGAGTAATCTCAATTACTCCCCGTCGCTTTTTATCTCTGCGAATTTGTCAGCTTATCTCTCCGAAACTGTCGGGCTTGATTCGTTAAGCCAACACGGTGACAGTCAGCGTTTGTTCGCGCCAGGAGCCGTCGCTTTCCATGACGAGGACTGTCTGCTCCAACTCTTTACGGTTGAGCGTGCGGAGGTATTTGACGAGTTGCTGATAGTCGTTGTCGTTGATGTCTGTGATGCGCGCTTTGATGACGCAATTCATGTCGGGTGCGCTTCTGGGCGTGTCCTGTTGCGCGGTGATGAGATAACCCATGTTGGCTTCGTTCTCATCGAGTTGCGTAAAGCTGACGGCTTCGGCGTGCAGCCTGATTGCGCCCGTGGGCAGGCCGAGCAGCATTTGAAAGGGTTGATTTTTGCCGAACGAGAAGCGGTTGCTAAAGAGTGTGAACGGCCCGATGAGTTGTAATTCGGTGGCGCTGATGCAGCGTGTGTGGCCTGCGAGTTTGGTGGGAGCTTGCATCGCTCCGATTCTGACGGTGGCGGGGAGAGAAATGATGAACGGGAGTTGTTCATAAAAAAGCTTTGATTCAACATCCTGTGTGAAGCGGTTTGAGGTCATTGTGTTCTTCATCGTCCCTTGCTCTGTCAACTTTCAAAATTTGGCGTTCGGTTCGCTCGCGCTGTAACGTCTGAGGAGCGCGAACTGCGCCCGACTTCTACACGAACTTAATCAACACCTGTGCCAACCGCCAAAAGCGACGCCCAATCGCTCCTTTTACTGGAATTTCGACGCCCCGTAGCCGCAACTTCAAATCGCCACGCCACGTCGGTTCTGCCAATATGAAAACATTTTGAGAGGAATCGGTCAGACTGGCAGCGAGGAGCAACAAAGATGTTGCTTTAGTTGTGGCGAAAAACCGGACAGCAACCGTGGGAAGGGGAGTACGGTTGCTGTCCGGTTCTCAGGGGCGGGGCGCTTTCTTCGACCTCTAAGTTACACAGTAGGTCTATAACAACACGCGTGCCACGCGTGCGGGGCGACGTGCGTCGGCGACGGATTTTGCTGTAAATGACTGTAAGGATTTGGGTAGAATTGCGACGGCGATTCCGGCGCGCACGCTCCAACGTCGTTTGCGCCCGCGAGATTTCTATCCTTTAAGATAAGCCGTCTATCTTTTCGGATAGCGGCGCGGGTCGCGGTTTATTTCGAGTTCGAGCGCCCATTCACGCTCGATTGCGAAACGACGTGCGGCGCGATATTTGCCGGAGACAACGGCGCAAGCACTCCGAATCTAAAGAAACAACGAGCGGGGTCAAAAGATGAACCCAAGACTGGCCGCTATCGCCGGGCCTCTGAAGGATACGGTTCAGACGCTCGACGCGGCTGAGATTTCCATCGGGCGCGACGTGTCCAACCATCTCTCCATCGGCGACCGACTGCTCTCGCGGCGTCATTGCTTGATTCGACAAGAGTCGCGGCGTTTCTGGATTTGCGACCTCGATAGCTCCAACGGCACGTTTGTCAACGGCGTGCCCGTCAAAGAGAAATTCCTTGAGCACGGCGACCACCTCACGGTCGGCATCTCACATTTCATTTTTCTCCTACACGATAATGAGCCGCCGCCGCTGCCGCAAACCTCCGTGCAATTGAATGAACGCGATTTGGTCGCGGGGCTGACGTTGCGCCTCAGAGTCGAAGACGCGATTTATCTACGGACGGAGAAGGTCTTGTCGTCGCTTCCGCCTCTAGCGGTGATGGCGCGCGATTTAACCGTGCTGCTCAAAATCAGTTCGACGATTAACTCGATTCGCGAACCGGAGTTGCTTGAGCGTCAACTGCTGGAATTTATTTTTGAAGTGGTTCCGGCACAGCGCGGCGCAATCTTGCTGACGGATGAGAGTGAGGACGTTGTGCCCGCGTTTGGTCTGGATAGAAAGCGAGGCTCGGAACATCCCGTCGAAGTGAGTCGCACGATTATCCGGCAGGTGCTCGCAGAGGGCGTCGCCATCTTGAGCAACGACGTTTCCGAGCGCGTGGAGTTTTCCACCGCCGAGAGTCTGATTAGTTCGCGTATCAGTTCGCTCCTCTGCGTGCCGTTGTTGCTCTACGGGCGCGTGCTCGGCGTGATTTACCTCACAACCACCGACGCCGAGACGCGTTTCGACGAAAGCCACTTACAGTTGTTGTCAGCCGTCTCCGGCATCGCCGCCGTCGCGCTCGAAAACGCGCGCCACATCGAGCGACTCGCAGGCGAGAACGAACATCTGCGCGCCGGGAGCCAGATTAAACACAACATGGTCGGGCAGAGCGCACGCATGCGCGAGGTTTATCAGTTCATTGCGCGTGTCGCGCCGACGAATTCCACCGTCCTCATTCGCGGCGAGAGCGGCACGGGTAAAGAGCTTGCCGCACACGCCATACACGTCAACAGCCCGCGCGCAAGTATGCCATTCGTCGCCATCAACTGCGCCGCGCTCACCGAGACGCTGCTTGAAAGCGAACTCTTCGGCCACGAACGCGGCGCATTCACGGGCGCACTCTCACAGAAAAAGGGCAAACTCGAAGTGGCGCAGGGCGGCACGATTTTTCTCGACGAGGTAGGCGAGATGTCGCCCGTCTTGCAGGCGAAGCTTTTGCGCGTGTTGCAGGAGCGACAGTTTGAACGCGTCGGCGGCACGCGCACCATCAAGATTGACGTGCGCGTGATTGCCGCTACCAACCGCAACCTCGAACAAGCCATCGCCGACGGCGGTTTCCGGCAAGACCTGTACTATCGTCTCAACGTCGTTTCCTTCGCCATGCCGCCTCTGCGCGAGCGACGCGAAGACATCCCGCTTCTGTCGAACTATTTTGTGACGAAATACGGCGACGAATTCAACCGCAAAGTCTTCGGCGTTTCGACGGAAGCGCGCGCCTGTCTGACGACTTATGATTGGCCGGGCAACGTGCGCGAACTTGAAAACGCCATCGAACGTGCGGTCGTGCTCGGTTCGACCGAGTTGATTTTGCCCGAAGATTTGCCGGAAATGGTGCTCGAAGCCGAACATGGCGACGAGGCCGCTGCGACGACGCTGACGAAATATCACGAAGTCGTCCGTGAAGCCAAAAAACAGATTATCCTCAAAGCCTTCGAGAGCGCAGGCGGCAGCTACACAGAAGCCGCCAAACTCCTCGGCGTCCACCCAAACTATCTCCACCGCCTGATTCGGAATCTGAATTTGAAAGATTTGTTAAAGAAGTAGTCCGCCGGATACGACACGCGCAGTTCGCCCGCTCGGAACATGCGTCAGTCGCTTCGTTCTCATCTTCGTTTCAGCTTTTTAATGACCGACGGGTGAAGCATTGGTCGTCTATTCGCTTGCGAGACATCAGACGGCGGGTTTCGAGCGTTACAGTTTTCGCTCTCGCTCTGATAGTATACGTCCGCTTTTTCTCTTTGCCTGCGGTTGATTTAAGACAAATTTTCAAAGGCAAAATTTTTAATAGCGGGAGTGTGAAAGAATGGGTCAAGAATTGAATACCGACCAAATATCGTTGGATTTTTTGCGCGTGTGCGAGGCGGCAGCGATTGCTTCTGCGCGCACGATGGGACAGGGTGACCGGAAGTATTCCGACCACGTAGCGGTCGAGTCGATGCGTCAGGTGATGGACACGGTGCCGATGCGCGGGCGCATCGTGATTGGTGAAGGCGAACGCGACGAAGCGCCCATGCTCTACATCGGCGAGGAAGTCGGCATCGGTTTTCACGAAGGCGCAGACGCCGAAGATTTCCCCGAAGTCGATATTGCGGTTGACCCGCTCGAAGGAACCAACCTCTGCGCGCTCGGCGCGAACAACGCCATCGCCGTGCTCGCCGCCGCCGAACGCGGCGGACTCCTGAATGCGCCCGACATCTACATGGACAAAATCGTCGTCGGTCCTTCGGCGCGCGGCTCGATAGACATTGATGCGCCCGTCAAAGACAACTTGAAGAACGTCGCGCGTCGTCTCGGACGCGATGTTGAAGACCTGACGGTGATTGTGCTCGACCGCACGCGTCATAAAAAGTTGATTCAGGAAGTGCGCGATGCGGGCGCACGCATTCGTCTGATTAGCGACGGCGACCTCTCGGCGGGCATCTCGGCAGCCGTCGCGGGCACAAACATTCATGCGCTCATCGGTATCGGCGGCGCGCCCGAAGGCGTCTTAACCGCCGCCGCGCTCAAATGTCTCAACGGCGAGATTCAGGCGCGTCTCTGTTTCGACCCCGAAAAACTCGGCATGGATAAAGACAAAGTGCCGCAGCACGACGAAGTTATCAATCGCCTCCAAGGCATGGGTATCAGCGACCCCAACAAGATTTACGACACCAACGACCTCGCGCCTGGCAAAAAAGTCATCTTCGCGGCGACGGGCGTCACCGACGGCGCGCTACTCAAGGGCGTCCGTTTCTTCGGCGCGGGCAAACGCACGCATTCGCTCATCATGACGACCGAATCACGCCACATTCGTTTCATCGACACCGTTCACGTCGAAGGCGGCCCCGATACAGTTATCAGATTTTAGATTGCGGAATGCGGATTGCGGATTGAAAAGCACTTAGCTTGCAGGGCGGAAAGCTGTTTTCTCGGTTTCTTGAATCCGCAATCCGCAATTGGAACTTTCTGCAATTGATAGGTTATGCGCGCAGACGTTTCCGAGTATGTTCCGCAGTATGCGAGGGGCGAGGTGGCGTCGTCGCGGGTGTGGTTGGCATGGGGTGTGGTGGTGACGTCGGCGTTTGTGTTTGTGGGGTTGACGTTGTTTGCGCCGTTGGGGCGCGTGCGCGCGGGCGTGTGGTCGAGCGTCGTGTACGCGGCGTTCGGGATGATTTGTCATCAGATGCCGGAGCGTTCATTCCACGTCGAGGGGCATCCGTTGGCGGTGTGTGCGCGTTGCTTCGGGGTGTATGCGGGGTTTGCGGCGTCCGTGTTGGTTTACCCGCTCATGCGTTCTCTACAACGGACGGACGTGCCTTCGCGCGTGTGGTTACTGGCGGCTGTGCTGCCGCTCGCGGTTGATTTCACGCTTGGCTTCACGGGGCTATGGGAGAACACGCACGCGTCGCGTTTTGCGACGGGCGCGCTCGCAGGCGCGGCATCGGTCTTTTACGTCATGCCCGGCGCGATTGAACTCAGCCACATACACAGGCGACGCCTCTTCGCCGATGCCGCGACCGATAAACAACGCCGCCGCGTGTCATAAGTTCGATTCGTGCGTGTTGGCGAAGCGGTTTTGAATGTTGAGGGTGGATTGAGTTTTTACAACAACTCACAGGAAGGTGTAGAACACGATGAGCAATAAAACAAAAGCTGCTGCCATCGGCGGCGGCGCACTGCTTCTGCTGGCCTTACTGTCGATACTCGTACCGGTGAAGGGGTTTAATTTTCTCTGCTGCGTGTGGGCGCTTGTGTGTGGGGCGTTGGCTGTCTACGTCTACAACCGCAAGTCTGCGACTGCGGCGCGACCGGGCGAGGGCGCGGTGCTCGGTGCGTTGGCCGGGTTAATCGGCGGATTACCATTCGTTATTGTTTTTCCAATCATTGGGATGTACGTCGGCAATCGCTTGCAGGCGGCAATCGAAGAACAACTGCGACAGATGGGACAACCTGCTGAACTGCCGATGAGTATTTTCGCCATGACGCTCATCGTCGGCGTGGCGTCAGCGTTGCTCATCACCGGACTCGCAACCATCGGCGGCGTCATCGGCGCGTCCATCTTCAAGGGCAACGCACAGGGAGGCACCGACGCCGCGCCGCCCTCAACTCCGCCGCCTGTGCCGCCGCCCGATTTCAGCAGATAGACGATAGACCTTGGACAATCGACGATAAAAGCACGACGTTTTTCATCGTCCAACGTCTAACGTCCAACGTCCATTGTCGCTTGTCCTTTATCGTCTCTTGCCTATCGTGCATCGGTGGCTTTGAGGCTGACATCCGTTCGGTTAGAATGTGCATCTCAATGCGGGCAGCGTCTCTAAATGAAAGGCGCTGCTCGTTTCGCGTGAACGGCGTCTTGCATGTCGATAGATGGAGAAATCATCTCGCCATGCGGGGCGCAAGTTTTGGAGACTGACGGCGTTCTGGTTTTGGAGTTTTTTGAGAATCACTGTGATGTTAACTTCCGCCTTCCCTCTTTTCCCGGCGCTCGCCATTGACGAATCGCTGCACAAGTTTATCGACGAGACGGTCGTCAAAACGGCGGGCAACATCAGCCCACTCTACCGTCTCGACGCCTTCGACTGGACGATTCTCATCGCCTATTTCACGATTCTCGGCGTGCTCGCCATCTACGGCGCGTATCGCATCAAGCAGGTCGTGGACTTTTGGCGTTACCGCAAATTAGGGCCGCAACCGAAGGCGCATTACGCGGCAGATGCGTTGCCGCACATCACCGTGCAGCTTCCGCTCTTTAACGAGATGTACGTCGTCGAGCGTCTGCTCGAAGCGGTGACGGCGCTTGATTACCCGCGTGAGCGTCTGGAAATTCAAGTGCTCGACGATTCGACGGACGAGACGCAAGGCGTGGCGACGGCGACGGTCGAGGCTTACCGACAGAAGGGTTTCGACATTTGTTACATCCATCGCGCAGACCGCACGGGCTTCAAGGCGGGCGCGCTAGAGAACGGACTCAAGACGGCCAAGGGCGAACTCGTCGCCATCTTCGACGCTGATTTTGTGCCCAAGCCCGACTGCCTGCGAAAGCTCGTCCATCATTTCACCGACCCGACCGTCGGCTGCGCGCAGATGCGTTGGTCGCACATCAACGGCTCGTACAATCTTCTCACACGCCTTCAAACCATCATGCTCGACGGCCATTTCGTCATCGAACAGACGGTCAGGAATCGCACGGGCGGCTTCTTCAATTTCAACGGCACGGCTGGCATCTGGCGTCGGCGCACCATCGAACTCTCCGGCGGCTGGCAGCACGACACGCTCACCGAAGACACAGACCTTTCATTTCGCGCGCAGTTGATGGGCTGGCGCTTCGTCTACCTGCTTGACGAAGACGCGCCTTCCGAAATCCCCGTCGAGATTAACGCCTTCAAAGCGCAGCAGCGACGCTGGGCGAAGGGCGTCATGCAAGTCGGTTTGAAACTCTATCCGCGCATCTGGCGCGCGGCCTTGCCGTTTCGCGTCAAACTCGAAATGTTCTTTCGTCTGACGGGCAACATCAGTTATCCATTGATGATACTCGTCAGTTTTCTGCAATTCCCACTCCTGCTCGTTCGCTACCAGCAAGGCTTTCTTAACCTGATGCTGTTCGATGTGCCAGTGCTTTTCTTCTCGACGCTTTCGGTCATCCTTTTTTACGGCTCGGCGGTCTGGTATCTCGACCCGCCGAAGACGCGCCGGACGCGTCTGCTTCACTTGCCGCTGGTGATGGCGGTCGGCATCGGCCTCGCTTTCTCGAACGCGCGCGCCGTGCTCGAAGCCTTGCTCGGTATCAAATCGGAGTTTGTGCGGACGCCGAAGTACATGGTCGAAGCGGCGACCGATGCGACGTGGAAGCGCAAAAAGTATCGACGCAAACGAGGGCTGCTGCCGCTTCTCGAACTCGCTTTCGCCGTCTATTTCCTACTTGCCATCCTCTACGCCGCGCACATGTCTTTGTGGGGCACGATTCCGTTCCTCTCGCTGTTCTGCTTCGGATATGCCTACATCGGCACGATGAGCCTATTGCAGACGATGAACATCAAGAGCCTACAGGATTTGTGGCATCCGTTCGCTTCGGGTCGCGGCGCGTGAGTGGTATTGAAGAGACGTTTGCCGGAGCGGTCACTCTCGGAAGGGGCCGCTCTTTTTGTTTGATGAAAGCGAAGCACGATGGCGTCAATCGCGGCGTCAACAGTCGGACGCTTCCTTGACCTCTGCCCCCCGCCCGCATACTATCTCCAACCAACGTCGGGTCGAAATCGGATGCGCGTCGCGCGCGTGTGGCGAGTCGCGGTTTTCGTTCAGTCTTGTAACGCATCGCGAGGTTTCGTTCGACGTATCTTTCGGGCATTTCTCCGTTGCCCGCCGAATCCATTCTCCAAAGAGGAACGTATGATGAGAAACTTCCCCCCCGCTCTCGCAAGGCTGCTGGTGTGGTGCGCGTGCATTCTGTTGACGACCTCAGCGGCGTTCGCGCAATCGCAGGCGACAACAGGCAACATCGAAGGACGCGTGCTCGACCCGAACAACGCCGTGATGCCCGGCATCAACGTGACGGCGACCAACGCGGCGACGGGCTTCGAGAAAAGCGCGACGACCGACGATGAAGGCAACTACCGTCTAATCCTCTTGCCGCCGGGTTCGTACAACGTGAAAACCTCTGCGACGACGGGCTTCCAGCCGACCACTTTGACTAACGTGCAAGTGACGGTTGGCGGCAAAACGCCGTTGGATATTCAGATGGCTCTCGCCGGAGCCGACACCATCACGATTAACGTCGAGGCTGACGGGCAGGTCGTCGAAACCACGCGCACTTCCGTCTCGTCCACCGTCAACCAACGCGCCATCGAAAACTTGCCCGTCAGTGGCCGCAACTATCTCGACTTCGCCACGCTCACACCGGCGGTCGTCCGCGACCCGACGCGCGTCGGCGATTTGAGCGTCGGCGGGCAGAAGGGAACCCTCAACAATCTTCAAGTGGACGGCGTTGACAACAACAACAGCTTCTTCGGTCAGGCGTTCGGGCGCACGGGCGTGCGTCCGCCCTACCAGTTTTCGGAGGAGTCTGTGCAGGAGTTTCAGGTTAACCAGAATGGCTTCTCGGCGGAGTTCGGACGCGCGGGCGGCTCGCTCACCAACGCCATCACCAAGAGCGGCACCAACGAGTTTCACGGCTCGCTCTTTGAATACTTCCGCGACGAATCCCTCAACGCCAACGCCCCCAACCTCATCGCTTCTACTACGCCCACCGGACAGCCGCGACCCAACAAACGCGCGCCCTCGCAGATTAATCAGTACGGCGGCGTGCTCGGCGGCCCCATCGTCAAAAATCGCGCCTTCTTCTTCTTCATCTACGACGGCCAACGCACCAACTTCACCAACGTCCTTGAACCGCCCGCGATTCCACTCGCGTTGCAATCCACGCTCGGTTCCAGACTTAGCCCTTACGCCGTCAACCGCGACCAGGACGTTTACATGGTCAAGGTCGATACATCTATCAATCACAACAACCAGCTTACCCTGCGTTTCAACCGACAGAATTTCACGGGCGTCAACAACGAGTTCACCGGTTCGCTCGCCGCCGAAGAACATTCCGGCGACAGCCTCGCACGCACCACCACCTTCTCCGGCACACTCGCTTCGACGCTGACGCCGCGCGTCGTCAACGAATTTCGTTTCCAGTTTGCGCGCGACGCCGAACCCGGCGAGGCCAACAGCACCGACCCGGAAGCGCAGATTCGTACGGACTTCGGCACACTCTTCATCGGACGCAACAACTTCAGCCCGCGCGAGACGACGATTCGCCGCGCCCAGTTCGTCAACAATCTCTCCTACGTACGCGGCGCACACGTCGCCAAAGTCGGCGTCGATTTTCTCTTCGACCGTATCCTCAATTTCTTCCCCGGTTCCTTCGGCGGCATCTACGGTTTCAACAGTCTCGCCGATTTCGCCGCCAATCGTCCGTCGAGTTTCACGCAACGCTTCGCCGGAGCGGGCACTTCCGGCGCGACCACGCATCCCAACAGCGAAGACTACGCCGCCTACATTCAAGACGACTGGCGCGCAACACCCAAGCTCACCATCAACGCGGGCTTGCGCTACGACAATCAACACATGAAGCGTCCGCCGATTAAGAACACCGACCCCGTTCTTCTCGCTGCTGGCATCGACACCGGACGACCTCCGCAGGACGACAACAACATCGCGCCGCGTCTCGGCTTCAGTTATGCGTTCAGCGAGCGGACGGTCGTGCGCGGCGGTTACGGCATCTTCTATGGTCGCACCACGGGCATCATGCTCGGCACGGCGCATAGCGGCAACGGCATTCAAACCAACGGCATCACGCTCTCAAGCACCGCTGCCATCGCGGCTGCGGGTCTGGTCTATCCCAACGTGCTCACGGCTCTGCCGCCCGGAGCCAACACGGGTCGTCCAGACCTCTTTCTCTTTGCAGACAACTACGAGCAGCCCTACGTCCAACAGGGACGACTCGGTTTCGAGCACGAAATCCTGCCCAATACCAGCATCTCCGCCACCTATCTTTTCTACAAAGGCGTGCATCTCTCGCGCACGCGCGACATCAATCTCTTTCAGCCTACGGAAGTGACCGTTACCGAAAGCGGTACGTCGAACACGTTTACCTTCACTCGTTTCCCCGGCACTGGTGCAACTGCCACTGCGCGATTCACTTCGACCACCCCGCTCCGTCCCTTCGCCAACTACAACCGCATCAATCTCTTCGAGGGCACCGGAAATTCGCGCTACGATGCGCTTGCGATTGAAGCCAAGCGACGTTTCTCCGGCCACTTCCAGTTCAGCGCCGCCTACACCTTCTCACGGGCGCGCGACGACCGACCCGACCAGACCGCAGTGGTTCCCGGCGGCGGCGACGACGCCAAGATTGTCCAGAACCAATTCAACATCCGCGAAGACTACGGCATCTCCGACGTTGACCTACCGCATCGCTTCGTCTTTAGTCCCGTCTACATCACCGGACGCTTCACGCATAGCGATAACGGCTTCGTCCGCGCGCTCCTTAGCGATTACGTCTTCTCCGGCATCGCGCAACTTCAATCCGGCTTCCCCTACAGCGCCACGCTCGGCTTCGACCTCAACCGCGACGGCAACTCGCGTAACGACCGCCTTCCCGGAACCGCTCGCAACGAGTTTCGCACGCCTGCCACCTACCAGTTCGACGCGCGCATCACGCGCATCATCCGTCTACGTGAATCCATGCGTCTGCGTCTGATTCTGGAAGGCTTCAACATCTTCAACCGCGCCAACGTCGCCCTCGTCAACACAAACTTCCTGACGGGCGCAACCTTCAACGCCAACGGCACATTTACCCTGCGGCGTCCTGCCGCGTCCGCCGCCTTCGGCACGCCGCGCAGTTTTCTCACGTCGGTTGCCAGCGCCAACCGCGAGTTGCAACTAGCCATCAAGTTCGACTTCTAATCTCGTCGCTTTCCGCAAAACACAAAAGGCGTGGCGCTCATGTGTGAGCGCCCGCCTTTTCTTTAAGAGGTGAAAGCTGAGGGCTGAGAGACGAGAGGAATAGTGATTCAGAATGAACGCTGACGCTTAACAGTCATGCTTTCATCCCTCATCCCTGCTTTAACGTCTGCCCGCGTTGAGGAGTCGAATCAGCGCGAGGAAGATGTTGAAGGCGTCGAGGTAGAGCGACAATGCGCCTGCGACGTATTCGTTCGTGGGGTAGCGGCGAATGATGTTCGAGGTGTCGTAGAGCACGAAACCCGAAAAGAGCAACAGCGACGCGGCGGCGATGCCGAAGCCGAGCGCGCTCGAAGCCATGAACATATTCAACAACGCGGCGAGCACCACCACGACCAACCCGACCGTCACCATCCCTCTCAGGAAACTGAAATCTCGCTTCGAGATAAAGACGTAAGCCGTCAGTGCGCCGAAGATGCCGACCGTCAGCACGCCCGCCTGAAGTATCGACGCCGGATTTCTTTGGCTCACGATAAACATGAGCGGCGAAATGATGACGCCCGTCAGGGTCGTGAAGCCGAAGAGAGCGACGAGATTGACGCCGCGCACGTGGCGCACCGCTTCCGCGCCCCACACGCCGCCGATTAAGAGAAGCAGTGTAATCCACGGATGGCTGGCGATTGCTTGCATCAGTTCCATCGAACTCATGCCAATCGCCACGCCGCCGATAGCAAACAGCGTCGCCGCAAAAAACAGCGCGTACACTTTACGCACAAAACTCATGCGCTCGGCGACGGTCGCATGTTGCGCCGTCGGCGTTTGCATCGCGCCAAACGCGTCCTGCGGCGGCCACGCCCGTTGCTGGTTGTAACGTTGATTTTGTGAAGGAAATTCTTTCATGTAAATCTTTTCTCTCCGTTTTTTAAGGGGATTTCCCGCATTTGCCCTGCGGTTATTAAGATGCTATCCGTGGGCGCGCAGATGCACCGAACTACGCGCCGAAACAAGCCTACACTAAATCATCTCTTCAAATCCAGCGCGTTGTATTTGCGTAGGATGTCGAGCGTTTTATCGAGCGGCAGGGCTTCCACCGTGCGCCCGCGCCCCGTCATGGTGGTGGCGCGAAAGAGCGAATTATAAATGGCCTCCTCGGTGGCCTCGATGACGGCCAGAAACAACGGCGACATCGCATCGTTGTCGAGCAACTTCACCTCGCGCAACCGACGCCCCGCGTCGCCCTGCGACGCGCGGACGCGCACTTCCGTCGCGGTGGAGAACGCGATGGCATAGTCGCCGCTTCCGTTGGTCGCCGCCGCGCCCGTGCGTGCGAGTCCAAACATCGTGCGTGCGCCCATGCGACGGAGGTTGCGCGCATCGACCGGCGCGTCCGTCGCTACAACGATGATGATTGACCCGTCAGCATTATCTTCTACTGCGCGCGAGTCGGCGCTGGCGCGTTGGAGTTGGTCTTTGAGATAGAAGCGACCGAGTTCGCGCCCGACGGGAGCGCCGTTGATTTGGAGGATGCCACCGAAGTTTGTCTGCACCAGCACGCCGACGGTATAGCCGCCGAGCGACGACGGCAACTTGCGAGACGCCGTGCCGATGCCGCCCTTGAACCCGAACGCGACCGTGCCCGTGCCCGCGCCTACCGCGCCTTCCTCGACCGCGCCCTCGCGCGCATTCCGAATCGCCGCCAACATTTCGTCGCGTCCGGCATGACGACCGCGTACGTCGTTCAAAGCGCCGTCGTTGGTTTCGCCGACGAGCGGATTGATGGATTGCACGTCTTCGTTGCCGGGAAGCGCAAGCATGTAGTCGAGAACGGCATCGGCGGCGCGCGGCACGCCGAGCGTGGAGGTCAGGACTATCGGCGTTTCGATTTCGCCGAGTTCGTTGACCTGTGTCGAGCCTGCGAGTTTGCCGAAGGCGTTGCCGATGAAGACCGCGCCCGGCACTTTCTCACGAAAGAGATTGCCCGCGTGCGGCACGACGGCGGTGACGCCCGTACGAATGTTGTCGCCGCGTACGAGCGTCGTGTGTCCGACGCGGACGCCCGCGACATCCGTTATCGCATTGAGCGCGCCCGTCGGCAGCACGCCTACAACCACTCCCGCCTCACGCGCGCGTGGCCTTGTCGCTTCTTTTGGCATCTTGGTTTGAGTGGTCGCCGACGCAGAAGCGATAACCGCAACAGCGGCGACGGCTGACAACGCTGCGACGAGAAAGGCTTTCAAGTTTGCCCCGCAAATAAGAGTTGATTTTGCGCTCCTGTGATTTATCATCTTCCGGCATTCTTTTCAACGAAATCAATTCAACGAGACACGGCGCTCCGTCCATTCGTGTGGACGGAGCGCATGCGCCGCTCTATGACTCCTGACAACAACTCCGCTCCTTCTCCCGACGACGCGCACGCGCCGGACGGCAACGCTTCAAATGTCGCGCCGATTCTTTTCGTGCTCATCGCCGCGCTCTTGTGGAGCACGGGTGGACTCTTTATCAAGGCCACTTCGCTGTCAGCCTACGAACTCTCCTTCGGGCGGTCGCTCATGGGCGCGGCGACGGTCGCTTACTTTACGCGACGCGAAGGCTTTCGTCTGAACATCGTCGCGGGCGTCGGCGCTATGCTCTATGCCGCACTGTTGCTTCTCTTCGTCATCGCCACCAAACTAACGACCGCCGCCAATGCCATCTTTCTCCAATATACCGCGCCCGTCTACATACTTGTTTTTGAACCCTTGCTCTACAAGGAAAAATTTCGTGCACGCGACCTCGGTGTCATCGCCGTCTGTGTGGTGGGGATGTCGCTTTTCTTTTTCGGCAAACTCGATGCGAAACAATTCAGCGGCAACTTCACTGCGCTCGCTTCGGGTCTCTGTTTCGCCTTCTTCGCGCTTCTCCTGCGACATCCGCACGCGAGTCGCGTTAATCGTGCTTCGTCGGTGATTTACGGAAACCTGCTGCTCGCCATCGTCTGCGCTCCGTTCTTCCTGACGGGCATCGGCGCGAATCTCTCCGCGCAGGATGCAGCGATTATGCTCTATCTCGGCGTGGTGCAAATTGGCGTCTCTTACACTCTATTCACGCTCGGCATCGCGCGCGGTGTGCGTTCGCTCGACGCAGGCATCGCGGGCTACATCGAGCCGGTTTTGAATCCCGTCTGGGTTTTCATCTTCATCGGCGAGCGTCCGTCGAGGTGGGCGATACTGGGCGGCGCAATCATCGTCGCGGCGGTCATCTTCCACACCGTCAGGGGCAAGAAAGAGCGGACGCGCGGCGTCGATTTGCCACTCAGTTGAGAGTGAAACGCGACGGCATGTGTGCGGGAGCGACGCGCTTTAGTTGAAATCTTTGATGAGCACGACGCCCGTGGTTTCGACGCCGCGCGAATAGACCAACTGTTTGCCATTCAGCGACCATCCGTATGCGCCGACGCCATCGGTTTTGAAGTGAGTCAACTGCCGTGGCGCGGTTCCGTCGAGCGGTTGACTCCAAATGTTAGTGGGGCCGTCGCGGCTGTCGAGATAGGTGACGGCGCGACCGTCGGGCGTCCAGAGCGTGTTGGCTCTTGCGGTCTGCGGAAGGTCGAAGGTCTTGATGGGTTGCCCGCCTTCGATGGGAAGGATGACGAGTTTCGCGGGCGCGTTGGGTGCGGTCTCGTAGGTGCAGGCGATGAGTGTGCCGTCGGGCGAGACGACAGGCCAAGACGAATTCGTGTCCGTGATGGCGACGGGTTCGCCGCCGTCAATCGGCACTTTCCAGATGCGAGCCGGTTGGCTGAATCCGACCGTGGCATAAATCACCCACTTGTTATCCGGCGTGACGTGCGGAAAATTTTCGCCTTTCGTGAAGGTCAACTGTTTCGGGTTGCTGCCGTCTGTATCCATGCGCCAGATATTGAACGCGTTGCCCGCGCGGTTGGAAACAAAGACGATGAAGCGTCCGTCGTTTGAAGCGGCGGGGCCGTAGTTTGAACGCGCGTTGACGGTCAACTGTTTCGCGTTGCTGCCGTCAGCGTTCATCGCCCAGATGTCCCACGAACCACTCGCCACCGACGCATACACGATTCTTCCGTCAGGCATCCATGAGACGCCGTAGAAGCCGTCATACTTGCCCGGCCCGAAGGTGATTTGCGTGGCGCGGTCGGCGTCGGCGGCGGGCGCAGTCCAGAGGTTAGCGATGCGGTCTGTCTGCAAGGTGACGAGCGTCGAGGCATCGTTGGAGAGACTGGTGCCGAAATAGCTGTTGAGGTCGTTGGTGATGCGTCGCGTTTCGCCCGAAGGATAGGCGAGTCGCCAAACTTGCGACGGACTCAACTCTTGCTCCGTCGCGTTCAAGACGAACGCACTCGCGTCCGAGAGCCACGCTATCTGACCGACATCGAACCAACGCTCGGTGGAGAGCAGCCGTTCACCGCCGCCGTTCACCTGCACTTCGAGGAGATTGGTACCGTTTCCGCTCTCGTCGAAATTGCTCAGCGCGCAGACAATCACTTTGCCGTCCGGCGACCACGCGGGCATCTCCAAAACTTCGGGCAAGCGGCGCATGGTTAGTTGTCGTTCGTTTGCGCCGTCGGCTGCGTCGGCCACGACAATTGAGGTTTCCTTCTTGTCGAAATCGGCGCGGGCGAAGGCGAACTGCTTGCCGTCGGGCGAAAAGGTAATGGGGCTGTTGAGGTTGGCGGCTAACTTGCGCGCCGCGCCGCCGAAGACTGGCACTTGAAAGAGTTGCGAGGGAACGTCGTTTGGCGAGAGTGCGACGTAGTAGAGGTATTCGCTGTAGGGCGAGAAGACCAGTCCGGCATAAAGCGTCGCTGCGCTTGGCGCGACGATTTGCTGCGCGTTGCCGCCCGTGGTGGTCGCCTGTTTGACCCAGATGCTCCTCTGTCCGGCCTCTTCCGAAACATAAGCCACGTATTTGCCATCGGGCGAAATGGATGCTTCCCGTGGTTTACCGTTGATGGCGAGACGCGTCACCTTCATCGACTGAAACGACGCGGGCGGGCGCGGCGTGGCTTGTCTCTGAATGGCGATGCGGTAGACGCCAAAAGTAACGACCGCCACCAAGACGAGTAGCGACGCGGCAATCACCGACGCGCCCCACACGGGGCGTCTCCTGCCGACGGTGCGCGCTTCCTCCGTGCCCTTCGCTGAAAACGAAGCGTCCGGCGCGGCGACTTCGGTTGTTGTAACATTCAGCGCAACACTCGGCGCAGCGTCTGTCGAGACATCTACATTCAGTTCGCCGTCGCGCTCAATCGCGTCGCGCACGCCGATGCCGACATTCGCCCTCTCGCCACTCGCGCCGTTGCTGTTCGTCAAAGAAGACGCGTCCGCCGCGTCTCGTTTGATGGATGCGTCGGCATCAAACTGCGGCGACGCGCTCTCCAACTGCGCGTCCGCGGGCGATTCGGCGATTACGTCCGGCGTCGCGGGAGCAGATGCTTCCGGCGCGGCGACGGTGGCGGATGCGGCGGTGGTGTTCGTCGTTGTGGCTGCGGCGCTTTCATCTATCTCGCGTACTTCGGCGATGAAGCGATAACCGCGCCGTGGAATCGTCTCGATATATTTCTGCCCGTCGTTTTGTCCATTGCCGAGAGCGCGGCGGAGCGTGAAGATGTTCTGCGCGAGAGTCGCTTCCTCGACAAACGTCCCCGCCCAGATTTCCTTCAAGAGTTCGTCCTTCTCCATGATGTGTCCGCGATTGCGGACGAGCACGTGAAGCGTCTCGAAAGCCTTCGGAGTGAGCGGCACAAGGTTGTCACCACGCAAGAGGACGCGTTCTTCCGTGTCCAGACGGAAGGGGCCGAATTCGTATAAGTGCTTGTTGCGCCTGCTCATACCCGCTTTGATAACTCTTTCAAAACTCTTTCAGAAATATTTGGCACTCTCTTAAACGCTTTCTAAAAATCTTTGTTCCGCCCACGGCGTATTGCTCACTGTGCGAGGCAGAGACGTTGCTTCGCGGGTCGGAAGTGGGGAAGCAATCGGGCAACCGATTCCACCGGGAAACAAGGATGGCGTGCGACGGGCTTCGGTCGCTGCCGGGTCAAAAGATTAAGAGGAGCAGATATGAAAAAGCAAACTTTGAGAGTCGCATTAATGTTCGGTTTCTTGTTGGCAATGGCAACCGCGACGGCGCAAGCGCAAACGTCGCTCAAGATAACGGCCACCATTCCCTTCAACTTCAACGTCGGCGACAAGGTGCTTCCGGCAGGCGACTATACCATCCGTCGCGCCACACGTTCGGATAAAGCGTTGGTCGTCGAAAGCGCGGACGGGCAGGCGTCGGCCATGATTATCACCGATGCGGTCGAAACCGACAGCCGTCAAAAGCAAACTACGAAACTCGAATTTCGCCACTACGGCGAACAGTTCTTCCTCCATCGCGTCTGGACATCCGCCAACCCCACGGGTCGCCAACTGCCGACCACACGACGCGAGCGCGTGCTTCAACGCGAAACGGCGAGAAACGCCCGTCAGACCGACGCGCCCAAGCAGGCGGCACAAGGCGAAATAATCTCCATCAACGGCAGCTTGCGATGAGCTTCGGCAGGAGGACAGTAAGCAGTAAGCGGTGAGCAGTAGGCAGCAAAAGCAGAAGTGGATTTCTGTTTTGACTGCTTACTGCTCACCGCTTACTGCTCACTGCTTTTCGTGAGTTGTTGCATGATAACGAAGAGTTCTTCGGGGTCGACGGGCTTTGCCATATGGACGGTATACCCTGCGGCGAGCGCGCGGTCGCGGTCTTCGTCCATCGCGTAGCCGGAGAGGGCGATGGCTGGAACCTGCTCCATGCCGGGGATGCAGCGCAATCGCGCGAGCAACTGGTAGCCGTCCATCTCAGGCATGCTGAGGTCGGAGATAACGATGCCGGGCAGACGCATTTCGGCGAGCCGGATAGCTTCGGTGGCCGACTCGGCGGCAAGCACCGAACAACCTTTGCGCGTAAAGAGCATGTCGAGCATCTCAAGCGTCTCCGGCGAATCGTCTACGATAAGCACGGGCAGAGACATGCTAAGCGGCGTGTCTTGCGCCTCCTCACCCTGCGCGCCTACGGTCGTATGAACGCAGGGCATCGAGAAAGTAAAACACGCGCCGCGCCCCTGACCTTCCGATTCGGCGCGCACCGTTCCGCCGTGCATCTCGGCCAGTCCGCGCACAATCGCCAGCCCCAGTCCCAGACCTCCGTGCTGCCGTGTGGTTGAGCCGTCGGCCTGCCGGAAAAGGTCGAAGACGTTGGGCAGAAACTCACGCGAAATTCCGATGCCGTTATCCGAGACGATTAAATGAGCCTCGTTTCCTTCGCGCACGACGCGCACGCCCACACGCCCGCCGCCCGGCGTAAACTTGATGGCATTTGAAACCAGATTCCACGCAATCTGTTGCAGACGCACGGGCGACCCCTGCACGACGAGCGGCGCATCCGGCACTTCCACGTCGAGCGTAATCTTGCGCGTCGTCGCCTCCTCGCGCACGGGTTCGAGCGCGGCCTCCGTAATGGCGCACAGGTCAATGGGTTCGCGTTCCAGACGCAACTTGCCTGAGACGATGCGCGAAATGTCGAGCAGGTCGTCAATCAGACGCGCCTGCAAACGCGCGTTACGCTCAATCGCATCGAGTCCCTGCGCCATCAACGTCGTGTCGGTCATGCCGCCCGAACGAATCAGGTTGACCCAACCGAGGACGGGCGTGAGCGGCGTGCGAAGTTCATGCGAGAGGGTGGCGAGGAAGATGTCTTTGGCGCGATTGGCTTCAGATAATTGTTTGTTGAGTTGTTGCAGTTCCGCCGTCCGTTCCTCGACGCGTTGTTCGAGTTCGCGGTTCAACTGTTCGAGTGAGGAACGCGCCTGCTGTTCTGCCAGAATCAACTGTTGATGGTCGAGGCCGCGCCGTACCGTGAGTTTTAATTCGTCGATGATGCAGGGCTTGACCAGATAATCGTAAGCGCCCTGACGCAAAGCAGCGATGGCCGATTCGATGGAGGCAAATCCGGTGAGCACTATCGCAATCGTGTACGGCGCATGTCGGCGCACGGCTTCGAGCACCAGCAGCCCGTCGCCGCCTTCCATGTGGAGGTCTGTCAGTACAAGGTCATAGACTGCACTTTGCAGGCAACGCTCGGCGTCCGTCCCGTTTGAAGCCGTCTCGACCTCGTAGCCCTCCTGACTCAAAATCGCCCCGATGGTCAGCGCCACGCTCTCTTCGTCGTCAACCACAAGCAGACGCGGCGGAGCCGCCGTAGCAGCCAACTCCTGCGAATAATCTTCTGTGTTGCCGGACGAAATCATAACTTGAGGAAACAGTGAGAACTGTAGACAGTAGACAGTAGACAGTAGACAGTAGAAATGCTTCGGGTTTGTCGGCGGTTAATCTTCATCTAAGAAGCCCTCAGCCAGTAAATCACTCAATGAACAAATCATTCAATCCGTTTTTCTACTGTCACTGACTGCTGTCTACTGCTTTTTTTCATCGCGCATCCTTTAACTCAAATGCCATGCGGAGTCCGTCGGCGAGGCGACGGCGCGTGGTGATGTCTTGGAGTTCGACGCCGAGTTTAATGAGGTCAGCGGCGACCATCGCGCTGATGCCCGTGATGATGGCCGACGCGCCGAGCAGTCGCGCCGAACGAATCGTGTTGATGAGATGCGCCGCCGTATAAGTGTCAACCACGGTGCAGCCAGTGATGTCGATAATCACGACCTGCGCGCATTTCTGACGGATGCCGTTGAGCATCGCGCTCGACATCTGCGAGGCGCGCGTGTCGTCAAGCGTGCCGACGATGGGCAGGAGCAAGATGCCGTCCCATATTTCGACGACCGGACTCGACAGTTCGTTGATGCGTGCGCGTTGGCTCTGATGTTCGAGTGCGCGCCTCACCGTGTGCTTCAAATCATCGACCACACACGGCTTGACGAGATAATCGTACACGCCTTGCCGCAGCGCATCAATCGAAGATTCAATCGACGCATATCCGGTCAACACCACCGTCACGATGTCGGGATATTTCGTGTGCAGTTCGTTGAGGAGGACGCTGCCGTCCATGTCTTCCATCCGCAAATCGGTCAGGACGAGCGCGAAATCTCCGTGTCTGACCTTCTCCAACGCTTCGCGCCCGTCGCTCGCCGTGTCAACGTCGTAGCCTTCCTGTTCGAGAATCGCGGCGGTCGTAATCCGCACATTCTCCTCGTCGTCAACTACGAGAATGTGACTTTTCAATGACGCCGTGCGTGAGCCGTTGCCATTCGTGTCCGGATTGCTAGTTCGGTATTTCATCAGTTTCCAACGTCGGCGAGTCAACGGGCAGGATGATATTGAAAGTGGTGCCTTTGCCTTCCGTGCTCGTCACTTCGATGCGCCCGCCGTGATGCCTAACGATGTCTTGCGTTACCCAGAGGCCGAGGCCAGTGCCCTTCGTGCGCGTCGAGAAGAAAGGCTCGAAGATGCGCGACACGTCGCCCTCGCTGATGCCGCGCCCCGAATCGCTGATTTGAATCGAGATGGACGGCTGCAACGCCTGCTCGTAATGCGAGGTCGAGATGGTAATCTCGCCCGCGCCTTCGATGGCCTGTTGCGCGTTGAGAATGAGATTGAGGAAGACTTGCCGCAATTGGTCAACGCGCGCACGCACGCGCGGAAGTTCGCTGTCGAAGATGCGGCTGGTGCGGACGCCCGACTGTTTCAGTTTCTTCTCGACGAGCACCATCGTCTCTTCAATCACCTGATTGACGTTGACCCACTCGACCTCGCCTGAACGACGCGCGAAGCCGAGCATCTGACGAATGATGTGCGAGACGCGCTCCGTCTCCTTGCGCGCCACTTCGAGGAAACGCGAGTTGGCTTCAATACTCTTGCCCGTCGTCAGAAGGTAGAGCGAGTTCTTAATCGCTTCGAGCGGATTGTTGACCTCATGCGCGATTGAGGCGGCGAGACGACCGACCGCCGCGAGCTTTTCCGATTCAAAAAGTTGTTGCTCGACGCGACGGCGTTCGAGTTCGCGTATCTGCGAAAGGTCGTGGAGGATGGAGACGACCGCCGTCACCTCGCCTTTAGCGTCCGTTACTTCGGCGGACGTTATCTCCATCGGCAGCGTCTCGCCCGTCTTCGTGTCGAGCAGTTCGATTTCGGCTTGGCGTCCCGTCTCGGTGTCGGAGGCGAGCGCGGAGATAAACGACGTGAGCTTGACGGCGTTGGCGCGGACGGCGCGTGCCGCGCGACGGTCAGACGCCCCTTCCTGTTGAAAGAGATGCTCGGCGCGTTTGTTGAAGAGAATGAAATTGCCGCTCGAATCGCAGACCGCGATTGGATGGCCGACGTTTTCGATAATCAAATCGAGACGGTCGCGCTCGCGTCGCGCCTCGGCTTCGGCCTCTTGCAGTTTGCCGAAATTGCGCGCGAGTTCTTCGTTGGCGCGTCGCAGGTCGGTCACATCGCGGAAGATGGAGACGAGGCCGATGCGCTCGCCGCGCGTGTTCATGGCGGGCGTCGAGATAACTTCAAAGTGGATGTCGGAACCTTCGAGCGGGTCAACGAGCGTCAGGTCGCGTCCGACGATTTCATCCGACGAGACGGCGGCGCTTGAGAGATAAGCGGAGAAAAGAAGGTCGTTCATCTCCAACGCGCGCCGTTTGCCTTCGCTCGCATTCTTTGAGCCGCTGAAGAGTTCTTCGGCACGACGGTTCTGCAAAAGAATCTCGTTGTCGAGATTAGTGAGGACGATGGGGTCAGCGACCGATTTCATAATCGACTCGACCCACTGGCGTTCGCGCTGCAACTTATCGACGCTCGCCGTCAAACGCTCCGCTTGAATCGCCGAAGAGATGATGACGCCGACGCGGTCGGCAAACCGCAGGAGCATCTGAAAATGGTCAGGCTCCATCTCCTGCTGTTGCGCGCCCATGTAGATTGCGCCGAGACACATCGCTTCGGGCATCCAGTAGCGGTCTTCGTCCTGCGGTCGGCGCGCAAACTCTCCACCGGCTTTGCCCGTCGCCATTTGCCCGCCGAAGATGGGAAGCGCAAGTATCTCGGAGCGACATTGAAGTTGAGTGAGAAACTCGCTGGCCGCGCCGTTGCTTTGATGTGAAATCCAGAGCGGTCGCCCATCATGCACGACGGAGACGGCGGGCGCGTTGGAATCGAGCGGCAATTCGATGCGGCTCACCGCCTCGTCGTCTGCAAACCCGACCGCCATCCGCATCTTCAGAGAGGCGGCGTGCTTATCAATCAAAGCAATCGCGGCGCAGGGAGCGCCGAGTCCCGTCGTCACGGTGTCTAGCGTGAGGAGCAAACGCTCGTCGAGTCCGTTCGCGGCGAGCAGTTGCGTCGTCATCTCGAAGAGAGTTTCGTATTGATGGACGCGCGGGTCATCGTGCGGCGGCGACGCGTTCTCGGTCGTCAACGCGCTCGCAGAATGTGTCTCTTCTGTTAGACGGTTAGCCATAAAACAGTAAAACAGTAGACAGTAACCAGTAGTCAGTAGCCAGTAGAACGAAAAAGCGAAATGCTTTTCTACTGACTGCTGGCTACTGACTACTGTCTACTGCTTTTAGCTTCTATCCACATCGACGGAAACGCGGCGGCGCGGTTCGTCTGCTAAAGGCTCGGCAGTGCCCGGCGTAATCGCCGGACGCGAAACGGCGGGTGTCAACCCGACGGCCTCCGCATACTTCAAATACGTATCAATTGAAGCCACGACGACGCGCGCTTCAACCGTAATCAAGTCAATACCGACGAGCGAGATACGCACCCATGCGTCAATGACGATGCCTTTGTCGAGCACGCGGTCAAGCACGTCAATCAGACTGGTTCCGCCAGGAGCTCTCTCAACAGCCATTTTGTTTAATCCCTCTCTACGAAATTTGAAAGCTCAAACTTCTTTCCAAAGTTCAACAGGATAGGGGAGTTCCTTGTGTCGAAAACCGTGCCGACGTTTTCGCGCCTGCGAGGGACGCTCCGGCTTTTTTAACGCGCCGGAAAATCTCCGGCGCGAATCTTTACCGCTGCAATTTCTCATGCCGCCGTCGCTTATTGCGACGACGAACACCCCCGTCACGAAGAAGAATCGCCGTGAACGCCGCACTCGTTCAACGACTCTTCTTCGTCGCTTTAGTCGCTCTGGCCGGAGCCGACTTGTTCGGTCGCGGGCGCTCAGTAGCTTTTGTCGCGGCGCGCATCCTTCCGGCCACGGTTCGCGTCGTGCGCTCATCGCCCGTCGCCTGTGAAGGCGTGCCGCCCAACTGCCTGACGCTCTGTTCGAGCGCGGCGAGGCGTTCGCGCAATTCGACGTTTTCCGCTTCGGCGCGTTCGGCACGCGTCGTCAGGTTGGCATCGTAACGCCACCAGTTCAGACCAATCTGCTCGGCCTTGTCTATCGAGCAAATGAGCAGGCGTATCTGCAACGTCAACAATTCGACGTTGGCGAGCGACACTTTGATGTCGCCCGCGATAACTAAACCTTTATCAAGAATCCGGTCGAGCACGTCCACCAGTCCGGGCGGACGCGACGTGATTAAACTTGTTCGCTCGCTTGACAATTCTCGCCTCTTTCTCGAAAGGGGCTGCCCTTGTGCAAAAGAACTTGAAAGGCCGCCAGAGGTTTTATCGAAGCACTACTTCGAGAACTCTTTCAAATCAAACGCCCGATGGGGCCGAGGTCGATATTGAGTTCTTCATCAGCCAGTCCAAACTGCGCTTTCAAATCTTGCATCTTCGCTTCCAATTTCATCAAAGCGAGACCCAATTGCTCTACCTGTTCCGGCGTTAGACCGCCGCCCTCCATGCGCCTGACAGCCTGTTTTTCCAGCAGCCGACGAATCAATTCGATGAGCGTCAGCACCAACTTGGCGAGACCCTGCTCGACCGTCTGCGCGTCGACGTTGATGCGTTCGGGCAAGACATTCGTCACATGCCGGAGTTGTTCGATAAACTCGTCGGCCTGCGCCGTCTCGATTTCCGGTTCAAACGTCATGGTACTTCAGTGTGAAACTTCACAAGAGTAACCTCTAAACTGTCTTTGTGTCTACAACATTAACCCCGCGCATCATGCAAACTTCGGTTTTTGTGAAGCGATATTGCTGAAACTGTATGGCGGCCACGCGCCGCTCGTCAAGAACCTCAACTCGCCCGCCCGCTCCTCGCGCGCCGCCTGCAATCGTTCGCGGTAAACGTCGAGCCGCACGCGTTCGACCAGATGCGCCACACGCACCACCAATTCTCGTTCCGGCTCGACTTCCGTGCGCGTCTCACACGCCGCGTCTCCGACGCCCCGCGCCAGCCACGCGACAATCTCCTCGGCCTTCGACTTCAACGCCTCGCTCGCCGCCATCTCGCGCCGCTTCGCCGCAAGATACGCCGCGCCCGGCCCCACCGCTCCTTCTACTGCGGCGGTTGGCGGCAACGTCTCATCCGTTATCTCCGACGCGCGCCGCATCGCCTCTACGTCCCACATGATTTTAACGCTCATCTCCACGCACCCACGCATGCGCTCAAGCGTCGCCAGCAACATCTCCCGATTTGCTTCGACATACTGCACAAGACCCGCCGCCGTCGCCACCGTGCCGAAGCGAAAGGGAAGGGGCGTCGTCTCAGCCAACACTAGTCCGTTGACGCGATTGTGCGCCCTCAAATTCGCGCGCGTTACCTCCACGCGCTCTCCTCCAAACTCGCTCACAATCGCGCGAATCCCTCCGCACTCAATCAAAAAAGGCTTCGCACCCTCAATGCCCGCGCCTTCCTCAAACGCCAACGCTGCCGCCGTTATCTCATCGCTCAATCCGTACGCATAAAGATTCATCGAATATTAAATGAGTGATGAATGAAATAAGTAATGAGTAATGAGTGATGCGTGATGAGTCAAAGCAGTGCTTCTTAACTCATCACGCATCACTCATTACTCATCACTTTTCTTCTCGCGGAGTACGCGCTCGCCGAGCACTTTGTGAATCGTATCGACGGAACCGAGCAGCACGTTTAGGCCGACGTAAATCAAATCAATGTCGGCGACGGAAATCGTCACTTCGCCCGCAATCACCAGCCCGCTATCGAGCACGTGGTCGAGCGTCTCAAGAAGCGTCAACTCGTCTTCACTGTCGAAATCAAAATCTGAGATGCTCATAAAAAAGATAGAATGATAAACGCGCCTCGAACTTCTATGCGCCCGACGCGAAATTGTACGGAGGCCACGGCCCCGTTAATTCGATTTGAAATCCGGCGTCGCCGTGCGCGGCGGCGAGACGTTCGGCGGCGTCGCGGAACGCATCGAACCGCTGGCGCTCAACGAGAAAAGCGAGTTTGGCGACGAGTTCGCCATGCTCGGTCGCCTCCTCTTTGAGCACGCGTAGCCGCGTTACGGCTTCACACGCGGCGGCGAGCGCGTCCTCAATCTCCGACGCGACGCGTTTGGTTTCCGCGCGCAATTCATCGGCGCGCATGGCGTCAATCTTTTTGCGTAGGAGATAACTCTGTCCCGGCGCGGCCAGTGCCGCCTGCTCGCTCAGTTCGCGCAGGCGTGGGCTGACGGACGCAATCTTGTCTCTCAACTTCACGCGGTCGCAATAGACATTGACGCCCCATTCCTCGCGCCCGCGTAGTCGCTCAACGATGCGACGCAGTTCGGCGTCTCTTTCGGCAAGCATCTGCTCGACGCCCGTGCGTTCAAAATAAATCGTGCCGAAACGCAGAGGAACGACGCTTGTGCGCGCGGCGAAATATTCAACCAACTGTTCGTGTCGCATCGCCCTCGTCGCTGTCCACGCCGCGTCTTTAAGTCGCGTCTGAAGCGCGTCTTCGTCGTAGTCCGTGAGCGGTACGCGGCTCACAACCGCCGCCAACTCGCCGCCCTCAATCACATCAATGCTTGCTCCGCTTTCAATCGCCGCAGGCAACTCGCCTTCCAGCAACCGCGCGAGCGCCCCGCGTTCGCCCACGCAATAGACGTAGAAAGCATGCGCCGCGACGGAACCCGCCCCGCCCGTACCTCGTCGCTTTTTGCTGTCTCCTCTTACACTCATCAAACGTCAAATCCTGACTGACACAACTGCGCGAAAACGCTTATCCCGTTTCTACTCCGAACGTCGAAAATAGAGAGCGTTTCTCTCGTCGAGACTAACGCGAGTTTCGCCGCGCACCACCTTGACCTGAAGATTCCAGAAAGCCTGACCGCCGCCGTGGCGCGTCGTGGCATACGCCATCAACCAGTAAGTGCCCGGCGCGAAATCTTCAAAGGAGACCTTGCCCTCCTGCGCTCGCGTCTGCATCATTTCGACGATATGAGATTCCCAGAGCGGTCTGGATTGCTCCAAAAGCAAAAACACGTCGGGGCTGAGCGAGTATGCTTCGCGTCGCCGCGCGTTCATCAATCCCGCCAGTTGAGGGAGTAGCGGATGTTCTCGTAACACTCTTTCGCGAGTCGGCGACGCTGCTTCTCCCCTTCCCATCGCTAACTTTATCAAATCCTCGTCGAGCACGTAGAAGAATATTTCGCTCTGCTCCGGCGAATGGGAATTCGCATTGACCGTCGCGTCAACCACCAGCGAGCCGCGCCAAAACTCCCGCACCGCGAACCAGACGAGAACAGCAGCGACAAGCAATGCCAGCAGCAACTTCAATAAGAGGACAAAACGTTTACGCATCACGACTCTTACCCTGTCTCGCGCGGCGGCGCTTGCCGTCGTCGCGCGGGTCGGAATTTTGCTTGCGCGACGCAGGAGGCACGGCGAGCGCCTGCCAGTGTGCGAAGTGTTCTTCCAGACGAACGCGCCCGCGTATGTCGTGCGGTTGCTGCGGCGCGAAAAATAGTTCTACATGGTCGAGGCGTGCGCGAAACTCCGCTAGGACGGCGGTCTGCGCGTGGCGTCGCGCGGCGCAGAAATCACAGCCGATGGAAGCCTCTTTCGTCACGACATTATTAATCAGCAGCCGACGCATGGGAACACGCAGGCGCGCAAGTCTCTCCTTCAGACGTACGGTCTCTTCGAGGCTCATGCGTTCGGGAATGGCGACGCCTATGAACTCGCATTGTTCGGCATCCGTCAGCAGCGCCGCGACGCGTTTGACGCTCTTCGAGAGCGCGATGAGTTCTTCGGCGACGCCGTTCCAGCGCACGACATTCTTGTATTTCAACAGCAACTTGATAAACGTCCGCACCCATGAGAGCGCGATTTCCGGGAGTTCCAGGAAGCGTATGAGATGGCCGGTCGGCGCGGTGTCCAAGACGATAGACGTGTAACTGCCGTCTTCCAAGAGGTCGCTGATAACGCTCAAGGCCGCGATTTCGTCGATGCCCGGCGGCGCGAGCGCGACCAGTTCGCGCATCGCCTCGCGGTCAAACTGCACTTCCCAACGCGAGCCGCCCGTCAGGGATTCAAAAATCTCGTCAGCCCAACTGCGATACCTCTCCTTCAACTTCTCGAAACGCACCGCCGGGTCAATCTCCATCGCGTCGAGATTGGCGCGACCCGCCACGGCGCGTCGCAACTCGCCAACGTGTTCATCAAAACTATCGGACAACGAATGCGCCGGGTCGGTCGAAAAGATGAGCACGCGCTCGCTCGCGTCGCGTTCCGCCAGCGACAACGCGGCGGCAGCCGCAGCCGTCGTCTTCCCGACGCCGCCCTTGCCGCCGAAGATAAGCAATCGGCGCGATTCAAGAATGAACGTCGCTGCGTCGCCGCGTCGTTGCGTGTCTTTGTTGCTGCGTGTCTTTGTCGCCGCGTGTTTTTGTCGCTGGGTCGCTGCATCGCTTTCAACGGTTTCCCACGCGAGGCGGGCGAAGTGGCGCAACGCGTCCGCGCCGCGCACTTCCTCTGCGAGCAACGGCACATGATGAAGATGAAGCTCACCGAATTCTTCATCAATTCGCCGGAGCCAGGCGGCCTGAGCGCCGACGCGTGCGCGGCAATAGGGGCAATCGGCGTGTGCGCGTTCGACGCGGTTCACAATCATGTCTGTGACGGGGATGCCTTCGACGCGCAGCAACGCGAAGTAACGCGTCGTCTCTTCGAGGCTCATGGCTTCGGGGATGGTGACGAGCGTGAAAGCGACCTCCGCAGGATTGTAGAGCATGGCGCGCACGCGTTCGACGCGTTCGACGAGTTCGCGCAGGAACAAATCGACCTCATCTTCGCGGACGCGTCGGCCACGCGCGAAACGCGCGACGATGAAACGATGCTTATCGGCCATGCGGTCGAGCGCGCCGAGCCAGTGTGTGAAGACTTTGGGCAGACGCAGTAAACGCGAAGTGTGCCCCGAAGGAGCGGTATCGACGACGATGCGCGCGTAGTCTCGCGTCCGTTCGATTTCGCTCAGTTCAAAGAGCGACATCACTTCGTCCATGCCGGGGAGCGAGAGGTCTAGGAGTTGGTTGATGTCTGCATCGTCGAGGAGCGTGCCACGGTCGGCAATCTCGCGGAGCACGGCGCGGTGGCGCGTCTTGAATTCTTCGAGTGCGCGCGTGGCGTCCATCTCGCGCGCGACGAGACGCGCTCCCGTCGGGCTGCGCGCGGCTTCGACAAGGCGGTCGCCGATTTCGACTCCGAGACTATCGGAGAGTGAATGAGCCGGGTCGGTAGAGAAGAGAAGCGTCTGCTCGTCGGTTGCCGCTTGCTCCAATAGAAGCAGTGCGGCGGCGACGGCGGCGGTGGTCTTGCCGACTCCACCCTTGCCGCCGAAAAAAAGATAACGCGCCGAAGGCAGCGCGTTTTTTGATGTGGACGACGAGGAGGAACGAGATTTTTCAGTCGTGGTTGACGACGAAGACGATGGCGAAGAACGACGGGGTTTTTTCGTCGGAGTTGATGCGAAGGAGTTTGATGGAGATTTGCTGTCGCGGACGTGAACTGATTTTTTGCGGGAGGAAAGAGACTTGCGAGACGTGCTGCCGCGCTTCGATTTCTGCGTGCGCGCCGGAGGCTCGTTTTTCATTCCCTGCCGGCTCCCGGCTCGTAGAAGCCGCCGCCCGTCTCCTCGTCGCCGCCCGCTTCGATGACCATCGAAGAACTTTCAGCCGTATGAACCTGTTGGAGCGCCTCCAATTGTCGTGCTTTGATGGCGCGCAGACGCGTGAACAGTTCGGCCTCGCGCGCGGCGTATTCCTCCTCCGAAATCTCGTCTAACTCAAGACGCATTTGCAGTTCGAGCAACTGCTCTTTGATAACCGTGTCGTCGTTCAACTCGCGGTTGGCAATCTCCGCCACCTGACGAAGAATGAACTTGAAGCCGTTGACGGGCGCAAGCAAAATGTCGTCAATGAAGAACATAGAGCGTCTAAATTGCGGATTTCGGAATGCGGATTCACGAATACAAGATTGCTTTTTAATCCGCAATCCGCAACCCGCAATCGTTCTAAGTCGTTCCTTCGCCGCGTTCTAGTTTGAGGCGGATGTGTACGAAGTTGTAGGGCGGCCAAGGGCCTGTGTATTTGAAGGAGAGTTTGCCTTCATACTTGGCGGCAATCTCTTTGACGCGGCTGTCGAATTCGGTTTCGCGTTCGCGCTCGACGAGAAACGCGGCGTTCATAATCATGCGGTCGCCGATGGGTTTGTTGGCGCGCGAGGCGACCGCCGTGTCGCGCAAGTGTCCGTAGACTTCGCGGACGTAGGCGTCGGCCTGTTCGGTGAGTGCGGTTTCGATGAGACGACCGAGTTGCATGCGCGCGAAGTAGGTCGAGCCGGAGGAACGCAGCGTGATTTGTTCTTTGAGATTGCGAATCTCCTCACTCTCCTGTTCGATTTCGGCGATAACGCGCTCCCTGTCCCAATTCACCTTGAGGCCGTATTCGACTTTGCCCTCCATCTTGGCGAGCACGTCGCGCAGCGCGTCGTAGGTTCCGCGCATCAGTTCCACGATGTCCTCTTCTGTGCGAAAGAGCACGCCGAAGGCCATCGGCAAGACGGTGAATTCACGCATCACGGTTTCGTTGACCTGTTCGTGCGCGAAGACGTTTTCGCGTGTCGGGTCGTAGACGACGAGCGGTGTGTTGGAGATGACTGCTGCCAGCCCGTCGTAGTGGACTGTATAAACGTCGTCGCCGCGACCGCCGATGCCGACAGGGCCGAAGGAACGCTGCTCTTTCGTCTCGATGATGCAATAGACGTACTTGCCTTCGGCAACTTTGCCTTCGCTTACGTGAATTTGTTCTGTCTCGGCGCTCATAAGTTGTCTCAAATTGTCGGGAGAAAGAAATTTTTAGAAGGTGTAATCCTGGACATCAAACACATTAGCTATAATAAGCAAACCGCCCCGACAGGCGCAACCACGATGCGCGCGAAACCCATCCATGATGTTAGAATCAACACCCAGCGAACTTGGAAGCAGAAACATACGTAAAACAAACGATGGACGATGAACTCTGCGACGCCGAATGAAAACAAAAGCTTTTGGTTCGGCCTTCCGTGTCGGAGAGTTCACTGTTGAATCGAGAGGAGGCGAAAAGCGCGAATGGAGGGCAGCGAGTTCGGGTCGCATCTTTCGCGCCGTAAATCTTATGGATGATGTGCGTAACTGGCTCGAACGTCTCGGCGAACGCATCCCCGGCTACCGTGGATACGCGCAGCGCGAGCAACGCCGCGACATGGACAAAATACACCGCGAGCATCTGGCCGACCGCCTGCGTGCCGTCAAGACACCTTTGTCGAACGTCATACGCGATTTGAGTTCGACGGGGCGTTTGATGGAAGTCACGCCGCTCGACCGCGTGCTGAAGAAACTCGACCGGATCGAGAATCGCGTGCGCTTCGCCAGCTATGGCTACGCGGGTTTCTTCGACGCCACGCAGATTCGTGAAGCGGAGTTGGATGCGATTTATCAATTCGACCTCGCGCTCGTCGAAAAGACGGAGACGCTCGAAACCCGTGCGCGCCAACTTCAGTCGGGCGCGGGAGCAGCGGAACTCAAAGCGTCAGTCGCCGAAGTCGAACAGGCGGTTGACGATCTCGACTCGGCGTTCGACAAACGATACGAGGCCATCAACAACTTCAAGCACGGCGGTGCGTCGGGCGACAACGACGCTCCCGGCAAGCCGATGTTTGGTTCTTGATGGGGCGCGTGGTTGCTGAGCGTTTCAAGGATTCGGATGGTAGGTGCGAGAGATGCCGTGCCAACGCGACGGGCAAGACTTGGCGGCTTCTGCGCCGCTGTGGTTTGATAGGCGCAACTTCGTTGGCGAAGGTCTGACTATTTCAAACGAGAGGATAAAAGTGTAGCGATGGCAGAACAGTGCAAAAGCTGTGGCGCGGAGTTGTTCGTCGGTCAACAGTTTTGCCGTTTCTGCGGCGCGCCGACCGTGCCACTGTCGGGCAGCGACGTGCCGACGCAGATGCTTCCGACGGAGAACCGGACGAACGCGCACCACACTTCCGGCCAACGCACCGCCACGGAGACCGACCCGATTTACACTCCGCCCACGACCGCACAAAACTATTACCAGCCGCCCACCGCCATGCATCCGCACGACGCGCAGACCTCCGCGCTCACGCAGCGCCGTCGTTCGCCGCGTCGCTGGATCGTCGCGCTGCTCGTCATCGGCTTCATGGGCTGCATCACGTTCGCTGCTTTGCTCATCGCCATCTCGATGCGACAGTCCGGCGTAAGAGAAGTACGCATCATTAAACCCGTCGTGCCGAAGATGGAGAAGATACAGCCGCCACCGCCGCCGGGCATACCGGGCATGGAAGGCCAGGGCGACGCGCTCGACGAAGAGGACGCGGATGTCTCAGACGACGCGACGACCTTTACCAAGACCTACGCGCTCAAAGAAGGCGCGACGCTCTCCTTGAAGAACATGCGCGGCGACATCAAAATCGAAGGTTGGGACGAAGAGAACGCGGAAGTAAAAATCGTCAAACGCGGCGGTTCGGATGACGAGCGAAAGCGTGCGCGCATCACCGCGTCCAACGATGAGAATCAACTCGCGCTGGCAACTTCGCCGATGGCGATGACGAGCCACGTCGAAGTCGATTACGAAATCAAACTGCCGCGTGCGACCAAGCATCTGGAAATCGTCTCGCTCAATTCCGACGTGGAATTGTCGAACATGGCGGGCAGCGTCTCGCTCAACATTCAACAAGGCGAGATTCATCTGGAAAACATCGGCGGCGTCGTCCGCACGCAACTCGTCAAGGGCAAGACCAAAATCGCTTTCAACGATAAGACGCTCGCCGGACGCGAGCCGAACAACATCAGCACCGTCAACGGCGAGGTGGAACTCTCCATCGAGCAGGACATCAACGCCGACATCAAAGCCGAAATAGTGGACGGAGAGATTGAGGCCGACGACGATTTCGGTTTCGAGGTCGTCAAACGTCCCATCGGCCAGCATCTCATCGGACGCACGGGCGCGGGCGGCAAGCCCATCGTGATTAAAGTGGTCAACGGTCAAATCAAAATCAAAAAGTAGCGACATCAAATCAAGAACGAGCCGCGTCATTCGTTCGCGACAGAGCGAGACGCGGCGAGAAGGAGAGCAGCAAGCATGGCACTCGAAATCATTCAGTTTCACGACCCGACGGGCGCGCAGATAGTCCAACGCATCCCGCCCAGTGGCTCGACCGACATCAAGATGGGCGCGCAACTCATCGTGCAGGAAAACCAGTCGGCGGTCTTCTTCCGCGACGGCAAGGCGCTCGACACTTTTGGCCCCGGTCGCCATACGCTGACTACCATGAACGTGCCGCTGCTGACACGTCTGATGTCGATTCCCTTTGGCGGCACGTCGCCGTTTCAAGCGAGCGTCGTCTTCGTCGCACGACATACGTTTCAGGACATGAAGTGGGGCACGAAGGAGCCGATACCGTTTCGCGATTCGGAGTTGTACATGGTGCGTCTGCGCGCCTTCGGCAAATATTCGATTCGCGTTGCCGACCCTGCACTATTCGTTAACTCAATCGTCGGCACGCGCGGCATCGTCTCGACCGCCGCCATCGGCGATTTCCTACGCGACATCATCGTCTCGCGTCTCAACGACCTTCTCGGCGAAAACCTAAAAACCGTCTTCGACCTTCCCGCCTACTACGACGAACTCGCGGCGGGCGTGCGTGGGAGAGTCGCCGAAGATTTCAGCAAGCAGGGACTCGAACTCGTTGACATGCTCATCTCGGCGATTACGCCGCCCGAAGAGGTGCAGAAGAAAATCGACGAAAGGAGCAGCATGAGTGCGCTCGGCGACATGGACAAATACATGCGCTACAAGGCGGCGGAGTCGATGCAGGATGCGGCGCGGCAACCCGGCGGTGCGGCGGGCACAGGCATGGGACTCGGCATGGGCTTCGGCTACGGGCAGGTGATGGCGGGTGCGATTGGCGGCAAGGGTCAAGAGGGAGGACAACAACAAGGCGGCGCGGGCGCGCCACCGCAACAGGGCGTCGCGTGTCCGAAGTGCGGTACGCAGAATCCGTCCGGCGCAAAGTTCTGCTCCAACTGCGCCGCGCCGCAGGCGACCGTACAGGCATCACACATCCAATGTCCCAACTGTCAGGCACAGGTGCAAGCGGGCGCAAAATTCTGCGGCGAGTGCGGCACCTCGCTCGCCGAAAAAGAATGTCAGAACTGCCACAAGTCGCTCACGCCCGGCGCGAAGTTCTGCCCTCAGTGCGGCACTCCCGCTTAAAGAGGTAAAAGTAAAAAAGCAAAAGGCAAAAGTGAGAAAGAAGACGCACCAGTCTTTCCTCACTTTTGCCTTTTCACTTCTCTTTGAGCATCTCGACGGCGCGTTGCATGACGCGGTCGCGGCCTGCGTAGAGGTCGCGGCGTGTGGGAGTGACGGTTTCGTGTGGCGCGATGCCCGTGCCTTCGAGACGCGCGCCGCGCGCGGTGCGAAAATCAACTTCGCTAACGTCGAGCATTCCGCCGTCGAGCAACGCGTGGCGGCGACGGATGCCGAGCACGCAGCCGCAGGTGTTTTCGCCGACGACGCGCACGCGTCCCGCATCCTTCAACGCCGCGACAAAAATCTCCGCCGCGCTCGCCGTCCGCGCTCCCGTCAGAACCACGACTGAACCGCGAAAGACTTCAACTGTGTGTGCCGATGAGAGCATCGCGCGGCGCGTCTGCGGTTCGGACTGCACGCGTCCCGCGCGGTCTATAAAACTTCCGAGCCTTGTTCCGCCGGGCAGAAAGAGCGATGCGATGTCGGTCATGGCTTCCGCTTCGCCGCCGCCGTTGCCGCGCAAATCCAGAACGAGGCTGTCCACCCCGCGCATGTCCCGCAACGCGCGCGCCAACTCCGAAGCGATTTCCGGTGTGAACGCATTAAACTCTGCGACGCCGATGCCGCGACCCACGCGACGCATGCTGAGCGTCGGCGTGCGTGCGCTCAACGTACGACGCAGGAGCACACGCTTCTCGCGCGCGTCCGATGATTTGAAAACCACTTCCGCGAACGAATCGCGCGCCCCTTCAAAGAGCCGCGCGACGGCGATGTTGCGCGCCGAAGCGACTTCTAATCCGGCGTTCTGTTCTTCGAGACGACGCATGACCATCGCGCCCGCCGCCGCTCCGTCAACGCTGACCAACGCGTCGCCCGCGCGCACGCCCGTCGCGTCCGCTTCCGACCCGCGCACAACACTGACGACCAACAACTCGCCTCCAATTTCGCGCACACTCAAGCCCACCGTCAAAAGGCGCGGCTCGCGCCAGTTGAAACCTTCGTCTGGCGCGAAGACGCGCGTGTGCGGGTCGTGCAGTCGCGCCAGCATTCGTCTGAGCACGGCATAAAGTTGCGTCTGGTCGTCGGCTCCGGCGGCGAGGGGTCGAAACTCTTCGCGGGCGGCTCGCCAGTCCACGCCGTGCAACGCCGCGTCGTAATAACGCTCGCGCACCATCTGCCACACATCATCGAAGACGGCGAGACGCCGCTCACGTAACGCCTCTGCCTCACCATCCACGCACCGCGCGCCCTCGCACGCCGCCAGCGCAACGCTCCCGTCCCGCCCCGTCGGCAACGACAGACAAACTGCCGCAACCAACATGAAAGCTATTCGATAAAGATGCCGTATTGAATAATTCATCAACTCAACACAAGTGCAGAATGCGGATTACGGAATGAAACAGCAGTCGGCAATCAGTGGAAAAAGTTTGGCCGATTCTCTCGGTGCCGTTTTCTTCTCTATTCTGGCTTCTGAATTCTTGTTTGTTAATCGGCAATCCGAAATCCGCATTCCGCAATCACTATTTAGTCTTTGGCGGTCGGCGGAAATTGTAGCGCAGCAAGACGCGTACGGGTTGCGGCGTGCCTTCGCGCATGGCGGGGCGGAAATGGAGTTGGCGCACGGTGGCGACGACAGCATCATCGAGGCCGAAGCCTGCCCAACGCGTAATCTCGACGCGGCTCACCTCGCCCTCACGGTCAATATCGACGAGCGCATCCACCGTCGCTTCGACCTCATAACGCGCCGCCGTCTCTGGATATGGCGGACGCAGACGACGATATGGTTGCGGTAGTCGCAAATCGTTCTGCTCCATTGCATCCACGCCCGACAGGTCTTCAAACACTTCCTCCGCATCCGCCTGCGCCAATCGCGCCGCACGCTCGCCCGCCTCCTTCTCCTGCGCTTCATGCAAGGCCGCCTGATAGAGTGTCCGTGCGCGGCTCTCCAATTCTACGAGCAACGCGCTCTCAGCCTGTTGCGGCGTCGCGGCGGTCGTGCTCGGACGTTCCCACTTCAACAGTCGTCCGGTGCGCGTCGAGACGATGAAGATGGCGGCATAGGCTTCGTAATGCGCGGCTCTGTCGGAGGGCGAACGCCGCACCGTCTGCGCTTCGCCCGTGATGAAAAAATCGCAGCCGATAGCCGCGCCGAGCGTGCGGGCATCTTCGAGCGTGAGATTGAGCGAACCCGCGTAACCGTTGCCGCGTGCGGCGGCGCGTGCCTGCTCGCGGTCGATAACGGATGTTTTGTTTGTCGCCGTGGCATCGCGTGTCGGCGTCAATGCTCCTGCCACGCGGTCAGCCGCGCGTCTGCCCGTCTCCGTCTCTCCGAAATCGAGCACCGCTACGCGCAAGCGTCGCTCGACGACAGCCGCTTGCGCGCCAAACGTCATGCACGAGAGAGATATGAAAAGGATGATGAAAAGAGAAAGACGGTGCTGCGACATGCAATCCTTCAAATAGTCTTTCGAGAGACGGGAATTTCGGATGCCGTTGATTTTCAAACGCTAATCGCTCCGATGCCTCAACGGGTCGCCGTAGATGCCGGGCGCGGAATCCGGGATGACGATTGCGCCGACGTTGCGCGCGTAGAACTCGGACGGCCCGACACCGCCGATGATGCCATACGCGTATCCCAATTCACGCAAGCCCCACAGACATGCGATGAGCAATGCGCGACCGATGCCACGACCGCGTTCGCTCTCGACCACACCCGTCGGGCCGAAGAAAGCACGGCGCGTGCATTCGTAGGCGGCGAAACCGACGACCGCGCCCTCGCGTGTGGCAATATAAATAGAAACAGGCTTGTTCGCATAGCCGACCGAAATCTCGTCCGCCCACGCCGCGCTGAAATTCTTCTCGACGAACTCACGTACAGGCGTTATCTCGTATGCCCGCGCACGCCGCACCATCGCACCCGCTTCACGTGCCGAAGCCAACGCCCCTTCAAGCGTCGGCAACTTCAACAGATTGACCAGCATGTCAGGCATAACAACTCAAGGGACAAACGATAAGAAATTGGCTCATTGATTCATCGGTTCATTGATTCATTGTCATTAAATCAATGAGCCAATTTCTTATCGTTTGTCCCTGCTTCTCATCGGTGATAGAGCTTGTAGACTTCATCTTTGACTTCGGTCGGGAAGCAGACGCGGTGGAGGTGGTAGCCGCGTAGTCCGCGTACGGCTTCGCTGATTTCGCTGATCTCGCGTATCGACGGGCGCGCGTAGCCGTCTTCGACGTAGATGCGCGCTTTGGGTTCCGCGCCCTCGGCGTTGTAGTAGGAGTAGTAAGGCACGTCGCTGGCGTGGTCTTCGATGAAATAGTATTCGGGCACGAAACCCTGCGCGGCGACGCACTGGCGAGCCGCTGCCATGAAGTCCGCCTGCTCGTTGTGGGGCATGTCGAGGTCGATGGCTTTGAATAGACGGCGACCGATGAAGCGACGGCTGAGGTCGCTGAGGATGGGGTCGGCGGCGTGTTGCCATTGCTTGACGTGAAAGAGCACGTCGGAGTCGTCCATCTCCAGATGGTCGGCGAGCGTGAGCGGGCGGCGACGCAAGACCTTCTCGAACGCCGTGTTGGGCGCGCACCAGACATCACTCGCGCCCGCCGTGAGGAGTTCGAGCGCACGTCGCAACGCCGAACGCAAGACCGCTTCCGCCGAACGCAGCGTCCGGTGAAAATAGACTTGCCGGAACATGTAATAACGCGCCTGCAAATATTCTTCGACGGCGTAGAGCCCGCGCGCCGTGACGTAGATGCGGTCGGCATCCTTATCGACGGCGAGCGCGTTGATAATCCATTCGAGGTCGTAGATGCCGTATTTCGCGCCCGTCATGAGCGAGTCGCGCAGGAGATAATCCATGCGGTCAACGTCGAGTTGCGAGGAGACGAGTTGGGCGAGAAAGGCGGGTTGGAATTTTCCCTCGATGATGTCCGCGACACGACGCGGCAACTCCGGCGAGAAGCGACGGAGCACACGCCCGACCTCCGTCTCGTCGCTCAGGACGGCTTCGACCGTCCACGCCTCATGATGGAAGTGGAGCACCTTTTCCATGACGTGCGAGAAGGAGCCGTGGCCGATGTCGTGGAGCAAGGCCGCCGCACGCGCCGCCGCTCTATCCATCTCGTCAATCTCGTAGATTTCGCCGAGACGGTCGAGCACTCGCGTCATCAAGTGGAGCACGCCAAGCGAGTGCGTGAAGCGCGAATGTTCCGCGCCCTGATAGGTGTAGAGCGCGAGGCCGAGCTGTTTGATGCGGCGCAGGCGTTGAAACTCGAACGAGTCGATGAGACGCACCATCAAACGGCCTTCGTCCGTGTTGGTGCGGAGGCGAATAATGTTGTGAACGGGGTCGCGGTAGATACGTTCCGTCACTTCCGTCGAGCCTTCTACAAAGAGTTTGTCAGAAAAAGTCTAAGGCGCATATACTACCCCACACACCGAGGTAAACCCGAATCTGTTTTTGGAGGTTGCCATGAAAAGTGTTTGCGCGAAATTTGCGCCGGATAGTTTGTTGTTGATGGTCGTTTTCGTCCTGCTGCTCGCGTCCGCCGTCCCGCTCAATGCACAACAGAAACAGAACGTAGAACAGAGGCCGCCGACGTTTACGACCGGAGCGCCCGATTCGTCCGTCCGCGCGCCGAGTGTGCGCGAGCGCGAACGCATCATGCGCGAGATGGAGAGGGAG
Source organism: Pyrinomonadaceae bacterium (assembly GCA_036387415.1). GTDB lineage: Bacteria > Acidobacteriota > Blastocatellia > Pyrinomonadales > Pyrinomonadaceae > DASVTU01. The sequence continues at coordinate 183,353 of DASVTU010000039.1, read as the reverse complement.
GCGAACAAGCCTCCGACGGAGGAGGAGATAAAACTGGCGTTCGAGCAAATCAGCGAAGACTATGGGCGCATACAGGTTGTTAATAATCAGTTGATGGCGGTGGCGAAGGTGCCGGGGACGCCCGACTACAAACTCATCTCCGATGCCGCAGCAGAGATACAGAAACGCGCCCGCCGTCTCAAGAACAATCTACAGCTTCCCAAACCCGAAGACGCGAATGCGCCCTACCAGAGCGCGGAGGATGTGTCGCAACTAAAAGCGTCGTTCCTTTTTCTCGACCGGAAAATACAGAGTTTCGTCAGGAGTTCCGTCTTCAAAAACCCCGACGTAGTTGACGCCAAAGCCGCGACAAAGGCCAGCCGCGACCTCGCCGCCATCATCGAACTCAGCCAAGCCATCGCCAAAGACGCAGAACGCATCGGCAAGAGCTCGCCAAAACCTTAGAACATCCTTTGCGCGAAGTAGCGACGAGCGCCGAAATTGAAAACGGGCTGAAGCCTAAGCCTCAGCCCGTTTTGATTTGGACGCGTGCGTCGGCGCGTCGCTTGAATTAGAACTGATAGCGCAACGCAAACTGCATCACGCGCCCCGCTTTGTTCTCGTTGAGTGGCGTTTGCGTCGAGGTGAATCTGCCGAAATCCTGTCCCGGTTCCTGACCGAGGAAGGGGTCGCGCGGCAGACTCAGGTCGGCGATGGTGGAACCGTCGAAACGCTGCGTGTTGGTGACGTTGTAGACCTCCCAACGGAACTGCAACGAATGTCCCTCCCACGGCATCGAGAAACTCTTGCTCAAACCCGCGTCGAGCGAGATGTAGCCGGGTGCGCGTAGCGTGTTGCGGTCGCCCGCTTCGCCGGGACGCGCGTTGCGATAACTCTGCATCGCTGCGGTCGGGTCTGCGAAGAGATTCGGATTGCCGGTTCGCGTCGGCGACGATTGGAGCGGACGAATGCGGACGCCGTTTGATTGCACGTTCCAGTTTGTCGCCCAACGGTCGGCGTCGAAGGGTGCGCCGACGACGGGCAGGCCGGAGTTCCAACGGAAAATTCCAGACAACTGCCAGCCGCCGACAAGAGCGTTGACGAATTTGTTGTTGTCGCTGAAGTAGGCTTTGCCCCTGCCGAACGGCAGTCCGATGAGCCAGTTGGCGTTGATGATGTGTCGCACGTCGAAATCGGAATCGGCGTAACTCTGGTCGATGTCGAGCGCATTGGTGACGAAGGCCGACGAAGCGAAGCTCGCCGCGTTCTGCAATCCCGATGCGTTGTCGAGCGAGTGGGCGAACGTGTAGTTGAAGTCAAACGTGACGTCGTTCTTGAATCTCTGTCGGACGCTGAACTGCGCCGAGTTGTAGTTCGAGCGCGCGATGGTTGACCACGCCGCAAACGCAGCATATTGCGGGTGGAAAAAGAGATTGTTGCCGAGCGGTGAGAGGCCGTCGTCCCAGAGCAGTTGGACGAACGTGTAGTCGGTCGTGTTGCGACCGCCGAGACGACTGAACGCGACGCGTCGATATGCTGACTGCGTGGCCGAGAGCGCCACGTTGTTGCCGAGCACGTCGAAAGTTCCGGCGAGGCCGGGCAGGACGTTCTCGAAGAACGGAATGTTCGCCACCGAAGTAATCGGCACGCCCTGATAGCGTAGGTCGACGAGTTGGTTGATGGCTTCGTACCAGGTCATGCCGGATTGCGGGTCTTTGATGTTGTTGAGGTGCATGATGTCGCGCTGCGCGAGGAGATTGCGCGCAAAGCGACCGACGTAACTCGTCTCGAAGGAGAGACCTCTGCCGATTTCGCGCCCGTAGGAGACGTTGACGCTGTAGTTGTAGGGCGTCGTCAAGGTGCTATCGAGCGAGCGTTCGATGCGTTGGTCTTCGTCGGACGGAGTGACGAGCGGGAAGGTCAGAGTCGGGCTGATGTTGAGGCCGGGCAGCGAACGGACGCCTTGCCCGACTCCGGTGAAGAGAGGCGCGAGGCGGTCAGCGACGTTGTAGGTGTTGGGGCCGATGGTGTCGCTGAGTTTGAAGCCGAGCGGCGAATTGAGGTCGAAGTTGACGGCAAGTTGGCTGCCGATGCGGTCGTACGTCATGCGGAAGCCGCCGCGAATGACGCTCTTGCCGTTGCGACCGATGAGGTTGCCGAAGAAGTTGTCTCCGAAATCGGGCGACCACGCGATGGAGACCGACGGCGCAAAGTTGTTCCAGTCCTGCTCGTAGTAGCCGGGGCGGTTGTTGACTTTGCCCGCCACGTCAATCGTAATCGGGTCGTTGACGGGGCGACCGGCTTCAGCTCCGGCGCGACGCCGCTCGAAGTATTCGCCGAGACTTTCGACGGGCGCGACCTGCAAGCCGTTGCGTTCATAGACGGGCGTCGAAGTGTACCAACGCAGGCCGTAGTTAAGCGTCAGGTTTTGTCGCAGACGCCACGTGTCCTGCAAGTAGACTTCATACTCTTCCGTGGCGAAAGAACGGGCGATGCCCTGACCGATGGGAAGGATGCTGCCGTCGCGGTTGTAGTTGACGTTGACGCCGTATTGCGAGACGCGACCGATGATGGCCGTCAGCGCATCGCGCAGTTCGGTCAGAGAACCTTCGGAGACGTCCGGGAAAATCAGGTTGCCGCAGGTTTCGTTATCGAAGATAACCACGTCGCCGGAGCAATCGTACCAGGACGGGTTGGTGATGGTGTTGTCGTAGGAAGAACCGAACGACGTGCGATTGTTGCGGATAAGACGGATGTTGCCGCCGAATTGCAGCGCGTGCGTGCCCTTGACCCACGATGCGTCGTTGATGAAGTTATGCAAAGGCGTCGTCCGGCTGAGCGTGCGCGCGTAGCTAAAGGGCGAATAGATGAAGCGGAAGTTGGTGCGATTGGCCTGCGAGTCGCCGTTTTGTGTGAAGGCGGCGCGCGTGAAGCCGTAGGTGAAACGGTTGACGAAAGTGCTGGTGCCCGTCCATGTGTGGCCGATGGCGATGCCCTTCGGATGGTTCCAGAGCGTGAGCGGCGGCGTGTCGGGGAAGCACTGGATGCGGTCAGAGCCGCCGCTGCAATCGGTGTCGCCGTAGGTGGCGAGCGTCACCTGGTCGCTCTGGTAGTTGCCGCGCACGAAAAGATTCTGCCTGTCGGTCAAATTAAAATCGAAGCGCGCGATGTAGGTGTTCAGACGCGCGGGCGTCTTGGCGTTGAAACGAAATCCGGCGGTATTGAGACCGTCGCCGATGGTGAAGTCGTTGGCCGGATAGCGGCGCGCGGCATCGGCAAGGGTGGCGAGCGCCGCCGGATTGATGCCGGGTGTAACGCCGTTGGCGTCGATGTAAGCCGCGTTGATTTGGGCTGTGTTGAGACACAGCACTCCGGCGGGCGTGCCCGGCGGACAACTGAGGTCGCTCGCGCCGCTCTCGGTGCGATAACGCACGATGCCCTGACCGAGCGTTGCCAATGGTACTTCGCGTAGTACGGGCGATTCGGAAGCCTCGCGAAAGCCTTCGTAAGTGCCGAAGAAGAAGGCGCGGTCTTTCTTGATGGGGCCGCCGATGGAGCCGCCGAAGATGTTGCGTAGCAACTGCGGGCGGGCGACGCCAGCCGCATTGTTGAACCAATCGTTGGCGGTCGTCACGGTGTTGCGATGGTATTCAAAGAGCGAGCCGTGGAATTCATTGGTGCCCGACTTGGTGATGAGCGACACTTGCGCGCCGGAGGAGCGTCCCTGCTCGGCGTTCGGGTTGGTCGTCGTGACGCGAAACTCCTGAAGCGAGTCAGGAGTCGAGCGGAGGACGCTGGCGAAGGCTTCGTCCGTCACTACGTCGAGACCTGACTGCTGTTCGTTCACGTCCACGCCGTCGAGCGTGATGTTGGACTGGTCGGCACGACCGCCGTTGACATAGCCCGTGCGCGTCACGCCTGTTTGGAGCGAAAGCAGCCCGACGACGTTGCGCGCGTTGAGCGGAAGTTGTTCGATGCGTTGTCCCTCAAAGGCCGCGCCGATGGTGGCGTCGGTCGTGTTGAGAGGCGCTTCGGTTCCGGCGGTGACGGTGACGGATTCGGTGTTGAGACCGACTTCGAGTTGGACGCTGACTTCGACGGGCGTGTCCACCAGCGCACGGACATCGGGAGCGACGGCTTTCTTGAAGCCGCTCGCTTCGACTTCGAGACGATAGAGGTCAGGCGGCACGGCGGTGAAAAGATAGCCGCCATCTTCGTTGGTGGTCTGTGTGCGTGTGAAGTTTTTTTCGACGTTGGTGAGTGTGACGGTCGCGCCCGCGACGACGTTGCCCTGCGGGTCTTTCACCGTTCCGAGCACGGTAGACCTGCCGGATTGTGCGAAGGTGAGTCCAGAGAAAAGCAGGGGAAGGGCAAGGAAGCACAAAAGAAATCTCATGCCGTTCCTTGAGAATGTTTCTCTTTTCATTTAAGCCTCCAAATTTTCAATTGTCGAGCGGCTCAGTGCGGATAGTTTGGTGTGAGTCGCCCGCAAGAGTACGAAGATTTGAACGTGTGCGAGGGACGCCGTAAACTTCATGTGTCGAGTCGGCGCTCTCATGGAAATGAAGCCGTCCGCGATTGCCGAACCCTTTGTTGACGAGCAAAACGGCAACTGGCGTTCCACGTTCCGCGCGTCTGGACTGCGAACGCTTTACCCTTGAATAAACAGAGCTTTGAGCGAATTCGTAGACATGAGTGCGAGAAATTTTTCTACGAAAAATTGAAGGCTTATGAAAATTTGAATATTGACGCCGCGTTGGCCTGTACGCCGAAGTTCGTTTGCGCTCGAATCCGTCTCACCTGGCCGCGACTCTGGATTCGCAGTTTAGCATAGATGTGCGGGACGGAGTTGGGAGAATCGCCGCGACTGATTTCGACACGCGCGCAGGCGATTCATCCCGTCGCCGCAAACTCGTCGCGGAGGTGTAGAGGCAGAGACGTGTACGGGAAACGGGGGCGGCGTCAATGGCGGAATCATGAGGCGCGCACGTTGACGCCGCGATGCTCTACTTGATGGTTTCGAGCAGGTGTCCCATCTTCTCTTTCTTGGTGCGGAGGTAGTGCATGGCGGCGTCGGTGTGCGGCACTTCGATGGACACGCGCTCAACCACTTCGAGTCCGGCTTCCTCCATCGCGCGCAGTTTGAGCGGATTATTCGACATCATACGCACCTTGCACAGGCCGAGGTCGAAGAGGATTTCGGCACACTGTTTATACTCGCGCAAATCCACGGCCAATCCCAGACGTTCGTTTGCTTCTACCGTATCCGCGCCCTCGTCCTGCAAACGATAGGCGCGAATCTTGTTGATGATGCCGATGCCGCGCCCCTCTTGAAGTTGATAGACGATGGCTCCGCGTCCCGCCTCTTCAATCAACTCCATCGCGCGACCGAGTTGCGGCCCACAGTCGCATTTGGTCGAGCCGAACACATCGCCCGTCAGGCATTGCGAGTGGATGCGTGCCAACGTCGGCACGTCGGAGCGCATCGCGCCTTTGTAGAGCACGACAAACTCTTCGTCGCTATCGAGCGAATGATAACCTGCGATGCGAAACTCGCCCGCCACAGTCGGTAACTTCGCATCGGCGTCCGCGATGCGCGCCACCGACAGCGGACGCGACACCCACGAACAACCCTCTGCCTTCTCTTCTTCCAATTCCATAACATTCCTCGAAACTAATAAAACTTTCGCACGCGCCTCCGAAGATTCGTCTTCCGAGATACAAACTCGAATCACTTCCGATACTGGCGCGAGAGTTAATAATTCGAGTGATTATAGAAGCATCCGCGTGCGTGCGACAAGACAACACGCGCGTGGCATCGGCGCTCGTCCGCGTCGTCGTTGCGCTCTTTCGGTCGTAACTTCGTTGCCGAGGCCGCCCCACGCGCGTTAAGATTACACGTCGTGCCGTATCCGCCCGGTTTCTCCCATTGCAAGTTCTGAATCTTCAGGAATACACCATTGAGCCAGGATTCGACCCAACTTATTTCCACGACCGCGCAGCAGGCGCGTGAACGACGACCCGCGCTCGTCTTCCTGCGCGGCGAACTCATCGCCGCACCGATTCCGCTCGAACGCGACGAAGTTATTTTAGGCCGCGCGCTCGAAGCTGACGTGCGCGTCAACGATGCGCGCGCCTCGCGTCTGCACGCGCGCATCACGACCGAGAAAGACACGCAGACGGGCGACACGCGTTATCGCATCAACGACCTCAAATCAACCAACGGCACGCTCGTCAACGGTCAACCAATCGCCGAAGCCTACCTACAGGACGGCGACAAAATCACTGTCGGCGAACATCTCCTGCGCTTCGAGTTACTCGACGACATCGACCGCGAGTTTCAACGTCATATCCATCGTCTACTCGCGCACGACGAATTGACCGGACTCCTCACCAGCAAGTCTTTCTTCTGCGAACTCCGACGCGAATCCGCCCGCGCAGAATCCGAAGGTCGCCCCTTCTGCGTGCTCATGATGGACTTAGACCACTTCAAAGATGTCAACGACAAGTACGGTCATCTCGTCGGCAGTCAGACGCTTGAGGAGGTCGGTTCGGTCGTTACACGCGCCTTGCGTGCGGGCGATGTGGCGGCGCGTTTCGGCGGCGAAGAGTTTGCGGCCTTTCTCTTGAACGCCGACTGCGCGCAAGGATTGATTGCCGCCGAACGCGTCCGCACAGAGATTGAAGCCCACGTCTTTTCCGCGACGCGTCGTGGCTCGGCGGAAATCGAGCGTCCGCTCCGCATCACCATCAGCATCGGCGTCGCCTCGTTTCCAGAAGACACGCGCGACCCCATCGAACTCGTCGAACTGGCCGATACCGCGCTCTACCGCGCTAAGAACACCGGACGCAATCGCGTCTACGCTTACTGCGAACCCGCGCCCGAAGCCAAAGCCGCTCCGGCCTCCGCCATCTCCGCGCTGCAAGAATAGCTCGACACACGCCAACCTCTGAACCGCAGCGCCAAGATTGAAAATCTTGCAGCATTCGCAATTTCTGTTATGATGACGCCGCTTCAAACCCCCTGAAATTCGCCCCACGAATCGCTCAAGTTCTTCGAGCCGTTCGGCTTTCTCATCAAACACTTTGGCGCGTCCTTGCCTCAAGCATGCGGGTCGCACACGAAACGATTTTGGCGTCCGCCGCCGACAGCCATTTCGAGGTCTGACATGATGTTGCGAAAACAACTCTCGTCCGTCGCCGCTCTCGTCCTGTTGCTGTCCTGCATCCTCTGCGCCGCGCCCACATCAGCGCAGACGCCAACAACAACGCCGACACCGACGAACACGCCCGAAACTAACACCGCGACCGACCCGCCCGTCGCTTCGCAAACGTCGCCCGTCGAACCCGATATCTCTATCACAGCCACCGTCACGGCGCGCGAACTCCTTTTCGATGTCGTACCAAACCCGACCGTCGAATTCAACGGACGACCGCGACGCGAAACGGTTTGGGAGGCCGACAGGCAAAATCTCCCGCGCCCCGTCCGCCCCGGCGAAACTTACCGCGACATCGGCATCCGTCTCCGCATCACCAGCGTCTTCGCAGACATCGAACGCATCGTTACCGAAGCCCTCGGCGAAGTTCCTGTCAACGACAACAACGCCACGCCGCCGCCGCAACAGACAACACCACCACCGCCGCCGCCCACCACGACGACGACGCCCGCAGCAGCCAACCTGACCCGGCGGAGGGAGACACCGCGTTGATGCACAAACTCTTTCGCGTAGCATTCTTCATCCTCTTGCCGCTCGCCGCGTTGGCTAACGCGTCGGCGCAGACCGAAACCACCGACGCACGCCGCAGCAGACCCGCACCGCAGGAGACAACATCCGACTCCGCCGCCACAACATCTGCGCCGCAACGCACCACCGCCGACGAGAATTTTGAACTCGACATCAACGAGCGGCGCATCACCGAGAGAGACTTCGAGGCTTCGACCTCCGTCGAGGCGGGCGACGAAACGGCGCGCCGTTTGAATCTACGCGTCGGCGTCCGCGTCGGCGCGAGCAACATCGACGTGCTCCTGCGTAACGTGCGCGGGCGCGTCCATTTTCGCGGCTCGTTGGAGTCTCTGCTCGAACGTTTGAATTTGAATGTTCGTCGCCCTGCGCCTGTCGCGCCCGTGGCGTCGCCGTCGCCTCAGCGCGTGCCGCCGCAGTCAGACAATTCCTCCCCTTGAACCCAGTGCCTCTCCCTCTTTGACGTGCGATGAATTTCCAACGCTGCAACCCCGACCTTTCACACGAAAGCCGACGCCGGTTTTCATCAAACTTTTTCGGAGGAGAACCAAAGTGAAGAAGCTCTTTCGCATCGGAGCCACATTAACGCTCGCCCTCGCGGCCTCTATCGCCACCGCGCTCGCGCAAACGCCCACGACAACTACGACGGGCGGCAACGACGCTTCCATAACCACGGGCAGCACCACGACGCCGACGCGCACGACGCGCAACGCCGCGCAGCAACGCCCGACACCGCCGCCCGTCTCGCCCGTCCGCCAGCTCTCGGAGGAGGACTTGCGCCGTCAACGCGAGTCGAGCGAACGCCGCCGCCAGTCAGCCGCATCCGGCGACCCCGACGTGCTGCTCGACGTGCCGAATCTTTCGGTCGAAGAGATAAGTCTGGAAGTCGATAACCTGCGCGCACACGTCGCGCTCGATGCGCGGCTCGCCAATCTGCTTCAGTTGACGGCGGGAGCCGATGTCGGCATCGACAAAGTGAAGTTGACGATTAAGGGTGTGCGCGCGGAGGTGCTGTTGAAAGTGAGGCTCGACAACGTTGCCGCCATTATCGACCGGACGCTCACCACCATCGACCGCAACCCCGAAATCCTTGAGCGACTGCTTCAGACCGTTGACTCGACTGTCGGCACCGTCGGCGGCGTCGCTAACACCGCTCTGCAACCGGGCGGCGTAGTTGACCGCACAGTGGGCACCGTCGGTCGCACGCTCGACAACGTGACGCAGCCCGGCGGCTTGCTCAGTCAGACCGTCAACACTCTCGGACAGACCGTGCAACGCACCGTTGACCGCAGCGGCAACATCCTTGAGCGCACACTCTCCAACACAGGGCAAATCGTCAACCAGCGAACCATCGGCAACGTCACAGACCTCAACGTGCAGGGCGAGACGACTAACGCCGCCGGACAAATTCTGCGTCGCGTCGTCGATACCTCCGGCGCGGTCATTGAACTGACGCTCGACACGGCGGGCAAAATCATCAACTCGCGCGTCGTCAGTCAGGCGACCGGAACAGGAGGCCGTCGCCCGTAGACGCTAGTCACAGACCGACACGGTTCGTCGTTCCCATCACCGCTTCTGTTTCGGTCGGGAAACCATTTCAAATTTGCCACAGAGGCACAGAGACATAGAGAAAACGGGTAAACGTGGAAAGGCGAAGGGAAAAGAACCGACATCAATGAGTTCTTTTCCTTTCACCCTTTCCGTTTACCCTTTTGCCCGTTCCTCTTTTGCATGTCTCTGTGCCTCTGTGTCTGTGTGGCTAATTCTGGTTTTGGGCGCGGCGTGTTGCCGAATCATTTCTGCAACTCCGGTGGGATGAGCGCGTGTAAGTGTATGGCGGCGAGGGGAGGTGTGGCTGGTTGCGCCTCCCGCGTCGCCGCGTTATGCTTTCATCTCATGGTGAAATAGAGCTTGCTGAAGCGTCGCCACCGGAATCAAAAGAGAGACTTCGAGACCCTTGTGATTGCCAAACTCAATCTCGCCAGCCAGCCTTTCCGCAACCGCACTTTGCCGTGGGTCATGAGCGTTGCGGTCGCGGTCGTGTCGCTCATCGCGCTCTTTTTTATTCTGGCCGAAAACCGGAAACTGAGCACGCAGGCCGATGCGGCGGAGCGCGACGTGCAGGCGTTGCAGCAACAACGCAACGTGCTCAAGGCGCAGGCCGCAGAGATTCGTCAAGCCGTGCCGCCCGACCAGTTGAAGACGCTCGAAGCCGCCAACATTCTCGTTGACCGCAAGCGTTTTTCTTGGTCGAAACTGCTCTCCGACCTCGAATCGGCGCTGCCGAGCAGCGTGCGCGTGACGCGCATCAACGTCAGCGACGCTTCGCACCGTGGCGGCCAAACGCGCGCCGATCTCGAATTGACCGTCGTCGGCCGCAACGCTATTGACGTGACGCGCATGATTTCCGAGATGAATCGCGGCGGCGTCTTCTCGGTCGTCCCCATCAGGGAGAGTCCGAAGACGGGACGGGGCGAGAGCGGTTTTGAATGGACGTTGCGCGTCGATTACGTGCAGCGGTCGGTCACGCCGTCTCAAGAATCAGGCGACGACAGTAGCAACAGCGTCGCTGCTTCCAACACTTCAAACACGGAGGCGCGACCCTAACAGTGTCGATGAGAACACAACTGCCGGAGCCGAGAGAACGCGACCCGAAAGCGCGCGAACAACTGCGCGCACGCCTCGCGCAGTTTCGCGGTTCGCGCCAACGAAACATTCTCGGCCTACCGGAAATCATCGCGCTCGTCGCCTCCGGCGTCCTGTTCGTCGCCGCGCTCTTTTCCTACTTCTATTTTCTTTTGCCGCAACGCACGCGTCTTCAGAGGGCAGGCGAGGAACGCACCAAGTTGCAAAACGAGTTGCGTCTTTCAACCGAGGGCATCAAAGAAAGCGAGAGCACGCAGGCCAGCGTCGAGGAGATTCTCAAGAGTCTCGAAGATTTTGAAAACCGTCATCTCGTCGCGCGCAACGAAGCGACCACCGCCGTCATTGAAGAATTAAACACGCTGATTCGACGCAATCGACTCAGCATCGCCACAGGCGTCTCCTTCACGCAGTTGGACGAAGCGCCGACAGACGATGCGCCGCAGGACGGGCAACAAACGCAACAAACACGTCGGCCTGCGCCGACGGGCATCGCCAAATCTTTACAGAGCGTCTTTCCCGGCATCGCCGTCAGCCTGACCGTCGAAGGCTCCTACCCCAACCTCCGACGCTTCATCCGCGACATCGAAGCCGACCGACGTTTCATCGTTATCAACACCGTCGAACTCGAAGGCATCACAGACGCAGGCGCCCGCGCGGCAGCAGCGGCTAGTGCGGCGGCGGGCGCCGCGACCGAACAAGGCGGCGCTCCATCATCAACCGGCGGCAGGCCTCCTGCGGCGGGCGGCGCAACGCTCGTCTCCTTGCGTCTGGACTTGGCGGCCTATTTTCGTCGCACCAACGCGACGACGCCCGGTTAAATTTTCATCCACCGCGAACGAAACTGCGCGACACTCCGACGACGCGCGCGACTTTCTTGAGTAGCAAATTCAAACATCAAAGCTGCAATATTTTATGGCGCTCCTAGAAGGCAAAACTCCCGCAGAACGAAACAAAACAATCGCCGCTCTTGTGCTCGGCGCCATCGCGCTCGTTTTCGTCCTGCGAATGTTTTTCGGTTCCTCCGGTACGCCCTCCAACTCACAGGCGAACAGCAACCGCCGAACCACGACGAGAACCACAACGCGTCAACCCGCCGATGCCGACGCCGCACCGCAGGAATTGATTCCGCCGCGCCCCGTCGTCTTCAGGCCATTTGCGCCCGCCATCTCCGGCACGGGTCGCAACATCTTCGCCTTCTACGTTCCGCCACCGCCACCGAAAAAAGAGGTCGTCGTCCCGACGCCGCCGCCCGCAACGCCCACACCCACGCCGCCCGTGACGCTCAACGCCATCGCTCCTTCAAACGTCTTCGCACGCACAGGCGAGTTTGCCCTACAGGTTTCCGGCGACAAGTTCACGCCGCAGACGCGCATCTACATCGACGGACAGGAACTACCGACGCGTTACATCAGCGGGCAGCAACTCTCGGCCAACATTCCGGCCACGCTCATCACCTCACCCGGCGGGCGTCAGGTCATCATTCGCTCGCCCGACGGGTTGCTCTATTCAAACACCGCAACGCTCAACGTCGCGCAACCACCCGTCCCAACTTATACATTTATCGGTGTTCTCGTCCGCCCGCGCGGCAACGATACCGCCATCCTCAAAGACCAGAAGAATGAACTCATCAACGTGCAACGCGGCGATCTCGTCGGCGGACGCTTCCGCGTCACAAGCATCTCCGACCGCTCCATTGAGTTCACCGACCAGCAGTTAAAAATCAAACACACCGTACCCTTCACCGACGCGCGCTCGTCAGGAGGAAGTTCATCATCCCCACGCTTCGGCGCAGTTCCACCACCACCGCCACCTAAACCGGATGAGGGAGATGAAGAACCCTAAACGTCATCCCACACGAACAGCCCAACAAGCCGCCGCCACCATCCCGGCTCGCCCTTCGCTCGTCCGCACTATGGAGGCAAACACCCCCCGCGCTGCACGACGAAAAACCTCATCCCCGCGGGCGGGCGAGAGCGGTTATACGTTGGTTGCACTACTGGCCTTGATGACCATTCTCCTGATTGTGCTTACTGCCGCCGCACCGAGCATCCGCCAACAAAAACAACGCGAACTCGAAATGGAAGCCATCGCGCGCGGTGAAGAAGTGGCTGAAGCCATCAATCTCTACATCAGGCGTCCCGGTGGCGGCGGAACTTTACCGACAACAATGGAGCAACTCGTCGAAGGCATTCCCTTCGGCACGAAGAAAAAACAGATACTTCGCGCCAGCGCCGCTCGCGACCCGCTCTCATCCTCCGGCGAATGGCGACTCATCAGACTCACCGACCCGGAAATGATTGAGTTCAAGGAAGCGGTCCGCCAATACGCTGGCGAACGTCCTCTCACCACGTTGACGCGCGATACCATTTTACAACCATACGTCGCACGTATCATTAACCTCGGCAGCGCCGGAGGCAGCAGCGACTCTGAACCACCATCCGGTGGTGAAGACTCATCGACGAATACAGGCGGCCCTTTCATCGGCGTCGCCAGTCGTAGTCGCCGCGCGTCTGTTCTCACTTACTACGGTATCGAACGCCACGACCAGTGGGTCTTCACTCCACTCTTCAGATGATTAGCTTCGCGCTTTACATCCCTCCATCAATCTTCCTTATTCGACTTTATCATTCGACGTTCCGCGCTCGGTGAACGTAAGAAACTCGTGCATGTATGTGTGGTGTTGCATCATGTGGGGAATTTTTTTCATGCTTCGTTAATTAAGTTATTGACATCTGAGTACATTGTGTTTATATATCCAACATGTTGTGCGTCGTTTTGTCTAGGCCACAAGCAAAAAGTTGACACAGTATCTTGTGGTTCAAAACAACTAACTAAGAAAAGGAGCAACGACAACTTATGGCAACGAAGAAAGCAGGAGGTTCCAAGAAAGGTGGCGGCGGCGGTAGCCGCGGTGGTTCGAAAGGTGGCGGCTCGAAGGGTGGCGGCGGCTCGAAAGGCGGCGGCGGCTCGAAGGGCGGTTCAAAGGGCGGTTCCAAGGGCGGTTCGAAAGGCGGCTCGAAAGGCGGCTCGAAGGGCGGTTCAAGGGGCGGCTCGAAGTAGTAGGAGAGTTACTGACTTTCGTCGAAGTAAAGACTGCTCGACCGAGCAAATTGGAAGAGCAACTTTCCCAGACGCACACAACACTCTGCGGCCTTCACGGGCCTTCAAAAAGGACGGCGACGCTTACGCAAGCACGCCGTCCTAATTCTTTTTGATAAGGTGTCGGATGTCTAAAATCCGAAGGTCGAGCGAAGGGTCTTAACAAACGTTTGACATTCGTCATTCTTCTTTATGATTAGCGTTGCACTCGTCGAACCGGAGATACCACCCAACACGGGCAACATCGCGCGCCTATGTGCAGCGACGCGTACGCCACTCCACATCGTCGGCGTGACGGGCTTTCGTCTTGACGAGCGTGCGGTGCGTCGCGCTGGGTTAGACTACTGGCCGGAAGTGTCGCTCACGCGTCATCGCGATATGGAAGCATTGGAGGCGGCGTTGCCTCTTGCGCGTTTCGTTTACCTCTCTACGAAGGCGGAAAAATCTTACACGGATTGGGAGTTCCGGGCAGACGATTGCCTGGTTTTCGGGCGCGAAACGCGCGGTTTGCCTGAAGACTTGCTGCATGCGAACTGGGATAGGTGTCTGACGATTCCGATGCTTAATCCGAATGTGAGGAGCCTTAATCTGGCGACATCGGTCGCCATCGTGCTCTACGAAGCACTTCGACAGACGCGCGCATTCAATCACTGAAAGATGAATAATTCGGTAGCGCGAAAGCCTCCGCGCTTTTCCTCACAGTCGCCTCAAACCATTCGCATCAGCATGTATAACATCCGGCGTCAATCAAGCGTCGTTGCGTCGGTCGCTCTGCGGGCGGGAGTTATCGGTGTCTTCGTGTTAAGATATCGGTTTTAATTCATGCGCCGGAAAAGCGCTGTTCTCAATTATGTAAGAGGGATTATGACTCAGGAGAGAAAAGACATACGCAATATCGCCATCATCGCACACGTTGACCACGGCAAGACGACTTTGGTCGATGCGATGCTGAGGCAGTCGGGGACGTTCCGCGACAACGAGACGGTCAGAGACCGCGTGATGGACTCGATGGATTTGGAGCGCGAACGCGGTATCACCATCATGGCGAAGAATACCGCGGTGCACTATGGCGATGTGAAGATAAATATCGTCGATACGCCGGGGCACGCCGATTTCGGCGGCGAGGTCGAGCGCGTGCTGAAAATGGTTGATGGGGTGATGCTGCTCGTAGATGCGGCGGAAGGCTGTCTGCCGCAGACGCGTTTCGTTTTGCGAAAGGCTTTGGAGTCGCGTCTGCCGACCATCGCGGTCGTCAATAAGATTGACCGACAGGATGCGCGCCCCGAAGAGGTGGTGAATGAAATTTATGAACTCTTTATCGACCTCGACGCGACGGACGCGCAGATTGACTTCCCGATTCTCTACGCTATCTCGCGCGAAGGCATCGCCAAAAAGAATCTCTCGGACGATTCGACCAACTTGCGTCCGTTGTTCGACCAGATAGTGCAGACGATTCCTGCGCCGAAGGCGTTGCGCGACGATTCTCTGCAACTGCTCGTCGCCAATCTCGATTACAGCGAATACGTGGGGCGACTTGCCATCGGTCGTATCTTCGCGGGCGAGATTGCGGCGGGCGACAACGTTGCCATCATCAAGCGCAATGGTTCGGTACAGAAAACACGCGTCAAGGAACTCTACGTGTTCGAGGGACTTAAACGCGAGGCGGTGGAGCGGGCGCGGTTTGGAGAACTGGTGGCGTTGGCCGGAATGGAGGGCATCGAGATTGGCGAGACGGTGACGAGTGCGGAGAATCCGCAACGTCTTCCCGTGATTGCCGTTGATGAGCCGACCATCTCTATGATGTTTGGCGTTAACACATCGCCATTTTCGGGACGCGAGGGGAAGTTCGTCACGTCGCGGCAACTGAAAGAACGGCTCGACAAAGAGACGCTCGGCAACGTCGCCATCCGCGTCGAAGCGACCGAATCGCCCGACCAGTTCAAAGTTTCGGGGCGCGGCGAATTGCAGCTTGCCATCCTAATTGAGATGATGCGCCGCGAAGGTTACGAGTTACAGGTGTCGAAGCCGGAGGTCATCACGCGCGAGGAAGACGGCAAGACGTTGGAGCCGATTGAACAGGTCGTGGTCGATTGTCCTGACGAGTTTATCGGCGTCGTGACGGAAGCTTTGGGGCGTCGCAAGGGACAGATGACGAAGATGGTGAATCACGGGACGGGTCGCGTGCGTCTTGAGTTTGAAGCGCCGTCGCGCGGCCTCATCGGTTTCCGCAACGAGTTTTTGACGGAGACGAAGGGGACAGGACTCTTGAACACACTGTTTCTTCGTTGGGGCGAATGGCAGGGTGCGATGCGCGGGCGCGCGACGGGTTCGCTCGTCGCCGACCGCATGGGCGAGACGACTACCTACGCGCTCTTTAATCTACAGGAGCGCGGGGCGTTGTTTGCGCGTCCGGGCGTAAAGGTTTATGAAGGCATGGTGATTGGCGAGAACGCACGCGCGGTCGATTTGGATGTCAACGCCATCAAGGAGAAGAAACTAACCAACATGCGCGCCGCGAGCGCCGACGATGCGATGCGACTCATCCCCGTCAAAGAGCTTTCGCTCGAACAGGCGTTGGAGTTTATCGCCGACGACGAACTCGTCGAAGTTACGCCGCAGACCATCCGCCTACGCAAACGCGTCCTCCGCGCCAACGAACGACCCAAGAAGAAAGAATCTTAGAATTGCGGAATGCGGATTGAAAAGCAGAAGCCGGAATTCAGGAGTCAGTAGAAAAGCTCGTCAAGCAAACATGCTTGACGAGCTTTTCTCTCAAACGTCTTCGGGTATTCCTTCCGGCTTCTGAAATTATTCGGACTTCTGATACCTGAATTCTTGTTCCACCAATGCGCATTCCGAAATCCGCAATTCAAATTGTTGGGTTCCACGAATTCATGTTGATGGTGCTTTCGGATTCGGTTTCGCCGATGCGGTAGGTGTTGATGGCGCGAAGCGGCGGGGCGTAGAGGTGGAGCGTAATCAAATCCTGACCGCTCACTTCGGGGTTGCCGAGTTGGTGTATGTCGGGCACGTCGGCTCCGGTGACGTGTCCGCTCTGCCATTCGCGTGAGGAATGATAGGCCAGCCCGTGCGTCTCTAGAGTAAACATCGTCTCCCACAAGACGCCCTCCAAGACGCGCACCGCGCCGTAAGAACCGTTGTGGTCGTGAATCGGCGTGCGCTGTCCGGGCTTCCAACACAGAACGAGCAGTTCGAGAAACTCACTCCTGAAGATAAGGTGGCGCGCGTAAGTCCCCGACTTAAAGCCGACGTGCGGTTGCAACTCCGCCGCATCAACTTTCACCTCTTGCAACCACTCGTTGAACTCGCTGAGCGGCGGCGACTGCGTGAGCGCCGACAGCCTTTCGATAAGCGCGCCGAGCGACGAATGCGCCGGATGCTTCTTCGTTCCTCTCCGCGACGCGCGCGTCGTCGATGTGACGGTGGTTGACATCGGTTCACAACTCCTCTTGAAAAAATCCACTAGCCCGCACAGTAACAACCCATCCGAGACATCAAACTTCTTACGCCAAATACCGCATCAAGTCAAACACCGCCTGCGCCCGCACCCGACGCGAAAACGGTTCCACGGCTCACGCCATTTTATGTCCGCGAGTCGGGCGCATCGTGGTCGTTAGCGCCGTCCGCATCGTTAGCGACGTCTGCGTCGCTATCGTCTTCGTCGTCTGCGTCGGGATTGTAGGGTTGGTAGCCGGTGGCGTCATCATCATAGTAGGGATGTGGCGGTTGTTGTTGCTTTGGCTCGTTGCGGCGGCGGTGTTCGGGGCGCGACCGCGTTTCGGGTTCTGGTGTATTATCGGGTTGCTCGCTCATGTCATGCTCCATCCAAATCCGTCTGTTTGTTAGTCGATTCGGGGAATTCTTATGTGTCGTTTTATCGCTTATGCGGGTGCGCCGTTGCTGCTTGCGGACTTGCTGTACCGTCCGACGAATTCTCTCATCATGCAAAGCTATCATGCGCGCGAACGTGCGGAGCCTTTGAACGGCGACGGGTTCGGCGTCGGGTGGTATGTGCCGGAGGTCGACCCGTCACCGTGCGTGCAACATTCGGTGACGCCCGCGTGGTCGAATCGCAACTTGCAGAGCCTCGCGGCGAAGACACGCGCCGCGTCACTGTTCGCGCACGTGCGCGCGGCGACTCCGGGCATGGCCGTCAACGAGGCCAACGTCCATCCCTTCAGTTACGACCGTTTTATGTGGATGCATAACGGCTCGGTCGCGGGTTTCCATCACATCAAACGACCCTTGCGCGAAAGTTTGAAGGACGAATACTACAACATGATTCAAGGCACGACCGATTCGGAGCACGCCTTCGCCGTCTTTCTCGATTGCCTCGGCGTCGCATTCGGCGAGACGACGGGCGACGATTTGCGTCGCGCGTTGGTGGAAACGATTACCAAGTTGGACGGATGGACGCGCGAGGCGGGGACGGTCGAGCCGTCGTTTTATAACTTCGCGGTGACGGACGGGCATGCGTTCGTTGTCTCGCGTTATTGTTCGGCGGAGGGCATCGCGGGCGCATCGCTTCATTACTCGCGCGGGATGCGCTTTGAATGTCTACCGGACGGCGCATGTGATATGCATTCAGTCGAGCCGGAAGCAAAGGCGTCGGCGGTCATCGTTGCGAGCGAACGCCTGACGGACGACCTCTCGGACTGGCTCGACGTGCCCGACAATCACACCATCACAGTGATGCCGGATTTGAGCGTCCGCGTTGAGCGTATCAATCTCTGAGAGCATCAATCTTTGATGAATAGACGATAAACAAACCCCGCGCCTCTCGTTCGAGAGTGGTTGACGTTGCGCGCCAAATCCCACATGAAACTTGAGTTTATGCCAAAAAGAAATCGCACACGCGTCGTTCTCCTACTCGTCGTCTTGCTGGTTCATCCGTCGGCATTGGTCGCGCAACAACAGCAGCCTAAGCGTTTTGAGTTGACCGTCGATAGCATCATGCGCGGCTCCGATTTGGTCGGCTATCAACCGACGGACGTGCGTTGGTCGCGCGACAGCCAGCGAGTCTATTTTCGCTGGAAGCGCGCGGGCGAGCCGCGTCTCAAGGAAGCGTCGCACTACGTCGTCAACCGCGACGGCAGCGGCCTGCGTAAACTCTCAGACGAGGAAGCCAAGCAAGCTCCGCCCGTCTCCGGCGAGTTGTCGAAGGACAAGCGTCTGACGGTGTTGACCGACGAGGGCGACATCTATCTCTACAACCATGAGACGTCCACGCGCAGGCAAATCACAGATACCGTCGAGGTCGAAACCAACCCGCGATTCACGCGCGACCAGAAACGCATCTACTTCACGCGGCAGAATAATCTCTACGTGCTCGCGCTCGACGGCGGTTCGCTCACGCAGTTAACCGACATACGTACGGGCGGCGGAGGCGGCGACGCGGGAGGCGCTGCACGTGCGAGCGGCGCGCAACGTCAGAGCGGTGGCGGCGCATCTTCCGAGACGCCGCCGCAACGCGGCACGGAAAGCCAGGAGACGCTCAAGCGAGAAGAACGTACGCTGCTCGAAGCAGTGCGCGAGCGCGCCGCGCAACGCGAGGAGCAGGAGGCCAAACGCAAGCAACGCGAAAAGCGTAAGCCGTTCAATCTCGCGTCCGGTCAGAGCGTGTCGAGTCTGCTGCTTGCGCCCGACGAAACTTACGTCGTCGCCACCATCAACGAGCCTGCGAGCGGCGCGAAGAATTCAATCGTGCCCAACTACGTCACCGAGACGGCCTACACCGAAGACATCGCTTCGCGCACCAAAGTCGGCGACGCGCAGGCACGCAGCCGCATCTTCATCATCAACGTTGGGACGGGCGAAGCGAAGCCTGTCGAACATGGTCAGCGCGTCGAGGTCGTGCCCGTCGTCCGCACGCGCACCGAAGCCAACGCCACCGAACAGGCCGCACGCGAACGCGGCGCAGAACCTCAACAAACTCAACAACAGCAGACGCAAGCGCAACAACAACAGACGCAACAAGAGCAATCTCAACAACAAACACAGACGCCGACGCGCGCCACAGGGCAACAGCAGCAGCAGACCGAAAACGCACAGCCGCCGCAGATGCGTGACCGCGACGTACAACTCTTTGCGCTTCAGTGGTCGGAGGACGGCAAACGCGCCGCGATGCTCGCACGCTCCGCCGACAACAAAGACCGTTGGGTGATGCTGCTCGACCCCGCAACGGGCAAGACGCGCGTGCTCATCACCCTTCACGACGACGCATGGGTCGGCGGCCCCGGTTCCTTCACACTCGGCTGGTTGCCCGACAACGAGCGCGTCTATTTTCAATCCGAGCGCGACGGCTTCTCGCATCTCTACACCATCGCAACGTCGCCAGGCGGCGCACTCATCCAACTCACCTCAGGCACGTTTGAAGTCTCCGACGTGCGTCTTTCCGATGACAAGACGAAGTTCTATTTCACTTCAAGCGAAGTCAGTTACTTTGAGCGACACCTCTACGAGATGCCATTGTCGGGCGGCGCACGCACGCGCCTCACTCGGATGCCCGGCCACAATCAAGTGGACATCTCGCCCGATGGCGAGATGCTCGCCATCATCCGTTCCTACAGCAACCGACCGCCCGAACTCTATCTCGACACGAACCGTCCCCAATCGACCGAACGCGAAGCAAAACAGATAACGACCTCGCCGACCGACGAATGGCAGTCGTACAAGTGGATTGACCCGCCCGTCGTTTCCTTCAAGGCGCGCGACGGCGCAAGCGTACATGCGCGTCTCTACAAGCCCGCGAATTTTCAGAAGGGCGGTGCGGCGGTCGTCTTCGTCCACGGCGCGGGCTACTTACAGAACGTGCATCGTTGGTGGAGTTCTTACTTCCGCGAGTATATGTTTCATCATCTCTTGATGGAGCGCGGCTACACAGTCATCGACATCGACTATCGCGGTTCCGCCGGTTACGGGCGCGACTGGCGCACAGGCATCTACCGACACATGGGCGGCAAGGATTTGACCGACCACCTCGATGCAGTCAACTATCTCGTCTCCGAGCACGGCATTGACCCGCGACGCATCGGCATCTATGGCGGCTCATACGGCGGCTTCATCACCTTCATGGCGATGTTCACCGCGCCCGATGTCTTCGCGGCAGGCGCGGCGCTACGACCCGTCGCCGATTGGGCACACTACAATCATCCCTACACCGCCAACATCCTCAACCTCCCGCAGAACGACCTCGAAGCCTATCGCCGAAGTTCGCCCATCTACCATGCCGAGGGCTTAAAGGGCGCGCTTCTCATCTGTCACGGCATGGTCGATACCAACGTCCATTTTCAGGACACCGTGCGCCTCGTCCAACGTCTCATCGAACTCCGAAAAGAGAACTGGGAACTCGCCGTCTACCCGGTCGAAGACCACAGCTTCGAGCGCGCGTCGAGTTGGGCGGACGAATACAAACGCATCCTCCGACTCTTCGAGACGAATCTTCGTCTCAAGAACGACGCTGCGCCCAGAGCCAAGACGAGACGAGAGTCAGAAACAAGATGAGCGCCAAGCATCGCACGTCGTGAATAGCCATCGAGGGTCGTGTGAAACAGACATGCGCGGGTTCACTTTACCGAAACTATATCCGATTACAGACGTGCGGCTCTCCGGGTTGTCGCATGCGGAGCAGGTGGCGCGTCTGTGCGAGGGCGGCGCGGGGTTGGTGCAGGTGCGCGAAAAGCATCTATCGCCGCGTGAGTTTTATAGAGAGGCGTTGGCCGCCGTCGGCGCGGCGCGTGAGCGGGGCGCGCGTCTCATCGTGAACGACCGTGTGGACATCGCTCAAGCGGTAGGCGCGGATGGAGTGCATCTTGGTCAGGATGATTTGCCGCCGGAGGCAGCGCGGGCGTTGCTTGGCGAGCGTGCGATTATTGGGTTTTCGACGCATACGGTCGGACAGGCGCGCGAGGCGGCGCGTCTGCCTGTGGATTACATCGCCATCGGCCCCATCTTTACAACTTCGTCCAAAGAGAATCCGGATGCAGTCGTCGGCCTCGACGGCTTGCGACGTGTGCGGGCTGAAATCGGCGCAATTCCGCTCGTCGCCATTGGCGGAATCACGCCCGAAAATGCCCGTGTCGTCCTCGACGCGGGCGCAGATAGCGTCGCACTCATCAGCGCCCTCGTCGCGTGTGAAGCGACGGAAATTGCACGTCGCACACGCGAGTTTTTCTCCTAACACAAATCCCCTGATTATCCTTTCTGACGAACAAGTGTTGAAATATCAGGAGTTAAAAGTTTTAACTTGCTTTTGCCTGATTTTTCAGCGACAATATTCAGCGTTTCGAGCTTGAGAGCCGAGAGGTTCTTGAGTCGAACGTCAAAAGAGCCTTCCTCAACTATTCCGGTTCTCAGCCTTCGGAGCGTAAACCCTTGAGCTTCTTCGATTTGCCGCCCATCATCGAGCGCATGCTGCTCGTTTCCGACCGCATCAGCGACCTCAATTTCTCTGTCGGGCAACCGCCGCAAGTGGAAATCAACGGCAAACTGACGCCCGTCCAACCGCTCGGCCTGCAAAAACTTTCGCCTTACCAGACGGAAGTCATCGCCATGACGCTGATGAACGAAAACCCCGAGGCGGCGCATCGCCTCATCCACACCGGCTCAGCCGACCTCAGTTACTCTCTCCCGTCGCGTATGCGCTTTCGTGTCAACATTTTCCAGCAACGCGGCACCTATTCCATCGTGATGCGCGTTATCCCGACCGAGGTACCGACGCTCAAGTCTCTGAACTTGCCCATGTCGCTCGCCGACATTGGCGACCTCCGCAACGGCATCGTGCTCGTCACGGGGCCGACAGGCGCAGGCAAGAGTTCCACGCTCGCCGCCATCATCGACCGCATCAACGAAACCTACCAGCACCACATCGTCACCATCGAAGACCCGATAGAGTTTCTACACCAGCACAAAAAATCGACCATCAACCAACGCGAAATCGGCTCCGACGCCAAAGATTTTCCCTCGGCTCTGCGCGCCGCGCTCCGGCAGGCTCCAAAGGTGATTCTCATCGGCGAAATGCGCGACTACGAGACGACCGAGATTGCGCTCGAAGCGGCGGAGACAGGCCACCTTGTTCTCTCAACCCTTCACACGATTGACGCCTCCAAAACCATCGACCGTATCATCGGTCTCTATCCGAAAAACGAAGAACAGGTCATCCGTACACGCCTCGCGCAGACCTTCCGTTACATCATCTCGCAACGTCTCATTCCACGCGCCGACGCCGCGGGACGCATCGCCGCCGTCGAGGTTCTGGTCTCCACTCCGCGCACGCGCGAGTACATCACAGAGGGCGAGTCGGAAGGCAAGTCGCTGCTCGATGCGATGCGCGACGGCAAACTCGAAGGCATGCAGGAGTTCGACTACGTTATCAAGGGCTTGATTGAGAATAAGACCAT
Organism: Pyrinomonadaceae bacterium; assembly: GCA_036387415.1. Lineage (GTDB taxonomy): Bacteria > Acidobacteriota > Blastocatellia > Pyrinomonadales > Pyrinomonadaceae > DASVTU01. The sequence continues at coordinate 160,468 of DASVTU010000039.1, read as the reverse complement.
CACGCTCGAAGACGGACTCGCTTTTGCCACCAACCAAAACAACCTCCTCCTCGCGCTCAAAGGCATGTCTGCCTCCGACGAGTTTGTCACGATGGGCAACGGCAGCAACGGCGGCAACAACGGCGTGCGCGGTACAAGACCCGTCCCCGGACGCTCAAACAGCGCACCTTCCATGCTCAATATGATTGAATAAAAATAGAGGTTAGAGGTCATAGGCCAGAGGTCAGTGAAAGCAAGAACATTAGCATTCGATGCTTTACAAACTTCCAACTTCTGCCGTCGCACCTCCTGATAACTAACCTCTGACTTCTAACCTCTAACCGCTGACCTCTATCATCGTTATGATTGTTACCTGCTCGAATTGCACCACGCGCCTGCAACTGGAAGATGCCAAAATTCCTTCGCGTGCCTTCACCGTTCGCTGCCCGAAGTGCCAGTTCATTATCAACGCGCAGCCCGCAGGCTCCACCGCGGACGGAAGCGCGCTCGCCGTCGCGGGCGACATGCCCGCTTCGTCACGACAACGCGAATCGAAACCTTCCTCCGCGTCGTCCAATCAGGTCGAGCAGTCGGTCGAAGTGTCGGGCAAAATGCCTTCCGCGCCGTCCACCAACGAAAGCGAAGTGGCGCGACTGCTCGCGACGCTCTTGCAGCAGGGTCTCGCAGAGGGCGCGGCGTCGAAGACGGAAGGCGGACGGAGGTGGAGGCAGAGGCGCGCGTTGATTTGTACCGGAAGGGCACACCGCGAGGCGACGGCGCGTTTGTTGTCGCAGAATCAATACGAGATATTCATCGCCGACGATACGGGGCAGGCCATCGAACGGATGCGCGAGGAGCAGATGGATGTTGTCATCCTCGACCCCGATTTCGATGCGATGGAACAGGGCGCGGCCTTCATCAATCGTGAAATCAACTCGCTCCGACCCGCGCAGCGACGCCGCGTTTTCTTCGTGCATCTCTTACCCAACGTCCGCACCGCCGACCCACACGCGGCCTTTCTGCATCACGTCAATCTGGTGATAAATCCCGAAGATATAGAAGACCTGCCGCGCGTGTTGGAGCGTGCCATACGCACACTCAACGAGCTTTATCGTGATTTCAACAAGGCGCTCAACGTGGCCGAGTTATAGTTGATGAAGTTTGTGTCGTCTGCGCGATGCGTCCGTGGCGCGTGCACGCATACGTCGTGTGAGGTTGGAATGGCGAACGCGTGTTGCTGTTGAGTTGAGCGGGCAAAAGAGACGCGGAAAACTGATGGTTGACGATGCCGGATACGGCTTGTAATCTTACAGGCTGTATCCGGTAACTTTTTGCAATCTTCTTTTACCCAGATGAAATCGCCGAACGGACATCAGCCCCCGCAACGGCATCAACACGACGCACACGCGCATTCGCACGGACGCGCTGCGCGCAACCGCCGACGCTTGCTGACAGTGTTGATGTTGACGGCTATCTACATGCTGGCCGAAGCCTTTGGCGGGTGGTGGACGGGTTCGCTTGCACTACTGGCGGATGCCGGACACATGCTGACGGATGTGGCAGCGTTGGCGCTGGCGTTGATGGCCGTGTGGTTTGGCGCGCGTCCGGCGACGCCGAATAAGACGTTCGGTTATTATCGTCTGGAAATTCTGGCCGCGTTCATCAACGGTGTCGCGCTCGTCGTCGTTTCGCTGTTCATCTTCTACGAATCATACCATCGTTGGGCTGAGCCGCCCGCCGTGCGGAGCGAGATGATGATTGCGATTGCGACGGGCGGTTTGCTCGTCAATCTCGTCTGCGCGTGGCTGCTGCACAGCGAACACGCAGAAGACTTGAACGTCCACGGCGCATGGCTGCATGTGCTCGGCGACGCGCTCGGCTCGGTCGGCGCGATTGTGGCGGGCGTGTTGATGTCGGTCTACGGATGGTACAAGGCCGACCCTCTGTTTAGCGCACTCATCGGCGTGTTGATTATTTGGAGTTCGTGGAAGTTGATTCGGGAGGCGACAAATGTCCTTTTGGAAGGCACGCCCGCGCACATCAATCTCGCCGCCGTCGAGGACGTGATTCTTGAGACGGAAGGAGTCGAAGACGTGCACGACCTCCATGTCTGGACAATCACGTCGGGACGCGAAGCCTTGAGCGCACACGTCATTCACACACGCGCTATTTCGCAACCTGCGCTCCTCAAAGAACTCCGTGCGAAACTACAGGAACGCTTCGGCGTCGATCATCTGACCATTCAGATGGAGACGGAAGATTTTGAAGACGAGTCGTTTCATTTTTGCCACGCAGCGACGGCCTGCTTTCGTTCGGGGCGTGAATAAGGAACAGAGGCCGGAGGCGAGAGGTCAGTATCAAACTCTTGCCTTTGACTGACCTCTCGCCTCTGACATCTGCTTTGTTATGGAAATAAATCTCCTACTGGTGCTTGATTTGCGTGAGCAGGCGGCGTTGCAGGCGGCGCTGGTGACGCACGGCGCGCCGGATTGTCTGGTGACGCTGGCGCTGACGGGCGCGTGCCGCGTCGCTTCGCTCGACGAGGCGCGCAATCTTCGTCGCTGGCTCGCCGACACGCGCGTCTCAGGCAATACAGACTTCGCCTCGCTCAACATCATCGAACGCGCGCTCATCCGCTTCGGAGTCTGAACGGAAAAGAATTCAAGAGTCAGGAGTCAGAAGAAAAACATGGTGGTTGTCTTGGTATTCTGGCTTCTGAATTCTGACTCATGAATTCTGCATTTATCGTATGCCACAAATCGAACTAGGATACGGGCGCGGCCACGTCTCTTTTAATTACGACGACGAACGCTTCGATGTGCTTACGTCGGAACTGGCGTTGGGGCTTCCTTTGTCGGATGCGGAGATTGGCGCGGCGATTGACGTGCCGATTGATTCGCAGCCGCTCGAAGAGATTCTTTCGCCGGGCGAGAGCGTGGTCATCGTCGTGTCGGATGCGACGCGTGCGACCGCCGCCGCGCAGGTCGTCAATCTTCTTGTGCGTCGTGTGATTGAAGCGGGAGTCGCGCCATCGGACATCCGCATCATCTTCGCCACGGGCATTCATCGCGCTGTCACGTTGGAGGAGAAACGCGAACTGCTGACGCCCTTCATCGTGCAGCGCATCAGGACGCTCGACCATGATGCGAACGACGCATCGCAGCACGTCCATCTCGGAGAGACGGAGCGCGGCACGCCCATCGAACTCAACCGCGCGCTCACAGAACACTCGCACGTCATTCTTACGGGCGCGGTTTCGTTTCACTACTTCGCGGGCTTCACTGGCGGGCGCAAAAGCATCTGCCCCGGCCTCGCTTCGGCGCGCACCATCGCGGCGACGCACATGCAAGCCCTCGACGGGGAGCGCGGCGGGCGGCGCGCGGGAGTGGGCGCGGGGCGTCTCGATGGCAACGCCGTGCACGAAGAATGCGAGCGCGTGGCGGCGGAGATTGCGCCGTCGTTTCTGGTCAACACGGTGGTTGACGAACGCGGTCGGGCGGTTGGCGTCTACGCGGGCGACTGGCGCATCGCGCACCGTCGCGCGTGCGCCGAGTATGCGGAGACGCACGCCGTCAAAATCGCGGAGAAGCGTCGGTTGGTAGTTGCTTCGTGCGGCGGCGCGCCGTCGGATGTCAATCTCATACAGGCACACAAGACGCTCGACATGGCGGCCAATGCCTGTATGGAGGGCGGCCACATCGTGCTCGTCGCCGAGTGTGCGGAAGGGTTCGGGCGCGCGGATTTTTTGAAGTGGTTCGACGTGCGAGACTCGCGCGAGTTGGAAACGCGTCTGCGCGAGGGCTACGAAGTGAACGGACAGACGGCGTGGGCATTGCTGACGAAGGCCGAGCGTTTTCGAGTGCATCTCGTCTCCGGTCTCGCCGATGAAGACGTGCGACGCATGCGTATGATTCCGGCGCGCACGATTGACGAAGCCATCGCGCGCACGGGCGACGAAACACGCGCCGACGGCGACAACACGCTGAGCGGCTACATCATGCCGCACGGCGCGACGTTGATGCCTTACGTTGCATAGCACGCATTTCATCCAACGCGTGCGGTCGGACGATGGCAAACGAATAAAGGGTTCGTGGGCGCGGATGTTGTTCGTTATCATGCGCGCAATTTCTGCGTCAGAGGTGCAAGGAGAAACAAAGTGAGACGAGTAATCATCGGAGCATGTTTAGTTCTCGTCGTGTGCTGCGGCGGCGCATTGAGCGCACGCGCACAGGAGACGGGAAGCGCAGCAGCAAGCGCGACGACAACTACGGGCGGCGCGCGGCAGAGCGAGACGCGCGTGCCACTCGCGGATGTGGCGGTCGCTTTCGACGCGGCGGGGCGCGAGGCGCTGGCGGGGCGTCTACGCACGACGCAACTCGTCGGGACGCCCGAAGCGCCGGAACGAAATTCGCGCTTCGTCGTCGAGAATCGGAGCGCGTTCTTCTACACGTATGCGACGGGTTGGGCGACGTTCTACGATGCGGCGGGCGTGCGTTGCGGTGAGGGTCTGTGGAAACTTGAGGCGCTCGCCCCGAATGAATCGGCAGAGGTCAATACGCCGGGCTTGCGCGTCACGTGCACGCCCGCTTCGTGGCGCATCGTCGCCACCAATCTCATCACGCGGACGAGCGATGCGGCCAAGCCTGCCGACAGTCAGACCGCGCCACCGCCGCCGACCGAAGGCGCGATACCGCCGACCGACCCAGCGACGCCCGCATCTTCGCCCGAAGTGATAACAACATCAACGACGCCATTGGTGCTGCCGCCGCTCGAAATCAATATCAACGGCAAAACACTTCCACTCCAACTCAGCAATCCTGTGGAAATCACTGTCGGCAAAGAGCGCGTGAGGATTGTGGTCAAACTCGCGCAATAGTGACGCGCGGACGGTGCTAAGTCTCCGCCTGTGTTGATGCGTTCGGGCAGGCGAGACGCGCAAGAGGGGCATGGTGCCTGCGCTGAGTCGGTAAAGATTTTCGGTGTCCGTCTCCGACTTGACCGGAGGCGCGTGAAGGGATGAAACTTGTCTCAACCCGACCTTGTAGATAACCCGTTAATCGTCGCAAAAGGAGGTCTTTAATCCGTATGGCAGACGAAAACAAGACGAAGAAGTGCGCGCACGTCACTTGCGATTGTCCTGCGCCGTCAGACAGCAAGTATTGCAGCGAGTATTGCGAGGACGCGCACAAGGCAGGCGTGATGGAGATAGGTTGTAGTTGTCAGCATCCCGCCTGCGGTTAAAAAAAGCCGACGGAGAATCCTTCGACAGTCGCCGCTTGAGAAGTCGCTGGTGTGATTCTGTCGAAGGATTTTCTGTCGGAGGAAACTTTCTCTCCAACCGCCGCATCTGTCTGATGACATCCTCGCGTCTGTTTGGTGAAATTCGAGACGAACGCTCCCGCGAGCTTCCATGAATCGCGCGCACAAAATCGTCGTCGCGCCGCTGCCTAAAAGTTGAAACACACAGAAGGTTGGAGAGAAATGCCTTGAAGAATTTCATGCGAATCCTTTTGCTCGTCGCCGTGGTCGCGGCGTTTGCGTTGCCCGCGTTGACGTTGCAGCAGGGTGTCATACGTCGTGGCCGGATTGAGTTAGGGAAGATTGACGAAATCGCGGCGAAGCGTCGCGTCTATGTCGAAGTGAGCGACGTGCGCGACCATCTGGCGCGGGCGTTGATGCAAAAACAGTTGCGGCAGTACGGAGAAATCGAGATTGTCCCGACGCGCGAACAGGCTGACTTCACGCTCGCCCTCGCGCCGCTCATGGAGTCGCCCGTCTACAGGAGCCAGCCCTCGGAGTATGCCACGCGCTCGCTCGACCTCTTTGCCGTGATGCCGACGCCGACGGGTTCGCGCGTTGTGTGGCGCGCGAGCCGACCCGTCCCAATCAGTAACAACGCGTCGGACGTTAATCTCGCGATGCGGGAGTTCATCGCGGCCTTCAAGCGTGCGCGCCGCGAGATGCGCGAGAACGCGCCGCGACGAACGCTGACCGCGTCGCTCCGTGGAAACGTCTGAACGGAAACGTCTGAAACCATCTGCGCGGCGACCTCGCGCGCCATCGTCGGAAAGCAAAACGGAAGCCGGAAACGAACGCGTCGTTTCCGGCTTTTGCTTTCTATGGCATCTGAGACGCCGTTGACGGAAAGCTGCTTTTTCGTCAACGGCATTTTCCATTTTTTCTTGGCACGTTGATGAGTTGGTGAGGCGCGCGTTAAAGTATTGCCGAAGGAAACAAAGACGCGAAGCATGAGTCGTTCAATCAATATCTCTGAGGCGAGAGCGCGTGCGCGCACGGCGGCGTCAGATGAGGATGTGCGTCGGCGTCTCGCGGCGATTGTCGGTGCGGAGCATGTGCTGGTTGATGCGGCGGGCGTCGAGCCTTACGGGCAGGATGCGGTGAAGGAAAAGTTTCCGCCGGAGGCGGTGGTGTTGCCGCGTACGTCAGAGGAGATTGCAGAGATTTTGAAGTTGGCGAACGCACGGCGGTTTCCTGTGACGGCGCGTGGCGGCGGCGTAGGTTATACGGGCGGCGCAGTTCCGGTCGAGGGCGGCATCGTCGTCGGCACGGATAGGATGAACAGCATCAAGGAGATTCAGGCGGACGACCTCTACGTCGTGACGGAACCGGGCGTGACGACTTACACGTTGCAGCAGGCGGTCGAATCACACGGGCTTTTTTATCCGCCCGACCCTGCTTCCTACAAGGATTCCTTCATCGGCGGCAACATCGCGGAGAACGCGGGCGGCATCCGCTCTGCGAAGTATGGCGTGACGAAACATTACGTGTTGGGACTCGAAGTGGTGTTGCCGACGGGCGAGATTGTGAGGACGGGAGGACGGACGAGCAAGAACGTCGTCGGGTTTGATTTGACGGGGCTGATGTGCGGCTCGGAGGGCATGCTCGGCATCATCACGGAGGCGACGTTGCGCTTGCTTCCGCTACCGGAGGCGACGCGGACGGTGCGCGCGACGTTTCGCACGATGCAGGAGGCGTGTGCGTGCGTGCCGCGTTTCACGCGTCGTCGCGTCGTGCCCGTCGCGTGCGAGGTGCTTGACAGGAATGCCATCCGTGCGGTGGAGTCGGAGTTCGCTTTCGGTTTCGGCGCGGAGGCGGGCGCGTTGCTGCTGGTCGCGGTTGATGGTTCGACAGAGGAGGTCGAACGCTCGTCGCGTGTGGTTGAAGAAGTGGTGCGCGAGGGCGGCGCGTTCGACGTGATGCGCTCGGAGACGCGCGAGATGGAAGACCGCCTGTGGGACGTGCGACGCGCACTCTCGCCCGCAACGAGGAAGTTCGGGACGCTCAAATTTAACGAGGACGTGGTTGTGCCGCGCACGCGCGTGCCCGAACTCGTCGCACGCGTCGAGGAGATTGGCAGACGTTTGGAAACCTTCGTCGTCAACTTCGGTCATCTCGGCGACGGCAACATCCACGTCAATTTCATGTGCGAACGCACGGACGCCGACGCCGTTCGTCGGGCACGCGCGGCGGTGCGCGCGACCTTCGCCGTCGCCGTCGAACTCGGCGGCACGATTAGCGGCGAGCACGGCATCGGCTACGTCAAAGCCCCTTACCTCGACATGGCGCTCTCCGCCCCAACCATCGACGCCATGAAACGCATCAAGCAAGCCCTCGACCCCCTCGGTATACTCAATCCGGGAAAAGTCTTTACCTAGTGATGAGTAATGGGTGATGAGTGATGAGTTAAAAACTTGTGTTCTTAAAACTCATCATTCATCACCCATCACTCATTACTCATCACTTTTTATCGTTATGATTTCTTTAATCATCGAACTTCAGCGTTTGAAAAGGCTCGACCGGACGGGTTGGGTTTTGCGCGGGCAACCTGCGGGAGCGGAGTCTGTGGCAGCGCATTCTTACGGCGTCGCTTTGACGGCGATGCTGTTGGCGGACGAGGTGCGCGGTCGCGGCGTGGAGGTTGATGTCGAACGTGTGATGCGGCTCGCGTTGTTGCATGATTTGGTCGAGGTGCGGACGGGCGACATGCCGCGTACGGCGGTGAAGTTTTATAGTGCGGAAGTGCGGCAACGTGCGGAGCGCGCGGCGTTCGACGAGATGACGGGCGAACTCGATGCGGCGCGGCGCGCGAGTTATAACGCGTGGCATGAGGACTACGAACGACGCGCGAGCGTGGAGGCGCGTCTGGTTAAGGCGGCGGATATTATCGACCTGCTGGCGCAGGCGCTCATCTTTGAACGAGCGGGCGCACGCGGGCTTGATGAGTTCTGGGAAGGCGCGTCGGAACGCGATTTCGGATTGGAGGGCGCGGCGCGCGAGGTGGTCAGCGAAGTCGTCAACGCGCTGTTGGAAGAACGCGCGAAGATGAAGTGAAGGTTGGAGAGAATTTTGGCGGAATATATTGATTGGTTAATCGAGACGGCGAAGTCGTTTCCGTTCACATGGCAGAACGTGTTGTTGGGAGCCGGGCTGTTTCTCGTCACGTTTGCGGGCAGCATCGCGGTGGTGTCGTTTCTGCTCGTCAAAGTGCCGCCGACCTATTTTCTCGCGTCGCATTCGAGGGATTTCTGGTTGCACAGGCATCCGTTGATTCGTTGGAGCGGGCTCATCGCCAAAAATGTCGTCGGCTTGTTGATAGTTGTGCTCGGCATTCTCATGTCGCTGCCGGGCGTGCCGGGGCAGGGCATCCTGACCATCCTGCTCGGCGTGATGCTGCTCGACTTTCCGGGCAAACGTCGTCTGGAACTCAAACTGGTGACGCGCCCCAAAGTGCTGCAAACCATTAATCGCTTGCGCGCGAAATTCGACAAGCCGCCGTTGCAGTTTGACCGGACGGACGAGAGATGAGCGGTAACGATTTAGTGTTGCGATACGAGGCGGGGACGCTGCTCTTGGACGGCGCGGGGCGCGAACAGGAAGCGCCGCCGTCGTTTCGTTGGGACGAGAGGGTTGAGCGTTGGCGTGCTCCGGCGTTTCTATACAGGCATGTGGTGCGGGAGTTGATACGTCGGCAGACGCCCTACGCCGACGAGGCGCGTGCTTATGACCGTTTTGATTTTCGCACCAAACTCGTCGTCGAGCCGCGACCTTATCAACAGGAAGCGATTCAGGGATGGCGACGGGCGCAGCGTTGCGGCGTCGTTATCCTGCCGACGGGCGCGGGCAAGAGTCTCGTCGCGCAGATGGCGATTGAACAGGCGGGACGTTCGACGCTCGTCGTCGTGCCGACGCTCGATTTGATGAACCAGTGGTACGACCTTCTGCTCTCGTCGTTCGAGGCGGAAATCGGTTTGATAGGCGGCGGTTATTTCGAGTTGGGAGCCATTACGGTGACGACCTACGCATCCGCCTTTCGCTTCATGGAGCGCATGGGCGACCGCTTCGGCCTCGTCATCTTCGACGAGTGTCACCACTTGCCGTCGAGCATCTATCGCTACGCCGCAGAGATGTCAATCGCGCCCTTCCGACTCGGACTCACCGCCACGCCCGAACGCGCCGACGGCGCAGACGCGTTGCTCGAACAACTGGTTGGCCCCATCGTCTACCGACGCGAGGCGCGCGAACTGGCGGGCGAGTACCTGTCCGACTACACGACCGCGCGCATACACGTCCAACTGAGTGCCGACGAGCGTGCGCGTTATGAAGAGGAACGCGCCGTCTTTCGCGGTTTCCTGAACGAGCAGGGCATCAGTCTGAGCAGCCTGCGCGGGTGGCAGATGTTCATCGCGGCGAGCGCGCGGAGCGAGCAGGGACGACGCGCTATGATGGCCTACCGCGAGTCGAAGCGCATCGCGCTCGGCACCGACGCCAAAATTCGCGTCCTCACAGAACTCTTGCTGCGACACAGACGCGACCGTGTGCTCATCTTCACCGCCGAAAATGAGATGGTCTATCGCATCTCGGAACAGTTTTTGATTCCGGCGATTACGCATCACACGCCCGTCAAAGAGCGACGCCAGTGGCTCGAAGCTTTCAACAAGGGCGACGTGCTCGCCATCGCCACCTCGCGCGTCTTAAACGAGGGCGTGAATATCCCTGACGCGTCGGTCGCCGTCGTCCTCTCCGGCACGGGTTCGTCGCGCGAACACATTCAGCGTCTCGGTCGCATCCTACGCAAACAACCTGACAAGGAAGCCACGCTCTACGAAGTCGTGACGCGCGACACGACCGAAGAACACATCAGCCGACGGCGCGGCGAGAATTTTCAAGAATCAAGCATAGATGGCGGAAGGGGTTTAATAGGGGAACTGGGGAAAGGGTGAACGGGTAAGTGGGAAAGGGCGAAAGGGTAAAGAAGCAATGGGAAAGATTGTGCGGGATAGAGAATTCCTGTTTTCCCTTTAACCATTTTCCCTTTCGCCTTTTAACCTTCTGATTTGAGCGGCTTATGTTGACGGCGGATTTGGCATTGAGTTGGCATCGTGGCGGGCGCACTTCGCCGCGTTATATCGACACGTCGAGCGCGCTCTATCTACAGGTGGCGGGCGATTTGATTAGCGTCGTCGGAGAGCACAGGGGCGCGCGTCGCGGCGAACTCGAAGCGGAGTTGGACGAATACGTCGGCACGGGGACGGACTACAAAATACTGCGCGGGTTGATAAAACTGCTGATGGATAGATGCGTGTTTGAGACGGGCGGCGATGTCGCGCCGGAGGAAATTCGACGCGCTTTGTTCCTGCGTGCGCGCACGAAGCATCCTCTGACGGAGGTGACGGGCGCGCGTGCGGAGGTAGTTGCGGAGGTCGCCGCCGAACTCGGATGCGCGCCGGAGGCTCTTGTCGAAGGTCTCTACGCAGATTTACCGGAGCAACAGCGACTCGTCGATTTCGAGGAACTCGGCGCGGCGGAATTGCTCGACCGCTACAATCTGGCGCAGGCGCAGGCGTTGTTGTATCGCTGCATCGAGATGCGCCTGCACATTGAGCCGCAGGACGCGGCGGGCTATCGCAAGTTGTTTGATGCGATTAAGGCTTATCGTCTGATACACACGATTCGCGGGCGACCTGCGAGCGGGTATGAGGTTCGTCTGAACGGCCCCGTCTCAATCTTTCATCGTTCGCAAAAATACGGCGTACAGATGGCGGTCTTTTTGCCCGCGTTGCTGCTGTGTCGCGGCTGGCGTATGCGCGCGGAAATCTCCCTCAAGCACGGGAGCGCGTTCTTCGAGTTAGACGACCGACAGAAACAACTGCGTTCGCATTACGCGGGCGCGTTCGACTACGGCGGCGACGCCGCGCTCGAAAAACTCGCGACGCGTTGGGCAGATGTCGGCGGCGAGTGGACGATGGAGGCGAGCCGCGAGGTGATTGATTTGGGCGAAAGCGCGTTTGTGCCGGACTACGTTTTCCGCGACGCGACGGGCAGACGCGTCTATCTGGAAGCGTTCGGCTTCTGGACGCCGCGACATCTCGCGGAACGTTTGAAGGAGCTTCGAGAGCGCGGTTTGCGAAATTTCATCATCGCGGCGTCGGACGAATTGCGCGGCAGTCGTGAACCGCCGTCGCAACTGCCGCCGAATGTCCTGACGTACAAAACGGCGCTCGATGCCAAAGTTGTCAAGCTGGCGCTCGAACGCTTAATATCCGAAGAAACCGAAAACGATTCACAAATAGAAGATGACAATTTTGAAGATAGTTGAGTATCCGTCGAAGGTGCTGGCGCAGGTCGGGGAGGCGGTCGAGGAGTTCGACGAAAAACTGTCGAAACTCGCCGAAGATATGTTCGAGACGATGTACAAGGATGAGGGCGTGGGCCTCGCCGCGCCGCAGGTCGGGTTGTCGCTCAGGTTCTTCGTGATGGATTGCGAAGGGCTGAAACTGGTGGCGGCGAATCCCGAAATCGTCGAGGAAGAGGGCGAGCAGGGCGGCGAGGAGGGGTGTCTCTCGGTCGGGAAAATCCATTCGCCTCTGAAACGCGCGGCGCGTGTGCGTCTGCGCGCGCAGGATTTGCAGGGACAATTTTTTGAGAGAGAAGCGACGGGACTCGCGGCGCGTTGTTTTCGACATGAGACAGACCACTGCGACGGACTGCTCTTTCTCGACCGCCTGACGCCGCTCAAACGTAACATGGTGAAGAAGCGTTTCATGAAGATGAAGAAATGGCGGGAGGGCTGAAATTTTCATGACGACGCCTAAGTTTTCTCTGTCGCATCGCGTGAGGATGCCTGTCGAAACGCCGGACGCGGGCAAGCGTCCGCCGCTCCTGCTGCTCCTGCATGGCTACGGCAGCAACGAAGCAGATCTTTTCGGCCTCGCGCCCTACACAGACAGGCGCTTTCTCGTCGTCAGCGCGCGGGCGCCCTACGTGCTCGACGCGGGTTCGTACGCGTGGTTCAACCTCACGTTCACGGAGCGGGGAATCGTGAGCGACATGGAGGAGGCGGAGCGGAGTTTGGCGCGTCTGTCGCAATTCGTCGGCGAGTTGGGCGAGGCATACGAGTTCGACGCCGGACGCGTCTATCTGATGGGATTTAGTCAGGGCGCGATGCTGGCGCTCGGCGCGGCGTTGACGGAGCCGGAGCGCGTGGCCGGAGTGGTGGCGATGAGCGGTCGTCTCTCGGCGGGGGCTTTGGAAGGTAAGATGGCTGCGCCGGAGGCGCTTGAGGGCTTGCCCGTTTTTATCACGCACGGAACTTACGACCCGATGATTCCCGTCGAAGGCGCACGACAGACCCGCGAGGCGTTATCGAAGTTGCCCATCGCGCTCACCTACCGCGAATATCCGATGGCGCACGAAGTCTCTCTGGAAAGCCTGCGCGACATCTCTGCGTGGCTCGTCGCGCGGCTCGACGAAGACCGTCGCGGTTCGTCCAGCGACGTTCGAGACGTTTGAGACGCGAAAATTTTTGGCATTTAATCGTGCGCGCCGACCGCGCCGACGTTTGGCAGCGAACTCGCGCGTGCATCTTTAGCGGACGGTAATCGTCCAACGGTACACCGCCGCAGTATAGAAAAAGGTCAAGGTTTGAAATCCGAAAGCAAGCGGCGGACTCGCGTGTCGATGCTGTCGATGATGGGAAAGCGCGTCTTTGTTGAATTAAATTTCCATAGTCGCCCATTGAGGGATGCGTCAGGCGTTGTGGCACGGGCGTTGCAAAAAAGGAAAACGTTAAATGAAGGGGGACTAAGTCGTTTTAGTCGTTTGATAACTCGGAGACGGCAAGGTGAATGAGAGCTTTGGGGGAGGTTCTCACTCACTTAAACGAGCAGAGACGGCTCTTTCGGGGGAACGGGGCTGGTTTCAGCGCGATGCGGTCAAACGAGTGTAATAAAAAAACAGGCTGCTGGTGATTGTCCTGCTGAGCTTTGGGGGAGGCTCTACGGGTAAACCAGCAGCCCGTTTTTTTGTGCCGACGACCGACGCCGGATAACAGACGCTAATTAACACGCTGCAACTGTCCGTCGCCAAAAGTTAATCATCTTAATCTTCAACTGCAAGTTGCCATCCGTCCGTTCCTCTCATCAATCGCCAAACGTCCGTCGTCTTTATCGTCCATCCCCGATGGTCTAGCGCCCTCGTCGTGCAAAATTCCGTCGGTCGCTATATTCTATTTGCGGGAAGGTTTTCGCTCGTAGGGGAAGGCGAAAGAGCGTCTGACGTTTTATTTCTATGCCGACACATGAGCACGACATGGACGAGGCGGTAGTTGCGGAGAGCAAGCCGAAGCTCAAGCAACCGCCGCTCTACCGGGTTCTGATTCACAACGATAATTATACGACGATGGAATTCGTCGTCTATGTGCTGACCAACGTCTTCGGGCACACGGAGGCCGAGGCCACGCGCATCATGCTTCAGGTACATCTCAAAGGCGTCGGCGTCGCCGGAGTCTACACGTACGAAATCGCCGAGACGAAGGTGGAGAAAGTCTCCGCACTCGCGCAGGCCAACGACTACCCGCTTCTTTGCACACTGGAAGAAGTATAAGACAAGGCGAAAAGGTTAAAAGGGGAGACGGGCAAAGGGAAGACGGAGAAGGAAACGAGACTTATTTTTTTTGAACCCTTTGAACCTTCACCCGTTTCCCCTCGGTTTTGATTTATGTTGACGAAAGAACTACAGGCCACTCTGAACAATGCGGCGGCGGAAGCCGCGCGGCGACGCCATGAGTATGTCACGCTCGAACATCTCCTGTTCGCCTTGTTGCAAGACCCGACGGCGAGCAAGGTCATCGAACATTGCGGCGGCGACCTTGACGAACTGCGACGCGAACTCGAACAGTTTCTCACGCAACAACTCAAGCCGCTCTCGCGTCTGAGTCGTCAGACGCCGGAGCCGACGGCGACATTTCAACGCTTAATCGAATACGCCATGCTTCAAGCGCAGGGCGCGGGCGTCGCGGAGGTTGACGGCGGAAACATCTTGGCCGCGCTCTATCTCGCAGAAAATTCGCACGCCGTCTACCTGCTTGAGAAGCAGGGCATCACGCGTCTCGACGTGTTGAACTACATCTCGCACGGCATCTCCAAGATTGCCGACGACTACGCCTTCACGGGCGGAGGAATCGACCCGCAAGGCGACACGGACGCCGACGACGCGCCGCCCGCACGCGACCCGCTCGCCGCCTTCACCGTCAACCTTATCGAACGTGCCGCCGCAGGGCACATCGACCCGCTCATCGGTCGCGAGCCGGAACTCATGCGGACGATTCAAGTGCTCTGCCGCCGACGCAAAAACAACCCGCTTTACGTCGGCGACCCCGGCGTCGGCAAAACCGCGATTGCCGAGGGCTTGGCTCTCAAGATTCACTTGGGCGAAGTGCCGGAAGTCTTGCAGGGAGTCGAAGTCTACGCGCTCGACATGGGGACGCTGCTGGCGGGGACGAAATATCGTGGCGAGTTTGAGCAACGCTTAAAGGGTGTCATCGCCGCGCTCAAGAAGAAGACGGGCTGCGTCCTCTTTATCGACGAGATTCATACGGTCGTCGGCGCAGGCGCGACGAGCGGCGGTTCGATGGATGCCTCCAACATCATCAAACCCGCGCTCGCCTCCGGCGAACTGCGTTGCATCGGTTCCACCACCTTCGCCGAATACAAAAACGCCTTCGAGCGCGACCGCGCACTCGCACGCCGTTTCCAGAAAATCGAAGTCGGCGAACCCACCCTCGCCGAGACGGTAGAGATTCTCAAGGGCTTGCGCGGCTACTACGAGGAGCATCACGGCGTCCGTTACACAGACGAAGCCCTCGCGCTCGCCGCCGAACTTTCCGCCAAGTATATCAACGACCGCTTCCTCCCCGACAAAGCTATCGATGTGATGGACGAAGCGGGCGCAATCATGAAACTGCTGCCCGCCGACGAGCGACCCGAAGCTATCACTCCGCACGAAATCGAACTCGTCGTGGCACGCATGGCGAAGATTCCGCCCAAGACCGTCGCGGGTTCCGAGCGCGACCGTCTCAAGAATCTCGATAGCGAATTGCGGTCGGTCATCTACGGGCAAGACCACGCCATCAAGCAAATCGTCAACGCCATCAAACTCTCCCGCTCCGGCCTCGGACACCCGGACAAACCCATCGGCTCGTTTCTTTTTTCAGGCCCCACGGGCGTCGGCAAAACCGAACTCGCCAAACAACTCGCACGCGCGCTCGGCGTCGAATTCCTGCGCTTCGACATGAGCGAATACATGGAAGCGCACACCGTCTCGCGTCTCATCGGCGCGCCGCCCGGCTACGTCGGCTTCGATCAGGGCGGACTCCTCACCGATGCCGTCAACAAGACGCCCTACGCCGTCCTCGTCCTCGACGAGATTGAAAAGGCGCATCCCAATCTCTTCAACATCCTCTTGCAAGTGATGGATCATGCGACCCTAACGGACAATAACGGCAAGAAGGCGGACTTCCGCAACGTTGTGCTCATCATGACGACCAACGCCGGAGCGCGCGACATCAGCGACGCCGGAATCGGTTTCCATCCCGAAAACGCCTTCGGCAGAGAGAAGACCGCAGCAGCGGCGAGCGATAAAAGCGTTGAGGAACGAAGCGGCGCGGGTTTCGGCATGAGCAGCAGCCGTGGCAAGGGTCGTGGAGCCATCGAACGGACCTTCAGCCCCGAATTCCGCAACCGTCTCGACGCGTGGATTGCGTTTGAGTCGCTTCGTTTTGAAACCATCGAACGCGTTGTCGATAAATTCATCGACGAACTCCGCGCGCAACTCGTCGAAAAACGTGTCACCATTGAATTGACCGAACAGGCGCGTGCGTGGCTCGCACGCCACGGCTTCGACCGTCTCTACGGCGCGCGTCCCATGGCACGCCTCATCCAATCCAAAATCCGCGAACCGCTCGCCGAGGAGATTCTGTTCGGCACGGCGCAGAACGGCGCACGCGTCCGTATCGAAGTGGAAAACGACGAAATCGCGCTCCGTTTCGCAAGCGACGATGCGGCTGAGAGTTAGTCAATGGCCTGAGCGTTGAAGGATGAATCTTGATTTATCGCCTGACGTGGGATAGAAGAAATCGCATCCGAATTTCGATGGGTCACACCTCGCCTGAGTTCGCACAACCTTTTCTGAAAGGCATATTCTGCATGAAACGTACGCTCGTCGCCGTCGCGCTCTTGCTCGCGGCGTCAATCAACACCTTTGCCGCTTCCGTTCAGCAACCCGCCGAGTCGCCGTCTCGCGTAGCGACGCGCGAGAAACTACGGAAACATCTCGAAACGTCGGGGCCGCTCATCGGCGTCAGTTTCAGACAGAGTACGAAGCAGCCGTTCAATTTTATCGGCGTCATGACGCAAGGGTTGACGCATGCCGAGAGTCTGGAAATCGTCATCGGCGTGACGGCACAGGAGACCATCAACTTCCGCATCTACCCGCATTACAAAGGCGGCTACATCAACGTGGACAAGGCGCGCAACGCGGCGACGCTGATGCGGCAACTGCTTCAGTTGAGCGACCGCGCTTTTCTTTTCTGGGGTGTAGACCCTTCCGCCGACGTTTTCTGCGGCTACACCATCACGCTCGAATCCGGCTTCCCCAACGATGCTGTGACCGTCGTCCTTCGTAGCATCGCCAATACGGACAAGTTCGTCGGCGAGTTGAAGCCTTCCATCGACGGCAGTCCCGCCTCTCCAAAGTGAGTCGTTCGGAAATGAAAGGGCGTGTGTCGTTGGTTGATCAACGACGCACGCCCTTTGCTGTCCGCTTACCGTCTTAACTCTTGAACTACTCCGACGCGTTACTTCTTCTTGCCCTTCGACGGCACGACGGAATCTTTGATGCCTTTGCCGAGACGGAATTTGAGAGTGGTCTTGGCTGGAATCTTGATGGTTTCGCCCGTCGCGGGGTTGCGTCCTTCGCGGGCTTTGCGTTCGGCGAGAACTAGTTTGCCGAAGCCGGGAAGCGCAAACTCGCCATTCTTTTTCACTTCGCTCGTCGCCAGTGCGGCCAACTCGTTAAAGATTTCTTTGGCGTCCGCGCGTTTGAGTTCAAACTTCTCCGCGAAGTGGTTGACGACTTCCGATTGACTCATGCGCTTGCCGTTGCTGCGACCTGCGCCCTTGTTCGCTGCCTTGCTTGTTGCCATGTAAAAGTATGGCCTCCATCGAAATTAAAATGATAAAGCTTGCCGAGATTTATAGCATAGATGCGCGCGTTTAAGGGCAAAAGGGCAGAGGGAAACGTAAAAAGGCAAAAGTAGAGAAGATAGCCTCTCATTACTTTTGCCTTTTACCTTTTTACTTTTGCTTCGCTTTAAGGCGCGGGTGGCGCAGACTTGACGGCGTTGCGGAAGGCGACGTGCATGTCGAGGAGACGGTCGGCGGAGGCGGCGTCGTTGCGCGCGAGGAGTGTGATGATTTCGTCGCGTTGGGCGTTGAAGCGTTCGACGTTAGTGCGTTGCGCTGCGGTAATGGCGGAATCTGTTTCACGTTTAATTTCGGCGTCGAGGGCATTGAAGAAAGTGCTGGTGGCCTGCCGCGCGGGTTCGTACTCGCCGCGTCGCGCGTCGAGAGAAGCCGCTGCGAGCGCGTTCTCCATCCGGCTCAGACGCAGTTCGCGTTGCGCCGTGTCGCGTTCCTTCGCGTTCTCGCGCGCATTAATCCACATCGGGATGAAACCCGCGAGGAAGGCGATGACGAGCAGCCCGAAGTAGACGGCGAGACGCGTCAGTGAAGGGAAGCGACTGCCGCCGCTCCGGTTTAATTCGTCGCTTCGCTTTGCGTTGATGTCGTCGTCGTTTACTTCGCTCATGAAATTCCTCTTTCGTTCCGCCGTCGGGTTTGATGAAACTTAATCGCTAGTGTAGACGGAGGAAGTTGGACAGGCAAGACCGAGCGAACGAAAAGGCCAACGCCCGCGCGAAGGCAAAGATAAAAAAGCAAAAGCAAAAGCGAAGAATTTCGAGCCTCTTCGCTTTTGCCCTTTTGCTTCTGCCCTCTTCAATGGCAGTCGTCGAAGCCAACGTCGCTTGTCGAACGCCGCGACGTTGGCTACTTATCTGGAAGTTTACGGATTGGTCAGGCTAACGTTGCCGGAAGCCGAGGAAATGCGGAGCAGGCGCGAACCGCTGCCGACGCGTCCGCGCGCCGATGCGCCACCGCTGTGTTCTTCGCGTTTGACTTCAATCGGGAAGTTGGTCTTGACCGAACCGGAGACGGTTGACATCTCGACTTCGGCGTCCAGATTCGACGGCATCTTGACGTTGATGTCGCCGCTCGCAGATGAGAAGTTCATGCTTTCGGTTCCTTCGAGGCGGGTGATTTCGACATCCACGTCGCCGCTCGCGCTCGAAGCATTCACCGTCCCGGCCACTTCTCTGACGCGCACCGTGCCGCTCGCCGTCGCCGCCTTGACTTCGCCCGACACGTCTTTGATAAGGAGGTCGCCGCTCGCCGTGCTGACGTGCACTTCGCCGTTAACGCCGCTCACTTCGATGTTGCCGCTCGCTGTGTTGAGTTTGCCGAGGCGATAACGCGATGAACGCGGCACTTGCACTTGAAAATTAACGCTCGCATTTATCGAACAGTTGCGACATTGCTGGTAGAGCACGCGCAGGTCGATGCGGCTGTCGGTGCTCTTGTCTTGCACGTCTACCTTATCGGCGTCGGGGCCTTCCTTCGTGCCGCGCACGATGACGCCTTCGCCGTCGTGTCCGGTGACGATGATGTCGCCCGAAACATTCTGAATAGCGATGCTGCCGTTAGGGGCGAGCCTGTACGTGCGCTGAAAATCCTGCGCCTGCACGGTCAGACCCGACCAGAGAACACCAATTCCCACCGCGACGAGCAGTTGAAGTAAACTCTTTCTCTTCATGATTCAATCTCCTGTGTTTTCAAATAGTGTTGAAGCCGAAATGCGGGCGGGAGTAGGCGTCGGCGCGTGGCGGAACGTGTGTCCCGTCCACTCCGGTTCCGACTCGCAAACCGAGCCAAAACCTCGAATTCTCACCGCTCTGTCATGAAAACACCGCGCGGGCAGGATTTGTGGCAAGAAATTTTTTTAAGGGATGAGGGCACTCGAAGGGATGAGGGATGAAAGATGAAAGCGAGGCTTTCAAGCGTCGTCTTTCTTCCGAAATTTCGGGAGCGGCACTACTTCACATTTCCAAACCTACATTACCGCACGCACTAATATAGGTTCCGAATCAGCATTCCGTTCATCCCTCATCCCTCCGCCTTCATCCCTTTGTTCTACTCCGCCGTTTTGACGGCGGCGAGTGGCTTAGTGTTTGAAGCATCGGCGAAGGCGCGGAGGGTGTCCCAGACGGCTTGCGGGTCGCGCAGACGATAGCGCGCCTGCGAACGACGGTCGCCGATGTGCACTGTCCATGAGTCGGCGGGCATGCGTTCAAAGATGTCTTCGTCGGTGCGGTCGTCTCCGGCGGCGAAACAGAACTGCGGTTGCAGACACGCTTCGGTGAGACGCGCGACGAGTTCGCCCTTGTGCGCCCACGCGAGTCGCACCTCGACCGATTTGACGCCGCGCACGGCGCGCAACTCCGTCGCCGCCAGCATCTCCTCCATCGTGGCGACTAATTCGTTGCCGAGCCACTCGCCGAAGTCGGGTTCCGACATGCGATAGTGCCAGACGAGCGAGTAGTCTTTCTCCTCGATAAAACTGCCGGGCGTGCGGTCAACGAAGTGTTCGAGCACGGGCAGCACGCGCTCCTTCCAATCGACGGGAATGTTGGCGCGCAAGGGTTGCCACTCCGACTCGCCCGACGCGCGCACCGACGCGCCGTGTTCCGCCGCGAGCCACAGGCCATCTATCTCGCCGAACCACGATTCGAGGTCGCGTCGGTGGCGGCCTGAGACAATCGCGATGCAGTTGGCGGGGTCGCGTGCGAGCGTGGCGAGCAGTTCGATGAGGTGCGCGGGCGGCACGGCGTCCTGCGGGCGCGCGGCGTAGGGGACGAGCGTACCATCGTAATCGAGAAGGATGAAACGGCTCTCAGCCGACGCGTAGGCTGCGACCGTCTCGGCGACGGGCAGAGTTTCCGGCCTGCCCGTGTAGGTGTCGAGGCGTGCGTCGGCGGCGTCGCGAAGGTTCGATAGGAAACGTTCGCCCCACGCGAAGACGTTGTTGCGATGGATGCGCCGTCGCAAGGCGTTCATGCGCTCGCGTCGTTCGGCTTCGGGCATTTCAAGCGCACGCGCAAGTGTGTCGGCGGTGCGTTCCTCGTCGTAAGGATTGACCAAGAGCGCCTCGCCCATCTCCGAAGCCGCTCCCGCGAATTCACTCAAGACCAACACGCCCTGCTCTTCGCGTTGACACGCGACATACTCCTTCGCGACGAGATTCAAACCGTCGCGCAAAGGGGCGACCCACGCTACGTCGGCGATGGAATAGAGCGCAATCAACTCGGTCGGCGGAATGGCGCGGCGCATGTAGACGACGGGCGTCCAACCGGGCGTGCTGAATTCGCCGTTGATGCCGCCGACGAGTTCGTCAACGTTGCGGCGCAGTTCTTCGTAGCTCGGAATGTTTTCGCGTGAGGGCACGGCGACCTGTACGAACACAATCTGTTTATGAAGCTCCGGCGATTTCTTGAGCAGCCGTTCAAACGTCCGCAGGCGTTCGGGGATGCCTTTGGTGTAGTCGAGGCGGTCAACGCTGAGCAGGATGCGTCGCCCCTTGAAACGTTCGCGTAGTTCGTCGCGGCGATTGCGCGTCTCCGCGTCTTCATCCAGACGCCGTTCAAACTCTTCGGGCGCAATCCCGATGGGCAGAGCGTCGAGATGAACGAAACGACCGTTAACTTCAACCTTGTCCATGCGACTGTCGAAGCCCATCAAGCGCAGGAGCGACGAGCGAAAGTGTTGCAGGTAGCCGTAGGTGTGAAAGGCTAGATAGTCCGCGCCGAGCAAGCCGCGCAGCAACTCCTCGCGGCGCGGTAGGATGCGAAAGATGTCAGCCGGAGGAAAAGGAATGTGGAGGAAGAAACCGATGCGCGCGTCGGGCACGGCTTCGCGCAGGAGTTGCGGCAGGAGCATTAACTGGTAGTCGTGAATCCAAACCGTGTCGCCGGGGCGCAGATGCTTCAAGACGACATCGCGGAAACGCTCGTTGGCTTCACGGTAGGCTTCCCACGTCGTGGGGTCGTATTCGACCATCATCGGGAATTGATGAAAGAGCGGCCAGATGGTGCGATTCGAGTAGCCCTCGTAGAAACCCTCGGCCATGTCGGGCGGCAAATCGACCGCATAGTAACGTTGCTGTTGCTCCCAACGCGCCAGCATCTTTTGTCGCTTCGGGTCGGCCTCTGCGCCTGATGCCTCGCCCGACCAACCAATCCAGATGCCCCCGCTCTGTTCAAGCAGCGGCCCCATCGCTGTCGCCAGTCCGCCCGTGCTACGCTCCGTGCGCCAAGCCTCACCCGATTTTTTAAGCGTAAACGGCAGACGATTCGAGACGACAACCAGCCGCTCGCCATTGATGTTTTCCATGTTCACTCCCTTGTTCGTTCTTAACTTGAAAATTAACCCACAAACAATTCACTAGACAGACAGAATGAAAAGCGGGCAGGATAAACAGGATAACGAGAAGGCGAAACGGTGAAAAGGCAAAAGGGAAAGACGATTTTCTATTCTGTCGCTTGATACGTTTCTGTGCCTCTCCCATTTCCCCTTTAACCTTTCCCCATCCCGCATCCTGTCTATCCTGCAAGTCTTATCAAGTCTATCCTGTGAATTACTGCTCCATTTGTTCATCATGCGCTTAAACGTTCTTCCACGCCAGCCAGTAAAAGCCGCGCGGGGCGAGCGCGAGTTGATAGAGGCGGTCGTCGATGGTGGGAAACTGCGCGCCGCCGATGACTTCTGTGGGCGAGATGCCACGGTAACGCCGTAGGTCGAGTTCGACGGGTTGGGCGAAGCGCGAAAGATTGTAGACGCAGAGCACGGTTTCGTTCTGGTAGCTGCGCGTGAAAGCGAAGATTTTGCGGTTTTCGGGTTTGACGAATTCCATCGTGCCGCGACCAAAGATTTGCGTCCGTTTGCGAATCAAGATAAGGCGACGAATCCAGTTGAGGAGCGATGTCGAATGACGTTGCTGCGCTTCGACGTTGACGCTTTGATAACCGTAGACCGGATCCATGATGAGCGGGAAATACATCTGCGCCCAATCGCCGCGCGAGAAACCCGCGTTTCTGTCCGTAGACCATTGCATCGGCGTGCGTACGCCGTCGCGGTCGCCGAGGTAGATGTTGTCGCCCATGCCGATTTCGTCGCCGTAGTAGAGAAAGGGGCTGCCGGGCAGACTGAACAGGAGCGCGTGCAACAACTCGATACGACGCCGACCATTGTCCATGAGCGGCGCGAGACGCCGACGGATGCCGACGTTGAGACGCATGCGCCTGTCCTTCGCATACTCGTTGTAGAGATAGTCGCGTTCTTCGTCCGTCACCATTTCGAGCGTTAGTTCGTCGTGATTGCGTAGAAACATGCCCCACTGGCAGTTGTCAGGAATGGCGGGCGTCCGTTCCAGAATCTCGACGATTGGATGACGGTCTTCCTGCCGGAGCGCCATGAAGAGTCGCGGCATGATGGGGAAGTGGTACCCCATCTGAAACTCGTCGCCATCGCCGAAATACGCCACCACATCCTCCGGCCACTGATTCGCCTCAGCCAACAGCAGACGACCCGGATAACGTCGTTCGACGTGTGCGCGAAGGCGTTTGAGGAACCGGTGCGTTTCGGGAAGGTTTTCGCAGTTCGTGCCTTCGCGCTCGAAAAGATAGGGCACGGCGTCGGCGCGAAAACCGTCTATCCCTAAGTCCAACCAGAAATCAACCACGTCGAGCATCGCTTGTTGCACTTCGGGGTTGTCGTAATTCAAATCGGGTTGATGGCTGAAGAAGCGATGCCAGTAGAAGGCTTTGGCCTGCTCGTCCCAAGTCCAGTTGGAGTGCTCTGTGTCTGTGAAGATGATGCGCGCGTCCCGGTAACGTTCGTCCGTGTCGCTCCACACGTACCAATCGCGTTTGGGTGACGAAGGCGAACTACGCGCCTCCTGAAACCACGGGTGGGCGTCCGAAGTGTGATTGACAACGAGGTCGGCGATGACGCGGATGCGTCGCGCGTGCGCCGCGTCGAGAAAAGTCTTGAAGTCTTCGAGCGTGCCGTATTCGGGAAGGAGGTCGTAGTAGTCAGCGATGTCGTAGCCGCCATCGCGCAGGGGCGAGGAATACATCGGCAGGAGCCAGATACAGTTGATGCCGAGCCATTCGAGATAGTCGAGTTTTTCGGTCAGACCGCGAAAGTCGCCGATGCCGTCGGCGTTTGAATCGTAGAAGCCGCGCACGTAGATTTCATAAAAAATCGCATCCTTGAACCACAGAGGGTCTTCACGCCACCCTTCCTCTCGCCCCATCGTTTTCGTCCCTTCTGATACACGTTGAAAAATATGCCGTTCGAGGCACTGGCCTTGCGTACGCGGCATTCAAGCGGGGATTCGACTCGCTAGAGAAATTTTTTCCGACGCGAATGATAGCCAGAGACGTGTTTGGCAATCAAGCGGGCGACCGAAAAAGCCTTTTTGAAACTGGCGAAATTATGGCTATAGATACGCGATAATTTCTCCGGGAGATGCCCGAAGAATCCTCACAACCTGACCGACGCGACGACAATCTCGACGCTTCCGCCGAAGGCGAGCCGTCGCTCTACAACGTCACCATTAACACGCCGGAAAAAATGACGGGCATTCCCATCAGCGTCACGCGTCCCAAACCCGAAGCCGCCGCTAACCGCTTCGTGGTTGGCGACCGCATCGCCGTCGGCCTCTCGTCCTTCACCGTCCTGCCAAACTATACTCTGACCACCGAACGCGCCAGCCGCACACTCGACGCCAGAGGTTAAAGCAGGGCGAAAGTAAATAGGCAAAAGTGAAGAAAGAGCGCCGCGCCTTCCTCCCACTTTTGCCTTTTACCTTTGGCCTGCTTTAGTTTACCTTTTGGCTTATAACACTTGCTGCATCCAACACTTGATGAAGATGAAAATGCTGATTCGTGTCTGTAAAATATCGCTCCTGTGTTTCGCGTCGCTCGCGCTTGCTGCCTGTTCGTTGCTGAATGATACGCAGGCGGAGAGAGGCCCGAAGGCGGAGCTATCCAAGAAAAGGCAGAGGGTCAAGGCGAAGCGCGAGGCCGAGCAGCGTGAGTCAAAGGCGACGGACGAGGGAAGCGATGGGGGTGAAGTCGCTGCTGTCGCGGGTAGCGGTTATGAACAACCCGTGCAAGCGGGGACGCTTGAAGAAGTGGGCGTCGCGGAGAGCAGCGGCATCGCGGCTTCGAGGCTCAACGCGGGTCTTTTCTGGACGCACAACGATTCGGGCGACCCGCCGCTGCTCTATGCCTTCGACGGACGCGGCGCACGACGCGGCGTGTGGCGTGTGGCGGGCGCGAAGGCACGCGATTGGGAAGACATCGCCGCTGCGCCAGGGACGGAGGCGCGTCGTTCATATCTCTACATCGGCGACATCGGCGACAACGATAAGCGACGCGCGGAGATTGTGGTCTATCGCGTCGCCGAACCAACGATTGCTCCCGACGACATCGCTTCGACCAAATCCAAACCGCTCATGACCGAACCCGCCGAAGCGTTTCGCCTACGCTACCCCGACGGGAGCCACGATGCCGAAGCCCTGCTGGTTCATCCCACCAGCGGCGACATCTACATCGTTACCAAGACGACGACGGACACGGCCATCGTCTACAAGGCCACCGCGCCGCTCGATGCCTCAGAGACGACGACCATGACGCGCGTCGGCGAAGTGAATGTGCAGGATGTGCTGGGCGGCATGATGACGGGCGGCGACATCGCGCCCGACGGTCGCCGCGTCGTGCTCTGCGACTACTTCAACGGCTACGAACTTCGTCTCGACACCGCGCAAAAACCCTTCGACGCCATCTGGCAGCAGACGCCCGTCCGCGTCGCACTCGGCGAACGCGTGCAGGGAGAAGCCGTCGCCTATTCTCTCGACGGCAAATCGCTCTTTGCTACCAGCGAAAAACGTCCCGCCCCGCTCTTTGAGATTCGGCAGTCCGGTTCATCAGTTAAGGATTGAGTGAGCTTTGCAGATAACTTTTCTTGGAACGAGTTCGGGTGTGCCGACGCGTGCGCGCAACGTGTCGGCGGTGGCTTTGCGTCTGCCGCAGAGGGCGGAGTGGTGGTTGTTCGATTGCGGCGAGGGCACGCAGCATCAAATTCTCCGCAGCGACCTCCGCGTCAGCCAACTCACGCGCATCTTCATCACGCACATGCACGGCGACCACATCTACGGCTTGATGGGCTTGCTCTCCACCGTCGGCCTCGCCGGAAATGCTAGACCGATAAACGTTTACGGCCCACCGGGACTAGCCGACTACCTCCGCGCCGCGCAACTCTATTCGCACACGGATTTCTCGAACCGCGTGGAAGTCGAAACCATCGGGAATGATGCGTCGGTGGTCTGCGAAGACGGCGACTTCACGGTCGAATGTCGCCCTTTGCGACATCGCGTGCCCGCGTGGGGTTATCGCGTGACGGAGCGCGACCATCCCGGCAGCTTCAACGTCGAGAAGGCTTTCGCGCTCGGCATCCCCGCCGGGCCGCTCTACGGCAGACTTAAACGCGGCGAACGCGTCACGCTCCCCGACGGGCGCGAAATCGATGGCGCGGAACTTTGCAGCCCGCCCGAACAGGGACGCCGCATCGCCTACTGCACCGACACCATCTATTCCGAAGGCGCAATCGAACTCGCGCGCGGCGCGGACGTGCTCATTCATGAAGCCACCTTCGCCGAAGAAGACGCCGAACTCGCCCTCCAAAGCATGCATTCGACCGCCACGGTAGCCGCCCATGTAGCCGCCGTTGCCCAGGTTAAATCATTGATTCTAACCCACTTCAGCGCACGCTACGTTCCCGGCAACTCCGTCGAACCCGACGACCTCCTTCGCCAAGCACGCGCCGTCTTCCCCAACACCCGACTCGCACACGATTTCCTTACCATCGAAGTCGCGCGCCACCGCGCCCCATCTATCTAAAATTTGAAAAGTCGTGGGAACGGGCTAAGTGTTAAACTTCTCAAGTATTTCTCAAGTATCACAATTATAATTTGGGGAGAGGCTGAGGGAGGGCGAAGCGAGCCGTTCCGAGGCCGCGGAAGCGGGCGAGACTTCGAGCCGTCGTCTCCCCTAATAACTTATAGACAAAGGTAGACTTACAGTGGCTCTACGAAACTTCTGGCGTGAGCCGGAGACATTGAAAGTGAATATCCTCCAAGACAAGATTACTTCTCCTCATAATCTTGCTCCGCGTGTTTCGCGTGAGCGTTTGCTCTCGATTTTGAGAGAGAGTCTGAATTGTTGCGCGGCGACCATCATTAACGGTCGGACGGGCACGGGTAAAACCGCGCTGGTCAACGACTTCGCGCGAAATTCAGGGCGGCGCGTGGCGTGGTACAAGGTCGATGCACCGGACAGCGAATTGTCGGTCTTTTTTCAATATTTGTGCGCGAGCGTGCGCGGGCAGCGTCCGGGTTTCGGCGAACAGACGTTGGCGCGGCTCGGCGAATTGGTCGGGATTGAAGACGTACCGCTGCTCGTCGAATATTTTGTCTACGAATTGTTGGAGCACGACGAGCCGCTGCTCATGGTCGTGGACGATTTGCATCTGGTGTATGATGCGGAGTGGGTCGTGCCGTTCTTTCGCAGGCTCCTTCCGTTGCTCCCGCCCGAAGTTCATATAATGTTGATAGGCAGGAGTTTACCGCCTGCACCGCTCTGGCGCATGCGCTCCAAGCAGACGCTCTACGTAATTGACGAACCCGAACTCGCCTTCACTCTGGACGAAGCGCGCGAATTGTTTGAGAGCTACGAATTACCTTGCGAACAGGCGTCGGCGGCATGGCAGAGGACGCGAGGACGCGCCAGTACGCTTGAGAATCTGGCACGTTTGATGGCCGAAGCGGCTGAACTGGCGAAATCTTCGACCAAAGAACGCCGACGAAATACGGGTCGGCTACGTTTAATCAAGGGGTATTCGCCCAAAACTTCCATGCGGACGGCCTGATTCGTCGCCGTCCGCCTTGCTCGTCAAAAAAACCACCTTGCAGAAATGCAGACCACGGACGATGGACGATAAACCATAAAAAAAGCGTTCGGCGCAAAAATCGTCATCGGTCGTAGCTTCTCCATCGTCCATCGCAGTCATCAGTCGTCCTTCTAAAGATGAACAGGCCGCATCAGGAGCAGATTGGGACTCCACCGCCGTCGGTTTTGGCGGCGCGACACGCCGCGCCGACGTTTTTCTTACGCACCAAACTCTTACCGCCGCGCCCTGCGCCCTCGCTCTTGCAGCGACCGCGACTGATGGAGCGTCTGCTGCAAAATCTGGCGCATCCCGTGACGCTCGTCACCGCCAACGCCGGTTCCGGCAAGACGACGCTCGTCGCCGACTTCATCCGTTCGCACTCGCAAAAGTTCGTCTGGTATCAACTCGACCACACCGACGCCGACCCGTTCGTCTTTCTCGGCTACGTCACGCACGGCATCAAACAGGCCGTCGCGGGCTTCGGCGAGGCGACGCTCTCCTACTTGCAGGAGGCCGCCAACGAACTCGCGCAGCAGCCCGAACGCGCCGTCGATGTGCTCTTGAACGAAGTGCTCGAACACGTCGAACAGCAGCTCATCCTCGTCTTGGACGACTACCATCATCTCGGCACGGAGACGGCGGTGCATCGCGTCGTTGACCGACTGCTCGCCTACTTGCCCGACGTGATGCACGTAATCATCATCTCGCGCGACGTGCCGCCACTCGCCCTCGCGCGGATGCGTACGCAATCCTCGCTCGCCATCATCGACCGTGCCGAACTCCTCTTTACCGACGACGAAACACAACAACTCTTTCGCCAAGTCTTCGACCTCGAACTGACGCCCGAACAACTTGCCGAATACCGCGAACGCACGCACGGGTGGATTACCGCGCTCCAACTCGTCCGGCAGGTCGCGCAGCGTCAGGCGCTCGCGCGCGGCACTTCCATCTCAAATGCCGACGCCGGAGCCGCCACCCCTTCGCCGGATTTGGTCGAAATCCTGCGCCAATCCGAACGCGACATCTTCGACTATTTCGCCGAAGAAGTTTTTGCCGACGAACCCGCCGACGTGCAGCACTTTCTCCTGCACGTCGCGCTACTCGAACGCCTTGAGCCGGACGTGTGCATGCGGCTTTTCCCGGACACGCACGCCACGACCATGCTTCAGTCGCTCGCGCGCCGCAACGTGTTTCTAACCTTTGCCAGCGACGGGCGCGGGGAAGAGTATCGTCTGCATCCTTTGTTTCGCAGTTTTCTGCGCCGTCGCCTGCGCGCTGAAATCGGTCAGACCGCCGTCGCCGCCGAACACAGACGTTTCGCCGACCACTTTCTCCACAGCGAGCAGTGGGAACAGGCCATGCATCACCTCATCGCGGCGGAGGATTTCGACCGCGCCGCCGCCACCATCGCCGAACGCGGCAGCGCATGGATTACCGCAGGCGCGTTTGCCTCGCTCGTCGCCTTCGCCGACGCTCTCCCGTCCGCCGCTCTCGAAGCGCATCCGCGTTCGCTCGCACATCGCGCCGAAGTCGCGCGTCTGCAAGACGATTTCAACACCGCACAGGCCACGTTTCGACGCGCCGCCGCGCTCTTGCAGGAACAGGGCGACCACGAAGGCGAAGCCGAGGCGCTTCATTCGCTCGCCACCATCGCGCGTCGCCGCGCCGATTTCGAGACGGCCTTCGGTTATCTCGACCGCGCCGTCGGGTTGTCGGGCGAACAGTCGCCCGTGCGTACGCGTTGCGGCAATACGCGCGGCTTGTGCCTCGTCGCGATGGGCGAATGGAAGGAAGCCGAACGTGAATTTCGCGCCGCGTTGCAGTCTGCCGAAGAGCAGGGCGACGAGCGATACGCGCGTTTCATCGCGCACAATCTCGGCACGCCCGCCGGACTTCGCGGCGACTTCGGCGAAGCGATGCGTTGGATGCGTCGTCTCGTACGCGACGGCGAAGACGCCCCGCCCGCGCCGCAGCAAGCCACCGCCTATCTCAATCTCGCGCGCTGCCATCTCTACAAAGGCGACATCCAATCCTGCGAACAACATCTCGAAAGCGCGCTCGAACTCTGCCAGCTTTTCAATCTCGTCACGCTGCGCGGCGAAATCTTCGAGGCCTACGGCAATCTCTACCGCGAACAGGCGGACTCCGCACGCGCCAACGAATACTACGAGCGTGCCGCACGCGCCTACGATGAAGCGGGCATCGAAGTGACGCAACGCGAGTTGCTCGAAGAACAGGCGTTGCTTCATCTGCAAACGGGAAATCTAACAGCAGCGCGCGCCATGTTGGACAGACTCATCGCCGCACGCGCCTCAGCCGCCGACGAACGCGGACTCCACACCGCGATGCTCACGCGCGGTCGTATCCTCCTCGCCGAAGGGCAGCACGAAGTCGCCGCCAAAGACCTCGAACCCGCGCACAAATTCTTCCGCGCGCAGAATCTCTACTACTACGAAGCGCAGGCGTCGATGGCGCTCGCCGCGTGCGAGCAGGCGAAGGGGCGCGAGGTCGAGATGCTTGAACACCTGCGCCGCGCGCTCGACCTCGCCGCACGCTACGACTACGAATACTGGCTCCAACGTGAAGTGGCGCTTCATCCGCGTCTCTTCGCCTCAAGCGATGCGGCGGAACTCCTGCCCGCCGAAATCCGCGAACAACTTCCGTCCGCCCTGAATGCCGTCGCCGCGTCGTCGTCGGCCAAAAATGAGACATTCACAGTGGTCGTCGGCAGCGCACCCGCGGTCGCCGTGGCGACGCAGCCCGCCGTCGATTTAACCATCAACATGCTCGGCTCGGTCGAGATTTACCGCGACCCACTGCGACCGCTCGCCGCCGATGCGTGGACGACCAAACGCGCGCGCGACATCCTGTGCTTCATCGCTTCGCGCCGTCATCGTCGCGCCTCGAAGGACACCATCATCGACACTTTCTGGGGCGAAGCGGATTTCGACGTGGTGGAAAAGAATTTTCACCCGACCGTCTCGCACATACGCAAGGCACTCAACAGCAACCAGCCGCTCAAACAGAACTTCCTCCTCTACCGCGACGGAGATTATCAACTCAATTCCGAGTTTTCCTATCGCATCGACATCGAGGAGTTTGACCGTCTCGTCGCCGAAGGCGAGACGGCGCGACGCGCCCGCGACACGGAAGCCTACATGCGCGCCTACGAGCAGGCCATCACGCTCTATCGCGGCGACTTCATGCAAGGCAGCTATGACGAGTGGGTTGACGAGCAGCGTTCTTATTATCGTGAACAATACCTGCGTCTGCTCGAAACGCTGGCGGGAGCGGCGCAGAAGGCCGAAGACTGGACGCGCTCGCTCGATTTGGCACAACTCATCCTGCGCGACGACCAGTTTCGTGAGGATGTCCACTGCATGATGATGCGCGCACACGCGGCGCTCGGCAATCGCGCCGCCGTCCGCGAGCAATACGAGACGCTGCGCCGTCTGCTCCTCAAGGAACTCGGCGTTGAACCGGCGGCGGAGACCCAACGTGTCTACAAAGAGTCGATGCGTTGACCCCGAACAACACGACGAGGCTCAAAAATTGCACTGAGCCGCCACAACACGCCGCGTTTTGTTCGCAAACGAGGCGTCTCCCAACAAATATAGCGGAAAAATAGAACACTACCGCAACAAACGCATACAGTGAATCGGTGTAAATTACCACTCTTAATTTTCGCAGTTCACTCCTCGCAAGCACTACGGCCCGAAACCCGACGCGGGCAAGCCTGCCGTCGGAGCCACACTGATTCAAATCAAACTGGTCGCCGGATTGCTTAGAAACTAAGAAAAATGAAAAAGAATTCCCCTGCATTTTTCCAGAAGCTCGTCGCGTTCACGCTCGCGCTCGCGCTCGTCGGCACTGCCCCGACCGCCCTCGCGGGCGTCCTGATTCGTAAGTCGGAAGGCATTACGATGACGGGCGTCGATGGCGTTCGTTATGAGGATACCAACGGCATCACGATGACGGGCGTCGATGCCTTGCTCGGCTTCAATCTCAACAACATCACTTCGCCTTATACCGACGGCATCACGATGACGGGCGTTGACGGCATCACCATGACAGGTG
This sequence comes from Pyrinomonadaceae bacterium, assembly GCA_036387415.1. GTDB lineage: Bacteria > Acidobacteriota > Blastocatellia > Pyrinomonadales > Pyrinomonadaceae > DASVTU01. Next base: position 128,930 of record DASVTU010000039.1, on the reverse strand, counting down.
TTGACGGCACGACCTATACCGGAACCAACACTCTCCGCGCCGAACAAGCCGACGGTATCACGATGACGGGCGTCGATGGCATCACGATGACCGGAGTAGACGGCATCACCATGACGGGCGTTGATGGCACGACCTATCGCGCCAATTCCGTCACCATCCGCGAAGCCGACGGCATTACGATGACGGGCGTTGATGGCATCGTAATGACGGGCGTCGATGGTTTTCAGCAGACGAGCGAAAACGGCATCACGATGACCGGAGTGGACGGCATCACGATGACGGGCGTCGATATGATTCGGCAGAACACCGCCGCCGCCGTCATCGCCGTCGGCCTCGACGGACAAGTCTTCAGCGTCCCTCCCGACGGCATCACGATGACAGGCGTTGACGGCATTACGATGACGGGCGTCGATGGCATTGTCATGACGGGCGTCGATGGTCTTAACATGTTGGGCTTGGACGGCATCACGATGACGGGTGTCGATGCGGGCGGGCATCGTGTGGGTTTGCAGAGTTTCGACCCTATGCTGGCGAAAGAACTCGAACAGGCCACCGACGACCGCAACATCAACGCCGTCATCGTCTATCATCACTGGCCGACCGACGCCGACATTAATCAACTAAAAAGCATGGGCGTCATGGGCGGCACGCGCTATCGCATGCTCCCGATGATTACCATCACCGCCCAACGCGAGAAGATTGATTTAATCTCCGACCTACCGACCGTGCGCTCTGTGTGGGGCAATCGGACGCTGCAATGGACGGCGGACAACAGCCGCGAATTGACGGGCGCAACCCGCGTCAAGACCGACAGCGATTTGACGAGCCGCAATCGCGGACTTCCCGTGTCGGGGCGCGGCGTCACCGTCGCCGTCATCGACACCGGACTGGATGCCACGCACGCCGACATCGCCAGCCGCGTCACGCGCACAGTCAAACTCGCAGAACTGCAAGGCTCGAACCCGACCGGATTCGATTATCCCGCCAACGTCGAGACGCTCGGCAATACCGATCAGGTTAACGGCCACGGCACGTTCGTCAGCGGCGTCATCGCGGGCGACGGCACGCGCTCGAACGGCAAGTACAAAGGCGTCGCGCCCGGCGCACAAATCATCGGCCTGAGCGCGGGCGATGCGAGCCTGTTCTACGTGCTGGCGGGATTCGATTTTCTTCTCTCGCGCGGCCCTTCGCAGAATGTGCGCGTCGTTAATTGCAGTTTTTCGGCCAACGCTCACTACGACATCGACGACCCCGTTAACGTGGCGACGAAGATGTTGGTGGACAACGGCGTCAACGTCGTCTTCTCGGCGGGCAATACGGGGCCGGGACTTGAGACGTTGAATCCTTATGCGGCTGCGCCGTGGGTCATCAGCGTCGGCGCAACCGACAATCGCGGACGCCTCGCAGATTTCTCTTCGCGCGGTGTTTTCGGCAGCCAGATGTTTCGTCCGACGCTGGTTGCGCCGGGCGTCAACGTCGTCAGTCTACGCAGTTCAGGCCTGCTTAACGTGACGGGCGCGGGCGGTATCGTCTCACGCACCGACACGAATGAACTCTTGCCCGAAGAAGTTCCTTACTACACGACGGCGAGCGGTACGAGTTTCTCCGCGCCGCAGGTGGCCGGAACCATCGCGCTCATGCTCGAAGCGAACCCTTCGCTGACTCCGACGCAGGTGCGCGACATCCTGCAACGCACGGCGACGCCGATTCCGCCGCTCTATGCACACGAAGTAGGCGCGGGCATGCTCAACGCGCACGCGGCGGTGCTCGAATCGGCCTTCCCCGAACGACGTATGGGACAGTGGCGCGCGACCGTGGAACGCGGGCAGGTGCAGTTCTTCAAAGACCCTCTGCGCGAGTTCTCCGGCAGAGTCATACCCGGCGCGATTAACTACACAAGCCTCGACGTTCCCGACGGGGCGTTGTTGGCGTCGGTCGAGATTGCATGGGGGCCGATGTGGAGCGCCAATGATTTGTCGCTCAAGGTCTTCGACCCGTCGAACACTCAACGCGCACACGTCAACACACTCAACACGCCGTTTCTGACGGGTCGGCGCGAACGCGCTGTGATTAAGTTGCCGCCGTCGGGCGCGTGGAACGTGCGCGTCTCGAACACGCTCGGCCTCGCCGGAACGCCGCAAGCATTCACGGGCACGCTCGACGTGGCGCGGGTCGAATACGCTGCATTGCAAGACGTGGCGACGTTGAGCGCGAGCGCACGCGAAGACGTACGACGCGCGCTCCGCACGTTCGTCATGTTTCCCGAAGGCGGTTACTTCCGTCCGAATAACGGCGTCACGCGCGCCGATTTGGCGGCGACACTTCTACGCGGCGCGCGCATTCCGCAATACATGCCTGCGCGTCCGAGTTTTTCGGACGTAACCGATGCGACGACCATGAACTACGTAGAGAGCGTGCAGGCTGCGCCCTCCGGCGCAGTCTTCCACGACGCCGCGCCGGGAACGACGTTCCGCCCCGACCTGTTGGCCGACCGTCTGACGGCAGCCGTCGTGCTGGTGCGCGCGGCGGGGCTGAGAAACGAAGCGGAGAATTCTTTCATCGTGCAGCAACAAGCCGCCGACTGGAATCAGATTCCGCTCGCATATCGCAACTACGTCGCCACCGCGCTCAACTACGGTCTACTGACGCTGCACGACGGCGCATTATTCCACCCGCAATCGGCGCTCACACGCGTCGAACTCGCGCACGCCATGTCCGTCATCGCCACCCGCGCGTCCGAATAAGACGCGCTGCGCTACCGTTCTCATTCTGAAACACAAAGGAAACGCGGTCGCCAGCAAGAAGCGGGCGACCGCGTTTCCTTTGTGCTTCAAATCTGCTTTTATCTCAATCTCTGTGGTTTCAATATTCACGCCCTCCGAGGCGTTTCACCATTCCGGCGAGGATGAAACATGCCACGCCGAGAAAGATGGCATACTTGAAGGCGAAGACGCCGAACGCCATCGCCATCAAAAAGAGGACGCCGAGCGTGCCGAGCACGATGGAGAGTGTGGAAGCCGTCTTTGGATTCATTCTTGATTTTCCTTCCGACCGAAGTATCAACTCAACAGAAATAAACGAAAGCCGCGACCGAAATGTTCAAAGCGACACGACCGTCGCAGGCAAAAGGAAAAAGAAAAAGTGTAGAAACATTGCTCATCTGTTCCTCCCTTGCCCCTTTTCCTTTTCCTCTCCGTCGTTGCTATTTCTTGATGAATAATTCTTCGGCGTTCCAGAGCGAGTAGGGAATGATGGCGCTCGGACGATAGTTGCCGACGCGCGTGTTGGCGGCGGAGACGATGTGGCGTACGGCGATGGGAATCACGGGTTGATTCTCGACGATGTTCAATTGAATCTCTCGAAACACGGCGCGTCGGCGTTCGGCGTCGGTTTCGCGCGCGAGCATGGCGAGAAGCGTGTCGATGCGCGCCTCCCATTCGGTCGCGGGCTTCTTCTGCTTCGGATGCCACTGGTGTTGCGTGCTCGCGCTGCTGAGGATGTTGGAATAGGAAGAAGGGTCGATGTCGGTGACGACCGCGCCGAGCAACACGGCTTCATAGTTGAGACTCTGCGTAGTGCGACCGACAATTTCACCGAATTCGAGCGGCGCAATCTGCATCTTCATGCCGAGACGCGAGAGGTCTTCCTGTATCACTGCCGCCATCGCTTTGCGCGCCTCGTTCTCGACCGGCACGATTAACGTCCACTCGACGCGGTTGCCTCCGGCGTCGTACAACTCCGGCGCATCCTGCGTAGCCTTGACGACGAAACCCGCCTCCGCCAGCAGCGCACGCGCACGTTCCAGACTATATTCCGTGCGCGGAATATCCGCGACCCACGCGCGATTGCCGGGCGAGACGAAACCATAGAGCGGCGTCGCGAGTCCCTGCAAGGTTGAAGAAGCGATGCCTTCACGGTCGATGGCATGCGCGACGGCACGACGAAAACGTACGTCTTTGAACCACGCCTGTTTCTTCGCATCGACCGCTAAGGGCTGACCGTCTATCCCACTTTCGTTGAGATTGAACCAGAGATGGTCGGTGCTGAGTCCGGGGCCGACATCGTAGGCGCGCACCGCGCCTTGCGGGTTCTGAAGCGCGGCATAATCGGTGATGCGTATGCGGTCGATAATATCAACCGCGCCTTCATTGAGACGCGCGATGGCGGCGTTGGCATCGCCGACGACTTCGACGACGAGGCGGTCGAGATATGGAAGTTGATTGCCCGCCGCGTCGCGTTTCCAGTAATGTGGGTTGCGCTTCAAGGCGACGCGTTCACCGGGCGCAACCGCTTCGACCGCGAACGCTCCGGCGGCGACCACGCGCGAAGGGTCGGACGTGAGTTCGTAGGCTTTGCCGAGCGTCCCTTTCTTCAAATCCGGTTCGAGCACATGGCGCGGCAAGACGGCGACGTTGACGAGATAAGTCTCCGGCGCGGCCACCGTTTCGGGGAAGACGAAACGAATGCGGCGCGCATCCAGAGGTTGCGCCTCAATCTGTTTGTCGCCGATGGTGAGCGTCGTGCGAAACGCGGAGTTAGTGCGCTCGTCGTAGATGGCGCGAAGCGTGAAGGCCACGTCTTCGGCGGTCAGGGGTTGGCCGTCGGAAAACTTCAAACCCTCGCGCAGCGTCAGTTCCAGAGTCTTCTTGTCTTCGCCCAACTGCCAAGACTCGGCGAGCGCGGGCACGTAACGCTGCGCGTCGTGGTCGAAATCGATGAGCCGCGCGCCGAGCAGCATGAAAGCGACGGTGTAGGAAGCCTCGTCGGCAATCATGAGCGAGTTAAGAGTCTTGGGCGGCGAAGTGACGCGGTAGGCAAGCGAACCGCCACGGACGCCCGTCGTGCGTTCGCGTGAGAGCGTGGCTTGCGTGTTCGATGCAGGAGCGGTCGGCTCGGTCTGTGTCTGACAGGCGCTCGACAACGAGAGCAGTAGAGCAGCGACCGACAACAGAATCGTGGCGGCAATTCTTCGAGGTAGTAAAGTTTTCATCTTTGTCGCAACAGGAGATAGTTAATCAAGAGAACGCAAAACGTCTCTTTGCGTCTTGATACGAGTGAGGTGGTCGGGCGAATTCAAACACGAAAGATGCATGATGTCCAGAACTTTAAGCAGACGCAAAAACTTGCCACAGAGACATAGAGACACGGAGAAAAGATGAAAGGTAAAGAGGAAAGGCGAAGCGGGTGAAGGGAAAGCCATTGTGTTCGCGCTGATAATTCACCTTTTCGCCATTCCACCTTTAACTTTCCCTCTGCGTTGCTCCGCGTCTCTGTGCCTCTGTGGCGAATTCTTAAAGTTTTGCACAAAGCGGTTGAGACAAGAGTTGAAAGAAAACGGATGAATCAGGCATATAATCTAACGCGAAATCGCGAACTCATCAGGCGCGGAAGCGGAAACTCATCTAACGCGAAAGGAAATGGAATGCAACAGCATATTACTATCCTGAGCGCACTCTACGCCGTCTTGAGCGCGCGAGGTCTTGAACGACGCGGGGACGTGCGTTGCTGAAACTGATTGCGTCAAGATTGTGGCAGGGCATCGTCGTGCTGCTGATTGTGTCGGCGCTGACATTCGCGTTGCTGGCGGCGGCGGGTGGAGATGCGTTGACGGCTCTGCGCGGCGACCCTTTGATGTCAGATGCGACCATCGAGGGTTTGCGTCGTGTCTACGATTTAGACCAGCCGCTTCCCGTGCGCTATGTGCGCTGGCTCACTAGAGTTGCCAGCCGCGACCTCGGTTATTCATTCTTTTATCATGCGCCCGTCTCCGTCATTCTCTGGCCGCGCCTGCGTAATACGCTGCTGCTGGCTTTGACGGCGCTCACGTTGGCATGGAGCGTCTCGCTCGCCCTCGGCGCGTGGGCGGCGCGTCGCAGGGATTCTTGGATTGACCGTCTCTGCGGACTCGTCATACTGCTCACGGCCTCGACGCCCCGACTCGTCCTCGCGCTCGCCGCGCTCGTCGTCGCCGCGCGCACGTCCTTCTTCGTCAACAGTTCGTCATCCGTCGCGGCGACGGGCGACGCGGGCGGACTTCTGGCGCGCATCATGCTGCCAGTGCTGGTGCTCGCCGTGCCCCTCGTCGCGCTGTTTCTGGCGCAGACGCGCGAGGGCTTGCGCGCGGCGCTGCGCGAAGAGTTTGTCGAGGTCGCACGCGCCAAAGGTTTGACGGAGAGGGTGGTGGTCGTGCGTCATGCGTTGCGCGCGGCGCTCAATCCTTTGATAACGATTGGCGGCTATTCGCTCGGCGGCGCGATTAGCGGTTCGGTGATTGTCGAGACGGTGCTCGGCTGGCCGGGGCTTGGCGAGTTGAGCGTGGTCGCCGTGCGTAGCCGCGACGTGCCTCTGTTGATGGCCGTCGTGCTCGTCACTTCAACCGCCGTGCTCGCGGGCAACCTCTTGGCCGACATTCTCCTGCGCGCCAACGACCCGCGTCTGCGGCTCGATGAACGCCGACCCGCAACCCTCGGTGCAGCGACGCTCTCCGCCGTCTCCACGCCCGACGCATGACGCCACCACAACAACACAACGACGCATCGCGCAATGAGCCGTCCCGCGCAACGAGCGACGCGCAAGGCGACGTGCAACACGGCGCGCAACCTCCGCCCGGTACGATTCCTCCCATGCAGCAACACGCGGAGGAGAAGTTGCGCGGCGGACGCTTGCGTCGCAGCCTCCGTGTGGTGCGGCGGCGAAAGAAGTTCGCGGCGGGATTGAGTTTGGTGTTGACGTTTTATCTCGTCGCCGTCCTCGCAGACTTCCTCGCGCCATACGACTATCGCGCGCAGTCGCGCCGCGAACCGTTCGCGCCGCCGAGCGTGATTCGTTTTCGTGACGCCGAGGGGCAAACATCTCTGCGCCCTTTCGTCTACGCGCGGCGTCTCGTTGACCCGCTCCAACGTCGCTACGTCGAAGACACCGCACGCGCGTACCCGCTCGCCTTCTTCACGCGCGGGTACACCTACAAACTTTTCGGCATCATCACGACCGACCGACACCTTTTCGGCGTTCGCACGGGCGCGAGCGAAACGACGGCGACGGGAGTTGACGGGCGAAACGCTGTGGGCGCGGCGTCGGATGTGACGCGTGTCCACTTGTTCGGCACGGATGCTCTGGGGCGCGACCGCTTATCGCGGTTGCTGGTGGCTTCGCGTTTCTCGCTCGTCGTGGGGCCGTTGGGGACGTTGCTGGCGTGCGCGCTCGGCGTTTTTCTCGGTTGCCTCGCGGGATACATGGGGCGCATGGCCGACGCGTTGCTGATGCGCGTGGCGGATACGATGCTGGCGTTGCCGACGCTCGTCGTTATCCTCGCGGCGCGCGCCGCTTTTCCACTGGAACTCCCGCCGATGCGCGCCGCCGCGTTGCTCATCACGATTTTTACGTTGGTCGGATGGGCGGAAATGGCGCGCGTAGCGCGCGGGTTGGTGTTGGGTTTGCGTCGGCGCGAGTTTGTGTCGGCGGCGGTGTCGCTCGGTCTCTCGCAGACGCGCGTGCTCTTTCGTCACATCCTGCCGAACGCCGCGCGCCCGCTTCTCGTACAGGCGACGTTGATGCTGCCCGCGTTTCTGTTGGCGGAGATTTCGCTCTCGTTTCTCGGCGTCGGCCTGCAAGAACCGGAACCGAGTTGGGGCAACATGCTCGCGGCGGCAAGCGACATCACACTGCTCCAACGCGGCAACGCCACCGTACTACTCTTGCCAGCCTTCGCCATCATTCTTTTCGTCCTCGGCGTCCGCTTGACCAGCGACGGCTTGAAGGAAACCCGTTGATTGTGGCTAAGTAATTCAACAGGTTGAAGAAAATGAAAAATTAAAAATGTAAAAGGCAAAAATAACTCAGGCTCCGAGCCGTCTTTATTTTTTCATTTTTAATCCTTCCTTTACATCAAACGAAAAATTCCTTCCACTATGATTTTCGTCTCGCCACGACTCCTGACAAAACCTCAATCAAGCTCCTCAAGATTTCCTCAAAGTTTCATAAATTATTGAAAAGAATAGTGTTCGACGCACGCGGCGCGGGAATCGAAAAAATTTTCGTCGGCTCAAGTTTTTCTCAAGCGCAGTTGGCTATCTTGTGTTTGTTGAAACGTTAATACGAGATTCCCTTGTCGCCGTTGCTGTTGTCGGGACGGTGGCGGCGGCGGGGATAAGCGGTTCGGGGAGCAGCCTGCTTGGCAGAGACGGGTGCTCCCCGAACCGACCTCTACGAAACGGGTTCTTTTCATATCGCCGGACGCGCCAACTGTTTGGGCAAGATAGACGGCGCGGCTGGCACAGACGCAGTTCGGAGAGCAATTCTTCATGGGGGAAGATTGCTCTCCGAACTGCAAGTCGAAACGGCGTGCCACCGAGCGAAGCGAGAGGCGGCGACCTTCGACGCGAGTCCGTCCGCGCGTCGTGTGGGACGCCGTGGCAGTAGTTAAATGGTTGATGTTAAAGATGATAAGATACAGCGAGGGAGAGGCGACGAGCGCGTGGAAAGCTGCTGTTACAGTGTTTTAGTTCGGTCAAACTGAATGTTGACACGATTCGCTTCTGTAAGTAAACTCACAGCACTTGGACAATTGATAGGAGGCTGTACACGCGCTTCCCTAACACTCGGGTCTGTCGCGTGCGAAGGGTCAAACACGTGGCTCTCTACAGTTCGTCGGTGACTTAAGCGCCGCCTCCGCCAAATTTGAGCCGGGCTTCCGACTCAGCGCGTGCCCCACACAGCATATGAGCTTGTGCGGGGCATTGTCGTATCCGGGCATCAATAAATCTCACCCGCCATCTTTGCTTACGCCAATTCGGCATCTTTTCCGCGACCATCAAGATTCAGGAAAACATCGAAAAAACGTCTAGGCGAGCGGCGCGAGGCGTCGAATTTTACCGGACGTAAATCGGGTTGGAGATAATCCAGGGTTGCCGTCTCACGGGTTCGCCGAGTTGGTCGAGATAGACCTCGACGCGATAGACGCCCTTCTGATTCGTCGTCAACTCTTTCTCCGTCGCATCGCGCGCTTCGTCGATAATCTGCCCGTCTCTCAAAAAAAGCATGCGACTCCTGACAGGCGTCGTGACTTTCAGACGCACGCCATCGCTTCCGAGCGCAATCTCGTCGCCCATCACACGCCGCTCCGCGCCGTTCTCGGCGGTGAAACGAAATCCACTCGCTTCACAGAACAGGTCGAAGGCGATGTAGGAATGGCCGCGCGCGAGCGACGAGAGCAGAGCTTCGGTGGTGAGCGTCTGTTGCTTCTCAATGAGGACGTGGGTTCGCACAACTTGAAAGCTGCGCTCGTAAGGGTCGAGTTGGAGTTGGAGGACGCGTTCGCCCGTCTGATGTTGGAGACTGAAACCGACGTTTTGATGCGCGTCGTTGCCCGCGACGGCGACGAGCGGGCGTCCCGTCTTCGACATCAGCTCGTCCCACTTCGCCAATTGCGCGGCGGGTCGTTCGTAGAAAGTGGCGAACAGCAGATGCGGGTAGCTCCAATATGACCAGAGGCCGTCGAAGAATAGGAGCGCATAATTAATCCGCTTGCTGTTCGTGAATAGATTATAAACTTCGATGCCGTCGTAATCCGTCAACTCCCAACTGCGAAGCTGTTCTGGATAAGCCACGAAGACGAGCCGTCCGCCGTCGCTTTTGGCATTCGTCACGACGCTCGGAGTCGTCGTGTTTGTCTCCGTCGGTTCGATGCCGGGAACGACGAGCAGGCGGTCTTCGCCCTCCGGGTTGATTTCGCTCCCGGCGACGAACAGCACGCCGTCGTGCACACCCTTGAGCGTCGTCTCGCTGGTTTTCACGTGCTTCGACGGATGCTCTGTCATCACGACGAAAGCCAACCCGTTGTGCTTCGCCGCCCGCACAATCTCATCGAACGTGCCCGTGCTGTGCCCGCCGAGCGACGAATGCACATGCATGACGCCGTGATAATCAGCGTAGGCGTCCTGTCCGTCGGTGGTCGCGGGCGTAGTGGCGCGTTGTGCGTTTAATTCGTTGATGGTTCGTTGGAGGCGCGTGAGTTTAACACGTCGGTAGACGAAAGGCGTCTGCGAAACAAGGAGCAGCAACAGCAACGCCAGAGCGATTTTCTTCCAACGCCTCATTCGTGATTCTCTCGCAACGCCGTGTCGCCACGCGAAATTTTACTCGCTCTCGAAATCGACCGACGCGATGTGTTCGGCGAAGTTGCGCCCGAATTCGACGACCGCCACATGTTCGGGATGCACGGTATAAGCATCGAGCGCAGCGCGGTCGGGGAAGACGGCGACGAGTCCCGTATCGTAAGAGCGCGCGAGGTGAAGCGTGTCGAATCCGACTTCCAGACTGTTAATGTCGGGAATGAGCGAGCGCAAACGCCGCAGCATCTCGACGTGTCGGCGGCGGTCTTCTTCGCTCGCGTCGGCGCGGTATTTCCAGATGACGATGTGTGTGAGCATGACGTTGGTTCCGTGTTAAAAAGATGATGGACAATGGGCGATAGACCATGAAAAAGGACAATGGACGATAGAGCACGGACGATGAACGACTAACGATGAAAAGTTTTTACATCGTCCGTCGTCCATTGTCTATCGTCTACGCTTATCCATCGTCTGTGGTCTATCGTCCGTTTGTCACTTGAGGAAGCGGTCGAACCAATCGAGGGTTCGTTGAAGGGCGTCGATGCGGTGGGCGGGTTCGCGGAAGCCGTGACCTTCGCGCGGGTAGCGTGCGAGGACGGCTTCGACGCCGCGCCGACGCAAGGCCATGTACATCTCTTCGGCCTGTGTGATGTGCACGTCGTTGTCGAGTTCGCCGTGAATAAAGAGCGTCGGCGTCTCGACCGCGCGTGCGTAGCGAAGCGGCGACCATCGCCAGAGTTGTTCGTAGTCGTCCCACGGAAAGCCGCCGAACTCTGCGTGAATCAAATCCTGATAGAGCGACGTGCCATAGAAACTGATGAGGTTGCTGACGCTCGCGCTCGCCACCGCCGCACGAAAACGCGGCGTTTGAGTGATAATCCAATTCGTCATAAAACCGCCGTAGGAGCCGCCCGTCACGCCCAGACGGTTTTCATCAATCCACGAATGCGAACGGAGAACTTCGTCAACGCCAGCCATCAAATCACGATAGTCGCCGCCGCCCCATTCACGAAAAGTTCCGTCGGAAAACTTCTGTCCGTAGCCCGTCGAACCGCGCGGGTTGAGGGAGAGCACGGCGTAGCCACGTGCGGCGTAGGCTTGCGCGGTGGCGTCGAAGCCGTAGCCGTACGCGCCGTGCGGGCCACCGTGAATGCGTAGGATGAGCGGATAGGGACGGCTGCTCGTAGCCTGAAAATCGAGCGGCTTCATGAGCCATCCTTGCACGGTCGCGCCGTCGAAACTGCGTACGGAAATATCTTCAGGTTCGACGAGCGCAAGCGTTCGCAGCAACGCATCATTGTGCGCCGTGACGCGTCGGGCGCGCTCGCCGCTCGCATCGCCGACCCACACCTCCGCCGGATGAAACACGTCGCTGAGCGTAAAGGCGAAGACCGGAACGCCGCGTGCGCTCAAGCTAAAACCGCTCGTCTGAAAAGGCCGACGGGGAAGCGGCGGGACTTTGGTCGCGTCGTTGTAGAGTGGAAGCGTCTCTTCCATTGTGCGCGCGTCCTGACTGAAACGGTCAAACATCGGGAGCGGAACACCGCCCTGCGCGCCGACGCGAAAGATGAGCGTGCGGCCACGGTCTCCGGCGAGAAAAAAGATGGCGGCGCTGTCGGGCGACCAACGCGGCGAGCGTGCGCGACGGTCGAGCGTGCCGGAGACTTCACGACGCCCGCCGCCCGATGCATCCACAATCCAGACATGAGCGTCCTCGGAGATGCTGTCGATGGTGGTGACATCGCGCGTCGTCGCCGTGTGGGCAATCCAACGCCCGTCTGGCGACCACGCAGGCTCATACTCGCTGCCGCGCGTAGTCGTCAGGCGACGCAGGCGGCCTTCCATGTCTACGGCGAAGATGTCGGAATTGTGGTTGGCGTCGGGGTCGGGTTCGCGGTTGGAGAGAAACGCAACTTCGTCGCCGCGCGGGTTCCAGGTGAGCGCGTGGTCGTAAAAGTTTCCGGTCGTTAGTTGACGGGGCGGCGCAGCATCGTCAACGTCTGCGACGAAAACGTGCGTCCGCGCGCGGTCGGAAAAGCCTGTGCGCGATTTGTAACGAATGCGGTCGATGATGCGCGGGTCGTCGCGTCGCTCGTTCGTGTTTGAGTTTGTCGCGCCTGCTGCTGCGCCAGTGGTTGTTGTTGTTGTTGTTGTTGTTGTGGAAGACGCGTTGCTGTGCGTCGCGTCTTCTTCGACGGCGGAGACGAAGGCGATGCGGCGACTGTCGGGCGACCACGCGAAGGCTTCGCCCGCGTAGGGGATGTGAAAGTTGGTCTCGCGTACGGGCGCGACGAGACGCGGCTGGATGGGACGTTCGCGCTCGGCGAACGTGACGACCCAGATGCCGCTCTGCCGTGCGCGTGCGGCGGCGGGTCGCTCGGTGGTGGTTGCGTTTGTGCTGGCTTGCTCACGCGTGCCGAGAAACGCGATGCGCCTACTATCCGGCGACCAACGCGGTCGGGAGACGCTCATGCCTCCAAGATTTATTTGCACGGGTGGCGGCGCAAGCGGCACGACGCCCGCACTCGTCGCCGTCGATAGCCCGACCGTCCGCACTATCCATAACCCGGCGCGACGCTCTTGCGCTTCCGTCGTGGTGACGACGTAAGCAATCCAAACGCCATCGGGCGAGACTTGCGCGTCGCTCACTTCGACGACGCGCAGAGTGTCGGCGGGCGTCATCCCGCGACGCGCCTGTGCGTGAAGCAGGCGCGGAGCGAGCGTGAGGTTGAAAAGAAGAAAGAGCGTGATGTGAAAGAGAGACGCGAGCAGGAATGGTTTGGTGTGCTTCATCTTCGAGTCGAAATGGTTCGGACAGTTTTTGGCGCGATGTCTAGTGTTTGAAGTCCGTCGGGTCGCCGCAGTAGTTTGCTTGTCGCAAAAGTTGACAGGAACGCGGCGAGCAGTCTTGTTTACTCGCGCGGCCCTGTGCAGTTGGGACCGAGGAGGGCTTCCTTTTTGAGACTGATGATTGGATATTGCGCGGCTTCGGCGTTGAGTTCGAGCCATTCCTGATACTGTTCGGGCAACGCGGCGTCGGAGAAAATCGCTTCGACGGGACATTCGGGCACGCACGCGTCACAGTCGATGCATGTGTCTGGATTGATGTAGAGGCGGTCGGGGAGTTCGTGAAACGCCTCGACGGGGCAGACCGCCGCGCAGTCTGTGTACTTGCAATCGACGCAAAGTTCCGTCACCACATAGGTCATCTCGTTACACCTCGGAATTCAAAATGGAAAGTGAAAATGCAAAAGAAGAACGCGAGGAATGACCGCACTGTTTTGTCTTCGGGTTTGCATTTTACATTTTTAATTTTTCATTGAGTAGTTCCCATGTGCGACGGATGTGCGACTCGTCGGTGCGGATGTTGCCGATGGCGAGACGCAGGGCGAGCGCGCCACGGAGTTTGGTGTGTGACAGAAAGACTTCGCCAGTCGCGTTGACGCGGTTCATGAGTTCTTCGTTGAAGACATCGAGACGTGCGGCGCGTGCCTCCTCGGTCTCCGTCGTCGCGCCTTCGAGCGGCGGGCGGGCGCGGAAGCAGACGGTGCTCAGAGGATGCGGCGCGAGCAATTCCCAAAGGGGCGACTCTTTGATGAGCGTGGCGAAGAGTTGGGCGAGTCGGCAGTGTTCGCGGATGCGTGCGGCGAGTCCGTCGTGCCCGAAGTAGCGCATCACCATCCAGAGTTTGAGTGAACGGAAACGGCGTCCGAGTTGGATGCCGTAGTCCATCTGGTTCGTCACGGTTTCGCCTTCGCCTGTGCGGAGGTATTCGGGGACGAGTGAGAAGGCGCGACGCAGCACCTCCATCCGGCGCGAATAGAGCACGGATAAATCAATCGGCGTAAAGAGCCACTTGTGCGGGTTGGTGACGAGCGAATCGGCGCGCTCGCAACCCGTGAGGATGTGGCGCAGTTCGGGCACGACGGCAGCCGAACCACCGTAGGCCGCATCGACGTGAAGCCATAAGTTGTGTTGCTCGCAAATGTTGGCGATGGCGGGAACGGGGTCGATGCTAGTGGTCGAAGTTGTGCCGACGGTGGCGACGACGCAGAAGGGAACCGCACCCGCGCGTTTGTCTTCTGCGATGGCTTCGGCGAGCGCGGCGGCGTCCATGCGAAACGCGGCGTCGGTCGGAATCTTGCGGAGCGCGCGTTGACCGAGGCCGAGTGTGATAACGGATTTATCGACCGAAGAATGCGACTGCTCGGAAGCGTAGACGCGCAGGAGCGGCAAATCGCCGCGACCACTCATGCCCATTTCGCGCACGCCGAGGTCGAGTGCTTCGCGTGCGGCGGCGATGGCGTGCATGGTTGAAACCGAAGCCGTGTCGTAGATGATGCCCTCGAAGGCGGCGGGCAATCCCATCATCTCGCGCAGCCAAGAGAGCGCCAGCGTCTCCATCTCGGTCGAAGCGGGCGAGGTGCGCCAGAGCATGCCGTTGACGTTGAAGGCAGAGGCGAGGAGTTCGCCGAAGATGCCGGGAGCAGAGGCGGAGATGGAGAAGTATGCGAAGAAGGCGGGATGGTTCCAGTGCGTCAGCGCGGGCACGACGAGACGTTCGACATCCACCAGAATCTCCTCCATCGCTTCGCCACGCGCGGGCGGAGACGGCGGCAACTGCGCGCGCAAATCTCCCGGCGCAACCTGCGCCAGCACGGGGAGTTTTTCTATCTGTTCGAGATAGTTGCTAATCCAGTCGATAATCTCATGACCGTGGCGGCGAAAATCCTCCGCGCTCATGTCGCCAAGCGGCGGCGCAACGCTCATCCGTTTTTCTCCACTTTCTTCGCACACATCTCATTCGACATCCTTCGCGCATCTCGTTCATCGTCGCGTCCGTTGACAGCTTCTATCACGACGACTGTTGGAATTTACATCCGATAGACCGCAAAACGAAAGCCGTTCGAGCACGACGGCTCGAACGGCTTTTCCGCATCGCGCATTCGACTGCGACGCTTCCGGCTGCCGCTTTATTTCATTTTGGCATTCGCTTCGTCGGGCAATGCGATGACAACCCTTTTCACTTCAATTCCCTTCGCGCCGTCCGACGGCGAAGCGTCGGAAGGAATCGGAAGAATGGTCACGGTCAGAGGCTCGCCGGACTTCCAGCGTTTCGCTTGCTTGAGACGACGAAGCGTGCGCCCGATGTCGAGCACGAAGGTTTTCGACTCCCCTTCGGTGCCGCCGTAAAAGGCGACGCTCGCCACGTATTCGGGTGCTGTCTCAGGAGTGGCCGCACTGGCTCCCGGCGCATTGAGGAAGACGCGCAGCCCGCTCCATTTGTCGAGCGACGGCTGCACAGTTTCAATGCTCAAGCGAACCGTCGTTTTAGCCTCTGCTGTTTTTTCGAGCGCGTTGCGGAGCGCGGGCGCGGGGCTGAGACGCACCTTGAGCGGCGTCGAGAGCGTGGCGATTTGTCCGTCCGTCTTCACGGCCACCTGTGTCCCGTCCTGCTGCGGACAACCGAGCGCAGCATTCTTGCCACCCTGCGCGTTAATGTTTGCCATCGTTGCCACGACAGCGACGACGGTTGCGATGAGCGTCTTCTTCGTGATGTCCATCATATCTTCATACTCCTTTTGCCAGCCACCCAAAATAAGATTGCACGGACGGGCACTCAAGTTGCCCGCCCGTGCTTTAACAGGGGATTTCGACCCGAATTTCGCGCCGAACGTCTCAAAAACGAGGCCGACGCCATGCCCTTCAAGCCGAAATTAAGCTGACGACGGAGAACGCCTAGCTGATGGCCTCTAAGCGGATGTTGGTGGTTGTGACACGCGCTTCGGCTCGACGCCCGTCGTCGTCGCCGTAGACGGGCACAACCGTCACACGGACGCTCCTTCCGTCGGCGCGTCCGGGATTGACGCTAGCGAGTTCCTGTATGTCGTCCGTCACGTCAAACAGGAAGGTTAAGTCATTATCAGCGGCAGCCGCCGCGCCACGCCTGCCGTGACCTTCGTGGCCGTTGAAGAAGGCGAAAGTGCCGACGTAGCCGGGGTCTGTGAGGGGCGTATTCGGCCCGGCGTTTTCGGTGTTGATAAAGATGTGGACGGCGGTCGCCGTATCGGCGGGGCGTTTGACGCCGACTGAAAGACGAATCTGCGACCTCTGACCCGCAACGTCGCCACTCGGCGCGACGGCAGCCGTGGAGAGACGCCTTTGCAGCGCATTGGGCACAGCCACATCGACCGAGACCGGGGCGCTCGTCCGCGCTTCCTGATTGACGGCGCGAACGGCGCGCAGATTTCGCGGCACCGGAGCGAAGGACTCGAAAGCTCTCGCCACGCGCGGCGGGGCGACTGGCTGGTCTGGATAACGATAGCCGAGCGCGTAGGTGCTTATCATCTGCGACGGTCGCACGGTAACCCAGGTATTCGTGTTGATGTCGTAGAAGCGTGAGAGCGTGAAGTTGCGCCAGCTTGTGTTGGACGTGTTGTTGTGGCTCAGATTCCAACGCGCCCAGATGCGGTCGATGTTGGCGTGGTGGAGCCAGAAAATCGGGTCGAGCGGCGACATGTAGGTCGCCATGTTGCCACGGATAAAGGTGCCGTGAATGTAGTTGTGCGGTCGGCTCTCAAGTTCGCCCGAACCGGCGCTGCCGCGTTGCGTCGTTGAGGCATTGCTGGCGAAGGTTTGGAAGTCAGTGATGCCGAGAATGTTGTTGATGACGGGCTGGCCGACGAAGGTCGGGCTGGCAACGCTGGTTGGGGTAACCTGCCGCGTCGTATCGAGCAGAGGGTTCGTGGCGGTGGTGCCGCCCCAGAAGGGCGCGGGCACGCGCGGATTTGCCGTCCAGTCCCAGTAGGGGAGCATGAAGTCAGCCCACCCGGAAGCCTGACGACAAATCCGCTCGAAATAGAGAATGTAGGCGCGGTGCCACGGCAGGAAAAACCAATTGCTGTGCGGGCACCAATCATTGTGGATGCGTGCCTGCGAATTCCAACTGCGCGCGTTGGTGGCAGGCAGCGCCTTCATCGCCCTCACGCCGTCGCGCAAGGCTTGTACGACCCTCGGATTCAAACCAGGGTCGGAGATGTTTGGCCGCACGCGAACCACCTGTGCGGAAGCGGTCAGTAAATCGTCGCCCAATCCGAGAACCGCGCCTCCGGTTGCGAGACTCGCAACGCCGAGAAATTTACGTCGTGTGACTTTCGATATTTTCAGCATAGCTCCTCCTTCTACATGTCACTCTGGGGAAAAGGGGTTGACAGAGAAATTGCTCTCGCCGAACAGAGATTGTTTGCGGGAATGCGTCGGAGATGAGATTCACTATCTCCATCGCCGCTAAAGCCGCCCCTGTGATAAACGCTATCCGAAGATTACCCTCCGAAGAGGATGAAGAACCTTTTTTGCCTTGTAAGTTATCCGCAGCCGAAGCCGTGAGAGTTGCGGATTGATAATTCTACATCAGGCCGTTAATGCAGGCTGGAGAATGCGAGGCGGACGTTTGTACGATAACAACCATGCGGAAAAGCATTGCTACAGTAAGCTGGCCTTGCGTGGGTGTCAATAGATATTTAGCTGACCGCTTATCACTTTCGGGAACGAGGCAACGGCGTCATTTCGGTGAAGTCGCCGGAGGAAGTGATAAGCGGTCGGAAGTTTCAATTTTGAGTCAGGCGATGTGCGCGCGACGAGAGAGTGTGTCGCGCACGTTGCATTAAAAGATGCCGCGAATGTCCGGCCAGAACTCCCTGAAGATGAGGTTGGTGAGAGCGTCTGTGATGAAGCCTTTGGCGAAACGTCGCAGGGTGGCGTCGGTGCCGATGCGGTCGTGGCCGGGCGTGCTCCGTTCGTAGAGATTGGCGAGCGCACTGGATGTGAAACTCCCTGCGAAACGCGAGTAGTTGGGTTGGAGTTTGCCCTCGTCGCTGTCGGTGACGAAGACGCGGCTGACGGCGTGCGCGGCGCGTGCGCCGAAGCCTTTCTTCTCCGATGGCCTGTAGCGCGGGTCTTGTTTGAAAAGCGAGGCGAAGACGCCGTTGCTCAGGAAGACTTTGCTGCTGCGTTTGCCGTAGTTGATGGCGAAGCGCGAGAGGCCGTCGGCCACTTCATCCTCCGTCGTCTTGTGCGGTTGGCTGTCCTCGCCCCATTGCGTGATGATGGCGGTGACGGCAGGAAAGATAAACGCTTGCGGGCTGATAAAACCAGACTTGGCGGCGAATTTCATCTTCTCGCCGGGCGTGAGAGGAGTACGCGCGTTGCCCGTCTGCGGGGCGAGGCTGGCGCCCGTGTTCCAACTCTCGCGCCTGAAGGATAAAGAGACGGATTCAGGCCGCAGCCAACGAGATTCGTCAACCACGCGCGCCGTTTCGTCCGTCGTGCGCGCGGCGGCGTCGTCAACCATTCGTGCTGTCATATCAGTCGAACGAGGCGACGCGGATGATGGGTGCGGCGTGGTTGATTGAAGCGGCGCAGCGTCGGTGCGTTTTTCCGTCGCCTGCGCGGTCGTCAGTGGGTCGAAGAGTCTATCTTGCGCCGAGGCGGTCGGGTGGTGGCAGAAGATGGCGACGAGGGCGAATAAGGCGAGCGATGAAAATGTTTTGATGTTTACCTTTCGTATCATCAGTTTTTTTTCCTTGTCGATGTGGCGCAGACGAGCGGTTTGCTCGCGGCGCATGAGATGAAATTTACTTAGTCGATGGCGGCACGGTTCGGTCTACGCCGCGAGTTCATCCAACGATGGAAACTTGTGTTGCTTTCTGCCCGGCGGGCCATCGAACTTCTTCGACGTTTTGTAAAGCTCGAAACGGCCGTCGGCGGCTTCGGGCGCGCAACGCGTGCGGAGAGACTGCATTTCGGCGTCGGTCATCGGCGTAAAACCAGCCGCGATGCGTAGGTTTTGCCGGAGCACTTTGAGCGAGTCGATGCCGGAGACGGTGGCGGCGACGGGCAGGCTCATCGCGTAGCGCAACGCTTCGGCAGGCGTCACGACGCGACGCTTCACGGGGTCGCCTTCGCCGCCCATGCTTTTCATGCCAATCGGCGCGATGCCGCGACGATTCAGTTCCGGCAAGACCTGCTGCTCGAAACTGCGAAAGGTGGCGTCGAAACAGTTGAGCGGAAGTTGGCACGTGTCGAAGGGGAAGTCATGCGCGAGCATCTTGAGATGTATCGAAGGGTCTTTGTGTCCGGTGAAGCCGACGAAACGGACTTTGCCTTCGCGTCGCGCCTGTTCGAGCGCCTCGACCGCGCCGTCTTTGGCGAAATGTAAGTCGGGGTCGTTGTCATGGATGACTTCGTGAATCTGCCAGAGGTCGAGGTAGTCTGTCTTGAGTCGTTTGAGGGACTGTTCGAGTTGGCGCATGGCGGTGCGGCGGTCGCGCCCGTGCGTGCAGACTTTCGACATCAGAAAGACTTGATGACGACGACCTTCGAGCGCGCGTCCCATCAACTCCTCGCTCCGTCCTTCGTGATACTCCCAAGCGTTGTCCATGAAGTCGATTCCGGCATCAATCGCTTCATGCACGATGCGTATGCCCTCGCGCTCGCTTGGCGCGAGTCCGAGATGAGAACCGCCAAGCGCCAACGCCGAAACTTCGACGCCCGTACGCCCCAACGCACGACGCGGAATCCCTGCGGAAATTTTCTTGCCTGCCATTGCTCGTTTCGCTCCTTCCCCTTGTTTCTCAACGCCTGCGCCACAACTCCCGTCGCGCCTTGTTGAATAATAAATCTCGAAGTCGAAGAACAAATCCGGTGGTGAATCTCGATAGAGAGAGTATGCCACAGACGCGGCGATGTGGAGAAGAATTATCAAAATGCGTCGGGCGATGAGACGCAAAGGGGCGCGGGTCATGTGGAACGCTGAGATGCGGCTTGAGCGTCGCGCGTAAGTATCACGAGGGACACGCATGAAGCCGTCCGCGCGTCGAGAAAAAGCCTTGCGAAATGTGGTCAGACGGGAGTATGGTGTCGCCATTCCAGAGGGGTCTCCGCTTCTCTATCCGCCTCGCCAGCTTCTGTCTACCTCCTCGCACACTTCGGTTCACCTCCGATGTCCTTCTCACCTCAAGGAGAACTAAACATGAGAACCAGATTCACGCTGACAGTTTTCGTCGTGCTGTTTATTGCCCTCTGCGGCGCGATGCTGACTCCAAACGGAGTCGCCTCCGGCGACGCTCCGCCGCAACCCGTCACATCAATTGAACAACAGCAGCAGCAGCCGTCGCGGACAGCCGTGCAAGAGCCGTCCAGAACGGATGCGGAAGCGCCGGAGCCGAGCGCACAACCGTTGTTTCAAGATGAAGCCGCCGCCGCCGGAAATCCATTTCCTGACGTGGGGATTCCCGGCTTTCCTCCGACGGGCAACTGTTGCCTTTTCCAAATCGAAAAAAAGGCTGACGGCAATCGCAAGGCTACCTACGCCGCGCCTTACGCATGTCCGGTCGGCGCAGGCGGCGGGGTCGCGCCAACCATGCGAGGCCAACTTTCGTTGATGATGATTCTGACGAGCGCAGGGCCGACGTGCGACCCGCTCGCCAATCTGATTCCTAACGGTAGTCGGCTGACGGCGCAGGGCATGGTGATTCGTCGTAACGACGATTTCGCGTATTTCAGTGGTCAATTCCTCATCAACAATCCCGCCGGACAGATACTATTCCGGGGCAGAATCGAAACCAACGACCGTATCGGCACGCACCATCTTTTCTTCAACTGTGAAGCCTGCAATCCGTCGTCACATTTTGAAGGTTGGCTCGTCGGTCGTGGGATGGGCGCGCTGGCGAACCACTCTCTGAGAGCGATGATTTCCGCGCGCGGCATGATTCCAAGTCCGCAGGTTGCTTCGCGACCCGCGCTCGGCAGCCTGAGCGGAACAATCATCAGATGCCCGTAATCGGAAAGTGAAGACCGAGAGGGAAAGCACAAGGCAAAAGAGAAGGGGAAGCTCATCCGTGATGATGAGCTTCCCCTTCGACTGTGTTGGTTTGTGAACGAGAGATTTATCGGTAGACGTGTTCGCCGCGATGCTTGTCTCTCCACTCGCGCTCGAAGTATTCGGCATCTTCGTCGGCGCGTGCGTTGACGCCCATCATGATGCCGCCGCCACGGATGCCTTCATCATACTGTTTAGCGCGGTCTTCAGGGATGCCGGAGCCGACGAGTGCGCCGACGAGTCCGCCCGTCAATCCGCCCGCGCCTGCGCCCGCGAGTCCTGCCGCAATCGGGCCTGCGACGAGCAGACCGAGGCCGGGCAGCGCAACGGTGGTGCCGATGGCCGCAATCGCCGCGAGCACCGCGCCGACCGTGCCGCCGATAGCCGAGCCGACGCCCGCGCCTTCAAGTGCCTTGTCGCCGAGTTCGCTGGTGTCGCCGCTGTTTTTGAAATGCTTGTCGCGCGTTTCGTCCGACATGACGAGATTAACATCGTCTTTGCTGTAGCCACGCTCGCTCAACGTGCGATACGCGCCCTCCGCGCTCTCCCTGTCCTTAAACAGACCCGTCACCATACGGCTGCTGCCAGTACGCGCGGTGCCAGTCGCTGTTGAAGACGTGCCGCCGATAACGTCGTTGGCTTCCTGTCGAGCATTGCCCGCCGCGTTTTCGCGCTCGCCTTCGCGTTCGAGCGACTCATTACCCGTCAACGAACCCGCCGCATCTTTCGCTGCTCCCTTAACACGTTGTCCAAAAGCCGAAGCCTCTTCACCCAAACCGCCATCATGTTTATCTGCCATTAGAACTTCCTCCCTTTCACTTTTTGGTTATAGGACTGCTTATCGAGTCCATTACTAAATTTGTTTTGACCACTCAATCCGCCATCGACAATCCTGTCAGACATTTCAATAGACAGGTTGGTAACCGATGTTACACGCGGATTAAGGAACCCCTGTGTACTGTTTTGTGACCCTTAATGACCTTACACAGTGGAATCGGGCAAGCAGCGTGCCGCGATAAAATCACGGCGATTCGCGAGTTGTCTTTGCGTCCGAGCGACGCGGAGGCGAGGGTCGAAATTGAAAATGATGCACCAGTTAAACAAAAAGTGATGCATCAGACTCGACACGTGGTGTTAAATCGGTATAATGCGCGTGAATTTTACAAAATCCAGACGGCGGGAACTTGACTCCGCATGCGACTCGCCACGATAGTACAGAACAACATACGAACCCTGGGTGGTCATGAACTTCGGAGCAGCCACGCGCGACGGGCGGTTGAGGCACAAGGGTTTTCTCCGTCTTCCGAGACTTCTCTCAACGCCGCCGTGCTCGATGCGCTCCCGCGCCCGGCACGCGCATCTGTTACACGAAAAATTTTTGTCTCAAGTCTCGACGCGCTCGTCGGCTCATGTCTGAGCCGCACGCGTTCACTTCGCGCGAGCAGCCTGTGGGCTTGAGCCACGTTGACATTGAAGTGAGGAAAATATGAAGCGCACCTTTTTAGCTCTCGGATTAGTCGTGGCGATGTTCGCCTCTTTCGCCTGCGAGCGCAGAGACGGCGGGCAGATGACGGGCGGCGACAACACCGGCCCCGTCAAGGTCGGCGTCTACGGCGACTTGTCAGGACAAACTTCCAGTTTCGGACAGTCTACCAAGAACGGCATCGAGATGGCCTTTGACGAAATCAACAAGGCGGGCGGCGTCAACGGTCGCCAGATTGTGACCATCATCGAAGACGATCAGGGACAACCCGCGCAGGCCGCCACCGTCGTCACCAAATTGATTAATCAGGACAGGGTACATGCGGTGCTCGGCGAGGTTGCGTCGTCGAATAGTCTCGCCGCCGCGCCCAAAGCGCAGGAAGGCAAGATTCCGATGATTACGCCCTCGTCCACCAATCCGAAGGTGACGCAGGTGGGCGACTACATCTTCCGCGTCTGCTTCACGGACGACTTTCAGGGCGCGGTCGCCGCGAAGTTTGCCGCCAACACTTTGAAGGCCAAGACCGCCGCCATCCTCGGCGATGTCAATTCGGATTACAGTCGCGGCATGGCACAGTTTTTCGAGCAGGAGTTCGCGCGGCTCGGTGGTCAGATTGTCGGCAGACAGTCCTACACGCAGACGGACCAGGATTTCAAAGGCCAGTTGACGGCCATCCGCTCCTTGAACCCGAACGTGATTTTCGTGCCCGGCTATTACGGACAGGTCGGCGTCATCGCCAAACAAGCGAAGGAACTCGGCATTAACGCCCCGCTTCTGGGCGGCGACGGTTGGGACGGCCCCCCGCTCTGGGAGTTGGGCGGCTCCTCCCTCGACGGCTCGTACATGGTTAATCACTACTCGACCGACGACCCCTCGCCCGCCGTGCAGAAGTTCGTCGTCGCCTACCGTTCACGCTTCGGCACGAACCCCGACGCCATCGCCGCGCTCGCCTACGATGCAGCGTACATCCTCGTCGATGCGATTAAACGCGCGGGAACGACCGACGGCGCGAAACTCCGCGACGCCATCGCGCAAACCAGCGGCTATCCCGGCGTGACTGGCTCAATCACCATCAACCCGCAACGCGACGCCGTTAAACCAGCGGTCGTCTTTGAACTGCGCGACCGCAAGTTCGTCTACAAAGAGACGATTCAGCCCGGCGGAGGCGACGCCACGGCAGGAGCATCACCCGCCGCAGCAGCAGGCGCATCGCCCGCCGGAGCCGCCACGACGGGCGCGTCGCCCACCGCCGCGACCGGAGCAGCACCCGTCGGCAACACCAACACGGGCGCGACCACAACAACCAACACCGCGAACACCAGCACGACAATCAACAGCACGACGAATTCAAATCCTTGAGAGCCGATTGAGCACCTCGTATGGACACATTCGTTCAGCAACTCATCAACGGCCTGACCATCGGCATCATCTACGCGCTCCTTGCGCTCGGTTACACGATGGTCTACGGCATCCTGCGTCTCATCAACTTCGCGCACGGCGACATCTACATGATTGGCGCGTTCACCGGCTTCTTCATGGCACGTTGGCTTGGCTTCGCCGCCGAGCCTTCGCTTCTGGCGCTCGGCGTAACGCTCATCGGTTCGATGGTGGCGGCGGCGCTGGTCGGCATGGCGATTGAGCGTTTCGCATATCGTCCCGTCAGGAAGTACGCGCGCATGACGACGCTGATAACGGCCATCGGCGTCTCGCTCCTGTTGGAAAACTTGGGCGTCGTGATTTTCGGCGGCGCACCGCGCTCCTTCCCGCAACTTTTGGAGAACAACGTCTACCCGCTGTTCGGTAACGCCGCGATTTCCAAATCGCAACTTCTCATCTTCGGCGTCTCGATTGCGTTGATGTTGATGCTGCAATGGATTGTCTACCGGACAAAGGTCGGCACGGCGATGCGCGCCGTCTCCTTCAATCTCAACTCCGCCAAGTTGATGGGCATCAACACCGACGCCATCATCGTCTTTACTTTCGCGCTCGGCTCGGCACTTGCGGCGGCGGGCGGCGTCCTGACGGCGCAGTACAACCCGACGATTTATCCCTTGATGGGCATCATCACAGGCTTGAAGGCGTTTGTGGCGGCAGTGCTCGGCGGCATCGGAAACATACCGGGCGCAGTTCTCGGCGGGCTGCTCATCGGGGCGGCGGAAACCTTCGTCGTCGGCTACGGCCAAAACATCGGCATCCCTTCGACCTACCGTGATGCCGTCGCCTTTGCGATTCTGATTCTGGTCTTGCTATTCCGTCCGGCGGGTCTGCTCGGCTCGACCGTACAAGAAAAAGTCTGACGATTGCGGAACACTCAATTGCGGATTTCGGAATGCGGAATGCGGATTTGAGAAGCGATGCGTCGTTGTTTCTTTAATCCGCAATCTGCAATCTGAATCCGAAATTAACCTTATGCCTGCTTTCGCTAAACGTATCCTCGGCGCTTTAGTCATCGTCGTCTTGCTCGTCGCCATCAATGCGCTGATGAGCAACGAGGGGCTTTTCGGCTTCGGCGTGCCGCCCTACACGGGACGCATACTGATGCTGGCGGGCATCAACATCACCCTCGCCGTCTCGCTCAATCTGATTAACGGCTTCACGGGGCAATTCTCCATCGGTCATGCGGGCTTCATGGCGATTGGCGCATACTCGTCCGCCTATCTGACCGTCTATCACGGACAGGCGTGGGAACGTGCACTGGCCGGAGTGGTCGGGGCAGACGTGGCGAGCATCGTGGTCTTTCTGCTGGCGATTCTCTTCGGCGCAATCTTCGCCGCCGTCGCAGGTCTGATTGTCGGCATTCCGTCGTTGCGGCTGCGCGGAGATTATCTCGCCATTGTGACGCTCGGCTTCGCGGAGATTATCCGCATCGTTATCGTCAACATCGACGTGGTTGGCGGCGCGACCGGATTCACCGTCCCCGGCTACACAAACTTTATCTGGGTCGGCGCGTTTGCCATCATCACCGTTATCGTCGTCCGCAACATCGTCCGTTCCGACACGGGTCGCGCGCTCATCTCCATACGCGAAGACGAACTCGCCTCCGAAGCGATGGGCATCAACACGACGCGCTACAAAGTGCTCGCCTTCGTTATCAGTTCGGCCTTCGCAGGGATAGCGGGCGTCCTCTTCGGCCACTACACGAAATTCCTGAGCACTGCCGATTTTCAGTTTATCCGTTCGTTTGAAATCATCATCATGATTGTGCTCGGCGGCATGGGTTCGATAACGGGTTCCATCCTCGGCGCAATCGTCATCACCGTCTTACCCGAAGTCCTCCGCATGCTGCCCGAAATCGGCGGCTTTAACTTCGCAGACCTCCGCCTCGTTATCTATTCCGCGCTGCTCATCATTATCATGCTGACGCGTCCGCAAGGCATGCTCGGCGAGCGCGAGTTCGGATTCAACTGGCTGCGCCGCGCGCAGAAGCGACCGGAAGGCGACGCGGGCGTAGGCGCGTCGGCGGGTGTGCCGATTGCTGACAAGGCAGCGAAAACAGTCGATAACGAAGCAGGCAAAGATGCCGTCAAGGGGGTAGAAAACCCGTGAGCCAAACGAACTTGCCATCGTCCGAACCCGTCAAGAAAGAGTCCATCATCACCGAAGCGGCGCGCACCGCGCGCTCGCAGGAGCCGACGGGCAAAGGCGACGGCGCGATTCTTCGCACCGATAAAGCCACGATTCGCTTCGGCGGACTCATCGCCGTCAACGAACTCACGATGAACGTCCGGCAGGGCGAGATTTACGGCCTCATCGGGCCAAACGGCGCGGGCAAAACCACCATCTTTAATCTCCTGACGGGCGTCTACAAACCGACTTCCGGCGAGATTTATTTTCAAGACAAACGCATCGACGGCCTGCGTCCCTACGAGATTTCGCGTCGCGGCGTCTCGCGCACCTTTCAAAACATACGGCTCTTTCCCGGCATGACCGTCCTTGAAAACGTGATGACCGCATGCCACCGCCACGCACGACAGTCGCTCGCCGATGCCGTGCTGCGTACGCCGCGTTATCACCGCGACGAGCAGGAGCACAGAGAGTTTTGCCTCGACCTCCTTTCCATCTTTAACCTCGCGCGCTTTCAGGACGAAGGCGGCACCAGCCTCCCCTACGGCAATCAACGCCGACTCGAAATCGTCCGCGCGCTCGCCACGCGCCCGCAACTTCTTTTGCTCGACGAACCCGCCGCCGGAATGAACCCCTCAGAGCAGGACGACCTCTTGAGTCTCATCCGGCAGATACGCGACCGCTTCGGCCTGACCATCCTCCTCGTCGAACACAACATGAAGGTCGTCATGGGCGTCTGCGAACGCATACAGGTTGTTGATTACGGCAAGTCCATCGCGCTCGGACTGCCCGAAGAGATTAGGAATGACCCGAAAGTGATTGAAGCCTATTTAGGAGATTAGTAGGTAGTAGACAGTAGTCAGTAGCCAGCATAAAACAGAACATCTCTCCGGCTGGCATTGGAGCACTCGAACACCCGTCGCTTCTCTACTGACTACTGGCTACTGACTACTGGCTACTGTTCTTATGTTGACGCTCGAAAACATTTCTGTGAACTACGGCGCGATTAACGCGTTGAATGGGATTTCCATGCGCGTCGAGCAGGGCGAAGTGATTACGCTCATCGGCGCCAACGGCGCGGGCAAGACGACGACGCTACGTACCATCACCGGACTGCTCACGCCGCGCGAAGGACGCATCGCTTTTGAGGGCGAAGACATCAGCGGCGTGCCAACGCACAAACTCGTCGCGCGTGGTATCGCCATGTCGCCCGAAGGTCGCGGCGTGTTCGCCAATCTCTCCGTGCGCGAGAATTTGCAGATGGGCGCTTACCTGAAGAAGAACAAAAGCGAGATTGCCGAAGACATGGAGAACGGCTTTCGCATGTTCCCACGTCTCAAGGAACGCGAAGCGCAAAAGGCGGGGACGCTCTCGGGCGGCGAACAGCAGATGCTTGCGATGGCGCGGGCGCTCATGTCGCGCCCGCGTCTTCTCCTGTTAGACGAACCCTCGCTCGGCCTCGCCCCGCTCGTCGTCCACACCATCTTCGAGGCCATCGAAGAGATTCGCAGCAAAGGCACCACCATTCTCCTCGTCGAACAGAACGCACACGCCGCGCTCAACCACTCCGACCGCGCCTACGTCATGGAGACTGGCAAAATCGTCATGGAAGGCCCTTCCAAAGAACTCGCCGCCGACCCGCGCATCAAGGAAGCATACCTCGGCGAGTAAACAACACGTCGGAGACTCGAACGATTCAGACACGCAGAAACCACGTCTCCAAATAGCATTCCACCTGCCCGCTTCGAGATAAACAGTTATTTATTCAGCGACTCGCGCGCCGCCGCCAGTGCTTCTGCGACGCGCGCAGGCGACGTGCCGCCCGTCTGCGACTTGGTAGCAATCGTCTGTTCGAGCGAGAGTGCGGCGTAGGCATCTTCTTCGATGAGCGACGAGAAGGCACGCAATTCTTCAAGCGACATTTCATGAAGTTCACGTCCCTTTTCAATCGCACCGAGCACCATGCGCCCCACCGTCTCATGCGCTTCGCGGAAAGGTATGCCTTTGCGTGAGAGGTAGTCTGCCATCTCGGTCGCGTTCATGTAGCCGCGTGCGGCGGCGGCGCGTGCGCGGTCTTCGCGTAGACGCATGTTGCCGAGCACGGTCGTCGTCACGTCGAGCGATGAGCGCACCGTGTCGGCGGTGTCAAAGACGGCTTCCTTGTCTTCCTGCATGTC
Organism: Pyrinomonadaceae bacterium; assembly: GCA_036387415.1. Taxonomy (GTDB): domain Bacteria; phylum Acidobacteriota; class Blastocatellia; order Pyrinomonadales; family Pyrinomonadaceae; genus DASVTU01. Next base: position 100,718 of record DASVTU010000039.1, on the reverse strand, counting down.
TTTGTTGTAGGTGAGCGGCAGACCCTTGATGATTATGAGCAACGCGAACGTGTGACCGAAGACACGCCCCGCTTTGCCGCGTACGAGTTCCAACGCGTCCGGGTTCTTCTTCTGCGGCATGAGGCTTGAGCCTGTCGCCACTGCATCGCTCAACTCGACGAATCCAAACTCGGTCGTCGCATAGATGATGATGTCCTCAGCGAGACGCGACAGGTGCGCCATGACGAGGCTCGACGCGGCGGCGAATTCGACGCAGAAATCGCGGTCGCTCACGGCGTCGAGACTATTGCGCGTCACTGCATCGAAGCCGAGCGCGCGTGCGACGCTCTCGCGGTCAATCGCATAACTCGTCCCCGCCAACGCCGCCGACCCAAGCGGCAGGACATTAGTTCGCCGTCGCACCTCCGCAAGCCGCTCGCGGTCGCGCGCAAACATTTCAAAATAGGCGAGACACCAGTGCGCCCACAGAACGGGCTGCGCGCGTTGCATGTGTGTGTAGCCGGGAAGCACTGCATCGGCGTGCGCCACGGCCTGCGCCAGCAATGCTTCCTGCGATGCACGAATGCTTGCGTCAATCGCATCAATCTCGTCACGCAACCAGAGACGCAAGGCGGTCGCCACCTGATCGTTGCGGCTTCTGCCCGTGTGGAGTTTGCGACCCGCGTCGCCGATTAACGCAATCAGACGCGCCTCGATAAATGAATGGACATCTTCTGCTGCCGCTTCGTCCGTGTGTTTCACTTCGTCGTGGTAGCGGAGAAGAGTTTGCAACCCACCGTTGATGGTGGCGGCTTCGTCGTCGGTCAAGACACCGGCAGCACGCAGCGCATCGCAATGCGCGAGGCTTCCGCGCACGTCTGCCTCGAAGAGTCGGCGGTCAAAACCGAACGAGCGATTGAAGGACGCGAAGCCTTTGTCCGTCGCGCCCGTGAACCGACCACCCCACAAGTTTTTTGTTTCGCTCAAATCTCATCCCTCCAAACCGTCGCTTCTCGTCCGGCGCGCAGGCGTACAAAGCCGCCGTGAGTTTTTACCACGTCTGTCCGATGCCGTTTTTGGGTGCTCAAAGAAAAATCATTTTTCATTTGGCTTTATGCATCCTGCGTGCTATTTTATGCATCTATTCACTAATTATGCAAACTCTTTGCATAAGAGGCTTATGGAAAAGGAACGGCGACAGCAGCATATCTTGAATTTAATCACGGCGCACCGCATCGGCACACAGCAGGAATTGGCGGCGCGGCTGGAACGCGCGGGCGTGGTGGCGACGCAATCAAGCATCTCGCGCGATTTGGAAGAACTCGGCATCGTCAAGGATCGCGGACGTTATGCGTTGCCGCGTGTGTCGAGAGCGGGCATGGCTCCGCACGGGTTGTTGAGCGTCGAGGTGGCGGGCAGTTGTCTAGTTGTTGCCAAGTGCGAGTCTGGGATGGCATCGGCGGTGGCGGTCGTGATTGACCGCGCCGCGCTTGATGAGATTGTGGGAACCATCGCGGGCGAGGACACGGTTTTTATCGCCGTACAGGATAAGAAATCGCAACGCGCGGCGATGAAAAAGGTTTGGGAAATGTTTCAATAATGAACGACAGACGATAGACCATCGACGATAAAAGCCGAGCCGTTTTTTATCGTTCATCGTCAATGGTCAATTGTCTATCGTCCGAGAAGGAGCGGCGTGGCGAAACGAGAGATAAAGAAAGTTGTGCTGGCATATTCGGGCGGGCTTGATACGTCGGTGATGCTTCACTGGCTGCGCGCAAATTACGGCTGCGAAGTGGTCTGTTATTGTGCGGATGTCGGGCAGGGCGAAGAGTTGGAGGGATTGGCGGAGAAGGCGCGTGCGACGGGCGCGTCGAAGCTTTACGTCGAAGATTTGCGGCAGGAGTTTGTGCAGGATTTCGTGTGGACGGCGGTGAAGGCCAACGCCGTCTATGAAGGCATCTACTTGCTCGGCACGTCGCTGGCGCGTCCCGTGATTGCGAAGCGACAGATTGAGATTGCGCGCATGGAAGGCGCGGACGCAGTGGCGCACGGAGCGACGGGCAAGGGCAACGATCAAGTGCGTTTCGAGTTGACCTACTACGCATTGGAGCCGGAGATTCGCGTCGTCGCGCCGTGGCGCGAGTGGGAGTTTAAGGGACGCACCGATTTGATTGCTTACGCCGAGCAACATGAGATTCCAGTGACGGCGACGCACGCCAAGCCTTATTCGACCGACCGCAACTTGATGCACGTCTCATACGAAGGCGGGATTCTGGAAGACCCGTGGGCAGAACCTCCGGCGGAAATTTTTCAGATGACGAAAGCGCCGGAAGAGGCGTCGGCTGAGGCGCAGTATGTCGAAATTGGTTTCGAGCGGGGCGTTCCTGTGCGTTTGCAGGGCGAGCGATTCGGCGCGGTGGCGTTGCTCGAAGAGTTGAACCTCATCGGCGCGGCGCACGGCATCGGTCGCGTCGATTTGGTGGAGAATCGTTTTGTCGGGATGAAGTCGCGCGGCGTGTACGAGACGCCGGGCGTGACGATTCTCCATGCGGCACATCGCGCGCTCGAATCAATCACGCTCGACCGTGAAGTCCTGCGGCTGCGCGATGCGATGAGTTTGAAGTTTGCGGAGAGCGTCTATTACGGCTTCTGGTTTGCGCCGGAGTCTGAACTGATGCGACGCATGATTGACGAGACGCAAGGCGACGTGACGGGCGACGTGCGCGTGAAACTTTATCGCGGCAACGTCACCGTGACGGGACGCCGCGCGCCGCGTTCGCTCTATAACGAAAACCTCGCCACGTTCGAGGCCGATACCATCTACGACCAACGCGACGCCGAGGGCTTTATCAAACTCAACGCGCTGCGACTCAGACAACAGAAGAGGGTGAATGGTGAATAGTAAATGGTAAATGGATAAAACCTGTTCTTTCTATTCACGATTTACCATTGACGGTTGAGACCTTGAAGGAGATGCGATGACGAAGAATGCGCCGGAAGAGTTGGGAGAGTTTGTGACGGTTGTCGAAGCGGACAAAATCGGGTCGGCGACGACGTTGCTCGGTTTGCAGAAGATGCTGGCGGTGGTGGCTTCGACGGACAAACCGCGTGCGGGCGACGTGGTGGTCGTGCGCGCTTTGACCGAGAGCGCGACCTACGGCCATCTGGAACTAGTTTCGGGGCGGCTGGCGAAGATTAATCCGGGCGATGTGTTGGTCGGCGTGTTGGGGCGTCGTCGTGCGTTGAAGGGTTTTGTGGGCGATGTGCCGGAGACGGTGGCGGCGGGCGATGAGTTGCATCTCTTGAACATGGGCGGCGTTATCGGCCTGTGCACGGGACATCATTCGAGTCTGAGCGACGCGATTCGCGTGGAGGTCATCGGGTTGGTGTATGACGAACTCGCACGCGTGCGTAATATCGCGGACACGGCGCTGCCGCTCAAAGAGACTCTGGGCGCGACCGCGCCGCTCGTACTCGTTGCGGGCGCGTGCATGAATAGCGGCAAGACTTTCGCGGCGACAGAGTTGATTCGCCAGGCGACGCGCGCAGGGATGCGCGTGGCGGCGGCCAAACTTTCGGGCGTCGCGGCCTTGCGCGATACGCTCAACATGGCAGACCACGGCGCGGTGGCGACGGCGAGTTTTCTCGATTGCGGTCTGCCTTCGACCGTCGGCGTCGGCGATTTGACGCCCGTGGCAAAGGCGATTATCGGTCGTCTCAACGAGTGCTCGCCTGACTTGATTGTGATTGAACTGGGCGACGGGATTTTGGGCGAATACTCTGTAGGCTCTGTGTTCGACGATGCGGAGTTGCGCGCGGCGACGGCGGCGATTGTTTATTGTGCGTCGGATTACGTCGGCGCGTGGGGCGGCATCGAGTTGTTCAAACGACGCGGCATCAGCGTCGATTTAATCGCGGGTTCCGTGACCGATTCGCAGATGGGCGAGGACTACATCGAACGCGAATTCCATGTGCCCGCCGGAAACGCCAAACGCGACGGCGCACGCCTCTTTAATCTCATCAAGTCGAAAATCGAGACGCCGAACGTAGTCGCACAGGCGGCAGGCGTCGAAGTTTAACTTCTTCAACTTGCAGTTGAAGCGATTGTTATTCGTCTGCGGCGCGATTCGGCGTTTTCAAACTGATGGCTATGAATCAGAAACTTCGCATCGGCATCTTCGGCGGGTCGGGTTACGGCGGCGCAGAGCTTTTGCGTCTGCTGTTGCAGCACCCGCACGCGGAGGTCGCGTTGGTGACGGCGAATGAACATGCGGGCAAGTCGGTCGGGGAAGTGCACCGCAATCTCTACGGGTTGACGGCGCTCTCCTTCGTCTCCGCGCCGGAAGCGCCGGAGTCGTTGGAGCAACTTGATTGCGTCTTCCTCGCTCTGCCGCACGGGCAGGCGATGGAGATTGTGCCGCGCTTGCCGTCGGGCGTGAAGGCGATTGATCTATCGGGCGATTTTCGTCTGCGCGATGCGGAAGTCTTCGCAGGAGCTTACGGGCGCGAGCACACGTCGATGGGATTGCAGAGCGAGTTTGTTTACGGGTTAACGGAGACGAACCGCGAGGCCATCGCGCGTGCGCGTCTGGTGAGCAATCCCGGTTGCTTTGCGACGGCGACGCTCCTGGCGCTTGCGCCGCTCGTCGCGGGCGGGCATCTGAGTGGGCGTGTGATTGTGGATGCCAAGACGGGTTCCTCCGGTTCGGGTGCGAAGGCGGCGGCGAACACGCACCACCCGCAACGCATGAACTCCTTCTATGCGTACAAGCCATTCACGCACCAGCACGTGCCGGAGATTGAACAGGAACTCCGCGCCGTCGGCGACTGGTCGAGCGAACTCGTTTTCATGACGCACTCGTTGCCCGTCGCGCGCGGCATCTTCGCCTCCGTCTATGCCGAGACGAAGCGAGAATTGACGACTGAGGAGACGCACGCGCTCTACGCGGATTTTTACCGAGATTCATTCTTCGTGCGTCTCGTCCGAGACTCGCCCGACATCAACTGGGTCAAGACGACTAACTTCTGCGACATCGGTTTCGCCATGCGCGGGCGTCAACTCGTCGTCTTCTCGGCGATTGACAACCTCGTCAAAGGCGCAGCGGGTCAAGCCATACAGAACATGAACCTGATGTACGGCCTCGACGAAAAGACCGGACTCGTTTTGACGGGCAGCAATCCATGAAAGTAAGCAGTGAGCGGTAAGCAGAGAGCAGTGAAAGCAAGAACTGTTTTTGTTTTGTCTGCTCTCTGCTTACCGCTCACTTTTGAGAAAAACGATGACGACATTTGCAGAGACGGCGACGCTGGAAGATGGTTTTCAGTTGGCGACGTATAAGAAGTTTCCGTTTGCGTTGGAACGCGGAGATGGCGCGTGGGTGTGGACGGGCGATGGCGTGCGTTATCTCGACCTCTACGGCGGACACGCGGTGGCGGGCGTCGGGCATTGTCATCCGCATGTCGTGGAGGCGATTCGAGAGCAGGCCGGGTCGTTGTTGTTCTATTCAAATCTGGTCTATTCGGACGTGCGTGCACGGACGGCGGAGAAGTTGGTTGCGTGCGCGCCGGAAGCGTTGTCGAAAGCGTTCTTCTGCAATTCGGGGACGGAAGCGAACGAGAACGCGATGCGTATGGCGCGCATGCGGACGGGACGCCAACGCATCATCACCTTCACGGGCAGCTTTCACGGACGGACAGCAGACGCCATCAGCGCGTCGTTTTTGGGGAAGTACCGCGAAATCGGACGACCGCATGTGCCGGGTCATGTCGCTGCGGAATTCGGTTCGATTGAATCGGTCGAGGCGTTAGCGGATAAGATAGACGCGGACGAGCGGGAGACGGATGAGACGCCGGCTGCCGTGATGCTTGAGCCGGTGCAGTCGATGGCGGGCGTGCGGATGGCGGATGCGGAGTTTTATCGTCGTCTGCGCGAGTTGTGCGACGAGCGCGGGATGCTTTTGATTTACGACGAGGTGCAGACTGGCGTCGGTCGCACAGGTGAATGGTTCTTCGCGGGTAGCGCGGCGGGCGACGGCGTTGTGCCGGACATCCTGACGCTGGCGAAGGCGCTCGGAAGCGGCGTGCCCGTCGGCGCGTGTCTGACGACGGAAGACGTGGCCGGAGCGATTCGTGAAAATGATTTGGGGACGACGTTTGGCGGCGGCATGCTGGCGATGGCCGCCGTCCGCGCAACGCTCGAAGCCATTGAGCAGGACGGAATGTTGGAGAACGTCCGCGCGTTGGAAAAATATTTGCGTGATGAGTTGGGAGCGATTCGAGAGGTCGCTGCCGTGCGCGGTCGCGGGCTGCTGCTCGGAATAGAGTTCGTCGAGCCAGTCGCCGCGAAGGTACAAAAGGAGTTGCTCGAACGCCACATCATCACGGGCACGTCGAGCGATGCGCGCGTGCTTCGTCTGCTGCCGCCGCTTTGTTTGAAGACGGAGGAAGCGGCGTTGCTTGTCGAAGCTCTCAAGGAGATTAGCTGGTAGCCGCACGGACGATTCATCGCTCGCAATTTGGATGAATTCAGACGCGCTTTTAACAACCGGACGGGCTGAGATTCTACTCTTGTCCCTGCCAAATTTTTTCGCATTACAAATCTATGCCGAAGCATTTTCTGACTACTGCCGACTGGACGCGCGACGAACTTGAGCGTCTGCTGGAAGCGGCGTCCGTGTTCAAACGCGGCGACGTGCGCGAGCAGCCGCTCGCGGGGCATTCGGTGGCGCTCGTCTTTTTTAATCCGAGTCTGCGGACGCGCGCCTCGATGCAAGTGGGCATCTATGAACTCGGCGGAAACGTCGTCGTGCTTGAGCCGGGCGGGACGAGTTGGACGCTGGAACACCGCGACGGCGTAGTGATGGACGGCGATAAGACGGAGCACGTCGCGGAGTTTGTGCGCGTGCTTGGGAGGTATTGCGGCGCGATAGGCGTGCGGACGTTCGCAGCCTTGAAGGATTGGAAAGAGGAGCGGCTCGACCCTGTGCTCAACGCTTTCGCGAAGTATACGGAAGTGCCGCTCATCAATCTCGAATCGGCCATGCATCACCCGTGTCAGGCGTTGGCGGACATGTTGACGATACGCGAGAAACTAGGCGCGGGACGCAAGCGCGTCGTGCTGACATGGGCGTGGCATCCTAAGCCTCTGCCGATGGCCGTGCCGAATAGTTTCGCGCTCGCGGCGGCGCAGTTGGGACACGAACTCGTCATCGCGCATCCACCCGGCTACGAACTCGACGATGCGCTCCTTGAAGAAATCAACTTTCAAGCACACGACGCGGGCGCGAACGTAACCGTGACTAATGACATGGAAGAAGCGTTCGATGGGGCAGATGTGGTCTACGCGAAGAGTTGGGGCAGCAAGATGTTTTACGGCGACGCAGAGGACGACATTGAAGAACGCGCGCAGTATCGTGGGCGTTGGATTGTGGATGAAGCGAAGATGGCGCGCACGCGTAGTGCCATCTTCATGCACTGTCTGCCCGTGCGCCGCAACGTCATCGTCACCGACGGAGTTATTGATTCGCCCTCGTCGGTCGTTGTGGACGAAGCGGAAAATCGTCTCCATGTGCAGAAAGCGATTCTTGCTGAACTTTTAACGCAGGAATTCACAGGATAGACAGGATATGAAGAAGGCGAAAAGGAAAACGGGGAAATGGTTAAAAGGGAGATACAAAGACCACACTCCGTTCTTGCCCTTTCTACGTTTTCCCTTTTAACCCTTTCACGTTCTTTCATCCTGTTTGTCCTGTGAATGATTTGGGGAGGTGAAAGCCGATGTATCAACAGCGACTCGACTTATTGCGCGAGGCTCTGCCGTATATTCAGCGTTTCAAGGGCAGAACTTTTGTCGTGAAGTTTTCGGGCAAGGTGACGGAGGAGCAAGAGAATCTCGAATCGTTGGCGGAAGAATTGGCGTTGATGCATCAGGTCGGGATTCGCATCTGTGTGATTCACGGCGGCGGCAAGCAGTTGAATGAATTGGCGGCGCAGATGGGCGTCGAGCAGACGATTATCAACGGGCGGCGCGTGACCGACGATGCGACACTCGAAATGGCGAAGATGATTTTCGCGGGCAAAATCAACACGGACATTCTCGCCGCGCTCCGTCGTCGCGGCGTCGAAGCGGTCGGGCTGTCGGGCATCGACGGCGACATGGTTCATGCGGTGCGTCGTCCGCCGAAGGAGATTCTGAACCATGCGACGGGCGAACGCGAACACGTAGACTTCGGTCACGTCGGCGACGTGCTGGAAATCAACGACCGTCTCCTGCGCGTGCTGCTCGACCACGAATATCTGCCCGTCGTCTCGTCGCTCGGCGGCGACATGGACGGCAACGTCTTCAACATCAACGCCGACACCATCGCCGCCGAAATCGCCGTCCGCCTCGAAGCCGAAAAGCTCATTATGCTCAGCGACGTTGACGGCATCTACCTGCGCCCCGGCGAACAGGCGACGAAACTCTCTCGACTCACGCTCGAAGAAGTTGCCGCGCTCCTCAAGGACGGCGTGGCGACGGGCGGCATGATTCCCAAACTCCAAAGCGTCACGGAAACACTACGGCGCGGCGTCCGCAGCGCACACATCATCAAAGGCTCGCTTCGCAACGCGCTCCTCTCCGAAGTCTTCACCGACGAAGGCACAGGAACCATGATTGTCGCTTGAAGCAGACGGACACCGACAGAATTTTGGCGAGACGTTAAAGGAAAACCGTCATTTCGGAAAACAGGTGCGTCCCGCGTTAGGTCTCAGGCTCGTCCGGTGGTGTCTCGGACTTAACGGAATCGCTATCAAATTCCGCCAGCAACGTTTTGAACTCGTCGGCCTCACGAATCTTATCAAAATCCGAATCCGCGCGCGCCGGATTGACCTTCTCAGGGTCTATCTCGAACGCCCAACGAAGCCAACGGCATGCCTCTCCCGCGTCGTTCTGTAAGGCGTGCGCGCAAGCGATGTTGTAGATGGGCGCGGTGTCGTCTGGATTAAGCTCCAAAGCCTTAGAGAAATCAGCAATGGCGGCGGTGTAATTTCCTTTCCTGAGATACGCGTCTCCTCGAAGATTGAAATACTCGCTATAATCCGGCTGAAGTTCGACGGCTTTAGTGAAATCCGACAAGGCCGCATCTAGTTGACCGTCAATTGCCTTAAATGACTGAGCACGCATGGAATAGTAGTCTGCGTTCTCCGGCTGAAGTTCAATGGCTTTGCTGAAATCAGCGACGGCTGCAGCGTTATCCTCCCTAATCACATGATAGTTGCCCCGCGAAAAGTGATAAGAAGCATTTTCCGGCTCAAGTTCGATGGCTTTGTCTAAATCGGCGAGGGCGGGAGCAAATTCATTGATAAGAGTATAACTGTTTCCACGTCCATGATAGTTGTTTGCGTTGTCCGGTTGGAGTTTGATGGCTTCGCTGAAGTCAGCGACGGCGGCGGGTATATCTTGCCGGGCTGCGTGGATTTGCGCGCGTAATTGGTAATAATCACCATTCTCAGGCTGAAGTTCGATAGCGCGGGATATATCACTGAGCGCGTTGTCTAAATTGTCGGCATTCCAGTAGATGCGTGCGCGAATTTTAAAGAATTCGGCATTAGCGGGCTGCAATGCGATAGCTTGAGATAAGTCTTGCACCGCCTCGGAGTGCTTCTGCATAAACCCGTGCATAAATCCGCGTAACGCGAGGTGCCCGGCATTATCCGGTTGAAGTTCGAGGGCTTTGTTCAAGTCGGCCAGTGCCGCCGTATAATTCTCGATGTTGATGAAGGCTTGACTGCGTCTCCCATAAATATCTGCATTCTCAGGAGCGAGTTCGATGGCTTTAGAAAAATCGCTGAGAGCGGCAGGGTAATGCTCTATTGATACATAAATCTGCCCACGAAAATCATAGAAATTACCGTTCTCCGGCTGAAGCTCGATAAGCTTGTTGTAGTCGCGTAAGGCAGCGGCATAATCTTTCATTTCCGTGTAATTTATAGCGCGCAATGCATAGGCTGTGACATTACCTGATTGAAGTTCGATGACTTTATTAATATCGGTGATAGCGCTTGCATATTCCTTTAAGGTGATGGAGTAAACTATCGCCCGCGTCATGTATACATCGGAATTATCAGGTTGGAGTTCGAGGGCTTTCGCAAGGTCGTTGAGGGTAGCCTCAATGTTTTGGTTCCAAAGTTGGGTAATTGCCCGTTTTAGATAGAGTTCGCTGCGGGTGGGCTGAAGTTCGATGGCTTTGGAGAAATCGGCAAGCGCGGAGGCGAAATCTTTAGCTGTTTGATGAATGTTGCCACGAAGGGCGTAGGCGCTGCTGCGAGAGGGGTCTTGTAGACCTTCAAATTCACAGAGCGTAGTCGCAGCGGCGACGAGTTGCTTGAGTTCTTCGGCGGTCGGCGTCTCGTTGGACGGCGAGGAGAGTAGCTTGATTCTTTGCGCCCATGTTTCGAGAGCCTTGTCGTCCACTTCTTCGGCAACTTGCGTGAGGATGTTGACGTGGCTTTGGAGCACGGATTTGTCTTGATTGTTCGTGTCGGAAAGAAAACTGTCGAGGACTTGGAGTAAACCCGTCGTGGTGTTTTGCGAGAGATGGTGATAAAGCCGCTCGGTTTCGTTGCGCCGCCACGTTTCATTGTCGCGCTGTGTTTTCTCGGAGATGCCGAGGGCTTCCGCCTGAGTCCGGTAATATCCCGCGAGTTTGGCGTGCACTTCGGCGCAACCTTTGGACGAACGCAGGCGGAAATAGCGCAACATGAGCGAACGCACAATCTGATGGTAAGACCATCCCTGCATGCCGGAGCGGACGAAGGGCGCAGCACAGAGCCACGCAAACGCCGTCGCCGCCGCGCCTTCCGAAGCGAGAATCACTTTCAGGATGTCTTCATTAAAAAATCGCGGCACGCTGGCGACGAGCGCGGCGTCGCGCTGTTCGGGATTGGTGCCCTGTAAGAAACGCTCGACGGCGCTGCCGTAGACGTGTGTGGGCGCATCGCCTCCGCTCGCAGAAGCGAGGAGAGCGAGTAAGACGGGCAGGCGGTTCGAGAGTTCGATAAGTTGTGTGACCTGTGGCTCGTCGGAGACGCCGAAGCGACTGAGGTATTCGCGCGCTTCTTCGTCGGTGAATTCGTTGAGTCCTATCTCTTGAATGGCTTTCTTGAAACGCGTCCACGGTTGGGCAAGCTGATTCCGACCGGAAATAACGAACAGAATTGTGCCGCTAAATTTGCCGAACTCGCCTTGCAGCAACTTCCTGAGCCATTCGTCCAGATAAGGAGCCGTCAGTTCATAAGTGTCGAAGAAAAGGATGACGCGTTTGGTTTGAGCGAGTGCACTGAGGTCGGTAAGAAAATGGCGTGTGAGTTCGTGGTCGGTTTCGAGCAACAAAACCTTTTCGTCTTTATTGCTAAACTTCTGAATGATGTAAGTGGTGAATGCATTGGCCTGATTTGCGATGACATCTTCGGCCTCCGCGCCGAGCAGCACATCTTTGGCTTCGCCGATGATGGGAAGACGGTTCAAACTACGTAAGCCGATTTTGGTGGCACTGCGGACGGCGAAGTCGAGGATGCCGGTCGGGGCTTTCGGGTCGGCTTCAATCTGGTCTTTGAGTTCGCGGTACTTGCGATATCTCTCTTCAAACGTCGCGCATTTGTGCCCGCCTTCGGCGAGTTGGTGAGCCAGATAAGAGAGCGCCGTAGGAATGGAGTTTTGGTGTTCGTTGGTGAGTGCGGTCGGTACTCCGTGGTCGTTCGCCACGCGCTGAAACTGTTCGGTGAGCGTGGTTTTACCGACGCCGCCTTGACCGTAAACGCTTAATATCAGGAAGGGCGGACGCGGGGCGGTGAGGGCTTTCTCAAAGAGTGTGAGATGGTCGGTGCGCCCGATAAATACTTCTTCCGAAAAATCATCGAGAAGGTCTTGAAATGTAGGAGCGTTGGGCATTCTCCTCGGCCTCCGACGGTAAGGTGAAAGGGCTACTCATAATGCGCCAAGAAGCGGCGGCTGCCAAGAGTAATTTGCGAGCGACGGGGCGGTCGGGTTTGCCGTCGGCGATGGGTTGACGGTGAATCGGTCTTGATTTGACGTATGATGCGAGCGGGATGGACGCACGGGATGTCGAAAGCGAAGCTGAACAGATTTGCGCGGGAGTTGTTGACGGAGTGGCGTCGGCTGGGTCTGCCTGTGCGGGAAGGACGTGTGGTGTTGGCGGTGTCGGGCGGCGCGGATTCGACAGCGTTGGCGTTGGCATGCGCTGAATTGCGAGGGGCGAAGCGTCTCGCGGTCGAGGTGCTGGTGGCGCATCTCAATCATGGGTTGCGTGGTGAGACGAGCGAGGAGGATGCGCGTTGGGTCGCGGAGTTGGCTGGCGGATTAGGGTTTGAAGCGTCGGTCGGTAGTGTGGACGTGGCGACGCGTGCGGCGGTGACGGGCGACAATTTGGAGCAGTCGGCGCGGCGTGCGCGTTATGAATTTTTGGAGGAGACGGCGCGCGTATGGCGTGCGTCGGCGGTGGTTGTGGCGCACACGTTGGACGATCAGGCGGAGACGGTGTTGCTCGGTCTGGTGCGCGGGAGCGGCGCTGAAGGGTTGGGTGGGATGCGTGCGGTTCGTCGTCTGTGCGAGAGCGGGGAGACGTTGCTGGCGCGTCCGTTGCTGGGTTGGGCGCGGAGGGCTGACACGGAGGGTTATTGCCGCGAGCAGGGCGTGTTGGTGCGTGTGGATGAGATGAATGCTGACGAACGTTTCGCGCGTGTGCGTGTGCGGTGCAAACTCCTGCCGTTGTTGGAGACGTTTAATCCGCGCGTCGTCGAAGCGTTGGCGCGGACGGCGGAACTCTTGCGTGATGATGCGTCGGCACTTGAGTTGGAAGCGGCGAAGTTGTTGGACGCGGCGAGCAGAGACGATGCGGAAGTAGGAAAGGAAAAATGGGGAAGTGGTGAGGTGGTGAATGGGGCGGAGGGGGAAGGAGGAAGGTTTGAGGGTGAAAAGAGTGAAGATGAGATAAATGGGGCGAGGGCGATGAATGGTGCGCGGCCTTTGCGTGTGGATGTGTTGGCGGGGGCTTCGACGGCGTTGCGGAGGCGTGCGTTGCGGCGTTGGATTGCGTGTGGGCGGGGAGATTTACGGCGTGTGGAGTTGGTGCATGTGAGGGCGTTGGAGCGGCTTTTGGATGGCGTGCGGGGTGGGCGTGTGGCGGAGTTGCCGGGTGGGAGCGTGGTGGAACGTCGGCGTGGGTGGCTGTTGTTCAGGGCGGTCGCGCCGGCATATTCAAAGTCGTTGCACCGGAAAGAGTTGAAAAAGGATTAACCGAGAATTAAAATCGAAGGAGTTGACCGACCGCTGGTTTTTGACCGGCGGTTTTCTTGTGGCTGAGTGCACGGCCTTCCGTCGCTTAACCGTCAGAGAGGCCGAATTGCCATGAATGAACAGATAATTGAAATCCACAGCGCGGCGGAAATTCACGACCGCGTTTTGTCTCTCGCCGACCACATCGCCACCTCCTCGCGCGAACGCGAAATCACCATCCTCGGCGTGCTCGACGATAGCTTTGTGTTTCTCGCAGACCTCCTGCGCGCACTGCGCGTGCCCAATCTCCACACGGCCTTTCTGCGTTATGAACACCGCGCGCTGGCGGGCGTGCAGGATTTATCGTTTACGACGCAGGCCGACATGGCGGGGCGCGACATTCTGCTCGTCGAAGGCGTGCTCGATACGGGCGTGACGCAGGAATACATCATCAAACAACTCGAATCGCGCGGCGCACGAAGCGTTCGATTGTGCGTGTTGATTGATAAGCCGGACGGGCGGCGCACATCTGTCAAACCCGATTGGCGAGCCTTCGAGACGCATGAAGATTACGTCTTCGGCTATGGACTCGGTTTTCAGGAGCGTTGGCGCGAGTTGCCGTATCTGGCGACGTTTGCGCGGCGCGAAACGTCTGAAACGGAGAGCGAATAAAAGTCTCTGATTGTGCGGTAAATGTTGGTTGCAAGGAAAGTTTGACAGTTTAGCGAGCTTCTCCGCACAGGCGTGAGGCACAACGTCTGCTCTGCCCGCCGCATCAAAATGAGGCGTTCGAGAGCCATTTGAAAAGCGTTTCGCTGCGGCTTCGAGGGCAAAGCGAGGGGATGATTCATACGGAAGCGACAAGGAACACCGAAATGAGTTATCATCGGTGTCGGAGGCGAGAAAAATTTTGAGTTCCACTGCTAGACAAATCATTTTCTGGGTTCTCATCTTGGTGGGCGCGGTGCTGCTTTATCAGGTCTTTACGGGTAGACAGAGCCGCAACCAGCAGCCGATGCCTTACAATCAGCTTATCGAGCGGATTGAGAAAGGCGAAATTGAGAAGTTGACCATCAAAGCGTCGGAAGTTGTGGCCGTGCCGAAAGAGTCGAAAGACACGACGCTCCATACCAAACTTGAAAACATGTTCGTCAAGGCTGACTTGATGAAACTGGCGTCCGACAAGAAAATCGCTGTCGAGGAAGAGGCCACGGGCGGCGGCATGTTCTGGACGCTCCTGATTTCATGGGCGCCGCTGCTTTTGTTCATCGGCATCTGGATTTTCATGCTGCGACAGATGCAGGCGGGCGGCAACAAGGCTCTCTCGTTCGGTAAATCGCGCGCCAAACTTCTCAACAACCAGCAAAAACGCGTCACGTTCAAAGACGTGGCGGGCGTCGAAGAGGCGAAAGAGGAATTACAGGAAATCATCGAATTCCTCAAAGAGCCGCAAAAATTCCAAAAACTCGGCGGACGCATCCCGAAAGGCGTCCTCATGATGGGGCCTCCGGGAACGGGCAAAACCCTGCTCGCACGCGCCGTCGCGGGTGAAGCCAACGTGCCTTTCTTCTCGATTTCGGGTTCCGATTTCGTCGAGATGTTCGTCGGCGTCGGTGCATCGCGCGTCCGCGACCTCTTTGAACAGGGCAAGAAGAACGCGCCCTGCATCATCTTCATCGACGAGATTGATGCTGTCGGTCGCCACAGAGGCGCAGGACTCGGCGGCGGCCACGACGAACGCGAACAGACTCTCAACCAACTGCTCGTCGAGATGGACGGCTTTGAATCCAACGACGGCGTAATCCTGATGGCTTCAACCAACAGGCCGGACGTGCTCGACCCTGCGTTGCTTCGACCGGGGCGCTTCGACCGTCGCGTCGTCGTCTCGCGTCCAGACGTACGCGGACGCGAAGGCATCCTCAAAGTTCACACACGAAAGATTCCGCTCGGCGAAGACGTGGACATCAGCGTCATTGCACGTGGCACGCCCGGCTTCACGGGCGCAGACCTCGCCAACCTCGTCAACGAAGCGGCCTTGAACGCCGCGCGCTACAACAAGAAAATCGTCGCTATGTACGATTTCGAGTTGGCGAAAGATAAGGTCTTGATGGGCGCGGAACGCAAGAGCATGGTGCTCACCAACGAAGAGAAACGCGTCACCGCGTATCACGAAGCGGGGCACACGCTCGTCGGCTTGAAAGTTCCCAACGCCGACCCCGTTCACAAGGTGACGATTATTCCGCGCGGCATGGCTCTCGGCGTCACGCAGCAGTTGCCCGAAGGCGACCGCCACAACTACTCGAAGGAATACTTGCTCGGTCAAATCGCCATCCTCATGGGTGGTCGCATCGCCGAAGACATTTTCCTCAACAGCATCACGACGGGCGCGTCCAACGACATCGAACGCGCCACCGAACTCGCACGCGCGATGGTCTGCGAGTACGGCATGAGCAATCTCGGTCCGCTCACCTTCGGCAAGAAGGAGGAGCAGATTTTCCTCGGTCGTGAAATCGCGCAGCACCGCGACTTCTCCGAAGACACGGCCATCAAAATCGACCAGGAGGTCAAGCAGATTATCAACGAGCAGTACGACCGTGCCCGCGAGATAATCACCGAGAACCGCGACACGATGGTTCGCCTCTCCGAGACGCTGCTTGAACGCGAAACGCTCGACGCCGTTCAGATTCGGCGCATCGTCGCTGGACTCCCGCTCGATGACAACCCGCCGCCCTCGAAGGACGACGAAGACCGTCCGCAACTCAAGGAACCGACAGCCAATCCGCTGAAGCCTATCTTGCCGCCGATTACCGGCAGCAATCCGGCGACAGCGTAAGACAAAGGCCGAATGAGTAAATGGTGAAAAGGGGAAAGGGCAAATAGCCTCTTCCCCTTTTTCCTTTTCATGCTTTCCTTTACATTGCCACAGCAGTAGATGATGACTTCATCCCAATCAGCATCTCCTCCATCAAGCGTCCGTGAATGGCGACTCGCACGGCGCACGCTCGTCTACGGCGAGCGCACGCTCGTCATGGGCGTCTTGAACGTCACGCCCGATAGCTTCAGCGACGGCGGACA
Organism: Pyrinomonadaceae bacterium; assembly: GCA_036387415.1. GTDB lineage: Bacteria > Acidobacteriota > Blastocatellia > Pyrinomonadales > Pyrinomonadaceae > DASVTU01. Next base: position 84,388 of record DASVTU010000039.1, on the reverse strand, counting down.
GTTCTTCAATCTCGAAAGTGCGTTCGCACGCGCCGCAGAGATGACGGAAGAAGGCGCTGACATCATCGACATCGGCGGCGAATCGACGCGTCCCGGCGGGCAAGCGGTTTCGACAGAAGAGGAGATACGCCGCGTCGTTCCCGTCGTTGAAGCGTTGTCGAAAAGGATTGACGTGCCGGTCTCCGTCGATACGACGAAGGCTGCGGTGGCGCGCGCCGCGCTCGACGCCGGAGCGGAAATCGTCAACGACATCTCCGCACTCCGCTTCGACCCTTCGCTCGCTGACGCCGTTGCTCATGCACGCGCCGGACTCGTCCTCATGCACTCACGCGGTAATCTCGACACGCTCCATACGCTGCCGCCCGTCGCAGACATCTTTCGCGAAATCACGGAGAGCCTTCGTCACTCCATCGCGGAGGCCACGGCGCGCGGCGTCGAGCGAGAGAGCATCGCGCTCGATCCCGGCGTCGGTTTCGGCAAGACGTTCGAGCAGAACGTCGAATTGGTTGCGAAATTGCATCTTCTCATCCGCGAGTTTTCGCAGTTTCCCATGCTCGTCGGCACGTCGAGAAAACGTTTCATCGGTGCGCTGCTCGGAGATGTGCCAGTTGACCAACGTCTTCACGGAACAATGTCGACGGTCGCCGCCGCCGTCCTCGGAGGCACGCACATCGTCCGCGTCCACGACGTGCGCGCCGCCGTCCACACCGTGCGCGTCGCCGATGCCATCAAAGCGGTAAATGGTCGTTCGTAAATGGTGAACAGAAGGAACTGCTTTTTATCCATTCACCATTTACCATTCACCATTTACCATTTACTATCTTCCGACATGAGAGGAAAAGTGTAGAGCATGATTGGTGTACAAAAATTCTGGCGCGTGGCGTCGGTCGTGTTGGTGTTGGCGTGCGCGTCGGGATTTACGGAATGCTACAAGCCTGTGAAGCAGGGCGCGTTGCCCGGCCACATCCGCACGGTCGCGGTTCCGGCGTTTCAGAATCAGGCGTTGCGCTTCAAAATCGAATCGCGTTTCACCGAAGCCGTGATGCGCGAAGTCATCAAACGCGGGCGCGGGCTTCGTGTGCAGAGCGAGCGCGAAGGCGCGGACGCGGTGGTTGACGGAGTAGTGAAAGAGTTTGGCTTCGGCGGCGTATTGCTCGACAATCGCGGGCGGGCGCGTATTTTTGAAGTGACCATCATCGCTGCCGTCACCGTGCGCGATCAGGTTGAGAATCGCGTCTTGTACGATAATCAAAACTACGTCTTTCGCGGCGAGTTTGAATTCACCAGCGACCCGCGCACGTTCTTCAACGAGGAAGACCCGGCAGTCCAACGCCTCGCGCGCAGCTTCGCCGAAAGCCTCGTCTCCACCCTCGTCAACGGCTTCGGAGTAAATCAGGCAAAATGACGACGCTCTCGCGCGAGGATTTGAAACGTGCGTTACGCGCGGGGCGCATCGAGCCGCTCTATCTGCTCCACGGCGCGGAGGATTACTTACGCAACGCGGCGGCGCGCGCCATCACGGAAGCGGCGTTGAAGGGAGCGTCGCTGCGCGAATTCAACGAGACGAGTTTTAGTCTGTCGAGCGTCGATGTTCAGCAGGCGATTGCCGCCGCCGAACAACTCCCGATGATGGCCGAGCGACGCGTCGTGCGTGTCAGCGATTTCGCGCGTTTGCGTGAAGCGGACGAAGGTGCGCTCCTGCGCTACATCGCGCGCCCCGTCGAAAGTTCGGTCGTCATCTTCATCGCCGACGAGTTGGATAAACGACGAAAACTCAGCAAGTCTCTGCTCGACGCGTGTGCGAGCGTGGAGTTTGCGCCGCTCAGGGACGCGGAATTGGCGACGTGGGCGCGCGGGCGTCTGAAAGAACTGAAAGCCGATGCCGACGACCGCACGCTGCATCAGATTATCGCTTTGACGGGAGCGAGCGTCCGGCAGCTATCCAACGAGTTGGACAAACTGGCGACCGCCGCGCTGCCTTCCGGTCGCATCACGATGGAGTTGGTGGATGCCCTCGTCGGACGTTCGCGTGAGTTGTCGAATTTTGAATTGACCGACTACCTCATCGCACGCAATCGTCAACGCGCATTGGAGACACTCCGACGCCTGCTCGACGACGGCTCCGAACCCTTGATGCTCGTCGGCCTTCTCGCCAGCAGTTATCATCGTCTCGCGCTCGCCAAAGAATTGATGTCGCGCGGCACGCCGAACGAAGAAGTCTTCCGCGTCGCCTCGGTGCCATACAGCAAACGCGAAGAATTTCTCGCCACCGCGCGCCGCACAGACCTCGCTACCCTCACGCGACGCATCCGACGCATCGCCGCCGCCGACCTCGCCATCAAAACTTCGCAGGCCACTCCACGCATGCAACTCGAAATGCTCGTCTGCGAACTGTCCGCCTAACTTCACAATTCGACTTCACCCCGCCGGACTTTGACGGCGAAACCTCTCTAGAAATCCAACGGCTGCAAATCGGGATTGACCCATGCTGAACGCGCCTCGTCCGTGGCGCGGAGTTCTTTGCTGTAGTAATGATTAATGACGCGCGATGTCCCGCAGCATTCAAACATCGCGTTGCACAATGCGACCAACGAGCGTTCGGATTTATGTGCGTCGAGAAAACTGCGAACTCGCTTGAGCCAGAAGAGCGTGATGGTCTCATGATAGATTTGCGGATTTTCCTTATGATGTTCGAGGAAGCGGAGAAGACCCGCGCGCATGCGTTCGCCCGCCGCTTCCAGCGTCGGCGACTGCCTGAGATACCAGAGCGCGACCAAAAGATGTTCCCTGTGATTGAACTCGGAAGCAGCCAACGAACCATCCTCGAATCCTCTCACCAACGCCTCAATCTCGCCCGCACTCCGGTACGTCCCTTCACCATTCTTCTCAACAGTCATCGTCTTTTTGACCTCGTTTCTCGCGGCGCGCATCGTTTAGACAGACGAAGCCGGCGCGGTTTTGTTGGTGCACGAATCATTAGCCGCACCCACAAAAACGAACGAGGCGAACCGAAAAACTCGATTCGCCTCGTCTGTTTGAAATTGTCGCTTTCGACGTTATTTCTGCGTCGCTTTGTTGGCCTGCGTCGTGAGCCGCGATTTGTAACGGGCGGCGGCGTTGCGATGCAGCACACCCTTCTGCACAGCCCTGTCGATGAGCGAAACGGTTTCCGGCAAGAGCGTCAGCACGTCGCCGTCTGTGGTCGAGAGGGCGGCGCGCATGTTTTTGATTCCCGTACGCAGACGACCACGATTACTGCGGTTCACGATGCGTCGCTTCTCGTTCTGTCGCACACGCTTTTCTGATGATTTATGATTCGGCATTCCAATAATCTCCGTCGTTAAATCTTTCGGTTTGTGATGTTGAACTGGCGCGTCCCGTCTCCGATAGATAACTACAGAGCGTTGGGCGCAAAGGGGAAAGTATAGGTATCGCGTGGGGGCGTGTCAAGGCAGGAGGGAAGCCTCGCGCGGCGTCTGCAAACTCGTTGACACCCGTGCGGCTCGTGTTGTAGCGTTTAGCCTGTCGTTATGCTTGCAACTCATCCGAACCCTCAATCGCCCTGCCCCTGCGGCACTTAACCACCACCCACAGCAAGGAGACTGTTCCATCCGTTGAAGAAAATTGAACTTCCACCAAGAGGGGTTGAGACGCTTTTCGGCGTCCACGATCAGAACATCAAATATCTGGAATCACTGCTGGATGTGCGCGTCGATGCGCGCGGGCAAGACCTCACGGTTGACGGCGATCCGAAGGATGTCGAAACCGTCGAGCGCATCCTCGAAGACTTCGCCGCGCTCTTTAGCGAAGGCAAAACCTTTACCGACAAAGAACTACGCGAAGCCTTCGCCCAAATCGCCGAAGACCGCGCCTACTCTCTCCGCGACTATTTCACCAAAGCACGCTTTAATCCGTCCGGCAAAAAACAGGTCGCGCCCAAGACCGCCACGCAGCGTCGCTACATCGAAGCGATTCAGAATAACGATGCAGTGTTCGGCATCGGCGTCGCTGGAACTGGCAAGACGTATTTGGCCGTGGCGATGGCGGTGCAAGCGTTGATGCAGAAGCAGGTGAGCCGCATCGTGCTGGCGCGTCCGGCGGTCGAGGCGGGAGAAAGACTCGGCTTCCTGCCCGGCGATTTGCAGGAGAAGGTAGACCCCTATCTGCGTCCGCTCTACGATGCGCTGTTCGATTTAATCGAAGCCGAACGCGTCTCGAAACTCTTGGAGAAGCGCGTCATCGAAGTTGCGCCGCTCGCCTTCATGCGCGGTCGCACGCTCGCCGACGCCTTCATCATCCTCGATGAAGCGCAAAACACCACCAGCGAGCAGATGAAGATGTTTCTCACGCGTATCGGTTTCGGCTCGAAGGCCGTCATCACAGGCGACGTGACGCAAATCGACCTCCCGACGGGCAAACGCAGCGGCCTGATTGAAGCCGAGCGCGTACTCTCCAACGTCGAGGGCATCGAGTTCGTCTATTTCACCGAAAAAGATGTCGTCCGCCACCGCCTCGTCCAAATGATAATCAAAGCTTACGAAGCGCATTCCAGCAAGAGCAACATCTGATATATGAAATGATTGAAGTTGTGAATCGACAGCGCAAGGTGCCGGTTGATGTCGAGCGGTGGCGGTCGTTTGTGGAGAGGGTGTTGGGGGTTGTTCCGGCGAATGAAGGGGCGGGGGTGACGGTGGCTTTTGTGTCGGATAGGGTGATGAGGGATTTGAATTGGCGTTGGCGTGGGAAGCGTGGGACGACGGATGTGTTGTCGTTTCCGGCGGGAGAGGATGAGTTTGAGAGGGTTGATGGTTTGACGTTGGGGGATGTGGTGATTTCGGTGGAGCAGGCGGCGCGACAGGCGGGTGAAGAGGGTTTGGAGTTTGAGGAGGAAGTGGCGCAGTTGATTTTGCACGGCGTGTTGCACTTGTGCGGGTATGACCATGAACGGGACGCAGGTGAAATGAACGCGTTGGAACTCTCGCTGCGGCGGCGTCTGGGAATATAATTCGACGTAAATGGTAAATGGTGAATCGTAAATGGATAAAAGCTCTATTTCTATTCACGATTAACGATTGGCGATTTACGAGATGCTTATGGAAATCGAGATAGGAATCACGTGCCTGTTGCTCGCGGTGTTGGCGTTTCTCGCCACCGTGCAGAGGGCGTTCGGGCAGTTGAGCGACGTGGGCTTGCGGCGTCTCATCACGGAGCACGAAGACGACCGACCGGGCGCGCCACCGTCCAACGCTTTCTTGAGCGAGATACTCGAAGACCGTGCGCGCTTTCGCTCGAATCTGACGGCGGTTATCCAGATTCTACTCATCGGTATCTCGGTGCTGACGACATCGCTCGCGCTCCGATGGTTTCCCGATGCGCCGTTCATTCTCATCGCTTTCCTGTTAGCCGTCGGGCTGACGACCGTCTTCCGGCAGTTGATTCCGCGTTTCCTGTCGCTCAAAAATCCCGAAAAAACTTTTCTCCAACTCCTGCCAGTGTATCGTCCGTTTTATCGTGTCGTCGCTGTGGTCGCCGCGCCGTGGCATCGTTTCTTTGAGCGTCGGCAGCGACGCAACGAGCAGCAACTCGAAGCGGGCGCGGATGAGGACGAAGACAACGACGACATCCAAGCCTTAATCGACGTGGGCGAAGAGGAAGGCATCATCGAGCAGGAAGAAGGGGAGTTAATTCATACGATTATCGAGTTCGGCGATACGCGCGTGAGCGAAGTGATGACGCCACGCACGGACATCGTAGCGCTCCCCATTACAGCCACCGTCCGGCAGGCGCGCGATGTGATGATTGACTCCAAGTATTCGCGTCTGCCCGTCTATCGCGACCAGATTGATAACGTCGAGGGCATCATCTACGTGCGCGACCTGCTTCAGTGCTGGCCTGACGGCAGAGAAGATGAGACGATTGTGTCGCTGCTGAGAACGGCCTATTTCGTCCCCGAAACCAAAGCGATTGCCGAACTTTTACAGGAGATGCAGAAGGCGCACGTGCAATTGTCGATGGTCATCGACGAGTATGGCGGCCTCGCCGGACTCGTCACGCTCGAAGATATTCTCGAAGAGATTCATGGCGAGATTGAAGATGAAGACATCGAGAGCGAGGAGATTGTCGAGATAGTCGAGGGCGACGAGGGTTATTATGAAGTGGCGGGTTCGACCGAGGTCGGTAAGATTGAGGAATTGTTCGACCTTGAGATTGAAGACGACGACTTCACAACCATCGCCGGACTCGTCATCAACGCCTCCGGCACAGTGCCGCGACCGGGCACACAACTGACATTTCGCGGCCTCGATGTGGAAGTGCTCGAAGCCGACGAGCGTCGCATCGGACGCCTCCGTCTGCGTCGTGCGTTGACGCCGAACGGCGATGAGGCGAGCGAATAAGATTTCTTTTTAAGTTAAGATTTATCATCTTGAAAACTGCACACGACGCATGGCGAAAAAGAAGAGTAAATATCTGGGCGGACGGCGCATCGACCCGCGACCGATTACGCCCGACGTAAAACTTGCCGATTTGATTGACGAGACGTTTCTCGCTTACAACGGCGCGCGTCTGCGCGAAGCATGCCAGCTTTTCACGCAGAAGATGCTTGAGCCGGAGACCACCGTCGGACTCTCCATTACAGGCGCGTTGACGCCCGCCGGTCTCGGCATCTCCGCGCTCATCCCTCTGATTCAGGCGGGCTTCGTCGATTGGATTATCACGACGGGCGCGAACCTCTATCACGACACGCATTTCGGCATCGGTCTTGCGCTGCATCAGGGCAGCACGCAAATCTCCGATATCACTCTGCGCGAAGAAGAGGTCGTGCGTATCTACGACATCTTTTTCGACTACTCGGTCTTGCTCGACACGGACGCTTTTTACCGTCGTCTGATTGAAGGCGAGGAGTTTCAGCGCGTGATGTCTACGGCGGAGTTTCATTATCTCTGCGGCAAGTACGTGCGTGAGCGCGAACGCAAACTGGGACTCGAAAATAAATCTCTGATTGCCGCTGCTTACGAATATGGCGTGCCCCTCTACACTTCAAGCCCCGGCGACTCGTCCATCGGCATGAACGTCGCCGCGAAAGCATTGCAGGGAAATCGACTCGCCTTCGACCCGTCGCTCGACGTTAATGAAACGGCGGCCATTGTGCTCGCCGCCAAACGCGGCGCGATTCACGGGCGAGGCGATAAGGGCACGAAGCACGGCGGCCAATCCGCCGTCTTTATCCTCGGCGGCGGCAGCCCCAAAAATTTCATGCTTCAGACCGAGCCGCAGATACAGGAAGTTTTGGGCATCGACGAGCGTGGCCACGACTACTTCCTGCAAATCACCGACGCGCGACCCGACACGGGCGGACTCTCCGGCGCGACGCCCGGTGAAGCCGTTTCGTGGGGCAAAGTTGACCCCGACCGCCTGCCCGACGCCGTTGTGTGTTATGTTGACTCCACCATCGCGCTGCCGATTATCACGGCCTACGCGCTCGCACGACACGAACCGCGCGAACCCAAACGCCTCTACGAGCGACGCGGCGAGTTGATGGAATTGTTGATGTCGGAATATAAGAAATCAAAAAGAAGATAAGGGAATAGTGAATCGTCAAATCGTCAATCGTGAGAACGAGAACGCCTATTGACGATTCACGATTCACGACTAAGGATTAACGAGTTAAGGGGATTGTCGATGGCAAAGAAGATAACGGACGAGCAGCCGCGCGTTCATTTCGATTGCTCGAAGTGTCCTGCTTTCTGCTGCTCGATTTACGAGCGTGTGCAGGTGACGAAGCGCGACTTGAACCGTCTGGCGAAATATTTCAAAGTATCGGTCGAAACCGCGACGAAACGTTATACGAAGATGAAAGCGGGCGAACGCGTCTTGCGTCGCACGAAGGACATGCTCTTTGGCGAGACGTGCACGTTTCTCAATCAAGAGACGCGCGGCTGTTCGATTTATCATGCGCGCCCGCAGGTGTGTCGCACCTATCCGGCGCGCACGCGCTGTTCCTATTACGACGTGCTGCAATTCGAGCGCCAGCAACAGGATGACCCCAACGTCCTCCCCATCTTCCAGATTACTTTCCGCGAACGGAAGGAGAAGGAAGTTAACACTCATAACGGCAAAGAGAAAATCTGGGTCTGGACACCAGAATAGCAGGGATGAGGGCGGAGGGACGAGGGATGAAAAATAGACAGTAGCCAGCATGAAGGTCGCCCACGTGCTGTTCTGCCGAAGGCTAATAAATCAACGAAGGCAGAGCGTTTCTACTGACTATCGGTTACTGGCTACTGCTTTTTAAGTGAGGAGTAAAAATATGCAGGAACTTCTTTTGAGGATGGTGGGACGCAAGGTGGACGTTTATTGTAGCGGTTCGGCGAGCGTGCGCGGCGAAGTGCTCAAGGTTGATGAAGGCGTGCTCTACATGACGGATAACGAGCACCAGTTATGTTACGTGGCGATAGATAAAATCGTGGCGGTGTGGGAGACGCGTGAAGGCGAGACGCGGGCGGGTTTCGTCTCCGCCACGTCGAGATAAACCGGACGTGCTCTGACATCTCACGCAGCAAAAAGGGAAGGCCGACGCTTTTGGTTCAAGCGTCGGCCTCTTCATTTGTCGCTGAGTCGCTTACGGCGTCAGTGGAATTCTTTATCGACCCACGGCGGCGACTTCGGCGTTGGCAAGTGGGATACGGCGGAAACCGTCGATACGCGACGACCAGTATTCGTTGAAGGGCGAATAAACGACGCCCTTGCTTGTCGATGCGTGATAGAAGCCGCCCGCGTCGGCGACGATGCCGATGTGGTTGAGGTTATTGAAGAAGACGAGCGTGCCAAACTGGAAGCGTTCGTCACCGCGCGCAGGCGCGAAACGCGACCAGAGCGAGCGCGCGTTGGTGCGCTCAAACGTGATGCCCGCCGATTGAAAGACGCTCCACACGAAACCGGAACAGTCGTAACGATAAGGCCCTTCGGTGCCGAGGCGATAAGGCGTGCCGATACGCGTCTCAATCGCGGCCAGGAGCATCTCGTTGACTTGTTCGACGTGGAGTGTGGAGGGGCGTGGCGTAAGCGTCGAGCGTGTGAACGCTTCGGCTTCTGCTTCGGGCGCGACGGAGATAACGACGGGTTCGTTTTCGAGACGCGTGGCAGTGCTGCCGTTGGGGACGGCGGAGACGGTGGTGGGGGGCGTTGTCGCAAGACGCGGGCGCGAGATTTCGGTCTGGGCAGCGGCGTTGGTGGCGAGTAGTCCGAGGGCAAAACAGGCCGCGAGCGCGCGGGGGAACAGTTTAGTAAAAGGCATAATCGGGGGAAACGGTCTCCTCTTTGGTCTCTAATCTGGATATTGCTTGGGGTATTGCTGATTAGGGAGGCGTTGCTGTTGTGCAACGTAGGTCCATCTTACGTGGCGCAAATCGTGCTTTCAAGAGGCAATGTGACTGTTTTGTGACAAGGCATCGACGCGAAACCGAATGTGGACGGAAAGAACCCATAAGCGGCGACGAGAAATGGTTCAAGTTGAACGAAGTGTGACGAGTCAGTACGCTTTTTCTTGTTCAAGGGCTTAGATTTCAAACGTTTAGCGCGAAAAGACATGGATATTTTTCCATGCGTCGTGATAGCATGCGCGGCCAAAGAAGGAGATTCGATATGCTATTCGTTCAGAGCAAAAAATCCGAGCAGAACGTTGACGGCGCGGCGCGCGTGCAGTTGCTGGAAAAGCTACAGGATAAAGGACTTATGCCGCTTGTGCGGGGTGCGCGACAGCATTGTTACGAACTCGCACTGCTGGGGCCTGAGCGCGTCAGGGATTTGGAACGCCTCGTTGCGGCCTACGCCGAGACGGAAAACGACACGCCCTACGTGCGCGGCGACATCTTCTGCTTCGAGGACTTTGCGCTCTTTCTTCTCTTTGGCGACGCCACGACGGGCGAGCGCGCGTCGGGCGGCGGCCTCCGCGCCGGAATCGTTCACACCGCCGACACCCTTGAGCCGCAACAAAAACTCGACGCCTTCTGCCGCAACGTCGATGAAGCGATTGACGCCACGCGGGCGAACAGCACGCCGACCAGCGACGCCAGCAGCACGACGAACGCCAACGGTCGGGCGTCGGGCGAAAACGGCGCAAGTCGCGGCGGCAGAAGCGTTTGGCAGCCCGTCGAGCCGCGCGTCGCGGGCGGTTTCACGCGTTTCGCCACGGCTGGACGCGAAGGCGGCAGCGGTAGTGATGCCTCTCCACAATCCCTTTCAGCAGGCGCGAAAGGCGGCGCGGCGGAGCACACACGCGTCCTGAGCCTGCTCGAAGACGGCGAGACGCGCCGTTTTCTGCGTCGGCTCATCGAAGCCAAAGCCGACGGGCGCACCGCCGAACTCCTCTCGGTCGGGAGCATCGGCGGCGAAAACGCCTCAGAACCTTTCATCGGTCGCCTCTCGGACGCGGGACTCGTCCGGCGCGAGGTTTTGGTCAGTTGTCGCAAACAGAATCGTTCGTTGTTTCGTCTGCCGTCGCAGGATGCGCTCGCCATCATTACGGGCAGCAACGCTATTTGCAGCGAATGCGGTGCAGCCATCGCCGACGAACGCGCCGAAGAACTCGTCACGCCCACAGACCTCGCCGCCTCCGTCTTGAAGGATAGTTCGTGGATGGCGAACCGCCTGCGCGCCATGCTCGTCGAGTTCGGCATCCCTGAGACGGACATCGCCGTGCGTCCCGCCTCCGGCGACGGCGAGGTCTACGCGATGGCAAACATCTCAAGCGAAACCTTCCTCTTTCTCCTGCGCGACGGCGATGTCAACGCCGCACACGCGCGCCGCGCCCTCGACACCGAAGCCGAAACACGCGCTTCGCACATCGCTCTCATCGCGACGGGCAAGATTCAAGACGAAGCCCGCGTGCGTCTGCGCGAACACGCGCGGCGACGCGCGCGCACGGGCAGCGACATCGAAGTCATGCTCATCGAAGGTATGGAAGCGACCTCCGCCGAACTCCGCCACGCCTTTGAACGCGTCTCGCAGAGAATGCTCGCCGAAGAACTCTGCCAACTTGATTCCTCACTCGGCATCAACTTCGGCCACATGATTGCCACACGCTTTCGTCTCATGCAACGCTCAGCCGACCCGCGCGAACTACGCGACCTCGCAGCCTCCGCCGCCGGAGCACTCGCCGGAAGCCTCCGCGAGTCTTAACGTCTTTCGTTGGAATTCGACATTCACTTTTATTGATAGGGTTCATTACCGTGTCATTGATTTTTACATCCCCGGCGCAAACATGAGTGCCGGAATCACGGTGAACCCCGCGCCGATACCCGAACCGGCAACCATGTTTCTGCTCGGCACAGGCTTAGTCGGCACGTTGGGCGCGGCGCGTCGGCGACGCAAAGCCAGACAGCATCTCGAACCTTAGTCGAACGCTCAATTTGCAGCGACATTGACTGCCCGCAGCTCCGTCGAGTGTTGCGGGCAGTCGTGTATCTGCTTGTGTCTTTATTTCGTTCAGGGTAAGCAATTTGATTTGTTCGGCATCTGTGAAGTGAAAAAGTGTTGACAACCGTACGGCGCGGAGGTGAATCTCAGTGAGGCTTCCTTTGTCGCTCCCCATGTGCGGAGCCATTACAGAAACTCTGAAGTGAATATGAAAAAAGGATTTTTGTTCCCCTTCGCGTCGGTCGTGTACCTGCTGGCGGTCGCCGTCGTTGCACACGGACAGGCCAACACTTCGCAGATGTCTTCGCCGCAGTCGTCGGCAGCGGGCACGCGACCGCGTACCGTGACGCAGCAGACGCCCCCCTCTACGCAACAGCAGACGGGTCAGAGCGTGCAGCAACGGCAGCAAGGCACTACGACAACCACCACGCCTACGCCTGCGGCGACGCCTTCCGTCGAACCGCGCGCGCCTGACGTGACTGCGACGCTTCCTGCGCCGACCGCCGCTCCAAACACCGTGCCTTCCAACAGTTCGCCCACCACGACGACTGTACCGTCAATCGTTTCGCCATACGCGAGCGTCCCCGTCGTCGTGGCCGCGCCGTTGCTGCCCGCGCGCCCGATTGCGCCCGCGAGGGCACGCACGCGCATTGCGGAGGCGCAGCGTCTACTCAAAACACGACTCTCGCCGACGGCGAGTGCCCCACCTTCGCTCTACCTCGTCACGGTCGCGGCGCTCGAACAGGAGTCTTCGCAAATTCACTTGCTCACCATCCCGAAGCAGACATTCTTGATGAGAGGCGCGGAGACAGTCTTAACGACCTCGCAGGGCATGAACGTGCGCCTGCGCGTCGTGCGGTCTAACTACGTCAACACCGCCGTCATCGTCTCCGACCTCGCCGGACGACAATTGACGCCGCTCGTCGTCGAATATCCGATAGAGAAGGGCGGCAGATTCAAGGAGATGGCTTACTACACGTCGGCGCATCCGGCGTTGATTACGCCCGAACTCGTCAAGGCGGGACAGCATTACGTCCGCTCGATGCTCGACCTCGCGGCGAAGCGCCTCCAAGACAAAGGCAAATTCATCTCGCCGCAAATCGTGGACATCGCCGAGCGTCTCTGCGTGGTCGAACACTCCGACCACGAACGCTTCCGCAACGAGAGTCGCCTCGCGCTCTACGAGGAAGTCTATGCCCTCTTTGCTCTCAACGAACTCGACACCTATCGCTACTCTGTGAGTTCGGCAGGCGCGGGCGGCATGGTGCAGATGATTCCTTCCACCTACCAGATGCTACGGCGCATGCATCCATCGGTCGGCCTCAATCCCGATTTCGTCGCCGGGATGCGTAATCACGGCAACGCGCTCGAAGCCATGCTCCTGCACATGCAAGACAACTGGAACGCGCTCGTCTATAACCCCGACGTGACCTACGCCATGAGCAACAAGTGGGCGACGCAACCCGAACTCGTCGCCGCCGGATACAACTCCAACTCCGCACGCCTGCCGCTCTACATCCGACGCGGCGGCGCATCCTGGCGCACGCTCATCCCGCGCGAGACGCAGATGTACTTGCAGATTTACAAATCGCTCGAAGGATTGGTGCAATTCAAGCCACGCGCCGAAAAACAGTAGGCAGAAAGCAGTAGGCAGTAAAAAAGCGGCAAGCCTCATTGGGTCTGCCGCTTTTTTGTTTCTATTGCCTTATGCTTAGAGCCTTCAGCTCTCTGTTCTTTCAGTCTCCGTACTGCAAACTGCCGCTGCCGAGCGGGTCGAGGGTTTCGCCGTCGTGTTGCGAGGAGCCGTCGGCGTATTGGAGTTTGTAAAGTTTCCAGTAGAGGCCGCGCGCGGCGAGCAGTTGTTGATGCGAGCCTTGTTCGCGGATTTCGCCGTGATGCATGACGATGATGCGGTCGGCGCGTTGAATAGTTGAGAGGCGATGCGCGATGACGAGCGATGTGCGGTCGCGCATCACACGTTCGATGGCTTGCTGGATAAGTTGTTCGGTTTCGGTGTCAATCGAACTGGTGGCTTCGTCGAGGATGAGCAGCGCGGGGTCGAAAGCGAGCGCGCGTGCGAAGCTGATGAGTTGCTTCTGACCGACGGAGAAGCCCGCGCCGCGCTCGCGCACCTCCGCTTTATAGACCGACGGCAGACGCTTGATAAACTCCTCTGCGTGGACTTCACGCGCCGCCCATTCGATGCGCTCGGCACTAATCTCCTCGCGTCCCAGACGAATATTGCTCTCGACCGTACCGCTAAACAGAAACACGTCCTGCAACACGACGGCGAAGTTCTCCCTGAGCGACTTCAAATCCCACTCGCGCACGTCCACGCCGTCTAGAAGGATGCGCCCGCGCTGCACGTCGTAGAAACGCATGAGAAGGTTGGTTATCGTCGTCTTGCCGGAGCCTGTATGGCCGACGAGCGCGACCGACTGACCCGGCTCGACCGCGAACGAAACGTCTTTGAGTACCCAGTCGTCTTCTTTATATGCGAACCAGACGTTCTCGAATTCGATACGCCCACGTGCGCGTCCCGTCATCTTCGGTTCGTCGGGCGAGAGTATGGCGATGGGCAGGTCGAGCGTGCGGAAGATGCGTTGCGAGGCGACCATCGCGGCTTGAAGCACGTTGTACTTGTCTGAAATGTCGCGGATAGGTTGAAAGAGCGCCTGTGAGTATTGGATGAAAGCGACGAGCGCGCCGAGCGACAACACTTCGTTGCCCGACGTGTTCTGCATCACGCGCCAGCCGCCGTACCAGATGATGAGCGCGATGCCGACCGCGCCGATTAAATCGACCAGAGGGAAGAAGACGGAATAGTAAAAAATTGTCTCGACGTTGGCGTTGCGGTAGTCGTCGTTGATGTCGTGAAACTGTTTGAGCGATTTCTGTTCGCGGTTGAAAATCTGGACGGTCTGCGCGCCGGAGAGATGTTCCTGAAAGAAAGCGTTGATACGCGCCAGACGCGTCCGCACCATGTCGTAGCCGCGCCGCGCGTGTTTGCGAAACCACGTCGTCGCGGCGAACAACAGAGGCACAGTGACGAGCGTGACCAGTGTCAGACGCCAATCCATCCAGAGCATGATGCCGACGATGGCGAAAATCATTACTATGTCGCCGAGCACGTCGATAACGCCCGACGTGAAAAGCTCGTTGAGCGAATCGACATCAGAAGTCAGACGCGTCATCACGCGCCCGACGGGGTTGCGGTCGAAATAGGCGACCTCTTGATGTTGAAGTTTTTGATAGAGTTCGCTCCGCAGGTCGTACATCACGCGCTGCCCGACCGATTCGAGCAAGACGGTCTGCACGTAAGAGCAGATAAACGTAAGCAGCAAGACGCCGAGGAAGGCGAGCGCAACCCATTCAAGGCCGTTCAACTCTCGCGGCACGATGTGCCAGTCAATTGCATACTGCGTGAACTTCGGTTGCGTAATGCGGAGCGCGTTCAAGAGCAGCGTCAGAACGAGCGCCGGGACGAGCAGCCGCACGTAAGGCTTCAAATAACGCAGAAGCCTGCGCGCGATGCCCTGGTCGAAATTATTGCCGATGGCCTCTTCTTCGTGAAATTGTTTGACCGCAGTTGACATTGCTTAACTCAAAATTCCCGCCGCGCATGCTTCGACTGCGTGCGCGAAACGCCCTACGCTTTTTGGTCAAAAGCGGCGTTGAGAAAATCATCGCGGCGCGGTTTGTGTAGCAAGAGTCCGAGCGCGCCGAGAATAAAAAGTATGTAGTGCAGGTTCGTCACGACGCGGAAGCGCATCACGAACCCGCAAAGATAACTCACCTCACACAAAACAAAGGCGACCTGATAAGCGTTCTGCACGCGCGCTAGACTCCGCGCCGCCACCGCCTTCGACATTAACATTCGCTTGACGACGAATGAAGCGACCACCACGGCGACGCCCGCCAACAGAAGCGCCAAAGCGACTGTCGGATTCCCCATGTCGCCTTCAACGCCGTCGATGTACGCCGACTTCGTCATCTCCGAGAAAAGCACAAACATCGTAAACGAACCGAAAAAGGCAAACCATATAATGTGCGTAGTCCGCAAAGGCTTCTCGACGTTGGCCGTCGCGGAGTCAATCTTCGGGTTTATCATCTGCTCAACCCCTCCCAGTCATCTTCCGCGCCGATGGTCGCGGATTTAGCTGGCCGCCAGTTCTTCTTCGAGCAACTGCCGTTCGTAGAGAGCGGCGTATTCGCCTCCGCGCGCGAGCAGTTCGTCGTGTGTGCCGCGTTCGATGATGCGCCCTTCGTCGAGGACGCAGATGAAGTCTGCATCGCGGACGGTCGAGATGCGGTGCGAGACAATGAGACTCGTTCGCTCGCGCATGACGCCGCGCAGGCGCGCCAGTATACGTTCCTCCGTGTATGTATCGACGGCCGAGAGCGCGTCGTCGAGAATCAAAATCTTGGGCTGACGCAAGACGGCACGCGCAATCGCCGTGCGTTGCTTCTGCCCGCCGGAGAGAGTGATGCCGCGCTCGCCGACGAGCGTGTCGAAGCCATCGGGAAAACTCTGCACGTCTTCCGCGAGTCCGGCAATCTCCGCCGCCCACTCGATGTCTGCGCGCTCGGCCTGTTCGACGCCGAACGCGATGTTTTCCGCCAACGAATCGCTAAACAGAAACGTCTCCTGTGGAACGTAGCCAGTTGCGCGTCGCAACTGTTCGAGCGGGTAATCGCGCACCGCTATGCCGTCGATGAAGACCGTGCCGGGCGTCGCGTCGAGCAATCGCGGGACGAGATTCATGAGCGTTGACTTGCCCGTGCCTGTGCGCCCGACGAAGGCCACGGTCTGTCCCGCTTCGATGATGAGATTGATGTCGCGCAAGACGGGCGCAGAGTGCTCGTTGTAAGCAAACGTCAGATTGCGAAACTCTATCTGTCCACGAATCGGCGGTTGCACAGGGACGCCCGGACGGTCGTTAATTGCGGGTTCAATGGCGAAGATGGCATTCATGCGTTTGAGGCTCGCCGTGCCGCGTTGATAGAGATTGACGACGTAGCCGAGCGCAATGAGCGGCCAGATGAGGCGCGTCAGATAGAGGATAAACTCGGTCACTTGCCCGACGGTAATCTGTCCGCGCACCGCGAGCAGGCCACCGTACCAGAGAATCAAAACGTATCCCGTGCCGATGACGAATTGCAGGAGCGGTCGCATCACGGCGGAAATGCGGACGAGCGCCAGATTGCGTTCGGAGTATTGGCGATTCAAATCGTTGAAGGCGGCAATCTCCGAATCCTCCTGCGCGTATGCTCGCACGACGCGGACGCCCGAAAAGTTTTCCTGTGCGCGTGCGGAAATCTGCGCGAAGAACTCCTGAATCTTCTCGAAACGGACGTGAACTTGCTGCCCGAAGTATTTGACCGTCAGCGAAACGAGCGGCATCGTCACCAGCAGCATCAGCGTCAGGCGCACGCTGATACGCAACATGAGCGGCAAGATGATGGCGACGATAAAGAGCGTCTGAAGGCTGTACATAATCATCGGCCCGGCCAGTTGCCTGACAGCCGAGAGGTCGTTGGTCGCGCGTGCCATCAAATCGCCCACGCGGTTCGCCTGAAAAAACGAGAGCGGCAGGCGTTGCAGATGCGCGTAGAAATCCTGTCGCAAGTCGTATTCTACGTGGCGCGACATGCTGATGATGATGCGGCGTTGAAGAAAAAGAAAAATGCCGCTCACCGCGCTGACGCCGAGAATCGTCAATGCGTAGCTCGTAAGCTTCTGCCACGTCACGCCCGCGCGCAGATCGTCAACCGCACGACCCACCAGAAGCGGGACGAATAGACCGACGACGACCGAAGCGAGAATGCAGAAGATGCCCGTCGCGAGTGATTTTTTATAAGGCTGAAAATAGAGTGCGAATTTACGTACGTCGTGCATAAACGGAAAACTGAGGACGCCCGATGCGTCGCCTGTCTCGACTAAATAAAGAATCTCGCCGTCTATGATGCGCGATTTTGCTTCATAAAGACAAACGCCCGTCGCAGGCTCAGTGTTTCCAGATTGTACAGAGGGAAGGTGACGAAAGTGTGAAGAAGGGAATACTTAAAAATGCGCTCTTAAACCACGGGCGAAACCACCGCATCGTCGGACGACGGAGCGGCTGCTGTCGGCATGGGAGCGTCTGTGTCGTCGTCTGTCACGAACTCGTCATGCTTATCCGTTGACATGTCGAGCGCAACGTCGTCGTTATCGACGACACTATCTTTACCGACGCCATCGTTGTCGACGCCACTGTTATCGTCGCCGTCGATGATGGTGTTGCCGAAATCAAACATCTCGTCGGTCAAATCAAATTCGGAGTCGGGCGGCGCGCAGACGCGATTGCGTCCGGTGTTTTTGGCTTGATAGAGCGCGCGGTCGGCGGTCGTCACAAGAAGGTCGCGCGAACTGGCATGGAGCGGAAAAGTGGCGACGCCAAAGGATGCCGTAATCGTGCCGACGCCGGGCACTTCGGTTCTTTCCAGACGCGCACGCAGGCGTTCGGCCACTGCGAGCGCACCATCGACGCCCGCCTGCGGCAAAATCACCGCGAACTCTTCGCCGCCGTAACGCGCTGCCGTATCGACGCCGCGTAATTCTTCGCGCAGGGCATTTGCCAGAAGACGCAACGCCACGTCGCCCGCGTCGTGTCCGTGATTGTCGTTGACGCGTTTGAAGTAGTCGATGTCGAGCATGATGAGCGAGAGCGGCTGGCGCATGCGCGTCGCGAGATGAAGGTCGCGCTCAAGTTGCATCTCGAAGGAACGTCGATTGAAACAACCCGTCAATCCGTCGGTCAATGCTTGCTGTTGCATCTGCGCGAACAGGCGCGCGTGGTTGACGGCGACAGCCACCTGGTCCGCCACCGTTCGCATCAGCAGAATCTCGTTCTCCTGCCAGACGCGCGTCGAATCGTCCGAGCGAACCAGTAACACACCGACGAAGCGTTCGTGATAGATGAGCGGCACGACGGCGAGCGGGCGCGTGCCGGAATCGTGCGTGCCGCAACCGTCCTGCACGAATGTTTTGAAACGTGTGCCGAGACGTACGCTGTAAGCCGTGAGGTCGCTGAGGATTTCCGCGCGTTCAGCTTCGTCCTGTTCGCCGTCGCGGAAGTAGCAATTGGTCAGTGGCGGTTCGCCGTGTTCACCCTCAATCCACAGGGCGCTATGCTGTGCGCCGAGTGCGCGCCCGACCTCGTTGACGGTGGTTTGAAGGATGCTCGGTAGTTCGAGCGAACTGCGTATGGCGCTGGCGATACGGTTGACGGCGATTTCGCGCACTGCCTGTTCCTGTAGCAACCGCGCGAGTTTGGTTGTGACGGAGACGGTGAGTTGCAGCGAGGTCGTCTTGGGTACGCATGTCCGTACGGCTGCCGAAAATGCCGCTGCCTGAAACGGCTTCTCCGCTGTCACGCGCGCCATCAAGTATTCAAGCGCCGAGTAGACGATGTCCGGCTCAAACGTCCAGATAACTTCGTCGCCCGCGTCCTGTCCGTCCTTCTCTTTACTACGCACGGAGGCGAGCAACGCAGAGAAACGCGCGTCTGCAATCACGACGAAATGCTCGACGGCGGCTTCCTGCGTCGTGTGCAAAAGCATCGGCTCAGGTTCGCGCTCGCCCGTGTGTGAAGGCACTACTTTGCTTATCGCATCGTCTGCGCTGATGAAGAAGAAGGCATGCCGCGCCGCGCGTCCGACATCACGCACGCGCGCCAAATCGCGCAACGAACGCTCGACCACCGAAGGCAAACTCTCGACCACCAATGCCGCCAGACTATTTTCCAGCACCACATCCTCGAAATAGCGATGAAGTTGGGCAATCGTCTGCTCCGCACAACGCACCGGAGTGAGTTGTCGCGCATGTTGTGCTAGTAGAGCGTGGTAGAGAGAAAGCATGAAGCGTGTCGTTGGGCGAACGGAAGAGGCGCGTGGGATTGAGTTCGGGGATGTTCGGTCGAACGCTACAGCCAACACGGTGTTGGCATTAGCCAAACACATTTTTACACACGACGACCTTTATTGTCTATATAAATTTAGCAACTTCTTATCTTGCTTGAGTTTATAAGAAACGAGGGTGGAGTTTGGGGCGGGCGGTCAATTTGAGAGTCAGGATAGCGGTTGGGCGGTCGGTTTTGAACGGTAAGTTGTTTTAGTGTAAGTAGTTATGGCCGTTGCGGCGAGTTCGTCCACATCGTTCGTGACATCCACGGTGATGGTTGCGAGCCGACGACCGGAGCGGAGGACGCGTGCGTGCGCCGTAACTTTTCCGTGCAGAATCGGGCGGAGATAGTGGATGGTTAAATCGACGGTGGCGGTCGTCTGGTCGGGGTCGAGCAGGGTAAGGATGGCGAAGGCGGTCGCGGTGTCGAGCAGCGAGGCGATTGCGCCGCCATGCATAATGCCGTTGTTTTGCATCAATTCGGGGCGCGCGTCCATGTGGAGGGTAGCCTCGCCGCGTCGGAATTCGCCCAGACTGATGCCGAGCAGACGTGCGAAAGGCACACGCGACAACGCTTCCTCGACGCGTTTGATTTCGATGGGCGTGAGCGGCGCATCCTTCACGAATCGTAAATCCCCGTGCCTTCCGTCGGTTCGACGACGACCGCCGTGCCGTAGGCCAGCACTTCGCTCGCGCCACTGGCAACCTCCGTCGCATCGTAACGCGCACCGACGATGGCGTTGGCTCCGAGTTCGGTCGCGTGTTGAATCATGATGTCGAAGGCTTCGGCGCGCGTCTGTTCGCAGAGTTTCGTCCACGCAGTGATGTTGCCGCCGACCATCGCATTGAACACCGCGCCGATGTTGACGAAAAGATTGCGCGAACGCACGACGATGCCACGCACCACTCCCAGATTGCGTTTGATGCGAAACCCCGGCAACTCGAAAGCGGTCGTGACCATGTGCGCTGCCACGGAATATTGCGGCGCGCTTATGTCGTATGGCACGCGTTTTTGTAGCGGTTCATTATTCATGCATCAATTCCCTCGACGATGATTTTCAGCCTTTCTTTCAAAAAACTTCTCTGTGCCTCGGCGTCTTCAGTGGCAAATTTTGAAACGCCTAATCGTTAAAGAGACTGGGCTGCGGGTCGTCCTGCTTGCTTGCATTGGCGTCCTCCGTCTCATCCGGCGACCAACGGTAACGACCGAGGTCGCAACGCCCGCGCGCATCAAACGCGATGCCTTCGGCTTCGAGCATGCGTTGCTGTTTATTCGATGGCAAGAGCACGCGCCCGGTCGAGCACGCGCCCTGCGAGTTGATGACGCGATGCCACGGGTCATGCTCGTCAGCCGCGTGCATGACGAAGCCGACGGTGCGCGCCGTGTAACCTTCGCCGAGCAATTCAGCAATCTGCCCGTAAGTCATCACGCGCCCTGTAGGGATGCGACGCACAATCTCATAGACGCGCTCGCGGTAGTCCGGCGCATCGACGTTGACGTGTGCAGGAGGATGAGAAGCCGCAGAAGTTATCGCCGCCGACGGATTCGTTAGAGGGGTCTGAGGCGGGGAGGTCAAGCTGGCTTTCTTCTTTGCGCCGTCTGGTTTGTTGGAGCTTGCCATCGTTTCTTGTCCTTAGCGCGGTTGAATTGCCACCATGCGCGCCACTCCGCGATTGCTTCTGCGCGTTCGGCCTGCGAAGCCGCAGGTTGAAAACTGACTCAAGTGTTGGTTGCATCGCGCAGACACATTTCGGCGAGGAATCGTGTACGCAAATCGTCGCTTCTGAGAAGTTCAATCAATTCAGGGATTGAGTGTCGCGCCATGAGCGCACGCTCGGCAGCAAAACTTGACCGTCGCAATTGCTTCTGAGATTTCATCTGCGAGTTTCCGTGTCGTGTAATGGCGAACAGTGGTTCGCCCGTTCATTTGCGATGCGTCGTGTCAGGTTTAGATGTGTTGAAGTTCGGGGAGTGTGCGGTCGTTGTGGACGTTGCCGGTGTTGAGCGTGGATTTCGGCTCAAGCAGAATCACGTGCACTTCCTCTGCGGCGACGGGCATGTGTTCGACGCCGCGCGGGATGATGATGAATTCGCCCTCTCTGACTGTGATGTCGCGGTCGCGCAGCTTCATTGTCATGCTTCCCTTGACGACGAGAAACATTTCGTCTTCGTCGTCGTGATGATGCCAAACGAAGTCGCCTTTGAATTTGACGAGTTTGATGTAGGAGTCGTTGATTTCGCCCGCAATTTTCGGCTTCCAATATTCGTCGAAAAGACTGAATTTTTCGGAGATATTTATTTTGTCCATCGCGTACTCCTTCGAGGAAAATGCTGTTGAGAGTGATGCTGTAGAAACGTTACGAGTACGAGGCTTGAAAAGTTGCTGTCTCCGAATTCGCCGAAAATAACGCGGAAGTTCGCGAGTCTGTGCAGTTCGGTTTAATCAATCGTTCGCAGGACGGCGCGTGCGGGTGCGCCGTCGCCGCTTCCGCCGACGATGCGAAGCGGCAGGCAGATGAGTTCGTAGACGCCCGCGCTGACCGCGCGAAGGTCGAGACCTTCGAGGATGACGACGCCGTGCGAAAGGAGCGCGAGGTGCGTCTCGAAGTTTGTGGATTTGAACTTTTCGACCGAGAGATAATCTATGCCGACGAGACGGACGCCGCGTTCGACGAGCAGACGCGCGGCGTCGGGTTCGATGTAGGTGAAATCTTCTCGAAATTGGCGGTCGGGATTTTCCCAGAACGACGAGTTGCGGGTCTTGAAGAGGACGCGTGTTGCGCCGTCGAGTTCGTGCAGGGGAAGATTGGCGGCGTCGATGGCACGCACGTCTTCGGGTATCTCGACGACGCGCGCTTCGCCGATGAGTGCGTCGAGTGAAAGAGTCGGGATGCCGCCCGCGCCTTCGATGAAATGGGCGGGCGCGTCGATGTGTGTGGCGGTGTGCGCGCCAAAGTGAAGCATGGAGACGTTGGCGGCGTCGCCTTTCGAGAGCGAAGCCCACGATTCGATTTCGATGCCGGGGTCGCCCGGATAGGTCGGCGTCGTGGTCGGTGAAATGGGGACGGTGATGTCGAAAATTGGCATGAAGTTTGGGTTGCTGTCGGTGTCGATGCGCGTATGGTAACGGCAGCCCTCAAAGACTGTCAACGCGACTGTCAACGCACTTCAATGACGCGCCGACGCCCGCCATGTCGCGTGTTATAAACTCCGGCGCGGGTTGTGCGATAATTGAAAAGTAGGCCGTGCGTTAATCACAGCGAGGCGCGTCGTCAGCGCGACGGAGGTGGAGGAGCGTGGCAGTTATCGTGACAGAGGACGAAAAGGACGAGACGAAGGGGCGTGCGCCGTTGCCGCGCATCGCCGCGTCGAGCTACTTGAACACCGCGCCGTTGATATGGAGTTTTGTGAGCGGTGAGCGGCGCGACGAGGTAGAACTTCTGACGGACGCCGCGCCCGCGCGTTGCGCCGACATGCTGGCGCGTGGGACGGCGGATGTGGCGCTCGTACCCGTGATCGAATATCAAAGGATGCCGGAGATAGAGGTCGTGCCGAACGTTTGCGTGGGCGCGAGGGGAGCCGTCAGGAGCGTCGTGTTGGTGACGCGCGGCGCGGAACTCAAGGATGTCGAGACGATTGCGCTCGATGTGTCGTCGCGGACTTCGGCGGCGTTGGTGGAAGTCGTCTTTCGTGAGTTTTTGCAGCGCGTCCCGAAATTTACTCACAGCCAGCCGGACTTGCGTGCGATGCTCGACGCGCACGATGCGGCGCTCATCATCGGCGATCCGGCGATGACGTTTCGGCGCGAAGGGCTGCGCGTCTACGATTTGGCGAACCTCTGGCGCGAGTTGACGGGATTGGGATTCGTCTTCGCCATGTGGATGACGCGCGAGGGTGCGGCGGCGCAGGCGGCGCGGCGAGTCGATTTCGCGGGCGCACGCGACGAAGGCTTGCGGCACGTCGAAGAAATCGTCGCGCAGTACATGGAGACGCTCGGACTCCCGCGTGCCGAACTGCTATCCTATCTTCTTGAAAACATCAGTTTTGAACTGGACAAAGACATGCGCGCCGGACTCGAACTGTTTTACCGACTCGCGCATAAACACGGATTGACCGAAGCCGCGCGCCCCTTGAAGATGCTCGGCGCAGGCACGACGTTCACCGTGAGCTTGTCTTCATCACAGAAATGATTTCAACGTTTTCATGCGCTGACGAAATGATTTCTTCACTCTTTCGCACGAAACGCGCCGCCCGCATGAAGCGTATAATGTTTCAATGGATGATGAATAAAAATTGGCTGGAATAGATTGGCGATGTTCTATCGTCCATCGTCTGGAATGGAAAACACATGACCGTCATACGAGATATTCAACCGATTCTTGACCGCGCACTGGCGGGCGAACGCCTGACGACGGATGATTGTACGGCGCTGCTTGAATCAGACGACATCGCGCGCATCGGCGTCGCCGCCGACGAGATACGCAAGCGCAAGCATCCCGACAACATTGTCACATACATCATCGACCGCAATATCAACTACACCAACGTCTGCAACGTCGTCTGCACCTTCTGCGCCTTCTATCGTCGTCCGGGCAAGCCCGACACCTACGTCCGCACGCTCGAAGAGATTTGCGAGAAAATTGACGAAACCATCGCACTCGGCGGCACGGGCGTCTTGATGCAGGGCGGCTTGCATCCAGATTTCGGCATCGAATGGTACGAAGACCTTTTGCAGACGCTTCACGCAAAGTATCCCGCGTTTCAACTCCATTGCTTCTCGCCGCCGGAGATTCACAATCTCCGACTCATCTCCGGCCTCTCCTACGAAGAAATTCTGACGCGACTCAAGGCAGCGGGACTCTACAGTCTGCCCGGCGGCGGCGCAGAGATTCTCGACGACGAAGTGCGCAAACGCGTCTCCACGAAATGCACGACCGACGAATGGCTCGGCGTGATGCGCGCCGTCCACCGCGTCGGCCTGCGTTCGACCGCGACGATGATGTTTGGCATCGGCGATAACGTGACACATCGCGTCCGCCATCTCCAACGCATACGCGACCTACAGGACGAAACAGGCGGATTCACAGCCTTTATCCCCTGGACCTTTCAACGCGAAAACACCGCCCTCGGACGCCGCGTGAAAGACGAACCGACAGGCGTCGATTATCTCAAGATGCTCGCCGTCTCGCGCATCTTCCTCGACAACATCGACAATTTTCAATCCTCCTGGCTCACGCAAGGACTCCGACTCGGGCAGGTCGCGCTTCGCTTCGGTGCCAACGACATGGGTTCCGTCATGATTGAGGAAAACGTCGTCTCTGCCGCCGGAGCGCACAACGAAGCCGACGAAAAAATGCTCCGCTACCTCATCCGCACCGCCGGATTCACCCCCCAACAACGCGACATCCTCTATCGACACGTCCACCGCGCCGAATCCACGCGCGCCGACGCCACCGACTCCGCCACATTGCCGGAATTAACCGTCGCCTTCGCAGATTAGGCGTCAACAGGCATCAGCTTTGATGCGGCATCGGTAAGTTATCTGGTGGCGTCGGGGCGGATGAAGGGTGGTTCGACTTCGGTGGCGGTCAGGGTTTGGTAGAGACGGGGGCGGCGATAGGCGTTGCCCCATGCTTCTCGTTAGCAGTAGGTATGAAAGGTAGGCTAGTGGTCGGCGCGCGGGACTTGTCGGGTGGATTTGTCAGTAATCTGATGTTACCTGAACGGTAACTCCAAGCAATCGTGCAAGGTCGGTAAAGTTCAGATTTGTTGCGGGTTTAATCGAGAGAGGTAACTCGCCTTCCCGTTGTTCCCAGGCAGCGATGATGCCGTCTTGCAGCCGTCGAAACGCAGTAGCCGGATTTACTTCCAACGATTTGGGTTTCTGATTTTGTCTCTTCGCTTTAAGAGGGGCAAGACTCGAAAAATCTTTATTGTTCAGTTTAAGCCTTGTTATCAGCTGCAACGCCGCATCAGACGCTTCGATAAATAACGCACGGTCGTATTTATCGAACAATTCTAGGAAATTGTACCCCAGTCCGGTGAGTCCGACTTTAGCGTTGTTAATATCAATTAGTCGCATCGTTGTTCGGTCGGCCAGCGCGATTCCGTGCAGCCATATACCAAGAGCCTGATTCCCTAAAACCCTCTCCGAAGCAGCCCATTCGTTGTAGAAATTTCTGTCCCAACCGACGTAGCTCGGCGCACCTAAAAACACTTGTACGCTCTGGTCTGCCTGTCCTGCTTCGCGGAGCAGTTGTGCATATTTAACAACTAAATGTTCTTTGGTCTCACCCGTCTCGACAGCCACTTTAGCTAAACGGATACCGAGCGCCTCATTTCCTTTGTCGAAGAAGTGTGAGGACAAATAATCCCAGTCACCGAGTTGAGGGACAAAACCACCACTCGTTCTAACCTGACGTGCAGCCCAGACGAGGTTGGCGTATATGTCATCCATATCGAAGCGAAATGTGTTGGCGAGAAGTTCCACAGTTACATCTGCAATTGCTTTATGCCGGGTGAGAATGTATTGCCCGACTATTGTCACGGCGGTTTCTTCTGCAAGCGGATAAAGAACCTCGCTGGTAACCTCAGTGGTCGTGCAACCGAGCGCTTCCGCTAAAACCACTTTGGACAAACTTCTGATATTTTCGGCATGCGCTGCGGCGATGTAAGCGAAAGCATCCAAGAGATTTCCACCCGGTATTTGTCTGCTCTTAAGGCGATCCAGCAAAGCCCTCACATGAACCTTCAAACCTGCGCCGATGCGAACTCGTAACATCCCTCCTAAGAATGCACCCTCATTCTTATTCGCTTCTTCTTCTGAAGCTCTTACCAGTCGTGCGGCTGCATCATCTATGTTTAGTCCTTTGAGTTTGCCTAATCCCTGGCTTCCGTAGGCGCTCCAAGCCCGGACAATATCCTCGGCGTCAGGCAACGATATTCCGCGCAGAGGTTCCTCTAGCAACGTGGCATACTTGTACCACTTGAATGTGTCTGCTCCGGCGTCAACCCAATCTGCCTCTCTGCTACATAACAAGAACTGCACATCGTAGCGACCTTTTTCACGCAAAGCCTGCACGGAATTAAATACGGACTTGGCAATCAGGTTGGCATCATCGGAGGCAATCAGCCACGTTCCTTCCCATTCCGGGAGTTGCTTTAATAAAGTTGCCGGTAACGGAGAGTCTGTTATGTCATGCCAAATGACGCGCCACTTGGAGTCTTCGAGTTCGACAAGTTCGCTGACAATCTGCATGAGAGCGGTCGTTTTACCCTCCCCTGTCGCTCCTGATATACGAGTGACCTGCAATCTACCATCCTGACGTACATCTTCCAGTTCTTTAACCAGTTTCTTAACTACTGCCCGTTTAGGAATTTGGGGTGATAGTGCTTCACGCCAACGAGGCCATCGGCCATCAAAATACCGGAGTGCTTGTTCGGAGTCTAAAGTAGTTCTATGTTCCTCCAAAAAACTCTTGTCTATCAGTTGCCATCCGAGGGGTAGTTCTGTTGTGAGTGTCTGCTGCGATTGCGTCGCTTCAAGGAGAGGTTGAACTCCTGCTGGTGGAGTTGGCAACGGTAATACCCAATAGTCGGAACCGGGTTGGCGATAGCGTTCGGGGAAGGCGGCTCCGTCAATTGACCACTCATGATTATCCCCCGACCACCGCAACGGCTTTAATAGAACTTGCCGCGTTCTTAAATTAAGCGCGCCCCAAAGCATTCGACTGACCCATATCTCGTCATCACGCGTTTCAAAGCACACTCCGGATTGGAGAGCAAGGAAGTGGTAGCCGCCGCCTCCTTCATAGCGGGAGACAGGCTTGTGCAAATGCCCGTGTAGATAAATAACATTGTATTTACTGAACAAAGCGCGAATCGGCTCGACATCTTCATCAATAAACCAGTCAATCGGATGATGGCCTAGCACAATGCGGACATGACAGTCGCCTAACGCTTCAAGCCCCGTTTCTATAATGGCTTTGCCTGCCGACAGTTGGTGTCTATCATCATCACTTCTTGATAACCAAGCTGTATTGAGTCCTAAAATACCAATCTTGTGTCCTCTGATTTCAAGTGATTGAATAAGCGCGCCTTGCGGCGAGAATAACCACTGGTTATTTAATTTCGCCGTCTCATTATTGGCAAAGGCTGTGAACCTATCGAAGAGATATTTTCTCTGTAAGAGACCTTCCTCGGTCGGGTCTAAAAATCTAGGCACCTTGTAAAGAATATCGTAGGTTTGTACTGCTTGAGCCTGTGCACGGTCTACATCGTGATTCCCCGGCACCATAATGAAACGCGCACAATTTTTACCCACTAAATCTGTCAGAGGAGAAAGGAAATAATCGTTGAACTCTGTATATTGTGCACTCTGTCCTTTGTCAGCGACATCACCAGTGATAAACACTAAATCAGGGCTGTCGCCCGACGCGACTTGACGCTCAACCTCCCTCAGAATGTACTTAAATAATCTGCGCTGACCGTAATTATCCTTTCCGACATGAAAATCAGATAAATGGAGCCATCGCAGTGACGGGGCTGAGTCCTGTGCCGAAAACTCGGAGACCGGGCTGAAGAATTGTTCATTCATGTTGATGGGAGCCATCGTAATTGCTTAATACAATATTCAACGATAGTTTGTTGCGAATCACTTATCATGAAAACTGTGCGATATTGAGTAGTCGGATTGAATAGGTTGTTGCGACATCTCCCTCGATAATATTTTCCAGAGATTCTTGCTTTACATTTCTTTTATGATAAACATTAGCGCACCTCACCTCTATCCACTTTTGCCACGAAGAACACACCGGATAAAAACCGTCTACCAGCCCCAACCTTTGCCGCTCGTACTGTCCAAGACCCAACCTTTTGGCAGTCAGAGTGAACACGTGATTTTTGCCATAGATAATTCCGCTAATGCCGCCCTTTTCTGATTTTTCCTGAGCCCGTGCAATGCCACACAGAAGCATTAACGCAACTACGACATACTACTTTCTGAACATAGTTTCTCCTTCACACAACATGCTAACACCTAACGCTGATTAAGTAGCTGGAAAACATGATTAACTGCATCTGTTTTGGGTTCTAATTCGTTCGGAATATGAGTAGTTCAAACAAACGCTGTGTTGTTATGTGAAGATGACAGGGTTTCTCTTCGTGGGCGAATTATAGAGCAGAAGATAGTTTAGGTGGTAGGTTTATTTGCGGGCGACTGACGAGAGGAAGTAGAACTGATAATCGCTGTGGATAACGAGTGGCGTCGGCTTTGATGCGGCATCGGTGAGTTATCTGGTGGCGTCGGGGCGGATGAAGGGTGGTTCGACTTCGGTGGCGGTCAGGGTTTGGTAGAGACGCGGGCGGCGATAGGCGTTGCCCCATGCTTCTCGTTGGCGGTAGGCGCGAATGCTGTCGAGGTCGAAGGTGGCGAGGTAGATGTCTTCGTTCTCTCCGGCTTCGACGATGAGTGTGTTGCGCGATTCTCCATCGTTGACGGGATGAACCACGGCGTCGAAGGCGACTGAGTGGCCGTTGTTTTGCGGGGCGGCATAGTTGGTCATGGCGACTCCGACCATGTTTTCGTAAGCGCGTGTCATGAACTGAGCGATGCGATGCACGTCCAGCGTGCAAGCATTGGGTGTGAGGATGAGTTCTGCCCCGTTGAGCATGAGGATTCGCGCGCTTTCGGGAAACTCTCGGTCGTAACAAATCATGAATCCGATTTTAACGTCGCCCTGTTCGGTATCGAGCGCGCAGACGGGGAAACTGTCGCCGGGTGTGAGCGCACATTCAAGGTCAAACTCGCAAGTGTGCACCTTCGCATAAGTGGAGACGATTTCGCCGTGACGATTAATCAAGGAGACGGAATTTCGCGGCGCGTTGTCCCATTGCTCAAGGTAGGTGAGCGCAATCGCCATCCTGAGTTCTCTGGCAAGATTTCTGAAATGAATAATAAAGGGATGGTCGCGGCTGATGGCTTGCGCCTGCCATTCTTCGCGCGCGCCTTCGCGTTGCGGGTCGAAGAAGGTCATGCCGATGCTCCACATCTCCGGGAACAGCGCAACGTCGGCTCCCATCGAACGGGCGCGGCGACAAAAAGCTTCTCCTTTGGCAAGATTGGCGGCCATGTCGTCGCCGCAAGACGTCATCTGCAACAGAGCGACTCTGAATAGTTTCATCGAAGACATTCTAAGACAGTAAGCAGCGAGCGGTCAGCAACGTAAAGTGAAAATTCTATCTTCTTGAACGCTCGCAGCATCAGTGCTGCGAGCGCGACGGCGAAAGATAGTTATTTCAGAGCGCAACGCAGCGCGTGTTCCTGCATGGGGACGTGGTTGCGCCCGACGACGGCGAAGGCGCGTTTGCCTTCGAGGGCGGCGCGTGCGAGCAGGGTGTACATGTGCAGATTACGATATTCGCTGGATGCGCGATTGATGTCGTTGGTGAAAATGCCGCCCGTTGTTTGGGAAGAAGCGATAGGGTCGAACCACTTGGAGGGCGCTTGCCACCACTCGGACGGATTCGTCCAATGGCGACGATAGGCGGCGTCCAATTCTTCGAGCGTGGTGATGGAATCGCCGAAGCCCTCAAGCTTGGAGGCGCGTTCGAGCAGTTGTGCGACGGCGGTGCGGAGTTCAGGTTCGGTTAGCTTGCGTCGGTCGCGTAGTCGCGCCGTCTCGCGCAGGACGTAGAAGAGTTTGACCTGTTCGACCGTAAAACTTTTGAGGACGTGACGCGCTTCGTCTTGCGGCGAGGGTTCGAGCGAGATGAAGGGAACGCCGTCGCGCGTAGCGAGGAAACGAACGAAACCGGATTCGCCCGCCTGTTTGATGGTTTCGTCGCGCGTGGCGGCGATGGGACGGTTAGTCCCTTCGTAGAAAGCGACGGTCGGCTTGATTTTGTTCCACGCCGCTTCAATCTCGGCAAACTGTTTTTCCGACGGGTCGGAGGAATGATGCGCGCCGAAATAGTAGAGCCGCGCGTTTGAGGGCGTGCTGATGTCGAGAGAAAAATTCGGATTCTTGACCTTAGGCCAGTCGGCGTAAGAGATTAATTTTTGTGAACAGGCGGAGAGCGGGTCAACGGTCGAAGTTTTCTGTTGCGCGTGAAGTATATCGGCGACGGCGAGTAGAAACAAAAGTGCGATAGAGATGGATAGACGGATGTTTGACATGCGAATTCTCCTTGTGGCGTCTATACGCGAAGCCACGCGGCGCAGTTCATTAAAAATTCGCGCGTGCGCGTGCGTGGACGCGCGTGTGCGCTGGCGTGGGCGATTTGGTTAAGCGGCGGCGGAGCGCGTGTCGAAGCGTTGGCGGAGTAGAGCGTTGAAGCGTTCGGCATGTTCTTCCTGCGGCATCATGCGGCAAAGGTCGAAGATTTCGAGCGTGGCGCGCGGGTTGAGGCCGAGGAGCGGGGCGGCTTGTTCGATGGGGTTGGTCAAGTCTTGCCTGCCCCAGACGAGCGTCGTGTTTTGCGTGAGACGCGCGAAGGTGGCGCGTATGTCGGTGTTGAGATAGCCGGAGAGGAAGGCGGTGATGGCGTATTGTGCGCCGGGTTGATGGCTGGTGGCGTAGTAGTGCGCGATGAGTTGCGGGGTGGCGTAACGTTTGTCGTAAAAGAGTTGCTTGCGCGCGTAATCGCGTATGCTTCTTTCGCTCGTCATCGCGTTATAGAAGGATGTGCCGAGCACGGGCGAGTGCAGCAGACTGTAGAAGGCCGCGCCGGACAAATCGGGGCGCGCGTTGGCGACGCTGGTGCCAGTCGGGGAGATGAGGACGAGACTGTTGACGAGTTGCGGGTGTTCGTCAGCGACGTGAACGGCGAAGGCCGCGCCGAGCGAACTCGCCACAATGTGAACGGGACGCATGACAACTTCGCGGATGAAGTCTGCAATAAGTTCGACGTAGAGGTCGGGCGAATAGGGTGCGTTGGCGGGCTTTTCCGAGTAACCGAAGCCGAGCAGGTCGATGGCGTAGACGCCGTGCGCGGCGGCGAGCGGTTCAAAGTTGCGTCGCCACATAAATGACCGCGCGCCCGCGCCGATGCCGTGGATAAAGAGGATGGGCGAGGCCGCGTCGACGGCATCGTGTCCGGCGAAACGGTAAAAGATGCTGCCGTGTTTCCAGTCGAACGCTCCGGCCTCGCCGCCGAGTGCGCCCGTCTCAGGCGCGGGCGAATCGCGCGCAATCACAGCGTTGACCGCCGCCAACGCTGCCATCCCCGCGCCGCCCGCCAGCAGCCCACTCAAGGCTTTCTGCAACTTTCCCATAAAAGAGAGAGGTCAGAGGCTAGAGGTCGGAGGCCAGTGAAAGCCAGAATGCTTTTACTAGCCTCTAACCTCTAGTCTCCGACCTCTGTTTTTAGATTAGAGCGAAGTCGAACTGTTCCTGATGAACGTGGTCGTCGCTGGTGACATCGACGGCGCCGAGATAGTCTTCGATTTCGGCGAGCACGTCGCGTTCGGTGGTGCGGAGTGCGCGCGCGACTTCGGGATTGACGCGGAGCGTGGTCTGTTTGATGCGTTCGTTGGCGTGGCTGCGTGCGAGGCTGCGCGCCTCTTCGAGTATTTCGTAGCAGACGGTCTGCGGCGATTTGACGAGACTGCTGCCCTGACAATACGGGCAGGGCGAACAGAGCGTGCGCTCAAGCGACTGCTTGACGCGCTTGCGCGTCATGATGACGAGACCGAAGTCGTTGAATGAAAGAACTTTGGTCGGAGATTTGTCGTCTCTAAGCGCGTCTTGCAGCGCAGCCATGACGCGGTTGCGGTTGCGTCTGTCTTCCATGTCGATGAGGTCGAGCACGATGATGCCGCCGAGGTCGCGCAGGCGAATCTGTCTTGCAATCTCATCGACCGCTTCCATGTTGGTGCGCGTGATGGTGTCTTCGAGACGACTGCCGCCGCGCCCGACGAATTTCCCCGTGTTGACATCAATCGCAACGAGGGCTTCCGTCTGATTGATGACGAGATAACCGCCCGAACGCAACCAGACGCGCGGCTTGATGGCCTTCTCAATCTCGGCCTGCACGCCGTACTCTTCGAGAATGGGTTTCTCGCGCGTGTAGAGTTTGACGCGATTGACGAGACGCGGCTGGATGCGATTGATGAACTCGACGACACCGAGATATTCCTCCTCGGAATCGACGCGGATGGCCGTGAAGTCGTCGGAGAGTTGGTCGCGCAGGATGCGTTGAACGAGGTCGAGGTCTTTGTGTGCGAGCGAAGGCGCTTTCGATTTTTCGGACGCGCGGCGAATGTCGCGCCACGTCCGAATGAGATAACGCGCATCGTCGCGTAAGTCCTGTTCGGTCATCCCGACTCCGGCGGTGCGGACGATGAACCCGCCCGAAGGCACATCTTCCTCGCGGATAATCGCTTGAATCAATTTTCGCAGGCGTTGGCGCTCGCTATCGGATTCGATTTTGCGCGACACGCCGACGTGTTCGATGGTCGGCATGTAGACGAGAAAACGTCCGGGCAGAGCGATGTGCGAAGTGATGCGCGCGCCCTTCTGCGCGATGGGTTCTTTGGCAATCTGGACAATAATCTCCTGTCCTTCGCGCAGGAGGTCTGTGATGGTGGGTTGACTCCTTTCACGACGGTCGCCACGACCACCACCACCGCCGCTGCTGCGACCACCGCCGTCGCCTCCGCGATTATCTCCACCGCGACCGCCGTCGCCGCGATTGTCGCCGCCACGATTATCATCGCCGCGTCCACGTTCGCCACCACGACCACCGCCGCCGCCTTCACGTCCGCCGCGACCTCTTGGAGCCGCAGGCGTGGCTGCCGCAACAACGGGTGCTGCGACTGGTTCCGGCGCGATGGTGGCTGCGACCACCGCTGCTGGCGTTTCTTCAACTTCGTTCACGATTTCGGCATCTTCGCCGTTGCCGTTCGAGCGTGCCTCGTCGCCTCCGTTTTCACCTTTGCCAGTCGGGCGACGACGGCGACGACCACCGCGACGCGCAAACTCGCCACGCGAACGCGACGACTTAACAGTCGCCTCCGCATCCGCCAACGACGCACCACTCGCGCTTTCATCACCGGTGTTTTCATCCGCGCCCGCCGTCGCCGTCTTGGCCTTGCGCGAACGCGATTTGCTCGCAGTCGCTTTGGTCTTGCTTGCAGTAGCGGCGGATTTCTTCGCCGCACCCTTCTTCGAGGCGGTCGCTCCTGTGCGGCTGGCCGTCGCGGTGCGTCGCTTTTTCGGCGTCTCTTCGGTCTCCTCCGCTTCTATGGCGTCCGTGTCGATCGTTGCAGGAGCAGCAGGGGCGGCAACAGTCTCACTCTGTTTTTTCGATTTCGCGCCGCGACCCGCGCGCCCGCGTCTGCCACCTGTTTCGGCGACGGTCATATCTGACGAAGCGACGGCTTCGACCGCTTTTTCATCGTCGCTGATGCGCTCGAAGGATTGCACGGCGTTCATCGGGGCGGGCGTCTCCTCGTCGGAGAAATCGTCTGTGAGGCGGGCGATGGATGTTGCCACGTTCTGCTGGACGGATTGCGTCGGACGACTCGCATCCTGTCCGGCGTCGTCATCGTCGATGCGCTGGAAAGACGAATCGGTGGAGGTGCTGCCGGAAGAGAACAGCGAACCGACTTCCGCCGTCGGCGTCGTGTCTTCGATGTCGAACTCGACGCCGCGAATCTGGTCTGTGATGCGTTCCTGCAATCTCGCATCCTTGAACATCTCGCCCGCATCGGCGGCGGCTTCGTCGTCGTCGATGATGCGCTGGAAAGAATCCGTGGCGGCGACAAAGGGCGTGTCGATGTCTTGAGGGGAGATAGTTTGAGTGCCGCGAGTCGGCTTGGTCGCGCCGGGCTGCGTGGTGGCGGCGTGTTCGTGCGTGTCTGTGGTGGTTGAAGCGGTTTCTGTAGGAGCGTCAAAGCCGCCGCGCTCGCGTCGCCCACGATTGCGACGCCCGCGACGACGCCCGCCTTCGTCGCCGCTAGTGGTGGTCGAAGTCGGCGTGGCGCGTGTCTCGTCGTTTCCGGTGAGTACGCTGGTGATGGCTCCGGCGGTCGCTTCAAAGGCTTGCTTGGCGAGTGAACCGATGGCGGCGAGCGGACTGCTGATGCTCTCCATGAGGTCGGCGGGAAGGTCGTCGGTAGTCTCGTCGGAGGTTTCTTCGGCGATGGGTTCGGCGCGTTCCTGCGCGGTCTCGATTTGCCGTTCGCGTTCGATGCGTGCGCGCTCGATGCGTTCGGAAGCGACGCGTGCCGCCGTCTCGCTGTCGGCGCCCTCGGTCTTGGTTTTATCGACGACGATGCGCTCGAACTCTTCTTCTTCGTCGAAGAAGTCGGAGACGTAGAGGAAGGCGTCGCGGTCGAGGCCGATGTCAACGAAGGCTGACTGCATGCCGGGCAGAACGCGCATCACGCGTCCCTTGTAAATATTACCGACGATGCCCTGACTGCCCTCGCCGCGTTCGATGTAGAACTCCGTGACGCGTCCGTTTTCGATGATGGCAATCTTCTTCTCGCGTCCGTTGACGCTCACGATTAACTCTTTCGGCATTACTTTTCGGATAGCTCCATTAGGAAAGTTGCGGCGCGCGTCTTGAGGTTGTCTAACGCGTCTTGGAATCCGCAAAGTTGAAAAGATGACGGGTCGGGCACGCGAGGGTCGCCGCCTGCAAGCCCCTTACGGGGCGAGGCGGACGCTCGACGCGCCGACGCGCATATCAGCGAGCGAAGCCGCACGGCTTGCGCTTCGGTTTAATGGATGGAGAACGATTACTGCGAGAGGAATATCTTTCCGTCCCGCGCGAGCGGTTGGAACTGTCCACGAAGAATCTCCATCGGAGAAGCCACCCACGCCCCGCCCGCGCTCGCCTCCACATGAGGCTTCGGGCAAGTGCGGCGTGACGCACGGAGCAAGCGGCGACGGAAAAATCCGTCCCGGCGCTTGCGGGCGTCGGCGAGGAGTTGCGCTTCCTCTATGGTTAACAAAAACCTGAACGGCGCGCGTCGCACGTCTGAGTTCGCGTGCGTTCTCCATCGCCCGGCGGCTTACTTCAACACTAAACCTTTTCAAAGTGAGTCGAACCAAGAAGGCTGCTGTCGGCGACGCCGACGGCTCTTATACGACTCTCAAGAAACTTTACTCGTCTATCCAGAGCACATGAAACTGTTGCTTTGAGCGTGGACGCATGCGCCGTGCTTAAAGAATTCGTTCCAATCGGCGGGACGAGCGCGGCAAGTATAACCGAGTAAGTCGCCAAAAAGCGAGGGAAGACGTAAGGGATGAGGGCGGAGGGATGAGGGATGAAATGTAAGACATAAAGGGAAAAGGGCAAAGTGTTAAAAGGCCAACTTGCTTTCCCTTTACCTATTTCCCCTTTCCCTTTTAACCTTTCTCCCTTTTGGCCTTATCCCTCCGCCCTCATCCCTTAGTTGACGAACTGGCGGAGGCGGACGCTGATGGCGAAGCCGATGGCGAGGAAGGTGGAGAGGATGGACGATAGACCCGCGCTCATCAGTGGCAGCGGCACGCCAATGACAGGCATCATGCCGAGCGCCATCCCGACATTGATGAAGATTTGAAAGGCGAAGCCGCCGACAATCGCCATGATGACAATCATGCCTGTGCGGTCGGCGGCGCGGCGTGCGCCGTGAATGAGACGCGAAAGCAAGACGGCGTAGGAGATGAGCAGGAGCATCGTGCCGACAAAGCCCGTCGTTTCTGCGGTGACGGCGAAAATAAAGTCGGTATGTGGTTCGGGCAGGAATTTCAGACGGCTCTGCGAAGCGATGTTCGCGCCGCTTCCGGTCGTGCCCGCGAGTCCTCCTTTGCCGACTGTCACAATCGACTGCCAAGTGTGATAACCGAAGCCGCGACGGTCGGCGTTCTCCGGGTCGAGAATGACTTTGATGCGCTCCTGTTGGTAGCCCTTAATCGCACCCGTCTGGACGCCGATGGCGTAGGCAGCAGGGACGGCGAGCGTGCCCGCGACGAGCGCGGCGACGACGAGCCACATCCTAATAGAAGAGAGAAACAGGACGATGGCGAGCAGCGGAAAATAGGTGAGCGCGGAACCCGCGTCCGGTTCGAGCATAATCAAGCCGACGGGCAAGGCCAGAATCCCTACGCCGACCAACATGTCTTTCCAGCCGAGCGGCCCGCCGCGCAGTTTGCCGAAATAGCGCGCGAGCATCAGCACCGTCGGTATCTTACAAAATTCCGACGGCTGAAACTGACCGATGCCCGGCAGACCAATCCACGCGCGCTGCCCGTTTATCTTCAGACCGATGCCGGGAACGAGAACAATGATGAGCAGAAAGAGTCCGAAGGCGTAGAAGACGGGCGCGAAGTTCACCAACTTGCGGTAGTCCGTGAAGGCCACGACGAGCATCACGACGAGCGAGATGGCGAGGCCGATTAACTGTTTCTTCCAATAGCCGACGCCGGGCTGCGCGTTGAAAATCTGCCACGTGCCGAACAGGGCGATGGCAATTGCCAGCAGCAACAGAAACCAGTCGAAGTCGCGAAAGCGTCGTCGTTCTATCATTGAAACCATAGCAATTTAACTTTGTCTGATGAACGCGTAACGGAAATAAGTGGTCAGTAGACAGTAGCCAGTAGTGAGTAGAAAAACTGTGCGGCTATTGTTTAGTGAATGACAATGGAAAAACATCCAAACTTTTTCATGCTGGCTACTGTCTGCTGACGGCTGTCTACTGCTTTTCGTTTATTCCTCAACCGGCTTCGTGTCAGGCTGTTTTTTAGTAGCGATGATCGCGCCAAGCGGTTCTTCGTGGCGTGTCTTGCGATAGTAGGCGTCGTAGACGGCGCGGACGGCGGGAGCGGCGTGCGTGCCGCCGAAGCCGACGTTTTCGATGAGCGCGATGGCGGCAATCTCCGGTTTGTAGGCGGGCGCGACGGAGACGAACCACGCGTGGTCTTTGTTCTCGCCCGTGTCTTTGCCGAGGCTAACGACCTGCGCCGTGCCCGTCTTGCCCGCGATGTCGAAGCCTTCCATCTTGATGCGTCCGCCCGTGCCGCCCGCGTTCACCACGTCGTACATGCCATCCATGACGAGACGCTGGTGCACGGGGTCAACCGTGATAATTTTCGGGTCGGGGCGGTCAAAGGCGTGCATCTCGCGCGCCGGAAAAGGCCCGACCGCACTGACCGGACGCGCTTCCTTGAGCAGATGCGGGACATAAAGTTTGCCTCCGACGCCGATGCTGGCGACGGCGCGTAGCATCGAGAGCGGCGTGACGAATTCGTGCACCTGCCCGAACGAAGCGTAAACCGTGTCGATGTCGCGCCAGTCGGGGTCGCGCGGGTTGAAGCGTTTTTTGAACTCGCGCGAAGGAGTCCAACTGACGAGTTCATGCGGCAAATCGACGCCCGTGCGCTTGTTGATGTCGAACTCATCAACCATTTCGCGAATGCCGTCGAGTCCCATCTTCAAGCCGAGGCGGTAGAAATAGCCGTCGCACGAAACTTTGATGGCATAGCGCAACGGCGGCGTGCCGTGGCTGCCCATGCAGCGCGTGAACTTGTTGCCGATGGTGATGCCGCTGCCGCAGACGAGG
Source organism: Pyrinomonadaceae bacterium (assembly GCA_036387415.1). GTDB lineage: Bacteria > Acidobacteriota > Blastocatellia > Pyrinomonadales > Pyrinomonadaceae > DASVTU01. The sequence continues at coordinate 46,477 of DASVTU010000039.1, read as the reverse complement.
CCGGAATCTTCGGGCGTAATCGCGCCCTGCTTGAGTCCGGCGAGCGCCATCGGAATCTTCCACGTCGAGCCGGGAGGATAGCGTCCGCGAATCGCGCGATTAAAGAGCGGCGTCTTAGGGTCGCGCAGCAGCGTGGCGATTTCGGAGCGAATTTCGCGGCTCAGCGTGCGTTGCGAGAAGATGTTGGGGTCGAAGGTCGGGTAGGAGGCCATCGCGAAGATTTCGCCGTTGTTCGGGTCTAACGCGACGATAACGCCGCGTTTGGAAGACGAGTTGCGAAGCATCTCTTCGGCGGCCATCTGCATGTCGAAATCAATGGTCAACGCGAGGTCTTGACCGGGTTGCGGCGGAACAACTTCGAGTTCGCGTTGAATGTGGCCGCGACTATCCACTTCAACTTTACGATAACCGTCGCGACCGCGCAGGTAACTGTCGTAGACCGATTCGAGACCTTCCTGTCCGATGATGTCGCCGGGCTTGTAGCCTTTGTCTTTGTAGCGCGCGAGTTTGAGTTGCGTCGGGCTGATTTCGCCGACGTATCCGAGGACGTGCGCGAGCACGCCATCTCGCGGATAACTGCGTTGCGGGTGCGCCTCGACGCGGAGTTCGGGGAATTCGAGCGCGTGCGCTTCGACCCAAGCGATGTCGGCGCTCGTCGCGTTCTCTTTGATGTTGATGGATTCAAAGGCGGGCTGCGATTTAATCTCTTCAAAACGTTCGCGCAGGAGGTCCGGGTCGAGCCCCATGCCTTCAGCGAGCGGTTCAATCAGCACGTTGAAATCCTTGCCCTTGATGTCTTCGCGCGAAAGCAGGACGTTGTAGATGGAGCGCGAATCGACGAGCAGTTTGCCGTTGCGGTCGAAGATTGCGCCGCGCGGCGCGGGGATGGGCAAGAGCCTGATGCGTTGGTTTTCGGCGCGCTCGGCGTAGTAGCCGCCGTGGACGACCTGCAAGAAATAGAGTCGCACCACCAAGACCGACAACAGGATGAGCACCAGCGCGTGAATGATGTTCAGACGCGCGCGCAAGTTTTGCGATTCATCTCCGAATTTCATAAAAGCACAGAGGTTAGAGGTCAGAGGCGAGAGATTAGCAAAATCTTCTTCTGTTTTTCACTAATCTCTCGCCTCTGACCTCCGGCCTCTCCTCCTAGTATTTTCTCCGTCCGAGACTGCGGCGTGCGATGCGACGACGGAAGGCAAACTGTCTGCGTTGCCGCGCGTGGTCGCTGAAAAAGATGTCGAGCACGTAGGCGATGAAAGTTCCCGCCGCCGTCGTAGCGATAACTTTGTAAGCCGCCATCTCCGCGAGTGGGGTGGAGAGTTCCTGTCCGAAGAGGCGATGGAGCAAGACATAAATCGCCGTGTCGAGCGCCGCTGCTCCGGCCAAGACCGGAATCCGCAGCAGAGGGTTATCAATCATGATGCGGACGACGAGCGCCGCGATGAGATAGGCGACGGTGGTTTTGGTGAAACCGTTTGCGCCGAGCAGCCCCACGGTGAAGGCATCGGTCGCCACACCCGCGATAGCGCCTATCACCACGGCCTGCACGGGGTCGCGGCGCAGCGCGAAATAGACGACCGCAATGAGCGGCAAGTCAACGTAAACGAGTCGTTCCGAGACGATGTAGAGAGACGACTGCAAAAGAACAGCCAACGCAACGCAAACGGCAATCTTCAGTTTCATATCAACAGTGAGCCGTGAACCCTCGGCAGCGAGCAGCGAAAAAAACTGCTTACCGCTCGCCGCTCATTGCTTACTTCTTTCCTTGTCCACATTCGGCTGTGCTTTGTCCGGCGCTTTGTCTGACATAGCGACAGTGCGTTGCGGCGGGTGATACTGCAACACCGCGACTTCTTCGAGCGAGTCGATGCGCGCGCCCGGCTTGACGCGAATCGTGTGCGGCATGGTAGCCGAACCCTGCTTGATGTCCACTACGGTGCCAACACCGAGGCCGGGTGGATAGATACCGTCCTGACCCGTAGTTACCACATAGTCGCCGACATTGACCGTCTCCAACCCCGACACGTAACGCATCTCAAGCAACCCTTCTTCGCCGACGCCGCGCACGACGCCGAGCGCGTTGGAGTTGCCCAGTTGTCCGACGACCGAACCCGCCGCAGACTTCTCATCCGTCAACAGCATGACCTGCGAAGTCCACGGGCTGACCGCCACCACGCGCCCCACGATGCCGCTCTGCGTCACGACCGGCATATTCTTCTCGATGCCCGACGATGTGCCGCGATTGATAATCACGCTGTTGAACCAAATGGACGGGTCGCGCGCGATGACGCGCGCCGGGACAATCTGATAAGGGCTTTCTTCTTTGAGACCGAGCAGACTCCGCAGTCGCTCGTTCTCGTCGCGTGCCGTCTGTGCTTCGCGCACTTGCGTTTCGACTTCGGCGAGGCGGCGACGCAACTCCTCGTTTTCCGACACAGCATTGCGGATGCTGCCGATGCGCTGGAAAAAGCCCGCACCCGCGCCGCCGACGCTCGTCACCGGACGCTGAAACGCGCTCGCCGCAGCCTGCGTCCAGACGCGAATCATGCGTTGTTTGGTGAGTTGGTCGCGTGCATCGTAGGACATCAAGCCGAGATTGAGGATAAGCAGCCCGATGAGCCATAGGGGCGCTCGCTGCCGTATCTCTTTCTGCGTACGCATCACAACCATAAGGCAGAGGTTAGAGGTTAGAGGCTAGAGGCTAGTGAAATCAGTTTTTGTCTTTACTGATCTCTGACCTCTAACCTCCGGCCTCTTTTTTTACGTTCCACTGGTCAGAGTGTTGTCCCATTTCACGCGCTTGAGGAGGTTGAAGTCAGAGAGCATCTTCCCTGCGCCGAGCACGACCGACGAGAGCGGGTCTTCGGCGACCGAGACGGGCAATCCCGTCTCAATCGAGAGACGACGGTCGAGATTCTTGAGGAGCGCGCCGCCGCCTGTCATGACGATGCCACGCTCAACGATGTCGGCGGAAAGTTCTGGGGGCGTGCGTTCGAGTGCGACGCGGACGGCGTTGACGATGGTGGAGACGGAATCGGCCAGCGCCTCGCGTATCTCCTCGTCGGAGATGCTGATGGTTTTGGGGATGCCTTCGATGAGGTTGCGCCCGCGCACTTCCATCGTGAGCGGTTCGTCGAGGGGAAAGGCCGAGCCGAGTCCGATTTTGATGGCTTCGGCGGTGCGTTCGCCGATGAGGAGGTTGTACTTGCGTTTGATGTACTGCGTTATCGCTTCGTCCATCTCGTTTCCGGCGACGCGCACCGCACGCGAATAGACGATACCCGAAAGCGAGATAACGGCGATGTCGGTGGTGCCGCCGCCGATGTCCACAATCATGTTGCCGTGCGGTTCGGTGATAGGAAGTCCCGCGCCTATGGCCGCGCACATCGCTTCTTCGACCAAGTAGACCTCGGAAGCCTTCGCGCGATAGGCCGAATCTTCGACGGCGCGACGTTCGACCTGCGTAATCTCCGAGGGGATGCCGATGACGACGCGCGGGCTGACCCATGTCTTGCCGTTGTGCGCCTTGCGTATGAAGTGCTGAAGCATCTTCTCAGTGACTTCAAAGTTGGCGATAACGCCGTCTTTCATCGGTCGGATGGCGACGATGTTGCCGGGCGTGCGCCCCAACATCTCTTTCGCCTCTTTGCCGACCGCTTCCGGCAGATTGGTCACTTTGTTGATGGCGACGATGGATGGCTCGGAGACGACGATGCCGCGTCCTTTGGCGTAGACGAGCGTGTTGGCCGTGCCGAGGTCGATTGCTAAATCGCTAGAGAAAAGACTGAAGAAAGATTTAAATGCCATTTAGTTTCTGTCCGTGTTTCCGTTGTTTTGGCTGCGCTTGAAGATAGATGGAACGAAGCATCGCTCGCCGATTTCCCGCGCACGCGCGGCGACGAAGAACGTTCATCCTATCGTGCTGGAACCGTGCAGTCCCATTCTTCCGGCACAATATGAACTCACAAAGATACAACGAAGCGGCGCTTGTTTGCTAACCGAGAAACGCCTTCGAGCGGTTTTTTAACGGACACGCCGGATTCAATGTGTTCCCACCGCGACGAAACAAAATAACCCTTTACCCCTCAGAGCGATACGTGGATAACCACAGTCAGGACGCTGGTTGAGAAAAGTGTGGAGAGTTTGGGTAGTGAAGTGGAGCGAGGTTGGTTCGCGTCGGCGAGGCGAACGGGGCGGCGGAGTTATGCGCCGGGAGCGTCTGCGGTGGCGAAGCGGATGCAGTTTTTGTGTGCGGCTTTGGCCTCGTACATGGCTGTGTCGGCGGCGGCGATGAGTTGCTGCGGCGACTGTGCGTGGACGGGGAAGGCGGCGACGCCGAAGCTCGCTGTGAGGATGAGACGGAGGCTGCGCCCGCCCGTGAAGAGATGCTGCGCGATGCGTTCGCGGACGCGTTCGGCGACGCGCGCCGCCTGTTCCGTGCCGCTTTCGGGAAGGATGACGACGAACTCGTCGCCGCCGTAGCGCGCGACGACATCCGTGTCGCGCACGCAGGCGAGAATCACGGTCGCCATCTCCATCAAGACGTGCGAGCCGACGAGATGGCCGTGCTGGTCGTTGATTCGTTTGAAGTCGTCGAGGTCGAGAAAGAGCGCGGAGACGAGCGAACCGTAGCGACGTGCGCGGCGGATTTCGCTGGTCAGATATTGGCGCAGGAAACGCGCGTTGTGGAGTTTGGTGAGGTCGTCGGTCTGCGAGAGGCGTTCGGCTTCGGCGATGCGGGCGGCATTGGCGAGCGCCGCCGCGACCGGCAAGGCGAGTGCCGACAAGAGCGAGGCGTCCGGCGACGTGAAAGCACGCTCTCCCGCGCCCTCGCGCACTGCTTCGACGACGCCCATGACGCGTTCGCCGCAGACGAGCGGCACGGCCAGAATGTACTGTTCGCCCTCTCTCTTTCTGACGGTTTCGGCGTTGACGACGGCGAGACGCGCGGCGCGCGATTCCGCGCCGGAGAGCGACAGCGCATCGCCCCTGAGTGCTTTGCGCCAGTCGCCTTCGGGCAGTTCGCGTTCGCTCTCGGTCAATCCGCGCACGGCGAGCGGTTCGAGCGCAGTCTCGCCGCGTACGCTCTTGATAGCCTCGGTCAAATAAATCGTCCAACGGTCAGCATGGACGATAGAGGCGAGTCCGGCGAGCGCGGTTGAGGCGGCGCTCTTTTGGTCGGCGGCGAAATGGAGCGCGGCGATGGTATCGAAAGCGGCACGGAGTCTGTGCACGTTGAGTTTTTCGGGCAGGAGCAGGCAGGCGGCGGTCTCCGAATCTTCCACGGGCGCGCGGAGTTCGCCCGTCGTGCCGCGTTCCTCCAACTCGCGCAGCAAGGCGGGCAATTGCGCCGCATCGTCGGCGACGGCGCGGAAGCCGAGACGTTTGAGTGTCGAGCCGTCGAGCTTGCGACCGTTGCCACCGTTGCCGTTCAGTAGCGCTTCAAAACGCGTGTCGCGGCGGCAGGCGACGAGCGGCGTCGAAGGCCACGCCGTCGTTGCATTGCACACGTCGGCATGGAGTTTTACCACGTCTACGCCGAGGCCGATTTCGTAAAGCACGGCGAGCGGCGGCGACAACGGCGACGACCCTTCATCACCCGCGCCATCCCCGTTGCCGGAAACAGCATGGCCGGACGTCGCGGCGGCGACTCCGGCGTCAACTGTCGTCATGGTGATGCCCGCGTCGCGCAAGACATCCAGCAACGCCCCGGCAGGCTGCTCATGCATATCACTCAACAGTATGACGTGTCTCATAGAGTCGTGAATCGTGAACCGTAAATCGTGAATCGTGGATGGAAAATTGTTGAGCGGTGGATGAGAGATTGGTAAGTGGCGAGGGGTAAATGGAGAGAATAGGTTTTATCTATTTGCGATTTACCATTGACGATTTACGAAAAAGGAGCGCGGTAGTTGTACTTGTTGCCCTGCGGGTCTTCGGCTTGCAGGGTGATTTCGCGCGTGCCTTTGGGTGCGCTGATTTGGAATTGGAAGGAACCGTCGGTGGCGGCGAGGGCTTCGCGTCCGAGGGCGCGAATGATGTTGCCGGGTTGTGTGCGCCCGCGTACGAGGTAGATGTTGCCCGCGACGTATTCGACCGTGACGCTGGAAATGCTGATGTGGTCGCTGTTGCCCTCGCCCGTGATGACGACGAACTTCAGAGGGTCGCTCCACTCGCTGACCTGCGCCGAGGCGGCGACGGCCTGCACGCGCCAGAAATAGTTGCCGGGGCGGAGGTCGCCCGCGTTGAATTCGTTGGCGGCGAGTTGGTCGCGTTCAATGACTTTGCCAGTCGAGACGAAGAAGGGCGAAGTGGCGACTTCGACGCGGTAGTAAACGGGCATGCCGAAGGCTGGACGCTGCCAGCGCAAGCCGACATTGGCCGTGCCGCCCGCGCGTATCTGAATCTTTTCCTGATTGCGCGGCGCGGAAGGGACGGGCACGTCGAGCAGACGCTCGCGTGCTTTGACGTTGCCCGATTGATTGATGGCGATATATTCACCGGCGCGCACAGTGGTCGTCTCGCCGTTGCGCGTGCTGGTTTCAATCTGTCCGTCGCCGACGCGGATGTCTTCCGTCTTGTCTTCGCGTACGCCGAAGGTGGCCGCCGTCCGCGAGGTGAGGCGGTTCTTGGTTAGAGGCGTTTCGACGACGTTGTTGGTGCCTTCCTGTTGCTGCTCGGTGCGGACGTTGATTTTGCCACGGTCAACGGCGACGCGGACGTTGGCGCGTTGCCCGTCGCCCGCGCTGGTGTTTTCGCCGATGGTGATGACGCTGTTGGGAAGCACCAGCAGCGTCGAGCCGTCGGCGAGCGAGATGCGTGCGCGCCCGTCGGTCTGTGTCTGCACGATGTCGCCGGGGTAGAGGCGCGTGTCGCTGCGGACGGGCACGGTCTCGCGCGTCTCTGCGCGCACGACGCGCACGTCGCCCTCGAACGAATCGAAACGCGCTCCGGCGGCGACGCCCGCGCCGTCGATGGCGCGTTTGAATGGATTGCCCTGCGTCCAGATGTACGCGCCGACGCCGCCCGCCAGCAGCATAATGACGACGATGGCGACCACGGTATAAATGAGCCGCTTCGAGACAATCAGCCATTCAAAATCGAAGCGACGGGATTTTGTGCCCATAGGGAACGGTTCTTCGGCGAAAGTGGTTGATGAAAACTGTGAGGCGGGAAAACTAATGCGAGTTTTAAGCGTTTTGGGTCGTTTTGCGGGTCGGGACGACAACAGAAGGCTTCGAGCGACGTAAGAGGAGAAGCGGGCGGCATGCCCATCAGCGGGGCAACCTACGGAAAACGCTGCCGCATTTGAAAATTAACACAGCGTGGCGCGCTTATTCAAGCACGATTTTCTGTTTGGCGTTCGTCGCCGCCGAGCTTGCCCTCATCGTCGTCGAAAGGCGAATCGAAACCGGGCGGGAGTTCGACTTCGATGTGCGTCTCCGCCTCCTTCGGCCAGATGAGCGAAGCCACCACCGAACTGATTAGCACAAACGCCACGACGCCGAGCGAGATGCCGATAACCATCTCTTTGTCCATGTAAGGCTTGACGAACGACTCGCCGAGCATCTTGACGCCGACAAACGTCAGCACGACGGCCAGCCCCATCTTCAGATAGTGGAATTTTTCCACCACGCCCGCCAGGAGGAAATAGAGCGAGCGCAAACCGAGGATGGCGAAGACGTTCGAGGTGTAGACGATGAAAGTGTTGGTGGTGATGCCGAAAATGGCCGGAATCGAATCGACGGCGAAAACGAGGTCGGTCACTTCGACGATAACGAGCACCAGCAGCAGCAGCGTCCCCGTGCGTCGCCCGTTGACGACGGTGAAGAATTTTTCGCCCTCGTAGTGGTGAGAAATCGGGATAAATCGCGTCACAAAACGCACAATCGGATTCTGTTCCGGGTTCACGTCCGTCTCTTCCTGTCGCATCATCTTGATGCCCGTATAAATGAGGAAGAAACCGAAGACGTAAATAATCCAGTGAAAACGGTCGATGAGCGCCGCGCCGAGGCCAATCATCGTGATACGCATGACGAGCGCGCCGAGCACGCCCCAGAACAGCACACGATGCTGATATTTGGCCGGAACTTTGAAGTAGGAAAAGATGAGCAGGAAGACAAAGAGATTATCGACCGACAACGATAACTCGATGAGATACCCGGCGAGAAACTCCTTGCCCGTCAGCGACCCCAGTTTCCAGAAGACGCCCGCCGCGAAAACCAACGCCAGCGACACCCACACCGCGCTCCACGTCGCCGCCTCTTTATACGTGACGGCGTGCGCCTTGCGGTTGAGTAACCCCAAGTCGAGCGCCAGCATTATCAAAATAAAGGTCGCGAAACCCGCCCATGCCCAGATTGAATATTCCATGCCTGTAAGGTATAGCATCCGCAACTCGCGCAATCAACCCACGATAGAGGTTAGAGTTTCGGAGGTTAGAGGTCGGTTAAAAACAATCAGTGTTTCACTGGCCTCTAACCTCTGGCCTCTGACCTCTGCCCGCGCGTGGTTGCGGTTGTCCGTCGCTGTTCGTTACAATTCGCGCTTTGCGAGAGAGAAACCCGCGACGCACAATCACACGACAACCTCGAACGCCCGACGACACGGATACGAACGCGCCCGAAGCTTCTCGGAATCGCAAAACGAAATCTAAAAATCTCTTAACTTGCCAAATCTGTTTTCGGAAAGGTATTGGGAATGCTCAAACAGTTCAGCCGTCTCGAAAAGACGCGCAGCCTCATTATCATCATCTTCGCTGTTTTGATGGGCATCAGTCTCGTCTTCTTCTACGCGCCGAATCGCAACGCGAACGCCACGCCCACGCGCAGCAATGAAGCGGTTGCCAAAGTGAACGGCGACGAGATAACCGTCAGCGACCTCTCGGTGCTCAAAGAGGCTTACAGTCAGATGTTCGGCGGGCAGTTCAACATCGCGCAACTCGGCGGCGACCGCCGTCTGCTCGACGGACTTATCCGCGACCGCATCGTCACGCACGAAGCCGCGCGGCTCGGCCTCGCGCCCTCGGACGCCGAAGTGGCCGACGCTATCCGCAAACGTTACACTGACCCGGCCACCGGAAAATTCGTCGGCTTCGACCGCTACAAGGAGTTGGTCGTCGCGCAATTTGGAGACATCGAACGCTACGAGCGGCAGACGCGCGACACGGTGGCCGCGCGCAAACTCCGCGCCTTTATCACGGCGGGCGTCAACGTCTCGCCGAAGGAGGTCGAGGAAGATTACCAGCGCAAGAATACGAGCTTCGACCTCGTTTACGTCCCCATCATGGCCGACCAACTCGCCAAGAGCATCAACCCTTCCGACGAAGACTTGCAAAATTACTACAACAGCCACAAGGACGAATTTCGCATCAACGTCGCGCAAAAGAAGATTCGCTATCTCTACATCGACCAGGCCAAGATGGGCGAGCGCGTCCAGATTTCCGATGAAGAACTCCGCACCGCCTTCAACGAACTCAAGCCCGAAAATAAACAGGCGGGCGTCCGCGTGCAGCAGATAGTGTTGCGTGTGGCGCGTCCCGAACTCGACCAGCAAGTCTTGCAGAAGGCGAGCGAACTGGTGGCGCGTATGCGCGACGAGAAGACGTTGGAAGTGACCGAGGAGGAGTTTGCCGAAGCGGCGCGCGGCAACTCCGAAGACCCCGCGACGGCCAAAAACGGCGGCTGGCTCCCTGGCCTTGTCCGCAGAAATCCCAACAAGCCCAACGACCTCCTGCAAAGCACGCTCGACATGAAAGTCGGTCAGGTCAACGACCCCATGAAGACGGGCAACGCCTACTACATTTTCCGTCGCGGCGATGCGGTGGAAAAAACCTTCGAGGAAGCCAAGCGCGAACTCGTCGTCTCGCGGCGCAACAGTCGCGGCTACGCCGCCGCCGCCGAACTCGCCGCACGCGCCGCCGCGCGTCTCAAGGAGACGAAAGATTTTCAGAAGGTCGCGGCGGAGTTTGCGCCGCAGGCCAGCATGAGCGCGGGCGAGATGGTGCGCGAAACGCCCTTCGTCAAACCTCAAGACGACGTGCCCGGCATCGGCAGTTCGCCGCAGTTTGAACAGGCCATCGCGCCGCTCGAAAATGCGGGCGACATCGGCGACCGCGTGAGCATCAAGGGCGGCTTCGCCGTTCCTTCGCTCGTCGAGAAACGCGACCCGCGCGTGCCGGACTTCGCCGAAGTGCGTGAAAATGTGGTCGGACGTGTGCGACAGGAGCGTGCACAGGCGCAACTCGAACAGGCCGCGCGCGACCTCGCCGCCAACGCCAATTCGCCCGATGAGTTAAAAGCCGCCGCCGAACGACTCGGCCTCAAGGCCGAAGCGATGCCTGCCTACAAGCTCGGCACGCCGCTCGGACAGGCCGGAACCACTCCCGCGCTCGACCAAGCCATCAACAATCTGAAGGCGGGCGAAATCACCAAAACGCCCGTTAAATCAGCCGATACGTGGGTTGTCGTCGGAGCCACCAAGCGCACCGAAGCCGACCTCGCCGAGTTTGCCAAACTACGCGAACAACTCACGCAGACCACGCTCGACAGTCGCCGCAATCAGGTCTTCGAGGACTACGTGACCGCCACACGCGCACGCTACGACCGCGAAGGCGACATCAAAATTTACGACGAGGTGCTCGACCGTCTCGCGAAGGAAGAAACGCCCGCCGCCGCGCCGCCCGTCGGTCTGCCCGTCCCGCCCGCCGGATAAAAGAGAGGGCAAAAGTAAAAAGGTAAAAGGCAAAAGACGAAAGGCAAAAGTAGAGAAGATGGCTTCTCCTTACTTTTGCCTTTTACCCTTTGCCTTTTTCTTTTGTTCTTAACTTAGAAGACGCGCAGCATCATCGCCACATCGGTCTGCGCGAAGTCGAGACGCAGCAGCACTTCGTTGCCCTCCGTCTGCACCTTCAAACTCTGCGCGAGTTTCTGCACCAGTTTGCCTTTGTCGCCCGTCAGTTGCGCGGCGGCAAAGGAGGCCATCGGCTTGAGCGCCTCGACCACGTTGCCTAGACTGCGCGCGTCGTCCGCCGTCGCCGTCTTCATCACAAGCAAACTCTCGTAGCCGCTCGGCGTGGCGGACGTGCCGAGCGAGCCGTAGAGTTGGCGTATGGAAGCGACGCTTCTGGCAACCTCGTCGCTGCCGAACTCTTCAACCTTGCCAACAAGAGATTGCGGCATGTTCGCGCCGAAGCCGACAATCGCGTTCGGATTGCGACGCGCCAGCGCCACTATCTCAGGATTGATGCGACCACGACCCGCATTCGCATCAATCGCCGCGCGCACGCCCGCCGGTTCGCCCACCACCAACGTATTCGCGTCGAGCACCGACATCGCCAGTTCGCCCACGCGCATCTTCAGTATGCCGAACATCTTAATCTGCTCGGCGAGGTTGAAAACGTAGACGGTCTTGCCGCCGTGTTTCGTTTCCTGATACTTGCCCTTCGCCGCGATGCGACCCGCAGCCGCCAAAACGCCCGGATTGAAAGTGCCGTTGGCGATGGCGACGATGTGGTCAATCTTCGTCACGTCGGCGGAAGGATTCGTGAAGCGCACGCCGACGGCGAGACGGTCAAACGAACGCGGGTCGATGCCCGTGCGCTGTTTGAACTGTTCGATGTCTGCGTTGACCTCCGCGAGTTTCGTCGGGTTGCCTGCGAGCACTTGCGGCATCGCCTCCGTCAGCAACCGACGCATATCAACAAACATCACGCCGTCCGATTCAGGCAACGGCACCACCGCTCCCGCGTTTGCGGCGGACGACCTCTGCGCGCCGCTCCTCGTCTGCTGCGCGTTTGCCGGAATCACCAAAGCCAACGCCGATAACGCGAGCGCCAGCAACGAAACATAAAAATTCCTTCTCATCATTCCTCTATTAACCTTTCGCCCTCAACAAAATTGGCGGCCTCGAAATCTCTGGCCGGACACGAAAAAAATTGGCACGGGAGAATCACTTCAAGTTCGGATGCGCCGTGCGCCAGCCCGGTTGCAAAAACGAAATCCCCGCCGTTAGATGACAAAATCGACAACGAAAATCACCACGCCGCCCCAAACGCATCCTCCATGCAACGCCAACAATATAGACGCGCCCCGCCCATCATCCGTTAACACGCCTTATTCGTCGCTTTTCTACGACTACTATCTACGGCCTACTGGCTACTGTTTCTCCAACAACAACGCGATGCCCATGCCGCCGCTGATGCAGAGTGTGGCGAGGCCGCGTTGTACGCCGCGTCGGTGCATTTCATGTAGGAGTGTGGTCGTGATGCGGACGCCCGTGCAGCCGATAGGGTGTCCGAGCGCGATGGCACCGCCGTTGACGTTCAAGCGTTCGGCGTCGAAACCGAGTTCGCGGTCGCAGGCGATGACCTGCGCGGCGAAGGCTTCGTTGAGTTCAACGAGGTCGATGTCGGAGAGCGCGAGTCGTTGTCGCGTGAGCAGAGCGCGCACCGCCGGAACCGGAGCAATGCCCATCACTTCCGGCGCGACGCCCGCGAATTCATAATCGACGATGCGCGCCTGCGCCCGCGCGCCCGTCCGACGCAACGCTTCTTCGCTCATGAGGACGACCGCCGCCGCGCCGTCCGTGATGCCCGATGAGTTGCCAGCCGTGACCGTCCCGTCTTTGGCAAAGACGGGCGGCAACTTGCGTAAACTCTCCATCGACGTGTCGGCGCGCGGGTGTTCGTCGCGCGTGACGCTGATTGGTTCGCCGCGTTTGCCGCGCACTTCGACAGCGACAATCTCCGCGTCGAAGCGTCCGCCGTCAATCGCCGCCGCCGCGCGTTGCTGCGTACGGAGCGCAAACTCGTCCTGTTCGTCGCGCCCGATTTCATAACGGCGCACAAGATTCTCCGCCGTCTCGCCCATCATGAGGCCGGAGAGCGGGTCGAGAAAGCCGTCGCGGTACATGCCATCGACGAGTTCCATGTTGCCCATCCGCATGCCCCAACGCGCGCCCTCCGCGAAATACGGCACACGCGACATACTCTCCACGCCGCCCGCCAAAACTACCTCGGCGCGTCCGAGCAAAATCTCCTGCGCTGCCAGAATGATGGACTTCAAACCCGACCCGCACGCCTGATTGACGGTCGTTGCCGTGACCGTCTCCGGCACGCCCGCGCGATACGCAATTTGTCGCGCAACGTTCGGGCCGCCACCCGCCTGCCGCGCGCAACCCCAGTAAACCTCCTCGACGCGCGCGGCCTCGATGCCCGCGCGTCGCAGACTTTCAGCCGCCGCCGCCGCGCCCAACTCCGCCGCCGTCAAACCCGCCAGCGCGCCGCCGAAGCGACCGATAGGCGTCCTCACAGACCCGACCAGATACACATTCTTCATCGCTCTATTTCCTCGAAACAAATCAGACCGCGAACGATAGACGACGGACGATGGAGGGATTCGTGCGATTGCGTTTCCACGTCCGTCACCTGTTTTTTCATCCTCCGTCGTTTGTCGTCCGTCGTCTGAATTTCATCAAAATCGCCAAACAAAATAGCGTTAAAGATGTTAGCATACGCGGCTAGCGCAGCACGAATACGCCCTCCGCGCGCCATCGCCCGCCGCGTTGCCGTTCCCCACAGCAACGCGTTTCCACGTCCGTCAATCGACGTTCTCAAACTTATGCGACGCCTCGTTGATACCGACACGCTCGAAGAAGCGCGAAGACGCATCGCCGCTCTGCTCGACGCGCACGCCGAATGGTTCTGCACCGAAACGCCCGCCGCGCGAAGCCTCACGACCCTCGCACAAAACAACGCTTCCCACTTACAAAGCGACGCGGCTGCTTCATCAAGCGGCGCGACGTTTGCCATGCGGAAGGGCGAATGGGAGGTGGAAGCCGCACGCGGCGCGCTCGTTTTGTCCTTGCCGACGGAACGCGGTATGCGCTCATGGCGTGTCGTCGCGTGGGACGAGGCGGGCGGGCATCTGCTTTTTCAGGCGGCACGACGCATGGGACGAGAACGCGCCACGCTCGAACTCATCCCACGCGCTGCATCGAGCGACGCCAAAGCAATCGTCGCAGCAGCGAGACGCGCGGCGTCCGAGCGTCTCGCTGTCGCGGCTTGCGCGATGCTCGCAGGCGCGCGACCCTTGCGCGTGGGTCTGAGCCGTGGTGCGCGTCGCGGCGAACCCGGACGTTATGCGCGCATCGTGCTTGAAACGAAACGCGAACGCATTGCGCTCGCCGCGCCCGTGGTCGCATCCGGCGCACACGACACGGATGCTTTCCTCGCGTCAACCCTACTTTGGTTCGCGCGTCTCGGCGAGAGACGACGCGACGCACGACCGCTCCGGTTGTGGCTCGCCGTCGCGCCCGACATCGCACATGCCACCGCTACGCGGCTCGCATTGCTCCATGACGAACTGCGCCGTGCGCTGTCGCTCTATGAGTTGGATGCGGCGTTGCTTTCGACTGATAAGGCCGACGAACTTCAAGAGACAACAGCGGCGAGCGAAACCTCCGCGCCGACGCACGCATTCAAGCATGTAGATGAAAGCCAAACGTTGAAACGTCTCGACGTGCCTGACCTGAACACGGTCGTCGCCTCTTCCGCGCCGCGTTTTTCTCTGCCGACGGAGACGCCGTTGAGCCATCGGGCAAGAGAGATTATTGCCCTCGCGCCGGAAGCGATTGACGTGGTGCGTGCGCGTCATGGCGAGACGCTGCGATTTCATGGATTGGCGTTTGCGCGCGTGCGTCGTGTATTGGAGCACGAGGAGGTCTGGTTCGGCGTCGATGGTGCGCCGCAGCGACAGTTGCTAGGTGACGCTAACCGTCATGAGTTGTTGAAACTCGTCGGGGAACTGTCCGCGCATCGACGCGCCGCAGCGACCGATGTGCGTCATGCTTTTCGTCGCGCCGCGCCCGAAGCTTGGCTCGAATCAATGCTCCGGCGCGACATCTCGCAACTCGACCCGGCGCTCATTCTCTCGCCACTCCACGCGCAGTTTCGCACCGCACGCGACGCGCACGCGGGCGCGGCACGCCCCGTCGATTTGCTCGCGCTCCGACGCGACGGGCGGCTCGTCGTCATCGAATTGAAGATTGCTGAGGATGCCGCGTTGCCGCTACAGGGCGCGGACTACTGGCGACGCGTCGAGACGCAACGCCTGCGCGGGCGGCTGCGACGCGCACGTCTCTTTGGCGACATGGAAATTGCAGATGAACCTCCGCTCGTCTATCTCGTCGCGCCGCTGCTCAGCTTCCACAGGGACACAAACGCGCTCGCACGCGCCATCAACCCGCGCATCGAAATCTTCCGCTTTGACCTCAACGAAGATTGGCGTGCAGGCATACGCGTCGCGCGTCGTGAAAGTTTACGCGTCTAGTGACACGCCGTGGTGTTTACGGGCGCGACGGATGGTTGTTATTTAGGGATGGTTGTTATTTATTGCCGAGTAGGTTGGTGGTATGTTCCGTGACGCTTTGCGGTTGCGGCACAACCTCTGCGGTGTTCGCACTGTGTCTGGCAAAGCTTGTCGCGGGCATGCTCTGAGCGGGCGGCAAAGCAGGGTTTTGCGTGGTAGGAGTTTTGGTTCTTGTGAGGAATTTGGGCAACATCTCCGACAGAGAGCCGCTGCTGCCGACGGGCGACGAAGTATCTCCGCTAAAGAAATAACGCACCAGAGGAACGATATTTATCAGTAGCGTGAGCAACATCCACGCGATTATTAGGAGGATGATTCGCGCACTGTGAGAGGAAGGCATGTCCACCATTACCACCGCCACGACGAGCGCGAAGATGAACATGAACATCGCGCCCAACGTCCGGTCTCGCTTACGTTGCGAACGGTCGGAAACTTGCGCTTCCGATGCCTGCACCTCTGCGGTCGGCATCTCCGGCACTCCGTCCGCGAGTAATGCCTTGACTACGCCGAGTTGAAAACCGCAACGCGAACAGAAACGCACCTCGTCCGAAACCTGCTGCTGGCTACACTTGGGACAAAACATGCCGAACCTCCCTCGAATACCTCTCCAGACATCCTGCTACGCAACTTGGTACGACCGACGCGCAAGCAAAGTTCATGGCTTTCGCTTCGTCGTCAAAAGCATCAACTTAGGAGTCGGATTTCGGAATCCCCGCGCGTACGCGGGGCGGGCAAGTTGATGTTAAGATGAATCCTGATTCGCCGTCGGCTTTAGTGGTTCGTCCGTCGCCGAGACGTGCAATCATCTGGCGGCGCAATTTTTCCACTCAGGGAGGCGTTCAAAAAATTGCAGCGTTTCCGGTGCGGCGTTCTCTTGCATGTAAGTCTCAAACAATCGCCGACGCGGGCACATCCTTTTGGCCGCGTACCAACTCAGAGGAAAGCGCACGTCTTCAATCCTGACAAGCTCAGACCTGACTGCCGCTTCGAGTTGACTCACTAAAAAGAAGGTACGGTCGAGACGATAGAGGATATATTTGTCTTTGTCCGTGCTCTCGTCGTTTTCCAGAGCTGCATAGACGGCGTTGGCGTTAACTTTCTCTTCGCGTCCATTTATCTCGTAGCCGCGCCCCTCGTCCTCCCAGTCCAACATCTCCATCGCCTTCCAACCATCGTCGTCCACCATCTTGTTGACCATCTCGCGCGCCAACTCAGCCTGCTTCCAGCGTAACTCTCTGGCGTTTTGAGAATTGCTCTGCGCGAACTGGTAGATGCCTGTGAAGACGGCGACTAATGCGCCGATGGTGCCTATCCACTTCGCGAAAGACTCGAAACGATCCGACCAAGACCCTTCCTTTCCTTCGCTCTGTGGCTCGTCGCTCACGATGGCTCTCCTTTGGCTTCACATGCTTTCGAGTTCAACCCTCATGAGTTTTGCTCGCAACGGCGACGTAGAGCGGATTTAGACCGCTTCGGATTGCGAGGTGAAGTTGAACTGTTTGAGTTTGAGCGCGGGGAGGAGCGAGGCGTTCTGGCCTTCGCTGCTGCTGACGCGTTCGGGCGCGCTAATCATTTCGACGTTGCCGCTGGCAAGCATCTGGATGATGCTCTGGTTGAAGCGAAAGTTTTTGACGGGATATTGAATCTTACCCTGTTCGACGTACCAAACGCCGTCGCGTGTCAGTCCGGTGACGAGTTGGGTGCGCGGGTCAACGGTGCGGATGTACCAGAAGCGACTGACGATGAGGCCGCGTTGCATCGTGCGAATCATCTCTTCGAGCGTGGCGGGCGGGGCGTTGGATTCGATGATGTTGTTAACGGGGCCGGGCGTCGGCTCCTTGCCTTTTTGTTGCGCCCAGAAACGCGAGTAGATGAGATTATCGACCGCGCCGTTGCGGACGAGATAGATTTTTTGCGCGGGGAGTCCGGCCTGCGCCGATTGCGAGCCGGGGAGTTCGGCCTGCCACGGGTCGCTGTAGATTTGCAGGCGTTCGTCAAACATCTTTTCGCCGAGTCGGTTTTTGCCGCCGGGAGCGGAGAAGGCGTTGCGGCCTTCGTCTGCGCCGCGCGCGTCGAAACTGAAGGAGAAGAAGGAGAGCAAATCGGCGACGGCCTGCGGTTCGAGGATGACGGTGTAGACCCCGGGGTCGAGCGTGCGCGGGTTGCGAGATTCGAGCGCCTTGCGAATCGACTCGCGGGCGATACGCGCGGTGTCGAGTCGCGCCACGTCGAAGTGGTTGCGATTGAAGTAACCGCTGCTTCCGCCGTCGGGCGTGCGCGTGGTCATGGAGAGCGAGACGAGGCTGGTGCGCTCGAATTGGAAGTTGCCATTTTTGGTGGCGGACGCGCCCGCCTGCCCGCGCGCCTGATGAAAGCCCGCACCGATGACGCCCGCTTTTTCGCAAGACATAATAATGTCGTTGATTTGGCGTGCGCGTTCGGCGACGGAGATGTTGGCGGTGGCTTCGGCGTAGCCATTGGTTGGCTTGTAGCTCTGCTGCGAGAGCGTGGGGATGTATTCGCGGTCAACGGGCGAGATGCGCGCGAGTTGTTCGGCCTGTTCGACCGCCGCGCGCAGACTGGCATCGTCGGTGTCGTTGGTGGTGGACGCGCCGCGTTTTTTGTCAATCCAGACGACGACGCTGGCGGTCGTGTTCTCGCGTCGCCCGCTCGTTGCGAAGGCGTTGGCGGCGAAGCGCAGATGCGAATAGGTTTCGCTGGCGACGCCGACCGTCGCGTCGTCGGCCTTGATATAGCCGAGCAGTTGGTCTGTAATCCGGCGGGCTTCCTTTTCCGTGAGTAGCATCTTGAATCTCCTGTGAACGACTCTGCGAAGACTTAAAACTCATCTCAAATACGCCACAGAGACACCGTGCAAGGCAAAAGTAAAAAGGTAGAAATCAGAACTTGTTTTGCCTGTTTCCTTCTTCATCTCTGTGTCTCCGCGCCTCTGCGGCTGTTCTGTTTCTGAATCGCACTTTCAAGCGCGACGGGCGGCGGTGTTGAGGACGTTGATGCCGCGGAAGCGTGCGATGGGGCAGCCGTGGCTGACGGCGTTGGACTGACCGGGTTCGCCTTTGCCGTCGTTGAAACTGCCGCCGAGTTGATAGGTCGCGCGCCCGCCGAGCGCATCACATGCGCCCCAAAAATCGGTCGTCCGCGATTGATAGGCCACGTCGCGCAGCATCCCCGCGATTTTGCCGTTCTTGATTTCCCAGAAAGTTTGGCCGCCGAACTGGAAGTTGTAGCGTTGCTGGTCGATGCTGTAACTGCCGTCGCCGTAAATCAGAATCCCGTTATCAACACCGCCGACGAGGTTGTCGAGCGACGTGTTCTCCTTCGATGGTTCGAGCGAAACGTTGGGCATGCGCGGGAAGGGAACGCTGCTCCATGAATCGGCGTGGAGGCAGCCGTAGGATTTTTTCTGGCCGATGAGCGGCGCGAGGTCGCGCGTGGTCTGCCAATCAACAAACGTACCGTCGCGGACGAGATGCCAGCGTTGACCAGGCACGCCTTCGTCGTCGTATCCGACGGTGGCAAGACCGGCGTCCTGCGTCCGGTCTGCGACGAAATTGACGATTTTCGAGCCAAATTGAAGTTTTCCGGTCTTATCGGGCGTGAGAAAACTTGTGCCCGCGTAGTTGGCTTCCCACCAGAGCGCGCGGTCGAGTTCTGTCGGATGCCCGACCGATTCGTGAATCGTCAACCAGAGATGCGAGGGATGCAGAACGAGGTCGTACTTGCCCGGTTCGACCGATTTCGCTTTCAACTTGGCGACGGCCTCGTCGCTCGCCTGTTGGATTTCCGTCAGCCACGGATATTTTTCGATGTACTCGTAGCCCAAGCCCTGCGGCCCGCCGAGCGCGGCGCGCGTCTGAAAATCTCCTGTGTCGCGGTTGACGGCGGTGACGTTGAAGTTGGGAAAACTGCGGATGATGTACTGCTCGATGCGCGAGCCGTCGGAGGTGGCGAGAAATTTCTGCTCGTTGACAAAGAGCATGCCGGAATTGACGAAGCTGACGCCTTTGGTCTTCATCGCCGTCTCGTTCAACTTCAAGAGGAATTGAATCTTGTCATCGACGGAGATGTCAAAGGGGTCGCGCTCGAATTTGCTTTTCCAGTTGGCAACCACTTTGGGCGCGGGAACCAGATGCACGGGCTTGCGTTGATAGACGGAATTGGCGCGTGCGATTTCCACGGCTGCCGTCGCGATGCGGCGCACCTCTTCGGGCGTGACGTTGGGACTCGCGGCGAATCCCCATGTGCCACGGACGAGCACGCGAATGCCGAAGCCGAAATTGTTCGTACGCGAGACGTTCTGCACCTGTTGCTCGCGCGTGGCGACGGATTCAAAGCGGTAGCGGTTGATGCGTATGTCCGCGTAGGACGCGCCGAGACGTTTGGCGGTCGAGAGCGCGATGTCGGCCAGTTTGTTCTTATCAACCGCCGCCTCCGCCGCCGCTTCAGCTTCAAAAACCCATGTGGGCAGAGTGATAGCGCCGAAGGTCAGGGTCGCAGTTTTCAAAAAATCGCGTCGAGAAGATGTCATGTGAGCCTCGCTTTTAGCTGCAAATGCGGTCACCCGCGTCGAGACGGAGAGAAGTTGAAACAAGCGCCGCGCCGTTTTCGCAAAGAGACGCGTCCATTCGCGCATGTTGCCGCGCAGACATGATTCGTCAGGCAGTCCACACGATTTCGGCGGCAAATTGCTCGATTTCGGTTGTCGCAAGCGGCAAGGTGCGTCTTCATTTCAGGAGAGGCAACTCTATTACACGACGGCGAAAAGTCAAGAGTTAATCGTTTGCGTCGGCGCGCGAACGACGCAAATATTCGACGCGGAGCGACCATTCTGGGCGCGAAATCCGCGTTGAAAGATGGGAGCGACGTGGAGGCGTCGCTTTTCGTGAGCGACGTGCGTGCGCAATAGCGTTCTTTCAGTTGCCGCCGCAATTCGACTAGAGGGCGTGCGTCTGCGAGCATCGAATCGGGACGCGAAAGCGTCAAAGAACTGCCCCAATCGTGCCGGACGAAAGTGCAAGTGTTGTAATGATTAGGTTTTGTCGAAATTCGGGGAAGGTGTTAAGATTGGGGAACAAGGCTTGCTTGGAGAAAATGCTGTTCAGGGACTCTCTCAAATCTCTCGTCGCGTAAACGGTTTTTCAGTCGCATGCGACGACGATGGCTCCTTTTGAAGCATCTGAAAACAATCGGAAAACGTATTAGTCTCAAGAAGATAAGAGTATAATTCGACGCCTCGCACGCGTTTGACGGGCGTTTGGGCGGTTTCGGAGTTGACGAAGAAAAGCGAAGCGCAACCCGAAGCCAAGCGAAAAATAAACAATGAGAATCGTACCCAGTAAACAACCAGTGCCGAAAGAGCCACGACGCGCGGGCGACACGCCCGATGCCGCCTCCGCCCCGCCCAAACAGACGGACACGCAACTCACACTCTTTAATCGTGAGTTGAGCCTGTTGGAGTTTTATCGTCGAGTGCTCGAAGAAGCGTTCGACGAGACGCAACCGCTTCTCGAACGTCTCAAATTCATCTCCATCTTCTCAAGCAACATCGACGAGTTTTTCATGATTCGAGTCTCTGGACTCAAGGAGGCGCTCGACGAGCACGTCTCGGAGCGCACGCCCGACGGCATGACGCCCGAAGAACAACTCCATGAGATTAGAAGATGTCTGTTGCCGATGATTGCCGCGCAGACGCGTTGCGTGCGCGAAGACATCCTGCCACAACTCGAACAGGAAGGCATCACCATCACCTCCTTCGACGCGCTCGACGCGACCGAACAGCAGACGCTTCGAGAGTTTTTCACCGAGAAAGTTTTTCCGGTGCTGACGCCGCTCGCCGTTGACCCAAGCCACCCGTTCCCGAATATCTCCGGGCTGAGTCTGAATCTCGGCCTGATGGTCGAACCGATGCCCGAACACGGCATCACGCGCTCTCTGACGGGCAAGCCCGCGCCGCGTTTCGTCCGTCTCAAAGTTCCGCCCATGGTGCCGCGTCTGGTGCGCGTGGCGGGCGACGAAGTTAAATATATCTTTCTCGAAGATTTGATTGCCGCCAATCTCGATTCGTTGTTTCCGCGCATGTTGGCGGGCATGCCTCATCAGTTTCGCGTGACGCGCGACGCCGATGTCGAAGTCAGGGAAGACGAGGCGAAAGACCTCTTGCAGATGATGCAGCAGACGCTGCGTGAGCGTCGTTTCGGGTCGGCGGTGCGCCTCGAAGTCGCCGCCAGCATGCCGCAGGAGATGATTGATTATCTCGTCAAGTCGATGAACCTGACGAGCGACGACGTTTATGTCATCGACGGCCCTCTGGCCGTCGCCGACCTCATGCGCCTCTATGCGCTCAACAGGCCGGACTTGAAAGACAAGCCATTCAAGGCGACCATTCCCTTGATGCTCAAACGGCCTGAAAAAGTCTTCGATGTCATCAAACAACACGACATCCTGCTGCATCATCCCTACACCTCGTACACGACGGTCACCAATTTCATCCAGACGGCGGCGTACGACCCCGACGTGGCGGCCATCAAAATCTGCCTCTATCGCACCGGACAGAAATCACCCATCCCGCAGGCGTTAATCGAAGCGAGCGAGCAGGGTAAACAGGTGACGGCGGTGGTCGAACTCAAGGCGCGCTTCGACGAGGAGAACAACATCGAGTGGGCGAAACGTCTCGAAGAGGCGGGAGTCCACGTCGTCTACGGTCTGCTTGGCCTCAAGATTCATTGCAAGGTGGCGCTCGTCGTGCGGCGCGAAGGCGACTCATTGCGTCGCTACGTCCACATCGCTACGGGCAACTACAATCCGACTACCGCCGCCTTCTACACAGACTTCGGCTTTCTCACCGCCGACGAAGAAATCGGCGCCGACGCGACGGATTTGTTCAACTTCCTGACGGGGTTTTCGCGGCAGAAGGAATACCGTCAACTGCTGGTTGCGCCCGTCAATCTACGCGAGCGCATGACCGCGCTCATCGAACGCGAGACGGCGCACGCACGCGCGGGTCGTCCCGCACGCATCGCCGCCAAGATTAACCGTCTCGCCGACACGAAAATTATTCGCGCGCTCTACGAAGCGTCGCAGGCGGGTGTGCCCATCGACCTCGTTGTGCGCGGCGTCTGCATGCTGCGTCCCGGCGTCGCCGGACTCTCCGAGACGATTACCGTCCGCAGCGTCGTCGGTCGTTTCCTTGAGCACAGCCGTCTCTACTATTTCGCCAACGGCGGCGACGAAGAACTCTACACGGGCAGTTCCGATTGGATGTCGCGCAACCTCGACCGCCGCGTCGAAGTCGTGACGCCCGTGCACGACGCGCACCTGAAGAAACAGTTGAAGGATGTCATCCTCGCTGCATACCTGCGCGACAATGTGAAGGCACGGCGTCTGACGCCCGAAGGTACTTACGAGCGCATCCCCATCGCGGCGGGCGAAGAGAGATTCGATAGCCAAACGTTCTTTATCGACGTGCACGAATAACGCCAAATGTTCTGATGAATTTTGAGAGTCAAGGCCACACGTTTTTGAGAGGATAACTATGTTTCGACACAAACGTCTGCACGCATCATTCGTTGTCGCAATCATTCTGATTTTGAGTTTCACGTCATCGTCGTTTGCTCAGGAAGAGAAAAAAAAGAAGAAGCAGAAACCCGCGCCGAAAGGCACCCCGGTCTTGTGGGTGGAGCCGACCGACCTCGAATCGCGCGACCTCCTTTTGGGGCCGGGCGGCGAAGCCATGAAGCCCGACCTGCGAAAAGTAACTTTCATCAAGCAGGAGGAGGGTGGTTGGTCGAAGAAGTTTCGCGTGCGCGACGGGTCGAACCATGAATGGGTGGCGAAGCTCGGCAGAGAGTCGCAATCGGAGACAGCAGCCGTGCGACTGGTGTGGGCTATCGGCTACCATACGGAAATCAACTATCTCGTCCCGTGTGTTCGCATCGAAGGCGCGCCCAAGCCCGACAAGAAGGATGAGACGTGCGAGGGCGGCGGCTTCGCCAACGTTCGTTTCGAGGCGCGACCCAAATACGTCGAACGTCTCGACCCTTGGACGTGGAAAGAGAACCCTTTCGTCGGCACCAAAGAGTTGCAGGGGTTAATTGTCATGATGGCGCTCCTCAACAACTGGGACATAAAAGACGAGAACAACAAAATCTTTCAGGTGAGAAGCGACCAGACGGGACAATACGAAGCGCGCTACGTTATCAGCGACCTCGGTGCGACCTTTGGTAAGACTGGCGGCGGCGCGCCCCTCGTCTGGCGATTGACGCGCAGCCGGAATAACCCTGAAGACTACCGCAAATCGTCGTTCATCGAAGATGTCAAAGGCGAGAATGTTTTCTTCTACTACGGCGGAAAGGCTCAGGACTTGTTCGACGACATCCGCGTCGAGGAAGCCAAGTGGCTCGGCACCCTGCTTGCGCGATTGAGTGAACAGCAAATCGGCGATGCCTTCCGCGCCGCCAACTACACGCCCGCCGAAGTAAGCATTCTGACGGATGCCGTCCGCGCGAGAACCAGAGAACTGGTCGAACTTCCGTCGAGGGCGAGAATGGTCGGACAGCAGCAGTAGTGTCAGAGTCGTCCGTCAAACTTTAAGCACAGGGACAATCGAATCGACATCGCGGCATGAAGAAACAAACCATTGTTCTCATCGTGACCTTCGTGCTCGTCCTCGCTATCAGTGGATGGGCCTCTTATTACCTCTCCGGTCGCCGCGCGGACAGACTCGCGACGCAAGAATCAAACGTCGCCGCACAGCAGCGCGCCGACGATTCGCAGAACGCCGACTCCACTCCACCCACAACCGACGTGCGTGCGCGCGATGACGCGCCGCTACCCGTCAGCCCGCCGTCCGACGAGCCGACACAGACACAAGCCGCTCAGACCGCGCCCGCACGGCGTGGAGGCGAGTCTTTCTTCTCGCAGCTTTTTGACGGTGGGGAGGCCGCTCCGGTGCAAGGCGCGGACGAGAATTGGGGATTGATTGCGGCGAGGATAACCGTGCGGTTCGTGTTGGCGGTGTTGTTGGCGACGCTCTTGGCTTACCGCCCGCGCAAACGCACGTCGATGTTTCAACGCAACCCCTACGTGGCGCAGACGCAGATATTGCTCGCCGTCGTGGCGTCCGCTTTGATGATGGTCGTCGGCGATAGCGCGGCACGCGCCTTCGGCATCTTCGCCGCCGCTTCGCTCGTTCGTTTCCGCACCAACATCAGCGACCCGAAAGAGATTACGGTGCTTCTCGTAAGTCTTGCCATCGGACTTGCGACGGGCGTCGGACACTGGGAAGTGGCGGTCGTGCTCTGCCTGTTTGTGCTTGTCGTGCTCTGGGTGCTCGAATACTACGAACCCTCGCAGGCATTTCGTTCGATGGAGATAACGATTACGACGCGGCAGGTTGACGGCACCAATCGGATTCTCCGTCGCATCTTGAGAAAACATCGTCTCAACTTTGAACTCCGCGAGATTGACCGTGAAGACGCCGACGAGCCGATGGGAAGAATCGTCTATCACGTCAACGTCAGTCTCCTGACCAGCACCGACACCTTGAGCCGCGAGATATTCTCCCTCGACCCCGAAAACATCGACAGCATCGTCTGGAGCCAGAAAAAGGTTCCGTCCATCTACACGTAATTTTTTACTGAAACCGACGCGTGACGCTTGAGTGCAAGAATCTGTTTTGAATCGAACGGATTTTGGTCGGGCAGGCAGCGGGGTTTGACGAAAACAAGAAAGGCCGCTCGATGTTTGGAGCGGCCTTAACGTTTGTTTTTGAAGGGTAAGGGTCGTGCTTATTGATTGGCGTGCAACGCCGTTGCGGCAGCTGACGCGTCTGCGGTGGAGATGGGAGTATTGGATGCGCTGTGCGTCTGGATACGTGTCCAGTAGTCTTCGACGAACTTCTTGAAGTCGCCGTGTCCGAAGCGCGTGTAGAAGTCGTACTGCTTCATCTCTTTGTAAACCTGATCGAAATTCCAGCCGTAATTTGTGAAGCGATAAACCGCGCCCATCGCGCCTGTCCGATGTCGTCCGCCCGCGCAGTGAACAAAAAACTTGCCCGTCGCGGGGTCGTTGGCGAGTTTGAGGAAAGCTTCGACCTGTTGTTGTTCGGGATATTTTTTGGCAATCATCGGCATGTGCACGTAGCGCATTCCGGCAGCTTCCACTTCCCGCTTCTCGTATTCGGTCGGGTCGTCGCGGAGGTCAATCACGGTCGCGATGCCGATGGCGGCGAGGTCTTTGTAATCTTGTTCTTTGGGCTGTCCGCCGCGATAGAAACGCTGGTCCATCTGCCCGAAGTTTTTGATGCGGATTTTTGAGGCGACATCCTGCTGCTGCGACGGCACTGCCTGCTCTTGCGCGACGGCGAGGATTGTCCAAGCGAAGATTGTGACTAGGGTTGCGATGCCGGTGCGTAGGGGGGAACGGTTAAAGCTCATAGGATACCCTCCAAAGACTCGGACGCCCTTTTGGTCAGCGTCGGTTATTGATGACGTGAAATGAATGGGGGACGGCACTATTCAGAAAAACCCGGACGTTCAAATTAACTCGCTAATTTCAAACGTCAACGCTATCAAGTTTTGTTTCTTTTACGCGCCTGAATGGCATGAAGACGACGAGCAAGCCAATCTTCAATTGCTATTGTGAATGTCCAGAGGGAAGTTTGTCAAACGAGCATATAAGATTCGATAAAGAGCCTTTTGGTTGTATGTCGATTCTGACAAAAACACGCGAATCTCCCGCCATTTTCGCCTCTTTCCGGCATAGTCAAACTGACTCCAAACTGACCCGAAACACGACACCCACCGAAGCGCAGACGCAACTGTTCGCAGTCTTCGCACTGACTTGAAACAGCATGGCTTTTGCGTGATTCATCAAGCGCGACGAGCCGAAATCGCATCCTCGCAGGTGTTTGCCGCCAACGAGAAAGGGTTCTGAAAGTTTGAAGTTTCAGAACCCTCGAAAGTAACTGGGAGACTAGGACTCGAACCTAGAAAGCCTGATCCAGAGTCAGGTGTGATGCCATTTCACCATCTCCCAAAGAGGCTTACAGTTTTTCTCATTCGCCGCGTCTCTGTCAAGTCCGGCGGTTGTGTGCGCGTCGTGGGCGGGCGGATAAATTTTCTGACGCAGTAAAAGGGAGCGAGGTCTGGTTTAGGAATCTGAGCGGTTTTTGGTTTCGAGATGGTGGCGTTGAATCATGCGTTGGAGGGTTTTGCGGTCAACGCCGAGGAGACGTGCCGCCGCCTGTTTGTTGCCGCGCGTGTGTTCGAGGACGCGGCGCACGTAGCGGCCTTCGATTTCGGCAAGCGGCGGCCATTCTTCAACGGTTGATGCGGAGGACGCGGCGACAGCGTTGTTGCCCGTCGTCGCTGATGTAGCCGTCGTTGATGTCGCCGTCGCTGATGTCGCCGTTGTGGCCGACGGTTCTTCGAGAGTTGCGTTGATGGCAGCGGGCGCGGCTTCCGTCCTGTCTTCTTCGGAGGCGTGGCGACGAATACGTTCGGGGAGGTCTTCGGGGCGGACGTGGTGGTCGCAGAGCGCGACGGCACGCACCACCGCGTTTTCCAGTTCGCGGATATTGCCCGGCCAATCGTAGCCTTCGAGCAGTTCGACGGCTTCGGGCGTGAAGGTGACCGCTGCGTCGCCGCCTGCGGGGCGCACGCGTTCTGCGAAACGACGCGCGAGCGGTTGAATGTCTTCGCGTCGTTCGCGCAGGGGCGGCAGGTAGATGGTGACGGCGTTGAGTCGATAGAGAAGGTCTTGACGAAAACGTCCCGCGCCAACCTCGTCTTCGACGTGGCGGTTGGTCGCCGCGATGACGCGCACGTCCGTGTACTGCACGCGGTTTGCCCCGACGCGTCGAATCTCACCCTCCTGCAAAGCGCGCAGAAGTTTGACTTGAAAGCCGTGTGTCGTCTCGGTGATTTCGTCGAGAAAGACCGTGCCGCCGTCGGCCTCCTCCCATAGCCCGCGACGGTCGCGCTCCGCGCCCGTGAACGAACCGCGCACATGTCCGAAGAGTTCGGATTCGATTAACTCCGAAGGAATCGCGCCGCAATTGACGGCGACGAAAGCATTGGCGGTGCGTGCGCTGCGACGATGGATGGCGCGTGCGACGAGTTCTTTGCCCGTACCGCTCTCGCCCGTAATCAGGACTGGCAGATTGGTCGGCGCGACGCGCCCGACGAGTTTCATCACTTCGAGAAACGCGCTGCTGCGCCCGACGAGGTCGATGTCGGAAGTGTAGACGGGCGGACGCGCGGCCTCCTCGCGCGCAGCGTCGCGGCGACGTGCGCGGCGTCGCTCGATTTGCAGGCGTACGGCGTCGGAGATTTTTTGTACTTCGTGAAGGCCGAAGGGTTTGAGTAGATAATCATAAGCACCGAAGGCCGTCGCATCCAGCGCACCGACGGCGGAACCGTGACCCGTCATCAAAACCACTTTGACGCGCGGTTGCTCCGCGGCAAAACGACGCAAGACGGCGAAACCGTCTGCGCCGCCGAGCATGACATCGCAGAAGACGAGCGACCAATGATGTTCGCGCAGCATCTCGAAGGCATGCTCGGCGGTCTCGGCTTCCCTAACCTGCCAGCCGCCCTCGCGCAATACCTCGGAGACGAAATCGCGCACCGTCGGCTCGTCGTCAATCACAAGGGCTTGGAGTTCGTTCGACACGCCCGAATCATATCATGCCCGCCGCCCGCGCGCGGACGTTTGGAATCCGTTTCAAGACGGAATCAGGCGCAAAGACGAAAGGGAAAAAGTAAAAAGGCGAAAGGTGAAAATGAAGACGCGTAGATACTTTTTGCCTTTTGCGTTTTACCTTTTGCCCGTCTCGGTGTTTCGGTGCACGGGTGGTAAGTTTTGAAATGAAGTTTATTCTTGCTCTCCGAATATGGTCGGGCGCACAATGGAGAGGAGGTTAATCGCCATCCTTAGATGCGTAGGGAATTGGCCGCCGCTGCTCCAACGCGTCGCTTCCTCAAAAACTCACAAAGGGGTTGCCACACGATGACCAAAGACAAATTGCGCCTCGCCCGGAACGAACCGGACGGGGACGAAAACGAGCGTCGCTTAATCGCCGCCTACGAGGCGCGACTGCTGGAAGTCGCCGAACTCGCCGCACGCGTCCGACACGAAATCAACAATCCTCTGACCGGACTGCTCGGCCAGTCGCAACTGCTCCTGCGCGAAAATCTAAGCGACAGCGCACGCCGCCGCGTCGAAACCATCGAACATCTCGCCGGGCGCATCCGCGACACGGTTGCACTCCTGCGCGATGTCGAGCCACACGCCCAATCTTCCAATCCGCCAACCGCACGCGCCGACGAAGAAAAGAACACGCGGCAACGTCGCTAAGCGCGCCTCAACCACCACACACCCCAACACAACGCTCGTCTCACGGCGTCGCACGTCTATGCCTTCGTTTGCTTGCGTCGGGGTTACGGTTGATGTGTTAGACTCTGCGGCGAGATGAAACAACAATCATGTCCGTTTTCGGTCGCTCGAAGCGGCGTTTGTTGTCATGGTCGTTTGAAAACAACAACGGCCACCGGAGTTGGTGGCCGCGCGTTTTTGAAATTTAATGGAGCCGCCTGTCGGAGTTGAACCGACGACCTTCTAATTACGAATCAGACGCTCTACCAACTGAGCTAAGGCGGCTTTGTTGGAGCCAAAACTATACGAAGATGCCGCGCGTCGTGTCAAGCAGGCGTCTTTCATGCACACGTACTAGAGGAGGAAAGCAAGCCGATGCCAAAGGATTGGAAAGAGAACCAAGACCAGTACAAAGTGGGCGGCGGACATCTCAACGAGTTTGAGTTTACGCAGAATAAAGGAGCCATCACAGAGGAGGAGCGGCAGCGTTTCGCGCAGCAGCAGGAGCAGCAACAAGAACGCGAGGGCGAGGTGCAAACTCCACAGACGGAGGCCGAGAGAATCCAACAGTTGATGGCCGACGTGAAAGAGAAAGTAAGACGCAAGAAGGAGAAACAAACTCAGTCCGAAGGCGGCACGGCTGTCGGTCAGTCGGGTAAAAAAGGCGCGGCGAAGAAGGCCGCCAAAGCCGCAGCAAAGGGGCAGGCACGAAAGGCCGACTCCAAAGAGCAGCGCAGACCCGCAACAGCCCGGAGCACGGCCAAGCGTGGCGCAACGAAGACGGCTGCCACCAAGCAAGGTGCGGCGGGTAAGAGTGCTGCGAAGAAAACAGCCGCCGGAAAGACCGCGAGAAAATCGTCACCTGAGTTGACGCTCAAGTCGGGCGGCACAGGACGTAACGCTGCCGCCGGAAAGAGTTCCGCCAAGAAACGCGGCACCCACAAGGACGCCGCAAAAATGACCCTCAAGAGCGCGGCTGGCAAAAAGGGCGCGGGCAAAAAAGGACGCAAGTGAGATAACGCGCGGCGGTTCAAGATGCCCTCCGGTTAAACTTATCAAGGAGCGAGAAGCGATGTCACAACAGAGAGAAGCGGGTCAGGAGACGACCGACGCGAGCGGCGGCCAAGCGTCGGCGAAGGGCGGCGGCAACAACGACGCCACGGCAAGAGACAATCAGGACAACGAACTCGTCGCTGAACAGGAATCGGCGGCGGCGATGGACACGGACGTGCCGCATCCACCCGATGCCTCGCAGACGGGCGAAGAAGAGACTCCCTGATTCTCTCGTCGCGGCAAGCAGGTCGTCAGAAGAACAACGGCAGGTCACCTAGTCAAAGAGAGTTCATCACAAAGGACGACGAAGGCTAACCGGTTTTCGTCGTCCTTTGTAAGAATTGAATAGAGAATTATGAATGAAGTAGTGGTTATCGGCGGCGGGTTTGCGGGGGTGGAGGCGGCGTGGCAGGCGGCGCGTGCGGGAGCGCGTGTGCGTCTCTACGAGATGCGTCCAGTGCGGCAGACGCCCGCGCACCGTAGCGACAAGTTGGCGGAGATTGTCTGCTCCAATTCGTTGAAGTCGGACGAGCCGGGAACTGCGCCGTATCTTTTGAAGGAGGAGTTGCGGCGCGGCGGTTCGCTTGTCATGGATGTCGCGGCAGAGACGCGCGTTCCGGCGGGCGCGGCGCTCGCGGTTGACCGACACCGTTTCGCGTCCTTGATTACGGAACGCATCGAGGCGCATCCCCTCATCACTCTGGTGCGCGAAGAGTTGACCGAGATACCCGCAGCCGCCGTGACCATAGTCGCCGCCGGGCCGCTCTGCTCCGACGCGCTCGCCGCAGAGATTATGCGTCTCACGGGCGACACGCAGCTTTATTTCTATGACGCGATTTCGCCAATCGTCGCCGCCGATTCAATAAACTACGACATCGCATTTCGCGCCGCGCGCTACGGCAAAGGCGGCGACGACTACATTAACTGTCCTTTCGACGAGGCGGAATACGCGCGTTTTTATGAAGCACTTTTGGAAGCCAAGAGCGTGCCGCTGCAACGTTTCGAGGAGACGCGTTGGTTCGAGTCGTGTCTGCCGATTGAGGAACTGGCGCGGCGCGGCGTCGATACTCTGCGCTACGGGCCGATGAAACCCGTCGGCCTTCCAGACCCGCGAACGGGGCGCGAGGCATACGCCGTCGTACAGTTGCGGCAGGAGAATTTGATGGCCGACGCCTACAACCTCGTAGGCTTCCAGAATCATCTACGTTACGGCGAACAGGCGCGCGTGCTTCGTCTCATTCCGGGGCTCGAAGCGGCGGAATTCTTGCAGTACGGGCAGATTCATCGTAATACTTACATCTGCGCGCCGCGCGTCCTCGCGCCGACGTTGCAGATGCGCGAACGACCGGACATCTTTTTTGCCGGACAGATTAGCGGCGTCGAGGGCTACGTCGAATCGGTGGCGACGGGCTGGCTCGCCGGACTCAACGCGGCGCGGCGTGTGAAGGGAAGCGAACTCGTCCAAGCGCCTGTCGGAACCGCGACGGGCGCGCTCGCACGCTACGTCTCCGGCGCGAAGACTGACAACTATCAGCCCGTCAACATCACGTTCGCGCTGCTCGAACCGCTCCCCGAAGACGAGCGGCGACGCGTCCGCAAAAAGCGCGAACGACATCAACGACAGGTCGAACTAGCATTAACAGAATGGGACAACTGGCTTCAACTACTCAACCCGCGCGACGCCGCGCCACGCAACCTCGTCGCCGCCACATGAAGACGATGAGGACGCCCCTCCACCATCCCTCTCAAACATCGACGCACACGCCTCGCCTGCATCTCTCCGGCGTCCGGCTCGTTCTCGCGTTGCTGTTTGTCGCAACATTGGTGGCATCCTCCGCGCTCGTCGGCGCGCAATCGGGTCGCCGCAAACAGCCCTCGTCTGGCGCTTCCACGCCCGCGCCGCGCGCCACCCCCACGACTCCCGCCGCGCGGCCACGCACCGTCGGCGTCACACCGTCCCCCACGCCATCGACATCCGCAACACCGGATAACGCACAGACGACGCCGCTGCCGCAACCTACGCCGCAGACCACTGTGACAGTCCAGAGCCTTCCGTCGAGCACGACGACAACAACGAGCACGACGCCGACGACCACTCCTTCGCCCGCACCCGCGCAAACTGCGCCGGGACAGACGAGTGATGAGGAAGTGGTGGATGATGACGAAGTTGTTCGCGTCAACTCGAATCTCGTTCCGGTTCCGGCGTCGGTGATTGACGGGCAGGGAAAGGCGGTCACGAATCTGGGGCTGAAGGATTTCGAGTTGCGTGTTGACGGCGAGGTGCGACCCATCGGCGACATCAGTCGCGCCGAGACTCCCGTCCGCATGGCCGTGCTTTTTGACAACAGTCAGAGCATGGCTCCGGCGCGCGAGTTTGAAAAACTGGCGGCGATACGTTTCTTCCGTCGCGTCATGCGTCCCATCGACCAGGCATCGCTCTACGCCATCTCCACCGAACCGACGCTCATCCGTCCTCTGACCAACGATGTTCCCGCACTCGTCCGCGCCGTCGAACGTTTTCCCCATCCCGAAGGCGCGACTTCATTCTTCGATGCGCTCATACAGGCCAGCGAATACCTCCGTCCGCATCAGGGACGCAAAGTTATCATCGCCGTTTCCGACGGTGTAGAAACGACCAGCCAAGTCGATTCATTCGACGAGACGTTGCGCCGCATGCTCGCCGCCGACTGCCAGTTTTTCGCCATCCAGACCGGACACAGCGACAACGCCAACCTCCGCAACCTCGTCGCCGAGCGTCGCCTACAGGAGTTTGCCTCGCAGACGGGCGGCGCGGTCTACGCGCCCAAGAGCATCCCCGACCTCGACGTTGCTTTCGCACACGTCGCCGCCGACCTCGCGGAGCAGTACGTCCTGAGTTATTACCCCGCGAACGAACGCCGCGACGGTCGCTTCCACATCTTCTCTCTGCGCGTCGTCACGCAACCCAACCTGCGCGTCCGCACGCGTCGCGGCTACTACTCGCCGAAAGGCTGAAAACTCGTAAATAGTGAATGGTAAATGGTGAATAGATAAAATCAGTTTTTTCTATTTACCATTTACCATTTACCATTTACCATTCACCACCTATGGAGCAACTACTCGCACAATTCCTCGAACACCTGCGCTACGAGCGCAACGTCAGCGAGCACACGCTTCGCAACTACGCCATCGACCTCGGACAGTTCCACGACCATCTCGCGCCCGCCGACCCTCAAACAGGCGCGCGGCGCGAACTCGACATCAAGCAGATTGACCACATCACGATTCGCGAATGGCTCTCCGCGCTCCACACCGCGCAAAAGAAAAAGAGTTCGATTGCACGCAAACTCGCCGCGCTTCGCACCTTCTTTCAGTTTCTCATCCGCGAAGGCGTCGTCGAGATGAACCCCGCGAAACTCGTCTCTACGCCGCGACTGGAAAAGAAACTGCCCTCGCATCTCTCCGTCGAAGAGATGATTCGCTTCATCGAAACGCCCGACATCGAAACTGATTTAGGCCGCCGCGACCGCGCCATCCTCGAACTACTCTACGGCACGGGCATGCGCGTCTCAGAGCTAACCAAACTCGACCTACGCGACATCGACTACAAAAACAAACTCGTCAAAGTCACAGGCAAACGTCGCAAGCAACGCATCGTCCCGTTCGGCGAACCCGCGCTCCACTCAATCGTCAACTACCTGCCCGTGCGCCAGAGTTTCCTGCAAAACGCGCCGCTTGCCGAACGCGAATCCGAAGCCCTCTTTCTCAACTATCAGGGCACGCGCATCACCACGCGCTCCGTCGGTCGCATGGTCGATAAGTACATTGAAATATGCGCGGGCATCCACAACATCAGCCCCCATAGCTTGCGCCACTCCTTCGCCACACACCTTCTCGACAGCGGCGCAGACCTCCGCGACATCCAGGAACTACTCGGCCACGCGCGTCTCTCGACCACGCAAATCTATACCCACGTCTCGATGGAAAAACTAATAGAGGTCTACGACAAAACGCACCCCAAAGCCTAGCGATTGCGGAATGCGGAATTTCGGATTGCGGATTCTTTCAATTGCGGAATGTGGAATGCAGATGTTCTGTTCCGTCAAACATGCGGGATGCTAAAAATGCGAATGCAGATTGAAAGCATTGTGTCTTTCAATCTGCATTCCGCATTCTGCATTCCGCAATTAAAGTGTGGATGTTTCGTCCAAACCCTGACGGGCTTCGAGGGCGGTCTGACATTCGGCGTCGTAGCGTGCGGTGGGGACGGCTTTGAGGCGTGCTTCGGGAATTTCTTTGCCGCACTTGGCGCAGGTTCCATAGCTGCCTTCGTCGATACGCAGTAGCGCCTGGTCGATGTCGGCAACCATCTGCGACTCGCGCTCGCTCAGGCGCAGTTCGAGTTCCTGATTGACATCGTGCAGCGACATGTCGGCGGCATCCTTAACGCCGTCGTCGGACGCGCCCATCTCAAGCGCATCGGCCTGATTCTCACGGACGTTCTCCGTGTGCCGACGCAGTTCTGCCAACAATATGCCGCGAAAATAATCCAGTTTCTCTACATCCATTAGTTTTAGATTCCCCTCTTGATTTACGTTTAATCGAACTTCAAACACCCCTGCCGAAATTTTGCTGTGACGTGTTCGTGGATTATAACCTAGCCAACGGGGATACGCACGAACACAAGAAAAGATAATCGACGCGCATGCCGCGCCACTCGCTCTAATCTCTGAAATCGAAGTACACAATTCGCTTCAAGAAATAGAAAGGGGCGACGTGCATCCAGTGTGCGCGTCGCCCATCGTCTGCTTCTCGCGTTCGAGTTCAGAAGTTGTACTTGAGACCGGCCTGCACGATGCGCGGGCTGCTCGGCAGAATGCCGCGCGAGCGGTCAACGATGTAGGTGCGGTCAAAGAGATTCTTGACCGAGACGAAGAATATCGTGTGCAGACGTTCGGCGTGATAGTTGGTGGTCGCGTTCCAGACCGTATAACTGGGGACGAGTCCGCGTTGACCGTTGGGCGTCGGGTCGAAGGTGTTGAGGTCGTCGCTGAACTGGCTGCCGACGTAGTTGGCTTCGAGCAGCGCATCGAGGCCGCGCGGGTTCGAGTAGCCAAGCGTCGCGTTCAGGAGATGTTCGGGCGCATAGGGTAGACGATTGCCCGTGACGCTCGGACGGACGCCGCCCGCCAGTGTGATGCTACTGAGACGCGTGCCACGAAATTCGGCGACGGGCAGAAGAGTGTATGCGGCGCGCACGTAAAAGTTGTGCGGCGATTTCAGGAGCGCGCCCGTATCGATGCGTCCCGTCAGTTCAAAACCC
Source organism: Pyrinomonadaceae bacterium (assembly GCA_036387415.1). GTDB lineage: Bacteria > Acidobacteriota > Blastocatellia > Pyrinomonadales > Pyrinomonadaceae > DASVTU01. The sequence continues at coordinate 11,356 of DASVTU010000039.1, read as the reverse complement.
TGTTGGAGCGTCTCGCCGCCGTTGGTCAGCGTTGCGCCGACGCCTCCCGCGAGGCTCGCAGGCACGATTTGATTTTCGTAATCCATGCGGAAGGCGGTCGCTTCGAGTCGCACGCCGTCGAACGGTGCGGAGCGGACGCCAACTTCATAATTCCAACTGAGTTCGGGGTCGAGTTCGACGGTGCCGCCCGTTGTGTTGATGATGTCTTCCGTGCGCGGCGGGGCGAAGCCGCGATGCACTCCTGCAAAAATAGTCAGCTTGGCGGAAGGCGTGTAGGACGCGCCAAGTCCGGGCACAAGTTGCGTCAATTCGGTTCTGCCGATAGCGAAGACGTTGGAGATGTCGGTCGGGCGCGTGGTGCGCTCGAAACGGATGTGTTCGATGCGTAGGCCGGGCGTGATGGTCACGTCGCCGAAGATGAAACGATTCTGGGCGAAGCCCGAATAGGCGACGTTGCGGCGTTCGTTGTTTTCGACGAGACGACCCGTGCGCGAAGTCGGCAGGTCGCCGTTCTCCTGTCGTCGCTCCTGCGTCTCGAAGTGTGCGCGGAAGCCGAACTCGGCGTCGTTGTTGATGCCGAAAAGTTTGTGTGTGAGATGCAGACGCGGTTCGACGCCGATGAAATGATACTGGCGCAGACGCCCCTGTATGCCGCAGGTCGTGTTCAAATCAGCGAAGCTGCGGCAATCGGCGTCGGTGTTAGCGTTGCCCGGTTGGAACAGGAGATTGGGACGCTCGTTGGAATTGCTCGACTGTCGCCACCAGTGACGACGAAAGAAAGCGCCGTAGAGGTTGGTGGTCAAGACGGCATTGCTGTTGAAGACGTAGGCGTGCGCGACGGATGCGCCGTAGCGGTCGCCGTAGAAGTAGTCGTTGCGAAAGAAATTCTGGCGCGGGTCAGCGCGGTATTCTGCTTCGGTCAGACCGGAATAAGTGACGTTGGAATCTTCGCCGTAGTAGTTAAACTTGAAGGTGAGTGCCTGTTTCAAGCCGATGGTCGTGACCGATTTGAAATTGAAATCGTTGAGGCCGGAACGCGTGTTCGCGCGTGCGCCCTCACCCTGCTTGCGCGTGTAGTCAAAGAGCAGTCCGGTGTTGCGCCACGTGCCGCCGTAGTTGAGGTGTCCGTTGAAATAGTCGCGTGTGCCGCCTGTGAGCGTGACGAAGCCGGAGCGTTTGGCGGGCGGAGTGCGCGTGATGTAGTTGATGACGCCGCCGACCGTCTGCGGCCCGTGGAGAATCTGTCCCGAACCCTTGACCACTTCGATGGAATCAAAACGGTCGATGGGCGGATGATAGTAAGAAGCGTTGTCGCCATAGGGCGCGTAGGTCAGAGGGATGCCGTCTTCGAGCAGGAGCACTTTGCTTGAGCGCGTCGGATTGAGGCCGCGTATGCCGATGTTGGGACGCAGACCGAAACCCTCTTCGTCGCGCACGTTGATGCCAGACACTTTCCTGAGCGCCTCCGATGATGTGAAGACGCGGCTCGTCTCAAGCATTTTCTGGCTCACAACTTCGACCGAACCCGGAATGCGCTCGACCGATTCGGAAGTCCCTACGATGTACGAAGACGTGACGACAACCTCCTCGGCCAACAGTCCCGCTGCGAGCACGATGTCCACGTTGCGACGTTCGCCCGTCGAGAGCGAAATCTGCTCTGACGCGCCCGTAAAACCAGTACTGCCAGCAAATAGACGGTAATTGCCCGGCGTCAAATTATCGAAAGAGAACGCGCCGAGTGCGTCGGTCGTCGCGGTGCGTTCAATCTCCGTCGTGGTCTGTCTCAACGTCACGCGCGCGTCGCTGACAGCCGCGTTGTTTTGGTCGAGCACGCGACCCGACACCGACGGATGGCTCGTTTGAGCCGCAACGCCCCACGCCGACGCAAATACCATCAACGCAATCCGCAGCGACAACCCGACGACTTTCGTCGAGCGAGAGGACAGGCGAACGCCGGAGACGCCCGGGCAAGTTCTTTTCAACATAAAAACCCTTTCAGAAGGAATAGTAGAGTGAATTAAGAGCGTTATACGCCTGAAATCTCGAATTTTGGGAAGACATTGAAATTCATTTTCAATTTCAGGTAGGCGTAGGATAAGACGCTTTGCGTAAGCTGTCAAGTAGGTTGTTTTGAAGTATGACTGAGGTGTTTTTAAGTGTTCGGAATCAAGGTTCGGTTGTGCGGCAGAGAAGTTCGGCGGCGAGGAGAGGGATGGTGAGTTCGTGGTGGCCTGTGATGGAGTAGCCGCGACCGTGGGCATCGCCGCTGGTTGTAGGGCGGCGGACGACGTTGGTGAGTGGGCGATAGGATTGAATGAAATCGAAGTTGGCGGTCGTGAAATCAGCGAGCGGGTGTCCGAGATTGCGTACGAGCGTGACGGCTTTCAAAAAGACTTCGGGAAGGATGACCGCCGAACCGATGTTGAGATAAACGCCGCCGCCGTTCATGCGTCGGACGAGTTCGGCAAAGAGACGAAAATCGGTGTGGGTGGTCGCGCCGAGCGTTGCGCCGTCGGCGGTGGGATGAAAGTGCGCGATGTCTGCGCCGATGGCGAGATGCGCGGTGAAGGGCACGCGCGCGGCGTAGGCGGCGCACAGCAGAGAGAGATGCGCGTGCGGCGGCTCCATCTCTGCGAGCGTTCTGCCCAACGCTTCGCCGAGTCCCAGATGGTCGCGCGCGCCGACGCGCGCCGCTTCGTTCAAAAATTTACCAGTCTCCTCCGCCGCGCCGAACGCGCCCGCGCCCAGACTCGCATCGACATCCTCGGAGGTCGAACCGACCAACGCAATCTCCGCATCGTGTACCAGCACCGAGCCGTTTGCTGCGATAGCCGACACGTAACCGCGCTCCAACAGATTCGCAATCAGAGGCGCGAGTCCAGTCTTGATGACGTGGCCGCCGATGCCCCAGATGATGGGCTTCTTGAGCGCGCGTGCACGACGCATCTGCGTGGCGAGTTGACGCAAGGAACGCACAGCGAGGATGTTAGGCAACGTGTCGAGGAAGTCTCGCAGCGTCGCCGTCTCTGCAAACGGGCGCGCGAAATCCTCCACGGCAACCTTGCTCGGACGCGACGCGAGAGGATACGTGTTCACGCCTTCCAATTCGAGTGGTCGCACGTCGTCCTCGTAGATAGACACGTTTTTGGTCTGCTCCTTCAAAACAAGAATTCACAGGATAGACAGGATAAAAAGCGGACGGGACAAACAGGATAGAGACAAAGGCGAAAAGGAAAAGACGTTTTTCTATTCTGTCGCTTGATACGTTTCTGTCCCCTTTCCCCTTTCCCCTTTAACCTTATCCCCATCGCACATCTTGTCTATCCTGCAAGTTTTTATCCTATCCATCCTGTTGAATGTTCATTAAGTAAATTTAGCCGTCGGCGGGAAAGAGCAGGCGCTCGACCAAATCGCAGAGGATGTGGCCGACGAGGTTGTGCGTCTCCTGTATGCGCTGCGTATCGTCGCTGGGCACGACGAGCGCGATGTCGCACACCGCGCCGATGCGGCCACCGTCACGTCCGAGTAAGCCGACGACCCTCATGCCCGCGCGTCGCGCTTCTGAGATAGCGGCGACGACGTTTGCCGAATTGCCCGAAGTCGAAATCGCCAGCAGCACGTCGCCACGCAGCCCGAATGCTTCCACCTGTCGCGCGAAGATTCTTTCAAAACCCGTGTCGTTGGCGATGCAGGTCAAGACGCCGCCGTCGGTCGTCAGTGCGAGCGCGGGCAATGCGCGTCTGTCTTTGCGTAGAAACTGGTTAACGAATTCGCCTGCGACGTGTTGCGCGTCCGCCGCCGAGCCGCCGTTGCCGCACAACAAAAGTTTACCGCCCGCGCGAAACGAGTCGGCAATCAACTCCGCCGCGTCAACGATTTCACGCGCGTGTTCTGCAAAGTAATGCCGCTTGACTTCGATGCTGTCAGCGACGATGGATGTGATGCGTTCAATCATAAATCGTGCGTGGTCGATTACTTCTATTCGGCCTTCGGCCAGTCGTATTTATTAGACCACGCGAGAAATTGCATAACTCGTCCGCTGTGTTCCGTAATCCACTGGTTGACGCCGGGGAGGTTGCTTCTCTGAAACGTGTGGTAGACAAACGGCTCGACAAACCCTTTCTGTTTGAGTTCGACGAAGTACGGGATGTAATACTTGTGAACGAAGAAGGATGAATTTTTCTTCGGGTCGTTTTCGGCGACGAGCGACAAAACCGTCTCGACCTGCTCGACGAGTTGCTCGATTTCAGTCTTCTCCTTGTTCTTGTCCGTCTGACTGCCGACCTTTGTGAGTCCGAGCATCAATTCGATAGTGCCGAAATCGCCCTCGTCTTTTTTGGCATCCATGTTGACGGAGATATTTATCTCGTTCGGCTTATTGCCTGCGCTCACGCCGCCGCGCAAAACTTCCTTCACCAACTTGATAGCAGCGTCGGAGCGCGGGGTCTTCGGTTCGAGCACAAGGAAACGCGCCGCCGCGAATAAGGCGGGAGTTTTATAGCCCTGATCGAAGAAGTTGATGGCGAGCAGGAGGTGGCTCGTCGGGTGCTTAGGGTTGAGCATGACGGCTGTCTTGAGGCTCTTTCTCGCATCTTCCGGCTTCTTTAGATTGAGATAGGTGACGGCGAGATTGTAATGAAGCATCGCTTGGGCGGGAAACTGTTTGATGGACGACTTGTAAACTTCGACCGCCTTTTTCGGCTCGCCGAGTTGGTCGAGACTATTGCCGATGGCTAGATAAAACATCACCAGCAGATCGGATTTATACTGCGCGCCGCGCGTCGCAATCTCCAAACTTTTGCGATAGTCCTTCTTCATCGAGTGGGCGTAGGCCATCTCGTAGAGAGCCGTCACGTTGTCGGGGTTCTCGCTCAAAACTTGCTGATACTTACTTATCGCGCCGTCGTAATCGCCGTGGTCGTGCAACGCGACGCCTTCACGAATGAGGGCGCTCTGCTTGTCGTCGGAAGGGACGGGCGTGAGCGTAGGCGACTTCTGACTCGCCGCCGCCTGCACGAAAAATAGAAGAACTAACAGACCCGGCAAAACGAATCTTCTCAGCATAACGAGTCACCTCGATGGTGTTTGCGAGCCGTGCACAGCGACGTGTCCGATGCCTGTCTTCATCTTCGATTAGCGAAATCAACCTGCGTGCCGACGCGAGTATAACATCACGCCGTCTCTCTGCGTTTGCGGCCTGCTTTGCCGTTGCCGTTGGTCGTCGCTGTCTTCTGGTTGTGGCGCGCGGTAGGCACGTGGCCGTTGCTGCTGTTGCCGTTGCCGTTGAGGAGCGGGCGGAGCGCGTGTCCGGTGTGCGACTTCTTGGTGCGGGCAACTTCTTCGGGTGTGCCGCAGGCGACAAGACGACCGCCGCCTTCGCCGCCTTCGGGGCCGAGGTCGATGATGTAGTCGGCGCTCTTGATAACGTCGAGATTGTGTTCGATGACGATGACGGTGTTGCCCAGAGAGACGAGGCGTTGCAGCACGTCGAGAAGCTTGTGCACGTCGGCGAAATGGAGGCCGGTCGTCGGTTCGTCGAGGATGTAGATGGTGCGACCCGTGGCGCGTTTGGAGAGTTCGCGCGCGAGCTTGATGCGTTGGGCTTCGCCGCCCGAAAGAGTAGTGGCGGACTGTCCAAGTTTGATGTAGCCGAGGCCAACGTCGAGAAGCGTCTGAAGTTTGGGTTTGATTTGCGGGATGTTTTCGAGAAGCGGCAAGGCTTCTTCGACGGTCGCGTCGAGCAACTCGGCAATCGACTTGCCTTTGTATTTGACCGACAGCGTTTCGCGATTGTAACGCGCGCCGCGACAGACATCGCAGAGCACATACACGTCGGGCAGGAAGTTCATTTCGATGCGCTTCATGCCGTCGCCTTCGCAGGCTTCGCAGCGTCCGCCCTTAACGTTGAAGGAGAAGCGACCAGGTTTGTAGCCGCGTTCGCGCGATTCGGGCAGCATGGCGTAGAGTTCGCGGATGGGAGTGAAGAGTCCTGTGTAGGTCGCGGGGTTGGAACGCGGTGTGCGACCGATGGGCGACTGGTCAATCTCAATCACCTTATCGACGTGCTCCAATCCTTCAATCGACTCATGCGCGCCGGGTTCTTCCATCGAGCCGTTGATGTGCCGCGCGAGCGCACGATAGAGAATGTCTTCGACGAGCGTTGACTTGCCCGAACCGGAGACGCCCGTCACGACTGTCAGCAGACCGAGCGGAAACTTCGCGTCCACGTCTTTGAGATTGTTGGCGCTTGCACCGCGCACGACGACGTTGGCTCCGTTGGGCGTGCGACGCTCGCCAGGCACTTCGATGGAGAGAGCGCCGCAGATGTATAGTCCCGTCACTGATTCCGAATTACAGGCGACCTCTTCGGGCGTGCCCGCCGCAACCACTTCGCCGCCGTGTGCGCCAGCAGCGGGGCCTAAATCGACAACATAGTCGGCGCGTCGGATAGTCTCCTCGTCGTGCTCGACGACGAGCACGGTGTTACCTAAATCGCGCAGCGCCGAAAGCGTTTCGAGCAGGCGTTGATTGTCGCGCGGGTGGAGGCCGATGGATGGTTCGTCGAGCACATAGAGCACACCGCGCAGTTGCGAGCCGATTTGCGTGGCGAGGCGTATGCGCTGGCCTTCGCCGCCGGAGAGCGTGGCGGAGGGGCGGTCGAGCGTGATGTAGCCGAGGCCGACGCGTTCGAGAAAGCCTAGACGATTGCGAATCTCGCGCAGGACGAGTCCGGCCACCTGCGTCTCACGTTCGGTTAGTTTGAGACGCGCGAAAGCGCCGACCGTCTCTTCAATCGTGAGCGCCGTGTAGTCTGCGATGCCGCGACCGCCGACGCGCACGGCGAGCGATTCGGGTTGCAAGCGACGACCCTTACAGTCTGGACACTGGACGGGCGAGACGAGTTCTTCGAGTGCTTCGCGCACCTTCTCCGAAGCATCTTTCATGCGTCCGCCGAGCAGACGCACCGCGCCCTTCCAGTCGCTCTTGTAGGCGTAGAGACCCTGCCGGAAAGTTATCTCGCCTTCGACGCCATAAAAGAAAGCGTCGCGCACCTGTTTGGGGAGTTCGGCAAACGCAACGCCCGCGTCGGCGTTGAAATGCTCCGTCACAGCCGTGAGCGCGGCTTTCAAGTGCGCGGCGCTTATCTTGTCGGCTGTGGCAAGGTGCAGGAAAACTTTGTCGGCGCGTTCGGTCGCGTCGATGATGATTTTGGCGGGGTCGATTTCCAGAACGGTGCCGAGGCCATGACAACGTTTGCACGCGCCGTAGGCGGAATTGAACGAGAACGAACGCGGTTCGAGCGGCGGCACGTTGATGCCGCAATTCACGCAGGCCATGCGCTCGGAATAGAGTTTTTCTTCGCCGTCAACGACGGAGATGAGCACCGCGCCGCCCGTCAGTTTCAGAGCCGTGCGGACAGATTCGGTGAGACGTTCGTTGATGCCGCTCTTGATTAAGAGACGGTCAACGACCGCTTCAATCGTGTGATTTCGTCGCTTGTCGAGGCGTATCTCCTCGTCGAGCGAGAGGAGTTCGCCATCCACGCGCGCGCGCAGGAAACCGTCGCGGGCGAGTTTTTCAAGTTCCTTCTTGAACTCGCCTTTGCGCCCGCGCACGACGGGCGCGAGCACCATCACGCGTTCGCCTTCGGGCAGAGCGAGCACGCTGTGCACAATCTGTTCGACCGATTGGCGCGTAATCGGCGCGTCGCAGATGTGGCAATGCGGCTGACCGATGGAGGAGAAGAGAAGGCGCAGGTAGTCGTAGACTTCCGTCACCGTGCCGACGGTCGAGCGCGGGCTGCGCGAGACGGTCTTTTGTTCGATGGAGATGGCGGGCGAAAGTCCATCGACGGAATCCACGTCCGGGCGTTCGAGTTGGTCGAGAAACTGCCGCGCGTAGGCCGACAGCGATTCGACGTAGCGACGTTGCCCCTCGGCGTAAATCGTATCGAAGGCGAGCGAGGATTTGCCGGAACCGGACAAACCCGTGATGACGGTCAGGCGGTCGCGCGGAATCTCGATGTTGACGTTTTTGAGATTGTGCTGGCGCGCGCCGCGCACCGTGATACGGTCAATTGCCATTGCTTGAACTCGTCCGTGCCGTTACAGTCAAGAATATTCGGGAGCACAGAAACGTTCATTGTAAACGACGCCCGCCGATGCAAGCAAGGCAAGGCGCAGCCAACTCGTCGCCGCACGCATTTACCGCCGACATTTAATCCACAATCGTCTTGACACCTCTCCGAGTGGCTTCTACACTGCGCTGCAAGTAGCACGGAAAAACAATCTCATGACGGGCGGCGACGGAGTATCTTCTTTCGGAGTCGTCGGCGGTGGAAAAGGGGGCGCGTGAATCTTCCAAACGCACTGACGCTATCGCGCATCTTCGTCATCCCTCTGCTCGTCGTGGTACTCCTGACGCCGTTTTCGGAAGACTGGTTTGGCGTCCCGCGCCACATCCTCGGCGTCACAATCTTTCTCGCCGCCTCTTTCACGGACTACTTGGACGGCAAAATCGCACGCCATCGCAAACAGGTTTCGCGTCTCGGCCAACTGCTCGACCCCATCGCCGACAAACTTCTCATCTCCGCCGCGCTCATCTCGCTCGTCGAAAATCGTCTCGCGCCCGCGTGGGCTGTGGTGATTATCATCGGTCGGGAGTTTGCCGTGTCGGGTTTGCGTTCGATGGCCGCCGCCGACGGGGTGATTATCGCCGCCTCGCGGATGGGCAAAATCAAGATGTTCATGCAGGTGGTGACGGTGGCGTTGCTTATCCTGTCGGACGCGCGCGAGGAAACGCCCGCCAACTTCGGTCGCGCGTTTCCCGCCATCCAGTTCTGGACGGTGCCGGAACTGCGCTCGGCGCTCGATCACTTGTTCAGCGTGGGACGCGTCACCGCGACCGACTGGCAAGTGCTCCTCTATACGACGGGACGCGCCATGCTCTGGGTCGTCGTCTTTTCGGCCTGCCTGTCGATGTACGAGTATTTCCGTGAGTTTTACAAGACAGTGACCGAACGCACCGCCTCGCAACGCACCGAAACAGAGCGTGCCGCTGCTGCCGCCACACTCGCGCAGAGCGCCGCCGAAAGCAACAAGCTGCCCGTCGGCTAAAATCTCATTCACGGCATCAAAAGGCGTACAGCCTCCGTCGCAACATTCAAACAGAAGATGCGACGATAAAACGTTCATTCAAATAGTAACGACCAAACAGAGGCGACATAACAGAAGCGACGTTAAAAAGTTGAGGTGGCCGGAAGTCCGCATAAGAGACTTCCGGCCACCTCGTTGTGCTTGGCTGTCAACTGCCGTCTGAACGAGCCTATTTCAGTTCGACGTAATCGCCCGTGTGGATTTCCTGTGCGGCTTGCGTGATAAGGACGGTCGCCGTGCGCGCCTCGACGTTGAGCACGATGGCTTCGCCGACGATTTTGCGCGGAAGCGACGGACGCCGCCTTTTTACTTCCGGCGTGGTGACGGTGGGCTGTCGGTTGAATATCTCCGTGTCGTTGGGGTTTTTGACGCGTTGCGCCTGATTGGAAAACTTGCCGCCGCGAAATTCTTCGCTCTCGTAACCATTCTTTTTATTCGGTATTACCTCCATGTCGCTGAGGAGCGGATAGGCCACGCGTCCTCTGCCGACCGGACGGTAAACCGTCAGCGTGTCGCCCGGCTTAACGTTGTCTTCGCGTCCGAGGTCAACGTAAACGACCTGATTCTCGGACAACATCTCGCGTCCCTCGCGCGCCAACACGATGCGACCCTGCTGCTTGCCCGTCGGGTCTGTGAAACGCCGGAGCGGAAATTCCGTGCTCGTCGTCACGGACGGAGGCTGCGGTACTGCGCGCAGCACGTCGCCTAGCAAAACTATCTCGCACGAACGGACGACATAAGCCACAGAGACGTTCGTCTTGACCTCGGTCACCTGCAGCCGCCCGATTTCCTGCGTAAAGACGCCGAGCGTACCCTTCTTGCGCGTAAATTTGCTGGTAAAACGCCCGCGCGGACGCACCACAGCGAATTCCTGCCCGACCGTCACGCCTTGCTGTGAACCGGCATTGATGTAGAGATAGTCGCCCTCGGCGAATTTGGTCTGTTCCTGTTCCTGCTCGCTGCCGACGACTTCAAAACGAATCGGAGCCGGATTGTATTCTATAAAACCGCCGCAGAACCTTTCGTGTTCACTACCGACCGACATCTGCGCTTTCTGTGCAGGCATGACGACCAAAGGCAGTGGCGTAGCGGCGGGTGTCTGCGCCTGCGCGTTGCTCATGCCAAACGCGCTGATGACGACTATCGCTAATGTTGTCAACATTCTACGGATACAGTGGATGTGGCAGGGATGCACGGCGAATCTCCTTGAGATGGGTGATAAATAGGGGTTTCAGACGGTGTTCAGGGAATCTGTTTGGAAGAAATTTTCGTTCGGTGAACTGTTTCGTTCGGTCGAAACGTGTGGAACTGATGAGGTTGCGGTCAGCACGCGTGTTGTCAAACGCTGCCACAGGCAGACCATAGCTATCCTACTGTGCCCTGACCATTTGCGTCAATACAATTCTTTGGCCGTTGTTAAACGCGCGTGGGGATGGTGCAAAAAGAGTGGTTTTCGGACACGGGTCGGTGTCGGCTTGCGTTTTGGCAAAGCTGTTGATAATATTCGCATTTTGTCGGAAGACGCTTGCAGTGTGCTGTAGCGGGCCGGCGTAGCTCAGTTGGTAGAGCATCTGATTTGTAATCAGAGGGTCGGGGGTTCGAGTCCCTTCGCCGGCTCCACATGCGCTTCCGAATTGAGAACTGTTGCAGGGGTGGTCGAGTGGTTAATGGCACCGGGCTGTAAACCCGGCAGGCTCACGCCTTACGTAGGTTCGAATCCTACCCCCTGCACCAAAGGAAATGCGGATTGCGGATTTCGGATTGGCGATTATTTAATCCGAAATCCGCATTCTGCAATCCGCAATTGAGAGGGCGGGAGTAGCTCAGTTGGTAGAGCATCAGCCTTCCAAGCTGAGGGTCGCGAGTTCGAGCCTCGTCTCCCGCTCCAAATTCATTCGGTTGAAAACCCGGCAGGGCAGACGCGCCCGCGTAGCTCAGGGGTAGAGCGCCTCCTTGGTAAGGAGGAGGTCATGAGTTCAAATCTCATCGCGGGCTTTAATCGCAGCAACAGCGAGCATCCATAGAAATCTTATTCAAGAGGCTATCACGCAATGTCGAAAGAAAAATTTGACAGGTCAAAGCCGCACGTCAACATCGGAACCATCGGCCACGTTGACCACGGCAAAACTACTTTGACCGCCGCCATCACCAAAGTGCTGGCGAAACATAATCCCAAAATCACCGTCCGCGCCTTCGACTCT
>DASVTU010000038.1:0-85924 GCA_036387415.1 Pyrinomonadaceae bacterium | reverse complement strand
AGATGGAGCCTCTCCACGCGCGTGGAGGTGAACCGATTTCGCCGTGAATTTCAAAGTCTTGTCCGTACAGCCTCTCCACGCGCGTGGAGGTGAACCGCAATGGCTTCCCGTCGAGCCGTCGTATTATTCAGCCTCTCCACGCGCGTGGAGGTGAACCGTGTCGTGCAGGCGCAAGCTTACTAGATTCATGAGCCTCTCCACGCGCGTGGAGGTGAACCGTATCCCCGTCCACCGTTACATCCATCGGCTGCAGCCTCTCCACGCGCGTGGAGGTGAACCGGTCACAGTCGTCAATAACAGTCTTGAGCAGGTAGCCTCTCCACGCGCGTGGAGGTGAACCGTTTCTCCCACACATCAGAGCCGAACAGACTAAAGCCTCTCCACGCGCGTGGAGGTGAACCGGCTGTTTCCTGACCACGACAGACAGGAACTCCAGCCTCTCCACGCGCGTGGAGGTGAACCGACTTGCGAAAGTGGATTGCTAAGCTATGAGAAAGCCTCTCCACGCGCGTGGAGGTGAACCGTGTGAACTGCCAGGGAAGCATTTGCACATGTGAGCCTCTCCACGCGCGTGGAGGTGAACCGCGTGTAAATGGCGTCAGGCGTGGGGCGCACTAGAGGGACAAGTGCCCTCATGGCCTGTGCGTCGAGCGTTGAACGGTGGCCGCCACATCGTGGGCGCGGCGCGAGGCCGCCCGTCTGTCGTGCGAGTCTGAGAAGGTTACGCACGAAGCTGAGGCTGACACGGAAGCGGGCACCGAGTTGTCGCTGCGAACCTTCGCCACCGATATAGGCGTCAAGGACGCGCAGCATACTGGCTGCCTGTGGCCTATTCAAGTGAAATCTGCTCTAGTATTACAGTGAATTAATTGGCACTTGAGCCACTAAACCTGCCCCCTGACCTCGCATACTGTTGACGAGTGTGTTCACAAGATAACCGAGCATTTACTTCGCAGGAAAAGGCTGCAATGAAGTCGAGCAGCGCAAAAGTTGGGCATGCCACACGGCAGCTATGGCAGATCGTAAATTGAATTCACATATTCCTTAGCTTCACTGGCTGCCCACAGCAGGTGCAGCAGTTCGGCGGCCCGACCAACCGCCATTCTCTGGGATACGATGATAAGTCCCGGCGAACTCTGTAATGTGATGAATTGACGGAAGTGGACGGGGAGCGTTCGCCTATCATGTGAGACTACTACTCGCCCTTCCTCGGCAGCCAGAGCCAAGACTTCCGGGTCGGGGATATGATGCAGACCTCGAGCAGTGGCGGTCTGAAAATCGATGGCCGGATCAAGTCGCCTAGTTGCGATGACAATGCGCTGATCCAGATCATTGTCGGCCTGAAACCGCAGTTTCATGACTGAAGGGTTTGAGACTGCTGGAGGATGGCGTCCAGTCGGCGGTGGGCTTGCGGGTACTCTTCCTGCACGCGCCGGCGGAAAGATTCGAACTCTTCGTCGGCTTCCTGAAGATAGGCGTCAATCGCGGCGCGATTAGCAAGATAGAAGGTGATGGCTCCGTAGATTTGTTCGAGCGTCAACGTGGGGAAGCAATCAGCCTGAATGCTTTCCGGCGAGAGTCCTTCGAGGAAGCGGTAGACGATAGAGTCGAGCGAGACACGAGTTCCTTGCACTCGGTAGCCGCCGTCCTGCTGCTTGATATAGTTAACGTGGGTCATAGCTCTTCCTCTGCGGTCAGGGGTGATTATAGCCTAATTGTGAGCGTTCAGCGGATCTTAAAGAGTTGCTATACTCATGGCCTTCGGCTTGATTCGTAAAAGGGCGTTTACCGGAAATTACTGAAGTGCTTAGGAAACATAAAGATTTATATAGAGTTAGGGTGAGGCTTAGGCTCATTTCTTGAGCGAGATTTGTAAAGTAATTACTTGTTAACTTTTGGTGACTTGCTCGCGGATGCTGTGCCAATCTTCGGGGTGGAATGAGCCGCTGAACTGCGCTTCGGCCTGCTCCATTGTATAGCCTCCTTCCAATAACTCGGCGATGAGGCGGGATTGCTCCGCAATTTCGTCGGCGCTGAGTCGTTTGACGGGTGTGGAGGGGGGCGGGTCTGTTGGAGGTGTGGATGGCGTCTGCTTCCCTTCTCCTTGAGGCTGGCTTGGCTTGGGAGCGAACTTTCGCCTGAGATGTGCAGCGAGGAATGCAGGGACGCTGGAAACGCCGCCAGTGCGCTCTGAGGCGTCTTTTAGTTCGGTTGCGAGGATATGTCCTATTTCAGCCCACTGTTCACGCTCAGACGCTCTCGGAGAACGACCTGTCAACTTATGCGCTGCGTCGCATAAAATCGAAACCAAATCTGCTAATGCTGCTTCCCGCTTATCATCATCATTAGTATTAGTCTTAAAGAAAGTATTAGGTTCGCCCGAACCTGTTGTATTTGCAACAATTAGACCACCCCCACCCCTCCCACTTTCGACCACGGGTACCACTCCCACTTTCTGCACGGGGTGCGTGGTAGGGGTGGTAGGGGTGGTAGGGGTGGTCAATTCTTCCGGTAGATAGACTGTAAATTCATTGCCGCCTTGTGTGCCTCCAATCTCCGTGACGCTGACCAATCCGACATCGACAAGACGCGCGAGGTTTTTCCGAAGTGTACGGTCAGACCCAATGCCGGAGCGATTCATCAAGTGGCTCATCGGCATGCGGACGGTGCGTGTTGGCACAATCGCTCCGCGCGTTACCGAATATAAGTAGTCGTATAACTGCTTGCCTTTACCCGCGAAATAACCATCGGGCACGGCTTTTCTAATAATGGAATTCGCGACGCGCGTGAAATCACGTGTGGGTGCTATCGAAGTGCCGGAAGGGGTGGGAGTGGTAGGGGTGGTAGTCGTGGTGAGGGTGGTGGGGGTGGTAGGGGTTTGGAGGGAGGTTTCCTCCTGTATTCTGGCCTTGGCGAGTGTCTCCTTAATCGGGTTCTCGTCGGGTTGACGGGGTTGGCGTTCCGGCAGTTGTAGACGGCGCTGACCGGGTTCACGTCTCGTCGGTTTCGGCTTCCTCTCAACCATCTTATGCACCCTCCTGTCCGGCGAGTTTCAGTCCGGTCTTGTTAGACCGCTCGCCCATGCGTTGCAGGAGTTCTTCTGTCAGGTCGAAGTAGAGGGAAGCGCCGCGCGAGTTGGGAGCGTAAAGCTGCACAGGTTGGTGAAAAGCGGGGGATTCTTCCAGTTTGACGTTTCGATGAATAATCGTTTCGAAGACTTTGGCGCCGAAACGGTCTTTCAGTCCCTTGAACGACTCCGCAGAGATAGAGGTACGTGCGTCAAACAGTGTGCAGACCAGTCCCAGAAGGCTCAACTCGGAGTTTGAGCCACGCACCTCCTCGAAGGTACTCATCAGGTCGTCCAAGCCGTCTTGCGCCAAAGGCGAGGCGGAGACGGGGACGAGCATGTGCGTCGATGCGAGCAGCGGAGCGGTCAGGATTTGCCCTAGAGTCGGCGGAGTGTCTATGACCACAAAATCATAGGTGGCGGCGAGCGGTTGCAGCTTCGTCCTGAGACGGTTGATGGCGATGGCAGGCTCGTTCTCAAACCTCGCAAAGCGCAGTTTTGACGGCACAATATCCAGATGCTCGACCTCCGTCGTCAGCACGGCGGATTCCAAAGGAAGCTTCTCGCGCGCCTCCGACTCGATAAGCACGTCGGCTATCGAAACCTCTATTTTATCCGGGGAAAGGAAGTGTGTCGTGACGTTGGCCTGCGGGTCGCAGTCGATGAGCAGCGTCTCATATCCCCGTAGAGCTAAATCCGTGGCGACAGACGCCGCCGTCGTGGACTTACCCACGCCACCCTTTTGATTGGCAACTGCAATGGTTTTCAAAGTGTCAGTCTCACTTTCTCAGTCGTGAAGGGAAGTTATTCAGCCCGCCCGCATCCCGACTGAAAAGATGATCGAGGCAAGGTAGCTACTCCTCGCCCGACGGGCTGAATATAGAGACATAATAGCCGGAAAGTGAATTAAATCAAGACTTTTAGCGTCGTGAATGAACGCAGACCGGAGAGCGATGAGCACGCCCGAACGCAGGAGATTAACGACGACAGAGCAAGCGTTGTTGTTAGGAAGGCAAATGATGTGACGCGAAGGAGGCCGCTGAGAGTCTCAAGGGCAGAAACAAAATGGACGAAGCATGTGTGTGACTACTCGAAGAAAACCCTCTGGTTAAAAATTTTCTGTCACAAATCTCTGCTTTGCGGTGTTTCCTTTTTTGTAAGGCAATTTGAAATCTAGTTCGAGGAGATAACCCTGATGTCGAAAACCGTCCATATTTTGATGCGTGCAGTTATTAGTTTGGCTTTTATCGTTTTAGTGGCTGGCGCTCACGTCGTCTCCGCACAAAGCACTCTAACGGGTGATTGGAGAGCCTCCGTCAATCGTGAGGAGTCAGACAAAATCTATCTGTCTTTTGAACGCCGCAGCGAAAAGGGCGGCAAGAATCAGATGGGTTCAACTTACGAGTACGCACAGTTGCAAGGTCTGAACCACGAACAAGCCATCAGGGGCGGCGCGGTCAAATTTAGTCTCGTACGCGAAGCCGGGACGATTGAGTGCGAGGGAAGTTTTCAAAATGGCAAAGGCTCTGGCACATTTCGTTTTACGGGGAATCAGAGTTTCATCTCAGCGATGAGGAGCCGTGGCTTCGACTTTGAAAAAAACTCTTCAACATCACATGGCGCAGAACATGCTGAAGACAGACTTTTCGCGGCGACGACCTTGAATGTCACAACCGCTCTTGCGGATGATTTGCTCTCGGCAAATTTCGGAAAACTCGACGTGGACGACCTTTTCAAAGCGGCCATCTTCAAGGTTGATTCAAAGTTCATGCGCGAAATGACGGCGAGCGGTTTTCCAAACCTCGGCATGGAGGAACTCGTCAAAGCACGGATTTTCAAAATAGATGCCGATTTTGTCCGCCGAGTGACGGAGATGGGTTTCGCTAAAGAGTCGTTTGAGACTCTCGTCAAAATGCAGATTTTCAAAGTCACGCCGGACTTTATCAATGAAGCCCGCAATGAAGGATTGACGAACCTTTCAATAGAAGAACTCGTCCAACTACGAATTTTCAAGATTGACAGCGCATTCATTCGTCAGGCCAAAGCCGACGGAGTGCCGCTCGAAGTCGAAAAACTGGTGCAAAAACGCATCGGCGTTTGGGGCAAGTAAATTCGACATTTGAGGCAAGCAATTTAACGAATCACAACGGCTTGGCGTGTGCTGCCAAGCCGTTGGCTTTTTGTAGTTATCCAACATGGCATCTCAACGGTGATTCGACATGCCTTTGCCGACGCCTCACAGAACCCATTACTACTTAACCTCTAACCAAAGGTTAACAGACTTTCTGCTCCCCTCGCTCGACGACCGACGCCTATCCATTTCCATCACGCACGTTGAAGCGATTCTCTTGTCATCTGCTTAATGAGATTGTTGGCACCGAACCACCCCGCCAGTCTTCGACCCACCAAAAGTAATTGCACGCCCGAACCTCAACTCCTGCGCGTTCGACGACACCATACGCATACCGAGAAGGATAGTCTCAGCGTCTATTATTACCACTTGAAAGACGTGGGAACGCGTCTCATAGTTGGACTTCAAAGCATGACGGAATAGGCGGGATGCGGTGCTTTTATGTCATCAATGATGGTTGTGAGGCCGTGTTCAATATGACGTTTGTTTGTCTTCAAAATACAATCTTGGATTTCTTGACAATGTTATGCATGAGCTGTATGGTTCGCGCTACCCCTTAGCACACTTCCGGTGAGAGTCCCCGCTTTCATTGTAATAATCAATATCTCCGCTCAATCCTGTGGGAAAGATTTTTATGCAATCATCTCGACCTAATTCTGTCAGTCTGTCACAGGTCTATACGGATGTGTCCGTTAGTAGTATCGGCGCATCGCAGATTGGGCGTCCGCAACTTCTCGTCTAAAAAAAGTAAGACAAGCCGAATCTTAACCGGCAAGTTAAGACTCGGCTTGTCTCGTCAGAACACAACCTCTGCCATTCCAGACGCAAAGGATGCAGTCCACACAACAAGCATCTTAGTGCGGGACATGGCGGATTTCAAGCTCACACTGTTATAGGAGACAAGCCATGAATAACCGCAAATCTCGCTTCGGTTCAAATCAAGTGTTTCGCTTCCTCGCTTTAAGCCTCTCACTGACGCTCATCATTGCGCTCTGCGCGCCGTTTGATTTCAGTGCTTCGGCGGGTCAGGAAAAGGGACAAAAACAACAACCCAAGACCATCGCAGCGACGCAGGGCAATCCGCTCGGACAAAATCTGCCTGACCTCGCACAACTACGCGAACGTGACATCGTGCGGCCTCAAGCACCCGCGCCAATCGCCGCTAATCGCCCGTGCATGGATTGCACTGGGAAGAACAACTTGAGCGACGCTTTCGCGTTGGCGCGTCTCGAACCGCGTAATCGTACGGGTCAGCCTGATGTCGATTTGCTGTCGCAAAATTTTCGTTGGAGCAAATCTCTGGTTGACCTCAAGGGTCGCGCCGGACTCGACCTCAAAATGGAACTCGTCTACAACTCGCTGGTCTGGACTAAAGCACTATCGCAGATGGCCTTTGACGCCGACCGTGGACAACCATCTCCCGGCTTCCGGCTCGGCTTCCCGACCATTCAAGCACGTTTCCTGCATGCCGAATCCGGTAAATACTCATACTTGATGATTACCCCCGAAGGCAGTCGCGTAGAACTGCGCCAGAGCGGCGAGGGTGATGTCTACGAGGCCACGGACAATTCTCGTCTGCAAATGATTGACCGGGGCGCGAATGGTGCCGTCGTCCGACGCCCGGACGGTACGCAGTTAAGTTTCAAATGGCTCGGCGGGCAGCTTCAGTGTACAGAGATTAAAGACCGCAATGGTAACTACATCAGTGCGGCTTATAACGAACGTGGTCATCTCAATAGTGTGACCGATACAGTCGGACACACGCTTACATTCAATCGAGATCGCGGAGGCAATCTCCTCTCCATCACGCAGCCGCGTGAAGCGACGGGCGAGCAGAGGACGCTCGCCACCTTCGGTTACTCTGACATCGCTTTGCAACCCAACGGTCGCGGGCTAAAGATTGCCGGAACACGACCCAGCGCGAAAAACGTTATGTTGACGCAGGTCGGGTTGGCTGATGGCACGCGTTATCAGTTCAACTACTCGGCGACGGGGCAGGTCTCGCGCGTGACCTTCCACGCACCCGACGGCCACGCACTCGCTTACACCTCGTATAATTTCGCGCCTGATGTCGCCGACGGCTCGCGCGTCACAGAGATGCGTAATTGGGCGGAAGGTGCCAACAATGGCGAAGAAGCCGTGACACGTTATGACTTCGACGCGAACGGCGCGTGGGGACAAGCGACTTCGCCAAACGGTTCCGTCCACAAAGAGTTCTTCGCCAACGAGGGCTGGCAACGTGGGCTGACGGTGCAGACGGAGGATTGGGTCGGTGGAGCGTTGCAGAGTAAAACCGCCACCGTATGGAGCCAAGAGGATAACAGTCTCGCGTACCGTCTCAACCCGCGTCAGGTAGAAGCTAACATCTACGATTCGCAGGGCAAGCGTCAGCGCAGGAGCATGGAATACGGCGACAACGGCTTGGTGAGTGATACCTACAAATACGGCCCCGACGGAACGACGCTCAGCCAGCGCATACATTTCGACTACAATCTCGACAGTGAATACGTAGACCGTCACATCCTTAATCTGGTGAAGGAGCGCACCGTCTACGCGTCTGACGGGACGCTGCTCGCCAAGACGACTTACCTCTACGATGTTGCTGGTCATGTGGTCGATCAAGGCTCCGCCGTGCAACACGACGGCGCGAACTATGGTGCCGCCTTCGTCAAAGGACGCGGACTCCTCTCCGCCGTGCAGAGTTGGGATGTCAAGGACTCGAACAACGCCTCGCGTGTCTCCGAGTCTCAAAAAAGCTACAACACGACAGGCTCAACCGTCGTCTCGCGCGGGACTTCCGGTAAGGAAACCAACATTTCTTACGCGGACAACTTTGCCGACGGCAAGGGTCGCAACACGCTCGCCTTCATCACCGAGATAACCTTCAGCGACGGCAAGCGAACCAACAAGCTTTATGACCCCACAACGGGCGCAACCGTCTGGGGACAAGACAAAAAGGGCACAGTCAAAACGGCCACCTACGACGACGCGGGTCGTTTGGTCGCGACGACGAATCTCACCACCGGTTCTTCCAAGCGCATCATCTATGACGAAAGTGGCACGCTCGTCGCTACTTTCAGCAAAAGTCGCGCCAACGCGAAAGAACTCGGCTCCTACATCATCTATGACGGCGCGCGCCGCATGCGTGCCAAAGCCAAAGACCCTGTGAGCAAAACAGGCAGCTACAGGGGCATGTCGATTCAACGCGACGCGATGGGACGCGTCATCGCCAAGACCAATCCGACGAGGATGTCTTCGTCGTGGGTCGCCGCCGAAACGGGTTCGACCGCCACTTCTTCCGAGAAGGCGCGACCGCTCGGCTTCGTCGGCGCGGACGTTAATGCGTTGGGCACATTTTTCGCTTTCTTCCAGAGTTCGGGCGACTATTACGACGACGACCCCAACGATGGCGGATACTACGGCTTTGAAGGCGACGGCTTCTGGCATTTCTATGGCGACTACGATGGCGCATACAATGCCGAGATGAACGCCGTCTGGAACGAAGCCGGAGGCTACTGGAACTTCCTCGATGGCGACCAGTCCGACGTGATGGTCAACGGTGACGGCAACGCGCCGGACGATGCCAACGGTTGGTGGGATTCTTTCTGGTCGATTCTGGGATACGGCGATGGCGTGACGGGCGAAGAAGCCGGAACAGCAGCATCGTCGGACGGCAGCGTCATCGTTGTCGGGAGCGGCGGGCCGGGCGCCGATACTACGAATACGCCGGGGGCTGGTGGACTCACCAATGAGAACATCAACATTATCGAACAGCATCTCAACAGCAGGTTCGGTAATATCCCTTACAACACGGCGATGATTAATCGCTTGCGCGCGGCGCTCGCGTCCGGCTGCGGTTGCATCGACGGGCCTGACGCGAATTTCTACTTCCATGAGTTGTATGAAAACTCGTTGATGAATGGCGGCATGTCGTATGCACAGGCTCACGCGGCGGCGCTGGCAAACTACGGTGTGACGGAGTACGACCTCTATCACCCGCAAGTCATTCAGGCTTTCCCGCAATACTTCAACGATAGCTGGTTTGACTATTACGGCTTGCCGCGTCCGCAGAGATGATCTTAACTCTACACACCACTGAACACCTTAGTTCGCGCGTATGGCTCGGCGAGTTGCCGGAGGTCGGTTACGAGCCGAGCCATACCGTCGAACGTGTCATCGAAGGGGCGCTCCACGGTTTTGCAGGAGTCCGACGGGCAGCCGTCGAACTCCTCAAACCCGTGGGCGCCTTCTCTCATTACGGGCTGCTTGGAGCGACTTTGAAACCCGGCACATCGGGCATCGTCAGCGTTCATGTAATGGCCTCACACACAAACGGAGAGATTTTTTCCGACACCATCTTTCCTTATTCGGGAAGGGTTCGCACGGGTCTGCCGGACGAGTATGTGAACGGCGTACTCGAAGGGGTTGAAGCAGCCAGCGAACAGACGGGCGGACTCAGGAGCGGCACGCTCGTCTTCAACCGCGCCGCGCACGAAGCCGTCGGGTCGAATACCGCCACCTTCAAATACCTTAGCAACGTAGTCGTCAGAATCCTCAACTTGGAGACCGACGCGCCCTCCGAAGATGAGATTACCGAACTTTTCAAGCTCAAGTTTTTTTGATGCGTAAGAAAAGTTCCTTGAACCTCTTTCCCTGTGGTCGCACTCGCACGCCCACGTCACGACGGTTACTCCATTGCATAGCCCACGACCCATCCCGCAGACGCTGACAGCAAAGCATGGAGCAGTCGCCGCGTTGCTCGTCGTCGTCATCTTTGGCGTTGTGCGCGACGTTTCAATGCTCTTTTCCTATCCCGTCGCCGTCGGCACTGATGGTTATTATTACGTCCTGCAAGTCCGTGAATTGCACAATCACGGACACCTCTATTACCCTACGGGCACGCCTTTCGTTTTTTACCTTCTAACAGGTTTGAGCGTCCTGACGGGCGACTCCATTCTCGCCATCAAACTCGGCAGCATCGCGTTTCATGCGCTGCTCGGTATCGGCATTTACGCACTACTGACCGCGCTCACACACAATCGTTGGTTGGGAGTGCTTGGCTGTGCGTTGGCGGCATTATCGGCGATGCACTTCTACATGATTGCCGAATTCATCAAGAACTTGGGCGCGATAACTTTCTTGATTTGGAGCGCATGGGCGGCGATTCGTGCGTCGGAGTCGGAGAGTCGCCGACGCGTTCAATGGTATCTCCTGTCGGCAACCCTTTTTGTCGCGGCTCTCCTGAGCCATAAGTCTGCGTGGGCTGTTGCGTTCGCATTAACTCTGCTTAGCCTCTTGCTGTACAGATTTGAAAGCCGAGAACGTTCAAGCCGTACAACGCTGCGCCGCTACGCGCCGTTGATTTTGGTCGTCATCTTTCTGGCGATTATCCCCGCACTCGTCGCGCAGCAAACACTGGTCGAAATTCCCGCATGGATAGGGAAAGAGATTCTCGGCAAACCAGAATGGCCGTTGAGTTTCACGACACCCGTCGGAAAAGTGGAGAGACTCGTTTTATTGATTGTTGCTCCGTTGTTTTTGGTGTTGACAGAACGTTATCGGGAGTTGGTCGCGCCTCGTCATTTCAAGTCAATCGTCGGCGCGGTCGGCCTGTGGAGTCTGCTCGTCACGCTTAATCCTTTTTTGAATCATGATGTCAAACAATTAGGCGTGGTTGGTCGCCTCGACCATCTCATGTATATACAGTTAGCGGTGCTTGTGCCGGGATTGATTTGGGTAGTTCAACGGACGAACCGCAGAGCGACGTTTGTCGTACTGGCACTGACGTTGGTAATAACTACGGCAAGCCTGAGCGCATCCTTGCCGAAAGGTTTGCAGCCGCGTTACTTATTCAATCGAACGCAAATGATTGCACATTTGCCCGCGCTCCGTGCGGAGTTTGACGCGAACTCGCAGGTGATTGCGGCACATGGGGATGAGTTTATCGTCACGTGGCTGCTTGGTATGGATGCGCGGCAAAGCATGTCACCATCGTCGCAGAGTAAATCAATCTACTGGTTACTGCATTACGTCGAACCGAGCACGCTGACTCCATCCATCAGCGTCGTGATGGAGCAGGAAGGAGATTGGTGCATGGTGTTGGTCAGACACGGCGAGCTTTCACAATGGATAAACGCCATGTCTGAACCTGAGAAATATCATCTGCTCGCACAAAATCCTCATCTGAAAAAGTATCTTCAGACACCCGTTCAATCCCCGCCGCAGGCGTCCAAAGGCGTGTATGACGAAAACTTCTAACGCGAAGAAGAAAAACATGCGCCTGCGCCGGATGTTGTTTTTGATAGCGGGCCTGACGCTTATTGTGTTGCTGGCGGTGGGCGTGATTTCCTATCGCAATACCATCACGCCTGATGGCATCATCATTCATCACTCCGGCGTCACTCTGACGCGCGAAGGGCGACCCATAACTCGTAAAGTTCTCGATAATGCACACCGACGGCGCGACTTCGGTGTCTTCTACTGGGGACGCACATACCACATTGGCTATCACTATCTTATTTATGCGGACGGCAGAGTTGAGCAGGGGCGTCCCGAACGCTGCATCGGGGCACACGCCTTCGGTCATAATTCGACGGTCGGAATCTGCCTTATCGGCGACTTCAGCACAGAGAGTAATCCCGATGGAGAGAACGGTCTTTTGGAACCGACCGAAGCCCAGATGGATGCTCTTATCAGGCTGAGCAGGGATTTACGCGCGCGATACAACATCCCTGTCGAGCGTGTGCGCCGACATCAGGACGTGAACGGCGACACGGAATGTCCCGGTGACAGATTCCTTTTCGACGCGTATCTCACGCACATTCAATAGTTCAAACGGCTTTGTAATGACTTGAGTTTGGGTCAAACGCACTCGTAGAGTCACGGAGCGCCTTCTTGCACGGCGTCGGCTTCGAGCAGCGTGTGATTGAGCCACGGGTGCTCCATGAGCCGGATGATTTTAGAGATACGTTCCGCGACTTCCGGCGTATAGGCGTGCGGGTCGTGGTTGGCGCGTGGGTTGGGAATAATGGCGGCGAGAAATGCTGCCTGCTCAGTATCAAGCGCGGCGGCGGAAGTGTTGAAGTAGTGACGCGCGGCGGCCTCCGCGCCATAGACGCCATCGCCCCATTCGATGATGTTTAGATACAGTTCCAGTATGCGACGCTCATCGAGAATCCATTCCATCTCCAGAGCTATGACCGCTTCGTGCAACTTGCGTACGGGATTTTTCGACGACGACAGGAACAAGTTTTTTGCTAGTTGCTGATTGACCGTCGATGCACCGCGAGAGAATCTCTGTTCCTCCCAGTTTTGTTTGGTCGCCAACTGAATCGCGCGCCAGTCGATGCCGGAGTGTTGAAAAAATCTGATGTCTTCGCCCGCAAGCACCGCGCGTGCAAGGTTTGGAGAAATGCGCTGATAAGGAACCCAGACAAACTCCCTTCTCCACGCCGTTCCTCGCGCGAGCGATTCTTTCTGTCGTTGTTCCATCATCGAAGTTGTGTCGGGGTTGGTGTCACGCAGCCTAAACAGTCGGACGACGATTAGCCCGTGATAGATGCAGATTGCAAAGAGGAGGCAAACGAGAACGCGGAAAACCCATCCCCTCCACGTCGCCGCCCATAACAATCTGCCCGACCCAGATTTAAACTTCATACTCACATTCTAACCGTGCTCGGCCTTGAATCACTATAGGGCATTTTCTCCACCGTAAATGTTGCTTTCACGTATGGTTCCAAAACCCCGTTTAACGTGCACGGTAGACAGTTAGTAGCATTAAGGAATATAAGTCAGCGACGGAAGACTCTGAGGGATGGCGTGAGGGACGTTGTTTCATGCGAACCTTGTACATTTGCTGCTGTTTAGTCGCTCTCAAACTTGGAAAATCCTTGCGGAAAATGGCAATTGGGGGTAGAGTGAAACCCCTCAGGTTAACAACTCTTTGCAAGACTCACTTCGGGCAGTATGACGCTTGCAAACACAGCGCAATTCCGTACAACCCACAACCCTAAGGAGGTTAGAAAATGAACGACGATACACAGCTCTCCAACAGCGTAAAAACGGGTGTGAAGTTCGCTGGTGAATATATTATGCCCGGCGGCAGTAATCTGGTTAAGGGCGATCTCAAGCAGGCTGGTATTCACGCTATCCTCGGTCTTGCCGCCAGAGTCGTCTTCGGGTTTCCCGGCCTGCTTTTAGTTTCGGCCAACTCCTTTACCAAAGCCGCGACGGGTCGCCACCTCTACGAACATCTCGGTCTGGACGACGATGATACGACGACTTCGCACACGTCAGATTCCGACGTTAACGCAACAAGAGTGAAGTCTTCTACCACCTCTACCCAAGTCAAAACCGGGTCCTAGTTTTCTCACGCAGTTGAAGACCAAGTGAATGAAGACGAAACAGCATGAAAAAGACAACTTTTTTCGTGGGTGTCCTTTCGGGAGTCGTTCTTGCCCGGACATGGAAGGTTCTGGCTAAGGAGGGAATCAAAACGGGTATCAAAGCTGGCCGCAAGTTTAGAGAGATTTCACAGCAGGCCATGGAAGATATCGAAGACCTGACCGCCGAGGCCACCGAAGAACTTGCAGAACAGGAGCAGGAGGCCGGGCGGTGACCCGCAAGAAAGAAGCCTCTCGGACCGACCTCTGGGGAATGCGCCTGCGCTCAGCCGTACGTGGGAGGGAACGATGGGAGGTGAAGGCCGTAAAGAGAGCGCCTATCATGGCGCAGGAGTTGGAAACATCGCTTCTGCAACATGCAGGCGTTCTCAGTGTTTCAGCCAATCCAATTTCGGGCAGGGTCTTGGTCATCTACTCTCCCGAATATTCCGGACTCCATGTTGAATCACTCATCAAGAGTTGCCTGAAAGAACTTTCGTCCCGTCCTTTATCTGGGACTCCGGCTACCAAAAAAGCCTCATCTCTTTCCCGCATCCTTAGAAACTCTCTGCCAGAACGTGAAGACCTGGTGGCTCCTCTCCTGCTGTCTGTCACGGAGCATTCGCTCAACATCCTTCAAGACCTCGCTTTCGTCGGTATCTTGAACACAGCGCGCGGGGAAGGGCCTTCTTTCTTGCAGCGTCTGGGACTCGGCAAGGTGAGCAGTCGTCTCGCTTTCATGACGGGTGTGTCCATCGTTCTCAACAGCGCGCACTTGTGGGTGCAATATCACCGTCGAAAGGCGTGGCAGAAAGTTGCACAAACAACTCAACAGAGGCTTCGCACGCAACTGATTACGCAAATTCAAACGCAGGACATGGCCTTTTTCGACCACTACGGCACAGGCCATCTAATCAAGTTAGTGACGGAGGATACTGCACAGATAGGGGAATTCGTCGAACGCGCGGGCGACGAGGTTATTCAAAAAACTCTGACCATCGTCGTGTCAGGCACTTTGCTGACCACGGCCTCGCCGCGCCTCGCGCTGCTCGTCGGACTCCCGTTGCCCTTAATTATTTTCTCGTCTCGTTATTTCGGACAAATGTCCGCCGAGCGTTATGCACGCATGGGAGAAATATCGAGTCGCTTTAGTCAGACGCTCGAAAACAGTCTCGTCGGCATCACGGACATCAAGAGTTTTACGGCTGAACAGCAAGAGATTCAACGCATGCATGACTACAGCATGCAGCAGGCGGAATTTTATCTGGATGCTGTTTCGGTGTCGTCGCTCCAAACACAGTTCGTCGGGAGCATATTTTCAGTCGGTTATCTGCTGGCGTCTGGATACGGAGGCATGATGGCGGCGGATGGAAGCATTTCGCTCAGCGAATACATCCGCGTCGTCTACTGGTTCCCGCAATTACTGAGGTCTCTAACGAGCATCGAACAACTGACCAAGCTCTATCACGCCGCGAATCATGCATCGACAGAACTAGCAGAAATTCTGGATTCGCGTCCACAGATTCGCAGCGGCTCGGTTGATTTACCCTCGGAGAGTGTGCGCGGCGAAGTGGTTTTCGATGATGTCTCGTTCGGCTACAATCCATCCGCCAGCGTACTGGAAAATGTCTCCTTCCAACTGAAACACGGCGAAACACTCGCTATCGTCGGGCCGACCGGCTCAGGAAAAAGCACCCTTCTTCGTCTGCTGCTGCGCTTCTACGACGTGGACTCAGGACGGATAATGCTCGACGGTCAAGACATCAGAAACTTGAACCTCGAAAGTCTGCGGAGGACGGTCAGTTTAGTCAGTCAAGACGTGCACTTGTTTCAGGGAACCATCAGAGAGAATGTCCTCTACGGGCAACGGCATGCCTCCGAAGCGCAGATTATCGAAGCGATGACCGATGCGGGCGCACTTGATTTGCTTGAATACTTGCCGGGCGGTTTGGAGGCCGAGGTCGGGGAGCGCGGGCACAAGTTGTCGGGCGGCGAACGGCAACGAGTGGCGATTGCCCGTGCGCTGCTCAAACTTTCAAGCGGAGCTTCTATTCTGGTGCTCGACGAAGCGACCTCCCAACTGGATAACGAAACGGAAGCAGCCATCAAAAGGTCTCTGCGGAAGGCGGCGTCAGGCAAGAGCGTCATCATGATTGCCCACAGACTCTCCACGATTCGCTCCGCCGATAGGATAATCGTGCTCGAAAGGGGCAAGGTTATCGAGGAGGGCAAACACGAAGAACTTCTCGCACGGCACGGTCTGTATGCTTCTCTCTGGCATCTTCAAAATGAAGACCCACTCGGCGGGGCGTTGGAAGTGCGAATCCGCGACCGGAAAGGTCACTAAGCCGTGCGACGGATAACGACGGCGACGTGCCTCTTCGACATGATGCCGATAAGATAAAAGCAGCTGCGTCCAATCCTCCGTCAGACACAAGTTTTCTCAAGATAAATCCCGCCCACGATTCCTCTCATCGACAATAAGAACTCCTCCCCGCGAGATGCCATGCCGAGCGACCTCCGAAAGTTGTTGGAGTCGAAGCGGAAGATTATCGTGCGTCGAAGTTTTTGCGGTTGTTTGAATGGTCGCTTGATTGAATGTGGGACTCATGGACTTTCAACGAGGACGGGCGAGGCTTTCGATAGTCTCTATGCCTTTCGTGTAGGCATCACTCTCGCGGATTTTCTGCGACATCGCCATCGTCTGCGCCTTGAAGGAAGGGTCGCCGTGTACGGTGTCAATCATCCTGTTAATCTTCGCGGCAGATGTTCGACGGGCATTATCCCTCACTCCCATGCCGTGATAGACCACGCGTGCGGCCTCGCCCTCTTGGTCGAAGCCGAGAGGAAAGACAATCATCGGCACGCCGAAGTGGATACACTCATTGACGCTGTTGGAGCCGCCGTGAGTAATCATGAGGTCGGCGCGCGACAGGAGTTGTATTTGCGGGATGTGTTTCATGACAACCGCGTTGGGCGGGATGGAATGCAATTCTTCCGGCTGCACGTAGTTTCCTGTAGCGACGACGAACTGCCAATCCGGTCGGCTTCTCGCAGCGTCAATCACGCATTGCAGCAAGTTTCTTTGCTCGGTTTGTTTTAAGAATAGAAGCGAGCCGAACGCACAATACAGTAAAGGTTTGTCCGTCGAAACCTGTTCCCATGAAAACGTCGGACTCGCCCTCTCCGAATCAATAGTCGCTCCGAGATAGTGTCGCTGATTGGCTTGGGCACTCGGAAATTCAAACTCTCGCGCACGCGTAAAGAATTCCGGAATGCCAAGCACCGGAGCGAGCATCGACCTGCGGTTGATACGGTCGGCAGGGAAGTCACACTGCTCTGCAAGTCGGCTGACGAGGTGGTACATGTTCACCTCTAAGCCGAGCGCGATAAAAACCCGTTCGCGAATAAGCTTACGGAATAAAGCATTGTTCCAAGATAACTGTACCTTTAACTTGGAAGCCCGACCCTGACCGGGGATGAGTGAACTGCTGAATGGCGGCGATTCCGAATCGGGATAGTGGTTGAGGGTGGGTGAGATGTAGGCAATCGGAACCCCGCGCGCGTGAGCAAACAGAGCGAGGATGACGGAGTAAGTGGCAGAAGAGTTAACTATCACCAAATCAGGCTGAGTGGCATCAAGCGCCGCCTGTATTTCTTGATTCTCTCCGTTAAGGAGAGCGTCGATGAGTTTCTGATAACTCTTCGTCACATTCCTTATCTCGCGCAGCCGTGCCATGCCTCGCAGGTTGATGAACTTATTTTGAAGCGTTTCCAGTAGGTTTCGTGGAAATGTTTCTGCGAAAACAGGTAGGAGTTCGATTCCGTTAGGCTCTGTGATGTTCGCGCAGTCGGGGATGCCGATATAGCGGATGTGATGTCCGCGCTCGCGCAGCGATTTCGCCACTCGAAGGCTAGCGTTCATGCATCCGGTGAGAGGCCAGATGCTGAAGACTATGTTTGCCATAGGTCGAGTCTCCTCTGATTATCTCGGAGAGGCCATTTGACCGCCCCTGATTCGTACGCTTCATCCAGACAGACGCGGAGACGTGCCGCCAACTCCGCCACGTAAGGTTCGGTGAGCATTCTCACATGGTCGCCCGCCACGTAGTGAACCGATATTGAACCGGAGGCGAGACTCCGCCATCCGAGCGTCTCATCGGAGATAACTGACGCGGGCATACGTGTCGCGTCGTCCTCGTTTATTTCCGAGGCGCGAAACATCGTTATCTTTCCCGGATATGGCCGGAAAACGTAGTCGAGCGCCGCCCTTGAGAGTGCTTTCTGAACATTCAAAATGCCGCGAATCATTTCGGTGCCAGCATCTTCCATGAGCACGTCGAGACTGGTTAAGCGTTCCATGAAGAAACGCAACTGGTCTTCGGGCGTGAGGCCGCGCAATTCCTCATAGGTGATGTGGAATTCTTTATCGAAGAATCTTTCCATAATCCGAGCCGTGTCGGACAACCAACGTGCATCGTCTGAGAAATCAGCCGTCGATGCATCCTGGTCTGGGCGAACGGTGTCAAAGAGCGCAAGTAGTCCTACTTCGTCTCCCTGTTCGAGTAGTTGGTGAGCCATTTCAAAAGCCACCACGCCGCCGAAAGAATGACCGCCCAACAAATACGGCCCTGCGGGCTGCACCTGACGCAATGCGGCGAGGTAATACGACGCTAATTCGGGGAGTTGCGTCAGAGGCTCTTGCCGACCATCAATCCCCGGTGCTTGGAGTCCATAGAAGGGCTGCTCTGTGCCTAGATGACGCGAGAGGCCGATGTAGCTCATGACATTGCCGAACGCCGGATGGACGCAGAAGAAGGGTCGGCGTGCGCCGTGCGGTTGGATAGCAACGATGGGCGACCACTCGTTTTCGCCACCCTTCCGGCGTACGTAAGCGGCGAGTCGTTCGACGGTCGCTGTCTGAAATAGTTCCGAGACGTTGAACGCGATGCCAAAGCTCTCGCGAATCCGTGCGACCAGACGAATGGCTTGGAGCGAATGCGCGCCGAGATTGAAGAAGAAATGGTCTTTGACCCCGACGGGCTTAATCTCCAAAAGGTCTTCCCACATCTGCGCGAGTTCAAGTTCGAGTTGGTCGCGCGGAGCAACGAAAACACTTTCCGTGTCGGGGCGTTCCTGCGCGGGCGTCGGCAGCGCGGCGCGGTCAATCTTGCCGTTAGGCGTCAAGGGAAACGCATCCAGATTGATAAAAGTATTGGGAACCATGTAGTCGGGCAGACGGTCGAGAAGGAAGCGGCGCAACTCTGCATCGGTCACTTTCTGGTGGTTCGAGGGTGTCACATAAGCGACGAGCCTCTGTTCGCCGGAAGGCTGAGTCCGCGCCGCCACGACGCATGCCTTGACGCCTTGATGAGCAGACAGCGCGGCTTCCACCTCACCGAGTTCGAGACGAAAGCCACGAACCTTGACCTGAAAATCTACGCGACCGAGAAATTTGATACCACCGGACGGCGTGTAACTAACGAGGTCGCCCGTGCGATACAGACGCCCGCCCGACGCCGCACGGCTGAAAGGATGCGGCACGAATCGTTCAGCCGTGAGTTCGGGCTTGTGTAGATAGCCGCGTGCCAGGCCATCGCCGCCGATATAGAGTTCGCCGGACGTGCCCGTCGGGACGGGCTGAAGATGTCGGTCGAGAATATAGATTTCGGTATTTGCGAGCGGATGACCTAACGGCACAGACCCCTCAACCGTTTCAACCTGATGAACCATTGACCAGATAGTCGTCTCGGTCGGGCCGTACAAATTCCACAGCGGCGAACCGCCGCTCTTGAGACTCTCTGCCAAATCGCGTGTCAACGCCTCGCCGCCGCACAGTATCTTGAGCCGCCCGTCGTTCTGCCAGCCCGACTCCAAAAGCATGCGCCATGTGGCGGGCGTCGCCTGCATCACGGTCGCGCCCCATTCGTCCAGACGTTGCGCGAGGCGGTTGCCGTCCAGCGTGGTCATGCGGTCGGCAATCGCCACCTCTGCGCCCAACGTTAGCGGTAGAAACAACTCAAGAGCCGCGATGTCAAAAGAGAGACTGGTGACGGCCAAAAGACGGTCATCCGCGCTCAACTTCAATTCGAGATTCATCGCGCGCAGCAAGTTGACGAGACCGCTGTGTGTGACCTGTACCCCTTTCGGCTTTCCGGTCGAACCGGAAGTGTAGATAACATAGGCGAGATTGTCGCCCGTGATATTGCACGGCAGATTCTGCACGTCGCGCGCGTCGCGGGGTTGAGCTTCAACGTCGAGACAGATTTTTCGGCAGCCGTTTTCAGGCAAGACATCGAGCAGGCTCGTCTCTGTGAGGAGCAGGGAAAGCCCCGCGTCTTCAATCATGTAAGCGAGGCGTTC
Source organism: Pyrinomonadaceae bacterium (assembly GCA_036387415.1). Classification (GTDB taxonomy): domain Bacteria; phylum Acidobacteriota; class Blastocatellia; order Pyrinomonadales; family Pyrinomonadaceae; genus DASVTU01. The sequence continues at coordinate 65,982 of DASVTU010000038.1, read as the reverse complement.
TGTCGGGTAATGCGGGTCGAATGGCACGTAGGCCGCCCCGGCCTTCAAGATTGCGAGCAGCGCGACAAGGAGTTCGGGTGAGCGTTGAAGGAAAACGCCGACCATCCCTTCGGGTCTGACGCCGTGCTCGCGCAGTTTGTGCGCGAGGCGATTCGCTCTCCGGTTAAGCTCTCCGTAGCTCCACTGTCGGTCTTCACCGACCACCGCCGTCCGCCCCGGAGCGCGTGCAGCTTGAGCCTCGAAGATTTCGTGAAAGCAGCCTCCGGCGAGTTCGGGGAGATGGGTGTTGTTCCATGAGAGGAGTAGTTGTTGTTGCTCCGCAGTGGAGAGCAGGCTGCTCAACTCGTAGCGTCTATCAGGATGGCGTGCCATATCAGACAGAGTGTTGGTGAAGTATCCGGCCACGGCGTTCAACTGTTCGTCGGTGAACTGTAGGCTGTCGTAGAGCAGTGTGAGATAGACCTCGCCTGTCGTTTCGTCGAGGCTAAAGTTGACGGTGAGCGGGAAGTTAATCTCTTCCAGAATCTTGCCGTCCAAGATGGGAATGTCGTTGAGTTTGCTGATATTGCGGTAAACGTGGTAGTGCGTGAAATTAAAGATGCTTTCAAAGAGCGGCTGATTTCCTCTGCCGCGTTGCATGAGCGCGAGCGGGTAGGAACGGTAAGGAAGCAACTCGGCTTCGGTTTCAAACGTGCTGCGAACCAACTCCCGCCACGTCCCGCCGCGCGCCTGCATACGCATCGGCACGGTGTTGAGGAACAATCCGAGCACAAGGTCGCCGCCTACCTCTGCGAGACGACTATGGACGACGAGGCCGGTCACGACATCCGGCTGATTACAAAGCAGACTCATCACGCGAAAGTGCGCGGTCAGCAAGACACTCTTGAGCGATACTCCCGTCGTCTGCGCGAGACGCTTCAAACTATCGGAAATCTCGACGCCGAGCGACACCTCCAACGGTCGGCTCTGCACGGCGTCGCTTTCCTGCGGCGTCACCCAACGAGGCAGTTTCGCAAAATTGCTGCCCTCAAGTTTGTGGTTCCAGAAGTCGCGGAACTCAGCCGATGCGATGGCCTCGCGTTCCAGAGCCACGAAATCACGATAGGAATGGGCGAGGGGCGGCGCGTGGAACGGCGGTTGATTGTTGATGGCTGAGGAGTAGTGTTGAAACAGTTCGGTCAGGAGCGAGGCGACGCTCCATCCGTCGAGGATGGCGTGATGAAAGCTCAGTGTAAACTCAAAAATGTTTTCCGTGAGATGATGAATATAGATTGAGAGAAGCGGCGCACGCGTCCAATCGAGTGACCGTCGTCGCTCGGATTCGAGCCAAGTACGCAGAGCATCTTCTCGTTCACCGTCGGGCAGTTGGCTCAAATCTTCGACGTGAACAGGAATCACGACAGACTGATGGACGAGTTGCAACGGCTCGGAGAAGCTTGTCAGGTCGAAAGATGTGCGGAGCACGGCATGACGGCTGGCGAGCCTTTGGAGTCCGAAGTGGAGGGCGTCGAGGTCGAAGGGAGTTTGCAGGCGGAACGTGAAAACGTCGTGATAGGCAGCCGTTCCCTGATTGAAGTCGCTGTGAAAGAGCATGCCGAGTTGAAGCATGGCGAGAGGGTACGCATCCTCGACTCCCTCTGGCATGTGCAAACGGTCGGCGGTCGTGATGAGCTTGAATGCACGCGCGCGTGCGGGTTCGGCGGTCGCGTGTTTGCGGTTGGCCGTCTCACGCACTATCTCCTCCAACGTCCTCATAAACTCATGCGCCAGCCCCTCTATCCTCTCTTTCAACGCGTCGCCGCCGCTATACCTCCACTCCACTCTTAACTGACCACGACTCACCACTGCCTCCACCGCGACCGTATGACTCATCATCGCTCTCTCGCTGAACGTTTGCCCCTCGCCTCCTTCCAGTATCTTCATCAACTCGCTGCTCTCCCACTCCGCGCCCACTTGTCCAAGATAGTTGAAACGGACTTCCGCAGGCTCTTGCACGCGCAACTCCCGTGCGACTTCACCATCAATCAGATACCGCAGCACGCCATAGCCCACACCCTTCTCAGGAATCCTTTCAAGCTGCTCTCTCACCTGCGACAACGCTTCCACAGCCGTGCTGCCCGCCTCCACTTGCAGCACCACCGGGAACATCGACGTGAACCATCCCACCGTCCGCGAGACATCTATTCCGTCCCACAGATGCTCGCGCCCGTGGCCTTCAACATCGACGCATAATGCGTGTTCTCCCGTCTGTCGCGCGAAAGCCTGAACCAGTCCCGTCAACAACACATCGTTAATCTGCGTCTGGTAGGCGGCGGGCACAGCTTGCAGGAGCCGTCGTGTCTCTTCCGTGCCGAGCAAAGTTTTCACCGTCTGCGCCGAGTCTTCTCTCTGTCGTCCGTTGTGTGAGAAGGAGCGGGCGCGGGCGAGCGGAGGACGATTGAGCCAGTAGGCGCGTTGTTGATTGACGACCGTCGGCGCGTAGTCGAGCAGTTGGCGCGACCACTGTTGGAAAGAAGTAGTTTTAGACGGCAACTGCGGAACGCGCCCGGAAGCCAGTGAACGATAGAGCGTTTGAAAATCGTCGAGGAGGATGCGCCATGAGACGGTATCGACGGCCAGATGATGAATGATGAAAAGTAGACGCGACGGTCGCCCGCTTCCGAGGTCGAAGTAGGCGATACGCAGCAACGGCCCATGCGTGAGATTGAGACTAGCTTGCAACTCCGCCGTCGCGGTACTGATGGCCGACGCCTGCTCGTCGGCGCTGAGGCCGGAGAAGTCGTGGATAGAGAAGACGCGATTGTTCTCCTCTGCCACGATGAACTGTCGCCAGCCCTCGTCCTCCTTAACGAATCTAAGTCGCAAAACATCGTGATGCTCGATGAGTCGCCGCCATACTTGTTCTATCAACGCTGGATTCAGAGCTTGCCTGCTCTCAAACGCGATGGCCTGATTCAAATAATGTGCGTCGGACAAATCTTGCTCGAAGAACCAGTGTTGGATAGGCGTCAAGGGGACATCCCCGCTCACGACGCCCTGCTCGGCTTTGATGGCTGGCGGGTTCGCGCCGGAGATTTCGGGAAGCGCGGCCAGCGACGCGATAGTCTGATGTTGAAAGAGTTGTTTGGGCGTGAGGTGCAAACCGACGCGACGAGCGCGTGCGATAATTTGGAGACTGAGAATCGAATCGCCGCCGAGTGAGAAGAAACTGTCGCGCACCCCGACGTGTTCGATGCCTAAAACCTGCGACCATATTTCCGCCAAAAGTCTCTCAGCCTCGGTCTGCGGCTCGGCAAATTCGTTAACGCTCACACTCTGCCGCGCCTGCTCCGGCAAAGGTAATGCCTTGCGGTCTACCTTGCCGTTGGACGTGAGGGGCAATTCCGAAAGCAGAACGAACGTTGCGGGAATCATGTAATCCGGCAGTTTGTCCTTGAGATAGCCGCGCAATTCGTTAGCGGAAAGAAGATGCTTTTCGAGTGTGTGGAGCGAGGCGGGGTGATTCTCCTGTCGTCCGGTTGAAGCATTGTCGGCGGCGGAATGCCGAAGCGCATAGACGTTATAAAGACCCGTGTGCTCCGTCTCGTCGTTGGGTTTGACGGTGAAGTGATATGCATGTCTTTCAAGAATCGCCCTGACTTGTGCGAGACGCTCATCGCCGTGCACCTCAAGCGATATTTGCTTAATCTTTTTCCAATCCGCGTCCTCGATTCCTTCGAGCACGTCAACTTCGCTCTTCTCGGTATCAATTTTGAGTAAATCAATGCGCTCAATATTCTCTTCATGAATCACGTCGGAGATGGTTCTTAAACGACAGTCGAAGCTTTCGCGTTTGAACTTGCCTTCGAGTAATTCATCTGCGTGCGCGCTCATCTCTGCGCTCTGATTACTGATGAATGCCTTGACGAGCTTTTCATCTTCCCCGGCATCCGCATAGCGTCCCGACATGACGGTCATCTGCGGATAGAAGGTAAATGTTGCCGTACCTGTCTGGCTCGACAGACCACATTCAAACAACTTCACATTCAGGTTGTAGAGCGCAACATTGTCGCTCAGCCGGGCGAAGATGGGAGGAATCGGCTCGAAGGCATAGACGCGTGTGTTGCGAAAAGCCTGATTGATAAAGAGTGTGAAGAGTCCGATGTTGGCTCCGACATCGAAGATGCAATCGCCGTCGTTGACGCTAATCCCACCATCAAAATATGAACGCTCCACGTAGAGTTCATGGTACAGCAAATCCGTATCAGACTTGTTGAGGTAAGCGACTTCAAGGTCGTTCGGCAGACGATAAAGCTGTTGGCTGGCGAGAGAGATGGCCTGTTTGTGTTCGGGGACAACGTAACCCACCAGACGCTTATCGCCGGGAGTGTCTTCACGCACCACGACGACAGCCTCTTTTATCTCATCATGTTGATGCAGACTTGCTTCAATCTCACCCAATTCGATACGGAAGCCGCGCACCTTGACCTGACGGTCGATGCGTCCGAGATATTCGATGTCGCCGTCGTTGCGGTAACGCGCGGAATCGCCCGAACGGTAGAGGCGTGCGCCCGCGCGCGCGCTGAAGGGGTCGGGAACGAAACGTTGGGCAGTGAGCGCGGGATTGCCAAGATAGCCGCGCGAGAGGCCGTCGCCGCCGATGCAAAGTTCGCCGGGCACGCCGGATGGATTCGGTTGCAGGTGCTCGTCGAGAATGTAGACGCGCAGGTCGGCGATTGGCTGACCGATGGCGCTGGAAAAGGTGGCGTCAACATCGTCAGTCGTGATGGGACGAAAGGTGACGTGCACGGTCGTTTCGGTGATGCCGTACATGTTGACGAGGCGTGGCATCACGTCGCCATGCCGCTCAAACCACGGCTTGAGCCGTCGCATCTCCAATGCCTCGCCGCCGAAGATGACGTAGCGGAGCGCGAGTTTTTGTTTCGCGCCGAGATTGGCTTCAGCCTCGACGAGTTGCCAGAAGGCCGAAGGTGTCTGGTTGAGGACGGTGATGCTTTCCGCGCGCAGCAGTTCGTAGAAAGCTTCGGGCGAGCGCGACAACCAGTAAGGGACGACGACGAGACGCCCGCCGTACAGCAAAGCTCCCCACAACTCCCAGACCGAAAAGTCGAAGGCGTAGGAATGGAACAACGTCCAAACGTCGGCGGAGTTGAATTGATAAAAGCCTTGCGTTGCCTCGAACAGACGGACGACATTGCGATGCTCGACGGGCACGCCTTTAGGCTGTCCGGTTGAGCCTGAAGTGTAGATGACGTAGGCGAGATTTTCCGGCTGGACGCCGCTCGTCGGACAGTCGTCAGCATAGCGCGCGAGTATTTCGGCTTCGGCGTCGAGATAGACCGTGTTGACGGGTAACGCTTCGGGCAGACGCTCCTGCAAATCTTTTTTCGTCAATAACACTTTGGCCGACGTGTCTGCCAAGACATAAGCGAGGCGCGCGGTGGGAGCGGCGGGGTCGAGCGGCACGTATGCGCCTCCGGCCTTGAGGATGCCAAGAATGCCAACGACTAATTCCAACGACTGGTCGAGACACAGTGCGACCAATACGTCAGGCCCGACGCCGAGCGATTGCAGGTGATGTGCGAGTTGATTAGCCCGCGCGTTTAGTTGTTGATAGGTCAGACGCTCGTTTTTGAATACCAACGCAATCGCGTCGGGATGTTCGCGCACCTGTTGCTCGAACAGTTCATGAAGACAGATGGATTGCGGATAGACGGGGAGGGTGTCTGTGGGGAGAAGTTGGCGACGTTCTTCGTGTGTGAGAATCGGTAGGGCAGAGACTCGTTGTGTCGGTTCGGCGACGGCTCCTTCGACAAGCAGAACGAAGTGGCGGGCGAGACGTTCGATGGTCGCCGCTTCAAAGAGGTCGCGGCTGTAGTTGATGCGTCCGTTGATGCAGCCGTCGGCTTCGTAGAGTTCGACCGTTAAATCGAACGGAGCCGTGCCGCTCTCGACCTCGAAACTGCTCAAGGTAGTGGCGGGAAGTTCAACCTCATCAACGGGCGCGTTCTGAAGCACGAACATCACTTGAAAAAGTGGCTGTCGGCTCAGGTCGCGTTCGGGTTGCACGTGGTTAACGACCTGCTCGAAGGCCACGTCCTGATGCATGTAAGCGCCGAGCGCGATGTCGCGAACTCGTCGCAGCAATTCTTCAAACGTCGGGTCGCCGGAGAAATCTGTGTGGAGTGTCAGTGTGTTAGCGAAAAAGCCGATGAGTCCTTCAATCTCGGTGCGGCTCCGGTTGGCGATGGGAGTTCCGACCGTGATGTCGGACTGTCGTGTGTAGCGCGACAGCAAAGACTGAAAGGCCGCGAGAAGCGTCATGAACAGCGTCACGCCGTTCTGTTGCGACAATGCCTTGAGCGCGGCACACGTCTCAGGGCTGAAGGAGAGCGATTGATTCGCGCCGCGAAAGCTCGGAATCGGCGGGCGCGGGCGGTCGGTGGGGAGTTGAAGCGGTTGAAGATTTGCGAGTTGTTGTTTCCAGTAGATGAGTTGTGCGTCGGCGACGGCATCTCCGATGCTGCGTTGCCAGCAGGCGAAGTCGGCGTACTGAATCGGGAGCGGCGGCAGAGGCGCTGGTTCGCCGGAGAGCGTCGCGCGATAGAGCGCACCGACCTCCCTGAAGAATATGTTGAGCGACCATGCATCGCAGATGATGTGATGCATCGTGACGAGCAGCGTGTGTTCGCGGTCTGATAGTTGAAAGAGCGTCGCACGAAGCAAGGGCGGGCGACCGAGATTGAAAGTTTGAGAAATTTCCTCTCGATACAAACGATGCAATTCCGGCAACTGCGCGTCGCCTTGCAGGTGGCGCGCGTCGACGCGCCGCACCGCAAGTTGGATGGTTGGTGCAATCACTTGAACGGTCTTGCCAAGTCTATGTTCGAAGCCGGTGCGAAGTGCTTCGTGCCGCCGGATGATTTCATTCAAAGCTGCTTCGAGGGCGTCGAATCGAAGTTCTCCATTGATGCGGACGGCGACGGGCACATGATAAGCGGCGGTTCCGGCGTTGAGTTGCTCCAAAAACCAGAAACGTTCCTGCGAAAATGAGAGTGGAATTTCGCCGTCACGCGCGACGGGCACAATCGGCTTGATAGTCTGCAACTCGCCGCGACTCAACGCCGTCTCAATCAAACGCGACAATCCGCCGAGGTCGGCGACGGTAAAGAGGTCGCGCAGGGCAATGTCGATTCCGAAGCTGTCTTTGATTCGCGCGAGCAGTTGCATCGCCAGAATGGACTGGCCGCCGAGGTCGAAGAAGTTGTCGTTGACGCCAATCCGGTCGGTTTTCAGCAACTGGCTGAACAGTCCCGCCAGTAGTTCTTCAATCTGATTGCGTGGGGCGACGTACTCGCTGCGACTCTCGCGGGGCGGCGGCAAAGCCTGTCGATTAACCTTGCCTGTGAATGTGCGTGGCAAAGCCTCCATCACGACGATAGACGACGGCAACATGTATGGAGGGAGATGTCCGGCTAAATATTCACGGAGCGCGGCGGTCTCTACTTTTGCGTGCCCGACGACGTAAGCGCAGAGATACGGAGCGGGGCGTCCGTCGGTGCGAGGCACGACCGCCGCGTCTTCGATGACGGGATGGTTGAGCAGACAGCTTTCAATCTCGCTGAGTTCGATGCGGACGCCGTTTATCTTGACTTGATTATCTTTGCGCCCAAAGAGTTCAAAGTTGCCGTCGGCGCGGAGGCAGCCGATGTCGCCCGTCTTGTAAACGATGTCGCTCGCCGCTGTGTCGAACGGGTTGGCGACGAAAACCGCTTCGGTCAACTCCGGCTCTTTGTAATAACCGAGGGCGCAGTAAGGAGTGCGGATGTAAATTTCGCCGACACCACCGACGCGACAAATCTTGCCGCGCTCATCAACGACAACAGCGCGTGCGCCCGGCATCGGTTGCCCGATGGGCACCGATTTGGCCTCGCCGTCCGAAACGCTGACGCGATAGAAGAATTTCGTCATCGTAGTTTCGGAGGGGCCATAGAGGTTGACGAGTTGAATCCTGTCTCCGAAGACGGATGTCCAGCGTTTAACGTCCGCTGGTAGCAAGGGTTCACCCGCGAGAAGAATGTGTCGCAACGACTGAAAATGACCGGGAGAAATCTCCCCGCCCAACAGGAGACGAAAAACCGACGGCACGCAGTGGATGAGATTCAACTGCGCGCTCTCGACCCATCTGACGAGTCCCTCGGCATCAAGCACCGACTCACGCGGTTCGGGCACACACACAGTTCCGCCCGCGCAGAGCGGGGTGAAGATGTCGCGCAAGAAAGCGTCGAAGGCCGGAGTGGTCAACTGGCTGACCCTCGTCTTCGCGCCGACATCGAAGCTCTCAATCTCCCAACGGACGAAATGTGCAATGCCCTTGAGTCGCCCCGCGATGCCTTTCGGCTTACCCGTCGAACCCGAAGTGAAGTAGACGTAACACAGTGCGTCCGGCTCCATCGGCACAGAGATGGGTTCGAGATTCTCATAGCCTATCAACCCTTCGACAAAATTGAGGCCGGATTCATTCGTCGAAACTTCGCCCGCGCGGTCGAGCCACACGACATTCATCTTCAACGAGTTGGCAAGACGCAGCGCACCAATCACACCGCCGAACTTTGCCTCCGCCAGCAACCACCGCGGCGAAACCTGATTCAACATCATCTCAAGACGCGTGGCAGGAGCACGCGGGTCGAGTGGGACGAAAGCGCAACCCGCTTTCAGAATGCCGATTATCGAGACGACTACTTCAGTGGTGTTCTCTGCGAGAATGGCGACGAGTGAGCCGGGCTGAACACCGGACGCAGACAGGAAGCGAGCCAGTGAATTCGCGCGGCGTTCGAGTTCGAGATAGCTGATTTGCTCGACGGATGAGTCAATCGCAACGTGGTTGGGGAAACGCTCCACCGCATCTTGAAATAGGAGTTGTATGTTTTGTTGCGCCATCGTTTTGAGGTCTGCTGTCAAATGATTTGGTTGAACTCACTTGCGAGGTCGGATGTCTCACGGTCAAGGTCGTTCAGAAGGCTTCCAATCTGCTGTTGCGGGTGCGCGGTTATCTGTTGCAGCAAGTCGCAGAGGTCAGTCAACATGCGCTCGACCAGACCGTCGTCGAAGTGCTGTTGACGGTAGTTTATTTGCAGTTTCATCTCACGACCGGGAATCGCCATCAGTGTCAACGGGCGGTCGTTCTGCTCGATGACGCGGACGTTGTCAATCACTAAACCGTCGCCCGGCGACTCCAAAGACATTTCTACAGGATAGTTTTCAAACACCACCACGCTCTCAAACAGAGGCGCTCCCGCAGGTATCTCGCTCCACTGGCGGACGAGCGCGAGCGGGCTGTATTCGTAGTCGCGTAGTTCAACCATGCGCTCCTGCAATTGCTTCAACCAGACCAGTAACGATTCTTCGGTCGAGAGCACGACGCGTAGAGGCAACGCGTTGATGAACAGACCGAGCATTGACTCGACGCCCCTGAGATGCGCGGGACGACCCGCAACCGTGACTCCGAAAACCACGTCCTCCCTGCCGCTCTGCAAACACAATTCGAGCGCCCATGCGCCCTGCACAAGTGTGTTGAGCGTAAGACCATGCTGCCGCCCGAAAGCCTCAAGCGCCGCCGTCGCTTCTGCCGACAGGCGTACGTCGCGCTCGTCATAACTCACCTCGTCGTCAATCGACGGAGCGGCTGAACTCAGCAAGGTCGGTTCGGTGAAACCGGCCAGCGTACGAGACCAGAAGGCTTCGGCTTGAGCCATGTCCTGTCGCGCCAGCCAGTCAATGTAATCACGGTAAGACGGTGGAGAAACGTCGCGTGTGAGCGGCTGCCCTCGGCGTAACTGTTCATAACTGTCCATCACTTGTTTGAGCAGCATTGCCATCGACCATCCATCCATCAACATATGGTGATGGCTGAGCACAAGATGAAAGGAATCGTTATCCAAGCGAAAGAGAGAGATGCGGAACAGAGGGCCGCGCATGAGGTCGCAGCCGCGCTGGCGGTCTGCGAGAAGAAATTCGTTCAATCGAACACGTTGCTGTTCGGATGACAGGTCTGACCAGTCCTGTTCGTTCAGGGAAACCGTAGCCTCCGGCACGACCACCTGAAGCGGACGCGCGAGTCCGCTCCAAGCGAAACGAGTACGCAACGTCGGGTGAATCTCCACCATCTCCGCCCATGCGCGTCGGAAGTCCGCCGCATTGAACGCCCCGCGAATGCGGCACATCATCTGCTGAAAGTAGACGCCGGATTCGGGCGCGAGCAGAGAGTGGAAAAGCATGCCCTCCTGCAAAGGCGCGAGCGGGTAAACGTCTTCGATGCTTCCGAACTCGGACGCCAAACGGTCGAGCGTCTTGCGTTCAATGCCGAAAGCATGGGTCGCGCCGGATGCGAGGCTCCGCGCCTCCACCTTGCGACCTTCATTGATGAAGGCGCGCAGGGCGTCCATGAAATGTCGGCTGAGCGACGCGATAGTGTGGCGATGATGACGACGCGAACTGTATCGCCATTCAAAACGCAGGCGGCCATCCGCCACCAACGCGTTGCATTCGACGAGCATGTTGTTGACGGCGCGGGGACTACGCGGGGCGGGCGTCGGCTCCGTGGAGAGACTAATTAGCCGCTCGCCCGTCTGAATGTTGTCGAAGCGACCGAGGTAATTGAAGCGCACTTCGGGTTGCGGCAATCCGGCAAGCTGCGAGGCGACAGACTTATCCTGCCCGTAGCGCAACAGACCGTATCCGACGCCGTGGTGCGGCACGTTGCGGAGTCGCTGCTTGACCGCGCCGACGACCTCTGCGAGCGAGTCTGTGCCGGACGCTTCGAGGATGAGCGGGAAAGCCGATGTGAACCAACCTACCGTGCGCGAAATATCCACTTCGCCTAAGATGGCCTCGCGACCGTGATGCTCCAACTCGACAAGCAACGCAGGGTCGCCCGTCCAAGTGGTTAAACTCTGCGCCAGCGCGGCCAGCAAAATCTCCTCAACATCAGCTCCTTGAGCGGCAGCAACACCTTCGAGTAAAGCGTGTGTCGCGTCGGCGGCCAGTTCGTCGCTGACGACTTCCACTGTCTCTTCTGTGTTGTCGCCTTCGTCTAAATCAATCGGTAGAGGGCGCACGCGTTCCCACGGCTGCGCCAGCCACCAATCGAGTTCTTCGTTGAGCGACCCCGCTTGATGAGCGGCGAGATGTCTTGCCCAGTCGCGAAACGCCACTGTCTTGAGCGGTAAGACAACTTCTTCTTTGTTCTTCAGGCCACGATAAAGCGTCTGGAAATCTTCGAGCAGGATTCTCCAAGAGATGCCGTCCACCACCAAGTGATGAATGACGATGAGCAAGAGACACGGCGCGTCGGCTTGAAGTCGAAAGAGTACGACGCGGAGATTCGAGCCGTCCGCCAGATTCAAACTCTGTGCATAAGCCTCCATCTGCGACCGCAACGCCCGTTTGCGTTCCGCTTCCGGCAGCGTTGACAAATCGACCAGCGCGAAGGGAACAACGTCGTTCGGTGAAGCGCAGAACTGTTCCCAACCGGAAGGAGTTTGAATAAAACGATGACGCAATGCATCGTGATGTTCAATCAGCCGCGCCGTCACGCGACGCAGCAGAGCTTCATCCGGTTCGTCGTGTAGTTCTAAAATGAGCGAGTGGTTGAAGTGGTCGGGGTGGAGCGGTTCGGCGTCGAGGAACCAGCGTTGAATCGGCGTCAGCGGCACCGAACCCTCGACGATGCCTTGTTCGGCGGCGATGGTTGAGTTGCCTTTACTGGAAGTCGAAACGGCTGCCAGCGCCGCAATCGTCGGACTGCTGAAAAGCTGTCTTGCCATCAACTTCATTCCGGCTTGGTTGGCGCGTGCGGCGACTTGCAGCGCAAGTATCGAGTCGCCGCCCAACGTAAAGAAGTTGTCATGAATGCCGATGGAGTCGAGTTGGAGAACGCCTTTCCAAATTTCGACCAACAATTTTTCTCGCGCCGTCACGGGCTGCGACTTCTCGACGACGACGCTCGCGGGCTTCGCGGCCAACGCGGACAACGATTGATAGTCAATCTTGCTGTTCTCTGTGATGGGCAGTTCGGGCAGATGAATGACAACGGGCGGAACCATGTATTCGGGTAAAGAGTTTCGCAGAAAGACGCGCAACTCGTCATCCGAAGCCGCCTGTTCGCCACGTTGCACGACGAAGGCCACCAGACGTTTCTCGCCCGGCTTCCATTCGTGAGCTATCGCGGCACATTCAGCGACCGATGCGTGTTCGCGCAGCGCGGTTTCGATTTCGCCCAACTCGATGCGAAAACCACGCACCTTCACCTGACGGTCTACGCGACCGATAAACTCGATGTTGCCGTCGGGTAGGAGGCGCATACGGTCGCCCGTCTTGTAGAGGCGTGCGCCCGGCTCTGTGGAGAGCGGATGAGGAACGAAAGCGAGGGCGGTGACATCGGCGCGATTGTGATAACCACGCGCCAGCCCCGTCCCTTCGATGTATAGTTCGCCGTTGACGCCGATGGGAACCGGCTCGCGCAACTCGTCCAACACGTAGAGGCGTGTGCGCGAAATGGGATGACCGATGGGAACACTATTCAGACGCTCGTCTTGCCTCGCCTCGTAGACCACGCTCCAAACGCTCACCTCGGTCGGGCCGTATTCGTTGTAGAAGCGTGTGCGCGGCAGCGCCGTCAGATGGCGCGCGAGAAGTTCTTTCGGACACGCCTCGCCCGCGACGATGACAACACTCAGCAACGCCAAAGTTTCCGGCGTGCCATATTCCAAAAGCTGACTGTAGAGAGACGGCAGAGCGAGCAGATGAGAAATCTTGTGCTCGGCGATTAAACCGTCGAGCACGCGAAGGTCGGAGCGCGCGTCTCGCGGTGGAATGACGAGAGCGCCGCCCTGTCCCAATGTCCAGAAGATGCCAGCCACCGAACTGTCGAAAGCGAAGGGCGACAGAAGCAGAAAAGCTTTGACGCGTTGCGGGTAGTATTCAAATCGCGCCCACGTCGAATGAACCGCGTTGGCGTGTGTAATCTGCACACCCTTCGGGCGTCCGGTCGAGCCTGACGTGTAGATGATGTAGGCGAGTGTCGCGTCGTTGTGAATGACATCGGAGAGGGTGTCCGTTCCACCGTCCTGTGGTTCTTCTTTCCACATCTCGGCAAACTCAAGCAACTGGACGCCCGACATGTTCAACTCCGCATGCAAACGCCCCGGAGCGACGACAAAGGAAGCGCGGCTGTCTTCAATCATGAAGCGCAGACGCTCCGGCGAGTTATGCGGGTCAAGCGGCAGATAAGCGGCTCCTGCTTTGAGAATGCCGAAGATGCCGACGACCATTTCGATTCCATCTTCGCTGCAAATGCCGACCGCTTCGTCCGGCTGCACACCCCGTCGGCGCAGATGTCGAGCCAGCATCTCCGCACGTTCGTTCAATTCCGCATATGTCAACTGCTTCCCCGCGTGTAACACCGCGGGGCGTTCGGGCGCGAGGGCGGCCTGCTGCTCGAAAAGCTGGTGAAGCAGGAGCGACGGCGGGACGTTTGATGTGGTGTCGTTGAAAGTCACCAGTGCGCGATGCCGCTCGGCCTCGCTCAGCAGCTTGAGGTCGCGGATAGACGCATCGGGGCGGTTGATTGCGTCAGCCAGAAGGGTTTGGAATTGGGACGCGAGGCAGGCGATTTCCGTTTCGGCAAAACATCCGGCGTCGTATTGGAGGCGCAACGAACACGCGTCGTCGCCGTGCAGCCTCGCTTCGAGTTCCAGACTGAAGCGGTCAACGAGACACTCAAGCTGTTCGATGTGAAACGCCCCGTGTGCCGTGGAGAACTCCTGAGCGCGTTCTTCAAGATTAAAGGTGACGGGGAAAAACGGCGTCCCCGTCTCGCCTCCCTCCTGCTGCTCAAACTTCCACGAAAATAAATGTTGCTTCTTACTGGCATCGCGCAACGCGCGCGACAGTTCCGCCGCGCGCACGGCGAGCGGTAGTTGCTCTTGAACGTCAACCTCCACAGGCAAGTAGCGCGCGAAAACGCCGACCACATCTCTGATGTCTTCAAGATTGCGACCATCACGGCGCACGCCGACAACCATCCTGGCCTGCTCCGCGTGGCGTCCGAGCAGAACACACCAACAAAGAAGAAGAAACGCTTCCATCGCGGCGCGTTCATCGCCGACCAGAGCCTTGATGTGCGAGGCCAGCGCCGCATCGAAAGGGATGTTGTAGGAACGTGGTTGGAAGTCGGCATGCCTGTCGGCAAATCTGCCGAATGGCAGTCGCGTGGCGAGAGCATCCGCCCAGTTTTGTCGTCGCCAATATTCGACGCCCGCTTTTGTCTCCTTCGCTTCCAGCAGTTCGTGTTGCCACTCGGCCACGTCAACAAACTGAAGCGACAAGGATGACGGCGGCGGATTGTTCGAGACAAGTGAGTTGTAATGAACGGCTACGTCTTCGACCAAGAGCGAGAGCCCGCCGGAGTCGGAACACAGCGCGGGCATGCGCCACATCAGCAACTTCTCATCCACCGACAAGCTCAACAGATGCGCCTGTAACGTCGGGCTGCTCGCGAGGTCGAAAGGGGCGAAACGTATGTCATGGCTGTGAGAGTCGATTGCGGTTCTCTGCGCTTCGGCTTCCATCGCGCTCAAGTCTCGATGTTGGAAGGAGAATCGCGGTGATTCGCTGATGAACTGCAACGGCGTGTGGCCGTTGTGCTCCCGGAAAGTGGTGCGGAGGATTTCGTGGCGCGTGGCGACGAGACGAAGTGCTTGAGCGAGGCTTCCAACATCAAACCGTCCACGCAATCGCACGGCGCAGAAGCCGTGAAACGCATCACCGACGCTCTGCTGCTGAAGAAGCCACAGTCGTTCTTGCAATGGCGAGAGCCGATAGCCGTGCAAGATGTCTTCAGTCATCTTCATCTCCTTCGTACTTCAAATCGCCTCCGGCACGATGACCGCGACCCTTCGCCTCGCGTCCTTGAGTTTAAGAGCGCACGCCGCTTCAATCTCGTCGCTCTCCTCTTGCTGCTGCTGGCGGTCTGTATCGAGCAGCGCATCCTTTAATTCCGACAAGCGCGCGTCCGGGTTATCCAGCCCTGTTTGCAGCAGTAGCTCAAACAACTTTTGCAACCTGAGAACCGTGGCGCGCGCGAAGATGGCAGCGTTGTACTCCCAGAAACCATGCACACCTTGCTCGTCAACAAAAGCATTGAGCGTCAAATCGAGTTGGTCGTTGCCGTTCTCACGCGGCAATTCCTTGATACTCAATTCCGCGAGACGGAGAGGCGCGGGAGGGGTGTTGGGCATGACGAGTTGGACTTGAAAGAGTGGCGACACGGCTTCGTCGCGTTGCGGGTTAATCAGCGCGACGAGACGCTCGAAAGGCATCTCTTGATGATCGAAAGCGCCGAGCGTCACTTCGCGTACACGACCGAGAATGGCGCGAAATGTCGGGTCGCCAGCGAGGTTAGTGCGTAAGGGAAACTGGTTGATGAAGAAGCCGATGAGGTCGTCGGTTCCGGGGTAATTGCGGTCTGCCACATTCGTCCCGACGACAATATCGTCGCTCTCAACCAGCGTGTGAAGCATGGTTTGGAATGTCGTCAGCAGTGCCATGAACAACGTCGCGTGTTCCGCGGCGGCAAACTGCTGCAACCTGACGGATAAATCGGAAGTGAAGCGAAAGGGGATGGCCTTCTGTTCGACGGCGCGTTCGTGGCGCGGGTAATCGGTGCGAAGATTGAGCACGGGCGGCGCGTCTGCCAACTGTTGTCGCCAGTAAGCGGAGAGCCGTTCAAGTTTCTCTCCATTGATGTGTTGTCGTTGCCAGACGGCGTAGTCCGCATATTGAAACGGAAGGTCGGGAAGCGCAGGCATGACGCCGCGCGTATGTGCATCGTAGAGCGTCTCAAGTTCGCGCATGAAGATGCCGGTTGACCATCCATCGTTGATGATGTGATGAGTGATGAGCAGCAGGATGTAGGTCTGCTCCTCTAATTGAATCAGCGTGACGCGAAAGAGCATGTCTTGCGAAAGGTTGAAGGGCTGCCTTGATGATTCGGCGATAAGCTGGTTCGCACGCTCCCGTCGTTCGGGCGTAGGGACGTGGCGCAAATCAACCTTTGCCATGCTTAACTTGAAATCATCGTGGATGATTAGTTCGGGCTGACCATCGACGGCGACGATGTTTGTGCGTAGAACTTCGTGACGCTGGACAATCTCGTCGAGACTGCGGGCGAGAGCCTCGGAATCGAGACGACCGCGAATCTCGAAGGCATTGCTGAGATTAAAAGCGACGCTGCCGGGGTTGAGTTCATCCATCGTCCAGAGACGAAGTTGAGCGAAGGAGAGAGGCAAGCGCGCAGGCTGTGGGAGCGAGCCGATAGGCGGCATGCTTGTCTCCAAGCCTGTACCTGCGGCCTTCTTAATCGTGGCGGCCAAACCCGCCACAGTGGGAGCGAGGAAGAGTTGACGCACCGGAAGTTGAATCCGAAAACGCTCGCGAATCTTCGTCGCCACGCGTAGGCCGACGAGAGAGTCGCCGCCGAGGGCAAAGAAGTCGCTGGTCGGGCTTACACGCTGGATGCCGAGCGCCTCTTGCCAGATTTCTGCCACGTTGCGTTCAACGTCGTCGAGTGTCGCGGTGTCGGCGACGTTGTTTGTTGTCGTGGCGTCGGCGTCAACCCGTCCGCGTGTGGGCGCGTCAGTCTTCTTGTCCCCGACTTTTAACCAACGCGCGAGGCGTGCGTCGAGGTTGCTCTTGGAGACGATGACTTGCCCCTGCACCACGCCCGCCATGATGCGGTCAAACACCTCGACACCTTCATCGGGTGTCAGCGCGGGTGTGGACGTGTGGGCGGAGTCTTCGTCATCAAATTCGAAGGCTTCCCAGTTGACGCTTATCCAGTGCGTGTTGCCGTCGACGTTCTGTTGATGTGCGAAGGCATCCATGAATTGATTCGCCGCGCTGTAGTGCGCGAATCCCAACCCGCCTAACACCGACGAGAGGGAAGAGAAGAGAAGCACGAAATCCGTCTGTCGCTCGCGCAGGAGTTCTTCGAGCACGTAGAGGCCATGCGCCTTCGCGTCAAAATGTTTGCCGACCGCCTCCGTCCCGCCTTCGTCAATGAACGTGACGGAAGCCTCGCCCGTTGTGCCAGCGCAGTGAAAGATGCCGTCGAGACGACCAAAACGTTCTTCGGCGGCAGCGAACACCCGACGCATCGCGGCGGCATCGGCGGCGTTGGCTGATGCCGTCATAAATTCTGCGCCGGACTTTTCGAGGAGCATGAGTTGGCTGATGCAACGTTTGACGCTTGAGGGAAGCGCGGCGGATGAAGTCGCTTCCATCCACGTCTCTCTGGCGGGCAATTCTGTGCGTCCGGTCAGCACCAATTTCGCCTTCAAGGTGCGCGCTAGGTGGTGCGCCAATAGCAGTCCGATTTTCCCCAGCCCGCCTGTTATCAGGTACACGCCGTTAGATTTTAAGCGGGTCGAGCCGGCAGACTGTTTCTTTAACGAGACGGGCTGCACGCCTTTGACGTAGCGCGCTGCTCCACGATAGGCGAGTTGCGGGTCGGTGACTGGCGAAAGAAATTCGACCATGAGTTGACGCGTGAGCGTCGAGCGCGACCGCTCATCAAATTGCGACACGGAGAGGTCGATGCTCCGGCAAGCGATATGTTCATACTCTTGCGGGATAACGGTTGTCGCACCGCAAATCGTCGCGGCTTCGGCGCGGGGTCGTTCACCCGGCGCGACTGCTTGCGCGTTGTTTGTCACAACTTCAATGTGCGTCGGCTCAGCGACGCCATTCTGTGTGAGCGCCTGCGCGATGGAGAGGAGACTGAACAGCCCGCGATGCTGAACGTGTTCAAACGATGCGCGCGGGGACTCCGTTTGCGGCGACGGCGACATGCTCCACAGGTGCACGATGCGTTGCGGCGTTTGACCGAGTTCGCGCAGACGCGTAAAGAGCGTCGCATAATCTTCGGGGCGTTGCGGATTGAGCGCAAACGTCTGCTTGTCGATGGAAGCGAAGCTCTCGCCCGCCATGACCAACGTCGGCGGGCGCCCGCACGTCGCTTCAATCTGTTGTGCAATCTGTTTTCCAAAACCGTCGTCGTCAGCAAAAACCAACCAGTTGCTCCCAAGCTCGTCAGCCTGTGGCAGAGGCGCTTCGGGCGAATGGAGCGAAGGCTTCCAGCAGGGCAGATAGAACCAGTCCGCAATGTCGGGTGTCACTGTGGCTGTCGAAGCGGGTGAAGCGAACTCGGCACTCGCGTGTGATTGCGTGGGCGGTTCAATCCAGAAGCGTTGGCGCTCGAAAGGGTATGTCGGAAGCGGCAATCGGCGTCGTCTCTTTCCGGCATAGAATCCATCCACGTCAATCTCTGCGCCGGACAGCCAGAGTTGACCGAAGCTGTTTATCAGTTGAGCCGCGCCCGCCGCTTTCCCTGTCCCGTTGGTTTCGGGCGGCTCTAGAGTTGTCAAAATCAAACGCTCCTGCCCGCGTTGCGGATGCCGACGCGCCAACGCCGCCAGCGTGTGACCGGGGCCGACCTCTAACAAAGCCATCTCAGGATTTGCAAGCAACGCCGACAAGCCTTCGTCAAAGCGCACCGTCTCACGCAGATGGCGCGACCAATAGTGAGGGTCGGTGGCTTCTTGTGCGGTGATGAGTTTGCCAGTGAGATTCGAGAAGTAAGGTAGTTGCGGCGGGCGCAACCGAACGCGACCCACCTCGGCACGGAAGCTCTCAAGCATCGGATTCATCATCGCTGAATGAAAGGCATGAGATGTTCGGAGTTTTCGGCAAATGACGCCGCGACCGCTCAACTGCGCTTCAAGCCTCTCGACGGAAACGGACGACCCCGCCACCACGCACAATGAGCGCGAATTGATGGCAGCAATCGTTACATCTTGGGGCAGCAGTGCTTGAAGTTCGTCGTGTGGCAGAGAGACGGCTAACATCGAACCGTTGGGCATGGCATCCATCAAACGCCCGCGTGTCGCCACCAACTCCAACCCCTCTTCGAGAGTGAAGACGCCCGCGAGACACGCCGCGACATATTCGCCGATGCTATGACCAATCATGACCTGCGGACGTATGCCCCAACTTATCAGCAGTCGTGCGAGCGCGTATTCCACGACGAAGAGCGCGGGCTGTGTGAGCGATGTCTGGTCAAAACTTTCCTGCGGCGCGCTGCCGTCCGGCGGATAGAGGAGCGGCAAGAGGTCGAAGCCCGCGTGCGGTGTAAGCACTTTGGCACAGTGGTCAACTGTGTCTCTAAATTCCGCTTCCGTCTCGTACACTTCACGCGCCATCTTTGGAAACTGCGCGCCCTGCCCCGGAAACATGAAGGCGACGGGTCTGCCGCGCGTCGAAACCACACGGCTCGATACACGTTGCGCGTCGCGCGTCGATAAATACTCGATGGCCTCTTGCGCCGTCCGGCAAACCAGAATCCGCCGATGGTTCATAAAACGGCGACCCGCCAGTAAGGTGTAGGCCACGTCGGAGAGGTCGGTTTGGGGCGCGTCGCGTAAGTGTTCGACGAGGCGATTGGTGGCGACATCGAGCGCCGACTCCGTCGCCGCCGACAGGGCGAGCAGATGCATGTGCCGCGTGTCGCCCGTCGGTTCTGATGGAGGCGCTTCTTCGAGGACGACGTGCGCGTTTGTGCCGCCGATGCCGAAGGAACTGACTCCGGCGCGGCGAGGCGTTGCGCCACGTGTCCACTCGCGAGCCTCTGTGTTGACCTCGAAACGCATTCTCGCAAAGTCGCACTGCGGATTCGGACTGTTGAAATGCAGGCTCGGCGGTATGCGTCGATGTTGGAGAGCGAGCGCGGCCTTCATCAGTCCGACCACGCCCGCGGCGGTGTCCAAATGTCCGACGTTGGTTTTCACGGAACCGAGAGCGCATCGCCCATTCGTCGTCGCTTCTCCGAAGACTTCATTCAAGGCGGCGATTTCAACTGGGTCGCCGAGTTGTGTGCCCGTGCCGTGAGCCTCGATAAAACCGATGCTCGCGGGTTCTACTCCGGCGACGGACAGCGCCTCCGCGATAACCTTCGCCTGCCCTTCAATCGCGGGAGCCGTGTAACCGAGCTTGCGTCCACCATCGTTGTTGACCGCCGAACCTTTGACGACGGCATAGATGAAATCGCCGTCGCGTTGCGCGTCGACCAGTCGCTTGAGCGCGACGACGCCTGCGCCGTTACCAAAGACGGTTCCCTGCGCCTTTGCATCGAAGGCGCGGCAGTGGCCGTCGGGCGATTCGATGCCCTCGGCCTGATAGAGATAGCCGGACTTCTGCGGCAAGTGAATCGCGACGCCGCCCGCCAAAGCGATGTCGCACTCGCGTTCCGACAGGCTCCGGCAGGCGAGATGAACGCCGACCAGCGAACTAGAACATGCCGTCTGCACGTTCAAACTCGGCCCTCGCAGATTCAACTTATAAGAGACGCGTGTGGGCAGAAAATCCTTATCGTTGGTCAACGCGACCATCCGTGGGTCAAGCGTCTCTCTCAACTTCTGGTCGGGCATGATGTTAAAGAGCAGATAGGTGTTCATCGCCGAACTGGCGTAGACGCCAATCAAGCCCGCGTAACGCTCCGGGTCGTAGCCCGCATCCTCCAAAGCCTCCCACGCGCATTCCAGAAAGACACGATGCTGCGGGTCAGTGAGCGCGGCCTCGTAGGGTGTAATCCCAAAGAGCGACGCATCGAATTGCTCAACATCTTCGAGGATGGCTTTCGCCTTCACGTATTGCGGGTCGCGCAGCAACGCTCCGGCAACTCCGGCTTCCTCCAATTCATCGTCGGAGAAAAAGGTGATGGACTCCACGCCGCGCTCAAGATTGCGCCAGAACTCATGGACGTTGCGTGCGCCGGGGAAACGTCCGGCCATGCCGATAATCGCGACGGCGGTGCCCGCGTCGCCGTCGCGCTTCACCCGTCGCGGCCTGTTACGTTCGAGCGTCGAAGCGACGCGCGATGCGTCAGGCGACTCAAACATCCGTGCGAGTGCGGCGACAGTCGGATGCCTGAACAACTCGATAACGGGGACGGGTCGCTTGAATGCTTCGGTCAGCCTGTTGCGGACGCGCATCAACAGAAGCGAGTGTCCGCCGAGGTCAAAGAAATTATCATCACGACCGACATCGTTCAGCTTCAATACCTCGCGCCAGATACCAGCGACGATTCGCTCGGCGTCCGTCTGCGGCGGCACGGATGGCTTCTCAAGCATGGAGCGTGTGCCGTCGGGCGCGGGCAGGGCACGGCGGTCAATCTTGCCGTTGGCATTGAGCGGCATGCTTGGCAGACTGACGAACACGGAAGGAATCATGTAGGAAGGCAACGCTTCACCAACGAACTCTCGCAACGTCTGTGCGTCGGGTGTCTGTCCGTCTCTCGCCACAAAGTAGGCGACGAGTCGATTTTCGCCGCTCCCGTCGCGTTGCGCCTCGACGACGGCCTGCGCGATGTCGTCGTGACGCGCGAGCGCGGTTTCAATCTCACCCAACTCGACGCGGAAGCCGCGCACCTTCACCTGACGGTCAAGACGACCGACATATTCGAGCAATCCATCCGAGCGATAACGAGCCGCATCGCCTGATTTGTAGAGTCGCGCTCCCGGCGTCGCGCCAAACGGGTCGGGCACAAAGCGCTCCGCCGTCATACTTGGTTGACGTAGATACCCGCGCGAAACACCGTCGCCGCCGATATACAACTCGCCGCTCACGCCGATGGGCGTCGGTCGCAGATTGGTATCAAGCACGTAGAGTCTCGTATTGGCAATCGGGCGTCCGATAGGCACAGAGCCGTGTGCGGCGTCGTCAGGCGTCAACTCGTAAACGCAGCAACCCACAACCGTCTCGGTCGGCCCGTATTCGTTTATCAAACGAGTACGGGGCGCATCCGCACGCCAACGCGCGAGGCTTTCGGCTCGCAACGCATCACCGCCGACAATCAAGACGCGTGTGCGCCCGTCCAGCCCTTCGACCGAATCGTCCTGCGCCAGCACTTCGAGGTGAGCCGGAGTCATTTTGACAAGACTCAAGCCACCCTCTATTCGCATCAGCGACTGAAGCGTTTCGACTCCTTCTTGATTCTCCGGTAAGAGCACGACGGTGCGACCAGCAAGCAACGGCGCGAAGATGCTTGTGATGGTGAGGTCGAAGCCGATGGTTGAATAAACAGGTGCGCCGTGGCCTCGCTCCACCTCGTAGTGACTCACCGCCCATGCGAGATAGTTGACCAGGCCGCGATGCGGAACCATCACTCCTTTAGGTTGCCCCGTCGAGCCGGAGGTATACATCACGTAGGCGAGGTTCTCTGGCTGTACGTCAACATCGAGATTAGCTTCGTCGTAGCTCCTGACCGACACGCTCTCCGCGTCGAGGCAAAGCGTCTGACCGACGTGATTTGAGAACATCCCGGCATACAACGACGACGTGAGCACTGCTTTCATATTCGCGTTCGACAGTACGTAGTGAAGACGCTCCGGCGGATGTTCCGGGTCAAGCGGGACGAATGCGCCGCCGGCTTTCTGAATGGCGAGCAAAGCAACAATCATTTCTAACGAGCGCGGAAGGCAAATGCCGACGCAATCGTCTGGACGCACACCGCCGTCAACGAGACGACGTGCTAACTGATTGGCCTGACGGTTTAGCTCGTCGTAGGTTAACGAATGTTGATTGAGGCTCACGGCGACCGCATCGGGCGCGGCGGCGGCCTGCGCCTCGAAGAGTTTGTGAAAAGGCTTTTCGCTTGGATACGCGGCTGCGGTGTCGTTCCATTGCACAAGGATTTGTTGTTGCTCGCGCTCGTTGTGCAAAGGCAGGTCGCAGACGCGACCCGTCGCCTGCGTGGTCATCGCGGCCAGCAAGGTTTCCAGATGACCGAGCCAACGAAGCGCGGTCTCGGTGTTGAGAAGGTCGGGGTTGTAGTCGAGGTCGCAGAGGAGTTCGCCGTTGACCTCTGTGAAGTTCAGATGAAGGTCAAACTTCGCATGATTGATGGGCGGCGATTGAACGGTGATTTCTAAGCCCTGTGTCTCCGGCATCGCCACCGCTCGTTCCAGATTGAAGGTGACGCTGACCAACGGGGCGCGGCTCGTATCCCGCGCCGGATTGAGCTTCCTGACAAGCACGCTGAACGGATATTGCTGGTGCTCGAAGCCATGCAACAACTCGCCGCGCAGTTCGGTCATATATTCGGCGAGGGTTTGTTGTGCGTGACAACGGCTGCGGATGGCGAGCAGGTTGGTGCAGTAGCCGACAAGTCTGTCGCTCCCCGGTAGGTCGCGTCCGGCCACTGGAATCCCCACCACAATCTCTTCCTGATTGGAAAGTCGGTGGATGAGGAGTGTGTATCCGGTCAGCAGTGTCATGAAAAGGGTACAGCCGTTGCGCTGCCCGAATGTCTTGAGGTCGCGGCTAAAGCCGCTGTCGAACTTGATGCTCTGCCGTGCTCCGCGATGAGTATTTACCTCTGGACGTGGAAAGTCGGTCGGCAGTTCGACGACGGGGATGTGGTTGCGGAAATGCTCCACCCAGTAAGCCTCGTCGCTCGTCGCCTTTTCGCTCGATGCATAGTGCTCTTGCCATCGGGCGTAATCGCGAAACTGTAGAGGTTGTGGGAGTCGCGTCGGTGTGCCTTGAAGCATGGCGGTGTAGATGTCCCAAACTTCCTGAAGCACGACGCCGAGCGACCAACCATCAACCAAGAGGTGATGGACGGTGACGACGAAGAGATGCTGTTCCGCTTCTGTTTTCAGAATGGCGGCGCGAATGAGTGGCGGCTGTGCAAGCTCGAACGGTTTACGGCTCTCGTCCTCCAACCAACGAGCGAGATGAGTCTCCTTCGACGTGCTCTCTTGCTGCGAGAAATCCACAAAGGCGCAATCAGCAGCAACCTTCGGCGCTATCTTCATCCACTCCCCGTCGGGGCTGATTCCGGTGCGTAATGCTTCGTGGCGTTCGATTACCTGCCGAAACGAACGGCGCAGCAGGTCGATGTCGAGTTGACCGTGAAGTTTGAGGATGAGCGATTCGTTGTAAGCCAGCGAGCTTGCGTCCGCCGTTTGCGCCAACAACCAGAGTTGCTTTTGGGCTTCGGTGGTCGCGACGCTCTGCTCGCGCTCCGGCGGTTCGGGTTGACCGTTACCGGAAGGTTTCAGAGTGGTCGGCGGCGGCTGACCGGGCAGGAAGCCTGCGGACTGAAGTTCGGCGACGCTCGCGCGGAAGGCTTCGACGATGCGGTCGAGGTCTTCATCCGTGTGAGCCGTGGAGAGAAAACAGTTGCGCGCTTCCCAGATGTAGACGCCGCGATAGATGAGTTGGTAGTACAACAGTTCGATGTCGCCGGGATACTTGAAGCGAAAGAGAGAACCGAAGTGAACCATACGCAACGGCAAGCCGCATTCTTCAAAGAGTGCGTTGAGTCGTTCGGCCAACTGTTCAGTGCGGCGGTTGAGTTGTTCCTGAAGCTTCGCTCCCTGCCGTTTCAGTTCTTCGAGCACAACGACGGCGGCAGACATCGCAAGCGGATGTTTACAGAAAGTGCCGCTGAAGAATGCCGTCTCAATATCAAGAGGCAGCGAATCGTCGCCGTAGTTCCACATCCCGCCATCGACGTAATTCATAAACTGCGTGCTGCCCGCGACGACACCGATGGGCAACCCGCCACCGATAATTTTGCCGTAGGTTGCCACGTCTGCCTTGATACCGTAGAAGGCTTGTGCGCCGCCGGGATGATTGCGAAAGCCCGTCAGCACTTCGTCGATGATGAGCGCGACGCCGTTTTCGGCGGTGATTTGTCTGAGTTGATGAAGAAACTCGCGCGGCTGCAACTCCGGCGCACGACTCTGCACCGGCTCCACCAGCACACCGGCCAACTCATGCGCGTGCGCCTTGATGATTTCGAGAGAACGCGGAGCGCCGTATTCGAGCACCATCACATCTCCGACCATGTTGTGCGTCACGCCCGGCGAAAGCGGCACAGCATGCGTCTCGTCGCTCGTCGAAGCGCGTGCGAGCACGGCGTCGGATGTGCCGTGATATGAACCAGCGAACAGGACAATCTTCGAGCGATTGGTCGCCGCCCGAACCAGTCGCAGCGCAGTCATGACGGATTCGGTGCCCGTGTTAGTGAAGGTTACGCGCTCCATTCCGGTCAGTTCGCAAATGAGGCTGGCGACCTTTCCGGCCAGTGGCGTCTGGGGCCCGATTTGGATGCCCTGTGCGAGTTGCGCCTGCAACGCGTTCTGGATAAACGCGGGCGCGTGGCCGAACAGGTTGACGCCGAAGCCCATCGCCAAATCTATGTACTCGTTGCCGTCAACATCCCAAAACTTCGAGCCGAGTGAGCGTTCCGCGACGATTGGATAAAGCAACTCCTTCGTGGAGAGACGCAGACCCGCCACCGTGCGATTGTCTGCGAGGACGTTGCGAGAGTTCTGCGTCAGCCTCTTGGAGCTTTGCGTGCGCTCGTTGTAGCGAGCGATGAAGGCATCCATCCATGCTTGTTGCGAATCGCTAAGCGACTTCGCCTGTCGCTCCTTCATGCGGAAAGCCGGAAGGGCTGACGGAATTTCAGCAGCAGCACTCCTGTGAACCGTCGCCGACGACGGCGCAGAGGGCGTCTCACCGCTCGCTTTGTTCGACGCATCGGCTGAGCCGTTCGATGGAGACAAAGCGGCGGGTGTTGGAGAGCCACTGTTTTGCAGAGCATTCCACTGCGCCGCCATTATCTGAAGTTGTTGCTCGATGATATTGGTGATGGATGTGCGGTC
Organism: Pyrinomonadaceae bacterium; assembly: GCA_036387415.1. Lineage (GTDB taxonomy): Bacteria > Acidobacteriota > Blastocatellia > Pyrinomonadales > Pyrinomonadaceae > DASVTU01. The sequence goes on along the minus strand of DASVTU010000038.1, from coordinate 40,189 downwards.
TGTTGCGACGCCTCCCGCTCCGTTGGTTTGCGTGTTGGGTGTCGGATGCGAGGTTAGTGCTGCGAAGGCGGCAGCGTGACCGTTGGGAGAGTGTTCGGACGAGTGCGGCGAGGGCATGGGAGTTTGTGTCGTGACGTTTGCCACGGCGTTGGAGACGGGAGCTTTGACGGAAGCTGTCAGCGGCAACTGCCCGACGATATAGGTGGCGATGGCGTCGAGCGTGGTCAAATCCTCGAATAGTTGCCGGATAGAAATGCTGACTTTGTAAGTGTCTTCAATCACATGACCCGCGTGAAGGAGAATGATGGAGTCAGCGCCCATCTCAAGGAACGGGGTCTGCGGGTCAACTTCGGACGGGATGGTGCCGAGAAGCGTGGCGGTAGTTTGAACCAGATGCTTGAGAATCTCCGCACGCCTGTCCACCTCCTGCGGTTCCGTCTCTTTTACACTTTCCGCCATGCTTTCTTCTCCCTCTATCCAATGCCGACGACGTTCAAACGGATAGGTCGGCAAAATCTGACGACGACGCGCGAAGCCGCTGTCAAATCCAAACCAATCAACGTCGAAGCCTTTGACATAAATGTGCGCGAGACTGTCAAGCAGTCCCTCTAAATCTTCGTCGCCGTCAGTCAACAACGGGAGACGCCCGAACGTCTGCATCTCATCGGCAACTGCCGAACTCGTATCATTCAACTGCGCGGCTACATCTGAACCGAAGACGATAATCGTGTCGTGACGTTGCTCGACGAGTGTGCGTCGCGCGTCGTCGTTAATCTCGCGGTCACTTTCGCTGATGCTCGCGAAGTCTAAATCAGGAAGCGTCGCCTTCGGCCACAGGCGACCGCTGTGCGGGCAAACCATGTCGGTTTGGAGTTCACGGAGTTTGACTTCAACAGGCCTTTGAGCGCAGAGAGCAAACGCCTCTGCGAGTCCGAGCGAGCCTGCCGCCACAGCCGCAGCGTAGACGCCGCCGCCATAGCTGAGCACCGTCTCCGGCACGATGCCCCAACTCCGCCACAACTCCGCGAGCGCGAATTGGAAAGTGAGAAGTGTGACGCGTTGAGACGTGGGAGCGTCGTCGTTCGTCGGCACGCTGTCGCGGTTGAGGGCGGTCAACAGAGGTTGTAAGAGTTGAGCCTCGGCAACCCCGCTGCATTTAGACACGGCCTGACGGAAGGCCGGAAACGATTCGTAGCACAGACGCGCCTGCTCGACGTTGAATGGCAATTCGTTGCCGAAGACGAACGCGAGGCGAGGATTTTTGCCCGCCTGACCCGACACGACGCCGCTCCTCTCTCCGGCGACGAAGGCGACGAGTTTTTGTCGCAGGTCGCTCACGCTCGTTGCCACAACCGCAAGTCGTTTGGCGAAATGGGAGCGTCCCGTGTTCGCCGTGAAGCAGGTGTCTGCGAGCGAACTATCGGAACAGGACGAAAGAAACTCGGTATAACGTCCGGCCAGTGCACGCAGGGCGGTATCGGTCTTGGCCGAGATGGTGAAGATGTGCGACGGACGTTCGGAGTCGTTTTTGGTCGGCGCCGTGTGAGGCGGCTTGCTCAAGACGACGTGGGCATTCGTGCCGCCGAATCCGAATGAACTGACGCCCGCGAGTCGTTCCGGCGCATCTTCCTGCCACGATTCAACCGCAGTGGGAATAACAAACGGCGTGCTCTCCATCGAAATTTGTGGATTCAGATTTTGCAGATGTAAGTGCGGAGGAATCTCGCCGTGGTAGAGGCTGAGCACCGTTTTGATGAAACCAGCGATTCCGGCTGCCGCTTCCAGATGGCCGATGTTGGTTTTGACAGAGCCGATGAAGCATGTGCGTTGCGCTGCGCGCCGCTCTGCGAGGACGGAGGAGAGCGCGGAGAATTCGATAGGGTCGCCGAGCGAAGTTCCCGTGCCGTGCGCTTCAAAATAACCGATTTCACCGGGCGCGACTCCGGCGTTGGCGAGTGCGCGACGGATAACGGCCTGTTGCGCTAAACCGTTGGGCGCGGAGAGGCCGTTGCTTCCACCGTCTTGATTGACGGCAGACCCACGCACCAACGCGAGTATCAAATCGCCGTCACGCGTGGCGTCGCTCAGTCGCTTGAGCACGACGATGCCGCAACCTTCGCCGCGCACGTAACCGTTGGCGCGTGCGTCGAAGGTCTTGCAACGACCGTCGATGGAGAGCATGCCCGCCTCGTTCAGTGAATGAGTCAGTACGGGCGAGAGCATCAAATTCACCCCGCCCGCCAGAGCGAGTTCGCATTCGCCCGTACGGAGACTCTGACACGCCATGTGCACGGCGACCAACGACGACGAACAGGCCGTATCAACCGCCACACTCGGCCCTCGCAGGTCGAGCAGGTACGAGAGACGGTTGGCCGCGATGCTGTGTGAATTTCCGGTGGCGGCGTAGGGGTCGGGTGCGCTGTGATGTTCGAGGCGGAGGAGTGCGTAGTCGTTTGTGCTTAGTCCGAGCCAGACGCCCGTGTGGCTCGTTGCGAGGCGGTGCGGCGCGTGTCCGGCGGCTTCCAATGCTTCCCAAGCGACTTCGAGGACGAGGCGTTGTTGCGGATCCATCATCCGCGCCTCGCGCGGCGAGATGCCGAAGAAACGCTCGTCGAACAGGTCAACGTCTGAGAGAAAGCCGCCCCACTTAACCGCCTCGCTGCGCGGCGCGGGTGTTGATGAGTCGTCCCAACGCCCGGACGGTACTTTGGTGATGGCGTCAACTCCTCCTCGCAGGAGTCGCCAGAACGAAGCCGGTTCAGCCGCGCCCGGAAAACGACAACCCATGCCGATGACGGCTATCGGCTCTGTATCAAACTTCGATGGCTCAATCGTGGGCGCATTTTCTTCTTCATCTTCGGCTGCTACGCCGCCGAGAAACTGTGCTAGCGCGTCAATCGTCGGGTAGTCGTAGGCGAGTGTGGGCGAGACGGGACGCCCCAACCAGTTTCCCAACTCGCTCGCCATCGCCACCACTTCGCGCGACTTCAAACCGAGGTCGGCAAACGGCGCATAGATGTCGAACTCCGCAGGAGACGCCCCTCTCAACTCCGCCAGACGCGCGAGCATCCAATCGCGTATCGTGCTCGCTCCCGGCGGTCTACCCGCGCTCGTCTCCTGCGAACTAGAGCCATGCACGACGCTACGATTCACCTCAATATCTCCACGTTGAAGGGACTTTTTGAATACGCGCCCCTTCGGAATTGCCGTTGAAAAGATGTCGCCGATGCATCGCAGAACTTAACGCTCGACGGGTAGAGCGAAGCCGTCTGCGTTCGGAGACAAAACAATTAGGTCGTACGTTGATTTACTCGACGCATCGTGCGGAGCAATTCTTTGGATTGATTTCGAGACGAAAGGAAAGTGGTCTTCAACTTCAACTTGAAGCAGCAGCCGCATGATGCCTCCGGCGAGTCCGGCATCCGTCGAACACACTCACAATGTCCACCCCGTTCCCTCCGGTTAGCTCAAAACGGCTGTCCCTGCGAAAGAGTTTGCGAGGAGTTAAGAAGGCTTTGGATTAATGTTTTGAGAAAGTGAGAAGATACAAGGACGAACCGTGTGACTGTCGAATCTCTGTCCAAAACTAAAGATGCACAAGCCCCGCGTGGCTAGGTTCACGGACGCATCCCAAGCTTAGAACCTGCATATCTTCCTACTCATAAATACCATTGAAAACGCTTGCATACATTATTACTAGCCTGTGCATGCTGTCAACAAGATTGAGAATTCCGGTGGACATCTCAAGCAGCATCGAGAAGCTACGCTTCAAGGTAGCGCACGTTAGTTGGAAGATGAATCGTCCTCCGGGCTGAGCCAGTGTCGTTGTCGTTGCCACGGATAGGAGGGAAGCCGTAAGTATCGGCCACCATGCGGGAAGATTTCGCGCCAATCTATCTTGCCGCCAAGCACATAGCTTCTGCCGAGAGATGCCATTGGAGAAGTTTTCTGCGCTTCTTCGTCAAGTGCGGATGAAAGTCCGGCTGTGGTGGTGTCACGGTTGTTTAATTGATGCTGGCGGACGGTGGTGGGTCTGCGTCCGGCAGCCACGCCGTCCGGCAACTCGCCTTGAAGATACGCGGCGAGTTGCGCTCGCAGTTCCGGCAACGAATGAAAGACAAAGGATGCGCGATAGTCGTGATGGCTTCTTCTGAGACTGGCGGTGTAGCACATGTCTCCGAGCGAAAAGGTATCGGCGTTCACTTCTTCCGTCAGAAAATGAAGATAGGCGCGGGCGAGCGAATGGAGCGCGGTTTGGGTGCGCGCAGAAAGTGGCAGAAAGAAAGCCTGATTGTCGCCGCGCACGACGTGCGTCGTCTCGGTTGCAGCATGGCGCGGAGACTCCTCAAGTATCATGTGGGCGTTGGTTCCGCCGAGTCCGAAGGCGCTCACGGCAGCCATCGCGGGCGAGCGAGATTCCGGCCACGCGCCGAGAGTGGTTTGAACCTTCAAGCGATAATTGTCGAAAGGAATATGCGGATTTGGCTCTTTGAAGTGGAGGCTCGGCGGAATCTCGCGGTGCTTGAGCGCGAGGGCGGTCTTGATGAGAGACGTGATGCCGGAAGCCGTTTCAAGATGTCCGAGATTTGTTTTGGCTGAACCGATGAGACATAAACTCCCCGCCGGACGCGCCGCGCCGTAGACCGCGCTCAGCGCCTCGGCCTCAATCAAGTCGCCTAATAATGTGCTGCTGGCGTGTGCCTCGACGTATTGAACTTGCGCGGGCGACACTCCGGCGCTCCGACAGGCATCTCTCAAGACGGCCTCCTGAAAACGTCGGCTCGGAGCCGTCAGGCCATTGGTGCGACCGTTTTGATTAACGGCGCTGCCACGTATCACGGCATAAATCGGGTCAGCGTCGGCGAGAGCGCGTGCGAGCGGCTTGAGAATGACAAGACCGACGCCTTCGCTCCGCACATAACCGTCCGCATGCGCGTCGAAAGCCTTGCATTGCCCGTCGGACGAGAGTGCGCCGGACTGGCTAAGACCGACGCCCAAGTCAGGCGACAGGATGACATTGACGCCGCCCGCGAGAGCCACCTCACACTCTTCGGTCGAGAGACTTTGACAGGCGAGATGAACTGCGACGAGCGACGAGGAGCAAGCAGTATCGAGGGCAATGCTCGGCCCGTGAAGGTCCAAGACGTAGGAGATACGATTGGCGGCGATGGAGATGAAGTTGCCGGTGTTGGTATGCGACTCAATCCGTTTGAGGTCTTTGAGTGCGAGGCGTCCGTAATCGCCCGGCCCGATGCCGACGAAAACGCCGGTTCTCGCCGTCGCCAGTTGTTCGACGGTCTGCCCCGCATCCTCTAAAGCCTCCCAAGCGGTTTCCAACAGGAGTCTCTGCTGCGGGTCGAGCGTCGAGGCTTCGGCGGGCGAGATGCCGAAGAACGTTGCATCAAACTCGTCAACGCGTTCGAGAAAGCCGCCCCAACGCATCGTCGTGTTGCGGCGTTCGTCGGTTTGCGAGTCGGAGACGGCGCGTGCATCCCAACGCCCCGGCGGAACTTCCGTCACGGCGTTCCCTCCGCGACGAAGCATCTGCCAAAACGCGTCGATGTTGGGCGCACCCGGAAGACGACAACTCGCCCCGATAATCGCTATCGGTTCCATCAGCATTGCTCCTATCAGTCGTGTTTATGATATGGGCGAAGCGTCGGAATTGTTGGCGAGATGGTCGGCAATCGCCTCGATGGTGGGATAATCCCAGACAAGTGTGGGCGAGAGCTTGCGTCCGAGCCAGTTTTCCAGGTCGCCGGAGAGTGAGATAGCCGTCCTCGAATCGAGTCCGTAACTAGCGAGTGGTTCACGGATGTTCATTTCATCGGCGCTGATTCCGAGTTGCTGAGAAAGTTTGGCGACGAGCCACGCCTGTATCTGCTCGGAGTCTGCTGGAGACGACGCAGGCGCGTCTGTCTCCTCGGCCTTTCTGCCGGGAAACAGACGCGTCACTCGCTCGATGAGACCATGAGGCTTGGTGTCTTTAGGAAGCCCTTCACTCATATTAAGTTCCTTATGTAGTTCTTCGCGCGGCTAGCATCGCTCGCTCCGAAGGGTGTCTGACATCCCAGATAAGGCCGATGGCCTCCAACGCGGTAATAATCAAACCGCTGAAATCAGGCTGCCACCATGCTAAGCCGTGTCGGGCAGAATTAGGAAAAGCGTGATGATTATTCTGAAGCCCTTCGCCGAAGCTAATAAAAGCGACCCACCAGATATTACCGCTGTAATCGTAGGTCTGATACGGCCTGTTGCCGAAATAATGACAGATAGAACCGACGCACCACATGGCCTGATTCACGCAAAAGATACGAACCAGTCCGCCCCACAGGAAACCGTAGAAGGCTCCCGTCAAAGACCCGTACAAAAGCCCACCGAGCACGGTGGGGATGGCGAGTCCCACTCCGAGCCAGAGGAAATATTGTTGATGAATCCGAAAAAGCGCGCGGTCTTGAAGGATGTCGCGGGCAAACTTAATCCAACTCGTCTGTTCATCGGAAAACATCCAACCGATGTGGCCGTGCCATAGCCCGCGCAGCGTACCCTTCAAACCACTGCCATGTAGATTGGGCGAATGTGGGTCTTCTGGTTGGTCGCTGTAGACGTGGTGACGGCGATGCACCGCGACCCAGAAGACTATCGGCCCCTGCGCCGTCATCGAACCGATGATGGCGAGAATGACGCGCATGCGGCTACTGGTCTTGAAGGCGCGATGGGCGAAATGGCGATGGTAGCCGACGGTGACGCCGCCTATCGTGAAGATGTACATGCCGACGAACAGTCCAACTTCGATATAACCGAAGCCATACTTCCACCCCAGAAGCATTGCGACGATGAATCCGACAAACGGAATAAAGACCACGCCGAAGGCGATGCTGCGCTGTAGACGGCGCGCGAAAGGGCTGACTTTGGTGGCGATGGGGAGGTCGGTCGAGTGCTTGACGCCTTCATGTACGGGATGTTCGTCAAACGCACGTACGGGCTCGTCGTCTGCGACGCCCGACAAGTTTGACTGGTAAATATAAGGGCTTGTCTTACTCATAATCTCACTCTCCGTCCGTTGAATCACCACGCTTTCATGCCGCGCGCACTCTCGCCGGTCGCTTTTTGGCTTTTTCAATCATGTCGCTCGAAGGGGCTTTCACGTCCCACGCGAGTCCCAGTAGTTCGAGGATTCTAATAAACCATCCAGAAGGGTCTATCTGCCACCACGCGAATCCGTTGCGCGCCGAACCCGGAAAGGCATGGTGATTGTTGTGCCATGAGCCGCCGAGCGAAATCGGCGCCAACCAGACGTTGTTCGTGCTTTGATCCTTGCTCTGGAAGGTGCGCGAGCCGAAGCAGTGACACAGGGAATTGACGCTCCAAATCGAATGATGCACAAGAAAAATCCGCGCCAGCCCGCCCCACAACAGACCATAGAGCGCGCCCGTCCACGTCATCGTCAGCAACCCTCCCAACACTGTCGGAAGCAAGAGTCCGAGCGAGACCCAGAGCGGATAGAGTCGGTTGATGTGAAAGATAACGGGATCGCGCAGGAGGTCGGGCGCATAACGAACCCAGTCGGTGTTTTCAAAGGCGAACAGCCAGCCGACATGCGCGTGCCACAGACCTCGCAACGTGCCGACCAATCCGTCGCCATGTAAGTGTGGCGAATGAGGGTCGCCGGGTTGGTCGCTGTAGGCGTGATGTCGTCTGTGAATCGCCACCCAGAAAAGCACCGGCCCCTGCACGGTCATCGAGCCGAGGATGGCGAGCGCGACGCGGACGGCTTGATGTGCCTGGAAAGCGTGGTGTGAAAAGTAGCGATGGAAGCCGACCTCGATACCGAGGACACTCAGGACGTACATCAGCAACAACAGTCCGAGTTCGAGGAACCCGACGCTGCGACCCCAGAGCAGTGCAACGACCGCAAGGAAGCCGAGGAAGGGAATAATAACGGCGACGAGAGTGATGCTGCGCTGCATCCTTCGCGCGTGCGGGCTGGCTAACGCCACGCCGGGCGCAGGCAACGCCGCGTTCGCAGAAGTGAATTGCCGCTGTGAATTAAGACCGCTCTCGTTCATACCGCACAACCTCAACACGCGCGCCACTATCAACTATTGATTAACTCTCGACCCGCAATGGATTGACGCTCCGCTGCTCCATAGACGCTGTTAGCTTGAAGATTAATTCCGCCGAGCACGTCGAGTGTGCCGGACAGAAAAGCGGCGCGACACGCGTGTCGCTGAATCTTGCCGCTGGATGTTTTGGGAATGCTCCCGTGTTTAATCAGGACGATGCTATGAACCTGCGCCTGATGCTCCTCGACCACCGCGCGACGAATCGAAAAACTCACGTCTTTAATATCAACGTCGCGGAAATGGCGTTCAACTTCATGAACGACCACCAGTTTTTCCTCAACGTCGTGTTCGATACCAAACGCCGCGCCACAACCATGACGCAACGACGCGTGGCTCTGTTCGACGGTCAATTCGATGTCTTGCGGATGGAGATTGCGTCCTCCGATAATAATTAAATCTTTGAGACGGCCAGCCACGAATAACTCGCCATCGTCCATGAAGCCGAGGTCGCCCGTGCGTAGAAACGGCCCTTCGCCAGTATCCGCCAGATATGCTCCGAAAGTGTGCTCGTTCTCTTCAGGACTGTTCCAGTAGCCCCGCGCGACACTAGCGCCCATCACCCAGATTTCCCCCACCTCGTCGTGCCGACACTCTTTGAGCGTTTGCGGATTAACGATTTTAATCTGCTGGTCTAAGAGTGTCTGACCGCAACCGACAAGCGTGTGCACACCCTCGCTGCTCCCGACGGGCGCGTCCTCTTTTATCACGCGATTGTGAGCGAGCGCCGACGCGTCCACGCGCGCAATGACGGGAGGCGCGGCTTTCTTGCCTCCTGAGACAATCAGAGTCGCTTCGGCAAGGCCGTAACACGAATAAAACGCCTCCCGACGGAAGCCGCACGGTTCAAAGGCGGTGGCGAATCGTTCCAAAGTATCGGCGCGGGTCGGTTCTGCGCCACAGAAAGCGACATCCCAACTGCTCAAGTCCAACGACTCTTTTTGTTCGGGCGTAATCTTCTGCGCGCATAGTTCGTAGGCGAAATTTGGCCCGCCGCTCGTCGTGCCCCGGTAGCGCGTGATGGCTTGAAGCCAGCGGACAGGGCGTTGTAGAAACGAGAAAGGCGACATCAACGTCATGGGAAAACCGCTGTAGAGCGGTTGCAGAATGCCGCCGATGAGTCCCATGTCGTGATAAGGAGGCGTCCAGATGATGCCATAAGCTTGAGGCGTGTGCTCGAAACAGCGTTTGACGTATTCGCAGTTGTGCAGCAGGTTGCCGTGCGTGAGAGCGACGCCTTTGGGCTTGCCCGTCGAGCCGGAAGTGTACTGAAGAAACGCTAACGTGCTACTGCCGAGCGACGGACTCTGCCACTCGGACGCCAAAGCATCATCAATGTTGTCCGTCGTCAGCCAGCGCAATGCGCCAAGACCCGACGCGCTATCGAATTGACGTTCGACGAAAGACAGTGTGCCCGTCGTCGTCAGCGCGAGCGTGGCTTGCGCGTTCTGGATAATAGATTCGAGACGAAATAGATGACGGCTCAGACGCGGCGTGTAAACCGGGACGGCGATAACTCCGGCGTAGAGGCAACCAAAAAAAGCAGCGATGTATTCAAGATTCGGCTGGTAGAGCAACAGTGCGCGTTCGCCTGACGCACTCACAGCTTGCAGGCTGGCCGCGATGGCGCGTGCGCGTCGGTCTAGTTGCTGATAGGTGAAGGAAATTTCCTCTGTTTCACCGTCGAGCAGAAATGTGTAGAGAAGTGTGTCGGGCTGTTGGAGAGTTCGCTGGCGGAGGATTTCCACCAGCGAAGAACATTCATGCTCGAAGGGGGGCTTGAACATCACGGACTACTATCTCAAGCTAACGGCAAATCCAACTCATTTTGTTGAATGAAGATGAGGCACATGTTGTGAGCCGCAAAGAAAAAGCCGAACGTTGTCTTACTTTGAAACGTCGTCTGTAAAGTTGTCAGGCCACAACCTCTACGTCAGACGCCTCGGATAAAAACTCGCCCCGGTCTGTAAACCCTCAAATCTTGGAATCTGTGGACTTGAAAACAGTCAGCCGATGAGATGGGCTGAGTGCTGCCCCGGTGAGGTGGTTAACAATAGTCTCCGGGGTTTGCAACCGTCGTCAACCAAATTTAAGAGTTAGAAAGAAATAGTTTGCCCAACGCAGGCAACATAGTTTGATTTGAGAATAATGTCAATACGGATGGAGAACGGCACAAGAAACCACGTTGGACAGGGATAAAATCGAAGCTCTCTTATTGCTCGCGGCTGACGGGTTCGACCATTCCCACGAGCACCTTACGTTCTCCTGCGAAGGGGCGACGCCCGTGCGCCACGCTCATGTTGTCTAACAGCAAAACGTCGCCCTCTTGCCAATCGAAGACGACCTTCTCGGCTTCATAGGCTTCGCGCAACTCTTCCAACACCGACGGTTCAAGGCGCGAGCCGTCGCCATAGTAAGTGTTATAAGGCAACTCATCTTCTGCAAACTCTTGCAGCAGGGCATCTCTGAGCATTGGTTCAAGCGTCGTCACATGAAAGAACGTCGCATGATTGAACCAGACGGGTTCGCGCGTCTGTGGATGCTTCGCCACCGTCGGTCTGACGGCTCTGGTACGCAATCGTTCCCCGCTCTTCCATTCATATTCGATTTGATTCCGACGGCAATAATCTTCCACCACTGACTTCTGCGTTGTCTGAAAGACCGTCTCCCACGGAAGTCCGAAACCGTCGTTATAGTTTCTGACGTACATCACCTCCCGAAAACGCTCCTTGATTCCGTCATCAATGTTTCGGTAGATGCGGCGACAGTCGGCAATCGGCGTTTCGCCTCCCCGCTCGGCAGCCTTCACACAGCAGAAGTAGATTTTTTGCGGCCAACGCATCCAGTAGGTTCCTTCGTTGTGAAGAAAGATGCTGTGGTTGTGCGGATAGTCGGTTGACGTGTAAATCTTTTCCCCGACCTCATGGCGCGGCGAAGACCTGTCGCGATACTCCATCAAGTCGCCGCTCGAAGTTGCTTTGATGAACTCGTCAAACTCGTCAGCGTTTTGGATGGAGAAATCGCGGAAAAGAAGCGCGCGGTGTTCGAGCAGTAGTTGGTCAATCCACACGCGATTGGCGGCAGCCCAGGAGTTTAACTGCACGCCTTCCGCTGCCGGTTTGATAACCAGAGGAATGGATTTGGCGGTCAGGAAATAGTCAAACTTAACTAGATTTCGCTGTTCGTCACTTAACATCAGGTCTCTACGAGCGCAACAGCCGTCGGGGCACGGAACTTTCGCACGCCAAACTCGACAAGGTTCGGACGTGGCACGATATGCCTGTCAGATATGGATGTCAATATGCGCGCCGCTTCTACACATGACACATCCGTAAAACTCTCACGTTCGGGTTTGTCATGTCGGCGGCATTGCTTCTCATCTCACACAGTGCCGACCCTCACAGACCTCGACGCCTCGCGGAAGATGGAATCCTTTCAACGCTTCGACGCATTGGGGCGAAGCGTCCGCGACGCTCTCTATGAGGGCACTGAGCCAATCCGTGGTCAATCGTGGACACGGAGTATGACAGTATGGGGAGAGCATGGAAGGTTTCAAATCCGTATCGCGCCGCGAGCAGGAACGCTACGGTACACTGACGCCCGTCTATAACAAGTCTTTCTACAACGTCCGTGTGCAACTCTCCGAGATACGCGTCAGCACCCACAGCCTACTCGCATAGGGAGACCTGCGTACCAACTGGAATCGCGGCGCTTTTATCAATTATAAACGGCGACCGTTGAATCCAGCGGCGACGAAGGCGCGTTCACAGATGCTTTCATCGTCGCTCAATGAGTCGCGCACGTCCGGGCAGGGCGAGGGAGAGCGGTCACTATTTCAACCTGGCATCAATGGTTACAGACAAACGTCAACCGCTCTAACGTCGCTCCACGCCGACGGTGATGCCCTCGAAGATGTTGTCTTTCGTACCCTCAGTCTCCCATATCACAGGCCACGTATTCACCTCGACGCCCGGCGGCGTGTATATCTTGAGCCGTATGAAACGATTGCCGCCGCCGCCTACGATTCGCACGGCAGGATTGCCGCCGCCGCCGCAGGAATCGAGGTCTAAATCTTGAAAGGTCGCGCCGCGCGAGCCGTAGAGCAAAAGCCCGTGTTGCTTCGCGGTGCGGACGCTGTTTTTGACGACCAGCCCGCCGGGAAACGCTCCTGTGAAGTAAATCCCGTTTGAGAGTCCGTGATTTTCGACCGTGGGCGCGCCGCCCGTGATGGTGTTGTTGGCAATTAGCAAGCCGCCGGAGTGCGGGCTGTTGTAGACGTTCTGCGCGAGTATCGCCGAACCCGCGCCGTACTTGAGCGCCGCGCCCTGATAGTCGATGCGGTTGTTGTAGATTTTGATATTTTCACACCAATCGTCCACATTGTTCGTCTCAATATCGACGCCGCTGACGCCGCCGGGGCCGCCCTCACGACTCGGACGCAAAATCGTATTGCCATAAATCCACACGTCGGCAGCGTTGACGACGGCGATACCCGCTGCCACCGATGCGATAACCGTGTTGCCCGTCGCCACGCAGTTTCTCGCGTGGTTGCCGCCCGCCGCTGACCCGCCGAACTGGATGCCGATGGACGTAACACTGTCGAGCGTGTTGTCTATCGCGGCGCAGTTCGAGCAGTTGCCGAATGAGATGGACTGTCGCACGCCGCCGTCCATCAACTTCTGACGACCGCGTATGCGGAAGCCCTTGACAGTGATGCGTTGGCTGGCATTCTCGTTTCTCTGCGCGGCGGCGTAAGACTGAAAGACGGTGATGGCAGGTTGGGCACCTTCGATGTGTGTCGGCTCAAGCACCGTCACTTCGCCCGACGCTTCGGCCTTCACGTTGTCTTTAAGCAGGATGCAGCCCTGCCACGGCGTCTTCGTCTCGCAGGAATAGACGCCCGTCTGAAAAGTGATGTCATGTGCAACGACGATGGGCGTTTTGATGGAACCGCCGCCCCGTACGACAATCTTGCCGGGTCGCGCGCCGAGTCGGGCGTCGGCTTCGTTGATGGCGACGCCCAAATCCGAATCGTTTCGTCCCGCGACGTTAACGACCTCGCCGCCCTGTTCGTGTAGATAAGGCTTCAAATCGACTCGCGGCGTCGGATGCGGCGACGCGTTCTGAACGCTTGCCAGCATCTCCGTCGATGCATGCGAAGCGGCGGGCACATGCCTTTCCGAGAAGCCAACCGCCGCAACTAGCAATGCCAAAGCGCACACAAAGATTATGGTTCGTAACATGATTTCACCTTCCGCCCATTGTTTATATACAGATGAGTATAATTCGTCAGAGAAGCGTTAGTCGAACGCGAGTTTCCCGTCGAAAGCGTGCGAAAAATCTTCACGTGTCGAAGAAACTTTGCGGCTCTGTCTACCAACCGAACGCCCTCCCGCATGGCGTTGCTTCCAGTTCGTCACGATAAAAATCCTGCTCATCACAAAAGACTTCGCGCCGCAACAAACCTGTCCTAAGATGCGGCTTCCCCCACTCGCTTTGCACAAAAATCAAAAGTTGATTTGAAAATTAGCTGTAGCACTCTTTCCTCTTCCGTTCCCACCCGAACCCCCATAGGACGACAGGTTTGAGTCTACCTCGCGGACACTTTTTCCACTCACGCCCGACGGGAGTGTCGCTTTAGCTTTGTTCGATTCCGATTTGAAACCCGGTTAACACGCGGCTTTTAACCCGCACCCGAAAACAATAGTGATGCTTGAAGCCCGCCGCATTCGTCCGGCGGGACGGGAGATTTGTACCCGACGTTCGGCTCGACGGCGACGCCTCAGACGACGCTTGCGACCGTCCTCAACCTATTCGACAGGCGGCGACACGCTCGCCGGAAGATGCAGACTTTCGCACCCGCAATGCGTCTGCCATGCCCGCATCAAGGAGTAAAGATTATGCGTCATACGAAAATTCGCGCCCATCAAAACTATTCGTTCAGGCAGGAGCCGGGCGCGTTCCGGTTCGCCTCGGTCTTCGCCCTCACGCTCTGCATGTTGATGTGTAATCTCTGGACGGCTCAGGCCAGAAGAATCGTGACCGAAGGCATCTCGGTGGCCGACGCATCAACGTCTAACACGCCGCCTGCCACGGGCGACGCGACGACACCCGCCGAACCGTCCGACGAGCGAAACGCCGCGGAGGCAACTGCTAACAGAGTGGTTGACAAAACTGTTGGCGAGACGACCGCTGACGATGAAAACGAAGCGGCTGGTGCGTCGTCGTTAGCAGCCGCCGCCGGAGCAACGTCGTCGGCGTTGGCCGTCGTGCAGTCGCCTGCCGATGCGGCGTTGCTGGTCGTCGGTTCCACGACGCTCAACGGCGGCGACAGCGCCATCAAGTTGCGTCTGGAAACTCTGGGCTACGCGGTGACGTTGAAAGACGCCGTGAGCGCAGCGACAGCGGATGCGACGGGCAAGGCCGTCGTCTACATCTCCGAGACGTGCAACTCCGAGCACGTCTTGACGAAGTTTCGCGACGTGACCGTGCCCGTGGTGGTTGCGGAGGCCGCACTCTTTGACGACATGGCGATGACGGGTTCGACATCAACCGTGGATTGGGCGAACACGATGAGTCAGACGAATCTGGTGATTAACGACCCGACGCATCCGCTCGCCGCCGGATTGAAAGGCGAAGTGACGGTGACGAATTCGCCGCAGCATTTCGCGTGGGGTCGTCCGAGCGCGGGCGCGGAACGTGTGGCGCGTCTGCGGAATCAGCCGGAGCAATTCGGCGTCTTCGGCTACGAGCGCGGCGCGTCGATGATTAGTCTGGACGCGCCCGCCCGACGCGTCGGCATCTTTCTTTTCGGAGATACGCCGCCCGCTTTGAACAACGATGGATGGGCGCTTTTTGATGCGGCGATTAACTGGGTGACGAAATCGGTGTTGATGGTGGTCGGCTCGACCGCGCTCAACGCGAGCGACGGTGCTATCAAGTCGCGTCTGGAAAGTCTGGGCTACAAAGTCGTGTTGAAGGACGGCGCATCCATGAACACCGCAGACGCCGTGGGCATGTCGGTCGTCTTCGTTTCAGAGACGATTACCGCAACGGATGTCGGCACGAAGTTGCGCGACATCGGCGTGCCTGTGGTCGTCTCCGACGCCGCACTCTTTGACGATATGCAGATGACGGGCAACGTCCTCGACACCGATTACAACAACCTCGGCGGACAGACCCAACTCGCCATCGCAGACGCGAGTCATCCCCTCGCGGCGGGTTTTCCGGCGGGTGCGGTAACGGTGGCGACCATCCCGCAGTCGTTCGCGTGGGGACGCCCCGCATTGAGCGCGGCGAAGGTGGCGACTGTTCTGACTGATTCCAACAAGACGACGATTTATGGCTACGAGCGCGGCGCGTCGATGGTGGGCATGAACGCGCCCGCGCGCCGGGTCGGTTTCTTTCTCACGGGCGACGCGGCGGCCTATCTCAACAACAACGGTTGGGCACTCTTCGATGCCGCTATCAACTGGGCGATTCAGCCGCCGACCGTCCTCTTCGTGACTGGCTCGGTCACGCTCAATAGCGCCGAGAACGCCGTCATTTCGCGTCTCTCCAATCTCGGTTTCAAAGTCCGCGTCAAGAACGCGGCGAGCACCACGACCGCCGACGCCAACGACAAAACGCTCGTCTACATTCCTGACACCGTTCCCAATGCCGATGTCAACACGAAGTTCCGCGACGTGACTGTGCCCGTCATGATTTCAAAGGCGTTTCTGTTTGACGAAATGGGCATGACCGGAGCCGTCAGTGGAACCGACAACGGTTACGCAGGGAGCGAGTCGGGCGTGCTGATTACGAATCCGAATCATCCGTTGGCCGCCGGATTCACCGGAACAGTCGGCGTCGTCTCTGCGCCACAGCAGTTCGCGTGGGGCAAGCCTAACGTCAACGCCGCCAAAGTTGCGACGCTCGCAGGTAACACCAACCGGGCGACCATCTTCGGTTACGAACGCGGTGCAGTGATGGTCTCCGCAACGGCGAAGGGGCGTCGCGTCGGCTACTACCTGTCTGCCGACACAGCGGCCAGCCTCAACAACAATGGTTGGGAACTCTTCGACGCCGCCGTCCGCTGGGCGACCTACTCCGAAAAAGTCCCCGCGTCTCCCACGCTCAAACCCAACGGCAAAATCGTCTTTACCTCCGCACGCGACGGCAACAACGAAATCTATTCCATGAACGCCGACGGCACGGTGCAGACGCGTCTCACCAATAACGCCGCCAACGATTCAGACCCCGCGTGGTCGCCCGACGGAACCCAGATTGCGTTCACCTCCACGCGCGACGGCAACGAGGAAATCTATCTCATGAATGCCGACGGCACGAACCTCCGGCGTCTCACAGACAACCCCGCCAACGACAACGACGCCGCATGGTCGCCCGACGGGACACAGCTTGCTTTCACCAGCAATCGTGATGGGAATTACGAAATCTACGTCGTCTTCGTTGACGGCTTCGGTCTCACCAACATCACCAACTTCTTCGCCAACGACCGCGACCCCGCCTGGTCGCCCGACGGCTCGAAAATCGCCTACCGTCATCATGCGAGCGGCGACGACGAGATTCACGTGATGAACTCGGACGGCACGCAACCCACGCGTCTGACCAACGCTTCGGGCGGCGACGAAGAACCCTTCTGGTCGCCCGACGGCAGACGCATCGCCTTCACCGCGCAACGCGACGGCAACCGCGAAATCTACGTGATGAACTCGGACGGCGCAGCACAATTGCGTCTGACCAACAACACCGCGCTCGACGACGACGCCGCATGGTCGCCCGACGGGACGAAAATCTCTTTCACCTCCGCGCGCAACAGCAACCACGAAATCTATTACATGAACACCGACGGCGCGGCGCAGACGCGTCTGACGAATAACACCGTGCTCGACGAGGAACCGCACTGGCAGGCCATCGTCAACAACAACCCCGCGCCGACCCCGACGCCGACGCCCACGCCAACAACCCAACCGACGCCGCTCCCGACGCCCGTCGTCGGCGACACCATCGAAGCGGATGTCGTCGCCCTCGACTATGCCTTCTTCTACAATCGCTACGGCGCGTTTAATCCAGCAGGCATGATTTATGCGCTCCGCCGCGATGTCGTCCCCATCAATTCTTCACTCGGTCTCGCGCCGGGCAATGTGCGCCTGCGCGAAGGCAAACGCGCCCGCCCGCTTGTGCTCCGCATGAACGTCGGGCAGAAGTTGAAGATAAACTTCCAGAACCTTCTCGGTCAGAATCGCGCGAACGACAATCAACCGAAGACGCGCGCCGCCTCCGTCCACGTCGTCGGCCTGCAACTCGTCAATTCCATCAATGACGACGGCTCCAACGTCGGCGTCAACACGAACAGTCTCGTCGAACCCGGCGGCTCCATCACCTACACCTACGACGCCGAGCGCGAAGGCAACCACCTTTTCTACAGCACCGCTGCGACGACGGGCGGCGAAGGCGACGGCGGCACTCTGGCGATGGGTCTGTTCGGCATGGTCAACGTCGAACCCAAAGGCGCGGAGTGGTATCGCTCGCAGGTCACGCGTCAGGAGATGGAATGGGCGACCATCGGACGCACGCCCAACAACCAACCCATCATCAACTATGATGCCGTCTATCCGGCAGGCCACCCGCGCGTGGGGCAGCCCATCCTGCGTATTCTGCAGGGCAATCAGATTGTGCACGACGACCTCCGCGCCATCATCACGGGGCCTGCGCGCGGGGCGTTTCCGCCCGGAACGTACGAATCGTTCCCCGTGCAACCCAACCGCAACCAGCCCTTCCGCGAGTTCACGCTCGTCTACCACGACGAGATAAAAGCCGTGCAAGCCTTCCCACAATTCTTTGAAGACCCGATTCTCTCGCACACGCTCCACAGCGTGCGCGACGCCTTCGCCATTAACTATGGCACGGGTGGCATCGGCTCCGAAGTTTTAGCCAATCGTCTCGGCGTCGGCCCCGTCCACGATTGTCCCGAATGTCTCTACGAGGAGTTTTTCCTGACATCGTGGGCGGTCGGCGACCCGGCCATGATTGTTGACGTGCCAGCCAACACGCAAAACACGTCCGGTCAAATCATCGCGGGGCCGAAAGCGACCAAAGCCTTCTTCCCCGAAGACCCTTCGAACACCTATCCGAGCTATCTCAACGACCCCGTGAAGATGAGAATCGCGCACGCCGGACCGAAGGAACATCACATCCACCACCTGCACGCGCACCAGTGGCTCCACACGCCCGACAGCGAAAATTCCACCACGCTCGACAGTCAAGCCTTCGGCCCCGGCTTCTCGTTCGTCACAGACATTCTGCGCGGCTCCGGCAACCGCAACAAGACACCCGGCGACGCCATCTTCCATTGCCATTTCTATCCGCACTTCGCGATGGGCATGTGGGGCTTGTGGCGCGTCCATGACGTGTTCGAGGAAGGCACGCCACTCGACGCCGAAGGCCGACCCGTGCCCGGCACACGCGCCTACCCCGACGGCGAAATCGCGCGCGGCACGCCCATCCCCGCGCTCGTTCCGATTCCGACATTAGCGATGCCGCCGATGCCGCAGGCGCAAGTCTCCATCGTCAACGGACAACCGCAGGTCGCGGGCACGGGCAATCCCGGCTATCCGTTCTTCGTGCCCGGAGTCGCCGGACACCGTCCGCCGCATCCGCCGCTCGACACCGTTGACGACGGTGGTCTGCCGCGTCACATCATCGTCGCCGGAGAGTCGGAACACGAAGAGAACCGCCTGAGCTTCGACAAACGCATCGTTGAAGCAGACGCCAAAGCCCTACCCGAACAGGGCACGCCGACCGAGCAGGCCGCGATGAACTTCCACGCCCAACGCACACACGCCAGCTTTACTCCGGCGGGTACGCCCGGCTTCTTCTTCACCAACGGTCTGCCGCCACAATCGGGCGCGCCCTTCGCCGACCCCTGCGTCAACGATGACGGCCTCGCCATCGGCAATCCGCGACTCTACAAGTCGGCCAACATTCAACTCGACGTGAAATTCAACAAGGCTGGCTGGCACTTCCCGCAGCAGCGCATTTCCGCGCTCTGGGACGACGTGGCCGCTTTCAAAAACGGCACGCGCCCGCCCGAACCTCTCTTCTTCCGTGGCAACACCAACGACTGCATCACGTTCCAGTTCACCAACCTTGTCCCGAAGACCTACGAGGTTGACGACTTTCAGGTCAAGACTCCGACCGACATCATGGGACAGCACATCCATCTCGTTAAGTTCGACGTGCTTGCCTCCGACGGCGCAGCCAACGGATGGAACTACGAAGACGGCTCTTTCAGCCCCGGCGAAGTGCAGGAACGCATCGAAGCCATCAACGCACGCGGCGGCCTCGAACCCTTCGGCGGCGGTACGCGCTTCTCGCTCACGCCCAAGCCGCATCCATTCTTCGGCGTCGGCCCCGACGAGAACCGCGACGGCAAACCCGATTATCTCGGCGCACAGACGACCATCTCGCGTTGGTTCGCCGACGACGTACGCAACCGCGCGGGCGAAGACCGCACGCTCCGCACCGCCTTCACACACGACCACTTCGGCCCCTCGACGCATCAGCAAGTCGGCCTCTACGCCGGACTGGTCATAGAGCCGCGCGGCTCGACGTGGAGACACTCCGAAACAGGTCAGCTATTCGGCACGCGCTTCGACGGCGGCCCCACCAGTTTTCGTGCAGACATCCTGACGGCCAACCCGTCGGACAGTTATCGTGAATTCCTGATTGAGTTTGCCGACTTCCAACACGCCTACAAGGATGGCGGCGGCGTCGATGCCAACGGTTTGCCTGTGCCTGACCCCGCGCGAGCCATCAATCCGCCCGGCAGAAAAGAGGTCGGGCTTCCATTCCTGCTCGAACCGCCCGATAAATGTCCCGTGCTGGAAGGGCACGAAGCAAACGCGCCCGCCCCGCCATGTCCCGAAGCCATCTCTGCGGACGATGTTGGCACCTTCGTCGTCAACTATCGCAACGAACCCATCCCGCTCCGCATAGTTGACAACCCCGACGCCTCCAACCCACAGCAAGCGACGGGTCTCGCAGGCGACCTCTCGCACGTCTATCGTTCCGACATCTCGCGTGCCTTCGCGCCCATGAACACCCAACCCAACTTCTATCCCCGCCTGACTGGCGGCGTCTTCGACCGCGACCCCTTCACACCGCTCCTGCGCGCCTACGAGGACGACAAAGTACAAATCCGCATCCTCATCGGCGCACACGAAGAGGGACACAACTTCGGAGTCCACGGCATCAAGTGGCTCTTTGAACCCTCTGACCCCAACTCCGGCTATCGCAACAACCAGATGATGGGCATCTCGGAGCACTTCGAGTTCGTCATCCCGTCGCTCCCCAAGAGCAGCATCGGCTCGTTTGCTGACTATCTCTATCAACCCGGCGTGGCGGTAGACGACCAGTGGAACGGACTGTGGGGCATCATGCGCGCCTACAACCGTACGCAGAACGACTTGCAGCCATTGCCGAACAACCCCGACGGACACGGCCCCGTCATCAACAACGTAGGGGATTTCAACGGCGTCTGTCCCAAGACTGCGCCGACGCGAAACTTCAACGTCTCGGCGATTCTGGCGCGCGATGCTCTGCCTGACAACACGCTCGTCTACAACCCACGCACCAACATGGGCGGGCGTCTGCATGACCCGACGGCGATTCTCTATGTCCGCGACGCAGACCTCGACGCCAACGGCAAACTCGCCACCAACCAGCCCGAACCGCTCATCCTGAGAGCCAACGCGGGCGACTGCATCAACCTCTCGCTCACCAACCGTCTGCCCGAAAATGCCTTCGACCTCGACGGCTTCAACACGTTGCCGATGATTGTCAATCACTTCAACGCCAATCAAGTGAAGCCTTCGACGCACGTCGGACTACATCCGCAACTCGTCTTCTTCGACGTGACGAGAAGCGACGGAGCAAACGTTGGCTTCAACAAAGTGCAGACCGCCGCGCCCGGCCACCAGACCATCTATCAATGGTTTGCGGGCGACATGACCGTGCGTTCCGACGGCTTCGGCAGCACCGCCCCGATTGAGTTTGGCGCGACCAATCTCCAATCGTCCGACCCCATCAAACATTCCAACAAGGGAGCCATCGGCGCTCTCATCATCGAGCCGCAGGGCGCGACGTGGGTTGAGTCGCCGAACATCCGCGCGCAGGCGACCGTCACGCACGCGGGCGGCAGTTTCAGAGAGTTTGTGCTGCTGCATCAGACTGACATCAACCTCCGCTTCGGCGGGCGGTTTGATGAGAACGGGCGCGCGGCGGCGGTGCCGAATCTGGCGGAAGCCGAAGACCCGGAAGATTCAGGACAGAAGGCTTTCAACTACCGCACCGAGCCGCTCTGGAAACGTATGGGCTTCGAGCCGAACACTCCGCTCGAACAGACACGCGAGGTCGTCTTTACCAACTCGCTTCGCAACTCGCAGGTCGTCAACCATCCCGGCTCGCCCGTTCCACCCGCCTCGATGGAACCGGGCGACCCTGTGACGCCAGTCTTCACGGCAGCGGCGGGCACGCCGATTCGTTTCCGTCTGCTTATGCCCGGTGGACACGCGCGCAACAGCGTCTTCAACCTTCACGGGCACATCTGGGAAGAACTGCCGTGGATTAACGCTTCGACCATGCAGGGACACAACCCGTTTTCGCAATGGGAGGGCACTCGGTACGGCATCGGCGCGGGCAGCCACTTTAATCTCTTGCTCAAGAACGGCGCGGGCGGAAGGTTTCAGGTGCGCGGAGATTATCTCTATCGCAACCAGACCTCGTTCCTCTTCGATGGCGGCATGTGGGGCATCTTCCGTGTGCAGTGAGCAGTAAGCAATGTGCAGTAAGCGGAAGGCGGTCAAGACATTCAATCGTCTTGACCGCCTTCCGCTTACTGCTTTCTTTCTATCTCGGTGCCTCTATGTCTCGGTGGCTAGTTCTGATTTTGCGCGGGCATTAATGCTGTTCGCGCCAGGGCTGAAAGGCGTTGACTTTTTTGTTGAGGAAACGTTTGAGGGGGGGGAAGTGTCGGGCGAGAATGGTGCCCATCGTGTTCTCTTCAATCCAGTCGAGTCCGGCCTGCGTGTAGACTTTCGGCGTATAATCGACGGTGAAGAAGCGGTCGCTCTTGAGTCGTCGGGTCGCCATGAGAATGAAGATGCGGAAGGCCGTGTCGCTGAAGCCAAAACCTTTGGGAAGCGGTTCGGCGTAGAGACCGACCATCAAATCAACGCGGTCGATGTCGTTGTTGTAGACGCGACGAATCTCCTCCGCCAGAGGCTTGTTATCGCCTGTCAGTTCCTCGAAGGTTTCGACGCGCGGCATGTCGAGCAGTTGGCGAAACTTGTTGTAGCGCGGTACGCCGCGTTCGCGGTCGCGGAGAATATCGACGGCGGCGAGGTCGATGAGCGGTGCGTCTTCGCGTTCGAGTCGCTGCATAAAGCGCGGGTAGTTGTGCAGCGTAATAGCGCCCGGATGCGACATGCCGAAGGAATAGAAAAGGTCGGGCATGGAGATTTGCGTGACAATCTCGCGCGCGTGTCTGCCGATGACCTGTTGGAGCGGGCGTTGCATGAGCACGCGGTTGTCTGCGAGCGAGCGAAAAGTGAAATCGTCGGGCATGAGCGGGTGCATGCGATAGACAGAGGTGAACTCTTCTGTGATGGAATAGGGGACGCCGTGATGGTCTGTCTGCGAGCGCGGGATGGTCAGCCAGTTGCCGTGGAGTCCGGCCTGCGCCGTCGGGTGATTAAGAATGGCGGTCGTCCATTCGATGGTGTGAATCTTGGCGAGCAACGCGGCGTTGATGAGACGCGCCTTGTTAAAGAGTTCTTCGTCAGACCACATTGGATTCTTAGCGCGGAGATGGTCGCAGATGGCGTTGTGTTCGAGCGTGAAGACGACGTGAAACATGCTCAAGCCGACCCACCAATTACCTGTCACGCCGGAGATGTCGATGCCTGTGAAGGGGTCAACGGGGAGCAATCCGTCGTTACCGATGACGAGTTTGCCGTCCTTGCCGGAACGCACTTTCATGAGTGTCTCTTGAGTCGTCCCGTAAAGCTGCGAGGCGTCCCACCAGTGCGTCTCGGAGTTGACGAATGTTGGCGTCTTGACGGTATCGCTCGGCGGGCGCGTCGGGTCGCGGCGCGTACGACGCACCAGCATCGGTCGTTCCGGCCAGTTGTCGTCGGCGCGCAAGGGAACCTCGATGGGGTTCTCTTTTTCGTTCTTGCCGTGGCTCATCCAGTCGTGAATCTGAAACTGAATCCACGAAGCCGCCATCAGATTCAAGGTCGTCGCGGGTTGAAAGTTGTGTCGCGTCATGAGTTCGAGACTGACGGCGCGCGGGCTTGGCGTGACGAGCGCCGCGCCTTCATCCGGCACGACGTGTTCGAGCGGCACGTTGCGACCGAAGCGCGTCTCGACGCTGCCCATGCGCGGCTGCGATAGGTCGTTATAGGTTCCGTCGATGGTGCGCGCCATGCGGTGTCTCTCTTCGGGTTTGCCGAGGGGCGGCGGATTGTTGGCCGAGATAACCTTGGAGGTGTCGTGGAGGTTATCGGCTCGCAACTTGTCGCGGATACGGCGCAGGCGTGCGAGGCCGAGCGTGACTCCCAGTTCGTGCCACGGAGTGCGTCCGGTGATGAATTCGGAAACTCGACCGAAGAGACGAGAGAAGATTGAGTCGGCCATGATGTTCGTGCCTTTCAGGACGGACGCATCGAAGTGATGGTGGCTCGCCGTCCGTGGGATGAGTTTGAGAGTTGAGCGACCGTTTCAGTTGCGCCGAACGGGTCGCCGGATTGTGTTAGCAAAGAGCCGTGTGTGAACTTGCAACCCCTTGCGTTCTGAAGGCCGACGCCGATGCCTGAAGGGTAGGAAACTGCACAGGCAGCAAATGAGGCGGTACGTCTTCGTCAGGCTGCAAAATCTATTACTTTCGCCGTCGCCGCGCAAGAGTTATTTAGCAATGAGCGATGTGTAGTGAACAGCGAAAAGAAGTAACAGTTTTCTGTTTTGACTGCTTAATGCTTACCGCTTACTGCCGACTGGTATATAATCCGCGCCGGTTCTCCAAGCTGTAGTTGAAAAGGAGGGCAAGCAGGGATGAGTACGGACGTAATTTTCTCGCCGCTCAAGTTTCGCAACCTCACCGTCAAGAATCGCATCTTCCGCTCTAACATCTCCGGTCGCTTCGACAATTACGACGGCTCCGGCAATCAGGCGCGCATCAACTGGGAATTGAAATTTGCGCGCGGCGGCGTCGGCGCGATTATCTCCTCGTTTGTCCCCGTGCAGATGCGTGGGCGCATCGTCCCCAATTACGCCTGCATCGACAGCGACAAACGCATCCCCTTCTGGCGCGAACTCGGCAAACGTGTACACGAACACGATTGCAAGTTCATCATGCAACTGAGCCACGGCGGACGCCAACGCGACATCGGCGGCATCGAGTATGCGAAGGGCTTGAGTTCGACCGACCAGACCGAGCCGCTGCATGGATTCGAGTGCGAACGCATGACGACAGCGCAGATTCAGGAGACGGTGCGCGCCTTCGCCGACGGCGCACGCCGCGCACGCGAAGCCGGACTCGATGGCGTCGAACTTCACGGCGCAAACGGTTATCTCATCACGCAATTTCTGAGTTCAGCCATCAACGACCGTGAAGACGAATACGGAGGCTCGCTGGAAAATCGCGCACGCTTCGTACGCGAAATCGTCCGCGCGATTCGCAAGGAAGTCGGGCGCGATTTTCACTTGCAGATGAAGATTAGCGCGACCGAATACAACGACGCGATGCTGCAAGGAGAACGGCGCGGCAACACGATTGAGGATTCCGTACAGGTCTGCAAGTGGCTCGAAGAAGACGGCGTGGATTGCATCCACGTCTCAACGGGCAGCTTCTTTCCGCATCCGCGAAATCCCGCCGGGCCATTTCCGCTCGAAGAACTCGTTAAGAGTTACGACACGATGATTTCGAGCGGCAAACACGCGTTCCGCAACTTCGTATTGTTTCGGACGTGGCCTGCCAATAAATATTTCCAGGCGCGTTGGACACGCGCCATCGGCGGTGACATCGAAGGCAACAACCTGCCCGACGCGCAACAAATCAAGAAGGCCGTGAAGATTCCCATCATCTGCACCGGAGGCTTCCAGACCGCATCCGTGATTCGCAAAGCCATCCGCGACGGTGCTTGCGATGCCGTCTCCATCGCGCGCCCGCTCGTCGCCAACAACGACCTCGTTAAGATATTCGCGCAGGGACACGACCGACCGCCCGTGCCCTGCACCTACTGCAACAAGTGCCTCGTCAACGTCGTCGAAAATCCGCTCGGCTGCTACGACGAGACGCGTTTTCGCTCACACGAAGAGATGATCGCGCAAATCATGTCGGTCTTCGACCCGCCGCCCTTCACATGAAAACTTCAAAGCACGACAAATATTTCACAGGATAGACAAGATACAGCAACAGGATGGACAGGATAAAAACGACTTAGCAGGCGAAAAGGTTAAAAGGGAAAGGGGACAGGGAAGGACGTAGCGTTGTCTGTCCCTTTCTCCCTTTTAACCTTTTCACCGTTTCCCTTCTCCCCTTCTTGTTATCCCGTCTATCCTGCACGTCTTTATCCTATTCATCCTGTGAATGGTTTCGCCTCTTTAGAGTGGGAAACGCTCGCGCAAATCACGTGCGATGTCGCGGTAGATTTCCTTGATGGATGTTTCGTAACGTTCGCGTGCGCCGAAGGGAGCGAGCGTTTTAACGCCATGCAGTTCGTTCAAATCCCACCAGCCGACTTCGTTGAGATGGTCTGCCTTGACGGGGAACTGTTTCTGATGAACCTTCTTTCGCCGTCCATCGTCGCCGACGATTTCGGATTGCCACGCCTGCGAAGTCAAAGGGACGAGGCCGTCGTTGTCGCCCTCGGCCTTCTTGATGATGTCCCATGAAGCTTGAAGAAAGATGAACGTGGCTTCGCGTTCTTCGGAGGCAGCGTAGGTCTGGTAGAAAACATCGTTCGACGCTTCGGCGTTGCGAATCGTTTCGTTAAACTTTTTGCACGCGTCTCGACTGAGGTCTTGAAAGCCGCGCAGGTCGATGGCGCGGCTCACTTTTTCGATTAGTTGATTTCCGCCCGCCGTCAATTTCGCGTCTGCGAAACTCGTTCCGAGATGCGGCGTGCCAATCGTCGTCAGGCTGGCAACTTTTTCGGCCATGCCGAGTTGGGCAATCATGGCGCGCGTGTTCAGTCCGCCCATGCTATGCGCGATGACGTGCACTTTGTCGGCCTTCGTCGCGGTGAGCACACGCGTCAGTTCAGCCTTCATGTCGCGTGCGCGGTCGGCGAGGCTGGTGGCGAACCCGACTTTGGTGTGATGCACATCGAAGCCGTCGTCTTTGAGGAAACTCTGGATGCCACGGAAGTAGTGATTGCTGTCGGGTCTCACAGTCAACCCGAAGTTGGCGAGAAGCAGGAGAAACCTGTCAAACGTGTCTCCAAACAATTCGCGCGATTTTGCGTTGAAAGATTCGGTCAGGAAATCGAAACGCGCGATGCCGTGCGCGAGGGCGATGGGATAAGTTTTTTTATCAGCCATTTTGTCAAACTCCTTTCTGATACGCTCTTTCCTCCCCGAAGGGAAGAAGGCAAAAGGTAAATGCGAAGGGAGGAAACGAAGGCTGTTTGCTTTCTCGCTTTCCTTTGGCGTTTTCCTTTTGCCTTAATCTAGGTTGAGTGGCGTTCGCCGGAAAAGGCGATACGCGGGCCTGTCAGTTGCACCTTCGCGTTGGCGGTCTTGCCCGTCGCCAAGTCCATCGCGACGAGTCCCCACGGGTCACCGAATTCGCTCTTGGTACGACTCGCGACGCCTTTCAAGTGTTCCGCGAGACTGCGACGTTGCGCCTTGAAATCGTTGTTTTCAGGGTCGATGTTCGGATTCTTTTTGAGAAACGCGCGCACCTCCGCCAGCTTCACGCCCATCTCGCGCATCTCCTTCGCCCACCAACGAATGACGAGAAAATCCGAGCCGATGCCGCCAACGATGACCTCCATCGGGAGACGTTTCTCGGCCTTGAGCGCCTTGATTTTTTGGACGAAACGAAACGACTGCGGATTGCTCAACTCGCGCAACTCTCGCCAGAGCGCGTTGTCTGTGGCGGGAAGCCGACGGTAGTCGTCCTCCTCTCCCGTCTGGACGAGCGCCTTGAGCGCGTCGCGTCCCGCCTGTTCATATTCTTCTTCGGTGCGAGGCGTGCCGTCGGCGTTGAGAAAGAGACGTGTGACGAGTTCGTCGTTGTAGCGCGTCTCGGCGTAGAGCGTGGTGCTGCCGAAATCGTTGGCGCCGGAGAGCAGTTTGTCCTTCTCCTGTCGGGTCATCAATCCGAGCGTTTCGGCGACATCGAGATTGTTCTTCATCGCGGGACGTTTGGTGTTGGAGTGGAGTTCAAAATAACTATGCTGAATTTCGAGCGTCGGACTCTGTGCGACGAGTCGGCTGCAACGATAGGCCGCCGTGATGAGAAAACTCTCGGAGAGCACTTTGCGAAGCTTGGCGTGGTCGGCGGCGAAGTTTGAAGTGGAAGCCTTGATGCGTGAAGCGGTCGCCGTGTCGGTGATGAGCAGTTCGCCTGTTTCGGGCACGTACATCACACGGCCTTTGAGGATAAGCGAGCTGACGGAGATGAAGTTGTAGATGCCGAGCAGGTTGAACTTGAAGGTATGCTTGCGCTTCTTGGTTTCGGTGAAGATGCTGCGCCGCAGGGTAATCCCTGTGGGCAACGCGGCTTCGTTGGCGACGAGTGCGGAGAGGTCGCCGTCGAGCGCCTTGTGAAGCGCCTGACGACCTTCCGGCGTGAGTTTGCCGAGGTCGATGTCGTAATCGAAGGCCGCTTCTTTTGAATTGGACGCGCTTAGTTCAAAGTTGAGAGCGAGTTCGAGTTTGCGCGAGATGGCGGCCTTGACCGCGGCTTCAATCGCGGCGATTTGGTCTGGGTTGAGTCCGCCTTCGGCCAACTGTTTCTTATCGACTTCGGGATTCTTGCTGAGCGCCTTGAGCAACTGTCCGAGGAAATCAAACTCCCCGACGCCCGCCGTGACACCGCTGCGTGCGGCGACCGTGAGTGTCGATTCGGTGCCGCGCTTTTTGTAGAAGCCGAGGCGGACGCGTCGCTTGTCGAGCTTCTGCGCGCGTATCTGGTATGCGCCGAACAACTCGAACGAAGCGCCAATCTTAATCGAGTTGCCGGAGACCACCTGTAGTTCGCCCGCCGGACTCGGCAACGCCACCGACGCCAGTGGATTGACGACCGTCAAGAGTTCGGCCTCGCCGGAAAACTTCAAACTCCCTTTGCCCTCGACGGTCGCCACCAATCCTTCACGCATCCCCGCAAGGTCTTCGATGTCGCCGAGCAGGACGAAATCCTTCACCGTCTCTTGAATCGCCTGTACGAATGGCGGAAACGACCCGCCGCCCGCGCCCGTCTTCGTGAATGGTTTGTAGACGGCGAGCGAAATTTCGCCGCCCGCCGCGAAGCCGAAACCGAGGTCGCGCACTTCGCGTGCGAGTTCAGCGGCGAGTGAAGCCCGGACGCCGATGGAGACATAAAACTGTTCGGGCGCAACCGGAATGGGTTCGCCGAACAGTTCCGGGTCGAATAGCTGTTTGTCCTTCGCGCCGATGAGCGCGAGACGGCCAGCGCCTTCGGCCTTGACCGTCATCTCCACTTGATTGATGCCGACGCCGACAGGCTGCTCGAACGATAAGCCGCCGCTCGCACTCTTGACCGGAACCTTGTCGAGCGTCACTTGTTGGAGCGCGGCGAGATTCAAATCGGAAATTTTCATGCCGCGAAGACCGCGTATGTATTTAACAATCCCCGCGTCTTCGGGGAATTCGACATCCCCGACAAACCCGAATTGGTCTGTCAGTTTAATGGTTGGCATAATGGCGTGACCTCGATTTCAAAATTGATGCAGAACCCTTGTCGATAGCGGAACGGGCGACAACCGCATCGGATATTCCGCGAGACAGGACACGGTGCAAGACTTCACGCAAGAGACCGAACGGCGACGCGGCGTGTGTAAGAGAAGGATGCTGACTAAAGGGAGCGCGCGGCATCACAAGTTCCCTCTGACACCGCTTCGGGCTTACGTGAGGCTGACAGGAACGAGGACTTCGTCAGCAGAAGAAATGCGTTTGACCAAAGCACGTACAAAATATTCCCACCCTATTTTTATGTCAATAAATTTTTGGCGGCGGTAAACTCGCTGCGAGTGGCAAACTCCGGCGTTTTTGCGCGACAGTTGCGAGGGGATAAAAATGAAGCGGAAACATTCACGGATAAAGACGGGTTGCTGCGGCTGGCGTATGCAGAAGGCTGAATATGCCGCGCTTTTGCCCGTCGTGGAAGTGCAACAAACCTTTTACCAGCCGCCGCAGATTGCCACGCTCGAACGCTGGCGCAACGAGGTGCCGAAGAATTTCGAGTTCACGTTGAAAGCATGGCAACTCATCACACATGAAGCGCGCAGCCCGACGTACAAACGTCTCAAGTTGAAGCTGTCGGACGCGGAGCGCGACGAATGCGGCTCGTTTCGTCCGACGGCGATGGTTAAAACCGCATGGGAGACGACCCACGCATGCGCGCGTGCGCTCGCCGCGAGCCGAGTGCTGTTTCAGTGTCCGGCAAGTTTCACGCCGAGCGATGAGCACATCGCGGACATGCGACGTTTTTTTGCTTCGGTCGAGCGCGGCAAACTGCAATTCCTCTGGGAACCGCGCGGCGATTGGCCTGCTGAGACGGTGCGGAGCCTCTGCCGCGAACTCGAATTGGTGCACGTCGTTGACCCGTTTGCGGCGCGCACGGTGACGCCGGAGTTTTGTTATTTTCGTCTGCACGGTCGCAAGGGTTGGAGATACGTCTATGAAGACGACGAGTTGGAAGAATTGTCGGAGATGATTGCGGGCGCGAAAACCGCTTACGTTCTTTTCAACAACATACGCATGCTCGAAGACGCCGCGCGCTTTCAAGAGTTGATACGAACACACGAAGCGAACGCATGATGCGACAGACGGCTAGCATCATGCAAAACGCCACGCATCACGCAACAAGGGCGTCGGACAAATCCGACGCCCTTGTCGATTTATGACATAGACACGCGTGCGAGTTATGGGAGCAAGGGTTTGATGAGCGGCAGTTCTTTGTCACCGACGAACACGTCGAGCACTGTGAAGTGCGAGGGAATCATGGTGGCGAAAGCATGGTTGATGGTGAGCAGCGAGCCGTGTTTGTTGAAGGCGATGCTGGCCGGAGAATCGTAGGGGAAAATGGGGCTGCCGATGGGGTTGGCGAGACGCGCAACCTGATTTCCGTTCGTATCAATCACGGTGATGCCGGAGTTGAAGGGCGTAGCGATGGCGACGTAAATCAGGCCGGAGCTTCCGAAGGCGATGCCGTCGGGGAGGTCGTTCGCCGGAAAATGAAAGAACGGCTGAAGGTCTGCGGCGGTCGGTTGCGCGACGAGCGGCAGAGTGTAAATCCATCCCTGTCCGGTCATGTCGATGGAGACGGTGAGATACATTTTCGTCCCCGTCGGGTCGAGGCGCATGCCGTTGACGCCGACGTAAGGCGACGCGAAACGCGCATCCTGAAACCAGATTTGGGGCGCGCCGCCGCCAGCCGGAATGCGCCAAATGGTCGCCTGCATTGAATCTGTGACGTAGGCGTTGCCCGCCGCGTCGAAGATGATGTCGTTGGGCAGCGGCGTCTGCGAATCAATCACGGTCGGGGCGCAGGGCGCGGGTTGCACGACGCTGCACTGCGGAAGATTCGGCAGCGGCGAAGAATAAATTTCCTGTTGACCGTTGTCGAGATTGAGGCGATAGATGCCGAGTTGGATATTGTTGACGTAGAGACGCCCGTTGCCGTCGAAGGCGATGTTGGAGTTGGCGTGGTCGAGCGCGAGATTCTCGCCTTGCACGGGGTAACGCTCGACGAGTTCGCCGCTCTTGATGTCGAAAACGTAGACCTCTGAGGGGTGACCGTTGCCCGCGTTGCCAAACGTCGCGGGGCCGGAGACGTAAACCTTGTTTCCCTTGACGGCGATGCCTTCGGGCAGCGCGACGGGCGAGGGAACAGTCGCCAGAACTTTCACGTCGCCGTAGGGACGAACGTTAATCTCCGCGCTCACGGGCGTCGAAAAGGCGGCGGCGGACGACAACAAACCGATGCATAAAGCGGTTGCTGTAAAGATTTTTGACATCGTGCGGTGGGCTGACTGTCTCATTTTCTCTCTCCTGTGATGGGCTGTTTTTGAATGGTTGTCCGAATGCTTCATGTGACCGACAAAGCGGATTTTGGTTGTTAAAAGCCTTGATTGTTCCCAACTGGCGAGCGGCGTCATTTGCGCTTCAACTACTAAAGCGAAAACCGGAGCGAAAAAGTATCACGCGTATGAGAATTTTTTTCGGGGCAGACTAAACAGCATCCATCGGGCGAAGGACGCGGCGGGAAGCGGACAGACGGAGAGGTTTTCGCCACGGCTGAACCCGTCAACGTGTCAGGGTTGACGGTTCAGGGACGCGGCGACGCTTAATTAGGATGAAGCGCGTGCGAGGGTGGTTAAAAAAGACGCGCGGGTTGTCGCTCTATGTCGATTTTAGTTGGGTTGGACGCGGTTGATGACAGCCTCGTAATAGAGTCCTTCCCTGTCATCATTCTTGACGATGCGTGTCACAAACAAAGAAAACTTACCGAGCGCGCCGTGTTCGAGTTTGTAAATCGTCTGCAACGGAGACAACTCGCGGTCGGCGTGGAAGAGGAGCGAATAGCACTCGCCGCTGGTTTTCATCGTGCTTTTTGGTGCGGCGATGCGCGGGCAATCTTTCACTTCGATTAACGTCAGCGCGGTGACAATCCTTCCGGCATGGACGTTGAAATCAGTCTTGAGGTGCGGCTCGAAGG
The DNA here is from genome assembly GCA_036387415.1 of Pyrinomonadaceae bacterium. GTDB lineage: Bacteria > Acidobacteriota > Blastocatellia > Pyrinomonadales > Pyrinomonadaceae > DASVTU01. The sequence goes on along the minus strand of DASVTU010000038.1, from coordinate 8,098 downwards.
TCGCTTTCGTCCAGTTAAAAACGGGATCGAGTTTGGCTTCGTAGGGGGTTTCAAAGTGTTTCTTATCTTTGGAATTGCCACCATTCTGCCCGAAAGCAAATTGGGGGGAACCGAGATAAATTCCGGCAAACAGCGTCGCTAGTGCACCGGATTTCAAAAATCTTCGACGTGACGTAGACATCGCAAATTCTCCTGTTTCTGTTTTCATTGAACACGTCCCTGCACGATTTTCTCCGCAGAGGGGATAGTCTCTTGCATCGTCCACGGGGTGTGGATGCGTGGACTAATTAAATTCGTAAGGAATGTAATGCCGTGTAAGGAGTGTGGCCGCCAAGAACTCGACCGCGCGGGATTATACATGAGATACGCCGCTTGTCGAGATCGAGACAGCCGCTTGCCACGCATGACGCGTCCGAGAAGTGCGACGGAAGCGTTTTGAAAACCTTTTCGATGCGGTACTATTTGACCGAACGACTCTCAAGAAAATTTCAACGCTCCCCGAAGACGGGAGACGGAAGCGAGGTGCCAAAGAAATGAACAACACCAAAGCGATAGGCAAAGCGAGCGGCGACTCCAAGAGCAAGACGCAAGGCATCGTCGGCGACGAGTTGGAAAACTTGAAGCGGCGCGCAGAAAAACTCGGTTTGATAATTCATCACAAGAGCGACCAGCGGAAACATGAGAAAGGCGTCGAGAAAAAGTAAAAGTGACAGGCCGCCAGCGGCGCGGAAGTGAAGCGAGCAGAGGAGAGAGATATGAGCATGGATGAGAGAAGCGAAAAAGTTTGCACGCACGGCGTGTGTAATTGCCCGACGGACGGAGGCGATTTTTGCAGCCCCTACTGCGAAGGCGTCGGCGCGACAACCAACAATACCCTCGATGAAAATCAAAAGATTATTTGTGACTGCGGGCATCCGACGTGCGTCGGTTAACCCGAAAAGATTCGGTCATCAGTTGAATTGGTCAGAGAGTAAGGAGAGTTTGATATGAAACACCTCGCATGGCTTGTTATCTTTGCGCTCATCTGTGCGTCGAACACCGGGGCGCAGAATCCGCCGGGCGCGGAGGAGTTGGCCGAGAGTCTGCGCTCGCAACTCCGCGATGTGATTGCGAAAGAGTCTGAACTGCAAACACGCTTGCAGCAGCTTGACGAAGAACTCAAGCCCGAAAACATTCAACGCAGCATCGCCCTCATCGGCACTCTCCGACCCGAAGAACTCCGCGAACAACGCAGGCAGCAACTTGAGAAGGACAGGGCCAGCGTCAGCGCGCAACTCGACGCCCTCGCCAACAGCCGTACGCGTCTGGAATCTTCCATCGCACGCGCCGAAGCGCAAGCCGACCGCGAGCGCACAGCCGTTGAAACTACCACCACCACTCCAACGCCGGACACACGCACGGTCGCAACCACGCCGACCGTCGTCAGAACTACCACCGCTACGTCAACCGTCCGCCGACCGCGCGCCACGCGGCGACGCACAAGGCCACGCGCGCCGCGCCGCGCAACGACAAGAAGAAAGACGCGTCCGTCGTGAGCCTTTGCGTTTTCTGGAAGACGCGCCGTGCGTGGATGAGAATGATGGTGGCTAAAGTTCCCGAAAGCAGAAGTGGCGGCAGACGGCGCAAGCGAGGAGTTCAATTTGACTGTCGTCTGTGACTGACTTTCGTCAAATAGACCGCGCCATGTAGTTTAAGTTTCTCTGATTCCGGTTGTTAATCAACGATTTGAAGGACGTGCCAGTGGCACGTCTTTTGTTTTAGAGAACGTGAGCCGTTTATCCCTCGCCCTGGCTTCGTTAATAAATCCATAAGGTTTTAATAGTTTCGAGGAGTACAGATTGATGCGTCGTTTCCCCCTGATAGCATTACTGGTTGTTTCTTTGTTTATGCCCCTGTGCGGTTTGCTTGCGCCTGTGCACGTCGCGCAGGCACAGACGCCGACCACACGCCGCGTCGCCAAAATGACGAGCGAACTGCTCGGACGCGTTCGACAGACGCGTGCGGGCAGCCGCGAAAAGGCGCGCGTGATTCTCAACGTCGGCGATGGTGCGACCAACGCGCAGACGCTCTCCGCGCTTCAGAGCGCGGGCGCAAGCGTTCGTCAACAACTCGACGCAGTGAAAGCCATCGTGGCCGACGTGCCCGTCGATAAACTCGAAGAAGTCGCGGCACGCAGCGACGTGTCATGGATTTCTGACGATCAGGAAGTGCGCTCGCTCGCTACGACGACCGACAATACCAGCCACGTCGAAATCACGACGGGCGCGAGCAAGATTTTGCCGCAGTCGGTCGTCAACGGCGGCGCAGGCAACAAGGTCGGCATCGCCGTCCTCGATAGCGGCATCAGCCCGCCCGACGCCGCTGAGTTTGCGGGTTACGAATCGGGCAGCAGCGGCGGTTTGCTCGGCACGGGACTTCTCTCGCAGGACACGACGGAGGTCTATAACCGGATTCTTAAACACGTCGATTTCACGGGCGAGGGACGCACAGACGACGCCTACGGACACGGCACACACACCGCCGGAGTCGCCGCCGGAACCGGACAGGCAAGCGAAGACTACGCCGCAAAACATCCCGGCTCGCCCACTTACGGCGGCGTCGCCACGGGCGCAAATCTCGTCAGCGTGCGCGTGCTCAACTCGCAGGGCATCGGCTCCGTCTCGAAAGTCATCGCCGGAATCGACTGGGTTATCAAGAACAAATCAACCTACAACATACGCGTCCTGAATCTCTCGCTCGGCACGGCGATTTCGCAGAGTTACCGGACTGACCCTCTATGTCAGGCGGTCGGGCGCGCGGTCGATGCGGGTATCGTGACGGTCGTCGCGGCTGGCAACTGGGGCAAAGATTCGCTCGGTCGCCCCATCTATGGCGGCATCCTCTCGCCCGCCAATTCTCCCAAAGTAATCACCGTCGGCGCGACCAACACGCAGCAGACCAACGGACGCAACGACGACGTGGTAACAACCTATTCATCACGCGGCCCGACGCTCGTCGATGGCCTCGTCAAACCCGACATCGTTGCGCCTGGCAATCGCATCGGCGCAACCGAAACCGCCGTCTCGTCGCCCACCGCCAGCAACTCTTATTCGACTACGAGCGGCGGCGGTCTCATCGGCGGCCTGCTCGTCGGCGACACCAGCACGACCACGCCCAAAGCATCCGGCACGTATCAGATTCTGAGCGGGACTTCGTTTGCCGCGCCCGCCGTCTCCGGCACCGTCGCGCTGATGCTCGAAGCCAATCCGTCGCTTACGCCGCGCATCGTCAAGGCGTTACTGATGCGTACGGCGCAACGTCTGCCCGTCTACGAAGACATGGTTATGACCGGACAGATGACGAGTTTCGAGCGCGTCGTCACCGAAGGCGCAGGACAACTCAACACCAACGCCGCGCGCCTGCTCGCCGCCGCCATTCGCCGCGACGCCAACCGCGCGCAGGTCGGCGAAAATCTCATCACCAACAGCAAGATTACGTATGAAAAAGTCGCTGGCCTCACATCGTCAATCGCGGGCGAGAGTATTCCTCTCAACAACGGCATCATCTGGGTTGACGGCGTGGCCTTCACCAATCGACTGCTCCTGACAGGTGGCTATCGAAACGCCGACGGACAGGTGATGGCGAGTGGTTTCGTCGTCGCAGACGGCTACATGTCGCCCGATGGTAGCTATATGTTCTCGAATGGCATGGTGGTCAGCAGCGGTGTCGCGCTCGGCAGCGGCGTCGCGCTCGGAAGCGGTGTGGCACTCGGAAGCGGCGTTGCTTTGGGCAGCGGCGTGGCGTTAGGAAGCGGCGTCGCGCTCGGCAGCGAGTATACTTTCGGCGACGGCGCGTATGCGTCCGGTCTGATGAAGAATTGGAGTTTTGATAACGAGGCGACGTGGGCGTCAAACTTGGTAGACCCCGTTTCTGTCGCCGGATACGACGAGCAAGTGCTCATTCAAGGCGAAAACGTCAACTTCTTTAACGCGCAGCGACTTCACTCCACTAGCCCTCTCTACCCTCGCCGCACATTCTGAGATTACGCATGGGAGACCAGACGCGCTCCCATGCACACCTTCCCGTACGCAACGATGGAAAAAGAGAACAACATACGCGAAAACAACACCGGACGAAGCCGTGCCTATCAGGCGTACGTCACCATTTTCGGCATCGCTCTGTGGGTGGCGGCGGTCGCGCACGTCTCTTTCGGCTCGACGCTCAGAGACCAATTGACGTTGCTGGCGTTGGTTGCGCTCACCGTGGTTGTCAGTCTTTTTCCGCTCGTCTTTCCGATGCCCGCCGGATTGAAGTTCACAGACGAGAATATGACCTTCAATCTTTCCGACGCCTTTATTCTTCTCGTCGCATGTTGGTACGGGCTGGCTCCGGCGGTTTTAATCGGCGGCATCGAAGGCTTCACTTCATCGCGTCGCGCGGTGCGTCGCCTGTCGAGCAATCTTTTTTCGTTAGGGATGTTGTCGTTGTGCGCTGCCGCCGCTGCCGGAAGTCTCGACGTTGTGCTGCGCTACGGATTCAAAGAAGCGGACGGCTTGCATTCTTCACTGGCGGTCGCGGTCGGGTTGCTCGTCGCGGGACTCGTTCACATGCTGACCAACATGGGTCTTCTCTCCACGCTGCTCGCGCTCCGCAACGGCGACCGTATCATGCAGCGTTGGAAGGCGAATTTTCTCTGGACAGCGCCGATGTTTCTGCCGAGCAGCGCGGCGGCGACTTTGATGTATCTCGCAGTTCAATACAACGCGTGGATTGTGCTCGTCATTGGTGTGCCGATGCTCGTCTCCATCTATTTCGGCCATCGCCAATACCGCAGCAGTGTGCAGGAACGCATCTCTCTGATTGAACATGCACAGCTGGAACGCATACAGGTGATGGAGAAGGCGCACCGCGAAACCATCGAGGCGCTCGCCGTCGCCATCAACGCGAAAGACGAAGTGACGCACGAACACGTCCTGCGCGTACAGATTTACGCCGCCGGAGTCGCGCGCATACTCGGTTGCACGGAGGCCGAAATTGAAGCTTTGCGCGCCGGCGCGCTTCTGCACGACATCGGCAAAATCGCCGTTCCTGACCACATCCTGACCAAGCCCGGCAAACTCACGGCAGCCGAGTTTGACCAGATGAAACTTCATACGCTCGTCGGCGCACAGATTCTCGGTCGCGTCGAGTTTCCATATCCGGTCGTGCCCATCGTCCGCCACCATCACGAACGTTGGGACGGCGCGGGCTATCCCGACGGCCTCAAAGGTGAAGCGATTCCCTTGACGGCGCGTATCCTCTCCGTTGTGGATTGCTTCGACGCCGTGCGCGAAGACCGCCAGTACCGCAAAGGGATGACGCGCGAAGAGGCCATCAACTTCATCATGCAAGGCAGCGGTCGCATGTACGACCCGCGCGTGGTCGGCACGTTTGTTACGCATCTACCGGAGTTTGAAGCCGAGATTGTCGCGCATCGTGATGCAGAGTTGCCCACGTTCGGCATCGAACCCGTCGAACAACTCTCCGACGCCGCGCGACTCATTCCGCCCGCCGCTGGTCTCGCCGAAACTGACGACAGCAGCAAGACGACGCTTCAACACCAACCTACTCAACAAGAACAGACCGCCTTTGCCACTCTCGCGCGGGCGCTCGACGGTGCCACGACCGCAGAAGAAATCATGTGCGCGTTCACGGAAAAGCTGAAGGCGCTGGTGCCCTACGATGCTTGTGCGATAACGCTCGTCGAGCCGGAGTTGGGCGAGAGTCGCGTCGCGTATGCCGCGGGCGAACACGCGGCGTTGCTTCGTGGTCGTCGCATCGCGTCGGGCGAGGGCGTGACGGGTTGGGTACTCACGAACCGCAAACCGTTCTGCAACACCGATCCGAAACTCGACTTTCCGCCCGCGCTCGCCGCACGCTTCGCAGGCTATCGCACGCTCGCCGTCTTCCCCATCCTCAAGGACGCGGACATGCACGGAGCGGTCGCGCTCTATTCTTCAACGCTCGACGCCTACAACGCGCCCCAACAGAAACTTCTGGAAGCAGCCGTCGCTCTGATAACCACGACGCTCACGCTCGTCACGGCGACGCCCGTCGAAAGAAGAAACATGATTGCCGAAAGCAACGACTCGCAACCGTTTGTGGCCTCCGGCCTGACGCATTGAAGCGCGCCGGATTTATCAACCAACATTGAGAAGGCGACCTTCGCAGTCGGTCGCAGGAAGGAGGAAATCTTTCGCTAAACCAATCTTGGCTAGTAGATAAAGATGAAAGGGAAGCTTAGAGGGGCTTCCCTTTCGCATTTATGTCGGCTTTTTCTTGCGTTTTTCGACGCGGAGTCAAATGAAGCCGCGAGATGAGAAAAAAGGTCAAAGGGCGAAATGGGAGAGATGAAAGAAAAGGAGTTCGCGCAAGCTGAGTTGCTTCTCCATCTCCCCTTTTCACCCTTTGACCTTTTGCCCCTCTGCTATACTCCGTGTCATTCGCTCTGCTTAGTTATTATCGACGGAGGTTGTCATGTCTGATTCAGATAAAAGTGAAGTTCACGCGGACGCGGATGCATGGCCGAGTCTGCCGTTTCCAGAATGGAAGGAAACTTGTGCGACGCTGCACATGTGGACGCAGGTGGTCGGTAAGATTCGACTCGCGCTGACGCCTCTGGAGAACCATTGGTGGAACGTCCCGCTCTACGTGACTGCGCGCGGACTGACGACCTCACCGATGCCCTACGGCGCGCGAACATTACAGATAGATTTCGATTTCATCGACCACCAACTCGTTATCATCTGCGACGACGGGACGACCAAGACCGTCGCCCTCGCGCCGCGCACCGTCGCCGACTTTCATCGTGAAGTCATGCAGACACTTCGCAATCTCGGCTTCGAGGTCAGAATTTGGACGATGCCCGTCGAGATAGAGAACCCCATCCGCTTCGAACAGGACGACCAGCATGCCTCCTACGATGCGGAGTATGCACATCGTTTCTGGCGCGCTCTCTTGCGTGCCGATACAGTCTTCAAAGAGTTTCGCGCCGCCTACATCGGCAAGTCGAGTCCCGTGCATTTCTTCTGGGGAAGCTTCGATTTAGCCGTCACACGTTTCTCCGGTCGCCCCGCGCCCGAACGCGAAGGCGCAGACGCCATCACACGCGAAGCCTACTCTCACGAAGTAATCAGCCACGGCTTCTGGCCCGGCAGCGAAGCCTTTCCAGAGCCTGCCTTCTATTCCTACACCGCGCCTGAACCTGACGGCCTGAGTCTCGCCCCGCTACGCCCGCCGAGCGCCTTCTACAGTCAAGACCTCAAAGAGTTTCTCCTCCGCTACGACGACGTGCGACGCGCCCACGCACCCGCCCACATGCTCTCCGAGTTTCTCCAAAGCACCTACGACGCGGGCGCAGACCTCGCCAAATGGAACCGCACAGCACTCGAACGAAAGTAACCACTCCGGCAACATGCGGATACAGCGAGTCCGATAATCATAATTTATGTTATCTGGCTTTGCCTATAAAATCAAAATGGCTACAGAACGTTGGGTGTCACGATGTTGCCTCAACAATATTTTGTGTTAGAGGCTGAATTTATAGGCAAAGCCATGTTATCTCAGGGCTGTGCCAACGATTCAAAGAAGCATGCATAAACTATGCATAAATGCATACTAACAGATGAGCATGCAAGAATTTCTGAATTGTTAGGCAAAGCCCTGATGACATAAGAGTAGGTTATCGGACGCTATCAATGCAGGTTGATTATTTGCTTGAACTGATAATGATACTCTATGCTTGCTTCTCTCTGAGGCTTCTAATCTGTCTTGTCGCTGGGCGTCTAATTCTCCTCCATACTCTTAAATCCTAAGAAAAGGCAGCCTCCAAGTAGATTAGACGGCTATTTGGGCGTAATTTGTGACAGCAAGTAGTCTGGAATAAAAAGGAATACGTCGAAATGAGCGTCTTTCCTAACAACCAGTAGTACGTATACTTGGCGTTAGGTTGCTTACTTGTTAAATCTGCTCGAAGCGAAGGCTAGATAGGAGGGAAACAATGAAGAAGATTCTGACATACGGCTTTTATGCCATGCTCGGTATATCTACTGCCCTGGGTCAGTCCAATAATAATCAGAAG
>DASVTU010000037.1:0-55612 GCA_036387415.1 Pyrinomonadaceae bacterium | reverse complement strand
GTTCGAGCGTTGGTGCGCGACGGTCGAAGCGTTGCCGCGCAAGCAGACGCGAGTCTTCACATGGCCTCTGGTCACGGTCTTCGGCTTCATCGCGCTGCCCGAAACACACATCTTTCTCAAGCCCAACGTCACGCGCACGGCGGCGCGCGCCTACGGCTTCGACTTCCGCTACCAGTCGCGCCCGTCGTGGGATGTTTACGCGAACCTGCTCGAATTTGCCGATACCGTACGAAGCGACCTTAGCGAACTGCAACCACGCGACATGATAGACATCCAATCATTCATCTGGGTGCAGGGGTCGGACGAGTATCCCGGCGAGTGAGTGCTGCGAGGCTGACCGATGCCGACACAAACGAGAGGGACGTGTGCATGATTCACGGCTCATTCACGACAGAAAAAGTGTCCGAAGAAAATCAAGACCCTTTACCACCGCTGCCGTCGCCGCCGCCGCCACGGCGTCGAGGGTCGCGGCGTCGCTTTGTCAAAGTTCTCCTCTTGGCGTGTGTGCTGGCGGCGTTGGTCTTTGCAGTTTTCGTCGCATACCGAAACAATCTCATTCGTTTTCAACACCTAACAAGACAAGGCGCAGAGACAAGTTCGACGGGGCAGACGGAGCAGCGTGCCGTCAATCCTTACGCCGAAGCCGTGTTGCTGGCGGAGCAAAATCGCGGCGAGCCGATGGGGCGTCAGGCGGTCGTGGACATCCCCACCGAACTCCGTCATTACCGCGACAGGAAGCGTTTCCTCGCCGTGCAAATCGCCGAAGCGAGAGACGAGAGCGTGCCTATCCCGCACGATTTTCCGGCACTGGCTTCGCTCGTTCGTCGGGATGAACAACTTGTGGAACTGCCACAACTAGGTCGCGGATTTCTGCTCTACGGCGTCGGCTACGAAGCCGACAGCGATTTAACGCATTACGATTCCAGACGCGGCAAGAGCGTGCCACTCTTTGCGAATGATGAGGAATTCGACAGAGAGCAATCGCATCTCGCGGAGTCGCGCCAGCAACTCGATGCGCTCATCAAAGGTCTGAAACGTGAACTCGGCAAGGTCGGCAAAAAAGATACGGAAATGCGTCCGGCGTTGGAGGCGAGCATCGCGGTGAGCGAGACGGCGTTGGAGAGCGTCAACGACAGAAGGGAATTGCTCGATTCGTTTTACGGGGCGAAAAAGAGTCACCAGCCGCTCTTCTCCGAGTATGAAGCCTTGCAGCATGTCGCCAACAATCTCGGCGGGCAGACATACGAACTCAACCAACCCGATTCGCGTCGTCAACTCAAAGTCAGGCTGCTCAATTTCGTCCGCGCTCCCGCTCGCGAAGTGATTGAAGAACTCGGTCTGGCTTACCAGAACAAGTTTAACCGTCTCTTGCCACTCACCTCGCTCATCCGTCCTGAAGAATATCAACGTCGCTTGCGCGAGTCGGGCAACTCAAACGCCGGAGCCTTCGATTTGCCGCCGCACGCGACGGGTTTGGCCTTCGACATCTACTACGGTTTTATGTCGGCTGAAGAACAGCAGTTTGTCATGGACGAAATCGCACGCCTTGAGCGCGATGGCAGAGTGGAAGCCCTCCGTGAATTGCGAAACCACTATCACGTCTTCGTCTTCCCCGACCGCCGCGCTCCCGACGAAGAATCGATTCGCAACGTTGCGTCAGGCAAGCCCGACACCAAGAAGCGAGAGGTTGCCGAGAAACAGACTCCAAAGGCGACCGAGAAAGATAAAACAGCCAAGACCGCCGCGAGGACTAAAGCAAAGACGACCCCGAAGACTGAGGCGAAGAATAAAAAAGCGACGCGTGCGCGTAAATCGGCAAGATGAAAAGACAGCGAAACTTCTCTCGTCGCGCCGTCGCCAACCCGCGTCGCACTTGCGTCAACTCACCTCGCGCCGTCGCTAACTCGCCTCGCGTCAGCGTTAACTTGCGTCGCATCTTCGTCAAAGATTCTCTATCTACTTGCTGCCTGCGAGTAGCGGGGCGTTTCCTTCGATAGAGAGAGTGACAGAAGATTGAAGGCCGCGTGAGCGATAGACACGTTGCTCCGCTTTCTGAAAATCTGCGGCGGTCGCCTTCGGAATCTCCATGAACTTCTGCGGATTGCGGTCAACCAGTGGAAACCATGAACTCTGCACCTGCACCATGATGCGATGTCCCTTGCGGAAGGCATGATAGGCGTCGGGCAACTCGAAATTGATGGCGGCGGGTTGTCCGGGCTTGAAGGGTTCGGGTCGCTCGAAGCTGTTGCGAAACTTGCCACGGAAAGGCTCACCCCTCACCAGTTGTTGATAGCCGCCCATCCGCACCGCGTTCTGCGGAACGGGTTGACCTTCGGGCGGCCTCGGCGTCTGATAGTTGCCGGGGTAAACGTCAACGAGTTTGACGACGAAATCGGCGTCCGTTCCTGTGGTCGAGACGTTCAACGCGACGCGAATCGGCCCCGCGACTATCACGTCCTGTTCCAGAGGCTCGGTCTGATAAACGAGCACGTCCGGCCTCTGCGCGGCGAAGCGTTGGTCTTCAGTCATGTAGTCGGAGGTCAACCCGCCGACGATGTAACCGAGATGCGGCACGGGACGATTCGGGTCGCTGATGTATGCATCGAAAGCGTTGCGACCCGTCTCCGCAGGCGCTTCGACGCCGAGGCGTTCGCCCTGTTGGAAATAGAGCGTGAGAGGCGTGGTCTCCTTCGGCGGCCAGACGTTGTGGCGTCGCCATTCGTTGATGCCTGTGAGAAACATGAAGGCTTCGGGCATGTCAGCGGGCTTGTCTTTCAGATAGTGCATGAAGAAAGGGAACTGAATCTGCTCTCGAAAAAATTCCGCTGACTTGATGGCGAAGCCGACGTTGCCGAGTTTGTCGCCCGTACCGCGCGCCCAACCGCCATGTGACCACGGCCCCATCACCAGCAAGTTTGACGTGCCCGGATTCTTTCGCTCTACCGCGTGATAGACGAGAAAAGGGCCGACGGGGTCTTCAGCGTCGAACCATCCGCCGACATTGAGAACAGCCGTTTTCACGTTATCCATGAATTTCCACACCGAACGTCGTTTCCAGAAATCGTCGTAGGTCGTGTGGTCGATAATCTCCTGCCAGTAGGTCGCCTCGCCGCCGAATAGCTTCCGGTTGACTTCGGCGAGCGGCCCGACGTTCAAGAGAAAATCATAGGCGTCGGGCGTGCCGGGGTCGAATTGGACGCGTTGTTTGGGAGGTTGCGGGTCGCCGCGTCGCGGGACGAAGGAGGCATAGAATCCGAAGTTGGCGGCGAGCATGAACGCGCCGTTGTGATAAACGTCGTCTCCGAGAAAATAGTCTGCGGTGGGAGCCTGCGGCGAGGCGGCTTTGAGCGCGGGATGCGAGTCAATGATGCTTGCGGCGACGTGGAAGCCCGGTTGCGAAATGCCCACCATCCCGACTCTGCCGTTGTGGTTGGGAATGTTTTTGAGTAGCCATTCGATGGTGTCGTAAGTGTCCGTGCTCTCGTCTATGTCTTTGGGGCTGCGTTTGTCTGGGACGTGCGGGCGCACCTGCGCGAACTCGCCTTCCGACATATATCGCCCGCGCGCATCCTGATAGACGAAGATAAAACCCTCCTTCTCGAAATGCTCCGACGGGCCGAGCGACGAGCGGTAGTTGTCCACACCGTAGGGCGAGACGTTGTAAGGGCTTCGCGTGATGATGAACGGATAACGCTGCGACGTGTCTTTCGGCACATAGACCGACGAGAACAGCCGCGCGCCGTCGCGCATCGGAATCATGTACTCATATTTGGTATAACGCGCCCTCACGTTGTCCGCGCCCTGCGCCGACGTCTGCGCTGACGCCCGCACCGATGCACACAGCAGGAGCAGGCCAACGACGACCGACATGATGCAGAAACGTCTCATCTGAATTGCTCTTAACACGCGCTGTCCCTCCGTTGATATTGGTAGACGCTTTTCGCGTCGCCGTCGGCACAAGGGCTATCTTCAATCGTCGGCGGATGAAAATTTGCCTCGCCGCCGTTGCCCGCACCCGCGCCGAAATTTGTGTTGAACGATAACGAAAGAGAATAATGTGGCAAGGGTAACACTTGCCGACGAGAAATAGAACGTTCTCAATTCTTCTATACGTCAGCACACGTGCGATTAGTTGCGAGTCCGATAATCCCTGTAATTTCATCGGGGATTTTGCACGAAAGGTTATCGGACTCAAGGTGGTTCGGCGTTGTCGGAGGGTGTCTGTCGCGACGGTTTTTGTTTGGCGCGTTGGTGCTTTGGTTTGTGTCGGTCGAGATGGTGGCGGGCGGCATGTGAGTTTATTCGGGCGAGATGAGGCGGAGGGGCGCGTTGAGATTCCAGAAGCCTTCTTGGTCGAGTTCGTGTAGGACGATGGCGCGGCTTGGGGTGTCTGTGTTGAGTGGTTTGAAGTCGTAGCGAATCTCGTCCCAGGGTTCGTCGTCAGCGTCGGTGTCGTCGTCATGGTCGAGATAGCGAATTTCGATGGTGCGTTCGGCCTTCTCGCGCCATTGGAAGCGAACGGTGGTTGCGCCTGAGAAACTGCTGCGGTGTTCGATGACGCCGGTGTGGTCTGGGAGAAACGAGATGGTGTCGCTTGCAACGGCGTCGAAGGTGCCTTGCGCCGTCTGCCATGTGCCGGACGGCGCGTGTCGAAATCGCTCGCGGTATTCTTCGAGTTCGGTTGGCGGTTTGCGTTCCAACGTGGTGCCTTTCGGTTTTCGTCGCGCGTCAGTTTTTCTCTCTGCTCTGGTAGTCGCCGCCGCTTCTACGTCTGTTCATCGTCGCTGCTTTTATGGCTGTTCATCAACGACGAGTTCGTAAATGGTGCGTGTGGTTTCAGAGCCAACCCAGTAGCCGATGCCGCCCGCGATGAGCGTGCCGACGCCGTGCGCCGCCCAAGCCCACGGCCCCGCCGCGTCTGCGGGTGCGAACCATGTGGCGAAGGCTCCGGCGCCCGCCGTCGCGCCCGCCCAACCGCCCGCCGATTCGACCACGGCTTTAACCTTGTCCTTCGCCGTGTAAATCTTGTAGGCATCGTTGGCGAGACCGACGACGATGAGCACGCGTCCGCCGACGCGAAAGACGCCGCGCACGTGCCCCGCCCATTTCTGCTGCTTCGCCAGTGCTTCGGCGGCTTCGACCACGACGGGTTCGGCCTGCACGCCCTGCACGCGCAAGGTCTCAAGCAGTTGCGGGATGCCGCCGCGTACGCGGATGCTCGCGGCATCGCGTACGACCGTGAACTCGCCATTGCCCTGACGCGAGAAACGACTGTTACGGAGTTCGACTTTGCCGATGCCGCTCTCCGAATTGCGGACGCGCTCGGCGACCTTATCCCACATCCGACTCTGTGCGATGTTCTCCGCGTTGTAGTTGATGGCGTTCAGACCCTTGCGCGATGTAATCGGCTCGTTGAGTCGCAGCCCACGCCTCTGTCTGTATTGCTCCTCGGCGAGTCGCTGCGCGTCCGGGAACTCCTGATTGTAAATCTCGACCAGTTCGCGCTCGCCGAAACGCACCATGTTTGAAGCATCACCGACTTCGACTGGCACCTGAACGTTCTTGGCATCGTTGACGCCGACATACGGAGTGCCTTCGGAGACGAACCACGACACGCCGCCTTTACCGAGTTCGGGCTTGAACGGCGGCTCGCCCTTCGAGACGTTTTCGAGGATACGCGCGGCCACTTCGGGCGTGACGTTGGTGTTGGCGGGTGAGTAGGGCGTACCCGCGCCCGGTTCGCGCGGCAGACCGAGCAGCGCTGATGCGCCGACGCCCGACGGCAACGTCGCGCGTCGTTCGATTTCATCCTCAATCCGGTCAACGCGTGCGAGCGGCACCGAACGGTCAACGAGCGTGCGGCGGTACTCGTCGGCGAGTTCCCTGTCGGTCAGGAGAGCGAGCGGGCGGGCGTCTGGATTGGCGTCAAAGTGGCGTCGGAGGCTTTCGAGTAGTTCGGTCGAGCGTCCGATTTGTTCAAACTCAGGCCGCCCGCCAAACGCGCGCGAGTTGCTGACGAGGCTCGACAGTTGCGGCATCTCCTTCTCGCCTGCTTTGGCTTGAAGCATAAGGCGGTCAAAGTTGCCGGAGTTGATGAGCGGCGTGAGTTGACGCGCCTGATTCTGCGGCGAGGTTGTGACGAGGACGTGCGTGGCGGCGGCTGAGAGGTCGTTCGCGTTGCGCCCGTCTGTTTGTAACGCGCGTGTGATGGCCGATTGCGCGAAAAGATTCTTGACGTTTTCGCTCGACGCTTTGGCGAAGAGTTCCGACGCGAGCCACGGGTTGAGGTTGCCGCCCTCCGACCACTGGCCGACGAGTTTGTCCATGTCGGCGCGGTTCAGCATCCCCGCGTTGACGAGCCGTGCGAGCGCGTCGCGTACTGTGCCGACGTATTCTGTCACCTGCTTGTCTGTGAAGTTACGATAGGTGCCGGGTTCGACCGCACCTTCGATTAGCTCCGCGCTCTTTTCGGTGCCGAGCGAACGGAGAAAGTTTTGTACCCAACGAGGGTCGTCGGCATGGTCGCGGAGCGCCTGCGTGAAGAACTGCGCTTGCGCGGCGCGGAGGTCGTAGGACATGCCGAAGGGCAGCCGCTCGGTGATGAAGGCGGCGGCTTCTTCGGGCGAGGCGGCGGCGTCGATGCGTCCGGCGTGGCGTAGGTTTTCGGGAATCTGAGGCTTGCCGTCGGCGGCGTTAAAGGTCGCGGGCGGTTCGTTGCCGTTCGGGAGCGGCGCATTCTCGACGCGTCGTTCGCGGAAGGCACGGATGTCGCGCACCAGCCCTTCGCGCATCGTGATAGTGGTTTGCCCGTCTTCGGTCTTCCAGGATTTGACCTCATCGGCGGTTGCCCAACGTTCGGGATAGCGCGAATCGTTAATCCAGAGTCCCCTGCCCACAGTCTGACGATCAAACTCTGCGATGTCGGCGTCGGTGAAGTTGAAATAGTCGCGCAGGAGCGTGTCGCGCAACTCGCGTGCGTCGCCTGAAGCGGGGACTTTGACTTTGAATGCGAGCGTGGGTTCTTGCGTCTGCGTGTTTTGCACGGCGACGACTGACGGGGCATCCTGCGTGGCGAATAGCGTCTGCAATCTGTAAGCGGTCAACGCGCCGTCGAACTGTTGTGCGCCGCGTCGCGCCGCCGCGTCGGATGAATTGTTGCTGGCAAGCGTGTCGCTTCCAATTGTCGCATCGCCTTGTTCGTTGGCTCGCTCGACGCGCGCGGCGTCGAGTTTCGCCGCCGCCGTCGTGTCTCCGCCCACGATGTCTGCTCTAGTGACCGCCATTTTCTTCACCTCGCGTCCGTAGATGACAAATTAGGGTACATTAATTATCGGCGGTTGCGCCGGAAAGTTTCCCGCCTAAAGAAGATGATGGAAATGAATAACGACTTGCGCCTATGGCGTGGGCAACTGCACTTTGTCCGCGCCTATCGAGCGGGCTAGACGCATGACGGCTGTTTCGAGTTTCTTGCCGCGCGCTTTGGTCACGCGGACGTGCGGCTCCCAGAACACACGACGTACGACGAGTTCGCCGTGAGCACGTTGGAATTTGGGGTCTACGCGTCCGACAAGGCGGTCGCCTTCAAGGATGGGCAGTACGTAGTAGCCGTATTGCCGTTTCGCTTCCGGCACAAACGCCTCGAAGCGATAATCGAACCCGAACAATCGCCTGACACGCGCACGGTCGCGCAACACAGGGTCGAACGGGCACAGCAGACGCATCTGCTCCGGCGGCTCAGGGAGGCGTGCGAGTCGCTGTTTCCAATCGTTGACCGCGTAAGCCGCTAAGGGTTTTGCTCCGTCAACCGATTCGACGAGCACGGGCGTAATGCGACCCTCCGCGGCTGCCGCGACGCACCACGTTTTCGCCTGCGCGGGCGAGATGGATTTCCAGAAGTCGGCTATCTCCTTCGCGGTGGCGACGCCCAGACGCTCCAACGCCGTCCGGCAAGCCCACTCGACATGTTCGTCTTCATCAGGTTGAAGACATTCGTGACACTCAGGCAGGACACGCTCCGTCAGGTCGTAGACTTTCTGAAAATTCACACGGCGCGTGACCATCAACTCGCCCGTCCACCAGAGAAACTCAAGCGCCGCCTTCTGTGGCTTCCAGCCCCACCAGGCAGATGCTGCGCCACGTCGGTCGTGCTCGAAGTCTTGGGAGCGCAACGCGCCTTCACGCGTGATGCGTTCGCGGACGTGCGCGACGACTCGCTGCGGATGGTCGCCGATTCGTTTCTGCCACCAGACGTGCAAACCGATGCGCTTGCGCTCACGCGCGAAGCGCGGCTTCCAGTGTGCGAACCACTTCGTCGGAATCGCAGAGGCATCGTGCGTCCAATGTTCAAAGAGACTCCGCTCGTTTTCCAGTAGATGAGAAAGTTGTGCGTGACGGTAATCGTCGAAGCGTGTGGCGAGCGTCAGGTGATGCGCGCGTTCTACGACGTTGATGGAATCGAGTTGCACGAAACCCATCTGTTCAATGCTCTTTTGGAGTTGAACGCGACTAACGGGGCGACTCGGATTCGTCAATAGTTCCTGCGCGCCCATCAACAACAGGCGGGCGGATGCGGCGGATATGACGGGCGGAGAAACATTCATACAAAACAGATGACATTTGGTTAACTGTTCCGGCGCGAGTTCGCTTCAACGTGCGGCTCCCGAAGCGTTCAAACGAGCCTCAGCACAAACTCGTTGACTTTATGAACGAACGCGACGCGTGCGTCGAAGCGCGGGGCCGAGACGCTTCTCGACGGCTTCGGCGACCTCCGTCGGACGAAGGACGGATGCTTCGACGGGCGGCTCGACAGGCGTCGAAAGAAGCGTCTGAAGCAACGCCGATTCCCTTCCCTTCTCAGCACTCAGAACAAAAGGCGCACACTCGCGGCACTGCGGAAAGATACGCAAACCCTCTCCTTGAGACGCGCGACGTGTAAACAGCATTCCTTCCATAATCGCCGCCCCGCAACGAGCGCAGAGAAGCTGTCGCAACGCACGATAAATCGTGACCCTCGCATCGTTCGCGCCCACAGCCTCGCCGACGATTTCGCTAATGCTTCTAGTCATCACGTGTGATAGTTTTACAAAAATCCCTCCGCAGCACAATATTCACACACATTACAGGCGGCGCTCGACGTGCGACTCCGCCGTCCGATTCGTAGCCATGATGCCGGAGAACATCAAAGGAATTGTCCGCGCCGACGTTCGATAAAATCCGCTCAGTTGATTTTGTAGCGCAGAGCAGCCGCGCGCCGAATCCGTTAAATGCGGTGTGCGCGTCAGCGAGATTGGACGTAGTTGCGAAGTTCCGGGAGCAGCTTTTGCAGGTTCCGACCGGGACAGAGAGTTGCGGCCTTCTCTTTGTGTCCCTTTATCTCGACGGCGGCGATGCGCCGTTCGCGTGCGAGCCAGAGCGTGAGTTCATAGAGCGAGCGGAGTTGTTGGGCGGACGGTTGCTCGTTCTCAAAGTTGCCTTCGAGGACGACGAGGGCGTGTCCCGTGGGGTCGTAGTCGGTGTTGGTGTCGCCTGCGTAATCGAGGCTTCTCCCTTCGGCGATTTGGCCGTCCACGGCGACGTAAAAATGGTAAGGCACATCAGGCCAGGCGGGTTTGAGCGGCGCTCGCGCAGCGACGCGGTGTGCGCTCTGAGAGAACTTTTGGAGGGCTTGCATCTTAGCGACGATGGTACGTCGGCTGCTCTGCGGCGACGCGGTGTGATGGATGGTGATGTGTGCGAGCGTGTGTCGCTTCATTTCACCGATGGGAGGGTGTGCGTTCCAATCCTGCCGCGAGAGTATGTCGGGCTTCGGCACGGGCGTCGGCGAAGGACTTTCGACGGGCACGACATCCGGCGTCGTCACGGTCGCTGCTTCAACTTGTCCTGACTGCTGCGACGGCGACGCCGCCGCACCGGAGTTGTGCACGGGCACGCTTCGACCGCAGGCGCAGAGGATGAGCGCGAACGCGAGTGTGCGAATGCGTGTGATAAGCGTGGCGCTCAAAATCGGACGGCCTGCTTGAAGTAGGGTTGTTCTTTCCTGGAACGATAGAGGTTGGTGGACTGAATCTCACGCGCCAGTTTCCGCGCCTCTCTCTGCGTGCTCGGCCCGATGACGACGACCCACAAGCCTCTCGCGAAATTCGGAAAAGGTCCCCAGTTGGTGTTGATGAGTTGTGCGTCGTAGCCTTGCGCCTGATGCTTGACGAGCAGCGCGTTCGCTCTGTCCTGCTGGTCTAAGGCGAAAGAGCCAAGAATGACGAACCAACTATGTTGCGGGTCGGGTTTGACGGCTAAGTCGCCCGAAGCGGGAGGCGCGGGCGTCGCGGATTGTGCAGGAGCCTTATTCTGTACACGGAACGAGACGGGCGCGAAATACCATTCACCGTTGCGTCCATCGAAGCCACCGCTCGCACTACGCGAGCCGCTCGGTTCGGAGGCGGGATGGGGCTGTAGCTTCTGTAATTTTTTCCGCGCGACCTCGGCAAACGTCCCTGTGGGATACCTCTCCAAGTATTCGCCGAAGACCGCAGGGTCTTTGCTGTTGGTGATGGAGAGCCAGTAGCTCAATTCCCTCCTGTCCATTGCGTTGTGCTTGTCGGGGTCAATCTCCTTGAGTTCTTTGAGCAGGTCGGCGACGCTGATGATGTTGGTCGCCACGTCCGCTGCGCGCGGCTGAAAAACGAGGTCCCCTTTGTCGAGTTCGCCCGCGCGCATCGTGCCGAAGATGGGCGTCTGCTTGCCCTTCGTGATGAGGTGCACGCGATATTGTAGAAACAGTCCCAGTTCGGTTCCCGTCACATAACGGTCTTTGTTCAAGTCGGCCTCACCTCTCAGTGCTCTGATGAAGAGACTGCGAAAGATGCTGCGGTCAGGCACGCTCTGTGTGTCGCTCCCCGCAGTAATGAACTGCCGAACGGGTTCCTGCGTATTGCGGTCGATGCTGGTCTGCGTCGAGGCTTCCATCGACCTGAACAAAGAGCCTGAGAAGCAACTATCGAAGACGAACATGGCATGCTTCGACTCAATCTTGGACGCATATTCTTCCATTCGTACCATGTCGATGGCCTTCAACTTGAAGGCCGTTTTCATGGCCTGCGACGGCGCATCGACGGGCACGATGTAGCCCAGAATGCGTTTGTTATCGGCGGTTTTGACCGTCGCCCCATGTCCCGCGAAGTAGATGAGGAGACGGTTGTTGACCTTCTCGTCGTTGCCGTGTTCGGCGATAAACGCTTCGATTTTAGCGTCGAGAGCGTCATGCGTCGGGTCAATCAGCGTCTCCACCTTGAAGCTTTGCTCCTCAAGCGCCGACTGCACCGCCTTGACATCCTCCAACACGCCTGGCAATGGACGCCACCCTGAACTCTCGTTGTAGCGGCTCACCCCGATGACCAACGCGTGGCTCTCCGCGTAGACGATTTTCGTTTCCCCACCCTCAATCTTGATGGCTAACGAACTACGGTCTTGATTCTGATAGACGAATGAGTAACTCGGAGGCGAAGCCATGACTGAGACGACGACTGTCGCCGTTGTCAACAGTAAGGTTAATAGCCTGTGATGTTTGCGAAAGCGAAAAGTAGTGGGCAGAAGACAAAGCATAACAGTCTCCTTTGAAGAGGACGAGAGCGATTCATCGGCGGGTCTGTTTTGAGGTTGTCGATGAGAAGGCTCTCACAGCGGAGCGCCCGGAGCGCATTTAATTGCTGGAAAATATTACTCGTCGGCGCGCATGTCAAGTTCTTTTAGTCGCGTTAGCCAGCCTCTTTCGGCACACAGGAAAAGGCGGAATAAACGAAGCAAGAAAACTAGACAGACGAGATGCCGAGCCTCGTCGTCGTAGCTAACAACAGGCTCAAGGCGACGCGACATCTTCGTCAGGTAGGAAGTTCGATGGTTAAGGTGGTGCCATAACCGACGCCCGCACTTTCGGCGCGCACGGTTCCACCATGCAACTCGACGAAGTGGCGCACGATGGCGAGTCCCAGGCCAAGCCCTCCGTGTCGGCGCGTCTTGGAGCCGTCAGCCTGTCGAAAGCGGTCGAAGATGAAGGGCAGGAATTCCGCGCTCACACCCTGTCCCGTGTCAGTCACGCTGACCAGAACGCGTGAATCGACGTGCCGGAGGCTGACCGTCACGCTCCCGCCCACGGGCGTGAACTTCACCGCGTTCGAGAGCAGATTCCACATCACTTGCTGTAGTCGCGCCTCATCGCACAAGAGAGGCTCAAACGCGTGGTTTAGATGTAAATTGATATGGATGCCTTTGGCCTCGGCGGCGGGGCGTACGCTCTCAATGGCGGCTTCAATCACGACACCAATATTGACGGGTCGGAAGTCGAGGCGGAGTCTTCCCGTGACGATGCGCGAAACATCCAACAGGTCTTCGATGATTTGTGCCTGCGCGCGTGCGTTGCGCTCGATTGTTTCCAGTGCACGGTCGATGGATGGTTGGTCAAACTTACTGGTTCTCAGCATGGTTGACCATCCGAGAATGGCGCTCAAAGGCGTACGCAGTTCGTGCGAAACGGTCGCCAGAAATTCGTCTTTCAGTTGGGTCGCACTCTCGGCCTCGGCTCGCGCGGATTGCTCATTCAGGAGCGCCGCACGGAGTAGTTCCTCAGCCTTCTTGCGTTCGGCAATCTCGGCTTCGAGCGACTTGGCCTTCTGTTGAAGCAGGGTGATTTCGCGCAGGCGTTCATCGGAATCGTCGAGCGCCGTATAACTCTCGGCGGGGATGACGCGCGAGTGGGTCGTGCAAACGTCGGCCAGCCCGCGACAGAGGCTTTCCCCTGTGAACCCGTTCAACGGATAAGCACAGAAGAGTGCGAAGGCATGCGTCTTCTGTAAATCGTTCCAGAGTTCTTCCAGACGGATTGCCGCGTCAAAATTGCCTTCCGCCCAGAGCAACGCGACCATCTCGCCGTAGATGCGTACGCGTGGACGACCTTCAGCAGCATGCGCGATGATTTCTCCAATGTGTTCGACGAAAAGTTCAGTGTTCGGCGCTTCGTCCAACATGAATTTCGAGAGAGTCTCGGCGGCGTCAAGCATGACCAACTGACCACACTCGACGGCGTTGGTCACGTCCAGTCCCTTCGCCTGCAAGCGCGTCTCAAGTTCCCCGCGATGCGCCTTCGTTGCCACAACTATTGCAGCTTCACCCGCGTTGATGGCCGTGCCGATGAAGTCGCCGAGCGATTCAAGAAGAAACGCATCGGCCTCGTAAAACTGAACGAAGTGCTCCGACTCACCCATCTCACTCCAAATAGTTCGCGGCGCGAGGAAGCCTGCCGGGGCGTTGCTGCTCGTCTGCTTGAGAATAGAGTTGACCTGGTTAATTTCTGTGGACAAAGGAGCCTCCGGGACGGGTTGCGGAATGTCGAATCGTTAGCTTCACGCGCGATTCAAAACTTTCAGGATTGCGTGGCGAGCCTCGGCAAGACAAATGCCGCCTTCATTTATAACATAGAAGACCGTCATAGCAGAGCGTGCGCGCGTGCTTAGCGAATATCCAACGGTGCTGCGTGCGGTCGCGCGAGGCGTCGCGGTCGCCATACGATGCGCGACGGGAGAAGCCTTCTGGTTATTGATGAATGCACTGGTGACGAAAAGCAGTAATATCATATCACTCAAAATACGCCGTAATCCTCTGCGAGCATCTTCATTGACAGTGCACACCATGACGCATATCCTAACTATCCGTTACCTCGCTGGTTTTGTTTTGGTCGCCGTCGTTCCCGCACTGCACCTGACGAAATGAGGTCTGTATATCCATTCCTCACACCATTGTCACATCAAGGCTTTCTTTCCTGTCGTCCAAGCTCATCAAGTTGGGAAACTCTGTCAAGGACGGTCACACGTCTGTCGAATATCCTGTGCACATGCGTTTATAACCGTGACGCTCAACAATCCACGCTGCCGTCAAAGATTCAAACTGACGGCTGTTGTCATCACGCCTCTTAACAATTCAGCGTGATGCGGAGAGGTGCTTATGTCTTTCATGACTGCTTCGAGAATCGCCCGCTCTCTTTGTTTCGCCCTCGCGCTCGTCGTATGCATGTGCGTTGAGGTGCGAACTCAGGACGAACTGAGCTTCAATGAGATGTTAAAGGTGGCGAGGGCTTCCGCGCCCCTCACAGTTGAAGAACGTGCCTTAGCCGTCCGACTCGCGGAACAGGGTCTGAGGTCGAATAAATTACTTCCTGAGAAAAAAACCTTTCTCACTATGGTGCAAACCCACCGCAACGGGGAGGCGGAAAAGAAGGGTGTCTTTGAACGCCACGCGCTTCTCACCTACTACCAGTACGCTGGCGATGTCGGCATTCTTGTTTATGTCAATCTCGTCCGGCAGCGCATGATAAAAGTGGAACAGCTTCCAAGTTTCCCTGCCCCTTTCGCGCCCGAAGAATTTCAGCGAGCCAGAGAGATAGCGCTCAATCATCCTCAGTTGACAAAAGTTTTAGAGCCTTACCGCGACAGGCTGACCGTGGAAGCGCTTTTGACGAGAAGCCACAAGCCCAGAGACCCGCTCTTTCGACACAGGCTCGCATATCTCTTATTCCGCGTCGGCCCGCGTTATCTGACCGCACAGGGCGAGGTACTTGTTGACCTCACCACGGAGACAGTCATTATTCAGCCCGCACAGTTAAAACAGAGTGGCGGTCATAGACACTAAACGCGCCGAAGCCAGTCTTCGCCGCAACGAAAGAAAGTGCGCTCCAAATTACGCAGGAGAAAAAGATGCCCCATCAAATCCGTCGCTCCCATACTGCGACCTTCAAACTCATTTTACTGGCTGCAATATTCACTCTAATCTGCGCCCGCAATTCTTACCCCAAGCCGCCAGCCAGCATGCCTACGCCTACTCCCACGCCCACGCCCACTCCAAGTTGCTGTCTCCCTGCGACCACGACCGCTTACGAGCCTTTACAGATAATTTATCAGCAGTTTCCTTCGCGTGGGCCTGCGGAGACTGCATGGGGAATAGTTTGGTCTGAAGAAGGTCATCGAGGACTCTGGATTCAGGGCGCGTGGTTTTGGCGGAAGAAACCTTTTACATGGGGCACGCGCACACAGGTCTTGGGGCGTGCGGGTCTCTCCAACATTTTCGTGCCTTACCACAATCTTAATCCCGTCTATAACCCACGCATTTTAGACTTTGGTTCGGGGGGGCTTCTTGGAGCGATACCACAGGACGCAGGTGATTGCGGAGCCATTGCGGAACCGCTGATAGCTTCACCGATACCTAACAATCCGCCACGGCGCGTGCTCATCAAAGAGATTCGTGACCGCGGCGTGGCATGGACGAGTGACCGCCAGACAAGGCGCGGCGAGGAAATGCTTCTCTGGGCGACCTACGACGCGGGCAACTACGAATACATTATCCAATACGGCTTCCGCGACGACGGAACTGTCACCTTCCGTCTGGGAAGCACAGGCTATAACAGCCCTGTGAGACCCTTTGAAGCTCACATGCATAATGCTCTCTGGTACGTCGATATTAATCTCGCCACGACCGCCGGAGAAGTTGACCACAACTCGGTCATGGTTATGAAACACGTCGAACCGAGCGGTTCTCTGACGGCCACCGATTCGATGATTCCATTCAATAACGGAGTCGAAGGCTTTGTCGATTGGAATGATAAAGAATTCACGCACCTGAACATCATCAACACTCTGGTGAAGAATTCTCAAGGGAATAACATCGGCTACGACTTAATGCCCATGCGAACTGGCACCGCGCGCCACGTTGAACACTTCTCTCAACATGACTTTTGGGTCACTCAAACGAAGTCAAACGAACAGGACTACTGGGTTGGCTTCGAGGGCTGGCCTAATCCGCCCGCTTACATCACGCCCGCCGAACCCATCATGGATAAAGACGTGGCGCTCTGGTACATGTCCTCAAACCATCACGTTCCGCGAGATGAAGACCACGAATACGCGCAGCCGGTTCGTTTGCCGGGCGTCGCGCATGTAATGTGGTCGGGCTTCGACCTGCATCCGCGCAACCTGTTCAACGACACGCCGCTGCATGAGCCACCTTGCGCTCCGGTTCCGCCAAACCTCGTCGGCTGGTGGCCTTTTGAAGAGGCCAACGGTGCAACATCCCTCCTTGATATTCAGGGCAGCGCAAATCCGAGTATCAACGGCACACCTCAGCCTTCGGCATTGGGCGCGGGCGGCCCGTCTTCGGTTCCGGGCGTGGTCAGTCGTGCGCTAAGTTTCGACGGCAACGACGACTACGTACAGATTCCTGATAATGCCGTACTCGATTTCGGCAACGGGGATTTCAGCATTGACGCATGGATTAAAACCACACAAAGCAGCGGCGTCGCTGTTGTCCTAGACAAGCGGCAACCGACACCCCTTCAGGGTTATCACCTGTTTACCTCCAACGGAAGATTGTTTCTACAGTTGGCGGTCGGAGGCAACTACGTCAACTATCCCTCCAATGCATACATTGCTGATGGAAACTGGCATCACGTTGCTGTCACCATCGACCGCACACTCGAAGTCGCCGTTAAGTGGTATTTAGACGGCCTAGAGACATCGAAGACACTCAATCCAATCGCGGGCGTGTTGGACAACTCATCACCGTTGCGTCTGGGAGTGCGTTCTCTCTCGCTCGACGGGTATTGGAGTGGCGAACTCGACGAGTTAGAAATTTTCCAAAGAGTTCTCACATGGGATGATGTCTTTGCCATGTACTCCGCCGGAAGAAACGGCAAATGCCAGTGAGCATCTCGCGCGTCGGTCTTAATCTTCTTATCGCGGGCAGCGTACACACGTGAAGCCCCTCCGACGCATGACGCGGCTAGATGACAAAGGAAAAGGGCAGCCCCGACGAGGCTGCCCTTTCTTATGTTCTCTCGCCGTATTGCTAGGGCAAGGCTTCGACGGTGACGAAGAAGCGGAAGCCGCCGCCTAACTGCACGCCGAGCAGGAAGTTGACGTTGATGCTGGCTCCATTGGCGAGCGGTGTGCCGACCGTGATGGTTCCGGCTCCGAGCGTCGAGTTAAGTCCGCCGCCGTTGGTGACGGCATCCGACGGCGCTTCGAGCGTCAGGCTCTCGACGGTCACGTTGCCTCCGGTGGTTGTCACCAGGAAGTTGCCAGTGGCGTTGAGCGCACGCAAATCGGCTTGTGTGGCGAGACGATTGTTAAGCGTCGTGATGTCCACGATGCGGAAACGCAGACGCGTCACGGCGGCACCCGTGTTGTTGGTGAACTTCCTTCTGATGGCGAGTGTGCCGAGGTTGGACTTCGTGTTGTCGCAGGAGGGGCACGATGCGCGTTGGGTGCGGACGCGGTTTGGTGCGGAGGATTCCGCCACCGCAGGGTCAATCAGCGTCGATTGAATCTGTCCACCCTGACCCGAACTCTTGGCGGTGGGGCTGGTGAGATTCTCCGGCCCCGGTGCGCCGAGGATGGAGACGCGCGTGCTGAACGTGCCGCCCGTGGTAGAGACGAAAACAAAGTCGGCGTTGTTGTCGTTGGTGTCCTGCGGCGTTCCGCTTTCGAGCCGTCGCAGGAAACTGTATTCGCCGTTGGTGGTAGTGCCAGTGGCTGGCGTCAAGGGCGTGCCCTCAAAGTAGATGGGGTTTGTGTTGTTGAAGCCAACCGAGTCAATGCGGTTGGCGGCGGTCGCGGGCGTTCCGGCGAAGAAGCCGATGCTGCTGGCGTCGCCAATGCCGCTCTGCGTGCCGTTAGAAGCAGCTACCGCTCCGAGGCTGTATCCGGCTCCCGTTACGAGGTAATGCCCGCGTGCCGGAATCACCGTCGTGCTGCTGCCAAGCGCGCCGGGCACGGTATGGACGAGGCCAGCCGTCACCGATTGAATTGTGTAGCCGCTGATGTCGAGCGCAGTGTCCGTGTTGTTGTACAACTCCGTGAACTCGTCAGTCGCGCCCGCACTGCCACGGAAGCGAAACTCACTGATGAGCACCTGTCCTGCCGTCGCGGCGGGCGCGGCGGCGGGTGTCACGGTGACGGTCGCCGTGCCGGTCATGCTCTGACCGTCAGGGTTGGTGATGGTGACGTTCTTGGGGCCGGGTGTCGAGCCGACGGTCGAGATGTTGAGCGTGACCTGCGTCGGATTGTTGTAGGTGACGGTGTTGACGATGACGCCGGGGACGGTCGCCGTGATGTGGTTGAAGGGCAGAGCGGGCGGCGCGAGATTTGCGCCGGGGTCGTAGAAGCCTGAACCGCTGACGGATGTGCCTGTGATAACCACGTTGGTTGAAGGAACATTGGCGGGCACGGTGAGCGGGGCGGCAGAGGTCGGCGTCGCGGGCGGCGGCGCGGCGAGCCGTGCAACACGCTCGCCGTAAGTGCCCGTACCGTTGCAGTATTGCTGAACCGTCCACATCGTCATGTCGTCGAGCGGGTCGAGCGAGGTGAACGAGTAATCGCCCCAACGGCGCGGACTGCCGGGGTCGCCGGGAGGGTTATAGGCCGAGGTGCTGGTGGTGTAGATATTGACTGCGCCGGTCGTGCCGAGAGTGTCGCCGACGAGACGCCCGTTGGTCGCGGCGTCGGCGCGGTAAGGCGTTCCAGCGGTGCTGTAGCCGAGCGCGGCATGTCCCTGACCGGAGACCATGACGGAGGGGATGAAGTATTCGCGCGCGGCGGCGCGTGTAGCGGCGGGGTCGAAAATCGTCCCCGACTGATTGACGGTCGGCGTCCCCACGCTCGGCGGCACGACGAGTTCGTACCAGCGAACGGCGTCGCGCCGCTGTGCATCGGTGCCGGAACCGACGCCCGCGCTTGTGACCGAGATGGCGTGAGCCGTCCAGAGTCTGCCGTTGCGTATATGTGCAGCCATGAGGCGGTCGTCGAGCGCGTCGAGGTTGCCAGCCGTGCCCGTCCCACCGGAGTCGCCGAGGTGATCGACGCTTCTGGGGAAGGATGTGGTGGGAACCGTGATGGAGATGTTGGCGGAGATGGTGGGCGTGGTGGCCGGAGTACTGATGCGGCGCATGATGAGTCTGCCGAAGGCCGCCGCGCTCGCCCCGATGAAGTAGCCTTCGGTGGCTGCGGGGTCGTAGTTGTCCACGCCGCGCGGCTCGAATGGCCCATCGGTGCCGATGAGGTCGCGAAACGCCGTCGTGACGACGGGGCCACCGCTCAAAATCGAACTCTTGCGGATGACCCAGACCGAAGTGTTGCTGAAGCTGCCGAGCGCGGCGTCGAACATATCGCCGCCGATGTAGAGCGCGTTGGCATCGACGCCGAGCGATGGGTAGTCGAGAAATTCGCCCGTCGAGGGGATACCGCCCACCGTGTCTTGCTGGACGAAATAGAACGTCCACACCGTCGAGCCGGAGATGACGCCCACGCTGGCCGCGTCGGAGACGGCAATCAGGATGCGGTTCGCAGTGTCGCCGATGTCGTTGGCGCTCGGCACGTCGATGATAATCATTATCCAGCGACCGGAAAGGCGGTCGTAGCGCACCTGCGGGTCGCTCGTAAAGTTGATGTTGAGCGGCGCGGGCGCGGGCGTCATGACCGAAGCGAAGAAAACGTCGGGGTCAACGTTGACCACGCCATCTGCCGCGCCAGTCGTCTTGTTGAAAGTCCTGAGACGCCCGTTGATGAAGAGGACGAATTGCGAAGGACCAATCGCGCCCATCGTGTCCGGCGGAAACGCGCCTGTTTCGGTTGGGCCCGTCACGGTGTCGAAGTTCGAGGTGATGGTCTGCGGGGCGCTCGGCTCAGCAGGAGGCTCCGGTTGACCTTCGACGGGTGGCGCAATCGTTACGGGTTGCGGTGCAAAACCTGTGCGTGTTCTGACGGGAGCGTCGGTGGAAGCGTTGATGTCGCCGGATGTGCTCGCCACTAACGGGGCATTCGGGTCTTGGGGTCGGGTTCGACGACCGGGAATTTCGTGCTCAGGAACCAGCCTCGGTTCGCGTACGACCGCCGGAGCATCAGCCTGTGCATTCATAATGTCGTCGGTCGTCCGTTGCACGCCAGCCGCGCCCGTCCAGGGCACGCCGACGATTTCCACATCGTCCTGACGCATAGATAGGCTGCCGTCCTGCGCTCTAGATTTCAAACGCGCGCGTGCGTCGGTGGCTCTCCGTTTCTCTCTCTCCCGTTCTCTCTTGCGGTCAGCTGCACTAGGCGCGGGAGCAGGACGCGTCGCCGCGCCCGCGGGCACACGTACGGTCGTGCGCCTTTGGGCATACGCAGGCAAAGAGGTCGAGGCTAACAATATGGCGCAGAGCACCATCGCGACGTAGCGACGGAAGGACACGCTGTGCATGCCTATGCGAAGTGCGGGGGACAATTTTTTCATGGGATTGTGAGTTCCTTTATGTATCGCCAGGAATTACAACAGTGCGAATTTCGCACTGTCACGACTCTGAGCAGAGTGGCGAAGAACGAGCGAAGACACGCCTTGCCGGAAAGTTTAATTTGTGTGACTGAAAGCTAAAGGTGCGGCTGAAATTTAAAGTGCGAGCGTAAATCCTGGGCTGTCTGAAGGGAGATTATCTTTTGCCGTTGTTCCTGTCAATGTTTGAACCTGTCATGTGATAGTTTCCTGCCTGATTCACTCCACGCCGTCAACAGAGCGTAGTCTCGAGCAGATGGTTCGAGACCGAAGGCTTCAACGGCATTTTCGGATTTGCCCTTCGCTGCCGTGCCTGAGCGTAAACGTCCCGATCTCT
Source organism: Pyrinomonadaceae bacterium (assembly GCA_036387415.1). GTDB lineage: Bacteria > Acidobacteriota > Blastocatellia > Pyrinomonadales > Pyrinomonadaceae > DASVTU01. The sequence goes on along the minus strand of DASVTU010000037.1, from coordinate 34,938 downwards.
TTCGACGTGTCGGTCAGTGTCACAGTCAACTTCATTTCCTTGTCGCTGATGCTGCCCGTGTAGCGCACCGGACGGCTCGCAGGGCTTTTCCCGACACGAATGGGGCCGGGGCCTTCGCGTACGTGTGTGCCAACCGCGTCAAAACGACCTGACGCATCTGCGTCGAGCGGAGCATCAATCGTGCCATGAGCGCAATCGTACTCGATGTCGGCTCCGTCATCCTTCACCTCCATACGAATATGTGCACCGCCCCACACGCCACGTGCCACCCGTTGCGAAGTGGCCGATGAATTATTTTTCTTCTCGCTCATGTCTCCACTAGCGTTCGCTTGCACCGAGTTATTATTCGCACGCGCTATATCACTGTTGACTTCCGTCCCGCTATTGTTGCCCCGCGTTACATTATTGGCGCTCGTTGACGTGGTGCGATTAGCGTCTGCCGTCGTTTTGCGCCCACGACAGGAATTGCCCTCGCTTTGTATTGCCGACAGCACCACAATAAGAATAAAACTGGTGAGAGCCTTCATTTTGCGCCGACCTATTCAACAGACCCGCTTTTGGGCAAAGCAACGCCACTTTGAATTCTTCGTAAAATTCGGTTTATCGGAATTCTCGGTGGTTTCTGTTAATTCAATGATTTTTATTCTTTCTTGCCCTGAACATTGGCTTGCACCAGCGCCATACTACGGATTGTGTGCCACTGTACGGGACGAAAGTTTGCGGAAAATTGTTCGTCGAGAGTCTCTATCGGATTCCCTTCGCGCATTGATTGCGCTATCAGATTGACCTGCTCCTGAATCTCGTCAGGACTGAGGCTGGCGGGCGTTGGCTTGGCTTCGGTATTGACTGCGTGGTCTTTGCGCGCCTCTTCAATCTCAGACTCAATCTGTTTCCCGTTTTTCTTCCAGAGGCGGCGTCGCAGATGCTCTGCGAGGAATGCTGGCGCAGACGAAACTTGGGTGCGCGCGGCGGCGACTTTCAACTCGGTAACTAAGACTTCCCCTACCTCTCTCCAACGTTCATTATCCGAAGCGGAGGCTTCCCTTCCGGTGATTTCTTTGGTCGCGTTTTTGAGCAGCGCGAGCAGCCCGGCGAACGCCTCGTCATCATCAGTTTTCTCATAAGTCTTAATATAAGTCTTAGGAAGTCCGTAAGTTGTTGCGTTTTCAGGTACTTGAGTAGGGTGGGGTGACCCCAAATTTTGGGGTGACCCTCCCCCCAAAATTTGGGGTGACGTGGAGTCAGGTGGGGTCACCCCACCTGACCTCTCTCTAGCGATGGAAATTCCGGTCGTTTCTTCGGGCAAACGCACCTCATAAAGCGCCCCATCGTTCTGTCCACGCTCCCAATGCGAGACTATCAATCCGATGGCCGACAGATAACGCAGATGTGCGTCGATGGTCTTGGCATTACGTATACCCGACCAGTCGCTGAGTTCGCGTTTCGTGGCGCGGATGCTTGAGAGGGGTGTGATGTGGCCGCGAGTACGGATGTAGAGCGCGTTATATAATTTCTGGCTTGAACCCGGAAAAAGCCCTACGGGCAGCGCGAGGCGGTCGAGACTATTGGCACGTTTGTTGAAATCCCGTTCCGGCGCGATAGGTCGGGTGGGGTTAGGTGGAGTGACCCCATGTGACGTGGGGTGAGGTGGGGCGACCTTTGCGTTTTCCGTTTTTGCACGCGCCGGAGGGTCTTCACCATCGTCATACTCGCTCAAAGCACTGGCGAGCGCGGGTGGTCGCCGTCTCTGTGGAGGCGGTTCGAGTGCTTTATCGAGCGTCTCTCCGAGCAGTTTCCGTTCTGATTTCTTCATCGCCTAAGACCTCTCTGATTTCCTTCACCAATTTACGAAACGCGAAACTCGCGGGAGATTCGGGATGCGCCTCGACGACCGTCTTGAGCGTCGCGGTGGCTTCTTCGACAGCGACGAGGCGGGGAATCGTCGTCTGGAGGACATAATCCTCACCGAAACGTGTGATTACACGGTCGCGCACTTCGCGGTCGAGTTTCTGGCGCGCGGTAAATTTCGTCGAGAGCGCCATGACCTGCATTTCAGGCGAGAACTTTTTGCTGATGCGCGTCACCTTACGCATCAACTGCTTGATGCCGAGCAAGGCAAACAGGCCAGTATCAATCGGCACGATGGTTAGGTCGCTCATCGACAGCGCATTGAGCGTCGGCGTGCCGAGGCTTGGCGGGGTGTCAATGACGCAGTAATCGTAGGTGGGCAGCGCCGGTTCGAGTTTTTCTTTCAGAAGAAGTTCGCGCGAGTCGGCGGCGGTGATGACGGCCTCGGCCTCGTCGTCGAGACAGCAGGGAATCAAGCTCAGACGCGGACGGACGGGCATGGTGTATTCCGAGAAGTCGCCACGGTCGTCGAGCATAAGGCGGAGGGCGGTGCGGCGTGTCTCCTCAAGTTCTTCGAGGTTAACGCCGAAGGCCGCCGATAGATTTCCTTGCTGGTCGAGGTCTACGACCAACACACGCGAGCCGGAGGAGGCGAGTCCGCCCGCGATATTGAAGGCGACGGTCGTCTTGGCGCAGCCTCCTTTGTGGTTCGCGAGAACAATAGTCTTCATGCGGCCTTCGGCCTCCTTATTTTCAGTGATTGCACTTCGGCCTCGCTCACCAATTTGAGGCGCGCATCCAACTTGTCCTCGTAAACCGTGAGCACGCCGTCGCGTAGCAGACGCGCCATTTTAGCGGGGCTGATGCCGAGCAGGGCTCTCGCCTCGCGGACGTTGATTAGGTCGTTGGGGATGTTCATCTGTCGAGATAGCCTCCTTCTGCGTCCGTGGACTATATCAGAACGGAGTGTGACCAATCAATAACTATGTGAATTAATTTGAACCATTCATGCCACGAAGGAAAGCGCACGCGACAACGCAACACGTTTGATGTCAACTTTTATCAACAACGGACGCCGTTGCTCGTCCATCAGTCGTGTGACATGACGAGGCGAGTGAGTCGGGGAGTCGAATTAGCGAATATGTGGCGAGAGAAGGCGAATGAAGAGTTTAGACAGGAAACACAGCAGGAGCGTGTGAAGTGCGTTTGTGAGCATTTTCAGGGCGGAGCACAGACGCGTGGAAACCCCGACGCCTCATTTGTCTCAGAGCGATTATTGCAGCGGCGTCAGCTTCAGAAAGGTCTGAAGGCTGACGCCGCGTGGCTTTTCTCTGGATAATGGTCAGTGACCTAATTGGATGGCGGTGACGGCTACCAGAATGCCCATCGCGAGGAAGTAGGCACCCACTCCGGCAGCGACGCCGATGGCAATCTGTTTGCCAGTTGAACTATCGCGACCCTTGACCTTCTGCACATCTTCGTAAGCGATGGTCATTCTCTGTCCGGTCTTCTTCTCTACGATAACGAAATCATCGTCGCCCGTTTGATGGACGTAGCCTTCCAACTTCCGACCGTCGCGGAGTTTGAGGTTAATGCGCGCCTTCTCGCCGACGCCGAGTTTATCAATCGCCCTTCGCACCTTCTCGACGGACGGCATATCGTCCTTCGGGCGCGCGGCGGCGTAGACAGGTTGAAAGCCCAACGAGAGAAGGGCACTGATGAGCGTCAGAGACAGAAGCGTTTTCGTCATGGTCTTCTCCTTGCCGTTGCGAGGCTGTAATGAATAACGGCGAATCATCAATAGATGCAGATGAAAGTTTGTTGATGCGAAGACTCTCCGGTGCTGTGCTGCGTCGGGCAAGGGTCGGAGAGTAAATAATGCTGGCGCGAGTAGTTCAAGAAATCTTCCTCCGTGGCCTGTGGCGCGGAGCAAAGAATTTCTCTGGAATGGTGATGTCGCGTAGCGTACGGACGCGCTCAAGGCGCTCACGTTTGCCGAGTTCTTTAATCAACGCGGCGGCGATGCCCGCGCTGCCGCCTGAGTTGAGAGGTGAGTGCACGGCGTCTGCATGTGACGTGGCGGGCGTGTGAGTGATGGCGGCTGATTCGTAGATTGTCGCAGAGGTCGTCTGCGCGTGTGTGCGGGACGGTAATATGGTGGACACTTCTTGAGCGGAAGTCGCCCCGGCAGAGTGGGCGTGTGTCAGAAAGCAGGTCGAGATGATGAGCAGAGAATGTCTGGATAGGAAGTGGAGCGGCAAGAAAATTCTTCTCATGATGTCTCCATTGGCTGCTCTGCGGTTTGCTACCGGATGAACGAGATTTGCTGCGCCCGCTTCAAGACACTAAAATGAAGGCGAAGCGTTTCAGTTTGTGTTCCGCACCTTTTAATCGGCGATTAATCTTTCAGAGTCGAGCGTCAATGTATCCGAAGGGTGGCGTGCAAGTCCTTTAGCTTTTCTTTAAGCGTCGATTGAGACATGGAAAGAACTCTTGAAGAACTCTCTGAGCCGCATAATGAACGAGCCAAACAAACCTCACTACGCGTTCGGCCCGTTCATTTTGGACACGGCTGAACAACTCCTCTGGCGCGACGGCAATCTCCTTCCACGCCTCCGTCCGAAAACCGCCGAGACGCTGCTGATACTCATCGAAAACAGCGGCCACACCGTCGAGCGCGACACGTTTATTGAAAAGCTCTGGCCGGAGACGGATGTGGAGCCAAACAATCTCGCCGTCTGCATCGCAGAATTGAGAAAGGCACTGGGCGAGCCCGGGGACGTGCGCGAGTACATCGAGACGGTGCCGCGACGTGGCTATCGTTTCACGGCGAGCGTGCGTGAGGTACAGGTCGAGAGCGGGCGGACACACGCAAACGTGGACGGACACGCGCGCGGTACTCCGATTGATTCGCTCGCCGTGCTGCCATTCGCCAACCTCAGCGACAACCCCGAACTCGAATGGCTCAGCGACGGCATCGCCGAGACGCTCATCAACAATCTCTCCCAATTGCCGCCCCTGCGCGTTATGGCGCGCACCACCGTCTTTCACTACAAAGGACACCCGAACCCGCTTCAGGCGGGACGCGAGATGGGCGTGCGCGCCATCGTAGTGGGAAGCGTCCGGCAGTACAGCGAGCATTTAAGAATCGGCGTCGAACTCATCGACGTGGCCGACGGCAGTCAAATCTGGGGCGAGCAGTACACGCGCGAACGCGCCGACATCTTTGCCGTCGAATCGGAGATTGCGAGCAAGATTTTGGAGAATCTGCGTTTGAAGTTGAGCGGGGAAGTGGAGGCGCTGCTGGCGCGTCGCCATCCTGAGAGCGCCGTCGCCTATGAAGCCTATCTCAAGGGTCGTTTCTACTGGAACAAGCGCACCGTCGAGGACATTAGAAAGGGGCAGAAGTATTTCAATGAGGCCATCGAGAGCGACGAGAAATACGCGCTCGCCTATGCCGGACTCGCAGACTCTTATCTTCTGCTCGGCTCGGTCGAAAACGGCGCACTCGACTCGACCGAGGCCATGCGTCTGGCTAAGGAGTCAGCCGTCGCCGCGCTCGCGCTCGACCCTTTGCTCGCTGAAGCACATGCTTCGCTCGCCTACGTCAAAATCTTCGATTGGGATTGGACGGAGGCCGAACGCGAGTACAGGCGTGCCATCGAATTGAAGCCTTCATACGCGACGGCATATCACTGGTATGCGCTCTATCTGACGGCGATGGGTCAGTCCGACAGCGGCCTCTCGATGATTAAACGAGCGCGTGAGATTGAGCCAATGTCGCTGCCGATAATGATTGGTCTCGGCTTCTACTACTACCTGACGCGCCAGTACGAGCGTGCGGTTGACGAGTATCGCAAGGCGCTCGAAATCGACGCGAGTTTTTACATGGCACACTTCTGCGTCGGCATGGCGCGCGTGATGGAGTCGAGGTTCGCGGAGGCGTTGGAAGAATACGGGATAGCGTTGAGGCTTTCGGGCGGAAGCCCTCTGCTGGGAGCCGGAATCGCGCACGCCTACGCCCTTCAGGGTAGACGAAAAGAAGTAGAGACGGTGATTCGAGAACTAAAAGCCCAGTCGGGGCAACAGTCTTTCTCGCCCTACTGCCTCGCGGCCATCTTCAGTGCGCTAGGTGAAAGAGATGAGGCGTTTCGTTATTTGCGCGAGGCTTGCGAAGCCCGTTCCGAGGGGCTTTTCTGGGTCAAGGTAGACCCGATGCTCGACGACTTACGCGCCGACCCGCGTTTCGACGAGATACTACGACGCGTCCGCCTCGCGCCTGCGGAGTAAACCACATGTGCGCTCTGTGCGTCGCAAGACATGGGGAAGCGTTCAAGTCGTCTATGAATCCGTCGGATTGTTGTTTTGAGTGAAGACGAGTTGGTCATCGGCGAGGCCGACGGTGACCGCTTTTTGAGGCGTGGCGGTCGAGATGAAATCGAGAAGCGGAGCTTCCAGAGTTCGCTCGTAGAGCCTGTTGAAACCACGCACGCCCTCGTCCTGCGCCGCACCCTTTGTGCACAAATGGCGGCGCGCATCTTCTTCAACTTCCAGACGAATGCCGTGCTCTCTTTCGACCCTCTCGCGGAGCGAAGCGAGGTTGCGGTCGCAGAGTTCGCAGAAGTCGTCTGCGTCGAGTGAACGGAAGGAGACGATGCGGTCGATGCGCGCCAGAAACTCTCTGCGGAAAGTTTTCGCCAGTTGCTCCGTCAAGGCATTTGGCGACGGAGCCTCCGGGTCATTATTGATGAGTCCGATACGACGCTTCGACGCTTCGGCGACGACGTTGCACGTCATGACAAAGATGTGGTGACGGAAGTCGCCCTTGCGTCCACGCGAATCCATCGCCTCGCCTTTGTCGAAGATTTGCAGGAAGTAATCTTGAATCTCCGGGTGCGCCTTCTCCATCTCGTCGAGCAGTATCAGACCTTGCGGGTGGTCTGCGGCGAAGCTAAAGAGCGCGCCGCGCCGTTCGTGCCCGATGAAGCCGGGCGCGGCTCCCGTCAGCCGCGAGAGTTCGTGGCGCTCCTTGTACTCGTTCATGTTGATGCGAAAGAAGGCTCCGGCTTCGCGTCCGAAGAAGGCACGCGCCATGAGTTCGGCGGTGAAGGTTTTCCCGACACCGGTCGCGCCCGTGAAAAGAAAGACGCCGAGCGGTCGCGGGGCGTTGGAGGTGTTGGCCGTGCGTGCGCGTAACGCGTCCGTTATCTCTGCGACGGCTGCGTCCTGTCCGATTAGTTCGTTCTGCAAAACGGCGGCGAGTTGAGCCACGTCGAGCGCACGCGCGGCGCTGACGGAGACGCCGTATTGTTCTTCGAGTACGTCTATAATCTCCTGCCGTCCGATGCGCGGCGCGATGCCGGGAGGAAGCGCGCTGCTGAATGTAATCGAAGTAATCTTGGTGTAAGCCGCGGCGTTTTCGAGTAGGTCAATCGCCTTGTCGGGCAGGGCGCGCCCGCGTATGTGGAGCGCGGAGAGACGCACCGCCGCCTCGACCGCTTCATCATCGACTTTGACCTTTTGCAGACTGGTGATGCGCTGCGCCCACTGACGACAAATCTCCAACGCGGCTTCTTCGTCAGGTTCCGGTACCTGCAAGACTTGAAAGCGACGCATGAAGGCCGCGTCCGGTTTGACGTAACGCTCAAACTCTTCGGTGGTCGTCGCGCCGAGACAACGAAAGTCGTCGCGTGCCAACGCACTCTTGAGGATGTTGGCGATGTCGAGGGGCGAGTCGCCGCCCGCGCCCGCGTTCATCATCAGATGAATCTCGTCGAAGAAGAGTACGAGGTGCGGGTCGGAGACGGCTTCGTCCATCAATCTCCTGACGCGTCCCTCCATCTCGCCGCGATACTTCGTCCCGGCCACCAAATCTGCGACGTTGATTTGAACGATGCGGAGCGCACGAAGGAATTCAGGCGCGTTTTCGGCGACGAGCCTTTGCGCTAAGCCTTCGACGATGGCCGTCTTGCCGACTCCCGCCTCGCCCGTCAGAATCACATTGCGCTTCGTCGTCCGTTGCAGGAAACGCGCCACGGCGGTCATCTCCTGCTTGCGTCCGACGACGGGCGCGAGGCGTCCGGCGCGTGCCAGCGCCGTCAAATCAAGACCCATTTCATCAATCACGGGCGTCGCTGGCTTGTCATGTTCCGACTGTTCAGTGTGGTCGTTAATGTAAGACGTGCTCGCTGCGCCTTCGTGACCAGCCGCTTGACTGTACTGCGAAAACAGAGACGCATCCTTCGGCGGGTTCGCCATCAACTCTTTAAGCAGGTGTACGATGGTGAGTTCGACGGCTCGCTCGTCAACCGCGCGCCGCATCGCTTTCTCGAAGAGGGTATGCGAGGCGGGCGAGCGGTGAAGCATCCGCAGTGTGGAAGCATCTGCGCCGCGAATGTGGAGCGCCTTCCGCAGTTCGCGTCGCGCCCTCGTCACCTCATCCGCAGACATCTGCATCACCTCACGGCACTGTGCCGCCGCGCTCTTAATTTCGACGCGAGATTCGGGCGTCAACTCGAAAAGGTCGTCCGGGTAAACTCCGTCCACGATGCTCAGAACCGACAGCAGAAAGTGCTCAGGCTCGATAAGCGTGCTGCCGGAGCGCATGGCCTCGACGCTGGCGATGCCCCATGCCAGATGCAGGGAGAGATGCACGTTGATTCTCATGAAATCATTCTTCTCCGCTCCGTCTTCCCCTCTGCCTTTCAAAGCCGGACACACGCAGCACGACGGTCTGATTGAGCGCGGCGGCGTCCGTCTCTGGATTCGTGTGCGGCGGGCGCGACTCGCCCGCGCTGCTCACGGAAAACATCTCCGGCGGCAGCGACGCCGCACCGCGTAGATAATCGACCACCGTCACGGCGCGTTGCATGCCGAGCGCGGCGTTGTCGCGGAAAGTGTGACCCTTCGTGACCGGAAGCGACGAAGTGTGCCCCTCGACATTCACCGAGACGCGCCCCGCGTAAGGCGCAATCTGTCCTGCGAGCGCATTCAAGACCGACTTGCCCTCCGGCGTCAATTCGGTTGCGCGCACGAACAGCCCCGACTCAAACACCAACACGGTTTCGTCGCCGTCGATGCTTGACCTCACTCCGCGCACGTCTATGTCGAGCGCGGGCGCGTCTCTCTGCTCCGCACGTCGTGCTTGCGCCCGCACGCCTTGCGCCGCGTCTGCCGACTGTTCCGTTTGCGTGGTTGTTGACTGTTCCGTTTGGGCGGCTTGACTGATGTGTGGCTGTTGCACAAGGGCTGCGCTGAACTGGCGCGCGAGTCTTTGCTCGATGATATAGACGGCGAGGGCGACGCAGAGGACGGCGGCGAGTGTCCAGAGCAGAGGGCGGAGCGCGTGGAGCCTGCGTCTCTGCATGCGAGATATGCGCCGCAACGCTTCATTGTAGGCAAGGTTGGCGGGGTCGAGATGAAGTGCGCGCGTCCAGAATGCTTCGGCGGCAGAGAGTCTGCCTTGTTGCGCGTGGATGCGTGCGCGCAGGTCGAGCACGGCGGCGGACGCGTCGCCCGTCTTCAATTCCGACAAAAGTTGGTCGGCCTCGGAGTAGCGACCGACGCGCGCCAGTTCAGACGCCTGCGAGATTGCGAGCCACGTCAGGAGCGTCTGCGCCGGACGGTTCTCATCCTCCGCGCCGACGGCGACGCCCCTCGCCAGCGCAGCGGCGACGCCTCTGCTTTCTTCTCGCTCATGCATTGCGATGGTCATGCGCGCCCCGCCACGTCGCTCCTGTTAGAAGGTCTTTTTTCTCACGTCGGAACGAATGCCGCCTTCCTCGTCGCCGCCCGTCCGAGTGTCGGTCGCGGGCGGAAGTAGTCGCCAGAGATGGCGCACCGCCGCCTTCAACGCCTCGAAATCGTCGGCTGCCAGTGCGCGTCGCGCCTGAATGATAAAAGCGTCGGCGGCATTCTGGTCACTCATCTCATGCTTTCTTGAGTTGGCGTAGTTGAGCCAGTTGACCCACGTGTCTGGATGGCGTCCCTGAATGCGCGAACCCAAATCGTAGAGCTTGCGAATGATGCGCCTCAACAACTCCGGCTCGCGGCTGGCGATGGCTTCCCGCGCTTCCGCTTCGAGCGTGGCAAAGAGGATTTTCTCGTCGGGCGTGGCGTTGAGCGCCAGATTGTGAACCACTGTGCGTTCAAAAGCGATTCTGTCTTCCGCCTCTTTAACCAGCACAGGCCACTCGACCGCATCCTGCAACTCGTCAATCGCAGACCTCAAATCCAACAGGCGATGATAGCACTTGTCGGCCTCGGCGCGGTCGGCTCCGGCGGCGGCCAACGCGTTCTCGACTTCCGCCACCATCTGTTCGCGCTCGATGCGCCGCGCCGCCTCCAAAGCCTTTTCGTCGCCCGTCGTATAAGCCTTCAGTTTCGCCGCGCCGAGACGACTCTTTTCGCGTTCCAACTCTTCGCGGAGTTGGTCGGTCTGCTGCGCCTTCTTGCCATAGTCCTCGTAGTTGATGACGACTTCAATCTCCTCATCGAGCAGAGGGATGTAGGCCGAGGCCGTGACCAGATTCGACCTATCGACGGCGATGGTGACTTCGATTTCGCTGCCCATCGGCACGTCGCGCTTGATGTCTTCGGCGGAGAAGGTCAGTGTGCCGATAATCAGGTTGCGGTCTGCGCGTTGCTTGTCGCCTTGCACGACGGGGATGACGAGGAGTTGTCCGGTCTGTCCCTTTTGGAGCGGGATGGCTGACTCTAACACAGCCAACTTGCGCGCGGGCAAAGGCGTATTTTTTTCGAGAAAGAGAAGCATCTCGTTGTTGACGAGCGCGACCCCGAACGCGTGTTGCAGCGGAGGATTGGGCGGGTCTTTCTCGCGGTAGTAGGTAAAGCTCTCCGGCTCGACCGTTTGACGCGTGCCCGCCTTGTCCTTCAATTCGAGCTTGTAAGTGTGCAGCCCTTTCACTTCCGCCCAGACGCTAGTGATAAACGTGCCGCCCGCGCTCAGAGGGATTTTGCCGCTCTGCCACGGCGGACGCGCCGCTTCCTCCGAGATTTCGACGGTGAAGCCCGTGAAGTCTACTGCTCCGACCGTCTCCACACGCCCGCCCACAGGCGGCTCCGGGTCGGCACCCATCGGCGAATATTCCAGACTCACGGAATACTTGCCCGCTTCCGTCGGCTGCCTCGTCTTTTCCTCCGAACGTTGCGACCCGGCGAACAATGCCGCCCCGCGCGCCACAACCGTCAGAGGGTCTTTCGTATGGTCGAGCGGAATTCCTAAACCGAGACGCGCGTCCGGCAGCCTCTCGCGCAGGTATGGCATCAACGTCGGGCCACCGACGAGCAGAACCTTCTCAATGTTGCCCGCCACCATCCGATTCTTCTCCAACAGACGCTTGCAGATATTGAAAGACCTCTCGACCGAAGGCTCGACGAGGGATTCCAGTTCGCCGCGCGTCAGTTCAAACTCAAACTCTCCGCCCTCGCCACGGAAATCCTCGCAACCGAGAAAGAGATTCGGCACTTCGATGCTGACGGAACGGTCGTTGGAGAGGAAGATTTTAGCCTGCTCGGCATACTCTTTGAGCCGCGCAAAGGCCGCGCGCCACTTGACGTTGCCACGGTGGAAATCCGTCACCTTGAATTCCTTGACGACCTTCGGGACGAGAATCTGCTCAATGATTGCCCAGTCGAAAAGTTTACCGCCGAGATGGTTGTCGCCCGCGTGGTCTACCACGTCGATGCCTTCGTCGCGGAGTTGGACGATGGCGGCGTCGAACGTGCCGCCGCCGATGTCGTAAACCAACCAGAAAACCTTGTCGCTGTCGCGCTGAAAACCGTAGGCGAGCGCCGCCGCCGAAGGCTCCTGCAAGAGCACGCAATGTTCGATTCCGGCGAGCCGCGCGGCCTTCTTCGTGGCTTCGGTCTGCGGCGTGTCGAAGGCCGCCGGAACAGTAATGACGGCTGCCGAGATGTCCTCGCCCATGCGCATCTTAACGCTGTCTTTGAGTTCTTTCAGCACTGCTGCCGAAAGTTGCTCTGGCCTCATTCGTTGGCCGTTGCGGGCGAATGTTTTTTCGGCGTCGGTTCCCATCTGCAATTTGAATTCGGCGGCGGTGTTGTCCGGGTCTATTTCGAGATTGGCGCGCGCGCGGTGGCCGACGAACCACTGACCCTTCTTGTCGAGCCAGACCGCCGACGGAGTAAACTCCGCGTTCGCGTTATTTTTGATGACCTCGATGTTGCCGCCCTGAAAGATGGCGATGCTGCTGTTGGTGGTACCGAGGTCGATGCCGAAATCAATGGTTAGCCTCGTCATTTAATCGACTCCTTACACGCGCTTGCTCGTCTGCTTCCCCGGCGCGTCTTCACGCGTAACTGCTCTCAAATGAATCCGTCAGCGAATTCAACAACGAAACGGCAATCAACTGTCCGGTGACTCCGACGGCGGTGTCCCGACAATCACTTCGCCCGTCTGTATGAGTTCGCCTTTATAGTAGACAGCGGGCTTGATGGTTTCGATAACCTCCTCGCGATTCATGCCGGAGACGGGTTGATACTCAATCACCTTGAGCGACAATCCGGGGTCGAAAGCCTGTCCCTCGTAGTCCTGTACCTCAATCTCGGCGCGCGACAAGGCATCCCATGTGAATTGGAAATGCCTGTAGGCGCGTCGCATCTCTTCGCGCGGGTCGCCCGTCGCGGGGTCGAGCATCTTGCGTCGTAGACGCCACAGCCCCGTTCCCATGTCGGAATATAAGCGCCTCAACTCTTTACGCGCAGCGACATCTTCCGGCGTCGGCGCGGGGACGTGATAGGTCTTTTCAGGCTTGGGCGATTGCGCGAGCACTTCGAGAAAATCCTCCAACTCGGTCGGCCAGATAATCGACCAGATGCGAAACTCGCGCGGATGCAACTGCTGTCGCAAATCGGAGTAACTCTTTTTGAGAGCGCCCGTTGTTTTTTTCCGTAACTTAACTTTTCTCTTCATGCTTCCTCTCTCTCCGCCAACCGAGCGTCGGAGCGTCGCGGCGCGCAGCTTTCTACAAGAGATACTTTATTAAAAATATCAGGACGCTGATAAAACTCGCGGCGGAACCGACGATGACGACGGCGTTGCGACGCCTCTCTGCGACGCTTATTTTGAGTCTGCCGAAGTAGTGGGCGGCCAGTTTATCACTCCCCGCCACGCTGACGCGGTATCGTCCGAGCGCCAACAGAGGGATATTGAACAGGACGAAGTATAGTGTGGCGATGTAAGAGAGTTGAAGACTGTCGAAGCCGGTCTTGCCGCGAAGTGCGAAGCCCGTTCCGGCGAAAAACTTCCGCGTCGGCGCTTCGGTGACAGGCTGCAAGTCGCGCGTCAGTTTCCGCATCTCGACGGCGTGGCTCTGTAGCGCGATGGCTTGCTTATTGATTTCGCTACGCATTTGCGCGTTGCGACAGACGGACAAGGCCAGTTGGTTCGCTTCGCCGCTCAACTCGTAGTTGCGTGCGTCTACGTGAAGACGCCGCGCGATGGTTTGCAAGGCTTTAGCTAAAGCGTCGGAGACCTCCGGGTAAACTCTCGACGTTTCTCCGCTGCGCTCCTTCAATCCCTTGAGCATGGGACGAATTTCATCCCTCAATTCCAAGAACTTCTCGACGGGCGTATCGGCGGATTCGACGACCTCTGTGATTTGTGATGTGAAAAAGGCAATCTCTTTCGAGTCTCGTTGAAAGCGCGCGGTCTCCTCTTGTTTGTCGATGTCGCGCAGCGTGCGCGCGCTGAGCAGAAGCGTGCGGACGCGCGCCAGTAGTTCAAGGCAATGAGTCCAATTCTGCGTCTTGCTGCCGTAGAGACTCTGGCAATCGAGCGCCGTCTGCGCCACGCGTTCGTGTGCGTCGGTGTGCTTAGGCCGACCGTTGGGCAGCACGGCTTCGACCGCCGCGAGCATCGGACGCGACTCGTCGAGCAATCTTTCGAGGTACGTGTCACCCAACTCCGGCGCAGCGAGCGCAGCCGCCTTCATCCTGGCGCAGAGCGAGATGATGGGCGCGGTGAACTGTTCGATGCGTTGCGAGTTGTGGAGTTGGATAACGCTGTCGAGACGCGTTTTGATGTCGTGACGTAAGTCTCTCCCGGCGACTACCTCAAGAGCGCATTCAAGTACGCGTTGACAGCTTGCCCAGTCTTTCGTGGCCGAGCCGTAGAAGTTCTGACAGTCGAGCAGCGTCCCTGCGACGAGATTGTGCATCTGCGCGTAACGCTCGTCGCCCGCTTGAAGCGTGGCGGTCAGTGTGGCGAGCAGGGGTTTCGCCCCGTCAAAGAGACTCATACAGAGCGCGTAGGCTTTCGAGGGGTCTTCAGCCGCCGCACGCTTGGTTCGCAGGCAGAGAGTTTTGACGGGCGCAATCTTGACTTCGGCGTCAATCTCTGCGGCCTCAATCTTTATCAGTCGGCTGATTTCCGTGTCATAGCAATACTCGATGGCGAGGTTGATGGCCTCCACGGCGAGCGCGATTTTGTCAGGCCAGTGAGTACGTAAGTCGTTGGCGATTTTTCTGAAAGCTCCCGCCACGATGGACGCGCTGCGGCGATAGATTTTGGAGTGCTCTTTCTTCCGCGCCTTGATGCCGTCGAGTTGCGGCACGAGCGCGTCGCGTAAGGCTTGGAATTTGTCGTGCGGGTACGAGGCCGAAGCGAGGATGACATTGACCTTCGACTCAATCGGCGTGAGATATTTGCGCTTCTCTTCGGGGTACGCCTCACGACGCACGTATTCAAGCCACTCGTTCACTTCCGTCCGTGCGGGTTCGCTGCCCGCGACGGCCAGAGCGTTTTCCAGCACATCCTGCGAGACATCCCAGTCACGTGTGGCGTTGATAAAGTTCTTGGCGCAGGCGAGGGTCGCCAGCGCAACCGTATCGTGCGCGGCATCGCGTACGAGTTGCAGCGCGTCGCCTCCCTGAAGCAGTTGGTCGAGGCTAGACAAGAGCGGGCCGGCGCTTTCCGTGAGCGTGTGCGCCACGCCTGCCGCGCCCTTCGGGTCAGCCGTCGCGCCGGATTCAGCAGCCGCGCACAATTCGCGCACCTGCTCGCGGAGAGGTCGCACGGTGCGTCGGAGCGCGTTGCTGATGGCGTCGCGCGTGAAGCCGGAGTTGTGCACAAGGCTTAAATGGCGCGCGACTTCAACGTCTTCGCCCCTTCTGGCGAAGCGCAAGGCCAACTGCGCGTTGACGTAAATCAAAGCGCCGGGCAAACCACGATACAGACCCGCGCCGTTGACATCGGCCAGTTGCGGATAGCCGTGGGCGCGGATGCGCGCCGTCACCTCGCCCCAAAACGCCGCGTTCTCCAACAACGCTTTCCAACGCCTGTAAGCCTCCCGCCAGCATCTATCGCGTTCGGCGGTTTGCTCGGCGGCGAGAGCGCGGAGGCGCGCATCATGTTCGATGTCGAGCGCGCGACAATGGAAAAGCACGGCGAGATTATGCGTCGCCACGGCGTCGCGGCTCTTGCGCTCGGCTTCGAGCCACTGTTGCGTGGCGGTCTCGACTTCGGAGCGTGCGAGCGCCGCGAGCGAGGCATCTTCGCCATCGGGCGTCGTCGGCCAGAACCAGAAAAATTCATCGAGGATACGCCCGATAGGGTCACGCAGGAGTCTCTGTTGTGCTGCTTGAAGCGCATGGTGGTCGGGAGGCGAAGCGTGCGGAAGCAGCGCACCGTTTGCTCGACGTGCGGCGACGCCTTGTGTCTCGCCGTCGTCTTGACCCAGGCGTGCGGCCATTTCAATTTTCTTGAGATGTCGTTTGATTTCGAGGTCGCTGACGCCAACCCGCAGCCCGGTCACACGAAAGGCGTTCACCAGATACATCTCCGGATGCGCCGCCTCGAAAAGAGGCTCGAATTCATGGAAGCCTTCTTTGGCAAACATGTTGACAGTCTCGTTTTATACACAGGCCGCGACGATTACGACCCGTTGCCGACTCTCCGACGCATCTCTCGAAACTACGTCCAGCCAGCGTCGCTTCCTTTCTCGCTCTGCGTGTCAGACGCTTCGCTCGCGCCTCTTCCATCTTCGCGCTCCGCTACGGCGACGGGGCGGAATCCGACAAGTACAACATATAGCCCTCTCCGACCTGATTGAACCACGTCGGATGACTCAACACGACATTTTCAATTCGCCCGCCTAACGCGTCGCCTTCCTGACGCAAACGTGCGGCCTCGTCGGCATATCGTTTACGCCGCTCCTGCGCGCTCGGACTCCGGTCGATGGGCGCGGCCAGTTCATCCATGTAGAAGCCGAGAGCCGAGGCGCTGGCTCTGTACTTTTCAGCCTGCTGCTGCCAGAGCGACGCATAAAGCTTGTAATGAGGATTGATGTCCATCGCGTCGATATTCTTGAGTACGTCGGCGGCGTAGCCCCAATTCTTAGCGCAGAAGCCGAGTCTGATGCCCTTGAGGCGAGCGAGTTCGACGAGTTTCGCACGGGATTTACCCTCGCCCAAATACACTGCATCGGCCTCCTCCGAATACTGTCGTGCCCTCTTGATGAAAACGTTGGCGTTGGCGACGTGGTTGTTCACCTGCACACGCGTGTTGACCTGTTTTACGTCTACACGGTTCATTTGACCGGAGAGGACGGTGAGAATCGTGAACCCGAAGATGAGTAAGAGAGGCCAAAAATGGATGAACTTGAGAGGGACGCGACCATAAATGATGTACTTTCCGTTCACGACGTTAACACGGTAACGCGCGAGTGGGATGATGGGCAGAAAAACCACTGTGAAGTATTGCGTCCTGTAGTTCCCGAAGCCGTAGAACATCGTGCCGATGCCGTTGAGTGTAGAGAGAGTGGGGAGTGTAAAATTCGTGTCGATTTTTTCCTCTGCGGGCTTCGGCTGAGAGACGGGTTGCAACTTCGATTCGTGTACGAGGTTGTTGGCGAGGTCTGTCTTCATGAGCACCGCCACCACATCGTAGAGCCTCGCGCGTAACCGCGGGCCGACCGATAGCTTCAAGGCTTCTCTTAACAGATTTAGCGTCGCCGTCGCATTAGGGGTCTGTTGATAATAGAGCAGGGCGCATTGAGATACGTTGTCGGCGGCCTCGTCGTGCGCTTCCGTACGCATGTTGTTATCCGTGGGTAACAACATATCGAGCACGGAGAGCGGTTGGCGCACTTGCGCGAGCAGTTGGCGTGCGCGTTCAAGCCCCGCGAGGGGAGAGGCCAGCGCCTCGCGTTTCGCCTTCTCACTCAGTTCGATGATTTGCTGCCAGTAAGGCTTGACCGCACGTTGCAACGCCTCGGTACGAATTGGAGCAGGGAAGCCGGAAGTCTGCAACACGACCTCGCGTTGGCGGCGACACTCCGACGCAAGACCCTTCGACGCCGCGCGCAGAGCGAGTTCGGCGTTGACCGAAAGGAGCAACGACGGAAGCGACGAGCGGAGGCTCCTGACGTATTCCTCTGTCAGACGCGGGTCGTTCAACTCACGTATGCGTGCCATCTGCCTGTCCCAGAAATTTTCAGAGGCGAGCAGTTTGTTCCAGTGTGCAAAGGCTTCGCGCCAGTAGTAGTCGAGACGTTGAAGCTGTTTTTCCGTCGGAGGCTGTTGGAGCAACGAACGCTCAACGTCGAGCGCCGCGCAATGAAACAAGACGGCAAGATTATGCGACGTGATGCCGTCTCTCTCCTCGCCGCGACGCTTCGATTGTTCCGAGAGGATGCGACTGGCGGCGTCGATGTCGCTCAAGCGCAACGCGTCGAGCAGAGCGGCTTCATCTGCGCCGTCGTTTGCCGTCCAGAACCAGAAAAACTCGTCGATAAAACGCTTTTCCGGGTCGCGCAGACGCAGAGCGGCTTCGCGTACGTCGTGAATGTCGGGCGGCTCTTGACGCGGTAACGCACCGACGCCGTTGACGCCTCCGGTGCTCGTACCGCCTTCGAGACGCGCGCGAATCTCCCATTGCTGCACGCGTCGCGAAACGTCTCGCTCGGTGGCGGAGACGGGCAGTTCCAACACGCGAAAGGCGTTGACGTGGAACATGTCGAGGCTCGCCACGCTTGACAGTCGCTCCGCAACTGCGCGTGTGGAGGTGTCGGCAGCCGATGCTGTTCCAGTCTCATCTCGACGGTTCATTTCTGTTCGCCCCGCGCCTCACATGATGATGCCGCGCCGCCACAGTTTGACCTGATTTTCATAATCTTCGCGCAGCGCAGGCCACTTGTTGAAAGACTCTTCGAGGAGGTCTGCGGCCTCGCCGAGACGCCCTCGGCGCGAAAGCTCGAACGCCTGTGCGACCATCTCACGGCCTGACTTTTCATCAACCGGCGACGGCGCATCGAAAATCACCTTCGACCCGCCCGAAGACCCGCCGCGCGAGTTCGTTCCCGCGCTTTTCCCTGAGACGGGTTTCCACTTCGACAGGTCTTGCAATATCTCTTGGGCACTTTGGTAACGTTCGTCGCGCTTGACGGCCAGAGAGAGCGAGAGAATCTGGTCGAGCCGTGTGTCCACTTGAATGTTGAGACGGCTGGCCGGAATCATCGGTCGCTGGAAGTCTCTAAAATCGAGCGCGTCCAAATCTCCGCCGGAAAAGGGGTGGCGGTCGGTCAGAAGCCAGTAGAGCGTCACGCCGAGCGCCCACACATCGCCGGCGCAGGAATCGCTCTTGGGGTCGAGAAAAGTTTCCGGCGCTTTGAAGCAACGCGTGCCGCGCGCCGTGGCGGCGAGCAAGAGCGGGTTGACGCGTTTGGCGAGTCCGAAATCGCTGAGGCATGCGCGCAAGCCGTGTGCGTCGTAGCCGACGAGAATGTTTTGCGGTTTGATGTCGCGGTGGATAATCGGCGGGTCTTCGCCGTGTGCGTGCGCCAGCCCGCGACAGACCTGTCGCAAAATATCGACCGCCGTCTCAACCGGAACAAACTCGTTGCCGTATGATTGCCAGAACTGCTCAAGGCTTCTCCCGGCGATGTACTCCATCGTGAAATAACCGAGGCTGCCTTTGGCGGTTTCGATGATGTCGGCATCGTAGACGCGTATGATGTTGCGGTGTGCGATGCTGGAAAGAATGATGGCCTCTTCGAGTGCGCGCTCGGTCTCTTCCAGCGTCCCGACGTTCTTGAAGACCTTCATTGCCTGCCGTCCGAACAGACGATGTTTGACGCGGTAGACTTCGCCGAACATCCCCTCTCCGAGAAATCGCTCGACCGTATAAGTGCCACGAATGACCTGCCCGATTTCGAGTAGTTCGCCCTCTTTGAATGGCTCCATAAAGTCTCCCTGCCATCTCCTTTGCAAACTCTATTGAGGCTTCGGGGATAAACGTTACACACAATCTCCACGCGCTTTTGCTTTCATCTCACGCACGGCGGAAGGCGCGTGCCATCTGCACGATTGACACGCGAAACGACGACAAGACGAGTCGTGTGTTCGCCCGCGCACGCGTCTCGGCGAACGCCGGATGGAAAACATCGGACAGGAGATTGATACTGTCTACCGTGGGTTGAAGCGTTTTTGTTTCGAGCGTCGAGGCCGGACAGAAGTCTTGTCGCGGCGACGGCGGCGCTTCCCCGAAACTGTGCGAGGAGCTTCTCAAGGTATATTATGTGAAGACTCCGAGTGGTCGCGTGGATTATAGTCGCGTCGGTTTGGTTGTCAACAAATAGGTTTCAGGGCTTCACCGATGGTTGCTCCCGATACAATTCTCGCCGACCGCTACAAAATCATTAAAAGGTTAGGACGCGGCGGCATGGGCGCGGTTTACCTCGCTTTCGACCAGCGACTCGCCGCGCACGTCGCCGTCAAGGTAAATCTCCTGACGTTGGATGCGGCGTCGCACGGCGGCGAGACCGCCCGCAAAGCCTTCACGCGTGAAGCCAAACTGCTCGCCAACCTGCGCCATCCTGCCTTCCCCAAAGTCATCGACTACTTCACGCAAAAAAACGCGCAATATCTCGTCATGGAATATATTCCCGGCGAAGATTTGGGGCGCATTCTCAGAACGCGCGGCACGCCTTTTTCGCTCGCGGAGGTACTCGCGTGGGCGGACGTTTTGCTCGACGCGCTCGGCAACCTTCATCAGAGCAGCAACGACCAGCATCCAGTCATCCACCGCGACATCAAGCCGCTTAACCTGAAACTCACCCCGCGCGGCGAAATCTTTCTCCTCGATTTCGGCGCGGCGACGGGTTCCGCCGGACTCATGTCAACCATGCAGTCGCAGTACAATCTGGTCGTCTACACGTCCGGCTATTCTCCGCCGGAGCAACACATGAGAGCGCGCCACTGGGTCGAGACATTTTCCGCCACGCATCCGGCGCAATTGAGTCTCATCTTGTCGCATGAGACATCGCCGCGCAGCGACATCTACTCGCTCGGCGCGACGCTCCATCACCTCATCACGGGCGAACTTCCGCCCGACGCCGCCAAACGTGCGCGACATCTCTGGTCGCGCCTTCCAGACCCCTTGCGCCCCGCAGATGAACTCAACGCAGACATTCCGCCGTCGGTCGCCGCCATCCTCACTAAAGCTCTCAGCTTCGACCCCGACGGACGTTTCCCCACAGCCGCCGCGATGCGTCATGCGTTGCGCTTGTGTGCGGCGGAGTTGAAACTGTCGGGCGCTTCAAGCGACAACGACGAGACGCTGCTGGCAACACGCTATGCGACACGCGCCGTCTCCCAAGATGAGAGCCAACCGACGTTTGAGCGCACGGCGTCGGCGAATGTCGTCGCGGTCAGATACGGCACGCTCGGTAAGTGTGTCAGCGCGGTGCGTTCCGTCGCCTTCTCGCCCGATGGCAAGTACGTCGCTTCGGGGAGCAACGATAACGTCGTGCGTCTGTGGAACACAGAAACCGCGCAGGAACGCATCATGGGGCGTTGCGGTTCCGGCAAATCCGGCTTCTCTTACGTCTCGTCGGTGGATTTCGCGCCCGACGGCAAAGCGGTCGTTTCAGGGAGCGACGACCAAACCGTCCGCCTCTGGGAAGTGGACGCGGAAGCGACGAGGATTCTCGGAACGACGCAGCAGCCGATACGCTCGGTCGCCTTCTCGCCCGACGGCAGACACGTCGCCTCCGGCAGCAGCGACGGTTCCGTCGCCGTCTGGGATGCAAGCACAGGCGCGGTCAAATTCGCTGCGCGTTGCGTCGGCGTCGTGTGGTCTCTGGCCTTCTCGAACGATGGACAGAGTCTCGCGGCGGAAAGCGATGATAAAACGATTCTTATCTGGAACATCGAGACGGGCGAACTCCGCGTTATCTTCGACTCTCAAGACAACGACCTTCGCTCCATCGCCTTCTCGCCCGACGGGTCGAGTCTCGCCGCCGGAGGTTGGGATTACAAAATACGCGTCTGGGATTTACAGACCGGCGTCATGCGCGTTCTGGGGATGTGCGAAGGGGCTGTGCGCGGCATCGCCTTCTCGCCCGACAGCGCGACTCTCGCCTCCGCCAGCAACGATAAAACAGTGCGCCTCTGGGATTTGCAATCGGACAAGATGAGCGTTCTGGGCACCTGCGACGACGTTGTTTCCGCCATCGACTTCTCGCCCGATGGCGCGTCTGTGGCGACGGGGAGTTGGGATAAGACTGTGCGGCTATGGGCGACGCGCGCGGGTCTGGTCGAACAGGCCGAGGATGCCAGCGACCGTTAGCGATGAGACGGGAGCGACGACCGCTCACGATTCTCACCGAATGTTGTCAGGGCTGATTCGTCTGGAATGTTCTCGGGCATGACTCATCCGGCATGATTTATCCAGTAGTGCCGGGGCGACTCTATTTCTTCTTTACGTCGGACGGCTTCTTGTCCTTGTCTCTCTTTTTTGTCCGCCGGAGGGCGGCGCGGACATACCGATTGACCCACGTATCAGGCTCGCCGCCTGCATTATCTGTCGTCGACTCCGCGCGTCCGGCGACTTCGATGACAGTCTCCATCGACCTGAAAATTTCAACTCTTTCAGGTGTAGACAAAAAACGCTTTTCAAAACTGTCCGCCTCGTCGTGCGTCAACGCGCCGAGCAGATAATCTTCCGTCAATTCGTCTGCGAGGAGTTCCACCCACGCCGCGTACGCTTCATCGGCCACGAACCGCTTCTCGACCCGTCGCCTCTCCTCATCCGGCAAAGGCTCGCCCAACAGGTAACGTCGGAGCAACGGTTCATCGCGCAAAACGTCCTCTGGCGGAGACTCGTTCGCGGAGTGTTGCTCCTCAGTGAGCCCTTGTTCTCGTAGCGTCGGGTCTTCTGCGTCGAGCGCGGCGCGTAGTTGCTTAATCTCTTCGTCGAAGTCCAGTCTTCGCATGACTCCACGGAATCCTCTCCGAACGTAGTCCTAAACCTTATGTGTCAAAATTGATATTAATTTCATTCTCGATTCTTTTTCCCCAAACACGCAAAGAGGCATTCTCGCAGACTTCCCCTGACGCGATGGAGTCTGACCCTCAACGTATTGAGCGGTATGCCGAGCGCCGACGCCAACTCTTGCCGCGCGTCGGATGCCTTGCGCTCTTTTTGCGCCTCCACGCCTTCGAGACTGTTCATCTGATAATACAGAGTTATCATTCGGCGGTTAATCTCTGTGAGTTGTGCGAGACATTCTTCCATACATTCAAAGCGCAACTCATGCTCCGATTTCCGCTCTCCCGACGGAGATTCGTGGATGTCGGTTTTGTTGCGCCGCGCGTGGTATCTCTCGATTTCTTCGTGTGAATAACCTGTCGCTTTGCTCCGGTGAGAATTCAAATATTCCAGATAGATAAAACGTGCGACCGCTTTGAAATAGGGTAACTTGTCGCTCGCTTTCGACGCGTCTTCCGCGTTGTAATCGGAGCCAAACAAGGCGTCTGTCTTGCTGGCAACGCGGTCGATGGTTGCATCCGCTAATTCCTCTGCCGCCACCCACGCCGCGCGTCGTCGGAAATAGCTCACCAGTTCATCGCGTATTCGCAGATACAAACTCCCGGCCTGTTCGGGGTCTGCATCGAGCCATTCAAGCAGTCGGTGAAATTGTTCCTCAGGCAGTTTCATTTGAGACTAATACAACCCCGGTTCTCTTGAAAGCGTTCGGGCATCTCTGCGTGTGGCGACCATCAACTTTCCGTCTCGTAGCGACCGCCGGACTAGAATACGTTTTCCAGTCTTCGCGCTAAAATCCTATAAGGAAGTAGACGAAAGCCACAATCCAACAGATGAGGATAATCAACAGAATCAGGAATCCAAACTGCTGTATACGCTCGCGCACACGTTCGGGCATCGGCTTGACCCAACTCAAAAGAGTCAGGATGATTTCGCCGCCGTTCATCGTGGGAAGTGGCAACATATTCGCCGCCGCCATTTTGCTTGCTATCAATCCTAAACAAGCGAGAAATGGAGCCGCCTTTAAAAACTCATAGGCTGTCGAAAACAACTGCGAACCATACGAACGCGGCGACAACACGCCGGACAGAATTTGCATGAAACCATTAAAGAACTTCTGAAAAGCTCCCGAAAAGCCGAAAGCCACGACAGCGAGAACGAGAAGCAACGCGCAACCCGAAGCGGCCACGAAGACTCGCTTCAATGGATGAAATTTTTGAAAACCGTCATCGAACTTCACGAATCCACCAAGAGGTATGAGAGACAAAACAAACTCCGTGTCACCCATCTTGGAATGCCAGAGGCGCGGGCCGAAGAATAAGCTAATCGTCTCTATCTTCGCTCCAATGAGCCGACCCGCCGCCGCCATTCCCAGAATATGCACGACTATTGATACAAGGATGGAAGCCAACAAGATTGCCAGTATCATCTGAGCTTTGACCCGTCGAAGCACGTGTGAAAGTGAATTATCTACCCGACGCAAGTGGTTCAAAGCTTACAGTACATAGACGCTACTTTCTAGGTAACGCAAAGGGCTGCCCGACCGTTGAACCACAAAAACCATTTGACCCGTACGCACAATGCAAAGCGGCGTCGCTCGAACCCCACGCCCCGAAAACCTTCGGTACATCAATACTAATTGACAATGCAGTTTAATTCGTGATACCCGTTACGCAACATGCGGGCGATAGAACAGTTTGGCGGAGCGTTTAACTAAAATCGCTCCATCCTGTTTTGACAATGCTGGCACAAACTGCGGTTTCCAAGAGCAGTTCACCTCGCGCGGGCGTCCGTGGTTTGCGTTTCAACTGCTGACGAGACGGTCAACAGAACTCACAAAGTCAACGCAACGTTTACGGACTGACCTCCGAGCGAGGACGGTCTCGACGCGGCTCGGTGACTGGTCGAAAACTCAAATACTCACCACTCCGATGTACTTCATTCACTCCTGAACCCCTCGACGGATTCTTTAGCAGTGGCGGAAGCGCAATGAAGCAACATTCGGGAAAGGATGTTTCGATAATGGCAACAGTATTGACGCCGATTGTGGCAACCACGTCCGAGATGACCTCGACGGGCACCGCCCCGATTATCATCGACCTGGGCAAAGAGAAAAAGAAGCGCATTAAAGACTTGAAACGCGGACGCGGAAGGCTCATGGCCGAAGTTGCCGCCGTGCTCAACGAGGTGCGTACTGGCCTCGGCGACGAGGGCGACAGTAAACAACTTGTGCCCATCGTCTTGATTTACAAGAAGAAACGCAAAGGCAAAGGCGGAGGCGGCGGCGGGGGACTTTTCCCCTTCTTCTTTTAGTTGAGGAATCGCGGCGTGCCTCTCCACGGCGCGCAGCAGAAGGAGGTCTAGTTATGGCACCGACTGGCAAGAATGAAGGACGCGGGGAGACGAGCGGCCCGGCGGGTAGCAAGTCCGACAAAGACACGGACGGCGCGGCGGTCGAAACCAGCGGCGACGCCGCTGACCACAGGACGGATTCCGGCAAACGCGGGCGCTCACAGGCGAAACCCATTCAAGTGTTGTTGACCGCTCCGCTGGTTTATGAAGTCAGAACCAAGAAGCGAAAGAAGAAATACTCGAAGGGGCTAAAAGACCCGCAGAGATGGGAGGACGGCATCAGTCTCGCCTCTAAGCGGCTTGCACGTTCCATCGAACAGGGCTTGCGTACTTATCGTAGACGGCGCAACAAGTCGGCGCGGCGCAAGAAGGACGGAGCCATCCGCGACGGTCTGGAAAACGTCAGCATTGGATTTGGCAGGACGCTGCGCGTGGCGAGCGATGCGCCCTATGACCTAGCGCGCAAGGTGAACAGCAAACGCTTCTCACGCGGACTCCGCAACACCATTCGATTCTTCACGCTGCCGCTGTTCCGTTAGAAGCGCGGGCATGGCCTCAGAGCGTCGCTCGCAGCTTTCGCGGTAAGCACCGCAGACGAAAAAACAGTTATGCAGGCGCTTCAGCTTGCCCATTCCTGCCGTGTCCGGCGGGCAAGTTGAAGCACATCGCCGCCACTGCAGGGCAACCGCTCTGCTTTCTCCTCGCGTATTCCAAACCCGCCGTTCGCCAGCGAAATTTGTTCCGGCAAGTCCGCCCATTCAGGAGCGGACTTCACCTCTTAACTGTCAAGACGGCGACTCACAACACACATCATGGACAATCTCGAACGGAACGACCCACAGGGCAACCCACACCCCGTCACACTCCTGTCGCGCAAAACTTTTCGTTCGCCGATGGTGAACGTGAATCTGCGTGGGCGCACGCGTGCGCGTAAGTTGCGGCGCGCGGTGAGGGAAGGATTCGAGCGTAGGAACGAGTTCGGGGAATGGAACGACGAGCCGCAGTTTCTGGTCGAAGACGGAGACGTGCGCGGCGACAGGGTTTTGCGTGCACGGAACGTGAAGCAGTTTATGTTGCCGCGTCCGGGCGATGCGAGCGAGATGGACGACACGGTAGTGCCGCCGATGATGAGCCGCGAGGTCTTCAAGGCAGGCCGCTTCAAGGTTCTCTCGCGGATGGTGGTCTATTTGTTTGCGGTCATGCGTTGGTACGCGGAGAGGTTGTGGGACAAACTACGCCGACAGGACACGTTGGAACGCCGCGCCGTCCGTCTCCGCCTGATTATCGAAGGACTGGGCGGCACGGCGGTCAAAATTGGTCAGCAGATGGCGATGCGTATCGACCTGATGCCTTACGTCTACGGCGTCGAACTGTCGAAGATGCTCGACAGGGTGCCCGCCTTCCCGACCGACTATGCCATCAAGCGAATCGAGCGAACGACAGGCCAGCCGCTCGCGGAAACTTTCGCCGCGTTCGACACCGAACCCATCGGCTCGGCTTCCGTGGCTTGCGTCTATAAGGCTGTGCTCAAGACGGGCGAGGTGGTCGCCGTCAAGGTTCGCCGTCCGGGTATCGGCAGCGTCTTCGTCGCTGATTGTCAGGCGCTCGCGTGGATTTTTCGCGGCCTTGAGTTTCTCACGTTGATTCACGAAGGACTCTCGCACAACTTCCTCTTCGAGTTTCGCACGATGCTCATAGAGGAGTTGGACTTCATCAAAGAGGCACGCCACACGGAACTGTTTCGCCGACGCGCGCACAAGAAACTGCGCCGCGTGACAGCCCCGAAGGTCTATTTCGATGTGTCGGGCGACGACGTTCTGGTGTTGGAGTTTGTCGAAGGTTTGTGGCTGCGCGACATGATTGCATTCGTCGAGCAGCAGGACGAGGCGGCGCTTGAACAGTTGCGGCAGATGAACATCGAGCCGAAAGCCGTCGCACGCAAGTTAATCAGGACTAACCAGTTCGGCATCTTCGAGAACCTGCTGTTTCACGCCGACCCGCATCCCTCGAATGTGCTGGTGCAACCGAACAACACGCTCGTCTTCATCGACTTCGGCGCGGTCGGAGCTTACACCACGCGCGAACGCAACAACTGGCGTCAACTCGCTTACTATCAACGCAGAGAGGATGTCGGGCGCATGGTGCAGAGTGCGCTCGCCATCCTCGAACCGCTCCCGCCCATCGACATCGACGAATTCAGCAAGCGGCTTGAAACCATCTTCTGGCAAGACCTCTACGCCTTCAAGAGTAAGCATTCCAAGTGGTTCGAGCGGACATCGGCGCGCATCTGGATTAGCTTTCTAGGGCTGGCGCGCGAGTACAACGTGCCGATGAACCTCAACACGCTCCGCATGATTCGCTCAACGCTGCTCTACGAGACCGTGGCCGCGCGCATTTACAACAAAGTTGACGCCTATCGAGAGCATCACAAATACAACAAGAGCGCGGGCAAGCGTGCTCGAAAGCGCGTCCGAAAGAGCATCCACAAGAGACTTTTTGAGGGACTTGAGAACACTGATTACCTGCGGATAGAGCAGTTGATGGGAATGGCGAATCGCACCATCTACCTCTTTCAACGACATCTCGACACGCCCCTCTATCGCTATTCGCTCCTGATTAAGAAAGCTGTCTACGCCGTGATGTTGGTCATCAAGGCAGTGCTTACTTTCGTCGTTCTCAGCATGGCGATGGCGTTCGTCGCCGTCGCCTTCGATTTCGCACAGAAGGGTGCATGGCATTCGTGGGAAGAGTTCTTTCAGTATGTGGATAACTTATTTCTCTTGCAGACGCTCAGAGCGTTGGTCTGGGAATCTCGTTGGGCGCGGCTCTACTGGCTAATGGTTATCATCAGCGTCTTCCTGAACTCGCGCCGCATTCTCTTCCGTCTCTGGGACAAAGAAATCAGGAGAGACAACACAAGCGGCCTCAATTAACTTCCGTGCGACGTTGACATGCGCTCCGCACGCATTCGCTCTACCCGAGAGCGCGGACATCTCACCTTGATGAAGGAGAATTCGCCATGACTTCACCCACGCCCGCCGCTTCTCGCTGGCCTGACGATTTTCTCAACCAGATGCGTTTGGTGGCCGACCCGGAAGCCGACGAATTGACCGCCGAAGTCTTCAAAGAAGGCGGCGTCGATGCCTTGAAGAAACTCAAACTTTTCTACGATGCATGGGACATGCCGACCTCCGACGACCTGCCGCCGCGAATCCGCGAGTTCTTTGAGCGCCCCGTCGAATACCCTTCATGGGTTGACCAAGACCTGATTCGCCACGCCGAAAAACTCTTCGTCTCCTACGGCCCGATTACCACCGTCGTCTTGCTGCTCAACGCCGTTCCGCACTTCTTCACCAACCCCGCCGGAGCACGCTCGTTCTATCTGGCGCAAATCTTCAGCCCCGATTCGGTCAGAAACCGTATGCACGAAGTTCCGCAGTTTGTCATCAACATCACGCAGGCCGAAGGATTGATGCAGACGCCCGACCCCACCGCTCCGCACGGCATCAGAAAAGGCCCTGGCATCCTCACCGCACAGAAACTGCGTATGGCGCACGCACGCATCCGCGTCATGCTCAAGCTCAGGCAAAAAGACCCGACGAAAAACTGGGACACCGCATCGCTCGGCGAGCCAATCAATCAGGAAGATTTGGCCGAAGCACTGATGCACTTCTGCCTCTGGACGGTTGAGGGACTCAAGAAGGTCGGCATTAATCAGGAGCGGAGAGACACAGAAGCGTTTCTGATGTCGTGGCGGACGGTTGGCTTCCTGCTCGGACTGCGCGAGGAGATGCAGCCCGCCAACGTCGAGGAGGCGTTGCTCTTACGCGACACCATCGCGCGTCGTTGGACTTTCCCGACGCCCGAAGGCGCATTCCTCATCGCGCAGATGCTAGGCATCGTCAACGCCTTGCTCCCGTTCGGCTACAAGTCTCTGCCCGCCGGACTGATGCGTTATCAACTCGGAGACGAAGTGGCGGACGCGCTGCAAGTGCCCAACCCGCGCCGTCTCCTGTGGCTGCTGACGGCGATGAAGCCATTCTGGGAACAGGAAAAGATTTTCGCCAAGATTGCGATGCGTTTAAGCCCGCCCGTCGTGAATTGGCTCGTCAAGCAAGACCGCGAGCACCATCGCGGAAAGTTTTTCCTGCCCGAAGAGTTGGCGCGCAGTTGGGGTTTACGCAGGTAAGGGCACAGGTAAGGGCGCGGCCTGCGCTGGAAGCAGCGCGAGTCAGTAGAAGCGAATGGTGGCGCGCGGTTCAGTTCTCCGGTGCGTGCGTGGTCTGTCGTTTCACCGTCTCGACGATGGCACCGATGCTTGTGTAAGTGTCGAGGTCTTCGTCGTGCAGGAGGATGTCAAACTTTTTCTCCAACGCGGCGACGATTTGCAAGCCCTGTAGCGAGTCGATGTTCAACTCGGCTTTGAGGTCGGTGTCGCGCGACAGTCTGTCAGGTGGAACTTTCGTGAGCCGGGATACGATTGAGACTACTTCGTGTTCGATGTCGTTCATTGAGGTGTCTCCCGTAAGTGGGGACGGAAGTGTTAAAGCTGCGGTCTGATGCAACCCGTGGTGGCTAACGCTCGCATGATAGCAGATGGTTCGAGGATGGCAATAATTTTCCGCTGCTTCATGCTTGGCGACGCGGGCGGCGAAAGCCTTTCGGTATGTCGATTGACGAAACGAGTCCGGGGATTGATGGACGAAGAAAAACTTGCGTGGGGCGTGCCACGACGATGGATGCAAGACGCGTCCGGCGTCGTCCAAACGGCGACGACGTGACACCAACCGCCCCACGAATACTCACAACTTCTCACTTCTCGAATGATTTGGAGGTACTAATGTTATGCGGATAGGACTCATTGCCATGAGCGGGGTTCGCGTCGTGAATCCCAATCTCGCCGCCCTCGGCGTGACGCTCCCACAGTTCGTTAATCGCGGCGAGGTCATCGCCCAACTGCCGTCGCTCGCGCTCGTCCTTCTCGCCGCGACCACCCCTGATGGCGTCGAAGTCGATTACATCGAAGTCGCAGACCTCAAGCAGCATGAACAGCTTCGCACTGATTACGACCTCGTTGGCCTCACGTCTTACACGGCGATGGCCTACGAGATGTACGAACTCGCTGACCGATACCGGGCGGCGGGCGTGCCCGTCGTAATCGGTGGTCTGCATGCGTCGTTCGCCGCCGAAGAAGCGAAAGCCCACGCCGATGCGGTCTGCGTCGGCGAGGGCGAAACTCTCTGGCCGGAAATCGTCGAAGACTTTCAACGAGGCGGCAAGGAGGCGCTCAAGCCCTTCTACCGCGAGCAGAGCCCGGGCACGTACGATTTAGCCGACAGCCCGATGCCGCGATTCGAGATGCTGCTTGGCCGCAAGTACAATCGCATCACGGTGCAGACGGTGCGCGGCTGCCCGCTCGACTGCGAGTTTTGCGGCGCGTCCAAACTCTACGGGCCACGATACCGTCGCAAGCCGCTCGACAAAGTGCTCGCCGAAATACGCCACATCAAAGAGTTGTGGGGCGACAATGCCTTCTTCGAGTTGGCTGACGACAATTCGTTTGCCAACCGACGTTGGGCGAAGGAGTTTCTAACGGGCGTCAGTGATTTAGACCTCCGCTGGTTCACGGAGACAGACATCTCCATCGCCGACGACGACGAGTTGCTCCAACTCCTCGCGCGCAGCGGATGCAGGCAAATCCTGATTGGTCTGGAATCGGTCTACCCTGCGTCACTTGAAGGCATCGACCGCGTTAATTGGAAGCTCAAGAGATTCGACAAGTACATGGACTCCATCAAAAAGATTCAGTCCTACGGCGTCACGGTCAACGGCTGCTTCATCGTCGGCAACGATGGCGACGACAAGGGCGTCTTCGAGGCTTTGCGCGATTTCATCGAAAAGAGCGAATTGCTCGAAGCGCAAGTGACGATTCTGACGCCCTTCCCCGGCACGCATCTGCTGCGGCGTTTGCAGAGCGAGGGCCGCCTTCTCTACGAACGCTTCTGGGACAAGTGCACATTGTTCGACCTCGTTTTTGAACCCAGGAACATGACACCGGACGAACTCGTCGCAGGCCATACGTGGTTGATGGGCGAGATTTACAACAAGGAGCAGTACACGCGACGCAAGCGTCACTACGTGGACATTATCAAGAATCTTGAACTGCCGTGGATGGACGCCACGGGCGAGTCGCTGGCCTTTTTCAATTGAGACGCGGAGGCGGGTGATGGTGCGCGTGGCTTAACTCGTCGCATCGTCTGTTGCGGCGGCGTCGGTGGCGAGAGAATCAAGGTAGAGTTGTTTGCACGCGCGGCGGCGTATCTTGCCGCTCGTCGTGCGAGGGATGGTGCCGGGCGCGACGAGCCGGACGACATCGGGGCTGAAAAGGAAGAAGTCGTGGCATTGCGTGCGAATCTGGCGCATCATGGCGTCGTGTTCGGGCGTCTTCCGCGTGCGTGTTTCGGCGACCACCACGACCAGACTTTCGCCTTCGCGCTCGACGCTGAAGGCAGCCGCGCCGCCATGCAAGACGCCTCCGATGCTGCACACCAATTTTTCAATATCCTGCGGGTAATAGTTCTTGCCGTAACGAATGATGAGGTCTTTGAGGCGGCCTGTGAGATAGAGTTCGCCGTCGGAGAAATAACCGAGGTCGCCCGTGTGGAGCCATCCGTCACGTAAGACTTCTGCGGTTTCGTCGGGGCGTTGGTGGTAGCCCTGCATGACGGAGGGGCCGCGCACAACCACTTCGCCGACGTGTCGCTCCGGCAACGGGCAGCCGTCGGCGTCTACGATGGAGACCTCCTGCGTCGGAATTGGACGACCGACGGAGACGAGTCGGCGGCGACGCGTCGTGGCGGGCGTCAGTCGCGCCAGCCCTTCGCTTTCGAGTAGTTCGGCGTCAACTTCGTCGAAACGAAAACGACCCGGCGCGGCGAACGTCACGGCGAGCGAACTCTCCGCGAGGCCATAGACGGGGCGCACCACGCCATCGCGCAGACCGAGCGGCTTAAACTTCTCGTAGAAGTTTTCGACGGCCTCGACATCGACCGGCTCCGCGCCGTTGAGAGCCGTCTTGAGGCTGTCGAGTCTCACGCCGGAGAGGTCTTCGAGGTCGAGGTTTTTGGCCGCGTAGGAGAAGGCGAAATTGGGCGCGACGGTGGAAGTCGCGCGGAATTCCGAGATGCAGCGCAGCCACTTGGCGGGGTCTTTGATGAAAGCCTGCGGAGGCATGAAGACGACGGGCGTCCGGCAGTAGAGCGCCGTCAGGCAAGTGCCGATGAGTCCCATGTCATGATAGAGCGGAAGCCAACTGACGCAAATCGTGTCGGGTTCGACGAAACTTTGCGCTATCGCTTCGGCGTTCGACACGATGTTGCGATGGCTGAGCACGACGCCCTTCGGCTTGCTGGTGCTGCCCGACGTGTACTGCAAAAGTGCCGTATCGGTCGCATGCGGACGCACGACGGCGAATGATGCATCCGTCGCTTCCGTCGCATCCATCGTTGCGGGCGCGTCGGCAGAGAGCAGACGCATGGAGGGGCTGACGGCTTGGAGTCTCGTTGCGAGAGCGTCCGCTGCCCTCTGCATGCAGACGGAAATGGTCGCGCCGGAGTCGAGCGCGACGTTGTTGATAATCTCTTGATAGGCTTCAAACTTGGAGCCACGGAGCGATGTCGGCGGCGCGACGGGCACGGGGATGCCTCCGGCGACGAGGACGCCGAAGAAGTTTGCGAAGAACTCGCGCGAAGTCGGCAGGACGAGCAACACGCGCTCGCCCCTTTGCAATCCCGCTTGCCACAGACGTGAGGCGATGGCCTGCGCCGACGCCCAGAGTTGACCGTAGGTGATGTCTTCGCTCTCCGCGGCGTGTTCGCAGAGATGTATGGCGACGAGTTCGGGCGAGCGTTGCGCGGGGTGTTCGAGCACTTCGATAAGGTCGGCGGCGCGCGGCTCATGCCAGAGACGCAGACGCTCCGACGTAATCAGGCACTCGTTGACGGGGTATGTGAGACTCATACGACCCTCTTCAAGACGACGCCGACGCGGGCTTTCTTGCCAACGCGGTCGCGCACTGTGAGGCGAAAATGCGCTCGGTGGTGACGACCTCGAAACCCGCGCTTTCGAGCATCTGTTTGAGTTCTTCGGGACTGAGGAAATCATACTCGCCGCTCTGTTCGCGTCGCCTGATGCGCCAGACGTAGTAGAGGATGCGCGCCGTGTTAACGGAGTGGCGAAAGGTGAACAGGAGAGCGTCGAGCAGCCCGCTCGTCTGCCGCTTCTGTCGCAGAGTTTCGAGGTAAACTTTGTTCGGATTAAAGCCCTTCGCAAACGCGGTGACGGCCACCGTGCCGCCCGGCTTAACGACGCGGAAGAACTCCTTTACGGCAAACTCCTGTGCATCACGATTAAGCACATGAAGCACACAGCAACAGGCAATCTTGTCAAAATGGTCGTCGGCGAATTCGAGCGGTTGCGTCAGGTCGCCAAAGCGAAACTCGCCCTGTGGAGCCTTCACGCGACACATTTCCAACGCCGACTCGACGAAGTCGATGCCGACGACGTGAGCGCCGCTTTTAAGCAATTCAACGGCGACGTTGCCCGTGCCTGTTCCGGCGTCGAGAACGAGTTCGCCGCGACGCGGCGCGAGGAGTTCGGCGTGGCGTTCAATCATGCGGCGGTAAGGCAGCGCCTCGTTCAGCGTGTCGTAGAAAGAGAAGTAACGCTTCCAGAAGCCCTGCGCCGAACGCTTCTTTTCCTCACTGGCAGCCTGCCCTTCGGCAAAGAGATTGTCTGCTGTCTCTTGTGGTTTCATGTCGGTAACTTCCTCTGGAATGGATTGGCCGGAGGTGAAGTTTATGAAGCGGCGCATCAGTTTGCGCCGCAAAGGTGCGAGGTCGCGTCGCTTAGCGAGGCATCGACAAGAAGCGCGCTGTCGGCTTCGATGTGCATCCCGACGGAGAGGGAAGCGGAGGTTGAATCATGAAATACCAACACACGCTGTGGGTCGTCGTCATGGTTACGGCGCTACACATTCTCGAAGAGTACGGAATGAACTTCAAAGGTTGGGCGGACGCCGCGCTCGGCATCAAAATCTTATGGGAAGAGTTTCACCTCGTAAACGGCGCTATCCTCCTTTTCTGTATCGGCGCGGCGATGATTGGCTGGCGTCTGCCGGAAGTGAGTTTGATGGCACCCGCGCTCATCGGCTTCAACGGCATCTTTTTCCACTTCGGGCTAACGCTGCTGACCGGACTCTATTCGCCCGGCACTATCTCCGGCCTTCTCCTCTTCGCTCCCGTCTCGCTGTGGACTTACTACGGCGCTCGGCGCGATGGCGTACTCACCAAAAGAGTGCTCGTCATCTCCATCATCGGTGGAATACTTTTGCAGTTTTACCCGCTCATCGTCCTTTTCAGTCGAAACTATTTCAACCCGTAAGACAGAAAAGCGGCGAGACCGCCTATGAAAATGTCACCCCGGACGCTCGTTAAAATCGCAGGTTCAAATCTCCCGGATGTAGAAACAGTCTTGAAAGAGGATTGTGAGTTCGGGACAGGCGGTTTGCCCACCCAGTGAGACCTCTTGTGGACGAGCGCACGATAGCCACGTCACAAGAAAATGTCAATACCCTTCACCTCTGACCAACACGCGCCCGCGACGCTCACGTCCCTCTCTTCCGACGCATTAGTCTGACTCTACGCTCCGACGCTGCGACCGCCCGACGCCCGTCAACAACGATTCCGACAAGCGACAATGATTCGGACAAACGACGCTCCGACGTGTATGCTTTGAGCAAAACAATTACCCGTCGGCATTAACGTATAATTTCGACACGTGCGATGCATGTTGCACGTCTCACACGATTGACATCACAAAGGGCACGAACGACCGTCGAACGGAGGGATGAAAGCGATGACCATTCGCAGAGAGAACATTAAAAGCCAAACTTCGAGCGCCGACGCCACTCGTTGTCGTCGCAAGTTCCTACGATACTTTCCCGAAGGCTTCCACGACCCGAAATACATCGACTGGGAGCGTGGCTACAAATGGACGGCGCATGTGCAGTGGAATGAGTCGCTCGGTCGTGCGGAGCATCGTGCGTTGATTCGTAGCGGCGATTTCGCGGAGATTGCCGCGCGTGCCGTCAAGATTGAGTCGCGCACCAACCTTCTCTTTTCCTTCGAGAAGATGGCTCTGCGCGACGCCGTGAAAGTGTCGGAGGGCGCACGCGCGTTCGGCGAGGGACTGTACGAATTTCTCTACGGCGCGGGGAGTCTGGAACGCAAGTTCGAGCGTTGGTGCGCGACGGTCGAAGCGTTGCCGCGCAAGCAGACGCGAGTCTTCACATGGCCTCTGGTCACGGTCTTCGGCTTCATCGCGCTGCCCGAAACACACATCTTTCTCAAGCCCAACGTCACGCGCACGGC
>DASVTU010000036.1:0-26243 GCA_036387415.1 Pyrinomonadaceae bacterium | reverse complement strand
CATGGTGGAAAGGCCAGAGCAGCGAGTGGGAGAGATAGAGATGCTGACGGAGGATGAGCAGCATCAACTATTAGTCGAGTGGAATCAAACAGAAGCAGAATATGTTGAAGAATGTGTGCATGAGATGTTTGAAGCACAGGTAGAGCGAACGCCAGATGCAGTAGCGGTGGTGTTTGAGGATGAAGAGATTAGTTACCAAGAGTTAAATAGAAGAGCGAACAAGTTAGCGCATTATTTGCGAAGAGAGGGAGTGAGAGCAGAGTCATTAGTAGCGGTAATGATGGAGCGGTCAGTGGAGATGGTGGTGACACTACTGGGAGTGCTGAAGGCAGGAGGGGCGTATGTGCCTGTAGACCCGGAATATCCGCAGGAGAGAGTGCGCTACATGCTCGAAGATAGCGGTGCACATGTGTTGTTGACAGAAACAAAGTTGGCGGAGAGGCTGTTGGGCGAGTTGGAAGGTGAACATAGATATGAGGTCGTGAGGATAGATAGGGAGTGGGAGCGAATAGCAAAAGAGAGCGGAGTGAACGTTGGCGGAGTTGGTGTTGGGGCTGAAAGCGGAGCGGGAGTTAGAAGGAGAGACGGTGCAGATAACTTGGCTTATGTGATTTATACGTCGGGGTCTACGGGTCAACCGAAGGGCGTGATGGTAAATCATGGGAATGTGTGTAATTTTTTTGCGGGGATGGATAAGTGTCTGCGGAGTGAAACGCCGGGGACGTGGTTGACAGTGACGAGCATCTCTTTTGATATTTCTGTGTTGGAACTCTTCTGGACGCTGACGCGTGGATTCAAGGTGGTGATTCAAAGTGATCGGACAGAGACGTTCTACTCTGTGAAGTCGCAGGATAAGGTGAGCGATAAGGTGATGGACTTTAGTCTCTTTTACTTTGCCAGTGACAACAGCGAGGCGGCAGGAGACAAATACAGACTGCTGATGGAGGGCGCGAGATTTGCCGACCAACATGGCTTTAGCGCGGTTTGGACGCCGGAGCGTCACTTCCACGCGTTTGGCGGGTTGTATCCGAATCCTTCGGTGACGAGCGCGGCTATCGCGGCGATTACGGAGAATGTGGGAATCAGGGCGGGGAGTGTGGTGTTGCCTTTGCATAGCCCGATTCGCGTCGCAGAGGAATGGGCGGTGGTCGATAATATTTCAAAGGGGAGAGTGGCTATCTCGTTTGCGTCCGGGTGGCATGTGAATGACTTCGTACTCGCTCCTGAAAGTTATGCCGACCGTAAACAGATAATGATGCGTGAGATTGAGACGGTGCGAAAACTCTGGCGGGGTGAGATGGCAAGTTTTCGTAGTGGGGCGGGCAATGATGTCGAGTTGAAAATTTTTCCGCAGCCGATTCAGAAAGAACTGCCCGTGTGGCTGACGGCGGCAGGCAATCCTGAAACGTTTCAGATGGCGGGCGAAATCGGCGCGAACATATTGACGCATCTGCTCGGTCAGAGCATCGAAGATTTATCGGAGAAGATAGCCATCTATCGAGAGTCGTGGCGCGAGCATGGTCATCAGGGAACGGGGCATGTGTCTTTGATGCTTCACGCTTACGTGGGCGACGATGTGGCGGAGGTGCGCGAAAAAGTACGCGAGCCGTTTACCAATTATCTGAGAAGTTCGGTTGATTTGACGCGGAATCTGGCGATGAGTCTGGGCAAGGATGTCGATCCGAAGAAGTGGACTGAGGAAGATATGAGAGTCATCCTCGAACACGCCTTCGACCGCTTCTTCGAGACGAGTGGTTTGTTCGGAACGCCGGAGACGTGCCTTGAAAAAATCGACGAGTTGAAGTCGGTTGGCGTTGACGAGGTGGCGTGCCTGATTGATTTCGGCGTCGATTTCGATTCGGTGATGTCGAGTCTGGAAAATCTGTACAAGCTGAAAGAGGCGAGCCAGCAAGCGACGCGTGCCGCAAAGCAAGGGGATAAGAAACACTACACGCTGCCCGAACAAATTAAAGAACATCAGGTGACGCACTTGCAGTGTACACCATCGATGGCGCGCATGTTGTTGTTGGAGCCTTCGGCGGCGGAATCGCTCGGAACAGTTCAAGAGTTGCTGTTGGGAGGCGAAGCGTTGCCAGTTTCCCTGGCGCAGCAACTGCGTGAAGTTGCGCCCGAAAGCATGCTTAACATGTACGGCCCGACGGAGACGACCATCTGGTCAACCGTCTATCGCATCGACGAAGTAGGAGCGCGCGTGCCAATCGGAAGGCCGATTGCGAATACGGAAATCTTCATCGTGGACAAGGAACTCCGACCCGTGCCGGTCGGCGTGACTGGCGAACTTTTAATCGGAGGCGCGGGCGTGGTGCGCGGGTATTTGGAACGCCCGGAAGCGACGGCGGAGAGATTTATCCCCGACCCGTTTAGCGGGCAAAGGGGCGCACGCCTGTACAAGACTGGCGATAGGGCGCGTTATCTGCCCGACGGCAATATTGAATTCCTCGGACGCATCGACCAGCAAGTCAAGGTCGGCGGGCATCGCGTCGAATTGGAGGAGATTGAATCGGCACTCGTCCGGCACGATTGGGTGAGAGAAGCGGTGGTGAGCGCACGCGAAGACGAGACGGGTAGCAAGCGTCTGGTGGCTTATCTGGTCGTCAACGGAGACAACGCCGAATCGCTCGAACAACAACTGTCGGAGACAAAAAGTGCGGCGTTGCCCGCGAATCAACGGCGCTACAAATTGCCGAACGGCATGGTCGTCGCGCAACTCAGCGACTTTCAAACCAACGTCGGCTATCGAGAGATTTTTGAGAACGAGACGTACCTCAAGCACGGCGTCACGCTCAACGATGGCGATTGCGTTTTTGATGTCGGAGCGAATACGGGCTTCTTCACGCTGTTCGTGAATCAAAAGTGTAAGGGCTCGAAGGTCTACGCCTTCGAGCCAATCCCGACCACGTTTGAAGTCCTGCGTGCTAACGTCGAGTTGCATAATCTGAATGCGAAGCTTTTCAACTGCGGCGTCTCAGACCATGCGGGCAGCGCAAACTTCACCTTTTACCCACTTATGGACGGACTTTCGAGCCGTTATGCCGATGTCGAAAAAGACAAACAGGTGACGCGCTCGATTATCCTCGACTGGCTGCAAAACAATCCCGGCGAAAATGGAAACGGACTCTTCACACCCGACGAACTCGAACAAGTTATCGAGGAACGCTTCCGTACAGAGACTTTCACCTGCCCTCTGAGAACGCTCTCTGACGTTATCGCCGAGCAGGGCGTCGAACGCATCGACTACCTCAAGGTTGATTGTGAGCGGAGCGAGTTTGACGTGCTTGAGGGCATCCGTGAAGAGGATTGGAAAAAGATTAAACAGGTCGTGTTAGAAGTCGAAACAGACGAACTGCTCGAAAAAATCAGCACGCGTCTCGCCGAGCATAACTTTGAAGTAAACGTTGAAAAAATCATCAACGTCGAACAGTCGGCGGCGGATGTAGATACCGTCCACGTCTACATGCTTTACGCGATACAGAGAAACTTTCAACCGTCGGCAGCGGCAGTCAATGAATTGGCGCAGGCGGAAACGGCTACGGACAAACAACCGTCGTCGGCGCGGCATGAAGCTTCGATTAACGGTGTGCGAAAGTTTTTGAAGGAGAGCCTGCCGGAGTACATGGTGCCGTCGGCCTTCGTGCTGCTCGACGCGCTGCCGCTGACTCCCAACGGCAAAGTTGACCGCAAGAGCCTGCCTGACCCCGACAACCTGCGACCGGAGATTGAGGTCGCCTACGTCGAACCAGAAACCGACACCGAACTACTCATCACGGGCATCTGGAAAGACGTGCTCGGCATCGACCGTGTAGGCATCCACGACAACTTTTTTGAAGTGGGCGGCACCTCGCTGCTTATCGCGCAGGTCTACAGCAAGTTGCGAGAGCATTACCACGAACGCATCACGATGGTCGAGATGTTCAGACACCCGACCATCGGATCGCTCGCCAAATTCCTCGGCACCGAAACGGGCACCGAACAACCTGTCGCTCAGCAAGTGCAGGAACGCGTCAATCGACAGGCGAGCGCGATAAGCCAACAGCAAAAGTTGATGGCCGAACGTCGTCGGCAGGCGACGGCGAAGAAGAAACCGCAGAAGCCTTCCTGAAGTAAACACAACTCGAAAACAAGTTTCGCATAATCGATAGAGGTTGATGGAGTCGTCTTAAATGAGCGTTGAAAAAGTAGGCGTCATCGGAGCGGGCGTGATGGGCGTCGGGGTCGCGCATAATCTCGCGCAGACGAAACATCAAGTGGTTCTGTTGGACGTATCCGAAGATGTTCTGTCGCGTGCGAAACGTGAAATCAAAAACAATCTTCGTCTCCAAAGTCTCTTCAAGAAAGACGCGTCGAAGGAGCCGACCGATGAAGTGTTGCAGCGTATTCGCTTCACACTCGATTATGGCGAATTGAAGGACGTGGATTTTGTTATCGAAAACGTTACGGAGAAATGGGAGATGAAGCGCGGCGTCTACGAGCGTTTGGATGAGGTGTGTGCGGAACATGCTGTTTATGCTGCCAACACGTCGGCCATTCCCATCACGCGCATCGCTTCGGCTACCAAACGAGCGGCGCAGGTTCTCGGTATCCATTTTATGAACCCGGTGCCGTTGAAGCCCGTCGTGGAAGTGATTCGAGGCTTTCACACGTCGGAGCAGACCATCGATATCGCGCAGCGTCTCCTGGCTCGCATGGGCAAAGAAGGCGTCGTCGTCAACGATGCGCCGGGCTTTGTGTCGAATCGAGTTTTGATGTTGACGATTAACGAAGCCGTCTATCTTTTGCACGAACAAGTGGCGACGGCAGAGGACGTGGATAAGATTTTCAAGACCTGCTTCGGTCATCCGATGGGGCCGCTAGAGACCGCCGACCTCATCGGGCTGGATACGATTCTTTTCTCGATTGAAGTCTTATACGAGAGTTTCAACGACAGCAAGTATCGACCGTGCCCGCTCTTGAAGAAGATGGTGGACGCAGGCTTGCACGGTCGAAAAAACGGACGAGGCTTTTACACTTACTGAGCAGCTATCAAGTATTTGACGTGCAAACTCGAAGCTCGCGCTCAAGCGGATGAACATCTCAATGGAAGAAAACAAAGAGAAAATTAGAGCCTTTCTTCAACGCTTTTTGCGAAATCATGACATTCAGGACGGCGAAGATATTTTCGCGCTCGGCTTCGTCAATTCGCTCTTTGCGATGCAGTTGGTGCAGTTTGTCGAGCATGAGTTCGGAGTCGTCGTCGAGGATGAAGACTTGGATATTGACAACTTCAAAAGCGTCGATGCCATCGCGCATTTAGTCGAACGAAAAACTGCTCCGACGCAGGCACTCTAACCACCCGCCGCCAATATTCTCAACGCGTGAATCGTTTCAAGACTCGCGCGAAATCGAGCCGCATGAAAATCGAATTGACTCCGCAGCAACAGAAAGACAGAGCCACGTTTCGCGCGTTTGTCGATGCGGAGATTGTGCCTCATGCCAATCAGTTCGACAGGGACGAGCGCGTGCCGCAAGGACTCATCGGAAAGATTGCC
This sequence comes from Pyrinomonadaceae bacterium, assembly GCA_036387415.1. Taxonomy (GTDB): domain Bacteria; phylum Acidobacteriota; class Blastocatellia; order Pyrinomonadales; family Pyrinomonadaceae; genus DASVTU01. Next base: position 20,697 of record DASVTU010000036.1, on the reverse strand, counting down.
GAGCAGGGATACCTCGGTGCCATCTTGCCGCAGCGCGGCGCAGAGCGCGGCATGGACATGATTACATTTGGCCTGCTTAACGAGGAGTTCGGGCGCGGATGTTCATCTCTGCGAAGCCTGCTGACGGTTCACAACATGGTCGCGCATGCTTTGCAGAGGTGGGGTAGCCGGACGCAAAAAGATTACTGGCTGCCGCGACTCGCGTCGGGCGAAGTAGTGGCGGCGTTCTGTCTGTCGGAGCCGAACGTCGGCAGCGATGCCGCGAGCGTCGAGACGACCGCCACGCCCTCCGGCGATTCTTTCGTCCTGAACGGGCGCAAGAAGTGGATAACCTTCGGACAGATAGCAGACCTCTTTTTGGTCTTCGGTCAGTGCGAAGGAAAGAGCGCGGCCTTCATCGTCGAAAAAGAGCGTCGCGGTCTTACGGTGAAACCCATCGGCGGTATGTTGGGCGTCAGAGCTTCGATGCTCGCCGAAGTGCATCTCGACGATTGCCTTGTGCCGAAAGAGAATTTGGTTGCGCGTGTGGGTTTTGGTTTCTCCCATGTGGCCGCGTCGGCGCTCGACTACGGGCGCTACAGTGTGGCATGGGGTTGCGTCGGCATCGCGCAAGCATGTCTGGAGGCGAGCCTCGCCTACGCCGATACGAGGAAACAGTTTGGCGTCTATCTCAAAGAGCAGCAACTCATCCGACAAATGCTGACGGAGATGATTACCAACGTGAAGGCCGCGCGTCTGTTGTGTCTGCAAGCCGGATATTTGAAAGAGACAGGCGACCCGCAAAGTTTGATGGAAACGTCGATTGCCAAGTATTTCGCTTCGACGACGGCGACGAAAGCCGCCAGCGATGCTGTGCAGATTCATGGTGCTAACGGTTGCAGCGCGGATTATCCGGTCGAAAGATTTTGGCGCGACGCGAAGATTATGGAAATCATCGAAGGAAGCACTCAGATGCAGCAACTCACGATTGCACAGTTTGCTTATCAGGAGCATCGGCGATGAGCGACACGCAGGCTGCCACCCAATTTCACACCGAAGAACAAAACTACAACGGCGCCTCCGATGGCGACGCGCGCACCGCGTCGCTTCCGACGACCGACGCTTCGCACAGCGAAAAGAAAGCCGTTAAGTGTGTCGTCTGGGATTTGGACAACACGCTCTGGCACGGCGTGCTGCTCGAAGACGAGCGCGTTGTTCTGAGGGAGCGCATCGTTGACATCATCGAAACGCTCGACCGCCGTGGCATCCTGCAATCGGTCGCCAGCAAAAACGACCACGCGCGAGCGTCCGAGACGCTGCGCGAGTTTGGCCTACAGGAATATTTCCTCTACCCGCAGATAAATTGGAACTCGAAGGCGGCGTCAATCAAGTTAATCGCCGAGGCTCTCAACATCGGTCTCGACGCGATTGCTTTCATCGACGACCAACCGTTTGAACGCGAGGAGGTCAACTTTTCTCTACCCGAAGTGCTCTGCCTCGACTCGGCTGATTTGAGTCAACTACTCGAACGCCCCGACATGAATCCGCGCTTCCTGACCGAAGATTCAATGAAGCGACGGCAGATGTATCTGAGCGATATTGAGCGCAAAAAAATCGAGGAGGAGTTCGTCGGGCCAAAGGAAGAGTTTTTGGCGACGCTGCAAATGGTGCTGCACATCGCTCCGGCGAAGCTGGAAGATTTACAACGCGCGGAAGAACTCACGGTTCGCACCAATCAACTCAACTCGACCGGCTACACATATTCGTATGAAGAACTCGATGCGTTTCGTCGTTCTCCCAAGCACATGCTCCTCATCGTCAGTCTGGATGATAAGTTCGGCAGTTACGGAAAAATCGGGCTGGCGCTCGTAGAACACGGGGCGGAAGTTTGGATGATAAAATTGTTGTTGATGTCGTGCCGCGTGATGTCGAAGGGCGTTGGCACGATTATGTTGAGCCACATCATGCGCGCGGCTCGACAGGCGAACGTCCGACTCCGCGCAGATTTCGTCTCCAACAATCGCAACCGCATGATGTACATCACTTATAAATTCGCGGGTTTCAAAGAACTCGAAAAAAACGGCGACCTCGCAGTGCTCGAAAATGATTTAGCGAAAATTCCTGCGTTCCCCGATTACGTGAACATACGGATTGAGGATGAAGCGTGAGCAACCTTGTGAACAATCAAACGACTGACTCGCAAGTCGGCGTTGATAGCGTCGCGCAGGCGAAGCCGTCGAGCGACGTTGAAATCGCTCAGATGAAGGAGACGGCGAATCTTCCGGCGCATCTCATCGCGCTGCCGGGCGGCGAGTGGGCTTTGTGGCGTTGGATAGGTCTGCGCGGTGCGGGATTTCCCGTCTCGCAGGTGCTCGGACTCGCTGCTTCCGAATGCACGGGCGTGCGCGATGAGATTGTCGAAACCGAAGTCGAACTTCAAAGGTTGCGAGAAGAAGCGTTGCGTGCGCTCCACGGTCAGGTCAAGAACACGGACGCGGAACATAAGGCACAGTTGGAGAAGGCAATCAAACGTCTGAGAAAGAACGCCGCGCCTGAACCGCTCGACACCGCCACGGAAGCAGCCTCGCAAGTCGAAGCGTTTCGCCACGCGCGCACGCACCTCGATGATTTGTGGAAAGAGTTTCATGCGTCGTTCGAGTCGGCGCTCGTCCGACAGTCGAAATTTATCTCTGAGATGGCGGCCAACAATCGCTTTCAGGAGGCGATTATCTGGCAAAACCGTCAAGCATTTCATACGGCGGTCGCGGCCTTAGCCGACGATTCGACAGGCCACGCGACGCGCAATTCCAAACGTCGCCAACACGAAGAACTGGTCGCCAAATATCTTCAACGCTATTGCACGAAGAACGACACCATCGGCACTTTCGGCCCAGTAGGTTGGGCAAAGTTTGTCGATGATGGAGCGGCGCTGAAGGCCATGCCGGGCGCGTCGCTCATCGCGGAGCGCAACGTCTACTTCGAGGTGTGGGCGATGGATGCGTTGGCGCAGGCGTTGACGAAAGACAAGGAGTTTCTGCCGTGGCTGGTGCCGCGACGTATGCCTTACGTCGATACGCGCGACGATTCTCTCTACGTGCCGAAGAGAAAGCCCATCAGGATTTCCGGCGGACAAGTTGCGCTCCTGCGCGCCTGCGACGGTAAACGCAATGCCAGAGAGATTGCCGACGAATTGGTTCGCACGCAGCCGTCCGAGTTTAGAAGCACGGGCGACGTTTTCATGGTTCTGGAAATCTTTCAGAAGAATCAACTCATCTCATGGAGGATTGAAGCGCCGCTCGAATTGTACCCGGAGAGGACGTTGCAGAAGTGGTTCGAGCGCATCGGCGACGAAGAATTGCGAGTGAAGGTTTTGTCGCAACTCGGTGAGATGGAGGATGCGCGGCGTGCAGTGGTCGCCGCCTCGGACGACGCGCCGAAGTTGAATGACGCCTTTATCCGTTTGGAGACGACCTTTACACGACTCACAGACGTTGCGCCAACGAGGTCGGCGGGCGGCACCTATGCTGCGCGCACGTTGATTTATGAAGACAGCCGACGCGACATCGAAGTCGAGCTCGGGTCGGAGATTCTCGAATCAGTCGGCCCGGCGCTTTCTCTCATCCTGACGAGCGCGCGTTGGTTGACGTGCAAGGCGGCAGGGATGGGCAACAAGTATTTCGCGGATGCCTACGATGAGCTTTCAGCCGCAAGCGGTTCAAAGTTGGTCGAGTTCATAGAGTTTTACGAAAAGCTGAAACCGCTGTTCGGTGGCGACCAGGAAAACGTCTTCGACGCGACGCTGCGCCCACTGCTCAGAAAAAAATGGGCTGACGTTCTCGCCATCCCGACTGACCTTCGCGCGGTTGAATACCGCAGCGAGGATTTACGCGAGCGCGTGATGTCGGTCTTCGATGCGCCGCCGCCGGAGTGGCCTCTGGCGCGTTATCAATGTCCTGACTTGATGATTGCCGCGTCGAGCGCGGATGCGATTCAGCGCGGCGAGTACAAACTTGTGCTCGGCGAGTTGCACGTCGCTTGGAACACGCTGGCGTGGTGGCTTTTCGTCGCGCAGCATCCCGCGCCCGCAGAGATTCTGAAAAACTTTGAGATTGATTTGCCTGAGCCGCTCGTCGCACCAATCATCCCGAAAAGCCACTGGGCGGGCAGAACCGCGCGACTGCTTCCGGCTCGCCTTGCATCCAAAGATTACAGAATAGAGGCGTTGCCTGCGTTTACGAACCTTGACCCGAAGCAGATAGTGGTGAGCAGCGAACTGGTGGTGGAGAGAGCGGATGGAGAGTTGGTAATTCGAGCGCGCGATGGGCGCGTGCGATTCACCGTCAGAGAGGTCTATTCGGAATTGCTGTCACAGCGGATTAGTTCTTCGTTCGGCCTCTTGAATCCGAATCCTTACAGACCGCGCGTGAGTATCGACAATCTCGTCGTGTGTCGCGAAGCATGGCGCTTCAATGCCGCCGAGATGGAGTTTGCTTTCGTCAAGGACGAGGCCGAACGCTTCGTCGCCGCACGACGTTGGACACACAGACACGGCATCCCGCGTTTTGCCTTTATCTCTGCCTCGGCGGTCGAAGCGAAACCTTTCTACATGGATTTCGACAGCCCCGCTTATGTCAACATCCTTGCCAAAGTGATTCGGCATGCATCGGAATTGAAGGGCGAAGAATCAGGCGTCACAGTGACGGAGATGTTGCCCGCGTCTGACGAGACGTGGCTGCCGGACGCGGCAGGCCAGCATTACACAAGCGAGTTGCGAATCGTGGCGCTCGACAGTGCTCGTTGAGAGTGTTGATTGGAGAGTCGGAGCAAGCGTCTATCGTAAACAGAGAGCAGAGTTGTTATGCCGGAGATGTTTGATAAGCCGCAGGAGACGAAAGGCGTCGAGACGAAGGCGACGGACGCCGTGTTGCCCGTGCGACCGGATGAGACGGATACGGGCGCGGGTCTGCGTCGTTGCGTGTTGGCGAACGGCATGGAGGTGGCCTACCAGAGCAAGGCCGAACTCGCGCATTTCTACGAAGACATTTTCGAGAAGCAGGTTTATCTCAAGCATGGTGTGACGCTGCACGAAGGCGAATGTGTTTTCGACGTTGGCTCCAACATCGGCCTCTTCACGCTTTTCACGCATCGCAAGGTAAACAATCTTCGGATTTATGCGTTTGAACCTGCGCCGCCGCTCTTTAGAATCTTGAGCTTCAACACCGCGCTTCACAAAGTCAACGTCAAACTATTCAACTGCGGCGTCTCGAACGAGGCGAAGACCGCGACGTTTACCTTCTATCCGCAGAGTTCCGGCATGTCCTCCTTCTATGCCGACAAGCAGGAGGAGAAAGAGGCGCTCCGAGCCATCATGCTCAACCAGTTGCACACGGGCATGGAGGGCATGGAGCAGTTGATGCAGCACGCCGAAGATTTGCTGGAAGCACGTTTCAAGAGCGAGAGCTTCGAGTGTCGTTTGAGACCTCTCTCCGAGATTATTCGTGAGGAAGGCGTCGAACGAATCGACCTCATGAAGATTGACGTGCAGAAAAGCGAACTCGACGTGCTCGAAGGTCTCGACGCCGCCGATTGGCCGAAGGTCAGACAGATAGTGATTGAGGTGCACGACCTTGCAGGACGTTTGAATCAGATTACGACGCTCTTGAAAGAGCGCGGCTTCAACGTCCGCGTCGAACAGGATGACATGTATGAGGGGTCGATTCTCTACAACCTGTTCGCCGTCCGACCAGCGTCGATGGACGCTTCGTGGAAGCCTGCACTGACGCCCGCCGCGCCGCCCTCTTTTCAACAAATACATGACCGTGCGAAGAAACAAGAGGCCGCATTGAATCAACAAAAGCAACAGATGAAGTTAAGGAGAAAAGGGTTGTGAGCGATTTGGACACACAGGATTCTCTGGAAGGAATCGCCGTCGTCGGGATGGCGGGGCGTTTCCCCGGAGCGAATAATCTCGACGAGTTTTGGCGCAACTTGCGCGACGGCATCGAGTCAATCACTTGCTTCACAAAGGAAGAATTGGAAGCCGCCGGAGTCGACCCCGCACACCTCGATGCTCCCGAATACGTGCGTGCCGGAGGCGCGCTTGAAAATGTCGAGATGTTCGATGCGGCCTTCTTCGGCTTCAGCCCGCGCGAAGCCGAAATCATGGATCCGCAATATCGTTTCTTTATGACGACGGTGTGGGAGGCGCTTGAAAGTGCTGGTTACAACACGGCGACCTATCCGGGTTCAATCGGAATTTTCGGAGGCATGAATTTCAGTAAATATCTCATCTTTAATCTTCTCACGAACGAAGAATTGATGGCCTCGGAAGGGCCTCTGCAAGTCAGGATTTTGAACGATAAAGATTTCCTCGCCTCGTTGGCGGCCTACAAACTCAACTTAAAAGGACCGACCGCCACCGTCCAGACCGCCTGCTCGACTTCGCTCGTCGCAGTCAATATGGCTTGCTTGAACTTGTTGAATTATCAGTGCGACGTGGCGCTGGCGGGCGGCGTCTCGGTAAGTGCTCCGGCCAAGAGTGGCTATTTTCCGCAGGAGGGCGTCTTCTCGTCAGATGGTCACTGTCGCGCCTTCGACGAACATGCGGGCGGCACGCTCGGCGGCGACGGCGTGGGCATCGTCGTGCTCAAGCGACTGGCCGATGCTGTCGCCGATGGAGATAACATTCGCGCCGTCATCAAAGGTTCGGCCATCAACAACGACGGCGCACACAAGGTCGGTTACACCGCGCCGAGCGTTGACGGGCAGGCGGAAGTTATCGCGATGGCGCAGGCATTCGCGGGTGTCGAGGCGGAAACCATCACCTACGTCGAGGCACACGGCACGGCGACGCCGATGGGCGACCCCATAGAAATCTCTGCGCTCACGCAGGTCTTTCGCAACAGCACGGACAAGAAAGGCTTCTGCGCCATCGGCTCGGTGAAGACCAACATCGGCCACCTCGACGCGGCGGCGGGCGTGGCGAGCTTAATCAAAACGATTCTGGCGATGGAACACAAGATGCTGCCGCCCAGTCTGCATTACACGCAGCCTAACCCGCAGATTGATTTCGCCAACAGTCCTTTCTACGTCAACTCCAAACTCGCCGAATGGAAAGTTGAAGGCATGCCGCGACGCGCGGGCGTCAGTGCTTTCGCCGTCGGCGGCGTCAACGCGCACGTCATCGTCGAAGAAACACCCGCGCTTGAGCCTTCGGGCGCGTCGAGACCCGCGCAGTTGCTCATCTTGTCTGCAAAGTCCGGCACGGCGTTGGAGAAGGCGACCGACAATCTGGCCGCAGCTTTGAAGCAACAGCCAGAATTGAATCTCGCTGACGTGGCCTACACGCTTCAGGTCGGCAGAGCGGAATTCAACTACCGTCGCACGCTCGTCTGTCATGACGCAGACGACGCGGTGAAGGCGCTCGAAAGCCGCGACCCCAAGCGCGTCCAAACCAACTTCCGCGAACCCGGCGAACGCGCTCTCACATTCATGTTCCCCGGTCTGGGTAATCATTACGTCAACATGGGTCTGGAACTCTACCAGACCGAACCCGCGTTTCGCTTCGAGATTGACCGTTGCTGCGAACTCCTCAAGCCGCATCTTGGCCTCGACCTCAGAGAAATGATTTACCCCGCCGCGAAAGAGACGACGACGGAGAATCAAAACGGCGACAAGACGGCGACGGGCGCGAGTAGTGGCTTCGATTTGCGCGCCATGCTGAAGCCGCGCGCAGAGCAAGAGCAGGACGAAGCGACACGAAAATTGAACCAGACGTATCTGACGCAACCCGCGCTCTTTGTCATCGAATATGCATTGGCGAAGGTGTGGATGAAGTGGGGAATTATTCCACAGGCGATGATTGGCTATAGCATCGGCGAATACGTCGCGGCGTGTCTGTCAGGAGTCTTCTCGCTCGAAGATGCGTTGTCGCTCGTCGCGCGCAGAGCGCAGATGATTGAGGAACTTCCCGGCGGAGCGATGTTGGCGGTGCCTCTTTCGGAAAAAGAGTTGCAGCCGTTGCTGTCGGAGAACGTGGCGCTGGCATCCATCAACGGGCCGTCGCTCTGCGTGCTCGCGGGGCCGACGGACGAGATTTCCGGCATCGAACGCGAACTCAAAAAAAGAGGACTGGCCTGTCGGCAACTGTCCACCTCGCACGCGTTTCACTCGAACATGATGACGGCGATTATCGAACCGTTCACACGTCTTGTTAAATCCGTCGAACTCAAAGCGCCGCAGATACCATTCATCTCAAACGTGACGGGCACATGGATTACGGCGACGCAGGCGACCGACCCGAACTACTGGGCGCGACACATGTGTCAGACGGTTCAATATTCGGACGGGTTGAGCGAGCTTTTCAAAACACCGAGACGCATTCTGTTGGAAGTCGGGCCGGGGCAGGTGATGGGCGCGTGGGCTTTGCAGCATCCCTCCAATGATGCCAACGCCGACGTTCAAGTGCTCGCCTCGCTGCGTCATTCCTACGACCCGCAATCGGACATGACATTTCTACTCAACTCGCTCGGCAGATTGTGGGCAGCGGGAGCCGACATAAACTGGCCTGAGTTTTATTCGGACGAAAAGCGACGCCGCGTACCCCTGCCAACCTATCCGTTTGAACCGCAACGCTACTGGATTGCGCCGCGCAAACACGCACGCGAAAACGCTCCTTTGCTGCAAAAATCTTTGGACAAGAGCAGCGACATAGGCGAATGGTTCTACACGCCCGTCTGGAAACAGTCGCCGACGCCGATGCACACCGCCGAGAACGCCAGCGCCGACGCCGCGAATCAAAAGTTTCGTTGGTTGCTATTCATGGATGAAATGGGCGTCGGCAGCGGTTTGGCGGAACGCTTGAGCGAAGCAGGACACGAAGTTTTTACGGTCAGGATGGGCGAAAGATTTGAGCGAAGCGACGCGAGTGATTTCGCCATCAATGCGCGTGCTTATGAAGATTACGGTGCCCTTTTCGCAGAACTTCGCGCGGCTGAACAGTTGCCAGAGCGTATCGTTCATCTGTGGAGCGTCGTTGACGACGAAGCGAAGGATGAGATTGAGTTCGCCGCACAGTGTCAGGAAGCGGGGTTCAATAGTCTGCTGCTACTCGCGCAGGCCATCGGCAACCACAGTGCGACCGATGCGTTGCACGTCGATATTGTCTCCAACAACATGCAGGAAGTGGTCGGCGAAGAAAAGCTGCACGTCGGGAAAGCGACGCTGTTGGGACCATGCAGAGTGATTCCGCAGGAGTTTCCAAACGTCACCTGCCGCAGCATCGACATCCTCCTCTCGCCGGACACGAACGCCGCGACGCCGCGCGTCATCAATCAACTCATTGCCGAACTGTACAGTGAACCGTCCAACGCCGTTGTCGCGTTACGCGGGCGGCATCGTTGGCAGCAAGCCTTCGAGTCGCTGCCGTTAAATAGCGTCGGTGAAAGTAGAACACGCTTGCGTCCGTCGGGTGTTTATCTCATCACGGGCGGCGTCGGCGGCATCGGTCTGTCGCTGGCGGAATATCTGGCGCAGACGGTCAAGGCTAAGCTGATACTTACAGGGCGTTCGCCGCTTCCGGCGCGCGAGAAGTGGAATGAATGGTTGGCGGCACACGACGAAGCCGACGATGTGAGTCGCAAGATACGCCGCGTGCGGTCGCTTGAAGAGATGGGTGCGGAAGTGTTGATGTTGAGCGCAGACGTGAGCGACCGCGAAGCGATGCGGAGCGTTATCGAAGAGGCGCGCGAGCGTTTCGGTGAAATCAACGGCGTCGTTCACGCGGCGGGCGTCTCGCCCGGCGGGTTGATACAAGTGAAGACGCCGCAGATGGCTGCCAGCGTTCTCGAACCGAAAGTGAGAGGCACTTTAATCCTCAACGAACTGTTAGAGGATGTGCCGCTCGATTTCTTCATCCTCTGTTCGTCGTTGGCTTCCATCATGGGTGGCCTGGGAATGGTTGACCATTGCGGGGCAAACGCCTTTCTCGATGCCTTCGCGCATCGGCGCAGCACTCTGAGAAATGATGCGTTCACGCTGTCGTTGAATTGGGATGCGTGGCTCGAAGTGGGACAGGCGGCAAAGGCTTCCGTCTCAGCAGGTTTGAAAGACCTGCTACAGACATCCAACTCGGAAGAGATTGACCATCCCTTGCTCGACCGTAGTCTCGTAGACGATGCCAATCGCAAAATCTACTCGACGCAGTTGAGCACGACGAAGCAGTGGGTCGTCGATGAACACAGAATCATGGGCAACGGTCTGTTCCCCGGCACGGCTTACCTTGAGATGGTGCGAGCCGCGTTTGAGAGACAAGCGCCCAACCAACTCATCGCCATCGAGAAAGTTCTTTTCATGTCGCCGTTAATCGTCAAAGACGGCGAAGAGAGAGAAGTGCGGACAATCATCGAGAAGGGCGAGGATGAGTCTGCGACGGCAGCAACGTCGGAGCGTTTTAGTTTTCTGGTACTAAGTCGGGAACATTCGACGGATAACAACCAGACGGAATGGCAGGAGCATGTGCGCGGCGAGGTCGTCGGGCTGGTGTCCGAGCCGCCGCGACAGCATCAGGTCGAAGCCATTATGGAGAGGTGTTGCAACCGCGAAATCGTCTTCGATGCGGGGCAGCAGGAGAATGGGAGGAATGGTCATCCGCATCTATTCCACATCGAGGATTTCAAAAATTCGACCGGACTGATTGCGAAACTCCGCGAAGCCTCCGACCCGCTCACGCGCTTCATACGCGACAATTTTTCCGCCGAATCGCACCAACTTCTGTTGCAAAAACAGGAGATGCCCGCCGCCGCGGGACTGTCGATGCAAAAGCTACTGGCAGACGAGTTCAATCGTTTAATCGAACACCCGTCGCTCTACGACGAACAGCGTTTCGCGGAAGTCGAACTCTCAGCACACGCGCAAAGCCTCATCGCACAGAAGCCGCGCGGCGAAGATTTGTTGCGCCTCAATCGTCTGCTCGTCGAGGAGGCTCTCTTGCGAGAGAGGGCAGACAGCGCGCGCAAACAGGGCTTGTATTTCGGCCCGCGTTGGCAAAACTTGCTCAAAAAATTGAACGTCGGCGAAAACGAAGGGTTGGCCTATCTCGAACTGTCGGAAGAGTTCTCGGACGACATAGAGAGCTTCGGGATGCATCCATCGCTGATGGATGCGGCGACCGGTTTCGTTCAACTGGTTGGCGAAGGAGTCTACTTGCCGCTGGCTTATGAGAGCGTGCGAATCCACGCGCCGCTCACGCGAAAAATCTATAGCCATGTGTTGTACAAAGATCGACCCGCCTCCAACAAAGAGACGATTACCTGCAACATTCTCATCATGGATGAAGACGGCAACGAGCTTATCGAAATCAAAGACTACACCTTGAAGAAGATGAATGATGCCGCCGTCTTCAAATCACTGTCGGGCGAGAAGCGTAACGGTGACGGAGCCAAGATGCACGCGCCGCATCACACCAGCGAACAGCAACCGGAGAGAGTCGTCGTTGAGCAGGACTTGCCGCAGAGCGCCAACGATGGAATCTTCCCGAAAGAAGGAGCTGAAGCATTCAGCCGTGTGCTCTCGAAAGATTTGAATCTGCCGCAACTCGCCGTTTCGACAAAAAATCTTCCGGCGTTGATTGAGCGAGCCAACTCGTTTAGCAGTTCACGTCTTCTCGAAGAGATTGAAAAGCTTCAATCGCATCGTGCGAAGCATCCGCGCCCGAACATCCAGACTCCTTACGTCGAACCGCGAAACGAACTCGAAAGGAGTCTCGCTAATATCTGGCAGGATATTTTAGGTCTCGAACAAGTCGGCATCTACGACAACTTCTTCGACATCGGTGGCGATTCGCTGCTCGCCACCCAACTTATCGCGCGCCTGAGCAAAAACTTCAGCGTCGATTTGCCCCTGCGCGCCGTGTTTGAGTCTCCGACCGTCGGCGAACTCGGCCTCACCATCATTCAGCAACAGGCCGGAGAGATTGAGAGCGATGAGATGACGCAAATCCTCGCCGAACTCGAAGCACTCCCCGAAGAATAAAACTAAACTGACTGCGACACACCGAAACAAAAACTCCCACAAGTTAAGAGACACTTCACACGCGTCGGAAGCCTTAGTCTTCCGGCGTCGAGAGGAAAAAGTATGAATCTCAAGCACAGAGATTTTCTCGGTCTGAAAGATTTCAACAAGGCCGAGTTGGAATCGCTGCTCGATTTGGCGGCGAAGATGAAAGCCGGGAAGATAAACGAAAAGTATCTTCAGGATAAACATTTGGGCATGCTTTTCACTGTCGCCTCGACGCGTACGCGCATCTCGTTTCAAGTCGGAACCAGACAGTTAGGCGGACATGCAGAGTATTACAACAGTTCCGACTTGCAGTTGAGCAATCACGAAAGCCTCAAAGACACGGCATCAGTCATGAGCCGACTGCTCGATGCCATTATCGTCCGCATGTATGACATGAACTTTTACGGGCAGGGACACGACTCCATCAAGAACATCGCCGACCATGCGGACGTGCCCGTCATCAATGCGCTGGACGACAAGGAGCATCCCTGTCAGGTGATGGCCGACCTTCTGACGCTGCGAGAAAAGTATGGCGACGACTACAAAAGAAAAAGGGTCGTCATGTCGTGGGGTTATTCAAAGCGACAAAAATCTCTCGGCGTACTTCATTCGATGATGGTGGCGGGTTCGATGTTGGGAATGAATCTCATCTTCGCGCATCCGAAGGATTACGAGTTGGATGAGGAATATCTTTCGTTCGCCAAAAACCAAATCAAGGAGTCGGGCGGCACGCTCGAATTTACAAACGACCTGATGGAGGCATCGGAAGGCGCGGATGTGATTTACGTGAAAAATTGGAAGAGCCTCAAGATGTCGAAAGACGAGGAAGACGCTTACAAGCAGGACATCAAGGCTGATTGGTGCGTGTCCGGCGAGCACTATAAGAGGGCGAATCCCGGCGCTTTCTACATGGATTGCATGCCGTTCATTAGAGGCGAACAGGTCACGGCGGAAGTGGCCGACGGCGAAAATTCCATCATCTACGACCAGGCGGAGAATCGTCTCCACGCGCAAAAAGCCATCATGGCCTCGCTCATCTGAAACGAGATTCGACCCCGACTCTCTCAGCCGCTTTGTAACTCGACTGACGAATCGCGTCGCTCCACATCTCACAAATTCTTCTCTGTTGTAGCTCGTAGCATTGCTCTCGATTCCGTTGAAAGAGCAAGCCGCAATGGATTTTCCTGTTACCTCAGAGAACTTTGACACATGACACGACCTGTACAAACGCTCATGCAAAAAACGACGCCAGCAATGGATAACGGTATCTTGTCGGCGATTGGCAACACGCCTCTCGTCCAACTCAGGAAGGTTGTCAAAGCCGATGGGCTACGCGTGTATGCCAAACTAGAGGCTCTCAATCCGGGAGGCAGCATCAAAGATAGACCCGCCTTCAACATCATCAATCAGGGTATCTGTACGGGGAGGTTGCCATCCGGTTCTGTGATTGTCGAATCCAGTTCCGGCAACATGGGCATCGGTCTGGCTCAAGCCTGCTCTTACTTCGGGCTGAGGTTTATCTGTGTCGTTGACCCTAAAACTACCACGCAAAACATTCGTCTGCTCGAAGCATACGGCGCGGAAGTTGACCTCGTTTCCGAGCCTGACGCGGCGACGGGCGAGTTTCTGCAAGCGCGCATCAATCGCGTCAAAGAACTTCTCGCCACCATCGAAAACAGCCATTGGCCTAATCAATATTCAAATCTCGACAACTCTTCGGCGCATCATCAAACGATGGACGAGATTGCGACCGCGTTGGAAGGGCGTGTGGATTATCTGTTCTGCGCCGCCAGTACGTGCGGCACCTTGCGTGGGTGCGCCGAGTACGTGCGGATGCATGGAATGAAAACCAAGATTTATGCCGTGGATGCTGTGGGGAGCGTCATCTTTGGCGGAGAGCCTGCGACACGCCGGATACCGGGACACGGAGCCGCCATCGTGCCGCAACTCTACCAGTCCGATTTGGCTGACGAATGCGTGCTGGTGACGGATTTGGATTGCGTCATCGGCTGTCGGCGCTTGGCACGCCTCGAAGCGATTCTAGCGGGCGGTTCGTCGGGCGCCGTGCTGATGGCTTTGGAGCAAGTCAAACATACGTTGCAGCCTGATGCGACCTGCGCGCTCATTCTCCCAGACCGTGGGGAACGTTATCTCGACACGATTTATTCAGACGCGTGGGTCAAGGAAAACTTCGGTGAAGTGGCAAACCGTTGGGAAACCAATTTAGAGGAACAAGCATGCATGACGGGGACATACTAATTCTTAAAGGGCAGGAGGCCGCCGCGCTCCTCGCCGGACGCGAGAATGAACTAATCGACATCGTGCGGCGTGCCTACGAAGCGCACACGACAGGCGATAGCTCGCTCCCACATTCTACCTTTCTACATTTTCCAAACGAGCCGCGACAGAGAATCATCGCCCTGCCAGCTTTCCTCGGAGGAGACTTCGGCGTGGCGGGTATCAAGTGGGTCGCTTCCTTTCCGTCGAATTTGGAGAAGGGGATGGATAGGGCGTCGGCGGTAGTGATTCTGAACTCGACGCAGACGGGACGACCGCAGGTGATTATCGAAGGCTCCATCATCAACGCCAAGCGAACCGCCGCCAGTGCCGCGCTCGCCGCACGTTTTCTGCAAGATAAGCAGAAGGCTTCGCGCGTAGGCATTATCGGTTGCGGGTTTATCAATTTTGAGGTGGTGCGGTTTCTGTTGGCGTCGAGTCCTGAGATTAACGAGTTGGTGTTGTTCGATTTGGACACGACGCGCGCGAATAAGTTCAAGGACGATTGCCGGAAACTCTCCGCAGAAATTTCAATTCAAGTGGTGAAAGACATCGGCACGGTTCTCAAGAGCACGACGCTCGTTTCGCTGGCGACGACCGCCCTCAAACCACACATCGACGACCTCTCCATGTGTGCGCCGAGCACGACGCTTCTCCACGTTTCCTTGCGCGACCTCTCGCCCGAAGTAATCCTATCGAGCGACAACATCGTGGACGACATCAGCCACGTCTGCCGCGCTAACACGTCTGTACACTTGACGGAGCAACTAGTCGGACACCGTGAATTTATCCGTTGCACGCTCGGCGACGTGACGCTCGGCAATGCCACGCCGCGACGTGATGCAGAGAGCATCGCGGTCTTCAGTCCCTTCGGCTTAGGGATTCTCGACATCGCGGTCGGTCAATACATTTACGAACTCGCGCGCCGCGCGCAACAGGGCACGGTCATTGAATCTTTTCTGCCGGAGCCGTGGAGCGCGAGAGACGGGCAATCTCATTAGCCGCTCTCTACACGCCAGCGAAGCCTCTTCTTAAAATTCAAACTATTTAACTTTGTGTTCGTCCGCGCGTTGGCGCAGACGAGCGTCACCGCAGTTGACGGCGCACCACGTCATTCGAGGTCTTTGACGCGACCTTTCGTTGAGGAAAATTAAAGATGAGTGATTTATCGAAACGCATCGCCGGTTTGTCTCCGGCCAAGCTAGAGCAATTGCAAAAACGACTCAGCCAACGTCAGAAAGGCAAAAACGAAATTGAGCGCCCGCGCGTCGTCGCCCGCCCGCGCGACTCAAACAGGGTGCCGCTCTCGTTCGCGCAGCAGCGTCTCTGGTTTCTCGAACAACTCGACCCCGGCACGCCTGCCTACAACATCACGATGGGCGTCCGCCTGTCGGGGCTGCTCAAGGTCGATGCGTTGCGACAGAGCCTCAACGAGATTGTCCGTCGCCACGAAGTTCTACGCACGACCTTCGCCGTCGAAGACGGGCAAGCGGTGCAAGTCGTCTCGCCGTCGCTCGCTCTTGAATTGCCCATCGTCGATTTGCAAGATGTGCCGGAAGACGAACGCATGGCTCGCGCGCAGAATCTCACGAAGGAAGAAGCGCAACGCCCGCTTAGTCTCACCTCCGGCCCGTTGCTTCGCGTGACGTTACTGCGACTCAGCCCTGAAGAACACATTTTGCTGCTCGTTATTCATCACATCGTCTCAGATGGCTGGTCGATTGGCGTGCTTATTAGAGAGTTGGCGACGCTCTATCCGGCATTCTCGGCGGGCAAATCTTCGCCGCTGCCCGAACTCGATGTGCAGTATGCCGACTACGCTCAATGGCAACGCGAATGGTTGCAAGGCGAAGTGCAGGAGAAGCAGCTTGCCTACTGGAAACAGAAACTCGGCGGCGACATCCCCACCATCAACTTGCCGACCGACCGCCCATATCCGCAGGTGCAGACGTTTCACGGCGCGACCGAATCATTCATACTCTCCAAGAGCCTGACCGAATCGCTCAAAGCCTTGAGCCAACGCGAGGGCGTCACGCTCTATATGACCCTGCTTGCGGCCTTCAAAACCTTGCTTCATCGCTACACTCAGCAAGACGAAATCATCGTCGGAACCGACATCGCCAACCGGACGCAACCGGAGACCGAAGTCCTCATCGGTTTCTTCGTCAATCAATTAGTGCTGCACACTGATTTGAAAGGCAATCCGTCTTTTCGTGAACTCCTGAAACGCGTGCGTGAAGTGACGCTCGATGCCTACGCGCATCAAGACTTACCCTTCGAGCAACTCGTCGATGCCCTGCAACCGAAGCGCAACTTGAGCCGCACACCGCTCTATCAAGTAGTCTTTGCGCTGGAAAACCTCCCCGTCGAACCGCTCACGCTTCCGGGTCTCACCTTGAAGCCGATAGAGATGCATAGCGGCACGGCGAAGTTTGAGTTGATTCTGTCGATGTCTGACAGCACGCAGGGCATCAACGGAACCTTTGAATACAACACAGACATTTTCAACGCCGACACCATCCGGCGACTCGTCGGCCATTATGAAACGCTGCTCGCCGCCGTCGCCGCTGACCCCGAACAGAGAGTTTCGGATTTGACTTTGTTGACCGAACCGGAACGACAGCAACTGCTCGACGAATGGAACGATTCACGAAAGGACTACCCGCAGGACGTTTGCTTTCATTCGTTATTTGAAGCGCAGGCCGAACGCACGCCGGATGCGATAGCCGCCGTCTGCGGCACGGAGCGTCTGACCTACAGGGAATTGAACGAACGCGCGAACGGCTTGGCGTGGCAACTCGCAGCACGTGGCGTCGGCGCGGACGTGGTTGTCGGATTGCTGGCCGAGCGTAGTCTCGATTTTATAACCGCCGCGCTCGCCATCTTCAAAGCGGGCGGCGCGTATCTTCCGCTCGACCCGCTCTATCCCGCGCCGCGCATCCTACAGGTGGTCGAACGAAGCGGCGTAGATTTGGTTCTGTCAGCGAGTGAATTCGCCGAAGTAGCTGCCGTAGCATCCAGAGGCATTACTTCTAGGAGGCCGCCGGAGGTCTGGGCGCTCGAAGAGATGCTCGGACGCGAGTCGAAAAAAGAGAACCTTCCGGCACGCGCCGAAGTCAACAACCTCGCCTACGTCATCTATACATCAGGCTCCACGGGCATGCCGAAAGGAGCCATGATTGTGCATCGCGGGATGCTGAATCACCTGTTTGCCAAAACGACGGAATTGAATCTGACCGACGCCGACCATGTAGCACAGACGGCTTCGCAGTGTTTCGACATCTCTGTCTGGCAATTCTTCGCCGCTGCGTTGGTCGGCGGCACTGTCCACATCATCAAGGATGAAATCGCGCACGACCCGTCGCGGCTGCTTCAAGAGATTGAGCGTCAGAAGATTTCCATTCTTGAGACAGTGCCGACGCTTCTTCGTATGATGACGGACGAAGCGGATACACGCGGCAAACACCGTCAAGATTTATCTAGCCTGCGCTGGATGATTCCGACGGGCGAAGCCCTCCAACCCGAACTCTGCCGCCGTTGGTTCAACGCCTATCCAGACATTCCTCTCCTTAATGCCTACGGCCCGACGGAATGCTCCGACGATGTGAGCCACGCCGTGATTACAGAGCCACCCGCGACGGACACGGCGCGCATGCCTATCGGTCGCCCCGTGATGAACATGAAGCTCTACGTGCTCGACACAAGGCTTGAGCCGGTGCCTGTGAGTGTGGCGGGCGAACTCTATATTGGCGGCGTCGGCGTCGGTCGCGGTTATCTCAACGATGCCGCGCGCACAGCAGAAGTCTTTGTGCCTAATCCCTTCGCGCGAGAGGCGGGCGAACGTCTCTACAAATCCGGCGACCTCGTACGCTATCTCGCGAGCGGCGAAATCGAATTTCTCGGACGCGTCGATTATCAAGTTAAGGTTAGAGGCCAGCGCATCGAACTCGAAGAGATTGAGACGGTCTTGCTTGAGCATCCGTCTGTGCAGGATGTCGTGGTCATGGTGCGCGAAGATGCGCCGGGCGATGTCCGTCTTGTCGCTTACGTCAAGAACGACCCGCAATATCTACACGGTGAAGAAGCACGCGCCGAAGGCGATAACGGGCAGCCCTCGGATTGGGAAGTGGTCTGGAACGAAACTTATAGCCAGACGCCGGAGGAGAACGACCCGACCTTCAACATCGTCGGATGGAATAGCAGTTATACGGGTCAGCCGATTCCAGAGGAGGAGGTACGCGAGTGGCGCGATTGCGGCGTCGAACGCATCCTCTCGTTAGAGCCGCGACGCGTGCTCGAATTGGGATGCGGCGTCGGCATACTCATGTTTCGCATCGCTCCATTCTGCACCGAATACTGCGGCACAGACTTCTCGGCTGAAGCATTGTCGATGCTAAGCGAACAGTTGAAGCAGCGCGAGAGCGAGTTTACGCACGTCACGCTGATGCACAGACCCGCTGATGAATTTGAAGGCATCGCGGAAAACTCTTTCCAGTCGGCGATTCTCAACTCGGTCGCGCAATACTTTACGAGTATCGAATATCTCCACAAGGTTCTCGCGGGCGCGGTCAATTCCATTGAGCCGGGCGGGTTTGTCTTCGTCGGAGACATTCGCAGTCTGCCCATGCTGGAAGTCTTTCATTCTTCGGTGCAACTCTATCAAGCGCCGCCCTCGCTGCCCCTCGCCCAACTGCGGCAACGTGTGCAACGCCACGTCGCACAGGACAAGGAGTTGGTCGTCGCTCCCGAATTCTTCTTTGCGCTTCAACAACAATTTCCCAAAATCGGTCACGTCCAGATTCAACTCAAACGCGGCCAGTTTCATAACGAGCTAACGCAGTTTCGTTACGACATAGTGCTGCACATCGGCGACGCACCCGCCGCGAAGACGAGTTATCCCACGCTCGACTGGCAGGATGAAAAATTGAACGTAAGCCGTCTGAGCCAACTGCTTAACGAAACGGAACCGCAAGTGTTAATCGTCAGGCGTGTGCCGAACGCGCGCGTGTGGACGGATGTTAAGACGCTCGAATTGATGAACTCGGCGGCAGAGTCGGAGACCGCCGGAGGGTTGCAGGAAGCACGGCTCAACCTACGCGAGCACGGAGGCGCTGACCCGGAGGAGATTTGGGCGCTCGGCGATAAACTCCCCTATGCCGTGACGATTTCGTGGTCGGGCGCGGGCGACGACGGCTGTTTCGACGTTTTATTGCGGCGTCGGTCGCACGAAGCGGCCACGGTGCCGGAGTCTGCGATTGCTTTCTATCCGGTTGGGGAGATTACGCCGAAGCCCCTGAAAGACTATGCCAACGACCCGCTCCAACGAAAACTGGCGCGGCAACTGGCGAGCGAACTGCGTCTCTACTTGGAGAACAAACTGCCCGCCTACATGGTTCCCGCAACCTTCATGGTACAGGAATCATTTCCGCTCACGCCCAACGGCAAAGTAGACCGCCGTGCGCTTCCGGCTCCCGACACGGCCAAGCGCGAAGTCGATGCAGACTTCGTTGCGCCGCGTAATGAAATCGAAGAGTCTCTGGCGAGCATCTGGGCGGAGGTGCTGCGTATCGAACAGGTCGGCGTCCACGACAACTTCTTCGCCCTCGGCGGCGACTCCATCCTCAGCATCCAGATTATCGTCAGAGCCAATCAGGCCGGATTACAACTAACGCCGCGTCAGATGTTTCAGTATCAGACGATTGCTGAGTTGGCCTCCGTCGCAAATCCTGTCACGCCCGCGCAACCGATTACACGTCAGGCAGACGCCGGAGAGATTCTCGCCAATCTCGACCAACTATCCGACGGCGATGTCGATTCGCTGCTGGCGGATATGTTAGCCAAAGGAGAGGTCATTTGATGGAGCGCACCGCCGCCGGAACAGCGAATCTGACGCCTGAGAAAAAGCGTGAGTTGTTGGCGCAACTCCTGCGTAAGAAGGCGAGCCAGTCGAAGACTGCCCCGCTCTCGTTCGCGCAGCAACGGCTCTGGTTTATCGACCAATTAGAACCCTCCTCTACCGCTTATAATATCGCTAGTGGGGTGCGCCTCCTCGGCCCTCTCCACTCCTCCGCTCTCCAACAGAGCCTGCAACACATCGTCCGTCGCCACGAAGTCTTGCGTACCTCCTTCTCCACGCTCCACGGTGAACCCGTCCAACTCATCGCTCCTTCACTAGATTTTCACATGGAAATGTCTGACCTCTCCACGCTCACAGAAGAAGAGCGAGCGAGACAGAGCACAGCATTGATGGAGGAGGAAGCAGGCAAGGCATTTGATTTATCGAAGAGTCCGTTGATGAGAGCGCGGCTGATGAAGATGGGAGAAGAGGAGCATGTGTTGTTATTGACGATGCATCACATCATCAGCGATGGATGGTCGATGGGA
>DASVTU010000035.1:0-42256 GCA_036387415.1 Pyrinomonadaceae bacterium | reverse complement strand
CTCGCGCCATCAGGACAGATGAGACGTGACGCGCAAGGTCACAGCATTCAAGTTCAGATTGCTTCAACGGCGCGAGCAGCGCATGGAATACCACTACTGTCTCGCCTCCAGCTTTCAACCTCCGACGCGACATTTAACGCCCGAAATAAGCTGCCGCGCAGACAACCCGGAAACCACTCAGGTTCTCGATAAAAAGCAAGCTATCTCGCGGTCAGCTTGATTGAGTTGTTAGATGATGCGATTACACCTCGCTGCGCGCGCCAGGCACATCAAATTAAACCCTTGCGCTTCATCTCAGGTGACATAGCCACGCGTGGCTAAATCATTCAAGAGTCAAATTCATTCAACAAAGCGAGCAGTGACACGGAACCGTGAGTATTTCAAGCCTCGCGCCACTCGACCGCAGCATCTAACGCCAAGCTAAGCTGCCGCGCACTCAACTAAACAAACTTCCAAGTTGACGAATAAAAAGTATCCCATCTCGCGGTCAGCTTGAGCGACGTGTTAAATGGCAGCGCACCTGCCAGCTGCGAGCGCCCAACTGTCAAATCAAGTCTCGCGCCATCAGGACAGATGAGACGTGACGCGCAAGGTCACAGTATTCAAGTTCGGATTGCCTCAACGGCGCGAGCAGCGCGTGGAATACCACTACTGTCTCGCCTCCAGCTTTCTACCTCCGACGCGACATTTAACGCATAGTAGACATACTATTAGCCGCCAGTAAAGACGCCCATTTCAGCGTCTTTGTTTTTATTCCGGACTACTAACCGCCACATATTACGCCCATGTTGCCGTCTATTTCTTCTGAGACTTAAATTCTCCTGATGTTTCCCGCAATGTGAAAGAATTAGGCCGCCGCAAAACGGCATCAGCCATAGAACTGACTTTCACCACTGTTTACAGTAAAACTCAATACGCATCAGAAGCCTGCTATCATTCCGCAAAAAGGTTCAAGTGTGGAATTATTTTCTTCCTTTGCGGCATGCAATCAAATCAAACTGAATCATCAAGTTTCTACCTTACAACACTATTTAGATATTCTGGGTTTGCCTAGTTAACTAAAGTGGCCCTAAATCTGGTTTACTTTTCAGACAGTAACGACGTTATAAGTGAAGCAACTATATTTATGCTTTTATTTCGACTGGGCACTATGCCAGAAAATACACACCTCTGGCAGGAATGATGTAGCGGATTTATCACGCTTGTCAGATATGATCCTAGAGTTCCACCAGATGAAAGGGCAACATCACCCTACCATAAAGAAATATTCGCTCATACCTTTGCTCCTACGGTTTTTAGACCTCATCACATACATCATTAACCCATATCCCCTTTATTTGCAACAGTTAATCTTGACAAAGGAGTGGAAAAATGCTAGAGTTTGGGTATATGAACTTTCACTATGCCCGTTTTTATCATTAACCATTTATGTATGGATTCATCTAAAGAATCTAAGCAGCGAAGATACCGAACCACAGTACGCTATAAGCGGATCAGCCCAAAGGATGCTGACCTAAGAATGCGCGCCATCGTCGGCATCTTATCTGAAGTAATACGGCGACGGAATGTTCTACGGATGGCAGAAGATGAAGGAAGGTAGCCGTGCGAGTTGTATCAGAGTCAGCTAAAGGAGTCGGCGCAAAGCGCGTCGGCATCTGGGTGCGCGTCTCGACCCGAGATCAAGCCGAGGGTGACAGCCCCGAACACCACGAACAGCGCGCTCGCCACTATGCTGAGGCCAAAGACTGGCAGGTTATAACCGTCTACCACCTTGAAGCAGTATCCGGCAAGTCAGTCATGGGACACCCCGAAACAGAGCGGATGCTCGATGACATCAAGAGCGGGCGCATTACGGGGCTCATCTTCTCAAAACTTGCCCGCCTCGCCCGCAACACCAAAGAACTGCTCGACATCGCAGACACCTTTAAGGACTACGGGGCGGATTTAATTTCGCTGGCCGAAGCCATCGACACCTCAAGCCCTGCTGGCCGCATGTTCTTCACCGTGCAGGCCGCCCTTACCCAGTTCGAGCGAGAAGAAATCGCGGAGCGTGTGGCTGCATCCGTGCCGATCCGCGCCAAACTCGGCAAGCCCCTCGGCGGTGCTGCGCCCTTCGGCTATCGGTGGCAAGACCGCTCCCTCATTCCTGACCCTAGCGAAGCACCCGTAAGGGGGCTCATGTACGAGTTGTATCTGAAACACCGGCGCAAAAAGACCGTCGCGCGGCTCCTCAACCAAGCTGGCTATCGTACCCGCAGCGGTGGGTGCTTTACCGATACGACCGTTGATCGGCTACTGCGCGATCCTATCGCCAAGGGACAACGCCGCGCCAATTACACGAAGAGCATCGGTACAAAAAAACATTGGGTACTGAAGCCTGAAGACCAGTGGGTCTTCACGGACGTAGAGGCTATCGTGTCAGCGGAGGTATGGGAGCAGTGTAACCGGATTTTAAAGGTGCAGAAACAGCAACCGAGATTCAGTGCTAAAAAGCCCGTACAACTCTTTGCTGGACTGACATACTGCTACTGCGGAGCTAAACTCTATGTGCCGTCAAACACACCCAAGTATGTCTGCTTTACATGCCGCAACAAGATTCCAGTCAAAGACCTTGAGATGGTCTATCACGAGCAACTGAAAAACTTCTTCCTATCCCCTGAAGAAATCATCCGGTATGTGGGGAGGGCGGATGAAGCGCTTTCAGGAAAGCAGGCACTGCTGGAGTCGCTGAAGGGTAACCAGAGGCAGATCAGGCGTGATATGGACAAACTCATGCGGCTCTATCTCGATGAGCAGATCAGCAGCGACGGTTTTGGAGCGCAGTACAAGCCTCTTGAGGAGCAGGTAAAAGAGATAGGGGAGCAGATGCCAATCTTGCAGCAGGAAGTTGAGTACCTTAGAAGTCAACTGCTGTCACCAGACGGGATGATTGAAACCGGCAAACGCATCTACCTCAATTGGGAGCAATTGGAAAGGGAGGAAAAACGGCAGATAGTCGAGAACACTGTTGAGAAGATTGTTGTTGGGGAAAAGGACATTACGATTGAGCTTGATTACTTGCCGGGTGCTTCAGAACAAGTGGCAAAAGGGCAACACAACCACAAGGATTCATAGCCGCCGCCAGCATCAGCGACGCGGGAAACGTCAAAGACATCGCCGCACGACTAATTGTGACCTTCTGGTCTTCGAGCGGCTGCCTGAGAACTTCCAAAACGCTCCGGTCAAACTCTGGCAACTCGTCGAGAAACAAGACGCCGTGATGCGCCAGCGAGACTTCGCCGGGGCGCGGAACTGCGCCGCCGCCGATGAGTCCGGCATCGCTGATGGTGTGGTGCGGGCTGCGAAAAGGGCGTTCGGTGACGAGTCCGGCGCGACCCGTGAGTCCGGCGACCGAGTGGATTTTGGTCAGTTCGAGAGCTTCTTCAAATTCGAGCGGCGGAAGGATGGTCGGCAGGCGCTTGGCGAGCATCGTCTTGCCCGAACCCGGTGGGCCGATGAGCAGCATGATATGGGCATTTGTCCGGCTACTGGAATGTGGAAATCTAGTCGCCAATTGCGCCCGCAGCCTATTACTTTCGCGCCTAGCGCCTCCAGAGCTAATCGCTTTTCGTTGAATCCGAATGTAGCGAGGTTCGCCCGCACGCGCTGGCAGTATTCCGTGAGTGAGGTAAGTGCGGAGAGGACTTCAAACTCGGTCGCCAGACGCCCCTCAACCTCTGCGATAGTCACGTCAAGCCGCTTTTTCGCCTCTTTCTGCTCGACTGCTTGCTTTTGATACATCTGCCAAACTTCTTCGTCCTCCTCGTCTTGGGCACGGATAATGAGACGCTTCAATCCGTCCTCGACCTTTTTTCGTGCCTGTCTCGCGGAAGCAAGTTGCGCCTCAAGCAGCGTGCGCGTGCCTTGACCGCAGGACTCCATTTGCTCAAGCCGCGCCTGTATCACCTCAGGGTTATTCAATACTCTCTCGACCTGTTCCCAGATGGTCGCCTCGCAATCCGCCGCCGGAATGCGCTTCGACCCGCACGCGCCTAACGGAGTAGCACGCGAGGAGCAGCGATAAACTCGAAACCTGCCGTGCTCGTTCTGTCCGAGCATCTTGCGCTCGCACGTCTGGCAATAGACCAGACCGCGCAGCAGGTCAGGGCGTTTCTCGTTCCGCGTCTGGTCGCCGCAGTTGGTCTTTAACCTGGTCTGAACGGCCTCCCAGCTTTCAGGTGTAATAATGGCGGGCGTGGTGTGGTCAGGAAGTCTCACCCACTCCTCACGCGGGCGGGAGTGAATCTCATTCCAGTGCTTACCGCTCTTGAAGCGTTGCGTCCAAGCCTCGCCTTTATAAGTCGTTTCGGTCAGAATCCGCGTAACGCTACCTTTCCCCCAGAAAGCCTTGCGCCCATCCTTAAATGTGCGCTTGCCTTCGGACGGAGCAGGCGTGCCGCGCTCATTAAGCCTCTGGATAATCTTTCGCGTAGAGACGCCTTCTAGAATCCAGATGTACATTTCTCGAATGACTGATGCCTCAGGCTCGTAAATCTCACGCACGCCGCGCTCTTTATCACGTCTGTATCCGTAGAGTTCCGACCCGGCGTTATGGACAAGGCCGGATTGCGCTCGCTGTCGCTTGCCGCGCACGCATCGCTCGCGGATTTTCAGGCGTTCAATCTCCGCGACGTATCCGCGCACGGACTGTAACAACTTGCCATCGGGTGTGCTATCCAGATTCTCGGTAACGAAAATCAGTTTCGCGCCTGCACGCTCGCACATATCAGAAATAATTGACAGGTGGGCGATGTCCCGTGAGAGGCGGTCTATCGCATAGACCACTAAAGCCTGATACTCCTTCGCTCGGATGGCCGTGAGCACATCGGAGAGTCTGGGTCTGTCGAAAAGTTCAGCGCCGGTGAAAACCTCTTTAATGACATCATCGGCGGCGACATAGTAGCCTAGGCTTTCGGCATGTTTGATGCAGGCGTTCGCTTGGCTCTCTAGGCTGAAATTGTCTTCCTGCTTGGCGGTGCTGACTCGACAATAAACGATTGCCTGTCCTAGATTCGGTTTTTGCTCCATTTACTGTAAATGACTGTCCTTCCTTAGGTTATGGTCGTAAGACCGGCTACATATTACCTCATCTTGCGGTACAATGACAAGGCTTTTTTAGCGTGTCAAGGATTTAACTTGTTGACTTTACATAAACTATTCTTAATTCCTTGAACGCGCCCCCTTGACTTTGGGGGTATAATGGAGTATTTTCGCATTGTGATTAAAGAAAGAAAAACAAAGACGAGCTATGCCCTATCATCTGACGCGTTACTGTTGATTGACGAGCTAGCCCGCTTTCACGGCCTCAGCAACGCATCCGTTATTGAAATGGCGATTAGGACTCAGGCGCGGAAGGACGGCGTGACGCCGCCCGCAGCCGACAGAGAGGAGAAACAGTCGGACGACCAGCGTTAAGAAAGGGACGCTGACGAACTAACACTTGATACATAGCGCAATTATGTCTTGGCTGGTTGTTGTTAGCGGTCAAGGCCTTTGCGACGGAGCTGCCTTGCGGTAGCTCTGCCGCTAGGTCTTGACCGCTTTTATTTTGGAGGTAGCGATGGAGAGCAAGAGGTTAATAAGTGTGGAGCAACAGATAGCGTGGAGAAAGCTTTGGGATTTACTCCTCATGCATGTTCCCTCGCCCAAGCCTGCGCCGGAGGCGACGAACAAGTTGGTACGTCATGAGCAAGAGGATGTGACAAAAGGCGAGGAGCAGAAAGCGGCATAAAAGCAAAACGCCAAGTCTTCCGTGGAGCAGAAACTTGGCGCGATGCTAATTAAGTGAACATTGGTCGGACTACTCGATGAGCATTTTAACAGCACAGATTGCCCCCAGTAATAGGAACTTCACCGAGGCCGCCGCTAGCCGTATGCGCCTCAGTGAGACGATTGCGCGGAAACTGGAGAGCGCTGCAATAGCACAGTCGGACGCCGAAGCACTTGCCGACTCTGACATGCTCCGAGAGACGGCGCAGCCTGAAAACTTTTTCACGGCTGAAAACCTGTCCAGTTCTGACGGCACATTTTTTGACGGTTACGGCTCTTTGACATCCACGAACAGTAGGATTGACCCAGAATATAGGGCTAAGTCCGCACGTCGAGCGCAGAAGCGGGCGGTGGAATATCTGAACAGATGCAAACCTCATGCTGGCGAGCATCTGCAACTGCTCACTTTAACTATGCCCAAGACGGAAGCCGACTTTGAGCAGGCGATAAAGCTGCTACGTTCAGCATTGGTATTACTGAAAAAACGTCAGTTATTCAAGCATAACGTGCGCGGCGCAGTTATCGGAGTGGAGTTCACATTTGGCGCGACGGGCGACCATTGGCACGTCCATGCACATCTGCTCTGTTGGTCAAAATGGATTAACTGGCATGAACTCGGAGAACAATGGACGGACTGCCTAAGGTCTGCCGCTCATAGCCCCAAACTCGGCGCAAATTTCGTCCCGACCACTGTTCACAGTCGGGCCGTCGTTGATGTTCGGCGCGTCACGACCAAAGGCGGGGGCAGTGACACGGTCATGCAGGAGGAAGCCATCCGGCGAGTCTGCCGATACATCGTCAAGGGGTCTGATTTTGCGACGGTGCCCCAGAACCAGATATGTGACGTGAGGCGCATTCTCAACGGTAGCCGACTGATTGGAACTTATGGTGAGTGCAATTTCCACAAAGGGCGAAGAAAAAAAGGCGCGGACTCTTACCTTGTTATAGAGAACACAAATGACGGCAACCACACCGTTAAAGAAACTAGCAAGGCCGACCGCACCAATAAACGGCACACGAAACGAGAGCGCCGCGCATCCCTTAAAGGTATCGGCGCGGAGATGATTCGACAAGGCCAACGCCAAGCGTGGCTCGAACTGTTCAAACGTAAGTCCCAGAAGCAGCGAGCATGGCGCATGTCGCAACTGTCCAGAAATCACCCTCATGCGACGTTCACGACTCTGAGCGGTCGTGTCTGGTATGGGGATGCTTTTGTGAATGTCAAACCGGCGTCCGCGAGTGAAGCCGAAGGCGGACGCGAGACGGCGCGACGTGAGAGCGCGAGAGAGCGTCAGCGTCTCTCGCATGGGTCTTTGAGTTCCACTATTGACGCATGGAGACGAGCTAGACCGATATGGAATAGATACGCAAGTTTTATTTCCCAGCATGCGTAGGGCAGATTCGATAGTTTGAAAAAGTTCGGAGCGTATCGTGCAACTGCGCTTCCGAACGGGGCGCATCCTAAGCGACAAACAAAGGCGACGGTCTTAACTTCCCAATTCAGCCGCCGCGCTCCTCATCGCTCATGGGTGCGCCCCCGCAATTTTGAGAGGTAATGAGATGGACGAAACTTTTTTAACCACACTTGACGAAACAACGAAGCGCTACGTCCGCGAAGCTTTGAAAGATTTCGACACTGACAATGAACTGCGCGAACAACTAGCAGGAGTCCAGCGACAGGCGGCTGAGGTGGCACAGGAGGTCGAAGCTGGCGCGAGTCCAAGTGACGCTCTCGCCTTTACGCGAGAGTTTGACAGATTTCTGAATAGAACAAAGGCAAAAGCTCTGGAAGCTAAACGTATCGAAACTGAAATCGAGCGGAAGCGTGCCGAAGTCGCCGACGCGCAGACTGAAATACAACAACGTACCGCACTCATGCCCGCGCTCTCACAAGCTGTCAATCAAGCACTCTCTCGGTATGAAGAGGTACGGCATGAATACAACGTGCAGGAGTTCAATATAGCCACTCTCGAAAGCAGAATATCCCTTAGACGTGCGGAGTTGGCAGCATTACGCCGAAAACTCGCATTATTGAAAGAACAGGAGACAACAAATGAAGACTAAATACACTGACGAAGCCGAAAGGGTGCTCTCGGAGTTTCTCGGACGTGCGCTCAGGGACGGCACAGTTGACCCCCAGCGCGTCTATTCTGTCGAAGACGAGTCAGAACATAGCACTACGTCTCAGGGGCGCACCCAAGCGCATGACTACGCAAAAGCTAGAAATCAAAATCTCAAACCTCTGCGCCAGATTAACGAGGCCGACGAGAACGCACGCGAAGGCAGAGATTCCGCCCTCGCATTTTTAGAAAAGCGCAGACGAAGCGTTGTACGAAGATGAGATTGGCTATTCTAATGATGGTGACAACACATCTTTGCTCGCAAAGATGCGATGTAGATAGAACATTCGATTAACTCTATCAGGAACTTTAATTTTACTGGCGCAGGTGGCAAAAACATCAATCAACCGTAGTCTACGCCTACGCAAAACTGCGTCAAGGTATTGCCCGTAGAAAGTAAAAATCATAGAGCTACTAATGGCTTGCTCTTTCGCCGCGCTGACAATTCGCGGGAGGTCTATAACGTAGTAAGTAATGTTTGTCAGATTCAGTAAGCATGAACTCAGAAAAGGCGGCAATACGATAAGAGTCGAACTGCTGGAAAGTTTCCGTGATGCAAGGAAAGGGGGCGAACCTCGGAATCGTTATCTTGGCTATCTCGGCAGCATCCGCGAAAGTGATTGTTCCAATCCTGTAGCTCAGGTGAAGTTCTGGCGCAAAGTAGAGTCACATCTTGCCCGCCTGTGCCTGTCTGCCGATGATGAGCAGACGGTGCGTGAAAAGGTGCAGGCGAGGATTCCGCAAAAAAGATGGTCAGATATTGTAGCCCACTTGTCGAAATTCTCTCGCAGGATGACAAGATGGGGTAGTGAGTCAGTTTGAAATCTGAGCCTGAAAATAGATGGATGAGCTATGGGAAATCTCCGACATCATAGCTTTGCTGGACGACCCGAAGTATATGCAGCGAGAGGAAGATTAGTGCCGACTACCAGAGTTTAGGATGAAGATGAGGAGTAGCACTACCGCAACGATGGCCGTTATAACGATGCCTGAGCAACATCCTAACATTACTTGGTCGCCGTAAACCGGCGCATCTTTTCGAGGGGGACTCCATAATCTGATGCCGCCCCACGTTGCAAAAAACAGGACGATGCCGAGGATGATGAGGAAAGTAGCAGGACTCAATCTGAGTTGCCTCCTTAGCGTGCAGCGGCTTATATCACGACTGCTCTTTATCGGCAACACAAATGCTCAACATTGAAACTGACGCACTAGCCAAGATGGTTATAACTGAAAAATCTGTTGCAATACAGATTGCAACGCGTTACTCTCGCGCCGTAAGTGTCAACCTCGTCGGACATTTCGGCACTTCGGACGCTCTCTAAACACACAAATACTAAGCCGCCATGTTCGACTAAAGCAGCTTGGTTTTATCGTCTGAAAGCGGGCTATTTAGAGTAGCGCGAGCACGCTTTGAAGCAGAGTTAAGACAACCTCTGACGCCGTGCTTGTAATCCCGTTCGGTATGTCGCCGTCCGTCGTTTCTGCCGTATCACTGGCAGTTGGCGGGGGCGGGGGTGGGGGCGTAGTAACGCCGTTCGGTATGTCGCCCGCGTGGACGGAGCAAGCCAGTAGCAATGTCAGCACGGAAATTCTGATAGTTCTTCGCATATTTTCCCTTTCGATTTATGGAGTTTAACCGGAGTCGCCGCCGCATCTTATTGATGGGCGGCGGTTTTAACGTGTATGCAAGGAATGTTGCATCTTGCGAGAAAGGCACACCCTCACATGAAACTGACAGATGATAAACTCAATCAGCTAGATAATCCCGCATTGACGCCGGATAGACGCGCCTTATTGCGTTGCCGCCTGGCTGCGGAGTTTACTCACACGGGGCAATACGAAGCCGCACGGGAGGCATTAGGCGACGTGTGGCAAGGCACGGGGCAACGACCGGAATTGAGAGGGTTGGCGATTCTTACTGCCGCCGAAGTGTTGCTGCAATGCGGCGTCTTATCGGGTTGGCTTGGCAGCGTCCATCAAACTTCGGGCGCACAAGAGAAGGCTAAAGACTTACTCACAGAAGCACTCCGCAAATTCAATTCACAAGGCCAACGCTCTAAGGTATCAGAAGCACAGTACGAACTTGGCATGTGCTACTTCCGTCTCGGTTCTTATGATGAGTCTCGCGTGGTTTTAGAAGAAGCAGTCAAAGGGCTGGAAGAAAAAGACGCCGAACTAAAAGCTAAAATCTTAATCCGTCACACACTTGTCGAAATTTGGACGGGACGCTATCACGACGCATGGCATGTGCTGAAAGAAGCAGAGTCGTTTTTTGAAAGTTGCGGCGATGCGCTCAAGGGTAGATGGCACGGTCAAATGGCTTTGGTCTTACGAAGGCTGGCGACTGCCGAAGGCCGCGCCGATTATGCTGACCGAGCCATTATCGAATTTACCGCCGCTATCTATCACTACGAACAGGCCAAGCATGAGCGATACTGCGCTATCAATCTCAATAACCTTGCCATGCTGCTTTATAAACTCACACGCTACGAAGAAGCACATGAGCATCTTTACCGCGCCGCAAGACTGTTAGAGAAATTGGAAGATGATGGGCTACTGGCACAAGTGAATGAAACGCGGGCGCGTGTGCTTGTCGCAGAGCATCGGTATCGTGAAGCAAATCGCGTGATAGCGAGCGTCATTCAGACGTTAGAGCGAGGAGGCGAAGCGGCGTTGCTCGCAGATGCCTTTGCGATACAGGGCGTCGCATGGGCGCGGCTCGGTGTCTATGACGGTTCGATTAACATTCTGCGCCGTGCAATCAATATCGCTCAAGATTCCGGTGCGCTCTCTAATGCGGGGCTGGCAGCCTTAACGCTCATCGAAGAACACGGGATAACGCGCCTTTCGGAAAGCGAACTTTCGGACGTATATCGTCGCGCCGATGAAATGCTCAAGAGCACGCAAGACGCCGAAGATATAGCGAGACTCCGCGCGTGCGCGGGCATCGTGGCAAGACGCCTCTCCGGTAGCAAACGGCGTGACAAGAACTTCTCTTTACCTCTCGCAGTTCTGGCATACGAATCGAAGCACATTGCAGAAGCGTTAGAGGCCGAAGAAGGCAGCATTACACGCGCCGCTAAAAGGCTCGGCCTAACGCATCAATCGCTCGCATACTTGCTTCGCACACGGCACAAGAATCTTCTGACTATGAGGACGCCACCCGTACCCCGTAGGCGGAGTATCTGCAAGAAGAACTAGGGTTACGATGCGCTGATAATTTTTGTGCAACATGAAAAGGTCAACCTACTAGGCGGCGCAAGACTCGCTAACCTTCAGTGCTCTCATCTGCCACATAAATCAAAGTGTGGTTTTGGATTTGTGAAAGGGCTACTGCCTGAAGCGAACGAGTTTCTACACCCCATAATAACTCTGGAATGCAACCGCGAGACCTTGTGCGCGGTGAGTAAATATGCCTTCGCCTTTAATGCTGGAACTATTATAAACCCACAGAACTATAAAAGGCGGGCATATAGACAAAAGGGCTGCTTCTAAATCTTCAATTGTACCGACCCCCTTCATTAAGCTAATCTTTGTTTCTACGGGCCACTGCTACTGTCCTTCTGGGCGAAAAGGTGTAAGGCCGTGGCCGCTTGCTAGTTACATTCATTCAGAATGGCTTAGGGGGTTGAAGTCATGGCTAGACGCAAGGCTTACACTGAGGTTTCAAAAACCAATCAGGTTCGCGCAAAGCATGTTAAAGGTATGGGGGATGTCGTTTTTAAGGGATTCCAATGTTTGAATAGCGAGTGTCAGGAATTTATCTTCAAGCGTAAAGATGAATTGATAGAAGAGTATGAGTTCGCTTGCCCTCAATGCGGATTTGAAATGGGAACAGAATATGATTCAAAGTTTTACGATTACGCGCTAACGAACAAGAATGATGGTTCAATTATCGAAATTGGCGAGTTCATAGTTCCACATGCGACTTACATATCAGAGGCACAGGAGTATAAATATTGCATCATCTGTAATACGATGAAGCCGCTCGACCTATTTACTGTTCATGGCAGTAGGCAGTCTGGCCGACAGGGCGAATGCCGACTGTGCAAAGGCATCTACAATAATATTAAGAATCAAACGCGTATCACAGACCAGCACCGTGATGCGGCACAAAAGCGACGTTTATATATTGACTTGGCGGCAGGGCAGAAAATTGATAGTGCGAAGGTTCATGAACGATACGATTATAAGTGCTTCAAATGTGGCAAAGACTTAAGCAAAGTTACAGACCCTAAGGAACGCCCCCTAGACCATACTCTCCCAGCAGTCTATCTATGGCCTCTAACTACTGAGAATGCCACTTTGCTTTGCCGACTACATAATGGAGAGAAGTCTGGCAAGTGGCCTTCTCAGTATTACAACCAGAATGAGTTGAGGCGGTTGTCCGTTATGACTGGATTTGACTATGAACTTCTTGCCGGTACTCCTCAATACAACCCTGATGCCCTGAAGATTTTGAGAACACCTAGCAAAGTTGAAAATCTCCTGACAAAGTATAGCGCGTATATGGATGACCTTATCAAATTAAGGAATCGAATTTTACGAGATACAGGATTTGATTATTTTAAGACGACAAAAACAATCTCACCTATCTGGGTGCGTCAAGCAGATAAAGCTCTTAGGACTACATCCTAACAAGCTAGCTACTAGCCGAGCACAAGATATTGATGAGATGTTACTGTTCCTTTGTCGCGTATGCCATGTGATTCGCAGTGGGCAACGCTCTCAGAAAAGACATCAAGAACTCTGAACCAGCGCGATGCTTTCTGACGCAAAGCCTCGGCCATATTACATTTTCGGCTCTCGCCAAGATGAAGCACAAATACACCACCGGCTTTTAGTCTCTCTCTCGCTTGACGAAAAATCGAGTTATAAATTTCAAAGCTAGTCTTTTGTCGCTCATCAACATACGCTAGTGGCTGTGTGCGGAAAGACAACCACTCCCAACCGCAAAACCATAATCTCATCCAGTTTGCTAAATAGAAGCGCGTGCTGTCGAAAAATGGTGGCGATGTAATAATGGCATCTAATTCGTTTACCTCTTGAGGCCACCATGAAGTTGCGTCTTGCAATAATGTCTCTCCTGCGAGAAATTCCTTTGGATACTCTACTCCAAGACTCCGATTTACTTTTTCCCGCAATGAACGTATCAGTGAGCGATACTCTGTAAGCCCTGTAGGAGCAAATGGGGTAATTGGATGCGAACGGCGGCTAAGTGCATAAGGTCGGTTGCCATGAAGAATATGTAACAGAGATGCAAAAACAAGAGATTCAGATGAAGTTTGCGGCGGATTCTGCAAGAAATATCGGCGTGCTATTAGTATCTCTCGGAAAGTCTCTGGCGCGAAATAATCAGGAAGCACACCATTAAACCTGATTTCCTTTGCTGCTTTCAGTTCATCTTCCGTTACATCGTCTGTTTGTAAAGTTAGTTCAAGTGTTTTTATGAGCCGTTCACATTCTTCTGCATCGTGCCTGCCTAACTTAGCGTTTGAAATGTGAAATGCCGCAGGGCTGATTTCAAAGCCCCATGAACGCGCACCATGCAAAGCTGCTTCAAAGGGAATAGTTCCTGTGCCAGAAAATATATCCAAAAATCGCCCACCGCGAGGAACAAAAGTCTTGACGAGGTGCGCTGCCAAAGCAGGCTTCATTTTGCCTTGATATGAGCATAGAGAGTGAAGAGGATGTCCCCAATTTCGTTTTGCATAATCTCCCTGTTGATGCGGCAAGTTCTTTTTGAATCGCATCCAATTACGCGCTATCTCGCGGTCTAATGAAGGGAGCGTTTCTCTTGTGTTGCGTAGTTTAGGAGCGCGAAATACTAAAAGGAATTGTTGAAGAGGCTCACCACTACGCGACATACGACGGCGAAGGACAACCTCACGCTCAAAAGTAAAGCCGTGAACGGTTAATAACTCTGAAAGTAGAGAATGCGTCGGAACATGAACACCCGCATAAGACGAATCGCCAATATCAATCAGCAAAGTACCACTTTTAGTAAAATGTCTCTTGAGGCCATTAAAAACTAGATTCATCTCCGCAAAATAGCTAGCTACCATTAACGGAATACGCATATCATAGGCGCACTCCTCCAATCGCTTAACGACATTCCTAATACTCTGGGGCAAATCATCCGTTATGGTTTTGCCTACAGTAACATCATTGATACCAGCTGTGATTGCCCTGTGCCGAAAGGCGGATAAATCAGGAGCTTTACCTAAACAGCGTAAAAACCACAGTTCGACTTTTGTATTGCGAAAGTAATTAGTCCCATTAAGGTAAGGTGGGCTAGTTAACACGGTGTCAATATCAAGCAGAGGTAGGCTCTCCAAATATCGTGCATTCTCGCATATCAATTCTGGGTGTTTAGATATTAGAGAAATCCGCTCAAGGTCATTTGCCATGAGTAACAATTGACTCTTAACAGCAAGCATAAAATTACTGCGACGCGTTTCCTCACTTTTAATCCTGAATCTAACATCTCCCCGCCGAATCAGAAGTGAGGAAGGGATTAAGCTTGAAAGAACCGCAACCATGAGAAAACGTGCCACGAATGGCTCAGCACACGCTAGTTCATCTATGAACGCACGCATGCACAAGACTTGATTGAATGTCTGACTATCAAAAAAGCTGCTACTACCAAAGGTGCTTGTATAAGCTACCTTCAATTGCTCATCAGGCATCGTATCTTCGATTGACTTATTGATTTGTTGGGCCAAGGTTCGGAGATGAGCACTCCACTTAAGACGCGCCTTATGCTCTGCCGTTAATGCAATAGTCTTAACTTCTATCAGGTACTGAAGAAGCGGATTTAGTTCACAGTAGTAAGCTTGTCGCCCGAGGCCTGCCACGGTCAGAGGAGTCGTACCTCCTCCTGCAAAAGGGTCTAATATGGACGCTGCGTTCGGAGCAAACTCATGTATCACTTGCTCAACGAACTGCGGCGAGTAACCTTCAAGATATGGAAACCAATCATGTAGGGGTTCTGTTTGTCCACCGCGAAAAGTTGTTTGTATAGGCTCGAATAATGGCAACGGTCGCGCAGTTAGATTAGGAGGCTTTGGCTGAATCCGTGGATAACCTGCCACAGTAGCCATCCGTAGAAGGCGAAGGCAATACGTATTTACTGCTATACCTTCTTTGTCTGCTGCCTGTTGTAAAGAACCGAATGTAGGATGACCTAATACCTCACGGAGTTCTTGACTTGATAATGTCTTAAAAGTTTCATATACCTCTGCATCTTTGTTTGAGAATGCTAACGTAAGGTTTTTCTTGTTGGATGATTCGGCGGGGAAGTCAGAGAAATAGATTGTTTTGAAACTTTGGCTCATAGCTTCAAAGCGGAAAGAGGTAAATTGAAATATGAGAACGGTAGAACATACCATAATATGATAGTTACTTCTAGCTTTTTCTTCAATCTTAATTGAAACAGAAAATGAAGCCCACCGCTTCTACCCCTAAAGGCGGCGGGCTTGCCAAGCATAGCTCAGGTCACAAACTCAAGCCGAAGCAGTGGTGCTCAAATTTACACCTATCGAGAACACCGTAAAACTAAATACGCCGGATTTCTGCCCGGAATATAAGGATGTTGTGCGCGCCCGCGCTCGCCACTTCAAGCGCACGCTTGGCCGCCAACTGCCCGCGCACTTCGCGGAAATCAACTCCGCTATGACTCTGCGGCGCGAGAATGGCGGACAAATCGACTTCGAGCGGCGCGGGCGCGTCCTCCGTCTTTGCGCCGCGAAGCGCCGACAGTAGTTCGACTGCGCCGCGCAGATCTCCGACCGCGTAGACGCCGACGCCCGCCACCACCGCCGCTTCCTTCGCATTCTCCTCCGGCAACAGCAGCCACTTGACGCCCACTTCGCGCGCCTTGAGCGCAATTGACAACGCCCCGCGAATCGCGCGCACGCGACCGTCCAGCGACAACTCGCCGACTGACAGCGTTTCGCCGAGGCTGTCCACTGCGGCGAGGTCGCCGTTTGCGCCGAGGATGCCGAGCGCAATCGGGAGGTCGAAACTCGCGCCCTCTTTGCGTACGTCAGCGGGCGCGAGATTGATGGTCGTCTTGTGAAAGGGAAAGAAGAAGCCGCTATTGTTGATGGCGGCGCGGATGCGTTCGCGCGATTCGCGCACGGCGAGGTCTGGTAGCCCGACGATGGTGACGGAAGAAGGTGAATCCGTCTCGCCGCGCACGGGCGTCAAATCAACTTCGATGTCAACCAAGTCTGCATCAATGCCGTAGACCGCCGCCGATTGTGTCCTAAACAGCATAGAGGTTCGCCCCCGTTCATCGTGGTCAGAGTGCCACTTAAATCGAACGCGTGGGGCGAACCCAATCTAAGTGGAAGCAATTTGCTCTGGCGTGATAGTGGGCGGCGAACTCGTTTAGGTTTGTAAAACTTGGGTTTGAAAAACAAGGAGCGCGCTTTCAACTTGGGGAGTTGAAAGCGCGCTCATCTGTGTGACCGTTCCGGCGTGTCTCCGAAAAGGCTCGAATGCTAGCGGCGACGCGCTGCCGGACGCGATGACGCGCCTCCGTTGCCCTGCGAGGGAATCCGTATCTCCCTGCCCTGTTCCAACTGCGCGTTAGCGGCGACGCCGTTCAGCTTCGCCACCTCTTCCACCGACGCGCCGTAACGCGTGGCGATTTGCGCCACGGTTTCGCCGCGTTTGGCGCGATAGGTAACGAGGCTGCTCCCGGCGGGCGCGGTGTTGCCGCGCGTGCGTGTCATGCCCGCCAACTTGAGATTTGAACCCGTCGGGACAACGATTTTGCCGCCGCTGCTCAAATCCACGCCGTTGTTCCACGCCTGAAGTTGCGCGACGTTGGTGCCCGTGCGCGCGGCGACGGCTTCAATGCTTTCGCCGGGCGAGACATTGATGGTGCGCGCCACCGTGTCGCGACGGTCAACCGGAATCCGCTTGAGGAGCGCGACGAGTTGTTTGCCGCGTCCGGGCGGAACGAGAAGAACGTAGGATTCGCCGCGCGGCGTCACGTCGCGACGCAGTTGCGGGTTGAGATTGCGGACGACATCGACGCTGGTGTCGGTCAGGCTCGCGATAAGTTGCAGGCTCGTCGCCGATGGCACGCTCACGCGGTCAAACGAGAGCGGCGCTTCCGGTCGGACGTGGCCGAAGCCGTATTTTTCGGGGTTTTTCGCAATAATGATGGTTGCGAGAATGTTTGGAACGTAGTTGCGCGTCTCCTGCGCGATGTAGGGATAAGCCGCCCAGAAATCGGCTGCGCCACCGCGACGAATACCACGGTCGATGTTGCCGGGGCCGGTGTTGTACGCGCCGAGCGCGAGTTCCCAGTTGCCTCGATAATAGTTGGCGAGATGTTTCAAATAGCGAGCCGAGGCGCGCGTCGCTTTCTCGATGCTGTTGCGCTCGTCAACCCAGGCGGTCTGACGCAGGCCATACTCGGAGCCTGTGCTCGGAATGAACTGCCAGAGGCCGGAGGCCGCCGCCCACGAACGCGCCGTGGGACGCCACGCGCTTTCCACCTGTCCGAGCCAAGCGATGTC
This sequence comes from Pyrinomonadaceae bacterium, assembly GCA_036387415.1. Lineage (GTDB taxonomy): Bacteria > Acidobacteriota > Blastocatellia > Pyrinomonadales > Pyrinomonadaceae > DASVTU01. The sequence goes on along the minus strand of DASVTU010000035.1, from coordinate 24,789 downwards.
TTCCGGCACGCCTTCTTCGCGGAAAATCTGTCGCGCCAGTTTCATGTAACGACCTGAACGACGCAAACCCGACTCCATTGTGCCGCGCCCGCGTCCCTGATAGTAGTTAATGAACTGCTGGATGAGCGCGTTGGAGCGGAATCTGAAATCGACCGTGTTGATTTCCTGTTCGAGTTGCGCCACCTTCTCCGGCGAGACGGTCTTTTCTTCCTCGGTCAAGACGAGTTTGCTCAACTCATCGAGCGGCGACGGCTCAAATTTCTGTTCGCGGAAACCGACTTGCGGCGGATTTTGCGCCGCCGTCGCGGCTGCGCCGCCGTCCTGCAGAGAGGCTTTCGCAATCTCGACGTTTCCGACCGTGGTCTGCGGCTGTAACTGTTGCAGCGGAACCTCTTCGCGGTAGACGCGCTCAACCAGTTGGAGATAGTAATCACGCAGGCGCGCGTGTGCGCGCACGTCCAAACCGGATTCCAAAACGGTGTCCACCGCCTTGTCGAACTCGTCGCGCGCTTGCTCGCGTTTGTTGTCTTCCAGATTCAGCTTGCCCTGTTTGAAATGGTTCTCGGCGCGTGCGATAACTTGTTGCACGCGGGGGTCTTCGCGCTCAATTTCGTTGGGCGTATCGCGGAGGATAGAAGCCGAGGGGGTCTGTGCCAAGAGGTTGGCGGGGACGACAAACGTTGCGACAAGTGCAGCGTGGGCGAACAAACGGGGAAGGCTCGGAGTCTTCAAGTGGTCGTTCTCCTTATCAGCTTGAAGCGAATCCACAATGGCGACCTGTTCCACAAGGCCACGCGAGCGGCATCCACTATGATTTCAGCGAGGGGTTAATAATTGCGTTTATGAACCGAATCTCGTTGGAAGGCTCCTGACTCTGAGATTGAGCCGTCGAGCAGTCTCCATAACTATCACACGGCGCGAGCGCATGTCAAACTCTATCCGATTGATAGAAAAGACGAAGCGGGCGTTTTTTCCATCCAAAACCGCTTCATCAGGAGTAGTTAATAGATGCTGTGGGGAGGCGGCGGGTTGTGCGGTCAGCGCAAGAAATTTTCACATCTTAACTACTGAAAAGACACAACTTAGAGCCGCCCGCGACCTACGGCGCGGAGGCCGCCTGCGGCAGTCGCGGCGGACGCTCGACGCGCGGCGCAGGCGTCGGCACTTTGTCCTTCAAAGCCTCCTGAAACACCTCCGTGACGTGCTCGACGAAGACGAATTTGATGTCGCCGAAAAGCTCTTTCGGCACTTCGTCCATGTCGCGTCGGTTGAGCGCGGGCAAGATAATTTTCGTGACGCGCGCACGCCGCGCCGCCAGCACTTTCTCTTTCACGCCGCCGACTGGCAAAACGTTCCCTCGAAGTGTGATTTCTCCTGTCATCGCCACGTCTTTGCGGACGGGGCGCTGCGCGAGAGAGGAAACCATCGCCGTCGCCAGCGTAATTCCGGCGGAAGGGCCGTCTTTCGGAATCGCGCCTTCGGGGATGTGTATGTGGAGGTCGTAGTTCGAGAAATCGTCTTCGGGGATGCCGAGCGAGACGGCGCGCGATTTGGCGTAAGAATAGGCGGCCTGCGCCGACTCTTTCATCACGTCGCCGAGTTGTCCGGTGAGGACGAGATTTCCTTTGCCCTTCGACCGGAGGGCTTCGATAAAGAGCACGTCGCCGCCGACGGCTGTCCACGCGAGTCCCGTGGCGACGCCAATCTGGTCTTTCTTCAAAATCTCGTCGGGAAACATCTTGGGCGCGCCCAAAAACTCATGCACGTTCTTCGGCGTGACGCTCAGGGCTTCCTGCTTTCCTTCCGCGATGCGACGCGCCACCTTGCGGCAGACCGTGCCGATTTCGCGTTCGAGTTGACGCAAACCCGCCTCCTGCGTGTACTGCAAAATGATGGCGGCGAGCGCGGGCTTCGAGATGCGTAGGTGTTTCGGGGTGATGCCGTTCTCCTCCATCTGCTTGGGCAGGAGGTGTCGGCGCGCGATTTCGAGTTTCTCCTCCTCCGTGTAACCCGCGAGACGAATCACTTCCATGCGGTCGCGCAGAGCGGCCTGAATCGTGTCGAGCACGTTGGCCGTCGTCATAAACATGACGTTGGACAAGTCGAACGTGACGCCCAGATAGTTGTCGCGGAAGGAGTTATTCTGTTCCGGGTCTAACACTTCGAGGAGCGCCGAGGATGGGTCACCGCGAAAATCCGCGCCCACCTTGTCAATCTCGTCGAGCATGATGAGCGGGTTGTTGGTCGCCGCCTGTTGCAGAGCTTGAATGATGCGCCCCGGCATCGCGCCGACGTAGGTGCGACGATGCCCGCGAATCTCCGCCTCGTCATGCAGGCCACCCAGACTGAGACGCACGAAACGACGGTCGAGCGCGCGTGCGATGGAACGTCCGAGACTGGTTTTGCCGACGCCCGGCGGGCCAACGAGACACAAGATTGACCCCTTCGGCTTCTCCTTCAACTTCCTGACGGCGAGCGATTCGAGGATGCGTTCTTTGACCTTTTCGAGACCATAGTGGTCTTCGTCCAAAATCTGCTCGGCCTTCTGCAAGTCGAGATTGTCTTTTGAAGATTTCGACCACGGAAGGTCGGTCATAATCTCCATCCAATTTCTGAGCGTCGCCGTCTCGGCTGCGTCGGGGTGCATGCGTTCGAGTTTTTTGAGTTGACGCAAGGCCTCATCTTCGGCGGCCTTAGGCATTTTGACGGCCTCAATCTTTTCACGAAACTGCGCGATTTCCTCCGCGAGTTCGTTGCCCTCGCCGAGTTCCGACTGAATGGCCTTGAGTTGTTGACGCAGATAAAACTCGCGTTGTGAGCGGTCGATATCGGCGCGCGCCTGCGTGTTGATTTCCTGCTGCACGGTGAGGACTTCAATCTCTTTATTCAACAGGTCGTTGACGCGACGCAGGCGTGCCGTCGTGTCGGCGATGTCGAGCACGGATTGCGCGTCTTCAACCTTCAATTCGAGATTCGACGCGGCGAGATCTGCGAGTCGTCCGGGTTCGTCCAAGTTGGCGACAATCGCCATCACTTCGGGCGAGATGTTTTTGCCGAGATTCGCGGCCTTCTCCATCGACGCGCGGACGTTTCTGACCAACGCTTCGACTTCCAGCGAGCGTTCCGGCGCGGGCGTCTCCTGTACGACGCTCAGATGCGCGCGCAGGTATTCAACCTCCTCGACGGCTTCGATGCGTGCGCGCGAGAGTCCCTGGACGAGTATGCGTATGCGTCCGTCGGGGAGTTTGAGCATCCGCATGATGACGGCGACCGTGCCGACGCCGTAGAGGTCTTCGCCCGTCGGTTCTTCTTTGTCGAGGTCTTTCTGCGAAGCGAGCAGAATCATGCGGTTCTCGCCGAGCGCCTCGTCCACCGCGCGAATCGACTTCTCGCGCGAGACGAACAACGGCACGATCATGAATGGGTAAATCACGATGTCGCGCAACGGCAGGATGGGCAGCATCGGCGGAATCTGAAATTGCTGCTCGCCACGCGCCGCGTCGTCGGCGGCGACTTCCAACCCCTCTGTCATGTTTGTGATTGCAGGCATAATTTTAACTGTGATTGATTCATTTCATTATCGGTTCATTGAATCATCGCGTGATTAAATCAATGAATCAAATGAGCCAATTCGTCAAATGAATCAATCCTTTCGACCGTCACTCCTCACTGTTGACGGTTATTCTAAACTCCGCGCCGCGTCTGTCCTTTAGTTTCGGCAGGCGCACAGTAAGCACGCCGTGCGCGAGCGTGGCGGTTGCTTCGCGCACGCTGACAGGCCAGCGCAGAGCAACGGTGCGGCTAAAATGTCCGTAACTTCTTTCAGAACATAGATGCACAAGGCGACCGCGCGTTGCACTCTTTTTTTTCCTGCCGACGACGCGCAGTTGCGTGCTCGTCAGCAACACTTCCATCGACTCGGCGGGCACGCCCGGCATCTCCAAGCGCACCGTCACCACGTCGTCCGATTCGCACAAATCAACCGGCGGCACAATCTTGCCCGGCACAGACAACGCCGCTTCCTCTGCCGCCTCATGCAACGCCGCGAACAGGTGTTCCACACGGCGGCGCAAACGCTCCAACTCAATCCGCTCAAGTCCGGCTGTCGCTACTGGTTTAGTCATTACTACGTTATTTGCCGTCGGAGCGTTTCCGCACCAGCGTCTTTAGTTCGTGCATGAACTCCGTCACGTCTTCAAATTCGAGATAGACGGAAGCGAAACGCACGTAAGCCACTTTGTCGAGTTCCTTGAGCCGACGCATAATCATCTCACCGATTTTACTGGTCGGGCGTTCGCGCTCCGGCGATTCCTGCACGTACTTCTCAATCGAATTGACGATAGCGTCCAGTTTAGCAGAAGGAATGGGACGCTTCTCGCAGGCGCGCAGCAGCCCGGCCATCACCTTATTGCGGTCGAACGGCTCGCGCCGCCCGTCCTTTTTGATGACCATGTACGGGATTTCGTCGATGCGTTCATACGACGTAAACCTCCGCTCGCAACGCAAGCACTCGCGCCGACGGCGAATCGCCTCGCCCTCGCGCGACTCGCGCGAATCCACCACCTTGTCTTCCAGATAACCGCAGAATGGACATTTCATGTGTCCCACTCCCGCCCAGCGAAATTGAAAAGGCTTCCGTCGAAAAAGCTAATACCCTGAACCTCTGACAAATCAACAACTTCTTAACAACAAGCGTCGCAGCAAGTGCGCTGCGATAAGTGTAACAGCAAATGCGCTCTCTCTGCCCGTTGCGACTCCAATATTCAGGCAACTTCCGATGTCGCGACGCCAGCAGGCTTCGCCGCCACGCCGTCGTCATCTTCCGTTGACATCAGATGCCGTAGGCGCGCGAGGCTCACGTCGCTGCGTAGGAAATAGTAGAGACCGAAAAAGAGCGCGGGCGCGAAGACCACCAGATGCAGGATGATGGAGATGGCTGCCGCTTCGGGGCGTGCGATGCCGAGAAAGATGAGTCCGGCGGCGGTCGCGGCATGAAAGGTTCCGGCTGCGCCGCCCGGCGTCGGCACCAGCGAGCCGACCAGCGACCAGCCCATCACAAAGACCGCCGCACTCAAACCCAACCCCAAACCGAAAGCGCGCATGACGAGAAAATTGGCGAGCGCAATCGAACCCCACAGCAGAGCCGTCAGGCCGACCGTTACCAACAGTTCGCGCGCATCCGTCAGGACGCCGAGCGAACGCGCCAACTGCGCGAGAAGTCCCGTCGCGATTCGCCCGACGCGATTCACGACGCGCGGCGCGCGTGTGAGTAATCCTTCGAGCCAGCCGACCACCACATCTGCGCGTCGCCGGAACCAGACGAGCGCGGCGATGCCCGCCACCGCGCCGATTAACAGCAGCAACCCCGCTTGTCGCACGCGCGCGTAGGCCGCCGCGTCGCCTCCTGGCGCGCGAAAGACGAGCAGATTGGCGGCAAACAACACGACGATGGCTGACATGTCGTAGATGCGTTCGACGGCAATCGTGACAAAAGACGCGCTCGGACGCACGCGCGGCTCGCGCAAGGGCAGAAACGCGGGTCGGACGACTTCGCCCGCACGACCGATGAGAAAGACCGCACCGAAGCCCACGGTGGTCGCCGCAAATAATTCGCGCAGCGAAGTTTCCGGCGCGAGCGGCGCGAGCAGTGCGCGCCAGCGCAGCGCACGCAAAAAATAGGTTAAGCAAACAAAGAGACACGCCACCGCAATCAGACGCACGTCGGCACGTCGGATGGCTTCCGAAACTTCGTTCCAGTTGAGGTTCCTGCCGAACCAGAAAAGGACGAGCGCGGCCAGCAGGCAGAGCGCGGCGAATTTTAGATATTTACGCAAAGGATAAGAGTTCTCGTACCGACAAATTGCGGGCGTCGTTTGCTAACGATTGCGTGCGTCGCCGGTGTCTCGCCGCCGTTTTTGCCCGTCGCGGTTGACGCGCGCCGGACGAATCGCCACAATATCTTGCAGCAAACGCAAGGCTATAATAGTTCGCTAGGAGGGCGCAAGGCGAGACTCCGAAAGGTTTCGGGCACGGCGCGGCGTCCGGCATCGGTAATTTCAGGTGAGCGGCGGGAACTTTCGCCAATCATTCCTCGTAAAGCCCGAATGTCGAGGGGGTTGCCACCTGTCGCGGGTTGCTGTTTTTTTGACCCCGACGGCACACGGAGAGGGGCGCGAGGTGGGAGCAGCAAAAGCTTTGAGCGTCAGTAGCGACGGGGCGGAGTTGGTCAGAAGGTGTCGCGCGGGTGACGGCGCGGCGTGGGAAGAGATTGTCTCGACTTACTCGCGACGGATTTATAATCTCGCCTACCGCTTCACTTCGCGCACAGACGCCGCCGAAGATTTAACTCAGGAAGTCTTCGTCCGCGTCTATCGTTCGCTCGAACAGTACGACCCGAAGCAGGGCGACTTGCAAAACTGGCTGATGCGCCTCGCGCGCAATTTGATAATCGACGACTATCGCCGCCGTCAGCGTGCGCCGCAAGACACGCACGCCGAAGACCTCGAAGGGCACACATATCACCTTCACGCGTCGGGCGGCTCGCCGCAGAAGGAACTCGAACGGCGCGAACTCGGCACGCAAGTGCAGGCCGGAATTGACAAACTGCCGACGGATTTACGCACCTGCGTGATCCTGCGCGACATCGAAGAGTTGAGCTATCAAGAGATAGTTGACCTCCTGAAGATACCGGAAGGCACGGTCAAGTCGCGCATCAATCGAGGTCGCATCGAACTGGCGAAAATCCTGCGCCGTATGCGCGTCGTCGCCATGAGCGACGCTTAAAGAGAAGAACGGTTTTCGTCGTTGTCAGTTAAGCGGAACAAATCGGGGCTACGGGGTTCCGCCGGTTGTTTAATAATCGTCATCTTCTAAAAGGGGCGGATGATGTAGAAAAGTAGAAGACAAGGGGAGGGGAGAAACGAGAGAGACATGCTTTGCGCTCAATTTGAAGAACGCTTAACCGATTATCTGGATGGCACGCTCGCTGCCGAGGAGGGACGCGCTTTTGCCGAACACGCTTTGCGTTGCCCGCTCTGCCATGAGCTTTTGAGTGAAGTTAAAAACACCATCCTTGAATGCCGGATTGCCCCCGTCCCCCAACCATCGCACGAACTCGAAGCACGCATCCTGATGCAGACCGCGCCCGAAACGGCGATGACCTGCGAAGAGTTTGAAGCGCACCTGACCGATTACCTCGACGGATTCTTGCCCGCACCACTCTTTCATCGTTGGGAACGCCACGCCGCTCTCTGCGCCAACTGCACCGAACTCCCCGGCCACGTCGTGCGCGCCATCGGCGCTTGCTACTCATACATAAGTATCGAACGCGCCGTGCCCGCCGGACTCCACGCGAGAATCCTGCAAGCCACGCTCGGCACGACCGAAGCCAAACTCGTCCGCGCTCCGTGGCACGCGCAAATCGCTGAATGGTTGCGCTCATGGCTCGACGTGGTGGTGTCGCCGCAACTTGCCACCGTCGCCACGATGGTCTTGATTGCCGTCGTCGTCGGAACAAGCACTATCTCCGACGATGGCTCCATCGGCGGCATGTACCGCGCCAGTCTACGCATCGCCGCGCAAACCTACGAGCACGGCGCAAACACCGCACGCAGCGCCGCGCTCTCCGACGACCTCAAACGCGTCACCGATAGCTTGCGCGGAGAAAAGCCTGCGAACAACACGACGACTGGCAACGGCGACGCCAACACGCAACCTCCCACGAACGCGCCCGCCGCAAACGACGGGCAACAGTCGTCCGAGCCGAAGCAGAAATAGCACGACGGGGATTGCGTGACGCCAGAATCGTCGTGCGAAGGAATCGAGTAGTTAATTGAAACGAGCAAGCGGCGGAACTTTGAGAAGCGTAAAGTCGGGTGAAACGGGAAAGCCGATGAACTGTGCATACCACATCATGAACCGGGCGGTGGTGCATTGTAGTCGTTGCACCAAACCGCTCTGTCCGGCATGCGACCATCGCATACGCGGGTTTCCCTACTGTCAGGACTGTATCGTCACGGGCGTCGAACTTCTTCAGCAACAACACGCGCAACAGCAGACGCGCGCCGCCGCGCCGCCCGCCCTACGTCGCAAAACTTCGCCGTTCGTTTCGCTTCTTCTTTCGTTTCTTGTTCCTGGTCTCGGCGCAGCCTACAACGGGCAAACCTCGAAGGCGCTCGTTCATTTCACCATCTTCGCCAGTTTCTTTCAGATGGCGACCGTCACGGACGGCACGGCATTCTTCGTACTCGGCGTGGTGGGCACATGGCTTTTCGCAGCGGTTGACGCCTTCCGCACGTCGCAACTCATCCGCGCAGGACTCGCGCCCGACGCCGAATCGGATGCCATCGCGCGTCGTCTCTACGGCAACCCGCTCGCATGGGCGGTCGTGCTCATCTCGCTCGGCACGGTCTTTCTGCTCCACACTATGTTCGGCGTGCGTTTGCCCGTCAAACAGTTTCTCCCCGTCGTGCTCGTACTCTTAGGCGCATACATGCTCTTTGATTTCCTGCGCTTTCGACACAAACGCCGCGACACACCCGCCTTCGACCACATGCGCCCGCCGCCTTCCGTCATCGGAAGCGCGCCGCTCATGGGCGACGCGACGCGCTTCGGCGGAACGAGCGAACTCATCACGCAGGTTTCTGCGCGCGACAACAGCAGCATCTGGCCTGTCGAGCCGCGAATTTAGATGGAGACGTAAACGGATAAGCGCGTGGGCAGTAGACGCCGGAGCGCACACATGAGACTGACGCGCTTCCGTCTCGCTCTGTCGCCCCGCTCTCTGTTATGATTGACCCGACGACCGGAGCGCACGCGGAGAACTAGCGCACTTGAAATTCGATGGTTGAGGAGACGCGAAAGCGTCGGAAGTTTTCAGCAAGTAGGAGAATTAATAATGTCTGCACTTCTTTACACGGCTGGCAAATGGGGTGGCATCGTGACGATTATTGCTCTCGTCATCATGTTGCTCAAACAACTCATCGCCCTCGTCGGCTTTCTGATGTTTGCCGTCAAGATGGCGCTCATCATCGCCTTCGTCGGCCTGTTCCTGTTGATTGCGCTTTCGATGTTGCGCGGGCGCGGGCGTCGTCGCCGCGAGGTCGAAGATATTTAACGTCGGCTCGAAAGACCGAACACAAAACAGCACGGAATCAAACAAAAGGCTCACCTACGGCGCGCGGCGCGTGCCACGACGGTGAGCCTTTTAGTTATCGCGCTTCGGCGTTTTGACGCATCCTCCTGCGGTTGCAATCCACGATTTCGTGTGGTAGGGTCTAGCCCTTTCAGGCAGTCCCCGTTTGCTCGTCTGTCTTAGTGCGGTAAAAAAAGATGGACTCGCGGGCTGTCTATCTCCAAGCAGGTTCACGCAAAGTAAGAACCCAAAATTTTTGTTTTTGCACTCGTCGCCCTCGGCAGACAGTGCCTTTTCGCGCTCATCCGTGCGGGGTTTCCCGCTAGTTCTCGCGCGGACGGAACGCAAAGAAGGAACACCCTCTCGATGACCAGAGACGACCGTTTTTACGCATTTATTGTTGATCATACCTCGCGCTCACGTAACCGAATCCGCAAAATCTCCATCCACAAACGCTGGCTCAAGGTCTCGGCGTGTGTTGGTGTAATTCTTTGCTGCGCCGCGCTTTACGGCTTTTACGGGCTAGCCCAACGGGTGGTTCACGCGCGGATTGAGCGCGAAAACAACCGTCTGCGGCAGGAAAACGAAAAACAGCGCCAGCAACTTAACCAACTCGAAAATCGCGTCGAAGCCATCGAAGACGCCTCGCGCCGACTCAAGGAGATGTCCGGCGTCACAGAGCAGGATGAAAATGGCGAAAACATGCGCGGCGCGGGCGGCCCGCTCCTGTTGATGGACGCAGAGACCATCGCCGCCGTCGAATACCGCGCGGCGTTTCTTGAAAAAGAACTTCAATCCTACGAGAGCGTTTTGCGCGAACGCGAGCGAGTGCCTTCGATTTGGCCTGCCGAGGGGCGCATCACAGACGGTTTCGGCGTGCGCGGCAACCCGTTTGGCGGCGGTTCTTCGGAATTTCATTCGGGTCAGGATATTGCCGCGCCGTGGGGCACGGCGGTGGTCGCGGCGGCGACGGGGACGGTCGCTTTTGCAGGCACACAGAGCGGTTATGGACAAATCGTAATCGTTGACCACGGCAACGGCATGTCAACGCGCTACGGCCACCTTTCCCGCGTCGATGTCGAACTAGGACAACAAGTTACGCGCGGCACGCAGTTGGGCAGCGTCGGCTCGACGGGACGCTCGACGGGGCCGCATCTCCACTATGAAGTACGCATCAACGAGGCGGCGGTCAGCCCGCGTCGTTATCTGCCGGACGAGAGCGATTTTTCGTCGAAAAACGCACAATAAGGCCAAAAAGGGCGAATTTCCGCTTGACAGTGTGGCGGGTTTCGCTTAGTATGCGCCGTCGTTTTGAAGGGGCAGGGTTTGAGGTTTAACCTCGTCCGTTTGTTAGGTTTAGCAAGCACTACAGCAATGAGTTTCAGTTGTCCCCTGCAAGTCCGTGTATGGTGAGAAAACGCGTTATTCGACGCTTTTTCGCCTTGCACGGGCTTTTTTCGTTGGTCATGCAGTTCTACGGCGCGCGCCCCACCTACACAGCGTGCACCCGGCTCATGAGCATTAACCCATAGAAAAGGGCTTCGGAGGAATTTTTCGGAGTTTCTCTTGCCCGTTTTACCGAATCGTTAGGAGGATTCGTCTGCTATGTCTAGAATTACCGGTAAGGTCAAGTGGTTCAATAACGCGAAGGGCTACGGCTTCATCGAGCAGCCCGGCTCTTCGGACATCTTCGTTCACTACAGCGCCATTCAGGGCGACGGCTTCAAGACTCTCGAAGAAGGCCAAACGGTCGAATTCGAGGTGACACAGGGGCCGAAGGGGCCGCAGGCCGAGAAAGTGATGAAGGTGTGAGTTTTCTCCCCGCTTTCGCTTGAAGGCCACTGACCGCTTACGGTCGCTTGCGAGCCGGTAAGCGTACTATCTAAGCATTCAAGGTAGAAGCAAGAATGCACCAAGAGAAGGGGCGCGTTGTTTATCAAACAACGCGCCCCTTCTCTTTTCTCACTGGCTAGACGATATACGATAGACCATTGATGATGAAAAACTGCTCGGCTTTTATCGTCGATGGTCTATCGTCCGTCGTCCGTGTATCTATTTGTCCGCTTTGGCTTTGAAGCTAACGCGCCCGTCCTGCACATCGACGAAGAAACGCACGCGCTCGCAGCCGAGGCGTTCTTTGAGGGCGTCGGTTTTGGCGGCAATCATGCGGTGAAAACGCGAAAAGGAGAAGTCATCGACCGGCTCGCCGCACTTTCGTTTAGCGTCGAGCAGCGTATCGTAGAGGTGTTTGACGGTGGGCACGTCCGTGTGCGCGTCGGCGCAGACGAAGGTGGAAGGGTCAGCTTGTGCGGCTTGCGCTTCGACGTGTGCGGCGGCACGCGCGATGGTCGCGGCGTCGCGTCCTTCCTCGCGGTTCTGGATGGTGCGTCGCCAGAGTTCGCGGAAGGCGGTGTAGCGCGCGACGAGCGTGTTGTAGAGATAACGTTGCGCGTAGGAGAGCGAGCGTTCGTCGGCGAGACGCTTGATGACGGTTTCGACACGGCTTTTGGTGTCGTAGGGCGGGCGTTTGGCCGCGCCGTTGAAGAAGATGTCGAACTCCACTTTGAGACGGCGGATGTCATCTTCGAGTCGTGCGAGATGCTCGTCAATCGTCGGTTGATTGTCCTGCGCGCCGCCAGTTTTTTGTTTCTGTCGCGCCTTTCTCTCTTCCGCCTGTCGTGCAAATTTGTTCTGACGAATCGCCACTGGAATGTATCTCCTGACACGCGCATCGAACGAGCGCGCAACTTTGAGTCTAGGCGTTCGGAGACGGAGGTGTCAATAATTTCATTCAGCGACGCGGAGACGAAAGACTCTCACGCTGCGGCAGCAGACGCCGCCACACCGCCGCGATGCAAGTGGCGCACAACCTTCGCCGCCCGTTGCATCGGCAACGATTACATCCAGTTATATCCGGCCTTGATACTTGGAGATTGTCGCGGGAACGCGCGTGTCGCTACTGTTCGCAGAAGTTCCTGTAGCAATGGACGACGCCTTCGTTGTACTGGTCGTAGCAGCGTGGTTCAGCTTCGCCGTGAACGGCCACGCATTGCTCAAACTGTCGGAAGTTTCTGATGCTACAGTCGTCACATTTTTCCTGAAGGTCGGAGGCTTTGACCGTGCGGACGGCGACGGGCGTGGAAATTACAAGCGACGCGATGCAGAAAATCAGTGCGGCGGCGACATAAAGGAAAGTTCTTCTCATGGATGGCTCCTTAGACTATTCGGAACATAGCGAGGGAGTTGTTGAAATGGGACGTTCTAATAGTATGAATTTCATGGAAAGTCAACGAATAGTTATCTCCCATCGTCGTTTCTCAACACAACGCCGTGGATTGGAATTCGTCGAACGCATCCGGCGTCGAGCGTGTCGGGTAGCCAGTTATCCTTTATCGTCTTAGAATGTGCGGGCAATTGATTGAGTATCAACGACCGTCTTTTCAACGCCCGTTCACGAATTCTTAGCTTATGCCCGACGACGCCGCTTCCAACATTCTTCTCCGCGCGCTGCCTTCCGTCGATGCGCTCTTGCGTACCGACGAGGCGCGCGCCCTGCGCGAACGCACGGGCGCGGAACGCCTCACCATGCTGGCACGCATCGTCACAGACGAACTGCGCGCCGAACTCCAATCGCGTACCGAAAACGGAGATGCTGGTGAATTGACGCGCGAAGCGTTGCTTGCCGATGCCGCCGCGAGATTGGGGCGCGCCATCGAACGCGATGAGACGACGAGGCTCTGTCGAGTCATCAATGCGACGGGCGTCATTCTCCACACCAACCTCGGACGCGCGCCGCTCTCGGATGCAGCGCGCGAAGCGATAGCAGACGTGGCGGCGCGTTATTGCACGCTCGAATACGACATAGAGACGGGCGCACGCGGGCGACGCGGCGCACGCGTCGAGACGTTGCTGGCGGAGTTGACAGGAGCCGAGGCGGCGATGGTAGTCAACAACTGCGCGGCCGCCGCGTTGCTTGTGCTCTCGGCACTCGCGCGCGACGGAGAGACAGTTGTTTCGCGTGGCGAACTCGTCGAAATCGGCGGCGACTTTCGCGTCCCAGACGTGTTGGCACAGTCCGGCACAGAGATGGTCGAAGTCGGCACGACCAACCGGACGCGCCTCGACGATTACGCACGCGCCATCACAGAGCGGACGCGACTCATCCTGCGCGTCCATCCGTCGAACTATCGCATCGTCGGCTTCACCGCCGCGCCCTCGCTCGTGGAGTTAGCGGCGCTCGCACACGAACGCGGGCTGCTGCTTTTTGAAGATGCAGGGTCGGGCGCGCTCCTCGACCTCGCCCCGCACGGACTCGCGGGCGAGCCTGTGATTCGTGATTCCATCGCGCAGGGCGCAGACCTCGTTGCCTTCAGCGGCGACAAACTACTCGGCGCGGCGCAAGCCGGACTCATCGTAGGTCGCCGTGTACACGTCGAAACGCTGCGACGCCATCCGCTCTATCGTGCTTTGCGCGCCGACAAGCTCGCGCTCGCCGCGCTCGAAGCCACGCTCGACGCCTATCGTCGCGGGCGTGCCTTCGAGGAAGTTCCCGCGTTACGCATGCTCGCCGTTACGCGTGACGAAATCGAGACGCGTGCGCGGCGGTTCGTGCAACTTCTGCAAGCGCGTCAGACGGCGACGAGCGCATTGCGAGTTGAAATCACGGAAGGCCAATCGGCCATCGGCGGCGGTTCTGCCCCGACGACGCATCCCGCCACCGTCCTCATCGCCCTCGCGCACGAACGACTCTCCGCCGATGCGCTCGAAGCAACGCTGCGTCGCAGACACACGCCCGTCGTCGCACGCATTCTGGATGAACGCGTCGTGCTCGATTTACGCACCGTCGCCGCGGACGAGGAGACAGAGTTGCTTGATGCGATAGCTGCTGTTTCAAACCCGTAGAACGTTTTCCGTTGCAAAAATTAGGCGTTTGGTTGTGATGGATAAGGGTCTGAAAACAACTCTTGTTGGCTCGGTCGCTTTCATTGTATGATGAGACTGGCGTCGGAATTCTCCGGCGCGTCGATTGAAATCCCACCTTCGTCACCTCCGGTCTCCAATCTTGAAAAACTTCATCACTCCTTCTTTTTATTCGTTTTGTATCTCTGTCGCGTTGGCGCTCTGTGTGTCGGTGCTGGTCGCGGCGTTGTGGAGCGCGGGGTTGCTGGCATCTTTGGAAGCGACCTTTGTGCTGCACACGGGCGCAGACGTGCTGGTCTCACCGCAGGCGTGGGTGGCGGAACTGTTGATACTCGTCGCGGGCATCGGGGCGGGCGTGTCCGTCGAGCGTGCGGGAGCGCGTCGCGCGTCGGTCTACGTCTTGAGTGCGCTCGCGTTGCTCTGCGCGGCGAGTTTTTTGGTCTCGCGTTTTTTGCAGTTGGACATCATCTTCGCAGGGATGCTACTCGCCGCACTCGGCTCCGTGCTCGCAGTACAGACGCGACGACTGTGGGCGGTTGACACGGCGCTGACGCGCAACGTGCGACGCGTCGCATCGCGTGTCTCTTCGATTGAGGGCGGCGAAGCGCACGCACGCCTCTTGAGCGGCCTCCGACTTCTCGATACGGTCTTGCCGCTCGATGAAGCGGTGGTATTTCGTTTCGACGAAACGGGCGCGCTCATTCCGGCGTCTCGTCTGCGTGCCGCCTCGAACATATGCGGCGCGAGCGTATCGGAGACGAATCGCAACTCGGCCTGGCGCGAAGGCATACGGCAATGCGAACGCGCCATCAAGACAGGCGAGATGTCGATTCAACACGCCAACGCAGCAACTCAACACACCAGCACAGCAAATGCGAGCAGCCAACCGACGAGTGAAGTTCTCGCGTCGAGCGACGTTGCATCTTCGGGCGAGACTCTATCTTTGATGGAGGATGCGGCGTCTGCCGAAGCTCAGTCTTCGAGCGTCGCGGTGCCTTTGCGCCATGAAGGTCGTGCGGTTGGAGCGTTGCTCGTCCGTCTGTGCGAGAGTTTCAATGAGGACGACCGGACGCTGCTGGCGACCGTGGGCGCACAGCTTGCACGCGACCTCCAACGCGACGAAGCACGCAAGAAACTGACGCTCAAAGATTCGTCAACACTCTTTTCCGTCGAGACTGCCGCGCAACGTCTGGAAGCATTCGACCTCATCAGCGGCTTGCTCAAGGAGCAACGTTTCGCGGCGCACGTGCTCGCCGAAGCGTCCGACGCTTACGCGGTCGCTTATCTCGACGGCGCGATTGCTTACCTCAACGCTCCGATGATTTCCGCCGCGCGCTTAACCGACGTGGAAGCCCAGGCGCTCGACCTTTTCGGACTCCTCGACTGCTTTCGGACAGGCGTTTTCGATGAACCGTCAATCGCTGTGCGCCGCGTGCTCCAGACGGGCGAGGCTTACCAGCGCGAGTTGCCGTTCGCCGACCGTAACCAGACGCTTGAGTTGCGTATCGCGCTTATCACCGAGCGCGAGGAAAAAAGCAGAGTCGAAAAAAGAGTCGGCGGCGCGAACGGGCAAGCAGGCAGGCACACGGCGCGGGTCGATAAGAGTGCAACTTCAAACGAGGCGGAAGATGCAGGAGTCGAACGACCGCTCTGCTTCGCCGTGACCGTGCGCGACGTGACGAGTTTTAAGGAGCACGAAAAGTTAAAGAGCGACATGATTTCCTTGATGTCGCACGAACTACGCACGCCGATTACGAGCATCAACGGTTTTGCCGAACTCCTCGTCTCGGACGAAACGCTGCCCGCCGAGACACGCGAATTTCTCTCCATCATCAACGGCGAAGCCCAACGCCTCTCGCGCATGATTAATACCTTCCTCTCCGTCACCAAACTCGAACAGGCCGACCGTCAAGAGGTTTTGAAGATTCCACTGATGCTCGACGATGTGGTGCGCGAAACGATGTCGAGCCTTCAACCCACGGCCAAGAAGAAGCGCATCCGTCTCGTCGAAAAAGACGGAGCAAAACTCCCGCCCGTCGCCGCCGACCGGAGCATGATTACGCAAGTTGTCACCAATCTGCTCGACAACGCCATTAAGTACAGCCCCGAACGCACGACAGTCACGGTTTCCACGTCGCTAGAAGCAGAGGCGGTGCGCGTCGTCGTCGAAGATAGAGGCTACGGCATTCCGCCCGAAGCGATTGACCGCGTGTGGGAAAAATTTTATCGCGTAGCGCGCGACGGCTACGACAAAGAGGAAGAATCAACCGGCCTCGGCCTCTCCTTCGTACGCGAAGTGGTCGAACAACACGGCGGCGCGGTCGCACTCGAATCCGAAGTCGGGCGCGGCTCACGCTTCAGTTTCACTCTACCCCGACTTTAAGCGCAGACGATTCACAGGATAGATGGGACGAAAGCTCGCAGGATAGGCAGGATAAGAAGCAGGGGCAAAAGGAGAAACGGTGAAATGTTTGAAGTGAAAGACAGAACTTTATTCTTGTGACCTTTCTCCGTCTACCCATTTAACCTTTCTCCGCAAGTTGTTTTTAGACCTGTCTATCTTGTTGAATTTCATGTGCGATTTATTGTGCCGCGACAGTTGGTGGATTTGCAGCGACAGGATTTGGTGTCGGAGTGGTAGGTGGCAACGTAGTCAATCGTAATCTCTTCGCCGGGGCGGATGTCGCGGCGTGCGAAGAAGAGAATGTGACCGTGGAGCATCTTCATGTAGGAGTTCGGGTCGCATGAATGGTTAATGTAGTGTGTGCCGTTGCCGCCGCGACTGCCGTCAATCGCCCAGTATGAATCCAACGCGCAGACGCGAAGCTTGCGTCGCAGCCGCAGCCTGCGGCGTGCCACTTCCCTGCGCGAGATGCGCTCGCCCGCATACTCCGCAATCTTTCGCCCGCGCGCGAAGAAGACCGTGGCGAAACATCCTTTGCCGTCAATCGTCGAATCGCTGATGGCTAATCCCGGGGCGAGTTTGAGTCTCATTCGTTTCAGACGTTGAAGCGATGCGGATAAACGAAAGGCCGCTCGTTGGTTTCCGTCGGATGGACGAAAGCAGACCGAGCGGCCGCGAAGATTTTTGCCGGACGAAGCGACGCCGCAGACTATGCTGCAAGGTTGCGTCGGCGCGTGCGCGTTACTTCACATGAAAGCTGCGCGCGATGGCGTCCGTCTGGTTTCGGATACGCAGAAACTTATCGCGCTGGCCTGTGAAGTGCAGTGTGTAGATGGTTCGCGCGTCGGCCTGTAGATAGTAGATGCGTCCGGCCATCGACTTACCCGCGCTCGTAAATTCGTATGATGCCGTCACGCCGTTCAAACGTCCACTGAAACGCTCCTGCTTGCCCTGCACGAAGCCCGGAATGAAACGCAACTTCACATCCTGATCGCGGTTCGCCAAATCGGTCGGCGTCGCGCCCGCATCAACCGTCTCTTTGCGGATACGCAGGTAGCCGCCCATGCGGTCGCCGTTGACGAATTCAAGATGCTGATGCACGCTGTCAGGCCGCGCTGTCACCTTCCACACCTGCGACGGAAGTTCCAGCGCATACTCTATATCGTCGCTCGTAAACGTCTGCGACTGCGCCGACGCGCCAACCACGCCCAACGACAACACCATCGCCCACGCCAAAATCAACTTAAAACCACGCATACAAGGGAACCACTCCTTTTCCAATGTCACCATTCTCGACAAAAATACACCGAATTTCACTTACTTTCCAACCGCCGTCAGATGCGCGCCGCAGCATCGAATGTTGCCCATCAGGCATCTGCCGGGGCGAGCGCCGCGCGTTGGGCGGCGAAGATGTGTTGGAGGCCGTCGGTGGCGAGGGTGAGCAGAGTGTCCATTTCGGTGCGTGAGAAGGGCGCGCCTTCGGCGGTGCCCTGCACTTCGATGAAGCGTCCGTCGCTCATGCAGACGACGTTCATATCGACGGCGGCTCGCGAGTCTTCGTCGTACTTGAGGTCGAGCAGCGGCGTCGTTTCGACGATGCCGACGCTGACGGCGGCGACTTCGCCGTTGAGCGGCGAGCGAGAGATTTTTCCGGCGCGTTGGAGATGACGGCAGGCGAGGGCGAAGGCGACGTATGCGCCGGTGATAGCGGCGGTGCGCGTGCCGCCGTCGGCCTGAAGCACGTCGCAGTCGAGGGTGATAGTGCGTTCGCCGAGCGCGGAGAGATTAGTGATGGCGCGTAAAGAGCGACCGATGAGGCGTTGGATTTCGTGTGTGCGTCCTGAAGGGCCGCCGCGTCCTGTTTCGCGTTGGGTGCGTTGCTGTGTGGCGCGGGGCAGCATGGCGTATTCCGCAGTGAGCCAACCCTGTCCTGTGTTGCGACGGAAGACGGGCACGCGTTCTTCGAGCGAGGCAGTGCAGATAACGCGCGTCAGACCCATCTCGATTAACGCGGAGCCTTCGGCATAGGGCATGAAGTTGGGCGTGATACGCAGGTCGCGCAACTCGTCGGCGCGTCGCCCGTCGGTGCGTTTATAACTGGCTTTGTCGGGTGTGTAGCTCATCGTGTCCCCAAACCTCGACCGCCTCCAAGACGCTTGGCGAGGTTCCCAAAAATCTCTCCGCGACGCGCGCAAAACGCTCCGCCGCATCCGTCACATAAAAATGGTCTAGGTCGTCGCACAAACTGCGTCCGTGGACGCCGGACGACTCGCCATCGTTCGCCTGCGTGTCGGTCGTCGCATGTCGCAACCCCTCGGCTTCGAGCAACGCGGCGACGCTCTCCGCCGTCGCCTCGCCCGAATCAATCAAGCGCACGTCCTCGCCGACCGTCTCCTGAATCACGCGGCGCAAAATCGGATAATGCGTGCAGCCGAGGACGAGCGCGTCAATCTGGCTGCCACCGAGGTCGCGCAAATACTCCGCGGCGACGGCACGCGCCACATCCGTCTCAGCCCAACCCTCCTCCGCCAGCGACACAAAGAGCGGGCACGCGCGTTCGACCACTTCGGCCTCGCCCGCGAGTTTTTTAATCGCCCGTCGATACGCGCCGCTCCTCACGGTCGATTCGGTGGCGATGACGCCGATGCGCCCGCGCGCCGCCGCGCCCACCACCGCCGCATTCGCCCCCGGCTCAATCACCCCCACCACCGGCACCGCCACGCGCGACGCCACCGCCGGAAGCGCCAACGCAGACGCCGTGTTGCAAGCGACCACCAGCATCTTGATGCCGTGCGCTTCGAGAAAACGCGCATTCTCGACCGCATATCTCTCCACGGTCGCCAGCGATTTCGTCCCGTAAGGCACGCGCGCCGTGTCGCCCAGATAAACAAAACGCTCGTCCGGCAGACGCTCATGCAAAGCGCGATAGACGGTTAGCCCGCCCACCCCGCTATCAAAAATCCCGATTGGCAAATCACTCTTCAAAACGCTTCCCGCTGCACACGTAAACTGCGACGCAAAATGAAAATAGCGGCCATGTCCTTGATGCTACCACAGCATCTGAGAAAATGGCCGCTACCCTCTAAGTTTAAGTGGAGGCGCCGAGAATCGAACTCGGGTCCAAAGGCCGACACCGTCGGAATCTACATGCTTAGACGCTTCTCTGTTGCACGTCTTTCACGTGCGCGTTCGCTGCCGCCGGGTAAGTGAAGCGACGAAGACCCCGGCTGCGACTAGCTCAGTTTGTTCTCGCCTGCCGCCCCTGAGCACAGGTGGCAGGCCAGCTCAACTAAGTGACATTTCCCTCCGCGCGCTTGAGCGACTTGCGGCGAAACGCTCACAGGCTAGCTATTAACTAGGCGGCGAGAGCCAATTCTTGATTGTTGGCATTTGTGTTTCTCACTGCTTTTTAACGAGCCGCATAGAGTAGGCCCGGCATGCATCCGTACGATGGTCATGACCCCTGTCGAGACCTTTCGCCCCCAAAGCGAACACCTCGGATTATAAGTTTTAGATGCCCGACGGTCAAGCCGCGATGCTTCGCCGCTGAGATAGCTAAATTGTTAAATTTCATCAACTTAGACGACCGCCGAGGCGCCCCTCCCGCGAACTTTCACGACACGTTCCGCCGTCGTTTTTTAACTTCGCGCTCGTCGCGTCGGTGCGTTATAATCCATCCCGTGGTGTGCTCCCCGCATCCATCTTTGTGCCGTCTCGCGAAAATTCCGCCGACGAGTTGTTTATTCATCTAGCGAGGATTCGTCTTTCATGTCTTCTCAAAACCCACGCCACGACGCGCGACGCGCGACGCGCACGCGCTCCTACGCCGCCGATGTCCGCCCGACGCCGCAACGTCGCCACCTTCTTCGACGCATCTGGTTGCCCGCTGTCCTCTTGCTCGCGCTGGCCGCAGGAGGTCTCACGGGCATCGTCGTTGCCTACGGCATCAACTACTCGAAGGTAGCCGACGAGGTAAAGGCGCTGGCGAGTTACAGGCCGGGCGAAGTGACGCGCGTCTATGCCGACGACGGCGAGACGGTCATCGGCGAGTTCGCTTTGGAGCGACGCATCCCGCTTCAGTATGAACAGATTCCCGACACGGTGCGAAACGCCATCCTCGCCGTCGAGGACGTGCGCTTTCACGACCACGTCGGCATCGACGTGATACGTATCGTCGGCGCGGCGTGGAAGAACATCACGACGGGCAGCCGCGAAGGCGGTTCGACGCTCACACAGCAACTTACCAAAAACCTCTTTCTCACACGCGAGCAGACGCTCAAACGAAAAGTCACCGAATGGATGATGGCGCTCCAAATCGAACGCTTTTATACCAAGCAACAGATTATGGAGATGTACGTCAACCACATCTTTCTCGGTGCCAACGCCTACGGCTTCGAGGCCGCCGCGCAGGTCTACTTCAACAAAAACGCCAAAGATTTGACGGTCGATGAAGCGGCGCTGCTGGCAGGGATTCCGCGCGCCCCTTCGCAGTATTCGCCGACGGTCAACATGGAGGCGGCCAAAGAGCGTCGCAATCTCGTCTTGGAGTTGATGGCGAAAAACGGCTTCATCTCGCAGGCGGAAGCCGACGCGGGCAAAGCCCGACCGATTCGTCTCGTAGATACGGCCTACTACCCGGCGCAGCAACGCTCGTCCTCTTTCCAGTATCCGGTCGAGGAGATTCGTCAATACCTCGAAGACAAATACACGACGCGCGTCGCGCAGAGCGGTTTGAAAGTCTATTCCACGATTAACGTCGAAGCGCAGAAGAAGGCGCACGAAGCGGTGCGCGCGGGTCTGCGCGTCTACGACCGGAGTCATTCGGGCTGGCGTTCGGGTTACATGAACATCGGCACGGCGACCAACAACGGCGCGACGCCCGTCACGCCGCAGCAACTCGCCAACTACAAACATCCCGACTGGTACGCCAACCACTATGAGCCTGACTCTTACGTGATGGGACTCGTCACTAAAGTTGACCAGACGAGGAACGAGGCGACCGTGCGTTTCGGCACTTTCACCGCGACGGTCACCGCGAAGGACATGGGATGGTCGGGTCGCCAGCCCAAGAGCGAATTCAACGTCGGCGACCTCGCCGAGTTCAAAATCCGCGAGGCAGACAACGACGCGCGCACGCTCAAAGTTGACCTTTCGCAGATTCCGCTGGTGCAAGGCGCGTTGATGACCGTCAACGCCAAGAACGGCGAAATCGTCGCCATGATTGGCGGCTACGATTTCAACACCAACAAGTTCAACAACGCCACGCAAGCCTACCGTCAGACCGGTTCGGCCTTCAAACCCTTCATCTACTCGGCGGCGGTCGAATGGGGTTTGACGCCGGATTCGGTCGTGAGCGGTGCGCCCATCCGTCGCGGCTCCTGGCAGCCGCACAACTACGACGGCTCCGTCGGTCACGGTAACGTCCCGATGAAGACGGCGCTCGCCAAGTCCTTGAACGTCGCGGCGGTGCATCTGCTCGACATGGTCGGTATCCAGACGGGCGCGCAGATGGTCAGGCGTTTCGGCATCACAGTGCCGATGGCTCCCTATCTGCCGTCCGCGCTCGGCGCGACCGAAGTGCCGCTCGACCAGATGGTTTCTGCTTACTCGGCCTTCCCCAACAAGGGCATCCGCCACCAGCATCACTTGATTCGACGCGTCGTTGACCGCGACGAAAACACGCTCGAAGAACACGAAAAGACGACCTACAAAGTGATGAGTGAATACGTCGCGTTGACGATGGTCGAGATGATGCGCGGCGTGACGAGCGGCGGCGGCACGGCTCCGGCGGCCAGTTCCATCGGCCAGCCCGTCGCGGGCAAGACGGGCACGGTCAACGACCACACCGACGTATGGTTTATCGGCTACACGCCGACCTACGTGACGGGCGTCTGGATGGGTTATCCGGGTCGCAAAAAGTCGCTCGGCAGAGACATGACAGGCGGACGCGGCGCGCTCCCCATCTTCGTCGATTTCATGAAAGTCTTTCTCAAAGACAAGCCCAAAGAGACCTTCGAGAAAGCGCCCAAGATGCCCGAAGACATCAAAGAACTCTACGAGCAACGCCTACGCGAGATGGCCGAGGAACGCGAACGCCTCTACGCCTCCACAGGCGGCTCTCGACGCAGCGACGGCGACCGCACCATCCCTGTCACACTCGAACAGCCGAACCTCGAACAGATCACACTGCCGCCGCCCGCCAACGGTGGTATTGACAGCGGCGGAGCAACAACCACCGCGCCCGCCGCCGCGAACGGAGGCGCACCCGCCGATGGCAACACGCCCAAGAAGCCCGACGCACCTACCGCACGCGATGACGACGACGCTCCGCCCGCGCCCGTCGTGACACGTCCGCGCGAAGTCGAGCCACAGCAAAAGAAGAAGGGCAAAAAGGGCGACGGCGACACCGACAAGAATCCTTAACGCTCCGCACGTGGCAAAACTCTCACCGGGCCGCCCACGTTCACAAACCACTGACGCACAGACGCGGCGACGAAGAATGTTCTTCGTCGCCGCGTCTGACTGTTTCACCTGCGTCTCAGCCGAACAGTTTGCCGAGGTAATGCGGCAGCATCTTGCGCCACCACGGCCAGTCGTGATTCACGTCGTGTCCCCACAAATCGAGCGTGTGCGGGATGCCTTTCGCGTGGAGAATATTCGCGAGTTGGCGACTTCGCTCCGGCGCTTCGTAAGCTCCCTGCCCCGATAGGATGTAGATTGAATCGGCGCGGCGCAGGAGCGGCAGATAATGGTCGTCGTTCAAATTTTCCAGATACTGCGCGGGGTTGTTGAAATAAACGTTGTCGTCGAAATAGCCGTCGAAGTAGGAGCGTATATCGTAGCTTCCGCTCATGGCGATGACGCCGCGCAGGAGGTCTGGGTGACGAAAGTAAGCGTTGGCGGAGATGGTCGCGCCGAGGCTCGCGCCAGTCGTCAGCGGGCGGGCGTTTTCGTCGCCCGTGTCCCGCCTGATAAGTGGCAAAACTTCCTCGACGATGTAGCGATCGTAGCGCGTCAACAATTCCGCCTTGACCGGCGGCGACGCCTTCTCGTTCAGCAAACTATAACGATTCACGCTATTAATCGAATAGGCGCGCACGCGTCCCGCCTCGATGTGCGGGCGAATCGCATCAATCAACAAAAACCTTTCATACTCAAGATAATCTGCCGCCGCCGTCGGAAACATCAACAACGGATAACCCGCGTGGCCGTAAGCCACCAGCGGCATCTCCATCTCCAAATTATGACTGAACCACGCGGTCATACGACGCTCCATAACAGACTCCTCCTCCAAAAGTGGACGCTACCTAAGATAAGCCCACGGCTTAACAACAACACGAACAGCTCAACAACAATACGAAATTGCGGTCTGCGATAATCTCTCAACACCCCGTCCGCATGCAAGCCAATAACCCCACCACTCAAACTTCAAAACACCATCCACACCCCAACCTTCCCGCACGCATCCACTCACACTTCCAGCGACCAGACCGCCAATCCTCTCGCACAACGAACATCAGACCCTCTCCGGCATGCGTCGATTAACTCTCCAACAACCAGGCCAACAAGCCTCCGGCATCCTCGCTTGACGTTCTCGCAAACCATCTGCTATAAAAATCCCCTCGCGTCGCGCCGTATCCCAATCGAGCCACGCACATAACAAATCATTCCGCAGTAGCTCAATGGCAGAGCATTCGGCTGTTAACCGAAGGGTTGTAGGGTCGAGTCCTACCTGCTGAGTTAAGCCGGTCGTTAATTAAGGTCACTAGAAATAGTGGCCTTTTCTTATTCCCCCTTCCCTTCCCCCTTTCGAGGGGGCTGACGATTTGAGGCGCGCGACCCGCTTCACGCCGCGACCGGCTCGCCGACGCTCACGACCTCGCGCCCGAGGCCCCTCCACTCTTCGATCCCGC
The DNA here is from genome assembly GCA_036387415.1 of Pyrinomonadaceae bacterium. GTDB lineage: Bacteria > Acidobacteriota > Blastocatellia > Pyrinomonadales > Pyrinomonadaceae > DASVTU01. The sequence goes on along the minus strand of DASVTU010000035.1, from coordinate 419 downwards.
CCTCGTAGGCGCTGACGTTCGTGTAGCCGAGCGACCGGAGCTTCTCGGCCGCGTAGCCGCTCTGCGGGCAGTGCGGCCCGGCGCAGTAGACGACCACCTCCGCGTCCTTCGCGAGGTTCGCCTCGCCCGCCTCGCGCCCGACGCGGTCGAGCGGGACGCGGCGCGAGCCCGGGATCAGCTCGCCCTTGAAGTATTCGTCCGTCAGGACGTTCCAGAACTCCAGCCGCCCGTTCTCGCGCAGCCGCGCGTCCAACTCCGTCGTCGAAATCGTTTTCACCTCTGACATGATTGCTCTCTCCTTTGCTCTCAGAGTTATCTTGCGGGGACCTGCCGGGCCCCCGCGCCAACACTTCAACGAGCGCCCGACTCCGCGTCGTCCCGGCCCTGATAGGCCGCGTACCTGCCCGGGTCCTCGCTGA
>DASVTU010000034.1:0-103625 GCA_036387415.1 Pyrinomonadaceae bacterium | reverse complement strand
TCAACAAGCGCCTGCAACAGACCTACAGCTTCGCCGACAACGTGACCTGGATTCGCGGCGCCAACACCTTCCGCCTCGGCGGCGACTTCAAGCGCCACCGCTACGACTCGGCCCTCCCCGAGGAGCAGGCGACCGAGTTCGAGAAGTTCGACAGCATCACGCAGCTACTCACCGGCAACGCCACCGAGGCCGACACGCAGTTCGGCGTCACCGAGAAGTCGTTCCGCTTCGCGGACGTCGGCGCCTACCTCGCCGCAGACTGGAAGGTCTCGCGCAGCCTCACGCTCAACCTCGGGATGCGCTACGAGCTGTTCATGTGGCCGACCGAGCGCGACGGCCGCATCGGCAACTTCGACTTCGAGGCGTTCGAGCCCTGCTTCACGCAGGCGGGCGGCTCGAACACGCTCTGCGACAACCCGACGCCCGGCTTCGTCGTGCCCTCGAACGTCCGGCCCACGGGGCTCGCCAACGTGGACGCGGCCGTCGCGGCGACCGCGCGCGCCGGCAACGACCACACGATGCGCGGGCAGGATGTGAACAACTTCGCGCCGCGCGTCGGCTTCGCCTACTCGCCGCGTTGGAAATCCTTCGGCGACCTCTTCAGCGAAGACCGCGCCGTCATACGCGGCGGCTTCGGCATCTCTTACGACCGCATCTTCTCGAATCTCCTGAGCGGCGTGCGCGGTAATCCGCCCTTCTTTGCGCGCGTCGGCCTCTGCTGTTCGAGCACCAACAACGCCGCCGACCCCGGCCCGATTCTCTACTCGTTCGCCATCGGCGATTCGCCCTTCGTCTACCCGAACAATCCGGCCTTGCGTCGCGGCATCGACCCGCTCACGGGCGGCTTGCTCGACCCGAACCCGCAGACGTTGCCGGGCGGCTTCGTCCGACGCGACATCCCCGTCGAAATCAACGGCGCGCCGGAGAACCTGCCGAACGCCTACGTCTACAACTACTCGCTCGAATTTCAGTATCAACTGACGGCCAAAACCATCACTTCCATCGGCTATCAAGGCAGCCTCGGTCGCAAACTGATTCGCACCATCGACCTCAACCGTTACACTCCCGGCGACACCTTCGACCTCAACCGCGACCGCGTTCAAACCGCCAACGCCGACGGCACGCCCGTCACGCCGCGACTCACCGGTAACCCCAACTTCGACCGCATCTTCTTCCCTCTGCCCGACGTGAACTCAAGCTACAACGCGATGCTTCTGCGCGTCACGCGGCAGTATGCGCGCGGGCTTCAGGGCGAGGTAGTTTATCGTTGGAGCAAGAGCATCGACACCAGTTCGTTCGGGCGCGGCGTGCAGCAGGATTATCCGTCCGACCAGAGTCTCATGCGCGGCCCTTCGGATTTCGATGTCCGCCACAACGTCGTCGCCACCGCGCTCTGGGACGTGCCCTTCTTCCGCGACCGCAAAGGCGTCGTCGGCTCGCTGCTCGGCGGCTTTCAGATTGACGGCATCTTCACATGGCGCACAGGCTTTCCGTTCACGCCCATCGTCTTCGCGCCCGAACAGAGCGACCCCAACGGCGACGGCATCCTGCCCGACCGCCCGACGCAATATTTCGGCGGCGACATCCGTGGCAACTCAAACGAGGATTTCATCAACGGCCTCTTCGGTAATCGCGGCCCCGCCATCTTCGGCGTCTTCTCCGACTGCAACGATTTTCCACGACGCTGTTTCAACAGCATCGTACGCGGTGCGCCCGGTATCGGTCGCAACTCGTTTCGCGGCCCCGGCTATCGTTCGCTCGACGTGAGTCTCGTCAAGCAGACGCGCCTCGGTTTCTTGGGCGAGGCGGCCAACCTCGAACTCCGCGCCAACATGTTCAATGTCTTCAACCTCCTGAACCTTCCCTCTTTCCAACCCGCGACTGATCAGGTCAACGTCACGCATCCCGATTTCGGGCGCGCGACCTTCGGCCTCGCCGGGCGCGTCGTCGAACTGCAAGCGCGGTTCAGTTTCTAGCCACAGACGCGGCGCGAATGGATGAAGATTTCGTGATTCATCCATTCGCGCTGCGCCTCTCTCCGCTGGTTCGTTTTCTCTGCGGACGCTCTCGTCGTCCGGTCGTCTCCAAAGCTTTTTAATAACTGCGGTTGGAGGAGTTTGAAATGAGTCCTGTCAGAAGATTGTTTGTCCGTTCGCTGTTCGTTTTGGTTCTCATCGCGTCGTTGCTCCCGTCGCCCGCGCCCGCGCAGCAACAACGACGACGCGCGCAACAACCAAGACGACGCGGCGACAACCGAGCCGTCGCGACACGGGGCGACGCCAACGTCGAGCGACGCATCGACGCGCTCGTCGCGCAGATGACGCTCGCGGAGAAACTCGGACAACTACAACAACTCGACGGCCACGCCGACGGACGTTTCAAAGATGAACATCCCGAACTCGTCCGACGTGGTTTGCTCGGCTCGACGCTGAACGTGCGCGGCGTCAAGAACACGAACGACCTTCAACGCATCGCCGTCGAGCAGACGCGTCTCAAGATTCCTCTCATCTTCGGCTTCGACGTGATACACGGCTACCGCACCATCTTTCCCGTCCCACTCGCGGAGGCGTCGAGTTGGGACACGTCGGCGGTCGAACGCGCGGCACGCATCGCGGCAGCGGAATCGCGCGCCTCAGGAGTGCATTGGACGTTTGCGCCGATGGTTGACATCGCGCGCGACCCGCGTTGGGGTCGCATCGTCGAAGGCGCGGGCGAAGACCCGTTCCTCGGCTCGGCGATGGCGCGTGCGCGCGTGCGAGGTTTTCAGGGCAGCGACTACAGCGCGCCCGACCGCGTAGTCGCCTGCGCCAAGCACTGGGTCGCCTACGGCGCGGCTGAGGGCGGGCGCGACTACAACACGACTGAAGTCTCCGAAGCGACGCTTCGTGAAATCTATTTTCCGCCCTTCAAGGCGGCGGTCGATGCGGGCGTCGGCACGTTTATGAGCGCCTTCAACGACCTCAACGGCGTCCCCACGTCGGCCAACCCGTGGACGCTCACGCGTATTCTGCGCGACGAGTGGCGCTTCGATGGTTTCGTCGTCAGCGACTATGAATCGGTCAGAGAGTTACTCAATCACGGCTTGCCCGCCGACGAACCCGCCGCCGCACGCGCCGCGCTCACGGCGGGCGTCGATATGGAGATGGTCAGCCGTCTCTACAACAAGCACGGCGCGAGTCTTCTCAGTGGGCGCGGGCTTTCGCAGGCGACTATTGACGAAGCCGTGCGCCGCATCCTGCGTATCAAGTTTCGTCTCGGACTCTTTGAACGACCCTACGCCGACGAGACGCGCGAGAGCGCCGCGCTCCTCAACCGTGAACACCTCACAGCCGCGCGCGAAATCGCCGCGCGCTCGATGGTGCTCCTGAAGAATGAGCGCAACGCGCTGCCGCTCGACCGAAACACGCGTTCCATCGCCGTTGTCGGCGCACTCGCCGATTCACAACTCGACATGCTCGGCTCATGGTCGGGCGACGGTCGCAAGGAGGATGCCGTCACCCTCGTCGCCGCCTTGCGCGAGAAAGTTTCGCCGCAGACGCGTGTGGTCTTCCAACGCGGTTGCGATGTTCGTTGTGAATCGACGGACGGGTTTGACGAGGCCGTGCGCGCGGCTCGCTCGTCGGATGTGACCATTGTCGTGCTCGGCGAGTCGGCGGAGATGAGCGGCGAGGCGGCATCGCGTAGTTCGCTCGACTTGCCGGGTCGTCAGTTGGATTTGCTCAAGGCCGTTCATGCGGCGGGCAAGCCTTACGTCGTCGTCCTGATGAACGGGAGACCGCTCACGATTAACTGGCTCGCCGAAAATTCGCCCGGCATCCTCGAAGCGTGGTTCGCGGGCACGCAAGGCGGACACGCGATTGCCGACGTGCTTTTCGGCGACGTGAATCCCGGCGGCAAACTTCCAGTCACCTTCCCGCGCGCCGTCGGGCAGGTTCCCATCTACTACAACCACCGCAACACGGGTCGCCCGCCCGACCAGAACAACAAATACACTTCCAAATATCTAGACGTGCCGTGGACGCCGCTCTATCCCTTCGGCTATGGGCTGAGCTACACGCAATTCCGTCTCTCGAATCTCCAATTGAGCGCGCCGCGCATTCGTCCTGACGCGACACTCACGGCGAGCGTCGAAGTGGAGAACACGGGCATGCGCGCGGGCGACGAAGTAGTGCAACTCTACATCCGAGACATCGCGGCGAGCCGCACGCGTCCCGTCAAAGAACTCAAAGGCTTCGAGCGCATCACGCTTCGCCCCGGAGAGCGTCGGCGCGTCACCTTCACGCTCACGCCCGAACATCTCGGCTTCTATAATCCCGACATGCGTTTCGTCGTCGAACCCGGCACCTTCAAAGTCACTGTTGGCACAGACTCCGCAAGCGGACTCGAAGCGAGTTTTGAAGTCGTCGAAAGATAAAGCGAAACAGGCAATTCACAGGATGGAAAAGATAAAAACGTGCAGGTTAGACAAGATAAAGCGAGGGCAAAAGTAGAAGGGTAAAAGGCAATAGTAACGGAAGCTCACGGAGGTCTTCACTTCCGCCTTTTTACTTTTACCTTTTTAATTTTCTTCATCCTGTCTATCCTGACCGCTTTTCATCCTGTCTAACCTGTGAGTGATTGTTCCATTCTCTATCGCTTCAATGTGGATTATGCATCGCGTGTTTTTGCATAGAAGCTTTGTGTCGTGCCGCGCTTCATTCGTGGCGGTGTGCGTGGCGTGGGTTTCTCTGTTCGTCTCTTTTGCCGACGCAGCGTTTGCACGACGCGCCCCGGGGCAAGGCGTCGGGGCGCAGTCGCGTTCGAGATTGACGAGGCGCGACGAGGCGTTTCTCGAAGACTTGCAACGTCGTTCGTTTCTCTATTTCTGGGAGCACGGCGACCGCGCGACAGGTCTTGTGCTCGACCGCGCACGCACCGACGGCGCGGCGCACGACGCGAAACATCCGAGCCACAATATCGCCAGCAGCGCGGCGACGGGCTTCGGCCTGACGGCCATTTGCATCGGCGTCGAACGCGGTTGGGTTCGTCGCACCGAAGCACGCGAGCGCGTTTTGACGACGCTCCGTTTCTTCGCGCAACGTGCGCCGCACATGCGCGGGTGGTTTCTTCATTGGATGGATAAGCGGACGGGCGAACGTCGCTGGCAGAGCGAATATTCGTCGATTGATACGGCGTTGCTGCTCGGCGGTGTCCTCACGACGCGGCAGTATTTCGCGGGCGATGCGGAGATTCGGCGCCTTGCGACCGAGATTTATGAACGCGTCGATTTCAAGTGGATGCTGGCCGAACACCCGACGCTGCTTTCGCACGGATGGAAGCCGGAGACGGGATTCCTCAAGACGCGTTGGGACACCTACAGCGAACACATGCTCTTGCAGTTGCTCGCCATCGGTGCGCCCGTCCCGTCGCACGCCATCCCGCCCGACGCATGGCGCGCATGGCGACGCGAGTTCATAACCTACGACGGTTACAAGTATCTGACGAGCGGTGCGCCGCTCTTTATCCATCAATACTCGCACGCCTGGATAGATTTTCGCGGACGACGAGAAATGGCACCGCCTTACACAGACTACTTCGCCAACTCCGTCGCCGCGACACACGCGCACAGACAGTTCTGCATCAGTCTCGCGCGCGAGTTCCCCGGTTACACGGCGGACGTGTGGGGTATCACCGCTTCCGACAGCATCAAGGGCTACGTCGCATGGGGCGGGCCGCCGCGCGACGCTGCGATTGACGGAACGGTCGTGCCCTGCGCGGCGGGCGGTTCGCTTCAGTTTACGCCCGACATCTCGCTGCGTGCGCTCCGCACCATGCACCGGAAATTCGGCGCACGCATCTACGCGCGTTACGGTTTCGCAGACGCCTTCAATCCCAACAACGGATGGGTCAACCCCGACGTTATCGGCCTCGATGTCGGCATCACGCTCCTCAGCGCGGAAAACCTGCGAAGCGGCAACATCTGGCGATGGTTCATGCGTAACCCTGAAATCACAAACGCGATGAATCTCATCGGATTGAAGAAAGTTAAAAACGCAAAATCGAAGACGCCAAATTGAAGACGCCAAATTGAAGACGGACGAGAGGCGTCGCCCGACGCTTCTCGCCCGTCTTTTCTTTATCAGTTTTGCCTTCTGTTTCGTTTCCTATCTGAAGCCTCTCCTCGTTACCCTAACGCTTCCCCGAAAGCACACCTTTCTAATTTTTCATTTTTAACTTTTCCTACGGAAGATGCGATAGCCCCATGCGTCGAGCGCGAGGGCGGGGAGCGCGGCGGGTCGTTCGTTTGCGTTGCGCGTGGCGGCAGGGGCGGTGGCCGTCGCGTCGGTCGTGATGTCCGGTGTTACTTCGTTGAACGCGCCGCTTGCTTCGACGAAGCCGACGAACGGGTCGTTCGAGAGATTAACGGCGACCAAGAACTCGTCGTTGCCTGCGCGTCGCGTGTAGGTCACGATGCGTCGCTCGTCGCCGTTGCGGAGCCAGCGCGTCTCGCCCTGTGTGAGCGCGGGATTCGCGCGACGCAGCGCAATCATCTGTCGATAGAAACGCGGAAACTCCGGTCGTCGTTCGGCTATCTGCCAGAAGATAGGCAGCTTTTCAAACAGCGCGGGCGCGCCTGACTCCGCCGTGTCGCCCACCTCCATGCCGTTGTAGAGAAGCGGCACGCCGTCGAGCGTCAACATCAGTGCGGAGGCGGCGAGTGCGCCGCGTTCGCCGAGACGTGCGATGGCGCGTCGCTCGTCGTGGTTATCGGAGAAACGCAGGTGGAGCGCGCCGCGCGGGAAACGCGAACGCTCCGTCTCCCATGCCGCGCGCACGGCGGTCGCGGGCACTTTGCCCATCGCGGCGTCCGAGACGGCATGAAAGAAAGGCCACGCGTAATCGACATCGAATGCCTTGACCATCAAATCAGGCTCGCTCCATTCGGCGAGCAAGAGGATATCGGGTTTGACCGTTTCGAGTTCGGTGCGTGCGCGTTCCCAGAAATCGGTCGGAACCATTCCGGCCACGTCGCAACGAAAACCGTCGAGGTCGTATTCGCGCAACCAGAACTTGAGCATGTCAATCATGTAGGTGCGAAGCGCGGCGTTGTCGTAGTTGAGGTCAGCTACGTCCGCCCAATCGGGCACGGGCGGGATGACTTTGCCGCTCGCATCGCGCGTGTGGAATCCCTCGCGCTGCATCAAGACGCTATCCCACGACGTATGGTTGGCAACGATGTCGATGATGACCTTCATGCGCCGTCGGTGCGCTTCCGCGACGAGTCGCTTGAAATCTTCCTTCGTGCCGTAGTCGGGATTGATGGCAAGAAAATCGCGCACGGCGTAGGGGCTGCCGATGGTGCCCTTCTTCTTCTCCTGTCCCGTCGGGTGAATCGGCATGAGCCAGAGCACGTTGACGCCGAGGTCGCGCAGGCGGTCGAGTTGCGACGTGATGCCGTTGAAGTCTCCCGTGTTGGAGAAGTTGCGCGGAAAGATTTCATAAACTACGCCGTCGCGCACCCACGCGGGCGTTTGTCGCGCCGTCTCTCTGGAAAAATCGCGCGTCTGCGCCGACGTGCGGCGTTGTTGGACGACGACGACCAAGACGAGTCCGCACGCCACCAACGCGCAGATAATTATTTGCAGCAGTTTTCTCATTAGTTTCTTTTCGCCAGCGACGTTTCAGGCATCCTTCTTCGCGCCGTCAATCAACCCCGTGCTCGGCACAGGTTGCGCGGACTGTTGCACTTGTAACGGCTCGTCTTCGTCGCCGCGAATCACGGCTTGCTTCCGCACGTCGCTGTCGGAAGGTTCGGTGACAAGCATCACCAGTGCGGCGGCAAGCAGCATAAACGCGCCGCCGATAAGCACGACATAGAGCGAGCTGCGAGGATTGTCCCTCCCGAAAACGCCGCGAATGAGCGGCCCGAAAGTAAGCGCCTGAATGATTTCGGGTATCACGATGAAGAAGTTGAAGACGCCCATATAGACGCCCATGCGCGCGGCGGGCAGCGACGTTGAAAGAATCGCATATGGCATCGACAGAATCGACGCCCACGCGATGCCGACCATGACCATCGAAAGGATGAGCATCGAAGGCTGGCTGATGAAGTAGACCGACAAGAGGCCAATCGCCCCGCAGACGAGCGCGAGCGCGTGCACATACTTTCGTCCCAGTTTTGCCGCGAGCGCGGGCAGCACGAAGGCCACGGCGAAGCAAGTGATGTTCATAAACGACATCGCAAAGTTGCCCCATTCGGCTCCGCGCGTGTAAGCGTCGGACTGCGGGTTGGTCGCGCCGAAAACATGACGCGCGACGGCGGGCACGTAGAACAGCCACATGCAGAACAGTCCGAGCCATGTGCAAATCTGGACGGGCGCGAGTTGGCGCATCGTCTTCGGCATCTCGCGCAAGGCCGTCATAATTTCTGCCAGCCCCGCGCCGAAGCCGCGCTTCTCGTTCCGCATCCGGTTGAAGGCTTCCATATCTTCGGGCGGGTATTCCTTCGACGTGAAAACTGTCCAGAGCACGGCCAGCAGAAACGCCAACGCTCCGAGTTGGAAAGCGTACTTGATGGTGAGAGGGATGCCGCTCGGCGTGTTGCCCGTCACGCCGAAGTAGCGGAAGGCCAACGGCAGCCACCCCGCGAAGGTTGCGCCGAGGCCGATGAAGAAACTCTGCATCACGAAGCCCGTCGTGCGCTGGTCGGCGTTGAGTTTGTCGGCGACGAAGGCGCGAAACGGCTCCATCGAGATGTTGATACTGGCATCCAGAATCCAGAGCAGCCCGGCGGCCATCCAGAGCGCGGAGGAAGTCGGCATAAAGAACAGCGCGACGCTGGCGAGAATCGCGCCGACGAGGAAGTACGGACGACGACGGCCTAGAGGCCCCCACGTCCGGTCGCTCATCGAACCGATGATGGGCTGCACAATCAATCCCGTCAGCGGCGCAGCGAGCCAGAGCAACGGCAACTCGTCGGGCTTGGCGTTGAGCTTTTCATAAATCGCGCTCATGTTGCCGAGTTGCAGTCCCCAGCCAAACTGTATACCGAGAAACCCGAAACTCATGTTCCAGATTTGCCAGAAGCTCAAACGCGGTTTCTGCTGCATCGCGTGTTCCTCCCGAAAGAGAGGTCGGAGGTCAGAGGTTAGAGGTTAGTGAAAACAGATTTCTTTCACTGACCTCTGACCTCCGACCTCTAGCCTCTTGAATAAAGGTTGATGTCTTCGACGACGACGTTGCGGTCGAGCGAGAGCGCGAAGAGAAGCGTGCGCGCCATGTTGGCGACGTGAATCGCACCTTCGCGCGGCTGGTCGTCTCTGCCCGTGTTGTCTACATCGACGAGGCCGGGGCAGAAGTTGAAGACGCGTATGTTGACGCCCGCCTTCCGCACATGGTCGCGCACGGCTTCGGCGAAACCGAGCAACCCGAACTTCGACGCGCAGTAGGAAGGCACGTCGGCGTAGCCGTGTTTGCCCGCCTGCGAAGAGACGTTAACGATGTCCCCGAAATCCGCCGCCGACATCGACGGCAACACCGCGCGGACGAGCCACATCGCGCCACGCAGATTCGTATCCAACACCTTGTCCCAACCCTCGTCCGTAATGCGCTCGACGGTTTCCGGCACGGCGAGGCCGGAGTTGTTTATCAGCACATCAATCGCGCCGAAGCGTTCGACGACGTGACGCACAAGGGCTTCCGTCTGCGCGCGGTCGCGGATGTCGAAGGCGTAGGGAAAGACACGCTCGCTGCCGACGGATGCATTCAACTCATCCGCCGTGCGGTGCAGCACATCCTTGCGCCGCGACGCGATGACGACATGCGCGCCCGACGCCGCGAGGGCTTCCGTGAAGGCGCGACCGATGCCTGTGCCGCCGCCCGTCACGAGCGCGGTCTGCGCGGAGAGTGGTTTTGTTTTCAGTGCCATTTTTGTCGTGCATTGAGCGCGTTGGCGCGTTCAGTCTGACGAACCTTTTGCTATGACCGGCGAACTTTTTCCGTGACGATTGATGGAGAGACGGCTGTTTGAACGTCGAGCCTCCGTTTCAACGTCTGCGTTCTGCTGCGCGCGGGGCGAGGATGCTGGCCGAGCGCGCGGGCAAGGTTAGTTTAACGACGCCGCCTGCGACGCGTGTGTCAGTTTTGATGGTGTCGAGACGGTCATCGAGCGTCACCCCGTTGTCGAGATTGGCGGGAGCAACGTTGAACTCGAAGGTCGCGGGTTTGGTGTCGTTGTTGAAGACGACGACGACGGATGCGTCGCGGGTCGTGCGCGCGTAGGCGTATTGCTGGTCGGCGACGTAGAGGTGTGCGAGAGCGCCGCGCCGGAGCGGTTCGAGTTCGGCGCGCAGGCGTGCGAGGCGTCGGACGTTTTCCCACACGTCCTGTTGTTCGGGCGTGCGGCCTTCGCGCGTGAAGGCATTGCGCGGGTCGCCCGCGAAGCCGCCGGGGAAGTCGCGTCGGTTGTCCGGGTCGCCGCCGCCGGGGAGCGCAATCTCGTCGCCGTAGAAAAGTTGCGGCGTGCCGCGCGTGGTCATGATGAGAGTCTGCGCGAGTTTGAGTCCGGTGGTGTTGGCGTTCGGCTCGTTCATGAAACGAAGCATGTCGTGATTGCCGAGAAAGGTGACGAGGATGTCGGGGTTCGGATAGAGATGGTCGCGCGCGAGCATCTGCGCGACCTCTTTGACGTTCTTGCCTTCGGCGAAGGCGCGGCGCAAGGGATAAAAGAGCGGGAAGTCAAACTCGGAGTCGATGCGCGAATCAACGCCGTCGAAGCGCGTCGCGCCGCCCTGAAAGAACGCGACGATTGCGGGGTCGCCGTCGTAGAGTTCGCCGACGACGTTGAATTGCGGATACTCGCGTTTGATGGCCGACATCCAATCGTGCCAGAAGCGACGATGGACGTAAGGCAACGTGTCCTGACGAATGGCGTCGATTCCCGTCGCGCCAATCCACCAGAGCGTGTTCTGTGTGATGTAGCGCGCGGTCTCCTCGTCGTTCTGGTTGAGGTCTGGGAGGATGTTGAGGAACCAGCCTTCGAGCGTCGCCTGTTGTGCGGCGTAGGTGGCGTGCGGGTCTTGCAGCGTCCACGTCTGCCACGTCTCGTTGATGTGGTTATCTTGCGTGCCGTTGTACCACGTCGGCGTCGGTGAATCTTTGACCCACGGGTGATAGGGGCCGGAATGGTTGGCGACCTGATCTTGAATCACTTTCAGCCCTAGCGCGTGCGCCTTGTTGACAAGTTCGCGCAGTTTTTCCATCGTGCCGAGATGTTCCTCGACGCCGTAGAAATCCACCGCACCGTAGCCGTGATAATCGGTAATCGGTTTGCCTTCCGGCATCTCACGCTCGTTGAGGTGGTTCACGTTGTCGTACCACGGATTCAACCAGATAGCCGTGACGCCCAAGTCCTTGATGTAGGGCAGACGGTTGATGACGCCCTGCAAATCGCCGCCGTGATAGTAGCGTCCCTGCTTGCGGTCGTAGAGGCCGCGCGAGACGGCGGGGTCGTTGTTGGAAGGGTCGCCGTCGGTGAAACGGTCGGGCATGATGAGGTAGATAACGTCGTCGTTTGTGAAGCCCTGAAAGCGACCCGCGCGCGGAAACGGCGCGGAGATTTCAAACGGCGCTTCGGTTGTTCCACTTGCGGTCGTGACGCGCAGACGACGCGCGCCCGGCGCGGCGTTGTCGTCAATCAAGACATCGACAAAGAGATAGGTGCCCGCCGCGTTGGTGCGCGTGAGTCCCGTCGTTAGTCCCGCGCCGACGGCTGCGACACGCGCGCCGCCGAGATTCCGCCCGCGTAAGAGCACGCGCACGGGATTGATGGAATGTCCCGCCCACCAGTTCGGCGGTTCGACTTTGGAGACTTCCGGCGTTTGCGCCGCACAGAGCGTCGTGGCGGAAGCAACGAGCACGAAGAACAGTGCGACGCGTGCAAGCATGTGTGTTTTTCGCATCTTCTCTTTATCGAACAGATATTTAACTGCTTCTAGCTATCGGACTTTTGTTGTTTGACTTCCGTGCCCTGCTCTCTTCCGTAGAGCACGGTCAACTTTTTAAGACGGTCGCGCACTTCGTCTGTCAGTGCGTCTGAACGATAACGCCAAGACCAGTTGCCATCGGTACTGGCGGGGAGATTCATGCGCGCACTGTTGCCGAGGCCGAGCACATCCTGCAAGGGAACGATGGCGATGTTGGCGACCGAGGCGAGCACGGCGCGGATTAAATCCCAGTGAATCTCCGCGCCGTCGGTGTTGAGATAGTCGAGACAGAAACGTCGCTCGCGTTCGATTTGGTCGGAGTTGCGCGTCGAGCCTGCGCCTGCCTCGGACTTGAACCAGCCGACGATGGTATCGTTGTCGTGCGTGCCGGTGTAGACGCAGACGTTGCGAATGTAGTTGTGTGGCAAGTCGATGTTGCGCGGGTCGCCGCCGAAGGCAAACTGCAAGATACGCATGCCGGGGAAACCGAAATCGTCGCGCAGGGCTTCCACGTCGGGCGTGATGACGCCGAGGTCTTCGGCGATGATGGGCAGGTCGCCGAGCGCGTTTTTTATCGCCGTGAATAGTTCCCTGCCCGGCGCTGGAACCCAACGACCGCGCTCGGCTGTTTTGTCGCCGCCGGGTATCTCCCAACAGGCGGCGAAGCCGCGGAAGTGGTCGATACGGAGGATGTCAACGGTGTGGAGCGTCGCGCTGACGCGTTCAATCCACCAACGGAAACCGTCGGCGCGCATCTTGTCCCAATCGTAGAGCGGGTTGCCCCAGAGTTGTCCGGTGGCGCTGAAGTAGTCGGGCGGCACGCCTGCGACGACGAGCGGCGCGCCCATGTCGTCGAGTTTGAACTGCGACGGATTCGTCCACACGTCCGACGAATCGTGCGCGATGAAAATCGGAATGTCTCCAACAATCTCCACGCGCTTGTCATGGCAGTATGACTTCAACGCCGACCACTGTTTGAAGAAAAGATACTGGTAAAACTTGTGCGCTTCGATTTGTTCGTGGAGCGAATCGCGCGCCGCCGCAAGTGCCCCGGCCTCGCGCCTGACGAGTTCCGGTTCCCACTTGTTCCACGCCACGCCGCCGCGCGCATCCTTGAGCGCGCGATAAAGCGCGTAGTCGTCGAGCCATGCATGTGCTTGTTGCGAGAAAGTCTCGAAGCCGCCGCGCAGCGAAACGTCGGTCGTGTGTTTGAAGTTCTCGAAGGCGCGACGCATCAACGCGTTTTTGAATTCGATGACGCGACCGAACTCCACACGTTCATCGTCGAACTGCAGCGCGTCCGCCAAGTCGTCCTTTGAGAGCAGACCCTCTGCGACCAGGCGGTCGAGACTGACGAGCAGAGTGTTTCCCGCGAAGGCCGAAAAGCACTGGTAAGGCGAATCGCCGTAACCCGTCGGGCCGAGAGGCAAAACTTGCCAGAGGCTCTGGCCGCTCTCGGCGAGAAAATCGATGAAGGCATAAGCCGCGTCGCCGAGTTCGCCGATGCCGTATCTCCCCGGCAGAGATGTCGGATGCAGAAGGATGCCGCTTGACCTGTGAAAGCTCACACACGATTCCTCAAAGGTTGGGGCAGACTACCGAATTGCACGCAGACTGCTTTCGAGTTTGGATTGCACACGACGATTGCCTTGAAGACAACCGCAACGACTAATGCATGACGAGACCAAGCCCCTCGTCGCCGCGAACACGGCGCGCGAGCCTCATCTCTGTTTCGCGTCTCTTGGCTTCGATTGTGCGCGCAAGTATAACTCTTTTCGCTTCAGAATAAGACATTGCCGTCAACCATCAACTTCGACACGTCGAACTCGAAATTGCTGAACTGCGACGTGTTGTGCGGGCTGAGACGGAAGATAAGCTTTTTGCTCTCCGGCTTAATCAAAGGCGCGCCGCTCGCGTCGAGACGCGGAAAAAAGAAGATGGCTTCGACGCCCTGCTGCTTCGGCTGCACGAAGTTAACGAGCCGACGTTCCTCGCCCTGCTCGTTGGCGATGTAGGCATACTGCTTCATCCACGGCAGCGTGACCGAACTGAAACTGACGTACACCCAATCGAAGCCGGGATTGTTTTCCGAACGCGAAGTGAGCGTCAGCACGTAGTTGTCGGCGCACGCCGGACAGTCGAGCAAGCCCTGTGTCTTGGCGTCGAACGCGGCGCGCTCACGCTCGTTCATCTTGTCGTACTTCGCTTCGAGTTGACGCTGGCGCACAAGCGCCTGTCGCATCGGTAGAGCCGAACGCAGGCGCAGGATAAACGTAAAATCGTTCGGCGCATTCGCCCTCCCCACGGGGACGAGAATCTTGCGCGCCTGCACCCACGGCGACTCGTTCAAAACCTGCTCGACATCCTTCTTCGTCCATTCCTGCCATGGCTTCTTCGGCCACACGGCCTTCTCCTGCGCCTGCACAACCACACACGACATCAACAACAGCACTGTCGCCACTGTCGTCGTCAATGCTGCCGCTGATACTGTAGATGCTGCGCGGTTCATAATACGCCGATGAGTTTTCATGACACTTCCCCTTCATCTTCGGCGTTCCAGACGCGCCGAACACTTCCTTGCCTGCTGCGGCGTTTGTCGCTCACTGTGCCAACTTGTAAGCGACCGCCGTTTTCGGAGGCACGACCAGAGAGACGCTGCCGGACGCAACCACGGCGCGTTCGCGCGCGACGAGCAACGGCACAAGTTGCGCGCCTTCACGCGCCTCAAGCGACGCCGCTGCGACCGTTAACGTCTTCGCCGTCGCCCCGCGATTGATGGCAATCACCACCGTCTCATCAGTCGTCTCATTTCGCACACGACGCGCGTAAGCGTAGGCGTCATCGTCGAAGGCCAAATCAATCTGCGAGCCGCGCCTGAGCGCCGACTGCTCGCGCCGCAGACGTAACCACTGTTGCGTCCACTCAAACATCTCTTGCTCGCGCGCCGTTCTGCCGCCGCGCACGAAAGCGTCGCGCGCATCGTTGGGGAAACCGCCGGGAAAATCGCGTCGATTGTCCGGGTCTTCGCCGCCTTCCATCGCAATCTCTTCGCCGTAATAAAGTTGCGGCGTGCCGCGAATCGTCAGGATGTAAGCGGTATGCAGACGCGCGCCTTCCGGCGTCGCACCTTCGAGCGACATGAAACGCTTCACGTCGTGGTTGTTCGCCATCGTCGTCAGCCGCGACGCGTCGGGGTAAACGGCGTCTGCGCGCAGGATATTCCTCAGCGCCGTCGCGGGGAGTTTGCCTGTGAACACGTCGAGCGAAATTTGCCACGAAGCGAAGTCGAAGACGGAATCGAGTTCGGTATCAATGCCGTCCCAACCCTTGCGCCCGCCGATAAAGAAACTCGTATGCACAGGGTCGCGGTCGAACACTTCGCCCACCATCCACATCCTCGGATACTCACGATGCAAGGCGGCGCTCAAATCGCGTATGAACGTGCGCGGCATGTACTGAATCGTGTCCTGACGAATGCCATCGATGCCCGTCATGCCGACCCACCAGAGCGCGTTCTGAATCTCGTAGCGCGCCACTTCCGGCTCGTCCTGATTCATGTCGGGCAAATCATCGGAGAACCAACCGTCGAGCGTCGGCTGCCGCGCGGTGGCGTGCGAGTGCGGCGAGAGAAGCAGGTCGCCGCGAAAAGGGTTCTGCACGTGGTTCTGCGGCGAGCCGTGAAACCAATTATCGAGCGGCGCATCCGTCATCCACGGATGACGCGAACCGACGTGGTTCGCCACCTGGTCTTGAATGACTTTTAGCCCTAGCGCGTGGGCGCGTTCGACCAACTCACGAAGCGTCGCCATGTCGCCGAAGCGGTCTTCGACGGCGTAATAATCCGTCGCGTGATAGCCGTGATAGTAAGTGTTCGGGCACCACGGCCTGTCGCAGGTGTTGACGCCGTTCCAGTTGTCGTACCACGGATTGAGCCAGAGCGCGGTCGCGCCGAGTTCTTTGAGATAGCCGAGACGATTGATGATGCCGCGAAAATCGCCACCATGATAACCGCGCGGGTTGCGTCGGTCGTTGGCGGCAGCGGGACTGTCGGCGGGCGTGTCGTTGGTGCGGTCACCGTTCGAGAATCTGTCGGGCATGATGAGGTAAATCACGTCGTCGTTGGTGATGCCCTGAAAATTCTTCGCGCGGTCGAGCGGCGCGTGCAGACGAAACGGCACGCGCGCGCGCCCCGCACGCGTCTCCAAAGTGAGCGGGTAATCGCCGGGACGCGCCGACGGGTCAACGTGCACGCTCACGAACAGATACGTCCCCGCCGGATTGATGCTCACCGCGCCCACGACGGTTTCGCGCCGCGACGACGCGACACGCGCGCCGTGCAGATTCGTGCCACGCACAAGCAAGCGCACGGGGTTCAGCGTGCTTCCCGCCCACCATGAAGGCGGCTCGACTTTCAACACCGTCGGAGGCGTCGTGGCTTGCGCTTGTGCTCCGACCGCGACGCCGATGAGCAAGACGATGCACGCGGCTACGATTCCGATGCGGTTTGATTTTTGAATATTCATGGGCAGACGATGGCGAAACAACTTCAACCGCAACCGCTCAACTTCGACGGCGACGATGCTTCGTCCAAAACGACGACGATTTGAAGACCACACAGTTTTTCAGGGCGACGACTGGCCGAGCATCTGTTGTGTTCGCAGACGCTCGTCGAAGCGTCGTTCGTCGCGCACCTTCTTGTCTATCGCGTCGAGTCGCTTGAACTCGGCGAGCGCGGCCTGCGCGCGTTCGTTCTGTTTGAGACGTGAATAGGCGAGAAAGAGTTGATACTGTGCCTGCGCGTGCGTCGGGTCGCGTTGGACGGCGCGTTCGAGACGCGCGACGGCTTCCGTGTAATCGCGTCGTTTGATGGCGAGCCGCGCGTAGTCGTACATCACTTCGACGCTCGCGGGCGCGAGTTCGAGCGCACGCTTCAGGGGCGCTTCGGCTTCGTCCAGACGCCCCTGCTCAATGGCGACATAACCGAGACTGGCGAGCGCATCGACGTGGTTTGGTTCCTTCGCCACGACGCGTTCGAGATACTGACGCGCGCGGTCGAAATTTCCGGCGGCGCGGTTGGTGTAACCGAGTAGGTATTCGATGTTGGCAATCTTCGGGTCGAGCGCGGCGGCGGCTTCAAAGTCGGCGGCTGCGGCAGCCCATTCGCCTTTGCGATAGTTGGCGTTGCCGCGATTGAAGACGTAGGCCGACTGCTTCGAGTCGAGCGACATGGCGCGTCCGTAGTTTTCAATCGCGCCATCCCAATAACCGACGCGGAAATATTCCCGACCAAGCATGTAGTGATATTCGGCGCGGGCGGGTTCGCGTTCGACGGCGTGCTTGAATTCTTCGACGGCGTTGGCGTGGTCGTTGCCCGCGCTCGCAATGAGGCCGAGACGAAAATGCGTTTCGGCGGGCGCGGGATTGATGTCGGCGGCTTCGGCGAGTGCCTTCGTGGCTTCGTCGTTGCGCTTGAGATTGTAGAGCGCGATGCCGAGATTGTAGAGCACTTCAAAAGTGTGCGGCTGAAGACGATTGACCTCCGCGAAGAGACGCGCCGCGCGCTCGTACTGGTTATTCTGCGCGAGCGCGGTGGCGAGCGTCCACAACCCGCGCGCATCGCGTGCGACGGCGCGTTCGACAATCGCGGTGGCGGCTTCGGCCTCCGCAGTTCGTCCGGCGCGATAGGCGACGTTGAGAAATGCGAGCGCGAGTTGCGGGTCGTCGGGAGCGTCAGCGCGTGCGCGTGCGAAATGGTCTGCGGCCTTTGTGAAGTTGGACGCGCCCGCGTAGAGCGCGCCAAGATTGTAGTGTGCCTGCTGGTGCGTCGCGTCAATCTTCAAGACGCGCTCAAACTCGGAGATAGCCTCGGCGGTCTTGCCCTGACCGGCAAGGAGGCGACCGAGATTGTTGTGGGCGCTGACGAATTCGGGGTCGAGACGGATGGCCGTATTAAACGCCGCGAGTGCTTCATCGGCACGACCGAGACTGTCGAGCGCGACGCCGAGCACGTTGTGCGTCACGGGCGAACGCGGAGCCGCCGCGACCGCCGCACGCGCCGCGCGTTCCGCCTCCGCCGTCGCGCCCGCCTCTAAAGCCTTCATCGCCGCGTCGAGCGACGCACGCGCCTCCGCATTCAACGATGCCACTTGCGCCTCGCCCGTGCGCGTCGCTGTAGTGGCGGTGGTCGCGCGGCGCGGCGTCCGTCTCTGCGCCGACGCCTCAGAGAAAGGAGAAAGGAGAAAGGAAAATGGTAAAAGTAACAGGACGACGACAACGCGTGCCGTCCGATTTTGCGGCACGCGTCGGAGAACAAAACTCGTCGTGTGTGTTCGTCTCAAACTTCTCACTATCTCGCTGGCCTCTTCCCTTTTGCCTTTTACCCTTTTCCTTTGACTCACGGCGTCGTGCCTGTGCGAAAGGCGGTGGTGATGCGTGCGGCGGTGTCGAGTTCGCGTTTGGCTTCTTCGGCGCGTCCGGCGCGTTGGAGCGCGAGGCCGAGTTGATAATGTCCGTCGGAGCGTTCGGGTGCGAGTGCGACGGCCTTCTCGAATGCTTCGACGGCTTCCGGGTATCTCTTGGCGAGCGCGAGCGCACGTCCGAGCGTCCAATGTGCCTCGAAGATGGAGGCGTCGAGCGAGATGGCGCGACCGAGAGCCGCGATGGCTTCGTCGAGTTTGTTCTGCTTGACGAGCAACGCTCCGAGTCCTAACTGACCGAAGGCTGACGACTCGTTGAGCTTAATCAACGACTGATACTCGTTCATCGCGGCATCGAGTTCGCCCGTCACTTCGAGCGCGTAGCCATAGAGGAAACGCGCGAAGAGATGCTGCGGATTGAGTTTGACCGCCGCGCCGAGGCTTCGCGCGGCATTCGCATAATCTTTCATGTCGCCCTGCACGCGACCGAGATAATAGTAGGCATCGAAATTCGACGCGTCGAGCGCGGTGGCCTGCGTGAGCGCGTCGCGCGCCTCGACACTCGCACCGCCGCGTGTAAAGAGAATGATGCCGAGCAAGGTGTGTGCGGCGGACGCGCCCGCGTCGAGGCGTAGGGCGCGGCGCGCTTCGCGTTCGGCTTCTTCGGCGCGTCCGGCGTTGTAGAGTGCGAGGGCGTGAAAGTATGCCGCATCGACCGAATCGGATTGACGCTTCGTGAGTTCGGCGAAGGTTTCGACCGCCTCGCTCCAACGCTGCTGCTTGATGAAGGCGACGCCCAAGTCCTGCCATGCGCCGACGAGACTCGCGTCGCGGCGTAGAGCCTCGCGGAAACCCGCTATCGCCGTATTCAAATCGCCTCGGTCGGAGGCGAGCAGCGCGTTGATGTATGTGATGCGCGGGTCGGAGGGGCGCGCGTCTTGAAGGATGCTGAGTTGGGCGGCGGCCTGCGAAGCGTCGCCGAGCGCGCGATAGACGGCGATGAGTTCAAAGCGCGTTTCGGGTTGGCGCGGTTCGATTTCGAGAGCGCGTGCGAGATGCGCGGCGGCCTCCTTCAAGAGCGCGGGGTCGCTCGCGCCCGAACGCAGGAGGAAGCGTCCGAGTTGATAATGCGCGGTGAAATTTTTGTCGTCGAGTTTGACGGCGGCGCGTTCGGCGGCGATGGCTTCGGCGGGTCGTCCGAGTTTCCAGAAGACGTAGCCGAGATTAGCCTGATAGTCGGCGTTAGCGGGTTGGAGCGCGACGGCGCGGCGGAGGTCTTCGAGGGCTTCGCGGTAACGACCGAAACGCATGCGCGCCACCGAGCGTGCGTTGAGCGCATCGGCGTCGTTCGGGTTGACGTTCAACTTCGCGGTCGCCGTGCTCTCTTCGCGTTCGGCGCGCATTTCAGGCGTCGAAAAACGTTCGACGTGCGTGCGTGGCGCGGCGGCGACGTTGTTGTTGATGTTGTTTGATGGCGTCGGAGTCGGTGAAGTCTGCGCGAGCACGGACGTTGCTCCGGCACAGAGAGAGACGGCGACGAATTGGAGCGCGCGAAATTTCATAAAGCCGGAAGCGTTTGCCTAAAGAGGGAGACTGCGCCAGCATTCTAGCAAAAAAACGACCGCGCGCGTCTGAAGGCCGCCCGGTCGTTTTTGGTTCGAGCATGGAGCGATAGCGAGATGTCTATCGCTCCATGCGGTGATGTTGGGGCGCGGTCTACGTCGAACAGCAGACGCTCGCCCACGGAAGCGACCGCTTAGAAAATCAACTTCGCACGGTACTGCACGCGGCGTCCCGGATAGGCCGAATCGAAACGCCCGAAGGCGGTCGTATCGGTGGCGTTGATGTTCGGGACGGTGTAGTTCGGATGGTTGAAGAGGTTGAAGAACTCGATGCCAATTTGGAACCTCAACTCCTCCCTCAGCGCCGTATTCTTGAAGACCGACATGTCGGTATTGAAGATGGACGGGCCGCGGAACGTGTTGCGTCCGAGCGAGCCGAAGCAGATGTTTCTTCCGGCAGCATTGGTGACGCAGGATTGCGCCGTGCTGAAGGCCGCGAAGTTCATGTAGCGGTCGTTCGGAACATTGGTGAACGGGTCGCTAATCTGCGTCGCGCGTATCGCGCCAGCGCCGACGTTGTTCTGGTCGTTGACAACCACGCTGAACGGGAAACCTGTACGCGCGTTGGTAATGAGGTTGACCTGAAAGCCGCCGAAAATCTTGTCTACCACGCCGCCGGAATTGAGGAAGCGTTGTCCTTTACCGAACGGGAGGTCGATGATGGCGTTGGCCGACAGGAGGTGGCGAATATCGAACGACGAGTTGCCGCGGTCGAGACTGAAATCGAACGGGTTGATGGGGCCGCCGCGTGAGCCGCGCGCGTCGCCGATGCCGTTGAAGACGCCCGTCGATTCATCAATCGCGTGTCCCCAGGTGTAGGAGATTTGCCCCTGCACGTTGTTCGACAGGCGTTTCTGTACCTGCACCTGCATCGAATCGTATTGCGCCGCCGCGCGATTCTCGTAGGCGACCACTGCGTCGAGGAACTGTCCGAGAGCGTTTCGCCCCTGCGCGGTTCCGCCCGCTCCGAGGTCGCGCGTGGCGAGCAGGTTCTTCGAGCGGTTGCCGACGTAGCCGATGTCAATCGAGTAGTCTCTGGCGAATTGATACTGGAAACTCAACTGCATCTGATGGACGGAGGCCGTCTTCTGCTGCGGCTCCTGATAGAAGTAGATGAAGTTGGTCGGCAGATTGGCCGGGTCAACCGTGGGCACGGGCGGCGGGCCGGTCAGGAAGTTGAAGGGCGTTGTACGGCCACCCGCGTCGAAAGCGTTGCTGCCGATGCTGGTCTGATTGGTGAATGGCGGATTGCGGATAAGCGGCGGATTGTCTACGCCGTCGAGCGTGTAGAGCAAGCCGTAGCCGCCGCGTACGACCATCTTCTTCTCCGAGCCGAAGGCGTAGGCGAAGCCGAAGCGCGGGCCAAAGTTGTTCTTGTCGGTTTTGATGAGACGGTCGCCGCTGCCGGAAGCGACCACGACGCGACGCGTGTTGATGTCGAAATTGCTCAGGCGACCATCCTTCTCCGTCGCCGACGGGAAGATGTCGTAGCGCAGACCGTAGTTCAAGGTCAGGTTGTCGTTGACCTTCCAGTCGTCCTGAATAAAGAGGCCGAACTCCGGCGAGCGGAGGACGAAACTGCCGCCCGGAATGCTGCCGTTGGAGACGAAATTCGCGCCGACGCCGAGCAGGATGTTGGCCTGCGAATTGCCCGCGCCGCCGTACGGAAGTCCGGTCGGGTCGACGAAGCAACGACCGCCCGGTGCGATCGATTCGGCAGGGCAGACCTGACCAGGAACGAGGAGGTTAGCAATCGGCCCTTGGTCGTTGAACTGAAACTGACCCTTGACGCCGCCGTTGCGACCGCCGTCAAACGTGTCGAGATTGCGGAGACGCAATTCGCCGCCGAGTTTGCTGACGTGGCTGCCGTGGATGATGGTCAAGGAATCTGCGAAGTAGGGGTTGGTGCTGCTGACGATGAAGGGGCCGCCGTCGCCCGTGAACTCAAGGAAGCCCGCGCCCGTGTTGCCAATCAACGCGCCGCCCGAACGCTCGAACGAACCATCGTTGACGTTTGGGATGCCGATGTCCTGCGCGAACGATTCGCTGACGCCGCACGCGCCGCCGATGCCGCAGTTTTGAATCTGGATGTCAATCTTGGTCAGACCGAAGCGAAACTCGTTGAGAAGCGTCGGGCTGAAGGTGTGCGTGTCGGTGATGAGCAGTTGTCGCGTGTTGCCGAGTTCTTCGCCCGCGCCGAAGCCTGCGGTCGGCGTGTCGGGAAAGAGGTTGCCACGGACGCGCGATTGATTCTGGTAAGTGAAACGACCGTTGATGGAATTGTTGTCGCTCAGACGGTGGTCTAACTTGATGCCGATGGCGTCGATGGTCTCTTTGTTGCTGCGCGTGGTAAAGAAATTGGGTCCGGTGCAAGGGTCGCAGAACTGGCCGGGGTTGTTGATGTTGACCGTGGGCAACGGGTACGCGTTCAGATAGGCGCGACCGACGGCGTTGATGCGATTGTCTGGAATACGGTTGTTGGGGAAAGGCTGTCCGGTGCGCGGGTCGAGCAGAGTGCCGACGGTGGGAAAACTTCTGCCGCCGCCGCTATCGACGGCGACGCCGCGAAAGCCTGTAAATTGCGAGAAGTCGCCGTTGCGCGAACCAGCGGTCGGGACGACGGTGTTGGCCGGAATCGGCAGGTTGTTGCGCTGTCCGAGATAATCGACGAAGAAGAAGGTGCGGTCGCGGATGATGCGTCCGCCGATGGTTCCGCCAAACTCGTTGACCTGCACCAGAGCTTTGGTCGGCAGAACGAGGTCGCCGCGTGCGGCAGCCTCGGCGCGGTCGGTCTTGAGCACGGGGTGATAGGCGTTGAGCGCGGAGTTTTCGCCGTAGTAGTAGAGCGAGCCGTGATATTCGTTGGTGCCGGATTTGGTCGTGGTGTTGATGACGGCTCCGGCGGCACGCCCGACTTCGGCGGGCGGCACGCTGGTCGAGACGCGGAATTCGGCGATGGCGTCAGGATTGGGGAAGACGCCGATGGTACCGAACTGTGGTTCGTTGTTGTCCACGCCGTCGAGCGAGAAGTTGTTGTTGGTCGGTCGCTGCCCGTTGACGGTCAACTGCGCGCCGCCCGAACGCGAGAAGCGTGCGCCTTCGCTGGAACCGCGCGCGTCGCTGCCGCCGGGGCCGCCGCCGCCCGCGTTGGGGTCGCCCTGATTAAAGACGCCCGCTTCGGTGAGTGGGCCTGCGACGGCACGCGCCACGCCGGGCGTCAGCGTTGCAAGCTGCGTAAAGTTGCGTCCGGCGAGCGGGAGTTCGGTGATTTCGCGTCCGGTCACGACGCTGCCCCGGTCGCTCGTCTCGGTCTGGACGAGCGGGGCTTCCGCCGTCACCGTCACGATGTCGCCGACCTGACCTGCTTGCAGCACAAAGTCGAGGCCGAGCGTTTCAGCCGTTTGCAGTCTGACTTCGTCACGCCGTTGTCCCTGAAAGTTGGGCGCGGTGACTTCGACCGTGTAGATGCCGACATCGAGGAGCGGCGCGGTGTAGTTTCCTTCGTCGTTGGTCGGAACTTCGCGCACAGTGCCCGTGCCCGTGTTGGTGATTTTAACGGTGGCGTTGGTGATAGCCGCGCCGTTGGGGTCTGTAATATTCCCCGTGATGTTTCCCTTGTTCGTTTGCGCCAGCGCCGAAACTGCACAGAGGGCGAGCAACAATGCGAAGGCAGAGACACGTAGGAAGGGGGTTCTTCTGTGATTCGTCATGGACAACCTCGCTAATGGATAGACCGATTGCCCTTCACCTAACAGTCGTCCAGCCGAAACCGCCGGATGAACCTGTCGTGAAAGGCAGCTACTAAATGGATGGAAAAACTAAATGCTTTAATGCCTAATGCAGTGCTTGACGATAAAGACCAAGAAATTGTTGTCGGGTTTTCGTCGGTTTGGTAGTTTGTTGCCTGACCGAACGAAGTAAGTTTTTTAATACAGATTTAACTGGCTGTCAATTCATTTTTAACACAAACGGGGAACACGGGCGCAACTTTCCACGGAAGCAATCGCAAATCTTTCACGGAGAAGCAACATCTTGGACACTTTCAAGGTCGCGTGGCGAGGCGTTCGTCAAAAAGCAAAAGTATTTATGAGATTGGCTTTGGTTTCTCTACAATCGCGAGGACGAAATGAAAAGCCACGGAAACCGTCGACGTTTCGCATAAATCGCGTGGAATTTTGATACCTGACATGCAGGCGACGACTAATCAAAGCGACGTGCATCGTGGGCTGCGAGTGATTTTTTGTCTTTTGGCTGCGCTGTTGGGCGCGCTGCACGCATGGAACGCGCGCCACGCGATGAACCCCGACGGCATCTCCTATCTCGACATGGGCGATGCCGCCATGCGCGGCGATTGGAGCATGGCGTTTAACGGGCTGTGGAGTCCGCTCTACGGGTGGTTGATAGGATTCGTGTTGGCGGTCGTCGAGCCGACGGCGTATTGGGAAGTGCCGCTGGTGCATTTCGTCAATTTCATCATTTACCTTTTGGCGCTCATCTGTTTCGATTTTTTCCTACACGAAATGATTCGTTACCTTCATGGACACAGAGACGGCGCGACTAGCGACGCAAGGAAGCCTCTGCCGACGTGGGCGTGGACGGTGCTCGGTTATCCGTTGTTCATGTGGGCGGCGCTCTACTTGAACGGCCTCGCCGCCGTCACGCCGGACATGTTGATGTCGGCATCCGTCTACCTCGCGACGGCTATTCTGTTGCGGATTCGTGGAGGGCGCGCGGGTTGGTTGGAGTTCGCGGCGTTGGGCGTCGTTCTCGGCTTCGGTTATCTCGCGAAGGCGTCGATGTTTCCGTTGGCCTTCGTCTTTTTACTGTCGAGCCTGTTCGCGTTCGGGAATCTTCGCAGAGCAGTGCCGCGCGCGTCGCTGGCACTGTGCGTTTTCCTCGCCGTCGGGAGTTTATACTTTGTTCCGCTGTCCCTCGCTAAAGGGCGTCTCACATTCGGCGATAGCGGGATGCTGAACTACGCGTGGTACGTCAATCAAACTACTCTCCATGTTCACTGGCAAGGCGAGCCGCGCGGCAACGGCACGCCCGCGCATCCGACGAGAAAAGTTCATGATGCGCCCGCCGTCTACGAATTTCGCACGCCCATCAAAGCGACCTACGCTCCGTGGTACGACCCTTCGTACTGGTATGAAGGCGTCCGCGCGCGTTTCGATTTTGCGGGGCAACGCCGTGTCTTAAAGAGAAATGTTGCCATCCTCTACAACATTCTTTTTGCCAAATGGCAAGCGGTCTGGATGGTCGGCTTTCTGATACTTTTCCTGTCGGGTTGCAGACGCCCGTCGTCGTGTCTCAAGAGACTTGCGGAACAGTGGTACTTGCTGCTACCTGCGCTGGCGGCGATGGGAATGTACGCGTTGGTGCGCGTTGAAGCCAGATATGTCGCGGTCTTCATTGTGCTTCTCGCGTTGGGACTCTTTTCCGGTGTGCGTCTTGCGGAGAGGCGCGCGGGTGAAAGGCTGGCGGCGTGTATCGCGGTCGTCGTCGCCTCGGTCTTACTCGTCGGTTTTGTTCCTTCGACGTTTGTCGCGGCGCGTTCTCTGGTTCACAACTTGACGCGCGGAGAGGACGTGTCGGACTCGC
Source organism: Pyrinomonadaceae bacterium (assembly GCA_036387415.1). Classification (GTDB taxonomy): domain Bacteria; phylum Acidobacteriota; class Blastocatellia; order Pyrinomonadales; family Pyrinomonadaceae; genus DASVTU01. The sequence goes on along the minus strand of DASVTU010000034.1, from coordinate 78,023 downwards.
CACACTGGCAGGTTGCGGAGGGTTTGAAGCGGATGGACGTCGAACGCGACGACGAGGTAGCGTCAATCGGCTATGGCTTCAACGCTCTGTGGGCGCGACTGGCGCGCGTGCGGATAGTTGCCGAAATAACTTCGGGTTCTCTGGAAGCCCCTGCGACGGATGTGGAGGAATTTTGGGCGGCGGATTCGTCGGCGCAAACTCGCATCATCGAACTTTTTGCGCGTACGGGAGCCAAAGTCGTCGTCGCTGACAGTGCGCCCGACGGCGCTTCGGCGAGCGGTTGGCAGAGAGTCAACGATACGAAGTACCACGTCTATGTTTTAGCGCGGTAGCCGCGCCGGACTCCCGGCCTGAGCCGTGGCGAATTTTTAAGCGTCTATCGAAAAGCTGCTACTTCTCGACCTCGCTGGACGGGAGTTGTCGCTTCGCGGCATCAATCAACTCGTTGTTGCGTTCGTAGGACGGCGTGTGTTGCGTCGCGGCTCGGGCTGCTTGTTGTTCGGCAAGCATCGGCGGGTACTGGTGCGCGGAGTAGACCGGATAGGCTTCGGTGCGAAGGTGCGCGAGCATGTGATGGCCGCGTCGCGCCGCGCGTTCATGTCGGAGCGCAGAGATGTCCACGGGCGCGACCACGATGCGTTCGCCCGGCCCCGCGGAGGCTTCCGCCAACACGCGCCCTTCAAAATCGACTACCTGACTCCCGCCCGGCCAAGAATAGGGCGGATAGTGTTTCAGGCTCGCGCCCTGATTGGCGGCGACCACGTAGGCCATGTTCTCCATCGCACGCGCGCGATTAATCACCGTCCACCAATCCATCGGCGCGGTCGCGCCCCACGGATCCATGTAGGCCGACACGCGCACCAGCACCTCCGCGCCGTTGGCCGCCAACTGGCGAAGCGATTCGGGAAACAGCCAGTCGTAACAGATGGCGCAACCGATGCGACCGATGGGTGTGTCGGCGACGGGAAAGAGCGGTTCGTCGTAGCCTTCGAGGTCGTGCGGACTGGTGTGCACCTCGTAGGGAATCCATGTGTTGACCTTGCGATATTTGTAGACGACGCCCTCCGGCCCGATGAGACACGTCGTGTTGAAAACGTGTCCCGGCCAACGGGCGTCGCGTTCGAGCATGGTTCCGGTCTGGATATAGATGTCGTGCTCGCGCGCCTTCTGTTCGAGGCGTTCCGTGTGCTCGTTTGGAATCTCGACGGCGAGTTTTTCATGTAACTCGGCGGCGGTCGCAAACACGGGCGCGGCGTGCGCGAACTCAGGAAACACGACGAGACGCACGGGCAGAAACGGTGCACTCCCCGCCACCGCCGAATCAATCATGGAGCAGATGCGGTCGGTGTTGCGGCGCATCTCGCGTCGTTCGACGGGGTTCGGTTGGTCGGTCTGACAGGCGGCGGCTGAATATCGAATGTGCTGCATAGATAATGAAGATGCTGACTTAAATTAAAATGTATTTGTCACTAGAGACACGGAAGCATACGGCAAACAAAAGCGGCGCGTGTGAGAGACGGACGAAACGGCGCACGCGTCGCCACGAATACGACTCTCTTGATTTGTCGCTGCTGTCGGGAGAATTGTAGAATGTTTTTTCAACTCGCAGTCAGGATGTTTCGCGTGCTGGCCGCCGCTATCGTCGCTGCCGAGAGGCGCATAACTGATTAACATCTCCCGTCATCATAACCATTAATGAAGAAATCACAAAGCGGCTTCGCCTTGCGTCTCTGTGTACTCGTCCTGCTCGCTCTCCCGCTACTACTGCGCGCGGAAAATCCCTCCCACGCCTTCGTCCGCCACACCACCAACAGCGTCGCTCCCGTGCAGACTCCAGTGCAGACACCAACGCCCGCGCCGACTCCGACCGCGACGCCCACGCCTGCGCGTACGGGTCGTGCATACAGCGGCAGCGGCGACGCTGTACGTCGTCCGCCGTCGTCCGCTCCGCAAGCGCCTTCGCCCGTCACCTTCACCGACATCACCGCGCAAAGCGGCGTCACCTTCAAGCATGCCGCCTCGCCCACATCGCAAAAGTATCTACTCGAAACGATGGGCGGCGGCGTCGCCATGTTGGACTACGACAACGACGGTCGCCTCGACCTCTACTTCACCAACGGCGCGCGACTCGAAGACCCGATGCCACGCGGCGCCATGCCCGACAAACGCGACGCGCGTTTCTGGAATCGTCTCTATCGTCAAAAACCGGACGCGACCTTTGAAGATGTGACGGAGCGCGCGGGCGTACGCGGCAACGGCTATTCGATGGGCGCGGCGGCAGCCGACTATGACAACGACGGCTTCACAGACCTCTACGTCACCGCCTACGGCGCGAACACGCTCTATCGCAATCGCGGCGACGGGACGTTTGAAGACGTGACGCGACGCGCGAATGTCGCCGCGAGCGGTTGGTCAACGAGCACGGGCTGGCTCGACTACGACCGCGACGGGCGTCTCGACCTCTTCGTCGCGCGCTACATGGATTGGGATTTCGAGCGCGGCACAATCTACTGCGGCGAGCCGCGCCCAGGCTTCCGCGCATATTGCCACCCGGACAACTTCAAAGGCGCCTCCAACATCCTCTTTCGCCAAAAACCCGACGCGACTTTCGAAGACGTGAGCACGACGACCCGCATCGCCGACCCCGCGGGCAAAGGTCTCGGCGTCGCCTTCGCAGATTTCGACGGCGACGGAGGGATGGATGTTTTCGTCGCCAACGATAGCGTCCGCCAGTCGCTCTATCATCGCCAACCCGACGGGACGTTTGATGATGTCGCGCTCGTCTCCGGTGCGGGCTACGACGAAAACGGCAAGACCTTCGCCGGAATGGGCGTCGATACGGGCGACTACGATAACGACGGCCACCCCGACATCTTCATCACCGCCCTCTCCAACGAAACCTATCCGCTCTTTCGCAACAACGGCGACCTCTCCTTCACCTACACCACCAACACCACCGGTATCGGTCAAATCACGCTGCTCTATTCCGGTTGGGGCGCGCGTTTCCTCGACGCAGACAACGACGGCCTCCGCGACATCTTCGTCGCGCAAAGCCACGTTCTCGACACCATCGAAAAGACTTCGACCTACTTGACCTATAAACAGTCGCCGCTGCTTCTCCGCAACACCGCCAAAGGCTTCGTCAACGTCTCCGCTTCCGCCGGAACAACTTTCAACACTCCGCTCGCCGCGCGCGGTGCTGCCTTCGGCGACCTCGACAACGACGGCGACACCGACATCGTTATCGCCACGACCGACGCCGCGCCCGTCCTGCTCCGCAACAACGGCACACGAAACCACTGGCTCGGCATCGCGCTCTCCGGCGCAAAATCCAACCGCCACGGACTCGGCGCACGCGTCATCGTCACAGACGCAGCAGGTGTCAAGCAAACCTACGACGCAACGGCGGCAGGCAGTTATCTCTCGTCCAACGACCCGCGTATCATCGTCGGCCTCGGCACGGGCGTCGGCGTCCGCACCGTCGAAGTACGCTGGCCGGGCGGCAAGACGCAAACCCTTACCGCTCCGGCGATTGACAAGTACCTGACGATTAACGAACGCTGAGCCGTATTTGCTGCTACGTCAGCACGCCGCTTTGCTAACGGATTATGGTCGTGCGTTGACATGCGGCGGGGTGAAACTTATGTTTGTTTCAAGGGGTCGAGCGTGACCCGGTTTACTTCGTTCTGATAAGTGAGATTGTTTTGATGTCAATGGTTTTATCATCGCGCGGGTTACAGAGACGCGCTCTCTCGGCGCTTGCCGTTTTGCTGTTGTTCGTCGCGCCTGCTTCTCTCCTCGCGCAGACTCCGCAGGCGACGCCGACACCCGCGACGACCAATCCCCCGTCGCCGTCTCAAGGGATGGGCGGCGTTTCCACGGCAGGCGCGCGTGCTTACACGACGCGGCGCACGGTCAATATCACAGACCCAAAAGCGCCTGTGATTTTTGAAGACGTGACGGCCAAGACCGCGCTCGCCGCCTTTCGTCATGTGTCTGGTGGAGCGTCGAAGGATTACATCGTGGAGACGGTATCGGGCGGCGTCGCCGTCTTCGACTACGACAACGACGGCTGGCTCGACATCTATCTCATCAACGGCTCGACGCTCGCCATCACACGCGGCGCGAAAGAGAAACCGCCGCGCGCTGCGCTCTATCGCAATCTTGGCAACTGGCGTTTTGAAGATGTGACGACGCGCGCGGGCGTCGCCAATGAGCGTTGGGGCATGGGCGTCGCCGTGGGTGATTATGATAACGACGGTGATGCGGATATGTACGTCGGCAATTTCGGCGTCTCGCGTCTCTACCGCAACAACGGCGACGGGACGTTTACCGATGTGGCCGAAAAATCGGGCGTCGCGCGACGTGGTTGGAGCACGGGCGCGACCTTTGGCGACTACGACCGCGACGGGCGTCTCGACCTTTTCGTCCCCGGCTACGTCGATTTCGATTTGAACAACCTTCCGCCGAGTCCTTCGGATGCGAACAAGCCCGGCCAACTCACGCAGAACTTTTGCCAGTTTCGCGGCGTCAACGTCATGTGCGGGCCGCGTGGACTTAAAGGCGAAGGCGACACGCTCTATCATCAAAAGCCCGACGGCACTTTCGAGGATGTCAGTCAGAAAACAGGCACCAACGACCCGCAAGGCTACTACGGTTTCTCGTCCGTCTTCGTCCATGCCAACGACGACGATTTGATTGACCTCCTCGTCGTCAACGATTCGACTCCCAAACAGCTTTACGTCAACAAAGGCGGCGGAATGTTTGAGGAGATGGGCTACCCTTCGGGCGTCGCCTTGAACGAGAACGGGCGCGAGCAGGCCGGAATGGGTCTCGGCGTCGGCGACTACGACAACGACGGTCGCGTCGATTTCTACATCACCAACTTCTCAGACGATTCCAACACGCTCTATCACAACGACGGCGACGGCAACTACACCGACATGACCTTTCAGGCCGGACACGGCGAGACGACGCTTCCCTTCCTCGGTTGGGGCACAAGTTTCATGGACTACGATAACGACGGCTGGAAGGATGTCATCGTCGCCAATGGCCACGTTTATCCGTTGGTCGATAAAAACCAGTGGGGAACGAGCTACGCGCAGCAGATGCTTCTGTTTCGCAACATGACGAACGGAAGATTCGAGCGCATCGCGGCTGCGCCCGGAAGCGGTTTGGCGACGGCATGGACGGCGCGCGGCCTCGCCGTCGGCGACCTCGATGCGGACGGCCGGCTCGACGTAGTGCTCAACAACATCAACAGCGCACCCACCGTCCTCCGTAACGTCACCGACACGAAGAACCAACACTGGCTGCGTCTGCGACTCGTCGGAGATGTCTCGAAGCGGAGTCCTAGAGACGCGACGGGAGCGCTCGTCTACGTCACCACCGGAAAACTGCGTCAACGCGGCGACGCCCTCAGCGGCGCAGGCTACTCTTCACAAAACGACCCCGCCATCTTCTTCGGCCTCGGCACAGCCACCAAAATCGACCGCCTCGAAGTCCACTGGCCGAGCGGCGCAACCGAAACTTTCGACATCCCCGCCATCGACCGCACCATCACACTCGTCGAAGGAAAAGGAAACAAATAGATTGCGGATTGCTGAATTAAGAAAAGCCTTTGTCTTTTAATCCGCAATCCGAAATCCGCATTCCGCAATTCCGTCAGGCTTGTCCGAATTTTCGAGAGAGGACGAGGGTGATAGCGCCGAGGAGGGTTGGTTGGTCGCCGAGGAACAAGGGGAGGATGCGTGCCGAGGAGATGCCGCGACGGATGCTGCGTTGGATGGACTGACTGATGGTTTCGCCGATGAGCGGCCAAGCACGCGCGATGCGACCGCCGACCACAACTGTTTCAGGGCTGAGTCCGACAATCAGGTTGGAGATGCCGATGCCAAGATAGTGTGCTGTCGCGGCGAGTGCTTCGACGGCGGGCTGTTCACCCGCGAGCGCGCGGTCGATGAGTTCAGGGAACTTGATAGGGTCGTCGGTCGTGCCTGTCAGTCTTAAATAGTGTGCGATGGCGGCGCGCTCCGACGAGAACGCCTCCCAGCATTCATAGTTGCCGCAGGAACATTCGATGAGCGCACGCTCGCCGACAATCATGTGGCCGAACTCGCCCGCCGCGCCGCGTTCGCCGCGATAAATCTGCCCGTCGAAAATTATCCCCGTCCCGATGCCTTCCGCCACCAGCACCATGATAAAGTCGCGCGCCTCGGTCAACTCCGGTCGCCCGAACCAGAGCGCGGCGAGCGCGGCGGCGTTGGCGTCGTTGTCCACCATGACATCGAAACCCGTCGCCGCTCCAATCTCTTCCACGACCGCCCAGTCGCGCCAATCGAACCACGGAATATAGATGGCACGTCCCGTCACGGGGTCAACCAGACCCGGCAGGCTGACGCCGATGCCCGCCACCTTTTCCTGGTCGTAACTCGCGGCGAATCTCTGCACGGTCGCAATCACACGCTCGACCATCTCTTCGCGTCGCGGGCGGTGTGCAAACGCCTCGCGTTCGAGGAGACGCCCGGCGAGGTCGCTAATGGCAATCGTGGTGCACGACGGGGTGATGTCTACGCCGATGGCAAAAGCTCCGTCGGCACGCAGACGCAAGAGCGTCGGGCGGCGGCCTCCGGTCGATGCGCCTGCGCCAATCTCCTCAATTAACCCTTCGGCTTTCAACTCTTCGACGATGGTCGAGACGGTCGAACGCTGCAAATCCGTCTCGCGTGCAATCTGTGCGCGCGAAATCGGCTCGCGTTCGCGCACGTAGTTGAGCACGATTTGACGATTGATGTCGCGAATCGTGCTGGCGCGTGCGGCCTGTGCTTTTTTAAGGTCGATGCGTCGCATGAGGCTCGGCTACGGGTGGGCGTAATCGTTCCTTTAACTTATGAAATGCGGGTGAAATGGTTTGACAGCTTATGTTTGTTGCCGAAACAAACAGCACCTTTGTAGTGGTTTAGCCCACGCGCGTCAACCCTTTTCTACGACCGACGCCGCTTCCCGCTCGCGCGCTTTTCATCACCCGCCAAAAGAGGGGAAGACTGTGCACGCCCTCCGTCGCGCAGGCTTCCACTGTCATTGTCCGACTCAATCGACGGGACGGCGGCGCAGTAAAAATCCAACTAAAGAAAGAAAGCGCGAGGCGTCGAATCATGTGGAACAACCGCGTATCTAATGTTTGCGGGAGTTTCTTGTTGGCATGGTGGTTGCAATTACATGGGGCGACACGATGTGTCGAATTTTGGTCTTAAAGGGGATTAGTTTTGCTGAGAAAAACATTTGCGATAATACTTTCGGCGACGCTTTTATCGGTGGCCTTGGGCTTCAAATCGGTCGAGGCGAAGACTGTGGAAGCGTCTCAGCTTGCAGAGAAGGCGCGCATCGAGGTCGCCAAAATGGGCACGGGCGAGCGCGCGCGTGTGGAAGTGAAGATGCGCGACAACACGAAATTGAAGGGCTACATCAGCAACGTCGGCGATGAAGCCTTCACGGTCACAGACCGCAAGACGGGCGCGTCGCAGCACGTGGCCTACACCGACGTGCAACAGGTCAAGAAACAGGGCGGCGGTCTGCGGACGCGGACGTGGGTGGTTCTCGGTGCGTCGGCGGCGGCAGCCGTAGTGACGTGGATTATCGTGAAACCCGCGCTCTGCGACGGCGGCGCGCAAACACGCGGCATCTGCTAACACGATGCCGTGCATCTGCTTGACGCGTTGAACCGACGCAACGCCAAACGTCTCTTGTCCCACTCAAAAACTGACCGCCGGAAGCATCTCGATAAGTATGCTTCCGGCGGTCTTGCGTGTGTTGTTGTCATGATTGAACGAGGCAGCGAGGCGTGCCGCTTAACGCAAAATCGGATGGCTGCCGCCACGACTGTGGTCGAGCGTCTCTTGATAACGACGCGGGTCGTTGTGATAGAGCACGATGTGTTCGCCTTCGTAGCGCGCGACATCACGGACGCGTTGCCAGTTGCGCTCATGTTCGGCGATGACGAAGGCGCAGGGTTGGAACGAGAGCACCATTCCGGCGGCGAAGACGTAGCCACCTTGATCGTAGACGCTTCCGGCATACTGCGCTGCGCCGATGGCGATGTCAGGCGAATATGCGCCCGCGCGGTCGCGTGTGCGGTCAGGGCGTGCGACGAAGACTGTGTAGTCCGCGTGGTTCAGACGCGCGCGGTAGCCGTTGCGACGCGCGATGGCGAATAGCTCCGCGAGGCCGCTGTCAATGGCGCGGAGAGTTTCTGTGTGTGGTGCGCTGCGCGCGTAGACGCGCACGCCGCGCGGCGTCTCCGAGATGACCCTGAATGTGTCTCCGGTGATGGACTGAGCCTGTCCGACGAGCCGCGAATCGCCGCGTCCGACGACGCCGCCACCGCCACGACGACGCTGCGCCGAAATTTCCGTTGAATTTCCTTCTAGAAACAGGCCGCCGCAAAAGACGAGCGCGACCAAAGCCATTCTGATTGTTTTTGTAAATTTGCTGTTCATAATTTTGGATGAATTTGGCGACGCTGCACTCATTGCCCGCTTCAAAATCTGCCACAGACGCACAGAGACATAGAGGAAAATAAAAGGGGAAGAAAGGTTAAGGGAACTGGTGCGAGGGGAAAGAATCGACGCCTGTGGTGGTGTGTTGTTTTCTTTCCACCGCTTCACTTTTCACCATTTTGCCTTTTATACGTCTCTGTGTCTTTGTTCCTCCGTGGCTAATTCTTGTCTACTGGAATCGTGTCGCCGGAAAATGAAAACCGTAGCCGGGGCGATGATTGACTTCGCTTTCTTTCATCGGCACGGCTACGGTTTTGCAGACCCTTTAGTGTTTGTTGGGAGAGTGTTGCTGCGGCTGCTTCATGAATCCGTGTTCCGTCTGTTCGCTGAGCTTCGCCCGAAGCGAACGTCGGAAGGCCTTTTGAAGCAGCGTCAGGGCTTTCCCTTGCGGTCGTCCCGGCCTCCCCTGTTGCCGCCGTCGTTGGAGCGTGGCGGTTGTTCACGCTGTTTGTCGGTCTTCTCGACCACCTTTTCCTGCTTCGGAGGTGGCGGAGGCTTCTGCTCGTCGCGCTGCTTCTGCGGTTGGAGCGCGAGTGCGCTGGCCGACAGGACGCCGAGCATGACCGCCGTGGTTAAAATGTTCCTAAGTTCTTTCATAGTGCTTACTTCCGGCCTCCTCATGTCGTTCTTTTCAGGGCGCGCATGGGAGGGAGAGGAGAGACGCGCTGTCTCGCCATCTCAAGTTGCAAAACGAGTGCCAAACACTCGCCGCGCAACAACTACCGCTTTTACTGCCACAATTTACCACTCAACCGATTGACACCGCACGGTTTCGAGCTAATCTGCACGGTATCGTGTAAGTTCTTGGACGACAGACCATAGACCATAGACCATTATCGGTTTGCCTGTAAATAGTTGAACTGAAACAACTAATATACGGCTGCAAACAAGCGTTCAAGGAGCGTCTGCGATGGTCGAAAGCACGTCTCTGAGGACGTTCTAAAGAGAATGCTTTGATGGTCAATCGTCCATTGTTCGTCGTCGGTTCGTCGTCTAACGCCCGTTTCGCACGACGACGCGCATGCTGTTGACGTTGCTGCTGGCGTCGAAGGCGCGGAGGGTGACGGTGTGTTCGCCCGTGCCCGCGAGCGGGAGGTTGAGGGCGTAGGCTTCGCGTGTGCTGTCGGCGATGCCGTCTTCTGGAAAGACGGCCTGCCACTCCGCGCCGTCCATGCTTACGTCGGCGCGACGGATGCGCCCGCTCGCGTCCTCGACCGTGAAACGCACGCGCACGCGCCCGCCCGCGACCTCTGGTTCGCCCGCCACGCGCACGACGGGCAGAGTGTTGTCGATGTCCACGGCTTCGCTGATGCGTTCGCCCTTGAGCGCCTGTTCGAGCGCGTTGGCGGGCGCATCCGAAGCGACCACACGGAAGATATAACGACCGTCGCCAAGTGCTGCGCCATCAACAGAATAGAAGTTTTCGCGCTGTTTCTCCTGCAAAAGATGAAAGACCTGCTCACCCACGGCTCGATAATAAACGGCGTATTCGAGTTCGTCGCCGTTGCGGTCTTCGGCCTGCCACTGGAAGGAGACTGCGCCGCGTTGGAAGGCGCGTCGTGGCGGAATCTGCGCGGTGGGTGCGCCGATGAGCGCCGGGTCGATGCCCGCCGCTTCGACGTTCGGGTCAACGGGCACCAGAACCGCCTGCTGCAACGCGACGCCGACCGGAAGTATCTGTATCGAAAGAACTTCCGGCGCGACGTTGCGCGGCAAATAAGCGATGCTCACGTCTTCAATCCGCGCCGTCTGATTGCTTCCCAGAACGACGCCCGAAGGTGCACGCAACACCGCACGCCACTGGATAAACCTTGCGCGCGGACTCGTCACGGCGGCTCCCGCAGCGTCGCGATAGGGCGCGCTCCATTCGCTCCAAGTCATGTCGGGTCGTTCGCTGTTACCCGTGCGCGTCTGCAACTCGACCTGACCGCCGCCGCGCCACCAGATGCGACCCCACGATGCGACGAGTTTGGCATCCTTCACGGGCGATTCATACGTCCCTTCGCTGACGAGTTCGCCCGCGAAACGAAAGAGTTTGCCCTGATTGCTCGACGCCGCGAAGACTTCGCGCCCGCGCACCACAAACGACGAAATCTGGTCTTCGCCCGACTGGACTAAGAGCGTATCGCGTCCGTCTTGCGTCACAGAATAGATGCGCCCCTTGTCGCTCGTCCCGATAAGGACGCCGCCGCCCTCCGGCGCGGGCGCGACGGCAAACGCCGTCACCGATGTCGAACTCCATAACACGTCCGTCCCGCCGTCCGGCAAGAGACGAAACACGGCGCTCCTAGCGTTCTGTAACTCGTTGCGACTACGTACGTTAGGCGTCTGCTGCGCGCCGCTGAAGGCCGCCGCCTGCGCCGCGCTCTCGTCTACCGAAGTGACCTGAACCGAGACGGAGCCGCCCTGCCCGCCCGAAGTTTGCGTCGTCGGCGTCACGGAGACGCGCGAGCCGGTCGCCGCATCGCCGAGCGCGAGCGCGTAGATGGAACCGTCTGACGCCGGAGCGAGCGCGTGAATCTCGCGTAGGGGCGCGTCGAAAAGCGCGAAAGCCTTGCCTTCCGGCGAGATGCGTAGGATGAGGCCGCCGGGGTCTGTGCCCGCGTAGAGATTGCCCTTCGCATCAATGGCGAGCGAAATCACATGCGTCTCGTTAATATCAACGAGCAGAGAGGTTTCCGGCTTCGCCGCCGCGCTGCTGACGCGATAGAGTTTGCCGCTGTCGCCCGTGCCGACGACGAGCGCACCGTCCGTCAAAACGGCGAGCGACCAGATATACTTGTCCGGCGGGTCGAAGTAGGTTTCCGCACGACCGTCGGCACCGATGCGATAGACTTTGCCGTCCGGCGACGTGCCCGCGTAGAGCGCGCCGTCGCGCCCGACCACCAGCGCCGTCACGTCGAGTTCCGGCGCGTCGTAGAGAAGCGCACCGCGCCCGTCCGCACCGACGCGATATATGCGCCCGTCATGTCCCGTGCCGAGATAGACCGTGCCACGCTCGTCCGCCGCGCTCGACCAGACGTAAGCCTGCTGCGTGTCGTAAAGCTGCGAGAAACGCGGCGCGAGCATGAGCGCGCCCGTGTCCGTCACAGAGACGCCGCGCGCTTCGCCGTTCAAAAGGTCTGCGCGCGAACTCGTCTCCCAAACCATCGGGCCACCCGCTCTCGCAGACGGCGCGGCGGCGGTGATGAGGACGAAGACCAACGAGACGAACAGAGCGAAGCGAGAAGAAGTGTGGAGCAAGATTGTTTTGTTAATCATCAATGAAAATTTCAGAAGGCCATTTCGGAATTCAATTTGTCGCTGCGAAATTCAGCTTGTCATATCAGCTTATCGAAACGGACGTTTCTCCAAACGACCGTCCAAGATAATCATAACCGAAAGCGAGTTGAAGCGTTACCCGACAGCAGCACCAAGCAACACTCGACGGCAACGCGTCGTCTTCTTTGAAACGTCCAACCGTTTTCCCCGCATCGACAATAACGATTCCTAACAACCGCCACGAACCTCGCATCTATCTCGTCAAATGCCGACGTAACGCGCGTAGAGCGAACGCGCCGTGGTCGTATCGTCCGTGCCGCGAACGATGGCGCGGGCGTCCGCGAAGACCGTCAACTCGTAGGCGTCCACGCGCAAACGCAGGAGATAAGCATTAACCTTCACCTCGCCCGCCGACCGCAGCCGCTCGGCCAACGCCGCCAAATCCACACGCGACGCGCGCGGCGGCGATACCTGCACGGCATCGCGCCCGCAGAGCACTGTGAGAAAATCGCCCGCCTCCGCCTCAAGCGTCTCGTAGCGACCCTGCGCGCACGTCGCGCAATCGGGCGCGCGTTGACCCGCAGAGAGTCGCCGCCATTCGTTCTGCCACACGTCGAACTGCATCAGTGAATTGTGCAGACGCTCCGTCTGTCCCGTCAGTAACTTCAAAGCCTCTGCGACCTGCACGGCGGCGACGATGGAGATAATCGGCATGATGACGCCTGCCGTGTCGCACGTCGGCGCACTCGCCGCCGCCGGAGTTTCGGGAAAGAGGCAGCGCAGGCAAGGCGACAGGCGCGGCCTCACCGTCAACGTCACGCCGTAGGATCCGACCGCCGCGCCGTAAATCCAGGCGGTATCGTGTTTGACGCACGCATCGTTGATGAGATAACGCGTGGTGAAATTATCCGTCCCGTCGAGCACGACATCGCAACCCTCGATGAGACGTTCGACGTTCGCGTTGGTCACATCCGTCACTTCCGCTTCAACTTCAACGTCGGAATTTATCTCCGCGATGCGACGCGCCGCCGCGACCGCCTTCGGCAGACGCTCACGCGCATCCTGCTCTGTAAACATCGTCTGCCGTTGAAGGTTTGACGCCTCTACAAAATCCCTGTCAACAATCCGCAGACGACCCACGCCCGCACGCGCCAATGCCTCCGCCTGAGCTGAACCGAGCGCCCCGCATCCCACCACCAGCGCACGCGACGCCATGAGCTTCGCCTGCCCCGCCTCGCCAATCCCCTCAAACAAAATCTGCCTGCTGTAACGTTCCATAAATTTAGAGAACAGAGGTCAGAGGCGAGAGGCGAGAGGTCAGTAAAAGATTTCTGTTTTTAACTGACCTCTCGCCTCTCGCCTCTGACCTTTAACTTCCGACTTCTGCCAGTTGCTTCGTCGCCGCGTCGCGCATCGCCGCGACGGGCGCGTCGTGTCCTGTCCAGAGTTTGAACTGTGCGGCGGCTTGCGCGACGAGCATCGGGAGGCCGCCGAGCGTCTCGCAACCTGCGTCGCGCGCTTCGCGTAGCAATCGCGTCTCCGAAGGATTGTAGACGAGATCATAGACAACCTGCGCGCCTCGAAGTTGATTGGCGAGAGCCGGAGTCCGGTCTTGATGTCTCCCGCGCGTGCCGAGCGGCGTCGCGTTGATAACGATGTCGAACTCGGCGAACCGCGCGCCGTCGAGCGACGCGACAGACGCGCCGAACTGTCGCGCCGTTTCGCGCGCACGCCCCGCGTCGCGTGCAAAGACGGTAACACTCACGCCTCTCTCTCGCAGGCTCCACAGCGTCGCACGCGCCGCGCCGCCCGCGCCGAGGATGGCGACCCGTGCGCCGCGCAAATTCCACTTCTCCGCCAAAGGCGCGAGCGACGCAGGGGCATCCGTGTTGTAGCCGTGGAGCGCATTGTCTCTTATCACGACGGTGTTGACCGCGCCAATCTCTGTGGCCGACGCTTCCACCCAATCAAGGCGCGACATCCACGCGCTCTTGTGCGGCGCGGTGATGCTCAGACCGCGCAAGCGCCAATCCATCTCGCGCGTGCGCGGGTGCAGCATGCGGTGAAAGAATTCGTCGGCGTCGCTCACGTCGAAAGGAATGTAGACGGCATTGATGTCGGTCGCCGCGAAGGCCGCGTTGTGCATGTGCGGCGAGACGGAATGGGCGACGGGATGACCCGCGAGGCCGTAGATTTCCGTGGCCTCGTCGATGGAGTCGATGCGATAAAGACGACGCAGTTCGTCGGCGCTCAACTGCGCGGGCGCGGTTCGTCTCGCGTCGTCCAATGCGCCGAAGGTGAGATGCGCGCCGCGCGATGGCGCGAGGATGCGCGTCGCGATTCCGGCCTCGCCCATCGCAATGGCAATCATTTCGCGTCCCTCGCGCCGCGCGCGTTCGAGTAGACGAAAGACGACGAGGCAATCGGTGATGGAATTGGCATGCGCGGCAATCTTGAGGATGCGTGCGGACGTTGCGGCCATCTGCATGTAGACGGCATCGAGCGTCGCCGCGTCGGTCACGTTGAAGTCGTGAAACGAACAGACGATGCGCTGCCAGTCGTCTTCGCGTACATGAAGATTGCCTCGAAGCAACAGGTCGTGTTCGATGTCGAACAAAAGCCTGTCATGCGCCGCCGACGAGACGAGGCGCGACCGTGCAAACTCACTCCAAAAACGCGCACGCTCGTCGAGCGTGAGAGGACGATGCCCGCCTTGTTCGGCGGGGCGCAATGTGAGGATGAACGGCTGCCGGTACGCGTCGAGCATTGACGGTAATTGCTCCAACGCCGACGCGAATTCATCTTCGGGCAGACAATCGAGACGCAGTTCGATGACATCGGCGAGGGTGGCGGCGCGTTCGACCGACGGCGCTAGTTCGCGCGCGTGCGCGACGCAGACGGGGACGCAGATGCGTGTGTGGACGCGTTCGTTCACAGTGAGTTGGCGACGTTCTTCGGGGACCATGCTTGAGGCTTCGCGGCGGCACGACGCGCGAACGGTTTCACTTTTCCCACGGGCGCTCGGACGCGGCGGGCGTGGGATTGCGCGGGTCGAGATGGCGCGTCGTGCCTTCGGTGACGCTGCCCTGCGGTGGCGGTTGGAAGATGGCCGAAGTGGAACGCTCCGGCGAAGAGGGATTGAGGTCAGAGTGTGGCGCGGTCTGTCGCGGCATCTGTGCTGAGTTGTCCATCGCGCCCGACCAATCGGACGAAGGCGACATGCGTTGCGTCAGTCTCGCACGCACAATCTCCGCCATGCCGCCGCCCATAAAACCGAAGGCCGGAAGCAGCATCCAGAACCACCAGAACCGACCGCCCGGCATGAATAGGCCGATGGCGATGGCGACGCACAAAAAACCGATGCCCCAGAAGAAACTCTGGATGCCGTCTTCAATCTTCGCCTCTTTCGTCTTCGACTCTTTTCTGCGCCCACGCTTGCCCGACAATTTTCCAGTCTCGTCGCCTATGCGTCCAAACTTTATCATGGGCGCGAGCGGCGGGCGCGGCGGAGATTTCGCCATCCAACCAAACATCGATTCCCAGGATGGGTCGCCCGTGCGCGGCGCGTCGCCCGTCGCTTCGTCGTCAGCGAAGGCGGTCGGCTTGCGTGCGGCTTGCTCTGCGTTGGCGCGTGAGTGTTCGTCGCGGTCTTGCGGCAGGCGACCCGTCAACTGTTCCAACACGGCCACGATGTCTGCGCCGCACGCACGACAAAATTTCGCGCCCTCGATGTTTTGCGACCCACATTTCGGACAATACATTTAGCAACTCCCTTATTCCATTCGTTCACGACGCACTCCGAGATGGCGCGTCGTGCCTTCGGTGACGCTCGACGGAGGCGCGATGATTTCCGACGTGTCAGGCGGAGGCAAGGCGCTTGCGCGTGTCGGCGGAGGCATCGCCATCGACGGTTGCGCGTAGGACGGAGGAGCGAGCGCGGCGCGTTCCTGGTTGAGGCGAATGTACTGGCCGATGGCTTCGCCGATGCATGCCAATCCCGGAATTATCGCCCAGAAAAAGAGTATAAAATCGCGCCGGAAGAAGAGTAGACCCACCACGAAAATCAGCATAAACGCGATGCCCGTAAAGACGTTTTTGAGGACGCCTTCGAGGCTCGGCGGTGCTTTCTCTCTGCGACGGCGCCGCTTGCGTCCGCGACTTTCATCTTCAACTTCCGACGCGCCGTGTGTCTCTCTCGACAAGTGCCCCGTCATCGCCTGCGGGACAAGACTGATGTCCGCACCACACGCACGACAGAAACGCGCATTGTCGAGATTTGCTGTCGCACATCTTGGACAGTACATCGGCATTTCCCTCCCACATCGCCAACCAAACCCGCGTCTCCGATTTTCAAACTCCGCATCCCAACCCCTCAAACTCCGACGCGGCCAACCTTCTTTTCAAAATCCATACGCTGAGTTTTCTTTTCGGATTCCCCATTGCAACTCTTCATAAGGGGCATTTGTCGCGTTGTTCATCACATCGTTCTTCAAGTCGCTTCGTTCTCTGTCTGCATATCGGGGTTGGCTTGTTTCTCCGTCTGCACATTCTTATACGCGTCGGCGAGGCGCGCGGTTCGTTGCCGGACGGCTTCATAGAGCACGATGCCTGCGGCGACCGACACGTTGAGCGACGAGATGCGACCGCGCAGAGGGATACGCACCAACGCATCACAACGCTCGCGCACCAGACGACGCAAGCCCGCGCCCTCGCCGCCCAAGAGGAGCGCGCAGGGCTGCGTCCAATCCCAGGCCGTGTAGTCCAATCCAGCGTCTGCCGCCGTCCCGACCGTCCAGATGGCACGCTCCTTCATATCCTCGACCAACCGCACGACGTTGCCCACGCGCGCCACCGGAAGATACTCCAACGCTCCCGCCGAAGCCTTCGCGACCGTCTCGGTCAACCCTGCGGCGCGTCGCTCCGGCACAAACAGCGCATCGACGCCCGCACATTCCGCCGTCCTGATAATCGCGCCGAGATTGCGCGGGTCTTCCACGCCGTCGAGCACCAGCGCGAGCGGCGCATCGTCCGCACCGACCCGCGCCGACAGCGCATCCAACAACTCGTCTGCATCACGATAACTTGCCGCCGCGACCGTCGCAATCACGCCCTGATGGTTCGCGCCCGCCGCCATCCTCTGCAACTCCGCACGCGGCGCACGTCGCACCGGCACACGCGCACGCCGCGCCAGTTCCATCAACTCCCGCAGACGACCTTCGTGCGCTCCCTCCGCCAACGTGATGCGCTCCACCGGACGATTCCCCGCCCGCAACGCTTCCAATACCGGCAACAATCCATGCACCTGCCCCTCGCTCGAAGCCGACCCGCCATGCGCCGCTTGATGCACCACTGCTCTCTCGTTCTTGTTCTTCATGCTGGCTTCTGTCTACTGTCAACGGTTCTTCGTCGCATAATAATTTCGCAGGCGCGCATAGCGCGTCCATTGCGTTTCGTTGCTGACGATGGTGGCGGCTTCGACGTTGAATTTGCCGGGGCGTTCGCGTCGCAGGCCGCGCGATTCGGTGTGTTCGGCGAGCGGCCAAGCGGCAGCGAGCAGATGGCGCAGGCGCGTATAGTCATCGTCGAAAGCGGCTGAGGCGGCGCGCGCGCGGAGCATCTCGCCGAGCGTGACGAAATTTTCTCTGGCGAGAAGACTCTTGCGTTGGCCGAGGCACGAATAATCAAAGCTGTCGCTGATGATGCGCCAATCGACCTCGCCGCGTCTGCCGAAAATCTCGACGACGCCCGCGTCGTCGGTCATCTCGCGCGCGTCCACCGTCTCCTTCTCCATGCCGAGACGCGTGCGACGTTCTTCCATCTCGATGCGCTTCGTGAAAAGCCGACCGCTCACCAGCGATTCAATCTCCGTCCAAGCGAGCACATGCGCCTCGTCGCCCGCGCCGCTCCAACCCGTCAGCACATCGTCGGCGAACTCAAGCCTTCGGATGCGCGTCGGCTGCTGCGTCTCGACCGCCAGCAGTTCATCCGCCACTGTCTCGACTTGCAGACCCGATGCCCTGAGCCTCTCCACAACAAGCGACGCCTCCTCGCGCGATGCCACGCGCGCCAACGGCAGAGGCTTGCGCGCCGACGCGATTTCGCTCACACGTTCCGGCTCAAGACGTAACAACGAAGCCGCTTCCGAGAACGCCGCTCCGACGCTCGCTGCGACACCCGACGCGACACTCGACTCGGCGGCACTCGGCAACAAGACAACGTTGAAGCCCTGTTCCCATGTCTCCAACTGCCGGAGCACGGGACGGCGCAACGCGGCTGTGGCCTCGTTCGCGGGCAACGCCGCGCCGCAATAAAGACAGTTCATGCGCGTCGGCGGATTAGCGCGTTGGCATTTTTCGCACGCCACCATCTGCTCGCGCGTAAAACCGCGCGCCTCGCGTTGCGCGGGCACCGCATCAAACGATGAAATGATGTCGTCTTTCTCGTCCGGCAAGTTGCTTCTCCGTCCTTCGATTATACGATAACAGTGTGCGGTAAGCAGCGAGTAGTCAAAACGGATATCCGATTCATGATTTGCTGTTTCTTGCTTTTGCCGCACACGGCTTACTGCTTACTGCTCGCTGTTCTTTGCAGTATAATCACCGAGAGGTTTTTTAGCAGAAACTTTTTCCGCGTTTCATTCTTCAACGCCGATGCCGCACAGCAAATTCATCTTGTCGAAACGACGTTGGACGTTCGTGCAG
Organism: Pyrinomonadaceae bacterium; assembly: GCA_036387415.1. Classification (GTDB taxonomy): domain Bacteria; phylum Acidobacteriota; class Blastocatellia; order Pyrinomonadales; family Pyrinomonadaceae; genus DASVTU01. The sequence goes on along the minus strand of DASVTU010000034.1, from coordinate 59,506 downwards.
GTCACCACATGCATCGCGCTCGCGGTTCTCGCCAGCGCGTGCGCGAGTCTTTCGCGTCAACCGGAGACGGGACGCCCGCGTCCGAACGAACCAGCCTATCCTGTCATGCTCGCCACGCGCGAGGAGAGACGCGAACGCGTGCTCGGCGTCTGGGCGTCGCTGATAGGCGAACAGGCAGTGGCGGCAGGAGTGGGCGCACCGGAACTGCAACCCGTTACGGCGACGGTGCGCGCGTTGCCTTCGATGCCAGCCTCGGCGTCGTTGCGTCTGCCACTCGTCGGCGGTGAGGCGCAGGGCACGTCGCCGACCGAGGAGGAGACACGCGAGTCTCTGCGCCGTTTTATTACGGGCGCGCGAGTCATGCTTGGCGTCGCGCCCGAAGACCTCTCGCTCGTCGAACGCGTAGACACGCCCAACGGAACCAAACGTGCGCGCTATCGACAGACGCCGTTTCGTTATCCGTTGCGCGCGGGCTACGGGCTGCTCGACATCGAATGGATGCCCGCAGACCGTCGCATCGTCGCCTTGTCGAGCACGGCGCTCCCCGTCTTTCCTCGCATCGAACGCGCGATGGAGGCGTTGCGTCCGGCGGTGACGCCGCAGGATGTTGTGACGCGTCTCGCGGGTCGCAGCATCGCCTACACGGACGCAGGCGGGCGCGAGCAAAGTTTGAACGTGACCGCCACCAACGAGACGACCGTGCGCGAACTCGTCGTCTACCCGCAAACGCGCGCTGACGACCCGACCATGCTCGCCATTCATCTCGCATGGGAAGTGTCGGTCGGCGGCGCAAACGTCTCGCCGCTCATGGTCTACGTCGATGCCCTGACGGGCGACATCATCGCTGCGACGCCGACAAACGCGATTCCGCCGACGACATCTCCGACAAATGCCGCCGCGTCGCCCGCCGCAACTGCGCCGACGCCCGTCGCTCCCGGCACCGCGCCGACACCGTAAATGAAGCTTTGCGCTTGACCTCTCGCACCTCGCGGCGGCATTCTAGGTTAGTGATTGGTCGATATTTGAAATTCAATAAATTTAACGGGGTGGTTTTTGCATGCATTTTGACCCAACAAACAACATTTCGTGGCTGTTAGGTTACAGGGGTAGGGTGGCGGTTTTCATTGATGGTAACAATCTTTTCCACGCAGCGCGTTTTCACAATATAGACATCGACTACAACAAGCTTCTGCGAGTTCTCTTAGGCGACGGTCGCCTCTTGCGCGCCTTCTTTTACACGGGCGTCGATGTCGGAGCCGAGCGGCAACAGGGCTTTCTGCTCTGGATGCGTCGCAACGGCTTTCGCGTCGTGCACAAGGAACTCAAGACTTTCTACGACGGCACGCGCAAGGCGAATCTCGATGTCGAAATCGCCGTGGACATGCTCTCGCTAGCCGGACGCTACGACACGGCAGTCCTCGTCTCCGGCGACGAAGATTTCGTCTATGCCGTCAACGCCGTGGCATACAAGGGTTGCCGCGTCGAGGTCGCGGGCTTTCGTTCCAACACCGCGCCCAAACTCATCGACGTGGCAGACTATTTCATCGACCTCGGCGAAATTGCCGACAAGGTTCGCAAAGAGGCTTCGCACGGCGCGCGCTACTACGACCACCACCCGCATCACGACGAGCAGCCGCAAACCTACGTCCACAACGGACACGATTCGCACCCGATGAACCATGAACTGCCGCCGCCGAACGGTAGTCTTGTGCCGCAGGCCATCAACCCGCTCACACATCCTGAATTGAGCAACAATCATCGTGAGACGATTCATGAAACGGCGGCGCGCACCACGTCCGAAGCCGAGATGAACGACGAACTCGACCAGTTCAAAACCGTCTCGGACTTCATCCGCGTCACAGACGACCAGTAAGAACAGAGGTCAGAGGTCAGTTAAACAAAGCTGATTTCACTAACCTCTGACATCTCATCTCTGACCTCTAATTTATGAAGCTTTTCAAGATTGAAGAGGCCAACGCTTTATTACCGATGGTGCGTGGCATCGTCGAAAGGATTCAGCGCGCGTACAAACGCATGAACTTCTGGCGCGAGGCGGCCAAACGCGCTGCGGAAGGCGCGGAACTCGGCGGCGGCGGTTTCGCCGGAAGCGACAGGTATCTGTCCGCGATTCTGAGCCTCGCCGAGCACACGGGCGAACTCGACGCCCTCGGCGTTCAACTCAAAGACTACGGACGCGGCCTGATAGATTTTCCGTCGTTGCGCGAAGGGCGTGTCGTGTTGCTCTGCTGGCAACTCGGCGAGGGCGACGAAATCGAATGGTGGCACGACATGGAAGCGGGTTTTGCCGGACGGCAGCCGCTCTAAAATCACGCCGCGCTCGTACCCGTATCAATCAACCGACATCGGTCAACACAAACCAAGAGCGGACGCCGCGAGCACGCGTCCGTCGGGAAGAAAAAGTGTCATGGCTTCTGCACCTCAAGCCCGTCTCGACCAGACCAAAGAAACGTCGGCGCACAACGTCGCTTCCAAAAGCGTCGCGCCGCAGCAACAGGGCAAATCGCACGGCGTCTTGCGTGAGTATTTCGAGTCGGCCATCGTCACTTTCATCATGGCGTTGTTTTTCATGACCTTTGTCGGTCAGGCCGCCGCCGTCCCGACCGCCTCGATGGAAAACACCATCATGGTCGGCGACCACTTTCTGATTAACAAATTCATCTTCGCCAACGACGACGGCCCGCAACTGCCGTTCCTGCCCCAACGCCCGATTAAACGCGGCGATGTCATTGTCTTCAAATACCCTTCGGACATGAACACCAACGAAGAAATCGTGCGTTACCAGACGTTCTTCATCAAGCGTGTCATCGGTCTGCCGGGTGAGACGGTGGAGGTGCGCGGCGCCAACGTCCTCATCAACGGGCAGGTGCTTCCAGAACATCGCATCATCGCCTCCGACCCATATCTCGGCAACGACAAGGCCGCGCTCAAAGACCTCAATTCGCCGCCGCGCCGCGACGACGAACTCTACAGCGTCTACTACAGTGCCCGCACACTCGTCCGCCAGCAGAGAGGTCTGGAAGACCCACCTTCCGATTTCACCTACGGCGTCAACGGCAAGGCGGTCAAAGTGCCCGACAACCAGTATTTCGTCATGGGCGACAACCGCGACAACAGTTCCGATAGTCGCCTCTGGGGCTTTGTTCCCAAAGAGTTAGTCGTCGGTCGCGCCATGTTCATCATCTGGTCGTACGACGAACATGCGCCCAACGACAATAACTTTCTCGTCAACTTCTTCCAAAACACACGATGGAGCCGCACCGGCACACGCATCCGCTAGAAGGGATGACGGCTGAACGAAACGACCGGGAACGGGTAAAAGGTTAAACGGGTCAAGGTTTAGTTCCCTTTCGCCTTTTAACCATTTCTCCCTTTCCCATCTTCCCTCCATCCATCATCCCTCCACCCACAGCCCTTTCCTTTCCACCCTCTGCCCTTCATTGTTTCCCAATATTTTGTAGTCAACGAAGGCGCAACCACAGTGCCTAGTATATTTTCTGGTTGACGACTTAAAGTAGTTTCTGATAGCATCCGCCGCGACTCCGCAAACGGTCTGGGTTTATCGGTTCCCCCCGTCGTCCCAGACATAAATTCCACTTGTCTTAATTTAAGGGAGGCTCCCTCAAAATGCAGTGTGCCGCGTGCCGCGCCGTTTACTCAAATGAGCTTGATATTTGCCCCCGTTGCCAACGACCGGCCCAGAAAACCGCTCCTCCATCGGAAAAAATAAACGCCAAAGCTCCGCGTCAGGAGCACAAAGCATCTACCGCCACCGCGAATGCTCCCGCGAATACTTCTCACGCCGCCGCAAACGACTCTCCGGTCGCCACAGCCACGGCGACGGCCACCGCGACGCCGCCATCCGGCTCGACGCTGATTGAGTTTCCGGGCACGGGGCGTGCGGCGCGTCCGCAATGGCGCAAGGAGTTGAGCGAGCGCGTGCGCGAGATACAGCAGCGTCGTGCGCGCGAAGCGCAGGAGGCGGAAGAGGTCGCGCAACATCAACCCGACTACGGCGCGACGCCGGACGACGCCGCCGCACCCGCACAACCGCTCGGACTCGTCCCGCCGCGCGACGACGCGCCGCCGCTCAATCCTCTCGTCGCCGCCGCGCTGCGTCGCATCGAACGCGCACGCCAACCTTCGCCACCGCCGATGTCGCGCTCAAACGGAGGCAGAACGGCGACCGCTACCGCCGTCGCGCGCGTGGCCGAAGAAGACTATCAACCCGCCGCCGAGCCTGCGCTCGTCACGCCGCTTCCGCGTCCCGTGCCGCCGAAGCCGAACGTCAACGCCGCGGCGCCTGCCGCTGAAGCGCACAGAGCGCCGCAGACCATGCGAACGGAAAAGACGACGGAGCCTCTGCGTCCTTCAACTGAATCGCCACGCGCTTCCGGCGAATCTCTGCGCGCCTCCGGCCTCGTCGCACTCCCCACACAACAACCCGCGAAGGCCGAAGCCGCACCCGTCCAAGTCAAAACCGAGACGCACGCTCTCCCCGCATCACACGCCGCGACGACCGCCGGCGTCGCTCCGTCAGCCGTCTCTTCAACCGACGCAACTATCGCGGCAGATTCTACGAACGGCACAGCCACAGCAACAACCGCCGCTGGGTCAAATACCACGACCGCCGCCGTCGCCGCCGCAACAACCACGACGCACGTTGCTACCGCCAAGACGCAGACGGCAAATGCGCCCGCGTCGCGTCGTGTCTTTTCCGGCGTCGTCGATGAGTTATCGCTTGAGCGGCGCGAAGCCGAGATTACCGAAGCGGCCAACACGGTTCCGGTCGTCAACGCGGCGGAGATTTATGACGACCGCGCGCCCAAGTTGAACCGCATCCTCGCTGGCCTGCTCGACATTCTGGTCGTCGCATTCTTCTCGTCGCCCTTCGCCGCGGTTATCGAACTGACGAGTGGACGTTGGCACGACCCGCGCGTCTCCGCTTCGATGGGCGGCATCATCCTCGTCGTCATGTTCCTCTATCTCGCGGGTTCGACCGCGCTCGCGGGCTACACCTGGGGCATGTCTATCTTCTCGCTGCGTGCCGTCGATGCGCGCACCGCGATGGCTCCGACCACCGGACAGTCGATGCGTCGCGCCATCTTCTACATGCTCTCGCTCGTCACGCTCGGCGTCCCGCTGCTCTACGCTCTCTTCGACGCCGAAGGCCGCGCCACGCACGACCATCTCTCCGGCACGATTATCGTCCGCGAGTAGACAGAAGAAGGCAAAGGGCAAAAGGAAAAAGGCAAAAGTAAGGATGCTGTCTTTACTTTTGCCTTTTTCCTTTTTACTTTTGCCTTATCTTGAACGAACAGACCATCCAATCAGTCGTCGAAGAGATAACGCCACTGCTCGTCGGGCGCGTCATGGGGAAGGTGTTTCAACTCGCGCGCGCCGTCCTCGCCATCGACTTTCGCACAGGCGACGGTCGTTATCTTCTTCTTGCCGCCGAGCCGAACCAGCCGCGCCTCTACATGGTTCGGCGCACCGTCCGCGAGTTGGAGAAGCAGTCGCTTGCGCCCACTGGCTTCGCGCTCTCGCTGCGTAAACATCTCGGCGGCGCAACCCTGCAAAGCATCAACAAAGACGCGTCCGAACGCATCGTGCGCTTCGTCTTCGCCGCACGCGACGCGCTCGGAGACGTACACGCGCGCACGCTCGTCGCGCAACTAACCGGACGCTCCGCCAACATCTTTCTCCTCGACGATGCCGCGCGCATCCTCGACACACTCCGCCCCGCACACGGCACAGGCCAGGAGATTGCCGACACTTACCAACCACCCACGCAATCCACATCCCCCTCCGTGACGAACGCCGCCGACACCAATGCCAACACCGAAGCGAAACCCGAACTCGCCACACGGCAAGCAGCTGCACAAACACAACCACCGTCGCCGCCACCAACGTCACCAACTAACACAACGCCCAAACAGCAATTCTCCATCAAACCGCCTCCCGAATTCTCCCCGCGCGATACTACCGCCTCGCTCTCCGACGCGCTCGACCAACACTACCGACAGTTAGAGACGGCACGCGCCTTCGATGCGCGTGCCGCCGCTTCAACAGCGCGTCTGCGACAGGCGACCGAGAAGCGTCACAAACTCCGGCGCAATCTCGAACGCGACCTCGCCGCACACGGCGACGCCGACGAACACAAACGCGTCGGTGATCTCCTGCTCGCCAACATCGCCAACGCCGAACGCCTCGGTTCCAAAGTGCGTCTCACGGATTACTACGCCGAAGACGCGCCCATCATCGAACTTGAGATTGATGAAAATCGAACTCTACAGGAAGAAGCCGCGCATCGTTTCGCGCGCTATACGAAGGCGCGTCGCGCCGCACAGGAAATCGCGCAGCGTCTCGCAGAGTTAAATAAAGAACTCGTACAACTCGAAGCTCAACGCGCCGAACTCCAACACGTCATCACCACACGCGACGGCGCCGCCCTCGAAGCCTTCGACCGAGGCGCGCGCACCAAAGACGACCGACGCCCCGCGTCGCCAGGCGAACCGCAAGGCACCATAGCGTCGCAGAAGACCACCGCGAACATACCCGGCGCGCGTCGTTATCGTTCGTCGGACGGCTACGAAATCCTCGTCGGTCGCGCCGCGCACGACAACGACTATCTCACCTTCCGTGTCGCACGCTCACACGATGCATGGCTCCACGCCGCCGACTATCCCGGCTCACACGTCATCATCCGCAACACAAAGCGAGGCGCGGAAATCCCGCAACGCACCATCATCGAAGCCGCCCAACTCGCCGCTCACTTTAGCCAGGCACGCAAAGACGCCAAAGTCGCCGTCCATTACACCGAGCGCAAGTTCGTCTCTAAAATGAAAGGCGCGGCGCGCGGTCTCGTCCGCCTCTCATCCTTCCGCACCCTTCTCGTCGAACCACGCGAAACCGTCGAACGAATCTGAATCAAAACAACGGACGCTTCACAGGATAGACAGGATGAAATGCGAGCAGGATGGACAGGATAAAAACGACTCATGGAGAAAAGGTTAATGGGGAGATGAGAACAGGGACAGAAACGCATTAAGCGACAGAACAGAATTTTGTTTTTCCCTTTCGCCTTTTCACCCTTTCCCTTCTCCCCTTCTCGTTATCCTGTCTATCCCGTACGTCTTTATCCTGTCCATCCTGTTAAATTGCTTTAGTTAAAACGAAGCGAAATCGCAAGGTTCGCTTGGCAAAAGGCGCACACTTTTGCGACGCGCACGGTTTAGAATACGTGTGAAACTTGAGGGGAGCATTTCGATTTTTATGAGCACCAACAGCACAAATTTTATCGCATCAATCGAGCAGGCGGCGGCGAACGTGTTGGAGCAAATCGCGGACGTGGTGGCGGGCGAAGCTTCGACGTTGCGCGATGGGACGGAGCACAGGGGCGTCGAGTTGCCGCGCGATTTGTACGCGCATGAGGAAGCGCAGACAGAGTGGTGGTATTACACGGGACACATGCGTACGACCGCCGGGCGTCGCTTCGGTTTCGAGTTGGTCTTCTTCAAACGACGCACAGACCTCGACCGCTTCGGCGTCGTTCCCTTGCGACTGATTGCCAATCCGCTCTATCTCGCGCACTTCGCCATCACAGACGAATCGCGCGGCACGTTTCGCTACGAACATCGCAAGAGCGCGGGCGGCGTCTTCGACCTTCCGGCGCGTGCGAGCAACAATCGTTACTATCTCAAACTCGGCAACTGGACGGCGCGCGAAGCACACGGCATGCACATTCTGCGCGCGACGCTCGGCGACAATCTCATCTTTGAAGTGGCTTTGAAGCCCGTCAAGCCCGTTGTCTTGAACGGGCATGAGGGCGCTGGCGTCAGTTTCAAAGACCACGGCGAGGCGTCGCGTTATTTCTCCTACACGCGCATGGAGGCCGAAGGCGACATCACCTGGCACGGCGAGACGGAACACTTCCACGGCTCGGCATGGATGGACAGGGAGTTTGGCACGTGGCAGACGCGCGACGCCGAAGGTTGGGATTGGCTTAGCATCCAACTCTCGACGGGCGCGGAGATCATGGCCTATCACATACGCGAGCGCGGAGGAAGCCCCTCGGCCTTCTCCGGCGGCTCGTTCGTCGATGCGGAAGGAAACCGCACACATCTCGCGCGCAAAGATTTCACGTTGGAGGTCGCGGGGCGTTGGCGTAGCCCGCACACAGGCGCGACGTATCCAAGCGGTTGGCGTCTGCGCGTCCCGCGTTTCGGCGTCGATGTCGGCATCACGCCCGTCATCAAAGATCAGGAACTCGACACGCGCGCCACCACCATGATTGTCTACTGGGAAGGCGCGTGCGCCGTGCGCGGGCGACACGGCGACGCCGAAACAGAAGGCCGCGCCTACGCCGAACTCGTCGGCTACGAACGCTCGCACCTCCAACCATCCATCGCCACATTCATCCTCGGCTCTGCGCTCGACCGACGCTGGCGCAGCATCTTCGGATAAATGCTGTGACGACGGAAACCATGCACCGATGTTCTATTTAGCGACGGGGAGAATTTTTCCACCCGTCGCCACGGCAAGCGCCGCCGCCTGTGGTTGCAACACTTAAAGGTCGTCGTGGCTGGAATTGCGGAAACAGTCGAGCGGCATGGTGGTTGCTGTTCTTAGAGGCAGGTATTCTCAAATCGAGCTCTCTCTCCGGCGGTGCGTTGGCAGCCGCGAATCATAAATGCCAAGACTTCCACATAAAGAATTCAGGGAAAGGGTTCAACGATGAAAAAGTTTCTTCTTTTAGGTGTCGTCGCATTACTTCTGGCAGGCTCCACCGAGACGTTTGCACAGGGTCGCAATCGCGGCAGACGCATGAACGACCGCCAAGACCGTCAACGCATCCGGCGCGGTATCCGCTCCGGTCAAATCACGCGCGACGAGGCTCGCCAGATACGCGAACGTGAACGACAAATCCGCGCCGAGCGGCGCAGCTATCGTTCGGACGGCACACTGACGCGCGAAGAGCGTCGTGAGATTCGCCGCGACGAACGCGAACAAGACCGTTACATCCGTAGCCAACGCCGCGACGACGACCGCCGCCCGCGTTATGACAGGAACGACCGCCGACGCGGCAACGGTTATTATCGACGTGGTGCTGGTTCGCGCACTCATCCGGTCTTTGGGAGTCGCAACCGCTACTAAGACAGCCGCCACTAAACTGTCAACCGACAATAAAACTTTCAGCCGTGAAGCCCGCGCCGATGCAACGTGCGCGGGCTTCGCTTTTTCACGTCTCGCTCCCGCGAGAGTTGCCCACCTTCGGAAGATGTTTAAGAATAGCCTCTATGAAACCTATCAGCACTCAATCACATGACGCTTCGACACAACTCTTCGCACGCGCCGTCGAATTGATGCCCGGCGGCGTCAACTCTCCTGTGCGCGCGTTTCGCGGCGTCGGCGGCGTGCCGCGTTTTATACGCGAGGCGAGCGGCGCAACGATGACCGACGTGGACGGCAAAACCTACATCGACTACGTTGGCTCCTGGGGGCCGATGATTCTGGGTCATGCCGACGCGGAGGTGGTCGAGGCTCTGCGCGAAGCACTCGCGCGCGGCACAAGCTACGGCGCGCCGACCGAACTTGAATTGGAAATGGCCGAAGAGATTATCGACGCCGTGCCGTCCGTCGAGATGGTGCGAATGGTCAACAGCGGCACGGAGGCAACGATGTCTGCGCTTCGCCTCGCGCGAGGCGTGAAGGGGCGCGACCGTATCGTCAAGTTTGAAGGTTGCTATCACGGCCACGGCGACAGCCTACTCGTCAAGGCGGGTTCCGGCGTCGCCACGCTCGGACTGCCCGACAGCCCCGGCGTCACGCCCTCCGTCGCGCAGAACACCATCACCGCTCCCTTCAACGACGCAGCGGCTCTCGAACAAATCTTTGACGAACACGGCAAGTCAATCGCCGCCGTGATTGTCGAACCCGTCGTCGGCAACATGGGTTGCGTCGTGCCGCGCGAGGGTTACTTGCAGAGTTTGCGCGACACGACACGTCGCCACGGCGCGCTTCTTATCTTCGACGAAGTGATGACAGGCTTTCGTCTCGCGCGCGGCGGCGCGCAGTCGCTCTTCAACGTCATGCCCGACATCACGACGCTCGGCAAAATCATCGGCGGCGGTCTCCCCGTCGGCGCGTATGGCGCGAGCCGCGAAATCATGGAACACATCGCGCCCGCCGGAGCGGTCTATCAAGCCGGGACGCTCTCCGGCAATCCGCTCGCCATGACCGCCGGACTGGTCACTCTGCGACGCCTCCGCGACCAAAGCGTCTACAACCGACTGGAACGCGCGGGCGCACGCCTCACACAAGGCATCGCCGAAGCCGCGCGCGAAGCAGCCATCGACACAGAGACTAATCGCGTCGGTTCGATGTGGACGACCTTCTTCACCGACCAACCCGTCAACGACTGGACGGACGCCGCACGCGCCGACCGCGACACCTACGCGCGATTCTTCCATGCCATGCTCGTTGAAGGCGTCTATCTCGCGCCCTCGCAGTTTGAAGCGGGCTTCATCGGCATCGCGCACACGGATGAGTTGATTGACAAAACCATCGAGGCCGCACGCCGCGCCTTCAAAAAGTTAAGGAACTAGGGGAAGTTCAAACAAGAAGGATTTTCAAAACATGTTTGGATTGCTACAGGAGAATGCGGAGGGTTGGTTGGGAACGCCGCAGGCGGGAGGCGCGGAACAGTTGATTGTGGCGGCTGTTCAGTGGTTGAAGTTGGGCATCGAGACTGTGGGCGCGGTCATCGTGGCGTTGGGCGTGGTGGTAGCGATTTACAAATTTGCGGGCGCGTTAGCGCGGCGACAGACGGAAGATTATAACCAGATTCGATTGGTGTTGGCGCGCCACTTGGCATTGGCACTGGAATTTCAGTTAGGCGCGGATATTCTTTCGACGGCGGTGGCTCCGAGTTGGGAGCAAATCGGCAAGCTAGGTGCGATTGCCGTCATCCGCACGGGGCTAAACTATTTTCTCATAAAAGAGATGGAATTAGAGAAAGCGCGGACGACCGACGCGCCGAAGCCGGAAGCCGCCTCACAAGATTTCCAGGCTGGCTGACAGGCGATAGCAATATTATTCGTAAAGAAACTTGAAGACTTTGCAGAGAGAGGGTTGTGACAGGTCGTTGTCGAATGCGGCGAACTGGTTGAGCGAGCCGCCGAAGAATTTGAGGCGTTTGACTTCGGGGTCGGTGATGGTGTGCCAGATGGCTTCGCCGAAACGTTCGGCGTGAATAATCATGTAGGAGCGTCCGTGTTTGGAGACGCGTTCGGGCAAGGGCTGTGTGATGCCGAGTTGGTTGTGAAGTCGCGCCACCGTCTCATAGGCCGTTGACAAGTGCTTTTCGCGTTCGCGCCAGTCGCGTGCAAGGAGCGTCTCGCGTAGCATGGGGCTGAGTTCCCCGGCGCAGTCGAGACGCGAGAAAGCCGTGCCGAACCACTTGGCATAGGGCGCATACTTCCTCTCCATCATAAAGCAAATTCGCATCAGGCTATGGACGATGCGCGCGGCGATGAGCGCGGAGCCGAGTTCGTCTCCGACGAAGCCCGCGCGCCCGACGAAGGCTTCCTCCTCCGCGACGTGTCGCCACTCGCAAGCGAGCATGTAGAGACGAATTTGGTCTGGATAGTAACTGAACTTTTGTCTGACGGGTTCGAGTTCGCCGAGGCCGTCGTGATAGACGCGCCCACTGGTTGCGCCGAGTAGTTTGTGTTCTTGAAAAGTGAGCCAGTCAGCGACGGTTGGTTGGTCGAACGGGTTTGCGCCGACGTACCAACCGAAGAAATTCTTGATGGTTTCGATGTCAACTTTGTGATTGAGCGTGCTCGATTCGACGCGCGCGGCGACAGGATGGTCGCCTCCTTCTGGAATCTCGAAGTGCGTCGGGTATCCGCGAAACTCAGCGGGCAGCTTTTCGCTCAAGACGCCGGAGATGTTTTGCGCGTATCGCTCGTAGTCCGGTTCGGACAGGAAGAGATAGAGTCGCGGCCCCCAGTTGTGGTCGGTCGATTCAAGGTCGTCATAACCCAAGACCTCCGAACTCCAACCGATGAGCGCAGCCGTATGCGGGAGATTCGGAAAGTGTGCATCGAGTATCGGCCTCACCGCCTCGGCGTAAAACAGTTCATTCAACTCTAAACCTTTAAGAGTTTCCCTCATTTCTCAATTCCCGCGACGACGCCGACCGGACAAAGAGACACCGACTCACTAAACATCACTCGTCACACATCACTTCTTCAAACGCTACTTGTCGCTCTGTTTGAGTGGCAGGTCAATCGTAAAGGTTGTGCCCTCGCCGGGCGTGGAGGCGACGGTGAGCGAGCCACCGTGCTGTTCGACAATCTGTTTGGCGATAGCGAGGCCGAGTCCGGTGCCGCGTTTTTTGGTGGTGAAGAAAGGCTCGAAGATGCGCGCGCGCGTGGCTTCGTCCATGCCTGTGCCCGCGTCCGTGATGTCGATGCGCGCAAGCGAAACGAGACGACCACTCGCGCCGCCGCCATTACTACTGCCGCCATCTCTGCCGACTCTTCTTTCGACCGAGACGCGCGCGGTCGAGACCGTCAGAGCGGAGCGCGCAGGGCTGGCATCAATGGCGTTGGCGAAGAGATTAACGAAGACCTGTCGCAACTGGTCTGCATCGCATTCGACGCGAAGAGGTTCGGCGCTGAAACGTCGTTCGATGGGCGTCTGCTTCTCCTGAATCTTGTCTGCGACGAGTTCGAGGCTCCCGTCGAGCAGTTCGTTGATGTCCACGTCGGAGAGCGTGAGTTGTTTACGACGCGAGAACTGCGTCACGTCGAGCGTCAGTTTGTTGAGATGGTCGATGCCGCGCTCAACGAGGTCGATGGTGTTGATGGCTTCGGGGCTGCCCGTCATGTCGCGGAGCATGGCGACGCCGAGGCGTATGCTGCCGAGTGGATTTTTGATTTCGTGTGCGACCTGCGCTGCCGCGCGCCCGACCGCCGCGAGTGCTTCCTGACGACGGAGGTCGTTTTCCGCCTGAGCCGCTTCGGTTGCATCCACAAGCATGAGCAGTTGCCCGCGTTCGTTGTCGATTTCGAGCGGCGAAGAATAAACGTCGAAGGTGCGCCCGTCGCCGTCCGCGCCGCCATGATGAAGATTCCAACGCCCGTGATAGGTCGGACGTTCGACGCGCGTGGCCGTCGCAGAGGCGAGCATCTTCAGGCCTTCGGGTGTCGTAAATTTGTCGTAGATGGACGCGCCGATGCGTGCGTCTGGAAAGACGCGGAAGAAGGCATCGTTGGCGCTGCGAATATGATTTTGGTGGTCGATGGCGGCGATGGCGCTGACCATGCCTTTGAGCATCTGACGACTGAAACGTCGCTCGCGGCGGAGGTCATCGATGTTGCGCCGTAGTTGTCGGAAACGACGCTGCACTTCCCAGACCACGCCGCCCGCGACGAGCGAACCCGTCAAGACCGACAGCACCGTGAGAAAGAAGATGCTTTCGCTCGCCGCACGTTTGCTCTGTTCAATCTCCTGCGGAATCTTATCCTTCTCGCGTTCGACGCTGGCGATGATGTTTTCCAGGCCGCGTTCCACGGCCTGAAACCTCGTAAAACCTTCCAGCGAATAACGCTCAAGGTCGTCAACCACTTCCAGATAAGCGACAACGTTATCGCGGAAGTTGCGCCCTTGTTCATTCTGCGCCAGCGACAGACGCTCGAAGTCGTCCAACGCCTTATCTAGTTCTTCGCGCGCATTACGCATGCGAAACTTGAAAGGCAGCATCAAACCACTTTCGCCTTCGACGCGCGCACGCGCACGCGCTTCGTTGTTGAGTTGGCGCAGAGCGTCTTGTAGTCGAAGCAGAAACTTGAACTGTGAGGTGCGTTGGCTTTCGAGTTGGAGGGCGCGGCTGCTGACGCCCTTCAACTGTTTGTCGCTCGAATAACCGAGGCCGATGACAAGCCCGATGAGCAACGCGAAGCCGATGAGGAGCGGCGTCAGCGTCGGCGCGATGGAAAAACGTTTACTGAGATTGATGGCGCTGCCGAGGCCGTCGTCTTCATCCTTCGACGCCTCCGCCGCGTGCGGGCGCGCGTAAACGATGCGTCCATCTTCTTTCCGATTTTTCTCTTTTGTCGATTTTCCGTCGGCCATAAGCGTCCGTGATATGGTCGCACATTGCGCCTCAAGCGGCAACGCTTCTACATCGACAAGCCTTTATTTCACTTCCATCCAGTTGTCGCCGATGCCGACTTCGACCTCCAACGGCACGTCCAATTCGACCGCCGACATCATCTCTCGCTTCAGCAACTCCGCCACACGTTCGGCCTCCGCCTTCGGTGCTTCGACCAGCAACTCGTCATGCACCTGCATCACCATCTGCGCCCGCAAGTTCTCCCGCCGCAGAGCCTCGTCAACCTTGATCATCGCAATCTTCACGATGTCGCTCGCTGTTCCCTGTATCGGCATGTTGATGGCTTCGCGTTCGGCGCGGGCGCGGATTTGACCGTTGCGGTCGTTGATGGTAGGAACGGGACGGATGCGCCCGTAGATGGAACGGACGACGCCCGCCTCGCGCGCTTGCACAGGCACTTCGTCCATGAAGCGACGAACGCCCGTGTACGTTTTGTAGAAATCGTCAATCACTTGTTTGGCTTCTTTGCGCGAGATGCCGACGCGTTGTGAGAGGCCGAAGGGTTCGACAGCGTAGGCGATGGCGAAGTTGACGATTTTGGCGAAGCGACGTTTGTCCTTGAGTTCTTCGGGCGTCTTAGCATTGAAGACGAGGCGTGCGGTCTGCGCGTGGATGTCTTCGTCGTTCTGGAAGGCGGCGAGCATTTTTTCGTCGCGCGTGATGTGTGCGAGCAGACGGAGTTCGAGTTGCGAATAATCTGCGGCGACGAACTTGTTGCCCTTGTCGGGGACGAAGGCGCGGCGTATGCGACGACCGAGTTCGGTGCGAATCGGGATGTTTTGCAAGTTGGGGTCGCTTGAGGAAAGGCGTCCGGTGGCGGTGACGGTCTGGTTGAGTTGGCTGTGGATGCGACCGTCGGGGCCGATTTGATGCGGCAGCGAATCGGTATAGGTGGCCTTGAGTTTGTCGAGTTCGCGGTATTCGATGATGAGGCGCGGCAGTTCGTATTTCTGCGCCAACTCTTCAAGGACGGCGCGGCTCGTCGAGACCTGTCCGGTCGAAGTCTTACGACCCGAACTGATGTTCAACTCCTCGAAGACTTCGCCGACCTGTTTGGGCGAACTAATTTTGAACTCGCGCCCGGCGAGCTTGTGAATCTGCTCGGTGAGTTTTGCCAGTTCCGCGCCGAAGACCGACGACAAATCGCCGAGCACCTTCGGGTCAACGCGCAAGCCCGCGTGTTCCATGCGATAGAGTAGCGGCGCGAGCGGCAATTCGATTTCGTTGTAAATCGCTTCCAACCCTTGTTCGAGAATGCGCCCGTGCAAAACGTCGGAGACTTGCATGGTGAAGTCCGCTGTCTCGGCGGCACGCCATTGCGCTTCCGTCCAAGTGTCGTCGGGCGGTTCCGACCAGCCCGCCGCGTTGATGGCTTCGCGCGCAAGGTCTGCGAGGTCGTAACGACTACGAATCGGGTCGAGCAGGTAGGCTGCGAGAAGCGTATCGTCGGCGACGCCTTCAACCTCCAATCCGAGCGGCGCAAAGAGCGCCACCGCGCGTTTCAAATCATGCACCGACTTCGAGAGCAGGCCGTTTGAGAAGACATCGCGCAAGACGCCGACAGCCGTGTCAGCGCCGCCCTCGAAGTTTTGGAGGTCGATGTAGGAAGCGGTGTGGGGCGCGGTGGAGATGGCGATTCCGGCGGGCGGCAACTGTTCGCGCACCGCCGCTTGCTGCCCCGCTCCGGCCTCGGTCGAATCGGCGACGGCGAAGCTCCAATGTTCGACATCCCACAACTTGCGGACGAGCGCGTCGAGTTCTGCGCCCGTGCGAATCTGTCGGTAGTTACGTTTCGCGCCCTGCACTTCGACCTGCGAAGCGGCGTCGGCGAATTCGCGCGTGAGCGTCTGGAATTCGAGTTCACGGAAAAGCGTGTAGGCGGCGGCGCGGTTGGGTTCACGCGCACGCAGTTTGTCGAGGTCGAGTTGGATGTTGACATCGGTTCTGATGGTCGCTAACTCCTTCGACTGGCGTATCAAATCCACGTTATCGCGCAGGGATTCGCGGTAGGTTTTGTGTTTGACCTCTTCCCAATTGGCGAGCGCGTTTTCGATGGAGCCGAACTGTTTGACGACCTGCACCGCGCCCTTCGCGCCGATGCCGGGGGCGCCGGGGATGTTGTCCACCGCGTCGCCCATGAGTCCGAGGAGGTCAACAATCTGCGAGGGCGGGACGCCGAATTTCGTCTCAACCCACGCCTCGTCGCACCATTCGACGGGCGGCACAGGCTCCTTGCGTTTGACGTTCTGCGAGTTCTGCCGCATGCAGATAATCCACGGGTCGCGCACCAGTTGGCACATGTCCTTGTCGTTCGAGACGATGACGGCCTGCAACCCTTGCTCGGCGGCTTGCACGGCGAGCGTACCGATAACGTCGTCGGCCTCGAAGCCGGGCGAGTTGACGATTGGTATCTGATAGGCTTCGCAGACGCGCATGATGTAGGGAATCTGCGACTGAAGTTCGTCCGGCATGACGGCGCGGTTCGCCTTGTAATCGACGGAGAGTTCGTGTCGAAACGTCGGAATCTCAGACTCGAAGACCGCCGCGATGTAGTGAGGGTTCTCGTCTGCGAGCAGTTTCCGCAGCATGTTAGTGAAGACGAAGATAGCCTGCGTCACCTGTCCCTGACTGCTGGTGAGCGGCTCCATACGTCCGCCCATCGGGGCGAAGTAGGCGCGGAAGATGTGCGAGAACGAGTCGATTAAAAAGACCCGCTCGGTCGGCTCTTTAGGCGTCGTAGATTTTTTTGCTGGCATTTGTTTTGATGATAAGAAAAGCGGCGACGGGTGACAAGTGTGAAGCAGTTCGGTCAGTGTTGCGTATCTGCCGCACATCTCTCTAATGCGTGTCGCGCTGCCGCCACAAACGCGTCTCTCCGTTTGATTTCCAGGACGCTTCGCAGAGACGAAAAAGATAAACTTCACTTTTCATGCGTACGCCATGAAAGACGACGCACGTACGCGTTAATGCTCGTTAATCTGTGAATTTCGCGCGTCCGGCCAGCGTTTCGTCAACTCTTTCGTCGCATACGATGATGCTGCGTTGTCTCGTTATCCTCTCAAACGCGCGTCGAGGCACGGGCTTTGCCATGTATTTGTCGCTCTTTATCGTAGACTGTGTGAGCGAGCGCGCTCATGTGTCGAAAGGATTCCCGATTCAATTTTGATTAAACAGACGACCATTGCCGCGCCGGTCGAGACGAGTGGGCTTGGACTTCATACAGCCGTGCCGGTTCACCTGCGCTTACGGCCTGCGCCGCCCGATGCGGGCTACGTCTTTCTCCGCACAGACCTCGACGGTTTCGAGATTCCCGCCACCGTCGAATGCATCGCGCATTGCAGTTATGCCACGACGCTGATGCGAAAGGGCGTCGTGCTCTCGACGGTCGAACATCTCCTCGCGGCCTTGCGCGGCGGCGGCGTCGATAATGCTTACATCGAAGTCGATAATCTTGAGTTGCCGATTATGGACGGCTCATCCGGCGCGTTCACCGAGATGATTGAACGCGCTGGAATCGTTGAGCAGACGGCGACGCGACGCGCGCTGCGCGTGCGCCAACCCGTCTCGGTCGAACATGGCAACCGATGCATACGCATCGAGCCTCACGAAGGCTACGAAATCGACTGCATGATTGATTTTCAACACCCGCTCATCGGCGTGCAGCATTTTCGCTTCGACGCGCTCGACGCTTCCGGCTTCGCGCGCGAAATTTCCGACGCGCGTACTTTCGGTTTCACAGAGGAGATTGAAGCCCTGCGTCGTGCCAACTTGATTCGCGGCGGCTCGCTCGACAACGCCATCGTGCTCACACCCGAAGGAATGTTGAACGAAACGCCTCTGCGTTCGCGCGACGAGTTTGTGCGGCATAAGATTCTCGACATCATCGGCGATTTCGCTCTTTTGGGGATGCCACTTCTGGCTCGCGTCGCGGCGGAGCGAAGCGGACACATCCTTCATGCCGAAGTGATGTCGAAACTCCTACGCAACGATGCAGCATGGGAGATTATTGACATGCCCGTCAGCGCGGCGATGTCGATGGCGCACTAAGAATCCGCCACAGAGACTCAGAGGCACAGAGAGATGCAGAAAGCATAAGGCACCAGGCAGACAGGAAGCAGGAAGGTTTTGTCCGCTCTCTGCCTACTGCTTTCTGCGTTCCGCTTTCTGCCTTCTTTGCTCCTTGTCTCTGTAGCAAATTCCTATTTTGAAAGTCGGAGAGCGGTGATGGTTTTGACTGCGAACGAGACAGACGGGAGCCGACGCATAGGAGATGTCGGGGATGTGCGGCTCGCGCCGATGAGCGTGGAGCACGCCGCCGCGTGGTATCGCTGGCGCGAGCAACCGAGCAGCCAGCGACACAATCCCCTGTTTCCACTCACGGTCGGAGATTTAACGCGACGCCTCTCCACCGTCTGCACCAGCGACCTCACAGACCGCACGCGCTATGAGTATCGCTGGATTGTCGAACTAGGCGGCGAAGCCATCGGCACAGTCGCCACCGAGCGACCCGCGTGGGGCATGGGTTACGCCGAAATCGGCTACATGCTCTCCGACACACACCACGGGCGCGGCTACGGCACACGCGCCGTCGCACTCCTCGTCGATAAACTTTTCCGCGAAACAAAACTCCATCGCATCTTTGCCCTCATCAGCGTCGAAAACATGCCCTCGCGCCGACTCGTCGAACGCCTCGGTTTCATCAACGAAGGACAGATGCGCGAGCACTACCGGATTCAAGGCCGCCGCGTCGATGAGATTATCTACGGGCTGCTGCGCCACGAATGGACACCGCTCTGAATGAAAAATGCAAAATGTAAAAAGCCCTGCACTCAGGAACGCTGCTTTTGAAGAATATTTCTTATGCTTCCCGACGACGGCGACGACACAACGCGTTTCAGCTATCTGACTTTTTTCATTTTTAATTCTGCGTTTTTAACTATTCCTCACGATTTCGTAGAAGATTCTGAGTCGCAGGTCTTTGCCGGAGATTTCGTGGCGCACTTCGCGTGCGCGAAGGCGTAGCGTATTGCCCTGTGTGAGTGGAAGACGCACGGCTAGTTGTTCGGCGCGGAGGATTTCGACCGGATTAACGCGCTTGTCAATCGACTCTTGAACCAATGCGGTGACGCCGCCGCTGACGAGTGAAGGGATATTTTTCAGATGCACTTCGCGCACGTCGATGCGCGCCGTGAGCACTTGTCGCTCCGCGTCGAACGCCAACGCGAAATTAGTATCGGCCCAACCTTCAAAATTCAAACAACCGACCAACGCCGCTTCGTACGAGCCGCGAAAAGCGACAGGCGCACTCATACGTCCGTCCGCGAATCGCACCGCCGTCCGCGTGCCCAACGCTTCGCGCCTCAACTCGATTTCGTTGCCGCACTTCGAGTTGCCACGCCCACGCGCCAGCGAAAACTTCGGCGGGTCAGCCAGTGTCAATATCGCGTCGAGCAGCGCGTTGAAAAATGGCTCGTTGAGCACCACCAACACTTCGCCCGCCTGCACCACGCCCGCCTCGCGCCCGCGCTCCTCTCTCCGCTCCTGCGCCCTTAACGGCACGACCGCAACAGACAGCGTTACAACCATCAACAGGTAACGGATGAGGGATGAGTACGGAGGGATGAGAGATGAAAGTTGAGTGATTCGAGTCGTGGAATTGAAAGATAAGCGTTTTGTTTCTGTCGCTCGCGTCGTGAATCTTTGTGCCATTATTAAGCCTTGAATCCTTGTCCTCGGTCGCTTGAATTTTCTACCGTCGAATCTTGTGCCCTTGAAACCGTCAAGAGGCCAACCCTTCACCCCTCGTCCCTCCGCGCTCATCCCTTCTCTGTCAGACTCCGCTACGGATGATGTCGTGCAACCGGACGAGTCCGACGGAGCGACCGTCGCCGTCAACAACGGGCAGGACGGAGATTTGAGAGGGACGGTCTTCCATGAGTTGGAGGGCTGCGTGTGCGAGCATGTCGGGCGTGGCGATGATTGGGCTGGGCGTCATAACGGAGCGGCTGTCAATCTCTTCGAGGTCGGCGAGGCCGCATTTTTGCAGCGTCCGTCGCACGTCGCCGTCGGTGATGATGCCCGCGAGACGCCCCGCGTCGTCTACGACGTTGACCGCGCCGAGACCGCCGCGACTAATCGCCTGCACTACTTCGAGCAGCGACGCGCGTTCACCCAACGCGGGATTCTCGTCGCCGCCGTGCATCACATCGCAGACGCGTATGGTGAGGCGTTTGCCGAGTCGTCCCGCCGGATGATTGAGCGCGAAGTCTTCCGCCTTGAAACCTTTGACCTGCATGAGCGTCATTGCCAGCGCGTCGCCGATGGCGAGAGCGACGGTGGTGCTCGTCGTCGGCGCGAGATTGAGCGGACATGCTTCCTGTTCGACGGAAGCATCAAGCACGGCGTCGGCGCGTCGCGCGAGTGTCGAGCGCAGATTGCCGACGATGGCGACTACGGGCACGCGTCGATGTTCGAGGTGCGGCAGCATCTCGACCACTTCCTCCGTCTCGCCGCTATTGCTGAGGATGATGACGACATCATCCGTCGAAACGATTCCCAGACCGCCGTGCGACGCATCGGACGGATGAAGGAAGACGGCGACGGTGCCCGTGCTCGTCATGGTCGCGGCAATCTTCTGCGCGATGTTGCCCGACTTGCCGACGCCGATTAAAACCACCTTGCCGCGACATTCTGCCAGCACTTCGATAGCGCGTTCAACCTCCGTCTCGCGCAGGCGGCGCACCGTCTCGGCAATCGCTTCCGACTCCATTTTCAAGAGGTCGGTAATCTGTGTGAAATGAGAAATTTTTGTCATTAGTCGTTGATGAAAGTGATGTTTCTGAAATCACGCGGGGCGGTCGGCCTCCGTCGCGTTTGAATGGAAACGGAAGTGGTGCGAGAGCATTTTCGCCGCCCAGTATAATGCGGTCGCCGCCAACGTAAAAAGGAAATAATGGATGACGAGGACGTACCTGTATTCGGTGTGCAGAATTGATTGGACGGAGAGAAAGTAAGCGGGCACGGCGAGCAACGCGACGAGCGTGCGGCCATGTCGCGCACGCAGGAGCAACACGAAGCCGACCACTGCGAGCGGCAACATGAAGGCCGTTAGAAAGATTCTCTGCACGCTTCTGACGACAGCGCGCGGGTATCTCGTCCACATGCCGCGCGCCGCGCCGAGTTCGTAGAGGCTTATCTCGCCGAGACGCGCGACGGAATCGGGCGCGGCATTGCTGAAGACAACCCGCACGCGCTCCGTCTCCATGCCGACGAAAGGAATGGCGACGACCACAACAGGCTGTTCGTCCGGCGACTTGCCTTCCGATGCGTCCACGATGGTTGATGCGAGAGATGCTACGCGAACGTCGCTATCGACGGCGATGGAGACGCGCCCGCGTTCGATTTTGACGGGCAACTTCAAGAGGTAATCGGTGTTTCGCTTCACGTCGAAGGGCGCGGTGGCAAACTGTTTTCCGTAACGCGAAGCGTCGCCCTTGAGCGAGAGCGTCGCGGCGTCCGGCGCGAGCGTGATGACAGTGCCGCCCGCGAGCGCCGTGCCAACGTCTTTGAGCGCGATGGCGTTGTTTGACCAGACGGGACGCGCGCCGTCCGCAACGCCGTGCGTGTGTGCGACGGGCGGCTGAGCCGTGACGAGACGCGCGCGTTCGAGTTTGAGCATCCCCGCGGCGCGACGCAGCATCACTCCCGCGAACCAGACGGGATGCGCGCTTATCACTTCCCATCCGCGTCGCAGACGCATCCGTTCGCGCGCCACGCCGTCCTCGCCAAACAACGTCTCGGCAAACTCAGGACGCCCGTACAGCCGCGCTTCCATCCGCATGATGCCGAGGTCGGTCGCGGGGATTCCGAATCGCCCTTCGTGGTCGTAATCCGCGATGCCTTCGAGAAGCGTCTGCCCCGCACCGAGCGAGAGCGGAATGAAACGACCGAAGACCATCGCGTTGCGAATCGTCAACGGCGCGACGACGACCAGCATTCCGCCGACGAGCGCCGCCGCGTATCCAAGACGCCGTCCGCGCTCGAACAAAAACGGCACCAACACGACAGCAAGAAACGGCGCGAGCAACATCGCGTTGGCTCTCAGCCAACAAGAGAGGCCGATGAGCGCGCCCGCCGCCAACAACCACGCGAGGCGCGGTCGTCGCCATGCGCGCACGATGCAGTAAACCGCCAGCAGCAACGGCAGCACGGCCAGCGTATCGGGTAAAACCACCACCGAATTCCACACGAACTGCGGCGCGAACGCGGCGCACAACGCGGCGAGAAAAGCCACGCCAATCGGCAGGAGTTCCGCGACGATAAGCAGAATCACGACCGTCGCCGCCGCATCGCAAACAATCTGGATAAGCTGCAACGCCCTGTCGGATTCGCCGCCGAGACGAAACACGAACGCGATAAAAATCGAATAGCCGGGCGGATGTCCGAGCGTGTCGGGGTTGGCGAGCGGCGAAGCGGGACTGAAGAAGGAGGCGACGCCGCCCGCGAGCAAGAGTCGCGCGACGTGCTTGTAATCGCCCGTCACGGCTGATTGAACTTTTCCGATTTCGAGCGTCGAATCCTCTAACGTCAACCACCGCACACCGCATGCTACGAGAAACGTCACGACGCACAGCACGACCAACAACCTGCGGCTCGATTTCAAAGGATGAAACCGGATACGCGCGGGGCGACGCGCCCTCGCCTCGCTGCGCGAATGCTCCGCACGCGTGTCCACATGGCTGTCGGTCTCGTCGTTCGTCATACCGCGAAATTATACCGCAACGCTTTCCCCTCAAGGCGCGCGACGTTCCGAAATTTGCGTCGCATCATTTTGAAATTCACGTCCTATCAATTTCTGGCGATGAAAGATTCCGCGCGTCGTCTGCGACTCGCTTCGTGCACGTCAAACAACTCGCGCAAACTCTCTACGCGCAATCCTGCGTCGCGCAATCGCCTCCGTTAGTGCCGGAGCGACTGCTGTCCGACTTGTGCGTCACATGCCGGAGTGATAAATTTTTGAAACGGCTCGCGTCCACAGCGTCTCTATCCTCATGCATGTGCAGCCGGGTCTAGACGTTCTCAGTCCTTTCTTCGAGGAAACAAACATGCCTGCCCTCCTGCGTTGCCTTGCCGCCGTCGCCGTCGTCGCCGCGTGCGTCTTTCTCCTCTGCTCTGCGCCGCGCACGCAAGCGCAAGCCGCGCCGACCGAGACTCCCGTCGGTGCGACGGGCACGGTTAACGGACGCGTCACGACAAGCGACGAGAAAGGTTTGGCGGGCATCGTGTTGTCGCTCCTCTCAGGCGACATCGGCCCGCGCCGTAAATCCATCGCACGCGCGACCACCGACGGCGAAGGGCGTTACACGATAAACAATGTGCCTGCGGGTCGCTATACCATCGTGCCGTTTGCGCCGACATACATGTTCGGGTCGTCGGAGCGCGCATGGCAGTCGGGCAAGGCGGTCAACATCGCGCCGGGCGAGATGGTCAACGATATAGATTTTACGCTGACGCGCGGCGGTGTCATCACGGGGCGCATCACCGACGCGGAGGGGAAGCCCGTCATCGGTCAGTACGTTCAGGCCGCGTCGGTGTCGGAGGAGAACGGAGTTCATACAACGTCGTATGCGCGCCCGAGGGCGACGGACGACCGTGGCATCTATCGTCACTATGGTCTTGCACCCGGTCGTTATCGCATCAGCGTCGGCGAGGACAAGGACAACATGGTGTTTCTCGGCGGCGCTGGCCGCACGCATTACGCGCGTACTTTTTATCCGGGCGTGAGCGAAGAATCACAGGGCAAGTTAGTCGAAGTGACGAGCGGCGGCGAGGCGACGGGCATCGACATTACGCTCGGCACGCGCGTCAAGACATACAGAGTGGAAGGGCGCGTCGTCGATGCCGAGACGAATCTTCCGGTGGCTAACGCGCGCATCATGTACGGCATGTTGGTGAACGATTCGCCGAATCACGTGGGCGCAACATCGGGCGGGCAGATGTCGGGCGCGCGCGGCGAGTGGAAGTTGGAAGGCATCGTGCCGGGACGTTACGCGTTGGTCGCGCATCTCGATAACCAGAGCGACATGTACGGCGAGCAGGCGACGTTTGAAGTTACCGAAGCGGATGTCAGCAACGTCGTCGTCAAGATGCAGCGCGGGACGAGTTTGAGCGGAGTGGCTGTTATCGAGGGCGGAGGCGATCAGGCCGCGCTCGCACGGCTGTCGCGTCTCTCGATTTACATCCACCCGTTCGAGGGCGGCGACGCGCCGGGTAGTTTTCTGACACTGACGGGACGCGTCAATCCTAACAGGAGTTTTTACATTGGAGGGATTCGTCCGGGCAAAGTGCGGCTCGGTCTGTTGGGCACTCCTGAAACGAAGGGTTTTACGCTGGTGCGCGTCGAGCGCGCGAACGGCGTCGTGCCGCCCGACGGCATCGACCTCTCTTCCGGCACGCCTGCGACAGACGTGCGCCTCATCCTCGCCTATGGCAACGCCGTCGTGCGCGGTCAAGTCAGAATCGAAAACGGCGTGCTGCCCGCCAACGCAAACATGATGGTTTCGGGGCGGCGGGTCGGGAGTGAGCCGGGCGCGGGTTTCGTTCGTGCTTCGCGCGTCGATGCGCGAGGGGCTTTCGTGCTGGACGGGCTCGCGGCTGGCGAGTACGAACTGGTGCTGAACGTGTTCGTGCCGAACAGTGGACAACAGACGCACAACCTTCGACAGCGCGTGACGGTCGGCAGCAGCGGCGAAACTTCGTTGACGTTCGTGCTCGACCTTAAGGCCAATGCGGAGGAAAGACCGTGAGCCACTCTCGCAAGTTTGCCACGCTCGTCCGGCTCGTTGTCGTTTTCGTCGCGGCCTCGTCCGTCGCTGCTTCGACCTTCGTTGTCGCCGCCGCACAGGAACAATCCCCGCCCGCGCAGAAAGACACACCGACGGCGACCCCTTCCGCCACGCCTCCGCCCGTCAAGCCACAGACCGACGAACGGAGCCGCACGACGGGCGACAGGACGCGTTCCGTGTCGTCGCGCATGATGACGGGTTCCATCACGGGGCGCGTCGTGACCGACGGCGGCGAGCCTCTGTCGAATGTCGCCGTGTTCATCGGCACGCGCGGCGCGTCGTTGCCCGCTGTCCCTCCCGCAATCTTCACGACGGGCGAGGATGGCAGATTCCGCGTCGATAATCTTGCGCCGACGGCCTACAACGTCTGGACTTTTCTGCCCGGCTACGTCGCCGTGCTCGACCCTCTGCTTGAGAGCGGCACGCGACGTTATCACTACATCGGCGACGACGTGACGATTACGCTCACGAAGGGCGGCGTCATCACAGGCACGGTCACGGACGCGCGTGGCGAGGCGGTGGTCGAGGCTCGCGTCCGCGCCTCTTACGTGCGCGACCCCGAAGGTCGCTTCTCCGAGAGTCGCGGTTTTGCGAACGCCGAATATGAGACGGACGACCGTGGCATCTACCGGATTTATGGTCTGCAATCAGGTTCCTACGTCGTCTCTATCGGCGGTCGTCGCGGCTTCTCGCCCTACCCCACCATTTACGACGAAGACACACCAACTTTTTATCCTTCCGCGACGCGCGATGCGGCGGTCGAAGTCTCCGTCCTGACCGGACAGGAAGTGAGCGGCATCGACATTCGTTATCGCGGCGAGCGCGGGCGCACCGTGAGCGGCACACTCGCGGCCGTCGCCGAAGAGAACGGCGCGGTTTCCGTGACGCTCACGCACGCATCCACCGGACTGCTCGAAGGCACGGTGTTTACGAACGGACGCGGCGCGACGGGATACGCCTTCTCCTTTGAAGGCGTCGGCGACGGCGATTACGACCTCGTTGCCCGTCATGGCATGAGAAACGGCGAACAGATGGCTTCGCCGCCGCGTCGCATCACTGTGCGCGGCGTGGACGTGACCGGACTCAAACTCGCGCTCGCGCCGCTCGCCTCCGTTGCTGGCCGCATCCAGTTTGAACCCGCGACGGCGACGACGACGCAAGACGAAAATAAAGGCACGTGCGAAGACCAACGCGGCGGCGGTAGTAGCGATAGTCCTCTGCCACAGGAATCCGTCATCCTCTTTCGCCGCGACGACCGAAACTTGCCCAAGGAACAGGCACGTTCGCGCATGTCCGCGCGTCTGGAAACGACGCCCGACGTGCGCGGCGAATTCCACATGCGCGGTCTGGACGAAGGTCGCTATCATCTGGAAACAAAACTCCCCGGCGAAGCATGGTACGTGCGTTCCGTCGCTCTCAACGCCTCGGCGCCCGCCGCCGCAAGGGTCGCCGCAGAAGCGAAGAAAGAGGACAAAGGGAAAGCAGCGAGACCCGACACCGCCGCATCGTCGCACGCGTCCGGCGTTAGTCAAACGCCTTCGACCTCGCGCGACGCGCTCATGCTCAAAACGGGCGAACGTCTCACGGGTCTCAATATCAACGTCGCCCACGGCGCAGCCGCCCTGCGCGGTCAACTCGTCGCCGACGACAATGCGCGTCTTCCGAATCCGTCGCTCTGGCGCGTCTATCTCGTACCCGCCGAACGCGAGCAAGCCGACAACTGGTCGCGCTTCGCGGAGGCGCCCGTCTCGAACGAGCAAGCGTTCGCCTTCTCCAATCTCGCGCCCGGACGCTACTTCCTGCTCCCGCACCCAATCGACCAAAGCCGCACCAACGAATCCCTCCGACCCCTCACATGGGACGAATCCGAACGCGCGCGACTCCGACGCGAAGCCGAGGCCGCCAACATCCTCGTCGTGCTACAGCCCTGCCAACGCATCGAAGGCTTTGCGCTTCGGCGATGAGTTAAAAAGGTAAAATTAAAAATGCAAAAACGAAGGTGTCACAAAAGTTACTGTCTTCATTTTTGCATTTTACATTTTTAATTTTGCCTTCTCCGGTTTGCCTTTTTCCCTTTCCGCGCGCCGTGTGCTTAAATGTTTTCTTCATGGTGAACCAAATATGCGACACGAAAATACACTCGAACTCTCGCGTGCTGCGCTCGTCATCATCGACGTGCAGGACGCTTTCCGTTCCGCCATCTCGGATTTTGCCGAACTGGCCGCGCGCATCGCGCTCGTCGCCCACGCCGCGCAACTTCTTGAGATGCCCTTGATTGTCACCGAGCAGTATCCGAAAGGACTCGGACAGACGGCTGAGGAGATTCGCGCCGTCCTGCCCGACGGTTACGAGACGCTTGAGAAGACCGCTTTTAGTTCCTGCGGCGCGCGTGAGTTCGTCGCACGTCTGGAAGCGACGAAGGCGCGACAAGTTCTCGTCTGCGGTATCGAGGCTCACGTCTGCGTCAATCAGACAACGCACGATCTCCTCGCACGCGATTATCAAGTTCATCTGCTGAGCGACTGCATCAGCGCACGCGCCGCGCACAACAAACAAATCGGCCTCGCCAAAATGCAACAATCCGGCGCGCTCGTCTCGTCTACCGAAATGGCTCTCTTTGAACTCATGCGCGACGCCGAACACAAACAGTTCAAGGCTATTCAGAAACTTATTAAGTAGATTTTCTCATTGGTTCAACGGTTCATTTACTTATTGAACCAATGAAGCAATGAGCCGATGAATCAATGAATCAATTTCTTGAATCACTAAACGAACAACAGCGTGAAGCCGTCATGGCGACGGAAGGGCCGCTTCTGATTCTGGCGGGCGCAGGCTCCGGCAAGACGCGTGTTATCACCGTCCGCATCGCTTACATCATCTCGGAACGCGGTGTGCCGCCCAACAACATTCTCGCCGTCACCTTCACGAACAAGGCGGCGGGCGAGATGCGCGAGCGCGTCGAACGGCTGCTGCGTGGCGAGCGTCTCCTGAGTGCGCCGCTCATCTCAACGTTTCATAGTCTCTGCGTCCGCATCCTGCGCCGCGACATCCATGCGCTTCAAGAAGGCTACACGCGCTCCTTCACCATCTATGACCAGGACGACTCGGCGCGCATGATTAAAGCCATCATCAAAGACCTCGGCTACGACGACCAGCGGCTCGGCGCGCGCACCGTCCAGAGCGCCATCAGTCACGCCAAGAACAGCGGCCTCGACGCAGACGCCTACGCCGCGCGCGTCGAATACGGTGACGAGAAACGCGCCGCCATCACACAAGTTTTTCGTCGCTACGAGGAACGCCTCGTCGCCAACAACGCGCTCGACTTCGACGACCTTCTCATCAAAACCGTCAAACTACTGCGCCAGAACTCCGAAATCCGCGACCACTACAACGAGCGTTTCCGCTATATCCTCGTCGATGAATATCAGGACACAAACAGTCTACAGTTTGCGCTCATCCATTTTTTGACGGAGAAGCAACAAAACATCTGCGTCGTCGGCGACGAGAATCAGTCCGTCTATCGCTGGCGCGGCGCCGACATCTCCAACATCCTCAACTTTGAGCAGCATTACCCCGACGCCAAAGTCATCCGCCTCGAACAGAACTATCGCTCGACGCAGAACATTCTCGACGCCGCCGGAGCCGTCATCAAATTCAACACCGAACGCAAAGACAAAACGCTCTGGACGGCCAATCCTGCGGGCGAACCGATACGCTACTATCAGGCGCTCGATGCCGAGACGGAAGCGCGTTTCGTCGCCGCCAAAATCGAAGAACACCGCCGCGAAGACCCAGACCTCCGCGCCGCCATCCTCTATCGCACCAACGCTCAATCGCGTGTCTTTGAAGAAGCGATGCGCCGCGCCGGAATCGCTTACAACATCGTCGGCGGCTTCTCCTTCTACGAACGCGCCGAAGTGCGCGACATCGTTTCCTATCTCAAGCTCGCTCTCAACCCGCACGATTCCATCGCGCTCATGCGCGTCATCAATAGCCCCACGCGCGGCCTCGGCAAGCAGACGCTCGACGAATTGGAGCGACGCACGAAGGACTACGGCATCTCGCATTGGGAGACGATTTCCATCATCGCGGAACAGGGCGCAGGCTTCAGCCCGCGCGCTGTCTCGGCGCTCAAGAATTTTCAATCAATCATCAATGGACTCGTCGCGCTCGCGCAGAAGGAGACCGCATCGGAAGTCGTCAAAGCGGCGATTCTCGACACGGGTTATTCCACGGCGCTCAAGACGGAGAACAACGAGGAGGCCGAGGGGCGTCTGGAAAACTTGCAGGAACTCGTCAACGCTGCCGTCGATTACGACGCGCAGGAAGGCGGCGGCCTACGCGATTTTATCGACGCCGCTGCGCTCGTCTCCGACGCCGACCAGTACAAACGCGATGCGCCCGTCACGCTCATGACGATGCACTCCGCGAAGGGTTTGGAGTTTCCGCTCGTCTTTATCGTCGGACTCGAAGACGGTCTATTTCCGCACTCGCGCGCCGTCGCAGACCCCGCCGAACTCGAAGAGGAAAGGCGTCTCTGCTACGTCGGCATGACGCGCGCCGAACGTTTTCTCTACGTCTCGCACGCCATGAAGCGACGCGTCTACGGTGAAGAGTTGGCCTCCGAACCTTCGCAGTTTTTGAACGAGATGCCGCACGAACTCATGGAAGACCTCTCGCGTGGCCCTTCCTGGCTCTCGTTTGCGCGCGGCTCATCGGCGGTCGAAAGTCGCCATGTGGCGCGCGTTCTGCGCGGCGAAACGACGACCGAAAAACGCTACGGTGGCAAGACTTACGACAGCGTTGATTCCATCGCCGAATTCTTCCGTCAACGCGGCGACAAACTCAACCGCACAAACACCGCCCCGGCGTCGCCCTCGTCAACATCGCCAACATCGCCGACCGTCAAACGTCGCGCCAGCGATTCCGGCAGCAGCAACAAACCTTCTTCATCCGCTGCCGCGACGACGGGCAACGGCTTCATACCCGGCACACACGTCCGCCATCCCAAGTACGGGCGCGGCCTCGTCCTCCGCCGCGAAGGCAGCGGCGACACCGCCAAACTCACCGTCAGCTTTCCCGGCTTCGGCCAAAAGAAACTCATCGAAAAATACGCGGGACTGGAAAAAGCCTGACGATTGCGGAATGCGGATTTCAGATTGCGGATTATGAAAGACCCCTGTTTTCATTCCGAAATCCGAAATCCGCATTCCGCAATTCCCACGTCTTCTCGCTCTACTATAAAACCGCCGAACCTGTCATAATCGCGTGTGCCTGCGCTCGCCTCCGCGCCTTGCGGGCGGCGTTTTGAGTCAAATCATTTAACAAACATTTCGCGCCTCCGAAGCGTAATCTGAAAAGCATGAGAACGAAATTTTTTAAGAATGCCGTGCGCCTCGCCGCGTTGTTTCTGGTTGTCTCACTGACGTTCAACTCGCTACCCGCGCAACAACGCCGACCACGAACGCGACGGACGACGCCGCGACGACCCGCTGCCGCGAAAACTTCTCCGGCGCGCGAAACCAAGCCGACGCCCCGCACAGCACCCCTCCCAAGTAGAGCAGCGGCGCCGCCCACGCCGCTCCCCTCCAAGCAACCCAACGCTCCCTCAACCGGACGCGCCGCAACACTCGCCAACTCCGTCGCCACGGAAGAGAGCACCGACTTCGAGACCATGCTTCCCGCCGACAGCTACGCGCTCTACGGCGAAGTGCGCGGCGTCGGGCAACAGATACGTTCCGGTGAAATGCTGGGCACGCTTGAGCAGTTCATGCATTTGAACACCACGCCGAAAGAGGTTGGCGCGATGCTGGAATTCCTGCACGCACACGCCGAGCCTCTGACGGATGCGCGGCTGATGTTTGCCACCATGTCTTCAAATCCGTCGCTCCCGGTGACGCTCGTCGCGCTTGAGCTTCCCAACGCCGAAGTCGCGCAGAAGTTTGCGTCCGAACTCCACACTTTCGTCGCGTCGGTTGCGCCATCCGAAGTCGAGATTACGCCGGAGGAAGGCATCGACGTGAAGCCCGCGCCCCGCACGCGGACGGCGCAGAAGAAACGTCAGAAGACGAGGCAGGCCAGCTTCGACGCCGACTCTCGCAACGCTCCGCCGAAGCTGTCCTTACACATCAAGCGTTCCGGCAATCTGATTCTGACGAGCGACACGAAGTTTGATTTCAAAAGTTTGAGAAGCAGCGCGACGACGCCACTCTCCGACCAGCCCCATTTCAAGACGGCGCGGGGTCGTTTCAGCAGCGAGACGCTATTCCTCTATTTCGACTTCGGCGTCATGCAACGAAGCATGGACGGCATCCGCAAGAAGGCTGAGGCCGAGCAACTCAGCGCGCTCGAAGCATCGGAAAGAGAGCAACAGAACACCCCGAATCTCCCCGTCAATCCCATCGAAACGACAAGCATGACGGCTGAGCCGACGGTCATCGTTGAAGACGCCGTGGTGATGCCCACACCCGTCGAAATCCAGTCGGGCGACGAGACGAGTAGCGCGGTGATGTCGTCAGAGGGCGACGCCGTGGGCAGAGAGGCGACGCCGGAAGAGTCAGCGATGGTGCGTCCGGGCGAACCTACGCCGAACGAAGCGGAAGCCCCTGCGGCGCCCGCCAACGAGTTTGCGTTGGGGATGGGGATAATGCTCGGCAGCTTTGTCTTCGGCGGTCGCGGCGGCGACGACATGAAGATGCCCGGAGCGATTAGTCTGGGCGCGGGCTTCGAGGGCGACGCGCTGGCGTTGCGTCTCCTGCTGCTCAATTCCAACGACGACAAGCCGAGCGTCATTCCCTTCATGCCCGTGCTCATCAACGGCCCCGCGCACGCGCCCGACGCCGCCGCCGTTGCGCCCGCAGATACGGACATCTACGTCAACGCCTCGCTCGACCTCGCTTCGATGTACGATCGTTTCGTCGGCACAATTAAGCAGAACCATCAGGCGCAGAGGGATGCCGAAGCAGCCGAGGGGCGACGTAGCAGAGCCACAGTCAACAAAGACGACGCGGGCGCGACCACGCCTCTCGCGCCGCAGCAAGAGCCGACGCCGACGGAGGAGAACGCAGAGCCGCCCATGCTCGCGCAACTCGCGGCGATGGAAAAACTACTCGGCTTCAAAATCAGAGAAGACATCATCGGCTCGCTCGGTAACGAAGTGGCGGTCAGCATTCCCGATGCCTACATGAACCCGCCACGCAACTCCACCACTGCGCCCGACGCGTCGCCTTCGTCCGACAAACCTGCTGCGACAGAAAAGTCGCTGCCGCCTCCGCCGTCCAGCCCCGTCGTCTTTATTTCACTCAGAAACAAGGACACGCTTCAATCGTTGCTGCCGCGACTGCTCACCGTCTTGGGACTCGTTCAGGGCGGCGCGACGGAGCCGAGCACCAAGAGCGGCGGTGTCGAGATTATGAACTTCGGCGGGGTGGCGCTGGCCTTCATCGGCAACTACATCGCTGCCGCTCCCGATGCCGCGTCGCTCCGGCATGTCGCACTTGCCTACGCCGAAGGGCAGACGCTCGCCGCCAGCGAAAACTTTCGTCGCGCGATGAGTTGGCAGCCCAAGCAGGTGCTCGGACAGGTCTACGTCTCCAACGGATTTTTGAAAAGCAGTTTCACGCGCGAGATGAAAAATGTCGAGCAATCGGCGGACGACGAATCGAGAGCCTTGCTCGCGCAGTACAAACTCGAAACGGGCGCGGCCATTACACACGTCGTACGCAACGAAGGCGACGGCCCCTTGCACGAAGTACATGTGCCGCGCAATCTCATCGAAACGTTTCTCGCATACATGGCCGTCAGCGAAAAACACGCGCCCGCCGTCAGCAACGAGAGTTTTGCGACCAATACGCTCTACATGCTCCACGGCGCGCAGATGACATACAAGGAGACCAAAGGCAAAGGACGCTTCGGCTCCATTGAGGAACTAAAGGCCGCTCAATTGCTGTCGGATTCGTCGCTCGGCTCGGACGCTTACCGGATAGAGATGAATGCCTCCGGCGACAAATTCGAGGTTATCGCAACGCCGTTGATGTATCCCGACAAAGGTCGTCGCTCTTTCTTCATCAACGAATCGGGCATCCTCCGTGGCGGTGACAAGAGCGGCGGGCGCGCATCCGTCAACGACGAACCACTCAACTGAGAGACGGTCGAAAAGAAAAAGGGTTGAATGGTGAAAAGGGAGAAATTCCCTTTAACCATTCAACCCTTTCGTTTTTGACCTTTTCGACGGTCGCAGATTTACGCTGCTTTTTTCTTAGTCTTCGAGACGGCGCTGGTTGTGCCCGTTAATTCGTTGGCGAGTTCGTTCATGCCGTAGACTTTGCGTAGGGCTTCAATCATGCCGCGCGAATCGACGGCGATGGTGCGGTTGACCGATTCGTCGAAGTAGAAACTGCCGACGATGGATTGAATATTGCCGTCGAAGACGAGGCCGACAATCTCCGCGTTCTTGTTAATCAGAGGCGAGCCGCTATTGCCGCCCGTGATGTCGTTGGTCGTAACGAGGTCGAAGGGCACGCGAAGGTCGAGCGCCGATTTTCGCTCCACCCAACGCGGCGGCAAATCGTAGGGCGACTTGTTGCCGTGCTGTGCGGCGCGTTCGTAGAGTCCCGCGAAATAGGTGAAGGGCGGAACGCGTTTGCCGTTCTCCATGTAGCCTTTCACCGCACCGTAAGAAAGACGCAACGTGAACGTCGCATCCGGGTAGAGCTTGGTTCCTTCCGTCTCAAACAGCGCACGCGCAATCGAACCGTAGCTGGTGCGTTCGACGCCCGTCACTTCCGATTCATAACGCCGACGCAATTCGCGCGCTTCTTTGTCTATCGAACGCGCCACCCGGATGAGTGGGTCTTTCGAGTCTTCAATCGCGCGGCGACCGCCCGCCGCGAGTTCCTTGCGGTAGTTGGCATCGTCCATGCGCGTGCCTTCGATGAGTTCGCGCGCACGTTCTTCGGGCGTCTTGCCATCAAGAATTTCTTTGACCAACCTGTGGTTAGCGCCGAGTTCATCACGCATGAAGGCGAGCGAATCGGCGAGTTTCATCTGCTCGAAATCCTTGTAGACGGGAGCACTCGAATTGATGCGCCCTTCGAGTGCGCTGCGACGCGCGTCGGAATATTCCGGCAGACGTTCGTTGTTCGGCTTCTGCGATTCTTCCGCGAGTCGTACGAGCGCGAGCGCGTGTGCGAACAACGGAGTGTTGAAAGCCCAACCACCGTCGGCGAGCGACGAACCGCCGAGGAATCTCCGCTCGCGTTCATAGGAAGGAAGCGCCTTGCGTCCCTTCGCAATCGCATCCCACGCCGAGCCGTATTCCTTCTGCCTGCGCGCGTCGGCAGCGATGGAACGGCGCAAATTCTGCTCGGTTTCCAGTTTTCTCTGCATGAGCGACTTGTCCTGCAAGCCTTCGAGTTCGCCGTGATAGACCTTGAGCGTATTTTCAATCGACAGGAGTTCGTCGAGCGCGCGACGCCGCTGTTCTTCGCCGAGTGCGCTGTAGCGATTGAGAGTTGCGCGGCGTCGCTCGAAATATTTGATACGAAGCGGCAGCCCCGTGTCGCGCAGGTATTCAAGATGCGCGACAGTATTGAGGCGTTCGGTCGTGCCGGGATGACCCGTCACAAACGTCAACTCACCATCCTTCGCGCCCGCCTTCGACCACTTCAGATAGTTGTCCGCCGTGCGTAGCGGTTGGCCGTTTTCGTAGACGCGAAACAAGGCCATGTCGAGCGCATAACGCGGATAGTTGAAGTTATCGGGGTCGCCGCCGTAGAAGGCGATTTGCGTTTCGGGCGCGAAGACGATACGCACGTCCGTGTAGGTCTTGTAGCGATAGAGATTGTACTGGCCGCCCTGATAGAGCGTGACGACATCGCTCCGCAAGCCCGTCTTATTCTTCGACTCGGTTTCGATGGCCGAGATAGCCGACTGGCGCGCGGCCTGCGCGTCGCCACCCGACATCCCCGCTTTAACCGCCGCGTTGACGCGCTCGGTCACATCCTCAAGGCTTTGCAGCACCAGCAGTTCGAGACCCGCCACGCGTGCTTCCTCGGCGCGCGTGCGCGCATAGAAGCCGTCTTTAACGTAGTCGCGTTCCGGCGTGCTCAGGTTCTGAAGCGAATCGGAGGCGATGTGATGATTGGTCATGACGAGTCCGTCGGGCGAGACGAACGCGCCGGAGCCATTCGGGAAACGCACGGAAGCCAGTTGCAGTTTACGCAGCCATGCGTCGGTCACGTCGAAGCCGTAGCGGCGTTTGATTTCGGCGCGTGGCACGTTGTTGAAAGGCCACATTCCCTCGTCGGCGCGGACGGGCAGCGAGTTCAAAGCGGTCGCCAGCATAAGCGCGAGCGAGACAGCGCAAAAATATTTCCTCAATTTCATCGTTACCTCGAAAGAGTGAATTTAATGAGAGATAATTTAGAGTATCATAACGGCGCGCAGGATGCCTCTATCGGGAGGCGAAGTTAGAGGCGCGGAGGCGCGGAAACGAGGGTTTGATTGAGTCGAAACCCCTGTGCGTGAAACGTGTCTTCGAGAAGTTTCGGCGGGATGCTTGAACGGGATGAATAATCGG
The DNA here is from genome assembly GCA_036387415.1 of Pyrinomonadaceae bacterium. Classification (GTDB taxonomy): domain Bacteria; phylum Acidobacteriota; class Blastocatellia; order Pyrinomonadales; family Pyrinomonadaceae; genus DASVTU01. Next base: position 23,880 of record DASVTU010000034.1, on the reverse strand, counting down.
GAGATTGCGCGACGCTTCGAGCGTTTGGCGACGATGTTGGAGATACGCGGCGACGACCGTTACCGCGTCCGCTCCTACCGCAACGCCGCCGAAACCATCGAAACGTGGCCGACCGAAATGAGCCTCATCGCCTCCGAAGAAGGCGCGCGAGGCTTGCAGGCCATCCCCGGCGTCGGCAAAGCCATCAGCGGCAAAATCCTCGAACTCCTCCAACACGGCACCTTCGAGGCGTGGGAACGACTCATCAGCGAAACGCCCGAAACCGTCCTCGACCTCCTGCGCGTCGAAGGCATCGGCCTCAAGACCGCCGCCGCCCTCCATCAACAATTCAAAATCGCCTCGCTCGACGACCTCGACAAATTCGTCCACGGCGGCGGCCTCGAACTCCTCGACGGCATCGGCGAAAAAACCGCCGAAAAAATCACCGAAAGCATTCGACGGCTACGTTGAAAGCGAAGATTGATTAATGCGGGGAGTCTAACGCGGCGGCGCGAGGCACAGGCGACCAACGTCAGGAAGGAGTTTGAGAAACGTGCTATCGAGCCGTGAGATTTAAAGATGTGTACGACGCAAGCATCCTGCCGAAAGGTGAAGTCGAATTGTTATGTCGCCGCTAGAATCTCCGCCGGAGTTTTCCTGCCTCGTTCGGTTCGATTGAAGTCCGCATCAAAGCTGACAATCGTTAAGTTATATTTTTCGGCTACGGCATATTGATACGCGTCGTCGAAATCTAGTTCAGACAACTGCATTCTGATAATTACGCCCATCGTCTCCTCCGGCCTGATAGATGCCAGATTAACCGCTCCGTCGATGAATACATCTTGAACAAAATCACGCAACAGGCTCGTCTTCTTGAGTCGTGACAAAATCACGCAAATGGAGTGAAAAGAGAAATCGGTGATATAAAAGTCGCTGGATAGAGTGTGGTCGAGAAAAGCGCCTGCTTCGTCAGATTTAGCTTGTGCTAAAAGCCGCTCAAGCCAGATGTTGGTGTCAACCAAATACATCAATCACCTCGCCATTCCAGAGCATTCTGCTGAAGTTCTAAAGATGTATATTGGTCTCGATAATCGCTCAGCCCGCCCGCCCAATGTTGCCGCAATCTCCCGCCAGTGTTGTTACTCTTACAGCGTTTCTCTAAAAGGAACTCGACGAGATTGCGAACTTTCGCCCGACTTTCAGGCAGTAGTTCTTTAAGAAGTTCTTCGAGCGGTTTCGACTCGCTATCCATCTAGTTCGCTCCCTCTGCAAAATATTTCCCTGTGCCAGTTTACTTCCAAATGCTGACCTTTGCACTACTGCCGCGTTATTTCGCGTCTTTCGCGCGTTTGACGATGACGAGCGTGATGTCATCGACGGCGGGCGTCCCTTGCGCGAAGGAGGTGAGCGCGGATTCTATCTTGTCGCGGATGCCTGCGGCGGAGGCGTCGATGTTGTTCCAGACGACGCGGTGCAGACGTTCGGGGCCAAACTCTTCGCCCTGCGGGTTCTGCGTCTCGGTAACGCCATCGGAATAGACGACGAGCACGTCGCCGAGTTGGAGTTGAGTGCGTCCTTCGCGGTAGTCGGCGTGGGGCGTGATGCCGAGCGGGATGCCGCCCGCCGCAAGGTGTTCCACGGTTCCGGCGGCGTGGACGATGAGCGGCGGATTGTGTCCGGCGTTCAAGAACGAGAGCGAGCCGGTGGGCGGGTCGAGTTCGGCGTAAAAGAGTGTGACGAAACGATTGGCGGGGATGTTGGCGGCGAGATAACGATTGACCGCCGCGATGGTTTCGACGAGCGATTGATGCGAGGCGACCTGCGCGTGGATGGCCGCATGGAGACTCGACATCAGGAGCGCGGCGGCAGTTCCCTTGCCCGACACGTCGCCGAGCGCGACGATGATACGACCGTCTGGACGCTCGATAAAGTCGTAATAGTCGCCGCCGATTTCGTAGGAGGGAAAACTGATGCCTTGCAGTTCGTAGCCCTGAAGCGAGGGCGGCGAGGTCGGTTGAAAGCGTTGCTGAATCTCGCGCGCGAGTGAGAGTTCCTGTTCGTAGCGTTCGCGTTGGAGGTGTTCTTCAATCAGTCGCGCATTCTCGACGCGAATCGCGGCCACCGAGCCGAGCGTGGTCAACACTTTCAAGTGGTCTTCGGAAAAACGCGCTTCGGCGAGCGGGGAATCGGCGTAGATGATGCCGAAGACCGCCGCGCCCACGCCGAGCGGCACGGCGAGCACCGAACGGATGCCTTGAATCATCGCCGTGTTCGACATGAAACGCGGGTCGTGCTGCACGTCCGAAGTCAGGACCGAACGCCCCTGCCCGACCACCTCTTCGATAATCGTGCGGCTCACGCGAATCTCTCCGACTTCGCCCTGCCGACCTCGTAACTGCGCGACGCGTGGTTCGAGTTCGCCCGTCTCGTCGTCGCGCAGCATAATCATGCAACGTTCGGCGGGGACGGCTTCAAACACCAACGCCGCAACTTGATTGAGCGTCTCATCGAGCGTCGCGGAAGCCAGGAGCGTAACGCCGACCTTGCTGATGAGTGCGAGCAAATCGCTCTGTCCGGCGGGTTGCTGCGCCGACGACTGTTTGCCCGAAGTAAACGTCCGCGCGCCTTCGATGGCTTCGAGGAGGCCGGAGGTGGAGCGTTGTTCGGAATTGGAGATGAGCGTCGCTTCGAGCGCGACGGCGGGCGTATCGACGGAGACGTTGGCGCTGCCGTCGCCGAGCAGAGGCTTGTCTTTGAACTCGATTTCCGTTTCGCCGATAAGGACGCTGGTGCCAGTCGTGAGCGGAATCGCGCTTTCGGCGCGTGTGCCCTGATAGTAGGTGCCGTTGGCCGAGCCGAGGTCTTGCAGAAAATACTGGTCGCCCTCGCGCCTGACTTCGGCATGAACGCGCGAAGCAAACGGGTCGGGGATGCAGATGTCGTTGCGCGCCGAGCGGCCAATCGTAATGCGTAGACGACCGAGCGTGTACGACTCCGGCGAACGCTCAGGATGCTTGATGATAAGGTCAGGCATAAGTGTCAAGGGATGAGGGATGAGGGCGGCGGGATGAAGGGATGATAAAGCATTGCTTTTCTGAATTCAGCCCTCCGCCCTCCGCCCTCATCCCTTTTATCTCTGTTGTCTCCGGCGGTCAACCTCTTCGCCGAGTATCTGCTCGTAGCGCCGTGCGTCGGCGCGGAAGCGTCCTCCGCGCATGGCGTTTTGAAAATACTGATAGGCCGCACCGAGCAACGCGGGATGCAGCGTGCGCGGGTCTTTGCCTTCGGCGATGCCGAGGCCGAGGTAATAGTAGGCATCGCGGTTGCCTTTACCTGCAGCGGCGCGAAAATCGTTCAGAGCCGCCGCGCGATTTGACGACCACAACTGCTCGCCGCGTTTGAACAAGTCGCCCGCCGAAAGGTTTTCCGACCTCGCGGGCGGCGCGGGTGGAGCGACGTTGGCGGGCGGCGTTGTGACAGACGCAAGTGCGGGCGTCGGGGTCGGGAGCGCGGGCGTCTGCGACGTTTGCGCGTTGCGGTTCTGGTTCAACTGCTCGCGCGCATCGTGTGCCAATTCAGGACTCGTCGTGGGTGTCGGCACAGTTGCGACGGACTCGCCGAGATACTGCCGCGCACTGTTCGCCACATCGGCGACCGACGACGAAACGAGACGCTGGTAATAGGTCTGCGCATCGCGGGCGCGTCCCGAAAGGCGTAGTGATTCGGCATAGGCGAGCAGTTCGTTATCGTTCAGAGACCCTTCGCCCGCGAGTGCGATGAGTTGACGATAACTCTCGGACGCTTCTACATAAAGGCTCTCATCGAGTTGCGCGCGGGCGAGCGCGCGCCACGCCTCTGCGTCGCGCGCATCAGACCGAATGATGGCGCGATATTCTTCGATGGCTTCGCGTCGTCTGCCGTTATCAAACAGGAGCGCGCCGAGGCGTCGGTGCGCTGCGTTGTTGGAAGGATTGAGCGTGGTGGCTTCGCGCAGTCGGGCGATGGCGGCGTCCAAATCTCCGCCCGCGAGCAACGCTTCGGCTTCCGTCATCTTTTCGTCCGAGAGTTGTTTCGGGTCGGCGACGGCGGGCGTCTCCGTTGCGCCGTTGCCCGCGACGGCGGACGCGCCTCTGCGGAAAGGGCCGACGCCGAGCCAGAAGGCCGTCAACGTCGCCAGCAAAAGAAGGACGCTGACGCCAGCCGCGACGTACCACGCCTGACGCGTGCGCGACTTAGGAGCAGCAGGACGGGCGTTCACGGCAGGGGCGACGGACGGCGACGCCGAGGCAAGCGTCTCTCCATTCGCATGTGCGGCGGCGTGTCCATCTCCGCGCGCGGCGGACGGTGGCGCGTCCGAACCCGTGCGGGGTATCGGAACAACCTGTCGCGGCGTGGTGGCGGGCGGACGTGCGACCGTGATAGTCAACTCGTCGTCGTAGTCGCCGCTTCCTGCTGCGGCGTCGCGCCGTTCGCCTTCCGTCGCAACGGTTTGCGGAAAGAGTTGGAGCGAGGGCTGTGTCATGGAGCCGGGGTCGGAATTCTGTGGCGCGTTGGGCGTCGGCTCGGAATAGTGGTTGATGAAGGAATGGTGTTGGCCGTCGTCGTGTGCGTTTCTGGCGGGCGACGATTCAAGCGTCGACTCTTGACGCGAAGGGCGGAGGAGCGCGTCGAGTTCGGCGCGGTTGACGCGGTTGGTGTCGGGCGAACGCGAAGGGTCGTCGGCGGCGAGGCCGTGTGTGGTGCGTCCTTCGTCTGTGAGCGGAACGGTGGCGGCGAGCGGCGAAACCTGCCCGTCGCGTTCGTCTCCGCCGACGGCGGCTCGCAGGAGCGTGCCGCAACGCCGACAGAAACGCGCTTCCGGCGCAGCGACCGTTCCGCAAGATGGACAAGTTTTCGTCATCCTCTTTTATTCCGTTGCGCGCCTTAGCGCAGGCGAGTGCCACGCGCGCCCGTGCGTTCGCGGACGACGACGGTGCCCGCGATGTAGTCGTGCAGCGCGCGTCCCTCGACGTTGAAGGCGGCGACGAGAAATCCGACGCCGAGCGTCAGCAGCGTGATGGCGTAGCCGACGATGTGACGCAGTGTTGCGCGTGCGACGCTGAGCGGCTCACCGTCAACACGCTCAATACGCAAACCCGTCACCCACTTGCCGAGCGTGCGTCCGCCGAAAGATGCCAGCACTACGAAGTTGAGCACGATGAGACCGACCGCGCAGATGTAGCCAAGCGTCAAGGCGGTGGCTCCCGTCCAGTCGCCGTCGAAGATGCGCGCCAGCAGCGTTGCGAAGGCGAGAATCGCCACCACAATCGTGTAGTCAACCAGAATCGCGCCGCAACGCAGAGAGAAGGGCGCACGCAGTTTCTTAAAACTTGCTTCGCCCCTCAACATTTGCCGCCCGCCGGTTTCGGCACGTCGCGGCGGCATGGCTTGTTCGATTTGCGTGGACATGGAAAACAGTAGTCAGGAGACGGTAGTCAGTAGTCAGTAGAAAAACCCTTCACGCGTTTCTTCAGCAACTCGACAATAGAAAAGCATTCAAACGTTTTTATGCTCGCTACTGTCTACTGGCTACTGTCTATTGCTTTTATCCTATCAAGAAGTGGAGCGTAGTTTCGCCGAGGCGGAGTTTGTCGCCGTTTTCGAGAACGCGCGGCTGTCGCGCGCCGAGGCGTACGGTATCGTTGACCACCGTGCCGTTGACCGAGCCGAGGTCTTCGACGAGGAAGGTGTCTCCCTCGCGCCAGATACGCGCGTGTCGGCGCGAGATTTTGGTTTCCGGGTCGAACTGCGAAAGGTCAACTTCGGGAAAAATATTCGAGTGCGGGTCGCTTCTGCCGACAAGGTTCGTCTCCTTATGGAGATGAAACGACGCATCGAGTTCGGTTGTTCCCATAACGACAAGTTTGGCCGTGGCGCGTGCGGCGCGCAGACTGGCGCTGGCGCCCGCGAGCGGCTGTTTCTTGCCGCAGTGAGCGCAAAACATATCGTCGGCGGCGATGCGCCCGCCGCAGAAACCGCAGTAGACCATCTCGACTGCGATGGTCTTTTCACCCATGACGCCGACCGCCGCGCCGCCGAAACTGACCGCGCCGCTCCGCAACTTTTCGAGATGAGTGGCGAGCGTGTCGCGCATCTCTCCGGCGGAACGAAAACGCCCTTCCGGCTTGTATTCGACGGCGCGCATCAAGATGCGTTCCATCTCGTTGGAGAGCGCGGGGTTTATCTGTCGCGGGCGCGGGTTCTTCGTAAAATCGAAGATGAGCAGAGGGTTATCCTGCGGGTCGGAGCCGGTCAGGAGATGAAACATCGTCGCGCCTAGACTGTAGATGTCGGAACGCGGCTCGACTTTGCCGCTAAAGAGTTCGGGCGGTGCGTAGCCCATCGTGCCGACCGCCGTGACGCCCTTCTCCTGCGGCGCAACCCAACGCGCGATGCCGAAATCAATCAGCATAACGCGACCGCTGTTGCCATCAATCATGAGATTGGCGGGCTTTAAGTCGCGGTAGATAATCGGCGGGCGACGGTTGTGCAAATAGTCGAGCACGTCTGCGACCTGCACGCCCCAATCGGTAACGGTCTGTTCGTCGATGCGTCCGCCGGGCGCGTTACGCAGGCGCGAAAGGAAGTCGCCGCCGGAGATGTACTTCATGACGAGATAGAAACGCGCCGCGCCGTCGTCGTAGAAGTAATCGTAGATGGTCGGAATCGAATGATGTTCGAGCGAGGCCAAGAGCATCGACTCGCGTTTGAAATCGCCGATGGCCTTTTCGTGCTGCGTCTCGTCGAGGTTCGACTGAATCATTTCCTTGACGGCGCGCGGCGCGTCGCCGAGATTCTTGTCCTTCGCGTAGTAGACCGCACCCATGCCGCCGCCGCCGATGCGTCGCACAATCTCGTAGCGACTATTCAAGAGTGTATTCGGCTCAAGTTGTTTGGCTTGCGGGCGACCGCCTCCGGTCGAGCCGCCCCATCCGGTCGGGCGTGCGTCGGCGCGGTTCGGTCGTTGGTCTTTCGCGGAGACGCCCCGCTCCTCGCTCGCGCCACTCGCACTCGCATCGCCTCCGATGGGGACGACACGCGAGACGGGCGCTGCGTTCGATTCAAAATTCGCGCCGAATGAAGACGCTGAAGACGTTGGAGACGACGGAGAATCCGCGCCAGTTGAAGACGCCTGCTGATTCCGTGAAGAGGCGTCCGCCGATTCCGGCGACTTCACGACGGGCATTGATTCGACGAGCGTGTCTTGTAGTTCGGGCGCAGAGGAAGCGTCGGGCTGCTGGTTCGATTCGCGTGCGGGCGGTTGGTCGGCGGCTTGGTCGCCCGTGTCGAAGCGTCTATCGGGTTCGGCGTCTTCACCGGAGGATTTTGCGGGAGCGACCGCCGCCGCACCGCCGCCGTCCGATTCGCTGACAGACGCCGAGCCGCCTGCCGACGCCGAAGACGACGCGGCGATGTCGAGCGGTTCGCCCGTGCCGATGGGCGCGTTTTCCAGGATGGAAGGCTCGCCGTGCTGTTGCTGTCCCGACGCCGCTTTGTTGAGCGAGGTTCCACAATTGCCGCAGAAGCGGTCGTTGGGCATGACGGGAGCATGGCAGTTGAAACAGCTAGACATTTCTCGACAGTTGATTCGGCGGCGTCTGACGCGCGCGTCCGTGAGTCTGGTCGCACGCGCGCCGCTTCGTGGATTCGTTTATTTGATGACTTGAAAACGCAGAAACGTTTTGCCGACGATAACCTCGTCGCCGTCGTTGAGAGGCTGTCGGTCGCCCGGCAGCAGACGCCTTCCGCGATTAATAAAAGTGCCGTTGGTAGAGCCTAAATCTTCGATAAAATACTGTTCGCCGCGTCGTGTGATGCGCGCATGACGGCGCGAAACTTTGGCTTCCGGGTCGTCCGCGTCGAGGTCTACGTCGGGGAAGATGCCGCCATCGGCGTCCCAACGTCCGATTTGCGCCTCGTCCTCGTTCATCGGAAACTCTTTGCCCGCCGAACGCCCTCGATGGATGACGAGTTTGGCGTGCGGGCCGTTGTTGGTGCGCGCCGCGCCGGATGAAGCCGACAACCCGAAGCCGGACGACGAACCCGACGACGAGGAAGAAGAGGCCGCGCGAACAGGCATCACTTCGGAATGTGCAGTGGTCATGGCGGGTTCGGAAAAGGTGGTGGCGGGCGCGGCGATGTTTCCGGCGTCGGCTCCTGCCGACGCCGGCGCGATAATCTCCTCCGCCGGATTGGTGACGACTTTTTTGACGCGCGACGAGCCGCCCGCAAGCAATGCTCCGCATTCATCGCAATACTGCGAGCCGTCAAGGTTCTCCGTGTTGCATCTCTCGCAAGTAACCATACTCGCGTCTTCCCTCGTTCGTTGGCCTCGGTCGGTGTGGAAAAGTTGCCGAATGGTTGCCGTGGTTCAAAGCATGCGCCTGCCAATAGCGCAACGCGCGGAAAACTCGTATATTGTAGCGCGAAACTCGAAAGCGCGCCAACCGCCTTCGGAAATCACACGCGAACGACCACCGACAGGCCGCGAGGCGCACAATCCCGACGCCAATCCCTGAACCAATTCGCGCCGGAAGACCGTCGAGAGCGATGCTGATTCGAGCCGTTTCCGGCGACCGTCGAATTTCCGCTTGTTATTGTTTTTGAAACCCTTTGCCTGCCTCTGACGTAAACACTACCGATGCGCCGGACGGAAGACATTCGTTGCAATCTCTAACACCTGTTTGTGCATCCAAATTACTAACCCGATTAACACAACTAACCCCTTAGACTTGAGAGAAGGAACGGAAAATCCCTATGGCTGTCAGCCGAAAAAGAAAGATTATTATCGTGGTTGCCGCAGTCGCCTTCATCGGGATGATTGTTGTCGTCAGCATTTTTGCGAGCGGCAAAGACGAACCGGAAGTGACTGTGGTGAAAGTTGAAACACGCCCCGAACTGCGTTCCGTCGTGACAGCATCGGGCGAGGTGCGTCCCGTCCAGTTCATCAATCTGACGAGCGAGGTGGCGGGTCGCATCGAGGAACTCTACGTCAACCCCGGCGACCAAGTGACAAAGGGACAACCGCTGGTCCGACTCGACCCGACGCAGCTTCAATCGTCGCAGGAAGCGCAGGCCGCCGCCGTGCAAGCCTCCTTCAGCGACGTGCAGAACGCGCGGTCCTCCGTGACGGCGGCAGAAAACAGCGTCGCGCAGGCGCAACAGGCGCTCGTCGTGGCCGAATCCAGCGTCGCGCAGGCGCGGCAGGGCGTCGTCACTTCGCAGACCAACGTCGATAGCTCGCAGGTGGCGCTCGAACGCGCGCAGACCGACCTCGCCGCCGCTCAACGCGACCGACGCCGCTCCGCCGAACTAGTCGAAGCGGGCGTCTCTTCAAGGTCGGAATACGACGCTTACACTGACCGCGTGAAGACTGCGGAGGCCGCCGTCCGCACGGCGCAAGTCGCGCTGCGTACCGCGCAGGCGCAACTTGAAGCGCAGAAAATCGGCGTCGAAGAAGCGAAGGCGCGCGTCAACCAGCAACGCGTCGCAGTGCGTGATGCGCGTATCGGCGTCGAACGCGCACGCCAGAGCGTCAGCACCAGCGAAGCACGCGCCAACCAGCAGTCGGCGCTATTGCGCGGCAGTTCAAACCTGCGCGCGAAGGCCACGCAGTTTTCGCCGCTCACGGGCGTTATCGCCGACATTCCGGCGCGCGTCGGCCAGTTCGCCGTCGCCAATTTCACCTCCACGCCGCTCATGACCATCGCCGACATGTCCACCATCAACGTCGAAGTCAATGTGGACGAGACGGAGATTGACGAAGTGGCCGAAGGGCAACCCGTCAAGATTAAGGTCGATGCGTTGGGCGACAAGGAAGTCGAAGGCGTCGTCAAACTCAAGAACCCGCTCGCGCTCAGTAAGTCGGGCGCGGCGGCGGGCGGCGGCCTCGGCAACAACATCAACGTGCAGGAAGCCAAAGAGTTCAAGGTCGTCATCGAACTCCTCAAAGACAAGATGCCGGACGAGATTCGCAACAACCTCAAACCCGGCATGACGGCCACCGCTACGATTACTACCAAAGTGCAACAGAACGTGCTCGCCGTGCCGCTTCAAGCCATCATCGAGAAGCAGCCCGAAACCTCCGCCTCGCCCGGCGCAACTGCGACCCCGACTCCCGCGCCTGCCGCTTCCGGCGAGAAGCCGAAAGAGATTAAAGGCATCTACATTCTCGACGGCGGCAAGGTTAAATTCGTCGAAGTGGTAACGGGCATCACGGGTGAAAGCGACATCGAAATTGTCAGTGGTCTTCAGCCCAACGTCGAAGTCGTCACGGGGCCGAGTCGTGTCCTACGTACTCTGAAGGAAGGCGACAAGGTTAAGAAACAAGAGAAGAAACCCGGCGGGCCTGACGGCAAACCGGAAGAGAGTAAATAACGATGGAAGCGACATTGACCATGACGCCTGAAGAACAGACAACCGCCGCCGCCGAAACTACGGCAGTGGTCGAACGCGGTGAACTTCTGGCGCACGACGGCGTGCCCGCCTCGCTCATCTCGATGCGCGACATCTGGAAAAGTTACCAGATGGGCGAAGAGTTGCTCCACGCGCTGCGCGGCGTCTCCTTCGACGTGCAGCGTGGCGAATACGTCGCCATCATTGGCCCCTCCGGCTCCGGCAAATCGACGCTCATGAATCTCATCGGCTGTCTCGACACGCCTTCGCAGGGACGCTATTGGATTAACAGCAAACTCGTCTCCGACATGGACGACGACGAACTAGCGCGCATCCGCAACAAGGAGATAGGATTCGTCTTCCAGACCTTCAATCTCCTCGCACGCGCCACCGCGCTTCACAACGTCGAACTTCCGCTCATCTACGCCGGAATCAGCGCGTCGGAGCGCCGTGACAAGGCCACGCACGCGCTCACCTCCGTCGAGCTCTCCGACCGCATGACGCACCGCCCCAACGAACTCTCCGGCGGTCAACGCCAGCGCGTCGCCATCGCCCGCGCGCTCGTCAATCACCCTTCGCTCCTGCTCGCAGACGAACCGACAGGCGCGCTCGATTCGCACACCAGTATCGAAATCATGAACCTCTTCGAGCGTCTCCACGCCGAAGGCAACACCATCATCGTCGTCACGCACGAACCCGACATCGCCGCACGCGCGCATCGCATCATCTCCATCCGCGACGGCCAGATTGAAAAGGACGAACGCATCAAGTAACGCGCGGCGAACACGACACCAACACTTCAAGCGCGGCGGGAGACGTTTCCTCGCCGCGTTTCGATTTTCCGGCATCCAACATCCATCGCCGTTTGAAACAGAATCCGTTTTGTAACGTAATACCAAGACCGTGAAACTCATCGAAACCCTCAAACTTGCGTTGGCAGCCATCTGGGCGCACAAACTGCGTTCGGCGTTGACGCTGCTCGGCATGATTATCGGCGTCGCGGCGGTGGTGGTCGTCGTGTCACTAATTCAGGGCTTCAATGCTTACATCGACGAGAAGATTGCGGGCATCGGCGCGAAGTCTTACACCATCCAGCGTTTCAACTTCGAGGACTGGAAGGACACGGACACCATCGCCGCCGCGCAGCGTCGCAACAAAGATTTGACGATGGAGGATTTTGAATACCTCCGCACGCGCCTTGCCTTGACCGATAAACTCGGCGCGGCGGCGCGCCCGACGCGTGCGACGATTAAACGCGGCTCGGAGATTCTCGAAGAAGTAGCGGTGGACGGCAAGATGGCAATCATGGGCGACATCGAGAAGGTTGACATCGCCGAAGGCCGCTACTTCAGCGAGACGGAAGACGAGACGGCAGCGCGCGTGGCCTTCGTCGGCGCGGATGTGGCCGAGAAACTTTTTCCGCGCAGTTCGGCCATCGATAAGGAGATTGTGATTGACGGTCTGCCTTATCGCGTCGTCGGTGTGGCCGTCGCAAAAGGAACGATTTTCGGCATTCCGCAAGACACCTTCATCACGCTGCCGCTCAAAACATACAAGCGAACCTACGGCGAACTGACGCGCTGGCGTTCGTTCTACATCGTCGGCACGGCCAAGAGCGACGACGTATTCAACGATGCAGTCGAAGAAGCGCGACTGTTGATGCGGATTCGTCGCCGCCTGCCCGCCGGAGAGAAAGATAACTTCGGTGTGCTCACGCCCGACGCCATCACTGGATTGCGCGACCGTCTCTTTGGCAGCATCTTCATCGTCGCCATCGCCGTTCCGGCCATTGCGCTCCTCGTCGGTGGCATCGTCATCATGAATATCATGCTCGTCTCGGTGACGGAACGAACCAAAGAGATTGGTATCCGCAAAGCACTCGGCGCACGGCGTACAGACGTGCTCAAACAGTTCTTGGTCGAGGCGGTGACGCTTTCGGCTATCGGCGGCGCAACCGGAGTCGCCATCGCATGGATGCTCGGTCTGGTCGTTTCGGCCTTCCTCATCCCGACCTATCTATCTCTGCCCGCCGTCGTGACCGCCGTCACGGTGTCGGGCACCATCGGTATCCTCGCGGGCATCTTTCCCGCATGGAAGGCCGCGCGCCTCGACCCGATAGAGGCGCTTCGCGCAGAATAAATCATCGTTTCATCGGCTCGTTGATTCATTGAATCAATGAGCCGATGAAACGATGAAGAAATAAAGCAATGCAGCTACTACGCAGCGACATTCTTGAAAATCTGATAATGGCGTTGCAGACGCTACGCACTAACAAGTTGCGTTCGTTTCTGACGGTCATCGGCGTCGTCATCGGCGTCTGGACGGTAATGGTCATCGCTTCGATTATCAGCGGCATCGACGAGACGGTGAAGCGAGAGGTCGAATCCTTCGGCACGCGCTCCATCTTTCTCTACAAGTTTGAGCCGGGCTTCCACGTCGGTCGCATGTCGCGCGAGGAGCGGATGCGCCCGCATCTTACCTACGAAGATGCCGAGGCGATTGCCGCGCTCTCGACCGTCGAGTTGGCCGTTCCCTTCCTCGACATCAGCAATAATTTCTTCGGCGAGAAAATCAATGTTTCGACCAGAGGCAAAACTTCGGCGGCGGTGCGACTCGAAGGCACGCTACCCGACTACATGCGGACGGGGCAGGAAGTTCTCGTCGATGGACGCTTCTTCACCCAGTTTGAGAACGACACGAATCAGGATGTCTGCGTCGTGCGCGGGCGTGTCGCGGACGATTTCTTTCCGACGAGTTCGCCCGTCGGGCAGACCATCAACATCGGCGGGCGCGACTTTCGCGTCGTCGGCGAACTCGGCATGCGCGAGCAGTTATTCGGCGGCGGCAACGGCAGCGACGACTTGAACAACGGCATCTTCGTGCCCTTCAACGTGGCGCGCAAGCTCAAGCCAAACGCCGAAGACATCTTTATTCTCGCGGTGGCGCGCGTCGGGATGATAGAGGCGGCGAAAGACCAAATCACAGACCTCCTGCGCGTGCGCCGCCGCGTGCCATTCGACAAGCCGAACAACTTCGGCGTCTCAACCGCCGATTCCATCATCGACCAGTTTCGTTCCATCACGGCTGGCGTGGCGATTGCGATGGTCGCCATTTCGTCGGTCGGCTTGATGGTCGGCGGCATCGGCGTGATGAATATCATGCTCGTCTCTGTGACGGAGCGGACGCGCGAAATCGGTATCCGCAAAGCCATCGGTGCACGACGCCGCGATATCCTCTGGCAGTTTCTCATCGAAGCCATGACGTTGACGGGCGTCGGCGGGCTGGTCGGTCTAGGAATAGGCTGGCTGACCACTCTGCTGATACGAATGCTGATGCCCTCCTACGTACCGCTCTGGGCACCCGTCGCGGGTTTCGTCGCCAGCGTCGGCATCGGCCTCGTCTTCGGCATGTGGCCTGCGTGGAAAGCCGCGCGCCTCGACCCCATCGAATCGCTCCGCTACGAATAAAGCGCAGAGCGAAAAGGCAAAAGGCAAAAGCGAGGAAAGAAGACCGCCTTCCTTCCTCGCTTTTGCCTTTTTACTTTTTCCTTCGCGCCGACGTTTACCTTCTTTAGCTCGCCTGACCGAAAAGCGCGGCCATCAGGACGTGAATCCCCATCGCGAGCAGCCAAACCAAGAGCGCAATGCCCCACGCCGCTCCCGACGACAGGCGTGCCATGACACGCAAGCCCACCGCCGCGAGGAAAAGTCCGAGGAACGCGAAAATATCGAAGGAGCTAAGTATGGTCGCCAGGATGGGTCTTGCCTTCCGGTCTACGAGCAGACTCAGGTTGGCGCGTGCGATGCCGCCCGTATTGATGGCGGTCGGGTCGATGTCGTCTTTCGATTTCAGGAACAGCAGTAGGATGTTCACCAACGCGAACAACAGCGTCTGCGGTAGAGAAGAATAGACCCAGACCGAGAGAGCCTGCTTGTAGCTCATCGCCTTGCCCATCGCCATCACGCCGAGCAGATAGAGACCCGCTCCGGCGGCGAAGATAATCGCAAAGACGACTGGAAAAGAAGCGTAGGTAATCGCCTGGACGAGCGGGCTGGATTGCACCGCCAACGCCTGATTCATCTGCTCGGCGGTCATGTCGGGCGAACGCGCGGCGATTTGTGCGCGCGCGATGGTCTCTGCGCCGATGCGTTGAACGAAGCTGACGTAAAGGGCCATGAAGGCCGCTATCGTAATCAACGCGGCGACGAGGAAACGCGGACGCACTTTCAACGCCTGAAAGGTGTGCTCAGGTTCAAAGAAGATGCCGCTCAAGGTTTCAGCCGTCGACATCACGGGAACGTCCGAGGTCGGGAGAGTCGAGTCGCTCATGTTTTTAATTCTCTCTTTGGAAGGGATGCTAAAGCTTTTCAGTCCTCACGGGAACCGAATGAGATGCGAGCTTTTGGTGTTTTACGCTCGGCGCACGCCGGATGTTTCAGCGGGCGTCAGGCGGAGGTCGGAGCCTCGAACCAACCGGGCACGCGGATGCATGCGACGGTGTGGCCGGGCGCGACTTCGCGCAAGTCCGGGTCGATACGCGCGCAATCTGGAATGGCGTCGGGACATCGCGTGTGGAAGCGGCAGCCGGAGGGCGGGTTGATGGGCGTCGGCACGTCGCCGTGCAGGACGATGCGTTCGCGCCTGCGCGTCGGGTCGGGTATGGGAATCGCGGAGAGGAGCGCGCGTGTGTAAGGGTGCAGAGGGTTGGCGTAGAGTTCCTCTGCGCTCGCCACTTCGACGATGCGGCCCAGATACATCACCGCCACGCGCGTCGAGATGTGTTCGACCACCGCCAACCCGTGCGAGATAAAGAGGTACGTGAGGTTAAACTCCTTCTGCAAATCTTCCAGCAGATTGATGACCTGCGCCTGCACCGAAACGTCCAACGCCGAGACGGGTTCGTCCGCCACAATCAACTTCGGATTCAGAGCGAGCGCACGCGCGAGGCCGATGCGCTGGCGTTGCCCGCCCGAAAATTCGTGCGGGTAGCGATTCATAAAATCGGGGTCGAGTCCGACCTTCTGCAAAAGGTCTGCGACGCGCGCACGCCGTTCTTCTTTGTCGCCCATGCCGTGAATGACGAGCGGTTCGGCCACGATGTCTCGCACCTTGAGACGCGGATTGAGAGACGCATACGGGTCTTGGAAAATTATCTGCATCTCGCGCCGCAACTCGCGCATGCGCCTGCCCGACAGAGCGCGCACGTCCTCGCCCTCGAAACTGATTTCGCCGTGCGTCGGCTCAATCAGACGCAGGAGACAACGCCCCACCGTCGATTTTCCGCAACCCGACTCACCCACCAATCCCAACGTCTCACCACGAAAAATCTCGAACGTCACGCCGTCCACCGCGCGCACCACGTCGTCGCTCCCCGCGACCGGAAAATGCTTGAACAGTCCGCGCACGCGTACGAGGTCTTGGCGTTCGTCTGCGCTCGCGTCGCGCGCATGTGCCGCCATGTTTTCAGACGCAGGCACCGTCTCGCCGCGTTCGTTCGTGCGCGCTTTCATCTGTTGTCCGTCCCCTTCTGCTGTTCGGTTTGATGGTCAGCCGCGACCGCCGCCGCGAGGTCGTAGAGCACGCAACGCACGCGCACGTCGCCCTCCAAATCGTAGAGCGGAATCCGCTCGCCCTCCGTGCAGCGCGGCATGCGATGCGAACAACGCGGAGCGAAATGGCAACCCGGCGGCAGGTTGGTCGGCTTCGGCACCGTGCCTTCAATGGTCGAGAGCCTGACGGCCTTCGTCACTTCCGCCGCCGTCAACTTCGGCACAGACTGCAACAGCCCCTCCGTATACGGATGCTTAGGACGCGCGAACAACTCTTCGACAGGCGACTCCTCAACGATGCGCCCCGTGTACATCACCGCGACGCGGTCGGCCACCTCTGCGACCACGCCGAGGTCGTGCGTAATCAACAACACCGCCAGTTTTCGCGTCTTCCGCAGACCGTCCAGCAACTCAAGTATCTGCGCCTGAATCGTCACGTCGAGTGCGGTCGTCGGCTCGTCGGCAATCAGCAACTTAGGGTCGCACGCCAGCGCCATCGCAATCATCACGCGCTGCCGCATCCCACCCGACAACTGATGCGGATAATCGTCTACACGCCGCGCCGGGTCTGGAATCGACACCTCGCGCATCGCCTCCACCGCCGCTTCGCGCGCCTCGCGCCGTCCCATCCTCCGGTGCAAACGCAACGCCTCCGCAATCTGCTCGCCCACCTTGTAGACGGGATTCAGTGAAGTCATCGGGTCTTGAAAAATCATCGCGATGTCGTCGCCGCGAATCGCGCGCATCCGTTCGTCCGAAAGCGTCAGCAGATTCTCGCCGTTAAAAAAAATCTCGCCCGCCACGATTCTCCCCGGCGACGACACCAGACGCATAATTGACAACGCCGTCATCGACTTGCCGCATCCCGACTCCCCGACGAGTCCCAACAACTCTCCCTCGTCCACATAAAAACTCACGCCGTCCACCGCCTTGACCACCCCACCGCGCGTCGGAAACTGCGTCTGCAAATTTTTAACTTCCAACAGATGACCCATCATGCCCTCAGATTAACATAAGAAACTGCTCGCTTGTCGCATCCGCTTCGATGCGCCGTGGAATCGCGTCGCACGGCGGATGGGGCGTTTGTTGAAGTTCGGCAGTATATCCGCAACCATCCTCAAACAAAATGCACGTCACGGGAACAAATCGGGCGCAGTTATCGTCTAAATGAAGTCGTCTAAATATGAATTTGACAGGAGAATCCTATATGAGAATAAGAGACGCACGCTCGTCGCGGATGCTCGCCGCCGTCGCACTGCTTTGCATGTTGGTGGCGGGGCAGACCTATGTGTCGGCGCAGGACAAGGCGAGCAAGATTGACGAGTTGATGAAGGCTTACAGCACGACGGGGCAGTTTAACGGCACGGTGCTGGCGGCGGAAAACGGCAAGGTGATTTACAAGAAGGGTTTCGGCCTCGCCAACATGGAATGGAATCTGCCGAACGAACCGGACGTGAAGTTTCGTCTCGGTTCGATTACGAAACAATTTACCGCGATGTTGACGTTGCAGTTGGTCGAGCAGGGCAAGTTGAAGTTGGACGGCAAGATTACAGACTACCTGCCCGACTACCGCAAAGACGTGGGCGAGCGCGTCACGATTCACCACCTTCTAACCCACACCTCCGGCATTCCGAGTTATACGAGCGCGCCGAAATTCATGGAGGACGTGAGCCGCAATCCTTACGCGGTCAGCGATTTCGTCAAGAAGTATGCGAGCGGCGATTTGGAGTTTGAACCCGGCGCGAAATGGTCTTACAACAATTCCGGCTACTTCCTTCTGGGAGCCATCATCGAACGCGTGACGGGCAAACCCTACGAACAGGTTTTGAAAGAGAACATCCTCGACCCCGTCGGCATGAAGAACACGGGCTACGACCGACACGACACACTCATCGCCAAACGCGCCAACGGTTACGGCAAAACGCCGCTCGGCTACCGGAACGCGCCCTATCTCGACATGTCGATTCCCTACGCCGCCGGTTCGATGTATTCAACCGTCGAAGACCTCTACCTCTGGGATCAGGCGCTCTACACGGACAAACTGATTTCCGCCAAGTCCAGAGAGTTGATGTTTACGCCGACGCTGCAAAATTACGCCTACGGATGGGTGGTCACAAAAGCACCGCTCGCGCCGTCGAAGGAACCCGTGACCATCGTCACGCACGGCGGCGGCATCAACGGCTTCAACACGCTCATCGTCCGTCTCGTCAACGACAAGCATCTCGTCGTCCTCTTGAGCAACGTCAACACGCCGAGGCTCGACGAAATCAGCCGACAGATTGGCAGCATCCTCTACAACCAGCCCTACACGCTGCCGCGCCGTTCCATCGCCGAGAGGATGCTCAAAACCGTCATCGAAAAAGACGTGCAGGCTGCCATCAAGCAGTACCGCGAACTCAAGGCCGCGCAGCCCGACGCCTACGACTGGCGCGAACCCGAACTCAACACCCTCGGCTACCAACTCCTCGGCATGCGCCGCATCAAAGACGCCATCGAAATCTTGAAGCTCAACACGGAAATCTACCCGCAAGGCTTCAACACCTACGACAGCCTCGGCGAAGCCTACGCACACAACGGCGACAAAGAACTCGCCATCCAAAACTACAAAAAATCTCTCGAACTCAATCCCGACAACGCCAGCGCCACCGAAGCCCTCAAAAAGCTCAATCAGAAATAGCAACCCTTCATCGACATCCCAAAGAAAACGCCCGTTCATCTCGAAAGTTGTGACTTTCGAGATGAACGGGCGCAACTTCATTTCGCTTCAATTCTCACAACCAAAGTTTTGTCTTATACCGTCACGGCTTCGCGGTATTCGCCCCAGACGCGGCGGAGGCGGTGGCTGATTTCGCCGACGGTGGCGTGAGATTCGACGCAACGAAGGATGCGTGGGAGAAGATTTTCGGTGCCGCGTGCGGCTTCTTCGAGGGAGGCGAGGGCGAGTTCGGCGGCTTGGGCGTCGCGTCGTTCTCGAAGCGAGCGGAGGCGTTCGATTTGAGATTGTTCGATGGAGGGGTCGATGCGAAGCGTGGCGATGGGTGTCTCCTGTTCAATCTGGAAGCGATTGACGCCGACGACGATTGATGCTTGTGTCTCGACGGCGCGTTGGTAGTCGTAGGCGGCTTCCTGAATCTCGCGTTGGACGTAGCCGGTTTCGATGGCGCGGAGCATGCCGCCGAGGGCGTCGATTTTGTCTAAATAGTCGGCGGCGCGGCGTTCGATTTCCTCGGTCAAATGTTCGACGGCGTAGGAGCCTGCGAGCGGGTCAACCGTATCGGCGACGCCGGATTCGTGTGCGATGACCTGTTGAGTGCGGAGGGCGACGCGCGCGGCGGTTTCGGTCGGGAGAGCGAGGGCTTCGTCCATCGCATTTGTGTGAAGCGATTGCGTGCCGCCGAGGACGGCGGCGAGGGCTTGAATGGTTGTGCGCGCGATGTTGACTTCGGGCTGTTGCGCGGTGAGCGTCGAGCCTGCTGTTTGAGTATGAAAGCGAAGCATCATGGAGCGCGGGTCGCGTGCGTGGAAGCGCTCGCGCATGATGCGCGCCCAGAGACGACGTGCGGCGCGGAATTTGGCAATCTCTTCGAGAAGGTTGTTGTGCGCGTTGAAGAAGAAGGAGAGACGCGGCGCAAACTCGTCAACCTTCAAGCCTGCCGCCGTCGCCGCTTCAACGTAAGCCACGCCGTCGCCGAGCGTGAAGGCGACCTCCTGCACGGCGGTCGAGCCTGCTTCGCGGATGTGATAGCCGCTGATGGAAATCGTGTTCCAGTTCGGCACTTCGCGTGCACAGTAGGCGAAGGTGTCCGTGACGAGACGAAGCGACGGCGCGGGCGGATAGATGTATGTGCCGCGCGCGATGTACTCCTTGAGGATGTCGTTTTGAATCGTGCCTTGTAGTTTGTCTGACGCGATTCCGGCGCGGCGCGCAACGGCGATGTAGAGACAGAGCAGTGTGGAAGCCGTCGCATTGATGGTCATCGAGGTCGAGACGGTATCGAGCGGGATGCCGTCGAAGAGGCGTTCCATGTCTTCGAGCGAATCAATGGCGACGCCGACCTTGCCGACTTCTCCGGCGGCGAGCGGGTCGTCCGAGTCGAGTCCGATTTGCGTCGGGAGGTCGAAGGCGACGGAGAGGCCGGTGGTGCCGTTGGCGAGCAGGTATTTGTAACGCGCGTTGGATTCCTCCGCCGACGCATAACCCGCGTACTGGCGCATCGTCCAGAAGCGACCGCGATACATGTTGCGTCGCACGCCGCGCGTATAGGGAAACTCTCCGGGCGCGGCGAGGTCGCGCTCATAGTCGGGCGCGTCGGTGTTGGTGGGGTTGAAATCATTGGGCAGAGGGATGCCCGAAGAAGTCTCGAAACGTTCGCGTCGTTCGCTGCTTTGCTTGTCTGCGGATGCGTCGGTCTTGGTAGACATAATTC
This sequence comes from Pyrinomonadaceae bacterium, assembly GCA_036387415.1. Classification (GTDB taxonomy): domain Bacteria; phylum Acidobacteriota; class Blastocatellia; order Pyrinomonadales; family Pyrinomonadaceae; genus DASVTU01. The sequence continues at coordinate 3,491 of DASVTU010000034.1, read as the reverse complement.
TTCCGGTTTTATCGGTTGAGAGCGGTTCGGGGTTGCCATGGACGTTTTAACTGGGCGAAGCCTAACACACGCCGCGCGCGCGTCGCAACGGACACAATTTTCGGCGTCGAGGCGGTTGACCGCGCGTGGCGGGTCGCGTAGCATCTCATTGAATCGCCGGAGGTTGTGCGCCGGAATCGCCGTGGCAAGGGGTCGAATTTTTGGACATCAACGACGAAGCAAAAGAGATTGTGCAGGAACTCGGCACCGCCATCAACGCGGCGGTCGAGCGTTCGGCGGAAGTCGCCGAAGCGATTGAGCGTCTGCGTGCGGTCGGGTATGAGATGGAGTTGACGCTGCGTTTGGAGATTGGTCTGCGTGAGCGTGAGGATGAAGACGAAGTGGAAGACGCGGATGGCACGGATGCGGGCGCTTCCACGCTCGAATTGACCGACGAAGACCGTCGCACGCTTCGCAGCATGAAGATTCGTTTCGACGAGGCCGAGTAAGTCGTCGAGCCGTCAGAATTTATTTCGTCGTTATAAATAGCGCGCGAGGTTCTTTCGTCAGCACATGCTTCGCGCCGCCCGCGCGCCGACGCGTTCCGCACAGTGCTTCAAACCGCGCGCTTTGCCTTCCGAGCGAGCCTTGTGCTAACCTGTCGAGCTTAAGTAACAGTAATATTTCTCGCCTTTGACGACCCTGATTAACTAGAGGAGCAATCTGGAAGAGTATGTCTACGCCTAATGGAAATTTGAATAGCGCCAACGGCCAGCCGACCGGACGGGTCGTGCAGATTATCGGGCCAGTGCTCGACGTTGAGTTTGACGAAAAGCATCTGCCGCCGATTTATAGCGCCTTGCGCGTCGTCTCCGAGGGATTCGACGTGCCGACGCCCATCGACATCATTTGCGAAGTCGAACAGCATCTCGGCGAAGGACGCGTCCGCACCGTCTCGATGCAGCCGACCGAAGGCGTCGTGCGCGGCATGACGGCCATCGACACGGGCGGCCCGATTACGATGCCCGTCGGCGAGGGCACGCTCGGTCGCGTGATGAACGTCATCGGTCAATCGGTCGATAATCTCGGCGAGGTCATGGCCGAGCACCGGATGCCGATTCACCGTCATGCGCCGACGCTTGAAGAACAATCGACCGAGCTTGAGATGTTCGAGACGGGCATCAAAGTTATCGACCTTATTCAGCCCTTCCTGCGCGGCGGTAAAATCGGCCTTTTCGGCGGCGCGGGCGTCGGCAAGACCGTGCTCATTCAGGAACTCATCAACAACGTCGCCACCAAACACTCAGGCTTCTCCGTCTTCGCGGGCGTCGGCGAACGGACGCGCGAAGGCAACGACCTCTTGCGCGAATTCGTCGAGTCGAAGGTCATCAACTTCGGCGAATCGTTCTACGACAACATGGAGAAGACGGGCGAGTTCGACATGACGAAGGTTGACCCCGTGGCGCTCAAGGAATCGAAAGTGGCGCTCGTCTACGGGCAGATGACGGAACCGCCGGGAGCGCGTCTGCGCGTCGCTCTGTCGGGGCTGACCGTCGCCGAACACTTCCGCGATCAGGGCTTGGATGTGCTTCTCTTCATCGACAACATCTTTCGCTTCACGCAGGCGGGTTCGGAAGTCTCCGCGCTGCTCGGACGTATGCCTTCGGCGGTCGGCTACCAGCCCAACCTCGCCACCGAGATGGGCGAACTGCAAGAACGCATCACTTCGACCAAGACGGGCGCTATCACGTCGATTCAGGCGGTCTACGTTCCGGCGGACGACTACACAGACCCCGCGCCCGCCACCACCTTCGCGCACCTCGACGCCGTGACCGCGCTCTCGCGTCAGATTGTCGAACTCGGTATCTATCCGGCGGTTGACCCGCTCGCCTCGTCGTCGCGCCTGCTCGACCCGCGCATCGTCGGCGAAGCGCATTACAACTGCGCGCAGTCCGTCAAACAAATCTTGCAGCGTTACAAAGACCTACAGGACATCATCGCCATCCTCGGCCTCGACGAACTCTCGGAAGAGGACAAACTCGTCGTTTCGCGTGCGCGCAAGATTCAGCGTTTCCTGTCGCAGCCCTTCTTCGTCGCCTCGCAGTTCACGGGTCTCGAAGGCAAGTACGTCAAACTCGAAGATACGGTCAAGGGCTTTCAGGAGATTGTTGACGGCAAGCACGACGACCTGCCGGAACAAGCTTTCTACATGGTCGGCACCATCGAAGAAGCGCGCGAACGCGCCCAACGCCTCGCCGCAGGAGCATAGAAAGGGATGAGGGATGAGGAATGAGGGATGAAAATGGGATGATGAAAAGTAAGCTTTTCTGATTCATCCCATATCCCTCAGCCCTCATCCCTTCAAAGTTATGCCTATCCAACTCGACGTGATAACACCTGAAAGACGCCTCTTGTCGGAGGCGGTTGATGCCGTGACCGTGCCCGGCTTGGGCGGCGAACTCGGCATCCTTCCCGGCCACACGCCGCTTATTTCGCAACTGCAAACGGGCGTCCTCTCTTACACGCAGGGCGCGACGACGCGTCGTCTGCTCGTCTCCGGCGGGTTCGTCGAAGTCAACGGCGACCGCGTTTCGGTGCTCGCCGATTTGGCGGAACACCCGTCGGAAATCGACGCGGCGCAGGCGCGTCAGGAACGCGAACAGGCCGAACGCGCGCTCGGCGCACTGAGCGGTTCCGAAGAGGATTTCGCGGCGGCGCGCGAACGCCTCGAACGTTCCAACGTCCGCCTCCAACTCGCCTCCGAAAGTTCTCGCTAAGTCAGTCCGACATTACAACGTAACGACAAACGGCCAGCCGTCAAGAGTTTGCAGTTGAAGCGACTCCTGACGGCTGTCTGTTTTGCTCCATCCGACGAAAAAATATCTCCGTCGCGAGTGTTTCATACTTGAAACAACGATGCAGATGCGGTATACTGCGTTTCACGTTAACAAGCCATTCGGTTGACACACAACAGGGGAAATTCGATGCCGGAGACAGCAGCAGAATTGGATGCGCCGACGCGCGAAATTGCGGGCGACGCGACGCCGGAAGACCAGTTGGTCGAGGCCAGTCTCAGACCGCGCACCTTGAGCGAATACATCGGTCAGACCAAAATCACCACCAATCTCAAAATCTTTTTGCGCGCCGCGCAGGCACGCCGCGAAGCACTCGACCACGTACTCTTTTTCGGCCCGCCCGGACTCGGTAAAACCACTCTCGCGCAAATCATCTCGCAGGAAATGAACGCGCCTCTGAAGTCTGTGAGCGCGCCCGCGATTGAACGCGGCGGCGATTTAGCGGCGGTCTTGACGAACTTGCAAGAGGGCGAAGTCCTGTTTATCGACGAGATTCATCGTCTCAAGCCGCAGATAGAAGAAGTGCTCTATCCGGCGATGGAGGACTACCAACTAGACATCATGATTGGACAGGGCACCGCCGCCCGTTCCATCAAACTAGAGTTGCCGAAGTTCACTCTGGTTGGTGCGACGACGCGCGCCGGAATGATTACTGCC
>DASVTU010000033.1:0-507606 GCA_036387415.1 Pyrinomonadaceae bacterium | reverse complement strand
CAGGACAGTGTTTGTCTTACACGATGTGGAAGGGCATGAGCACGAAGAGATAGCAAGGATGTTGGGATGCAGTGTGGGGACATCGAAATCGCAGTTACACAAGGCGAGGATGAAATTGCGTGGCCTTCTCAGGCAACAGAACTCGTAACTTTGGCTTCCAAGTACGTCGCCCTATTTCAAATTCAGACGCGTCCGCCACGCGTCAACCCGAAGGGCGACAAACGACCTAAAATTTTTCAGTCTCCCCGACTGTTAAGGTAAGCGTTTGAAAGGGAAGTGCGCCGCGCTCTCCTTCGTCAGAGGAATCAGAGTCGCACGGACTCGAATCCAGACACACGACGGCGTCACGAAGAGGTTACACGACATGAATTGCGAAAAGTGCCAAGATTTACTCAGCGATTTTCTCGACGGGACGCTCGCGGGCGACGATCAGGGATTGCTGAGTCGGCATCTGGAAGAATGTCTGAGTTGCGTCGGCGTCCGCGATGAGTTTCAGACCATCTCGCGCATCGCGCGCGATGATTGCGGGTCATGCACTTTTGACCCGCCGAACGAGCGTGCCATGTGGCTCCGCATCCGCAACACCATCGAAGCCGAACTCGACTCGCAACGCGCTCTCGACGCGAAGACGGCAGCAGCGCGTGCCGCAACGGCAGGCAGCGGCGGAGGTTTCTGGGCGGGTTTGATGTCGAAGCGTTGGGAACTCTCGTTGCCGCAAATGACGGCGGCGGTGTTTGCGCTCGTCATCGGCGTCTCGGTCGTCACGGCTTTGGGTCTTCAGGGCTTGCGCGGCGCGAACACCGTTTCGTCCTTTGCCACGACGGCTTCGGACACGTCCGGCGCGGGCACGGAGACAAGGATTGACGCTGCCGCCGATGCTCTCTATCATCAGGCTTATTTGCAGCAGCAACAGGCGCGCATCAGTCTCTGGGAGCAACGTGTGGCGCAACGCAAAGCGAGTTGGAACCCGCAGATGCGAAACGCCTTCGAGCGTAGCGTCAACGTTATCGACGCCGCCGTCAACGATTCGCTCAAAGAACTCGAACGCGACCCGCACGACGAGGTTTCTGCCGAGATGCTCAACGCCGCGTTGAGCGACAAGATGGAACTCCTGCGCGAGTTCTCCGAGCAGTGAAATGATGCTTGACCCGAACCACCGCGACGCCCGCGTTTTCCCGCACAGACAACGCGGGCGTCACCGCGCAACGAGTCGCCATTTCGTCGCCAGCATTAGTTAGAGATTGATGAATAACCAACCAATCATCCCACAGGTGTGGAGAGCGTCTGCCCTGCGTCGTGCGTGTGCCGCGTCGCTCCGTCATGTTTGCGCGTTGGCGCTCGCCGCGCTCGCCGTCTTCGCTTTCGACGGCGCGGGTGGTGGCGTCGCCTTCGCGCAGAAACGCTTCACCGAAAGATACCCGACGCGCAAAAACGTCCGCCTTCAACTCAACAACCGTTCCGGCACGATTACGGTCGAGGCGTGGGACAAGAGCGAAATCAAAGTCGTAGTCGAGATGGAATCGCCGAGCGCGCGTGTCACACCAGAAGTCAACGACGACGGCGTTTTGATTGACGTAGTACGCGACAATCGAGGTCGCCCCGATGTCGGCGATGTCAATTTTCGCATCTGGGTTCCGGTCAACACGATGGTCGATTTGGAAACCAAACGTGGCAACATCACTGTGCGCGGCGTCGAAGGCGCGTTGATGCGCGCACACGTTACCTCCGAAGGCGACATCGAACTGACGGGCATTCGTTCCTCTGCGGTGGTGGCGGAAAACACGATGGGCAATATCGTGTTCGACGCCGAACTCGTCCGCAGCGGAACCTACGAACTGCGCTCGACGCAGGGCGACATCAGCATTCGCATCACCGCCAATTCCGGTTTTCGTCTGATGGGTTTGGGGCGCGACATCAATCTCGGCCCGTTCGGAGGGATGGGCAATTTTCGTTTCTTCGGCGAGAACCGCAAAGTTATCGGGCAAGTCGGCGAAGGCGGGGCGACGCTCAACGTCAATAATCAACGCGGCACGATTACCTTCATGCGCCGTTACTGATGTCCACACATCTCAACCGACAAGAACCGGACGCTCTCAACAATCTCGCCGATTGTGTGGCGTCCGTTTTCATGTCTGAAAGGTGACGAGCATGAATCAACGCCTCGACTTCTCCGTCGCTCTTTTCGCACACATCAGACGCGCGCTCATCGTCGCCGCGATGCTCCTCGTCTGCTGCGCGTCCACCCACATCGACGCGCAGCAAAAGAAGAAGAATGAGAAGACCAACAACGGCGCGTCCCTTCCTTCTTCCTCTCTCTCTCTGCCAGCACTCACACGCACCACGACGCGCCACGAACTCCGACGCTTCGGCTACGGCTCGACGCTCACTCTCTACGGCGCGCCGCAAGGCTCCATCACCATCGAAGCGTGGACGCGCAGCGAAATCGACATCACCGCCGACATCGAAGTGCGCGCCGACACCGAAGATGAACTGACGCAACTCGCCGCCGTCAACGGCTTCGTCATCGACGACGACATCAACCACCTCACGCTGCTTACCACAGGCACGCACGACCGCAAATACATGAAGCGCGTCGCGCGCGACTTTCCGAAAAAACTTCTCACGATGCCCTGGAAGATTGACTATCGCATACGGGTCCCGGCTTCCGTCGATTTGGAAATTTATGCCGGACGCGGCGCGTTCAATCTCAGCGGCGTCGAGGGCGCACTGCGTCTCAATGGAGGCGAAAGCATCGCCGCACTCGCGCCCACGGGCGGAAGCCTCGAAGCCACCTTCGAGCGTGGCACCATCAATCTGCGCCTCACGGGGCGAAGCTGGCGCGGTCGCGGCGCTCAGATACGTCTCGCCACAGGCGACATCAACGTCGAACTCCCCGCCAACTTCAACGCCGACATCGACGCCGCCGTGCTCCGTTCAGGCCGCATCGAAAACACCTACGCCGGACTCGCGCCACGCGAACGCACCACGCAGACCGAACGCGAACAACACCTACGCTCAGGCGTGGGCGGCCCCGCCTTCTCTTTCACCGTCGGCGACGGCACGCTCCGCATCCACCAGGAAAACAAGCCCTAAAAGCCACGCGCAAAAAAGTAGAAATCCGCGCGCTCTGTTGTTGGATAGCAGAGAAACGGCGAGACCGTGGATTCGTGCGACGCGGGTTCGCGGTCAAAATCAGTTGAAGGGAAAATTGACAGGAAGGATTCGTTGACGCTCACGGCGCGTCGGAGATTCCGACGCCGGAGCCTTGAAGATTCGACAAAGAGCAGAGAGCGGAAGGCTGCCCCGCGTCTCCCCACACTCAGACAGCCTCCGCACTCGCCCTTACTCGCCCGCCCTAATCATCCCGAAAGAGACGAGCGAATCCGATGTTTATGGCAGCGTCGAACACAAACGCCGCCATCAACCCAACAGTGCACCGAACGACTCGGAAAATACCTTCCATCAAAAAAATTTCTACCGCACCCAATCCGACCTCACACCGCCCGCCCCGTCGCCACTCCCTCCGTTTCGCTCTACGCTCCTTTGCTCTCTGGACTTCGCATAGAGAGCCGCATTATTCTGTGCCGCCACTTGCGGTTCGAGCGCGGTCGGCGTTCTCTTAAAATCTTAACTGGAATCAACTAGATGAGTATCAAAGCAGACCGTTGGATTCGGCGTATGGCCGCTGACCACGGCATGATTGAGCCGTTTGAGCCGAATCAGGTGAAGGAGATAGACGGACGACGTGTGGTTTCTTACGGCACTTCGAGCTACGGCTATGACATCCGTTGCGCCGATGAATTCAAGCTGTTCACGAACGTCTACAGCGCGGTTGTCGATCCGAAGAATTTTGATCCCAACAGTTTCGTCGATATGAAGGGCGATCATGTCATCATCCCGCCCAACAGCTTTGCCCTCGCGCGCACCGTCGAATACTTTCGTATACCGCGAAACGTGATGACGATTTGCCTCGGCAAGAGCACCTACGCTCGTTGCTTTCGCGGCGACACTCGCGTGGCGCTCGTCGGGCGAGCGTCTCTGTCTCTAGAGGAGATGGCGCGTCGGGCTGACAAAGGAGAAATCTTTGAAGGCTATAGCGTTGACCCGTCAGGGCAGGTTATTGTGACCCGACTTGAAAACCCACGCTTCATAGGCCGCGATGCGCTGCTTGAAATTCTCTTGGACAACGGCGAACAGATTTACGCCACTCCCGACCATGAGTTCATGCTCTGGGACGGGCGAATGGTTCAAGCCGACGACCTGCGAGCCAGCGACTCCCTCATGTCTCTACCTCCTACTTTGATTTACCAGCCGGATTTTGCGTCATCATCATCCGTGGCCTTATATGCCACATCCCAACCGCGTTACCTAGACTCCTCAAATGCTTTTACTCCCCATCGCTCCACCAAAACACACCAGCCTCAAAAGGCACACGGCATCCATAAAGTATCCCGCGTGCGTCAGCTTTCCGGTGAGCACGATGTCTATTGTCTAACCGTACCCTACTTAGGAAACTTTGCCCTCAAGGCAGGGGTATTCGTCCACAACTGCGGAATCATCGTCAACGTAACTCCCTTCGAGCCCGAGTGGGAAGGGCACGTCACATTAGAGTTTTCAAACACCACACCCATGCCAGCCAAAATCTACGCCAACGAAGGAGTCGCACAAGTGATCTTCTTTGAAGCTGATGAGGTATGTGACGTGTCCTACAAAGACAGGGGCGGCAAATACCAAGGCCAGCACGGAGTAACACCACCAAGACTCTAAGTGGGTGGGTTTGTGTGTGACTGGAAGCATAAGTTGGCCGCTTTGGACAGCTTATGCTTCCAATAGCACGCGGACAACTTATGCTTCCAGTGAGTACAAGTCGGAATGTTGGGGCTTGTTACTGTGGGTGAGTGCGTTACTTCACTATTCCAATCTCAGCTTTTACCTCGGAAAGGGCTTGTTGAAAGAGATCTTCCCGCCCTATGCCATGTAGATGTAGCTTTACGTACTCTTTTACTCTGGCTGCTGAAACATATAGACCTGAATTAGTGATATGTTTTACAGCATCCCGAATTGTTTGTCGTAGTAGTTTGGCTCTTTCTTTTCGTAGCGCACTTTCATAATGCGTGTAGCGGGCGACAATTGCTTTTGAAAGCTCAGGAAACTTTCGGCGCACGAACTCTCGACTATGGTGAAGGCGCTTGGCGAGTTCCGATAATGGTGGTGGCGGATCCTCGGAAAGCGCATCTTGTAACAGCTTACCGTCGATCATTTTGTCGAACGGTTTGTTGCGGGATTCCATATAACGCCCTGCAACCGCAAGACATAAATCCGAGTAGTTGAGATAGTAATAGTAACCTGTATCTCGGCATCCCAAGCGCCTTAATATACACTGTAAAGATGGTGGTGGGTGTTCGCTAAGAGCGCTTTGCAGGACTTTTCGCACCTCACTAGGAGAAGGGTGCTTACTTTCCATATACTTCCAATATCGCGTAGCAATCCTGTCACACAACTTAGGGAAATGTCTCTTAATTCTTGGCGGATAATATCCCATGCGACGCGCGACTGCTTCTAATGATGGTGGCGGAGTTTCCTTCAATACTCCTTGCAGATAAGCCTTTACATCATTCCATGGAACTATGCCCTTTAATCGGGTGGCTTTTGGCTGGCATAGAACAACAGTCTGTTCAATTCTTATGGGGTTCGCGCTTTCAGATAATAGCGAAAATGGTGAGATGCCTAATTTAAAGCATAGCTGACATAGCACCTCAAGACTGAGTTTGGTTTCTCCCTTTGTTAGTCTTCGAATTGAGCCGCTCCAAATATCGACATAATCAGAGAACAAATTAATGCTGCCGCAGGCATTATCTTCAATATATTGAGCGAGGTTAACACGAAAGCTTTGACAGGTTGGTTTAGATGTAAAGCTTGGTGAAACAGATAAAAGTTCTCCGATTAGGTCTACGAATGAAAACTGCTTCTTTAACTCTTCTGTCGATATTAATTCTTTGTCACTTCCTTTTGTTTTCGAGTCGTTTTTAACTCCTAGCCATCGCTGACATCTAGAGCAGTGGCCGGGCCGATAAAATCTACTGAGAAGAGGAAGATGACGATTACAGTGAGGACATACTTGAGATAAATACTCATGATGTCGGTGGCAAATTAAGACTGGCTTGAGCATCCAGATAAGTGAATCGTACATCAGGCCATTTGCTTTTGCTCTCTCCCGATAACATGCCGCGCACCAAGCCTTCTTAGATTTTATAAGCTGTTGTGGGGAAAGAATGTTCCTCCACGTTAACAGCGTCATATGGTGAAGACCGTGCCGCATCGTTAACTGCTCTAATGAAGTGGTCGTTAATTCCGCGAGACCTCCTATGCTATTGATTTGCTGCCCTGAGAATTGAGGAGAAGCTGAATAATGTGCAGTGTGCTTTCCTGCCGGGGCGAGAATTTCTTCGCAAAGCAGTTTACGAGGAGAGACACAGTGAACTTCAGCAAGCCGGGCAATATAGCTGGTTAGGCTTTCCACCTCGGCTGTCCCTATGCCGATTGGCTCTAACCGGAACAGCCGACTGCGAGCAGGTAAAGGAGGCGACTCTATATCCCAATGTGGATAAGTTTGATAAGTAGAATTGCTGAGAGTGGAGAAGCTCATAATTCACGCCATCTTCGCTCCGATCTTATCTCTTACGGGATTGCGAGTACCGACACGACGCTTGCGTTGAGTTGGACTAATGTTGGGACTCGGTTCAATATTGCTTGATGACTTCTCTCGTTCTTTATTCACTGTGTCTATTCCTAGACCTAAGCCCTCTCGTAACGACAGTTGATCTCTTTCTCCTTCTAATAATTCCTTTTCGCCATCAAGTGTCTCGCGCAACATCGTAGTGCATTTTGATACAGAGAGCGCACGGCGCTCTATGAACTTAAATTTCAGGGTGGGGCAGTTATCTTCTAAGGCTAATGCTAAAGAGCGGGTTAGCCAGTCCTTGAGCACGCCCACACAGCCAAGACTTCGTTCATAGAAATAGTCCCACTTTGAAACTAAATTTGGGATTTCAGGAAGCGGTAAATGTTCTTGGAACGTAAATAATGCATTGATGAAATTCTGTTTATGTGTCTTGCTGTCAGCATGGTAGCGCCCGAAATGAATATCTACACTACGGCGGCTCAACTGACCATTTAAGTTCCGCAGTGGAATTAGTTCATAGGTGCCGCAGAGTACATGAGTTGTCTGAGATTCATCTGCTAACGACTTTATCGTGTTCAGTTGATCGAGGAGTTTTCTTCCCGTGCTCGTAACTCCAAAATGCTGTGCTTCATCTATCAGAATGGCGAAGGGGCGGCGATGGCGCAATGTCTGCTCCACTGCAAACCGCATTGGGCGAATGCCAGATTGGTCATTAGAAACTAGCTGCCTGTTCCATCCGCTCTCACCATGCGTAACACGATACAGTTTATTCCATCGTTCTATGTCGAGCTTGTAATCTACGAGTGGCTCTTCTAGTGCCAATAGTGTTCGCTTGAAATAGTCTTTCCAGTCGAAGCTACCGGAGGTAGGTGTGCTTAGGCGTACGGTAACAACTGGAAAGCGTTCGCAATCGTTTTTTAACTCAGTTAGATTCATCTCTTCCAGATGGTTTTTTAAATGATTTAAGATGGTGGTTTTACCAACACCTGTTGGTCCGTACATGAAAATAATAGAGCCGGGGCTGGAATCTCGCACCGCACACCGCAATTCTTCGTAAGCCTCTAGCAACAGGGGATGTTTAGCAGTGTATCCCCTGAAGCCTTCAAGTCGCTCCCTCTTAGACTTCCTTAATAATTCAGATACAAACTTCTTTGGGTCAGGGTCACTCATTTCTAGAATTCTCCATACAACTCTGGCTCCATAGGCTCCTGAGGTTGATCTGTGAGATCTGTATAGAAGGGGTTGGCATCATTGGATATGTCAGCTTTATGTTCAGAAGTTGTTTCCGCAGCTACCTCTAACTGCTGCTTTCCGTCTACTAGAGCTAGTACATTGCGGGTTGCTCGATCAGTCATTCGCTGACGCAGAGTGACCTCTTCGCCCTCAACAGATTCTAAAAAACGCGCTAGTTTAATAGCAGTAATATTAAGCTTGCCGAAGTGCCGCGTTTGCCTCCTTCGTAACTCATCCGAAGCTATCGCTATCTCATGGATAGAGCGATTATGGAAAGTGTTATGCTTTTCTGAGTAACCCTGGATCCACGTCCCTCGCACGTAAGCAAAACTTGACCCTATATCGAACGGATCATAGCGCACGCGCACCTGCTTTCCTTCAACCTCTGGATGGCGAAAAGCGTCAGACCAGTAGTAAATGTAATTTATTTTAACGCCTCGTCCTGGCTGAACCTTTGCAGTGGTTCTGGGAGTTGTGGGCAATGTTAATATGCGAAACAAATTATCATTACGAATCAAAAGGTGGGAACGTCTTCCTGTACTGCACATGCCTTTGGCGAAAGCATCTCGTGGGCATTGACCGAGCGCGGGATGTTCTATTGTGTCATATACCTCGTATGACCATTCGCGTAGATAGAAGTAAAGCTTTTCCAGCGTCCATATTGCGTGCTCTTTAGGGTTTACAGATTTCGTAACTTGACGGACGTTACGCATAATCTGAGTGTTACCTTGGAGATTATGAATGAAGCGTGTGTTAGTTGTCCCAAATAGCCTTTCGCATATAGACCCGAAGCGACTCTCAGATGGAGGCCGCTTCTTCTTCGTGCAGTTATAGACTGCTAAAAGGGTCTCAAAATACGTATCAGAAAATTCTAGACCTCCATCTGTTATGAAAATTTGTGGAAGTCTTCCGAATCGCCTTACACACTCACGAACAATCATCATGCATGAGCGATGGCTTGGCTTATCATAGGTTATGGTGACGGCAAGCATACGCCGCGAGTAAGCATCTACTAAGAAGGTCGCCCATGGCCGACCGAGATTTTGTCCTGTCGATGAGCAAACAAGTTCGATATCAAGTTCGGTATGGTCTATATGTGCAATATGAAAAGGCCGCTCACCGTGACGAGGCGTTGTAGGAGTCATGTTCCAGTAAAATTCTTTGTCTCTATATGCCGCTTTGTGTCCTTGTCGCTTTAAAGTTTGCTCGTAACGAGGTCTCATTTTGATGGCTTTAGTGAAAGTCTTATAGCTGGCAGGAAGAATCCCGCGCTGTTCACAGAAAAGCCGGAAGGCGGAGTAGACAGCAAATTTAGACTGCTGTTTGCATGTTTCGTATCGGTTTACAATGAAATCGTTGATTGCTGCCAAGGTTATATCGGACAACTTACTTTTAGTATTTCCTTTCCTTTGAAGGGGTAATAAGCCGATGTAGCCACTGCCATAAGCTTCCTGTGCCTTAAGGTACTTTGCTTCTAAACGTCTTAGCGTACGCCCTGAAATAGTTGTGTTGATAGGCAACGGCTCCCCATTAATGTAAGCGAGAACAATTTCATGGAGACGGTTGGCTTTTGCATACGCTGGCGTGTCAGCTTGTTCAATCCGTCTCTTAACTTCTGGATGAATACTTGATGGTGCATTAACTGACAGACCTATGATGCGGTTTTCTTGGAAAAGTTTCTCAAAGGCTATAAGTGGTACTTCTATGAATGACTGTCCTTCCCCTAAAAGGCCAATGGTTGTTTCACCGACATTTATTACTGTCCATCCTCTACCGTCCCATTGAATGAGACTGCCTACAGCTACATCAATAAGAGGCAAGTCATTCGATCTAGTTTGTGCGGAAGTCTGAATCAGATTCTTATATGCTATGGCTGCTTCTTCGTTAGGGAAGATTCGTACATTATCAGGTTCAGCTAAAGGGGCTTCATAGAGATCTACATATAATTCGCCTCTGGCAATCAATATGTAGATGTCATCACAAGTAATTCCCTCTGTATGCCTAAGTAAGTCTCCCATCGTAATGCTATGGTTTCTAGTTGCAACCTCAAGTAAATAGGTGCGGATATTGGCCGTCACGATTAGGGTGTCGCTACGGTAAAAGTCATCGAAAAATTCTATATTCCTCTGATATGTCCAGTTAATTTCTTTAGAGGAACGAACGCGGTAGAAAAGTCCAAATGGCTCAGCGTAGGCTTCCCCTGGTGGGCATCGCCAACTGCCATCTAAATCTCGGAAATAGCGATTAGGATTTTTAGAGGCAAGTTTAATAAGCTGCTCTTCAGTTTTACACTCATCCCATCCAGCTGCTTCAGTGCAAATTAGAAAAAAATCAGGAGTGTGCAAGACTCCTAAGCGACGCTTATTAATCGCTTCGTAGATCAATTTTATAGTTAATGGTTGGTCGTAGAATTCCAGTACATCTCTTTCATGTTCGTATTCATGAATAAAAGCCAGTTCGTTTTTGTGACTCTCGAATTGAATAGTCACACCCATCTTCCTACTAGGGTATCGCCCCGTAACATTGCCTCTTGAGCTTTGAACGGCGCGAGCTGGCTGTGAGTTACGGATCCTTTCAATCAATGCTACAGTTTCATTAGACAACCTAAGTTTCCTGCACCAGCTATCAAAATCTGCCTTGTGAAGCATAAAGAACTCCAATTCTGGCGCTGTTTAGCGCACATTGGCTCACCACGTAAGCTTTCAAGGGGACAAAGTGCTTGACAAGGCGGGAAATAGTAATAGAATGACCTTAAAGGCATTCGGATACACGAAAGCCGCCTCGCCAAATAGCGAGTTCAACAGTTGACCTGAAGCTACTAGGGCCCGAATCCAAGCAAGCTTTGGGTCAATTCGTTTATGGGCACAAAGGTCTCTACCTAGTGCTTAGAACCGCTTTTATACACTAATTCACGATGCTTGTAAATAGTTGTGAGAATTTGACTTATATACTCTCAGGGGCGTGATTTTGTCAAATTACTGTATGGGAATTTCAGCAGGGGATTCGAGGAAATAGCTCTCAAGTTTGCTACTGCTCATTGAAGTCGGTTATTTATCCAAGAATGCATTGATGTCCCTGTCCCTGCTCTAATTCTTCCAGTGCTTTTCCTAAATCGGCAAGATCATCAACGCTGCCAAGCGTCACATCTCTGCCGCAGTAGAGACACCTTTCTATAGGAATAATAGTGATAACGTCTTCATTATAGATGCAGGTGTTGAAGCGTATCTCTTCAACAGAGGCCGTAATGCGTTCTTCACCAACTATCCCTACTTTTATCTCGTACTCCGAGCCAAACATCTGCAACAGTTTTCGACGTACGGCTTCCACCAGCCTCGCTTGCTGCTCTATTCGCGCGGCTTCCTTCAGTGGCCGCTCACGCTTCCACGTAAGCATGGCTTTCGCACGCAGAGTCAAACTACTTTCGTTGTCCATCTATCCCACCTCGCGTCTACTGAGGTAGCCCTATTATGTGGAATGAGTTGAAAAAGCGGCGACACACATTCCTGTCGGTCTCTTGCCCAACAATGAGCGAGCCACACCCCATAGTGTATATCCGCCCGTTGCGAATAATGCCCCGTCTAAGCCCATGTAAATAATCTTCTCGGTTTAAGGTCGGAGATAATATCTCCATCTCGTAGCTTCCCTTTGTCATCCGCCGTAGCTGCACTATCTTGATTCCATCCTCACTAAACATCTGTGACGTGGTTTCTTCAAACTTAGGACTGAACTCATTAGCGTATGAACTGGTTGGCACCCCTCCTGTATCTTGAAAACTGATCTCGAAGTAGATTGATTTTGCAACTAAACCATATCTCCGTATTATGGTCACAGGTCCCTGCACGTCTTCAATGCGCTTCGGTTTAACCGGGAAATCAAGAGTGAAATCATTATCCGGGCCTTTGAAAGTGTACCATTCCGTATTCTTCGACCTGTCCGTAGCTAATTTAGGTTGTGTTCTCTTCTGGTGGGGATTTATTTGCTGTGACCGTATTGCGGGTGTTGATGGAAGGGTAGCCACAATTAATATTCCGCTAAATACCACTCTTAGCGAGCTTCTAACTATACTTCTCATTTCTTGCTCTCCATGATCACGCTGCCTTATTCAGCTAAATACATGTAGTAGGTAAGGCAAATCATTTGCTATTTTACGTGCGTACTGTCTTTGACAATTGTTCGCATTAGCATATGCCCGAAGCGGTTAGACAGCACGGATAATGTGCGTCACTGGGAAGCAAGGTGTTCCACGGCTCCCGGCGACACTTACTAATGTTGACAAGAATTGCCTATTTAGGCAAGTGCGGAGGGTGGAGAAAACCGACAGCGTCCCATCAGGGAGGTATTACTGATGGGACGTTCCAACCGGCCACGACCTACACGTTTAGGCGAGAAGCTAAGGCAGATTCGAGCTACGCTTGGGCTTACGCTTGAGCAATTGATCCAGCAACTGAATTACCAAAGTTCACCTATCTATCCAACTAATATTTCAGGTATGGAGCGAGGAGAGCGTGAGCCACCTTTGACACTACTACTTGCCTACGCCCGCCTTGTAGGGATTTCAACAGATGTGTTGATAGATGATGAGCTTGATTTACCGAAAGCCTTAATTCTTAAGAGGAGATCGCAGAAGAGAACTGCAAACAGCTAAATATCACAACATAATCAAAGATCATGAGAGCGGAGTTGTGTTAGAACCCACTTAGGCATATTTAATACTGACGACAAAACATTGTTCATTCGGCATAATGCCTCATCTGTTCTCAAAATTCCGATATCTATATAATATGGCGAAACGTTGGAGTGTTGTATTGGAAATGGATTAGGCACTAAGCATGGCCGAAAGTCCCACATCCTCTCCTGAAGAGAGAGTTGGTTCTGATGTGGCGAGTGGATTCCGCAGGCTGATAAAGTTGCGAGTTTACCGTCTGCTCAACTATTTTGCTCTTTTTATCTTTATAGTTTTGGTTAATGGTGGTTTATTAGGTGCAGACTTTATATTAATCTCAATGGTGGAATGGTTTCTCCACAATGATATTGAGAAGTATCCGCTCTTGGCTACATGGTTTAATTACGCCAGAATTACTTTAGCTTTTCTCGTATTGTTGGCGGCATTAATACATGGCATATTGTCGATGGTTACCCAAGTGCGGATTGATTGGAAGATTTCACGCGAATTGGAGAAACAGTGAACAAGCTTCATCTCTTTCCAGATAAAAATCTACTTGCACGGCAGGTAATTATAATATGGGTGATCTTAACCCTTGGAGTTATTTTATCTGCGACGCTCGCAACTTTATTTACTACTGTAAGAGGTATAAGTCCGGAAAAGAGTGTCGGTATATCTCTGATCTTGGTTGGATTGATTGTTGTATTGGTTTACATCGTTTTGTACCGCAGTGGGTATTTACCATTTGAAGTGTTGAATACTTGGGCTCAATATTATCCATTTAAAAAAAATGGTTCTCGGGTTAATGAGCGCACTAGCGATATAAGGGATGATTACCTATTTCCAAGGATTTTAAACTCCTATTCTGAGCCTGAAGAACTCGTCGAAAATACTTTGAAAGCTCTTTTTGCCGAGCGTACAAACACACAAGATGAGCCGGAGGGGCGTGGCAAGAACTACTCAAGGGATAAGACGATTCTGGGATGGGTGAAAGAAACGAAGCCCTCTATATTAGAAGCTGGGTTGGCCGTTGATTACTATGAGCAGGTACGACGACGGTATTTGAGCCTGTTCGATGAACTTGAAAAAAGTCACCTGAAAAGAAAGACTAGATACCCTCTAGCATTGGATTGGTCACAAGCGAAAGAAGTAGTAGAAGGGCAAGAAAGAGCAGAAAAGTTAGCGGGCTTTGCTTTCTTAGATTCTATAAAGAATTTGCCTGCCCGTCAGCCAAGAATCAGCCTATTGTCTTATGTCTCTGGAGTTGATCCAGTTGATATAGCATCTGCTTTAAATATACATCCCACTGAAGTGCCGAGATGGTACAACTCAGGCTTAAAACTTTTACAGGAAGATTTGGGACTTGTGAGAAAACTAGAAGCTATAAGTACCGAGGCGTCTTAAGGAGTTATAAAGGCTGAATTTAAATCTGTGGCTTTATTGGTTAAATCATGTTATCTGAGGCGTTTAGTACAGCCCCTCCCACAACACATCCTCCAACACCAATCACTTGGCCGTTTGATTTAAGCAATTCAGATAAAAGCGGCTCGCCTGTTACGCCTAAGGCACAAGAATGTAACCCTAGTGCCTCAGCAACTAGGGAGATTGTTGCTAATAAAGTACCAGCATCTCGCCATACTAGGCTTTCTCCATATTCATACTTGGAAAGCGTTCTGTCGAATTGAGCTGCAAACATAATAAGAGTTGCTTCTTCAACTGGAACGATTTCACTGATGAATTCAATAAAGGATTCCAATAATGAAGGCTCAACCCTAATTTCACAGAGAGAGTGAGCGAGAGAATCGTATATCTTTACCTTAGAGGATTGCCTGCTAAAAAGTAAGAGATCAATGGGATGACAACCGCCAGCAGACGGTGAAGATCTATGTTGCCAGAGATACCCACTTTTGCGCTTCCTCACAGAGAAAGTTTTTGCTGAGTACCAAAGTACTTCTGAAAGCACATCATCAGTTAAATGTCCCAAGTTTCGTCGAGAATTTCGAGATAGTAAGACTTGAAAGAAAGGTATATTACTAGGTGTTGCTGGCTTCGGAAGATACTTCTTACCTGTGATCTTATATGGAAATTCGAAGTATCTCAGCTCGGATTTCCTGGGGACAGGACTGTTAAGATTAATACGCTCCATAACCAAGTTCAGCCATCACTGCTTGGTGCTTATAGCATCCACGGCAATTACCACAAGCAAAATTAGACACATGGCAAGAATGCGCCCACGCAAGAATCGACCTCTCTATACCGGAGTGTTTGATCAGTTCCACACTAGTTAGTTCAACGGCGGGCGCAACTATATGGAGTTGGCCTTCCTGCATTGACGTAAGCTCACTTACTTTCTCAAAAAAATCTTTTCTTCCATCAACGTGAATAAGGTCCGACTTGACGGAGCCAAAAAGAAGAGTTTGTATGCCAAGTTTGATCGCACGCATTGCCGCAAGGGTTATTAGTAACTGATTACGGAACGGCCACCATTCAGGGACAGGCGCAATTGGGTCTGGCGGGAGACCAGCGAGGTCTCCTGAGCCCAAACTACTACAGTCAACTGAGATAATTTCGTGTTCTATTGTAAGCTCTTTGCATATCTGGCTAGCGGCGTGAATCTCAGCCTCAGCACACACTTGTCCATAATTGATCGTGAACGCCACCTCTGGTCTTTTCCAGCAAGCAAGGGCAGCAGAGTCCATGCCGCCTGATAGGAGTATGCCAAGACTCATATGGCAATCGCAGCCCAAGTTGTGCGGTAGATGGCGGAAACAAAATCACTAACAATCTCGCAGCTTGTTCCCTCAAGCATTTTCAAGTTGCCTTCACTTTCATTTTGTACGAAAACTACAACAGGTTTTCTTATTGCGCGTGCATAGCCGACCTCGAAGATAGTTCCAGCGTCCAGTCCATCAAGGATAGCAAACACCACATCACATGCATGCAGCTCCTTTATATCTGCGGGTACGACGTGTGCCGCCGAACCATAACCAACATCGTGGAAAGGAGAGAATATAGAAAACCCTTGTCGTCGCAAATACTTTCTGCTCTCTTCAATCATCCACCTTTGCGCCATCGTAAAGAAAGGGCCAGCTAGGTAAACTCTAGTGTGGGTATAAGGAAATGTGGTAGGTGTAACAAGCACCGGGGCTGGCCGATACTCACCGGAAGAAATATTCGCTGGGATTGGTAAAACTCTAGAGCTACAATAATAAGCTGTTGCGAGCGAAGCCTGTGTTGCAGCTTCAAAAGCATCTATGCCTTTTTCCGCCCAATAATGAGCGAAAGTGGCGGCAAATACGTCCCCTGAGCCTATAGGCCAAACAGATTCTGTCCAGAATGCGGGAATGTTCCTTGACTCAGATTGAGTAATAACAACTGCTCCTAGACTGCCACGCTTAACAACAACCACTTCAGCATTAAAATAATCAACAAGATTCCTTCCTATAGCAGATATGTCATCGCTGGGAGGATTGCCTGCGCGTTTTTCTAGTAAAGAAGCTTCTCTAGGATTCAATACAACTGCGAGGTGTTGTGCGCTAGACCCGTTATCACTAAAGGGGCGTGGGTTAAATGCATCTTGAGGATCGTAAACTACTCTGTCACCGTTGACCTGAGCATCACCTTCGAGCATACCAAAGCGAAGTATATTAGAAGCTTGAATTTGATGAGGAGAACTTTTGCTAATCAAAGGAATTGCAGGAGTGATTATAGGTGACGAGAGGCCATGAAAATAAGAAAATCTTATGGTCTGAGGAATGCTGACTGGATTTGCTTTAAAACCAAACGATGCGGCAATTGACTCTAAGAGATCTTTGTCTTTATCACTTATATATGTGCTCAGTTCTACACTATCTGATAGTTGGCTAATAGCAGCAGCAGCTCTCAGCCCAGAACCAAATAGTTGATTCCAATAAGGCTCAGTGCAAGCTTCAAAGTACGTCCCTCCGGCAATGCGAATCATTACCTGCTCTCCGGCCTGATCTCTAACATACAGTCCCCTCGATCTATTGAGATGACAACTGCGATAAAGTCAAAACCATTCTGTATGCAATTGATTATTGTTATAGAAGATGCGGTCGTTATAGTTCCTGCTTTCTCGCCTTTAGAATTCACAGCGATTAAGATATTTCTACCACCCTCTACGTGAACCTCTAACTTAAGGACATTGCCAACCTTTAGTTTAGAGATAACCTCGGCCTTGGGTGAATTTAAAGGTACTTGCTCAATAATACTTGCACAATTAGGTGCGCCATTACCTGGAGGAAGAGGGTTATCACCACCTGACATATTCATCGCTCCTTTCTGAAGGGACGTAGGTCAGCTTGAAAAGGTAATCCGATGACAATCTAACTGAGAAAGTGCCTTGAATACAAGACTACCGGCATTTTTCATTTGACGCCAAATAATAGCATCGAGAGAGGAGGTGGGAACATTTATAGCTCTTGCAAATTCAATAAACCTCTCTTCCATCTGAAAATAATGTTTGGTTGGGGATTCATCTAGCTTATATAGTCCCATCAGAAGACCCGCCCGGTATATATGAATATCGATGATCGCTACCCGGTCGCTCTTTAACCAGTTTCTAGTAATCCAAGAGGCTGTTTTAGGGCCTATTCCACTTAGCCCAAGTAGCCATTGACGAAAGCTAAGATCATCGTTGACTGGTGGATGAATATTATGAAGTTTGATAAGAGCTGCGCACAGATATTTAGAACGTTGCTGTGCAAATCTATAACGAACCTTACGATTACCAATTATGAGTGGTGCTGACAGGATTCTATGGAGAGTGTTTTCTGAGGGCGGTTCCCCAGTCAATAAACCACAATCACGCACATGATAGAACGCCGCTAGCCCAATTTCGGCGGGGATCCCGTACCCACCCAGTAGACAAGCTGCCACTTCCTCTTTCAAGGTTCTCCCAATACGGAAAGACCCATCATCTACTTCACCGGCCTCATCCGAACAAGCTAGGGTTGTCCAGAATGCAGGCGTGAAGGTCATATAGTGATGTCCCCATCTCACCCCCGGCAATACTTGTTGACTGGAATCGGGTAAAAACAGCCTTTTAACCTTTCCACCTACAATTACTGATATCTGTTGGGACATAATTGGCCTTTCCCGGCAACCTAGCAGATGAAGGGCGGAATGGTTATAGAGTGCTCAGTGGCATGTTCGCTGGACTGACTAATTTCATTGATTGCGGAAATTACAGCTTGCCGCTCAAGTGTGGACATCTTTAGAAGCCTGGCCTTCCATCTATCGCGCTTACGTTTGATACGTTCTCGCTCTCTAAATCCTTGACCAAGGTAACGATAGTCATGCAGTTCTAGAGGGGCGGGAAAGTTCATCCAGATGGTTTCAACGGTTGGCGTACCGGCACGATTTCTAGTCTGAAAATCCATCCGACGCCAGTGACCGATTATTGAATCGTAAAGCCGTGACCAGTATCCGGAGAGCATTACCATGCAAGGCAGGTTTTTCAGTGTCTCAAGTAGCCTGATGTGCTCTTCAGTTCTGGATAGATCGCATTGGTAGATTGACCGCTTAGATGATCGCGTCTCAATGAGGTATGGAGGATCACAGTAAATAAGTGTGTGTAGGTAATCATCATTGTGCCAAGGCCATTTATGCAGAATCTCCAACGCATCTCCGTGGATCACTTCAAGTCCTGAGATATTCGAGCCGCGCCAGCTCTGGATTACATCCGCATCAAGATCAATGCCAACATTGCGTCTTGCGGGTCGCTTGTGTCGGAGGACAGATCCCGCTCCGAGAAAAGCTTCAATGTATGTGTTGTGAGGTGGCATTGAGTTAATAATGGTTTGGTAAACTCCGACGCCACCTTTTCCTCCCGGATAGGGCCAACCAACGGCTTTCGTCATATGTGGTACTGCTGCTCCACCTCTCAAAATGTAGTGTCACTCCCAGACACAACTGAGCATCGCCAAAAATGGCGATGTTGTCAAGCAAAACGAGAGCACCAGCGGATAAAGTAGTGAGGTGAATAGACAGCTAGAGATTTTAGTAAAATGATTCAGTCAATTTTGCCTGACTTTGGGCAAATGTGAGGTTTATGAAACGTCGGGGCAAATCTAAAGCTACGTTATAGAAGGCAGAGATATTCGATATAATGAGGTTCTATGAATAGTCCAAAAGTTTTTATAAGTTATACCCACGATTCAGGGGCGCACAAAGATCGTGTTTATGAGCTTTCAGACAGATTGAGGGCTGAAGGAGTTGATTGTCATATAGACCAATACGAAGACTCCCCACCTGAAGGCTGGGCGAGATGGATGCACAATCAGATTCAAGATTCTGATTATGTTTTGGTGGTCTGCACCGAAGTTTATAAGCGACGCTTTGAAGGTAAAGAGGCGGTAGGAAAAGGCGCGGGAGCTAAATGGGAAGGTGCTATCATCACTCAACATCTCTACGAGTCCGAAGGTCGAAATTCAAAGTTTATTCCGGTGGTATTTTCCTTTGAGCATGTAAGCCATATTCCGTTAGAGCTTCGACAAGGTACGTGGTATGTCCTGAATACTGAAGAAGGGTATAACGATCTCTATTACAGACTGACTGACCAGAGACGAAGAGTGAAGCGTGAGCTTGGACAACTCCGCCCATTACCGACCTTAGAGAGAAAGCAAGACTTCCAGCCTACAGCTACTCAAAAGATACCTGACAAATCTGCTCTGAATGTGGAAGCAAAAACTACTTCCATGATACTCATAATATCTCCTGAAGGGCGTCCACAATTTTTCGACGCTTCACGTATAGAGAGAGCTGAAACTATTTCTATGACCCTAGTGCCTGAGAACGCGAGGGAGTCAGCAGCTATCGAAGCTTTGAGAAAGCCTATTAGAGAGTCTATAGGTGTGGCTTACGGAATGAATAGCGTCTTCGCGCAGATAAAGTCCGTCAAACAAGTTGTTGAAGGTGGACGCGAAGTTTGGCACTTGGAGCTACAGTCTGATGAGAGCTATAGCCGAGGGAGCGTAATGAGTGAATACAACTTCAGTGGTTACTCTCCCGACGTTGTAGCAGAGATGCGCGCCAAAAGGATACTCCTAAATGAAAAACTCCAAGGCACTCATCCGAGCCGGATGAACGATTTAAGTATGGGAATGCTCGAACATGCAGTTGAAGGTTACGGCTCCCGTTACCAAGTGCTGCAATCTCCGTTTCCAGGTCTTTATAAGGCTGTTAGGGGTAAAACCGATGAATTCTTAGAAGCTGCGAAGCTATATGCAGTCTTACTGCTCCTGCTTACCAATACAGTAGAACAGATTCACAAGTTGGATTTGAAAATGAAGAATGATAAGGAGTTGTCAGTCAATTTTACAGGACAACGAGCACGCCAGTACACTAATCGAGACCCGCACCTAATAAAAGTCAAAGGGGTGTGCGTGCTTATTGCAGAAGAAGAAGATGAGTAAATAACTTGAGGTAACCCTAACACCTCTTGATGGATTAACACTCCTGTAGGCTGGTTCGTTTCAAGTTATATTGAAAGTGTGCCTTATCATAACTTCCTGTGAATTTCCTCTATTTAGATGTCGTAGCTTATATATCAAACTCAATATGTAGTACTCTCACCTTTGTCCAGCACAATTACTAGCAAATTACTTCTTAGATGCTCTATAATTCCCGTAAATTGGGGGAAGGAGCCTCGTCATGCAAGCATGTCCATATTGCCAGAATATCCTTTCAGAGAAGTCCATTTTCTGCTCGAAGTGCGGCAAGCAAGCTCGTTGTAAAAACAGTGAATGCCGTGACCTTTTAGAACTAGACGCTAGCTTCTGCGGCACTTGTGGAGTGCCTGTAGGTGAAGCAGGAGCAGGACAGTCAGCCTCTTCGGGCAATACTCAACTGCCCGCACTAGGCTATAACACCATTCATCTTGAAGAAGATAGGAAAACCCTGAGCCTTCATACAGTGCTTTCCGACGATGGACTTGCGAGCCTTAGTAATCCTCTATCAATGATTATCGCAAGTCGCATGGGAATCATCGGCAATCGCGTGCAACGTCCACCGATTACTAAGGACGTAATTATTGATGACCCCCGCCTTCTCCTTAACAGTGGTGCTCTAGGGAATGGAAACTCTGACACTAATGTGGAAGAGCCGAAAGTGGCTGACGAAACCGAGACCCCGACTGCTTCGGCTAATCCGAATATTCCGCCACTGCCACAAGGCTCAGACGAAGAGCGTTTGGGGCAGATATTACGCTTAAGGAATGAACAGTTGCATCTGGATGAGCCTGACATCAAAGCAAGAAGTAAGAAAGACTACGCGCGTAGGCTTACTTACCTGTTCCTATACGCCCATGAAAAGCGGGGCAATGATTCCGTGCCTCGGTCTGTTCTAACCGCCATTCTAGATGAAAATTCAGTTAATGACGGCAATACACGCTACTGGATTTCGAAAAACTCTTCGCTTGTAAGTGAAGGGGACAACATTAGACTTAACAACGCTGGGCGTAGAGAAGCGCAGGCAGCTCTTAATGATGTCTTCGATACTTCTAAGACAGCTCAGGGGTGGCTTCCCGGCGAGAATACTTATACGAGAGGCGTTAAGGCAGCCGAAGGCAGCACTGAAAAGGCTGCAAAACCGGCTGGGCGGCGCGGTAGGTCTCCTTCAAAGACTGCTACGGAATGGGCAGCAAGATGGAAGGGGCTGAATATGAGCGTCAACGGACACGCCATTCTCAAGGATAAGGGCGTGTTCGATAGAGCTATATTCGGATTGTGGGCAATCCGCCATACGATGGGAGACGCCGGAAAGGTAGTTTCGCGCTCGAATCTCTCGAAATTCATCTATGAGGCTTTCGAGTACAAGATAAACGAGCGCAGCGTAGAACGCGCCCTAAAAGGAAAGGAGGCGGCTGGGAAGATAATTAACGTGGAAGGAACGAAATTTCAGATTCAGCCTACGGGCATTGAATACGCAGAGCAGCTAGCTGGACTTAATAATACAGCCACATCTGCTGCTGCCTCGAAAGGCGCAACCAAGAAAAAATAAAGATGCGTCTCCCCTCGCAACAACTCATAGATGAACTCGCAACGGTCGTAGATCGCTCTTTAGCTATTATCGTAATTGAGAGCTACGAGGAAATGCAGAGACGTTTCCTCGTAGGCGATTGGCAACCGACTGAGCTTGATAGCGGGCGTCTGTGCGAAGCCATATCTCGATGCCTTCTTCAAATGGATACAGGAAGAGTCAGCCACTCCAAAACGGTGGCAGAAATTCGTAAGATTCTGCTCGACAACAGCCTCTCGCATACGCTCAAAAGCAAAGATAGACACCACATCATTAAGGTTGTTGACCTTGTCTATAAGTTCCGCTCTGACCGGGGGGCAGTACATATCTCACCAGATTATACTGCAAATCAGATGGACTCAATGTTGGTGCTTCACGCCGGCAAGTGGATGCTCGGCGAGTTCTTGCGCCTTGCATGGAATAAGGACGAAAAAGTTATTGCTGATACCATTGCTCAACTTGTCCAGCTTGAGCACTCAATTATCCACGAATTAGACGGTAAGCCCCTTGTGCTAGTAAAGGGGATTTCTGCCCCAGATGAGATACTGTTACTTCTTAACCATGCAAATGGTAATCGCCTGACCCGCAAAGAGCTACAAGTACAGGCGGCAAATCAAAAGCCTCAGAATATAGCTATTGCTATTGGTAGGTTGATTGATAAAAAAGAGATTCGTCCGCTAGACGGTGATGAAGTCGCTCTTACTCCGAACGGGCAAAAGCGTGTTCTTGAAGAGATAATGCCCAAAATAACTGCTAAGAAATAACTCAAGGCGAGACGACATCGCCGTGTTCACTAATCAAAATCCCTACGTTCACTCGCAAACTATGGCTGCTCCACCACCGCTCTCAGGTCTGGGCACTTACTGATTATGGGTTAAATTTACTTCTAGAAACGCCGCGTCTCGCGCACCCGCCTATGGATGCCATTCTTACTGTAGATTTTGTCCTGTCTAATTATGTACGTAAAAATGGATGGCATTGCACTCGGACAATTCTGCTTATAGAGAGCTAATCAAAGCAGCACAGGATCGCTGTTGGTCTCCATATGCTTTATCTACGGCTACAATTTGTAAGTTCGTTACTGAGTACACTCCATGGAGTGCTAAGTTAAATTGGCCTCAGATAATTCTTTCTCCACCCTCAGCAACTGGGTTGCAACAGCAAGCACTAGAGAAGTTGGTACAAGCTGGCGACTTATATCAAATGGCTGATGCAACTGGAGGTTACTTGAAGAATTTTGAATCTTTAATTGAGCAACTTAACGGTTAGACCATAGGTGGCTTGAAGTGAAGTAGTCAGTGCCGTGAGGACATGGGAAATTGAAAGTATCACTCTGGGCGGAAAGTTGCTACCACTGTTTCTATTCCACGAGTATAGATTTTTTTATAGCCAAGACTCAATTCGAGATGCGCTCCATTATTGCATAGCCACGGATGGCCTTACTCTGGCACATGTCGCTACCTATTCAACTCTGTAATACCTTCCTCGAACCTCGCAAGCTAGAGGACCTGAGTAGTCAGTTCATGAAGGACCTCATCCAGATCGAGCCTGTTTACATCTCTAAAGCGAATCTGCTATAGCAATCCGAATGGACCTTTTCGTACCTCTCGCCTGAGTGTGGTTCCTATTAACCAGTCAAACGATGCGCGGGATATGGCACTTAACTGATTGAACTTAGACCTACGGAAAGCGGCCAGCAAAAGGCCGCAACTGGAAAATGTTAATCGATGAATTTTTGCAAAACGCTGCAAAGATTGCTCGGACATATCATCGTGGGGGGGGACCTTGCTTGCCGCCTTAGCCATCTCACCTGCATGAACCGCCGCATTAAGTAGCCTTACCGCCTGTTTGACATTATCAACCGCTTTGATGCCTAAGCCCGAAGGCTCGGGCTCCATCAACTCCCGAGCATATTCTAGGTAGAAGCTAAGTTCCCTGTGTGCAGCATAAGAAATAGGCTTCCGCATGTCTTGAGAGAAGCCAGCCCGTGGTTGGCTGGTGAAGAGTTTCCACTCAACAGGATGGTCAGTAAAATAAACTGCCCATGCAATTAGTTCTACGAATCGGCGTAATTCTACTTGAGCAACCGATGGCTGACCGAGGCTCACAAGAATAGGAACCCGGATCGCAACATTTCGCGCGGGCGTTAGAGGTGGGCGAAGTGTTGGACTTGAGAGGTTTCCGAGTAGGGTGTGGGTCGTTAATGATATCTGGTAAATCTCTTGAAAGGAAGGGCTAGATTCAGCGACAGCCAAGGACTGTTGCGCAATATTCCTACTGTCCGTGACATAGTCAGTAACTAACTGGCGAAGCTTTGCCGAGGTTGGAAGAATAGTACTCACTTGTTTCTGCTCTGGATTACATCAATCCAGCCCTGAGTTTGATTGTTTTCTCCAGAGAGGCTGCTGATAATCTTTTCTTTTTCAGCTTTAGGCAATTTACTTATGAGTGCAGCAAGTCTTCTCGCCAGTCTCTCTCTACCTTCCTTAGGCCGCGGATTAAGTTTGACTCCGATGCTCTTTGCATAGGTGATAATCGTCGCAGGACTTTTGAAGTGTGGAGAATGCTCTATCATTTCCAGCAGATAAATAGGTGCAGTCTGGGAACCCTGACGGTTTTTGCGTGAAGATGTGGTCGTAGCATTGACTTTCCGCTTGGATCCATTTGCCTCTGTCGGCTCAGCTTCATGCGAGAGTGCTCGAAGCGCCTCTCTCATCGCAGGCGGGAGGTTCCCATAATTGCTCGCATCTAAGAAGTCATCAGTACTGTAACTGCTCAACAGTCTATGTAAGTCAGCTAAGATGGCATGTGTATTTGACTTTGTCACGATTTCTTTCCCTTTCCAGCAGTTTTCGACAGAGCGCCGATGCGAGACTTTAATTCGTCCGCAATCTTAGCGACAGCAGTCCGTGATCTGTCCTTAGCGTATAGAGTCTCAAATATAGGAGTTTGGTCTCGCTGTGACCGAATATAGGAATTTGAAAATTTAAGTGAAGATGAGAATAGATATATGTTCTCTTTACCTGCGGCTGCCGTGAGTTCTAGTATCGACTGCCGCTCAACCTCCGAAGTACCGGTAACCTGTGTAAAAACCGCTCCTAAGACCTTGACGTTATGCGGATCCGGGCAGTTACTCCGAAAAGTTTTAATTGTTTCGTTTAGGAGCGTAAAGCCAAGGATAGAGAAGCGATCGGGCCTCATAGGTATCAACAGGTAATCGGATGCAGTAAGGGCCATGGTCGTCAGGACAGAATCAGTTGGGGCACAATCAATGAAGATATAGTCATAGGCCGGGCGTAATCTTTCCAATAATTTTTCGAGTTTATAATCCATTTGAGCGGGGTTTTTGACTATCCAAGCAAGATTAAGTTCCGCAGGTAAAAGGTTGAAGTGCTTCCCGCCAGCACTCTTGATTTTGTGCAGAGCTGTTACTGGGTTGCTTTTAACCTTTCTCAGCCTTGCATCTAACGTAGGAGGGTCAGTGAGCAATTCAGAAATAGTTCCGGAGTTTTTACGATGAGTCTCAAAAGACTTATAATCCATAATATACTGCGTTGCATTAAACTGTGGGTCAAGATCTACTAGGAGTACATTAGCGCTTTCATTTTGATAGAAATGCCAAGCGAGATTTACTGCCAGAGTAGTTTTACCTACGCCACCTTTCATATTAACTAAAGCAATAGTGGTTGCCACGTTGGTCTCCTCCGAACTCTACTAGCCCTTAATTAAAGACAGGAATATATCAGCACCTTGCATGGTTGAACAGGCTTAAGTTAGGAATGCACTTTCGGCAGACTGATGCTGCCATTCTGTACTTTCGGCAAAGTGATGGTTCCAATTTGATTGAGGGGGGAATTTGACAACCACAGAAAATAAGGCATTTTATGGTCTTAGCGGCAAAGGGATGCTTCCAGTCGCGGCAAACGGATGGGTAAAGTCACATTGTGACTGGAAGCATCGCTTTGCCGGAGCGGCAAAGCGATGCTTCTAATAGCGTGCGGCGTGTTTGGCCGTGAAGGGTTGTGGTGCGTTGTGATTGCGTGGTGGCGTGAGGGCAATGTAAAATTCTTGGTGTCTTCAATCTGGGTCAGGCATGCGTCCGTGTCGGGCGTGGTGTGGGGCGCTTAGTGGCGTTGCCCTTTATTGGCTGAGGCAGCAAACGAGTCTCAACGTTGTCGTCCTAGCGCGGGAGTTTGTACGCGGCGTGCGTCTTCTTGGGTTGTGAGAACACCGACTGCGGTTGTCATGTTGAAATGAGTGTTAAAGATGTCGTCCGCCCCGGACATCACCAAACTATTATTAGCGTGGAGTGACGGCGATCAGGCGGCGTTGGCGAAGCTGATGCCGATGGTCGAGCATGAATTACACCGGCTCGCCAGCCACTACATGCACGGGGAGAATCCCGGTCACACGTTGCAAACAACCGCGCTGGTCAACGAAGCCTACCTGCGGTTAGCCAATCAGAAGCACGTCCGCTGGCAGAACCGTGCACACTTCTTCGGTATCGCGGCCAGAATCATGCGCCGCATCCTGCTCAATTACGCGCGCGACCGTCACCGTCTCAAGAGGGGCGGGGGGGCTGTACAGGTTTCACTCTCGGAGGTGGCGGCCATCTCGCCGGAAAAGTCTGACGAATTAATCGCTTTGGACGAGGCGTTGACGAGGTTGTCGGCGACCGACGAGCGGAAGGGGCGCGTGGTCGAGTTACGCTACTTCGGTGGGCTCAGCGTCGAGGAGACGGCGCACGTCTTAAACTTGTCTCCGATTACTGTCATCCGTGATTGGAATATGGCACGGGCTTGGCTCGCGCGCGAGATTGGTGGTGGAGCTTAAAGACTGGGAGCGACTAGAAAACCTGTTTCACGAAGCCTTGCTTGTCGAGGCTCCGCGGCGCGATGCTTTTCTCTCCGAAGCATGTTCCGACAGTGAAGCCTTACGCAGTGAGGTGGAGTCGCTCATCTCCGCATACGAGAGGGATCAGGGCTTTTTAGAACAGCCTGCCATCAGTCTCGGCTGGAAGTTGCTGTCTGACCGTCCGCAAGAATCTCTCGCGGGTCAGTCTATCGGCCAGTACAAGGTAGTGCGTCTGCTCGGCGCGGGCGGGGCAGGGCAGGTCTATCTCGCGGAGGATGACAGACTCGAACGTCCCGTGGCGCTTAAATTTCTCGCGTCCAGGGTTGCCGACGGGGAGTGGGGCAGGGAGCAGCTAACGAAGGAGGCGAGGGCGGTCGCCAAGCTGGAACACCCCAACATCTGCGCGGTTCACGGCATAGAGGAGATTGACGGACACAGGTTCATCGTCATGCAGTACGTTGAGGGAGAAACTCTCTCTTCCGTCTTGCACAACGACCCGCCCGACACGCGACGTGCGCTCAGCCTTGCAGAGCAGATGGCTGGTGCCCTCGCGTCCGCGCACGCGCGGGGAATCATCCACCGCGACATCAAGCCGCAGAACGTCGTCGTGACGCCGGGAGGCGTGGCTAAGATTCTGGACTTCGGCTTAGCCAAGTTGACACGGCAGCCGCAGGACGTTGCAAGCGGCGACGGCGACCTCAACCGCACCATCCAACTCGGCTTAATAGTCGGGACTATCGCATACATGTCACCGGAGCAGTCGCAGGGAGATGAACTGGATTGTCGTAGCGACATCTTCAGTTTCGGCATCGTCCTCTATGAGATGCTTGCTGGCGTAAACCCTTTCCGACGCGACAGCGGGGAGGAAACCATCGCGGCCATCAGGGAGTATGAACCGCCGCCGCTTGCCATCCCGACGTGCGACATCCTGCCCGAACTCGACCGTCTGGTCGGCAAGTGTCTTGAGAAGACGCGCGAACGGCGGTATCAAACGACGGACGAGTTGCTCCGAGACCTCCGCCGTCTGCGCGAAAGACTTGAAGGGAAGGCACGCGTCGAGGAGTCGCCCGAACGACGCAAGCGGCGCAGGCTCTACGCACTCACGGCGCTCGCACTCGTCCTGCTGCTCGCTGCTTCCGTCGCCTTCGTCTACCGCAGGCTGAATCGAGTCCGCACTCTGGCTGTCTTGCACGTAGCGACGGAAGTGGGCGATTCAGATTGGGCTGACGTGGGCATGGGATTGAGCCGAAGCCTCAGCTACAGGCTCTCGCGTCTATCGCGTTTGCAGGTCAAGACGCCGAAAGAGGCGTCCATCGCCGAGAGCCGGAGCGACGAGTTAGCGTTGGCCGGACGCGAGTTGGGCGTCGATGCCCTGATGGTCAACAGGATTGAGAGGCGCGGTGATGCGCTCTTTCTCCGCGCCAGTCTTCTGAATGCATCGGACGGCACACGCCTCTGGGAAGAGGAGTTTCCTACCAGCAAGACCGACCTCACGACACTGCTCAACAGAGTCACGCAGAGCGTCGCTTCGCGCATGAACCTTCAACTGAATCGCGAGGATAGAGAATTTCTGGCGAAGCGTCAGACGAAAGACCCCGAAGCACTCGAACTCTACCTGCGCGGCGAGAACTACTTAAACAAGAGAGACCAGACAAACGTCAGAAAGGCCATCGACTGCTTCAGTCAGGCCATCGAACGCGACTGGGTTTTCGCCGAAGCACACGCCGGACTCGCCGAGTCGTACTTGCTGCTCACCACCGTCGCCTACGGGCCGGAGAAGACCAGCGACGTGATTGCGATGGCGCGTGCCTCCGCGCGTCAAGCCTTGAAGAGTGACCCCACGCTCAGCGAGGCACACACCGCGCTCGGCATCATTAACTTGAGATATGAGTGGAACTGGCAGGAGGCCGAAAAGGAGTTACGCGAAGCCATCGAACTAAACCCCGACTATGCTCCGGCGCACTACTGGTATTCGAGCCTGCTCATAGTGTTAAGGCGCAACGATGAAGCCATCGCGCAGAGTGAGGTCGCCAGAGAGCTCGAACCGTTCTCGCCGATTATGCAGATGAACGTGGGGCGTGCGTTTTACTACGCGCGCCGCTACGAGGAGGCCGCCGAGCGTTTATCCGCGACGCTCGAAAAGGACGAGAACAACACCAGTGCTCGATACATGCAAGCGTTGGTCTACCTCGCCAGAGGGAAGTACGCGGAAGGCATCGACATGCTCGAAAAGTTGTACTCCCTCCGACCGCTCTACGCCGCCGCCCCGCTCGGCTACGCCTACGGCAAGGCGGGTCGAGAAGCCGAAGCACTCGCCGTGCTCGACAGGCTCGACGAACTTTCAAAAGACAGACCCGTTCCGGCACAGGAGAGAGCCATTATCTACATCGGGCTGAACAATAAGGACAAAGCCTTCATGTATCTCGAAGAGGCTTACAGGGAGCGTTTCTCCTCGCTCAACAGCCTGACGACCGAGCCGCTCTTCGACGACCTACGCTCAGACCCGCGCTACGCCGACCTCGCCCGCCGTCTCAATCTCAAACCCTGAATCCGCAAGCCGTAGGTTAGCAAACGCACGCACGGGACGTGAGGGCGATTGACGCATCTTGCGCTCGCGTGAACCGTCTGTGCGCTGAGTGGTCATGGAAGAGAGCGCGGCTTCCAGACGGAGTGCCGCGCCCCGCGCGTCGGGTCGTTGCGCAGGGTCTGCGTCGAGCAACTCCTCTATCACGCGGCATGCGCCGTCGGGGATATTGCGTCGCAGCTTTCCGACGGGCAGCAGTGGCGCGGAGTCGGGCAGCGAGCCGGTTAACAGGTGGTAGACGACTGCGCCGAGTGCGTATAAGTCTTCGGGCAGTCTCGTCCGTCCACGCGACTCGTCGCACCACTCCGGCGGCGTGTAAGAGGGCGTACCCCACGGCATCGGGTCGGGGCAATCGACCGGACACGCACCCTCGAAGTCAATCGGCCTCAAGACGCCCGCTTGCGTCACCATCAGGTTGCTCGGCTTGCAGTCGCGCCAGACCCATCCGGCGTCGTGTATCTGCGAGATAAGAGTGGCGAGCCGGACGCCATAGCTCAGCGCACGGCGCACCTCTATCCTCCTTCGTCTCTTGCCTAGCCATGCATCCAGCGTCTCGCCCTCCATGAACTCCATTGCCAGATAGAAATTCTTCTCGGCCTTAAACGACGAGTAGACGCGCGGCACGGCCACGCCCGCATCGTGCAGCGACGCGAGGACGCGCCCTTCGTGTTCGACTCTCCAATAACCATCCCTTCCATCCCACGCGGTCTCGCCGTTCCTCCGTCCCTCTTTCAGAACGCAGAAACGCGGCGGCGACGCACCGACATCAAACGCCTGATAGACGCCTCCCTTGCCCCTCTGCGAGAGCGCGCGGAACGCACGGAAAGTGGTTTTCAAAGGGGTATCGGCAACCTTTGTCTCACGGCGTGCGCGTCGCGCCGGAAAGAGGTCTGGAACCCAGTCGGGCTTGGCCTTCTCCGAGTCGCGCACGTCGGGCACAAGGTCTTCGTCCGGCGCGCGTAAGGCGAGTGTGCGCGAGCCGTCGGGGTTGACCAATTCCAGCGCCTTGAAGGAACCATAACGGTAGTAGAGGCGACTGTCGGGGCGAAATTTCAGGTTGAAGGGGACGGATGGGGCAGCGATTCCGCGTGTCCTGCGGTGCAACTCACGCGCGAGCCGCGCCGCCTCCTCCGTCGTCTGCGGATAGACCGTGATGAACTTACCCACCTGACTATAGCCGTAGTAAATCCCGCTGTTGATTTTGCTCAACTCCTTGAGCGAACGCGGAGCCTTAAACAAGACTCCACGGCTATGCAGCAGAGGCGCGACCGCCTCCAAAACTTCGACCGCCGTCAGAACCGTCGCCGACAGCTGGAGCTTCCAACCCTGCTCAGGGTCGAGCCTTCTGGACAGACGGCTATACACCCACATCGAGTCCATGGACGCTACCTTCAAGTAGCGTCCACACAACGCTTCCCAACGCGCGTTCAGCGCCCTGTAGGTCGCAAGGAGTCCAGCCCCTCCCTGACCCTCCGGCTGTTGTGCTTCGTTCATCTCTTTATCCATGACCGTGATGCGTCGGACTCCCCACGGTCAGCGCGTGGGGAAGGGAGCAGGCTAAGTAGGCTGTTCGTCGCCCGGATTGGGGGCGGGAGCCGGGAATTCAAAGTTGATGAATCTGACGAAATTGGGGTCGGTCTGCGGCGACAAATCATCGTCAATTCTTGGGTCTACAAACTGCGGGAGCCGTTGCGGCGTAAGCCCTCCGCACGTTGAATTCGACACCAGATAGGCGCTCGACTCGCGCACGTACGATTCGTTGAATAGATCGTCGTTTCCTGTCAGGCGCTTCAGTTGGTCTTCGTTGCTGGCGAGAATCGACATATAGTTTTTCCACGCCTCCGACTTGATGCCTCCGAGGGTCGCGGCGATGGCCGCGCCCTGCATCGGTAGACTCAAAAGGCCGCCTGTCGTTTGCTGATCCTGAGTTAAGAGGGCGCTGATGGCATTGGCTCTGTCGAGTATCTTCATGGTCTTGTTTCTCCACGTTTGTGTCTTGGAAGTTTTCGTCGCGGGCGACTCACGAAGGGCATAAGGGTCATCCATGACGGTGTTGTCTGCGAGCCGCGACGCGCGAAAACCGAGCGACGGGTCGCCTTGAATTAAACCCACAGTTAGCTCAAAACCATGGGAGTGACGATGCCTGTGAATTCGAGCATATCGGTCATGTCGAACGCGTGTGGCGCACGCTGGCCGAGGATTGGTCGCCAGTCTTTCGTCTCGTCAGCGGGGTCGAGGATGGAGAACTCGCTGTTCCTGATGATTCCGACGAAAGTTTCGGCGACGAGGCGACTACCGACGGGGCCGAGCCGGTTGCCCTCGCCGAGCGTCGCGGCCTCCTTCAAGACGTAGTACCAGAGCGGTGTGTTTTCGTGGAACCCGTGCTCCCTCAAGACCGCTTCGTGCGACCCTTGCGCGATGTCGTCAGCCAACAGCGTTCCGCTCAGCCCAAGCACCTCGGCTATGTCCTGACCGCTCGGTAGCCTCAACGCGAACCCGCGAAGCAGGTTGCGTACGGGGAGCGGGCGGAAACTTTTCAACATCTCCTCTGAGTGCCCGCCCTGCTGCGGATGACGGAAACCTTTGATGTCGCCGAGCCTGAAATCAAAGGTGGTGTCAATCTTCTTCGCAAAGTTGGGGCGCGTCGCTGATGTGGAGAAGTCGTAAAAGCGTTTCCAGTCTATGATCCATTCGCTGCTCAGCTTATCCAGAAGACCGAGGTCGCCGCTAAAGCCCGTCTGCCTGAATAACTCCCTTAAGGAAGCGGCTCCTAAGTGGGTTTTGGTCTTGTGGAAGTAGTTCCAGTCGTAGAAACTACGCACCATGCTGTGACCGAAGCGAAAAGCCCCGACGGAAAACTCCACGGGCATGTATAAACCGCCTCCGTCGCGCGGCGTGAAAAATCGAGCCTGACCGCCATTGCTCCGCATGTCGCTGATGACTTGCCTGAGGACGACTTCGTTGACGATGTGCGGGAGATAGTCGTTCAGGACAATCCATTGGAAGTGACGGATGACCAACTCGCGCACCTCCTCGAAGGAAGCGCGAGGAAGACTTTTTTTGGCATTCTCGGCGTCGAGCCAGTCGGCTACCTTGTTGTGAAAATTGATGAAGGCGACGTGCGTCTGCGCGGTCGGTAGATTCTCATCATTGCGGCGGTCGCCAATCGTCGCCTGCGGTACAGGGTTACCTTCCACCAACGTGCGCGGCAAGTCTAAGGGAGGCGTCCGCGGCCAATGAGACCTGTTGGATGTTTCGCCGACTTTCATGCGAACGTTGTCAGCTTGGTATAGCCTGCCGTTCTCCTTGTCCGGCTTCCCTCCGTAGAGGCTGTCGAGGTCGAGCGTGGGCGAGCAGCATTGGGGCACGTCCGCCGGATTCACTTCTGTCGTGAACACCTCTTCCATCTTTCCGTCAAAGGTAATTTCGTGGGCGATGAACTGCCCAAGATACGTGTAGCCCGCCGGAATCAATGAATCTTCCGAATGGTTGCCGTTGGCATGACCCGGCGGCGACACGGCGTCCATGACCGTCCCCAAAGCGATTAGTGCCCGCACCTTCTGTTCGGCGTCAGCGCCCTGCGTAGTGTCCTTGATGTCGGGGAACATCCGGTCGAACTTGAAGGACGGGAACACCGCCGTCGCTGCGAGCGTGGCGGGCACGGGTGCGGCGTGAGCATGGCCTTCTTCGGCGGCGAGGAGGGCTGTGGCAGTGTTGTCGTGCGTCGCCATCGTCTCAATATCCTCTCAAGGTTGTGTCCGTAAACCCCGCCGCGTGGGGCAGTTTGCGACGTGCTTGCGGGCGGGGTGAAGTGTTAACAAATTCTCTCCTTGCGACGCGTCCCTGCCGCCCGCGCGGCGCATCTGTCCGGCGCGACCAACGGAGTCTCACGTCGCCTTCGACCCTGTATGTCTTACCTTACTAACGCCCCGCAACGACGCAATATCTATCAGACCTCGCGCCACGTCGGTGTCTATCTGTTCGCAACACGTTTGAGAAGTCTCGGTGATTTATACCGCTTGCTCCGCCGACGCCGCAACATAACTTCCACGCGCAGACATCTTTATACGAACCGACGAAGGCGAAAGTGAGCAAAGAACAGTTGTTTTCTTCGTCACTTTGGCTTTTTACCTTTTACCTTTTGCTGTCGGGTAGGTATCTTTAGTTCACAATCAAAATTGAGGGGCTACAGATTATGTCCACGAAGGATACGAATCCGAATTCCAACGCCATCGAATCCATCCTGCACGAAACGCGTCTGTTTCCGCCGCCGACGGAGTTTGCCGCGAACGCGCACGTCCGCTCGATGGAGGAGTACGAACGGATTTATGCCGACGCTGAACGCGACCCCGAAACCTTCTGGGCGACGGTCGCTGACCAACTCCACTGGTTCCGACGTTGGGAGCGTGTGCTCGACTGGCAACCGCCGCATGCCAAGTGGTTCGTCGGCGGCACGACCAACGTCGCCTACAACTGCCTCGACCGCCATCTCAACACCCCGCGCAAAAACAAGGCGGCCATCATCTGGGAAGGCGAACCCGGCGAACAACGCACGCTCACCTACCAGCAACTCCATCGTGAAGTCTGCCGCTTCGCCAACGTGCTCAAGCGCACGGGCATCAAGACGGGCGACCGCGTTGCGCTCTACATGCCGCTTGTCCCTGAGTTGGCAATCGCCATGCTTGCCTGTGCACGCATCGGCGCGACGCATTCCATCATCTTCGGCGGATTCGCCGCTTCGGCCTTGATTGACCGCATCAACGACGCGGGCTGCAAACTCGTCGTTACCGCCGACGGCGGTTTTCGTCGCGGCGCAGAAGTGAAACTGAAAGCCACCGTTGATGAAGCTCTCAAAGAGACTCCGACCGTCGAGGGCTGCATCGTGCTCAAGCGTACGGGCAGCGAGGTACACATGCAGACGGGGCGCGACTACTGGTGGCATGAGTTGGTCGAGACGGTGGACGCGCATTGTCCCGCCGAAGAACTCGACAGCGAACACCCGCTCTACATTCTCTACACCTCCGGCACCACCGGAAAACCCAAAGGCATTCTCCACACGACGGGCGGCTATCTCGCGCAAGTCTATCTGACGACCAAGTGGGTCTTCGACCTCAAAGACGAGGATACCTACTGGTGCACGGCGGACATCGGTTGGGTCACGGGTCACAGTTATGTCGTCTACGGCCCGCTATCGAACGGCGCGACGACGCTCATGTACGAAGGCGCGCCCAACCATCCCGAACCCGACCGTTTCTGGTCAATCATCGAACGGCATCGCGTCAACATCTTCTACACCGCGCCGACCGCCATCCGCGCCTTCATCAAATGGGGCGAACAATGGGCGCTCCGCCACGACCTCTCAAGTTTGCGTCTGCTCGGCACGGTGGGCGAGCCGATTAACCCTGAAGCGTGGATGTGGTACAGAGAGATTATCGGCAAGGGTCGTTGCCCGATTGTTGATACGTGGTGGCAGACAGAGACGGGCGCTATCATGATTTCACCTCTGCCCGGTGCGACGCCGACCACGCCCGGCACGGCGACGAGGCCGCTCCCCGGTATCCAAATCGACATCCAGACCAGAGACGGCCACAGCGTCGGCACAGACGAGGGCGGCTATCTCGTCATCAAGCGTCCGTGGCCTTCGATGCTGCGGACGATTTGGGGCGACGACGAACGCTACCGGAAGCAGTATTGGTCAGAGATTGACGGCGTTTACTTCACGGGCGACGGCGCACGCCGCGATGAGCACGGTTACTTCTGGATTATGGGTCGCGTCGATGATGTGATTAACGTGAGCGGCCATCGTCTCGGCACAGCCGAAGTCGAGAGTGCGCTCGTCTCGCACGAAACGGTGGCGGAGGCGGCAGTGGTCGCGCGTCCAGACGAGTTGAAGGGTTCCGCCATCATCGCCTTCGTCACGCTCGAAGGCGGACGCGAAGGGACAGAGGAGTTGAAGAAGACGCTGCGCGAACACGTCGCCAAAGAAATCGGCGCGCTCGCGCGTCCCGAAGAGATACGCTTCACAGACCAACTGCCCAAAACTCGTTCCGGCAAAATCATGCGACGGCTCCTGCGCGAAATCGCTTCGGGCGGCTCGGTCTCCGGCGACGTGACGACACTCGAAGATTTCTCCGTCCTCGAAAAACTGCGCGAGGGCGAAGAATAAAGACGTATTTGAAAACCGAAATTAGCCACAGAGACACAGAGGCACAGAGGCACAGAGACGGACAAAGGGGAAATGGGACAACGCGAAAACGTTGAAAGGAAAACAACTGGACGGGCGTCCGTGCGCTCCCTTTCATTACTTCCTCTCTTAATCTTCTGCCCCTTTGACCTTTCCACCTTCTGTATATCTCTGTGTCTCTGTGGCTAATCCTGGGTTGAGTTCTACATGAGAAAGAAAAAGAACAAGGAGAAAACCATGAAGAAATGAATCGGCTCTCCGTGGAGAGCGCAAGTTTTGCGACACCATGATGTAACTCGCTGAGCACGCCAACCGAATCCTTCCTCCGGTCGGAGCGGCGGGCGCGCTCCGAAAATCCATAAACGCATTTGTCGAACTTCGCATCCACACAAGCGTTGGCGCGTGTGCCGATGGAGGAGTTTGTGCTTCGCATCCCCGAACGAGGATGTGCGAAGCGGAGGAGGAGAAGATGTCGAAAACAGTTCTCGGTTTGCGTCCGTCTGTTTGGCTGACGCTGTTGTTGTTGCTCTCGTTTGGGGTTGTACGCGCGGACGCGGGCAGCGTCGTGCCGAAAAAACGCAGGGTTGAAATCGAATACAAAGCAACGATTAAAGACATTCCGACGGGCGCGCGCGAAGTGAATCTCTGGATTCCCGTGCCGCACGACGACCCGTTTCAAAAGATAAAGGGATTGCAAATCGACTCGCCGTATCCGTATCGCATTCACAAGGCGCAGCATGGAAATCGCGTTCTCCACATCAACCTGAAAAACCCGCAGCAAAAGAGTTTCACTGTTAACATGCGCTTCCGCGCCACACGTCTTGAGCACATACAGGAACGACTCCGACAGGCCAACCACGTCGGCGCGCAAGCAAAAATAACTTCGGACGTGGCGGGTTGGTTGGAACCGGAACGCTTGGTGCCGCTCGACGATAAAATCAGAACGTGGGCGCGCGAAGTGGTTGACGAAGCAGGCGCGCGAACCGATTTGGAGAAGGCACGCGCGATTTATAATCACATCGTCGCCACCGTCAAGTATGACAAGACCGGACAGGGTTGGGGTCGCGGCGACATCTACTACGCGTGCGATGCGCGGCGCGGCAACTGCACCGATTTCCACGCCATCTTTATCGGCTACGCACGCGCCGTCGGCATCCCCGCGCGTTTCGCCATCGGCCTGCCGCTGCCGGAGGAGCGCGGCGCGGGACAGGTGAGCGGCTATCATTGTTGGGCGGAGTTCTATTTGAAGGGCACTGGTTGGGTTCCCGTGGATGCTTCGGAGGCAGCCAAGAATCCCTCGAAACGCGAATACTTCTTCGGCGCTCACGACGAAAACCGCGTCGAGTTTACGCTCGGACGCGACCTCCTGCTCGCGCCGCGCCAGCAAGGCGACCCGCTCAACTATTTCATCTACCCTTACGCCGAAGTTGACGGCAAAACATTCTCTTCCGTCGAGCGGAGTTTCGCCTACCGCGACCTCTCCGCTCCGGCATAGTTTGCCATTGGCGAGAGCGCGTGCTAACGTTTTTGCTTTCATCAGCGGAGGGCGCAGCGGCCTGTGTCTGCTGCCGCGCGAAACAATATGATTAGACCTTTTCAGGGCAAGCATCCGCAGATTCATCCGACCGCCTACGTCGAGGCGAGCGCGCAAATCATCGGCGACGTTGTTATCGGCGAGCAATCCTCCGTCTGGTTCAACGCCGTCGTGCGCGGCGATGTCTATTACATACGCATCGGCGACCGCACGAACGTGCAGGACGGCACCGTCATCCACGTCGCCAACGGCACACACGCCACCATTCTCGAAGACGAAGTGACCGTCGGACATAACGTGACACTGCACGGTTGCTACGTCGAACGCGGATGCCTCATCGGCATGGGTTCGGTCGTGATGGACGGCGCACGCATCGGCACGAAGTCAATCGTCGCGGCGGGCGCGCTCGTCTCGCCCGGCACGATTGTTCCGCCGCACTCGCTCGTCGTGGGCGTGCCCGCCAAAGTGAAACGACAACTAACCGACGCCGAAGTCGCCGACCTCGATGTGTTCTGGCAAAACTACATCGGCTACACGAAGCAATACAAAAGTGAGCAGTAAGCGGCGAGCAGTAAGCAGTTAAAAACTTGCCGTCTTACTGCTCGCCGCTCACCGCTTACTGCTTACTGCTTACTATTATGGCAAACACACAACCGGCGCGGGGTATGCGCGATTTTTTGCCTGCCGATGTCCGGCGGCGCGAGTACGTCATACGCATCATCAAAGAGGTTTACGAGCGTTACGGGTTCGAGCCGTTGGAGACTCCGGCGGTCGAGAATATCGACACGCTGATGGGGAAGTACGGCGAAGAGGGCAACCAGCTTATCTTCAAAATCCTCAAGCGCGGCGCACAGGAAAAGACGGGCGAGGCCGATCTCGCGTTGCGCTACGATTTGACCGTGCCGCTTGCGCGCGTCGTCGCGGAGTACGGCGAACGTCTTCCGAGGTTTTTCAAGCGTTACCAGATACAACCCGTGTGGCGCGCAGACCGTCCGGCGCGCGGTCGCTTCCGTGAGTTTTATCAATGCGACGTTGACGCCATCGGCTCGCGCTCGCCCGTCGTCGAAGCCGAACTCTGCGCGGCGGCGAGCGATGCGCTGACGGGTTTGGGTTTCAAAAATTTCACGATTCGCCTCAACCACCGACAGGCGCTCGCGGGCGTGCTCGATGCGTCGGGCGTCTCTGCCGATAAGCATGGAGATGCGCTGGTCGCGCTCGACAAGCTTGATAAAATCGGTGCCGAGGGAGTGGCGAAAGAGTTTGCAGAGCGCGGCATCGACGAAGAAGCGGGGAAGAATCTGCTCGACTTTTTTGAGGCCGTCAGTTCGCTTGAACACGCCGCGCATCTCGTCGCGGACGACAACGCGGAGACGGAGAATGAGGCTATCAACGCCGCCGTGCTTGGTCGTCTCGTCGAGTTTGTCGGCAGACATGAAACGGGCGCGCGTGGCGCGGACGAGTTGCGTTCCATCCTCCGTTATGCGGAAGCGAGCAGCGCGGGCGCACGCATTCGTATTGACTTGAGCCTCGCGCGCGGGCTGTCGTATTACACGGGCGCGATTATGGAAATCAACGTGCCTGATTTGGCGGGGAGCCTCGGCGGCGGCGGTCGTTACGATAATCTCGTCGGGATGTTTTCCGGCAAAGAAGTTCCGGCCTGCGGCTTCTCTCTGGGACTCGAACGCATCATCGTCGTGATGACGGAGCGCGAGATGTTTCCGCCGACGCTCGCCGACGCTCCGGCGGAATTGATGGTCACAATCTGGAATGAAGATGCGGCGGGCGATGCGTTGAGGTTGGCGGGCGAATTGCGCGCGAAGGGCTTGCGCGTCGATGTCTACCCGGAGGCAGACAAACTGGCGAAGCAGTTCAAGTATGCGTCGGGGCGTGGCATCGCTTTTGTCGCCGTCGTGGGCGACGAGGAACGAGCGCGCGGCGTGGTGGCGTTGAAAAATATGACGACGGGCGAGCAACAAACCCTGTCGCCGGATGAAATCGTGGGCGTCGTGCGTCAATCTAAATAAACTTTGGAGAAATTGTTAGCGAGTGAGACATCTTTTTTATGTTGGATAATCTTGGAGAATTGCAGCGCACGCATTCGTGCGGAGGATTGCGCGCGGAGCATGTCGGGCAGACGGCGGTGGTGCTGATGGGTTGGGTGGCGCGGCGGCGAGATTTCGGGCCGTTGACGTTTTTCGATTTGCG
This sequence comes from Pyrinomonadaceae bacterium, assembly GCA_036387415.1. Classification (GTDB taxonomy): domain Bacteria; phylum Acidobacteriota; class Blastocatellia; order Pyrinomonadales; family Pyrinomonadaceae; genus DASVTU01. The sequence continues at coordinate 468,628 of DASVTU010000033.1, read as the reverse complement.
CGACCGCGACGGTATCACGCAGGTCGTCTTCAACGAGGAGACGGCGCGCGAGGCGCATGCGCGTGCGAAGGATGTGCGCGGCGAGTATGTGATTGCGGTGACGGGCGAAGTCGTGTTGCGTGCGGAGGGGCAACGCAATCCGAAGATTGCGACGGGCGACGTGGAATTGCAGGCGCGCGAGATACTCGTTTTGAACGAAGCGCGCACGCCGCCGTTTCAACTCGAAGTCGCATCGACGGAGACGCTGGCGAGCGAAGACATACGGCTCAAGTTTCGTTATTTGGATTTACGCCGTCCGCAATTGCAGTCGAATCTCAGGATGCGTCATCGCGTCGTCTCGGAAATCCATCGTTACATGGACGAGCAGCAGTTCACGGAAATCGAGACGCCGATTCTGATTAAATCGACGCCCGAAGGCGCACGCGATTACGTTGTGCCGTCGCGCCTGTATCGAGGGAAATTTTACGCGCTGCCGCAGTCGCCGCAACTCTTCAAACAGTTGTGCATGATTGCGGGCTTCGACAAGTATTACCAAATCGCGCGCTGCTTCCGCGACGAGGATTTACGCGCCGACCGCCAGCCGGAATTCACGCAGTTGGATGTTGAATTCAGCTTCGCTTCGCCCGAACAGGTTTACAGATTGGTAGAGGGATTGATGGCGCGCGTCTTTCGTCTCGTCGGCGCGGAGTTGCCCTTACCGTTTCCGCGTCTGACCTACGCCGAAGCCATGCGACGCTACGGAAGCGACAAGCCCGACCTCCGCTTCCAGATGGAACTCCGCGACCTCGCGCCCGCGATTCAAGGGACGGACTTCGCGCCGTTTGCTGCGGCGCTCGCGGCGCGCGGCGAAGTGAAAGGGATTGTGGTGAAGGGCGGCGCGTCGCTTTCGCGCAAAGCCCTCGATGAGTTGCAGGAGCACGCGAAGCGTTACGGCGCGGGTGCTCTGGCATGGGTCAAACTCGGCGACGAGCTTTCGTCGTCCCTCTTGAAGGCTTTGGGTGAGGAGACAGTCAAACGCGTGGCTGCGACGGCGGGCGCGGAGCATGGCGATGCGGTTTTAATCGTCGCGGGCAAAGCGAAAGTCGTTGCGGCGAGCCTCGGCGCGCTGCGTAACGAAGTGGCGCGGCGTGACCGACTCGCGTCGGAAAACTCCTTCGCGCCGCTCTGGGTGACCGATTTTCCGATGTTCGATTTCAACGAGGACGACGGGCGTTACTACGCGATGCATCATCCGTTCACGTCGCCGCTCGACGAAGACTGGCCGCTCATGCAACGCGCCATCGAAGGCGGCGAGACGGAACTACTCGGACAGATTCGCGCGAAGGCATACGACACGGTGGTCAACGGTATCGAAGTCGCTGGTGGTTCGATTCGTATCCATCGACGCGACATGCAGCGTCTCGTCTTCAAGGCATTGGGACTGACGGAAGAGAAGGCGCGCGAGCGTTTCGGCTTCTTCCTCGACGCGCTCGAATACGGCACACCGCCCCACGGCGGTATCGCTTCCGGCATCGAACGTCTCTTGATGGCTCTACTCGGCATCGACAATATCCGCGACGTGATGGCTTTCCCCAAAACCGCTTCGGCGGCGGATTTGATGATTGATGCGCCCGGCAACATCGACCCACAGCAGTTGGAAGAACTGTCCATCAAAATCGCGAAAGAAAGTTGAAGAGGGCAAAAGAAAAGCGGCGAAGCCCTCGCTGCTTCGCCGCTCAAAGACGCGCTCACTCAGTAAAGAGTGAGCGTGACTTGTGCTCCTACTATACGCTTATTTTTGAATCGCACAAGGTCTGAAGTCGATTTCCCTTTTGACATTCTTCATTTCTCCTTTTTCATTTCTTCCGAGAGGGCAAAAACCATCGTCACACTCCGGCGCGCACAGTTGGAAGAGATGTATGCACAGGCGCGCGAGGCGAGTCCGTCGGAGTGTTGCGGGTTGATTGGCGGGCGCGACGGCGTGGCCGAAACCGTCTACCCTTTGCGAAACGTGGCGGCGCATCCGCACGTGAGGTACGAAGCCGCGCTCGACGATTTAATAGCCGCGCCGAAACTAATGCGCGAACGCGGCGAACAACTCATCGGCATCTACCATTCGCACCCGCAATCAGACGACCCAACGCCCTCCGAGACCGATGTGCGACTCGCTTATTACCCGGAAGCGGTCTATTTTATTATCGGTTTCAGAGGCGAGCGCGAAGGCGTGTTGCGCGCTTTTCACATCTTCGAGAGGGAAGGACGTTGGGAGCGAATCTCCTTTCAGGTCATCGAAGATTGAAGGCCGTAGAATTTGAGAACTAAACTTTGTCGCCGTCGTCGGCAACCGAAGGCGGGCGACGTTTGGGAGTCGAACGGCGTCTCTCAAAGAGTTGAATCTTCGGAATTGAATTTTCGCGGCATTGAGAGTTAAATGTGTGCGAACTCAGAGGACTGCTGCGGCGTATTTGAGAAGTGACTATGGTGGACAAGAGAAGCAAATACGACACCGACCCGCTCGACCCCGATTTCTTGCGGCGCACCGAAGATATGAACGGCAACGCCGGGGCGACGAACGACCCGAAGCGTGAGCGCCCGACGGAAAGAATGCCTCGGAACACGGGCACGGAAGATGCCACGCGACGCCTCGAAGAACCGATACCGACTTCGTACCCGTCGGTCTTCGTGCCGCCCGTCTACCAACCACCGACGAACTACACATCGTTCGGCTCGAACACGCCGCCCGCGCAGCAGAGGACGGCGACACCACCCGTGATGCCGCCATTCGTCGCGCCGACCGCGCCGCCTTCGTCGCGTCATTTGCCCGGTTTGGGTCTGCCGGAAAACCTCGCGATGGTGTTGCCGTATGCGCCTTTTTATATCGGCATCGCCGCAGGTTTAATCGAACTCTTTCTCGTTCCGCGCAGCGAATACCGCACGCGCTTTCACGCCGCGCAAGGACTGGCGTTGCAAGCCGTCATCCTCGCCATCACGCTGCTCTTTAGTATCATTCGCTTCGTCCCCGGCAGCCGTTTTGGCGGCTCGCTCTTTTCGATTGCCGCGCTCGTCTTTCTGATTGTCTCGATGGTGCGTGTCTGGAAGGGCGAGAATCACCGCATCACCGCGCTCGACGATTTGACGCGCTGGATTAACCAGCAGATTGAGCCGCGCAAATAAAAGTTAAAAGTTAAAAGGCAAAAGTGAAGAAGCAGACGAGTCCTGTTTCTTCACTTTTGCCTTTATCTTTTGCCTTTTGCCTTCTTTAGTGCACGGCTCGCACTCGTTGTGTTAATCTCGCCCCGGTCGTTTCTCTTCAAATTCTAACGTTGTGCTCTCCTAATTAAATTCTTCGGAGATGGTTCGTCTTGATGAAAAGGAAGCTTTTCGCGCCGCTTCTCGCGCTCGTCGTTTTCACATCCACGTTCTGCTTTAACTGTGAAACCAACGCCGCCGCGACGCCCATGCCGCAGCAACGCGCGCGACTCACGCGCGGCACGCTTCCGCAACGCCGCACTTCCGCCGCCGCCACCGCCGCAACGACGCGCGACCGCGACGCACGCCTCGCCGCCATCGCCAGCCGATACTTAGAGGGTTATTACGAATTCAACCCGACCCGCGCCACCGCGCTCGGACTCCATCAACATGATGCGTCGCTCGAATCACGTAGCCGCGAGAGCGTCGCACGCGAAGTTCGACGCCTACGCGCCACGCTCGCCGAACTCACGCGCCTTCCCGAATGGCGACTCTCGACCGATGCGCGCTACGACTATCTTGTGCTGCAATCGCACGCGCGTGCACAACTGCTCGAACTCGAAGAGACGCGAATGTGGCAGCGCGATGCGAATCTTTACAATCGTCTGGCGGCTTCCGGCGTCGATAACATCCTCAAGCGCAACTATGCGCCCGTCGAACAACGTCTCGACGCATTGCTCGCGCGCCAACGCCAAATCCCACGCCTGCTCGAAGAAGCACGCGCGAATCTCGACGCGCCGCCCCGCATCTACACCGAAATGGCGCTCGCCGAAGTGCGCGGCAGCATCGACTACTTCACGCGCGTCGTGCCGCAGATGTTTCAACGCGCGGGCGGCGGGCGTCTGAGCGCCGAGCGTCGCAACCAGTTCGATGCCGCCAATGATGCTGTCATCGTCGCACTCCGCTCGTTTGCCGAATGGTTAGAACGTGACCTGCTACCGCGCTCGAACGGCGATTTTGCCATCGGCGCGGAAACGTTTCGTCGCAAACTTCTCTACGAGGAGATGATTGATGCCGCGCCCGCTCAACTCATCCGCGAAGGCGAAAAGGAACTACGGCGCACGCAGGAGGAGATGCGTCGTCTTGCCGAGGAGATTGCCAGAGGCGAAGGGGTCGCTGCGGCGTTGAGACTTCTGGGGCGCGAGCACCCGACGGCTGGCGGTCTCGTCGGCGAGACCCGCGCCGAACTCGACCGCATCCGCGCCTTCGTCCGCACGCAGCAGATTCTCACGCCGCCCACGCGCGAAAATCTCTCGGTGGCGGAGACGCCCGAATATGCGCGTGCGACGAGTTTTGCTTCGATGGACGCGCCGGGCGCGTTTGAGCGCGTGGCGACAGAGGCTTTCTACTACGTGACGCCGCCCGACTCTTCTTGGAACGAGCGACGCCGTAACGAACACCTCGGTTTTTATAATCGTTATGCCTTGCCCGTCATCTCCATCCACGAAGTTTATCCGGGGCATTACTATCAACTGCTGGCCGCGCGCAATTCGTCTTCGCGCGTACGCGCCGTGCTCGGCTCCGCAAGTTTCATCGAAGGCTGGGCGCATTACTGCGAGCAGATGATGCTCGACGAAGGTTTCGGTGGTAACAATCCTAAGTTGCGACTCGCACAGTTGAATCTCGCCTTGCTGCGCCTGTGTCGTTATCTGGTCGGACTACGGATGCATACGGAAGGGATGAGTTATGAAGCGGGCGTCGAATTCTTTATGCGCGAGGGCTATCAGGCGCGGGTCAACGCCGAACGCGAGGCACGACGCGGTACGGTTGACCCGACCTATCTCGTCTACACGCTCGGCAAGATGGAGATACTGAAATTGCGCGAGGAATGGCGCGCGGAGTTGGGCGCGTCGTTTCGTCTCGGAGAATTTCACGACCGTCTCTTGAGCTACGGTTCGCCGCCCATCAAGATTATCCGCATGGCACTCGTCGGCGATGCCGGACGCGTGAGCGGCACCACGTCGCCCGCCGTCGATGCGAGGGATGATGCTTTGAATGCGGTCGATTTTTCGCTGTTGGCGCAGGGCGTGTTGAGCGCGCACGAAGGCGGTCGCGCGGTCGAGCTCGTCACGGATGAAGATGAATGGCGACGCGTGTGGCTCGTCATCGGCGAGGAGCGTCCGCGTCCCGATATTAACTTCAACACGCGTGCCGTCGTGGTTGTCTATCAGGGGCAGCAGACGACGGGCGGCTACAGCATCTCCATCGACAAAATCCGGCGCGATGGCACTACTCTTGCTGTGTATCCGAGCGAGCGGCGTCCGGCGTCCGAAGACAGGACAACACAGGCGGTCACATCGCCATTTGTCGCCGTTTCGATACCGCGTCCGGCGTCCGCGACGACTGTACGGCTAGACGACGCCGCCGCGCGTGGAGTGGAGCAAAAACCATCAATTCGTAAAGGAAATGTCACGCCTCCACGAAAGAGACGGCCTCGTCGTCGCTCGTAAATGAGGCCAACTCGCAGGTGTTGAAACTCATCTAAAGATTGCCGGACGAATGAGCCGACGGCGTTTATTAGCGGCTCCGAATTGACGGAAATTGATGCTCTCTCCCTTGCTGTGAGCGTCTGCGGAAAGCAGATTGGCGGTTTTATTTGGTAGAGGGAGAACGTCTTCGACATTAAGCGACGCGCCCTCTGCACTATCGACAGGGACGCGTCGCTTTTCAGTTTCACCGTATGCAAGTGAGCGCGCTCTTCGGAAGGCGTTTTGAAGGAGGGGAAAAATGACAATTATTAATCATCGCCACGCACGGAATTTGACGACGTGGCTGGTGGCTTTCGTTATTTTAGCGATGCCGCTCGGTGCGGCGCTCGGCCAGACCAGAATCGAAGTGCCGAAGAACAGGTACGACATTAGAGCCGACGTACAGGCCGGACAACAGGCCAAGCAGCAAGTCGAACAACAGATGCCCATATTGCGCGACGGCTACATCGACAACTACGTCGAACAGGTTGGGCAACGACTCGTCTCAGCAATTCCGAGCGAGTTTGGTCATCCTGAATTTCGTTACGAGTTCGATGTCATCGACGCGCGTGACATCAACGCCTTCGCTCTGCCGGGCGGCCCCATGTACGTCAATCGAGGCATGATTGAAGCCGCGCGCACGGAAGGCGAAATGGCGGGTGTGATGGCTCATGAAATCAGCCACGTCGCGCTCAGGCATGCGACGGCGCAGGCGACCGAGACGCAGAAATATCAAATCGGCTCGGTGCTCGGACAGGTTCTCGGCGGCGTCATCGGTGGCCCTATCGGCGGCATCATCGGCGCAGGTAGCCAGATTGGTTTCGGCGCGGGCGCGTTGAAATACAGCCGCAAGTATGAGACGCAGGCCGACATTCTCGGCGCACAGATTATGGCGCGTGCGGGTTATGACCCGCGCGACCTCGCCAACATGTTCCGCACCATCCAGCAACAGGGCGGCGGCAGCGGCGGCCCCGAATGGCTGTCGAGCCACCCGAACCCCGGCAATCGCTACGAGCGCATTAATCAGGAAGCCGCAATGCTGCGCGTGAACTCAAGTCGAGCCGCAGACTCGCGCGAATTTCGCAACGTGCAGGCACGCCTGCGCGGTATGCCCCGCGCACGCTCGATGGAAGAGATTGCGCGTAGCGGTCAGCGTTACCCGTCGGGCGGCACGACCACCGACACGCGCTATCCGAACGACAACCGCTACCCCGACGACACCTACGGTCGCGGCGAGCGCGTCGCTTATCCTTCGACGCGTTATCGCACGGCGGGCACCAACCTTTTCCGCGTCAACGTGCCCGACAACTGGCGCGAGTTCGGCAACCAGAACGGAGCCACCTACGCGCCCGAAGGTGCTTACGGCCAGAGTGGTATCACGCATGGCGTGATGTTCGGCACAGACCGTGAGCAGAGCACCAACTTGCGACAGGCGACCGACCAGTACATCAACGACCTGTTGCAATCGAACAACTATCTGCGCCCGCAGAGTCGCAGCTACGCTCGCGCCAACGTCGGCGGACGCGAGGGACTAAGCATGACGCTCGCGGGTCTTTCGCCCATTACGGGACGCAATGAAGTCGTGACCGTCGTGACGACCATGCTGCGAAGCGGCGACATTTTCTACATGGCCGCCGTCGCGCCGCAGGACGACTATCGCAACTACCAGCGAACGTTCACCAATATTCTGTCGTCGCTGCAACTCAACGACCGTTACTAAGGCGTGCTCACGACACCGCCCATGCGGTTGTAATCCGAGCGAAAGACCTGTCACTCTCCGGCGGGTCTTTCGTTTTCCTGACTTTTTAACTTTCCGAAACGGCGAAGATTTTGCAGGAGTTGAAGGGAGGCAAGAAACGAGATGGCAAGAGGATGGGAAAGCAAAGCGGTGGCCGACCAGTTGGAGCAGACCGACATGCACACGCGCGACAAAAGCGCAGCCTATGAAGTATCGCCCGCTGTGCGCGCACGCCGCGAGCGTCTGGAATCTCTCAGAATGTCGCGCACGCGCACGCTCGAACAATTAAACAATGCGACCACGCCCACCCACCGTGAAATGCTCGAACGCACGCTCCGCGCCATCGAAGCCGAGATGAAAGACTTAAACTGAAAGTCGCCGGGGAAATGAAAATTGTCGGGAGAAGTTAACGCGGCGTCGAAGGACGCAGACGCCAATTCGCTTCGCCTTCGCCACGCGCTTAACCCTCGACAGGCAACTGCGCCCCACATTCGGGACAGAACTTCGGAGCGTCGTCCAGTCTGTGGCCGCACGCCGCACACGTCGGATGCGGTGGCTCGACCGCAGTGCCACATTCAGGGCAAAACTTCGCTGCGCCCATCTCCGCCCCGCACGAAGCACACAGACACGATGCAACCTCACCCGCATCAACGCTCTCGCCACCCAAAGGATTCTCAATCATTCACACACCTCATCGGAAGGGTTAATGGTAAATAGTGAATGGTAAATGGTGACTGGAAAGAACGCTTTTATCCATTACGCCCAATCGTGAATAGAAAGAACGCTTTTATCCGTTTACCATTTACCATTCACTATTTACTGTTTTTTCGCTTCTTGCCAGAGGGCTTCCATCTCGTCAATCGTGGCTTCTTCGAGTGCGCGCCCGCGTGCGCGTAAGCCTTCTTCGATGTAGCGAAAGCGACGACGAAACTTCCGGTTGGTCAACTTCAGAGCGGCTTCAGGTTCGACCTTGAGATGGCGTGCGATGTTAGTGACGGCGAACAGGAGGTCGCCAACTTCTTCACGCACGCGCGTCTCCTCCGCTTCCTTCGGCGCGTCGGCGTCGCTCGCGTCGAGTTCCTTGATGGCGACGCGGAGTTCGTCAATCTCTTCGTAAAGCTTATCGAAAATCTCTCCGACGTTGCGCCAGTCGAAGCCGACGCGTGCGGCTTTGGTCGCCAGTTGATGTGCCTCCATCAAGGCGGGCGCTTTGGCGGAAACGCCGTCGAGCAGCGAAGTTTTTTTCTCCGCCTGCTGCTGCGCGCCCGCGTCGCTTCCTGCGGCGGCGGCTGCCGCGCGTTTCTCCTCGGCCTTGATGGCCTCCCAATTTCGCAAGACTTCATCCGCATCCTCTGCCGAAGCCGTGCCGAAGACGTGCGGATGACGCCGCACCATCTTGCTGTGCACCGCATCGGTCACATCGTCAACGGTGAACTCGCCGCGCTCGCGTGCGACCTGCGCGTAAAAGACAATCTGAAAGAGAAGGTCGCCGAGTTCGTCTCGCAACTCTGCGGGGCGTCCCTCGCGCGCCGCCTCGACCGCCTCGAAAGCCTCGTAGGCTTCTTCCAGAAGCATCGGCGCGAGGCTCGCGTAGGTCTGCTCTCTATCCCACGGGCATCCTTCGGGCGAACGCAGCCGCGCCATCAACGCGACCAAATCATTGAATGTTGCTGGCATAAAAATAAGTGTAGAGTCGAAACGCCGGAGTCTCAAGTGCGGGAGCCGACGGATTGCGTTTCGCATGGCTGACAAATTTCTGAAAGACGCACCGACACCGGACGAAAATGCTGACAGCGATGGTGCAGAAACGTCTCCGAGTTCGACGTTTCGCGTCGCGGAGTTCAGATGCGGGTTGCGGCTCGCGCCGCCGCTTCAAAGAAGCGTTGTTCGTTTTTAAGTCCCTGTGCCGCGCAGAAGGCCGCCAATCTCTCGTAACGCTCACGTGGGTCTTGCGCGGTCGCCCAACAGACCTTAGCCATACATTCGGGACAGACATCGACGGGGCGGCGGTCTGTCTCCGCGAGGTGATTCGTGCCGCTCATGTTGCATTCATACTTGGTGCAGTGGCGCATCGAAAACATGTGCCCCGTCTCATGCGTGGCGAGCTTCATGGTTCGCAAGAGACAGAGCCGAAACTCGTCTGCGCTTGCCGACGGATTGCCAAAACGAAAGAGCGACCAGACGCCGACGCGCTCCGTAAACGACGCTTGTCCGAAAACAAAATTCATGTCGTCGGACGGCCACAGGTCGGAAGCAGTGAAGGCGATGAGCGCGGCGGCATCCTCGGGGAGCCGCGGTCGCAGAATCTCCTTGAGGACGTAGCCCGTCAAAAGCTGTTCGTATTCGTGCGGATAAGAATCGCTTGAGTTGGCAAGCACGGTTCCGGGCGCGGGGCGGCGTGCCGTTTTTGGAACCAGTGAGAGCGGCAGGTCGTCTCGTATCACGACGGGAAGATTGAAGAACTGCTTCATGTACTCACCCGTGAGCGCGACGATGCGACGCTGCTCCTGCGTGAATGCGCCGAGCGGCTGAATGTAGAGCACGCGGCGACGGCCTTCTGGAAGCGACGGTCGGCTGTGGATGTATTCCTGAAAAGTCTGCCCCGCTTCTTCGACATTCGCCAGCCAATCGACGGGGCCGGGTTTCCCCATCGGTTCGTGTAGCGGCTTGACGGCTTCCATCGCCTTCATCAAACGTGCAATCTCGTCGCCGTCGGTCGGTCGGTCGCGGCGTGGCGTCGTTGCGTGTCGTCTGCGCGGCGGTGTTACTGTCAGCCATTCGTGTCGCTTGGTTGCGTTCGTCTCGCGCTCCGGCGCGTTCTTCGTGTGAAGCGCCGCAGCCGGAGTTGACGAGCAGACCAAACGCCACGCAAGCATAGAGAAAGATTGAGCGCATCACAGTTGTTTAGATTTGTCCGTCGCTTCGACTCTAATTCTCGGAAGCCACGCGAGAGCCGCGCCGTTATTGTAGCATTCGTGGTTTCTTGCGACCGCGCGGAGAGGGGTGCTACCATCCATCAGCAAGTAAAAGCCTAAAATCCAGATGTCGGGAAGCCACTCCGCGCAGACGCGCAGTGGCGCGTGTGAATACTCACGATGAGCGAAGAAAAACCTACTTTCAAGATTACAGACCGCCGCCTCTTCAACACCGACGGCACGCCGCGCGACATCGAGCGCGAAGAAGAACCTGCGACCACCAACACCGTCACTTCCGATGCGACGGCAGACAGCCGCGTTCCTGACTCGCCCGTCGCTACTGCCGCCGCGCCCGATGTGTCCGTCGCGGCGACGACGCCACCCGCGTCGCCTTCCGCAACGGCACAGGACGCGTCGCCCGCCGCGACAGCAGCCGTGGAGAGGGAAGAACCGCAGACGGGCGGCGACCCGACGGCCTTCGTCAATCTCGTTATGTTCATCGCTTCGCCTGCGGCGGCGGCGATGGGCATGACCGAACATCCCGGCATGAGCGCACACGACATCGACCTCCCGCTCGCCAAGCATTGCATCGACCTTCTCGCCACGCTGCGACAGAAGACCAACGGCAATCTCTCGGCGCAGGAAGAACAAATCTTCGACGGCCTCCTCGCCGAACTACGCATGCAGTTCGTCGCGCTCTCCACGCCGCGACCCGGCACGCCCGGCGCTGGCGGCGGCGGTCGTGGCCCGCGCGGCTTCACCGGCAGCGACATCACCGGCGGCAGGTAAGAGCAGGCGGATAGTAAACGATAAATGGATAAAAGCGGTTATTCGTCTACCATTTACCATTCGTCATTCACCAATCATGAAAGTTACGATTCTCGGCACGGGAACTTCGACGGGCGTGCCCTCCATCGGTTGCGACTGCGAAACTTGCACGTCCGACGACCCACGCGACAAACGCCTGCGCGTCTCCGTCCTCGTCGAGCACGACGGGCAGACAGTGCTCGTCGATACTTCGTCAGACTTCCGACAACAAGCCCTGCGTCAAGGTTTGCGCCGACTCGACGCCGTGCTCATCACACACTGCCACGCCGACCACATCTTCGGCCTCGACGACATTCGCCCCTTGAACTTCCGGCACGGCGCGCTCGGCGTCTACGCCAACGAACGCGCGTGGAAGGACATCCGGCGCATCTTTCAATATGTCTTCGAGCCTTCGCATTATGGTGGCGGTCTGCCACAGGTCGTCGCGCACACGGTCGTCGCGGGCGCGCCCTTCTCGCTCTCGCCGCGCTTGGAGGTGTTGCCGCTCGAAGTGATTCACGGTCGTCTGCCCGTCGTCGCATATCGCTTTAACGATTTCGCCTACGCCACGGATTTGAACGAGATTCCACCCGCGACGATGGACGGTTTGCGCGACCTCGACGTGCTCCTGCTCGACTGCCTGCGCCTCAGAGCGCACCCGACGCATCTCTCGCTCGAACGCTCGCTCGCATACATCGCCGAACTCCGACCGCGCCGCGCGTACCTGACACACATCGCACACGACATCAAACACGCACGCGACTCCGCCCTCCTCCCTGACGGCGTTGAGTTCGCCTACGATGGACTGGAAATCACTTTGTAGAGGGCGGAGGTCGGAGGTTAGAGGTCAGTAAAAATATTCTGATGCTAACCTCTGACCTCTGCCCTCTGACCTCTGCTTTTATGCGCTTATTTCACGGAACCGATAATGCGGAGATTGCGCGCCCGACGGTGTTGACGCTCGGCGTGTTTGACGGTCTGCATCTCGGACATCAGTTGATTATGCGGACGCTGGTCGAACGCGCGCGGGCGATTGGCGCAATCCCGACCGTGATAACTTTCGACCCGCATCCGCGCGCCGTGCTGCATCCCGCGTCCGCGCCGCCGCTCCTGCAAACCTTCGACCAGAAGATTGAGGCGCTCGGCGTACTCGGCATCGAGCAATCAATCGTCGTCCGTTTTACAGAGCAGTTTGCGTCGGTGCGCGCGGAGGAGTTTTTGCGCGACGTGGTGCGCGAACGTTTGCAGGCGAAAGAGGTTTATCTGGGACGCGGCTTCGCGTTCGGCTATCGACGCGAGGGCAATATCGAACTTCTGCGAGAGGTGAGCGAGCGACTCGGTTTTCATGCGGAGGAAGTGCCGGAAGTAGGTCTGCGCGGTCAGCGCATCAGTTCGAGTCGCATCCGCGAACTGCTGGCGGAGGGCCGCGTCAATCTCGCGCGGCGGATGCTCGGTCGTCCTTACGGAGTCGAAGGACGCGTCGTGCAGGGCGCGCGACGCGGGCGCACGATAGGCTTCCCGACAGCCAACCTCCAACCGCAGAATCGTGTCATACCGAGAAGCGGAGTTTATGTCACAGCGACTTTAATTGAAGGCAACTGGCGACGCAGCCTGACCAACGTCGGCACGCGCCCGACGTTTGAAAATGATGCCGAACCTTCGGTCGAAACGTACGTAATGAATTGGGACGGGGATTTATACGGCGATGTCGTGCGCGTGCGTTTCCTCTATCGACTGAGAGCCGAGCGTAAGTTCGAGTCGGTTGACCAACTCAAGCGGCAGATAAACGACGACATGCAACGCGCCCTCCGTTACTTTGAAAGAAGCAGCGTGCGCCGCTCGCTCACGGTGGTTTAGACGGGTAAAAGCAGTTCTGAAACACATGGCGAAGCGACCTGCGACACAATCATCAAGCGCCCCTTCAAGTGGGCGCGTAATTTTGTCGGTCGCATGTTTCAGACGGTGCTTTCGTCCAGTCAGGTGATTGGTAGAGAATGAAATTTTCCATTATGCTTTGTGGCGAGCGCGCAGTTTTCAAGACATGCTTTCAGAACTTTAGCAATCGGATTGCGACAAGTATTATTTAAGATTCAAGACATCATGGCAGCCATCGAACGAAAAACTATAACCGAACCCGACGCGTCGAACAGCGAACGCGTTGACGAACTTCGACGCTCGGGCGCTAACGTCCACGAACGCAACGAGAGCGCAGGCGAAACTTTGTCGCTTGTCGTACCATCGTCGGCGGACGAACGTCTCGCCTCGAAAGCGAATGGAACGCAACGCGCGGTGAACGGCGTCGCTCACGCGATTGCGCGGCCTGTCGCTGCTCCTGTCAGCGGCGATGCGGAGACGGAGGCGTCGCAAGCGTTGAACGCGCGGGAGGGAATCGGTTGGCGCGGCTGGTGGCGTGCGGCGCAGATAACGCGCGTGCTCGGACTGCTGTCGTTTTATCTATTTCTCGAAAACTACGAGGCGCATGCGAAGTTTGAGCGACGAATGTCAGCGCGTCTGCGCGAAGAGGCGCGTGCGCGTGGACGCATCGCGTTGTTTCAGGAGTGGAGCCGCGACGTTGACCGAGGCGTGCTCGACCGCCTCATTCGCATGACGCGCTTCATCGTGTTTCGCGGCGCGGCTGGCTCGGAGGGCAAGGAGGCGCGCGTCGAGCGACAGGCCAAGTGGCTGAGCGGCAGCCTGCTTCGACTGGGGCCGACTTTCATCAAAATCGGTCAGACGCTCGGCACGCGCGCAGACCTCTTGCCGCTCGCCTACATTAAAGAGTTGGCGACGCTGCAAGACCAGGTTCCGGCGTTTCCGAATGCCGAGGCTTACGCGCGAATCGAGGATGAACTTGGCCGACGCGTCGGCGACGCATATGCAGAGATTGATGCGGAGCCGGTGGCGGCGGCGTCGCTCGGTCAGGTCTATCGCGCGCGTTTGCACACGGGCGAGGAAGTGGCAGTCAAAGTTCAGCGTCCCAATTTGCGCGAAAGCATTACGTTCGACATCGCGGTGCTGCGTCGTCTCGTCGGTCTGGCGTCGCGTCGTGCGGAGTTCAACGAGAACGCCGATTGGGAAGGCATGCTCCGCGAGTTTGAGTTGACGATTTTTGAAGAGATGGATTACGTCCATGAGGGGCGCAACGCCGACCGCTTTCGCGGCAACTTCCGCGACTGGCGAGCCATTCATATCCCGCGCATTCACTGGTCGCACACGACGACGCGCGTCATCACGATGGAGTTCATTCGTGGCACTAAGGTGACGGAGACGGAAGCGTTGCGTGCGCGTCGTATCTCGCCACCGAAGGTCAATCGGATGCTCGTCCGCACGTACTTGAAGCAACTGCTGGAAGACGGTTTCTTTCATGCCGACCCGCATCCCGGCAACCTGCTAGTGATGGACGACGGGCGTCTCGCCTTCTTCGATTTCGGCATGACCGGACGCATCACTCCGCAGCTTCAATCGCAGATGATTGACGCCTTCTTCCACGTCGTAGAGCGCGACGTGCACGGGCTGGCGCAAGATTTAATCAATCTCAATTTCCTCAAAGCGGGCGTCGATACGGAGCGCGTTCGCCCTGTGGTCGAGAGCCTGTTCGCGCATTACATCAATTTGAAACTCGGCGATGTCAACTTCAAAGAGTTGACATACGAGTTGGCCGATGTGATGTACGAATACCCGTTTCGTCTGCCGTCGAACTTCACGTACATCATTCGCGCGTTGATGACGCTTGAAGGCATCGCCATCGACATCGACCCCGGCTTCAGTTTCTTTGAAACCGCGAAGCCTTTCGCCAAAGAGTTTATGCTGCGGCGCGAGGGCAAGCATTTTCGCAAACTCATCGTCGATAAATTGACGGGACGCGAGAGCGGCAATCGCATCGAGTGGGGCAAGATGTGGAAACTCGCCAAGATGGCGGCGCGTACCTACTTCGATAACGGCAAACGATAACGACGCGCGACAGCAACAGCAGCGACACCATGCACGCCGCCCGCCATCCGTCGTTACGGCGGCGCGGGCATTTTGCTTTCCTCTCCAACTCATCCGGCGCGTCAGACGTTGCCCGGTCGAATAGATGAGCATTGATTATGACATCATCGTGGTCGGGGCAGGCCCCGGCGGGTCGAACGCCGCCGCCGTCGCCCTCGGCGCGGGATTGCGAGTCGCGCAGATTGAACGCCACAGGTTTCCGCGCGTCAAACCGTGCGCCGGAGCGTTGACGATTAAGGCGTGCGATGCGCTGCGTCTGGATTTGGAGCCGTCGTTGCGCGTCGTGGCGACGGCGTTTGAGTTCAACGTCTGGGGTTCGCGTGTCAACCGCTTCTCGCATCAAACGCCCGTCTTGAAGATGGTCTTGCGCCCTGAATTTGACAATCTACTGGTCGAGCAAAATAAGCGGTTCGACACGTTCAGTTTCTTCGACGGCGAACGTGTCATGCGTCTCGACTATGACGGCGGCGTCTTCCGCGTCGAGACGGATAAAGGGGCGCGCACATGTCGCCAACTCGTCGGCGCGGATGGCGCGTATAGTTTCGTCAATCGTGTTTTCGGTATTTCGCAACCGAAGGCGAGCGCGGTGGCGGTCGAGGTGAATCTTTATCGCGAGGCGGCGACGGTCGAGAAGCCTCTGCTGCCGTGCTTCGATTTCGGCGCGGTCGAACGCGGCTACGGTTGGGTTTTTCCGAAAGACAACCACTGGTCGGTCGGCCTCTATTCGTTTGCGAAAGGCGTCAAGGATTTTCGCGCGCGGCTCGCTGCTTACATCGCGGCGAAGGGTTTCAGCGTCGCGGGCGATGCGCTTGAGTCGTTTGAGGCGCACAAGATTCCGGTGGGCGGATACAGGTTGAGAGTGCCTGATGCTCCGGTCTATCTGGTCGGCGACGCGGGCGGGTTTGCCGACGCGCTGACGGGCGAGGGGATTTATCACGCATTGGAAAGCGGTCGGCTCGCTGGCGAGACGCTGTGCGAGGTGGCGCGTGGGCGTGGCACGCACCGCGCGTACTATCGACGCCTCTGGAAGAACGTGCTGCCCGACACTTTTCTGACCTACCAATTCTCCAAGAAATTTTACGGCAACATCAGCAAGGCCATCAGGATTCTTGAGAATCCGCTGGTGTGGCGTCCCTTCGTGCAGGGGTATGCCGAGGGCGCAACCTTCGCACGCAGCCTCTTGGGCGGAGGCCGCTTCCTCACGAAATCAATCATCGGACGACAACTAAAGCATGAACGACGGCGCGACCAAGCCACTCCGCTCGAAGCGCGGCGGTAATCTACGGGGCGACGTTTTCCGCATGCGTAATGGCGCGCAACAGTAGCGGGTAAGTCGCCAACGATTGCGCGCGATACTGCGGACGAAAGCCAAAGAGATAGACGCGTCCTGCGCCGAGTGCGACTTCGACGAGCGCGGCTTTGCCACGAAGTCGCGCGCCGCCGAGCAGCCAACCGGAGAGCAGAGGGTCTCCGTGTTCGGGATAACGCGCGACGACGCGCACGCGACGCGCCGCCTCGCCGCCGCCGACTATTTCAAAAACAGGCGAATCCTCCACCCACGCAATCGACTGCTTAGGCATCGTCGCCGCGATAAAGTTCGTCGTGTCCAACTCGATACGCAGGATAGAGCCGGGGACGTAAAACTCCGTACGCTTCAGGCCGACCGCCGCGTCGCGCACAGGCAAACTCAACTGTTCGATAGCGAAATTGGAAGCACGGTTGAGACAGATGAGCGTGCCGCCGTCTTCGACGAAACGGCGCAACGCCGCGACGCCTTCGTTTCCGATTCCACCCGTCAACTCTTCGGGCATCGTCCCGCGCCTGTGGCCTTCCAGAATATTGCGCGCCGACTGGTCTGGAATGACGATGACATCAAACTTTGCACGCAAGTCTCCGCGTCGTATCTCCGCATCTTCGAGCGGCAGGTGCTCAAAGCAACTTCCCGCCTGTTCGAGCACCCAACGCGTCCAGCCTTCGTCCATCGCGGCGACGTGGGATTTATAAAGAGCACGGCGTGGCGGTCTGTTGCCACCGCACCCACTGTTGCGTGCCTTACCGCCGACGAGTTTTTCACGATAACGGAAGGGTTTGTAAATCGGTTTGGCCTCGACTCCCATCAGCAACGAGAGTGTGTGCGCCGTCACGTCGTAGGGCGAAATAGGATGGCCGGACGCGTCGCGCAAATCAGGATAACGCTGCGCTTCGAGCAATGCTTTGGCGAAGCCGCCGTAAGGCTGATTCATGGGAATCACGTTTGAACCCGCCGGATAAGCAATACCATCAATCGACACTTTATCAATCGGGATTGTTTCCACGCCGCCTCTCTCTAACGTGGCGAGCAGCGTTCCGGCGTTTTCCGTCGGTGGAATAATCCACGCGAACAACTCTCCCGGACGGCGAGGTCGCACGGCTTCTCTGCCGACTTCATAGAAACGACGGAGCCAACGCTCGCGGTTCTGCGCCGCATGACGCATGAGCGTGAAGGCGGCGGTCGTCATGTAGTTGGTGATGTCGCGGAGACGCCATTCGCCGCCCGGCCAGATGGAGAAGAAGGTGTCGGAAACACGGCGCGGGTCGTAGCCTTCGTCGGGGCGCAAATCCTCGAAGCGGACAGTGATGGGCAAAGCTATGCGCGCGGAAGCCGTCTCGGAGAGGATGCGGACGCCGCCGTGATAGTGCGAATAGGCGCGTGCGGGCGTCCATGCGTCGTAGGTTGAGTTGGTCGTGATGCCACGGAAACCGGCTGTCGTCATCTCGCGTGCCATGAAACTGCCGAGTTCCGTATAACCTTCGACGATTTTTGGCGAGACGTTTGGCTCGACGGGCTGCATATAGGGCGGCAGAAAGAGACGCGCGCCGAGCGCGCCCTGTTGATGAATGTCGTGGACGATTTGCGGATGCCAGAGGTTGTGAATCTTATCGACGGTGAGTTGAGTCTCGCGTTGCGTGAAGGCGTACCAGTCGCGGTTGTTGTCGTGTCCCGTGTAGTGATGATAGAGCGTGGGCGGCGACGTGCCCTCGTAGGGCGTGCCGAGCGTGCGGTCGTACCACTTCTTCACGATGTCAACGCCGTCGGGATTGAGCGACGGCACGAGCAGCACGATGGTGTTGTTGAGAATCTCCGACACTTCACGTTCGTTCGACGACGCGAGACGATGCGCGACGAGCATGCTCGAAAGAGTCGAGCCGACTTCCGTCGAATGAATGCCGCAGGTGATGAGCACAACCGTCTTGCCGCGTGCGATAAGCTCTGCGGCGCGGCGGTCGGGATTCGCGCCGAGCGTGCGCGGGTCGGCGAGTCGGCGCTGAATCTCTCGAAACTCTTTGAGTCGCCGTAGGTTTTCAGGCGCGCTGATGGTCGCCAACACAAACGGCGCATCGAGCGTCGTCCGTCCTAATTCTTCAAACTGAACGCGGTCGCTCGCCGCATCGAGCCTGCGAAAATATTCGACGATTGATTGCCAACTCGCCAGACGGCGGTCGTCGCCGGGACGAAAGCCAATCACATCTTCGGGCGCGGGCACGCTCGCCTGCGTCGTCATAGCTGATGCAAGATTAGTCGCCGTTCCGACCGCGCCGTCGTGTGCCGTTTGCGTCTGATTAAACAGTCGCGCGGGGTGCGTCTGCGCGAAGGAGTTGAGGGCGAGAAGCGCGGCGAGGGCGAGCGCGCGGGCGAACGTGCGTGTGGGCATTTCGGAAACTCCGGCATGAGTTGAAGTAGATAAAACGAGAGACGCGAGAGCGCGCCGCAGTTTAGCACAGGGCGACGGATGCGGAGAGAGATGACGACCGATGAAAATATGGCTACGGAAGGCCACGCGTGCGGCGCGTGCGCGGTTGTGCGGGCGGAATTCTCAGGCGTTCGGTGAGCGGGTTTTTGACGTAAAGTGGCTTGCTTAGGAGAGTGCTGCGCGTGTAAAGTAACGGCAGTCAGAATCCCTTTGTACTCCCCGCTTTTAGACAAAACATATCGGAGGTCACAACGATGTCCAGCGGAGTCGTAGACGTTGCCAAGCCGACCACCAACGAATATCCAGATATTGTCGGATACAAGCCGGATGAGCCGGGCGCGCCGGGCGCGTTTCGCCCGTACATTCCTGCCACGACGGAGATGCCGGAGCTAACCATCCGCGCCGTCATCGTCGGCACGATTCTGGGTATTGTTTTCGGCGCGTCGTCTCTCTATCTCGTCTTGAAAGTCGGGTTGACGGTGAGCGCGTCGATTCCGGTCGCGGTCATTTCGATTACGCTCTTTCGCATCTTCTCCAAGTTCGGCGCACGCAACGCGACGATTTTGGAGAACAACATCGTGCAGACGGCAGGCTCGGCGGGTGAGTCAATCGCGTTTGGCGTCGGCGTGACGATGCCCGCGATTATGATTCTCGGTTTCGACCTCGAACTGACACGCGTGATGCTCGTCGCTTTGCTCGGCGGATTGCTCGGCATCCTGATGATGATTCCGCTCAGGCGTGCGCTCATCGTCGAGCAACACGGCGTCTTAAAATATCCAGAGGGGACGGCGTGCGCCGAAGTTTTGAAGGCGGGCGCAAGCGACGAATCGCGTGCGGCGGCCTCCGACGAAGCGCGTGCCGCACACGCCGCCGCAGAAGCCGACGGCGCAACGAACACCGGAGCCAAGACCATCTTTGCGGGCTTCGGCATCGCGCTCGTCTACACGACGCTGATGAAATCTTTCTATGCTTGGAAAGAGGTTCCGGGCAAGGTTTTCGGCGCGCCTTTCAGGAACGGTTCGGTGGCGGTCGAGGCATCGCCCGCGCTTCTCGGCGTCGGCTACATCATCGGGCCGCGCATCGCGGCGATTATGGCGGCGGGCGGCGTGCTCGCCTACCTCGTCTTGATTCCGATGATTTCGTTCTTCGGCGACTTTCTCGGTGCAACCGTCGTCCCGCCCGGAACGACGCCTATCAGCGGCATGACGCCCGACGAGATACGCGGCGCATACGTGCTCTACATCGGCGCGGGCGCGGTCGCGGCGGGCGGTATCATCAGTCTGTTCCGCAGTCTGCCGACCATCTGGCACGGCATGAAGGCCGGACTCGCCGACCTTCGTGGCGGACAGGCGCAGACCGGACGCGTGCCGCGCACCGACCAAGACCTGCCGATGAAATTCGTGCTGGCGGGAACCGTTGTGCTCCTCGCCATGATTATGATTTTTCCGCAGTTGCATCTTCAGGGCAACATCCTCGGCGCGTTGATGATTGTGGCATTCGGTTTCCTGTTCGTCACCGTGTCGTCGCGTCTGACGGGTGAAATTGGTTCCTCGTCGAATCCGATTTCCGGTATGACGGTCGCCACGCTGCTCTTGACGTGTCTTATCTTTCTCATCATCGGCTGGACGGGTTCGAGTTACTACGTGACGGCGCTCTCCATCGGCGCGATTGTCTGCATCGCCGCCTCGAACGGCGGCACGACCTCGCAGGATTTGAAGACCGGCTTCCTCGTCGGCGGTACGCCGCGACGACAGCAGATTGCGATTCTCATCGGCGCGGGCGCATCTGCGCTCGTCCTCGGCCCGATTCTTCTGGGTCTCAACGATGGTTCGACCGTCTACGTGCCCGCCAACTCTTTGAACCTTCCGGCGGACGTGCGTGTGAATCCTTCGGAGATAACCGAACGCGAAAGCATTCCCGGCACGCAGGGCATCGCCGACACGACCACCTACGGCGTCTGGCACAGGATTGACGAACGCGGCGCGCCTGCGGGCAAGTATCTCGTCAACGAACAAGGCGCGCCCGTCTACTTCGTTGACCCCGGCATCAATGGCACGCAGACGACACGCGCCAACGGCGCGACGGTCGAGAAATTCGCCGCGCCCAAAGCGACGCTGATGTCCTACATCATCAAGGGCATTCTCAACCGCGAGTTGCCGTGGGGGTTGGTACTTTTGGGTGTCATGATTGCCGTCGTGCTTGAGATGTCGGGGATTCCGTCGCTCGCTTTCGCGGTCGGCGTCTATCTGCCGCTTTCATCTTCAAGCCCGATTTTTATCGGCGGTTTGATTCGCTATCTCGTCGATAAGAATCTGCGTCGGCGTCTGGCGCATCGTAACCTGACCGAAGAAGAACTCGTCGCCGAAGGCGACAAGAGTCCGGGCGTGTTGATGGCTTCCGGCTACATCGCGGGCGGCGCGATTGCGGGCATCATCATCGCGTTCATGGCGGGCGTGCCGCGTCTCGCCGCGATAAACCAGAGCTTCCAGCGTTGGGCGGAGGAGCACAACCCGTTTCATGCGGGCGACTATTCGGACGCACTATCGCTGCTGCCGTTCGCTGTGCTGACGCTGTTGCTCTATCTCGTCGGGCGCGAATTGTTGCTCAAGGGGCGTCGGCTCGATAGCGGTGGCGACGCCGCGACCGTCAATCGTCGGTGAAACTGGCCGCCCGCGTCCTCTCTGAACAGAGCGCGCGGGCGGCGACGCTTTTGGTTTCGCTGTCCTCTAGGGATTGTGCGGCGCGCTTCTTTGTGTATGGGAGTCGCGCCGCACAACGACGTTCGAGCCATCTGAAGGATTAAGTTGTTGATGAATACCCGCACACGAAATCGTCTCGCTTCGCAGTTCATCCCCGTCTTCTTCATCATCGCGCTGCACATCATTTCACTCTCCAACGTTGCTGCCGCCAATGTCTCCGTCGCTTCGGTGCAAAACGCGGCGGCGAAGGCCGGAGCCGCGCCGTCGGACGTGGTGCGTGAGTTTTATAAAGCGATGCGCGAGAAGCGTTTTCGCGAAGCGTTCGGCATGTCCATCTACCGACCCGCGATTGAGGGTTTGAGCGCGGAAGAGTACGAGGAATTGCGTCCTGACTTTGAGAACCTCGCGCGCGATATACCCGAAAAAATCGACATCAACGGCGAGCAGATAAGCGGCGAGACGGCGACCGTCTTCATGCGTGTCGCGGACGCCAAGAGCGGAGAAGCGCAGACCGAACCCGTGACGCTCGTGCGCGACGGCAGCGCGTGGATTGTCGGCGACCGCGCCAATCAGGAACTCGTCAAAAAGCAGGGCAAGCAGTTTTTCATGGAAGCGCGCATCGCGGCGCACCACAGTGAAGTGCAGGCAGAGTTGCAGCAGATTGCCAAAGCGCAATTCGTCTACCACTCGAAGAACGAGGGCGTCTATGCAGACTTGGCGACGCTCGCCAGCGAAGGTCTCGTCGCTCAAGAGACGGCGCGCGGCCAAGCACTCGGCTATCAATTTCAGTTGATGCTCGGCAAGGAGAACCGTAGCTACGCCGTCAGAGCCGAGCCTCTGCGCTACGGTCGGACGGGGCGACTCTCCTTCTTCATGGATGCGGGCGGCATCGCCAGCAAAGACACGGGCGGCAAACCGCTCAAAGTTTCGTCCGTCAAGTAAGCGCGAAAAAAGTTAGACAAGACCGGGCGCTCGCGTAGGTTCAGACGCGCGCTTGAGTGTTTGCCCCTCCTCTTGCTCCCGACAGCACTCTTCTGCGGAGGGTGCCCATGCGAAGTGGATGGCAATATGCCGGAATTGGTACGCTCCATCGCAAGCCGACTGCGCGCCTTCGTCGGCAATCGTCGCCGCGCACGGCGCTATCGCGCAACGTTGCCCGCCACGGTCGCGCTCTCTCAATCCAAAGCCAAAGTTGAAACGGCCAACGCGACGGTGACGAAGCCGCGTCTGCCCTCGCTCACAGGCGAAACATGCGACATCAGCGAGACCGGACTCGCCATCATCGTCCCCGCCATACGCATCGGCGAACATTACCTCTCCGGCAACAATCGCGGACTCGACATCACACTCGAACTCCCCAACAGCACGTCGATAAGCTTGCGCGCCACGCCCATGCGCTACGAACAACTCGAAAGAGAAGGCCACAAAACCTCCTACATCATCGGCGCACGCATCACCGAAATGAGCGACGACGACCGCCGCCTCTTAACCAAATATCTCGACACCCTCAAAAAATGACGAAAAGCAGTAGACAGTAGACAGTAGCCAGCATAAAAACGTTTGACTGCTGTACTACCGTTTGCTCGTCACATAACAAAGAGAAAGCTTTTCTACTGACTACTGTCTACTGCCTTTCTATCTTTTCAGGTCGAGCCAGCCGAATTTTTGCGGGACGTGGAAGGTGGGTTGCGGTGTTTCGGTGGGTTGCCATGCGAGATAGCCGCGCTCGTCGCCTGCGCCGACGCAACGAAAAAGATTGACGCGCCAGCGTTCGCCGACGCGCGGCGGGCGTTTCGTCGCCGACACGCTCAACATCGACGCCCACGGCACACGCATCGCAATCATGATGGAATTTTCTTCGATGCGCGCCGCCGTCGTCATGCCGGAGTTGAAGCGCCAGTCGGTGTCGCGTCTGTTCGGTAGAGTATGAATCGCCAAATCAAGCCACTCGCCCGTCGGCGCGGCCTCAAACTCGAAATAGCGTTCGGGCGCGCGTGCGTCCGGCGCGAGAAAGATTTCGCACACGTCGCGCTCCCACAATCCGATGGTCTTCTGTTCCACTCGGGGCGCGTCGCTAACCACCAGTGGCTCGGTCTGCGCGCAGACAAAACGCACGACGAGCGCCGTCTCAGTCCAGATGAGACGCGCCTCCGCATGACGCCCCGCCGGAGCCTCCGCGCCCGACCAGTAGCGGTTGATATAGACGGAACGCGCCCTATCCCACGCCTCATGTGCGAAATCACCTGCCCCAACTTCCGCGTTCGCGCGGCGTACTTCGATGACGTTCGACATCCGCTTCCTTATCTCGTCTCCTTCAACGCAGCGATGCAAGCACCCAGCAAACGTTCAGCGTCGTGGTCGTAAAAGACGCGTGCGCTCGTCCGTTTGCTAAAAGTTTCCAGTAGCCGCAAGGCTTCGTCCGCGACGCCGCCCGTGCCTGTCAAGCAGCCGATGATTTTGCCTTCGTCGTGCGCGATGGTGAACTCGTTGAGCGCGCCCATCGACCCGCGCACGAAAAGCACAACGTCGCAAGAGCGCACCAGCACAACATTGCGACCCTTGAGGCCGAAACCCGTATAGACGAGAAGGTCGCATCCTTCCGTCGGCAAATGAAAGACATCGACGTGCTCACGCTCGTTGGCGGCGGGCGAGATGCCGACGTGCAACGCTCCATGCGCTTGCGCCGTTTTGCCGACGACGTGCGGGAGTCCGGTCGTTCCGCCCGTCAGCACAAACGCGTCCCGCGCAGCGAGCGCACGCCCCAACGCTTCAGCTTTCTCCCGCAAAGCTTCGAGCGCGTCCTCCGTCACAGTATCGCCAGCCGAACCCATCACTCCGATTCTGATTTTCATACTATTAAGCAGATAAGCAATTCATAGGATTAGAAACAGGATGGACGGGATAAAACAACTCATCGGGAAAGGTTAAAAGGCGAAAAGGGTAAAGGGAAAAGAACCGAGATTGGACTTTCCCTTTCGTCCTTGCCCCGTTTCCCCTTCTCGCTTTCACATCATCCGGTCTATCCTGCACGTCTTTATCCTGTCCATCCTGTGAGTTGCTTTTTCAAATGCCTGCCGTGTTCATCAAAACCACTCGCCAACCGTCGGGGTCTTCAAAGGTCAGACCCTTCGCTTGCCAGTAAGGATTCTCTGGCGGCACAGGCTCATGGCCGTGTTCGCGCAGACGTTCGGCCAGCCGTTCGATTCCTCGTTTGTCTTCGACGTAGAGCACCAGCAGATTGTCCTTCGACGGCGCGGGACACGGGCCGCCATGCGCGTGTTGCGTGAATTCGAGATGATAATCTCTATCCGGCAGGCCAATCATCACGCCGTCGTATCCGTCGTGATTTTGAAACGAGCCGACCTGCTTTAGTCCGAGCGCACCGCAATAAAACTTCACAATCTCCGTCAGCCTATCCGTCGGGCGCGCGATTCTCACCTGCGCGACGTGCAATCCATCAGGCCATTGATGCTGCATCCTACGTGCCTCGCTCTCGCATCTTCAAACTAAATAATGATTGATGAAAAGATGTGCACAAAGATTGCGCTCGCGCCGCGCTTCTTGTCAATCGACAGCTTCGCGGCGTTGACATTATCGACTCGCACGACGATTCACGTCAGCAAATTCAATGCGCTTCAAACGCACTTTGATCTTCAACTAACCTTCATGAGTCGCATTCTGACCGGGCTATCACTTTGACGTGTCATGTTGATTGATGCGCTCTCAAACACGGCTGGTCGGAAGCAGCAGTTTTCTCAAAAACGAGCTTTTATCAAGGGTTTTATGCGTTTTGAGCGTACGAGCGCGGTGCGGCACGCGGGTTGTTAAAGGAAACGTGCGCGGCTTGCAGAGGCGCTTCACGCGCTTCGCGAACTCACCGCACTGGGTTCGTAAAGCCGCGACCAGTTTGACAATACGGACGCGCGAGGGAGAAGCATCTGCCAAATGCTTCTCGGATGATTCTCACCCCCAAGGCGGGAAGTGCCACGACCCGCCCTTGCCCCCTCCGTCGCTGAAAGTGCAGACCGAGTTGCTCCCGGCGAACACTTTCAGCGACGGTCTTTTTTCATCCGTCGCCTTCACACGCGCCTTCAAAAGTTTTTTGAAGACATCAAGCCGCAACCCATTTCGACGCATCGACGTTCACGGCAAAAGTTTTCGGAACGCAACACCTCCGAACCGTACATGCGATATGCGACAGACGCATCGACGCAAGCAACGCTCACGGACATGTGCCATTGCGACGGGCAATGCGACGGAAAGCGCGACGCGTCGTGTGAGAAAGCATGAGGCGTCGCGCGTGCGAAGCGAGTGCTAATGCCGGAAACGACGCTTATGCAAATGGCATTCGATGTCGCATCGATGGATTTTTGATGAACGGGAGTTTTTTGATTAGCTGTAGCTTCTGAAGCCAGTCAGGTGGGCTGGCGGGAGGACGCGGGTCAGATGATAGACATGTCGGATTACAACCGCGCAACCAGAGCTTACTGGTGCGTGTTGGTCGTTGCCGGGACGCTGGCAGCGATGTGGGCTTTGTACGAGTGTCTCTTTCTCACGCCCGTCGCGTGGGCGCAACTACTGGTGCTGGCGAGCCTCGTCGTGGTTTCCAGTATTCGCCCGCTCCGCATGCCGAACACGTTTTCGACCCTAACGGTGGCCGATGCGTTTATCTTCCTCGGCGCAATCTTTCTCGGCGTCCCTGCCGCCATCCTGCTCGGCGTCGTCGATTCGCTGAGCAGCGCCGTCCGCACCAGCAAACGCACAACGACGCGACTGATTTCAACCGCCATCATGAGCGTCACCGTATTTGCGTCGGCCAACGCTTTTTACAGCACGCTCGCCGCCGTAAACGGCCTCGAACTCCAAACGGTCGGAACATCGACGCCGCTTGACCTCGACAGTCTCATCATTCCACTTATCGTCATGTCGCTTGTACAGTATCTCGTCAACGGCGGATTGGCCGCCACCTTCTATGCCCTGAAGAGTTGCCGCTCGGTCTGGGATTGCTGGCGCGACGGCTATCTCTGGACGGCATGGACTTACTTCGCGGGCGCGATTGTCGCAGGGTTGGTCTACGAAGCTATTAAAAACTTCGGGCTGCTCTACGTCCTTCTGAGCGGGCCGATTATCGCCGCGACCTACGCGACCTACAAAACTTACTTCGAGCGCGTCAACGAAAAGACGCGCGAAGCCGCCGAGATTAGTCGCATTCATCTGGCGACCGTCGAAGCACTCGCCACCGCCATCGACGCCAAAGACCAGACGACGCATTGCCACATCCGCCGCGTCCAACTCTACACGGCGCGCATGGGCGAACTGATGGGACTCTCTGCGAGCGAAATCAAGGCGCTCGGAGCCGGTGCGCTCCTTCACGACATTGGCAAACTCGCTGTCCCCGACCACATCTTAAACAAGCCCGGCAAACTGACGCCCGCCGAGTTTGAGCGTATGAAGATTCACACGCTCGTCGGCGCGCAGATACTTGAACGCGTCAACTTTCCTTATCCGGTCGTGCCGATTGTGCGCTCACATCATGAGCGTTGGGACGGCGAAGGATACCCCGACGGCTTGAAGGGCGACGCGATACCACTCACGGCGCGCATCCTCTCCGTCGTCGATTGCTTCGACTCGGTGCGCGAAGACCGCCCGTATCGTCGCGGCATGTCGCGCGAGGAGGCGGGCGCGCTCTTGCTGCGCGGGGCGGGCGCACACTTCGACCCCGACATCGTTAACCTTTTTCTCCAACACCTGCCGGAGTTTGAAGAAGAGATTGCCGCGCTCGGCCTCAACGAACACGGCTTCACCAACGAAGAGTGTGAACCGCGCGCGCTGATTGAGACGGACGCACCCGTCTCCGCGTATCAACAGGGCAACGCGTCGCTCGCCACGCAGCGCGCGGCGATGCGTCCCGCCTATCTCGAACAGATTAAGAACGCGCACCGCGAAGTCTACGCGCTCTACGAAATCGCGAGTACATTCGGCTCGTCGCTCGACATCGAAGATACAGTCTCGGTGCTCGTCAACAAGGTCGGCCACATCGTTCCGTTTGACACTTGCGCCGTCTATCTCTACGACGAAACGAAAGGCTATGCGACTACGGCGCACGTCGCCGGGCTGAACAGGGAAGCCTTACACGAACGCCACATCGCTCCGGGCGAAGGCGTAGTGGGATTCGTGCTGGCGAACCGTCGCCCCGTCAGCCAACTCGACCCCATGCTCGACTTTTTGGATGTCAAGCTGAGTGAAGGCGACGAGTATCGTTCGATGGCCGCGTTGCCGCTCGTTAAAGATGAACGTATCCTCGGCGTGCTCGCCGTCTACGCAAAGGACGCGCGCCGCTACACTGACGACCACTTGCGTCTGCTTGATACCATCGTGCGGCTCGCTTCGGACGCGCTTGCCAACGCGATTGACCACGCGCAAGCGGAATCGAATGCGCTGACCGATACGCTCACAGGACTTCCGAACGGTCGCGCCATGCTTCTCCGTTTCGAGCAGGAGGCCGCACGCGCACGTCGTGCACGTCGTCCCTTCCAGGTCATCATGCTCGACCTCGACGACTTCAAGCAGGTCAACGATACCTTCGGCCACAAGGCGGGCGACCAGATGTTGCGCGAAATGGCGCGTATCCTTCAGGCGCAACTGCGCGAGTATGATTTTCTCGCGCGCTATGCGGGCGACGAGTTTGTCGCCATCGTGCAGGATACGACCACCGAACAGGTTGCCGAACTCTGCGAACGCATCGAAAAGGCCGTCTCGACTTTCACGCTCCGCCTCGCTCCCGGCAAACACGCGCGCGTCGGCATCAGCGTCGGCGCAGCCAGCTACGGCGTCCACGGCGACACACTCGACCAACTTATCATCGCCGCCGACAAAGCCATGTACTCAGTCAAATCCGACCATAAACAACAGACCCGCGCCACCGAACCCGACAACACACTTCCACTCAACACGGACGACCTAGCCTCCACAGCGATTAACTAAAAGTAAGCAGTAAGCAGAGAGCAGTGTGCAGTAGAAAGCACTCTTCGTGTTCTTTCTACTGCACACTGCTCTCTGCTTACTGCTTACTGTTTCTTGACTTTCCTCGCCCGTTAGCTTTCAATCTTTAAGAGGCGTGTCTTTCTCGTCCGCAACGGAGGGGAGGGAGCGCATGATTGAATTAAAGGGGCTTGAAAGGTGCAGGGCTTCCCTCCGAGACCTGCGTCGCCGTTCCGGCTTCCGAGGATTGCATGCATGTCTTTGGCTCCTCCCTTGGTTTCCAACAGAACCAGTACGCTTCTCGTCGTTGACGACGATGCACGAATGCGTCGTTTCCTTCGTCGCACGTTTGAAGACGAAGGACATCGCGTGCTCAATGCCGCCGATGCGCCGTCCGCGCTCCGCAAACTGCATCAGGAACGTTGCGACCTGATTATGCTCGACATCGAATTGCCGGGCATCAACGGTCTCGCGTTGTGTCGCCTGCTGCGTGCACAGGCAGCGACCAAGAACATCCCTGTCATCATCATCTCGTCGCACGACGACGAGGAGCAGAAGGTCGAAGCGTTTGCTGCGGGAGCGGACGATTTCGTCGTCAAACCTTCGACGGCGCGCGAACTCGTCTCACGCGTCGGCGCGCATCTGGAAGCCGCCGAGCGCGAACGCGCGCTCGAAGGCAGCAATCGTGAACTGGGATTCTTAGCCGATTTAGGGCGCGGACTCCTGCATGCGCTTGAACCGCTTCAAGTGGTGCGACGCGTGGCGGGCGCAACTTACGAGGGCGCGAACGCTGTTCTGTGCGCGGCGACTGTGCAGGCGAACGCAGACGGCGGCGAGATGGCGACGTGCGTGTTTGACCGTGAAGGGAGTGCTGAAGGGGCGTCGCTATTGCGCCTCGATGAACTGCAAAAGTGGCTCGACACGTCGCCGCAGGCGTCGGTGCGTATGGGAGATAAATCGCAGTTTTTCCTTCGTGAAGACGGGCATGCGCTTGAGTACGTCGCGCCGCTTCGTTTCGAGGGGCGCGCGCTCGGCGCGTTAGTTGTGGCATTCGACGACGGCGCGGATTGCGGCGAGACAGAGAGCCGCCTCGTCGATGCGGCGGCGCAACAGGCGTCGCTTGCGGCGCGCATCTCTGCGTTGTACGAGGCGGCGCGTTCGTCGTCCGTGACGCTCGCCAGAGAGGTCGAGCATCGCACCGCCGAAGCGGTAGCGCAGAGACGTTTCACCGAGGCGATTATCGACAGCCTGCCCGTCTCGCTCTACGCGATTGACCGGGATTACCGCGTCGTCGCATGGAACCGTAACCGCGAACTCGGCGGGCAGGGTATCCCACGCAACGACGTGATGGGGCGCAATATTTTCGGCGTCCTGACGCGCCAGCCACGCGAGATTCTTGAACGCGAATTCCGACGCGCTTTTGAGACGGGACGCATCGAGCGTATCGAACAGGAGACGACGACGAAGGATGGCGAGAATCGTCATTGGCTGGTGAGCAAAGTTCCGATGCGTGACGAGGCGGGCGAAGTTTCGCACGTCATCACGGTGGGCGAAGACATCACGGCGCGCGTCGAAGCGAATCGTGCGGTGGCGCGTTCGGAGAAGTTGGCGGCGGTCGGACGACTCGCGGCGGGCGTCGTGCACGAAATAAACAATCCGCTGGCGACGATTTCGGCGTGCGCCGAAGCGTTGGAGTCGCGCGTCGCGGAAGGCACCTACGGCGCGTCGCAGGAGGTTGACGACCTGTGCGATTATCTTCAGTTGATTCGCAGCGAGGCGTTTCGCTGCAAGCAGATTACCAACGGCCTTCTCGATTTCAGCCGCGCACGCGCCGGACGACACGCGCCCGTCTTCATCGCCGACGTGCTCGAACTCGCCGCGCGTCTGCTCATCCATCAACGTCGCGGCGAGCGCGTAGAGATTCACGTCGAGGCGGACGACCGCGACTTGCAGGTCTTAGGCGACGAAGGACAGTTGCAGCAGGCGGTGATTACTCTGTCGGAGAATGCGATTGACGCGATGCCGCAGGGCGGGACGCTGACGCTTCGTGCGCGACGCGGCGACGGCGCGAGCGTCCTAATTGAAGTTTCGGACACAGGAATCGGCATCGCGCAGGAGAATCTCCCGAAAATCTTCGACCCCTTCTTCACCACAAAGGATGTCGGGCGCGGGACAGGACTTGGCTTAGCCGTCTGTTATGGTATTGTTACAGAGCACGGCGGACGCATCGGCGTCGAATCGACCGTGGGACGCGGGACGACTTTCACAGTCACTCTGCCCGCAACCTTTCGTGACGGAGACTGAAGCAGCTTGAGTGAGACGATTGCACCCCAACCCGCGAGAATCCTCGTCGCCGAAGACGAAGCGAATTTGCGTCTGGTCATTCAGAAAGAGCTTCAACGTTTGGGACACGATGTGCGCGCGGCGACCGACGGTGAAGCGGCGTTGAAGTTGTTGGAGGAGAGCAACGTCGATGTGCTCCTGACCGACATCAACATGCCGCGCATGGACGGCATGGAACTCCTGCGACGCGTCTTTCAACGTCCCAACCCGCCCGAAGTCATCATGCTCACAGGCCATGCCACGGTCGAGACGGCCATCGAAGCGATGAAGCTCGGCGCGTACGACTATCTCTCGAAACCCTATCGCATCGCCGAACTCGACGCGCTCGTCAAACAGGCGGCGGAGAAGCGTCGTCTGCGCGTCGATAATCAACGCTTACGCGCACAACTGGCGCGCACCAGCGAAACGCCCGAAATTATCTACGTCTCCGATGCCATCCGCGAAGTAATGCGACTCGTGGAACGCGTCGCGCCTTCGGACGCTTCCGTGTTGATTACGGGTGAGTCGGGGACAGGCAAGGAGTTAATCGCGCAGGCGATTCATCGTCTGTCGCGTCGCGCCGAAGGCTCTTTCATCGACCTCAACTGCGCGGCGATTCAGGAATCGCTGCTTGAATCGGAACTTTTCGGCCACGAAGCGGGCGCGTTCTCCGGCGCGAAGGGGCGCAAGCTCGGCCTCTGGGAACTCGCCGACAACGGCACCATCTTTCTCGACGAAGTGACGGAACTGCCTTCGCCTCTGCAATCCAAACTCTTGCGCGCCATCGAAACCAACAGTTTCTATCGCGTCGGCGCAGTCCGCAAAGTACAGGTCAACGTCCGCATCGTGGCGGCGACCAACCGCGACTTAAACGAAGTCGTCGCCGATGGTCGTTTCCGCGCAGACCTTCTCTATCGCATCAACGGCTTCGAGATTTCGCTCCCCAGTTTGCGCGAACGCCCCGAAGACATCGAACCGCTCGCCAACTATCTGCTCAAACGACTCGGCGGTGCGCAGCCTCCCGAATTGACTCCCGAAGCACTGGCCGCGCTCAAGACATACAACTGGCCGGGCAACGTACGCCAGTTGCGTAACACTTTGGAGCGCGCCATCCTTCTCTCCAACGAGGGACGCATCACCGTACAGGAGTTGCCGCCCGAAATCGCCAACGCTTCGCACGCGGCTTTCGGAGCAACGTCGCAGGCCAGCAACATCGGCGGCATGATGTCGATGAACAGCAACAGCACAGGCGTCGCTCCGAACGGTTCCATGCCGAACACGCCGACGCCTCTGCGCGAAGTCGAACGTCAACAAATTCTCGCCGCCCTCGAACAAACGGGCTGGCATCGCGGCAAAACCGCCGAAGTCCTCGGCATCTCACCCTCGACGCTCTACCGCCGCCTGCGTGACTACAACCTGACGCGACGCCAGTAAAAGGAAAAAGTAAAAAGGCAAAGGTTCAAACAACAAAAAGGAGAGACAGAGTAATTTCTGTTCTCTCCTTTTGCCTTTTACCCTTTGCCTTGATTAGCCTCCGGTGACAGGTTTCGCGGGGGGCTTGACGGTGTTGCGGCGGACGGCTTCGGCTTCGTTGCGGCGTCCGGTGCGCTGGTAGAGTGCGGCGAGACGTTCGAGCGCGATGGGCGCGGTGGGTTCCAGACGAAGCGCGGCCTCGTACTGTTTGATGGCATCTTTGGCACGATTGGCGTCTTCGAGCATCGACGCCATCTTGATGCGTGCGGCGAAGTCGCCGCCGACGCGTGCGAGACTCTTGAAAGCGTCGTCATATCTTCCGAGTCGCACTTGAACGAGTCCCGTGCTGTAGGGGATGCGCGGGTCGTTGGGCGAGACGCGCGCCGCCACTTTCAGACGCTTCATCGCGCCATTGAAATCGCCGACGAGATAGAGCGAATGGCCGAAGTTATAAAGTAGCTCGGCGTTGTAGGGCGCGACGCTCAAGGCACGCTCGTAATATTCCTGCGCTTGTCGATGCTGGCCGATGTGGTCGTGTGCGACGCCGAGCAGCGTGTTGGCTTCGATTAGTTCTGGCCCGACGGTGGCGGCGATGGAGAGTTCCGCGATGGCTTCGTTGACGTAGCCGTGGCGAAGCAGGGCGCGTCCCTGCGAAAGATTATCGCGCGGCACTCCTTCGATAACCGGTTTCCACACAGCGGGCGGAGGCGGCGCGACGGCTGAACGACCACTCTGCAAAACCTCCCCGCGCAATTTCGACTCATCATCCCGACGTGCGGCCTTCGCGCGCTCCTCGCGCTGACGCCGCGCGGCTTCAATGTTGTTCTTATCCGCGCGCAGGCGTTCTTCCTTCTCTTTACGTCGGTTATCTTCTGCCGTCTGACGGGCGATTTGCGCGGCCTGTGCGGCGGCTTTTCTGGCATCCTCGCGTTGCTTCTCTAGTTCCTTACGGTGTGCGATTTCGTCCGGCGTCTGCTTCTTTTTGCCGCTGCCGAAAAGTTTGCCGAGCGCGCGGAACGATGCGCTGAGTGCGCGTCCCAGACTGTTGCGATTTTTTCTGGCGGCTTTTGTGGTCGCCGTGGATGACTGGTCGTTGGAGGCTTGTTGCTCCGCATCGTCCGTGGTATCAACGGCGAAGATGATTTCAATCACTGCATCGCTGAGCGTGGAGCCTTGCGCCGTCCACGGAGCGACGAGGCCGACAGCCAAAACAACGGCGACCAAAAACGAAGCAATCCTGCCTTTACGCATGTCTGAACCTTCTCTCTCGCGGGCTGGTATCCGGGTGTGACGATGTGTCGGGGTCGTCGGCGCGTGCGCCCCTCGGTTAATGAAGCAGACTGATTATAAGTTATCGTGGCGCAGATGGAAAACGCCTGATGAGCGATGAGTGGAAAAGCACTATCAGGCAAAAGCATTATCAGATAAAAGCAGGGGGCGCCAGACCGTCAAAGTCTGGCGCCCCTTGCTTGGTTTAGGGTTGAAGCGGGAAAACTACGGCACGTGCTCGAAGTTGTAATTGATTAACGCGCCGCCGTGGCGGATGTTGAGGGCGTCGATGTTGCCATCGAAGCCGGACGACCACGGGCCGCCGACCTTGAACAGCACGGCGCTGGTGTTGGTGTTACGCACGCCTGCGTTGGGGAACAGAGCGAGCACCTGTTGCCATGTGCACGGACTTGCGGGTTGACAGGGCTGTGCGACAGTGACGTTGTTGACGGTCACGGTCGTGCGCGTGCCGTACCAGTTGCCACCCCTTGCATCCCAATTCTGCCAGACGTTCTGCTGGACAGTTCCCGATAGATACGGCTCAAACGCAAGTCGCCCCTGATAAGCGGTGGCCGCGTCGTTGAGGTCGTAGTCGATGTCGAACTGAAGCGAAGCGGCGACGACCGTGTTCGAGTTGTTGTCTTGATAACTGCTGTAGAGCAACGCGAGGAGGTCGTCCATGCGTGTGCCGAAGTAGGCGGCAGTGGCGAGTATGTGACGACCATTAGCGTCAACGGTCAGGAAGGCGCTGCCCGCGCCGAAAGGCGGCGTGGCGGGGCCGGGTTCAAAACCGCCTGAGCCTGTGCCCGTGCCCGGCAGGTCGTCGGAGAATCCCCAACCGTTCTGGTTGGCGGGCGAGACGACCACGGTATTCGGAACGCCCTGAAATCCGAAGGTGCCGCGTCCGGGCGTTGTTTCGACGTTGGTGTCCGTGCCGCTTTGGAGGAACGGAATGATTTGGAAGTTGGCCGAAGCGGGGCCCGCGATGTCTGGCTGGCCGCCGGGAGATGTAGCGGTTCCGCCGTATGCCGTCGGTATCTGAGCAGCGTAGCCCGGCTCGGCGCTGTTGGTGGTGGTGATGACCGGAGAGGTCGTGCCGAACCAGTTGCCACGGAAGTTCTTGTAGTTAGTGGTGCCGGGCGCGGGCAGCGTGCCGCCGCTCTGGCGGTCAACGATTTGGCCGTACCAGTTGGCGCTGATGTTGTTGTTGCTAAACGTCGAGTGCAAGGCCGACTGCGGCGGTGTGCCCGACCCCGACCTGTCGAGGAAGAGAATGCCGACCGTCCAGTTGTTGGTGATGAAGTTTTCGACCACCGTTTGATTGTCCGTCTGGTTGCCGTAGATGATGCCCGTACGGTTGAAGTCGATGACATTGTTGCGGATGGTGTGTCCGTTGCTGTTGTTGACATCAATGCCGCTACGGTTGCCTGTCAAAACGTTGTCGCGCAGGAGCATGCCGGAGATGGATTGTCCCTGCACGGCGACGCCAGTCAAGTTGAGCGCGGGGTTATTCCAGTCGGTCGTGTTGTTGCCGAGGCGCGTGATGGTGAAACCGCCGACGGTCACGTTACTCGCCGAGACGCGCACGGTTGCGCTGTCGCCGCCGAACGGCCCGCGAATATTGGTGACGCCCGCGCCCGCGCCGATGAGTTTCAAACTGGCGACGGGAATGTTGACATCCTCGTCGTAGGTTCCGGGCTGCACGTTAATCTGGTCGCCGGGCGACGAGGCATTGACGGCTGCCTGAATCGTGGAGAAACATCCGCCCGTCCCGCCGTTGTTCACGCACCGGGCGACCACCGGAGTGCAGCTAAAGGCTTCGATTTCGACGACGCGGCTGAAGTGATGGTCTGCCGAATCGTTGACCACCACCCTGATTCTGTCCGTCGTGATGTCGGCGAAGATAAACTTCCGCTTCGCCAGTGTGTTGCCTGTGACGGCTCCGCCCGGCACGTCAACCCACGCCGCGCCCGTCCAGTACTGGACGTTGAAATTCCTGATGCCGTAGGAGGCGGCGCTCGTCGTGTCTGTGACCGTCGAACCGTTGTTGGGCTGGTTCTTGAGGGTATAGACATCTATCTGCCGAATCGTCTGCGTGACGTTGAAGTTGACTTGAATGTTGTCGGGATAGACATCGCGTGTGCCGTCGTTCCAGCCGCCGCCAGTGCCCCAATTGTTGCCGTTGTGCTCGCCGTCAATCACGCCACTCGCCGGATAGCTGGGCGTATAGGTTGACGAACCAACAGCCGTCGCGCCATTAGAAGCACGCGCGATGTTGTTGGAAGGGCTGGTGCAGGGTGTGGGAACGGGTGTCGGGGTTGGTACGGGAGTCGGTGTCGGCGTCGGAGTTGGGGTCGGCGTCGGCGTGGGCACGACGACGGGCGCGCAACTGAAAGCTTCGATTTCGACGACGCGGCTGAAGTTATTATCCGCCGAAGCGTTGACGACGACGCGGATGCGGTCGGTCGTGACGGGAGCGAAGGAGAAGCGACGCTTGGCGCGCGTGTTGCCCGCAACGCTGCCGCCGGGCACGGTCTGCCACGCCGCGCCGTCCCAGTATTGCACGTCGAAGTTGGTGATGCCGTAGGAGGTGGCGGATGTCATGTCGCCGACGGACGAGCCGTTGTTGGGCTGGTTTTTGAGTGTGTAGACATCAATGGCGTCGATGGATTGAACGACATTGAAGTTGACCTGAATAGTGTCGGGGAAGACGTTGCGCGTGCCGTCGTTCCAGCCGCCGCCAGTGCCCCAATTGTTGCCGTTGTGCTCGCCGTCAATCACGCCGCTCGCCGGATAATTGGCGCTGTAGGACGAGGATGCGGTCGCCGTCGCGCCGTAGGAGGCGAGCGCCACGTTGGTCGGGCAGGGCGGCGGGCAATTAGATTCGCTCGTCAGCCAGTTGGAGAAATCGACGTTAGTGCTGACGGTGTCGCCGCTACCGGGGCCGACGGCCCCGGCCCCGTCGGCCGCGCCCCACCAGTTGCTTTGCGCGTTGACGGTCGCCGCGCCGTCGTTCTGCACGCCCTTCGTGGGATTGCTCGCGATGTTGTTATTGTTGGCGACGAGGCCGTTGTTGGCGGCGGAGGAGACGAGGATGCCGGTCAGGTTGCCTGTGAAGCTGTTGCAGTTGAAGGTCGGAACCGCCGAAGTTTCATGGAAAACGCCGCGAATGTTGTCGGTAACGAAGTTGCCCGTGAAGAGAATGTTGGGCGAAGTCGTAAAGGAGTTCGTGATAATGAGACCCTCGACGCGCGTGTAGCCCGCCGCGCCGAGCGCCGCGCGATTGCCATCGACGCTGTTGTCCGACACGTTGACGAAGACCGGCTGCTGAATCGACTCGACGCGGATGCCCTGCCATGTGATGACGGGATTTTCAATCGCCGTGACGGCGGGCGGCCTCACGGCCTGCACGTAGGATTGCACGTTGTTGCGCTTGATGGTGAAACCGGGCGCGGTGTAGACGTAGTGCAGGTTGTGGCGGATGCCGATGCGGAAGGCCGTCACGTTGTTGTCGGCGATGACGGAGGCCGGATGCGTGGTCGTGTTGCCGCTATAGTTTTCGATGGTGATGCCGACGCGCGAACGCGTCACGACGTTGTTTGTGACATCGACCCATGCGTCATCAGAGATTCTGAGTGCCTGACCGAACGCGCCGAGGATGTTATCGACTTTGTTGGTCGTGATGCGGCTGTTGGCGTTCTTCGCGCCGCCCTGCCCGTTAGAGGAAATATAGACGGCAATCTCGCCGATATTCTTCACGATGTTGTTGCTGAGGACGACATCCGGGTTGGCCGTCTCAGTGCCGTAGATGCCGAACTCGGCGTCTACGTCTGCGCCGTTGAAGTCCACGCCGGAGACGAGCGACGGATTATCGCCATCGACGGTGAAGCCCTGAAACGTGACTCCACTGGCGGCGAGCGTGACCACAATCGGCCCCGCGAAACCGGGGTTAAGCGGGTCGCTCGCCGTCGGGACGATGACGGCTTCGGCGACGCGTGCGCCCGTGTTCGGATTAATGTTTACGTTTGGCCCTTGAAGCGTGAGTGCCTTATCGACGTTGATTTGTTCGGCGTAGGTGCCTGCCGCGACTTGAATCGTATCGCCCGCCGTGGCCGCGTTGATGGCCGCCTGAATCGTCGTGAAGCAGGGCGAATTGCCGCCGCACACGCCATCGGCGTTGACGTATAAAGTTCCTGCCGCGCGTGCATTGGAGGTGAAAGCAAGCGCCGCGATGATGGCTGCGAAGCTGAGGGTGATGAGTAGATTGAAGCGGGACATGTGAGGGCGCAGTTTATCGTTGAATCGGGGGAGATGGGGCAAGGTGTTGGTCGTCATTATAAGGGGTTTTCCTTTCGGTCAAAACTTAAAACTAATCGTCTTCGGGTGTTATCAACAAGCATTTCGTGTCTGTGCGGCGAGGCGACAAGGAATGACTGACGGGGCTGGAAGCCATCCTGAAATAGACCTTTGCGTCGCTCCCGCGACACATGCAGGCCATGAGTGTTGGGTGTTGTTTTAGGCGCGAGAGCTTTATCCATTTATCACGCCGGGCGGCGTAATTCATCACAGGTACTCGCGGCGAGGTTACGGGATGATTCGGGACGGATTTGGCGAAAACTACAATATTTCGGCCAGTTTACTTTAATCCTGAAGGAAAGACGCTTGCAGGAGAAGTGGTAAGCGTTGTTGTTGTCTGACAACGGTGGAGCTAAGTGGCGGACGCATCCTAACGGAAGCAGTGCTGCGTGTCAATCTGGCGAAAGACTAAAGCCAAAACGGCGCGGTCGGAAATGTTTCCGAACCGCGCCGTTATTGTGTGCTGTTGTTATTCTGGCGAGAGGTTAAGTCGTCGGTTGCGCGTCCTGCTTCTGTCGGCGACGGCGGCGATAGTAGAGACCGGCGAGGCCGGTTCCGAGCAGCGACATCGTGGCGGGTTCGGGGACGGGTGCGCCGCCCACCGTCATTTCAAACTTGATGCCGTTGTTGAAGAAGTGGCAGTCGGGGTCGAAGCCGAAAGCGAGAGTCCTATCGGAGACGTTGAAGAACTCGTTGAGCTTGGCGAGTTGTGCGGGCGTGAACTCCCAGATGATTGTGCCGGGCGTGGTCGAAAGATTGACGAGCGTCGTCAAGTCGATGCGCTCCGCGCCGTTGGCGAGCACATTGGCGCTATCGAAGTAGTCGTTGAAGCCGCCGTTAGTACTCGTCGGGTCGGTGGTTGCATCGACGACCGAATCCACGGCGTTGTGCGCTGTGTTGCGCGCATAGTCGAGCAGGTTCACGTAGAGACGATTCGGGTTTGAATCCCAGTTGTGAATGCCCGTGAAGATAATCCGCGCGTTCGTAATTTGTTGGCCGGGAGCAAACGTATGCTGAATGCTCCACGTGTAGGCGCGATAATGGTCGAGGTCGAAATTTTGCGCGCCGCCCGTGCCATCGTAGGGTTTGGTGGCGGGCGCGGCGAAGGTCAGCGTGTCGGCTGAGACGACCGTCGGAAGACCGAGAATGATGACGGCGGCAAAGAGTAGGATTAACTTCTTCAAGAGCTTTTCCTCCGGTGCATTTTCCTGCTTGGCAACGCTGATTACAGACGGAATAGATGCCGCGTTCCATTAACAAATAAGCGGAAAATTCCAAGAAAAACCTCATATTTATGCTGAAAAATAAATCGAACGATTCGTTGAAACTCAGGCTCGTTTTGGCGTTTAACTCTCCGTTCGCGTGCACCTCATGCCATGCGTCGGAGCGGAGATACGTGTTGTATGAGAAGCATGAGGCGTGATTATTCCGCGCTCGCGGCGAACGCTTTGCGGTAGCGTTCGGGGATGGGAACGGCGCGACGTTCATTGAGATTCATCGACACCTGTACGAGCGTGGCGCGCGCACAGAGTACGCGGTCGCGTGCACGCGAAAGACGATATTCAAACGTCGCGGAACTCCGACCCGTGCGCGAAACAGAGACTTCCACGTCTACTTCATCGCCATAAACAAACGGCACGAAGAACTCCGCCTGCGCGTTCACCGTCGGAAAACCGATGCGCTCATCCGCCATCAACTTTTGATAACTAATGCCGCAATGCGCCGCGAAAAATTCCTCCATCGCCACATGGCAATAGTGAAAGAGGACTGGATAGTAAACCAAGCCTGCGGGGTCTGCGTCGCCGAAGCGGACGGTGATGCGTGCGGAGAAAGGCATAAGCAGTAAGTAGTGAGTGATGAGTAATGAGTGATGAGTAAGAAATGAGGTTTTACTCATCACTCATCACTTCTTGAGTTGCTTGCGGTCTATCTTGCCCCGGTCGTTCTTGGGGAGCGAAGCGACGAATTCAATCCAGCGGGGATACTTGTAGAGGGCGATTTTTGATTTGACGAAATCTTTGATGTCCTGCTCCATCTCCTGATTCGGCGCGCGACCCTCGCGCAAGACGACAAATGCCTTCGGTTTAACCAAGCCGTCGCCCGTATCATGACCGACGACGGCGCATTCAAGCACCGCGTTATGTTGCAGGAGACAGTTTTCAATCTCGACGGGCGCGACGTAGACGCCCGACACTTTCAGCATGTCGTCCGTGCGTCCGTGATACCAGTAGTAGCCCGCGTCATCGACGTGAAACTGGTCGCCCGTTGTGCACCAATCGCCCGCGAAAGTCTGTTTGGATTTTTCGTGCGCCTGCCAGTAACAGAGCGCGGCGGAGTCGCCCTTGATGCGAAGCGTTCCCATCTCGCCAGTCTGGACGCGTTGACCTTCGGCGTTGACCACTTCGGCCTCGTAGCCCTCGACGATGCGCCCGAGGCTCCCCGGTTGCACGTCGCCCGGACGATTCGTGATGTAGATATGAAACATCTCCGCCGAGCCGATGCCGTCGAGGATTTCCACTCCGAACGCCTGCATCCAACGCTCGTAGAGTTCGACGGGCAACGCCTCGCCCGCCGAGAGGCACATACGCAGAGACGACAAATCACGCTCGCCCGCGCGCTCGACGTTGAGCATGCCGTTAATCATCGTCGGCACGCTCGTCAGAATCGTCGGACGGTAACGCTCAATCATTTCAAATATCTTCTCCGGCGTCGAACGCTCCGAAAAGAGCGCCGTCGCGCCGCCGACCGCGAACGGAAACAGCAGATTCGTCCCCGTCGCATAACCGAAAAAGAGTTTCGGCACGGAGACCGTCAAGTCGTGTTCGCTGATGCCGAGCACGCGCTTCGCATACGCTTCGGTGTTGAAAGGCAAATCATGATGCATGTGCACCGCGCCCTTCGGATGTCCCGTCGAGCCAGAAGTGAACAACCAGATGGCGATGTCGTCTCGGTGCGTCTCGGCGGGCGTCAACTCGTCCGGCATCGCGTCCATCACGCGCGCCAGCGAAACGAACTTGCCCTGCTCGTCGTCTCCGCCGAACTTCCTCTCGCCGCTTTCTCTCACCAGAACCCGACGCAAATACTTCGCGCCCTCCGCCGCCTCCGCAAAAGTCTCGACCAGCGATTCATCAATCAACGCCACACGCGCACGCGTATATTCCAGATAGTATTTGTAGTCAGCCGCGGGCAAGAGCGGATTGACCATCGTTATCACACCGCCCGCCCTGCTCGCCCCGAACCACGCCCATGCGAACTCCGGGCAGTCCGGCAGCACAAACAACACTCGGTCTTCCACCTCCATGCCCGATGCGAGCAAAGCATTGCCCGCGCGATTCGACATCCGCACCGCATCACCGTAGGTGTACGATTCGTCGCGGAAATAGAGACAACGCTTGTGCTCGCGTCCTTCCTCCACGTTGTGATAGAGGAAGTAGTCGGCCATGTTGAAGCGTTCGGGGAATTCGATGTTCATAAGCATCAGTGGGCGGCGAAGGGGCAGCCCGCTTCGCCGTGACGTGTGTCGAGATAGGTGCGTGCTTCCCAGAGTTCAGGAAAGAATTTTTGGTCGAGGGTGGTGCGGAGATAGGCGACGCCCTCGGAGCCTCCGGTGCCGCGTTTGGTGCCAACCATGCGCTCGACCATCTTGACGTGATGCGTGCGCCATAGAGAAAAGTATTCGTCGTGGGCGATGAGCGATTCGGCGAGTTGGAATTCTTCGTGGCGCGTCTCGAAGTGGGTGATGACTTCGAGGACAGCGCGCGTGCGTTTGCCGTAGGCCGTGCGGCGTTGTTCTTCTGTGAGCGCGTGGTCGTCGGCGGGCGCGTCGAGTCCGCGACGGCGCAGGTAAGCGTAGAAGACATCGCCGAGCGCGGGCGCGTCGAAGCGCGCTTCGAGACGCTTGTATGCGAACTCGTCTTCGCGGAAATTGGAAAGGATTTTGGGATTCTTGAGGCCGGAGGCGAATTCGATTTCACGAAACTGCATGGACTGAAAACCACTCGCGGGATTGAGTTCGTCGCGGAAGCCGAGAAAGCTGATGGGCGTCATCGTTTCCAGAAGGTGAATCTGGTTAACGAGCAGTTTCTCAATCTCGACGACGCGCGTGATGGCGCGTGTGGCGACGGGCGCACGGTCTTCTGCGAGCGCGGTGGTCGCGGCGTCGAGTTCGTGGAGTATCTGTTTGAACCAGAGTTCATAGGCTTGATGGATGGTGATGAAAAGAAGTTCGTCGTGATGCGCGGGGTCGGAGAGACACGCTTGCAGTTCGATGAGTTCGGCGACGCGCAGATACTTGTTGTATGAGAGCGGCGCTCGGCTGCCGTATTCGTTCATAAAAACAGGGACGAGGGCGGAGAAATGAGGGATGAAAATTAGAACGTAATTTTCATCAACACGTTTTCATCCCTCCGCCCTCATCCCACATCCTTTCTTAGAATGCTGCGCTCGCGGATTCGTGCGCGGCGTAGGCTTGTGTGCCGATGATGTTGTCGATTTCGCGGACGACGATTTCGAGTTCTTCATCCGTCGTGTAGAAATGGGGCGAGATGCGTATGCCTGCGCCGGGGCGGTAATCGACGATAATCTCGCGGCGAATGAGTTCCTGCGTGACGGCGGCGGCGTGTTCGACGGCGACGGTAATCGTGCCGCCGCGTTGCGATGCGTCGCGCGGACTTGTCACGCGCAGACCCGCCGCTTCCGCCAGTTCGATGAGTCGCGTCGTTTGCCTGATGCTCTTGGCGCGAATCTTTTCGACGCCGATACGGTTAATGATTTCGTAGCCGGAACGCGCCGCAAAGAGCGCGGGGATGGCGGGCGAGCCATGAAGAAAACGCGCGACGCCGGAAGCATATCGAATCGGCGCGGCTTCAAACGCGAACGGCGATTCGTGCGCCATCCATCCCGTCACTTTGGGTTCGAGTTGGTCGTGAAGACGCGGGGCGACGTAGAGATAACCCGCGCCGGGGCCGCCGCAGAGCCATTTGACGGAGCCGCCCGTGCAGAAATCCACGTCCAAGTCGCGGACGCTGAAAGGCACCGTGCCCGCCGATTGATACGTGTCGAGCACGACCATTGCGCCAACTTCGTGCGCGCGGCGGGTGATGGCGCGTGCGTCCTGCAAGAAGCCGCTTTTGAAGAGAACGTGGGAGATGGGAACCAGCAGCGTCTCTTCGTCAATCGCTTCGAGCATGCGTTCGAGCGGCACGGTCGTGCCATCGTCGGATTTCACCTTCACGATGCGAAAACGACCGTCGCGCGCGTGCGCTTCGTAGACGTACTTGACGGAAGGGAATTCAAGTTCGGAATAGACGACCTTGTTGCGCTTCGTCTTGCGCGCGTCGATGTCGAAGCAGGAGATGATGAGCGACTGGCAGACGGAGACGTTTTGATGCATGACGACCGTGCCCGCGTCTGCGCCGATGATGCGCCCAACCTCGTCGCCCAACGTGAGCGGCATCTCCCACCAGCCTTCCGCCCATGCACGCACGCCACGCGTCGCCCATTGTTCGGCGTAAGCCTGCATGCTCTCGTATGCGGCGCGCGGCATCGCGCCCAGACTGTGTGAAATGAGATAGACCGTCTTCTCAAGGATTGGAAACTCGCGTCGCCACGCCATCAGTTCGTCGTTCAAATGCTCTCTCCCGCGTCGAAGTGTTCGGAGTTGAGAACTAAGTATAAGCTAAAAAGGCGCGCGACGCCCGACGCCAACGAGCATCAGAAGTGCGAAAGGGAACGGGCGGCAGACCGACGGAC
This sequence comes from Pyrinomonadaceae bacterium, assembly GCA_036387415.1. Taxonomy (GTDB): domain Bacteria; phylum Acidobacteriota; class Blastocatellia; order Pyrinomonadales; family Pyrinomonadaceae; genus DASVTU01. Next base: position 424,900 of record DASVTU010000033.1, on the reverse strand, counting down.
GAACCATCGCGTTATCGTGAAGGACGAGCGCGAGGCCGACAGGAGCAATCGACGCGGCGACGAAGCGCAGATGGCGTGCGTCGGGTGGCGGGTCTTATTCCGGGCCGAGGATTGCTTCGTTGCCTCTCTGGATGACATCGTTCAGACTTTGCTGGATGCCTTCAACGTCAGCGTTAGCAGCATTCAAATCCAACTTTAGGCGAGCGATTTTGTTCCGGCAGACGAGATACGTGCGCCACTTTCTGCCGAAACTACCGCCCACGACGAAGATGATACCGAAGGCGGCAAACGCCGCCAGTGCAGCGGCTAGGTCGTCCGGGTACTTGTAACGGCTTTTGAGTGCTTCCAACTTCAAGATGAGCGCGGCAGCGAGGCTGCACGCCGCTGCTCCGACCAAGAGAAAGTGATAAACGAAACTCCACCATAACGCGTAGTTACGATATTCGTCGTGCTTTTTATCCAACTGCTCTCCCAACAACCTTCGGGCTTCATTCTGCGCGGTCACGGTCGCGGCATCCTGCTGAGTCACTGCCATATACGTTTACCTCTTTGTTGTCAGCGGCGCGAATCTCTTGAGTATTCATCGCGCCTGAATCTTCATCGCACACGCCGATGCGGGGCATCGACGGGCGGGTTGCTGTTTCGTTTCGAGCATCCATATCGGAGTCGCACGCGTTCATACTTCCGCGATAGATGAGGGTCGCGGGGTCGTTGCCATCGGCGTGGGAGCGGCTGTTGTGGTTTCCACCGTCGGCTGTTTCGCCGGACGCACTAGTCTGGGCGAAACCTCCAAGAGATTGTCAATCTCCAATCCTTTGAGGCTGTATCTGTTGGCATCAATGGCGAGCTTCTGCTTTGACGCGGAAGCCGTAGTGGGGTCGGGTATGCAACCATAGGTCAAGAGTTTTTTGAGGACGGGGCTGTCGGGATGCGAAGTCCAGTATCGAGCCTGAGACGTCGCGTCGGAAATAACCTCACCCAACGCCCATTTCTGCAAATCGCTCAGGAGATGACGGTCGGTGTCCAAGTCGTCGAGCAGACGCGGCCATTTGAGGCCGATGGCGACGAACTTTCCGAGTTTTTCCAGCGTCATCTGCGAATCGTCTTTGTCTCCCGTCTCTATTCTAAAGAGTCCGGTTTCGGCGGCGATGAGCGATTTGAGACGAAACATGTTGATGAACTGTTTGAGGCGTCGCGGGTTGTATTCGAGCGTCGGGGCGACCATCAGAACGATGCTACGGACGGTCAACGAATCCCTCGTCACCGCCAGACGAATGCTCTCCTTCAACTCCTCCTCTTCCTTCCGTTGCTGTCGCTCGCCCGCCGCGTCGCTCCCTCCCTCCGGCGCGCGGCTCGACGCCTCCGAAGGAGGATTGACGCCGCCTGTGCCTCCGGCAACTACTTCAGGGGCAGTCCTGTTCTGTCCGTTCGCGCCGGAAGCGGATGACGACGTATCGAGAATGGGCGCGGATGGCGCGAGCGTTTGGCCGTTGCCGCTGTGCGCGAGAACTGCGTCGGTCTGTCCGGCGTCTATCGTGAGCGCGGCCTGCTTCTCCTCGTCGTCGAGTGGAGAAATTTTGTTGAGCAGTTGTTCCAGATTCTTACTCGCCGGTTGCGGGATGCGAAATGGAAGTTGAATGAATTTTTCGATAAACGAATAACCATACGAGAGGCCGCGCGTGGGGTCGAAGCCGTTGCCTCCTCCTGCCGCGCCGCCCGCCGACTCGACCGCGGGCGACAGGTACGGGAGCAACTTTTCATACTTCACGGCGAGTCCGGCGGCGACCTTTTCACGGTCGATGCCCATGATGAAAATCAGTTGCGGCGAATCTGTAATCATCAGGTTGAGGGCTTGCATGAGGTCAGCGGCCTTCGGCACGTCGCAGCGGTCGAGGTCGTCGATGAAAACGTAAACCTTGTTGCGTCCCGCGTAAGCCTCGACAATCTTTTTGAAGTCTTCGTGAAAGTGTTCGATGAAGGCGACGTGCGTGTCGTAGTTCGGTGCTTCGATGAACTGCTTGAGGTCAACGGCAAACGGGTCGCCGACGAAATCTTTGAGCTTCGTGACGAAAAACAACACGACAGCGACATACCCGACGATGCCGGACGCCTTGAGAACCTTGACGAAATCCTTTCCGTCGAGGCCGCCGAGAGTCCATTCGGTGACCTCCGAAAAGTTTCCCCAAAGGAAGGCGACGAAGACGATAGTGAGAGAGATGAAGACCAGCCCGACGATGAGCGCACGCAGCAAAGTGAGCCAGCCCGAACTCCAACGGAAGCGTCTGTGAAGCAGCTTGAGGCGTGCGCTCAGGCGTGGCAAGGGATGAAGTTCGCCGGAAAGTTTGCGTAGAAATTCGAGCGCGAAAGACGCCCACAAAGCGTCTTCCTTATCGTGTCGCCAAGCGTTGAAGCGGACGGTCGGGCATCTCAACTTCTGCAATTCACGCCGCGTCTCCGGCGGGACGACGAACTGATGCAGCAGACGAAAGCGTCGGAGAAACGGCGGGATGCGTTCTCTCCGTATTCGTAGAGAGCGGCGTTCACGCATCAGCATGAGGATTTTGGGCGTAAAGACTCTGGCGCACAGTTCGCGCTCCAATTGCAGCATGAAGGACGACTTGCCCGAACCCCATTCGCCCTCGACCGACATCGTGAGGGGCGGTTCGGTTCGGGTGTTGGTGAGGAAATCGGCGATGGCCTTGACGTAGGGGTCGAAGCCGAGCGTATCGTCGGCGGTCGGCTGGTCGCTGACGCTGGCGTTGAGGATGGATTCCTCCGCCGTCTTGACCTGCGCGGGCGATTCCTCCTCCTCCACGGCCTGCGGCGGACTGAGCAACTCATGCCACTTCTCCTGATTCGCCGCCGGCTCATGCTCCTCAATAAAGTAGAGCAAAGCCTTACGCATCCCGTCGAGATCGACGCCGAGCGCATTCAGACGCTCGCGCGCCGCCGACACACGAAAATCAGGACTGGTCGTGAGAATCGTCCCTAGGATATGTCTCGTATAAATAGAGTCGTGTATGGGGAACTGCTGCATGAACTTGTGGGCGTCTTCCAGAAAGGTGACTAATTCTTTTGTTATAAAAATCTCTCGCGGGGCATCGGCAGAGGCGTCGTCGGGAGATGTCACGCGCGGCAGTTGGTCGAAACGATATTCGTGCTCGAATTCGAGGAGGTTGCGCCTGTCAATCTTTCCGGTGGACATTCCCGGCATGGCGCGTCTTTGAGCTTCGAGCGCGTAAGCGAAGACCGAAGCGGGGTCATCGGGATTCTCCGACTGAGCGTTAAGGAGAATGACGGCCAAAAATAACGCGGAATCGGCCAGCCGTCCCGCTCTGACTCCGAGGCGTCCGGCCATGTCGAGTGCTTCTGCCTCGTTGTTCTGCAACCGCTCAGTGAAGGGAGATGAATCAAGCACCTCCCGAACGTGAACCGCTCCGCCTCGCGTTTTAGCGTTCCAGATACCCGAAAGCAGTTGCCGGAAAACTTCAGCATCGTTGACGTCATACCTGAAATCTATCCACCCTATCTCACGAAGCTGCGGCGGCAACTGTTGCGGGTTGCTTCCGGGGAGCAGTATCGGAAAAATATCAAATTGCTTGTCTTGCGCGGCACGTTCGAGGACGACTTTATCCACTTCCGGTTCTTGGAGAGGCCCCAATCCGCTCTCGCCGAGTAGAACAGCGCAGGACGCCGAACGACTCATCGCGTCCCTCGCAATGTCTGTGAACCTTTCACCCGGCATCAATTTGAATTTATCCGGGTTTGTCCACCAGACCTTGATTCCCTCAGCTTCTAACTGCCCCACCAAGACAATAACCCTCGGCATGTCTATATTGTTAAAAGAGACGTAGACATCATATTCAGGGGCTTCGGCTTTACGTTCAGAGGATTCCATTTGATACTCCCGTCGTGCTTCGCGCCGTTTGGGATGGGTCGTCAGGCGGAAGTGTGCAGCCTATCGTTCGGCGTGGCTTTCGGCGACAGCCGGTGTGCGCGTTGGTAATAATCTCAAAGCCGCCGCGTTGTCAACACATAAAGACGTTCGACGGGTCGTGGTAAACTTGGCGTGTTACACGGCAAACGAAACCCCGAACCTATGTGGCATCCCGAAGAAGCAATCCGACACGAAATCCCGCAGACGCGCTGGCCGACCGCAGACGAAGCCGCCAACGCGCTGCTTTATCAACCCATCAAGATTAACTCTCTCACGCTTGAGAACCGCACGTGGGTTCCGGCGATGGTGCCGTGGCGTGCGACCGAAGACGGGTTCGTCACGCGCGCAAATCTCGAATGGTATGGGCGTTTCGCGGCGGGACGACCGGGCGCAATCGTGGTCGAAGCGACGGGCGTGCGCGACATCGCCAGCGGGCCGCTGCTGCGTATCGGCCACGACCGCTACATCGAGGGCTTGCGTGAACTGGTCGAAACCGTCCGGCGCGAATCCGCAGGACACACGCGTCTCTTTATCCAGATAATCGACTTCCTCGCCGTTCGGCGACGACCCGACAGAGACAAATTCTTCCGACGTTTCCTGACGCTCAAACAGCAACACCTTCATGCACTCGCGGAAGCCACGGGCGACACCGCATGGCTCACACGCGACGACGCGGAAGCGCGTGCCTTTCTCGCCGACGCGCCCGACGCGCTCGTTGACCGCGTGCTCGACGAGCGCGAACGCGAGTCGCTTCATTTCGGCTACCGCGAACGCGTCACCGACACGCATCTCGAACACATACGCGAACTGCCACGCGTGTTGCCGTCCATCTTCGCCGACGCCGCGCGACGTGCGCGCACGGCAGGCTTCGACGGCGTGGAACTCCACTACGCGCACGCTTACACGATGGCCTCCTTCCTCAGCGCACGCAACGACCGCACCGACGGCTACGGCGGCAGACGCGAGAATCGTGTCCGTCTACCTCTCGAAGTCTACCGCGCAGTGCGCGAGAGCGTCGGATGCGACTACGTGGTCGGCCTGCGTTTTCTCGGTGATGAAGTGATTGGCGGCGGCAACCGGATTGACGATGCCGTCTACTTCGGGCGCGAGTTTGCGCGTGCGGGCTTCGACTATCTCTCCATCTCGAAGGGCGGCAAGTTTGAAGACGCGAAGCAACCGAAGGTCGGCCACGCCGTCTACCCTTACACGGGACGAAGCGGCTACGAATGCATGCCCACCGTCATCTCCGACGAACGCGGCCCCTTCGCGCGCAACATTTCTCTCTCCGCTGCCATCAAGCACGCCGTCAACGAGGACGGTCACACCATCCCCGTCGTCGCTTCCGGCGGCCTCGCCACGTTTGAGCAGTGTGAAGAAATCTTGCGGCGCAAAGAGGCCGACATCATCGGAGCCGCGCGCCAATCGCTCGCCGACCCCGACTGGTTTCTTAAAGCACGCATGGGTCGCGGCGCGGAGATTCGTCGCTGTACCTACACCAACTACTGCGAAGCACTCGACCAGACGCACAAGCAAGTGACCTGCAAACTCTGGGACAGAATCCACTTGGACGAACCCGACATTCCTCTCAGCGACGACCGTCGCCGCCGTCTACTCCCGCCAAAATGGAAAGGTGAATGAGGCAAAGGTTAAAGGAGAAAGCGATAAAAGAAATACAATGTATTTTCCCTTTATCCGTTTTCCGCTTCGCGTGTTTCTCCTTTGACGCTTGCGTCGTAGGCGGCGATGAAGGCGGGGTCGCGTCGTTTCAGGTTTTCGTAGTCGATTTTTTTGCTGCGTGTCATGAGGCTGTAGGCGAAGGGCAGTGGGTCGAGATGCATGTAGTCACGTGCGTGCTCGAACCAGATGAGGCTTTCATAGGCGGCTTGCTGGTAGGCTTCGATAACGGGTTTGCGGACGCGCTCAAACTCCGCGAGTGCACCCGCCACGTCGAGTCCGGCGGCGAAACACTGATAGAGCGCGATGGCGTCTTCGAGAGCGAGTTTGGTTCCCGAACCGATGGAGAAATGCGCGGTGTGAAGCGCGTCGCCGAGCAAGACGACGTTTTCATGGCTCCAATTCCTGTTCTTCACCAGCAGGAAATTTATCCACTTGGAATTGTTTGAGAGAAGCGCGTGGCCGCCGAGGTCTCTTTGAAAGACTTGTGCGAGATAGGCGCGCGTCTCGGCGTCGGACATGCGCGCGAACCCGGCGTCCGTCCACGTCGCTTCGTCGCATTCGACGATGAAAGTGCTCGTCTGTCGATTGAACTTGTAGGAGTGTGCGGCGAAGACACCGGCTTCGGATTCGCGGAAGGTAAGCGTCAGACCATGAAACAACTGCTCCGTGCCATACCAGATATACTTGTTGCGGCGGACGCTCAAATCGGGTTGAAAGAATTCCTGATAACGTTGCCGCGTCTCGCTGTTGACGCCATCCGCGCCGACCAGTAGGTCGTATCCGTTGAATTCATCGAGGTCTGTGACGTTGGTGCGGAAGCGTAAATCGACGCCGAGTTCGGCGCAACGCGCTTGGAGGATGTTGAGAAGTTTGAGACGGGCGATGCCGGAAAACTTGTTGCCGCGAATCGTTATCTTGGCGTCGCGGTGCAGGACATCAACGTTGTCCCACGTCTCGAAGCTCTCGGTGATGCGTGTGTATGAAACGTCGTCGGTGCTGTGGAGGTAGGAGAGCGTCTTGTCGGAAAAGACGACGCCCCAACCAAACGTGTCGTCGGGGCCGTTTCTTTCCAGCACCGTGATTTCGTGCGACGGGTCGTGCTTCTTCATCAAGAGCGCGAAATACAACCCCGCAGGCCCGCCGCCGATGCAAACGATTCGCATAACTTAAAAAGTAAATGGTAAATGGTAAATGGTAAATCGTGGTTGAACTTTATCAATCTTGAGTGATGAATCCTCAGCCGCGTCGTCTTCTTCGTCGCTTTTTCTATTGACGATTTACGGCTTTAACAGTTCTTTGGCGATGACGAGTTTCTGAATCTCGGACGTGCCTTCGTAGATGCGTAGGGCGCGCACGTCGCGGTAGAGGCGTTCGACCGTGTTGCCGTGGACGACGCCGCGCCCGCCGTGAATCTGTACGGCTTCGTCGATGATGCGCCACGCGGCTTCGGTGGCGAAGAGTTTGGCCTCGCTCGCAACGCGCGTGAGCGAAGTGCTCTTGCCGTTGTTGCTGCCGCGCATGTCCTTGAGATAAGCGGCGCGATAGACAAGCAGACGCGCGGCGTCGAGTTGGGTCGCCATGTCGGCGAGTTTGGCCTGAATCAACTGCTGTGTGGCAAGCGCGACGCCGAACTGCTGTCGATGTTTCGCGTAGGCGACGGCCTCGTCGAGCGCGCGACGCGCCATGCCGCAAGCGGCTGCGCCGACGCTGGCACGAAAAGTATCGAGCGTTTGCATGGCGAGCGCAAATCCGTCGCCTTCCGCGCCCACGCGGTCTTCGGCAGGCACGCGCAGATTGTCGAATTCAATCTCGCCAATCGGATGCGGCGCGATGAGACGCGTGCGTTCGCGCAGACGAAAACCCTGCATTCGCGCGCCGACGACGAAGGCCGAAATCAACGCGCGCCCGTCGCGTTCGCCCGTGCGCGCAAAGACCGTATAGAAATCCGCGACGCCCGCGTTCGAGATAAAACATTTGCGACCGTTGATGACGTAGCTGTCGCCTTCGCGTCGCGCCGTCGTAGTTATCGAAGCAACGTCCGACCCCGCTTCCGGTTCGGTGAGCGCAAAGGCAGCGATTGATTTGCCGCTTGCCGCCCGCGCGAGCCAAAATTCGCGCACGTGTTCCGGCGCGGCGACGCCGATGGCATACGTGCCGAGTCCCTGCATGACGAACGCCAAATCCGCCAGCGACGAATGATAAGAAAGCGCCTCGCGTATCAAGCACAGAGCGCGCACGTCGAGCGCGTCTGCGCCGCCCTGCGCCACGGAGTAGCGCAGGATGTCGGCCTGCGCCAGTAGTCCGAGCAGTTCACGAAACTCGTCGTCCGTGCCCGCCTCCACACGCGCACGCGGCTCAATTTCGCGCGCCGCAAAACCCGCGATGCCCACCGCCAGACGGTGATGCTCGTCGGTGAAAAAGGGCGTCTCTTCGATGAATCTATCCATAAAAAAGTAAGCAGTAAGCAGTGAGCGGCGAACAGTTGAAGAAATAAGCAGCGGCGACGGGCGGCAAACAGATTTTCGTTTTTACTGCTTACTGCTCAACGCTTACTTCTTGAACTGCGGCTCGCGTTTCTCGACGAAGGCCTCGTAGGCTTCGCCGTAGTCGGGATGCTGCATGCAAGTGGCCTGCGCTTGCGCTTCCCATTCAAGCGCGGTGTCGAGGCTCGTCTCCATTTCACGGTTGAGCATCTCTTTGGTCATTGAGAGGGCGAAGGCGGGACCGCGCGCCAGTCGTTCTGCCAGAGCGCGCGTCTCGGCTTCGAGTTCGGCGGCGGGCACGACGCGATTGTAAAGACCGATGCGATACGCCTCATCGGCACCGATGAAGTCGCCCGTGTAAAGCAACTCGGTCGCACGCGCCATGCCGACGAGTCGCGGCAGGAGATAGGCCGCGCCCATGTCTGCGCCGGAGAGTCCGACGCGCACGAAGAGAAAAGCGATGCGCGCCGTCTCGTTGGCGATGCGTAAATCGGCAGCCAGAGCGATGCATGCGCCCGCGCCCGCCGTCGTGCCGTTCAAGGAAGCGATAACGGGCTTCGAGAGCGCGCGGATGTTGCGGACGAGTTCGCAGGTCATACGCGTAAACTCAAGTAAGCCTTGCATGTCGCGCCCGTGAAGTTGGCCGATGATGTCGCGCACGTCGCCGCCCGAACAGAACGCACGACCAGCGCCCGTAATGACCACTGCACGCACCGACGCGTCCGTACGCAACGCCGCGAAGGTGTCGGTCAGTTCACGATAGATTTCAAACGTCAGCGCGTTGAGACGTTCGGGGCGATTCAACGTGATGGTCGCCACGCCTTCACGCGCTTCGTAGAGAAAACTTTTCGGTTCAATCATTGGTCGGTAAATGGTAAATGGTAAATGGCGAATGGTAAATGGAAAGAAAAGTTTTCCATTCACGCCTGACGATTTACCATTTACAAAACAGCTATTCCCTCAATCTCCACTTTCGCCTCGTCTTCGAGCAGGCTTTTGACTTCGACGAGCGCCATCGCGGGGTAGTGGCTTCCCATCAGCGCGCGCCAACGCTCCCCGATTTCGCGTGTTCGTGCACAATACTCTCTCTTGTCCGTCACATAAACGACGAGACGCGCAACACGTTCGGGCGTGCCGCCCGCTTCGCGGACGACGGCGACGACGTTGGCAAGTGCGCGCTCAAACTGCTCGACGAAATCGCTACTGACGATTTTCTGCTGCTCGTTCCACGCAATCTGTCCGGCGATGAACAGGAGCGCGCCGCCCGTCGTGGCGAGCACACCGTTGGCGTATCCGCGCGGGCGTCCGAGAGATTCTGGATTGATGAAAGTTAAGGAATTATTCATTGATTCATTTGCTCATTGGCTCATTTGGCTCATTGAAGCATTTGTCTATGGAGTAAATGAATCAATGAATTGATGCGCCAATGAATCAATAAAGGACGGCGCCGCCGTCGATGTTGATGGCCTGTCCGTTGATGCCGCGCCCGTGCTCGGAAGCGAGAAGCAGAGCGAGCGCGGCGACTTCTTCCGGTTCGATGAGACGATTTTGCGGACTCATGCGATTGATAATGTCGCGTGCTTCGTCGGTCGTCTTGCCTGTCTTGACGGTGATATTTTCGACGGCGCGCGTGGTCATGTCCGTCTCGACGTAACCGGGGCATATGGCATTGACCGTAATGCCTTTGGTGGCGACTTCGAGCGCGACGGAGCGTGTCAGACCGAGCACGCCGTGCTTGGATGCGGCGTAGGCCGCGATGTAGGGCGCGCCCGTTTTGCCAGCGATGGAAGCGATGTTGATGATGCGTCCCCAACCGCTTGCGAGCATCGCAGGCAAGGCGGCGCGCATGCAGTAAAACGTGCCGGAGAGATTGATGGAGAGATGTCGTTGCCAGAATCGGTCGTCGGTTTTGGTGAGCGGCGCGCTCTCTGCGATGCCCGCGTTGTTGACCAAAATATCCGCGCCGCGACCGAATCTCTCCGCGACACTCGCAAACATGCGCGCGACCGATTCCACGTCTGCGACATCACAAACGACGTGCATCGTCGCAACGCCGCACTCCTCCGCAATCTCCGCCGCGACACGCGCGACTTCAGTCTCCGTCCGCGCCGCGACCGCGACTCTCGCTCCCTCGCGCGCAAACTGCGAGGCGACGGCGCGACCGATGCCGCGTCCGCCGCCCGTGACGAGCGCGATTTTGTCTGCGAGTTTCTTCATAAATCGTAAGTGATGAGTAATGAGTGATGTGTGATGAGTAAAAGCAATTCTCTTAACTCGTCGCATCTCACTTTGTTACTCGTCGCTTTCGTCGTCGGCTACGAGGCTTTTTGTCTCGCGTCGCGTCGTTCGAGGAAGGCGCGGACGCGTTGGCGCGCTTCGGGAGATTGGAAACATTGAAGCTGCGCTTCGGTCTCATATTGCAGCATGCGTTCGAGTCCGGCGTCTTCGCTCATGTAGACGGCGTGCTTGGCCGCCGCGATGGCTTTAGTGGGAGCATCCCGCAGGCGTTCGGCGAGTCGGCGCGTCTCTGTGGCGAGTTGTGCGTCGGGCACGACGCGATTGACCAGACCGAGTTGCGCCGCACGTTCGGCGTTAATCGCGTCGCCCAGGAAAAACATCTCGCACGCCAGATTGGTCGGCACGACGCGCGGCAGGAAATACGTCCCGCCCCAATCAGGATGCAGACCGACTTTGACGAACGACTGGCTGAACGACGCCGATTCCGACGCGATCCGTATGTCGCAGGCGAGCGCGAGATTGAAGCCCGCGCCGTAGGCCGCGCCGTTGATGGAAGCCATGACGGGCTTCTGCATCTGACGAATGGTGGTCAGCACGCGCCGCCCCGCGCCGAGCAACCGCGTGAACTCTTCGATGTCCTGTCGCTCCATCAACTCGTTCATGTAAGCCACGTCTGCGCCCGCGCAAAAGCCGCGACCCGCGCCCGTAATGACAACGACGCGCATCGACGGTTCGCTCGCCGCGCGTTCGAGCGCGAGCGCCAAATCACGCCGCATGTGTCCGGCAAAGGCGTTCAACTTCTCAGGACGATTCAGCGTGATGGTCGCAATGCCCGCTTCGTAGACGACTGTGATGTTATCGTATGGCATAAGATTAGAGGTCGGAGGTCAGAGGCGAGAGGTTGGTGAAGACAGTTTTGTTTTTTACTGACCTCCGACCTCTCGCCTCTGACCTCTTGTGTTCTACTTTCCTGTGAATTGCGCCTTGCGTTTTTCGACGTAGGCGTTGAGACCTTCTCTGGCGTCTTCGGATTGGAAGAGTTGTTGTTGTAGTTCGCGTTCGAGCGCGAGGCCGTACTCGAAGGGAATTTCGGCGCCGGATTGAACGCTGCGTTTGATGCGACCGACGGCGCGCGTGGCCTTGTCGGGCAAGGTGAACTGTCGCGCATATTCCAAGACCTGTTGCAGAAACTCGTCGGCGGTCGCGGCTTCGTAGAGGCGGTTGACGATGCCGAACTCCTGCGCCTGTTCAAAAGTGAAGAGTTCGCCGGTCGCCATCAGTTCGATAGCGCGCGATTTTCCGACGATGCGGACGAGACGTTGCGTGCCGCCCGTGCCGGGCAGGACGCCGAGCGTGACTTCGGGCAAACCCATTTTGCCCGCGCCCTTGCGCGCAATGCGTAGGTCTGCGGCGAGCGCCACTTCGAGGCCGCCGCCGACGCAGTGACCGTTGACGGCGGCGATAACGAGTTTGGGCGTCTGTTCGAGACGCGACAAGGTTTCGTTGGCGTGGAGACAGAAAAAGTATTTGAAGGTCGGCGTCATTTCGGAGAGCGTGCGGATGTTGGCTCCCGCCGAGAAGAATTTTTCGCCGTTGCCCGTCAAGACGATAACGTGGACGCTCTCGTCCATGCGCGCTTCGAGAATCGAGCGGTCGAGTTCCTGCATCATCTCGTAGGTGTAAGTGTTGGCGGGTGGGTCGTTGAGCGTCAGGAGGGCGATGCCTTCGCGCACGCGGTAGCGTACGAGATTGCCGCGCACCTCGCCGCCATCCGCATCCGTTGCCTGAGCTTTGGCTTCCGCTTCGGCCATTGTTAATTCGCTCCCTTGAATAAAAAGTTTAGAGGCTCGAACGTTCTATTTTTGCTTCGGGTTATTGCCGGAGTTCTCACACAATCTCGCGCAACTGGCCGCCCGTTGTCAATCCAACGAAACAACTCAACGACCGGACGAACGGCGACAGGCGCGAGCGACCTCGTTCGACAACGCCGCTTGACAGGCCACGCCCGGCGCGCGTAGGGTCTTGTGCGTTTCAACCTCGCGTCCTTTAAGTTTTCCGTGGAGGCGCATCTGTTCTGGTGAACGGCGCGGTCTTCAAAACCGTCTGTGAGCCTGTGAGAGCAGGCTCAGGTGGGTTCGATTCCCACACGCCTCCGCCAATCAATTTTCGATTGCGGATTTCGGATTGCGTATCGACCAGCATTGTCTTCATCAATCCGCAGTCCGAAATCCGCATTCCGCAATGACTATGAAGGATTGGATTGCGCTGAATATGACGCCGGGAGTGGGGCCGAGGGTGGCGGCGCGTTTGTTGGAGAGGTTTGGGTCGGCGGAGGCGGTGTTCGGGGCGTTGCGTGGGGAGTTGGAGCGCCTGCGTCTGCGGCCTGAGACGGTGGAGAGCATCGTCGGGCGCGACCGACACGAAGATGCCGCGACGGAGTTGGAGCGCGTGCGACGGCTCGGCGCGGACGTTTTGATACTGGACGATGGGACGTATCCCGCGTTGCTGCGCGAGATTCCAGACCCGCCGATAACCTTGTACGTGCGCGGCGCATGGGAGAGTTGCTTTGACGCGCCGTGCGTGGCGATGGTGGGTTCGCGCCGTTGTTCGACGTATGGACAGAACGTGGCTGTGATGCTGGCGAGGGATTTGGCGAGTCGCGGCGTGACGATTGTGTCGGGATTGGCGCGCGGGATTGACGCGGCGGCACACAGAGGCGCGATTGATGCGGGCGGGCGGACGGTGGCGGTGTTGGGGACGGGCGTGGACGACGTTTACCCGCGTGACCATCGACGTTTGGCGGATGAGATTTTGGAGCGAGGCGGGGCGCTGGTGTCGCAGTTTCCACTGGCGACGCCGCCCGTGCCGGAAAACTTTCCGTATCGTAATCGCATCATTAGCGGCTTGAGTCTGGGAGTCGTGGTGGTTGAAGCGGCGGAGAATAGTGGTTCGTTGATTACGGCGCGGCTGGCTTTGGAGCAGGGGCGGGAGGTTTTCGCCGTCCCCGGCAACGTCACTTCGCGCAACTCTTTCGGGACGAATTACCTGATTAAAAGTGCGGGCGCGAAGCTCGTCCAGCAATGGCAGGACGTGGCTTCGGAGTTGCCGTCGGAGGTCGCGGCGGGGCTGTTGCCGCCGGAGACGAAGAAGCGCGGGCAGGGCGAAGTGGCGAACGTCGGTGCGCCCGTGCCGACAGATTTGTCTGCGGACGAACGCGCGGTTTTCGATTTGCTTTCGACGGACGACCCTGTGCATATTGATGCGCTCGCGGAGGCGAGCCGGATGAGCGTGCCGGATTTGACGGGCGCACTCTTTGCACTGGAAATGCGCGAAATCGTCCGGCAGTTGCCGGGAAAATGTTTCGTCAAAAAGCTGTAACCCTATGAATAGCTTGAGTTTGGCGAAAATAAAAGGAATCGTGGGAGAACGTCAAACCGTCGCCGTGCATCTAAGGGACGGAGTTAAAGTCGTTAATTTTTGAAGATGGCGGGAGGACAGAAACGTGCGGTTCAGCGTTGCTGTCGGTCGTCTCTAACGTGTCGGTTGAAGCAGATAAGGAAGTGTAATGGCGAAGAATTTAGTCATCGTCGAGTCGCCCGCGAAGGCCAAGACGATTAACAAGTATCTCGGTTCGGACTATCGCGTGATGGCCTCCTTCGGCCACATTAAAGATTTGCCGTCGAAGGGTTTGGGCGTCGATGTCGAGAAGGATTTCGAGCCGACTTATGAAGTCATCCCGGAGACGAAAAAACGCAACAACAAGAAGGTGGTCGCAGAGTTGAAGCGTGCGGCCAAAGAGGCCGAGGCCATCTACCTCGCCGCCGACCCCGACCGCGAAGGCGAAGCCATCTGCCAGCATCTCGCAGAGGAGATTGTGCCGAAACGTCCGCGCACGCCTTCCTTCCGCGTGATGTTCAACGAGATTACGAAACGCGCCGTGCAGGAAGCCTTCAAGGAGCCGAAGCAGATTAACGCCGACCTCGTTGACGCACAGCAGGCGCGTCGCGTGCTCGACCGTCTGGTGGGCTACAAAGTCTCGCCGCTTCTGTGCCGAACGGTGGGCGGCAAGTTGAGCGCGGGACGCGTGCAGTCTGTGGCTTTGAGGATGGTCGTCGAACGCGAGCGCGAGATTGAGAATTTCGTCAAGACCGAATATTGGACAATCGCCGCCAACCTCTCCGCCAAACTCCCGCCCGCCTTCGATGCGCGTCTTTACAAAGTCGGCGAACTGACCGTCAAGACGAGCGGCTTCGATCAGGATGTCAAGAAAAACGAAATCCTGATTGGCAACGAAACGCAGGCGAAGGAGATTGTCGAGGAAGCGGAGAAACAACGCTTCGTCGTCGCGGATGTGACGACGAAGGAACGCAAACGCAATCCTGTGCCGTCGTTTATCACGTCGAAGTTGCAGCAGGAGGCCGCGCGCAAACTCGGCTTCGGCGTCAAGAAGACGATGATGCTCGCGCAGAAACTTTACGAGGGCGTCGAGATTGGTTCGGAAGGCTCGGTCGGTCTGATTACATACATGCGTACGGACTCGACGCGTGTTTCCGAGACTGCATTGCAAGAAGTGCGCGACTTCATCGGCACGCAGTATGGCGCGACCTACCTGCCCGAAAAGGCGATTCACTATCGCTCGAAGAAGGACGCGCAGGATGCACACGAAGCCATCCGCCCGACCGACGTGGCGCGCACGCCCGATTCGGTCGCGCGTTTCTTGAACAGCGAGGAGTTGAAACTCTATCGCCTCATCTGGCAACGCTTCGTTGCTTCGCAGATGATGCCCGCCATCTTCGACCAAACCACCATCGACATCGAAGCCGGACGCTTTCTGTTCCGTGCGACGGGTTCGGTCTTGAAGTTCGACGGCTTCCTGCGCGTCTACGAAGAAGGGCGCGACGAGAAATCCGAGGAGGACGAGGAAGCATCGCGCAAACTCCCGCTCGTCGAACGTGGCGAAAACTTAAAACTCAACAGCGTGACGCCCGAACAGCATTTCACGGAACCGCCACCGCGCTACACGGAAGCCACGCTCGTCAAGGCTCTCGAAGAGAAGGGCATCGGTCGTCCTTCGACTTACGCCGCGATTATGACCACGATTCTCGACCGCGAGTATGTGGAAAAACACGAAGGGCGTTTTCATCCGACTGCACTCGGCACGACCGTCAACGACCTGCTCGTCGCCAGTTTCGACGACCTTTTCAACGAATCCTACACGGCGCGCATGGAACAGGAGTTGGACGAAATCGAAGACGGCAAGATGAAGTGGACGACGGCGCTGCACGGCTTCTATGAGAAGTTTGCGCGCGATTTGAAGACCGCCGAAAAGCAGATGAAGGCCGCCAAACAACAGGCCATCCCGACCGACGAAAAATGCGAAAACTGCGGCGCGACGATGGTCATCAAGTTCGGACGCTTCGGCCAGTTTCTCTCCTGCGAAAACTATCCCGAATGTCGCACGACACGCGAAATCGCCAAGCCGCAGACGGCGAGCGAAGACGGCGCGGCGAAGCGCGCGACCGACGGCGATGCGAGCGCGACGGGCGCGGAGGCGGAAGAAGAGTTGTGCGAGTTGTGCAATAAACCGATGGCTTTGAAGCGCGGACGCTTCGGTCAGTTCCTCGGCTGCACGGGTTATCCTGAATGTCGCAACATACGCAAGATTAGCCGGAGCGGAACGGTCGCACCTGCGCCCGTCCCGCTCGAAGGCGAGACGTGTCCGGTGGACGCCGCGCAACTCGTCCGTCGTCATGGACGCTTCGGCGAATTCGTCTCCTGCGCCAACTACCCGACGTGCAAGTACATCAAGCGCGAGACGACCGGCATCGCCTGCCCGCGTCCGGGTTGCGTGGGCGAAATCGTGGTCAAGAAATCGAAGCGCGGCAAGGCGTTTTACGGTTGCTCGGAGTATCCGAAGTGCGACAGGGTTTACTGGGACAAGCCGATTGCGGAACCATGCCCGCAGTGCAAAGCGCCGTTCCTGTTGGAGAAGACGTCGAAGAAGGGCACGATGCGGATGTGCGCCAACGAGGAGTGCGGCTATCGCGCAGAGCCTCTGCCCGACGCCGCGCAACCGCCCGCCGCAAGCGGCAGCGGCACGGGTCGTCGCATTGCGCGTTGAAGTTTTTGAGTTGTGAAGTTGGAATCCGAGAGTCTGCTGTCTCGAATTCCAGAAGACAATCCCAAGCATGACAGACGGAGGATGAAGCGCACTTGCCATTCATCCTCCGTTCGTTTTGCGGAGACGAAATTTCGGATGCCGCTACGGAAAGATGGAAGTCGGAAGGATTGCATGATGCGGATTTCTGCATGCAGATTGGAACAAAGAAACGCATGAAACTTTCCGGCGTGCGGCGCAGTATATTCTTGGTTCAACGTGAACCCCTTGCAAACTCGTTCAGACGATTTTCGGTTTCAAATTCTTCAGGAGACTCTAGTGTGATGTTACGCCGCCATGCAGCCGTCGCGCTGCTTCTTTATGCTCTCGTCTTCCAGACGACGCTCCTTGCGTTCGGTCAGCAACAGCCGACGCCCACTCCGACACCGACGCCCGCAGCCGTCGCCACGCCGACGCCCGCTGCGACTACCCCCGTCGTTGTTACACAGAATCCGACGCCCGCGCCCACGCCGTCTAACGACCCCATCGAGCGCATCAAGGAGGAAGGCCTCAAGCGTTCGCAGATTATGCAGACGCTCGACTACCTGACCAACGTTATCGGGCCGCGCCTCACCAACTCGCCGAACATGCGGCGCGCGAACAACTGGACGCGCGATAAGCTCACCGAGTGGGGAATGCAGAACGCGCATCTGGAAGCGTGGGGGCCTTTCGGTCGCGGCTGGACGCTCCGGCGTTTCTCCGCCGAAATCATCGAGCCGCAAGCCTTCCCGCTGCTCGCCTATCCGAAGGCATGGTCGCCCGGACTCGACGCGCCGCTCACGGGCGAGGTCATCAATGTCGATGCCAACACGGAAGAGGAGTTGCAGCGTTACAAAGGCAAACTGCGAGGCGCGATTGTGTTGGTCGGTCTGGTGCGCGAGTTAAAGGCGAAGTTTGACCCTGTTGCGACGCGCATCACCGACAAGGAATTGCTCGAACTTGCAGACGCGCCCGACCCCGCCACTGTGCCGCGTCGCCCGCAGTTTCAGGCGACGCCCGAACAGATTGCGGCTTTCCGTTTCGCCGACCGCAAAATGCAGTTCTATCACGAAGAGGGCGCGGCCTTGCTCGTCGATGCGAGCCGCGCGGGCGACGGCGGCATGTTGCAGTTCGTGCAGTCGGCCTACGTGCCGCAGCCGTTCGACACGCCGTTTGACCGTCGCCTCGGCCCGTGGCGCAAAGAAGTGCCCAAAATGATTCCGCAAATCTCGCTCTCCAACGACCATTACAATCGTCTGGTACGCATGATTCGACAGGGCGAGCATCCGCGCATGACGGTCAACCTCGCCGTCGATTGGGACGATAGCGACCCGATGGGTTACAACACGATTGCAGAGATTCCGGGCAGCGACTTGAAAGACGAAGTGGTCATGATTGGCGGCCACCTCGATTCGTGGCACACGGCGACGGGCGCGACCGACAACGCCGCCGGTTCAGCCGTCATGATGGAAGCCATGCGTATCTTGCAGACGTTGAAGTTGCAGCCGCGCCGCACGATTCGCATCGCGCTGTGGAGCGGCGAGGAACAGGGCTTGTTCGGTTCGCGTTTCTACGTCAAGGAACACTTCGGCCCTGTCCAGACGCCGACCCCCACTGCCGCCAACAACAACGCCGCCGCGCTGCCCTCGACAGCCGCAGCAGCAGTCGCCGAGCGTACGGGACGAACACCGCGCAGGCGCGAGGCGCGACAGGCCGCCGCCGCGACGCGTCCGGCCACACCTGCCACGGCCAACGCCGCGAATGCTCCGACACCTGCGCCTACGCCTGCGCCCGTCTTCAAGCCGGAGTACGACCAGCTGAATGTTTATTTTAACGTCGATAGCGGGACGGGCAAGATTCGCGGAATCTACCTGCAAGGCAACGAGGCTCTGCGCCCGACGTTCCGGCAATGGCTTCAACCCTTCCGCGAGATGGGCGCAACCACCATCAGCGTCTCCAACGCGGGCGGCTCCGACTTTCTCTCCTTCGATGCCATCGGACTCGTCGGACTCGAATTCATTCAGGACGAAATCGAATACGCTTCGCGCACATGGCACTCGAATCAGGACATGTACGACCGCATACAGGCCGACGAGGTGAAGCAAGCCGCCATCATCGTCGCCGCCTTCGCCTACAACGCCGCGATGGCCGACGCGAAGTTGCCACGCAAACCGTCTGCGGGAACCCGACCGCCGTTCTAAAAAATTCAAGTGTTCGGGATGCAACAAAGGCGCGGCGAAATTAGTTCGCCGCGCCTTTGCTGTTTGCGAGGGAGTTTGAAGACGTGCGGGCTACTGCGCGCCGAAGCGTCTGCGATACTCGCCGGAGTTGATGAAGGCTTTGACCATCTCCGCCGCGCGGAAGTCGCCGTTGAATTGGTTGAGTTTGTTCAACCAGAAGTTGTAGCCGGAGAAATCCGTGTCGGGCGGGTCGTTCGGATTCCTTCGCAAGTAGCCGAAGTATTGCGAGAGCACGAAGGCGCGGTTGAACGAGAGGCGTTTGAAATCTTCGTCGTCAACCACACGCTGGATAATCGTGAAGCGTCCTGCGCCTCCCTGATAGAGCGCGATGAGTTCGGCGCGCTCCGATGGCGACAAGACTCCGCCACTGTTGGCGTCGAGCGAATCGACAAAATTCTGCGCCTCGTTGGGACGAATGAGCGGGTAGCGCGCGAGGAATTCGGGGCGATTGATGAACTCGCTGGTAAACGCACGCTTGTTTGCTTCGAGACGTTCGAGCGCGCCGGGTTGACCGATGATGACGCCCTCGCTGACGCGGCGCGTGTCGTACAAAAACTGGCGGAAGTCGAGCGGCGCAGGCGTCCGTCCGAAGGCGGCCTGATGCATGCGATAGACGAAGAAGCCCGTCTCCTGAAATTCGATGGAGAGGAAGAAGGCCGCAGAAGTTTCGATGCGCTTGACCTCGATGCAGCCCACATCGTCGCCGCATGTGTAGATGTTGCTCGCCCAGAAGTTGAAGCCTTCGGGGTCGGGTTCGCGGTTGAGAAAGTCGTGATACTGCTGGCAGACGAAGTTCGACGTATCGTCAATCGCGTTGGTCGCATCGCCGGGCGCGTCTTCGTCGTCGACAATCAAGACGGTCGCCGTAGAGGGGCTTTCGAGCGTGGAGCCAGCGCCTTGTATCAGGGCGCGGTTCGGTAGAATAGTGAGAAAAACCTTGAACGCTTCGCCTTGATGTTCGTTGGTTCGTTCGGCGTAGGAATCCTCGTTGATTAAGATTTGAATGGTGGCGGTAGGCTCGCCCGCAGCGAAGCGGAGCGTGCCGTGGGCGGCATTGTAGTCGGCGCGCTCGTCGGCAGGAGGGTAGGGGAGCGTGCCTTCGCTGCTGGTCTTAAATTCCACAGGCTCGGAGCCGCCCGTGCGTATCACCGTGAGAGTGACGCTGGTGCAATTCTCTTCGACGGTGTAAGTGGGACGGGCGAACTGAACCGTGTAGAGCGGCGCCATAACTATGTCGCGGATGATTTCGCCGCCGCCGATGCCGCCGACGAGCGTGGCGCGTCCCGTGTTCAAGTCAATCGTGAAGAGTGTGGACGGAGTGGGGCAGCCCTCGAAGCAGATGGGCGTGAGAGACGCATAGTTGTCGAAGCCGATGTCGAAGCCGACGAAATCATTCGTCGCCACGTTGAGCGAGCCGACCGTGTGGAGCGTTCCGAAGTCGGGTTGCTTTTCAAAGACGAGCGCGTCGCGGTCGGAGTCGATGCCGTAGTAAATGCTGGTTAGTGTCCCGATTCGATCGCTATTATCATAAGTCGAGGCGAGGCCGACTACTTTGGGATTCTGTCCGGCATTCACGTCGTCGGACGCGTAGGCGAGGTTCCCCGTCGTAATCTGGAAGAAGCCATCCGAAAAAAGCCCGAAACCTAATTGCCGCGTCTCGTCTGCGTCGCTGACGATTCGTATCTGGTCGCGGAAAGTGTCCCTCGCCATGCTGAACTCGCTGCCCGCGAGCGGCGGCGTGATGGGGTCTGGACGGATTGGAATCGCCGCGCCTGTCGGGAGGTCGATGCGATAGAGACGACTGGTGTTGCTGAAGGCGTGGAGTTGTCCGGCGGCGGTGCGGAGTTCGATGGCGAGAATGTTTTCGCCGGGTTGGAGTCCGGTGATGGGAGTCGATTTGATAATCGCGCCCGGCATGGTGGCATTAAAAAGGAGCAGCTTGTTGCTGAGCGTGACGGCGTAGAGATTGGTGCCTTCCGGCGTGAGTGCGATGCCGCGCAGGAATGTGCCGCCCGTGCCGACGTTGCCGAGAGGGATGGTCTGACCCGTCGTGAGGTTAACGATGAAGAGACTGCTGGAAGGCGCATCTTTCAACGCGATGGAAGCGAACGCGAGGCCGTTGAGCGTGATGTCGAGGCCGATTTTGTTCGTCGCGGCGACGGAGAAGTCTGGATAACCGTAGGAAGTAAATAGTTGCCCGACGCTGAACACTTCTCCCCTATCAGGCGAGGCGGGACGACCGCCGGGCGAACCGATGGTGACGAGACGATTCAATTTCCAGTCGATGCCGTAGAGCGTGCCGAAGGTGGAACCGAGCGGGAAGTTGCCGCGATAGGCGATGCCTGAGACGCCCGAAGTCTGACCGTGAGATTGGAAGTCGCGCGTGACGTTGAAAAGCGGACTGTCGATGGCGACCACCGTGCCGCTATCGGGGTCGAGCCGTAGACTCTGTCCGTTGCTGACGATGCGAAGCCATCCCTGCACGGGGTCGAAATCGAAACCGACCTCGAAACCGCTCTCTGCGCTCACGTTGAGCGCGGGCGCGAAACTTCCCAAGCTGACGGGCACTGCGACGCCCGTGGCGGGATTGATGCGATAGAGACGACTTGTGCTGCCGACGGCGTAGAGCTTGCTGGTGCCGGGGCGAAAGTCGATGCCGAGCACCGACTCGCCGGATTGCAGTCCGGTGATGTTGGTTGTGGCGATGATGTTTTCAGGCGTCGCGCTGTCAAACAAGACCAACTTGTTCGAGTCGGTCAGACCGATGATGGTCGTGGCCTGTGCCTCCGTCGCCGTGAGGAGAAGCATCAGGAGCAAGAGAGCGGCGGACGCGACGAGCGTGTGGCGGGGCGGTGAGGGGTTTCTCATCTCCGTGTCCTTATAGGTTGGCGTGATGGATTTTCACTCGCATGCGCGGCGAAAGATAAAATGTAGGGACAGCGGTTTTCCATCTCTGTCCCTACAATTCTGACGCTTGTACCGCATGAAAATGAGAAACTGATGCTTCTCTACTCTCTAGACGCAGGGGAGCCGCGCGAACCCACGTTAGCAGAAATTTTTTTATCACGACAACGAAACGCGCGTCTCTAGAGAGACGAAGATGGGCGCGCATCGCGTGATGCGCGCCCATCTTCGTTGGCGTCTATTTTGAATGTCGGATACGGGCGGATTGCCCGCACCGCAAGGGTTTGAGCGTCGTGGTCGCAAGACCGCGAGCGCCGACTACGAAGCGCCTTGCGTGGAAGTGTTCTCTCTCTGTTCGGAGACGGAAGCGACGTCGGCGCTCGCCTGACTCGCTTCGTGTTCAACTTTCGCGCGTTGCGCTACTTCGCGTTGCATCGAGAGGTCGATGCCAATCATATCTTTGAGTTTGCCGAGCAGCGCGGGCAGGACGACGTTTTTGGCCGTGCTCGAAAGTTCTTCGACGAAGCGGTCGCCGAGCGTCGAAATCTCTTCCTGCAAACGGTCGTAAGCCTTCGTCTCTTTGAACTTGTCGATGACGCCCGACTCCTTGACGCGTTGAAGCAGTCCAGGCTTGGAGGCTTGTGATTCCGAATCGTCGTCGTAAGCCATGCCCTGAGACGCGTTGGACGACGCATCGTAACCGCTGCTGTAAGATGGTCTGGACGCCGCTTCGTGCTCGGTGCCGCTTCCCGCGGCGGACGCGTAGCGCGTCTGCGGCCCGACATCTTCAGACGGCATCGACGTGCGCCCGTAGGGCGATGCGGCGGAGACGCTGCCCGTAATCGGTTGCGCCGCGTAGGAACGGGGCGCGGCGGCAAGACGACTCGCGCTCACGCTCGCATCGTCGTCTGCGTCCGTATTGTAGTCGTCGTTGTCGTCGTAGTCATCACGACCGCCCTTGAGCACGCCGCCGACGCTGTAGCCGAGAATCAAGCCGACGCCGAGTGCGCCCGCGCTGAATTCGACCGGACGCCGACGGTATTGCTCGCGCCAGTCGAGTTGCTGTTTGACCTGCTGGTATTGGTTTGCCACGGTATCCTTTATCTCGCTCACGGTTTGTGTAATCGATTCGCGCGCTTCTTCCATGCGACGCTGGAGTTCTGCTTTGGTCGCGTCTTCTTCGGTGATTTGCGGTTCGGGCGCGCGTGCCAAGCCTAAATTTCGTTCTTCAGCCATTGCTTGTCCTTTCTGAGTTCGTCGATACTCCTTTCGGGCGCGGGGTTGCGCGCCGCGAGACGATTAGCCATTAGTTTAATGACGACGCCGCCAATAATCAGGTACAGCACGCCTGTGATGAGAAAGCCGAGCGCGTAGTTTAACGGCTGGCGGTCGAAGGTAAACAACGTGGAGATGAAGAATGCAATCGCCACGTTCAAGAGCGCCAGCCCGACCACAGCCAACACCGCGCCCACTCCAATCCCGACGGCACCGCCCACGTATGCGGTCGCCTCTTCCTTCAATTCGACTTTCACCAAACTGATTTTGGTGTCCATCAATTTCATCACGTCGTCGCCGAGTCGCCCGAACAACGCGGGCAGCCCTTCAATGTCCGACTGATATTGCGCGGGCGTTGCAGCCGCTCTCTTTTCAAGTTCCGCCATTGGCTTCCCCTCCTTTCTTAAAGAGAAACTCTGAACGTTGAACGCGGAACTGAAAAGCACTGGTCTTGACAGTTCAGCGTCCTGCGTTCAACGTTCGTCGTTGCTCTAGCGTCGGCTGCCGCGCAGCAAGAGGCCGATGAGAAATCCGGCGGCTGCCGAAATAATCAACGCCTGTCCCGGCTTCTGCCGCGCATACTCTTTGGCCTCGTCGGCGACTTGGCTGAAGTCTTTATTCTGCAATTCCTTGAACTTGTCGCCGACCACCGAAGCCTTGTCCGCGACGTAATCTCTGGCCTGCATCGCCGCGTCCGAAACCTTCTGCCCGTATTCTTTCGACAACTCTTTGGCCTGCGCCGCGATACCCGTCGCCGTGCCTGCGCCCGCGCCGCCGCCCGTTGCGCCGCCGCTGCCACTAGCGCCGCCACCAGTCGTCATTCCCGTCGAAGCGCCCCCACCAGCGCCGCCGCCCGTCGAAGTGTCGCGCGTGGTTCCGGCGTCGGTCATGCTTGCGCCCGCGCTGCCCACTCCCGTGCCGCTGCCGCTAGGGCTTCCGGTACCTGAGGTCGCGCCCATGCCGGAGCCTGTGCTGCCAAAACCGCTCGCACTGCCGCCGCCCGCTGCGCTACCCGCGCCGCCGGTCGAGCCTGCGCCGCCGCCCGCGCCCGTCGCTGAATTGGTTTGATTATTGGAATCTTTATTTGACATAACTGTTGTTCTCCTTCAAGTGTGAATGATTCGTCGTGCTTAAGTGCTAAACCGAAGACGTGCGAGAGAGACGCCCTTTGAAAACTGGTTTACCCGTCACAAGCGAGCAAACCATGTGCCGACGCGAGTTTACGGCTCTCGTCGGCGTCAAATGGCGCGATTCGCCTCGTCCCTGCCCGCCGCGAGATGCCGCAAATGCTCTGTCTTGTTGCAAAAAGGTACGCGCTCAGGATAGCACAGGTGTGGGAACAATACAGAGGCCAAAACGAGCGTCCGGGTTTTTTGAAACTCGCTTGACAACCCCGACGTACTCATGTAAGTAAGTACTTACTTTTAACTTTGCAGTCGAACCGGAGACCCCAAACCTTGATGAGTAAACAGGCCGAAACCGTGCGCGCGGAAAACCCGCCCGCGACGCCTCCGAGCACCAGCCCTGTCAGCAGTAGCAGCAGCGGTCGCATGGCGGGCGAGGAGCGACGACGGCAACTTGTCGCCGTCGCCATGCGCGTCTTTTCCGAGCGCGGTTTTCGCGGCACCACGACCAAAGAGATTGCACAGGCGGCGGGCGTCTCCGAAGGCATCATCTTTCGCCACTTCGCCACCAAAGAAGAACTCTACACCGCCATTATCGACTACAAAGCCTGTACGGGCGTCTCGCATCTGAACCAGTCTGTGGCCGAGGCGATTCATTGTTCGGTGGCCGAAGCCATCCAGCGCAAAGACGACCGCGCCGTCTTCGAGGGCGTCGCGCTCCACCTCATGCAGCATCACGAAAATGATACCGAATTCCTGCGACTGCTCTTTTATTCGGCGCTCGAAGGCCACCAACTCTCCCAAATATTCTGGGATAGAAACGTGCGCCTGATGTACGAATTCCTCGGCGCATACATCCGCGAACGGCAGCACGAAGGCGTGTTTCGTCCAGTTGACCCGCTCGTCGTCGTGCGCGCCTTCTCAGGCATGCTGATTCATCATTCGGTGACGAATATTCTCTGGGACACCTCGCGCAGCCTGCTCGACATCTCTAACGAGGCGGCGGCGCGCGAGTTTACGGAAATACTTTTGCGCGGCATCGCCGCCGACGCCAACGCTGCGACGTCCTCTGCCACAACCACGACCACAACCACTACTCAGCCGACACGACGCGACCCGTCCAAACGCGGCGCCGCTGCACTTCCGACCGGACGCGCCAAAAAGAAAAAATAGTCGCGTCCGACAAAAAATTCGCGTTACTCAAGCAGAGATAAAAATTTCGCTCCAAAAAATTAAAGAGATAGCGGTCATGAATGCACGAAACAAACTCACCCCGATAATATTCGCGCTCGTTCTCGCCGCCGCGAGTCTGCTCGCCGCCGCATGCGGCGGTTCGCGCGCCGAGACGAAGAACGAGAACGCCAATGCCGGAGGCGCTGCCGCCACGCCCGCGCCCGTACAGGTTTCGACCACGACGGCCATCATGCGTCAGATGCCGCGCTTCGTCGAAGCGACGGGCAGCCTCGCCGCCGACGAGCAGACGGACGTTGCGCCGCAGGTGGCGGGGCGTGTGGTCGCGGTGGGCGTCGATTTGGGTAGCTACGTCCAGCGCGGCGCGCTCATCGTGCGTCTCGACGATGCCGACGCGCGTCTGCGTCTCCAACAATCCGAAGCGCAACTCGCGCAGGCGCAATCCGCTATCCGGCAGGCCGAAGAACGCATCGGTCTGCGTTCCGGTCAACGCTTCGACCCTGTGCGCGTCGCCGAAGTCGGCGCGAGCCGCGCGGCGCTCGACCTTGCGGAGAAGCAACTGCGTCGTTATGAAAAGTTGATTGAATCCGGCGACGTGTCGCGCTCGTCCTACGACCAGCAGAAGGCGCAACGCGACCAGTTGCAGCAGCAGTATCAGGCGGCACTCGCGCAGGCGCAGCAATCCTACGCCGCCGTGCAAACGGCGCGTGCCGCCTCGCAATCGGCTGCCGTACAGGTCGAACAGGCGCGCAAAGCGATTCGTGATGTCAACGTCGTTGCGCCCATCAGTGGTTTTGTGGCGGAGCGTCCGGCAGACCTCGGCGAATACGTCTCCACGTCTTCCAAAGTCGCAACCATCGTCCGCACGAATCCCTTGCGCCTACGCATCGACCTTCCCGAACAATCCATCGGCACGGTCGGGACGGGGCAGAGCGTTTCGGTCACGGTAAGCGCCTATCCAGACCGCTCATTCAACGGTCGCGTCGCGCGCATCTCGCCGAATCTGACCGCCGCCTCGCGCACGCTCACGGTCGAAGCCGAAGTCGATAACGGCAGCGGACTCCTCAAGCCCGGACAGTTTGCTTCGGTACGCATCCTTCAACCGACTTCCGACCCCGCCGTGCTGGTTCCGCTTCGCGCCGTGCGGACGGAAGGCAATACGAGTCGCGTCTTCGTCGTTCGCGACGGGCGCGTGCAGGAGCGTCTCGTCCAACTCGGACAGGCCGAGGGCGAACTGGTCGAAATTAAAACCGGCGTGGCGGCAGACGAAGTGGTCGCGACGAGCAACCTTGAGCAGTTGAGCGACGGGCTGGCAGTTATTCAATGAAATGATTTAGTCGCTGATTCATCGGCTCCTCGCTTCATTTGAAGATTTATCAATGAGCCGATGAATCAATGAAACAATTGGGATTTGTGTCATGCAGAAACTTGCTGAAATTTGTGTGCGCCGTCCGGTCTTCGCGACGATGTTGATTCTGTCGTTGACGGTGGTGGGAGCGTTTTCGTTCTTCTCGCTCGGCGTTGACCTCTTTCCGAAGATTGATTTCCCGACCATTACCGTGACGGTAATTAATCCCGGCGCGTCGCCGCAGGAGATTGAGACCGAGATTACAGATAAGGTCGAAGCCGCCGTCAACACCATCAGCGGCATCGACGAATTGCGTTCGACTTCCGTGGAAGGCGCGTCGCAGGTCTTCATCACGTTTCTGCTCGACAAGGATGCGGACATCGCGGCGCAGGAGGTGCGCGATAAAGTTAATCTCGTCATCTCCGATTTGCCGGAAACGTCGGAAGAACCCATCGTGCAGAAACTCGACACGGACGCCGCGCCCGTGCTGCGTGTCGCTGTCTCTGCGCCTCGCGGCTTGCGCGAAGTGACCGACATCGCCGACAAGCAGATTAAGAAACGCATCGAGAATATCAACGGCGTCGGGCAGGTGCAGATTGTGGGCGGCGCCGAGCGCGAGATTCAAGTCAGGGTTGACCCCGACAAGATGCGCGCCTACAACGTGACGGTGGCCGAGATTGCCGGAGCCGTCCGCGCGCAGAACATGGAAGTGCCGGGCGGACGCATCGACGAAGGCACGCGCGAACTCACCGTTCGCACGATGGGACGCATCACCAACCCTGCGGACTTCAACAACATCGCCGTCGCCACGCGCGGCGCATACGTCGTCAAAATGTCAGACGTGGGCTACGTCGAAGACGGCACGGAAGAACAGCGAACCGCCGCGCGTCTGAACGGACAACCCGCCGTCACGCTCGTCGTCTCGAAACAGTCGGGACAGAACACGGTGGCGGTCGCTGAAGCAGTCAAGGAACGTCTCGCGGAAATCGCGCCGCTTCTGCCCCAGGGCGTGAAGACGCAAATCGTCGGCGACCAATCCATCTTCATCAAGGCGGCGGTCGAATCCATCCAGACACACTTGATTGAGGGCGGCGTCCTCGCGGCCATCGTCGTCTTCGTCTTTCTCTGGAACTTCCGCACCACGATGATTGCCGCCATCGCCATCCCCACGTCCATCATCGCCACCTTCGGATTGATGAAGGCGATGGGCTACACGCTCAATCAAATCACGATGCTCTCGCTGACACTGATGGTCGGCATCGTGATTGACGACGCGATTGTCGTCTTGGAAAACATTTATCGCTTTATCGAAGAGAAGGGGATGCCGCCGTTTCAAGCGGCGATTGAAGGCACGCGCGAAATCGGCCTCGCCGTCATGGCGACGACGCTTTCTCTGCTCGCGGTCTTTTTGCCAGTCGGCTTCATGGGCGGCATCGTCGGTCGTTTCATGTCGTCGTTCGGTCTCACTTCGTCGTTCGCCATCGCGGTCAGTTTGCTCGTCTCGTTTACGCTGACGCCGATGCTTTCGGCGCGTTTGATTAAGCGACGCGAGGATGAACACAAGACCGCCGAAGATGCGACCAACGACGCGCAGGTGCAGACGGTTGCGTTCAGCGAAGATGCGGGAGCGACGCCGGAACAGCCCAACGTCGCGCCGGAAGCAAGCGTCGTCGCGGATGAAGCCTATCATGCCAAGACAGCGAAGGAATCGCGCTTTTATCGTCCGATTGACCGCACCTACACGCGCCTGCTCGAATGGTCGATGGCGCATCGTTGGGTAGTGGTGGGGTTGTGCGTCGTCGTCGTCTTGAGCATCGTGCCGCTCTTTATGCTCATCGGCAAAAACTTCTTGCCTGTCGATGACCAATCGCAGTTTGAGATAACGCTGCGCGCGCCCGAAGGCTCGACGCTCGCCGCCACGTCCAACATCGTCGAACGCATCGCCAAAGACCTGCGCGAACTGCCGGGCGTGACCGACACGCTCTCCACCATCGGCGGCGGCCAGCAGCAACTCGTCAACAGCGGCAGCATCTACGTCAAGCTGAAGGACATCGAGGAGCGTGAAAATTCGCAGATTGAGTTGATGTCGAAGGCGCGAGAGGTTTTGCAGAAGTATCCGAAGGAACTGCGCGCGAGCGTGCAGCAGGTGGCGGCGATTTCGGGCGGCGGCTTCCGCAACGCCGATGTGCAGTACGTCATCAGCGGCCCCGACTTGCAGAAGTTGACCGTCTACTCGGCTAAACTTCTGGAAAAGATGAGCGCCATTCCTGACGTAGTTGACCCTGATTCGTCGCTCATCATCGGCAAGCCTGAGTTGCGCATCGTGATTGACCGTGAGCGTGCCGCCGATTTAGGCGTGCGCGTCGGCGACATCGCGCAGGCTCTCAACACGCTCGTCGCAGGTCAGGATGTTTCCACGTTCAACGTCGGCACAGACCAGTACGACGTGCGCGTGCAGGCGATGGGTGGATTTCGCGCGAGCAAAGAAGGCTTGGCGCGGATGATTGTTTCATCGGCGAAGGTCGGTTGGGTGAGTCTGGATAATCTGGTGCGGATTGAGGAGGCTTCTGGACCGTCGGCGATTGAACGCCTCAACCGTCAACGTCAAGTCGTGCTTTCGGCCAACGTCAAACCGGGCGGCTCGCAGGCGGCGGTTATTGACCGACTCAATGCCGCCGCCGCAGAGATGAGCATCGAACCCGGCTACACCACCGGACTTGCCGGACGCTCCAAAGAGTTAGGACGCGCGGGCTTCTACTTCCTGCTCGCTTTCGCGCTCTCGTTCATCTTCATGTACATGGTTTTGGCGGCGCAGTTCGAGTCGTTCATTCACCCAATCACCATCCTGCTGACGCTGCCGCTCGCTATTCCGTTCGGCATTCTCTCGCTGCTCTTGTTGGGACAGACGGTGAACATCTTCTCCGGCCTCGGATTGCTTCTGCTCTTTGGCGTCGTCAAGAAGAACGCGATTTTGCAGATTGACCACACCAACGAACTCCGCTCGCAAGGCATGGCGCGACTCGAAGCCATCATTCAGGCTAACCGCGACCGCCTGCGTCCGATTCTGATGACGACCATTGCGCTCGTCGCGGGCATGATGCCGCTCGTCGTCTCGACGGGGCCGGGTTCCGGCACGAATCGCTCCATCGGCGTGCTCGTCGTCGGCGGACAATCCCTATGTCTGTTGCTGACGCTCTTGGCGGTGCCCGTCTTTTATTCGCTCTTTGACGACCTCGCCAGAGCGCGCATCGCAGGACGCATCGGCGAACGCGCGTCCGGCGCATTCGCATGGACACGCCGACGCCTCGCCACTGCCACGGGTTCATTATTCGGAACGATGAATAAATAAAGAAAGTAGACAGTAGTCAGTAGCCAGCATGAAGAACAAAGCGAAATGCTTTCCCGTTGTCTACTGCTAAGAAACAAACAGGATGCCTTTTATCAAACGGCTCCCGACAATCGAATGACGAATGTTTTTCTACTGACTACTGTTTACTGTTTACT
Source organism: Pyrinomonadaceae bacterium (assembly GCA_036387415.1). GTDB lineage: Bacteria > Acidobacteriota > Blastocatellia > Pyrinomonadales > Pyrinomonadaceae > DASVTU01. The sequence goes on along the minus strand of DASVTU010000033.1, from coordinate 394,843 downwards.
GTCTCCTGATTAAAAAATTATGCTTCTAGGCAATCATTATTCGACGAACAATCTTTGGATGGCCGCGGTGCTTTTGTTGTGCGTCGCCGCCTCTACGTCTATCGTGACGGCGCAGCAGTCGGGCGCGAAGAAAACGGACACGTCCGTCGTCGCTGCGACCACCGACGCGAAACAAACGCCGTCATGGGGCGGAGTCCTGCCTTCGCCCGAATCGAGGACGACCGACGCGACACACAGCATCCGTGCGGGTTCGACCGTCCCGAAGACCACTGAAAAGAAAGAGACATCGAAGCGTGCGACGGCGACGAAGAGTGACAAAAAAACCTCGCACGCGTTGCCGACGACGGCTACAGAGAAGACCGACGCCGTCGCCGCGACGACGCAGAGAGACGCCGCGAAGAAGAATGTCGCGGATGAAGTGGTCTTAGTCTCGGAAGAGTCGCAGGCTTGCGTCTCGCCGTTGCTGTCGCCCGCGCCGTTGCTTGCTGCATCGTCGTCCAACCCTGCCGCGTCGCTTCGTTCAGCAGCATCTTCAAGCGAATCTTCGTCAGCCCCGCCGCCCGCGAAAACGGTGCGTCTGACTTCCAAAGCATCTCTGAGATTGGCGAAAGAGGCGTCGCTCCGACTCGCCGCGCAGCAGCCCGGCAGCGCGCCCGCGAGTGCGCCCGTCGTCACCGCGCCTTCGGCCAACACGCCGACGCAGACGACCACCGCGCCGACAGCGAGTGCACCGACGACCGCCGTACCTTCGCAAGCGACGCAGGCCGGACAGCAACCGTCGAGCGGCACAACCACACAGACGCCCGCCGTGCCTCCGGCGACAACAACGCCTTCGGAGCCGCAAGGCGCGGGTGTGCAAGCGACGCAGGGCGTCACGCCGCCCGCCGCGCCGGGAGCGCAGATTGCGCCGCCGCAGGGCGTGCGCCTGCCGGGTCGTGAGAGCGTTCCGGCGGCTGCGCCGACCAACGAAATTCCTCTCGACGTGCCTCCGGTCGCGGCGGACTATCGCGCGCCCGACGCGCCTTTCCCCGCGCTGCAACGCGTCGGCGTCGAGATGGGCAATCAACGCGCGCTCGCTCTGCGCGAGGCGTTGGAGTTGGCACTGGCAAACAACAAGGACATTGCGGTGGCGCGTCATAACGTGCGCGCCGCGGAGTTTGATTTGCAGAGCGCACGCGGCGTCTACGACCCGCGCTTCTCGACCTTCTCCTATTACGAACGCGCAGAGACGCCCACGGCCAGTTTCCTGTCGGGCGGTTCGGGCGGCGCGGTCACGCAGTCGGGCTTCTTCGGCACGGCTTCATTTCAAGGACTGACGCTGAAGGGCGGCGGCGGTTATCGCGTCGATTTCACGTCGAACCGCGTGACGACGAACAACCAGTTCGCGTCGCTCAATCCGCAGTATCCGACGGCCTTGACGTTCAACTATACGCAGCCGCTCCTGCGCGGTCGTCGCTTCGACAACAATCGTCGCCTCATCGAGATTGCCAACAACAATCTCTCTCTGACCGACGCGCAGTTTCGTCAACGCGCCATCGAAACCATCACCAACGTCCAACGCTCCTACTGGGATTTGGTCTACAGCCTACGCAACTTGCAGATTCAACGCGACGCCGTGCGCGACGCACGCACGCAACTCGAACACAATAAACGTCTGGTCGATGAAGGCATGCTCGCGCCGATTGACGTGGTGGCGGCAGAGGCGCAGGTGTCTGGATTCGAGCAGAGCGTCTACAGTGCGCTTGATGATGTCGGACGCGCCGAGAACGCGCTGAAGAATCTGATTGCCGAGAATCGCGAGTCGGAGATTTGGAACGTCGCGCTGGTGCCGACCGACGAAGTTGATTTAGCGGCTCCGCCAGTGGTCTTGCCTGAAGCGATGTCGGCGGCGCTCGCTAATCGTCCCGAACTCCGTCAGTCGGATGTCGTGCGCGCCATCAACGAGATTGAGCAACGCTTCGCGCGCGAGCAGACGCGCTCGCAAGTTGACCTCGTTGCGTCTTACGGCGTCGTCGGCCTCGCCGGTTCGCTCAACGCCGATTCGGGGTCGAACCCTTTGACCGGAACGCTCGGAGATTTGCAACGCCGCGTCAACGAGCTATCGCGTCTCAACGGTCTGGACGACCTTCCCACGCAGCAACAGCAGGCGTTCCCGGACGTGCTCGTCGGCGGCTATCCGCAGTCGCTCGCCAATCTCGCGGCGAATCGCTTCAACAATTTCCGCGTCGGCGTGCAGGTCAATCTCCCTTTCCGCAACCGCACGGCGCAGGCGCAACTCGGTCGCACGCTCGTCGAACGCGACCGCATCACCACGCAGCGCGAACAGTTGGAGCAGTTGATTCAGGTGGACGTGCGTAACGCCCTGCAACTCGTCAAGACTGCGGAGTCGCGTCTGCGCGCGGCGGCCACGGCGCGCAACGCCAGCGAGCAGCAGTATTCGAGCGAGCAGCGAAAGTTCGACGCCGGACAGTCAACCTTCTTCCTCGTCCTCGAACGGCAGACGGCCTTGACCACCGCACGTGGCAATGAACTACGCGCGCAAACCGAACTCAACAAAGCCATCGCCGAACTGCAACGCGCCACCGGAAACGCCCTCGAAGCCAACCGCGTCGAGGTGCGACTAAGATAAGCGGCAAAGGAAGTGCGAATGAAGGTCGAAAACGATAAGAGGTTAAAAGTTTAAAGGCGAAAGGGAGGTTTCTTTTCTTCCCTTTTTCCGTTTCACCTTTAACCATTTCCCCTTGTTTTTCTTTCATCTGTGAGTTTTTCGGGCGCGCGTGCATCGAGGAGTCTCCCCCTTGATGCACCGCCCGTCGAGAGGGTGGCGTGAAGGGGCGTCGCCCTCTTTTTCTATCTGGTGCACGCGGGTTGTTTTGTTGTAGTGGTCGAAGTTTTATTTGACGGTGATGGGGAAGGGCATGAAGGAGAGGATGAAGACGATGAGCGTTAGCGCCGCGACGACTGTACGCGTGCGTCCCATCGCTTGGCTTTCATCTTCGGCGTTCGGGTGGCGGACGCGCAGCATGATAAAGAGCAGCAGCGCGTAGATGAAGCCGCCCGGCGCACTGTGCCAGAGCCAACCGAGCACGGCGAGCGCGAGCATCGTGCTGAATGCGACGCGACCGACCCACTTGTGCGCACCCGCGCCGAAGACGGCGTAGGTGGCGTGGCCGCCGTCGAGTTGGCCGACGGGCAAGAGATTCAGACTCGTTACCAACAGTCCAATCCACGCGGCGAAGTAGAAAGGATTGGTGGCGACGTTGGAGAGGTCAACGTCGAGCGCGTGCGCGACAAGTCGCAGCAGGAGCGGGTCGTTGAAGTAGATGACGGATGCGTCGGCGGGGAGCGGTGGCGCGGGTTGCGCCGTGACGACGGCGGCGACGGCGACGGGCAAGAGTGCGACAAAGCCCGCGAGCGGCCCCGCGACGCCGATGTCAAAGAGTGCGCGGCGTGTGGGGATGGGAGATTTGATTTTGATAAACGCGCCGAACGTGCCGGGCAGGAAGGGCGGCGGCGCGGGTAGAAAGAATGGCAGCGTGGCATCGACGCCGTAGCGACGGCAAGCGATGTAATGTCCGGCTTCGTGCGCGAGAAGAATCGTGAGGAGCGCGGCGGCAAACGTCGCGCCCTGTCCGATGACGAACGGATGCGCGACGGCGTAAGCCAGCATCGACCCGACGGCCTGCGCGTAGTAGACGGGCAAGTAGAGAACGTGGTCGAGCAGACTGACGGGCGCGTGCATGGTGGGTTCGGCAATCGCGTTGGCGTCGATGGCCTGCATGATGCCCGCGAAGGTGGCCGTCAGCGCCGTCAGGAGAAAGAGCGCGACGTGCCGCACCCATTCGCGCGTGGTCGGACGCGTCGCCACCACGCGCCGACCGATGAAAGGTTCGTGGCTCGTGGTAACGAAAGTCTCGACTGCTCGGATTGATTCAGACATAAAAACAGATGCCAGAAGCTAGAGGTCAGAGGCTGGTAAAAACAGAGGCTAGAGGTCGGTGCGTGCAACTGACCTCTAGCCTCTGACCTCTGACCTCTAAATTTTAGAATTCTTTATCGACCGACGAAGGTCTGGTGTCTAAGTGGTCGCCGTCCTCGTCGTCGTGGTCGCCCGTTTCGTCAGTGTCGAAGCCGTGCGCCTGTAGTTCTTTGCCAGGCTTGAAGCGAATCGTCCATCCTTGCGGGATGGCAACCTCCTCGCCCGTGCGCGGGTTGCGCCCGACGCCGCGTTTGCGTGGCTTGACGACGAACACGCCGAAGCCGCGTAGTTCGATGCGCTCGCCGCGCGAGAGCGCCTCCTTCATCGAATGAAACAGGGCATCCACGGCCTGTTCGGCCTTCATCTTGGGAACGCCCGTTCGCTCCGCCACGCGATTAACGATGTCGAGTTTTATCACGCTCTCTGGCCTCCGTCTTCTCTCTTCCGGCATCGAATGATGTCGAACTTTTTACCGAAGAATGGCAACACCGAAGCGATAATAGAGACGCGCCACGAACGCTGTCAAGCATCAGAGTCCACAAGACTTGCGCGCGCCGATGGCCTTCTCGTTGACAAAGCGCGCGGGGCGCAGTTAACTTCCAAAACAGCGATTTTTGATTCGCTTTAATGATTCATCGAGCGAGAGTTTGAATAGCCATATGTTCAAAAAAAAGCCGCCGCGCACGCCCCTCTTCGGCGACGTTCAATCCGACGACGACCCCGGCATCGAGATTCATCGTCCCGAAGCGGAATCGCGCAAATATTTCTGGGCTGAGACGCGCCTGCTGACGCGCGACCTCATCTTCGCGTTGATGATTGCGGCGCTCACCGTGGTCTTCGTCGTGCAGCCCGTCAAGGTCGAAGGCACTTCGATGTTGCCGCGCCTCCACGACGGCGAGCGGATTTTCGTCAACAAACTAATCTACTACGGGCTGCCTTCCCTTGAGCGCGGCGACATCGTGGTCTTCTGGTATCCCAACGACCCGTCGAAGAGTTACATCAAACGCGTCATCGGTCTGCCGGGCGAGCTGGTGGAAATGCGCGAAGGGCGCATCTACGTCAACAGTCGGGAACTCGACGAGCCGTATCTCGACAAACAACTCAACGTCATGCGTAGCAGCCTTGCGCCCGTCCACGTCAAACCGCATTACTACTTTGTGATGGGCGACAACCGCGACAATTCGAGCGACTCGCGCCTGTGGGGACTGGTGCCGGAAAAATACATCTACGGCAAAGCACTGCTGCGTTACTGGCCGCTCTCGGAGGCCAGCGTCATCTCACACGAAACCGAATACCCCGGCATGCCGCGCAACAAACAACGCAAGCCCAACGCGAACCTCGGAACGCTCGACGAAGAGAGCGAACAATAAATTGCGGATTTCGGAATGCGGAATGCGGATTAAAAGACAAGCGACTTCTTATCAAACCGCAATCCGCAATCTGCAATCCGAAATCGTATGATTGACTGGCTGCGTCCATTGCTGTTGATGTTTTACGCGCCCGCGCGCGGGATGAGCGAGGTGCGCGAACGCGCGCCGCTCGCACAGTCTGCGCTCTTGGCGTGGTTGGCGCAGAGCGTCTACACGGCTTATACGTGGTGGCCTGTTTTAAGCGAGCGGGGGGGTGTCAACAGCGCGTTTAATCTCTTTCAAGTGTTGATTCAATCGGGGCGTCTCGTTCTTTTTACCGCGATTGCTTTCGTGCCAGTGTTAATTTTCGTCGCCAACATCTTCGAGCGACGCGGTAGCTTCGGCCTGACGTTGCAACAGGAATATGCGGCGACGGCCTCCGCCATCTTTTATGCGCGCACGGCGGCCTGCATCGCCGCGTTGCCTCTGTTAATGCTTGCCAGAAGCAGCGGTTTTGAACAAAACGCGCTCGCGCAGAGTGAGGAGTTGCTGCGCGATTTTGCACAGGCGCAGAATATTCCGGCGGACGTTTTAGCGTCGGAATTGAATCCGCTCAAACTGCTTGAAAACGTCGCGTTGTCGATGCTGCTGCCGTTCTTCGTCCTGTGGATTGTGATAGCGTTGCGAGAAGTTTTTCGTCTCTCATGGGTGCGTGCGGTCGGCGTTGTTGTTGCCAGTGGCATCATCATGGTGCCGGTGTCGGCGGTGTTGTGGCCGCTTTTCAACTGGCTGTTCGCCTCGCCGTTTTTGTTGCTGTTCCTCTTCATCCTGCTGCGCGGTTACTTCGTAGACTTCTCACGCGCGCAACGCGCACGCGCCTCCTTCAAACGTAATCTCGAAGCCGCGACGCTCAATCCGGCGGATGCTTCGGCGCATTACAATCTCGGTCTGGTTCACTTGCAGCGTAAGGAGTTAGACGAGGCGCGCAAGCGTTTTGAACGCGCCATCGAAATTGATGCGGAGGAGGTTGATTCACATTTTCAACTCGGTCGCATCGCACGCGCTGAAGGGCGTCTGCCCGATGCCATCAAGCATTACGAGCAGGTGGTCGTGCGCGACGCCTCGCACGCGCAGCATGAAATCTGGCGCGAGATTGGCGCAACTTACGCGAGCGCAGGCCAGTTTGCCGACGCGCTCGACGCAATCGAACGCTTTCTCAACCAACGCTCGCTCGACCCCGAAGGACTCTATCTGAAAGGTCGCGCGCTCGCCGGAGTCGGGCGGCGGCGCGAAGCCAACGATGCCATGCAAGCCTGTATCGAAGCCGTCAAGACCGCACCCGCATACAAGTATCGCACCGAGAAACGCTGGCTCAACGAAGCGCAACAATTCCTGCGTTCACAGGCTTAATAGACACGAACGAGGATTTGCGACAACACGTTATCGAATAACTGAGACGATAAGGGCTGCTACGAGATGAGAGATTTGAAGCCTGCTCTGCTGGCATTGGAAGACGGTCGCACGTTTCGCGGGCGCGCGTGGGGCGCGTCGGGCGAAGCGTGCGGCGAGATGGTTTTCAACACGTCGATGTCGGGTTATCAGGAAGTTTTGACCGACCCGTCCTACGCAGGGCAAATCGTCTGCATGACGTATCCACTCATCGGCAACTACGGCGTCAATCGCGCCGACGAGGAATCCGCGCGCCCGTGGGTTGAGGGTTTCGTCGTGCGCGAGGCGAGCCGCACGATGTCGAACTGGCGAGCCGAAGAGACGCTCGACGCCTACTTGAAAAGATGGAACGTCGTTGCCATCGACCACATCGACACGCGCGCCCTCGTCCGCCACATTCGCGACAAGGGAGCCATGCGCGCCTGCATCTCAAGTGTTGACTTGGACGAACGGAGCCTTGTCGAGAAAGCCCTTGCGTCCGAGCCGATGGAGAACAGGGAACTGGCGAGCGTCGTCACGACCAAAGAGCGATACGAAATCCGTGCCGAAGGCGTGGAACGCTTTCACGTCGTCTGCTACGACTTCGGCGTCAAGACGAACTCTTTGCGCGAACTGTCGAAGTTAGGATGCCGCGTCACCGTCGTCCCCGCATCGACGCCCGCCGCCGATGCGCTCGCGCTTCGCCCTGGTGGCGTCTATCTCTCCAACGGCCCCGGCGACCCGGCTTCGATGACGCGCGTCGTCGAAGAGATTCACCGACTCGTCGAGACGGGCGTCCCGACCTTCGGCATCTGCTTCGGCCATCAACTGTTGGGACGCGCCTTCGGCGGCACAACCTACAAACTTCGCTTCGGACATCGCGGCGGCAACCAACCCGTCCAAAACAACGCGGACGGCACGGTCGAAATCACTTCGCACAACCACGGCTTCGCCGTCCGCGCCGAAAGTCTGCCTGCCGATGTCGAGGTCACGCATCTCAATCTCAACGACAACTGCGTCGAAGGCATGCGCCACAGACATCTTCCCGTCATCTCCGTCCAGTACCACCCCGAAGCCGCTCCCGGCCCACACGACGCCGCGCACCACTTCCGGCGCTTCATCAGCCTTATGGAACAAACGCACGCCGTCCGCTAAACCGTCCGGCCTCGTCGTCGCTTCTTGATGGATAATTGGTGTCACGTTGTCGTCGTGGCTGACGACAGTGGTGGTCAGGGACGACTTGAGCGTTTAGATGCGATGCGTCGCAACTTTTCTTCGCGGCTCTGTGGGCGTTGATTGTAGCCACGCTCGTCGTATGGTTGAAGTTGTTCGAGATAGAGATTTTCGAGGAAGGCTAATTCCGCGCGGTAGTCAAAATGTGGGTCGTCGCGAGGGTTGAGTTGGTCGAGAATCTCGAAGGCGAAGCGGTCGCCGCCGAATTCGTTCCAGTCAGCTTGGAGTCGTTTGTTGCGGTGCTTGCCCAACTCAAGTTCAAATTTGTGACGGTTCATAATGCCGACGAGGTTGAGGCCGACGCCGACGAAAACTTTGTCGTTCGACATGTTTCGTATCAGGAACACGCCCATCGGTCGGTGGCTCTGCTGATAGTCTCGCTTGAGCCGTTTCTTGTTTGTCTCCATCACTTTTTCTCACTCAAAAGACTCGCGTTCGGACGGTCGTGTTAGACGAAAGATTTGTTTGTTGTTGTCGGCGGCGTCGAAATTATTCGAGCGGCGCGATGTTGTCTCGCACAAGGATGCCTCCGGCGTCGGGCGTAGCAATCTCGCCGTGCGCGGCGGGTTCGGAGGCAAAGAGCAGTTTGAGAAAGGGCGGCGCGACGAGCGTGGTGGCTATCGACATAAAAATCACGACGCCGAAAAGAGCATCGTTGATGACGGCGAAACCCAAGCCGATTTGCGCGACCACGATGCCGACTTCGCCGCGCGGAACCATCCCGACGCCGACCTGACCCGCACGTCGCCACCCCAGAGAGATTGCGCCCGCGCCGCAAGCCAACAGTTTAGTCGCCACCGCCAGCAGCGTGATAAGCACGACGAGCAGGATGTTCGTCGGTTCACGAAAGACATCGAGACGCAACTGCATGCCGATGTTGACGAGAAAAAATGGCACCAAAAATTCCGTCACGCCGCGCATCTGCTTGTGCATCGTCGGTTGATTTTCGGTCGCTTCGGCCAACGCCATCCCCGCGAGAAACGCGCCGATGATGGCCGCCACACCGATGTAAACCGCCGCCGCCGACAAGCCGAGACACAACACCAACCCGACGACGAAAAAGGCTTCCGCCACACGCAGACGCTCGATGCGCGGCGCAAGGCGCGTCGCGACGGGCGCGCCGACGAGCACGACGAATAACGTGAAACCGACGGCGAGAGCAGTGGTCGTGAGGATTTCGAGATAATCAATCCGTCCGCCCGCCATGCTCGAAACCAGTGCCAGAATCAGCAGCCCCAGAATATCGTCAATCACCGCCGCGCCGAGGATGATACGACTCGTCGGCGTATCCAAAAGTCCCAACGCCGCCAGCACGCGCGCCGTAATCCCGACCGACGTGGCGACCATCGACGTACCGATGAAAAGCGCCTCGACGTTGTTGCTGCCCCACGCACGCATCAATAAGTATCCGCCGACAAACGGCGCGACCACGCCAAGCACGGCCACCAACGCCGCCGTCTTACCGACCTGAAAAATCGCTGCCGGTCTGATTTCCAGACCCACGGTGAACAAGAGGAAAATGACGCCGATTTCCGCGAGCGTGTTGGTCATATCCGTCGGCGCAACCCAACCCAATACGCTCTGACCGACGACGACGCCCGCCAGAATTTCACCGACGACCGACGGTTGGCGCAAACGTTCAAAAATCTCCGCCATGAGTTTTGCCGCCGTCATCATCACAAACAACGTCAGCAAGAGTTCAAAAACGTGACCCGTCACGGCTCCCAGAAACATGCTCGTTTATCGTCTCCTTCGTTTTGCGTCAAAGCACAACTCGCCATGCAGACGCAGAGTATACAGCCATGTGCGACATGCCACGGGAAGAATTGTGTGGCACGTTGCGAGGACAGCAGCGGTCAGTTTGTTTGAGGGTTAAGCGTCGGTCGTCGCGGGGTGCGTAGGTACGGAGGCGTTTGCAGGGGCGTCGGGTGATGCGGGTAGTTTGACGGGGACGGGAGCGGGCGCCTGATTGTCGGTTGAGGGCGGAGCGGTCATGACCTGTTCGGCGGGCTTGAGCAGTTCTGCGACGAGGCCAGTGCTGCCTTTGTGTTCGAGCCAGTGGCGATAGGTGACGGTCACGATGGCGACGGCGGGGATGGCGAGAAAGATACCTGTGATTCCGGCGAGTTCGTGGCCGCTTAGGATGGCGAGGATGACGGCGAGCGGATGGAGGTGGATGCCGGAACCGATGATGCGCGGGTACGTCACGTAGTCGTGAATGATGCGGAGCACGGAGAGAAAGAGCAGCACGGCGACCGCCTGACCGACCGAGTAGAAACTGGCGACCGTCGTGGCAATCACGGCGACCACCAGCGGCCCGACGAGCGGGATGAATTCCAACAACCCCGCAATCACGCCGAGCACCAACGCATAGCGAACGCCGATGAGCATGAAGCCGATGGTGCAAATCGTGCCGATGAGAAGGCAGGCGATGAGCTGGGCGCGGATGTAGGCGGCGAGCGTCGAGTTTACGTCTTGGAAAAACTCGTCGCCGCGCCAGCGCAGACGCCCGCTCGGAAGCATCTGCAACGCTGAACGGCGGAAACTGTCAGCGTCCTTCAAGAGAAAGAAGCCGAGAATCGGCACCAGAATCATCCACGGAATATAACCGAGCACCGTGAGAAAACCCTGAAAGCCCGTACCAGTGGTGTATTTGCCCGCTTCTTCGAGCGCACGTGTGACGGCCTTGTTGGCAGCGTCGCGCACGGGGATGGGAAGGTTAAGCTCTTCGTAAATCTTGTTGAGTTGTTGGGCGCGCGTGCGTGTGTTGGTCAGATAGGTCGGGGCGGCTTCGGCAAACTCTCCGAGTTGCGTCGTGATGCGCGGCATCAAGAGATAGATGGTAACAAAGAGCGAGCCGAACAGGACGACGTAGACGATGCCGATGGCGGCGGCGCGGGGCACGACGCGTTCCTCGCCGCGCACCTTGAACGGGCGACGCACCATCTCGACGAGCGGCGCGATGAAATAGGCGAAGAAGATAGCGAGTACGACGAGCAGAAGTACGCCCGTCAGCGCGTGGAGCAACCACATGATGGCGAGAATCGTTAGCAGGATAAAGACGATGCGGAGGATGGCGCGCGTCTGCGGCCAGGATGCTTCCGCCGCCGCAAGGGCTGCCGTCTGCGCCGCATCTTCGACTTCCTGTTTGTGTTCCACCTGCTCGACTGTCAAAGTTTTTCGACTCCTTACGTTCTTCCGCCGCAGAGATTCTTTCGCCGCGCTACGGCTTCTCTCGTCCCCACGTTACCGCGAACTTCGACGCACGGACTCTCGCGCCCTGCAATCATGCACCACTTCGCCGCGCAAAAACAATGACGCTGGCGCGCAGGAAAACGGACGCCCATGCGCGAGGGTAGGGGGTGAAAGGCAAAAGGCAAAAGTGAAGAAGGGATTTTCCCTCTCACTTTTGCCCTTCACCTTTTGCTTTTGCACTATTTTGATTAGTCGTATTCGTCGTATTCGTCTGTATGGAGCGATTCGCGTAGACGCGGGTTGGAGGGTTCCCAGACGAGGCCGCGCCATTCGTCTGTGGCGTTGATGAGTTGGAGCGCGGCGAGCGGTTGCGCGGGATTGCGTTCGAGTCGGAGGACTTCGGCCACCGTCTCAAGTTTCGAGGTCTCTCCCTCAAGCACAATCAACTGCACGCGGCTGCCCACGTTCGGCAACTGCGGGAGGTGCACCAACGCGCCTTCCGGCCCGACGTTCTCCGTCTCGCCCTCGGCGACGATGTGCTCGCCCGAAGCATCGTCGTCCCACTCGGCGCGCACCGGCAGACTAATCATGTAGCGCGGCCCACTGCGTTGCTCCGTCGGGAAATTGCTGGACATGTCGGGTTCTCCTTCGCGTAACCTGAAAGTGTTTCGTTGGACAATAAAAGTAAACGGCTAATAGACGGCAAATCCGCGAAAACCTTGAGACGCCGAACGACGCGACGCAAAAACAGAAGGCCGTCGGCGGTCAAAAACAGGAAGCGTTCGCACGCACATACGGCTGGCTAATCTTCTCTCGCGGCTGCCCGTGCGCTTCCGTTGCGATTGTGTGTATCACAATCTGCTTGACGCGACAACGAGTTGTTTGCACTATGTCGGCATCATTCGAGCCGCAAGGGTGCATTCTCGCCGCTTCGCTTCAGTTCAAAGGGAAATTGATTCAAACGTTCGACGGGTCAACAACCGGACGCGACCCGTCGTTGGAGGATGAACAGCGCAATGGCCTTCAAACTTTCGGATTTATGGGATTGGCACGGCACGGTCGGGCGCGGCAAATATGCCGCCATCGGCATCGTGTTCTTTGCCATCAAGCACAACATCGACCGCCTTATCGCCTCGGCCTACGGTCGCCCGTGGTCGCTCTTTAATTACTGGATAGTGAACGAGCAGACGGGCGTGGACGACGTGCCGGAAGGACGCATGAAGTTTTATGCGGTGTTGGTGGCGGTTGCTGTACCGTTCGTCTGGACGGGCGTTGTGCTGACGCTCAAGCGTCTGCGTTCGGCGGGGCTGCCGCTCTGGTTGGTCGCACTGTTCTTCGTGCCGTTTCTCAATTTCTTCTTCTTTCTTCTGCTCTGCGTCGTGCCGCCACGCGGCGACGTTTCCGGCGACCAAGCACAAGCGCCCGCCGCTTCGTCGTCCGGCGGCGAACGCTTCAAGTATGCGCTCGGAAGGATTATTCCCGACAACGCGTGGGGCAGCGCGGCGATAGGCGTGCTTTTGACGGTGCTGCTCTCTTTGGGAGCGACGATGCTGAGCGTGCGCGGGCTAGGGAACTATGGTTGGGGCTTGTTCGTCGGGCTGCCGTTTTTTCTCGGCCTCTGTTCCTCGCTCATTCACGGCATTCATCGCCCGCGAGATTTGAAGAGTTGTCTAGGCGTCTCGATGCTTTCGGTATTACTGGTGGGCGGGGCGTTGATGGCTCTGGCGGTGGAGGGCATTATCTGTCTGGTGATGGCCGCGCCGCTCGCTTTTATACTCGCGTTGTGCGGCGGCGCTATCGGCTACGTCATCCAGCGTCGTCCCGTTTTCCCACAAGAGTCGTTTCAAGTTTTGACGCTGCTCGTCTTCGCACTGCCGTCTTTCATGGGACTTGAATATGCCGCGCAACTTCAGTCGCCGCTCTACGAAGTTCGTACGGCGGTCACAATCAATGCGCCGCCCGACAAGGTGTGGCAAAATCTCGTCGCGTTCGGAGAGCTTGCGCCGCCCCGCGAACGGATTTTCCGCACGGGCATCGCGTATCCGATTCGCGCGGAGATACAGGGGCGCGGCGTCGGAGCCGTCCGCTATTGTGTCTTTTCGACAGGCGCGTTTGTCGAACCGATTGAAGTCTGGGACGAGCCGCGTCTGCTGCGTTTCGGCGTCACGGCGCAACCGCCCGTGATGAACGAGATGTCGCCGTACGACACGCTCCGACCGCCACATCTCGAAGGTTATCTCCAATCGAAGAAGGGACAATTCTTGCTCACCACGCTGCCCGACGGACGCACGCGACTCGAAGGTACGACGTGGTACGAGAACCGTTTCTGGCCGGGCGCGTACTGGCACGTCTGGTCTGACCAGATTATTCATCGCATACACCTGCGCGTGCTCGAACACATTAAGCAACTCGCCGAGCGCGACGCCGCACCACCAAGCGACCGAAGTTAAAGGAGCCATCGTCTACACTACATGAGAATCAAACACGCTATTTTTCGTCGCACGACAACCACGTTGACGTTGTTAACGGTCTTCGCGCTTCTGTCTCTGCTCGCGCCCGACGCGCACGTCAAGGCACAGGCCGTCAAAGCATCGAACGCTGCGCCCGACGCGCATCAGCAGGCGAGTGCGGACGCGCCGCGCGACGAGCGTCTGTGGAAGAAGGCGCAGGAGATTCATCGCAAGGCCATCGTCGTCGATGGTCACAACGACATCACGGAAATCATGGTCGATACAGGCTACGACCTCGGCACGCCTTCCGTCGGCAAGTATCACACAGACCTCGCGCGCCTCAAGCAGAGCGGCATGACGGGGCAGTTTTTCTCCGTCTACGTTGACCGCAAGTATGCGACCGAGGGCGGGTCGGCGCGGCGCGCGATGGATTTGATTGATGTGGTTTACCGCGCCGCAGAGAAGTATCCGAACGACATCGTGATGGCCTACTCCGTCGCAGACATCCGTCGTGCCAAGCAGCAAGGGAAGGTCGGCGCGTTGATGGGCATCGAGGGCGGCCATGCGATTGAAGATTCGCTCTCCGCCCTGCGCGACTTTTACCGACTCGGCGTGCGCTACATGACACTGACGCACAACAACACGAATCGTTGGGCCGACGCCTGCTGCGACACTGCACAGCACAACGGCCTCACTGATTTTGGCAAAGAAGTAGTCCGCGAGATGAATCGTCTCGGCATGTTTATCGACATCTCGCATGTCTCCGACAAAACCATGTCCGACGTGCTCGACACGACACGCGCGCCCGTTATCGCCTCTCACTCTTCGGCACGCGCGCTCGCCAATCATCCGCGCAACATCCCCGACGAACTCCTGCGTCGCATCGCCAAAAACGGCGGCGTCGTGATGGTCAACTTCTATCCGGCCTTTATCGACGAAAAAGTCAGGCTTGCGGGCATCGAGAGAAACGAGCGACTCAAGCCGCAAGTCGATGCCTTGCGCGAGCAGTTTAAAAACGACCCTGAGCGACTGGCCGATGAGTTGAAGAAACTATATGACGCCAACCCGCTCCCCACGACGCCGCTCTCAATCCTGATTGACCACATCGACCACATCGCCAAAGTTGCCGGAGTAGATCACGTCGGACTCGGTTCGGATTTCGACGGCGTGTCGAGCCTGCCCGTCGGCATGGAAGACATCGCGCAACTTCCGAAAATCACCTACGAGCTTCTGCGTCGCGGTTATAGCGAAAAGGATGTGCGAAAGGTTCTCGGCGAAAATCTCATGCGCGCCTTCGCAGAGGCCGAACGCGTCGCGCGCACGCCGAGCCGCAGCATCAGCGGCGAAGGCAGCACGCGTCGTCTTGAGCCTGCGAAAAAATAGAGACGCCGTGGACGCGAAAAACGGCTTCCAAAATAAGCGAAGCAAAACACCATGTCGCGCCACGCAGCGCAGACGACAAAGCACGACACAAACGGACGGACGCGCGAGCAAAGGCAAAAGAAAGAGGGCGCACGTTGTTGATTCTATCAACAACGTGCGCCCTGCGTTTTAGGCGACTATGGGGTCGCCGGATTTTTGTTAGCGCGACTACGCGGTCGCGTCAAGTAGTTCGTGTCAGTCAGTCAAGTTGTTTGCGTTAGCTTCCGCTGCCACCGCCGGAACCGGAACCACCGCCGCTACCACCGGAGCCGGAGCCACCGCCCGAACCACTGCCGCCGCCGGACCCACCTGAGCCGCCGCTCGAACCACCGCTCGAACCACCACTGCCTGAGCCGCCGCCGCTGGATGAACCGCCGCCGCCACCGCTCGAACCACCTGTGGAGCCGCCACCACCGCCGGTCGAACCACCACCGCCAGTGCCGCCACCAGTACCACCACCGCCACCAGTGCCGCCGCTACCACCAGTGCCTCCACCAGTGCTGCCGCCACCGGAACCACTGCCGCCGCCTGCGCCTCCACCGCCTCCGGTCGAGCCGCCGCCGCTACCAGCGCCGCCGCCTCCGCCGCCACTGCCGCTACTACCGCCACCAGTGCTTTCATCTTCTCTCATTGTTGTTTTCCTCCAACGTTGGTGTTAGTGAGTTTTATGAACGCGGACTTTCTACCGCTAAGGTCTTAAAAAAACCTTGACGCGTTCATCGGCTTAGTTGAGGGTTGCCGATATTTGTATCAAAATTTATGCCGCAGGACAACCGTTGAAAATCCAACTAATTTGATGATTTCAAACGAATAGAGTGCATCAACTTATCACACATCGAATTCGCGCCTATCAAAAAATCATACACACCCTGCGCCGTCGCTCGGTTCCGCACGCGTCGCCCGCAGCGACGCGTGCGACGGGCGTGCTATAATCCCGTTTCGCTTTTTTATCGACATCTTTCACCGTCATGAGCCGAGCCGGAATCTACGTCCACATCCCCTTCTGTCGTTCGCGTTGCTCCTACTGCGACTTCGCCACCGGAGCTTACGAGGGCGCGCTCGCCGAGCGTTATGTACGCGCACTGGTGGACGAGATTGAACGCTTCCATCCAACTCACGACAACACGCGCTTCCCGCTCCCGCACGAAGCTGACACCATCTATTTCGGCGGCGGCACGCCGAGCCTTCTCGCGCCCGCACAACTCGCCACCATCCTCGATGCGCTCCAACGAAACTTTCGCATCACACCCGATGCTGAACTGACTCTGGAAATGAACCCCGGCACGGTGACGCCGGAAGTGCTCTCTGAGTTTCGTCGTCTCGGCATCAACCGTGCGAGCTTCGGCGCGCAGACTTTCGACGACCGCGAACTCGCACGTCTCGGTCGCACGCATACGGCTGATGACGCGCGACGCACGCTCCGAGACCTACGCGCAGCGGGATTCGACAACATCAGTTTTGACCTCATCGCCGGACTCCCCGAACAGTCGCTCGCGGCATGGTCGCGCAATCTCGAAGAGGCGCTCGCGTTGCGTCCCGCGCATCTCTCGCTCTATCTCCTCGAAGTGCACGAAGCGACGCCGCTCGCCGAGCACATCAAGCGCGGCATGTGGCGCGCACCCGACCCCGACACGGCGGCTGAGATGTATCGTCTGCTGGTCGAACGCGCCGAAGCCGCAGGCTACGAGCAGTACGAGATTTCCAACTTCTGTCTGCCCGGTTATGAATCGCGCCACAACGTGAAATACTGGACAGGCGCACCCTACTATGGCTTCGGTTCCTCCGCGCATTCGTTCGACGGCGACTCGTTGCGCTGGTCGAACGAACGCGACGCGGCGCGTTACACGCAACTGGTCGAAGAAGGGCAAAGCCCCGTCGTTGAGACGACACAACTCGACGAGCAGGATGCCAGCGCGGAATCTCTCTTTCTCGGCTTGCGTCTCGCGCGTGGCGTCTCGCTTGAAGCGCACCGCGCGCGTTTCGGCAGAGACGTGCGCGAACTCTACCGCGACGAACTAGAACGCTTCAGCGAAGCCGGGTTGATTGAACTTTGCGGCGACACGCTCCGTCTCACGCGCGAAGGCGCGCTCTTATCCAACGAAGTCTTCGCCGCCTTTGTGTAGAGTTTGCGATGCTGCTGGTTTTCGAGTCGCTTTGTGTCCCGGTGTCTGCGCCGTCAAGTTTGTAAATGAGTTCCGAGAGAAATTTGCTTGCGAGTGGATAGGGTTTGCGTTTATGAGACTGATAGATTTTCGTAGTGATACGGTGACGAAGCCAACGGCGTCGATGCGTCGTGCGATGGCGGAGGCCGAAGTCGGCGACGACGTGTACGGCGAAGACCCGACCGTGAACCGTTTGCAGGAACGCGCCGCCGAGATGTTTGAGAAGGAGGCCGCGTTGTTTGTGCCGACGGGTTCGATGGGCAATCAGATTGCGGTCAAACTACACACGCGCCCCGGCATGGAAGTCGTCATCGAAGAACGCGGCCACATCTTCAACTTCGAGATGGCGGCGATGTCGGCCATCTCCGGCACGCTCGCGCGCCCCATCAAGAGCGCCGAAGGGACAGGCGCGCTCGGTTGGGCGGAGATTGAAGCGGCGATTCATGGGAGCGACGCGGCCTACTACGTCGCGCCGACGGGACTCATCTCACTCGAAAACTCGCACAACCTCGCGGGCGGCACGCTCCTTTCGCGCGCACGCACAGAGGAGATTTGCGAACGCGCGCACGCGAAGGCGATTCCCGTCCATCTCGACGGCGCACGCATCTTCAATGCCGCCGCCGCGTTGGATGAATCAGTCGCGGCGCTGGCGCGTCCGGTCGATTCGGTGATGTTCTGTCTGTCGAAGGGACTCGGCGCTCCGGTCGGTTCGATGCTGTTGGGTTCGCGTCCCTTTATCGCGGAGGCGCGTCGCTGGCGCAAACTCCTCGGCGGCGGGATGCGACAGGCCGGAGTGCTCGCTGCCGCTGCGCTCGTCGCGCTCGAAGAGACGCCGCCGCGCCTCCACGTTGACCACGAAAACGCTCGTCGTCTCGCCGAAGGCGTCGCAGAACTTCGCGGCGTCGGAATCGACCCTGAACGCGTCGTCACCAACATCGTCATCTTCAACGTGTCGGATACCGGCCTCGCCGCCGACGAAATCTGCGCGCGTCTGCAACACGAACACGGCGTGCTCGCTTCCGGCTTCGGCACATCAATCCGCATGGTGACGCACTACGACGTTTCGCGCGAAGACGTTGACACCGCGCTCAAGGCACTGAAAAAAGTAGTTAGTAGACAGTAACCAGTAGTCAGTAGAAGAACTGCGCGGGCAACGCTACAGAGTAATTTTTCTATCAGCTAACGTGCCGACTGTTTTTCTATAAGCTATTGACGAACGAGATTGAAATGCTCCTCTACTGACAACAATCTCCGCTTGAGCGACACGGCGAAATACTTTTCCATTGACTACCGACTGCTGACTACTGACTACTTTCCGAACCATGACCAGACCGATGATTATCGCTATCGACGGCCCTTCGGGCGCAGGCAAATCGACGCTTGGGCGTTTGCTGGCGCGCGAGTTGGGATTGCTCTACATCGACACGGGCGCGATGTATCGCGCGGTGGCGCTCGCCGTCACCCAATCCGGCGTGAGCACGGCGGACGAGGCGGCGGTGACCGAAGTGGCGCGTCGTGCTTCGATTAAATTGGAGGGTGACCCCGATTCTCTGCGCGTGACGCTCGACGGGCAGGACGTGTCGGAGAAGATTCGCACGGAACAGATTGGACACACGGCGTCGGTCGTCTCCGCCATCTCCGGCGTGCGGCGTGAACTCGTCGAGCGGCAACGCGAACTCGGCGCACACGGCGGCGTCGTGCTCGACGGGCGCGACATCGGCACCGTCGTCTTTCCCCATGCCGACGTGAAATTTTTTATCACCGCCGTGCCCGAAGAACGCGCGCGGCGTCGCTACGACGAAGAACGCGTGCACGAACGCGACCAGACTTTTGAAGACACACTTGCCGACATCAACGCACGCGACCGACGCGATTCGACACGCGCCGATTCACCGCTCGCCATCGCCGAAGACGCCTTCGTCATCGACACCACCGACCTCGCCATCGAAGATGTTTTCCGGCGCATGCTTGAAGTCGTCCGCGAGCGTCCGTCAACGCACGATTGACGAAGCAAACAGGCGAAGCGAAAGCGACCAAGCAAAACTGTTATGTTCACAGGCATCATCGAAGAACTCGGTCGTGTCCGCAGCATTGAGCGGCGCGGCGAGGGCGTGCGTCTGACGATAGAGGCGCGGACAGTGACGGCGGGCACGGCGGAGGGTGATTCCATCGCCGTCAACGGCGTGTGCCTGACGGCGCTCGATGTGCGTGGCGATTCGTTTGCGGCGGACGGCTCGCGCGAGACTTTGCAGCGTTCGACGCTCGGCGATTTGCGCGCCGGTTCCGTCGTCAATCTCGAACGTGCGGTGACGCCCGCGACGCGTCTCGGCGGCCACATCGTGCAGGGACACGTCGATGGTCGCGGGCGTTTCCTCGGCGCGGAGGAGCACGGCGGCTCTTGGACGGTACGCATCGCATACCCTGCTGAGTTCGCCCGGTATCTGGTCTTCAAAGGCTCGGTCGCGGTCGAAGGCATTAGTCTGACGGTGGCTGCGCTCGCCGACGAACATTTTGAAATCGCCATCATCCCGAAGACGTGGGCGGCAACCAATCTCTCGCACCTGCGCTCAGGCGATGCGGTCAATCTCGAAGCCGACATCATCGCCAAGTACGTCGAGCGGATTATGTCTGTCGGCGCGAGAGGCCAAAGCGACGAGCGCGCGTCTGGGCTGACTATGGAAAAACTCGCAGACTTGGGTTACAAATAAGCCTCACTTCCTCGCATTCGAGTCCTTGAAACGACTTTGTATCTCGCCGCCGGGTCGGCGCAAATGCCCGTCAACGTTTGCCGCTGCTCCGTTTCGTTCCGGCAACTTCTAAAACCTTAGAGAGCAACTCACGCTCTTTTGACGAGTGGAGGTTTCTATGTCAGACCTATTCAAAAAAATCAAAGACACAGTTGAAGATGGATTGGAAGATGTCAAAGAGACGTTAGACGATGCGATGGAAGCGGGGAAAGATAAATTGGAGGGAACCGTGCGCGGCTTAAAGAGAGACAAGGAGGTGGTCGTCTATCCGACGTATGGCTATCTCAACGCGGATAAGAGCGCGTGGGTTATTCCGATGCGCGTCTGGGTCAACAAGGCGCGTCGCGCGCCCGTGAGCGACGAAGTGATTGGCATCTTCGTCAGAGACATGCATCTCGAACCGTCCGAGATTGGCGAACTCCGCACGCGCATCAAGCACTTTCTCGCCGACGACGACTCCGGCGAATTCGTCAGTCTGAAATTCGACGACGACCCCGAAGATAGACTCTACGCACTGCCCGGCAAGACCGACTTCAACGGCCTCATTCAACACGACCTCGAACTTCCCCTCAAGAAAGCCGAGGCGTTGAGAGCCAGTCAGAATTCCGCTTCGGGTTGGTTGAAGTTCAAGGCCATCGCGGAAGGCTTCGAGGGCAAAGGCAAGGCTCGTCTGCTTGAGTCGGAGGGGCTGTCGATTGTCTCGGACATCGACGACACCATCAAGATTACGGAAGTGCCCGCCGGAGTCAAAGTGGTTTTGCGAAACGCCTTCGTGCGTCCGTACGTGCCCGCGCCGGGGATGCTCGAACGTTACCGCGCCTTCGGCGGCCATCCGATGTTTCACTACGTCTCCGGCAGCCCGTGGCAGATGTTTCATCTGCTCGACAAATTTCTCATCAGCGACACCGGTTTTCCCGAAGGCGCATTCCACATGAAGAACGTGCGGAAGAATCTGCTCGTCCCTGATAGCTGGCAGGACTTCAAGAATCTCGCGGCGGGCGACGAGGCGACGCTCGTTCAAAAGGTCGGGCAGATTACGCGTCTGCTGCAAAACCTGCCGCAGCGAAAGTTCATCCTGATTGGCGATTCAGGCGAGAAAGACCCGGAGGTTTTCCGCGAGATTAGGAAAACATTTCCGTCGCAGGTGCAGGAGATAATCATCCGCGACGTGGTGGCAGAGAGAGATAAACCCGGCTCGACGCGGCTTGAAGGCATGACGGTGATTCCTGCGCCGACAGTGGTGCGCGGCGTCTCGCAGTTTGATTGAAAAAAGGACGGGCGGAGAGAGGCGTGCGCGTCGGGATTCGGGATTGTTGCACCGAGTCGCCAAAAGAGAGACTTTCGGGTAACATAAGCGAGACTTCCTATCTCCCCCGTTCTGTTAGATTTCTGTCTGTCTAAGTGTGAAAAAGCGATGTCGCTAGCTTCCATCGAAGAGGCCGCCGCAGATATTCGCGACGGTCGCATGATTATTATTGTGGACGACGAAGACCGCGAAAACGAGGGCGACCTCGTTTGCGCGGCGGAGAAAGTGACGCCGGAAATCATCAATTTCATGGCGACGCACGCGCGCGGACTCATCTGCATGCCGCTCACGGAAGAACGTTGCGACGAACTGCAACTGACCATGCAAGTCGCTGACAACACTTCCTATCTCGGCACGGCATTCACAATCTCCATCGAAGCGCGCAAGGGCGTCACCACGGGCATCTCGGCCTCCGACCGCGCCACCACCATCCTGACCGCCGTTGACCCGCAGACGCGCCCGCAAGACCTCGCGCGCCCCGGCCACATCTTTCCCCTACGCGCCAAGAACGGCGGCGTGCTCGTCCGCACCGGACAGACCGAAGCCGCTATCGACATGGCGCGCATCGCCGGACTCTATCCGGCGGGCGTCGTCTGCGAAATCATGAACCGCGACGGCACGATGGCGCGTCTCCCGCAGTTGAAACGATTCGCGCGCAAGCACAACTTGAAAATCGTCTCGGTGGCCGACCTCGTACGCTATCGCATACGCAAGGAGATGCTGGTGCGCCGCGCCGTGGAGACAGAGATGCAGACCGTCTACGGACGTTTTCGCGCCGTCGCGTTCGAGAATGTCGTCAACGGCGAAGTGCATCTGGCGATGGTGATGGGCGACGTGACGACGCCGGAGCCTGTGCTGGTGCGCGTCCATACGGAGAACGTGACGTTTTCGGTTTTCGGTGCGCTCGTCGGCGAGGCTGGTCATCAACTTCAGAGCGCGCTCGAAAAGATTGCGGGCGCAGGTCGCGGCGTCGTGCTTTATCTCCGTCAAAACCAGCACAACCTCGACCTCGTTCACCAACTTCGCACCTACGCGTTGATGCAGGAGCGCGGCCTCAACTTCGCGGAGGCGAGCCTCACGACGGGCTACGGTGTCAATCGCGACTACGGCGTCGGCGCGCAAATCCTGCATCAGTTGGGATTGAAACGCATCGTTCTGCTGACGAATAACCCGCCGAAGGTTTCGGCGCTCGAAGGCTTTGAACTGGAAATCGTCGGAAGCCAACCACTCGGCTCACCCGCGACGCACACGGAAAACAGCAGGAAAATGGTTCATTGACGAATCGGGTCGTTGACGCATTGCCTGATTTAATCAATGACTCAATAATCTGATGAATCAATGAATCAATCGCATCCCTCGTAGAGTTTTATGCCTGTTCACGACCAAGACGACCAACGTTCCTCCCCGTCAACGCCAGAGACAGATGAGAACGCGCCCACCGCGAGCGAAGCGTCGGATGGAGGCGCTGAACCGTCGCCATCGTCGGCCTCGCCCGCCGCGCGTCGGCATTGGCGTCGCATGGTCAACCGTCGCAACTTGATGTGGACGGCCATCGTCGCCGTCGTGGCGGCGGTGGCGCTCGTCATGATTCTCTTTGTGCTCTACCGGAGCGGCAAGGTAGACCGCCTGATTGCGCGGCAAATTCAGAACACTCTGGCCGAGTACGGCATCCGCGCCGAAATCGAAGGCTTTGAATCGCAGATTGGGCCGCGCACAGCAGTGCTCACCAACGTCGCGCTCTACGACGAAAAGACGGGCGCGCAACTCGCCAAGTTTGCGCGCCTGACCGCCACCATCCGCATCGAAGACCTGTTCTCGCTCAACCTCCGCCGCAACGTCAATCTCGAAGCCCTTGAGATTGAGGGACTCGAAGCATGGGTCGCCTTTGACGCCGAGGGTCGTTCCAATTTCGCCAACATTCGTCTCCCGCCGCCCGACCCCAATCGTCGCATCCTCTTTTCCTATTCGACGGCGCGCATCAAACTCTCGAACGCCATCGTCCACTACGACGATGTGCGCCACGACATCTCCGGCGAAGCACGAAACCTCCGCGCACTGATTCAGCCCGACGACCCCAACGCGCCCGAAGAGAGCCGCATGAACCGCGTCGAACTCGCGCTCTCGGATTCGACCTTCGTCTACGACGGTCGCCCCATCGAGCGCATCAGCGTCGATTTGCGCGGGCGCATCAGTCAGACGCGCGGAGAGATTCATGAACTCGTCCTGCGTTCGCCCGTCGCCGAAGCGCGGCTCGAAGGCACGTTGGACGACTTGCGTAACCTTCGTTATCAAATGAAGGTCAACTCGACTGTGGACTTGACGCAAGCCTCCGACGTGTTGCAGACGGGCGCGACTCTACGCGGCGCGGGTCGCTTCGTCGGCACGGTTGCGGGCGAGGGCGCGCGTTATCGCGTCGAAGGCGAGATTCAGTCGGATGCCATCGCCGCCGACAACGTGCGTCTCAAGGCTTTGCAGGTCAACGCGACGGGCGAGGGCGAGGGCGCGTCATACAAGGCGCAGGGACGCGCCGTGGCAGAGCTTTTGACGGCGGGCGATTTTCAGTTGAACGCCGTCCAGATGGCGGGCGGCGTGATGGGCACGGGCACGGACTTTCGTTGGGTCGGCGACTTGCGCGCGGCGGCCTTGAGAAACGGCGCGACATCCATCGCCGGACTCATCCTCGACGACGCTACCGCCGAAATCCGCGACGGACAAATCAGCGGCACCTCAAAAACCTTCACCGCGACGCGTCTCTCGACCGAGGATGCGACGGTGAACGGTGTCACGGCGTCGGGCGTCGAATTCAAGAGAGACGCGAACGGCGCGGCGCGCGGCACGGCATCGACGGTGCGCGCCGGAACCGTGGTCGCTTCGGGCGCGACTGTGCGCGGCGTCACGGCGTCGGGCGTCGCTGCGAATCTCGCGCCGGATGGAGCGGCGCAAGTGGAAGTTGACAGGGTTGCGGTCGGCGCGGTCAACGCTGCGGGCGCGCAGACGGGCACGCTCAACGTCGCGGGCGTGCGTCTCTCGATTCGCGAAGGACGCGTCGAGGGTTCATCGGGCGACATCAATGTTGGCACGGTGGCCTTCAACACGGCGGGCGCGCGTGGCGGCGCGGCCACAGCCGGACGCGCCGAGAATGTGCGCGTCGTGCGTCCGGTCTTCGTGTTGGAGCCGAACGGTCGTTATCGCGCGAGCGCGGATTTGAGTCTGGGTGGCGGCGTGCTCGGCACGATGCGTCTCGGCGCGGCACGCAGCGCCGTCGTCGCTACCAACGATGCCTTGCAACTCAACAACTTCAACGCAGACATCTTCGGCGGCAACGCGACGGGCAACGCGACTGTCAGCATGTCGCCGCGCGGCGCGTCGCGTGTCGCGGCAAACTTCGCGGGCGTCGATGTCGGTGGACTCCTCGCTGCGGCGACGGGTCGCGTCGTGCCTCTGACGGGCGCGGCCACGGGCAACGTCAATCTCGCTTTTCCGGGGACGAATTTCAAAGCCGCGAGCGGCGTACTCAACGCCGATTTCAACGGCGAGACGGGCACGGAGGCGAGCGGCGGACGCACGCCCCTCGCGGGCACGCTCGCCTTGCGCGCAGACCGTGGCCTGTTCCAAATCGAACGAAGCAACCTACGCGCGGGCGGCTCGGAGATAAATGCGTCGGGACAGTTTTCGTTTGAGGGCGGCTCGAATCTTCAGGTCAATCTCGCTTCGACGGATGCTTCGGAATTGGTGCGCGTCGTGCTCTCGTCCGGCCTCGCGCCCGAACTCGAAGAGACGCTCAACAACTACAAAGTCGATTTAGCCGGACGACTCGACTTCAACGGCACGCTCACAGGCGACCTCGACAACCCGCTCATCAACGGTCGCGCATCGCTTGCCTCGCTCGTCGTCGGCGGGCGCGACCTCGGCTCGCTCACCGCCAACATCGCCACCGACGCCGAAGCCCTCCGCATCACCGAAGGTCAACTCGCCGAACGCGACGGCGGCGGCATCCAGTTTTCCGCCACGCTCCCACGCGCGGGCGACAACAACGGCACGCTCCAAGCCACGCTCGACCGCGTCAACGCCGGAAATATCGTCCCGGCGCTCGCGGGCGGCGGCAACAAGAGCGTCGGAGGTCTCAACCCCGCGAGTCTCACCGGGATAGGTTCGGCTTCCGGCACGATTAACGTCGCGGGCTTGCCCGGTGCGATGAGCGGCAGCGCGGACTTACGCGTCGGGCCGGGGCAGATTGGCAACGAGCCTTTTGAATCGCTGGTGGCACGCGCGACGTTTAGCGGCGCACTTGTCAACGTTGAGAATCTCGACGCGCGTTTTCGCGCCGGACGCGTCAACGCCAACGGTTCTTACAATCTTGAGACGAGCGCGTTCGACCTCAAAGCGCAAGGGACTGATGTTAACCTCGCTTTGATTACGTCGGTGGCGGGCGGAGCGGCGGGCGCGCCGTCGCTTTCGGGACTGGCAAACTTCAACGCCACCGCGACAGGCAATCTCGCTGACACGCGCAGTTATCGCCTCGACTTGAACGCGCAGGGACGCGACGTGACCATCAACGGCCAACCCGCCGGAGAACTCTCGCTCGTCGGTCGCACCACCGCCGATCAAAAGTTCAATCTCGAACTGACCACCGGACTGCTCGGTCAACCGCAGGTCGTCCGCGCCGTCGTGGACTTGACCGACCAAGAACTGCCCGCCACGATTGAAACCACGCTCACCTCAGTTGACCTGACACAACTCTTTCGCACGCTCATGGGTTCCGCATCGGATGTGCGCGTCACGGGACGCGCGACGGGCAACTTGCGCGCGAGCGGAAAAATCCTCGGCGACGAAGGCTTGCTCGGCGATGGCGGACTCGGCGCGTTGCAGGGCAGGGCAGAGTTTACCGAACTCGTCTTTCAGGTTGAGGACGTGCAGTTGGCCGCCGAACAGCCGCTCGTCGTTCTCTTCTCGCCCAACGAAATCACTTTCGAGCGGACGCGTTTCACAGGCACGGGCACCAATATCATCTTCGGCGGCACAACCGCTCTGCGCGAAGGCGGCAAGCAAAACTTCACGATTAACGGTCAGTTGAACCTGCGTGTGCTCAACAATCTCTCGCCCGACCTGTTTCTCTCCGGCACGGCGCGCGTCGGCGTGCTCATCGCGGGGAGTTTCGCCGACCCGCGCCTGACGGGTACGGCGGAGGTCGCCGGAGCGTCATTCTCGACGCTTATCACAGACGAACGCCTGACCGTCTCGAACATCAACGGTGCTGTCCGCTTCACCGCCGACCGCGCGCAGATTGATTCGCTGACGGGCAGACTCGGCGGCGGGCGCGTCGCCTTGTCGGGTGGCGCGTTGCTCGCGGGCTTGCGTCCGACGCAGTTTCGACTCTCCATCCGCGCCGACGACGTGACCGTCCCTTTCCCCAACGACTTTCGCTCCACCGCCGACGCCAATCTCGAAGTCGGCGGCACGCTCGAAACGCAGTTTGTCAAAGGCTTGGTCAATCTCCGTCGCACGGAGTTTACGAGAGACATTGACCTCGCCGATTTGATTAACCGACGCCGCGAAGCAGAGATTACGGAGGGCGGCGGCGGTGGCTTCGGCGCGGGGCTGCAACTCGACCTCCAAGTCGAAGGACGCGATGCGCTCGTCGTCCGCAACAATCTGGCCGATGCCGTCGGTTCCATCTCTCTCAACGTGCGCGGTTCGGTCGATGACCCCATCGTGTCAGGGCGCGTTACGGCTTCGCGCGGCACGCTCAACTTCCGCAACGACCGCTACGAACTGACACGCGCCTTCATCGACCTCCCCGCGCGACGCGACGCCGACCCGATTCTCAATATTCAAGCCGAATCGGAGATTCGCGGTTATCGCGTCATCGTCGGATTAACGGGGCCGCTCTCGCAGCCGCTCACCACCCTGCGCTCCGACCCCGCGCTGCCGCAGGCCGACGTAGTTTCACTCATTACCACGGGCGACCTCTCCTCCGGCGACCAGAGCGCCTCGACACTCGCGCAGACTGGCCTCGGAACCGCCACCAGTCTCTTAACCGACACCTTGATTAACAGCCCCGTGCGACGCGCGACCGACAAACTTTTCGGTCTCAATCGTTTCGAGATTGACCCGCTCATTTCGGGACGCGGCGGCGCGAGTCCCACGGCGCGTCTCACCGTCGGGCGTCAAATCAATCGCAATCTCCTCGTCACCTATTCGACCAACGTGACGACCGACCAGAACCAGGTCATCGCCGTGCAATATCGCGTCTCCGACCGCCTCTCCTTCGTCGCGCAATACCAGCAAGGAGCGGTCAACACGCTCCGACCGCAGCAGAGCAGCTTTAATTTCGAGATTCGTTTTAGAAAGAGATTCTAAAAGGAGTAGACAAAAACAGTAGCCAGTAGGAAACATCAATCGTGCTGTCGCTTCGACCGACTCTTAACTATCGAATAGCATGCCTCTCAAATGACGCTTAACTATCAACAACCTCGATGCATTTCTACTGGCTACTGACCACTGTCTACTGTTTTCCGTTGTGAGTATCAAGCGGTTCATCCTCATCGGCTTTTTCGTCATGCTCGCCGCGACGGGCGCGCGTGCGGGCGTGCGTCTGCAAGACGGCACCGCCGTGGCGATTGATGAAGGCGCACGCACTAGCGGCGCTGCTGCGCGTCGTCGTGAAGGCGTGCGTGACGACGCTGTGGCATCTTCGGCTTCGAGACGGTTGACGCGCGACATCAGCCAGTACGAGGGACGCGTGGTTGCTTCAGTGGATGTCGTGATTGAAGAAGCGACGGGCGACAACGGTGCGGCGGCGGCTGAATTTCGTTCGTTGTTGCGCGTCGCTCCGGGCAGACGTTTTTCAGCCGTGCAGGTGCGCGAGTCTTTGCAGTTGTTGTTCGATTCGGAGCGCGTCGCCAATGCGCGCGTCGAAGCTTTCGACGCGGGCGGCGCGGCGGGCGGCGACGGGCGCACGCAAGTCGGTTTGCGTTTCATCATTCGCCCGCAGGTCTTTGTCGCAGAGGTAGTGCTCGACGTGGGCGTCGCGCCGGAAGGCATCTCCGAAGACGAACTGCGCGCACGCCTCAACATGCTCGACCCCGGCAAGCGTCTCTCGGAACAGTCCGTACGCAACAACGCCGACTTGATTCAGGCTTATCTGCGCGACCGTGGCTTCTACCGCGCCAACGTCGATTTCGAGCAGCAACTCGATGCGACCAAAACCCGTGCCACCATCGTCTATCGCATCACGACCGGCGCACGCGCGACCGTCGGCACCTACAACATTCAGATAACAGGCTTCGACACGTCCGCCATCCAACCCGAACTCACGCTCCGCCCCGGCGCGCCCTACATGCAGTCGTCGCTCGGCGAAGACATCGCGCGTATCCGTCAAGCTATCATCGCGCAAGGGTTTCTCGCGCCCCGACTCGGCGAACCGCGCATCACGCTCGATTCCGAACGCAACGTTATCGACGTTGAACTGAGCGGCGCGGTCGGCCCCAAAGTCAGCGTCGAAATCACTGGCTACGAACTCGACGAGAAAAAGCGACGCGAACTCCTCCCCATTCTGCGCGAAGGAACCATCGACCAGTCGGCCATTGAAGAGGGCGCGCGTCGTATTCGCAATCGTTTGCAGGAGAATGGTTTCTTCTTCGCGGAGGTCGAAGCGCGTTGCACGGTCAACCCACCGGTTGTCGCCGCCACCGTCGCCGCCCCGCCCGCTCCCGCAAACGGCAGCGCAGCCACCACAACGCTGCCGCCGCAGGCTAACGGCGCGGCGGATAATGGCAGCGATGAAGACACATGCGGAAATTTGAACCCCGAAGAATTGAGCGGGCGAACCACGACCATCACCTACGATGTCGCGCAGGGACGCCGCTTCAAACTCGCCGACATCCGCATCGAAGGCACAGACAAACTGACGGTCGCCGACGTTGCCGACGACCTCCGCACGCGTGAAGCCAATGCGCTCGGCTTCATCCCACTCTTCGGCTTGGGGCGCGGCTATACCAGCAGCGATGCGCTCGACCAAGACCGCCGCACGATTGAAGCGCGTATGCGCGACCTCGGCTATCGTCGGGCGCGCGCTGAAGTGCGGCAGGGCGTCTCGGTCGAAGGCGAAAATCTCATCATCACCTTTGTCGTCACCGAAGGAAAACTAACGCGCGTCGCGGGCGTCGAAACGCGCGGCAATCAAATATACACGGCGGAGAAGTTGCGCGAGGAAGCCTGTCCCACAGACCTCGCGCCCGGCGAACTCTGCACCATCATCGAAGGGCCTTTCTCGCGCACGGCGGCGCGCAACGAGTCCGACCGCATCCGCGCCTTCTACGCGCGCAACGGCTACCTCGACGCAGACGTGCAACTCGCCATCGTTGACCTACCCGAAAAGGCTGGCGACGAACAGGTGCGACTCATCTACACCGTCACGGAAGCCGACAAGGTTTTCATCAATCGCATCTTTGTCAACGGCAACATCGTCACCAACCGCGACGCCATCATCGACGCCATTCCGCTCCGCGAAGGCGAAGTGCTTCGCACCGACAACATCGCCGAGAGCGAACGAATCCTCTACGGCACGGATGCTTTTCGTCAGGTCATCATACGCTCCGAGACGGCGGGCGAAACCGCTTCCGGCTTCAAACGGCGCGACCTCATCATCGACGTGGAGGAACGCAAGCGTTACGTCATGGACTACGGCGGCGGCTTCTCGACCGACAGCGGCCCGCTCGGCCTCTTCGAGATTCGCAACAGCAACCTCTTCGGCAAACTCCGTCAGGGTGCACTCCGCACGCGCGCCAGCAATCGTCAGCAACTTCTGCGTCTCGAATATTTCGACCCGCGTTTTCGTCGCTACGGCGCGCGCGCCTTCGCGCCGCTCAATCTCTCCGCGCAGTATCAACGCGATTCGAGCGTCACGCGTTTCTTTCGTTCAACCATCGACCGTGGCAACTTCGGCATCGTCCAGCGTCTCAACGAAGAAGGCCAGCCCATCGACATCAACTGTCCACTCATCGACCCGCCGACCGACACCGACATCGAGATTTGCAGGCCCAAAGGCGCGCCGACCATCAACCGCTTTACCGTCAATCTCGAAACGCAACGCGACATCGAACTCAAACTCGGCACACGCGGGCAGGTGCTCACGCGCAGCACGCTCTTTCTTCGTTACAACTACGAGGACGTGCGCCTCTTCAACATCGAAAGTCTCCTCATCGCGCCTATCCTACGTCCCGACCGCGCCGTGCGTCTCTCGCGTTTCGGCGCGACGTTTGCGCGCGATTCACGCGACAGTTCCTTCGACGCCACGCGCGGCGATTTCCTCACCTTCGACTATGCCATCGCGCTCAAACAACTCGGCGGCAATCTCTCGTTCAGCAAATTACAGGCGACCTACCGCCGCTACTACACCATTCCGAAGACGCGCGGCACAGTGCTCGCCGCCGGAATTCAACTCGGACTGGCGCGGCTCTACAGCCCTACTGACCGCAACGACAACGGCATCATCGACGACGTTGACCGCACACTTCCCATCAGCGAAAGATTCTTTTCCGGCGGCTCGACCAGTCTGCGCGGCTTTCGTTCGGAAGAAGCGGGGCCGCGCATCGTCGTCGCGGGTGGCAGGTTCCGCAACAGCAACGGTGAACTCGTTGACGTAGACCCCTTCACCGTGCCCATCGGCGGCAACGCACTGGCCGTCGTCAACTTGGAAGCGCGCATCGCCGCCGCCAAAGGTTTTCAGGTCGTGCCGTTCTACGACGGCGGCAACGTCTTTCGCAGCGTCAAAGATATTTTCCGCAAACAGCCGGAGACGGGCGTTGACCCCAACCTTCAAGCGAAGTGGACGCACAGCGTCGGACTCGGTATCCGCTTCAAGACGCCCTTCGGCCCCATCGCCGTCGATTACGCCTTCATGCTCAATCCGCCGGAGTTCATCCTTAACCTGCAGAACCCCGCGACGCCCGAAATCTTCCGCCTCAAACGCAGCCAGATTCATTTCCGCTTCGGTCAAACGTTCTAGAGAATGAAAAAGGGGAGATTAAAAATGCAAAGATTCCAAACCAATTTCATTCGACAAGTTATCGTCAGAAGTCTTCTTCTTTTTTCATTTTTCATTTTTCATTTTTCATTCGTGCAAGCGCAGGAAGTGGTTGACAAGATGGTGGCGGTGATTAACGGGCGGGAGTTGATAACACACACGGACTTGCTGTGGCAGTTGGCGTTGGAGCCGAACGTGCCGCTCGATAATCCGCGTTCGGAGGATTTGAACCGCGTCCTGCAACTTCTCATCGACCAGCGACTCATCGCGCAGGAAGCCGAAAAACTTCCGAGCATCTCACCGCGAAATCAGGAGATTGACTCGGCGCTCGCGGAGTTGGTCAGCCGTTTTCCCTCGAAGGCGGGTTTTTACGAACGCCTTGCGCGCGTCGGCCTCGGCGAAGATTCGGAACAACTCAGAGAGATTGTGCGGCAGCGCGTGGCGATTGAAAACTATCTTATCTTTCGTTTTCGTTCCTTTGCCATCGTGACGCCGCAGGAAGTCGATGATTACTACCGCAATGTCTGGGTTCCGCGCCGACGCCGCCAGGCGCCCGGTCGTATCGTGCCGGAACTTAAAGATGCGCGTGCGGAAATCGAAAAGGAACTCACCGAAAGCAAAGTGGAGAGCGACATCGACCAGTTTCTCGAAGACGCACGCAATCGTGCAGAGATTCAAATTCTGAGTCCGGTCTAAATCATCGTCGCTTCAGCCCGCGCCGCGCAAAAAAGATTCCATTCGACGGGCGCGACATAATAAAATCCCGAAAGAGGCTCGCAGCGAATCGTCTACCGAGTCGCAAACTCTCGACGCGGAGGCGTCGGCTTCCGTCTCATCAAACACCTATTGAAAGGCCAAAACTTGAACATGAATCGAAATCCCCGCCACGCTCTGCGTGTGCTCGCTCTCTTCCTGCTGTCGTTCGGCGTGCTGCTTCCTTCCGTCGTCGCGCAGACAACTGCGCCCGCCGCCCCGCCCATCTCCGACCCCTTTATGGCGCTCCCCGAATCAGAGATGGTCTTAGTCATAGATATTCAACGCATTCTCAACGACGCAGTGCCGCGCTTCCTTGCCAGCAATCCCGAAATGCTCAAGAAGATGAACGACTCACTTGATAGCTTGAAAGCGATGAGCGGTATTGATTTTCGCGCGCCGAGTCGTCTCATTGTCGGAGCGCCCGCGTTTGAAAGCGACCCCACTAAATCGCAGATTAGAGCCGTGTTAATCGCGCAGGTGAACGATGCTGACAAGATGATGTCTCTCTTCATACTCGCTTCCGGCAGCCCTGAATTCGCAGGGAAAATAACCGAACAGAAGTATGAGGGCGAAACTCTCTACGTCTTGCCGAAGGGAACTTACAAGGGAAGCACGCCGGAGAAAGAACGCAAACTCGACTTCGACGTGGCCGTTACGGCGCTCGACGCGGGCACTATTCTTTTCGGCACTCCGGCGGAAGTGCGCGCGGCCATCGACGCGAGCACGGGTCGGCGTCCGCGCGCTAACGCGGAGTTGGTCGCAGCGGCCACGCGCAATCCCAACGCCCTCTTAGGCATGGCGATGAATGTGCCCGACTCGTTTAAGTCGCAGGTCTTTGGCAAAAAGGAAGGCCAAAGCGGCGAAGGCGAGAGCGAGAATGAAATCGTCAAAGCCCTCTCCGCCGTGAATCGGGTAAGCGCCGCGCTCGGACTCACGCCCGCAGGCTTCGACGTGCTGCTGGCCGGACGCACCACGACCAACGATCAGGCCAAAAATCTCAGCGACATGCTCAACGGCTTGAAAGCTTTGGCGACGCTTTCGCCACCCAAAGACGTGCGAGAGCGCATGATTCAAAATGCGATTAAGAGCGTGCAGGTATTCTCCGAAAGCAACGAACTTCAACTCAAAACCGAAATCACGCGCGAGATGATTGACACCTTTGTGCAAGAGGTCAAACAGGAAGTTGACAAAGCCAATCAGTCGCCGACGACCAAAAAGAAACCGCCTGTCCGACGGACGAGAAGAACAAAAACGCGCCGCCGAGCCTAAGAATTGCGGATTGCGGAATGCGGATTGGAAGAATGAGAATTCAGGAGTCAGAAGTCAGAAGTAAAAACCGAAATGAGTTGAGAATCAAGCTCGTCTAGCATTTCTTCTGACTCCTGACTTCTGGCTTCTGCTTTTTAATCCACAATCCGAAATCAGCATTCCGCAATCGAAGAACATCCTTGTTTCGGCTCTTTTCATCAAATGGTCGATGAGGGGCGAGTGAGTTATGTGGCGAAGGACAAAGCAAGAGAAGTTTGAGAGGCCGCGTGTGGGGTTGGCGTTGTCGGGCGGGGCGGCGCGCGGCATGGCGCATGTCGGCGTGCTCAAAGTCTTTGCGGAGCAGGGGATTCCGGTTGACTGCATTGCGGGAACGTCAGCGGGCGCGTTGGTTGCCGGAGCGTATGCCGCCGGAATGTCGCTCGCCGAACTCGAAGAGATAGCACAGAGCCTGCGTTGGCGCGACATCGGTCGGATGACGCTTTCGCGTCTCGGCATCCAGTCGAACGCCCGCATGGAAGACTACATCCGCGCGCGTTTTCCCCTGACGCGCTTCGAGCAGTTGAAGATACCTTTTGCCACCGTCGCCACCGATCTCCATTCCGGCGAGGCCGTGACGATGAGCGGCGAGGGCGATGTGGCCTTCGCGATTCGCGCCAGTTGTTGTCTGCCCGGATGGTACATTCCGGTCGTTGACGCGGAGGGACGCCAACTCGTTGACGGCGGCCTCGTCGCCAACGTGCCGACGGCGGCGGTGCGCTCGCTCGGCGCGGAAGTGATTGTCGCCGTTGATGTTAACGTCGAGGGCGCGAAGTTTTTGGGGTCGCCTCATTCGGCCATCGGCGTGCTCGTCCAATCCATGCTGCTCGTCCAACGCACCGCCGCCGCGCACCAACGCGCGCTCGCTAATGTCGTCATCATGCCCAAAGTCGGCCACATCCGTTGGGACGAAATGGCGCGCGCCGACGAGTTGATTCAAGCGGGCATCGAAGCCACGCGCCCCGCCGTCGAACCGCTCAAACAACTACTTGCACCTCCGCCGCCCGAACAAACACGGCGCTGGTTCGCCCCACGTCGCCGCGACCAGCAAACCGCCTAAGCGTTCAAATCTTCTATTTACAACAACTTGCCATCCAATTAGCCTTCGCGCAAAGCCACGCCGAACCTTGTCTGGACGACGACGATTGTTTGCCCGCTTCGAGTGCCACGAATGGGCGGTAACGTTTCTCTCGACGACGGTTAAATTGCTGTATTTCCGCTTCGCTGCTGAGTTTGCGAATTGTTTTAGGACGTTATTAAAGAAATATATTTTTGTCGCCACGTACCAAAACAGGGCAATGCGCTGCCCGTAGACACTCGAAAGAAAGGCGGCAAGTTTTTGTCAGTCGCTTTAAGTATCTTTTAATTGTGTAAGTTAGCACGGAGGATGAAGCATCAGGCGGGGACGGCACGGGGTCGGCATAGTCGTTGCAGAGGGTGAAGACAGAGCAGGACAAGCCGAGAAGGAGAGCACAAAGAGCGATGAAAGAACTGGCCTACAGCTTTGCACAACTCGCTGCCATCATCATGCTTCTGATTACGCTGGCCGTTTCGACAGCAGCGGTCTGGCAGTAAGACGAAGCGGTCGGCAAACGGCATCGTCAAGCATTGTCGCTTGTCGAAATACGTCGTCACGGGACGACATCCGTTTTGCCCTCCCGTCAACACCAAGGTGGCACTCTCCCAAACGCAGTCAACGGTTCAAGAAATTGTCGGCAATTAGCTCTTTACCTGTAGAGCACAAACAACAACGAGGCACGCATCAGAGCGGCGGGCGTTCGCCTGTCCGTTTCCTCGGAGACGTGTGTCCGTTTGAAGCGACAAAGTGGCCGTCGAAGTTTGAAGAAACTCAATGGTTGTCGAAGTTAAATCCATCAACGAACCGCGACGACGAATGCCGCGCCTGCGTCGTGCGGGTTCGTTGGTACGACGACACGCCACACGCGAACAAGGCCGCACACGCCTCCTACGCTTCCTTTTAGTCTTCTCGCTCGTCGCTTCCGCCGCCGCCCTCGTCACGCTCGCCTACTTCTACACTTCTTACTTAAAAATCGTCGATGAACGTTTGGCGTCAGGCTATCTGACGAGCCGCGCCGGAATTTACGCCGCGCCGCGCGTCCTCAGAACAGGGCAAGCAATTTCCCGCGAACGACTTGTTGAAGCCCTGCGCCGCGCCGGATACATCGACGCTGAAGCGAGCGATGTGTGGAGCGGTCGTTTCTTCGTCGAATCGCAATCCGTCGTGATTCATTCGAGACGCACGGCGCATGCAAGCGGCTCTCCCGTCTTTAACGAAGTGCGCGTCGAATTCGACAACAAGCAACGCATCAAACGCATCACGGGCGACGGCGCGGTGCTCGATTCTTACGCGCTTGAACCGGAAGCCCTCACCAACGATTCCAACATGAAGACGGGCAAACGCCCCGCGCTCGGCTACGCCGACGTGCCGCCCACGCTCGCCCGCGCCATCCTCTCGATTGAAGACCGACGCTTTTTCGAGCATCGCGGCCTCGACGCTCAAGGCATCGCCCGCGCGCTCATGAGTTGGACGGCAAGCACGCCAAAACACGAAGGCTCCGACGCAGACGTGACACGTCAAGGCGGCTCAACCATCACGCAGCAACTCGTCAAGAATACCTATCTCACGCCGGAGCGCACGCTCAGGCGCAAGTTCAACGAAGCAATGCTGGTGAGCGCGCTCGAACGCCGCCTCTCGAAAGAGGACATCTTCGCGCTCTATTGCAATGAGATTTATCTGGGACAGCGTGGTGCAGTCGCCGTGCGCGGCGTCGGGCAGGCAGCGCGTCTCTTCTTCGGCAAAGATTTGAACGCACTGACGCTCGCCGAGGCCGCGACCATCGCCGGAATGATTCAGAGTCCCGCGCGTTATGCGCCCGACCGACGCCCTGAACAAGCGCGTCTCAGACGCAACACCGTCCTTGAAGCGATGCGGCGCGACGGCCACATCACAGAGCAACAGGCGTCTGACGCCATGCGCGAACCCGTCCGCGTCGCTGCCGTCGAGACGGGCGATGCGACCGCACCTTATTTTATTGACTATGTGAACCGCGTCGTCGAATCAGAGTTGGCGGCATCCGGCAGCAAAAACGACCGCGACGAAAGCAACCTGCGCGTCTACACGACGATTGATTTGGAACTCCAACAACTCGCCGAAACAGCCGTCCGGCGTCAACTCGAACGCCTCGAAAAAGTTTATCGCGGACGCAAGACGCCGCAGGCCGCGCTCGTCGCGCTCGACCCGCAGACGGGTCATGTCTTGGCGATGGTTGGAGGGAATAGTTACCGTGCGTCGCAGTTGAATCGCGCCACCGATGCGCGCCGTCAACCTGGCTCCGTCTTCAAGCCTTTCGTCTACGCCGCCGCGCTCGAAAACAACATCTCGCCCGTCGCGCTCTATTCCGACACGCCGCGCACGTTTCAATACGACCGCCACGCCGTCTATCATCCCGCCAACTATGGCCGCTCCTACTCCATGCGCGACGTGACGATGCGAACGGCGCTTATCCGTTCCTTGAACGTTGTCACGGTTGACATCGCCATGCAGGTCGGACTTGCGCGCGTCGCGGGCATGGCCGAGCGATTCGGTCTGCCGAAGCCCGACGCTTATCCTGCGCTCGCACTCGGCACCACCGAAACCACACCGCTCGAAATCGCCGCCGCCTACACGGCGCTGGCAAACGGCGGACGCCGCGTGCGCACCGTCGCCGTCGCCCATGCAGAGGGTTCGGACAGCACGCCTCTCATCGAACAAACCGCACCCGTTCAAGAACAGGTCATCAAAGGTTCGACCGCCTACATGCTGACCGACATGCTCACGGGCGTCATCAATCAGGGGACGGCGCGTGCGGCGCGCGGCGCGATTCGCGGGACAGCGATTGCGGGCAAGACCGGAACGTCGCGCGACGGTTGGTTCGTCGGTTACACGCCGCGTCTCGTCTGCGTCGTCTGGGTGGGCTTCGACGACCACACCGAACTCGGCTTGACGGGTGCGGAGAGCGCGTTGCCCGCGTGGGTTGAGTTTGTGCGCGGCGCGTTGGAACTCCGACCCGAACTCGGCGCGGAAGGCTTCGAGCGTCCCGCCGGAATCGCAAGCGTAGAGATTGACCCCGAAACGGGTCTGCTGGCTTCGCCCTCCTGCCCGCAACGCGAACGCATCGCCGTCACACACGCGCTCGCGCCCGGCTACGAATGCCACATGCACAATCAACCCGACGCCCTCTTCGCTTCACTCAACGAATCGGACTACGACAACACGCAAGCGGCGACGGAAATTGTGGCGACCGAAACGAATCGTCATTCAAATTCAATATCCACTTCTACCGACCCACGGCGCATGCCACCAACTCTTCATGCACCTTCGCGCGACACCATTGCCGAACCCTTATCGCTGCCCGCAACCCACGTCGAGATAAATCGCCACGGACGACCTAAACTCACCAACGTCATGCGCGCCGCGGACGCACGCGACAGCTGGCAACGCTAAAAAGTTATGCCGACGCTCGTCCGCTAGTCTCCGTTCCCGTCCCGCGCCGCTTCATGGTAATTTAATCAGCAGTCACAGAAAGCGTGTGAGATTCATTCCACAGTCGCAGAGGCAGTGCGTGCGTCGCTCGTCGGAATGGTTGCTCAGGCGTTTAGACATTTTCCGGCGTCAGTCGTTCGAGGATGACTTGTGCAATGGCGTGTTCGGTAGTGTGAGAGAGAGAAAGATGTGCATGGGTTGCGCCGCGTTGGTGGAAGAGTTCGAGCGCGCGACCGTGGAAGATGATGGCGGGCGCACCCGCCGCTTGTGCGACGACCTCCGCATCCTGCCACGCGATGCCGTTTGCCCATCCCGTGCCGAGAGCTTTCAAAGCCGCTTCTTTGGCGGCGAATCGCGCGGCGTAGTGTTGCGCGGCGACAGTTGCGCCGCGACCGTCGCAGTAGGCGCGTTCGGCTGAAGTGAAAACGCGCTCGACGAAGCGTGGCGTGCGTTCCAACACGGCACGCACACGCGCAACTTCGATAATGTCGATGCCTATCGAAACAATCATGGAAGAGACGGAACTTGAACGCGCCGGATTCGTGTGGCGCGAAAAAGAGGGCGTACGCGCCGTGGTCTGTGCGCCGCTCGAAGCTGAAGGCTTCGCCAACGCTTTTTCGACACGCGCGGGAGGCGTTAGCCCCATGCCGCACGACGCGCTCAACCTCGCCGGATTCGACGATGACACGGCGGAAAATATCTACGAAAACCGGCGACGCTTCCTCCGAATCTTCGACGGCGCATGGACGCTCGCGGCTTGCTGGCAAGTGCACGGTACGAACGTCCGCGTCGTGCGAACGGCGGATGATGCGCGCGGCGTCGCGGGCGCACACGGCGAGAACGAACGTTGCGACGCGCTCACGACCGATGCCGCGCGAGTTCTGCTCGGCGTCAAGACCGCCGACTGCGTGCCAGTGCTTTTAGGCGACTCACGGACGGGCGCGTGTGCGAGCGTCCATGCGGGTTGGCGCGGCACACTCGAATCAATCGTGGGACGTGCGCTCGAAACAATGCGCGAGGAATATGGCACACGCGCCGCAGATGTACGCGCCGCCATCGGGCCTGCGGCGAATGGTTGTTGCTACGAAGTCGGTGCGGAGGTCATCGAAAGTTTTCGTCAGAAATTTAAGACGGCTGACAAACTCTTTACGCCGACGCGCGAAGGCCACGCGCTCGTCAATCTTCAAAGAGCAAATTTTGAACAACTCGTCGAAGCGGGCGTCGCAGACGAACGCATCCACACGCTCCCACTCTGCACCATCTGCCGCACAGACCTCTTCTTCTCCTACCGACGCGAAAAACAACTCTACGGTCGCACCGGACGCCTGCTCTCCGTCATCGGAAAAGCAGAGGTCAGAGGTTAGAGGTCATTTAAGAAAAAAGAGAATGCGTTTTTACTAACCTCTGACCTCCGACCTCTAGCCTCTGCTCTAGCCTCTGCTCTGGCCTCTTATCTTCTTCTTCCGCCGCCGAAGATTTGCCCGTTGATGCGTTGAACGGGGTCGTTTGCGCCGACCACGCCGATGGGCAGCGTCAGGTCACGCGTCGCGGGCGGATAACAAACTTCGTCCGTGCAACTCTGGAAGCGCACGCGTACGCGGAGTTCCGTCACGCCTTCGGGATGATTAGCGGGAACCGTGACGTTGAAACGCAGCACGGCGCGACCCTCATAAAGCGCGAGCGACTCGCCCTGCGAAAATTTCGGACGACGCACAGTGCCGCGCGGAAAACTGACGGCACTCGCGCGGACGCCACCACGCGTATCAATCTTGACCGTCGTCGGCACAGCATATTTGCCGAGCGGTCGATTGGCGTTGACGTGATAACCGCGCGGAATATCCATCACGATAGCCGCTTGAAACGTGCGGCCTCGTTGTGCGCGATTGACCGAGTAAAAGCCGTTGACGCCGATGTTGCTCGATTGGACGGCGACGGCGGGTGCCGGCGTCGCGCGAGAAAAACCCGGCGAGGCGAGAAAGGCAAAAGCGATGATGGATAAAAGGGCGGCGCGTCGGGTGTCGATTCTTCGTCTCATGGTTTTGGATAATTTCCCGGTCGTTGAATTAAGAAAGCCTAAGATTTATGCGCGATTTTACATGCGCGCGACGCAAAACAGAAATCGGTTTCCGCAAGGAGAAACTAGAGATGCCACCGCCGGGAGAGAGGTTCGCCACAGGGAAGGAAAAGAAGTAGAGAGGAGCCAGTATGAAGAACTGCGCTGGACACTTGTTCAGCATCCCTGTTAACAATCGCATCCTGATTATTTTTCTACTGACTACTGACTACTGTTTTCATGCTAGTTGATGAAGAACTTGCCCTGTCGTGTCGGCAGGGCGGCGTGCGGCGAGTTGGCCGCAGGCGGCGTAGATGTCGCGTCCGCGCGGGCGACGCACGAAGGCATAGACGCCTTTCGATTCGAGGATAGCTTTGAAACTCTGGACGCGTTCTTCGGGCGACGGGCGATAGGGAAGCGGGTCAGCCGGATTGTGCGGAATCAGATTCACTTTGGCGCGCAGAGCATGGCGGTTGAGCAGGTTGGCGAGTTGGCGTGCCTGCTCGTCGGAATCGTTAACGCCATCGAGCATGACATACTCGAACGTGAAACGCTCGCCCGGCTTGAGCGATGCTTCAAACTCTTTGCAGGCCGCGAGCAGTTCGTCGAGCGGCCACTTCTTGTTAATCGGCATCAGTCGGTCGCGCAGTTCGTCCGTCGGCGCGGCGAGCGAGATGGCGAGATGCGGGCGTGTGGGGATGGTCGCCAGTTCCTTGATGCGCGGCACGATGCCTGCGGTCGAAACCGTGACGCGGTTCGGCACGATGTGGAGGCCGTCGGGCGCGGCCATGATGCCGAGCGCGCTCATCAACGACTCGAAGGCGAGGAACGGTTCGCCCGCGCCCATCGCGACGAGGTTTGTGCCGCGCGGCGTCTTTGTGCCGACGCCGTAAGCGTCGTTGAGCGCGATGATGATTTGCTCGACGATTTCGCCCGCCGTCAGTGTGCGGAGCAGACCGAGTTTCGCCGTCAGACAAAAATCACACTTGAGTGGGCAGCCCGACTGCGACGAAAAGCAGATGGTGTCGTGCCTCTCTTCGGGGATAAACACGGTCTCCACGGGTAGGCCGTCGTGCGTCTTCATCAGGTAACGGCGTGTGCCGTCCGCCGCGATGTAGCGCGATTCGACGGTTAGCGTCGAAGCCGTTGCACATTCGGCGAGCCGCGCGCGAAACTCTTTCGGCAGGTCTGTCATCTCGTCGAACGAACGCAGACGGCGGTGATGCAACGCCGCGAAGATTTGACGCGCGCGATACGACGGCTCGCCGAGTTCTTCGACAAATGCGCTCAACTCCGCCGTCGATAGTCCTGTCAGGTGCACGGATTCGTTCATTGCTTCGTATTCTAACACCGTCCCGCATCTCTGACACAGACACGGGCGCGACACACGCGCGCAGAGACGCGCTATCGGTAACGTTTGCCATGTGAGTATGTGGAAAACTTTTGATGTCTTGGAGCGGCGACGAGTTGCGCCCGTGGGAACGGAAGGAGAGAAAATAGCGCGCGGGCGATAATCGAATTGCGGGTTATAATCGGGCGCGGAACCGCGAAGCCGTCCACATCGTAAATCGTCGCATCGTAAGGGATGAACGTGCCAGAGGTTTTTGGATGGAATCGGGTGGGCATTTTGGGGAAGTAGGACGTGATATGAAGTCTTTGACGTGGTGCTTGTGTGTATGTCTGTCGGTGTCGAGCGGTTGCGGCGTGTCGTCAACCGTTTCGCAGACGGCGCAGCGCGCGGGTGGACAGCAACAGTCGCCGCCGCAGCAGCAACCACGTCGTGCGGTCGTTGCCGCGCATTCGAGCGGTTCGCCTGTGTTGGATAAACTGGTGGATGCCGCCGTCGAGCGGACGAATCACAAAGTGCGTTACGACCCGACATATTTCGTCATCGACTATCCGGGCGGCGACGTTCCTGCGGAGGTCGGCGTCTGCACGGATGAAGTGATTCGCTCGTATCGCAAACTCGGCATCGACCTACAGAAAGAAGTTCACGAAGACATGCGTCGTAACTTCGACATCTACCCGCGCAAGTGGGGACTCGCGAAGCCTGACACCAACATCGACCATCGACGCGTGCCGAATCTGATAGTCTTCTTTTCACGCAAAGGCGAAACGCTGCCTATCACGCAGAATGCCAAAGATTACAACCCCGGCGACATCGTGACGTGGGATTTGGGCGACAGCCTGACGCACATTGGCATCGTCGTGGGCGTCGCTTCCGAAGCCGACCCCGAACGTCTCTTGATTGTGCACAACATCGGCGCGGGGCCGCAGATGGAAGACGTGCTCTTTAACTGGAAAATCACTGGACACTTCCGCTACAAAGGAACGACAAGAAATTGACTCGTCGAATCATTGCTTCATTGTTTCATTGATTTAACAATGCAATGAGACAATGAACCGATGTGTTAATGAAGCAATTGCTTTTGTGAGGTTTGAATGAAGGAGAACGCGGCGCAGGGGATAGTGGTGAAGCCTTCGCGGATTGACGGCAAGGGATGTTTCGCGACGGTCTTTTTTCCGAAGGGGCGTAAGATTGCGGAGTTGACGGGTGAGCGTGTGTCGCGTCGGGAGGCGGCGCGGCGGATGCGTGGGCGTCGCAGGTTGCACATCTGCGCGATAAATTCTTACTGGGGCATCGACGGGAGTCGCGGCGGCAACGGTTCGCAGTTCATCAATCATTCGTGCGAGCCGAATTGCTATATGAAAATCCTCTACGGACATATCCTTTTCTTCGCGTTGCGCGACATTCATCCGGGTGAAGAGATTACGCTCGACTACGTTGAGTCGTATCATCCCGACTCGAAGCGTTGTCGCTGCAACGCCCCGACGTGTCGCAGCACGATTAATCTCATCAAGAAAAAGGGAACGCTGCTTTGAGTCTAGAGACCTACGGCTGGAATGAATTTTTCGCCGCGAGCTTTGCACCCTACAAGCGACAGGGCTATGTGGCGGGACGCGTCTTTCTGCAACACAATAAGATTTACATGCTCTACACGGAGGAGGGCGAGATGTCCGCCGAGGTGTCCGGGCGTGTGCTCCATGAAGCGGCGTCGCGCGATGAATTGCCTGCGGTCGGCGACTGGGTAGCGATTCGCGTCCGTCGCGAAGAGAAGAAGACGAAGGCGACGATTCATGCTGTGTTGCCGCGACGCAGCAAGTTTTCGCGCAAGGTCGCGGGAAGCAAAACCGACGAGCAGGTGGTTGCCGCCAACATCGACACGCTGTTTCTGGTCACGGGTCTCGACAATGATTTCAACGTGCGGCGCATCGAACGTTATCTCTTGATGGC
Source organism: Pyrinomonadaceae bacterium (assembly GCA_036387415.1). GTDB lineage: Bacteria > Acidobacteriota > Blastocatellia > Pyrinomonadales > Pyrinomonadaceae > DASVTU01. The sequence continues at coordinate 351,593 of DASVTU010000033.1, read as the reverse complement.
GAGCGAGAGCGGCGCGCGTCCCGTCGTCGTTCTGAACAAGTCGGACGTGGCGGAGGATGCGTTGGAGAAAGTGAAAGAGGTGGAACGCGTGGCGCTCGACGTGCCAATCGTGTTGATGAGTGCGCGCGAAGGCGGAGGCATCGAAGCGTTGCTGCCGTACGTCGGCGCGGGGCAGACCGTCTCGCTGATGGGTTCGTCGGGCGTCGGCAAATCGACCATCACGAACAAACTGCTCGGCGCGGAGACGCAGAAGGTGCAGGAGGTGCGCGCGGGCGACGAACGCGGCAAACACACGACGACGCACCGCGAGTTAATCCGTCTGCCCACGGGCGGCCTGATTATCGACACGCCGGGCATGCGCGAACTTCAACTGCTCGTCAGAGACCGTGGCCTGCGCGACACCTTCGAGGACGTTGAAGCCCTCGGCGAGCAGTGTTATTTTCGTGATTGCAAACATGAAGGCGAGCCGGACTGCGCCGTCAAAGCGGCGCTTGAGAGCGGCGAGTTGGACACCGAACGCTACGCCAACTATCGCAAGATGCAGCATGAAATGTCTGAACTCGCCGCCAAACAACGACGCCGCACTACAGCCAATGCCGAGCAAGCGGCGGCGTTGGCCGCGCGTGAAAAGACGAAGAAGATTCATCAGGCGTTGAAGAAGCATTACAAAAACCGCGAGCGAGAGGAATAAATGGAGACACCGACATCAACCGTGCGTCTTGAGTTTGATGCAGAGCGTAACCGTCTCGGAGACGACAAAGAACTGCGCGACAGTCTCTCCGTCGCCGTCCATGCCGGACGCAATCTCTTTGTCGCTTCCGACGAAACGACGACCATCGAACGTCTCACCACAGACGACGGCGGGCAGACGTTTCGCCATCATGCCACTTATGCGCTCGCCGATTTCATCAAACTACCCGGCAAGGACGACGAGGAGATTGACATTGAAGGTTTGGCGGCGGACGGCGGCTATCTATGGCTCGTCGGCTCGCATAGTCGCAAGCGCAAGAAGCCGAAGACCGATTCGCCCGATGTCGAGAAACAGATTGAGAGACTTTCAACTCCGCGCATCGAAACCGAAGGCAATCGCTACACGCTCGCGCGCATCCCGCTCGCGCGAGGCCAAGACGGGGGCGACTACGAACTCTCCAAATTCAAACAGGACTTCGGCGGCGCGCGTGCTTCTCTCACCGCCGCGCAGTTGCCCGGACGCAAAGACGGCAACACGCTCACAGATGCCTTGCGCGACGACGAACATCTGGGAATGTTTCTCCCCGTGCCGGGCAAGGATAACGGGTTCGACATCGAAGGTCTGGCGGTCGCGGGAAATCGCGTCTTCCTCGGTTTGCGCGGGCCTGTGCTGCGCGGTTGGGCGGTCGTGCTCGAAATCAGAGTCGAACAGGACGACGCGGATGCTTCACGTCTGGAATTGAAGAAACTCGCGTCGGGGCAACCCTACCGGAAGCATTTCCTTCAACTGGGCGGACTCGGCATCCGCGAACTATGCCTGCACGGGCAAGACCTCATCGTCATGGCCGGGCCGACGATGGAACTCGACGGAATCACTTCCGTCTTCCTTTGGCCTAATGCGTTGGACGCGAACAGCAATAGTCTCGTCAGCGACAAACAACTGTTGAAGTTGTTCGATTTGCCGTTCCCTATTTTGGAGGATGAGGAGAATGCTGGCAGAGACCACGCAGAGGGTCTGACACTCTTTCCTTCCGACAACAATCCGGCGGCGTTGTTGATTGTCTACGATGCGCCCGCCAAACGTCGTCGGCGTGGCGCGGGCGCGGTGGAGGCAGACATTTTCGAGTTGACGGCGGAGATGTTGCACGACGAAAACCAGAATGGAGATTAACCATGCAACAGACGACAACCGACGCTCATACTGCTGCTGCCGCAACCGACGCGTCGCCGCCGCTCGTCGCGGAGTTGGATGATTACAGGCGACAGGTGGAGGCCGTCAAAGCGGATGTTGCGGATTTGCTCAAGGGGTTGACGGACGTGCAGTTTAATTGGCGAAGCGCGCCGGGGCGTTGGTCAATCGGCGAATGTCTCGCGCATCTGAATCTGACTGGACAGGTCTATCTGCGTGTTATCGACCGTGGCATCGAGCAGGGACGGACGGGGAAGTTGATGAGCGCCGGGCCTTATCGTCATGGTTGGTTCGGCAAATTCTTCTTGAGGAAATCGGAGCCGCCCGTCAAGACTATCAAAATCAAAGCTCCCAAGATTATAGTTCCCGTCGCGGAGCACTTAATCGCCGTGGTCGCGCCCGCCTTCATGTCGCTTCAGGAACAACTACTGCGTCGTTTACGTGAAGCCAACGGGCTTGACCTCGGTCGAATCAAAATCACTTCGCCCTTCATCAAATTCATACGCTTCGACCTCGGACACTCCATCGCCATCACCATCGCACATGAACGGCGTCATCTCTGGCAAGCGAGAGAGGTCAGGAACGACCCGAATTTTCCGACAACGTAGACGCGCCGCACGTCAAAACGGAAAACGGATGCATGGAGTTTAACCTTCATGCATCCGTTTTCCGTTTGTGCTGACGTGTGCGGTGACGCGTTCTTGCCGAAGACGTGCGCGCAGGCGTCTAGCGTTTGACTACTGGCGCGGGTTGCCGCCCTGTGTGCCGCCGCCTGTGCTGGCGGTCACGGCGCGTCCTTCCGAATCGACGAAGCTGACGGTGCCGCCAATCTCTTCGAGCGACCGGAGGCCGGTTTCAATCGTGCGTCGGTCGCCGACGACGAGAATCGCCATCCGCGAAGGGTCGATGTAACGGTTGGCGACACGCGTCACGTCCTCGGTCGTGACGGCGCGCACGCGTGCGATGTAGTTGTTGAAGTAATCGTCGGGCAGGTCGTAGACGGCGAGTGCTTCGAGGCGCGCGGCAATCTGCGCGGGCGTCTCGAAGCCGCCCGGATAGCTACGAATGATGCCTTGCTTGGCATATTCGAGTTCGGTCGGCGTGATGGGCATCTCGCCGCGCACGCCGCGCAACTCCTTGATGAATTCCGCGACCGATTCTTTCGTCACAGCCGTTTGCACGTCCGCCGACGCGGAGAACGGCCCCGCGCCGCGACGGTAATCAAACTGCGTCCGCGCGCCGTAGGTGTAGCCCTTTTCTTCGCGCAGATTCAGATTGACGCGCGAGATGAAGCCTCCGCCGAGCAGATTGTTCAAGACGACGAGAGGGAAATAGTCGGGCGTCGAACGCGGCACGCCGACGTGTCCGATGGTCAACACAGACTGCGCCGCGCCGGGACGGTCAACGACGTAAATCGTCGTCTTGTCGCGTTCGACGGGCGCGGCTGTGACATCCACCGCCGGAACGTGCGCTCGCTCCCACTTGGCGAAGGCGCGTTCGAGTTTGGGCATGATGGTGGCGGGCGTCACGTCGCCGACGACGATGAGCGCGGCGTTATTCGGTCGGTAGTAAGTCTCGTAGAAACGTCGCACGTCTGCGCCCGCGACGGCGGCGACCGAAGTTTCGTCGCCGATGAGCGAGTGGCCGTATGGATGGTTGCGACCGTAGACCAGCGTCGGGTAGACGACCGAGGCGATGGCGTTGGCGTTGTCGCGCCGTTGGCGAAACGTGCCGAGTCGCTGGTCGCGCAGTCGTTTGAGTTCGTCTTCGGGAAACGAAGGGTTGCTGACGACATCGGTGAAGATGTCGAGCGCGCGGTCGAGATGGCGCGTGACGCTCAGCATGTTGGCGCTGCTCGAATCCCAGTTGGCGTTAGTGGTGAGCGTCGCGCCGATGGCGGCGAGTTGGTTCGAGATGTCGAGCGCGGAACGCGTCCGTGTCCCTTCGTCGAGAAGACTGGCGGTCATGCTGGCGAGTCCGGCGCGTTCTGCGGGGTCGGCAGCGCCGCCCGTCTTGACGACGAGATTCATGTTGACCACAGGCAGTTCGTGATGTTCGACGATGAGCACGTCGAGGCCGTTGGAGAGACGACTACGCTGCACTTTCGGCAGCGTCAACTGCGGGTCAGCCGACGGCGCAGGAATCTTCGAGGTGTCGGGGCGAGCCTTCTGCTTCGTCTCTGCTTTCACGGGCGCGGTCGAAGTGGGCGGCGTCGCTCCGGCGGGGCGGGTCGAGGCGGCTTCGGTCTTGGTCTGCGGCTGTGCGCCTGCGGGACGTTCGCCTGTTGCTGCGGCGGGCGTCGTGGGCGCGGTTCCGGCAGGCTGCTGCGCGGTGGCGGTCGTTGCGGGCGTAGCGGTCTTTGGGCCGGCGGCGACGGGTTCGCCCGTCTTGGCGGTTTGCGGCGGACGCGGCACGACGTTCAAGACGAGCCGTTTGTCCGTCAGATACTTCGTCGCCACACGTTGCACGTCGGCAGCCGTGACGCGCCGATAGTTGGCGAGATGCTGTTCAAAGTAAGCAGGCTTGTTGAGAAACGTCTTGTACTGATTGAGTTGGTCGGCTTTGCTAAGCACAGTTTGCAGGCCGTAGATGAAAGAGGCTTCAAACTCGTTATAGGCGCGTTCCATCTCTTCGCGCGTCGGCGGTTGGGATTTGAGACGCGCAATCTCCTGATTGATGACCGACTCAATCTCGGCGAGCTTCGTGTTGGGCTTGGCCGTGGCGACGATTTGAAACTGTCCGGCAAGTTCGCGCGAGGGATGGAAGGCCGTCACGTCCTGTGCAATCTGCTTGTCGTAGACGAGGGTTTTGTAGAGACGTGAGCCTTTGCCGCTCGCCAGAATGCTGGAAAGCATGTCAATCGCGAAATCTTCCATGGAGAAGGCCGGAACCGTGTGCCATGCCATATAGGTGCGCGGCAGCGATACGCGGTCTTCTTCGGTCATGCGAATCTCGCGGTCGAGCACGGGCTGCGTCGCTTTGACGACGGGCACGTCCGTGCCGCGCGGGATGGAGCCGAAGTGTTTTTCGACGAGCCGACGCGCGTGCGCCGGGTCGAAGTCGCCCGCTATGACGAGACTGGCGTTGTTCGGCACATAGAAGCGACGGAAGAAGTCCTTCACGTCTTCCATCGAAGCGGCGGTGAGGTCGTCGAGCGAGCCGATGGTCGTCCAGTGATAGGGATGGTTGGCCGGATACATCGTCTCGGCAATCTTCGCCTGTACGAGTCCGTAAGGCTGGTTGTCGTAACGTTGCCGCTTCTCGTTCTTAACTACGTCGCGTTGGTTGGCGAGTTTCTCCTCAGTCATCGCATCGAGCAGTCCGCCCATGCGGTCGGCTTCGAGAAAGAGCGCGGTTTCGAGAAAGTTCGACGGGATAACTTCAAAGTAGTTGGTGCGGTCGGTGTTGGTCGAGCCATTGATGTTGCCGCCGGCTTCCTGAAGCGGGAAGAAGTAGTCGTCGTTGAAATTCTTCGACCCCTGAAACATCATGTGCTCGAAGAGATGCGCGAAGCCCGTGCGTCCCGGCACTTCATTTTTCGACCCGACGTGATACCAGACATTGACGGCCACGACGGGCGTCGAAGTGTCGCGGTGAAGGATAACGTTGAGACCGTTGGGAAGCTTAAACTCGGTGAGTTGAAGCGGCGGAAGAACGCCTCCGCGCGCATTGGTCGCGGGCGCGGCTTCGCTGGTGCGCGCCGTCGGTCGAGACGACGCGCGCCTTCTCTGCGCTAAAGTTGTGCCGGACGCACAGAAGATGACGGCGAGCGCCAACACTGCCAGACGTTTCCAAATCATTGTCGGAATCTCCTTCTCTTGTGGGTATTGCAGACGAAATGCCTTCTCGAAGGATTCGCGGCGCGCACGCGCGGCGCAACTGCGGAATCCTTCTTCGAGTTTTAATCAATAAATTTTTGGGGTGCAAAGGGAACTCTGTTGCGCCATTCTAACGCGCGCACGGAAGCGCACGCAACCATGCGACATTGCCCGCACCATACCGTCTTGTTAAAATTTTCGACACAAGAATTGATATATATAAAAATGTGGACGGACGGCTCGACAGGCGGAATATGAAGGGTATGTATGAGAAGCCTGTCGGAGCGCGTCCATCCCTTTAGTCTGTTTCGGAATTGGTCAAGGGGAGTTCCATAAATTTAATGCTGCGGGAAATTGATTTCATCGTTATCGGGAGCGGGATTGCGGGTTTGCGTGCGGCGGTGGAAATCGCGGGCGCGGGCGCGCGTGTGGCGGTGTTGACGAAGGAACGGACGAGCGAATCGAATACGGAATACGCGCAGGGCGGCGTCGCCGTCGCGCTCTCGGAGACGGATGAAGTCGGGCTGCACATCGAAGACACCATCGGCGCGGGCGCGGGTCTGTGCGACGAAGCGGCGGTGGGCGTGCTCGTCGGGGAGGGGCGGCAGTACATACGCGAGTTGATTGAATGGGGAACGGAGTTTGACCGCGTGGGTGGCCGACTCGTCTTTACGCAGGAGGCGGCGCACTCGCGCCGACGCATCCTCCACGCGCAGGGCGACGCGACGGGACACGAAATTGTGCGCGCACTCATTGCGCGTGCGACCGTGGAGAAGAATCTCTCGTTTCTGGCGCACGCGGCGACCGAAGCGTTGGTGGTAGAAGACGGACGTTGCTGCGGCGTGCGTTATCTCGACCCGCTTGTGCGTGCGCCGCGCGAGTTGCGCGCACGCGCCGTCGTCTTGGCTTCGGGTGGCGCGGGTCAACTTTTTCAGCACACGACAAATCCGGCGGTGGCGACGGGCGACGGCATCGCGATGGCGTACGAGGCGGGCGCGGAAGTCGCCGATATGGAGTTTGTGCAGTTTCATCCGACCGCTCTGAACATCGCGGACGCGCCGCGTTTTCTCCTGTCGGAAGCGATGCGCGGCGAAGGCGGCGTGCTACGCAACGCGGCGGGCAGGCGTTTCATGACGCGCTATCACGAACGCGCAGAACTCGCGCCGCGCGACATCGTTAGCCGTTCCATCGTCGCCGAGATGGAACGCACCGCCACGCGCACCGTCTATCTCGACATGACCGCGCTCGACCCACGCTATCTCCGCCGTCGCTTCCCGAAAATCTACGAGACGTGCCTGCGCTACGGCTTCGACCTCACGCGCACGCCCGTCCCCGTCTCGCCCGCCGCGCATTACTGCATGGGCGGCGTCCGCACAGACCTCGACGGACGCACTACACTCGACGGACTCTATGCGGCGGGCGAAGTGGCCTGCACGGGCGTCCACGGCGCGAATCGTCTCGCATCGAATTCGCTGCTCGAAGGTCTCGTCTTCGGCGCACGCGCGGGACGCGCCGCCGTACGCGGTTTTGATAACAAGAACACCAATATCGAGCCAACGACGCCGACATACGCTCCCACATCAACGCCGACGCATGCCGCGCCGCGACATGACGACGGCGACCACACGACGGCGCGGCGACGTGTCGAAGATGCGGAGATGGATGATGACAACGGCGCGGCGCGCGGCGAGATTGTACTCGCGGTGCGAAAGCGCGTGCGGCGTCTGATGTGGGAGCGCGTCGGGATTCTTCGGACGCGACAATCTCTGGGGCGTGCGCTGAGAGAGTTTGAACAGATTGCACAGGCGCGTCTGCGTGCGCCCTCGCGCAATTTCCTGACGGTCGCCACGCTCGTCGCACGCGCTGCGCTCTGGCGCGAAGAATCGCGCGGCGCACACTACCGTCTCGATTTTCCCGAACGCGACGACGCGCGCTGGCGCGTCCATTCCATCATCCAGAAAGACGCGGGCATCACGTCGAGCGAAACAGTAGAATTCAAAGAGAGGTCAGAGGTCAGAGGCTAGAGATTAGTAAAAAGAGTGTTCGGCAGAGATTAGAAACTAGCGCGAAATCTACTTTTTCGCCTTTGTTTGTGCGATTTTCAAGATGTTAAGATGCGTTCCGGTGGAAGATAACAGGAGCATTATTTTTAACTGACCTCTAACCTCTAACCTCTAGCCTCTGACCTCTACGTTTCTTATGGCACATTACGAAAAACTGCACGATTGGCCTCAGACACCGCGCGAGGCGGTCGAACTTCAGAAGAGTCTGCGCGAGCGCGTGCGGATTGCGCCGCTCGCGGGGCGCAAGGTTGAGACGGTGGCGGGCGCAGACATCTCTTTCAATAAATTCTCGACGACGATTTATGCGGGCATCGTCGTGTTGCGTCTGCCGTCGCTCGAAGTGGTGGAGGAGGTCGGGATAGTGGGCGAGACGACGTTTCCGTACGTGCCGGGGTTGCTGTCGTTTCGTGAGTCTCCGGCGGTGTTGGAGGTGTGGTCGAAGTTGAAGACGGAACCGGACGCCGTGATGTTCGACGGGCAGGGACTCGCGCATCCGCGTCGCGTCGGCATCGCGTGTCACGTCGGGCTGCTCATCAAACGTCCGACGTTCGGATGCGCGAAATCGGTGTTGGTCGGAAAGTATGAGGAGCCTCTGCCGGAGCGCGGCGCGTGGACGCCTCTGGTGGATAAAGGTGAAACGGTGGGCGCGGCGCTCAGAACCAAGACGCGCACGCAACCCATCTACGTCTCGCCCGGACACCTCATCGACCTCGACGGCGCAGTTGACCTCACGCTTCGATGCGACGGCGGCTATCGCCAACCTGAACCCACACGTCGCGCGCATCTGCTCGTCAACGCCCTGCGTCGCGGCGAACGCCAGCCAACCACAGAAGATTCCGCGCCCGAAGATTCGCAACCGAAACTATTTTGAGCGGTAGCGACAGCGGCGACCATAGCGACAACCGTTTTGAGTGGGGGCAAAAAATTCAGGCGATGCGTTTCCTTTGAAGAAAGCGCATCGCCTGATTTGTCTGTAACGACTTGTCAGCCGCGTCTATCTATCTGGTGGCGACGACGGTGAACTTGGCCGAGGGCGCGAGCGACTGGCCGGAAACGCGGTCGCGGATGCGGATAGCGAGTTCGTATTCGCCGGGCGCGAGTTGGTCTGTGGCGATAAGGCGGGCGAGCGTCAGGCGTTGACCTGCGTCGCTCATGCCGCGCCAGTCTTCCGTCAGTTTGCCGAGTTCCTTGCCGCTCTTGCTGAGCACATAGTCCACATCGACCGACGGGCGCAAGGTCGTCTGGTCAATCCCCGCGTTATAAACTTGCAGGTAGAGGCCGACGGGTTCGCCGCGACGATAGATGCCCGAAAGATTCGGGATGACCTTGTTCTGGCCGATAACGAACTGACCGACCGCAGGCTGGTCGCCGAGACCCTGCAACTTCGCCGCGAGTACGATGGTCGAAGTCGAGAGTTGTTTGGCGTCGTAGCGCGGGACGGTGAAGCCGATGTGACGGATGCCGGTTGCGCCGGAAGCGACATCGCGCACCACCACGTCAACCTTATAGGTGCCGGGCGCGAGCGGCAACGCTTTCTGATAAGCCGAAGGACGTTCCTTGACGCCGTTCAATTCTTCGACGGTGGCCGAAGTCGTAACCGGGTCTTCAAAGACGCCGACGCGCCTTCCGGCAACCGAAGTGATGCGACCAAAGATGTTGAGACGCGCGGTTTGCACGCCGCCGACATCCTGAAATGTCAGGTCTTTGTTGAGCGTCTGAATCGTAATCGCCGTCATCACCTTCTCTTCGGAGGCGCGATAGAAATCGACGCGCACGTCGAATTCGAGCGGGTTATCTTCCACGACGGGCGTACCCGCGATGCTCGACAGTTCGCTGTACTTGATTTGCGGCGGACGGCTGAGGTCGGCGATAAGTTGGAGACGTGAAAAGGGATTGTCCTGCTCGCGCATGTAGTTTGCGCCGCCGCCTCCGCCGCTGATGCGGTCGGCCTTGCTCGACAGGCCAAGTTGCTCGGAGAGCGTCAAACCCGCGCCGGGGACGTTCATCAGCGCGTCCTTCTCGTTGGGCGAGCGTGCGATGCGATATTCGCCCGTGCCCGTCGGGTCAACGAACTCAATCTCGACGCCGGAACCGACGCCCGGAATGTAACGATAGAACCAGATTTCAAAAGGGTAGGTGGTCGTCGAACCGCCGCCGTGATACATCGGTCGGTCGTACTGCCCGCCCGACGGATGCGACTCAACCTCGTCGGCCTTGCCGAACATGATGTAGATGCGGCCACGGTCAGTCTTCCAGCCGGGGATGCCGGAGGCGAAGTGCTGGTTGGCGTAGGCGATGCGCTCGTAATGTTCTTCTTTGTATTCGTTCTCTTCGGTGTCGGGGTCGGGGTCGCGTTTGCGCCAGAAATCCTCGATGAACTGCTCGCGTTCCTCGTCGGTCGCCAGTTTCTTGAAGGCGCGTCGCTCGCCGTCGGTGATGATGAAATCGACATCGTTGGTGAGCCACTTTTCGTAGACCCGCTCGACCTCTTTCTTGATGTTGCGCTGCCGCTCCGAGACATCCTTCTGGTCGTTGTTCTTCTTCTTATCTTTTTGCGCCAGCACGACGGGCATCGTCGTAAACGCGTACAAAAATAGTAAAGACAGGGCGAGGGGGCGCATCCTGAAAACGCGACGAGACATACTTAAATTACTCCTGTTCATGAAACGAAAACTTTCGGGCATTTCGCGCCCGTCCGCGTGTGCGACTCTGGAAGCCGAATGCTTCGAGGCGTGCGAACGAGCCGTCCGAAGACTCCAACGGTGGTCACTAAAATGGCGACGCCTTAAAGGCCACAGCAACCTTCTCTGAGGCTCGAAATCAGGCATCGCCGAACTATCTTGCAGGGGATTGTAGAGCCTCATTCAAGATAGAGTCAAGATGCTGCGCGAGCGCCTCCGGTTGCCCGCCTAAAGCCCAAATTCCTCAAAGGTTTACTCGCTCCCGCGACGAACCCCGCGCCCACACGCCGCGACGCCCCGCGACAAACTATGAAGCGACGCGCCATACGCGCTAAAATCGCTTCATCATGGAATTTGAGCAGGATAAAGATTCGGCAACCATGAATTTCAGCATTCGACCAGCCGAAGCGGAGGACGTGGAGGGCATCGGGCGACTCGCACAGGAAGTCGCGGACTACCTGCGTGCGCTCGGAGACGAGGGCGAACTTAAGTTCGACGCGGAAGCGTATCTGCGCGACGGGTTCGGGTCGAATCCCGCGTTTGCGGGTCTGGTCGCGCAGCACGGAGACGACATCCACGGTTATCTGCTTTATCATCCCGGTTACGATGCGGATTACGCCACACGCACTCTGCACATCGTCGATTTATACGTTCGAGACGAGTGGCGCGGGCGCGGCGTCGGGCGAGCATTGATGGAGCAGGCGAGCCGCATCTGTCGAAATCTCGGCGGGACGCAAATGTGCTGGCCTGTCTATGCACGAAACCAGATGGCGCTACAGTTCTACGAGCGCATGGGCGCGAGACTCACCAAAGACACGCTATTTATGCGACTGGATGTGTAAACGCGCACGACGGAGAAATATCTGTAGCAAAGGACGGACGAGGCGTGGCCGTTGAAATAATTGAAGAATCGTCTGCCGCGTTGCCGGAGTATGAAAGTGTGCCGATTGCTTTTCGCGTCGCATCACGTTTCCTCGTCGTGCCGATTGACGGCGGGTTGGGCGGCCTGAGTTTGGTCGAAGAGATGGTTGCGCCTTACGTCAAAGACTATGACGCGAACGAAAGCGAGCGACCGTCGCGTTGGCCGCAACGTTGGGACGTTTCTCATTGGGGCATTCTGTCTGCCTTCGTCGGAGCAGAACGCGTCGGCGGCGCGGCGGTGGCGTGGCAGACGCCGGAACTCTGTATGCTTGAGGGGCGCGAAGATTTGGCTTGCCTGTGGGACTTGCGCGTCCATCCAGACCACCGTCAACGAAGCGTCGGGCATCAGCTGTTTACACGCGCGCTCGAATGGTCGCGCGAGCGGCGGTGCAGACGTTTCAAGGTCGAAACCCAAAACATCAACGTCCCTGCGTGCCGCTTCTACGCGCGACAGGGTTGTGAACTCGGAGCCATCAACAGGCATGCATATCCCGAAGCATTGAACGAGATTCAACTGCTCTGGTATCGAGACGTAGCGCCGAAAAGATGATTGGACTGGAGAGAGGCATTGTCAGGCTCGCGCCGTACACAGACGAGTGGCGTCGCTCGTTCGAGTCGGAAAAACGCCTGCTAGAAACGGCCATCGGTCGTCGTGCGCTCGGCATCGAGCATGTCGGGAGCACATCGGTCGAGGGTCTGGAAGCGAAGCCGATAATTGATGTAGCGGTCGCAGTCAGGCGTCTGAGCGATGGAGAGGAGTGTGTCGGCGCGTTGCGGCAGGTCGGCTATGAGTACAAGGGCGAGAACGGCCTGCCCACACAGCGTTTCTTCGTGAAGGGAGAACCGCGGCGCACGCATTGTCTACACGTCGTGGAGATAGACGGCGACGAGTGGCGCAACTATCTTCTGTTTCGAGACTACCTGCGACACAACCGCGACGTGATGGAAGCATACGCGCAACTCAAAAGAGATTTGGCGCAACAATATGCGACAAATCGTGGCGCGTACACGGAGGCCAAAGCCGCATTCATCGCGCGTGTGATTGCGTCAGCGCAAGAAGTCGAACGGCGGGGCGGTGGCGGTTAGGTCTTAGTGTCTATTCGGTGGTGCGCGGTTTGGCGAACATCCACGCGATGAAGATGGAGATGATGTAGAGCACAAACATTGGCGCGGCAAAAAGCATCATGTTGAGCACGTCGTTGGTGGGCGAGAGCACCGCCGCTGCCGCGAGAATCACAATCAGCGATGTCTTCCAGATGCGGAGCAGAAAGCCTGCGGTGACGAGGCCGATGCGCGCCAGTATGAACGTCACGGCGGGCATCTGAAAGACGATGCCCATGGCGAGCATGATGAGAATGATGAAATCGAAATAGTCGGTCGCTTTAAGAAGCAGACGAAAGTCTTGTCCGAGTCCGAGCAGGTAGCGTGCCGCTGGAGGGAAGAGTACGTAATAGGCGAAGGCCGCGCCGACGACGAAGGAGATAGACGACAGGAGCACGAACGGGAACGCGTATCTTTTTTCGTGCGGATAGAGTCCGGGCGCGACGAAAGCCCAGACTTGCCACAGCAGAAAAGGAATCGAGAGACAGAGCGCGGCGTACAGCGAAACTTTCAAGTAGAGCGAGAAGGGTTCGAGCGCCGTCGTGACGACGAGTTTTTCGTCAATCCCTGCGAGCGCGTCCGGCTTGGCGTTGAAATCGACGGGCAGCCGCACGCCTTTTGGAATCACGGTTGCGCCCGCGTAGAGCGGCTCGTCCGTAAAGAGTCCGACGCGTCCCTGATGGTCGCGCGCCACGCGCGCCGCCACGGACGTTCCCGGTTGAATCACACTCGCACCGAGTTTCGTCGCTTCGGCAAAGACATAGCGCCCGGCGTCGCCCTCTCTCAGAGAAGCGAGCGCGAGCACCGTCTCATGTCCGGTGAGTCCTTCGAGCGGGAGCGGTCGGCGTTGCGCGTCGGCGAGCGCCTGCCGGACGGGCACAGCCAGAAAGTTGTAGATGTAATCGGAGACGAACCAACAGCCCATCACGGCGACGAAGACAAAGACGATGGAGCGAATCAGACGACTCCTTAACTCGTCCAGATGTTCGAGAAAAGACATCTGCCCGCTGCCGCCGCTGCCGCGCCGCTCGTAGCGGTCTTCATCGCGTTCCGTCTCTGTTTCTAAAAGACCTGAAGCCATAGGGGGATTTTTCGGAGCGCATCAACTACCGCGACGCGCGTCGTGTGTCGTTCGTGGTACGCGTTTTATAACCAATCCTGTTTGCGCGACGCTGCGGGCACGTCCCTCGCGTCGGTTTCGGAAGAAGCAGCGGCGGGCAATTCCGTCGAGGCGGCGGTTGGCGCGTTGGCTGTGGTTGCAGCGGCGATGGTGTTGCGCGCGATGGTCTGCGCTTCCGTCGCGCCGCCGAAGGCGTGCTGGCTTTCGTGTTCGATGACGGGCGAAGCATCAGCAGCAGTCGTCGTGCTGCCCGACAGCATCGGATTGCTGCGAAGCTCCGTGTCGATGCGGAGTTCGCGTTCGATGCGTTCGACTTCGACCTCGCGCTCCCACGTCTGCTTGAAATCTTCCGAAGCACGCTTGAACTCGCCCAGACTCTTGCCGAGCGAACGCCCCAACTCCGGCAACTTGCGCGGCCCGAAAATAATCAACGCCACCAACGCAATAACCAGCAACTCGGTCGTGCCTAAAAACTCAAGAAATAATAGAACCACTCGGCGCTCCTCAATAAAACCGTTAATCGTCAATCGTGATTCGTCAATCGAAAGAACGGTTTTTATCTATTCACGATTCACGATTCATTTTTTTCGCCGTACTCCGGCGGGTAGTAAATTACTTCAAGCGCCCGCCCGCCGACGCCCTTCGTGTAGAAAGAGACGGAACGGTCACGATGCTCTTTGAGTGGGCGATTCTCGCGTCGCGCCGCTTCTTCCAACTGCTCGCGCGTCTCGACGCGCAAGCCCATGTGCGGCGGATGCTTCGAGCCGGGCGCGAGCAACGCGACGCCAAACCCGCGTGCATCGCGCAACATCGCCCAGTCGTCATAGAGCGTCTCCACACGAAAACCGATGCGCTCATACTCCCGCACATCGCGCCCCAAATCTTCGCTCTCCACCGCGATATGGTCTACCACACCTTCGACACGCGTCTCCACGCCTGCTTCCTGCATTGCTTCCACACTCCTATTCGATTGCGGAATTCGGATTGCGGATTGATAAAGATTCAATCATTAGCTCATTGATTCAATTAACCAACAGCTTGTCAATTCATTGATGCAATGAATCAATGATTCAATTTCTTCCAATCCGCAATCCGAATTCCGCAACTCCTTATGTTTCCCACGCGAAGCCGTAACGTTCGGCGAACACGATGCGATTGAGTTCAAAGCGTCCGGGATAGGCTTTGTCCGGTTCGGCGGCGCGACCGATGGCGAGCATCGCAACCACCTCGGCTTCGTCGGGGATATTGAATTCGCGTTTGACGCCCGCCGCGTCGAAGCCCTCCATCGGCGCGGTATCGAAGCCGTAAGCCTCTGCGACAAGCATCATGGTCGTCACGGCAATCATCGTGTGTCGATTGACCCACACGTCCGAGCGCATCTGCGAAATAAAGCCGAGCGCACCCTGCTTGTACTGCTCGACTGTCTCCTTCTTGCCCGCGCCGCGCTCCGCGCCTTCTTCAAAAACTTCGTCGGCGCGCGTCTTCCATTCCTCTTTCATTCCGAGCGCGATGATGACGACGGGCGCTTGCCCGACCTTCGGCTGATTGAAGGCGACCGCTTGCAGACGCTTGCGATTCTCCTCGTCGCGCACGACGATGAAACGCCACGGCTGTAGATTATAACCGGACGGAGCTTGCGCCCCGAATTGAAGGATGGCGTTCAAATACTCCTCCGGCACCTCGTCCGGCTTGAAATTGTTGGTCGCGCGACGCTCCAATATCGTTTCGATCAAAGGCTTGAGCGGCGTGCCGTCGGATTGCGTTTCGGGAAAACGGGTCGGCTTGTCCTGCATTTTTGAAATCCCTCTGGTTGCTTGTGTTTGATGTTCTGACGACGCCGCTGATTGTAACGCGTCGCCGCGTGCGCGACAAAGAAGGCGCGTCCGTTCGTCGTCGTGAATCATAACCGCGTGACCCGCAATCGACGCCTTCACCCACATCCGCCGAAATGTCGAAGTCTCTTGACACCGCCGACGCGCCTGCGCGACTCTGAAAGGACAAAGGACATATCTGACGATGGACGATGCCGGACGACAGACGATGGACGATAGGCCATGAATCATCTTCATCAGGTATCCTTTATCGTCTACCGTCTAGTAAAGGAAGAATCATGACTGCTTCAAACCCGCCGCGTATCGTTTCGCTGTTGCCGTCGGCGACGGAAATTGTCTGCGCTCTCGGACTCGAAGATGCGCTCGTCGGCGTCACGCACGAATGCGACCACCCGCAGTCGGTCGCCGCTTTGCCCCGACTAACGGCGAGCCGCATCTCGCACGAAACGATGACGAGCGCGGAAATCGACCACGCCGTGCGCTCGCAGTTGGACGGCCACGGCTCCATCTACAATCTCGACGAAGAACTTCTGCGCTCGCTCAAACCCGATTTGATTCTGACGCAAGAACTCTGCGACGTGTGCGCCGTCAGCTACAAAACCGTGCAGCAAGCCGCGCGTATGTTTGAGACGGATGTACGCGTCGTTTCGCTTGAGCCGAACACCATCGCAGACATCTTCGCCAACATTCGCACCGTCGGCGGGTTGACGGGTAGGGAAGACGTGGCGGACGAAGTTGTGTCTGCGCTCTCCGCGCGTCTGGATGCTTTGGCCGCCGCGCTCGCCGGAGTCGAGAAACACCCGCGCACGCTCATGCTCGAATGGCTTGAACCGCCTTTCGCACCCGGCCACTGGGTTCCCGAACAGGTCGCCTTCGCCGGAGGCGACGCCACTTTCGGACGCGCAGGCCAACCGTCCATCCAAACCGACGCGCAAACGATACGCCGCTACGCGCCCGAAATCATCGTGCTCATCCCCTGCGGCTACTACAAAGAGGACGTGCTGCGTGCGTTGCCTGACGCGCGTCTGCCCGAAGGGTGGCACGAACTTCCCGCCGTCCGAAGCGGCGAAGTCTGGACGCTCGATGCGACGAGTTATTTCAGTCGTCCGGGGCCGCGCATCGTGGACGGCGCGGAAATCCTCGCGTCCATTCTGCATCCCGAAATCTTCGGCGTGCCCGACGTGAGGGATGCCGTGCGCGTAGATACGGCAACGATGAAAGTTTGAGACGAGCGCGGTCGAGAAGAAGATGTCACCATCAAAAAAAACGCCATCCAAAAAAGCGTCGTCGAAAGCATCCGCTGCCGACGAACCAACACATCGCAATTCCGCAACTACAACGATTCATCCCAACCACACGGCGAGCAAACCTGATGCGACGACAACCATCAATCTCGCCGTCGAATCAAACAACTCCGACGCTCTACCAAGCGAAGCGAACGGCACGCTCGCGCGTTTCGCTCTGACGGCTGAACGTGTCGCGGCGACGACGAAGAAGTTGGAGAAGGCCGCGTTGCTCGGCGCGTACTTTCATGGCTTGAACGACGCGGATTTGGCGCGTGCGGCGCGTTATTTCGCGGGTCATCAGTTCGCCTTGAACGACGCGCGCACCACCAACGTCGGCGGCGGCGTTCTGCGTGATGCCTTGAGCGAAGTGACGGGCATCGGCGTCGAAGATTTGCGCCCGCGCTACGTGCGCCTCGGCGATGCGGGCGAAGTCGCCGCCGAAGCCTTCAACGAATCCACGCGCACCAACCGCAACGCGCCGACCTTCACACTCGCCGAAACCGAATCTCTCATCGAACGCCTGAGCGCGACGCGCGGCACGAAGAACAAGAAGGCACTGCTGGTCGAAGCGTTCACGCGTGCCGACGCGCTCGAAGCGAAATACATTTCTAAACTCTTGCTCGGCGACCTCCGCATCGGCCTCAAAGAAGGGCTGGTCGAGGATTCGCTCGCACGGGCCTTCGCTCGTCCACTGTCGAGCGTCGCGCAGGTCAACATGCTGACAGGCGACATCGGCGAGACTGCCCTGCGCGCACGCCACGGCGAACTCGAAGGCGTGGCGATGCGTCTCTTTCATCCGCTCAAATTCATGCTCGCCACCGCCGCCGCAGACCTCGCAGACGTAGCGCGCACGATGCCCGGAGAGTTTTACGTCGAAGACAAATTCGACGGCATCCGCGCGCAAGCACATGTTGCGGGCGAGCGCATCGCACTCTTTACGCGCACGCTCGACGACGTGACACATCGTTTCCCCGAGCTCGTCGCGCCGCTTCAGTCGCTCGGCGCGGATGTCTTGCTCGACGGCGAGATTGTGCCCGTACGCGGTGCGTCTATCCTGCCTTTCGCGGAGTTGCAGAAGCGTCTGGGGCGCAAGACCGTGGGCGCGGAGTTGCTGGCTGCGACGCCCGTCGCCTTCGTCGCCTACGACCTTCTCTATGCGCGCGGGCGCGTCCTGATTGACGAGCCTTTGAGCGAGCGTCGGCGCGTGCTCGAAACTCTTGTGGCAAGTGATGCGACGGCGACGCTGCGACTCTCGGAAGCGAAACTGATGAGCGAAGCGGGCGCGCTCGATGCTGAATTCGACGCGGCGCGTGCGCGCGGCAACGAAGGCTTGATGATTAAAGACCCGCGCGCCTCTTATAAGCCGGGCAAGCGCGGGCGCGAATGGTTGAAGTTGAAACGCGCGTTGGCGACGCTCGACGTGGTTGTCACGTCGGTCGAAGTCGGGCACGGCAAGCGTCGTCATCTTTTGTCGGACTACACCTTTGCCGTGCGGCGTTCGGAGGAGGATGGGGAACTATTGAACGTCGGCAAAGCCTATTCAGGGCTGACCGATGTGGAACTCGCGGAACTCACCGAGTGGTTCAAGGCGCACACCGTTCAGGAGTTTGCACACGGGCGCGTGCGCGTCGTCGAGCCGAAAATAATTCTCGAAGTGACCTTCGACCGCGTACAGGAATCGAAGCGACACAAGAGCGGCTACGCGCTCCGCTTCCCACGCATCCTGCGCCTGCGCGACGATAAAGGCGTTGACGAAATAGACACGCTCGAAACCGTCAGCCGACTCGTCACGACGAGCGAGGAAGCCGAAGAAGTAAGCAGTGAGCAGTAAGCGGTAAGCAGCAAAAAGAGAAAGCAGTAGAAGTTAGACGTGGCGAAAGAAGTTAGAAGCAACGAAATCGAGGAAGGGCTTCGGGGGTTGACTGCTTACCGCTTGCTGCTCACTGTTCACTGTCTTCGAGCGATGCGTCCGAGGAGCACGTCGGCGATGGCGTCGGAGATGGGGAGGCCGGGGTATTGTTCGAGCCAGAAGAATTCGCCGACGGGATTGATTTCAAGAAAGACGTGGCGACCGTCGGGCGTGACGATGATGTCAATCGCTCCGTAGTTCAAACCGAAGTAATCCATGAGACGTAATAGACGCTCTGAGACATCGCGCGGCAGTTCGTAATGCTGCCACGCTTCGAGCAACTGCACGCCGTCGCGTCGCCAGTCGTGGCTCGCGCGCTCAGACGTTTGCGAGTTGATGGCGGCGGCGAAAACCTTTTCGCCGACGATGGTGACGCGAAGCTCCAGGGCTTTCGGCAGCATCTCCTGAAACGTCATCGGGCAGAGATGCAAGCCGTCGAGTTTGGCGAGGTCGTCGCCCGTGACGGCGTTGGTGAAGACCACCTTTTCACGTCCATCCTCATAAATCGCAAACGACGAAAGCATCTTGGTAATCATGCCCGTCTCGCAAGTGCGCGCAAAGTCGCGTACGGCGGCGGCATCGTTAGTCGTGAGCGTCTGCGGAATCTCAAGGCCGATTTCGCGCGCCGCTTGAAGCTGTAACTGTTTGTTTTCGGCGTGGCGAATGCGGGGCACGGCGTCCATGCGGAAGGCTTGGAGGCTGGCAATCATGCCGAAGGCGGCGGCGCGCGTTTCGCCGACGGAGGCATGACGCAGTTGCGGGTCGAGAGAATGAGGCAGACGCGCGGCGAATTGGATGCGCCTGTGCCAGATGGCCGTGACTTCGCGCAAATCGTGTGCGCCGTCTTCGTCGATGAGAAGCAGGCTCTCGGACGCTTTGCCGTAGTGCGCGACGAGACGGACTTCCGTGGGGAAGCGGTCGGTGTCGAAGCGCAGGGGCGTCGCGCCGCGCTCGCGTATGGCTTCGGCGACGAAAGGAATGCTTTCGTTATCGTCGCTGCGTGTCAGGATTAGGACGCTCATGTTGGTCTGAATTTTTCAAACACAAATGGTTGCCGGACGTGTAAAAAGTGCGTCAGGAGTTGTTTGCGAGCAGCGCGTCGGCGAGGGCTTCGGAGATGGCGAGGCCGAGGTCGCGTTCGAGCATGCCCCATTCACCGCCCGCGTTGACTTCGAGAAAAACGTACTCGCCTGCGGGCGTGCGAATCAGGTCTACGGCTCCATAGACGAGACCGAGTTCGCGCATCAACGCTTCGAGTCGGCGCGCAACATCCGCAGGAATCTCGTCGCGTTGCCAGGAGCATTCGTCGGGCGCGGCGAGTCGCCAATCGGTCTGCCCTCTGGTCGAACGGCTCGCGTCAATCGCGCCTGTGAAATGTTGACCGTCCACCCACGCGATGCGGAGTTCGCGCGCCTTGTCGATGCGTTCCTGAAAAACGACGGGCGAGTGGCGAAGCGTGGCGGCGTCGGCTAAATCCTCGCGCCGCACGTCGCTGGTATAGACGAAGACGGACGAAGCATCCATGTTGACGCTGAGCGGTTTGAGAAGTTTGACGACGACTCGCCCGTCCAACTCCTCGAAGAAATTGCGCGCCTCCTGCGGGTCGTTGGTGATGAGCGTGCGCGGGATGCGGAGTCCGGCGTTGGCGGCGAGGCGGAGTTGTCGAGGCTTGTTCTCCGCCGCCTCTGTGCGCCGCGTGTTGTTGACCCAATGGGCGGCGTGGAGGCCGTCGAGAAAGCCGTCGAGCGCGGCCACGGATTCGCGTGTGCACATGGCGCGAAAACGCTCGTCGAGATTCGCGTCTAACTGTGGAGTCCAGAGTCTACGCGCCCAGACGGCGCGCACTTCGTCGGCTTCAACGCGCGTCCCTCCGTCTGCGATGACGTGGCGGAGGCCGCGTTGTTCCAGACGCGCGGAGAGTTTTACATCGCGCGGGAAGCGGTCGGTGTCGAGACGGACGGGGCGCGCACCGCGTCGTGTGAGCGCATCGGCCACGCGGTCTATCGTGTAGAAATCCGCGCTGTGCGTGAGCAGCAGGACGAGCGGACGCGTTGATGCTGTTCTCATGTAAAAAGAGGGATTCGAGAAGACTGTATGGGAAAGCCCGTCGGGCAGTCGCTTCGGTAGCGGCAGCAGTGGTAGTAGCCTTGCAGGAGTGTGGCGGGACGTGGCGCGGCGGGGTCAAACCTTCTTGCGGCTTGCTCGCTTGAGTTTGGTCGCAGGAGGTTTGCGCGCCAGCCCGGCTAGTGCGGAATTAATCCCACTCGTCGCGGTCGGATGGGTACTTCAGCGTCATTATGCGCTCGGCGGTGGCTTCCGTAGGCGCGCTTGCTTCCTGTCCTTCAAGAAAACGGGCGAAGAATGGAAGATTGCTCTCTTCTGTGGTTTCAGGTCTATTTTCCGTGGGGGTGATTTTGGTTTCCATCGTTGGGGTCTCCTTTGGGCGTCGGCGAGGAAATAAGTGAGAATGATAAAGCGCCGGGGGGTTTATGCTGATTCGCATAAAAAGTCAAGCGTTTCAACCATCAGGCGTTTCGCCGTTGCTGCGCCCTCTCATGGAAAGAAGGCGGACTCGAACGGCAGACGGGCGAGGCTTGAAGCCAAGACGCGCGCAATATCACGCGCGTCTTGAACCATGTTCGCCAACCCATACGACCACAGGTGCGATGCGGTTCCCTGTTTGGATGACAGCTTAACTCTCGTCGCTGTCGGCGGCCTTGCGCGTGATGCGAATGCGTGCGTCCTTGAGTCGTTTGACGTTGCCGGCGGGAATATCCTGTCGATTAACGTAGAGACCCGCGTAGGCTTCTTCGTCGCCGTCCGAAGGGAATTTCAAAGTTTGGTTACGATTACCCGTCGCGGCAATCGTCGTTTCGGCGGTGACAAAATATGGATAGAAATCCACTTCGTCTCTATCCGACGGATACTTCAAAGTCATCAGAGGCCTTTTGGGACCTGCCGTGCCCCTTGATTTCTTTGTTGCTTTGCTGCTGGCCTTGCCGCCGGATTTGGCTTTGGATTTGGCACCGGAAGAACGCGTGCTGGTCGCCATCTTGCCGACGCGACGGCTGTTTCTAATCTCCGCATCGGCATCGTCCTGACTTTCAAGAAAGCGCGCGAAGAAAGGCAGGTCGCTCCGTTCTTCGGCCTGCGCGTTTGATTCTGCGTCGAGGCGTTTGTGACGTTTCATGTGTCTATCTCCTTTCGTAGCAGAGGCGTGGTGAGATAAATCACGCGGGTTCTATGATGAATCCGCCCAAATGTCAATAACTATTCGAGCCGACGGGAAGCTGCGACGAATAGAGAACGACGCCGTTGTCGCCACTTCGGAGCGTGGCAGCAACGGCGTCGTTCTGTTGTGTCGTGCAGGTTCGGCTGCGGCGTCGAGTGCGGGCGATGTCGCCTCCGGTCTGCCCGTCGGTCGCGTCATGCGCCCTGAGCGGCGGTGTTGGTGGCAGCGGTCGGAGTCTCTTCGACGAGCAGGCTGCGGAGCATCCATGCCGTTTTTTCATGAACTTGCATGCGTTGTGTCAGGAGGTCGGCGGTCGGTTCGTCATTGGCACGTTCGACCACCGGAAAGATTGAACGCGCGGTGCGGACGACTGATTCCTGCCCGCGGACGAGCGAACGAATCATCTCCTGCGCGCCCGGCGTGCCTTCATCCTCTTTGATGGAACTGAGACGGCTGAATTCCGTGTATGTCCCCGGCGCAGGGAAACCGAGCGCGCGAATCCGTTCAGCGACTAAATCGACGGCGAGCGCCAGTTCGTTGTACTGCGTCTCGAACATCAAGTGGAGCGTCTGAAACATCGGGCCGGTGACGTTCCAGTGAAAGTTGTGTGTTTTGAGATAGAGCGTGTAGGTGTCTGCGAGCAGGCGCGACAGCCCTTCGGCAATCTCGCGGCGGTCCTTCTCTTCGATACCGATGTTGATGGGCATCGCCTGCGCTTCCATTGCGGCATTACTCGACATAGTTCTCCCTTTCCTTCCATTCTGTCTTTAAGACCACGATTTAGAATTATTCTAACTCAAAACACTGGCGAATCTCTAGCGACGAATTCACAAAAATGTGCGTGACCGCGCCGACGGCGCAGATTTCGCCCTCCACACATCTCGTAAACTGTTCAAACGACGCGGTTTGTGGCGCGCCGGAGGCTTCTCTGGCCGAAACCGTCAGTCCACGCGTCGTTTTCGCCGCGACGACGCCGACGGGCTTTCGTGCATTTGGCTAAACGATTAAGAAATAAGACGTTAACTGGCATTGAAAAAAATGATGCAAGTGGTCAATGGTGAGAAATTTCATGGAAATTTAGTTGACATTCGGGGGCGGCGTTGTTACTCTCCGCGACCTACAGTTTGACGTACGGGCGCGAGGGGTTGAACTCATCCACATCAGATTCTCGCCAAAACTAAAAAGCCATCATTCATAGGCAAACTGATGAGTACGGGAACTGCTCGCCGCCATTTTTGACACGCAAAGAAGCACAGCCGGAGGTCGAAAGGCTTTCGAGGTCTGTCTGTGTCTGAATCTGCCCGTTGAATCGTCGGGGCACCTGCGTCGAATTGTTTCGGAGCCGTGGAAGGTATAGGAGACGGCGAGTGCGAGTGCTTCTGTTCTGTCTGTTTGTTTCTCCGTTTTCGACTCACCCTGCAAGGGAACCCAATCGCCTCAACTGAAATTTCGCCAGCGACGCATGACAGGAAGTTGAAAAACGTGTCTTAGTTTCAAAAACCCGATCATGAAAGCCAATTTACCCCCGACCCTTACCCCGCAAACCACGACCGTGGTGCGCCCGCGCGTCGCAGGCAAATTCATCTTTATCGGCGAAGAAAAATTTTACGTTCGGGGCGTGACCTACGGCACGTTTCGCCCCGGTGAAGACGAACACCAGTACGGCACGCCCGCCGAAGTGGCGCGCGACTTCGCACAGATGAGCGCGGCGGGCATCAACGCCGTACGCACCTACACCGTCCCGCCGCGTTGGCTGCTGGATTTGGCGTCGGAGCAAGGGCTTCGCGTCATGCTCGGATTGCCGTGGGAGCAGCACGTCACTTTTCTCGACAAACCGGAGCGTGCGCGCGACATCGAGCGACGCGTGCGTGCGGCGGTGCGCGAGTGCGCGGGGCATCCGGCGATTCTCTGCTACACCATCGGCAACGAGATTCCCGCGCCGATTGTGCGCTGGCACGGGCGTCGCAAGGTCGAGCGTTTCTTGCATCGTCTGTACCGCGCCGTGAAAGACGAAGACCCTGCGGGACTCGTCACTTACGTCAACTATCCTTCCACCGAATATCTCGAACTCCCGTTCGTCGATTTCTTCTGCTTCAACGTCTATCTCGAATCGCAGGAACGACTTACGGCCTATCTCGCGCGCCTGCAAAACATCGCGGGCGACCGTCCGCTGGTGATGGCCGAAATCGGACTCGACAGCCGACGCAACGGCACCGTGCAGCAGGCCGCGACGCTCGAATGGCAGATTCGCACAGTGTTTGCGGCGGGTTGCGCGGGCGCGTTCGTGTTCGCGTGGACGGACGAATGGTGGCGCGGCGGCTTCGACATAGAAGACTGGGATTTCGGTCTGGTGACGCGCGAGCGTGAGCCGAAGCCTGCGTTGGCGTCGGTGGCGCGGGCGTTTGCCGATGTGCCGTTTCCAGGGAGTTTGGAGTGGCCGCGCGTGTCGGTCGTCGTATGCAGTTACAACGGGGCGCAGACGATTCGTGATTGCTTTGAAGGCTTGATGCGCTTGGAATATCCGAATTTCGAGGTCGTCGTCGTCAACGATGGTTCGACGGATGAGACGGCAGAGATTGTGAGCGAGTATCCGTTCAGGCTCATCAGTACGGAGAATCGAGGCTTGAGCGTGGCGCGAAATACGGGCATGGAAGCGGCGACGGGCGAAATCGTGGCCTACACGGACGACGACGCGCGCCCCGACCCGCACTGGCTACACTATCTCGCCTACGCCTTCATGACGACGACGCACGCCGGAATCGGCGGCCCCAACATAGCGCCCGCGGGCGACGGCTGGATTGCCGATTGCGTCGCCAACGCGCCGGGCGGCCCCGTCCACGTCCTTCTCTCCGACCACGAAGCCGAGCACATCCCAGGCTGCAACATGGCTTTCAGGCGCGATTGGTTGGTGCGCATCGGCGGTTGCGACAGGCGTTATCGCGTGGCGGGCGACGACGTTGACCTGTGCTGGCGCGTGCAGGAGGCGGGCGGCACACTCGGATTCAGCCCCGCGGCAATGGTCTGGCATCACCGACGCAACTCCGTGCGCATGTACTGGCGACAGCAGCAAGGGTACGGCAAGGCCGAAGCGTTGTTGGAGGCGAAGTGGCCGGAGAAGTACAACGCGGCGGGACATCTGACGTGGACAGGCAGACTCTATGGCAAGGGATTGACGCAGGCTCTGCTCCTGTCGCGGCGCAGTCGCATCTATCAGGGGACGTGGGGCAGCGGACTCTTTCAGTCGATTTATCAACCCGCGCCCGGATTCGTCACGTCGCTGCCGTTGATGCCGGAATGGTATCTGGTCGTCGCGTCGCTCGCGGCGTTGTCCGTCTTGGGCGCGGCGGCGTGGAAGCCGCTTCTGACGGCTCTGCCGCTACTTATTGTCGCCGTCGGCGCACTGATTTTGCAGGCGGGCATAAGTGCTTCTAAATCTCACTTTACAAGCGCCGGACGGTTGTCGCGCGCGGAGTGGTGGAAGTTGTGGTCGCTGACGACGTTGATGCATTTGATGCAGCCTTTGGCGCGTCTGCGCGGGCGTCTGCGTTGGGGCTTGACGCCGTGGCGCACACGCGGCGTGAGCGGCGCTGCTTGGTTGTGGCCGCGTCGTTCCGAGGTGTGGAGCGAGGAGTGGCAATCAGCCGAGGAGAGGTTGAAGGCGCTGGAAAAGAGCTTGCGCGAGGGCGGCGCGTGCGTGGTGCGCGGCGGCGATTTCGACCGTTGGGATTTAGAGACGCGCGGCGGCATGCTCGGCTCGGCGCGCACGTTGATGACGGTCGAAGAACATGGCGGCGGAAAACAGTTGGCGCGTTTTCGGACGTGGCCGAAGTGTTCGACGCGTGCGTGGTCGTTGATTAGCATGGTGGCGGCGCTCTCGGCGTTGGCGGCGTTGGACGGGGCGTGGATGGCTGCTGCGTGTCTTGGCGCGGCGACGTTGCTGTTCGTCGCGCGTGCCTTTCATGAGGCGGCGGCGGCGATGTCCACTCTGCTGCGAAGGCTTCATAACGAACCCGACGAACAGCGACAACAGGAGACGGAGACGACGGACAACGCGTTTGTGCCGGAGACGTTCGCAGGGGCGACGGAATCTCTATCGGTCGCGCCAAAGGCGGCGGTCGCGTCTGCTGCGGCGGGCGCGGGACGGAGCGGGATGGTACCGGCTTCGGCGGTTTCGTCGGTCGGGTCGTCTCTGTTTCGCAATCAGGTCGGGGCAGAAGCGAGGTTGAGTTTGAGCGAATTGCGCCATCACCAACTGCCCGACGAAGACTAGGCTGCCGCGCCTTTGCCTCTCTCAAGCTATGGGTGAACGTCTCACATACAGACTCTTCGAGGAGCGCGACCTGCCGAGCCTTTTGCGGCTATGGGAGCAGGCTGGGTGGGGCGTGCTGACGGCGGAGCAGTGGCGCGAGTGGTACGTCGAGACGCCGCACGGCGCGTGTCTGGTGACGGTGGCGGTGGACGAGGCGGGCGAAGTGGTGGCGCAGGAGATGTTCATGCCGTCTGTGATGTGTGTGGACGGCGGTGAGGTGCGTGCGCTGCGTTTTTCCGCGCCGATATTGCGTCAGGAGTTGCGTGGCGGTTCATTGCGACGCAACGAGCATCCGATGATTGGCCTCTACAAAGCGGCGGCGACGGAGGCAAAGCGACGCGGTTTCAGCATCGTCTATTCGTTGCCGGAATACGGCTGGCTGTCCATCTTTCGTCTCGCCCCGCGATTTGGCGTCTCGAACTTCGCACAGGCCAACTACGATTGCGTGGCATTGCCGTTTGAAGCCTCGCGCGCAAGCGACGCGTATGGCGTGGCGGGTGGAGTGGTGGCGCAACCCGTCGCGGAGTTTGGCGAAGAGTATGACGCGTTGTGGTCGGCGGCGAAGGAGAGTTTTCCGATTCATTGCGGCGTCGTGCGTCGACGCGATTGGCTGCGGTTTCGCAATAGCGGGCGCATCGCCGTCGAAGTGCGCGACGCGTCGGACGGAAGCCTCGTCGGTTATACGGCGACGAAACGGCAGACCGGACTCCTCGCAGACATTCTCGCGCGCGACCCGCGCGACGTGGCGCGTGTGCTGGCGGCGACGCTCCGTTGGTTGGGCGACGAGCGCGGCAGGAGTGTGCCGGAAGCCATCACGCATTTGAAGGTGATGCGGACGCCCGTGCTCGCGCCGTCGCTCGAAGTGTTTGATGGCGAGATGGTGGATTACAAGTTCGCCTTCACGTGCAACACGTTCGACGCGGCTTTGTCGCTTGACCGCATCGCGCCCGAACGTTGGTTTGTGATGCCGGGAGACTAGAGGTATTGCGGATTGCGAAATGTGGATTGCGGATTGATGAGTTGTAAATGACGAGTGATGAGAGGAAAGCTTTTGAGCTTTATTCCACATTTTGCATGCATGGTTACTTTCGCGTGTGTGGCGAGTTTTGAAGTGAGTTTGAGGGAGATGTGGGAATGTCGCTGGAATACCGTCTGATTGAGAGGGACGATTTGCCCGCGCTGCAACGGCTGTGGGTGGAGGAGACGCAGTGGGGCGCGCTGACGGAGCAATTGTGGCAGCGCGTCGTGGTCGAAGCGCCTCTCGGCGGAGTTTCGGGGACGGTGGCGACCGACGGCGCGACGGGAGAAATCGTCGGGCAGTTTGCCTTTGTGCCGTCGCTGGTGACGGTGAAGGGGCGCGAGTATCGAGCGTTTCGTCCGGGCGCGCCGATTGTCGCGCGTTCGCAACGCTTTCGCAGCGTCAACCCGCTCGCGCATCCGGCGGTGGCGATGTACATGCACGCGGTCAAGGCGTTGCGTGCGCGCGGCGACGGCCTCATCTACATGGTTCCCGACCCGCGTTGGGTTCGACTCTTTCGCATGTTTCCGAAGTTGCAGGGCGGCACGTTCCCACTCTGGCGGCTCGATCTGCCGCTCGCCGCAGAATTGCCGATGCCGGATGGCTACACGGCAGCACCGCTCACGACACTCGATGACGAGCGCATCGACCGTCTGTGGACGGCGTGGTCGCGTTTCCACGATTGTTCGGTGGTGCGCGATTCGAGAAGTTTGCCGTGGAAGCTCGGCATTGATAACTACACTGTGCTAGGCGTCGAGCGCGACGGCGAACTCGTCGGCCTCGTCGCCTCGCGTCGCAAGGGCGACCGCCAGTGGCTCGTCTGCGACGTGCTGGCCGCCGACGAACGCGACGCTCTGCGTGCCACGTTCGTCGCCGTCGTGCGTCTCGCCAACGAGCGCGCGCTCAACGCCGAAGCGTCGAAGCCTATCTGTAAAGTGACCGTGCTCGTTACGCCCGTCATGGAACCCGTCTTGCGCTCGCTCGGCTTCGTGCGCGATGCCTACGACTTTCCCGTCATCATACACATCCTCAACCCCGCGATTAGCAAAGAAGATGTCGCGCCGTCGAATTGGTACGTGAGCGCCAACGATTAAACTACAAAATCAAAACCGGCCACGGAGATGCAGAGGCACAGAGAAGAGATGAAAGGAAAAGGGAGAAAAGGAGAAACGGATGAACGTTGCGCTACAACTGTTTTTCATCCCTCTTTCCATTGCCCGTCTCTGTGTCTCTGTGCATCTGTGGCGAATTCTATAGGGTTGTGATGGAGAGAATTTGACGATGCCGAGATACAGGACACAGGTGGCGCACAGTTTCGGACAGCAGGAGGCGGTCGAGCGACTCAAGGCGCTGACGGACAAGGCGCGCAGTTTCTCCGACCTCAAGGGGACGTGGAGCGAAAACACTTTTACGTTTTCCGTGACGGCGCAGGGCATCGGCGTCAAGGGCACGCTCGAAGTCGAATCCGACGCGCTCAAGTTCGACGGCAAGTTGCCGCTCATCGCCATGCCTTTCTCCGGTTGGATTGCGCGCATACTGAAAAAAGGACTCGAACAAAGCGCATCAATTCTGAAAGAGACGATGGGAGAAGCCGCCTCGCTCGAAGCGTCGAGCGCGACGCCGGACGCTGAACCCGACGCCCCGACAGTGCTGTTTCTGCACATCCCTAAGGCGGGCGGGCAAACGCTCGGCGAGTTTGTCTACAACCAGTGTCGCGCGGCGGAAACGCGCGAAGACGACATCCTCAACGCGGGCGTCGCATATCTCACGTACGGATTTTTGAAGGAGCCGAATCTCGACATCCCCGCGCACGTTCTCCCCATACTCCGACGTAGAGATTTGCGCGCTGTCATCGGTCATTTCTGGTTCGGCCTCCACGAACACGTCGCGCGTCCGTCCACCTACATCACGCTCCTACGGAATCCCGTTGACCGCCTCGTCTCGCTCTACTACTACACGAAGCAGTCCGAGATGATGAGCCTTGAGGAGTTCGTGCGCTCGCCACCGTTCAAGGAGGTGGACAACGACCAGACACGGCGCATCGCAGGCGTTGACCCTCGTATCGGAGAATGCACGAACGAGACTCTACGCATGGCAGAGGAGAATCTCCGGCGATACTTCGCCGTCGTCGGAACCACCGAACGTTTCGACGAGACCCTGACGCTTCTCAAACGCCGACTCGGTTGGACGCGAGACGTTCTTTCTTATCCGCGAAACGTCAATCCGCGTCGCCAGCCAACCGCTTCGCTGTCGCCCCAAGTTATCGACGCCATCCGCGAGCGCAACCAACTCGATTGGGCGCTCTGGCAGTACGCGACACGATTGCTCGATGAAGCCATCGCTGCGGAAGGCGCGGAATTTCACGAAGAACTGGAAAGATACAGGGCTTTACAGTTGACAGCGGCGACTGCTTCAAGCGGCGCATCGCACTGATGAAGCGACGGCTCGGTCGTCGGCAGCAGGGTGCAGGATTTTATAGTTGGCAACGCATAAGGTTTCGCTGCGACTCGCGTCAACGAGAGCGGGAACGACGGATGGGACTCACATACGAATTTCACGCGGACGCCACGCTACCCGGCCTCGAACGCCTCTGGCGCGATGCGACCGACTGGGGCGAGGCTGCGCTCGATGGCTTGCGCCCGTGGTTCGAGGCTGCGCCCTTCGGCAAGCCGAGCGTCGTCGTCGCTTCGGACGAGCAGACCGGAGCGACGGTTGGGCAGTTTCGCTTTATGCCGTCGCAGGTTTCAGTTAACGGTAGAGTGTTCAGCGCGGTGCGCCCCTTCGGCACGATTGTCAAGCCGGAGGCGCATGAAGCCGCCGACATACGCAGCCCGCTCGACTCGCCTATCGCGAGAATGTATCTGGCGGGCGTCAACGAATTTCAGGCGCGGGGCGTGAGCCTCGTCTATACCGTCCCGGACCAGCGTTGGCTCGGCCTCTTCAAGCGTTGGGTGAAGACCCTCGCCATGTTCCGCCTTGACTACGGCACCTTCCCTCTGTGGAGTCTGTCGCTCCCGCTTCAATCCGCGCTCCCGTCCGACGCGGGCTACAGCGCCGCGCCGCTCGTCGCATGGGATGAGCGCGTTGACCGTCTCTGGCAAAAGTTTTCGCGTCTACACGGCTGCACGTCGTTGCGCGACGCTGCGACGCTGCAATGGAAACTCTCCAACGCCAACTACACGACGACGGCCATCGAGCGCGACGGCGAACTCGTCGGCCTCGTTGCTTCGCGTCGCAAGGGCGACCGCCAGTGGCTCATCTGCGATATGCTGGTCACCGATGACGGAGACGCGTTACGCGCCACGCTCTCCGCCGTCACGCATGTCGCACATGAAAAATCTTTGAGCGTCGGCGTGGGCGAGGAGGCGATTCACAAGGTCGCCGTGCTGGCGACGCCGTTGATGGAGCCGACGCTCAAAGATTTGGGATTCGCACGCGACGACTACGATTTTCCCATCGCCATACACATTCTCGACGAGTCGATTAAGGCCGAAGACGTTGCGCCGTCGCGTTGGTACGTGAGCGCCAACGATTGATTCGGCAGGTCAAGGTCGGAAGAAAGATGAAGAGGCTACGCATCATCGTCGGCGGGTACATGGGGCTGCTGCCTGCGGGCGGCATCACATGGGATTACGTGCAGTATCCGGCCGGGCTGGCCGCGTTGGGGCACGACGTGTTCTACATCGAAGACACACGCATGTGGCCGATTTACCAGACGGGCGGCAGCGATTGGGGCGACTGCTCGGCCAACGTCGCCCATTTGAAATCGGTGATGGAAGCCTTCGACCTCGCGGGCAGATGGGCTTACCGCGACGAGGCTTCGGGCAAGTGTTTCGGCCTCACAGAATCGGAAGTGCGCGAAGTGGCGCGCACAGCGGATGTCTTCCTCAACATCTCTTGCTCAACCTTCATGCGCGACGAGTACAGGCGCATCCCCGTGCGCGCGCTGCTGGATTCCGACCCGATGTTTACGCAGATTCAATATCTCTCGCAGCAGATGTTTACGCCGGGCGAACCGGATTTGCGTGCGCTGGTTGACGCGCACAACGTTCATTTCACTTTCGGCGAAAACGTCGGCGCGAGCGATTGCCGGATGCCTCTGTGCGGCGTTCGTTGGCGACCGACGCGCCAGCCCGTCTGCTTGTCGAGTTGGCATGCGAAGGCGTTGCCTGAGACGACGGACGCGCGCGCGGCTTACACGACCTTGATGAATTGGACTGCTGCCAAGCCGCTCAGGTACGAGGGCGACGAGTGGGGACAGAAGGATGTCGAGTTCCGACGCTTCTTCGCGCTTCCGTCGCGCGTACCGGAGATTCCGCTTGCCGTCGCCATCGGGCAGACGGGCGGCGCAGGCGAGCCGTTTCCCACACAAGAGGCGTGTGTCGCCGGGTGGCGCGTGCTAGACCCGTCGGAGCACGCTCCCGATTGGCGAACGTACCGCGATTTCATCAGACGTTCACGCGGCGAGTTTTCGGTGGCGAAGGAGACTTACGTCAAGGCGCGGACGGGTTGGTTCTCATGTCGTTCGGCCTGTTATCTCGCGTCGGCGCGACCCGTTGTGACACAGGACACGGGTTGGTCGAAATACCTGCCGAACGATTGCGGCTTGCTCGGCTTCGACGACGAAGACGGCGCGGCGGACGCCTTGCGCCGCGTCGCTGCCGAACCCGCGCGCCACGTACGCGCCGCACGCGCCGTCGCCGAAGAATTTTTCGACAGCCGACGCGTGCTCGGCGACATGCTCGCGCAATTGCATGATGCGGATGAAGCGGCTGCTGTAAGAACGTCGGATGAAGCGTCGGTTGATGAAGCTGCGACAGTAGTTGATGACGTGAGGGTTGATGAAAAGTCGGCGGCGAATGAAGCGCGCGAGGCCGTTGCGTCGCCGTTCGTGAGCATCTTTTGAAGATAAGAGAAGGAGTTTACCTGTTATGTCGGAAGCAATCACAGAGAGAGTGATTGAGACTATCGCGCGTTCGCAGAAAGTGTCTGCCGAAGGAATCACGCTCGACACCACTTTCGAGCAACTGGGGATGACTTCGCTCGATGCGCTCGGCCTCATCTTCGATTTGGAGGAGGAGTTCAACGTCGCGATTCCAAACGAGGAGGCGATGGGCTTACGCAACGTGCGGCAGGCGGTCGAGAGCGTTCGCAAATTGTTGTCTGAAACGGTGGGATGAATGAAGAATGAAGAATGCAAAGGGGAGGAAGTAGAAACGATTCTTTGTGCCTTTTACAGTTTTCATTTTGCGTTCGTTTTGAAATGAGTTTTAGTCGTTATGAAAAATCGTCGGGTAGTGATTACGGGTCTCGGAGCGATTACGGCTCTGGGACACAACGTGGCGGATTTTTGGCGCGGACTTTGTGAGGGGCGTTCGGGCATCAGGCCGTTGACGCTCACGAACGGCGCGCCGCTCCGTTTTCCCAACGGCGCGGAGGTCGAAGACTACGATGCCGCGAAACATTTCGATGCGAAGCATGCTGACATGCTCGACCGCTTTGCACAGTTTGGACTCATCACGGCGCGCGAAGCGTTGCGCGACGCGCAGCTTGAGTTGAGTAGCGAAATGAAAGAACGGACGTGCATCGTCACGGGGTCTTGCCTCGGCGGCAAGACGAGCGAAGACAAAACATACGCGGACATCTACGGGCAGTCAGGCAAACGCGCGCATCCTCTCTCGATTCCACGCGGGATGTCGAACGCCGCAGCGAGCCACATCTCGATGGAGTTTGGCATTACTGGCCCGTCTTACAACGTCTCGACCGCCTGCGCTTCGGCGGGTCATGCCATCGGTCAGGCGTTCATGATGGTGCGCGGCGGCATGTCGGACGCGGCATTAACGGGCGGCAGCGAGTCGCCGTTCACGTTCGGTCATTTGAAGATGTGGGAGGCGCTGCGCGTCGTGTCGCCGGACACGTGCCGTCCCTTCTCGAAGGACAGGCGTGGGATGATACTCGGTGAGGGCGGCGCGACGTTGGTCTTCGAGACGCTGGAAGCGGCGCGTGGGCGTGGTGCGCGGATTCATGCGGAGGTGGTTGGCTTCGGCATGTCTGCGGACGCGCATCACCTGACACAGCCGTCCGCTGAAGGAGCGGCGCGTGCGATGCGTGCCGCGCTCATGGATGCGGAAATTGAACCGCAACGCGTCGGCTACATCAACGCACACGGCACGGCGACGCAGGCCAACGACGCGATGGAGACAGAGGCTATCCGCAACGTCTTTGGGCGACACGCGGAGCGTCTCGCCGTGAGTTCTACCAAGTCGATGCACGGCCATACGCTCGGAGCCGCCGGAGCCGTCGAAGCCGTCGCCTCCGTGCTCGCGCTCAGAGACGGCATCCTCCCGCCGACCACGAACTTCTCCGAGGCAGACCCGCAATGCAATCTTGATGTCGTGCCCAACGAAGCGCGACGCGCCACGGTCGAGTATGCGATGTCAAACTCCTTCGCCTTCGGCGGCCTCAACGCCGTGCTTCTTTTCCGTCGTTGGGAAGAATAGGAACAGTAGACAGTAGTCAGCATGAAGAAATTGGTTAGACGCTTCACCAGCATCTCTCTCAACAATCGAACAGCGAATGTTTTTTTTCTACTGACTACTGCTTTTGAGAGGTTTCTAAAACTATGTCGGCCAATGTACCCACGTTGCTTTTTCATCCGCTGACGCCGGGCGCGACGCTGCCGGGCGATTGGTTTCCGGGGCGCATTCCTGACAATATCCTGGTGGGTGAAAACTCCGTCATTGATTCGTCTTTCTGCTTCAAGCACTACTATGCGACCGGACGGATTGGCTTGCGCGTCGGCAACAACGTCACTATCTGGCGCGCGAGTCTCGCGGCGGATGAGAACGCGTTGATTGAAATCGGCGACTACTGTTATCTCGCCAATGCGTCGCTCGTCTGCTCTGAACGCATCGAGATTGGTTCGCGCGTGCTCATCGCGGGCGGCGTGACGATTGCCGATTCAGACTTTCATCCCATGACGCCCGCCGCGCGTCTCGCGGACACCATCGCGCTCTCGCCCGTCGGCGACAGAAAGCGTCGCCCCGCCGTCGAAGCGCGTCCGGTCATCATCGAAGACGACGTGTGGATTGGCTATAACGCGACCATACTGAAGGGCGTCCGCATCGGCGCGGGCGCGGTGGTTGCGCCGGGCGCGATGGTACATAAGGACGTGCCGCCCGGCGTCGAAGTGGCTGGCAATCCCGCAGTCATAGTCAGAAAGGATTAGTCACAGAGATACAGAGACACAGAGGAAGCAAATGTGCAATGTTAATTCTTATTCCCACTTATGGTTTATCTCCATGTTTCCGTACCTCTGTGGCTAATCCTTGTTTTTGTTAGTGATGAGAGTTTTGGGAGACGAGCGATGAAAGAGAATATCCCGACGACGGGCACGCGTTCGACGGACGGGCGTATCTATCTCGAATACGACTGGTACGGCGGCGGGATTCCGTCGAACGTCTCGTTTGGCGCGGATGTCTACATCGACACGGCCTACGGCTTCGCGTCCTACTTCTCCGAACACGAAGGAGGCTTGCGGCTCGGCGATGCGACAGGCGCATACGACCGTACGAGTTTCGTCGTCGGGCGGGGCGGTCTCGTCCGCGTCGGCTCGTACACGGTCTTGAACGGAACCTATCTCATCTGCCACGAACGCATCGAGATAGGTGACCACTGTCTCATCGCTTGGGGTTCGGTCATCACGGACACGTGGGCGGGTTTGCAGGATGCGCCGTTGGAGGCGCGACGCCACGCGCTCGCCGCCGCCGCCGCAGACCCCGCGCGCATTCTGCCGCCCGTGGGCGTCGCGCGGCCGGTCGTGTTGGAAGACAACGTGTGGGTGGGATTCGATTCGGTTATCCTGCCGGGCGTGCGTCTGGGGCGCGGCGCAATCATCGGTTGCAAGACCGTCGTCTCGAAGGACGTGCCGCCTTACGCCGTGGTCGTCGGCGCTCCGCCGCGTTGCGTCCGTCGTCTCAAACCCGACGACACGGACGAAGTACGCCAAAGGGCGCTCAGGGAGCACGCACGTTGATGCGCGATGCGCTTCAGGAGTTTGAGAGTCGTCGTGGTTGGCGTCCGACCGTCGCGCTGTTTGATTGGAGCCAACTCGTCGAGGATTTTTTGGATAACATCGGAGTTTCGTTCGAGGCTTTTTGCAGGGAGATGTCGGGCGGTTGGATGTTCGGCTACATCGACGCGTTGCGGCTCGCAGGCGTGAGATGCGTCCTCTTTTGTGTCTCGGCGCGTGTGGCAAAGCCGTCGCGTTTTCGACATCGCGCAACCGGAGCGACCATCTGCGTTTTGCCTGCACCGAAAGTTTATCGCGCGCTCCGGCGACGGATTTTGAATCCATACGCGGCGACGTTGGAAGCGGCGGCGGGCGACGTGCGCGGAGCGGGTCGCCGCATCTTCTGGTCGGCGGCGAAAGAGCTTGCTCCTTATCTCTCGACTCCGCTCCTGCACTTCGCGCGCGAACTCCGGCGCGAGCGTTGCGATGCCGTTTTATGTCAGGATTATGAGCACGGGCGTTTCGACGTGTGCGTCGCCATCGGTCAGGTTTTGCGCCTGCGCGTGTTCGCCACTTTTCAAGGCGGCAGCGGCGATGACGCCTCACGCAATCGTCTCGAAGGATTCATCCGGCGGCTAAGCGTGGGCGCGTCGGCGGGATTGATTGTGGCGTCGGGCGGCGAGGCCGGACGCGTGCGTGCGCGTTATGGTTTGCCGCGCGAGAGGGTGGCGCGAATTTTCAATCCGGTTGATTTGAAGATGTGGCCTCCTGTCGCCGGACGCGAGGCGGCGCGGCAGGAATTGGGGATTGCGTCGGGAGCGCGTGTCGCGGTGTGGCACGGGCGCGTCGATTTTCGGCGCAAGGGTTTAGACGTTCTGCTCAATGCCTGGCAAAAGGTCTGCGTGGAACGTGCGGGGCGCGACGTGCGCCTGCTGCTCGTCGGGACGGGAAACGATGCGCGCGAATTGCGCGCGGCGTTAGCGGAGATGAAGCCGCAGGGATTGACATGGGTTGACGAATACGTGAACGACCGCGCGCGACTTCGTCTCTATCTTCAAGCGGCGGACGTTTACGTCTTTCCGTCGCGCCACGAAGGTTTTCCCGTCGCTCCGGTAGAGGGAATGGCGTGCGGTCTGCCGCTCGTAGCTGCGGATGCGGAGGGCGTGGACGACATTCTTGAAGGCGGCGAGGCATCGGGCGGCGTCGTCGTGAGGCGCGGCGACGCGGAAGCCTTCGGCGCGGCGCTCGGTCGTCTGCTCGACGACGAAACGTTGAGCCGCACGCTCGGCGCACGCGCACGCCGACGCGTCGAGGAGAAATTTTCACTCGAAGCCGTCGGCGCACAACTGCGCGCGTTTTTGTCGGAGGAGCATCGGCAGACGCGCGGCGTGAATATAAAGTGTGCTTTCGTTGATTGACTCTCAACCGTCAGCCCGTAACAATCAAACCGCGCATGTTTTTCTACTGACTACTGACTACTGGTTACTGTTTGACGACGATGTACATTCTCGGTATTTCGGCTTACTACCACGATTCGGCGGCGTGTCTTGTGCGCGACGGCGAAGTCGTGGCAGCCGCGCAGGAAGAACGTTTTACAAGGAAGAAGCACGACCAACGTTTTCCGTCGGCGGCGGTCGAGTTCTGTCTGCGACACGCAGGCGTGACGCCCGCCGAAGTTGATTACGTCGCTTTCTACGATAAGCCGCTTTTGAAATTCGAGCGGCTGCTGGAAACCTACATCGACTATGCGCCGCGCGGGCTTCGCTCTTTCCTCCTGGCGATGCCTCTCTGGTTGCGCGAGAAAATCTGGATACGCGAACAGGTGGCCGCGCAGGCCGACTACCGTGGCAAGGTTCTTTTCACCGAACACCACGAATCGCATGCGGCATCGGCTTTCTTTCCGTCGCCGTTCGAGAGCGCGGCGGTCTTGACGATGGATGGCGTCGGCGAATGGGCGACATCATCCTACGGCCACGGCCGCGGCAACGAGTTGCACTTGCTTAAAGAGTTGCACTTCCCACACTCGCTCGGACTGCTCTATTCGGCTTTTACTTACTACACGGGCTTTAAGGTCAACTCCGGCGAGTACAAGGTGATGGGACTCGCGCCCTACGGCGAGCCGCGTTTCGTCCAGACGATTCTCGACGAGCTTGTTGACCTGCGCGACGACGGCTCGCTCCGTCTCAATATGAAATATTTCAACTTCGCGCACGGGCTGACCATGACCAACGATGCCTTCGACCGACTCTTCGGCGCACCGCCGCGTACGCCCGAAAGCGAACTCACACAACGCGAGATGGATTTAGCGCGCTCGGTGCAGGAGGTGACGGAAGAAGCGATGCTGAGGATGGCGCGACACGCTCATCAAGAGACGGGCGAACGCAATCTCTGTCTCGCGGGCGGCGTCGCTTTGAACTGCGTCGGCAATGGACGGATTCTTCGTGAGTCGCCGTTTGAAAACGTCTGGATTCAACCCGCGGCGGGCGACGCGGGCGGAAGCGTCGGCGCGGCGCTCTCCGTCTGGTATCAATATCTCGGCAACGAGCGCGACGTGAAGCGCGTCTGCCGTGGACACGCCGACGGCATGCGCGGCGCGTATCTCGGCCCCGCCTACACGAACGACGAAATACAAGCGTTTCTTGAGACGACGGGCGCACGCTTTCGTCGCATCGAACACGACGAACTGGCCGCGACCGTGGCGCAATTATTGGCTGAAGGAAAGGTCGTCGGCTGGTTTGAGGGACGCATGGAGTTCGGGCCGCGTGCGCTCGGCGCACGAAGCATTCTCGGCGACCCGCGCTCGCCGCGCATGCAGTCGCAGATGAATCTCAAAATCAAATTCCGCGAATCCTTCCGACCGTTCGCGCCGTCTGTCTTGCGCGAACGCGTCGCGGACTATTTTGAGTTGGACGCGGATTCGCCCTACATGCTTCTCGTCGCGCCCGTGCGAAAAGGTTTGCGCGTCGCCGCCGACGAGACGGAAAACGAGCTATTCGGCATCGACAAACTCAACGTCCCGCGCTCGACGATTCCGGCGGTCACACACGTCGATTATTCGGCGCGCGTGCAGACCGTGAGGCGCGAGGATAACCCGCTCTACTACGATTTGCTCGCGGCCTTTGAACGCCTGACGGGTTGCGCCGTCGTCGTCAATACCTCTTTCAACGTGCGCGGCGAACCCATCGTCTGCACACCCGAACAGGCTTTCACCTGTTTCATGCGGACGGAGATGGACAGTCTCGTTATCGGCGATTACGTGTTGGAAAAGAGCGAGCAGGGCGCGTCGGCGTTCGTCGAAGACACGCAGTGGCAGGAGGAATTTCAACTTGACTAGACCCACGCACAGCGACAGCGACGCAGTTGCGGTCACAGACGCGCAGGCACGCAAGAGCGCACTCATCGTGGGCGGTGTGCTGGTCGCCATCGCGGCGTGGAATTTTTATCGCGGTCGCATGACGGCGGTCGCCGTGCTCGGCGGCATCGGTGCGTTGCTGCTCCTGGTGGGGCTGTTCGTGCCCGTGTTGGCGAGAGCGTTTCACACGCGTTGGATGCAGTTGGCCGCCCTGCTCGGTTACGTCAACAGTCGCATCCTGCTCACCATCATGTACTATGGCGTGTTTATGCCCTATGGCGTCGTGTCGCGCCTCTTTGGACGCGACCCGCTCAACCGCCGCCGCACAAATCGAGACACATACTGGGTTGCACGCAAAACCACGCGGCAGACCAAAGAACAGTTTGAGCGTCTGTTTTAAGAGACGAACAATGAATCGCACGACGATTTTAAGAAACACTTGACGGGTTAAAGAAACGAATAACAGACAGGATTTGAAGGAGCATAAGCTTTATGAGCAGATTGGGACTCGCCAGCGAAGTCTGGCTTTTTCTCAGACAAAACAAGAAACTGTGGCTGCTGCCGATTATCATCGTGCTTCTGTTGATGGGCGTGCTGCTCGTCTTCGCGCAAACCTCCGCGCTCGCTCCGTTCATCTACACAATCTTCTGATTGCGGATTGCGGAATGCGGATTGGTGGAAGAAGAATTCAGGAGTCAGAAGCCGGAATGAAAACCGGAGGCAGTTAAGAACAAAGATTGCGAAGCACATCCGCGCAACCGTGTATCTCTATTGACTACTGTTTTCCATTCCGCAATCCGCATTCCACAATTCCGGTTAGTTTATGCTTGCGTCGCACCAAAAAGTTTTCGGGTTGGGATTGAGCAAGACGGGCACGTCGAGTCTGACGGAGGCGTTGAATCTGTTGGGCGTGAAGGCGATTCACTATCCGCACGACGAAGCGACATACGAGGAACTGAGCGGCGGCAACTATCGACTGTCGTTGCTGAAAGAGTTTCAGGCGGTGACGGACATGCCCGTCGCGCCGTTCTACGCGCAGTTCGACGCGCTATATCCTGAGAGCAAATTCGTGCTGACGTTGCGGGAGAAGGAAGCGTGGCTGCGTTCGTGCGAGATGCACTGGCGTTTGATGTCGGAATGGTGGCACAACTTTCCGCAGTTCAAAAAGTTTCATGAGTTTATCAGCGCGTGCGTCTACGGCACGCACGGCTTTAATCGTGAACGCTTCTCGTTTGTCTACGATACGCACGTGCGAAACGTCCGCGAGTATTTCAAAGAGCGTCGCGGCGATTTGCTGTTGATGGACATCTGCGGCGGCGACGGATGGGAAAAGCTCTGCGCGTTTCTCGGCGTGGCTGTGCCGAACGCGCCGTTTCCGCACGCGAACGAATGGATGCATCGGTTGATGCAGGCGTCAGAGGAGATTTGCGAAGTGATACCCGGCGGCGAAACTTTCATCCTCGTTGATGAGCAAGGGTTTGGAAATGAGTTTGGCGGAGGGCGTCTGCGTCTGCCGTTTCTCGAACGCGAAGGGCAATACTGGGGCGCGCCGCCCGATGATGAAACCGCCATCCGTGAACTCGAACGCATGCGACGCGAGCGGGGCGCAAACTTCATCGCCTTCGGCTGGCCGTCGTTCTGGTGGCTCGATTACTACAAACAACTGCACCTCCACCTGCGCGCGAATTTTCGTTGCACGTTGGATACGGAGCGCATGATTGTCTTCGACCTGCGGCGTTAAACTTTCGCACGGCAAACGATTCATTTAGCCACAGAGACGCAGAGGAAAGGTGAAGGGAATTGATGGTGCGTCAGAACGAACAAGACGAGAATTTGATTGCGCCGTACGGCGGCGAGTTGGTCAATCTGCTGGTCGATACGGAAGAACTGGAGGAGTTGAAGACGCGCGCCGCCGCGCTGCCGCGCCTCCAACTCTCGGCTAGAAATATCTGCGACCTCGAACTGCTCGCCAACGGCGGCTTCTCGCCGCTCCGCAGCTTTCTCGGACAGCAAGATTACCTACGCGTGCTCGAAGAGATGCGACTCGCAAACGGCATGCTCTTTCCTCTGCCCGTGACGTTGGCGGTCAGGCGCGATGCGGGCATCAAACTCGACGGCGAGATTGCGCTCGCCGATTCCTACAACAACCTGCTCGCGGTCATGCGCGTCGAGGAGATTTACGAATGGGACAGAGACACGGAAGCGCGACGCGCTTACGGCACGACTGATTTACGACACCCGCTCGTCGCCGAAATGCATTCGTGGGGCGAACTCAATATCGCGGGCGCGCTGCGCGTCGTCGCTCTGCCGCGACACCATGATTTTCGCGCGCTTCGTCTCGCGCCGCGCGAGGTGCGTCACAAGTTAGAGTCGCTCGGCCAGCGCAACGTCGTCGCCTTCCAGACGCGCAACCCTCTGCACCGCGCGCACGAAGAGTTGACCGCGCGTGCCGCCAAACAGATTGACGGCACATTGCTGCTCCATCCCGTCGTCGGCCTGACGAAACCCGGCGACATCGACCACTTCACGCGCGTGCGTTCATACCGCGTCCTCGCTGAACGGTACTACGACCCTTCGCGCATGATGCTCGCGCTCTTGCCTCTGGCGATGCGGATGGCGGGGCCGCGCGAGGCGCTCTGGCATGCGATTATTCGTCGCAACTTCGGCGCGAACCATCTCATCGTCGGGCGCGACCACGCCAGCCCCGGACGCGATTCACAAGACCGTCCCTTCTACGGCGCTTACGACGCGCAAGAACTCGTCGCCGCGCACGCGCCGGAGACGGGCGTCACACCGATGCCTTTTTCGGAGTTGCTTTATCTGCCGGAAGAAGACCGTTATGAAGAATCGTCGCGCATCCCTGCGGGCAAGCGGACGGCTTCGATTTCCGGCACCGAGGTACGTGAAAACTACTTGCATCGCGGTCGTTCGCTGCCGCAATGGTTTACGCGACCCGAAGTGGCGACGATTCTGGCGCAGGCGCACCCGCCGCGACATCAGCAAGGATTTTGTCTCTGGTTCACGGGCTTGAGCGGCGCGGGCAAATCAACCACCGCCGACATCATCACCGTCAAACTTCTCGAACACGGTCGGCAGATAACCGTGCTCGACGGCGACGTCGTTCGCACGCATCTCTCGAAGGGACTCGGCTTCAGCAAAGAAGACCGCGACACCAACATCCGTCGCATCGGTTACGTCGCGTCGGAGATTGTGCGACACGGTGGCGCGGTTATCTGCGCGGCGGTCAGCCCCTATCGCGCCACGCGCAATGAATGTCGCGCACTCATCGGCCAAGACCGTTACGTCGAAATCTTCGTCGATACGCCACTCGAAGTCTGCGAACAACGCGACGTGAAAGGCATGTACCAACTCGCGCGCGAAGGCAAAATCAAAAACTTTACAGGCATCGACGACCCATACGAGCCGCCGCATAATCCCGAAATCGTGATTGACACCGTAAACCAAACGGCAGAGGAGAACGCCGAACGCATCCTCGCCTATCTCATCCAACAACGCTTCGTCCTTCCCTCGCTCACGCCCGACGAAGCGGAGGACGACAAATCTCTGGTCGGAGCGAAGGGATAAATGAAGTAGTCGGCAGCCAGCAGTCAGCAGAAAAGCATTTCATGTGCGATTGTTGAGAGGAATGCTAAAGAAGCGTCTGACAAATTCTTTATGCCGACTACTGGCTACTGGCTATTGTCTACTGTTCTCATGCTTTTCACAGACAAATTCGTTTACGTGCATGAGCCTAAGACGGGCGGGACGTTCGTCACGTCGGTGCTGTTTCGCCTGTACGGTTTGAACTGGACGCGTCTGACGCATTTGCGGAACATCATTCGCGGCGAGGTGCGCGCCGTGAGCGAGAAGTACGGCACACTCGTTCATAACAACAACAAGCATGGCGGCTGCAATGAGATTCCTACTGCCCAACGCGAGAAAAAGATTCTGGCAACCATCAGAAATCCGTACGACATTTATGTCTCGCAGTATGAGTTTGGCTGGTGGAAGCGGCGCGAATTTCTCCGTTACTATCGCGCCGTGCCGGATTTTGAAAAGGAGTTCGCACGCTTTCCCGACTTGAGTTTTGCCGAGTACGTCCGTCTCGCCAACGCCGCGTTCACCAGTCTCGGCAACGGTAAAAGCGACACGGACGACAGCGCGGGTCTGCACACGGAGCAGTTCCTCAAGTTCTATTTCAGAAACCCTGCGGAAGCCTTTCGTCGCATCGGCGCGGACGACTACCTCGCCCCGCAAGCCTACAAGGCGGATATGTACAACCTCCACTTCATCCGCACAGACAACCTCAATCGCGGCCTCTACGATTTTCTTTCTCAGATGTCCTACGGGCACGACGACATCCGTTTTATCCTCGAAACGGGGAAAATTCTCCCGAAGGGCAAAGGACGCAGCGACGTGCAGAAGTGGGAGCGTTACTACACGCCCGAACTCAAACAGACCATTCGCCACAAGGAACGCTTCCTTTTCAAACTCTTTCCCGAATTCGATGTCTGAGACCTGAAAACCATTTCAAACATGCCACAGAGACACGGAGAAACAGAGCGAAAGAGATACGGAGACACACAGCGAAACAACAAAAGGGATTCAATCTTTATTTTGAATTTTCTCTGTGTCTCAATGTCTCTGTGGCTAATTCTGGGTGTGTAACGCGCTCTTAGCTGTCCCCACAAAAGATAATGACGCACGACGAACGCCGGACGACCGACGAAAAACAGGATGCTTTCGATTCATCGTCGGGCATCAGGCATTCGGCGTTAGGCTTCGGTCGCCTGCGCGTCGTCGTGCTCGGCTACATCGTGCGCGGCCCGATTGGTGGTCTGGCGTGGCATCATTTGCAGTACGTGCTTGGGCTGGCGCGACTCGGCCACGATGTCTACTTCGTCGAGGACAGCGACGACTATCCCGCTTGCTACAATCCCGAACGCGACACCATTAACGCCGACCCGACCTATGGATTGCGCTTCGCCGCAGACGCTTTCGAGCGACTCGGCCTCGGCGAGCGTTGGGCTTACTACGACGCGCATCGCGCGCGTTGGTGCGGCGCTGCCGCGGGACGCATCCTTGAAATCTGCGCCTCCGCAGACATCCTGCTCAACGTCTCCGGCGTCAATCCTCTGCGCCCTTGGTTGTTGAATGTGCCCTCGCGCATCCTCGTCGATACCGACCCGGCTTTCACGCAGATTCGTCACCTGACGGACGACGCCGCGCGCCAACTTGCCGCACAGCACACCGGCTTTTTTTCGTTCGCCGAAAACATCGGACGCCGCGACTGCTCTGTGCCGGACGATGGCTTCGCGTGGCAACCGACGCGTCAACCCGTCGTGCTCGATGCGTGGCCTGTGACGGATGGACGCGCCGATGCGAAGTGGACGACCGTGATGCAGTGGGACAGTTATCGCGCGCGCGAATGGGGCGGGCGTCGGTTCGGTATGAAATCCGAATCATTCGAGGCTTACATGGAACTGCCCGCGCGTGCGGGACGTATTTTTGAACTCGCCATCGGCAGCCCGACCGCGCCGCGCGCCCGACTCGAAAGCCACGGCTGGACGCTCCGCGACCCGTTCCGCGCCGCGCCCGACCCGTGGGCTTATCAGCGTTTCATCGAGCAATCGAAGGCGGAATGGAGCGTGGCGAAAGCGGGTTATGTCGTGAGCCGGAGCGGTTGGTTTAGCGAACGCAGCGCGGCTTATCTCACGTCTGGGCGTCCGGTGGTGACAGAGGAGACGGGCTT
Source organism: Pyrinomonadaceae bacterium (assembly GCA_036387415.1). Classification (GTDB taxonomy): domain Bacteria; phylum Acidobacteriota; class Blastocatellia; order Pyrinomonadales; family Pyrinomonadaceae; genus DASVTU01. The sequence goes on along the minus strand of DASVTU010000033.1, from coordinate 307,309 downwards.
CTCCGCGTGGCTCGACGCCGACGCCGGACTACTCGCGTTCGACACGCCCGACCAAGCCCTCGCCGCCATCGAAGAAGTTAATCGCCGCTACGACGTGCATTGCCGCGCCGCCCGCGACGTGGCCGCAGAATTTTTCGACGCGCGCAAAGTGCTGCCACACTTGCTCGAACGCGCGTTGTGCGTCGCTTCGTCGCCCGCCGACGCACGAAACACGACGGAAGACGATGCGACGTTGTAATTCATCATCCGTCTCCGTCGATTTGGCGGAAGTCGAAAATTCTTTCTCGTCTGTTAACGCTTCTCTCATTCCCTGCGTCTTTCAATGCGAACAGGGCGCGATGTTCACACTCGAAAACGCGCATGCAGCAACGCAACGCTTCACAAACTGTTCAAATGCTCAACAAGACGACAGGGAATGCGCCGAGAGGTTCGGAAATGCTTGAGGCTCAGATAAGCAGAAACTTGCTCTTCATGACCGCACCGCCGCAGGGTCGCACCGCAGCGACCGAGACAGCCGATGCCCCTCAGACCTCGCGCACCGCCACACTCGTCGCGGCAGTGGCGGGCGGCGACCGCGACGCCTTCGGTCAACTCTATGAACTTTACTCCTCGATGGTGCATGGCATTCTGCTGGCGCGCGTGCCTTATGCGGAAGTGAGCGACTTGGTGCAGGACGTTTTTCTCATCGCCTTCAAAAAGTTGCCGACGCTGCGCGAGGCGTCGTCGTTCGGGCCGTGGCTGGCGATGATTGCGCGTAATCGTGCGATGGATTTTCACCGTCGTTCACGCGAGACGGAGGAACTCTCGGAAGAACTCGCGCGAGCCGCGACGCCACATGCGGAAGCGTCGGAGGCGTTGGAAGCGATACGCAGTCTGCCGGAGGCTTATCGTGAGACGCTGGTGTTGCGTCTGGTAGAAGGCATGACGGGGCCGGAGATTGCAGCGCAGACGGGTCTGCAACCGGACTCGGTGCGCGTCAATCTTCACAGGGGCATGAAGCTGCTGCGCGAGAAACTCGGAGTAGGAGGAGGACGGCAATGAGCGACTACTTGTGGGACAAATCGGGCGAGCCGGACGCCGACATCGAACACCTCGAAAACCTGCTCGGCACTTTGCGCCACCAACCACGCGCACTTGAGTTGCCGACCGAGGCGCACACATTTCAAAGTCGTCGCACGTTTTCGCGTCCTGCTCTGGCCGTCGCCGCCGCGCTCGTCGTCATGATTCTCGCAGGCGTCTGGTTCGGCGTCGTGCAACAACGCGACGCGCGACGAGATTCGCCGACGATTGCCGCAAACCCCGCGACGCTCCAAACAACGACCGAACGCGCGACCGAAGCGACACGCGAAGCGACGCCGGAAGTCGCCGTGCAAACGACACCTTCAAACGTCGGAACCGAATCCAAAACCGCTCCCGGCATCGAGCCGGAGAGACAGAAGCAGCAAGTGGTCAACTTCGAGCCGAACAGGAAATTCCGCACACGCGTGGCGACGCGTGCGGCGTCTCCGAAGCAACGGCGAAGACTCGACGCGGACGGAGAGCATGGCGTTCGTTCGCATGAAGCGACAGAGATGGCCGCCGCCCCGACGCCGCGAAACACGCGCCCCGAACTCGCCACCCTCGCTGCTGCCGACCTCGCCGAGCGGCAGAAGGCGAAAGAACAACTCATGCTGGCCTTGCGCCTGACGACGGCCAAGCTCAGCTTCGTCCAGACCAAGACCAACGAAAAATCGCGCGGGACAGGCGGCGCGAAACCGGTCTACGAGGAACGCAACAGAATCAGGTAAGCCGAAGCGAGTCCGACTTGTGCGTCGGACGAGCGCCACACGCAAACGAGATAAACGAAGTAGTACGGAAGCGAGATAAATGGAGTAGTTATGAAATCAATCGTCAATGCATTCGTTAGAATCACGGTCGCCTCTCTGCTCATCGCTTTGGTGTCGATAGCGTCGCAGGCGCAGACCGCTGCCGCCGCTGCCGCAGATACCAGCGGCAAATTGCAAATCGCGCAACTCGACCGCCTCGCCAGCAAAGCGGCGGAATTCATCAACGTCAATATGGATGAGAGGTTGCTGCGGCTTGTGCCTTCGGTGTTGTCGAACGACCCGGAGGAGAAGGATGTTAAGGAAGTGATAGCGGGGTTGCGCGGAATCTACGTGAAGCGTTTCGAGTTCGACAACGAAGGCGCGTACGGCGCGGGCGACCTCGAAGCGATTCGCGCACAACTGAGTCCGCCCAACTGGTCGAGAATCGTCGAGATACGCAGTCGTCGCGACGGTGAGAACATCGAAGTCTACCTCTTGACCAACGGCGGGCGCGTGGACGGCCTCGTCGTCTTGAGCAGCGAGCCGAAGGAGTTGATGGTCATCAACATCGTCGGCTCAATCGACCTCGACAAACTCGCCAAGCTACGCGGGCAGTTCGGTGTCCCCGAAGATTTGGAATACGAAACCAAACCGCGTACGAAGCGACAGTGAGAGGTGCGACATGCGAAAGAAACATTTAGCTCATCTCCACATGGCCGTCGTCGCACTCGGTTTCCTCTCGTCGCTCGCGTTCGCTGCGTCGGGCGCGTCGGCAAAGGGCATTGAATTCAAAGATGTCGTCAAACTCATTGAACGGCACTACGGCGTCAAGCAACAAGGGCTGTCGTTCGCCGCACGCGCCGGTATCAAAATCGGCAAGATAGTGGTCGATAGAAAAACTCGTTACTCGGAATACGGCAGCGTCAAGTTTGCGCTCTTTGAAGACCAGGACTTTTCCAGACCGTCGGGCGGCGTCGGGTTCGGCGCGGCGATGAGCAGCGTTTTGCAACCCGAATGGCAGCCGCTCGTCGAGGTTCGTTCCGGTCAGGACGCCGAACAGGTCTTCGTCTATTTGAAAGAGGCGGGCAAAGTTTTCAAGGTGCTGGTGATTACGCTCGGCGAGCGCGACGGCGTGGCCGTGCAGGTGGACATCAAGCCTGACAAACTCGCGCAACTTCTCAAAAATCCTGACACGGCGGGCAAAATTCTGACCGACGAAGCAACCGAAGATTCTTCGCCCGAATAGACAAGACCTTCGCCGCGACGTGCAAGATGCGTCACGTCGTCGGCAGACGGCGCGAAGTGCAAGACCTCATCCCGAACGGCAGTTGATTTTCGCCACTCTCCCGTGCGCGTTCAAACCAGAAACATTTCATTCCTCTCAAAAGGTGGTGCTCTGATGTCGAGAAACAAACTCTTTCTGTTGACCTTCGTGTTGATGTGGTGCGGCGGCAGTCTCTTTCCGTTGAGCGCGCAGGAAGTTGACGACAACGATACGGTACGCGTGCGGACGCGCGTCGTCTTCCTCGATGCGCTGGTCAAAGATAAACGGACGAGCACGCTCGTCGCCGATTTGAAGAAGGAGAACTTCGAGGTGCGAACCGATGGGCGCGAACGTGAATTATCCTATTTCAGCCGACAGGGCGAGGCGGGCAGGAAACCTCTGGCGCTGACGATTGTGCTCGACTTGCGGCGCGACGGCGCGGGGAGATTTCTGCGGCGTGCGGAGGTTGTCGAAGCGTTGGCGTCGGCGCTCATGAAGTTGCCGACGGATGATGAGGTGGGCGTGATGGTGCTCGGCGCGGGGCTGAACGACGGGAGGCGTCGATGGCTCGTCCCCTTCACGCGCGACCGCGCGAAAGTCGCCGCCGCGCTCCGTACAGTGCCTTCGCTCGTCGTCGAGGCTGCGGAGAATCGCACCGAAGATGGAACGAGCGTGAGCGTTAACATCGACTCGCACGGCGCGACGGTCGTCAAAGAAACTGTCACGGAAGAGGATGCCAACAGTGTGTTGAAAGAGAACGCGGGGCAACCGGAGATAAAATTTCCGGGCAAGGACGGAAGCACGACCCACAAGATTCTCGCGCGCAACGGCGACGTGATAACTCGCACGGTCGCTGCCGACGGCAAGAGCGAGACGTACGTGGAGATTGATAGGGGCTTCGATTTGAACAACGCTTCAGAAGGCATCTCGATTCTGACGGCGGCGGAGCGCCCGCAATCGCAAGCCGCGCTCGTCTGGTTGTCCGACGGCATCGCGCCCGTCCCGCTCGAAGACCGCAAGGAGACGCAGGAGACGCTGCTTCGCACCAACGTCATCTTCAGCGCGATTGTGGTTGATATGAAGACGACGTACAAGTTGTTCATGCCCATCGTCAAACCGCTCGGCAACTGGGTCGGGCTGAGCGTCTACGGGAGCGCGCAGTATCTCGCCAAACAGACGGGCGGCGAAGTGGTACGCGTGCGCCGCCCCGCCGACTACGCCTCCGCCATCAACAAAATCATCGGCAACCTTGCAGGACGCTACAGCCTCGGCTTCACCATCGCCGAAAGCGAACAGGACGACGGGCAGATGCATGCGGTCGAAGTGCGCGTGCGTGCGCGCGACGAGCGAGGCAAAGAACGCAAGCTCGAAGTCACGACGCGTCGCGGCTACTTCATGCCGAAAGACCCCGAAACGCAACAGTCGCGCAAGTAAGCCGTCGGTTCATCGTCTTGCGCGTTAATTTCATCGGCTTGCGCGCTTGCGACGTGCGGGGCGTGCGGGTTGTGGGAGGCGTTCGAGCGTCCATCGAAAACGGGTGTTGGGCGGCCTCTCAATCATGGTTTTGAACTCCTTTGCGAAATAGCTTCCCCAGTGCGGTCGATTGCCGTCGATGTCTGTGAAGCCATATTCGTCGGAGAGCGTCCATGAAGCATAGACGCCGCCCGACTTCTCAGACACTTGCGGGTCGGCGGCCAACGCCGCGACCGCACGCCCGACGAAGCAAGGCGTCTCCGACGCGATGAAGCCGAAACTCCGTGCACGTTTATTCTTCTCGGCTACCTCGCGCCAGTTTTCTTCGGTCGCGCCGAACGAATCGAGCACCGCTTCGGTACGCATGAAGCCGGGCGTAAGTGCGAGAGTGCAGACGCCGTGCGGGGCGAGTTCCTCTGCCATCGCGTAGGCGAGTCGAATAGTCGAGATTTTCACCATGTCGTAAAAGAGGCTTCCGCGATGATAGAGCGCATCGCCGTCTGTGAGTCCGACGATGAGACCGGAACGTCCTTCGACCATTAACTCCGCACCGTAGCGACTCGTCGTGATGTGTGAACCGACTTCGTGTTGGAGCCAACGCAGACCCTTATCGAGCGATAGTCGCCAGAAGGGTTTCCATTCGGCGGGAGTGTCGCCGCCGAGCACGTTGACGAGGATGTCGAGTCGCTGCTGCTCGGTGCGTACGCGTCGAAAGAAGGCGGCGACTTGTGCTTCGTCTGTGTGGTCTACGCGGACGGGGATGCCCGTGCCGCCGCGTCGGGTCACGATGTCAGCCGTCTCTTCGATGGTTTCGGGGCGTTTGCGCGGGGATGCGACGCCGTGTGCGCTGCGTCCCGTACAATAGACGGTTGCGCCTGCTTCGCCGAGCATTGCAGCGATGCCGCGACCTGCGCCGCGCGTCGCACCCGCCACGACTGCTATTTTTCCTTCCAAAGTTTTCATCTTCGTACTCCCTCTGCGTCGTCTCGACGCGTCACGCCGTTGTTATCTGCGTCATAAAGTTAGCCATCGCTCGCTTTGTGAGAAATAAGAATACGAGACGATATATGACACCCTTTGTCATGTTTCTCGGATAAAATTATGGTTGGTTTGAATTTGCTGAGAGAGGGTAGCGAGATGCGTGCTGACCGCCTGTTTTCCATCGTGTTGCTGTTACAGTCGCATCGGCTGTTGACGGCGCGAAACTTGGCAGAACGTTTGGAGGTTTCGGAGCGGACGATTCACCGCGACATGGAAGCACTGAGCGGCGCAGGCATTCCGGTGGTCGCAGAGCGCGGGACGGGCGGCGGTTGGTCGCTGCTCGGCGAGTATCGCACGAATCTGACGGGATTAAATCAGGCTGAGCTTCAATCGCTCTTTGTGGTCAAGCCTTCGCGTCTGCTGGCGGATTTGAAGTTGGAGAAGGCATCGGAAGGCGCGCTGCTGAAACTGCTGGCGGCGTTGCCGTCGGTCTATAAGCGCGGGGTGGAACACGCGCGCCGACGCATCTACGTGGACGTGGCGGGCTGGAACCGCGCGGACGAAGCCGTGCCGCTTCTGCACACGCTTCAGGAAGCAATTTGGCAGGAACGCAAAGTGCGTATGACTTACGCGCGCGGCGAGTGCGAAGCGGTGGAGCGTCTGGTTGACCCGCTCGGACTGGTGGCGAAGGGTAGCGTCTGGTATTTCGTCGCGGCGGTTGACGGAGAAGTACGCAGCTATCGTGTCTCGCGCGTCGCAGGTGTGGAACTTTTGGACGAGCCGTGCGTGCGTCCTCCCGATTTCGATTTGGCGGAATTTTGGGAGAGGTCGGCGGCAGAATATCGCGCGCACCTTCCGAACTATCGGATGAGGGTACGCGTCCGGCAGGAGATTGTCGTGCGGATGCCTTACGCCGGAAGATTCGCGCGGATAGAACAGACGGGCACGCCCGACGCCGAAGGATGGGTCGAGGTCGTGCTCAGGTTCGACGCAGAGGAAATAGCGTGCGAATACGCGCTCGGCTTCGGCACGCACTTGGAAGTGCTTGAGCCGCTCGCACTACGCGAAAAGGTCTTGGAAGCCGCCAAAAACGTCGTCGATTTTTACACACAGAAGACAGTGAGCAGTGAGCGGTAAGCAGTCAAAACAGAAACTCGCTGTCAGTTTTTGCTGCTCGTTGCCTGCATTGTTTTCTGCTTTCTATTGCTCGCTGCTTAACGCTTACTATTCGGTGCAGTCGGCGTGTCTTTCAGAGCCGCATTGGAAAAGTTGTGGGGCGTAGCGGCGTGTGAATTCGCTGACGTTTTTCCAGACGTGAGTTGTGCCGTGAGTCTCTTTCGTCCAGCCGAGGCGGTGGCGGTCGCGCCAGACGGTTGAAAATGCTTTCTGTTCGTCGGCACCGGAGAGATGGCGTGCTTCGTGGAGGAGGATGACGGCACGTTCGGTGTCGTCGGTGGGAAGTTTGAAGAAATCGGGATAGAGCGTCACGACCTCGAAGGGAAAGTTGGTGGCGGCGTAGGCGTCGCCGTGGCCGAGCCAACGGTTCCACCAGTTGTCTGTGGTGCGGAAGTTGGTGAGGTGTCGAAGGATGAAGGCGTCGTGTTTGAAGCCGCGACGTTCGATGACGGCGATGGCGCGGTTGATGGTCTGCCTCTGCGCGAGCGTGACCGTCTCGGAGGTTTCAAGCAACGACATGTAGAACAGGAGAAGAAGGAAAACGGTCATGCCGACGATGGCCGCGACGCGTTTGATGAAGCCTCTCGGTTTGTGCGCGGGAGGCTCGTCAGTCCAATCGTCGGTCGTGTGGCGCGCGGGCGCGGCGTCGAGCGAGATGCCGCAACGTTTGCACGTCACGGCGTCGGCAAAGTTAACGAGTCCGCAATGAAAGCATTTCTCGGCGCTCATGTCTCGACTTCTTTTGACGCTGACGTGCGTTAGGCTTTGACTTCTTCGTCGCGGACGGCAGTGGAAGGACGCGTGACATTGCGTGTGCCGTGGCTGACGCTTGAGACGACGCGTTCCATCTCTTCTTTCGCCTGGTCGGAAGAGGAACGAATCCCGGCGACGCGGAGACGAAACTCGTCGGGGTTCGACGCGCCGCGCAGGGCTTCTTCGAGCGAGATGTGGCCGGATTTGAAGAGGTTGAAGAGGGATTGGTCGAAGGTCTGCATGCCGTATTGCGACGTTCCGGCGGCGATGGCGTCGCGGATAAGCGAGGTCTTTTCCTCGTTGACGATGTAGTCGCGGATGAGTCCGGTGGAAACCATCACTTCGACGGCGGGGACGCGTCCCTTGCCACGCACGGCGCGCAGCAGTCGCATCGAGACGACGGCGCGAAGTATTCCGGCGAGTTGGAGGCGGACGCTCTTTTGCTGATGCGGCGGGAAGGATGTGACGATGCGTGTGATGGTTTCGGTGGCGTCGAGCGTGTGGAGTGTGGAGAGAACGAGGTGGCCTGTCTCGGCGGCGGTGAGCGCGGTTTCTATCGTCTCCTGGTCGCGCATTTCGCCGACCAGAATCACGTCCGGGTCTTGACGCAACGCGCCGCGCAACGCTTCGGCGAAGGAACGCGTATCGACATCGACTTCGCGTTGCGTGATGAATGATTTCTTGTCGCGGTGGAGAAATTCGATGGGGTCTTCGATGGTCACGATGTGGCCGCCGCGCGTGGCGTTGATGCGGTCAATCATGGCGGCGAGCGTGGTGGATTTGCCGGAGCCGGTGGTGCCCGTGACGAGAATCAGACCGCGTTGCTCGTCGGCGATGCGTTCGATAACGGACGGCATGCCGAGTTCGGCGACGGTGCGGACGCTATCGGGGATGACGCGCAAGACCATGCCGACCGTGCCGCGTTGCTGGAAGATGTTGGCGCGGAAACGTCCGAGGCCGGGGACGCCATAGGCGATGTCGGCTTCCGAAATTTCTTTGAAGCGTTGCTTCTGGCGGTTCGACATCATCGAAAAGGCCATTTCGAGCGTGTCTTCCTGCGACAGACGCGCGGAATCCATGACGGGGCGAAGTTCGCCGCCGAGACGCATGAAGGGCGGTGAGCAGGCTTTGATGTGGAGGTCGGACGCGCCGCATTCGGTGGCAATCCGCAGCAGTTCATCTATTTTGGTTGACATAGCAAAGGGGTGAAAACGTTTCGAGGGACGTGTGTGGAAGCGTGGCGCCGGACGCGTCGGTGTCGTTGGTTGGAATGGTTTCGTCGCCCGTCGATTCGAGCGCGCGGAAGGCATCTGCCGGAGTGTTGAACAAGGAAAGAGCGCCCGCGGAAAGATAAGCAGCCCGTCAGACGCCGAAAACATTCTAGCGTGCGCCGTTTCGCGGCGTCAACAAATAATCCCGCCGAGTAGTGTCCTGGTTTGAATAAAGGTACAGGGCTGAGTACGCCGCAGGTAATAATTGCCACAGGCGGAGTTTAGTTTCACGTGGCCTGCCCGTTACCGCCCAGCAGGCGGTCAAACTCCTTCTTCACTACGGGGTAGCATTCGCACGACGCGGCCTCTAGCCCCTGGCGGTCGAGGACGGTGACGCGCCCCCGCCGGTACCTAATCAAGCCCGTGTCCTGAAGCCTACCCGCCGCCTCGGTAACGCCTGCACGCCGCGTGCCCAGCATGTCGGCAATGAACTCGTGCGTCAGCTCCAAGTCTTGCCCCGTCGCCCGGTCGCAAGTCATCAACAGCCAACGCGCCAGCCGCCCGTCGAGCGGGTGCATCTTGTTACAGGCGGCGGTCTGCGCGATTTGGACGATGAAGGCTTGCGTGTAGCGCAGCAATAAATCATGCAACTGCCCGCCCTGCTTGAACTCCTGCCGGAGCGCGTCTGAGGACGCACGCAGGCCGTCGCCCGGCAGTTGCACTATCGCTTCGTGCGGCGTGGTCACGCTGCCTAAGACGACGTTTATGCCGAACATGCCTTCGTTACCGACCAGGCCTACTTCGACGCCCCCGCCGTCGGAGAAAGTCGCGATGACTGACACCGTCCCGCTGTTGGGGAAGAAGACGTGCGAGACCGGGTCTTGCGGGTAGTGGAGCACGTCGCCGAGCGTCAGCGTGACGGGTTCTAGGTGGGGCAATAGGCGTTCGTATTCTTCCGGTGGTAGCTGTTTGAGTATCTGGTTGGCGGTTGGCGAACCGTTCGTTGGTAGCTCAGACATGAGCAATCTCCTTATGCTACGGGCCTGTAACGGTCGGCATAAGGTATAGCTTGCTAAGCTAAATTTATGTCGAAAGACATTCTCTGATTACTTGTATCAGTGTAGCATTTATCGGGGGGGGGGGGGACAGTACGCAACAGTACACAGTACGGTTCAGGACATAAATTCTTCGACCGTTTTGCTAGAATAGCCAGCTAAAAGACAAAATGTCCGGTCAGGCAAAGGGACGAGCGCGATGAGTCGAGAGGAAAACCCCCGCACCATACTCTTGGTCGAAGAGGACGACGAGACGCGCCCCGTCTTGAAGGCGAATCTACAGACCGACGGCTACCGCTTGTTGCTGGCGCTCGACGAAGAAGACGCTTTCGACAGGGTGAGCGGCGGGGGCGCGCAGGCGGACTTAGTGCTCATCAACCTCGTCGGCCAAGCACCGGAAGCCGCACTGGCCGCGGGGCGCAGGATACGCGCCCACGCGAAATACGACGGGCGCACGCCGCTCGTCGTGATGGCGGAGAAGTACGGCAAGGAATTGGAAGGCACGGACGTGAACGTCAGCGGCAACGACTGGATAACCTACCCCGAAGACCACGACCAACTGCGGAATCTACTCGCCCGCCTGCTCAACCAACCGGCAAATTAGGACACCACCTCCTCCCGACGGGAGAATTTTATTGACGCGTCGGCGGGTTTAAGTGTATTGAGTAGACGTACTTAACGTCTGCGGACGGCGTGCGCCGCCGTTTCGCCGTCAGGCTTTCCAAAGGTCATACATCTCAACCGCGCTCTTTCGATAACCAAGACGTTGCCGCCGCTCGCCGTCTTGAATACTCGCCGGAAATCATCGACCAAAGCCGCATTCGAGCCAAACGTTCACCCGTCAATCTCTTTTCCTCAAGTTCGGGAGATTCCACATGAAACTTCAGCCGATGTCGAAGCATGTGCTGTTTGTATTTGGCGAAGACAAACTTGCGCGCGACGACCAGAACGTCGAAGCGAGGCTGTCGCCGGAAGACAAAAGAATCAAAGAGCGTCTGGTGAATCTCGGTTGCATGGTGGACGCGAAGAACAGCGTCGAGGCCGACGTGTCGAAGTGGAACGAGGCCGACATCTCGGCGGTGGTGATTGCGCCGTCGGCGAAGGCCGTGGAACTCAAGAACCGCTTCCGCGAAGTGACCGTGCCCGTCGTGGTGCTGGCGGGCGCGCTCTATGAAGAGATGCGGATGACGGGTGCGGTCGATTTTTACCAGTACGGGCAGAAGTCGGGCGAGTTGAAAGTGAAAATCGTCAGCCCGAACCACCCTCTGGCGGCGGAGTTGCGCGACAGTGAAGTGCTCTGCAAAGGGGCGACGATTGCCGTCGGCGTGCTCGGAAGCGGCGCGACCAGAGTGGCGATTGTGGAGGACGCGTGCAAGGCCGTGATGTTCGGCTACGAAGAGGGCACGCCGATGGTCGGACTTAACGCCCCTGCGCGACGCGTCGGCCTCTTCTTCGACAACGATGCCATCGACGAACAGAGTCGTTACTGGAAACTGTTCGACGCGGGCGTCGAATGGGCGGTAGGACAACAGTCGCGGCACTTCGTTGACGTGTTCAGAGCCGAATGGTCGGAGATTCAAACGCGCAGGCAACATCACTACAGCGACGTGCCGCGCGCCGACAGGGAAGGCTTGTTGACATCGCCGCCCGCCAATCTCGTCGGCCTCTCGCTCTCCGGCGGCGGGATTCGCGCCGCCACCTTCGGCCTCGGACTCTTGCAGGGCTTACACGAACAGGGTTTGCTTCGTGTCTTCGACTACATCTCGACCGTTTCGGGCGGCGGCTATCTCGGCGGTTGGTGGAGCGCGTGGCTGCGACGCAACCCCGACGAGCAGCGCAACGGCCACGACATCTTTCCGCCGCCGGAGAGAATCATGTCGGCCTCCGACGTGTTGTATCAAGGGCAGACGGAGAAGCGCGGCAAGGGGACGCGGGCGGTCAACGAAGAAGTCGCGGAAGATTTACTGTCGGCGGGCAACGACCCCATCCATCACCTGCGACTCTTCGCCAACTATCTCACACCGCGTAAAGGCGCGCTCAGTTCGGATACGTGGCGCGCGGCTGCCGTGATTTCGCGCGACCTCGTTTTGACGTGGGTGATTCTGCTGCCGCTCTTGATTGCCGCCGTACTCGTCGGCAAGATTTATTTCATCATCCAGCCCGAAGCGTGGGATTCAAATTCGTCCAACGCCTTCTTCCTCTTTAACCAACTCGCGCCCACACACGTCTTGCTGTCGCGCTTACTGCTCATTGCGTGGCCGCTTCTCGGCATCCTCGCTCTGGTCGGAGTGATGACCTGTGCGTGGATGCTGAGCGGCAGCAGCACCGCAGAGACCCGACGCGAATGGGTGGCCGGCAAACTGGGCGCGATGGTGGTCATCATCCTCGGAGTGGTGCTGTTGCTGGCCGTGCGCGGACATTTCAATCGCGTGGCGCAGTCGGTGACGGGCGGAGGCGTAGACGTGCAAGCCGAGTGGTTTGTCGTGTGGGCAATTATGGCCGTGCTCGTCTTTCTCTACGTCTTCTGGCCGCGTACGCAGTATGCGACGGTGGAAGACCGCGCGGCGACGACGCGCTGGCAGAGAGAGGTGCGGCGCAATCTGATTATCCGCGTGCACGCGATGCTGTTGGTCTTGTTGCTCCTGACGGCGGTCGTTTTGCTGCTCGCGGGTTTCGGACACGAAGCGGTCAACTATCTTTTCGCGCCGACGGCGAAGGGCGATAGTGTGATTGGAAGTTACGTGGCGAAGGCGGGAGGGTGGCTGGCCGTCATCGCGGCGTTGGGCGGTTCCATCTTCACGGCGATTAAGACCTCTCCGGCAGGCGGCAGCGACCCGCGCGAAGCGAGCGAGCCATCGCTGGCGAGTCGTTTGATATTCAAATTCACGCCGCCGCTCATCATCGTCGTCTTGGCCGTGGTCGCTTCGTGGGTGGCGAACATACTGTTGAGTTATGCCAACAGCATCTACAGCAAATTCGGCGGCACCGTCCAACTTACCACGCTCGAATCGGAGCAAAATCTCATTCTCTTTCTGAGCGTCACCACCTGCTTCGGCATTGTGCTTTCGTTCTACTTTGCGCTGGTCGAAGCCAACTGGAAGTACGATTGGGTGAACCAAGCGATGCTGGTTTTGTGGGGCGTGCTGGCGCTCTTTATGCTGGTGACGCTCGCATGGGTGTGCTGGATTGTGCTGCCGGAGAAGGCGTCGGAGAGCGTCGCGTCCGGCCTCGTCGATTTGCGAAATGCCGTCTCCGGTCTCGCTTACTATTTTGAAGAACCAGTGGAGTTCGGTTGGACGGGCATCAGAATTCTGCTGCTCGTCTTTTATGCGGGCGTGGCTGTTCTGGCTTTTCGTCTCGCGGCGGACGAGAAGCGCAGGCTGCGTTCGATTTTGTGGCCTGTCGCCTTCGTGGTTGCGTCCGTCGCGTCGGTTGAATGGGCGCTCTACGGCGCGCAGGATTTCTATGGCGAGATGAAAAGAGCGCCGGAAATTCTCCCGTGGATAAAGTTTTTCACCATCGGTGGCATCGCCTTCGGCTTCATCTTTGCGCTTGCCGAAACCTTTACCGGACGGCGCGATAATAAACGCGCGCTCTGTCTGGTCGCCGGAGTCTATGTCATCACGATGTTGTTGTTCATCCTGAGCCTCGCGGCTGACACGACCGACATCCGCTTCACACACCAACAGGAACTCAAGGAGAACAGAATACTCGACCCCGTTAACATCACCGGCGACAAACTACTCGCCGCGATGCAACAAGCCAGACTTGCCAGTGACCTACAAAACACAGCCGCCACGCGGCAGCAGAACGAGCAACCCGCGACCCAAACAGGCGACCCGGCGGACACAGCCAACGAGACGGACACAGCGGCTCAACCGACTGTCGAGACGAGTGCCGAAGCGAACGACGCGGCGGACGATAAGCCGACCGCCGAACAGGACGACGCGCCCGTCGAGACGCTCAACAAAAACGTCGCGAGCGTTGCCGTGCCTCTCGCCGCGGATTTCGACGGACTCTTGCGGCAACCCGTCAATCACACCGTCGCGCAAGTCTTGTATCTGCGAACCGGAGCACTCGCCGCAGCGATTGCCGGAGAACCAGAAAGGGGCAAGGTGCTCAACTCGTACGTCGCCGTGACCATCGGGCAATTCTTGTTAGGGTTAATCGGGACGCTCCTGACGTGGGTGATTGCGATGGGATGGATGGCCGACCCGAACGCGCTCTCGATGCACACGTTCTACAAATCGCGTCTGGTGCGCGCCTATCTCGGCGCATCGAATAAACACCGGAGCGAGCAGCAGAAGGGCATCACGGAAGCGGTCGAAGGCGACGACGTGATGCTTCAGGATTTGCAAAACACGACGCGCGGTGCCCCCTATCATCTCATCAACACGACGCTCAACCTCGTCGGCGGACGCGACCTCACGACCGCTCAACGTTCGGCGGCGACCTTCGTGCTCTCGAAGCGTTACTGCGGTTCTTCGCGCACGGGCTATCGAGACACGCGCGAATACATGGGCGGTCAACTCACGCTCGGCACGGCGGTCGCGGTTTCAGGCGCGGCGGCGAGTCCGAACATGGGAGCCAAGACGCAGACCGCTTCGCTCGCCATGCTCATGACATTCTTGAACGTCCGGCTCGGACACTGGTCGCCGACGCCGAACAAGATGGACTGGCGTGCGTCGAAGGCGCGTCTCTGGCCGTTCTACGTGATGCGCGAATTCCTCTCGCAGACCAACGACCTCTCGACCTACTGTTACCTGACGGATGGCGGCCACTTCGACAACACCGGACTTTATTCGCTCGTCGAACGCGGTTGCCGCTTCATCATCGCCACCGACTGCGGCGCAGACCCGCGACCCTGTTTTCAGGATGTCGGCGATGCCATGCGTCGCTGCCGCATCGACTTCGATACCGAGTTCGACATCGACATCTCGCCATTCACCGGGCTGAAAAAAGGCGAACCCTCGAAGCAGCATTTTCTCGTCGGCACCGTTCGTTATTCCATCGAGCACGCCAAGAGTCTCGGTTGGTACAAAGACCGCACTGAACTCTGGGACAAGGCGAAGCAGTGCCTCGACGATGACAAACTCTGCTCGCCCGAAGAAGAACAACTCCGCACGGGCATCATCATCATCTTCAAGCCGACGCTGACGAATAGACACGAAACGGCTGACGTGCGGCAGTACGGTCTAGAAAATCCCGTCTTCCCGCAGCAGAAGACGGCTGACCAGTGGTACGACGAGGCGCAGTTCGAGAGTTATCGTCAACTCGGCCAACTCTGCGCTGAACTCGCCTTCCGAGACCTCGACGTGGTGAAGAACGAGAGAAAATTCGCCGCCGGAAATCGCATGGCGAAGTTTGCGCTCGAAGATGTCAGGAAATTGTTTGAGCAGGCGCGTGATAAATACGACCCAAAATGCGCGACCCCGACGGGACACAACGGCCACGACGAGAGACGCTCATCCGTCGCGGAGTTGCAGAAGTTGCTTTAATCAAACGCGCATTACAAGAAAAAGGCTTCGACTGAAACGTTTCAGTCGAAGCCCTTTTTCTTTGTGACGTAAAGTGCCGCGCGCTCTGTCGCTCAGTCGGTTGCGACTGCGCTGAAACGCGCGACGGGTTCGTCGAGTTCGGCCAGTCCACTTTCATTCTCTTCATCTACACGCGCGCTGGTCTCTCCTCCGTTTTCGCTGTCGGTCGCGGGGTTGGCTTGATTGACATAAGTGAGCCATGCGCCGGGCGCAGGGCGCGTGCCGGAAGTTACGTCGAAGAAGGCTTGCTGGATGCGTGCGGTGATTTCGCCGCGTTTGCCCGTGCCGATTTGGATGCGGTCAACGCTGCGAATGGGCGTCACTTCGGCGGCGGTTCCGGTGAAGAAAAGTTCGTCGGCGAGATAGAGCGCGGCGCGTTGGATGCCCGTCTCGGCGATGGGTATCTCCAACTCGCGGCAAATCTGAATCACACTATCGCGTGTGATGCCAGGAAGGATGGAAGACGAAAGCGGCGGCGTGATGACCTTGCCGTCGTGAATGAGAAAGATATTCTCGCCGGAGCCTTCGGAGACGAAGCCACGGTCGTCGAGCGCGATGCCTTCGGCATAGCCGTTCTTGAGGGCTTCCATCTTGATGAGTTGCGAATTCATGTAGTTCGCGCCCGACTTCGCCATGACAGGCATCGTGTTCGGCGTCAGTCGGTTCCACGTCGAGACGCACACATCCACGCCCTGTTCAATCGCCTCGTCGCCGAGATACTTGCCCCAATCCCACGCGCCGATGTAGCAGGCCAACGGGTTCGGAAACGGATTGACGCCGAACGCTGGATGTTCTTCGTCGAGACTACGAAAGATAATCGGTCGCAGGTAACACTGTTTGAGTCCGCCACGACGGACGAGTTCGACCGCGCCGTCGCACAATTCGTCGAGCGTCCAGCCATGTTCCATGCGATAAATCTTGGCGGAGTTCAAGAGGCGTTGCATGTGTTCGCGCAGGCGAAAGATGGCGGGGCCGCCTTTGGTCGAGTAACAACGGATGCCCTCGAAGACGCTGGAACCGTAATGCAGCACATGCGACATGACGTGGACGCGCGCATCTTCCCACTTCACAAACTGTCCGTTGTACCACACCTCGGAAACAATCTTCACGGTCTTCACATCTTTTTTCGGGGCATCGTCTGCGAACATTCCGGTTACTCCTTAAGGCTGTCGATGATTGTATAAAACAGGCAAAACGGGCGGTGCAAGCATGCGTCGCGCGCCGCCGTCTCCGGTCAAAAACGGTTTCGACGGGAGCAGTTATTTACGGTTTCTAAGGTGATGCACGATACCGTAAACGGGCGTCGGTTGGCAAGGCGGCAACCCTTCAGAACACGCTTGCTTCGCACCTTACGCGCGGCGTACCATCCTCACGGTTTCATCCAAAAAGATAGACGCCGAACGAGGTCGGTCTTCCACTTCATGAAGCATTGTGCAAGGTCGGACGCAGTGCCGGACGCGGTTCTCGCCGGAATCGTCGTCGTGCTGCTCATCAACGTCTTCATCTTCAAAGGTTGCCGCATGCCCGAAAACGCTCAGGAACCAACACCCGCACGCCCGACGACCGACGCCGCGCCCGCCGCGTCTCGAAACGACAACGCCAGCGACCCCGCCGCCATCCACGCGCGTGCCATCGCCATCGACATGCACGCCGACACCGTTCAATTCATGCTCGACGAAGGCGCGGACATCAATCAGAGATTGACGACCACGCATCTCGACGCGCCGCGCATGAAGCAAGGCGGACTCGACGCGCAGTTCTTTTCCATCTGGGTCGAGCCTGAGTATTACGGCGTCAAGGGCGAAGGGGCTATTCGTCGCGCCGACGCGCAGATTGCCGCCGTCCGCGCGCTCGCTGAACAGCACCCGGAGACGTGGGAACTCGCTTCCAACGCCGCAGACATTCGCCGCATCGCCGCCGAAGGAAAACTCTCCGCGCTGATGGGCTTGGAAGGTGGCTATGCGATTGACGAGCGACTGGAAAACGTCGAACGTTATTACCGGATGGGCGTGCGTTACATGTCTCTGACGTGGACGCACAGCACCAGTTGGGCGGGTTCGTCCGGCGACGCCGTGGGGCAGACGCGCGGGCTTAATGATTTCGGTCGCTCGGTCGTCCGCGAGATGAATCGTCTCGGCATGATGGTTGACGTTTCGCACGTTTCCGACAAAACCTTCTGGGACATCCTCGATGCTTCCACGAAGCCCGTTATCGCCACACACTCCAACGCGCGCTCAATCGCCAACGTCCATCGCAACTTGGACGACGAACAGATTCATGCGCTGGCGAAAAAGGGCGGCGTCGTCTGCGTCGTCTTTTATCCGGCCTTCTTCGAGCCGGGCTGGCGCGAAAAGAAGGAGCGCGTCGATGCGGAGATTGCCGCGTCGGTCAGAGAAGCGTCGCAACGCGCCCACGGCACACCTTCGCAGAAACGCATCGCGCGCGACCGCGTGCGCGAACGCGAATACGCGCGACGCCTCCCGCCCGTTTCGCTCGCGCGCCTCGTTGACCACATCGACCATATCGTGCGCCTCACAGGAATAGATCACGTCGGCATCGGCTCCGATTTCGACGGCATTCAGGCCACGCCGTACGACCTCTCCAACGTCGCGGAGTTGCCGAATCTCACGACAGAACTCCTGCGCCGTGGTTATTCCGAAACCGACGTGCACAAAATTCTCGGCGGCAACATCCTGCGCGTCATGGAAGAAGTCGAGAGACGATAAAAGATTGATTCATCGGCTCATTGATTCATTGTTTCATTTGGGCAGGCGAGGGAAGCAAACGGGTGTTTTCAGCAAGCAAACAAGGTTCGAGAGTAAATGAATCAATGGGGAAAATGAGTCGGATGAATCAATCTTTCTCTCGTCCGCGCATCGGCCTGCACGCTCCGATTGCGGGCGGCTTGCAGAACGCTCTGCTGAAGGCGCAGCAACTCGGTTGCGATACGGTGCAAATCTTTTCGCGCAACCCGCGCGGCTGGCAGGCGCGACCGCTCGGCACGGAAGAGGTCGAACGTTTCCGCGCGTTGCGCGACGAGACAGGCATCACGCCCGTCGTCATTCATGCCAACTATCTCGTCAACCTCGCCACCGCCGACGTAGGGATTCGCGCGAAATCCATCCGCGCCTTCCGCGAAGAGATTGAACGTGGAATCCTGCTCGGCGCGGATTTCCTCGTTGTGCATCCGGGCAGCGCGCGTGGCGCGTGCGAGGCGGATGCGATACGCACTTGCGCCGAGAGTTTGATGGAAGCATCGGACGGTCTCGACCTCGGCGACTTTCGCGTCTTGCTGGAAAACACCGCCGGTCAGGGCGAATGCATCGGTCATCGCTTCGAGCATCTACGCGAAATCATCGAACGCTGCCCCACGCTTCGTCTCGGCGTTTGCTTCGACACCGCCCACGCCTTCACCGCCGGATACGACTTCCGCGACGAAGACGGCCTCGCCGCCACGCTCGACGCGCTTGAACACAACGTTGGCCTCGCCAACGTCCGCGCCATCCACTTCAACGATTCCCGCGCCGCCTACAACTCACGCGTTGACCGCCACTGGCACATCGGCCTCGGACACATCGGCGCAGAACCCTTGCGCCGCATCGCACGTCATCCACGACTCGCGCACGCCGCATTCCTTCTCGAAACCCCGCAGGACGAAGAACGCGACGACGCGGGTAATCTCAAAGTGCTGCGTTCATTCGTCGAAAGCGTTGAATAACAAGAAAGCTCAACTACCGTAAAGGTCGCCGGAATTATCAATTACGACGGCAACGTCGCGGCGTCGGTATGTCGAAATTTGAGTTCGACAAGTTTGTGTAGAGTGCGCTAACATGGCGAAACCTTTTCGAGAAGTTGAGCGTTAAGTTTGAAGATGAAACGTTTTGACCATCCTGTAAAACTCCTCCTTACGTTGCCGCTCCGTGGCGACCGCGCTTGAGTAGTGCGCGGCGGACGGTGCGGCGGACATTCCACGCAAAAACAGTTCAATTGAATCGACCGGAAGAGCGCGCGCAAGAGGTGCGTGTCTCGCTTTGCGCGTCGGTTCGGTTCGTGTTTAATTGTCTGCACGTTAAGGAAGGTGTCGAGAATCATGGACGAAAAATATTTTCCTGAAAAGATAGAAGAGAAGTGGCAACGACATTGGAAGGAGTCGGGCGCGTTCGCGGTGGAACGCGAGGACGGGCGTCCGAAGTTTTACTGTCTGGAAATGTTGCCTTATCCGTCGGGCTTTCTGCACATGGGTCACGTGCGAAACTATTCCATCGGCGACGCGCTCTCTTGGTACAAGCGTCTGCGCGGCTTCAACGTCCTGCATCCGATTGGTTGGGACAGCTTCGGCCAACCCGCCGAGCAGGCGGCGATTAAACGCGGCGTGAACCCGCGCGAATGGACGGAAGAGAACATCGTGCACATGCGCGGGCAACTGCAACGCCTCGGCGTGAGCTACGATTGGCGGCGCGAGATTGCCGCGCATCGCCCCGACTATTACAAGTGGGATCAATGGTTCTTCCTGAAGATGTACGAGCGCGGGTTGGCTTACAAGCGCGTGTCGCCCGTCAACTGGTGTCCGAAGGAAGAGACGGTTTTGTCGAACGAGCAATCGTCGGGCGGCGTCTGTTGGCGCTGCGAAACTCCGGTCGTGAAGAAAGACCTGGAACAGTGGTTCATACGCATCACGGAATACGCGCAGCAGTTGTTAGACGACATGGCCGAGATAGAAGCGGGCTGGCCGGAGCGCGTCCTGACGATGCAGCGCAACTGGATTGGTCGCAGCGTCGGTGCGTACGTCGATTTCGCCATCAAGGACACAGACGAACGCATACGCATCTTCACCACGCGCATCGACACGATTTACGGCGCAACCGCCATCGTCCTCGCCGCCGAACATCCTCTGCTGATGAAACTGTTGGAGGGTTCGACGTTGAAGGCGGATGTCGAGCGTTTCGTCGCGCGCGTCACGTCGGAGCGCAGCATCTCCGTGAAGTTGGCGGGCGAGGAGGAAGAGAAGGAAGGTATCAACACCGGACTCATCGCCGTCAATCCGTTTAGCGGCGAGAGCATCCCTGTGTGGGTGGCGAACTACGTGTTGATGGAGTACGGGACGGGCGCGGTGATGTCGGTTCCGGCGCACGACGAACGCGATTTCGAGTTCGCGCAAAAATACACTCTGCCCGTCCGTCGCGTCATCGAACGCATCACGCACGAACAGGAATCCATCCCGCGCGACGAAGAAGTGCTCGACCAGTCGGCCATCATGCCGCACGCCTTCACGGACTACGGCATCCTCGTCAACAGCGACCACTGGGGCGGCAAACTCTCCGAAGACGCTATTGCAGAGATGGCGCAGCACGCACAGGAGCAAGGCTTCGGTGGCGGCGCAGTCACGTATCGCCTGCGCGATTGGGGCATCTCGCGGCAGCGTTTCTGGGGCGCGCCGATTCCGATTATCTACTGCGACGACTGCGGCACAGTCGCCGTGCCGGAGCAGGACTTGCCAGTCGAGTTGCCAGAGCACGCCGACTTCAAAGCGACGGGACAATCGCCGCTCGCCACCGTCGCAGAGTTTGTCCAGACGACTTGCCCGAAGTGCGGGCGCGCGGCGCGACGCGAGACGGACACGATGGATACGTTTGTCGATTCGTCCTGGTACTTCTTTCGTTACACCGACCCGCACAACGCCGATGCACCGTTCGACAAAGAGACGATTGCTTACTGGACACCCGTCGAGCAGTACATCGGCGGCATCGACCATGCCGTCATGCACTTGCTCTACACGCGTTTCTGGACAAAGGCGATGCGCGACATGGGACTCATCTCGTTCAACGAACCCGTCAAGAAACTGATGACGCAAGGCATGGTGACCAACATCGTCGCGGGCACGGACGAATGGAAACGCATGTCGAAGTCTCGCGGCAACGGCGTTGACCCCGACGAGATGATTGAAGCCTACGGCGCAGACGCCGTGCGTCTGTTCATCCTCTTCGCCGCGCCGCCCGAAAACGAACTGCGTTGGTCGGAAAGCGGCATTGACGGCGCGGTGCGTTTCCTGCGTCGCGTCTACAACTTCGTGTGGCGCTGGCGCGATGCTCTGAGGGATGCGCCCACCGAAGCCACGCCCGCCGAAGACGCGAGCGCGGCGGCGCGCACGCTCAGACACGCCACGCATCGCACGATTGCACGCATGACGGAAGACTTCGAGCGTCTTCATTTGAACGTCAACGTCGCGGCGTTGATGGAACTGTCGAACGCGCTCGGCGATTCTCAAATCGCGCCGGAGAAGGCCACGCCCGCCGAACTCTTCGCCGTGCGCGAAGCTCTGGAATCGTTGGTCGTCATGCTCGCGCCGTATGCGCCGCACGTCTCGGAGGAGATGTGGGAATCGCTCGGCCACGAAGGCGGCTTGCTCGGCGGCGATGGCGGCGCGGCGCGTTGGCCTGTCGCGGACGACGCGCTCGCGCGCAAAGAGGAATTGGAGATACCCGTGCAGGTCAACGGCAAACTCCGCGCACGCATCCGTGCGACACACGACACTACCGAAGACGCCCTGCGCGAAGCCGCGCTCGCCGACGAGAAAGTGCGCGCATGGACGGACGGCAAAAATGTCGTCAAGGTCGTCGTCATCCCGCAACGCCTCGTCAACATCGTCGTGAGATAAACGGATGAAGAAATTCAACAGGACGGGTGGGATTCGCCATTGCGGATTTCGGAATGCGGAATGTGGATTATGAATAAGAAACATCTTTTGATTAATCCGCTCTCAGGATTCCGAAGTCCGCAATTCGTCGCCCTTCTTGTTTTTCTTTGTCTTGCGGCGATGACGTGCGACTGCTTCGCTACGACTCAACGCGTTCGCAGCCAAAGGCGTGCGAGGGGTGCGAAGCGTGCGCTCGTCATTTCTTTGGATGGACTCGATGCGCGTTATCTCCTGCGGCGCGACGAGTTCGGGTTGAAGATTCCGACGCTGAGGCGTCTAATGCGCGAGGGCGCGGCGGCGGAGGGCGTCGTGTCTGTCTATCCGTCGGTGACGTATCCGGCGCACGCGACGATTGTGACGGGCGCGTCACCGCGTCGTCATGGCATCTACGGCAACGAAGTCTTCGAGCCGCCGCCCGCACCGCAGTTGCCCGCGAAGCGTTGGCACTGGTTCGCCGAAGACATCCGCGCCGAGACGTTGTGGACAGCAGCGAAGCGGAGAGGATTGACGAGCGCGTTGGTGTCGTGGCCTGTCGCGGCGGGCGCGGGCGACTGGAACGTGCCGGAGATTTGGAAGGCGGGCACGAATCCGGGCGATTCGCTTGTCGTGACGTTTGCGGAGATTAGCAATCATGCGCGACCGCGTGGCCTCGTCGGTGAGATTTCGAGACACGACCCGGAAGTCTTGAGCCGCGTGACAAAGGACGAGGGCGACGACATGCGTACGCGTTGGGCGGAGTATCTCATCCGTGAGAAACGCCCCGATGTCGTGCTCGTACACCTCTTCGACCTAGACCATTTTCAACACGACTTCGGCCCCTTCACACCCGAAGCGTTTGCCATTCTCGAAAAATCGGACGCCTACGTCGCGCGTCTTCTCGACGCCGCACGCCAAGCCGGAACGCTCGACGAGACGGCGGTCTTCATCCTCAGCGACCACGGTTTTCTCCCCATCTCCCGCGAGATTCGCCCCTACGTGATTCTGGAACGCGCCGGACTCTTGAAACTCCGTGAAGAGAAGAATGCGGACGGGAGTACGCGTCTGGTCGTCGCGGACGATTGGCGCGCGCTACCTTACCCGACGAGCGGTTCATGCGCCGTCATCCTGCGCGACCCGCAAGACCGCGATGCTCTGCGACGTGCGCGCGACGCTTTTCGCCCGTATGAACAGAGAACGGCAGAGACGCCGGATGGACGCGACGGCGTGCTGCGCGTCATCGACGCAGCGCAACTCACAAGGATGGGCGCGAACCCGCGCGCCGCATTCATGCTTGAAGGCTCGCGTGGCTACAGCTTCGGCGGCAGTTTGACGGGTCAGCCCATCGCGCCAATCAACGGACGCGGCACACACGGCTTTCTGCCGACCACACGCGATTACCGCGCCTCGTTCGTCGCATCGGGCGCGGGCGTTACACGTCGCGGCTCGCTCGGCATCGTCAACATGCTCGACATCGCGCCCACCATCGCACGCACGCTCGGCCTCACACTCCGCGACGCCGACGGGCGACCGTTAAAGCTGTAAGGCATAGTTTTCCGGCAGGATTCAGTGTGGCGGCCTCCGTTGTCGATGAGGAATACGGCGAGGCTGTGAGCAGCCGGCGCAGGCCAGTGATTATACTTCTCAAGGCGAACCGGGCAAGAGTTTCAACATACATCCTTGCTTGCTGTGCAGGGAGTTGTTAGAATTTTTTTCGCATGGATTTGCGACAACTCTTGTGTGACTTCGCGTTTGTACGTCTCGTTATGGCGCGTTGCAATCAAATCACTTGACGGGTAAAAAAAGCCTGTCCGCGCGCTTCGAGTCAGAGCCATCCGATGAAAGAATGCCCGGTTTGCCTTCGTTGCTTTCCCGATCACGTTAATCACTGTCCGAGCGATGGTGATTTACTGCGCTTCTATATCACGGGCGACACCGTGCTCGACGGGCGTTATCAGTTGGAAAAACGTCTCGGACAGGGCGGCATGGGTGCGGTCTTCAAGGCGCGTCATATCTTTCTTAAAACCCAACACGCCATCAAAATCATTCTCCCAGACCTTGTGGGCAACGACCCTTCGCTCGTCACGCGTTTTCGACAGGAAGCGATGGCCGCCGCCGCGATTCGTCATCCAAACATCATCGCCGTCACAGATTTCGGCGTGGTCAACGGCACGACGCCTTTTCTCGTCATGGAATTTATCGAAGGGCGTTCGCTCCACGACCTCCTGACGGAAGAAAAGCATCTTTCGGCGGAACGCGCGTTGGAAGTGATGTCGGGCGTCGGTGCGGGGTTGGGCGCGGCGCATCGTCAGGGCATCGTCCACCGCGACCTCAAGCCGCTCAACATCATGCTCAGGAACGACGCGGCGAGCGTCAGCGAAAGCATCCGCGTGCTCGATTTCGGTCTCGCCAAAATCAAGTCAGGCGACGTGCTTGGCTCGTTCGTCGCCGTGCAAACGACGGGCTTGATGGGTTCGCCGTTCTACATGGCTCCCGAACAGTGGAGTGACGAAGAACCCGACCGCCGCGCAGACATCTATTCGCTCGGCGTGATTCTTTATCAAATGCTGGCGGGCGAAGTGCCGTTTCGGGGCGGCTCGATTCCCTCGATTATGACGAAGCACTTGACGACGCCGCCGCCGAGTCTGTTGGGACGTGGCACGGGTGTCACGCCCGCCGTCGAAGCCGTGGTGCGGCATGCGCTCGAAAAGGAGCCGGACAATCGACCGCAGACCGTGGAAGACTTCGTCACAGAATTGCGCGAAGCGGTCGTCGGTAGCGCAGCCGTCGTCTCACCAGATTCGTCGGCGGTGGCGGGCGCGAGCACCATCCACATCGCGCCCACCGTGCCTCTGCAACCGACGACGGAAGCGACGAGCGGCAACGCCACCGGAGTGGCGGGCGTCGTCGAGCGGGGCGCGGCGACAAATTACGAAACGCCACGCGACGATTCCGCGTCGTATCATCAAGCGACCGGAGGCGTGCGCGACTATCGCGCCACCGTGCGCGAGCACGCCGCCACAGAGGGCAGCAGCACCACACGCATCGACGAGGCCGACTTGCGCGCCTCCGAGACGGGGCGGCACGTTGCGAGCGAGACGGCTTACCAGCCGACGCCCGAAGATATTTCGGGAAACGTTGCGACTCCGATTGCACAAGAAACCACTTCGTTAAAAGATGCATCTCCGCATCTAGAAGAAGCGACGCGACACGCGCAAGAAGCGACTCCGCATGTCGCTGCCACGGGCGATGGCGCAACGTCTGCCACTTCCGCACGTCAACACGACGCGGCGAGCGACGCAGGAAACCAGTCGATGCTCGCGGACGAGGAGACGCACGTACGTCTGCGCGAGACGCACCGCCGCGACGAAGCGCCCGATGAGACGCGACGACAAACCGCCGCGCAGCACGTCGAAACCGATGCCGCGACGGCGGGCAGTGGCGCGGGGCGTTCGGGGCGGCGTCCGTCGTTCGTGGTTGACGTGCCGGGCGGTGAAGCGCATGTGGACGCGGATGAGCGCACGGCGAAAAAGTCGGGCGCGCGTGTGGTTCTGATAGCGGCGGCGTTGGTTCTGTTGGTCGGTGCCATCGGCGGACTCGGTTACTACTTCTGGATGCAGCGACAACAGAGCAGCACGGCGCAGAACACGAACACAGGCGGCAACTCGAACGCCGTCACGGGAGGCGACGCGACGCGAGAGCCGACGCGCCCCGATTTGGTGCAGCTTACGGGCGGCGCGTTTCTGATTGGGCGCAACGACGTACCGCCGTTCACCACCGAACACACGGCGGCTTATCTCCAACACATGTACGCGCAGTGGCCTGCACACACGGTCAACATCGCGCCTTTTGCCATCGACCGGACGGAAGTTACCAACGCCGAGTATGCCGAGTTCGTCAAGGCCACCGGATACCCGCCGCCGCCCGACTGGGACAGAAAACTTTCTCCGCCGGAGGGACGCGAACGTTGGCCTGTGCGGAATGTTTCCTACGAGGATGCACAGCGTTTCGCGGCGTGGCGTTCGCAGCGCGACCGCGTGGCGTATCGTCTGCCGACCGAGGAAGAATGGGAGTATGCGGCGCGCGGCGGCGACGCGACGCGTCTCTATCCGTGGGGCGCGAAGTGGATTGACGGTCGCGCCAATCTCGACAGTCAGACGCTTCAGCCCGTCGGCTCTCACCCTGAAGGCGCGACGCCGCAGGGCGTGCAGGATATGATTGGCAACGTCTGGGAATGGACTTCCACCGAAGCCACACATTACAAAGGCAACACCCGCCTGCGACTTACTTCAAAAGAAGAGAGTAAGATGGTTGTGCGTGGCGGCGGTCATGCAAGCAAGGCGGACGGCGACGAGCCGGTTTCGGCCACGTCGCGCAGGTTCGCTGTGAAAGAGGAGATAGACCCTCTGATTGGCTTTCGTCTGGTGCGTGTCGGCTCTTGAAGACACGCGCGAGAATCTTAATCATTACAAAGGAATTATCGTATACATGATTTCCGGCAAACATTCGCACACGAAGCAGCCGAGGGGCTTTTGGACGACGACGCGTTTGACGCTCACGTCGCTCGCGCTCGCTGCCGTCGCCGTCGTCGCCTCCGGTTGCGGCGATGCGACTCAGCAGACGACCACCACCGACCCCAACTCCAACACGACCACCACCGCGCAGACCGCCCGAACGCCGACCATCACTATCAAGAACGGGACGGCGACCAACAACGCGTCGGCTCCGGCCAGCACATCTTCAACCACATCTTCTGCGCCGACCGACCCCGCCGCGTTGGAAGCGATGCCGGAGAGCGTGATGGCGAGAGACGTGCAGATACTCGACGGCAAATCGCTCAAACTGTCGGATTACAAAGGCAAGGTCTTGGTGGTGGATTTATGGGCGACGTGGTGCGGCCCGTGTCGTCAGTCGATTCCGCATCTCATCGAATTGCGTAACGAGTTCAAGCCGAACCAACTGGAAATTATCGGCCTCACCACCGAAGACCCGACGACCGATGAAGCGAAGGTGCGCGCCTTCTCTAAGCAGTTCAACATCAATTACAAAATCGGTTGGGTCGAAGACGACATGGCGATAACGCTCATGCGCGGGCGCAACGCGATTCCGCAAGCGATGGTCATTACCAAAGATGGCAAGCTGCTCAAACACTTAATCGGCTTCAGTCCAGTCAGCAGCCCGCAGACATTGCGGACGGCGATTGAACAGGCCATGAAGATGCCCGGATAGACGCCGGACGCGGCATCGTCTCAAACGGTTCGCCAGAAGAAAAACGGGCGGCATCTTTCAAGGATGCCGCCCGCTCTCTTTTCTGTCCGGTCGGTTTTCCGCTCTTTCCATTCAAGACGCTTGCCGTCGGCTCGAATCTCAGGACGCGGGTTTATCTTCGTCTTTGAGGCGTTCCTGTTCGAGTTCGAGTTCGCTTTCCTGTTTGAGCCTGTGCGCCTCCTCTTCGAGTTGAGGGTCTTGCAAGCCATGCGCGACGCGTTCTTTGGCGTCCGCCTCGATGCTCTTCATTTCGGCCTCGACGCGTCCCTCAACTTGGTCAATCGGCGCTGGTTCGCCCGTCTCCTCCTGCGTCACAATCTTGTCTTTGTCGATTTCCATGCTGTTTCACCTCGTCAAAAAAAAGCTGTTCAAGAGATTGAATGCGAGGCATCGTCTCACTCTTTGCGCCGTGCGGTCAAATCAGGAAAACTCCATCTTGCACGGTGACGACGAGGCCGCCGAAAACCGACGCCCGCCACGCATCGCTCGAAAACACTACGAAAGCGCGTTTCGCATCCATCGGTACGGAAGCGGGCATACGCGAATGGGGTGTTAGATTTCCGTCGTTGCCTGCGGTGCGCGTCATGTTATACTGCCACAGATTTAACCCCTCTCGCGGCAGAGCTTCCCCGCCGCCGCGAGCGTTCAGCAACTACTCGGAAAAATACAAGGAGAGGTTCCCCCAATGGCCGAGGAAATTAGTCGTCTTTTGAGAAATGGCTCGGAGACGATTGTGCAAAAATGGACGGAAAAGGTCACGTCCGACAGGCGCGTCCGCTCCGATTCGCAGTTATCCTACATCCAGTTAATCGACCACATCCCGCAAATCGTCGAAGAACTGCAAGCCGCTCTTGCCACTAACGGCGACGCAAGCAGGCGAATGCTTCAAGAGGGTCGTAACCACGGGCGACAGCGTTGGTCGCAAGGCTACGAACTCAAAGAGGTAGTGCGCGAACTGACGCTGTTGCGCCTCACGCTCATGGAGTTTATCGACACCTATCGTGGTGCGCTCACGCTTCATTCGCCGGAAGACATCGCCCAATCCTATCTCAAGATAAACGGCTTTCTCGACGAGGAACTGTATCGTACCGTCGAAGCCTACTTGGAAGCTCCACAGGAGCAACCGAGCGGCGGCGCAGCATCCGTCTCTTAAATTACCCGACTCGAATCTTCGACGCGCGCAAACGCAACTCCCGCCGACGCCCACGCTGCGGCTGTGGCACACTGCGCGACGGCAATTCTCGCACGGGCGTCGTCGCCCATGCCTTCGTCTCGCCTGTCGTCGCTGCCGCAAGCACTCATCAGGACGTTATCTCGAACTCTAAAACAACGGCGTCACATCGAAGCCCTCAAACGGCGCATGTGACGCCGTTTCGTTTCATTCCGCGTCGTCGGCGTCGGTCGATGGCACGCAGCGCGCGGCTCATGTAAAATAGCGAACAGGACAGTCTTTCGGCGCATCACAGTCTTCGACAACTATGCGGCAACGTCTATTACTAATCGGCCTCATCACCTCTGCGCTGCTTGTCGGCGGTTGGGGCAGCGTGTTGGCGTCTGTGCTCTGTCCGCACGCGGGAAGCGTCGGGCGGGTTGATGCTGTCGCGTCGGTTGATGAAGGGGATGCTGTCGGGTCGGAAGTGGTTGTCGTCGTTTCGTCGGCAGACGAGACGCATTCGTGCTGCGCGATGAAGATGCGCGCGGGCGAGAACGCGCACTGCGCGATGCGCGCCGGACAGCCGTCTCAGCCCCCCTCTCACGACCCACACGCCGCGACTCCGGCGATGTCGCAACAGCAGCAGACAGACCACGCCTCCGACATCGCACACGACTCCGGGACGCATCAAGACAACGACGACGCCGCGCAGACCCCCACGAACTCCGACGCACGCGTCTCGACATCTTCGTCGTGCGCGCACTGCGTGGGACGTTCAGGGCAGACGCGCGTCGCCGTCAGACTGCATGAGCCAAACCCGACGCGACGCGACGCTGCGACCGACGTCGCCCCGCGCGCAGACAAAATACTCAACGCCCCTCCGCTCGTCTTCATTTCCACCATCGCACGGCAACGCGGCGCGCCGCCCGGCGACCACGCACGCCGTCATCTTCTCAATAGCATTTTTCTCATCTAACGCCTCTCGGAAAACATCTTCAGCCCGTCGCGGCTGAAGACGCACCTTGTCGTTCACTCAAAAACGAGAAGTGGAAGCGGCGCACCTGTATTTAATCCATGGTTGCGCTTCGACAAACTATTCGAGAGGCAAGAAAAATGCATAAATTTCACGGTTTCAAAGAGAAAACTCTCTACATGTACGTGCGCGCCTCTGCGCTCGCCATACTGCTCTGCGTCGTGTGTGCGCCGACGGCATGGGGGCAGCAGCACGACCACCACAACGCTCCGGCACAACAACAACCGATACCGACGCCAGAAAAAGCGTCGCCTGCATCGCAGACTAAACAAACAACTCAAGACGCCATGCCGACGCCTACGACGCCGACACCCCCGTCGCACCAACACCCACCCGTCGCGCCTTCGGCAGCAGTGCCTTCAAACGTTGCGCCCACGCAGACGACGTGGGGCGACACGCTCAAGCCCGTTGCGCCGCAGCAGGACGCTACCACAACGCATCAAGGACATGAGAAGCAGAGCGGCAGCACAGCGGTTGACCATTCCGGGCACGGCGCGATTCGCAGCACGGCGCAACCTTCTCCCGATTCCGGGGCATCAACGTTGATGGTGATGTCGGGCAACGAGATGGGTATTCGCGTCGGGACGAGCGCGAGCAATGTTATGCCGATGGGGCAGATGGGTTCGGGCACGTCCTGGCAACCCTCGACGACGCCCATGAACATGTGGCACAAAGTGGCGGGCGAGTGGCTCCTGATGTTGCATGGCGAAGCGAAAATCGGCGTCAATCGTCAGGGCGGCTTGCACGGCGTAACGAAGTTTGAATCGCAGAACTGGTTAATGCCGATGGCTTATCGACGCATCGGTCGCGGCACGCTCCAACTTCGCGGCATGTTTAGTCTTGAGCCTCTAACTTTTTCGGGCGCCGGTTCGCCGCAACTTTTCCAGACCGGAGAGGTTTACCGTGGCGAGCCAATCATCGACGCGCAACACCCGCACGACCTTTTCATGGAGATGTCGGCGCAGTACACCATGCCTGTCGGCGAGCGCGCGACGTGGTATGCTTACGTCGGTTTCCCCGGCGAGCCTGCGCTCGGCCCCGTCGCTTTCATGCATCGCGCGTCGGCCTCCGAAAACCCCACCGCGCCGCTCACGCATCACTTGCAGGATTCGACGCACATTTCCTTCGGCGTCTTCACGACTGGCTTCACCTATCGCTGGCTCAAACTCGAAGGCTCCGTCTTCAACGGGCGCGAGCCGGACGACCGTCGTTACAATTTTGAATTCAACCCGTGGAGTTCGCGTTCGGCGCGCATCAGTGTCGCGCCCAACAACAATTGGACGATGCAGTTTTCCTATGGTCTGTTGAAGAATCCCGAACTGCTCGAACCGGGCGACACGCGACGCATGACGGCTTCCGTGCAGTACAACAAACCCTTCGCGCGCGGCAACTGGGCGACGAGTTTGATTTGGGGACGCAACCGCGAAGAACACGACGGCGAGATTTTTAAGTTGAACGGCTACACGGCGGAATCAACCCTCAACTTTCTCGATAAGAACTACGTCTACACGCGCCTTGAACTGGTGGACAGGAAAGAACTCCTACGCCACGAAGACCTCGATCGCCTCGGCTTCGACCATGACTCGCATCCGCAATTCCGCATCGGCGCATACACCTTCGGCGCGGCGCGCGACATCTGGACGACCAGCAAACTTTCTGTCGCGCTCGGCGGCGATGTCACTTTCTATTCAAAGCCCGACGTGCTCGATGCGATTTACGGTCGCCACCCGACCTCGTACAAATTCTTCTTCCGCATCCGTCCCTCGCGCATGAGCAGCCACGGCGCCGACGCGGGCGACGCACACAGCGGACACGGGAGCAATTAAATTCTGGGAGAAGTTAGCTGTCGAACAGATTAGCTATCGAACTAAAAGGAGATTCGGTTCCATGAAAAGCAAGTTGATTTTGGCATCTGCGATGCTTTTGGTCGCTGCTTTGGCGGCCTGTTCTTCGACGAGCGAGTCAGAGCGTGCGGCCACTGCCGCGCGTCCGTCCACGCAATCTTCCGGCACACAACAGGCCAACGCTTCGCAGACCAGCGCGACGCGTGAGGGCATGAATTACACTCCGGTGCCCCCGGACGCGCACGGCCACGACAGTCATGACGGTCACAGTCATGCGAACGCGTCGGGCCGCGTGCCTGCGTTTCAGATTGACGCGGCGAGTTTGAAGAGTCTGCCGCCGACGCTCTCGCCGGACTTGTTCTACGGAAAACAGAAGCTCGCTTATCAGGCCGTCAAAGAGATTCCGCAGACCATCGCGCAACTTCCATGCTATTGCTACTGCGACGAGGGCTTTGGTCACAAGAGTCTCCATAGTTGTTTTGTTGACAACCACGCGGCGCACTGTGCGGTGTGCGTCGATGAAGCGTTGCTGGCTTACAATTTGCAGAAGCAGGAAGGGTTGAAGCCGGACGCGATACGCGAGCGCGTCATCGCGCAGTTTTCAAAGTAGTACGGAGCGGCGGCGACGTTTTATACCGGGATAGACGAGCATCTGGTGTAGTATCTTTTCGTCGCACGCCATCGAGGTCATCTCCCCGGATGAAAAGTTTTTGAAGCGAGGATGCGCTTGGCCGTCTTCGCCTGTGTGCGTTCTTATCAATTCATCTAGGAGGAATAGTGAAATGAAGAGTTTATGGAAGACTGCCGTCGTCGCGGTTGTGTGCACGTTGGCTCTCACGTCGGGTTGGACAAGCACGGCGACAACGACCACGCAGAACACCAACTCGCCAACCAACGCGCAGACGCGCAGCCGCACCACGACGATGCGTATCAGAGGCAAGCGCGCGGGCGACGCCGCACGACATTCGAGGGATGCGGCGAAAGTCTTCACCGAAATCATGCGTGTGCCGGACAAGGCGATTCCGCGTGAGTTGCTCGACGGCGCGGAGGCTGTCGCCGTGTTTCCAGACGTATTCAAAGCGGCATTCATTCTCGGCGGACGCAAAGGGCAGGGAGTCGTGAGTCGCCGCACGCAGAGCGGTTGGAGCGCGCCCGTCTTCTTTAATCTCGGCGGCGGCAGCGTCGGCCCGCAAATCGGCGCAGACAAGACCGACTACGTTTTGCTGTTTATGAACGACGAAGCGTTGAAGGGATTGATGGAGGATAAGTTCGAGATTGGTGGCGAGGCGAGCATCGCGGCGGGACCTGTCGGACGCGCCGCCAGCGTCTCGACCAACCTGACGCTCGACGCTGGCATCCTCTCCTACTCGCGCAGCAAGGGCGCATTCATCGGCGCGGCTCTCAAGGGCGTCGCCATCACGCCCGACAACGACCTCAACGAAGCCTTCTATGGTCAGAAGGCCGCCGCCGTCGTCGCCGAAGGCATCAGCATGTCGAGTATTCCCTCGAACACGCGCACATTTCCGCTGACGCTCAGCCGCTACTCGGTGAAGAAACCGTAAAGGAAGTAGGCAGTAGTCAGTAGCCAGCATGAAAACGACAGAATGGTTTTCCGTAGTCTCTATTAAAGAACGTGGAATGCTTTTCTACTGTTTCTATATCAATGGCTTTTATACCAAAGAACAGAACGAAGCGAGCGTTTTTCTACTGGCTACTCGCTACTGTCTACCGTCTACTGCTTTCATCAAGCGGTGCGGAAACCGTGAAGCTTGACGCTTCCGCAAACGCGTCTTAGAATTCAGCCGGATTCCAATGAAGAATTCACACGCGCTATTTCGGTTCGGCTCGTCGTTTGAAGGATAGGTGGTGAACCACATGCAGCCCCGCACGCAACGCCAGAAAGAGATTCTCGAATACATCACGCGCTTCATCGGGCGTCACGGCTACGAGCCGTCATACGCGCAGATTGCGCGACACTTCGGCGTCTCTTCCAAAGCCACCATCGCCAAACACATCGAAGCCCTCGAACGCCGTGGACTCCTCGCGCGTCGTCGTCCCGACGGTGCGTTCGGCTTGAGCGTGCAGGTAGAAGACGCGCCGACCGAAGCGACGTGCGACGTACCTCTACTCGGTCGCGTCGCGGCGGGCACACCGCTCGACACGTTTGAAGATTCCGAAACGATTACCGTGCCGCGCTTCCTTCTGGGACGCGTGCGTCCCAATCAAATCTACGCGCTACGCGTCGAAGGCGATTCGATGATTGACGAGCATATCTGCGACGGCGACATCGCGCTCATCGAAAATCGCGTCGAAGCACGCGAGGGCGAAATCGTCGTCGCACTCGTTGACGGCAGCCGCGCTACACTCAAACGCCTTCATCGCATGGGACACGAAGTTGAACTGCGCCCCGCCAACTCGCAACTCGCGCCCCTTCGCTTACACGCTTCGAGGGTCGCCGTGCAGGGCATCTTTCGCGGCCTTCTCCGTCCGGCAGCATAAACAAACAACCAGCGCCGCGCTCCTCCGGTGAACGTCACCGATGAAACGAAACGACCCGCCGTGGCAAAGCGTCCGGTGCGTTGTTCCGTAAGTCTGTCGTCCGTGCCGGACGACTCTCCAACTCTCGAACGAAAGAGATGCTTTCATGAAGGGAACGCTTTCAAAATGAGAAAGTCGAAGCTCCTGTTATCGTTCGTGCTAACGGCGTGTGTCGCCGCGTCGGGCGAGCTACGGGCGCAGCAGGTCGGCGACCCCGATTTCAAGCCACGCATTGAGAAGCCCGCTTATACCGAATCGCGCGGCCCCGTGGTCGGATTGGACGAGGCTCATTTTAACTTTCATACCGCCGAGGGACGCTATAAGCCGTTTGCCGAACTGCTCAGGCGCGACGGTTACGTCGTCAAGCCTTTCACCTCGAAGTTTAGCCGTGAGAGTCTGCGAGAGATTCGCATACTCGTCATCGCCAATTCGCTCGCCGAACGTAACTCCAAAGACGACTGGTCGCTCCCGACGCCTTCGGCCTTCACGGACGAGGAAGTTGCGGCGGTGCGGGATTGGGTGAAGGGTGGCGGCGCGTTGTTGCTTATCGCCGACCACATGCCGATGCCGGGCGCGGTGGAAAAACTGGCCGCCGCCTTCGGACTGCGTTGGAACAACGGTTTCGCCGTCGAGCCGAATGCCGCGAGCGGCACGATGATTTTCAAACGCGCGGACGGAACGCTCATCGACCACGCGATTACCAACGGTCGGACAAAGGCCGAACGCGTCGAATCGGTGGCGACGTTTACGGGGTCGGCGTTTCAAGCAGACAAGGATGCGAAGCCACTTCTGGTTTTTGGCGACAAGGTGATTTCGTTGATGCCGGAGGTGGCGTGGCAGTTCAAGGATGAGACGCCGCGCGTCCCCGTGAAGGGATGGTTTCAGGGTGCGGTGTTGCGTTTCGGCAAGGGACGTGTCGCGGCTTTCGGCGAGGCCGCGATGTTTTCCGCGCAACTTGCCGGGCCGAATAAGCAACCAATGGGCATGAATGCGCCGGTCGCCGCGCAGAATCATCAACTGTTGCTCAACGTCCTCCACTGGCTCTCCGGCTTGCTGAAAGATTAGCGAGACGACGCCCGTACGAAAATTTGGATGAGATGGTTAGGGAAGTCGAATCACATGCGTGATGCTGTCATGTGCGTGCTGTTGGTCGCGGCGCTGCTTGGCGGCGCGTTGGTCGCAGCGACGGCGCAGCAGCAGCAACCTGAGACTTCAAACGCCAGACCGCGCGAAGTTATCTATGGTTCTCTGTCGGAGATTAAGAATCGTCGGCGTGCTCTGTTACTGACGAATAGAAATTCTCTGATTGATAGTCGCGGCTCGGCGCACAGCGTTCTCTCGACGATTTATCAATCGCAGACCACGCGCCGCTTCGGTCATCAGTACGCACACAACATCATCGGCAGAAAACTGAATAAGTACATCCGCTCTCACCGCAGCCTCGGAGCCGTCGAGCGACTGGCGGACGCCGACTTCATCATCGTCTTCAACGTCCTGCGCGAAAGCCCCTCGTTCATGCCCGCACAGCCTTACGTCTACGGCGAAATGTTCGTCGTCCTCAACGGGTCGCCGCAAGACCCGCGCCCGCGCATCATCTGGCAGACCGAGAAAGAACTCACCAAAGCCGAAGATGCCGTCGGCATGTTTATCAAACAACTCAAAATCGTGCGCGGCGAAAAGTGAACGGCCATGCGTTTATCAGTAACGTAAGCGAACAGACATGCGCCCGTCGCTGTACGGGTTTGTAAGCGATTCCGGTCGATTTTGACGGAAACGACGCCTCCGGCGTGCATTCTGCGTTGGCATACGAGTTGCGGTTCTCTCTCTGAAACATTGAAAATCGCGGACGGACGCTCCGGCGCTTCGTCTTTCACATGCAAAAGTAGTCCGAAGGAGTCAAAACGTTATGACGGAGAAGAACCAGACGAAGAAGATTGCCATCCTTATCGAAAACATGGTCGAGGACGTGGAATTTCAGATTCCTTATGCGGCCTTGCCGAAGGCGGGCGCGGAAGTGACCGTGCTCGGCTCGCGCATGAATGAAACCTACTTGGGCAAGCAGGGCAAACTTTCCATCAAACCCGACGCAACCACCACCGACGCACGCGCCGCAGACTTCGACGCAGTGATTATCCCCGGCGGCATGGCTCCCGACCGCATGCGGACGAATATGAAGACCGTGCGCTTCGTGCAGGATGCCGTGGAGCAGGGAAAACTGGTGGCCGCCGTCTGCCACGGGCCGCAAGTGTTGATTGAGGGCGATTTGCTACGTGGCAAACGTGCGACGGGTTTCCGCGCGATTCGTAAAGACATGCAGAACGCGGGCGCAAACTATGAGGATGCTCCCGTAGTCGCCGACGGAAATCTGCTCACGTCGCGGCGTCCGGGCGATTTGCCCGTCTTCACAGCCGCCATCATGCGTCGTCTCGGCCTCAGCATCAAAGGCGTTGACCTCCCCGAAGAGACGAACGCCAACGCCGATTGGTGGCAACTGGCGGAGGAATGGGGCGGTTCGACTAAGGACGAAATCGTTGACGGCATCAACACGGCTCTACGCGGCGAACGCTACGCCCTGACCGCCTTTGAGCACTACGCGGAAAAGGCGACCGACAACGAAATCAAGACCCTCTTTAACCAAATCTGCACCAACAAGCGTCGGCACATACAGTTGCTCGAAGGGCGTTTGGCGTCGCTTGGCGCGGAGGAGAGTTTTCAGGCGGCGGGAAGCGGCGCGTGGGCGACCCTCAAGAGTTGGGTGCAGGGAAGCAGCGACACTGCGCTGCTCCAACGCGCGCTCGGCGACCTACAGACGGGCGTCGTCGATGCCTTCAACCTCAGCGTGCAGTTTACCGACCCCGTGACGACGGCGATTTACGACGAAATAGAAGTTGACCTCGCCAAAGACGAGCAAAACGTGGCCGACCTCTACCACGCGCGTCCCGATGTCAAAAAAGCGGAACCCGCAGCCCCGACCACCGGAACCGCTGTCGCAAGTGCGTGAAAGCACAAGAGTTAACTGCTGAAGGCCAGCCACACGTTTATGAACGTGTGGCTGGCCTTCGGCTTTTCATCTTCACATCAGCGATACGCACGCCTTGCCCGACGCAAATTAGTCTTCCATAAGTGTTTCTCGCCTTCCGCCGCACCTCTTTTCAGCCCGCAAATCAGTCTCGACGATGCGGTCAACTTGAAAGAAAAGCCCTTCGCGATTGGTCATACTGACCTAACGGAACCGCCGAAAGCATTTCCAGTTTCTTATAAATCTAGCTATTGCAATATTTAACTCCTACCATCGGTGCGGCACGTGGCTCGCTTAAAGAGTGTCGTGCGCCCTCTGCGCGAGCTAACGATTTCAAATTCAATAATTACCGCCGACCTCGAAATTTGCATCGGCAAAACCCGCAAAAAGCAGACGAACAATCAAACAGAGACCTCCATAATGAAGCCGATATTTCTCAAAAGACTCCTGCTGGCCGCCCTTTTAACGTCGCTGACTTTAGGCCAACTTCCCCTCGCACAACACTTTACGGCACAGGCGTCGTCTACCCCGCGCCGCGCAGCAGGGGCATCCAAAGATGCAGAGAATTTTGACAAGGGCGCGTCGAAGTTGCCGCCCGACCTCGTTTCGCTCGTCGCGGACGACGAAGGTGCGAACCGCGCGCATCGGGTCATCGTGCAAACCACGAAAACGCCGGACAAAAGCCACTTTGCACTCATCCGGCAGCATGGCGGCAAAGTCCTGCACCAGTTCAGCAGCATCAACTCGCTACTCGTCGAAATGCCGCTCGCGCGCATCAACAAACTCGCAGACGATGCCCGCGTCGTCTACATCACGCCCGACCGCGAGACGCGCGCCAGTCTCGACGCAGCCAACGTCATCGTCGGCACAGACCAACTCAGAAAGCCCGCCGCCAGCAGTTCCGGCCAAACCTATCCGGCGCTCGACGGCGAAGGCATCGGCGTCGCCGTGCTCGATTCCGGTATCACCTCAAGTAGTAGTGGGAGCAGCATTTACGACGAGTTCAAAGTGGCTGGAACGTCTACCAAGCGCATCCTCCACTTCAAGGATTTTGCCGGAAAGAAGGACGGCAATCTCGGCAGCAGCGTCTACGACGACTACGGCCACGGCACACCCGTCGCGGGGGTTATCGCGGGCAACGGCTACAATTCGCAACAGAAGGACAAGAACGGCGTCGAGTGGTATCCTGGCAACTACGGCGATTTCGTCGGCATGGCTCCGATGGCGAATCTCGTCTCGCTCAAGGTCATCGACTGGCAGGGCGTCGGCAATATCAGCAACGTCATCAAGGCGATTGACTACGCCATCTCGATTCGAGACACCTACAACATCAAGGTGATGAACATCAGCCTCGGCGCGCCCGTCTTGCAGAGCTACAAAGTTGACCCGCTCTGTCAGGCCGCCGAGAGAGCCATCGACGCCGGAATCGTCGTCGTTGCCGCCGCCGGAAACTCCGGCCACAACGATGTCGTGACGGGCTACGACGCCGCCGGAAAGCCAATCTATCAAACGGTTTACGGCAGCATCCACAGCCCCGGCAACGACCCCTACGTGATTACCGTGGGCGCCACCAAGAACCCCGTCGAGACGATTCTGAAATGGCACCAAAACGCGAAAGGCGAATGGGTTTCGGATGTCGTCGCCAATCCGGCACCGCTCCGTCGCACCGACCTCGAAGTCGCTTCCTTCAGTTCGCGCGGCCCGACGTTGGTTGATGGCGTCGTCAAGCCTGATTTGGTCGCGCCCGGCACCAAGATTGTCGCGGCGGCCCCACGCCAAACCGCCACCCTGACGACCGAACTCATCCCCGGCGCGGTGGTTCCCAACACGGCGTCGGGCGGCACGCCCAAAGCCTACTGCCAACTCTCCGGCACGTCGTTCGCGGCTCCCATGGTGGCGGGCATCGCCGCCCTAATGCTGGAAGCGAACCCGGATTTGAAACCGAATCAAATCAAGGGTCTTTTGCGTCTGACCGCGCAGCGATTACCGTCGCTTGCCTCGAAGAGTCAGATTGAAAGCATGCTGGCGCAAGGCGCGGGACTCGTCAACGGCTATGCCGCCGTGCGTCTCGCACAGAACACGCGCCGCGCGAGCGACGATGATGATAGCGGTGGCGATGATGACGATGATGAAATTACTCCCCGTAGATTATTGAAAGACGGAGTGATGCTCAGCGACCTCAAAGAAGACCTCAAACTAAATCTCTTCGACCAGTCCGGCGCGTTTCTCGAATATGCGGTGTTCAATAACGGCATCATCCTCACCGACGGCATCATCCTTACCGACGGCATCATCCTTACCGACGGTATCATTCTCACCGACGGCATTATCCTGACCGACGGCATTATTCTTACCGATGGTCATATCCTGACCGACGGCAGCGTGTGGCCTGACGGTCATATTCTCGTCGATAGCTACGTCGAAGAGAGTTGTCTGCAAAGTTCCGGCGGCAAAATGCGCGTCACCTCAAATGCTCTGGAAGCAGGCGTGACGAGTCCGGGTACGGCCTTTTATCGTGAAGGCATCGTCGAAGGCACGGGCGACGTTTCCGGCAAGACAATCTTTTCCGGCGAGGCGCTCGGCGTCTGGGGTGCTTCGATGATGAGTCCGCTCTCTCTGGGCGACGGAGTCAGCATCGAAGACCCCGCCTTGCTCGAAAGCAACGACGACATAAAGATTGAGGGCATCACGTTCATCGACCGCACAAGCCCTTACTATCCGCCCGTCCCAACGACAACAACCACTCCCTCGCCGACACCAACGCCAACACCGTCACCGGAAGCGACGCCGACGCCGACACCCGTCGCCACACCGACGCCGATTCCAACGCCCGTCGCAACTCCCACTCCGACACCGACACCTGTGGCGACTCCGGTGCCAACTCCGACACCCGTGGCGACTCCCATTCCGACACCAACGCCGACGCCTGTCCCCACACCATCGGCCACACCAACGCCGACGCCAACACCTATACCGACGCCAACACCAACGCCAACAGCAACGCCGACACCAACACCCACGCCCATGCCTCAACCGACGCCGGTTCCGACGCCGAGCGCCACGCCGACACCCGTCGTCAATGCGCTGCAATTTAGCGAACCGAACTACAGCGTCGAGGAGGGCGAAGGCAGCGTGCAAATCACTGTCACGCGTTCGGGCGACGTTTCCAGCGCGGCGGTCGTGCAATACGCGACGGTCAGTGTCAGCGCATCGGAGCGCTCCGATTACACGCTGACGATGGGCAAACTCCGCTTTGCTGCTGGTCAGAACAGCAAGAGCTTCAACGTTCTTATCAACGACGATTCGTGGATTGAAGGCGACGAGACTCTCAACCTCGTCCTCTCCAACGCGCAGGGCATCTTGCTCGGCAACACGAACACCGCCGTCTTGACTATCATTGACAACGACAATTCGGCGTCCGTCGCCAATCCGATTGACGGCGCGCAGTTCTTCGTCAAGGCGCACTACGCGGACTTCTTCAGCCGTCTACCCGATGCCTCCGGCCTCGCCTACTGGACGAACCAGATTGCCGCTTGCGGCAGCGACGCGGCCTGCATCGCTTACCGACGCGCCAACACGTCAGCGGCCTTCTTCCTCTCCATCGAATTTCAGCAGACCGGATACCTCGTCTATCGCATGTACAAGGCGAGCTACGGACGCATGCCGCGCCTCGCGGAGTTTGTCCCCGACACGCAGGAGATTGGGCAGGATGTCGTGGTCGACATGAAAGGGTGGGAACAGAAACTCGAAGACAACCGACGTGCCTTCATCGAAGAGTGGGTTGCGCGCCAGTCGTTCCGCGACATCTACGACGGCAAGACCAACGCCGAATATGTGGATACGCTCTTTGTCACCGCAGGCTTCGTGCCTGACGCCGCCGAGCGCAATGCGTTGGTCGATAGTCTCAACGCGCAGACCGCCACGCGCGCAGCAGTGCTCCGGCAGGTTGTCGAACATGAGACGCTCAAGCGACAGGAGTTCAACCGCGCCTTCGTCCTCATGCAATATTTCGGCTACCTCCGACGCGACCCCGACGCCGCGCCCGACAACAACTTCAACGGCTTCAACTTCTGGTTGAATAAACTCAACCAGTTCAAAGGCGATTTCCATCGCGCAGAGATGGTCAAAGGCTTTCTCCTCTCCGGCGAATATCGCGCGCGATTCGGTCAGTAAGCGAAACGGATAAGGCGTCGCGGCCTCCTCCGACGCGCACCGACAATCTCTCCCCGCTCTTTCCCCGCAAAGAAGGAACGCAGAGTCTCCCCACTCCGCGTTCCTTCTTTGTTTTTAGCCTCCTGTCAAGACTGCTCTTGAAACATCCGACGCACCTAGCGCGGCTCGACGACGTTGACCGTCGCTTCGCTTCGGACGAACACCTCGAAACGCTTGCCCGCAGGGATAGAAGCATTCTCGCCACGTTTGAATCCATGCAGCAACGACAAGGGCGCGAACGGCCCAAGCAGGACGCCCATCACCACAGTCTGCGTCGCCACCTTCGCGCCCTTGCTGTCGCCAACCACGCGCCCTCCGAGTTCGAGCGGCACACGCGAGCCGTCAACGGCGGTCACTTCCTGCATGCTCCACGCCAGTCGTCCGGCGCGTCCGAAGTGTCCGCCACGACTCGCCTTTGTAATGCGCGCCGTCGCCGTTGCGCCCGCTTCAATCACAATCGCTCCATCCACCTTCAACGGATTGACCACGCGAAAACTGATGGCATCGCCCTCTCGCACCTCCTGCGAATTCACTCTGTAAGCCGTCTCGACCTCGACCACCAAACCCTTTGGAATCTTCACGCCGACCCTTCGCGGCGACTCCGACGCAACACGCGCCGCTCGATTCGCGCCACGTTCGCCCGCCGCCAACACCATCGCCACGATAACAGCATCGGAAACGCCTTCCGCTTTAAGCTGTTGCAGAGCGGCTGGCGCGGTGTCGAAGTGGGAGGCGGAAGATTTGATTTTGGCAATAATAACGTCGGGCGCGAGTTTGCCCTTGACCATCTCCAAAACATCCCCGTTGCCGAGCGACGCAGCAGACGCTTGCGACGTTTGGACACTTTTCGCTGCATCCTGCGCGTCGGTTGCCGCATGCAGAATCAACGGCTGATTCAGTAAAAGTAGCAGTAAAAATATGTGGCGCGTTCGTTTCATACGTTCACTTCCTTGAGAAGAATTCGGTTCACAAAAAAATGCGTGGCAACCGAAGTGCCACGCATTTCTCTGTGCTATTTGCTTTTGCCGTCGGTTGCGAGCCTTAGCTCTTGACCTGCACTTTCTTCTCTTCGTCGGTGTACGCCTTAATCTTGGTTCCTTCTTTAATCTTGGCGTCTTTGCCTTTCTTCAAAAAGCCGAGCGGCCCAAAAAGCACGACGAGCGCGACGGTGGTGCCGGTTTTGTCGTCGCCCTCTTTGCCTTTGGAGGCGCGGAGTTTGATTTTTTGGTCGTCGATGGCGGTCGTCGAGTTGATTCTAATGCTGAGCGTTCCGGCCTTACCCATGCGCCCGCTCTTCTTTGCTCCGGAAACTTCGCCCTTGACGAGCGCGCCTTTCGGGATAACCGTCTGACCGTTGACCTTCACATCTTCGTCAACTTTGAAGGTCAGTGGGTCGCCTTCGGCGGCGGTCTTGCTGGAAATCTCTTCAGTAGTGACCACCGTAATTTCCGTCCCATCGGGGATGGTGACTTCGGTTGACTGGATGGTAGCGGTGGGTTCGATGCGTGCAAGCGCGGCGACGGGGGCGGCGACGGCCTGCACCAACATGACGAGCATTAACGCGAGGGCACACGCTTTCACATAAGCGAGGTGTTTCATGGTTTTTCTTTTCCTTTCGGGGCTGAGGGGGTTGAAATTACAAACTAACCCGCGTTTGCGGTTAAAGCTACTATCGAAAGCAGAGGCGTTCCGAATGCGGGTTTCAGACAAAAATCGGACGTGTCAGGTATGCGTCAGTAGAGTTGTGATTGACAATGCACGGCCTACGAGGAGAAGCCGTGCATTGCTGTTGACGTTTTACCGGACGGCTACTTCTTCATCTTCGATGAGATAAGGCGTCACGGTCGGCGCGACGGGTTGGTCTGCGTCTTCTTCGAGAATCGCTTGGACGATGGGGAGACTGAGCGTGCGCGCCTTCCCAATGCCGGGGACGGCTTTGCCTTTGGCGTAGACGGCGTGGCGTCCGTGTTCCTGATACCACTCTGAGAGGTTGGCGGTCTTGTGCATGTTCTCGATGATTTGACGCCACCCGACTCCGGTGTTGTAGGCGCAGAAGGAGATTTCGCCCTCCTGCGTGCCGTAAGGGATAACACACATCTCCGTGCGGCGGAAATCGTAGTTGAAAAGGTCTTGGAACCACATGCCCTCGACGCAGAGCACGCGCCACACGTCGTTCGGGTCTTCTGTTCCCGCCGATTGAACTTTCATGCGGTCGTTGCGGTCGGAATTCGAGTTGGTCGAAGATGGTTTGAAGAGATTGACGATTTGCGAAATCGGAAATCCTTCGGGCGCACGCGTGGCGTCGAAGTTACGCATAATCGCCATGCCGAGTTGCGCGTAGGAAAGTTTACGCCCGCGCGCCGTGTCGGTAATCACCGCCACGTCCTTCATAAACTGTTCGTAGTTGAAGAACTCGAAGAGCGGCCTCCACGCGCCCGTCTTGCGGTTGACGACCATCAAGGTGAAGATGCCGCAGTTCGGGTGACAGTTACACGAAGACCAACCCCACGGCGCGTCTGCGCCTTGCAGCATGTCCATGACGGAAGTGAACGCCGAATAGGACGAGAGCGGAAACCAATCGCGCAGCGCCTTGAGGTTGCCGCCGAGTTGGTTTTCCAAATCCTGCGCCATGCCTGCGAGCGTGTAGCGTTGCTCGGCGCGGATGTCGTCGGGCACGTCTTCGTCGCGTCCCGTGAAAGAGACGGGCTGGAAGGCGATGGTCTGAATCTTGTCGATGTTTTTGGCGGCGAATTCGACGATTTGGCCGATGGCGTCGTTGTTGATGGTGTTGACGATGGTCGTGACGAGCGTCACTTTGATGCCGACGCTGGCGAGATTCTCAATCGCTTTCAACTTCACGTCGAACAGGTTACCGACGCCTCTGTGTTTGTTCTTCTCCTCGCTCACGCCGTCGAATTGCAGATAGACGCCGTGCTGTCCGGCCTCTTTGGCGGCCTTGCAAAATTCGATGTCTTCGGCGAAACGGATGCCGTTCGTGGCGGCAAGGATGCGATAGAAGCCGACCTTCTTGGCGTGTGCGACGGCTTCGAGGTAGTAGGGCGACAAAGTAGGCTCGCCGCCGGAAAAGAGAATGATAATCTGGCGTCGCGGTTTGAAACTGATGGCGCGGTCGAGAATGGCACAGG
Organism: Pyrinomonadaceae bacterium; assembly: GCA_036387415.1. GTDB lineage: Bacteria > Acidobacteriota > Blastocatellia > Pyrinomonadales > Pyrinomonadaceae > DASVTU01. Next base: position 263,171 of record DASVTU010000033.1, on the reverse strand, counting down.
TATCTTCAAACGTCGGTTCGTGGACGTAGCCGACTTGATTGGCATCCATGAAACACGGATTACACATCATGTTGCAACGGTTCGTGAGGTCAACCGTGAGCACTGCACCGCGTCCGAATTTGATGTTAGAGGTGCCGTGTTTGTGGATGTGCGTGTCTTCGGCGACGCGAAAATCGCGTCCGAAAAAGAGTTTTTCGATGCGTTCGAGGAAGCGCGCGTCGGTCGCCATCAGGTCTTTGAACTCGCCGTGTTTCGGGCAGGTCTTCTGCATGAAGACTTGTCCGTCCTCTTCAAAAATCTGCGCTTTGATTTCACCGGGATGCTGGTGCATCAAGGTTTCGAGCGTCGTCTCGCCGCTAATCACGGCGTCGCGTACTTCCTTGACGCAACGCGGACACAAACTGTCAGTTTCGCGCGGAAAGCCGAGCGGCGGCGCGGTACGCTCGTAGGATTTCAGGAGTTTTCCGGGTGCCCACGTCGGGCTGATGGCCTCGCCTTCGGGCAGGCGTTGGTTGACGGACTGAAAAGCCTTCCACGCCACGTCCGAGAGATTGGAAATCAGCTTGGAGCTTTTCACCCCGCTGAATCTTCCTTTTTCCGCTTCGCCCCGGCGAAATTGGTCGCTAAACAAAACTTGTTACTCCTTCAGCGCCTTCTGACACGCTTAAAAATTTGCATGCTTTCAATAAGAAAAAATAGCAGCGGCTTTATGATGATTGCCACACGTCCGCCGTTGTCGGGCGGCCAGATGCAGGGCGCATAATACCCATATCTCCAAATAAACGCAAGACGTTACGGGCGTCGAATAGTGAGCGGTAAACCCTAAGCAGTAAGCAGAAAGAGCAGGAATCGGCATTCAGTTTTGAATATCTTCTGCACACCGTTTACTGCTCACGGCTCACGGCTTAACGCTTTTCGGCGTTTGCAGCACGGGAAGCGACGAGAGTACCATCGCGCGGAGAAGGTATGGAGATTCACCCGACAGCCGTCGTTAGCCCACGCGCGCATCTCGCGCCGGACGTGCGCGTCGGCGCTTACGCGATTATCGAAGACGATGTGACGTTGGCGAGCGGTTGCGAAATCGGCGCGCACGCGGTCGTCAAGCGTTTCACGTCGATGGGCGAACGCAATCGCGTCTACGAACACGCCACGCTCGGCGGCGAGCCGCAGGACGTGAAATTTCGCGGCGAAACCAGCCGTCTCGTCATCGGCGACGACAATCTCATACGCGAATATGTGACCATCCATCGCGCCACGGGTGAAGGCGAGGTGACGCGCGTCGGCAGCCACAATTTCCTCATGGTCGGCGTCCACATCGCGCACAACTGCGACGTGGGCGACTCGAACACGTTTGCCAACGGCGCGGCGCTCGCCGGACACATTCGCGTCGAAGACCGCGCATTTTTATCCTCCAACGTCGGCGCGCATCAGTTCGTCCGCATCGGACGTTTGGCGATGGTCGGCGGCAAATCCAAAATCGTGCAGGACGTGTTGCCCTTTTTTTTGACCGACGGCAACCCCGCGCGTCTGCGCGGCTTAAACGCCGTCGGCCTGCGACGCGCAGGGTTTTCCGCCGCCCAACGCCTCGCCTTGAAACAGGCTCTCCGTCTCCTCGAACGCGCCGGACAGAGACTTGAAGACACGCTCGCCGAACTCGAAGCGTCTGCGGACGAAAACGTCAGACACCTTTCTGCCTTCATACGCAACTCGCGGCGCGGCGTCACGCGCTCACGCCCCGGACGCACGGACGACCGCCACGACGAGTCGCATCCATTCTGATTTCAAAGTTTGATTTCGACACGACTTCAACCGAGCAAATTTTATGAATAGACCCTTAGAAAAGAGCGTCGGTGAACTCGCCGCGATTGCCGGCGGGCGCGTGCGCGGCGACGCGGATGTCATCGTCAGAGGCGTGGCGAGTCTGGAAAGCGCGGAAGCGGGCGACGTTGCTTTTCTCGAAGACCTAAAGCTCGTCGAGCAAGCGCGGGCGAGCCGCGCGTCGTGTCTGATTGTGCCGGAGAGCACGGCTGATGCGGGTGAAGTGGCGATGAACATTTTTGCCGCGAGGTGCGTGATTGAAGTGGCGCGACCGAAGTTGGCCTTCGCGTTGATTGCGGAGGCGCTCTATCCGCCGGAGCGACACGCGCCCTCTGTGCATCCGACGGCAGAGGTGGCGTCGAGCGCGGAGATTGATGCGAGCGCGTTTGTCGGAGCGTATGTCGAGATTGGCGAACGCGTGCGCGTGGGTGCGGGCGTGCAGGTGTTGACGGGGACGGTGATTGGCGACGATGCGACGGTGGGGCGCGACTGCGTGCTTCATCCGAATGTCGTTTTATACAGCGGTGTGACGTTGGGCGAGCGCGTCGTGCTTCATGCGGGTGTCGTGGTGGGCGCGGATGGTTTCGGTTATGTGCGCGACGGAGCGGGCGTCTATCACAAGTTTCCGCAGGTCGGGACGGTGTTGATTGAAGACGATGTGGAGATTGGCGCGCACACGTGCGTTGACCGTGGCGCACTCGGCGAGACGCGCATCGGTCGTGGAACGAAGATTGATAATCTTGTGCAGATTGCACATAACGTCCAGATTGGCGCACGCGTCGTCATCGCTTCACAGACGGGCATTTCGGGGAGCACGGTGGTCGAAGATGATGCGGTGATTGGCGGGCAGGTCGGGATGGGCGACCATTCGCGCGTGCAGAGCGGCGCGATTATCGGCTCGAAGGCGGGCATCCTGCCGGGCAAAATCGTGCGCCCCGGCGTCTGGTGGGGCATCCCCGTGCAACCGCTCGATGAATACAAACGACTCAACGCGCACGTCAATCGACTGCCGCAGATGCGCGACGAAATCAAAGAGTTGCGGCGACAGCTTCAAGAACTGAAAGAAAAGATGGAAGGGATGTAGACAGGAGACAGTAGTCAGTAGAAAAACATCCGGCGTGCGACGTTTGAGAGGGATGCTGAAGAAGCGTCCAACGAGTTGTCGATGCATTTCTACTGGCTACTGTCTGCTGCTTTCGTCTCTTGCTTTCCATTGTCGGAGGGCGCGAAGGATGGCGTCGGCGGCGCGTTGTGACGCTCCGGCGGTGCCGAGTCGGGCGGTCGCGTCGCGGAGTTGAGCGCGCATGTTTTCGTTCGCTTCTTTGTCGAGTAGTTTGTCAAGTTCGCGTGCGAGCGTGTCGCCGTTGAAATCATTTTGCATGAGTTCGGTGGCGAGGCGGCGGCCAGCGATGAGGTTGATGAGGCCGAAGTGTTCTGTGTTGATGAGGCTGCCGAGGATGTGCCAGTTGATGGCCGACTCTTTGTAGACGACGACGAGCGGCGTCCCTATCAATGCCGCTTCGAGCGTCGCCGTGCCACTGGCGACCGCCGCCGCGTCTGCCGCGCCGAGCGCCTCGCGCGTTTCGTGTTGCGTGACGCGCAACGTCGTCTGCGGCGAGAGAGGCGAGTCGTTGGCATTTGCGGCGGCGATGATGGCTTCGGCTTCCGACGGTGCTCGGTTCGATGCGAGTGCGACGACAAACTGCGCGTCGGCGTGTGTGCGTGCGAGGATGCGCGCGGCGTCGAGCATGTGTGGGAGGATGCGTTGAAGTTCTTTGCGACGGCTGCCGGGTAGCAGCGCGATGATGGGACGCGCGGGGTCGAGTTTGTGACGACGGCAAAACTCCTCGCGTGAGGCGCGCGCGTGAACTTCGCCCGCCAACGGATGCCCGACGAATTCGACGTGCGTGATGCCGCGCGCCGCGTACCACGGCGGCTCGAAGGGGAGGATGGCGAGCAGTAGGTCAACGTCGCGGCGGATGTTGCGCGTGCGATGCGAGCGCCACGCCCACAGTTGCGGGCTGATGTAGTAAATCGTGCGGAGTCCGCCCCGTCGCCGGAGCGCACGCGCCAACGCGAGATTGAAGTCCGGCCAATCGACGAGCACCACCGCGTCCGGCCTACGCTCGCGCGCCGCACGCTTCAACGCGCGATACGCACGCCAGAAACGCGGCAACGCGCGACCGATTTCAAGCAAACCAGTTATCGCCAAATCGTCTTCGCGGATGACTGACTCGACGCCCGCTGCACGCATCTCCCGTCCGGTCGCACCGAAGAACTCAAAGCTCGCATCCGCCGCACGCTCCCGCAACGCACGCACCAACGCCGCCGCGTGCGCGTCGCCCGAAGGCTCGCCCGCCACCAACATCAATCGAAAAATTTCAGATGTTTGTCCGCTCATCCGTCGTCGGCGAACTAACTCGTCGCCGGGTCGTTAATCTGCTGGCTCGAATAAGGCCGCGACCGCGCCCGCCGGGTCGCGTATCACGCAGTAGCGTCCCTGCTGCCCCATCGTCCTCGGCTCCGCGATGACCTCGCCGCCACGCTCGACGCATGCCGCCATACTCTTATCCAAATCGGCGACGTTGATGTAAATCAACCACGCGGCGGGTATCCCGGCGTTCAGGCCGCGTGCGTGGCAGATGCCCGCCACCGATTTGCCCGACTGCGGTTCGTCCATGCAGTAGTCGTCGTAGCTGCCCATGCTGACTTCCGTCGTCTGCCATCCGACCACCTCACGATAGAAGTCTCGCACCTCGTCCGTATTCTCGACCGTCAGGTCTACCCAACCGATAGAACCGATGCGTCTGTCGTTCTGCTCGCTCATCAAAACTCCTCCCACCAAGCCGCTTCGTTCAAACACTTCGAGGCATCATAGACGTGCATTAGACGCCAGTAAAGACGCTTGTGCGGCTATCGGATGACAGGCCAACTTGTCGCGTTTTGGCGGGGCGTGTTAGCATCGGCGCGACGTTTGGCGGTGTGGGTTGTTTCTCCTCTGGAGGTTCATCGGTGCGCCTGTGTGGGTGTTGATTGTCGGGCGCGTCTATTTCCCGTGACAAATTTGCGTCTCATTCCGACTCTGCTGTGGGCGGTGTTGTGCGTCCTGTTCGTGTGCCTTCTGGCGGGCGCGCAGGGGCGCGTGTGGGCGCAATCGACAAACACGGTCGAGCGCAAGGTGACGAATCCAATCACGGACACGCCGAACGTCAACCCGCTGACGCAGGAACAGCCGATATTGCCGCGACGCACGCCGCAGCCGCGTCCTGATGGCACGACGCCGCCGCAGGGACAGCAGCCCACCGATACGCTGTCGGTCGATGCAGACAAGCAGACGGTGACGGGGCCTGAGAATGCGCGCGTCGTCGTCTACGATGGAAACGTCGATATACGCATCGGGATTTATCGTTTGCAGGCCGACAAGGTAACGGTCTACGAGGCGACGAATCGAGTCTTGGCGGAAGGCAGCGTGGTCTTCGACCAGGGCGACATGCAGCGCATCACGGGCACGCGCGCCGAATGGAACTACGCTACCAAACTCGGTTCCTTCGTCGATTCGACGGGCTTCACCAATCAGACGCAGGACGGCACCATCATCTACTTCACCGCCTCGCGCGTCGAAAAGATTGCGGCCAACAAAGTCCTCATCATCAACGGCGTGATAACGGCCTGCGACGAGGAGACGCCGAAGTGGAGTTTCAAGTCGAAGCGTTCGGTCATTACCTTGAACGACCGCGTGCGCGCCAAATCTCCGACCTTCAACGTCAAGGGTCTGCCCGTCCTCTACATGCCCTACGCGTCGATTTCCATCAAGCGGCGCGACCGCGCTTCCGGTTTCCTGACGCCCACCTTTAGCGGTTCCGGCAAGAAGGGCTTCCGCATCTCAAGCGGCTACTACCAGACGCTCGGACGCTCTGCCGACGTGACCTTTCGCAACGACATCTTCACGGGACGCGGTATCGGCTTCGGCGCGGACTTGCGTACGCGCGCCAACTCGCGCTCGTATCTCAACATGGGCTTCTACGCCATCAAAGACCGCATCTTCGGCGCGAAGGCCAGCGAGCAAGACCCCGACCAGGGCGGGTCGAGTTTCTACATCGACGGCGTGCACTATTTCCCCAATGGCTTCTTAGCCGCCGCCGACATCAACATCACTTCCAACCTCGCCTTCCGGCAAATCTTCTCCGATTCGATTCAACTCGCCATCTCGCCTGAAGAACGCTCGCAGGTCTTCGTCAACAAAAATTTCGACGACTACAGTTTCAACTTCCTCGCGCGCACGCAGGTCACGTCTATCCCTAACGTCCGCATCCGCACTCGACAACTCCCCGGCATCACGCTCGACAAACGTCCCGGCATCCTCGGCTTTATCCAAAGCCTGCCGCTCTATTTTTCGTTCGAGGGCGGCATCGAAGGCGTGAGCCGCAAGGAGACTGTGGAAGACGTGGGCGCGTTCGAGGCGGAGGGCAATCGCAATCCGATTATCACGCCCTCCATCGTGCAGCGTCTCGACATTCATCCGCGATTCTCCGTGCCCTTCGACCTCGGCGCGGGCTGGCGCGCTACCGCCACCGCTGGCATCCATGCCACTTACTATTCAAATTCTCTCGACCCTCTGACGCGTCTCGTCCTCAACCGCGACGTAATACGCGGCTACGGCGAATTCGAGTTCGACGTACGGACGCCCGTGCTCGCGCGCAACTTCCGCCACGGCGACGGATCCTTCTTCTTTCGCCACACCATCGAACCCTATTTCACCTACCGGAAAATCGAAGGCATCTCCAACTTCGAGCGCATCATCCGCTTCGACGTGCTCGACGCCATCGCCGACACCAACGAAATCGAATGGGGTATCACCAATCGTTTCTTCACGCGTCGTTCGACCGAAAACGTGAGCGGCAGAACCGTCGTCGCAGGAATCGGCGGCAACGCCAGTAACCGTCGAAGCGGCGACGCCAATAACAACGGCGGCGTCGGTCGTGACGCGACGAACCGCGACGGCACTGAGCCGAACCGCAACGCGACGGGCGCGCAGAACAACGCCGCCGACGGACTGCCGCTGTCGAGCCAGCCGTTCGAGATTTTTTCCATCACGCTCCGACAGAAATATTTCTTCGACCGCACCTTCGGCGGCGCGCTCATTCCCGGCCAGCGCAACCAGTTTTATCCCATCAACACTTTCTCCGGCTTTACCTACGGCGGCGTGCCGCGTCGCTTCTCGCCGCTCTACGTCGAAGCGCGCATCCGCATGCCCAGTCAGCCCGACCGAGACCTCTTTGCAGACATCCGCACCAACATCGACGCGCTCGGTCAGGGCGGCGGCCTGCGCGACCTCGCCGTCAGTTTCGGCATCCGTCGCCCCTTGCCCGTCGTGCGTCGCATCGAGGCATTTCAGACCTTCTACTACACGCGTGCCGTCACGCTCGCGCCCGACCTACGGCAGTTCAGCGACATACGCGGCAACGAACCGGGCACGTTGCAAGGTTCGCAGTTGAGTCCGTCGATTTTCGTCGGCGACCGCGACCGTGGTCTCTATGGTGGCGTCTCCTTCTTCTTCGATTTTCAAAATCGCCCCGGTCGCGGCAATTCCTCGCTCATCAATTCCACCACCACCATCGGCTACACATGGGACTGCTGCGCCATTACCGCGCAAAACCACACTTTCAACGTCGGACTCCGGCAGGAAAACCGTCTCGTCTTTAGTTTCCGCCTCAACGGCATCGGCACCTTCGGCACAGAACAAATCGGCCAGCACTTCCGTTAACACAAACCGACGGACGCGCCGCCGCTCGGCGACTGATGAAAAACGTCGTGCATGGCGATGGTTGTGACAGGCGCAAAGGCTTGTAAAAGTGGCTTTTCAGGCGAAAAAAGTGGCGATTTCGGTGCATCCGTGGGACGAGAAAATGCATCTGAGTGGTCGGTCTGTTATCGGTTGTGCTCCGCGTCTGTTTAAACCCCCGACATTGACTCTATTTATTTGCGGCGGATGAGGTAGAATAGCGTCGGCGGCGATTTCGACGAGCCGCGCATGTGGTCGAACCTCCCCGTCCGGCTTTCATCCTAAATCCTCCGGTGGCACGTCCCGCGTAGACTCTGAGAGCGGGAGGGCTGCCGGTTCAAATCAGCTTCAACACCCGAAATTATAATTTTTAAGTGCCGTCAAGCGGTTTTCTCCGCACAATCGTCCGGCGTCTGGACGATTTCGGACGGATGGCGAGCGCCTCGCGGTCATGCTTCAAATTCTTGATTAAAACAGAGTGGGCGCGTCCTTTTTTTGCGTTTCCTGAGAGGGGACGGGAGATTTTCTGAAGATGTCGTTTTTGCCAAAGGTTCGCCGTGTGGTTCGCGTCGCGGGTTTGCGACGCGCACTTTCGTTGTCTCTGAGTTTGATGTTGCTGGCCGTCGCGCTGCCGCCGCTCTCGCACGCTAACGCCGCCGACACTGCCGCTCCGCACGCCCTCGCAGTCGCCCCTTCCTACAAGTTTAAGAATGCGAAATATCCGCCGCCATCGGACGCATACGTCGCTGGCGAAGTGCTTGTGCGCTTCCGCGACGAAGCGACGGCGAGCGTGGCATCGGAGGACGCCGACGCGTCGCTGCAACTTGCGACGCCGGGCGGCGAGCGCATCGAAATCGCGGTCGAAACTTTTGGCGGCTCGGAACTCGTCGAGGGTTTGCGCCTCGCGCGCGTCGCGCCGGATGAGACGCTCCAAGCCATCGACGCGCTCAACGCACGCCCCGACGTGCTCTACGCCGAGCCGAACTACATCCGCCGCAAGGATGCGCTGCCCAACGACCCTAGTTTTGGCGAACAGTGGGCGCTCAGAAATACCGGACAGGTCGGTTTCAACGACTACACAGGACAGCAGGCCGCAGGCAATCCCGGCTCCGACATCGACGCCGAACTCGCTTGGAACACGACGACTGGCAGCCGCAGCGTCGTCGTCGGCGTGATTGACGAAGGCATCGACATCAACCATCAGGATTTGCAAGCCAACATCTGGCGCAACACCGCCGAAATCGCGGGCAACCGTCGCGACGACGACGCCAACGGCTACATCGACGACATCAACGGTTGGGATTTCTATCATAACGACGGGAGCGTCTACGACGGCGCGGCGGGCGAGAACACGACCGATGCACATGGCACGCACGTCGCCGGAACCATCGGCGCAGTCGGCAACAACGGCACGGGCGTCTCTGGCGTGAACTGGCAAGTGAGCCTGATGTCCTTGAAGATTCTGCCGAAGGAATGTCCCGACAGTAATCCGAACTGCGACCCCGGCGGCAGCGCCGCCGACGCCATCAACGCTTATCGCTACGCCAAGATGATGCGCGACCTCTGGTTGCAGACGGGCGGCGCGCGAGGCGCGAACATTCGCGTCTTAAACAATAGTTACGGCAGCGAATTCGCGTCGCAGTCGGAGTTTGACACCATCGCCACTTTACAGTCGTCCGGCATTCTCTTCGTCACGGCGGCGGGCAACAACACGACAGACAACGCCATCTCGCCGCATTTTCCTTCGGACTACGACCTCCCGCACACCATCTCCGTCGCCGCCACAGACCGTTTCGACCAGATTGCTATCTTCTCAAATTTCGCCTCGGAGGTAGTCAAGATGGGCGCGCCCGGTCGCGGAATTTACAGCACCACGCCGCACAACACTTATGAGTTTTTCAGCGGCACTTCGATGGCATCGCCCCATGTCGCGGGCGCGGCGGCGCTCATCCTCGCGCAGTACCCGGACATATCCGTCCAGCGTCTACGCAACTCGCTCGTCTACAATGGCGACCCGCTCACGTCGCTCTCCGGCAAGGTCTATTCGCAACGACGCTTGAACGTCAATCGCTCTCTGCAAGCCATCGGTGCCAACGACAACACGCTGCCCGGCAACATCTCCGACCTCCGCATCGTTAGCCAACAGGGACGCGCCATGACGCTCGCGTGGACTGCGCCCGGAGACGACGGCAACGGCGGAACCGCCGCGGCGCTCTACGAAATCACCATCTCCAACCCGAACTTCCCACTCGGCAGAATCCTGCTCGCCACCAAGATTCCCAGTGCACCCGGCTCGCAGGAAACGGCGACCGTCAACATTCCTTATCAAACCGTGCAAGGGACGGTTTCCGTGCGTACGTTCGATAGGGTGGGAGCCAACAGCAGCAACGGCGTCTACCTCTCGCAGGTCAACGACACGAGCGCGGTCAACCCTTACACGGTGACGCAGAGCGGCGCGAGCGCGCTCACGTCGGGCGGCACACCGCTCCAACTCGTCGGCGACGACCGCTACAGAGAAAACTACCCGTTGCCTTTCGCTTTCCCCTTCTTCGGGCAGACGCGTTCCACCGTCAATATCTCGACCAACGGCGCGTTGTACTTCACCACGCCTCCCAAGCGCAGCCAGCAGCCAGCGCCCGGCGAGATTGCCGCCGACGCGGGCAGCAGCATCGAACTCTTGAACTTGCTGCCCATGATTGCCGGCATGTGGGACGACTTGCGTACCGACCGTTCGGCGGGCGGCGACGTGTACGTCGTGCAACCCGACGCCAATCGCATCATCTTTCGCTGGCAGGGCGTGACCTACGACACGGAGGGCACGGGTCGCGGCGAGCGTCCAATCAACTTTGAAATCGAACTCCGCAGCGACGGCACGATTCAGATGCGCTACGGCAACGGGCAGAGCGCACCGACCAACACGAATCTCCTTCCCGTCGTCGGCATCTCGGCGGGTCAGCCCGAAGCCTACACGGTCGCTTCGCACACGTCGGAGTCCGCCTTCAAATCTCTGACCAACGCGCCGACGCTGACCTTCACGCCGCGTCCGCCCGCGCCGAATTTCAATTTCCAATTCTCCACGGCAAACTATGCCGCGCCCGAACACAACAGCGCCGTCAGCATCACCGTCACGCGTCCCGCCAACACACCCGGCGGCATGCCGATTCTCGGACGTTACACCGTCAACTATTCGACGCGCGACGGCTCCGCCAACGCCGGTTCCGACTTCATCGCGACCAGCGGCGTCTTGACTTTTGATGTCGGCGAAGCGAGCAAGTCTTTCATCGTGCCGCTCATCAACGACAACACGGTCGAGCCGGACGAAACCTTCAACATCATTCTCAGCAGCCCTTCGCCCAATTCCGGCTTAGGCACACCGAGCACCACCACCGTCACCATCGTCAACGACGACGTGAACGCCGGGCCGAACACCGTCCAGTTCGGCGCATCTAACCTGACCGTTGATGAAAGCATCGGACGCATCGAGTTCACCGTCTCGCGCACGGGCGACACGTCGCAGCCCGCCAGAGTCGCCTATCAGACGGCGAATCTCACTGCATCCGAGCGTTCCGACTACAACACCGCGCGCGGTTGGTTGCGCTTCGGCGCAAACGAAACGACCAAGACCTTCGAGGTCTTCATCAACAACGATGTCTACACCGAGCCGACCGAAGCCCTCCTCGTCGAACTGAGGACAACCATCGGCACATCGCTCGGCGGCACAAGCGCCGTCACCGTCCAAATCACCGACAACGACGCGGGCGGTGCGCCCAACCCGATTGACGATTCGACATTCTTCGTTCGTCAGCACTACGTCGATTTCTTCAACCGCGAACCCGACGCCTCAGGCCTCGCCTTCTGGACAAACCAGATTGAGGGATGCGGCGCAAACGTCGGTTGTCGTGAAGTCAGGCGCATCAACGTCTCGGCGGCATTCTTCGTCTCGACCGAGTTTCAGCAGACGGGCTACTTCGTCTACCGCATGCATCAGGCGGCATACAACACGGGCGAGCGCCTGCACATCCACACCTTCCTGCTCGACACGCAGGAGATAGGTCGCGGCATCATCGTCAATCAAGGCAACTGGCAACAGCAGTTGGAGACGAACACGCAGAACTACGTCAACGAGTTTGTCACCTCGCAAGCGTTCGCGCCCTATTTCTCGATGACGCCCGCCGAATACGTCGATGCGCTGAACAACAACACGGCCATTAACGGCAATGGCTCGCTCACGCCCGACGAGCGCAATGATTTGGTGAATCGTCTCAGCGCGGGGCAACTCACTCACGCACAAGTCTTGCGCGCCGTCGCAGAGAACGCGGAGTTTGGGCGCAGGCAGTACAACCGCGCCTTCGTCTTGATGCAATACTTCGGCTACTTGCGGAGGAATCCCAACGACGCGCCCAATACAGATTTCTCCGGCTACAACTTCTGGTTGAACAAACTCAACCAGTTCGGCGGCAACTACATCACGTCCGAGATGGTCAAGGGCTTCATCACTTCGGGCGAGTACCGTCAACGCTTCGGCAACAACTAAACATGACGATAAGAAATTGCTTCAGCGCCTCATCGGTTCAGCGACTCATTTCAGAGAAGCGGACAAAGAATGAATCAATGAGCCGACGAGCTAATGAATCAATTTCTTCTCTATCTTGCATCCCTCATCGGAATTCGGAGTAAGGCTTTGAAAAAGAACGGCAACCTTCTGAAATATTTTCTACTCGCGGCGCTCATCCAATCATCGTTTGCGCCGTCCCTGCTCATGGCGCGCACCACGACGACCCCCAAACGCCGCGTCGCCACGACAACCGCCACCACCACGCGTCAAGACACACAGGGCGAAGGGCAGTTGCAGGGTGTGCAAAAGAGCGCCGTGAGTGTTGCCGTCGTCAATGCGGCAGACCTTGCGCGACAGGAGGCTCTGTCGCCTGCGTCGGCGTCGGTGGATGAACCGCGCGAATTCGTGCCGCCGCCCAACCCGATGCCGCGCGAGTTGCCCGTGCCCGAAGGCGCGACCGTGACGCGGGACACTTCCTCGTCAGCCGACGCCGTTTCTTCTGTTCCCGCCGAACAGCAGGAGGCGTCTGCCCCTTCGCCCGCGCCCGCCGCGAGTTTTCGCGCCTTCGGTTACACGGGTCATTACCCGCCCGACACGCACGGAGCGGTCGGCATCAATCATCTTGTGACGGTGCTCAACGGTCGTTTCGGCGTGCAGGACAGAAATGGCAACGTCGTTTTGAGCATGAGTCAGGCCGCGTTCTGGAACGGCATCAACGGCGGCGCGCCGCCCGATGTCTTCGACCCGAAAGTGCTCTACGACCCCTACGCGCAACGCTTCATCATGACTTCGTGCGCCACGCGTCGTTCGGCTGCTTCGTCTGTCTTGATTGGCGTCTCGATGACTGGCGACCCGACGGGCAACTGGAAACTCTACCGCGTCGATGCTGATGCGGCAGACCTGTCGTGGGCGGATTTTCCAAGCATCGGCTTCAACAAAAACTGGATTGTCGTCCACATGAACATGTTCGACAACGACCCCGACGTTGCGCCCGCCGTGCCTTTCCGTTCGCAGTTATGGGTCTTCGATAAACCGTCCATGTATGCCGGATTCAACAATCCTTACACCGAGATACAAGTGCCCAACGTCGGCGGCACGATGGTGCCTGCCATCACGCTCGACCCGAATCTCGAAACCCTGTATCTCTTGCAAAACTGGAATGGCAATTCCGGCGGGTCGGGTTATCTGCGTTTCTACAGCATCACTGGCTTGCCGTCTGTGCCCGTGCTGAACTTTGCGACATCGACTTCGGTGCATCTTCTCTCAACGCCCAACCCGTGGGCGAGCAACCCGCCGACCGTCAACAACTCAAGCGACTTCGCGCCGCAGTTGGGCACGACGCAGAAGATTCAGGCCAACGATTCGCGCATGCACAGCGTCGTCTATCGCAATGGTCGGCTGTGGGCGACGCAGACGGTCTTCCTTCCGGCTGGTAGTAGCTCGACACGCAGCGCCGTCCAATGGTGGGAGATTAACCCCTCGATTGAGAACGTCATCCAACGCGGTCGCATCGACGACCCTTCCGGCAACACCTTCTATTCTTTTCCCAGCATCACCGTGAACAAGAATAACGACGTGCTGATTGGCTATTCGCGTTTCCGCGCCTCCGAGTACGCGAGCGCGGCCTACTCTTACCGCGCGGCTGGCGACCCACCGAATACCACGCGCGACGACGCATTGCTCAAAGCCGGTGAGGACGTTTACGCGAGAGTCTCTGAAGACCGCAATCGTTGGGGCGACTACAGCGCGACGGTCGTTGACCCCGTGGACGACACGACGATGTGGACGATTCAGGAATATGCCGCGCCGCGCGATACCTTCGCCGCACCGACCAGCGCCGGACGTTGGGCGACGTGGTGGGGACGCATCAATTCCACCACCACACCGCCGCCGCCCGCGCTGCCTTCCATCAAGTTCGACGCCTCGCTCCCCGTCAGCGTCAGCGAAACGGCGGGCAGCGTTCAGTTGACCGTCATGCGTTCGGGCGATGTGTCCGGCGCGTCAACCGTTGACTATGCCACCACCAACGGCACGGCTTCCGACCGCTCCGACTACTCCGCCGCGCTCGGCACGTTGCGTTTCGCTGCGGGCGAGACGACCAAGACCGTCAACATCTTTCTCGCCAACGATGTCTTCGATGAAACTGTGGAAACCTTCAACGTCGCTCTCAGCAACGTCGCAGGAGCCACGCTCGACGCGCAAAACAACGTGCTCGTCCGCATCATCAGCGAAGACGCGGGCAACGGCGCGAACCCCGTCAAAGCCGCGACCTTCAACGCGCAGTTTTTCGTCCGACAGCACTACATCGACTTCTTTAACCGCGAACCCGACGCGGGCGGCCTCAGCTTCTGGATGAATCAAGCGACCAACTGCGGCAACCCCGACTTGCAAGTGTGCCGCGATAATGTCTCGGCGGCCTTCTTCGTCTCGACCGAATTTCAGCAGACGGGCTATTTCGTCTACAAGATGTATCAGGCCGCCTACGGCGCGCGCATCCGCGAGACGGATAACCCGCGCGTTGTTCCGCTCACGCTACGAGAGTTTTTGCCCGACACGCAGCAGATTGGGCGCGGCATCATCGTCAATCAGGGCAACTGGCAGCAGCAGTTGGAGGCGAATACGCAAGCCTACGTCAACGAGTTCGTCACGCGTCCCTTGTTCCTCTTGAATTACCCGACGGGAACGAGCGCCCTCGATTTCGTCAACCGTCTCAATGCCAACACCGACAACTCGCTCACGCCCGCCGAGCGCGACAGCCTCGTCAACCGCATCAACGCCGGACTTCCACGCGCGCAGGCATTGCGCGAGGTGGCCGAGAATGCGTTGTTTACGAGTCGGCAGTACAACCGCGCCTTTGTCTTGATGCAGTATTTCGGTTACATGCGTCGCAATCCCTACGACGCGCCGGAGTTGAATCTCGATTTCGGCGGCTATAATTTCTGGCTGACCAAACTGAACAACCACGGCGGCAACTACATCACGTCGCAGATGGTGCGCGCCTTTATCACTTCCGGCGAATACGAACAACGCTTCGGACAGTGAAAAACAGGAATGAGGGCGGAGAGATGTGTGATGAAGTTTGCTTTCATCTCTCGTCCCTCCGCGCTCATTGCTTGCGTTGCTTGCGCTTGTGTGAGGCTTCCGCGTAAAATGCGTATTCTTTGACTCCACCTGCGCCTGTCCGGGCGCGCGTGCACTGCAAGCAAAGTCAGTCTCCCTTTGGTTTTATCTAAAATGGTTTTCATCCGGTTCGGAGGGTTTTTTGTGAAGCAAGCTTTTCGTTTGTCGAGCGCCGCCATTATCGCGTTCATCTTTCTCGTCGGCGCACTCTCGTCCGTGCAGGCGCAGCTTTCCAGTTCGACGCCCGACAGTTTTGTTTTTCAAATAACTTCGACCGCGCCGACCCCGACGCCCGCCGCTTCGCCGACTCCAACCCCGTCGCCATCCCCGACACCCACGGGCACGCCGCTCCCCAACAACTCTTACGCATGGGATATGTCCAACAACGGTCGCTTCGTCGTCATCGAATCGTCCGGCGACATCGCCACTACGAGGTCTAACGCGCGCAACAACGCCGACGGCAACCGTGAGATTTTCCTTTTCGACTACGCGCAGCGCCGCATTTTTCAAATCACCGATACCAAGAGCGCGCTCGTTAATACCAGTCTTCCGGCCAACCTCTCGACCAACATTGAAGTCGAAGTCAGCAACAATCGACCCGCATTGAGCCGCGACGGTAAGTGGATTGTTTTCCAGTCGAACGCCTATTCGACCGACACCGTATCGGATACCACTTCGCCCTACAGATTCGACGGCAACAATTTCAAGACGCAACTCAAAGCCGACGGCAATCAGGAAATCTTTCTCTACAGGATTCCCGACTACGCGGATGTGCCCGACCTATCGAGCGGCTCCGAAGTGGCGACCGTCGAACTGACGAGCGAAACCGGATTCTTTCGCATCACACGCACCGCCGCGAGTCGTCCGCCCTCGCCAGGCGCAGGCGGCATCGCGCCCGACATGGTTGACGACAATCGTTTTCCCTCCATCAGCGACAACGGTTCGGTCGTCGCCTTCGTTTCATCGCGCAACCTGACGACCGAAAACGGCGGCGAGAGTTCAAACACCGATTTGAATCCTGAAATCTTTGCATTTACACGCATCGCGGGCGACACCGTGAGCGGCAAACTCTATCGCATCACGAATTCAACGAATCCGAATGTGGCGATTAATCGCGTCTTCAACGCCAACCCGTCGCTCTCGTCCAACGGGCAGACCATCGCTTTTATCTCCACCGCCGATTACACAGGCAACGGCATCACCGCCGAAGCGGAAGCGAATCGTGGCAACGCGGAAATCTACACCATCGGCTTCAACGGTAGCGCCATCGTCGCCGATTCTCTACGACGCGTGACCAGCACGCCGCCCGACACTGTGGGGCGCAACGTCAACGTGCTCAGCCCCGGTCGTCGTCTGAGTCCCGACGGAAAGTTTCTGCTTTTTGAAACCACCGCGGAAATCAGTGCGACGGGCACAGCCAGCGCGACGCTGCAAAATTTTCTCGGCACCTATCTCTACAACGTCGATGCCAACAGTTACACGCTCGTCGGACCGCGTACCACTTCGGGTGGCGACGTGCTGCGCTTCCCGACCTTCACGGGCAACGGTCAGGAGATTGTTTTCGCCTCGTCGCTCAACTTCCGCGCCGATGGTTCCGCGCCGCCGACCGCCGCAGAGGGTCTTAATCCCGAAAGCCGCATCCAAATCTTCTCGTCGCCGATACCCGCATCGCCGACCGCCACGCAGAGTTTCCGGCGATTGACGACCGTGCCCTCAAGCTCGCTCCCGTCCGAGACGCGTCCGCTTCCGTCCGAGACGACGCAACGTGTGGCTTTCAGCTATGCCAACTCCGAGTTCGGCTTCGGCAACGCCGACGGCTCCTTCGAGGCTTATTACCTGTTGGTGCCGCTTGCTGAGAGCGTCACACCCGCGCCGTCGCCTTCGCCCGCCGCTTCGCCGGGGCCGCTCGAATTTCTCACGGGCGCGAGCCTGCGTCCCGTCGTCAGCGCGAGTCCTGCGCCGACGCCTCCGTCGGTCGCCGTCACGGGTCTTGCTCCCGGCATGGTTGGTATCGGTCGTTCGGCCACGGTCGCGCTCGCGCCGTCGGTCAGGGAAGTGGACAAAGCGAACGGCACGACCGACCGCCGCCCGCAACTGCCCATCGAACTCAACGGCGTCTCCGTCTCTTTCAACAACGCGGCAGCGGGTCTCTATTTCGTCAGCCCGACGCAAATCAACTTCGTCATCCCGCCCGCGCTCGCCGCTTCGACGACGCCCGCGCGCGTGGTCGTTTACAACCGGAACTCCAACACGCTCATACGCAGTTCGCTCGTTCTCAACGCAGCGCAACCCGACATCTGGACGACAACCAACGGTGCGGGCGGTCGTGCCGCCGCCTTCAACGCCACAGACAAGTGTGCGACGCCGACCATGACCGAGCCTTTCAACGTCCAGACGACGCGACGCAAAGTTCTCGCCGACGGCACGTGTAGCCTGACCGAGACCGAAACGGTCGATACCGAAGTGCTGTTTCTCGTCACGGGTATGCGCGGCGTCACGCTCGGCGCGACGGGCGCTTCCGTCAGCGTTCAAATCAAGGGAGCGAAAGACGTGACGCTCACTGGCGACCGGATTGTGGCCGTCAGGCCGTCGAACACAGCCGGTTTTGACGAACTCATCGTGCGTCTCTCGCCCGACCTCGCCGCTTCCGGCGATTCGACCGTCGTTATTTCTGTCACCATCGGCGGCGTCACGTTCACCAGTCGTCCGATTGACAGCGCACCGCGTATCACCATTAACTAAAGAGTGAGCAGTGTGCAGAGAGCAGTGAGCAGAAA
Organism: Pyrinomonadaceae bacterium; assembly: GCA_036387415.1. Lineage (GTDB taxonomy): Bacteria > Acidobacteriota > Blastocatellia > Pyrinomonadales > Pyrinomonadaceae > DASVTU01. The sequence continues at coordinate 245,119 of DASVTU010000033.1, read as the reverse complement.
AATTCCTAACTGCTCGCTGCTTTCTGCTTTTTACATACTGCTTACTGCTCGCTGCTCACTTTTTAACTGTTCCCGGCCATGCACATCGGACTCGACGGCATACCGCTCACCGAAACCAGAGCGGGCGTTGGTCATTACACCTTTGAACTCGCGCGCGCCCTCGCCCTCGTCTCGCCCACGGATGAATTTGAACTGGCTTACCCTTCGCGTTATGCGCCCGTCCGTCTCGCAGACGACATAGCCGCGCCGCCGCTGCCGCCCAATCTGCGCGCGTCGCGGGTCGCGGTCGGCGTCGTCGGTCGCCACTGGTGGTCAATCGGCCTGCCGCGTTACATACGTCGCCGCCGCCTCGAACTCTTTCATGGCACCAACTACGACGTACCTCTCTGGCACGCTTGCCCGACTGTGCTGACCATCCACGACCTCGCCTATCTCATTCATCCCGAAACGCACATCGCGCGCCGCGTCCGCCGCGCACGCCGACGCCTCCCGCTCATGACGCGCACCGCCGATATGATTATCACGCCGACCGAGAGCGTCCGCGGCGAAGTCTGCGAGCGTCTCGGCGTCAATCCGTCCAAAGTGGTCGCTGTGCCAGAAGCGCCGCGCCGCATCTTTAGCCCGCTCGCCGCACATCAGACAATCGAGACGCGACGCCGACTCCTCGACGGCCACGAAGACGCTTTCCTGCTCGCCGTCGGAACCATCGAACCACGCAAAAACCTCACGACGCTCCTCCGCGCCTTTGAAGAATGGACGCAGCAAAATTCCTCCCCGCAGCCGACTCTTCGACTCGTCCTCGTCGGCGACAAGGGTTGGCTGACAGATGAATTCTTCGCGTCCGTCGCCGCTTCGCGCGTCCGCGAACTCATCCACTTCACAGGCTACATCTCAGATGCCGACCTCCGCGCGCTCTATTCGTCCTGCACCGCCTTCATCTATCCTTCCATCTACGAAGGCTTCGGCCTGCCCGTGCTCGAAGCGATGGCTTGTGGCGCGCCCGTCGTCGCCAGTCGCATCGCCAGCATCGCGGAAACTGCCGGACAACACGCCGCCCGACTCTTCGCGCCCGACGACGCACACGCGCTCGCACGCCTCATCCACGAACTCGTCAACGACGTAGAAACGCGCACACGTCTTTCGCGCGACGGACAACAACACGCCGCACGGTTCACGTGGGAACGCGCCGCGCGTCTGACGCTGGATGTCTACAAGGAAGCCAAGCAGAGAAGGGCAAAAGCCGCCCTTGCATGATTAATCGGCTCACGACTAAATAATTCACCGCCGCTGACGTTGATAACTCGCCTCACAACAAAATTCGCTTGTTTTATTTCTCGCGGTAGAGATAGATGGAGCCGCCGAAGATGGCTTCGGGTTGGCGCGTGCGGTAGGCGGCGAATTTGTTGACGCGTTTCGCGCCATGACCCTGCCCGCTTCCCTCGTCGCCACCCGCGATGGTCGAGCCGTTCAAGAAACTCGCGCCGATGGCGACGTATCGTGTTTCGGGGAGTTTCACGTCGGGCGGCGCAATCAGGTCGTAGAGTTGGACGCCGAAGAAGTTGAGCGTGCCCCACGCGCCCGACATCGCGCCGCGCACTTGCGTCTCGCCGCGCGCACGAAGATAAGCCGCCAGCGCCTTAGCGTCGTCGCCCCATTCGATGTTGGAATCGGAGAGATATTCCCAGTGCGGCCTGCGCGCGAGTTGGTTCATGTAAGGCACGTAGTCGGGATAAGCGCGCAGTGCTTCGATGCATGTCCAGGACAAGACGCAGACGACGAGCGCCGTCGCAGCGACAAGACGGACGCGAGATGAAGCGACGCGAGTGCGGCTTGCCTGCAATAGTCGGTCGAGCAATGCGCCGCCGATGATAAAGAGAAAGGGAAAGACCGGAAGGAAGTGGCGGATGCCGATGTTGATATGACTCGTCATGGAGAAGGCCGTGAAAATGACTACGGGCGCGACGAGAAAGAGAAACCGCCAATCGCGTCTGAACAGCAGCCTCCACAGCGACCACAACAGAGCGCCAATCGACACCAACAGAAACGGAAGCGATGTCTTCAACGCGAAGGCGACGGGGAAGTAATACCACCAACCGAAATCGCTGTGCATGCCGAGCAGCGACGCAGCATGCCCGTACTGGTTGTGAATCACGACGTTGTAGAGTCCGAATAGAAAATAGGTCGGCACAATCTTCGACAGCACGCGAAAACTCGTCATTAACTCGTTGAAAGCAGGGGCGGATTTCGTCTCGACCCATTTCACATCGGACGGCTCAATCGGCGGGCTTTGAAAGTAGTAAGCGGCATTGACGACCAGCAGAATGACGAGCGCCGCGAGACCCGCGTGCAACAAGATTTCCGCGCGCTTGCGCTCTAAACGTCGCGCAAAGATTAACCCCGCGAGCGCGAGACACAGAAGCACGGGCGAGAGCGCGACGACCATCGAAAACTTAGTCACGAAGGCCACACCCGCGACCAACCCGACGAGCAGCGCGCGGCGAAGTGTGGGCGCGCTCGCGTATGCGTGAAGCGCAAAGAAGAAGAGAAGATAGGCGCAGGCGGCTGGCACATCGGTATGAACGATGCGACCATGCGCGAGCACCGTCGGCTCGAAACTGTAGAGCGCCACGGCTAAGAGCGCGGCGCGCGAACCGAAGAGTCGGCGCGTGAAGATAAATATGAGCAGCCCCAGACCGAGCGTGATGGGCAGCATCATGATGCGCGGCCAGAAGGTTATCGAGTCGAATTGCGCCTTGTTGTCAGGCCAGAAGCGTGCATGGAAGCCCCACGTGCGCTCCATGAAATTTTCGTCGTCATTCTTTGGCGCGGGCGGTTCGTTGGGCTGAATGAGCAGGAGCGGAAGCGCCGCCCACATTTTGACGAGTGGCGGGTGTTCGTTGTTAAGTTGGAAATAGCCGTCAACGAGATGGTAGTATCCTGCCGGAATGTGAACAATCTCATCATTAGTGATGGTCTTGCGCGCGACGACGGAGACAAGATTGACGGCCATCAAGAGCAGGAGGCAGGCCGCTAACGTCTCCGCTTTATGAGCGACCACGACGCGTCGTGCCTTTGAGACGGCGCGGCTCAACGTCTCAAAGAGACCGCCTTGCTCGTCGCCTTGATGATGTGCCAACGTCGCCGCGTCCACGCTCTGTTCCTGCATGAAAGATTCGTCCATCAAAATTAGGTCGCTTCTGGGGCGTCTCGGAGCCGGGCACGCCGCCGCGTTGCTCGTCGCGCTCGCGCCCCTCGTCTACTTTTTCTCGCCCGCACACGGCGGACTCGTCCTCTGTTCAGGCGACTGTATCACCTTCAATCTGCCTCTGCGCGTCGCGGCGGCGCGCATCGTTGCAGACGCACATCTGCCGCTCTGGAATCCTTATCTGTTCGGCGGGATGCCACTACTCGCCGCCGTGCAGGGCGGCATTCTCTTGCCGCTCAACTGGTTCTTTCTCGTCTTCAACGCGCCGACGGCGATGAACCTCGCCATGTATTCAACCTATGCGCTCGCCGGACTCGGTGCGTATCTCTACGCGCGACGCACAGGCGCAAACATCGCGGGCGCAATCGCCACAGGTTTCATCTGGCAGTTCAGCGGCTTTCTCGTCGCGCAGATAGGCCACACCAACGTCATTCAAACGGCGTGTCTGCTGCCGTGGCTGCTGTGGACGATGGACGGCTACGCCGCGACTCGCAGACGCGTCTGGGGCGCGACGTTGGCCTGCACCGTCGCACTGCAAACCTTCGCCGGACATCCGCAGACGCTCGCCTATTCGCTACTGCTCGCCGCCGCCTATGCGATATTTATGGCGACGCGACGCGAACACGTTGAACGACGACGACCCTACCTCTGGTCGCTGTTGTTGATGGCTACGGGAGTGACGCTCGCGGCAGTGCAAATCTTACCGACTCTTGAGTTGATGCACAACAGCGTGCGCGCCGAGGCGAGTTATGATTTTTTCAGTTCCTTCTCGATGCCACCCTCGTTTCTCCTAACCTACTTCGCGCCCTACATTCTCGGCGGCGGCGACCGCACACTCTTTCGCGCGCCGTACACGGGCGTGGCTTTCTACGGCGAATATATCGGTTACGTCGGCGTCGCCGCGCTCGCGCTCGCATGTCTCGCGCCCATCATCCGCCGCGATGCACGCACGAAATTCTGGACAGTCGCGGCACTCGTCGCGCTCGCGCTCGCACTGGGGCGTTTCTGGCCGTACGACCTGTATCAACTCGTCTATCACATCCCCGTCCTCAATCTGTTTCGCGTTCCGGCGCGACACTTGATGGAACTCGACTTCGCGCTCGCCGTCCTCGTCGGACGCGCCATCACCGCCATCGCATCGACGCACAAAGAAAAGAGGACGACGTTTGCCGCGCTCGCCGTCGGTGCAATCGTCTTCGTACTGACGTGCCTCGTCGTGACCGTTTGGCGACCCGCCGATTTTCAACTCGGACGACCCGCCTTGAAGGTCAGTTTCCTTCGCGCGCCGGAACTTTTCCTGCCTGTCATCGTCGCCGCGCTCGGTCTGTGGGCGTTGTGGAGATTCGCGCGCGGGCGGCGCGGCGCGTGTGTGTTGTTGCTCGTCGTGATAGTGGTTGATTTGAGTCTGTGGGGACAGATGAGCGGCTGGCGTCGGACGAGTCCATATTGGATAGACAACTTCTGGGACACGCCCACGACGGTCGAAACGCTGCGCCGACGCGAAGGCGGCGACGATGGTCGCTACAGGATTCTGACGTTTCGCGAAACCTTCAACCCCGATTCGACCGTCATCTCCTCCAAAGTCGATAGCCTCCTGTTCGTGATGGCGCTCCAACACAACACATACATGATGTACGGCGTCGAGAATGCCGCCGGATACGACGGCTTCGGCCTCGCGCGTCAGAGCCGCATGGCCGACGGGATGAAGCTCTGGGGCGACCTCGACGCGCCGGAACAGACCTTGCGCGAGAGCCGCGCGCTTGACCTCTTTAATGTGCGTTATCTCTTCGCGCATCCGCCCGACGCAGGTGTGGACGCGGAACCGAAGCAAGCCGCCCTGCGCGCCACCAAACGACTCGGCGACTTCCTCTTCGCGGAAGAGAATATCGGCGTGCCGAATCTCGAAGAGGGCGCGCGTCTGGCTTTTGTGACGCCGCGCGTCGAGGCGAACCGCATCGCTCTGGTAACGAGTCTTACATGGTCTGTGGAGATGCCGGACGGCAGCACAGTCGGTCGCGTGCGTCTGCGCGCGGAAGACGGGCGCACCTTTGAGTTTCCGGTTCTCGCCGGACGCGACACGTCGGAATGGTCGCACGACCGCAAAATATTGCGTGAGAGCGTTCGTCACAGACGCGCTCCGGTCGCCACGAATTTTGAAGTGGAAGACAAGGAAGGCAACTATCAGGGACACGCCTATGTCGCTTCGTTTGTGCTTCCCGAAAAAGTTTTCATCACGGGCGGCTCAATCGAAGTCGCCGTCGATACGCGCGCACCGAAACTAGGTTTGAGCGTGCAACGCGTGTCGCTCATCGACGACGAGAGCGGCGCGGCGTTGCCCCTGCGTAAAGCTTGGTTTACCAAAGCTCTACCGTCGCAGAGCGAAGGGCAACTGGCGGCGCAGTCGTCAATCGCCGAACGCTGGCGGCGCACGACGGAGTTTGAGGACGTGTGGCTCTACGAAAACATGCGCGCTCTGCCACGCGTCTGGTTGGCGACCGAAAGCGTGCAGATGAAGGACGACGCGCTGCTCGAAGTTATTAGAACAGGCAAACTCGACGATACGCACGCGTGGGAACCGCGACGCACCGTGCTGCATGATGAAACGCTCGCGACGCAACTCGTCGGCACGGAAGCCATCGAGACACGCGCCGAAATTACGAGATACGAGCCGAATCGCATCGACGTGCGTGCGGAAACTCCTGTGCCGTCGATGCTCGTCTTGAGCGAGAATCATTATCCGGGCTGGCGCGCATCCGTGGACGGGCGCGACGTAGACATCCTGCGCGTCAACTACAACCAACGCGGCATCATGCTCGCTCCCGGCACACACGAAGTCCGCTTTGTCTACAGGCCGAAATCCGTCCTTTACGGATTCCTGGTTTCGGTCTTGATGGCGGCGGTGTTGTCTATCTGGTGGCTCGGCTTCGGGTCGAAAGAGGGCGGGTGGCGGCGTGTGCTTGAGAGATTGGTCGGGCGTGGAAGGGAAGCGAAGTAACGAAGCGAAACGAGATGGAAGCCGTGCACGCGTAAGACCCGAACGCCGTGACGCGTGAAAAAGATGAAGGCCAGCTTTACGTCAAAGCTGGCCTTCGTCGGTTTAGCGAGTTGTTGCGCGTCTTAGAATCTATCTTTGTATTCGCCGGAGACGAGGAAGGCTTTGACCATCTCGGCTCGTTTGAAGTCGCCGCCGAACTCGTTGAGTTTTTTGAGCCAGAAATCGTAGCCGCGCATGTCTGTGTCGGGCGCGTCGTTGGGATTGCGGCGGAGGTAGCCGAAGTATTGCATCAAGACGAAGGCGGAGTTGGTTTCTTTGTTGGAAACGGCCTGACTCTCAGCGATTTTGCGAAGCACGGTGGCGCGCGTCTCGCTGCCGTTGGTCAAACCCGCGACGAGCGCATCACGATTAACGTCTGCGGGCGCGACGCCTGCGGTGGCAATCAGTTTATCGACATAGGCGGCGGGCGTCATGGATGCGGGATAGGCCGCCTGAAAGTCGCTGCGGCTCACCCACGCGTTGAGAAACGCCTGCGTGTTGGATTCTAATTGCTGCTGCCAGTTGCCGACGTTGACGATGACGCCGTTGCCAATCTGGCGGACTTGCGGCATAAACTCGGCGTAACGCGGCAGTGTGCCGAAGCTCACCCTCTGCAAACGATGGACGAGAAAACCCGTCTCCTTGAACTCAATCGAGAGGAAGAACGCAGCGGAAGTGTTGATGCGTTTCTCTTCGATGCATCCGGCGTTGGTGCCGCAGCCGGCGATTTGATTGAACCAGAAATTGAAACCGCTCTGGTCTGGGAAGCGGCTCAGGAAATCGACGTATTGCTGCTGCACGAAGAAGTCTGCGTCAAAGATTGTAATCGGCACGTTGGTGCCGGGACGCAGACGCAGAGGCTTGACTCTGGTGTTGCCGTAGAAGAGTTCGGAGGGAAGACTCGGCGCTTCGGTCTGAATGCGGAGTGTCGGCGCTGACTGACTTTGCCCCAATGCGCCAATCGCGCTGAGCGCCACGACGAGACAGGTGATGAAAAGCTTTCGCATTGCGTTTTGCTCCCAAAATGCTTAGACGGTAGGAGGAGAGTTTTTGTCTTAAATTTGCTTAGCGAGACGGTCGCTCAACTGTAGTCGGGAGCGGGGCTGCTCCCGTCACGACCGAAATTCAGTTTAGACACTGGCAAAAGGTTTGTCAACCAAGACTTACGGCAGCCGCAAATGCCTGTAACTAAAAGGCATTTCTTTGGACGACGCCCGCCCGCTCCGGCGTTGCCCGCGCACTTTCAAGTGTTTATTCAAGGCGCGATTCGCGTCCGCGAAACGGCGAAAAGGCGACGCCCGCAAGAAGATTTTAGCCGACCACGAAGCGGAGCGTGAGCGGTTCGGAGCCTCTCTGCTCGAACCATGCGACGTGCTGCGCCACCATATCAATCTTTAGTTGATACTCGCCCGCCGCGTCCGGCGCATGTTCCTCAATCGTGATGCGGACGCTCTCGCCCGGAGCGACGACGCGCGCCAGCGGCGGCACGCCATGACGCTCACGAAGTTTGTTGCCGTCGGCGTCAAACAACTTCACGGCGGGCATCACCGCGCCACGTCGCGTCGCGGGGCCAGTCAACCAGAGCGTGTCGCCCGTGTTCGTGATTTCGACGCGGACGCGAATCTCCGAGCCTGCCGCGACGCGCTCCGTCCACGGTTCGAGCAGCGCCAGATTCGCGCGCAGCACCGAGGGCGCGCGGCTATCCGGCACGCTCGCGGCGGGCGCACCCTCCGCAACTTTCTTGCATAGCAGGTAGTTAACCGCCTCCGGTCTGACGGGGAGATAACTTTCGCCTTCCGCATCATCGTCGTCCGCCGTCTTCAATAGTTCGCGTTCAAATAGACCGTTGATGCTGACGAAATCGCCGACGACGGCGAACCCATGCTCGTCGAGCAGACTGCGTAGATAGACGGGGCTGAAAGGCGATTCGAGCGTTTCGTATTCCTCCATCACGCCGATGAGTTCCTGTTCGGTCGGTGAACCCGTGGGTGGTCGGTCGCCTTCGAGCACGAACAGCAGACCGCCGACGGGCAGCATGGCCGCGAGATGACGAATGACCGCACGCTCGTCAACGAAATGGTGGAGCGAGTCGTAGCAGACGACGGCGTCGAAGGTTTCATCGAGCGGCGCGGTTTCGATGTCGTGTGTCTGGAAGCGATAGCGGAGCGGCGTCCGGTGGTCAACGCTGTAGGTGATGCGACGCAGACGGTCTTCAGCCATCTCGATTAAATCAGGACTGATGTCGATGCCCGTCGCGTCGTAGCCGAGGCGCGCGAAGTATTCGCACAACCAGCCGGAGCCGCAGCCCACGTCGAGCAGACGCCCTCCAGCGGGGAGCGCGAGAGCGACGGCCATGTTGGCGAAGTCGCAGAAATGGCGGTGCGTTTCGGCGTCCATGCCGTCGCCCGTGTGCTTGGGCGGTTTGTTGGCGAGATTATAAAACGGCTTGGTGAGCAGATAATGATGTCGCTCGGCGTCGAGTTTGCGCGGATACTCAATCGCCGCACGCGCATAATCAATGCCCTCAATTTTGGGCAAACGACCGTTTGAATCCGCAGACGAAGCCGTCGAATTTGCGGATGAAACGTTTGAATCCGAAGATGAAGACGCAGACGGGGTGCCCGCGTCGGCGTCGTTTCGTGAATCGTTTGCGTGTGGGTCGGTGTTGGAGTTTGTCATGTTGGTGCCGTTGTTGTTGTGAGATGGACGGTCGTGCGTGAAGGCGTGTGCGGGTGCGAGCGTGGCGACTTCTACGGCGACCGTGCGGAGCAGCGCGTCGTCTTGGCGCGCGTCGATGCCGAGCAGCGCGGCTTCGGTCGAGACGCCGCCGACGAAGCGACGACGGACGCGCCCGTCGGCAACCTCACGTATGAAAGCGAGATAACCTGCGGCGCTCTGTTCGATGGTGTGTTCGGCGAGGACGTGTCGGCGCGCGTTTGCGCCTAACGCACGACGCAGCGGCGCGTCTTCAATCAGGCGTTTGAGATAGGCGTGGAGCAGCGCGTCGCCGTATTCATCCATGTCGATTTTGATAACCGCGTCGGCGGGCAACTCTGAGAACCACCCGACGTTGGAGACGATGGCGGGCACGGCGGCGGCCATGATGCGACAGAGGCTGCCGGACGTTTCGCCGTTGGTGCGCTCGCGGATGTTGACGGCGATGTCGGCCTCCGAGATTCTGCGCTCAAACTCTGGGAGCGAGACGTAGCCCGTGATGCTCACGCGGTCGTCGAGACCGTAGTGGCTGATGCGTTCGCGCACGTCGAAGAATTGGTTGGGCGCGCCGACGAGCGTGTAATGAAAATCATGGTCGGGCGCGAGCGCGGCGAGCGCACGCAACGCACGCTCGATGCCTTTGTCGGGCGTGATAAGGCCGAAGGAAGCAATCTGGACGGCGGCGTTGCGTCCGGCGCGCGTGTTGCTTTCGTCGCGGGTGGTTAAAGGCGTCGCGGTCGCTTCTGCGGCGGCGCGGGCGGTGATGTGATGGTTGATGCGCGCGATGGGCGTGGCAGGGACGACCTGTGCGAGACGTTCGCGGCTCCATTCGGAATGGACGATGATGGCTTCCGCCGCGCGTGCGAGACGCGCGTTGAGCGGAAAGGCGAGCGGCGTTTCGGCGTACCACGGAAGCGTGCCGCGCGCGAAGGCTTCGGCGGCTTCCGCGCGCGCGCGTCCGCCATGACAGGCTTCGACTTCATCCAGATAGATGTTCATGTCGCGGCGTGCGCGTGCGAGACCGATGAAGAAAGTCTGCAAGGCGAAGTCGTGAAAGACGATGATGCCGCGATGCTGCCGCGCCACGTCGTAGATGCCAGCGTGATAACGATGGTCGTTGCCGATGTGATAGAGGACGGCATCATAGCCGTCTTCGAGTCGTGCGAGCGCCGACGGGTCGCGTAGGTAATCGAAGCAACGAAAACGCGTGCGTATCTCTTTGTTGGCAGGTTGGAAGCCTTCGACAAAGAGGTCAATCTCCGCACCTTCGGCGAGATAGGGCAGCAGTTCTTCGCTGTAGTCGGCGATGCCGGATTGCTGCGGGTTAAAGGGGCTGAAGTAGGCCAGTTTCATGACTATGAATTAAATTTGAATGATGAATAGCGAATAAAATCGTCTTGATGCGACCGCTTCTATTTCCATCCGCGCATCATTGATGCGAGCAGGACGGCGACGATGAAGCCGATGAACAAAACTATCGCGCCCACAATCGAAGAACCGATAATGGCAACCGCCGAAGCTCCGAAACTGCCGAGCGTTTGTTTCTCAACCAGCCGTCGCGCCATGTAGGCACTCGCAACGCCGAGTCCGACAGCACTGGTCAAACCGAGAAGAATGTAAAGGATGAGGCTCGGCGTGCTCTGTTTCTCGGTGAAGCCGTTGAGTCCCAGCAGCAACATGAAAAAACTGATGGCGGCGACGGCAAGTTGAATCAACGCGGTCACGATAAAGACGATTATTTTCATTTTTGAATAAGAAAAAGGGCTGCCAGTTTCGGCTTGCTTCCAAATAAAACCTGCTCTTTCGATTGACGACTGACCACGGACGATTAACAAATTTACGACATCACGATGGTAAAACGCATGGCGAAAAGCAGGGTCATCAGACAGAGTAAGACGAGCGATGCGGTGCGAATCGCTTGGTCGAGGCGCGGGCGCTTGCCCGCCGCCGCTGCCAGTGTGATAAAAACAGGAAACACGACCATTGCGTAACGCGCCTGCGATTGCAATAGACCGGATGAGAGCGCCACGAACGATGAGGCGAGCGTGTAAAAGGCCAATGACCACGCGCGCCACTTGACGAGGACGATGCCGCAGACGACGACCAGCGCGGCGGCGGCGTAGTTGATGAGACGGAAGTCCCACGGCGAAGCGATGAGAAACGGGTCGCGGAAATAGTCGATGAGCGTCATGAGGAAAAACGTCGGACGCCGACCCCACGTGACGAGTACGTCTTTGAAGGCGAAGGCGTTACCCGTGATGGTGTAGAGATAACACATGAAGGCGAAGAGTCCCGACGGGATGATAAACAGGACGAGATAATGGGTCGGCGGCCAGATGCGGCGGTAAGTTTGCCAGTAGAGCAAAATAAGCGCGGGCAAGAGCAAGACGCCCGTGACGCGCGTGGCCGACGCCAATGCGCCGAAGACGGCGGCGAGCCACCAATGCTCGCGCCGCGCCGCGTAGAAACTGGCGACCGTCAGAAAGAGAAAGAGCGATTCGGTGAGCGGCAACGAAAAGAAGTAACTGACGGGGAACGCCGCGAGATAAAAGACGGTGCGGTCGGCGACCCCTTCATCGTAACCGAAGGCGAGCACGGTCTTGTGCAACAGGATAAGCGAGAGCAGTAGCAGGATTGCGACGAGCGTCATGCCCGTCAGCAGATACTCGCCCGTGACGGACGACGCCCAACTCCACAACAGCGGATGAAGCGGAAAAAACGCCCAGTTGCGATTGCCTTCGGTGTTGAATTCCTCTTTCGTGTAGCCGTGTTCGACGATGGTCAAATACCAATTTACGTCTGCGACGAGCACGGCATGACGGAGCAGACGCGAGACGGGCAGTTTGGTCAGAGAGAGATAGACTTCGCGCGTCTCGTCATAGGAGCCGGTGGCGACGCGTTGGAATTGCGCGGTCAGAATAATGACGACGATGACGAGCACGCGCGTCAGCACGAAGGCCGAGAGCGCGGCGCGCACGCTCCCGTCGCGCGTGATGCGCCGGAGAGTTTCGCGTCCGCGCGGTTTGCCGAAGATTCCGCCCGTCGGTGGGTCGTGAACATCGGCACGGCGCGCGGCGGCGGCGACGGGAACTTCGGTCGCTAACGTATCTTCTGCGTTAATGGTCAACGCGCGATTTCGCCTCTCTGGGATTGGTCGTTAAAACGGCTGCACGGGGACGGCTTATAAACTCTCTCGGAGACGCGTATACTCTACCGGCTTCCTTTAAGGAGAAAACTGACCGTAGCATTTCGCGTGCGAAAATGCCAACTCGTCAGAACTCATTTCCACGCTCGTCATTAAAATTATAAGGACTACTGAAAACGTCTTGTTGCGCTCCTTCTTTACGTCGAAACGCCGCGATGCGCTTCTGCGCGAATCGCTCATCTTCCTCGTCTTCGTCGTCTTGACCGTCGTCATGACGTGGCCGTGGGCGCGCGACATCCGCGACGCCGCCCCAGACCACGGCGACAGCTATCTCAACGCGTGGATTATGTGGTGGGATTACCACCAGACTTTCCGCGACCCGCTGAACCTCTTTCACGCGCCCATCTTCTATCCGTATCGTTACGCGCTCGCCTTCAGCGAGCACAACTACGGCATCGCTCTACTCTTCTTCCCGCTCTTTGCCCTCGGACTGCGCCCGCTCACGATTCAAGGCTTGGCGGCGTTGCTCGGCTTCGTGCTTTCGGGCTACGGCGCGTTCCGACTCGCGCGCACGCTCACGGCTTCAAACGGCGCGGCGTGGGTCACAGGCATCGCCTACGGCTTCGCGCAGTATCGTTTCCATCAACTCGCGCACCTCAACTACATGTTCGCCGGATGGATTCCATTGATGCTCGAAGCATCGGTGATATTTCTGCGACGGAGAACATGGAAAAGCGGCATCTGGTTCGCGTTCGCCTTCTTTATGAACGCGCTCTCTTGCATCCACTGGTTCGTACTCACGCTCGTCCCGATGGCGCTCTCTGCAACGTTCCTGATAACGCGTTATCGCATCTGGCGCGAACGCGATATGTGGCAACGCGCGGTCGTCTGTCTCGGCACGGCGATGCTCCTGCTCTTGCCGTTTCTCCTGCCCTATCAACGCGCCGCCACCCTCTACGGCTTCGTACGCAAACCCGAAGACGCCGCCTTCTACTCCGCGCGACCCATCCACTGGCTCACCGCCGAAGGTCGCATCCGACTCTGGCGCGGCTTCGGCCCGCCCGCCGATTCCGGCGAAAAGGGACTCTTTCCCGGCCTCCTGCCCATCCTCTTTACGCTCGCCGCCATCTTCGTCGTCAAACGAAACACACCACGACTCGCGACAGACACAGCCCAAGACGCAGACGCCGCTGCAACAACTGCCGCAACCGCCGACGCCGCGATTCACAACAACGACGACGCTCACACCCGCAACGCCGCCGTCGAAGAAACGACGGACGCTCCTACACGAACCCCTTCAAGAACTTTACTCGTCGCGCTCGACCTGCTCGCGTTGACCTTCTTTGTGATGGCGTTGCTCGCGTTGGGCTACGGCGGGTTTAATTTGAAAATCTTAGGTTTCGGAATCATGCGTGCGACGGATGCCGCGAGGCCGCTCTTTTACCTGACCGTCACGCTCATCGCGCGTCTCTGCGTCGCTTATCCCGAAGTATTGCGCGTGCACGGAGACGCCAATCTGGTCGAGACGATTCGTGCGGCGCGTCGGCATGAGACGTTCGGCCTCGGCCTGATTTGGATTGTCACGGGCTTCTGCGGCTCGCTCGGCATGAACTTCTTTTTTCACCAGACGCTCTTTGCGCTCGTCCCCATTTTCAGAAGCATCCGCGTGCCTGCGCGTTGGGCGATGATTGCCGTGCTCGGCCTCGCGCTCCTCGCCGGACTCGGCGCAAAGCAACTCGTCGAAGCCCTCGCGCGCCGTCAACCCAAACTACATACGGCGACCATTCGTGCCGTCATCTATCTCATCATCTGTGCGCTATTTCTCTTTGAGCAACGCGCCGCGCCGCTCGAACTCGTCGGCGGCCACGCAGACCCCGACGCGCTCACACTCCATCTCAAAGCGACGCCGATGCGGGGCGGCATCTTCTATCATCCGGCGGGCGGAGATGCGCCGCATCATCGCTACGTCTTGCGACAGGCCGACCATCAGCGTCCGCTCGTCACGGCCATCTCCGGCTTCTCGCCGCCCGGCATACAGGAACTCGAAGCGTTGTCGCGGAGCAATCCGATTCCCGACCGTTACTTCGACCTGCTCGAACGTCTGCCCGTCTCATACTTGGTCGTGCAAAACGGCATCCTCAAACCGGAGCACCGACTGGCGACCGAGCAGATGTTGGCGCGCGGAATAGAAGACGGTCGCCTACGCTTCATCGGAAACTTCGACGCCGCGACGAGCGGCGGCGGCAACGCAGACCTCTACGTCGTCGCCAAAACCGAATCGGAAACACGCAGCGACGCGCCGCCGCCCACACAACTTCAACCGCGAGAACTCGGCGCTTCGTTGGAGCACGACCCGACGTTGCTCCTGAGCGAGTTCGAGCGTTGGAGTTATCCCATCTATCGTTTCTACAAGGCATCCTACGGGCGTCTGCCGAAGTTTGCCGAGTTCATGACGGATGCGCGTGCGGTGGGTGAGGGCGTGGCAATCAACCGGAGCAACTGGGAGGAACAACTCGCGCAAAACCTGCGCGGCTTCGCCGACCGTTGGACTGAGCGCCAAGCCTTCAAGGCCGCCTACGCGGGCAAGAGCAACGAGCAATACGTCGAACGTCTCTACGCCAACGCCGGAATCACGCCCGACGATGCGGAACGCAGCGCCCTTGTCAACACCTTGAACAACAAGACCGAGACGCGCGCCGGTGTGCTCTGGAAGGTCGTCAACAACGAAGCCTTTGCGCGCAAGGATTCAAATGCCGCTCTCGTCTTGATGAACTACTTCGGCTATCTCCGACGCAACCCCGACGATTCGCCGGATAATAACCTCAACGGTTATAACTTCTGGCTCAAAGAACTCGAACAAAGCGGCGACCGCAACCGCATCACAAACGCCTTCATGGATTCATCCGAATACAAAGCGTTCACCGTCAAATAAGATTGCGGATTGCGGATTACGGATTGATAGGACAAGTGCAAACGGCATTGATAACGGCTTCCTGTCTTTTAATCCACATTCCCATTCTGCAATTAACGTGCGATGTATGTTCTGAACGAGCCGCGGTGCAGAATCATTTGACAGTTGGTGCAGGGCATTTCGGTGCTGATAACGAGCGAGCCGGGCGGCGTCGTGGCATCTTTGGGCAGGCGGACAAACTCGCGCGACACGTCCATGCCGCCGAGCGTCCCGTACCAGTAGGCATGCATGTAGCCGGGCGCGGCGTGTGCGTCGAGGATGTAGATAGGGCGATTCGGCAGACGTGTTGCCGCAGCGAAAACTTCCGGGTAGAAAGTATCGAAATTGTGCCAACGCTCCGACGCTGCCCTGTGAAATCGCCATTGAAAAATCGCGCCTTGCAACACTAACAAAAAAAGCGTCGCCGCCAACACGTGACGCCGCACTCGCTCGTGCCTGTGATTCTCGACGAGCCACGCGACAGCGGGCGCGACGAGAACGAGGAAGAAGACGGGCACGGCGACGAGCCGCAAACTGTGAAAATGGTCGAGCGTCAGCGACGACGGAATGGCCGACACAGCGAGGCCATACACGACGAACCGCCACCATGCCTCGCGTCGATGGCGGACGAGAACCAGAACCAGTCCGGCTACGCCGAGCAACGCCGTCGCCGCGAGCATGCTGCCCATGACGGGCAGGTGATGACGCGGCTCAGGGTCGCCCGCGACGAGCCAACTCCACGGGTTGAAGTTGCCGAGAAAATTCTTGACGAAGCCGAGCGCGATGTCGGTCGCCGTGTCGGTGGGTTTGATGAAAGTAACATCGGCGAACCTCGCGCCGAGCGCGCCCGGATGGCGTGTGCTGAAGACGAAAAGCGGCAGGAGCGTCGCCGCGTAAACGAGCCATGTGCGAACGACGCCGCGCCAGCGTCTACGCGTGATAAAGAGTGCAAGACCAAGCGCGTAGAGCGGCGCGAGCAGACGCCCGGCTGAGTAGGTGTAGGTGATGAGGGCGAGCACGACGCCGAGCGACGCCGCGCGCGACCAAGACCACTCTTCGCGCCGCGACGCTTCGTAGAGCAGCAACAGGAAAAGCGCGAGCACCGTCGGCAGCAACGCAACTTCAAACACCAGACGGCTCGTCTCAAAGAGCCACGGCGTGAGCGACGCTGCGACGCCGACCACCATGCCCGCCAGCGTCCGTCCCGTCATGCGTAGAGCCAACGCGCCGAGCAAGTATGCGGTCAGGATTCCGGCCAGCGCACTGAGCGCGCGCGCCGACGCAATGCTCGCGCCCGTCAGTTTATAGAGCGCGGCGAGCAGGTAAATGTAGAGAGGGCTTTTGTATTCGCCGAAGGCGCGAAAGTAGAGCGGCCATGATTCGCCGTGCTCGTCGGTGCCGTCGCGCGCGATGGTGTGAGCGTTGTAAGCAATTGAAGATTCATCGACGAAAAATCCGGGCGGGTTCTCCGGCACGCCCAGAAAATAAACGACCGCGACGAGCGCCGCTCCCAATAGCAACAACGCCGTGCGACGACGACGCGGACGGTCTTCTCCGTTCAAGGTTTCAGTCAGCTTTTCTTTCATCCTGTTCGCAGATGATATGTCGCGGGTTTGTGAAAAGGAAAGGTTCGGTATAATGCGTCAACCGAAAAAGCGTCGGACGCCCAATCGCATGACGACCCAGAAGCAACTTATCACTCAGACCACATCCTCCGGCAAAACGACGCTCTCGCCGAAGTCGCATGCCTCCGTCCGCGCCTCGATGCAGACCTCTCGACGCCTGAACGTTTCTTCCACGCCCTGCGACATCCGCGAGGATAAAACTGACGCATCATGACGATGGCACTCCTTTTCCTTGTCGGAGCATTCTTGCTAGGTACGGGTTTAGTTCGGCGCGTGGCGGCGCGATTACTCAATCACGCCGAGCAAGCGATGTGGGGATTGGTCGTCGGCTGGATGCTCTGCACACTCGGCGCGTATCTTCTAGCGCGCGGTCTCGGTCGTCTCTCTTTCGTCGCGATGATGATGCTCACCATCGTCGTCTGGATTCTCGCCGTCGTCGTTTGTCTTCCGGTCATCAAACTTCTCATGCGCCGACGCGTCGCTCTGCGTGCACTCTGGCGCAACGACTACGCCGGACTCCTGCTGTCGCTCGCACTCTTCGCGCCCATCTTCATACAACTATTCCGCACGCGCATGCTCCAACGCGGAAGCGAGGGCATCTATTCGGGCGGCAGCAGTTGGTACGACATGGGATGGCACATGGCGATTAGCACGTCGTTTCTCTACGGGCAAAATTTTCCGCCCGTCTACACGCCCTTTCCGCCCGCGCCGCTCCTCTATCCCTTCCTGCCGGACTTCCAGACCGCCATGCTCATGTGTCTCGGCATGGAGATGCAGGCGACGTTGCTGACGACCGCCGTGCCGCTCGCACTCACGATTGCCGGACTCTTCTACACCTTCGCACGTCGCATCCTCGATTCGCTCGCGCCGGAATTCGACGACGCACGTCGGCAAATTTCGTCGGTGTTGGCGACGATTCTTTTCCTCCTCAATGGCGGACTCGGCTTCCTCTATTTCCTAGAGCGTTGGCGCACAAGCAAGAAAAGCTTCGGCGAGTATTGGTCGCAACTCGACGTGAACTACGCCAACATGGGCGGCGAGCAGATTCAGTGGACGAACTTAATCACCGACACGTTGTTACCGCAACGCACAAGCCTCTACGGCATCCCCGTCGCTCTCATGGTCTTTACTCTTTTCGCCCTTGCGTGGCAGAGATGGTCAGCAGACGCAGAGGAAGGGAAACCGCCGGACGACGTGCGGCACATGCTGTTTTCAGCCGGAGTGCTGACGGGTTTGCTGCCACTCTTTCACACGCATTCTTACATGGCGGTCGGTCTGGTGAGCGGCTTTCTTTTCCTCGTCCGACCGAGACGCGCATGGCTCGCCTTCTGGTTGCCCGCCGTCGTGGTCGCGCTGCCGCATTTCATCAGTCTCACGGGGCATGTCGTCGGTACGGGTTTTATGCGTTGGCAACCGGGCTGGCGCGGCCATAACGAAGCGAACTGGCCGCTCTACTGGTTACGCAACGTCGGCCTTCCGCTCGTGCTCATCTTTCCGGCGTGGCACGCCGCGCCGCGCGCGTGGCGCAAATTTTATCTCGCGTTCGTGTTGTTGTTCGTCGTCGCCCTGCTCGTCGTCTTCACACCGAACGACTACGACAACATCAAACTTATGTACTACTGGTACGCTGCCAGTTGCGTCATCATCGCCGCATGGCTCGTACGTTTGGCGAGCGTCCATCGCCAACGCTTTCTCGCCGCGTTGCTCGCCCTCGCCTCCGTCGCTTCGGGCTTGCTTGCCCTACAGTATGAAAATCTGAATCACAAAATCTTCTTCAACCACGAAGAGATTGACGCCGCCGACTTCGTGCGCCGACACACCCCGCCGCGCTCGCTCTTTCTCACCGCTTCAACCATTCACCAACCCGTCTTGAGCCTTTCGGGTCGTGCCATCGTGCGCGGCGACACGGCGTGGCTTTGGAGCCACGGCTACGAATTCACGGAGCGCGAAGCCGATGTCAAAGCCATCTATGCCGGACGCGTCGATGCGCTTGAGTTGCTGCGTTATTACCATGTCGATTTCGTCTATCTTGGCGAGACAGAAAGGCGCGAACTCTTCGCCAATCAAAACTTCTTCGACCAGCATTTCCCCGTCTTCTATCGCAACAACCGCATCACGATTTACGACATGCGCCCGCCCGAAACCGCTTCGCAGCAACTCGACAACAGCGCATCGCAGCACGCGCTCACACCACCCGCGCCGCGCGAGTATGCGTCGCAGCTTTCGAGCAATCCCGCGCAACTGCTCGTCGAATTTCCGCGCCTCGCCTTCGCCGTCTATCGTCTCCACAAAATTTCCTACGGGCGCATGCCGCGATACTACGAGTTTATGACCGATGCGGCGATTGTGGGGCGCGGCGTCTCGGTCGGCGCGCGTGGTTGGGAAGAAGCGTTGGAACAGAACAAGCGCGAGCTCACCGACGCATGGCCGAACCGCGTCGAGTTCAAGCAGCTTTACGAAAACAAAACCAATGAGCAGTACGTTGATGCGCTCTACGCCAACGCCGCCGTCACGCCCGCCGCTTCCGAGCGCGACGCGATGGTCGCCGCCCTCGACAAAGGCACGGATTCGCGCGCATCAGTGCTACGCCGCATCGTCGAAAATCGTCAACTCTACCGACAGGAATACAACGCCGCCTACGTCCTCATGCACTACTTCGGATACCTCCGGCGCAACCCCGACGACCCGCCCGACAACAATCTCTCCGGCTACAATTTCTGGCTCCAAGACCTCAACCGCACCAGCGACCACCGCAGCGTCAGCCGCGTCTTCATCGAAGCGGGCGAATACAAAGACCAGATTAAAAGGTAAAAGTAAAAAGGCAAAAGGCAAAAGGAAAGAAGATGGCTTTCCTTAACCTTTGCCTTTTACCTTTTGCCTTACTGCGCGGCGGTGATTAGTTTTTCGACGACGTTTTCCCAGGAGAGATTCAATGCTCGCAGTTTCTCTCGTCCGCGTGCGCCCATCGCGCGTGCGCGTGCGCGGTCGTTGTAGAGCGTGTCGATGTATCCGGCGATGGCGCGCGGGTCGGGTTCGGTGAGAAATCCTTCGCGTTCGTGTTCGACAAACTCGGTCGCGCCGCCGCCGTCGCGCGCCACCACGACGGGACGCCCGGACAGCATCGCTTCCAGCGTCACATAACCATAGTCTTCATCAAACGGCAGATAACAGACCGCCAACGCGTTTGCATACAAGTCGATTATCTCGCTCTCCGAAACGAAACCGCGCAGGCTCACGCGTTCGCCGACCTTGTACTGTCGTATCAACGATTCGTAGTGCGCGAGATTGCCCGTGCCGCCCGCGAAGACGGCGCGGACGGGCGTTTCGACAAAGCGCATCGCCTCAATCAAAAGCTCCTGTCGCTTCTGCGGCTCCAAACGGCTCGGATAAAAAACGTAGTCGCCCACGTCGCCGGAAAACAGCACGTCGGCGCGCGGCGGCGGATGATAAAGCGGCTCACTCTCGATGCGATTGTAACGTCGCAGACGCTCCGCCACCGTCTTCGAGTTGGCGAAAACCTTCCGTGCTTCGGGGATGAAACGCTCGTCGCAATGATGTATGAGGGCACGTATGCGTGCGCCTTCAGGATAGTTGGAGAGGTCGTCGAAGGGCGTGCCCGCGAGATTGTAGGCCGCGCGATACTGGTGCATTATCCAGAGCACTTTGTTCTTGTGCGCGACGACGTAGGCGGGAAACTTCATGCCGATAATCATGTCAACGGGTTTGCCGTTCGACTCGCTCAAATCAAGCATCCGCCATGCCAACGCCCCACGCATAATCTCTTCGGGCGGATACCATTTGAACGGTAACGCTACCACCTCCGCGTTATAACCTGCCGCGACAAGCGCACGCCGCAACCCTTCTACATGCGATTCCGCCCCACCCGTCGTGAAGGGAACCTGCGTCGTGCAAATCAGGATGTTACGAAGAGGCATAGGGATAGTAGCCAATAGACAGTAGTCAGTAGTCAGTAGAAAAGCATGCCCTGTGTGATGGTTGAGAGGGATGCTGTAGAAGCGTCCAACAAGTTCTTATGCTGGCTACTGTCTATTCGATTTCAATATTGCAGACGGCGATTGACAGTTCACGGTCGTCGCGGTTCTCAGGGTCGTCGGGGCGCGGTTGCCATGTGCGGTCGGCGCGTATTTCGAGTTCGCATGACACGTCTTGTGCGCCTTCTTGAACGCGAAGCGGTTCGGGCAACGTGATGTCGAGTTCGAGCCAGCCATAACGGAAAAGCGAGAAGGCGCAAAGAGCCGCGCCGTTCAAAAGCAGTTCGAGACGAATCGGGCGTTGGCTGCCGAGTTCGGGCATGTGCGTTGTTAAATCGAGACGCACGCGCGAGAGCGACGGGGCGACGAAACGGATGCGCCCGCGTTCGCGCATCCAACGCGCGACGGGCGGCAGGATGTTCGGCTCGTACCATCCATCGTCAAACGTCGCACCGGCGTTGCGGTCGAGACAGATACGTTGCGGCGCGTCGATGTTGTTTGTGTCGTTCTGTTTGTCTTCGTCTGTGTTGTCTCCTTTATCGTTGGCATCGTCCGTCTCAACGGCTGCGCGTGTGTTGCGGTGAGCGGGTTCGATGAGCGCGCGGCGGTCGCGGTGCTCGTTGTAGAAGGAGCCGAGCGGCGCATCGGACGCTTTCAGAAAAACGTAGATGCCGCTCTTGGCGAGACGGATGTGGAGGTCGGAGATTTTGCCGAAGACGTAGCCCATCGCCATGTCGAAGGCGCGCCGCTCTTTGAAGGAGAGGCCGCGCAGGTAGTCGAGAAAATCCTGTTCAAAGGGAAGGCCATAGCGGTCGGCCTGTTTCAGAAATTCTTCGCTGCTGAGACAAAGCGCGTAGCGCGGTTCCCATGCGACGTGTGTGAAGAAACGACCGAAGCGCGCGGCGTGTTCCTCCTCCTCCTCAAGACCGACGTGTCCGTCAACTTCGATGAAACGCCGTAACTCCTCCGCGCTCATCTCGGCATAATCTTTTTGCGCCGCGCGGTCTGTGCATTCGATACCGTGCATGGTCACGCCGTCGCCGCGCAAGACGCGTTTGATTTCAGCGAGCACCGCATCCTTCTCTTCAAACGCGGCATGTCCGAGCACGTCGAGACTGACGACGTAATCAAAACTCTCGTTGGCGAAAGGCAATTTTGTGAGTTCCGCCTGACATGTCGCGTCGTAGCCGTTGCGTCGCGCGGCGAGCGCGCATTCGCCCGACAAATCAACGCCCGTCAACACGACGCCCTTGCGTTTGAGCAGCGCAAGCATGCCCGCGCCGCATCCCACATCAAGCACGGAGGAACCCGCACGCACGTTGTCATAGACCCACATCGTTCGCGCAAAACGCATGTCGAACCGATTGAGCGGCGCGAAATAACGTGCGTCCAACACTTCGTCGGAAACAAACTTGGTGCGATAAAACTCCTCCAAATCCGTGATTCCCGCGCGCGCGTAGAGATTGGTTTTTGACGCGTCAGACATAAGGGAAAGTAAATGGTGAATGGAAAATAGTGAATGGAAAGAATAGGTCTTATCTATTTACGATTGCCGATTCACGATTTACGAATTGGTCTTTCTCGTTTCTTCGAGTTGTTTGGCAATCTCTTCGAGGCGCAACTCGGTACGGCGGCGTGCGCGGTCGGAGAGCACTGCGTTCTCGCTCGCTTCGAGCGAGAGTTGCTTAAAGCTGACGCGTTGTTCTTCGGTCAGATGTTGGATGCGTTCGAGTTGTTCCTGTCGCACGGCCTCCGTCTGTGCGCGTGCGTTGTCTAGTTCGCGGCGCAGTTGTTCGAGTTGTCGTGCGTGCGCGCGTTCGAGGTTTTCGACCGCCGACGCGAGCGAGTTACGCAGTTCCGTATTTTGCGCCGCGAGTCTCGACTCCGTTTCCGCTCCGGTTTGCCTGAGCGCGTTCATCTCGGATTGCATCTGCGTCAAGCGTTGTTCGTGGGCGGCGAGCGCGCCGGACGCTTCGCGGAGCGCCGACAGCGTTTCGCGCAAGGCCGCCAACGAATCGCGGAGCGAGGCATGGACGGCGGAATTGAAGTTAACCTGCTCCCATGTGTACCAGTGTGTCGCGCGTTTAATCTTACGTTTGACCCAGAGTTCGAGCCGCGCCATCCACCCCTGTCGATTGCTCAATAACGGCGGGAGACGGTTCCAAGTGCGTTCGACGGTTGCCAGATTCGCTTCGAGACGTATCAACGCGTCGGAGGCGACGTGCGATGTTTGCGTCGCTTCAATGCGTGAGACACCGGATGCTTCCCCGGCGCGGCGCGCGGGCGGCGCGTCGAGCGCGTTGGCACGCACGCGTTCGCGTATCTCGCGCAGGGTATTTTCCACTTCGATGTCAGCCATTGCTTTCGCCTGTTTTCAACCGAACATTAACCGAACGCGAAGAAGGTCGATGAAGAATCGCATCGACCTGCCACGGGTAGAGTCGCATTCTTAGACGCGTACTTTCGCTTCGTCTCTCGACGCTGTAGCGGCGACGGCGTTGATGCGTCGCGTCGTCGCGCCCGCGTTGAGATTCGCCACGCCTTCGATGAGAATCTGGCTCGTTATCTGAAAAAAGAGTGCGCCGTCAAGCCAATCGTAACTGATGCCGTCGTGGCTGTGCACGGCGAACGAGATGGAATAGTTGTCGATGCCGAGCCAGAGATTGAATGAAAAGGTCGCTTCCAGCATCTCGCCGCGTCGCACCGCGCCGAGGTCAATCTGTTGCTCTTTGGTATTGGTTCCATAGATGTGTATGCCGTGGCGATTGCGAATCAGGAAACCGATAACCGGACTCTCTACGTCCGCGTGAAACAGCACGCGCATACGCACCAGCACGACCTCGCCCGTCTCCGCAATCTCGACCGAACGACGCGCATCATCGACGAGTTCGACGGCGATGATTTCCGCGCTCCCGTCGCCATGACGATAACTATAGCGAAGCGACGCGCGTTGCTCGTCAAGAGCCGCGCTTTCCGTCGCCTCCGTCGGCGCATCGGCGGAAGGCTCGACGGCTTCGTAAGCCTCCTCGCGTTCCATGATTAACTTCTGATACTGATTGAGCACGTCCGAAGGCTTGCCGTCGGCGACGACACGACCCGCGTTCAATAGAATCGCGCGCGAGCAGAGCGCACGCACCGCCGCCGCATCATGCGAGACGAAAAGGACGGTCGTGCCGCGTTCCTGCATCTCCTTGATGCGTCGAAGGCAGCGATGTTGAAAGACGGCATCGCCAACCGCCAACGCTTCGTCAATCACAAAAATTTCGGGCGCGGCGCTCGACGCGATGGCAAACGCGAGGCGCACGTACATGCCACTCGAATAGGTCTTCACGGGCTGATTGACAAACTCGCCAATCTCCGCGAAGCGTTCAATCTCCGGCCTCAGAGCATCCGTCTCGCGCCGCGAGAATCCCATCAATGCCGCGTTCATGTAAATGTTTTCGACGCCCGTAAACTCAGGATTGAAACCCGCGCCGAGTTCGAGCAGTGCGGCGACGCGCCCCTCATGCCGGACGCTGCCGTGCGTCGGTTCGAGCGTGCCCGCGATAATCTGCAACAGCGTCGATTTGCCGCATCCGTTCGGCCCGATGATGCCGTTCGTCGTCCCCTTTCTGACCTCGAAGCTCACATCCCTCAACGCCCAGAAAGGACGATGCCGCACCAACCGTCCACGCGTCAGAGACTCCTTCAGGCGGTCGCCCGGACGCTCGTAAATCCGGTACTGCTTCGACACGCCCTCCACACTCAAAGCCACACTCATGCCCTGCAATTTAACAGAATCCACAAGCCGGAAGCCAGAATAGAGAATTTCAGGTAGTGGGTCAGTTTGAATTTTCAGCATTAGAAAAATCCATATCAAGCAAAGCTACGATGTCGGAGATTTCCCACAGCTTCTTTGTCACACCCGCCGCGCCCGCCATTTCCCGTTTCCGTTTCCTGTTACAATGGCGGGCATGATTTCGGCTCAGGCAGCGAGGCGGCGTGTGTGGCGGCCTCTGTGGGAATTGCCGCAGAGGTTGGATTTGATTGTGCCACTAACGCGGCGGGAGATGGCGGCGCGTTATCGCGGGTCGGCGCTCGGCGTGGTGTGGGCGCTGCTGACGCCGCTGGTGATGATTGTGATTTTCACGTTTATCTTCGCGGGCGTGTTCAATGCGAGGTTTGGCGAGAGCGGCTCGGCGTGGGATTACGCTCTGTACTTATTCTGCGGGTTGCTGCCGTGGACGGCGTTTCAGGAATCTCTGCAACTGGCGTCGAACGTGATTGTGTCGAACGCGAATCTGGTGAAGCGCGTGGTGTTTCCGCTCGAAACGTTGCCGGTGGCGCAGACGCTCGCGGCGCATGCGACGCAAGTGTTCGGCATGCTGGTGCTGGTTGTGGCGGCGTTGGTGCTTCGCGGCGAAGTTCACTGGACGCTGGTGTGTCTACCGTTGCTAATGTTGCCGCAGTTGTTGTTGACGCTCGGCGCGGCGTGGTTCGTCGCATCGCTCGGCGTCTTCGTGCGGGATACGGCGCAGGCTATCGGGCTGGCTTTGATGGCGTGGATGTATCTGACGCCGATTATTTACCCGGAGGCATTGGTGCCGCAGAAGTATCGCGCGTTTCTCAACCTCAACCCGTTCACGCCGCTCATACGAAGTTATCGACGCATCATGCTCGAAGGCTTGCCGCCCGACTGGCAAGGTCTCGCCTACTTCACACTCTTCGCGCTCCTCGTCTTCATCTCCGGCTACTGGTGGTTCGCCAAAACACGCAAGAACTTCGCAGACGTGATTTAGGAATTGCGGAATGCGGATTTCGGATTGGGAGCAGTAAACAGTAGCCAGACGAAAAGCTTGATGAGCTTTGCTTTCAACCGCATTCAAGTTTTTATTCTAACTTCCGTCTTCTGACTTCTGCTTCATCATTCCACAATCCGCATTCCGCATTCCGTCGCGTTTCGCGACGACTACTGCGCCCATGAGCCACCAGAGGAGAAGCGCGACTTCGGCATCACCGAAGTTGTAGTTGACGAGCGAACTGGCGAGGAATCCGGCGAGCGCGCCCGTCGTGCCGAGGAGGAAGCCGTGGATGTCGGGGTCGTCGGAGGTGCGCCATGCGGCTTCGGCGTGGGTCGTCGTGCGCCAGAAGGCAATGATGAGCCAGAACCAGAAGATGAGCGCGGGCAGGCCACGGTCGAAGGCGAGTTGAATGAGCGTCGAGTGCATGTGGATGTGTTGCGTGCCGGGGAAGCCCCACTCCGTCCAGTGGAAATTAACGGCGTCCATGCCGTGGCCGAAGACGGGGCGCAGAGGGATGCGTTCGAGCGCGTGTCCGGCGACGCTCAGACGCATCTGCGCGCTCGCATCCTGGAACATGAGTGCGCCCGTGGCGCGCGTGCGCGAGACGGCAAATGCGCCGAACGAAAGTGCGAGCAGGACGACGAGCGAGATGGCGAGATGCGTCTGCCAGCGCGTCGCCGCGCGCCATGCGACGACGAACGCGCCGAAGGCGAAGGCGACGAGCACCGTCCGCATCGCCGTCAGCGCAATGCCGACGGCGAGCAACGCGAAGGCCGCCGCAGGCACCATGATGTGAAGCCGTGAACCCTTTCGTTGCAGCGCGGCGAGCGCGAAGCCGAGCGCGAGTTGGGCGAGCATTTGCAGGAGTTCGGCGTGTGTTTCGTAGTGGCGAGTCCAGCCGGAGGCGCGGAAGCGGTGCGTGCGTTGTGAACCTCTGAGGCCGGAGGGCGAAGCGGGGTCTTGTGTCGCTTCGGTGCGTGGCGGCAGCGTCCATTCGACGTGTTCGCCGCGCGAGATGACGCTCACGGCGAGCGGTCGTGCGACGTCGGCGCGTCGGAGCGCGGCGTCAATCTCGGCTATGGTGGAGACGCGTTGGCCGTCGATGCGCCATATGGCATCGCCCGCTTCGAGCGGTGGCGTCGTCTGCCGGAAAGGACTCGTCTCCGACATCTCTTCGACCACGACGCCGCGTCCGCGCGCCACTTCACCGATGCTCCACAGCACGCCCGCGACGCCCGACGTAATCATCAACGTCGCGAGCATAATGATGCGACGACGCGTGAGCATGGCCTGCGCGAGATAGAAGATGAGAAGAATGCTGACGTTCGCCAGTTTAGCGAGACTCACGCGCGGTTCGGCGGAGAAGACGGCGGAGAGAAGCGTCCACGCGAA
The DNA here is from genome assembly GCA_036387415.1 of Pyrinomonadaceae bacterium. Taxonomy (GTDB): domain Bacteria; phylum Acidobacteriota; class Blastocatellia; order Pyrinomonadales; family Pyrinomonadaceae; genus DASVTU01. Next base: position 218,280 of record DASVTU010000033.1, on the reverse strand, counting down.
AAAGAGCCAGAGCGGAAGGTCGAGCGCGGTACGTCTGAGTCCTGTTCGTTTGGTATCGAGTATGCGGATGAGCCAGCCGAGCGCTGCGAGCGCGAGACCAATCCACGCACCGGCTATTGAATGGGGCGCGAAAGCGGCGTAGAGCACGAAACCGATGAGCGTCAGCATGCGCGAGAGACGGCTGGCAGCGGTCGCCGGACGCACATTAGCGTCGCTCTTGAGTGGTTGCGGAAGGCTCATAGAGGTTGTTTTTCAAGCGCAAAGAGCTTGCGAGTAAAGGCGGTTGACACTCGCCGCAAGCGCATGCTAGCGTACCAAACTGCCCCTCACCGACAGGAGGGTGCGACCCGTGACGGGGACGTTTTTATTTGACGGGCGCGACCACCCTTGCTGTTCGTGACCGCCGTGCAAGATTCTTTCATCCATTGATAAAGCAGCAGACCATACTCGATGGGCTTCGATAAAGCAAAGGTTGTTCGTGCGGCGGAGAAGTATATTGCACAAGGCAAAATCCCCGCAGCCATTCAGGAGTACCGTCGCATCGTCGAACACGACGCGACCGATATTACCGCGCTCAACACGCTCGGCGACCTCTATTCGCGCGTCGATAAAAAAGATGATGCTGTGGTCTGCTTCATGCGCGTCGCCTCTCATTACCGCGAACAGGGCTTCGGCCTCAAAGCCATCGCCGTCTACAAAAAGATTACACGCTACAATCCAGGCGCGACGGATGTCGCCGCCGCGCTCGCCGCGCTCTACGAACAACAAGGCTTGATGGTCGAAGCGCGCGCGCAGTATATGACTGTGGCAGATGCTATGGCGCGTCAGGGGCAGAGCCGTGAGGCGCTCGAAATCCTACGCCGCGTCGCCGACCTCGACCCTAACAACATCGACCTGCGCCTGCGTCTCGCGGAGAGTTTCCTACGCGAAGAGATGAACGACCTCGCCGCCGAGGCTTTCACCGAGGCGGGCGACCGTCTCGCCGCCAAAGGCGACTACGAACGTGCGCTCGAAGCTTACACTAAATCGCTCACATGGCATCCGCACGCGCACGCCGCCCTGCAAGGATTCGTCGCCGCGCACACCGCGCTCGGCACGGCGGATGAGGCGGCGGAGATGCTCGAACAGGCAGTGGCCGCGCGTCCTGCTGATTTAGAGTTGCGACTCATGTTGGCGCGTGCGCTTATCGACGCGGAGAATGCCTCGGCTGCCGAAGCCGCCGTGCAGGAACTCGTTGACCGCGAACCGTCGAACTTCTCACTCTTCTTCGACGTGGCGCGTCTTCATCTCGCGCAGGCGAGCATTGACGAAGCTGTCAGCGTCCTCTCGCGCATCGCCGAACCCGCCATGTCGGGTCGCGAAGAGGACACGCTGCTCGACCTCTTGCAAGAGGCTTTAGCGCGCGACCCCGAACAGATGGAAGCCTTGCGTCTGCTGGCGCGCATACACACATGGCAGCGCGATGACGACCATCTGCGCGTCGTGCTCGAAAGCATCGCGGAGGCCGCAGAGACGCTCGGCCTCGCCGACGAGGAACGAAGCGCACTCGCCCAACTAGTACGACTTTCGCCGAACGAGCCGCAGTACCGCGAACGACTCATCGCGCTCGGCGGTGAAGTTGAAGGTGAAGAGACGATGCATGAAGAGTTGGGCTTCGAGACCGGAGAAGTGCCGACGTTTGAGAGCTTCATGCTCGGAGATGAGACGTTCGCCGCTTCGGCGCCTGCATCTTCGCCAAACGCCTCTCAGCCCGCTTCGGAGTTTGAATGGAACACGGTCGAGCAGTCGTCCGTCTCGTCTCCGCCGCCATCGGATGCCAACGCTTCATTCGCAGACCTCAACGATTTCACCGATTCGGGCGGCTCTGCTTTCGAGAGCAATGCGTCGTCCGGCTCCGAACATGCAGCGGCGGGCTTCCACGATGTCGATTTCAGTTTTGTGAACGACGCCTCGCTCGCGGGAAACTCTGGCACGCCGACGACCTCTGCCGACGACGCACGTCGTCTCTCGATGCTCGAACAGGAATTGGAGAGCGTTGATTTCTATCTCACGCAAGGCTATACGGACATCGCGGGCGACACGCTCGACATGCTCGAACGACAATACGGCGAGCACGCCAGCATCGAAGCACGCCGCCGTCGCATCACGTCCGGCGGCGCGATCGACGACGACCATGTGCCTTTCGTGACAGACGATTCCGCCAACGCGGAGCAGGCAATCGGGACGGTCGATTTCGCGTCGGTTGAGGATGTTGACAGCGTAGTCGTTGCCAGCGAAGTCGAAGCAGTCGTCATTCAAGAGGACGTTGCGCGACCAGTCTCTTCGTCGTCCGCCACGTCGAGTTCCGCATCGCCCGTGCAAGAAGATGACGGCCTCGACCCCGGACTGGCTGCCATCTTCGATGAGTTTCGTGAGGCGGTCGAAGAATCCGACCCCGCGCAGGACGGCGATTACGAGACGCATTACAATATGGGCTTGGCTTACAAAGAGATGGATTTGCTCGACCAGGCCATCGAAGAGTTTCAGATTGCCGCCGGAAAGACCGCACCCGGCGACGGCACGCCGCGTTATCTACGTTGCTGCAATCTGCTCGGCCATTGTTTCATGAGCAAGGGTGTGCCGCGCGCCGCCATCATTTGGTTCAAAAAAGGCCTCGACGCGCCCAACCACACCGACGACGAATATCAGGCTCTACGCTTTGAACTCGGCACGGCCTACGAGCAAATGGGCGACCTCGAACGCGCCATCGACACTTTCACGGAAGTTTACGGCATCAACGTTTCTTATCGCGGCGTCTCTGAAAAGTTGCGCGAACTGCAATCGCAACGAGCGGCGAAATAGAGGTCGGAAGTTAGAGATTCGAGTTCAGTTAAAACAACCTTCAAGGTTCTACTGACCTCTAACCTTTAGCCTCTGGCCTCTGTGAAATAAAATGGCATCGAAGTTAACCGTTATCTTTTACATCATCCTGTGCCTTGAAGCGGGCATCGTGTTGACAGTGCTGCCGTGGGTTCACCCATTCGGCATCGGCGACTGGGGCGACAATTTTTTTCTGCTTTACGCTTCGCAGAAGGTCGGCCTGCAAGGATTGCAGCACGCGGTTTCGTCTGGATGGATGCGCGGCGCGGTGACAGGACTGGGGCTGCTCAATCTCACGATGGCCTTCTGGGAGATAGCTCACTTTCGCCAAACCGTGCAGCGACTTCAGGCGCAGGAAGACCGCCCCGCCGCTATCCAGGCCGCCGACTCGCAGATGCCAACGACAACCACCACTGACGCTACTTCCGCCGCTACTTCCACCGATGCCGGTCAACTCCGACTATCCGACGACCTATCTCATTACGAGCGGCGAGACGACACGCGACACAACTCCGTCGAGTAAGGAATTCGGTGCGTTGTTGTCGCTGGTCGAACGCGCCGTCGCCGCACGCATTTCTCTCGTCCAACTCCGCGAAAAAAAACTCACCGCACGCACGCTCTACGAACTCGCCAGACGAGCCGCCGCCATCACCGAGCGCAGCGCCACGCGTCTACTCATAAACGACCGCACCGACATCGCACGCGCCGCCGGAGCCGACGGCGTTCATCTCACTACGCAATCGCTCGATGTCGCCGTGGTACGTTCGATGACCGACGGCGCGCATCCGGCGACGATAAACGACAGTCATCCGGCGACCATCGCCACGCGCCCAGCGACTCATGCAGACGTTTCAAACAGCAGTTTTCTCATCGGTGTCTCTGCGCACACAATCGCACAGGCGCGTGCCGCGCGCGACGGCGGCGCAGACTTCGCCGTCCTCGGCCCCATCTTCGACACGCCCTCCAAACGTGCTTACGGTTCGCCTCTCGGCCTCCAACAATTAACTGAAGCCGCCCGCGACCTCGCGCCGTTTCCGCTCCTCGCGCTCGGCGGAGTCAATCTCGAAAATGCGCGCCACGCGCTCCTCGCGGGCGCGCACGGCGTCGCGGCGATTCGTCTGTTTGCCGACACGCGCGAACTCGTAGACGTTGTGCGTGCGATTAGAGAAGCCGCAAGAGACGCGAGACAGGCGGAGAGAGATTAACAAAACTATGAGTAACAAACAGACCGACGCGCTGACGCCGCTTGTCGCGCTGACCATCGCGGGCTTCGACCCGTCGGGCGGCGCGGGCGTCGTGGCCGACATCAAAACGTTCACCGCCTTCGGCTGCTTCGCCACGGCTGCCGTCACCTCTCTGACTTTTCAAAACACGACGGGCGTCTTCGGCGCGACGCACCAGACCGCTGAGACGGTGCGCGCACAAGTCTTGCCTGTCATCGAAGACTTTCGTGTCGCGGGCGTTAAGACGGGGATGCTGCCGACGCGCGAAGTCATCACCGAAGTCGCACGACTGATGCGCGAGACTGAACTGCCCGCGCCCGTCGTCGACCCCGTTGTCCGTTCAACCTCCGGTTACGATTTGATTGACGACGACGCTCTGCGCGCGCTCAAAGAAGAACTCCTGCCGCTCGCACGCGTCGCCACGCCGAACATCCCCGAAGCCGAACGCATCACGGGCTTGCAAAATATTGTGGATGAAGAAGGAATGCTTCGCGCCGCTTGGCGGATGCGCGAGATGGGCGCGCGTGCGGTGTTGATTAAGGGCGGGCATCTCTCAGGCGACGCGCTCGACCTCTTGCTCGATGAAGAAGGACGCGTCCGAATCTTTCGCGGCGCACGCATCGAAACGACTTCGACGCACGGCACGGGCTGCACGCTCGCCGCTGCCATCGCCGCCTCGCTCGCACGCGGCTCGACGCTCGAAGAAGCGGTCGGCACAGCCAAAAGATTCGTCGCCGAAGCCATCCGCCACGCGCCCCGCTTAGGCCACGGTCACGGGCCAATCAATCACTCGATTGCGGATTTCGGAATGCGGAATGCGGATTGAAACGCAGTAGACAGGACACAGTAGTCAGTAGTCAGTAGAAATGCTTGGTTCAGTAGAGATGCTTGATGAGCTTCGTTCTCAACTGCTTTCCGGCTTTCATTTCGGCTGCTGGTTTCTGACTCCTGAATTCCTCTTTTTCAATCCGCATTCCGCAATCGTTAGGCTTGTTCGATGGTCACTGTTTCCATGACGACATCGGCGCGCGGGCGGTCGTTGCGGTCAGTTTCGGTGGTGGCGATGGCGTCTACCACGTCTAGACCTTCGACGACCTGGCCGAATTTTGAATAGCTCGGCGGCAGCGCATAATCGGCGTGCATGATGAAGAACTGCGAGCCATTGGTGTTTGGCCCGGCATTAGCCATCGCCACCGTGCCCTTCTTGTAAGCTCCTTGATAGAGTTCGGATGAGCGGTTGATTTCGTCGGGGAAACGTCCGCCGGAGGCGGCTTCGCCGCCGCGACCTGTGCCTGTGGGGTCGCCGCCCTGAATCATGAAGCCGTTGATAACGCGATGGAAGATAACGCCGTTGTAGTAGCCGCGCTCGGCGAGTTTGATGAAGTTGTCGGTCGTCTTCGGCGCTTGGTCTTCGAGTAGTTCAAAGCGAATAGTGCCGCGGTTGGTTTCGATACGTGCGATGCGATTTGCCATGTGTGCTCCCTTCAAGTAAGGGATGAGTGCGGAGGGATGTGGGATGAAATAAAAGCATGTGTCTTTTTATTCATCCCACATCCCTCCGCGCTCATCCTTGAGTACAAAATGTTCGATGGCGAGGGCGACGCCGTCGCGGTCGTTGGTGGTCGTCAGGTTAAACGTTTTGTTGTCGCGTAAGATGGGTTCGGCGTTGCCCATGACGACGCCGGTTCCGGCGTAGTAGAGCATCTCAAGGTCGTTGAGATTGTCGCCCACGGCCATCACTTCGTCGCGCGTCAGCCCGTATTCGGCGGCGACCGCCGACAGCCCCGCGCCCTTCGATGCTTCGGCGTGAAGCACGTCGAGCAAAGCGAAATCCTTTTTCGGATAGAGCGTGAGCAGAAGCTTGACGCTCGCGCCGAGTTCGTCCGCCATCGTTTTACTCAAACGCTCCATCCCTATGCAGTCGCCGGAGAAGGCGATGTGGACGGGCGCGTGGTCGAGATACGCCGCGAGCGACGCGACCTGACGGACAGCGGCCTCCGCCTCGTCGCCGACGATGCGACGCGACCACGCGATGTAGTTGGCGAGCGCGTGATTGTTTTCGTTGATGTGGTCATATACGAGTAAGCCCGCACCTTCGTGGTCGTCGCTGACGAGCGGGTCGGCTCCGTGCGCGCGACCGACGCGGACGACCTCCTGCGCCGCTTCGACGGGCAAGAGCAACGCAGCGACCGTCTCCAACGTGCGCGCGTGTTTGGTCAAAGCGCCGTTGTGCGCGATGACGGGAACGTCCAGGCCGAGATGGAGCGCGAGCGGTCGGGCGTCGCGGAAACGCCGCCCCGTCACCAGTGCGACACGGACGCCGCGCTCACGCGCGAGGGCAATCGCGCGCGTGTTGCGCGCGGAGAGTTCGCCGCGAGAGTTGAGCAGTGTGCCGTCGAGGTCGAGGGCAACGAGGCCGATTGACATGGAAGAATTGACTCTACCATCGCTCCAAAGACGGTGCAACATAACCGCTCCACCTGACGGATACGGCGGGTCGCAGAGTTATAATGGGGGTTGCAAACGCAGTAACCTTAAATAGTTGGAACAGTAGCCTTAATAGCTGGAAAGCGAACTTTTACTAATGAATGTGACTCATTTGGAATGCGCGGCGTGCGGGCGGGAGCACAAGGCACGGCGCTTGCAGAATCTTTGCGTGGAATGTGGCAAGCCACTGCTCGTCCGCTATGACTTGCGTCGTGCGGCTGAGAGTTTGACAAAAGAATCGCTGGCGACGCGACACGCAGACCTGTGGCGATACAGGGAAGTTTTGCCGGTCGAGCGTGAGGAAAACATCGTCGCCCTCGGCGAAGGCTGGACGCCTCTCGTTCGTGCGTCGCGGCTCGGCGCGCGAGTCGGACTCAGCGAACTCTACATCAAAGACGAGTCGCAGAACCCGACGCAGAGTTTCAAGGCGCGTGGCATGACGACAGCCGTCTCGATGGCGAAGGAGTTGGGCTTGCGTCGGCTCGCCGTGCCGTCGGCGGGCAACGCGGCGGGCGCGCTCGCCGCCTACGCCGCACGCGCCGGACTCAGTGCCTACATCTTTATGCCGCGCGATACGCCGCGCGCCAACATCATCGAATGCGAGCAGTTGGGCGCGCACGTCACGTTGTTGGACGGGTTGATTACAGACTGCGGCGCTGAGATAGCGCGACGCAAAGACGCCGAAGAGTGGTTCGACGTTTCGACCTTGAAGGAGCCGTATCGCGTCGAAGGCAAAAAGACGCTCGGCTATGAACTGGCCGAACAACTCGGATGGACGCTGCCCGATGTCATCATCTATCCGACGGGCGGCGGCACGGGACTCATCGGGATGTGGAAAGCGTTCGACGAGATAGAAGCGTTGGGGTGGATTGATGAGAAGCGACCGAGAATGGTTTCAGTGCAGGCACAGGGATGCGCGCCTATCGTCCGGGCGTTCGCGGCGGGGCAGCGTTTCGCGGACGAGTTTCCGAACGCGGCGACTACGGCGTCGGGTCTGCGCGTGCCGCGCGCGATTGGTGACTTTTTGATTCTCGACGCGTTGCGCGCGTCGGGCGGCACAGCCGTCGCGGTGTCGGACGAGGAGTTAATCGCGGCGACACGCGAAATCGGCGCGTCGGAAGGAATATTCGTTGCACCGGAGGGCGCCGCCTGTCTGCCCGCGTTGCGGAAGTTGCTGGCCGCAGGAGAGATAAAACCGGACGAGCGCGTCGTGCTTTTTAACACGGGTGCGGGCATAAAATATCTTGAGAGTTATGGTGGATGAAAAAGCGTTTGGCTATGCGTCGGGCGTCGAATGTCGGATAGGGACGGAGAACTAAAACTCGCCGTCGCTCATCTAATCTCTGACTCCGGCCTCTCGCCTCAATCTTTGAGCGGGGATAATTTCAACGAAGGAAAAATGTGCAATGAGAAGGGCAGAATGGAAGTTCGGTTGGCGTGGTGCGTTGTTGTCATGTGCCTTTTTAGTTAGTTTGATGTTGCCGTGTGGGGCTGTGGCGCAGTCGAAATCGCTCACCGCGGGCGAGAGGGCGGGCGTCAAGGCGACGGCTGACACGAAGCGTTTCGACGATTTGCGCGCAGAAGGATTCGAGTCGCTCTACAATCTCGACTACGATGGTGCTCGGCGTCGTTTCAAGGAACTCGCGCGGCTCTACCCGGAGCATCCGGCTGGCCCGCAGTTTCTCGCCGCGACGCTCTGGTTGCAGACGCTCAACGAATCGCGCCGCTTGCAGGCGTCGCTCTACAACACCGAAGCCTTCTATGCCAAGAGCGAGGAAAAGGTTGACCCGAAAGTGGTGGCGGAGTTTCGTGAGTTGACGAAGCAGGCGAAGCGACTCGCCGAGGCGCGTCTGAGGACGAATCCGAAAGACGTGGAGGCGCTCTATTTTCTCGGCGCAACCGAAGGATTGAAGGCGGCGTTTGCCGGAGCGGTCGAACGGAGTTTCGTCTCCGCCTTGCGTAACGGTTCCGATTCGGTTGACCATCACCGCGATGTTATCAAACTCGACCCAGACTATCACGACGCCGAAATCACCATCGGCATGTACGACTACGTTGCCAGCACGCTTCCTCTGCCGCTCAAACTTGCGGCAGCCGTGACAGGCATACGCGGCTCGAAGAAGAAGGGTTTGGCGACGCTCCAACGTGTGACGAGCGAAGGCAAATGGGCGCGCGACGATGCCAAAGTGCTCCTTATCGCGCTCCTCAAACGCGAACGACGTTTCGCCGATTCGCTCACGTATGCGCGCGAACTCGCCGCCAAATATCCGCGCAACTATCTCTTCAAGATGGAGGTGGCTGATGCGCTCGTCTCGCAGGCGTCGATTGACCGTGCGACGAATCCGTCGGCGGCCACGGCAGCCGAGCGCGAAGCCTTCCAAATCTTCGACGAACTCTTGCAGCCGGAACGCGCGCCGCAAACGTCGGGGCGTCGCAGCGCAGCGGCGGCGTCTTCTTCGCGTCCCGCTGACCAAATCTATTTCAGCTACGGGCAGGCGCTCTACGTCGCAGGCCAGTACGAGCGCGCCGCGAAGGAATACCTGTCGGGCGCGAGTGTGGCGGGAGCTGAGCCGGGGTTGGCGACATTTGCGCGTCTGCGTGCGGCGCAGTCGCTTGATTTAGCGGGCAAACGTCGAGACGCGCTGACGCACTACGCGGCGGTGCTGACGCGTCCCAACGTCTACAACTCGCACGAAGAAGCCAAACGCGGCATGCGTGAGCCTTACAAAAAAGGCGGCATGAGCGACGCCGGTTCTGTGAACGCAGGGGAAACGAGCAAGACCGAAAATGAGAATTAACGAACGAGCAGAGGTGTGCGGCGAGCATCAAGCGACGCGAAACGGCGCGGGACAGACGCGTCCACGGAGGTTGCTCCTGTGTCTGGACGGCGTGCCATTTGAAATCATCCGAAGGGCGCGCGAGCGCGGGTTGTTCGAGAGTTTCAAGGATACGGCGTGCTTGCTTTCGCCGTTTCCGACGATGACCAACATCGCGCTTTCGACCATGCTCGGCGCGACCGCGCCGCTCGGTTACGAGTCTCTTTATTTCAACCGCGACGACGGTTGCTTGCGCGGCGGCGTACGCAAATACATCGGACGGCGCACGCCCGACAAAGTGCCTTCGTCATACATGGACGAACTTGATTATCAGGAACCGCTGCCGTTTGAGTTTCTCGTCTACGTCGCGCCGGAGACGGTCTGGCGTGCCGACATGCGTCGCTTCCGCGAACGCTTTCGCGCCGCCCCGCCCGAACGCGATTTCTTCGCCTTCCTCAAAGGCACCGACGGGCTTCTACATATTCGCGGCCCCGAACGTCTCGACGTGGCGCTCCGCTCGCTCGACAAAATCTTGCGCGAGATACAAGACCACTGCGGCGCGGAAACTGAAATCGTCCTCTTTTCCGACCACGGCATGAACCTACAGGAGAACCGACGCATCCATCTCCAGACGCATCTACGCAAGAACGGCTACGACGTGGCCGACCGCCTGCACGAAGCGAATCGCGGAAGTCGTCGCGCCGTCGCTGCTCCGGCCTTCGGCCTCTGCGGTTATGCCGCGCTCTACTGCGCCGACGAAACCGATACGGAAATCGTCGCCGATGCGCTCGTCTCGCTCGAAGGCGTCGATTTCTCGATTCGACGCGATGGCGCATCCGCCGTCGTCGTCCGTGGCGCACGCGGTTCCGCGCGCATCCATCGCACCAAAAATGGAACCATCGGTTATCGTTACGAAATGATTGACGGCGACCCTCTGCAACTCGCGCCCGTCGTCGATGCGCTGCGACGACAAGGGGATTTAGACGCCGACGGCTTCGCTCCCGACTCGGAGTGGTACGCTCGCACCGCCGCGCACGTCTATCCAGATGCGCTGGCGAACCTGTACGATTCGCTCTACGCCCCACGCGTGCAACACACCGCCGATATTCTCCTGAGCCTGCACGACGGCTACTACTACGGCGACTCCCTCTTCAGCCGCCTCGCACGCCTCGCCGCCACACACGGCAACGCGCTGCGCGGCAGCACCTCCGCCTTCCTCATGAGCACACACCGCGACTTCCCCGCGCACGTCCGCGCGTCTGAAGCGCGACCATTTCTGCGTGAGTAGGGTGAATCTTAACTGCGCTTTTGTTGATTGATGCGTCGTTGAAGATAGGGCGAGAAGTATCCGTCGTATCGCGCTTGCAGTTCGGGTAGACGCCAGTCGTCGCCCGTAATTCGACGGCGACAGCCGTGGACGCCGCAGGCACAGTCGAACTCGTCATACGCAGAGCCGTCCGTCATAGCGTAGTCGAAGCAGACCTCTTCGCGGCGAGCAATCGCGCGCATGGCGACGAGCGCAATCTGTCCGCTCAAACCCGCGTTCGGCTCGCAACTATGACATAAAAAATCGCCCGGTTCGGGCGGGGCGATGGGCGCAAGATAGAGATTCTCTTCGACCTGCAAGGAATGCCAGCGTTCGCGTCGGCTCAACGCGGACAACTCCTCGCCCGTCACGACCCGGCCGCCCCAAACCACCAACATCTCACCCGCCGCGATTGCTTCAGACGCGAACACACTATGGCCGCCCTTCGCCGGATTCTCGCGTACAGAGAGTTTCGGGGAGAAATAGTTTGTCGCCTGTGAATGCGTCGAAGCGTCGGCGGTAGTTTTAGTGGAACGAGCGGTGGGACGAAGGACGGCGAGCATGCGGCTCGACGCGGGAGTGTTGTCGAAGGGTTGTCGGAGGTCGAAATCGCCGTACCACTCCTCGACGGCGAGCGCGCCGGAGAGACGTGCGAGCGCATCAATCTCCTGTGCGAAAAGGATGCGCTCGCAGGCACGGTGAGAGAACGTCTGTCGCGAACCGTTTTCGCGCACATGCATTTGAATCTCCGAGATAACCACCTGCTTCTGTGGGTCAACGTGTAATTGCCGCGCGCCCCAATCAATCGTCACGCGGCAGCCGTCGCGCTCGCCCTCATACTTGTACGCACCGTAATTAACGATGGAACAATCGCGCGGGTGTGTGAGTTCGATGAGATAGAGGCCGTCGGGGTTGAGATTGGCGGCGACGATTTGAAAGTTGCGTGTAATGTCGTCGTTGGAGAGGAGTCCGTCAATTCCGTCGCGCACGCAGATAACGACATCGACGGGCTGCGCGAGTCGAAAGTCTCGCATGTCGCCCACCATCCATTCGACATTCGCGCCCTCCGCCGCATCTGCTACAACGTCTGCAAATGCCTCGGCGCGCGCAAACTCAATCATCTCCGCGCGTAAATCCAAACCCGTCGCGCGCACGCCGCGCCGCGCAAAAGCACGCGCGTGGTATCCCGGCCCGCAACCGAGTTCGAGCACCGAGCGGAGCGCACGTCCGGCGCGGCGTTCAAAGAGCGCGTTGATGAAATCCACTTCGCGTCCGACATCGCGCCGGAAGGCGATGTCGTAGTAACGCGCCAGCGCGTAGTGTTCGTTATAGTCAGCCAAGATTTTGTTCCCGGTAAGTTGTTCTTGCTTTACCGCGCATCAGCCGGAGGAACTGCCGACGCCCGACAAAAATTTGAGATTTTGTTGATGAGGACGACTTGCACGACGCTCGAACATCGTCCGGCATCAAGGGTCGCATGATACTTGCTGTCCTGAAAAAATCCTATTTTTTTTTCGCACGACGCCCCTCGCCAAACGAGCGACGGAGTTGTCGCACGTCGCATCGTCGCCGTCAGTTTTGCAAGCGCGTGCCGCTTGACCGCCCGACCGGGCGACGCGTACAAAGGTTTGATGGAAAACGTCATCCCGCCGGAAAACCATCTGGCCGCGACCGGGCCGACGGAGAAGCACGCGGTTGAGACCTCTGGCCTCTCCCGTCGCTTCGGCGATTTCACGGCGGTTGATAACGTCAATCTACGCATCGTGCGCGGGCAGTTCTTCGGCTTTCTCGGCCCCAACGGCGCGGGCAAATCCACTACCATCAAGATGCTGACGGGATTGCTCGCGCCGACGAGCGGGCAGATTCGCGTGCTCGGCAGAGACATCGAAAGCGAACCGCTCGAAGTCAAACGACGCATCGGAGTCGTGCCGGAAGATTTGAATCTGTTCGAGCGTCTGACGGGCGCGGAGATGCTGACGTTTACGGGTCGGATGTATGGCCTTCCGCGCGTGGAGATTGCCGCGCGTGCCCGCGAACTCCTCGCCTTGATGGAACTCGATGCGGAGCCGAAAAAACTCGTCGTCGAATATTCGCACGGCATGAAGAAGAAACTCTCGCTCGCCTGCGCGCTCATTCATCGTCCCGAAATCCTTTTCCTCGACGAACCGTTTGAAGGCGTTGACGCCATCGCCTCGCGCACGCTCAAAGATTTGCTCTCGCGCCTCACGGCGCGCGGCCTGACCGTCTTTCTCACCTCGCACGTCCTCGAAATCATCGAACGCCTCTGCACCGACATCGCCATCATCTCCGCCGGTCGGCTCATCGCCACGGGGTCGCTCGACGAACTGCGACGCGGCATCACCATCGAAGGCGACACCGACGGCGCAGGCGCCTCGCTCTCACTCGAAGACTACTTCATCCGCGTCGTCGGCGGCGCACGCACCACCAGCGACGAAGTTCTGCAATGGCTCACCTGAGAATTGCGGAATGCGGAATGAAAAACAGGAGTCAAAATTCAGTAGCCACTAGTCAGTAGAATGCTTGGTTGAGTAGTAAATCCTAATGGCTTTACTCTTAACTGCTTTCCGGTTTTCACTCTGACTCCTGAATTCTCTTTCTGCTAATCCGCAATCCGCACGGTTATTCCGAGCAACAAGACGGCGGGGCCGATGATGAGCAGCCACATCATGTTCGACAGCCCGTAGGTTTGAGCGAAGAGGCCGAGCGCGAGCGGCACAAAGCTACTGACAAAGCCGAAGACATTGCCGAGCATCATCGCTGTACCGCTCTGTCCGGGCATCGACGTATATAACTGCGCTTTGAGAATCGCGTACCATCCGGCGTTGGCGAAGCCGAGTAGTCCGAGCAGGATTAGTTTCACACGGAAATCCGACGCCAACAAAAATGCGGGGAAGAGAACGAGCGTAGCCGTTGTGCTCCAACGCAAATAACTAAGCCCGCGCACCCGCTCAAGCAGGGGGAGCAGAAGGAAATCGCCGGGCAATCCAATCAACGTCCAGACGAGAACCGCGAACGCGGCCTCTGCTTCGCTAGTCTTCACCACATCGACGAAGTAGAGCGCGAGGAAGCCGCGCATCACGTCCCACGTCAGGTCGCCGAATTCCAACAGGATAAGCCAACGCACTACGTCGCGGCGTCGGAGTGCGCTGAGCGCGTTTCGCAGTCCGAGTCGAAAGCTCGTCTTGATTTCCTGTTCGACTGGCGCAGCGGCGGGGAATGGCGCGCGCCAGACGAGCGCGAGCAGGAGCAATGTGAACACAACCATGCCCGCAAATAACCAGCGCCATCCCAGACCGACGACTAACGCGCCGCCGATAGCGAGCGTGCCGAACACGTTGCCGAGCGAGCCGGAGAGTGTCCAGCGTGCCATGTTCTGTTCGCGGCGTTCGGGCGCGGAGTCCATCAACGTCGCCTGCGACAGACTGACGAACGCGCCCGACGCCGGATTAAACAGCACGAAGGCAACGAGCAGCGCCGCGAAACCGTAGCTCAGCGAGACGAGCGCGAGCGCGACGGCGAACACGATGCCGCCGCCGAGGACGAGCACGCGCCGCTTCCACACGTCTGCGAGGATGCCGAGCCACGGCTCGACCAGATTGCCGAAAATGACAGGCACGCTGAGCAGCATGCCGACCTCTGTATATGACAGGCCGAGGTCGTCGCGTATCAACGGCCACGCCGCTTCGCGCACGCCGAAGACGAGTTCGTCGAAAAACTCGATGAGAAGTAGGCTGAATGTGAACGAAAGGATGGTGCGCTGCCTCTGCTGCTGCGCGTGGTCGCGTGGCAGGGCTGCGCCTGCAAAATTGCGCCGGAAAAACATCGTGTGATTTCTCCTTTTCTCGGAAGTGGAAACGTTTTCAGTGAGTGCGAGAAAACGTCTTCCGAGGCGGAGGAATCACCGAGCGCGCGAGCAGGACGTACCGACGCCTCTGCGCCCTCGTCGTTTTGACGGGCGCAGAAGCAGCGTCGGACGCGTTGACGGATGGAAGTTAAACTTAACGGGGAGGAGATTTCATGGCGTTGCCTTCGAGTCTGTGATTGCTTCTGTCGAACTTAAAAAAACGTGTGCTGCTCATGACTCGCGTCTGGACAGCGACGCGGGTTTAAGCATTCCGGTCGCCGCGTTTACGCATGGCGATAAAAGCGATGGCGAGCAACGCGATAACCGCGACGATGACTACCCAGAGTATCGGCGACGGATAAGTTTCGCGTCGGGTTTCGACCGTGGTTGTCTGCCCGCCTGCGGGCGCGGTCTGCGACGTGCTTGTCGTGGTGCGTGTGCTCGTCGAGTTGGTGGCCTGCGTGTTCTGCGTGGTGGCCGTGTTGGCGTTGTTCTGCGCCGTCGCAGACATGGCCGACAGCCCCAATGCCAGACACAACGCAATGAAGCCCGTTCTTAACATCCCTTGTAAGTCAAAAGATTTTCGCATCGTCTATTCTCCTTTTTCTTACACGTCGATAATCTTGCCGCCGCGTTCAGGCGCGTGCGGGCGAGGCTTGTGCGTTTCGTCCGCGCACACGTTCGGTCTCCGCTTCAAAGATGTAGGAGAGAGTTTTGTATATCAGTTTGGAGCAGAGAAACGCCGAAGCATCTTGCCCTTCGACGTAAGAATACTCGGTCATGTCCATGCCGACGATGCGGCGCGTGCGTGCCAGCGTCCGAATCAATCCGACCGTTTCATACCAACCGAGTCCGCCGGGTTCGGGCGTTCCCGTCTGTGCGACGAGCGATGGGTCGAGGCCGTCAACGTCAATCGTCAGATAAACGTTCTCGGTCAAACCACCGACGGCCTCGTCCCACCAATCCGTGCGCCCAACAATGTCGCGCGCCCAGAAGATACGCGTCGGCAGTTGGTCAATCGTGCGCGCCTCTTCGGCGGAGATGGAACGAATGCCGACTTGCACCGACGGAATCTTCAAATCGCGCGTCACGCGCGCCATGATGGAAGCATGCGAATGCGGCGTGCCGTCGTAGGTGTCGCGCAAATCGGCGTGCGCATCAATTTGCAGCACGGAGAGATTCTCATACGCCTCGGCATGCGCCTGTATCACGGGCGCACTCACCGAATGTTCGCCGCCAATCATCGCCACAAACTTTCGCGTCGCCACCAACTCGCGCGCTCTCGTCAGCAGCGACTTCATCATGCGCTCCGGCGGTTCGACCGACGGCGACTCCTCAAGCGTATGGATGCCGAGACGATAAACCTCCGCATCCGTCTCGTCGTCGTAGAGTTCCATGTTGCGCGAAGCGTCGATGATGGCCGACGCGCCGCGCCCCGTCCCCGTTCCGTAAGAGACCGTCCCCTCGTACGATACAGGCCACACCAGAATGCGCGCCGCCTTGAAACTCGAAAACTCATCCTCGGCAATCCCGCCGAAGTTCATCGGAAGCTGTGCTGATTCAGACATGGCGGCAGTATACAATAGAGTGTAGACGGTAGTCAGTAGACAGTAGCCGGTAGTCGGCAAGCGGAAAATTCTTGGTTGACATCAGCCATGAAACAAGAAAAATAGCCAGTAGTCAGAGATGTTTTTCTACTGACTACTGGCTATTGAATTTCGGGCTACTGCGTTCTTTAAGGCACTTCAATCGTTAAATCGCGCGCGAAGGTGAAGTTGGGACGTTTGCGTCCTTTCATGTACTTGGCGGCGGTTTGGGAGAGTGCGGTGATGAGTATGGGGAGCGCGATGGTGGCGTCGCAGTTGACGTAGGCGGTCGCCGCGCCGCGCGAGAGTTTGCCGAAGATAATGGATTCGTCGTTGATGGCGGAGCCGGAACGTCCGCCGGGATGCGGGGCGTCGGTGGCGATTTGGATACCGTACTTGTGGCCGCGCGGGGCGACGGTGACGATGCTGGTGGCGGCCTCCATCTGTTGAATGAAACTGCGGGATGTTCCGCCGCCGATGTTGATGACGCCGGAGACGCGCGCCTTGCCCAAAATCTGCGCGAGGTCGAGCACGTCCTGCACGATGTCGAAGCAGAAGGAGTTCTTCTTTTCAAAACGCGCGGCAGCGATGCCGAGCGAAATGGCGCTATCGGCGATGGTCGGGCAGAAGATGGGCACGCGCGCCTTGTAGGCAGAGGTGAGCACGCCGTCTTCGGTGGCGATTTCGGCGAGTTCGCGTCCCAAGAGATGAAGGTATTCGCGCGTCGCGTAGGGGCGCGTCTGGTCGAGTTGGTTGGTGAAACCGCCGACCCACTCGTCCGCCTCACGATACTCCTCTTCGCTCGCGAGCACGTCCCACATGCGGTTGATTTGCGCCGATTCCAGTTCCGCGTCGGTCATGTTCGGATGCGACTGGAAATGTTGCCGACCGAGCGATTCGTGGAGGTCGTGAAACAGCAACGCACCGGAGAGGACGAGTACATCGACAAAGCGATTCTTGATGACGTAGGCGAGAAGGCGTCGCATGCCCGCGGGGATGAGCGCACCGGACGCGGCGACGACGATGGTCGTGTTGTCGCCGAGCATGTCGAGCCAGATGCGGTGCGCTTCGGCCAGTTGGCGTGCGCCGAAGCCCGCGCCTTCCATCTTTTCCAAGAGTCCGGCGACGGAACGGTCGCGGTCAACCTGCGTGGGTTTAATCGGCACGGTCAAGTATTTAGAGGGTCTCGGTTTACGTTGGGTTACCATAACGGTTTCTGCAATCCTTTTCGAGTCAAACGGCGCGTGGTGAATACTGAACAGTACGAATCATCGAACAACAATCAATTTCTGAATCCATCAACGGCCATTGACGATTGTGCATCGAGGCCGCGCGCCATAGACGACCGCAGCGCGTCTCATGTGTCGTTGCTGCCATTAACCGCGAGGTACGTATAAGCGTCAATCCGCGACTCGTAAAATTCGACCATCTCCGCACCTTCGGCTTCCGTCAGGTCGCCGCGTTTGACGCGCTGCGCCACCTGCCGACGGAAACCATCGTGCAACTGCCCGCGCTCGTAGCGTACGCGTTCCAGAGCCTCGCCGACCGTGGTTCCGCGCACGACCTTCTTGATGAGATAGCCGTCTTCGTCGATGTGGATGTGTGCTTCGTTGGGTGCGCCGAAGAGATTGTGATTGTTGCCCATCACCTCTTGATACGCGCCGACGAGCATGAAGGCGATATAGTACGGTTCGCCTTTGATGAGCGAGTGGAGTTCGAGCACCTGCTTGACATCGTGGAGATCAACAAACTTATCGACCACGCCGTCCGAATCGCACGTGATGTCGCAGAGCGTAGCGTATTCGCCGGGAGGCTTGTTGAGCCTGTGAATCGGGACGATGGGAAAGAGTTGGTCGAGCGCCCAATGGTCTGGGACGGAGCGGAAGACTGAGAAGTTGGTCAGATACTTGGCGCGCAGGAGACGACGCAGTTCGGTAAACTCTTCGGAGACGTACTCGGCCTGCTGCGCGTACTTGTCGGCGCGCTCGCACACATCCCAGAACAGAACTTCACCTTTGGCGCGGTCTTCCAGAGAAATCAGTCCGAGATTAAAGAGCGTAAAGAGTTCGTCGCGGTGTTCGAGCGCGTCGTGGTAATACTCCCGGTAGGTCTTGACGCTGATGTTTTCGCGCAAATCGCCGAGTTCGGTGATGACCTGCGGGTCGTCGTGCTCAATCTCTATCGGCGTGATGTCTTCGACGACGGTTTCGATTTCATCCAAGACGTTGGTGACGAGAATGGCATGATAGGCGGCCAAGTAGCGACCCGATTCCTGAATGATGGTCGGGTGCGGCACGTTCTCGTCGTCGCATACCTGTTTGATGGTGTAAACCACGTCGCTGGCAAACTCCTGCGCCGTGTAGTTAGCGGAGGAATCAAACGCCGTCTTCGAGCCGTCGTAATCGACGGCCATGCCACCGCCGACATCAAGCAACTCAATCGGCACTTTCATCTGATAGATTTTGGAGTAGACGCGCGCCGCCTCTTTCATCGCATTCTTGATGCGCTTGATATCTGTGAGTTGCGAGCCGATGTGAAAATGCAAGAGACGCAGCATCGAGATGCGGTCGGCCTCTTGAAGTCGATTGATGACTTCGAGGATTTCGGTCGTCGTCAACCCGAACTTCGCCGCCTCGCCGCCCGACTTCTCCCAACGCCCGGAACCCTTTGAATAGAGCTTGACGCGAATCCCAATCATCGGCAAGACGCCCTCTTCGTAACGTTCGGCGATGCGGAGGATGTGGTCGAGTTCGCTTAGTTTCTCGATGACGATAACGACGCGTTTGCCCGTGCGTGCGCCTGTGAAGGCGAGTTCGATAAACTCCGCGTCTTTGAAGCCGTTGAGGACGAGGAGACTATCGGGCGACTGTTCGAGCGCAAGTGCGCCGTAGAGTTCGGCCTTCGAGCCTGCTTCCAGCCCGAAATCGTAGCGCGAGCCTTCGCGCAGATACTCCTCGACCACCGCACGGTTCTGGTTGACCTTCATCGGGTAGACGCACATGTGCGTGCCCTGATATTCGTATTCGCGGATAGAATTACGGAAGGCGCGTTGGAGTTTGCGTATCTGCGCGGTGACGAGTTGAGGAAAACGCAGAAGGACGGGCGTCGAAATGCCGCGCCGCCGGAGGTCGTCAATAATCTCTTTGACATCAGCGGCGCGTGCCTGGTCACTCTCGGACGGATGCACGACCAAGTTGCCCTTGCGATTAATGCCGAAGTAACCGGCCCCCCAGTTTTCTACACCGTAGGTTTCAAGCGTCTGTTCGATGGCCGTCGTCAACTTCGGTTCTCCTGCCTCCCTCATGTACACAGTTGCGCGCCACAGATGCGACGAACAACGCTCTGACCCCTCATTCGAGTCCCTAGCTTTGCGGATGGAGAATGGACGGGGTTTGGTAAGCTTAGGTGGGCAATGTAACAAAAAAAAGGGAGTCGGTCAAAAACTATTTTTTTCGCGCCAAAAGAGCGGATAAGACGGTTAAGCTGGCGTCGGAGAAAGGTTTAGCCAGTGAGAGGTTGATTCGTGTAAGGCGACGGGCTGAATCACATTTCCGTGAAACCTTGACACCCGTCCGCCCGCCACTATAATGCGGGTTTTTAGCGTCGCCCGTGCGAAATATGACGCCTGCTCCAAGTACCTCTTTTACGCGATTGCCACACACGCTCGTCGCCGCCCGAAGGGTGACGCAACCTCCCAACCTCCCTACAATTTTCAGGAGACAACATGAATTCAAAAACGGTCTTGAATTATGCCGAAGACCAGGGCGCTCGTTTTCTTTCGCTTCGTTTTACCGATTTAATCGGCACATGGCATCACTTATCGTTCCCCATGCATGAGTTGGACGAAGGCTCTTTTGAAGACGGGTTCGGCTTCGATGCTTCCTCTTTGCGCGGTTGGGCTTCGATACATGAATCCGATATGCTGCTCGTCCCAGACCCCGTGCGGATGTGGATGGATCCGTTCACGGAGGAACCGACGCTCTGCCTGATTGCCAACGTTCTCGACCCCATCACCAAAGAAGGCTACGGCCTCGACCCGCGCTCGGTCGCGCAACGCGCCGAGAGCTACCTGCGTTTTACCGGACTGGCCGACACCATCTATTTCGGCCCCGAAGCCGAGTTCTTCGTCTTCGATAACGTCAAGTTCAACAACGACCCGAACAGCGCCGGTTACAGCGTCGAATCAGACGAAGCGCACTGGACATCCGGGCGCGACGCCAACGAGATGTACGGCACCAATCTCGGATACCGCATCCGTCAAAAAGAAGGGTACGTGCCCGTCTCGCCCACCGATTCCTTAAACGACCTCCGCGCCGAAATCGCCTTGACGTTGGAGAAGTGCGGCATCACGGTTGAATGTCATCATCACGAAGTCGCGCCGATGCAATGCGAAATCGACTTCCGTTATTCGACCATGCTCGGCACCGCCGACAATCTCATGCTTTTCAAGTACATTGTCCGCAACACCGCGCATCAGTTCGGCAAAGCGGCCACTTTTATGCCCAAGCCGCTCTACGGCGACAACGGCTCCGGCATGCACTGCCACCAATCGCTCTGGAAAGGCGAAAAGCCGCTCTTTGCGGGCGACGGCTACGCCGGACTCTCCGAGATGGCGCGCTATTACATCGGCGGCTTGCTCAAACACGCGGCGGCGGTCGTCGCCTTTGCCGCGCCGACCACCAACAGCTACAAGCGACTCGTCCCAGGCTTTGAGGCTCCCGTCAATCTCGCCTACTCCGCCAGAAATCGTTCGGCGGCGATTCGCATTCCGATGTTCTCGCAAAATCCGAAACTCAAGCGTCTGGAATTTCGTCCGCCCGACCCCTCCTGTAATCCTTATCTTGCGTTCTCCGCGATGCTGCTGGCCGGACTCGACGGCATCCAGAACCGCATCGACCCCGGCGAACCGCTCGACAAAGACATCTACGACCTCTCGCCCGAACAGTTGAAGAACGTGCCGAGTCTGCCCGGTTCGCTCGACGAAGCCCTGAACGCCCTCGAAGCAGACCACGAATTCCTCCTCAAAGGCGATGTGTTCACCCCGCAACTCATCGAACGCTGGATTACCTACAAGCGCGAGCGCGAGATTCAACCCCTCCGCATGCGTCCGCATCCACTGGAATTCGCCAACTACTTCGACATCTAAACCAAGACACACGACGACACACCACAAGCCATTCACAGGATAGACAGGATACAGAAACAGGATAGACAGGATAAAACAGCGCACATAGGAGAGATTCAAAGGAGAAACGTGAACGGGAAAATAACAGCAAGTTGTCTTTCCCTTTCGCCATTGCACCGTTTCCCCTTTCCGCCCTCTTATCAATCCTGTCTATCCTGAAAGTTTTTATCCTATCCATCCTGTCGAATTGCTCCTCTACACTGACGAACTCGACAAAAGGTGAGGCCGCCGCATTCCCCACAACGCGGCGGCCTCTTGGCATGGCTGCATCCCCCGCCCACGTGGGTGCAGAACATGCCAACGGGATGGTGCACACATCCCGTTCTCAATCTCGCTAATTCTGTCTCGCCCGACTCGCCAGCAGTCGCGCGATGGTTTCCACCAATGCCAGAACGTCTTCCGGTTTCCGCAGGAACGCATCCGCTCCCGCTGCTCTCGCCTCCAATCCGCTATCACTCGCCGACAACATAATGACCGGAGTATTTCTTCTCTGTCTCAACGACCGCGCCAGCCGCACCAACTCCATCCCGCTCATCCCCGGTAAGTCGTTATCGACCAGCAACAGGTCATACGGCGCATCGCTCTCAATCAGTCTCCGAGCCGTCTCGCCATCCTCGCAAATCTCGACGCGCCATCCCTCCATCCTCAAAGTCTCCCGCACAGCATCCTGCACAATCCTGTTATCCTCGACATACAAAATCGTCACTACCCGCACATTCCTCTCCATCCCACTACGCCTCTCCATCTCACGGCTCAGGCCCTGCTGCGACGATTCGACGATAATGCTACGTCGCCTTGGCACCACCGGACTCCGCGCGTGCAACAATTCCCGATGTCGTCCCTGCAAAATCGCAATCAAACTGTGGTGATGCTTGAATCCCAACAACCTCGCCGCCCTCGAAACCACCCCGTTTGCATCCTTCAACGCCCGCTCAATCACACGCGCCTCGTACCTCTGCACCTCCTCCCGCAACGAAAAATCATCCCAAGACCACGCCCCGCCAGCCTCACATCCTCTCGCGCCCTCAACCTCCTCAACACTCCGCCCCGACTCGCCGCCCGCCACCGTCTCCGCAACGCTCTCACCCTTCACTCTCTCCAAACGCGCCACAAGAATCTGCATGACGCGTCGCCGACACAGACGCAGACGTGTCAACAGACTTGCATCCTGCGTTTTCTCCAAACACACCTCCGCACGCTCATAAGCCTGATACAATTCGCCCGGCGCGAGATGCACACCCAATTCTTCAATCATCGTGAGCGCCGCCTGTCCCGCTGCCTCTAACGCTCCGACGTGTTCCGCCACTTCGATAGCCCGCTTCAATATCAGCAAAGCCTCTTTCCGCTTTCCCAAACCGGCCAACGCCCTCCCCTGCGTCGTCAAAGCTTCCACCAACAAAGCCGACTCCTCGCCCTCGCCAAGCGTCCGCACCGCGCCACCAGCCATCTTTTCAGCCTCCTCCACACGCCCTTCGGTTAACAACACACGCGCCCGCGTCTCGTCCACTTGCGCTGCGTGGACACTATCCTTGAGACCGGAAAACAACTGCCGCGCGCGTCGGGCGTGCTTATGCGCTTCGGTGAATTTACCCAGGCGGAGAAACAGCATCCCCAGATTGTTTTCGACACAACCGAGGTGGCGTGTATGTCCGGTCTGTTCAAAATGGAAACGCGCGGCCTCGAATTCCAGAAGCGCGCGGTCGATGTAATCTTGGCGCCTTTCGAGTTGGCCTAGTTTCTCCAAAACCGTGCCTAGCTCGTTGTGGAATTTGCCCTTCAGCGCGTGAGTTTGGATTTGCTTGAATAAAGGCTTGGCTTCGACGAGGAAACGCAACGCGGCGTCGAAGCGGCAGGTCGCTTTCTCCACCATCGCACTACGTAGGAGAACGAGGGCTTCTAACTTGGCATCTTCCTCGAATCCGGCATCTTCGCGCGCCAGCCGCCGACGGGCATCACGCAGTAAATCGCGCGCCTCCGCGTACGCGCCCAGACGCCAGTAACAAACTGCCATTTCGCTTCGCGCATCCGCTACTTTCTTTGTGTCGCTGAGCGCCTCAAAATTCGTGATGCTCTCGGTGATTAAATCCTTTGCCAATTCTTGCGCTCCATCGAGTTGTTGTGTACTGCCGAGCCATCCCGTCAACACGCCCGCACGCAGGAGCACCGTCGCCGCCGTCGCTTGATTAAGTCCCGTCAGCCTGGGCGACTCGCCGACATGCCGCCACAATCCGCCCATCGCGCCGCGCGCCCCTTCGTAGTTTCCTTGCTCTTCTAGCTCTCTAGAGAGTTGGCAGCGACACCGCGCACGCTCGTCGTGGCTGACGTTCGGGTCATCTATTCGGTTAAGCAATTTAACCGCTAAATGCATGTGAGGATTCTCTTTCTGTGCACTTGACAAAAATTTTGCATGGAGAAACACAAAGGGCGCATCTTAACTTTAGAGGTGTTAAGATGCGCCCGCGAAATCGGTCTTGAGTGACCTGCTTTAGACTATGTTTCATCACCAGTGACTACCCATAACTCCACCTTTCAGGAGAGCACCACGAAAACCTTTGGACTATTCCGTATAACCACCGCATAAAGTGTCGCGCTTTCGCTTCCTGCGTTCGCAAGCCAAATACCGACTCCGGCCAGCATCACCGCCAACGCCTCAAGCGTCACCTGCCACGGCTGGCCGGATAAGCACAGGCGTGGCCGTGCAGATAGAGGCTCCGCCGACGGATGTGGCGTTGAGTCTATTGCAGAACGTGCTGGCGTTATTCAGGGCAGCACGTTTCGCTTCGCTTCCAATAGTTTTGGGCTACCGTCGCATGAGTGGGGTCACGGGCGGCATGGGCGTTGTGTGTTTTGTTGAGTGCCGGAAAGCCGGGAGAATGCATTGTGGGTTTGCCCGGCGAGGAGACACTCGCGGGGCGCAGCATAAACCTCTGTCGCGTGGAAAGCAACACTTTTTTCGCGTCGCCGTGCAAGGGTGTTGCATCGTGTGAGAGAGTAGTTTGCGTGTGGAAGTGTCTGTGGTGGAAGATATTTCTGAAGTAGAATGTCGGGGTCGGGATTGGTAGTGGAGGAGGGAAGTTCGGTGGCGAGACGAAGGTGGGGAGACAACTGTTGAGAGCGTTGGAATAAAGCTTTGTTGCTATGATTTTTGCATCGGAAGCGGAGTAGTTGGAGCAGTTTTCAGTGAGATAAATGACGGACGAAAATTCGTTGCCGCGAGGCGCGCGTCTGCGGGTATTCGCGGTAGATGGAGAGTGAGATTTTTTTGTATGAATGTTGAGCCGATTGTGCTGGAAGGTCGTGAAGTGCGTCTTGAGCCGCTGGATTGGCGGCATGAGGCGGGGTTGTGCGAGGTGGGGTTGGACGGGGAGCTTTGGCGTTGGACGACCACTTTGATTCAGACGCCGGAGGAGATGCACGCGTATATCGAGACGGCGTTGAGCGAACAGGCGAGTGGGATGTCTCTGCCTTTTGCGACCGTCGAGCGGAGTTCGGGGCGGGTCGTCGGGAGTACGCGATACGGGAATATTGACCGGAGCAATCGGCGCGTCGAGATTGGTTGGACGTGGGTGGCGCGCGAGTGGCAGCGGACGCCGATTAACACGGAGGCGAAGTATCTTCTGCTGCGTCATGCTTTCGAGACGTTGGGCGTGATTCGCGTGGAATTGAAGACGGATGCGTTGAATGAGAAATCGCGGCGTGCTATCTCGCGTATCGGCGCGAAGGAGGAAGGGACGTTTCGGAATCACATAATTACGCAGTCGGGGCGCATACGCGATTCGGTCTTTTTCAGTATTATCGACAGTGAGTGGCCGGAAGTAAAAGCAGAACTGGAAGCGAAACTGGCGAGACCTTTCACGTCTTCATAAGACGAAATCAACGTGCATGGACGGAATAAAGATGGAGGGGAAAGAGTGAAACGGGTCAACAGCGAAGGGGAAAGAATCTTCCGCGCGGCCTTTCGACGCATACTGTTTTCCGTCTTGCGCCGTTGTGCCGTTGCGCCATTTAACCGTTCCCCTCTCGCCTCTTAGTTCTGTACATCACATCCGCCACTGTTTTATGTTAGTCCTGCCTTGACGGAAACTGACGCACACACCAAAGCGTTATCGCACGACCTGCCCGACCCTGAAGGGGCACGCCTTTTTTATGAGCGGCTGGTGGCGGAGCATCCGCGTGCGACGAAGTTGCTGGCGCGTGACACGGCGTTGCTGTCGGACGTGTTGGCGCTCGCCGCATGGAGTTCGCTTCTCTCCACGACGCTTGGGCAGCATCCCGATTATCTTTCGTGGCTGGCGCGCGAGAGGGTTCAGACGCGCGTCAAGACGAGAGAGGAATTGGAAGAATCGCTGGCGCGTTTCGCGCTGACGCATTCGCAAGTTGACGCGCAGGTCGTGCTGGCGCGTTTTCGTCGTCGTGAACTTCTGCGAATCTACTTGCACGACGTGCGCCGCGCGGTGACGCTTGTCGAGACGACGGAAGAACTCTCGAATCTGGCTGACGCGGTTCTGCAATACGCGCTCGGACTGGCGCAACAGGAACTCGATAACCTCTACGGCTCGCCGCAATGCACGGACGCGCGCGGGCGCACGGCGACGGCGAGCACAAGCATCGTCGCGCTCGGCAAACTCGGCTCGCGCGAACTCAACTACGCCTCCGACATCGACCTTCTATTTATCTATTCGGACGACGGCATGACCGCCGGGACGGGCGTGCGCGACCCCGTGACCAATCGTGAATATTTCGGCAGACTAGCCGAACGCGTCGCGCGTCTGGTCGGGCAACCGACGGGCGAGGGCGCGGCCTATCGCGTCGATTTGCGTCTGCGTCCCTACGGGCGCGACGGCGCGCTCAGTTGTTCGCTCGCAGAGGCCGTGCGTTATTACCGCGAGAAGGCGCAGGCGTGGGAACTGCAAGCCTTGATTCGTTCGCGCGCCGCCGCCGGGTCAGCGACGCTCTATGCGCGCTTCGCGGATGAGGTGCGCGAACGCGTCTACCGACGGGAGGAGACCGTGGCGCGTGCGCTCTCGCACGTGCGGCTCGCACGACAGAAGATTGACCGTCATCACCGACGCGACACGGGCGGCTTCAACGTCAAACTCGGTCGCGGCGGCATCCGCGAAATCGAATTCATCGCGCAGGCATTGCAAATCGCTTACGGTGGGCGCGACGAATGGCTTCGCGCGCCGCACACACTGATTAGCCTCGGACGCCTTCACGACCGTGGCTTCATCACCGAACGCGAACACAGCACCCTCTCGGATGCTTACGTCTTCCTGCGTATGCTCGAACATCGTGTGCAGATGGAAGACGGGCTGCAAACACACATCGTGCCCGAAGATGCGCGGCGACGTGCGCTCCTCGCGCGTCGCATGCACTTCGACGAACCCGACGCGCTCACGTCATTCAACCGTGCGCTCGACATGCACACCGCGCACGTCCGCGCCGTTTATGAACGCGTCTTCGGCACTACCGAATCAGCAAATTCTCATGAAGAAACGGGCGTCGAAAAAGATGAAAGCGAAGTGACTGGAAACGTCGGAGTAAAAACGGGAAGCGTCGCAGCGCGAGCGAAACATACCGAAAGGGAAGCGGAAAACGTCGAGAAAGACACGTGGAATGTTGAGAAGAAAGCAAACCAAGAAGAAGCAAACGAAGCGGTAAACAAAGCGGCAAAAGAAGCGCCAAACGTCGAAGCAACGCAATGGGGCGCGTCGCTCGAACGCATGAAGGAGCCGCCCGTGGATGCGGAGACGGCGGCGTCGGTCGCAGCGGCGAGTCTGCTGGCGTCGCGTGTCTCAGGTCTCGAAGGCGAGACGGAGGCGGAGCGTGTTGAATCTCTCTCTCGCATCCTGCGCGAGAAGGCGCGCGACTCTTTGAACCGACGCCGCGCGCTTTCGATGTTGGCGCGCATCGCCGCTTCGCTCGACAAGTCCGACGTGCCTTTGGAACTCTCCGTCGGCAATCTCGACGCGCTGATTCGGATGTGCGGCGCGTCGGAATTTTTCGGCGAGATGCTGGCGAGCAATCCTCTGCACGTTCCGGCGTTGACCGCCGCGTCGAAGACGACGGTCGCCGAGTGCGACTATCGTGCGTTGCTGCGTGCCGCGATTGACCGCGAACGAAATTTCGGCGGCGACCTCGCCGCGCTCAGACGCACTTGGACGCATCTGCTCATCGAACTCGGAGCCTGCGACACGCGCGGCGAGATTGCGCTCAGGGAGTCGAACCAGATGCAAACCGCGTTGGCGGCGGCGAGTCTCAACGCCGGATATTTAATCGCGCGACGCGAGTTGGCGCGTCGTTATGGAAGGCTCGCGGCGGGGCCGCGCCTGTCCGTGCTCGGCCTCGGTCGATTGGGGAGCGGCGGCACAGACTACGGTTCCGACCTCGACATCGTGCTCATCTACGACGAGTTGGTGCCGTCGCCCGTCGCCGCGCTCACACGCGAAGAGGCATACGCGCGTCTGGCCGAAATTCTCGTCACCTCTCTGTCAAGTTTGACGCGCGACGGCTATCTCTACCGCGTCGATATGCGCTTGCGCCCCGACGGCAAAAACGGCGCGGCCGCGACGAGTTCGCGCGCCTTCGTCAACTACCTGCGCGAACGCGCGGGCGTCTGGGAGTGGCTCGCCTACGTCAAACTGCGCGCCGTCGCAGGCGACCTCGAACTCGGCACCTTGATTGAACAGCAAGCCCGCCGCGTCATTCATCAGGCAGCGCAACAGGTGGGAGCCGAAACCCTCCGCGCCGAGACGCGACGCGTCCGCGAACGCCTCGAACTTGAAAGGACGCGCCGCGCATCGCGTGCCATCGACATCAAGTACGGTCGCGGCGGCATGCTCGACGTATACTTCGCCACACGCTTCCTCCAACTACGCGACAACGTTCCAGACGACACCGACGACCGCTCCACGCAAGCCACGCTCACGCGCCTCTACGCCGCAGGTTCGCTCCGCCACCAAGACCACGACGCACTCGTCCACGGCTACACACTCCTCCGCACCCTCGACCATTATTTACGCCTGCTCATCGGTCGCTCCACACGCCTCCCCGCCGAAGACCACCCCGCCCTCCAAGACCTCGCACGCTGCGCCGGATACCCCTCCGCCCACACCCTCACCAACCAACTCTCCATCCACATGCACGCCATCCACGCCGCCTACCAACGAATCACCACGCAGACATGATTCAACACGATAGACAGGATAAGCAGAGGGCAAAAGTTAAAGGGAAAAGGAAAGACTCTTGTGCTGGTTCACTGACTTTAGCCTTTTAACTTCTTAAATTTTCATTTCGTTCATCCCGTCAATCCTGCACGATTTTTATCCTATCCATCCTGTTAAATTTTCTCCGTCTTCAGGCATGACGCGGGTTGCCGCTTGTTTCTTCGTGCCAGCAGCGTGTGCAGAAGCGGTGGCGGGCGATGCGTTCTTGGTGGGTGTAGTCGGCAGAGGCGGGGAGACGTCGGACGATTTCGCGTTGGTCGTCGTCGAGGTCGTGCCATGTGCGGAGGTGGGTGGCGTGGCAGCGTGGGCAGGGGTCTTGGGTGTCGGTTGTGTTCATGGGATGAATGGTGTTCTTTGGTCGGGGTGTTTATTTCGGGTTTGAGTCTCGCGGCGGTGGCGATGTAATATCGCTGCTGTCTTTAACACACACTCCAAAAAACGGAAAGCCTGTCGAAGCCACATGAATCGTATCGCACGCCTGTTCGCTCCGTTCGCGCTCGTCGTTTTGGTTTTCATTTCCGTCGCCAGTGCACAGACGGGCGAGTCGCGTTTTGATTTCTACGCGCGCGGGCCTTACCGCGAGAACGTGCCGCGCCCGCAGAGCATACTGCGTTTCGACGTGGGCGAGTTTCATACGAACTACGCCCTGATGGAGCGCGTCATCTACGCAATGGCGCAAGCAGCGCCCGACCGCGTGCGCGTCACCGACATCGGCGAGACGAACGAGCATCGCATGATGCATCTGCTGGTGATTAGCTCGCCGGAGAACATGCAGCGACTCGACCAAATCAAGGCCAACGTCGCGCGACTGAGCGACCCGCGCGGCCTCGCGCCGGATGAAGCGCAGCGCATCATTAGTTCGACGCCTGCCGTCGTGTGGTTGAATTATACGATTCATGGCAACGAGTCGGCGTCGTTTGAAGCGATGATGCAGGTCGTCTATCAACTCGCGGCGTCGAACGAGCAGGCGACGCTCGACGTGTTGAAGAACACCGTCGCGCTCATCAACGTCTGCCACAACCCGGACGGCCATGAGCGTTTTGTGACGTGGTACAACTCCTTCGGCGTCGGCAACGCGGAGCCGTCGGCGGCGGAGCACGACGAGCCATGGTCGGTCTACGGGCGCGTCAATCGTTACCGCTTCGACCTCAACCGCGACAACATCGCCACCTCTCAGACCGAGACCAAGAACGTCCAACGCGCTTTCCTTGAGTGGAACCCGCAGGTGTTTGTTGACCATCACGGCCAACCGAGTCAGTTCTTCTTTCCGCCCGCCGCTCTGCCGATTAACCCGAATCTGCCGCCGGAACAGACGCAGCGTTGGCTCACGGAGTTTGGCCGCGCCAACGCTGCGCAGTTCGACGCGCGCCAGTGGGACTTCTATGTGCGCGACATCTTCGACCTCTTCTATCCGGGTTACTGGGATTCGTGGCCTTCGCTGAACGGCGCGACGGGCATGACCTACGAGACGGACGGCGGCGGCTGGAAGGGTCTGCGCTGGAAGCGCGACGATGAAACGATTGTGACGTTTCGCTCGGCCATCGCCAAGCACTTCGTCGCTTCGCTGACGACGCTTGAGACGGCGGCGCGCAACTCGACGGCGCGCGTCGGCGATTATTACAAGTTCAAAACGAGCGCGCTCGAAGAGGCGCGTCGAGATGCGATGAAGCGCGTCGTGATTCTGCCCGGACGAGACCCCGGACGCGCGTGGGAGTTGGTGGAGAATCTCCTGCGCGCAGGAGTCGAAGTGTCGAGGGCGACAGAGGCTTTTCGTTCGCCGCGTGCACACGATTATGCGGGCGCAAGCTCTCCGGCGCGTGCGCGCGATTTTCCGTCGGGAGCGTACATCGTCAGTCTCGAACAGCCGCAGAAGCGCATCGCAAAGGCTCTGCTTGAGCCGGACACGCCGCAGGATGCGGCCTTCGTGCGTGAGCAACTCGCGCGTTTTGCGCGCAACGAGCGGCGCGGTCGCAGTGCCTCGAAAGAGGAGTATGGCTTCTACGACGTGACCTCCTGGTCTCTGCCGCACACGTTCGGCGTCGAAGCCTTCTGGACGGAAGACACGACGGCAGTTGCTTCGACGCCCCTGCGTCTGCAAGTGATAACCCCGGCCTCCGATGCGAGCGGCATCAGAACCAGCGCAGAACTCGGCGGCAGAGGACTGGTGCCGCCGGACTCCAACGTCGAAACGACGACGCGCGCCAGCATCGCCTACATCATTCCATACGAGCGCAACGGCGCAGCATCGCTCGTCGCGCGTCTCTTGCAGGAAGATTTCAAACTCGCCGTCACGACTAAAATCTTGAACGCGGGCGGGCGCGATTGGCCGCGCGGTTCGGTCGTCGTCCGCATCTCGCGCAACCCGGAGACGTTGCACAGCCGCATCGCGCAACTCGCACGCGAGACCGGCGTTCAAGTGGCTGCCGTCAACACGGGCTTTACAGAGAAGGGTGAAACAGGCGTCGGCTCCGAGACGGTCGTATCGCTCAGGCGACCGCGCATCATCGTCGTCGCGGACGAACCCGTCGGCACGACGAGCTACGGCTCCATGTGGTGGCTCTTTGACCGCTACGGCGTCGAGTTCACGCCGATGACCATCAACGCGCTCAAGAACACAAAACTCGACAGGTATAACGTCATCATCTTGCCTGACGGCTCGCCCGGTCAGTATTTCGCGGCGTTCGGCAAGGGCGGCGTCGATACGTTGCGTGGTTGGGTCGAGCGCGGCGGCACACTCGTCTGCATCAAAGGCGCGGCGGTCTTTGCCGCACTCAAGGATGTCAATCTCACTTCGGCGCGTCTGGTCGGAAGCGACGAAGATGATCAGGCAGGCGGCGCACCGAAACCCTCCGACGCCGAACCACAAGCCTCGCCCACGCCTTCGCCCGCCGCCGGGACGGGTGGAGCCGAGGGACAGACCGCCGCCACGCGTCGGAGAGAACGCGCTGCCGCGACCGCCGCGACTGCCAATGCCGAGCCGCAACTCCGCGAAGAGGCCGCGCAGACCGAAAAGATGGAGGGCGCGCCGCCCGACCTCCCGCCCATCGCTTCGCCTTCGTCGCGTCCCGGTCGTGTGCCGGAAGCCGTGCCGGGCGCAATCATGCGCGCCACCGTTGACCGCACGACGCCTCTCACCTACGGCTACGAAGACGCGACGCTTCCCGTGCTCGTCGATTCAGCATACTTCTTCCGTCCTTCAAAGGAAGGCACAAACGCCGTCGTCTTCAGCGCCGACGAGTCGCAGACGCTGCGCGTTGCCGGATTCATCTGGCCGAACAACACCGAGCGACTCCTGCGCGGCACGTCCTACGTCTTTGAAGAACCGACCGGAAGCGGCCACGTCGTGCTCTACGCCGAAGACCCCAACTTTCGTGGCTTCTGGCGCAGCACCACGCGCCTCTTCTTCAACTCGTTTTTGTTTCAACCAATTTTCTAGTAAATCGTAAATCGTCAATCGTAAATGGATAAAACCTGTTCTTTCGATTGACGATTTACGATTGACGATTTACGGGGGCTATCGTGTTTCAAGTCAAGGCAGCTTTCAGGGAGCAGTTAGAGATCAAGACGAACTTGGAGCGGGCGCGTGTGTTTTTCAGCGACTTGCGTAATTTTGTGGAGATGATGCCGGGCGTCGAAAAGATTACGTCGGAGGCGGGGGGCGTGGTGCGCTGGTTGATTCGCGCGGAGGTTCCGGTCATCGGCGCGATGCGGCAGGCGTTCGCCGTCGAGCAGACGGAGAACAACGCCGCGCGCATCGAATGGTCGCCCGCCGCCACCGAGCGCAAGAATTTTCTGCGCTACAGCGCGTCCTTTGAACAACGCGGCGCATCCACGCTCGTCCGCATCTCGCAACAAGTCGAACTTCGCAGACAACACGCGCGCGAACTTCATCTGCTGGCGGGTCTGGTCGGCGCGTCGCGCTTGAGCAACGAGATGCAAAAAGGCGTCACCGAAATGATGCGCGCCTTCCTCCAAAACGCCCGCACGAAGTTAGAAAATAAGTGACCAGCAATGAGCGACGCGTGATGAGCAGGCAAGGTGAATGCTTTGACTCATCACGCGTCGCTCATTGCTCGTCGCTGTTTTCTCAACGCTTTCGTTGTCGCGCACGTATCGGTTAAAATAGGGCAACCAAATTTTCAGAGGCGAAACCGAAGATGGCAAATATCAAGATGTACACGACTGTGTGGTGCGGCGACTGCCGCCACGCGAAACGATTCTTGAACGAGCGCGGCATCGCTTATGAAGAAATCGACATCGAACAGCATGACGGGGCAGCCGAGTATGTGATGCAGATTAACGGCGGCAAGCGCAAAGTCCCGACCTTTGAAGTTGACGGGCGCGCGTTCAATCTGTCGCCGTATGATGAACGAAAGTTGAGAGTAGAACTCGGTTTGACTTGAAGCGAGGAGGGATGCGATGTCAGCAGATATGAAGCGACGTTTGGCACGCGCGGGCGGGTGGGCGTTGGCGAAGCGTCTCATCAAACCGATTCCCGTTATCGGGACGGCGATGGTCGTCGGGCTGGCGGCGCGCGATATGAAGAAGAAGGGCGCGTTGCTTGGCGCTCTCCACGTCGGCCTCGATGTGACGCCCGTTATCGGCACGACCAAAGCGATTATCGAAATCTTCACAGGAGATTTGATTCCCGACAAGAAGCCGTCGAACACTTAAATTCGCTTCGCTGCAAATGGAAAAAGTCGAACTCCGGTCGAACGTCACGCATGACGTTCGACCGGAGTTCGACTTTTGTGTTCACGACGTTCGAACCGCGAACGTTTTAGAAGCGGAGGCCGATGCCCGCGCTAAACTGGAAGTTATGTTTGGTTTCTGATGGAACACGGATGGGCGGAGATGCGGCAAAGATGCCCACGCCTTCGCGTTCGCCGTAGCGAATAATCGTGTCGCCCGCGTCGAAGCGCGCGACGATGCGGCGCGACGGATAAAACTCAAGCACGCCGCCCACGTCGGTCGAGAAGTATTCTTTGCGGTTCGTGCTAAAGGTGGGGAAGGAGAACTGCTGCCCCTCGAATTCAATCGTCTGAATGCCGGAGACCTCTAGAACCTTCGTGAAGCCGACGAAGCCAGGACGCGCTTTAGCGAAGACGCCCCATTTATCAAAACGCTTTCCAGCCTTGATGCCGAACTGTCCCTGATAAGCATGGCCGGAAGGCGGCGGGCTGCTGGAAAAATTGTTGCGCGTAAAATAGTTGCCTTCTGCTTCGAGCGCGACGTGGCGGTTGAGATTGACGGTGAATCTCGCGCCGAAGCCGGGTTCGGTGACGAGGCCGCGTGGAGCCGTGAGAGAAGTGAAGATGGAACTCGGCTGATTGAAGGAAAGCGAAGTGAACTGTGCGCCGATTTCAAATCGCGGCACGTCGCCGTTGTTGTCGCCGACGCCCGCATTGCTCTGCGTACCGTCGTTGTCGTGCGAGTCGTCGCCGAAGCGGTAGCCGACGCCCGCGCTGAACTGAAAATTGTGTTTAGTCTCTGCGCGGGCTGTGACGAGTACGGGCTGGCCGGGGATGGTGAAGGGTTCGATG
Source organism: Pyrinomonadaceae bacterium (assembly GCA_036387415.1). Lineage (GTDB taxonomy): Bacteria > Acidobacteriota > Blastocatellia > Pyrinomonadales > Pyrinomonadaceae > DASVTU01. The sequence goes on along the minus strand of DASVTU010000033.1, from coordinate 184,184 downwards.
GTTTGATGTTCGCCGTAACGAATGATTGTGTCACCCGCGTCGAAGCGCGCGACGATGCGGCGCGACGGATAAAACTCAAGCACGCCGCCCACGTCGGTCGAGAAGTGTGTCTTTCTTTCGCGTTCAGCCCTGACGAAGATAAAAGAGGTCTGCGGCTCAAGTTCGTAGCGCACGGTCTCGCCGAAACTGACGACGCCGGGACGCACCTTGCCGTAAATGCCCCACTTCTCAAAACGCTTTCCGGCCTTGACGCCGAACTGCCCTTGCAGCATACGCCCGCCGCTCACCTCGCCGAGAAAATTTTTGTGTGGAAAGAAATTGCCTTCGGCTTCGACGGCGATGTTGTCGGTCAAGTTGTACGTCAGCCTGCCGCCGAAGCCGGGTTCGGTCACATCTCCGAAACTACGCGGCGGAAAAAGCGTGAGCGAAGAAAACTGGACGCCTACTTCCACTTTCGGCGCGTCTTCGGATTGCGCGCGTGCGTCGCCGACCGCGACGAGCAACGCAATCGGGATGGTCAGCATGATAGTGAGATACGAGGTCTTTCTCATAAGAGGCTCCTTCTGGCTCTATTCGTGAACTTTTATCGTGGATACGTCGCCGCAATAAAAAGACGGACGAGGCGTTGAGTAGCGCACGCCTTGACGTAACTTTTGTTCCAGAATGTGCCGGAAGTAAAACAGGGATGAGGGATGAGGGCGGAGGGATGAAAGAGGGACGAAAAGGTTAAACGGGGAAACGGGAGAATGGCAAAGCAATCAACCTCTCCCCTTCATCCCTCATCCCTTTCTTTTCAGGCGACGATGCGCGGGCGTGCGTCGAGTGGGTGCGCTTGTTCGTAGGCGTGTGCGAGACGGAGGATGGTCGCTTCGCTCCAATGGTTTCCGAGAAATTGGAAACCGATGGGCAATCCCGTCGAAGTGAGTCCGCAAGGGACGTTGATGCCGGGGATGCCCGCGAGATTCGCCGTGCAGGTGTAGATGTCGCTCAGGTACATGGCGAGCGGGTCGTCGGTCTTTTCGCCGAGGAGGAATGCGGGCGTCGGTGTGGTCGGCGTGGCGATAGCGTCGCAGACCTCAAACGCGCGTCGGAAATCCTCTTTGATGAGGGTGCGTACTTGTTGCGCTTTGCGGTAGTAGGCTTCGTAGTAACCGGAGGAGAGAACGTATGTGCCGAGCATGATGCGACGTTTGACCTCCGCGCCGAATCCCTCGTCGCGCGTGCGACGATACATCTCGCGTAGCGTCCCTGACTCTTCCGTGCGGTGGCCGTAGCGCACGCCGTCGAAGCGCGCGAGATTGGACGACGCTTCGGCGGTGGCGATGATGTAATAGACGGCAATGCTGTACTTCGCGTGCGGCAGTTCGATGTCAACAATCTCCGCGCCCAAATCACGGCACGCCTCAATCGCACGCTCGACGCTCGCGCACACCTCCGCATCCAGACCTTCACCGAACAACCCGCGCGGCACGCCGATGCGTGCTCCCTTTACGTCGCGCGAAAGTTGCCACGCATAATCAGGCACGGGAACGTCGGCGGTCGTGGCGTCGCGCGTGTCGCGTCCGGCGATGACTCCAAGCACCGTCGCCGCGTCACGCACCGTCAGACCAAAGACGCTGATTTGGTCGAGCGATGAACCGAAGGCGACGAGACCATAACGTGACACGCGTCCGTAAGTTGGTTTGACGCCGACGATGCCGCAGAGCGCGGCGGGTTGGCGCACCGAACCGCCCGTCTCAGAGCCGAGCGCGACGGGCACGATGCGCGACGCCACCGCCGCCGCCGAACCGCCCGACGAACCACCCGGCACACGCTTCGTATCCCACGGATTACGCACCACGTCGAACGCCGAATTTTCATTCGATGAACCCATCGCAAACTCGTCGCAGTTGGTCTTGCCGATGATGATTGCGCCCGCCTGCTTGAGACGTTCCACCGCCGTCGCGTCGTAGGGCGGATGGTAGTTGCGGAGGATGCGCGAGCCACAGGAAGCCTGTAGGCCGTGCACGCAGATGTTGTCCTTGAGCGCGATGGGGATTCCGGCGAGTGGTTGCTCGGAGAGCGCGTTGCTGTGGAGGAACTGTCCCACACCATCCGAGACTCTATCGGCCTCCGCGCGCTCGAACGCGACCGACGCGGCATCGGCGTCTATCTGTTCGGCGGACTCTAACGCGCCCGCGCGGTCGATTTGGAGAAAGGCGTTGAGCGTGTCGTTGAGACGTTCGGCGGCGTCGAGGGCAGCTTCGACAGTCATGCGGACGGTGGCATCGCCGCGCATGCGGCGTGCACGGAGATGTTCGATGGTGTTTTCCGAAGTGGTCATGTGCGTGTTCGTGTCGAGCCGTGGTGCGAGCCGGAGTTTGCGACGCGCGACGGCTCAGGATGCGGCGATTCTGTTTTGTCGTGCGCGTTATGGATACGAGAAGGAACGGGGTTGCGCGCTTAAAAATTTTCCTTCTCGGGAGAACCGGCTAAAACCTTCGGCACGCGAAAATGGCCGTGAGAAGGAGCGGGCGCTTGGTCGAGTGCGAGCCGCTGTCCGAGCGAGGGTAGGACGGCATCCTCGCGCGAGGCGTGCGTCTGCTCGCCTTCGGGCGTCAGACCGCCGATAGCGGGTTCGACCTGACTGGTGTCCAACTCGTTGAGTTGTTCGACGTAGGCGACGATGGACGCTATTTGCGGCGTGAGCGCGCGGCGTTCTTCATCCGTGATTTCCAGATGCGCGAGAGTAGCGATTTTTTCGATGTCGGCTTCGGTGATAGGCATGTCGGTGGTGAATGGTCAATGGTAAATGGAAAAAACGTGGATAGTCATGAATCGTTAATGGTTAATCGTCAACCGTGAGTGGTCAAGAATGGATAGAAAGAAGAGTTTTTATCCATTTACGATTTACCCCTCACGTTCTTTCTCGATCAATGCAGCTTCCGGCGGCGAGGAGGAAGCGTCGGCGTAGTTCGTCGTCGCGGATGGCGGCGGCTGCTTCTTCGAGTTCGCCTGCACGTTCGAGTGCGCGGCGTTCGCGTGTCTGTCGGTCGAGTTGCGGCGCTTCCATCCGCGCGCGTTCCTGCCGGACGGTCTTGGCATCGACGCGAAATTCGATAAAGGTGACGAGCGGCTGTCCGAGCATCGAATTGAGGCGAAAGAGTAGCTGCCCGCTCACGGCTTCGAGTTGCTTCTGCCAAGTCGTGTCAGGAACGGCGACGACGAGCGTCTTGCGGTAGAGACGAAATGGCACGGCGCAACCGCGCAACGCCTCGCCCGCCACGCGCCGCCAGACGACCTTCGCCGCCGCCTCCGTCACTTCTTCCGCATCGCCCGCCGCGCGCAGAAGTTTTGGCAAAGCTCTGATTAAATCGTCCATCTTTCAATTGCGGAATGCATTCAATTGCGGAATGCGGATTTCGGATTGCGGATTGACGTTTGATTGCGGAATTTGAATCAGGGATTGCAGATTAGTGCTTTTGTCATTATCTTCAATCCGCAATCCGCATTCCTAAATCCGCAATCTAGAAGGGGTGAGTGTAATGGATAAAGAGCGAGAGCGACAAGCGGGAAGCGTTGAGTTGCAGGCGGGAGACATGATGCTGGAACGACTGGTGCTGGCGTCTTCGAGTCCGCGACGTTCGGAGATTCTGCGCGCGGTCGGGTGGCCGTTCGAGGCCGAAGTGAGGGGCATCGACGAATCAATTTTGCCGCAGGAAGAGGCGACGGTGTACGTCGAACGGTTGGCGCGTGCAAAGGCTGAGGCGGTGGCGTCGCAACGTCTGTTCGGGTTGGTGCTCGGCGCGGATACGGTAGTGGTGGTTGACGGACGCGTGCTCGGCAAACCGCGCGGGCGCGACGAAGCGCGCGAGATGCTGCGACTCTTGAGCGGGCGCGAGCATGAAGTGTTGACGGGTGTGGCGTTGGTGCGTGCGGAGTCGAAGCGTTTTGTCGTCTCGCATGAACGGACGCGCGTGCATTTCGGTGCGATGTCGGACGCCGAGATAGATTGGTACGTCGAGACGGGCGAGTCGATGGATAGGGCGGGCGCATACGCCGTGCAGGGACGCGCCGCACTCTTCGTCGAGAGCGTCGAGGGTGATTACTTTAACGTCGTTGGGCTGCCCATCCGTCTGGTCTACCGACTCGCGCAAGAGATGGCGACGGACGAGCAAAAGGGCGAAATGGCTAAAGGGTGAAAAGGCGAAAAAGGGAACAGGCGAAATGAATTTCCCCTTTTGCAACTTCACCTTTTAACCATTTCGCCGTTTCGCCGTTTCGCACAAATGACGAGAGGCCGCTTCGCAATCGAAGCGGCCTCTTGATGTTTTGGTGCGAATCTTACTTGCCCGCGTTCAAGAGAGGTTCGAGGCGCGTGGCGAGTTGGTCTGCTAGATTGCCGCCGGGGTCGAGGCCGCCGATGATGGGGACGTTGACGTTGCCCGTGCGGTCGAGAATCACAATCGAGGGGAGTTGGTCGATGCGGAGTTCCTTGAGGAACTTTCCGTCGGGGTCGCGCAGGACGGCGACTTTCAGGCCGTGCTTTTTGGCGAAGTCACGCAACTGGTTGTCGGTCGCGTAGTTCTTCGACTTGGGCGAGTCGGATTCGGTGCTCACCCAGTAGACGCGCAAGTTCTGTTCGGCGTACTGGTCTGCGAGTTTCTGCACGCCCTCAATCTGCTTGCGCGAAAGCGGCAGCCACGACGCGCCGAAGGCCAACACCACCACCTCTCCGCGCACCATCTCCGAAGTGATTTCGCCGCCCTCGGTCGTGCGTAGACGGAAATTGATAACGTCTGACGAACGACGGCGCGGCGCCGCCACAGCGATGCTTGCCAGAGCGACCATCAGGGCGAGCGCGAAAGCAAAGAAAGAGCGGCGTGTGGGGGTCGTCATTTTTGTCTCCTCTCGAACTCTGTCGGCTGGCTGCGAGTCGTCGTGTCGTTCATTGAAAGTGCGTCTGAATATCTTTGCGAGGTTATTCATACGAACATTTGATGAGCGGTCAAAAAGAAAGGTTGGATGGACGAAAGCGATACAAAACGGCGTCGGAAGTTAAAATTGCAGGCCGACTGAAAGCGAAAATGGCGGCAAAAGTGCGTTCGACGAACGTTTATTCGTGAGTCGGTTCGAGCGTCGGCGGATAGCCGAAAATCTCTGCGTACAGCGCGCGGTAATCTTCCCACGTATCCATGTCGCGCGCAATGTATGGCGACGCCACTTCGAGCCGCAAGACCTCGCCCGCGTGCGCTTCAAACAACGCACGCAAGCCCTTCTCCGCGTCCAAGTGCAACAGCGCCTCGCGAAACTCAAGACCGACCAGAACCGGATGCCCGCCGCGCCCCGCAAACGTCGGCACGACCAACCGCGCACGCTCCCGACGACGCGCCTCAATTACCTTCCGTATCGACTCCGGCGCGACGGCGGGCGTATCCACAAGCGCCACCAACACCGCATCCGCCTCGTCCGAAACCAACTCGACGCCGCGCGCAATCGACACACCCATCTCGCTCTCCGCTTCTGCGTTCGTCGCAAAGCGGACGCCGAGATGCGCCAAACGTTCGCGCATCTCCGCCGCGCGATGCCCGACCACCACGACAATCTCTCCGACGCCCGCCCCGCGCAGATTCTCAATGCACGCCTCCGCCACCGTCCGCTCACGCGGAAAGGGCAGCAGAGGCTTGAACGCGCCCATCCGGCGCGACCGCCCTGCGGCGAGAAGAATCGCAGCAACCATGAAAGTTAGCAGTAAGCGGCGAGCAGTAAGCAGTTAAAAAGTAGGCCTTGAACACCAAGCGGCGAGCAGCTTCTTCTTCTTTAACTGCTTACCGCTTACTGCTTACTGCACACTGTTTTTCAGTTCTTCGAGCGCGCGTAGGACGTAAGGCCGGGTCATTTGCTTGCGCCAGTTCATGATGAAATCGGTGTTGTCGAGCGGGCGTGCTTTCAAGTAACAGGCTTCCGCCGCCGCCTGCATCGTCTCGGCGTTGAGCGGCTGACCGATTAACGCCGCGCCCGCCTCGCGCACTTCCAACGGCGCGGGCGCGATGCCGCCCAGAATCAAACGCGCATCGCTCACCGTCCCGTCGCGCTCGACTTCGAGCCACGCCGCGACGCCCAAGACCGGAAAGTCGAACGCGCCGCGACGTCGCAACTTCTTATACGTCGCACGCCAACCGTTCAACGGCGGCAGATGAATGTCGGCCAAAAGTTCATCCGGCCTTTTGTGTAGATAGTCGATGCCGTCGTTGTTGTAGAGTCCGGCGGCAGTAACTATGCGTTCGCCGAGCGTCGAGACGAGCCGCACACGCGCGCCCAACGCCACCATCAGAGGCACAAGGTCTGCCGACTGCACCGCCCAACACTTCGCGCTCCCCGGCGCAACCCAACAGACCTCGCCGTCCTTCTTCATGCAGAAGTTGATGCCCTTGCGCCATTCGAAATTCTGGTCGTAGTAATTGCAACGCGTATCGAGCAGGAGATTACCGCCAATCGTCCCCATGTTCCTGAGCGTCGGCGTCGAAATCACACGCGCCGCACGCGCCACCGACGGGTAATCACGATTAATCAAGGGATGCTCGCAGATGTCCGTTAGAGACACACCCGCGCCGATACGCAAACCGCTTCGCCCGTCGCCCGTAATCTCCCGCAACTCCTTGAGACGCCCGACGGAGATAACCGTCTTCGGCGTCTGCTGTCGTCGCTTCATGTTCGGATACAGGTCTGTGCCGCCCGCGACAAACTGCCCCGACGCGCCCGCGTCGCCCATCATCTTCACCGCCTCACGCATCTCACGCGGCACGCGATACTCAAACTTCGGAAGTCTCATCATAACGTTTTAATCAATCTCTTCTCATCAATCTTTACGAATGCACTGCGACGCGTGGCATCTCGCGTCCGTCGCCGCCTTCGGCGGGTGTGGCGACTTTGAGTGGTTCAGGCCATTCGACGTGAGGGATGGATTTGGGGCCGAAGCGTGCCTCTTTGCCGCGTGCTTTGTCGCGGAGCGCGGTGAGCACTTTTTCGGGCGTGATGGGCACTTCGTCGATGCGTACGCCCACGGCGTCGTAGACGGCGTTGGCCACGGCAGGCATGACGGGCAGCAGTGGGCCTTGCCCGACCTCTTTGGCACCGAAGGGGCCGTTGGGGTCGGCGTCTTCGACGAGATAGGTGACGACATCGCACATCTCCAAGGTCGTCGGACTCTTGTATTCGAGGAGCGAGGGGAATTTGTGGACGACGTTGCGGTTAGTGCGATAGCTCATCTCTTCCATCAACGCTTCGCCCAAACCCATGTAGACGCCGCCCTCGACCTGTCCCATGACGAGCATCGGATTGATGCTCTGCCCAATGTCGTGACCAATCCAGATGCGTTCGACAACGACCATTCCGGTTTCTGGGTCAACGTCCACTTCGGCAATCGCCGCCGAATAACTGTAGGCGGGCGAGGGGCCGACGCCCGCGCCTTTGAACCTGCCGGGAGCGCGCGGCGGAACATACGAGCCAACCGTGCCGATGGTGCCGAACTTCGCTTCGGCGAGCACGACCGCCTCGGCAAACGTGACGCCCGTTTCCGGGTTCTCCACGTCGAAGACGCGACGCTCGGCGAAAGAGAGATTATCGGCGGGCACAGAGAGTTTTTCGGCGACGGCGATGGCGAGAAGTTCGCGCGCGCGTTCGGCGGCTTGGAGGGCAGCGTTGCCCGTCATCAGTGTGACGCGGCTCGAATAGCTGCCGAGGTCAACGGGCGTCAAATCGGTGTCGGCGGTGACGACGCGGATGTCGAACGGGTCAATACCTAAGACTTCGGCGACCACATAGGCGAGGACGGAATCCGACCCTTGACCGATGTCGGTCGAGCCACACTGCACGCGCACGCCACCCTGACGGTCGAGTCCGAGTTGGACGCCGGAATGCGGCAGGCTGTTCCAGTAAATCGGCAGCCCCGCGCCGCAGATGTAGGAACTGCAAGCAAGTCCGACGCCTTTGCCGTAAGGAAGTTTGCGATGTTTGTTCTTCCAGTCGGAGCCTTCGACAATCTTTTCGATGCACTTGCCGAGACCCATCGAGCCGACGCGGAGATAATTGGCCGTCACGGTGTCGGGCGCGACCAAGTGGCGGAGGCGCATCTCGGCGGGGTCGAGATGGAGTTCTTCGGCGATTTTGTCGAGTTGAATCTCCATGCCGAAACGCGGTTGCGGGGTGCCGTGTCCGCGTTTGGGGCCGCAGGGCGGTTTGTTGGTGAACGTGCGGACGCCGCGAAAACGATAACGCGGAACATCGTAGGTCACGGTTTGAAGCGCACCCGTGTAGAAGGTCGAGGCGACCCCGTAACTGCCGTACGCGCCGCCGTCGAGAAACGACTGAAAATCCATCGCCGTGATTGCGCCGTCGCGTCGGACGCCCGTCTTGATTTTCATCAAGACCGGATGCCGACCGCGATGGCAATAGAAGACTTCTTCGCGCGTCAGAGTAATCTTGACGGGGCGACCCGTCATCATCGAAAGCTTGCAGACGGCGACTTCGTGATTAAACGGGTCGCTCTTGCCGCCGAAGCCGCCGCCGTTGGGCGTGGCGATAACGCGGACGTGCGCGGCAGGAAGGCCGAGAACTTTGGCGAGCGCGCGATGGACGTAGTGTGGCGTCTGCGTCGAAGACCAGAGCGTCAGTTTGTGGTCGGGGTCGAAGTGTGCGACCGCCGCGTGCTGCTCCATCGGAAGGTGCGTGTTGCCTTCGTAAAAGAAGATGTCTTCACGAATCAAATCCGCTTCCTTGAAGCCTTCGTCGAGGTCGCCGAATTCGAGATGCACTTTCTTGTGGACGTTGCCGCTGTCGCCGTATTCCTGTATGCGTGGCTCGTCAATCATGACGGCCTCTTCGATAGTCGAGATGGTGTTCAATTTTTCATACACGACTTCGATGAGATTCATCGCCTCGAAAGCCGTGTCTTCATCAGCAGCAGCGACGGCGGCAACTGGGTCGCCGATGAAACGCACGCGATCCTGACAAAGACCGTGCTCGTCCTGACTGACGGGCAGAATGCCGTAAGGCGTCGGCAAATCCTTACCCGTAATCACGGCATAGACGCCGGGCAACGCTTCCGCTTTCGACGTGTCGATGCTTTTAATGAGCGCGTGCGGTTCATGCGAGCGCAGGAGTTTGGCAAAGAGCATGCGCGGCAAAACGATGTCGTCGGCAAACTTGGTCTGCCCCGTACACTTCTGTCGCGCGTCAACTTTGCGGAAGGGCTTGCCGACGACCTTCAAATCTTTTTTGTCTTTTCCGTTTTTGTTCATAACAAGTTTTCAAATGAGCCGCAGACGAACGCGGATATTTGCTGATAAAACGAGAGAAACTAAATCTGCATCCGTCCTTAACATGCCGCTGAAATTCTTACTCACGACCGTAGACGCTCTCACGTGGAAGCTCCAACTCTTCGCCGCGCATGCGCGCCGCCGCGAGTTCCACGGCTTCATAGATTTTGATGTAGCCCGTGCAACGACAGAGATTGCCGGAGAGAGCTTCCTTGATTTCGTCGCGGGTGGGTTCGGCGTTGGCGGCGAGCAGTTCTTTGGCGACGAGGAGGAAGCCGGGCGTGCAGTAGCCGCACTGCGCCGCGCCGAGGTCGGCGAAGGTTTGCTGCAATGGATGAAGTTCGCTTCCCACGGACATGCCTTCGATGGTTTCGACGCGGCGGTCTTCCATGTCGAGTCCGAGCGCGAGACATGAGAGCACCGAGCGACCATCGACGAGCACGGCGCACGTCCCACACTCGCCGAGTTCGCAACCATGCTTGGTGCCCATCAAGTTAAGGTCTTCACGCAGGACTTCGAGCAGCGTTTTGTGAGGCGCGAAGGCCACCTCCACCGTCTCGCCGTTGAGCGTAAATTCGATATGAGCCTTTTGTCTTTTCGTTTCAGTCATTAATCAACTACCGTCTTCAATCAGCGACCAAATGCGCGTCTCGCGCGTCGAGATGGCGAGGACGTGGAAGTTGGTTCAATTGTGCGAAATGTTTGTTTTCTTCAACAAGACAGGCTTGTTTGCAGAAAAGGAATGATAGCAGTTTTGGACGCGACTGGCGAAGGCGGGAAACGTCCGTCGAGCGCGTTTTCCGAGCGCATCGAGGCGCGGCGACGAAGGCGTCGGGATGCGCGGAAGACGCGTGCGCGCAGACAGACGGACGCGGGATGAAAGCGTGTTTGTCGAGTTCGTTTCATCCCGCGTCGGTGCGCCGCGTGTGGCGTGTGGGGAGCAGAGGCTCCACGGTTAGTTCGTCATTCTCCGACGATTGAAATCAGCCGCCGATGATGATGGGCGGGTCAATCTCGTCGGCTCCGCCCGAACCCGGCGTGCTCTTGTTGGTCGCGTCGCCTGTGTCGGACGTGCCGCCGCCTGTAGGCGGCGTGGAAGTTCCTCCCTCCGTGTCCGATGGAGGTTGGTCGCCTCCTGATGTCGGTTGTGTAGTCGCATCGTCTTCGTCACGCGTGGACATGAGTGGTTCTCCTTTGAAGTTGAGGTGAACTGACAAAGTTGTCAGTGCTCGCCTGCACGGGAGACTGGAGACAGGCGGGGCAAGTTATTTCCGGGCGAGGTAGTTTGACCATCACCAACATCTTAAACGATAAATCGGGTGTTCGGGTTTGAATATTAATCAATCACAACGGAAAGAAACCCGTTCGCTTTAGTCGAGATGAAAGACATACTTCATCCGGCGCGTGATGAGGCGAGCGTGTCATGTGAGGCGAACTCCTTTTTATATTTCAATTGTGATTTATATTTCGATTGCGAGTAATGAAATCAGGCGGTGAGGCTGCCTGTACCTCGCGTTCTCTCGCGTGCGGGTTGGAGCACGATGTTGTCAATCAAGCGCGTGCGACCGATGTGGGCGGCGACGGCGATGAGGACGGGGCGGTCGTCTGGAATCTTGTCGAGTTTCTCCATCGTCTCGGCGTCGGAGACGCTAACGTAGTTGAGACGCGCGCGGGGTTCGGCTTCGATTTGCGCGCGGACGGTATCGGCGAGTCGGCGTGCGCTGCGCTCGCCTTCGGCGTAGACTTCTCTGGCTTGCGAAAGTGCGCGATAGATGACGGCGGCGGAGCGTTTTTCGTCGCCGCTCAGGTAAGCGTTGCGCGACGAGAGCGCGAGGCCGGATTCTTCGCGGATGGTTGGGAGGACGACAATCTCCGTGTCGAAAGCGAGGTCGCGCACCAGTCGTTTGACGACGAGAGTTTGCTGCGCGTCCTTTTGTCCGAAGAAGGCGAAGTCGGCGCGGACGGTATTGAACAGAACACAGAGAACGGTGGCGACGCCGCGAAAGTGGCCGGGACGCGCCGCGCCTTCGAGTTGCTCCGACAAGCCCTCGACCGTCACGAAAGTGGAAAAACCTTTCGGGTAAATTTCATCGACCGAGGGCGCGAAGATGTAATCGACGTTGTAGTCGGCGAGAATGGTGGTGTCTTTGGTAAGGTCGCGCGGGTAGCGTTCAAAATCTTCGCCCGGCCCAAACTGCGCCGGATTGACGAAGACGGAGACGACCACCACGTCGCACATCCGCCGCGCTTCGCGCACCAGACTCAGGTGTCCTTCATGCAGTGCGCCCATCGTCGGGACGAGTCCGATGGTTTTATCCTCTTCGCGTCGCAGTTTGCGCGACACGGAGGCCATGCGTTGACGGCGATTGATGATTTCCATAAGTGGTTCGTGAATCGTAACTCGTAAACGGTAAATCGTAAATCGTGTTTGAGTCTCTTGAAGATTCGATGTCGTGGCCGACATCTATTCACGATTTACGATTTACCATTCATGATTTACGCGTTTATGACTGTTCGATTTCGGCATCGCCTTTCGCGTGTTCGAGCGGAGTGTTAACGGGATTGTCCGGCGAGGCGTTCAACTCGGCTGCCGCGTCCGGCGGAAGCGGGTAAGATTCGTTCTCTGACGGATAGGCGCCGCCGCGCACGTCTTCGGCGTAGCGTTCGATGGCTTCCGTCATCGCTTCGCGGAGGTTGAGATACTGACGAACGAAGCGCGGGCGCGTGGGCGTAAACGATAGACCGAGCATGTCGTGGAGGACGAGAATCTGCGCGTCGCAATGTTCGCCCGCGCCGATGCCGATGGTCGGGATTCTCAAGCTCTCGGTGACGAGTTTGGCAATCTCACGCGGGACGACTTCGAGGACGAGCGCAAACGCGCCCGCCTCTTCGAGCGCGCGTGCGTCTTCGAGCAGAGCGCGTGCCGCCCCTGCGGTCTTGCCTTGTAAGCGATAGCTGCCGAGACGATGAAGCGATTGCGGCGTCAGCCCGATGTGGCCGACCACTGGAATCTCTTCGTCAACGAGCCGTTTGACCACGTCCGCACGCGAGCGTCCGCCCTCCAATTTGACGGCCTCCGCGCCGCCCTCTTTGATGAGCCGCAAGGCGGCGCGCACGGCGTCGTCCGCGCCCGTGTGATACGTGCCGTAGGGCATATCGGCGACGAGCAACGCGCGCTCGACGCCGCGACGTACGGCGCGCGTGTGCTCAAGCATCTCTTCGAGTGTGACGGGCACGGTCGAATCATAACCGAGCACGACGTTGCCGAGGCTGTCGCCGACCAGAATCAAATCCGTGCCCGCTTCATCGACGATGCGTGCGGTCGGGTAATCGTAAGCCGTCAGACAGACTAGACGCTCGCCGCGTTCTTTCGTCGCGCGGACGGCGGGGACAGTCACTTTTTCGGGTCGTTGTAGTTTGAGATAAGCCATTTGGGGTCAGCCTTACTTTGCGCGGTGCGCGGCTAATGGAGCTAATCCATCGGGGCAAGTAATTTGATTGCCTCCCACGGATGCATCAATGAGTTGAGCGGGTTGTCGGCGACGAAGAGGACGCGGCAGGTGTAAGTCACACAGTAGCAATCGCGCTGGTGGTCGAGCCTCCATAACAGGTGAGAATGAACCGAGACGCCGATGACAAATGTCAAAGCGGCGACGGCCAGACGGAGTTTGAAACGGTGCATACGCGCGATTTTACTCCTGCTCCGAGCACATCAACAAGTTTGAGGGCGACGAATTATAGGCGAGCGTGGCGGCGATAAACAAGAGAAATTAGTGGAGCAGTACACAGTAGTCAGTAGCCAGCATAAAAACTGATTGAGGCGCTTCCGGCTACCGTAAGTAGATAAATGAAGCTCTGCGTCCGCAAAGTTTTTTCTACTGACTACACGCTACTGTCTACTGTTCCGGTTTCCAGAGATGGACGGAGGCGTCGTCGCTGATGTTGGCGAGGAGTTGGCTGAAGGTTTGGTTGAGTGTGGGATGGAGGTGGTCGGGCGCAAGTTCGGCGAGCGGTGTGAGGACGAAGCGGCGGAGGTGCAGGCGCGGGTGCGGGAGCGTGAGAAAGTCGGTTTGGGTGTGGGTGTCGCCAAACAGGAGGAGGTCGAGGTCGAGCGTGCGCGCGGCGCGGGGACGTTGGCGTCGGCGTCCGAGGGCGTATTCGATGCGGAGGAGGCGCGCGAGCAGTTGTTCGGGTGAGGGAAACGCGTGCGACGCGTCGAGTTCGGCAACCATGTTGAGGAACAGGGGTTGGTCGAGGACATCGACGGGCGCGGTTTCGTAGATTGACGAGAGACGCGCGACGCGCAACCCGGCGTTCAACATGCCGCGCACGCCGAGCAGGAGATTCGCGGCGCGGTCGCCGAGATTCGAGCCGAGACCGACATACACTCTAATGGTTGATGCGGGAGTGGACATAAAGGAAGTGGACAGTAGTCAGCAGCCAGTAGCCAGCATAAAAACGTTTGAGAGTCTTAGTTAGTATAAGAACTTTAGAAACTTTTGGAGCCGCGCCGAGTAGAGTAGCGTTGGTGATGTAGAATGAGAAGCTTTTTGGTGGGTTGAGATTCTGGTGATTGGTTTGTTGTTGAGATTTTGGTGGGTGGAAGTTTTGCTGTGGGAATGGTTGAGGATGTCGCAGTTGGGGACGCTGGTGTGGTTGAAGTGGAGGCTGTTTCGCAACGCGTTGCGTTCGCGGAAGGCTGTGGCGAGCCGTGCGGCGACGGCGTTCGGGATGTTGTTGGGATTGGCGTTCGCACTGTTGATGGCATTGACGCTCGGCTTCGTGGCGTACACGTATGCGTCGCCGCCGCGTGCGGGCGTTGACCCGCAGAGAGCGTTGCAGGAGGGGACGACTTTTCTGTTTGTGGTCTTCCTGTTTCTGTTCATGTTTTGGGCGGTGGTGCCTCTCGGATTGGGCGGCGGCAACCAGTTTGACCCCGGACGTTTGTCTCTCTATCCGGTATCGCTCGTCAAACTCTTCCTATTCGATTTGGTCAGCGACCTCGCAAACTTCTCGTCCATCCTCGCCGCGCCCGTCGTGTTGGCGATGGCTTTCGGCGTCGGACTCGCGACGCGCAACGTCGTGTTGTCGCTAGTGTTGGCTTCGTTGGCGTTGGCGTTCGGAATGGCGTTCGCCAAATTCATGGCGACTTCGATGGGTGCGCTGCTGCGTAAACGTCGGACGCGTGGCGAGACGTTGCTGGCGCTGCTCGGCGCATTGCTCGGATTGTTCGGCGCGTTTCTCGGACAGGTCGCGCCCTACTTCATGCCGTACATCTCCGGTCGTGAAGGTCTGTTGGACAAATGGTGGTGGACGCCGCCCGGCGCTGTGGCTCTCGGATTGATGAAGGGACTCCGCACGGGCAGCACGGTCGATTTTGTTTTGGCCGTCGCCACGCTCGCCTTCTATGCCCTCATCTTCGTCGTGGCGACATACTGGATTGCCCGCCGCGCGGCACTCGGCATGAACAGCGTGCGACGTGTGAAGCGCAGCGCGGTCAGAGCGACGGGCGAGGCGGAGTCTCTCGCGTTGGGATGGCAACTGCCGTTCGTCTCGAATGAACTCTCGGCGGTGGTCGAAAAAGAGTTGCGCTATGCGATGCGAAACGCGCAGTTGCGCCTGATGCTGGTGATGCCACTCATTCTGGTCGGGATACGTCTGATGAGGCGCGGCAGCGCGGACGGGCGCGGCGGTGGTGTGTTGCCGCCGGAGGCCGGATGGCTCGTCGAAATCTACGAGCAATATGGCGAAGGATTGGCGGAGGCGGGCGGCCTTCTCTACGTCTTTCTGCTCACGTCGTCGTTCGCCTGCAACCTCTTTGCCTTTGAGGAAGACGGAATGCGCGCCTACGTGCTCGCGCCCATCGAACGTCGCACGATTCTCGTCGGGAAAAACATCGTCGTCGCGGCGCTCGCGCTTCTCTATGCGACGGTCTTCTTCGGTGTGAGCCAGATTGTGTTTCGCGATATGTCGTTGCCGGGAGTCGGTTTCGCATCGCTCTGCTTCGTGCTTTTCGCCGTCGTGATGTCACTCGCGGGCAACTGGCTCTCGATACATTTTCCGAAACGCATGCCGTTCGGTAAACGGATGAACTTGTCGGGCGTCGCAGGGTTGCTGTTTCTACCGATGCTTGCGGGGATGGCGTTGCTGCCCGTGTTGGCGGTCGCGGCGGGCTATTTTGCGGGGAGCGTGTTCGTGAAGTATGCTACACTGGCTTCGTTGATGTCGCTTGCGCTAGTGCTCTACGTTTGGCTTGTCAACATGCAGGCGCGCGCACTTGAGCGACAACAACTAGACATACTCGCAGCCGTCAGCGGACGCAGCGACAACTGAAACGAAGTAGACAGTAGATAGTAGCCAGCATGAAACGTTTGAAATGCTGGCTATTATTCAATTACTGAAGAACAAACAGAAAGCTTTTCTACTGAATTCTGTCTACTGTCTACTGTTTTAATTTCTATTCCAGTGATGCGGCGCAGTTTCACGTGAGAAGGCGCGAGCATCCGGGCGGGTTTGCGGCAGTCCCCGTCCAGACACAAATGGCACGCAGAAAATTTCGTAACCAACGCTACGAGCCGAACACGGAGCGCTCCTATCAGGAGTACGTTCTTTCCACACCTGCACCGCAAACCTCGCGCGACGAATTGATGCGGCTGGTGCGCGGCGGCGAAGATACTTCTCTCGAACTCAAAGTCAAACTCTCCAATCCCGAAAAGATAACGCAGGGCATCGTCGCCTTCGCCAACACGGGCGGCGGCCTCATCGTCTTCGGCGTTAACGACAACCTGCGCGTCGAAGGCGTGGACGACGCCGAGAGCGTCCGCGACGAACTCGTACGCATCTGCCGCGAAGAGATTGTGCCCGCGATTCATCCATACATCGACCTCGTTTCATTCGACAACGGGCGTCGCATCGTCGCGCTCGACGTGGAAGGTAAACGACGACCATACAGGACGCGCGACGGTCGTTTTTATATACGCGTCGGCGCGGAGAAACGCGAAGCGACGCGCGAAGAACTTTCCGTTCTGATGGACGATGCGCGTCCCGTCAGATTCGAGAATCTTCCGGTGGTCGGCGCGCACGTCGAAGACATCGACGAGGCGCATCTGTGGACTTTCATGCGCGAATTTGAAGCGGACGCTTACGACCGCAAAACGGCTGAAGGCTATCCGACTGGCGAACTGCTCGAACGCGACCTGCTTTTAGCCGTCGCGGGCGGAAGCGAAATCATCCCGACCGTCGCCGCGATGCTTCTCTTCGGGCGCGACGAACGCGTCGCCGCGCTTCTGCCACGCGCCTCCGTCACCGCGACGCGTTTTGCGGGCGACACCGTTCAGTCGCCCCGCATCGAGAGCGTGCAACTCACGGGCAATCTCCACACGCTCTACGAAGCGGCGCTTCAGTTCATCGGTCGCTACTGCGATTTGTGGGACGTGCGCCCGCGCACATTCCCCGGCACCAGCGAGACGGAAACGCCCGTCGCCGCACGCGCCAATTATCATCGCGGCGCGGTCAGCGCGGGCGTCGCCAACGCGCTCGTCCATCGTGATTTAGCCCTCAGAGATTTGACCACGCGTATCCTTGTCTTCGACCACTCCATCGAGATTCTCAACCCGCGTCGCACAGTCGGCTTTGCGCCCTCGGCGCAAAAAGCCATCCGCTACGGCATCCCCTTTCGTCTCAATCCACAACTCCACGCACTCTTCTCGAACCCTGCCTACGGCCTCCAACTCGCGCCCGGCGGACTCCCCGCGCTCCTGCGCCAATCGCGTCTCTTCTCAGGCCGACGCACAGAAATCCACGCCTTCAACGACGAATTCCGCCTCCGCCTCTACGGCGTCTAAGAATTGCGGAATGCGGATTTCGGATTGCGGATTATTCAAAACACGAAACGTAGATTTTGATACGGAATGTGGATTTTGAATTGAGAATTGCTGCGCGACAAAACTGCGGAATGCGAATTTGCTGACCGATAAAATTGTGGCATGCCAACAAAAATGCGAAATACGGATGAGAAAACAACCTGTCTTCCAATCCGCATTCCGCAATCCGAAATACGCAATCGTTAGCCTTTCGGCGGGTTGTAGAAGGGGCGGTGTTTGATAACGAACTCTTTTTCGTCGGTTTGGCCGTCGCCGTCCACGTCTACTTTGACGAGGATTTTGCGTTGCTTGCCGTCGGTTGCGCCGCCGGGTTTGTAGCCGAGGCTGTACTGGTTACGCATCAGTGCGTTGATGGATTGGAGCGTGCTCGGCAGTTCTCCCTGATGCGTGACGGGGAAATACTCGCCGCCCGTCTCTTTGGCGAAGGTGCGGAGCGCGTTCTGCGCTTGCAGCAGCGTCAAACGACCGGGGACGCCGCCGAGCGTGTCGGTTTCGGGCAGTCGATGCTCGTATCTTTTGAAGAACATGTTGCCGGTGCCGATGATGTAGATGGGCACTCCGGCGTTCTGTGCAATCTTGCGCGCCGCGCCGTAGTTGACTTTGCTAAAAGTGTCGATGCCCGAACTGATGAGGAAGACGGCCTTGCGTCGTCCCTGCAAACTCGCCATCCCCGCGTATTCCATCTTCTCCGCCTTGTGGTCTTCCAACACGACCGAATCGGCCTTGCCGCCGACGAGCACAAGTTTGAGCGCGTCGTACAGATTGGTTTCGGTGAACGCGGGTTGATTGCGTAGCAGAAGATTGATGACCTGACTGATACGCGCCGGGTCGTTAGTGAAATCGGTGAGCGGCGTCGGGCGCATGTCATAGGCGATAACGGAGACGTAATCGTCGGGCGGTTTGATGAACTGCGAAAGAAACATCGCCATCGGTCGCAAGACTTCGTTTTGTCCCTGCTCGAACGTGTTGGCGCTGCCGAGAAAACTCGTCAGGCGGCTGTATTCCATCACGACCGAGACGGTGATGGGCGCTTCGGGCGTCGAGAAGTTAGTAATCTCTTTCTGCGCGCCGTCTTCGTAGATGCTGAAATTTTCTTTCTTGAGGCCGGTGATGATTTTGCCAGTCTTCTTGTGATAGACGACCGTTTCGACGTTGACGAGAGCCGCCGTGATTTTGACCGTATCGGTGGGGTCTTCCTTCAACACGTCGCCGGGGATGGGTTCCTGCGGCTGCTCGTCGGTCTTCTGCTCGCCTTCGCTCGGACGCGTGTTCTTCTTCTGCGGCGCGGTTGGCGGCGTGCGCCTCGATTGCGCGATGACATCCGTCGCAGACGGCGCGAGCGACCCGACGACGAAGGCGAGAACCACACCCAGAGACGCGAGACGACGAATAGCGTTGTTACTCTTCATGACGATAAACCTTTACGGAAAAGGAGGGAAATCACTGCAAAAATGCGTTGTTTGAATATACGGCGCAAACTCTCTGACGGTCAAGAATTGGATGCGTAAACTGGCCGACAGGATGTAAGGAAGGGATGAACGTGGACGGATGAGGGATGTAGGGATGAAGGCGATGGTGGAAGGGGAAGAGTTAAAGGGCGAAGGGAAAAAAGGGGGAGGGGTTAAAGGGTGAAAAGGGAAAAGGTTAAAAGGACAACGGGGAGGGTTTGAGTTGCCTTCCCCTTCGCCGTTTCGTCTTTTAACCTTTTCCCTTTCCCGATGCTCTTTTATGGTTCGCCCTTCTGACTTTTAACGCGAGGCGCTGCCGCCGAGAGCCTCGGCTTCGATAACGGCCTCGTAGTTGCCAGTGTTGTCGTTGAGATTGCCTTCGTTGACGCCGAGGAAGAGGATGCCGTCGCGTTCGGCGGTGAATTCGGCGCGGCTTCCGATGAAGATGAAGCTGTCGTTATCGTCGCCGATGACGGCGATGAGTCCGCCAGTCGGGTCGTTTTTCATCAACTTGTTTTCGTCGGGCACACGCGGCAGACCCGTCGGCGTCGAGAAACGACCGCCGCCCAGAGAGATGCGACCCGAAGAGTTGATGCGTAAGCGTTGGCCGCGACGGACGACGAGGCCGCTATTCGTCCAGCCGTTGGTCGTGTTGTCGGCACGCACGCGCACGTTGATTTGGAAAAACTGCGACGACGGCGCGGACGCCGGAGGCTGCGTCGTAGACGCGCTCGGTTGCGTCGGACGCGAAAGGGTCGGGGTCGAAGTGCTGCGCGACTCGGCGGGCGCGGGGCGCGGGTTGGATGGCGTCGTGTTGGTGCGGTCAGCGTCATAGACGGCGGCGGCGGTGTCGTTGTTGCTCGCGGCGGGCGCGTCGTTGTTCGCGTCGTTGGCGTTCGCTGCTGCTGCGCCGCCCGCACTCTCAAATTCGATGGATTCCACGTCTTCCATGTAGAGCGTGATGCGACTGCGACGACCGCGCGCGCCGCTCCCGATGAGCACTGTGAACTGCTGGTCGCGGAAAGCAACTATCTGGCCGCGAATCACCGAACCGTCGCGCAGTCGAATGGTATCGGCGAGTGCGTTCCCGCCGAGACCGAACACCAGCACACACGCCAAAAGCAGAGTCGTCAAACTTCTTTTTCTCATTTATCTCCTCCGGGAATGAAACCGACAAACCGTATCTGACTGTGGACGTTTACCAGAGAGGCGCGCGCTTTGGCAAGCGGGAGAGAGGACGGCGCTCTTCGCTACAGCGATGGATGACCGGAACGCCGCACGCGGTTGCCTCAACCTAAACCACCGCCTACCCTCCAAGCCAAACGCACACCCTTGAAAAATGGCCTCAAACAACCAGACACGACGCTTTCAAACAACCGACTCGATTAAGGAAACTCGAAGTTTGAATCCGTCCTTAAAAAGTGTCCCACAATGAGAAAAGCCGCATCGCTGCGGCTCTAACTCATTGATTCTTTTGGTGGAGCAGAGGAGGGTCGAACTCCTGACCTCCGCATTGCGAACGCGGCGCTCTGCCAAACTGAGCTACTGCCCCACTTGGGAAACAGATGATAGGGTTTGGTGTGCGCGGCTGTCAAGCACGTATGAAAGTGTGGATGGAGGTGGCACCGATCCAGAAGAATTGAGGGAGACGCAGGCGGCCTTCCGTCTGCTTTCTTGGAGTGGGTGGGAGGATGGTGGTGCTGGATTACGTCGCTTTGAGGTTTGCAATTTCGCGTCGGTTGAAGTTTTCGCACGTCGGTACAGGTTTTGGTAATCGCGCCGCAAGTTTTTGTGATTCATGGTGCTTTAAGTTTCGATTAGGCGGCCAGCGGCTGATTCGATGAGGGCGATGAGTTGGCGTGCGTCGAGGACGCGTCCGCCGCCCTGTGCGATGTCGGGACGCCCGCCGCCGCGCCCTTCTATCTGCGCGCAGGCTTCGCGTAGCAGAGCGTTCATGTCGCCTGTCGTGTCGGTTGAGCGCGCAAAGACGAGACGGGCACTGCGGTTGTCGTCGTCAAGCGAGGCGAGCAGGGCAATCGTGGACGGGTTGGCGACGAGGGCGAGCGCGAGACGTTTGAGTGATTCGGCGTCGCGTCCTTCAAAGGTGCGCGCGACGATGCGCACGGGGTTGCTCGCGTGCGCGGCGGTGGTGGTTGTAGTGGCTTGGTTCAAAAGTTCGGTGGCTTCGACGCGCGCCGACATCTCTTCGAGCAGGCGCAGACGACGCGCTTGTTGCTTGTTCTCGTCAAGCAGACGCGAGACGGCGGCGACCGCATCGTCGCGTCCTGCGCTGAAGAGGGCGGCCACTTGTCGCGCCGTGGTGTTGGCGCGTCGGTAGTCTTCGAGGACGCGATTTCCGGCGACGAATTCGATGCGCGTCAAGCCTTTGGCGCGTTCCCACGTACGCACTGCGATGATGCCGACTTCGCCCGTGCGCGCGGCGTGCGTGCCGCCGCAGGGACTCATGTCAAAGCCTTCGATTTCGATGACGCGGAGTTCGCCTTCGCGCGCGGAGTCTCGCCGCAGAGGCATCGCGGCGGCCTCCTCCGTCGTGACCTGATGCAGACGCACAGCGCGGTTCTCCCAGATGATGCGGTTGGCGAGTCCCAACGCCTGTTCGATGCGTTGGTCGGTCGGGTCGCGCAAGGCCACGTCAATCTCGGAGACACGTTCCATCATGCGAAAACTTTGCGTCTGCGCGCCGAAGAGTTCGACGAAGGATTGCGAGAGGATGTGTTGCCCTGTGTGCTGTTGGATGTGGTCGAGGCGGCGCGGCCAATCGACGCGGCCACGTACTGTCGCGCCAATCTCAGGAGCCGCGCCTTCGACGACGTGCAGCACTCCCGCATCTTCTTCGTCTACACAATCGACGACGCGCGACGCGCCGAGCATCCCTGTATCGCTCGGCTGCCCGCCGCCCGTCGGATAAAAGGCCGTCCGGTCGAGCCTCACGCCAAAGCGTCCATCAGTCGTCGCTTCGACGGCGACCACGCGCGCGTCGAATTCCGTCAAATGCGAATCCGTATAGTAGAGCCGTTGCGTTGTACTCATGCCGGAATTTTAACGGAAAAGAAGTTGTCAGGCATCTATCAAATCAAAAACAATTCACGGGATAGACAGGATAAAGACGTGCGGGATAGAGAGGATAAATTAAGAAGGGAAAGGTTAAAAGGGGAAATGGTGAAAGGGCAATAAGGGAATTTTGTCTTTCCCTTTGACCCTTTACACGCTTACCTTTTCGCCTTTTTCTGTATCCTGTCTGCCCTGTTAAGTTTCTTGTGGGTTAGGGGACGACGATTTCGATGGCGGCGGGGACGATTGAGAAATTCATGGGAAGTTGGCCGATGATTTCGCCGTCGGCCTGAACGAGTGCGTGGCCTGTGGCGCGAACTTGAGTGGCGCGGAGGAAGCGTACGCCCGTGAGATTTTCTGAGACGCCGCGCGGGCGCATGGCGTGTGTGAGAAGATAGAGATAACGAAGGCGACTGTGTGAATCGACGAGACAAATCTCGAACTCCGGCGCATCGAGACGCGCGCGGGGCGTGATGGCGAGATTGCCGCCGTAGTGTGGAGCGTTGCCGATGGCGGCGAAGGTGGCGGGAAAAGTTTGACCGTCGATTTCGACGTTGAAGCTGTGTGGTTGCCAGCGCGCGAGGTGTTCGAGTCCCGAATACCAGAAGGCGGCTGCGCCGACGCGCCGTTTCAGACGCGGACGCACGCCGCGCGCCACCGACGCATCAAGCCCGACTCCGGCCATCAAAAAGAAATAACGCTCGGCACCGCTCTGCACATCCGTCGCGCAGCCGATGGAGACGCGTTGCACACGCCCGCGCGCGAAGACTTCCGCCGCGCCGCGTGCGTCGAATGGCAGACGGAGTTCGCGCGCGAGGACGTTGGCCGTCCCCGCAGGCCAGACAGCAAGGCGCACATCTCGCCGCATCAATCCTTGCAAAGCTTCGTTGATGGTGCCGTCGCCGCCCGAAACTATCACTTCGCGGATGCCCTTGTCCGACGCTTCTGCGGCGAGACGCGTCGCGTCGTTCGGCCCCGTCGTGTTGGCGACTTCGACTTCGATGCCGCGTTCGCGCAAGAGTTCGCAAAAGCGCGTGACCTTGCGCGCGCGCGCTGCGCCGCCGCGACCGGAGTGGGGGTTCGAGATAAGGATGGCTTGGCGTTGGTTCATCTGTTCGGCGCGTCGTCGCGTGCTGGTGGAATGGCAAACGGAGTGCCGTGGGAATGTTAACGAAATTTAGCCGGATAACGAAAAGTGCGTGCGCGTCTGCCGCCGTCGCCGCACAGACAAGTGTCGGATATTTGTTTCTACGCGAGATGCCGGAGGAGATGCGTTTGATGAAAATGCTTTTGATGAAGCGTTTGATGAAATTGCCGTGGGATGAAATCGCCGGGGCGCGGACGAGCCTCGCGCCCCGGCGATTTTGAAATGCGCCGTCAGTGACCGTCGTTTGACCAGTGAGGCGCGTCGGTGACGAGTTTGATGACGCCGTAAGTCGCGCCGACTCTGTGCAACGTCGTGTTGTCTTTGCCGTTGCGGGGCGAGCCGACGGCTTTGACGGCGCCGGTCGCGTCTTTGATGTTGAGCGTGCCCGACCAAGTGATGGTCATGTCAATCGCCAGCCCTTCGGTGTGGCGCGAACGTAGCGCGGGCGGGAAGGCGATGCCGTAGCCGGAAACCATCGCCGCCGCGGCGCTCTTGGAACGCGCGAGGTCGCCGTGCCACCACTGTATGTTGACGCCCGCCATCGCTGGAACCGAACGCGGGTCGATTTGTCCTTTGGAGATTTTGAGCGAGAAGTGCATCAGGTGTGCGCGCTCCGGCGGACGGAAGGTGGCGGAGATTCTGACCGCCGCGCCCGCCGCAAGGAGCGCCGCATGAAACTTGGAGACTTTGTCGAGGAAGGGCGGCTTGGTGTCGAAGATGGAACGACTGCCCGGAAACCTCGCTACCCAATGCGCCCCGCTCAACTCCAAAGTCGTCGCGGCAGCCGCGTCCATTGTGCCGCGCGCCGTCATCGCGCGAGGCTCCGCTTCTCCGTCCGACGCGCACATCTCCTCTTCGACACTGACGGCTGCTGCGAAGCCGCGCCCGCGCGCCTCTGCGGGAGCCTGCGGCGCGCTCATCATCTCGCTGCCGAGATTGCCCGCCAAGTGTGCGCGTAGCATTTCGATGAGAGAGTCGTACTGCTTTTTAATCCTCAGTCCGACTTTGGGAAACGGCGTCGCGCAACATTCTTCGACGCCGAGAGGGATGACCGATTCGACCGCCGCCGCCGGAAAGTCGAACCAATGACCGCACGCGAGACACGTCTCCGGCCATGCCACGCGCAAGGCTTCTTTGGTCGATTCGAGCGGGTTGATGAGAAAAACGGCGGTGTAGCCGTCGCCGTTCGTCGCCGTTGACTGAAGGAATTGCTCGACGCTCCATCCGTCCATAATGATGTGGTGCATCGACAGCGACGAAAGACTACTCTCTTTTTTTCGTGTGGTTTTTTTAGCCGCCGCGCTTTTCTTGCTTGCGGACTTCGCGCCTCGCTTCGGCCAGTTGCTAATTATCCCATCCATGATGTTGTGTCGGGACGACGAAAGACTCGTCTCCTGTTTACCACCTGCTTTTCTGTTGGCGGCGTTCTTCTTGCTTGAGGACTTGCTCGATTTTTTTGCTGGCATACGCATCCTTTCCGTAGGGTGAAGGGGTGTTGAAAAGATTCAAAGCCGCGACAAAAACTGACACGAGGCGCGGCTTCCAGGTTGCAATGGCGAGACGGCGTTTACTGCTTGCCGGACGGGCGAGGGTGGGTGCTTTCGGATTTCAATCGACTATTCGAGACGGTAGTTGGGCGCTTCCTTCGTGATGATGACATCATGGACGTGTGACTCTTTGAGTCCGGCGGGGCTGATGCGTATGAAGCGCGTCTGCTCTTGAAACTCGCGGATGTTGCGGCAGCCCGTGTAGCCCATTCCGGCGCGCAGGCCGCCGACGAGTTGCGTCACCATGTCGGCGAGCGTGCCCTTGTAAGGGACGCGGCCTTCGATGCCTTCGGGGACGAGTTTTGATTCAATGTCGGTGGTTTCCTGCGCGTAGCGGTCGCGCGAGCCTTCGCGCATCGCGCCGATGGAACCCATGCCGCGATAGGCTTTGAAGGAACGTCCCTGAAACAGAATCAACTCGCCCGGCGACTCCTCCGTGCCCGCGAACAACGAGCCAACCATCACCACGTCTGCGCCCGCCGCGATGGCTTTCGCCACGTCGCCGGAGAACTTGATGCCGCCGTCGGCAATGACTGGAACGCCCGTGCCGCGCGCCGCTTCGACGCAGTTGGCAATCGCCGTAATCTGCGGCAGACCCGCGCCCGTCACGATGCGCGTCGTGCAGATGGAGCCGGGGCCAATGCCGCATTTGACGGCATCGACGCCCGCGTTGATGAGTTCGCGCGTGCCTTCCGTCGTGCCGACGTTTCCGGCAATCAGTTCGGTGTTGGAATGACGACGTTTGATTTCGCGCACCGCTTCGATAACGCGCGACGAATGACCGTGCGCCGTGTCGATGACGAGACAATCGACGCGCGCGCGCACAAGTTCGTCGGCGCGTTCGCGGAAGTCTCCGGTCGCACCGATGGCGGCGGCGACGCGCAGACGACCCAAATCGTCCTTCGCCGCGTGCGGATAGCGGATGGCCTTCTGGATGTCTTTGACGGTGATAAGACCCTTGAGGCGTTTGTCGCCGTCGATGACGAGAAGTTTTTCGATGCGATGTTTTTGCAGAACCGCTTTGGCCTCTTCGAGCGTCGTGCCGACGGGCACGGTGACGAGCGGTTGCTTGGTCATCACTTCGGAGACGGGAATCTGGAAACGCGTCTCGAAGCGGAGGTCGCGGTTGGTGATGATGCCGACGAGGTGCGCGTCTTCGTCCACGACGGGGACGCCCGAAATCTTGTATCGCTCCATCACGGCGAGCGCCTCCGAGACGGGACGGTCGGGACGAATCGTGACCGGATCAACAATCATGCCCGACTCCGAACGCTTCACCTTGTCAACCTCCTCGGCCTGTCGTTCGACGGGGAGATTCTTGTGCACGACGCCGATGCCGCCCTGCTGCGCGATGGCGATGGCGAGCGCGGCTTCCGTCACGGTGTCCATCGCTGCCGAGCAGAGAGGGATGCGTAGCGAGATGTTTCTGGTGAAACGCGTCGAGGTGTCGGTTTCGGCGGGCACTACATCGGAGCGCGAGGGAACGAGCAGCACATCGTCAAACGTCAGTCCATCCACCAAATCAGCGGTCAACATAACTTTTTAACTCCAAATCTTTCGACGCTAATACACAACGCGGAACGATGTCTGTCTATTTCAGTCCATCGTCCCGCGTCTGTTCGTCGTGGTTTGCATCATCTTACGGTAGAAACTGTTTGTAGTCGTCTTTGTTAATCACCCATTCGACGAGTCCGCCCTTGACGACGGGCGTCGGCTCGCGCGCCACTTGCCCGTTGATGCTCACTTCGAGCGCGCCGACTTTGCTCTTGGAATACCAGATGGAGAGGCGCGTCTGCGGCGCAAACTCTTTGGTTTCGTCCGCGCCGAGCGTTACCTCCGTCTGCCGTTCCTCGTCCATGCGCGAGCGGAGCCAAACCTGTTGGCCTTTGGTCTTCACCTGTATCTGAAAACCCGCCGTCGCCGCATTAGCGGGCGCGACCGTCGAGCCTTGCTGCTGCGTGCCGGAAGCGTTCTGCACGGCGTTAGCGGCGGGAGAGGCTGACGGGTTGGCGTTGTTGTTGGCGGCGGTGTTTTCGGTGCGGCGGTAAAAATGGAGTCCGGCGTAGACGCCGAGGACGAGTATGCCGAGAATGAGCGCGCTCAGGAAAAACGTCAGGAGCGGCGAGCGCGACGAGTCGCCGTCGGTATAGACGCGCGAACGCACGGGCGAAGTCGCCACTTCGTCGAACGCTTCGCCAGCGGTGCGCGTGTAGAGTTCGAGTGCCTCTTTTTCGTCGAAATTGATGTGGCGCGCGTAGGCTTTGATGAAGGAGCGATTGAAGATGCCGCCGGGCAGACGTTTATAATCGTCCGTCTCGATGGCTTCGAGGTACTGCATGGAGATGCGCGTGTGGTCGGAGATTTCGCGCAGCGACGTGCCACGCTGTTGACGTGCCTGGCGCAGTCGCTCTCCGAGGGAGTTGGCCGCTCCTCCGCCGCCGCTGCCGTCTCGCGTTCGCCCTTCCGGGTTCTGGTCAGAGGGCTTGGAGTTCACTTGGTCTTTCGTCTTCAAAGACTTCTACTAGACTGTGCAAAATTGCTACTCGGACACGTCCTGCCGCAGGTCGCGGCGCGCCGGGTTCGACGTGCGTTGGAATGCAATATAATGTGCGCTCAGCAAACGTGTCAAACGTTGTCCGCTCAGACGGATGCGCGCATCTTGAACTTTATGGCGGGCGGTGCTACGGTTGACGCTACAGGATTCAGCCCGGAGAAGTTTTTAACTATTACAACTAAGAAAAGCGAGGATTCCCAAAATGCCTCTTGAAGCACTCGGAATGGTCGAGACCAAAGGGTTCGTCGGCGCAGTCGAGGCGGCAGACGCGATGGTCAAAGCGGCCAACGTTCAGCTTTTAGGAAAAGAGTACATCGGAGCCGGATACGTGACGATTTTCGTGCGCGGCGATGTCGGCGCAGTCAAAGCGGCGACGGATGCGGGCGCGGCTGCCGCGCGTCGCGTCGGCGAACTCATCAGCGTCCACGTCATTCCGCGTCCGCACACGGAAGTCGAACGCGTCCTGCCCCTCAACGGTCGCACCGGCTACAGCCCCGACGAACGCGCCATCGGCGGCGGCAGCGGTAGCGCCGGACAACTCGGCGAAGGCGACCAGGGACGCTCGCTCCCCGCAGGCGCGCGCGAGAACAACAAAGAGAGAAGTAAATAGTAGATGGTAAATGGCGAGCGGCTTTTTCCATTTACCATTTACCATTCACCATTTACCGCATTATGAGGTGTTGCCATGTCGGTCGATAAAGACCTCGTATCGGTGCAGCAGGCGCGTGATTTGGTCGAGGCGGCGCATCGCGCGCAAGGGGCGTTGGCGCGGTTTGACCAGGCGAAGATTGACCGTATCTGCGAGGCGATGGCGGCGGCGGCTCTCAGGGAAGCGGCACGGCTCGGCGCAATGGCCGTCGAGGAGACGGGCTTCGGCATCGCCGACGACAAACGCGAGAAGAATCGCTTCGCCGCCGAAGACGTGTGGAACTACTTCAAACGCCTGCGTACCGTCGGCGTCGTCAACGAGTCGAAGGATGTAATGGAGATTGCCTCACCACGCGGCGTCGTCGCCGCCATCATCCCTTCGACCAACCCGACCTCGACCGCCATCTTCAAAATCCTCATCGCCACCAAATCGCGCAACTCCATCGTCCTTTCGCCGCATCCGTCAGCCGCCAAATGCATCAACGAGGCGGCGCATGTGATGCGCGAAGTGGCGATTAAAGAAGGGCTGCCGGAGGACGCCATCGGCTGCATGACGATGGCGACCATTGAAGGCACCGAAGCCTTGATGAAGCACAAGCAGACCGCCGTCATTCTGGCGACGGGCGGCATCGGCCTTGTGCGCGCGGCTTACTCGTCGGGCAAGCCCGCCTTCGGCGTCGGCCCCGGCAACGTCCCCGTCTTCGTCGAACGCACGGCCAACATTCCCAAAGCCGTGCAGGACATACTCACTGGCAAAACTTTCGACAACGGAACCATCTGCGCTTCCGAGCAAGCCGTGGTCGCCGACGCGCCCGTGGCGAAAGCCGTCAGACAGGAATTTGAAGCGCAGGGCGGCCACTTCCTCAGCGCGCAGGAAGCAGACCAACTCGCCAAAGTCGTCTCGACCGGGCAGCGCACTTTGAACCCACAGATTGTCGGGAGGTCGGTCGAAGTCATCGCCAAGATGGCGGGCTTGAACGTGCCTGCCGGAACGCGTTGTTTGATGGCGGAAGTGGGCGGCGTCGGGCGCGAGCATCCGCTGTCGATGGAGAAGCTGTCGCCGATTCTCGCCTTCTACGTCGAAGACGGCATCGAACGCGGCGCGGCGCGTTGCTTTGAAGTTTTGAGTTACGGCGGCATGGGTCATACCGCCGGAGTGCACACGCGTTCGCGCGACATGGCACGCGCCTACGGCACAGAGATGCCCGCCTCGCGAGTCATCGTCAATTCACCGACCACGCACGGCGCGATAGGTTTCTCGACAGCATTGCCTCCATCAATGACGCTCGGCTGCGGTTCATGGGGCGGCAATGTCACTTCCGACAACATCTCGCCGTGGCATTTGATGGACATCAAACGCGTCGCCTTTGAGACGCGACCCGTCGCCAGCAAACGCCCCGCGCGACAGGGCGACGCCGCTGCGACGACATCAGTACAGTCACACGCCGAACAGACACCCGCACACGCGCGTCAACCACTCGCTGCCGCGCCCGCCAATGCATCGGGGCGCAACGTCAGCCGCGAGGAGATTACGCGCATCGTTGACCGCTTTTTGAGCAATCGCCAGACGGATAGTCCTGCGAGCACGGCGACGAGCGGTGCGCCGCTTCATGCGTCGGGCAGCCCCGCGCCGATTCAGGCCAGCGTAGACATCGAACCGCATCGCGTCTCGCCTTCAGGCGGAGCCGCGCCGCAACCCGAAGCCGCGCCCAACGTCGAAGCCTCCAACGGCGGCGGCCACAGCAGCAGCGCATCTTCCGTCGCGTCGGCCTACGCGCCAAACGCCTCGCCGCCACAGCAGCCATCGTCCGGCGCAAACGGCGGCGCGAACGTCTCCGCTCCGACGCAAGCTTCAAACGGCAAGCAATCTTCCGCGAGCGCGCAGCAACAACAACAATCCTCTAACGGACAAACGGGCACCGCCTCAAACGGTCATCGCGCCGTCGATTTCGTCTGCGAAGACGACGTACGGCGAGCCATCCAAAAAGGCGAAAAGATTTACACCAACGCGCGCACCATTATCACTCCCGCCGCACGCGACATGGGCGACGCGGCGGAAGTATTTGCGAAAGGATAAATGGGCAGAGGTCAGAGGCTAGGGGTCAGAGGTCAGTTAAAAACTGTCTTCGCTAACCTCTGACCTCTAGCCTCTGACCTCTGTTTTTATGTTTCTCGGAAAAGTTGTCGGCACGGTTTGGTCAACGAAGAAGACGCCTGATTTGGAGGGCGTGCGGTTTCTCGTCGTGCATCCGATTGATTTGGATAAGGAGCCGACGAAGAACGTCGTGGTCGTCGCCGACCGTCTCGGCGCGGGCGTCGGCGAAGTGGTGATGTGTGCGTACGGCAAAGCGGCGCGCACGGCGATTGGCAATCAGGAGATGTCCATCGAAGCGGCGGTCGTCGGCATCATCGACCGCGTGGATATACAGGACGCGCAATCCGAAGAACTGCGCGAGGCGGCGCGAGAATTAAGAGCACAGGACAACGGAAGACCATAGAAGCAGTGATGAGTGATGAGTGATGGGTGATGAGATAAAATCTTTTGTCTTTTCACTCATCACTCATCACTCATCACTCATCATTTGAGTGGCATGGCTAACGAAGAGTTGATTTATCGCATTACGCGTGCGGTCTACGGGCGGTTGGGCGCAGAGGCGGACGAACGGACGGTGGAGAATCTGGTGACGGACATCTACCGCGCGATAGAGCCTGTGATCGAGACAAACGGCGTGGGGCGCGCGGGCGACGGACGCGAAGCAATGCCTTCGGCGGCACGCGAAGGTTCGACGGAGAGGCTTATCGTTTCCGTCTTCGGGGTTGACCATCCGGGCATCGTGGCGGCGGTATCGCAAGTGCTGGCCGAAGCTGAATGCAGCATCGTCGATATTAATCAGACGGTGGTGCAGGGTAAATTCGCGATGGTCATCATCGCCAACTCGGCGCGTGCGCGCGAATCGGTCGGGGCGCTCAAGGAGCGTTTTCGCAAAGAAGGCGAACGCCTCGGCGTACGCATCTACGCGCAACGCGAAGACCTCTTCAACGCCATGCACAGAATTTAGAAGGGATGAGGGCGGAGGCATGAGGGATGAAAGTAAGAAGATGAAAGCAACGCTTCTTTTCTTCATCTCTCCGCCCTCATCCCTCATCCCTTAATTCATCCCTCGTCCTTTATGAACGTACCTGAAATATCACGTCGGTGTTTAGCGTGTGGGGCGTCTGTGCGTGCGGGTTCGCGTTTTTGCCCGCAGTGCGGCGCGCAGATGACGCCGGAGCGTCAGACTGTGGCGACGCAGGAGGAACGTCCTTCCACGCGTGAAGCGGCGGACGAAATCCTGCTCACACCGGAGGTCGTCAAAGAGACGTTTTCGACGTGGGAGGCGTCTTCTTCGTCAAGAGCATCCGCTTCGAGGGAGAATGCCGACATCAAACCCGACGAGACGGTAACGCAACGCGCGACGCTTGACGACGGCGCGGGTTCTGCCGAAGCGTCGGGTGCGCCCGGCAACTTCGGCGACACGCCCGGCCTCAATGAAGGCAAAAGCCGCGCGGCATCTTCGAGCGAGTTCGCTAAACGTTTGGACGCGGAGACGGAAGTCGAACAGCCGCACCGCACCAACGTCGAAACCACCGTCGAGACGCAAGCATCGCATCATGCGGAGACAGACGCGACGCTGCATAGGGAGAGAACGGCGACGGATGCGCCTGTGAAACAGCGTCGGCGGACGGTAGCGGTGGTCGAAGAGAATTTGCGCCCGCGCGTCGAGAAGTGGCGCGACGCGTCGGTCGGAATGCTCGACGACGCTTCGGAAGATTCCGGCTTGCGCTTCGTTATCATCGCGTTGGCGATGTTTTTCCTCTTTCTTCTCTTCCTTGTGGTCGGCAATTTTCTCAAATAAAAATTCTGTATGGACTATTCGCAGGCGGAAATTTTACAGACCGTACGCATGACGGAGATGGAGCACCTCGACGTGCGTACCGTCACGCTCGGACTCTCTCTGCGCGACTGCACGCGTAACACGATTGAGGAGACGGCGGAACGCGTGCGCGAAAAGATTGAGCGCATCGGCGCACGTCTCGTCTCGACGGTCAACGAGATTGGCGAAGAGGTTGGTCTACGCATCGCCAACAAAAGAATCTCGATTACGCCCGCCGCGCTCGTCGCCGGAAACGCGCGCACGCCCGCCGAATACGTCTTGCTGGCGCGGGCGATTGACGAGGCGGCGGGGCATGTCGGCGTCGATTTTATCGGCGGCTATTCGGCGCTGGTGCACAAAGGCATGACGCGCGCCGAGTTGATGTTTCTCGATTCAATCCCCGAAGCACTTTCGACCACGGCGCGGCTCTGCTCGTCGGTCAACACGGCGACGACGCGCGCCGGAATCAACATGGATGCCGTCAGGCGCGTCGGCGTGCTTCTCAAAGATGCCGCCGAACGGACGCGCGAACGGGGCGGCATCGCCTGCGCCAAGTTCGTCTGCTTCGCCAACGCCGTCGAAGACAATCCTTTCATGGCGGGCGCATTTCATGGCGTCGGTGAACCGGAAGCGGTGATTAACGTCGGCGTTTCCGGCCCTGGCGTCGTCAATCATGCGCTCCGGCACGCGCCGCGCAATCTACCGCTCCATGAGTTGTCCGAGTTAATCAAAAAACTCTCTTTCAAACTCGCACGCGCGGGTGAACTCGTCGGGCGCGAAGCGGCGCGGCGTCTCGGTCTGGAATTCGGCATCATCGACCTCTCGCTCGCGCCGACGCCGGTGGCGGGCGATTCGGTGGCCGAGATTATCGAAGCCTTCGGCTTTGAACGCGCAGGCACACACGGCACGACCGCCGCGCTCGCCTTGCTCACCGATGCGGTGAAGAAGGGCGGCGCGATGGCGTCGAGTTCGGTCGGCGGCATGAGCGGCGCGTTTATCCCCGTCTCGGAAGATGGAGCGATGATTGAGGCCGCGCGCATGGGCGCACTCTCGCTCGACAAGCTCGAAGCATGGACGAGCGTCTGCTCGGTCGGCATCGACATGGTGGCCGTCCCCGGCTCGACCTCCGCCGAAACCATCGCCGCCATCATCGCCGACGAAATGGCAATCGGTGTGATGAACAACAAGACGACCGCCGTGCGTATCATCCCTGTGCCGGGTCGTGAGGTCGGGGAGATGGTGGAGTTCGGCGGCCTACTGGGGAGCGCGCCCATCATGGCGGTCAACAGTTTTTCCAGCGACGCCTTTATTCATCGCGGCGGACACATCCCCGCGCCGATTCATTCGTTGCGAAATTAGTTCTTGTCGCGCCCGACGCGCGAGCACGCGTGTTTTCGTTGCGTCGCATGAAGAAACCGAAGAGAGGTTTGATGAAGAGAATGCTGAAAAGATTATCCGGCGTTGCGTTCGGTGTGATGCTGCTGTGCGCGTCGGCTTTTGGTCAGAGCACGTCGCTGACGCCGGGCGTCAAACCGAGTCCCGAAGTGGCGACGACGACGAAAGCCGACGAAGCGGTGATGATTAAGGCGGAGGCCGAAAAGAGCAGCCGCGCTTTCCTGAGCGGCGACTTCAACAAAGTGCTCGATTCGACTTATCCGCGCATCATCGAACTGGGTGGCGGGAAGGCCAAGTTGATCGCATCTATGGAAGCGGGGATGAAGGAGATAAGAGATTTGGGGTTGAAGATTGTCTCGCATACGGTGGGCGAGCCGGAGAAGACCGTGCGCGCGGGGACAATGCTGGTGGCCGTCGTCCCGACGACTTTGAAGATGGAATCGACGGATACTCTGTTTACACAGCGTTCATTCTGGCTCGCCGTCTCGACCGATGACGGCAAGACTTGGACGTTTCTCGACGGCTCGTATCTCAACAAGGAATCAATGAAAATCGTCCTGCCGGAAGCGGTGGACAAGATAACGCTGCCGGGTGTGGAGCAACCTGTGATGGAACGAAAGCCTGCGGGCTGAGAGTGTGCGAAAGTTATCTCGGACGAAAAAGTTTGGCGGACAAAAACAGTTGAGCGGGAGACGATTATGGAAGCTCTTGGAATGGTTGAATGCCGGGGGTTGGTGGCGATGATTGAGGCGGCGGACGCGATGGTCAAGGCCGCCAACGTCGAACTCGTCGGTTACGAAAAGATTGATGCAGGATTGGTGACGGCGATTGTGCGCGGCGACGTGGCGGCGGTGCGTGCGGCTGTGGATGCGGGCGCGGCGGCGGGTCGTCGCGTCGGCGAAGTGGTGGCGACGCACGTTATCGCGCGTCCGCACGGCGACATAGATAAGGGTTTGCCCGTCCTCAAAACGGGCGAAACGACGCGCAAGAAAATCAGCGGTTCAGTTCGTGGCAAATAATTTCGATTTCAAAAGCGGCAACGCGCGACGATGAATCACAGATTCTTCATCGTCCCACGTCCGCCGTTTGCAGCGGCTCATTCCGCGTCGGAGGCATCGGGTTCGGGGATGAAACGATAGCCGACGCTGCGGACGGTCAGGAGATGCTTGGGCTTCGACGGCTCATCCTCGATGTACTTCCTCAGACGGACGATGAAATTGTCGATAGCGCGCGTGTCCGTATCTTCGTGCAAGCCCCAGACATCTTCGAGCACGCTGCGGCGCGAGACGGCGCGACCCGCGTGCTTTATCAGATAGCGCAGAAGCTCGACCTCCATCAGCGTCAACCGCACCGTGCGATTGCCCGTCCGTAATTCCAACGCGCCAAAATCAATCGTCTTACCGTCAAAGATAAAGGGTTCGTCGGTGGCGTTCGTCTGTGAACCGTTCTGAACGGCGGCGTGTGCGATGTCGGCGGCATCGGGCGCGTCGTTGGCTCCGCCGTCGCCTTGAGACGAGTTTGCACGGTCGCGGTTGAGCCACTCGCGTCGGCGGAGCAATCCGCGCAGTCGCGCGATGAGAATCGCGAGTTCAAAAGGTTTTGGAAGATAATCGTCTGCGCCCGCCTCGAAGCCGCGCAACACGTCTTCAGGACGACCGCGCGCCGTCAACATCAAGACGGGGATGAACTGACCCGCGCGCCGCAGTTCAGAGACGACGCCGAAGCCGTCGATGCCGGGCAGCATCACGTCGAGCACAACCGCGTCAAACTGCTGCGGTGTCGCCGTCAGACGCTCAAGCGCCACCTCGCCGTCGTTGGCAATATCGACCCGATAGCCCTCTGCTTCGAGATTGAAGCGCAACCCCTCGGCCAGATGCCGTTCATCCTCGACAATCAATACCCTGCTCATCTCTTGGCTTTCGCTCATCTTTCAAATTTCACTGCCCCGCGTTTCAAAATCAAAGACTAGCCACAGAGTCACAGAGACGCAGAGAAATTTCAAATCGGAAGGACGAATCTTTTATTCAAAACGGAAAGTCGAGTTTTTATGTCGTTTCGCTCTGTGTCGGTGTGACAGGTTGTGAAAGTGGCGCTCAGTCGCCGGAGGCCGTACGTGTGTCCGCCGGGGCGCATGGAAGTTGAATTGTGAAAGTGCTGCCGCGACCCACGCCCTCGCTTTCGGCAAAGACGCGCCCGCCGTGTTTGCGTATCACGGCGTGCACGATAAACAGACCCAAGCCCGTTCCCTTGACGCGCGCCATGACACGACCGGGAACACGATAGAAGCGTTTGAAGATGCGTTTCCTCTGCTCGCTCGGAATGCCGATGCCACGGTCGCTGACGCGCACCGACGCATTCTTCGCATCCAGCATCCCGACTTCGACCGATACGTCAATCTCTTGGTCGGAATATTTCACCGCGTTGTCTAAAAGATTCGTGATGGCAGCACGGAGTTCGTCCATGTCGCCGCGCACGATGGCGCGACCGCCGTCGCCATCGGGAAACGTTTCGACATAACGAATCGCGCCCGCCGCGAGTCGATGGCGCGAGCGCGACATCTCGACGCACTCGCGCGCCAACTCGCCCAAATCAATCAGGCTCATGTCGATGCGTCGGCGGCGAAGACCCGTGCGCCCCGCGCGCAAGACCTGTTCGACCGTGCCGAGCAGACGTTCGGTGTCGGAGAGCATCACGTCGTAAAACTCGCGTCGTTGCGCCTCGTCTACTTCGCGCGTCTTGAGCGTTTCGAGATAGAGACGGATGGAGGCTATCGGGGTTTTGAGTTCGTGTGTGACGGCGTTGATGAAGCTATCGTGTTGTTCGTTGCGTCGAATCTCGCGGACGAGAAAAATCGTGTTGAGGACGAGTCCGGTGATGATGACGGCGAAGAAAATAATGCCGAGGATGAGCAGCGCGACCTTCTGCCAGTTCAGCAGAATCCACGTCACGTTGAGCGCCACGGCGAGCGTCACGAGGCACACGCCGAGCGTGATAATCAGAGCGATTGACCTGCGACGTGTCCTGATACGCATGGCGAATATTGTAAGCGAATTCCTCCGAATTCGCCTCGACGCGAAAGAAAAACAGTAGACAGTAGTTGGTAGCCAGTAGAAAAGCAGAAGGCGAGCAAAACTCTCAACGTTTTGCTCGCCTTCTGCTTTTCTTGTTTTGATGCTGACTACTTCTACTGTCTACTGCTTTTATGCTGCTTTCGAGAGTGCGTTGGCGGGGTCGCCGTCTTCGAGTGCGTGCGCGGAGGCAGTGTGGTCATTCTTGATGCTGCGGAGTTGTCCGTGGACGTTGACGAGTTTGATGTTTTTCGCCAGTCCGAGGAATTGCAACACGCGGATGCCGTACCAGTTGAGGTCGATTTCGTACCAGCGCAGGCCGTGGCGCGCGGCGGTCGGGAAGGCGTGATGATTGTTGTGCCAGCCTTCGCCGTAGGTGATGAGCGCGACGAGCCAG
This sequence comes from Pyrinomonadaceae bacterium, assembly GCA_036387415.1. GTDB lineage: Bacteria > Acidobacteriota > Blastocatellia > Pyrinomonadales > Pyrinomonadaceae > DASVTU01. The sequence goes on along the minus strand of DASVTU010000033.1, from coordinate 147,815 downwards.
TTGTTGGTCGAATCGTCGGTGGTCTCGAAGCGGCGCGTGCCCCAACGGTGCGTCACGGAATTGACGAACCACGTCCCGTGCAGGCCGAGTGTGACGCGCAGGAAGACGCCCCAGAACAACATCGGCCAGCCGCCGATAGCGAACAGTATAATGCCGACGACGACAAGCGGCACGTAGAAGAAGCGATTGAGCCAGACGTGGAAGGGGTCGCGCATGAGGTCGGGCGAGTAACGACGCATCACCTCTTCCGGGTATTGCTGCGCCGTGCCAGTGAGAATCCAACCCATGTGCGCCCACCAGAGTCCCTCGCGCGGCGTGTGCGGGTCGCCGGGCGCATCTGTGTGCGCGTGGTGTATGCGGTGCGTCGTGACCCAATCAATCTGTCCGCCTTCCATCGTCAGCGTGCCGCAGACGGTGAGAAAATATTCGACGATCTTGGGCGTCTTGTAGCCGCGATGCGTCAGCAGACGATGAAAACCCATACCGATGCCGAGACTGCCAGCCATGTATGTGAGCAAGAGCGAAGCGAACAACGCCTCCCATGTGAACATGAAGAGAGCGGCTACGGCACAGACATGAAAAATAATCATGGTGATGCTGGTCGTCCAGTTGATGCCCGTCTTCGGCAAATTGATGACTGACTGGTCTGGCATGAATTGCGTCTCCTTGATGAACCCGATAACAGAATGATTACACTGTATGACATATACAATGATGCTTCATGGTAACAACTAATCGCTCCGGCGAGTGTAATAGTTATGTAAGGATGCTGTCGGCAAGCGAAGACTGTTGCGGGATGGTTGCGAGAGTTTGTTGAAGCGTTGGCGAAACCGCGCCGAGGCATCAGTCAACGCCATCAGTCGCGGCGTTGTAAGCGCGGATGTGAGACACGGCGTGTTTATTTGTGTGTCGTAAATGTTGCCGAAGCAAGTATACTGCGCGGGAGCGTTCAACGCTTCGGGAGGCAGCGAGGAATGATTACTACCGTCTATCTGGATAGCGCGTCGAAGGTGTTTACGAAGGACGTACACGCCGACGACATCAGCGATTTGTGTCTGGTCGGTCAGAACATCGTGTGGGCGGATGTGAGCGACCCGACGAGCGAGGACTTTCTCGAATTAGCCAAAGAATTCAATTTTCATCCGCTCTCGATTGAAGATTGCCGCAACGAACATCAACGCCCGAAGGTCGAGGAATATCACGGTTACTATTTCATCGTGCTCTACGAAGCCGAACTCGCGGGCGCGCATGACCGTCTCGAACTCCGCGAACTCAACATCTTTCTCGGCAAAAATTTTCTCGTCACCGTCCACAGCCGACCGATTCGCGCGATTGAAACCGCCGGGCGTCTCTGGCGCGAATGGACTGACCGCGCCGAACACGGTTCGGGTCTGCTCGCGTATCTCTTGATTGACGCCATCGTGGACGACTACATGCCGCTCCTCGACCTCCTCAGCGAAAACATCGACGACCTCGAAGACAAAATCTTCGGCGATTTTCAACCCGAAGCCATTAGCGAAATCTTTCGCGTCAAAAAGCAACTGCTCTACCTGCGGCGTTCGATTGCGCCGCTCCGCGATGTCTTCAACACGATGCTTAGGCGCGAGCAACCCATCTTCGCGCGTGAAACTCACGTCTACTTTCAGGATGTCTTTGACCACATCATCCGCGTCGCCGACACCATCGACTCCCTGCGCGACATGCTCGGCTCGACGATGGACGCCTATCTCTCCGTCTCCGGCAATCGCATGAACATGGTGATGAAGCGTCTGACTTCGATTGCCACGATTCTGATGTCCGTCACGCTGATTGCCGGAATCTACGGCATGAACTTCGAGCACATGCCCGAACTCAAATGGAAGTACGGCTACATCTTCGCGCTGCTCTCGATGGTCGTCACGGGCATCGGTCTTTACGTTTATCTGAGGAAAGTGAAATGGCTCTAGGGAAAAAAACGAAACGCCATTTTAGAAAGAGGCATTCGCACCGCGACTACACGCCGCAAGAAGCGGCGGACATGCTCGCGCCGCCCGAAGAACAGGCCGCGACGCAAAAACAAGGCTCAAAGAACGGCGGCGCAATCGTCGTCGGCGGCACAGGCGAACTGAACCTGCCAAGAGGCTTCGATGAAGATGAGAAGGAGAACGCCAAAACTTTCGGACTCGACCCCGTGATTATCTTTATTCTCGGCTTGGCGCTCGCCTTCATCGCCTTCATCGCCTACCTCATCTCCATCGAACCGCCAAAATAAGGGATGAGCGCGGATAGATTAGGGATGAAGGGTAAAAGGTGAAAGGCGAAAATGGTTAAAAAGGGGAAACGGTTGATTCCGTTTCCCCTTTTTGACGTTTTACCTTGTTCGCTCAAAGTTCGTTCAGGGCTTTCTGGCGGCGTTGGTGCGTGTGTTCGACGAGGCGGGCGGACGGTTGCCATTGTTGGGTGTGGCGGCGGGCGCGTCGTTGCCGGAGATGCGTGGGGCTGTGTAGCCGGCGCGCGTGATGGCGATGCGTTTGTCTCTGCCGGGAACGTCGGCCACGGTGACACGCACGTTGCGATATTCGCCCGCGCGGGCTTTTTCCGTCGGCTTGTAACTGATGACGAACTGCGTGCGGAGGTCGCGCGTAATCTCCTCGGCGATTTGCGGCAGTTCTGCGTTCGAGGTCGGGAAGAAGGCACGCCCGCCCGTCTCTTTGGCGAGACGGTTAATCAAATCGACGGCCTTGTCGCGTGGGCTTTTGCGGATGAAGCCGCCTTCCTTGTCGAGTTCGTTGACGAAACCGATGACGAAAATCTGCACGTCCATTTCGCGCAACGCGTTGAAGAGTTGTTCCTGCTTGTACTGGCTGCCACGGTCTTCGCCGTCGGTGACGAGAATCAGCGCGCGTCGGCGACGGTCGTTGAGCGGGTCGCCCTTTTTGTGCTGCGCGATGCGCTCGGCGGAGACGTAGACGGCATCGACAACCGCCGTCTGCCCGCCATCGACGTGAAAGGTTTCGAGCGCGTCGAGCAAGTCTTCCTGTTTGGCGGTGAATGACTGTAATTCCTCAATCTTTTCGCTGTCAATGAAGCGCACGACCATTGCCTCGTCGCCCGGCTTGTTGCTGTTGACGATGGTTCTTCCGGCTTCGATAACCTTCGCCAGTTGCGAGCGCAAAGAGCCGGAGTTATCAACAACCAAACCGTAGCTAATCGGCACCTCTTCTCTGGTGAAGAACTCGATGGTCTGCTGCACGCCATTCTCGAAGACGCGAAACTCATCCTTGCGAATATCGTTGATGGGGCGATTGTTTCGGTCAATCACGCGCACCTGTAGATTGATGAGATTGGCCTCAACCTTGACGACATCATCCTCGTCAACCTCCTGCCCGTCGTCGGGCGTCGGCGACGGTGTGGGGTCGCTCGTCTCCGGCCTCGTCTGAAGCGTAACTGCCGGAGTGGCGCGCGGAGACGGAGAATTGGTCGCAGGGGCGGCGACGGTGTTGGGCGTCGCGGTCGGCCTCGGAGTCGGCGTAGTTTTCGGCGTCGTCTGCGGAGCATCGGCGACGCGGCGCGGTCGCTGCCCTCGCGCCGCGTGTGTGGACGGAAGAATTGTGGCGACAAGCGTCGTGGCGACCAAGACCAACGCCAAAAGGACGGGGATGCGACTGGCGCTCCGTCGAACCGCGTGTTGTTGCATGGTTTCTGGTGTCCTCTAAAAACAGATATTAGCGATTGGATGCCGGAGGAACGCGGAAATTTCTGTCGTCTCTGTCCGCCATCAAGCGTCCGGCCTCGCGCCTCTCATCAACAAACGCCCCGCTGCAACCCTGACCGCCTGATGTGCGGAGGATGGGAGTAGCGGGGCGCTTGCTTTTTGAGCCATCCTCTCGGAAGCTCCGCGCGGCTGGGGCACAAAAATTAAGCTCTCTCAATACCTCTCTGGACGCGAGCCGTTTCTCGCGCCATATAAAAGATGCCCGAAAAAGCGTTGCGCGTTGCCACGGAGCAGCGGCAAGAGGTCAGAGGCCAGAGGTCAGTGAGAGATAAAATGCTTTTACTAACCTCTGGCCTCTGACCTCTAAACTCTGTTTTCACCGTGGATTGGCGACGGCGTAGTAACCCTCTTTGGCACGCCAGAAGAGACGCGGCAACCCGCGCGGCGGTTTAATCTTGACCTTGATTTTGTGCCATTTGCCGTCGTTGGCAAAGTTCGAGGGGCGGTAGCCAATCGAATACTGATTACGCAATTCAAGGGCAATCTTCTCGAAAGTGTCGTTCATCTCGGTGGTCGATGCCGGAAAGAAGGCTTTGCCGCCGGAGACTGCCGCCAACTCTTCGAGCAACGCGCGCCCGCCGATGCCGTAGGCGGTCGTGTCGTCGTGGCTGCTGACGATGCCGATGGAATAAATTATTACGTCGGACTCTTTAAGGAGTCGTCGGAGTTCGCTGAAAGTATAACGAGAGCTATTGTCCTGCCCGTCGCTAATCAGCAAGACGGCGCGTTTCTGATGTGTGCCGCGCGTCACTTTTTCGACGCCGAGATAACAGGCATCGTAGAGCGCGGTCTGTCCTTTGGTCGAGACGAAGGTCAACTTGTCGAGCAGCGCGTCGCTGTTGCGCGTGCGGTCGAGCAGCAGTTGAGCGCGCGAATTGAAGCCGATGAGAAAATATTCGTCGCTGGCGTGGCTCGTCTCGACGAAACGGACGAGGGCTTCGCGTGCGCGCGAAACCTTCTCGCCGCTCATCGAACCCGACACGTCGAAGATAACGCCGAGACTAACGGGCGCGTCGTCGTTGCTGAAAAAGGCGATGTCCTGCTCGACTTTATCGTCGATGACGGTGAAGGCGTTTTTGTTGAGTCCGGTGACGAAGCGGCCATAGGCATCGGTGACGGTGATGGTCAGTGTGACGAGGTCTGTGTTGACCATCAACGGATTTTCCGAATCGACCGGGATGCCGGGCATGGCGACGGCGGGCGTCGGCGCGGGAACAGACTTGGCATCTTTGGTGGTGGTAGTCGTCTGCGTAGATGCGGGTTTGGCTTGCGGTTCGTCTGCGGACGATTGGACGTCGTCGTCTTCGGATGATTCGTCTGTCGTCTTCGATGGTGCGGGCGTGGTCTTGGTTGATGGTGTCGAGTTAGCGGGCGTGGTCGTCTCTCGCTCGGTCTTAACGGTGACGGACGGTTTGGGCGCGATGGGCGGTTGTTGTTGCGCGAGTTGAGATGAAGAAGCCATCAACAGACATGCGATGGCGAGGCAGGAGACAAGCGCGACTCGAAACAGTCTGCGGCGCGGCGCTCTCATAAATCCCTCCTGAACGGCTACTACTCCGAAAGTCGGCACGGAGCATTGATTGATAAAAGTGTTACGGCGCGTGCGGGCTTTTAACTTTGTCGGACGGTAGATGTGTGGACAGTGGTTGTCTGCACAACGCGCCGATGGGGAGACTCCGTTAACCGTAGTTCGCATTCTACAGGCACGCCGACGAACCACGCAAGCATGCTAACCGAAAAGTAGTCATGGTTTGATGTTGAATGTTTGAAATTACGAAGACGGTCGAACGTTTGACGCCAGGGCGACCCGCGACCGACCATCATCCCGACGTTTGCGCCGCGCCGCCGAACTTGGAACTTTGCGGGAGAGTCGGCGTGTAGATGTTGGTTTAGGGGACGGACGCGTCGGTTTGGGATGCGGGGCGTGGCGCGTTATAATCAATGTTTCGCGCGTCGTGCAACGGAATCGGTCGGCGCAATCCGTCAACATCTAGTCGGGCAAACATGGCTGAGTTCATTTGTCGTTTAGGGACGCCTGCGGGCGAAGTGGTCACGCGGACGGTCGAAGCAGTCGGCGTCGGGGAGGCGCGCGCGCGTCTGGAATCGGAAGGCTTTCGCGTCTTCTCCGTAACGCCGCCGAAGACGCGCGGCGTCGCTTCGCTGACGCGCGGCGGCAAAGCGGGGACGAGCGCGCGTATCAAGCCGGGCGATTTCCTCCTCTTTAACCAACAACTCGCCGCGCTACTGCGCGCGGGTATTCCAATCCTTCAGGCGGTGGCGATGTTGGGCAGGCGTTCGACGAGCGGGCGTCTGCGGAGCGTGCTCGCCGACATCGAAGACAAGATTCGCGGCGGCATGGCGCTCTCGGCGGCCTTTGCCGCGCAGGGGCCAATTTTCCCGCGAATTTATACGGCATCAATACTTGCCGGAGAACGTTCCGGCGCACTCGACGACGTGCTGAGCCGCTACGTCACCTACATGCGCCGCGCCGTCGATATTCGACGCAAGATACGCGGCGCGCTCGCCTATCCGATATTTCTCCTGCTCGCTTCCTTCGGCATGGTCGCCTTCCTGACCATCTACGTCGTGCCGCGCATGGCAAGCCTGTTTGAAGGATTCCGTAGTGGTTTGCCGACGATTACGGTGGTCGTGGTCGGGTTGTCGGGCTTCGTGGCGGGCAATATTTTCTGGCTGGGGCCGGTCATCATCGGCGCGGTCACGGCGTTCGTCTTTTGGTCGCGCACGCCGGGCGGCAAACTCGCCATCGACCGTTTCTTGCTGCGCGTGCCGATTGTCAATAAGCTTTTGACGCAACTGGCGATTGCACAGGTGACGCGCTCGCTCTCGACGCTTTTGGCGGGCGGTATCACTCTGGTTGAATCGTGGGAGATTGCGGCGGAGGCGATTACCAACAAGGAACTTCGCGCGCGTTCATCGGCCATTCTGCCGATGATTCGCGAGGGACGTTCGTTTACGGAGAGTTTGGAGACTGCGCGTTGGATTCCTGAGCTAGCGATTGATATGATTGGTGTGGGCGAGCGTTCCGGCTCTCTGCGCGAGATGTTGGAAGAGGTCGCGCAGTTTTACGACGCCGAATCGGAGGTTCGACTTGAGCAGTTGACGACCGTGCTCGAACCTGCAATTCTGCTTGTGATGGGCGGACTCGTAATCACGATTCTGCTGGCAATTTATCTCCCGATTATTCAATCCATCTCAAACGTGACAGGGACTGCACGTTGAGCCATCCCTCACGCCCCCACCGGCATCAGACGTACTTGCGAGTTTTAAGAGACCGAGCATGAGTCGAACAACCGAAGACATCACAGAAGACCTCGCCGACTCCGGTGAAACGCCGACGCAACTGACCGTGCGCGACAAGACCGAACTGACCATTGTCAGGGAGGACGAGCAGCCGCCCGAAGTGCGCGCGGCGATGGAACTCGCGCGCCGCTATCGACTGCCCTACGTCGATTTGCTGCCGCCCGACGGAAACTCTCCGATTGATTACGCGCTGCTGGCCGAAGTGCCTGTGGATTTGATGCTGCGTCATCAGTTCGTCCCGCTCCGGCGCGAGGGACGACGCCTCCACGTGGCGATGGCCGACCCGACCGACCTCGAACGTCTCGACGAATTGGCCTCCGGCCTCCACGCGCGCATCGTGCCGCACGTCGCCACCGCTGGAGCGATTGACGTTATCCTCCGCAAAGGCGACGCCACGCAACGCGTCCTCCAAGAAGCGGCGTCGGGTTTCCGCATCTCGATTATCAAAGAGACCGAGCAGGGCGAAGAGGTTTTAGACCTCGACCGTTTGGCCTCCGATTCGGAGATGTCGCCGATTATCAAACTGGTGGACACCATCGTCTTCAACGCGATGGAATCGCGCGCCTCCGACATTCACATCGAAACCCGCGACACCGAAGTGCAGGTCAAGTACCGCATCGACGGCGCGTTGTATGCCAAAGTTGACCCGATTGACCTCTCCTATCACCAGACGTTGATTTCGCGCATCAAGGTCATGTCGGAACTCGACATCGCCGAGCGTCGCGTGCCGCAGGATGGTCGCTTCCGTGTCCGCTACAAGGGGCGCACGGTGGACTTTCGCGTCTCCATCATGCCGACCGTGCACGGCGAAGATGCCGTGATTCGTATTCTCGATAAGGAACAGATTAACGAGGAGTTTCGCAATCTCGACTTGAACGTCGTCGGCTTTGCCGAGGAGGATGTACGTAAGTTTCGACGCTACATCGCCGAGCCGTACGGCATGGTGCTTGTCACAGGCCCGACGGGTTCGGGCAAGACGACGACGCTGTATGCCGCGCTTAACGAAATCCGCAACGAAGAAGACAAAATCATCACCATCGAAGACCCTGTTGAATACCAGTTGCACGGCATCACGCAGATTCCCGTCAACGAGAAGAAGGGTTTGACGTTTGCGCGCGGCCTGCGCTCCATCCTGCGCCACGACCCAGACAAAATCATGGTCGGTGAGATTCGCGACACCGACACGGCGCAGATTGCCATCCAGTCTGCGCTGACAGGCCACCTCGTCTTCACCACCGTCCACGCCAACAACGTCATCGACGTTATCGGGCGTTTTCTGAACATGGGCGTCGAGCCTTACAACTTCGTGTCGTCCTTAAACTGCGTGCTCGCGCAGAGATTGATTCGCATGTTGTGTCCCGTCTGCAAGCGGCGTTATCGCCCGACGCCGGAGGAGCTGCTCGAATCGGGACTGAGGCCGGAGGAACACTCCGAACGCTTCTTCTACATGAGCGTCGGCTGCGACGCCTGCAACCACACGGGCTATCGTGGCAGAACGGCGATACATGAATTGCTGGACTTGTCAGACAATATCCGCGAGATGATTGTCGAGCGCCGACCGGGTTCGGAAGTGCGCCGCGCGGCGGAAGCCGAAGGGCTTTCTTCTCTGCGTGAGTCTGCGCTCCAGAAGGTCTTTTCCGGCATCTCGACGCTGCACGAAATTAACCGCGTCACGTTTGTCGAAGAAATCAAACCGCAGACGGCGGCAGTCAGTAAGCCGTAAGCCGTGAGCAGTAAGCAGGTAAACAAAAAACGTCTTTAGTTTTTACTGCTTACTGCTGACCGCTCACTGCTTACTCTTTCGGTCTTCTGGTTTTTCGGAACCACACTTGTTAGCATACGTGTAAGTAATCGTTGGCTTGCTCCGACAACAACCCGACTGCGATTCGCTTATCAGCACACAGCCATGAATTTAGTGAGGATTGAAATGAAATCTTTTGCCCGTGCGCGTTCGTTCGCCGCGTTTCTCCTGGTGGCCGCCCTGCTCCTGACACCGCTCACCGCCTTTGCCAAAAAAGGCGAGAAGAACTACAAGCGCGGTCTGCAACACGAACAGGCGCAGCAATGGGAGAAAGCGGCGCAGGAATTTGCGTTGGCCGTCGCGTCCAGCCCGTCGGATGTCGAGTATCAACTTCACTACCGTCGCGCCGTCTTCAACGCCTCGCAGGTCTTCATGCAACGCGGTCGCGCGCTCGCAGATCAAGGTGACTACACGGGCGCTTACAATGCTTTCCGGCAGGCTTACGGCTACGACCCCGTGAACGAACTCGCCGTCAACGAGATGAAGCGCATGATTCGACTCCAACGCGAGAAGGAAGGTCTGCCGCCCGAACCCGACGACGACGCACGCACGCGCAACGGCAGCATTTCGCCCTCGCGCCATTCCTCCGGCGCCAACGGCGTCATGACGAAAACGAGCGCCAACGGCCAGCAGCCGACGCCCTCTCTGCCCGCACGCGCCGAACAACTCCGCGTCATCAATTACAACGGCGAACTCGAACCCTTTATCCGCCAACTCGCCACCGAACTCAATCTCAACGTCGTCTTCGACAAAGATTTTTCCACGCAGCAGAAACGCACCATTAGCGTCCAACTCCGCGACGTGACGACCGCGCAGGCGCTCGACTATATCTTTCTCGCCTACGGACTCTTTTTCCAAAAGCTGAGCCGCCGCACCATTCTCGTCGCAGACCAATCGAAGCGTCCACAGTATCAACAACTCGTCCTGCGTACCTTCTATCTGCAAAACATCGAACCCGAAGCCGCGCGCTCGCTCATCCAGCAGACGCTCCCCGCCAACGCGGGACGCAATCCCGGCTTCTCGCTTAACAAGACGACCAACAGCATCACCGTGCGCGACACGCCGGAAAACATCCGTCTCATCGGAGAGTTGCTGCAATCGGTTGATAAAGACCGCGCCGAAGTCGTGATGGAAGTTGCCATCTACGAAATCTCGCGCTCCGACCTCTTGCAAATCGGCAACCAACTCGGCACCGCCGAAACGCTCGGCAATCTCGGCGGCCTACAAGTGACGGCCTTCGGCGGTCGTGCTATCACTCCGGCGGCGGGCGCGGCGGCGCTGCCCACGGTGCTCGGCGGCGCGCTCGTCCTGCCCACGTCGGTCATCACCGCCTTGCAAACCAAAGACAACACGCGCCTCGTCTTCCAGACGCAGGTGCACGCCTTCGACGACGAAAAGAGCGAGACGCGCATCGGCGCACGCGTGCCCGTCCAGACGGCGAGCGTCACGCCCTTCGGTTTCGGCGGCACCGGAACCGGCACAGGCACAGGGACTGGAACCGGTGGAGCCACAGGCGGCGTCTTCGGCAACGGCTTCCCCGTGATTCAATACGAGGACACAGGTCTCTCGCTCGACTTCACGCCCAAAGTTTTTCCGAACATGGACGTGCAGGTCAAAATGGTGATTGACACCAAAGACACGGGCGTCAGCGGCACGGGCAACGCGCTTACGCCCACCTTCACCCAACGCCGCATCACCGGAACCGCGCGTATCCCCAACAATCGCACCATGATGATTGCCAGCATCGCGCAAGACCGCGCCAGCGACGGTCGCGCGGGGCTTCCGCTGATTAGTTTGATTCCCGTGCTCGGTCGTCTCTTCTCGACGCCGCGCCGCACCAACTCGCAAAACGATGTCGTCATCACCATGACGCCGCGCGTGCTTCGCGCGCCGCTCGTCACGCCGACCGACGAGATACCGCGTCCGAGCGGTTCGATGCAGACACCGACGAGCGAATCGCTTCAGGCGATGATTAACGAAGCCGACACCGAAGACCAACTCGCCGCCGCGCGTGCCTTGCCGACCAACCGCGTCATCGAACTGCCCACGCCTGCGGGCACCGCCGCCGAAAGCGTCTCATTTGTGCCCGCGCCCAACGCGCTCGTCAACCCGGCCAAAGTCACCAACCCTTCAAACAACAACGCCGCCTCGACAGCGACCACAACCAACGCCGCGCTGACGAACATCAACACGCCGACGACGGCGACAACCGCCACGTCGAATCCATCGCCCGCTACGTCGCTCGCTGCGTCACCCAACGTGCCGCCCGCATCAACCCTTGCGCTCAACGTCGTTTCAACCGCGACGCCCTCGAACACCGTTCCCGGTTCCACACTCGCTTCAAATACGAACGCTTCCGTCGTCAATCCAATCGCCGCCGCGACCAACAATTTCGCGCCGACGCCGACGACCATCAACAACAAGACGGCTGAAACCAAAGCGGTCAGCGCGCCGTCGTCAACGGAGAGCAAGCCGGAAACTGTCACCAACGTTGCCGCCAACGCTCCTGCGACACCCGTCATCAGCAGCGCCGAGTTGCGTCTCATGCCGGAATCGGCGGAGATGCGCGTCGGCGAGAAGCGGCGTCTGATGTTGCAATTGAAGACCGACGCGCCGCTCACGCTTGCAGCCATGACGCTACGCTTTGACCCGCGCGTGACGGCGGTGCGCGCCATCTCGAAGGGCACGATGTTCGAGGGGCGTGCGGGCGAGCCTGTCATCACGCAGTCGATTGACCCGACGGGCGTGCTGGTTGTTTCCGTCTCTCCGGCGGCGGGCACGGCTCCACTCACGGGCGAAGGTGTGCTGCTCTTTATCGAGGTTGAAGGGGTCGCCGTGGGCGACGGCCAGATTGCTTTCGACGCGAGCAAGGTGCATCTCATCGCCACCGACGGACGCAGCATGTTGACGCAAGCCGCGCAAGCGCAGTTCAAGGTCGTGCAGTAAAGGAAGGGAAAGGGGAAATGTCGAAACGGGTAAAAGGTGAAATGGAAGAAAGCGGAAGGGAACTACCGCCGCGTTCGTCCGCTTCTCTGTCCCTTTCCCCTTTTCGCCGTTTACCCGTCGGCCTCCGTTCTTCCTCGTCCGGCGGTTGGACGCTGATTGAACTCATCATCACCGTCACGGTCTTGACGATTCTGTCGCTCGGCGTCGTGCCACTTGTTAAAACATCGGTGAAGCGTGCGCGCGAGCAGCAGTTGCGCGAAGCTCTCAGGGAGATGCGAAACGCCATCGAAGAATTTCACCGCGATACGATTGGAGCCACTTGTTGCCCGGCAGTCCCAAATTCGGCAGGACCGCCGCCACCCCCCACGCTCGACCCGCGCAGCAAAGTCGGCATCAGCGACCGCACCATCTTCGGCGTCGAAAATCCAGACCACTACCCGCCGAAACTCGAAACGCTCGTCGAAGGCGTCAGCATTTTGCCGCGTGCCAACGTCATCGTCGGCGGAAACCTGAATCTGAACACCAATCTTGGCGACAAGCAGCCCACCAACGGTGGTGGCGGACTCGTCTCGACCAAGAAGAAAACCTACCTCCGCGCGATTCCCGTTGACCCCATGACGGGCAACGCTGACTGGGGCTTGCGTTCCACCTACGACCCGCCGGACGCCTCCGAGTGGGGCGGCGAAAACGTCTTCGACGTGTATTCCAAATCTGACGCCACCGCGCTCGACGGGAGTAAGTACAGTGATTGGTAAAGAATCAGTGCAAGAGTTGAGAGGCGAAAGGCACAGGGAAGAAGAGACGCTTTCTGTTTCCTTATCCGCTTCCGGTTCGCCTTTTTCCTTCGCACGTCGGGCGCGTGGGTTTACGTTGCTCGAATTGATGATTGTGATTTCGATTGTCGTCATTCTCGCGTTGGTCGCGCTGCCGATGTACAACAAGAGTGTGACGGCGGCGCGCGAGGCGGTCTTGCGCGACAATCTTTTCCAGATGCGGAAACTGATTGACCAATATGCCGCCGATAAAGGCAAACTCCCTGCGTCGCTGGACGACATTGTGACCGCCGGATACATGCGCGAAATCCCCGAAGACCCGATAACCGGAGAGGCCGACTGGGTGACTGTGCAGGGCGAAGACCCGAACGCGCGCGAAGGCGAGACGGGCATCGTCAACATCTGTAGCAACTCGCCCGACACGGCGACCGACGGTTCCTCCTACAACGATTGCGAAAAATGGTGAAGCGCACGCAGCAAAGATTCCCCGCATGGCAAATCCCTTCAAAAAACTGATTGAGCCGCGTTTGCCTCCGGCGGCCATCGGCATTTCTAAGGACGACGCGAGCGTCGTCGCTTTGGAGCGTCGGCGCGACGTGTTCGGCGTGCGACGCGCAGGCCACGCGGCTCTGCCCGAAGGTCTTCTCCATCCGAACTTCGACAGTGTGAACATCACAGATGCGGGCGAGTTTACGGAGATTCTGGCGGAACTGGTGACCAACGTCGGGTTGCTGAAACGTCGTCGTTGGTCGGTCGCACTCCCCGAAGCGGCGACGCGGACGGCGATTGTGACGCTTGAGAGCGTGCCCGCCTCGCGTGGCGAACTCGAAGAGATGCTGCGTTGGAAGACGGAGCGTGCCATCGGTGCGCCGCCCGACGAGTTGCGCGTCGCGCGCCAACGCCTCGCGGCAGACGCCGAAGGGCGCGCACGTTATCTAGTCACGGCGATGCGTCTGGATGTCCTCGGCGAGTATGAATCAGTCTTCGCTTCGCTCGGCTGGCACATGGGACTCGTCCTGCCGCGACACATGGGCGAGGCGTGGTGGTTGATGAGAGACGGCGCGAGCGCGGCGGATGCTTTGCTCGTCAGCGCGCACGAAGAAGGGTTTACCGCTGTGTTGCTGCGTCGCGGGCAGCCATTGCTTGTGCGAACCGCCATCTGCGAGCAAGACGATTGCGCCGACGAGTTGTACCGCTTCATCCTTTTCTACCGCGACCGCCTGACCTCCTCGTCGGTCGCAGGAGACGTGAACGGCGTGCCCGTCGAAACCATCGAACGGCTTCTGGTGACGGGCAGCACCATCGACCGCGAGGCCGCCAGCGCCACCATCGCAGAGACGCTCTCCGTCGCGCCGCGCATATTCGACGCCGAAGACGTGCGCCTCGCCATGCCTTCCAGCGACCTCGACTTTAACCTGATAGCCGCGCCCGCCGGACTCGCCGCACTCTCATGGAGTTAGCGTAGCGCCCGCGCGCCTTCTAAAGCGACGCAGCTTAAAAAACAGAAATCTCCGACAGGCGTTCCGGCGACCGTGCCACCCGTCTTGAAACTTTTGCCGCTACACGGACGTACCATCAAAGCATTATGCGTATGAATGCACATGCCCCCTCCCTGCAAGATTTCACAGGCATCGCCGATTGTGATTTGGTCGTGCGCGCCATCGCCGGACGCGAGGAGAATTTTGAGGAGTTAGTGCGCCGTTATCAACGCGCGATTGTGGCCTACGTCTACCGAATGGTAGGCGACTACGACGCCGCGCTCGATTTGACGCAGGAAGTTTTCATCAAAGTCTACGGCTCGCTGCATCGGTATCGTTCCGAATACAAGTTTTCGACATGGATTTATCGCATCGCGCACAACGCTGCCATCGACCACCTCCGTCGCCCCGGCACTGGACGCACCGAAAAGTTGGAGCACACGTCGGACGAAACGGGCACCTACGAGAAGCCTCTGGCGAGTGGTGCGCTGTCGCCCGAACAGTTGAGCGAGAAGGCGGAACGGTGCGCCGAGATTGAGGAGGTCGTCGGGACTTTGCCGTCCGCCTACAAAGAATTGATTGTGCTGCGCCACGCGCACGATATGAGTTACGACGAAATCGCGGAAGTCACGGGATTGCCGCTCGGCACGGTCAAAAATCGCATCTTCCGTGCGCGCGAAGCGATGCGGACGGAACTCGTTAGGCGTGGCATCACCAGCATGTAGACTGACGCGGAATGACGTTTGGATTCGACGGGGTAGAAACTTGAACGACGGAGACATTTCAAAAGTCGAAGCTTCTGCTTGCCGCCGCGCGGATGCGGTGGCCGCGTATCTCGATGGCGAGATGGACGCCTCCGAGTCGCAACTTTTCGACGCGCATCTACGCGAGTGCCCCGCCTGCGTCGCCGCTCTCGGCGAACAAAAGCGTCTGCTCTGTCTCTTCGATGCCGCCTTCGATGAAACGTTTGATAAGAAATTCGACCTCCCAAGAAACTTCGCCCAAGTCGTCACGGCACGCGCGCAGACCGACATGAGCGGCGTGCGACGTGCGACGGAACACCGACGCGCGCTCGCGTTGGGCGCGTTGCTCGGCGTCGCTTCGTTCGCGTTGCTCGGCGCAACCATCTTCGACGAGGCGTTAGCGCCCTTCGTCAAAGTTGCAGATACGTTCATGCGTGTGTTGGCGATTGTGTGGCACGCGCTGGCGGATGCTGGCAGCGGCGCGGCGGTGATTCTCCGCACCATCGGTAATCTTCTCATCGCGGAGCCGTATCCGTTCAGATTGCTGACGTGGTTTCTTTTTGCGGGCGCAGTCGTCGTGCTGCTGCGTTTAATCGGCAGCTACCATCGGCGGCGGGACGCGAATTGATGAATGTGAACGGCGTGGACGGGATTCTCTTTCCTCAGACATACGCAACGAATGCGCGCCCCGGCTTGTCGCTGCGGCGCGCGTTGCTTTGTCTGTTGATGATGCTCGCGGCGGTGACGGTCGGACGCGCGGAGCAAGGCGACGAAGCGTGCAGACGTGCAAACGATGCGACCGCGCTCGTCGTCTCCGGCGAACAGGCCAGCGACGTGTTCGGACTCGGCCAGTCGGTCGTCGTTGAGGGCAGCGTCCGTCATGGCGTCGTGGCGTTCGGCGGCGACGTAGTGGTGCGCGGGCGCGTCGAGGGCGACGTGGCTTCTGTGGGCGGCTCGGTCAGACAGTGCGTGGGTTCTTACATCGGCGGCGACGTGCTCGTCTTCGGCGGCGCGTATCATCACGGCAAGACCGCGCCCGGACGCAATCCCGCGAGCAAGACGCTGATGTACGCGGGCTATGAGGAAGAACTACGCAATCTCGCGCGCAACCCGACGAGTTTGCTGACGCCGGAATGGTCGCTCGCTTATCTCGGACAGAGGTTGCTGGCCGTGTTGTTCTGGTTCATCGTCTCGATGGCTTTGACGGCGGCGACACCGGGCGCGGTCGGGCGCGCGGCGACGCGTTTGCAGACGACGAGTTTGCACGTCGCCGTCGTCGGGCTGCTCGGCGCTCTGGTAAGCGGCTTCGGCGTGCCTGCGTCTCTGAGCCTGCTGCCTCCGGCACTGGGCGCGCTCGTCGGCATCCTGACGCTGTTGCTGTTGGTGGTGGCGATTCTGTTCGGGCGTGTGGTCATCATCGTGGCGACGGGGCGTTGGTTGCAGCGTCTTCTCTTGTCGGAGCGGCGACGTTCGGAGGCGGTCGCGCTCGTCCTCGGCGCACTCTTCTGGACAGCCGTGCTGACAGTGCCTTACGTGTGGCCGTTCATCGCCGCTGCCATCATCGTGACAAGTCTCGGACTGGCGCTCACGGCGCGTTATCGCATCGGCTGGAAACGCGCTTGAGCCGCGCCGTTTGCGTGTATAATCATCCCGTACTAAATCATCCCGCACTAATCCCCTAACTGATTACTGTTTTCGGTTCTTCTTGTTCGCTTCGACGGATTAAAAATCGAACGGCTCGCTGTGCCCGCAGCCGTCTCGCAAGAGACGCAATTTGCTTGTCGGATAGGAGCGAAGTGTTTTAACTTCTCCCGTCCTGAATCTTCACGCCTGTGCTAGTCGATGGATGCGCGGCGTCGTGTCTGATGTCGGAGTTTGTCCGGTCAACCAATTAAAAGAATGAAGCGAACATCGAATCTGACGATGATTGTGGCCTTCACGGTGCTGACAATCTTTCTCACGACGTTTGTGATTCTGACGTGGGAGCAGTTGTTGCGCCCGCCGTTCTTCGCGTGGACGGAGCAGAGGTATCCTTACAACGCCGAACGACGCGCCATGATTCAGCAACGCGTCGAGCATTTTTTCATTTCGATGACGGTTGACCTCATCGTCGTGTCGCTGCTGCTCAGGCTCGTCGGTCGTCAGCAACGCGAGTTGGTTAGCAGCGAGAAACGCTATCGCGCGCTCTTTGAACATGCGAGCGACGGCATCGGCGTCGTTACCGCCGGAGACTTCAACCTCGTCGAGGCCAACAACAAATTCTGCGAGATTTTCGGCTGCCAGCCGCAGGGACTCATCGGGCGCGACATTCGCCAACTCCTGCACGCCGACGGTTCGCCCG
This sequence comes from Pyrinomonadaceae bacterium, assembly GCA_036387415.1. Classification (GTDB taxonomy): domain Bacteria; phylum Acidobacteriota; class Blastocatellia; order Pyrinomonadales; family Pyrinomonadaceae; genus DASVTU01. The sequence goes on along the minus strand of DASVTU010000033.1, from coordinate 130,658 downwards.
ACGCGTTGACCGCTTTGCTGCGAAGCGAGGCGTCCGACGAGAGCGAGATGGAAGTCGAAACATCTGCGGGAACGAGTCTGCCCGTCGCCGTCTCGTCGAACGCGATTGCCACCGACAACGAACGCCTCATCATGCTCATCATTCGCGACCTCTCGGCGCGCAAACGGCTCGAAGCCGAAAAGGCAGAGATACAACAGCAGCTTTTTCAAACTTCAAAACTCGCATCCATCGGCGAACTGTCGGCAGGCGTCGCGCACGAAATAAACAACCCGCTCAACGGCATCATCAACTTCGCGCAGTTGTTGCAGGACGAGGAGGTTGACCGCCCCGAATTCGACCGTCAGATGATTCATGGCATCATCGAAGAGGGCAGCCGCATCGCCGCGATTGTGCGCGGACTGCTCACGTTTGCGCGCACCGACTCGCAGGAGTTTTTGCGCGTCCCCATCGCCAACATCATCAACACCGCCATCTCACTCTTCGGACGCCAACTCGAAAAAGACGGCATTCGTGTCGAAATAGACGTGGAGGAAAATCTCCCGACCGTGCGCGCCGATGGCTCGCGCCTCCGGCAAGTGGTCGTCAACATGATTAGCAACGCGCACCACGCGCTCAAAAGCAAACAGGCGGGTGACAAGTTGCTGCGTATCTCGGCGCGACGCGTCGTAAAGAACGATGGTGAAAACGTCTTGCGTCTGGAATTTTTCGACAACGGCGTTGGCGTCCGGCGCGAGGTCATGGATAGATTGTTTGACCCTTTCTTCACGACGCGCCGCGACACGGGCGGAACCGGACTTGGCCTGAGCATCAGCTTCGGCATCATACGCGACCACGGCGGCACGATTACGGTCGAGAGCGAGGAAAGAGAGTTCACACGCTTCATCGTCGAATTGCCGTTCGACGAAGAGGCACAGGAGGCGAGGGAGTATGTCTAAAGTTTTGTTGGTGGACGACGAACCGAGCATCCGTTGGACGATGTCGGAATTCTTGAAGCGCGCGGGCTACGAAGTGCTTGCGGCGGCAGACTACGAGAGCGCGGCGATGGTGACGGGCGCGGGGCTGGATGTTGCCGTAATTGACATCAACCTTCCGCGCAAGAGCGGCATCGAGCTTCTGCGCGAACTGCAAAGCCGCGAACCATACATCCCCGTCATCATGATTACGGGCGAACCCAATCTCTCGCAGATACCGGAGATTGTGCGCGCGGGCGCGTATGATTTCATCGCCAAGCCGGTCGTCAAAGACGTGTTGTTGAAGGCGGTCGGGCGCGCGATGGAGCGGAAGCGTCTGGTTGATGAGAAGCGCAGACTCGAACAGCAAATCAAACGACACGCCGAAGAATTGGAAGTGCGCGTCGCGGAGCGCACGGCGGAACTCGTCGAAGCGCACAAGCGTCTCGCGCATCAGGAAAAGATTGCAGCGTTGGGTCGCATGGCGGCGCAGGTGGCGCACGAAGTCAAAAACCCGCTCGCGGGTCTACGTCTCTACGCGCTGCATTTGAAGACCAAACTCGCGGACAAAACTCCTGAAACCGAACTGCGCCTGCTCGACAAAATCATCGAAACCATTGACCACCTCTCCGGCACCGCCGAACAGATTCTCAACTTCGCACGCCCCGTCACGCACGCGCCCGCGCGCGTCCAACTCAACCGCGTCGTAGAGAGTGCGCTCCAACTGCTTGAGCCGCAGATTGCCGAGAACAAAATAGAAGTCGAACTCCGTCTCGACGACGCCGACACGACGTGGCTTCTCGACGAGGCCGCGATACGTTCGACGCTGATAAATTTAATGCTCAACGCCGTTCAGTCGATGCCCGACGGAGGCCAACTCGTCGTCACCACAGAGAAGCACGACGGACACCTCCTGCTGGTTATCAACGACACAGGGCGCGGCATGGACAGCGAACAGGTCGAAAATATGTTCGAGCCTTTCTACACCACCAAAAGCAAAGGACTCGGACTCGGCATGCCCTTCGCGCAAAAGGTCATCAAACAGCACGGCGGCGCGATTCGCGTCGAGAGCCGCGCGGGCGCGGGCACGCGCATTGAGGTCGAACTGCCCGCAGCCGAAAGCAATTCACAGGATGGACAGGATAAAGAGGTGCAGGATAGACATGATGTGAAGAATGAAAAATGAAAAAATGCAAAATGGAAAACTAAAGATGGCCCGGAGTCAGTTACTTTTTGCCTTCGACATTTTTAATTTTTCATTTGCTTTATCCTGTCTATCCTGACGCTTCTCATCCTGTCTATCCTGTTAAATTGTTTGTGATTTGAAAATGGAGAGGTGAAAAGCCATGCCACAGGCGAGCAGGATTCTGGTGGTTGACGACGAGACAAGTATCACGGGCGCGTTGGAGATGATTCTCGGCGAGCACGGCTACGATGTGAAGACGGCGAAGTCGGTCGCGGAAGGCGTCGCTGCGCTCGCGGGTCGTCCGTTCGATTTAGTCTTCACAGACCTGCGTCTGCCCGACGGCACGGGCATCGACCTCCTCACGCGTATCAAGAGCGATACGCCCGACACAGACGTTATCTTAATGACCGCGCATGGCTCGCTCGACATCACTATCGAAGCCATCAAACGCGGCGCGTACTACTATCTCGAAAAACCGTTCACACCCGATAGCGTCTTGATGCTTGCGGAGCGTGCTTTGCAGTTTGGCGCGATGCGACGCGAGAACCGTACGCTTCGCCGCACGCTGACAAGCGACGACGGGGAGATGTTCGGCATCATCGGTCGTCATCCAAAGATGCGACAGATTCATGAAGTCATACGCACCGCCGCGCCGTCGGATGCATCCGTCTTGATTGAAGGCGAGTCGGGGACGGGCAAAGAGTTAATCGCCGCCGCCTTTCACATGCAGAGCACGCGCAGCAGTCGTCCATTCATCCGCATCAACTGCGCCGCCATCCCTCACGACCTTATCGAAAGCGAACTCTTCGGCTACAAACGCGGCGCGTTTACGGGCGCAGACCGCGACAAGCGTGGCTTGATTGAAGCGGCGGCGGGCGGCACGCTCCTGCTCGACGAGATTGCGGAGATGCCCGTCCACTTGCAGACGAAACTCTTGCGCGTCCTACAGGAGCGACGCCTGCGTCGTCTCGGCGACGAGCAGGAGATTGAAGTCGATTTTCGTCTCGTCGCTGCGACCAACCGCGACACAAAGCAGGTCGTCGAAGAAGGCCTGCTCCGCAAAGACCTCTACTTTCGTATCAGCACGATAAAAATCAAAGTGCTGCCATTGCGCGAACGTCCAGACGACGTGGTGCTGCTGGCCGAGCGTTTTCTGCAACGCTACGCAGAGAAATACAACAAGCGCATACGCGGCATTTCGCAGGCAGCCTTCTCGCTTCTGTCGCGTTACGATTGGCCGGGCAACGTGCGCGAACTCGAAAGCGTCATCGAACACGCAGTACTCTTCACAACCGAAGACCAACTAACACCCGAAAGTCTTCCCGAACAGATTCACGCCGCACAAGCCGCGCATCACCGTTGCATCATCCCGCCTTATCTGACGATGGAGGAGATTGAACGCGAAGCCATCGTGCAGACGCTCGAACGCACGGGCGGCAACGTCAAAAAGACCGCCGAGATTCTCGACTATCACCGACCGACGCTCTACCGAAAAATGAAGAAGTTCGGCATACGCGGCACCGACGACACGCCCAACGAACCTGACGAACAGGCCGACCAAGCCGCGACCTGACTAAAAACCTCTCGACGCGACGCGACCAACCCCGACGCGACAAACGTTTCGGCTCGAAACACGACGAGTCGCCACTGCCACGCGTCAGAAAATAACGTCGCGGGCTGTGCTTGCAGCATTCCGTGCATCTGTTTTGGTCTGAGCCATTTCCGGTTCAGTGTGATTCAAGTTGAAACACGCGTGCGGCATCAGTCGCAGGCGGTTACGTGCAAAGGGCGGCGGTTTTGTTAACCGTCGCCCCTTTTACCTTCAAACGCGACGCAAGGCACGGCGATTGCTCAAACAACGTCGGCAGTTCCGAACGGTGAAGCCTTCGGGACGTAGAGAGCCGTCTTTGAAAACTCTTCGCATCGCGCCTCACACAGAACACCTACCCGACATCTGTTCCAACGATTGCTGCCTCTTGCGACGAGATGATGATGTTCTCGCGTTTGAATAATTTCGGGCGAGCGCGTGCGGCGGGCGGGGTGGGTGATGAAAGAGATACATGAAATTCTCGTAATCGACGACGAGCCAAGCGTGGCCGATGCGCTGATGCTGATACTCGAAGACCGTGGCTATCGTGTGGTGGTCGCCAAGACGGGTCGAGAGGCCATCGAGCATTCCGAGCGCAAGGAATTCTGTCTGACGATTACAGACTTTCGTCTGCCGGACATGACGGGCTTCGACGTGCTCCACGCCATCCGCCGACGAAACCCGCAGCATCAAGCCATTCTCATCACTTCACACTCCACGCCCGAAGTCTTCGCCGAAGCGCGCGACATCGGTGCCATCACCGTCTTGCCGAAACCCTTCCTGCCCTCCGAAATTCTTCAGTTGATTACCGACGCGCTCGCCGCGTGTCAGTCGCTCCGTCGCTAAATCATCGCGCCCGCTCGCAAGGCCGATGCCTTTGTCGTCGCCAAAGAACAACGTGCAAAACTACGGCGCACGCGATTGTCGTGTGCCGCACGCGTTGAAACACGAAGCCTCGCGCGTGTTGCATGCTGAAACATGAGAATGTCGTGCTTGCTGTGTTGCTCATGCTAAATCGCAAAAACTCGCCCAAAATCACAACATTTCGGCGCTTCTTGAACAGTTTGCCCCAACGGCATAACGCTTGCTTTAAGTCTGCATGTACACAGTTCGTTAACGAAGCGATGCTGTGGCGGCAGGGAAGTGCAAGTGTTCCCCGACGCTCCGCTTGTGCACGCGCGCAAGGTATACGGAGAAATCTTTCTTCTGCGTCACCCCAGAACTTTCGGAACCGAAGACAAACGACGGGCGTCAGACCGCGCCCGCAGATTCATAACAGAAGAAGGGACAAACATCATGAACGTTATAACCAGTTTCTTTACCGTCCTCGTCCTCGCGGGGACACTCTCATTCACCAATACATACACCCCGACCAACAAAGAGGTCGCCACACAGCCTCCTGTCTCGCAGGATGAAGGTGTCGGCGGCGAAACTGAGGAGCAGGTCATCGTCGCACCCGCACCCGGCTGCATCGATTGCTACACGCAAGTGCGTCGCTAAGCCGCGCGACTGACACACGCGCCCCGTTTAAAACGGGCGCATCGTGCTTCATCGGCACGCAAGTTCGTCTCCCCATCAACATCGCAAAAAGGGACGCCGTTTCTTCAACAAGAGACGGCGTCCCTTTTTTCTTTCGTGCAAGTTTTCGTCGGAATCTTCCGTGTGGTTCATGCTGTGGCAGAGGCGGGCGCGTGGTGTTTCAGCTTGAAACACTATTCGCCGCAACGATTCTTCAAAGTTATGAAAACACGGCGTTTCCGCCGTTGCGCGCGGGCGCGAGGCGGCACGATGATTGCACATGCAGAGGTTGGTGTATGTCTCGGAAATTCACGTTGTCCGACGCCTCAATCGACCGACGGACGACGCGGCACGCGAGCCTTCCGCGTCGAAGCGGAAGCGACGCGCCTTCTGTCCGTGCAAACAACAGCTTCTCAACTTAACAGAAAGCCGTCGAAGCATTATGATAGAGACATCCTCAGATAAATCTTGTCAGGAATTCGAGGCTTCGGCGCCGGGGCTGGCAAGTTTTCTACGCTGTCGCGCGTTTCAGATTCAAGATTTACGGCGACAGCAGGGAAGAACCATCTTTGTCTTTGACGATTCGCCGGACTCGCGTCGCGCGATTCTGGATTACGCCAACGATGGCAACATCTCCGTGCGCTCGTTTTACTGCGCCACGTGAGAGATTTGAAAGCCGTCACACACACAACCTCGCAGCTTTGAAAAGCTCGTCCGCCGAGATGAAATCCCGATGAATATCAAGTTGAAAGCCGTCGCCCTTTCGCGTCCTCAGCAAATGAAAAATTCCTCGCATCCGAACCGTCGTGCGGCCATGTCGCTCGTCGCGTTGTTCGTCTTGTTGCTCAACGCGTTTTCCATCGGCGCACAACAAACCGCGTCCGCGCAGACCAACAACGCGCCACAGACTCAGACGCCGCAACAACAGCAACAGTCCACCCCGAACGCGACCCCGACGCCCGTCTCCACAACGCCCGCATCCGCCAAAACGACCGCTGCCGCGCCCATCACGTTTCCACAGAGAATCGTGCGCGAAGGCATCGCGGTTGAGTTCAACGTCGCGCCCGTCGCTTCGGCCACGGCGAAGGATAAGCCGACGGAAGTGACGGAAGCCGAGGATGCCTCGGTCAGTTTCAAAGTGACGGACACGGCGACGGGCACGCCCGTCACTGGCCTCAACATCTCCGCATGGATGACCTTACGCGAAGGCGAACGCCCCGCCGACGCCGACAAGATTTGCCGCGAGAAGGTGCAGACGTTCATGCAGGGGAGCCTGCGTGCGCGCCCCGACGTTGATTTGAACACCTACTACGTCCTCGCTCTCAACAAGGAAGCCAACATCTCCGTCATCGACCCGCTGCTCGGTTTCGGCGGCAGCAAACTCCTGACGCTCACGCTCCTGAGAAGCCCCGGCGACGATTGGGTTTTGACGAGCGACCGGAAGCGCATTTTCGTCAGTATGCCTTTCGTCAATCAGGTCGCGGTGGTTGACACGACGACGTGGAAGGTCGTCAACAACATCGACACCGGAGTCAAACCGACGCGCCTCGCCTTACAGCCCGACGAGAAGTATCTCTGGGTCGGCACCGATGGCTTGAACGACACGGAGACGAGCGGCGTATCCGTTATCGACACGACGGAACTCAAGAAGGTGGCCGACATCCAGACGGGCGCGGGGCATCACGAAATCGCCTTCAGCCTCGATAACCGCTACGCCTTCGTGACCAACCGCAATGCCTCCACGCTCTCCGTCGTCGATGTGCAGAAACTAGCCAAACTCACCGACATCAAGACGGGCGCGTCGCCCGTTTCGATGGCCGTGTCGCCGCTCAGCAAAGCGGTCTACGTCGTCAGCGAGCGCGACGGCGCGATGGTCGTGGTCGATAGCCAGAGTCACAAAATCTTGACGCGCATCGACGCGAGGCCGGGTCTGCGCGCGGTGCGTTTTGCTCCGGGCGGTCGTTACGGATTCGTGCTCAATCCGTCGGAGAATTCGGTGCAGATTTTCGACGCCGCCAACAATCGTCTCTTGAATGAAACCAAAGTCGGGAAAGCGCCCGATCAGGTTTCGTTCACCAGTGCTTTCGCCTACATCCGCTCGGCTGGCTCGGAAGAGGTGAGCATGATTCGCCTGAGCACCATCGGCAAAGAACTCGACATCACGCGTTTCCCCGGCGGACAGTTAGCTCCGCAGAACGCCGAAGTGACGAGTCTCGCGGACGTTATCGTGCCCGCGCCCGAAGGCAACTCGGTGCTCGTCGCCAATCCGGCTGACAAGCAGATTTACTACTACACCGAAGGCATGGCCGCGCCGATGGGCAACTTTCAGAACTACCGACGCGAGCCTAAGTCCGTGATGATTGTTGACCGGAGCTTGCGCGAGGCGACGCGCGGCGTCTACTCGACCACCGTCAAACTTCCCCGCAGCGGCAACTACGATGTCGCGTTTCTCTCCGACTCGCCGCGCATCGTCCATTGCTTTGAAGCCTCCGCCAGACAGAATCCCGTGCTCAAACGTGAGCGACAGGTCGCGCTCCGCATCGAGCATTTGATTAAAGAGAAGACGATTCGCGCCGGAGAAGACGTGCGTCTTCGTTTCAAACTCTACGACACGGAAACCAATCAGCCGAAAGACGGCTTGAAGGATGTCCGCGTGCTCATCTTTCTCTCGCCGGGTATCTGGCAGAAACGCGACTACGCGAAGGCGGTCGGCGAGGGCGTCTACGAAGTGACGTTCAATGTTCCGCAGTCGGGCATCTACATGGTTTTCGTCGAGAGCCAATCGCAAGGCGTGCAGTTTAGAAATCTGCCGCACCTGACTTTGCAGGCCACCGACGCGGCTAAACCCGCATCTCAAACTTCTCAACAATCAAGCGGAAACGACAAGCAATAGAGCGTGCCGCCTTCGCTTCAGGCCGCTCGATTTATCAAGCACGCAAAAGAAGGAATCAAGCCATGTTCAACTCGCATCCCACGCGCATCTCTTCCGCCCTCTCGTCGTTCATCAAACGCGCGACCGGCGGCCTCCTCATCTGCGCCGCCGCTGCGACGCTTTCGGTCAGTGCACAGACGACGCAAAAGCCTGCGACGACAACCACCGCCGACCCGCACGCCGCTCACAAACAGCAGACAGAGAAGACCACCACGCCGTCCGCGCCTCAACCGCCGCAGGGCAAGAAGACGCCTCTGCCTCCGCAAGACCCGCACGCAGGCCACCATCAACACATGAAGGCGGCGGAAGCGGCGAAAAAAGATGCCGACGGCCAAATCACCAAGATGTCTATCCCAGACCTCGAACTGCTCGATCAGAACGGCAAAAAGATTCGTTTCTACACCGACCTTGTTAAAGACCGCGTGGTCGTCATCAATTTCATCTTCACCACCTGCACGACCATCTGCCCGCCGCTCGGCGCGACTTTTGCGCGCGTGCAAAAGGATTTGGGCGAACGTGTGGGACGCGACGTGCACTTCATTTCCATCAGCGTTGACCCCGTGACCGACACGCCGGAACGACTCAAAGCATGGGGCGCGAAGTTCAAGGCCGGAGCGGGCTGGACGTTTGTCACAGGCAATAAGACGCAGATGGACGAACTGCTGCGCGCGCTCGCCTCGACCGTCGCACGACGCGAAGACCACTCGCCCACCGTCATCATCGGCAACGACGCCAAAGGCACCTGGACGCGTACCTACGGATTAGCGAAGCCGAGCCAGTTGGTTGGCATCATCAACGCCATGTCGGGAGAGAGCACCACGACTACTACTTCTTCCGCTCAAGCAACCAAACAATAACAAGGAAAGCAGCCATGAAAAGAGCATTCTTCCTCGCCTTCATTCTGGTAGCCGCGACCGCCTTCACCGTCGCCGCGCAGACACCATCCAAATCCGCTCCGGCGCAGACGCCCGCCAAGCCCTCTGCCACGCCCGTCGCCGCAGACCCGCACGCGGGGCACAATCACGGCGGCGCTCCTGCTCCTGCTGCGGCGGAACCGACGGCGGCGGCGAAGTGGTTCACGGATGTCGAGTTGATAAATCAGGACGGGCAGAAGATGCGTTTCTACAGCGACGTGCTACGGGGCAAGGTCGTCGTCGTCAACGCTTTCTTCACTACTTGCACGTCGGTCTGCCCGCCGATGAATCGGAACTTCGAGAAGATTCAGGATGCGCTCGGTGAACGCCTCGGCAAAGAGGTCTATCTCGTCTCCATCAGCGTTGACCCCGTGACCGACACACCGCCGCGCATGAAGGAATACGCGCGCAAGTTCAACGCGCGTCCGGGCTGGTTGTTCCTGACGGGTAAGAAGGAGAACGTCGATTGGGCGCTCTACAAACTCGGCCAGTACGTCGAAGCCAAAGACGACCATAAAACGATTGTGATTATCGGCAACGAATCCAAAGGACTCTGGAAGAAAGCCTTCGGACTGGCGAAGTCGGAAGAACTCGTCAAAATCGTCGAAGACACGCTCAAAGACCAGTAAGCACGCAACGGCGGCAACAACAACGACGCTTCTTGTTGTCGCCGCACGCGTCGGTGCCCGTTGTCGCTGTTATCACGTCTGTTCCGAATCATCCGCATGAATAAAGGGAAGCGCAAACTCCTCGTCATCCTCTTGCTGTGGCTATTCGCCGCGTTCGGTTTGTGCGTCCTCCCGGATGCTCCTTCCGCGAGTGCGTCGCGCTCAAACGAGCAGCAAAACAAGACCGACGCGACACCGACGACCGCTCCGCAGCAGCAGTCGAATCAGCCGACGACGCAGCGGCAGTCAAGTGCCTTGACGACGCAGGAGCGTCGAGGCAAAGCGATTTACCTGCGCGGCGAGAGTCCTTCGGGACAAGAGGTGACGGCGATGATGGGCGAGATTGACGTGCCCGCTTCGACGCTCACCTGTGCCGGTTGCCACGGAGCCGAGGGACAAGGGAAGACCGAAGGCGGCGTCACGGCTGGCAATCTCACCTGGCAACACCTCGTCAAGCCTTACGGCCACACGCACCCCACAGGGCGCAAACACGGCGCGTTCGACGAGGCTGCGTTTACGCGTGCAGTGACAAGCGGAGTAGACCCCGCCGGAAACAACATGCTCGTCGCCATGCCGCGTTATCGCATGTCGTCGCAAGACCTCTCCGACCTCGTTGCCTATCTCAAACGCATCGAGACAGACCGCGACCCCGGCCTGAATGAGACGAGCATCCGCGTCGGAACTCTCTTGCCCACGACGGGCGCACTCGGCGAAATGGCACAGGCGATGCGCGACGTGCTCGCCGCCTATTTTGAAGATGTCAACAGCCGTGGCGGAGTCTACAATCGACGGATTGAACTGCGCGTTGCACAGACGGGCGCGGACGCCGCCGCGACCGCCGCCAACCTCCGTCGCTTCGTCGCCGACGAACAGATTTTTGCACTCATCGGCGGACTCATCGCCGGAGCCGACAAGGAGATTGACGCCCTCACACGCAACGAAGAAGTCCCGCTCATCGGCCCTTCGACGCTTGCGCCGCAGACGGGCTTCCCTCTGAATCGCTACACCTTCTACGTTCATCCGGGCGTCAAAGAACAGGCGCGTGCGCTCGTCAATTTCGCGGCGACGCAACCGGAGTTGAAAAAGACGCAGATGGGCGTCGTCTATCCAGACATGGAGTTGACGACAGAAGCGGCGGCGAGCATTGAGGAGCAGGCGAAGAAGGCTGGTTGGAAGAGTGTCGTCCGAAGTCGCTACGCGCGTGATAAGTTTGATGCTGTCGAAGTTGTCAGGACGATGAAGGCGGAGGGCGTCGGCACGATATTTTTTCTCGGCGCGGGCGGCGCGGTCAAGTCGCTCATCGCGGAAGCGGAGCGAAACAAATGGACGCCCGGCATTTTTGTCGTCGGGTCGCTCGTCGGAGCAGAAATGGTCGAGGCCGTGACGCCGTTGTTTCAGGACAAGATTTTTCTCTCCTTTCCGACCGTGCCAACCGACATCAGCCCTGCGGGCATGGCGGAGTATCGTGCGCTGCTTGAGAAGTACAAAATCGCGCAGCGTCATACGGCGGCTCAACTTTCCGCCTTCGCTGCTGCTAAAATCTTTATCGAAGGACTCAAACTGGCGGGGCGCGATGTGAGCCGCGAGCGGCTCGTCACGGCGCTCGAAGGACTCTACGAGTTTGATACCGGACTTGCGCCGCGCATCAGCTTCGGGCCAAACCGTCGCGTCGGCGCGCTCGGAGCGCACATCATTAAAATTGATGCGGAAAAGAAACAGTTCGTTCCCGTCGGTCAGTGGATTCAAGCGAATTAATCGGAAACGAGCCATCAACGAACCGGAGGCATTAATGAAGAAACTTTTATCAGCACTTGTGATTCTCCTTGTGGCCTGCGCGGCGTCCATCTCGGCGCAGACGCCCGCCGCACGTCGCACCGGAGCGGCAAACAGTACCAATCAGAGAACAGGAACGACGGCGGCAACACCCGCCGCGACTCCGGCGACTACCACTGCTACTGCGCCGCAAGCATCAGCCACAGGCGCAGAGGATTGCGGTTGCGAGGCCAAGCCTGTGCCCGACGTGCTGGCGGTCGTCAACGGCATCAAGATTACGAAAACCGACATCAGCGCGGAGACGCAGCAGCAGATTAAGCAATTGCAGCAGCAGGTTGTCGATGCGCGCAAGCGCGAACTCGATTTGACCATTAACTCGCGTCTGCTCGAAGCCGAAGCCAAGAAGCGCGGCGTCACTTCGACCAAATTTCTCGAACAGGAGATTGTCTCGAAGGCTAAACCGCCGACCGATGCCGAAGCACAGGCCTTCTTCGACCAGAACAAGGCGCAGATTCAACAGGCCGTAGGTCAACAGTTGGGCAAGGCTCCCGCTTCGGTCGCGTTCACCGACGTGAAGGATAGACTCGTCGAATACTTGAGCGACCAGCGACAGCGCGAGGAGGCGAAAAATCTCGCCGACCGTCTGCGCGCCGCCGCGCAGGTCAAAGTGCTGATACCGACGCCGACGCCGCCCGCCACGCCCGCCGACCGCGCACGCGTCCTTGCCACCGTCAACGGTCAGAACATCACTTCGGGCGACATCGAAGACAATCTTCGTCCGTTGATTTTCGAGGTGCAGGAGCGTGTCTATCAATTAAGGAACCGCGACGTTGAACTGAAAATCAACGACACGTTGCTTGAGCAGGAAGCGCAGAAGCGAAAGGTCACGACCAAAGCATTGCTCGACACGGAAGTGGCGACCAAAATCCCGACCGTCACAGACGTTCAGGCGCAGACCTTCTACGATCAGAACAAAGACCGCATCAACGGCGCGTTCCCACAAGTCAAGCAGCAGATTATTCAATACTTGCAAGAGGACGAGGAGCGCAAAGCGCAGACGGCGTTTGCCGAACAGTTGCGCCGCGCCGCCTCCGTGCAGACGTTTATCAGCGCGCCCGAACCGCCCGTCTACAACATCGCCACCGACGACCAACCCATCAAGGGCAATCCGACGGCTACCGTCACCCTCGTCGAGTTTACGGATTACCAGTGCCCATCGTGTGCGCGCGTGCATCCGGTGCTCGAAACGATTGCCACCGAATACGCCGACCGATTGAAAATCGTCGTCCGCGATTATCCGCTCACGCAGCACGCCAACGCTTTCAAGGCCGCCGAAGCCGCCGAGGCCGCCCGCGAGCAAGGCAAATACTGGGAATATACGAGCATCCTTTTTAAAAACCAGTCGGCGCTCGAAGTTGCCAAACTCAAAGAGTACGCCACGCAGTTGGGGCTTGACCGTCAGAAGTTCGACGCCGCCCTCGATTCGGGGCGTTTCGCCGATAAAGTCCAACGTGACATTCAGGACGGCAACCGCGTCGGAGTCAACGGCACGCCCACGCTCTTTGTCAACGGGCGACGCGTCAACGGCAACTCCTACGAAGCCCTTAAAACCGCCATCGACGCCGCGCTCCGCAACAGCGCGCGCAAATAAAACAGTAAGCGGTAAGCGGTAAGCAGAAAGCAGTCAGGACATGCAAACGTCCTGACTGCTTTCTGCTTTTTGTCGTCTGCTTTCTTCATCACTCGAAATTTCACGCGAAATTCTTGTAACAAAAGCCTGTCTGCGGCGTCTAAAGATGCGAGGGAGGCTTGGCGTGTCTCCGTCTACCCGCATGTTTTTGATTTTCGGGAACTTTTCACGGCGCATGCTCCAATACTTGTAGAGGTTGGCCATTCTTCGAGCCGCGCCACGGGAGCCGACTCCGGCGGTCGATGCGCCAAACGCCCGTCGAGACAGCATCTTTTCCATTTTCTCGGACGTTGAGCGAGCGGCTTAATAATTGTTCAGACTGGAACTTTGAACGCGATTCGCGCGTAGAACAACTGACAGTTTCGCTCTACACGGCTACATCCGGCGCGTCGCATCGTCAACATTTTATTATCAATCTCGAACCCGCAATTCTTTCACGTCAGGGAGATAGAAATTCATGAAGAAGTTTTTGGCAGCTTTGGCGTTGACGACCATCGTCGCGCTCGCATCGGGCGGAAATGTTCTCGCACAGGCAACCGCCACACCGTCGCCGCAGACGGCGGGTGGCGTCACAGCCAACGGAGCTATCGGCGAAGTGGTCGCGATTGACGCGGCGGCCAAGCAGATGTTTGTCAAAACAGACGCGGGCGCGGTCGTCATCGTCGTGCTCTCGGACGCGACCATGTTCAAGCGTATCCCGCCGGGCGAAACCACTCTCAGCAAAGCCGCCGACATTCGTTTCGCCGATGTTGCCGTCGGCGACCGCGTGTTTGCGCGCGGCAAGCCTTCGGACGACCTCAAGACGATTCCGGCGCGCATGGTCATCGTCATGACAAAGGCCGACATCACGGCGAAGCAAGAACGCGAGCGTGCCGAATGGCGCAAGCGCGGCATCGTCGGCGTCGTGACGGCGCTCAACCCGCAGAGCAAAGAGATTACTTTGCAGACGCGTGGCGCGGCTGGTGCACAGCCCGTCGTGATTCCGGCATCGGGCAACGTCAAACTCCGACGCTATGCGCCCGACTCAATCAAGTTTGACGATGCCAAGTCGAGCACCTTTGAAGAACTCAAGGTCGGCGACCAACTCCGCGCGCTCGGCGAGAGAAACGCCGACGGCACGCGCTTCACTCCCGAAGAGATTGTCACGGGTTCGTTTCGCACGGTGATGGGAACCGTGACCGCCGTCAACGCCGAAACCAACGAAATCAAAATCAACACGGTGCAAGGCAATCAACCTCTCACCATCGTCGTCAGCAAAGATTCCATGATGCGACGCATCACGCCCGAAATAGCCGCCATGATTGCACAGAGAGGCGCGGGCGGCGGTGCGCCCGGTGCAGGTGGTACTCCTCCTGCGGGCGCGGCTGGTGGTACGCCGGGTAGTGCGGCGGGTGGCGAGCCGGTGGTACGTCGCGTCGCTGCGCCGCCGTCAGGCGGAGCGCCGGGTGGTGCGCCGAACGCGGGCGGAGCGCCCGGCGGTACACCGGGCGAGGGCGCGGGGCCGCGACGCATGATGTTTGACCCGGCAGAGATGCTTGAGCGTCTGCCTGTCGCGACGGTGGCGGAGTTGAAGCCGGGGAGCATGGTGGCCGTTTCGAGCACGACGGGCGCAGACCCGACGCGTATCACGGCGATTCAGTTAGTGGCAGGCGTCGAAGCCTTGATGGGCATGATGCAGGCGGGCGCACGCGGCGGGCCGGGTCGCGCGCCGAATCTCGGAACCATCAACCTCGGTTTCGGCATCGGCTCACCGTAATAGTGGCTCACCGTCACAGTGGCTCGCGGCAATAGTGGCTCGCCGTCACATTTTAGTTTGCTTGTGGGCGGCTCCGGTCGTCTTTGAAAAAATTGAGTGCTGTCGGGGTGTGTAGTCAGCCGCGCGTTTATGCGGTGATGCCTCCGGTGGTCGTCTCCCACAGACAAGGGTAATGATTATGAATTTACAGGCTTACATCAAACGAGGCATCAGCTTTTTGCTCATACTCGCGCTCTGTGCGCCCTCCTTGCTGGCGACAACGTCGCCGCAACAGCAGGCGACGGGCGGATTGCGCGGACAGGTAACGGACGAGTTCGGCGGCGTCATCGTCGGCGCAAACGTCTCGGTGGTCGATGCCAACGGCGTGGAAAAGAGCGACACGACCGATGCGGACGGCAACTTTTCCATCAACGGTCTTGCGCCGGGCAGATACATCGTGCGCGTCGTCGCGGGCGGTTTTGCGCTCTACGAGAACGCGGAGGTCGATGTCGTGGCCGGACGACGTGAGGCGTTGAATATCAAACTCGGCGTCGCGCTCGAAAAGGAAGAAGTGGTGGTAGCGGGCGAAGCTCCGCTCGATGCGACCAACAACGCCGACGCGATTGTGCTCAAGGGCAAAGACCTTGAGGCGTTGCCCGACGACCCCGACGACCTCGCGGCGGCTTTGACCGCGCTCGCCGGGCCTTCTGCCGGGCCGAGCGGCGGGCAAATTTACATCGACGGTTTCACGGGCGGACGCGTGCCTCCGAAAGAAGCCATCCGCGAAGTTCGCGTCAACCAGAATCCCTTCAACGCCGAGAACGACCAACCCGGCTTCGGTCGCGTCGATATTCTGACACGACCCGGCATGGACAAGTTTCGCGGCAGCGCGTCCTTTGGCTTCAACGACGAAAGCCTCAATTCGCGCAACGTCTTCGTCTCGAATCGCTCCGATTTTCAGTCGCGCCTCTACAGTTTAAATCTGAGCGGCCCCGTCATCAGCAAGAAGGCTTCCTTCTTCGTCGATTTCCAACGACGCGACGAAGATGACAACGATGTCGTCAACGCACGCGTGCTCGACCCACTGACTTTTGAAGAGACGCCGTTTGTTACGGCGATTCTCACGCCGCGTCGCTTCACGACCTTTAGCCCGCGTTTCGATTACGCGTTCAATCAAAACCACACGCTCATCGCGCGCTACAGCTACACGAAGTCGAGCAATCTGACGGGCGTCGGCGGCTTCAATCTCCCGTCGCGCGCCTTCGACACGGCCTTCCGTCAACACATGATTCAGTTGACCGAAACTGCCATCGTCAATCCGCAGGTCATTAACGAGACGCGTTTTCAGTTCACCGACAACCGACGCGAATCGAACGGCGACATCGGTCTGCCCGCCGTCCAAGTGCTCGATGCTTTTACGAGCGGTGGCTCGCAGGTGCTCTCGTCCGTCGATGAAAAGCGTTGGGAGTTGCAGAACTACACGACGGCAACCAAGAACAATCACGTCATCCGTTTCGGCATTCGCTTGCGCGGTGTGAAATTCACAGACATCGCGGAGAACAACTTCGGCGGCACGTTCGTCTTCGCTGGCGGCGCAGCCCCGCAACTCGACGCCGCCAATAATGTCGTCACCGTGCCCGACCCCGACAGCCCGACTGGAACCCGCGTCGTGACGGAGCAACTGACCAGCACCGACCGTCTCCGTCGCACGCTTCGCTTGCAGTCGCTCGGCTTCTCGTTCGCCGACATCATTGCGCGCGGCGGCGGTCCCACACAGTTCACCATCAACGGCGGCAACCCCGAAGCGTCAGTCAGTCAGGTGGACTTCGGCGGCTTCATACAAGACGAGTGGCGTCTGCGTCCGAACTTCAGTCTGACGCTCGGCCTGCGCTACGAAACGCAGAGCAACATCAGCAGCAAATACAACTTCGCGCCGCGACTCTTTTTCGCATGGGCACCGGGCGGAACTTCCACGGGCACGCTCTCAGGACCGTTTGGCGGCGGCGGCGCGGGTCAGCCTAAGTTCGTCATACGCGGCGGTTTCGGCATGTTCTACGACCGCTTTAATGAATCGGGCACGCTTCAAGCCAATCGCTTCGACGGCCAAAATCAAGCACGCTTTTTCCTGACGGGCGACGCGCTCGGCGGCATCGGCAACGTCTTTTTCAATGCCGACGGCACCGTCTCGAATCAACCTTCGTTCGATGATTTAGACCTCTCCGTCGCGCAGCAGCAGACACGCACGGTCGTCGCCGACAACCTCCAAGCGCCCTACGGCATGCTCGCGGCGATTCAAGTCGAGCGGCAGTTGCCTTACGGCTTCACGGTCTTCGGCGTCCTCTTCAGTTTTCGACAGCGACACGCGTTCGTCCTCCGCAACATCAACGCGCCGCTACCCGGCACTTTCCGTCTCGGCGAAGCGAACGACGACGTTCAGCGACCGTTCGGCAACAGCGTCGGAGACATTTACCAGTATGAATCGAGCGGCACCTTCAACGACGTGCGCGGCTTCCTCGGCATCAGGAACCAACTGCGAAACGGCCTCTCGATTTTCGCCAACTACCAGACGGGCAAAGCTCGGAGCAACACCGATTGCATCTTCGGCAATCTCGGTCAGTGCTTTCCGGCTGACTCCTACAATCTGGCTGCCGATTACGGTCGCGTCTCTTTCTTCCCGCGCCATCGCTTCATCCTCGGCGGCTCGCTCGCCATTCCCAAACTCAACATCTCTCTCAACCCGTTCGTTATCGCCTCGACCGGAAACTTCTTCAACATCACCACCGGACAGGACAACAACGGCGACCGTATTTTCCGCGACCGTCCGGCGTTTGCCGACGCGCAGACCGTGCCCGAAGATTTGAGAGTCACGCCTTACGGCAATTTCGACATCAATCCCAAACCCGGACAAACCATCATTCCGCGCAACTACGGCGAAGGGCCCAGCTTCTTCTCCTTCAATCTCGGCATTAGCCGCACCATCGGCTTCGGCGACGTGCCCGGCGCACGCGCCAACGCCGCACCTCCTGCTGCTGCCCCGCAAGGCGGCGGTCGTGGCGGTGCTGCATCTGCTGCTGGCCCGCGTGTCGGCGGCGGCGCGCCGGGTGGTCAAAGGGGCGCTGCTGGCGGTGGTGGCGGCGGTCAGAGAGGTGGCGGCGGCGGTGGTGGTGGCGGCTTCGGCGGCCCGGGCGGTGGCGGCGGCGGCAACCCCGAAAAACGCTATAACCTAACGATGTCGCTCAACATCCAGAACCTTTTCAACCGGACGAACCTCGGCCTGCCCAACGGCAACCTCAGTTCGCCCTTCTTCAACCAATCGCTCACCACCGTCGGCGGCTTCGGCGGTCCCGGCGGCGGCGCGGCGCAAGGTAACCGACGCATCACAGCACAGCTTCGTTTCAACTTCTAAACACGAAGCCTTCATCCGACAGCGACGGAGAGACAAAAACTCTCCGCCAATGTCACGAACAAGCGGCGTCGCCTTCTAACGTACAAGGCGACGCCGCTTGTTCGTTTGTAGCGTGAGCGATGATGAAAGGGAAGGTATAGAAACGTCTGTCGCCGTCTGCGCGTTCGCCGCGTTAGACGCTGAGAATCTCCTGCTCTTTGGTCTTGGCTAGTTCGTCAATTCTGCCGATGTATGTGTTGGTGAGTTTTTGAATCTCTTCGAGGCCGGTGCGTTCGTTGTCTTCGGAGATGGTTTTGTCTTTGAGCATCTTCTTGAGGCGCTCGTTGGCATCGCGGCGGACGTTGCGGATGGCGGTGCGATGTTCTTCGGCGTATTCGTGTACCTGCTTGGCGAGTTGGCGTCGGCGTTCTTCTGTGAGCGGCGGAATCGGGACGCGGATGAGTTTTCCGTCGTTCGATGGATTCAATCCCAAATCAGCCGCGCGAATCGCTTTTTCAATCGCGCCGAGTTGTGACATGTCCCACGGCTGCACGGTGATGAGTTGCGGTTCGGGCACATGCACCGAAGCCATCTGGCTGAGCGGCGTCGGCGTGCCGTAATATTCGACCGTCACCGAATCGAGGAGGCTGACCGCAGCGCGTCCCGTGCGGACGGTGGCGAGCCTGCGCCGGAGGTCTTCGACCGACGCTTCCATGCGCGGTCGCGTCTCTTTGATAACGTCTTTCTCGCTCATAACCTTCTCCGAGTAAATAGTGAATGGTAAATGGTAAATGGTGAAAGACAGTTTTTATCTATTCACTATTGACCATTTACCATTTACGAAGTAGTTGGTCTCTCCGTGCAGACGCGCGTGCCGACGCCCGCTTCACCCAGAACGACGCGCATGATGTTGCCCGCCCGACGCATGTTGAAGACGATGATGGGCAGATGATTGTCCATGCAGAGTGAGATGGCCGAAGCATCCATCACTTTCAACTGCTGCTCCAAAACTTCCTGATACGTGATGCAATCGTAGCGCGTCGCCGTCAAATCTTTGACGGGGTCGGCGGAATAGATGCCGTCCACTTTGGTCGCTTTGAGAATCACGTCGGCGCGAATTTCGAGTGCGCGCAAAGCGGCGGCTGAATCAGTCGTGAAGTAGGGATTGCCCGTGCCTCCCGCGAAGATAACGACGCGCCCCTTCTCAAGATGGCGGATGGCGCGTCGGCGTATGAACGGCTCGGCCACCTGCGGAATGTTGATGGCCGATAGAATGCGCGTGGTGACGCCCGCCTTCTCAAGCGCGTCTTGCAGCACGACGGCGTTCATCACGGTGGCGAGCATGCCGATGTAGTCGGCGGACGACCTATCCATGTTGCCCGCGCTCTCCGAGACGCCGCGAAAGATATTTCCGCCGCCGACCACGACCGCCACTTCGACGCCGAGCGCGTGCACCGCACGAATCTGCTCCGCCACATCGCGCGCCACTTCGACGCTCACGCCGTAGTTTTGCGCGCCCATCAAAGCCTCGCCCGAAGCCTTCAGCAGAATACGTCGGAAGACGGGCGCAGGCGCTCCGCCGCCCTGTCCCACTTGTTCTTCAACTAACGTCATGGCACTCGTTATCTATTCGCCGCCGCCCGCGAGCGACGCTACTTCGCTGCCGAAATCGTCTGCGCGTTTCTCCAAACCTTCGCCCATCTTGTAGCGCGAGAAACGACGCACGTTGATGCGTTCGCCCGTCGCCGCCACTTTCTCCGTCAAGAGGTCGTTGACCGTCTTGGCCGGGTCTTTGACGAAAGGCTGGTCGAGCAGCACCGCCTCTTCATAAAACTTGTTCAGACGACCCTCGACGATTTTATCAATCACCATGTCAGGCTTGCTGGCGTTCTTCGGGTCGTTCTTGGCCTGTGCGCGGGCAATCTCGCGTTCCTTGTCGAGCAAGTCGGCGGGCACTTCGTCGCGCGAAACATAACGCGGTTCAGCCGCCGCGATGTGCATCGCGATGTCTTTAACGAGCGACTGAAACTGCTCTGTGCGCGCGACGAAATCCGTCTCGCAGTTGACTTCGACGAGCACGCCAACCTTGCCACCCATGTGGATGTAAGACCCGACCGCGCCCTCTGCGGCGACGCGACTCTCCTTCTTCTTCGCGGAAGCCAAACCGCGCTTGCGTAAGATGTCAATCGCCTGTGTTTCGTCGCCACCCGCTTCTGACAGGGCGTTCTTGCACTCCATCATGCCCGCGCCCGTCTTCTCTCTCAGCGCCTTCACCGCGCTGGCTGTAATCTCCGCCATCTCTTAATTTCTCCTCAAGAAGTAATAACGAATAATAATGAAGTCAGGAGCCAGAAGCTAGAAGCCAGAAGAAAAGGCCGCTCCGCGTTTTTATTCTGAATTCTGACTCCTGATTCTTAGCTTCCTATACTGGAAAGCGCAGCCCGGCGGGTTGTCCGCTTCATGAGGCTGCGCTCGCCGAAAATTGGAATCTGTGAATTGTCCGGTCGATTTAACTTGCGACTCCGACCGACTCCGCGCCCTTGTCCTGTGTGGGTGAAGACTCGCCCGGCAACTCGCTTTCGTCGCCCGCGCCGCTCGCTCCACGCACGGGCGCGCCCGTGCCCGCCTGCGGATGGTCGCCGACGCTATCGGGCTGCTGTCCCGTCCGTCCGAAACCCTGATTACCGGGAACCGATACCTGCGTCTCGGCGGAAGGCGCGGACGCTTCCATGTCGGCCACGTTCTGCGACTGTGCGCCGGGGTCACGCTCGGTCGTGACGGATGAAGTGACAGGAGGACGCACGCCCTCGTTGCTTCCGGCATCCGTCGCTGTCGGCTGAGCCTGTTGCGCGGCGGCGTCTTCTTCGCCTTCCGCATCCTTCGAGCGCATCTGGTTGCCCTCGACCACAGCATCGGCGATACGCGCGGCAAAAAGACGGACGGCGCGCAGCGCATCGTCGTTGCCGGGAATCACGTAATCAATGCCTTCGGGCGAACAGTTGGTGTCAACCACGGCGATGACGGGGATGCCGAGTCGATTCGCTTCCGCGACGGCAATCTCTTCTTTACGCACGTCGATGATGAAGATGGCATCGGGCACGCGCGTCATGTTCTTGATGCCGGAGAGGTTTTTCTCAAGCGTTTCGCGTTCGCGGTCGAGTTTGATGCGTTCTTTCTTGGTCAGCAATTCGTAGCGTCCGTCGGTCTGCATCGCTTCGAGGTCGCGCAGGCGCTTGATTGATTTCTGAACGGTCTGAAAGTTTGTCAACAGACCGCCGAGCCAGCGATTGTTGATGTAATACTGACCCGCGCGCACGGATTCCTCACGAATCGCTTCCTGTGCCTGACGTTTGGTGCCGACGAAAAGGAGAGTACGCCCACGGTCTTCGCTCATCAGACTGGTGACAAACTGAAGGGCATCGCGGAACATGCGCTGCGTTTTTTGTAGGTCGATGATATTGATGCCGTTGCGCTCGCCGAAGATATACTCCTTCATCTTGGGATTCCAGCGCCGGACTTGGTGACCGAAGTGAACACCGGCCTCCAAGAGTTCTTTCATGGTAACGGATACTGCCAAAAGTAGCCTCCTTCGGAGATTGATTGGTTTAGTGTACTCGCCGCGCCCGAAGCAATTTCTCCGACGGAGAAACAACCAATCGAGACGCGGCAATGGAATAGCTCAACTGCGGATTTCGGATTGCAGAATGCGGATTGGAAATCCGACATCTCCAACCCGCAAGCCGTAGTCGTCTTATCGTTTCGAGAATTGGAAGCGCTTGCGTGCGCCCTTCTGCCCGTACTTCTTGCGTTCCTTGATGCGCGGGTCGCGTGTGACGAGACCGGCGTGCTTCAAGGTGGTGCGGAGGTCGGCGTTGAATTCGAGCAGGGCGCGCGTGATGCCGTGACGAATCGCTCCCGCCTGACCCGCAGGGCCGCCGCCAGCGACGTTGACGATGATGTCAAACTTGTTCGCCGTTTCGGTCAAGGCCAACGGCTGTCGAATAACCATGCGGAGCGCCTGGTTGGGGAAGTACTGCTCAAAAGTCTTGCGGTTGACGCGCATATCGCCCGCGCCCGGTCGCAAATAGACGCGCGCCGTCGAGGTTTTGCGCCGTCCCGTTCCGTAATACTGAATGTCTGCCACAGCTTTTTGTCCTTAAAATACGGTAGTAAAAATTCTGAACTCTCTAGGCGCGGGCGCGTTCGTCGATGGTGAGCGGTTGCGGCATCTGCGCCGCGTGCGGGTGCTCGGCCTCGCCGTAAACTTTCAGTTTCTTGCCCATCGCCTTGCCGAGTTTGTTCTTCGGCAGCATGCCTCTAACCGCGAGTTCGATGACGCGTTCAGGATGCTTGGCGAACTGGTCGCGCACGGAAATCTCGCGCAAGCCGCCCGGATAGAGCGTGTGATGGCGATAGACCTTCTGCTCGGCCTTCGAGCCTTTGAAGACGGCGCGGCGTGCGTTGATGACGATAACGTGGTCGCCCATATCCATGAATGGCGTCCACGTCGGCTTGTTCTTGCCAGTCAAGACGCGCGCCACTTCGGTTGCCAGTCGTCCGACCGTCTGCCCCGCCGCATCGACGATGTACCATTTGCGATTTTCAGCAAGCCCCTGCCCGCTCGGAAAGTATGTTGACATAGATAACTCTCTCTGAATTTAGCGTCCAAAACGCGAACGGGTAGAATACCGAAACGGCTGGAAACTTGTCAAGCTACAGGAGATGCAGTCAGCGCGGCCGAAGCGACGAATCAAAGACGGATAGTAAAACTACATTGGCTGCGATTGTGGTTTGCAATCGAAAGAGGCTCTCCGGTGTTGCTACCGGAGAGCCTCTCCTCAGAGTTTTGGAGTTTTTTATGGATTCGTCGTGGTGGTTGTGCCGGGTTGCGTGGTCGCGGGCGGCGCGTCGCGGCGTTTCAAGACGGGCGGGGCGGCCTTCTCCTCGACGGGTTTCTGGCCGTCGGGAGTGGTCGATGTTCCGTCCGACTCAGGTGGCGGTTGGCGACGTTTGAGTGTCGGGCGACCGGGCGCGCCGTCGGTTCCGGCGGCGGTGATGTCGCCGACGGTCGAGGCGCGTGCGTTCGAGAGACGCATCAGACGACCCTTGACGCGCTGGAATTCCGACGTGCTCAAAACATACTCCTCGCGGTCTGGAAAACGTGCGACGAGCATGCGCGAAGCCTCCATGCGGTCGGCGGTCTGCGGGTGCGTGGCGAACATTTTGGAGAGGAATCCGGGCTTTTTCTTGTTTTTCGCCAGCAGTTTTTCAAACATCGTGGACATCGAGCCGGGGTCGTAACCAGCGGCATAGAGATACTGCGCGCCGAGACGGTCGGCTTCCGATTCCGCGTCGCGGTTAAACTTCATGAAGCCCGCGAGCGCGCCCAACTGCGCGCCGTTCAAAATCAACGCGCCACCGATGCCACCCAAAAATATCGAGCCGACTGTGAGACCGATGTCGGCCAGCATACCCTTTGTCTGATTTTCGACGGCGTGCCGCGCCGTGACGTGGGCGATTTCGTGCGCCATCACGCCAGCCAACTCCGCTTCGTTGTCGGCAGCGAGAATGAGTCCCTTGTTGACGTAGAAGAAACCGCCGGGCAGCGCGAAGGCGTTAGCCTCGTCGGTGTCGATAACCTTGATGGTGAAGGGAATCTTGGCGTCCGAATGAAGCACGACGTTCTGACCGACGCGGTTGACGTATTCCGTAATGATGGGGTCGTCAACGAATTTGGCCTGTCGGTCAACCTCCGCTGCCAACTGGCGACCAAGCGCCACCTCTTTTTCCAGCGAAGTGCTCATGCTGGCGATGATGCCTTTATTGATTTTGCGTTTGCCAATCAAGCGCGGGTCTTCCTTTTCGGAGAGCGGCTTGTTGTTGGCGGGCGCGGTCGCAGTTGTTTTCTGGTTTTTGGAATCCTTCTTATCTTTGGATTCGGTCTTGGCGGCGGGTTGCTGCGCGGCGGTTTGAGTTTGGGACGGCTGCTGTTGCTGCGGCGCGGCCACGACGGCGAGCGAACTTGCCCACAGGCTGGCAACCAGCGTGAGAGCCGTCATGGTGCGGGAGAAGTGTCTCGACATGATGAAAATCTCCAAAACTTTGTGAATCGGGCGGCCTAAGACCGGAAACGTCGTTTTCGACGCGCGGGCGTCGATTCTGGGATTCCGGCAGCGTCTCTTATGCGCGTGCCTCGTCGGAACGCGGCGAAAACTTCGGGTTTTTACGAAGAAGCGCGCCTCTTAAAGAGTCTCTGAAAGGCTTTTCCGTCTTCTGGAAACGCTTTTTCCGTCTGAACAGGAGGCGTGCAAACCTTTGATGCAGTTGAAGACGCAAGTGGTTGCGCCGCGCGTCGAAGCATTGAAAAGTGCTCGCGTGCCCGTCGCCCATCTCCATCCAGACGCCTCTGCCGCGAGCCGTTTCGGGCTTGTGTTGTCGTGTTTCGCCGCTTGGCGTGGCGGCATTATAGCAGTTGCGTGGCGACAAAAACACGCGGATTGCACGCGGCCACAGAAACGTGAGATTCGCGGCGAAACATGACGATTGCGCGACAGGTGCACGCATGTTACAGTCGAACGTGCCCCCTCATCCACGGCACGCCGCGCGTCTTTTCGTCGGCGCTGCACGCCCGTTCGCGTACCCGACCATGAAACGCACACAGGACAAAATCAAGGATTACGTCGAGCCGCAGGCTTTTGACGAAGTGCCGAACATCGCCGCCGACCCGGCACGCGCGCTCGCCGCCTACCGCTTCACCGACGCCACTTCCGACCTCCTCGCGCGCTGGCTCGACGCGCTCGCAGACCTCCCGCGAGGTCGCGGCACGGCACGCGCTCTGGCGGGCGCACGCGGCGTCGGCAAAAGTCATGCGCTGGCTGTCTTCGGCGCACTCGCGGGCGCACCCGAACTGCGCGGGGCGGTGGACGACGCACACGTCGTGACGAGTGCGCGACGCCTGATGAATCGTCGCTACGTCGTGGTGCGCGTTGAGCGTGGCACGCGCCCGACGCTGGTCGAAGAGATGGCGCTGGCCTTTGCCGACGCTTTCGGCGGCGGTAACGACACGCAGTGGGGCGATGACCCCGTGATGATGCTGACCATCGGCGCGTCGTTTCTCCACGATGCGACGCTCGTCGTGATGATTGACACGGCCTTCGGGCGCGAAGCCCGCGTCGGGCGCGACGACGGCCCCGTCCTCAGCCAACTCGCCGCCGGAGCGCAGAGCATCAACGCTTTCGTCGCGCTCGCGCTTGATGACGACATCGCTGATGCGAGCGGCGTCAATTCCGTGCTTGCCGGAAGTTACCAGATAGATTATCTCGACCCGGAACATCTCTACCGCGTCGTAGACCGCTATCTCCTACGCAAAAACCCGCAGGCGCGCGTCGCCCTCCACGACATCTATCTTTCGCTGCGTTCGTCCGTTCCCGGCTTCAATTGGAGCGAGCCACGTTTCGCCGCGCTCTATCCGGTGCACCCACTCGTCGCGGACGTGGCTGCCGCCGTGCGTCTCTATGCGCCACGTTTCGCGTTTCTGCCGTTTGCGGCGGCGGCGGCGGCGCGTGCCGTGGGGCGTCCGGCGCTCTCGCTCATCCTGCTTGATGAAGTCTTTGACCGCGCCGAAGACGACCTCCGCCACTCGAAAGATTTGCACGACGCCTTCACGGTCTACGATGAACTGGCGACCAAATCGGTCGCGCAGTTTCCTGTCATGCAACGTCTGGAAGCCAAACTCGTTTTAAAGAGTCTCTTTATCCTCTCGCTCGACGGGCGCGGTGCGACGGCCAGCGAACTCTGCGCCGCGCTGCTCTTTCCCGACGAGCGTGCCACGGGCGCTGCCGTCAAGCGCATCGACGAGACGCTGGCGCGATTCGCGGAGGCGGCGCGCGGCAGTGCTCTCAAGGCGACCGAGGAGGGCGGCGAGTCGCGTTACAGTTTCCAGATTAGCGCCGTGTCGAATTTTGCCGATGCGCTCGACGCGAGCGTGGAGACGCTGCCGCAACAGGGCGGCGCAGCCGTCAACGAACTGATGCGCGCCATCGCCCGCGCACGTTTTGAAGACTGGCCGCTTGCGGTCGAAAACGTCGAAACTGCCGTCGCCGTTGCGTCAACCGCCGCTCCGCTAACCAATGCGACCGCCAACTTCCAACTCCGTTGGCGCGGCACCGAACGCCCCGGCAGATTCATCTGGCAACCGAACGCCGGAGCCGCGCCGCTCCCGCAGCCCGCAGCCTTTCAAATCGACTGGCAAATCATGATGCTCGCGCCCGTCGAAGAACTCGATGAGAACGCTGCTGGCGGAAGCGACTTTGTGAGGAGCGATGTTGTTGAGAGCGTCGCTGGTGTAAGCGACGGCGTAAGCGTCGATGGTGCGCCGCGTGTCTCGTTTAGTTGGAAACCCGCTACGTTGTTGCCGGAAGAGTTGATGACGCTCAGGCGTCTCATCGCGCTCCGCACAGACGCGCAACTCGGCGCAGACTTCGGCGAGACGGCACACGCCGCCGCCAGCACGCTCGGCGCGCAGGCCGAACGCATCTGGACGCGCATCTACATGGACGATGGCGCGCTCGTCGCCGCCGACGGTTCGCGTCGCACTTTCACCGACCGCGCACGCGCCGCGCGCACGCTCGCCGTCGCGCTCGAAGAGACGTTCGCGCCACTCTTTCGTGAACTCTACACGCAGCATCCCGTGTTTGCCGAAACGCTGACGGAGACGGAAGTGGCGCGCTTAATGGACGGCTTCTTTGGCGGTGCGGGCGCGACCGAAGCCGGGATGCAATATCTCGCTTCGACCTTCGCGTTGCCGCTCGGATTGGCCGCGATGCGCGGCGAGACGTTGACGTTTGAGACGGGCGACGAGGCACTCGGTCGTCCGTGGGTGAGGGAAGTGCTCGCACTCGCGGACAAGGCGATTGACGGAGGCATCGTGCCGCTCAAGACCGTGCAACGCGCTCTCCAACGACCGCCCTACGGACTCCTGCGTGAAGCGCAGCACTTGATACTCGCCGCGCTCGTCGCGCAACGTCGCATCGAACTCGTTACCACGACGGGCGACCGCATCAGCCGTCGCACGCTCGACCGTTCGATTCGTTGGGACGACCTCGCAGGCGTCTGTCGCGCCGCGGCGATTCATCACTCGGCGGAAGAACTCGCGGCGTGGGCGCGTCTGCTGACGGGCAACCACGCGCTCGCCTCCATCGCCGAACCGGAGGCGCGCGAAGCGGTGCGTGCGGCGTTGTCCGAGTGGCTCGAAGCGTGGCGCGCGGGTCGCGTCTTTGAAAGCGTCAACGCGTTGCCCGACGGAGGACTGACGACGCGTGTCTGGAATCTCTCGACGGCGATACGTAAAAGTTTCGGCACGGCAGGAGATGCCATCGCGGCGCTTCTGGCGGGCGACGTGTCGCTCGAAGAGAGTTTGCAGCGCGTGGCCGATGCCTTCGGCGATGTACCGGAGAACTTCGCGCACAGTTCAAAACAACTCGCCGAGTTGAAGGAGTACACGGCCAACTTCGCCGCGCGTGAAAGTGCGCGCGCATACCTCGCGCTCGCCGAACCGACGGGCGCGGGCGAAATCGAAAGCGCACGCCGCGAACTCCTCGCCATCGCGGAAGACACGCACAGCCTTTTCAATCATGAGAGCCGCGAGCGTTTCAATCTTCTCTGGCGCGAATTTCACGCGCGCTACGCGGAGCACTACGCCAGCGCACACGACCGCGCCGTCGGCAACTCCAACGACCGACGCGCCCTCGACGCCATCACGCGCGGCGCGGCGTGGCGTGAATTTGAAGCCCTCTCGCAACTCTCCATCGTCAACCACGAACACTGGCACACGGCGACCGAGTTGCTCAGGCGTGCGGCGCGCACACGCTGCAACTTTCCTGTGCGTCAGTTGCTCGAAGAACATCCGTCCTGCGTCTGTTCGTTTCGACTGGCGCGTGCGTTGGATTCGGCGCGGCTGCCGCGCGACCTCGACGAAGTGGTCAACCACGGACTCGCCGCCTACCGACGCACGCTCACGCTCTTTAGCACGCAGTTTCATCACGCCCTCGCCGCCCTTGCCGCACGCGAAGGCAAAGACGACGAAGCCGCGTCGAACCGCGCACTGCTGCTTGGCGAGACGTTTGCACAGGGGCGACTTCCCACGCATTTTTCCGGCGCTGACGTGCGTCTGCTCGAACGCGCGATAGAGACGATGGAGGTGCCGCCGCCCGTGCGCGTGCATCCGCCGACCGAAAACTGCGGACTACTCACACGCGAAGAACTGTCTGCGCGCCTGCGCCAGTGGCTCGACGATTTGCCCAACCATTCCGCGCTCGTCGAAATCATCAGTGAGAGCGAAACCGATGCGGCGTAAAGCAAGCGAGGCGAAAGGGGCAAAAGGCGAAAAGGTTAAGAGGTTCAAGGGAAAGAAAGCCGCCTCCTTTTCTCCCTCGTCGCCTTTACCCACAGACCCTCTGCCCGTTTCTTCTTCTCTGCCTTCTTCCACTCGCATCATTTCTCCATCCGTCGTGATTGTCGGCGCGGGGCGCCTGGGGACGGCTTTGGCGCGTGCGCTCGCATCGTGTGGTTATCGTGTCGATGCGTTGGTGACGCGCCGTGCGCGACACGCCGCGAGGGCGGCGACGCTTGTCGGCACAGAGACGCGTGCGTTGACTGTCACACAACTAGAATATCTTCCTTCCACGGATTTTCTCTTTCTCACGACGCCCGACGACGAGTTAGCACAGACCGCCTCACGCCTCGCCACGCTTAAACCACTCGCGCGGCCTACCGCGCGCACGCCTTCGTCCATGTCTGTAACTACGTCCGCGCGTGCGCCTTCAACGCTCCGGCGTGTGGCGCTTCATACGAGCGGCGCGCTCTCGTCGGAGGCGCTTGCGCCTTTGCGCACCTGTGGATTCGCGGTCGGCTCGATGCATCCGCTCGTCGCTGTGAGCGAGCCGGAAGCGGGCGCGGAGAGTTTGCGTCGTGCGTTCTACTGCATCGAAGGCGACCGCGCGGCTGTGCGTGCGGCGCGTCGTCTGGTAGGCCATCTCGGCGGGCAGAGTTTTTCCATCGACACGAAGCACAAGGCGCTCTATCATGCCGCCGCCGTGATGGCCTCCGGTCACACCGTCGCGCTCTTTCATCTGGCGACCGAACTGCTCGCACGTTGCGGCGTCGGCGCATCGAAGGCGCGTCGCGTGCTCTTGCCGCTACTCTCAAGCACCTTTGAGAATCTTTCGGCGCACGCTCCGGCGCGTGCGCTCACAGGGACATTCGCACGCGCCGACGCCGCGACCGTACGCAAGCACCTCGCCGCGCTCGAAGCAAACGACGACGACGCCACTGCCATCTACGCGTTGCTTGGCAAACACGCCTTGCGACTCGCCGCAGAAACCGACGCCGACCCCGCCGCGCTCCGCGAGATTGCGCGTATGCTCGAAAGATTTATTCATTGACACATCGGCTCACCGGTTCATTTAATCAATGAAGCAATGAGCCGATGTGTCAATGAACCAATTGCTTTGCTTGTCGAAGGGAATTCTGCTTAAAATCTGTCGGTCGTTAATCAGCCGCGAAAGGATATCGTTTAATCACGATGCAGAATACGCCCAGTGCAAGTTATAGCTTGACGTTGCGTGTCAAAGTGTCGAGTCGTCCCGGCACGCTCGGAGAACTGACCACCGCCATCGGACGCGCGGGAGGCGACATCGGCGCAATCGACATCGTGAGCGCGGGACGCGATTCGGTTGTCCGCGACATCACGGTCAACGCGGGTTCTAACGAGCACGGCGCGGAGATTGTCGAAGCGGCGCGCGATGTGGATGGTGTCGAAGTCGTTAATGTCTCCGACCGCACTTTTCTCATGCACATCGGCGGCAAAATCGAAGTCGTCTCGAAGTCGCCGCTCAAGACGCGCGCCGACCTTTCGATGGCCTACACGCCCGGCGTCGCACGCGTCTGCGAAGCCATTCATCGCGACCCCGAAAAGGTCTTCACTCTGACCATCAAACGCAACACGGTCGCTATTGTGACGGATGGCACGGCGGTCTTAGGCCTGGGCGACATCGGCCCTGCGGCGGCGATGCCCGTGATGGAGGGCAAGGCGATGCTTTTCAAAGAGTTCGCCGGAGTTGACGCCTTTCCAATCTGTCTTTCGACCAAAGACCCCGACGAGATTGTACAGACCATCAAACTAATTGCGACGGCCTTCGGCGGCATCAACCTCGAAGACATCTCTGCGCCGCGCTGCTTCGAGATTGAAGACCGACTCAAAGAAGAACTCGACATCCCCGTCTTTCACGACGACCAGCACGGCACGGCGGTCGTCGTGCTCGCCGCTCTCATCAACGCGCTCAAGATTGTGGGCAAAGAGATGAGCGAGATAAAAGTTGTGGTCAACGGTGTGGGCGCGGCGGGCGTGGCTTGCTCAAAGATAATCATGGCGGCGGGCGTGCGAAATATCGTCGGCTGCGACCAACACGGCGTTATCTACCGCGGGCGAGGCGAGCATATGAACTGGGTCAAGGATTGGTACGCGCAGAACACCAATCCCAACGTCGAGCGCGGCAGCGTCCATGATGCGATACGCGGCGCAGACGTTTTTCTCGGCCTCTCCGTGCCGGGGATTCTGACCGTCGCCGACCTCAAAGAGATGAACGACCAGCCCATCGTTTTTGCGATGGCGAACCCGACTCCCGAAATCATGCCCGAAGAAGCCGCCGGACACGTCGCGGTGATGGCGACCGGACGCTCCGACTATCCCAACCAAATCAACAACGTGCTCTGCTTTCCGGGCATCTTTCGGGGTGCGCTGGCCTGCCGTGCCTCGCGCATCAACGAGGAGATGAAACTCGCCGCCGCCGAAGCCATCGCAGGCATCATTACGCCCGAAGAACTCCACCCCGACTACATCGTTCCATCAGTCTTCGACAAACGCATCGCCGAAGCTGTCTCACGCGAAGTCGAAGAAGCGGCCTACCGCACTGGCGTCGCGCGACGCGAACGCGCCCACGCAGACCCTCTGATGTAGCCACACAAGGCAAAAGTAAAAAGGCAAAAGGCAAAGGTGAAGAAGAAGCATGCCGTCTTTCTTCACCTTTGCCTTTTGCCTTCTACCCTTTGCTTTCTCACACCCTCGGAGTCACGGACGAAATGCCCTAGTTCGCGCTCGTTTCGGTTGTTGGAGGCGTTTCGACGGTTGGCATTCCGGCGGTTTTACTTGAGCGCCTTGCATGTTCTAGGCGGCGTGCGCTTTCCCACGAAGCCAGTTGTACGGGATTGTTGATGTACTTGTTACGCACAGACGTATCGAGTCGTTCCATCTCCTGCTCGCCGCGTTTCAGCCTGTCTTCAAGTGCAGCACTGGTTGCCACGCGTTCGCCCGCGCTGGCAGTTTGCCGATTCATGTGTTGCTCGAAATTCGAGATACTGGCATTGAGTTTTTCGAGGAAATCGGCGGGCATGTCGTATTCAATGAAACGGGCTTTGAGCGCGACGGCGTTGGCGGCGAATGAGCGCGCGGTGGCGAGGAGTGTCTGGTCGCTGACGCTGGCGCGCGACCACTGAAAGCTGCCCTTTACTTCGGGATGGTCGAGGGCGATGGTGGCGGCAGTATCGCTGAGGGCGATGAGTTGTGCGCGCAACGCTGTGCGCTCGTCGCGTTTGCCCGTGGTTCCCTGTTGCTGCGCGCTGAGACTCGACACGCGCGAGGCGTCGAGGCTTTCCATTTCTCCGAGAATATCTCTGAGGCGGGTAATAGCTTCCCGGCCTTTGCTCGTCTCTGGAAAATCGGAGATGTTGGCCGTGCCGAACGCCGACACGCGTGCCAGACGCTCGAAGCGTCTACGCTGTTTATCATTCATGAGAATTTTTCTCCTTGCAGTGAAGGGAAGGAGTGTGGGGTTCCTTCCGGGAGTTTGAAGGAAAATGGGCGAGGCGTGCCCCTTGTAGGGCGCATATTATACTCGCTTCCTCTACCGCCGGAAGATTTTATTTCGTTTCCCGAACGAATTTATCAACACGCACGCGAAACGTAACTTGGCCTCACACGTACCGACGGCACGGCGAACCGATACATAAGCGCGACACTGGCATACGCCTTTACATACACGGAAACTGACTTATATAAACTTTCCGCACCTATACAGAGCTGGAACAGACGGAGAGACAATTGGTTACGCCGAAATGGAGTCGGAGCGTAGTGATATAGACTCGGATTCTATCAATATGACATTGGAGCGTACTGATATGGATTTGGAATGCTGCTATGACTTGTTAGAACATCGCTATGAGGCATCGAAAAACTCCTATGTACGATTGGAACGCGCTTATATGCGTTTTTCCGTCTCTACGTGAAGTTTTCCGGCTCAATATGACATTGGAATCGTCGTTGGTGGGATTAGCTGCATAGATTGACGAATGGCGTCCGTCGTAATCGTAGCGGCAAGGCTTGTCTCTACTTTTGCTTTTTGCCTTTGAACCTTCGCCTTTCAGCCGCCGTGCGCTATGCCGAGCAGACGCACGATGGTTTCCACTACGCGGTTGATGTCCTCCGGCTTCTTGAGAAATGCGCTCGCTCCCGCCTGCCGTGCCGCTCTCCCTGTTTCGCTCGCAGAGATAATAACCACGGGCGTCCGCTCCCGATGCTTTAGCCTCCGCGCTCGTTGCGCTAATTCGACGCCGTTGATGCCCGGCAATTCGTCGTCGAGCAATAAGAGGTCAAACGGCTCGTCGCTCTCCAACTTCCACAGCGCCGCCGTCCCGTTGCGGCATGCGACGACGTGCCATCCCTCCAACTCAAGCGTATCTGTCAACGTCTGCCTCAACAGCGCGTTATCTTCGGCATAAAGAATCCTTGCGTGAACCATATTGCTGTAAGTCGAGATGCGCGCGACGAGAGGCCGGACGGGGACGGGGCTTGCACACCTGCCCACACAGCGGCAGCCCCGTTAATCCCCGTCGCCCCGCTCCTAACGCCCACCAAACGAGCGGGGATAGTGTATGTCCTGCGGTTAGGAAAAAACGTTGATGATAAAAGCGTGACGCCTCTGCTATGATGCGCGACGTTCTTTCTTTGAAAATCTGGCAACGGCACATGCGTAGCTCAACCTCAACTTCACAGAACGAGTGATGAGCATCGCCGTTGAGTATGGACGGTTCAAACTCACGGCGACTCTGTTACGCAACAGCAAGTTACCACCATTTGGTGGTAAGCGCAAGCTTCGCGCGGGATGTGTCCTATTGGGAGGCGGCTTCTAATGGGAACAAAGCCGCGTTCCAAGCCAGAGCGTTTAGCCGAGAAGCTTTTGCAGATTCGCAATGCGCTTGGACTGTCTCAATCTGATATATGGAGGCGTCTTGAGGTTGAAGAACTCATCGCGTTCAGACAAATCTCCGCGTATGAGCTAGGAAAGCGTGAACCAACCTTGATAGTGCTTTTGCGATATGCCCGCGTGGCAGGCGTCCACGTCGAAGACCTTATCGACGACGAACTAGACCTACCCGAAAAACTCCCCGGCTCTGTGCAACACAAAGGAATCCGAAGCAAATCCACTTTAAGGCGTCGAAAAAGTTAACAAAGAGGAAATTCTTGATGGGAAATCCTCGCCCAAAGCCAATGCGCCTTGCTGAGAAGCTTCGACAGATAAGGGTTGCGCTTGGTTTGTCTCAGCCTGCCATGCTGAAGCATTTGGAACTCGAAGAAGCTATCCAGTACGCAAGAATTTCTGAATATGAAACAGGAATCCGCGAGCCGTCTCTGCTAACTCTCTTGGAGTATGCTCGCGTGGCGGGCGTACACATGGAAGATATAATTGATGACAGCCGCGACTTGCCTGATAAACTCCCCGGCTCGGTGCAATACAGAGGAATCCGAAGCAAATCCACCTTAAAAAGTCGGAAACGTTAAGACGTGCTTTGCACTAAGGCTTAGCGACGCGTCGCTAAGCCTTAGTGCTGCCTCGCAAGCCTCTTGTTGTGATGCGCGAAAGGATAGGGAAGGCTAGTAATGTCTTGGAGTTTACCGCTAGGGCCTCCCGTGGACGTTGAAGACCCTAGCGTACGTGGGCGGTGGGGATTAAAACATACCGTCTTGCTCGTTGCCGACGCCCGACGGCCTGGAAGCTAACAGGCGTAATTTCCGCAGCAAACATCGACGATTTCCGATGTGTAATACTGCGAAGTGCTTCCGCTAGTTGTTGCCGTCCCATTACAACGGATGTAACGCCAGCCAATCTCCGTCGTGTATGAGGCGTCGCTGTAGTAGGTGTAGATTCTCGAATAACTGTAGGTGGATGCAGCGCACACTTCATTCGTGCCTCCACCATTATTCGACGGAACGACAGCACTTGAGAGCAGTAGTGTCAAAACCAATACTGCCAAGACGAACGGCTTCCTGACTCTGGAAAATATGTTCATGGCTCCTCCTCGATTGTGAGTTTGTGAGGACGTTTATGGGGCGCTGTTCCAGCCTAAATTACTCTCACCGGACTACTGCGTCAAGAAAATATTGAACCGTTAACACCGGACAGTCGCAATGTATAGCGACAAGGTGGGTTGCGTCGGGTGAGGCTTTAGAATAATCCGCCCTGTTCGTTGCGCGACTTGCTTTGTCGCTCGGCGCGTCGGTGTGTCACGTTGTGCGTTTGGCGAGGCGTGAGGCTTGACGTTGTCCATGCGCTTCATCTTCGCCGCAAGAAATTATCCCAACACATCTGCGGCATCGACGACGAGTTGAGAGATGTTCTGCGATTGCACCCGCTCGCCGCGCCCGTAGCGCCCGACGGATTGGTACGCGCCGCCCGACAGCCCCGCGTATGTCTCAATCTGCTCATCTACAAGATTAACTATCCACACCTCCGCCACGCCCGCCGACGCGTACAACGGCAACTTGATTTGCCTGTCAGTTTCCAACGTCGTATCCGCCACTTCGATAACGAGCAACACATCCTCCGCTCGCGGATGCGCGTTCCGGTAAAAATCGTCGCGCAGACGCAGCAACGTCACGTCCGGTTGCGGCTCGGAGAAATCGCTCAGCCGAATAGGGTCTTGAATACTAACGATTGCGATGTCGCCAACCGTTCGATTCAAGAATTTGTTGAGTGATTTAACGCACGCGGCATGACGACTACCGATAGGCGATATTTCGATAATCTCCCCTTCGATTAGCTCAAAGCGGGCATCCTGCGAAAGAATGCCCGCCTCGCCCATGCGCTCGAATTCAGCGACCGTAAAGAAATGTCTGTTAATTGCCAGCGACATGTTGGCTACTCTTCCTCTTCCGCTCTAATCCGGCCTTCGGCGCGGGCTTGTTCGACAATCTTGTTGGCGATTTGGCCGGGGACGGGATCGTAGTGGGAAAACTCCATGTGGTAGCTGCCGCGTGCGGCGGTGATGGAGTTGAGTTTGGATTGATAGTCGAGCATTTCGGACATCGGTACTTGCGCTTTAATGACCTGATTCTTGCCGCGCGTCTCCATGCCCTGCACACGCCCGCGACGAGAGTTGAGGTCGCCCATGATGTCGCCGCTCGCTTCGGCGGGTGCTACCACTTCGACATCCATAATCGGTTCCAGCAGCGTCGGCTTCACTTTATCGACCGCGTTGCGAAACGCCTTGCGACCCGCCGCGCGGAAACTGTGCTCGTCCGAATCCACGTTATGATACGAACCGTCAATCAGCGTCACTTTGAAATCGACCAGCGGATAACCCGCAATCGCTCCGCCCGATGCCGCTTCGATGATGCCCTTCTCAATAGCAGGACGAAACTGCTGCGGCACCGACCCGCCGAAAATCTTATCGACAAACTCAAAGCCGCCGCCGCGCGGCAGTGGCTCGAAGACGACCTTGCAATCGCCGAACTGCCCGCGCCCGCCCGTCTGTTTCTTGTGGCGTCCCTGCACTTCGGCGCGTTGCGTGATGGTCTCCTTGTAGGGAACCTTCGGCGGATGCAACGCGACTTCGACGCTGTAACGCTTACGCAGTTTCTCGACCACCGTTTCGACATGCAGTTGGCCGGAACCCGACAGGATAAACTCTTTGGTCTGCGCGTCGCGCGTGAAGTGGAGCGCGGGGTCTTCTTCGAGAATCTTGTGGAGCGCGACGGAAATCTTCTCCTCGTCTTGCCGTGATTTTGGTTCGATGGCGAAGGCGATGGCCGCTTCGGGATATTCAAGTTTGTCGTAGACGATGGGCGCGGAGCGGTCTGCGAGCGTGTCGCCAGTCTGCGTCTCGCGGAGTTTGACGCAGGCGATGATGTCGCCCGCGTTGGCTTCGTCAATCTTGTCGAGTTGTTTGCCTTGCATCGAATGGAGTGCGCCGAGGCGTTCCTGAGTGCTGCGCGTCGTGTTCTGCACGGTCGCGTCGTGTTTGACGTGGCCGCTGATGACTTTCATGATGTTGATGCGTCCGGCGAAGGGGTCTGCAACGGTGCGGAAGACGTAGGCCGAGAAGGGTTCGCTTGGGTCGTAGCGACGCGTGAGGGGTTCGCCGCCGTCTTCGGATGCTTTGCCGTGTTCGGCTTCGTGTGTGTCGGGCGCGGGCGCGTAGTCGATGATGCCGTCGAGCAGGGCGGAGAGGCCGACGAGCGTGGCGGAGGAGACGGCGAAGACCGGACAGAGACGACTCGCGGCGATGGCCTTGCTGATGTTCGGCACGATGTCTTCTTCGGGCAGCGTCCCTTCCTCGAAATATTTCTCCATCAACTTGTCGTCCGATTCCGCGATGACTTCGATGAGACGTTCGCGCTCTTTATCAACCACGTCGCGCCCCTCGGACGGAATCGGTATCTCTTTGGCCTTGCCGCTTTCGTCGAACTCGTATGCCTTCAAATGAACGATGTCCACGACGCCGCGAAAATTCTTCTCCTGGCCGATAGGAAGCGTGAAGGGAACGATGGCGCGGCTGAAAGTGTGACGCGCCGAATCGAGCGCCGCGCCAAAATCTGCGCGTTCCTTGTCCATCTTGTTAATCACCATCATGCGTGGCACGATGAATTCGTTGGCGTAGCTCCACGTCTTCTCCGTCTGCACTTCGACGCCATTTACTGCATCGACGACGACAAGCGCGCAATCGGCGACGCGCAAGGCGGGGCGCGCGTGTGCGACGAAGGCGGCATAGCCGGGCGTGTCGATTAAGTTGATTTTATGTTCGCGCCATTCGAGATGCGCGAGCGCGGTGTTGAGTGTAATCTTGCGCGCAATCGAATCCTCGTCGTGGTCTGTCACGGTGGTGCCTTCGTCAACCTTGCCCCAACGCGGGGTTGCGCCCGCCAGGAAGAGAAGGGAACTGGTGAGTTGCGTTTTGCCTGCATCGCCATGACCGATGACTGCCAGATTGCGAATCGAATTAGTGGGATAAACTTTCATAAAGTTTAATGCGAAGCTTCCTTTCCGAAGGTTTTGTAGACGTGGGCTTGTCGCTGGCCTCTCACATCGTCGGACTATCGACGCGCGATGTGTGGAATAAGACGGAGGCTGAGCGAGTAATTTATCCGAGCGCGCGGCGGAAAAGCAAGCGTCCGTCCGTGGCATGCGCGTGCGCGTCTGTTCATACGTAATTCACAACATTTTCAAGGCTTTCAACGTATAACTCTAGGAATGAGAAACCACAAACAAACAGAGATTTCGGAGGCGTCGGCAATGTAAATCGTGCTTTCGAGCGACGGTCGTGTGACCGTCGGCGTCTATCGTCAAAGCTTTCAGGATGAATCGTGATGAAGAAAGAAAACTGGCCTGAAATTTTGGAACCTGAGATTGTGAATTCCAAAAAAGGAGAATCTATGTCGAGCAGTAAGTTCGTTATTGCCGGTCTGGTATTGCTGGTCGTGTTCGGCCTGCTTTTCGCGGGCACGGCGTTCGCCAACATCAACTACACACAGGAAGGAACCGTTAAAGTCGTCACCTATTTCGGACGCATCGAGCGTATCTATACCCCGGCGGACGGCTGGTTTACCACGCTCATGCCCGGACGACAGGCTTACGAAGTCAATCTCAAATCCTTTACGGAGAAAGCGCCCGTCCGCGTGACGAGCAAGGACAACGCCGCCTTGCAGGTGGAAATCGCCGTGACGGCCTTTACCGACCCGACCAAAGTCACGGAGTATGTCCGCAAGTATGGCTTCTCCGAGGAGGAACGACACCGCCGCCGTAACGAAATCCTGCTCGGACTCTTGCAGACCGAAGCACGCAACGCTTTTGCAGACTACGGCGCGTACGAGATTTACGCCAATCAAGAGTTGATTCAAAAACGCATCTTTGAATCCTTGCAGCCTCTGCTCATCAATCAACTCCTGCTCACGACAGAATCGGTGCAAATCGGCAATCCAGATTTTCTCGACGACCGCATCGAAGCCGCCGCGTCCGGCGTCGTCGCCAACGAGAAGCAGAAACAGGCCGAAGAAGCGCGACTCGAAGCCGCCAAAATCGGCGCGCAAACCAAACAAATCGAAGCGCAGACCTACGCCAATCCCGCTCTGCTTGAGATTAAGAAACTCGAACTCCAACTGGAAATCGAACGCGCACGCGCCGAAGGCATCAAGAATCATCAAGGCGCGCTGACGATTATGTACGGTGCGGGGAGCGGTTCGGGCGTGCAACTACAAGTCCCGTCAGGGAGGTAACAAGCGATGAGGTTTCTGGTCTTTTTCTGGGTCGCCGTCGAGCTTCTGCAAATCGTCGTCATCGGCATGCTTGCCGTCGGCTATCGCAACCTCCAACGCCGACTCGATAGCGGCGAACGCTTCACGCATCATCCGCCGCGCTCCGTGACGGACGAATAG
This sequence comes from Pyrinomonadaceae bacterium, assembly GCA_036387415.1. GTDB lineage: Bacteria > Acidobacteriota > Blastocatellia > Pyrinomonadales > Pyrinomonadaceae > DASVTU01. The sequence goes on along the minus strand of DASVTU010000033.1, from coordinate 91,558 downwards.
TTGCGGCGATACAGAATATTTAACCGAGCCGTCGTGCTCGCTAAGGGGACAGGGAATAATTTCTCTGTCCCCTTTCGTTTTGCTAAAATGTCGCGCCGTCGCCACACGTTTGATGAAAACTTCTTGAGCAAGATTCTGTGAGAGGGGTTGTATGCATGTCCTCACCCATTGATAAAAATCGGGAGCGTTTGAAGCGCGTCTATGACAACTACCGCACGGCGCGCATGAGCCGTGAATACTACGCGTGCCGTCTGTCATTCTTTCAGAATTGTAATTTTTGGTATGAGATTGTGCTCGCAATTGGCACATCGGGCAGCGCGATTTCCGGTTGGTACGTGTGGCAGACGGCGACGGGCAAGACCGTCTGGGCTATTCTGACGGGAGCGGCGGCGCTCCTCGCCATCCTCAAACCCGCTCTCCAACTTCCCAAACATATCGAACAATACAGCAAACTCCATACGGGCTATAGCAGCCTCTCTTATGACTACGGAAAGCTCGTCGATGACATCAAAGCCACAGGCGGCATCACGCGCGAGATGACCAAATCGCTTAACAAAGCCGAGGAGAGATTCAAAGAACTAGCTCTCCAAGACGACCCCAAACCCTCTGAGAAACTACTGCGCGATTGTCAGGGCAAGGTAAAAAAACACGTCCCTCCCTTCGCCGTATGGTATCCAGAGCAAACTCAGTGAGAGGAAAGGAAAAACTATGTCGGAAAGAGACGAAGGCACTGGTGGCGGCAGCGGCAGCAGCGGCGGTAGTAGTGGCGGCAGCGGCGGTGGTAGCGGCGGAAGCGGTGGCGGCGGTGGTTCGACCGGAGGCGGTGGAAGCACGGGCGGCAGCGGTGGTTCGGGCGGTAGTGGTGGCAGCGGTGGTGGTGGCGGTTCGACTGGCGGCGGTGGCGGCGGCATGGGTGGCGGGAGCGAAGAAAGAATTCCGCGCCTCGACCCGCCCGATCCGTGGGAATAGGGTGACGCATCGCGGTTATGAACGCGCGTTCGCGCATCACTCTCTTGTGCCAGTGGCGTGCTTGCAGCGCCGTCTGATTGGGTGTTGTCAGAACGTCTAAAGAATAGTGTTTAGAGCGGCGGTGCGGGCGTCGAGATGGAGATGGGCTTGCGTGCTAATCGGGTAGAGTAAGCGACGTAGAGACGATAACCCAAAAGCAGCGCGAGCAACGCGGCGAAGACGAGCGGCTTACTCGTATCGGCCTTAACGAGCAGATAGTAGTGGAGCACGCCGCCGATGGCCGTGAGGTAGACGGCTTTGTGCAGACGCGCCCAACGTTTGCCGCCGAGTCGCTTAATCATCTTGTTGGTCGAAGTGACGGCGAGCGGAACCATCAGGAAGAAACTGAACATGCCGACGGCGATGAAAGGCCGGAGCCAGATGTCTGCGACGACCGCACGGAGGTTGAAAGCCTTGTCGAACCAGACGTAGGTCGCCAGATGTAGGAAGCCGTAGAAGAAGGCATAGAGTCCGAGCATGCGACGGAATTTGATGAGCCATTGCGCGCCCGTCAGTTTGCGCGCGGGTGTGATGGCGAGCGATAGCAGGATGAAGACGAGCGTGAGCGTCCCCGTCGTGCGCGTCACAAACTCAAGCGGGTTGGCTCCCAGTCTTCCCTGATACGCATCCCAACCGAGCAGCGCCAGCGGCACAAGGCAATTGAGAAACACCAACGCTTTATTGAACTTCGTATCCTTCAACCGCACCACCTTTCAAGAATTGCGGAATGCGGAATTCGGATTGCAGAATGAAAGCAGTAGTCAGGAGACAGTAGCCAGTAATCAGTAGAAATGCTTGGTTGAGTAGGAAATCTCGATGGCTTTACTCTCGACTGCTTCCCGGTTTTCATTCTGGCTTCTGAATTCTGACTCCTGACTTCTCCTTCTGCTAATTCGCACTCCGCAATCAGAAGTAATACTTCAAATCCATGCCGTTATAGAGATGCGCTACCTGATCGGCGTAGCCGTTGAACATCAGGGTCGGGCGTTTGCCAAACTCGCCGATGCGCTGCTCATTGGCCTGACTCCAACGCGGATGCGGAACACCCGGGTTGACGTTCGAGAAAAACCCGTACTCGTCGGGCGCGGACAGATTCCAAGTAGTCGGCGGTATCTGTTCGACGAGACGAATCTTCACGATTGACTTGATGCCCTTGAAACCGTATTTCCAGGGCACGACGAGACGCAACGGCGCGCCGTTCTGCGGCGGCATGGGTTCGCCATAGATGCCGCTGGCAAGAATCGTGAGCGGGTGCATCGCTTCGTCGAGGCGCAAGCCTTCGACGTAAGGCCAATCGAGTACGCCGCTGTCGAGATTCGGCATGCGTTCGGGGTCGTTGAGCGTCTCGAAGGCGACGTATCGAGCGTTCGAGAGGGGTTCCACTTGTTTGAGAACTTCTGCGAGGGGAAAGCCGAGCCACGGGATGACCATCGACCAGCCTTCGACACAACGCATACGATAGATGCGGTCTTCCTGCGTCAACTTTAACAACTCGTCGAGGTCAAACGTTTTCGGCTTGTTGACCAATCCCTCGACCGCCACCGTCCACGGACGCGTCACGAACCCGCGCGCTTTTCGTGCGACGGCTCGTTTGTCGGTCGAAAATTCGTAGAAGTTGTTGTAGTTGGTGATGTCTTCGTAGGTGGTCGCCTCGTCGTTGGGCAGTCCCCACTGCTTGGTCGCCGCCTGTGTGCCGGGCAAAGCTTTGGGCGTGAGTTGAGGTTCGGGCGCGAGCAGCCGTCGATAGAGAAATCCTGTGGCGACCGTAGAGGCCGCGAGCGCCGCTCCACGCATGAACGTGCGGCGGTTGAGATACAGACTCTTATCCGTAATCTCGCTGCTCTTAATGTCGCTCGCTCGCTTCGTTAACATCGTATGTCTACCTGCCGTTCTTCAAATCCGAAGAAGACTGACCGCGCCCGCGCCAAAAATTCAGATTGCCTGCACTCAAAGATACGAGCGAAAACTCTCTCGCGGATTGTTTCATGCGTCGCATCGTGGATGCAAACGGTAGACGCCGTTCTCGTCCGTGTGGGTTGTCCATCGCCGTCGCAGAAGCTGAAAGGCGTGTGGTTGTTGGGATTCTGGTTGGAATGTCAGAGTTGCCGCCGCGTATCCTTTTTGCGTGACATCTGCGTCCGCCGGAGCGACAGAAAAGACACAGCCTGCGATTTCCGCCGTCCCGATTTCTGTTATATTGTCGGAGGCAAACGACCAGACATTGCCGACCAAACCTCGCAACGAATTTTTCGTAATAAGTAATGATGAACATTTCTCCGACAGAATCGCAGCAACGCGCGGGGCGCATCGAAGTTTACACGGACGGGCGGTGTCCTCTGTGTCTCTGGCTACGTGCACGCGTGGAACCACTTGACCGCGAGGCGCGCATCGAATGGCTCGATTATAACGAGCCGGAAAACCAACTCCGCGCCGCGCCGCACACGCTCGCCGCGCTCGCCGAAGAGATGCACGTACGCCGCACCGACGGCACATGGTCGAAAGGTTTCGAGGCTTGGCTTGATGTGTTGCGCGTATTACCGCGTTGGCGTTGGAGTGCGCGCGTGCTCGCCCGTTGGCCGTTCACCGCTCTCGGCCCCGTCTTCTACGCTTGGCTCGCCAGTCGTCGTTACAAACTCTTCGGCGTCCCCCCGCCCTGTGACGCCGATGGCGTCTGCCAACTACATAGTAAGTAAAAGCTCAACGCTGACGCGAAAGCGAAAGGAAAGGCAAAAGTAGAGAAGACGGCTTCTCATCGCTTTTGCCTTTTGCCCTTCGCAAAGGCCACGCCGGACGGTTTTCGCGCATCTTATAGACACGAAAAACCCGTCGAGTAAACGGGAAAGAGACGCGTTGGGCGAAGTGAAATTTACGAGCCTCACGCGTTTTCGCGTCGGAAGTTAAATATCATTATGCGCCCATTCTCCGGCGTGGTTGGAGAAATGAAAAAGTTATGATGACGAAGAAATTCTTTTCAATCGTGGCGGCTTTTGTTTTGGTCTTGGCCGCAATTTTCAGCGCACCTCGGTCGTCTGTCGCCGCTGCGTCGAGCAAGACGAGCACGGAGCAGATGGCTCAGGTGAGGGTGCCGCTCAATCTGGCGATTCTAGTGCAGGACGATTTGGTTTCGCGCGTCGGCAATGAACTCAAACTGACACGCGAATTCATCCGTTCGTTGCCTGCGGGTTCGCGTGTGATGATTAGTTATGTTCGTGCAGGCTCGTTGCAGGTGCGACAGGGCTTCACGACCGATCTCGAACTCGCCGCGAAGGCTCTGCGCGTTCCGGTCGGCAGCACCGCCGCCTCGCCCTTTAACCCGTACGTCGAAGTCAAAGAGGCTCTCAGACGTTTCGACGCAGCAGAGCGCGAGAACCGCAACGCGTTGTTGCTCATCTCCGACGGTCTCGACGTGTCGCGCGGCTTCGATTCGTCTTCAAGCATCAATTCGATTGACTTGCAGGGCGCGATTCGTGAAGCCAAGCGTCGCAACGTCGCTGTCTATACGTTCTATGCCCCGTCGGTTGGTTTGACGAGTTGGAATCGCACCGCCGTCGGCTACGGCCAGAGCGCGCTCAATCGCTTGGCGAATGAGACGGGCGGACGCGCCTTCTTTCAGGGCACGGGCTACGTTACTTTTAACGCCTACTTCAAGAACTTGAGCCGCACGCTCAACGAGCAGTATGCGGTGGGTGAATAAACTCTCGGACGCATGGGGCGGCACACAGGTCGCCCCGTCGGTCGAGTAGTAATTCACACGCCGGACTCCACAACAAACGTCGCTCGAAAGCTTTTGTCTTTCGGCGGCGTTTTTTCTTTCACGTCGCGCCCCGGCGGTGGTAAAGTGAGAGTCTCATCGGCGCACGCGCTTCATCCGTCTTGCTCGTTTGAATTTGAAGTGGAGCGCGCCCAAACGCCGGACGGCTCACGCCATGAAGGTAAATAAAACAACCGAATATTGTCTGATTGTCGAAGGCTCATACCTGTCGGAAGGCGAAGCGGAACACGCTCTGCGCGACCCCTTCATCGAAGACTGGGTTGAGCAAACAGGCCATTTCAAGATACACAATCTCAGCGAGATGGAGATTGTGCCGGGCGTCGTGCTCGGCTCGCTCGGCATCGTCATGATTGACGATGCGCTCTTTGAGATTGCCTGCACCGACCCCGAACACCCGCTCACGGAGCACAAGGCCAAAGGCGTCGCGGAAGTTTTGCGTCGGCAGGGCATGTTTGAAGAGATTACGGTCGAGCCGCGCGATGCAGACGCAGAAGATACAGACGCCGCAGAGACGGATGTTGACAGGGATGTTTGATGTGCTTCAGTTGAAATCTACGACGCCTCGGTCGTTCAGTTAAAAATGTCCGAGACAATCAATCAAGTGGTTTCACTGGCGGGCGCGGTCATCATCCTCGGAGTCTATGCCGCACGCGCCTTCAAGTTTATCGAAGCCAATCGCTACCTCGACCTGTCGCTGAATTTCGTGGGCGGCGCGATGCTCTGCTTTGTCGCCGTCGGCACAGGGCAAATCGGTTTTATCGTCTTGGAAGGCGCGTGGGCGTTGATTAGTCTCGCCGGACTGCTGCGCCTGCTTCGCGCCTCTGCAAATTTAAGCGCCGAATAAAATCTCGAACACCTGCCGTACGGGCGTGCGCGCCGTCGCTCTTTAATGGTAAATTCGATTCCCGAACAAACTAGAACTTTGTGAATGACCATGCAGAATTTGTGGCGGAGCGCGTCCGCGTTGTCGTCGGCGACATCACGCGCGAGGATGTCGATGCGTTGGTCAACGCGGCTAATTCGTCGCTGATGGGCGGAGCGGGCGTTGACGGCGCGATTCACCGCGCGGGCGGCGCGCAAATTCTGGAAGAGTGCCGCGAGATTCGGCGCACGCGTTTTCCCGATGGATTGCCGACGGGCGAGGCGGTTATCACGACGGGCGGGCGACTCGCCGCGCGCTACGTCGTTCACACGGTCGGCCCCGTCTGGGGTCGTCACGGAGGGCGCGAGGCGGAACTGTTGAGTGCCTGCTATCGCAACTCGTTGCGGTTGGTCGTCGAGCACGGACTCGTCTCCGTCGCTTTCCCCGCCATCTCGACGGGCGCATACGGCTACCCGCGCGAACAGGCCGCCGCCGTCTGTTCGCAAGCGGTCAAAGATTTTCTCGCCGATGACGCGACGATTAAAGAAGTGCGTCTGGTCTTCTTCTCGAACGGCGATAGGGAAGTGTTTTTGAATAACCACAAATTTAAGGAGTAGACAAAGGAGTAGACAGTAGTCAATAGCCAGTAGCCAGCATGTAGAACTTGCGTCTGACGTTTCATCAGCATTGCTCTCAACAATCACAGACGGAATGTTTTTCTACTAACTACTGACTCCTGTCTACCGGTTTTCACAATGAAAGCAGCAAAGGAACTCGAACCCGTAATGGTTGAAAAGAGGCGCGAACTGCCGGAGACACTCGGCGCGCTGGAAACGCTATCGTGGAACTACTGGTGGAGTTGGGCGGCTGATGGAGCGGCGGTGTTTCGCGATTTAGACCCCGACGTGTGGGAAGAATGCGAGCACAACCCGCGTCGTCTGCTTGATGAGGCGTTGGAGTTTCGCGTGATGAAGATGGCGACCGACCCGGTTTACATCGAGCGCGTGCAGAGACTAGGCGCGGAGTTCGACCATTACATGAGTTCAGCAGGCGAGGCTTGGGCACGCACGAACGCGCAACGCATCACGCACGCGAACCCTGTGGCCTACTTCTGCGCCGAATTCGGCATCCACAATTCGCTGCCGCTCTACTCCGGCGGCCTCGGCATGTTGGCGGGCGACCATCTGAAATCTGCGAGCGATTTAGGACTCCCGCTCATCGCCGTCGGGCTGCTCTATCACCACGGCTACTTCCGCCAACGCCTGCGCCGCGACGGTTGGCAGGAAGAATATTACGGGCAGATTAATACAGACGACCTTCCGCTTCATCCCGTCCACGACGAAGCGGGCACGCCGCTCCGCATCGAGTTGGAGATGCGCGGGCGCATCGTGCACGTGCAGGCGTGGCGCGTGGATGTCGGTCGCGTCGCGCTCTATCTGCTCGACACGAACATCCCCGAAAACAACGAAGTTGACCGCTTCATCACAGGCCATCTCTACGGCGGCGACCGCGAGACGCGTTGCGTGCAGGAGATGGTCTTGGGGATGGGCGGCGTGCGTCTGCTCAGTCGTCTCGGCATCCGTCCTCACGTCTTTCATCTCAACGAAGGCCACTCGGCTTTTCTCACACTGGAACTGGCGCGCGAAGTGGTGACGAAAGGCGAAAAGAAATTCGACGAAGCCGCGCGCGAGGTACGCGAGCGTTGCGTGTTCACGACGCACACGCCAATTGCCGCCGGACACGACGAGTTCAGTGCACCGCTCGTCGAGATGTGTTTCGGCAGGGCTTACTGGGAGACGCTCGGCCTCTCGCGCGAGGAGTTTTTGAATCTCGGACGCGTCCATGCCAACGACGAGACGGAGTTCTTCGGTTTGACGCCGCTCGCGCTTCGCATGTGTCGTTTGACCAATGGCGTCAGCCGTCTGCACGGCGAAGTGTCGCGCGAACTGTGGGTGGAGATGTGGCCGGAACGTCGCGTCGAAGACGTTCCCATCAGCTACGTGACCAACGGCGTCCATGCGCCGACGTGGGTCAATCCGCTGCTGCGCTCCATCTTTGAAAAGCACGTCGGCAGAGATTGGACAGAGACTTTGTACGACGCGCAAGCGTGGGCGACGGCCACGGCGACGATTTCCGACGAGGAATTGTGGCGTGCGAGCCGTCTGCTCAAGATGCGCCTCATCGCCTTCATGCGCCACCGTCTCTATCATGCGCGGCTGCAACAAGGAGAGAGCCGTGAGTATGCAGAGGCGGCGCGCAGTCTTTTCGACCCCGAAGTTTTGACCATCGGCTTCGCGCGTCGTGTCGCGGCCTACAAGCGCTGGAATCTGATTCTGTCAGACCCGGAGCGTCTGCTTCGTCTCATCAATCACGACGAACGCCCCGTGCAATTCGTCTTCGCGGGCAAGGCGCACCCGCAGGACGGCGGAGCCAAACTCATCCTCCAACAACTCGCGCAATGGAAACTCGACCCGCAAGTTATGCGCCGTGCCGTCTTCATACAGGACTACGATCAGGAGATTGCGCGTCAACTTGTGCAATCGGTTGACGTGTGGCTCAACGTGCCGCGCCGTCCGCTCGAAGCCTCCGGCACAAGTGGCGAAAAGGTGGCGCTCAACGGCGGCCTCAATCTCTCGATTCTCGACGGCTGGTGGCCTGAAGGCTACGACGGCAAAAACGGTTGGGCTATCGGCGACGAGAGCGGTGGGGCTGACATCATTGAACAGGGAGCGGTCGAATCAGGCGACGCACGCGACGCCGAAGCCCTCTATCGTGTGCTCGAACAGGAGGTTGTGCCGACCTACTACGAACGCGACGAGCAAAACATCCCGCGTCGTTGGGTCGCCATGATGCGACACTCGATAGAGACTCTCGCGCCCGCCTTCAACAGCGACCGCATGGTGCAAGAGTACGCGCAGAATATTTATCTCGGCTGATAAATCACAAAAGGGGAAGGTTAAAAGGAAACAGAGAAAGGTCGAATTCGACCGCACTCCCCGTTCATCCTTTCCCCTTCTACCCTTTAAACCCTCTCTTATCCGTCGGGCGGCTGCCTTTGTCGTCAAGAAGCGTGTAAGATAATATCAAGACGCAAGTAGAACATAATTAACTTCAAACTTCAGGGCGGGCAACACGATGGAAAGCCGTTTCACACCCATTGCCGATACGACGGAACTCGAACAACTTTTCGCGCGCTCGCACGACGCGCCCGTCGTCCTCTTTAAGCACAGCAGCACATGCCCGATTAGCGCCGCCGCCTACCAGCAAATGAAGCGCGCGGGCGCGGACGTGGCTCTCGTCGTCGTGCAGACGGCGCGCGGCGTTTCGCGCGAGATTGAAACGCGTACGGGCATCCGCCACGAATCGCCGCAAGCCTTCATCTTACGCGACGGTGAAGTCGTCTGGTCGGCCTCGCACTGGAACATTACCGCCGACGCGCTCAACGAAGCCATCAAGCAGTAATCTACTGGCTACTGTCTACAATTCCTATGCCCGACGACGAGATGCAGCAAAGGCGCAGCCCAGCGATTGAGCCGCGCGAGATAATGCAGGAGGGCGACGCGGGCATGCGTATCGCGTGGGCGGATGGACGCGTGTGCCATTACGCGGCGGCGGCGCTCAGGCGTGCGTGTCCGTGTGCGCAGTGCGTCAACGAATGGACGGGTGAGCGAATGTTGAAGCCGGAGAACATCGCGGACGACCTCAAGATTGCCGACGTTGACATCGTTGGACGCTATGCACTCAACTTCCGTTGGAGCGACGGCCACGAAACCGGCATCTACAGCTTTCGCTACCTGCGTGAACTATGCGAAACAGAGAACAAAAGTGATGCATGATGCGTGTTGAGCGGAAAGACGAATGCTTTTACACCTCATCCATCACTTGTCGAATTTATGAACAGCGCGAAGAAAATTTTACTGGTTGAAGACGACGACGTGACGCGTGAGTTGATGCGGATGACGTTGGAGCGCGAGGGATATGCGGTCGTGGCGGCGGAAGACGGTGTGCGCGGTTATGAATTGGCGGTTGAAACTCATCCCGACCTCATCATCACGGACATCTACATGCCTGCGGCTGACGGCGTACATCTCGTCCGGCGCGTCCGGGACACGAAGGAGATTACCGCCACTCCGATACTCGTCACCACAGGCTTCGGCTCAGGCACAGCGACTTTTACGCTCGCCACGGGAGCGGACGCCTATGAGCCGAAGCCTGTTGACCCTGCGAGTCTGCTGGCGAGCGTGCGTCGGCTTTTGACCTGAGCGCGGCTTTCTGCGTTAATATCGCCAAAGGATTTTACAGAACAAGAGGGGTAGAGGATGTCGGATACGGCAACAGAAGTTATCGGTTGGGCGAGTTCGTTGATACTTGTGCTGACCATCGCCAAGCAAGTTTTCAAACAATGGCAGGAGGGTTCGAGCGAGGGCGTTTCCAAGTGGCTTTTTGTCGGGCAGATGGCGGCTTCGCTCGGTTTCACCGTCTATAGTTGGCTGGTCAGCAACTGGGTCTTTGTCGTCACTAATTCGCTCATGCTTCTCAACGGCTTGCTCGGCCTGCTCATCGTGCTCCGGCACAGACGACGCGAACAACGACGCAACGACGGAGGCGAGAGGCTAGAGGCCAGAGGCTAGTTAAAACAGAACTTTATCATTCACTGACCTTTAGCCAGTGACATCAGACCTCTAATTCTAAATTATGAACGAACGAGATATTTTCACCGAACAACAGGAAACCAAACGCGCATCATTCGCGTGCCCGCATTGCCGCGAGCGCGCCGACTACGACGTGCGCTGGCTCAAACGCACCAAGAAATCTGCGCCGCCGCGTGGCATCAGCGAACACGACCTCGCGCGCTTCAAAAAATCGCGCGACTACATGGTGCGTATCGACGATATGCTGGCGTGCAAAAACATGCGTTGCCGCAAACGATTCGAGATTCCCAATTCGCAATCCGTCGTCTTTATCTAAACTAGACCGACGCGGCGACATTATCCGTCGGCATCTCCGTCAACAAGTAAACATTCCAACACCGAAAAGGCCACAAAGGGAAAGACGGGCGAGGAAAGAACCGAGCCACGTCTTTCCCTTTAACCATTTCAACGTTTCCCTGTTCACCTTTTAGACGAACAGGTGCGCGATGCTGTTGGCGTAATAGGCGAGAACGTGTCGCTCCGATGGCTGGACGGAATAAAGGCCGTCGCGTGCGGAGACGAGACGGCGCAACGTTAGCATCCGCAGGCCGACGGTGATGGCGTAGTCTTGGTCGCCGCGCGGGATATAGACGTGTGAGCCGCGTGCTTCGAGTCGGCGGATTAACTCGAAGACTTCGCGTTTTAATTCCAACTCGCTCCAAGCTTTTTCGGGATGACGGACAAAAACTGTCGCGACGAGCGGCACGGGCAGCACCGGAATAACACGCGCGATTGAACCCATCAATTCGCGCCCGAAAGCCTCCACCTTCTCGAATCTCTCCTCGCGGTCGAAACGTCGAAAATCAATCTCGCGCGCCGCGAGATAGTCTTTGAGCGAGACGGGCGTGCCGAAGTTGACGCACGCGTATCCAAAGCGACGCCATTTGTTGCGCGCCATCAGACCGAGATTGCGTAGGATGAAAGTGATGGTGTTAAAGACCGTGGCGGCGCGGCTTCGTTTCTCTGCCGACGGGTCGAGGTCGAGCAGCAGGCTCCGGTCTTCGAGCACGCGGTCGTAGTTGATGCCGACGGGGATGAAGACCAAATCCTGCGCGCCCGTCGGGTCGAAAGAGCGCAGCATGTAATCGAGCAATCCGACTTTGGGCGGTCGCAGCAACCCGTCGCGGCTCAAACCGCCTTCCGGGTAGACGGCTTGCGTAACGCCCGCCGTCGTCGCCATGTAGACGTAGCGTTCCAAAACTTTGCGATAGAGCGCGTCCTTCGAGTTGCGACGGACAAAGTATGCGCCCATCGAACGGATGAGCATGTGAAGCGGCCAGATGCGCGCCCATTCGCCGACGGCGTAAGAGAGCGCGGTGCGTTCCGCGGCGAGAAACGCGACGAGGATGTAATCCATGTTGCTGCGATGGTTCATCAGGAAGACGACCGTCGATTGCGGGTGAAGATTGGCGAGTCCCGCTTCGTCTGTGTAGCCGAGACGCACGCGGTAGAGCGCGCGTGCGGCGCGTCGCGCCAGCCAGTAGCCGACACGAAAATAGACGTAGGCGTTGAACGCCGGAACAATCTCGCGCGCATAATGTTCGACTCGCTTCAACACCTCCTCGCGCGGCAATTCGTGTTCGCGTTCGTAACTTTCGGCTGCCGCCAACACCTGCGCGTCGTAGAGCAAGCGGTCAATCAACACCTCGCGCTTCGTCAACTTGAAGGGCTGAAGCTTTATCTTGAGACGCGTGTTTATCTCTTCCATCACGCTATTGACGCGCCGACGCATGAACCAATGCGCCACCGGACGAATGAAATTCTCCACCAACGCCCACGCCGCCAGCACGACGAGCAACGCAAACGCCCACGCCGGAAGCGTCACATCCGTGTTCTCCAAATTAAGCTGCATCGTGATATGCCGTCGCAGTAGACAAGACAGTCCGTTGCTTAAAGGTCGGGTAAAAAGCTATTGCGTTTATCTCGTAGAATCGGGCAAGCGTCATGGAGGGACACTATAAACTGTTTTGTCGCGGAAGAAAGTGATTGTTTTTCCGCGTCGAGCGAGGTAAAAGCTGTGGCTGAAAAATCATGCTGCCCGCAAAGCAATCTTTGAAATCGAGGAGAAGCAAAAAATGAGAAGGTCAGTTTTGATATTTTGCACAATCATGCTGGCGAACTTCGCCGCTGTCGGGCAAGTAAACATGCAGCAGATTTTTCAGCCGCATGAAAAAACGACCCTGCAAAATCTGACGACGACAAATCACCTCGCTTCAAATAATCAAACTCCAAGCAGCAACCGTTCGGGCAAGGTTGACGACGGTTTTACATGGTTCGAGGCCGTCAGCACCGAAGCACTCGGCCACAACAACATCCCGTACAGCACGGGTTGGGTGTTGAAATCCCACTTGAGAATCTTTGGCGACTATCCGAATCGCAGCGCGATAAAACTCGTCGTCGCGCGAGCCGGAAAAGCCGTCGCGACCACGCGTTGCGAAACAGATTCATACCACAAGAGCGCCAACGACATCGACGAAAGTTATATGTGGACGAATGAGTGCTGGCGCAAAGACACGGCGACAAAGGAGGTCGGCAATTTCGACGTGCAGGTCTTCACCGTGAACGGCGACACAGACGAAGAAAAACTCGTCCGCACATACAAAATCGAAGTCCGCACGGTGAACCGCGTGCCGTCAGGCCAGCAACCCGGCGATGCGCCGCCGCACTACTACATTCCCCGCCATGCCGAAGCGCCCGTCAGTTTTATTTTCCTCCGTCCGAGTGGCTACACCTCGTATCACGATTGGGGGAGCCGTCCCGAACGCTCCGGCGCAAACCACGTCGAACTTCATTTCAACCTCTCGCCGAGCGAAATCGGCAGAAACTTGCCGCACGGTTACATGCGTTGCGCGGTTGACGGAAAACGCCTCTCGATGCCGGGCCCGATGCCCTATGCCGACCAGGCAATCAGCAGCACCGTCAGGAGTTTTCAGGTGATTCACACAGACAGGTTAGCCCCGCAGTACAAACGCGGGACGGAATACCGCGACGAGATAGGCTTTCGCGTAGTGAAATTGTCTGCGCCCCTAACGTGGGGCAAGGTGCGCGCTACGAATCGACTCGCGCTCGAAGATTACCCCGGAAACTGGGAATGTAGTTTGATGAACAACGGCGAAGTGTGGCGGACGTGGCGTTGGAAAGTCGGCAGCGACGGGATGCCCTCGATGCACCCCGAACAAAAAGGCAACGTCAATCTTTATTTCAACTCGTTCATCGTCGATATGGAAATCCCCGCAGGCGGCAGCCCTCTGGATAAGAGACTTGTGCCGGAATCAACCGCCAAAGGATTCTTCTACGGCCAACCGTGGACTTCCGCCGAAGGTCGTGCGATGGCAGGCCGAATGACGAAAAAGGGCGCTCCTTATCCTGTGCCCTCAAATCTGGTGAAGTGACGACGCGCGTCGGTGAAACTCTCGTCGGCAAACGGGACTACATTCTCGCTGGTTGACCCGTATTAGCCAGCAACGACCGCCAGAAGATGCCACTCTCCGGCACGCGCTTGCGTCCGAGCACGACCAATTTCAGAGGAACCAAAACATACTCCGTCAACCACTGGCAGCCGATTGGTCGTCCAGACGTTGAACCAGAATTGCCGCCGTTGGAATTGAAACAGGTTTGGAGGTATCTCGACCGCTTTGGGAAGGCGGACGATGATGGTGCTGAAAGGGCTGAGAGGCATGTTGGCTGCGAGGAAGGATTCGGCTCCGTCGCGTTGCACATGACCAAAACGTTTGGCGACAAAGAGCACGAACTTATAACAACCGATTAGTTTGGTGCCGACGTATCGCGCCAGTCCGGCCTGCTCCGCTCGTCGGAGTAGCAGCAGGCATCAATGTCCGGTTGCTTTTGGAGGTAGTAATTGACTCGATGGACGAATTGCTCATATTCGGGGTGTTCGTCATCGAAAGGGTACGAGAGGACTACCTTCATAAGCGTCTCCTTTGCGGCTTTGCTGTTTGGCAACGACAGTTGAAAAGAAAGCTGAATAGGGCTTGTCAAAGCGAGGCAAATTCGGCGAGTGAGGGCTCTAGGTTTCGCGTCCGAGCGAGGGCTTTGTGGGATTCTTTTATGCCAAAAAAAGAGCGAGTCAATAGTTTATGTGAAAACTCCCGAACGCATCCGAGTCGCACAGAGAGCTTGACGAATCAGTGGTTTCAGATGGCGTCGTAGCGTTTAAGTTTGCGGTAGAGCGTGGAGAGGTCGATGCCGAGGATGTTGGCGGCACGCGCCTTGTCCTGATTGATGGAGGCGAGCGTCTCGAAGATGTAACGGCGTTCAATTTCGTCGAGCGTGGGGCGCAGGCCGTCGGGGTCGCGGACGCTGTGTTGATGCGTGGCTGCTGAATCGCGCAGGCGCGGCGTAAGGCTGTCGAGGTCGATGGAGTCGCCGCTCAGTGTGAAGGCGCGTTCGACGGCGTTCTGCAATTCGCGGACGTTGCCCGGCCAAGCGTAGTTGATAAAGGCGGACATGGCGGCGGGTTCGACGGCCTTTTCCGGTTGCTGTTGCTCGCGTGCGGTGCGTGTGATGAAGTGACGTATGAGGAGCGGGATGTCTTCACGTCGTTCGCGCAGGGGCGGCAGGTGAACCTCGATGACGTTCAGACGATAGAACAGGTCTTCGCGGAAACGACCCTCGGCCACTTCTTTTTCCAAATCGCGGTTCGTCGCACAAATGATGCGCGCGTCGAAGGCAACGGGCGCGGTCGCGCCGACGGGCGTCACTTCATGTTCCTGTACGGCGCGCAGTAGCCTGACCTGCATCGCGGGTGTGACCTCGCCGACTTCATCTAGAAAAACCGTGCCGCCTTCTGCCGCGCGCAAGAGGCCGGGGCGACTGGCGACCGCGCCCGTAAACGCGCCTTTGGTGTGGCCGAAAAGTTCGCTTTCGAGAAGGGTTTCGGGGATTGCGCCGCAGTTGATGGCGACGAAGGGGCGGTCGGCGCGCGGGCTGTTGTGATGGATGGCGCGTGCGATGAGTTCCTTGCCCGTGCCCGATTCGCCTTGAATGAGAATGTTGGTGTTGGTGGTCGCCACTTTTTCGATGAGACGAAAGACGGACTGCAACGCTTCCGACGTGCCGATAATTTCCGAGAAACTATAGCGGCGGTCAAGTTCGCGCCGGAGCGCGCGATTTTCGCGGAAGAGTTCGCGTTGACGTAGAGCGTTTTTGACCGACTGTAAAAGGTCTTCGTTGACGAACGGCTTGGTGATGTAATCGTACGCGCCCTTCCGCAGAGCTGCGACCGCCGAATCGACCGACGAGTAAGCCGTCATGACGACGACAAGGGCTTCGGGGTCGATGTCCTTGATGCGGTCGAGCAAAGTGAGTCCGTCCATTCCGGCCATGCGGATGTCGGTCAGAGTCACCGCCGCATCTTCGGCGGCGAAAATCTCCAACGCGCTCTCCGCGCTCGACACAGCGGCGACGCGATAACCCGCCTCCGTTAAGAGGCGTTGGATAATCGCGCGCATCAAGTCTTCATCTTCGGCGACCAGAACGAGTGGCGATGTGTTCATCTTGTTTCCACCTGTGAAGCGTCTATCCCTTAACTGTCTTCAAAAAACTCTTAACTGACTTTTTGCGGCGAGTCTGTCGGTGATGAGTCCGCCTGGACGGGCAGCACGACGCGTACCTGTGTGCCGCGACCGTTGTTGGGCGCGACTTCGATGCGCCCGCCGTGCGCGGTGACAATCCTGTACGAGACGGCCAGCCCCAAACCTGTGCCGGTTCCGGCGGGCTTAGTCGTGAAGAACGGGTCGAAGATGTGCGCGACGAGTTCGGGCGCGATTCCGTTGCCGTCGTCGCAGACTTCGGCGACGAGTTCATCTGCGGTAGGGTCGAAACGTGTACGCAAAGCGAGCCAGCCGCCGTCGGGCATGGCGTCGCGCGCGTTGAGCAGGAGATTGAGGAAGACTTGTTGGAGTTGGTCGGCATCTCCTGAGACGAGCGGGGCAGTGGCGTCGAAATCGGTGGTGATGCGGAGATTTTTGAAAGCCTTGTCGAAACTGGCGAGACGTAGGCTGGCGTCGATGACGCGCGACACGTCGAGCGGCGCGCGTGCGGGCGGACGCGCGCGTGCGAAGTCCATGAGGTCGCGTAAGACCTGCGTGATGCGTGCAATCTGCGTCGAGATGAGACGCAGCATCTCCTGCGTTTCGGCGTCGGCGGCATCGCCCGCATGACGCGCCTGCAAAATCTGTATGAGCGACGAAATCGAGGCGAGCGGGTTGTTGACTTCGTGTGCGACTCCGGCGGCGAGCGTTCCGGCGGCGGCGAGTTTTTCGGTGCGAATCAAGTGTTCGTTGAGCGCGCTGAGCCGTTCGATGTCGTCGGCCATTTTGCGGCTCATCTCGTTGAAAGAGGCGGCGAGCAAGCCCACCTCGTCGTTGCTTTCGAGTTCGACCTGCGCGCCGTATGCGCCGCCCGCCACCGTCACCGCCGCTTCGGTGAGACGACGGAGCGGGCGCGAGATGATGCGTATGACGAGCGCGACGAGAATCAAATTCGGGAGGAGCGCCGTGATGATGCTAAAGACGACGTAGCGCCGCCACGCGTCCGAGTTTTCGCCCGCGCCGAAGCTCCACCACACAATCGGAACTTGCAGCAGCACAAAACTCAAAACCGCCACCACCGCAATCGAGAGCGCGACTTTGTAGGCGATGGGAAAGAGGCGAAACTGGTCGAGCGCGGATTGGAGCGAGAAGAGTTTGAAATTGGTGATGGCGTAAGCGTAGACGATGACGCCGAGGAGGACGAAAATCGAACCTGTCGGCAACCACGCGTAGACGCCTGCGAGCGGCAAAATGATGTTGACGAGTGTCTTGAGCGTCGCCGTGATGACGAGTGCGATGAGAATCGCGCCGAGTTGGTTTCCCCAGAGCGTCCGTCGATAGCGACGCCATTTCGCCCAGAGCACGCCGAAGCCGTAGGCGAAGACGCCGTAAGCGTAGAGCACGAAGACGTAGGCGAGCGGCGTCAGTTCGATTGATAAATCGCCCCGCGCGAAACGAACGTCGCGCCACAGCAAGCCCGCTAACGCCGCCGGAATAAGCACCGCGCCCGGCGCAAACAAGACCGCCGCACGCCTGACCGGAACCGCGCCGTTTTCGGGAAAAACCCACGCGAAAATCACCATCGAATACTGCAACAACAACGCGATGACGAAACTCATGCCCGCCCACCAACCCGCGAAGCCGCGCCCGCCATCGCCGTCGCCACCGCCGAAGCCCCACAGCACGATGTCCTTCACCGTCCACATCGCCATGCAAGCCGTGAAAGCCGCGAAGGTCTGATGCGTGCGGCTGCGCGGCGCGGCGACGAACACGTAAAAGCCGAGCAGCACCAGCAGAAACAGCGACAGGAGAAGAAACGCGAGCAGCATGGAACAGTCGAAACAGTAGACAGTAGTCAGTAACCAGTATGAAAACCGATGGAATGCTTCGTGAAGTTGCGCGGCGGAAATAGGCGTCACTTTTACCGCTTAACTCTTAACAGTGGCATCCGAAATGCTTTTCTACTGTCTCCTGAATCCTGCTTTTCAAAATCGCGGGTTGAGAACGAGCGCGGCAATGAACATCGTGATGCCGCACGCGAGCGGCCAGAAATGGCGCGCGTCAATCATATCACCACGGACGAGGAGACGGTGCAGGAGCGTGAACAAAGTGAAGGCCACCATGCCGAGCGGGGCGGTGAAGAAGGGGACGATGAATGCGCCAATGCCGTAGAGCAGCACGCCGCTCGCCGCTCCCGTCACGATGCCCCACACAAAGCCGAGCAGCAGTGTGCCGACTATCATTCGATGCCACGAAGCGCGCTCAAGTTCGTAGACTCTCACACTGATGGCTTTGCCCATGAAGCGACCGAAGACACAGCCCATCAGATTCATAGCGACTAACAAAAGAAACAACTCCATCTGGAAGTAAGAATTCATCCGGTCGAAGACCTTGAAAAAGACGGCGGCGAGCGGCAACGCGCCGAGCAATAGTCCGAGGAAGGCGTAGGCGCGTTCGGTCGAGAGCGGGCGTCGCATCAATTGCGCCTCCTCTTCTTCGCCCGCGCTACGAAACAGGAATCTACGACGCTCCTCTGCCGCGTCGAAGGCGAGCAACCAGTTGAGCCGCGCATTTATGTCGTCGGCTGCGGAAGGTGTTCGATAGGCGACCGGAGTGCAGTTGATGTTTTGGGCGGACATGTTGTTTCTCCTTCGAGATTCCGGCGGCGAGCATCCTCGTAAAACGGATTTTCCAAACGACGAAGACGCGCGCATTCTGCGTCGAGCAGACGCGCGGCTGACATCGCCGCACGCTCATCGTCGAGCGCAGAGAAAAGTTCGATGGCGCGGCTCAACGCTTCGAGCACCGCTTTCGAGAGGCTCCGCGCGTGGAGCGCGTCCGTCTCCGCCGCGAAGCGAAGACCGCCGCACGTCTCGCGCATCTTGGCGAGAGCATGAAGGAGTTCGGTGCGCGCGCGTTCGTGATGCGCGAGGAGTCGCGCGACGTTGCGCCTGCGGATGCAACGCGCGGCGACGAGAAGGTCGTCGCCCTTGCGTCCGGCCACACGGCACAACTCCATCTCGCGCGACGAGATGGACGGTGATGCTGCGTCGGCATCCGTCTCCCTTGCGGCGAGCGCGAGGCCGACAAAACGCTCGGTACATTCGCGCGCTGCCAACATCACTTGACGGAGTTTCTCATCACGCGCGCCCGACGTTGATCGCACCAAATCTTCGATACGATAAAGCGCATCAATCGACGCGCGCTTCGAGACTTCGACCCTCGCGTCCGTATTCGCGGCGGCGGCAGCGTTGCTTCCGTCTCGCCTTGTCTCTGCGTCTGAACCATGCGTACTGCCGCGTTGTTCGAGCAATCCGGCGACGATCGTGAACGGCCATGCGAACGCGACGACGGCGGCTCTCGCCAACAGGCGCGCGCGCTTTTGGTTCAAGTGATGACGCAGAAAGTATGCGACGCCGACCGGGGCGGCGGCGGCGAGATAGATGGTGATGATTTCGCTGAGTCGCATGGCGTTATGCTGAAGGGCAACGGTCATGCCAGCATCCGTCCGGCGTCGTGTGAAGCGAATCGTGGCTCGGCGGGAAGCCGGGAGCGCGGTGTGAGAGGGCGTCTGTCCTGTTCATAGCAAACGGTTTAGGCTGATTTGGAGAAGGTTGGCGGGCGGTGTTTGATGAGAGGTTGTGTCATTGAATAACAGACGTGCGTCGTTGGCAAAGCGCACGGTCGGCCTCCGGGCTTTGGCATTTTGCAAAGCGTCGCAGCGTGGAAACGGCGCGCGTGAGTGTTGAGTTGTCGCGGCAGAGAGTTTGTCGGTTGATGGAGAATTGATGTGGAAAGTGTTGCCGCGAAGCATCGTGTGGTCTGTGTGATTTTACAACTTCGTTAACATCTCTCTTTCGTTAACATCTCTCTGTTGTATTCGTCTCTAAGTATGACATGGTTCGCGCATGTGTATTCAATGAAAGCACGCGGGCGGGCAGAGTGTTCGCACCTGCTGCGTTTTGCGAGGCGTGGCGGGAGGATGAAGGCGAGTCGGATGCGCGGGCAAACGCGAAGGGCAGGGCATGCATCAAAGGTGTGTTTACAGTTCTCGTCTCGGATTTCCGCGCGTTAAACCTCGCCGCCGGTGCAAGCGCAGACCAGCAAGACCTCTCGCTTCCGTTTCGTAGTCATTAATCTTTTGTCACATAGCGAAGCTGTGGCCTTTGGTTTGCTTAGTATCTCGGCGTCGCCAATCGGCAGACGAGAACCGTACAAAATAAAGGAACTTTTCCATCGCTTTGTTCGTCTAACAGTAGCGAAGAACATACAGAACAAGCAGGTAGGTAAGAAACATGAAAACGAAGACCCCGATAAAAATCATCAAACGCGGCGAACGCAATCGCCCCGAACCACAGGTCGCCGAGCCGATCAAGAAAACTACTCAAGAGACCGCACGCGACATGGTGGCGACCGTCTCCGAGTGGGTGAATGAATTTCAACAGAAGCGTCGCATGGAAACCACGCAGGCTCTCAAGACGTTGTTTGCGGATACCACACCGCAAGCCAGCAAGGCTTAGACTCTCCTCCCAGAGCCGGACTCTCTCCTTTCTTCACGCGACAACCAAAAGTTTGCCGACGAACTGACGGGCGACTGAACTAACAACAGTTCGCCCTCAAAGTTTTTCTCCCTACGCAACGCCGCGCCCTCGGTGCCGTCAAGCGAGGCGTCGAAGCTTCTGCTGTTGTTGCCTCGCCCGCACGCCACAATTTCGTCAAACATTCGATAGCCATACGTGAACGGTTCGAGTCTGCGTATTGACACGTCGGCGCGTGCAGGTCTAGCATCGCGCCGTCGAATCAGAATGCGCCTCGCGTGAAAATGGCTATGAAAAAGAACAGCAAAAAAACGTCGAAACAGACGGAGGCGCGACCCCTCTTCGATGTGATAAGAAAGCCTGTGGCGCCACCGGGGCATGCGCTGAGTCGCGCCAAGCCGGAGGAACGCGCGCATCCGGCGGAACGCAAAGTCAAACACAAAAGACCGCCCGACCGAGCCGAGTAAACACGTCGGCAGATGGCACGTCGGCTTGATGAAACGGGTCGTGTTTTAGCACCTCGCGGCACTGTTGCGCGCGGTCGTTTTCCGGCGACGGACAAAAATCACACGTCTGTAAATTTTCTCTTTCAAAACTTGGCGGTTCGTGCTTAATATACTGACGCGGTATCTATTCCTGAGTAACGAACGCGCAGCCGCGACCGTTTGGAGTTGGCAGAGGCTCGCGCCGTCGTCGTCATACAACTACATGAGGAGGCAAATCTGATGACATATGTCGTTGCAGAACCCTGCGTCAATTGCCGTTATACGGATTGTGCGCTGGTCTGTCCGGTCGAGGCTTTTCATCTCGATGATACGATGCTCGTAATTAATCCAGAGACGTGTATTGATTGTGATGCGTGTGTGCCTGAATGTCCGGTGGAAGCAATCTTCCCAGAAGACAAAGTGCCGGATGAGTGGGCGCACTACACGGCGATTAACGCCGAAAAGGCTTTGAGCGGCTTGCCGGTCATCAGTGAAAAACTCGACGCGCTGTGCTAGACGGCGAGACGGCGTGAGCCATCCTGCGAGCGAACCATCGCCGCAGGAGACTCTAAACAGATGCGCAAGCTCCGCCCTGAAAACGGGGCTAGAGCTTGCGCCTCTTTTTTGACGGCGACAACACCAGCAGTAGTAGTAGTGGCGGACGCCCGCCGGAGCGGAGAAGCGATTTCAATGAAGATACGCGCAAAGCGTTGGATGAGCGCGCTGGCACTCGTTACCGGAGCACTTGGTACGACGTTTTTGCTGCGACGTAGAAAACAGTCAGGAGAGAAACAACGCGCGCCGGAGAGACATGAGCGTGGCAGCGCCGACCGTTGGGCGCATCCCGGCATGAGCGTGACGTTTCGCGCACAGTTGATGCCGGGTCGTAGTCGTGCGGAGCGGACTTTTCGCATCGCGCAAATCCTGCCGAGTCATCGAGTCATGCTTGAAGGCGTCGCAGGCGAGCACACGGAGAACGAGTTCGAGCCTTTGGAATTTCAGTGAGTCGTGCCATTCTTCATCCGGCAAAAGGCGTGCGACTCGGAAGGGGAGAGAAGTGTCAGAAGAGAGAATCAACGCGCTGGCAGCAATGGCTGAAGCGCAGCCGGAGGAACCTATGGTCTGGTACGGGCTGGCGAACGAGTACGTGAAACTCGAACGCTGGCGCGAAGCCGCTGACGCATTGCGCCGCGTCGTTCAACTCAACGCCGATTACACGTCGGCTTATCAAATGCTCGGCACCGCCCTGATGAATCTCGGCGAGCGCGAAGAGGCGCGCCGCGCTTGGACGGACGGTATTGAGGTTGCCAACCGTACCGGAGCATGGAAAGCGCGGCAGCACATGGAGGGCTTGCTCGCGGGCACGAAAGAGACGGACGCAAGCGGCGGCCTCTGTGTTGAGTAAGATGACGAATCGGTGTGTTTTGTTAAGAGAGTGCGTTTCGTTAGGAAGGCTGCTCAAGTGCGAGCGGCCTTTTATTTATCACCACATGTACTCGCGTCCGGGTTCCATCACGGAGAGTTGTGGCAGCGCGAGCGCGTCGAGTTCGCGAATGATTGCGTCGCGGTAGGCGGGTTTGAGATGCATGGCGAGGATGTCTTGTGGTTGGTGCGTCAGTTTGCGGAGTTCTTGTTGAAGTATGCGTGGAATGAGATGACCGGAGATTTCCGCGAGCCGCGACATCTCATCGGGAAACGACGTTTCGATGATTAACGCATCGAGACGCGCGGCGCGGTTCACGACGTGCCAGAATTCTTCGGTGGCGGCAGTGTCGGAACTAAAAGCGACGGTGGTGTTGGCACCGCTGTCAGAGAAAAGCATGCCGACCGTCGGCACGATGTGTGTCACGGGAACCGCCGTGAAACGCAGGTGCGCGACCACGAACTCTTCGTGCGGACGAATGGGAACATACTGCATGACGCGCGTCCGTTCGTTGCATAGTTCGGAGAAACGCGGATAGACAGTCCAGTTAAACACGTCGCGTTCGAGCAGGGCGATGACTTCCTCGGTGGCGTAGATGCGGATGGGTTCTTCGAGCGTGGCGAAAAGGTCGTCGATAAAAATGGGGAGCGTGGCGATGTGATCCATGTGCGGGTGCGTGACGATGATGTCGCGGACGCTGGCGCGTTGCCCGGCGTTGAGGGCGATGGCGATGCTTCCGGCGTCAATCGCCACGCGGTCGTCGATGAGAAAGCAACTCAGACGCTGCTCCTGCGCGGCGCATCCCGCTTCATTAAACGTGCTTGGTAAAAGTTGGATTTTCACAGAGACGTTTGACTGTCAGTATCGGGATGCCTTGTCGAGTGTGTCGTCACCGACTGGCACGAACGGCCTTGCGCGTTGCTCTCTGGCCGCATCGGTGTTTCCTTGTTCTGTCTGAAACTTGGCGAGGGCGGACGGGCGTTGGCAAATCTGTCGAACGGGTAGAGCATACTCAAAACGAGGCCAAGTATAACGACATTCGGAGACGACTGCCACACTAATTTTCCCTCGTCAACGCCTGACGAAAACCACAGGAGGCTTCTTACTTCAACGCGCGGCGCGGACGCACGCCACGCAACTTGCAAGGACGGAGTCGCACCGTTGACAGACGGCATTGAAAAGGTTGACTATTGCTCCTGCCGAGATTTCAAGCCGGGGTTCTCATCCTTAAATAGTAGCGAGCGGCGGACGCATGTGCGTCTCGCGCTCGACGGCTCACTTGAAAAAATCGCACCTGAACCGGACGCGCGTGGGCGCGTCGGATGCTTCAGTGCTCGCGGGAGAAATTCTTTGCCCACCCGTTCAGCCGAACGCGTTTTCGAGAGGAATATGCGCCATAAACGTGCGCTCAAAAACGCGCGCATGCCCTCGACCGCACGTTACATGTTCGCCGCAATCTTGCTGGCGGGCGCGGTCTTCGGCGCGCTCTGGTGGATACTGAGCACCAACGGCGACGAAGCGCCTCTGCTTCCGTCGGCGGTGACGGGCGGCATCGTGCTTCTTATCGCGGCGGCGGCACGCGAAGTCGTCATGCGTCGTGCATGGACGCGCTACGCTTTGGAGATGGAGATGGGCAGCGAAGACCCTTCGCTGCGGATAAAATCACGCGTCGGACGCAGTAGCAGCAACACGACGGGTCGCTCCGGCACAGTCTACTCCTCCGGCAGCAGTAGTAGCAGCGGTGGCAGTAGTCGTTCAAAAACGGCGAGCGTGTCGGCTTCGGCGGCAGCGTTGCGTGCGCTGCATCAGCGACTCGCGGAGGCCGAAGCGGCGGGCGCGCAACAGCCAGCGGCGCATCTGGAAGCATACGGTCTGTGCGAGCGTTATCTGGCGAACACAGAGGAGGCGATACGCTCCAACAAGGCTGCGCCGGACGCGCGCATGGCCTTGCGTGCGGGACAGGAACGCGTGCGTGAACTGCAAAAGCATCATCTGCTTTCGTGGGCGCGCGGCGAAGCCAAAAACCTTTTGCACGAAGCGGGGCGACGCGAAAGGATGTCGGACAAGATTGAGACGGCGCAACGCGCAGTCGATGTGATTAACGAGGCGTTGAAGATTTATCCGGGCGAACCTGAACTCCGCGCCTCTGCGACGGCGTTGCGCGACTTCATGGCGTCCGTCAAAATCGGTCACTGGGTCGAACTGGCCGAGCGCGCCGCCTTTCGCGGACGTTATGCACGCGCCATCGCACGTTATCGTGATGCGTTGTTCTTCGTCTCGCGCGCCGACATGAGCGACGAGGCACGCGCCGATGCCGCGACGCGTATCGGTCGTGAGATAGAACTGCTGCGTGCGCGTCTGGCGACACGCGAAAGACCCGTCAAGCCGTCTGCGGCGCACGACGCACCGGCCAGACGCGACGTGCGCGCAACCGAAGCGGCAGAGACTTCCGCCTCCGCTCGAACAGCCGCGTCTGCACGGGGCGACGTTGAGAGCGAGACGACGTTTTCGATGAATGACGCGGCGACTGTCGCCGATGACGACGGAGGCGCGTCTCCGTCGTCGGGCGGCGCAAATGGCGGCAGCGATAGGAGTAGTAGCGGCGTTTGACGGTTCTGTGGGTCGTTCTCAGATTGGCGTTTAACCTCTCTTGTGCGACAATTACGCCGCAAATAAAAGTGGGTGTCGCGGGCAGCCTTTCGCTGCTTCGACAACATCTACAGACATTGCTCAAGCGAAGACCCTTTTCCTTGTAAACATTTCACGCTGAGGAATTAAGTTATGAAAGCGATACGTTTATCAATCCTGCTCGCCGTTTTGTGTGTGTGCGCGTCGATAGTTGCGCGCGCGCAACAGTTCGGAGGCACCGCCGCGCCGCCTACGCCGCAGACACAGGCCAGCGGCGTGCCGGTCAGCAACACTTCCGGCACATCGGGCGAAGCGTTCGACATGATGGGCGCGCTCAAGAAATACAAACTCGGCCCCGGCGACGTGTTGGACTTGCGTGTCTTCAACGAGCCACAATTTAGCGACCGCCTGCAAGTGACCGATGAAGGCAATGTCGAAGTGCCTTTCATCGGCGCGATTCCGGCGCGTTGCCGCACCGACGTTGATGTTAAAAAGTCTATCGTTGAAAAGCTGAGCAAGTATCTCAAAAACCCGCAGGTGAGCTTGCGTATCACGGAGGCGAGAAGCCGTCCGCCTGCGACGGTGTTCGGTGCGGTGCGCGGCGCGACGCGCGTGGACATGCGTCGGAGCGGCGTGCGTCTGCTTGATGTGTTGGCCGTCGCCGGAGGCGTAACGGAACAGGCGGGCGGCGACATACAGGTCTTTCATACAGAGCCGACGATGTGCCCCGACACCGACGCCAACGGCGCCGATATTGCGTTGACGCCGGAAGATTCTGTGGTCGGCGTCTTCAGTCTCTATCAACTGACTGACCTCAAACTCGGCAAACCGGAAGCGAACCCAGTGATTCGTCCCGGCGACATCGTTATCGTACGCGAAGCCGCGCCCGTCTATGTGACAGGTGCCGTCACCTATCCGCAGGGAATCTACCACCGTGAGAAATTGCAACTGACACGCGCTCTGGCGATGGTCGGCGGCGTGCGTAAAGGTTCTAACCCGAGCGCAATACGCATCATTCGCGTGAAGCCGAATTCGTCGGAGCAGGAAGTGGTGATGGTGGATTATGATGCCATCAGGAAGCAGAAAAAGCCGGACATCTTCTTGCAGCCCTACGATGTCGTAGACGTGCCGGAGAAGAGCGGGTTCAAGGAGAGCGTCAAAGCCTTTGTTCTCGGTCAGGGTTTGAGCGGACTCGGCAGCGGCATCACGCAGTTGCCGCTTCGCGTGCTCTACTAGACGCGTGGGCGGACATCCCTTTTTCGAGAGGTTGGTCGATTTTGAAGGCCAACCTCTCGTCGTTTTGAAAGCGACGACGCGCGACCGTCTAGCGACGCTTCCCACTTCGCCGTCGCGCAAGGGTTTGTGATAAATTACCGGACTATTTTATACAAGCACGATTTTCGAGGAGAAGATAATGGAACGAAGAACGAAAGCGGCGGGCGCGAAGCGCAAGAGTCGCAAGAGCCTTGTGATAAGCCTCATCGCGGTGGCGGTGGTGATTGCGTTGCTCGTCATGGAGCAGGTGGCGGTGCTCTATGTGCTCGCAACGTTGAGCGTTGCCGGGCTGTTGGTTATCGTCGCGTGGTCTGACCTCGGTCAGTCGCGTCGCGTGACGAGCGATGCGCCGCCGCGTGATGACGCCGCCGCTATCGCTGATGGCGTGGCGGCTCCGGCGACCACTTATGGCTCGACCGCACGGCGCGGGCGTGTCAAATGAGGGCGTAGGGATTTCAAAAATAACGCCGAAAAGCAGCAAAAACAGTCAAAAGAAGAACGCGGACGATACGAGTGGTCGTCCGCGTTCTTCTTTTTTCGGCATCCCCTGTGCTGAATCTTCCGCGACGCGACTTCGGCGGTTGACGCAGGCGTATGGTTGCGTCCGTGGGAGTTTATTTGCTGCGTTCGTGGAGTTTATTTAGCGAACATTTCTTCGTGCTCGCCCGTCTGTTCCTCAATCTTCTCTTTGATGTCGTGCACGTCTCCGGCGACCACTTTCACCTTGTCATCCATCCGTTTGACATTCTCGCGCAAGGCTTTGGTTTCGCCCGTCGTGTCTTTGACTTCCTCATGCACGGCTTCCATCTCGCCCGTAATCTCCTCGACCGCCTCCTCGACTTTTTCCGCCACCTTCTGCTTAACGTCCGCAACCTCTTCCTTAATCGTCTCCCGCATCACGTCTAAAACTTCCTGCGGCTGAGGCGACTTTTTGAGGGCTTCAATCTCAGGGTCGTGTGCAAAATTGAAACGGCTCACGGTGTTGAGTTGCTGCGTGATTTGGTCGAGCATTTCGAGAGCTTTAGTCGCTTTCTGTTCGGCCAGAAGGTTGACGTGGAGGTCGAGTTCGGCGCGTTGCTCGTTCAATTTCGACATCCGGTTTTGCGAAATCAGGACGAAAGTCGAAAGAAAAATCGCTTCGAGCGAAACCACCATCGTCAGGAGGCCGAAGGGAAACGGGTCAAACTCGCTGACGTGCGGGATGTTGACGACGCCGATGTTGAACAAAATCCAGAGACCAAACCAGACGGCGTGGATAAAAACGAATACCATCGAGCCTGAAAAAACTGTGATGCCGTCGGAAATCCGATTGAGCACTGAACGCTCTTGGTGTGCTTTCTGCTGTTCCTCGGTTATCGCCGCAACATTGCGGCGGATTATCTCTTTCTGTGACAGTGTGGCGCTGCTCATCAGTTTTACAAATCCTTCCGGCGACGCAAAACGCGCCGCTCATCAAGTGAAATTCACCTCCCCGGCTCGAAATAGGGAAACCCAAAGACCCCCACACAAACTTCATGCCAGCAACGACCCGTGCAAAACTCAAGCAAAACTGGCAAAACTCGACGAGCAAAACGCCCGCCTGTATACGTTTGATACACGGACGACGAGAAACGTTGGATGCTGCCACACGCGCACGCATTTCTTCGCCCCTCTCCACATCAAAAATCTCCCCGTCCTCGTCAGAGCAAAAACAACGCACAAAAGTCGAACCAACCAGCGTTTGCAAAGTTAGAAGAGAGAGCGATTTGGACGATTCAGGAGCGGTTCGAGGTAGTTTGAGAGCGGTTCGCGGGCGTCGGAAGCGAAGATGCGTGCGTGGCGGCGAGGCGGGGCGCAAACTTATTGAAGGCGGGGCGGTTTTCTTGCTATGATGTTTTTGCCCTAGTGGTTGCTGTTCACACAGGGACACATCCAGCCCCCCGTCTCCGTCCAGCACCAACGTCTCTCCTCTCCGGTTGTTTTTCAAAACAAATCTTCTCCACTCAAGAGGGAACTTATGCGCCGTTTTGTCTCTATCTTTCTGCTCGCCGCCATCATATTCTGTCCGTTTGTGCCGTCAGCGCACGCCTACACGCTACAATACACCAGCCCTTCTGCGACGACGCAGTTGCGCTGGCCGACCAACACCATCAACATCGCGCTCTCGACTTCGCTGCAATCGCCGCCCGCCAACATCAAGCCCGGAAGCGATGTGGTCGGCGCGGCGCGACGCGCCCTCGCGCGTTGGTCTGAGGCCGCCAACATCCAGTTCAATATCACTTTCTCCGATTCGCAGGCCATCACGCCCTCCGGCGGTGCCGACAACGAAAGCCTCATTACCGTCTCCACGGCCAGCGCCGGCGACTTTCAACCCGGCGTCGAACGCCCCGGCATCGCGCGCATCTTCTTCGAGCCAAACACGGGCGCGACCGCACAGATTCTCGCGGGCGACATCGCCATCAATCCCTTCCTCCAATTCTCAACCGACGGCTCGCCCGACACCTACGACCTCGAATCGACCTTCGTACACGAACTCGGCCATGTGCTCGGCCTCGAACACTCCGCCGTGCTCGGCGCGTCGATGATGCCCCGACAGGGCAAAAACATCACGACCTATAACATGCCCGCGCAGACCGTCCGCACACTCTCCGACGACGACCGCGCAGGCATGCTCGCCATCTACGGGCCGCGTGCCGGACTCGGCGCAATCGAAGGCACCGTCGCGACAGGCACGGGCCCCATCTTCGGCGCGCACGTCTGGGCGGAAGATGTCGCCACGGGTCGTGTCAGAGCGAGCAACATCACTCTGCCGAATGGTTCCTTCCGCATCGAAGGCTTGCCGCCGGGTCAGTATCGCATCATCACCGAACCGCTCGACGAGCCGGTCGCGCAACGCGAGATTCCGACGCGCAGCCGTGGCGCATACGGCGGCCTCATAACCGCGCCCATCGCACCATTTCGCACAGCAGAGAGAAGCGACATCATCAACGTCGCGGCCAATGCCACCGCCAACGGTAGCATCAACTTCTCGCTCACCGCCGCGCCCACCATTAACGCGACTCTCATCGGCACCAACGGCATCCTCTCGACCGTCCCTGTCCCGCTCGTTCCCGGACGCACACTCAACCTGCTCCTCGGCGGCGAGCAGATACACCAGGTCGGCGCAAGCGGCATCACCGTCCCCTCTCCCTTCATCACGGTTGACCAGTCGAGCTACCAGCAGATGTTTTTCGGCTCGTTACAAGTCATCAGCGTTAACGTCAACGTAGCGGCGACCGCGCCTCCCGGCGACTACAGCCTGCGCCTTCAGGCAACGACCGGACAATCGACGGGCGAAATAGCATATATCTCCGGCGGGTTAACGATTGACCTGCCGAACGGCACTACCGCCACCGACAGTAATCTGATTGACGACTCGCAGTTTTTCGTCGCACAGCACTACCGCGACTTCCTCAATCGTGAAGCCGACGCTTCCGGTCTCGCTTTCTGGACGAATCAGATTACCGAATGCGGCGACAACGCCGCGTGCAGGGAAGTGCGTCGCGTCAACGTCTCGGCGGCCTTCTTCGTCTCCATCGAATTTCAGGAGACGGGCTATCTCGTCTACCGCTTCTACGACGCGGCCTTCAACCGCTTCCCGCGCTTCCGTGAGTTTCTGCCCGATACCCAACGCATCGGTCGCGGCGTTATCGTCAACGTCGGTAACTGGCAGCAGCAACTAGAGACAAACAAGCAAGCCTTCGCTAACGAGTTTGTTGCGCGACCGCAGTTCCTCGCGCAGTATCCCGAAAACCTTTCGCCCGAAGAGTTCGTCGATAGGCTCAATGCCAACACCGACGCCGCGCTCTCGCCAGTCGAACGCAACACGCTCGTCAATGGCTTGAGAAACGGCACCGAAACGCGCGCCACCGTCCTGCGTCGCGTCGCTGAAGATGCGGACTTGCAGCGTCGTGAGTTCAACCGCGCGTTTGTCCTCATACAGTATTTCGGCTATCTCCGACGCAACCCGGACGACGCGCCCGACGCGGATTTCTCCGGCTACAACTTCTGGCTTAACAAACTCAACGCGGCGGGCGGCGACTACGTTAAAGCCGAGATGATTAAAGCCTTCCTCACCTCACCCGAATATCGTCGGCGCTTCAGAGCGTCGTAACGGCTGCCGAAGTTTCTCTCGACCGAGTGAGTTACACGGCAAAACCATCGGGGCAGCGGATAGTAGAAATCCGCTGCCCCGTTAAACATCTTGTCTCTACCACTCCGGTCGAACATCACTCTCCACGCGAAACAAAAAAAGAGAAGGAGCGCCGCACGCGACGCCCCTTCTCTTTCCTTCTACCCCGCCTAACAGCTTACGACCAGATGATGCCGCACATGGGCTTCGACGGGCAATCGTCATCGCCCATCGCATTTATTTCATCCGTCAGGATAATAGTGTCCACATAGATGTGGCCGTCCGTCAGGATTAATCCGGCGGTCAGTATTATCGTGTCCACATAGATGTGGCCGTCGGTCAGAATGTGGCCGTCGGTCAGAATGTGGCCGTCGGTCAGAATGTGGCCGTCCGTCAGAATGTAGCCGTCCGCACCCGTCATTCCGCTAGTAAGGATAATAGTGTCCACATAGATGTGGCCGTCCGTCAGGATTAATCCGGCGGTCAGTATTATCGTGTCCACATAGATGTGGCCGTCGGTCAGAATGTGGCCGTCGGTCAGAATGTGGCCGTCGATCAGAATGATTCCATTGCCGAGTACCATGCCGTCCCTTGTGATAATTCCGCCGCTTATCACCAGATCGTCGGCGAGCTTAATGCCGTTGGTCACGACAGGACGCTCAATGAACAGCACGCCGTCCGAGTAGACAACGCGGTTGCTGGCTGCGACCTGTTCGCCGCCGATATCGAAGGAACGGCTCAGCGAGCCAAGCGCCACGCCGCCACGGAAGAGTTCGTCGCCCGCTTTGAGTTTAGTCACGTTCGGGACGACGGCGCGCGACATTTCGACGGCGGCGACCACGTTCAAAAGTCCTGCGCCCTGTGACACGACGCTCACTTCTTTGCTTGAAAACGTGGCACCGGGGAGTTGCTGAGCGGTGCGAAGCAGCACAGCTTTAGCAACGTTCGGGGTGAGGGATTTGTTGGCTTCGAGCATCAACGCGAGTGCTCCGGTCACGGCTGGCGCTGCGAAAGAGGTGCCCGAATATTTGTAATAGGCTTGCGGAAGCGCCTGCGAACCCGTCACCGGGACAACCATGTCAGGGCGGTGGAGGGGAGACTCGGTTTTCACTTCGCGCGACATCGCGGCGACGATGCTGCGACCCGGCGCGACGATGTCGGGCTTGACGAGTTGGTCAAACTGCGTCGGGCCTTTGGACGAGAAACTCGCCACCACGTCGTCCGAACGCTTAACCGTGCCGCGCGAATCGGACGCGCCGACGGTGATCACGTAGGGGCTATTGCCGGGGCTGTTAATCGCGCCGTAGACGAGTTGATAGATGGGTTTGCCGTTCGAGTCGTAGCCCGTAATCTGCTCTGTGCGACCCCTGTTGCCCGCGCTGGCGACGACGATGATACCGGACATCACGGCGCGAGCCACTGCCTGACAGAGCGGGTCTGTATGGAAGGATTCGCGCACGGGCGTGCCGAGGCTCATGTTGACGATGCGGATGTTGAAGCGTTTCTGATTGGTGATTGCCCAGTTGACGGCGGCCAACACACCGCTCGTCGTGCCGACGCCGTTGGCGTCCAGAGCTTTGAGGTCAATGATGTTGGCTTCCGGCGCGATGCCCGCGTAATTGCCTGCGTAACCTTTGGAGGCCGCACCGTTTCCGGCGGCGACGCCCGCCACGCCCGTGCCGTGTCCGGCATCGTCGCTGGCGGTCAGGATAATGGTGTCGTTGAGGATGATGCCGTTGCTGCCGACCGTGCCGCCCATGCGCGTGAAGTCAGCGGAAGCGACGATGCGCGATTTGCCGTTATTCTGGAAATCTGGGTGATTGGCGCTGATGCCCGTGTCGATGATGGCGATGCCGACGCCTTTGCCGCTCAGTCCGGCGGCGCGCTCGGTGCCGGATTGCACCTGCGCTGCGCCCGTGGTTTCGCGCGTCACATCCATCTGTCCTTTGACCGGACGGTCGGGCGAGACGTAAGCGACATCATCACGCGCGGCAAATTCGGCGAGAGCGCCTGCCGGGATGTCTGCGACAAACGCGTCGAGCGATTCATAATTGCCACGTTTGGCGCCGCCTTTGCTCGCGAGCGCACTGTCGTGGTTCGCCGACGGACGCCCTTTGGTCTGAACGATAACGCGAATCGTGCCGGATTTAGCGGTTTCCAGTTCAGGAGCGAGTTTCTTGAGTTCATCTTTGGCTGTCTGTTTTCGAGTCAGGGGAGCAGCTTCGGATGCGAGTGAGGAGAGAGAAACGATGACAATACCGATAGCGAGCAAGCAAGCTGTGAAACGACGTAACATGGTAGGGGTTCCCTTCTTGGGTGCTCTTTCTTGGTTCTGTCAAACCGCGAGGGGAGAGCACAAATTTTTTGTTTGAAATTCAAGGATTGCTGACCGTCGACAGAGTTCGTGCTGAACGGGTGAGGCGAACAGCTAATAAAAGCTCAAGAGTAGAAGGCCGCTTTCACTCTCGACTCGAAACTTCTGTCAACGATCTTAACTCCCCTATGACAATCCCCATGCCACACCCCTCCAAACCCCTGCACACCGCTAAACTAACAAATAGCTCAGCTTAACACCCCATGCCAATATCTTGCCAAATTTCCCCAAATCCACAAAAACTGTATACCCACTATCCACAAATAATCCCAAAATCGCACAACCACCGCAATCACAGCCAAATTTCACCAACTCCCACCGACACAAAATTGTGATAACTAAGTATACACTGGTAACTAAGTATCCAATTTTTCAGCTTTGCCTAAAAAGTCTCTTTTGCCTAATAACTGCTTAACCTTGCCCAAAAACCCTACCGCTTGAAGACGCCACGCCGACGCCTGACGATTGGCTTGCGCTCCGTCATCAGTTCCTTGTGACGGTGCTGCAACATATAAGAGAGCCTTTGATGTGTCAGGCCAAGTAGCCGCGCTGCCCCTGTCACGCTGCCCTGTGCGCGGTAGAGTGCTTGCCTGATTAGCTCCGCTTCGTGGCGTTTCATTTCTTCGTCTAACCCGTCGCATCCCGCTTCTTTCGCTTTTCGTCCGGTAACTAAACGCTCGCCAAGTTCCTCGACCATCGCAAGCGCAGCCTCGCCCGCGCGACTCGTTGCGCCCGCTTGCTGTGCGGCTTCGATAGCCCGTTGAAAAGTAAGCCGTGATTGTTCGTGAAGTGTGAGCCGTGCGAGTGCTCGACCGTGAGTTATCAGCACTTCCGCCAGTTGCGCGGCGTGTCCGCCGTTCTCTAGCGCGCGGACGGCTAGGCGAGCTATTCTCTCCGCTTCGGCGGTCTGTCCCTGTGCGAGATAGACGCGGGCGCGAGTCTCATCTACGCGCGCCGTCAGCACCTTGTCTTTGAGGCTCACCATGATGCGGCGGGCACGGTCTAGATGTTCGTGCGCTTCTTTGAACCGTGAAGCCTCATAAAAGAGAAGGCCGAGATTGTTTTCGACGTTCGCGCAGTAGCGTATATGTCCGGCTTGCTCAAAGTGATAGCTTGCCGCCGCGTATTCAACGAGCGCGCGGTCTATGTAGTCGCCTCGCTTCTCGGATGCGGAGAGGGTTATTAACAGGACGGCGATTTGATTGTAATATCCGCCTTTAATGGAATGGCTGTTTATCTTGTCGAATAGCGGGGCAAAGTCGGTCAGTATGCCGAGAGCCAAGTCATAGCGGCCTGCGCCCCATTCCACGATTGCGAGCCTCAGGACAGCTTTTGCCCGTAGTTCGCTGTCGGTCGTGAGCCTTTCGAGTACGCTTTCAAGGATGATACGCGCCTCTGCGTTCTCGCCCTGTCGCCAGTAACAGTAGGCTAACTCCGTCTGTGCCTCTAATATCTTTTTCGTGTAGTTCGCTGCTTCAAAGATGCGGCAGCTTTCGCTCAGAAGGTTCTTTGCCGTTTCCTGCGCGCCTTCTAACTGATTGCTGCTACCTATCCATCCGGTGAGCGTTCCGGCGCGCAGCAAGACCTCTGCGGCTGTGCTTGGCTCTAGCCCTTCGACGTGCGGTTGCTCTCCCACACGTTGCCACAAGTCGCCTAATGCTTCGCGCGCTGCTTCATAATCTCCGGTTTCTTCCAGTTGCTTCGCCACTTGGCAGCGTAGTTCGGCGCGATTGTTCGGCGTGAGCGCGGGGTTATCCAGTTGCCGCGCGAGTGAGGGGTGAAGGGTCATGTGAGACGCCCTTTCGACGGGAGTTAAAAAGTCGTCCGCATCTTAAGCGGACACTCCGAAGCCTTGCAAGAGTTTGGCAAGGATGTTCTATTTTCTGACATGCAAAGATTTTTGCATGTCCAACAACTAGCCTACTTCAAAGGAGATAGACCGATGAAAAGATTTTGCATGGTAGCAGTATTAACCTTAACTTTTGCCGTCTCTGTATCTGCGGGGCATATAGAGTGTGGAATAACAGACCCGCCCCCGCCCGCCAGTGGCGAGACGGGCAACGGCGAGATAGAGTGTGGAGTAACCGCCTCGGTTCTGGCAGTTCTGCAAGGTGTCCTGTCGGCGTTTTAGCCCGCAAAGAGAAAAGCCCCGCGCTAGTGGCGGGGCTTTCTCGCATCCTGTTTTATCTGTTACGCGGCGACCGCCCAAAACTTCGGCTTCAAGTTGAGTTCATACATGCTTTGAATGAGACAACAGATGTTATGGCAAAGCACCTTGCATAACGCTTCGTTAATCTGCGCCGTCCGTGTCTTGCTTCTGAGCGCCGCGCCGAACTTCGATTTAATCATGTGGAATGTCGTCTCGACGTTTGACCGCTTGTGATAATTCTGCATGAACCTCTCTTGGTTGTAAGAGTAGTAGTGGTACATCTGTCGCCATAGACCGCTATTGTTTTTGCTCGGCGTGCTGTTCGCTTTGAACGGGATGTACGGCATCGCATGATGATTAACGACCACCGTGCGGAGGTTCTGATTAGACAAGTAGGCTTTATCGGCGCTCACTTGGCGCATGGTGAAGTTTTCGCCCGTCGTGTCTAGTAGACCCTTAAACTGCGGGCTGTCGGCAGCGTAGCGGTCTGTAATCTCAACGGCTGTCACGATGTTGGTTTTAACTCCGCACATCAGATGCACCTTGACCCATTCGCGCTTTTCGATTAAGTGCGGGTCGGAGTATTTAGCGTGCATCCATTGAACGAAGCGACACGTTGAAAGACCGGAACTATCAACCGCAAAATCTTCTTCGATAGCCTGTAGTGGTAGGCTCGATTCTTCTATCAGCATTTTAAGATGCGGCGTTAGAGTCTCATCTTCAAAGTAATTAAAGACAGAGTTATAGCAGGGCAGCTTAGAGATATATTTCTTAGCGTGCGCGTCTTTGAGGTCGGTCATAAAGCGACGACCCGACACCGTAGAGTAAACTTTGTACGCGATGCTGAACAGCATATCTTCGATAGGCAAGCGGGGTCTGCCGTTCATCTGCGCGGGTTCTCCGACACCTTGACAGAGTTGGTGGAGCAGATAAAGAAAAAGCCTTTTCTCTTGAGTCTGCGCCATGTTGTAAGCAGGCCATTCTTGCGGGTAGGTCTTGCGGGTTACTTTCACCGTCTCTGTAACGGTGGTTTTCGTGCCCGTTGCTGTCTGCTTAGTGGTCGTGGTCTGCGTGCGGCTGATAGTGATTTCGACGGCGAACTGATGTTTACACTTTGAGCCTGTATATTCGTAATCAGGGCAAGTGCATTGACCGATAGAGGGGTCAACTTTATATTTCTTGCTTCCAGACTCGGAAGGGACAAGCCAGAGATTACCTTGCGGAACTACTTTCAGACGGTTGGCGATATTAAGACCTTTTTGTTCGCGTAGATTCATTATGTGCCTTGCCTTTTGTTGGCGATTGGCTCACAATGAAGCTGCGGAGAATCAGAAGTGAGCAATCGCTTTTGGTTTTCAAGGGCGTCATTAGTTACTAGCTAATGACGCCCTAACTATTTACAACAAAAGGATTTTATGCTTGAGTCAACCTTTTGTCAAGCATTATTTCTATGTATATGTAAGAAAAATAAGGGATTGATGCTTGAGTCAGTTCATGTTAAGATGCGCCTATGAGTACACCTAAACCTAAATCGCAACCGCCAAGTCTGGAGCGTAGGCTCGCCAGTAGTAGGGGCGGCAGAATAGGCGGGAAGATTCGTGCAGAGAAGTTATCACCAGAGGAACGGTCTGCAATTGCAAAGAAAGCGGCAGAAACACGGTGGTCACAACCATCCAACTCAAGCAAGAAAAACTAAGTTCTACTTATCCTAAATCCTACGCCCTTTACTCACCATGTATCTCATTTATGTAGATGAGTCTGGCGATTCCGGCGGTCTTATTAAAGGCGGCGGTACACCGTTCTTTGTCATAAGCGGTCTTATCATCCACGAAAGCCATTGGAATGAGATTTTTCAAGGCGTTGTGGATTTACGGCGGCAACTTCAAAAATCCTACGGCATACCCCAACGTGTAGGCTTACATGCCACTGATATTGTGAATGCTCATGGAGACTTTCACGGCTCACAATATGGAATGACCGAAGAAAATAACTTCAAGCTATACCGCGATGTTTTGGAGTTTCTTGCTAGCCTAGAGGGTAAGCTACACATTCTGAACGTGTTTATTCTCAAAAATAATATCCTTAAGCGTGACCTTGATGTGTTTGAATGGGGATGGAGAATATTTATTCAACGCTTCCATAACACCCTAGATGATACAGGGTATCTTGGCGGTGGCAATAATTGGGGATTGCTGATAAGTGACCGGACGCATGATGACCATTTAAGAAAACTCATGCGCCAGATGCGAGCATTCAACTACATCAAGAGTAAGAAAGCGGGAACATCCGAGTATTACAACGTTCTAGTTACCCGCGTGCTGGATGACCCTATCCCCCGCAACTCGAATCATGCTTACTTTGTGCAATTAGCTGATATGGTAGCTTTTGCGCTGGCGAGGCGTGACTTTCCCCGTCCAAAACTAACGCGGCACGGATTTGAAAAATACTTTGAAATCCTTGACCCCGTTTTATTAAAGAGTGCCAACCGGAATCACCCACAAGGTATTGTTTACTGGCCTACTTGAAAAAGCGAAAGCCCCCCTCGGTAGAGGGGGGCATATCAGGCGCGGCCTACTACCACGCGCAAAGCGTAGGTTCGGTCACGCATACGAATTATACAGTTTTCCACAGCTTTGTCAACGTAAAATACGCCGTGCAAAACGCAGTTAAATTGTTGATAATATTACACATACTGCTGCACTTTAAAGCCTGATTCAAGGGTTAGGACTATCGCTTATGCTTCAAAAAGATTATTGGCGAATGGAAGACGATGAGCTAGAAGCATTGGCAAAGAAGTACAATATCATCACCCTATCCTCTGCCACAGACCCCGACAAAGACCCTGCCGCTGATTTTTATTTCGACCGTCCGAGAGTAATTGAATCGCTCGTTGCTAGAGACTCCGCAATATGGTCGGGGCGCGCAGTCTTACTATCCATCCTTGCGCTTCTAGTCTCTCTAGCTGCGCTCATCTTGCCTCTGGTCGTGAAATAAAAGCTTGATGCCATGTTTAGTGAATGGAGAGAGCGACGAAAACTCCGACGTGAAATTAGCGCCTTAAAGAAAAAGACGGCGGGGTGGGATTGGCGCGCGGATGATTGGTTTGGTAAAGATTCCGAGCAAGCACAGGAGCAGAAAAAACTACGAAACAAACTCTATCCTCTCAAGGAAAGATTAGACGCCATAGAAACTGAGAGATTAACTAAAAAGGCTCATCGGTTAGGCATTGAACTTCCATCAAATAGCAACTGGTGGTGGAGCGACATTGAGCATGTGTCTTCGCCTGATGAAGCAACCTTCTACCTAACGGATATTGGCAAAGCGGGCGTCTCGAAATTGATTCGTGATGAGAAGCGTAAAAATATCGAGTGGTGGGTTAAGACCATCACCCCGATACTTGGAGCGTTGATAAGTCTGCTTGGGCTTATCGTTGCTTTAGTTTCAGTTTCCCGAAAATAATCCGCATTCCCAATAACGCATCTTGCCCAATAAGTCTTGCGTCTGCCCAATAAGTGCTTAAACTTTGAGGGGTTATTAGGCAAAGCCCAATTTTTCGGCTTTGCCCAACAATTCAGAAATTCTTGCATATTCATCTGTTAGTATGCATTTATCCATAGTTTATGCATGTTTCTTTGAATTGTTGGGCAAAGCCGTTCGAGGCCTCTTTTTCAGGCCGAAGCTTGTCGGTAGTGTTGTGCGTTCGAGTTACTTATAATTTGATGATATGAATGACTTGAGAGAACTCCTTGAAAATAATAGAGCATGGTCTGAGCGTATCAAGGCTCACGACCCTGGGTTTTTTCACGCCATAGCTCAGCAACACGCTCCGCGCTACCTGTGGATTGGTTGTTCGGACAGTCGTGTGCCGGCAACTCAACTCGTCGGCCTCCTTCCGGGGGAAATGTTTGTCCATCGCAATGTGGCGAACGTAGTTGTGCATACTGACTTCAACTGTCTGTCGGTGCTGCAATTCGCGGTGGATGTGTTGAAGGTCAGTCACATCATCGTGTGCGGCCACTACGGCTGCGGCGGCGTGCAGGCCGCGATGCAGAATCTTCAACTTGGTCTAATAGACAATTGGCTGCGCCACGTTCAAGACGTGATGCACAGTCATCATGTTCTACTCTCAAAAATCGTCGATGAAGAACAGCGTATGGATAGGCTGTGTGAGTTGAATGTTATCGAGCAGGTATTGAACGTGAGCCGAACGACGATTGTACAGAATGCGTGGGGACGGGGACAGGAGTTAGCGGTGCACGGTTGGATTTACGGGATAGGAGATGGATTGCTGCGCGATCTAGACATCTGCGTAACGAATCAGCAGGAGCTATCTGGTGTTTACGAAGAGGCTGTGCGGGCTTCCGGTTAGCGACGGAACGCCTGACGAGTCGCTCAAACGTTCGGCTTGATAGGGCATTGATGTAGTTGGTTCACCTCATAGGAATTAAAGGCGTTCTATAAATTGAAGCGGCGGCTCTCGTTTTCCGAAATAGCAGACGCAACTACCGCCCGCTAAGTTTTCCAGAGATGGGAGACGACAATGCACCCGAACGAGGAGTTAATCGAAACTTTCTACACGTCCTTTCAAAGATTGGACGCCGAGGCGATGGCGCGTTGCTACCATCCCGACATACGTTTTTCCGATCCGGTCTTTCCGAATTTATCCGGTTCGCAGGTTGTTGATATGTGGAAGATGTTATGTTCACAGGCCAAAGACTTTGAACTCACATTTGCTGATGTTCAGGCGAATGACCGTACGGGGAAGGCGCGTTGGGAAGCCCGATATAATTTTTCTGCTACGGGGCGACGAGTTCATAACAAAATTGAGTCCCGGTTCGAGTTTCAAGATGGGAAGATAATTAAACACGCAGACAGCTTCGATTTTTGGAAGTGGAGTTCGATGGCGCTAGGTTTGGTCGGAATTCTTTTGGGTTGGACGCCTTTGATTCGCAGGAAAGTTCAAAAGCAGGCAGGTGAGCGTTTAGCCAGATTTAAGAACTCGTAGACTTTTCGGTGTGATACCGCCCACATAACCATTCAAAGAAAAACACGCAAATTGAAGGAGTAGCCTTTTAAGGATACTGCCAACGAAAAAGCTTTTCTAAAACGAACGTTCGTGCTATATTGGCGACGAATTGTGATGAGTACAGTTGCTAAACAAATGAAGGCGGGGAGGGGGAAAGTCGCTCAAGCACGCAAGGCGCGCGGCGACCGCACGCGTCAGGCTATCCTCAAAGTGGCGGTTGATGTTGCATCGGCGGAGGGTCTTGAGGGACTGACCATCGGGCGGCTCGCCTCAGAACTCTCGATGAGCAAGAGCGGGCTGTTCGCACACTTCGGCTCGAAAGAGGAGTTGCAACTCGCGACTGTCGAGGCGGCGCGCGACATCTTTATCCGTGAGGTTATCCGTCCGTCGTTTGAGACGGGCGAGGGACTCCCACGCCTCTGGAAGTTGTGCGACGTGTGGCTCGCATACGTGAGGGACGAAGTTTTTCGTGGAGGCTGTTTTTTCGCCGCCGCTGCCGCAGAGTTCGACGGTCGCCCAGGCCCTGTACGCGACCGCGTGGCCTCAATTATGAAAGAGTGGGTCGCCATGCTCCGGGGTTCAATCGCGGAAGCGCGGGATGCAGGGCAGCTAAACGCGGACGCCGACCCCGCCCAACTCGCCTTTGAACTCAACGCCCTTGAGATGGGAGCCAACTGGGCTTTCCAACTTTACGGAGACAGACAGGCATTCACGCGTGCGCGAGAAGCGATGCTTGAGCGCCTGCGCCGCCACGCGACCGCGAGCGGTTTGCGGTTGTTGCCGCAGACAGGCAAGGGGCGCGGCAGTCGCGCGTCGCGCGCGCGATGAGGTAAATCTCAAACATGAACGCGCCGGAACTACATCATTCGACGCCCATCGTCTTTCAGAGGCGAGCAGCATGGGATGGAATTAGTCTCGCTCATTATCGTTTCAGCGCGGGCGAGGTGCCCGAACACAGCCACCGTCAACATCTCGTCCTACTTACTCTCACCAAAGATTGCAAAGGCGAAATACGTACGTCCAGCGGCTTCAATGCGCGCCCGCAGACGAGCGGCGACGTATGCGTGATTCCTTCCGGGCAGCCATTCACGGCCACGCTCGAAGGCGAAGCCGAATACTTGGCGGTCTATCTCGACCCGTCGCTCGTCGTGCGCGCCGCCGCTGAAGATGCGGCCGTCGCGGGGAGTGGGATGGAAGTGATAGAAAAATCTTCCCTGCACGACCCTCTGGTCGTCGGCATCGGGCAGGCATTGCTGGCCGAGTTGGAGTCAGACGCTCTCGGCGGGCGACTCTACATAGAGTCGCTGGCGCATGTCCTTGCCCTTCATCTTCTGAGGCATTACACGGCTTCGGGAGGCGACGTGCGACGCTTCATCGGCGGCCTCTCAGGGCAGAGACTCCGGCGTGTGCTCGCCTTCGTCGCCGACAACTACGAGCGCGACCTGAGCCTCGACGACCTCGCAGGCGAGGCCGGGATGAGCACGTTTCACTTCGCGCGCGAGTTCAAACGGGCGACGGGAACGACACCTCATCAGCACTTGATAAAGTTCCGCGTCGAGCACGCGAAGGCGCTGCTGGCCGAAGGCGAAATGCCCCTCGCTGAAGTGGGTCTCCGGTCGGGGTTCAGTCATCAGAGTCACTTCACAAGGCTTTTCCGTAAGTTGACGGGAACGACGCCGCAATCCTACCGCCTCATGCTTCAACCCTCCACCCGACGCGTCATCAACAACCTCTGAACCGATAGCAAGATTCGTCAATCGTCGGCAATAACAGGAAAGACCACGAGCGCCCGTCACACTTAAACTCACCCCGTCCTTAATTCCAAACGAGACGAAGGAGTAACGAGTGATGAAGGCGAAAAAACTATTGCTGACGGTCTTGCTGGTCACTTTATCGTCTGTCGCAGCGACAGCGCAGGAGAGCCGTTCGGAGGCGCGCGAACGCATCCGTCGAGGCAACGAAATGTATGCGAGAGCCGACTATGAGGCGGCTATCGAGGAGTACCGCCGCGTCCCCGACAAAGCAGGCGAGGTGTACGCGCAGTCTCTCTATAACATCGGGGTCTGCTATTACGAACTGCTGCGTACAGAAGAAGCCATCGTGATGTACCGGAGTGCGGTTGAGGCGAGCAAGGGGCGTTATCCGAAGGCGCTTTATGCGCTCGGCGTCGCGCTCGAAGATTCGAGTCAGTGGCAAGATGCGAAACAGGCTTATCGACAGGCACTCGTCGCGTCGGGCGGCAAATACGCGGAGGCTCAACTCGCGGTGGCGCACTATCGTCTCGGACTGCTCGCCATGCGTGAGGGCGATTACGAAGGCGCGGACGCTCTTTTCAGGGAGGCCATTGTGCGCTCACGTCGGCAGTTTCCGGCGAGCCACAACAACCTCGGCGTCGCGCTGGCACTGGCGGGGCGTTTGAGTATGGCCGAACAAGAGTTTGAAGTGGCGCT
This sequence comes from Pyrinomonadaceae bacterium, assembly GCA_036387415.1. Lineage (GTDB taxonomy): Bacteria > Acidobacteriota > Blastocatellia > Pyrinomonadales > Pyrinomonadaceae > DASVTU01. The sequence continues at coordinate 49,175 of DASVTU010000033.1, read as the reverse complement.
CAAGCAGGCGCGCGGAGCTTTTCAAGAGGCCGCACACAATCTCAGGCTGTGTCGCTCTGCGCTGGCTAAGGGAACGAAAACTCAATTCGCGTCACTGAAAGTGGTCGCCGCCATCGAATGATTTTACGTGCGGACGAGTGTTCAGAGGTCAGCAATGACTTCAAGTTAACGGGTAAACCGCCACCATCTAAGCGAGAGATTGTGCGTTGAGTGAATTTTTGCAACACTAACCCGGCGAGAATCTGAACAGTAAGGCGTGTGAGATGTTAAGTCCATCTTAACGAGGAGGGGAAGCTATAGATGAGTGTCAAAGACAAATTTACGCCGGAGGAATGGAAAAGCTTGCTCAAAGCACCGATGCTGGCGGGCTACGTGGTCGCGGGTGCCGCGCCGAGCAAACAGGACGACTTTGTGCGTGAGATGGGCGCGGTCGCCGAAGGCATCATCGAGGGTGAGCAGCGAGCGCCGCAAGATTCGCTGCTTGGCGCGGTCGTCGCCGACATCCTGGCTAACGCAGATGATGACAAACGCGGTGAGACGGAAAAGCTCTCACTTGATGAAGTGAGAGTCAGGGCGCTGGACACATGCCGCGCGGTAGCCGCCATGCTGCAAGCAAAGGTCAGCCCCGAAGAGGCGTACGAGTACAAGAGATGGGTCTTGGTGGTGGCCGAAAAAGTCGCGTCAGCGGCAAAAGAAGGTGGCGTCTTCGGATTCGGCGGGGAACAAATCAGCGGGACAGAGATTGCGACCATCAACGAAATCGGCGAGGCGATAAGCATCTAGGTATGTGCGCATCAAATGTTCAAAACGATACTGATATGACAAGTGAGACGCCGGAATCAGTCAGTGGCGAAGTTATCACTCCGACGGCGTTGCCTAAACAATTAACTTTTTGGTTGCTTTAGGCGGTGAGGCTGAGTTGGTAGCGTTCAAGTTTGAGGTAGAGTCCACGACGGGTGAGTCCGAGTTCGCGTGCGGCGCGTGAGATGTTGCCGCTGTGTTTTTGGAGGGCCTCGGAAATCATGCGGCGTTCGAGTTCGGAGAGGGCATCGGCGAGGGTCATGCCGTGTTTGGAGGCGTCGGCGGCGATGGCATCGGCGGCAGCTCCGATGGGCGTGACGGAGGCGCGTGTGGCGACGGGGACGGATGTGTGGCGGAGTTCGGGCGAGAGGTGGTCGGCGTTGATGAGTGTGCCGTCCTCGGCGCGTGCAACGACGCGTTGAACTTCGTTGCAGAGTTGGCGGACGTTGCCCGGCCAGTCGCTGACCATGAGGAGGTCGATGGCCTGCGGCGTAATCTGGATGTCGCGGCGACCGAACTTGGCGGAGTAGTGGTTGAGATAGTAGTTGACGATGGTCGGGATTTCGGAGCGACGTTCGCGCAAGGGCGGAACGTTGAGGCGTATGACGTTCAGACGATAATAGAGGTCTTCGCGGAAACGTCCTTCTGCAACCATGCGTTCGAGGTCGCTATTGGTGGCGGCGATGATGCGGACATCGACCTTCGAGGGTCGCTGTTCGCCGAGCGGTTGCACTTCGCCTTCTTGCAGGAAGCGCAGGAGTTTGGGTTGCACATCGAGGGGCAGGTCGCCGATTTCGTCTAGAAAGAGCGTGCCGCCGATGGCCGCGCGAATGACGCCGGGCGAATCGGCGACCGCGCCTGTGAACGCGCCGCGACGATAGCCGAAGAGATAGCCTTCGGTCAGTTCTTTGGGGACGGCGGTACAGTTGAAGGGGACAAAGACTTTGGAGCGTCGCGTCGAGAGCGCGTGAATGGCGCGTGCGACGAGTTCTTTGCCAGTGCCCGACTCACCTGTGACGAGCACCGTCACATCGGAGGAGCGTATCTTGTGCACCTCATCGACGAGGCGCGTCATGGCGGGGCTGGAATGGATGAAGCCGGGCATGAGGCTTGCGCCCGCGAGCGTGTCTGTGTTCTGCGTATCGCGCCCTATCTTGGCGCGCGCGCGCAGCGCGCACACGTCCATGCCGAGTTCGACGACGCGCAGGAGCGGTTCGATGGATGCGCCGCCGGGGAGCACTTCCTCGCCGCGCGGCGCGATAAAAAGCATGACGGGAGTCGCGTTCATCGACTTTAACTGGACGACCGTGGCGTTATGTTCTCCGGCGAAACGCATTCTTTCGGCATCGGTCTTCAATTCAATAACACCTTCGGCGATGCGCGTGCTCTCGGCGTTCGAGCAACCATGTGCGACGACGACGCGCGGGCGTCCATCTTCACCAGCCTCTGCAATCAAGACGCGTTGGGCACTGGTTTCCTGATGGAGCACGGCGGCGAGTTCGCGCAAGAGTAGTTCGCGCGAAGCGACGGCTTCGGCCAGTCGCAGTGTGAGCAGTTGCGAAAGCGTCGATGCTTCGCTGTGGCGTTCCTGTTCGGGCGTCGTCTTGTTGAGCGCGGCGAGGGCTTCTTCGGCGCGTTCGAGGTCGATGCTCGCGCCGAGTTCGCGGAAGGTGTGAACGGCGAGCGAGAGATGTTCTTTGGCTCGTTCGAGCGAGCTGGAAGTGTGCGCGCGTCCGAGCCAGTAGTGTGCGCGTGCGGTGCGATACTGGTCGCCGAGCATCTCGAAGATGGAGATGCATTTGCCGAAATGGTTGGCGGCGAGCGTCGCGTCGCCGCGCGCAAATTCGAGCATGCCGGAGATGCGTTGCGTCTCACCCGCGATTGAAAGGTCTGTGGAGTTGTCCGCCGTCTCGACGAGCACTTTCTGTAACAACGCGGAGCATTCCTCTGTACTGCCCTCCTGAAGATAGGCTTCGGAGAGCAGCAGGCTCGACTCGCAGATGGCCTGACGGTCGCCGATGCGCTCGGCCAGCGACAACGCGCCTTCACCTTTGACGAGTGCGCTCGCCGTATCATTCATCGCGAGCAGACAACGGCAGAGCGTCCGCATCGCCTGCACGGCGTACCACTTATTGCTGTTCTCAATGGAGAGTTTAACGGCACGTTCGAGCAGAGATTTTGCTTCATCCAAATCGCCGCGCAGCATTTGCAACTCGCCGAGCGATTCCAGAATCGTCGGCACTTGCGCGCTGTTCTCGTTGGCTTCCGAAGCTATCGAGAGCGCACGCTTGAGAACTTCGTGCGCGCGTTCCCACTTGCCGACGAGAATGAGATTGATGCCGAGATTGTTGTAGCCGATGGCGGCGTTGGTCGTGTGGTCTGTGCGCTCGTAGTAGTTGATAGCCTTTTCGAGATAGGCGATGCCGTCATGCGGACGACGGAGAAACCAGCAGGCACCCGCCATGTTGCCGTACAACTTGCCGAGCAGGTAGGGCGCAGGATGATGGCCGACGAGTTTCAGAGCCTGCTTGTAATTTTCGAGCGAAGTTTCGTAAGCGCCTTCCTGCATGTCGGCAGTGGCGATGCCGATATATGATTCGGCCAGCCCGCGCCAGTCGCCTGTGCGACGGTAGTGTTCGAGCGCCTTGTGGACGTGATCGCGCGCGATGGTGTGCTCGCTAATGGTGCGATAGACGCGTGCCAGCGCGTTGTAAATCGCGCCGAGATGCATGTCGGAACCGCCGCCCGCGAGTTCGTGTTGAAGCGTGGCGTTGAGAAGCGCGATGGCTTTCGGATGGTCGCCCGTGTAGTTGTAGGCGAGTCCGATTTGAACGCGTAGCGATACCTCAAGTTCGGCATCGAATTGAGTGCGCGCTTCGGGCGTCTCATACATGACGACGGCTTCGAGCGATTCACGATAACGCCCGAACATGCTGAGCGCCTCGGAGAGCGCGCAACGCGCCTGTGCCAGAAGAGATGCATTCTGCCGCGCGCCCGCGGTGGCCACGACCTTGCGTAGACGCGTCTCGGCCTCGCTCGTTAAGCCCTGTTCAAGTAGTTCGCGCGCCTCCGCAATCTCTTTGCCGAGCGCGGCGGGATTGATGTTGCTGCTGGCGGCGTTGTAGGAGGCGCGTCGGGGTTGGTTATGTTGTTGGCGCGCGTCGGAGAAATCGACGACCGCTCCGGCAGGCGCATCTGCCGGGTCTCGTTCGGGCATGGCCTTCTTGATTTTATCAAAACGTGATTTCATGCACGACTCTGCGCCTTGCGCGGGCGCGTTTTGAGAACGCTACTGGCAATTGTTTGTTGTTAAAGCGGCTGGACGGAAGGCTGCGGCGCTAAAATGAAATTGGATTTTGTTATGTGCAACCTTCAAGACACTACCAAAGGCTTGGACATTCCAAACTCTATCACACAAACCGCGATTACTCCACATGCCGACGAAAGTTGAAAAGAGCGACGAGTGATAGCCATCACTCGTCGCTCTTTTGGTGTCTGTTGATGCGCGCTGCGTGCCCGTCGAAGCGCGTCGGGCGTCTGTCGGAATCAACGGAAGCGCAGGCGCGGCAAGAGGCAACTCGGAAAATAGAAGGAGACAGGAGAGGCGTCGAAATTGCCGGACATGAAATTGCCCCGCGTGAAATTCTCCGAAGTGAAATTTTCCGAAGCAAAATTGTCGGACGATGAATAGAACGTGGGCGGTCGCCGTCGAATAAAGAGCGGTCGGTAGTCGTCCATATGAAAACCATATTCGAGCGTGATGTACTGCGAAACCGTCTGGCCGTCTTTCTTCGCGGGCGTGAACTGAACTTTGCAGGCGGCGGCGACGGCGTTCTGTGTTAGACCGTCCGGCAGACCTCGCAGCACCGTGACCTTCGAGACGCGTCCCGTCGCAGCGAGCAAGAGACGAAGCCTGACCCTGCCGCGCGTCCCGTTCCAACGCGCCTCTTCCGTGTAGCGCGGATGCGGGTTCGACGTGATGACGGCTTTGGTCGTGACATCTGCGCTCGAAAACGCCTCTTCCGTCTTCGTCTCTCCCGTCGTCGCCGCATCGTCGGCCAACGGTTCCTTCTGGTCGCGGCAGACGTAGACTTTGCCCTCGTCGGGATTCGCGTCAAGCGTCGCGTCGGGCAAATCAGACGGCGGCGGCACGGGCAGTTCAATCTGCGCCGAACTCGAACGCTGCCTCCTCGACTGTGCGACGGCGGGCGTTTGACACGCGACCGCCACAAGCAGAAACGCCATGCTTAAAGAGAAAAGTGACTTCATAAATTTATCTTTCTGACAGGAATTTTGCGGGAGATGAATCTTGACGAAAGCCACCGTTTTCGTCGTTCACAAAGGCAACAATTCGTCGCGCCGACTGAGTACGTGTGAGTTTTGAATCCGGCGTCAATTCGTCGAGCCGGAGGGGAGCGTGGCGGCGCGCATGCGTGTCACAATAGCAGAAGATGCGCGAGCCTTTCAAACCGTTTCCTCTGCGAAAGAAGCCGCAAATAATAAATCGCAGCCGTCCGACGACGATTCATTATTTGCGGCTTCTCTCGCAGGCGGCGTCTCCGTTTTGCACACAATACGGCCTGACATGGCCGCATTCAATCGGGGAGAGAGGTGCGCGATGTGGAGTTGCCGGGGGTGAATTTTGTTGACGGCGCTGTTTGCGAACCAGCGTTCTTAGCTTTCTGTCGTGCGACCTGCCAGGAAACAGGAGCGACAAAAAACAGGCCGTCCTTGAGACGGGTAAAAAGGCACTGTGGTCTGTTGGCCGCACTGTGCACAATTGACGGAAACTTCGATGCGTTGCCGCACGCCTGCGGCCTGTGCGGCAGCGATGGCCGCGAGACGTTCATTCTTGGCTTGCTTGCAGGGCTTGCATCGCTTCGGTTCGTTCTTCAAACCTTTGTCGTGGAAAAAGACCTGTTCGCCAGCCGTCCACGTAAAATCCTCACCGCAATCGACGCAATGAATAGCGCGGTCTTGGAACTCCACCTCGGACTGACTCCACTCTCCATTCGAGTTGCCAGCATCAGCGTGTACTTGTGACATGATAAACCCCCCACCCCGATGAGCACTTCCGGCTTCCGGCATCGGTGAGGAAGGCCGCCGCGAAGTGTCTAGTTGTAGACCCTTATAATCATTACGAGGGAAATGACCAGTTAAAAACTGATGCGCGCGACGGAATTTAACAACGCATCAAATCGAACTACTGAACCGGAGAGTCTCGCTTATAAAGCAGCGTGGCAGACCGCAATGTAAGGCCACCGGTTCTTCGTCCGCCGTCGGCTTGTAATAGCCAAGTTATAGCTATCACGAAACTGTGTCAAGTCTTTGCGGTCACGGGCGGCGTCGAGACATGAAACGGACGCCTGATTGCCGTCCTTGACAGGGCATGACGGGCGTGACAGCATCCGCCTCGTTCCTCGTCGGCACAATTCGTCAAACTCGGAGATTCATTTTCAGCATGAAGATTCTGGTCGTCGGTTCGGGCGGTCGCGAGCACGCGCTCTGCTGGACGCTCAAGCAACATGGAGGCGATGCTATTCAACGCCGCATCTTCTGTGCGCCCGGCAACGCCGGAATCGCCGAGGTCGCCGAATGCGTCGCCGTCGGCGCGACGGACATCGACGCACTCGCCGAGTTTGCCGCCGACCAACGGATTGACTTGACTATCGTCGGCAGCGAAGCGCCGCTCGCTGCCGGACTGGCCGACGAGTTTGAGCGTCGCGGCCTCGTCGTCGCGGGGCCGCGCCGTGCGGCGGCGCAACTCGAAGCGAGCAAAGTTTTCGCCAAAGAGTTCATGCAGCGACACAGCATCCCGACGGCGCGTTTTCGCGTCGCGGCTTCGGCAGACGAAGCACGCGAGATTCTGCGTCGCGGCGAGTTTGGCGACGCGGACGCCTCCGTGGTCGTCAAAGTCGACGGATTGGCAGCGGGCAAGGGCGTCGTGGTCGCGCGTTCGCGCGTGGAAGCGGAAGCGGCGGTCGCGGAGTTGATGTCGGGCGGGCGCGTCGGCGCGGAAGCGGCGGGGCGTATCGTCATCGAAGAGACGCTCAAGGGGCGCGAAGCCTCGCTCCTGCTCTGGACGGACGGACGCGACTACGCCTTGATGCCCGCCGCGCGCGACCATAAACGCGTCGGCGAAGGCGACACGGGGCCGAACACGGGCGGCATGGGCGCGATTACCGCGCCTGATGTGCTCGACGGAGCGACCACGGCGCGCGTCGTCCGTGAGATTGTTGAACCGACCTTGCAGGCGGCGCGCGACGAAGGATTACGCTTTCGCGGCGTCCTCTTCATCGGTCTGATGCTGACGCCGGAAGGCGCGCGCGTGCTCGAATACAACGTGCGTTTCGGCGACCCTGAGGCGCAGGCTATTCTCGTCCGCCTTCGGACGAATCCGGCGGAAATCTTCGATGCCGTGGCACGCGGGCGTCTCGGCGAGTTGCGAATTGAGTGGACTGAAGAAGCCTCCGCTTGCGTCGTACTCGCCGCGCGTGGCTATCCCGAACGCCCCGAAACCGGCGCACGCATCGACGGCCTTGATACCGTCGCACGCGAATTTACGCGCGTCCGAATCTTTCACGCGGGCACACGCCGCACAGACGCGGGCGAACTCGCGACGGCGGGCGGGCGCGTCCTCGGTCTCACCGCCACGGGCGCGACGCTCGACCACGCGCTTCGCCAATGCTACGACGCCGCTGCACGCATCCACTGGGACGGCCTCCACTACCGCCGCGACATCGGAAGGTTTTGAATTGCGGATTTCGGATTTCCCGTTGCGGATTAAAAGACAGCGAGTTTTTCAATCCGCAATCCCAAATCCGCATTCCGCAATTTTATCCGTTCCTGCTATACTCAATTTGAAAGCTGTTTGGGCGTCGTTCGAGAGTTTGAAAGTGCAACCCGACGGCGCGGAGAGACGTACAAGCATTGGCGATAAGCGAAGGTTTTCGTGCGGGATAAAAATTGATTGACGACTTCTAGAGTCGGCGCATGGCGCGGCTCGTTGGTTGGAGGATAAGAAGAGATGAGTGTCTGGGCGAGGTTTAAGCGTTCCGTGCGCGCACTGTTCGGCGGCATTATCGAGAAGACCGAAGACCCCGAATTGATTCTTCAACAGACCATCCGCGACATGCGCGACCGCGTGCCTGAATTGAACAACTCCGTCGCGCAGGTGATGGCAACCGAACGTCTGCTCGCCAAAAACAAGGAGCGACTCGCCGAGCAGGTCGTCGATTTGGATTCCAAAATCAAAGCCTCCGTCAAGATGGGGCGCGACGACATCGCCACCGCCTACATCGGTCAACTCCAACAGGCGCAAATCGACCTCCAAAAAACATCGCAGCAACTAGACCACGCCTCCAACGCATCCAAACAAGCTCTCAAGGCGCGCGACAACTACGTCTTGCAAATGCAGCGACGCACCGCCGAAGCGATGCAGCTTATCAACCAGTCGAAGCAGGCCAAACTGCAAGAGCAACTCGCGCAGACGATGGAGTCGTTCCACCTCGGCGACGATGCCGGAACCTTCAATGAGATGCGCGACAAGATTGACCGACGCGTCGCTTCAGCCGAAGCCAAGATGCAACTCGGCGCGGCCTCCGTCGATTCGCAGATGCACGAAATCGAACGCGAGGCGCAGGACATGCAGTTGCATGATAAGTTGCTCGAATACAAACAGCAGATGGGACTCCTGCCAAGTTCCACGACGCGCGAAACTCCGGCGTTGACCGCAGGCGACGAAGGCGCATCCGGCAGCAGCAGTTGATAAGTTCGCCTGCGCGACGCAAGCAGAGCACCGACATCATTGATTGAACTATTACACGAATCGAAGTTTATGGCGGACAGAAAGATTAGTCTTGAATACTTGAAAGAGGCGGTCAAGGAACCCGTGAATTTCTGGGGCATGGCGGGCTTCGCCGTCGCTGCGGCTTACACGGGTTCGGTTATTCCGCTCGCGGCGGCGCTCGTCGCCGAAGGCGCGTATCTCGCCACCGTGCCAGCCACCACCATCTATCGACGCCTAGTTGACCGTCGCAACAAAGACCATCAACGCAAACTGCGCGAACGCATGCGCGACAAGCTCATCGAGAGCTTCGACCCGCGCGAACGCGAAGCCGTGCTCTATCTCAAGTGGCTCAAGAAGCAGATTTTCGACAACTATCTAAAGTTCACGGGCGCGAAAGACCTCCCGATGAACATCAAAAGTCTTGAGCAACGTTGGGAAGATTTCGTCGACCTGCTCGACGTTTATCGCCGACGCAAAAACCACTTGCGCTCCATCAATCGGCAGGCCGTGCAGAACCAGTTGACCGCCGCCACGCGCGCCGTCGAAGCCGCCACCGACGACCGTTCGCGCCGTATTCAACAGGCCAACGTCGAAATTCTCAAACGACGCATCGCCGCCTTCAATGAACTCGAACGCTCCGTCAAACTTGTTGAGGGACAACTGCAATCCATCGAAAACTTCTTCGGCCTCGTCAACGATCAAGTCGTCACCCTGCCGACGCCCGAACGCGTCTCCGCGCTCGACTTTGAGCAACTAAGCGACTCCATCGCTATGACCAAACAAATGCTCGAAGAAACTTCCGACGCTATCGGCGCGCTCGACACGCACAACCGCGAACTCGGCAACTACGACCTTCTCCCAAGCAATCCGTCTTCCTCGTCGCAGTAAGCCGAACTTTCACGACCAGAACGCCAAAAGGCCGGACGCTCAATGTCCGGCCTTTTCATCTTGAAGACAGTGGTGACTAAAAGCCTCTTTCGGCGTCGCAGTCCATTCATTCTTTCGTCGCCGTCCGCTCCTGAAGAATGTTTGCCAACGTCGCTTCATCGACGTTGTAAGTTGAATTGCAGAAATGGCACGTCATCACGGCGCCCTTATCCTCGCGCAGCATCGACTCAAGTTCCGTCCCGTCAATCGACGAGATGAGCGACACGGCGCGCTCATGCGAGCACGGGCACGCAAAACTCACCGCGCGCTCGTCCAGCATCTCGAAGCCGACATCGCCGAGCGCCATCCGCAGCATGTCCACGGGCTGCGCGCCTTCGCGTATCAAACTCGTCGTGTGCGGCATCTTCATGATTGATTCTTCAAGTCGGGTAATCAGTTTTTCATCCGCGCCCGGCATCATCTGAATGATTAAACCGCCCGCCGCCTCGACGTACGTTTCACCCGTCTCCTTTGCACGCACCAGCACGCCGAGCAGCACGGCGGAAGGTATCTGCTCAGACTTCGTTAGATAGTAAGCGAAGTCCTCGCCAATCTCGCCCGACACAAGCGGCACCGAGCCACGATACGGCTCACGATAGAGTCCGATGTCGAAACCCGATTCACGCGTCACGTAAAGCATCCCGCTTCCGACCACCGAACTGACACTGAATTTTCCGCGCTCATCGAGCAAGTAAGTTCCGTCGTCGGTGAGCAGTTCATCCGCTCTCGGATTGCGAACGTAACCGCGCACCTGCCCGCGCGCATTCGTCTCCGCCGTGATGCTGCCCACAGGGCCGTTGGATTCAATCTGCACGGTCAGTCGGTCAAACTCTTTCAAACCCGCTCCGAGCAGCAACGCTCCCGTCAACGTGCGTCCGAGCGCCGCCGTCACCGTATAAGACGTGTTGTGTCTCTCCGCCGCCTCGGCGACCGCATTGGTCGTCACCGCCGCCATGCAGCGCACATAGTTGTCCGCCGCCGTCGCATGCACAAGCATGTCGCCTCTCGTCTCTTTTTGTTCGTCCAATGTCTCCCCTCGACTCTCTACCTTCTCTCGATTAAAAATTATTTCTTAAACACATTTTGCCCGTCGGTCGCCCCGTCCGACAACCCGCCGCACTACTCTGTTTAGATGCGCGTCGCGTCAAACCTGTGACACGTCGAAATCGCCAAAATGATAGCCCGCCGGATGCCGAATTGCCCGCCGCGTAATCTTAATGTAAAATCTCAATATGTCCCCTCTATTGGATTGAAAAGAAAGACCGCCACAATATCTTGTTGACAACTGCTACAGAAGCGTAGTAGTCTGCGCTCCGCTCAGGACGGAGAGAGTGATCGGCCAAAAGGCCACGGACGGCTTTGGCCGCATAGGGATTCTGTCGCTTTTCGTCCCTGTCCAGCCGCAGTTCCCGTATACATACCGAGCAGGGCGCGAACCACAGTCGCGCCAAGTTTTTTTGAGATACATTTACGACGCCTCGCGCCCCCCAACGAGCGCGGGAAAGGCAAATTGAAGATGAGTACAGTTGTCGAGCCGAATGCCCCCCGGAGAAATCCAGCCGTTAACATTACGGGCGCGCATTCAGAAAGTCACCGGACAATCGGGCTAAACGCGGGTCGCGTCATCAGCAAGCGCTACAGCTTGAAGGATGGGCAGGGGAATCCGATTGAAGAGTGGCCGGATGTGGTGCGGCGGGTCGTCGGGCACGTCAGTCTCGCGGAGACGCAGGAGCAGAAGCGCGACGAGTTTTACTCGACAATGGCGGGCATCATGCTGCGTCGTGAGTTTGTGCCGAACACGCCGTGTCTCGTCAACGCGGGCAAGCCGAACGGCCAACTGGCGGCCTGCTTCGTGCTCGACGTGCCGGATTCGATTGCGGGCATTATGAAGACGGCGACCGACGCGGCCATCATCCATCAGACGGGCGGCGGCACGGGCTTCACCTTCGAGAAACTACGTCCGGCGGGCGCGATGGTGCGCTCGACGCACGGCGTCGCCTCCGGCCCCGTCTCCTTCATGAACATCTTCAATACGACGACCGATACGGTCAAACAGGGCGGTGTCCGACGTGGCGCCAACATGGGCATCATGCGCGTTGACCACCCCGATTTGCTCCGCTTCATTCATGCCAAAAACGACCAGCACAGTCTGACCAACTTCAACATCTCCGTAACGGTGACGGATAAGTTTTTCGAGGCCGTCGATAAAGAGCAATGGTATCAACTGAGCTTTGATGGCGAATCGTGGAACGAGCCAATTTTCGACCCCGTGCAGAACGACGAGTACGCCATCTATCGTCGCGCAGACGGTTCAACCGTGACCTTCCGCGACCGCGCGGCTTTCGAGTCTGCCGATTTGTCGAACGCTGTGCGCGAAGCGCCGCCGCGTCCCGGCATGGTCTATGCGCCCGACATCTGGAATCGCATCGTCGCCTCGGCGCACCGTTACGCAGAGCCGGGCGTTATCTTCATCGACGAAATCAATCGACGCAATCACATGATTAAGTCGATGGGGCCGATTTACGCGACCAACCCTTGCGCCGAACAGGCTTTGCACTTCAACAATTCATGCAACCTCGGCTCCATCGACCTCGCGAAATTCTACGACGCCGACACGCGCGTCGATTGGGAACGCCTTGCGGAGACGACGCGCTGGTGCACGCGCTTTCTCGACAACGTGATTGACGTGTGCGCGTGGCCGCTGCCCGAAATCGACGACGTGGTGAAACGTACGCGTCCGCTCGGTCTCGGCGTGATGGGCTTCGCAGACCTCTGCCTCCATCTCAAACTGGCTTACGGCTCGCCCGCGTCGATTGATTTGATGGACGAAGTGATGTCGTTTGTGCGCCGCGAGGCGTGGATGGAGTCGTGCCGTCTGGGCGCGGAGAAGGGCGTCTTCGCGGAGTATCATCCGAACAAGGATTTGTACGACGAATTCTTGCGCGACGAAATCGGCGTTTCCTCCGACATGCTCAGCCCGCGCAACTACGAAGTGACGACCATCGCGCCGACGGGCACTATCTCGCTCGTCGCCGAAACATCTTCGGGCGTCGAGCCGAATTTCTCCTGGGCTTACGTCCGACAGGACACCATCGGCAAACGCACATACGTGCACACGCTCGCCGCAGAGGCGCTCGGCATCGAAGTTGACCAGACCAATCAGGAGTCGATTGACCGCGCGGCTGAATTCGTCGTCGCTCACGAAGCGGAACTGCCGGATTACTTCATCACCGCGATGTCGATTACCGCAGAGCAGCACGTCCATGTGCTCGCCGCCGCGCAACGCAACGTCGATAACGGCGTCTCGAAGACCTGTAACGGCGCGGCAGACGATACGGTCGAATCGGTTGACCATCTCTACCGTCTCGCACGCGAACTCGGCTGCAAGGCTGTCAGCTACTACCGCGACGGCTCGCGCGATTCGCAAGTGTTGACGACCGTCAAAGGCGCGGAGCCGAAGGGCGAGACGGCCTGCGACCCGCCCGTCGTCGCCGAAGCCGCGTTGACCGAAACGACGACGGACATGGGTGAACTTCCGTCAACTGGAATCTCGGCTGAGCCGACCTATGCGGCGGCGGTGGCGCGTGCGACGAAGGCGATTGAGGCGGTCAACATCGAACGCCCGCGCGAGTTGCGCGGCGCGACGTGGCAGATTCCCTTCGACGGCGCGAATCTCTACGTGACGGTGAATCATGACGGAAATATGATTCTCGAAGTGTTCGCCACGGGGCCGATTTCGGGCGGCGTCGGTTTGTTGGCATCCAAGATGCTGCGGGGCGGTTTCGATGCGCGCGAAGTGGCGCGCAGTTTGAACAAGGTAACGGGCACGCACGCCGTCTGGTTCAACGAGCGTCTCTTGACGAGTCCCGAACAGGCCGTCGCCGAGTGCATCATGCTCACGCACCGACGCCTGCAAAACCAACCCGACTCGGAACGCGCAGCGGCCTACGCGCAACCGACGGTCGCCGCCGGAGAAACAACAAACGTCGCAAGAGCAGGCGCAAAGATGAATCCTCTCATCGGCGTCTGCCCGGAATGTCACGGCCAGATGGAACACGCCTCCGGCTGCGACTTTTGCCGCGACTGCGGTTACTCGAAGTGTAAGTAGAGCAAAAGTGCCTGAAACGTAAAACGACCGCTTAGGAGTCGTTCGTTTGGTGAAAAGATAGTCGCGAGTTCGATTTCAAATCGAACTCGCGACTATCTTTTTTCGTCAATCCTGTTTGGCAAGCAAGGTTGTGGTAAAGAAGACGGCTCGCACGTCGAAGACACAAAATCACAAACAATATCGGGTAAAACGTTGGCGTCGGGTTTTAGTGTGGTCAGAGTAGTTTTCCAGAGGTGGCGAAAAATTTAGTGTCAGTTCCTTCTCATTCCGCTCCGGTCGAACCGTCCGGCAAGACCCCTCCGCCTGAGCGTCGCAGGTCGTTTGCTGCGCTCGGTCATCGTGATTTTCGTCTGATGTGGGGCGGGCAATTCATCTCCATCACGGGTTCGCAGATGCAGTTGGTGGCAATCAACTGGCACGTCTACCTGTTGACGAAATCGGCGTTCGCGCTCGGCATGGTGGGACTCGTCAGGGTCGTGCCGATAATCCTGTGTTCGTTGATGGGAGGTGTGGTGGCCGACGCGGTTGACCGCAAACGCTTGTTGCTCGGCACGCAGAGCGTGATGTTGTTGAGCGCGGGTGTGCTGGCCGTTGTGACGGCCTCGGGGTTGACTGCGGTGTGGCCGATTTTTGTTCTGACGGCCATCTCGTCGGCGGCGACGGCGTTCGACGCTCCGGCGCGGCAGGCGCTACTCCCTGCGCTCGTCCCGTCGAGAGATTTTCCGAACGCGGTGAGTTTGAGCTTCGTGGCGTTTCAGGTGGCGATGGTGACGGGGCCGGTGTTGGCGGGGTTGGTGCTGGCGCGTTTTAGTCCGGCGGTTGTGTATGCGGTGAACGCCGCGACGTTTCTGTCGGTGATTGCGGCGGTGCTGTTGATTAGCGCGAGCGGGCGCACGGGCATGGACGATGCGGAGACGAAGAACGCGGGCGTGAGTTTTGATGCGCTGGTGGAAGGTTTGAAGTTTGTGTGGCGGACGCCCATCATCGTGCAGACGATGACGCTCGATTTCGTGGCGACGTTCTTCGCGTCGGCGACCGCGCTCCTGCCGATTTTCGCGGCAGACATTCTGCGCGTCGGCGAGCAAGGATACGGACTCCTTGCGGCGGCTCCGGCGGCGGGCGCGGTCGTGGCGGGGCTGTTGATGGCGCGCACACCGCGTTGGCAAAAGCCGGGCGTGTGGGTCGTGGCATCGGTAGCGGTCTATGGTGCGACGACGCTGCTGTTCGGTCTGTCGCGCGTCTTCTGGTTTTCGCTGATGATGCTCGCCTTGTCGGGCGCGGCGGATACGGTCAGCACCGTCATTCGTCAAACTATCAGACAACTCATCACGCCTGACCGACTGCGCGGACGCATGACTTCCGTCAACATGATTTTCTTCATGGGCGGGCCGCAACTCGGAGAGTTTGAAGCGGGACTGGTCGCGCGTGCGGTGGGCGCGCCTCTGTCGGTCGTCATCGGCGGCATCGGTTGTCTCGTCGCGGTCTTGTTGGCGACGTTCAAATCGCGCGAACTTTTGCGTTACAAAATTCCGACACACGAATAGACGCCGCCTTAGAGACGCGACGAGTCGTGACGGTCTGGACAGAAGATTTTGGATAGACCGACGCTCGCATGAGGGCGACGCTCTTGCGCCTGTCTGCGTGTTGCGCGTACTATGCGCGAACCGTTTGAAATGAGAAGCATGCGCTTGTGTGAAGTCGCGGAAGGGGTTGAGTCGGCGACCATGTTGCCGTGGCGCGGGTTGTTTTGGAGTGGTGTTTGACGATGCCGGAGTGGTTGCCGCATGAAACGAGCAAGCATCAAGACCATGTGATCGCGCATGTGATTGGCACGACCGTGCTCGGTTATTTTCTCGACACGATGGCGGCGCAGTTGGTTCTGGACATCGGTTTCGTCTGGACGATTTATCTGGACGGCGAGATGGGGATGCTGCCGGAAGCGGTCGCCGTGACGGAGTTAGACGCGAGCGACGCTGACAAGGAAGTGCTGTCTCAAGAGATTCGCGCGCTGCACGGAGATGGACGCGACGCGGAGGGTTTGACGAGAGTGTGGCCTGCGCCCGTCGAGTGTTTGATTGAAGATGTGGAATTTTACGCGAACGCCCATGAGCGGCGCGTGCTCGTTCGCGGTGAAGCGGCGAGCCTCGCGGTCGAAATGTCTTTGGCGACGCGCGAGATAAGGGTTGTCGCAGTCGCGTAGTTGAAGCCGGTTTCGCGTGGATTGATTGTTTGAGTTTTCCGTCGGGTGATTGATTGAGAGTGGGCGGATAAAAGCTTGGAGGTGGACGAGAATGTTTTCGCAGCAGCAAAATACGGACGCGACGATAAAATTGCTTGAGAAGGGCATGTTCTACTGCGGCGATGAAGATGTGCCAGACGCGGCGGACGGGGCCGACGGCGCGGGACTCGAAGATGCTGTGAAGGATGAGCGTGAATATCTGCGGGGGCGTCTGCGCGGTGAGTTGGGGCGCGAGCCGAGCGAAGATGAGTTGAACGAGTGGCTGCGGCGTCATACGGAAGGTTATTGAGCAGCAGCGATTCGTCAAACGGGCACGCATGCCGTTTGAGCTTGATTTAGTTTGGACAAAAAAGAGAACGCGCCGCGAAGCTGCATCGCGGCGCGTTGTTTCTTTGACGAATAAAAGTTTGGTGTCAGGGCGTGGTGGTGGTGGTCGCTGCGGCACCGCCGCCGGAGACGACGATTTGATTATCGACGCGGCGCACGCCTTTGACGGTCATGGCGAGACGTTCGGCGCGGCTTTTGATGTTGGATGAATCGACCGTGCCTGTGAGCGTCGCTTTGCCGTCGCTGAAGGTGGCGATGATGTCGGTGGCGGCGAGCGTCGAATCGTCCTGAATCGTTTTGCTTAATCGTGTTTGAATCGCCGAATCATCCGGGACGCTCGCGGCGGGAGCCGACGCGGTGGCGGGCGGCACGCTGGTCGTCGTCGTGTCGGGCGCGGGTTGCTGAATGATGACGGGCGCGGGCTGCGAGATGGTTGACGGTTGTTCGATGATGATGGGCGTCGGCTGCACGGCTGGTTGTTGAATGATGACGGAGGGCTGCGGTATCGGCGTCGCCTGCGTCGTGACGCTGACGTTGGTGTTGCGCGTGTCGTCCTCGCGGTTCATCAGAAAGAGGAAGATGATGGCGGTGGCGGCAATCGCCGTGAGCGCAACTGCCGCGACCATGCCGGTTGAAAATCCAGATTTTTCGGGGACGTGTGTGGTGGTCTGCGTCTGGACAACTTCGCGGCGCGCCGTCGGCGTCTCGACCACGACGCGGCTTCGACGTTGCCTCTCTTCTTCTTGTGACATAAAAGTGTTTCTCCTGATAATCGTCTTGAATGGTGTCTGAATCGTCTGCGAGGTTAGATTAATCTGACGGGATGCCTTCCGGCAACTTCCGGCGAGGATGGAATAAGCGAAGGGAGCGGCGAAACTTCACGACCGCTCCCCTCCGGTTTGTTTAGTAGCGACGGCGAACGGTGCGTCGTCGTTGACTGCGTCGGTAGAGATATGAACCGCCCGCGCCTGCTGCCGCGCCGACCACTGCCGCGCGTTTGCCGCCGACTGCGCCGCCGACGCCCGCGCCGAGCGCCGTGCCGCTTAGCACAGTGCCTGCTGTGCGCGTCTTGCCTTTGAAGTTACGTCGCGCCGCGCGTCGATTGAAAGCATAAAGCCCCGCGCCGCCCGCGCCGATGGCCGCGCCCTTCTTGCCGCCGATGAGTGCGCCAGCGCCCGCGCCGCCCGCGATGATGGCCGCCGTGCGCGCCTTGCGACCGAAGCGCGAACGCCTGCGACGGTCTTGCCCGTAAATTTCCGGCACCAGTGCCGTCGCCAGCAGCATCAAGCATAAGAGTGATGCGAGAATTCTTTTCATGTTCAAAATAGCTCCTTATCCGTCTCGTTTGAATGGTTTGCGGGAGAGATGTCTCGTCCGTGTCGCGCCTTAATTCTGCAAATGCCATTCCGCTCCCTCAACACCGCACAGATTCACCCGAAACAGCCGCTTTCTCAACATTTAAGCCCCTTTCGACGAATTGCACAAGGCCATTACTGGAAGCTTTTGAGAGACGGGCGTACTAATTTCATGCTCTACCAGAAAGTGTGCAGCGAGCGGTAAGCAGTATGCAGTAAAAGCCGGAGGTGGATTTGTGTTTTGACGGCTTACCGCTCGCTGCACACTGTTTACTGTCTTCCG
Source organism: Pyrinomonadaceae bacterium (assembly GCA_036387415.1). Classification (GTDB taxonomy): domain Bacteria; phylum Acidobacteriota; class Blastocatellia; order Pyrinomonadales; family Pyrinomonadaceae; genus DASVTU01. The sequence continues at coordinate 31,346 of DASVTU010000033.1, read as the reverse complement.
CCTTTGACCTCGCCGGAGTGCTCTCGCATAATCAGGGCATGAAGACCGCCATTGTTCATCATCCGGTTTACGCGGAGCACGATACGGGCGAAGGCCACCCGGAGCGACCGGAGCGTTACGGCGTCGTGATGGATGCGCTCAGGGGCGACGCGGAGTTGTGGGCGCAACTGCTGGAACTCGAAGCGCCGCCCGCGCCGCGCGGCGACGTACAGGCGTGCCATTCGCCGCAGCACTTCAAACGCGTCGAGCGCGCCGTCAGCGAAGGAATCGGTTATCTGGATGCGGACACGATTGTCTCGATGCGTTCGTTGGATGCAGCCTTGCGCGCGGCGGGCGCGGCGTGTCGCGCCGTCGATGCCTTGATGCGAGGCGAGGCGACGAACGCTTTTCTCCCCGTCAGACCGCCCGGTCATCATGCGACATCCGACCGCGCGATGGGTTTCTGTCTCTTTAACTCGGTCGCCGTCGCCGCGCGTTACGCGCAGACGCGCTACGCATCCGAAGTCGAGCGCGTCGCCATCGTCGATTGGGACGTGCATCACGGCAACGGCACGCAGGGCATCTTCTACGATGACCCTTCCGTCTATTTCTTCTCCGCGCATCAGTACCCGTGGTATCCCGGCACGGGCACGCGCGGCGAGACGGGCATGGGACGCGGACGCGGCTACACCTTGAACGTCCCTCTGCGCGCGAGCACGCCCGCGAGCCAGCACCGACGCACCTTTGACACCGCGCTCGCAGAGATGGACGCCAACTTCAAACCCGACCTCATTATCATCTCGGCGGGCTTCGACGCCCACGCCGCCGACCCGCTCGGACAGTTGTTGCTTGAGGACGCGGATTTCGTCCAGATGACGCGGACGGTCAAAGAGTGGGCGGCGAACGCCTGCGAGGGGCGTCTGATTTCGTGTCTGGAAGGCGGCTACAACCTCGACACGCTCGGCCAAACCGCACGCGCACACGTCCGCGCGTTGAGCGATGGAACGTGAAGCGTTGCGACGTGAAAAGTTTTTAGTTCGACTGAATATGCATCGCTCTCACGTCCGGTCAGGACGTGATGATTCAGTTTCCCTTGCGGCGATGCGTTGCGTTTCTCAATCTTGTAAGTTCTTGACGCGCTATCGCGGCGCTCAATAAAATACTCCCTACATGAAGTGGAAACGTAAGACGCGCACGTTACCCCCGGAGAAAAATAGTCAAAGCAAAAGCCGGATTAAGCCCTTGCTATTCTGGCTGTGCATATTGTTTTTGGCAGTTTTTATCGGCTTGATGGCCTATTGGGACATTCAGGACACGCGTGGCGACGTTGTTACTTGCGCGGGCGAAGAACAGGCGGGCGGGGTTTTGCTGCTCGAAAGACTGGATACCGAGTCGCGACAAATTCATGGCACCCTGCGTATCCTGCGCGATGGTTCCAGAGGTTCTGTGAAAACTTTACTGGTTGAATCCGCCACCTCCGACAGCGAAAACACGTTCTACGAGCGAATGCTGGATGTGAAGACACTGCCGACGCCTCTCCCGACTCCAACCCCGACGCCTCTCCCAACTAGAGCGACGACTCCGACACCGACTCCGGCAGCAAACCCGAATGTAAGCTCTACCGCAAGCCCGACGCCGACACCCTCTCCAACTCCTTTGGCCAATCCGGTTCATGAGAGGCAAATAATCAAACTGTCGTATACTTCTCAATCCTTCTTCTATCCGTTCGAGCAGTATCCTCTGAATTTTCGTATCAGTTACGAAATAAACGGCGAACCCAGAACTGTCAAACTTCGTGTCGTGAGTAAAATAAACGAACTCATCCTCGGCCCGTGCTTCAACCATTATTCTTTTAATGATGAAGGAAACGACAACGAATTCTCGGTGGTTCTCAAACGGCATCGCTTTGTCCGTGCAACCGCCGTCGTGCTCTACACGATGGCACTCGTCTTTCTCTTTTATATCGCCACACGCGAAGAGACCAGCAAAGCCCTTTCAAACAGCCTCGGCTATTTAGCGGCCTTATGGGGCGTCAGGGAAATCATCATAGGTTCTTCAAAACTGTTTCCGACGGTGGTGGATTTTCTCACGTTGGCATTATTTGTCACGGTGGTTGCCATCGTGGCTTATAAACCGTTGGTGAACCAAGACGTTGCCCAAAAAGACGACGACTAAAATCTCGCGGGGTACCTAATGAGTGTTTGGAAACTAATAATTGCATTCGTTGTTGTCGCGTCTCTCATGCTCCCCTCTCACTCGCCGGGGCAGGGAAAAGGCGTCATCAAAGGAACCGTCAGGGGAGGAAACACAGGCCAGCCCATAGAGGGCGTAGAAGTGAGCGCATTGAGGAAGGAGAACGGGAAATTCGTTCGTCGGGGTCAAGGGATGACGAATCAGGAAGGCAATTACGAAATCTCACGCTTGCCCGCCGATTCATACAAACTCCGTTTTGACGACAGACACGGCGATTACAGAACCAGCGAGCCAAACAAAATGATAGAAGTTCGCGATAATGTAGAGGTGTTCAATTATTCGATGCCCCTCTTCTACTGACGCGGCGGCGTAGTCGCCGCAAGCGGTTCAACTCAAAGTGAAGCCCTCGCCTGCCCGAATGATATTGAATGGGTAGACCCTAAACTTATAAAGCTCTTTTCCCGGTAACAGGAGACTTCTCGATGAACAAAACGCGCATGCTTCTTCAAACCATGATTACGCTCGCATCCGCTTCGCTCGGACTAGTGGCGGCGCTCGCGTGGAATGAAGCTATCAAGGCGACCATCAAAGAACTACTCGGCGCAGACGATAGCCTCGCCGCGCTCTACACTTACGCGATTCTGGCGACCATCATCGCCGTTGTCGTCGTGATGTCGCTGGCACGCGCGGCGGCGCGAGTCGGCGGTGAAGCGGCGATAGCGCGCGAGGCCGAAGGTTAGAAGGGCGTTAGAAGCGTCGCGCAACGCTCGAACGTCCGCACGCCCGGCGTAGGTTGCCGGAGCGAGTCACCGTCTCTCGGTTTGCGTCGTCTTTCATCGAGGAACATCCAAGCCCTCCGCATCGTTAATCTAGAACAACTCCGGTCAGAGCAACTGCTTTTGACTTTTGACCTGAGCATCGGAACATCCTGAGACAATCCTAGCGGACGCAAAAACATAGATGCCGGAAGAGAGTGTGCAAATAGCATCGGAGAGAACGAGCGGAGCGGCGCGTGTGCGCGCGTGGTTGCGGCGTGTGATGCCGCGCGTGGCCGTCGCTGCGACGGTGCTGTTTTTACTAAACCTCTTGTTCGGCGACACGCGATTTTATGAAGACCACATCGTCGGCGGTCTGCTGCAACTGCTGACATTGGTCGTCGTGCCGTGCACGGTTCTGTACTACGGTTTCAAGGCTCTGCGCTGGTTGAAGGGACGTCTATTGTGGCGTGTGCGTTGGCGTCTCGCGGTCACGTATCTGTTCATCGGTCTGACGCCGATTGTGCTACTCACCGTGCTCGGTCTGTTGTTTGCCGTGAGCACGTCGGTTGAAGGCATGGTGCGGCTCGTCACTTTGCAAGTCAGACAGACGGAGATGGAGACGCTCGACAACGCGCGCCTTCTCGCCGACGCCTTCAACGCGCTACCGCCCAACACAGACGACGCGCGCGTCAATGCATGGCTCGACGAACGAACCGTACTCCTGCAAGCCTCTCTGCCGGGAGCGCGCGTGGCTGTGTGGCGTGAGAGGGGCGGCGTCGATGTCGCCGTCGCCGCGCGCACGGAGTCGGCGCAGTTTGCAAGTGAACCTTCCGGCGAGGACATGCGCGGCGTCGGCAACGACCGGACGCCGCTCGGCGCACCGCTTCCCGAATGGACGCTCGGCCATTTGAAGCAACAACAGGAGTGGGGCGGCATCACTTTCGTACCGCCTAGCGACGCGAAGGAGTTCTTTGGCTCACCGTCTATCCGCGCGCTCGTCCGACGCGAGACGCGCGAGCAGTCCGTCGCGTTGCTGCTGGTTGTGCCTTTCAGTCGCGCGCTCCTGCGACAATACACCGCGCATGCGGGCGCGCGTGTGCATCCGTTCTTTCAAGGTCGCGCGGGAGACATATTTCCCGCGGAGGATAGCATCAACATCACTGGCAACGGTGAAGGCGCGAACGCACACATTCGCACGGAAGCGACGGACAGCGCACAACAACCGGACGCGCCGCGCGCCATTGCGGGAGACGACGCAACGGTCGAAAGGGAAAAAAGCCGGAGCGCATTTCCGACCGACCGAGACCAGTTCGGCGAGCCGTTGGGGTCTTCATTCTCGCCCGTCACGCTCGACGTTGCGAACTGGCTCAACGGCCAAACGTCCGAACGCTTCGCTTTCATGATTGCGTGGACGCCCGCCGACGCCATCCGTCGTGCTTTGGGAGCGAGCAAACTCGGACGAATTTTGCGTACGGGATTGATTTTCATCGGCGTCTTCTTTCTCGCGCTCGAACTGCTCGCCGTCATCTCCGCCGCATGGATGACGCGCGCCGTGACGGGCACCGTGCACCGTCTCTATCAGGCGACCGAATACATCAAACGTGGCGACTTTTCGCATCGCGTGCGCGTGCGCTCGCACGACCAACTGGGCGAACTCGCCGTCGCCTTCAACGAAATGTCGGCCAACATACAGTCGCTCTTGCAGGAACGCGTCGAACACGAACGGCTTGAACGCGAGGTTGAAATCGCGGCTGAAGTGCAGGCGCAACTTTTCCCGCGCAGCATTCCGACATTGGCGACCGCAGAGATTGCGGGCGAGTGTCGCGCGGCGCGCGGCGTGGCGGGCGATTATTACGACTATATCGAAGTCTCCCCCGAACTCTTCGCCTTTGCGCTGGCCGACGTGTCCGGCAAAGGTCTTTCGGCCTCGCTGGTGATGTCGAACCTACAAGCCACGCTGCGCGCACAGACCACGATTATCGCCGAACGCTTACGTCTCGCCGCAACCGTTCCGGCGACAACAGCAGCAACAGCGACGACGACGTTGACGCGCGGCGGCGATAGCGACGTTATCGAAATGCCGTGCGGCGTGACGGGCGTCGATACGAGTTGCGCCGTCGAAAACATGGTCGAGAGCATCAACGGACAACTCTGCCGCAGCACGGAAGCGAGCCGCTTCGCCACGCTCTTTCTCGCGCTCTACGACGACCGCCAACGCACATTGCGTTATACCAACGCAGGCCACAATGCCGCCATCCTCCTGCGCGCCGACGGCACGGTCGAGAGATTGTCGGCGGGCGGCACGATGGTCGGAGCCTTCGATTGGGCGAAGTTCGAGGAAGCCGAGACAACGCTCGAATCCGGCGACCTTCTCATAATCTTCTCCGATGGCCTCTCCGAAGCGCAAAACGCGTCCGGCGAGGAATACGGCGAAAAACCCCTTGTCCAATTCGTCGCTGACCGACGCGACCTCTCCGCCGACGAGATGCGCCGCGCCGTCTTCGATGAGATAGATACATGGTCAGGCGCGGAAGAAAGAGGCGACGACCAGACGTTAGTGATAGTTCGTGGAAAGTAAGCAGTAAGCAGTGAGCGGTCAGCGGTCAAAAACAAGCGTAAAGAAAAGCGGCAAGCCATTTCAACTTGCCGCTTTTCTGTCTTTGCTGCTTACTGCTTACTGCACACTACGCAATGATAATCGACGCGCGGACGCCGAGGAGTTCGGAGAAGTCTTTGGTGTAGATGGTTTCTACTTTGCGAACGCGCCGGACGGTATCGACGAGTTCGTCGGTGGAAAGAAAGCCGTCTTCGGCATGGGCGATAGCCCAAACGGGGAGATGCAGGGCGGCTTCGAGCAGTTCTTCGACGTGATGTAGGTATTGCTGGCGCGTCTCGACGCGTGTGCCGAGACGACCCGCGCGTGCGCCCTCGAATTCATCCCAGAAGCCGTCGCCACCGCGTACCCATTCTTCGCGCCACGCCCACGGCGCATAGCGCGCACGCTCGCGCAGACCCGAACGCGGCAAACGCAGGAAAAGAAAATCGGACTGCTCGGCGGCCAAAAATTCGCGCGCCTCTTTATTGGAGACACTGTTGCGCTGCTGGTTGTTGACGGGCGCGGGTTCGGCTTCCCACAGGCGACGAAAGACGCGCGAGAGCGGTTGACGAAGTTCGCGCGTCTCTTCATCGAAGGAGTGAACGTAGTCGCCGACCATCATGCCGAGCGAGAGCGCGAGAGCGCGTCTGACGGGATTGCCGAGTTGCTCTATCGCCTTGTAAACGTTGTCGAACCACCACGCGTCCGTTTCGTTGAACCAACGGCGCAACGCGTGGTTCCGCAGACGATGGTGCGGCACATAGGCGTCCTCAAGAATCGTTTCAACCTCATCCGTCGTCAGACGCTCGGTGTTGTTTTCGACGCGCGCAACGGCCTTCGTCCAAGCCCAACGCGCGGCGTCGTTTGACGCGACGCGCACGCCCCAACGTTTGAGATAGACATCCAACTCAGGCTCGCCCACGAAGGGGTTGACCACCGAACGAAACTTCAGACGGCGCAGCACGCTCAACTCGAAAGCGAGCCATCCGTCGGGCACAGTGTCTAAGATGTGGCGTTGCGTCATGTCGATTTTCAGAGATTGCGTGGCGCTTGTTCGTAAGTCGGCTCGCGTGTTTTTGTCTGTTCCGTCGCGTTGGAAACAGAGGAGTCGGTCGTATCTGACGTTCCCGTTGTCGCTGGTGCGGGCGCGTCGTCGTCGGCGGACGCGTGCGCCGTGTCGGTTTCATTCATTGCCGGAGCGTGGTTCGTCGTAGTTGCAGAAACTTCGTCGGTCGGTCGTTGCTCGACGGTCGGACGTGGTTCTGCGCTTGCCTGTTGCTCTGCACGCGCATACGAACGCAGTTCTGCGAATCCTTCGAGCGCGAGAAAGACGCGCACGACGTGTGGGTCGAACTCAAGGCCAGCCCATTGCGTGAGATGTTTGCGCGCCTCGTCCACGGTTCCAGCGGGACGAAAAGGGCGCGCATCAGTGAGCGCGGCATAAGCATCGGCGACGCGCAGGATACGCGCCGCGAGCGGTATCTGTTGCTGCCGGAGCGCGTCCGGGTAGCCCGCGCCGTCCCACCATTCCTGATGCCAACGGACGAGAAGTTGCACGGCGCGGCTCGCCCCGACGCGTGCCGCCTCTTGCTCGCCGATGACGGGATGACGCGCCAAGTCGAGGCGTTCTTCTTCGCTCAAGGGGCCGGGTCGCTTGATGTATTCGCGCTTCATCGCAGCCTCGCCCACGTCATGGAGCAAGGCTGCAAAGCGCAGAGCCGAACGGTCGGCACGCGCGAGACGAAAAGCCTTCGCCATTTCGTCGGCCAGTTTGGCGATGCGTAACGCATGCGGGCGCTCGTAACCCTCAGACTCGTCGGTCGTCGTCGCCAAGCGCATGAACGCTTCCGCCGCAACCCGTTCGTTCTCCGCGAACTCAATGTGAATGGACGACATAGATTTTCAGTTTAAGGTTAAAGGTTCAAACTTCAAAGCGACCAGGTGAAGACAACCGGGAAAAGGAATTTGAAATGAACTCATCACGACTGACTAGAATTTCAAATTTCTCAGCATCCGTCGCGCGCCCGTGTGTTCCGGGTCGATGGCGAGAGCGCGTTCGAGTTCGCCTTCGGCGCGACTACGGAGGCCGAGTTCGGAATAAAGCTCCGCGAGCATGACGCGGAAGGAGACGTTGCGCGGTTCGAGCGCGATGGATGCCTGTAGCTCGACTTCGGCTTGACGCCGCGTGCGAGGTTCGCGCGCGAGCGCGTAGCCGTAGTAAGCGCGATAACGCGCGGTGTTCGGCATGAGCCGCGCCGCTTCTCCGAAATAGGTTACGGCCAGGACGTAGTTGCGCTGGCGGAGCGCGTTTTGTCCCTGCTGAAAACCGTCTTCCGCGCGATACTCTTTCGTCTGCTTGTTGGCATCCGGAGTGCTGGACGCCTTCGTGCTCGGCGTCTGCGCCGCCGAGGGTTTCGGTGCGCTCTTGAGTTTGCTGTCGTAGAACGAACGCTGTTTCGGGTCTTTCAAAACTTCGTAGGCGCGCGCAATCTTGGCGAACGCGCTTTCGATGCGCGTGCGTAGAGATTCGTCAGCATCTCGATGAAAGCGATCCGGGTGGAATCTTTTGGCGAGCGTGTAGTAGGCGCGTTTGATGTCGGCGGGGCTGGCCTGTCGGTCAACGTCGAGCGTGGCGTAGTAGTTGTTCGCTTCGGCGTGTGTGAATAAAGCGGCGAGTTCCGCCTGTGCATTCCAGACCGTCTCGGCAGTCTCCTCGACGGGCGGCTTGGTTTCGGCTTCCGTGGGTTTCTTTTCGTCAACAGGCTTCGCGTCGCTCTGCTTGACGACGGCGGTGGTCGCGGCGCTACGCGTCTGAGTCTGTGCCAGCGCGTCGGCAGAGAAGGCTTGCGGCGGCGCGGAACGCTTGAGCAATCCGGCGAGCGCGAGCGCGTAGATGTTTTGCCGCGCGCTCTCCTCCGGCAGACCGCTAATCATAATGAGTTCGCCGACGCGGAGCGCACCCGTCTCGGCACGCGAAAGGATGAAGGCTTCGGTCGTGGCGAGTTGGAGTTCGGCGGTCGGTGCGGAGGATGAGGCGGCGACGACAGGCGACACCATTTCTTCCGCGTTGCCGAGTCGGCGCACGACGAAATCAGGAGGCAGACGGCGCGCGCCCTCAAGCAGCAATTGATTTACATCCAGAGCAACGCGCACCTCTTCGTCCAATCGCGCACGCGGGTCAAAATTCCATTCACCATCCGTCCAGAGAAGCAACGGACGCAGCACATCCACACATTGCCGCGTACGAAGTTTGGCGAGTTCTTCATCCGTGAGCGTGCCCGCCGCGACGAGCTTTGCGCCGATTTCGGCGTCCGTCATGCCTTCCGAGACGAGGCTGGCAAGACGTTCTTCGCTGACAACCTTCCAACGTCGCAGCGACTCGCCGAAGAGATGAAGTCGGAGATTCGAGCGCGCGTAAACAATCTCGCCCGCGTCGAAATAGACCGCCGCCTTGACGCGCTCACGCGCGAGACGCAACGCGCCCGACAGACGCTTGTCAGAGATTTCGCGTATGAGTTCGCCGAGCGGATGATCGTGCAGTTGACCCTTCATGGATGCACAAGGATAACTCAATGACGACAAATTGCGGAACACCTCAATTGCGGATTGCGGAATGCGGATTACGGAATGCGGAATGGGAACAGTGGACAGTAGACAGTAGAAAAACTTTGAACGTTTTGCGCGGCGTCGTTTCTTCTGTTCCTTCCGCATTAAGCATGCTGGCCTCCTGACTACTGCATACGGGTTCTGTCAATCCGCAATCCGAAATCCGCATTCCGCAATTCGCGTGTCCGCCTTCCGCAATCGGTTGACACTTGCGCGAGCCACATCTATATTTTCGACACAGGGAAACTTCTCGACAACATAGAGCGTCTCGGCCTCGTCAGGAAAGCGAGAGTGGCAGGATGCTGCGCGTAAAAATGAGCGAGAAAAAGAAGACCAAAGCTAAAGAGAGCGCGAGCAAGGCAGACGCCAACGCGCGACCAACGAGCACTGTGGTCGGTTCCGGCGAACTCCACACCATGAGCGCCGAAGTAATCGACCTCCTCTACACACAGGCTTTTGCTCCCGGCGAAAATCACGGCGAAGCATCCATCTGCGAGGACTTCTCCGACATCCTGCTGCGTCATTGGGAATTGTGTTGCATCGTCACTTTCCTGCGCGCGGAGGATGGGCATCTACGCGAAAGCGCCTTCTACATTCATCCGCATCTTGACGAAACACAGGCGCGTCGCGTCGGCGAATTGATGGCCTCCGTCGTCGAAAAGAGGGAAGGCGAGTGTCAGATTTGGCTTGACGAAACGGAGGAGAATGATTGCGACGCTTCGGTGCGCGAAGTGCGAAGCGCGCTCGAAGCAGCAAAACTGAAGGCGGGCGTGGCCGTGCCGATTCGCGTGCGCGGCAACATCGTCGGCGCGCTCGTCGCCGTTTCGGCTTCGCCCGCACGTCTGCGCGCCGCTCTGCGCGGTGTCCGCTTCATCGCCGCGCCCATCATCATCGCCGTCGGCAACGCGCGACGCGTCAGAGAGACGCAGGAACAGCACCGACGCATCGAACAACTCGTTGAGGAACTACAACAACGCAGCGCCGCGCTCGAAGAAGCCAATCTCGAACTCCGACGCGTTAACCGCTATCGCTCGCTCTTTCTGGCGCGCATGTCGCACGAACTTCGCACGCCGCTCACCTCCATTCTCGGCTTCGCTGAAATCCTTCTCGACCAGGAACGACTGACCGACCCGCAGCGTCGCTTCTGCGAAAAGATTCAGGGTTCGGGGTTGCAGTTGCAGACGAGCCTTAACCAACTGGTTGACCTCTCAAGGCTCGAAGCCGGACAGACGGAGTTGTTTCTGCATGAGTTCAGTTTGCGCGAGACGTTGCGCGAATCGTGTGCGGCGGTCGGTCGTTTGGCGCAGAAGCAGGAAGTCAAAGTCGAATGCTGCACCGCGCCCGAACTCGGCTCGATTGTCTCCGACGAAGGCAAACTGCGGCAGGTGCTCTACAATTTTCTGGCGCACGCCATCGGACGCAGCCCCACGGGTGCACACGTCAAAGTCCGCGTAGGTGTCGAACCTTCGACGCGTTTCCGCATCGAAATCACAGACGAGGGCGAACCCTTGCTCGACCCCGCGCACATCTTCGATCCAGTCGATTTGGACGCGCCCAACGAACGCGGCACCAACATGAACGAACTCGGCCTCGTCATCGCACACCGTCTGCTCGGCGTGCTCGGCGGAAATATCAAACTCGACTCCGGCGCCAAGCAAGGCTTAACCGTCCATCTCGAACTGCCCGCGCGCCCGATGGAAACAGACCGCGCAGGAACAACCTGAAACAGAAGACGATGAACATTCCCCTCTATCAAATCGACGCTTTCACCGACACGGTTTTTTCCGGCAATCCAGCGGCAATCTGCCCTCTGGAAAAATGGCTGCCCGCCGAATTGATGCAGCGTATCGCGCTCGAAAACAACCTGTCGGAGACCGCGTTCTTCGTCCGCAACGGCGACGTGTTCGACATCCGTTGGTTTTCGCCCACCATCGAGATTGACCTCTGCGGACACGCTACGCTGGCCTCCGCTTTCGTCCTGTACAACTTCCTCGGCTACTCGGAACCGACCGTCCGCTTCTCTTCAAAGAGCGGTGCATTAAACGTCCGTCCTGACGGTGAACTGCTGGTGATGGACTTTCCCGCGTGGCCGCCCGCGCCGACAGATGCGCCGCCTTTTTTGGTCGAAGCGTTGGGGCGCACGCCCACGGAAGTTCTACGGCATCGGGACTATGTTGCGGTCTTCGCTGCGGAGGACGACATACGTGCCCTGACGCCCAACATGGATGGCTTGATGAATCTGGACGCGCAGGGCGTCATCGTCACCGCGCCGGGCGACGCCGTTGATTTTGTTTCGCGTTACTTTGCTCCGGGCGCGGGCGTCGCAGAAGACCCAGTGACCGGTTCGGCGCATTCGATGCTCACGCCTTACTGGGCTGAGCGTCTCGGCAAAACAAAACTCCATGCACGACAACTGTCCGCCAGAGGCGGCGAAATCTTCTGCGAGCATCTCGGCGAACGCGTCAATATCGCGGGTCGCGCCGTCGCATACATGACGGGCGAAATCCGTCTTCAAGACTAACTCTCAAAACTTTCCCGTCATCCGCCCGCCGACGAGTTTGTGCGTCCGCGCAAGCCATCCCTATTTACGATTCACGATTTACCATTTACGATAGCCCATGCACTACGACTTTGAACTGGCGGGACGACGCGTGCGTCTCTGGCAGCGCACGGGCGAAGGATACGGGCATGTCTTGATGAAGGCGCTCGGCTATGCGATGTTCGTCGAAGAATATCCGGCGTTGGAAATCGAACTGCGCGTTGGGCTTCGCTACAAACCCGATTTAGTGGCGCGTCGCAATGGCAATCACGACGGGCGTTTCGCGTTCTGGGGCGAGTGCGGAATGGTTTCGATGCGGAAGGTGTCGTGGTTGCTGAAACACGGCGGCGCGGAGCGTCTGGTTCTCTTCAAGATAGACATCAACGTCGCGCCCTTGCTCGAAGAATTGCGCGCAACCGTTGACGAACGATACCGCGCCGACGGTCGGCTCACCGTCGTCAACTTTGTCGGCGACATCGCCGCGCGCACCGACAGCCGACGCATTGCGCGTGTCCCGCAAAACTGGTACACAAAAACAGTCGTTTGAAGAGAGACGAAATCAGCAGTAAACAGTAGCCAGCATGGATAACAAGAGTAACGCCGCTGACATCGAGATTCGTGAATGCACGACGATGGAGGAGTTTGATGCGTGCGTCGGTTTGCAGCGCGAAGTGTTTGGTCTCCCGGACTTGGAAGTTTCACCGCGCCGTCATTTGATTGTTTCGCGGAGCGCGGGCGGTTGGTGTCTCGGCGCGTTCGCGCATGGGCGGGTCGTCGGTTTCGTGCACACGGTGGCGGCGGTGCACGGCACGGAGATTAGCGCATACTCGCACATGATGGCCGTGGCGGCGGCGTATCAGAATCGCGGCGTGGGCGCGCGCCTCAAGTGGGCGCAGCGCGAGCGCGCCATCCGCGAGGGATGGCAGTTTATCAAGTGGACGTTTGAGCCCATGCGCGCGCGTAATGCACATTTCAACATCAATCGTCTCGGCGTCAGCATCCGCGAGTATGCCGAAAATTATTACGGCACCGACTATCACACGTCGCCCGACGAACAGGAAAAAAAATACGACCTCGACAGCGACCGACTCATGGCGAGATGGGAACTTCGCTCGCCGCGTGTCACCGCGTTGGCGGATGGGAGGAATGCTGAACAGAGCGACGCCAGGGCGGCGGCGACCATCGAGATTCCGCCCGACTGGAACCCGCTCCTGCGCGACGCCCCGCACGTCGCACGCCGCGAACTCCTGCGCGTACGGCAGGAATTTCAATCGGCGTTTGCAGAAGGACTAGTCTGCACCGGATTTGAACGCGACGCCGCCCGTCCGCGTTATTTGCTTTACAGAGACGATAGACCATAGACGATGAACAGAACGATGAATAATCGGGAATAAACGAGAAACCACAGACGATGGAATGTCTCTCTATGGTCAATCGTCTGTCGTCTATCGTCTACAGTTGATTTCGCATCATGCCATTCACACGTTTCGACCGTTACGTTGACCGCCATGCGCGTTCCTTTACGGAGCGTTTGCAGGCGTTGTGCCGGATGCCTTCGGTGGCGGCGCGTGGGAGCGGGATGCGTGCGATGGCGGAGGCGGTCGAACAGATGTTGCAGCGCGTCGGGGCGGGGACGCGCACATTCAAAATCGGGAGCGGATTTCCGATTGTGTACGGCGAGTGCGGAGCGGGCGAGCGCTGCTTTCTCGTCTACGGGCACTACGATGTGCAGCCCGTCGGACAGTTGACCGAGTGGTCTTCGGGGCCGTTTGCGGCGGCGTTGACGGACGGCAAACTCTATGCGCGCGGCGCGGTCAACAGCAAAGGCAATCTGGTGGCGCGCGTCGCGGCGGTCGAAGCTTATCAGAAGACGTTTGGCAAGTTGCCCGTGTGCCTGCGTTTTCTGGTCGAAGGCGAAGACGGGATTGCGAGTCCGAGTCTCTATCGCTTCACCTCGGAGCAGCCCGAACTGCTGCGCGCCGACGGCTGCTTCTGGGACGACGGCGAACGTGATACGAAAGAACGTCACGTCATCAGTCTCGGCTTCAAGGGCATCGCTTTTCTCGAACTGCGTGCCTTCGGTGCGCGCACCGATTTGCATTCCAAGTGGGGCGGGATTGTGCCGAACCCTGCGTGGCGACTGGTGCAATCGCTCGCCACCATCCTGTCGCCGAAAGGCGTGATTACGATTGACGGCTTTTCGTCGCATATCGCGCCCATCACGACCGAAGACGCGCAGGCGCTCAAGACCGTCGAACTCGACGAACCGGGACTCCGACGAGAATTTCGCATCGGCGGTTGGGTACGCGGCATGACGGGACGCGCGCTCGCCAAAGAACTCATCTTCGGCCCCACCTGTACTATCTGCGGCATTCGTACAGGCCACACCGAAGCGGGCGCGAAGACCGTGCTGCCGGGGACGGCACTCGCGCGTCTCGACTTTCGACTGGTGCCTGATTTGACTCCCGAACTCGTCGTCCGACTCTTGCGCCAACATCTCGACACGCGCGGCTTCGAGGACATCGAAATCGTCGAACTCGGCAACGCGCCCTACACCAAATCTTCGATGCGTTCCATCGTCGCACGCGCCGCGATTGAGTCTGCACCGGAAGTCTACGCCGCGCCGCCCATCGTCTATCCGATTGACCCTGCGAGCGGCCCCGTCAGCGCAGTCTGCGGAGCAAACTTTCCGCCCACGCCCGTCGTCTCATTCGGCGTCGGCCACGCGGGTTCCAATCCGCACGGCCCCGACGAAAATATTCGCATCGAAGATTTCATACAGGGCATCAAATATTTCGGGCGCATCATTCACGCGCTCGCGCAAATCAATGAGGACGCCGACGACGTTCCGAAGGAGAATGATTTCGTGCAACTCAAAAAGTAGTTGCGCTCAAACCCGACTAAAGGAAAATTCCCGAACGCGCCGGAGAAGCGACTCTCAACAGCAGTGCTTCCAAACTTCACACCAACCACCTCAAACAGAAATTTCTTATGAACGTTCCCGACATCGAAACTGCACGACTCCACTTCCGTCGCTTCACGATGGATGATTGGGATGCGCTCGCCGAACTATTCAGCGACCCCGAAGTGGTACGTTTTCTCGGCGACGGCAAGCCGCCCGACAAGGCGGAATGCCTGGCACACCTCCGTAATTTCATCGAGAATTATTGGACGGAGCGACGCCTCGGACGTTGGGCTTTGATTCATAAAGAGGATGGGAAGTTGATAGGCTACTGCGGGCTGAGACTACTCGAAGGCGCTCCCGAACTGACCTACGTGCTGGCGAAGGCATACTGGGGCAGAGGACTGGCGACGGAGGCCGCGCGTGCCTGTCTCCGTTACGGTTTTGTAGAGTTGCGACTCGAACGCATCGTCGCCGTGACCCGACCCGAAAACGTCGCCTCGCAGCACGTGATGGAAAAGCTCGCTATGAAATGCGAAGGCGAAAAACGTTTTTACGGCATCGATTGCATCTACTATTCGATATCGCGTCAGGACTACCAGCCCGACGCTTCGCCTTATCTCCTGTGCTTCGCGCCTTCCAACATGACTGTCGAACAAGACTAAAAATTGCAATCGCACACGTGATTGTGGAATGCCGAAGGCTTCCGTTATGATGAGCGCGAAAGCTTGATTCCTACAGAACAAGACGGTGCCACGGAAGTGTCTGCCAATCCTAAGAGTAAAGAGCGTGAAATCGCATCGCTGCGTGAAGAAATTCTGCGCCACGAAGAACTCTATTACGTCCACGACAATCCGGAAATCTCCGACGCCGAATACGATGCGCTCATCGTTCGCTTACAGCAGTTGGAGGACGAGTATCCGCAACTGAAGACGGCGGACAGCCCGACCCAACGCGTCGGAGGGCGTCCCGCCGTCGGCTTCGAGGAGTACGTGCATCGTCAGCCGATGCTCTCGCTCGACAACAGCTACAACATCGACGCCCTGCGCGCCTTCGACGAACGCATCAAACGCCTCGCCGACGGTCGCCGCATCGAATACGTCGCCGAACTCAAAATCGACGGCCTCTCCATCTCGCTGCATTACGAAGACGGAGTGCTCATGCGCGGCGTCACGCGCGGCGATGGTCGTCGCGGCGAGGATGTGACGCAGAACGTCCGCACCATTCGCGCCGTTCCGCTCCGCCTCAAGGAAGGTCAAAACGGGCGTGCTATCGAAGTGCGCGGCGAGGCTTACATGTCGCGTCGCGCCTTCGAGCGCCTCAACGCCGAACGCGAGGAAGAAGACGTGCCACGCTTCGCCAACCCGCGCAACGCCGCCGCCGGAACGATTCGTCAACTCGACCCGAAAATCGTCGCCACGCGTCGGCTTGAGATGTTCGCCTACGACGTGCTCGCGGGCGACCGCAAACCCTTCGCCACACACTGGGACGCGCTCAACTGGCTTGAGCGCGCAGGTTTCAGTCTCGCCGCGCCCCGCCAGTTGTGCGCGACGATTGACGACGTGATTGATTTCTGCAACCAACTTGAAGGCGAGCGCGACCGTCTCGAATACGAGATTGATGGCGTTGTGGTGAAACTGAACTCGACGGCGTTGCAGGAGGAGTTTGGCGCGACGACGAAATCTCCGCGTTGGGCTATCGCATACAAATATCCGGCGCGACAGGCGACGACGCAGGTCGAAGCAATCACCGTTCAAGTCGGGCGCACGGGCGCGCTCACGCCCGTCGCCAATCTCACGCCCGTCCTCCTCGCAGGCTCGACCGTCGCGCGTGCGACGCTGCATAACGAAGACGAGATTCGGCGTCTCGGCGTGCGTGTGGGCGATTGGGTCTTGATTGAAAAAGGCGGCGAAGTTATCCCGAAGGTCGTCAAAGTCATCGAATCACGGCGGACGGGCGCAGAGAAGACGTTTCGCATGCCGAAGAAGTGTCCTGTCTGCGGCGGCACTGTATCGCGGCCTGAAGGCGAAGCGGTAACGCGTTGTGTGGCCGCTGACTGCACGGCGCAACTCAAGGCTCGTCTGCTCCATTACGCGTCACGGCGTGCGATGCGAATCGAAGGTTTGGGCGAAGCGTTGGCCGAACAGTTGGTGCAGAGGAAGATGGTGCGCGATGTGGGCGATTTGTACAGTCTCACACTGGAAGACCTCTCCGCACTTGAACGCATGGCGGAAAAATCGGCGACAAATCTCCGCGCGCAAATCGAAGCGAGCAAGGAACGCGATCTGCCGCATCTCGTCTTCGGTTTAGGTATTCGTCACGTCGGCGAACGTACCGCCGCTATTCTCGCACGTGGCTTTCGCTCGCTTGATGGTCTTGCCGTGGCCACGGTCGAAGAGGTTGACGCGCTACATGAAATCGGTCTGACTGTGGCCGAGAGCGTCCGCGACTGGTTTGCAGACGAAGGTAACCGCGCTCTATGCGAACGACTCCGTGCGGCGGGCGTGCGGACAGAACTCGAAAAGGGCGCAATGGGCGCAACACATGATGAGAGGTTTGCGGGTAAACAGTTTGTCCTGACTGGCAAACTTGAGAGCCTGACGCGCGACGAAGCACGCGCTCTCATCGAAGCGCGCGGCGGTCGCGTCACTTCCACCGTCAGCAAGAAGACCGACTACGTTGTGGCGGGTGAGGATGCGGGTTCAAAGTTGGATAAGGCTCAAGACCTTAAGCTGAACGTGATTGACGAAGCAGCATTGCGCGGGTTGTTCGGTTTGGAAGCGAAGTAGACGCTCGCCGCGCGAGAATGGCAGGGCGACCAAAAACAGGAATGGAAACTTTAATGAAGACAACGGAACAGAACAGCAATCTCCAATTGATTTATACGATTCTCTGCGACGACGTGCGACTCGAAGCCGGCAACAGGCTCTCATTTATGGGCGTGTTTCAAAATCTCGTCGTACAGCAGTTACCCGTCTCGCTCATCAAGTTCGCGGTCGTCAATCATTGGGCGGGCGAGGGCGGTTATCTCTCGGAGGTGCGAATTCTAACTCCCGACAAGAAACAACCCGTGGTTGTCTCGCAGCCTACGCGCTTCGAGATTGCGCCCGGCGGCTTCGCCGACAACATCAGCTTCTTCGTCAGTGTCGTCTTTCATGAACCCGGACAATACTGGGTACAGACGCTGATCGACTCGACCCTCTTCGACGAACAACCTCTCATCGTCGCCGACGCCAACACCTTTCGACCACCCACCGACGCCGCATCCGAAACCGTCAATTGAAGGTTAAAAGTTAAAAAAGCAAAAGGCAAAAATGAGAGGGCGAACCCTTTTCACTTTTGCCTTTTTAATTCTTAATGCGGATGAGAGGACTTGAACCTCCACGATGTCACCATCACAGGCTTCTGAGACCTGCGCGTCTGCCAGTTCCGCCACATCCGCGTGCTACGGTGACGAGAATCATACGGACAGAAGCGCAGGAGTGTCAAGCAAACAGTCTCGACTGGGCGCAACCTTTATGGACGGCCAAGAATGCCTTCGAGGATGCTGCCGAAGATGCCGCCGCGACCATCGCTGTTGCTGCGGCTTCTGCCCTCGTAGCCCTCTTCGTAGCCGCGTTGGAATCCCTCTCGGAAATAGCGGCGGTAGGTTTCACGATTGCCATACTGGCTGCGATAACCGGCGGTCGCATCCCTGTACGCGCCTTCGTCCTGATAATCGAAGCGGTCGTTGCGTGAACGGTCTTGGCGTCCGGCTTCGTAGCCCTCGCGATAACCGTAGTTGAGAGCCTGCTGTGCAATCTGCTGTTGGTTGTTACCGTAGCGGTCATCGTCGCCGTAGCCATCGTTGCGGTAGGAGCCATCATCGTCGCCGTATCCGTCGCTTCGGCGGCTGTCGTAATCATCATTACGATTGCGGTCGCGGTAATCGTCGTTGCGGTTAGTGGCGCCGTAGCCGCGCTCGTAGCCCTGACGGAAGGCTTGGCGGAAATTGCGTCGATAGAGTTCTCTGTTGCCATACTCGTCGCGGTAGCCGTAGGTCGCATCCTGAAATGCGCCCTCGTCGCGGAAGTCGAAACGTTCACGACGTGCGCGGTCTTCGCGTCCGGCGCGCAGACCTTGCTCGTAGCCCTGACGCTCGGCGACACGCTCGGTTCCGCGACGCTCATAACGGTCGTCGATGCCGTCGTTATCGCGGTCGCGGCCTCTGCCGCGCCCCTGCGCTTGAGCCGTCAAAGCCAATGCGGGCAGCGCCAAAATAGCGACCAGCACCAGCATGTATATTCTCGAACTTCGCCCGTTATCCCTGTCTGACATCATCGAATCCCTCCCCCAAAACTGCATTTACGCCCTACGATTTTTGTGCTTCTAAAGTGAAGACATGAAATTGATAAACAATCGCCGTGCCAGCCCCGCGACGTGCTAAATCGTTGACAATCGAAGATATAGACGACCGGAGGATGGCAGCAAGGTGCACGATAACGTGACGCTTCTGACCGTATGGGATGACACACAGAATGCGTGCGCGGGCGCTTCCGACACGGAGAGACGCGCGTCTGTGCGGAAAGAGAAGGGCATCCGGTTGCGGGCGGGCGCGCGTGCTTGTTATAGTTTTGGCGTTTGATAAACGCCGCCCAAGAACAGATGCCGGAAGCGACCACAACGCCGGAGACGGAAACTTTGCGCGCACGTCTTGCGCGTGTGCGCGAACGTATCGACGCGAGCGCGCGACGCGCGGGACGTGTGCCCGAAGATGTCACGCTCATCGCCGTCAGCAAGACACATCCGCCGGAGTTGCTGCGTGAAGCCAACGCGGCGGGCGCATCTGATTTCGGTGAGAATCGCGTGCAGGAAGCGGAAGGCAAGATTGCCGAGGTCGGGCGCACGTCAGCGCGCTGGCATCTCATCGGGCATCTTCAGGCGAACAAGGCGCGTCGCGCCGCGAGACTTTTCGACGTGATTCACACGCTCGATTCCGTGTCGATGGTTGAACGTCTCGAACGTCTCTGCATCGAAGATGGGCGCGAACATCTCGACGTTTTGATTCAAGTTGACCTCGCGGGCGAGGCGACGAAAGCAGGTGCGGATGTGGATGAGTTGCCGCGTATCGCGGATGCTGTCGGCGCGTGTGCGCGTCTGCGTCTGATGGGGCTGATGACGCTGCCGCCCTTCTTTGAAGATGCGGAGAGCGTGCGCCCCTTTTTCCGTCGCTTGCGGAGCTTGCGCGACGAGTTGCGCGCGCGCGGTGCGTTTGCGTCGAGCGGTTCAGACGGCGAACTGTCGATGGGCATGAGCCACGACTTTGAAATCGCCGTCGAGGAGGGAGCGACGCTGGTGCGCGTCGGCACGGCCATCTTCGGCGCGAGAGGCATCGCCGCTTCCTAACGCGCCATTAATGCAGGGCAGCAAGATAGTAGTGTGATTTTATGATAGTTATCGAAATGCTTTTTCTGTTTATCTGGTACGCCGTGGTGACGGTCATCACGGCGGTGATTGTGCTGATGCTGGCGCGGTTCATTTTGAACTATGCCGATGTCAATCCCTTCAGCCGTCCCGTGCTGCTCATTCGCAGCTTGACCGACCGCTTCGTCAATCCTGTCCGGCGCGCGTTGATGGGCTTCGGTATTCAGCCAAACGGCGCACCGCTCGTCGTCGTGTTACTCACGATTCTGCTCGGCTACTTCGCACTGGAACTCGCCGCCAGCCTACTCAACACAGCGGCAGGCATCCTCCTGAGCCTCACGCGCGGCGGCGTCATCGCGCTCTTCGGCTATCTCCTCTACGGACTGCTGTCGCTCTACAGTCTCTTTATCTTCATCCGCATCATCTTTTCTTGGGGACAGGTTAGCTACGCCAATCCTCTGATGCGATTTCTCGCCAGAGTGACCGACCCCATTCTGGTTCCGCTCAGACAGATGATACCGCCGCTTGGCATGTTCGACATCTCGCCCATCGTCGCCTTCATCATCATCAGGTTGTTTCAAGTGGCGATTGCGATGACGCTCTTGCGCGGCTGGCAAATCCGGTTTGTCGGATGAGACGTGAGGAGGCGTATGCTTCAGTACAATCAATCCGACGACGCCATTACATTCGCTGTGCGAGTCGTGCCGCGCGCTTCGAGGAGCGGCGTAGCTGGTATGCATGACGGCGCGTTGCGCGTGCGTGTCGCCGCCCCGCCCGTCGAAGGAGCGGCCAACGATGAACTATCGCTTTTCCTCGCACGCGCGCTCGGCGTCGCTCCAAGCGCCGTCGAAATCATGAGCGGCCACGCTTCAAAAAATAAACGCGTGCGCGTTCACGGCGCAGACCCCACGCGCCTCACAGCTTTGCTGAAAGAAGCGACCTAATTCCAGATTTCTGATTGCGGAATATGGATTGCGGATTGAAAGGACAAAAATTCAGGAGTCAGTAGCCAGAAGCCAGAATAAGAACCGGAAAGCAGTTGAAAGCACGGCTCATCAAACGTCTCTACTCAAACAAGTATTTCTACTGACTCCTGGCTACCGTCTACTCTCTACCGTTTTCATTCCGCAATATGAAATTCGCATTCCGCAATCCGCTGTTGCGGCGCTGAAAAACCGCATGATATATTCGCGTCCCGCGTCGCGTTCATAAAATTTTCCGAGGAAACTATCGAACATGTCTGGACACTCAAAATGGCATACTATTAAACACAAAAAAGGTGCGCTCGATGCCAAGCGCGGAAAACTTTTCACCAAATTGATTAAGGAAATCACGGTCGCGGCGCGCACGGGCGGCGGCGACCCGGAAGCCAACGCGCGTCTACGCAAAGCCATCGCCGACGCCAAGGGCGGCAACATGCCCAACGATACGATTGACCGCGCCATCAAACGCGGTACGGGCGAACTCGAAGGCACAAGCTATGACGAGATAACCTATGAAGGCTACGGGCCGGGCGGCGTCGCCGTGATGGTCGATTCGATGACCGACAATCGCAATCGCACAGTCGCAGAGATTCGTCACATCTTCTCGAAGAACGGCGGCAACCTCGGCACGTCGGGCGCGGTCGGTTATCTCTTCGAGAAGAAGGGCTACATCGTCGTTGAAAAATCGGCGAAGCCCGAAGATGAACTTTTTGAAATCGTCACCGATGCCGGAGCCGAAGACCTCCGCGACGACGAAGACAATTTTGAAATCATCACCGCGCCGGACAGCTTCGACGTTGTGCTCGATGCCGTGAAGAAGGCGGGCGTCGAACCGCAGGTCGCCGAAGTCGAGATGGTTCCCAAGAACTACATCAAACTCGAAGGCACCGAAGCCAAGCAAATGCTCAAACTCATGGAAGCCCTCGAAGACCATGACGACGTGCAAAAAGTCTCTGCCAACTTCGACATCAGCGAAGAAGACATGGAGTAAGGAAAAGCAGAGGCGTGAGATTAGAGGCTAGAGGTCAGTGAAACAAACTTCTTGACTAACCTCTGACATCCAACCTCTCAACTCTGTTCTTATGCGTGTTCTTGGAATTGACCCAGGCAGCGAGACGACAGGTTGGGGCGTCGTGGAGGGTGATGCGCGGCGTTACCAGTTGGTCGAGTACGGCACGTTGAAGGCTCCTGCGCGCGAAAGGTTCGCGGCGCGGCTGTTGAAAATCAGTAACGGGATTGAAGAGTTGATTGCGCGTTTCGAGCCGGATGTTTGCGCCATCGAGGAAGCCTTCTTCGCCGTCAACGTCAAGACCGCGCTCAAACTCGGACACGTGCGCGGGGTCGCCTTGCTGGCCGCTGAACGCGCCGGAGTCGAGATAGCCGAATATGCGCCGCGACTTATCAAGCAGTCGGTGGTCGGCTACGGCGCTGCGGAAAAACATCAGGTGCAAGAGATGGTACGCGTGCTTCTCCGGCTCAACGCCCCGCCGCAACCCCACGACGCAGCGGATGCGCTCGCCATCGCTATTTGCCATTTTCATCATGCCAACTTACAACAACGCGCACAGACGCCCGCCGCGCGACTTAAACTCGAAGCTCTCTTAACCGCGACGCCCCGCCGCCGCACTCCACGTTAGCCCGTCCCCACGCGGTTCGCCCGAAAACTCGTCCTCGCTTAACTTACCACTCGAAGGAGGGCTTTCTTGTCATGTTCGCTCGTCGCACGAAAAGCACAACAACTCGCCACGCACAGACACATGCTCCCGTCTCAATCACAACACTCTCAAATTCAAGATGCGTATCTCACCCTAACCCTACACACGAATGTCCGTCGAACTCAATAGCAAGACGCGCTTCAAGCACCAGCATCTCCATCGCTCTTTCCCTCCTTATCTGTCTTCTGACGTTCGCGCCTGACGCCTCTGCGCGTAAGCGTCGCGCGCCAGCAGGTGGACGCGTCGCCATCGTCGTAGACGAGAGGCTCGCCGCGCTCCGCGACGAACCCGAACTCACGGCGCGACTCGTCGGGCGACTCAGCCGTGGTCGCATGGTTGCCGTCACCGCAACGAAACACACGCGCGACGGAATCAGTTTTCATCGCGTCATCGTCACACGCCGGACGCGCGGATGGCTGCAAGCCGATAGCGTCGTGTCGCCTTCACGCGCCGGAGACGACGCGAGACTGTTGCGTCTGGTTCGCGGCTCTCAAGAGTTCGACCGCATTGCGCGCGCACGCATCTTTCTCGACAACTATCCGGCCTCGCCCCTGCGTCCCACCGTTCTCCTCCTCTACGGCGAAACCGCCGAAGAGATTGCCGAAAAGCTTTCACGCGAAGCCTCACGCCGTCTCGACGCACGCGAGATGTCAGCAGGCGGCGCTCCCACACACAGCTATTTCATGAACTACAATGGACTCGACCGCTACAACAAAAACGGCGTCAACTTCATCTTCAACCCCGCCACCAAACGCTACCATTACGACGGCACGACCTGGCGTGAAATACTCCGCCGCTTCCCACGCACCCCCGAAGCCCGACAAGCGCGTCAACACCTCGACGCTCTCGCCGCCCTCAACGCAAAGTGAAACCGACCACCCACCATCACCTTTGCTTGAAAGGAGATTGAAAGGGAGAAAAACAAAAGAGGCAGCATTTCTGCTACCTCTAACTTGTTCATTAAATTGATGAGCCGAGTAGGACTCGAACCTACGACCCACTGGTTAAAAGCCAGTTGCTCTACCGACTGAGCTATCGGCCCGCGCGTGAGAATTACTTGATGAAATGCATTTTACATAGACGGTGGCAGACTATCAAGCGTCGGTTTGGAAGTTGAATTGGTGGCCTTGCGGTCGAATGTCTGTTGGTCTGTTTCTTGTTGCTTGAAGGCTTTTTTTAGTCTTTGAGGTTTTATGCGTCGAGCCATCGGGCGAGAGCGGAGTCGCGTACGATGATGGTTTGGGCGCGTTCGGGGCCGGTGGAGACGAGGCCGATGCCGACGCCGATTTGGTGTGAGAGAAATTCTACGTAGTCGCGTGCAGCGCGTGGGAGGGCGTCAATGTCGGTCGTGCCTTCAGTGGATGTGTTCCAGCCGGGAAGCGTTTCGTAGATGGGTTCAACGCGGCGCAAGTCCTGTGAGACGGCGGGGAAGGTGTCAAGCGTCTTGCCGTCGAGACGATAGCCAGTGCAGACTTTGATTTCGTCGAGCGCATCGAGCACGTCGAGTTTTGTTAGTGCGACGGAGGAGAAACCGTTGATTTCGGCGGCGTAGCGTGTGGCGAATGCGTCGAACCATCCGCAACGACGCGGGCGTCCAGTCGATGCGCCGTATTCGCGTCCGCGTTCGCGTATCAGTTGACCCATCTCTTCTTCGCCGCCGAGCATTTCGGTGGGAAAGGGGCCTTCGCCGACGCGCGTGGTGTAGGTGCGAACGATGCCGAGCACGCCGTTGATGTGATGCGGCGCGAGACCCGTGCCGACTGATGCACCGCCCGCCGTCGTGCTCGAAGATGTGACGAAGGGATAGGTGCCGTGGTCTACGTCGAGGAGAGTGGCCTGCGCGCCTTCGATGAGAATCGAACGGCCTTCGTGCGCGGCGCGATTGAGGAAGTGCATGGTGTCCGCGATGAAGGGCGAGAGGCGTTCAACCAGCAGCGACATTTCATCGAAAACCTCCTGCGCGTCGAGCGGTTGGCCGTTGTAAGCCTGAATGATGCGATTGGCGTCTTCGAGATTGCGTTCGATGCGCGAGCGCAACACCTCCGGGTTGATGGCGTCTGCGACGCGTATGCCGCGCCGTCCGGCCTTGTCTTCGTAGGCGGGACCGATGCCGCGCAGAGTTGTGCCGACGCGTTCGTTGCCGAGGCGTTCTTCGCTTGTGTGGTCGAGCGCGCGATGGTAGGGAAGTATCAGGTGTGCGCGTGAACTGACGAGGACGCGTTCGGGCGTGACCTCCAAGCCCTGTTCGACCAGTCGGTCGGCCTCATGAAAGAAAGCCTTCGGATCAATCACCATCCCGTTGCCGAGCACGCAGGTCTTGCCAGCATGGATAATGCCGGAGGGAATCAGATGTAGAACATAAGACGCGTCGCCGACGCGGACGGAATGCCCGGCATTGTGCCCGCCCTGATAACGCGCCACCACATCGAAGCGCTCGGACAGCAAATCAACAATCTTGCCTTTGCCTTCGTCGCCCCACTGTGCGCCGACAACAACGATGATATGAGACATAACTCAAGTAGCCAGTAGTCAGTGGTCAGTGGTCAGTAGAAAAGCATCCAGTACTTCTTCATGCTGACTACTGTTTACTGTCTACTGGCTACTGTTTTGTTAGCTTGCCTTTTCCAGTTTGATCGGCTTCTCGATGAAATAGAAGCTGCACTCGGCGCGTACTTCTTCCAAATCGCGCTTTTCGATTGGGAAGAGACGGCATTGATTAGGCCGATCTTCGTAAATATTACAGGTGCTTGAACCGTCGTCGTGTTTTTTGAGAAAAGGACATTTGAAGAGAATTTCGCAGCATGCGCCGCAACGATTGCAGTCGCCGCGCCGAAGGGCGAGCGCCGCGACAACCTCTTCGCGGCGGAAA
This sequence comes from Pyrinomonadaceae bacterium, assembly GCA_036387415.1. Classification (GTDB taxonomy): domain Bacteria; phylum Acidobacteriota; class Blastocatellia; order Pyrinomonadales; family Pyrinomonadaceae; genus DASVTU01. The sequence continues at coordinate 5,803 of DASVTU010000033.1, read as the reverse complement.
CGGATGTTGACGAAGCGACGAAGTTTGCCTTGCACCTGTCGCGCACGGAATTTGGTATCTTCCACTGCCCGCGAACGCTTCGCGGCAGCGAGGCGTTCCTCGAAGGAACGCTTGCCGTGTGCGTTGGCGCGACTACTGGTTTTTGGTGGCTTCATCGGTCGGCTGAAAAGTTGCTCGCCGCGCAAATGTTCGCCGCGAGTCGGGAGTCCTTCGTTAACCGCTCAAGTCCCAAAATACACAAGCGGCGCGAGCGTGCGTCTGACCGACTCGCACTCACGCCGCAGACAGAAGAAAGTTATGCGCTCGCTGCGCCGCTGACGTGTTTGTCAATCATGCGCGAAATCGCTTCCTTGCTCGTTGCGCCAACCACACGCTCCTCTTCCTTGCCGTTCTTAAACAGAATCAACGTCGGGATGCCTTTGATGCCGTAGCGTTGCGAAGTCGAAGGATTGTCGTCCACGTTGAGTTTGACGACGCTGGCCGTGCCGTCGTACTTCTCTGCCACCGCCGACATCGTTGGCGCGAGCATACGACATGGCGCACACCACGGTGCCCAGAAATCCACCAGCACCGGCTTATCAGATTGCAGCACGTCCTTCTCGAAAGAACTGTCGCTCACATCCACCAAATTTTCAGCCATACGAAAAATCTCCTTTGATTCCTGAATCGTTGCAAGTTAAAGATTCGTCTACACGGCTTGCGCTCGACCGACGAGAAGATTGTCGATAATCAAACAACTTATGCGTCATGGTCTACTACATTCGCGTTGTGGCGCGATAAAGTTCGACATAGCGACGCGCGGCGTTCTGCCATGAATTGTCGGCGCGCATTCCGTTCAATTGAATTGTGCGCCACACGTCGGGTTCAGCATAACAATAAAGTGCTTCGTAGATGCTCTCTAACATCGCCGTGGCATCGTAGCGTTCAAACTTGAAGCCGTTGCCCATCGAACGTGCGCGGTCGAAATTCTCCACCGTGTCGTCGAGTCCGCCCGTGGCGCGCACGACCGGGACAGTGCCGTAGCGCATGCTGTACATCTGATTCAAACCGCACGGCTCATACTGCGACGGCATCAGGAAAATGTCCGCTCCAGCTTCAATCTGATGCGATAGCGGCTCATTAAAGCCGCGATAGACGCCGACGCGGTGCGGCGCGTGTTCGCGCATCGTCTGAAAAAAATCTTCGTACTCCTTCGCGCCCGAACCGAGCGAAATGAAAAACGCTCCGGTTTCGAGAATCGCGCCCGCCGCTTCCTTGATTAAATCGAAGCCCTTCTGCGGTGTCAGACGCGAAATCGACGCGATGACGGGTCGTTCCAACTCCTCCGGCAGATTGAAGCGACGCAGGAGGTCGAGCTTACACCAGCGTTTGCCTTCGAGGTTTCCGGCGTCGTAGTGCGCTGCGAGATGCGTGTCGGTCGCCGGGTTCCACGCGTCGTAATCGACGCCGTTCGTGATACCAACCAGACGTTCGCGTCGCATACGCAGCAGCCATTCGAGGCCGTGTCCGTGTTCCGCCGTCTGAATCTCGTAGCCGTAGCGGCGGCTCACGGTCGAGAGCGTGTCGCTCGTCATGAGTCCCGCTTTCAAGGCCGACGCCGCGCCGTTCGACTCGAAATAGCCACGTTCTTCGCCTGACCCGAAGCCCAGCCGCCAGAGTTCGTCCAGACCGAACGCGCCCTGATAAGCGAGGTTGTGAATCGAAAAGAGCGTGCGCGTCTTTTGATAAAACGAGTCGTGGCGGCGACGCATCAGGAGTTCGACCGACGCAAAGCCACAAGGCCAATCGTTGCCGTGAACCACGTCGGGCGGCGCGCCGAGACGACGAAAGAGTGCGAGCGCGGCGCGACAGAAGAAGGCGTAACGCTCATGGTCGTCGCGGTAGCCATAGATGCCGGGACGCGCGAAATATTCCGGCGCGTCGATGAGAAACGTGGGCGCGCCCGCCGCGTCGCTGTAGAAGACGACGGTGCGGCGCGTCTGTCCGAGCCATTCAACTTCCAGATTATCAAAGACCATTTCGCGCAGGAGATGTCGTTTCGTCTCCTCGTAGAGCGGGTGGACGAGCAATGCGTCCACGTCGCCACCGCTTTCGCGCAAGGCTTTCGGCAATGCGCCCGCAACGTCGCCGAGACCGCCTGTTTTGGCGAAAGGGACGGCCTCGGATGATAGAATTGCGACGCGCAAACTCTTCTCACCAAAGCATTTCCCGTAGGAAAAGCTCTCTCTCAACAGGCTCAACTAAAAAAGCTTGGGGGTAATACTATGCGAAGCAGACGCCGTTTTGTCAAGAAAGCGGCTGGTAAATAGAAAATGGTAAATAGTGAATGGATAAAAGCAGATGCTAGTTTCCACGTCACCATTTACCATTTACCATTCACCGTTCACTAACTTTGCATCGAGGCGAGGAAATCGGCGTTCGACTTGGTTTTGCCGAGTCGTTCCAGCACGACCTCCATCTGCTCGACGGGCGACAGGGGATTCAGCACGCGGCGCATCACCCAGATGCGCGCGAGGTCTTCCTTCGAGATGAGGAGTTCTTCTTTGCGCGTGCCCGAACGCTGGATGTCGATGGCCGGGAAGAGTCGCTTATCGACGAGGCGGCGGTCGAGATGAATTTCGCAGTTACCCGTGCCCTTGAACTCTTCAAAAATCACGTCGTCCATACGCGAGCCGGTGTCAATCAAGGCCGTCGAGATAATCGTGAGGCTCCCGCCTTCTTCGATGTTGCGCGCCGCGCCGAAGAAACGTTTCGGACGTTGGAGTGCGTTGGCGTCGATACCGCCAGAGAGAATCTTGCCGGAAGGTGGCACGACTGCGTTGTGTGCGCGTGCGAGACGCGTCAGAGAGTCGAGCAGGATAACTACGTCGCGCTTGTGTTCGACGAGTCGCTTGGCCTTTTCAATCACCATGTCGGCGACCTGAACGTGGCGCGTCGGCGGTTCGTCGAAGGTCGAAGAAATCACTTCGCCGTTGACCGAACGCTGCATGTCCGTGACTTCTTCCGGTCGTTCGTCGATGAGCAATACGATGAGCGAAACTTCCGGGTGGTTCTGCGAAATCGAATTGGCGATGGCTTGCAGCATCATCGTTTTACCCGTGCGCGGCGGGGCGACGATGAGGCAGCGTTGACCCTTGCCGATGGGCGTGACGAGGTCGATGACGCGGGAGACGAGATTGTCGGACGCCGTCTCCATCATCAGGCGCTCGTCAGGGTAGAGCGGCGTCAAGTTGTCGAAGAAGACCTTTTCGCGCGCCATGTCGGGCGCTTCAAAGTTGATGGCCTCGACCTTGATGAGCGCGAAATAACGCTCGCCTTCCTTCGGCGGACGAATCTGGCCGGAGACCGTATCGCCTGTTCGCAAGTCAAACTTGCGAATCTGCGAAGGGCTGACGTAGATGTCGTCGGGGCCAGGCAGATAGTTGTATTCGGGCGCGCGTAGGAAGCCGAAGCCGTCGGGCAGCGTTTCCAGAACGCCCTCGGAAAAGATGAGACCGCTCTTTTCGGTCTGCGCCGCGAGAACTTTGAAGATAAGTTCCTGCTTACGCATCCCGCTCGCGCCGGGCACGTCCAGTCCCTTCGCCACCTGCGTCAGCTTGGAGATGGACATCTCCTTGAGCGTCGCAAGGTTAAAGACTTCGCCATTGCCGCCAGTGCTGGTGCCGCCTTCGCCATCATCATCGCCGCTGCTGGTGCGGCGTGCAGTAACAGCGCCGCCATTATCTCCATTGTCGCCGCCGTTGACGGGGCGCGCAGGAGGCGTTGCGGCCTCCGTCGCCATCGGTTCGTTCTCAACCTCGACATCCGGCAGTTCTTCCGGTGTGGGCGCCGCGGCAGCGGCTGCTTGCTTGGTCGTGCGATTGCCGTCGCCTGTGCCGTTGGTGTTCTCTTTATTAGTAGTGCGTGTGCGTGGTGTGCGTTGTGACATTTCCGTTTTCTCTAATGGTGCACCTTTATGATGCAAATCTTCTAAAACTTTTACGTTCGTGTGGCGGCATACGGTTTTGTTCGCCGATGTCCTGCCCGTCAGCAATTAAGGTGAAACTTGGGTCGAAACGGCCCTGGGTGATGCCTTTTAGGGGCGCGACTCCGGTCGCGCTCTTTCGTATGGCGGGCAGTCTCCCGCAATTGAAGGACTGGCGAAATTGGTCGCACGCCAATCCGAACCGCAGGAGCGTCCGGCAAAATCCTTTCAAATGATTGCGGGAATCACGTTAACGATTGTTTAGATGCTGCGTGTGCCCGCCTGGGTAGCCTCGCTGGTTCACTTACGAGAATTCAAAAGGGGGATTGTGAGATATTAAGGGCGGCTTCGATAGCCCGCCAAACCTCTTCACGACCGCGCCCCGTCACAGCCGAATATGCGACGACCTTGCTCTCGCGGTCTCCCTGAGCGTTCAACACTTTGCGTGTCTGCACAAGGTTTTTACGCAATTCGTTTTGCGAGAGCTTGTCGGATTTCGTGGCGACCGTCAGCCTCGGCTTATTGAAAGCGGCGAGCCATTCGAGAAGCTGCAAATCCAGTTTTGTGGGTTCGTGGCGCGAATCTACGATTTGAATTGATAGCACAAGCGACTCGCGCTTGGCAAGGTAGTTCGACACAATCTCGCCCCACGATTCTCTCACGTCGCGCGGCACGCGCGCGTAACCATAGCCGGGCACGTCAACGAAATGGAAACGCCGATTTATCAAAAAGAAGTTGAGCGACTGCGTTCTGCCAGGTGTAGACGAAGTGCGTGCCAATCCCTTGACGCCGAGCAGCGAATTCATCATGCTCGACTTGCCGACGTTTGAACGACCGAGAAAGGCTATCTCTGGCAGCCCGCTACGCGGCCAGTGCGCTTCTTCAAACGCGCTCTTGACGAATTCCGCGCTCGTAACTTTCATACAGAGTAATCAGTGGTGAGTAATGAACGATGCGCGACGAATGAAATTTTCTTGTCACGTACCCCTCCGCCCTCTGCCTTCATCCCTTTTATTGTTCCGTCTGTGCTTTGGCGTCTTCGGCGGCGCGGCGTGCCGCAAGTTGTTTCAACATGTCGCGCGTGCGCGTGAGACGCGCGTCGGCGTCGGGCATACGCCTGACGAGTTTTTCGATGTTCGGCATGATTCGTGACCCAAACATCGAGCGCAGTTCCGCGAGAAATGGTTCGACTTTGGCGAAGACTAAAACGTGTTCGCCGTTCGCCTCGTTGAACATCTCCTCGTCGATTGCGCCTTGATTGACGAACGAACATGCCATGTCCCAGTAGGTTGTGACCATGCGATAGTATGCGGAATTTTCGCCTGTGAGCGAGGCGATTTCCTGTGCGCTCTCAGGGTTGAAGCCGACAAACCATGTGCGCGCTTGACGCATCACCTCTTCGCGCCGCAGGTCGTACAACTTGATAAGCAGGTTGGCGCTCTCGACTTTCGTACTCATGATTCTCTCCTTGATTCCACAGTGAAAAATGTGTCGGGGTTTGATTAATGTCTTAGAGCCGTTCGATGATGAAAGCGACGCTATCCAACGTGCCCTTTGGTGTCAACGGGCAGCGCAAGGGTTCGGCGTCATTCCTCAAAATCATGTTGCTTGAGATGAATTCCCACGCAGGATAGACAGAGATACCGGGCGCGCGGGGAAACATAGCCGTTGTGATTTGCTCGCGGTCAAAAAACGAATTTGAGCGTTGAGGCTAATCGGGATTGATAAACTGCCCTGAACGGGAAAGGGAACTTTACAGGCGAGTGCAAACTCTGTCAATTCCAGATGGACGATGTGCACTCGCTCGAAGGGCGACGATGAACTTGCAAGTTCAACGTC
>DASVTU010000032.1:0-70003 GCA_036387415.1 Pyrinomonadaceae bacterium | reverse complement strand
CGGCTGACGGTTTTGATAGACGACCGTGATGTGTGTCCAGTCGGAAATCGTCGCGGGATAGACGAGCGTGGCGGGCATGTAGTTGCCAGTATGCTCGTAGACGCTGATGCCGTTCGTACCCACGGAGACGCCCGCGCCCGCGTGGTCAGGCCCCATGCCAGTGCTGTCGCCCTGGAAGACCGTACCGTGCATAGCGCCGATGGCATATTTTTGACCACTCACTCCGCCGTAACCGGAAGCGCTCTCGGCGTCGATTTCATGCGCCGCACGCGGTTTAGCCCAGAAGGAAATGGTGAAGTTGTTCGTGACATCGGCCAGCGCCTTGTCATTGGGAAAGGGCACAGGTTCGAGGAAGACGGAATCGTTGACGCCATCGAAGTTGAGCGCGCCCGTTCCGATTTTGCCCTGCGTGCGCGTCGCTCCGATGAGCGTGCCCTCGTTCTCCTGTCCCGAGGAATCCTGTGCGATGCCGCCGACCGCTTCGTCGAATTTCCAGTGCGCCAGCAATTTGGCTGGAACAACCGCCGTGGCCGCCACTTGCGCGGCGTTCATGGCTCCCTTGTAGATACGAACGTCGGCCAACTGGCCGTCGAAGTAGCCGTAAGTCATGCCGCCGATGCTCGTCGGACTGACGGTCACGCGGCTGCGCGTGCTCGTCACGCCCGTCTTGGCGAGTGTGCCGTTGAGGTAAAGTTTCGGCTGACGGTTTTCATAAACGACCGCGACGTGTGTCCAACGGTCAATGGTCGTCTGATGCACCAACGTGGCAGGCATGTAGTTAGCCGCATGCTCGTAGACGCTGACGCCGTTGGTGCCCACCGAAATGCCCGCACCTGCACTGGGGTCGCCGGGCTGATTCGGGCCGAGAACATATCGCTGGCCTGAAGTTCCGTAGTGAGCGGCGAGCGAACCTTCGGGGTCAATCTCATGCGTCGAGCGCGGCTTAACCCAGAACGACATCGTGAAGTTGTCGGCCACGTTCCACAGTTCATTGCTCGCGGTGAAGTTGACCTGGTTGCTGATGCCGTCGAAATCGAGCAGGTTCCCGCCGTCTACGTTAACCCACGTCGCTCCGTTGATCGTGCCCGTGCTGCCTTTTCCGCTTGAGTCCGCGGCGATGGTGCCCGTGCCCGCGTCGAGTTTCCAGTACGCAGCTAGTTGCGGCTGCGTCGGCATGGCGGAGTCGGCGGCGATCTGTGCGGCGGGAGTTTGGGCGGTTGACGGTTCAACCGCCAACGCGGCAGGCTCCGCAGAAGCCGCCGCGACGTTCGCGGAACTCACTTCCATGAACGCTTCCGCCGCAGACTTCTCCGATACTGCTTCGGTGTTGTCCGCGATGACGGCTGTCTTACTGCCGATGGTTTCGGCTGTGAGTCGTGTATCGCTGGCGGCGACATTGCTGCTGCCCGCCGAAATTTTTTCAACGTCTAAAGCGACATCCTTGCCGACAAGCACGGGCTGCACAACGCTCGCCTCGTTGACGGCAACTTGATTGTTGTTGAGCGGCAGCGCGTCCGTTGCGTTCGATACTGACTGAATGCTCACCGCCGCAGGCTGCTCTCTGTTTTCATTGTGTGGCGCGACATTGGCGGTCACTACCGCCGCCGTGTTCGTTGCGCTGCTCGCCGCCGAAAACACTTTCGCCCCCGACGTAGCTCTAAACAGTGGAGCTAAATCGGAGGGCGTTTCGGTCGCTTCTGCCTTCGCAGTCCGCTTCATCGGAACTACGACTCTTTCGATGCGAGGCGCAAGGCGAAGTCCGCGATTCGAGGGTACGTATTTTGTCGCGCTCGACGAGTTGTTGTTCTTGCTTCGTGCTTGAGGAAGGCTCGGCGCGGAGAGTTTCCTGGTTCCCTCGCCCATGCTTCCCAACGGAAGTGACGCGGCGGAGGCAGCGAATTTTTCTCCGGCAGCCGCCTTCGGCTCTGAGTTTATCGGCTTGACAACTTCGCTTTCTGCACTACTAAGAAGCGCATTCGGTTGGGCAAAGCTTGATGTTTCAACGTTGGGTGTCGAAGCAAATGAGTCGCGTTCCAAAGTCATATTGACGCGAGATTTTGCTTCCGTCGAACGCGCGTTCAAGGTCGCGGCGAAGACAAAATTCGGCGCGATGAGCATGAACGCGAGCGTGAGACACACCAGACGCACGGAGAGGGGGTGTCGGGAGCGTTGAGGATATACCATCTTGAGTGAACTCCTTCGATGACGAGGCCGCAGCTAATTCTTTCAACACAAAATCGCGTAGCGTGAGGTCTAACAGGTTCGCCGAATCGCGATGTGTAGGTTGGGTTTCAAAAAATTTATTCACCACTCGGAGGTGGCAAGCCAATTAAAATCACTGGACACTAAACTAAATCCACATACGTCTTTGGCAACCACTGTGCCGCACGCGTCCGCAAACAAATTGTTGGAAAATCACAACGAAAAATCGGAACGCGAAAAACTACGGCCTATATCGTGTTTCACCATGAAACAGATTCGGCTGCACGTGTTTCAGCAAGTATCAGGAGGGTATTGAAGTAGGAATGAATATAAAGATTTGATTACAACACTCTATTGCAGATACATGACAGAGGACATTCGTGTAAGGCATCGGAAACTCTACGTTCTGAGCCAAGATGCCAAGCAAACAATAGGCGGATTTTCAGCCGTACAGGCTTCACCTACTATCCGCCGAACGCCCGAATTAACCCGCGTCGAGCGCCAGCGACAACTTATAAAGCTATGAAGCATTGTGAAAGGAATGCTAGTAGAGGCAGGTTGAATGAATTGTTAATCTGACTTTGCGACAGAATTATTCAACTTTCAGATAAATATCCTCAAGCTTCGCTTCACACTCGATATTTTGAATCGTAATGGTTTCGCCCGGTTCATTAGCTTCGTAAAATTCGGTTTATCGGAAATTACTAAAAAACATAAGAAACATTTATATTTTAAGTACTTACCACATTACCAAACTATTATTTCGAGACTGCACAGACTTATCACTTCCCTCTTCAGTCGTCATTACCTGTAACAGTAAACCGCTCTCAGTTCTGTATGGCAATTTGTGATTGGTGATAGAGCTAAAAGCTGTGGGCGTAATGGTGTTGGGATTAATCAATCCGGCGTGCTCGCGCAAACAGGATATTAGAAACGAACATCAACTACTTCCCTTCAGTTTAGAGTGCGAGCACTTCTCAACGCCTTTGCCCCGATCCAGTTCATCGACATAGTGGAAGCCTGTGCCATGACAATCCGGGCAGTCTTGAAAATTAGGCGAAGCCGATTCCCTTTTAGAATCTTTCTTTATTTCTTTAATTTCTTTATTGGGTGTCCCGTGGGCAGGGGCTTTCTGTTGGGTAGCCCCTCTCTGTTGGGTAGGGGCTGCCGGCAAAAGGATGCGATAACGAGTTCCACGTTCTTTCTGATTGGGGTTGGTAAAATCCTGTTCGACAATTTGCAGACACCCCATTTCAACGAGTTTTCTGGTTGCTCTTCTTCCTTGAGATTCGCTAATTCCTGCCCGTTTTGAGAGTGTTGGCAACCCTACCAAGCATTCATCCTTCTGGAAACCCCAGGAGAGACGTAGTAGCTGAATAAGCACCGCTTGGCTATATACATCAAGGGTTTTTAAGACCGTATCAGCAACATAATGTGGGACGCGAGTGTGCCCAGCCCCTGTCTGTTGGGCAGGGGCTGGCCACTGGACAGCCCCTGTCTCAGGTAGGGGCCCCCCCCTGTCTGGGACAGGGGCTGTCTGTTGGGTAGGGGCTGTCTCTTGGAGAGGGGGTGTCTGTTGGATAGGGGCTTGGTTGGTCTCCGTGACGCGATTCAGTTGAGGTGCGACTGCTTGTTGCTCGCGCTCTTGCCGTTTCCTCTCCTGTAAATCGTAGAGGTCGGCGAAACCTTTTTTATTCGCCGACATTATTAACCACCTCTGCCGTTATCAAATCGGCTTCCATTAATGCCCCGATGGTTAAGCAGTTCATGCACTTTTTAACCACATCGCGGGGGACACCGTGTGTCTCTTCGTAGATGAGGTCGAGCGCCTCGCGTGTGAACAGCGGGTCGTGCCGTCCGGCGACGGAGAGACGGAAGGCAATCATCTCGCTCATCTCTTCCAGTGTGAAGGGGTCGAGGGTGGCGACCGCCGCTGCGCGGGAGAGAAGGGCACGTTTGAGTTTTAATTTATTGCGGAGATTGTTTTGACCGGAGAGGACGATTTGCACAAGTTTCGAGTCGTCTGACTCGAAATTAGTAATCTGGCGGATAAGCTCAAACTGGTCGCCACGCATCATCTGCGCCTCATCAATCATAATTAGGACGTTTCGATTTTCGCTGAAACGTTGCACTAGATGCGTCTCTAATTCTTGAATCTGGTCTAATTTAGAGGGGCGACGAGGCAGTCCGAAGTCGTCGGTCAGACGTTTGAGAAGCTGCAAGGCGGTGGGTAGGTCGGGATTTGTGATGAGAAGCGTCTCATAGGCTTCTTGACGCTTATAAAGGCCATAGAGACGGCGTATCAGTGTAGACTTACCATGACCCACATCTCCATAGAGCACGGCGAATCCCTGCCGCTTTTCCATGACGTAACGCAATTTAGCGATGGCTGCTTTATGTTGATGAGTCAAATAGAGGAAACGCGGGTCGGGTGAGAGTGAAAAAGGCTCTTCGGCGAGTCCGTAACTTTGCAATGTCGAATCGGCGATAGCTAAGGTTTCAGACATCCGTAGCCCTCCATTAGAGGCGTGTATATCATGGCCGTTGGATTAAAGCAACGAAATAACACCTATAGTAGGCAAATGGAATCTTTGTTCAGTCCACTGCGCTGCCAGATTCAACTGGAAGTGACCCGCAAGCGTTACAACGCGGAGGAGCGCCTTCAAGACCTTTTCGGAGAGCCGGAGCGTTGGAGTCAAACACTTCACATGATGCTCTGGACGCATGCGAGCGTGATCGTTAAGCCGTTCACTGTGTCCGTCTGCGTCCGCCCGGCATGCTCCACACCATCAAGCCTGAACTGTCTGAACTGGACGCGCTCGAACCCGTAGGAGATGATGATGGAGCCGCACGGCATGAATCCGTAGATGGCAGTTTAAGTTTACAAAGAAAGGGAGCTGATTTGTTATGAAACGCGATGAGTCTTTGCAGAGAAGGGAAGTCACCTCGCATGAGCCTCTGGTCAATCATAGGCGGCGGCGCACTGGTGGGCGCGGCGGCAGCCATCATCGTGAGCATCCCTGACATCAAGCGTTATATCAAAATCAGCACAATGTGATGCGAGCTAAGAGACGAAAGCAAAACGCAAAACGAGGAAACGCACGCCGCGACGAAGGCGACGTGTTGAAGGGATTGGCTGCGGGCGTCGTCGGCGGGCTAGTTGCGTCGTGGACAATGAATCAGTTTCAAGCCTTTTGGAGCAAGTTGGCGGAAGGCGAGGAACGACCACACGGCGCGCAATCCTTGCAGCAAGGCACGCCGCAGCACGGCGTCGGGCGCGAGTTAGAGGCACGCGGCAGCGATGATACGGACGACAACGCAGCGGTGAGAACCGCCAACATTGTCTCGGAGGAGGTTTTCGACCATCGCCTGACGAAGAGTGAAAAAGAACTCGGCGGCGCGATGGCGCATTACGCGATGGGTGTCTCGACGGGTGCCATCTATGGCGCGATGGCAGAGTTAGTGCCGGAGACGACCGCCGTTTTCGGACTACCTTTCGGCGCGGCTGTCTGGGCTGTCGTGGACGAAGGCATCGTGCCCGCGCTCGGCCTCTCGAAGTCGCCTGCCGAGTACCCGCTTTCGATTCACGCCTACTCGTTCACTTCGCATCTCGTCTACGGACTAACGACCGAGGCGGTGCGTCGGGCGGTGCGTCGCGCGCTCTGACGAGTCGAATTGATTCAGCGACGACCGACGTTGTGATTTCCGAAGCGAACGGCGGCGCACTCTCGAAGCGTAAAAATTTATGAGCGTATATGAAACAACAGCTGTCCGTTACAGGATAAAGCCAAAAGAGAGTCGCTTCGTGGTGCAGGCGTTTGCAGACTGATTGCTTTCGATGTTCGGCCACAATCCGACCATCGCCATCTGCGGCTTCGGCGGCGACATTGCTAACGTGTGCAGACGCTCAGGCATGTCGCGTCGTTTGCCATAAAGCGCACGCGCCCGTAGCATAGGTTTTATGACACGGCTCAACATCATCTCATTCTTCGTAGGGTTAACGGCGCAGGTCGGTTCGCTCTCGACCGCCTCGGCACTCGCTTTTGGTTTCGTGTTGGGTCTCAAGCACGCGGTCGAGGCCGACCATCTAGCAGCCGTCTCCACTATCGTCAGCGAGCGAAAGAGCATTTGGAGTTCGTCGCTGGTGGGAGGTCTGTGGGGATTAGGTCACACCGCCGCCTTACTCGTCGTCGGCATCGCCGTTATTCTGTTCAATGTCGAGATTGACGGGAAGACGGCGCGAGTGTTGGAGTTCGGCGTGGGCTTGATGCTGGTCGCGCTCGGCATCAACGCGTTGCAGAAACTCGCGCGCGGCGGCCATCTACATCTTCACGTGCATCAGCACGGCGGTCGCGCGCACATTCATCCGCACATCCACGACGGCTCGCCCGAAACAGACGCGCACATGCATCACGGCTTTAGTCTCGGCACGCGCCCGCTACTTATCGGGATGGTGCACGGCATGGCCGGAAGCGCCGCGTTGATGCTGCTGGTGCTTTCAACCATCTCTTCGTCGTTCGTCCGCATTCTCTACATCGTCGTGTTCGGCATCGGCTCAATCGGAGGAATGATGCTGATGAGCGCGCTATTCGGTCTGCCCATCTACCTTACGGCTGCCCGCTTCACACGCGTCAACGTGGCGGTGCGCGTGCTGGCAGGACTCTTCAGTCTGAGCTTCGGGCTATTCACCGTCTACCAGATTGGCATCGTTAAAGGACTGTTCCGCTGATGCGGCGACAAGGCACGCAGAAACACTCGACAACCTTTGTACAACTTTCCTGCCGCCTAAATTCGATGCTCCTGTGAGCGTCGGAGCATCCAGCATCGAAAGCGTGTCGAAGTTGAAAGGGATGAGGGCAGACGAGGCTTGGACGAGTTATAGCAGCAATGTCTCGACGCGATGGGCGTGTACCATCTCCTCGCACGGCGACCACGCGAAGACCGTGAAGCGCCCGTCTTGGGATGCGACGAGTGCCACCGCGTCGCGTTGGTCTTGGACGAACTGTGCCGCAGAGAGGTGGCGTGTCCCGCCGAGTTGGACGGGATGAACGACCGATGCCGCGCCGCCGATAATCGGTTCCGTGACAACTGCCTGTTCGACCTGTGTGCCACCATCGCGGCGTCCAATCTTTGCACCGAAGGCGAGCAACTCAAATTGGTCGCTAATCACGGTCGCCCCGTCAACCGCCGTTAATCCACTAATCGCTTCGACCGCATCAATCAGTGCCTCCTGCCACAGGCGCGTGCTTCTCTCGCCCGCGTTCTGTCGCATGAGTTCGGCCAGTTCGGAGTATGGAGGCAGCACCGAATAAGAAATAGGCTGCACTATCGACTCCTGCCACGTCCTTGAGTCTTGCGGCACGACGAGCAGCGACCCGCCACGACCGTGTGCGCGCATTGAGACGGCCAGTTGCACAAGCACGTTCACCGATTCACCTTGCGAGGTGGGTGAGCCGAAGCCGAGCAGAGAGGTGAGCAGCGCAGGACAGTCGGGGAGGCTGGTGCCTTCCTCGTCTACCACTTTAATCTGGTCGCCCTTGAGCACCACGACGTTGACGAACTTGCTGGTGTCCTGCCCGCGACGGTATTTGATGACCAGTAGCCCCGGCTCGACGACCTCCAACACAAAGCAGAACCTCGGAATCGCGCGCGTGGTTCCCCACACGTATAGTTCGCCTTCGTCTCGCCACACGCCGAGATGGATGCCCGGACGTTCGACGGCAGGCGCGAGCCGCGAAAGTGCGGCGGGTGTGAGCGGGAGTTCGCGTTCGAACCTCAAAGGCTGTGCAGCCTGTTCGGGTGGGAAGAAGGCGAGAGAGATTTTTGGAAAATAACCTTCCTCACGTCGGAGGCTCGCCCAGAACGTCGCATCAATGATGGCTTCAATCGCCTGTGCGTCCGGCGACGGCGCGAACTCCTGTCTTCCATGCTCGCGTGCCGATGCGATGAGACGTGCGAAGTGTGCTTGCGCCGTCGTCGCCACCGCACGCGCGGCAGGGTATGTCGGTTTTGTCATGGTTCGACGACCTCAAAGGTTGCGTTGTGCTTTCACAATATATAGCAGCCATTTTCAACTTGTGAACCTATTTTACACCGCAGCGCCGCAGCACATTTCGCTTCCTCAGATTATCAAGACGAACATAAGACCTTTATTTAGCTTGGGAATAGTCTTCCTCAAATGCATCGCAGCAAACTTAAATATCAACCGAAACTAAGTAAAAACGCGATGCGGTTGCTCTTCGTCGCACCGCATCGCGCCTTCAGTTGGTGATTAAACTCCGTTACTTCACATGGACGCTCGCCGTGTTTGAGTATGCGGAGTGCCCGGTGCTGTTGGTTGCGCGCACGCGGTAGTAATAGGTGGTCTTGCTCTGTACGTCTCTGTCGGCAAAGCTGTTGATGTTTGCGCTGACCGTGCCGATTTCGACAAAGCCTCCGGCGGATGAGGTCGAACGCTCGATGAGGAACGACTGTTCGTTGTCTGAATTATCATTCCAAGCAAGAGTCACGACGCTCTTGTTGAGGCCGCTGTTGCCGATGCCTGTCGCAGAGAGGTTGGATGGCGCGGCAGGCGGCGGAATTCTGACGGTGATGTCGATGCTGGCGGAGGTCGCCGTTGCGCCCACGTTGTCGGTCGCTCTGGCCGTCAGCGTGTACGTGCCGGAGGGGACATTCGTCCACGTCAAACTGTAGGGACTCGCCGTGCTCTCGCCTAGCTTCGTGCCGTTCTGGAAAAACTCCACTTTGCTGATTGTGCCGTCGCTGTCAGCGGCGTCTGCGGTAATCGTGATGTCGGAACCGGTGTTAAAGACCGCCCCGCCCAACGGATTTGTCAGGCTTACGGTCGGCAGATAATTACAAGACCTGTTGCCTACCACTTGATAGCCCTGACTCATGCGGCTGGTGTCCATCTCTCCGGTCAGACCATTGTACGGCACGCCTTCAAAGGCGCGGATTGTGGCAAGGAAGCCGTAGATGGTTTCGCCCGCGATGAAGTTGCCGACTTTGCCGTTGCCGACGGTGATGCGAATCGTCCCGTCCGGTGAATACGTGCCTGCATCGGCTTCGCCGTCCGTAAAGCTTTTGCGTTGCCCCGCGACGTATTCGTAATGGCCGTAATAAAAGACGGCTCCGCGCAAGGGGTCGAGCGTGTTCATGCTAATCCAGTAGTAGTCCGCCCAGAAGCCCGAAAATTCCAGTCTCCATTCCGAATTCGGCGGAACCAAACTCAAATCACCGACCTTGATGGTGAAAACCATTTTATCGGTCAAGTCGCCCGGCTCGGCGACAGAGACGGAGCGTAGGTCGTGCGCGCTCAGCCCACTGGCCGTATCGCCTGCGGGGTCGTCGATGACCAGAACGCCGGGCAACGTGCAGGAAGGGTTGGACGGATCATTGGGCACAGGGCCGCTGTTGGGTCTCACGTTGGGGACGGGCGTGGGTAGAGGCGTGGGCGACGGAGTTGGCAGGGGCGTCGGGGTCGGCGTCTCATCAATCTTGAGCGAAACAGAAACGGAGCCGTTGTAAGAGTTGCCGGTGGTCGCAAAATAGACGACGTGAATCGTGAATTCGCCTGTGCCTGTGATGCTCGGCTCAAGCGTTATCTGCTCTTGAACTCCGTCTGAATCGGTCGCGCCGTGCGCCGAACTGGCGACGAGTGGCCCCGCGTTGGTGCCACGATGGATGTATAAATCATAATCGGAACTTCTGACGCCCCAGAAGATATTGACCGTGGCGATTTTGCCCACCCAATCCGACGGAGCGCCCGAAATCGTCAAGTAGAAAGTGTCGCAGTTGACACCCTCGATGCAGGTGGATTCGTCGGTCGCAGAACTGGCCGCCGTTTCCTTCCCGTACCAGTGAAGGTAATCATAATTTGGACTGATGGTGCCCGACGAAGGGTTGGCCGCCAGAGTCGTGAGAGAGTGTGTAAAAATCGTGGCGAGGCAGAACAGAGCGGGCAGGAGTCCGAATCGAACCACTGCCCGGAGGTATGCGTGCGTATTCCCGAAAAGTTTGCGTGTCATGGCTAATTCTCCTTGCAACTTCCATAATTTCACCAAGTTAAGGGGAGGGGCGCGTGGGAAGACGCATGCATGGGAGACGAGCATCAATCTGCGGGGGCTATCGAGACAGTCAAACCCGGTGTTTCAAAACACCTGAAATGTTCCGTCCGACCTGAAACGGATGATACGCCGTCTGGTTGAGAGATTCTTGAGGAGCGGCGGACGGGTGAGACGGAAGGCGCGCGAGGCGTTTGACGTGTCTCGCTTGAAGCCTCGCAGCGCACAAACGGGGAAGCGTCGATGTGAATATCGCGTGGTATAATTTCGTGCAGACGAGCGCGTAAGTTTGATGAGTTTGAGAGTATGAATAACCAACTGACAGAATCGCAGGTGGCGCGTGTGGTCGCGGAAGTGAGCAGGCAGGCTCAACTTCGTGAGGCGAACGAGCGCGAACGTCTCGACCGCGCGCAGGTCGTACAGATTCTGGAAGAACTCAGCCTGCCCGTCGAATTGCTCGCTCCGGCGATGCAGGAATTGGAGCGGCGCGAGGCCGAGACGCTAGCGCAGGAACGCTACGAGAAAGCACTCGCCGCAGAGAGACGGCGAAAATTTTGGATAATCGGGTCGTGCGTCGCCGCGTTGCTCGCCTTGATTCTATTCGTCGGCATCTACTTCGAGCGTCAGCGTCGAGCCCTCGCGGGCGTCTCTGCCGTCGAACCCGGACGCATCACGCGCGCCACAGACGACGGCGGCAATCTCGGCACGGTCACACGCGACGGCAGCGAACTTTATTACCGCGTGACGCTTGAGCGTGTGCCAATTTCGGAAAATTTGTCTTTGAAGTGTAACTGGATTGCTCCGGGCGGGCGCGTCGTCAAGCAGAACGCATGGGAGACGAAGACGACGGACAAGAGCGTCTGGGCGACTTCGTGCCGCTACTCTGTGGGCGCGGCTGCACAGGCGGGCGCGTGGCGCGTCGAGATGCTTTTGAATGACCGCGTGGTGAGTCAAACCGATTTCCGAGTCGAGTAGCATACACGACCCACATACTCCGCATGTGCATAATCATCGGTTATTGGAGCAAGCACGACCAACACGAATCGTCCGACAAGTTGCAACGACTCCTGACCGAAGCACTAGCGGGCTTCAGTTCCCACGAATTGAAAATCAGACGCTTACACGGCAAGACATCCCCAACACAACCCGACCGCACCAAGCCTTCATACATCATTGACTCCGCCATCGCCGTCTGTGGCCGACACGCGACGCTCGAAACCGTCGGGATGGATGGTGCGAGCGACGCGGCAGACGCGAGTCTGACGGCGACTCTCGCCGCTTCGGGCAGAGGCTTCGCGGCAGACGTGTGGGTCAAAGCAAGCGTCGATGAACTCATTCTGGGGCGTGGTGCGTTCGGACGCGCGACGCTCTTTTGGACGCAGACGGACACAGCCATCTGGTTCGCGTCGCGGCTCGAATTGCTGCTGCGAGTGGTCGAGCGCGCAGAGATTTCCATCGGCGGTTTCTATGCGTACGGCTGCTTCTCATACATCCCCGCGCCGCTCACGCCCGTCGAAAATATCTCTGCCGTCGCCGCCGGAACCGAAACGGTTTGGAGCAGCGCGTCACATGCCGCCACACCGCAAACCTTCCGACGCCACGAATGGCGCGAAGCCCCGACGCAAATCACAGACGAAAAAGATGCAGCCCGCGACCTGCGACGTTTGCTCGAAGCGAGCGTCGAAGCGCAACTCGAAACGTCGTCGGGAGAGACGGTCGGCGTGTTTCTCTCAGGCGGATTGGATTCATCCGTCACGGCTGCGCTGCTCGTCGGCGCAGGCGTGCGCGTGCGCGCCTATACGCTCGATTTTGGCAAAGACTATTTCTCCGAAACGCCTTACGCCGAACTGGTCGCGCGTCATTTGAGAATGCCGCTCATAAAGATTCCGGTTAACGCAAGTCGTGTGCGACGGATGCTTGCTTCGACCGCCAAACGCCTCGATGGTCTCTACGGCGACGGCGTGACCGTACCGCTTGCGCTCCTCTGCGAACGCGCGCGTGAGGATGTCAGCGTCGTCTTCAACGGCGAAGGCGGCGACCAACTTTTCGCCGGATGGACGAACAAACCACTCATCGCCGCGTCGCTCTACGAGCACGGCGCGAACCCTTTGTTTGCCTCTGCGACACCGGACGCAGAGGCGACGTTCACCGCACGCTACATGCGAACCTTTCATCGCTTGCACGGTCATGAAACGGGCGTCTACACCGAAGCGACGCGACGCATAATCGACAAGTTTGATGTCCGCAGCCTGCTCACACATGCGCTCGACCCGTCGCACACGCGCGGCCTGCTCCACCGTCTGCGTCGCGCGAATCTCCTACTCAAAGGCGCAGACAACATCCAACCGCGCGCCACCAGTCTAGGCTTGAGCTACAACCTCGACGTACGCACACTGTTCTGCTCGCCGTCGCTGGCCGAGTGGACGTTTGGCGTCGGCGGTGAGTTGTGGCTACACGAAGGATGCGAGAAATATCTACTCAAACGCGCCGTCGCAGACCTCTTGCCACATGAAGCCGTCTGGCGCGAGAAGCGCGGCATGGGTGTGCCTCTGACGTTGTGGCTGAGCGGGCGTCTGCGACGTTGGTCGAAAAGAAAACTGCATCCACGTGTGCTTGCGTCTGAGGAATTGTGGCAGCCGGATGCGGCGCGACGCATCGCCGACGGCGAGTTGAGCGGACAGATACAGGGGCGACGCATCGGCGAAACGCTCTGGTTGATGTTGATGTGGCGCGCGTGGCGCGAGCACGTCTGGGAGCCGAATCTTGAGCGAGCGCGCGACCCGTCGCACGCCTTTTGGCAACGGCCTGTTCCGTTGGTCAGAGCGTTGAGAAGGAGGTACACGTGAACTGCATCAGGTGTGGCACGGACAACAAACTTAAAGACCGCTCAGCCAACAACGGGCGCTGCAAAAACTGTCAGCATCCATTTGCGTTCGACCCAAAATACTCATTGGGCGGTAAGTTCACGGACAAGTTCTTCAAGGATACGCTGGCGACTCTCTCCGTCAACGGCTCGCTCTACTTCACGCCTCGCCAGTTCTTCTACTTTTTCAATCAGCGTCTCAACGCCAAGCAACTTGAAGCACCCCTGAAACTGACGGGCTGTGGCACGATTGTCGTCTCCATTGTACTAACCGTGCTCTTCAAAGCCATTGCGTTCTCGTTGTTATGGCTC
This sequence comes from Pyrinomonadaceae bacterium, assembly GCA_036387415.1. GTDB lineage: Bacteria > Acidobacteriota > Blastocatellia > Pyrinomonadales > Pyrinomonadaceae > DASVTU01. The sequence continues at coordinate 56,563 of DASVTU010000032.1, read as the reverse complement.
ATCCCGCTTCTTCTCATCGTCGGCTTCGGCATCGCGTTGATGACAAGCGCCAAACTGCGGCGACGCTTGCGCGGCAACAAACCTCTAACAACGACCGTCACGCCTCACCAGGTCGAAGACTGGTACAAACATTGGTGCGAAATCAACGGCGATAGCGGCAGACTGCTTCCACCGCCGCCGCCACCGCCGCCCGTTGCGGCGAAGAGTAAGCCGCAAGCGATAGAAATCAATCCCGAAGTTAAAAACTACAGCTTCGACCGCGTTATCGTCTGCGACCGCGCGGAAATAGCGCAATGCCTCATCGCCAACAATTTTCACTTTGAACACAACTGCGCCGTTCTGAGCGTTGACGGATATCCGCACGACATCTTCAAGACCGTGTTGGAGATGCTCAAACGCAACCCGGCCTTGAGCGTTTATGCGCTCCATGATGCGAGCGTGCAGGGAGTCAAACTACTTCATACACTACGCACGAACTCTCGATGGTTTGCCAAAAGCGAGGCGAAAATCTATGACTTAGGCTTACTACCGCGACAAATCTTCAATCGCTCCGTCTTCGTCGAGAGTGTGCCTTACCGCTTCGAGCCTGCGGCGACAGCCATCCCCGCAGAGGTTGCGGCCACACTCGAACCCGAAGAAGTGCGTTGGCTCAAAGCGGGCAATTACGTGTCGCTTGAATCCTTCACGCCGCAGACGCTCTTGCGTGTCGTGTCGCAAGGCATCGCCAAGAGCCGCGACCCGCAATCGAACGATGCGTTGGTTCCCATCTTTGTGGGCGACGGCGGCGGCGGTGGCACATACTTCTACACATCTGACAGCTTCGGTTGAAACGCCGAGAGATTCGTGCGCGTCGGACGTTCAATCGCGCATGTGCGTTTGCAGCCACCATTCGAGACTGACGAGCAGCCATAGCTTGACACCGTAGCGCGCCCACACGTCTCCACGATAGTCCAGCCAGTCGCGTACCAACTCCTGATTGATAAAATGCCTCGTCCGCGCGCGACGCGAAAGCAGCAACGCTCCGGCGCGTCTTCGCCAGTGTTCACGAAACCAACGTTGCACCGGCACCATCATCCCGCTTTTCGGTCGCTCTAAAATCTGCGCGGGCAGGAGGTCTGCGACCGCCGCCTTGAGCACAGCTTTTTCGCGCGCCCCGTCCAACTTGTATTCAGGCGGCATCTCCAAACTCAACTCCACGATGCGGTCGTCAAAGAGTGGTGAACAGCCTCGCAACCCGACGGCACGCGTCAAATTGTTGACCTTCGTCAGAATGTGGTCGGCGCCTTTGAACCGCGTGTTAATGAACATCAAGTTGTTCAGATAACTACCCGGAGAGTTGAAGGCATCCGCGAACACAGACGCCTCCGTCCGCACGCTCTCCCACACGTCTGGACGCAGCAGACGCGGCAAGTCGGCGGAGCATTTTTGAAACGAAGCGAGATAAGATGCGATGTGCACAAGCGATTCGTTCAACATGTGCCCGTCTTGCGCTCGCAGAGTTTCTCCGTCAGGTTGCCCGCTTTGTCCGAGTCGTTCACCGTGTCCGTTCGGTGCGAGTGTCGAACGATAAAGCTGAGTCAAGAGCATAGGCTGATTCTTCGGCCCACCGAAGCACGGGTCGCCGCCTTCACCGTTCAAAATCGTGTTGACGTTTTGCTTCGCCGCGCGTCCGAGGATGAGGTTGGGCACGGTCAACGGGTCGCCAATCGGGTCGTCGAGATAGGCCATCGTCTCCGGCAACAAATCCCACATCTCTCCGGGCGTGATTTCCAAGACGTGGTGCTTGGTGCCGCAATGTTGAGCGACGAGGGTGGAGAATTCGAGTTCGTTCGGACACTCCTCTCCGAAATGAATCGAATAAGAATGCACCGCGTCGTCGTGCAGGCGCGCGGCCAGAGCGGCGACGCAACTCGAATCAAGGCCGCCGGAAAGATAGACGCCCACGGGCGCGCGTCCCGGCAAATAGTCGCTGACGGCCTGTTCCAGTGTTGCACGCAAACGCGCGCCATGAATCTCAAGCGGGATTCGTTCGGCGGCGACATGCTCCTCTATCTGCCAGTAGACGGTCGTTTCGTCGTCGGGCACGCGCAGCATCGTGCCGGGTCGCACCTCGCGTAAGTCGCGCCACATCGTCCGCTCGCCCGGCACAAAAGCACAGCAGAGATAATCGCGCACGGCGACCGCATCCACATCGCCCGTCGCTCCCCGCGCGACATCCGTCGTCCGCGCGCCCGCATAACGCACAGCGCCTTCCGTCGTGTAGTAGAGCGTCTCAACGCCAACGCGGTCGCGCACCAGCCACAATGTTTCCCGTTCGCAATCCCACACGCAGAAAGCGTAAGCGCCCGCCAGCAACTCCGGTGTGCGCCCGCCGTGCGCCTCCCATAACAAAGCGATGAGGCCGAGGTCTGTCAGTACGGATTCGTTTTTCTCCGATGCGCGTGCACTCTCCAAATCGCTGCGTGGCACATCAACTTCAGCAAACAATGCGGCGCGGTTCGTCAGCCACGCATCCCCCGCGACGACGAAACGCCCGCCCCGACACGCTTCCCAACGCCCCTCGACGACAGCAAAACGCTCGTCCCGCCAAAGAATTTCCTCTTGCACACGACCGATGTTTCCATACGCCACACGCCAACCCGCGAGCGTCGCTGAAGGGCGTTGCCGTCGATGTCTATCACGAAGCCAGCGAAGCGTCGATGCTGTGACCAAATCCATGAACAAGATTGTCGCAGCATTCCCGCTTCCGATGCCAGCTCTCTCGCCAAAACTTGGAAACCATTGACATGCTCCGTCGTGCGAAGGCACACTCGACAGGATTTTTTCATCCTTGTCATTCACTTTATCCGCCGTCCATATCGTGACCGATAAAACCTTTCTTCCCCACACGCTCATTCACGGTCATCTCGACGAGATGACGGACGAGACGTTTCCGTCGCGCCTCTCGGCGTGGCGCGATGGCGTATTGGAACTCCCCGACGACGGGACACATTTCGGCTACGTCTACGAAAGTTCTGCGACGCTCGAAGTCGCCGCCGGGACATTCCATTTGCGACAAGGCATGTACTTCGCAGCACCCGACTCATGCCATATCGGTGGTCGAGGTCAGGGCATCGTTATTACAAGACGAGATTATCGCGGCCTGTTCACTCTCGGCGGGCCAGTCGAGCCGGCGGGTCGCTTACGCTACATCGACGGTTGCATGGACACCTTGCTCATCCCACCGCCGATGCGTGGCGACCCGTGCCTGAACGCTCTCTACTTCCCCGCACACACTTCGCAAACCGAGCATACGCATCCTTCCGTACGCATCGGCATGGTCGTGCGCGGCAGCGGCGAGTGCCGGACGCCGGAGGCCAGCTTTCCGCTCGCGCCCGGTCTCGCCTTCATTATCCGCGCGGAGGGACGACACAGTTTCACGACGGCAGAAGACGAGATGCTCGTTGTGGCCTATCATCCCGATAGCGACTACGGGCCGACGCATGAGGCGCACCCGATGATTAACCGGACGATGGTGCGTGGCGTTCCGGCTTCCGAGATTGAACTAATACGCACGCGCGGCGAAAGCGACTCCCGTGCGACTGACTGAGAAGTCGAAAAATGCTGCTGTAAAAGGCGCAAAAATTCCTCATCAAACCCGTCTGATTCATTCCCGAACACACGATAATTAAATCTTATATCGCCGATAACTTTCTCTGAATCTGCGTGCAACTTTGCCGTCTTCTGCGAGCATCTGAATAGACGACAAACCCCCGTCGCTTATCTCGCAGCTTCTCCTGTCAATCCGATTTACCCATGAAAAAGACGTTTTTCTCGATAGTTTCGCTGGCATTGTTGTTTCTGCCAACGTTCACGCACTTGCGTTCTTCGTCCTCCTTCATTTCAGACGCGGACACCGGAACTGTCAACGCGGCGCATCTGCCGGAGAGCGGCGCGATTGGCAAAGTTCAGGCGCGGATTGCCGAAGCCAAGCGTCTGCTCAAGCGGCAGCCGCATGATTCGTCAACGAATTTTGTGACGATTGCGGCGCAAGACCCCGCGACTTCGCAGATTCATCTCCTGACGCTCTCGAAGGAATCTTTTTTAAGCGATGGCGCGGAGACCGTTGTCCATTCGTCGCTCGATGCGCCTCTGAAACTGCGCGTCGTTCGTGCGAATTACGTCAACACCGCCGTCCAAATCTCGAATCTTAAAGGCGATGGCTTGCAGCCGCTCATGGTGCAGTATCCGGTGGAGAAAAAGGGGACTTTGAGCGAGGTGGCTTACTACACGTCGGCGCATCCGGCCATGAAGTCGCCCGATGCGACGAACGCAGGACAGCGGTATGTCCATCGCATGTTGGCGCAGGCGCGTGAGCGTCTACAAAAGAAAGGCATGAAAATTTCGCCCGACATCGTAGAGGCTGCCGAACGGCTGTGCATCGTCGAACACACCGACCACAAGCGTTTCGACGCGGAGGAACGCGGCGCGCTATTCAGCGAAATCTATACGCTCTACGCGCTCAATGGCGGGGATACCTATCGTTATTCCGTCAGCACCGCCGGAGCGGGCGGCATGATTCAGATGATTCCCTTAACTTACGAGATGGTCAGACGTTTGCACCCGAAGGCGGGACTCCGAGAGGATTTTGTTGACGGCATGCGCGACCACGGCAACGCTCTGGAAGCGATGCTGCTCTACATGCAGGACACCTGGAACGACCTCCTGCGGAGAGAGGAAATCCGACAAGCTCTGGATTCACAGACAGCGACGCAGGCCGAACTGCTGGCCGCCGGATACAACTCGAACCCGGCGCGTCTGGCGGTTTATCTTGAGCGTGGCGGCGCGAATTGGCGGACGCTGATTCCGCGCGAGACGCAGATGTATCTGCGTATTTATGAGTCGGTCGAAAATCACATTCCCTTCACGCCGCATTCGTAAAAGGATGAGTCAGAACGCGAATCGCTATCGAGGCCGTCGGCGCGACGGCCTTTTGCGTGTGCGCGGTACGACGCATGGTTGGGGAATTTCTCACGACGCTCGGCGACGAACTGTTTGTAACGCTCGAAACGTGCGAGGATGTGGCTGACGTAGTTGACTGGTTCAAGGCCACGACAAAAGCCGAATTTGACCACTGGGTCTGACGAATATTGCTGCGTGGATTTTTGCAGCAGCCAGTAGGAGACATCTTCCCAGACTTCGGGGTTGCCGCCGTATTTTTCGGCGAGGCGTTGCGCGTCCTGAACGTGTCCGGCTCCGGTGTTGTAAGAGGCAAGAATGAACTTGAGGCGCTCGTTGTCATCTGTGATACGTTCGCGCCAGTAATCTTCGAGCCACTTCAAGAATTTAACCGCGCCCTGCACGTTGTCCGCCGGATCGAGCGGGTCTTTGACGCCGAACTCGCGCGCCGTCGCGGGCATGAGTTGCATCAGCCCGACCGCGCCGGCCCATGAACGCGCGTCCGGTTTGAAACGCGACTCCTGAAAAGCCTGCGAGGCCAGTAGCCGCCAGTCTCGATTGATTTCGGTGGCGTTCTGCTTGAGCAGGTCGTCGTACTGGCAAAGTTTGCCCGTCGCCGATGTCAGCAAACCGCTCTCGACGCGCTCAAGATGGCTGCGTCGGTCGATGAAATATTTCTTGTAGAGTTTGTCGAACAACGTCCCGTTCTTCTTCTCCTCAATCCAACTGTTCAAAGCCTGCATTAACTCCGGCGAGTTCTTCCTCAAAGCCCAAGCCACGCTGTGCGACCGACCGATGATGGGACGAACTTTGAGATTCTTGAACTCCGCCTCTTTCAACTCGGCCAAATTGCCCTGCATCACTGTGAACTGCACCTCGCCCCTCGCCACCTTTTGCGCCAACGCCTCGTCCTGAATCGCGCCGCCCATTTCGACGACATGAATGTCGCCTGAGATTTCGTCGGCCAGTTCCACAATCGTTCGTTGGTAGGGAGATTTCTCCGGCACGGTGACGGTTTGCCCTGACAGTTGCGCGGGCTTGGTGATGAGTCGCGCCTCAATATCTACCGCCGGAAGTTCGTCGGCGGGGCCCGGCGCGAGCGCCTTCTCGGTTCCTTTTCCGGCCTGCTCCGGCGCGGCTTCCTGTTGCACAAGCGCAGGCTCCGTGCGATAGAGCGCGCGTGTGAAAGAGACGTGTGGTTCGGATTCGGGTGTCGGGATGAGACGCCCTGCGGCGATGTCGCCCTCGCCGCTGTTGAGGAGCGGCAAGAGACTCTTGGGATCAGCCGCCACGACCATCTTTAGTTCCACGCCCTGCTCACGCGCGAAAGATTGAAGCAACTCGTATTCGTAGCCGAGCGGTTCTCCACGATAGATGAAGTAGGTCGTCGAGTTGTAAGGTGCGACGACGACCAGCGTGCCGCGTTCCTTAATCTCCGCGAGGTCGCGTTTGACGGGAGCGCCCATCGGAAGGTTCGAGCGTCGGTCAATTGGGTCAACGGCTTCAAGCGTCGGATGCTTGTGGCGGTTGCAGGCTGATTGGGCGGCGACGAGCAATGCCAAGATGACGAGAGAAGATAATCTGGTCGGGACATTCATATCAGTTTTCGTCAGCAGGAGAAGCCGTGAGGCGCGCTGCGGCCTCGCGACGTGTCGGTTTGAAGTTCTGCTACGGGGAACAAGGTAAGACGGGGAAGCTTTTTATGACAAAACCGTCAGCAAGTCAACGCCCTCGCGTGGAGAGATACTTGCTCATCTTTCTCGCGCGGGGCGATGGTGGTGGTGGATTGGCGTTCCAGCCGTACATCTGTCGCAGGGCAAAACATTAGGCGGCAGACGCGGCTCGTTTGAAGCACGCGTCCTTGCCCCCTAACAGTTTTTGAACAGAAATGCCCCGACGGCTTCTTAGAAAGAGTATAAGAGGGCTTCTTTTTTAATCGCCACCTCGAAGGCGTGGTCTAAAAGAGTGCCGGTTCCAGACTCTTCGCTCACGCGACCCCACAAACTCGATGCGATGAACTTAACTTCGGTAAATTTCCGACAATTCCACGAAGTCGGGTTGGCGGCGAACAGAGTCTGCGCGATGGATTGAACGCCCCCGAAGCAATGACAGACCGGAAGACAAACGCCCTGTTTCTTACAGGTTTGATTCGCCAGCGTCACCAGTCCCGCAAGCTGTGCGTTTGTTTCTGCATTAATAGCGTCACACTGGCATCCAGACGGATTACCCGGCCCGCCCACCTTCAATCTTGCCGGAGAACCCATTCTGATGGGCAGCGTTTGGAGAACTTTGGAATCTTTCTTGAGAGCATAGATGATTTTGTCGCGCGTGATTTCCTGTTCGATAACGTAAAAATCGCGTTTTCCGTTCGCGTCTTGATGGTTGACGACCGCCACGGTGTTTGTGATGGGTCGCCTCGAATTCAGCTTCAAGGGTTCCTCAGAATTCAGCAAGTAAACCTGTTCTCCCTTGTTGCTGTAAAACTCTGCGTCGCGACCTTTGAGCGAAATTTTCATGTCTCTGATATAGGTCGCCGTCTCCTCCGACATACGGGATAGACATTCGGTGTTGTCGGCCTCGACTTTGCTGGAAGGCATCAAGCCCGTCAGACCGATAATCGTGATGACGAACGCGATGCACAATAGTTGAATCATCTTTCTCATGGGGTTTTTTCTCCTCGGATTTCTATGGTAAGACTGACGCCCTGCGGCGTGGCGGTTAGCAGGTGAACTGAAGGCCGCACCGTTTAGAGTCGGGGCGGAGATGTGGATGCAAGCGGAGACGCGAGGAGTCAGAAACACCGGAGCAATACTCATACCGCTCGCCGCCCCAATCTTTTCCGCTCACTTTTGAATGAAAAATGGACTTTAGTTTCTGACGGCGACGCAAAGTGTCTACAAGTGAGGACGTTATCCGGCGACGGGCGTGTACTTCTGTCGAATCCGCTTCCTTATACTTGCCCTTGAAACCTCCCGAACGTTGTGTTGGCGCGAACTCAAATCCATTGAGCGCACGTTCGTTGGCGGAGGCTTTCGAGATTTTGTGGAAGTGGCGATAATCGGTTGCGTTGAAGCAGACGACTTCGACTCAAGGTGCTTCTCCCTTATCATCCGTCAAGGAAATGAATTTGAAGATGAAAACCGTACGACGCCGAAGCCTCTTCAGAGATGCTTCCATGTTGTTCGTCGCGCTGCTCGCGTCGCTGCTGCTCGTCGGCGTGCCTCCGTCGCTCAGCGCGCAACAAGATGCGTCGTTCAAACTCACGCCGGAGGCTCTGCATGCTGGCGAGCAGTCATTGGACGAAGCGGGTTGGCGTCTGCGCGCGGGCGACGACGCGGCGTGGGCGCGGACGGATTTCGACGACAGCGCGTGGGAGAAACTGCGCGACACGGATAACAACATCGCAGACCTCCTGCGCGGCGAGTGGAACGGTAGGGCGTGGTTTCGTCTGCGGGTCGAAGTTGACGCGCGGTTGGTCAATCAGCCTTTGGCGTTGCGCGTGTGGCATGGTGGCGGCGCGTCCGAAGTTTATGTTGACGGCGTGCTAGTGCAGAGCTTCGGCAGGATTGAACCCGCAGACGATGAGGAATGGAACCCGCGCGGAATGCCCGCGACGTTCGTTTTCGCGGAGGGCGGCACGCACACGATTGCCGTCCGCTATTCGTTTCGGGCGGCGAGCGATTTAACGCAGCGGCGCGGACGTTGGCTTGCGCGCGGCAGGTACACGCCCCGCTTCTCGTCGCGTCTCACAACCGCACAAGACGCTTCGCACCGCCTCTACACGCGCGCACGCGAAGAACGCGAGGATTACTTTTTCGTCGGCTTGTTGTTCGCGCTTGCGCTCGTCCATTTTCTGCTGTTTGTCTTCGACCGCCGCGAACGCGGCAATCTATTTTACAGCTTCTTCGTCATGGGACTCGCCTTGACGCTCTGGCTGGCGAGATTGGCGAGCACGGGGCACACGGGCGCGACCACCGCTCTCGCCATCGACATCGTGCGTAACGAGACGCAGGGGTTGGCGGTCATGTCGCTGCTGGCTTTTCTCTACGTCGAGTTCGCGGGGCGCGTGTCGCGTTTCTTCTGGATTCTGCTCGCGCTCTGGTTCGTCTGCATCGTCTTGCACGCGGGGCAATTCATTTCGCTCGGCTCGTTCTTCACGCCCCTCATGCTCATAGTGACGCTCGCCGACGCCCTTCGCATCATGTCTCGCGCGCTCGTCAAACGGCGCGCGGGCGCTTGGATTATCGCGGCGGGCATTGGACTGCTCGTCGTCTGTGTGGGCGTCAACATTGCGGTCGGCAACAGCTTCATCATGCTTCCCGCGTGGTTTCGTCAAGCCAATTTGAACCTGACGGTTTTGAGCATGCCCGTTGCGGTTGCGATTTACCTCGCGCGTCGCTTCGCGCGCACGAACCGCGACCTCGAAGCGCAACTCGCCAACGTTCAGGAACTCTCCGCGCGCCAACTCGAACATGAACGCACGGAAGCCGAACTGCGCCTCCGCCATGAACAGGAACGTGCCGAGAATGAGCGACGCGCGAAGGAGTTGGAGGAAGCGAGACAACTGCAACTCTCGATGTTGCCACGGACTCTGCCGCAACTTCCACATCTCGAAATCGCCGCCTACATGAAGCCCGCGACCGAAGTCGGCGGCGACTACTACGACTTCCACGTCTCGACGGACGGCACGCTGACCGTCGTCGTCGGCGACGCGACGGGACACGGCTTGAAGGCTGGCACGATGGTCACGGCGATGAAGAGTCTATTCGGCACACTCGCGCCGCAGGACGACATGCTGCACATATTCGAGGAAGCCAACCGCGTTTTGAAAGGCATGAAGATGCGCGGGCTGTTCATGGCGCTCCTGATGTTGAAAGTGCGTGGCGATTCTTTGAGCGTCTGCTCGGCTGGCATCCCGCCGATGTTGGTTTATCGTGCGGCTCTGGGCGTGGTTGAAGAGATTGTACTGCAAGCCGTACCGCTCGGCGGGGTCGCGAGTTTCGCTTATCAACAAAGGCAGACGCATCTCACGGCGGGCGATTGCATCATGCTCATGAGCGACGGTTTCCCCGAACGCTTCAACGGCACGGGCGAGATGCTCGGCTACGACAAAGCGGCGGCGATACTGAAGGATAACGCGCATCTATCGCCACAAGAAATCATCGACAATTTCGTGCGCGCAGGCGACGAGTGGGCGGGTGGGACGCCGCAGGACGATGATGTGACTTTCGTCGTGCTCAAGGCTGGCGTGGGTTTTGAGTTGCGTCAAGCGTCTTAAGGGGTAGAAACTTTGCTGCGGCGGAGCGCAGAGATGCGTCGCGCCGATTTATTCAAATCAAGCGATAAGGGAACGGGCGGAGACGTTATGAAGCACTCGATATTTAACGCAAATCGTTGGATTACTTTGGCCTTGTTGTCGGCGTTCATCTTGCACGGCGCGATGGTGCTTCCGGTTCATTCCCGCACACTCGCCCCGAAAGCGACCGCCGACGAGAGAGACGCGTCCACCTCGTCCGGGCGACGCATGACGGGCGCGTCTTCGTTCAAACTCTCCGGCAGTTCGTCGTCGGTTCGAGAGCGCGACGGGTTGGCAGCGTCGGGCGCGAATCAGCCAAAGGCCAACGGTAAGATTGCGTTTGTGAGCGGTCGAGATAGCGAGAGGCTTGATATTTACGTGATGAACGCGAACGGCATCGGGGTCGCGCGTTTGACGGACGGCTCCTCATATAATGTGTCGCCTGCATGGTCGCCCGGCGGCACAAAGCTCGTCTTTGCGAGTAATCGTGACGGTTTCTTTAATCTCTACGTCATGAATGCCGACGGCAGCAACGTCAGGCGGCTCACGCATAGCGCGAGCGATGAAGGCCACGCCGCATGGTCGCCCGACGGTACGCGAATCGTTTTTGCGCGAGGGTTTGTCGGATGTCTGACCGTCATCGGCGTGAAGTGTCTGGGGCCTGACCTCTACGTGATAGACGCGGACGGCGGCAACGAAACGAGGCTCACGGACGACGGCGAAAAGGGCGGCGGCAGCGCCAGTCCCACATGGTCGCCGGACGGCACACGCATCGCTTTCACCACTTACCGAACCGGCAACTCGGAAATATTCTCGATGAACGCCGACGGCTCCAACCAGACCGCCATCACGAACAATCCCGACACGGAGTTTGACCCCAACTGGTCGCCCGACGGCACACGCATCGTCTTCGCTAACATCAGCAACAACGGCGACTACAACATCTACTCGATGAATACGGACGGCAGCGCGCGGACGAATCTGACGAACAACACCTCGACAGATTTCTACAGTCGCCCCGTCTGGTCGCCGGACGGGACGCGGATTGTGTTCGAGCGTGCCTTGCAGGGCGTTGAGACGGAAAACCGCGACCTGTTCGTGATGAACGCCGACGGCACGAACGAGACGAGGCTAACTAATCATCCCGATTTCGATGTCGAACCCGCATGGCAGCCGCTCACTTTGGCCGCCAGCGGTCGCATTGCTTTCACCTCCGAGCGCGACGGCAACGCGGAAGTCTATGCGATGAACGCGGACGGCGGCGCTCAGTCGAATCTGACCAACAATCCGTCGCGCGACGAAACGCCCGTCTGGTCGCCGGACGGCACGAAGATTCTGTTTAGCAGCGAACGCGGCGGCGGGACATTTCAACGTCAGCAGTTTTATGTGATGAACGCTAACGGCACGGGCGTCGTCAAAATCACAAATTTTCCAGATGTCACGGATGTCGGATTCAGCGACCCCGCTTGGTCGCCGGACGGCACGAAGATTGTCTATGTCGCTTCGTCGTTCGGTGCGATTCACAGTCTGGTTGTCGTGAACGCCGACGGCACAGGACAGGCGCGAACCGTAACCACGACGAGAGGCAACGGTGGGGATGTTGACCCCGCATGGTCGCCCGACGGCTCGCGCATCGCTTACGTGGGGAATGAATTCGAGCCTCCCGACAGCGCGCGCGCGGCGCGTTCTTATCTCTATGTCATCAACGCGGACGGAAGCGGAAAGACACGCATCGCCGAAGTCTATCTTCCGAGCGGCACTGCTCCGCGCCCGTCGCTCGGCGGCGCGGCGTGGTCGCCCGACGGCACGCGTCTCTCCTACACTAGCAATCGCGACGGCAACCCGGAGATTTACGTCGTCAACGCGGCTGGCGGAAACCCTGCACGCCTCACCGACAATCCCGCGCAAGACACGCTTCCTGTCTGGTCGCCCGACGGCGCACGCATCGCCTTCACCTCCACGCGCGACGGCAACCGCGAGATTTACGTAATGAACGCCGACGGCAGCAACCAGACGCGCCTGACCAATCATCCGGCAGACGACTACGACCCTGACTGGCAGAGCCTAGAACCACGCGGCACGCTGCCACCGATGCTCGCCACGATTCAATTCAGCGACCTCTCTTACAACGTGCCGGAGAATAACCGTGGCGGCGTCGTCATCACTGTGACGCGTCTCGGAGACATCGCGCATGAAGTCAGTGTTAACTATACGACCGTCAACCTTTGCGACGATACGCCGGGCACGCCCGTCTGTATCCGCACGGCTTCGGAGCGTTCGGATTTCACCACCGCCGCCGGAACGCTCCATTTCGCGCCCGGCGAGACGAGCAAGAGTTTCACCGTCCTCATCACAGATGACCTGCTGGTCGAAGGAAACGAAGTGCTCCTGCTCCGTTTGAGCAACGCACGTGGCGCGGAGGCGGGCGCAGATGCCGCGCTCATCATCGTCGATAACGACACCGTGCCCGCCAACGGCAACCCGCTCGACTTGAGAGAGTTTTTCGTGCGTCAGCAGTATCTCGATTTTCTCAACCGCGAACCTGACGAAGCGGGATTCAATTTCTGGGTCAACCAGATTCCCGCCGGTTGCGGCTTCGGCACCTTGCCTCTGGACACGCGTTGCAACGATGCGCGGGTCAACGTCTCAAGCGCGTTCTTCCTGTCGGTCGAATTTCAGAACACGGGTTATCTGGTTTATCGTCTCTACAAATCGGCTTTCGCGAGGTTCCCACGCCTCGAAGAATTTTTGCCCGACACGCAGGAGATAGGGCGCGGCGTCGTGGTCAACGTCGGCGATTGGGAGCAACGACTTGAGGCCAACAAACAGAGCTTTGCCAGAGAGTTCGTCACGCGCTCCGCTTTCCGTATCCGCTTCCCTGACGACATGACGCCCACGCAGTTTGTCGATGCGTTGAACAACAACGCCGGATTCGTGCTCACTCCTCCGAAGCGCGAGGCGCTCATCGCCGAGTTGACCGCCAACAACAACGCCGAAGGGCGCGCGAGCGTTCTCCGCAAGGTGGCTGAAGACGACGAGTTGGGACGGCGCGAGTTCAACCGCGCGTTTGTCCTCATGCAATACTTCGGCTACCTGCGACGCAACCCGGACGACTTCCCCGACCACGATTTCTCCGGCTACAACTTCTGGTTGAACAAACTCAACCAGTTCGGCGGCGACTTCCGACGCGCCGAGATGGTCAATGCCTTCCTCACATCCGGCGAGTACCGCAATCGCTTCATGCATTAGGCGCGACGGCCATTAACGCTTAGTCGTATCGTGAAATAGGAAACAAACGAAGGCTCAAGCAACGTTGCTTGAGCCTTCGTTCGTTGATGGAGGAATGGGGAACGTCGGACGCACAAAGGAGGGAAGTGGTGTACCCGCTTCTGGCCTTGAGAAGATTTCGACACAAAAATAAAAAGTAATTGACATTACCTCGGGTAAGCCATATTTTGTTAGGGTAGGCACTGAATCTTCGTCCCGACGAAGAAATTTCGCAGTAAAACTCACGTCCGTCCTCTCGTCGCCGTCACGGGCTAAGCTCCTGCCGGTTCCGTCTATCTCAACATTCCGCGTCCTCTCTGGAACGCCTCGCGCTGGCCGAGTTCTGTCTGTAAACTGCTGTTGTACTTGCAGATAAGCCGACGACTCAGCACCGTTCCGTCCCGCAACAGGCACGCCTTCGCGCACGCTGCAACCCGACCCACTTTCCCCAATCAAAAAGGATTTTTCATGAAATATCTCAGCAATCGACCAATGCTTATCGTGTGCGTGACGCTCGCGTTCTTGGCTTCCACAGGCACCTTGACGCAGTTTGTGAAGGCGAAACTCAAAACCGACGCTGCCAGCGCAGGCGACTCGAAGACGCCAGCTACAGGCGCAACAACGACGACGGACACACACAACGAGGCGGCGCGGCGCGAGCAGGCGAGCAAAAACTACGGACAACTTCCGCTCAGTTTTGAGGCGAATCGTGGACAGAGCGACGCGCGTGTGAAGTTTCTCGCGCGAAATAGCCACTACAATCTGTTTTTGACGGCGGATGAAGCGGTGCTGACCCTCTTGCCGAAAAACGCCGCGCAGACCAAAGCCAAGCCCTCCGGTTCAGGCCGACAGAATTCGGGCGTGTTGGTCGGCACACAATCTGCGGCGGCAGCGTCTTCCGCAAAAGTGTCGCCGTCGGTGTTGAGAATGAAGCTGTCGGGCGCTAACACGGAGGCGCGCGTGGTCGGTCTCGACGAATTGACGGGGCGCAGCAATTATCTCATCGGCAGAGACGCGAAAAGTTGGGTGAAGGATGTGCCGAACTATCAGAAGATTCGATATGAAAGCGTTTATCCCGGCGTCAATTTGATTTATTACGGCAACCAGAAACAACTCGAATACGATTTCTACATTGCACCCGGCGCGAAGACTGATGCTATCGCGCTCGACTTCCGTGGCGCAGACAAGATTCGCCTCGAAGAGAACGGCGACCTTATTTTGCAGACGCGCGGGGGCGAGGTGCGACAACTCAAGCCCGTCGCCTATCAAGAGATTAACGGAGAGCGGCGCGAAGTCGCGTGTCGTTACCTCGTCGGCGGCAAAGACCGCATCAGTTTTGAATTGGGCGCGTACGATTCGACGAAGGCACTGGTGATTGACCCGGTGCTCACTTATTCAACCTACCTCGGCGGCAATTCACATGACGAAGCCAACGGCATCACCATCGACTCGCAGGGCAATGCTTACGTCGTCGGCACCACCTCATCGACCAACTTTCCCGTCACGCCCGGCGCATACCAAACGCAACTCGGCGGCACCGTCACGGCGACCTATGATGCTTTCGTCACCAAACTCAACCCGCAAGGCAACGCGCTCATCTATTCCACTTTTATCGGCGGCAGGCAGGGCGGCGAATACGGCCTGAGCATTGCCATTAATCCGGCGGGCGAAGCCCACATCGCGGGCGAAACGTGGTCGCAAGATTTCCCCATGCCACCCGGAGCTTATCAATCGACTTTGCGCGGCTCGCAGGACGCCTACGTCGCCAAGTTGAACGCCAACGGTTCGTCGTTGCTGTATGCGACGTTTCTTGGCGGCAGCGGCGCGGAGTATAACCCCAGTCTCGCCATCAACAACTTCGGCGAGGTCTACGTCGCCGGACGAACTACCTCGCAAAACTTCCCGATGGTCGGCGCAGGCTTCCAGGGGTTTGCGGGCGGCGGCAATTGCCCGACCGGAGCATGTTCCGACGGCTTCCTTTTGCAGTTGCCGTTGACGCCCAACGGTCGCCCCGTCTTTTCCACGTATCTCGGCGGCAGCGGCGACGACTACATCGACGGCGTGACCTTTCTACGCAACGACGACGAAGCCATCTACGTCACAGGCAGCACCAATTCCGCCAACTTTCCCGTTACTTTCAGAGCCTTCCAGCGAGACAAAGCGGGCGAGCCGCAGACCTACGACACCTTCATCACGCGCTTCGACAAGAGCGGAACCCGTCTGCTTTATTCCACCTATTTCGGCGGCGCGGGCGATGATTACGCCTACGACATCGCGATTGACGACGCGGGCGACGCCTACATCACAGGCATGACCGGCTCGCCCGATTTGCCCATGACGCCCGACGCTTTTCAGCCGATGCTGCAAGGCTTTGGTTCCGCCAGATACGATGCCTTCCTCGCTAAGTTGCATCGCGGCGGCCACGACCTTCTCTATTCGACCTTTATCGGCGGCGCATCCGACGACGCGGGTATTGCCCTCGCGCTCCTCCCCTCCACGCCCGAAGTCTACATCGTCGGTCATACCACTTCACCTGACCTCCCCACCGCGCCCCACGCCTTGCAGGCAACTCTCGGCGGTTCCTACGACGCGTTTCTTATCCGCATCACGCCCGGCCAACAGTATCTCAATTATCTTACTTACATCGGCGGTTCCGAATACGAACAAGGCAAGGACATCGCCGTCGGGTACGTTAACTTCATGCCCAATGTCTATATCGCGGGCAGCACTTGGTCGGAAGATTTCTACGCGACGACGAATGCCTTTCAACGTTTCAAAGGCGGCCAGTACAACAGCGACGGCTTTGTCACGCGCATCGACATGGGGCAGGAAGGACTCGTCGTGACCGGACGCGTGACCAACGAATTCGGCAACGGTCTCGCCGATGTCGAAGTCACGTTCAGCGGTTCCATCAACCGCAGCGTCCGCACCAACAACGAAGGCATCTACCGCATGGGCGGCATCCCGCAGGGCAGCACGGTAACGCTCAACGCGCACCGCGACGGCTATCTTTTCGAGCCTCGAAACGTCCCGCTCAACAATCTCGTCCAGCATGCCACGGTCGATTTCTCAGGCGCGGCTCCGCTCGTCATCAAAGGACGCATCACGAATCCGATGGGCACGGGCGTGGGCGGCGCATTCATCATGCTCAACGGCACCGTCAGCAATAGCACGCAGAGCGACATGAACGGCTATTACCGCTTCGCAGGCTTACCCGCAGGCGGAAGCTACACCGTCACGCCGGGTCAAACACCAATCATCGCCTACACGCCCGAAAGCCAGAGCGTCTCGAACATCACGGGCGACAGCGTGCTCGACTTCATGCAGTTGCCGCCGCCAAAAATCTGGGGACGCATCACGGACATCAACAGCGGCTTCCCTAGAAGTTACTTCGCCGTCCGTCTCTCCAACGAGCAGGGTTCGGTCATCGAGGAGACATACACGGACAACGACGGCAACTACCAGTTCTACAACCTGCTGCGCGGCGCAACTTATACAGTCACTCCGCGAGAGCCGATGCCCAACTGGACGTTTACGCCGCCCACTCACACCGCCGCGAATATACAGGGTGAACAGCGGCTCGACTTCACCTCCGTGCCGCCCATTGATGCTGTCGGGCAAGTTAAGGATGAATACGGCAACCCGTTATCCGGCGTCACGGTGACGTTGAGCGGCGTCATGGACGCCACAACGCAGACCGACTACTCCGGCTGGTATCGCTTCCATCATCTCCCGCGTAATTGCAGCTTCACGGTCGCGGCATCGATGCCCGGAATGTTCTGGACGTTCACGCCCGCAAGCGTCACCGTCCCCGACGCTTACACCACCTGGACGACGCACTTCACCGCGCTCCCGCCGCTCCGCATCTACGGGCAAGTCTTGAACGATTACGGCTCCCCGATGGGCGGTGTCACCATCGCGCTCTCCGGCAGCGCCAACGTCACCACGCAAACCGATAGCTCCGGCTGGTACTTCTTCAACGAACTTCAGCGCGGCGGCAACTACACCGCCACGCCGATCCTGCCCGATACGTTCTGGACATTTGCGCCCGCCACGCAGAGCGTCACCAACGCGCAGGAGTTTCAGAATTGGAACTTTAACGGCCTGCCGCCGCTCAGAATCAGAGGACAGATAACCGACGAAAACGGCAACGCAGTTGCAGGCGCAAACGTCGCCCTGACGGGCGCAGTCAACGCCTCTACGCAGACCGACGACTCCGGTTGGTATTTCTTCAACGAACTCCGACGCGGCGGCACTTACACCGTCGCCGTTTCGCATGAGCTTTACAACTTCAATCCGCCCACACAGACCGTCACCGACATCAACGAGATTCAACTGCTCAGCTTCTCCGCCGTCTTCAAACGCTATCAAATTAGCGGGCGCATCGTCGACGGCGGCGGCGCAGGACTCGCCAGAGTGACCTTGCAGTTGGAGGGCGGCGGCTACGGCACGACGCAAACCGATGCCGACGGCAACTACTCGTTCAACAATCTCATCGTCGCACGGAGATACGACGTGACGCCGACGCGTGCGGGCTGGTCGTTCGCCCCGCAGACATACACCAACACGGACTTGCGCGGCAACCAGACCGCCAACTTCAACGCCACGCGTCTCACCTACACGCTCAGCGGGCGCACCATCGACGCCAACGGCGCGCCGCTCTCCGGCGTCACGCTCAACCTCGGCGGCACGCAAACGGCGACCACGCAGACTGACGCGCAAGGCAACTACGCCTTCACGGGCTTGGCGTCCGAAGGCAACTACACCGTCAACGCCGCGCACGCCAACTACACCTTCACACCGACCGAGCAGACCTTCAACAATCTCCTGTCGAATCTGCCCCTCTCGGACTTTACAGGCACGCGCATCCGCTATGCCGTCAACGGTCGCATCACCGACGGCGCGGGCGCGGCGCTCTCCGGCGTCACCGTCACACTCGGCGGCGCGCAGTCCGCCACGACTTTCACCGACGCCAACGGCAACTACATTTTTCCCGATTTGCTCTCCGGCAACGCCTATACCGTCACGCCTTCGGCGGCGCACTACGTCTTTAACCCATCCAACAAAACCATCGACAATCTCGGCGCAAACACCACCGCCGATTTCAACGCGACGCTGCTACGCCACTACATCACAGGCCGCATCGCCGATGCCAATGGCAACGCAGTCGTCGGCGCCACCGTTAACTTGAACGGCGCGCAAACGGCGACCGTGCAGACCGACGCCAACGGCAAATACGCTTTCCCCAATTTGCCCGCAGGCGGTAATTACACCGTCTCGCCCTTCCACAGTTGGTACGGCTTCAGCCCCACCGCGCTCTCCTTCAACGACCTCGGCGCAGACCAGCAGGCAGCCGACTTCGCTGGCACGCTCCATACCTTCCAACTCGGCGGCCACATCCGCGAAGGAGGCGTCGCGCTTGCGGGCGTCACCGTCAATCTCGGTGGTACGCGGACAGCGACAGCGCAAACCGACGCGACGGGTTGGTACGCCTTCTCCGTTCCGGCGGGCGGAAACTACACCGTCGCGGCGTCGCATCCCTACTTCGTCTTCGCGCCGTCGGGCGCGACGTTCAACAACCTTCCCGGTCATCAGACCGCCGACTTCGCTGCCACGCGTCTCGCGTATCAAGTGAGCGGTTATGCGCGCGACGCCTGCGGTCGAGCCATCTCCGCCGTCACCATGTCGCTCGCGCGCACGGGCGGCGCGACGCTCACAGCGCAGACCGACGCCAACGGCTTCTATGCCTTCCCCGGCCAGCCAGCCGGATACTCCTACACGCTGACGACGACCAAGACGAGTTATACCTTCAATCCGCCGTCGGTCTCTTATGCCAATCTGAACACCAACCAGTTGAGCAACTTCACGGGCACGCCCGACGCCGCGACCACGCAACTCGCCCCGACCGCCGATGCCTACGTCCGCGCCGGAGGAAGCGCCGCAACTAACTTCGGCACTGCGACGCAACTCATCTCGCGTCTTGGAAGTTCTGCTGGCAACACCTATGAAACTTATCTCACGTTTGATGTCGGGCAGCTTTGCACCGTCTCAAGCGTCAAACTGCGTCTCTACGGAAAACTGAGCGCCGGCAGCAACCTCTCCGTCTCCGCCTACGGGGTCGCCAATACTGCCTGGACAGAAACCGGCATCAACTGGAACAACAAGCCCGCCGCCGGGTCGCTGCTCGCAACAAAGGTTATCGCCAACACTACCTCGGCCTTCTACGAATGGGACGTGACGGCTTACGTCCGCAGCGAAATCAACGCGGGACGCACGCGCATCTCGCTTGTACTCAAGAATCCGTCAGTCAGTTCAAACGAAGCGACATTCAACTCTCGACAGGCGACCACCAACCAACCGCGCCTCGTCTTAACCACACCATAACCGCTCAACCTCGTTCTACGAGTTTGGCGCAAAGAGAAAGGATGACTCCATCTTGCAAGATGGAGTCATCCTTTTCTCTTTCCCGTCAAAGATGTCCGGTTATCTTTCCGTCTGAAAGACGGACGAGCCTTGAGCCGTCGGGCTCGCATAAAACGCGTTAGGAGTTAGAGACGATTTGTGAGGGGAGAATTTGAGATGTTCTATCTAATCTATGGCGGCTTGGCGGCGGTGGGCGGATTGTTTTTGTTGGCGCTCGTCTCGGAGACGATAGCGTACGAACTATCGAAGGGCGTCGAAGCGGCCTTCGATTCTATCGAATACAAACTCGCATCGAGGGCGGAGCGCAGCTAGCCGTGGAAGGGAAACTGCGCGACGTGGGCGCGGGGCGTCGCGCAGTTTCTCGTCCGAGGATTTCTCATTCGAGACGAACCGCGAATCAGTTCATGATGCCCGTCGAACGCAGCAACTCGGCATAGCGCGGGTCGTCGCGGAGGTTGTCGAGAAGCGGGTCAACGCGGACGTAGGAGAAGCCAACGGCGTGTTCGCGTTCGGATTGGGCGAGCCACTTAAACGCGCGGTCGCGGTCGCCGAGCAACGCGTATATGACGGCGATTTCGTAGGGCGTCACGCCGCGCTGTCCGCCTTTGGCGAGCAACTCTTCGAGAACCTTCCGTGCTTCTTCCGTCTGCCCGCTTGCGGCGAGGACGTGCGCGTGTTTGGCACGCGTCGTCGGCGTCTCGCCCGCGAAGGCGCGTTCTTTTTCGTAGATGCGAAATGCCGCGTCCGCCATCCCTTTCTTTTCATACGCCCAACGCAACACGACGTGCGCGCCGACCGAACCGGGATCGAGGCTCAGGGCTTTCTGACACTGCACAATCGCTTCATCAAAACGACGCGCGTGATAGAGCACATTGGCGACCGCCGTGGCAATCACGGTGGAACGCGGGTCGAGTTCTTCGGCGCGTCGCATCTCGGCAATGGCTTCGTCGTGTCGCTCCAACGCGGAGAGATTGAAGCCGTACCAATGGTGCGCGGTCGGATAGTTGGGATTGAGGTTGATGGCGCGTTGAAACTGCTGCTCGGCTCCCTTCCAATCGCGCTCGAAGTGAAACTTGACGAAGGCCAACGAAACGTGCGCTTCGGCCAGCGTTTCGTCCATCTCGACGGCGCGCAGAGCGGCTTCTCTGGCATGCGTCCAGGCATCGGCGGGCGCGGGTTCGACGTACCAATTCAGCAACGCGTAGCAATCGGCCAGCCCCGCGTAGGCGAGCGCGAAGCGCGCATCGCGCGCGATGGCCTGTTCAAAATTGGCGATGGCCTGACGCAAGCCTTCGGGCGTGCGCTTGCCCCAGTGATAACGACCCGCGAGATAGAGTTGTTGAGCTTCGCTGTCGTTGGTCAGACGCTTGGCGAGACGCCGCCGCTCGTCCGTCGTCAATTCCAGACTCAGCGCCCGCACGACGCGTTCCGAGATGGAATTTTGCAGCGTCGAGATGTCGGTGAAATGTTCGTCAAATTTCTCCGCCCAGAGAAGGCGACCTTGTGCCATGTCGGTCAGTTCGAGCGCGACGATGACACGCTCGCCGCCGCGTTCCACGGTTCCTGATAGAACAAAATCCACGCCGAGTTCGCGTCCGGCATCGAGCGCGCTCTTGGAGGTGCCGAGATAGCGTCGCACCGCGCCCGACGTTCGCAGCGTCACTTCGCTGAGTTGTCCGAGTTTGTTGGTCAGGACATCGGCGAGGCCGACGCCGAGATACTGGTCGTCGCCGCTCGCGCCGATGGTCGTGAATGGCAGGACGGCGATGGAACGCATTTTTGGTGCGGCGGAGGCGTTGCTTGAAGGGGATGGTGGTGAAGCGTCGGCGACGTAGACTTCCCAGTTGCCGTCGCGTTGCGATTGAAAGGCGACGAAGCGACCATCGGGCGACCATCCGGGTTCGTCGTCGTAGGAGTGTTCGCCGGAGACGGCGCGTTGGTTCGAGCCGTCGGCGTTCATCACGTAGACGACGGGGAGGTCGGTCTTGGCGGGGCGGTTGCTCGTAAAAGCGATGCGCTGGCCGTCGGGCGACCAGACGGGCTTCACGTCGTTGCCGGGATGATTCGAGATGTTTCGCACGTCGCTGCCGTCGGCATTCATGACGAAAATCTCGTAGGAATTTTTGTCGCGGTCGCTGGTGAAGGCGATGCGTTTGCCGTCGGGCGACAAGGCGGGGTCGTTGTCGAAGGCGGGGTCGTCTGTGAGTTTGGTTTTCGCGGAGCCGTCGGGCTGGACGGTGTAGATGTCGTAGTTGGCGGGAGCGTCGAGACTGTTGCTGCCGTAGATGATGCGCGTGTCGTCGGGCGACCATGCGGGGCGCGTGTCTTCCGAGGGGTTGTTGGTGACGTTGATTTGGTTCGAGCCGTCGGCATTCATCACGTAGATTTCCGTCTGCCCGTCGCGTCTCGACTGGAAGGCGATACGCTTGCCGTCGTGCGACCACACGGGACAATCGTCGTCGGTCGAGTTAAAGGTCAGACGACGGACGCGTGAGCCGTCGGCGTTCATCGTGTAGATTTCGGGTTTGCCGTCGCGGTTGCTGGAAAAGACGATGCGCGAGCCGTCGGGCGCGTAGTCGGGATGCCAGTCAGTAGCAATCTCATGCGTCAGACGCAAGGGGCTGCCCGGCACGGCGACGGCGGGCGTCTTGCCCGAACTTCTCCAAAAGACGACCGCCGAAACCACCGCGACCGACGCTACCAGAAGCAGCACCGCGACGCGCAAAAGTATGCGTGGATTTGGCGTCGCTGCGACGTTGCCCTCAGGCGACGCGACCGACGCCGGACGCAGAGCCACAATTTCTTCATCATTCGCCGTCGCATGGTTCGAGGCATGCGCGTCCGTTCGCCTCGCTTCAACCGCCTGAGTCGTTGACGCGGCAGCCTTGAGGGTCGAGACGGGGGAGGGAATCGCTGCGGGCTCAGGAGACTGATGCACGGGCGCGACGGATGAAATGTTGGCGGGTGGAATGTCGGATGTCGCCGCGTGGAGGTTGTTGGGTTGGGTCGCCTGTGCGTCGTGAACGTCGTCGCCGCTCGACAGTTTCTCTCGACCAACGACGAGCGTGGTGTCGGCGACGTTTGCCGCGCCGTCCGCTCCGCGTCGGAGGCGGTCGAGGGCCGGATGCTTGATTCTACGGAGGATGTCTGTGTAGCGCGGGTCGTCGCGGAGCAGGTCGAACTGCGGTTCGACGCCGAGCCAGACGAGCCATGAATCGCGCAATTCGTATGTCTCTTCGAGCAGTTCAAAGGCTCGCTCTTTTTCCCTGAGAGCGCAATGGACGAGCGCGAGATGATAGGGCGAGACGTATCGCTTGATGGAAAGTTCGTGGAGCTTTTGCAGGATTTGACGCGCCATGTCTTCGTCGCCAGTGACGGCGTAGGACGCGCCGAGTCCGGCGAGAACGAACGGGCTATCGCCGAGAATCGCGACCGCCTTGTGCGACTCATACAAGGCTTCCTCCGGGTGTCCGGTGTGGCGCAGAACCCAACTGAAAGAGAGGTGAGCCATGCCGTAGCGCGGTTCGGCTTCGATGAGTTTGCGGTATCCGGCGATGCTCTCGTCGAAGCGTCGCGCGTGGTAGTAACACCAGTTGACGTTGTGGCGATTGAAGGGCGAGAGCGGGTCGAGTTCGAGCGCGCGATGGGCTTCGGGGATGGCTTCGTCGAAGCGGCCTTCCATTGAGAGTTGAAGACTGTACCAGAGATGCGCCGTGGCGTAGTTGGGATTGAGTTCGATAGCGCGCAGATGCAGACGCTCGGCCTCTTGCCACTGGAAATCGTTGGTGAGTTGAGCGAAGCCGAGCGCGGTGTAGGCTTCAGCGAGCGTAGCGTCGAGTTCGACGGCGTTGGAGGCTGCTTCTTTGGCCGCCGCAGTGCATTCGGATGGCGGCATCACGCCGTAGATGCCTATCCAGTTGTAATAATCGGCGATGCCTGTGTAAGCGACGGCGTAGGTGGGGTCGAGCGCGATGGCGCGGTAATAGCAGGTGATGGCTTTGGCGAATCCCTCTTCGGTGAAGGCGCTCCAATGGTAACGACCGCGCAGGTAGGCTTCAAATGCTTCGGCGTTGTCCGTCGCACGTTTGGCGAGGAGTTGGCGTTCGTCGCCCGTCAGATGCGGCACAATCGCTTCGGCAATCTGCGCGGAGATGGCGTCTTCGAGACTGAGCACGTCCGTGTATTTTTCGTCGAACTGACCCGCCCACAACGCCGCGCCGCCGTGCACATCGAGCAGTTGCACTGTGACGCGGATGCGGTCGCCCGCGCGTTGGATGCGGCCATCGACGACGTAGCTGACGCTCAACGCATGTCCGGCGGCGAAAGGATTGCCGTCGCCCTCGCTGTAGCGGAGGACGGAACTGGTCGGGCGCACGGTGAAGCGCCGGACGTTGCTCAGGCGCGTGATGAGCGCGTCGGCGAGACCGATGCCGAGATAACTGTCGCCTGTTTCGTCGGCCTTGCGCGGGTTGAGAAGTTTGAGCGGAAGGACGGCGATTGATTTGTCGGAGGTGGCGGGTTCTCCGGTCGAGGGCTTCGCCGCTGCCGCCGGAGGAAAGAAGAAGGGCGCGGAGATAGGACGACCGTCGAGATGCCGCAGGATGTCTTCGCGCATCGCTTCGACCGATGCATAACGCCGCCCCGGTTCCTTTCTGAGCGCCTTGAGAATGATGCTGTCGATGTCTCCGGCGAGTTCGCGGCGCAAGGCTTCGACCGTGCCGCCGCGTATGCGGCAGATGAATTCGAGCGTGTTCGACTCCTTGACGGCGGCGTCGGTGGGCAGAATGTCGTCCTCGCTCCCGACGGCGTGGCTCGGATGCTCCGGCTCCTCCTCGCAGATGACGCGCGCAATCTCCTGCGGCGAGCGATTGCTGAAACGATACGGACGATGACCCGTCAGAAGCTCGTAGAGCAGTACGCCGAGACTGTAGATGTCGCTGGCGGGCGTCGGGGTTTCGCCGCGCACCTGTTCGGGACTGGCATATTCGGGCGTCATCAGACGCATGGCGGTCGCCGTCGGCGCGATGGTATCGGGCGTTAGTTCGGGGTTGAGAAGTTTGGCTATGCCGAAGTCGAGGAGTTTGGCAGTGCCGTCGGGGCAGATGAGGATGTTGCCGGGTTTGATGTCGCGATGGATGACGAGATTCTGGTGCGCGTACTGGACGGCGCTACAGATTTGCGTGAACAGACGCAGACGTTCACGAATGGTCAGTTTCTGGCTGTCGCAGTAACGATAGAGCGGCTGCCCGTCGATGTACTCCATGATGAAGTAGGGCAAGCCGTCGTCTGTAGTGCCGCCGTCTAAGAGTCGCGCGATGTTGGGATGGTCGAGCGAGGCGAGGATTTGTCGTTCGTTGCGGAAACGACGGAGGATGAAATCGGTGTCCATCCCGCGTTTGACGAGTTTGATGGCGACGCGTTTGTTGAATTCGCTATCGACGCGGACGGCTAGATGAACCGTGCCCATGCCGCCGCGCCCGATTTCGCGCACAATCTTGTACGCGCCGAGACGCCGACCCGTCATCTCGTCCGCGTCGAGCATGACTTCCGTGGTGCCGAGAGGCGAGGCGATGGCCTGTTGAAAAGCTGTGACGTGGATGGCGGGAGCTTCGATGAAGTCGCCCGCCTCCTCGTATTGAGAGATGAGCGATTCGACCTCGGCGCGGAGTCGGGCATCGCCAGCGCAGGCTTGTTCGATAAACTTCTGGCGCTCATCGAGGGGAAGGTCAAGCGCGGATTGAAAAACGTCTTCGACTTGCTTCCAGCGTTCGGGGGTCATAGCAAATAGTAATCGGTCGGCAGCGAGCGGTCAGCAGTTAAAAAAAGCAAGCGGGAAATCGAGCAAATGACAAGCGGTGTAAAAGTGTTCGAGTCCGTGTCGTTCAACTGCGAGAGGACTTGGCGCGACCACGGATTGCAAACTGCCGGCGACTCACGAACTCATTCCTGTTTGCCGCCGCTCACCTCTCCGTAGAGCCACGCCTTCGCCATGCGCCATTGACGTTTGACCGTCGGCGCACTGACGCCCAACACCTCCGCCGTCTCCTCCACAGAGAGTCCGCCGAAAAAACGAAGTTCGACGATGCGACTCTTTTGCTCGTCAATCGCGGCGAGCGCGTTGAGCGCGTCGTCGAGCGCGACGAGTTCGGAGGCGCGTTCGCCTGACACGTCGATGTTTTCGTCGAGCGAGAGTTTCTGAAATTCGCCGCCGCGCTTGTTAGCGCCGTGGCCGCGTGCGTAATCGACGAGGATGCGGCGCATCATCTGCGCGGCGACGCCGAAGAAGTGTGCGCGGTTCTGCCATCTGACCTGTGTCTGGTCGATGAGTCGCAAATATGCTTCGTGGACGAGCGCGGTGGGTTGCAGCGTGTGGCCGTGACGCTCGCGGCGCAGATAGTTGGCAGCCAAACTCCGCAACTCATGGTAGATGAGCGGCAGCAGTTCATCCAAAACAGTGCGGTTGCCATCCGTTAGTTGGATAAGCAACCGTGTGACTTCATGCGGCGATGTAGTTGGCACAGGGGAAACCAGTGAAAAAGGTTCAAAACTTCAAAATATTTACGCGCCAAGTATAACTGAGCGCGGGAGTTATATCAATTCAACTCCGCGCGCCGGAGCGCGGTTTTCGAGCACTGTCGGCGCCGGATAACAGAAGGCGGAAGGATGCGGAATAACCGTCGTTTGTCGCGGCGTTGATACTTTTCCATCGCACATTGCGCGTTAGTTGGTGTGAGCCGAAACGTGCGAGAACGCCAACACGGACGCCGACGCGCCCCGCACGATTCGCCAACGAATCAACAGCGAAACAAGGAAAACAAACGTCATGCACAACATGCTCCGCACACGCCGTCTCGCACTCGTCATGCTTTGCCTCGCGGCGTTGGCCGCCGTCGCACAGGCCGATGTCAAAATCAAATCGAAAAGCACTTCGGCGGGGCAAAGTTCCGAACACGTCGTCTACATCAAAGGCAAACGCCAGCGCACCGAGCTCAATCCCGCCCTCGTCTCGATTATGCAATGCGATTTGCGAAGAACGATTGACCTGAGCGATGCGACCAAGACCTACGTCGTTTCGCCCTTCGACCAGAAGACGGAAGCGACGGCGCAGAACATGAGCCAGCCGACCGCGCAGACTCCAACGACGTCGGCGCGTCGCGGCGGCATCGTGACGACAACCATTAGCGCCACCGACACGGGCGAGCGTAAACAGATGTTTGGCTACACCGCGCGCCGCATCAAAACCACGATGGTCACAGAATCATCGCCCGAAGCATGCGAGCAGACGCGTAGCCGCATGGAAACCGACGGCTGGTACATCGACGCGGCCTTTGCGCTCGACTGCGCCGACAAAAACGCTTCGGCCACATACGTCGCGCGTCCGAGGCCGGACGGTTGCCGCGACGACTACCGCATGAAACAGACGGGCACGGCGCGCACGGGTTATCCCGTCCTCCTCACCACCACGATGTTTGACGAAAACGGCAAGGCGAGTTTCACATGGTCGCAGGAAGTTCTGGAAATCTCGAAGGCCGTGCTCGACGATGCGCTCTTTGATGTCCCTGCGGGTTACAGGGAAGTGAAAGACCGACAGGAGATGTACAGCGCGGCGGCCATGATGTCGGCCAACGCGCGTTCAAACGCCACGAACGACGACGATGATAACGACGCGACGGCGGCAAACGATGGCGACACACGACCGGGCGGCAGCATCAACGCCAACGTCCGCCAGCGGGCAGCATCTCAGGCGGACGCAAGCGCGGCCACGCTCGGAGCGAAACGCGCGGGAGTGTTACGCGTCGGCGTCGTGGCAACGCGTGCGACAGCGGCGGGCGAGGGCATCAGTGCTTCCGCGTTGGCCGATGCCGTCCGCCACACTTTGATTAACCATCTGAAAGCACCGACCATCGAAGTCGTCGCACTCGAAGCACACGTGCCGCAGCAGGCCGCGACGGAAGCCACGCAGAAGGAATGCGACCTTGTTCTCTACAGCACCGTGGCACACAAGAAGGGCGGAGGCGGCGGCTTCGGCGGTTTTCTCCGTAAGGCCGCGCCCATCGTCGATATCGTGCCGACGGGCACGGGCGCGTCGTCTGTCGCCGCAGATGTCGCCGTCCGTACGACGATTTATACTGCGGCAGACTTCGCCGCTTCCATCAAAGCCAAAGACGAATTGACGCTCGAATACAAACTCCAACGTGCCAACGACAGCACACAGGTCGCCGCGCAGACGCTCAAGGCCAAAGCCAAATCCGATGGTGATGATCTCATCTCGCAACTCGTCGAACAGGCCACCGCCGCAATCCTCAACGCCGCCACACAGTAAAATTCAATTCTCCCCTGACTCCTCCTGGGCAGGAGAGCACGCGGGCACAAAGCGACGGGAAGGCGGACAAAAATTCTCCCTCCCGTAGCTTTGTGCCCGCCAGCCTTTGAATTCTCATCGCTGGAAATTCTATCCACGCGTCTTTACCCTCGAAACTCGCACTTTCAATACCACAGACTTCTATTCTTCTTGATTGCCGAAAGACACAGCGAGTCCGATAACCAAAATTTACGTTCTGAGCGAGAGATAAATCTTGCTGATTGATATGAAATGTGGATTCCGAATCGGTGTGCTTGATAAAGGTTATCTGTTCAGCTTGAGAGGCAAGCCCAGAGGGCGGGTGTCGAGGCGGGGTTGTCGGTGGCGACGGGGATACGTCGGCGGAATTCGTCTGTGAAGATGCCGTCTACGCGGATGCTGAAGGAGAGACCCGGTTGCGAGTCGGCTCCGTGAAACTGGTTACAGGTATCGAACCATGCGCTGTAGGATTCGATGTATTGCTTCTCGTTGGTGTCGGGGTTGAGCATGTAGAAGGGCTTGCTAAGATTGGTGCGAAACCAGATGAATTCGTGGCAGACTTCGGGCGTGTCGTGGTCTCTGTGTGCGGAGACGGGTCGGGCAACGTGGTCGTACATGATGAGCATGCGACCAGTGGCCTTGAAGGGGAGCGTGTCGATGAAGTCCATGAGGCGTGCGAACTCCGTGGCGGCTTCCGTGCGTTGCCAGAGTTCGGTTTTATCAAGGTCGTAGTAACTGTCTGGACGCTGCGACTGCGCGAGGTAAATCATTCTCGAACCCGGCCTGTCGGGGCTTGAGTCGTTCAAGAGAAAAGGGCCTGTATAGAATTGGTGGTCGTTTTGCGCTTCGATGTGGCGTTTGACGCCCTCGGCGATGTACGCATCGAGCGATTTCAACCGCTCCACGTCGATGAATTCGTCGAAGGATTTATAACAGGGATACGTAATCCGTGAATCCAATTTTGTCCCTTGCTCGCTCATTCGGCCTACCTTTGTTTCCTCAGTCCCACTTAACATCTGCGTGCAGGATAGCAGATTATCCGTCCACAGATTCACTCAGGGCGTTATCAGACTCTAACGTGTTGCCGTACACCTGTCGCGCGTGGGCTTGTCGCGCGATAGGTGTACGAATTGACAAAAGAGCGTCGTGACGCGCCTTCTCTACACGTTTTCGATGCTACTGGTGCGCGCGACCAGATTGGATGAGACGCTGGCGCGCGGTGTTACCCGGAACGGCGATGTGCGTCGATGGGTCGTACTCCTTGCCGACCGCCTTGCTTCCCTCCGGTACCCAAATCTCGACGCGCGTGCTGCTGTAGCCGCTCGGCAGATACCTGACGTAATAGCCGTCTGGATGCAGCGACCACCTGCCCGAAGGCACTTCACGGCTGCCCTCGCCGCGCGGAGCGATGCCGCTCAATACCGCCACACGCTCCATCTCGGCAAACGAAGTGCCGGGCGAAGTGAGCATCTGCCGCAGACTCGCCTCGGCTTGCATCACCTGCCGGACGGGAGCCGGAACGCCGCCGAGTGCGCGCTCCATCGCGGGGCCGGGAACGAGGTCGAGCGCGCTGCGATTGAGCGAGGCGAGTTGGCGCGGCGTCAAGAGACGCGTGGCGGTGCTTTTGAGTTCCGACGCAAGGTTCTCAAACTTCGCACGCGCAATAATCGCCCAGAGCAGTTGTTGAATTTTTTGCTGCTCGATTTCGGGATGCTGCACAGAGTTACGAAGAATAGTCATCACGGCGTCTTCGGCGGGGCCTTTGGGCGGCGCATAGAGATAGCCGTCGCCGCCGCCGGGGCCGTGCGTGCCCGCCTTGAGGCAGTAGCTCTGCGTCTGCATGGCAAAGCTGCCGGACTTCAATATGAAGCCGCCGTTGGGCGTCCGTTGAAGGGTCATCAGAGAGGCGATGCCCGTCGGATTAGTGCCGTCTTTGGAAGCATCTCCGAAGGTCGCGTCGGAGAGACTGGTGGTGATGGGCGGCTTGCCTTCGAGCAACGACGAGAGGCCAGGGGTTTTCTTTTTGAGTTTGTCGCCGAGGCCGCCGAGGCCGCCGAGTTGTGCCGAAGCGTTCTGCGTGTTGGCGCAGATGAGCAGCAACGCGAAAATCGAGAGAGAGATTGTTCGTTTGAGATGAATGATGTTCATTAGTAAAACTCCGCTGGAAGGTCAGAAATCTAACGCATGACATGCTACATATCCTCACGCGCGGACGCAAGAAGCGACGCTTCGATTCTGCGCGGCTTCGACGGAGATGCACGGCGCGCAGGTGGGGCTTTCAAACGCGAAACAAGTTCCTGCAAAAGTTCGTTCGGATGATAAGATAAGAGCCGCTCGCCGGACACGCAGGTCAAAATCCGTCTCCCCTTTCTTCAACTTTTAGGAGTCGCAAATGAAGTCACGTCTATCCCTAGTCGTTGCCCTCGCGCTCGTCTTCAACGCGTTGTTGTCCGACACTTTTGCACAGGACATCAAACGCGCCGCCGCAACACAAACGCTCACGGACGCGCAACGTCTGACACGTCTGGAAAGCCAACTCGAAAGTCTGCGGCAGGAATTGAAGATTCCTGCGCTCTCGGCTGCCATCGTCAAAAATCAGAAAGTCGTCTGGGCGCGCGGCTTCGGTTTCGCGGACGTTGAAGCCAAGATTCCGGCCAACGAACACACGCCCTATCATCTCGCTTCACTCACTAAAACTTTCGCCTCGACCATCGTCATGCAACTCGTTCAAGAAGGCAAAGTGAAACTTGACGATCCCGTCTCGAAGTATGGCATCACGCTCGAAAGCGACGGCGTGATTCGCGTCCGGCATCTACTGTCGCACACCTCCGAAGGCAATCCCGGCGAGCAATATCGTTATAGCGGGAATCGTTTCGCGGAGTTGGATAAAGTGATTCGCAAAGCGTCGGGCAAGTCGTTTGCCGAACTCCTGATTGCCAACATCCTCGACCCGCTCGGCATGAACGAGAGCGCACCCAACGTGCCTCCGGCGACTACCTTCCGTTCGCCTAACGACGCAGACCGCAAAGCCGAAGATGAAGTACGCGCTGCTTTGACGAGTTTCGTCGAAGGCTTCAATGCGGGCAACGTTGACCAAATCGAACGCTTCCTCGCGCCTCAACAAAACGGCTTCCAACCTGAAGGCGGATTCCTCTCGGCCTTTCTCAACACGGCTGAACTTCGCGGCGCATATCGTTCGGGCTTCAAGATAATTTTTCAGGTTCACAATCTTGAAACAGCCGTCTATGGAAACACTGCTGTCTCGACATTCATCATCAAGGGAGACATCGCGCAGGCCGACGGCGGCACGCGCATCGAAGGCCCCTGGCGCACCTCTTTCGTCTGGAACAGACAGGACGGAGCGTGGAAACTCGTCCACGCGCATCAGTCTCCACTCAATGCCGACATCGTGACCGAACAGCAGCGCGCACGCTTCGACATCGTTGCCAAAACACTCGCCAAACCTTATCGACTTAACAACGCCTCCCAAATCGAAAGACACACCTATCCGACACACTTCAGCACGTCTGCCGGACTGATGGCTTCCGTGCTCGACATGGCGAAATACGACATCGCCATCGACCAAAACAAGTTTCTCAACAAAGAGACTCAACAACTCGCTTTCACGCCCGCCGTCTCGACCAGAGGCGAGTCGTTGCCTTACGGTCTCGGCTGGTTTACGCAGAACTACCGTGGCGTAAAACTCATCTGGCATTACGGATACTGGACGAGCAACTCGTCGCTCATCATTAAAGTGCCGGAGCGCAACCTGACGTTTATCGCGATGGCGAACACAGACAATCTGAGTCGCCCGACGGATTTGGGTTCGGGCGACGTGATGAGTTCGCCTGTCGGTTTGGCGTTTCTCAAGACGTTCGTGTTGCCGGAATTGCTCGGAGAAGCCGTGCCGGAAATCAACTGGAATGCGCCTTCCGCCGAGTTAGAGCAGCAATTAAAACTCGCCAGAGGTAAAAGCTACGGCGAACTCTTCACGCAGCAGTTATTGAATCAGGCGCGAATCAATTCGAGCGTCGGGCGCAACGATGAGGCGACGCGTCTGTTCGCCGTCTTCGCCGCCGCGTATGCCAAGAGCATGCCCGCCGAACTCTCGAAGAAGCCCGTCATCGCACAAATTTCGCGCGTCGTCGATGATAAGAATGAGATGGTCGAGTTCAACTTGCCGCGCGAGCAGAGAGTACGCATCTTCGCCATCGGCGAAGGAGACGGCGGGCAGATGTATGATTATGGCTGGATTGAAAATGTCGAGACGACGAAGACGGTTTGGGAGATGAAGCTTTCGGAAACAAACCACGCGGGCGGCGCGAGAAAGAATCGCGGCGTCGATACCGTCGTCAATCTGCCCGCAGGCAAGTACAAGTTGCACTACAAGTCCGACAACTCACATTCATTCGAGCGTTGGAATAGTCTTCCGCCCGAAGTAAATTTCTGGGGCATCGCCCTCTACGCGAATTAAAACCGCTGTGAGAAAAAATGGAAATCAAGACGGTCGCATCCTTCCTCGACTATTTTGAAAAGATTCGTGGTCGAACCATGCGAGTCGCGCGGTGCATCCCGCCGGACAAGTTGGAATGGACATACAAAGCCGGCAAATTTACTCTGGGCGATTTGCTGCGCCATCTCGCGGCGGCTGAGAGATTCATGTTTGCCGAAAACGTTCAATGCAAACCGAGTCGTTATCCCGGCCACGGCACGGAGTTGGCCGACGGCTACGCGGAAGTTTTCGAGTACGTCGAACGGATGCACGGCGAGTCGATGGAGATTTTCAGCAGACTCGGCGACGACCACTTGCAGTTGAAATGCACTAATCCGGGCGGACAGCCCATCACTGTCTGGAAGTGGCTACGCGCGATGACGGAACACGAAATCCATCACCGCGGGCAGATTTATCTCTATCTCGCGATGCTCGACATCCACACCCCGCCGCTCTACGGGTTGACATCCGAAGAGGTTCTAGAAAGAAGTCGGTAGACTCCGACACTCGGTGCTGGCGCGTGACGCTTGACGGCTTAGCCGCATGTTTGCGTTCATGCGGGTAGAGATAGTGCGTGAACCTGTGATAAGTTTTCTCCACAGTCCACATCATTTCCGTTTCATTTCAAAACTTTGAGGAGAGCCTATGAGGAGATTCGTCGCCCCGGTCATCGTCTTCGCGCTCATGCTCTGCGTGGCGTCCAACGCCTTCGCACAGCAGACGCCGCGTGCCTTCACCATCAACGACCTCTTAAAACTTCGACGCGTCGGCGACCCGCAGTTGTCGCCCGACGGACGCATGATTGCCTACACCATCACCGACCCCGACAAAGATGCAAACCGCAGCCGGACGCAAATCTATCTCGTTCCGGTGACGGGCGGCGAACCCAAACAACTGACGAGCGGCGCGAGTTCTTCGAGCACGCCGCGCTGGTCGCCCGACGGGACGCGCATCGCCTTCGTCAGCGGCGGACAGATTCAGACGATGGACGCAGCGGGCGGCAACATCAAAAAAATCACGAACATCTCAACCGGCGCGGGCGACCCCGTGTGGTCGCCCGATGGACGCATGATTGCGTTCGTCTCCGATGTTTATCCTGAATGCGCCGACGATGCGTGCAACCAGAAACGCGACGCGCAGGCCGAAGAGAGCAAGGTCAAAGCGAAGGTCGTTGACCGCCTGCTCTTTCGTCACTGGTCGAGTTGGAAAGACGGCAAGCGCACGCACGTCTTCGTCGTCGCAAGCGACGGCGGCGCAGCCGCGCGCGACCTCACGCCCGGCAACTTCGACGCCCCGCCCTTCTCTCTCGGCGGCCCCACAGACTATGCCTTCTCGCCCGATTCCAGAGAGATTGCCTTCGCGCGCAACACAGACAAAGTTGAAGCGACTTCGACCAACAGCGACATCTTCACGGTGCCTGTATCGGGCGGCGAACCCGTGCGACTGACGACCGACAATCGCGGCGCAGACCAGTCGCCGCTCTATTCGCCCGACGGACGCTACATCGCCTATCGTTCGCAGACGCAAGCCGGATTCGAGAGCGACCGTTGGCGTCTGATGCTCTACGACCGACAGACCAAACGTTCGCGCGAGTTGACCAGCAAGCTCGATGCCTACGCCGACGGCTTCATCTTCGCGCCCGACAGTCGCTACATCTATTTCGTCTCCGGCGAGCGCGGGCGTCAGCCCGTCTATGCCGTCGCCGTCGATGGCGCGAGCGATGCCGTCAAGGTCTTGCAAGGCTTCAACGACGATTTGAAGATTTCAGCGGACGGCAAGATGATGGTCTTCACGCGTTCGAGTTCGACGATGCCCACGGAGATTTTCGTCACGCGACTCGCCGACCCGCGACAGCGCATCGCACAGGGCGAAAGCGCCGTCCAGCAGATTACGCACGCCAACGATGCAGCTCTCGCGCCGTTCGGTTTGCGTCCCGCCGAAGAGTTGACGTGGGAAGGCGGCGGAGGCACACGCGTCTCCGGTTGGCTCGTCAAACCCGCCAACTTCGACGCTAACAAAAAGTATCCGCTCCTCGTTTTGATTCACGGCGGGCCGCAAGGCGCATGGAACGACGCTTGGAGTTATCGTTGGAATCCGCAGGTCTTTGCGAGCGCAGGCTACGTCGTACTGATGCCGAATCCGCGCGGCTCCATCGGCTTCGGCCAACAATTCCTCAACGAGATTTCCGGCGACTGGGCGGGCAAAGTCTTCGACGACATCAAGAACGGCGTCGCGCACACGCTCTCGCTCGGCTACTTGGACAAGGAACGCATCGGCGCGGCAGGCGGCAGCTACGGCGGCTACATGGTCAACTGGATTCTCGGCCACAACAACGACCCGCGCTTCCAGTTCAAAGCACTCGTTTCACACGCGGGCGTCTTCAACCTCGTCAGCATGTACGGCGTCACAGAGGAACTCTGGTTCCCCGAATGGGAATTCAAGGGCACGCCGTGGGACAATCCAGAAATGTATGAACGCTGGTCGCCGCACCGCCACGTCAAAAATTTCAAGACGCCCACGCTCGTCACACACGGCGAACTCGACTACCGCGTTCCCATCGGCGAGGGCTTCCAGTTGTTCACCTACCTGCAAAAACAGGGCGTCGATTCCAAGTTGCTCTACTTCCCCGACGAAGGCCACTGGATTCTCAAACCGCAAAATTCCGAACTCTGGTACAACACCGTCATCAACTGGTTCGACAGCCACCTGAAACAAGGAGCATAAAACAACTCTCGTCCTTGCATCTGACGAATCGCGACACGGGAGAGCAGCGACTCATTGGCAAGTTCACAGTCTGCTCTTCCATGCAAAATAAAGCGGCGCGAGGCCGACGACGTTGGCAGAAACTATCTCCAACGTCGTCGGCCTCGCGCCATGTACGGATGTGTGACGGGGCTTCGATAAAAACGCAGGGGTCAGCGTTCCCTTATCGTTGACGCCTTCCAGTCCTCGTTCCCTTAACTGGTGCGTCCTTTCTTGCCTCCGCCTTTCTTACCACCACCCTTCTTACCACCACCCTTCTTGCTTCCACCTTTCTTGCCTGCGCCTTTCTTGCTTGCGCCTGCCTTCTTACTTGCGCCCGCCTTCTTCGCCCCGCGCCCTTTGCCGGACGCCTTCTTTGCGCCGCCCGCTCCCTTGCTGCCGCCCGCCGCCGACCTTCCGCGCGGGGCGCTGGCGTCAGACGGTTGAAGACCTAAAATTTCGCGTGACAGACTCCGTATGTGGCTGTCGGTCTTCGACGCGCTTAACCCTTCGACTCTCGCCCTCAAGACTGCCGACGGCGCGGCAGGCATCGACCTTAAAGCGACCTTCTGCACGCCTGCATCAGCGTCGTCGATAAGATTCAGCAACACGTCGCTCGCCGTCTCAGGCGCCATATTCTTGACGGCAGCGGCGGCGGCAATGCGTACTCTCACGTCGCCGCTGCGCGATGCACGTTCAATCGCCGGGACGGACTGTGCGGTGCCGATGAGACCAGCCAGATACGCGGCCTTCGACGCAATCATCGAATGGTCGCTGGTAATGAGGCGTTCCAGATGCGGGAGAGCATCAGTTCCAAGATTTTTCGCGGCCTTGTTGTAATCCGGCTCCTCGGCTTCGAGCGCGGCTCGGACTTGTTCGAGTGTGACTGCCATACTGCCTCCTTTAGACATTGATGGTGAACGGGCTACCAATCATCGAAGCGATTTCCGTTGGGGCTAAATCGGGTGGAGGATTGGTGATATTGGACGTGCCGTTGCCGGTCATCAACCTGTCGTTGTTGTTGACGTGGCTCAGGCTCAGCACGTGGCCTATCTCATGTGCAAAAGTCCATTGCGTCGCGCCTTGTGCGACCACTGCGCTCGGCTTGCCCGGAGGATGCGCGGCGCAGCCGTTATAGGGCGGCACGGTACTTCGCACGAAGTAGATGGCGAGTTCGTTGTTGCCGACGTTGTTGCGATTGGAAAAGAGTTGATTTTGCTCGGCGGTGGTCTGTCCCATGATGCAGTTGCCGACATCAACGTCGTTGAGCGCGGGAAGGTTGAGCGTTTCGGTGCTCCTCCATTCCACGTCAATCCCGGCGGCGGCGTAGACCTCGCGCATGTTGTGCATCACGGTTTCGATAGCGACGTTCGGGTTCGTGAGAATTTTGACGTGCACTCGAACCGTCGTCGTCACAGCCACCAGTCGGTAGTCGCCGCTTCCGACCTTCGTGTGTGGGCCGCCCGCCGGACACAGGCTTATGATGTTGCCCGCGTACCACAATCCCTGACACTTGCTACACCAACGCCAGTTTGCCTGCCCCGCGCCCGATTGATGCGCCAGCGTGTAATTTCCGCTGCCTGCTTGCGTGTGCCCGCCACCCGCGGGACACTTGCCCGTTGTTCCGTTGCCCGCAAACCACAATCCCTGACACTTACTGCACCAACGCCAGTTGGATTGACCGGGAGCGATAGTTGCCTGATGAACTAAGCTATAGTTTCCACTTCCCGTCTTGATGTGAGAGCCGCCTACCGGACACTTGCCCGACGACGGATTACCGCCAAACCATAATCCCTGGCACTTACCACACCAGCGCCAATTCCGTTGTGTTCCCCAAGCCATACACGTCCTCCATATCTGGCATACACGTCCGCGAGCAATCCATTTCCTAACTGCACGGAGGTTGCCTCAGGAAAAGAGAATTTGCCTTTCACAGACCGCGCTGTGACCCGAACCCACCTCTGCTCCCTAGAGGTCATGCACGCTCGTTAATCTTGAAGGGATTTCGATTCATCAAATGTTGCTAGATGAGTTAGCAATACTATCTCACGGTTTCGCAACTCTTTGGAAATTAAATTTGTGTCTCGCGTGATGAAACCGACGACGGCTCAGAGACGTGGTGACTAACGTCGTCCGAACTTCTCGTTTGCCTCGCGCGCGGCTGACAGAAGCGTCTCAGACTCTCTCTGCGAAAGCTCAATCCGTTCGTCGTTTCCCGTGCGAAGTTTGAAGTTTTTCAGCAACGCGGCGGGCGGTCGTCCATACAGTTGTTCGTAGATAACGAGCGCGGCCAGATATGTCCCTAGCATGGTCGGATGCAGCCCGTCGGCTGAATAGAGCGCAAGTGAGGCGTCGCGTCGCCACGCGGCGCGCCATGCTTCGCCCACCGGAAAGAGCATGCCCTTCACTTGCTCGGCGGCCAGTCGGTAGGATTCGCTCACGCCGTCGAAATCGCGCCGCCTGTTCGTCGAAGGCCAGACCATGTAGAGAGCGGTCTTGGCTCCCACGCGGCGAATCTCCGTGGCGAAGCGTTGAGTGTATTCGAGCAGATAGGCGCGTCCATCCGTCGAAGCCGAAGGCCCCTGCTGCAATATGACGACATCCCAAACGCCCTCTGCAATCGCCTTGCGCGCATCGGCTCGGTTCCAGTGGTCTTCGAGACTGTATCCGGCACCGACCACAGCCTTGTAGACGAAGCGTTTCTGTTCGGTTGCTTCCGCGAGCGCGCCGACGACGGAGGGCAAGTCGTTTGTGTAAGTGAAACTATTGCCGATAAAGAGCACGCGTAGTCTGCCGTTTGACGAAGACGCGACGCTGCCTGAAATTTGTTTCCCACAAACACTCGCGCAGGCCAGCAACACGAACACGACGGCTGCGAGGCTTCTGTGCCGTCCCGACGTTTTTTTCTCCGTCATTCTTTTCCTTTGCGTGGAGAGATTCAGTGATGGCATGGCTTGCGAGAGTGCGACGGATGCGGACGAGCTATTCGTAGCGCAACGCTTCGACGGGATTCAGACGCGCTGCCTCAGTTGCCACGCCGAGTTCGACAACTACTACGTTAGCCAGTCGTCGGAGTTTCACACGCCTTGCACGCGAGCCGTTCAAGTGCCGACGTTAAGCGTTGCTCTCATCGTGTGATGATGAAGGGCAGACTTAGAATGTCGTTGGTGGGGCTTTCGAGTTGTAAGACAGCGAGTGAGCCGTCGTCGTGAAGTTCGCCTAAGGGCATCACTTTCATCTGCCGCCCTTCAACTGCGACGAGTAAGAAATGCGCGGATGAAGACCACGCGGTGGTGTGTGCCTTGTCGAATTCCGTGGGTCGATTGAGTCGGACTTTGCCGCCGCCGCCCGTGACGAAATAGTCAATTTGTCCGGCGTGCGAATGTTGAAAATTGTGCTCATGGCCGCTGAAGACGGCGCGCACTCCGGCGCGTGCGAAGAGTGGGACGATGTGTTCGATGAGTGAGCGCGAGTTGGAATGTTGCGGGCCTGCACAGTAGGGCGGATGGTGCATGAAGGGGATGCGCCAGAGCGGCGACGTTGCTGCGCCCGTGGATGTAGGGAAGGCGGAGTCGATGAAGGAGGCGTGGTTCGGGTGTTCAAAGAAACGTTTGCCGAAGAGGAGCGACTTCTTCGAGGTGTCGAGGCAGATGAATTCGATGTCTCTGCCGTATTGAAAACGGTAGAAGAGGCCGGGGCCGATGGAGGCGCGTCCGGCGGTTTCCTCGCCTGTGAAACGCTCGTTTAAGAAGAAGTTGTCGAGCAGTTGAAGGCGGTCGTCGCTGGCCTCTGTCTCGTTGCTGTCGTGGTTGCCGACGGACGGATAGACGGGCACGCGGTTGATGATGTAGCGATAAGGTTGGTAGAAGGTGAAGAACCAATCATCGTCTTCGTCGCCCGTTGCGCCGACGGGCAGGCCGAGCAGGGTTTTGCCCGCGTAGATGTTATCGCCCGTGGTCAGAATGAGACGCACGCCGCGTTGATTGACGGCGTGTTCGAGCGCGTCTGCGACTTCGCGTTGACGCCGTTCGGGGTTCGATGGCTTGCGGACTCCGGTGCCGAAATCGCCGAGAACGGCGAAGGTGAGCGGGGCGGATGTGTCGGGGTGCGGGTGTGTGCGGAAGCGGTTGTCGTAGCGGCGACCGCTCCTGTAGAGTCCCTGTCCCTGCGCGCCGTTCATCCAATCGCGCCGCTCGCCGTCGCCCCACACCTCGTCGTTGACGATGACGCGGTAAGTGTATTCGGTGTCGGGCGCAAGACCTGTTAACCAGACGTGATTGGCGGTGGTGGTTTCGGCAAAACTGACGAGCGTGCCCGTGCCGTCGAAGACCTCGACGCGCGCCTTGCCGTATGGCTC
Source organism: Pyrinomonadaceae bacterium (assembly GCA_036387415.1). Classification (GTDB taxonomy): domain Bacteria; phylum Acidobacteriota; class Blastocatellia; order Pyrinomonadales; family Pyrinomonadaceae; genus DASVTU01. The sequence goes on along the minus strand of DASVTU010000032.1, from coordinate 16,707 downwards.
GGAACGCGCGCCGATGGTTTCGCGGCGCGGCGGATGGACGTGGTGCAGACCACTATCGTCAACCAGTTTGCCCTCGCCGTCGGGCAATTGCTTGCTCACCTTGAAAAAGAAGCCTCCCCATGCGATGAGCGCGGCCTTGTGCGTCAGGCCAGCGAGATACAGATACGGCTCGGCATGAAATTCCGGCATGGCTTTCTCCTCCTATTTTTCCGTTTGAAGAAACTCCGGTTTGAAGATAACCGCCTTGTCTGGAACGGCTCGCCCCTGTGCGCGTGGTCGTCCGGTTTGCAGTGCGACGTTTGACGAGTTCGCCAACCCCGCGTCCGTTCGATGGGACGCGAAGTATATCATTACTCCCAAAAAAGATTGACGCCGCACGACAGTTAAAGTTATTGTCTTCGGCACATCACTGGTTAGTTCTTAATCCTCACGAATATTGCTGGTATCTCACTCAATCACATACTGTCTCGCGCAGTAGATAAAATAGTCCGAGACCCTCTGAATAATGGTTCTTGAGGGAACCTCCACAACCCCCATAGGAGAATTCTCATGCGGCAATTTTCGCCCAAATTTAAAGTACAAAAGTCAAAAACTGTCCTCCGTTGCCTCAGTTCGCTGACGACATTCGCATTGTTGTTCGCGCCCCTCGTCCACGTCGCGGCAAGCGGAAGAAAAGTTGTCAACGCCGACATACGTCCGACCTCGACCGTCGCGCAGGCCGCAACGCGCGACGCACACGCGCTCAATCTTCAACCCAATCATCTCAACCTCTCCAACGTGTTCGCCCCACAGATTACCGCCACCAAAAAGGACGCATTCCCCGACCCCGACAACGACGGGCAAGCCGTCCCCGGCGACACAGTGACCTACACCGTCAAGATTACGAACAACGGCGCGGACGATGCCACGGGCGTCGTTTTCACGGACACCATCGACTCCAACTCGACGCTCGTCGGTGGCTCGGTCAACACCACGCCGCTCGCGATAAACGACAGTTACGCGGCGGTTGGCAACGTGCGCCTCTCGATTAACACAGGACTCGGCGTGCTCAACAACGATTCCGACCCCGACGGCAACGTTTTGACGGCGAGCGCAGGCACAACGAGCGCGCAGGGCGGCAACGTCTCTGTCGCCTCGGACGGAAGTTTTACCTACAACCCGCCGCCCGGATTTGAAGGCACAGATACGTTCAACTACACCGTCACCGACAGCAACGGAAATACCGATACGGCGACCGTCGCCGTCACGGTGGGCGGCATGATTTGGTTCGTTGACAGCAACGCAGCGGCGGGCGGCGATGGGCGTCTGACCTCGCCCTTCAGTGCGCTCACAGGCGCGGGCAGTTTCGATGCCGTGGCCGCCGACGCGCCCGGCGAAAACATCTTCCTCTATAGCGGCAACTACACGGGCGGCCTCACGCTGCTCGACGGTCAACGCCTCATCGGTCAGGGCGCGAGCGATTCGCTCTCGACCATCACGGGCATCACGCCGCCTGCGGGCAGCGACCCGCTTCCTTCAACGGGTGGCCTGCATCCCGTCATTACGAGCGGCGCAAACGGCGTCAATGTCGGCATGAACAACCAGTTACACGGCTTCACCGTCGGCGACACGTCGGGCACTGACATCGCGGGCGCAAACTTCGGCACGCTCACCGTCCGCGCCGTCGTTATCGACGGCACAGGTCAGGCGCTCAATCTCGATTCGGGAACTCTCGATGCGAGTTTCGCCAACGTCACCGTCAACAACCGCACCACCACCGGACTCTTTCTCAACAACGTCGATGGCACGGCCACCTTCGGCGCAACGTCGATTCCGAACATCGGCGCGGCGGGCGGCTACGGCATCCGCGTGCAAAATTCCGCCGCCGACATCTCTTTCGCCAGCGCCGACATCAGCGACGCTAATCAAACCGTCGCACAGGCCGACGCCAATCTCGATTCGATTCCTGAGACGGACGGCGACGGCGACGCTATTTTCCTCTCCAACAACACGGGCAGTTTCACCCTCAACGGCGGCATCATCTTCGCCTCCGGCAACGATGGCATCGACGTTCGCAACTCCTCCAACCTCACGCTCTCCAACGTCATCATCCAATCACCCGGTCAGGATGTCACAGGTGCGAGCGCGCCCGGCACGGGCGGTCACGCCATTCAGGCGATTAACTTAACAGGCACTAACAGCATCAACGGCAGCACGATTAAGCAGTTCAACGTCGCGGGTCGCGACGGCTTGCGTCTCATCAATTCGTCTTCGACCGCATCCACCGTCACGGTCGATAACTCCACCTTCTCCGATGCGACGACCAGCGGCAACGGCATCTTCATCGTCGGACGCGATGCCGCCGACATGTCGCTCGTCGTGCAGAACAACAGCAACTTCACGGGTCTCACAGGCCCCGCGATTACGCACATCGCCGGAGAAAACAGCGGTTCGACCGCCACCGTCAATCTCACGGTGAAGGATTCCACCTTCGAGAACGCCGCCGCAGGCGGTCTCAACACCGTCTCCGCCGACAACTTCTTCGGCGGCAAGGCCACCGTTCTCATCGAGGGCAACACCTTCGACAACGTTGCACGCGTCCCCTCGTTCCAGACGGGCGTCATCACCGTCAACGGCGACGCCACGCTCCCCGCGAACTCGCTCGGCGTCAACATCAAGAACAACACCATCCAGAACATCGGCGACGCCACGAATACCTCATATCGCAGCATACAGGTCTTCATCGACGACAACACCAACGTTGCCGGAACCATCAACATCCACGGCAACACCATCACCAACACGCGTCGCACGGGCATCTTCCTCGACATGGCGAACCTACCCGGCACCAGCGTCAACGCGCGTATCACCAACAACAATCTCGGCACCAGCGGCGCGCCCGTCGGCCAGAGCAACGAGTCCGGCATCACCATCGAACGTCGTCGCACCGGAGGCACGTCGGGCAACGTCCTCGTTGACGGCAACACCGTCGTCAACAATTCAACGACGGCCACCGCCACGTCCGTCTTTGCACGTTCGCAAAACAACACCAACTTTACTGTCACCGTGACGAACAACAACCTGACCAATCTGGGCACGGCTTCCGAAATCCGCGTCGATAGCACTGGCACGTCAACCTTGTGCAGCGACATCACGGGCAACACGCTCGACAGCAACACAGGCACCATTCGTCTCAACGAGGCTGCCACCGCGCCGCACAACGTCGAACAGGCGAGCGCCTCCGCCCTCGCCACTGCCAACGGCATTTCGTCCGGCAACGTGTTTTTGACAGGCACGCCCAACTTCGGCGTCTCCTGCGCCGCGCCGCCCGTCGCCATGTTCAACGCGGACGCCTCGCGCGAATATCTCGCCTTCCGGCAAACCGACGCGCACGCGATTTTCAAATCCGTCGGCATCGGTTCAACGATGCTTCAATCCATCGCCTCATCGTCCGGTTTCGGTCGCAATTTCGCCAACCAGATGATGCGTCGCGGCGACAACGTGCGCGCGGGCAGCATGGCGCGAACAGGCAACGGCCTCGCCTTCGGTTATGCATCGACCGATGCATCGGTCGTCGGCATCAATCAACCGACGCTTGAACGCAACGGCGAACGACGCGACGCGCAGAAGGCATCCGCGACGACTAGCGCATTGACAGTCGCCAGCGTCGCCTTCTCCGGCGAAACCGTCAGCCTCAGCATCGGCACCTTGCCCGCAGGTAAGAGCATGACGATTACATTTCAGGTGACGATTAACGGTTCCGTCTCGGCATCCGAGATAGCCAATCAGGGCACGGTGACGGGCAGCAACTTCGCATCCGTCGTCACCGACGACCCCGACACGGGCGCACCGAACGACCCGACGCGCACGCCTCTCGGTCAACCGCCGACGATTTCATGCCCTGCCAACATCACCGTCAACAACGACCCGAACGCTTTCTCCGCGTCCGTGCCGTTCACGGTCACTGGGTCGGGCGTGCCCGCGCCGACCGTCGAATGCAAGGTTGGTTCGACTGTCATCACTTCGCCGCACACCTTCCCCGTCGGCACCACCACCGTCCAATGCACGGCGACTAACGGCATCGCGCCCGACGCCGCCTGTAGCTTCACCGTGACCGTTAACGACGTGCAAGACCCCGTTATCGCTTGCCCGTCCAACATCGTGGTCAACAACGACGCGGGCACTTGTGCCGCCAACGTCAACGTCGGAACGGCCACGGCGACCGACAATGACCCATCGGTCTCCGTCAGCGGCACACGCAGCGACGCGCAGCCCTTGAACGCGCCCTATCCTAAGGGCACAACCACTATCACCTGGACGGCGACCGACACGGCGGGCAACACCGATTCGTGCACGCAGACCGTCGTGGTCAACGACACGGAAAGCCCGACCATCACCGCGCCGCCCAACGTCGTCGCCTCGACCGACGCCAACAGTTGTTCCGCCAACGTCAACCCCGGCACGCCGACGGCCAACGACAATTGCCCCGGCGTCAACGTCGCGGGCGTTCGCAGCGACGCGCAACCGCTGAACGCCGCTTATCCGAAGGGCACGACGACAATTACTTGGACGGCGACCGATGCCTCCGGTCTCACGGCCTCCGTCAATCAGACTGTGACGGTCAACGACACGGTGGCTCCGGTCATCACCTGTCCCGCCAACATCCTCGTCTCGCTGCCAGCCAACAGCGGGGCGTCAGGTGTGCCCGTCAGCTTCAACACGACCGCGACTGACAACTGCGCGGGCGGCGTCTCGGTTGTGAGCAACATCGCGTCGGGTTCGGTCTTCCCCGTCGGCACGACGACCGTAACGAGCACCGCGACCGATGCGGCTGGCAACACCGCTTCATGCAGTTTCACCGTGACGGTCGCTTACAACTTCACGGGCTTCTTCTCGCCCATCGGCAATCTCCCCGCGCTCAACAACGTCAAGGCGGGGAGCACCATTCCCATCAAGTTCAGCCTGAGCGGCAACAAGGGCTTGAACATCTTCGCGCCGGGCTTCCCTGCCTCCGGCACGATTCCCTGCAACACCAACGACCCGGCGGTTGACCTGATGGAGATTGACGCGTCGGGCAATAGCGGCCTGACCTACGATGCCGGAAGCGACCAGTATCACTACAACTGGAAGACGCTCAAGGCTTGGGAAGGAACCTGTCGGCAGCTAGTCGTCCGTCTCAACGACGGCACAGACCACCGCGCCAACTTCAAGTTCAAATAGGTCTGTCACACGCAGGAGAAGCGACGCATCAACAAACGTCGCTTCTCCTGCGACACAATCAACCACGCGTCTGTCATGCGACGCACGTTTCGGGACGGAGGATAAGTCCTCCGTCCCTTTTTTGTTGGTCGGCGACGAAGAAACAGGTCGTCTGTGTTGTGTCGTTTTTCCGTGTGTCGAATATTTTGCTTGAAACGGAGTGCGCGAATAGGATAAAGACGTAGCGAGAGAGTCGAAAGCCGAATGACGCCACAACCACACACACGCACGCTGACCATTATCGCGCAAGACCCCGGCGTTAAAATTGACAATAAGATTCTGACGGCTGAAGTGCGCGTCCCTGCGGAAGTACTCTATCCCGGCCCGCGCGGTTATCGCGTGCAGGTGATTGACTACGACGCTTCGACCGACACGCTCTATGCCCCTCTGCGTTACCCGCCTTCCGTCAGAGGGCAATATCTCGACCCGTTCCGCAAAGCATCCGACGACGAACTCATCTCGAATCCACAATTCCACGCGCAAAACGTCTACGCGATTGTGATGCGGACGCTGGCGCGTTTCGAGTTTGCGCTCGGTCGGCGCGTAGGTTGGAGTTTTGCAGGTCATCAAATCATGGTCGCCCCGCACGCCTTCGCCGACGCCAACGCCTTCTATTCCGAACGCGACCGCGCGCTCATGTTCGGCTACTTCCCCGCGCTCGACGGGCGCGGCACCGTCTTCAGTTGCCTCTCGCACGACGTGGTCGCGCATGAAACCACACACGCGCTCGTCGATGGTCTGCGGACGTATTTCACAGACCCGTCTTCGCCCGAACAGGCGGGTTTCCACGAAGGCTTCAGCGACGTGGTGGCGTTGCTCTCAGTATTTTCGCTGACGGGTGTGGTCGCCGCGTTGTTGGACGTTGACTCGGCGGACAGCAAACGCATCGAGCGCACGAAGTTGACGCGCGGGCGTCTCCGTCAATCGGTGCTGCTCGGTTTGGCTGAACAGATGGGCGAGGAGATGAGCAGACTGCGCGGGCAGGCGTTGCGCCGTTCAGTCGCTTTGAAGCGTTCGTCGTCAATCATGGAGTCGGAGGAATTTCAGGAGCCGCATCGTCGCGGCGAGATTCTGGTGGCAGCGATGCTCAATGCGTTCATCGAAGTCTGGATTATGCGTCTCAAAGGTTTGGGCGACAAGACGACGCAACTGCTCGACCGCAAACGCGTCGCCGAGGAGGGAGCTGACGCCGCTTCGCACCTTCTCACGATGGCGATTCGCGCGCTCGACTACACGCCGCCCACCGACCTCGAATTTTGCGATTTTTTGAGCGCACTACTCTCCGCCGACATGGAACTCGTACCGGACGATTCCAAGTATGGGTATCGCGCCATTCTCCGCGAGAGTTTTTCGGCTTACGGCATTGAGCCTTCCGCCGTCGGTAGCGCCGAAGGCTACTGGAAGCGACCCGATTGCGCCCTCGATTACACGCGCACGCACTTCGTCGCCATGCAACGCGACCCCGACGAGATTTTTCGTTTTCTCTGGGAAAATCGTACCGCGCTCGGTCTCAACGAGGATGCTTACACCAGCGTCAACGCCGTCCGACCGTGCCTCCGCATCGGGCCTGACGGCTTCGTGTTGCATGAAACCATCGCGGATTATGTGCAGATTGTGACGTTGCGCGCGACGGAGTTGCGGCGTCGCGGGATAGAGATTCCGGCGGGGATGCCCGACCAAAAAGAGGTGACGATTTACGGCGGCGGCGCGCTCGTTTTCGACGAGTACGGTCAACTGAAATATCACGTCAGCAATCGCGTGCTCGACGCCGAACGTCAATCGCGTCGCCTGCGATACCTATGGAGGTACGGCTACTTTCATCCGGCCTTCAGCGAACTGCGACGCTTCTCAAGTCTTCACCGACGGCGCGCACGCGACCAACGCACACTCCATTCCGAAGTCTGGTAAACGCCTCGAAGACGCGGCAAACGCGTCGGCAGTTTGGTTCAACGTCAACAGGGATTTGAGTATCAATGTCGTCAACAAAATCACCACATGCACTGACGATTCGCGCATATCAAGTCGGCTTCGGCGATTGCTTTCTCCTCTCCTTCCATTACGAGCGGGAAGACCGACACGTCCTCATAGATTTCGGCAGCACCTACAAACCAAAGAAACTCAACATCGGCCTCAACCAACTCATGCTCGATGTCGCCAACGACATCGCACGCGAATGCAAGGGCAAGCTCCATGCGGTCGTCGCCACGCATCGCCACCGCGACCACATCAGCGGGTTTACGACGGGCGACGACGAACAGGAAGCGCCGGGCGACATCATTGCGCGCCTCGAACCAGATGTCGTCATTCAACCCTGGACAGAAGACCCGCTCGCGCAACCGGAAGCGACGCAACCGATGCGCACGCTCTCGTCCAAAAAAGGTTTCCTCGCCGCGCTCAACGACATGCATTTCATCGCGGGCGCGGCTGTGCGCGAAGCGTCGCAAATGAAAAGTTTCTACAAGACGAATCCCGAACTCCGTTTCGATGTCGTCAAACAAATCGAATTTTTGGGCGACGACAACAAAATCGCCAACCGCTCGGCCATCGAAAATCTGATTCGCATGAGCCAGCGTAAAGGGCGTGCGGGGAGCCGTGATGCGCGTGCGTTTTATGTCTACCACGGCAGCCAATCGGGTCTGGAAGACATCCTTCCGGGCGTCGTGACGCAGGTGCTTGGGCCGCCCACGCTCGAACAGACTGACGCGATTCGCCAACAACGCAGCCGCGACGAAAACGAGTACTGGCATCTGCAAGCGTCTGCCGGACGCGCCGTGGCGGGCAGCCGTTCAAAGCTTTTCCCCTTCGCCGCGATTCATCCTGAATCCGAGAACCCGCCGCCCCACACGCGTTGGTTTATACGTCACATGCAAACCGTCCGCGCTAATCAGTTGTTGGGCATCGTGCGCGAACTCGATAGCCAGTTGAACAACACCAGCCTGATTCTCTTATTCAAAGTTCGCGGCAAGAAGTTTCTCTTTCCGGGCGACGCGCAAATCGAAAACTGGTCATACGCCCTTTTCGATGCGCCCGATAGCGCACGGACGCGCCGCTTGCTCAGCCGCGTTAACCTCTACAAGGTCGGCCACCACGGCAGCCTCAACGCGACGCCGCGTTCGCTCTGGGCGCTCTTTGAAAATCGCTCCGACAAACCCACACCCCAACGACTCTTGACGCTCATCTCGACGATGGAAGATAGCCCGCACGGTCACAAGGAAACCAAGACCGAAGTGCCGCGCCGCACGCTCGTCGCCGAACTCAGGAAGGAGTCGGAGTTTTTCACCACCGAACAGAGCGACCCCGATACGCATCCGCCGCGCAAGACCATCAAGATTAACTTCCGACGCGCCGCGACAGTCAAAAAAACTGCGACCGCCAAAAAAAACGCGACCGTTAGAAAATCTGTGACCGCTACAAAATCTGCGACCGCGAAAAAGTCTGCGAAGCGTCGTTAGCGAATGAGTGTTGGAGGGATGTTCTATTTCTCGACGGGTCGTGGGTCGCCGGGTCGCCAGAGTGGTTGCTTGAGTAGTTCTGGATGGTCAACGCTCACGCCGTCGTAGAGAATGTCTTTCCATGTGGCTTCGCTGGCGTAGTAGGCGGAGGCGGCGATGTTGATGCTGGCTCCATAGAGATTGCGGAGCATGTCTTGCTTGCTCTCCTTGAGATATTTGAGCACCTCCTGTCGTTCCTTGAGCGAATGATGGGAGAAACCGCGCAGGCTCGCGCCGAAGATTTTATTGGCTATCGGATTCTCTAACAGGAGCAGACCTTGCTTGAGGGTTTCGCGTTGTTCGCGTCGCTGGTAGGCGAGAATGTCGTCGGTGTTGGGGATGAATTCCGGCACTCTGTCTCGGAAATCTTCGCCAATCACGGCTTCGCCGAGGGCAAAGAGGATGTGCGCGGTCTTTGCATCGAGATACTTCAACTTGCTCTCGTCAATCTGGATAACTCGTTTGGGATGCGCGAACAAGTTAAGCACCGTAGTTAGTATTCCGGCCACGGCCATGTACCTCCCTGCTGATGTTTCAAGACGAACGGCTTCGAGTGTTTTTCGCAGATGTGTCGCGCCGCGCGCAACGCGAGCGAGTAGATTGTGACCTGCGGATTCGCGCCGAGTCCGGTCGGGAAGACGGAAGCATCGACCACCCACGCGTTCGACGCACCGCGCAGACTAAAATCGACATCGACCACACCGCGATTCGCAGCGGCATTCATCCGACAACCGCCCATGACATGAACGGTGAAAATCGTCGCGCGTTGCGGCTCGTAGGAGACGTTGTCGAGTTGGTCGAGTTCGCTGACAGACTTGATGACGATTGACGGGTTGGTGAGATGATAGACCGACTCGGCTCCGGCGGCGAGATGGATGCGTGTCATCTCCTTGAGGCTCTGACGCATCGCATTCTTGTTCTCGTCGGCGAGTTTGTAGTCGAGGTCGGGGTCGTTGTACTTGTCGAGTTTGAGTGTGCCGTACGGCTCGTCGGGGTCGAAGCCGGTGCAATGGTGCGCGTACATAATCGCGCCAAAAGGGTAATAATCACGCATCACTTCGCGCAGGCGTGTGCCGTAGTCGAGCGAAGCGGCGGCGCTCAGGACAGGAAAAAACGAGCCTGTTTCGATGAGATAACCCGTCTCTCCGGCGGCGAATTGGTCGCTCATCATGTTGTCTGGCACGCCATAGGCCGGATATGTCCTGTCACGATAACGACCGATGCAGATGGTGACGGGATGGATATGCGTGAACTTGCCGACCATGTTATTCGGATTGATACGGGAGCGCAGGAGAATCGCGGGCGTGCCGATAGCGCCCGCCGCGAGCAAGACGCCGAGTTTGGGACGCACGACCAACTTCTTGCCCGTCGGCTGCGTCGTCTTGTCGAGGAAGACGGCGTGAACTTCCGTGATGCGACCGCCGCTCATGACGAGTTTATCGACTTTCGTGTCGGTATAGATGTTAGCTCCCTCGCGGAGCGCGGCGGGGAGCCATGTGACGATGCCGCTCTGCTTGCGGTCGTAGGGGCAACCGACGCCGCAGCTTCCGCACTCGCGGCACTCGCGCGTGTTGTTCGGCAGATTGCTCCAACGATAACCGAGCGCGGTGCAACCGCGTATGAGCGCCTGCGCCGACGTGTTGTAGCGGTCGTTGCGGTTGATGCCGAGAAAGTTGACCACCTCGACCATGTACGGCTCTAGGTTGTCGCGCGTGAAATGCGTGCCGAAGTTGTTGCGCCAGTGATTCAAGGTGAAGACGGGCGGCGGCAGACAGGCAGACCAGTTGACGGTCGTTCCGCCGCCGAGACAACGCCCCTGCATCACCTTGATGGCGTTGTCGCTCGTCAGACGCCCGCCGCCTTCCTGATAGAGCGTCTTGTACATGTCGAGTTCGCGCTCGGTGAAGGTCGGTCGCTTGTGGCTTTCGCCGCCGTGTCCCTGTCCCTTCGGGATGTTCGGCCCCTCTTCGAGGACGAGGACATCGAAGCCCGCTTCGGCGAGTTTGAGCGCACAGACGCCGCCGCCCGCGCCCGAACCGACGATGCAAAAATCAGGCGTCAGCGGCGACGGGTTCTCCTGAAGAGTGCGCCCTTCGATAATCGTGCCAGCCATACTTCTTTCTCCTCCTGCAAGAGAATCGCGCTGCTTAAAATCCCACGGGAATAATGACGGAAACCTGTTGACGGATTGGCTTGTGCAAAATCCTGACGAAGAACAATCGAACTCGGAATCGAAACGGCGAGCGCATGTGTGAAGATTTCGGCGCGGGCGGACGCCTCTTTCGGGCAGAACGTTTGGAGACAGCCGAAACGTCGAAAACCGACGCGACTTTATGCCCGCGCGACAGGCGGTGTCAAGATGATTTTTCGCGCCGCACGACGAGCGGCATGCGGTTGTCGTTGCGTCGCGTAGTGCTTCCGTTTTCGTCGGACGCGCTGCATGCCAAAGGGCAGGGGAGAATCGCTCTCCCCTGCCCTTTGGTTTGGTGTTTGATGCTGCTCCGGTTAGGAGCGAGCGTCAAGGTTATTGTGTGACGCGGAAGATGCCCCATAGTCCGCCGTCGAACTGGAACGATTGCATGGTGCGGAAGAGATAGTCTCCCGTCACTTTGAACATTCCGCCCGCGCCGTTTTTAAGCAGCATGTCGAAGTGGCTCGAAGGCCCGATGCCGAACTGCGAACCCTTCCATTCCGAAAGCGGGTTGGAACCCAGTTTGGAAGAGTTTTCAGTGTATGGCTCCTCTTCCCAGATGTGGCCGTGCAGTTGGAACACGTTGTTACGTGCGTGGCCGGCGGGCATCAGGACGCGGAACCGTACGGGAGTGCCAGCCGTCGCGGTGAAGACAGGCGTTTTCGGATCGTTGTTGGTCTTCGTCGTCGTGCTGCCAAGCTTATCAGCGTAGACATCGTTGCTGAAGCCGGAGACTTGCTTGTTCGACAGGGCATTGGTGAAGTCCACTTCCCGCGTGTCCTCCAGGTGAGCGTTAGGCTCGAAGCCCATGCGCTTCCAGAGCGGCTCTGTGCGGTAGTTGAACGCCTTTTGTCCCGAATCTTCAGGGTCTTCGGCCTCGGCGGTATTGGGAACCGCCGCAGGCTGTCCGAGCTTGTTGAAGCGCTCGCCGAAGCGAAGGTTTACGTCGTTCTGGAAGAGCAACACAAACTCACGGAACGTAGTACCGTCGGTTTTGGTGACGGTGGCCTGCGCGCGTGCGTTGGTGTCTTCAATCCATGTCGCTCCCTGCGGTTCGATGATGAGAGCACCGATGGCTCCCTTGTTCGAGTGCTTGATGGGGTCAGACGAGACCAGGTTGGTCGCGCCAAACTCGATGGGCACAGCCCTTCCACGCGGTAAGCCGGTGGCGGGGTCAATCTCGATAATCATCTCGCCCGCGTACCACTGGTAGGTGGTCGTTTCGCCGGGCTTGATGGTCTGGACGGGATTGATGCCCACGTTCATGCCGTTGCTTCTCGACACGTCGAAGAAGACCGCCTGCGGGTGCAATCCGACCTGGTTGGAAGGAGCGACCTGATTGGCGTTGAACTTCTCGACAATCATCGGCAACGTGTTGAAGCCGTCGAGGTCAGGAACCAGACCGGGCAGGCGGTTCTTGAGCGTGACGTTGATGCAATCGCCAGCGTTGGCGCGCAGGATGAGCGGTTCGACGGTCGAACCGACGTATTTGCCGTAGGCGTCCAAATCACTCGAACGGACGTAGATAATCGCCGTCGGGTCGTGCAACCTGCCGCCCTGATTGGTGCGCGCGTTGTAGACGAGCGTGCCTTCCGGCAGACCGTCCTGTGCGCTGATGGCCGTCACGTCGAAGAAGCGTTCGGGCGCAGTTCTCGGACAGACACCCTTGAAGTCCGACTGGTTGGAGATGGCCTTGCCCTTCGTCGTGTTGTTGGGCAACTCGATGAGGTCTGTCTTGTTGAACTTGTAGGCTCGCATGAGACCCCACAGGCCGTTCCACTGGTCGTCGGTCGCGGCGCCGGGCTGGTAGAGATAATCGACCGCGCCGTCCGTCAAGTCCTGCTTCCTCGGCAGCTTCGGCACAACGAACTCGTAGTGTTCCGAGATGCCCATCATCTGGTTGTTGCGCCAACCGCTGTTCGGGTCGTCAGGCTCGAATTTCCACTTGATGCCGTGGACGCCAAAGTTGTGACCTTCCTCGAAACCGCCGACGAGAATACGAATCTGCACATTGTCATCTTCGTAGGCTCGCAGGAGCGGCGTGAAGGGGTCGCCCGGTCGCACGTCTTTGGTCAAGGGCTGCGTGTTATAGAACGGCGCAGTCGAGTTGAACGGTGCATTCTTGCGCGTCGTCAGAGACCTGTAGGCGTGCGCTAAATCACCCGCTTCGCCTTCGGCCTGCTTGAGATTGTTGGGGTCTGTATTGTCCAACACGCGCAGCGCGAGAGGTTCGTTGCGATAGTTGACCGACATCGTGCCGGGGTCGTCGGCGGAAACCGCTTCAGGACATGGGCGCGGTGCGCCGCCCGGACATTGCGGAGCCGTCTCCAACAGGTATGGCAACCCGATTTCCTTCTTGGCCGGAGGATTGACGGGCGTGCCGTCAGCCCTGTAGGCGAGTTGGAAGTCGGCGAATTCCAGAAGGAACTCGCGGTAGCTCTCCGAGGTCGGATTGGTCGTGATGATGGCCTGCCAACTGGTCGGGCCGCCGTCGGCGCGTGTGCCGAAGGGTACGCCCGTCTCGTTGTGCTTCCACGTCGAGCCTCTGGGTTCGACCACCAGGCCAGCATAGAAACCCGCCTGCTGGTGCGTCGAGGGGCCGAAGTGGTCGTGTGTGAAGACGGTGCGGAGCGTGCGGTCTTTGCCCGCGTTGTTCAGCACGTCGTCGGCGAACCAACGCTGGATGGTGGTTTGCGCGCCAAGCCAGTCGTCGATGCCGTTGCCGTCTTCGTCCTTGCCCGCAAGGCCGAGCGAGGGGTGTTGTTTCAATGTCGGACAGGTGAAGGAACCGTCGCGCGCATCGCCGTTGACGCAGCCGTTGGCGGCGCGAATGGCGTGGATGCGTTCCTGCACTTCGCCCGGAGCGAAGGTTCCGTCTTCGTAGTTGAAGCCGTTGCCCGCGCCGTCTGATGCGAGCACGTCAAACTTCACAAGGTGAATGTGCTGACCCATGATGTCGGTCGGCGTACGCACCTGGAAGTCGTCCTGCACGTAGATGTGCGGAACGAGGTTCGTATGATGAAACTCGATACAGTCGTTGGTGTTGGCGCGGAAGAAGAACGGCTCCGGCGGACGTGTGCCGTCGAGCGTCGGCTTCACGTCTTCCCACAGCACGCCGATGCGCGACTGTTTGAAGTGCCAACCAGCTTTGTTGAGCTTGATGTCGAGTTGAATGTTGGCCGCCTTGTATGTACGCAGCGAGCCGATGGGTTCGCCCGCATCACCGATGCAAGGGTCGGCCAGAGGCGCGCCGGGCTGCGAACCGCGCGGATTAGCGGCGGTCTTGCGCGGCAGACCATTGGTGATGAAATTCGCCGTCGCGCCGCTCGGCGTGTAGCTGGCGTGCGTGCGCTGGCCGTGGAAATCCATCGCCGCGAGTTCGTCAGCCGTTCCCTTTTCGTCAACCGGTTTGGCAAACGCCACTTCAATCGTCTTGTCGAAGTCCAGACGAGCCTTCTCGAAACTGAACTTGTCCAAGTGTTCCTTGTGGTGCGTGACTCTGCCGCCCGTGATGACGTGGCGCGCGAGACCGCCATCGTGGACGGTATCGAGCGGCGGGTGCGGCGGACGGTGTCCGGCCACGCCCGGAACGAAGAAGGGATAGCCCTTGAACGTCGCCGTCGGCATCGGAGCCATCGCGATGGTCGGGACGGGGACGATAGCCGGAATCGGCGTGCCGCGTTCGATTTCGCCGTCGGGCAAGGCGCGTGCGCCCGCTTCTGGACGGCCATCGGCGGCAATCTTGGTTCCCTCTTCAAACACGTCGTGCGTGCGCCAGAGTTCCCACATGCCCTGCGCGAAGTGCGGATAGAAGTGGCAGTGGAAGATTGAATCGCCGACGGTCTTGTTGCGATTGCCGGAACCGCCGTGCGTGATTTCGGTGGTGAATGAATAGCCTGGCCCAAGCGCCTGACTATCGAGATAAGACGAATTATCGCTGTCGGGCGTGCGGAGCCACTGGTGCGCGTGCAAGTGGTGCACGTGGTGTTCCTTCGGCCCGGCATGGACGACGCGCATCTTGACGTGATCGTTCAAGTAGCTGTGGTGCACGTTCGAGGGGTCATCCGGGTAGAGCACCTTGGTTGCTTTCGCGCCGAGTTTGATGGTGCCGTCGGCGTTCTGCGTGTTGGCCGGAACGTCAACAATCTGCGCCGGGTCGCCGACCGTCCACGCTGAGAGGAAGAAGTCTTCATACTTACACTCGGTGCAGTTCGCCATCGGGCCGACGCCGAGACGGTTGGCGATAATCTCGGAACCAATGCCGCCCGTGCCGTAGTTGATGGCGAAGCCGTCGCGGACGCTATGGAGCGTGTGTCCGAGTACGGGGTCTTCAAACTGCGGGAAGGCTTGCACGGCCTTGATTTCGTCGTGATAGACGACCGTGAACTCGCGGAACGGCTGATTGCGGTTCGGTTCGGTCGGGTTCGGACGATAAGTGCCGTCCGCCGCATTCGTGCCCGGAGCGGGACACGCGCCCGTCGGGGTGAAGCAGCCCTTGTTGGGGCCAGTGATGATGGCATTCAAATCCGAATGCATAATTTCGAGATTGCCGTTGAGTATTTTCACCACGGGTTGACCCGCGCGCGGATGACCCGACGGATAGACGGCATCGTAGTTGATAATCGGCTGGTTGCCAGCAGTTCTGCCCGTGGTGGCATAGGCCAACTCTTTCGCCGTCATCTGCGAGCGATACCACTCCGCGCCCTTCGCCTCGACGTTGACCGAGCCGAAGAGACCCATTGCGAGCGAGCCGCCGTCGCCTTCGCCGCCCGTCGTGGCCGCCGAACTGTAGAGCAAGTGGTTGCCTTCGCGTTCGGCATAGAGCGTGTAGGTGGCGGTGTCGCCGGGTTGAATCAGACTGCTCTGGTTTCTGCCGACGTTCGAGCCGTCGTCGAGGATGCCGTTGACGAGTTGCATACCGATGACGTGGACGGCTGCGGTGCGCGTGTGCGGTTGGTTGTCGTCCGCCGGAGACGGCGCAAGCAGGTTCTGGAACTTGACCTGCAAGCGGTCGCCGACGTTCATGCGGAGCACGATGGGACGCGGACGCTTGTCAGCGCGAAGCTGGACGTTGCCCGGCGTCAGACCCTTGTTCGGGTCAATCGGCACCACGTCGCGACGCAACGCGTAAATCATGCCCGACGGGTTGAACGCGCCGAGTCGGTTGTAGAAGAAGACCTGATCGAGCGCCACGATGTCAGCCGTGATGAGACGGCTGCCGACGGGCGGAACGGTCGAACCAATCGCCGGATTGACGGTAATCGACGCGGGAGCCGACGTGGCCGAAATGCCCTGGTCGTCCGTCGCTTTCGCGGTGATGGAATAGGTGCCCGATGCGGCGTTGACCCACGTCGCGATGAAAGGAGCTTCGGTCTTGGTGGCGATGAGGGTCGTGCCCGCAAAGAATTCGACCTTGCGGATGGTGCCGTCATCGACGGCGTTGGCGCCGAGACTGATGTTGACCGGAGCCGTCTGCGTCGCTCCGTCGGCGGGACTCGTTAGCGTGACGGACGGCGGAGCGTTGTAGGTATTCGACTGCGCCAACGACTGTACTTCAGGTGCCGTCATGGCGCGGTTGTAGACCCGCACGTTATCCATCTGCCCGTCGAAGAAGCCATAGTGCATGCCGCCGATGTCGCCCGGCTGGGCGTGCACGAAACTCTTCTGACTGACGACGCCGGATTTGATGTATGTACCGTTGACGTAAAGCGTCGGCTGACGGTTTTGATAGACGACCGTGATGTGTGTCCAGTCGGAAATCGTCGCGGGATAGACGAGCGTGGCGGG
>DASVTU010000031.1:0-25138 GCA_036387415.1 Pyrinomonadaceae bacterium | reverse complement strand
AATGCAGCACGAGCGGTTCGCGTTCGGTGATGGTTGAAGTGGTTGTGCTCATGTTTTTCTACTTTAAACTCGACGGCTAAAATGACTCCGCAAACTCACAGCCGTGCGAAGAAGATCGCGCCGCCGAAGGTGATGAAAAGGATGACGCTGACGAAGGCGTTCGTCGTGAAGAACGCGGCGTTCAGGCGTGTGAGATCGTCTGCGCGGACGAGCGAATGTTGATAGACGAGCAGCGCGCCGGTCGCCGCGAGGCCCGCGAGCGCGAACGCGCCCGGGGTGGCCGTCAGGTAGAGTGCGACGAGCGCGGCGAAGGCTGCCGCATGAAGTAAGCGCGAAATCCAGAGTGCGCGCGGGATGCCGACGCGCGCGGGGATCGAACGTAGTCTGGCGCGACGGTCGAAGTCGTAATCCTGACAGGCGTAGAGCACGTCGAAACCGGCGGTCCAGAGCAGCACGACGAGCGAGAGCAAGAGCGGCACGGGGCTATCAATCGCGCCGCGCACGGCGATCCACGCGCCCGTCGGCGCGATTGCCAGGCACCAGCCGAGCACGAGATGCGAGAGCGAAGTGAAACGCTTCGTGTAAGAGTAAAAAAGCACGCTCGCCAGCGCGACGGGGGCGAGCAGGAGCGTCAGGCGATTGAGCATCGCCGCCGCGACGAAAAAGAGAGCCGCCGCCGCAAGCGTGAACGCCCAAGCGAATTTTAGCGAGAGCGCGCCCGAAGGGATCGCGCGCCCACGCGTGCGCGGGTTGGCCGCGTCGTACCTGTGATCGGCGATGCGGTTGAAAGCCATCGCGGCCGAACGCGCGCCCACCATCGCCAGAGTGATCCAGAGCAACTGCCGCACGGAGGGCAACCCGCGCGCCGCCAGCACCGCGCCGAGCAGCGCGAAGGGCAACGCAAAGAGCGTGTGCTCGATCTTGATCATTTCGAGCGTGGTGCGAAGGTTGCGCGCCGCGCTCGTCGTGTTGGTGGCTTCGGAACTCATCGAAAGTTGATCTGCTACTGTTGCTGCTGTCACCGGTTACGTCTGCTTAAAAATAGATTGCAAGATTGATGCCAAGTCGGGAGTACGCGAAAGCGGCTTAAGATGAAAGCATTCACCGCAGAGACGCGGAGAGACCCACGAAGGGGGCGCGGAGAAAGAGTTTGCGCGGCTGCGTACAGTTATAAATTTTTGCAATTCGCAACTCATGGGGTCGCCGCTTCGCATAGTGCCAGTCTAGTCGCCTTCTACCGCGACGGGCGCGTCGGTCGTCGCCGCCGTCGGGTCGCCCCGCCACTGGGTGCGCTGCGTGTGCGGCACGCCGAATTGATCGAGTATGCGGAAGACCAGATGATCCACCAGTTCTTCGATGCTCTGCGGGCGATGATAGAAGCCGGGACTGGCGGGCAGGATGTGCGCTCCCGCGCGCGACAGGCGCAGCATATTCTCCAGATGGATCGCGTTATAAGGCGACTCGCGCGGGACGATGACGAGCTTGCGCCCTTCCTTCAAGGTCACGTCCGCCGCGCGGTGAATCAGGTTCGTGCCCGCGCCCGAAGCGATGGCGCCGAGCGTGCCCATCGAACAAGGGACGATCAACATGCCCGCCTGCGGGTGCGAACCAGAAGCGGGCGTGGCCGCCATGTTGTCGAGCCGGTGCACGCGGACGAGTTTGGAATCCGGCGCAAGCCCGATCCATTCGTTGATCGTGCGCGCGTCGCCGTCGTGCAAGTTCGCGCCGAGTTCGACGCGCGCGACCGTGTGCGCCGCCGCCGACATGATCAAATTGATGCGCTCGACCATGCCGCTCGACGCCAGATGGACGAGCGTGCGATGCGCGTAAGCCGCGCCCGAGGCTCCCGTGATGGCAAGGGTTAATTCCATAAGTTGCGCGCGCGCCCGTTGCGTATTTCGCGGATTTTATGGGGCGCGGAAAAATGAATGGTAAAGCAAAAGCGCGCCGATGGCTAACGCCACGAAGCCTCCCGCGAAGTACTTGCGATGCGCATTCGCGCCCGACGGAATCATGCGTTCGGCCTGACCCGGAATCAGCGCGTAGCTCACGCTCTTGAGCGTCAGCCCCCAGCCGCAAAGGGTGACGATGAGCGGCACGTCTATCACCCAGATGTTATGTCCGAGGACGATTAGCAGGCCGAGCGGGAAGGTGTACATGGCGATGATGATTCCGGCCACGCCGGTCCCTTTCAACAACAGGAAGAAGTCGCGCCACTGTCGCGCCAGCGCGATGTGCGAGAGACCGACGACGAGCAGGCTGATCGCAAAATACCGTTCGATGAAAAGTGCCATGATGCCTCCCCTCGGAATATACGGTTGAACGCTGCGACGGTTTTTCCCAAGTTCCAGGTTCCAAGTTCCAAGTTCCAAGTCAGAGTGGCTTTCAGACTTGGAACTCGAAACTTGGAACTTGGAACTTAAGGTTAGTATCATCGAATTGCAATCCGCGTTAGAATGGCGCGCACGTTAAACAACCGGCAGCTTTATAACAAGATGGACTTACGCGAAATAGAAGAATTGCTCGCCGCGCACAGGGCGGGCGAGTTGGGGACCACGGAGGCGGCGCGGAAACTCGCCAATCTACACTTTGAAGACATCGAGCACACGCGCGTCGATCACTCGCGCGCGGCGCGGCAGGGCTTCCCCGAGGTCGTCTTCGGGGCGGGGAAGTCGCGCAGGCAAATCTGCGAGATCGTCGAACGTCTCGTGGCGCGCGCGCCGAACGTCCTCGTCACGCGGACGGACGCCGCGACTTACGGCGAGGTGCGCAACATCGCGACCGACGCCGAGTGGCACGAGTCGGCGCGGCTGATTCGCATCCGGCGCGACCGCACCGAACTCGGCACGGGCGAGATCGGCATCGTCACCGCCGGCACGAGCGACATCCCCGTGGCCGAAGAGGCGGCGTTGACGGCGGAAGCGATGGGCAACCGCGTGGCGCGCATCTGGGACGCGGGCGTGGCGGGAATCCATCGCCTGCTCGCCGAGCGCGAACGCCTGCGCCGTTTCCGCGTCGTGGTGGTGGCGGCGGGGATGGAGGGCGCGCTGCCTTCGGTGGTCGGCGGGTTGGTCGGCGTGCCCGTCGTGGCCGTGCCGACGAGCATCGGCTACGGCGCGTCGTTCGGCGGCGTCGCCGCGCTCTTAGGGATGCTCAACTCCTGCGCTTCAAACGTCACCGTCGTCAACATCGACAACGGCTTCGGCGCGGGCTTCGTCGCCAGCCTCATCAATCGTAAGCACGAACGCGAGACGACGAACGCGGAATGACCAGACCAAAGACAGGAAGATGGACGGCGAAACTTGCGTTCCGCGTTCTGCGCTCCGCGTTCATCCTTTTCATCGGCGCGCACGCGATAATGCAGACGGGTTGCGGTGCACGGCGCACACCCGACCTCGCGCGTATCTTCGCCGACGCGCGACAGAGCAAAGGGAAGCGGCCAATCATCGTCATTCCGGGCATCCTCGGCTCGCAACTCGTCAATCGACGGACGGGAGAAATGGTGTGGCCTTCGGCCTTTCTTTCGTCGGACGACGGACTGAGCCTGCCGACGACACCCGACCTCCAAGCCAACCGCGACGAACTCTCCGCCGCCAAAATCCTTGAGACGGCGCGCCTCGCGCGACTCATCCCGGCGGATGTCTATGTCTACTATGAACTGCTGCGCGCTCTGCGCGAGTATGGCGGTTATCGTGAAGGTGACTGGAACGCGCCCGCGCCCGACGGTGACCGCGATACCTTCTACGTCTTCGCCTACGATTGGCGACGCGACAACGTTGAGACGGCGCGCGAGTTGACGCGTCGAGTCGAGGAGTTGAAGCGCAAACTCGGACGCCCCGAACTGCGTTTCAACGTCGTCGCGCATTCGATGGGCGGACTCGTCGCGCGCTACGCGGCGATGTACGGCGACAACGACCTGCCCGAAGGCGACACCAGCCCGCAACCGACCTGGGCGGGCGCATCTTCAATCAGCAAGGTTTTCATGTTCGGCACACCCAACGAGGGTTCGGCGGAGGCGTTCGCCACGCTGCTCGAAGGTTATTCCATCACCGAAGGCTTGCGCCGCCGCGTGCGCCTCCTGAACAAACTCACACGCGAAGATGCGCTCACGATTCCCTCCATCTATCAACTTCTGCCGCACCCCGACGCCGCGAATTTTCTCGACGAAAATCTTCAACCGCTCGAAGTTGACCTCTATGACCCGTCTGTCTGGAAGCGTTATGGTTGGGCGGCGGTTAACGACCCGCGTTACCGCGAACGCTACGCGCGAGGCGAGACGCGCGACGAGGACGCACGCCCACACCGCAACGGCTCGCTCGAAGAACTCGACGCCTACTTCGCCACCGCGCTCCGTCGCGCACGCCGCTTTCACCAAGCTCTCGATGCCCATCGCGGCGATGCGCCAGCGAACGCGAATGCCGCATCGCCCGTCACGATGTTTGTCTTCGGCGGCGACTGTGAAGAGACGTTGACTGCGCCCGTCATTCGCCGCGACGCAAAGAAGGGGACGTGGGAAACCTACACCAACCCGCGCGCCTTCCGACGCAGCGACGGCCAGCGCGTCTCGCGCAAGCAGGCGACCGAAGCGATGTACGAACCCGGCGACGGGCGCGTCACGCGCCGCTCGCTACTCGGCGAACGTCTCGCACGCGAGCGTGCGAGCATGCTTTTCAACACGTCACTCCCCATCGCCTATGCCGTCTTCACCTGCGACCTTCACAGCGACCTACAGAAAAACAAGACGCTGCAAGACAACGCGCTCACCTTGCTCGTCAACGAGATGATGAGATAGTTGCCGACGAGACGAAGCCTGCTATGGATACAATCGGAGTGCGGGTTTTTGTCGGTCGGGTCGCGGCGGTCTTCATCCTCGCGGCGTTGGCGTTGCTGCCAATAATCTTGCGGCGTTTCGGAGTCGTCGCGCAGTAGAAAAACATTTCGCCTTACTTCAAAGCGTTTCAATTTGCTTCAAAAAACAGTAGCCAGCATAAAAACGATTAAGCTTTTATGCTGGCTACTGTCTACTGTCTTATCAATCCGCAATCCACATTCCGAAATCCGCAATTGAATCAGGGTTGGCCGAAGCGTTGGCGGTATTCTGTGGAAGTAATGAACGCCTTGACCATCTCGGCGCGGCGGTAGTCGCCGCCGAACTCGTTGAGTTTGTCGAGCCAGAAATCGTAGCCCGTGAAGTCGAGGGTTGGTTCGGGCGGGTCGTAGGGATTGCGTCGGAGGTAGCCGAAGTATTGCATGAGGACAAAGGCGCGGTTGAACTCCTGCGTGTAAAAGTCCTGGTCTTCGGCGACTTTTCTGAGCACGGTGGCGCGCGTCTCCATCTGGTTGTTGAGACGTGTGACAAGGGCGTCGCGTTCGGCAGCGTCGAGCGCGCCGCCCGTGTTGGCGTTGAGCGCATCGACGTATTGCGCCGCCGTCATGCTCTGCGGGTAGAGCGCCCTGAAGGCGTCGGTCTCGACAAACTGACGCGCATACTCAATCTTGTTGGCTTCCAGTTGAGCCTGCCAGTTGCCGACGTTGACGCGCACGTTGTGACCGAGCAATTGCATGTCGAGCAGGAATTCGGCGTAGCGCGGGAATCCGCGCGGGCGCGCGGGCGTCGCCGTATAGGCGGCCTTGTAGAAGCGATAGGCGAGATAGCCCGTCTCTTGAAATTCGATGGAGAGGAAGAAGGCCGCCGAGGTGTCGATGCGTTTTACTTCGGTGCATCCGACGTTGCTACCGCATGAGTTGATGTTGTTCATCCAGAAACTCAGGCCAGCGTCGTCGGGTTCACGGTTGAGGAAATCGTTGTAGTGCTGTGTGACGAAAAAACGAACGTCGTCGATAGGGTTGGGGAAGACGGGCGCGGCGACCGTTAGCGGCTGCCAATTTGAATCGAATTCGTTGGCCGGATGATTGGTCAGACGTCTCTGGTTGCTGCCGTCGGCGTTCATCACGTAAATCTCGCCGTTGCTGAACTGAAAGTTGTTGTCGCGATTACTTGAGAAAAGAATCTTGGTACCATCGGGCGACCATGAAGGATACAGGTCGTCGCGCGGGCTGTTTGAAAGGTTGACGCGATTGCTGCCGTCGGCATTGATGACAAAAATGTCGTTGTTGCCGTTCACCAAAGACCAGAAAAGAATCTTGGTGCCGTCGGGCGACCACGTTGCCTTGAAGTAAGCGCCGGGACTGTTGGTGATGTTGGTTTCGCCCGTTCCGTCGATATTGATGGTGTAAATCTCGGCTTGATTGGCACCCGGCGCGATTGGCCTGTAGAAGACCAGACGCGCGCCGTCGGGCGACCAGTTAGGCGCGAATTCGTCGAGCGGCGTGTTGGTGAGTCGCGTCTGGTTGCTGCCGTCGGCATTCATCGTGTAAATCTCGGAGTTGCCGTTGCGCCTACTGATAAACACCAGACGCGTCCCGTCGGGCGACCAGTCGAACGCGAAATCATCCGCCGGGTTATCGGTCAGCCTTTGCACGTTGCTGCCGTCGGCATTCATCACGTAAACGTCTGCGGCGACGCCGGGGCTTCTCGTCGCAAACGCGATACGCGTGCCGTCGGGCGACCAGACGGGGATGCGATTCTCGGCCCCGTTGTTGGTGAGTCTGACCTGCACGCTGCCGTCTGCGTTCATCACATAAATATTGATGTTGCCGTCACGATTGCTCTCGAAAGCGATTTTGCCTTGAGAGACTGTGGCCGCAGTAGCCTCGGCGTTAGACGCCGATTCCTGCGCGGCGACAATGACGGGCGACCACGACGAACGCCCCGCCAAACCGCTCGTCAACAACGCCGCGAGCGCGAATAGGACAAACGCCCGCCTGAAATGTTTCTTTAACGGATTCAAATAATTCATATGTTTTTCTCGGCTTCACGTGTCGGGGAGATGGTGATAAAGGTGCGGTTTCCCCTAGAAATAACCGTTCAATCCCGGTTCGAGGAGTCTTTGATGTGACCGCGACGCAAAGCGTTGTACGCCGCGACGCCGTCACGCCGAATCGTCACCGCTTCATTGTCGCTCCGGTCTGCAACGCCTCCGTCAATGCGCCATTTGCACAAGCGCGATAAACAACAAAAGCTTCAAGGATAAACTAATACTCCGCGCCCATGTTCCTGAGAAACACAGGCGCGGAGCCTCTCTTGCCGCGACCAAAAATCGGTTGACGTTCCTACAAAATTCCTTCCAACTTCACAACCCCGCGAGCGCCAACCCCTGCACACGCTCCACGACTTCTTCGAGGCTCACGTCCGTCGTCTGTTTGCTCGCACGCTCGAACAGTTCGACCACGCCGCCCGACATCTTCTTGCCCACCGTGATGCGAAACGGAATGCCTACGAGGTCTGCATCCTTGAACTTCACGCCCGCGCGCTCGTCGCGGTCGTCCAACAAAACTTCCAGACCCGCGCGCTGCAAATCCTTATAAAGTCTCTCGCCCGCCTCAAGCATCTCCGCCTGTTTGACGTTGGTGACGGTCACAACCACGTCGAACGGCGCGAGCGAGCGCGGCCAGATGATGCCGTCCGCGTCGTGATGCGCCTCGATGCTGGCCGACATGATACGGTCAACGCCGATGCCGTAGCTGCCCATCACAATCGGCGCTTCCTTGCCTTCCTGCGTCAACACGGTCGCGCCCATCGACTCGGAATACTTCGTGCCGAGTTTGAAGATGTGGCCGACCTCCATCGCCTTGTAAACGTCGAGCGTGCCCGTCTCGCAACGCGGGCAAGCCTCACCCGACACGACCGTACGCAAGTCCGCCCACTGGTCTGGACGAATGTCGCGTTCGACATCGACGCCGCGCAAGTGGTGTTCATCCTTGTTCGCGCCCGTCGTCATACTGCGACGACCGCGCAGAGCTTCATCGGCGATGAGATGCACTTCTCGACGCGACTCACGCGCTCTCTCTTTCGCGCCGACGCCGCCGAGACTGCCCGCGCTCGCACCGAGGAGTTCGCGTATCTCCTCCGGTTGAGCGGGACGCACGACGGATGCGCCGAGCGAATCGGCGAGTTTGGTTTCGTGTAGTTGATGGTCGCCGCGCAGGAGCGCGAGCACGGTCTGTTGTTCGTTCGTCGCCGCGCTGGTCGCAACGTAGACGAGAGATTTAATCTGTCTGTCGGCTGCCGCGCCGCCCTCGAAAGTCGTCAGGTCTTCAATGGTGCGGACGCCGGGCGTGGGAAACTCTTGGGGCGCGTCGAGTCCTGCGTCGTCGGCGATGGTCGGTAGACGCGAGGTGGCCTTTTCGACGTTGGCGGCGTAACCGCATGCTTCGCAACTGGCGATGGAATCTTCGCCCGCCGGAGTCTTGACGACAAACTCGTTCGACTCCTTGCCGCCCATCGCGCCCGAAGATGCTTCGACGATGGCGAACTTCAAGCCGCAGCGCGTGAAGATGCGCTTGTAGGCTTCGCGTTGGTCGATGAAAGCCTTGTCCAATCCGGCCTGGTCAACGTCGAAGGTGTAGGCGTCCTTCATGGTGAAGGTGCGGAGGCGCATGAGGCCGGATTTAGGGCGCGGCTCGTCGCGGAATTTCACCTGTATCTGATACCAGACCTGCGGCAGTTGTTTGTAGGAACGAATCTCATGCCGCGCGATGGAAGTGAAAATCTCTTCGTGCGTCATGCCGAGACACATTTCGGAATCGCGTCGGTCGGTAAGGCGAAACATGTCGTCACCAATCGCCGTCCATCGTCCAGATTCCTTCCACACATCAGCCGGATGCAACGCGGGCAAGTAAAACTCCTGACCGCCGATGGCGTTCATCTCCTCGCGCAAGATACGCATGACCTTTGCCGCCACGCGTTGCGCCAGAGGTAGATACGAATAGATGCCTGAGCCGAGTTGGCGTATGAACCCGGCGCGCAGGAGCAAGCGATGCGAAACCACTTCGGCGTCCGCAGGGTCTTCGCGTAGCGTAGGGATGAAATATTGTGACCAACGCATGTCTGTTCCGTTTCTCTCCACAGAAATTAAAAATGAAAAATGTAAAAGGCAAAAAGTAAGGAAAGCTTAACTCTCTTTACCTTTGCCTTTTTAACTTTTCATTTTTAATTGTGTCAGGGTGTTGTTTTGTATTTGTCGATTAACTGCTGCATGCCGTCCGTCGATTTGTGGCGGTATTTGTAATAGGTCTGCATGTCTTGCATGGCAAGGTCGTGCAACTGTTGAAACTGCGGTTTGCCAATCGACAGTCCAATCACGCGCGCGTAGAGGTTGATAATCTCGTCGAGTTTATCATTGACGAGTTTGAGCACTTCGGTCTGGTTCGGCCCGGCGGGAGTGCGCTTGTAGAGTTCTGCGAGTTTTTGATACTCGTCATTTTTCACGGCGCTGATAAGCCAGAAAGTGTATGGGTCTTTCCCGTCGAGCGCGGCGGCCTTCTCAAGAAAGGGCAACGCGTCGGCGGTTTTGCTCGCGGCAATCGAGAAGATGCCGAGCGACTGATAAAGCTGCGGCAGCCGCGTCGATTTGTACTGGCTCCACTGCGCGGCCTCGACGCTCGCAGGCTTCTTGTCGGCCTCAAATAGTTCGACCGCCTTGAGCGCGTACTGCTGGCTCTGCTGCGCGAATTTCGGATTGTTGCGCCTCACCTGGTCGATGCCGTTGAGGGCGAGCGACGTGAGCGTGTAAATCTCGTCCGGTCGCTTTTCGAGATACTGCGCGCCGACGCGAAACGCATCATCCACGCGGTTTGCTGCCACGTAAGTTTCAATCAACATGGGCATGATAATTTCCGCTTCGTTCGGTTCGGTAAACTTGCCTGAAAAACTTTCTGCCAGCGTCAGTTTCTGCGCGGGGTCAGCGACCGACGTGATTTGCGAGGCGATGTGATTGGCGACCTGCGGGCGCAGCGAACTCTTTGGATACTTCTTCAAAAATTCGTCGGCGGCAGCGAGTTTGGCTGCGGCGTTTGCCGCCTGCTGAACCTTCTCGGCGGCCTTGCGCTCGCCGTCCGAAACCTTCACTTCCTTCGCTTTATCCTGCGCGGCGCTTGCCGTCGAACGTCTGACGCTACTGACGGACGCGCCCGCCACGACAGCGACAGTTAATGCGATACACACCGACATCGCGCACGCGCGCAACAGAAAAAAGGTGACAGATTTCATCGTCTAACCCCTCAGTTAAAATTAAATTCTCCGAACCGTTAACCGACGCCTTCGCGTTCATAGTGTCCGTGAAAGTTTCTGCATTGTGCTTGATGAAAGCCGCTAAAAGCAAGGCATGAGGGCGGAGCGATGAAGGATGAAAGGAAACAATTGATACAATGAATCAGTGGGTCATTGCTTCATTGATTTAATAATGCAATGACTCGATGAAGCGATGAGACGATGAATCAATCTCTCATCCCTCCGCCCTTGTCTCTTTGTTCCGTTGCGTGGGTTTGGAGGCGTGATGTAACATTCAAACTTCCACGGAAGAGAGCCGAATCAAAAACGACTGACGGAGATTCGATGAAAATCGCACTTGCCAGCGACCATGCGGGCTACGCTGAAAAGGAACGCCTCAAGCCTCTGCTTGAAGAACTCGGCGTCGAGTTTGAAGACCTCGGCTCGGTGTCCGAGGAGTCGGTCGATTATCCTGACTACGCACGCAAGGTCGCCGAGCGAGTGGCGGAAGGCGCTGCTGAACAGGGCTTGCTCGTCTGTGGGTCGGGTACGGGGATGGCGATTGCCGCCAACAAGGTCGCGGGCGTGCGCGCGGCGGTCGCGTGGTCGGAGGAGACGGCGCGACTCGCACGTCAACACAACGACGCCAACGTGCTCGCTATCGGCGCACGCACGACCCCTACCGAAACGATTCCCGGTATCGTCCGTGCGTGGTTCGGGGCGAAGTTCGACGGCGGGCGTCATGCCGCACGCGTCGCTAAAATCAGCGAGATTGAGAAAGCGGAGTTGCAGCACATGTCGGACGGGCAACACACGTCGAAAGGGGAGCGATGATGAACGACCTGATGAATCGACCGCTGGCCGAAATTGACCCTTTGATAAGCGACGCGATTGACAAAGAAGTGGCGCGACAGGCCGAAGGTCTCGAACTGATTGCTTCCGAGAATTTCGTCAGCGAAGCCGTGCTCGAAGCGATGGGTTCGGTCTTCACCAACAAGTACGCCGAAGGTTATCCGAAGAAGCGTTACTACGGCGGCTGCGAGTGGACGGATGTGGTCGAACAGACCGCCATTGACCGCGCCAAGCAACTCTTCGACGCCGCACACGCCAACGTCCAACCACACTCCGGCGCGCAGGCCAATATGGCCGTCTTCCTCGCCGCCCTCAAGCCCGACGAACAGATTCTCGGCATGAACCTCTCGCACGGCGGACATCTCACGCACGGCCACCCGCTCAACTTCTCAGGACTCAACTACAAGGTCGCAGACTACGGCGTCTCGCCCGACACGGAACAGATTGACTACGACGAATTACAACGCAAAGCCGAACAGCACAGGCCAAAACTAATCATTTGCGGTGCATCGGCCTACCCGCGCACCATCGACTTCAAGCGTATCGGCGAGATTGCCAGAAGCGTCGGCGCACGTCTCATCGCCGACATCGCGCATATCGCTGGCCCCGTCGCCGCAGGACTTCAACCGTCGCCCGTCCCGCACGCCGATTACGTCACCACGACCACGCACAAAACCCTGCGCGGCCCGCGCGGCGGACTCATCCTCTGCCGCGAAGAACACGCCAAAGAAATTGACAGAAAAGTTTTCCCCGGCGTACAGGGCGGGCCGCTCGTCCACATCATCGCGGCCAAAGCGGTCGCCTTCGGCGAAGCCCTGCGCGACGACTTCAAAGAATATCAACGACGAATTTTAGCCAACGCCAAAGCTCTCGCCGCCGAATTGCAAGAGCAAGGTTTCCGGCTCGTTTCCGGCGGCACGGACAATCATCTCGTCCTCGTCGATGTCTTCATGAATGGCAAAGGCATCACGGGCAAGGTCGCCGAAAAGGCGCTCGAAGCCGCCGGGATAACCGTCAACAAAAACACCATCCCCTTCGACACCAATTCGCCCTTCACCGCTTCCGGCATACGCCTCGGCACGCCCGCGCTCACCACGCGCGGCATGGGCGAAGACGACATGCGCGAAGTCGCACGCCTCATCGCACAAGTGCTCCACGACCCCGATTCGGAAGACGTACGCACACGCGTCAGACAACAAGTCTACGAACTCACCGCGCGCTTCCCGCTCTACCACAAACGTCTCCGCCACCAACCACACGAAATGGAAGCGATGGGCGCAGATTGAAAAAGCCGTCGAAGCCGTTAGGCCGCATCTAAGTTTCATGGAAGAAATTTTCGGGCGCGAAGGGTTAATCGCGCGTGCACATCCTGAGTATGAATATCGTCCCGGCCAGATAGAGATGGCGGAGGCGGTGTTGCGTGCGTTTGAGAAGCGGGAGCACTTGATTGTCGAGGCGGGGACGGGGACGGGCAAAACTCTGGCGTATCTGGTTCCGGCGATTGCGGCGGCGTCGGCGCGTGGCGGTCGCGTCGTGATTTCGACGGGGACGAAGAATCTGCAAGAGCAGTTGATGGAGAAGGATATTCCGTTCTTGCAGCGCGTCTTGCCCCGAAAATTCACCGCCGCATATATGAAGGGACGAAATAATTACGCGTGCCTCTATCGCATCAAGCGTGCGGAGAACGCGCCGGTACTCGACAATTTTGAAGACGTGGATTACTTCGAGGAAGTGCGTCGTTGGGCGCGTGAGTCGCAGACGGGTGACCGCGCCGAGTTGACCGACATGCCGGAAAATCTCTCGTTCTGGCGTCACATCGACGCGCGTTCGGAAATCTGTCTGGGACAAAAGTGTGAAGAATACGATGCGTGCTTTATCACGCGGATGCGACAGCGCGCGAACGATGCCGACATCGTTATCGTCAATCATCATCTCTTCTTCGCAGACCTCGCGTTGCGCGGCGGCGAGTACGGGCAGGTGATTCCAGATTACTCGGCGGTTATCTTCGACGAGGCGCACACGGTCGAAGATGTGGCGGCGGAATATTTCGGCGCGCAGGTATCGAGCTACGGGATTGAAGACCTCCTACGCGACCTTTCAATATTGCCGATAACAGACGTGAGCGCGAATCGTGAGTTGACGCGCAGCGCCGGACGCGTCGCGCGTTTCGCCGAGCAGTTCTGGATGGGCTTTCGCGACACGCGCGGCGAGGAAGGCCGTTTCCCGATTTTGCCCGGCACGTTTGCGCGCAAGAACCGCGAAGGCGAGATTGAAACGACGACGCTCGGAGAGAGTTATTTGAGTCTCGACGGCGCGCTCAAACGTATGGAAACGACACTCGACGCGCTCAAGGAGCAACCGCCGGAAGTGGAAAACCTTGTGCGGCGTCTGCGCGAGTTGTGCTTCAATCTTGAGTTCATCATCGCGGGCGACGACCGCCGCTACGTCTATTGGATGGAGCGGCGCGGGCGCGGAATGTTTCTGCGCGCTTCGCCGATTGACGTTTCCAGTCTGTTGCAAGACAAACTCTTCGAGCGCGTCGAAACGGTCGTCATGACTTCGGCGACGCTGGCGAGCGCAGGCAACTTCAACTTCGTACGCGAGCGTCTCGGACTGCCCGCAGAGACGGGCGAACTCATCGCGGCTTCCGGCTATGATTACCAGAAACAGGCGGTCTTGTATCTGCCGCCGCGCATGCCCGACCCGCGTTCGCCGCAGTTTGTCGAAGCTGCCGCCGCCGAAGTGATTAAACTCTTGCGCGTCTCCGAAGGACGCGCCTTCGTGCTCTCGACGAGTTTGAGCGGGATGCGTGCGCTCTACGAACGCGTTTCGGCCGAGGTCGATTATCCCTGTTTCGTGCAGGGCAGTGCCTCGAAGGCAGGACTGCTCGAACGCTTTCGCACGACGCCGAACGCTGTCCTTTTCGCCACGTCGAGTTTCTGGCAGGGCGTCGATGTGCGTGGCGAACAGTTGTCTTGCGTGATTGTGGATAAACTGCCGTTCGCCGTGCCGAGCGACCCAGTGGTCGCGGCGCGGCAGAGGTTTCTTGAAGACCAGGGCGGTTCGAGTTTTTACGAGTACAGTGTGCCGCAGGCGATTATCAGCTTGAAGCAAGGGTTGGGACGTTTGATTCGGAGCGCGACAGATAAGGGCGTGCTCGCCGTGCTCGACCCGCGTCTGCGTACGCAAGGCTACGGGCGTCTGTTTCTGCAAAGCCTGCCGCCGTGTCGCGTGACATCGAACATCGCAGACGTGGCGCACATGTTTGAGAGCGGCGAGGCATTGACGCGTCGTTAGGACGCGAGCATTAGTTCATCAGACGAGTGGTTGGAAATAATTAAGAACGAGAGACGAGTTTGAGCGACTATGGCCGGAATGTTTGAAGTGATGATTGAACGCAACTTTTCCAGCGCGCATCAACTGCGCGGCTACAAGGGGAAGTGCGAAAACCTGCACGGGCATAACTACAAAATCGAAATCTTTGCGCGCGGGCGCGAACTAGACAACATCGGCCTGCTCGTAGATTTCGGCGAGTTGAAGACGGCGGCTGACGAGGTGGTGCAATATCTCGACCACCGGAATATCAACGACCTGCCGCCCTTCGACGTGGAACTCAACCCTTCGGCGGAAAACCTCGCGCGCTACATCCTCGAACGCGTCGCCGCACGCGTCGGCGACCAACGCGTCAGCGTCTACAAAGTTCGCTGCTATGAGACGCCCACCAGCGTCGCCACTTATCAGATAGACTGACGAGTAAGGCAAAAGTAAAAAGGCAAAAGGCAAAAGGCAAAAGTGAAGAAAAGACTACTTGTCTTCTCCTTCCTTTCGCCTTTTGCCTTTTTAACCTTTGCCTTGAATCAGGTTGTGACGAGCGAGCCAATGTCGATTTTGTATTTGCGGATTTTGCTGTAGAGGCGCGGGCGGTAGATGCCGAGAAGGTTGGCCGCCGCCTGTTTGTTGCCGCCCGTGCGTTGGAGAGTCTTTTCGATAACGAGTTTTTCGATGTCTTCGAGCGTCATGTTGGGCGGCACGTCCCATCCGGCGCTCTGCGCGGTCTTCTCAGGCACCGAACCATTGTCGAAGGGCAAATCGACGGGTTCGACCTTGTTGGCTTTGGCGAGCAGGACGGCGCGCTCGATGACGTTCTGCATCTCGCGGACGTTGCCCGGCCATGTGTGCGCGAAGAGGCGTTGATATGCCGCCTGCGAGATGCCCGTGATGGGTCGCTGGTACTTGCGCGCGTACATCTTGAGAAAATGCTCGGCGAGCAGTTGGATGTCTTCGGTGCGTTCGCGCAAGGGCGGGACGTGAATCGTGATGGTCGAGATGCGGTAGAAAAGGTCGTCGCGCAGAACGCCGTCGCGGATGGCGTCGGCGGGCGGTCGATTGGTCGAAGTGATGAGACGAAAATCGACGGCGTAGGTCTTCTCGGAACCGATTTTGCGATAACTGCGCTCTTGCAGGACGCGCAGGAGCTTGGGTTGGAGTTCGACGGGCATTTCGGCGATTTCGTCGAGGAGGAGCGAGCCGCCTGCCGCGTGTTGAATGAGACCGTCTTTGTCGGCGTGTGCGCCCGTGAACGCGCCTTTGGTGTGGCCGAAGAGTTCGGATTCAATCAGTTCTTTGGGGAGCGCGGCACAGTTCACTTTGATGAAGGGCTTCTTGACGCGCAGAGAATTGTAATGAATGGCGTTGGCGATGAGTTCTTTGCCCGTGCCGCTTTCGCCGACGATGAGGACGTTGGCGTCGGACTTGGCGACCGATTCGATGGTTTCGTAAATCATCTGCATCGAACGCGACGCGCCGATGATGTTGAAATATTCGGTACGCGTCGAAAGCTGTCGGCGCATGCTTTCGGATTCGGCCATCAACTCGCGTCGCTCAATCGCTTTTTCGACGAGCGGTTGGAGGATTTCAAAATCGAAAGGCTTTTCGAGAAACCAGAACGCGCCGAGCTTGGTCGCTTCGACGGCGCGTGCGACCGTGCCGTGTCCGGTCATCACGATGACTTCGGTGGAGGGTTGCGTGTCTTTGATGTGGCGCAGGACTTCCATGCCGTCCGCGTCGGGTAGTTGCAGGTCGCAGAGGGCGAGGTGATGCGCGCCCCGGTCAAACAACTCGATGGCTTCTGCGACGTTGGACGCCGTGTCCACCGTGAAGCCCTCCTCCGCCAGATTCTGCTTGAGCGAATCCGACATCATGTGTTCATCATCAACTACCAGAATACGTACGTCTTTACGTTCCACCTTTAAGCTGCCTCCTTGATTTAGACAATTGCGGATTGGGAGTTACGGATTGCGGAATATAAGAAAAGTGCTCCGGTCTTTTTATTCATCGTTCCGCATTCATCCTTCATCATCCCGAGAGTGGTAGCCGGACGCGGACGCGTTCGGCCTCCTGCACGGCTTCGCCGCCGTGCGCTTTGATTATTTTGGCGGCGAGCGCCATGCGTAAACCATTTGTCCCCGCGAAAGAGCGAAACGGGTCGTCGCCGTTGTTGGCGCGCGTTACGCCGCTCCATTCGACGACGGCGAACGGAGCGTCTGCGGCGTCTTGCTCGCGCCGGAGACGGATGCCGTATTCCACGCCGCCCGCGGCGACGCTCCCGACGGCGGAGGTTGCGCCCGCGCCGGACGAATCGGTGGCGGCAGTAGTTGTGGCGGTCGAGGCGGTGTTGGCCGTCGTCTGTGTCGCTGCGGGATACGCGCCCGATGTGATATTTTTCAGCGCCTCGGTCAAAGCCAGCGTGTCGAATTCGCCCGTGTAGGAGCCTTCGTCGATTTGGACGGGTGCGCCATCGGCGGCAGCGGCGAGGATGCGCGCGAGGTTGGCATTGGGAGCGCGGCGCAGTTCGAGTGGGCGACCGTAGCGGACGAGCGCCGCCGTATCGGTGGCGACGCGTTCGAGTCCGGCAAGCAGTTTGGCGACCGTCTCCAACTCGTCGGCGGGTCGTTCGGCCTTCTCCAGACGCTTGCGGAGAAAGGTGGCATAAAGTTTGAGTCCATTAATCTGATTTTTCAGATCGTGGACGACTTGGACGGAGGCGCGACCGAGTTCGACCAGTGCGGCGTCGTCTTGTGTTTGCGAGACTAAAGGCTTCATTTTGCACATTCGCTTGCGCGACCGCGGGCTGTTTGAGCGACGGTGCGAAAGCAGGGTTGGGTCTATCGCCTGTACGGATTAAACCCAAACGGCTATCTGTTTTGTGTCATGTTTCGATGCGCCATCTTAGCAAAAAACCGGAGTGTTTGCTAGTCATACGTTATTTAATAAACCATGCCAAAAGTATGGCCTCATGTGACGGGGGGAAGGGGATTTGATGGAAGACGGAGCGAAGGCCGAAAAAAAGGTCATGGTGGTAGAAGATTTCGAGGATAACCGCTTTATGATGAGGCGTTTACTGGAAATGAGCGGTTATCGTGTGGTAGAGGCCATCAACGGCCAAGAGGCCGTCGAAGTGGCTCTGCGTGAGCAGCCCGACCTGATTTTGATGGATTTAAGCCTGCCGCTTCTCGACGGCCTCGCCGCGACACGCCGCATACGCGAGCACGCGGAACTGAAAAACGTGCCGATTGTGGCCGTTTCCGCACACGACACCGCAGACTTTCACGCCGACGCACTCGCCGCCGGATGCAACGAATACGTCACCAAGCCGATTGATTTCGACGAGTTGGAGACGCTGCTGCAACGCCTGTTCGCCAAAAATCAGCCTACCACTCTGGCGAACAGTAAATCGTAAATGGTAAATGGTAAATGCTGAAAGCCAAGACTTTAGCGTTCATACATGGTTTTTCGTTAAGAGACAAAGAGAGCCGTTTCAGGGGTCGTCCGGCGCTTTCCAAGCACGATTTACCATTTACGATTTACCGTTTACGATTTACGATGAGACATGCCTGAACGCTTCGCGCTCCTCTTTCGACAGCAGACCGACGCCCTCACACGTATGTGGGCGAACGAAATTTACGCAGACCGCCGCATCGACCTTCCAGAATTGCTCTCCTATCGTCAACTCGTCGAGCATCTACCGGAGTTTTTCAACGAATTGGCGCAATTGCTCGACGCCGCTTCCTCCTACGGCGAAATCCTCGAAGCCGTCCGTCGTCTGCGTTTTCACGCGCAGGTGCGTTTCCAACTCGGATGCCTCATAGATGAAGTGGCACGGGAGTTGATAATCCTTCGTAGCGTACTTATAGATTTTCTGTGGCGCGACGGATTCGACGCTACGGACGGCGACCAGAGAAGTTTGCGTGATGCGTTGCGACGCACGGACGCATTCATAGATGAATTGATTGTGCAGACCGTCTTGATTTACGCAGCCAGTCTGCGACCAAATGTTCGCACACGCACGTCAACCTGGCCGCCGCCTCGTCGCCGTATCACGGATTTTCCGCCGCCGGATGAACGATGAACGAGCAGCAGGAGCCACAACGCCCCACCGGGCTGATATTCGACGTGCGCGCCAAGTTATTGGTGATGCTGGCTTTGCTGTCTCTGCCGCTACTCATCATCAGCCTCGTCCAACTCCGCAGCTACCAGCGCACGCTCAACGAACAGGCCGTCACCATCGCGCGCATCGAAACGGCTGCTGCTGCCAGTTCGCTCGAATCGTGGATTGAAGCCAACCGCCCGCTCGCCGAGCAACCCGCCGAACTGACGCCTGCCATCGCACGCGAACTCTACGGTCGTCTGCAAAAGCACAGCGCGATGAGAAACGATGCCACCATCATCGTGCTCGACGCACACGGTCATATCGTCCCGAATCCCTCGGACGCGACACCCGTGCGCGCTCCCAATCTCATGCAGTCGGAAGTCGTCCAGCAGACCTGGAACGACAACATCCGACGCGTCACCAGCGTCAAACGTCTGGAACCGTTTCGTTGGAGCGTCGCGGTGGGCGTGCCTCTGCCGGAGAATACGCCCGCCGGACGCGGGATCCTCGCGCTCACGGCGACGTGGGCGCTGGCGTTGCTGTCCTCGTCGCTGCTCGGCATCTGGGCGGTCGGTCGTTTCACGAAGCCCCTGCGCCAACTCGCCGCCACCGCCTCGACGCTCGGACAAGGCCAACTCCAAGAACGCGTCGCCGTCGAGACGCAAGACGAGGTTGGCACGCTCGCGACGAGTTTCAACACGATGGCGAGCAGCCTCCAAACCAAATTTGAAGAGGTGCGGGCGCAGGGCGCATTCATCGAGGAGGTGCTCGACAGCCTGCCGCTCGGCGTCGCCGTGCTCGACGCGAGTTTGATTGTGCGTCGTGCCAACGCGACTTTCGCGCGTTTCGTTGGGCGCGACGCCGCCACGCAACTCGCCGGACGCGGACTCTACGAAGCGGCGGCGGGTCTCGCCGTCTTGAGCGAAATCGTGGAAGACGTGCGACGCACGCGACGCGCCTTCGTCAACTACGGTCTACCGCTCGAACTCGTCGCACGCAATAAAGAAGCCGACGAAAACACCAAACATTGGGACGTAACGCTCTGGCCGATTTCGCATCAGAGCGAAGGCGGCGGCGATTTGATTCTGATTCTCTCCGAAGTTTCCAAACGCGTGCGCGCCGAAAAACTCGCCACGTCGGCCTTCGCCGCAGAGAAGGCACGCGCCGCCGAACTCGAACTCGTTATCAACCAGATGACCGAGGGCGTCATCATCGTCGATGCGCGCGGACGTTATCGCGTCAATCTCGCGGCGGCGCGCATACTCGGTCGCCAGCCCGGCGAATTCCGCGACGGCGTGGAAGCCCTCATCACCGACATGGCGCTGCACGACCTTCAACGCAACCAACTCACCGCCGCCGAGACGCCTCTTGGACGTGCGTTGGTGCGCGGCGAACGCGTCGCGGGCGAGCACGTCTTGATTAAAAACGACGAGGCAGCAGAAGACCGCGTGCTCGAAATTAGTGTGACGCCGCTCGTCGGCGGCGACGACGGGCGACGGCACGAAGGCGTTGTGGCAGTCTTCCACGATGTCACCGAAGAAGTTCGACAGCACACGGCGATTGTCGAAGCCTATGACCGCCTGCGCGAGCACGACCGCCTCAAATCGGCTTTCGTCGCCAACGTCAGCCACGAACTCCGCACGCCGCTCAACGTCATCATCGGCCTCTGCCAGTTGCTCTCGCGCGACCGCCAACTGCCGCTCGCGCCGCTGCAAGGCGAAGCCGTCATGCGTATGGAACGCAACGCGCACAATCTTCTCGAACTCGTCAACGACCTGCTCGACTATTCGCGCCTCGAAGCCGGACGCTCCGCCCTGCATCTCGAACACGTCGAACTCACGGAAATCATCAACGAAGTCGTCAAGGGATACGAACCGGACGCGCGCGACAAGAGAATCGAGTTAAAGGCAGAAGTCGCGCCCGACCTCGGCACGGCGTGGACTGACCGCCACAAGCTCTCCCAAGTGCTCTCGAATCTCGTCAGCAACGCCATCAAGTTCACTTCGACCGGAACCGTGACCGTCATTGCCGCGCCGTTCGACGACGAGCGTTGGTACATGGAAGTGCGCGATACGGGCATCGGCATGTCGAGCGACGCGCTCGGCTACATCTTCGACGGTTTCCGCCAAGTGGACGACCGCCTCGCGCGTTCTTATAGCGGCGTCGGTTTGGGACTTGCGATTACACGCAAAATCGTCGAACTTCTCGAAGGCGACATCTCCGTCGAAAGCAGGCAGAACGAGGGCAGCCGCTTCCGTATCACTTGGCCGCGCGCCGCACGCCCGCGCACCGGAACCGGCTCACTCATCGCCGACAAGAAAATGCCCGCCCCCGCGGACAAATCAAACTTGCGCGCCCGCGCCAGTTAGTTAAAAAGCAGGAATCAAAATGTTTTCCGCGCCGAATTCCACATGCTAAAATCCGCCATCCGAAATCTGCATTCCGCCATTTGAGTCACTGCCATGTCACAGCCGGAAAAGAACATCAACGAAACCGATAACACGCGCCGGACAATCTTTATCATCGTCGCACTTGCAGCCGCGTTGCTTGTTGCAGCGATTGTCTATCTCGCATCGCGCCCGTCCGCGCCGCGTGGCGAGCCGCGTCTGGAAGGCGCGATACGCCCCGGCTCGCCGGAGTTTGAACAGTATCGCTCGCGCCTCGTTCTTGAGTTCAATCCCGAACAGAATGCATCCGAATCGACACGCGCCGTCGGCGACATCGTGATTGCCGTCCGACCCGTCATCCGCAACTTTACGGGTCGCACCATCAACGGTCTTGAGATTCACACCGCCGTCGTCGATTTGGAAGACAAGCCCGTCAAAGAACGCACCATCGTCCCCATCCCCGGTCGTCAAGCCGAACTCGAAACCAACAAAGTGCTCGAAGTTCCCTTCATGATTGAGGGCATCAAAAAAGATACCACCCGCGCTAACATTCGCATGGAGATAACAGGCTTCAAGTTTAAGTAGACGGACGAAAGAGAACTTTCGCAGACCGTCGCAAGAGAAGCGAAAAGGGATGAGAACGGAAGTGGCGCTTCGTTCTCATCCCTCTAGTTTTGTGCGTGCCGTCGTTCTTCTTTAGCCTTCGTCGCGCTCGTTCTTGATGAAGAGTTCTTCGAGCGCGTTGCCGACGGGTTGGACGGAGACGAGGCGTGCGCCGCAGGCGCGGACGGCCTTGAGCGCCTCATCAACCTCCTGTTCCGAAGTGACTTCGATGCGCGCTCCGGCGGGCGTCGCCGTCACACGCGCACCCACGATTGCCGCAAGCGAATCTTCCAGACAGAGCGGGTCTGCGCCCGCGACGGTGATTTCCATCAGACGTTCGCCGCCGAGTTGACGTAGCTCGTCGAGGCGTCCGATGTGCGCGAGCCGACCGCGTTGGAGAACGGCGGCGCGGTCGCAGAGCACTTCGATGTCGGCGAGGATGTGCGAGCAGAAGAAGACGGTTGTGCCGTCGCTGCGGAGCGAGGCGATGAGGTCGCGCACTTCGCGGCGACCAACCGGATCGAGTCCGCTCATCGGCTCGTCGAGAAAGACCACGGACGGGTCGTTGACCAACGCCTGCGCCAGCCCCACGCGCTGCAACATCCCCTTCGAGAATTTTCGCAACTGCTTATCCCAACTCTTCTCGTCAAGATGCACGCGCTCAAGAAGTCGCGCGGCACGCGCGCGGCGTTCGCGCCGACCGTAGCCGAAAAGCTCGGCGCAGTATTCGAGAAATTCGCGGGCAGTCAGGTAGTCGTAAAAGTATGGATGTTCAGGGAGGTAGCCGATGCGCGCATGCATCCGTATGTCGTCGATGTCGCGTCCGAGAATCGAGGCGCGACCGCCCGTGGGATACATGAGACGCATCAGGAGTTTGAGCGTTGTGGTTTTGCCCGCGCCGTTGGCACCGAGAAAACCAAATATTTCGCCCTCTTCAACCGTGAGCGAAAGCCCGTCGAGCGCACGCACCTTGCGCTTGCGCCAGAAACCGACTTCGTAATCCTTCGTCAGATTTTCAATCACCACAACAGACGACACGATTTTGCATCCTCACTTGAAAAGAGTTTTGGTAGAAGGCTGTTTTTGACAATTGCGAATGCCGCTACTTTTGCGGAATCTCGGAACGCCCGTGGAGTTGCACGTCGCAACCATCGGGAGAGAGGACGTATGCCACGCCTGTCGGGTCGAGCGGCGCGCTGTTGGCGTCGAGTTTGAGTCTCACTCCGTTGGGCAACGTTGCATCGCGCAGCAACGCGGACGCTTCGCGCCACTGTCGCGGGCATCGTCCGACCTTCGCGCGTTGGACTTCCAACACGCTGCGAATCAAATCGCGCTCGTCCAGAGAATCGACTTGCAGCAGTCGCTTGAGCGCGAGTCGTTTGACTTGCTCGTCGTCGGCTTCGCTGTACATGCGTCGGTAGATGTTGCGCGCCATCTCGCGGCTGCCGCCGTTGACTTCCATCTGCGCCGACATAACACGCATCCACGCGGGCGCGCCCTCGACGCGTGCGCCTTCCTCATAAGCGGTGGCGGCTTCGCGGAAGCGACCGCGTTGCCAGTAGATGTAACCCAGATGATGCCTGAGCCGCCACGCTCGCGGGTTCTCGCGGATGCCTTTGTTGATGAGACTGATAGCAGCATCGATATCGACCGAAGGCAGGACGACCGCACCATATTCGTAGGCCGCCATGAAGTGCGGGTCGAGCGTGGTGGTGTGGTCGAGAAGCGGGGCGAGTTGGGAGAGGGCGAGCGGGCTGAGGTCGTCGAGTTGGAGCGCGCTGCCGTGTGCAATCGCTTTGCGCCCGACGTATTGCAGCGCCCGCATCCAGTACCAATCGGCGATGAGGCCGTTGAAGCCGAGGCTCATGCGCCGGGCTGTCTGCGGCGAGACGTAAAGCTCATCGTTGTTGAGAATGTTTTGTTGGACGGGGCGACGCGCTTCATGCCAGCGTGTGAGCGCGGCGGCGGACGATAGTCCTGAAAGGATGAGGAGAACGAGCAGGAGTTCACGCATGCGCCGTCGTGTGCGTGGCGCTTGCGTGGCGGCTACGTTCGCGGTCGCGGTTGTGACGCTCGCCACAGTGGTGGCGTTCTCTGTTTCGTTGGTCGTGCGCGGCTCTGTCATGCGTCGTCTCACTTGAAATTGCGTCGATTGAAGATGAGCGTGGCGGCAGCGAGTAAGACTGCGCTGTAGACGATGGCGTAGAGAAACGCGACGAAGAAGGCGGAGGCTGTGGGCGTCTGCCCGTGGGCGGCGGGCGTGATGAAAGCGAAGTGCGAGAGGTTTGGCAAGAGATAGTAGAGTGCGCCGAAAAATAGTTTGGCGCTCGTCGTGCCCATTGAAGCGGCAAACGTCTTCAAGTCGGCGCTGAAGTGTCCGATGATGAAAGCGGCGAAGGTGCAGAGCGCGGAGAGCGCGGGCGACGAGAAGGATGAGAAGAGAAGCGCGACGGCGACGAGGATCATCAACTCCATGTAGATGAGCGCGACCGCAGGCCAGATGCTCCAGACAAGACTGTCCCAACCGCCACGGACATAAATCAATGCGGCGGAAACGCCCACGCCCATCACGGCGACGTTGACGGCGAGTGTGAGACAGAGGCCGAGATATTTTCCTAGAAGGAATTCGCCGCGACCGACGGGCTTACTGAAAATCGCGTAGACCGTGCGCCGCTCAATCTCTTTGTAAACCAGTGCGACGCCGACGAAGATGGCGATGAATGCGCCGAACACAAGCATCGCCGACAGACCCATATCGACGATGATTTTGGCCTCCTGCGCCGCCGATAGTTCGCCGAGAAAGATTGCGCCCGCCGTCAAGGCCAACATGAACAGGACGAGATTATAGAGCACGCGGTCGCGCACGGCTTCACGGAAAGCATTGCGCGCAATCGTCGCCACGCGCCGGGGTGCGCTTCGGTGCATCGGCGTTAGAAGTGTTTCTTGCGCGGGCTGTTGTGAGTGGTCGGCGTCCACACGTTTTGCCGTCAACATCATCTCTTGCATCTCTGAGGTCTTAAGCATACCGGAAAACTCCACTGGCATTCTATGTTGGCGAAGGATGACGGATGAAAGATGAATGACGAAAATTAAAACGTCTGCCAAAAAAGGCTGAGGGATGAAGGTCGGAGAACGATAGCCGTAGCTTTCATTCTTCAGCCATCATCCCTCACGTCTAAGCCGTGGCGGGGCGAAGCTTTCGAGCTTGCTGTCAGCCCCGCGAGGCTTCGAGTTAAGACAACAGTTTATTAGTTGCCGATGGGTTTGATGCCGCCAGTCGGCGTCGCAATGTCGGTGTCCGCCATCGGCGCGCCGAGTGTTGCCACGGTCGCATCGCCCATGATGACGCCCGCTTGACTCGTACCGAAACGACGCGTACCCGTCTGTGTCGCAATCGCGCCCGGCGTGATCGGGTTCGCTGTCGCATGATAGGAGGGCAACGTCGTCACCGCGCCCGTCGCGCTGATGGTCTGGTCAACTTCGGTAACGGCAAACTGATAACCGCTTTTCTGACCAGCGCGAAGCTGCGCGTCAATCAACTGTGCATCAGCCAACTCGGTGCGGCTTCCGAAGTTGCCGTTACCGGTTGAAGCCTGATAAGTAGCCTCCGAGGAGTTGATAGTGCGGAGGGAGGAGATGGCCGAACCTTCGTTAGCAGCGCGACGCGAAGCGAGAAGGTTGGGGATGGCGATGGCGGCGACGATGCCGATGATCGCGACGACGATGAGGAGTTCGACGAGGGAGAAGCCGTGTTGG
>DASVTU010000030.1:0-138054 GCA_036387415.1 Pyrinomonadaceae bacterium | reverse complement strand
GAATCGGTTGGGGAGGTATCTGAGGAAGCGAGGAGTGGGAGAGGAAGAGATAGTGGGAGTGATGGTGGAGCGAGGGGTGGAGATGGTGGTGGGGTGGTTGGGAGTGATGAAGGCGGGAGGGGCGTACATGCCGCTCGACCCGTCATATCCTCCTGAGCGTTTGGCTTTTATGTTGAATGATACCGGGGTCAATATCTTACTCACGCAGGAGAGACTGGTTGAAAAGGTTTCTGCACACGACATCGGTGTCGTTTGTGTGGATAAAGATTGGGATTTTATCGCGCATGAGAGTGCGGAGAATCTCTTTAACGAGACGGATGCTGAAAGCGTCGCTTACGTCATCTACACTTCCGGTTCGACGGGCAAACCTAAGGGAATACTCATTCCTCA
This sequence comes from Pyrinomonadaceae bacterium, assembly GCA_036387415.1. Classification (GTDB taxonomy): domain Bacteria; phylum Acidobacteriota; class Blastocatellia; order Pyrinomonadales; family Pyrinomonadaceae; genus DASVTU01. The sequence continues at coordinate 137,664 of DASVTU010000030.1, read as the reverse complement.
CAGAGCCGTCACGCGTCTGTTGTGCAACACGAATTACATCGAATTGAGCGCCGCAGACAGAATCGCACAGGCATCGAACGCCTCTTTCGACGCGGCCACTTTCGAGATTTGGGGCGCATTGATTCACGGCGCGCAACTCGTCATTGTGAGCCGCGAGACGATGCTTTCGCCCACAGAGTTTGCCGCCGAAATTCGGGAGCGGGGCATCACCGTCCTATTCTTAACCACAGCCTTGTTCAATCTTCTCGCGCGCGAAGCTCCGGGCAGTTTCGGGTTGATAAGGTGTCTGCTGTTTGGAGGTGAGGCGGTTGATGCGGGGCGTGTCAGGGAGGTTATCAAGGATGCGCCGCCGGAACGTCTGCTGCATGTTTACGGCCCGACGGAGAGCACCACGTTTGCAACATGGTATCGCGTCGAGAGTGTGCCGGAGAACGCCGCGACGATTCCAATCGGTCGTCCAATCTCGAACACTCAAGCGTATATCTTGGACAGGCGGCTACAACCGATGCCCGTCGGCCTGCCCGGTGAATTGTATCTCGGCGGCGAAGGGCTAGCGCATGGCTACCTCCATCGCCCCGAATTGACCGCAGAGAAATTCATCCCCGATGCTTTCAACACGCAGCCGGGTGCGCGACTCTACAAGACGGGCGACCGCGCGCGTTTTCTGCCGGATGGAAACATAGAGTTTCTCGGACGCGTTGACCATCAGGTGAAACTCAGGGGCTTCCGTGTCGAACTAGAAGAAATCGAAGCGGTGCTTGCCGAACATCCTTCGGTCTCAGAAGCGGTCGTGACGCTGCGTGAAGACGTGGCGGGTGAAAAGAGACTCGTCGCCTACGTCGCGGCGGGCGGGGATGCAGACGCCGCCCAACTGCGTGGATATTTACGGCAAAAGCTGCCCGAATATATGTTGCCCGCCAGTTTCGTCTCGATGGAGAAATTGCCGTTGACGCCGAACGGCAAGGTTAATCGGCGTGCGCTGCCGGTTCCAGATGAAGCCGATACCACGCCCGACACGAACTTCATCGCGCCACGCAATACTTTGGAATTTCAACTCGCGCAAATATGGGAAGAAGTGCTCGACGTGCGTCCCGTCGGCGTCGCGGACAATTTCTTCGACCTCGGAGGCCACTCGCTTCTTGCCGTCAGACTGATGGCGCAAATTCGCAGACGCTTCGGACGCGACTTACCGCTCGACACGCTTTTCAAAGGAGCGACGGTCGAAAGCCTCGCCGCAATCATCGGGCAGGAAGGTTTGTCGGCGTGGTCGCCTCTGGTGGCGATGCAGCGTGCGGGGTCGAAGTCGCCCTTCTTCTGCGTCCATCCGGCGGGCGGCAATATCATCTGCTACATCGCGCTCGTACATCATCTCGGACTCGCGCAACCCTTCTACGCACTTCAGGCGCGCGGTCTCGACGGGCGCGAGCAACCCCTGACACGCATCGAAGATATGGCGGCCTATTACATCGACGCCTTGCAACGCGTGCAACCGCAGGGGCCTTATCTTTTGGGTGGGTGGTCGTTGGGCGGCGTCATCGCGTTTGAGATGGCTCGGCAACTTCACGCAGAAGGGCATGAGATTGCCTTGCTCGCTTTGATTGACAGCGGCGCGCCGACTCCTTCAAACCAACAGGCCGAGACAGACGAAGCGACGTTGCTCGCGGCCTTAGCTCTCGACTTCGGACTACCGATTTCCGAGGAGGATTTGCGTCGCCTCAACCCCGACGAGCGTCTAGAGTATTTCCTTGTGCAAGGGCGGAAGCGAAACGTCGTGCCGCCAGATTACGACCTCCTGCAAGCGCGGCGTCTCTTGTACATCTACCAGACCAACGTCCAAGCGTTCAGAGACTATCGTCCACGTCCTTACCCGAATCGCATCACACTGTTTCGTGCGAGCGAAACGCCCGTCGTCACTCAGGACAATTCCGCGCACACTTCCGTGTCTGATGCAGCGTCCGGGTGGAGTCAGCTTTCTTCTCAACCTCTGGACATCCATGACGTGCCCGGAGACCATATCAGCATGATTGCTGAGCCGCATGTGCGCGTCTTAGCCACGCAATTGCAGCGCACGCTCGAAGCCTCCCTTGCTAAAGCGGAAGTCTATTGATAACGCATTCCGGTCGCGCAAACTGCGCGGCAAAAGTACAGGCGGTAAGCGATGTCAACCCGACGGGTCTGATAATCCTTTATTTCGTGGTCCTGTTTTTATCAGACTCGTTTTACGGGGCGTAGATAAGGAATGGAGAAAACATCATGCAGTGGCTTTTTCTCGTCGCGGCGATACTGGGCGCGGTTCTGCCTCTCTCGTATTTGATTCCCTTTCTGGCGATGCATGGCCTCGACATACCGCTGTTTTTCAGACAACTTTTTCAGAACAACATCTCGGCATTCTTCGGCATGGATGTTTTCATCGCGGGGTTAACGCTTCTACTCTTCGTCTTTGTCGAGGGACGGCGGCGCGGTATGAAGCATCTGTGGGTTTACGTGCTGTGCACACTTCTGGTCGGCGGGTCTCTGGGTTTGCCTTTGTTTCTTTTTTTTCGTGAACGCAAACTCCAAAACGAAAGGGACCCCCGAAGGCTTCCTGCAATTGGTTCATGACATTCGATGCGGACGCCAAGCCTATATTCCTCTTGACGACAGTCGTTATAACGACTATACTGCGCGAGATGAGTACGAAACTACAGAAAGAGTTGAAGCAAACCAAACCGTTTACGAGCCTCGAAGAGGAGGTTCATCTCAGCATTCTGTTAACGACGGAGCGATTGGTTTCGGGCATCAGCGAGACGCTCAAGCAATCGGAACTAACGCCCACGCAATACAATGTGCTCAGGATTTTGCGCGGAGCCGGAGCAGTAGGCACATCGTGCCGCGACATCGGCGAGCGCATGGTCACGAAAGATTCCGACATCACACGGCTCCTCGACCGACTTGAGACGCGCGGGCTGATTTCGCGCGAGCGCGCAGAAGACCGCCGCTTCATCGTCGCGCGCATCACCGACGCAGGACTCCGCCTGTTGGCCGAGTTAGACGCGCCCATCGCCGAGCGTCACCGTCGCCAACTCGGACACATGGGCGAGAAGAAACTCGCTTCCCTACGCAAACTACTTGAAGAAGCGCGCGACAGCGAGGCTTAAATTTCGACACGGTGTATCACGTCCGTATATCAAAACCTGATACGTCAACAGAGGAGATAGAGATGGATAATCAAGATTCTTTTTACATACGTTGGACGCCGCGATTGTTGAGCGTTCTGCGAATCATCACGGGGTTCCTTTTCATCGCACACGGCGCGCAGAAACTCTTTGGATTCCTCGCTCCTCCGGGTTCACCCACACCGGCGTTGCTCTCGATGATTGGCGTCGCCGGCATCTTGGAATTCTTCGGCGGTCTGCTGTTGCTCGTCGGCCTCTTCACACGTCCGGTCGCGTTCATCCTGTCGGGCATGATGGCGGTCGCTTATTTTATGGCGCACGCGCCCGGCGGCTTCTGGCCTTTACAGAACAAAGGCGAAATGGCGGTGCTTTACTGCTTCATCTTCCTCTTTCTGGCCGCTGCGGGCGGCGGGGAATGGAGTCTCGACCGACTGCTGCGCCGCGACACGACGCCGCACGTCGCAGAGGCACGCGAGCGCGCGTGAGCCTCCGCGCATCTCGTTCTCACAACTAATTTACTAAACCACTATGGAGATACAAATGTTACGATTAAGAAACGCCATCTTTGCCGCCGCACTTGCGGCTTCCGTCGCCTTGCCGTTCGTCGCCAGCGTCGCCGCCTCGACTGTGAGCGCGCAGACAACACAACAGGCCGCTAAGGTTTCATACGTGCCTGTGCCCGGCGGCGACTACAAAATCGACGCCGCACACAGCACCATCGGGTTTGCCATCCGTCACTACGAAATCAACTGGGTGAGCGGACGCTTCAAGGATTTCTCCGGCACGATTCATTACAACGAGCAGGATGTTACCAAGTCGTCGGTCGAGTTCACGGCCAAAGTCGAAAGCATCGATACGGGCGTTGCGCCGCGCGACAATCATCTGCGGACGGCGGACTTCTTCGAGGTAGCGAAATACCCTGAGATGACGTTCAAGAGCACGCGCGTCGAGCGCAAGGGCAAAGACCGCTACGTCCTCCACGGCGACTTCACGCTCAAGGGCGTTACCAAGCAGGTCGCGCTTCCCTTCACCGTCACGGGTGCCATCAAAGACCCGCGCGGCAACACACGCTTCGGCATCTCGGCGCAGACCAAGATTGACCGACGCGACTACGGGATTACGTGGGGCAAGGCGCTTGAGGGCGGCGGCCTCGACCTCGGCAACGAAGTCACGATTGACCTCCAACTCGAAGCGGTCAAGCCCGCGCCCAAGCCCGCAGGCGAGTAGTAGAAGTGTTGTTTGACGGAAGTTGTCTCGGAGCGTGTCGGCGGATTCGTGGCGCAACGTGTGGACAGTTATTTCCGGCGTCCACACGTCGTCGTTGAGAAGTAAGGAACGGGAGATATGACAGGACGCATGCCGTCGATTTTCTTCGGTCACGGCAATCCGCTGAACGCTCTACAGAGCAACGTCTGGACGGAAGGCTGGATGGCTCTCGGCAAGGAAATTCCCAGGCCGAAAGCCGTCGTCTGCATCTCGGCGCACCGGTATCTACCCGCAACGCTGGTGACGGCGATGGAGCGTCCACGAACGATTCACGATTTCGGCGGCTTCCCACGCGAACTGTACGAGATGAAGTATCCTGCGCCGGGGAGCGGGGAGACGGCGGAGCGTGTGCGAGAATTGCTCGCTCCGCGCGTTGATGTCGGGATGGACACGCATTGGGGTCTCGACCACGGCGCATGGTCGGTGCTCTGTCATGTCTTCCCGCAGGCTGATGTCCCCGTCGTGCAGCTTAGTATCGACGAGACGCAAGCGGCGGAGTATCACTACGAAATCGCAAAGCGTCTCGCCCCGTTGCGCGACGAGGGCGTGCTCATCGTGGGAAGTGGCAACCTCGTTCACAACCTACACACCTACGCGTGGGGTCGTCATCCGGTTGAGCCATTGGATTGGGCTGTGCGCTTCGAGAAGACGGCGCGCGAAATGATGCTCAACGGCACGCACGACCCGCTCATCGCATACGAATCTCTCGGCAACGACGCACGTCTGTCAGCGCCCACGCCTGACCACTATCTGCCGCTCCTCTACGTGCTGGCGCAGCAGCGCGAAGACGACGAAGTGAGATTTCCAGTGGAAGGATTCGACGGAGGTTCGGTTTCGATGCTAACGGTGCAAATCGGCTGAGCGTATGCCGGAGGCGGGTTATCACGTCTATGTTGGCTTTGCCCGTACGAGTCGTTCAATTGAACGACTCATACGGGCAAAGACTTTCAGGCGTTGCTCGTTTCGTTCAGTGGTTGCTCGTTTCGTTAGTTGGCGATGATGCCTTCGCCCCTCGCCCAAGCCAGAATCATCTCGTTCATGCCGTCGAAAACCTCTTTCCGAATCTGAGTCGCGTCATACTGGCTGACGCCCGGAACGTCGAGATTGGTGGGCGTGATGAAGAAATCGAAGTTGTCCTTGATGATGGCTTCAAACTCCTTCAGTTCCTTTTCTCCCGGCGGCGGATTGTTGGTCAGAATCTTGTCGAGCGCAAACCTTGCGCCCTGAATCCCGCCGCGTACGACGATGGAGGCTCCCGGCCCGGCGACCGCTGTGGCGATGAAGGAGGCGAGCATGGTGGCATTCTTGACGCGACGGTCGTGGTTTGCATCTTCGTTGCTGTAGTCGCGGATGGCTTCGTTGTAGCTGCCAATCATCGAGCCGATAATCCTGCCCATTTGGAGCGCGGCTTTGGAACGCGCCTCCTTCGATAAGGACGAATCCCCAATTTTCGACCGCAACGTCGCAGCGTGTTTGACAACCGCCGCGATAATCTCGCCTTGATACGGTGCATCTTCGGCAAAGGTCGTGAGGCGGAAGAAGTTGGAGAGCGTCTCGGCGTTACTGATGGCGAGACCTTGCCTGTTGTCATAATCGAAATCCGTCAACTCGTTCAAAAACTCGTCGCTGCGACTGAGGAAGAATTGTGCGAGTCCCTCTTTGACGCCGGGCGCGTCGCTCAGACTGTCTTTGAAATAGCCGTCGCCTTGCCAGACGAAGCCGTGACCGATTTGGTTGTTCGACACGATTTCAAAGATGTGTTTCGCGTCAGCAAAATTGATGCGGCTAGAGCCTTTGAGAAAATCGCCGAGCACCGCATCGCCGTCTTTGTTAGGCACGGCGGCGAGCGCCTGCAAGAAACGTGCGGTCGCATAATGTCCGGCCTGCGCGCCGAGCAGTTTGGTGCGCTTGAGATAGCCGAGTGTGTCTTCGATGGCGCGCGTGTCGTTCGCCACGGCGACTCCGGCGCTGGCGAGCAATGCATTGGCGTCGGTCTCGTAGCTTCCGGTGAGCGGAGTGTCGGGGTTGTTAACGTAGTCGATAACGGTTTTGGCATAATCGCTCTTGAGGGTGGTCGAGCCGCTGTTGCCGATGACCGTCGCGAGGTTCTGATAGTAGGCCGGGTCGTGGTCGTAGTAGTTCATCCGGTGAGCGGAACTAACCAACTGTGCGCTGAACTCACGACGCTCGTTGGTGCTCATGCTCGCGTAGGCCGCGCCGAGACTCCGTGTGATTGTCGCCCTGTCTTGACTGCTGAGACCACTGGCGGAATCGCCCGCCGATTGCAAAAGATGCGTCAGGGTCGCCGCATCGCGTTCGGCGAGACGCTTGATTAGTTCGGCTCCCGCGCCGGGGCCGTAGAGTTCGTCAAGTTGACGCGCTTGCTCAGCCAAAGTCTGCGCCGCGATTTCCGTATTGTTGCGGTTGTAGTCGAAAGCATCGGTGACGGCATCCGCCGCCTTTTCGATGTCCTGCTCGCGATTCACTCCGCGCAGGACACCCGCAATCGCCGCATCAATCTTGCCCGCCGTTTCCCTCTCATCGTCGTGCACGCTGCCCGACAGCAGATGCGACTTCAGCCGCTCAAGCAACGCCTGACCATCACGGTCGGCGGCCAGCGCGCGCAGCTTTGCGTAGTCCAATTTCTCGACAAAACTCTGCGCCACTTCGTCGCGGTCGCGCTCCTCGATTTTGTCCAGCACCTTCTCGGTCACGGCACGCGCTTCCGACGGGTTCTGCTCCGCCATCAGAGCCAACGCTTCGCCGACCGCATCGGTGTCGAGATGACCGCGACCGCCGTGCGTCGCAATCAATTCGTCGGCTCGGCGATTGGCTTCCGCTGCGGAGATGGGCTGAGACGTGGTTGTGGAGTTTGTTGCAGAGAGCGTCGAGACAGCGTTCAATATTTTGGCTTTGAACCATGCGCCGTAGAGATTAACGTCGCGGGCTTTGGTTTGATTCGCCGGAGACAGGTCAACTTGAAGCGCCGGTTTTGGACGATTAACGGGAGTAGAAGATTCGTTCTCCGTTCTTTGTACGACGCCGCCATCGAGTCTAATCATTTCATATCTCCATAATGAGGCAAGGTTATCAAGACAGTCTGCGAGACGCTGGGACGATTCCGCGTTAAATTAAAATAACAATTACTTGGCCGGACTCGTTTTGATTATCGACGCTGACGGGAAAATGTTTCTTCCCCGAAAATGGCTCCGTCAGAAATGCCGATGGGATTGATAAAAGGCGGGAATGAGATTCGGTGTGGACGATTTATCAAAAGCGGTGTCGCTGATTGAGAGAAAGAGTTTTCCCGCGTCGCTTTGACGATGCTGCCGACGAGTTTGATGTTTGCCCCGTCGTCGGCTAAATCACACGGCTCCCAAGAAAACTCAAATCACGTCGCAGCTGATGGCGACTTACGATGTCAAACGTCGGGATAAACCTGTCAGGATTTCCCGTCGTGTCCTTCCCTGATGTGGCGCTCGACGACATCGGCGAGTCGGTTTAGCCGTTCATCCGTCCGCTTGAGTTGTTCGTCCGTCTGCTTGAGTTGTTCGTCGGTCTGTTTTTGTTGCTCGTCCGTTTGTTTGAGTTGCTCGGCGGTTTCTTTCTGGCTGGCGGTCACTTCTTTTTGGCTGGCGGCCACTTCGACCACAATCTGAGGCCAGAGCGTTGAGATTTGCCTCTAAATTGTTGGTGTGCTCGTCGGCGGTCATGCGTTGCTCAAACATGTCCACGCGCTCGTCCGCTCTGACCGCCAACTCCGTGAGCATCTTGAAGTATTTCTCTAAATCGGTGGTGCGCGAATCCTGTTTAGCCGACAACTCTACGAGCGTCGTAAAAGCGTTTTCGAGACTCAGTAATCTCTCATCGGTGTTCATTTCTCGTCGCCTTTCTGATTGTCGGTGTGGTTACTTTTGCTGACAAGTAATGTCATCAACCTGTCGGGATAATCTGTCATGATGCCGTCCACGCCCATGTCAAGCAGACGACTCATCACCGACGCTTCATTAACCGTCCATGCGTGCACCGCGAGATTACGCTCATGCGCGGCTTCCACAAAGCCCCGACTCAGCACGTGCAATCCGGCTGCGTTCTCCGGCACTTGCAGCGCCTGCATCGTGGGGCTGTAGGAAGTGCTTAACCCTGCTTTATACAGTGCCAGAAACTTACTCACCTCTGCCGGGCTGGCTGACGTGGCAACGCCGGGACACGTCTGTCGGAACTCATCGAGAATCGTTTGATTAAACGAGCCGACGATAATCCTGTCGCTCATTCCATGCTCACGAATGGCACGGCACAGAGGCTCGACAGGGGAACGTACATCCGGCTTAGGTTCGATGATGAATCTCATGTCGCGGAGCGAGGTAAAAACTTCCTCCACTGTCGGCACAGTAATGCCCTTCCCGCGAACCGGAAAGCTCCTCCCGCCGTCCGCCGACCAACGGTATCCGGCATCTAACGCCTTCAGTTGCCCCAAAGTCTTGTCGGCGACGCGTCCGTTTCCGTCGGTCGTACGGTCAACCGTCGCGTCGTGGATGACGACTGGCACGCCATCCGAAGTGCTCCGCACGTCCATCTCGATGACATCGACGCCAGCAGCTTTCGCATGCTCGAAGGCGTAAGCAGTGTTCTCCGGCCACAGCCCCGCGCCGCCCCGATGTGCGATGACGAGCGGACGAAGGGCGTCGCGTTGGAGAAATGAATGGGCGGCGGCAGGTACTCCCGCATGCCACGCTAACGAGCCGTAAATTGCGCCAATCATCAGAAGAACGCCGAGCAAAAAAAAGATGAACCATCGAGCACGTCTGTTCGCCACAGCTCCTCGCTTCGAGATGTGTTGCCGCAGGCCGCTAACACCTCTCACGTCTGCCTCCCGTCTTGTCACTGATATTCTCGCAGAGGCCGGAGTCATCATCAAACATCGTGACGCGTATAAACCCATCTACTGCTTCATGGTCATAATGGCAGCGACAATCTCGATGCCGTCCCACAAATTCTGCAAACGAATGTTTTCGTTTTCCGCATGTTGATTGTTGTCATAGTTGGCGAGCGGGACGGTGATGGACGGGGCACCTAGAATTTCGTGCAGAATATAGAGCGGAAGACTTCCGCCGAGCGTCGGCAGTTTGACGACGGGTTGACTCGAAACGGATTGAACCGCCTCGATGATTTTGAGCGAGATGGGCAAATCCATGCGCGTGCGCGAGGCATTGTAGCCGCCGCGTTCGGTGACCTGCGCGATGCGTGGATGCTGCCGTCGCTCCTCGTCGGTCGGCTCTCGCTCGGTGACGTGGAAACCTTGCTGGCGAATGTGGTTAACGAGGCGTGCGACCTGTCGGCGATGGTCGTTGCCCTTGACCAGTCGCAAGTCGAGCGTGGCGGTGGCCGTCGTCGGTATCACGTTGCGCGCCTCGGTGCCGACTTCCGCGCTGCTGATGCCGTCAATGTTGAGCGACGGCTGTTGAAGCTGTTCGAGCAGACTCTTGCCTGCGCCTTCGGCGACGGCGAAACCGAGTTGCTTTTGCAATTCCGCATCAAACTGCGGCGCGTCGGCGATGGCACGCCGTTCAATCTCTCCGAGCGGTTCCACATCGTCATAAAAACCATGTATGAGAACGCGCCCCGTCTCGTCCTTCATCGAAGCGAGCAGTCTCGATAGAAGTAACGCGGGGTTGGGTGCCCAGTTGCCGTAATGACCGCTATGGAGCGGACGCCTCGCGCCGAAGACTGTGATGTCAACGCTCGTCACACCGCGAACTCCAAAAACCACCTGCTTACGACCGGATTGATGGACAGGCCCGTCAAAAATTATCCACGCGTCGGCGTGCAACAGTTCCTGATGGCGACGCAAAATATCCGCGAGGTGCGGCGAACCCGCTTCTTCTTCACCCTCAAAAAAGATTTTGATATTGGAGGTCGGCTTCTGCCCCGTGGCCTTGAGTGCGTCGAGCGCGGCGAGGACGGCCATCACGCCCGCCTTGTCGTCCGAAGCCGAGCGTGCGTAGAGACGCCATTCGGGATTGATTGGCTCGCCCCGTTTCGGCGTCGACAGGATTTGCCCGCCCGTCTCCGCAGCGGAGGAACGCAGAACGGGTTGCCACGGTAGGCTACCCGTCCACTGTTTGGGGTCTGTCGGTTGCCCGTCGTAATGCGCATAGAAGACGAGCGTGCGCGTCGCTCCCTCCGCTCTAAGTTCACCGTAAACTGCCGGAGGCGCATCTTTGCCTGTCGCTTCGAGCAGACGCGGACTGAGGCCGCGACGCTCCAACATCTGCATGAGGGCATCCGCATTGCGACGTATGTTCACTCTGTCGGAAGTGACATTCGGAATCGAGAGCAACTGTGTAAATTCTTCGAGAAGCTGGTGCTCATGGGCTTTGCGATACTCGCGCACAAGAGATGTCTCTTGCGCCGCCACGCTGACGGGTTGGCTTGCAAAAGTGATGCAGACGAGAATGATTGAGAGAAGTCGAATCATCATTATTCAGTGAAGGGCGTCGATGTTTATGCGCCCCGCACGGCTCGCATTCAGGGCGCATTCGTTTCGGATGAGTCTGATTATTACTAAGGGGTGCATATTAGCGGGGAACCCCTAACTATTAAAACGCAAGAGGAGAAGCGTGCGCGCTTTGAGCGCATTATCGAAGAAGCAAAAAAAGGAAAGGCGCCGGTAAGCTCTGAGCGCCGATAGAGGCTTCAAATGGCTCGGACGCCAACACAGTGCGGGACGCACAGACAGTGAATACGGGTTGGTAGCTTCACTTTCACATTCTACAAATAAATCCCGTTCCCGGTAAAACCACCTTACATGGGCGTGCTCACGACGATGCATCTGGAGACAAAGCGTAACATTCACTGTCCAGTGGCACACGACGATAGCGGTATAGACTGCGACTGGCCGGAACGTCTTCGAGCGCCAATCACGGAAGACAACATCATGGATTTCTCAGACTGGAAAGATGAAGATAAGTTCCGGTGTATATTCGCACGGCTGCTTGAGGGGCTGATTTATACTATAAGTAACAATCGCACCGCCGATGTAGAGTAATCATCTAACATACCGTTGACACCCTATCCCTCCGGTAATATCTTTCCTCACGCAAATGGAAACTGTGGAAAATTCGGGAGGTACGTCGTGAGAAACAAAATCAGGTTTGCTTCGGCGATGGCACTTGTGGTGTTGGCATTGGTGAGTCTGCCACACTGGAACGACGGTCGCGTTGCCGCGAGCCAGAACCAGCCAACAATCGCCAAAGACTCCGTTCAGATGACTCCGTTCACCTATAACGTTTACCGCAAGAACTACGATGTTTGGAGTTGGGTGCCTCGAATCGAGTACCGCGTCAACGGGCCTATCGCCAGTGGCAGTCAACTCTACGTCGAATACACCATCCCCGGCGGCGGGCCTGCGGTGAGGTTCGACTGCGCGACCGAGGAGACGCCGCAGGGACGCTGGTGGAAGACCTCATGCGGCGGACGCGACATTCCCGAAGACAAGGCTTCGACCTCGGTCGGCCTAGTCAACTTCGCCATCAAAATGCGGAACGAACTGAACGGTACTGACTCGACGCTCTTTAATGGCAGGGCGAAAGTGGAGAAAGTCCTTTCCAACGAGCACGGCCCGAAGGCCGCCAACCATTTCGTCTATTTCGTCAACCACGACTGGAACCTGCCTATCGGCTACGTCTATCTGACCCCTGACGATTTGAAGGGATGGGATCGCCCTGATGTGCATATCGCGTTCTGGGTGCGCGGTGAAGCGGTGAATTTTAAGCCGCACATATTCCTCAACGGCAAGGAGGTGGGCAAGAAAACCTTTGAAGGCGAGGAAGTCGGCAGGGCTAGTTGCGAGTCGGATGTGGAGAACAACACTACGCACTACGTCGCCGATACCGTCCCGCAAAAAGCAAAGTGGGCGCGCGTGAGGTGCAGCTTCCCGAACTTGCGTGGCTGGGACAAGACAAAAGAAGAACCCGGCATGTTCGGGCCGCTCCATCTGCTCAGCGCGAATCCGGGCGAGTACGAGTTGAAGGTACTCTGGAATAACAAACTGGCGCGGTCTATTAAGTTCACCGTTGGACCTGATGGGAAGTTCGATAATGGCATCGCCACTGCCAACAAGCTCGGCAGCGACCGCGTTATCGTGCCCGTCCAGATAATCGGAGACCAAGACGGTCAGTGGGATCGGACGGCGTGGAAGGCCGAAGCGTTCTACGGCAACCCGCTGACGGGCTTCACGGCGGCGCAGTAACACGGTGCGGCGCGTGCGGCCAAGCTCGCGACAGACCGGAAAAGGGCGAAGACATACTACGGGAAGCTCATGGAGTAGTGCCGCCAAGCCGATAGCATCAGACCCGAGACAGAAGAAGCGAGAGCGTGCCTCTCCGGCGTGAATGTTAAGGACTCCGCGGGCAGCGATAGGCGTTCTCTGGCGCGACGCCTCGCATGTTGGGAGCATTGGCGTTGCGCGTAGCGTGTCATAAGTTCGCCACAGTTAATTCTTCCAGAAGAACTATCAACCCCCGCTCGGTCAGGCAAGCACTGAGCGGGGGTTGAAATTTGTCTTGTCTGTCTTACTGGAAGAGCGCCAAAGGCCTGCCGCTTGGCAGACTCTTCGGAATCTGCTTGCGTAAGTTTTCCGGCGTCGCTCGCGGGTCTTGCAACCCGCCGTGCAGGAAAGCGATGAGTTGTTGGAACTCTGCGTTCGACAACGCAACTGGCGTCGCAAGCTGCGGGGAGATGCGCGCCAGCACCGGCGCTATCGGCCCTTGCGCCCCTTGTAAGTCGGCGTCGAGACCCGCCTGCGCCGGGTTGTAGTTCGCGGCTGAGCCGACGGCATCGAGATGGTAGCGCACCGCGTCTTCCAGTCTGGTGAAAGCTCCGTTATGGAAGAACGTAGGTTGCAGTGCCAGATTCCTGAGCGGCGAGGTGCGGAAGGCGTAGCGGTCGTTGGGATTGCCTGTCACCTGTTCCAGACCGAAATCCTCGTTGGCTCCGGGGCCGTCGAAGGTGACGTTCGTGACTGAAGGTGCAATCTGCGGGATACCCGCGACGTGCATCTTGAAGTCGCTGAACATCTCATTGGATTGTCCCGAGACGGCATGGCAACTCACACAGTTTCCCGACCCGAAGAAGATGAGCGCACCACGCTTTTCGTCGTTGGTCATGGCGTTTCGCTGGCCGCGCGCGAACTGGTCAATCGGAGCATTGGCAAAAGTTAACGTGAACTCGAATTCGGCGATGGCTCGCGCCAGCATCTCATAGGTGATGGGCGCGCCGTCTTTAACTTCGCGGAATATCCTACCGAAGAGTTTCCGGTACTCGGCGTTGGCGTTCAGTCGAGCCACCACCTCGTCGCGGATGCCGTCGTTCGTGCCCGGCAGCGACGGGTGGAAACCCGCCATCTCCGGCCTCTCCGTGACGGGGATGAACGCCTGCGCGGTCAAGAGGTGCGGCAGGCCGGAGAGCGAGAAGCCTTCGGGGAAGGGAAACTGGAAACCCGCGCTGTTATTGAACGGGTCGCCGGAGACGGAGTTGAAGCGCGAGTTCCACATCAACGCGGGGAAGAAGGCGTTATTGATAACCATCGGCGCGCGTCGCTGATTGCGCGGGCCGGTGCGGTCGGGGCCGACGATGTCGTTATTGTCAACGCCGATGGCGATGGACTGCGTATCGCCGAAACCGGCGGGCGCTGCGTGGCAGCCCGCGCAGGAGTTGTCGTTCGCCAAACCAAGCAGGCTATCGTGAAAGGCGCTCTTGCCGAGTTCGGCGAGTTGATTGTCAATTTTGCGGCCAAGCCTCTGTTCGAGCGACGAGCCGACTTTGCCCGTGAACCCGTGCTGGCCGAGCAGCGCAGATAACTGGTCATCGAGAACGCTGTCGCCGCCGCTCGCAGAACTCCTCGGCGTCAGAAACATCGCTCCGCCAATGACCAGCGCGAAGAGTAAAACTATTATCTTGCATCGTTGGACAGTCATGAAAGTTCCTCATCCCCGGGGGAATGGCGCGCTCCGAAGAGCGTGCCAAAGGAAAGGAAATTCGGATTTCTTAACAGGGGATAACTGCACAGAAAGAACACCGCACACGCTCAGTCATAAAATATTAGGGGGACATTGGCGTTCGATGCCCGAGTCCGAACTCCCGACTTGTTGTGGAATTTGCCCCGACAGTAGCGGGCAACATTGCTTAGGTTAAAGCCGGCGAAACGAGGTTGAGAGAAACAGACCGATGATGACTTTCGCCGTCGGCGGTTGAGCTGTCGAGGGAACCCCCGTTGCTCAATCAAGACACCCGCAAGGCAATTTAAGATAGAACGTGAGCGAGGCGGCTTTGCGTTAATGAGAGAAGAGTCGGGTTACTGAGAAGACTCTTGCGAGAACCGACGACAGGCCAAAACTTATATACTGCGGGCTAGATGCTGTCAATAAAAACGGCCTATCCTTAACAGAGTTAAGAACGGTAGTTATCCCTTCAGAGTAGGTTTGGCACTTTCACAGGTCTTCGCGCAGACATCAAGTTAAGATGAATGAAGGCGTTAAATTATGCGCCCCCTTCTGAAGAATTGTGCAGTAACCTCGCGCGCAGCAAGAGAGGTTAGTAGGGAGCAATGACGAACACCCGCCGCGCTTTCAAACGGAATCAAACTAAGAGTCTCCTCCTTAATGGCACCAAATGCGCGACGGGTCGTGGTATGGAACGCGTGGTGCGCGTGGCTCTCATCGCGGCAACGTGTCTGCTTGGAAGCCAGTCATCGAGGAGACAATTGCCGAGGCTCGTGAGCCGTTGCAAATCAACTGGTATGGCGACAGTTATATCGAAGTGCCTGTACGAAAGTGAGCGCCATGCTGAGCATCAATTACAGTTAGGTAATCGTCCTCCCACCTACTGTCAAGAGGTAATTATCGAAGGAGAGGGCAGCCAAGCTATCAACTTCTACACTATCCTGAAGACGGAAGCTAACGAGGTGCAGCGACCCGCGCACGACAGCATGCCCGTTATCCTGCACCCCGATTATTACGAGTTGTATGTAGCTCGACGTGGACGCGCGAAAGCACAATCTCGCGAAAGAGTCGTTGAGGTTTCAGATGGTCAAACTCCGTGCAACCGGGCGCTCACGGGAAGTTGCGGAAGAACGCATCCCTGATGTCACCTAGCAGGTACGGAGCCCCGTACTCGACTCCGTTCTTCTTCCACTTTTCCTCGCCATTTACCATGATTACGACGCCCCTGCCATCCTTGCGGTCGATGAAAAAATATGCCCTCGCATCGGTTTGTGAGCCGCCGTGAGAGAGATTGTTGGGGAAGTTATTAAAATCCTCGTAATCGCTTAGCGAAACGCCCAGCCCGTACCATTCACCATCGGCGGGAAGCGGCATGATGCACTTTCCACCGTAACACTTCTCGCTGATGATGCAGTTGCTGTGAGTGCTGCAAGCCTTCTTTGAACTGATGGTATTCGCCGCGGGTGTCATCAGTCGTTGCACGTCGGCGAGCGGAAGCAACTCTTTGCCGCTTGAGTCTTTGCCGTTGTTGATAATGACGGTGAGCAGACGGGCGTACTCTTCCGGGTTCGCTAGCAGTCCGCCCGCAAACTTTACGGTCGTGTGCTCAGGCGTGTCGGAGCAGATACCCCGGCTACAGCCACGCGCCAGATTGGTCATGCTGTCGGTCGCCGTGTTGAAGGTGCTCTTCGTCATGCCGAAGTGCCGCAGCACTTCATTGTTCAGGAAGTCGGTGGCGCTGCGACCCGAATGAATTTCGAGCATCGCTTCGGCGGCGGTAAACCCGCCTCCGGAATACGAATAGAGAAGGCCGGGAGGGCTGAACGGCTTGACGCCCGGATTCAGCACTTGACCCAACAGAATATTTTCCATGTCGGTCTTGCTGTCGGTGCGTGCAGTGCCGATGCCGTGCGTGTCGAGCCCCGCCGTGTGGCTCAAGAGGCGCTCAATCGTGATGTCTTTCGGATAGGGGCTGTCTTTCTTGAATTGCTTGTCTCTCCATTTGGCGATGATGCTGTTCGGGTGGTCATCGGCGGTGGCCTGCACTGAGCGCACCAGTTTCGGCCCATGCTCCTTGTTGGAAGCAATCAACATGCCGATGGCCGCGATAAACTTCGAGGTGGAGGCGGCCTGGTAGAGAGTGTCCTTATTGGTAGGGAGATTCGACTTGCGGCTGCGGACGCCGTAGTGGCGGACGGTGCTGACCTTGCCGCCGTCTATGATGACGACGGTCGCGCCGTTCACCTCATGGCGCGCGATGGCCTCGTTAATCGTCAACTTCTCGGTCTTACCGTCTTTGTCCACGGCGACGCGAATATCTTTCTCCATCCGGGAAAACCGCTCGTCAGCCGAAATGGACGATGTTGTGTCCGGGGTGGTATAGGGCTTGACGTATGGCTTTGCACATTTCAGCGCCAGCCCCGTTATCTCTTCCCCGGAGTGTTTGATGACGAGACCCACGGCGGCCATGCCTGCCGGACAACTCTGCGTCGTCTTCCATGAAGCACAGTTTGTTCGCTCGAAGGAGAGTTCTCTTCCGCTACTCTCCACTCTCCCGGAGTTGTTGTGGTCAATATAACTGCTGACCAGTTTCACGCCCTTTAGTCGGTGGTCATTGTCATTGTTCGAGCACACGCGAACCGAACTCACCGCCAGGCGCTGCGTATCCGTATAATTAAAGAGCAGGCTCTTATCTCCCTTCACATCGTCCTTACAGATGTCGAAAATGGTGGAGAAGTCTTCCCTCGAACTATCCGCCGTATAGCGCCACCAGTGTGCACGGACGAAGCAGGGCTTGTCGCCCTTTTCATCAAACTCAAGACCACGCAGAAAGGCGTTCGACCCCGGTTCCAGCACGCCCTCTTTAGTCGCGTAGAATCCGGAGATGCCTGTAGTGCTCGTCTGTGTGGTGTCGATGTAAATGTGCCGGAAGGTCTCGGCGGCGGAAGCATTCGTCGCAGTTGCATGACGAATAGTGCTCTTGTCGTGAGCAAATGGTTGGCTAACGAGAATCAGTAACACTGCCAAAATGAGTGCTCTCATTTGTTTATCCCCTCTTCTTAAAGATGTTGAACTCTGGACACACGGGAGTTGTCGTCGAATCGCTTGAGGCATCAACACCAATTCCCTTTTGGATATGAAGCGTGGA
The DNA here is from genome assembly GCA_036387415.1 of Pyrinomonadaceae bacterium. Taxonomy (GTDB): domain Bacteria; phylum Acidobacteriota; class Blastocatellia; order Pyrinomonadales; family Pyrinomonadaceae; genus DASVTU01. The sequence goes on along the minus strand of DASVTU010000030.1, from coordinate 120,094 downwards.
AAGCGGAAAAAGGATTGAAACAAGCTCAGGTGGGTTTAGCTAAAGCCAAGAAACATCGGGTCGCGTTAGTCCGCGTTCAATTGTTAGACTGAAATAGATGATTCGTGTAGAAGCATGAGAGCGTCTCTCATGTTGATTACCGTGGATGGCCGCCGCCTGCGAGCAGCACTGCAAGTAAAGAAGGACGCGCGAAGCCTAGCCCCGCATCCCATATTTGTCAACATAAAACTTTGTCACTACTCGTTGCGTCGTTCTGTCGGTTGCAGATGACATGGCCGATTAAATTATGCGTCTCTCGATTGCGCTGTGTGGCCTTTGTGCAATATTCAATCGCTGCCTCTATTGCAGCGCGGCATGCTGCCGAGAGAATTGTTCAGTTTGCCATTCTCCAGATGTAAGTTAGACCCGAATCTTTCAATCGAAGATGAGATGGACGCTGGATTGCTTGATGGGGACGAATGTCGGTTCCACACCGAACACGTCCCGAATGCGGGCGGTCGTAAGCACCTCGGCGGCAGTGCCGGATGCCACGACATGTCCGTGATTCAGCAACACTATCTGGTCGGCGAAGCGGGCAGCGAGATTCAAATCGTGAACCACACCCACCGTAACAACATCAGGAGCGTCAGCAAAACTACGCACCTTTTTCATGAATGCGATTTGATGGTGGATGTCGAGAAAAGTGAGAGGCTCGTCAAGGAACAGATATCGGCAAGATGAGGGCGTCGCGGGAGACGCGGGAACTGGCAACGAGGAGGAGTTGGCGCGCCATAATTGCGCGAGAACACGTGCGAAGTTGACGCGTTGGCGTTCGCCTCCACTGAGAGTCTGATAGTTGCGGTCACGGAATTCCATAACGTCGAAAAACTCCATGAGTTCATCGGTAATTTTTTCATCTATGGAACCCGGACGCCCTCCGAAGTGCGGGTAGCGTCCCATCATGACAACCTCTCTCACCGTCAGTGGAAACGCAACTTCAATGGCCTGTGAAAGCACTGCGCGACGCTTCGCAAGATCGGATTCGCTTATATGCCTTACGTCAGCGCCTTCGTATTCAACCTTCCCACTTTGCGGACGCAGCAACCGCGCCAGCACCTTAATAAGAGTTGATTTCCCCGCACCGTTTGGACCAATTACCAAGTGAAACTTGCCGGGTGCAAACGAAACAGACACCTCGGAGATGAGTGCCCTGTTTCCCACTTTGAACGTGATATTGCTTGCTTCCAGCATAGGGAGATGACTTAACAATACACGGAATAACCGGCGCACTTCGACATAGGCCGTTAGAACACGTACTGGCGGCGGCGCAGCAGTAACAGGAAGACAGGTACGCCCACCGCTGAAGTGACGATGCCGATTGGCAGTTCCGCAGGCCGTAGCGAGAGTCTGGCGATAAGGTCTGCCAGGCTCAGGAGCGTCGCGCCCATCAACGCGCTTCCAACGATAAGAAATCGGTTGTCAGCCCCGCGCATCATTCGCAGAATGTGTGGAACGACCAGCCCGACAAAGCTGATGACGCCCGTAAACGCCGTGGCGACGGCGACGATAAGGACGTTGATGGAGAGAATAATCCACTTTAGACGGTTAACGTTCACGCCCAAGTATGTCGCCTCTTCTTCGCCAATCATTAACGCATTAAGCTGCTTCGCGTAGCGGAGCGCGACGACTGTTCCTCCTATCGTCGAAATGGAGACAATCTGGACAGCATGCCAACTCGCACCGGAGAGTGTGCCCAAACTCCAGAACGTAATCGAACGAGCTTGCGGGTCGCGCGCGATGTAAGACAGAAGCCCGATGCCGCTCATAAAGAGGGCGTTTACCGCTAGTCCGGTGAGCAGTAGCATCACGACCGAGGCTCGTCCATCCTCCCGTGAGCGAGCGAGGAGGAATACAAGGTAGGTGGAAATGATGCCGCCGAGACACGCGGCGAGGGGAAGACTCCACAGACTCGCGTTGAGGTGGAAGACGCCTCCGAGAACGAAAAAGAGGGCTGAACCGAAGGCCGCGCCACTGGAAGTTCCGACGAGTCCCGGCTCGACGATGGGATTGCGAAAAAGCGCCTGCATCAGCGTGCCGCCGACGCCGAGACTAGCGCCGACCATCAGGCAGAGAATGGCGCGAGGCATTCGCAGTTCAAGGAAAATTCGCTCGTCGAGCGTTGGGTCAGGATGTCCGGGAAGAAGAGAAGCGAGCGCCCGCCCGATGGCGGGAATCGAAAAATCAATAGCCCCGTAACGAATAGACGCAGCCATCACGAGGAGCGTGCCGAAGGTCAATGCGAAGAGAAGTCCCCGGCGAGTCTCAAGTTGTTTTGTCACTTTTGATGAATAATAGCGGCCACTTTCTCTATATTCTCGCCGGTGCGTGGCCCAAAGTACATCAACTCATGCTCTTGAATGCGGTAGATGCGATTGTTTTTGGCGGCGTTGGAGGTGGCGACGCCCGGCAACGCCTTAATCTCATCCAGCGACCCTCCGAGTCGGTCAAAGCCAAAATCGGTGACGAGGATAACGTCTGGATTCGCCTGAGCAACGACTTCCGGCGAGGCCATGCGTTGCATCCCGCGAGCGTCAATCGCCATCTCTCCGCCCGCCCACTCTATCATCTTGCTGGCCGCGCCGCCGTCCCCGCCTCCGCCACGACCTACGACGAGATAAACATTCGATGCGCGCCCGAAGTGGATAACCGCGACTTTCGGATGGTCTGTGTACTGCTTGACCCGTTCGAGCGAAGCCGCCATGTGAGCGTCGAGCGTGCGGCATAGTTCTTCCGCACGTTCTTCCTTATGAAAATAAGCGCCCATCTCGCGGATGAGTGCTTTTGTACCGTCCACCGAATCATTCTTCGCGGTGAAGGTTTTCATCGGAATGTTCAAGCTCTGGAGTTGTTGCACGACCTGCGGCGGGCCGATGTTGTTGTCGTGGATGATAGCTGTCGGGTGCAGCGAGAGGATACCTTCGGCGCTCAACGCCCGATGATAACCGACCGTTTGCACTTTCTTTACTTCAGGAGGATACGTGCTCGAAAAGTCAATGCCGACGATATGTTCCTGAGCGCCGAGTGCCCAGATAATTTCGTTGTAGGTCTGCGAGATAACCACCACGCGCTCAGTCTTCGTATCGTTAGCTGAATTGGAGAAGCGACCACAGCTAACCGCCGAGACGAGCGCAGCCGCAAGCACAGCCACCACAAGTACGATTCGTTTCATCGAGATTTCGCCGTTACGCGGCTGTTTTTACCGATGCCTGAGTATATTCAGTGAGCATCAAAATGAGAATAAATGAAGAGCACTGAACTTCCAGTGCTCTTCATTTTCCGAATCTTGACCGCTTCCACTCAGAAGATAAACCGCGCTTGCAGTTGGAACATGCGCGGCGGATCGACGTTGGCGAACGCCGGAAGTGCGTTCGACGCCGTGCCGACGGCCACCAACTGGCCGAACGTCGGGTTAGGCGTCTCCGTGTTGCCGTAGAGTGTCTGTCCGCGTCCGAGGTAGTTGCCATGATTGAAGAGATTGAAGCCCTCCAAACGGAGCAGCAGCGACGCATGTTCCGACACCCTGACGCGTTCCTCGACGAAGAGTCCAACATCTTGCGTCGAAGTGCCGCGAAACGCCGATTTCCTGATGACAGTTCCGTTGATGACGGGGCGGTCGTTGAGGATGCCGTCACCGTTATTGTCAACGCCCGTCGTCGCATTGAACGGACGCGCCGAAGCAAACTGTGTCAGAGTGCCAGCAGTGATGTTGAACGGAAACCGATAGCTGAGCATGATGACGGCGCGGTGACGCTGGTTGAGCACGCTCGGCCCGCGTTCGTCCTCGCCCAGACTAGCGATGTTGCTGTCGCTCGCACCGATGCCGTTGCCGTCAGGCTCGAACGTGTTCGTCGCCTTCGACAGAGTGTAGCTGATGGCGGCATACAGACGTGAGTTGCCGCGATATGTGAGTTGCGTCTGCAAGCCGTCGTAATCGGCGACGCCGAGATTCATCAAGACGTTGACCTGACGCACACCGCTCGGCGCAGGCAGGATTGGGCGGAGGTTATTGGCGGCTGTGACCGCTTCAGAGGCGGGACAAGTCGCGTGCGTGGGTAAGCAGCGGAACTGTCCGGTTGCTGTGCGCTCGAAAGGCTGAGGAGCGTTTAAATCCACCGTGCGGTCGATGCCGCTCAAGTGCTGATGCACATAGTCGGCTCCGACGAACAATCCCTTCATCACCTCGCGCTCCGCGCCGATGGATAAGACTTGGCTGCGCGGATTCACCAATTTGTCGGGATAGTCCGGCAGCTTATCGAAGTTCAAACCGTACCTTGCGAACTGCTCCCGGTAGAACTCCCTGCGACCCGCTCTAATCGTGATGTCGCGCGCCGGAATTTGCCTTGCCGGAAGCGTTCGTGGGTCAACGTTGACGGGGAGGCATGAGCCGACGAGACAGGTCGGGAAACCGAGTTCGTTGGGAGTCGCACTGTAAGTCGTCAATCCGTCGAGTCCGTTGACGAGGTAGCCTGCGACGGCGTTCGAGCGAATCTGTGTGTAATACATGCCATAGCCGCCGCGAATGGACGTGCGCGCGTCGCCGCCGGGATTCCAGCCGAAGCCGATGCGCGGCGCGAAGTTCTTCGTCGCATCGGTCAACGTCTGACGGTCATAACGAAGACCGAGATTCAAAGTGAAATTGGGGCGCACCTTCCAATCATCCTGCACGAAGCCGGTCAAAAGCCACTGTGGTAATTCGTAGCTGCTGATGCCGAAGTTAATCGGTTGCGTGTAGCTCTGCACATCGGCCAGTGTCAACTGCTCGAAGGGCGCGGTCGTCGCGTTTCTGAACGTGAATGTGCCGAGCACCGCCGTGCCCGGCTCGCTGCCCGTGCCGCCCGACCTGTGATGAATCACACTTCCGCCGAAGCGGAGATAGTGCTGGTGAAGCGACCACGACAACGTATCAGAGAACTGCACTTGATGACCCCAGAGGTCGGAGAGTCTGGACTGTCCAATGGTAAACGGCACGTTCCCGGCGCGTGTGTAGGTGGTTGAGAGGGTCTGAGCTTCCCAGCGTGTGACAGGGTCGCCGTGCAGGTAAGCAAAGCGCGCCTCGTTGATAAGCGCCGGGGCGAGGACAGATGTGTGATTGACCTGCGCCGTCAAAGACTGCCGCGAGTACCTGCGCGCGACGCTCGGTGCGTTCGTGCCGCCCACGGCGTCCTGTGGATTGTCGTCGAAAAACCGGTCGAAGTTCAGGCGAAACATCAGCGTCTGGTTCGACGTGAGTCTGTGGTCGAGCCGTCCGTCAAAGAGCGTCTGGCGGTAGTGACCCGTATAGTCGAGGTGGCCGTCTGCGGGCAATAGGAAAGAAGGCAGCGTCTGCGAGAGAAACGTCGTTCGATTCTGCCGCGTGTAGTCGGCTGTCGCAAAGAAGAAGGTCTTGTTTCTGACGATTGGCCCGCCTACCGAGCCGGAGATTTGCTTCAGCGCGTCTGGAATGTCAACCGGGTTAATAGCCTTGAGCGTGTTCGGCGTGACGCAACTCTGGACGGAGGGAGGACAGAAGCCCTCGGTCGAAAACGTCTTCGCCTGCCAGCTACCTGGACGAAGCATAAACAGTCCTTCGCCGTGCAGTTCGTTCGTGCCGGACTTGGTGACGATGTTCAAGGCGGGGCCGGATGTCCAGCCGAACTCGGAAGAGAACGCGTTCGAGAGCACGTTCACTTCCTGAATAGCTCCGAGCGGCACGGTAGCAATCATCGTCTGGCGTCCCCATCCTTCGTCGTTGTTCGCGCCGTCGAGCGTGACCGTCGTTTGACGACGCCCCCCGACGCCCGTCACGAAGTACGTCTGGTTGACGAAGAGGTCGCCCGTGCCCTTCGCCTGCCGGAACGCAGCATTGAGGAGCGGCAGCGTCGTCACCTTGCGACCGAGGATGGGCGTCTCGTCGATTTGCGGGCTGTCGAGACGGCGACCAATCTGCGGGTCGGCGCGCACGCCTTCGACAGTCCCGTAGACTGTGACCTCCGCCTGCTGTGTGCCAACGAGGAGTCTCACCTTCAGGGTCGCGGTCTCGCCCGCGCGCAGCGTGATGTCCTTGAGTTCTTCGTTGCCGAAGCCTTCCTTGGACACGCCGACCGTGTAAGTCCCCGTCAGCGAGAGCGCCGGAATGGTGGCGCTGCCGTCGCTTCCTGAGACGGCCTCGCGCACGGCGCTGGTCGCATTGTTCACCACCGAAACTTTAGCGTCCGGCACGACGGCTCCGGCTTGGTCAACCACGACGACGATCATCGTCGCCGTGTTTGGAGACTGCGCAGCGACCGGCAATGCAATAAAGGCCAAGAGCAAGAGCAGAAGCAGAGGCAAACAGAATCGTGTCTTGGTTGTCACTTTAATCACCTTGTCGTTTTTGAGTTTTTGAAGTAGCGCACATTCTTCGGTTCTAGCCCGGAGGCCAAGCTGTCTGGATTGTGGCGATTGCTTTATCGTTCAGACCTTCCGAAAGCGCCGATTGTAGTACGGGCGGGCGGGAATTACTATCGGAACTCATAATACAAACTATCAATCCAATCGCTGCGTCTTAGGTTTCAACCACACGCGTCGATACACCGAGGGCGTTCCCCTCCCCGCTCCTACCGACGATATAGACTCCGATGTTTCTTTCGCCCACACGGTAGACACGCACCTCCGTTAAGTTCTCTTTGAGCAGCCGCACCAGCTTCTGATGTCTTTTCGCCGCAGCCAGTTCTGGTGCCGCCTTCCACTCCTGTTCCGCCGCCGCACTCCGAAAGAAGTCGTCAACAGTGATTTCTTCGACCGTCGTTTCTGCCGCGCCTTTAACTATTTCCCGCACATACTCTTGGGAGATGTCTCCCGCTTTGCCCCACTTAATAATCTCGAACGGGTAGTCCGACTCGCTCATGAAAAGCAAGCCGTCCGTCGCCTTCCTTAACTCTTCTATCAACTCTTCATCGCTTTTCATCATGCCACTCCCCTCATCTCTCGTTCTCAAACCAAGACGGCCTGCCCGCATCAGCGAGCAGGCCGTTTGATGTCTCTGACTCTATGCTTACTGATTATCGACCGTCGCCTCGATGACGTTCTCCACTCCGTCGTCCACGTTGGAGAAGAAGTTGAAGCTTGTCAGCGTCTCGACCTGGTCTACGCTCACACGGTACGTCCGCCAGTCGGTGTTAATCGTGCCGGAGTTAGGCATCACGATGGCGATGGTTCTCGTCGAAGTTGTGACGCGCGACACGTCATTCGTTCCGCTCGTCAGTACGATGACGACCTTCCAAGTCTGCGTCGGCACGGTGACATGACCGTTCGCGATGGTGCCCTGTGTCCCGCTCCCACCGGAGATGATATACAACTCGTTGCCCTGACCGACGAGCGTCCGGCAGTAGCTCTCGAAGTCCGCCCACGGCCCCTGATTATTCGCCGGCAGTTGCGGAATCATGTTGGTCATCAGGAACGTCTCGTTGTTGAGGTCGAACGTGCTCGTCCGGTCTCCCGAAGGCGTCATGTGGCCTCGGTCATAGCCTGACCCTTGATAATCGGTCGGTTGCACTTGATACCATCCAGCCGGTAAGGAGGTGTCGGCGTGGAAGTCGCCCGCGCGCCCGGTGCTGCCAATCCACGAACTGTCGAGATGCCAACTCGTCCAGACGGGCGTCCCACGGTCGCGGTGATAAGCCTCGGCGAACCCTTGCTTGAGCATGAGGTAGTTCGTCGGCTGGTTCACGTCGGTCGTGGCATTGCTCGGATTACCCATCGTCAGATGGACGCTCGACGAAGGAGGCGCTTGCGTCGCCGCTTCGACGTTGACGAAGAAGCGGAACTTGCCCGACTGTTCGACGCCTAAGACGAACTGCGTGTTGACAGTTGCGCCATTCGCAACCGGCGCGGCGAGCGCGACGGCCAAGGTCGCGTTGAGACCGCCACCCAAAGCTTGCGTCGGAGGCTCTTCGAGCGTCGTCCCCTGCACGTTGATGGTCGAGCCATCGGTGCGTGTGACGGTGATGTTGGATGAAGTCAAAGCACGAAGGTCGGCTTGCGTGAGACCGCCGTGAACGTTCGGGCTGTTCAGCGTCGTCAAGTCAACGAGGCGGAAGCGCAGACGCGAGACTTCCAACCCCGTGTTATTCGTCCAGACGCGGCGAATAATGAGCGTACCGAGAGTTTTGTTCGTGCCCGTATCGGACGTGTTGCGCACGCGATTAGGCGTACATGTCAGACACGCATTAGGGTCGATGCCGGATGCATTGATGGTGGCGTTGCGCTGAATGGGCGAGCCGAGATTTTCAGGGCCGGGCGCGCCGAGCACCGACTGTCTGACGTTGTACGTGCCGCCGTTGGTCGAAACGAAATCAAAATCCGCCGCGTTGTTATCCGTGTCCTGCGGCGTCCCGTTCCCCAGTTTACGGACAAAACTGTATTCACCGTCTGTCGTGATACCACCCGCCGGAGTGAGTCCGCCCTGTTCGAGGTAGAGCGAGTCTGCGCCACTGAAGCCGACGGCATCGAGGCGTGCGCCCGTCACGAAGTTTGAAGAGTTGTTGAAGAGAGCGACGCCGGTGCCGTCGGGGATGTCCGTGCCGCCGCTCAGGGTCGCGTCGCCAGCGGCGACTCCGCCGAGACCATAGCTTGTGCCGACGATGAGGTAATGCGCCCGCGCAGGGATTTGGCCGTTTGTTAGTGTCCGCACGATTGTGCCGCCGGAGGAGACTAAAGACCATCCCGCCAGACTTATGCTCTGGTCGGTCTGGTTGTAAAGCTCAATAAACTCGTTGGTGTCTCCGTTCAAAGCGCCCGCGCCGTCCGGGTCTGTGCCGCGAAAGCGAAATTCGCTGATGACGACCTGCGGAGTCGCGCTGAAGTTGGCCGTCTGGTTCGCGTTCAAGTTGCTGAATGACTGGCTTGGAGGCGTGAAGGTGAAGCCCGCGCCCGAAGGAGTGACGGTGTAAGTGCCGTTTTCGGCGACGCCGGGAAATGAATAGTTGCCGTTCGCGTCGGTGGTCGTTGTAGCGACGGTGGTTGCGCCGCTCATGAGGTTGACCGTCATGCCCGCGAGAGGGGTTCCAGTGTTAGACGTGACGGTGCCGCTGATGGTGTAGCCGTTGACGCCTGTGCCGCTCACGGCGACGTTTCTGGTTTCCGCGCCCGCGCTCTCATGCGTGATGTTTCCGCCTCTCCCACCGAGCCCGGTCGGCGCGAAGCGGACGTAGACAGTCGTGTTAGGAACAGAGCCGCCGGAGGCTGCGAGCGTGAAGGTCGTCGTGTAGCCCGTGTTGCTCGCGGTCGAAATTTGGAAATCGGCGGGAGCGGTAATCGTGATGCCGGACGAGAGGTTGCTGCCCGAAACCGTATAAGACTTGGGTGCGGACGTGCCGCCGACGCCGACGTTGCCGAAATCGGGGAGCGTCGTCGTGCTGACGACGATATTCGGAGTGGCCGGGCCGCTGTTGGCGGTAATCGAGATGTCATCGACGGCGAGGCGGTCGCGCGAGCCGCTCGTCGAGGTTGATTCCCAGTAAATCCAACGGACTTGGACGACCGATTGATTTTCGGCGGCGGCGGGAAGCGCGACGTTGGTGAATGTCGCGGCGTCTCCCGCGCTCTTACCGGAGGAGGTGTAGGTCGTGGGGTCGATGTCGGTGAAGTTGCCGGACGTGCCGACGCGGTATTGGAGGGCGATGCTGTTGTCGCGGCTGGCTTGTTGGAGAATGGTACGCGCCGTCCAAGTGACTTGAATGTTAGTCTGACCCGTCGTGTTGATGGCGACGACGAGCGCGCCCGCCGCCTGCGAACCCGACGCGAGCATGCTAATGCCGTTGGCGCCCTCGTCACGCCAGCCGCCAGCGTTGCTGGTGCTATTGTAGGGCAAATCGCCTGTTCCGGGAGCGGTGGTGCGTGTGGTCGGGATGCCGGAGGTAGTGCCGAAGCGGTGGACGGCGACGCCTGCGGGAAGCGTGCTGCCGGTCTGTGAAGTCAAAGTGAAAGGAAGCGTCTGTGCTGCCGGATTGGTCTGCGCCTGTGTGGCGGAAGCCGCGAAGATACAGAGACAGATGGCTGTCAGGAAGAGAACGACTCTTTTCATTAACCCTCCAAATGATTGATTTTATTAAAGATGTAGGATTGCGATTCAGGCGTGCTGCTCAGGTCAATGGGCGAGACGCCTGCGTATTGGGATACAGATTAAGTTGTTTGGGCTGTTGAGGTTAGACTCAGCAAAGTTCGGGATTTCCACCTCTGAAAGCCGACTAGATAAGTCGCCTACGGTTATCTCGGCTGCTCATCAACGAATTAGTGAAAAGCTATTTATTGAATCTGCGGGGATTACACTATGATGTACAAAACGTAGCAACGGTTGTTTGACTCGGAGGTAGGGGCGTCGGGCAGTGTCAGAGGAAATAAGTTGAAATAGGGGGTTGATTGTAGCGTCCCCTTATATGGTGACTCACTACTGTTGACCGCGGACTCGAAGAGACGACGATAACCGATTTCCGAAATTCGCAACCCGTCCGGCCTCGGCGTGGGCGTCGGCGGGATGTTCATGTCGCAGGCGGAGACGTTGTTGGTATCCAGCGTCACTGCGTCGGTGAGTGCGAAGAGGCTTCCGGCAACGCTCGCGCCAAAATTCAGGGTGGTGCTGATGTTAGCGAGAATGTTTCCGACAAACTGAGAGTCCCATCGGTCAGATTTGTCACCCGCATGAGGGTCGCTGGGTGTTTCGCAGATTGATGAGATAAAATGCGGCAAAAGGAGAAGACGATGGCAAATCACGGAAGAATTGAACGGGCTGTTTACGGTGCAGTTGATGAGCTTAACAAACAATTACCAAAAGGTGTTCACGTCGAGAAGTCATTAGACGCAGTGTTGTATGGTAAAACAGGGAAATTGGAATCAATAGACGTTGTCAGCTTTATCATGGAGGTCGAAGATCAGATCAAGGCGGAGTTCGGTGTTTCGGTTACCATCGCTGACGACCGTGCGATGTCTCAGCAGAACAGCCCTTTTTTAACACTGGGAACCTTAACTGAATACCTCGCCCTGTTATTAAAAGAAAATGGAGTCACCACACCTTGAACCGCGTGTCATTCTGATAACCGGTACGCGCAAAGGCATCGGCGCACATCTCGTCGAGTATTATCTGGCGAAGGGACATCAGGTTATTGGTTGCAGCCGGGGGCAGACCACGCAGGCTTCCGATAATTACCGCCATTTTTGTCTCGATGTTTCTGATGAAGCCGGAGTGCGGCAGATGTTTGCGGAGATTTCGAGCACCTACGGGCGTTTAGATGTCTTAATCAATAACGCGGGCATCGCTTCGATGAACCATGTGCTATTGACGCCCGTGACAAAAGCGCGGGAGATTATCGAGACCAACTTTATCGGGACTTTTCTGATGTGCCGCGAGGCCGCACGGCTGATGAGAAAAAACAGATTCGGGAGAATTATCAATTTCGCGACGGTCGCCACTCCCTTAAAACTCGAAGGCGAAGCGGTCTATGCCGCGTCGAAAGCCGCCGTCATCAGCTTCACACAGATAATCGCCAGAGAGTTTGCCGATTTCGGCATTACGGTTAATGTCGTCGCGCCGACACCGATTCGCACCGACCTGATTAAATCGGTTCCGCAGGAGAAGATAGATGCACTCGTCGAACGTCAGGCCGTCAAGCGTCTGGGTGAGTTCAGAGATGTGTCCAACGTCATAGATTTCTTTATTCAACCGGAAAGCGATTTCATTACCGGACAAGTTCTTTTTCTTGGTGGCGTCTGATGGTCGTTGATTTTTCGCTTGAAATTTGGAGGGCTCATCAGGACAGCCAAGCTATCATCTGGCGGGACAAGGCATATACCTACGGCTGGCTTCTCGAACGCTTTCTTTACTGGAAAGAAACACTCGCAGACCAAGAACTGAAGCCCGGAAGCGTCGTCGTCCTTGAGGCGGACTTTTCTCCGAACGCGGTCGCGCTCTTTTTCGCTCTCATGGATAGACGCTGTATTCTTGTGCCTTTGACTGACTCTGTGAAGGCGAAGAGAGACGAGTTCATCACGACCGCGCAAGGAGAGGTTTCCTTCTCCATCGACGCGCAGGATGCGGTTTCAATCAACCCTTTACCCAACGTCGCCACGCACCCCTTCTATCTTCGACTGCGCGCAGCGGGTCATCCCGGTCTGGTGCTCTTTTCCTCCGGTTCGACGGGCGAAAGCAAAGCCGCCGTTCACGACCTGACTACGCTTCTGGAGAAATTCAAGGTCCGGCGGCAAACTCTGAGAACCATCACCTTCCTGCTCTACGACCACATTGGCGGCGTCAATACTCTGCTCTACACGATGTCGAACGCCGGTTGCATCATCACACTACAGTCACGCGACCCTGATGAGGTCCTCGCGGCGGTCGAGAAACACAGGGCGGAACTGCTTCCGACCTCCCCGACATTCCTGAATCTCGTGCTGCTCAGTGAAGCGTACAAACGGCACGACCTCAGTTCTCTGAAGACCATCACTTACGGCACCGAGCCGATGCCGGAACACACTTTGAAACGCTTCCAGGAGTTGTTCCCCGGAATCAATCTGCAACAAACTTACGGCCTCTCGGAGGTGGGCATCCTTCGCTCAAAATCCAGGGACTCCGGCTCGCTATGGGTCAAAGTCGGCGGCGAAGGGTTCGAGACGCGCATCGTTGACGGCATCTTACACATCAAGGCGCGTTCGGCCATGTTCGGCTATCTGAACGCGCCAAGCCCTTTTACCGAAGACGGCTGGTTCAATACGGGCGATGCGGTCGAGGTTGATGGCGAGTATGTTAAGATTCTGGGGCGCAAGTCGGAGATTATCAACGTCGGCGGAGAGAAGGTCTATCCGGCGGAAGTAGAGAACGTGATTCAGGAACTCGACGCCGTCAGTGAAGTCACAGTTTATGGCGAGAGAAACCCGATTACGGGGAGCATCGTCTGCGCCGACATCACTCCGGTTTCCGTGTTGGACGAAGCGCAACGGAAGGAGTTCATCGCCCTCGTCAAGAGACACTGTCGGCAGAAGCTGCGAAGCTACCAAGTGCCGCTCAAAGTAAACATCACCAGTGAAAGCCAACACACCGAGCGATTCAAGAAGGCGCGGAGATGAGCATCGGAAGCATCGCCAAAAATGTTCTCCCCGAGAGAGTCGCCGCATCGCTCACGCGCTTTAGAAAAAATCTCCGACGCGCGCGTGTCGGCAGGCTGCCGCTCATCTCGGAAAAAGATTTTACGAATATCCTCACGGGTCAACTCGGCCTCGTCGCAGGCGATACGGTCTACGTCCACAGTTCTATCGACCAACTCAATCTGGAGTTTCCCTTCTATCGAGTTTTGCCGCTCATTCAAGACGTAATCGGCCAGCGCGGCACAGTCCTGTTCCCTACATATCCCAATCGCAATATGTCGTCTTATGAGTACTTGTTGAGAGGAAACGTTTTCGACATCAGAAGAACTCCGTCATATACGGGGCTGCTGACGGAGTTCGCACGCCGACAGCGCAACGCCGTCAGAAGTCTACACCCGACGAAATCCGTCTGTGCTATCGGCCAGTATGCGCGGGAGTTGACCGCGACGCATCAAAACTCGCCGTACCCTTACGACGTGTGCAGCCCTTATTACAAGCTCGTCGAGCATGAAGCGAAGATAGTCGGCATCGGCGTCTGGACGCAGTTCCTCTCATTTGTTTATTGCGTTGACGATGCGCTCAAGGATGACGCTCCCGTGCAGACCTACTTTCCGCAGACCTTCGCTGCGCGATGCATCAACTATGAGGGGGAAGTCGAAATCGTCGAGACCTACGCGCACGACATGCGGCGGGTGGTTCACGACATCCCGCGATACATCAAAACGTATATCCCGAGCGAAATATGCTGCGACTTTCTCGTCAACGGAATGAGGTTTTTTCGAGCGGACGCGCGGAAGCTCTTTGAACTGATGTTGGAACTGGCGAGAAGAGATATTACTGTTTACCCGCGTTCGGTTTACTCCAAGCGGGTTCAGGACAAACGCGGCTGACCGGACGCCTCACGATGCGCCTGAGACGCGCCCCGCCTTCTTAATCGGAAACTCACACGCCTGAAGTTTTTCCGCCAGTTGGGTCAACGTTATAAACTTTACGTCTCTGGCTTTCGCGGCCTCATCGATGAATAACTCGATATGGGAGAAGTCACTGATGTATTTCGAGTGGTTCGTCAAAATCACCGGAACCTCTCGGAGTCCCGTCGCGCGCGCCATCTGCCGTATCGCCGCGAGCATCTGACGCAACGACGGGTAATCAAGCTGACCTATGTCGGCGACCATGTACTTGCCTTTCAGACATGGCTCAATCACTTTGTCATAGACACGCGCCAACGTTGATGACCTTTCGACCTCCAGCCATTCCTGACTTGAGTAATCCGAGTTATCTGCGCCCCGCTTGGCGCCCGACGGGATTTTTTGTCCGACCTTTTGCCATCCCTTTGAAAGCACCTGTCTGAAAGCCCGGTGGCGTGAGAGTTGAAAATGGAATATCGGCACGCAGATGATTGGTTCTGCTTTGTCCGAAACTTTGCGCGCGTCTTCCATGCAGGGGTAAAAGGGCAGGAAACTCTCTTCGCAATTCGTATAATCAATCTGTAGATTGCGCGTGTGGACGCGCAATCCGCCGACGATGCTCATATCAAACACAATGCCAAGCTTGGCGAGCAGGCCGAGTGCGAACGAAGAGGGCGCGATACTGGATGAACCTGAGCGAAATGAGACGCACCTGTATGCCGGGTCGAGCGGGCGTAAGAGGTTTTCCAGATACTCTTTACTCGCTGCGAGCATTGAATGAGCAGTGTCCGGGTCATAATTGGGAAGCGACCAGTCGCCCGACAAAAGCCACTTGCCATCCTTGTATTGTGCCTTCGACCACTGGGGGTGGATGTGCAATTGAATGTCCTGACCGTGTCTGAAGGCTTCCCGCACATGCTCATCCCAAGCGTCGGCGAGGGCTTGTAGTTCCTCGTATTTGTCTTGCAACTTTCTGAAGGTCAGTTGCTGCATCACCTCTACATTGAATGTACTCCTCACTCCGTGCTTGTCGAAAATACGCACGAGTTCTCTCATGGGATAAAATTGGATTTGTGCAATGTCTCCTGAGCCGTTGCCGCGCAACTCCCAGTCATCTGTCAACGCAAGACAAATTGTTGTATCGGGCATCGCTTTTTCTGGCAGTATGAATCGGTTATCTGATTATGCGGGATTGATAATTACTATTTATCTCTAGGAAAGTAAATGCCACCAGCAATGCTTTTCAACGCCGCGGGCTAACAATGCATTCAACCCGACCACCCGATAGCATCCTTTTCAAAGTGCTCCCTCTCTACACGGACTAACTTTCTTTTGTTTTGTCATGCCTCCCCTTACGTGGCATCACTCTTTGAAAGCAAACATTCATCTAGAAAGCTGACCAGCGGCGCAAACAGGCAAAAATGATTGGATAGTTCGGCCAATAAACGCCGCGAGCGATGTCCTGGGCTAACTCCACGTCGTAATAAAATGCTTTGTGCTGAAGTAGCTCTCCTGCTGGATAATTGAGAGCAACGCCTCTCGGTAGGCGCTTCAGTTTCTCGCCTTGCAGATGCCCGACGCCTGCACGCCTTCGATAGCCCGGACGATTTCGCCTAGATGATGATGCTCGGTGAGTAGGTGTTGCCGAACGGCCAGTATCCCGCCCATCGAGTGTCCGACGAGGACGAATTTGTCTACACAGAGCGAGTCGAGCAGCGCCCGTGTGTTAGTGGTCAATGCTTGGAAGCTGATGTAGCGAAAACGTCAACAATGCTGTCCTATCGGTTATCACCAAAACACAATGTAATCTCAATCCGACCGCAACCTACGTTCGAGGCCGTTAAAGTATTTCTCACCGACTCTGCCCGTTATGCGGGCTGGTAATCGGCACTGAAGGCTTCCGCTTACGTCCCGACATTATCTACGCAACTTCTGCCCGACCCTCGCACAGCTTTCAAGACGACGGACTATCAGTCTGTCGCAGACCCATTCTGATTCGTGAGAAAACAGTAAGGAGACTAGCGATGAAGAGAAAAAGTTCCCCCAGTCTTGGGCGTCAGCTTCGAGCGATAGTAGTGGTTACGGCACTACTCGGTTGGGTATGCTGGCTCGCTTCCGAGTCGGGCTTCAGTTTAGTTAGCGCAGTCAGCTCAAGGTTCCAAGAGAGCATCCCTAATAATCACCCCCAGCGAAACCCGGGCGGGAAGGCGGCAACTTTCAGCACCCAAGGCTCCGTCAATCTCGTCGGCGAATACTTTCAGGCACAGGGCACGAATGGCCGGAGTTGCGCGTCGTGTCATATCCCCGAGGAGGCTTGGAGTATCAACCCCGGCACCCTGCAACGCCTGTTCGACGAAACGGATGGTACTTACCCTGTCTTCAATCTGCTCGACGCCAACAACCCGAACATGGATGTCTCCACGCCGGAGGCACGCCTCAAGGCGTACAGCATGCTTTTGAGTCGCGGCGTATTCCGCAGGGGCGGCGCTCCCCGTCCAAATTCCGAGTGGGAGCTAATCGCCGTAGATGACCCGCACGGTTACGCAAACCTCAATCGTCTCGTACACTGGCGACGTGCGATGCCGACCATCAACTTCGCCTTGGGAAGCGCGACAATCAACTGGGACGGAGGCAACAGCGTGGGTGCTGACCCGCACGCCGGACTCGTCAACCAGGCGACCCGTAACGTGACGGGCGGTCAGCAGGGACAGCCCGCCCCTCCTGAGGTCATCGCCGACATCGTCGGTTTCGAAGAATCGCTATCGTCCGCGCAACTCATTGTACCCGGTGTCGGGCGTCTCGACTCAGATGGCGCGCGCGGCGGCCCCGAGGCGTTGTCGGCCATGCCGAAGGTTGCGGGGCGGTTCGATATCTTCGACGCCTGGGCCGGTGACGGAAATCCGAGGCGCGCGCAAATAGCGCGCGGCCAAGAGGTGTTCAACCGCACCGACGCAAGTGGACGCAGTTGCAATTCCTGCCACAACTCGGCGAACAACGGCACAAACATCAACAACCTCCTGTTCGACATCCGCACCGCCTCGGCTGAGGCGCGCACACCAGACCTGCCCCTCTACACCTTCCGCAACAAAACGACGGGCGCGACTCGCCAGTTGACAGATGCGGGTCGGGGCAATATCACTGGCCTCTGGAACGACCTCGGACGCTTCAAGACGCCGACTATACGCGCCCTCGCCGCGCGTGCTCCGTACTTCCATAACGGAACCGCTGCGACGCTCGATGACGTGGTTCGCCATTACGAGATACATTTAGGTTTCGTTTTCACAGACGAGGAAAGAGCCGACTTAGTGGCCTTCTTAAACGCGCTCTAAGAACTAAACCGTCATTGACATGGCTGCTGGCTTTGGCCTAAAAGCGCGGGTAGCCCTGCCTTCTCGTTCTTTTGCTTCCTCAAAGGAGGAGAATACTGTGAGACGCATCCTTCTGTTTGTCGCATTATTAAACGCAGCGATTCTTGTGGCCTTTCTCTGTCACGCTCCCTCCGCCAGAGCACAAGAGCCACACCGACATCAACACGAACATTCAGATAAGCTCGGACGGGTCAGCTTCCCCATCTCCTGTCATCCACAGGCTCAGAGGCAATTCAATCACGCAGTCGCATGGCTTCATTCCTTCGAGTATGAAGAGGCTGAAAAGGTGTTCAGGCAAGCTACCCTCACCGACCCGCGTTGCGGCATGGCTTACTGGGGCATCGCCATGAGCTACTATCATCCCATCTGGGCGCCGCCCAATGCCGCGGAGTTGAAGAAGGCGTGGGAAGCCATCGAAAAGGCCAAGTCCGTCGGTGCGCGTACGCAGCGCGAACGTGATTACATCGCGGCGATAGAGCTTTTCTACAAAGACTCCGACAAACTCGACCACCGGACGCGCACGCTCGCCTACAGCGAAGCGATGGAGCAACTTCATCGTCGCTATCCGTCAGACCGTGAAGCCGGCGTCTTCTACGCGTTGACGCTCATCGCGAAAGGGATGATGGCGGGCGACAAGAGTTATCTCAACGAAAAGAAGGCCGCGCAGATTTTGAACCGCGTGCTGACGCGCGAACCGCAGCATCCCGGTGTTGCACACTACTTGATTCACAGCTACGACTATCCGGCGTTGGCGCATCTGGCGCTGCCAGCCGCGCGGAGCTACGCGAGACTCGCGCCCGCGTCGGCACACGCGCAGCACATGCCTTCACACATCTTCACGCGGATGGGTCTGTGGCAGGAAGCGATACGTTCAAACCTCGACGCTGAGGCGGCGGCGAAGGCTTACGCCGTCAGAAACCGTATGCCCGGCGCGTGGGATGAGCAGCTTCACGCGATGGACTACCTGGCCTATGCCTACCTGCAAGGCGCGCAGGATAAACAGGCACGGGGCGTGCTCGATGAGTTGAACAGGATTCGGAGAGTTGACCCGCCGAACTTCAAAGTGGCCTATGCATCAACGGCAATCCCCGCGCGATATGCGCTCGAACGGCGGCAGTGGGCTGAGGCGGCCAACTTGGCGTTGCCTGCTGGTCATATGGAAGCGTTCCCCTGGCAACGTTTCCGCTGGGCCGAAGCCCATATTCACTTCGCGCGTGCGATTGGGGCGGCGCGCACGGGCGATACGGCATCAGCGCGTCGGGAAGTCGAGCAGTTAGCCGCTATCCGGCAGGCGCTCATCGAAGTCAAAGGCGATTACGATTGGGCGAAACAGGTTGAGATCAAACGTCAGGTCGCAGCGGCTTGGCTGGCGCACGCCGAGGGCAAACACGATGAAGCACTTGGCTTGATGCGCGCGGCGGCAGAGTTGGATGACGCCACTGATAAACACCCGGTCACGCCCGGCACGCTTCTTCCGGCGCGCGAGCAACTCGGCGAGCTACTACTGGAACTCAAGCAACCAGCAGCAGCCTTGCAGGAGTTCGAGACTTCGCTCCGCAGCGCACCTAATCGTTTCAATGGTCTTTATGGTGCGGCGCGTGCGGCCAGGCTCGCGACAGACACGAAAAGGGCGAAGACATATTATGGGAAGCTCATGGAGTTGTGCCGTCAAGCTGATAGTGTGAGGCCTGAAATAGAAGAAGCGAAAGCGTTCCTCTCCGGCGTGAATGTTAAGGACTCCGCGAGTACAAAATAAAGTTATTCTCCGCACCGCTAGTCGCGACCTGACAGGTCGTAAATACAAGCCGGACGTTCGACGCAGCATGCTCGGCGCTCAGGCGCTTGGCGCACGCGCCACGCGTCGGTGACTTCACCATGTGGAGCGAGCACGACGCCTACCAACATATCTAGTCCTTTGATGACTCCTCACGCTTAGGCCAAAAGATTAAGAGTTGACATCGCCGTGCCTTTGTTCAGCGAAGGGCAAAGTTCAGATGCTGGCAAGCCGCTTCGTAAGTTGGTAGAGTAAGTGGTATGAAACTCAAGGTGTGTATCGCCGTAGCGACTGGATGGGTCGGGCAACCCTTCTGTCCGGCCATGTCCCATGCGGGCGACCTGAGCCTCGTCGGTGCCGTCTCACGGAATCATCATGGCCGTAAACTGAGAGATGTCTTCGGCGGCTCGAACCTTGACCTGACCGTTAACCCGTCGCTCACGGAAGCCCCTGATGTCCCGACCGACGCGCAGGTTGATGACACGAAGGCAGCGGCCTTTACAGTTCAACAGCGAGGTTGGAGAGTCAACCCGTATTCCGCTAGAGTCCCATGCAAGGAGAAAGAATGGAACGTAAAGTAGCATCCGATTACCCGCAGGAGTTGTTAGATCTGTTTCACGAATATCAGCACGGCGACATCGACCGCCGCACTTTCCTCGACCGCGCCGTCAAGTTTGCGGTCGGCGGCCTGACCGTCGCGGCAATCTTCGAGAGCCTGACACCCAACTACGCTTGGGCGCAGCAGGTGAAGCCGGACGACAAACGCATCAAAGTTGGCTACGAAGTCGTGCCATCCCCCGCCGGAAACGGCTCAATCAAGGGGTATCTGGCTCGTCCGGCACAAGGGAAAAAGCTGCCCGTCGTGCTCGTCATACACGAAAACCGAGGACTCAATCCCTATATCGAAGACGTAGCGCGTCGCCTCGCGCTCGCCAAGTTCAGCGCCTTCGCGCCCGATGGGTTGACTTCGGTCGGCGGCTATCCGGGCAGCGACGAGAAAGGCGCTGAAGCCTTTCGCAAGGTGGATGGAAAAAAGATGACGGAAGATTTCGTCGCGGCGGCTAAGTGGCTCAAAGCGCGTCCAGATTCCACAGGCAAACTGGGAGCGGTGGGTTTCTGTTTCGGCGGCGGGATGGTGAATCAGTTGGCTGTGCGACTGGGCGGTGATTTGAACGCCGGGGTCGCGTTCTATGGCCGACAGGCGGGCGCAGACGATGTTCCCAAGATTTCTGCGCCACTGTTGCTGCATTACGCGGGCAACGACCAGCGGGTCAACGAGGGCATCGCGGCTTACGAAGCGGCGCTCAAGGCCAACAAGAAGGTTTACACGTCGTACATGTACGAGGGCAAACAGCACGGCTTCCACAACGACACGACGCCGCGTTATGACGAGTCAGCCGCTAAATTGGCGTGGGCGCGCACTCTCGAATTTTTCAACAAGTACCTTCGGTAACGCCTGATGACGATGGCGTCCGTCAAGACAAAGGCGCAATGTTGCTCCTTGATGATTTTCACGGGGTTTACCATCTCCGTCGAACTGACTTTACCTTATCAGGTGCCAGCGCGTTCGGCCTTTTACAGATATAGCCTGATTAGATGGAACGTCCTTGAGCCTAATCAGAATTAGACGAAAGATGCTTGGGTATAATCACAAAGTTATGCGTCATAAACGCAACTTAGGAGGAAATTATGGAACTGGGAAATTTCTCTGTCAGCTTGGCTGTCAAAGATATTGAAGCGTCGAAGCTCTTTTACGAAAAGCTGGGTTTTACGGTTTTCGCGGGAGATCAATCGCAGAATTGGCTAATCATGAAAAATGGCGACCACAATATTGGTCTGTTTCAAGGCATGTTCGATAAGAACATTCTCACCTTCAACCCAGGCTGGAATAGCAATGCCGAACCACTCGGAGAATTCACAGACGTTCGAGAATTGCAGCGCCAACTCAAAGCGAATGGCATAAGCATGATTTCGGAAGCAGATGAAAGCTCTACTGGCCCGGCTAACTTTATGATTGTTGACCCAGATGGAAACACGATTCTGGTAGATCAACACGTCTAGGCAATGTGACAGTCGAAGTTTCTGTTTGCGAGCAGCGACGCATAACAAGCGCGTGCAATCAACAGCGCGATAGCATGCATCTCAAGTAATCTTTTCCATCTCAGCTCGGATGCTATCGCGCGCCGCAGCTAAATCGCAGCGTTAGGCCACACGGGTACATGAACGCGAATCGAAACCCAACGCTTGTTCTTGCGGGCGCCGGGTCGCTTGCTGCATCGCTCCTGCATCTGGCGTGCATCGCGGGCGGAGCGGACTGGTATCGCTTCTTTGGTGCCGGTGAGCGTATGGCGCGGATGGCTGAGCGTAGACATTGGTATCCCACGGTTGTCACTCTTGGCATTGCAGCCATCCTGGGCACTTGGGCGCTGTACGCCTGGTCGGGCGCCGGACTTATCCGGCGGCTGCCATTGCTGCGTCTGGGGCTGTGTGCGATTACCGGAGTCTATCTCTTGCGTGCGCTCGCTTTCGTGCCGCTCGAAGCCTTCTTTCCCGGCAACAGTGCTACCTTCTGGTACTGGAGTTCGGGTATCTGCTTCGGCTTGGGGATGCTGCACGCGCACGGGCTGCGTCAGGCATGGTGTCGGCTGTGAGAAGGTATCCGGCAAGTCTTATGAGAGATTCCTACGCGAAACATCTTCGAGCCGCCTTGGCTAAATCAATCTTTACAACGGAGCCACCTAGTCGACAACGAAGCGGCCTACGAAGCCGCGAAACGAAGTACGGAAATAGCCAGAACGCAAGAAGTCTTCTCTTGAGCTTCCCATTTCATTGAACGCCACTTCTTATTTCTCCAAAGCGGCGACCGGGCTAGAGACGCGGTTGATGATTTGGACGAGTTCTTCAGTTTCGGCGAGACCTTCGACCGCCGTCCAGATTCCCGTCCGGTCGTTACCGATGAGAATAACCGAATCGTGCATCTGGGGGCCGGGATTATCTCCTGTAAACTTCAGGAGCAGTTTCTTCATCACGTCTTCGCCGCCAGTCACAAGTGTCCAGCCGCGACCGACGTTGAATTTTGCTCCCCAACGCTTGAGGCGTTCGGGCTTATCGGTCGCCGGGTCTTTGCTGACTGAGACGAAAAAGACATCCTTGCCTAAACGCCCTGCGAGTCCGGCATGGAGTTTATCGAGCGCGCGACCCTGCTTTGGGCAGATGTACGAGCAACTCGTAAAGAAGAAATTCATCACCACCACTTTGTCCTTAATCAAGTCGGAATAGAAGCGCACCTTTCGCCCGTCCTGATTCAACACCTTGACATCAGGGATTTCAAGCCTCTCGTCGCCGACCTCGATGACTCCCGGCTTCCCCCTCGCGGGCGACTGCGATTCACGGGCTTCGCGCGCCGTGCGCGACCCATCATGGCTATCATGCGCGTGATGGTGTTGTGCCAGCACACGGGGCGACGAAATGGCGCACAGAAGAAGCATCAAGACCGTGACGCCGCGACACATGCGCGCCGCGATTGTCTTCGCGCGCCAGTTGTGAGAGTTGTTAATCCAGAACATTTTCTTCACCTCCGTCAACACTCCGAAGCGGGGTCACCGCCGGAGTGTGGCCGTCCCCGTTCGCGCACGAACGGGGACGGCACTCCTCCTCACAAGGCGGCTCTCTCAGAGAACCGCCCATGCCGATTGACTTACTTCCATCCGGTCAAAGGATGGCCGGACAACTGCCCTCGTCTCATTGTCCGGTGAATCGAATATCGACGACGAAGTTGCTGACGCTGCCGGTGTTCGGGAACGTTCCGGCAGGGGTCGAGTAGAAGCCTGTGAACGAGGTCAGCGGCCAGTTCATAAAGGGGCTGCCGAGACCACCGGGAATCTTCGCACCGTACGTGTTCACGTTGTAAGAGACCCTGTATTTGACTCCCGCCGTAATCTGTAGTGGGGTCGGTAATATCGCCTCCTGCCAGCCGAAGGCCGTCTCGTTAGCGAACGTCACCTGCGCCAGCAGAGTGCCCGTGTCGTTCCAGATGCGACCGACGTGCGTACCAGTCTCACCGCTCACCTTGTAGTAGCGGATGTGTGTGATACGGCCATTCACATAGGAGGAGAACTGTGTCGCCTGCTCCCATGTGCTGCCTCCCGCTGCGCCCGCTGTGATAGTTGCCGGGTCTACCGTCGGGAATAGTGACACGTCGCATATTTTTGAGCGGGGACTTGAACCGAGATTGTTGGCTTTATTGGCGAACTTCACGCTGATGTGATGTGCCTTGCGGTCATTCATGGTCGCGGGAAGGGTGTAGACGAAACCGTGATAGCCGTTCCCTTTGCCTGCATTGAGTAAGTCTTGGCGGAACAAGTTCGCGGCGACGGTAGCTATCTTCGCGGGGCCGTCGTAAATATCGACGTTGATTGGAGTGTTGGGATTGTTTCTATCCCACGCCCAGCCCCAGACTTGGTTGCAATCTGCCCCGTCGAGGTAACCGTCGTCCTGCTGCACCTTGATGATTTTAGCCTCCGAAGGCACTCCCGCCGAATTCATGATGAAAAGCATGTAGTGCCCCGGTGGACACGTGTTCGCGTCAGCGGGTGCTGTGACGTTAACCGACGAAGTACCGCTCACCAGAGGAGTCATGAAGTTGATGCGCTGGTCTTGCGAGAACCCGTGTGTCACCGATGGAAGCCGCACCAGACTCGCTTTCGAGATGCTGTTAGGATTGGAAACCGCGATGCTGAACGTCTGACCGTAGGACACGGTATCGGGAGCCGAAATGATGATAGGCTGTGTCGCAGGTGTGCCGTCAGTATTGAACAAGTAGGGCGGCGAGAATATCTCCACGTCCTTATGGCCGAAGGTGCGGCAGTTCAAGTCATATCTGGCGGGATTGCCGTCAGCGCAGAGGACGCCGTTAGCCCATTCGCCGCCTGCCGCTGGCAACCCGCCGCCGCCGACGAGCACGCGCGCGTCAGGCAGCAGTAGCGCCACCGAATGATAGACGCGCGGAATGGGCAAACCTGTCGTCGGCTGGACGGGATTAGAAGCCATCTGCGTCCACTTCCCAATCTGCACTCCACTCGCATTAAACACGTTGGGATCCCACAACTCAGGCACCGTGGCCGCGCCTTCCGCGCAGTCGATTCTGTTGGTGCCGCCACACTGCGTGCCGCCCGTCACAAGCACCTTCCCGTCGGGAAGAATGGTGGCGCTATGGTACTTCCGCTTGTACATCAGCGGAGCGGCTGTCTGCCACACCGCCGAAGTGCCGGAGGGGGTGATGGTCTCGGCGTTGGTGATGGGTGTTCCGCCCGAATGATAACCGCCGACCATCAATACCTTGCCGGAGGTTGCGTCGAAGGTTACGGCTGTGCCGACCAAGTGGTTGCGAACGGTAGCGGGTCCATTAGTAAACAAGCCGCCATACACGAACGGGTCAATAAACCTGCTCGGACTCATCGGGCCAGCGAGGAACACATTGCCATTCGTGGTGAGGTGCAGATAAGGGTAGAGCGGGGTTTGCTGGATGGCGGTGAAAGGCCGTATGTGACCAGCGAGCGTAATCACGTCAGGCGACTTGTTGTCGTCCGTTTTCGGCACGACTCGACCGTCCATCAGAGCCTCGTAGGAGGTGCCGTCCCAGTAACCTCCTGAGACGATGACCGTCTCGCCAGTGCCGAGCGTGACGTTCGATGGATACCAGCGGCCACGCGGGAGGCGAGTGGACAAGCGCAACCAATTGTTCGTGTTGTAGTCGAAGATGTTCACATCGTCCTCGCCGATACCTTCAATATCCGGCGCGGGGTCGTAACGATTATGTCCACCCGTGACGAGCAGGCGACCGTCGGGCATAAACGAATGTCCTGAGCAGAAGAGATTGGTGGTGTAGTTCGGAATCGTCATCTTGGCTTTGGTCTTGAAGTTCCAAGTGTAACTCTGGGACGAACCCGCAATGTCCCACTGGTCTGTGGGGTGCTTGTCGCGCCCCCAATAGAGGAGCCGTTTGTCTGGGAGAACGCTGATATGCACCGGGACGGTATCCAGAGCTTCAACCGGCCCCCACTGGCCGACGATTTGCGGGCCTGATTGAATGGCCGCAGGGGGAGCAGCAGCAGCCGTGACTTTATGTGCCTTCGCCTCTGCTTCACCCTTCTTGGCGTTCGCCGGGGTGGGAACAACCGGCATGCCCGCGAGAAGCGCGAAGCAGAGGCAGAGGGCGAAACAGATATGGCGTAGATAACTGACGCGTGAGACGGGTCTGGTATTTTTCATGAGGGTAAACTCCGTGTAGAAGAACCGCAGAAGGTTCTTGGGTTTTGAGGCCACGGCTTGACGGCAGAAAGCCGGCTATGGCTGTTGAGCACGCTCGGAAGACTGTCACAGTTCCAGTGCGCGTTTATTTGAAAGCTGAGACTAATGTAAGGTTATGATAGTAAGGCTTGTTGGCGTCTCGCGTGAGAGGCTAGTTGCCAGAATGAGCCGCGCCGGATACCCGGCTTAATCAATCAATGCAAAATGCATAGAGAGGTTAAGGCATGGCTGTACAGTTTGTCCATCAGAAAGCTCCAACTTGTCTGTGTAAATCAAACTGAATCCTTTCCGCAACACAGCCGTGTCCGAGAGTTTTCAAGTGGCTGAGTACTTCCCAAAAGTGATAAACGGTCAGCCATTAAAAATATTGACAGCCAATATGAACACGAAGGCTCTGGTGCAAACTCGAATGCTCACTGATAATCAGCCGCATGTATCAGTTCCCTTCAACCCTCTTTCATGGTCGCCACTTCAACAATTCAATCATCATTCTCTGCGTCCGATGGTATATCACCCATCAGCTAACTAACGCGACCTCTTGATGCCCAACTTAACGAAGTTAGTTCATGCATCTCTTATGCTATTTGCACCAGAATCCATAAACGATACTACTCACAGGCTGGTATAACTTCAAGATCCAGTTTTATGCCAAGAAAGAAGACCAGTGCACAACCCGAAATATTATTCCACGCGGAGCTATCAGGTCGCGGACCGATACACGCTCAGGTGGAGCATGCCCTCAGAGAGGCCGTGCGCTCAGGGCGTCTGCGACTCGGCATGCCCTTGCCTTCAACGCGCGTCCTTGCGCGGGACCTCGGTGTATCGAGGGGGGTGATCGTCGAAGCTTACGAACAACTGATTGCCGAGGGGTATCTGGCGGCACGTGCGCGGTCGAGAACAGTCGTCGCGGCGGGCGCGTCAAGAGTTTCCGATCGGCATCAACACACTACTCCACCACAACCTACATTCGATTTCCGACCGGGATTGCCTGACCTTTCCTATTTTCCCCGCCAAGCTTGGGGACGGGCGTTGCGTCGTGCACTGCACGACATTCAACCTGTCCAACTCTCTTACAACGAACCGCAGGGTGTCCGAACCTTACGTGATGGCCTTTGCGATTACCTTGGTCGCGTACGGGGAGTTTCGACCCGAGCGGATCAGATGGTGATATGCAACGGCTTCGCCCAAGCCTTGGTACTGATCTCGCAGGCGCTCCGAAAAAAAGGAGTCCGGCGCATCGCCTTGGAAGACCCGTGTCAACCCGATCTGCGCCGGATCGTTTCAGACGCTGGCCTCATCCCGGTCAGCGTGCCAGTGGACGAACGCGGCATCAGGATAGAAATTCTTGAGAGGCTAAAGGTTCAGGCCGTGCTGATCACGCCAGCCCACCAGTTTCCTACGGGGAGTGTTTTGGAGCCTGAGCGGCGGCAGCGGCTGATCGACTGGTCAGTTCGCAGCTCGGCCTTCATTATTGAGGACGATTACGACGCCGAGTATAGGTATGACCGCGCGCCCGTCGGGGCGCTACAGGGGCTGGCTCCCGAGCGAGTCATCTACGCAGGCTCCCTGAGCAAAATTCTAGCGCCGGCGTTGCGTATCGGTTGGATAATCGCCCCGGCGGAGATGTATGCCGCTATCGAGGATCGCAAGAAGTACGCGGATCTGATGTCCCCCATCTTGGAGCAACTGACATTCGCCGACTTCCTGCGCGAAGGCGAATTGGATCGCCATCTTCGCAGAATGCGGAGCGTCTACCGCCGCCGTCGTGACGCTCTAATCGCAGTGCTCGCCAGCTATTTTCCCGACTGGCGTCTGACGGGCGCCGCCGCGGGGCTTCATCTCGTAGCCAACCTGCCCACCCGCTTTGACGAACAGGAAGTCGCGCGGCTTTCGTCGGCACGGTCAGTTCGCATTTACCCCATGCGAGGGTACTGTTTCAAAGCGCCCTCGGAACCTGCCCTGGTGTTCGGCTACGGAAGCCTTTCAGAGAGTCAGATTGGACGAGGAATATCTCAACTCGCGGCGGCGTTAAGCTGATGTGCGTAGTTGACTGCAGTCTGACCGGAATGGGTGCACGGCACGTCTATCTCACACATGAGATGGAGGTGCCTGCCTCATAACATCACTACTCGCCAGATGTACTTTCTCTCCGGTTAGCTAGGGGAGCGCCTTTGCCGCTTCGATAAACTGTTCAGGCCGCGCACGAACCCAGTAGTTTTCCGTCAGGTTCACCCACCGCACTGTCCCTGACGAATCCACCAGAAACTCGCCCGGCCTCGCAATGTCACGGCCATGTTCTCCTGCCCCGGCATGAACCAAGTCATAACGGCGAATCACCTCCGCGTTAGGATCGGAAAGGAAGGTGTAGGTATAGCCAGCCTTCTCACGCATGTCGCGCGAGACATCAGGGGCGTCTACGCTGATTGCCACAGGCCTAATCCCCGCATCTTCGATCTTCTGTAAACTGCTCTCAATGCTCCGTAACTCGGAGTGGCATGAAGGTCACCAGTAACCCCTGTAGAAGACCAACAGCACGCCCCGTGGCGCTTTCCCGTTGATGGGAGTCGAGAGAAGTTCGGAAAGCGATACAGGTTTGCCATCCGTATCGGCAAGACTAAATTCCGGTGCCCTCTGCCCCACCTGTGGAGCACCTTGGGCAGTGGGCATCCACCTCGCCATGATGAAGGTTGTAAAGACAAAGACTCCGAAAATCGCGACGCTGAGAGTCGCGGCGACTAACCCGGCGACCTTCGATCCCCTGTGACGCTCAGGCGCAAATGCACGTCGAAGCCCAACCAGCAAAAGCGCCGCTGCCACTCCGAATAGCAACAGACTAGCCCAGGGAAAATCGCGCGTGACAGGAAACCGGACGAACACAAAAAAATAGCTGACGAACGCGACCACGCTAATCAGTAAACCCGCCCAGACTAACCAGTTAAATGATCGTGTCTTCATGGAAACTCCTCTTTGCCGAATGAAGGAAAGTATACTACGGCGAGCCTACGCTATAGGTGCTGGCAAGTCGCTTCGTAAGTTGGTAGAGTCGGTGGCATTTCGCTGCGTCTCGCCGGTTACGTGATTGGCGTCGAGGTCATCTTCGGCGCGAAGGGCGGGCGCCTCTCCATCTGTCCCGATGCGCGGAATGTGGTGGAGCCGTACATACAGGGCACTCTTTTAGTAATCCGCGGGGTGAGAGGTCATATCGGGTTAGTCAGAGGCTTGGATAAGATAATGGAGTAATGGATCAAAGTCTGCTGCAATTTACCATCACGGCGTTCGTGATGCTTATCGTGGTAATCAACCCGGTCGCCGTCGCGCCGGTCTTCGTCGCCGTGACGAACGGGATGGCGGCGGGTGAGCGGCGGTCGGTCTTGAACCGCGCTCTCCTCATTGCTTTCGGCGTCGCCCTGTTCTTCCTCTTAGCCGGACGTGTGATGCTCTCCTATCTCGGCGTGACGATGCACGCTTTCGCCGTTAGCGGGGAGTGCTTCTCTTCCTTATCGCGTTGCCGATGCTCTTCGGACAGCGTTCCTCTCTACAATCCCCTGAAGGCGGCGAGCGCCGCGCCGACGACGAAGATGTTGCTATATTCCCGATGGCTATTCCCATGCTCGCGGGGCCAGGCACTATTGCCACGGTGCTGGTGCTGGCAACTCAAGCCGCAGGTGATGTACGGCGTCTGGCGGCGCTGGCGGTTACGCTAGGCAGCATCTATCTAATCTCATGGCCGATACTTCATGCCAGTGACCGTCTGATTGCACGGATGGGTGAGGGTAAAGTAGGCATTATTACCCGCGTGCTCGGAATCATCCTGGCGGCGCTGGCAGTGCAATACGTCTTCAATGGCATAACAGGCTATTACCACTCGCTAGTTAGTAGCAGGTGATGACGACGTGTGAGCGGCCTGTCCTGCTGCGAATATTACTCATCGAGCTCTTCGTCGCGCCCGGCCTCCTACTCACCAGCCCGCAACGCAAGCAGTTTCCAGTAAGACACGGGCAGAACGCGCGCGATCAGCGACAGGGCCCTTGCGTCTGACCCTACGAGGATTCGCGCCTGACGGCGCTCGACGCCGCGCACGATCGCCTCGCCCGCGACCTCCGGCGGCAGACGCAGCAGCTTCCGAAACCGTGCGCGGTGGCACTCCGCTTCCTCCTGGCTCACGCTTGTCGGAACGCGGGCTTTCTCTGCGATTGAAGTGGCGACGCCGCCGGGGTGAACGACCGTGACGCCGATGCCTGAGCCGTCCAGTTCGTGGCGTAGCGCCTCGGAGAATCCGCGTACCGCAAACTTGCTCGCCGCGTACGCCACCTGCCCTGGGGGCGCAACCAAGCCGAACACGCTCGAAAGATTCACAATACGCGCGTCGCCGCTCGCTCGCAGCAGCGGCAGGAAGGCGCGCGTCATATGCACCAACCCCCAGAAGTTGATCTCGAACAGCCACTCGAAATCTTCTTCCGAAACCTGCTCGAACGTGCCGCCCACGGCGACGCCTGCGTTGTTAACGAGTAAGTTGACCCCCGTGTGATCTGCGGCGACGCGCGCGGGGAAGCCTGCGACCTCGCCGCGCTCCGCGACATCGAGGCGGTATAGAGAGATTCGCACCCCTTGGACACGGGCGAGGTCTGCCGTACCCGCCAGCCCCGCCTCGTCTATGTCGGCGAGAGCCAAGTGACAACCCCTGCGCGCCAGCGACACGGCAATCGCCCGCCCGATGCCGCCCGCGGCACCCGTGATCACGGCTGTCATCCCTTCAAGGCGCATACGCTTAGCCACGGCTTGCTACCTCCTCCCCTAGCGCGGAGGCTGCTGCTTCTTCCTCCTTGTGACCCACTCCGAAAGCACGCGCGGCGACCCTGTGCACGAACGCCGCCACGCGGTCGGGCGCAGTGAGCGGCAGCATGTGGCCTCCTTCGATGAGTTCGAGTTCTACGTTGGAGATCTTCGACGCAACCGCGACGCCGTGGAGCCTATGGTCGAGGACGCGGTCGCCTGTCCCGTAGAGGATACCGACCGGCATCTGCAACTCCGCGTAGCGCCCGACCAAGACGGGCAGCTCGCCTTCGAGCGCGACGAGGTCTTCCGATGCCGCGCTGAAGCTCTTTGGTCTGAGGCCGAGGAGTCCGCCGCCCTTGGTCGCATAGTCGCGGGGCACTGGGTCGGGGCCGAAGATAGTGTCGAGCACGCGTGCGCGGCGGAGCACAGAGGCGGGCGTCGCCACCGTCCACGCCGCGAGATGGCGGAGCGCGCGCGACCTGATGGAAAGGCTGCGGAAGATTGGCGGCACATCCTCCTGCTCGTTGGCGAGCGGCGCGACGAGGGCGAGACCCCGTACCTGCTCAGGATGTTCGAGCGCGACGGCCAAAGCGACTGCGCCGCCCAGCGAGTGACCGACGATCACAGGGCGATCCAATCCAAGCGCGTCGATGAAGTTGGAGACGGTCTCGGCCTGCGAACTCACCCGCGCGCACGCTCCCCTAGCGCGGGTCGAGTCGCCGGAGCCGGGTCGCTCCATCACGACGACGCGGTACTCGCCCGCGAGGCGTTCGACGAGCGAGTGCGTGAAGGTGCGTACTCCGCCGCCCAAGCCGTGAATCATGAGGAGCATGAGGCCGCTGCCCTGTTCAAGGTAGTGTATGCGCGAGCCGCCGATCTCGATGAAGCGTCCGGGAGGCGGCAAGGCCGCCTCGATGCGGCGCGCGTTCCAAGCCGTGAAGAACACAAGGCTGGCGACCGCCAGCAGAAGGAGCCCGAAGGCGATGAGAAAGTACAGCACTATGCCCTCCCCGTGCCGTTCGCGTGGCCGAATTCCATCGTGCCATCCTCGACGGCACCGCGCCTCAGTGCCAACAGGTCGAACGCGTAGTTCTGGTGCAGGCGCCACGGCTTGCGCGATCCCTGCCGGGGCAGGCTGTCGAGCGCCCGTCGCACGTAGCCTGAGGTGAAGTCGATCACCGGCTCCTCTTTGACCTCCGGGTCATTGCGCCGCGGCACGCACCAGTCGTAGCCGCGACGTTCCATGTGATTCAACA
The DNA here is from genome assembly GCA_036387415.1 of Pyrinomonadaceae bacterium. Taxonomy (GTDB): domain Bacteria; phylum Acidobacteriota; class Blastocatellia; order Pyrinomonadales; family Pyrinomonadaceae; genus DASVTU01. The sequence goes on along the minus strand of DASVTU010000030.1, from coordinate 88,572 downwards.
AGCGGCAGACGTACTCGGCAGTGAGGTCGCATTTCAGCGTCCAAGAGGCATTGGTGTAGCCGATAGCGAAGGCGAGGTTGGGGACTTCGCTCAACATCATCCCCTTGTAGACGAGCGTTCGAGGGAGGTCTACTGGCTCGCCGTCCACTACGAGTTGCAGCCCGCTCATCAGCTTCAGCACGAGCCCCGTGGCCGTCACGATAACGTCCGCATCAAGGTGCTCGCCCGAGCGCAGGCGCAGGCCAGTCTCGGTAAAGGTCTCGATGTGATCGGTCACGACCGAGGCCTTGCCGCCGCGAATGGCGCGGAAGAGGTCTGAGTCTGGGACGAGACAGAGGCGCTGATCCCAAGGCTCGTATCGCGGCGTGAAGTGCTTGACCGCGTAGTCGTCCCCGAGCTGACGCCGCACCCCCTTCGCGATCAGTCGCTTCATCGTCTCAGGCCGTTTGCGCGCTAGGTTGTAGAAGAACATTCCGAGCAGCACGTTCTTCCAGCGCGTGAGGGCGTAGGCCGCGCGGGAGGGGAGGCGTTGCCGCAGCCAGTTCGCCACCTTGTCCTGAGCAGGGCGAGAGACAACGTAGGTGGGAGAGCGTTGGAGCATTGTGACGTGCGCCGCGCGCTCAGCCATCGCCGGAACCAGCGTGACCGCTGTGGCACCGCTGCCAACGACCACCACGCGCTTGCCCGCGTAGTCGAGGTCTTCGGGCCACTTCTGCGGATGCACAATTCGTCCCCGGAACCGCTCGACCCCGTTCCACTCTGGCGTGTACCCGTTGTCGTAGTCGTAGTAGCCGGTGCAGAGGTAGAGAAAGTTGCAGGTGAGCCGGACGACCGTCTTGTCAGTTCCCTTCTCGGCCTCCACCGTCCAGCACGCAGACTCCGACGACCATGTGGCACGCCTCACGCGATGGTCGTAGCGAATCATTTTATCCACGCCGTACTCGGTGGCCGTCTCTCGAATGTAGTTGAGGATGGCTGGCCCGTCGGCTATCGCCTTCGCATCCCGCCAGGGGCGGAAGCTGTAGCCGAGCGTGTACATGTCGGAGTCCGACCGGATGCCGGGGTAGCGGAACAAGTCCCATGTGCCGCCCATCGCGGCACGCCCCTCAAGGAGCACAAAACTCTTCCCAGGGCACTCCGTCCGCAGGTGGCATGCCGCACCGATGCCGGACAGCCCAGCCCCCACTATTAACACGTCTACGTGCTCCACGCCTTCCGCCCCCTTTTGTGCCTGCTTATAGGTCGCCGCACCGCCCGCCCGAAAAGATATTAGGATGGCCGTGATAGGTTTTCGCGCGACCGCGCGCATTAGAGTATGCAGTGAAGCATATCGGAAAGGCTAGTGTTTCTGATATGTGGAACATGTTACCCAGATCGGCGTTGTTGCCTAACAAGGCATTCGAAGGGGACACGCTGAAGCGCGCCTCTCAATTTGAACCTTAAGTGTCTATAGGAGTCCTGACAATGGAATACACACGCACCCCGCTCTATTGCGAGCGGGTCGAAATAGGCTGCGCCAAGCCATGGCGGGAAGACAGACGGAGGCTCAGAATGATGCAATTTGTATCCGGTGCTCGTAGTCTCGCGATGTTGGCGGCATTGGCGCTTTTGATCATATTCGGGACAAGTACCGCCCGCGCGCAAACGCTGCCGGCGTGCGGCAAAGGTTATGAGAAAAGCGGCGCGTTATGTTATCCGGAGTGCAAGGCTGGCTATAACGGCGTTGGACCCGTGTGCTGGGAAATTTGCCCAGAGGGCTTCACGAACGACGGAGCCACCTGCCGCAAGAACGCGCACATCGTGCCGCGCGAGTCCTATGGACGCGGCGTGGGCTCGGCGATGGGTTGCGCCAGCAATGAGGAGAAAGACGCCGGGCTTTGCTACCCCAAATGCAAGGACGGTTATAACGGCGTCGGTCCCGTGTGCTGGCAGAAATGCCCGGAAGGTTACACGAACGACGGAGCGACCTGCCGCCGCCCCGGCAAGATTATTAAGGCGGACACCAGCGACTGCCCCGGATATGATTTGTGTTGCCTTTGGAAAAAGAATCGCGGCAAATCCAAATGTCCCGAGGGTCAGGGTTATAAGAACGACGGCTGCACCTGCCGCCGCTCCGTGGATATCTTCGCCAAGGACTCATACGGTCGCGGCGTAGGCACGCCCCTGAAGAGTTGCGATGCCAATGAGGAAAAGGACGGCGCGCTGTGCTATCCCAAATGCAAAGCAGGCTACAACGGCGTCGGTCCCGTGTGCTGGGGCGCATGCCCCGCGGGTTACAAGAACGACGGCGCGACCTGTCGTAAGGATGTGGTGATCGAAGCCAAGAAATCCTATGGTCGTGGCGTAGGCAAACTCCTACGTCGGGATTATGAGGGCCTTTTCTTTCGTTACATGCGCGATCACCACAATATGTATTACTTTCGTGGCAAGCCGCTCAATGAGAACGAAAAGACCTATCTGAAACAGTTCTATCCGGCGCGGCTCGTAGATGGCGTGCGCGTGGTAGAGGAAATCGCTTCCTCCGGCGCCTTCATTCACACGAAGGGCGCGACGACCTATGGCAACAACCTGATCGTCTTCAACATGAACATAGCGGGCGAGCGCACGCTCAAGCTGCTCAAGCATGAGTTCGTGCATATCTGCCAATACGATGTCCTCGGCCTGAAGGGCTTCGCTGAAGAATATGCGAATGGCTATGTTGATGGCAATTATGACTACAACAATATTCCGATGGAACAGGATGCCTGGACCTATCAGAAACGGGACGACGCCACGACGCCCAAAGTCAGCAACACGTTGGGATGGAAGATGGCTGAAATCGTGAAGTGCAAGTAACGGCTGAGCTTTGCGAAGTCAGAAAAAAGCGTGTGCAGCAAACGGAGGACGGTTGAGTAGCAGCCAAGCTCTCAACCGTCCGAATAGTTCCGGGCATCACGCACCATCACAAAGTCTTGCAGTTGACGGCGCGACAGCATCCTTTTCAAGCAGCCTTGTTCACCTCGCTTGAATGCTTGCTCTCGCGCCGCAGTTGTTTGTAACACTACCCTCTATTCGATATCGAGCATCCAGATGTCGGCCTCGGTCGAAGTGAGGCTGTAGAGAATTGTGCGGTTGTCGGTGGAGATGGCCTTGCCGGAGATGACGTTTGCGTCGGGCTGAAAGATAACGTGGGCTTTCCCTGTCTCGACGTTGACGAGGTGCAGCTTGTTCTCATGGCTGAACACTAATCGGCGACCGTCTCTGAGCCAGACAGGAAATGAGCCGTACTCCGTGATGCGCTCGAACCTGCTCGTCTCGAAGTTGTAGACGACGATGCCCGTCTGCCCACTCAGAGAGCCTATCCAGCCTGCGAGCTTGCGCCCGTCGGGCGACCATGAACTAGCCCAGAACAGGTCAATGCGGCGGTCGGTCGAAACGGGAATGCGCCACGGTGTCTGCTCTGCCCAAGTCTTTCCGGTTTCGATAACCGAGGAAGATTCGGTGGGTCGGCTGTAGGCGAGACGCGCCCCGTCCGGCGACCAGACGGGATAGGCAACGCTCTCGCCTTCAGTAAAGGTCAACTGTCGCAGGTCGCTCCCGTCGGCGCGGATTGTCCATAATTCATACTTACCGCTCCGGCCTGAATAGAAAGCGATGCGCGCACCGTCGGGCGACCAGACCGGGCCTCTATCTTTATGCACGTCGTTCGTGAGTTGACGGGGCGCACTCGCGCCGTCCCTGTCGATGACGAAGATGTCCTCCTGTTTCTCGCCCATTGAGCTATAGACAATCCACTCGCCGTCGGGCGAGAGGTTGGGCGTGGAGGCGTGGCGCGTGCCGCGCGTGACCGCGACGGGTTGCCCTGCGAGCGTCTCCTTGTAAGGGTTGAAGGCGACCTTTGAGATGTTGGTGCTGCTGACGAGGCTCGCGTAGGCGGCACGCCTTCCGTCGCGCGAGAAGGCGACATGCTGCGCGTAGGCCGAGGGCGTGGTGAGCGGTTCAGGCGCGCCCGTCACTCTTCCCGTCTGCTCCTCCAACGGCACGCGCCACAAGTTCATGCTCCCGCCCCTATCGCTCGAAAAGTAGATGTACTTGCCGTCGGGCGACCAGACCGGATTCCAGTCGAAGGCCGCATCGTTGGTTACGGCGACCGGCTCGCCGCCCTGCGCCGGGATAGTCCAGATGTCGCGTTGCGCGTTCGGGTTCTTGCCCCAGTAGGCGACGCGCGCTCCCGTCGGCGACCAAGATGGTTGCGCTGCATCGCTGCGTCCGTCCGTGAGTTGGCGTTTGAGTCCGGTTTCGACGTTGACCACCCATGTGATGCTCTGGTCGAGCCGCCGCGCGTTCGGGTCGCTGATGTCGTGCGTGGCGAAGGCGATTTCGCGTCCATCGGGCGACCAGGAGGGATGATAGCCGAAGTCTGTCAAGCGTCGCGTCGCGCCGCCCACGAGAGACATCAGGTAGAGGCCGCCGCGTTCGCGCTCGGAGCGAAGGGCGAGACTCCGGCCATCGGGCGAGAGGGCTGGCTGTGTCTCGTCGCTCAGGGAGCTTTGGGTCAGGTTAGCCGCCGTCTTCTCGCCCGCGCGCTGCAAGTAGATGTCCCAGTTCCCTGACCCGCGCGCGGCATAAGCGACGAGGCTTCCGTCCGGCGAAAGACTCGGAAAGCATTCCACACCCGGCTGGTCTGTCAACTGGACGAAATTGAAACTGCGGGAGGGAGACGACGCTACGCTCTCGACTTCCGGCGCGGCTCGCCGCCATGCGAAGAAAGCGACTGTTCCGACGATGGCGACGAGCAGGAGCGACGCGAGTGCTTGGCGCATCAGCAGACCGCGTGCGAGTCGCGGCGATGCGCGCCCCGCGCGTGATGCGGGCGTACGCGTCACGCGCGATTGACCTGCGAGAGAAGGCGCGGTGGAGAGGTTGCGCTCGACGCCTCTCAAATCAACGCCCAGTTCGGAGACATTCTGATAGCGTCTCTCTCGCTCCTTTTCGAGCGCGCGGCAGACTATCCTCTCCAACTCATCCGGCAGCCCCGAATCGTGGCCGCAGAGCGGCGTCGGCTCGCGGTTGAGGAGGGCGTCGAAGGTGGCCGCAGGGGTCGAGCCTCGAAAAGGATGGCGACCCGTGAACAGTTCGTAGAGCACAACGCCGAGCGAGAAGATGTCTGTCCGTTGGTCAACCTCCTGTCCGAGAGATTGTTCGGGAGACATGTAGGCCGCCGTGCCCATGACCGTGCCTGTGGCGGTCTGCAACAACGCGGAGGCGTGTTCGGAAGCGTCGTCGGGCGACGATTGCTCGGTCAGTTTGGCGATGCCGAAGTCGAGGACTTTGACGTAGCCGTCCGGCCTGACCATAACGTTCTCCGGCTTCACATCACGATGGACGATGCCCGCGACGTGTGCCGCCGCGAGCGCGTCGGCGATTTGACAGGCGAGGGCGATTGATTCGTCCAGCGACGGGCGTGCGTGAGCTAGAACCTGTCTGAGCGTCCGGCCTTCGACGTATTCGGTGGCGATGAAATACACGCCGTCTTCCTGTCCGATTTCGTAGATGGTGACGATGTTGGGATGATTGAGGGCGGAGGCGGCGCGCGCCTCTCGCTCGAAGCGTCTGATGCGTTCGGGGTCGCCCGTGTACTCTGTCGGCAGCAGTTTCAAGGCAACCGGACGACCAAGCCGCGTGTCACGCGCGAGGTAGACTTCGCCCATGCCGCCCGCCGCGAGAAGAGACAGAACCCGATACGGGCCTAAACTCCTCGGCACTGCATCGTCGCTTATTAAACTGCCCGCCGCCTCGTGTTCGTGTACGAGTCCGCGCGCCGCCACTTCAAATGCCTGCTCCTCGATAAAGTGACCAGCGCGGTCGTGCGCCGCGAGTAGCGATTCGACTTCGCGGCGCAGGTCGGGGTCGGTCGCGCAAGCACGGTCGAGCAGGGCTGCGCGCTCGGCATGTTCCAGTTCCAACGCCGCGTCGAGCAGTTCGTCCACCTGTTTCCAGCGCTCAGCCTGCATCCTCGCCCTTCGCGCTCAATTCGCGGTAGAGCCACGCACGCGCCTTCGCCCATTCGCGCATGACTGTCACTTCGGAGACCTTCAATACCTCGGCCATCTCTTCAACTGACAGCCCGCCGAAGAACTTCATCTCAACGACGCGCGCCTTGCGCTCATCGAGTTTGGCTAATTCGACTAACGCCTCGTCGAGCGCAACTAGGTCGGGGTCGCGTTCAGCGGAGACGACTAGTGCTTCGTCGAGCGGGACGTGGCGAGCTACTTCGCCCTCCGCACGCGGACGTGAGCGAGCGAAATCCACAAGGATGCGACGCATCAACTGCGCCGAGACCCCGAAGAAGTGTGCACGGTTCTCGAAGCGCGCCTCCTTCCAGTTGATGAGTCGCGCGTAGGCTTCGTTGATGAGTGCGGAAGTTTGCAACGTGTGCCCCTGCCGCTCGCGGCTCAGATAGCGGCGGGCGAGCCGACGCAATTCTGCATGAACGACGGGAACGAGCCGTTCGAGAGCCTCTCCGTCGCCGTCTCCCCAAGCCGCGAGCAGTTGAGTGACTTCATGCGAGGTGGGATTTGTCATAAGTGCGTTTCAGGTTCTCAGCGCAGCAAAGGCGAGCGCGGGTCGGGGACAAGAATTTAGCACACCTCCGCGCCTGCTTCTAACACTGACCCAACTTCAGCGGAAAATAATGCCCCGCAGATAGTTTTCGCACCCACTCAACGCATTACTGAGTAACCGGACGGCTCCTCGGCTAAAGCCATCGTTTCCCTCTCCAATTTCAAGAGAGCGGCAGATGGAAATTAAATGGAACACGTCTACTACTCGGAGGGGAGTCTCGCACAGGCCGCGCGGCTGCTAGGTTATTTCGTATCAAAAACTCGTTTACATGCTTGAGCATCGACATAAAGACCTTCTCCCGAAGCGCACGCGGCGCAGGGTTTGTGCAATGTGACGCCGATGCATAACTAGACGAGCCATGCTACGAACGCACATTACTTCGCGGGCGTATCGAGCCGTAGATAAAGAACCCTTGAAGGGTGCGATGACCTGACGGGCCTCCAGAGTAAGAGGTGCGCGCTTCACAATGCTTTAAGAGCTTCCAGGCAGGGAGTTCGTAGGCTGATGATGGCGGAGTGTCTTCCAGCGACTTGCCCATCTCGCGGTAACCCCGGATTGGGACTTATTCTGATTCACGAGGGTGATTCCGAGAGAATTATTGCTCCTGCGGGCAGCAGGAGCAATCTACCGACATTTTGCTGTGGCATTAACTGTAATGTTTTAGCTGTGCCCATAGACAGCAGAATTTATCCTTGACAATTTCTCCGAGGCTGTTATAGGCTGCGCCCTCATCAATTCGGTCGAGAGATGTGTAAACCTCTCACCTCAGTAAAAATCAGTTGGTGATGTCGCTCCAACGCAGCTTCACCTTACTGCTATTCGTCTTTCTCCAGAAGAAATAATTCGTTATTTCTCCTGCCATGAACCTGCCTGAATCAGTTGGCTACTACGGCACCTGAAGTCACTAGCAGCTAACAAACCCAAGAGTTACTGAAGCTACCTGCGATTAGCAACTTGAGCATGAGCATCCATGACAGAAGGCCGCGCTGTGATTGATGCTGAAGCATAAGGTATGAGTCTCAAGTTGAGAGTGGTTGTATCAGACACTATTCCGCATTCATCAGAATCAATCTGACACCCGTCGAGCGAGCTAGGAGAGCACGGCGCGGAGTATCAGACGTAGTCTAAAGCCGTGCGTTCGCCAACTGAACGAATCCGCAGGAGAGGTTAGTTAGCTTCACCGGGTACGTCGAGTAATAACGGTTTTTTGAGTTTGTCCCCGCGCGACCGAGCCACAAGGTCGCTCCCTATTTTCTTAACTCTGCCGTGCAAGCCAGTAAGAAAGCGGCAGCAGCTTATCTTCAATCCTTCCGTGACTGCCACCAGCTATCTGCTCCACAGGTGACTTCACCGTTTGACACCCCGAAACCTCTATTTAATGAGAGTCATGAAAATCCACATGGCATTAACAAAGACGACGAAGCGGAGCAGGCCGACGGCAGGCGGGCATCGACGACGAGCGGCTCGCAAAAGAACATGGCTCATCGCCTTCTCTATGGTCGCGATTTGTGTGGCACTGTTGTTGGGTGGGCAGCCGTTTCCGACGAGCGTTGACGCACAGGATCAAGGCACACGCGGCGCGGGGGTTCGACCCAAGCGTCCGACCGCGCAGCCTAAAGCTGCACCGTCGAAAGCGCGTGCCGCTGGTGCGGGTTCGACCCAAGCTGTGCAGCCGACCGCGCGCGAAACCGTGACGGCAGAGGCCGGAATGGCAGCAGCCGATTCACTCGCGCCCATTCTGGCCGCAGCCGATTTCGATTTGATTGGATTGGCTGTGACGGCCAGCCCCGCGACTCAAACTGTGCCGAAGAATACGCCGACTGGCGTGCTCGCCACCATGCAAGTGCCGGAAGGCACTGACCCGTCTCAGGTCGTGGCCGGACTCAATCCTAACTTCCGCGTGCGCGGCGAACTGACGGGGCCATCTTTGAGTGCGCCGCTCATGATTGAAGCGCCCGTCGGCCAGATGCTCCCGATACCTGCGCTCTCGCGCGCGGGCGACCACGTTTTGCAGAACCTCCGTGTCGTGGATACGGGCGCGGAAGGTGCGCCCGTGGTAGCTGCCGTGACGCCGGATTCGTGCGGCATCGTGGTGATAGAAAGGATTCTGATTTCAGAAGTTCACGTTAACGAGTTATCCCTCGAAGAGATTCGACAGGCAGGTATTGTCCTCAACGATGATTCATACCGCGCATTCAATTTCACTTTAGGACTAGGAACTACCTCCGAAGCTCGCAATATCAGTATCCCCGTCGCTTTTCCCAACGTCCGCGTCGCCGACCCGCGTCCCGTCGTTGGAACTCCGACGATTAACGCGCCGGGCATCGACATGCCGACCATCGTGCCCGTCATGCTGACCCAGAACTCGGGTGGAGAGAGCAGCGAGACGGGCGGCTCCGAGCCTCCTGAGTTCGACGGCGAGCCGATACGCATTCCCGGCGTCATCGTCTTCCCGGGGCGTGTCGGCTTCCTCCATCAATTCTTCGAGGCGATTGTGATTGTTGCCAACGGCGCGCCCGACGGCACGCCTCTGGTGCTGCGCAATCTCCACGCGAAGGCCAAGCTCCCAGACAACGGAACGCCTGCCGACGCGTCCGACGACCCGCTTCGCATCGCCGAGACGCAAACCACCGGAAGGGTGACAGAGCTTGACCTGCATGGCCTCGGGGCAGACGGAAAATACGGCACGTCCGACGACACCATGAGTTTCGCGCCGGGGCAGTCCGGACAGGGAACATTCCTGCTTGAAGGCTTGAAAGAGGGTTTGCACACCGTCAACTTCGACCTCAGCGCGACGCTCGACGGATTGCCGACCGGGCCCGTTCAAGTGTCGGGCGCAGTGCCGGGCGCGGTGCTCGTGCGCGACGCGAGCTTCGCCGTCACTTTCACGCATCCGTCCGTCGTGCGCGCCGGTCAACAGTATGAACTCGGCATGACCATGTTCAACTCCGGCGCCACCACCATTCGCGGCGCGTTCGCGCAACTCAATGCCAACAGCATCAGCGGAGCCGAACTTATCGGAGCCGACAACGGACGGCGAGAATTCAAAGAGGAAATTCCAAGCAAGGATTCGGCGACCATCAAGTGGAAATTGAGAGCGAACGTGACCGGAGCAGTGACGGCTTCTTACGTCAAGGTTGGCGAGGGCGTCAGCGCAGGTCTTACGTTGGTGACGGGCGTGGGCGACCGCAACGTGCCCCTGTCGCCCGAGTCGCTGATTCTGCCCGACCCCGTCAAACACCTGCCGCCCGACGTGGTCGAGGCTGGCAGACAACTGCTCGGGCAGGCGTGGAGCGTCGCCAACGCGCCTCCCGGCTCGCTGCCATCAGGCGTCGCGCCTGTGGCGAAGCAGACCGTGATTGCGCGCGCCGTCGAGATGGGTATTGCTGGCATGCGCGCGGATTTCGGCGAGCCGGTGACGGTCACGCTCGACACGCTGATGCGCGACTGGCAAGGCGAGTTGAAGCCCGACGGAGGGTTCGGCGACGCGACGCGCAACACTCCGGCGGGGTATCTCTGGTATGACAGTCTCGGCGCTGAATTCTTCAAGCGACTCACGTCGGCGCAGACGACGCTGTCGCCGCTTGAGTTGCATCAGGAGTTCGCCAACGCCGAATCTCCGCGCTCGCAGTTTATCTCCGTGCTCGCTACGCAGACGCCCGGCTCGCCTGCGTTTGGCGCGCGGCTCGTGAGCAGCGGCGGGCAGCGCGTCGGCTTCGGTGCGAACGGCGGCGAGCGATTCGGCGACTTGCAGGCGGGCGGCTCGCTGCGCCTCGACGCCGTTGACCCGCTCAACGGCGAGCACACGGGCACGGTCGGCCAAATGCTCGTCGTTTCCAATCCCGACCCGAACCAGTGGACGCTGGAATTGCACGGCTGGCAGGCGGGCACGGTTGACCTCTCGCTCCTCGTCGCGGCTACGAGTCGCAGTTATCGTCATCTCACATGGAGCGGCGTACAGGTCGGTCAGGACAGCAAGCATCGCATCGTCTTCAGACCTCTCAACGTCACGGTCGCTCCCGTGCTCGAAGAGTTGCGTGCGGGCGTCTGGCAATCGCTCGGCGCGGCCAACGTCAATACGCTCAACCAGCCTGCGCCGAAAGTAGTGGGCGTTATTCAGGTGACGCCGGAGGTGCTGGCGGGTGGCGACAAGTATGGTCGGCTCGTCGGCGTTCTCTTCTCGAAGCCGATGTCGAAGACCGAGGCGGAAACAATCAGCCGCTACAAGGTCGTGGGCGGCGCGTTGAAGAACTCCAACCCGCCAGAGATGGTGGGCGGCACTGTGAAAGTGACGGGTGCTAAGCTCGACTACGGAGACCGCTTCGCCTTCGTCGCGCTCGACGCGCCCGTCGGCCCATACATTCAGCGCGAACTCAGCATGTCCGGCCTCTACGATTCGCGCAGGATGCCTCTGACGCCTTCGCCGTCCAGTGTCGTCATCGGCGCGCGCGTCTCGCCGCAGGGGCGACCGCCGGGCGCGTATTTGACAGGCCGCGTGATGAACGCCGACGGCACGCCCGTCGCCAATGCGCCAGTCGTTTACTGGTCGCGGGAATGCGAAGACGGCGCGGCGCTCATCCCGCCGCCGCCCACACCCATCGCCGTGCGCTACACGGACGAGCAAGGCCGTTATTCGATTGATTACGTGCGCGACGGCGATTGCGCGCCCCTGAGCATCACCGTCAACAACCCCGTCACACGCTCCGAGAAACGTCTCAGTTCTTCCGTTGCCTACGACGGCCAACACATGGTCTTCGACCTCGTCTTCCTCGCGCGCGGCAACGTGCAGGGCACGGTGACGAGCGGCGGCAGACCTGTCGCCAAGGCGTTCGTGCAGGTCGTCCCCAGTTTAGACGCTATCGGGACGAAGGTGACCGAGACCGACGAGCAGGGTCGTTATCTGGTCGAAGATATTCCGGTCGGCAACGTGTCGGTCATCTCGGTCGGGTCGGGAGATTTGCGCCTCGCTTCAGGACTCGCCGCAGGTAACATCGACGGGCCGGGGCTGACGGCTACCGTCAACGTCTCTTTGCAGCAGCTTTCAGGCAGTGTGCGCGGTCGCGTCGTGCGGCCTGACGGCAGCCCCGGCGTCGGCGCGCTGGTCGTCGCCTACGCACGCATTCCCGGCTTCCCCTCCAACAGAGGCGACGGAGCCATCGCCGTCGGTTACGACTACACCGGGCGCGATGGCGAGTTCAAAATATCGAATCTGCCAATCGGCTCGGTCTCTCTTGAGGTGAGGGATTACGTCACAGGTCTGTTCGCTTCACAGTCCGTGCAGCTTTCTCCGGCGCAGCCCGAAATAAGCGGCGTCTTCATCACTCTGCCCGGACAAGGGTCTGTGACGGGGCGTGTGACAGACGAGAACGGCATCCCCATTGCGAACGCTCACGTCACAGGCGGGGGTCGCGCCGTACGCACCGACGCGCAGGGCGAATATACCCTGCTTGAATTACCGGCGGGCAATCACACCCTCTCCGCCACCGACCCGAATACGGGACTCTCCGGCTCAGCTCTCGCACTCGTCCGCCTCGGAGAAATTACTTCAAACATCAACATCTCGATTCTGCGTCCGGCGCAACTCGAAGGCCGCGTCTTCATCGTCAAGGAGGGAACAACGACGCCCGTGCCCGCGCCGGGCGTGAAGGTCACGACCGATGGCACGAACATCGCCGAAACCGATACGCAAGGCAACTACAAGCTGCAAAACGTGCGACCTAACTCACAGTTGACACTGCGCTTCGTGGACACGGGCAAAGGTCTAGCCGTCAACATGCCCGTCATCGTTCTGAGCGGCGAGACGTTGATACGCAACGCCACTTTCCGTCCCGGCAGCATTCACGGCAAAATCTACCAGCCCGACGGCACGACGCCGACCGTCGCACAACTTACCGCCTACGTCTCGCACCCCATCCTTACGCTTGGCCCATATTTCGGCATCATCGACACGGACGCGCAGCCGCTCTCCGTTCAGTCGGCGGCGGATGGAAGTTACTCGCTTCATGGCATCAATCCGGGCAAGTTCCGCCTGACGACTTCAAACGCCTTCTTCCCGACGCGCGTGAGCGAAGGCGGAATCCTCGCGCCGGGCGGCGACACCGAGGTCAATCTCACGCTCGTCAGCACGCTCACTGGCAAGATTCAAGGCCATATCTTCCAGCCCGACGGCACGACGCCCGTCGGCGCGGGCGTGCGCGTCGCTCTGAGCGGCGGCTCGCTGGCCGATGTCACCGTGCGGACGGACGAGAATGGATACTACGAATTCGCGGAAGTCTTCTCCGCCGGTAACTACGCACTCACGGCCACCGACACGCTGACGGGGCGCACCAATCGCATCTACATCTCGGTCGGGAAGAACAAGGACGCGGTCTTCGACATGCGCCTGCTCGGCACGGGCGGACTGCGCGTGCGCGTCATCGACGGCGCGGGCAATCCGGCGCAGAGCGGCCATATCACTGTCAGCGGCAGCAACTTCCCGAACCATCAACGCTTCGCAGAGATTACGCCCGACAGCGGCGGCGTGATTGAGTTTGCCAACCTCTTTGAAGGCCGCTATGCCATCTCCGCATCGCAGAGAGGCTTGGGAGGCCGCGCGGATGCCATCGTGCCGGTCGGCTCGACGGTCGAAGTGACGATTCAATTGCACGCGTCGGGCACGGTCAAGGGCAAGGTCTTCATGCCGGGCGGCACCACGCCAATCGGTCTGAGCGATGTCGAGTTGCGGCTCGGCGGTCGCTCCGTCGGGTTCACCATCACTTCCGACACGGATGAGGAGCGCGGCTCCTTCACCTTCCTCAATGTCCCTGTCGGCGACTTCACGCTCGACATCTTCGACAATCGCACGGGTCGGGTCGGTCGCTCAGCGGGTCGGCTGACAGTTCAGGACGAGGTAGCGACGGTCAACGTCGAACTGCTCTCCATAGGCGCTGTGACCGGACGCGTGACGGCCAACGGCAATCCGGTTGACCACGCGCTGGTGCAAATCTATGCGGACGGCTCCGGCATTCGCGGGGCGAGTCTGCGCGCGACGACCGATGCCGACGGCCGTTATCGCTTCACGGGGATTCCCGTCGGCAGAGTGCAGGTCAACGTCTCGGACGCACCGGGCGGGCAGACCGGCTCGGCCTTCGGCACAATCTCCGGCGTCGTCGAGCCGCTGGCCGACACGGTCATCGACGTGACGCTTGAAGCGAGCCAGACGCTCATCGGCACGGTCTACAAACAGGGCGGGACGCAAACCGTCGCGGGCGCGCAGGTCACGGTCTTCGTCGGCGGGCGCACCTTCCGCGCCGCGACGAACGAGCACGGCGCATATCGCATCGAGTTCATCCCTCTGGGAGAAGTGCGCGTGCGGGTCGAAGCCCCGACTGGCTACGACCGGGGCGAGGCCACACCCGTGACGGGAACGCAGCCCGGCGCAACCATCAATTCCGACGTGACGCTGGCCGGAACCGCCCACATCGAAGGCTTCGCGCTCGACAGCAACGGCTCGCCGCTCGCCATCGGAACTATCACCTATACGAACGACGTGTGGGGCTCGCCTGTCATCATCATCGCGGCGGTGCAGGCCAACGGCCATTACGAGATTAAGGGCGCGCCCGTCGGCTCCTTCTCGCTCAAGCTGACCGCTCCGAATCGCGTCGGAGTCGGTACAGCCTCCGGCCAACTTACTGCGAACCAGACGATGAATCTCACGATGCGCCTTGAGGATGCGGGTCGCATCGTCGGCACAGTGAAGTCGGAGGACGGCGGCGCGCCCGTCGTCGGCGCGGATGTCATCCTCACGCTTTCGCGTACCACCGGGCAGCAACGCTTCTACGCGCACACGAATGCACAGGGGGCATGGTCGTTCGACAACATCCCGCTGGGCGGCGTCTTTATCAGCATCAACGATGTCTCCGGGGCGAAAGCGCGCATCGGCGGCCTCGCGCTCGCAACCAACGGGCAGGAACTCAATGTCGGCGAGACGCGCATCGACGGCACGCCGATAACCGTCAGCGCGATTGTTCCGCCCGACGGAGCGACGGGCATCACCAACAATGCGCCTGTCATCAACATCACCTTCTCTGAACCAGCCGAGCCGGGCAGCGTTCACTCCGGCTCGCTCAGACTCAGGCAGGGCAGCGCGGGCGTCGGCATCGGCGTCTCGCTCTCGGAAGACGGTCGCGTGGCGACCCTCCGGCCAACCCAACGCCTGAACGACACGGCGACCTATACCATCATCATCACTACCGATGTTGAAGACCGCGTCGGCCATCATCTCGAAAGAAACGTCTCGGCAAACTTCGTTACCTCCGACGAGACACCGCCGACAGTTACTTCAATCACACCGTCTGCAAACACGAAGGAGGTGGAGACATCTTCCGCCATCGTCGTCACCTTCAGCGAGCCGCTCGAACCCTCACAGGATTTCATGAGCGTCATGAAGTTGACCGCCGGGGCGTCTGCGGGCGAGCAGGTCGCGGGCGCTGTCGTGCTCGATGCGACGGGCAAGGTCGCAACCTTCACACCCTCGACTCCGCTCGGCGAGAGCAGGCTTTACACCGTCAACATCTCAGGACAACGCGACGTGGCGGGCAACGCCCAACCCGTGCCCTTCACCTCAAACTTCACCACCTTCAACCCGCCGCCCACCGTCAGCCTGACCAGTCCGGCGCAAGACGCTCCGGTCGCCGAGAACCAGCACATCAACCTCAGCGCTGACGCCTCGGACAACACGGGCGTCGCGCGGGTTCAATTCACCGCCAACAACGTCAACGTCGGCAATGATAATGCCGCGCCTTACAGCGTGCAGTACGTGGTGCCGACAGGCATCACGCAGTTGACCGTGACGGCCACCGTGACAGACGACCTCGGCAAGACTGCCGTCGCTTCGCGCACTGTGACGGTTGTCCCAGACCTCGGCGGAACAGTTGCGGGAATTATCCTCGACCAAGCCAATCAGCCGGTCACCAACGCCTCCGTGACGGTGGCAGCCGTCAACGGTGCGTTCAACATGGTGACGGGCGCGGATGGACGCTACCAGTTCGACAACATCGGCATCGGCGATTTCGTCGTCACGGCGATGAATCCGGGCGGCAGCTTACGCGGACGCGCCAGCGGCTCAATCGAATCGTTCAGCGACAGCCTACAGCGCAACATTCAACTCGTCGCCTCCGGCATCGTGACGGGCGTTATTTTCCGCGCCGACGGCACGACGCCGCTCGCAGGTGCGCGCGTCGTGCTCCACGCCGACAACTTCAATTCGCACGGCGGCGTGTTCGTCTCCGACGCCAACGGACGTTACACCATAGACTTCGTGCCGCTCGGCAGTTTCGTTCTCGACGTGACCGACCCGGCGACGGGCGACCGTGGACAACAGGCTAATCAGGTGAACGCCAACGGCGAGACACGCACGGTCAACGTCATCATGAACGGCGTCGGGCGCGTCGTGATTACAGTCCGCGACAATTTCAACAACCTCGTCAGCGGAGCGGAAGTAAGCCTCTCAAGCCAGACACAGTTTGGCGGAGGGAAGCAGGGCACGACGGGGAACGACGGCAAGGTGACGCTGGAAAACGTGCTGGCCGGAAACTTCAACATTTCGGCCTTCGACCAAACTACGGGTTTGCGCGGCTATACGAATGGCAGCGTGACGGCGGGCGCAGTCGCGCAGGTCAATGTTCAGTTGCAGCCTGCCGGAACGATTGCCGGGCGCGTTCTCGGAGTGGACGGCACCACGCCGCGCGGCGGTCTGACGGTGCGACTCCTCGACAGCCATTACGGTTGGCCTGTGCGCCAGACGACGAGCGCAGAAGATGGCGCATTCAGCTTCGAGACCCAGCCGCTCGGCACTTATATCCTCGACGTGGTTGAGGTCATCGCAGGCAGCGAGCGCGTCCGCGACCGCGTCAGTAACGTGACGCTCTCGGCCAACGGCCAGACCGTGACGCGCGACCTCCGGCTCATTGGACTCGGAACCGTCACCGGGCGCGTGCTCGACACGACGGGTGCGCCCGTGCCGCTTCTCTACGTCTCCATCCGCAGCCTCAACAGCGCGGTCGGCGGCTATCACAGCGCGATGACGAATGCATCCGGCGTCTATACCATCAACCACGTTCCCACCGGCAGGTTCAGCGTGACTGCCAACGACTCCTACCGACGACAGCAGGGCGAGACGTTCGGCGAAATCACGCAGCACGGTCAGAGCGTCAACGCCGACATTCAACTCCTGAACAATACCGTCCTTCTGCCGCAGTATCGCTACGACGCTAACAACGCCTACTTCGATATTCAGCCCGACGGCTCCATCGGCTACGGCCTCGGCGCCGCTTACACCGGCGACAACAACACCAATCGCGGCGCGTTCTACCTCGACATCATCGCCGGTGGTTCGCCGTACCGCTTCAACGGCGTCACCATCGGCACGCAGGAAGAGAACGGGCGCGAAATCGCCGTGCGCCAGCAGAACCTTGCGGGCCTCGAAGTGACTCGCAAAATCTACACGCCGCGCGACGGCTACTTTGCGCGCTACGTAGAGATTCTCTCCAACCCGACCTCCAGCCCCATGACGGTCGGCGTGCGCGTCATGAGTAACATCCGTCACTCTTACTTCACCAACGACGGCAACAACCTCGTCAACCTCGTCTCGACTTCGAGCGGCGACACGACGCTGGATGTCGCCGACGCAACGACCCCTGACCGTTGGGCTGTCGTCGACGATGGCGACGACCAAGACCCCTTCCTCTCCTACTCCTCGCTGCCTGCGCTCAGCTTCGTCTTTGACGGCGCGAACGCTCCCGAACGCGTCGGTGAAGTCAGCTTTACCAACCCGCGCGCGGCGCAGATTTCCTACCAGTGGAATAACGTGACGATTCCGGCGGGCGGCACGGTGGCCTATCTCCACTTCGGCGTCCAGCAACTTAGCCGTGCCGGAGCGCGTGCTTCGGCCGAGCGGCTCGCGCAACTGCCGCCCGAAGTCCTTAGCGGGTTGAGCGACGCCGAGATTGCCGCGATTCGTAACTTCGCCGTTCCGAGCGGCGGCCTCAGCACGCTCGCGCCGCTGCCTAGCTTGAACGGCACTATCAACGGGCGACTGCTGGCTGGCGACGGCGCGACTTCGATTCGCTTCGGACAGGTAGAGTTCAAGAGCAAGAACCCTCTCTTCGGCAGAACCTTCTGGTATAACACCGACGCGAACGGCGCTTTCTCCTTCGCCTCCAGTTGGGACGACGGCGCTTCGCAGCCGATACCCATCGACGACTTCACCCTCGTCGGCTGGCACCCGCACACACGCCGATTTTCACCGGCGGTTAATGGAAGCTTCGCGCCGGGGCAGACCACGGTCACGCAAAATGTCGTCTTCGGGGGCACGGGCATCATTCGCGGCTTCGTGCGGCGGCATAGCGGCGAGGTAGCCACTGGTGGCGGTACCATCACCCTCCGCATTGATAACTACGACGCCGATTTCACGATTCAACAGGACGGCAGTTTCGAGTTGACGGGTCTACCGGCTGGTAGCTACCTGCTTACCGCCCGCGTCCGGCACCCGCAGGGCGGCGTCAACACCGGCACGGCGGCCACTCTGGTCACTGCCGGGCAGGTCACGACACAGGACGTGACCCTCCAACCGACGGGAACAGTGACAGGCACGGTGCGCGATGCTGGCGGCAATCCCGCAAGCGTCCGCGTTCGTTTGTACCAGCCCGGTTGTTACTGGTGCTTCTACCGCGAAGTCAATTCGGATGCTGCCGGACAATACACCTTGAGCCACGTACCCAACGGCACCTACACGCTGGAGGCTTACGAGCCAAATACGGACATCCCGACGACCACACTGGTGACGATTGGAACCGATCAGATACTCACTAAAGACCTGAACCTGATTGGAACCGGCACGGTGCAGGTACAGGTCAATCTGGCTGGCGGCAGCCCCGTCGCCCACTCGCTGGTACATATCAGTGAGGAAGCGCGCGGCCAATACTTTAGACATATCGGCTACACCGATGCAGCGGGACGCCTCACCATCCGGCATATCGCCGTCGGCAACTTCATCCTCCGCGCTTACAACTCGAATACCTCTGTCTACGGAGATTCTCCGGGACGCATCAGTGTTCACGGCGAAACCGTCTCGACCATCGTGACGCTGCCCGGGACGGGCGTCGTCACCGGGCGCGTTCTCTACCCTGACGGCACGCCCGCCGCTGGTAGCTACACTGAACTCTACGGCACCAACGTGCCTTACCGTTACACCTACACCGATACCAACGGCTATTACACGTTCAGCCAGATTAAAACGGGCACCCCCTTCATCGTTCGCGCCTCCAATCCGAACGACGGCAACTTGCGAAGAGAGGTGCCCAACAACGTCATCAACGGTGATGGCGAAACCCTGACGCTTAACTTGACCCTGCCCGCGCACGCCACAGTGCGTGTCACGGTGCTCAACTCCGACAGCACGCCGTTTGCCAACGCGCAGGTCTTCATTCAAGACAGCATAAGGCAGTACATGCGTCATGTCGGCACGACCGGCGCAAACGGCGTCGTCGATATTCCCGCCGTGCCCGAAGGCGAGTTCTCCATCCGAACGCAGCAGGCGGGCACGGGGCAATTCATCGCCTCGTCGAAGGGCGTGGTTCGTCTGGCAGACAACAATCAGGTCGTCAACATCACTCTGCGCGCAGCCTTCTCCGGCAACATTAACGGCACGCTCTATGCGGCGGACGGAGAGACTGTGTCGGCCTCTCAATGGGTATTTATGGAGGTCATAGACGCGGCTAGCGGCAGCACCTTCGCCAGCGCCTACACCAACACCGGGCAGTATGAATTCAACAACGTCAGGTTTGGCGAGCAGGGCTTTATCGTGCGTGCGAGCCGGTATCAAGGCTGGACTGTGCTGGCCGAAAGCTCAGGACGCTTCGAGAGCGAGGGAGAGACGCGCACGTTTAATTTCACTCTTCCCTTCTCGGTCGTCAAAGGGAGGGTCACTTTTGCCGACGGCACGCCCGTCGCCTATCCGAGTGTCTATCTCTACCAGCGCGTCCCCGATGGCTATACGCAAACTCTCTACGGGTCGTCGGACGCAGACGGTAACTACGCGGTAGCCGGGGCGGAGCTTGGTGACTTCACGTTGACAGCGCAGGACGGCGACTCCGGCCTCACGACATTCGGGGCGGGCACGATTGTCGATACCGCCGTGCCCGTGGTGGTTAACATGAGCCTGCCGCCCTCGGGCACGGTCAGCGGCCGCGTGACCATCAAGGATGCGACGGGCAACATCGTGCCCGTGCCCTTCGCCAACGTCATGCTCGCCGTCGAAGGACACCGTTACGAGCGATATACCTCCGCCGACGCCGAGGGCAACTACACCTTCGAGCGCGTCGGCCTCGGCCTCGTTACCCTGACGGCTGAAGACAGCAACAATGAGGGTCTCTTTGGCATGGCTACGGGGATGCTCGTCAACAGCGGCGACAACACGACGGTCAACATCACCGTGCCGGAATCGGGCACTGTCACCGGCGTCGTCTACCGTGCCGACGGCACGACGCGGGCGGCCAACATCAGACTCGTCATCTCGGCTCCCGGCCTCACTTATGAGCGCTACACCATGACGAACGCCGACGGCAGCTACACCTTCGAAGGCATACCCGTCGGCTCCTTCGTCATTCAGGCACGCGACACCGCGACATCTTCATACTTCTACGGGCTGGCTAACGGCACGCTCACCACTCCCAACGCGACGACGACCTTCACCATCAACATGCTGGCGACCGGCAGCATCAGGGGCAGAGTCTTGAGGGCTGACGGCACGCCCGTCACGAACATCTCAGTCAAGATTGAGGGCTTCGCCAGCGCGGGCAATAGCAGCGGATACCGCCAATCCGCCAAAACGGACAGCAACGGCGTTTACGCCCTCGCGGGTGTACCCGTCGGTCTTGTGCGCGCCGAAACTTCAGACCCGCGCGACTGGCGGAACGGTGGTTACACGAACGGCAACCTGACCGTCTCCGGCCTCACCGATTTCAACGTCACGCTCGGCGGCGGTAACGTTTTCGGCGACCTCTTCAATCTCGACGGCGACGACGGCTTCCGCTACGACTTCTGGAGCGGCGGCGAACTTGACTCCGGCGGCACCACCGACGACAGCGACCTCTACGCTTACTCGGGCTCCGGCTACTTCCTGCTCAACGGTGACGATTACCCGCCCTATGTGAACTACGCTCTCAAGACGGATGACGGGCGCGGCTTCATCAGCGGCCCCGTCGGTATCAACGGCCTTCATTACACGCGCAAAGTCTACTCGCCGCAGACTGGCGGATTCGCGCGCTATCTCGAAGTGCTCACGAACCCGACCAGTACGGACATCACCGTGCGGGCGCGCATCGAGGGCTGGATTAATGCGCGCGAAGAGGCGCGCGTGGTCGTCGCTCCGTCTGCGAACGGCAACCACTACGTCGTGATTGACAGCAAACGCGCCGAGGCGCTCTCGACGGCCTTCGTGATGGGCGGCCCGGGCGCAGCGTCGCCCGTCACGCTCGCGCGCTTCGTCAACAACCATAATTATCACTACTTCGAGTGGAACGTGACGATTCCGGCAGGACAGACGCGCATCATCATGCACTACACGCTCCAGCGCGGCGCGACCGACACCGCCGGGGCGCAGGCGCAGGCCGAAGCCCTCATGAATCTCACCGACCTGCACGCGCTCGACCGGATGAGCGAAACGGAGAAGTCGCAGGTGGCGACCTTCAACGTGCCCAACACCGCCAGCGCATCGCCGCTCAAACGTGATGTCACCACCGACGTGCAGAAGAAGGCGCAAACCGTTGCGCCAACGCCTGCGAAACCGACGGCAGCAGGCGCAGCATCAACCAGAGTTTCTCCTAACACGGATGGTAAACCTGTGGCGGCCAGAGCCGTCGCGGGTGGTAGGTAAAGATTATGAAGCCAATCTCCAAGCACAGTTGCCGACTCCTCCTCTTGTTATTCGCCCTCGCGCTCGCACCGACGGCTTCGCCCGTCGCGCGTGTCGCGCCTGCGCCGCTACCGGACTTCGAGTTGAAGGCTCTCGATGGTCACACCGTCAGAAGCCGCCAACTCACGACGCGGAAGAAGTGGCTCCTCATCTACGTCGAACCGGGCTGCCGTTCGTGCGACGATGTCTTCAAGGTCTTCCACCGCGAGACGCCGCTCGACGAACTGCCGCAGAAGGTCGCAGTGGTGGTCGGGGGGCGGACGCCCGAAGAGATAAAGCGTCTCACCGAGCGTAACGACTGGCTGCCTCAAGGTTGCTGGTACGCCGACCCGACGCGGCGTGCGGCCTCGGCTCTCAAGCGACGCGGCGCTCCCATCGTCTACGGCATCAAGGACGGCCAAATCGAGTGGAGCCTCGACGGGTTGATTCCCGACTCCGAGAAGCTGGAATCGATTCTGTTGACCTGGACGGAAGGGTGACATGCGCGGCGAGCCTTCGGAAGCCAAACCTTAATCTTCGCCCTAACCTCTTTGACTCACGCTGCCGCCCCTGCCCCCTCGGGCTATGTCCCAAACGCCCGCATTCGCAGGCTCGAACTGACGGCACTGTGCACAACCCCGAACAAACGATGAACGAAATGAATCTCATGAGACGAGACGAGCGCGCCCCAATGCCACATGCGACATTACACCGCTTCTCACAGCGTATGCGCGAGATGCTGAAATGCCCGGCGGGCGCGGCGCGACGGCGCGGCGGTGCGAGGCATGGTCGCGTCATATCCGCACGGCGCACCGCTTCGCCTGCCCCCCTGAATGCCGCGCGCACCTCCGTCGTTCATCGCGCAGTCGCTGCTCTATTGGTCTATACGATTTTGTTCCAGCCGGTTTTCGCCGCGGCGGCCACCCTTTCGACGCGCACTTCTCACACGCACGCGGCCGCGCTTTCTACTGCATGGAAGAGTTATCTTCCGGCCTTCTCCACTCTGGCCTCCGGCACGAAAGACGCCCTCGGCTACGTCGGCTCTTTCTTCGGCTCGACCGACGCAGCATCCCCAAAGACAGCCGAACCCGCAGCCATCCCCGCGCCGACGCCTGACAATTCAATCACCGATGCGGCCATCTCCAGAGACGTACCCGAGGTTAACAGCGGACACGTGCAAGGCTCGATGCGTGTCTTCGCGGGCAAAAGTTTTTCGCTCAATTATGGGACGACGATTACGGGCGACCTCTACGTCGTCGGCACACCCACGCTCATCAGCACCCACCACAATTCGACCTACGGCGGAACAGTTGCCGACGGCGGCGCGGCATCTCCCTCCGGCTATAAGATTACGCTCAACAATCAAAGTGTCATCAGCGGCAAGATTCGCACGTGTGCAAACGCGCTGCCCCTGCCCAGCGACATCCCTACTTCTGTAACCACCCCGAACGGCACGCGGACGGTCAACATCGACACCGCCGCCGACGTGTCGGCCATCGGTAATTGGAGCACTCTCCTCAATCTCAACGTCAATGTTCCCAATCTCGTTATCAATGTGCCTCCGGGTAACTACGGTCGCATCGGCGTCAACGCCGCCTCCCGTCTCAACTTCACGACTGGCGTCTATAACTTCTCCGATACCCTCTACATCGGCACGGGCAGCAGTATCCAGTCCACTGGCACGGTCATAATCAACGTCGGCGGCTCGTTCGATATCGACAGCGCAAAGATGCTGCTCGGCACGAACACGAAGCCGGGCGACGTGCGCCTCAACATCCTCGGCAAATACGCCAACCTCTTTCATGCATCCGAGCTTTACGGGCTGGTGCGCGCCGTCAATGCTCACGTTCATCTCAATCACGGCTCAATCGTCCACGGTCAGGTCATCGCTGACGTTCTCCACTTCAACAACGACAGCCGCATCAACGGCGACGTGTCCGTCTCCCCTCCGCCCGATACACAGTCGCCTCAACTCGCCATCACCGCACCAGCCAACAACGCCACCCTTACGACGGCCACAGTTGATATCGCGGGTACGGCTTCCGATACGGGCGTGAATGCTTCAGGTGTCGCCAGTGTCGAGGTCAACGGCAGTTCCGCTGTCTACAACGCCGCGACGGGGACGTGGTCGCTCTCGGGCTTCTCGCTCGCCCTGGGCTCCAACACCTTGACGGCGCGTGCCATCGACCGCGCTGGCAATGCCACCACGCAATCAATCACCGTTGTCCGCCAGAATCCCGCAGACACGACCGCTCCGCAGATTGCCATTACTTCACCCGCCGACCGCTCCACTACGCAGTCGCCCGCAGTGACGTTGACGGGCACTGTCTCCGACCCTCAACCCTATCCATCGGGCGTGAGAAGCGTATCGGTCAACGGAACGGATGCGACTATCGACAGTGAGACGGCCACATGGACGCTCGCCGGAGTCCCGCTCAACCTCGGCGTGAACACGTTCACGGCGCGCGCCGTGGACAACGCCGGTAATGCCTCGACCGCATCCGTCACCATCACGCGCGAGCCGACGCCGGATACGACGCCGCCGCAAATCGCCATCGACGCTCCCCCGCAGAACACCACCGAGGCAGCCATCAACCTGAGCGGCACGGCGGCAGACTCCGGCCTGAATCAAAGCGGCATCGCGCACGTCTACGTCGGCGACGTGGAAGTGCCCTACAACCCGCAGACCGGCACGTGGACGACCACCAATCCAGTGCCACTCAACCTCGGCGTCAATACGCTGACGGCACGCGCCATTGACGCGGCAGGCAATCAGGCGACCGCCATCGCCAGCGTGACGCGGCAAGAACCGCCCGACACGACGCCCCCGACGCTCGCCATCACCTCGCCCACCAATGGTGCGGCGACGGAAGAAGCGAGCATCGCCGTCAGCGGAACGGTCAGCGATACGGGCGCTAACGCTTCGGGCGTCGCGCAGGTCACGGTCAACGGCCAGTCCGCGACGCTCAACGCGGCGGCTGGCACGTGGACGACCTCCGTGACGCTCGCCCTCGGCGCGAATCAGATTACGGCGCGCGCCGTCGACGTGGCGGGCAATTCTTCCGCGCCCGTCAGCATCAACATCACACGCCAGCAGCCCGACACGCAGCCGCCAGCCTTGACGATTACGTCCCCGTCGAACGGCTCGACGACGACGAGCGCGACGATTACCGTGACGGGCACGACTATCGACATCGGGGCGAATCCGTCGGGCGTCGCCCACGTCTACGTCAACGACATGGAAGCGACGCTCGATGCCGTGCTCGGCACGTGGACAATCTACGGCGTGTCGCTCAACAACATCGGCCCGAATCCCATCAACGCGCGCGCCGTCGATAACGCCGGCAACATCTCGACGCAGAGCATCACCATCACGCGTACGCCTCCGCCGGACACGACCGCGCCCGGCCTTTCCATCTCATCGCCCGCCGACGGCTCGACGACCGAAGCCGAGAACACAACCGTCACGGGCACGGTCTCCGACCCCGGCGAGTATGCTTCGGGCGTCAGGAGCGTCACGGTCAACGGCGCGCCAGCCACTCTCGACGCGCAGAACGGCGCATGGACTCTCTCCGGCGTCGCGCTCATCATCGGCGCCAACAGCATTACGGTTGACGCCAGCGACAACGCGGGCAATCACACGACGCAGACCGTCCGGCTCACGCGCGTGCCGCCGCCCGACACGATTGACCCCGTCGTCACTATCACCTCGCCGTCGAATAATTTCATCAGTCCCGACGCCACGATTACCGTCACGGGCACGGCCATCGATGAAGGACTCTACGCGACGGGCATCCGACACGTTATAGTTAACGGCCTGCCTGCCACCTACAACCCGACGACGCATGAGTGGACGGCGACCGGAGTTCAACTCAATGAGGGAGCCAACCTTGTCCGCGTCATCGCGGAAGACGCCGCCCCGACGCCCAATCGTGCCGAAGCCTTCATTAACGTCACGCTCCGCACCCCCGACACGCAGCCCCCGACCATCGTCATTCTCTCCCCGCAGATGCCGCTTGAGACATACGACGCAAGCGTCAACGTCTCCGGCACGGCCAGCGACGACGGACTCAACGCGGCTGGCATTCAGAGCATCAAGGTCAACGGCCTTGATGCCAATTTCAACGCAGCGACAGGCGCATGGTCGCTGGCTAATCTTCCGCTCTCATACGGTGACAACCGCATCGTCGTCGTTGCGGTCGATAAAGCTCCGACGCAGAATCAAGGCAACGCAGAGATTCACGTCACGCGCAACCGCATTCCCGCGCCGCAGTTGACCATCTCGAATCCGCAGAATGGCGCGGTGCTCGCCGCCACTTCGCTGACGCTCGCGGGCAACTTCTTCTCTCTCTCGACGCAACCCGTCGCCGTGACGGTCAACGGCGAGGCGGCCAGCGTGTCGGGCGGGCGTTACACCAAAGTCGCCGCGCTCTCGGAAGGCACGAACACCTTCAACGTCGTCGCCACCGACGCTCTCGGACAGCAGGCGCAAGCCTCCGTCTCGGTGGTCAGAGACTTGACGCCTCCCGACGTTACCTTCATCGACGCTCCATCGACCGTCCAGCCCGGCGGCACGTATCAGATTAACGTTCAGGCGACGGACAACATCGGCGTCGCCGATGTCGAGTTCAGACTTGACGGCGAGCACGTCGCCGTCTCAGCCGCATCGCCGTATCAATTCACGCTCACCGTGCCGTCTACCTTCGCCGCCGGAAACACCCTGGTGCTTTCGGCCATCGCCCGCGACCTGAGCGGCTCGACCTCCGTCGCAACGGCGCAGGCGCGCACCACCGGGCCGGGCGGAATCTCCGGCTACGTCTTCGACGACGCCACCGGATACATCCTCGGCGGCGTGCGCGCCGTCCTGAACGGACAGACGACGGTCACGACTGACGAGACCGGAGCCTACAGTCTCATCTCTTCGACGCCGACGGGAGTCGTGCGCCTGTCGAAGGAGGGCTACACGCCGGTCGAACGTCTCTACACGGTCACGGCGTTTGAAGGAACGGCGCTCTTCGACGCGCGCCTCACGCCGTTCGACGGGCAATCGAATCAAATCACGTCGGCGGGCGGCACGGCGACGGGCGATGGCGGACGCCTGCAAGTCAGCTTCGCGCCCGAAGCATTGGCCGTAGCGAGAGACATGCGCGTCACGTCTCTCTCGCCGCAGGGTTTGGCGAACCTCTTGCCCTACGGCTGGTCGCCTGTGCCCGGCGCGGTTGTGGACGTACGTCCGTTTGACGCGGTCGGCGGAGTCTCTTTCCAGACGCCCGCCCACCTTCACATCTCGCAGACACAGGGACTTTCATCGAGCGTCCCGCTTGTGCTCGCCCATTACGACGAAGCGAGACACGGCTGGACGACCGTTGCTACCGATTTGGCGGCGGGCGCAAATGGCGCGCTTGATGCAGACCTGCCCGCCGCTGGTCAGTACGCTTTCCTCGTCGCGGATACGAACGCCAACGCGCCTGCCGCGCCCGTCGCCGGACAACCTTTAACTTCAAGCCGTCCGGCTGATTCGGCTTCGCTCGATGCCGCCACAGCCACCGCCGTCGCCATGCCGCGCACGGCCAACTACTCGGCAGCAGCCCGCTCGACCATCAACTTCGTCGCCACTGCGCCCACGCAGCTTCCGTCCGGCGTGGCTATCGAAGCGACCTTCGGCGAAACATACAAGCTGCTCGGCGGTAGAGACGCCGCGCTCGTTGACAGACCGGCGCAGGACTTCGTGCTCTACTCCTATCCGGCGGCCTCCATCGAACACCCGAATCGTCTGGCGGCCTTCTTCATCGCCAAACCGACGCGCACCGAATACTCCATCACGGAATTACTGAGCGCCAACGTTCACGTCGAGATTCGCTCCGGGCGACAGACAAAGACGGGCGTGCTTATCGGCACAAGCGGCGGCACGCTGCGCGCGAGTAACGGCGCGCAACTGACCATTCCGGCCAACGCCGTCTCCTCCCCGCAGCCCGTCTATTTCAACGACGTGCAAAACGATTTGGCAGCCGCGCATCTGCCCGAAGGATACGAGGTCGTGGCCGCCTTCGACGTTGACTTAACCAACACGACCTTGAGCGGCGCGGCGAGCATCTCCGCTCCGCCGGTCGCGGGAGACGTGTCGCGCATCGTCCTCGCGCGGCTCGTCACGGTCGGCGGGCAGCGCGCCCCGAAGGTGGTAGCCCGCGCCATCGAAGAGAACGGACGCCTTGTTTCCACTGTGTTGTCTCCGGCTATGCCGGCGGGCGTCGCGCTCAGCGGCATCACGGTCAGCGGTCGTTACGTCTTCATCCGCGTGCCGCAGGCATTCGGTTACGCCACAGGCATCGTCACCGATGGCGCGGGTGGAACTCCCGCCCGCGCGGTGAAAGTCTCCACGGAGCAGACGCCTTTCATTGATGTCACAGGGGCGGATGGAAAGTTCGTCGTCATCGGAACGGCGGGCGCGGGCGCGGCGGGCACAAATCAGGTCAGCGCAGCCTCTCTGCAAACGGACGCGACGGGCAAGGCTACTTCCCTGCTCGCCGCGCAGGACAGCGTGGCCGCGAGCCAGATTGCTTTGACAACGCAGCCGCTCACCGTCGAATCCGTCACGCCCGCCAGCGGCGCGCAGAATATGATTGTCACGACGCCCGTCACCGTGACCTTCAATAAACCTATCGCCGCTTCGAGTCTCACCGGCTCGACTTTCACGCTCGCCACCACAAGCGGAAATCCCGTGCTCGCCAACATCACGGTGCTGGCGGGCAATCGCGTCGCCGTCCTCACACCCGCGAAGACGCTGGACGGCTCGACCGCTTACCGTATCAACATCAGCAATGCGCTCCGCGACATCTACGGCAAGCCGCTCGCGTCGCCCTTCTCTTCTACCTTCACCACCGCCGCCATCATCAAGACGGACGAGCGTCTTAAACCCGAAAGGCTGCGCATCAATTACCCTGACGCTAACGGCATCTCGCGCGTCGTCATTCCGGCGGGCGCGGTTCCCGAAGGCTCTCTGATTATCGCCGTCAACGAAGCCAGCGCCTCGACCGTCTCGACTGTGGCGGGAACCGCCGCCATCGAATTGAGCATCGCCGCGCAGGTCGGCGACCAGATTACGCTCATCGTCCGCCAACCTGATGGCGTCGAATATCGCATCATGCAGGCGGCCTATCGTCGCGCCGACGGCTTCACCTCGGTCGGCTCACGCGGCGGCGCATTCACCAGCGAGGACGGCAAATTTACGCTCGCCCTGACCGAAGGCGCGATTGTTGGGCAGGCCAACATCAAGCTCGAACCGAGTGCCGAAGCCGACATTACAACTCCGCGCGAGGGCGAGATGAGTCCTGAGAACGTGCCGTACGGAGGCGGCGTGCGCGTGCGTGCCGAAGGTCAGTTCGAGATGAAGAAGGAGGCGCATCTCGAAGTGGCGGTTCCCGCCGGGGTGCAGGTTGAAGAGGGGCGGCGCGTCGCCTTCCTGCAACCGTCGAAGCTCGCGCTCGCAGATGGAACCGAGCACGACGTATGGGAGACGGTGACCTCCGGGCGCGTCGAAGGTGGACGCTACAAGACCACTTCTCCACCGTTCATGGGTTTGTGGTTCGTGCCCGGCATGTGGACATACTACATCTTCATTCCGCGTTACATGACCGGCGTTCACGGCGTCGTTCAAGAACAGGTTCCGGCGGGCGCTCCGAAGCCGCTTAACGGCGTCACCGTCACGATTATCAACGGCACCTTAACCAACAAGATTCCCATCATCGTTACCAAGACCAACGCGGCGGGCATTTTCGGAACATTCGATGTAAGGGTTCCACTGGGCGAACAGATTATCGTCAACGCGCGCGACGGCGCGGGCAGAGAGATACAGGCGGTCGCCGCGCCCGACATCAACACCAACCCGTACCTGACCCCCGGTATGGACGGCATGAAGAAGTTCTATGCGTCGGTCTTGTTCCCCCCGTCGGACGCTAGCGGGCCGGAATCGAAACCCGCCGTGCTGCGTCTCTCAGGCCGCCGACTCGACCTCGATGCTGGACAGCGCGACTCGCTCGCGGAGGAAGGCATCGTCAGCGTCGGAACCGAGATTGCGGTCGCCGCCGACATCACGCCGGAGGTCTATTCCTTCAGCGGACGCTTGCTCGTCAACGGCAGCGAGGGGCAGACGCTTCAATGGCAGTCGATGCCCGCCGGTGCGGATAACCCGACGGGCGAGAGGCGCATCGCTACTTTCCGCGTCCCTTCACAGGGCAGCTTCTCGGTCGTCGTCGAAACCTTCACGAAGGTCAGCGCGCCCGCGACGAAAGCGCGCGCCACCTACAACTTCATTGGCCTCAGCAATCCGAACGTGCGCCCGCCCTTGCCAGGGTCGCCGCGCGTCCTCTCGGTCACACCGCCGGACAAAGCGCGGCAGGTGGACGCCGGTCGCCGTATTCACCTTGAGTTCTCCGAGCCCGTTAAGAACCTCGTCGCGGGGACAACCATCTATCTACGCGAGGCGGGAACGGGCAGGCAGCTTGGTGGGCGGCTGCTTTCGGGCGGCATCGACATCGGTGCTAACTCCGAGAACATCTCGCAGCTTGACTTTGAGCCGACCGGAGGGCTGGCCGGAGGCAAGCTGTACGAGTTGCACGTCACCTCGGAGGTAAAGGACACCGACGGCCACGCGCTCGACCAAGAGCAGACCTCGGCTGATGACACAAGTCCGCAGCCCTTCCAGAGCACTTTCACCACCTTCGCTGGTCTCGTCCTGACGGACGCGCCCGTGACCGACAGCAGCAATCGCCTCGCCTCCGCCGGACAGTATGCCGTAACCATCACTTCCGGTCGTGGCTCGCGCATGACGGTCTACGATATGTCGAACCCGTCCACGCCGACGGTCGTCGGCAATGCCTTCGTGCCCGACTGGGCTACCAGCGTCGCCATGATTGAGGTGGAAGACGCCGCCAACAACTTCAAGGTCGGCAATCCGGCGCGAGAGTTTTCGCGCATCGCCATCGTCAACTCCGTTCCGCTGCCCGCCGATGCGGAACGCCCGACCAACATGTGGGTCTACAGCCTCGACGACCCCGCGACCCCTGAAATCATCGGCGTCGTCTCGCTTTCGTTCGAGAGCAATATCACGGCGATTCCCTCCAGCGCCTCGATTCTCGGCAAGCGTGCCTACATCGCCGCCACGCCGCAGGGCGGTACTATCGCCGTAGACATCGAGCAGGCGATTAACCAGTGGGCGGCGCAGATACTCGTCTCCGGCACTGCCATCGGGGCAAACCACCCGAGGCATTTAGCGATCATGCCTAACACCGGCTTCGCCAAAGACGCCAAGAGGCAGACCGTCACCTACGGCGACAGCCGCAGCCTGACCGCACATGGTTCCGCCGCCGTCAACGCCGTCTCGGCAATCTCGCAGGTCGTATCGGGCACGCAGGGCGCCGGCTTGCAGCAGACCCCCATCGCCTACATCACCACCCCCAACAAGCCCTACATGGGCGTGCTCGGCTTCAACGAGGCCGACGACTCGCGCAACGGCTTCTACGACGCCGACGGCAACGGGCGCGACGACCGCGTGCTCACCCTCTGGGAACTCGAACCCGTCGGCTATCCACGCGACGTGCGCGCGCGCAGCAACTTGCAGATTAAGGGTCGGACGATGGACATAGCCGTCGTGCTCGGCTTAGACCGTCTCTGGATTTTCGACGCGACCGACCCGCGCAATATCAGGCAGTACCCGTCGCGCACGTTCGCCGACATGGGTTTCGACTATCTCGGCTATGCGTCGCGGATTGACGTTGAGGGAACGCTGGCCTACGTCATCTTCCCCGACCACGTCGGCGTGATTGACTTCAGCGAGCCTGAACATCCGGCGCGCGTGGCGACGATTGCCTCGGCGGGCGCGGGGATGAAGTCCATCTCCGTCAAAGATGGGTTTATCTACACGCTCTCCGGCTCCGGCCTCAGCGTCTCAATCGCGCGTCCCGCCTCGCAGGTCATCGTGCATGGCCTCAATCAGAATGACGAACGCATCTGCACCAATCCCGTCGTGCTCAACCGCGCCAACCGTATGACGCAACCGGCGGGCATCTATTTTCAGGTCTTCGGCAGCGACATGCCGCATGGTGCTCAGGTCGTTATTCGCCGCGAACGCAAGGTCGGCGAACAGAACTTCGAGGAGACGCTGGCGACGCTTCAGGCGCAGATTGATACCAAGCTTTCAACCGAGAAGGTGATTGTCGGACGCGCCTCTTGGAATCCGAACATCGTCATCGACCGCACATGGACTTACACCGCCGAGGTTGTCTTCAACGAAGGCAGCGACTCGGAATATCACGCGCGGCGCGAACCCGTTCCCTTCAGCTACCTGATTGCGGAGGCCATGCGCTCCTTCGGCAGTGCGGGCGGAAAGGGTTCATACAGTTACGTGCTCGGCGGCAGTGCCAACGTCACGTTGACGGTCGAGGGGCGCAACATCCTTGAGGACGCCGCCGACCCGCACACGCGCGTCTACGGCCTCAACGCCGACCTCGTCAGGCATCAACTGGCCGACGGCGTTTACCCCTTTACGCTGCGTGCGTCGCTCGAAAGTAATCCTTCGGTGACGGACGAAGTTGAGGGTGAAATGATTGTCGCTAACACGCCGAGCGACCTTCGCTTGCCGGGCAACACGGTCGTCAGCGGCGTCGAACTCCAGACCGGAAACCTCGCCCTCTCTCATGCCGACGTGGAGATTCCCAATCGCGGCCTCTCCCTGTCTCTGACGCGCTCCTACAACGGGTCAGCGTCCAACACCTTCGGCCCGTTCGGCTACGGTTGGAGTCACAACCTTCAAGTGCTGCTTGTCCACAACCGCGAGGGTCGCTCCTACACGATGCGCGGCGGCGACGGCGGCGGCCAACTCTTCCGCGAAGACAAGGAATCGGGCGGGCGCATCGAAGCCGAAGACCCGCATCAGGGCACGCTCGTCAAAAATCCAGACGGCAGCTTTGAATACTTCACGAAGGCACACGTCCGCTACCACTTCCCCGGCGCGATGGCGGAGGACGATACCAATTACTTCAATCTCTCCTACATGGGGAATCTTCAGTACATGGAGGAGCCGAACGGCAATCGCCTGACGCTCACCTACGACATGCAGGGGCGCATGACGCACGTCACGGATTCCTCCGACCGCTCGCTCGCTTTCACCTATGAGCAGGCCGAGACGCCGCTCGTCGGCGCTATCGCTCCGAGCGGCGGTAGTATCTCCTGCACGAACAAAGGGCAGTTGGGACTCGTTCGTGCGCGCTTCCTTCGCGCCGGGGTGGGCAAGGCATGGCGCATCATCAAGATGGTCGCGCCAGGCGGGTTGAACATCTCTTACGAGTATGACGCCGACGGCAATCTCGAACACGTCACACGCTCCGGTGAAGACTCGATAAGCACGGCCACCTCCGACTATGTATGGAAGTATGAATACAATCCGCCGAGCGCAGGCACGCAGCCGCGCACGCACCTGATTCGCTCCGTCACCGCGCCTAACGACACGGCTGACGAACGCCGCGTGACGACCTACGACTACCACTTCGACCTGTTCCGCACGCCCGTCAAGAGCATCAGCTTTCCCGAAGGCGTTACCAACACCTTCGCCTACACGCTCGCCTCAAACCTCGTGACGCAGGCAGTCGTCACCGACGGGCGCGGCAAAGCATCCACCTACGCTTTCGACCGCGTCGCGCGCACGACCACTGCGACGCGCCCGCGCGGGGCGCGCACCGTCACGGCCTTCAATGAGAAAGGGCAGCCCACCCAGCAGACCGACCCCGACGGAGCGGTCACCACAACCAAGTACGAGCGTGGAAATCCGACCTCCGTCACCGTCGCCGCTCAAGGCATCACGATTACGACCACGACCGCCTACGACTCCACCTTCAATAAGCGGATTTCCGAGACCGACCCGAACGGCCACACGACCAGTTACGCGCTCGACTCGCACGGCAACGTCACGCAGATTACGCTTCCGACGGGACAGGTGACGCGGATGGAGTACGCCATCAACGGCGACCTGACGAGTAACACCGACCAGTACGGCGCAACCACCACCTACGCTTACAACGCTTACGGCAACCAGACAGGCATCCGGCGCGCGGGAGGCATCGTGAGCACGCGCGCCTTCGACATACGCGGACGCCTCCTCTCATCTTCCGGCACGCTTGAGCCGAACGTCGGGAACACCTACGACGCACTCGACAACGTCATCCAGACCGTGACGAGCGACCCCGCAAGCATCCGCGACGAATCAACCGTCACCTACACCTACCTCCCCGCCGGTCAACTCCTAACCTCGACGGTCGTTTCGGGCGGCCAGCAAATCGTCACCTCCAAGACCTACGATGGCCTCGACCGCGTGACGCGGACGACCGAGCAGGTCAACGGCGCGGGAAGCTTCACGCGCGTCTATACCTACGACGGAAACTCCAACCCGCTCACGGAGACCGACCGCCGCGGCGTCACCAGCACGCATACCTACGACGACTTGAACTTCCGCACCGCGACCGTCGTCTCCGGTTCGTTCGGTGAAAGCAAAACGACTTCACAGGCCACGCTCAATCTCGTCGGCCTGCCGCTCACCGTCACGGACGTTTACGGCCAGCAGATTTCGCTCGAATACGACGGGCTGCGGCGAATCGTGAAGCGCACGCTGCCGGGCGGCTACACCGAAGAGACAGTCTACGACGGCGTCGGGAACATCACCTCGTCGAAAGACCTCAACGGGCGCGTCACCACGACGCGCTACGACGAGGCCAACCGAGCCATCGACCAGCGCGACGCAGCCGGACGCACGACCACCTGGGTTTACGACGACTCGACCCGCGCCGTCACCGTGCAGCACGAGCCGCAGGGTTTGGCCGTCATCACACAGCACGACGCGGTCGGGCGCGTGCTGAGCGAGCAGGTCAGGTTCAACGGCGGTGACTACACCACTCGCTACGTCTATGAAGGGTTGACGGTGCGCGTCACAGACCCGCGCGGCATCGTCACGACGAAGAAGCTCTCGGCCTTCGGCGAGACGGGCAACGTGAGCGTCGCCGGGGCTGACCCGGCCTACTCGACCGAGGCTCGCTACACGGGCCTCGGCGGCTTGAAGTCGCGCAAGGATGGGCTCGGGCAGGCGACGGCGGTGACACTCGACGGGTTTAATCGCGCGCTTCAGATTAGCCATCCCGGCGGCTTGAGCGAGTCCTTCGCCTACGACGGCGCCGGCAACACGCTTTCTCACACCGACCGTCGCGGCGTCGTCACCGAAACGACCTACGACAATCTGAGTCGCCCGCTCGCCACCAAAGTCACGGGCGGCGGCCAGTCCTTCGCTGTCAACACCGTCGTCTACGACGACGCGGGGGTCTCCGAGAGGCACACCGATGCACGCGGCAATTTTTCAGTCCTCAAGTACGACGGGCATCATCGCCTGACCTCTGTGACGAACGCCGCTGGTAAGGTGAGTACGCTGGAATACGACGGCCTCAACCTCATCCGCCAGAGCGACCTGAAGGGGCAGTTCACCTCCTACCAATACGATTCGGTAGACCGCTTAACCGCCGTCACCGACCCCGCCGGACAGATGACGACCGTCGCACACTCCGACAGCGGCGGTTACACCAAGAAGAGCACAGACCGTCGAGGCGTACAGACCATCGAGTCCTACGATGCGTTGGGGCGGCTCAAGAGCGTCGCGCGCGGCGGCGAAACCCTCTACACCTTCGAGTACGACGCCGACTCGAACATCAAAACGCGCACCGACGCGCGCGGCCACATCATGGCATTCACCTACGACACGCTCAATCGCGTGAAGACGATTAACCACGCCGGGACGCAAACCGAGACTTTCGTCTACGATGCCAACAGCAACGTCCTTGAGCACTCGGACGGCGCGGGCGGAGCGACCAAACAGACCTACGACGCGCTCAATCGCCCGCTGACGCGCACGGACGGCGCAGGCAATACGACGCAGTACAAGTACGACGGCGAGGGGTTGCTCCTCGAACGCACCAACCCGAAGGGCGCGGCCTTCAAGACCGCCTACGAATACAACGCGCTCGGTTCGCTCGTTAAAGTGACGGACGCGGAGAGCGGCGTCTGGATTCTCACTTACGACGCGGCGCAGAACCTCACCGACGTGAGAGACGCGCGCGGCCACACCGTCTCCTACGTCTACGACAAGCTGAACCGCGCGACCGAGATGCGTCAGCCGCTCGGACTGACCACCCTGCTCGATTACGACGAGAACAGCAATCTCGTCTCGCGGCGCGACCCGAAGAATCAGGAGACAACGCTCACCTACGACAAGCTCAACCGCCCGCGCACCGTCTCTTACGCCAACGGCGGTGCGGGCGGGCCGCAGAGGTACGAGTACGACTACGACCCCGAAGGAAGGGTCACGGAGATTGTCGAGACTCTGCCCGGCAGCGCGCGCCATTACGCGCGCACCTACGACACGCACGGTCGTCTTCAGACGGCGACCGATCAGTCCGGTTATAAAGTCTCTTACGGCTACGACGCAGCCGACAACATGACAAGCCTCGTCGATGCGTCGGGCAGGCAAACCGCTTACGCCTACGACGCCGCGAACCGTCTCCAGTCGGTCGGCCTTCCTGGTGGCGGTCAGGTGAGTTACACGTGGCGAGCCGACGGGTTGGTTTCGCAGATTGACTACGGCTCGCAGATGCGGCGCGACTATCGTTACGACGATGCCGACCGACTGACCGGCGTCGTCAATACACTCGGCGCGGCGCAGAGCGAAGAGTACGCCTATACCTACGACGCCAACTCGAACCGCCTGACCGAGACGAAGAGCTTCAACGGCGCTCCCTTCCGTACGGTGGCCTACACCTACGATACGCTTGACCGATTGACGAACAACGAGTCGAGCGGAATCGTCACCACGCAGGGGCTCAAGGGCGAGTATTTCGACAATCCCGACCTCACCGAACTCAAGCAGACGCGCACGGACGCGAAGATTGATTTCTCTTGGCCGGCGCTCTCTTCGCCCGACCCTTCGATTGACAGCGAAACATTCTCCGTGCGCTGGACGGGGCAGATTACGCCCCTCTACACGGAGCAGTACACCTTCCACACACAGACGGACGAGGGCGTGCGCCTGTGGGTTGACGGTCAGTTGCTCATCGACAACTGGGGCGCGCACACCACGACGGAAGATGCCGGAACAATCGCACTTCAAGGCGGGCGGCGTTACGACATCAAGTTGGAATACTACGAGCAGACGGGCGACGCCGAAGCGCGACTGATGTGGTCGAGCGCGAGACAGTCCAAAGAGATTGTCCCGCCGAGCCGTCTCATCTCTTCATCGAGCAGCGTTACTTCAACCCTTCAATACGTCTACGACGCTGTCGGCAACCGCACCGCCCAGACGAGCCGCGACGTGCACGGCGCGCAGGCCAACCTCGCCTACACCTACGACGACCTGAACCGCCTGACGACGCTTAC
This sequence comes from Pyrinomonadaceae bacterium, assembly GCA_036387415.1. Lineage (GTDB taxonomy): Bacteria > Acidobacteriota > Blastocatellia > Pyrinomonadales > Pyrinomonadaceae > DASVTU01. The sequence goes on along the minus strand of DASVTU010000030.1, from coordinate 51,578 downwards.
GGGCAGTCCGGGCGGCGACATCGCTTACAGCTACGACAATAACGGCAACCTGACATCAACCACTCAGGCCGGACAGTTGACGGCGCAATACGAATACGACGTGCGCGACCAGCTTCGCCGCGTCCTCAACGGCACTTCGCAGGAGGTGGCCTCCTACGATTATGACCATGAGCGGCGGCGTACCGGCAAGAGAGTTGCCGGGCTGGGCTCGACGCGTTACGTCTACGACGGCATGAACGTCATCAGCGAGTTCAACGACGCCAACCGCCTCGTCAACAGCTACGACTACGGCACAGACATCGTGCGCGGCGAACTGGTGGGCGAAGGCGCGCGCTTCTATTTCGCCGACGCACAGGGCAGCGTGACGGCGCTCTCTGCTCCCGCAGCCAATCCCGCGCTCGGCCTGACGCGTTACGAGTACGACGCGTGGGGCGAGGTCATCGGGAACAGCGGTGGGAGCGGCAACGCTGTCGGCTACACGGGTCAGCGACGCGACGCCGAGACGGGGCTGATGGCGCTCGGCGCGGGCGAGCGTTACTACTCGCCGGGATTGGGTCGCTTCGTGCAGCAGGATAGCTGGAGTGGTGTGGCCGACATGGCGCAGAGCCTCAACCGCTACGCCTACTCCCTCGACAATCCACTGCGCTACACAGACCCTTCGGGCAACAAACCAGTGGAAGCGACGGGCGGGCGCGGCTTCAATATCTGGCAGTACCGCAGCGTCTTCGGCAGCCTCACTGGCGGCAAAGTGGGCGCATTCGATCTCTCCATCCGACGCTCCGCCTCCGGTGAACCGCAACTCGTCGTGCAGGAACGCGAGACGGCCACGACTTACGCCGAATTGCAGGAGCAGAATAACGCGTCGGGCACACCCACCGGGATACGCGCCGACATGAAGCGCGAAGCCTATGAGTACGGCATGCGGGGCGTCAACGCGTCGAACTGGCAGAGCCGCTCTTTACAGAACTGGGTGATGCGCTCCGGCTATGACCTGTGGAACATCCTCTCGTTCGGCACCCTCGAAGATAACGATACGTTGGTCTCGGACATGGCCGCTGGCAGGATTTCCGAGCAGGAATATTACGAAGGGCGCACCAAACTCAGCTTCAAAGCGGTGCTCAGCATCGCGTCGCTCGGGTCAGGCGCGGTGACGGGACGGCTGGTCGGGGCTGTCGGCACGCGTTACGCCGCCGCGACGACGCTGACAGGACGCACCGCCATCGGTGCGGGCGTGGCTATGGGTGAGCGCTACGTCTTCGAGTCGGCTGAGATGGCGGTGGGGTTACGCCGTGAATACTCCAGCGCGGGTTCCTACTTGCTGACGGGTGGCCTCGGCGGACTGTTTGGCGCGCTCACGCCGTCGCAGGGCGCAAGAAACCGTGCGATGGGCGAAGAGTCGGAGGGCCTTTCGAGGAACAGGTTGAATGGTGACAGTGCCGACAACGTTGGTATCCGCTCTGACACTCCCGCAAGTGCTGCTCCATCCAGCGTCAATCTCAACCGGCATCAACGGCAGTTGCTAGAGCAGCTCCGCCAAAAGGGAGATTTTGTTGAACTGCCGAAAAAGATGTTGCGAATTAGCGACATGACGAGACTTTCTGCTCATGAAAGGGTGGAGTTTGCGCTATTCACGCGCGGCGGACAGAGGATTCTAATGAGGGGGGATTTGAATAGCGTTCCCTTTACTCCGGGGATGGCGAAGAAATGGGCGCAACAGGGCTGGCGATGGTCTGGGCATACACATCCGGTAAGTGGTGAGTCCCCTCTAGTTCAATCCTCGTGGAGGCGAGGCTCAGATCAAGGAGTTCTCTGGCGTTTCTCTCAGTATGGACGACAGCGTTACTCCGCCGTGTATGATTGGGGTAAGCGCTATCGCGTGTTCACGGCCGACGAAGGCGGATTCAATCCGGGCTGGGGGAGCATCAAGAAATGAGCAAACGCTTGTCTGTGAGAGATGTGTTCGCACTAGGAGCTTCTCTCTTCGCTGACCAGTCGCCATCACAACTCAACCCGGAGTTATTAGCAATGGCACGCGCCGGTACAGTGTCGAGTGTCGAGCCATTCGTAGATAATGAGAGTACGCGCAACCTACTCTCCATCGAGCAGGCAAACTGTCTTATGGAGCGAGGCGTCCTCAGATTAGACCAGCCACCAAGCCTGAAGCGCGCCGACAACATACTCATCTACCTCAAGGATTATGTGGATAGAAGAGCTTATATAGATGAGGGGAGTGAGGATGAGCACTTAGATAGTGGAGCTTTGGAAGAACCCGAGAGGATCCACTTGCTCGTCTTACTGGTATTTCGAGACACAGGCGAAGTACTCCCGCACTGGAGCGGAAAATAATAGTTGGTGTCTCTTCCGTCAAAGGGATGGGCAATATTTATAGATTGGAGAGTTAAGATGAAGTGTTATCGAGTGATGATTGTGAGCAGAATTTTCGTCTTGATGCTCACTGGCGGTCTCTTGTGCACCATCTCCTGCGCGCAGACCAAACCGAACCCCGTCAAAAGCAACTCATCAGCACAGGGTTCAGAAAACCTTCCGGCACACGCTCCATCGAATGCACCGCCGCGAACCGAAAGGCTGTCGTCACGGCGGCGTCCTCTCCCTGACAGGCCGAAAGATGCCAGCGCCCCGCCCGCGCCCGTTCAACCGCAGCAGCCCGCGCCTTTGATTCCCGACCCCGACTCGACGAACATTTCCGGCCCCGACCATGCCTTATATGATGCCGTCGCCCGCGCCGACCTCGCCGCCGTTAAAGCACTGCTGCAAGAGAAGAAGGTCAAAGTCAACGTCAACGTCAAAGCGAATGGCATGACCCCGCTGCTTCTGGCGGCCAACGGACGGGACAATAGCGGAAGCCAGATGGAAATCTTGAAGCTCTTACTGGACAACGGTGCTGACGTTAAGGCGAAGAACAGGCGCAACGAGACAGCGCTCTACCTCGCCGTCCAACAAGGGCAGCCCGACGTGGTACGCCTCCTTTTGACGTACAAGGCCAACCCCGACGAGGTCGTGCATGAGCCTGTCAAAGGAGAAACAGTCGCCAGTATTGTGAAAGCAAAATTACGCGAGCAGCCGAAAGACGAGCAGCTTCTTGAAATCGAGAAACTGCTTCGGGCTGCCGCCCGCAAGTAGAAACCGCCGCGTAATCACTTTAACACCGGGAACAATTTCGTTTCGAGCAGTGAAGCGCAGGACGTGACGCGCATCCTGCAAAATAAACATCAACGCGCTGGCGCGTCAGCCAGGGAGAGGCACTTTTATGCAAAAGAACTCGTTATGCAGACGAATCCCTGTTCTCTTATCAGTAATTGCCTGTCTGTTCATCTGCGCGGTCTCGACTCACGCGCAGGACACCGCGAAAGGGATAATCAAGGGAATAATTACCGAGCCTAACGGGAGCGTTGCGAGCAATATTCGCGTCACTATTGTCGTACAGGCGACGGGGCTTGAGCCACGCACCGAAACCACCTCTTCATCGGGCGAGTATACTTTCGCGGATTTAGTGGCAGGCATTTACAAAATAACTGTGGAAGGCATCGGCTTCAAAAAAATCGTGGCTAGCGATATTGAAGTAATAAGCGGTGACACACAGATGTTGAAGTTCACTCTGGAAAGCGGCGACTCCGAGGAGACAATCGATATTGCGCCTGAAGTTCACTCGACGCCCCCGGCCTAAGTCTAGCTCCTACAGGGTCTCGCTCAGGTTGCGGTGCGAAAATTATTTTCAGGCGCAAATGTTCGTCGAGTGCCTTTCGTTAAGCGACTACTCCGAACAGCGAGGCGACGAACTTCGCCTGCCCTTGTGCATCACTTCCTGCTAACCTTTTGACCTGATATCGAGTCCGCGCTCACGCATCATCTCTTCGACATCGCGATAAGATAGCTGGTAGCGACAATATCCTCTGACGCACAAAAGGATGATGGTCGGCTCGAAGCGCCGCCACTTGAAGGGATTGGAATTTCGTTTCAAGAGTATGATTCCCGATGAGTGATAGATGGGCTGAAGAGTGGATTATAAGCTCATAAGCAATTCTTGCAACAGTGCCGCTTTTCGCAAATATTCAGTACGGCTGTATCATCTACCGCTTTTATCACACGGATAGTTGGAAGGAGGATGACTCTCAGCGTGATTAAATTAATTGCTCTCATATGTGCCGGATTAGTGATGGCAACTCAGGCGCAGGCTCAGCAGATAGAATTTAACCAAGACGCGGCCACAGACCCGACGGAGTTAGCCAAAGAGATGCCACGTTTGGCGAAGTCGGTGCTCGCCCTTTATCGGGAGAATGACCGCGCAACATATTTGGACAACCTGTTTAGGTTACAGCTCGTCGCCGGTGATTACTCAGGCGCCAGCGCGAGCCTGGCTTCACTGCGCGAACTCCACAATGCGACCCAATCACAGCCCGCCGTCAGCAACCTCAGGTGGGAGATATACGCAAAAGCACTGTCCGGGCAAGTCGCCCATCAAGAGTCGTTCGATGAAGCGTTCAAGCAATCCTTCCGCGAAGCCCTCACCCCTTTGGACAACCAGACCGCTATTCAGGTGCTGTATTTCTTCGGCACTTCTTTGAATCTCCTCGAAGCCAACCTGCGCCAAGCGCTGGACCAACAAAAAGGCAAAGCCACCATTAGCCTCCCCGACGCTGTCTCTCTGGTCAGAAGGTATCTCTCTGTACAGGCCTACGGCCGCTTTCAGCCGTTAGTACCACAGCTTTCGGACGAGGATGACGAGCGACGATACGTGATAGCCAAAGACTTCTTGGTGCGAACACCGGACGGCGCATCCATCTGCGTCATGACGATGCGACCGCGCGTTACACGCAGACTACCTGCGCTACTCAATTTCACCATCTACGCCGACCCCGTCAGGATGGCGGATAACGCGCGCCTGACGGCGGCGCACGGCTACGTCGGAGTCGAAGGACTGACTCGCGGTAAAGCATGTAGTCCCGACCAGCCCGTACCTGTCGAGCACGACGGGGCGGACGCGGCTGCCTTAATCGACTGGATCAGCCGCCAGCCGTGGAGCGACGGGCGTGTCGGCATGTACGGCGGGAGCTACGACGGGTTCACGCAGTGGGCTGCGGCCAAGCATCTGCCGAAGGCTCTGAAAGCGATGATGCCTTCAGTCACTTTCGCGCCGGGAATTGACTTCCCGAACCCCGGCGGCATCTACCAGAGCTACGGTTTTCCATTGCCCTTCTATACGACCGGCGTGAAGCTGCTCGACGACGCGAGATACAACGACAGCGAGCGCTGGAATCGGCTATTTAAAGATTGGTACGTCAGCGGTCGGGCCTATCGTGACTTGGACAAGATTGACGGGACGCCCAACCCGATCTGGAATCGCTGGCTGGCTCACCCGAGTTATGATTCGTACTGGCAGCGCATGATCCCTTACGGGAAAGAATTTGCCCGCGTCAACATCCCTGTACTGACCACCACCGGCTACTACGACGATGGGCAGATTGGCGCACTCTACTACTTCACACGACACAACACGTACAGGCCGAATGCCGAGCATTACCTCGTCATAGGGCCTTACAACCACGTGTCCGGGCAAATTGGAGTGCGAGCAGCGCCGGACGGCACGCTGCCGCCGCTGCTCGGTTACAAGCCCGACCCGGTTTCCGCGCTCGACATCGAAGAGTTACGCTACCAGTGGTTCGATTACGTCTTGAGGGGCGGCAAGAAGCCCGCGCTGTTGAAGGACAAGGTGAACTACGAAGTGATGGGCGCGAACGTGTGGAGGCACGCCCCGTCGGTCGCGGCGATGGCAAACCAGCGTTTGAAATTCTATCTCAGCGCCGAGCGGGCAGGCGACGCGTACCGCTTGACGGAAGCACGGCCACCCTCTGCGTTCATCCCTCAGACAGTCAACTTCGCTGATCGCTCTAATCCAGCGAATACAAAGTTCGGGGCGGCTAACGTCGGTAATTGGAACGGCAACGAGGCTATCGTGGGTAAGAGTTTGCGGACGCCGAACGGCTTCGCGTTCGTCAGCGCCCCGTTTCAGACGCCCGTAGAGTTGAGTGGTCTGTTCTCGATGCGGCTGGATTTCATCGCCAACAAGAAGGATTTCGATTTCAATGTCCAGCTCTACGAGTTGAAGCCCGACGGCGAATACTTCCAACTGTCCTACCATTGGGCACGGGCCAGCTACGTGAAAGATCGCAGCCGCAGGGAGTTGCTAACACCTGGCAGGAGAGAGCAACTCGACTTTGAAAGCTTTCTGCTGACGAGCCGTCAGTTCATAGCAGGCAGCCGACTGGTCGTGAGTCTCAGCATCATTAAGAGACCGGACGCACAGATTAACTACGGCACAGGCAAGGAAGTGAGCGATGAGACAATCGCGGACGCGAAAGAACCGCTCAGCATCAAGTGGTTTAATGATAGCTTTGTGACCATTCCTGTACTGACGGCGAAGTAGGCCAAGTTCCCATTCGACGTTGCACGGTTATGCAGTTAAGAACCGAATAAACCATGCAACTATTCTGAATATTTGTGCTGAGCCCGTGGGGCATTGCCATCTCTTTTGGCAGATGGTTCGATTGTGAGTGTGCCTTATATCTGTGTTGAGGACTTACTTATGAGCTGCCGAGAATTTTCTTTGCTTCTCCTCTTACTCTTGTCAGCGTTAGCAGGCGCTTCTTGCGAGGGTGGCCCGCCGCCCGAAGACCTGCGGCCTGAAATCACTGTGGAAACCATCCGCGAAGACATCAACGGCGAGCGGGTTGAAGTGCTGGCGGAGGGCGGCGCTTCGGAACCCTCAAGTTGGCAATTCTACGGCCCCGAGCCGAAGGAGATAGAGATTCTAGAGAAGCAGGTCGCGGGCGACCGGGCGACACTCGTCATTGACATGCGGACGCGCACATCGCCGCGCTCGGAGCAGCAAGGGAATACGAAAAAGCTGGCTGGCAAGCTCCGCCTGCATTACGAGTTGCAATCTGGTCTTGCGATGCGGAAGTGGGAGATTGTGCAGATAGAAAACATCTCTTTCACGTATCAGAAGGAGTGACCCGCTCATCATCTCCAATACTGGCGGACAATCTGCAACCTCGGATTATTGACCCGTGGAAGCAAGCATCGGAGGCGCGAGAAGGCTGGGCAGCATGCAGCTCCTCAGTATGCTTCATTTCGACGCCCAATGGTGGAGTTGTATCCCCGATCAGGCGATGCTTGACAACGGCACGTACACGACCGCGAATAGCGCGCCTCTCAGGCACAAGACTTCACCGCATCGAAGTTGAATGCGCGGCGGATGATGCCGTGCGTTAGGCGTCTTCGTCTTGAACGCTCTCTCACTTCTCAATCCCTCCTGATGAAAAATATTAACGCCTGACGTTAATACTTTCGTCTCCCGCACGTTTATGTCTTAGGAGCTGCATTTATCGCAGGGTCAGCTAGTACTGAATACAGACATTTGCTGGGAGATGATTGAGATATGATTAGAAAAATCCGTGCGTCTTTGGCGACCAGATTCTTACTCTGCGCGCTGTCGTTGATTTTACTGCTCAGCGCGACCGCGCTGGCACAAAACGGTCTGCCGCCGTTGATTGACCGCGAAGTATTGTTCGGCAACCCGGAAATCGCCGGGGCGCAGATTTCTCCTGACGGCAAGTTTATCGCCTTCCGCAAGCCACACAAGGGCACGGGGAATATCTGGGTCAAACGCGCGGACGAGCCATTCGCCAACGCGCGCCTGCTGACCAACGAGACGAGACGCCCGCCCAGACAATTTTTATGGAGTCGTGACGGCAAGTTCATCTTGTTCACTAAAGATAAAGAGGGCGACGAGAATTACAACCTCTACGCCGTCAGCCCCAGCGAGCCTCCGCCGAGCGGAGCGGAAGTTCCCGCCGCGCGAAATCTCACCAATTCGGAGAAGGCCAGAACCGTACTTTACAACGTGCCGCGTGCCGAGCCGGACGCGGTCTACGTCGGCATAAATGACCGCGACCCGGCATGGCACGACCTGTATAAAGTCAAAATCTCGACCGGTGAACGCACCCTCGTTCGCCAGAACACGGAACGGCTGACGGACTGGCTCTTTGACAATAAAGACCAGCTGCGTCTTGCCATGCGCTCGACCAAGAGCGGCGACAAGGAAGTGCTCAGAGTGGACGCTGACGGCAGGTTCACGAAAGTCTATTCGTGCAGCGTCTTCGAGACTTGCAACCTGAATCGCTTCCACAAAGACAATCGCCGCGTCTACATGGTTTCCAACAAGGGCGAGGGTGTGGACTTAGCGAGGCTTGTCTTGTTCGACCCCGAAACGGGCAAAGAGGAGGTCGTCGAATCCGATCCCCTGCGCCGTGTGGACTTGGACGGCGCAGCCTTCTCGCCAGTGACTGACGAACTCGTCTTCACGGGCTACACTGACGACCGCCAGCGACTCTATTTCAAGGACGGGGCATTAGAGAAAGATTACAAGTTTTTGCAGAAGAAGTTGCCGAACAGGGAAATCTGGTTTGACTCATCCACCGCAGACGAGATGACCTGGCTCATTACGGCTGCCAGTGACACGGAACCCGGAGAGAAGTATCTCTTTGAACGCAAGTCGAAGAAGTTGGAGTTGCAATACCGTATCCGCGAAAAGTTGCCGCGCGAAGTTCTCGCCGAAGTAAAACCGATTCGTTACAAGTCGTCCGACGGGCTGGAAATTCCCGCCTACCTCGCGCTGCCGAGAGGTATTGCGCCGAAGAACCTTCCGACCATTATCCTTCCACATGGAGGGCCTTGGGCGCGCGAGCGTTGGGGTTACGACTCCATGTCGCAGTTCTTAGCGAACCGCGGCTACGCCGTTCTCCTACCGAACTTTCGCGGCTCGACGGGCTACGGCAAGAAGTTTCTGGACGCCGGCAACAGGCAGTGGAGCGAAAAAATGCAGGACGACGTGACGTGGGGCGTGAAGTATCTGATTAGTCAGGGCATCACTGATCCAAAGCGCGTCGGCATCATGGGGTCTTCCTACGGCGGCTATGCGGCACTGGCGGGCGTCACCTTCACGCCGGACATCTACGCGGCGGCGGTGTCGATTAATGGTCAGAACGACCTGATTTCACTCCTCGCAGCCATGCCACCGACCATGGAGTCCGAGCGCATCAGGGTATACAAGCGTGTGGGTGACCCCACCACTGCGGAAGGGAAAGAGCAGCTTATCCGGCAATCGCCGCTCACGCACGCCGATAAGATTAAGACCCCTCTGCTCATCGTGCAGGGAGCGAACGACGTTCGTGTGAAGAAAAGCCAAGCCGACCAGATGGTGATTTCCTTGCGTGACAGGGGATTCCCGGTCGAGTACATCGTCGCACCCGACGAGGGTCACGGCTTCGCGCGCCGTGTCAACATCATGGCAACGCTGGCGATGACCGAGAAGTTCCTAGCTAAACACTTGGGCGGACGCTACCAGGAAGCCCTCACGCCCGATGTAGCCAAACGTTTGCAGGAGATAACGGTTGACCCCAAGACCGTCAAATTAGCCACCAACCCGACCGGCAAATAGCGACTCCGCGACGCCGACCCGTAGAATAAGCATCAAGCCCGGCTGAGAAACGTCAAGATGCTTCTCAACCGGGCTTGATCCTTACACCCGGCCTAACAACTCATTCAACCCGGCCGGATAGCATCTCTTTTATCATCTCGGGTCTGCTAGATTAGTCTATTCGCCCGCGTAGCTAATCTCTTGTCGGCGGATGTGAAGTCCGGCGAGGACGAGTGCAAGCACGGTGAAGATGAGCAGACTGGGGACGGAAATCCAGGCGGGCGTCGGCTCGACGAGCACGGCGAAGGGACCCGGCGGCGGCGGGACGGGCACGAGCGAGTGAAGGTAATGAATGACGCTTACCTTCTTCAACAACGGCGGTAGCAGAAAGTTAATCCACTCCCAGCCGTAGATCAGCCCCGCCGGGATAATCGGGTTTCTGAAGAACAAGCCTACGATTAGAAAAACTGCTCCGTAACCGACGCACGCGAGCGCCGTGATGCCAGCATACGTAAGTGCCTGCCCGAAACCGGGGCCGTTGAAAACATACTCCGTGCTCTGTGACGGAAAGAGACCGAAGTAGAGCAGGGCGAAAGAGCCGAGCGTCGAGACGCCGAACAGCGTAAGGGTCGCTACCAACCCGGATAAGTATTTCCCCACGACGAGCACTTCGCGTCGTACAGGCGCGAGAAAGTAATAGTGCAAACTCCGGTCAACAATCTCGCCGCGGAACAAATTCATGAAGACCCACGCGCAACCGAAGAAAAGGAGCGTACGCAGTATGAGCGCGCCGTAGATGACGGAGTAAACGATGCTCAACCCCGCGAAGTCATCAGACTCGGGCGTGCGCGGCAAGAAGACAACGACCGCCACGAGCACCGTCAGTGGCAGCCCCGCGAGCATGTAGAGCAACAGGGCGCGGCGACCGAGGAAGTTTCTTCTGAGTTCGAGGCGCAGGACGGCGAGCGTCTGCCGCGCCCAGAGCGACCAGTTAACATTCGCCGCCTCGCCGCTCCCTGCCACACGCTTCCCTCTCGTCTCAACAGTAAAACTCAACTTACGCGCCCTCCGTCGGAATTGATTAAGTATTGGTAAACGGCATTTAGGTCGTCGTCCGATGGGGCGACTGATTCGACCTGTAGGTTATTCTCCGTCACAAGTCGGTTAAGTAGCAGGTAGAAGTCGTCGGGTCGGCGCGTCTTGACGAACAGCCCCCGTCGGTCGTTGTGGATGCGCGCCTCGATGGTGTGTTCGTGCTCAAAGAGGCGCGCGGCTAAAACTTGGGGGCGGTCGCAGCGCACGAGGATTTGCATCGGGTGCTCCTCGATCTCATCGCGCACGCCGTGCACGTCGCCCTCCGCGACGACGTAGCCGTTGTGCATCAGCACGACGCTGTCGGACATCATGTCAACTTCGTGCAGGATGTGGCTTGAGATGACGAGGTACAAGCCTTCCGCCGCGAGCGACTGAAACAGACGGATTATCTCGGCGCGCGCCATCGGGTCGAGTCCGTTCAAAGGCTCGTCGAGGATGAGCACCGATGGGTTATGGGCAATCGACTGCGCGAGCCGGATGCGCTGCCTCATGCCTTTGCTGTAGCCCGCCACCTTGCGTTCGGACGCATCCTGCATCGATACGCGTTCGAGCGCCGCCTGCGTTAAATCCCGCACCTCACCTCTCGCGTAGCCGTGAACGCTCAGGTAGAACTCGATGAATTCGCGCCCCGTTATGCCGCGCGGGAAGGAATCGAACTGCGAGCAGTAGCCAACTTTGCGGAAGAGTTTTTCCGGGTCGTGCGGGCTCGTGCCGAGCACGCTAATCGTTCCGCGCGTCGGTCGCAGCAGCCCCGTCATCAAGTTCATCAAGGTCGTCTTGCCCGAACCGTTCGGGCCGACGAGGCTCGTAATGCCGGGCGCGATAGAGAGGTTGACGCGGTTGACGCCGAGTATCTCGCCGTAGAATTTTGAGACGCCCTCGAAGACGATCATCCGTTCTGCGTTCGTTGTCGTCATCGTCATTTGATCACTTCGTAAGCTCGGACTTTGCGCGAGAGCAGTAAGAGGCAGACGAGGCAAATTAGAACAACTACTAGCCAGCTAGCCCACAGCGGCGGCTCGCGCATCCCGACGTCGATGAGTCCTCTGCCCCAAGCGTCTTCGTAGCTCCCCACTTCCCGCCTGAAGAGGCCGAAGAGCCCGTGCCGGATGTTCTCCATCAGGTCCGCGGGGCTGATTAAATGCCCTATCCGCGTGAAAAACAGCTGGTTGATTATCGCGCCGAGGGCGGACGGGATGAAGAACAACCCGAGCATCGCGCCGCTCGCCACGACGCGCCAACGCACCCACGCCGAGATCGCCAGCGAGAGCAGTGAAAGCAGCAGGATCCACGTCATGCTGCCGACGAAGATCGCCCCCGCCACCCACGAATTCCACACGATCCAACGCGCGCCTTCGAGATACGCTTGCAGGAGGAAGAGCAGGAGGCCCGGCACCCACGTCATGAGTGACAGCAAAATAATGAGCACCGTCATCTTTCCGAGCACGTATTCGGCGCGCGAGAACGGGCGGCACAGATAGAGCGGCAAGGCGTTATTCGCCAGATCGCGCGAGACAAGCACGGGGCCGACGAGCACCGTGAGGACGAAGGCGAGCCAGCCCTGAACTTCCACGAAGTACAGGAAGAACGACGCGTTGATCGGCAACAACTCGCGCACGTTGATTTGCATGAGCGCGATGGCATTCGCGTTGTGATGCAAGTAGATGAGGATCGCGGCGAAGAGCGGGTAGATGAAGCACAGGGAGAAGACCGCCGTAAAGAACTTCGAACTGAACACGTCGTGCAGCGCGTAGCGCGGGAGGACGAGAAAGCGCGACCACTCCGGCGTGAGCCCGCCTTCGTACTGCCGATAGCTGTTTTCAAATACGGCCATCGCCGTTCCCTCCTTTGCCGTCCCCACCTGTGGCAGTGCCGTTCTCTTCGCCTTCCATCGCCTTGAGGAAAATATCTTCGAGCGAATCGCGCTTGTAGTTCAAGCGGCGAATCTGAATCTGCCGCTCGAAGGCTAAACGGTAAAGGTCGTCTATCTCCACGCCGTCCTGCATTACGAGTTTAATGCGCCGCTCGCCCGCGAGCGCATACTCGCAGCCTAATCCGCCGATGGCTTCGGCAAACGCCGCGCGGTCACTCCCGCGCGTTTCAAGTTCGATAAACTTGCGGTTCGCTTTGCGCTCTTCATCGAGATTGCAGTTGGCGGCAATGCGCCCGTCCTTCAAGACGAGAATTTCGTCGCAGCATTCCTCGACATCGCGCAACAGATGTGACGAGAGCAAGATGCGCGCTCGGCCACTGTCGCGTATCTCCTGAATAAGGCGAATCATGCGCGCCCGCGTCGGCGGGTCGAGTCCGTTCGTCGGCTCGTCCAGAATGATCAAACGCGGCCCGTGCACGATAGCCTGCGCGAGTTTAGCGAGTTGCTTCATGCCGAGCGAATAGGTGTCAACCGAGCGGTATCGCGCCTCGCCGAGGCCCACGTAGAAGAGGGCTTCGTGCGCGCGTTCGAGTGCCGCTTCGGAAGGGATGCCGGAGAGTTCGGCCATTAGCCGGACGAAGCGAACGCAAGACATTTTGGCGATGAACGAATCGCGCTCCGGCATGTAGCCGACCGCGGCGCGGAGGCTCTTGGCGTTCGTTGCGATGTCTTCTCCGAGTATGCGTACAGTGCCGGCGTTGGGCGCGTGAAAGCCGAGCAGCGTATGGATGAGCGTCGTCTTTCCCGCGCCGTTCGGACCGAGCAGACCCACGGCGCGACCCTTGACCGACCCGCTCAAATCCTTCAGGATCTCTCGCCTGCCGAACGTGACACTTAAACCGTTGAGTTCGATGATAGGGTTCATAAGCTGATGAGACTTTCTACGATCTCAAGCATAAAGTGTTCAAATAAAATTGTGCGGGCAGAGGACACGTCCTCTGCCCACACGATTCGCCGTTAAAGCAGGCAGAGGACGAGCCCCCTGCCTGTATTCCCCTTCATCATCGCTCTCTAGTTTCCTGACTTCAACGCTTCTGTTCGTTCTTGTCGCCCATCGCGTTCATCAGAATGTTTTGCATCGCAAACGCGTTCGGCAGACCAATCAGGCTGTCGGGACTTAACCCAAACGGGCCGCCTTCTGTGTTCGCCGCGAGCGTGATGCGGTCGCCCTGCGCGTAAGCGTAGGCCAGAGTCGGCGGCATCTCGGCGGCGGCGGCGAGCGCCCCTCGCTGACTCTCAGGCGCGCGCTCCGCCAACGGACGAAGGGCGGGCGCGAGGTCGTGGTAGAGAATCGCGGAGAAGTTAGCGTTCCCGTCCACCGGCATCGTCTCTCTGAAGCGCGCCGAACGCAAGAGAGTGTTGCCGGATTCGCGGTACTGCAAGGCGCGATACAGCAGCGCACGGCTCGGCGTGACGACGAGGTAGCCGTTCACAAAGGTGTAGTGCGCTTCGAGTCCGAAGTCGGCTGAACGCAGGGTGTAAACCGTGCGTCCGCCCTCGGTCGAGTTCTCCCAGCGCAATCCGCCTTTACCGCTCAGCGTCGCCCAACCGTTCAGCTTCTCGACCACGCGCTCAAGCGACCCCTGCAAGTGCGCTTGATTGTTCACTTCAAGAATCATCTTCCAGGAGGGGGTCGGGAGCAGCGGGCCGTCGATGGCGAAGGCGAACTCGCCGCCCAACGGCGCGGCCAAGTCGCGTCGGATGTCGATGCCCTGCTGCGCTTCAATCTCGCGCAGTTGGCGGCGCAGATCGGGCTGCACCGTTTCAAGGAAGCCGAGCAGATCGTCAACGAGCAACGCGGGTTCTTTAACGACGAAGGCGGTCGCCACGTTTGCGTCAGGCGAGACGAACTCAAGCGCGCCCATCGCACCCGGCGCGGCGAGCCACGAAGCGATTCCGCGACGCGGCTCGCTGAAAGTGAGCGCGGCGCGGCTCTGCGTCTTCTCGTTCAAATCCTTCTGCTCGACGACGAGGTGTTTGAGGTTCATTAGCCCGAGACGGCGGAAGCCTTCGCTGCGCTCCGCGCCGCCCGGAAGGTTTGCGTCCTCGCGCCCGATTTGACTGATGAGTTTTTCCAGGTCGGCGGCGACCACAAGCCCCGCGCCCTCGCGGTAGATTTCAGCGAGACGCGCGTGGAAAGACGTTCCGACGAAGCGGTTCGCGCCGGAATTGTTGAGCGTCGTCGCAAGCTGACGCAAATTTTCAATCTGCGGCGACGCGGCGAAAAAATCGTTGCGTATCCAGACGAAGATTTCATCTTTTCCGGGAGCGCCGTTCGATTGTGGCGCAGCCGCGAGCGGGTCATCAACGATGCGAATCGCCGGGCTGTTCTTGCCTTCGCGGGCGAATTGGGCGATCTGCCCCTCAAGGTACGGGCGGAAGTCAGACGCGTTCTTCAAATCACCGAGGACAAGGATGTTGCCCGGCTCGTTTTTCGCGTCCAAGCCCGCGCTGACGACAATCTCGTCGCCGAGGTATGCGCCGAACTCGCGCACGCGTTCGACGATCTTATCAACCCCTGCGCCCTGCCCTTCGCGCCCTTCATTTTTCCACCACTCTTTGAGCGCTGGATTCTGGTTGATGCGCTGCTGCATGACGCGGTGCGAGTCGGCGAGCCTCTGGCTCAGATTGGGGAGCGCGGCGTAAAGGACAGTGCCTTCGGGTACGAGGTCGAGGAAGCGCGTGGAGTAGCGCACGCCGGGGCGCGGGACTCTCGCGTTAATGTCCTGTCGTAGCCTCGTCAACTCTGCGGCGAGTTGCGTGTAGCGCGCGGCGTTGCGGCTCCAAGCAACTTCCTGCGTGAGCGGGATGGATTCAAGGCGCGCGTTGGTCGTCACCTGATCGCCGGGATGCAATAGATTGTCTTTGCCGGCATGATTCACCTGCACTTCGCCTTCGACGACCGAGACGCGCGATCCCTTCGTGCCACTGCCGACGAAGAAGATCGTGCCCGTCACGGAGACGAGCGAATCCGGCGTGGCGACATAGAGATGGCGTTTGCGCTGCTTCGCCGCCTCGACGGCCACGTCGCCGCGTTCGAGTTTGATGGTGACGCCCTTCCCGTTCTCGGTTATCGACATCTCGCTGCGCTCGCGCATCTCGACGAGCGACCCGTCCGCGAGGCGCAACACGGCGTTTGAATCTTTGGACGTTCGCACGCGCTCGCCTTTCTGAATCTGTTCGCCCATTCGGAGCGCGCGGCTCTCAGTTTCGGAAACGCGATAAAGATAGCCGTCCGCACTCTCGACGGTCGCGGCAAGCGTTCTGCCCGAAAGGTCGAGGCGCTCAACGTAGAACATCGCGGCGAGTCCGAAGCACAGCAGCAGACCGGCGGCAATGCTCCAACGCCACACAGGGGCGAGCGACGTTTGCTTCGTCGGTGTGGGTTTAACTTGCGACGCGCGTGCCGCCACTTGCGGCGCGCCTGTGCTCGCCGCCTTCAAAGCCTTGCGGCAAGGGATACACTCGTTCGTATGGTCTTCAAGCAGCAGAGCGCGCGCTGGCGAAAGCTCTCCGCGAAGGTAAGAAGGGATGAGCGATTGGTAATTCGCGCAGCCGCCCAACGGCTCGGCGGCTGCGACGGCGGTCGGGGAGTCAATTAACTTCTCGCCCGCCGCTTGCTCGGAGACGCGCGCCCAGACACGCGAGGCCGCCGTCTCCGCCGCCGACTCATCGATGCGCTCGTCGCGGATGTCGGCCATAACTTTGTCTAAAATGGCATCAAGCTCTTTTCTGTTACGCTTCATGATTGTTTCTCCAAAAACTGTCCAATCTCACGGCGAAGGCGCGTACGCGCGCGGTGGAGTGTGACGGCGACGACGGTTGGCGAAGTGTCGAGAAGTTCGGCGATTCTGTTGTTATCGTAGCCTTCAAAGTAGCGCAGCGCGAAGACGGTCGCGGCGCGCTCGCTGAGTTTCGCAATCGCATGGCGCAAGAGCGCACGCAACTCGCGGTCGGCGTGCTCCTCCTCCGGGTTGAAGTTCGGGTCGTTCAACTCCTGCGCGGATTCCATCGAATCGAACGAAACCAGGCGCGCACGCCCGCGCCTACGCATAAGGTCGAGCGCGGCGTTGACGGCAGCGCGGTGCAGGTAGCTCGCCGGACTTGCAAGATCCGGCGTCTCGGCGTTCGAGGCCAGACGTAAAAAGATCGTCTGGAGAACGTCCTCCGCGTCCGTGACACTTCCCGTAATGCGATACGCGGCGCGGAAAACCTGTCCGTGGTGTTCGCGGAAGAGTCTCTCAAGTTCGCCCGCCCCCTCCGCTATGGGGACGGCCTTTAAGCGGGTCGTGGTAGCTGCAACTGATTGCACATCGTTCTCCTTCATACCGTCACTACACATATAACGCGCACCGCAGTGGATTATTAACAACACTGAAAAATTTATTTTCGGGCTTCGTAAAGAACATGAACGCCTACGGCGACGCCAGCACGGAAAGCTGGTCGTGAACCGCGCTTACGGCTCGACCGACCTTGAACGCGACGTTCCATTGAGCCCAGCCTCGATCTTCGACATCGGATTGGTCAGAAAGCAGTTCGTCGCCGCGGGGGTCATTCTTCTCGTCGAAGACGGGCGCCTTTCTCTCAACGACGACGTCCGTAAGCACTTCCCGGAACTCCCCGATTACGGCCATAAGGTCACGGTGAACCATCTGCTCACCCATACCTCCGGTATCCGCGACTGGACGGGGCTCCGGCCACTGATGGGGAGAAATGTTGACGACGTAGTGAGCCTGATTCTGCGCCAGCGCGGCCTCAACTACGCGCCGGGTGAGGAATGGTCTTACTCGAACAGTGGCTACGTGTTGCTGACGGATCTCGTCGCGCGCGGGATGTCGTTCCCCGATTTTACACGCAAGCGCCTGTTCGAGCCGCTCGGTATGAAGACGACCACGTCCCCCGGAGACCTGCGGGACAAGGCCGGAAAGGTGGTGGCCTTCAACTACAGCAATCCGCTAGTCCACAACATCAAATTCACGCGGATGAGCGACCTCACCAGTCGCCCTTAGCGCCCATGTTTGACAGTGAACTATTCGTGTCGGGTGACTGGAAAGAAGAAAACGCTTGACGCAGTGACGCCGCTTCGCAGAGAGCCGCTAAGCAGACTCTGAAATTCAATCTGAAGACCCATCTGTTTTCGGATGTCTGGGACACACGTATTGATAGTTTTGCCGCTCCCAACACTTCCAATAAAACTGGGTCGCAGCAGCCACGATGAAAGAGATGATATCGAGGCATCGGGTTCAATGGGTCGTTAGGCTTTACCCGCCGGGCCAAGATTCTCTATGTATAGACATCTCGCCGATGCCCGATATGTAGAATTGTGACCTTCTGCTTATCATCATCTATTTCATAGATGGCTCGATAATCTCCCACTCGAATGCGCCAACCTTCGCGCCCAACCAACTTTTTACAACTTGAAGGTCTAGGATTCTCCGCTAACGCGGCTACCGCATCACGAATACGCTCATAATCCGCTTTGGGTAAATTAGCCAACTCTTTCTGAGCACGTCGAAGGATTAGCACTTCGTAGCTCATTCACGCGCACTTTCAATCTCTTTTACGGCTTGAGAAAAAGGGATCGCTTCATCACTAGATAATTTAGCAGCATCATAAGCACGAATTGCTTCAAGCTCCTCCTGAGCTTCAAGCAATTCAAAATACCGCTCCACGTCAAGCAATACGGCTGTGCGATTTCCACTTTCATCTACGACATACTGTTCTTTATTCACGCTCATTAAAAGTAAGCACCTCCAATTGCTAAGTTTAGCTCCGATTTGAGATTACTACCAGCACTCAATCAAAGAAGCTCAACGCTCGAATTAACCAGCGCGCCTCCAACGGCATTCAATATACGCCGCAGGAATAATGATTAAAAGCACGCTATCGGCGCGTCCGGTTGAATGAGTTGTTGCATTACTCTTCCGGAAGACACTTCCTTTATTTATCAACGGCATTATTTTTCAGTGCATCATTTACAATCGAATAGAACTACCACATGCTCCTCCATTCCTTATCCGAAAGTAATAGTGGGAATAGGGCTAAAAAGCAGCGTTCTTTAGATAATCTCTATCAGAGCCTTCAAGTTGAGACTCGAATTTTGAGAAGTCATCATTTGGCTCTTAACATGGAAGCGTCCAAATCATAGCTTTGCCCAAAAAGTCGGAAGAAGCCGAATAATATGCAGTATTAGTCAGTGATAAAGAATATTCTTTGGTGCAACATGCAATCATCAGCCTCAAACTGAATATTATTCACCTCTTGGATACTTTTTGAGTAACGCCCTGTGTTCACAAAAATAGTTTTACCGGAAATTACTTTTGACTTGAAGTAATCATTGGGTAGCAGGGCTTGATTTCAACGTTTCCCCGTCGTGAAACGATTTTCAATTTGAAGCGTGTGGCTTGGCTGCTTTTGCGTGTTGGTACAATCAGGCGGAGGCGTCGTCTTGTGTACGTAGCTTTCGATGTGTGCAGCGGGCGACGCCCTTGTCCGGCCCGTTTGGATACCACCAGCCTGTCGCGCCGCAATCGGGACACTTTGAAGCATCAATCGTGTCCGTGGATTTCTTTTCTCCGCTCTGTTCTTCTATCTGTTTCTTGTCAATCTTCCACAGACGCCGCCTGAGATGTTCGGTCAAAAATGCGGGGACGGAAGAGACGTTGGTGCGTGCGGCGGCGATTTTGAGTTCGGTAATCAACACTTCCGCTAGTTCCCTCCAACGTGCGTCGTCGGCCTTTGCAGGACTTTTCCCTGTTATCTCGACGGTGATTTTCGTCAGTTCTTCGACCAATCCGGCGAACGCCTCATCATCAAAATTTTCTGTAAGTCTTATATAAGTCTTAGGGGAACCGGAAGTATCTTTATTTTCAATGGTTTGACCCTCACCACCACTCCCCAAAAATTGGGTATACCCACTACTCGTTTTTTGGGTAGTGGAGAGTGGTGGGGAGTGGTGGGGAGTGGTGGATACTGGTTGCGGCACTTCTTCGGGCAAAAATAACTCGTATTCTGAACCCTCGTTGCTGCCCAGTTCCCAGTGACGAATGACCAATCCTTTCGCCATCAGATAGCGGAGATGATTGTCGATGGTCTTAATATTTTTGATGCCTGTCCAGTCGAGTAGGTCGCGACGCGACGCGCGTGCGAAGCGGGTCGGCACGACGGCACCGCGCGAGCGTAAGTAGAGCGCATTATAAACTTTGAAGGTCGAGCCGGGGAATAGCCCGGCGGGCATGGCGTCGCGCTCAAGACTATTGGCGCGTTTGTTGAAGTCGCGCATCGGCGCGGTCGGCTTCTCGTCGGCACTTTGATTGAGCGACGATTGAGGTGTCTGGGAGGAGTGGTGGGGAGTGGTGGGGAGTGGTGGGGAGTGGTGGTTAGTCGTCTCGGCCTTTTGCTGTCCGGCGAGAGCCTCCTCGAGCGCGGTTCCACCAGCGAAGTCAATATTGAGTCGGCGGGCGGTGGATTGTCTTTTTCCGGGCTTAAATGGCACAACTTCACGCACCGGTGGTTCTTTCGACACGCTCGCGCACCTCCTTCCACAGAGCTTTATAGGCCATCGCGCCCTTCGAGTCGGGGGCGGTCAGGTTAATCGGGGCTTTCTGGCTAGGGCTTTCCGTGACACGCACGTTTTCAGGGATGACGGCCTCGAACACAGCCTCTGGATAGGCCGCCCTGAGCGTGTCGAGTGCTTCTTTGCAGACGCGTTTGCGTGAGTCGAAGCGTGCGAGGAAGAAGCCGAGAAGGGCGGGAAACTGGCTTTTGGTGAGGTTTCTGGCGCGTTGCAGTTGTCTCGTAAGCTGGATTGTGCCATCGACGGAGAGCACATCGGCCTGCACCGGACAGATAACGAAATGGCTCCCGACCTGCGCCATCGAGACGAGTGTGCCGAAAGAGGGGTCTGTGTCGATAAAGATGTAATCGTAGGGCGAATCGTCCCAACTTTCAAAAAACTCTCTCAACGCAGGCACGGCTTCCAGCGGATTCGCGCGGTCAATCTGGTCGTTTTTCGGTGAACTAGGAATGAAATCTATCTGGAACTGCATGAATCTAATAGGTTTAATCAACTCCTGAAAAGGTGTGTCGCCTTTGAGCCATGAGAGGAGGATGCCGTGGTCGGTCTCTTGCGGGCGCTCTGTCTCGTCGAGGAGCGAGATAGTTGCCGAGGCTTGTGGGGCGGCGTCGATGAGGAGCACGCGGAAGCCGTCGGCAGCAGCCTCGGCGGCGAGCGAAATAGCCGAAGTAGTCTTGCTCACGCCACCTTTATTGTTGCTAAGTGTGATGACACGATGCCGTGTAGGTATTACTAACGGCTGTTGCTTGAGCGCGGTAATCGCTGCGCGATTATAGAGTTTGACGCGCGCATCGGTCGGGTCACTGGCCGTCGGGAGGTTCATATCGCGCACAATCCGACGGAAAGTATCGGGTGAGATTCCTAAAAACTCGCAGGCTTCGGTGGCGGAAATGTATTCAGAACTGGACAAAGTGGCCTCTCCTTGTGGATAGTGCAAGATATGGCGCGGCTGACTCGTACCATCTCGCAGAATGTCGCCATAGTATGCTTGTCCCGTTCTCGCGTCAACGATAAATTTGGCTTCACACAGACATTTCCCTCGCGTCCAAGCGCAAACTTCAGACGTATCGCTTCGATGCAACGCGCGACGGGTCATGCCGCTCAAGGCGACAAATGCGCGCGACGTGCGGAGTCGGATTGGGAGATTTATTTGCAATCCTCCACGCAACGACGCGTAAGCAGAAACTTTCAAGGGCATGAGAGCTTTGTTATAGTCACGCCGTTTGCTTTTCGTGGGGACGGTGCGTTTGCCGTTTCAACTTGATGAAATTTGAACGAGAAGGCGTTTGCCAAGTTGTTATCCATCAACCGAGGGGCGTGATGGGAGGCGTAGGAGACGCATGACGATTTCAGATAATGCCGGAGGGGTGAATGTCCCTGTGCCGCCCACGTCGCCGCCGCGCACGGCCTTACGCACCGTCGGGCTGGTCAAACAGTACGGAGATGTCACGGCGGTCAATGGACTCGACCTCGAAGTATGTGTGGGCGAGTGCTTCGGCCTGCTGGGGCCTAACGGGGCGGGGAAGACGACGACGGTTGAAATTCTGGAAGGTCTCATCAAACCGGATGGCGGAACGGTCGAGATTCTAGGCTACAGTTGGGGCGGACAGAATGATGGAGATTTGCGAAATCGTCTGGGCGTGCAGCTTCAAGAGACGAAACTCGGCGAAAAATTGACGGTCGAAGAAACCATCAAACTCTTTCGCAGTTTCTATCATGACGGGCGCGACGTGGATGAGTTAATCAGGATGGTGGAACTTGGGGAGAAGCGTCGTTCGCGGGTGGGGAAATTGTCGGGCGGGCAAAAGCAAAGGCTCGCCTTAGCATGTGCGCTGGCGGGCGACCCTGACATACTTTTCCTCGACGAGCCGACGACCGGCCTCGACCCGCAGGCGCGTCTCAAACTCTGGGACATCGTGGTGCGGTTTCGCGCGGGCGGCGGAACGATTATTCTGACAACACATTACATGGAAGAAGCCGCGCGGCTGTGCGACCGCGTTGCCATCATGAATCAGGGAAATATCATCGCGCTCGGCACGCCCGCCGAACTCGTCGCCTCGCTCGGCGCAGAACAGATTGTGGAGTTTAGTGCCAGCGTCGAGCTTAAACATGAAACGCTCGCGGCATTGACGGGCGTGCGCGCGGTGCGACGGATGGGTGGCGTCTCGTCGCTCGTCGTCTCGGACATCGGCGCGGCGCTCGCGGCGTTGCTGGCTGAAATCAAGCGCGAGTCGGCTGAACTTTTGACACTGACGACGCATCAGGCGACGCTCGAAGATGTTTTTGTCAGCATGACGGGCAGGATGCTGCGCGAAGAATAAAACGCGTCGCACACAATACCGAGACGACGGCGCGTGCGGCGGGAGCGCGAGGAAGATGAAAGCAGAACCTTCAGCGGCAGACGAGAATGAGACGGAGCGTGGCGGGCAGTCTGCTGCGCCGACGCAACCCGCAGGGCAGAAGGATGCGCGTCTCCATCCGCTCATTCAGTTGACGGGCGCACGCGTGCGCGAATTCATACGCGAACCCGAAGCACTGTTTTGGGGCATCGTCTTTCCCGTCCTTCTGGCGTTTGCGCTCGGCATCGCTTTTCGCAGTACGGGCGCGGAAAAGGTTCGCGTCGCGGTCGAGCGCGCGAGCGGCGGCAGCACGGACGGAGGAATGTCGAGGATTGAGAGGGCGTTCGCGCGCTCGACAGAGATTGAGGCTGTGTCGCTCTCAAAGGAGGAAGCGGCGCGTGCTCTGCGAAGCGGTCGAGTCGCGCTCGTCGTGCGTCCGGCTGAGACGAAGGCGAGAGCGGCGAGAGGAGAGGGCGATGCGGACATCACAGACGATGGTATGCAGCCTTGGTTCGATTATCTCTACGACCCGACACGGCCTGAGAGCCGCACGGCTCGCCTCACCATCGATGATGCGTTGCAACGTGATTTCGGTCGCCGCGATGCGGTGCAGGTTCCCGAAGAGAGAGTGACCGAGCCGGGCGCACGTTATATCGACTTTCTGGTTCCCGGCCTGCTCGGATTGAATCTGATGGGCAGCGGATTATGGGGCGTCGGCTTCGCGGTCGTCACGTCGCGCATGCAGAAACTCCTCAAACGTCTCGCGGTCACGCCGATGAAGCATTCGCATTACTTGCTCTCCTTCGTCTTTTCGCGCCTGATTTTTCTGGTGCTGGAAGTGACGGCGCTCATCATTTTCGCAAGGCTCGCGTTCGGTTACATGGTACGCGGCTCGCTGTTTGAAATGACGCTGCTGCTGCTCACGGGCGCGCTCGCGTTTTCCGGCGTCGGACTCATGCTGGCTTCGCGCGCATCGACCATCGAAGGCATCTCCGGCTTGCTCAATGTGGTGATGATGCCGATGTGGTTGCTGTCGGGCACGTTCTTTTCGTCCGAGCGTTTCCCCGGTTTCTTGCAGCCATTTATCAAGGCTCTGCCGTTAACGGCGATGAACGACGCGCTCCGCTCCGTGATGAACGAAGGCGCGGCGCTCTCCGCCAACCTGACGCCTCTCTGTATATTGCTGGCGTGGGGAATCTTGAGTTTCATCGTCGCGCTCAGAATTTTTCGTTGGCAGTAAGAGAGGATTTTGCCGCACCGTCAGAGCCGACGCGCCGGAGATGTTATCGACCTTGCACTTATGATTTCAACGACGGATACATGGCTTCCTCCGCCGGAGCGTCCCGTTATTGAGAGTGGAGAAGTCCACGTCTGGCGCGGTTATTTGAATCAAGAGCCTGCGTCGGTGAAATCGTTTTTTGACATCCTCGCGCCCGACGAACGACAGAGAGCACAGAGGTTTCACTTCACAAAACATCGTGAGCATTTCATCGTCGCGCGTGGCATGCTGCGACGCATCCTCAGCCACTATCTCGACATTTCGCCCGCCCTCATACACTTTTCTTATAACCGCTACGGCAAGCCCGCGTTGGCTGTCGGAGCAAACGATAATCAATTGCGCTTCAACGTCTCTCATGCAAATGACGTGGCGCTCTACGCCGTCACACGCGGGCGCGAAGTCGGTCTCGACATCGAATTTATTCGTGATGATTTTGCGAGTTTGGAGATTGCCGAACGCTTCTTCTCGGCGACAGAAGTGGCGACTTTGCAGTCGCTCCCCGCGCAGTTGCAGACCGAGGCATTCTTCAATTGCTGGACGCGCAAGGAGGCTTACATCAAAGCCCTCGGCGAAGGACTCTCGCACCCTCTGCATAGCTTCGCCGTGTCGCTGGCTCCCAGCGACACAGCAGCACTCTTATCCACAGACAACGACCCCGAAGAAGCGTCGCGTTGGTCGCTCGTCGAATTGAGTTGCGATACGGGCTACGTCGCGGCGTTGGTCGTGGAGGGAACGACCCCGACGCTTCGTTGCTGGCAATGGTAGTTAAAATGTTCGGTGTCTCTACGTCAAAACGTGAACGACTTGCTGACCAGCGTCGAATCGCTGAAGGGCAGGAAGGTTGAGATGATGTGGTCGGGACGTGCGCGCAGAGTTTGCGTCTGCGGCTGTGGAAGCCCGTAGGATAAATCAATCACGCGCAGCTTGACGGGCTGCGACGTTTTCATTTCCAAAGTTAATTCGATGCCATCGGCGGGAAGCGCAGCGTAGAGGAGTCCCCAACGCGTCTGTTCATCGGCGGGCGTGTCGGCGGTATGGCCGACGGGTTTGCCGTTGACGAGAGCGTTGGAGATTTGCGTCTGCGGGTCGAGATAGACCGAGACGAGCGGCGCTCGTCGCGGCGAGGTCAGACGCAGACGCAGAGTTCGACCGTTGACGTTGGCGTTGTCGCTGAGCAGTGTCAGTTCGGGCGGCGGAAGCGGAGAGAGTGGCGCGGAGGTCTTCATGAAATCCACGGTTATCAGAGGTAAAAATTCGGTGACCTGTCCTCTCGTCGCGTTGGCAGGGAAAAATTGTGAAGTCCATTCGTCCGGCGCGTCGTCCAGACTCGCCCAGATTGCTTGTTGAGAATCAGCATCGAGGCCATAGAAAACGTTGTCCGGCCTCGGACGCTCGCGGTTGAAGCCGGAGGTGAGCGCGCCCGCGACGATGAACAGCAATGCGACGACGAGAGAGGCGACGGGCAGTATCCATCGCTTTGAAGACGTGATGATGTCGAGATGTTGTAGGAGCAAGCCGACGAGCAAGGCCGTCAGCAACATGACCGCGCCGGACATGAACAGTGCGAGCGCGTTGGAGATGTGATAGATGGCCGGAACGACCAGAACGAGCGCGGGCAGCGCGGCGAGCGAAAGCGCGATGGAGAGCTTGGTCGGGGAGTTTGCGTGGTCGGTTGTGTAGAGATTGTAGCCGAGTCCGAGGAGGCTAAAAAAGAGCGGCCACGTAAACAGGTAACTCGCGCCCGGCATCGACACGCACATCAGCCACACCGCCAACATCCAGCACGCCAACGCGCCGACAGACAGATTCAGCATGCCGAGTCGCTTCCGCAGAAGGACAAACTGCGCGGACGCGAGCGCGAGCGTCAAAAACACGAAGCCGAGCGTGTAGAAATGGCTGTTGTAGGTCACGCCCTGATGCATCTGTTGATAACCGGAGTGCAGCGTCTCGACGAGCAGCCAGATGAGCGTGATGACCACCGCGTTGATAATAGTGCCGATGATGAACGCGAGGAAAGCGAGTGCGATTTTGCCGAGCGAGAGATGTCTCTTTCTCCATCCGTAGATGACGACGGCGAGGAAAAGTATCGACGTGAGAACGGCGAAGACGACGACCCACGCTTCGGAGTAATGGACGAGAGTGCGACCAAAGATGTCGAAATAGACGGCGTTTCGGGAGGATGGATTTTGCAACGCGAGGTTGCCGAAATGTCGTGTCAGGGCGAGGGCGTAGGAGCCGTGATGTTGGAGGCTGCGCTGGTCGATGTTTTGTGTGTTGTCGAGCGCGGTGTGGTAATGCGTGAGGCCGTTGATGTAGGCGAAGTTGAAACCCTGTACGCCTGCGCCTTTGAAGACCGAGAGGTCTGTGTCCT
Organism: Pyrinomonadaceae bacterium; assembly: GCA_036387415.1. Taxonomy (GTDB): domain Bacteria; phylum Acidobacteriota; class Blastocatellia; order Pyrinomonadales; family Pyrinomonadaceae; genus DASVTU01. The sequence continues at coordinate 25,489 of DASVTU010000030.1, read as the reverse complement.
TCGGTAGACGGCTATAGATTTCATACGCGAGAGAGTTGGCGACCGCGTGCGGCGCGGCACGGGCAAATTCGTCGATGAGCCAGCCGTTTTGCTGGCTCGTCTCGAACATGATGGACGCGCCGCGATTACCGCGCGCCTCGAAATTGAGCACTAATCCAACGTCCTTCGCCCACGCGTGTTCGTGAATGAAGGCATTCGCGCCGAGGAGTCCGGCCTCTTCACCGTCGGAAAAAAAGAAAATCACGTCGTTCTTCAAGGGCGAACCCGCCTTCAAAGCCCTCAAAGTTTCCAGCATCGACGCCAACGCCGCCCCGTCGTCGCTCGCGCCGGGGCCGTTCGCCACGCTGTCGTAGTGACCCGCCAGCAAGACGGCTTTGCCGTCAGACGTGCCTTCGAGACGCGCCAGAATGTTTTGCACCGTCCCAGCACGAAAGGGAATGCCCCAACTTGAGTTAACTTCTGTAGTTTCTTGTATTTCGGGGCTAAGACCGAGCGCCGTCAATTGGCTCAGAAGGTAGTCTCTGACCGCCGCGTGCTCGTCTGTGCCCATCGGGTGAGGCTTGCGCGCGATACTGCCGAGGTGTTGGAGCGCGCGTTCAGACGAAAACTCCGTGGGCGGAGCCGTGGCGGGCACGGCGCGCGGAGGACTCTGCTGCGAAATCCCAAGAAACGAAAAGAGTGCGACGGAGAGCAAGACCAGCAGAGAGGGGAGCAGACCCGCTTTGGAGTCAGGGGAGGATATTTTATTTGCCATCGGATTAACGGATGCCGCCTCAGGAGGTCGTGAGCGAAGGCTCACAAGCGTTAGAGAACACGCGACATGCTACGAGTGTGCGCGTCCGGCGTCAATCGTTTTCCGGCGTTTTGACGACTGCACGCCGACGCCGCAACCAACCGCCCGCGACGTTTCATGAAAAATTCGTGCAGTATTTTTGCAAGCACCTTTAATCCTTTCAAATTAGCAGAGTTGCGGAGACGCCGTTTGGCTTACGGCGAGAAAATCCGTTATATTAGACGCGTTCAGGCGTCTTCACTCTGCGCTCAGGAGCGCGTCAAAATAAATCATCAAAAATTCGTTGAATTTTTCGCCTGTCGCACTTTTTCGTGGTAGCCCTCACCCGCCCCCGGCGGCTCGGAGTTAGTAAATCCACTGACAACAGAATGCATTTCAAACGTCGCGCCACGGCGCAGACGGACGACGCGCGAAGAATGGAAATCAAGAAATGACCGAAGTTCCGACCGACGTGCCAGCCTCCGAACACCCGCTCTCCTACGGCCAGCGTGCGCTCTGGTTTCTGCACGGACTCGCGCCGGAGAGCGCGGCCTACAACGTCTTTTTCGCCATGCGCGTGCTGTCGGACTTAAACGTCGCCCACTTGCGTCGCTCGTTCCAGACGCTCATCGACCGTCACCCGTCGCTTCGCACAACCTATGTCACGCGCGACGGTAAATCCGTACAACTCGTTCATGCGTCGAGAGATGTTTATTTCGAGGAGATTGACGCCGCGCCGTGGAGCGACGCCGAGTTGGACGAGCGCCTTCTCGAAGCGGCGCATCGCCCGTTCGACCTCGAACGCGGCCCGTTGTTTCGCGTCAGTCTTTTCAAGAGAAGCGAGGGCGAGCACATTCTATTGTTGACGGCGCACCACATCGCGATTGATTTATGGTCGCTGGTGCTCGTCATGAACGAACTGCGGCAGATGCGTTCCGACGTAGGAGACGACCGCGCGGAGGAGTTGCCGCCGCGCCCCGCGCTCGACTACGCGGACTACGTGCGCTGGCAGGAGCAGATGCTCGCCGGAGCACACGGTGAGCACTTGTGGGATTACTGGCAGAAGCAACTCGCGGGCGAACTGCCTACGATAAAACTCCCTGTCGATAAACCGCGACCGCCCGTGCAGACTTATCGCGGCGCGTCGCACGCCTTCAAATTGGAGACGCAACTTGCGCGTCGCCTCAAAGAGTTTGCCAAACAAGAGCGCGCGACGATGAACATGCTGCTCCTGGCGGTCTTCGAGGTTTTACTCCATCGCTATACGGCGCAGGACGATGTGTTGGTCGGGTCGCTGACGAGCGGGCGGAGTCGCGCGGAGTTCAAAAACGTCGTCGGTTATTTCGTCAATCCGCTTGTGTTGCGCGCCAATCTCGCGGGCAATCCTCCGTTCAAAGAATTTCTCGCGCAGGTGCGACAGACGGTGCTCGCGGCTCTCAAACGACAGGATTTTCCGTTTCCACTCATCATCGAACGTCTACAGCCCGTGCGTGATGCCAGCCGTTCGCCGCTCTTTCAGGTCATGTTCCTGCTTCAAAGGTTGCACCGACTCGAAGACCACAACGTGCCGATGTTCGTCGTCGGTGAGGCCGGGGCGCGGATGGAGATTGCGGGGCATGAGGTGGAATCTTACGCGATGCAGGAGCGCGTGGCGCAGTTCGAGTTGGAACTAATCATGGTCGAGGCAGGCGAGACGCTCTCCGGCGTCTTCCGCTACAACACAGACCTTTTCGAGTCCGCGACGATTGAACGCATGGCGAGCCATTTTCAAACCCTGCTCGAAAGCGTCGTCGCCCATCCCGAACAACGCCTCGCAGACCTCGCTCTACTGACCGACGCGGAACGCCGTCAAATCCTCGTCGATTGGAACGAGACGCGTGCGGATTACGCAGACGACGAATTCGTCCAACAGTTTTTTGAAACGCAGGCGAAGCAGACGCCCGAAGCCGTCGCGCTCATCTGTGAAGACGAAGAATTGACCTACGCGGAATTGAACCGCCGCAGCAATCAACTTGCGCGACACTTGCAAACGCTTGGAGTCGGAGCCGACACGGTTGTCGGTATTTACATGCCGCGCTCTGCGTCGATGTTGGTCGCCATGCTCGGCGTGCTTAAAGCGGGCGGGGCGTATCTGCCGCTCGACACGGCATCTCCTGCGGAACGTCTCGCCTTCATGCTCGCAGACACGCGCCCGCTCGCCGTCCTCACGCAAGAGCATCTGCGCGAAGACCTTTCGGGACACACGGCGCACGTCGTTTGTCTCGACGCGGACTGGCAGGCGGTCGCACGCGAGAGCGTGGAGAATCTCGCGTGCGAGTTGCTGCCTGACAATCTGGCCTACGTGATTTATACCTCCGGCTCGACGGGTAGACCCAAAGGCGTGATGATTTCTCATCGCAACCTCAACAACTTTCTGGCAGCGATGAACCAACAACTCGGCGACGAAGCGCCGGGCGTCTGGCTCGCGGTAACAAACCTCTCCTTCGACATCTCCATCCTTGAATTGCTCTGGACGCTCACGCGCGGCTTCAAGGTCGTCGTCCACACGGAGCAAGAGGCGAGTAGTTACGCGTCTGAACCAGACAACGCATCTACTCGCCGGAAGATGGATTTCAGCCTCTTCTACTTTGCCAGCGACGACGGCGGCGACACACGCGACAAATACCGTCTGCTCATCGAAGGAGCGAAGTTTGCAGACCGTCACGGCTTCTCCGCCGTGTGGACGCCGGAGCGCCATTTTCATGCTTTCGGCGGCCTCTATCCGAATCCGTCTGTGACGAGCGCGGCTCTCGCCGCCGTTACCGAACGCGTGCAGATTAGGGCGGGCAGCGTCGTGCTGCCGCTCCATAATCCGATACGTGTGGCGGAGGAGTGGTCTGTCGTTGACAATCTTTCGGGAGGCCGTGCGGCCATCGCCTTTGCGTCGGGCTGGCACGCGAATGATTTCGTCTTCGCGCCGGAAAATTACGCGACGCGCAAGCATGTGATGAGCGAGGGGATAGAGAGCGTGCGGCGTCTGTGGCGCGGCGAAGCGGCGACGTTGGCGGGCGGCACGGGACAGGAGTTGGAAGTGCGAATCTTTCCGCGCCCGCTTCAAAGCGAACTGCCCGTCTGGTTGACCGCCGCCGGAAGCTCGGACACGTTTCGGATGGCGGGCGAAATCGGCGCAAACGTTCTGACGCATCTGCTCGGGCAGTCGTTGGAGGAAGTGGCTGAAAAGATTGCGATTTACCGGGACGCATGGCGCAAGCACGCGCACGACGGCGACGGCCACGTCACGCTGATGCTGCATACGTTTGTCGGGCGCGATGCGACGGCTGTGCGCGAGCGTGTCTACGAGCCGTTTTGCAATTACCTGAGAAGTTCGGTCGGATTGTGGCGCAGCCTCGCGCAGAGCATGGGTCAGGACGTTGACTCGGCGGACTTCACAGAGAACGACATGCAAGAGTTGTTGGCGCGCGCCTTCGACCGCTATTTCGCTTCGAGCGGTCTCTTTGGCACGCCCGCCGCGTGCGTCCAAATCGTCGAACGGCTCAAAGCCATCGGCGTCGATGAAGTCGCTTGCCTGATAGATTTCGGGATAGATTTCGATGCGGTGATGCAGAGCCTGCGTCATCTCAATCTCGTCAGGCAGCAGAGCAACCGCCACACCGCGCATACGGATTACTCGATTCCCGCGCTCATCAAACGACATGAAGTGACGCACCTGCAATGCACGCCGTCGATGGCGAAGATGCTCTTGCTCGACCCGCAGGCGAAAGATGCGCTCGCAGGCTTGCGCGTACTGATGCTCGGCGGCGAAGCGTTTCCTTCGTCGCTTGCCGTCGAACTCGCGGCATCAGTCAAGGATGTCACAGAGGTCAAAGATGTCGAGCGCAAGATTCTCAACATGTACGGGCCGACGGAGACGACTATCTGGTCTGCGACACACGCGGTCAGAGAGCCATCGAATCAAATCCCGATTGGCCGACCCATCGCCAATACACAACTCTACATTCTCGATAACGAGCGTTTTCAAACGCAACCCGTCGGCGTGGCGGGCGAGTTGTACATCGGCGGCGACGGACTGGCGCGCGGGTATCTCCATCGCCCCGAATTGACGGCGGCGTGGTTCGTTCCAGACCCGTTCGGTCAGAGGCCGGGAGCACGTCTCTACCGGACGGGCGACATGGCGCGTTATCTGTCGGATGGCAATGTCGAGTTTTTGGGTCGCGTAGACCATCAGGTGAAAATCAGGGGATACCGAATCGAGCCGGGCGAGATTGAGGCGGCATTGATGGAGCACGAAGCGGTGCGCGAGGCGTTGCTCGTTGCGCGCGAGGACGCGCCGGGCGAGGTGCGTCTGGTCGCCTATCTTGTGGCGGACGGCGAGGCGCTGGCGAGCGGAGAGTTGCGGCAGTTCCTCAAACAGAAACTTCCCGACTACATGATACCCGCCGCTTTCGTCTCGTTGGACAGCATGCCCCTGACGCCTAACGGAAAGATTGACCGTCGCGCGCTTCCGGCTCCGGCCAGTCTGCGTACGGAGACGACGGCGGCGGCTGCTTACGTTGCGCCGCAGAGCGACTTGGAACGCATCATCGCGGGCATCTGGCAAGAGGCGTTACAGGTCGAACGCGTGAGCACGCAGGACAATTTCTTCGACCTCGGCGGACACTCTCTGTTGCTGGCGCAGGTGCACGCACGTCTGCGCGAAGTCTTGAAGACGGACGTGCCCGTCATCGAGCTATTCAAATATCCGACCGTCGGCGCGTTGGCGAAATATTTCAGTCAGAAACAGAAACAGAACCAGCAGCCTCTTTTTCAGCAGACCGACGACCGCGTGAAGAAGCGCAAAGAGGTTATCAATCGGCGCAGGCAGCTAACGAAGGGCGTGTGAGAGAGTTAAATGAGTTTGAGAGAGTTAACGAAGGGATTGTGTAGGAGCGATGAGTAGTTTTGAAACAGAGGGCGTGAGAGGGGAAGACATCGCTATTGTCGGCATGGCGGGTCGTTTTCCGGGCGCGAAGAACGTCGCGGAGTTCTGGCAAAACTTGCGCGACGGCGTTGAATCAATCTCCGTCTTGTCCGACGACGAACTGGCCGCGACGGGGCTGGACGAGGCGACGCTGGCCGACCCGAATTATGTTCGCGCAGCCGGAGTCCTCGACGACATCGAATTGTTTGCCGCGCCCTTCTTCGGTTTCAATCCGAGAGAAGCTGAAGTGATGGATCCGCAGCATCGTCTATTTCTCGAATGCGCGTGGGAGGCGCTCGAAGATGCGGGTTACGACTCCGAAACCTACCGGGGCCGCATCGGAGTTTACGCGGGCGCGGGGATGAACACTTACCTGCTCTACAACCTCTTTTCAAATCGCGAGTTGGTTCGCTCGGTCGGCGACTTTCAGGCCATGATTGGCAACGATAAAGATTTTCTGCCGACACGCGTCTCTTACAAACTGAATCTGCGCGGGCCGAGCATCAGCGTGCAGACGGCCTGCTCGACCTCTCTCGTCGCCGTGTGTCTCGCCTGTGAGAGTCTGCTCGGTTATCACAGCGACATGGTACTGGCCGGAGGCGTTTCGATTCGCGTGCCGAAGCACGCCGGATACATCTACCGCGAGGGCGGCATTCTTTCGCCCGACGGGCATTGCCGTGCTTTCGATGCCAACTCGAAGGGGACGGTGGTTGGTAGCGGCGTCGGCATCGTCGTGCTCAAGCGTCTGGAAGACGCGCTCGCCGACGGCGACACCATACATGCCGTTATCAAAGGCTCAGCCATCAACAACGACGGCGCATTGAAGATTGGCTTCACGGCGCCGAGCGTTGACGGGCAGACCGATGTCATCGCCGAAGCACGCGCGATGGCCGAAGTTGAAGCCGACACCATCTCTTACATCGAAGCGCATGGCACGGGCACCACGCTCGGCGACCCGATTGAAATCGCCGCGCTCACACAGGTCTTTCGCACGCAGACCGAAGCGAGAAACTTTTGCGCCATCGGGTCGGTGAAAACCAACGTCGGGCATCTCGACACGGCAGCCGGAGTGACGGGATTAATCAAGACCGTGCTTGCGCTCAAGCACGCGGAGATTCCGCCGAGCCTGCATTTCCAACAACCTAATCCCAATATTGATTTCGCTAACAGTCCCTTCTACGTCAATCAAAAACTCGCGGAATGGAAGCGCGGAGCGACGCCGCGACGCGCCGGAGTGAGTTCCTTCGGCATCGGTGGCACAAACGCGCATGTGATTGTCGAAGAAGCGCCCGAAACGGAAACGTCGGACGCGTCGAGGCCGTGGCAGTTGTTGCTCTTGTCGGCCAAGACGGAAACCGCGCTTGAAGCCGTGACGACGAACCTCGCCCGTCACCTCGAACAGAATCATGACATCAATCTGGCCGACGTGGCCTACACCTACGCCGTCGGTCGAAGGACGTTCGCGCATCGCCGCATGGTGGTGTGTCGTGACGCGGAGGACGCCGCGCGCGGACTCGAAACTTTAGACGCTAAGCGTGTCTTCACAAGCTTTCAGGGGACGTTGGAACGCCCGGTCGCCTTCATGTTCTCAGGGGGAGGCACGCAGCACGTCGGGATGGGGCTGGAACTTTATGACCAGGAGCCTGTCTTTCGCGAACAGGTAGACACATGCTCCGAACTCCTTCAGACGTATCTGGGACTCGACCTGCGGCGCGTCCTCTACCCGCGCGCAGATGAGAGGGAAGCGGCAGCCCGTAAGCTCAACGAGATGTCCATCTTTCAACCCGCGCTCTTTGTTGTTGAATATGCGCTGGCGCGTCTGTGGATGTCTTGGGGCATTGAGCCGCAGGCGATGCTCGGCCACAGCACGGGCGAATATGCTGCCGCATGTCTGGCCGGAGTCTTCACGTTGGAAGAGACGCTTTCGCTGTTGGCCGCGCGCGGGCGATTGATGCAGCAAATGCCTGCGGGTGCGATGCTGGCAGTTCCGCTCTCGGAACAGGAAGTTCAACCGCTCTTGAACGGCGAGCTTTCGCTGGCTGCTGTCAACTCATCTGCGATGTGCGTCCTGGCTGGCACTATGGAAGCGGTCGGGCGGCTTGAAGCAAACCTTCAGAGCAGAGGGCTGGACTGTCGTCGTTTGCAAACCTCGCAGGCCGCGCACTCGCGGATGATGGAACCGATACTCGAAGCGTTCATCGAAAAGGTCGAAAGGCTCGCGTTGCAGCCTCCGCGCATACCCTTCGTCTCCAACGTGACGGGGACGTGGATTACAGACGCACAGGCAACCGACCCTCTCTACTGGTCGCAGCATTTGCGACAGACGGTGCGATTCGCAGACGGCGTGGGGACGTTACTACAGGAGCCGGAATTGATTTTGTTGGAGGTCGGCCCCGGAAGAACGCTCGGCGGGCTGGCGAAACAGCATCCGTCTAAAAGTGCCGGGCATGCGGTCGTTTCGTCGCTTCGCCATCCCGCGTTTCAGGAGTCCGACGCGGCCTCGATGCTCAACGCCTTAGGTCAACTCTGGTTGGCGGGGAAGCAGTTTGACGCGCGCGGCTTCTACGCCGACGAAAAACGGCGTCGCATTTCGTTGCCGACGTACCCGTTCGAGCGACAGCGTTATTGGGTCGAGCCTCGCCGTCTGATAGGAGGCGACGCGTGGACGACGAATGAAACCCTACCGACGGCGCAAGAGCCGCCGCCCACCAGTCCCGACGCGCTTCATTCAAGACCACTGCTGCGAAATGATTACGTTGCGCCACGCAACGAAGTCGAGCGCGTGCTCGGCGACATCTGGCAAAGACTCCTCGGCATCGCGCAAGTCGGCATCCACGATAACTTCTTTGAATTAGACGGCCATTCGCTGCTCGCGACGCAGGTCATCTCGCGCGTCCGCGACGTGTTTCAGATTGACTTGCCTCTGCGTAGCCTCTTTGAGTCGCCCACCATCGCGGGGCTTACCGCGCGCATCGACGAGGCGAGGCTAGTAGCGCAAAGTTCGCTCGCGCATCCCATGCGACCCATCCCGCGTGATAGAGAATTGCCGCTCTCATTCGCACAACAACGTCTCTGGTTTTTAGACCAACTCGTCCCCGGCAATCCCTTCTACAACGTGCCCGTCGCAGTTCAACTCGACGGTCAACTCAACGTCGCGGCGCTCGAACAAAGTCTCAAGGAGATTTTAAGTCGTCACGAAGTTCTTCGCACCACATTCGATAACGTGAACGGGCGACCCGTGCCAGTCATCGACGCGCACCAGACCTTGACGCTCTCCGTCGTTAATCTGGAAGGTTTGACGCCCGACAAAAGAGAAAGCCACGCGCGACGTTTGGCGAGCGAAGAAGCGCAACGCCCTTTCGATTTAACCGTGGGGCCGATTATGCGCGCCAGCCTCCTGCGACTCACGGAGCAAGAGCACATCCTGCTTCTCACGATTCATCACATCGCTTCCGATGGTTGGTCGATGGGCGTGCTGGTCAGGGAAATCGTCGCGCTCTATGAAAGTTTTGTCGCGGGTCAAAGTCCGTCGCTGCCTCCGCTCCCGATTCAGTACGCCGACTTCGCCTACTGGCAACGCGAATGGTTTCAAGGCGAGGTGCTCGAATCCCAACTAGCGTACTGGAAGCGGCAACTCGGCGGCGACCTCCCCGTGCTCGAACTGCCCACCGACCGTGCGCGACCGCCGATGCAGACCTTTCGCGGCACGACGAAGTTCTTCCAGATGCCCGGCGCACTCGTCGATGCGCTCAAGCTGTTGAGTCAACAGGAATCGGTCACGCTCTTTATGACGCTGCTGGCCGCCTTCCAGACAGAGCTTCACCGCTACACGGGCGAGACGGACATCATCATCGGTTCCGGCATCGCCAACCGCAATCGCATCGAGATTGAAGAGTTAATCGGCTTCTTCGTTAACACGATGGTGCTCCGCACAGACCTCTCCGGCAACCCCACCTTGAGAGAATTGTTAAGCCGCGTGCGCGAAGCCTCGCTCGGCGCTTACGCGCATCAGGATTTGCCCTTCGAGCAATTGGTGGAAGAACTACAGCCGAAGCGCGACATGAGCCATGCGCCGATATTTCAAGTCGCCTTTGTTCTCCAAAACGCGCCGATGCCTGCGCTCGAAATTTCCGGACTGAAAATAAGCCTGCTGGAAATTGAGAGCGAGACGGCGAAATACGACATGACCGTCTCGCTCGAAGAGACGGCGGACGGGCTGAAGGGAAACATCGAATACAACACAGACCTTTTCGATGAAGCCACAATTGAAAGATTCATCACACACTACCGGACGCTCCTGGAAGCCATCGTTGACAGCCCCGACGCGCGCCTCTCAGATTTGCCGCTTTTGACAGGCGCGGAGCGCCGACAGTTGCTCGTCGAGTGGAACGACACGCGCGACGACTTTCCACATGAAAGTTGCCTGCATCACTTGTTTGAGCGACAGGTAGAGCGCACGCCCGAAGCCGTCGCCGTCCGATTCGTCGAAGCGTTTGATGGTGCGTCATCGTCGCAGTTGACCTATAGGGAACTGAACGAGCGTGCGAACAGGTTGGCGAGGTGGCTGCGCCGGAAGGGTGTCGCGGCGGAAGATGTGGTGGGCATTTGTCTGGAACGTTCGTTGGAGATGTTGGTGTGTGTGCTTGGCGTGCACAAAGCGGGCGGCGCATACATGCCGCTCGACCCGACGTATCCCGCCGCGCGGCTCGCCGCGATGCTTGGGGAGACAGGTGCGCGCGTCGTGCTCACGGAGCGGCGACTGTGGGAGAGCGTCGGCCTGACGCTAGACACAGGAGAAGTCGTCTGTCTTGACGAAGACGTGGAAGCGATAGCGAGCGAAGCGGTCGAGAATTTGCCGGACGGCGCGACGGCGGACAATCTCGCCTATGTGATTTACACATCCGGTTCGACGGGCAGACCGAAGGGCGTGGCGGTGGAGCATCGTGGGTTGTGCAATCTGGTGGCGGCACAGACGCGTGGGTTCGGCATCACGTGCAAGAGTCGCGTCTTGCAGTTTGCGTCTCTGAGTTTTGATGCGTCGGCGTCGGAGATTTTCATGGCGCTGGCGAACGGAGCCACGCTCTGCCTGACGCCACGCGACACGCTCGTCTCGCTTCCATCTCTCGCAATGCTGCTGTGCGAGCAATCAATCACGACCGTCACCTTGCCGCCCGCAGTTCTATCGTTGCTCGCTCCTGCGGACTTGCCCGCGTTGCAGACGGTGATTGCGGCGGGCGAGGCGTGTTCCGTCGAAGTGGCGGCGCGCTGGATGGCTGGACGCCGTTTCTTCAACGCCTACGGCCCGACGGAGACGAGTGTCTGCGCGACGTTCGCCGAATGCGCCGAAGTGCCTGAACATTCGCCACCCATCGGTCGCGCGATGTCGAACGTGCGCGTCTACGTGCTCGACGAGCGACTCGAACCCGTGCCTGTCGGGGTGGTGGGCGAAATCTGCATTGGCGGCGTCGGCGTGGCGCGCGGCTACTTCAATCATCCAGCACTGACGGCAGAAAAATTCATTCCTAACCCGCACGGCCAGCAGCCTGGCGAGCGACTCTACAAGACGGGCGACGCAGGGCGTTTCCTTCCCGACGGTCAGCTTCAATTCGTCGGACGCATCGACCGTCAGGTAAAGCTTCGCGGCTTTCGCATCGAACCCGCAGAGATTGAAGCGGCGCTTGAGAGTCATCCGTCGGTGAATAAGAGCGTGGTCGTCGCGCGTAAGGATGGTTCGTCTGACGAACGTCTGGTTGCGTATGTCGTCGCGTCGCCGCAGTCATCTGTCGCCGAGACGGAGCCGACGGCGAGCATGGCAGCCGAGCACACTTCGCAATGGCGCGCGCTCTATGAAGATATTCATCATCAAGCCGCTAACGCCGTCGATGCCGACGCGGTGACAGGCGAGGGCGCGGCGTTCAACATCACGGGATGGAACAGCAGTTATACGGGACAATCCATCCCCGCCGAAGAGATGCGCGAATGGGTTGAGCAGACGGTCGAACGCATCCTCGCACTTCAACCGCGCCGCGTTCTCGAAATCGGCTGCGGCACGGGTCTGCTACTGTTTCGGATTGCTCCCTACTGCGCCGAATATTGCGCCACAGACTTCTCACCCGCCGCGCTTCGATACGTCCGGCAACAATTATCGACACTCAAACAGGAATTACCGCAAGTCACGCTCTACGAAAAAACGGCGGACGATTTCACAGGCGTCGAGCCTGACAGGTTCGACGCGGTGATTCTCAATTCCGTCGCACAGTATTTTCCAGATGTCGGTTATCTATCGGATGTTTTGCGAAACGCGGCGCGGGTCGTGCGTCCTGGCGGCTTCATCTTCGTCGGCGACGTGCGAAGCTTTCCGCTGTTGAAAGCCTTTCATGCATCGGTGCAGTTGCAGAAGTCGCCGCCCACGCTCGCGCGGGCGCAGTTGCGGCAGCGCGTCGAGGAACACTTCGCGCAGGAAGAAGAACTCACGATTGCTCCCGGATTCTTCGCCGCGCTCAGAGATAGTCTGCCGGAGATTGGTCACACCCGTATTCAACTCAAGCGCGGGCGTCATCATAACGAACTGACGCGCTTTCGTTATGATGTCGTGCTCCACATCGGACACGACGCCGCTTCCACCGACGACATTGAATGGCACGAATGGCAGCAAGAGTCGCTGACGCTCGCGTCTGTGCGTCAACTTTTAGAAGAAACTCAACCCGCAATTCTCGCCATTCGCGGCGTGTTGGACGCGCGGCTGACGGAAGCCGTCAAGACGCTCGAATTACTGGAAAGCGAAGAAGGTTTTGAGACTGTCGGAGAACTGCGCGAGGCGCTGCGTGGAGCTATCGCACAGACAGGCGTTGACCCGGAAGATTTTTGGGCATTAGGCGTCGATTTGCCCTACGCCGTCGAGGTCGGTTTGTCGGACGCTGAAGGTGCGGACGGCTATTTCGACGTAGTTTTCGTGAAGAATACCGAAGGTTCGTCGGCAGGCTCGTTATCGTCGGTCGCTTTATCGGCAGGCTCGTCGTTCGCAGCGTCGTTGTCAGGAAGTTCAACGTCGTCGCGCATGGCGATTGTGGAGATACCTCTGGCGGCGGACGGCGCGAAGCCTTTGAGCGCGTATGCCAACAATCCGCTTCAAGCAAAACTCGCGCGCGAGACGGATAGAAAACTCGTCCCGCGACTACGGAGTTTTCTGCAAGATAAACTACCGGAATACATGCTGCCGTCGGCGTTTGTGATGTTGGACGCGCTGCCTCTGACGCCTAACGGAAAGATTGACCGTCGCGCACTGCCCGCGCCCGGACAGTCGCGTCCAGACTTGCAGGAAAATTTCGTCGCCCCGCGCAACGCCGATGAAGAGACGATGGCGGAAATCTTCTCGGAGGTGTTGCATCTCGCACGCGTCGGCGTCGATGACAACTTCTTCGAGCTAGGCGGCCACTCTTTGTTGGCGACGCAGGTCGTCTCACGCGTGCGCGAAAGCTATGGCGTCGAATTGCCCGTGCGGAGACTGTTCGAGTCGCCGACCATCGCCAGTTTGACGAAAGAGGTCGTGGCGCAGCGACGTGCGGCGCAGGATACGTCGTCGGCAGCCCCGCCGCTTGTGCGCGTCGCGCGTGGCGAGCATCTGCCGCTCTCTTTTGCACAACAGCGACTCTGGTTTCTCGACCAGTTTGAGCCGAACAGCGCAGCCTACAACATCCCCGCCGCTGTGCGCCTGAGCGGCACGCTCGATGTCGCTGCGCTCGAACAGAGTTTCGATGAAGTGGTGCAGCGGCATGAATCTCTGCGGACGAGATTTGTCGTGGTGTTGGGCGAGGCGCGGCAAGAGATTGCAAGCGAGTTGAGGATGAATCTGTCGTTCATCGATTTGCAGATGTTGCCGGAGGATGAGCGGGAGACGACAGTCGAACGAATGGCGCAGGATGAGGCGCGGCGTCCCTTCGACCTCACGACGCTTCCGTTGCTCAGAGCGAGCCTGCTCCGTCTCAGCGAGCGCGAGCATGTGTTGCTGTTGACGATGCATCACATTATCTCGGATGGGTGGTCGATGGCCGTTCTGATACGCGAGGTCGCCGCGCTTTATGAAGCACTCACCAGCGGCAAGCCGTCGCCGCTTGCGCCACTCTCGATTCAATACGCGGACTTCGCACACTGGCAGCGCACATGGCTCCGTGATGAAGTTTTGGAGCAGCAACTCTCCTACTGGCGACGGCAACTGTCGGACATGCCCGCCGCGTTGGAACTGCCGACGGACTACCCGCGCCCCGCAGTGCAGAGCTATCGTGGCGCAACGCAATACTTCAATCTGCCCAAAGCGTTGTCGGACGCGCTGCAAGCCGAGAGCCAACGCGAGGGCGTGACGCTGTTCATGCTGTTGCTCGCCGCCTTCCAGACCTTGCTTCATCGTTATACGGCGCAGCCCGACATCGCCGTCGGCTCTCCGATTGCAAACCGCAACCGCGCCGAGACCGAACAGTTAATCGGCTTCTTCGTCAACACGTTGGTGATGCGGACTGATTTGTCTGGCAATCCGAGTTTTGCGGAGTTGTTGCGTCGCGTGAGAGAGATGTCGCTGGCCGCTTACACGCAGCAGGATATGCCATTCGAGCGTCTCGTAGGGGAGTTGCAGCCAGAACGCAACATGAGCCATTCGCCGCTCTTTCAAGTGATGTTCGTCTTGCAGAACGCGCCGATGCCGCCGCTCGAACTGCCCGGCCTGCGACTCGTTCCCTTGATTACCGACACGGGCATCGCCAAGTTTGATTTGACGCTTTCGATGGAGGAAACCGCTGACGTACTCAGAGGGTGGTTCAACTACAGCACAGACCTGTTTGAAGCCCGCACCATCGAACGCATGACCGGACATTTCCAGATTCTCCTTGAAGGTGTGGTGGCAAACCCGTCGCAGCGGCTCTCTGAATTGCCGTTGTTGACGGATGGAGAGTTGCATCAACTCGTCGTCGAATGGAACGACACACGCGCCGACTTCGCACATGATGTCTGCTTTCAGCAGTTGTTCGAGCGACAGGCCGAGCGGACGCCCGATGCGTCGGCGGTGGTCTTTGAAGACGTGTCGTTGACCTACCGTGAACTGAACTCAAGAGCGAACCGACTGGCGCACTACTTACGGCGCAGAGGAGTCGGTGCAGACGTGCTGGTGGGCATCTGCGTCGAGCGTTCGTGGGAGATAGTGGTCGGCCTGCTCGGAATTTTGAAGGCGGGCGGCGGCTACGTGCCGCTCGACCCGGCGTATCCGAAGGAGCGTCTCGCCTTCATGTTGGAGGATGCACAGACGCCCGTTATCTTGACGCAGGAGCGACTCGTTGAAAGCTTGCCCGCGCACGACGCCGAGGTCGTCTGTCTCGACAGAGATTGGTCGCTCGTCGCGCGTGAGAGCGAAGACAATCCCGGTGTCGTGGCAGATGCGGCGAATCTCGCCTACGTTATCTATACCTCCGGTTCGACGGGCAAGGCCAAAGGCGTGCTGATTGAGCAGAGGCAACTGCTGAACTACGTCTCCGGCGTGCTCGACAGATTGCAGCCTCCTGCCGCAGCCACTTATGCGTGGGTGCAGCCTCTAACGGTCGATTCCTGCATCACGGCCATTTATCCGCCGTTGCTGACAGGCGGCACGGTGCACGTCGTTTCACGCGAGCGTGCGACGAGCGCAGAGGATTTGTGCGACTACTTCATGCGCTACCCCATTGACTGTCTCAAGATTGCTCCCTCGCATCTCGCCGCGTTGATGTCTGCCGCCGAGCGTCCGCGAGAGCTTCTGCCGCGCAGTTGCCTTGTGCTCGGAGGCGAAGTTTCTCATTGGACTTTTGTCAGAGAGCTTGAGGGTATGAATCCCGTCTGCGCCATCTTCAACCACTACGGCCCGACGGAGACGACCGTCGGCGTCTCCACTTTCCACGTCGCCGGAAAGAATGCGCGCGACCGCTCCGCCACGGTGCCGATTGGCCGCCCGCTCGCCAACACGCAAATGTACATCCTCGACGACGCGATGCAGCCCGTCGCCGTGGGCGTTCCCGGCGAGTTGTTCATCGGCGGCGATTGTTTAGCGCGCGGGTATCTACATCGTTCCGCACTGACCGCCGAAAAGTTTGTTCCAGACCCTTTCGGCGACGAGACGGGCGCACGTCTTTACCGTACGGGCGACCGCGTGCGTTATCTGCCGGACGGCAGCATCGAGTTTCTCGGTCGGTTCGACCATCAGGTGAAACTCAGGGGCTTCCGCGTCGAGTTGGGCGAGATTGAGGCGGCACTGAGCGAGCACCCGCGCATCAGGGAAGCACTGGTGATGCCTTTCGAGGAGAACGGCAGTAAGCGTCTGGTGGCATACGTCGCCGTCGGAGCAGAACAAGAGGCGCAGACGCCGAACGACCTGCGCGGCTTTCTCAAAGAGAAGTTGCCGGAACACATGATTCCCTCGACCTTCATGTTTCTCGACGCTCTGCCGCTCACGCCTCATGGCAAATTTGACCGACGCGCGCTGCCCGCGCCAGCCGAGCAGCCGCGCGGACATGAGACGGAAACGTTTGTCGCGCCGCGCACCTCAATCGAACGACTCTTGGCAGAAATTTGGAGCCAGGTTCTCGGCATCGGCAACGTTGGCGTGGAAGATAATTTTTTCGCTCTGGGCGGCGATTCAATCCTGAGTATTCAAATCATCGCACGCGCCAATCAAGCGGGCATTCGTCTCACTCCGAAACAGCTTTTCCAGTATCAAACGATTGCGGGACTCGCCGCTGTCGTGGCCGCGACGGAGAGCGTTTCGACGTTGGCGGAACAGGGCACGGTCACAGGCCGCGTCCCTCTGACGCCCATCCAGCATCTCTTCTTCGAGCAAAATTTGCCCCGCGTGGAGCACTACAATCAAGCTGTCCTACTCGAAGTGAAAGAGCCTCTCGACCCGCGCCTGTTAAAGAAAACCATCGCACACTTGCTCCTGCATCACGATGCGCTCAACCTTCGTTTCGTACGCGAGGATGAAGATTGGCGGCAATTCAATGCGGCTCACGAAGGCGCAACTCCCTTCCAACTCATCGACCTCTCGGCTCTCACCGACCAGGAACAGACAGCCGCCATCGAGACGCATGCCACGCAACTTCAAACCAGTCTCAATCTCGCCGACGGGCCACTCATGCGCGTCGCACTGTTCGACATGGGCAGAGGCAAGACGGGTCCCCTTCTCACGGTGATTCATCATCTCGCCGTCGATGGCGTGTCGTGGCGGATTCTGTTTGAGGACATGCTGACGGTCTACGGGCAACTGCGACGTGGTGAAGCGGTCGCGCTGCCGCGTAAGACTACATCCTATAAGCAATGGGCTGAAAGACTCGCGCAACATGCACAGACGGAAGCGACGCTGAGCGAGTTGGATTACTGGCTGGCAGTGTCCGAAAAGGTGTCTGAAAAGTTATTGTCTGAAAGGTTGACGCAGATGATGCCCGTCGATTTTCGTGACGGTTTCAATACGAGGGCATCGGCGCGCACCATCTCGATGTCGCTGGACGAAGACGAAACACGCGCCCTGCTTCAAGACGTGCCGGAGGTTTACCACACGCAGAGCAACGACTTGTTGCTGACGGCGTTGGCGCGGGCTTTTTCGAGTTGGAGCGGACGACGCTCGGTGGCGGTCGCGCTCGAAGGACACGGACGCGAAGAGATTGCCGAAGACATCGACCTCACGCGCACGGTCGGATGGTTCACCACCATCTTCCCCATCCTCCTCGACCCCGGCGCGGCGTCCTCATCGCACGGCTCCGCCCTGCAAACCATCAAGGAACAACTCCGCAGCATTCCTCGACGCGGAATCGGTTACGGCTTGCTGCGTTATTTGAGCGCATCCGATGAGTTGCAAGAAAGGCTCGAACGTTTGCGTGCGGTCGCTTTGCCGGAAATGAGTTTCAACTATCTCGGCCAATTCGACCAAGTGCTGCCGCCGTCTGCGCCCTTCGTGCTCGCACGCGAAGCGAGCGGCGCGTTGGCTGATTTGCGTGGGCATCGCCGTCATGTGTTGGAAATCACCGGGGGCGTCATCGGCAATCGTCTGGAATTGGTCTGGACTTACAGCGAGAACATTCACCGACGCACGACGATTGAGGCATTCGCCGCCCGTTTGATGGAAGAACTGCGTGCGCTCATCGCACATTGCCTGTCGCCTGACGCCGGAGGCTATACGCCGTCTGATTTTCCGCTCGCCAATCTGGCGCAGGAACAGCTTAACAATCTCTTGACCGGGCTTGACGAAGAAGAGTTTGAGGCCATTGATGAGTAGAAAAAACGTCGAGGATTTATACCCGCTCTCGCCGCTCCAACAGGGTCTGTTTTTCCACACGCTCTACGCTCCCACATCGGGAGTTTACGTTGAGCAGTTGAGTTGCACGCTCCGTGGCGCGCTCGATGTAGAGGCGTTCAAGCAGGCATGGCAACAGGTCGTTGACCGTCATCCCGTTCTTCGCACGGCCTTCGTCTGGAAGGAACTCGCCGAGCCGATTCAGGTTGTCAGGCAGCGCGTGAAGTTGCCATGCGTCGAAGAAGATTGGCGCGGGCAATCTCCCGTCGAGCAGCAAGAACATCTTCAAGCATATCTAAAGGCCGACCGGGAGCGAGGCTTCGACCTCTCGAAAGCGCCGCCCCTGCGCGTCGCGCTGTTTCGACTCTCCGACGACAGTTTTCATTTTCTGTGGAGCTATCATCATCTGGTGCTCGACGGTTGGTGTACACCGCTGGTGCTGCGCGAAGTCTTCGCCTTCTACGAGGCCTTCTCTCAGCGGCGCGACATCTCTCTCGAACGAAGCAGACCCTACCGCGATTACATCGCATGGCTTCGCAAGCAGGATTTGTCGAAGGCCGAAGCCTTCTGGCGCGAGACGCTCAAGGGTTTCTCCGCGCCGACTCCGCTGTCCGTGGACAAAACCCCTGAGAGACAGACGGGCGACAGCGAACCGCAAGAGGAGTACCGCGAACAACAAATTTCCTTAACGACGGAAACAACCTCCGCACTACAGTCGCTCGCACGCGGCCAACAGTTGACGCTCAACACGCTGATGCAGGGTGCGTGGGCGTTGTTGTTGAGCCGTTACAGCGGCGAGCGCGACGTGGTTTTCGGCGTCACTGTTTCGGGGCGGCCTGCGGAGTTGGCGGGAGTCGAAACGATGGTCGGTCTTTTCATCAACACGCTGCCCGTGCGCGTCAAGATAGACGACCGCGAAAGTTTGTCTGCATGGTTGAAGCAACTGCAAGAGCGACAAGTTGAACTACGCCAGTTTGAATACAGCCCGCTCGTACAGGTACAGGGATGGAGCGAAGTGGCGCGCGGCGTGCCGCTCTTCGAGAGCCTTCTGGTTTTTGAAAATTACCCCGTCGATGCTTCCTTCAAACAGCAACTAGCGCAACTCTCCATCGACAACGTTCACAAGATTGAACGCACAAACTACCCGCTCACACTGCTCGCCGTGCCCGGCACAGAACTACTGCTCCACATCAGTTACGACCGACGACGCTTCAGCGACGCGACCATAAAGCGGATGCTCGGACATCTAAGCACATTGCTCGAAGGCATGGTCGCCAATCCGACGCAACGACTCAGCAGCCTGCCCCTCCTGACGCAAACCGAACGACACCAACTGCTCGTCGAATGGAACGACACGGCGACCGCCTACCCGCCAGATATCTCTCTACACGAACTTTTTCAACAACAGGTCGCGCGCACGCCTGACCATATCGCCGTCCGCTTCGAGGATGAACAGCTAAGCTATGCGGAACTAAACACACGCGCCAACCAACTCGCGCATCGTTTGCGCGCCGCAGGTGTCGGGGTGGAGACACGCGTCGGCGTCTGTGTCGAACGCAGCATCGAGATGGTGGTCGCCCTGTTGGGCATCCTCAAAGCGGGCGGCGCATACGTGCCGCTCGATGCGTCGTATCCGCCGGAGCGGCTCACCTTCATGCACAGGGATGCACAGGTCAAACTGCTTTTGACACAGCAGCGACTACTCGAAGCCTTGCCTGCGCGCGACGCCGAAGTCATCTGCCTCGATAGAGATTGGGACGGGATTAGCGGTCACGACACGGAAAATCCGCGCGTTGCGGTGTCGCCGCAGAACGCGGCCTACGTGATTTACACGTCAGGCACGACGGGGCAGCCCAAAGGCGTTTTGAATACGCACGCGGGCATCTGCAATCGTCTGCTCTGGATGCAGGATGCGTACGCGCTGGCGAGCGACGACCGTGTGTTGCAGAAGACGCCTCTGAGTTTCGACGTGTCTGTGTGGGAGGTCTTCTGGCCGTTGATAACAGGCGCGCGGCTGGTCGTCGCGCGTGCGGGCGGGCATCAGGATGCCGCGTATCAGAGAGAGGTGATAGGGAAAGAACGAATCACGACGCTCCACTTCGTACCGTCGATGTTGCAAGCCTTTGTGTCGGAACCGGAGGTGGAAGGCTGCCGGAGTCTTCGTCAAGTTATGTCGAGCGGCGAGGCGCTGTCGAAGGAGTTGCAGGAGAGATTCTTCGCGCGTCTTCCGAACACCGCGTTGCACAACCTCTACGGGCCGACGGAGGCCGCCGTTGACGTGACCCACTGGACTTGCGAACGCGAAACGGCGCGGCTCTCCGTTCCAATTGGACGACCGATAGCCAACACTCAACTCTACATTCTGAACGACGCATGGCAGCCCGTGCCTGTGGGCATCGCGGGCGAGCTTTACATCGGCGGCGCGGGACTGGCGCGCGGGTATCTCCATCGTCCCGCGTTGACGGCGGAGAAGTTCGTCCCCAATCCTTTCGCCGCCGACGCAGGCCGACGCCTCTACCGGACGGGCGACAAAGCGCGTTATGCGGAAGACGGTACGATTGAGTTTCTCGGACGGCTCGACCATCAAGTCAAGCTACGCGGATTTCGCATCGAACTCGGAGAGATTGAGACGGCGCTGTTGCAGCATCCGTCTATCCGCGAATGTGTCGTGGTGCTGCGCGAGGGCGCGAACGGCGACGACAAGCGCATCGTCGCTTATACGGTCGCTGAATCGGGCGAAGCCGCGTCGCACGGTTCGCTGCGGAGTTTCTTGAAAGAGAAACTGCCGGAATACATGCTGCCGTCGGTTTTTGTTGCGCTCGATGCGCTTCCTTTGACGCCGAGCGGAAAGATTGACCGACGTGCGCTGCCCGTACCTGCGCGGACGCACACGACGACGGATGGAAGCGACGCCGCGACGACAACGGGCAATCCGCTTGAGGAAGTTGTAGCGGGAGTCTGGGCGGAGGTTCTAGGAGTTGAGACGGTCGGAGCGCACGACAATTTCTTCGAGTTGGGCGGACATTCGCTGCTCGCGCTTCAAGTCATATCGCGTCTACGCACAGTCTTGAAGGTCGAGATGCCCGTGCGCGAACTCTTTGAAGCGCCGACCGTCAGAGGCTTCACGGAACGAATCGAAAAGCAACAGCGAGCGGCGTTGGGTCTTCCGTCGCCGCCGCTCGAACGCACCGCAAGAGACGGCGAACTGCCGCTCTCGTTCGCGCAGCAACGTCTCTGGTTTCTCGACCAACTAGAGCCTCACAGCCCCGCCTACAACATCCCGTCGGCCATCCGCCTAACGGGCGAATTAGACCTCAAGGCGCTCGAAGAGAGTTTTAACGAAGTCGTGCGCCGACACGAAGTGCTGCGAACGAGCTTCGCCGTCGTTGATAGGCAGGCGGTGCAGAGGATTCAACCTCGGTTGCGTCTGCCGCTGCGATTGGAAGACCTGCGCCATCTTCCAGTCGAGCAGCGAGAGGCGTCTATCGAAAGCATCGCGGCGGAGGATGCGTCGCGGGCGTTTGATTTGAAGCAAGCGCCGCTTTTGAGATTGCGTGTCTTGCGCGTGGATGATGATGTGCACGTCGTGTTGCTGGTGATGCATCACATCATCAGCGATGGCTGGTCGTTGGGCGTTCTCATCCGCGAGGTCGCCGCGCTCTACGAGTCGTTTTCACAGAATGAACCCTCGCCGCTCGCGGAGTTGTCGATTCAGTATGGCGACTTCGCGCAATGGCAACGCGCGTGGCTCAAGGATGAGGCGCTCGAAACACAGCTTCAATACTGGCGACAACAACTCGACGGCAGCCTCGCTAGATTGCCGCTGCCCACGTTGCAGGAACAATCCGCCACGTCGGAACCGCGCGCCTTCCGTGGCGCGAAGCAACAAGTCGCGCTGCCTCTGAAACTCTCTGAAGCGCTCAAACAGTTGAGCCGCCGCGAGGGCGCGACGCTGTTCATGACGCTGCTCGCCGCCTTCCAGACGTTGCTCTATCGCTACACGGGCGAGCATGACATCACGGTCGGCTCGCCGGTCGCCAATCGTCAACACGAAGAGATTGAAGGTCTCATCGGTTTCTTCGTCAACACGCTGGCACTCCGCACAGACTTGTCGGGCAATCCTTCCTTCGCGGAACTGTTGAAGCGTGTGCGAGAGGTGTGTCTCGGAGCGTATGCACATCAGGACGTGCCGTTTGAAAAGCTGGTGGAGGAGTTGCAACCCCAACGCAGCTTGCATCACTCGCCGCTGTTTCAAGTGATGTTCGTCTTGCAGAACGCGCCCCTGCCCTCGCTCGAACTGCGCGGACTAAAACTCGCTCCACTGCCAATCGAAAAGAGCGACTCCAAATTTGATTTAACGCTCTCGCTTGAGGAGACGCGCGACGGCCTGAAAGGAGTTCTGGAGTACGACACGGACATCTTTGACGCGGCGGCGATTCGTCGTCTCTGCGGCCACTTCGAGACGCTGCTCGAAGGCGTCGTTGCCAATCCCACGCAAAGACTCTCAGAGCTTCCGCTTCTGACCGTAGACGAACGACATGAATTGCTCGTCGAATGGAACGACACGCGCCATGATTACCCGCAGGAGAGTTGTTTTCAACAATTGTTCGAGAAGCAAGTGGAGCGAACGCCGGACGCTTTAGCCGTCAGTTTTGTCGAAGCAGACGGCAGAGAGTCGAACCTGACGTATCGAGAGTTAAACGCCCGCGCCAATCAGTTAGCTCACTATTTGCGCCGTCTCGGAGTCCGGGCGGAGACGTTGGTCGGCATCCTTTTCGAGCGTTCGCCGGAGATGTTGGTCTCTGTGCTCGGCGTGTACAAGGCGGGCGGGGCTTATCTGCCACTCGACCCCGCTTATCCGTCGGAGCGTCTGAGCTACATGCTCGCAGACGCGCGCGTGCGTGTGCTGCTGACGCGAGGACGCCACGCGGAACGTTTGCCGACGGAGAGCGTGAAAGTCGTCTATCTCGATGAAGCGTCCGCAGAGATAGAGAAAGAGAGCAGGGAGAATCCGCCCTGCGTCGTCGCGCCGGAGAATCTCGCGTATGTCATCTACACTTCGGGTTCGACGGGCAGACCCAAAGGCGTGATGACGAGCCATCGTGGACTGGCGAACCTGAGTCGCGCCGAGGCATTGGCTTTCGGACTGAAAGCCGAGACGCGTGTCTTACAGGTTGCATCTTGGAGTTTTGATGCTTCGGTGTTTGAAATGGTCATGACGCTCATGGCCGGGGCGACGCTCTACCTCGCGCCCACCGAAACACTGCTGCCCGGAGAAGCGTTCACGCAGTTCTTGCAGGAGCACTCCATCAACGCTATCGCCTTGACGCCCACGACGCTCGCCGCCGTGCCACCCGCTGCGCTTCCCGCCTTGCAGACGGTTATCACAGGCGGAGAGCCTTGTCCGGCAGAGCTTGTGGCGCGTTGGGTGCAGGGTCATCGTTTCTTCAACGTCTACGGGCCGACAGAGACGACCACTTGGGCGACCTTCTCCGTGTGTCGCGCCGACGGACGCAAACCCGCCATCGGTCGCCCCGTAGCGAATACACAAGTTTATATTCTGGACGACGACTTGCAGCCCGTGCCCGTCGGAATCAACGGCCAGATACATATCGGCGGCGTCGCTCTGGCGCGCGGCTATCTCAATCAGCCTCGACTCACTGCCGAAAAATTCATTCCACATCCCTTCAGCGACGAACCGGGCGCACGACTCTATCGCACCGGAGACATCGCGCGTCGCACGACGAGTGGTGAGATTGAGTTCGTCGGGCGCACTGACCAACAGGTCAAGCTGCGCGGCTTTCGTATCGAGTTGGGCGAGATTGAAGCGGCGCTCGGCGCGCACGCAGCAGTCGAGGAGTGCGCCGTCATCATGCGCGAAGACGCGCCCGGCGAACGGCGCATCGTGGCTTACGTCGTTCTTGAAGGGCACGCGAACGCGCCGACCATAGGCGAATGGCGCGACTATCTCAAAGAGAAGCTGCCGGACTACATGTTGCCTGCGGCCTTCGTCGTGTTGGAAACATGGCCGCTGACGCCTAACGGCAAGCTCAACCGCCGTGCGCTACCCGCGCCGGAGCAGAGCAGTTCGACATCGGACGCAACAACAGTGGCGGCACGCACGCCCAACGAGAAGGCGCTGGCAGACATCTGGTGCGAAGTGTTGAAACGCGAAGTAGTCGGGATTTATGACAACTTTTTCGAGCTCGGCGGCCACTCTCTGCTGGCGACGCAGATTGTCTCGCGCGTGTGTGAGCGGTTTGATGTCGAGTTGCCGCTTCGCAGTCTCTTTGAAGCGCCGACCGTCGCTGGCCTCACCGAAAGAGTTGAAGCGGCACTAGGCGCCGTGCATGAACGTCATCTCCCCGCGATTTCTCCTGTTGACCGCAATAGCGAACTGCCACTCTCATTCGCGCAGCAACGTCTCTGGTTTCTCGACCAACTCGAACCGGGCAACCCTTTCTACAACATCCCAAGCGCCGTGCGGCTCGTGGGTGCGCTCAATGTCGCGGCGTTCAGACGATGCGTTAATGAAGTTATCCGGCGGCATGAGATTTTACGAACCACTTTCCACAGCACACAGGGACAACCGCAACAAGTTATCTCTCCCGCGTCCGACCTGCCGCTCGATGTGGAAAATTTACGGGCGCTGCCTGAGCCTGAACGCCGCGCAGAAGTACAACGACTGGCCTTTGAAGAAGCCAACCATCCATTCGATTTAGCGCAGGGGCCGCTGGTGCGCGCGCGTCTCTTGCAGACCGCCGAACAGGAGCATGTATTGCTCGTCACGATGCACCACATCGTCTCGGATGGATGGTCTTTCACCATTCTATTCAGAGAAATCGGACAACTCTACGAAGCCTACGCTCGCGGTGAGAACACCCCGCTGGCGCCACTCACTATTCAATATGCAGACTATGCCGCCTGGCAACGCCACTGGCTCACAGACGAGAGATTAGAAGCAGAACTGGCGTACTGGAAAGAGCAATTGAAGGATGCGCCACCGCTGTTGGAGTTGCCGACCGACAGGCCACGACCAGCCGTGCAGAGCTATCGTGGAGCGAGCGTGGAGTTACTGATCAGCAAGGAGTTAACGGAAGAGATAAGAGAGATGAGTCAGGAGCAGGGAGCGACGCTGTTTATGACGCTGCTGGCCGCCTTTCAAGTCTTGCTGGCGCGCTACAGCAACATGACAGACATCGTGGTGGGAACACCCGTAGCGAACCGGACGAGGAGCGAAGTGGAGGGAGTGATCGGGTTTTTCGTCAACACGTTGGTGATGAGAGTGGAGGTGGGAGAAGAGGCGACGTTCGAGGAAGTGTTGGGGAGGGTGAGGGAAGCGAGTGTGGGAGGGTACGGGCATCAGGAGGTGCCGTTTGAGAAGTTAGTGGAGGAGATAGCACCGGAGAGGAGAATGAGTCAGACGCCGATATTTCAGGTGATGTTTGCGTTGCAGCATGCT
>DASVTU010000029.1:0-241531 GCA_036387415.1 Pyrinomonadaceae bacterium | reverse complement strand
GTCACGCCCGCGCGCCGCACGCCGAGCATCAGCGCGAGAAACTCCTGCGTGAACGGTAAATCTTCACACGCGCAACGGTCGTGGCTCATCAGCAGCCAGCGTGCCAATCGTTCCGCCAGTGAATGCAGGCGGTTGCACGCGGCGATTTGCGAAGTCTGCAACAGCAGCCCTTGCGTATAGCGCAACAGCAGGTCGTGCAGCGCGCCGCCGCGTTTGAACTCCTCGCGCAGCACGCGCACTGGCAGCTGTATCGCACCGTCTGGAATTTGCACCAACGCTTCATGCGGCGATTTATCAACCCCTAACACAGCAGAGATGCCCGCCACCCCCTCGAAGCCGACGACGCCGACCTCGACACTCTGGCCTGCCGGCGTATGCGAGACTAAAGAGACCATCGCGTTCTGAGGGAAATAAACGTAGTCCATAATCCCGCCAGCTTCGTGCAGAACTTGGCCGAGACGCAATTCAACAGGCTTTAAGTGTGGCTGGAGCCGATTGTAATCTTCGTGTGGCAAGCGTGCGAGAATGTGGTTTTCGATAGGCGCGCGGGGTTCGTTGGTCATGAGGCATCTCCTTAGCTTCTAGTCGTGTGTGAACACAGCAGACGGCACAAGGAGAGGGGCTAGTCTTTCCAGATGGCGAGTGTTAACTTTTCAAAAGAACAAGGGTCAATCGTTAGTGTGAAGAGTATAGCACATCTCACTCTATAATGAGTTCCCCGCCTGCCTGATAAGGTCGATTGGTCATTAATGCGTCAGGTGAGCCAAATATATTATTGCCCTAATTAGGAGGGTGGTTTTCATTCGTTCTGCACCCTTTCTGCTCTAGCCTTGTTTAATGGACCATAGAACTGCTGTTTTCTCTGCACAGAAAGGGAATCATAGAGAACGAAACACAGGACTTAGATTGCTTCTATTTATCATCCAAAGAACCTAAACAGGACGTGAGATTGAATTGTGGGAAACAAAAAACCGTTGGTGGACTTCTAGATTGAACCTAGCAGGTCCCAACGGGTTTTGTTCTTGTGGTCCAATCACAAGGTTTACTGTCACTTAAACAACAGCAGGTCTACAGAAACGCGCAAGAGGGGGAAATAAGCTACAGCTTTATATCGAGCCGTGTATCTTCATCTACATAGATATTGGCGTATTTCATCCCACCAACATACACAGTAATTTCCTTATGAGGGGTGCTACCTAAATCTAATTCATACTTCCCATTTCGCGGGAAGGCTACATTGCTATTCCAAGAGGTTCCGATTCGAACAGTTCGGTCAGCCTCCGAGCCGTCAGAACGGAGTACATTTCCATAAATGGAAGCCATAAGATTCTCCCTCGAAGCGTTATCCAGTACGTCCTTTATAACATGCACGATGTGCGACGCTTCCGAAAGGGCCATTAATTGGAACTCCTTTACCGACTACCATCGTGACCCCGCAGTAATAACATGCCTCCAGTTGATATTCACGAGGTATTGGCTGACCACAGTTAGAACATGGCTTACTACTAAACGTGTTGTTCTTGATTGGGTCAACCATTTGAGTGTGTTTACAGACTGAGCATGTAAACTTGTAAGGCTGAAGGTCAGACATTATCAGCTCGTAGCAAGGTTTGTGCATCCACCTCGACCCTGAACCCAAGTGAACTCCATCTGCATACCTACCTTTCTTTACACAAACCACGCAGGTAATTCCTTGTGGGAATTTCGTATTACAGTGGGGGCATTGAGGAGCTTGGGTGCTAACTTTACCCCGACAGTCCATGCAGGGCATGAGTCTTGGTGTATTGTCTTGAATTTGCGTAGATTCGGCTTTTGGCGCAGGTTTTGATTTCCAAAATAATGGCATAATTGTCTCTAGGTTCTGTTGATGTAAAGAAGCTAAACTGTTTTGCACGATTACCGTTAAGCTAACGGATAACCAGTGGCAGAAGATTCTCCCGATTCTGAAAACTTGTCAACAAATAAGGCTCGGGGCCGGACTCAATGTGCCCCGCTTCCTCGAAGCCGTCTTGTGGGTCACTCGTTAGGGAGCGCAATGGCGACTCTTGCCACGCGAGTACGGTAACTGAAACGCCGTCTATAAACGCTTCGCCCGGTGGAGTGAACTCAATGTCATTGAAAAGTTGGTCGAGCATTTTTCTTCTGACCGTGACATGGAGTATCTGGTGCTTGACTCGGCCATCGTGCTCACTCATGCTTGTGCTGCTAACGCGCAAAAAAGAGGGCGAATAAAGTTTAGGCCGAAGTCGGGCAGCTTCTCGACCAAGATTCACCTGGCAACAGACGCTTTAGGCATGGATGTTTGTTTCATCTCAACGGGCGGCCAACGTAATGACATCACGCAAGCCGATTTGTTAGTTGAAAGAGCGAAACTCCACAGCGATCACTCCTTACGAGTGTCAATTGCAAAGAGCGGTGTGAGATTGACATGTATCTCTATAAAGAACGGCATCTGATCGAAAGCCAAATTGGCCAGTTGAAGCACTTTCGCCGAGTGGTTCCACGTTCGACAAGTTGGTAAAGAATTACTTGAGTTTCATCTATTTCGTCAGCATTGTTATCTGGCTCAGATAATTATATCAACACAACTTAGACATCTCGCGTACAGCGTTAAGGCTCGTGGGAACAACAAGCTACTTTCATAATTGGGGATAATGTTTGCAATGTAACACCCTGTTGCTTTAATGGCATTTTCAAACAGCGCATTTACTCAGAAACGATATGCCTTCTCCTCTCACTTACTCAGATAGTTAGAAATGAAACACGCTCTGATATGGGTATGCTTTTTCTGTTCGGCGTATCAGCCTTATAATCATTGGCCATCATTATTTTTTCTTGTTTTCAGAAGTTCCCTCCAAAAGAAGGAGAGTTAGTAATGAACCAAAAAATTCGGCTTCTAACGTATAGTACCTAACATTTTCACTACTCATACCCAATAAATACTTTGATGCTAAATACACGATCAAAGCACATATAGCACCAGGAACCGTAAGCATAAGAAGAATTACTGGAAGAAACCACCAACGAAACTTCTCCTCATTAGAGGAATTCAATTTTGCAAGTGTTTCTCGTTTAGTTGGCTTGGACAACTCGGGGATAAGTTGGAGGGCCTTATGCATTTGCTCTGCCGTTTGATAGCGCTCCATCGGACTTTTAGCCAACGCCTTAGATATAATGTTTTGCAAAGCTATAGGATTAGACGTAGATAGTGGCTCAGGTTCGTGTGTATGAATTGCGCCAATTAAAGCTGTTTGCTCTTTCTGTGGAAATGGTAAGTTTCCCGTAAGCATTCGATAGAGAATCACGCCGATAGACCAAATATCAGTTTGAACATTTCGTTTTCCGTCGAAACATTCGGGAGCCATATATGCCCAAGTTCCTGAAACGGTTTCGCTTAAACTATCAGTAGTAATAATGCGTGAAATACCGAAATCACTTAAACGCGGAGTTTTACCGCTAAGCAAAATGTTGGCAGGTTTCAAGTCTCGATGAATAATTCCGCTCTCATGAAGATGCGCTAAACCTTCCAAAATTCCGACTGTCAATTTAACGGCTTCTTCAATAGATAAGCTGCATCTCTCAATTTCTTCCCCCTGTTTGTTTTTCCCTTTCCAAATAATCGTTAGCTTACTTTCGCGCTTTAGTTTATTTGCCAACGAACCCTGTCCATTCAATAAGTCTTGAAGTGAACCATCAGACGCGTATTCGCTGATGATTGCAATTTGACCGCCGAAAATTTTGGCTCCAATCAACGGCAGGACATTGGGATGCTTACCAGAAAGCACCCAATGTCCGATTTCCTGTGCAATCTGTTTTGAATCAACTCGATCTTTGTGGGAAAGTTTAAGGGCATATTTGGAAGTGGGTTTATTACTGTCTTTGGCTAACCAAACTTCGCCGAAACCACCGCTTCCAATGCGTTTGATAAGTGTGTAACTCCCAATTTGCTGATGAGTGCGAAACATGAGATTTACTTATAGAAAAGCAGTCACTAAATCAACTGGAAAGTGCCTAACGCCGGAATTGAGCGGCGTGTCAACTTCATCCTGAGGAGATGGCTTATTCGCGCATCCGCTCCAATAACTCGATAGACCGCCCGCTAAAGAGACCACTGAGACCGCGCTATGCTTCCTCTTCGATGCACAATCCCCCTGTTCTGTAAACCATCGTTCCTATCTTGAAAACTTGACAAATATACTCCGTAAACTCTGATTCTTCAGATACTTACGTGTATCACCGCCCCTTTACAAGTTCACAGGAAGATATTATAAGCTTGATCGGAATTCGTGGTAAGAGATACATAAACCACAAAATACAGAGAACCCTATTTGGATGTTAATGTAGTAGGTAAGTGACATTTCTAGAACTTATAATGTTCGAAAATACTAGTAAACCTATAATAATTTCGACTGTCATTAACTCATACGACTGGATAACAAATTTAGTAGTGAGATGAATTAAAAACTCTTTACAAAAAGGGCGAATTGTAAAGAGGCACCTCTGTCAACCCTAAATTTCTTCATACAAAATGGTCTATATGGTTGCTTCCCGACATCTGTAATGTAAAGAGTGAGAATGAAAATGATAACCGAAGTGGTAGTTGACGGCAGACAGAGAAATTTTCTAACAGAACTAGAGGTCAAGCGTTTGCTAGATTCGGCGAGGCGTGGTCGTCACAGTGTAAGGGATTACCTGATGGTGTTACTTACCTACCGACATGGCCTACGTGTGTCAGAACTAATTGACATACGCTTGCGTGATCTCGACATTGACGCTGCCCGAATTTATGTTCGACGCCGCAAAGGTAGTCTTTCCACCACCCAGCCGATTGAAGGCGATGAGTTACGTGCCCTCCGCGCCTACTTACGTGAACGCGCTGGGATGAAGGTTCCTTACTTACTAATGGGCGAGCGAGGGCCCCTTACTAGGCAGGCAGTTAATTACCTGCTTAAAGAGATAGGCCGTCGTGCCAAGCTAGACATAAATGTTCACCCCCACATGCTTCGTCACAGTACAGGCTACTACCTCGCTAATAAAGGGTACGATACGCGCCTGATACAAGATTACTTAGGCCATAAGAACATCAGCCATACGGTTAAATATACCAGAACTGCAGCTTCCCGCTTTGAGGGTCTATGGCGCTAATGTCAGTTTAGTTGATGCT
The DNA here is from genome assembly GCA_036387415.1 of Pyrinomonadaceae bacterium. GTDB lineage: Bacteria > Acidobacteriota > Blastocatellia > Pyrinomonadales > Pyrinomonadaceae > DASVTU01. The sequence goes on along the minus strand of DASVTU010000029.1, from coordinate 236,367 downwards.
TTTATAAGATGTAGATGAGCGGACACTGAGAGGCCAAGTATGAGGCCAGTCACAAAAGAGCAATGGCAGGACGCTGTTGATGCGGCTGAACTACTGGCCTGCATCACAACCGCCAAAGTCTTACTATTCCTTGAGGTGGGGCGGCTCTTCGGTTTAATTGATCAGCATGGGCAGATTGATATTCGAGCATGTTACGAAGTTATCGAGGATGCTCGCAGCCAAGGCATTATGCCCAATGCAGATAACATGCAAAGGTTTATCATTGATTAGAAAAAGATATTGACTCCCACGGCTGATATGCTCTACATTATAGAACAAAGCAAATGTAAAGTTCTTTTGGGGAAATTTTATGAGCGAGCAGAAAGATTATTTAGGCCATTTTGAAGAGATTGTTTTACTCGGGGTCTTAAAACTTGGCTCGGATGCTTACGGCGCGAAGATCCGCCAATTAGTTTCAGAAGCTACCGAGCGCGACATTAGTATTGGGGCGATTTACGCGACGCTTGAGAGACTAGAAAGGAAAGGTTACGTCGGTTCGTGGCAGGGGGAGGCGACACCCGAACGTGGCGGGCGCGCCAAGCGGTATTTCAAAGTTGAGGGTGCTGGCGTGCTGGCATTAAGTAACACTAATGCTGCCCGCAGCAGACTGACGGCAGGACTTGATTTAGGATTTAATCTAGGCTGAGGTGGTTTATGGCTACTAAGAAGCGCCCCGGGCATAGAAAAAACGTAACTAGCAAACAAGAGGCAACATCCGTTGCGAAGAGGTCTAAGCCTAAACGTAGGGGTAAGGCGCGGAACCGCGGATTAGTTACGAGGAAGAACCTTGAGGAATCAACAACTCTTGCAATCATCCCGGCTAATAGAGCTTTATTAACATTTGTAAGCATTTTCTTGCGTGCTCCTATAACATCTATATACCAGTTAGCTCAAATTATGAGAGACATTAGTAAGACGCAAACTGACGATGCCTCTCAAAGCACACTGCCGAATACTGCTGAATATCTACTTTATCTCCTTCTCCCTAGGAAGGATCGAGAAAGCATAATAGGCGACTTATATGAAGAATACCCCTTAGTAGTCAAAAAGTTCGGTGTAAAGAAAGCAAAGCTCTGGGTTTATCGACAAGTGCTTTGCTCGGCTTGGCCTCTGATCCAAAAGGCTACTAAGTGGGGTCTATTTGCGTGGATAGGCGAGTGGATCCGACGGCGTATTTGATAATGAACTTAATATGGGGGACAGCTTATGAGATTTCTTGCTCGTAGGCCAATCTTCTGGGTATTCCTGTTCGTTATTGTCGTATCTTACATTCTTGTGAGAGATGGATTCGATTTGCGTTCAGTAAGAGCTATAATATTTTTGATAGGATTGTTATTCCTCGTCTCTACTGTCAATAAAGTCAATTCAGAGAGTAGTGCTCAGATTGATCTTCAAGATAAGCCGAACTTCGAGCCACGCCTCGCCATACGTCTACTTAAAACAATTCTCCCGTCGGATCAAGAACAACAAAACATAATTGGTGATTTGCTGGAAGAGTATTGGCTTATAAAATCGAAACTGAGAGCTTCCGTCTGGCTATATAAGCAGATCCTCATTTCTGGTGCAGCAATAATATGGAAAACTATTAAGAACAACATTTCCTCAATGCTTCGGAAGAGGATTCGCTAAAACATAAATAGGCGATTATCCCTTCGACAAAACGAGAATCCTCATAAACCGCATCTTGAAGAATGTTATGAAGCGGTATCACCTGCTTGCGGAGTAACTCTTAGAGGTATTCCGCTTTGCTGGCAAAAACCCTCAAGGTGCTCACCTAAATAAACGTACCAATCGTAGGGCATAGAATATAACGCCGCATAAGATTGGCGGAATCTTTTAAAAGTCCTCGTCTCCATCGCCCTGTAGAACTTTAGGCTTTCCCAAGCGACAAGGTCAGCTGCTTGAAATGCGACGTTATCATCCTTATTGCGAAAGACTGGTTCGGGATAACCTTGATGCTCCATCACCTTCTTGAACTGCTGCTTATGTTTTGCTCCATCTTCATAAACGTAGTTGACGGGTTCAATGTATCCGTGTTCTTTTGCCCACGTGTTAACACTTCGAGCACAAGCAAACGCACATAAAGAGTAAGGCAAAAGCATTTGCTCCGCTAATTGATACTTTTCGTTAACTCTGTTGTAGCCGTCCAGAATAATAGCTTGTGAGAAACTTTTACGGACGTTTCGGCGGATAATTTCCACCAGCGACTTCATAAAAGCGGTGCGCCTTTTTTCATCACCTTTCCAACTTTCAAACTCGCGCCGGCTATGTGCAAAATCCCTCATGTGGAAACGCTTGATGCCCTCGGAAGCAAGAGCCGCCCGCCACTCAACGTCGAACTTTACCCACTGCTCGGCATTGGCGACGTACCCGGCTACAACAAGAGCTTTACCTTCGTCTGGACTACCACTCTCATCGAAGTAAGCTGTATATATCGCCATAAAGCGGCTTCTCTTATCTTGGTGCAGATTATCTGAATAGATTAAGTGCTGAAAAGCATTGTACAGTTCGGATTCTACTGCTCCCTCTTTATTTTGTGAGAGGGATAATCGCCAAACATAAATATTCTATCGCTTTCGCCTGCTCTTCAAGGCAAACGCATGTCGAATCGAAAATAAAGTCAAGAACATTCATAATTAAATCAACTAAAGTATTCGCTATTATTCATCTCCGTGCCCATGTTACTCCTCTGACTTCGTAAGTATCAAACTACGCAATTCACCGACAGCCCCACATAAGAAGGCAGATTGTTTAGCGCATATGCAGAGATGCCAGCTAGTCGTAATTAAGCTAAAGGCCAAGACAGTTCTTGCCAGAGAGAGTCGGATTCGAGAACGCTTGAATTGGCTACTATTCTCAACGCTGTACTGAAAAGCGGGAGGCCGGACTCGATCAATGTCTTATCCAACCTGCGTCTCAGGTACGGTGAATCTTTCAATCGCATGCTGTTCTTACTTGGTGCCTTCCTCAACATACTCAAGTGATAGCCGAAGGCCGGCAGTAATCGTCTTAAGAAGCTATAAAATGGAGTGACTAAACTGGACGCGCTCTGTCTGATTCGGTGTTGTATCATACCCCTTATACCCTTAGAGTCATGCATTATATGGTTTAAGCTCAAACGAGCCACCAGAATGAGCCGCAGAGGGCATGAACCTTTTCGCTCTTGTGTTACCTCCCTTTAAGCCTACGTACTATCAAACAGCCGTTAATTTAGTGCCACACATTGAGGGGGGTCTAAGTGCCGCAGCCATCGGCTTAAGTAAGGCAGGCTACCCATCGAGCTATTGCCATGATGCGGTAAAGGTTAGTGTATTGAGCAAAATCGAAATTGCTCAGTATGTAATTTCTCCCCTAAGTTATACATATACATATGTACTGAGCAAATTTTTCTCCTATAAAACCCCCGGAACATCCTCGACACGGAGTTTCATCGCCGCCGCGCGCCCCGCCCTCGCCATCATCCCCGTCGGCCTCGATTCGCCCTACGGTCACCCGCACAGCGAAGTCATCGAACGCTGGCGCGCAAGCGGCGTGCAGATTTTGACCACCGGAGAACGCGGCACGATTACGCTCAGCACAGATGGACACGACCTCAAACTCGAAACATTCATCAAGCCATAAACAGGCGAATGATAAATAGTCAATGGTGAATTGATAAGAACAGTTCTTTTCATTCACCATTAATCATTTACTATTCGCCATTTGCCGTTCGCAAACTTGTCAGGGGTCGCTCGTCGCCCGTAATATTGAGCGCATTATACGAATCGCTTGAGAGGGGTGCGCGCATGGAGGAAACTGGAGTAGCGGATACGTCGCCGACGTTTGACCGCCGCCCGTGGGGAACATTCACAGTGCTCGACGAGGGCGACAACTACAAAGTCAAACGCATCGAGGTCTTGCCGGGCAAGCGTCTCAGTTATCAAAAGCACGCGCAACGCGCCGAGCATTGGATGGTCGTGGCGGGCACGGCCAAAGTCACGCTCGACGACCGCGACATCATCGTCAACACGGGCGAGACAATCGACATCGCTATCGGCGCAGCGCATCGCGTCGAAAATCCCAGCGCAGAGATGCTCGTTTTCATCGAGATTCAACGCGGCAAATATCTCGGCGAAGACGACATCGTTCGGCTTCAGGATGACTTCGGAAGGTAAGCAGAGATCAGAGATTAGAGGCCAGAGGTCAGTAAGAACAAAGCTTTCATCTTTCACTTACCTCCGACCTCTAGCCTCTGACCTCATCTTTGCTTGCCAGCATGATGCGGAGATCGCGCACGTTGGTTCCGGTCGCGCCTGTGATGAGCGCGTCGCCGAGCGCGTGGAAGAATGAGTAGGCGTCGCTCTCTGCGAGAAACTTGCGCGCGACGAGACCCCGCGCGCGTGCGCGTGCGAGGGTGGTATGGTCGGCGAGTGCGCCTGCTGCCGGGCTGTTGCCGTCGATGCCGTCGGTGCCCGCGCTCAAGGCGACCATGCTTGGTTGTCCTTGAATGGACGTTGCGGCGCGGTCGTCCATCTCAATCGCGCAACGCAACACCGTCTCCGTGTTGCGACCGCCGACGCCCCCCCCGCGCACCGGACACGCAAACTCACCGCCTGAAACTAAACACACACCCTGCATCGCCGACGACTCGCGCTCCTGCATTTCGACCAGCCGCGAAACGAGCGCCGACGCGCCTTCTGCTACAGGTTGTTCAACTAAATCATGCGCTATCGCGACGGCAAAACCGCGCGAGCGTGCGGCGGTAGCAGCACGCTCCAACGCCTGTTCGTTGTCAAGCAGCACATAGTATCGACGCGTGGAAGTATTTGAAGATGTCGCTGAAGGAGATGCGTCCTGCACGGATTCGTCGGCGGCGAGCGTGTTCGTCTCGGAGGCGCTTGTTTTTGAGGTGTTCGTTTCGCTTGATTGATTGACCGCGTGAAGGATTGATGCGGGCAGCCGCGTGTCGAGTCGGTAACGGGCGACGACTTCGGCGGCATCCGGCGCGTTCGTGGGCGCAAGCATCGTCAGGCCAGAGGCGACGTTGAAAGGCTCGTCCGCGCGTGTGTCAGAGACAATCAGCGTCGCTTGTGGGGCGCGCGGGGCGTGTGCGCTGAGTCCACCGCCTTTAACGGCGGAGAAGGCACGACGCACGGCGTTTATCTCCGCGATGTTTGCGCCGCAGGAGACGAGCATGCGATTCGCTTCGCGTAGTTCGGCGAGCGTCGTGGCGTTCACGCGAGGCCATTCCAACATGGCCGAACCGCCGCCGGAGATGAGAAAGATGATGGGAGCTCCGCGTCTATCCGCTGTACGCAGAAGCTCGAAGGCGGCACGCGCAGCCGCAAGGCTCGCTTCGTTCGGCAGGGGATGGCCGCCCGCAAACGTCTGCCAGCGCGCGAGACGTTCGGCGTCGTCCATGAGTGCCGAGAGGACGCCGCCCGCCAGATGGTCACCTAAAATCTCTCCGAGCGCGGCGGCCATCGGGAGAGCCGCTTTGCCGACGGCGACGGAGTAGATTGACGGGTAACTGTCGAGAGCAAATTCCGTATCGAAAATTCTGAGCCGACCGCCATCCAAAGCGACGGCGCGACGCACGGCCTCGCCCGCGTCCATGTGCGTGAGCGCGTCGTGGAAAATTTCGCGCGCGGTGCGGCGGAGGTCTGCGAGCGTTCGATTCAAAACTCCTTACCTCGCGTGGGTCGTTTGAAAATCATCGCTTGATTGTGTAGGAGCAGTTTTCACAGTTCTATCCTCAACCATTTCCCATCATTCGACGGTGACGAGCGCACGCATCTCCCGAAAGCGACGCTCGCTGATGCCGCGCACCAGAAGCAGATGCTCGACGCGACGAAAAGCCCCATAGTGGGCGCGATGCTCGACGATGCGGGCGGCCAGCGTCGTCCCGATTCCCGGTAGTTTTTCGAGTTGGTCGGGCGTCGCGGTGTTGATGTTGACGCGGGGCGGCGGGGAGTGGGTAGCATCGAGGGCGAGGGGTGGGGCGTTTTGACTTGGCGGCTGTGCGCGGCGTGGCAATTTGACGCAGGAGGCGGCGACGAGCGTGACAAACGTACAACACAGAAGAACGAGAAAACGGGTCATCAAAAGAGTTCGCTGTGGGAGTCTAAACTACTGTTTGTGAAGAATTTGCGAGGTCTGCCGCCGACGTGTGCAAAATGCTATAAGTCTAAATTTTTCAGAAACTTGTAACGTGGAAAAGTGCTTTTTCCACAGACTTTTCCACAGAACCTGTGGAAAAGTTGTCAAAAGGTTGACAGGGCTTGAGTAGCGCACGCCAGCAAAAATTTTGCATCCCGAAATCGCTGGCAAACTCGCTTTTTCTCGCCGTGAACTTACCGCGCTGTGTCTTTCACGTCTTACGTCGCGTCGGTATCGTTGGCCTGAAGGTTGTCCCAGTGGTCGATGGTTTCAAAGGCGCGACCGAGAACGGGGCGCGGGCGTGCGCCGTCGGCTTGACCGATGAAGCCGTCGCGCTCCATCGCGTCGAGGATGGCGGCGGCGCGTCCGTAGCCGATGCGTAGACGGCGTTGGAGCACGGAGGTCGAAGCGCGTTTCATTTCGACGCAGATGCGGAGCGCCTGTTCAAAGAGTTCGTCGCGGTCGCCGCCCGTGCCCGCCTCGCCCGATGCTTCCTCTTCGGAGAGCGTGATGGTTTCGTCGTAGGTCGGGGCGGCTTGTGCTTTGATGTGTTTGACGATGCGGGCGATTTCCGTCTCGTCAACGAACGCGCCGTGAACGCGTACAAGGCGCGACGTGCCCGGCGGAAGGAAAAGCATGTCGCCGCGTCCGAGGAGTTGTTCCGCGCCGTTGGAGTCGATGATGGTGCGCGAATCGACTTTGGAAGAGACGCGAAAGGCGATGCGCGAAGGAAAGTTGGCTTTAATGAGTCCGGTGATGACATCGACCGAGGGACGCTGCGTGGCGAGCACCAGATGGATGCCGACGGCGCGCGCCATCTGTGCGAGCCGCGTGATGGCTTCTTCGACTTCGTGGCCGGAGACCATCATCAAGTCGGCAAGTTCGTCGATGATAATGACGATGTACGGCAGAGGCTTATGCGGATTTCCCTCCGCGTCGAAGTCGGCAACTAAGTTGCGGCGCGCAACTTCGGCGTTGAAGCCGTCGATATTTCGCACGCCCCATCCGGCGAGTTCTTTGTAGCGTCTCTCCATCTCGGAGACGCCCCACTTGAGCGCATGAGCGGCGCGTTTCGGGTCGGTGATGATGGGCGTGGCGAGATGCGGGATGTCCGCGTAGAGGCCGAGTTCCAGACGCTTCGGATCGACCATGATGAACTTCACTTCGGCGGGGCTGGCCTTGTAGAGAATCGAGACGATAAGCGAATTGACGGCGACGGATTTGCCCGTGCCCGTCGCGCCTGCGATTAAAAGATGCGGCATCTTGGCGAGGTCGGCAACGTAGTTGAGGCCGTCGATGGTTTTGCCGAGCGCGATGGTCAGTTTGGAATCGGACTCGCGGTACTTGTTCGATTCGATGACTTCGCGCAGATGAATCGTCTCACGATGCGGGTTAGGCACTTCGATGCCGACGTGTGCTTTGCCGGGCACGCGGTCGATGCGGACGGATTCGGCCTTGAGCGCGAGGCAGAGGTCGTCAACCAGACCCGTGACGCGCGAATACTTGACGCCGGGGTCGGGTTTGAATTCGTAGGTGGTGACGACGGGGCCGGGACAGATGTATTCGATTTTGCCCGTCACGTTAAACTCGCGGCACTTCTCCGCGACCTGCGTGGCGAGTCCGCGCAAGACATCCTCGGCTTCCTCATGGCGCGGCGGCGGCGCGTTCAAAAATTCGAGCGACGGAATGTGGTAATCGTCGAGGATGGCAGGCGTTGCGGTCTTCTCTGTGCGGCGCGCGGCGCGGTCTGAGACGGCGGCTGTGCCGGAGCGTTGCGACGTGGCGGATGCGGCGTCTTCGTCTTCCGTGCGGACGACGGAGGCCGTACGCACCATCTCCTCAATCTCCGCCGCTTCGCTGTCATCGGCGTCGTCAAAATCATCGACCGTGTGTGCGACTTTTCGTGTCGTTGCGGTGGAGGCGTTGCGTTTCGTCGCGGCGGCAGTCGGCTCCGTGAATGAAGTTGGCGAAGCGGAATTTGTTGATGAAGACAATGCTGACGAGAAACCGTCGGCAGTAGCAGACGCGGCGGCGGTCGCGCCGTTTTTGCGTGCGGCGTGCGATTCGTTGGAAGGCTCTGCGACGATGGCGGCGAGTTCTGCTTCGGCCTGCGCGAGTTTGCGTCGAAGTTCCTCCTGCGGCGACAGGGACTCTTCTTGCGTCGCCGCCGCGCCCGCGCGCCGGATGGCGGTCGAAGCGTTGGCCGTCGTCTCCTTCTTTATCTGAATCGAGTCGCGTGCGGATGCGGTGGCGGTGGTCGCCGCCTGGTCGGTGGCAGAGAGGTTCTGCAAAGCTTCGCGTTCGGCGCGTGCGGCCTGACGTGCGGCGGCGCGTTGTTGCGCCAGTTCGCGGCGTCGTGTGCGCCACGCGTTGAAGCGGTCGGTGAGCGCGCGGAAGAAATCCGAAGGATGGCCGAAGGCTTCTACGGCGCGTTCGTATGCGCGTGTGAAAGAAAAATTGGTGGCGAGGAGCAGCCCCATCGCGGCGAGCGCAAACAGGAGGATGCTTGCGCCGACCGTGTTCAAAACGCCGCGTAAGCCGTCCGCGATAAACACGCCGACGAAACCGCCCGCCATAAAACTTCCATCGACAATCGGACGCGTGAGAAAAAGCGCGCAGAGCGAGGCGGCGGCCAGCAGCAACGTCAGCAGTCCGACGATGCGCGAGAATGGGGCATAAATGCGTCGCGTGCGGAAGCGACGCCACGCCGCCGCGAGTAGCAAGAGCGGCAGGAGAATCGCTGCGAGTCCCAGTGTTTGATACAGAGTGACGGCGACGTTGGCACCGATGGCGCCGATGAGATTATGCACTTCCGCCTGCCCTGCGGCGTTCCAGGAAGGGTCGGACGGATTGTAGGACGCGAGACATAGAACGAGCAGCGCCCCAATCGCAAAGAGTGCGATGGCAACGATTTCGTTGCGCCGCGTGTTGCGCGGTTCTCCGGCAGTGGCCTTTATCCGCGCGTCCGTTTGTGTTGTTGCCATAGCTACTCCAAGAGCAGAGGTCAGAGATTAGAGGTCGGAGGTCAGTTAAAGAGTTTTAGTTTGAAGCAAGGCACAAGGTTGACGAAATTCAACTACTAACCTCTAGCCTCCGGCCTCTGTTTTTATGCTGCGCGGCGCGAGAGAAGATACTGCTTGATGAAGTCGTCGATGTCGCCTGCGAGCACCGAATCAACGTCGCCGCGTTCGAGTTTGGTGCGCGCGTCTTTGACGAGACGATAAGGCGCGAGCACATAGTTTCTGATTTGCGAGCCGAAAGAAATGTCTGCCTTGTTGGCTTCGAGCGCAGCGGTTTCGGCCTGACGCTTTTCGAGTTCGAGTTCGTAGAGACGCGAGCGCAAAACCTGCATGGCGACAGCGCGGTTCTGATGTTGCGAGCGTTGGTTCTGGCATTGCACGACGATGCCTGTCGGCAGATGTGTGATGCGGACGGCTGAATCGGTAGTGTTGATGTGCTGTCCGCCCGCGCCCGTCGCGCGATAAGTATCGACGCGGAGGTCTTTGTCGTTGACTTCAACTTCGATGTTTTCGTCAATCTCAGGATAAACAAAGAGCGACGCGAAAGACGTGTGACGCCGCGCCGCCTGATCGAAGGGCGAAATTCTCACCAGCCGATGCACGCCCGCTTCGGCTGCCAGTAACCCGTAAGCGTATTCGCCTTCCACACGAAACGTCACGCTCTTAATGCCCGCTTCCTCGCCGGGTTGATAGTCAATTATCTCCGTCTTGAAGCCGCGACGCTCCGCCCATTTCAGATACATACGCAAGAGCATCTCCGCCCAATCCTGCGACTCCGTGCCGCCCGCGCCTGGGTGAATCGTGCAGATGGCATTGCGCGCATCGTTCTCGCCGGAGAGGAGCATCTCCGTCTCCGCCTCGCCAACTTCCGTGGAGAGACGTTCGATGAGCGCACGCAACTCGCCGAGGCTTTCCTCGCCCTCCTCCGCTTCCGCAAACTCAAACAACACGCCCGCGTCAGCGATGGCCGACTCAAACTGCTCATGACGTTTGATGATGCGCTCCAAGCGACTCCTCTGCTGAAGAAGTTTTTGCGCCGCGTCCTGTTCGTTCCAGAAATCGGGCGCGGAGGCTTGCGTCTCGATGCGCGAAAGTTCTTCGCGCTTCGCAGCTACATCAAAGAAACCTCCCAAGTTGTTCGATGCGCTTGCTCAACTCGTCGAAGGTCGTGCGTAAATCTTGAATGGTTAAAGTTTCAATCATTCCAATCTCTTTCCTCTACTTGATTAGTATTTGACATACCGTTGCGCGAAGCCGAAGGTCGCCGCCACTGCCAGCAGACTTATCAGCGCGCAGGCATACGCAAAGATGTCGCCGTACATGGTGTAGAAAGTCTTGCCATCTATAGCGCGTGCGACCGTCCACGTCCGTACGGCGGGTTCAAATCCTGTGGTGGCATCGAGGACGCGCCCGCGCGGCGTAATGAGTGCGCTGATGCCCGTGTTGGTCACGCGCAGCACGGGGCGATTCGTCTCGACGGCGCGAAAGACTGTGTTTGCCAGATGCTGTCGCATGACGGGCGTTTGTCCCAAGTAACCATCGTTGGAGATGTTGACCAACACGTCCGCGCCTTCGTCTGCAAAGGTACGCGCGATGGACGGAAACGCCGATTCAAAACAGATAAAGACTCCCGCGCGCACGCTCTTGTTGTCGCCGTCTCCGACGGGCATCAAAAGATATTTCTCGCCCGGCGTAAAATCCCCGACGATGCCCGCCAGCAGCCACGTCGCGGGCAACCAACGCGGCAGAGGCACATACTCGCCAAACGGCAGCAGACGAATCTTATCATACTGTGCGACGAGGCGACCCTCATTGTTAATCAACACCGCCGAGTTGTATGCGCCTCCGGCGGGCGCGGGCTCCAACGAGTTGAAGATGACAGCCGTCCGGTGCTCGCGCGCGAAACCTCCGACCATTTCACGAAACGCTGAGTCGTTCGTGTAGGCGAAGTTCATCGGCGACTCCGGCCAGATGACGACGCGGGCGGGCGCGACCGGCGTCGCCGCGACGTTTGCTGTGTCGTCGGTCAAAGCCACGTCGGGTTGTTCTTTTGAGTGGGCGGCGTCCCATGCGTCGAGCGCGTCGGCGCTCATGGTGAGATGGCGCTGGACGAGCACGGCGGTTTCGTATGGCGTCCGACGGAAGTTTGCAGAGACGTTGGGCTGCACGGCGACCACGACGGCGGCAGCGTCGGAGGCTTGTGCCGGAGTGTTTTCGGTCGAAGGAGGCGCGTCGAGCATCGTGGCGAACGCGACGGCGGCGACGACCGACACAACCGACGCCAACGAGCGCGCGTTTCTTTTCAAAATCAGAAATACGAGCGCGGCGTTGACGGCTGCTATCAAAAACCCGACGGCGTAAACCCCGCCCCAACGCGCCGCTTGAATAAGCATTGGCGTATAAGCCTGCGAATAGCCGAGGGCGTTCCAGAGTTGTCCGGTCACACCGAGCCGCGCCCACTCCGTCGCCGCCCACACGAACGGCGCGAGGGCGAGCGCGCGTCCCATGCCCCAACGCGCCGACGTGCGCGACAACACTAGACACCAGACGCCGGGAAAGAACCCTGTGGCGACTGTGGCTGGCAAAAGGAGCGGGTAGGCGACGACGCGCGGGATGCCGCCGAAGTGAATCATGGCGTGCGTCAGCCAATAGGTAGAGCCGTAGAAGAAAAGCGTGCCGCTCACCCATCCGAGCAGAAACGACTGGAAGCCGCGCGGTCTACGCACGACGGCGACGGCGAGCGGGACGAGTCCGACCCACGCGAGCGGCCACAGATTGAAATCAGGGAAGGAGAGGATGAGCAAAGCGGCGGAGAGCACGGCCAGCGCCCATTCGGCCAACGATACCGCGCCGACCCCGCGCACCAGCGCCCGCCATAAATGTGTGCGCCGACCTGCGAGCGGCGCGACGAGGGAAACCGTTTCCTGCACGGAAGCGAGTTTAACAGACGAAGCCGAAACGCGTCATCGCAAGTCGCGTCGCCGCTTCTTTCTTTTAGCCATTTGAATCGTTCAGAACGCCTGACCGATGACCGAAAAAATTTGTCGGAATGACCGCCCGGATGTGTTTGGAATGCGTCAAATCGTTTGCCGGATGACGCAAAAGAACAGAAAACGTCACCCCTCAAGTGACAAAATTTGTCGTGTTGACGCTCCTGCGCGCCTTCTGTCTTATGGCGTTGGCGTCTTCGCGTCGCCCCGTTGCGACAAGCGGTTGCCGCCACGCGACAAAAAAGTCGCCCGTAGGCGACAAGTATTGAGTCTCAAAGGGTTAAAAATGGCTGCGAAACGCGAAAAGGGTTCTGTGAAAACTGGAAAAAGCCCCAAAAGCAGGAGAACCCGGCTTGTGACCGGGTTCTTGATAGGAAAGTTCAAGACAGGGCTGCTCGGCGGGCGGCTGGCGTAGCGGCAGGCCACGCTCAGAGAAGAGAAGGCGGCGGGGTCATGGTTTAACTTCTTCCATGCTTGCCACTGTTCCCTAAAGCACATCGCGTGCCACGAAAAACTTTTTTCTGGAAACGCGCCGCCATTAGCCGTGAGCGACGTCAAAGGGCAAAAGCTAAAAGGCAAAAGTGAAGAACACGCCTTCCCCACACTTTTGCCCTTTGCTCTTCAATCGGCTTCCACTTCCAACAGACACCCGCGCGCACCGACGACGCGCACATTACCCTCGCCGCATTCCACCCTTTCATTCCCCTTCGCGCGTGCGCGCCACAACTCGCCGCCTACCAACACCGCTCCATCTGGATTCAAAACTTCGACCACCGACGCCCGACGACCCACCGGACACAACCACGCCGCCGACGCCTTCTGCCGACGCGAACGCACCACCACAGAAAACAGAAACGTCCCCACCACAGCCGCCGACACGACTCCCGACAATATCAGCAAGATAGACATGGCTGGAAAAGTAGACAGTAGCCAGTAGCCAGCATGAAAAACTTCGACAGACGCCCCTACAGCACCCCTCTCAAGAATTGACCGACGATGCTTTTCTACTGTCTACTGTCTACTGTTCTTCACTTGGCGTTCATCATGAGTTGGCGTTGGAGGCCGATGGCTTCCTGATTGTTGGCGTCGATTTGCAGTGCGTTGCGGACGTAGGAGATGGCCTGCGCGCGGTCGCCGCGTTCGAGGAAGATGCGTCCCAGAAGGATGTGCGCGTCGATGAGTTTGGCGTCCCAGAAGAGGGCTGTCTTGAGTGAACTGATGGCGGCGGGCAAATCGCCGCGACGCTGATTGATGCGACCGATGAGAAGATTGGCTTCGGCATTCATCGGTTCGACCATCAAGACACGACGCAGTTCGGGCAGAGCCTCGTCATCGCGTCCGGCCACGTACAATTCGCGTGCTTTGACGAGTAAATCCTGCGCGTTAGTGGTGGCGGCGAGGTCGCTGCGGCGTTGCTCGTCGCGCTCGCGTATCTCAGCGATGTAGTCGTCGCGGTTGAATCTTTCGCGCAGACGCACGGCGGTCGTCACGGTCTGCGAACGTTGCCATTCGCTCTGCATCTTGGCGTAGGAGGGCAGGTAGCGACGCGCCTCGTTGTCGTTGATAGTGGCGGCTTCGGTCTGCCCGGTCTTCTCCAAAGCTTTAGCGAAGAGGAAGATAGCCACGCCGTTTTGCGGGTCGTCTTTCATGACGGGGCGCAGTTGTTCCGCCGCTTCGACAAACTTACCGGAGAGAAACAGCGCATAACCGTAGTTGAAACGCACCATCGTATCTTCGGGCGTGGATTCGGCGGCGCGTGCGAGAAACGTGGTGGCTTGTTTGAGAAGACGCTCGCGCTCGGCTCCGTCTCGCTCTGCGAGCGCGGCCTGCGTGGAGATTGCGCCCGCGTTATTATAGATACTCGTCAGAGGCATCTCGGACGTGAGCGGAACAAGCGCACCGAGAGCGCGCACAAGGTCGCCCATGCGCCAGTAACTCGAAGCTGAATAGAAGGCGGCTTCGGCGTAGTGCGGGTCTTTCGACTGAAGCAGAGAGAAATTTTCCGCCGCGCGTTTCCAGTCGCCCTGTCTGAGATAGAGCATGCCGAGTTCAAAAGCGGCTTGCGGGTAGACCGCGCCCGCGTTGACGCGCGAATATTCACGCATCGCGTTTTGCAGGTAAGCGGATTTCTTTTCGGGGTCGTCGGTCAACGCGCCTTTAACGTAACTTTCAAAAGCGATGGGCGGAACTTTGGTCGCTTGTTGAAGAATATTGTTGAGCGAGAGCGGAAGCGCGCGGTCGCGGTTGTAGAGTATTTCGTAGGCGAGGCGTCCCTGCATCTTCTGCAACTCGGTGAGCGCGCCGCCAAAATCGTGCGGACGCCAAGCCCAACGACCGTCGGGCATCGTCTCGCCCGTCAGTCGTCCCTCGTTGACGCGAATGACGCGTGCCGTCCCGCGCACCGCCGGAAGATTCGCTTCACCCTCGGACGGCGCGACTTCATACGTGCCGATGACGACGAGCGTGGCTCTGGCTTCGCGCGCAATCTTGAGAGCCGTGGCGCGCGAAGGCAGAATCGTTTGCGGGAGTCGCAGGCGTTGATAAGCCAACTGTCGTTCGTCGCTGGTGACGACGACCAGACCCAGTCCCGGCATGTTCAAAAGCTCGCTCAACGAATCAGCAAAACTTTCACCGACCCAGTTGAACTCTCTCTGATTGGTCTTGTTTTCAAACGGCAGCACAATCACCACCTCGGTCGCGGCGGTCTGCGCGGGCGGCGTGGCGGCCTGTGCCTCGCGCGCAAAGAGCGAGAGAGAAATGATGAAGGCGGCAAAGGCGAGAGCAACGAAGCGTCGTGTGAACATCAGCATGATTCCATACATAAAAAAACGAGAGGCCGTCGGCGCATCTGTGGGTCAGTAAACAGCGTCGGCGGCCTCTTTTGAATCCTCAAGGAAAGCGTCGCAGACGCTTTAGAAACTTGGCGTCCCGTACGGGAGTCGAACCCGTGTCGCCGCCGTGAAAGGGCGGTGTCCTAGGCCACTAGACGAACGGGACATGCTTGCCTTGATGACGTTCGAGATACAGTAGCCTACCAAGCTAAAGCCTGTCAACCGCACGGGATAACGGCACGCGCCGAACCATCCTTTGATGTTTCGAGAGGGCGAAAAGTACGCTCGCATACGAAATATTGCGACGAAATGCGACCCCGTAAAGCCTCGCTAGCAGACGCCGCCGAGCCACGAATCTCCCCATTCGCGTACAGAGAAATCGCCGTCCGCCGTCGCGCGGAAAGCTTCTGTTAAAATG
Organism: Pyrinomonadaceae bacterium; assembly: GCA_036387415.1. Lineage (GTDB taxonomy): Bacteria > Acidobacteriota > Blastocatellia > Pyrinomonadales > Pyrinomonadaceae > DASVTU01. Next base: position 220,931 of record DASVTU010000029.1, on the reverse strand, counting down.
CGCTTGGAGGCTTCGGGTTCCAAATTTTTCATCATTATCGACGGTGCGGGGCACGCATCCCACGGAAGCCGGACGGCATCGGATGAGTGCGCGCGTCGGGTACGGCATCGTCGCGCGGCGTCGGTGTCGGTTCCTAATTTCGCACTGAAATTGCAACTCAGAGGCGCGGCCAACGTTCTTCAATCACAACGTCTGGAATGTTGATTATCAGTATGTCAGAGACGTTGACGGCGGTCGGGAAGAAATAAGAATCAAAATTCGACGTGGCATGTGTGGATGAAGCTCTTGCAGGGAGTTCGGTTATGACTTCTAGAGGTTGGTTCCTTTCGTTGGCCTTCGCCTTTTTCGTTCTCTTCGCAGACGCTCCCGTCCGGGCGCAGATGCCCGCAGGCGACGACGAACCTCCGACGCCCGCGCAGGCAGAAGCGGCGCGAGCGGAGCAAGAGAAGCATGCGCTCGCGTTGCTCGACGAAGTGGTCGCGGAGTTGCCCACGCTCAAACTCGTCGAAAATCGTATCCGCTTCCAGATGACGGTGGCGACTCTTCTCTGGGAGCGCGACCCGGAACGCGCCCGCGCGCTCTTCAAAGAAGCGCAGGACAGTCTCGTCGTGCTCATCAACACGGCAGACCCCGCCGACCCGCAGTATCACAACACCATGCCGATGCTTTCTCAGATGCGCCACGAAATACTCAGCCTCCTCGCCAACCGCGACCCACAGGCGGCTCTCAACTTCCTACGCGCCACGCGACAGCCTGCGGCCACACAGCCCAACTATGAATTCAGACCGCCCGACGAAGAGACCGCGCTCGAACTAAACCTCGCCGGACAGATTGCCGCGCAAGACCCGAAACAGGCGCTTCGGTTGGCCGAGGAGAGTCTATCGAAGGGCATCACAGGCGGTCTTATCGGTGTCATTCACCAACTTCGCACGACGGATGCGGAGGCCGCGCGTCGGCTCACGACGAGCATCGTGCAGAAACTCCGTACGGCAGATTTCTCGAAGGATTATGAAGCAACCAACGTCGCGACCAATCTCTTGATGACGACGCGACCAAACATCGTCGCCACCAATACGACAACGGCGGCGACGGGCGCGGCGACCGAACCATCGACGCTCCTGATTGACGAGCAGACGCGTCGTGACTTGATTGATACCGTGGCCGGAGCCGTCACTAATGGAACGTCGCGGCGGATGAACGAGATGCTGGCGAGGACTTTGCAGGAGATGTTGCCGGAGGTCGAAAAGAGCGCGCCGACGCGCATGGCTGCGCTACGTCGCAGGCTGGCGGAGTTTGACCGCACGACCGACCCGCGCGCGAAGATGTGGAGAGAGCAACAGAACGTTTTGCAGAACGGTACGACGGAAGCCATCCTCGAAGCGGCTCAGAAAGCCCCGCCTGAGATGCGCGAGAATTTATATTCGCAGGCCATATGGAAAGCGTTGGCGCAGGGCGACTTCGACGGTGCGCGGCAGATTGTCGGTAATCTACCGCATCCGCAGCAACGCGCGTTCATGCTGAAAGAGATTGAGCGGCAGATGTCTTGGCGTGCCGTCGAGCGGGGAAATTTAGAAGAGGCGCAGAAGTTGGTGGCGCAGGTTGCTTCGGTTGAGGAGCGGGTGCCGATGCTCATCGGCCTCTCAAACGCTGCTGCGGGTAAGAAGTTGAAAAAAGAGGCGAGGGCATTTCTGGAAGAAGCGCGCGGTCTGATTGATGGACGCGTCGCCAATCATGTGCAGTTCAACCTCAAACTTCAAATCGCACAAGCGTACGCCGAGATTGAACCGACGCGCGGATTCGAGATGCTCGAAGGCGCGATTGACCACCTCAACGAACTCATCGACGCCGCCGCCAAACTCAACGGTTTCGGTGGTCAGGATGTTTTCAAAGACGGCGAGATGAAAGCGCAGAGCGGCTATATGTGGAACGAATTGATTCGCGCGTCGGCGACCGGATTGACCGCGTTGAGTCGCACGGATTTCGACCGCGCGCGTGCCGCCACAGAGAGGTTTGAGCGCGCCGACGTGCGCGTCATCGCGCGACTGGCGATGGTTCAGGCCATGCTCGGACAGCCCACGGCGATGCAGCAGAAACGACATGGACGCCCCGTCGCGATAGACCGCTCCTCGTTGACCAACATGAGGATTGAACTAATGCCAGCAGCCGACCACTAAGAGCGACAGACGTAACCATCGACATGCGTCGTCGGCGATTCACTTTCGCACTTGAAAAACGAGAAAGTAGTCCATGCCGTCGGGCTTCACGAAGTCGTGTTCTTCGGCGAGCGAGAAACCAGCGCGGGCGGCTTCTCGAATCACCGTCTCGCGTTCGATGCCGTGGTCGTCGCCTTTGCCGTTGCGGTCGATGATGCCGAGACGCGCGCCGGGGCGCATGGATTGGCGTAGTCGCGCAAGGAGTCGGACGGGTTGGCTGATTTCGTGATAGGTCTTCAAAATCAAGACGGCATCCACACTCTTTTCGGGAAGCAGCGGGTCGTCTTCCTTGCCGAGCACGGTGCGGATGTGCTTTAGCCCTTCTTTGGCAGCGCGTTCTTCGATGTGCTTCAAATAATCGCGATTGATTTCGACCGCATAGACCGCGCCGCGCTCTCCGACGCGACGCGCCGCACGCACCGTGAACCAACCGGAGCCTGCGCCGATGTCGGCCACGCTCGCGCCCTGTTTGATGCCGAGCACGTCCATCACACGCTCAACCTGCAACTTCTCGTCGCGTTCGGGATTCTCAAAAATCGAAAGGTCGCCCGTGTAAGGCTCGCTCGTCACACGATTGATGCTTTCGCCTTCCGCCGGACGAGTCGCGTTTGTCGCAGCGGTCGGCGTGGGAGTGGGCGCACGTTTCGTCTGCTGCGGCGCAACCACTCCGCATCCCGCGACTGAAAGAGCAAACGCGAGCAGCAACAGGCTACGCGACGTGAAACGAGAGAACTGACGACGCATCTTTTTCGGCATCCTTTAATTCGACAACGTTTGATGTAGTGAAGGATAGGATGAACGGCGGCGTGCGCGCGTTTGCCGACTACGGATAAGGAAAAAGTAAAAAGGCAAAATGTAAAAGTAATGAGAGGCCGTCTTTTTAACTCTCGCCCGTGTCCTTTTACCTTTTTACTTCGCGCACCTTTTGCCCTTCTCGATTATTTGACGAAGATAAGACGCGTGTTGCGCGGCACGACGCGACCGATGACGGCAGCATCCGCGTACGTCTCTCTGAGACGCGCGAGAAGTGCGTCGGCATCCTCTGCGGCAATCGAGACGAGAAGGCCGCCCGCCGTCTGCGGGTCGAACAGAAGACTGGCGAGTGGTTGGCTGACGGCGGCGTCGATTTCCACATCGTCGCCGACGTAGCGGCGGTTAGTTTTGTCGCCGCTCGTCAAGAAGCCTTGCGCGGCGAGTTCGAGCGCGCCCGGAATCAAAGGGACACGCGCCGCTTCAATCTCCAAAGAGACGTTGCTGGCGCGTGCCATCTCCCACGCATGGCCGAGCAGTGCAAATCCCGTCACGTCGGTCGCGGCGTGTGCGTGCGCCTCGCGCATGGCGACGGAGGCTTCGCGTCCGGCGAGCAGCATGGTGGTGAGCGACGCGGCGACCACTTCGGGCGCGGCCTGCGCGCGTTTGATGCCGGTCGAGACGACGCCTGTGCCGATGGGTTTGGTGAGCAGCAGCACGTCGCCCGCGCGTGCGCCGCGATTGGTCGTCACGTCGCGCGGATGAATCGTGCCCGTGACGGCGTAGCCGAACATGATTTGCGGGTCATCGACGCTGTGGCCGCCGAGCAGCGCGACGCCGTTTTCCGTCAGAACTTGAAGACCGCCACGCATGATTTCACCGAGGATACTAAAATCGACACCCTTTTTCGGAAAGCATGTGATGGCGAGCGCGGTGAGCGGCGTGCCGCCCATCGCCCACACGTCGTTGATGGAATTGAGCGCGGCGATGCGTCCGTAATCGAAGGGGTCGTCAACGATGGGCGTGAAGAAATCGACCGTCTGAACGAGCGCGAGTTCGTCGCTGAGACGATACACTCCCGCGTCGTCGGCAGTTTCGATGCCGACAAGCAGATTCGGATTCCGGGGTATCTTCAGCCCGCTCAGAACCTGAGCGAGTTCGCTCGGCGCGAGTTTAGCCGCTCAACCCGCACACGAAACCATCTCAGTCAGACGCATTTCCTCGACTCCCTTCATGAACAATTCACAGGATAGACAGGATAAAAGCGGCAGGATAGACAGGATGAAGCAGATGAAAAATTAAAAATGTAAAAGGCGAAATGGTAGTTGACGACTCTGTGCCGTCCCTATTTTTTCATTTTCCATTTTTCATTTTGCATTCTTCACATCCTGTCTATCCTGCACGTCTTTATCGTGTCTGTCTGTTAAAGTTTCTTCATCTTATCACGAACTTTGTCGGGGCAACGACCGTGCGGGCTTCGGGGTTGTAGTAGTCATAAAGCACGGAGGGAGCGGTCTGTGCGACGAGGCCGAAGCGTGGGCGGAATTTGAAATTGAAGCGGACGCCTTGCCTCGCGTAAGGCCAGAGATAGACGACGATGCGGTCGGGCAGCACGTCGTAGTGGTTGAGCGCGAGACCTGCATCGCGTGCGGCGCGTTCGAGCGAGGCGCGGTCAACCTCTGCGCCGGGCGGCAGTCCAATCTCTCCGAGCAGCATGCCATGACCGGAGGGGGATGAGGTGCGTTCAGCCGCGACGCTGCAAGTTATTTCCTGATTGATGGCGGCTTCGGTCTTGTCGAAGGTGACGGAGAGGCGGAGAGGTTTCGTCGTCGCCGCCGCCTCTCCGTGGCCCGCGACTGCTGGTGAGTTGCCGTCGCGGGAGGCGGGGGAATGAGACCAGGGAACGTAGTAGGTTGTGACCAACTGCGCCGTCGCCCGTGCGCTGGTCGCCCGTGTGTTGGCGGCGGAGCCGTGTCGAATCTCGACGCGATGATTGCCCGACGTGTTGATGAAGGGCGAGAGGTCGATGGAGAGGGCGTTGGTCGGTTGATTGGATGCTGGGATGTTGATGGTGTTGACGCGTTGGTTGTTGACGAAGATTTCGTATTGACCTGCGGCGGCGTCGGTCGTGCCGTCGCTGCGAGTGGCGGTGTTTGATGAATCTTTGTTTGAAGAGATGTTGGTGAAGGTGTCGAGCACGTTGATGGTAGCTTGCGTCGAATACCAGACGCCGAAGCGGTCTTTGTTGCGGAAGATGTAGAGCAGCGCACGGTTAACGAGAGCATCATCGCCGCTTGCGGCGGCGGCGCCGTCGGCAACGGGACGCGTGAGAGCCTGCACGGCGAGGGCGGTGGTTTCGATGTCGCCCGTTCGTCCCCAACCGTGAAACGGCGTCGCCAATTGCACTTTCCAGTGAGCCGTGCCCGCTTCAACGTGAGCCGTCGCACGCAGACGCGCGAGCGCGCGCCGCGTGTTCGACACGTCGCCTTCGTAGGCGGCGGCGAGCGCATAGGAGGCGATGAAGTAGGGGTCGGTGGAGGCGGCGACGTGCGGCGCGAGATAGTTGAGAGCGTTTTTCAACGACGCGGCGGCAGCACGCGATTCTTCATCGGCGGCGACGCCCGTGGACGGAAGCGACGCAAGCGCGAGACGTGCGCGCGCCAGCACACGCGCGACGTAGGCCGTCTGCATCAACGCGTGGCGTTCGTCTTCCGTATTGCGGTAGAAGTAGCGCGGTTGCCAAGAGCCGTTCTTATGCTGTTGTTTGACGAGCCAGCCACGCGCGCCACGGATGACTTCGCGGTCAACAGGAATGACTCCGACGGCGTCTGTGAGAAATTGGAGCGCGTAAGCTGTGAGCGCGGCGTCGGCTTCGCTTTCGTCTTGCCAGTAAGAAAAGCCGCCGCTCGCATGCCTGTAGTTGAGTAGACGTTTATAACCATCCTCCAAATAGCGTTGCGCTTTGGCAGCGACGTGCGGAAGCGTCTGGTTGTTGTCGCCGCGCCGTCGGTAGTGGCGCAGGACGAGGAGGTTCGGATAGGTCGAGGAGATGGTCTGCTCGCCGCATCCGTACGGACGTTGCAGAATACCTTCGACGCCTTCGACGACGTGTGACATCAAGTTGGGATAAATCTTCAACTGTGCGCGCGGCGTTCCGACAATCGCTGCGGCGGGCACGTCGGCTTCGAGCGTCCCGGTCGCGCCGAAAATCTGACCGGAGGTGGCGACCAACTCCTCTCCGTTGGGATGGACGGTGACGGGCTTCTCAATCGCATCGCTCGCATCGGCGGCGATGGCGGTGACGCGTTGCTTGCCGTCGCGCACGGAGGCGACCGCGCGCACGTCGAACGTTGCGCGCGTGGCCTCGCCCGCCGCTACCTCTGCCGTCTGCCGCGTCGCGCCGGAGAGCGTGAACCAGTTTTCGGGTTTGATTTCCACGTCAACCGTTTGCGGTCGGTTGAGATAGTTGCGAAGAACGACGGGCAGTTGTATCTCGTCGCCTTCGGTGAGGATGCGTGGCGGGTCGTGTTCGACGAAGAAGGGTTGGAAGGCGCGAAACTCTTTTTCGATGAAACCGATTTCGCCGTCGGCGGTGGAAGCCACGACGGACATCTTCCATGTCGTGATTTGGTCGGCGAGACGGAAACTAAAATGCGCCTGACCGCTCGCGTCGGTTTCGAGCGCGGGTTGCCAGACGAGCGTTTCGGGAAAATACTCGCGGAGTCGCGGCGTCGAGATAGAGGCGTCGTCCACGCCGCGCGCGGAATCGGGTTGGCGCAAGGATGTGCCTCTCTTGCCCGGAAGGTTCAACTTGAGAACGTTGGACGACGTTAGCGCCGTTTGCGCCGTTTGCATCGGCTCCGCCGCTGCCCCTGCAACCATAACGGTTTCCGTAACCCTTCCGATTTGCAGCATGGCGGCGATTTCCGTCATTTTCCCGCCGACAACTTCCACGTCAGTGATGATGGCATCCATGAAACCGCGACTCTCAATCTGTATCTCGTAGAGACCGTCGGGCAGTTTGTCGAAGAGAAAAAAGCCCTCGTCGTTGGTGTCGAGCGTCGAGGTTTGCGCCGTCGAGCGACGCCTGAGCGAGACGGAAGCGCCCGGCACGACAGCCCCGTTGGGGTCGATGACGGTGCCGCTTATCGCGCCTGTTCCTGCCGCTCGATTCGTGTTTGGAAATTTGACAGGCGCGTGCGTTCCGGCGCTTCCAAGCATACGCGTCGGTGCATCGGTGTGTTCGCCTGCGAAGCGCGCGAAGGTGGCGACCTTGAAATCGTCGCTCGTTGCCTCTCTGCCGTCCGCGCCGTGGCTGAAGAGGGTGACGTAGTGAACCTGCTTCTTGACGTTTTTGATTCCAATCTTCTCTTTCGCTCGTTCCTGCCCGCGCGCGTAGGTGCTGATGGTGGCTGTCGCGCCTTGCCATAAGTTGCTGCTGAAACTGATTTCGTAGGGATGACCCCACGCGTCAATCAGCAAACTCTCATCAATTTTTGCGGCGCGTAGCACGGCGCGAAACTCCGCGTTGCTTTGCGGAAAAGGCTTGCCCGCACTGATGTAGTCGTCGAGCGCAGCCTCAATGCGTGCGCGCGAATCTGTGAAATAGTCGATGGAGGCCGTCCAGATAACGAAGTCGTCGGCGTCGTAAGTGTGAGCCTCGAAGCGTCTATTCACCCCACCGCTTTTAATAGCGACGTTGAAATGATAGCCGTCGATGCCGAAGGAGAATTGATAGGCGCTGCCCCACGGGTCGCGCAAAGCATCGGAATCGACGCCGAGAAGCGAAAGCTCGCTCTTGAGCGTGGCGGCGTCGCGAATGAAACCGCCCGTACGTTTGTGATGTTGTTCGAGCGCCTGATTGATTTTCACGCCGACGGGTTGGAAATAAGGCCGCCCCACACGCAACGCGACCGTATCATCCTCCGTCCCCACCGCTTTATCCGCCGACGCGCTGACTATCTCCAACACGTCCTCGCTCTGCTCGACGAAGAATCGGTTGGTGTAGGGCTGTCCCCACGGGTCGCGCAGAGCGTCGAGGTCGATGCCGCTTGCGGCGAGCGTCTGCCGGAGGTCGGCGTCTGTTTTGGGATACTCCATGTTTTTCGCGTAGTGCTCGGCGAGCGCGTCGCGGAGGGGCCTGAGTTGCGCTTCAAAGGCGTTGCGAAAGATGGATGATTGGTCGTGCGTAAAGGTTTCGCTGAAGTTGTTGAGTGGAATGTATGAGCCGTCGCGGTTGAGCATAATCTCTGCGAGGAGGTCGATGTCGTCGGGCGGCTTGCGCGAGAGATTGAGATGGTCGATGTCTCTGCGCGTGACGCCGGACAACTCTTGCGCCGCGCCGCGACGAGCGCGGTACGAACCGTCGTAGTCGTGATACCTGCCGCCAAACTCGCGGTCGGTGCGTGCGCGTTCTTCAATCGCGCGGTCGAAGACGGTGACGCCCAATGCGCTCTCGACCTCGCGCCCGTCGGGCGAGAGGACGCGGAAATCGGCGGACGCTTCCTCGCCGGGTCGATACGTCTCCTGATTCAAACGCACGTCGAGTTGCAACTCTCGTTCGCGCGGGTAGAGCACTGTGTGCGCGCCCGACCGTGACTGGTTGGAACCCGCGACCGGAGCGACGAAGGCGACCACATTCAATTCGTCTTTGAACTCTTTTTTGTAAGGTATCTCGACCGAACCCTTGCCGGCTTCGAGACGCACGGTTTCGGCGTGGACCACTCTGGATTCGTGCCACACTTCGACGGACGCGGACTTGGCAGGAGTGCTCACCGCAATCTCTGCGCGCAACGGTTCGCCCGCACGATGGAGCGTCTTCGCAGGGCGGACGCGAACCACCGTCCGGTCAGCATCCATGTCAAATTCCTTCACGCGTTGACCTGTGCGTCCCTCTGCATCGCGCGCCGTGATGACGAGCGAGATGTCGTCGTTTCCGTCGTCGGCGGGAACGACTTGGAGATTTTCGACGGCGGCCAGCCCGAAGCGATTGGTCTTGACGGCGCGCAACTGGCGCGGAAGTAAAGAGGCTGTGTTCAGACGCGAAGCGTTTGCGTTGGAAGCAAAAGCGGGCGAGGGGAGTTGCTGTTTGATGTCGACGGTGCAATGCGCGGGCGTGCCGTCGGCGTAAAAGGTTGAGAGATAAAACTGTATGGGGAAGTTCGGCGCTTGGTCGTAGTAGCCGCTGATGGCGTAGACGTGAATCGCTTCTCTGGTGACGCGCAGGTCGAAGCGTCGCTGCTCGGTGCGATTGGTGGTCGGGTCTGTGAAGTAGGCGGCGTAGGAGAGGTCACTAAAGGGCGGCCTCCATTCGTCGTTCCCGGTGGGGAGTTCGTCGTGGGCTTTGGAGAGGTCGATGCGCGCGACGAAGCGCCCCGCCTCGTCCGCGATGCCCTCGTACTTCTCCTCTTCCTTCACCTCCCACTTCTGTTCGAGATAATTCCAATGACGTTCGCTTTCGCGCACGACGCGGACATGCCCACGTCGGACAGGCTGCCCAAAAAGATAATCGGCGCGGATTTCGACTTCGGCATTTTGGCCGGGGAGATAATATTTGTTGTCGGGCTTGGCGCTGACGGAGAAGTTTGGCAATTCATAGCGGCTAATCTTGACGCGGTGCGAAGCAGTGCTGCCGTCGTCGTAGGGCGCGCTGTTGGTGCGGACGTTGATGTCGTATTCGCCGAGACGCGCGTCGTCGGGTATCGGCCAGTCGATGCTGGCGATGCCGAAGCGCGAAGTCTTCAGCGATGCGCGATGGACGGTCGTATTTTCGCTGTCTTCGATTTCAATCTCGGCGGCGGCTTCGGCAATGGCTCGCCTGTTGAACTGGTCGAACAAGAGAACGCGCGCATGAAGCATCTGTCCGGGTTGATAAATCGGCTTGTCTGTGTTGACCAGAATCTCCGCGAGATGCTCGATACGAACTTCGTCGCTCGCAGTTTGTTCCAACGCGCCATGACGCGCCGTGACGTTCACGTCAAAATCTTCGCCCCTCATGTCGGGCGGCAAATCGAAATCTAGCGCGACATAACCTTCGGCGTCGGTGACGCCCGTGGCGACGAGCGGTGCACGCTTGTCGTCATCGTTATCACTGAATTCGGCTTTGGCTTCGACCTGAACGCCCGCCAACGGGCGCATCGTGACTGGATGCGAAGCGTGTACGCGCGCACGATAACGCATGCCATCGTAGGCATAAGCCGCGCCGGAGATATATAGATTGAAAAGGTCGGGCGTGATTTGGGAGAGCGAAATGATGCCTTCGGCGCGGCTCGCGCTCGTTGTCGCCGCGTCCGCAGCATCGTCGGGCGTGACGCTGTAGCGGAGTCGGAACCAGGGGAGCTTGCTGCGGTCATTCATCTCTGAGACGGAGAACGGCAGCGCCACCGTCGCGTGGCTCGAACCCTCACGCAGCGTCTCCTGTCGCTCGGCGCTGGCGCGCACTCTGTTGTCAGGGTCGAGTACTTCGAGACGAATGCGCGCGGGTAAGTGTCGGTTTGTGGGATTTTCCAGAGCGAGCGAGACGCTGGTCTGGCCTGCGTTGAGGTGAAGGGTGGTGGCGGCTTCGTTAACGTGAAGCCGGTCGCGCGCGGCGGAGTGCTGAAGGGCGCAGAGACAGACCACGGCACACAGCAGCAGGGGTAACCATCTGCGGGTCATAGGGGCTTCCTCCAATTTGTAGCCCTGTGATGCCGCGATGTTGTGCGACGGTTGTTAAGCGTCAAGAAATATTTTTTGAGCAGTAGACGGAAGCCGCGATTCGTAAGACGGAAGACAGGCAACTTCGATAAAAACAGTCGAAGCGTTTCTGCTGACACTTTCCACTGGCGACGCTTCTTTCATCGTTGCTTTCCCGTCGACGATTAGTCTTGTATCATTCGCGCGTGTCGCCTCGCGTATGTCTCTTGCGCCGAGAGCATTCCTTCCATCGTTCGTTTCGGTGAACCGACTCCGATGCAACAATTCAAACTCGCAGAACGCACAGAAGCCATCAGGCGTGGGCTGAAATTCATCTACCAACTCGCGCTCGACCCCGAACACTTTGGCGAATACGGCAGCGACCTGCTCTACTGTTTCTACTTCTTCGCCGCCATGCCCGAAGACGACTCCCTGCGCCGCACGGCGAAAAAGATGGGTCGTGAACGCGCCCGCCAGTGGCGACGCAACTATCCGCAAGTGCCAGCCAATGCGGACGCGGGCGACATCTTCTATTACATCCACGGCAGCGACGCGGCAGACCGACTCGGCATCCGCAACCAACGCTTCAAGCAACAACTCAAACAGGCCGCCGCTAATTTTTCGGCGCGGGATTTTCTCTCCTTCGACCCCACACGTGAACCGCCACCACAAGATGTGCCCGCCGCCTGTCAGTGCGGTTTCTACAATCTACGTGGACGACGAACGTGCGCCGTCTGTCGCAAGCGTCTCTCGATGTTGAGTCGCTACAAGGTCTGGTACGATGCTTTGACCATGACCTACACGGGCGAGCGTTACGGCGTCGAAGTCGGCGCGCGGTTTGTCGATTGTCTCAAGTGGCTGTCCGTTATGCGTCCCTATCGCGGGCGCGAGATGGATTCCAACCCCGATTTTTATGATACGGTTTATGCTGTCACGCACGTTGTCTATACGCTGAACGACTACGACGCCTCACGCCTCTCGCCGCGTCTCTTGCCCGACGAGTTTGCGTTTCTCAAGACGCACGCCAAAGAAGCCATCCTGATGGAAGACGCGGAGATGCTCGGCGAATTTCTCGACTCGCTGATGGTCTTCGGACTCACGGACGACATGCCGCTCATCCGTCGTGGAATGAATTATCTGCTTTCGCAGCAGAACGAGGACGGGAGTTGGGGCGCGACGGACGCGGACATCTACACGCGTTATCATTCGACTTGGACGGCGATGGGCGGCCTTCTCGTCTACGCATGGCACGGCGGCGAACGTCTCAGTTTCCCCGAACTCGCGCCGATGCTGGAACAATTCGCCCGCCATCAATATCATCTTGCATCTTGAGATTGCGTTCCAATACATGCCACAGAGTCACAGAGACACGGAGATGAAAAGGTGAAAGTGGGAGAGGGAAAGGTGAAAGGAAGAAGGGCGAAAGTGCGGGTGGACATAAGCATTCTTTCATGCCTTTACCCTTTTGCCCCTTTCCTCTCTCGTCTCTGCGGCTAATTCGATAAACAATCCATGTCGTCTGCCAAACTCGATTTTGAATCCCTGATTGCGCCCATTTCGCCGCAGGAGTTTTTCGCGCATTACTGGGAGACTCAACCGCTCGTCGTCTCGCGCGGCGAGCCTTTGCATTATGCTTCTCTGATGTCGTTCGCAGATTTGGACGACCTCGTTGCCGACGCGTGCAGGCTGCAAAATTCATCCGTCGAACTACTCGGCGATGCGAGTATCACGGGCACGCCTTACGCCGCACGCGTCGAGCGCGCAAGCGACGTACAGGAAGCCTACGGTCGCGGCGCAACCGTCAGAATCAACAACGTGCAGCAACTCTCGAAGCCTCTCGGCACGTTGTGCCACAGGCTCGAACAAGTCTTTAGCTTTCCCCTCCGCGCCAATCTCTACAGCACGCCCGCCACCGCACAGGGCGCACAACGACACTACGACAATCACGATATTCTTGTGTTGCAAATTTCGGGGCGCAAACGTTGGCTCATCTCGGAGCCGCTCGTCGCGCTTCCGCTCGAACACGTGCCGCCGCTCTCCTTCGAGCGACGCACGGAGGAATTGAAGTATCGTCGCGGCGGGCCGACGCGCGGGCGCGGCGACATCGGCGACGACGTTGCGCGCACGCCGCTCCGCGACATCGTGCTCGAAGCGGGCGACCTACTCTATTTGCCGCGCGGGTTCGTGCATGAAGCTAAGACTTCCACGGAAGCATCGCTGCACGTCACGCTCGGCATCCACGTCCTGACGTGGCTCGACCTTCTCTCGGTCGCGCTCGGTCAGATGAGCAACCGCGATGAGCGTTTCCGTCGCGCGCTGCCCGTCGGTTTCGCCAACGAGAGTGGCGCGGAGCGAGATTGCCGTGAGCAGTTTGAGACGCTTCTGCAAGCCTTCGCGCAGCACGCCGACCTGAAAAACGCTTTCGACGAGACCGCCGCGAGTTTCATCAGAAGCAGAGAGCCGCGCACCTACGACCCGACGGCTGCGACAGACAATGACCTGACGGCGAAGACGGGCGACGCGACGCTCGCTCAAGATGCCAGCAACGTCGCTGACAACGCGGGCAGCATGGAAGACGTTGCGCGGAGCATCAATCTCGACACGATGTTGGAGCGCACGCCGGGGCTTCTATGTCGTGTGGTGTTGGAAGGCTCGATGGCCGGACTCGCCTCCGCGCAGGGCATTCTCTGGATGCCTGCGACTTTCGCCGACGCCCTCCGCTTCGTCGCGCGCACCATCGAATTTCGCGTGAGCGAAATCCCCGGCGTCAGCGATAGCGGCAAACTTGCGCTCGTCCGTCGTCTCTTGCACGATGGTTTCCTGCGTGTGGCGCGCGAGGCATAGAGGCGCTCGCCCGACGAACCGCAGACCGTGCAGCCATCAATCGCTTTGGATTTGCAATCGGAGTCTGACTGCCAGTAAATTGGCACGGCCAACGAGGAAAGTATTTTTAGCCGGAAGGCCAGCAACGCTCATGCTCCTTTGCGCCGTCGCACCGTCGCTACTGTTATCATCGTTTTTGCACGTCATCAATCCCATGCACTACGCATTGCTCTACACAGACCCCGGCACCGGTTCTCTTATCTGGCAACTGCTCATCGCAGCCGTCTTCGGCGGCCTGTTTTACGTGCGACGCATCAAAGAGGCCGTCGCCGCAAGGATGAACCGGAAGCGAGACGAACATCAAACGGCTGACGAGATTGAATCCGACGAGGCGTGACTTTCCGAGCACACGACACACGCCGCCGAGACCGACTCCCCTACACCATCGTTCTCAAGAACAGCACGCGCTTCCGTTCAAGCCACGCACACGCCGCCGCCCCGTCGCACAGGCTTTGATGTTGACACGATGACCAACTCTTTTCGAGACCCTTCAGGCCGACTCTTTCAGTTCAACAATCGCATCCTTCGTCTCATCAACAAATCGGGCGAAGCCGACCTCAGCGCCGCGCTCGCCTCCCGCACCTTCAAAAAATTTGTCGGCACAGGGCAACTCGTTCGGAGCGAACTCCTCGACGCAACGAGCGTCGAACATCTCCTGCAAGAACGCTTCGCAGACGTTGCCACGGACATGGACGAGGCCGTCGCCTTCGTCGAACATGAGCGCATCGCGTTTCCGAGTTTTCCCTATGAATGGCCGCCCGAGATGCTCCATGCGGCGGGCGAACTGACGCTCGACCTCGCTGAAAATTTGCTGGCGGAAGGTCTCGGACTTAAAGACGCGACGCCCTATAACGTGCTGTTTCGCGGCACAAATCCCGTCTTCGTTGACCTCCTCTCATTTGAGAGACGCGACGCCGGAGACCCCACGTGGCTCGCCTACGCGCAGTTCGTCCGTACATTTCTCTTGCCCCTGCTCGTCAATAAAACCTTCGCGCTCCCTCTCCGGCAACTGCTCACGACCAACCGCGACGGCCTCCAACCCGAAGACGTGAACCGCATGTGCGGCGCGTGGCAAAAATTGAAGCCGCCATTCCTGACGCTCGTCGCGCTCCCCTCGCTCCTCTCCGCACGGCATCAACGCGACGCGACCGACATCTACCAGAAGCGCCGGATGGCGGACGCAAGCAAGGCTCGTTTCATTCTTGAACAGCAGTTCAAGAGCCTCCGACGCTCACTCGATAAAGTCACGAACAAACACGAACGACGGCGGACACCGTGGTCGAATTACATGACGACCGAACGCCATTTCTCCGAACGTTATCTGGAAGAGAAACGCGCATTCGTCGCGGAGGCGTTGGGCGCGCAGAGGCCGCGCCGAGTTTTGGACGTAGGTTGCAATACCGGATATTTCAGTCTCGTCACGGCAGAACATGGCGCAGAGGTGGTGGCCGTCGATAGCGACGAGGCGGTGGTCGGCGAAGTGTGGAAGCAAGCGCGTGCGGCGGGCGCGGACGTGCTGCCGCTCGTCGTTGACATCACGCGACCGAGCGCGGCGTTGGGCTGGCGCAACCGCGAGTCGCCGTCGTTTCTCGAACGCGCGCGCGGCTCGTTCGACGCCGTTTTGATGCTCGCCGTCAGCCATCACATGCTCGTCACCGAACGCATCCCGCTCGCAGAGATTATCGAACTCGCCGCCGAACTCACGACCGATGCGCTGCTCGTCGAATTCGTCCCGCCTGACGACCCGATGTTTCGCACACTCGCGCGCGGACGCGACCAACTGTTTGAATATTTGACGAACGACTTCTTCGAGTCGGCTTGCCGGAAACGCTTCGACATTGCGCGTTCGCATCAGTTGGCCGACAGCCGTCGCACGCTCTATCTTTTGAGGAAAAAGGAGAGCGCAAGGTGAAAGAGCGGGAGCACGAACCGAAAGAACGTGAGGAGAAAGAACGTGAGCGCACACCTATCTGGCGAGACTGGCTCGTCGCGCTTTCGCTCGCCAATCTCTGTTTCTTGCAGGCGTGGCGCAGGGTGCTCGACCCCGCCTCCGAGTTTTACTACTACCATTGGAAACGCTTCCCCGGTTGGGCGGCGCTCGTCGCCATCGTGCTCAACGTCCTCATTCTGTCAGCACTCTTTTCAATCGTCGCTTTGCTGGCGCGACGCTCCGGCAGAGCCTCTGTCCTACGCATCGCGCAGGCGTCGTTACTGTTCGCCTCGCTCTTTGCTTTGAACAACATTCGCTTACAGTTCGAGTCGCTTCTGATGCCCAACCTCGTCAAATCTCTGACGCGAGGCGGCGTGGCAGTTATCTCCGTCTTACTCGTCGCGCTCGCACTCGCGCTCGTCGCGCATTACGGACTACGACGGACGACGCGCGCCGTCATAACCTTACTACTTATACTGTCGCCGCTCGCCGTCGTTAACTTCGCACATGCGACGTGGCTGGCAGCGAAATACTCAAACAGCCTCGAAGACAAACCGACCGCCCCGTCGCTCGCCGCACGCAACGCGGACGCGCCGCGCGTGCTGTGGCTCATCTTCGACGAATTTGACCAGCGCGTGGCTTTCGCTGAACGTCCCTCCGGTTTAATGCTGCCGGAACTCGACCGCTTGCGCCGCGAGTCGCTCTTTGCCGTCAACGCCTACCCGCCCGCCGGAGATACGCTTCCGTCGTTGCCCGCGCTCATCACAGGCCGACTCGTCTCAGGCGTCCGTCAAATTCGTCAGGATGAATTAGAGATCTCGTTTCAAGGCGAGGAGAAGCCTGTCGGTTGGAGCGAGCAGCCGAACGTCTTTTCGAGAGCGCGTGCGCTCGGTTACAACACGGCTCTGGTTGGTTGGTATCACCCGTACTGTCGTCTGCTCAGCCGTGAGTTAACCGTCTGCTCGTGGGAATCGGGAAACGTGATTACCCGACCGGAGCGATGGAGCGTCGGGCAAAACATGCTCAATCAAATTCGCACGCTCCTGATGTCGGTTTCGATATTGCAGCGCACGCGCATCGGTCGACAGATAGACAAACGCATCTTCAGGAAGCGGAATCTCGAAGAACTTAAAAGGGGAAGAATCTCCCTGCAACGCGCTATCGGCGAGAAGGCCGAAGGCTTGGTTAACCGCACCGACCTCGGACTTATCATGCTTCACTATCCCGTCCCGCACCCACCCGGCATCTACGAACGCGCGACGGGCGCCTACTCTTTCAAACGAGAGCAGAGTTATCTCGATAATCTTGCGCTCGTTGACCGCGTGCTCGGCGACCTGCGCCGCGCGTTGGAAGCGTCGGGGACGTGGGATGCGACCACCGTGCTCGTCTCATCAGACCACTATCTACGCAGCGAAGTCCGCCAAACTCAAGCCTCTCAACTGTCGCAGGAGGATTTGGACATCCTCACCGACAGGGCTGAACACAGGATTCCCTTCATGCTCAAAATGGCGCGACAACGAGAAGCCATGATGTACGAATCGCCATTCAACACCGTCCTCACACACGACCTCCTGCTCGCCGTGCTGCGCGGCGAACTCTCCAACGCGCAAGACGCTTCCCTCTGGCTCGACCGTCATCGCACCATCGGCGAAAACTTTTCCCACATCAAGAGTCCCTGACGCATCCGCGCCGTTTGGCGAGTCCCGTTTAAGGCTCTCTCGCCTCGCGCAACTTCACTCGATAGAGAGTGAAACTGCCGACGCGCTCGCCGCCGTCGCGCTCGTACCACCTGTCGAAATTCGAGAAATCGACGTGCTCGTTGGTCGAAGTGAGGACGTAGGAAACGGCGTGGCGTGTGGCGCGTGCGGCGTCGAAGGTGGCGACGTAAACGGCGTAGAAGCGCAAGGCGTCGCTCACTTCTGCGGGCGAAATCGGCTTCCAATCAATTTTTAAGTTGGGATTGTGGCGGGAGCGGCTGATGAGCGATGTGACGAAATATTTTCGTCGATTGTCGAGCGCATCGAGGCGCGTGGCGTCTACATCCGAGAAATCGACGTTGGTCAAATAGAGATAGTGCGCCATTCGTTCTTTGTCCTCGGCGAGCGAGACGCCGGGGAAATTGAACATGTGAGGCGACCAGAGCACGGGTTGCGGCGCGACTGTCGGCAGCGCGTCGGCGATGGTGTAGTCGGTCGCGAGGACGAGCGAAGTCGTATCGAGTTTTCCGTCGGGCGAGCGGCGTGCGAGCGCGGCGAGTCGGAGCGCGGCGGGGCGTGCTTCGTCGCGGAAGATGTTTGCCTGCATGAATCTACGGCTCGCCTGCCACGTCTCCAACGCGCCCGAACAGAAGGCAGCGAGCGCGATTGCGACAAGCAGGGCGGACGGAATGCGGCTCGACGTTTCGGGCTGCGTGTCGGTCTGCATATCGCCTTGCGTCGCCACGTGCGGTTCGCCGCTCTTGTTATGCGCGTCGGTCTGGTTTCTCCATCCGCGATGGACGAGCACGGCGCAGAGCAGCGCGGCGAGTATGGCGACATAGTTAACGACGAACATGCCGTAGTGAAACGGTTGGAGCGAACGCCCTGTGATGATTTGTTGGTTGAAGACGACGAAGGGCGTGAGTGCCGAGGCTACCGTGAAAATCACCCCGCGGTCGCGCCACGCGATGAAATCGCGCCTCGCGGATAAAAGGAATGCTGTGAGAACGGCAAGGCCGATGAGTTCGGGCGGACGCAGGAGGTCGGGCGCGTGCGACATCGTGAGTAGCAGCGCATCGTCGGTCGTAGCGACGCGGTTCGAGAGTAGTGCGAAGTATGGCAACAGGGCGGCGACGGCCAACGTAGCGATGAGCGCAAAGAGTTTGATGCTGCGCCGTCGCTCGCCGGACAACAAGACGAGCCATAGAAGCGCGAAGCATGAAGCCCACGCCGCCGCCGTCGTCCAGAGATAAAAATACGAGTAGACGAGAACTGCGAAAACGAGACCCGTGGAGGCGGCTGAGAACCAAGCTGTGCGAACGTTTGCCGTCGTCAGCGTTGTCCAGATGAGGGCGCAGAAGATGAAGAAGAAGGGAAACGGCGCGGAGGGCAGATAACGTCGGAGGAATGGAAGATAGTTGTTCGACGCGCCGAAGCCGAGCGCGTATTCGAGTAGCAGATGCACCGAGCCGAAACAGAGTACGACCAAGACTCCGGCGGCGGCGACGCGTTCGTCGCCCGTGATGGCGACAATCAAACGAAAGATGGCGAGCGACGAGAGCAGCGCGGCGAAGCACGTCAACGCGATGAAACTCTGCGACAGCGAGGCTCCAAAGATGCGCGCGATGAGAGCAATCGCGTAGGGAGGCACGAATTGAATCGAGAAATAGGATTCGGCTTGTGGCGCATGGGGCGGTGCGTCGTCGCGTCCGGTGTAGGGGTCGTTGCGGCGAGGCCGACCGTCAATCAAGGCGTTGACGTAAGCAGCATAGACCGCCTCGTCGCCGTGCGCGTAAGCGTGCATGCCGTTCCAATCACCGCCGCGCGACAAACGGAAAGAGATTTGCGGATAGAGTGCGAGAAGCATGACGGCGACGGCAGCAAGGAATCCGAGACGCCAACGCAACGGTCGCTGCGAGTTGTGCAAACTTGCCATCGGCTTTTAGTCGGACGGCGCGCGAAGCGAGGGGATGAAGAGAACTTTGCCGCCCGTCATGTGCGTGGCGTATTGCTCCAAGCCTTGCGCGGCGTGTTCGAGCGGCAGGCGTGCGCGTATCTCGGTCTTCAAATCGCTGGCGAGAAGTTTTTGCACACGCATCGAGGTAAGGAGTTTGGCGAGCGCGTTCTGCGACATGAGCCAATCGGAGAGCCAGAAACCCCGCAGGAGTTTGCGTTCAAAAATCAGACCGCGCGGGTCAACTTCGCAAGCCTTCATGGAAAGCGCGCCGTAGACGATGGCGCATGCGCCGTTCGGCATCGCGCGCAAGAGTTGTCCGGTCAACTCGCCCGCCACGGCGTCGAAAGCCACGGTCGCCTCCAAACGTCTGCACAACTCTTTCAGACGCACGTCGAAATCCGCGTCGTTGCTGTTGAGCACATACTGTGCGCCGGATTGTTGCAGGAGTTCGACCTGCTCCGGTCGTCGCACGATGTTGACGACGGCGATGCGGTGGCGCGCGGCGAGTTGGTTAATCATGCCTCCCAACGCGGAGGCGGCGGCTGTCTGCACAACGGCGCGTGCACGTGCGCGACGCGCCTCGTCCATCAACGCCCACGCCGAGAAGGGATTCACAATCATCGCCGCGCCCTGCTCGACCGTCACGTTGCGGCGCAGAGGAATGCAAAGCTTCGCGGGCGTGACCATGTACTCAGCCCACGTTCCGTCGCCGTTCTGCGGAGCGGCGCAGGCCACGCGTCGCCCCACGAGCCAACGCGCCATCCATCCGCCGCCGCTCGTCAACACTTCGCCGCCCGCCTCGAATCCCGGCACAATCGGCAGCCGCTTTTTCACGCCGTACAACCCGCGCAGAAACATCAAGTCGGAAGGGTTCACAGGCGACGCGCCGACGCGCACCAGCACTTCATTCATGCCCGGACGGGGCACGGGCTTTTCGACCACCGCGATGCTCTCGCGCCCGCCGTCGTAATCGCGCAGTTCCAGTGCGCGCATCGTCGCGGGAACGGCTTTCGTGTTCGGTTGCATACTCTCCATCTCGCCGATTCAGATTTTTTGAAGAACTCCCCGACACTATATCAATGCCACTATATCAATTTTCGCCGCCCGTAGCGCGAGGGTGAAATCGCTTGACGTAGGCGAGATAAGCGGCGACTTCGCGTGTGACGCGCGCGGCGTCCCAGGCGAGATGTCGCGCGGCGATGTCGGCGGCAACCTTCGCTTCGCGTATGCCGACCGTTGCGCTCGTCATTCCAATCATCGTGCGTCGCCAGAGCGAGTCGCAGAGCGTCTCGGCCATCTCATGCCGGAACGAGAAGACAATCTCCGCGCCAATCGCATCCGTCTCGTCGCTCAACGTCTCGGCCAGCGCGTCGTCTTCCGAAGCAATCGCTTGCACCTCGCGCGCACGCACGCCGTAGAGTCGCAGCAGTCGTTCGCTAACGTTTGCATGGAGGGAATTGTGCGCCTTGAAATCCACACGGAAAGCGTCGAAGTCTGCGACCGCTGCGCCGGGCAGCGGACGTTGCGCCGTCAGGCAAGGAGGCGCGTCGCGTCGGAGTCGCTTGAAGATGGCGTCCACGGTCAGTTCTGAAAGATGTCGGTAGGTGGTGAGCTTGCCGCCGATGATGGAGATTAAGCCGGGGAGTTCGGGCGCATGGTCGTGGATGAAATGCCGACGCGTGATGCCTCTCTCGTCGCGCTCGCCGACATAGGGCAGAGGCCGCACGCCCGCATAAGTGTAGACCACCGACGCGCGACTCAACTGTGCCGAAGGGAAGACGCGATTCGTCTCGCCGACGAGATAGTCCACCTCCGTCTCATCAGCCTCGACCGCATCCAAATCGCCTTTGTAGCGTGTGTCGGTCGTGCCGATGAGATAGCGCGTGTTCCACGGAATGATGAAGAACGGGCGACCGTCGGCCTCGGCCTCCGCATAGACCGCTTCGCGCGGCGCACCCTCGAACGCGTTGACGACGATGTGGCTTCCCTTCGTGCCGCCAATCATCCGCCGCAGAGTCCCCGATGTAGCCTTGTGCACACTATCAACCCACGGCCCCGCGACGTTGACGACGAGCCGCGCTCTCGCTGTATGCACACCGCCGTCCAAGAGGTCTGTGAAGACGACGCCTTCGACTTTGCCGTCCGCAATAGTCATGCGTTCGACGCGTGCGTAAGTCAGAACCGACGCGCCGTGTTCGCGCGCCGAAAGGACGTTTTCGAGCGCGAGTCGTTCGGGGAATTCGACCTGCGCGTCGTAATAGAGCGCAGCGCCGCGCAAACCGTCGGCGTTGAGTCGCGGCAGACGCCGCAGCGTCTCCTCGCGCGTGAGCATGCGATGGCGTGCGAGTGATTTGTCGAAAGAGAGAAGGTCGTAGGCAATCATTCCGGCGCGCACGGTCAATGCTCCGCGTCTGCCGCGCGCGTAGATGGGAACGAGCATCGGCAAGGGTCGGACGAGGTGCGGCGCGATGCGAAAAAGATGCTCGCGCTCGCGGAGCGACTCGCGCACCAATCCTATTTCGCCGTGTTCGAGATAACGCAGCCCGCCGTGAATCAGACGGGTTGACCAAGCGGTTGTGCCGCCGCCGATGTCGCCCTTTTCCAGAACGAGCACTTTCAGCCCGCGCATCGACGCATCGCGCGCCACGCCAGCGCCGTTGATGCCTGCCCCGATGACGATGACATCGAAGACCGTCGTCGTGATGTCCGCCGGAATCTTTCTCGCCATACCTGTCATTCGTCGCGCGCCCATTCTTTGGCGCGTTCGACGGCCTTGAGCCAGCGTCGGTACAGACGTTCGCTTTCGTGCGCGCTCATCTGTGGTTCGTAGCGTCGTGCGAGTTTCCAACGCGCGTCAATCTCCTCGCGGCTCTGCCAGAAACCGACGGCCAGCCCCGCGAGATAGGCGGCTCCGGCGGCAGTCGTCTCCGTTATCTCCGGCACTTCGACGGCGACGCCGAGGATGTCCGATTGAAACTGCATCAGAAAACTGTTCTCGACCGCGCCGCCGTCCGCGCGAATCTCTCGCAGAGGGATGCCGGAATCGCGCGCCATCGCTTCGAGCACGTCGCGCGTCTGGTAGCACATGCTTTCGAGCGCGGCGCGTGCGACGTGTGCGCGGGTCGCACCGCGCGTGAGGCCGACGAGAATGCCGCGCGCGTATGCGTCCCAGTGCGGCGCGCCGAGTCCGGTCAGCGCGGGCACGAAGTAAACGCCGTCGTTCGATGCGACGGAGCGCGCGAGGGCTTCCGTCTCCGATGCGTGCTCAATAATCTGAAGACCATCGCGCAACCATTGCACCGCCGCGCCCGTGATGAAGACCGCGCCTTCGAGCGCGTATTCGACGGGTTCGTCGCCGATGCGCCATGCAATCGTCGTGAGGAGTCCGTGCGCGCTCGGCGCGGCGCGGCGTCCGGTGTTCATCATCACGAAAGAGCCTGTGCCGTAGGTGTTCTTGGCAAGCCCTTCTCCGTAACACGCCTGACCGAACAACGCCGATTGCTGGTCGCCCGCGACGCCCGCGATGGGCACACGCGCGCCGAAGAAAACTTCCGCGTCCGTCTCGCCGCAGACGCCGGACGAAGCGACGACCTCCGGCAACAACGCGCGCGAAACGGCGAAGATGTCGAGAAGTTCGTCGTCCCAACGGAGTTCGTGAATGTTGTAAAGGAGCGTGCGCGAGGCATTGGAGTAGTCTGTGACGTGCGTGCGCCCGCCCGTCAGTTTCCAGATGAGCCATGAATCAATCGTGCCGAAGGCGAGTTCGCCGCGCGCGGCACGCTCGCGCAAGCCATCGGTGTTGTCGAGCATCCATTTGAGCTTGGTGCCGGAAAAGTAGGGGTCGAACAACAGTCCCGTCTTGCTCCGCAACTTCGCTTCGAGTCCGCGCGCCTTCAACTCGTCGCAGATGCGAGCCGTGCGCCTATCCTGCCAGACGATAGCATTGCCGACGGGTTCGCCCGTCGCACGATTCCAGACGACCGTCGTCTCGCGTTGATTAGTGATGCCGATGGCGCGGAGTTCGCGCGTGTCGATGCGTGCGTCGGAGAGAGCTTCGGCGACGACGCGCAGCGTCACAGTCCAAATCTCTCCGGCGTCGTGTTCGACCCATCCGGCCTGCGGGTAATGCTGTCGAAATTCCGAGTAGGCGCGACCCGCAATCGTTCCGGCATGATTGAAAACGAGCACGGTGGTTCCGGTCGTTCCCTGGTCAATCGAGAGAATGTAGCCCGCTGCCATCGGCGATGCTCCTTCCGCATTTTGCATTCAACCGCGAAGCTTGTAGTATGTACGTTCTAGCCCCGCGACGGCTAATCTAACCGACTATCTTTCGGCCACTGGCACTGACCATTAAATTCCCTAGAAAGTTTTGAGTGAAAGCAATGAACGACCAGAATGATTTTTTTGACGACCTGATTGACGACGAGGCCGACACAAACGATTCCGCGCTACTCGACTACGACGAAGAGGACGAAGACGAAACCATCGACACGCGTACCGTCGTACTGACCAAGAACGGCATGATTGCGCTCCTCTCGCTCAGGACTTCCGCGAGCGGCGCGCAAGTCGTCCGCATCGACCCGCGACAGGCGCTCCCGACCGCGCAAAACTACGACGACAGCGATGCCGCCTTGAAGTGGTTCCGTCGCAGCATTGCGACGAGCCGGAAGAACGGTTGGGAAGTAGTCTACAACGGCGCGCCGATGTTCGGCTAAGAGGCTGCCCGCCGCGCCTCTTCTCCGTCGCCACTGATTCCGCAAGGGCTTCGCTTCACCGACAACACGACCGCTCTCTCGCTCAACAACCCCGAAACGGATGTCATCGAGTTCAAGCGCCGAACGTCCAAAAAAGAATCTCGCGCACGCGCTCTTGAGCGTCCTCTTCATTGCCACGCTCGCTTATCTCAGCATCGCACGACTCCAACCACCCGACACCGTTCCCGCCGACGCTCCCTCCGGCGAATTCTCGTCCGCGCGTGCCGTCAAGCACCTGCGGGCTATCGCGCAAAAGCCGCGCCCCGTCGGCACGCTCGAACACGCGAGAGTGCGTCAATACATCCTCGACGAACTGACCGCGCTCGGCGTCGCTGCGGAAGTTCAGCAAACGACCGCCGTCAGCGAGTGGAACCCGCGTGGCAACAGACCCGTCGCGGCAGGCATCGTGCACAACATCGTCGCACGCGTGCCGGGCACGTCGAACACGAAAGCCCTGCTGCTCATGGCGCACTACGATTCGGTGCCGTCGGGTGCGGGCGCTACCGACGATGGCGCAGGCGTCGTCGCCCTGCTCGAAACATTGCGTGCGCTCAAAGCGCAAGCGCCACTCAAAAACGACTTCATCTTTCTTTTCACCGACGGCGAAGAACTCGGACTGCTCGGCGCGAAGGCTTTTGTCAGTGAACACCCCGCGGCGGGGGATGTCGGGCTGGTCTTAAACTTTGAGGGGCGTGGAACGCGCGGCCCCGTGATGATGTTCGAGACGAGCGACCGCAACGGCTGGCTCATACGTGAGTTTGCGCGCGCTGCGCCGCACGCGGTCGCTAACTCTCTGATGTACGCGGCCTATAAATCGCTCCCGAACGACACGGATTTGAGCGTCTTCAAACGAGCCGGAATTCCTGCGCTGAACTTCGCTTACATCGAAGGCATCCATTATTATCACACCGCGCTCGACACGCCAGACGAGACCGACGAACGAAGCGTGCAGCACCACGGCTCCTATGCGCTCGCGCTCGCGCGCCACTTCGGCAATCTCGACTTGAACGACAGACGCGAACCCGATGCCGTCTATTTCAACGTCTACGGCACGTTGTTCGTCCATTACACGCGGACGTGGGCGTCGCTTCTCTCGGTCTTCACC
Source organism: Pyrinomonadaceae bacterium (assembly GCA_036387415.1). Taxonomy (GTDB): domain Bacteria; phylum Acidobacteriota; class Blastocatellia; order Pyrinomonadales; family Pyrinomonadaceae; genus DASVTU01. Next base: position 195,968 of record DASVTU010000029.1, on the reverse strand, counting down.
GCGCTCGCCTTTGCCGTTGTCGTCGTCTACGGTTTCCGAACCCGGCAACTGCGCGTGCGTGAATTGGCGGGAGGCATCGCCGCCGTGCCGTGTGCCGCCGTGCTGACCGCCATCCTGTTGACGCTCGCATGGTGGACGATACGCGCGACCCATCGTGGCTTCGACGCACTACCGTGGGGCGACCCCTACAACGGACATCTCTACAAAATCGCCTTCGTCTGTCTCACCATCGCAGCGACTTCGGCTCTCTACCGTTTGCTGCGACGAAAAATAAGCGTTTTGAATCTCGCCGTCGGCGCGCTATGCTGGTGGTTGCTATTGCTCATCTGGACGACGCTTGCGCTGCCCGCCGGAAGTTTTCTGTTCACATGGCCGTTGCTGGCGAGCACCTGCGGAGTGGCCTTCGCGTTGTTTGCCGGAGACGACGGGGAGGCATCTGAAGGGAGACGCCACGACACGCGGACGAACTTCGTCGCATGGAGACGTTTTGCCGTGCACATGCTGGCTGCCGTTCCTACGGTGCTTCTCGGCGCGCCGCTCGTCTCGATGCTGTTGTCGATGCTCGGAGTCTCGATGGCGACGATGGTGTTGATGATGCTCGTTTTGCTCATCTCGCTCCTTGTTCTCCAACTCGATTTTGTTACTGCTGCGACCGGATGGCTGTTGCCCGTGGCGTCCGTGTTGGTCGGCATCGGCTTCATCGTCGCCGGACTCTCTACGGCGCGATTCGATGCCCGCCACCGAGCAGTGAACAGCGTTTTCTACGCTCTCGACGCCGACGCCGGACACGCCATCTGGGGCAGCTTCGACCGCGCGCCCGACGAATGGACTTCACAATTCATTCAAGCGGACGCCGCAAGACAAAGCCTCGACACTTTCTTTCCGTGGATTTCCAGACCCGCAGCCCAGACGCCAGCCCACATCTCGACGCCACCCGCGCCGCCGCAACTCGAAGTGTTGGAAGATTTTACGCGCGATGGCGGGCGCATCGTGCGGGCGCGCGTCGCTTCGACGCGGCAAGCCGCGTTGGTGCTTGTCTTCGTGGATGCCTCGGCAGAAGTGCTCTCCGCCGCCGTCAACGGAAAAGAGATTCTACGAAGCAAAGCCGCGTCTCAGACGCCGCCGCGCGAACCCGCAGAGACGGGAGGCTCGCTGAAATTGCTCTTCGCCGCGCCGCCGCCGGAAGGGTTTGAACTCGCGTTGGAAGTGCGTCGGACGGCGCAGCCGTTAAAGCTTTTCGTCGAAGATGTTTCGTACGAACTCCCTAACACGCACGACCAATCCCACAAGCCGCGACCCGACTACATGATGGCAGCCCCACAATTCCTCACCAGCGATACAACCATCGTGGGCAAATCCTTCTTGCTTGAGACACATCCATAAATTGAAAAGGAGAAACCGTGTGAAAGCGATTCGAGTGAACGAGTTTGGCGCGCCGGAAGTGATGCAGATAGAGGAAGTTGCAGACCCACAGGTGGGACACGGAGAGGTGTTGGTGCGCGTCGGTGCGGCGGGCGTCAATCCGGTTGACACATACATTCGCGCAGGAGCGTACGCGCGGATACCGACGCTCCCCTACACGCCGGGTTCTGACGGGGCAGGCGTGGTTGAAGCTGTGGGCGAAGGCGTGAGCCGCGTCCATGTGGGCGAACGCGTGTATTTGGCGGGGAGTTTGAGCGGCACGTATGCCGAACTCGCTCTGTGCGAGGAGTCGCAGGTCTACCCTCTGCCGGAACACGTCTCTTTCGCGCAGGGCGCGGGTGTCTACGTGCCTTATGCGACCGCCTACCGCGCTCTCTTTCAACGCGCGCACGCCGTGGCGGGCGAGACGGTGCTGGTTCACGGCGCGAGCGGCGGGGTCGGCGTGGCGGCGGTGCAGTTGGCGCGTGCCGCAGGGCTGACGGTCTTCGGGACAGGCGGAACGGAAGATGGGCGACGTTTGGTGTCCGAACAGGGCGCGCACCATGTGCTTGACCATCGCGCGGATGATTATCTCGCACGACTCATGGAATTGACGGCGGAGCGCGGCGTCGATGTGGTGCTTGAGATGCTGGCTAACGTCAATCTTGACAAGGATTTGAACGTCCTCGCGCGGGGCGGGCGGGTGGTCGTCATCGGCAGTCGCGGGCGCGTCGAGATTGACCCGCGCGCCGCCATGTCGCGCGACGCAGCGATTCTCGGCATGTCACTCTTAAATACACCGACACAAGAACTTACGGGTATTCACGGCGCGCTCGTCGCGGGTCTGGAAAACAGGACTCTGCGCCCCGTCGCCGCGCGTGAGATGCCGCTCGCCGACGCGCCACGCGCACATCACGCCGTCCTCGAACCCGGCGCGTACGGCAAAATCGTGCTGATTCCATAAGAAAAACGAAGGGACGAAAAGGGAAATGGGGAAGCAGGTAAAGGGTTAAGACAAAAAACGAATCCTTTCCCGCGTCTCCCCATTTCCACTTACCCAATTTTCCCTTTACTCATTTCCCCATTTAACCCTTTCTCCTTGTCTTTATTCCTACCTCAAGAATTTCTCAAGTGGCTTTGACTAGAGTGTACCTGTCGCCGAAGGCGCGACGCCTCACGCACTTACGGGCAAAAGTTGTACGGCGCGACTCTCTGCCAATGCCTGAATCGCCGTCACCCTCAAGGAGCCAACTCAGCAATGAAATTTACGAAAATTCTTCCCGACAGTCTTCGTGCGCGCAATTTCGCCGCGCAAACAGTTGAAGTCAAAGCACATATCCGTCGTCTCGGCTCAGCCGCGCGGCGGTTTTCCGTTTCATCAGCAGATTTTTTAAGCGTGTTAATTGTTCTATCGCTGGCAGTTGTGGCTATTTTCAATTCGTTGAACAGGGCAAACGCCGCGAGTCCGGCGCAAAGTTCAACCGTGACACCGAGTTACACCAACTACGCGGCGCCGAACGGTCTCGGAACTAGCGCAGGCGAGCCTTCCATCGGCGTCAACTGGAACACCGGAAACGTCATGTTTATCGCGGGTTTGGAGACTCTGCGCGTCAGTTTCAACGACAGCGTTTCGCCCGCCGCCGCGACGTGGCAGGATAAATCCACGCTGCTCACTTCGCTCACCTCTTTCGACCCGATTCTCTTCACAGATTCCGCGACTGGACGCACCATTGTCTCGCAACTGCTGCCCAACAAGATGAGCATCGCCGCCATGACGGATAACGACGGCGACACTTGGACGCCCATCCTCGGCTTCGGCATCAATTCCGGCGTTGACCACCAGACCATCGGCGGCGGTAAGTATGCGCCCGCCATCCTCGGCGGCCCGATTCTCGGTTATCCGAACACCTTTTACTACGCCTCGCAGGACATCGGCCTCGCCGAAATCGCACGCAGCGACGACGGCGGCTTGACCTTCGGCCCCGCCGTCCCGATGTACAACCTGACACAGTGCGGCGGCCTCCATGGGCACATCAAAGTCGCGCCCGACGGTACGGTCTACGTGCCGAACAAGAGTTGCGGCGGCAAGCAGGGCGTAGTGGTTTCCACCGACAATGGCCTGACGTGGAAAATCCGCACCGTTCCGGGCAGCACCGCAGGCAAGACCGACCCGTCCGTCGGCATCGGCGCAAATAACACAGTCTACATCGGTTACGCCGACGGCAACGGTCATCCCAAAGTCGCCGTCTCGCGCGACCGTGGCGCGACGTGGACGAACACACAGGATGTCGGCACGGCTTTCGGCATCCAGCAGACCGTCTTTCCAGCGATGGTCGCGGGCGACGACGACCGCGCATCCTTCGTCTTCATCGGCACGCCCACGGGCGGCGACGGCACCAGCACCGATACCAACTTCGCGGGCGTCTGGCATCTCTACGTTGCCACCACTTTCGACGGCGGACAGACGTGGACGACCGTCGATGCCACGCCGAACGACCCCGTCCAACGCGGCGTCATCTGCACCAACGGCACGACCTGCCCTTCGGGCACACGCAACCTTCTCGACTTCAACGATGCCACCGTCGATAAGCAGGGACGTCTTCTCGTCGCCTTCGCCGACGGCTGCATCACCAATGATTGCATTCAAGGGCGCGACCGCAACGCTGACGGCAGAGTCAACAGCCTCGACAACGATGGTGCCGCGCTCGCCACCATCACGCGTCAGTCTGGTGGAACCGACCTCTTTGCCGCGCGCTAGACGCCGGATGTCTATTCCAGACGCGCATCTCTGCATTCTGACAAACTCTCCCCGCACTAAAAGTTACGGCTACCAATCGTGGTAGCCGTAACTTTTTTGGTGGCGGCGACTTTTCGGTGGTCGCAAGTTTTTAGTAGTCGCAAGTTTTTATCGTGAGAGTTTTTCGTCTGTCGTAAATGTGCACTGCGAGCATGTGTTTAGCTGCCGATGGAGATAATCCCGTTGGAGAAAAAGATGGTGGTTTCGGTCGGGGTGCGTTGTGCGGGGAGATGTTCGCAGAGCCATGTGGGGATACGCGCGTGCGCGCCGGAGGCCACGCCCGCTACGGCGGCGAGCGAGAGAATAAGAACGCCGACAATCTTTTTTGATTTTGTTCTCCACATCGCTTTCGCCATCCTTCCGTCAGGTCTGCCCGTGCAGAAGTTTTGTACGAGGTGGGCGCGAGTCTAGCGGTGCGGGAGGTAAATGTCATCAAGGTGCGGTAAATAGAGGTAAAAGCTGTAAATGATTTGTAAAATGTGGCTCGGAGGCTAAAGACTACGGCGTTGTTTCAGTGTATGTTATGCGCCGTGAAGGAGTGCGAACGGGGCAGCGTCGGATGAAATCGAAGCGATGATGAAATTGAACACATTCGCCAAGCGCCACATTCTCTGGTTGGGATTCCTCGCAGTCGTCTTGCCGCTTTTGAGCATTCTCGCCATTCAATACTGGTCGCTGCGGAAACTGGAAACCACTTCGACCGTCGCCGAAACGGTCTGGATGAAGAACTACGTCAACGACGTTTCCAGAGAGGTCAAGCGCGTCTACTGGGAAACCGCCGACGAGACGCTTAAAGTTTCATCATATTCGCTCACCGTCGATAACTTCGACAGCATCAAGTATCACTTTGGCAAGTGCGACATCGCCGAAGCGCGACGCCTCTTTATCGTCGTTATTCGTCCTGACGGTCAATCGCAGGTTCTCTTCTTCAACCCGCGCGACCAATCAAGAGTCACAGACGTTCCCGCCAACGAAGCACGCGCCGCCAACATCGTCTCCGCGCCATACAAACTCCTGACGCAAGAGGGAACCCATCTCAAAGAAGCATCGCTTTCCTACTACGAGCGCGACCCCGAAACGCCGCTGCTGTACAAACCCGTCGTTGACGCACACTCAAGGGTGGTCGGCGTCGCCGGAATGATTTTGGACACGGCTTACTTCGGCGAGCGCGTCTTGCCCGAAGCTGTCAAGAAGTTGATGGTCAAATATTTTCCCGGCGAGGCCGCGGAAAACGTCATCGTTACGATTCACAACAACCGTGGCGAGCAAGTCTTTTCGTCGCAGGCGGTCAAGGGACAGGACGATGAAATCTCCATGGGCTTGCCCTATTTTTACGGTTGGCGTCTCGGCATACGCAGCCGTCACATGACGCCCGCGCAATGGGCACACTGGAATTTCAATTTCAATCTGACGCTCTCCGTCTTGCTCACCGCCGTGCTCATTAGCGGCATCGCGCTTGCGCTCAAGACCGCCTCGCGCGAGATGCGCCTGTCGCAGATGAAGACCGATTTCGTCTCCAACGTCTCGCACGAACTTCGCACGCCGCTCTCCTCGATTCGCGTCTTCGGCGAATTCCTGAAACTCGGACGCGTTAAAGACGACGAGAAGATACGTGAGTATGGCGAGTACATCGAAACCGAGAGTCGTCGTCTGACACAACTCATCAACAACATTCTCGACTTCTCCAAAATTGAATCCGACCGCAAAACTTACCAGTTCGAGCGCGCCAGCGTCAGCGACATTATCTGCGCGATGCTCAAAACCTTTGACGTGCAGTTGAAACAGCAGGGCTTCAGCGTCGTCTTTGATGCGCCGCCGCAAAGCTTGCCGCCCGCACGTATCGACACCGATGCCATCGCGCAGGCGTTCATGAATCTGCTCGACAACGCCGTCAAATATTCCGGCGCGTCGAAAGAGATTCGCGTGCAACTCGAACAGCGCGACGGGCAGATACGGATCTCCGTCACCGATTACGGCATCGGCATTCCGCGCGAAGAACAGTCCAAGATTTTCGAGAAGTTCTATCGCGTCTCGACTGGCCTCGTCCACGACGTGAAGGGCAGCGGCCTCGGCCTCTCACTCGTCCAACACATCGTCAAAGCGCATCGCGGGCGTGTCACTGTCGAGAGCGAACCGGGACGCGGCAGCACGTTTACGATTCAACTGCCCGTCGCAGAAAACGCCAGCGACCGCGCCGAAACGCCCGAAAAACCGACGCCCATGCTTGGCAGCGACGCGCCGCCGCTCGGCTTCGGCCTCAAACAATAAACGTGAATTCAATGCAAAATTAGCCACAGAGACACAGAGGGGTAAATGAAAGAAGAAGGCAATGCTTGAGTCATAATTTTACCTCTGTCCCTCTGTGTCTCTGTGGCTATTCCTGATTTGGATAGAAGTCTCAAATGGTGAACTGATGCGAAAAGTTTTAATTGTGGAAGACGATCAGGCGATGGCCGTGGCACTGCGCGACGGCTTCACATACGAAGGCTACACGGTGCAGGTGGCGCGCGACGGTTCGACGGGCTTGCGTCTCGCCTCCGAAAAGGGCTTAGACCTCGTTATTCTCGACGTGATGCTGCCGCGCATGAGCGGCCTCGACGTGTGCAAGCAACTCCGCAGCGAGGGCAACAGCACGCCGATTATTATGCTCACGGCGCGCGGGCAGGAGATTGATAAAGTGCTCGGCCTCAAGACGGGCGCTGACGATTACGTCACCAAGCCTTTCAGTTTTCTCGAACTCATGGCACGCGTCGAAGCCGTCCTGCGCCGCGCGTCGAAGCCCCTGGAAAAGATTGAGAGCGTCCATTTCGGTGATGTCGAAGTCAACTTCAAAAACTTCGAGGCCACCAAAGATAGCAAGCCGCTCGACCTCAGCCCGCGCGAATTCAAAATCATCAAATACTTCGTCGAACATCGCGGCGAAGTCGTTAGCCGCGACCAATTGCTCGACGCCGTTTGGGGCTACGACGGACTGCCTCTGACGCGCACTGTCGATATGCACATCGCCAAGCTGCGACAGAAAATCGAAGACACGCCCGGCGACCCGCGCCACATCATCACCGTCCATCGCGTCGGCTATAAATTCACCGGATGAAGCATCGCCGCGCGCACGAAAGCTAAATCGTCACGGCGAAATTGAAACGCTTCAAGACTCAATAGACAGACGGGCGGCATAAACAATGCGCGGAAGTTTCTCCGTTGCTGTAACCTTGCCGCCATCTTTCTGTCATAGGATTCGGCATCCATCCGGTTTGAAATCTCTCGACACGAAATTTGAAACGACAACGCACTGAACATCTCTCAAGGAGCAAACATGTCGAAGCATGCGGAGAAGGACACAGACAAGCAGAAGTGTGTCACGCGGCGCGGCTTCCTCAAAGGCGCGGGGCTGACGGCGGCGGGCGCGGCCATCGTGGAAGGTGGCCTGCTCGGCGCGAAGGAAGCGTCTGGGGCGTTGAGGGATGCGACGACGGTGGTCGGGCCGGGCGCGGTCGCCGTCACGTTGCGCGTCAACGGGGCGGAGAAACGCATCGTGGTTGAGCCGCGCACGACGCTGGCCGAGGCTTTGCGTTTCGAGTTGGGTCTAACGGGCACGAAGGTTGTCTGCGACCGTGGCTCTTGTTCGGCGTGCACCGTCTGGTTGGACGCCGTGCCCGTCTGCTCCTGCATGACGCTCGCCATCGACGCGCAAACTCGCGCCATCACCACCATCGAAGGACTCGCGCAGGGCGACGTGCTCCATCCCGTGCAGGAAGCCTTCATCGAATACGACGCGATGCAGTGTGGCTTCTGCACGCCGGGCATGGTGATGAGTTGCGCGGCGCTCCTCAAGCGCAAAGCGCAACCGACGCTCGAAGACGTGCAGACGGCGACGAGCGGCAATCTCTGTCGCTGCGGCACGTACCCGAAAGTTTTCGAGGCGACGCTCGCGGCGGCGCGAGTTAGCGGCGGACAGAAGAAGGGGGGCGAGTAAACGGATGAGCACTGAAACCCAAAAGAAGGACAGAGCCAACGCGCCCGCCAAGTCTCCCGACGCTCCGGCCTCCGCGCCGACGGGTGAACCGCCCGTGCCCAGAGCGGCGGAGAAGCAGGCCGAGCGAGCCGCCGCAGAAAAAGAGACGCCGACCGCTACGCGCGCCATCAGCGTCAACGCAGGCATCTACGGCGCGAAGATGGCAAAGATTGAACGCGCCGTGCCACTCGATGAACCGCCGCCGCTCGGCGTCAACGAAGAACTCTCTGTGGTAGGCCGACGCGTGCCGCGCGTCGATGGTCGGCTCAAGGTGACGGGCGCGGCGCGTTACACCGCAGACATCCGTCTGCCCGGCATGTTGTTCGCGCGCATGGTCACGTCGCCGCACCCGCACGCGCGCATCCGTTCGATTGACGTGAGCGCGGCGGAACGGCATCCGCAGGTGCGTGCCGTCCACGTGCTCGACCGCGTGCTCGGCAACGCCGAACTGCGCGACAAATCGAAAGAACTTTCGACCAAATATCCGGTCGTGCGTTTTGCGGGGCAACCCATCGCGGCCGTCGCCGCCACGTCGCAGCAAGCGGCGGACGAAGCCGTCAAACTCGTCCGCGTTGATTATGAGCCGTTGCCCTTCGTCGTCGATTTAGAGCGAGCGCGTCAACGGGATGCGCCGCTCGTCTTTCCTGGCGCGGCAGACCAGGCGGAGACGGCGGGCGGAGGTGGCGGGCCGAAGGGTGTGACTCAAGTGGGCAACGTGCGCGGCCCCGTCAGGGGCGGGCCGCGCGGGCGACCTCTCGGTGATGTATCGAAGGGTTTCGCCGAAGCCGATGTCACGGTTGAAGGTGAGTTTCACACGCAGGTGCAGACGCATTCGGCACTCGAAACTCACGGCGTCGTCGCAGATTGGAAGCCCGACGGCCTGACCGTCTACTCTTCGACGCAAGGCACTCTGAGCGTCCGCGACGAGTTGGCTGAAATCTTTCAGTTGAAAAAGAGCGCCGTGCGCGTCCTCACGGATTTCATGGGCGGCGGCTTCGGCGCGAAGTTTGGCGCGGGCAACTACGGCGTGCTCGCCACGCACCTCTCGAAGAAGACGGGAGCGCCCGTCCGACTCATGCTTGACAGAAAGGATGAACACCTTTCGACGGGCAATCGCCCCGACTCCGTGCAGCGACTAAAAATCGGCGCGAAGCGCGACGGCACGCTCACCGCGATTCAACTCCAATGCTACGGCACGGCGGGCACAGGCACGGGCGCGGGCACGGGCGGCCCCGCGCAGAACATGTACGAATGTCCCAACGTGCTGACGGAAGAATCCGACGTGTTCACGCACGCAGGCCCCGCCGCAGCCTTCCGCGCGCCCGGCCACCCGCAGGGCTGCTTCGCGCTCGAACAGTTGATTGACGAACTCGCCGAACATCTCGACATCGACCCGCTCGTCCTGCGCGACCGGATTGACAAAAGCGACGCGCGGCGCGAAGAACGACGCATTGGAGCCGAGCGCGCGGGTTGGTCGCGTCGGCATGCGGCGGGCAAAGGTGAGGGAACCATCAAACGTGGCTTGGGCGTCGCGCAGGCGGTCTGGTATCGCATCATCAACATGGATTCGGCGTGCGAGGTGCGCGTCACGCGCGACGGCTCGGTCGAGTTGTTGTCAGCCGTGCAGGACATCGGCGGCGGCATCAAGACTGTGCTCGCGCAGGTCGTCGCAGAAGAACTCGGACTCAAACCCACAGACATCGCCATTCGCATCGGCGACACCGCTTCTCCGGCAGGCCCCGCCTCCGGCGGCAGCATGACGACGGGTTCCATCACTCCTTCGGCGCGCAACGCCGCTTACAAAGTCAAACAGCAGATGCTTGACGAACTCGCGGCGACGTTTGGCGTCCGTGCCAGCGAACTTGAGATGCGCGATGGACGCGTCTCGGTCGGCGGCGACGCGTCCAAGAGTTGGACGTTCAAACAGGCTGCCTCTCGTCTACGAACGGAACAAATCGCCGCGCGCTCCGCACGCACCGACGACTACGGCGGCTACGCACGCAAAGGGCAGGGCATTTCGATGGGCACGGGTCTCTACGGCGGCGTGCAGTTTGTCGAAGCGTCGGTCGATACAGAGACTGGCTTTGTCAGAGTCGAACGCGTCGTGGCCGTCCACGATTGCGGTCGTCCGATGAATCGTCTGACGCTTGAGAGTCAAATCAATGGCGGCGTCTTACAAGGCATCTCCTACGCACTCTACGAAAATCGCATCCTCGACCGACACACGGGCAAGATGGTCAATCCGAATCTTGAGCAGTACAAGATTGTCGGCTCGCGCGAAACCCCGCAGATAGACGTCGTTCTGATTGAAGAATATCTTGGACGAAGTTCGACCGACGCGGGCGGCATCGGCGAACCGTCAACCATCCCGACGGCGGCGGCCATCGCCAACGCCGTCTACAACGCGACCGGAGTCCGCATGCGACGTCTGCCACTGACGCCCGCTTACGTCCTCTCACAACTTCAAGCGGCGCGGCAGAAAGGCGGTGCGAGATGAACCGATTTGAATGGACGGAAGCGACCACGACGGCGGCAGCCATCGCGCAGATGAGCCGCACGGCGACCGTCAAGGCGGGCGGCATCGACCTCCTCGACCGCCTCAAGGAGGGCATCGACGCTCCCGCACGCCTCGTCAACATACGCAACATACGCGGCCTCGACTACATACGCGAAGACTCCAAGACGGGTCTCCACATCGGCCCGCTCGTCACACTTGCGCAACTCGACGCGCATCCGCTCTTGCGCGCACGCTACACGGCTCTGGCAGACGCGGCGGGCAAAGCGGCGACGCCGCAGATTCGCAACGTCGCCACCGTCGGCGGCAATCTCCTCCAACGCCCGCGCTGCTGGTATTTTCGTTCTGAAGATTTTCATTGCCGCAAGAAGGGCGGCACGGTCTGTTTCGCATTGGAAGGCGAAAACCAGTATCACGCCATCTTCGGCAATCGCATCTGCGCCATCGTCCATCCGTCGGCGACCGCCACGGCGCTCGTCGCCTTCGGCGCGTTCGTCGAACTCACAGGCGCGAAGGGCAAACGCGAAGTCGAACTCGAAAAGTTTTTCATCACGCCCGAAGAAGACATCACACGCGAAAATTCCATCGGCGAAAAAGAACTCGTCACCAACATCCGCGTGCCGTTGCAGCCTTCCGCCGCGCGCTCGGCTTATCTCAAACAGGGCGAGAAGGAATCCTTCGACTGGCCGATTGCCGATGTCGCCGTGCGGCTCGACTGCAAGGCGCAGACATGCACGTCTGCGCGCATCGTCCTCGGCGCAGCCGCGCCCGTACCTTTGCGTGCCGTCGGCGCGGAAGCCGTGTTGCAGGGAAAGACGGTCAACGAAGACGCGGCACGCGCCGCCGCACGCGCCGCCGTCAAAGATGCGACGCCGCTCTCGCAGAACGGCTACAAAGTTCCGGTCTTCGAGGCTTTGGTGCGTCGCGCCATCGTGCAGGCCGCCGCCGTCGCGTCACCGACGAGAGGAGATGATTGATGAGTGAAACGAGCCGTTTGATAGACGACGCTGCGGAGTTGAGTGAGGAAGAGACGGAGATTGACGCGGAGGAGACGCCAAAAGTTTGTCGCATGCTGCGTACCAAGACGGCCTTCGGTTCGTTCGTCGGCAACATGTATGCGTGGCAGTCGGGACGCTCGACGACCGCCGTGTACTGGTGTCTCAAAACAATGGAAACCGCAGGCCCCGACGACGGCTACACGCACCCGCACAACTGCTGTCAGGGACGCCAGTGCTTTGAAGGGCAAAATTAAAAATGAAAAGTTAAAAGTGCAAAAAGGCTTGGCTCGACGAAAGGCTTGGCGCAACGAGTTGCTTCTGCTTCTACCTTTTCAACTTTTAACTTTTCATTTTTCATTCAGTGCTTGATGTCTACGACGAGGCGCGCGGGATTGGAGAGTTCGAGCACGCGGTAGCGTTTGGGAGATGCGAGTCCGAACACCCATTCCACGTCGGCCTCAAAATCGCACGTCGCCTTCATCTCTTTGAGCACGCGTAGATTCAGAACGCGCTCGCGGTCTTTGACGGTTGCTTCGCCCGCCTCCGTATGCGCCTGCGAAGGCGTGAGGCGCACGCGCAGCCACGCGTCTCCGCGAAGCCGCACGGCGTTGCCGGAGCCACACTGTCGCACCGGACGGTCGATGTACTCGATGTGATAACCGGGCAGACCCGTCCCCTCGAATTCAAACACGACGCGATCAAAATTCTTTTGTCTAGACGTCCGAACCGCGCGCAACACGACGGGCGCGATGCCCTCTCGCTTCTTTTCGACGACGCCCGCCGTCCCCTTGAATTGCTGCGCCGAAGCATCATCTGACGCGTCCGTCTCGTCGGGCGTCTCCGCGTCCGGTTGGCTCGCGTCGCGATTGTTATCCTCTGTGTTTACAATGGGTTGCGCATCATTCGCCGTTGCGGCGGGCGACGCTGTGGCATTCGACGTGTCGGCGTTTGGCGTGCGTGCAGAGTCGTTGCCACCGTTACTGTTTTTCGTCTCGCCACGGTTCTCGAAACACGCGCAAAGCAAGCAAATACAGATAATTATGAGAAACTTACGGTTGCCGTAGATGTTTGACATAGATGTGGTTCGCTTTCGCGTCCGCCCTTCGTGGGCAGACATCTTTGTTCCTCGACTCGTCGCCGTTGCGGGGCGCTGTCGGGAACCGGGAAAAATTGCTTTAAGAGCTTGTTTTTTCAACGAGTTAGCGTCGCTCTCGTCTTTTCTGTGGGAGATGCCGCATGTTGGACGACGAATTTTCGCACATAAGCCGAGTAGCTGCCAGTCGCATCATACAGGGAAATCTCGTCGGCGTGTGCGGCGACGAGCGTCTTGATGACTGCGACGCGCTCCGGTCACTCCTAACAAGTGCTCTGATAAACTGAAAAATTATGAGTGCTCTGGCGAAACTGAAAACTGTGTTGGCCGGAGACTGCGCGTTGCGTCCGGTCGCCGAAGACATCTACTCGGTCATGCCCGACGCGACGCACACGCAGCATCTCTACGATAAAAGAGCCGTGGCCTATGATTTTTTTGTCAGCACGCGTTTATACAACCGCGTCATGTGGGGCAACGTCCCGCACGATTACACGGCCTTCGCGCGTCGCGCCGTCGCTTCAAATCCGCGCGGCTTGATGCTCGACGCCGCTTGCGGCTCCATGCTTTTCACCGCGCCCGTCCACCTCGAAGCCACACGCGAAGTCGTCGCCTTCGACCAATCGTTGAGTATGTTGAAGCGTGCGCGTGCGCGCCTGATTGAGTTGGGCGGTCGCGTTCCCGAAAACGTCGTCCTGCTGCAAGCAGACCTCTCCGACCTGCCTTTTCGCCCACGTAGTTTCAGCACCATTCTCTGCATGAATGTCCTGCATCAATTCGACGACGCGGCGAGTCTCATTCCGAAACTGAGGAGATTGCTCACGGGCGAGGACAGTTGTTTATATCTGACCAGCCTCGTCCTCAACCGACGCTTCATCGGAGATTGCTATCTACGTGTGTTATACAACGCGGGCGAGTTTGTTCGACCCAGAACCAGCGTCGGGTTAGAAAAACTGCTCGTCGATGCTCTAACGCAAAGCATCACTTACACGACAAAAGGAAACATGGCCTACGCCACGCTGAAGGCTCTCACATAAGATGTTCCATGCACGGATTAAGAAATGTCGAGAGTGAGTCTTGCTGATTATTGGGTTAGTTATGAGAAGCAGACGCCGAGTTTCGGTCTGGAAGATAGCTGCAATGTCTTCCTCCACTATGATTGCGAGCGGAAGGCGCAATGTAATTGATAAGGTGGATTTGCGAGGCATTTGACGCGTCGCATGAAACCCAGCCGACGGGTTAATTCGAGTGTTATGCTGCACGCAAATTCTTAGTTGTAAATCACTATATTTGCTCTTAAAGACTCACGTCAGGAGAATCTAATATGCATTACTTCAAAGCGCGCATCATTGCCTTAGTGCTCATCCTTGTTTCTATTGGCCTCATCTATTACAACTGGCAACAGTTGTTACATGAAGGCCGTTACTCCTTGAAACTCGCCGCCTTTGCCCCTCTCATGGTCGTCGGCGGACTCTATCTCCTGTTATTCCCCTCGATGGGAGGGAAGCCCAACACAACTAAAGAAAAAATCATCGCATTTATAGTGTTTGGTATCGGGATGGTGGCAGGATTAGTTAACTGGTATTTAATGGATCCGGGCTTTTTCGGAAGGTGACGAAAACAGAGGGGTCATACACGTTTTAGGGCTGCATCCGCTCTAGGCGCTGCAACATCTCTTGTGACCAGAATGTTACCTGCTACAGTTGTGGGAGGTGGGTTTTCGGCCTTTTGACGGTAAGCTAATCCAAGAACGGCGGCAATCTGAATCTCAATGATTTGCTCGATGGTCATCGGATGAGTAGTGAACCAATTTTCCACATATTCATCAGGGGGTGACGCATGTGGCGGGCTGTCCTCTCTGGTTTGCTCGATAATCAAACGGAGGATGGCATCAGCTTTAACTGTCCGATGATTATATTCGCTCGTCGCAACAATCTCTTTTGATAGAGTGCGAAGCAAATTGGCTAATTCGGCAATACATATTTGTGGCTTTCGTTCTACATTCACACCCTCCAACTCTTCACGTTGCACACTGAGAGTATTATATAACTCTCTGATTTTACTGACTCTATCGAACGCGTAGTTATAGTCTTTTCCGGCGGTCTCGTACTGCAATTTTTTAATCAGCAGTTTGTAATACTTGACGTTGTGATTGCCGGGGCGCTGTGCTTCTTCGTCCAACAGCACCTTGTTCATACCGACCTTCACTAACACCTCACGAACGCTGTAAATCAATTCCGGTTGAACAAAACGCAGAAATAGAAAGACCAATATCGTTCCGATGATGATTAAAGGTAAGTAGTAGACCATATAAACTCACTTTTGCAGTTTGCTCTTCTAACGTTTCAGACGGCTTATCATGTCTGCAATGAAATTCGGCTCAAGCAGCTTTGTTTTATCGAGGTAGCTGAAATTCAACACGCCGTCATATTTGTCCCTTATCTCGTTATATTTCTCGAATACTTCTTCTTGTTGGACGACCGTCAGAAACACTATGTTTTTAACTTTGGTTTCGGCTGCCTGATCGGCTAAAACCATACCTAAATCATAGGATAGAACAGCCGACCCTTTGGCTCTCGGAATAATCACATCGAGCAGGATACTATGGTAGTCTCCGGCTAGGATTTTAGCGATTGCCTCCTCATAATCCACAGCCCTCTCAAGGTGGAAATTTGCTCTTCTCAACCGCCGAGCAAGTGGGTCGAGTGAATCGTAGGAATCGTCATCGACCCATAAGAGGTTAATCAATTCATCCCGCATTACGTCCCCTTTTCCTAAGCAGTGTGATAGTCAACAGCATACGGAAATATTAAATCCACCGTGGTCAGGTATGTCCAAACACCTTGTTTGTCTTCATAAAGCTCTTTGGAGTGCAGACGTATCTCTCCTTTATGCGCTTTAATGATTTTCAACGCTTCAGAGAGGCCGATGCCTGACCCTATCGGCACTTCCGCAATCGCCCTTTGACCACGTACACCGGGCTTGAAGACGTTAATCTTTTCTTCTCTTGTGAGACCGAAGCCGTAATTTTCAATTGCAATGGAGAAGCGCCGCTGTTTGAAACCGGGGTCGTAGGGAACTTTGCTTCGGATTTTTATCGTGCGTTGAATATTAGGAATCGAGTGATAGGAATATTTGATAGCATTATTAAGCACGTTATAAAGTAAGCGACGAATCTCCATGTCGGAACCGTAGATTTGAGGTATGTCATCGACCCCTGAAACATCGAAGCTGACACCTTTTTGGGCAGCATATAAACGATGGAGGTCAACCATTTCCAGTAAGATTTCTTTAAGATTTATCCGGCTAAAGTTGCTTCTGACGACCTCGCTGTATCTTGTCTCGCTGGCATGTGAGAGAAAGTTACGCACAATATAGAGACCGAGCCGACACTGTGTGTAGATGCGAGCCTGCGTATCTATCAAATCTTTCACCGAAGACATCACATCCGTCGATTTTTGCACATCGTTCACAATAAAATTCATCTCATCCATCAATAACCCCATTCCAATCATCATGAGGCTCAGTTCATGAGCCATGTTGATGGTCTGAGTCCGAAATCCGACGGTGGCGCTGAGGAGACGTTGAAGGATTGTCGAGATAGCATCCATTAAAGCGACATCATCGGAGTCGATGGAGGGGAGCGGAGTTCCATGTGAGGCGTAAGACTCTTCTAGTTTTCCAGATAACTCGGCGTCTTGTTTAGACGTAATCTCAATCAGATGGCGGCGACGTATCGCGGCATTATCTTGCGCGGAAGTCTTCGCTCCAAAAAGAATTACTAGAAGCCCGACGCCTGTATCTATCTCTCGACGACCGTTGAGTAGTCCGGCATGGCAAAGCTGGACTCCTTCCTCGAAATCCGGTTCTAATTTCGCTGCCCTGCGCCTGCCGTCATCGACACACTTGGCTCCCGTTTCTTCGGAACTTAACATCAACCGACAGAACTCCGGCATGGATTCCAACGGCGAGTGATATATCATCTCCTCGTTTAGATATACGAAGATAGGAAGTTCGTTGGCCTTCGAGAAGGCTTCCAGAATAGCTTCGATAACAGGCCACACGACGAGGAAGTGACGTGCCACCGCGTCGTCTTTGACTGAAGCCCCTAAGGCTTTAACGATATCGGCTCTCCACATGGTGCGCGAGCAACCTCCTTGAAGCCTTTACATTGTTTCCTAATGGCTGTCTTGAGTATCTCCGGGTCTAAATTTGATAAGCCCGTGAACGCATTTGAGGAAATCGCATCTTTGAAGGCGGGGATAAATTCTCCGTCTTTAACTGACGAACAGAAGGGCGTCAGTTCCCAATCGTTGAGGTTGCCGGGTTCGTAACTGTAAGCGATACGCAGATACGTGCCAGCCGCATGCAATAAGCGAGTTTCCTCCTTGCAATTCATGCTGTTTAAGAAAGCGCACGTACCATAAGCTTGAGAGACAGTGACAAAATCGGGTATTGAATCTCCCTCTTCGTTGCACTTGAGCATTTGTACGATGTGAGCTTCAATCTCCTTTGCCAACGTCACTTTACTCTCCATCTTTGCTCTTTCTTTGAGTTTGTAATCCTCATTGGCAATCGCCTCATAATTCAAACCGAGACGAAAGAGAAGGTCTGTCAGATTGTTGGTTCGTCTTCGTCCTTGAAAAGAGCATGGCGGGGCATCTTTGGCTGCCCTGTCGTATGCATCAAAAGCATTAAGAGCGCAATGTGCAGGACTCTTGCACGGAATATCTCCGACTTCCGCATCCGGTTTGCTCGCAACTATTGTGAGTAGCCCGGCATAGATAGTTCCTTTGCCATTGTTGACGGAGAATAAGTAATGTCCACCAATGTCAGGTTTGTCCTTATAAGGCGCGAGATTGACCGACTCGAAATAATCGAAGGATTTTTTGAATTTTTGTTGGTCGCTAATCGCGATACGATTGTAAATCTTACCCATCAAAATATGGAGCAGGTCGCGCGCACGTCGCTCCGGCCAATCCATGTTTTCCACGGGTCTGCATGTTTTTTTACACTCATCGACAAGTTTGTCGAGTTCTTCAACCTTCAACTGCGTGAGGGGTTCGCCTTTCTGGGTCAAATTCAGTAATGCAATGGCTTTATAGAGGTAGGTGGCTGGATGTGCATACCCGCCGGGAAGTTCTAATATTTCATCTAAATCATCCTGCCAGTGATTGTTCACGTCCTCAATTTTCTTGTTATAAATCTTGGTAAAAGTATCTTCCACAACGAAGCCTTGCGCCGCCTGTAGCCAATAGTTGAATTGAGTTGTTAGAAGCGCCTCGCGTCTACTCTTCTCAATGACTCCTTTGAGTCCCCAGATAAAAAAACTAATGAGAATAACTACCAAGACCGTCGAGCCTCCGCGATGCTCGATACACCATTCGCCTCCCGTGATAATGAAATTCACAAAATGGTAGAAGAATTTAGAAAGCCATTCTCCTATGTAAGTGCGTGTTTGCGGAATCAATCCGAGACCGACGTATAAAGCAATAATAAATATGCTCAGAGGAAGCGTCTTAGGTAATCCGTCCAGACCGACTTTTTTAAGAAGAAGTTCAAGGTATGGTTGTGCTGAGTCCGGCGACTGGCTTGCTACTCCACTAATGTACCCGCTTAAGAGTAAGAACAGAATGAATAACGCAGCAGTAAGGCCGCCAAGTATCCAATATCCTTTGGTGGAATACTCTTTGAGAGATTCTGCCTCAATGAATGGTTTTGCTAAAAAATGAATTGTTTTATTTGACCATTGAAGAAGCATAACTCATTTCCAGGTTAGCGAGAGAAACAAGGGTAAAAGAACACCTATGAGGTTAAGTGCATACTTTTACTTCCGCGAAGAGCGGCAAGAATACATCATCCATTAGAATTTTCCAATAAGTTTTTGACCATCTGCGATAGCATGTATAAGGGCAACCTAAAACCTTTTAACAACCACGTTTGCAAACCCTTTTGCCTGATTTATCCACCCGTTTAAGAACGACCTCTGATTGAAAAAGTGCCCCGTCCATTTCAATGTCTCGCCCTTTCTGAAGTAATGACTGGATAGTGACTCAAACGAAAAAAAAGGTAGCCTGTTGGCTACCCGTCAACTATTGATTCATTGAAGGCGGCAATTGTAAGCGAGCCGACGAACAAAGGTTTTGCGGTCTAAAAGAGTCGCTTTAATTCAGTATTGGCGAGTCGTTCTGTGACGGTTCTGTTGGGCTCTTTCCCCTATCCCGTCTACTTGATTTTGCACAAATCGCCGCCGGTATGAAGAGAACCAGGCTCCTCCACATGGTCGAAATGCCTAACAGGTTTGCGACGATTCCTCCGAAGCATTGACAGTTAGGCGCACCGCCGCGCAGGGCATAGACGTAGTAGAAGCCGTAAGCGGCAAAGACGACGAGCATAATGATCGTCCACAATCCTGCCGCGCGAATGGTGCGTGGTACGAGCAACAGCACGATGGCGGTTATCTCTGCAAGAAGCATGATGACCGCAGCGTGAATCGCCCAATGTCCGCCGACGAAGCTGGAAATGTCGGAAACAAACCAGTACGGCTTGGAGGCCTTCGCGCCCACGTCGCCTATGAACAAAGCGATAAGGAAGAAGCGACTTACCTGGACAGCTATGGAAAATAATTTCTCTCGATTCATCATCTGTGTACGGTAGAAGATTCAGGCTAGTGGTAGTCAATACTGCGGGAAGTGCCACAATCAACTCCCGACTCCCGGCCTGAGAATCATACTTAAGTCTGGACACGTTTCTTTAACCCAACTTCCATACGAATCATACTTGTAGATGCTTTTTCGTGGTAGCGTGGCGTATGGCGAGAGCATGTGCATTCAGTGATGCTGCCAGCGAGGTCGTAAACTGTGAGGCTCGACGACATCAACTCTTCCCACCTGTGCGAACTACTTTCCATTACACGAAACGTGCGAACGCTGATAGAGCTTACCGAACCCCGTAAACTGTTGTCGCGTTCGTTCATAATCAGAAGGCTTGTCGGCGTCCGAACCGCGAGAGCGGCGGCGACCTTTGGAGTCAAAGTATAAGTCGCGGCAGTTTAAGGTTCGAGGAAAGTAGAGACCAGAATTTTCCCATCATCGGCGCTGAGTTTGATGATGGCTTGTGCGCCCTCCCCGTTGCTTGAGACCGTCCACAACTCATTCTCTTTGGTTCGTGTATTGTAGAGCGGAAACGCGATTTTATCTTCTCTCGGAGACCATGTGAGTCCTCCCGCGTGGAACTCTAAATCCGGCAGGCGTTCCCACGGAACGAGCAACGTCCGCCCCTGATCTGAGATGTTCATGACCTCCAACCCCTTACCTGTGAGCATGGCGAGGCGCTTGCCGTCGGGCGAATAAGAGACGACGGATACACTTTCGTCGGGGCCTATCAGACTGACGGGTTCTCCGCCCGCCACGGGGACGGACATAAGGTTGGTGATTGTTACGCTGCCGGAGGGGCGGAGGCGGATAAACATGATTTCCTGACCGTCGGGTCGCCATGCCGGATAGCCGTCCCACGCGTCCTCTTGATCGTCGCTGGTCAGCTTTTTCATCTCGCCCGTTTTGAGATTCATAATCCAGAAGCGTGTGGTATTGCGTCGTCTTTCGGGCGAAAATACAAACACCACACTTGAGCCGTCGGGCGACATGTGAGCCCTACCGACCAAGCCCTCTATGGTCGGTAGGCGCTTCCACTCATGCGCTTCGGGGCGGAAAAGGTATAAGCGAGGCTCAACCTTGCCCGCCGCGTTCATTTCGCGCACAGTTACCACTAAGTCTGCGCGCAACGAATTGCCGGAGGCGAAAGTATAACTACGCTGCCCCTCCGGTTTAAGAAAGGGGCGCAGTTGCGAGCCGTCTGAGCGGACGGTATAGACATGATCCTGAAACGGGCTCGCCCCGATAGTCCCGAACATAATCAGGTCACCGGAGCCGGAACGAGAACCGCACGATGGGTAGGCTCCCGCCAACAACGCCACAGCTAGCCAAAGGCTAAGTCGCGAAGCAATTTTCATTCAGACGGCCTCCCGGCTGAAACATACAATTTGAGATTTCCACTTCTGAGGTGAGTGCATCTGGCTATCGGCCAGCAAATGTCTACAGACGGCGTACGGCATAAGCGTTGGACGTAAATCACAGGTGTGATGGTAGCCGGGTGCTTTACCATCCGGCTACCACGCGAGCGCAACGGACGAGGCCGAACAACCTCGCGCCTCGCCCCTGCTGACACACGACACATCAATCGCGTCGGTGGCGTTGCGACTAGAGGTAGCAGGTAAACCTGACAATCTCTAATTCGTTGATAGGTACGATGACAAGAGCGAAGCCCGGTAAGCACGGCCCTTTCGGCCCGGCCTGAAGCTGCCACTCGGCGTTAGTCTTTGCGTCCGGTTCGTCGTGAACGCCATCGAAATCAGTCTCGTCCATGAAGGCATCTACATCGCCGGGGCCGGGACCGAAATCATTGTACACATAGCCCAGAACGGGGACGAAAGGCTCCGGCACACGCGCGCCGCCGCGCGGCCCACGATACGTCTCCATCCTGATGCCTCTGCTTGGAGCGGCTGGTTGCTGAATACAACTGCTGTTGAAGAAAGTGACTACTAGAGCTAATGATGCGAGTAATGCGCGTCGGGCGACGACTCTCGGATTCAAGCGGGATTGCGACATGACTATCCTCCCTTCAGTCACACAGCTAAGTGATGTAGTTCGACACGGTGCCGGTGCTCATGTTGATGACGCGAATCGCGTTGTTCGCGCTGTCGGCGATGTACATGAACCCGTTGAGTATGACCAGATCGGTGGGCATGTTGAATCTCGCCTGCGAGAGTGAACCGTTCACCAGTCCGGCCTCGGTCGAGCCTGCGTATGTCGAGACGTTGCCGGAACTGTCGATCTTACGGATGCAGTTGTTGAAGGAATCTGCGACGTAAGTGTCGCTGCCCGACTGGACAATCGAGGTCGGTCTAAAGAACTTGGCGGCATAACCAGGGCCGTTCACGTAACCGGGCGCGGTTGGGCCTTGTCCGCCGACCGTCGTGACGTAGCCTGAAGTGTCAATCTTCCT
Source organism: Pyrinomonadaceae bacterium (assembly GCA_036387415.1). GTDB lineage: Bacteria > Acidobacteriota > Blastocatellia > Pyrinomonadales > Pyrinomonadaceae > DASVTU01. The sequence goes on along the minus strand of DASVTU010000029.1, from coordinate 174,092 downwards.
GATAGCGTTGTTGCCGACATCCGCGACAATCATATTGCCCGATGAATCTGATATCACTTTCGTCGGCACATTGAATCGGGCTGCCGTCCTGTAGCCGTTAACATAACCGGCGTAGGCCGTCCCCGCGTACGTGGTGACATTGCCCGACGAGTCTTCGGCGCGGATGCAATGATTTTCCGCGTCGTTGATGTAACAGGCACCACCGATGTCGCTGTGTCCGGCGAGGGCAGAGAAACTGGCCGAACTCGCCGTACCGTTGGTGTAGCCTTTGGTGTGGCTGCCGCCGATAGTCGAAACCATCCCCATCTGCCCCGTGCAATCGCCGGAGTTTTGGTGTTGGGTGCCCGTGCACAACTTCCGTACGACGTAATTCTGGGAGTCGTTGATGTGCAGGACATGTGTGGTGTAGACGCTTATCTGCGGCGAGATGCAGGTGGCATTCCACCACTGATTACAACCAGTCTGCCCACCCCAGACCCTTCTCTCCCCGGAGAGGCCAACCGGGTAATTGAATTTCGCGGACGTCGCGCTCCCGTTGACGTAACCGGAAGTGTCTAACGTGCCGGCAACGACGCTGAGTTGGCCGAGGTCGGGTTTGAAAGAACGGATAACGTGATTGCGCGAGTCGGCGATGTAGAGAACATACTTGCTCGGCGCGTTGTGCTGCTGCACTTCGAGCCACAGCAGGCTTGTCGGATTCTTCAGGGTGTTGAACTGGTAAGACGCAAATACCTGAACTTCTGTGACGTGAACGGCTGAATGCGTGTAGGCTGAAAAGAATGATGCCCCCACGCCTGAGAGGAGCAAAAAGAACACGGTCGTAATGGCCGCGATCGACAAGACGGCAAACTTTCTTGAACGCATTGGTGACTACACCTCCTTCAATCGAGTGGTGTTGAAAGGTACTCTGCTCTGTTTACGCAGAACGAGGTCGTCAGGAAGCTGTGTTGTAAGGTGAAGGGGCTAGAATAAATTCAGATAAAATTGGTAAAGGAAGAACAATGATGCGTGCCTTATACGTCTGGCTCCATCGTTTGTCAAGGAAAATATCTGTCGTGCGATTGCCTAAACGGGCATGATTCTTTACAGAAATTGCTTCCAAGCTAATCACACCGCACAACAATTCACTCAACACGACGCCCTCTACTTTGGCACATCGTTAGCTGACCGAACGACAAAGGGCATCCGTTCTGGATGCCCTAAATTATTGATGCTAATGGAGGCGGCGATCGGAATCGAACCGATGAATAAAGGTTTTGCAGACCTCTGCCTTACCACTTGGCTACGCCGCCTGAAGGCGTGGATGAAGGCGGAAGGCGGAAGGATGAAGTTAAATGTGGCGGTTGAAAGCTGATGCTCTCGTTCTTCATCCTTCCGCCTTCATCCTTGAATCTTGTGGAGCGGGAGACGAGATTTGAACTCGCGACTTCGACCTTGGCAAGGTCGCACTCTACCACTGAGTTACTCCCGCTTCGTGAAATCAATTTTAATGATTCGTCTCGTATTGTCAAGCGGGCGATAAAAATCGTTTGTTTGAGGTGATGAGGTTGCAGCGTGTGAGGGCGCGGGAAGATAAATAAATCGGGGAGGCGGTAGGTCGTTTACGAAAAGTCGGAGGGTGATGTTCGCGAAAGTTGTTAGGCGATTTTCTCGAAACATTTATGGAATGGGGCAGGTAAAATAGAAGAAGCATGTGGGTAGGCGCAAATGTCTTTTGATAAGTGATGGTGAAATCGTCTCTTGATAGGTGGTGGTGAAATATGGGCTGTTGGAAGGTCGGTTGGTGTGATGAATGTTGGCGGGGCGTTGGTTGATGAAAAATTTTTGAAGGGGACGGAAACGTGTTGACCAAACGTTGCCGATAGAAGGCTCTGGAAACAAATGAACACTCTGTTGACAAGGCGTGTGCGTTTCATTCTCGGCGGATTGTTTTTCGTCGTGATGTTCGTGTATGCGGGGGCGAATTCGCATCAGAGTCTGGGGGCGCGGCAGAGTTCTCTGGGATGGTTGATGACGGAGCGGGAGGGGCGTGTGTTGGTGGAGTACGTCGCGCCGGAGGGGGCTGCCGCCGAGGCGTTGCGTGTGGATGATGAGATCGTGGCGATTAACGGGCGGGCGGTGCAGAGTTACTGGCAGGCGTTTGAGATTTTGGGTTTGGAGCCGGGTTCGACGTACACGTTGAGGGTCAGGCGCGCGGAGGACGAGCGTGAGGTGGCGTTGCGGACGGGGAATTTGACGCCGTTCACTTCGTTGATGAGAGTGCTGCTGACCATCGTGATTCCGGCGGTCTTTTTGATGGTGGGTTTCGCAGTCTTCATCCTCAAGCCGTACGACAAACAGGCGTTGCTGCTGGCGTTGATGTTCGGCACGTTTATTCCTTCGGAGAGTCAGTTTCTTCCGTTTGGCGGCTATCCGTCGTGGCTCGTCGGGGTGATGGTGACGGGCGGTTTGATTTCGACGTTTTTTGCGCCGCTACTGTTTCATTTCTTTCTCGTCTTTCCCGAACGCTCACCGCTGCTGCGACGCTTTCCGCGTCTGGAATGGACGCTCTACCTGCCGAACGTGCTCTTGACCGTGCCTTACTTCGCGGCGGTCAACTACATCCTCGTTAGCGCGCCGGACGCCATCTTCGATGCAGTGCAGCGACATCCGTGGGTGAATCTGTTGGTGTCAATTCTGTTCGTGCTCTATGTCATCGCGGGCATCGTGTCGTTGCTGGTTAACTATCGGCAGGCGAGTCGTCTGTCGCGGCGGAAGTTGCGCGTGGTGGTGGCGGGGAGTTTGGCGGGTTTTGCGCCGCTCGTCGTGTTGGTGGGGTTGGGTCTGCTGTCGAATCGCGTCGCCATCAACCAGAGTGTGTTTCGTTGGTTGAGCGTCGCGGCGGTGGTGGCGTTCGTTCTGTTTCCACTGTCGTTTGCCTACGCCATTGTGCGTCATCAAGTGATACCGATACGGCTCATCATCCGTCGCGGCATTCGTTACGTGTTCGTTTCGCGCGGCTCGAAGGTGGTGGAAATCGCGACGGTGGGATTGGCGCTGACGTTCTTGCTCAATAACCTGTTTCGCTACGTGCGGCCTTCGCCGCTGGTTATCGGGGTGGTGTCGGGCGTGGTGTCGGTGGTGGTGTGGAACGTCACTTCGTATCTGCATCATCGCGTCGTCGCTCCGGCGATTGACCGACACTTCTTCCGGCGCGCATACAACGCGCAGCAGATTCTCTCCGAACTCGGACAGGCTCTGCGCGTGATGGCCGACACGCGCGAGATGACTTCGCTCGTCAGCACCAAGATGCAGGACGCACTTCTGACCGAGAACGTCAGCATCTTCCTGCGCGACGAGGCGACGGGCGACTACCCGTGCGCGATTTCGTCGCACCACATCGCGGAGGAGCGCGTCACGGTGACGGCGGAGGATGGATTAGTTTTGCCGCGCGGCGCTTTCGTGTTGGAACGTCTGCGCGAATCTCCGCAGCCGCTCACGGTCGATTTTCAAGACCCGCATTCGTGGGCGCACGCCTTGCTCGTCGCAGATACGTCGCGCGGCGACGGTGATGCGCGGCAGGGCGAGAGCGAGACGCTGCAAGGCATCAACGCGGCGCTCCTGTTGCCCGTGGCGACCAAGAATGAACTGCTCGGCGTGATTTCTCTGGGACCGCGTCTCGGCGATTTGCCGTTCTCGCGCGAAGACCGACAGATGTTGATGGCGGTGGCGTGGCAGATGGCGTTGGCGCTGGAAAATTCGCAACTCGTCCGGCGCAAGGTCGAGGAGGAACGTCTCCTGCGTGAGTTGGAGATGGCGACGGAAGTGCAGCGTCGTCTCTTTCCCGCACGACCGCCGGAGTTTGCTTCGTTGGAACTGGCGGGCGTCTGTCATCCGGCGCGCGGCGTCGGCGGAGACTACTACGACTTCCTGACGCTCGACGATGGCGCAAAGGTTGGCATCGCCGTGGCCGACGTGGCGGGCAAGGGGATGTCTGCGGCGTTGTTGATGTCTACGGTGCAAGCGTCGTTGCGTAGTCAGGCGCACGGCGTCGGCGGGTGCCCGACCGAGTTGGTGTCGTCCATGAATCGACTGCTCAAACGCTCGACCGGCTCGGCCAGTTACGCCAGTTTCTTTTACGCGCAGTTCGACGTGCGCGAAAGGCTTTTGACTTACGTCAACGCGGGACACAATCCGCCGTTGCTCGTCCGCGCAGAACAAACGCGACGACGGATAGCGGCGACGTCGTTTCGCGCGAACAACGTGCGCGACGGCAATACGACGCACGCCGTCGCACTCGGCAACGGAGACGACGAGAAGACAGCAGCCCTCGCAGGTTTGGACGATGTGGACGTGGAGGCGTGCGCCGAATTGCTGACGATGGGCGGCCCGGTCATCGGCCTCTTCGAGCATTTCACATACGAACAGGGCACGGTCGAGATGCGAGACGGCGACGTGCTCGTCGCCTACACGGACGGCATCACGGAAGCCTTGAACTCACAGGGCGAGGAGTTTGGAGAAGAGAGATTGCGCCGCCTCGTCGTCGCCTCGGCAGACCTCTGCGCCGCTGCGTTGACCGAAAAAATCGTCGCCACCATCCACGAATGGTGCCGCGACACGCCGCCGCACGATGACCTCACACTCGTCGTTATGAAAGCCAAGTGAGTCAATTACGGATTGCAGATTGCGAATGGAAAAGTAAGGAGTCAGGAGTCAGTAGAAACGCATGGTTGAGTGGATGCGCTAGGTGAGCTTCGCTCTCGACTGCTTCGCACGCGTTGTTCTTAACTGCTCTCCGGTTTTCATTCTGGCTTCTGGCTTCTGAATCCCTGTTCTGCCAATCCGCAATCCGAAATCCGCATTCCGCAATTCCTACTCCGTCCATCGGCGTTTGCGAAATTTGTCGTCCGTCCAGAAATTTTTCAGGAGGTTGAGACGGGGAGACGGCGCGGGGTCGTTGTGGTCGTCAGCGGGCGGGAGAATGACGGTTACGACATCGTAGCGATGGGGCGCATGTTGGAGGTCGAAGATGCGTCGGTAGGCGCGTGCGGCGCGTGAAATCTGTCGTTGCTTGCGTCTGTCCACGTTGGATTCGGGCGCGGTGAACCAATCCGAGGCGCGGGTTTTGACTTCGACGAAACAGAGCGTCGCGCCTTCGTAGGCAACGATGTCAATCTCGGCTTGCACCAACGCGCCGCGACGATTGCGTCCGATGTCAGCTTTGAAGTTTGCGGCGACGAGGTTGTAACCCGCGCGGACGAGATGTTGCGCCGCCAAATCTTCGCCGCGCCTGCCGAGCGCGAGATGCGGCGCGAGTGCGTCGCTTGTTGCGGCGGCGGTGGCATCGTCGCGGGTTCGGGCGAGTTTCCATTTTTCGGGAATGAGACGCGGCCAACGCATGTGCGTGCGTCCTCCGTCGGAGCGTTTGAAGTTCGGGCGCAAGCCTAACGCCGGAGGGGCGCAGGCGCAAGCCGCTTGACGCGAGCGACGCTGCTTGACGTGCGGCATGACGGGGCGGGATGTTTCTTGTTGAGAGAGATGGTGGCGGACGCGTGTCGGTGTGGGCGTCGGGAGAGGGCGTTGCTTGCGGGCGGGGAGGGCGCACGTTAAACTTCGACGCCGGACGCGTGTCGTCGCGTGTCTGCGCTCGTCAATGCAGATGCGGAGCGACGATGCGGCGTGTGGCGTCGTCGGTGAGTCGTTTAATTACAGTCGGGGCGAGTTGTGGTCGGGGTCGGAATCTTGGTGTGAAGCATTGATTATGGAAACAGTGGAAACGAACAAGCCGGAGCGAGTGGAGGCGGAGCGGGTGGTGTTGCCGTTGGTCGCGGTGGTGGGTCGTCCGAACGTCGGGAAATCGACGCTCTTTAATCGACTCGTCGGCGAACGACGCTCTATCGTCGGCGACGAGCCGGGGATTACGCGCGACCGCATCTACGGCGAGTCGGAATGGAACGGGCGACGCTTCTCCATCGTCGATACGGGCGGCATCGTGCCGGACGACGATGCGTTGATTCCCGCCAACATTTTGAAGCAGGCGGGTTTTGCCATCGACGATGCGGAGGTGCTGGTCTGGGTGGTGGACGCGCGTGCGGGCGTGACGCCGCTTGACGAGGAACTGGCGCGACTCTTGCGGACGACGGGCAAACCCGTGCTCGTCGCCGCCAACAAGACAGACGTGGTGCGACTCGAAGCCGACGCGGGCGAGTTTCACGCGTTCGGTTTCGCTGACGTGGTTCCGATTTCGGCGGAGCAGGGAGAGGGCGTCGCGGAATTGCTCGACGAAGTGGTCGCGCGCCTCAAGCCTCTGGCGTCGGCGGCGACGGATGAGAGCGAAGCTGTAGAAACGTCGGATGGGGAAGCGTCGAAGGCGACGCGCGAAATCAGGCTCGCCATCGTCGGTCGCCCGAACGTGGGCAAGTCGTCGCTGTTGAATCGCGTGTTGGGTGAGGATAGAGTCATCGTGTCGCCCGTCGCGGGGACGACGCGTGATGCCGTCGATACGTTGCTGGTGCAGGACGGTCAGAAGTTTCGACTGATTGACACGGCGGGGATTCGTCGCAAGGGCAAGACGCAGGAGATGGCGGAAAAACTCTCGGTCGTGATGGCACGCAGGAGTCTGGAACGCGCGGACGTGGCCGTGGTCGTGGTGGATGCGACGGAGGGCGTCGCCGCGCTCGACGCCAACATCGCGGGCTATGCGCTCGACGCCGGTTGTTCCATCATCATCGCCGTCAACAAGTGGGACGCGTTGGAGAATAAAGAGACGGGCACGCCCTACGAGTTTGAAAGAAACCTGCGCGACAAGATGAAGTTTCTCGACTGGGCACCCGTCGTCACGATTTCCGCACTGACCGGACAACGCGTGCAAAACATCCTGCCGCTCGCCGTCCGCGCCAACGAGGCACGCAATCGACGTATCTCCACCTCGCAACTCAACGCGTTTTTCGAGCGTGCCGTCGCAAGTCCGCGCGCACCGACCGCCGTCGCGCCCGTCAAGGGCGGACGCTCGCGTCTGCATGTGCAGTACGTGACGCAGGTCGGCGTGCGACCGCCGAAGTTCATCGTCTTCACGGCAGGCGGCAAGGCGGGTTTGCATTTTTCCTACGAGCGTTACTTGCAGAACCGTCTGCGCGAGGAGTTTGATTTCTTCGCCTCCCCGCTCCGCATCGTCGAACGTCATCGCAGCGAACGAAAGAAAAACTGACAACGGCAACTCACTTTTCATCTGTCGCCCGTAGAGCATTTTGTATGACCATCCCGGAGGACAATCTCAAGGCTCTCTTCGAGTATCTGCACGAAGCGACGGAGCAGGTTGAAGTAGTCAATCGCATCGTCGCGGCGGTCAATTCGAGCCGCAGCATCGAAGAAGTTTTCGAGTTGGCGAGCGAACAGATGCGCTCGCTCATCCCCTTCGACCGCGCGACGATTGCGCTCTGCGAGGAAGACGGCCAACGTCTCCGCGTCTTTGCGATTTCGGGCGACCATTCCGGCTCGCTCGCCGTCGGCGCGACCGGACAGATGCAAGGCTCCGTGACAGAACTCGCGCTCCGCGAGCAGCAGATGGTCGTCATCCCCGAACTCGAAAACGAGACGCGCTTCAACCTCTACGGAGACCTGCGACATGAAGGCTTTCGTTCCGCCGTCTGCTGCCCGCTCTTTTCGACTCACGCGGCGGTCGGGAGTCTCAATCTGACGAGCCGCACGCCCGACGCCTATCAACGCCGACACTTGCTCGCGCTCGAACGCCTTGCGCCGCCGCTCGCCATTGCGATTGAAAAAGTTTTGTTGCTCGAACAGGCCGAGCGTCGTTCGCGCGAGATGGAGGCGGCGGCGCGACGCGAGGAGTTGGCGGGGCGTATCGGTCGCCATCTGGCAAGTTCGCTCGACCCTTCGACCGTTCTGCAAGAGACTGTCGAAACACTCGGTAGCGCGCTCGAAGTTGAACGTTGCCACATCGTCTTGTTCGGCGAAAAAGAGGACGATGCGACGGTCAACTACGAACATCTCGCGCGTCCCGATGTCGCTTCTTTGCGCGGCCACTGCGCGCCGCTCCGCGCGAGTCGCCACGCGCAACGCGTGCTCGCCTCGGACGAATCCGTGCAGATTTCCGACCTCGCCGAAGCCGAGCGCGACGATTTGATTGAGTTGTACGAGCGTTTCAATGTTCGCTCTGTATTGGCCGCGCCCGTCCACGTCAGCGGTTCGCGCGATGGGTTGCTGGAAGTGCACGATTGCTACCGCGCGCGACATTGGACGGAGGAGGAGCAGAAACTACTCTGCACCGTCGCCTCGCAAGTCTCCGTCGCCTTGACCAACGCGCAGCTTTTCGAGGCCAGCCGTCATCGCAACGAAGAATTGCGCGGCCTCTACGAAATCTCGCGCGCCTTTTCGACGCTCACCGACACGACCGAAATCAGCGGTCGCCTCGCACGCGCCATCGCCAAATTGACGGGCGGGCGCATGTGTCTCATCGCCACTTACGACCGACGGCAAAACAGCGTCCGCGCACAGTCGCCCGGCTACAACACGCCGCCCGAAATCATCAAAGAGTTTCACTTCAAACTCGAACCGGAGAATCATCGCGCTCCCGTCTTTCAGACGGGCGAGCCGTTTCTCTCCAACGACCCCGCACACGACGCACGCTTCAATCACAATTTCATCAGCCGCTACGATATTCATTCCGTCTTGAGCGTCCCGATGCGTATCAAGCGCGAACTCATCGGCTTCATCTACGTCGCCAACCGCGACGGCGGCTTCCACGAACGCGACCTCCGTCTACTCGAAATCTTCGCCGCGCAGGCCGCCGAAACCATCGTCAACACGCGTCTCTTTATGACGATTCAAGCGCAGGCCGAACGCGAAGCCGTCGTCAATCGTCTGCTCCTGTCGTTGCAGCGAAGCGGCGACCCGAAAGAGAAAATCGGAGCCGTCATCGAACGCATCGGCGAAGTTCTCGAACTTGACCGCTGCATCGTCGTTCTTTTCGCGGAGGGCGAGCATCAGGACTACTACGGCGAATGGTGTGCTGACGGAGTTGTGCCCGTCACTCACTGGACGGACATACGCGAACGCTCGCCCATGCGTTACGCGCTTCGCATCAACCGTCGCGCCATGCACGCCGACGATGTGCGCCAGCATCCGCTCGCCGTCGGCATCGAAGACCTCATCGAACGCACCGAACTCAAGAGCATGATGATTGTGCCCATCATGCATCAGGGACGCGTCATCGGTTCGATTAGCGGTCATCAGACGACGCGCCAACGCCATTGGGCGGAAGACGACATCGACCTCCTGATGGCCGTCGCTACGCACATCGGCTCGACGCTCGAAAACGCGCGACTCATCGCCGAACTACGCGAAGCTAATCGCCTCAAAGACGAATTTCTCGCCACGCTCTCGCACGAACTCCGCACGCCTCTGACGGCGATTACGGGTTGGGTCGATTTGCTCCGCGAGAGCGAGTTGATGGAGACCAACGAAGAGTTTGCCGACGGCATGAACGCCATTACGTCGTCCGCCATCTCGCTCGCGCAGTTGATTTCGGACTTGCTCGATTTGTCGCGCATCCAACGCGGCGTCCTGCGTCTCGAACGCGAAACCTTCGACATCAATCTCGCCGTCCTGAGCGCCGTCAAAACAGTGCAGCAACAGGCGTCGGCGCGGCATCTCAACATCCATCTCGAACTCGACGAAAAGTTGCCCGCCACCATCGTCGATGCACAGCGCATCCAGCAAGTGCTCTGGAACCTGTTGATGAATGCCATCAAATTCACGCCCGAAGGCGGGCACGTCACAGTGCGTTCGCGTTATCTGGATACGAGCGCGATGTCGGCTGAGGAATCGGGCGGTCGTACGTGTTGGATTGAAATCGAAGTCGAGGACACGGGCGAGGGCATCAACGCGGATTTCCTGCCCTTCATCTGGGACAGGTTCCGTCAGGCCGACAGTTCCGCCACGCGTCGGCACGGCGGTCTCGGCATCGGCCTTGCGCTCGTCAAAGAACTGGTCGAGGCACACGGCGGGCAGGTCGAAGCCGTCAGCGAAGGGCGCGGCGCGACGTTCACCGTCCGTCTGCCCGTGCTCGACGTGGACGAATGGATTGAGAGAGAAGCGCGCATCGGTGCGCCGCCTAAAGACGAACGACGCAGCGCATAGCGAAGGGAAAAATGAGGGGCAAAAGGGAACTGGTGAAAGGTTTAAAAGGGTAGAAGGCAGACACTTCGCTCGCGCCGATTATTTCCCTTTGCCCCTTTACCCTTTCACCGTTTCCCCTAAGTAAAAATGAGTATGAAGGTCGAATACATTTGTCATGCCTGTCTGTTGATTGACACGGGCGACGTGCGGATTGCGACCGACCCGTGGTTTGCGGGCGCGGCTTACTGCGACCAGTGGCACGTTTTCCCGAAGCCGGTCAACATGCGTGCGCTCGACGCGGCGGAGGTCGTTATTCTCTCGCACGGGCACGAAGACCACCTGCACGAACCGACCTTGCAGACCTTGCCTAAGACGGCGAGGGTCTTCTATCCGTACAACTGGTATGGCGGCACGAAGGAGTATCTTGAAGGCATGGGCTTCGCGGACGTGCGCGAGGCGGCGACGCACAAGACCTATCGACTCACAGACCGAACTTCGGTCACTTACCTCGCCAACAATCTCGACAGCATCGTCGTCATCGAAAGCGACGACCAAGTTTTGGTCAACGTCAACGACGCGCTCCATTCCTATCCCGACGAAGTGATTGATTTCTACACCGCCGCGATTCTCAAGCGTTGGCCGCGCGTCGATACGCTGTTCTGCGGTTTCGGCGGCGCGAGCTACTTCCCGAACGCGATTCATCTCGAAGGCAAAGACGACCGCGAAATCGGTATGCTCCGCGAGCAACTCTTCGCGCACAACTTCTGCCGCATCGCGTCGAGACTGCGCCCGTCGGTTGCCGTGCCATTCGCCGCCGATTTCGCTCTGCTCGCGCCCACGCAGCGTTGGATTAACGAGATTCGATTCCCACGCGCGCACATGAAAAGTTATTACCGCGCACACTTCGGCAACGACGCTAATCAACCGGAAATCCACGACATGTATCCCGGCGACTCGCTCATCGACAATCAACTCCAAGCGCATTCGCCCTACCGGAATCTCTTAAAAAATGGCGATTTAACGCATCTCATCGACGAGCAGTACCAGGACGAAATCGCACGCACGGAGCAGCGACAGTTCATCACCGAAGCGGACGCCGAGGCGCTCGCCGCAGAGATTCGCGCGAACGTCGCAGAGCGTGCGCCGCTCTTTGATGTGGAGATTCTGAAGCGTCTCGTCTTCACCGTCAGAGCGTCCGACGTGGCGGACGACGGTTGCTACAACATCAGTTTCAACAACGGGCAACCACTCGTCCGGCGCAGCGCCGACCCGTCGCCGCAGAGCATTCTGGTGCTGGACACTTCGAGCCGCATTCTGCGCTACTCGTTCGGCAGCGAATGGGGCGGCGATGCCCTGACCATCGGCTACGGCTGCGACGTTCAAGTCTTCGACAGGCAGACGGTGGAAGCGAAGCTGGATACGATTTGCGTGCGTCTGCTGACGCGTCATCCGACGGCGAAAGGGCAGTTGAAAAAAGAACCCGTCCGTGGCATCAAGCATCTCGTCAAGAATCCTTTGCTCCGCACGTGGGTACACAATCGCTTGAACCCGAAACGCGAACAGAATTTGGTCTACGACCAGAGCGTGTGGCTGTTGCGGTCGAAGTGTGATGTCTGCCAAATCTGCAATCTCCCTTTGCTCACTGAAGATTTCGTCGCTCAACTCTAATGGCCGCACGAAGAAATGCGGGTTTCGGATTGCGGAGTGCGGATTCGGTAAAACTTTGTCTTGCCAGTCGCACCCAAAGCGTTTTTGTTGATTTGTCTTTGCAGTCGTTCCACAAGTAATTTAATCGCACATGGACAAGCAGGCTTTAGTGTGGCAAGTGGCGGCGCAGGAGGGCGCGGCGCGTGCGGGGATTTTGCGGACGCGTCGCGGCACTATCGAGACGCCCGTGTTTATGCCTGTCGGGACGCTCGGCACAGTCAAGGGCATGAGATTCGAGACGCTCGAATCGCCCGAACTCGATGCGCGAATCATTCTCGGCAATACGTATCATCTCTGGTTGCGTCCGGGCGTGGAGACAATCAGGGCGTGCGGCGGCTTGCATCGTTTCATCGGTTGGGACAGAACGCTCCTGACGGATTCGGGTGGCTTTCAGGTGTGGAGTCTGACGGAGTTGCGTCGTCTGGGCGAGGAAGGCGTGGAGTTTCGTTCGCACGTCGATGGCAGCGCACGCTTCCTGTCGCCGGAAGTTTCGATGGAGGTGCAGGCGGCGCTCGGCTCCGACATCGCGATGGCCTTCGACGAATGCGCGCCGGGTAAAGCGACACACGACGTGGCGCGCGCGAGCATGGAACTGACGGCGCGTTGGGCGCAACGCTCGCGCACGCGCTTCGACGTGCTACAACGCGAGGAGATGGACACGGGACGCACCCATCTTGCAAGCGAAAACGGCGTGAGCGGCACGCAGGCTCTGTTCGGCATCGTGCAGGGCGCGTCGCACGCGGATTTGCGTCGCGAGAGTCTGGCGCGCACCGTCGAGATTGGCTTCGACGGCTATGCCATCGGCGGTTTGAGCGTCGGTGAAGAGAAGGACGTGATGTACGAAGTGATTGAGGGCATCGCGCCGGAGACGCCCGCCGACAGGCCGCGTTATTTGATGGGCGTCGGCACGCCGGAAGACTTGCTCGAAGCGGTGGCGCGCGGCGTCGATATGTTCGATTGCGTCTTGCCGACGCGCAACGGTCGGACGGGTCAGGTCTTCACTTCGCGCGGCAAGTTGAACATCAAAAACGCGCGTTGGGCGACCGATTCGCGCCCGCTCGATGAGGCTTGCGCGTGCTCTGTTTGTCGCCGTCACACGCGTGCTTATCTGCGTCATCTCTACATGACAGGAGAGATGCTGGCGAGCATCCTTTTGACCCATCACAACCTCGCTTTCTTCCTTGACACCATGCGGCGCGTCAGGCAAGCTATCCGGTCTGACGATTTCATGAGATTTCGACAAGAATTTATTGAGCGCACAAGCTCCGGCGTCGAATGAATGCGCCCGTCGAGTCCAACCGCTTCGGCCACTGTCAAACGTCAAACGGTTTTCGGATACCCTACGACTCGCCGGACGACCGATGCGGGCTGTTGTTTCGTGTGCCCGTCCATTTTGGTTTAGATAAAAATTCTGATGAACACTTTCGCATTCTTCCTTCTACAAGGCGCTGGTGGTGGTGGCGGCATGACAGGTCTGCTCGGCCCTCTGGTGCCGATGGTTCTGGTCTTCGCCGTCTTCTATTTTTTGATTCTCGTCCCGCAACGCAAACGTCAAAAGGAGTTGCAGGAGATGGTCAGCAATCTCAAGGCGGGCGACCGCATCGTGACGAGCGGAGGCATCATCGCCACCATCACCGCCGTACGCGATACGAGCCTGCTCGTACGCAGCGCGGATAAATCAATTCTGGAAATTTCGCGCGCCTCCGTCGCCGGGATGCATGGGGTAGAGGAAGAGAAGAAATAAACGCGCCCCGAAACTTTCAAGTGTGCCGTCTGTAGTTTTTTTGAGTTATGAAAAAGAATCTTCTTCAACGTGTCATCATCATCGTCGCTGTCACGCTCCTCGCGCTCTGGATTGTGATTGGCCCGCGACATCGACCGACGGTGCAAGACTTCACCGCGGCGGGCATCAAAAAGACGCTCTCCGAAAACATTCGTCTCGGCCTCGACCTCAAAGGTGGCTCGCATCTCGTCATGCAGGTCAAGGTCGAAGCCTACCTGAAACGTCTGACAGACAACATTCGCGTCGGTTTGGAGAATGCCGCGAAAACCTCTGGCTATGCCATCAAAGAAGTGCGCTCGGAAACCGAGGGCGACAACTACCGCATCGTGCTCGAAGCCAACGACGCTTCCAAGATTAACGAGATGCGCGACCAGTTGCCTGGCAAGACCAATGATTTCAACCCGAATGACTGGTCGGCCAACGTCTCCGGCAACCGCATCACATGGGAGATGACGACGGCGGCCAAACGCGCGCTCGGCGAACAGGCCGTGCAGCAGGCGTTGCGTATCATTGACAGCCGCATCAACGCCGTCGGCGTCGCCGAGCCGACTTTGCAGGAGCATGGTGCCAAAGGCTCGCATCAAATCCTGCTGCAAATGCCCGGCATTCAAGACCCTGAACGCGTCAAGGCGTTGCTCGTCGGCGAATCGCGTCTCGACTTGATGAAGGTCGTCAGTGCGCCCAACCCCGCGCCGATTCAAACCTACGCGACGGAGGAAGAGGCCGTTAAATCTCTCGGCGGAACCGTTCCGTCGAACCGCAGAGTGTTGCCGTATGCCGAACGCGATGAGCCGACGGCGGCGGGCGACACGGCGAACAAGACCGACCAGCCGAAGCGTTGGGTGGTAGTGGAAACTCCCGCCGTCGTCGATGGCAGCGAACTGCGTAGCGCCGACGCCACATCGGAACGGGGCGCGATGAACGAGGCTTATCAAATCAGCTTCACGCTCAAGCCGACGGGCGCAGAAAAGTTCGGCACGTGGACTGCGGCAAACGTCAATCAGTACATGGCCGTCGTGCTCAACGATGAGGTGAAATCAGCGCCCTTCATCAAGTCGCAAATCACCGATCAAGGTCAGATTACGGGTCGTTTCACGAAAGAATCGGCGGAGGACTTGGCGCTCACGCTGCGTTCGGGCGCGCTCCCCGCGCCGCTCGTCTATCAGGAAGAACGCACGGTCGGCCCCAGTCTCGGAGCGGATTCGATTCGGGCGGGCGTGAACGCTTCGGTGGTCGGGCTGGTGCTCGTCATTCTCTTCATGGTCTTCTACTATCGCGGTTCCGGCCTGAACGCCGTCGTTGCGCTCCTGCTGAACATGATTATCACGGTGGCCGCGTTGATTATGTTCGACGCGACGCTGACGCTGCCCGGCATCGCCGGACTCATCCTCAGCATTGGCATGACGGTTGATACCAACGTGCTCATCTTCGAGCGCATACGCGAGGAACTGCGGACGGGCAAGACGGTCGCTTCCGCCGTCGATCAAGGCTTCTCGCGCGCCTTCGTCACGATTATCGACACGCACGTTACGACCATCGTCTCATCGCTGTTTCTCTTCGTCTTCGGCACGGGGCCGATTCGCGGTTTTGCCGTCACACTGGTGCTCGGTCTGCTCGCCAACCTCTTCTCGGCGGTCTACGTTTCGCGCACCATCTTTATCTGGCTCCTCAACCGCAAAGGCAGACGCGCCGACGCCATCAGCATTTAACTGACGTAAATCGTCAATCGTCAATCGTAAATAGAAACGCGATGACGATTGACGGTTTACGATTCACGATTTACGAGTAATCATGATTCGCATATTCGATAACGTTAACATCGACTGGCTCGGCAAACGCCGCGTCCTCCTCTCCATCTCCATCTTCCTGATGCTGGCCGGACTCGCCTCCGCGATTGGCCGGGAACTGATACCGGGCGGCACGGGCGCGTTCAATCTCGGCGTCGATTTTCGCGGCGGCACGGTCGTGACGGTTAATTTCAAACAGCGTCCGACCGACGATGCGATTCGCGCCGCGCTCGCCAAATCCGGCATCGGCGACGCCGTTTTGCAGCCCGTCCTCGACAAAAAAGATCAGGTGCTCATCAAGGTGGCGCGGCAGGAAGCGGGCGAGGAAGATCAGAGTCAGGCGCAGGTTGACGCGGGGCGAACCAAAGTGGCCGAAGCGTTGGCGACGCTCGGAACTGATACGGGCGCGGAGATTGTCGGGACGGAGGCCGTCGGCGCGGTGGCGGGTCGGCAGTTGCGTAATCAGGCCATCACCGTGACGCTGCTGGCGCTCGTCGGCATCCTGCTCTACATCGCTTTTCGCTTTGAATGGACGTACGGCGCATCGGCGGTCATCACCGTCTTTCACGACGTGCTTGTCACGCTCGGCTTCTTCTCCATCTTTCAGTGGGAAGTGAGTCTGACGGTTATCGCGGCGCTCCTGACGCTGGTCGGTTTCTCGGTTAACGACACCATCGTGACCTTCGACCGCGTGCGCGAAAATCTGCGTCTGCGACGCCGTGCATCGCTCTACGACATTACCAACGAAGCCATCAACCAGACGCTTTCGCGTACCATCATCACCGCCGGACTGGTGTTTCTCTCCGTGCTCGCGCTCGTCATCTTCGGCGGCGAAGTCCTGCGCGGTTTCTCGCTGGCGCTGCTCATCGGCATTGTCTTCGGAACCTATTCGACGATTGCCATCTCCAATCCCATCATGGTCTGGTGGCAGCAACGACTGGAACCTTCGCGTTCGCAGGGCACGCCTGCCGCGAAAGACGGCGGCGACGTGCGCCGACGCACGCAGACGGTCGCGCGAAACACGAAAGCCAGCGCGGCGACACGCTAACTTCAGAACGCGTTTTGCGCTGCCCGCATATTTGTCAAAAGACTCTTTTTCCACTTTGTAAAAAGAGTCTTTTTTCTTCTTGACTTCCGTAAGCGTTGCGACATAGACTGAGCGCGTTGCTGGCCAATCGAATAAGTTAACAAATACACCCGCCCCTCCACGTGTGTGACTACGGAGGCACGGGCGCAAGTTTGTTTGTTTTTATTAGAAGCGGCTGGCAGGCCGCCAGTATTCGTCATTCCCTGTGCAGTAGACGATGAGTGGCCTGTACGGTGTTTTCAAATACCGACTGTCCCTTCGCTTCTATTGCCCCCCATCTTTTAAGGAAAATTTAATTGATACACCGGGCGTTTTCGAGATGAACGTTTGGTTGCGAAATTGTTTCATTAATTCTTTGATGGATTAAAATTTCACCCCTGCTCCACCTGGCACCGGAAGAGGGAGGATAGACACAATGTTCGACAGTCTGGTCGAGTCTGGTTCGCATAAAGAAGACCTTGCGCGCAAAGGCTCGTTTTTTCTTGGCACTTTCATCATCTACGGCGTTCTGCTGGTGGGCATCGCCATCGGCAGCATCTTGCTCTACGACAACAGCCTAGATGCACAGAACCTTGAACTGGTGACTCTGGTCGCACCCGTACCGATGAACACCGCGCCGGAGCCGAAGGAAGTGCCGAAGGACGAGCCGAAGCCCGTCGCTAAGACCAACGAGCCGCAGGTTTCGATGAGACAGGAAATCTCCGTCATCGCGCCTGTCGTTAAGTCGCAGGAGGTTGCTAAAACGACGACCAAAGAGGTTGCACGCAACGTCCCCGTCGTGGTCGGCAATCGTGACTTCGACGCGCCGCCGTCGAGCGCGCCCGTCGGGCCTATCGGCCCAAGTACGGGTAGCGGTGGCGGTGGCGGTGGTGGTGGTGCCGTCGGCCCCGTGGTGAAGGTGGAGGATGACGACCCGCCGCCGCCGCCGCGACCGACGCCGACGCCCGCGCCGCCCAAGCCGAAGACGATTGTTTCCGGCGGTGTGCTCAATGGTAAAGCCATCAGCAAACCGCAACCGGCTTATCCGGCGATTGCCAAAGCGGCACGCGCTTCCGGCACGGTTACAGTTCAAATCGTGGTGGACGAGAGCGGTAGCGTAATCTCGGCCAAAGCTGTGGGCGGTCACCCGTTGCTTCAGCAAGCGGCGGTCGGCGCGGCGCGTCAGGCGCGTTTCTCGCCGACACTGCTTTCGGGGCAGCCCGTCAAAGTTTCCGGCGTGATTACTTACAACTTCGTGCTTCAATAATCTAGAGCGCGAAGGGATACGGTCTCCTGTCGGGTGAAGCGTTCGCCTCTCTTGTCCTACGGCGACGCTCCCTCCGCTAGTAATAATAGCGACAGCGGCCATCCCTCTCGTCGTGCTCTCACTAATTGTTGTCTCAAAACCTTTTGGAGGGTTTTACCGTGACTATTCTAATGAGCATTTTCGGAAGCAAGGCATTGAGCTTCTTCGTGTTTCTGTGGCAAGAGGGTGGCGGCGAAAAGGGCGGCATGGCCGAACAATTCACCATCACCGAGATGGTCAAAAACCTCGGATGGGTGGCACTGGGCGTGATCATCGTCCTGCTCATCATGTCGATGTACTCCATCGCCATCATGGTCGAGCGGTTCCTGACCTACTCGGCGGCCAAAAAGCAGTCGCGTGAGTTTGCGCCGCGCGTCGCGCAGGCACTCAAGAACGACCGCATCGAAGAGGCCATCAACATCAGCGACAAACACAAGAAGTCGCACCTTGCGATGGTCGTCAACGCCGGACTTCAGGAATTCCGCGCGCACGAACAATCCTCTGACATTTCGGGTGAAGAAATCGACGCTTCAAAACGCGCTCTCCAACGTGCCATCGCTATCAAGGCAGCCGAGTTCAAACGCGGCCTGTCTGGACTTGCGACCATCGGTTCGACGGCTCCGTTCGTCGGATTGTTCGGCACGGTGTTCGGCATCATCAACGCCTTCACGGGTATGAAGGATGCGGAGTCTGCGGGTATCGGCGCGGTGGCGGGCGGTATCGCGGAGGCGCTTCTGACGACCGCGCTCGGATTGGCCGTGGCTGTGCCCGCCGTGTGGTTGTTCAACTACTTCACGGGCAAGGTTGAAGGCTTCCTCGTCGAGATGGACAACTCGGCTTCGGAACTCATCGACTACTTCCTGAAGAACCGCACGCGGCAACTCAAATCGTAAGCGGGACGCCTAAAGGAGACGCGCCGCTTGCTCGATGAGTGGCATCCTTGAGCTGATGCACGGTCGGCAGGGACAAGCGGCGCACAGGTCTCTCTGGAAAAGCGTCGTCCCGATGAAGGAGATTTAAGTTATGGGAATGAGTGCAGGCGGAAACAGCAGCGGCTTCTCTTCCGAAATCAACGTGACGCCGATGGTGGACATCATGCTCGTCATCTTGATTATCTTCATGGTTATTACACCGCTCTTGCAGCAGGGCGTCTCGGTCGCTCTCCCGCGTGAGATGAGGAACCCGGAAGAAGACCCCGCCATCATCAAAGACACTTCGGTCGTCATCGCCATCACGGCGGACAACGAACTCTACATCGGTAAGAACAAGATTGAGAAAGAGGCTCTGAAAGCCGAAGTCGATAAGAAGATGGAGAACAAGAAGCCCGAAGAACGCATCGTCTACATCCGCAGCGACATCAATACCAACTACGGAGCCGTGGTCGATGTGATTAACACGATTCGTGAATCGGGCATCGACCAAATCGGTCTGGTTGCCGACAAGAAGAAGGGCGGCGGATCCGCTCCGGCAGGAGGTGCCGCTCCGGGCGCTCCTGCAGCGCAACCCTAAAAGAGCTTGTGATTCGCGGCGGCGCGGACGCGTTCGAGTTTACGCGGTAATCTCTGAAGCGTCCCGCCGTCGCAGACGGAGGATAGAAGTTTATGGGAATGAGTGCAGGTGGTGGTAGCCGCGTCGGCGGAGCCAAACCCGACATCAACGTCACGCCATTTATCGACATCCTGTTAGTGTTGTTGATTATCTTCATGGTTATCACGCCGCTCAAGCCGAGCCGCTTCAAGACGCTGGTGCCGGAAAAGAGCGAAGAACTATCGGAAGCAGCCAAGCAAAGCCCGCGCACGTTAACTGTCAACGTCGCCAAAGACCTTCAAGTCACACTGACGCGCGGCGCCGACGAGATTGCTAAGGCTTCGGTCAACGACCCAGGGCCAATCGCCAGCGTCCTGTCGAAGGAGTTTCAAGAGCGCCGCGACAAGAATGATTGGAAAGTCGGCTTCGAGAATCGACCGGAACTTCCGGCGGACGACCGTATCGAAAAGACGGTCTTCCTCAAAGCGCCCCAGTCGTTCAAATACGGCGATGTCGTCAAGGTCATCGACGCGGTTAAAGGCGCGGGAGCAAATCCCGTCGGATTACAGACGGAACTGCTTGAGCCATAGCAGCCAACGGCGAACATCTTCCGCTATCATCTTCTCGAAAGAGGTTGGTAGCGGAATTTAGTTCGCGCCGCGAGCAAGTTTTTCTTGTCAGCAGAGAGCCTTCCGCGATAGATTGGGCGAGATTTTCCAGCGGCAGACGATTCGCTTCGTCAAGAGAAGTCAAAAAACTTGCACAGACGAGTCAGTCAAGTAGCATTTGTTCGCACACATCAAATTTTCGGGAGCCATTAATCAATGAAACTCTCTCAAGCCAGGTTTGCCGTCGTGCTCCTGGTTATCGTCGCGTCGGGTTCTGGTTGCGGCTTCGTTAACAGGATTCGTGCGAAGAACGCATTGAACGAAGGCGCACAGGCGTACAGACAGGGCAGGTTTGCCGAGGCTCAGGAAAAGTTCCAGCATGCGCTTGAACTCGACCCGTCGCAAAAGAACGCGCCCGTTTTCATCGCGCGCTCGATTCAGCAGCAGTACCGACCGGGAGTGGATACGCCGGAAAACCGCGCCAAAGCCGAAGGCGCTATCGAAGCCTACAAGCGTGTACTGGCAAACGACCCCGGCAACGAGGACGCTTACAACGCGGTGGCATACCTCTATCGACAGATGCGCGAAGAGGATAAGGAGAGCGAATGGCTCATGCAGCGTGCCACGCTCAACGATGCGCCCAAAGAGAAACGTTCCGATGCCTACACGGTCTTAGCCAGTAAACAATGGAACTGCGCCTACGAAATTACCGAGCAGAAAGAGAATAAAGAGACGGTGCAGAAGCCCGACGCGGTAATTATCCAGTACAAAAAACCGAAAGAGCAGTCGGATTTCGATAAGGCGCGAAATTGTGCTCTCAAGGGTCTCGAACTCGCCGAGCAGGCGATTAGTCTCAATCCCAACAACCCGAACGCGTGGTCATACAAAACCAACTTGCTACGCGAGATGGCGAAACTGGCGCAGATGGACGGCAAGCCCGACGAGCGTACCAAGTTTGACCAGCAAGCCAACGAAGCCGAAACGACGCAGAAGAGATTGAACGAAGAGGCTGAACAAAAGAAAGCGGCGGAAGAGGCGCAAAAATCCCCGACGCCGCCCGCCAGCTAAAAGCCTTTCTGCCCTGAAAAAAAGGATTGTCGAGCCGTCGCTCCGGCTCGTCGTTTATCCGAAATAGGTGATGCTCGACTTTCGGGTCGGGCATCACCTATTCTTATACGTAGCGGAGAGGTCAGAGGCTAGAGGTCGGAGGTCAGTTTTGGCTTTCTACTAACCTCCGACCTCCGACCTCTGACCTCTTTTTTTTTATGATTCGCATCGAAGACATTGTTGAGAAGGTTCGTAGCCATCACCCGCAGGCGGATTTAGATGTCCTGCGGCGGGCTTACCTTTTCTCGGCGCGCGAGCACAAAGGGCAGACACGCGCCTCCGGCGAGCCTTACCTCGTCCACCCGCTTGAAGTGGCAAACATCCTCGCCGAAATGCGGCTCGACGAAACTTCCGTGGCGACCGGACTTCTCCACGATGTGGTCGAAGATACGCTCGTCGAATCGGAGACGATTCGTGAGTATTTCGGCGAAGAAATCGCGCATCTCGTTGATGGCCTCACCAAGATTGCACAGATTAGCCATCAATCGAAAGAAGACCAGCAGGCCGAAAACGTACGCAAGATGTTGTTGGCGATGGTGGACGACGTGCGCGTCGTGCTCGTCAAACTCGCCGACCGTCTTCACAACATGCGGACGCTTCAGTTTCTTAAACCCGAAAAACGCCGACGCATCGCGCAGGAAACGCACGACATTTACGCGCCCATCGCGCACCGCCTCGGCATGGGGCGCCTGCGCGGCGAACTCGAAGACCTCTGCTTTCAACATCTCCACCCGGAAGATTACCGCGACCTTTCCTCACAACTGGAAAAACGACGCGCCGAACATGAAGCCTTTTTGAAGGGCATCACAGAGCGTATCGAGGAACGGATGCGCGAGGCGGAAGTGCCGATAATTCGCGTCGAGGGTCGCGTCAAGCGTCTCTATTCGATTTGGAAGAAACTGAAGCGGCAGAAAATCGAACTCGATCAGGTGTACGACCTTGTTGCCGCGCGCGTCATCACGCCCGACGAAGTGCGCTATTGTTATGCTGCGCTCGGCGTCATACATAACTCATGGCAGCCCGTCCCCGGTCGTTTCAAAGATTGGATTGCCACGCCGCGCGATAATCTCTATCAGTCTCTGCACACCTCCATCATGGGTTCCAAAGGGCAACCCTTCGAGGTACAAATCCGCACAGAGGAGATGCATCACATCGCCGAAGAAGGCGTCGCCGCGCACTGGAAATACAAGGAAGGCAAACGCGGCGCGCGCGACGACGACGAAGCGTTTCAGTGGATGCGCTCGCTCATCGAATGGTCGCAGGAGGTACGTGATTCGCGTGACTTCCTCGAATCTCTCAAACTCGACCTTTATCCGAAGGATGTCTACGCGTTCACACCGATGGGCAAGGTGATGCAACTGCCGCGCGGCGCAACGCCCGTCGATTTCGCCTACACGATTCACACGGAAATCGGCCATAAATGCACGGGCGCGCGCATCAACGGGCGCATCGTGCCACTTCGTACGCCGATTCAAAACGGCGATGTCGTAGAGATACTCACGTCGCCCAACGCGCATCCGAGCCGCGACTGGCTGAACTTCGTCGTAACGAGTCGTGCGCGCAACCGCGTCCGACACTGGGTTGCCGAACAGCAACGCACAGAGTCCATCGAAATCGGTCGCAAATTGTTTGAGAAGGAGGCGCTGCGTTTCCAACTCTCGACTAAAAAGCTCTTGCATGACGGCAACGGAGATTTCAAACGCATCGCCAACGAATATGGCTACGGGCGTATTGAAGACCTGCTCGCCGCCATCGGCTATGGCAAACTCGTTCCGCGCAACGTTCTCGCCAAGTATGTCGGCCCGGACAAGGTGGCGGAACTTGAACAGAAGAAGGAGTCGCGTCTGCGGAGCGGCGTCAACGCGGGCGTGCAGGCAGTCAAGCGTCTCATTCGTCTCGGCGATGATTCAATCATCGTGCGCGGCGTCGATGACCTTCTGGTGGCGCGCGCGCACTGCTGCAATCCCGTGCGTGGCGAAGATATTGTCGGCTACGTTACGCGCGGCAAGGGCGTCGCCGTTCATTCCAATCGTTGCAAAAACGTGCAGCAGTTGATGGTCAACCCGGAGCGCATCGTCGAAGTCGATTGGGCGGGGCGCGGCGACGAGGCATCGTTTGCCGTCCGATTGCTGGCAATCACGGAGAACCGCACTGGCATGATTGCCGGAATCACGGGCGCGATTTCCGACATGAAAACGGGCATCCGCGACGCGCGTGCGACGGTGGCTCCCGACAATCGCGGGCGCATCGAAGTGACGGTCGAAGTCTTTGATGTCAAACATCTCGACAAAGTGATTCGCGCCATCGGCAAAGTCCCCGGCGTGCTCGATGTCGAACGCATACAGGGCGGCGTCTAAGTCCTGAAAGAAAAACTGCCTGAATTAGTCTCCGTCAGTGAGATTTCCCACAAGAAAGTGCTCCAAACAACCTTCAGCCTCGAATAAAGTTGCGCGTCAGGCTCGCCCGCAAGCATCCGCAAGCGCCTTAGCCACATCAATTAAGTGAAAAGAAAGGTGAGCCTGTCGAGCACGGCAAACGAACGACTCCGCGCGTGTTGCTGCGTGTCGGATGTTTCTGTTAAAATGCGCGGTTTGCGTCGAGAGTTGAAAAAAGGAGTGTCCGTACAGTGAAGCAGATTATCACAACCGAGCGTGCGCCGCGTGCCATCGGGCCTTATTCGCAGGCGGTCGCGACGGGCGGTTTCGTCTTCACTTCGGGACAAATTCCCCTCGACCCGCAGACGGGCGAATTCGTCGCGGGCGGCATCGCCGAGCAGACCGAACAGGTCATCAAGAATCTCTCAGCCGTGCTCGAAGCCGCCGGAACGAGCCTCGCACGCGTCGTTAAAACGACGGTGTTTCTCGCGGATATGAACGATTTTGCAGCGATGAATGAGGTGTACGGGCGTTATTTCGATGCGGAGAAGCCCGCACGCTCGACGGTTCAGGCCGCCGCTTTGCCACGCAATGCGCGTGTGGAAATTGATGTCGTCGCTTTGGCGGGGAAGCAGGAAGGATAGCGAGGAACGTTGAACGCGGAACGATGAACTGAAAGACAAAAGCCTTCAATTCATCATTCCACGCTCTGAAGTTCGTCGTTGAAGTTTACGCGGCTTTGGCGACCTTGCCCGCTTTGATGCAGGTGGTGCAAACCTTCATACGCTCTGCGCCGCCCTGCGGACGCTGAACGCGGATGGATTGCAGATTGGGGTCGAAGCGGCGGCGCGTACGGTTGTTAGCGTGAGAGACGTTGTTTCCGAATTGCGGCCCTTTGCCGCAGACTTCGCATCGTTTAGCCATGATTATTAAGACCTCCGAACATTAAAAAGCACGTGCCGCTTCTGCTTGCGCGTCCATAGGAGACGACGGCGGTACACGTTTGAAACCAAAATTTATAGCAAACAGTTTTACGTCGCGTCAAGCGGGGCGGTCGGGTGAGCAGATGGTCGGGTCGTTAAAAATAACAGAAATAACGCATCGGGTTATTGGGTCATTATCTTTTAGTTAGTTGAAGGAGTAGACATTCACAGTGCATAGAGTCGCCAAACAAATCGCAATTTTCCTCCTCGTCGTTTCGGTCGCCGCCACGTTCGTCGCGTGTAATCGCGACAACAACAGCAGCACGGCCAAAGGAGATTCGGCGGTGGCCGCCACCGTTAACGGCAAGAACATCCTGATGAGCGAGGTCGAGCGAATCATCAGCCAGCAGGCACAGGGCAAGGAGTCGCAGATGTCCACGCTCGAACTGGCGGCGGCACGCATACAGGTGCTCGACGGCCTCATTCGCGAGCAGGTTCTCTTCCAGCGCGCGGAGAAGGAAAACCTGCTGCCGAAAGATGAAGAGGTCACGCAGTCTGTCTCGCAAGCGAAGCAGCAGGCGCGCATGACTGAAGAGGAGTGGCAAAAAGCCCTCAAGGAGAGCGGACAGACCGAGGAGACCTTGCGCGAACAGCGACGCAAGCAGATAGCCATTCAAAAGCTTCAGGAGAAGACGGTCGGCAAAATCAGCATCAGTGACCGCGAGGTCGAAGACTTCTACAACAACAACAAGCAGTCGTTCGTCAGTTCGCGCGGCGTCGGTCTTTCCGCCTTCATCGTTGACCCGCGCGACAACGGCTTGCAGGACGACGCCAAGAGCGAGCCGGAAGCGAAATTGAAGGTTGACCGCATCTACGCGCAGTTAAAGAGCGGCGCGGATTTCGCGTCCGTGGCGCGAGCCAGCAGCGAAGACCAGACCAACGTGCGCGGCGGCGACCTCGGTTTCGCCACCGAAGACGACCTCAAGCAGAACGGCTTTACGCAGGATTTAATCAGCAACTTCTTCAACACCTTACAGATTGGAAGTTATACCTCGCCCGTGCAGTTCAACGGACGCTGGTACATCTTCAAGCTGACGCAGAGGCAGTTGCAGAACGAGAACCTGACGATTGACAGCCCCGGCGTGCGCGACCGCATCAAGGAAGCGTTAATCAACCAGCATCAGACCGTGCTCAACGCCGCGCTTTTGGCGACGGCGATGAACGAGGCCAAGATTGAGAACAAACTGGCGATGGATTTGCTCAACGACCCGAACAGTCTGAAGGCGTTGCGTCCGGTCAGTTCCGGCGCGGGCACCGCGACGACGACAGCCTCGCCTGCGGCAACAGTCGCGGCTAGTCCCGCGACAACAGCAGCAACACCCGCCGCCGCAGCAACGACGACGGCCACCCCTGCCGCCTCGCCCGTCGGGTCGCCGCGTTAAGCATTTGTCGAGGCTTGAAAAAATCTCATTCGTTCGGCGCATGAGATTTCCGTCGAACGGTTAAAATTGAAGCGGGCGCATGCCTCTCAACTCGAAGCATCGCGCCCGCTTCTCAACAATAACGTCAAATGTAAATGGTAAATCGTCAGTAGCATGAACCGGATTTATCCATTTACGATTTACTATTTACCATTCACGATTTACCGCTCTTATGTTGTTCCGGCTGTCAGATGTTTATAAATCGTATGGCGCGCAGGATGTCTTGCGCGGCGCATCGGTGCAGCTTAATCCGGGCGAGCACGTCGGACTCGTCGGGCGCAACGGCGCGGGCAAAACCACGCTCTTTCGACTCATCACGGGCGAGGAGCAGCCCGACAAGGGCGACGTGGTGCGCGTGCGTGGTTTGAATCTCGGCCTGCTCGAACAGCATGTGGATTTCGAGGCAGGAGTGACGGTGCATGAAGCGGCGCTCGCCGCCTTCGGTCGTCTGCAACAGATTGAACATGAGATGCATGCGCTCGAACACCGCATGGCGGAAGCGGGGGGCGACCTCGATGCGGTGCTCGAACGCTACAGCGACCTCCAACATGAGTTTGAGCGTGAAGGCGGGTTCGAGTATGCGGCGCGTGCCGAAGCCATCTTGCAGGGACTCGGCTTCGAGCGCGAGACGTGGCAGTTTTCCACCGAAATCCTCTCCGGCGGACAGAAGAATCGTCTCGGCCTCGCGCGTCTCTTGTTAGCCGAACCGGACGTGCTCCTGCTCGACGAGCCGACCAATCATCTCGATGTCGCGGCGGTCGAATGGCTCGAAGAATTTCTCGCCACGTACAACTCCGCGTACGTCATCATCAGCCACGACCGGTACTTTCTCGACCGCGCCTGTCGTCGCATCATCGAAGTGGAAAACGGTCGCGCCGTCAGTTATACCGGCAACTACTCCGCCTATCTCAACGAGCGCGAAGAACGACGCGAAGCGCAGCAACGCGCATACGAAAACCAGCAGCATCTCATCGCCAAGACCGAAGAATTTATCCGTCGCAACCTCGCCGGACAAAAGACCAAACAGGCCAAATCGCGCCGTAAAATGCTCGAAAAACTCGAACGCGTCGATGCCGTGCGACCGAATCAGTCGTCCGGCGATTTTCGTCTGCAAAAGGTCGAACGCGCTGGCACATACGTCTTGACGGCGAAGGAAGCCGCCGTCGGCTATCCCGAAAACTTGCTGGCGGACGGCATTAATTTCATCCTGCGTCGCGGCGAGTGTCTGGGCATCATCGGCCCCAACGGTTCAGGCAAAACCACCTTCGTCAAATCGCTTCTGGGCAAAATCCCTCTGCTCGACGGCGAAGTGCGTTGGGGCGCAAACGTGCAGATAGGCTACTACGCGCAGCAACTCGACGACCTAGACGAACGCAACGAAATCATCATGGAACTGCGCCGCGTCGCGCCCGCGTCTGCGACCGCCGGAGAGTTGCGCGGCTTCCTCGCCAAGTTTCTCTTCACAGGCGACGACGTGTACAAGCATGTCCGCGACCTTTCGGGCGGCGAAAAGGGGCGACTGGCGCTCGCCAAACTTATCTACTCGCGCGTTAACGTCCTTGTCCTCGACGAACCGACCAACCATCTCGACATCCCTTCGCGCGAAAGTCTCGAAGAAGCACTCGACGCCTACGAAGGCACGATTATCACCATCAGCCACGACCGCTACTTCCTCGACCGCGTTTCTACGCAAATCCTCGCCCTCGACGGCGTAGGCCACTCCGAACACTACGACGGCGACTACACGGGCTATCACGACTGGAAAGCCGAACAACGCGCGCGGCTCGCGCAGGAGTCCGCGCAGAAAACCGAACAGGCAAAAATCGGCAATCGTAGTAGCGGCGTTGGTGGTGGTGCGCCGGAGCGTGCGCGCGTCGAACCTGTCAAACAGGGCAGCGACGCGTCGCGTCGGGCAAAGGCCGACGGCAAGACGGGCGACGGCGGCAAGAACAACAAAAAGAAGAACGCACGCCCCTCGCGCGACCCGCAAACCATCGAAGCCGAGATTGCCGGAACCGAAAAACGCCTCGCTGAAATCTCTCAAGAGATGTCGCAACCGGAAGTCGCACGCGTGCCCGCACGCCTCGCCGCACTCAACGCCGAATATCAAAGCACGGACGAACGTCTCCGCACGCTCTACGAAGAGTGGGAGCGCGTCGCCGCCGAAGCGACCAACGCCTAAAAGCAAACTCGTCCGCGCTCGTCACCCGAAAGCAAAAATTCCACCACGAATCTTGAAACGTTTCTCTCCTTTCGACATTTACTATTGAAAGCAGATGAAGACGCACCGCAACGATTGTTGACGCTGTGAGAGATGTTGCGCTGAAAATACGTCCGGCTCGTTCGTCAGGAGAGAATAATTTCTTGACGGCGCGGAAGATGTGAGCGTATCGTCTCTGCGCCCGATGCAGAACAGTTATCTGACGAGCCTTGAGCTTTCTCTTTCCCTACGGGTTCCTGCGTTTCCGGATTCGATAGAGCCAGCCAATTTCAAAAGTGCATCGTCACTCGACCTCGTTTCTCCACGTCGCAGACAGCCATCATGGTCTGCGAAGATTTCAACAATGAAAGTCTCCGTTGACGAAGACACGCGTGCTGTCAGCCTTCATTCCAACGACGTTAACGAATCAACACGGACATCTCAGAGTACAACTTCAGGAGCATCGAAAATCATGGCTTCGCCCCCACCGAGACGTACGCAGACGCTAACCATCATCGCGCAAGACCCGAGCGTAAAGGTCAAACGAAAAAATCCGGCGACGGATGAAGAGGAAGAAGTGATTCTGACGGCGCGCGTCGATTTACCCGCCGAAGAACTCGCTCCCGGCCCGCGCGGTTATCGCGTTCAGATTATCGACTACGATTCGACAACGGGCATTCTCTATCCGCCGCTTGAATACCGCGTGCTTGAGAGCGGACTCTACAACGACCCTTTCATCGACGAACCCGACTCGACGCTCTTAAACGACCCGCTCTTTCACGCGCAGAACGTTTATGCCATCGTCATGCGAACGCTCGCGCGTTTCGAGTTCGCCCTCGGACGGCGCGTAAGTTGGAGTTTCAACGGCCACCAACTCCTCATCGCGCCCCACGCCTTCACCGAAGCCAATGCTTTCTATTCGTCGAGAGACCGCGCCGTGCTCTTCGGCTATTTCCCCAAACCGGGCACCGAAGAAGGCACGACGCCGGAGATGGTCTTCACTTGTCTCTCGCACGACATCGTTGTCCATGAGACGACGCATGCGCTGCTGGACGGTTTGCGTGAGCGTTACATGGATCCGTCATCGCCGGAGCAGGCGGGTTTCCATGAAGGCTTCGCCGATATTGTCGCGCTGCTCTCCATCTTCTCGTTGCCCAAAGTGGTGGCGTCGATAATTGATAAGAATAAGAATCTCGAAAACAACGGGGCTGCGGCGAACGGCACAACCAAAAGCGGAGACCCTGAGAGTATTAGCCTCAAAAGCCTGACCCGCGAAGCACTACGTCAATCGCTAATTCTGGGTTTAGCCGAAGAGTTTGGAGAGGAAATGTCCGGCGCACGCGGCAAGGCATTGCGTCGTTCGGTCGAGGAATGGCTGCCCGACCCGAAACTGATAACCGACGACCGTTTCCTCGAACCACACATGCGCGGCGAGTTGCTCGTCGCCGCCGTGATGAACGCCTTCATCGAGGTGTGGGTCAATCGGCTTAAAGGTTTGGGACACAGACCGCCACCACCGCCGCTTCCTCCCCTGCCGTCGCTACGGATGGCGGGCGAGATGCCGAACGCTCCGGCGGACGAGATGCCGGACACACTGGACGAGATGCCGCCGTCCGAGAGAGCCATGATGCGGAATTTGGAGAACGCCGCCAATCGTCACAAACAGCAGGAATTTATCAAGAAGCGTGCGGAAGATATGCCGTACACTTATGAGCATCTCGACCGCCAGCGCGTCGTCGAGGAGGGCGCGAACATCGCCGACTATCTGTTGACGATGGTTATCCGCGCGCTCGACTATACGCCGCCCTCGGATATTCAGTTTTGCGATTTCCTGAGCGCGATGCTCACCGCCGACCGCGAAATCCGACCCGACGACTCGAAATACAAATTCCGCAAGAACCTGCTCGACAGCTTCAAAGCCTACGGCATGGAGCCGACTTCCAAAGGCGATGGCGCGGAGGCCGGCGTATGGGAGCCACCCGATTGCGAATTCCGTTACAACCGTATTCATCTCGAATCGTTGATTCGAGATAAAGACGAAATGTTTCGTTTCATCTGGGAAAACCGGACGGCGCTCGGCCTCGAAGACCAAGCCTACACGCGCGTGCTGTCGGTGCGCCCATGCGTGCGCGTCAACCCCGACGACGGTTTCACGCTCAGAGAAACCGTGGCCGAATATCATCAGATAATCAACCTCCAAGCCTCCGAGATGAAACACCTCGGAATCAAAAAACCGCCCGGCATGCGCGACACACAGGAGGTCGTGCTCTATGGCGGCGGCGCATTGATTTTCGACGAGTTCGGGCGCGTCAAATTCCACATCCGCAACCGTCTCTTGAACCCCGAACGACAGACGCGCCGTTTGGAGTATCTCTGGGAGTACGGCGCGTTCAAGAGTGAAATGCAGGGTGTTGATGCAGCAAGACGCTTCTCGCAGATGCACCGGAAGCGATTCGGAATTTTCCCCATCGAAGGAGAAAAATTGGAAAATGACAACTACGTCGAAAAAGACCACACGCGCCAAGTCGAAAAGCCCTAATAAATCACGGTCGAACTCAATCAACAAAAGTTCCAAGCCGGACAAACTGACGCTTCGCAGCTACCAGATGGGTTTCGGCGACTGTTATCTCTTGACCTTTCATTACGGAGCAGCGGGGCGACATGTGCTGATTGATTTCGGCAGCACCGAATTGCCAGCAGACGCTCCCAAAGATTTGCTTCTTCAGGTCGCCAATGACATCAAGCGAAGGTGCAACGGGAAACTCCACATCGTCGTCGCCACGCATCGCCACAAAGACCACATCAGCGGCTTTGCCACCAACAAAAGCGGCACTGCCTCCGGCGACGTTATCCGCGAGTGCGAACCCAATATCGTTATCCAGCCGTGGACGGAAGACCCTGACGCGCGGACAGACGCGAAGCGCGCCATCGAAGTCTCGCCCGGCAAAAGCGTCGCCTTCGCCAAGACGCTCACAGACATGCAGGCGGTGGCCGAAATGGCTAGAAATGCAGCGAGTTTCCTGAGTAACGGCGGTCAGAATGCTGCGCTCGCCGCCCAACTCGCTTTTCTCGGCGAGGACAATATCAGCAACCGTCCGGCGGTAGAGAACCTGTTGGAGATGGGTCGCAGAGGGCGCGCTCTCTACGTCAACGCCGACCTCGTTAACCCGCTCGACCTCGGCAACGAGTTGCCGGGCGTAACGGTGCGCGTGCTTGGGCCGCCCGACCTAACGCAGTCGAAGGAGATTACCAAGATGCGTTCAAAGGATGCCGCCGAGTTCTGGCAGTTGCAGGCATCCGCCGGAAAACCTCTCAGAGAGCAGGCCGAACCACTATTCCCGGGTGTCGCCATGCGTTCGGCAACGCAACTCATGCCGCCGCATATGAGATGGTTTATCCGTCGCATGAACTCGATTCGCGGCAGCCAGATGCTTGAGATTGTTCGTATCCTCGACAGCGTGATGAACAACACCAGCGTCATCCTCCACTTTGAAACGGGCGGCAAAAAACTGCTCTTTCCCGGCGATGCGCAGATTGAAAACTGGAATTACGCCCTCGCCGAAGCCAAGAAAAATCCGCAGTTCAAGGCGCTGCTTGAGGATGTGGATTTGTACAAGGTCGGGCATCACGGCAGCCGCAACGCTAATCCGAAATCGCTCTGGGAGATGTTCAAAAAGAAGAGTCCCAAGTCTTCTTCCAGACGGCTCCAAACGTTTGTCTCGACGATGGAGGGCAAACACGGGCACACCAAAGATAAGACCGAAGTGCCACGCAGGACTCTCGTCGAAGCACTGCAATCTCAGAGCAACTACTTCTCCACACAGGAACTCAGAGCCGAGGACGAACTAAGCAAAGCCTTCACCATTGACCTACGCTAAACAGGCGCTCTCCGCGTAGGCATACAGGCCACCGACTCACGAAAGCCTTAGTTTGCCGTTCGCGCAAACCGTTGTCAGAATCGCTCTCCGTCTGTTGTCAAACCTCACGGCTTGACAGGCACGGAGAGCGTTTGTTAACTTACCAACTCCGCTTTTTCTGTTGATTGAAGCGAGTGTTTTTGAAAGTTTTAGGCGCGTAGCTCAGGGGTAGAGCACTACCTTGACACGGTAGGGGTCTGCGGTTCAAATCCGCACGCGCCTACCATTTTCCATTTTTCGACAGTGAGCTCCAGAAGACCTTTGCCAGTGATAACTCGAACTACGTTTCGTTTTTAATAAACGCGGGCGACCCCAGTCTCTACTAGAGACGGGCATGTCGGCGGGCAAGGGCGCTTCTGTCGAATCCAATCTGTACGAGTCGTCTTCGGACGCACGATACAAAAAGTTTTCCGGTTTGACGCTTCTTGCATCCGCGAGGTCGCCCCGTTTTGTGGGGACACGCGCTCGCACGCAGCGACGCAGTGCATCTGTTGTGCTGCTCGTCTCCGTTTGGGCAAACAAGACTTTTGCGAAGAATTTAGGCAATGAGTGAAATAAACGTGCAATTGAAGGACGGCGCTTCGGCGCTGGTGCAGTCTTCGGCGACGGTGGGCGAAGCTCTGCGCCAACTCAACCGCGATTTAGCGAAACAGGCTCTCGCGGCCAAAATCGGCGAACGCGAAGTCGATTTGGCGGCGCGGCTTGATGTCGTGATGCCACATGCCAACGGAGACGGAGAAGGCGGCGAAGCGATGACCGTCGAGATAGAACCCGTCTTGCCGCAGACGCGCGAAGGGTTGGATGTGATACGCCATTCGGCGGCGCACCTTCTGGCAGCGGCGGTGCTCGACCTCTTTCCCGAAACCAAACTCGGCATCGGCCCCGCGCTGCTCGACGACCCGCGCTACGGCTTCTTTTACGATGTCATCGCGCCGCAGCAGTTGACCGAAGACGACCTGCCCGTGATTGAAAAGCGCATGCGCGACATTGCCAAACGCAATCTCGCGTATCGACGTGAAGAGATTACGAAGGAGGAAGCGTTGCGTGTGTTTGATAAGCGCGGCGAACCTCTGAAATGCGAGTTGATTGCCGATAAGGGCGGCGAGACGGTCAGCGTCTACTACATCGACGGCTCGCCTTTCATCGACTTCTGTCTGGGGCCGCACGTCCCGAACACGAACCGCCTCAAAGCCTTCAAACTCCTCTCGCTCGCGGGCGCATACTGGATGGGCGACGCCGAGCGTCCGCAGATGCAACGCATCTACGGCACGGCATTCTTCACGCAAGAAGAACTCGATGCGTGGGCGAAGCAACGTGAGGAGGCCGAGCGGCGCGACCATCGTCGTCTGGGACGCGAACTCGACCTCTTTTCGATTCAGGAGGAGTACGGGCAGGGGTTAATCTTCTGGCATCCGAAGGGCGCGCAGGTGCGTAAGCAGATGGAAGATTACCTCTACGAAGAACTTGTCCGGCGTCATTATAGCCTCGTCTATACGCCGCACATCGCTAAGCGCGAACTGTGGCAGATAAGCGGGCATGAGCAGAACTACGGCGATTCGATGTTTGCGCCGACCAACATCGAAGAGACGGAATTTCGTCTCAAGCCGATGAACTGCCCGTTTCACATCGGCATCTATAAATCGCAGCAACGCTCCTACCGCGACCTCCCGCAACGTTACGGCGAGATGGGCACGGTCTATCGCGCAGAGTTGTCGGGCGCGCTGCACGGCTTGATGCGCGTGCGTGGCTTCACGGTCGATGACGCGCATCTCTTCTGTACGCCCGAACAAGCGCCCAGAGAGCTTGGCGATTGCGTCGATTTTGTCAACGAGGTTTTCGGCACGTTCGGGTTCGATAAGGTCAAATTCGAGCTTTCCGTCAAAGGCAACGATACGAGCAAGCTCTATCTCGGCGCGGAAGAAGATTGGACGAAAGCCGAAGCTGCGCTCGCCCAGGCGCTCGACGCGCGGGGCATCCCTTACGAGCGGATGGAGGGCGAAGCGGCGTTCTACGGGCCGAAGATTGACTTCAAGATTGAAGACGCCATCGGTCGTCTCTGGCAACTCGGAACGGTTCAGTGGGACTTCAATCTGCCGGAGCGTTTTCAACTTGAGTACATCGGTGAAGACAACAAACCGCATCGTCCGGTGATGGTGCATCGCGCGTTGTTCGGCTCCATCGAACGCTTCTTCGGCGTTCTCATCGAGCACTACGCGGGCGCGTTTCCGATGTGGCTTGCGCCTGTGCAGGCGGCGGTGCTGCCGATTACGGATAGGGTCAACGAGTACGCGCAAGAGGTTGAACGTGAACTCCGTGCGGTGGGATTGCGCGTCGAAGCCAACCTGCGGAGCGAAAAGATTGGCGCGAAGATTCGACTCTCGCAGATGCAGAAGATTCCTTTCATGCTCGTTCTGGGCGACCGCGAGATGGAAGACGGCAAGGTCGCCGTGCGCGAACGCACAAAGGGCGACCTCGGCGTGATGTCGCTCGAAGAGTTTCGGGAGATGGCGCAGCGACTCGTCAAGTCGCGCGCCCTAACAAACGAATAAGTGATGAATGCTGAGCGCGGAGTGGTGAATTAAAACAACTGTCTTTAACTCGCCACACGTCGCGCATCACTCGTTACTCAAACACAGGAGGTGGAACAATTTCAGGATTTCGTGGCCGTGGTCAGCGCCCTGATAATCGTCGCGCTCCGATAGCGCGCATCAATGAAAGAATACGTGTGCCGTCCGTGCGCGTCATCAGCGACGATGGCGAACAGCTTGGCATCATGGAGACGCGCGATGCCGTGCGGCGTGCGCGCGAGCAGGGACTCGATTTGGTGGAAGTCGCGCCGAACGCCGACCCGCCCGTGTGCCGTATTATTGATTTCGGCAAGTTTCAGTATGAGGCCAAGAAGAAGGCGAACGAGGCCAAGAAGAAGCAGGTCGTGATCACCGTTAAGGAAGTAAAGTTTCGCCCCGGCACGGACGACCATGACTACAACTTCAAGATGAAGCACGCGCGCGAATGGCTCACGGACGGCGACAAGGTGAAGGCTACCATCTTCTTCCGTGGACGCGAAATCACGCACCGTGAACTCGGCGCGGAACTTCTCGAAAAACTCGAAAAAGATTTGACGGATGTCGGCGAGGTCGAAGCGCGACCGCGCATGGAGGGCAACCAGATGTTTCTCATCTTCGCCCCCAAACGACACAAGGGCAGTAGCAGTAGCGCCCCGAAGCCTGATAGCAGCAGCGCGAAGTCTGAAAGCAGTCCGAAGCCTGAGAGCAGCGCCAAGACCGCCGAGGGCGACAACAAACCCGGCGCGGCAACAGTGCCCGATGCCGGAGAGCAGAGGGTATAGAAATTTTGTTGGCGATTCGAGCCAGTCAATAGACGGCGGACGCTAGACGATGAAAGACAAGCAGTTTTTTTGTCGTCGTTGGTCAACGAGCAAGCGTCTGTGTGTTGCGGAATCGCAAAACTTTATTAAGGAGTCATGATGCCTAAACTAAAAACTCATAAGGGAGCGGCGAAGCGTTTCCGCACCACCGCGACCGGAAAAATCAAACGCGGACATTCGCACGCGCGCCATATCCTGACGAAGAAATCCGCCAAGCGGAAACGTATTCTCGATATTGACGTGCTCGTATCCGAGTCCGACATGGAACGTGTTAAGAACATGCTGCCCTACGGGCGAAGCTAAGCAAGGGATGAAGGATGAGGGATGAGGGATGAAAGGGAGATGAACCAAGCATTGGTTTTATCCCTCATCCTTCCGCCCTCATCCCTTAGAAGAGGAGGGTTTTTGTTATGCCGAGGGCAAAACGTGGAAATAAGCGCACGGAGCGGCGCAAAAAGATACTTAAACTTGCGAAGGGCTATCGCGGAACGAAGTCGAAACTCTATCGTTCGGCGAAAGAGTCCATCGAGCGCGGCCTCAATTTCGCTTACACGGGACGCAAACTGAAGAAGCGCGACTTCCGCAGTCTGTGGATTGTTCGTATCGGAGCCGCCGCGCGTCTCAACGGCCTCAACTATTCGCAGTTTATGCACGGCTTAAAGAGTGCGGGAATCGAATTGGATAGAAAAGTTTTGGCTGATCTGGCCGTCAATTCGCCCGATGCATTCGCCGAACTGGCCGGACAGGCCAAAGGTGCACTCGCCGACGGACAGCAACGACAAGCCGCAGCATAGAGTTTGACGAGGACTCCTGATGAGTTCTGAAGTAAGCGAACATCAAAAAGAAATAGAAGCCGTCCGCGAAGCGTTCGAGCAAGAGTTCGGACGCTTCGCGCGCTTTCAAAACACTGACGACGCCCAACGACTCGCGCCCGGCGACGCCGAAGCCGCTCTGCGCGAATTGTCGGATGTGCGTACGCGGCATACGGGACGAAAGAGCGCGCTCGCGGGTCTGAAAAAGTTAATCGGTCGTGTGCCTGCCGACGAGCGCGCGGCCTTCGGTCAACTCATTCAGCAGTTTGAAACAGAAATCGCGGGCGCGTTGGACGCCGTGGAGAAAACTCTGCAAGAGCACGCCGCCGCCGCGCGCACGGAGCGCGAGCGTCTGGATGTGACGTTGCCGGGGAGGCGTCCGCGTCGCGGACATCTTCATCCGATTACGCTGATGTGGCAGCGTCTGGAAGACGTGTTTGTGGCGATGGGTTATGCGGTGGAGGACGGGCCGGAGATTGAGACCGACTTCTATAATTTCACCGCGCTCAACATCCCTGAAAATCATTCGGCGAAGAGTCCGCTCGACACGTTCTATACCACCGACGGCTACGCCCTACGCTCGCAAACTTCGACCGTGCAGATTCATGCGATGCAGCGACGCGGTGCGCCCCTGCGCGTGATTGCGCCCGGCAGAGTCTTCCGACGCGACACGCCCGACGCCACGCACAATCCGATGTTCTTCCAACTCGAAGGGCTGCTGGTTGACCGTGGTATCACGATGGCGCACCTGAAGGGAACGATTACGGAGTTCCTGCGTCGCGTCTTCGGTGCAGACATTCAGACGCGCTTTCGCCCATCGTATTTCCCGTTCACCGAGCCGAGCGCCGAGTTTGATTTCAGTTGTTTCAAATGCGGCGGCACGGGTTGTCGTCTCTGCAAAGGTACAGGCTGGATTGAACTTGGCGGCTGTGGCATGGTGCATCCAAACGTGCTCACAGGAGTCGGCATCGACCCCGAAGAGTTCTCCGGTTTCGCGTGGGGCTTCGGCATCGACCGCATGTGCGGCCTCATGTACGCGCTCGACGACATCCGCCTTCTCTTCGAGAACGATGTGCGCTTCCTCGAACAATTCTCTTAAAGGTAGACGGTAAATAGTCAGTGGTGAATGGAGAATCATTCTCCGAACACCATTCGCCATTTACCATTTATCATTTATCGCTTATGAACATCAGTTACAAGTGGCTGCGCGATTTGTGTGACGCGACGCTGCCTCCGCCGCGTGAACTAGCCGACCGATTAACTATGGTCGGCTTGGCGGTGGACGCCGTACACGAAGCGGGCGACGATTACGTGCTGGATTTTGACATCGGTTCAAATCGTCCCGATTGTCTCTCGCATCTCGGCGTGGCGCGCGAAGCGGCGGTGATGCTGAGAGGCGTCGTGCGCCTGCCGGACGCACAACCCGCCGCGACCGATGGACGCACCGATGGCTTCGCTTCCGTCGAAATCGAAGATGCCGCTCTTTGTCCGCGTTACACGGCGCGCGTCGTACGCGGCGTGCGCGTCGCGCCGTCGCCCGCGTGGTTGGCGGAGCGTCTGCAAGCCATCGGGCAGCGACCAATCAACAACGTCGCAGACATCACCAACTATGTCCTACACGAACTCGGTCAACCGATTCACGCCTTCGATTTAAACACGCTCGCCGAGCGACGCATCATCGTCCGGCGCGCACGTGCGGGCGAACGGCTCAGGACACTCGATGGCGTCGAGCGCGTGCTTGATGAAGAGATGCTGGTGATTGCCGACGGGTCGCGCGCGGTCGCGCTGGCGGGCGTGATGGGCGGTGAAGAGACGGAAGTCACGGATGCGACGCGTGACGTGTTGATTGAAAGCGCGTATTTCAATCCTGAGTCGGTGCGTCGTACGGCGCGCGTGCTCGGACTCAACACGGAGGCTTCTTATCGTTTCGAGCGCGGTGTGGATTACGAAGGCGCGTTGATGGCTTCGGAGAGATGCGCCGCGCTTATCTGCGAACTGGCGGGCGGCACGGCGACGGAAGACGCGATTGATGTCTATTCGCATCGCCCTGTGGCCCCGGTCGTGCGGATGCGTTTTGCGCGGGTCAAGGCGCTGACGAGTCTGGACGTTGCGCCTGAAGAATCGGTCAGGATTCTGACGGCGCTCGGTTTGGCATTGCGTGCGGAGGATGCGAACGGGAGTGAGGCGGCGTCTTTCGTCGCTCCGACGTGGCGACGCGACATCGAACGCGAAGAGGATTTAGTTGAAGAAGTGGCGCGCCATGCGGGTTATGAAAAGATTCAAGATGAACTCCCTGCCGGAAACGTCGCTGGCGAGTTTCGACCGTGGGACAAGCAGATGCGAGCGGCGCGTCTTGCCCTGACGGCGAACGGTTTCGACGAGGCCATCAGTTTTAGTTTTATCGACGCAGCACACGATGGTCGCTTTGAACTTCTGCCGACGCTACTGTCCGTCAAAAGCGACGCGGTTGAAAACGAAAACGGGTCGAGCGGAAACAACGAGATTCGCCTTGTTTCCTTGAGCAATCCGATTATCGAAGACGCGACGCGGATGCGCCCGACGCTGCTGCCCGGCCTGCTTGATGCCGTGCGCCACAATTTCAATCACGGTACGCGCAATGTGCGCCTGTTCGAGTTGGGGCGCGTTTTCAGGTCGCATGAGGATGCGGCGGGCAGCGTGGTGATCGACGAGCGCGAGAGTTTTGCGCTTGTGTTGACGGGCAGCGCGACCGAAGAAGGGCGTGCGGCGGGCGCGGCGCGCGAACTCGATTTTTATGATTTGAAGGGCGCACTCGAAGCCGCCGCCGATACGATGAACGTGGGGGAGTTGGAGTTCGCCGCGACGAGCGCGCGGCACTTGCGCGAAGGACAGGCGGCGAGCGTGAGCGTCGGCGGTCAAGCCGTCGGCACGCTCGGCAGGCTCGCGGAGGAGTTGAACGCTTCATATAAATTCCGCCAGCCCGTCTACGTCGCGGAAGTGGATTTCGGTTCGTTGTTATCATCCGCGGAAAGGGTCGTGCGGTACACGCCGCTCGCGCGTTTCCCCTCCATCGTGCGCGACATCTCCCTCCTTATCGAACGACGCACGACGTTTGCGGAGCTGAAGCGCGCGGCGCTTGCGCCCGGCATCGAGGAATGTCGCGGTGTGTCGCTGGTTGATGTATTTGAAGGCGCGAACTTGCCGGAAGGGAAACGCTCCGTCACGTTGCGTCTGGAATATCGCGCCGACGAACGGACGCTGCGCGACCAAGATGTTGACGTGATGCATGCTCGCATCATCGAAGCGTTGAAAGAAAATTCCGGCGCGCAAATTAGAGGTTAGCGACCATAGGGCGGAGGCCGGTGAAATCAGTTCTGTTTTTAACTGACTCATCGCTTCCGACATCTCGCAATTGCTCTTGCGCTTGCGGC
This sequence comes from Pyrinomonadaceae bacterium, assembly GCA_036387415.1. Taxonomy (GTDB): domain Bacteria; phylum Acidobacteriota; class Blastocatellia; order Pyrinomonadales; family Pyrinomonadaceae; genus DASVTU01. Next base: position 134,579 of record DASVTU010000029.1, on the reverse strand, counting down.
TGTGAAGTCGGATAATCGGTCGGCAGTTTTGAGGCACATGATTTTTGAGGAGAAGCGATGGTCGGCTTAACCGGACTAGAAAAATTCTCGCATCTTGAAGACAAAATTTACCGCACCATCGAACTGACGAAAACGCTTCGTCAGGAGAAGGAAGCACTTGAGCGTGAGGTCACATCCGTCCGGCGCGAGTTGGGCGGGCTGCTCGATGAAAAGGAACGGCTTGAAGGTCAGGTCGAGCGTCTGCTCGCGGAGCGCGATACGATTCGGATGAAGGTCGAAGCGATGCTCGACGCCATCGCCGTGCTCGACCCCGAAGCGGTTGAGGTGATGCGTAAATAATTGGCGGAGACCAACGAACGTATGAGCGCAATCAAAGGCCCTTCCGACACCGTGGGAACGCCAACCATCCGTGTCGAAATCTATAACCAGACCTACAATATTCGCTCCGATGGCGACAGCGAATATGTCACCGGACTGGCCGAGTTCGTTGACCGACGGATGCGCGAAATTTCTTCGGGCACGCTCACGGTCGATTCGCTCAAAGTCGCCATCCTCGCCGCGCTCCACATCGCCGATGAACTCCATCGACTCAAGCGTCTGCATGAACAGACCGACTCGCAACTCGCCGCCCGCAGCGCCGAATGTGCAGAGATGCTCGACCGCCTTCTCAAGACTCGCACGGCTGCCTCCGAACAACAGACCGCCAACACAAGCACCATCGCTTTTAGCTGAAATTCACGGCAAAACTTCGTTTTTTAGACCACGGAAGCGTCCGAAAACGTTACTCCGAACGGCGCACGTCTGTCTTCAAATGCCGTTCAAAAAGCTTCTTTCGCTCGGCGTGTGGGCTGTGGTAGTATGATGCATGGCTGAGGGAGTTCAGTCTGCGGGGTTCGTCCACCGATAAGATGATTGAGCCAATGCCGTTTGTAAGGGAGACCGATGCCGTATCAAGCCAGTTGCATTCCCTCACTGTTAGGGAACGCCAGAGGCTGCGGCTTCTAAAAGGACTCCCACCTGTTACGCAGGTTTCAATCACGGCCTCGGAACGGCCACGGCGGATTTCCCTCTAGCCACTATTTGAAGCCTCAGACGGGTCGGACGCGCTGCTTCTGTCGGCATTGGGGGCTGACAAGCGCACAATCCGGTCTGAGTTATCTTAGCTTACTATCCAACATAGTATCGACAAGTTGTTCGATAGAGTAGTGTGGTAACACAGAGGGCGCGGCTCGCTGAAACAAGTGAGCCGCGCTTTCGCTTTGAGCGGCGAGGCGACGCGCGGGCGAGAGGTTTAGTTTCGAGGACGGGTGAAGTATGAGAGTCTTGATGTTTGGAGATGTGGTGGCGCGCCCCGGTCGTATCGCCGTGCTCGAACGCATACAGGATTTGCGCGAGCAGCACGCGGTCGATTTCGTCGTGATGAATGCCGAAAATGTGGCGGGCGGTTTTTCCATTACCCCGTCGCTGGCCGACGAGCTTTTCGCTTCCGGCATCGACGTGATGACCTCCGGCAATCACATCTACGACAAACGCGAAGTTATCCCCTACCTCGAACGTCAACGCAGGCTGCTGCGCCCGGCAAACTATCCGCCAAATTCGCCTGGAAGCGGCATGTGGGTGGGCGACGTGCGCGGCGTTCGCGTCGCCGTCTTGAACGTCATGGGGCGCGTCTTTATGCCTCCGATAGACGACCCTTTTCGCGCCGTCGACGAGTTGCTGGCGTCGCTCGATGAGAGCGTGCGTGTGCGTCTCGTCGATATGCATGCCGAGGCGACTTCTGAGAAGACCGCGATGGGCTGGTATTTGGACGGTCGCGTCTCGGCGGTGGTCGGGACGCACACACACGTCCAGACCGCCGACGAGCGAATTTTGACCAATGGCACGGCCTACCTGACAGACATCGGCATGACCGGAAGCTACGCGGGCTGCATCGGCATGGAACGCGAAGACGTTATCGCACGTTTCACCTCACCCATCCACAAACGCGCCGAACACTCGCGCGGCGACGTACACATCTGCGCCGCGCTCATCGACATCGACGACGCCACCGGACGCGCACGCGAAATCTCGCGCCTCTTTCTTAAACACGAATCCTAAGAATTAAAAATGCAAAATTAAGAATGTAAAAGGGAGCGTTGCTAGAATCGCTTCCGCCTTTTTTCATTTTACCTTCTTCATTTTTAATTTCTCATGGCGCTCCTTCTTCGGGCACGCGACCGCCGCGCGGCGGGATTGGCGGGGCGGACGAAGCGTTGGCAGCGACGGGTTTGGAACTGAGAAGTTGACGGTAGATGTCGGGCATGGAGATGACACGACCGTTGGCATCGGTGACGACGTGGCCTGTCTCGCCTTCGGCGATGATGTGGTCGTCGGAGAGGCGTACGATTTCGTAGCCGAAGCGGACGGAGCGGCGGCGCAGTTCCGTGACGTGTGTGCGAACGAGCAATTCGTCGTCGTAGCGCGCGGGAGCCTTGTAGCGGCAGTAACTTTCGGCGACGACGAGAAAGGCGTTGCTGTCGGCTTCCATGTCGCGGTAGGAAAAGCCGCGTGCACGGCAAAACTCCGTGCGGCCTATCTCGAACCAGATGAGATAGTTGGCGTGATAGACGACGCCCATCTGGTCTGTTTCGGCGTAGCGGACGCGCAGAGTGGTTTCGTGCCACACGTCGAGCAAAGCATCGTCGTCAGGTATTTCCGTCATCTGAAAAAAAGCCTCCTGCTCCATGCTTCCGGCGAGCGCGGGTTCGTGTAAACTCATCTCTACGGGTTTCAGGCGGACTATAAAAGCGAAAGGTTCAAGATGTCAAAGAAAATCAAACCGCAAATCGCGACCCTGATGGCGCGGCTTCTTTTGGTCGTCGCCGTGTTGTCGGGCAGCGCATCGCGCGTCGTCTTCGCGCAACAGGCGCAGAGCGCGGCGGTTAATCCGAAGAACGCGGCGGTGATTGCGGCGACTGCCGAAGTTTTACAGGAGACGAGCGAACTCAGAAAACTCGCCGTGCTGCGACAGGTTAAGAGCGGAGCGCAGACGCGCGACGAAATCAGGCACATGGTGATTCAGAAGCTCAAAGAGGATTCGACGCCCGAAGACATGCGCTCCTCCGAACTCACGTTGAAAAAATTCGGACTGGTGCCCGCCGATTTTCAATTCCACCCCTTCATTATCGGTCTTTACACCGAACAGGTCGCGGGTTACTACGACCCCAAGACGCAGCAATTTTATCTCGCCGACTGGATTGACGTTGACGGTCAAAAGCCAGTCATCGCACACGAACTAGTACACGCGCTGCAAGACCAGCATTTCAACCTGCGTCGTCTGGAAAAGTGGCCGAAGGAGGAGGGCGACGCTGAACTGGCGGCGCATGCGCTCGTCGAAGGCGACGCCACGCTCGCCATGACGCAGTACATCCTGCGTAGCCCTCTGCGCGCCTTTGCGATGTTGAGGGCGATGGGCGGGAGCGGTTCCTCCAACGAGCAGATTGACCGCGCGCCGCGCGCCCTGCGCGAATCGCTGCTGTTTCCTTATGAACAGGGAACCTCCTTTGCGGCGCAACTATTCAAGCGCGGCGGTTGGGAAGCCGTCTCTCAAGCCTTCGGCAAGTTGCCCGAATCGACCGAGCAGATTCTTCACGCCGAAAAATATTTCGCGGGTGAGTCGCCCGTCAAAATACAGATGCCCGACCTCGCCGCGCGTCTCGGCGCGGGATGGAAGCGCGTCGGCAATGATGTCAACGGCGAGTGGGGTCTGTACTTGATTCTGGACGAATTTTTGAAGGCGTCGGCGGAGTCGAAGACGGCGACCGCCGGATGGGGCGGCGACCGCTTCGCGCTCTACGAGCAGCCACGCACCAAGAGCATCCTTCTCGCGCAACTCACCGTCTGGGACACGGAGCAGGACGCCACGGAATTTTTCGACGCTTACGCCAAACGCACCGCCCTGCGTTATCAAAAGGCGCTCGCTCTCAAATCTGCGCCCGACGAGGCGAACAACGTGCAACGCATCTGGCAGACACGCGAGGGCAGAGTCGTCTTACAGCGACGCGGCACGCACGTTAACATCTTGGAAGGCGTGCCGGAGAAGGCCAATGTCGGCGAGTTACTCAGGGCGCTTCGACAGTAAACCTGCGTGCGACGATTCGACACGGGCAAGTGAGGATTCCATGACGGAGAATGCGCGCGCAGAGAACGTGATTCGCGCAGCGAAGCCTGACGAAGCCGTGTCGCTCAGCGAACTCGCGCTACGCTCGAAAGGCTACTGGGGTTACGACGAGCAGTTCTTGGTGGCATGTCGCGCCGAACTCACGCTTACGTCCGCCGACCTCGCGGCGTATCCTTTTTACGTGTTGGAGACGAAAGGCCGTATCGCCGGTTTCTATAGTCTGCGTGAGGCGTCTGCGCTCGACGATGCGGGTTCCGAAGTTGAATTGAACCATCTCTACATTGAGCCGTTGGCGATTGGCGAAGGCTTCGGAAAGCGTCTGTGGCAACATGCGTGTGAGACGGCGAGACGCCTCGGATTCGAGCGCATGGCGATTCCCGCAGACCCCTTCGCCGAATCTTTTTATCTACGGATGGGAGCGGTTCGCGTCGGTGAAATCGCTTCCGGTTCCATCCCCGGTCGAATGCTGCCGCTCCTCCATTTCTCGCTCGTACAACCTCCGTCCGCATACGCATCTGACGGATAAGATGTCGTTATCCGTCTCCCGCCGAACGTCCTGACAGTCGCGTTGTCAGGCGTCGCCGTCCTATGCTATTTTTGAACAAAACAAAGCTCTAAGACCTGAAAAAGTTTCCGTCGGATGGCGCACTAACTCGGCGACGAGCGCGTCCGGCCTCGAACGGGTGAATACATCTGTGATGTCAAAAGGTTCCGGGGAGAAGACTGAGGCGCACGCGAACGTGCCGAACGAGAAACGCACGCGCATGCGCGCTCTGGTCGAAGACCTCCGGCGTCTTGAGGCCAAACTGCGTCGCGGCGGCGGCCCCGATAAAATCGAACGGCAACACCAACAGGGCAAACTCACTGCACGCGAACGTATCGCGTTGCTTTTCGACCGCGATTCCTTCTCGCAGGAGATTGGTTTGCTCGTCGCCTATGACGAGTACAAGGGCGGCGCTCCGGCGGCGGGCGTCGTGATGGCGACGGGGCGCGTCGGCGGACGCGAGACGGTCGTCGTGGCAAACGATGCGACGGTCAAAGCGGGTTCGTGGTGGCCGGAGACGATTAAGAAGATTTTGCGCGCACAGGAGATTGCGATGCGTTCGCGTGTGCCGATTATCTATCTGGTCGATTCGGCGGGCGTGAATTTGCCGTATCAGGGCGGCGTCTTTCCGGGTCAGTACGGCGCGGCGCGCATCTTCTATTACAACTCGATTATGCGTCGCTACCTCCATGTGCCGCAGATTGCGGCGGTGATGGGGCCGTGCGTGGCGGGCGGCGCGTATCTGCCCGCGCTCTCCGACATCATCATCATGGTGGAGAATACGTCATTCATGGGATTGGGCGGTGCGAATCTCGTCAAGGGCGCGACGGGGCAGACTATCGACAACGAAACTCTCGGCGGCGCACGCACGCACACGGAACTTTCAGGTGTCGCGCATTATCGCGTCGCAGACGATGCGGCGTGCATCGCCAAGATACGCGAAGTGATTTCCGAACTTCCCTTGAATCCTCAGAGCGCCGTGTCGGTCGCGGAGAGCACGGAGGCGGCGCGTCCCGCCGAAGACCTCTACGAGTTGATTCCAGAAGACCACCGTCAGCCCTACGATGCGCGCGAAGTCCTGCGTTGTTTGCTCGACGAAGGACACCTCGACGAGTTTCAGGCCGACTACGCGAAAGAGATGATTTGCGCCCACGCGCGCATACGCGGCATACAGGTCGGAGTCATTGCCAACCATCGCGGCATGGTGCGCCCTTCGGGCGGCGGTCAACCGCGCTTCGGCGGCATCATCTACACCGAGTCCGCCGAAAAGGTCGCCTACTTCATCGACGTGTGCAATCGGCATCGGACGCCGCTCGTCTTCGTGCAGGACGTGTCGGGCTTCATGGTCGGAGCCGACGCGGAGCATTCCGGCATCATTCGCGCGGGCGCGCGTTTCGTCGAAGCGATGGCGACGGCCAACGTGCCGAAGATTGTCCTGACCATCAATCACGCGTCGGGCGCGGGCTACTACGCGATGTCGGGACAGGGCTTCGACCCCGATTTTATCTTTAGTTGGCCGACCGGACGCATGGGCGTGATGGAAGGCGAGTCGGCGGTGCAGGCCATCTACGGGACGCAACTTGAGAAGTTGAAACGCGAAGGCAGCGAGCCTGACGAGAAGTTGAAGGCCGAGATGGAACGCGTGCGCGCCGACTACGACCAGCAACTTGATGCGAAGTATGCGGCGGCGCGCGGCTTTGTCGATGCCGTGATTGTGCCGGAGGAGACACGCGATGCGCTCGAACTCGCCCTGCGCCTGAGTCTCAACTACGACGGCCCGCATCTCGGCCAGTTCATCCTGCCGCCCTCGCTCGTCTGAGGCCGGAGCGCGTGTAAGAAAAGCACGTCGGCGAGAACAGAGAGAGCGCGGACGGAAGAAATTTTAGTGCAAGCGGGTCGCCTCTTGTGCGACACTGTGCACACTCGAACGATTTACAGTTTCCCCTGTCTTTTCCCCTTCGTCGCCGGATGGAGCAGCGACGGTCAGGCTTCAGTAGTTTTATTTGTGTGTCAGAGGACGCACACGTCAAACTCATCCGACGCGTCCGGTCGCGCCAGAACCGCAAGCGGCTCCCCCTCGGCGCTTGATTGCAAGAACTTTTCGGATAGGGATTTCGAGCGGTCGCAAAACTTCGCCTCTTACACGCCCGCTTTTCGGATGCGTGACGAGGTTCACCACCACTAATGGGAGGAACATCCGTGAGCAATAAGAGCAACGCTAAATTGATGTTTATCGCTTTGGCTGCCTTCGTCGTCTCGGTCGTCATGCTTATCTCTGACACCGCCGTACTGGCGCAGAACACCAACAGCAGCACCACGACCGACGAGCAAAATACCAATAGCAGCACCACGATGGGCGACACGCAGCAGAACACCAATACGCACAGTCGTCGTGGTCGTCGTCGTGGTCGTCGTGGTCGTCGCACCGCGAGCACTCCGGCGGACGCCAACGCCAACATGGACGCTGGCACCGAAGCCAACACGTCGCAGGACGCCAACACCAACATGACGACCGAGGCGGGCACGCAGGATGCCAACGCGAACACAGACATGGCTGGCGAAGCCAACGCCAACACGGGAAGGACGACGCGCCGTTGGCGTCGTGGTCGTCGTGGTCGTCGCCGCGCCGTGCGGCCTGCCGACACCACTGATACATCAGGCACGACTGACACGTCCGGCACGACGCAAGATACAACCACCACGTCCACCGGAACTTCGACGGGCAATATGGGCGCGGGTGATGCCACCGACTTCTCCGGCACATATACGGGTCGCGTCACTCACACCGAACATGGTGTCACGGGTGAAGAGGCGACGCTCACCGTGACCGGCAGTCAGTACACTCTGACGAGTGCTTCCATGAACCACACGGGACGCTTCATCGTCAGCACGACGCGCGGCTATCACGCCGTGACGATGGAACTGGGGTCTGCAGCGGGAGCGACAGATACCAGCGGCACATCCGCCGGAGCGTCAGCAACCACTTCACAGTTCATCTCCGTTCGTGCACGGCGCATCGGCTCGACGGGTCTTTCGCTGACGAGCGTGCCGGGCGAGCGACAAACGTTTTCGTTCACGACGGGCGGCGGTGGCCGTCGCACTTCACGTCGGCGTCGCTGAGCAGACGTAAGCCAACTCGCATCGACCGTGCACTGAATGCCATGTGAGTTGGATAGACAAAATGGGTCGGCAATCGGAGAGGCAACGGGCGGCGTGTCCGTAAAGTGGATGCGCCGCCTGCTCGATTTGGTCTGACGGAAGTGGCGTCGGAATTGTTTTGGATAGTGTTTTCGGAAGGAAATTAGGGCGGCGAGATTGGTGTGTGAGATGAAGGAAAAGATACGTATTGCCAGTGGGCAGGGGTTTTGGGGCGACATGCTGGATGCGCCCGTGCGTCAGGTTGAAGGCGGGCAGATTGATTATTTGATGCTCGACTATCTCGCGGAAGTAACGATGTCGATTATGCAGAAACAGCGCGCACGCGACCCGCAGGCCGGATACGCGCGAGACTTCGTGCCGCTTATGCGAGAAATTCTGCCCGCGTGCGTCGAACGAAATATACGCGTGACGGCGAATGCAGGCGGCGTCAATCCGCAGGGTTGCGCGGCGGCAGTCGCCGAAGTGGCGCGCGAACTCGGACTCGGCGGTCGTCTACGCATCGGCATCGTGACGGGCGACGACATCATGCAACGGCTCGATGATTTCCTCGCGCGAGGAATAGAACTCCGCAACATGGACACTGGCGCACCACTTTCGACGGTGCGCGAACGCATCCAGAGCGCGAACGTCTATCTCGGCGCGTGGCCGATGGTCGAGGCGTTGGATGGAGGCGCGCAGGTCGTCGTGACCGGGCGCGCGACCGATACAGGACTGACGCTTGCGCCCATCATCCATGAATTCGGTTGGAAGGAGAACGATTGGGACAGGCTCGCCGCCGGAACCATCGCCGGACACATCATCGAATGCGGCGCGCAATGCTCCGGCGGGAATTGCCAGTACGATTGGCAATCAATCCCCGACCTCGCGGGCGTCGGCTTCCCCATCGTCGAAGCATTTCCCGACAGCAGTTTCTTCATCACCAAACACGAAGGCACGGGCGGGCGCGTCTCCGTGCCGACCATCAAGGAGCAACTTCTCTACGAGATGGGCGACCCACACGAATACATCACGCCGGATTGCGTCGCCGATTTCACGACGATTCAACTCGAAGACGCCGGACGCGACCGCGTGCGCGTCCACGGCATCAAAGGTCGTCCGGCGACCGAGTTTTTGAAAGTCTCCATCAGTTATTCGGCGGGCTTCAAAGCCGTCGGCACGCTCGTCTATTCGTGGCCGGATGCTTATCAGAAGGCAGAGGCGGCGGACAAAATCGTGCGCGCACGTCTCGACCGTCTCGGTCTGCGCTTCGAGCACATCCTGACGGAATTCGTCGGCGCGAATGCCACGCACGGCGCGCTCGCCGGAGTGCCTTCAAACGATTTGCCCGAAGTGCAATTCCGCATTGGCGTGCGCGGTGAAGACCGGAAAGCGGTCGAACGTTTTACCAAAGAGATTGCGCCGCTCGTCCTGACGGGGCCGCCCGGCGTGACGGGTTTCGCCGGAGGCCGTCCCAAAGTCGAAGAGATTGTCGCCTACTGGCCTGCGCTGATTCCGAAATCCGAAATCAAGCCCCGCGTGGAGGTCATCGAAGTTTGAAACGAGAACCGGGAGCGAAACACGGCGACGCTGCACCGACGCCCGACGCATGGCAGCGTCGCAGTTCAGAGACGATTGCCGACTGCCGTGTCTTTCAAGTGCGGCGCGATGTGAGCGCGAACCCACGCGGCGGACGCGCGCACGATTTTTACGTCATCCAAGCGCCCGACTGGACGAATATCATTCCGCTCACGTCGAAGATGGAAGTCGTCTTGATTGAGCAGTATCGCCACGGCACGGAGGAAGTTTCGTTGGAGATTCCGGGCGGTATGGTTGACGAGGGCGAAGAGCCACGCGAAGCCGCCATGCGCGAACTACTTGAAGAGACGGGCTACGCCACATCGCGCGATGCGATCGCGCTCGGCAGCACCCGACCTAATCCCGCGATTCAAAACAACTGGCTCCACACCTACCTCGCGCGCGACGTGACGCTTCAACATCAACCGAAATTTGACACGACCGAGCACACCGTCGTGCGTCTTGTACCGCTCACGGACATCCCTCGTCTCATCGCCGACGGCACAATCAATCACGCGCTCGTTGTGGTAGCATTTCACCATCTCGCGTTGTTCGAGGCGGAGCACTTCAAGGGCGCGAAGACGTAAGTTGATGAAGCGAGTCTACGGAGAAGACTCGCGCGGATGGAATAACAACAGGCGGCTTTAACATCATGCGGATTCAACTAATCAAACTCGCGCACGCACGCTCCGGCGATAAAGGCGACACGGCCAACGTCGGCCTCATCGCTCTGCGCGACGAATACTATCCTCTGCTTGCGCGCGAAGTGACAGCCGCACGCGTCAAGAAACATTTCGAGGGCATCTGCAAGGGCGAAGTGGAAAGATTCGAGTTGCCGAATCTCTCCGCGCTCAATTTCCTCTTGCACGAAAGCCTCGGCGGCGGCGGCACGCTCTCTCTCATGACCGACGCGCAAGGAAAAACTTTCTCCACCGCGCTCCTGCGTATGGAGATTGACGTGCCCGACGACGAAGCGCACCAACTCAACATCGCTTCGTAATTCGTCTCTCTTTTGAATCGTTGATTGCATAGACGACGGACGATTCACGATTTACCGTTGACGAATCATTATGAGCAGCGAACTTATCAATCTCGACCCGTCCATTCGTCACGGCTACGCGCAAGTGGGCGACGTGCGCTTGCATTACGCCGAGCGCGGGAGCGGTTCACGTCTGGTCTTACTCCTGCACGGCTTTCCCGAATGTTGGTATTCATGGCGGCATCAGTTGACGGCGCTCGGCGACGAATACAGAGTGGTCGCGCCGGATTTGCGCGGCTATAACTTGAGCGACAAACCGCCGCGCGTCGAAGACTATCGGATGGAAAAGTTGGTGGATGACGTGCTGGCTCTCGTGCGTCATTTCGGTGCGCGCGAGGCGGCGATAGTCGGCCACGATTGGGGCGCAGCCGTGGCGTGGGCGGTGGCGCAGAAGTATCCCGAATACGTCTGGAAACTCGCGGCGCTGCAAGTGCCGCCGCCCGCCGCATGGCGCAAAAACATCACCCTCAAGCAGATGTTGCGAAGTTGGTACATGTTCTTTTTCCAGATTCCGCAACTGCCCGAATGGTGGATGCGCGCGGGCGATTTCGCCGTCCTCGAACGCATGTTTAAACAAACGTCGCGCCCCGGCACGTTCACAGACACCGACCTCGCCGTCTACAAATCCGCGCTCCGCACGCCCGGTGCGCTCACCGCCGCCGTTAATTACTATCGCGCCAACGTCCGCTCGCTCCTGCGCCCCGGTGAGCGGTTGCGCGAATTGTTAGGCCGGAAAGACAAAAACACTCCGAGCGATTTACTCGAAGACGACGACGGTCGCGTTCGCGTCCCCGTGCTTTTCATCTACGGGGAACGCGACATGGCAATCGTTCCTGAGACTGTGCGCGGCGTCGGGGCTTACGTCGATGCGCCGTTCCGCGAATTGCGTCTACACGCGAGCGGTCATTGGGTGCAGCAGGAGTCACACGTCGAAGTCAACGCCGCGCTTATCACCTTTCTGGAAGAATGAAGGAGCAGCGGGCGGAGACTAAGAAGCGAGAAGACAGTTAAAAACTTCTTCACTAACCTCCGACCTCCGACCTCTCTTATGAACGACCACGCAACGTTGCTTTATGCGGTCGAAGGCGCGCAGGCGCGCATCACGCTGAATCGTCCAGACAAGCGCAACGCCTTGAATGATGCGTTGATTAACGGACTCAAGGAAGCGTTACGCAACGCGGACGCCGATGATGCTGTGCGCGTCGTCGTCTTGAAAGGAGCGGGCGCGGATTTCTGTTCGGGCGCAGACCTCTCCGCGCTTCAGAAAATCTCCGAGAGTTCAATCACCGAAAATCTCGAAGACGCCCAATCGCTCATGGAACTCTTTGCGCTCATCAGGCGTGTGCGCGTGCCGGTCGTCGCCGCCGTCCACGGACGCGCGCTCGCGGGCGGTTGCGGCCTCGCCACGGCCTGCGACATCGTGCTCGCCTCACGCACGGCGCGACTTGGCTACCCGGAAGTTAAAATCGGTTTCGTCCCCGCGATGGTCATGGCAATTCTGCGTCGCAACGTCTCGGAAAAACGCGCCTTTGAACTCATCACGCGCGGCGCGGAAATCGGCGCGGACGAAGCCGAACGCCTCGGCCTCATCAACCACGTCTTTGACGATGCGACGTTTGATACGGAAGTGGAAACTTACGTCGCCGGATTCGAGAAGGTGAGTCGCTCCGCCGTCATGCTGTCAAAGCGTCTGCTCTATCACATGGACGGCATGACCTTTGACGCCGCACTCCAATCCGGCGTTGACATCAACGCCATCGCACGCATGACCGAAGACTGCCAGAAGGGCATCGCGCGCTTTCTCAAAAAGTAGAAGGCGATGTTTTGCAGGAGCCTTATTCAGTAGCTTTCAAAAAACTGATGGCTGTCAGGATTATTGCGCGCCACCTCTCCGGCGCATTCGAGAACATCTCTGCCGAGACGATTAACCAGCCCAATCTCGTAAGCCTCGCTACCAGTCAAACGTCTTCCCGTCGTAAACATCTCCAACGCTCGCGCCGTGCCGATGAGGCGAGGGAGGCGTTGTGTGCCGCCCCATCCGGTGATGATGCCGAGGCGTGCGCCGGGATGCGCGAAGATAGCATCGGGCGAGGCGACGCGTAGATGGCAGGAGAGCGCGAGGTCAAGGCCGCCGCCCATGCAGTAGCCGTTGACGGCGGCGATGGTGGGTTGCGGCGCGTCGGAGATTTTTTGCATGAGACGTTGGCCGCGTCGTGCAAACTCTAGTGCGGCGGTTGGTGTGAGCGCGCGGAGTTCGCGGATGTCAGCGCCGGAAGCGAAGACATTGCGTGTACCTGTGAAGATGATGACGGAGATACTCGTGCGTGTGATGAGCGCGGAGACGGCGCGGTCTAATTCTTCGAGTGTACTGACCGAGAGTGGGTTGCGTTCGGCGGGACGATTGAGACGGATGATAGCCGACGTGTCTTCTGTTTCGACCACAACGGCGGACGCTTCGGGTTGGCGTTCTTTGTCGTTATCGTCGCGCGGCGCATCCTGCCCTGTCATGTGCGTGGGCGGACGTTGGCGTGCAGGAATCTAACAATGTCTTCGGTGGAAGTGCCGGGCAGAAAAACTTCCGCAACGCCCTGTTCCTTGAGTCGCGTGATGTCTTCCTGTGGCACTATGCCGCCGACGAGGACGAGACAGTCGTCCATGCCGCGTTCGTGCAGTAGTTGAATAATGCGCGGGCAGAGCGTGTTGTGCGCGCCGCTCAGAATAGAAACGCCGACGGCATCGACATCTTCCTGAAGCGCGGCGGCGGCAATCATCTCCGGCGTCTGCCGCAAGCCCGTATAGATAACTTCCATACCCGCATCACGCAACGCACGCGCGATGACCTTCGCTCCACGGTCATGACCGTCGAGACCGGGCTTGGCGACGAGAACGCGAATCTTTCTTTCACTCATAGAAATTAGAGGTCAGAGGTTGGAGGTCAGAGGTTAGTAAAAGCTGGGTTTTGATTTTTCACTAACCTCTAGCCTCTAACCTCTGACTTCTGCTTTTAGAATGCCGGTTCTTCATACAGACCATAAACGTCGCGCAGGGCGTCGCAGATTTCGCCGAGCGTGGCGTAGGCGCGGACGGCTTCGATGGTCGCGGGCATTGTGTTGTCGCCCTGTGTCGCGGCGCGTTTTAGTTTTTCGAGAGCCTTGGTGACTGCGCCGTTGTCGCGTCGGTCGCGGGTCTGTTGGAGACGTTGAAGTTGTTGCTCGCGCACGGCTTCGTTGATGACGAGGATGGGAACTTCCGACCCGTCCTCTTGCATCTGATACTTGTTGACGCCGACGATTGATTGCTCGCCGCGTTCGACCGCTTTCTGATATTGATAAGCCGAATCTTGAATCTCGCGTTGCGGGAAACCCTTCTCGACGGCTTCAACCATGCCGCCCATCGCATCAATCTTCTCGAAATAGTCGAGCGCGCCGTCTTCCATTTTCTTCGTCAAGGCTTCGACAAAGTAAGAACCGCCGAGCGGGTCAATCGTGTTGGCGACGCCCGTCTCTTCGGCGATGATTTGTTGAGTGCGGAGCGCAATCAGGGCGGCCTTGTCGGTTGGGAGCGCGAGGGCTTCGTCGTAGGCGTCGGTATGGAGGCTGTTGGTTCCGCCGAGTACGCCTGCGAGCGCCTGTATGGCGACGCGCACGATGTTGTTAAGAGGTTGCTGCACGGTGAGCGAGACGCCTGCGGTCTGCGTGTGGAAACGCAGTTGCAGCGTCCGCTCGTTCTTGGCATGAAAACGTTCGCGCATCACACGCGCCCAGATGCGGCGTGCGGCGCGATATTTAGCAATCTCCTCGAAGAAATCGTTGTGCGCGTTGAAGAAGAAGGAGATGCGCGGCACGAACACGTCAACGTCCATCCCTGCATCGACGCCCCATTGGACGTATTCGATGCCGTCGCGCAAGGTGAACGCGAGTTCCTGCACGGCGGTCGCGCCCGCTTCGCGTATATGGTAGCCGCTGACGGAAATCGGGTTGTACTTCGGCACGTGCTCGGTGCAGAACTCAAACGTGTCGATGACGAGTTTCATCGCCGGACGAATCGGATAAATCCATTCCTTCTGCGCGATGTACTCTTTCAAAATGTCGTTCTGAAGCGTGCCGGAAATCTTGCGGAAATCCGCGCCTTGCTTTTCCGCGACGACCAGATACATCGCCAGAAGTATCGACGCGGGCGCGTTGATGGTCTGCGAAACCGTGACCTGTTCGAGCGGGATACCGTCGAAGAGAACTTCCATGTCGGCGAGCGACGAGACGGCGACTCCGCACTTGCCGACTTCGCCTTCCGAGAGCGGCGAATCGGCGTCGTAGCCCATGAGCGCAGGCAAGTCGTAAGCGACGGAGAGGCCGGTCTGTCCCTGTTCCATCAAATATTTGAAACGCGCGTTGGTCTCTTCGGGCGTGCCGAAGCCCGCAAACTGTCGCATCGTCCAGAGTTTGCCGCGATAGCCTGTCGGGTGGATGCCGCGCGTGTAGGGAAACTCGCCGGGAAAGGCGGTGTCGCGCTCGAAGTCAATTTCGGATGTGTCGGCGGGCGTATAGAGGCGATTCACTTCGTCGAGCGAGACGGTCTGGAAGTGTTGCTTTCTTTCACCACGCTTCTCAAGCACAGGCGCAAGCGTCTCTTGCTCCCAACGCTCGACGGCGGCTTGTTCGGGCGAGGCAATCTCTTTGGTCTCCGGCATGGCTCTCGTCTCCCGCGCGCACTCTTTCAAGGCGCGGCGAATTTCCGTTTATCTAGTGACAGTTAGAAAGATAACTCGATATTAGTTGACCGTCGCGCGGAGTGTCAACCGCATGTTCCAAGAGCGCATCGACGGAAACTCACGAAGCGGAAGAGTGGCGCGGCTGCAAATTTTTGTTGCAGCCGCGCACATCGGCAGGCAAGACCAAAAAGCGGAGGTTAGGCAGAAAAAGAGCGGCAGGCGACTGGCAGAACCACCTTGTACTTTCCACCGACGCCTCTCTCGCAAAAGGCATCGGCAAAAATCTTTCGAGGCGACGACGAACTCATCGGCAATCACTCGGCAGCGACGTGCGAGTCACTCAACTGCGACGCTGCTTCTCTCGGACGCCGACGAGCAGTTGTATAACCACGACGTGCGTTTACTCGACGGGCACAACGATTTCATCTGCACGCACCATGTTGAGTTGCGTCCGTGCGGCAGCTTCGATGGCACGCGGGTCTGTCCGCAGGCGCTCGACCTGACGTTCAATCGTCTGATTAGTGCGACGTAAGTTTTCCACCTCGACGTTCATCTGTTCAAATTTCTGCTCGGCGGAACGCATCTCGGCGTGCGTCCGCATCGTCACGGTGACGCAGAGCGCAAACGTCGCCAGAATGACCATCCCGAAGACCACCCAAGAGGGAATGGCGAAACCACGACGGCGCACATCGGCGCGTGTGGCAGCGGTAGTCATACTTCCGCGCGAGAGTTCGGCGACGGGAGAAGCGAGCGTGAGCGCGCGTGCGGCGGGGCGTTGCGCGGAGAGTCGTGTATCAGTCCAGTAAGAATTTGCGGCCTTGTTCAAGGAGCACCTCCAATTCGGGTTCAGCTTCGGTTTCAGCATAAATGCGTACAAGCGGCTCGGTTCCTGACGGTCGCATCAGAAGCCAAGAGCCGTCTTCAAAAATAAATTTCACACCATCCATGCGATTGACGCTCGCCACACGGCGTCCTCCAATCGCTTCCGGCTCGCGGCTCAATCTTTCGGGGAGAGAGGCCACGATGTCCGGTGTCAGTCGCACGCCGATGCGCTCGCCATAGAGACGACCGACGCGTGCCCAGAGAGCTTCGAGTTGTTCGGAGAGCGACGCGCTGCGTTCGGCCACAGCTTCGGCGGCCAGCAGACAGGCGACGATGCCGTCCTTCTCCGGGTAGTGTCCGCGAATCGACAGCCCCGCCGATTCTTCACCGCCGAGAATGATTTTGTCCTGCAAAATCAACTCGCCGATGAATTTGAAGCCCACGGGCGTTTCATAAAGTTCAAGCCCGCGCGCCTCTGCAACGCGGTCAACCAGATGCGAAGTAGCGACCGAACGCGCGACACCATTCGTCCAGCCGCGCGATTCGGCGAGATAATCAAAGAGCAGTGCCAACAGATTGTTCGGCGAGACAAAAGTGCCGTCGCGGTCGAGGACGCCAAAACGGTCGCCGTCGCCGTCGGTCGCTAAACCCAACGCGCAGTTGCCTTTAGCCACAGCGTCTCGCAATTCGCCGAGATGACCCGCGCCCGGTTCGGGCGAACGCCCGCCGAATAACACATCACGCCAGTCGTGAATCGTCTCCACCTCGAGGCCGTGCTCGCGGAGCGCAAAATCCAGATAGCCGCGTCCGGTGCCCCACAGAGGGTCGTATGCGTAGCGTGCGCCGGAGCGTGCAATCACGTCGAAACGAACTTTGGCAGCCAAATCAGCGACGTAATCAGGACGCGGGTCGAAAGACTCAAAACCCGGTGACGTTCCGACACCATCCGTCGCCTCCGCCGTTTCGCCCATCTCCGCGATTAACTGCTCGACGCGCCGTGTCGCTTCCGGCAGGGCAGGGGAGCCATCGGCGGTCGAAAACTTCATCCCGTTGTATTCAGGAGGGTTATGCGAGGCGGTGAAGTTAATCGCACCTGCTGCGCGGAGGCTCCGAATGGCGTGTGAAATCGTCGGCGTCGGGGTCGGGCGGTCGCAGACGAGCGGCTGAAAACCACACGCCGCAATCTCTCTCGACGCCAACTCCGCGAACTGTTCGCCCATGAACCGTGTATCGTAACCGACGATGAGAGAAGCACTTGCAGGCGTTCCGTTCGTTTGGAGCGAGGCACAAATGGCACGCGTCACACGTCGAACGTTATCAAACGTAAACTCGTCCGCGATAATTGCGCGCCAGCCTGATGTTCCGAAACGAATCGCCATTTTCGACCGCCCTCGGAGAGCGTTTTTAGCAGAAGCTCAAGATAGTGTGTTGACGAATAGCGAACGCCACAAGAGAATGTATATCAACGACGTTCAATCCTTTGTCGCTCAAGAATTTAGCGACAAAGTGGCGGGAATGTAGCATGCGACCCCTAAGCTGTAAAGACTTTTCTTTGCAACAGTTTAAGAAGCTAAGTTCAATGTTTACTTGAAGTAAGCGTCGCTAACCTCTACACGCGGCGAACACATGGCGAACGGAAATCCGCCGCGTGGGCAGACCCCTCGAAGCCTCCCGAAACACAAGCACATAGAGACTCCACAGCACTATCACAGGTGTGGAAAAGTAGTGTTTGTGACAATTTCTCGCGGCGTACAAAACCGAAATCGCCCCTCCCTTTTTGTTTAACACCGACGCCGATGGCAACAATTTAGACCGCTTCCTTAGCCTTGCATCTCCACTCACGATTCATCGTGAGAAATTCACGATCGCGCGTTAAATTGCTGATAAACAAGAGATTAGAGTTAAAGTCGGGCAGGGGAGATAATCACTGATTTGAGGAAGAGTGGCTGATTGAACGTAGGAAGTGGAAGTTGTTCTTGAAATTCGAGCGGATAAGGTGTGATGAGAGTTGAGTTTAAGGGCGAAATTTAGGACAGGCGCAATAAAGTGAAAGCGCGGCTGCCAGTCAGTTAAGACCGGAGCCGCGCCGTGTTATCTCTTACAAGAAGCGGAAATGCCGAAGAATGGTCAGGCGCGCAGGCTACGTCCCGTCAGCAGCCTGTAGACGGCCAGCACAATGATTGAGCCGATGACGGCGAAGACGAGCGTCATGATAAAACCGGGGTCGCTTACCTCGTCGCCGCGCCCGCCGATGCCGAGCATTCTACCAATAAAGCCGCCAATAACCGCGCCCACGATACCGAGTAATATCGTGATGATGACCCCGCCGGGGTCTTTGCCGGGCATGATGGCTTTGGCGATTAAGCCTGCCAGCAAGCCGATGATAATCATTGCAATCCAACCCATTTTTCCACCCTCCTACAGTAGTTTGTTGAAAGAGAGAAACTGCATGTTCACAGTTTCGCGTTCGCTGTACGATTTCAGTATTCAAGACTTGTCAAACATACTTACTCTAGCAAGAGACGAGCCACGCTTGAACCTGATGCCAATGCGCCTAATACATTGCTAATAGGAGGTTTTTTATAAATTGAGGAAAAAAAGCGGTCGCCGAACGGCATAAAAATTGATGGAGATATACATTGCGAGCAAACACCTTGCGGGAAAAGTACACCTCGGCAGAAGAAGGAGAGAGATATGGGACTTTTTGACAAAATGTTCGGACGCGGCGCGGCCAAAGCGCAGGAGCAGCCCAACGGACAACAACGTTTCGACGAACTCAAGCAGAAGTATCAGACGGTGCTCAACGCCGCCGACCAACTTCACATCCAATTCCACAACCTACACATTCAAGACGACAAGCTGTACATCAAGGCGACGGCTCCGTCAGAAGACGCCAAGAACAAGCTTTGGGATCAAATCAAAATGGTGAACCCGAATTACGACGACGTGACGGCTGAAGTCAACGTCGATGAGAATCGCGCACAGGGCGCGACCGTCGGCGGCGGAAGCCAGAGCGGTCAGACCTACACGGTCAAATCCGGCGACACACTCGGCAAAATCAGCAAGCAGTTCTACGGCGATTCAGACGAGTACATGCGTATCTTCTACGCCAATCGCGGCACCATCTCGGACCCCGACAAGATTCAGGTCGGACAGGAATTAACCATTCCAGCCGACGACAACGCCTGATAAATGACGCGTAAACAGGCATGAAGACGTAAAAATCAAGCGGGTAACTCGAAATCATGCGGGCGCGACGAACACACATCGTCGCGCCCGCATTTTTTGTTGGTAAACAGGCCGAAAACGTTTCAACGCCCGCGCATCTCGAAATCGACAATTCCGCATCTTCCGGCAGTCAGTTCCACATCTTCCGGCGGTTCTGACGTGCTCGGCGAGTGCGGAAATTGAAAAGTTTCCCGAAAATTCGCGCCTTTTGCGTCGAGACGGGAATTCTGTTGACAGCATCTATGCGTGTAACTACACTGTTTAATGTCCTGAGTCGAAGCACTCTCACAAGTGGCCTTCGGCGCGATGAGAACCTACAGCAGACTCGTCGTTCCAGTTTTGCCCTACTCTGACAATTAACCGACAATCTATTTCCGGGAGACGTGTCTGGAGGCCGCCAGCCGTCGCCCGACATTATCGCTCTCCCTCCTTTTTTATACGAAGGGTGTTTTGTCCTTATGTCTGGCTTCGAGCCGCTTACCCCTCAAACCGAGACCAACGAAAATTCTTTCGCCGCCTTTCAAATGCCGCTAGCCTCGATGGTGCGTGCTCTGTGCCGCGCGGCGACCAACGGCTCCGACGTACTCTACGATGTCATGCTCAAACTCGCGTTGATGGTTGACGCGACAGCGCAGACTTATGGGCTGGCAACCTTCGCGCAAAAAGTCGGCGAGCGTCCGCGTCTCAAATGGGTGGAAGGACTCGACCATGACGAGATTGCGGAGGCCGAGGCGCGCGTTGTCGCGGCCTTCACGGAACCCGAACATGCGTTGGAGACGAGCGAAGGCGACGGCGCAATCTGTCTGCTGCTCGCCCTCGCCACACCGCAACGCGAAGGCGCGGCGATTTATGGTCGATGCGTGCGCCCTCTGACGAAGCGACAAGCCAACGAATTGCGTATGCTCTCAGACGTGGCGCAACTCGCGCACGCGCATGCGCTCTTGCGCGAAGAACTCTACAAACCTGCGCCTGCAACGGTGCACGCGGAGGTGGCGTCGGCATCGCTTCCAGGCATGGTCTTTGTCAGTCGTTCGATGGCGGACTTGGCGCGCTCGGTCGAACGCGTCAAGGATTCGGAATCGACCGTGTTGATTTCGGGCGAGTCGGGCACGGGCAAGGAACTCGTCGCACGCGCCATCCATCGTCTGAGTCATCGTTCGTCGTCGCCGTTCATTCCCTTTAACTGCACGGCTGCGCCCGCAGACTTGATTGAGAGTCTGCTGTTCGGACATCGTAAAGGCTCTTTCACGGGTGCACACGCAGACCACGAAGGACTCGTCCGCGCCGCTGAAGGCGGGACGCTGTTCCTCGACGAAATCGGCGATTTGCCGCTCGCGTTGCAGCCGAAGCTCCTCAGATTTTTGCAGGAGGGCGAAATCCACACGCTCGGCGAACGCGCGCCGCGCCGCGTCAACGTCCGCGTCGTCGCAGCGACGCACAAGGATTTACGACGCGCCGTGGCCGACGGCACGTTCCGCGAAGACCTTTACTATCGCATCGCTACCTTGACGCTCGACGTGCCCCCGCTTCGACAGCGACCCGAAGACACCGCCGCGCTCATCTCGCATTTCCTCACACACTATTCGCGTCGCAACGACCGCGCCATCGCGGGCATCACGTCCGAAGCTATCAACGCGCTTCAGAACTATCCGTGGCCGGGCAACGTGCGCGAACTCGGCGCGGAGATTGAGCGCCTTGTGCTCTACACGGACGAAGGCGCTTACATTGGCGTCGAGCACATCAGCCCGCGCATCTTGCCGACAACCGTACAGGCCACGACCGAAGCGCGACAGACGCCCGCCGACCTCGAACACCTGCTCGAAGATTTCGAGCGCCGCGTGATTACAGAGACGTTGCGCCGCAATCATTATAACGTCGCGCGCGCCGCCGTCGATTTAGGACTCGGCTCGCGTCAGACGCTCTACAAAAAACTTAAACGTCTCGCCATCAACGTCGGCGACTTTCTACAGGACGACCAACAACCCGGCCTCCAACTTCGCACCGACCGCTAAATAGAATAAAGATGAAGGTGAAACGGGGAAGCAGGTCAAGATAAATTCCGCCATGCTCGTGCCCGTTCTTTTACCTCGAATCTTTTAACCATTTTCCCTTTTCCTTTTTCCCTTCGTCCCCGCTCGTCTCAATCATGCTTCTCACATACATCGCCTGTTTCGCCGTCGCCATGTTGATACACGAATTCGGACATCTGTTGGCGGCGCGCGTCTGTCGTGTTCCGGCCACCGAACTCGGTATGGGTTGGGGTCGTCGGCTTTTCGGCTTTCATCTCGGCGGCGTCGAATACAAACTCCACGCGCTACCCATCGGCGCGTATGTCCGCATCGACATGGCCGAACTTCAACGCAGACCCCTGAGCCAGCAGGTGACGGTGCTGCTGGCAGGAATCATGGTTAACTTGTTGGCGGCTGTCGTGGCGGAGGGGACGCCCTTCGGCGCGATGAATCTTTTGTTGGCGGCGACTAATTTTCTTCCGCTTTACCAGCAGGACGGATGGAAGTGTGGGATGGTTTGCCTGCGCGCGGTGTTGGCGCGGCGTAGTGCTCTGGTTGAATGGACGTTCACGCTCGTCGGTGGCGGCTTGTCGCTCGTTCTCTTCCTCACGCAAATCGTCAAGAGCCTCTGATGGCAGTTGATGAAAAGTTTCTGATTCGCGCACCGCTCTGCTCCGCAAAGAACAACTTTTAGAAAACTGAATCCGCATTCGATAAATGCGCCGATGAGTTGATTCTTTTCTCGTCGGCGCTTTTCGTGTTGCCTCTCCCGGCGTTGACGCGCGAAGTGTTGATGCGTTGCGCGTCGGTGCTCTGCGTCCGTCTCGGCTGACGAAGATTTCGTGTGCGGGTTCGTTGTCGTCGGCGGTTAAAAAGGTCAGATTGATTGTCAACGCGTGGCGACAGAAAGGTAAAGCATTGTGGGTACAACGTTTCGCATGTGTCGATGTGGTTTGATGTCGTGCGGCGACGTGCGCGGGTTGTCGCCCTGAGTTGACAGGCGTGTGGCGGCGTTTGGTGTGAAGTGGCGAGTTATCAGGATTTTTATTGCATTGCTGGTCGTGGCACGCATGTTGTTATGTCTCATAGCGTCCGCCGACAAATGAAATTCGTGGCAGCGAATATCGTGCGGACGGAGATGAGACAATGAGAACAATGGCTTCCAAAACAATCTTAACGCTGGCAGGTATCGTGCTCGTCGTACCTTTCTTTTCTGTTGCACTATTCGTCGGCCAACGTGCCGTCGTGTTTGCACAGGGCGCAGGTAACGACATGCTTTTGGTCGCGCTCGCCATGTGCGGCGCGGGCATCAGCGTCATCAACGGGATGGGTCGTCACCTCGACCCGGCACTGCGAACGGCGCGTCAAGGCGCGGGCGTGAAAGAGAATTCGTCGGCCAACGTTCTCGCGGCCTCTCTCGGTCGGTAAACCTCCACTGTCCTCCTCGTCGCTCGCGCGTTCGAGAGGTCTGAAACCCGAAACCCTTCCACATCTAAGGAGCAAACAAATGATTAAGAATTTCTTCAGCGATGAAACCGGTCTGGAACTTTCCGAGTACGCCGTAGCCGCAGCGTTGGTCGCCGTTGGCGCAGTCGTTGCCTTCGCCACCCTCGGCGACACCATTCAGGATGTCATCGAAGACCTCAACACCAGCATCACCGAGAACCGCGACTAATCGTTTCTCGCATCCGAGGGCGACTCCCCGTAGTCTGCCGTCAACCGAAGAAAAGCTGGCGCGCTTTTGCCCGCACTAAGATGTGGCAAAAGCGCGCCAACTTAAAACCGCTCGAACAGCTTCACACGCTTCATTCTTCCAACAACGTCAACAAGAAACCCCAACTCCCGAACGGAGCGCATTCGATGTCTGGCACGATTATCGTTATCAACCTCGCCGTTCTCATCGCACTGGCAATCATCATCAGTTATTACGATGTGCGATACCGACGGATACCGAATGTCTGGGTGCTCGCGGCGCTCGTCTGCGGCCTCGGCATCAATATCTTTTTCGGCGGCCTCGATGGTCTTGCAGGTAGCGTCAAGGGTTGCCTGCTCGGATTCGGAGTGATGCTCATGCTCCATATCTTCGGGGCACTCGGCGCGGGCGATGTCAAATTGTTCGCGGCCATCGGTTCGATTATCGGCGTGAAACTCGTCTTGCCGACACTGGTGGTGGTTTCACTGGTCGGCGGCGTGCTCGCCATCTACACGATGCTACGCGCCAATCTCGTCCGCACGACGATGCTGCGCGTGCTGCAAATCTTCGTCGGGCTACTGCCCGGCTGGCAGATGCCGCGTTTCGCGGTGCCCGCCGACAAACGCCACACCATCCCCTACGGGGTTGCCATCACGGTCGGCAGCCTCATCTCGTTAGCTATCTTCCGCTCCTGACACTTGGCAGTGCGGAAAAGTTTTTGAACTCGAACGGAGAACCGTCGTCATGCGGAACAAACGTTTTCTCGTCGTGCTTACGGGCGCAATAGTTTTCGGACTCTTCGCCGCCGTCCTCGTCAGCCGCTATCTCTCGAACGCGCAGGCTTACACGAAAAGCCTCAACCGCGTCGTGGTCGCCAAAGTAGACATCCCGCTCGGCACTAAAATCATTCCCGAACAACTGACGGTCGCGCAGTTTCCGAGCAACGCGACGCCCGATGGCGTCTTCGATGCGCCCGACAAACTGGTTGGACGCGTTGCCGTGATGAACATCGCCGCTCGCGAGCCGTTCACCGATTTCAAACTCGCGCCCGAAGGTTCGGCGGGCGGGTTGTCGTCCGTCATTCCCGAAGGCTTCCGCGCGATGACCGTCAAGGTTGACGACGTGATGGGCGTCTCCGGTTTCTTGAAGCCCGGCGCGATGGTTGACGTGCTGTGCGTCATCACCCCGTCTGAACAGACTTCGCACCGCGACCCGATTTCAAAAATGGTTTTGCAGAACATCAAGGTGCTGGCGAGCGGTCAGAACATCGACCAGCCGAAGAACGAGCGCGAAGCTGAGAGCGTCAAGGCCATCACTTTGCAGGTCACGCCCGAACAGGCCGAGAAACTCGCGCTGGCTTCAACCGAAGGCAAGCTGCGTCTCGTCATGCGTAATGGCATCGACCAGGGCGACGAGCAGACCCCCGGCGCAAACAAACGGACGCTCTTGACGGGCGAACGTGCGATGCCCGCTCCCGACCCCGGCGCGCTCAAGAGCGAACAACCCAAAGCGCAGCAGCCCGCGCCTCCCGTGCAACGACAACGCACACACGTCGAGAAGCCGCGCGCCGAAGTGAAGCCGCAACCCGTCGCCGCCGCACCTGCTGCGCCCGCGCCCGCACCACGCACTTCCGTCGAGATGATTGAAGGCGCGAAGCGTCGCAGCGTCGAGTTTCCATAACAGATTCAAACCCCCGGCTGTCGGCGCACGCGATTAGAGACGCACGGTTAGCGCCGACAGCTTTCAAGGTTCCGAGCGATTAGAAGGAGTCAATTAAATCATGCAGACCCGTCCCCTTATCACACGTTTCGTCGTGCTGGCTTGCGCCGCCGCGATGCTCTTTGCTACGGCTCCGGCGACGCAAGCGCAGGAGACTTCCGTCAGCGCAGCCTTCTCCGGTCAGTCGAAGGAAGCGACGCCGATTAACGTCCTCGTCGGACAGTCGCGCGTGATTAGCTTCGACCGTCCCATCGGTCGCTTCTCAGTCTCCAACCCGGAGATAGCCGAAGCCGTGCTCGTCGCGCCGGATCAGGTGCTCGTCAACGGCAAGGCTTTCGGTCAGGTCAACTTCATCGCGTGGGAGCAGAAGGGCGGGCAGTTCATCGTGTTCGACGTGTTCGTGCGCGTGAACCTCTCGCTGATTGATTCGCAGATGCGCGCACTGTTCCCGAAAGAGGACATCCGCTTGAGTCAGGCTAACGGCTCGGTGGTGATGTCGGGCAACGTGGCCGACGCGAAGATTTCCGGTCAGGCCGAAGCGGTCGTGCAGGCCGCCGGTTTCAAGACGGTCAACATGTTGCAGACGCCCATCAAGAACACGGCGCAAGTACAGTTGCAAGTGCGTGTCGCGGAAGTGAGCCGCAGCCGCATGCGCGACCTCGGCGCGTCGGTGGCGTATGCGGGCGCGCCCGGCACGGGCAGCTACATCAACAGCGGCGGCGGCCCCTGGACGCTCGGCAACGTCGAAGGCGGAAACATGTTCGGCTCAGTCGCCAGCAGCGCCTTGAACGTCTTCGTCATGGGCGGCAACACCTTCAGCTTCCTTCGCGCGTTGCAGACGCAGGGCGCGCTTCGTTCGCTCGCAGAGCCGAACCTGATTGCGATGGATGGACAGCAGGCGAGTTTCCTCGCGGGCGGTGAATTCCCCGTGCCGATGGTGCAGAACAACGGCGACAAGGCGACCGTCACTATCGTGTTCAAAGAGTACGGCGTGCGCTTAAATTTCAAGCCGACGATTATCGACGAAGACCACATCCGTCTCGAAATGGAACCTGAAGTCTCCACGATTGACTTCGCCAACGGCGTCAAGTTCGACGGCTTCCTGATTCCCGCGCTCAAGACGCGTCGTGCCAAAACGGGCGTCGAACTCCGCGACGGCCAGAGCTTCGCGCTCGCCGGATTGTTGGACAATAGCGAAACGCGTTCGCTCTCGAAAGTGCCTTTCGTCGCGGACATTCCGGTGATTGGCAACCTGTTCAAATCGAAATCGTTTCAGAAGCAGGAGACGGAGTTGATGTTCATCGTCACGGCGCAACTCGTCAAGCCCATCAACCGCGACGACATACCGACGATGCGCGGCGTGGACGGACTCAAGGGCAGTTCACCCCTCGGCGTCGAACCAAAGGGCGAAGGCATCAACGGCGACAGCGGTTTCTCCACTGGCGCAACGACGAGCAGCAGCAACAAAGCCATGCCCGTCGCTCCCGCCACACCCGCGCCCGCCGCCGCGCCGCAACGCCAAACGCCCAAGAGCGTCCCCACGCTCAGCAGCGAACTCACCGTGCTTCCCGCCGACACGCTCGATGCGTTGCGACCCGCAAGCATGCTGTTGGCGAAACAGGCTCCCGTTCCCGTTCCTTAACAGCGGTTCTTCAAACGATGTCGGGGCAGCAGGCGTAAACCTGTTGCCTCGACAAGATTCTCCGAGAAATTCGCGGCCAAAGTGAGAGAGGGAGGTGCACGAAATGTTCGAGCAAAAGAGCGACAGCAGCAGGAGAGGCGAACGCGGTTCGATTCTGGCTGTCAGTGCTGTCGGGATGCTGGCCTTTCTCCTCGCCACCGGATTGTGCGTCGATATTAGCCACTTCTATCTGGTCAAAGGCGAACTGAAGAATGCGGCTGACGCCTCGGCGCTCGCCGCTTCGTCGGCTTTGAATTCACATCCCGAAGGCATCACGGAAGCCAAGCGCCGCGCCCTCGAAGTGTCGAACAATTACGACTTCAACAACAACCGCGTCAACATCGCCGCCGACGATGTTGAGTTTGCCAAGAACCTCGAAGGCCCCTACGTCGATGAAGCGACGGCGCGCACGCAGGCGGCCACGATTCGTTTCGTGCGCGTCCGCGTCGCACCGCAAGTCGTCGGTGTCTCGTTTGCCGCGACCGTGCTGGGCGCGACCGAAAATCTCGCGTCGGAAGCGACCGCCGGAATGTCCGTCCCTTCCAACGTGACCTGCGACATCATTCCGCTCTCGGTGGTTGACGACGACGTTAACACGATTGTGCCGCGCGGCACGCTCATGCCGGACGGCACACGCGCGAGCGGCCTCTACATTATCCGCGCCGAGCCACAGAACAGCGTCTCTCCCGGCAACTATCAAGTGCTCTCACTCATCGGCACGGGCGCGAGTGAAGTTCGCGTCGGCATCGCAAGCGGCGTCGATAAGTGTTTCAGTCCTGGCGATGAAGTGGAGACCAAGCCCGGCGTCAACTCCGGCCCCGTCCGGCAGGGCATCAACACGCGCTTCGACGAGTATTCAGGCGGCGACGTGAACCCGACCGACCACCCGCCCGATGTCAACGTCAGAGAGAACATCTGGTATTCGGAATACAACGCAGGCATCGAGCAGGGCAGCGGCGCGTTCTTCCAGTCGCCGCATCCAGACCATCGCGGCATACAGGGTCGTCGCGTCGTCCTGATTCCGATTATCAAAATCAGCCAGTACAACAACGGGCGCGACACCGTACAGATTGACCGCTTCGGAGCCTTCTTCCTCCGCAAGAAAGTCGGCGGCGGCAACGGCGGCGACATCGAAGCCGAGTTTATCGGTGAATCAATCATGACGGGTCGCGGCGGCTACAACCCGAACGCAGGCCCCGGCAATCCTCTGTTGGTCTTCCCAGTGCTCTATAGGTGAGGTGGCTTTCGTGTCGAAGATACCGAACACAAACAGCAGTCTCGTCCGACGTTTCACGGCGAGCGAGTGCGGCACGCATCTGGTCGAACTCGCCATCGTGCTCCCCATCCTGATGATTTTCTTCGCGGCCACCGCCGAGTTCGGACGCTACTTCTACACCTACACGACGCTCGCCAAAGCGACGCGCTCCGGTGCGCGCTATCTCGCCACCTCTTCGATACGCGACAAGGCGACCGAAGACAACCGCGTGCGAAACCTCGTCATGTGCGGCGACCCGCTCGCCGTCTGCGACGACTCAAGCAAGGTCATCAGTGGATTGGAATCGAGCCATATCGAAATCAGGCGCGAGGCTGCCGGCGCAGCAACGTCTGCGCTTCCCGAAACGGTGACGGTGGAAATCGACGGGTTCATCTACCAGCCTCTGTTCAATCTCGCCGCGCTCGCGGGCGACACGGTTTCGCTCAACATCGAAGTCAGGCCGAGCACAACGATGCGCTACCTTCTGACGCAACCGCCCATCTAGGAGTGTCCGCTCATGTTTGGAATCCGCAGACTAGGCAGAGATGAACGCGGCACGGGACTCGTCGAATTCGCCATCGGCGCGGCAGTCTTTTTCTCGGCCACGTTCGCCGTGCTCGAATTCGGGCGCTTGCTCTGGACACACAACGCGCTCGCCGACGCCACACGTCGCGGCGCGCGCTTCGCCGTCACGCACAAAGAGGACGAGGCTTGGAAAGTCAGAAACATGGTCGTCTACGGCACGGAAGCGCCCGGCGACAACGCAACGCCGATGCTCAGCGATTTAACCGTCGATGACGTTGAAGTGAGCTATGCGGGAGCAACCACGCTTCCCACCACGACCCCACTCGGCTACAGCGTCGGGCAGGGACGCGCCACCGTCAGCATCGACGATTATCAGTTTCGCTTCGTTATCCCACTTTTCGGCACCACCATCGACATGCCGAGCTATCGCACGACGTTGATGGCCGAGAGCGCGGGAGTGCCCGTGCCCGCCATCACGCCGACGCCCACGCCCGCAGGCTCGCCGACGCCAACTCCCATGCCGACGCCGACACCCATGCCGACGCCGACACCCGTGCCCACACCAACACCCGTGCCGACTCCGACGCCTGCACCAACTCCTGCGCCGACACCGACGCCGAAACCGACGCCAACTCCGAGGCCAACGCCAACTCCCTGCGTCAAGCCGAACAGAAAGCCCTGTAAATAAACGCGCCGACGAGACGCACACACTCGTCATTCAAAGGAACCGCGATGACCCAGACATTGACCTTCGTAATCTTGAGCACCGGACTCGACACCTTCAAGGAACTCCGCAACGCGCTCGCCGCTGAAAGCCGCACGCAACTACTCGCGGGCGGCGACGATGCCGAACAGGTTGCGTCCGAGATTGTGCGGCTCAAGCCGTCTGCCGCCATCATCGCGTTGCCAGCCGCGCCCGAAGCCGCCTTCGCGCTCGTCCGACGCATCAGCGCCGAATGTCCGCAGACCGCCATTATCTGCGCCTCGCACGATGCTTCGCCCGACGTGATTCTGCATGCGTTGCGTGCGGGTGCGCGCGAGTTTTTGCGTCTCCCGGTGATTGCCGGGGAGTTTCAGACGGTACTGACGCGCGTCTCCGAATTTTGCGTCGGGCAGGTCGAAGCACCGAAGAAACGCGGTCGCGCCGTCGCCGTTTTTTCCAGCAAGGGTGGTTGCGGAACGTCTTTCGTCGCGGCCAATCTCGCCGCCGCCTTCGACGCCCCGACCGTCCTCGTCGATTTGAACTTGCACGCGGGCGACATGGAACTCTTTCTCGGCGTCGCGCCCAAATTCTCCATCGCCGACCTGATTGAAAACCGCGCACGCCTCGACGACACGCTGCTCCGCACCTATCTGACGCCGCACTCGCTGAACCTCTCGCTGCTCGCCGCGCCGCGCGAAGCCGACTCCGCGGACGACATCGAACCCGAACACATCTTTGAAGTCATTGAATCGCTGCGCGAACGTTTTGACTACGTCGTCATCGACCCGCAGCACACCTTCGACGCCATCACGCTCGCCGCGCTCGACCAGGTTGACGACATCGTGATGGTGCTCACGCTCGACATCCCGGCCATCCGTTCGGCGCAACGCACGCTCGCCATCTTCGACCGCCTCGGCTATCCGCGCCACAAAGTCCGCATCGTCGTCAATCGTTGGAGCAAGCAGATTGACTTGGAGTTGCGCGAGGTCGAACGCTTCCTCGGCGAGCGCGTGACGGGTTTCGTCCAGAGCGACTATCGCACGGCGGTTAACTCCATCAATCTCGGTCAACCGCTCGTCGAATCGGAACCCACTTCCAAGATTGCCGCCGAGCTTCGACAGATTGCCGCCGCCGTCTCCGGTTCAACTACGACCGCGGTCGCCGCGCCCGCGACTACCAATCAGAGTCGCAATTTTCTCGGCTCGCTCTTTCGCCGTCACCCGAAGAACAAAGCGACGGCCAATGCGCTCGGCCTCCGCGCGCCGCTCGGCAAGCAGAAAGAGACGGCGGCGATTTCCGGTTGACCCGCGCGACGCCGAACAAACCTCCTCCGGCACGATTTTTCTCATCCGTTATCACTAAACCCACGCGCGCCTTCAACGACGCGTGAGAGACAAAACAAAACATCATGGCACTTCGCGAAAGACTAATCAGAGACAACGTGGCGGCCAGCACGGGCTTCACTCGCAACGGCGAAGACGGCGGCAACGTCTTGGCGGGACAGCAGCTTTTTCATGAAATGAAATCGCGCCTCCACCGCGCCATCATCAATCGCATGGATTTGACCAAGCTCAGCCTGCTTGAGCCTGACCAACTTCACGCCGAAGTCGCACGCCTCGCCGAAGACCTGCTCGTCGCCGAAAACGCGCCGCTCTCCATCAACGAGCGCGAACGTCTAGTCGGCGAAGTGCGCCACGAACTCTTCGGACTCGGCCCGCTCGAACCGCTTCTCGCCGACTCGACCATCTCCGACATCCTCGTCAATTCGCCGCGCAACATCTACATCGAACGTCGCGGCAAACTCGAACGCACCAACGTCGAATTCAAAGACAACGAACACTTGATGCGCGTCATCGAGCGCATCGTCTCGACCGTCGGGCGACGCATCGACGAATCATCGCCGATGGTCGATGCGCGCCTCCAAGACGGCTCGCGCGTCAACGCCATCATCCCGCCGCTCTCGCTCGACGGCCCTGTGCTCTCCATCCGTCGTTTCGGCGCGGAACCGCTCCGCATGCAAGCCTTGATTGAGAAGGATGCCTTGACCAAAGACATCGCCGAGATGTTCGAGATGTGCGTCAAGGCGCGACTCAACGTGCTCATCTCTGGCGGCACGGGTGCGGGCAAAACCACTCTGCTCAACGCGCTTTCCGCCTACATCCCCTCGGACGAACGCATCGTTACGATTGAAGACTCCGCCGAGTTGCAGTTGCAGCAGCCGCACGTCGTTCGTCTTGAAACGCGCCCCGCCAACATCGAAGGCAAAGGCGAAGTCTCGCAGCGCGATTTGGTTAAGAACGCGCTTCGCATGCGTCCCGACCGCATCGTCATAGGCGAAGTGCGCGGCGGCGAAGCCATCGACATGCTGCAAGCCATGAACACAGGCCACGACGGTTCGCTCACCACCGTGCACGCCAACACTCCGCGCGATGCCGTGACGCGACTCGAAACCATGATTCAAATGACGGGCATGCGCCTGAGCGACCGCGCCATGCGTCAACAGATTGCCTCTGCGCTCGACCTCGTTATTCAGGCCGCACGACTCTCCGACGGCACGCGCCGCATCACCTCCATCTCTGAAATAACGGGCATGGAAGGCGACACTATTACGATGCAAGAGATTTTCCAATTCGAGCGCAAGGGCATCGACAAAGACGGTCGGGTCATCGGTCGCTTCCGCCCCACGGGCGTCCGCCCGCGCTTCGCCGAACGCCTCAAGGTCTACGGCATGCAACTGCCGCGAGTCTTCTTTGAAGAAAACTAAAAGTATTGATTCATCTAGTCATTGATTCAATGACTAGATGAGCAAATGAATCAATGAGACAATATTTATGATTCCGTTTTTCGTCTTCATCTTCTGCCTGTTTCTGACCTTCGCGGCGTACCTTTTGGCGACGCGTGGTTCGGACGCCAAACGTGCGCGCCTTCAACAGCGACTCACAGACGCGTTGCTCTATTCGTCGCACACGGGAGATGCGGAAGTGCGTCTCGCGCGAGAAGAGTTGTTGAGCGAGATTCCGTTCTTGCATCGCATGATGCTGCGCGTGCAATCGGCGACGCATCTCAAGAGCCTTATCGAACAGGCTGACCTTCAAATCACCGTCACGCGCCTCTTGATGTTTTCGGTGCTGGCCGGAATGCTGGCCGCGCTCGCTATGTGGATGATTACGATTTCGGCGCTCGCCATCGTCGGTGCGGGGCTGGCGGCGACGGCGTTGCCGTTCATGCACGTCGTCTGGAAGCGACGCAAGCGTCTGCATAAGTTTCTCGAACAACTGCCCGACACGCTCGAATTGATGAGCCGCGCGCTCGCCGCCGGACATTCCTTCTCCGAAACTTTGCACATGATTTCCGTCGAGATGCCGGAGCCGGTGGCGACCGAATTTCGCAAGACCTATGAGGAACAGAATCTCGGCCTCTCGCTCAAACTCGCGCTCGACAATCTAGGCCAACGCATTCCCTTGCTCGACCTCCGTCTCTGCATCACCGCGATTTTGATTCAACGCGAGACGGGCGGCAATCTCGCCGAAATTCTCGAAAAGGTGGCGAACACCATCCGCGACCGCTTCCGTATCCTCGAAGACTTGAAGACGCTCACCACAAGTTCGCGCATGTCTGCATGGGTGCTCTGCGGTTTGCCAATCCTCGTCGCCTTCGCCGTTACCGCGCTCCGCCCGCAGTACATGGGTGTCATGTGGGACGACCCGCGCGGCCACAAACTGCTTGCGCTCGCCCTCTCTATGCAGGTCACGGGCATGCTCATCGTCAGAAAGATTCTGAGAATAAAAATTTGAGAAGACAGGAGCCAGTAGTCAGTGGAAAAACAAATTCAACTTCCTACGGTTCACTGACAACCACGCCGCATAGCACACACGACGCGATAACCGACTCACAAGAAACCCGATGCGTTTCTACTGACTACTGGCTCCTGACTCCTGACTACTAAAGATTATGCTACTCATCACATTTTCGATTTTCTTCTGCGTCACGCTCGCCGTCCTCGGCATCTACTGGCTCGTTTTTCGTCCGGCGAGTGCGGCCACCGAACGCCTCAAGCAGATGAGCGAGGCGGGCGGCGGGAGCGCGATGCCCGTGGCCGCGCCGTCGGTTATGAGAAGCGGAGAGGAAGCGGGATTGGCGGAGAAAATGGCCGCGCCGCTCGGTCGTCTGGTGCCGCCTTCCGCCGCCGAAGCGCAGAAACTCCAAAAGAAATTGATGCAGGCGGGCTATCGTTCGCGCAGCGCGCCATTCACGTTTCGCGCGATTCAGTTTGGCACGATGATTGGTTTTCCGGCGGTCGTCGCGCTCCTGTGCGCGCTCACGGCGCGTCCGCTCAAGAGCGCGGTCGTGGGCATTCTTCTGTCGTTCGTCGCCGGGTTTGCGCTCCCGCGTTTCGTGTTGTCGCGGCTCATCGGCAAACGTCAACTGCGTCTGCGTTGGGGCTTGGCCGATGCGCTCGACTTGATGGTCGTCTCCGTCGAAGCGGGACTCGGACTCAACGCCGCACTCGTACGCGTCGGCGAAGAGTTGAGGGAAGTACACCGCGACATCAGCGAAGAGTTTGAATTGACGAATCTTGAGATACGCGTCGGGCGCGAACGCGACGAAGCGTTACGCAATCTCGCCGAACGCACGGGCGTTGACGATTTGCGAAGCCTCGTCGCCATGCTGATTCAAGCAGACCGCTTCGGCACTTCGATTGCTCGCGCCGTGCGTGTCTACGCTGACAGTCTTCGCACCAAACGTCGGCAGCGCGCGGAGCAGGCGGCGCAGAAAGCGGCGGTCAAACTCCTCTTGCCGCTCGCGCTGTTTCTCTTTCCGACGCTCTTTATCATCATTCTCGGCCCCGCATTCCTCAATATCCTCGACACGTTCAGCAAGTAGGAGAGGGAATCGACATCATGCGTAAACGCACCATCATCACCATCACCGTCGCCTTCATACTGACCATCGGCTTCACCGCATTGTGGAGCGCCGAAGGCGACGAGCGCGAAGGCGACACGGCGACCAACATCGTCGCTTCGTCGGACGCGCCCGCCGGGCAGAGCGAAGTCGAGACGCCCAAGAAGAAGGGCAATCGCTTCGGACGTTTCTTCAAAGCTCCCTTCAAGGCCGTCGGCAAAATTTTCGGCGGCGGCTCGAAAGATGGCCGACCCGAACGCATGACCGAGAAGGACGCCGAACGTTTTGAGAGCGTCGGTGTCATGCGCGTCGAACATCGCACCGACCGCCAAGAGACTTCACACAGCACCAGCATCACGGCGCGCGATTATCTCGATGAAGGACGCGCCGCGCTCGAAAGCGGACAACTCAACGAAGCCATCGCTGCGCTCTCGCGTGCCACGTCGCTCGAACCGCGTCTCGCGCAGGCGCACAGCATGCTCGCCGTCGCATACGACCGCAAAGGCTTGCGCGACCGTGCGCGTTCGTCTTATGACCGCGCCATCGACATCAACAACAACGACGCGCAGGCGCTCAACAATTTCGGCTACTCGCTCTACCTCGGCGGCAACTATCGCGCCGCCGCCGAACGTCTCAAACGCGCCGCACGCCTCGCGCCCGACGACAAACGCATCCTCAACAATCTCGCGCTCGCACAGTGTCGTCTCGGCAAATACGACGACGCCTACAAAAACTTCGCACGCGCGGGCGGGGAATTCGACGGGCGCATGAACGTCGCCGCCCTGCTCGAACGCATGGGACGCGACGAAGACGCGCTCAAACATTACGAAGCCGCGCGTCGCCTGCAACCCTCGTCCGTCGCCGTGCTCCGACGCCTCTCAGACCTCTATCAACGCACCGGACGCCAACAGGAATCGGACGCCACGCGCCAATCCCTCGACGCCGCAGGCGCAAACCAAACAGCGAAAAATTAAGGGATGAGGGCGGAGAGATGAGGGATGAAAGTGTCCTGATAAAGATGAAACTTTCCTCTCTTCATCCCTCCGCCCTTTGCCCTTATCCCTTCTTGAACGGAGTTCAAAAACATGACGCACACGACGATGCTGGCACGGGTGGAAATTGAAAGCATGGGGCCGCCCGCGCCCGAAGAGATTGCCGACACGGACGTGCCGGAGAGTTTTTTGTGCGACCTCGCGCTCAAGCACGTCGCGCAGTCGCCCGACCCGACGACCACCAACATTGCCGTCGAGATGCGTCTGCCGCGCGCACTGACCGAAGAAGTGTTGCAGCATCTCTACAGGGAAAAGCTCATCGAAGTGCGGCTGCAATCGGCGATGGGAGCGACGCGTTATGCGATGCTTGAACGCGGTTGGGAACGCGTCGCGCGCGTCCGCCAGTTGTGCGGCTACGTCGGCCCCACGCCCGTCTCTCTGCGCGATTACGCGCACATGATGAGGCTGCAAGCCATCCCTGCGCGGGCGGCGACGTTGGACATGGTGCGCGCCGCGTTTCGTGATTTGGTTTTGCCTGAGACGCTTTTGCAGACGGTCGGTTGCGTCGTCAATTCGCGCCGTTCGCTCTTTCTGAGTGGCCCTCCGGGCACGGGCAAGACAGCGGTCGCCGAACGCATCAACTCGGCTCTACCCGGCGCGATTTGGATTCCGTATGCCATCGAAATCGACGGGCAAGTGATTCGCGTCTTCGACACGCACAATCATCGTCCCGCGCCGCCCGATGAGTTGCCCGGCGAATACGACGAGCGTTGGGTCTCCATCGAACGCCCGCTCGTCATCGTTGGCGGCGAATTGACGCTTGAGAACGCAGACCTACAGTGGAGCGAGGCGGCGAGATTTTACGAAGCGCCGTTTCAGATGAAGTCGAATGGCGGCACGCTCGTCGTCGATGACTTCGGTCGTCAACGCGTCGCTCCGACCGACCTCTTGAATCGCTGGATTGTGCCGCTCGAACGTCGCGTCGATTATCTTACTCTGCACACGGGCAAAAAAATCGAAGTGCCATTCGAGCAACTCGTCGTCTTCTCGACCAACCTCGACGAGCGCGACCTCGTTGACGAAGCCTTCCTGCGGCGCATGGGTTATCGCGCACGCGTCGAACCGCCGACGCCCGCCGCGTATCTAGAAATCTTCAAACGTGCCGCCTACACGCGCGGCCTGTCCGTCAATCAAGATTGCCTCGACCATCTTTTGAACAACTACATGCTTGAGCGGCGACAGATGAAATCCTGCGAGCCGCGCGACCTCCTCGACCGCGTCACCGACATCAGCCTCTTTGAAGGACACCCGCCCGAAATCACCACCAAACTCATCGACGCGGCATGGCGCAATTACTTCGGCACGTCGCACGGTTTCGCCCCGGCACAAACCACGACGACGCGACCGAGCACACAGGAGCTGCCGGATGTTGACCCGCTTCAAATCTGACGCGTGGAAGTGGTTAAAGCAGTCTCTCACGCAGTTAAAGCATTCGCTGACGGGACAAGACGATTCTCGTCCGGAGCGATGCGATTCCGCAGCAACGACGGAGCAAACTTATATGGAAGCCAAGCGTCGATTCATGAAAGCAGGACGAACTCTGACAGAGGCCGAACGCGCCATCGCTGAAGTCGAAGACACGCTCAAAAAGACGAAGCACGTCGTCGCACTTGTGTTTCATGCGGCGTTGCTGTCGATTATCCTGACCGCATTCTCGTCCATTGCGATGGCCGACCACCTGCGGCTCACCGATGGCACAAGTATCGAAGTTGATGAAGCATGGGAAGACACGCAGGGCATTTGGTACAGGCGCGGCGGCGTCACGCATCTGCTCGACCGCGCGCGCGTTCGTGCGATTGAGCGCAAGAGCAACGACGTTGCGGGCGTGGGCGAAGTGAAAACTTCCGCGACGAAATCGTTGGTGCAAACGGTCGCGGGCGAGATGGCGACGAGCGCAGAGACGCTTCCAACCGTCTGGATTTATCTCGTCGGCGGCGCGCGCATGGAGGTCGATGAAGCGACCGAGACGCTCGAAGGCGTCTGGTACAGGCGCGGCAATCTCTCCATCTTCGTCGAGCGCACGCGCATCGAACGCATTGAGCGCGAGCAACCTAAGATGGATGTGGCGGAGGCCGACGCAGGAGACGCCGCGCTGTCGAAGCGTGGCGCGCGGCGAGAGCGTTTCTGGACGACAGGCAACAAGAGAATCGACGCGTTGATTCGTCAAAACGGCGTGGCCTACGGCGTCGACCCCTATCTGGTTTTCTGCGTCATGGAGAACGAATCGAGTTTCAATTCGCGTGCGCTGAGTCCGAAGGGAGCGCGCGGGTTGATGCAGTTGATGCCCGCGACCGCCGCGCGTTTCGGCGTCAGCAACGCACACGACCCCGCGCAGAGCATTCGCGCCGGAACGCGCTATCTCAAGGAATTGATGCGTCGCTTCAACGGTCGCGTTGACCTCGCACTCGCAGGCTACAACGCGGGCGAGGGAACCGTCATGAAGTACGGCCATCGCGTCCCGCCCTACCGCGAAACGCGCAACTACGTCCGACGCATCACGGCGCGCTACCAACGCGGAGACTAAGAAAGCGAGCCGTGAGCGGTAAGCAGTGTGCATTCAAGACAAAACGATTTATTGATTTTACTACTTACCGCTTATCGCTCACTGCTTACGGTTGTTCGGAGTCGCGGCTCGATTAGAACTTTACTTCAACTGCATGACAGTTGAAGGAGAATTGATGTGATGAATATTCGATTGATGAAATGGATGCTGGCGGGAGCGTTGTGCGTGGCGTGTGCGGGCGTGGCGGCGTGGGCGCAGGACGGCGTGCAGAGCGCCGAGTCGCCTCTAACGAATGCGGCGGTGATTAAGCTGGCGCGCGCGGGCTTTCAGGAAAAGACTTTGATTGCGATTATCCGTTCGCGTCCAGTCCGTTTCGACCTCTCGCCCGAACGTCTCATCGAACTCAAAAAGAACAGAGTGAGCGAGAAAGTTATTCTCGCCATGCTCGGACGCGACGAAGCCAACGCGTTTGCTTCCGACATCTTTAGTGCGAGCGACGACGATTTCTTCAAAGACAGCGACGGCGCGGGCAATGCTAAGCGACGCGGAAACAATAGCGACCCGAACGAGACCAACATCTTCGGCTCGTCGGGCGGTTCAAATGCACAGACGCGTTCGCGCGGCGGCAATGGTGGTGGCACAGACAACACGCAGACCAACGGCAGCGCGACCGTCCGAATTCTCCGCACGCCCGTCGAAGACGGAAACGGCGGCGCCTCTCCGAAACTCGACAAAACGCCGACGCTCAAAAACGAATCGGTTGTCGAAATGGTGGAAGCGGGATTCAGCGAGGGCACGATTATTCGTCGCATCGAACAGTCGCCCGTCGATTTCAACCTCGCCCCGTCGAAACTCACCGAACTCCGTCGCCGTCGTGTCACCGAACCCATCATCGTCGCCATGCGCGCCGCGATGGGCGAAGATGCCGCGCCCGTCGCTCACCCTGAAAAGTAGACCGCCCGCCTTCGCGTCGTGAAACGGATAGTGAGACACTTCATCTTCATCAACTTGTTGGTTGCGGTCGCCGCGCTCGCTCTGCCCGCGTCGTTCGTTCACGCGCAGACGCCGAAACAGAACTCCGCGCCGACGACGGCGAGCGCCATAGACAGGGCGACGACAACAGCGGCAGACGCGCAGGACGACGATGAAGATGAAGTGGTTCGTGTAAGTACGTCGGAGGTGTTGTTGCCGGTGACAGTGCGCGACGCGGATGGTCAGTTGGTGAAGACGTTGACGCGCGAGAGCTTTCGCGTGTGGGAGGACGGCCGAGAGCAGCGTCTGAGCGATTTGGCTCTGCGGCAGGTGCCTGTGGATGTGGCGTTGATGGTGGATGCGTCGTCGTCGGTCGCGCCGAACCTCGAAGATTTTCGTCGCGCGGCGGAGGAGTTTGCCGCGTTGCTGGCGACGGAAGACCGTATCAGTCTGTTGAAGTTCGACGACCGCATCGAACTCTTGCAGGATTGGACGACGAGCCGTTT
Source organism: Pyrinomonadaceae bacterium (assembly GCA_036387415.1). Lineage (GTDB taxonomy): Bacteria > Acidobacteriota > Blastocatellia > Pyrinomonadales > Pyrinomonadaceae > DASVTU01. The sequence goes on along the minus strand of DASVTU010000029.1, from coordinate 95,846 downwards.
GCAGTTGCGTCGTTCGTTGCGACGCATCACACCCGGCGTCTTCACGCGCTTCAACGACGCACTCTACCTCGCCGCGCGCGAGCAGTTTACCGCGAGCACGCGCCGCCATGCCGTCATCGTGCTCTCCGACGGCGTTGATAGCGGGCGCGGTTGGGCGACGTTGGAAGCGGCGTTGCGTGCGCTTCTGGAAGCGCAGGTGAGCGTCTACGTCATCAGCAACACGGAAATCGAGCGCGCGCGCAAACGGTCGGAGTTGGACACGTTGCTCGGCGCGTCGCCGTCGGCATTGCGTTTCAACGAACTGCGTATCGGTGATTTGCGCGAGTCGCTGCGCGTGCTCGATGTGAGCGAGCATAATCTCGCGCAGTTGACGGAAGCGACCGGAGGGCGACTCTACAAACCGCGCAGCTTCGACGCGCTCGACGCCGTTTACCGCGAAGTCGCGGAAGAGTTGCGCCATCAATACGCGCTCTACTACACGCCTCTTAACAAAGAACGCGACGGCAAGTTTCGACGCGTACGAGTCGTTACCGTCGAACCGCACATGCGCGCCACCACGCGCATCGGCTACTTTGCACCGCGACGATAAGCAGACGATAGACCACAGACGATAAAAGCCGAGCGGTTTTCCATCGTCTATCATCCGTCGTCCGTCGTCGCTGTTTGACATCGCGCGTGCGCGTCGGGTATAAACGACGCGACTCGTTAGAAACACGAATTCGATTAAAGGATTTTGATGAAAAAGCATTTCATCTCCGCAGCAGTCTCGCATCATGGCACGCATCACGGCCGGAGAGGCAGCGCGTTGATGATTTTCCGTGTTGAGTGCCGCAAGATGAAGTAGCGAGAAGCGCACATTCGGTATCATCCATAAACCCGCTGCCAGACAAATGTCCGGCAGCGGGTTTGCTTTTTAGTGACGCCAAAGTTCACTGCAAAATACAGATTATGACGCCCGAACCACTTTCAAAAATCCCCGGCGGCATGAGGTACTACTTCGGCGCGGAGGCGCGTCTGCGGCGCGCGTTGGAGGCGAAGTGTATGTCGGTCTTCGACGGATGGAGTTATGAAGAGATTGCCACTCCCTCGGTCGATTACTACGCGCTGTTCGAGCGCGGCATGGGACACGACGAGGCACATCGTGCTTTTCGTTTCACAGACACGGACGGACGCTTGCTTGCTTTGCGTCCCGACGTGACATCTTCGGTGGCGCGCGCCGCCGCGACGCTTTTCGCAGAGAGGACGCGGCCTCTGCGTCTCTGCTACGCGGCCTCCGTCTTTCGCCAACGAGCACGCTCGCACGCCGAATGGCGTCGTGAGAGCAAGCATCTGGGCTGCGAACTCGTCGGCGCGGGGAGCCATGAGGCTGACATCGAAATGCTGGTTATCGTCGCCGAAGCACTCGAAAAGCTCGGTCTGCGCGGCGAGTGTCGCATCACGCTCAACCACGTCGAAATCTTCAACGGAGTGGCCGAACATCTCTCGCTCGACCAAGATGCGCGTGAAGAGATGCGGCTTCTGGTGGATACGAGAGACGACGCGGGCTTGCGTGATTTTCTTGCGACCCGTGCTGCGTCGTCGTCGCAACTCGACGCGTTTTCGTCGCGCCTTCCGCGTCTGACGGGCGGACGCGAAGTGCTCACGGAGGCGCGGCGCATGATTACGAACGGGCGTTCACTTGCTGCTCTCGATGCGCTCGAAACTTTATGGGAGACGATTGAGGCGTTGAAATTGAGCGACCTGTTCGAGATTGACCTCGGCGATACGTCGGGGCTGGATTACTACACGGGGTTGGTCTTCAAAATCTACGTCGTGGGCGCGGGAACACGCGTCGGCAGCGGCGGGCGTTACGACGAGTTGACGGCCAACTTCGGTCGCCGCGAACCCGCCGTCGGTTTTGTCCTCGACCTGGACGCTCTGACGGATGTGCTCGCACGCAACGAGTCCTGTTTCCTTTCGTTGGACGATGGCTACATCTCATCAATCGGCGGCGTAGACGCTACACGACTCTTCAAAGAAGCCATGCGGCGACGTGCGAACGATGAGCGCGTGCGCGTCGGTTTGGAGATGAAGCGTCATAGTATGGAGTCGAGCGACGAGGTTGAAGCGCCGAGTGATGAGACGGCAACGCGGCGCGACCGTGAAGTCGCAGAATGACGACATGGATGCTTAATGAGACGAGTGCAGAGAATGATGTGTGAGAGGTGCTTGGCATGAATTTAGATGAAACTCCGATTCTTCGTTCTTCAGACAAGCGGCGGCTGACCATCGCGTTGGCTAAGGGAAGGATGCAGGGAGATGCGTTGCGACTGTTGGAGCGCGCGGGTGTGCGCGTGTGCGATGAGGCGTTGGCGTCGCGCCGTCTGGCGGTGGAGGACGAGAGCGGGCGTTATTGCTTTATCTTCGTGAAGCCGTCGGACGTGACCGTCTATGTCGAACACGGGATTGCCGACTGCGGCGTCGTCGGGCGCGACGTGTTGCTCGAATCGGAGGCGGACGTTTTGCAGCCGCTCGACCTGCGGATTGCGCGTTGCCGCATCGTCGTCGCGGCAAAGCCCGAAGCGGCGTCGGCGGATTGCGGAATGCTTCATGTGGCGACAAAGTATCCGCGCATCGCGGCGGCACACTTCGGCGCGCGTGGCGTGCCCGTCGAGATTATCGAACTCTCCGGCTCGGTCGAACTCGCGCCCGTGCTCGGCCTCGCAGATTGCATCGTCGATTTAGTTGAAACCGGACGCACGCTCGAAGAGAACGGTCTGGTGGTGGTCGAGACGATTGCCGAATCGACCGGGCGACTGGTGGTGAACCGCGCGAGTTATCAACTCAAGGCGGAAGCCATCTCAGAACTCATCGACGCACTCGGCGAGAGCCTTCAAGAAAAAAGCATGGGAAAAGCCGTTTAGGATTGCGGACTGCGGAATGGGGTTTGAGTAAGTGATTGAAGTTATCAAGAGTAAGGAACGAGAACGCCTTAGTCGCAAGTTGGCACGCATCAGGGAGCGGAGTGTGGCAATGGATGCGGAGTTGATGAGCGCGGTGGCGGCGATTGTCGAGGACGTGCGACGGCGCGGCGATGCGGCGTTGATTGATTACACGGAGCGTTTCGATGGTGTGCGTCTTGAGCCGGATGCGTTGAGAGTTGACGAAGCGACGCTTCGGCGTTCGGCGGCGCGTGTGGATGTTGCGGTGCTCGATGCTTTGCGCGAGGCGATTAAGAGAATTCGGATTTTCCATCAGCATGAGCGGAACGAGACGTGGACGTTGGAGACGGAGAGCGGTTCGCGCATCGGTCAACGCGTGACGCCCATTGAGATTGCGGGTCTCTATGTGCCGGGCGGCACGGCGAGTTATCCGTCGTCGGTGGTGATGAATGTTGTTCCGGCACAGGTCGCGGGCGTCGGACGCATTGTGGTTGTGACGCCGCCGCGCACGCTCGCAGGGAATCCGTCGGTGGCCGCCGCGCTTGTCGAACTCGGCGTCGGGGAGATTTATTCGGTTGGCGGCGCGCAGGCCATCGCCGCGCTCGCTTACGGGACGGAGAGCCTGCCGCGCGTCGATAAGATTACGGGGCCGGGAAACAGGTACGTCGCGGCGGCGAAGAAACTTGTGTTCGGAGCGGTCGGGATTGATTCGATTGCGGGGCCGAGCGAAGTCGTCGTTCTTGCAGATGCGACGGCGCGTGCCAGTTTCGTCGCCGCAGATTTGCTGGCGCAAGCCGAACATGCGGAGGACGCTTCGGCAGTTCTTATCACGACGAGCGAAGCGTTGGCGTCGTCAGTCGCGGATGAAGTGGCGCGACAGATTGTAGACTTGCCGCGACGCGCGTTGATTCGAGAATCGCTGGCGCGATACGGCGCGTGCATCGTCGTCGAGACGTTGGACGAGGCGTGCGCGCTGGTGAACGAACTCGCGCCGGAGCATCTTGAAATCATCGCGGAGAATGAGGATGCGTTGGCTGAGCGCGTGCGCCACGCCGGAGCCATCTTCCTCGGAGCGCAGACGCCCGAAGCGGTCGGCGATTATTTCGCGGGGCCGAACCATGTTTTGCCGACGGGCGGCGCGGCGCGGTTTTCTTCCGCGTTGGGCGTCGCGGATTTCGTCCGGCGTACGACCATGCTGCGTTACTCTCCCGTCGAACTCACACGCGACGCACGCCAAATCGCCGCGCTCGCACACGCCGAAGGACTCGACGCACATGCTCGCTCGGCGTTGATACGTCTGGATGATTCGGACGACGGACGATGGACGATGGACGATAAAAGCGTTGCGGTTGCGGAGACTGTCGCGGATGAGGGAGGCATGGCTGATGAAGCAATCGTTGATGATGGAAGCGATGATGTTTCAGCGTCGAGCGTCGAGCGTCGAGCGTCGGCTTCGTCCGGCGTCGATGGCGTGTCGTCGGTTAAGCCGCAGGTGCTTGAGCTTCGCGCGTACTCACTCACGCCTGAGCGCGGCGAGGTGAAGATAAACCAGAACGAGAATCCGTGGGACGTGCCCGCGCGGATTAAGGATGAGACTTTCAGGAGTCTCGAAGGGCGTGCGTGGTCGCGTTATCCTGACTTCGTGCCGTCGAGTTTGCATGAAAAACTCGCGCGTTTCGCGGGCTGGAAGCCGGAAGGCGTGATTGCCGGAAACGGCTCGAACGAACTCATTCAGGCACTCTTGATGGTGACGGTCGGGCAAGGAAAACGCGTGCTTATCTCGGAGCCGACATTTGCGCTCTACAGGCAGATTACGACTGTGCTCGGCGGCGAGATTGTGAGCGTGCCGCTTAACGCGAAACTAGAATACGACACCCGTGCCATCAAGCGAGCGATCGAAACGAACAACCCCGCCGTGACCATCATCTGCTCGCCCAACAATCCGACGGGCTGCCGCATTGGCGATGACGATTTGGTTGCGGTGCTCGAAGCATCGCGCGGGTTGGTCGCTGTGGACGAAGCTTATTTCGAGTTTGCAGGTCGCACGGTCGTGCCACTACTCGCGCACCATCCCAATCTTGTCGTCTTCCGCACGTTCTCGAAAGCGATGGCGATGGCGGCCTTGCGCGTCGGTTATCTACTCGCCGCGCCTGAACTGGCGCGTGAGATTAGCAAAGCTGTGCTGCCGTATAACCTCAACGCCGTGTCGCAACGCGCGGCGGAAGTTGCCGTCGAAAATTATGAACAGGAGTTGCGCCCACACGTCGCGCGCATCATCTCCGAGCGCGAACGCGTGTTCGGCGAACTGCAAAACATCGAGGGTCTGTCGCCCGTCGCATCGAGTGCGAACTTCATGGTCGTTTGTTCCGACATCAAACCGCGCGAGGTCTTCAACGATTTGCTCCGGCGCGGCGGCGTCCTCATCCGCGACGTGAGCGGCTACCCGATGCTCCAAGATTATTTCCGCATCAGCATCGGTACACCCGCCGAGAACGAACGGATGCTCACATGGCTTCGACACATCTTTTATGGAAGGACGAAAGGAGATGCCAGAGGTTAGAGGTCAGTTAGAAACTGTCCTCACTAATCTCTAACCTCTGGCCTCTGACCTCTGTTTTTATGAATACTGAATTACAAACAGAACGACGCACGGCGGAGATTCGGCGGCAGACGAAGGAGACGGACATTCGTGTCGCGCTCGTCGTTGACGGCGTTGGACGTGCGAACGTCGAGACGGGCATCCCGTTCTTGAATCACATGCTCGACTTGTTTGCGCGGCACGGACTCTTTGATTTGGAAATCGTGTGTCGCGGCGATTTGGAAATCGACGACCATCATTCGGTCGAAGACATCGCCATTTCGCTCGGACAGGCGTTCGCGCAGGCGCTCGGAGATAAGACGGGAATCGCGCGTTACGGCGCGTCGTACGTGCCGATGGACGAGGCGCTGTGCCGTGCCGTCGTTGATTTGTCTGGACGCTTCTATCTCGTCTACGAAGTAGAGACGCGACGACACACCGTCGGCAATTTTTCGGTCGAACTCGCAGAACACTTCTGGCGCTCGTTCGCCGAAGCCACGCGCTGCAACCTCCACATCGACCTCTTGCGCGGGCGTAACACGCACCACATTCTCGAAGCCACATTCAAGGCGACGGCACGCGCGCTCAGGCAAGCCGTCGAACGCGACGCGCGCATCGAAGGCGTGTTGAGCACGAAAGGAACGCTGTAGGAATTGCGGAATGTGGATTTCGGATTGTGGATTTGAAAACAAGATGTCTCTCAATCCGCAACCCGCAATTTGAGGGGCTTGCTGACATGAATCGTGTTGCGATTATTGATTACGGGGTGGGTAATCTTCGTTCGGTGGAGAAGGCTTTTGCGGCGGCGGGTTGCGAAGCTGTGGTGAGCGCGGACGAGCGTGTGTTGCGTGCGGCGGAGCGGCTGGTGCTGCCGGGCGTCGGGGCTTTTCGTGCGTGCATGCGTGCGCTCGGCGAGCGTGGTTTTGATGATTTGGTGCGCGAGCGTGTGGCGCAAGGGACGCCGCTTCTCGGCGTGTGCGTTGGGATGCAGATGCTTTTTGAAGAATCGGAGGAGTTTGGCTTGACGCGCGGGTTCGGGTTTTTGCGCGGGCGCGTGCGTCGCTTTGAAGAATCTCTAGGGCGCGTGCCGCACGTCGGCTGGAATCAGGTACGCATTCGCGGCGGCGGGCATCCGCTCGTCGAAGGTCTGGAAGATGAGGCCTTTTTCTATTTCGTTCATTCGTACTACTGCGAAGCACGTGATGAAACGGTCGTCGTCGGAGCGACCGACTACGGCGTGACGTATGCATCGGTGGTGGCGCACGGCGCGATTTGCGGCGTCCAATTCCATCCCGAAAAGAGCCAGTCGGGGGGTCTGCGTCTGCTGCGAAATTTTGCTGCGTGCGAACTGCCTGACGGAAAAGATTGATGCTGGCAAAACGTATCATTCCATGTCTGGATGTCGATGACGGTCGCGTGGTCAAGGGCATACGCTTCGTGTCGTTGGTCGATGCGGGCGACCCTGTGGAACAGGCGCGACGCTACGACGCCGAGCGCGCCGACGAACTGACCTTTCTGGACATCACCGCATCGTCAGACAAACGCGCTATCGTCGCGGAACTCGTCAGGCGCGTGGCCGACGAAGTTTTTATACCGTTCACAGTCGGCGGCGGCCTGAACACGACGGAGGACGTACGCGCAGTGTTGCGCGCAGGTGCGGACAAGGTTTCGTTGAATACGGCGGCGGTCGAACATCCCGAAATAATCTCGGATTGCGCGGAAACTTTCGGAAGCCAGTGCGTCGTCGTCGCTATCGACGCGCGGCGCAGAGACCCGGAAAATTCCGTCGTGGGTTGGGATGTCTACACGCACGGCGGGCGACGGAATACGCGTCGGGATGCGGTGGAATGGGCTGTGCGCGCCGAACGCCTCGGCGCGGGCGAGATACTTCTGACAAGCATGGATGCCGATGGCACGCGCGACGGCTACGATGTTCGTCTGACACGGGCCGTCGCGGACGCCGTGCGTATCCCCGTCATCGCGTCGGGCGGCGCGGGCACGCTCCAACACTTTTACGAAGCACTGACGGACGGCGGGGCGAGTGCCGTGCTCGCCGCTTCGTTGTTTCATTTCGGCGAATACACGATTGGCGAAGTGAAAGATTACCTACGTGCACGCGGAGTTGTGGTGCGCTGAGGACGGAGAGCATGAAGATTGCTGTGGACGATTTGAAATACGATGAGCGGGGACTGGTTCCGGCGGTCGTGCAGGACGCACAGACGGGCGAAGTGCTGACGCTCGCGTACATGAACGCCGAGAGTCTACGGCGGACGCTCGACGAGGGCGAGACGTGGTTCTGGTCGCGTTCTCGCTCCGCGCTCTGGCACAAGGGCGAAACTTCCAGCAACACACAGCGCGTCGTCGGCATGCGCGTGGATTGCGACGGCGATGCACTCGTCGCGCTCGTCGAGCCGTCGGGCGCGGCGTGTCATACGGGCGCGCGTTCCTGCTTTCATCACGAAGTCGAGGGGGCAAATTTTCAACAAGCAGCGTCGCATCAAGATGCGGGCATGGTTGCAGCGACGAAGGATGTTGAGAGTGATGCTGATTCGGGCATGGCGTCGCGCGGTTTGGGAGAGGTGCTGGCGGGGCTTTACAGTCTGGTCGAGGCGAGACAGAAGGAGAGGCCGGAGGGGTCTTATACGACATATCTTTTTGATGCGGGGCTTGACAAGATTCTGAAGAAGGTCGGCGAAGAAGCGGCGGAAACCATCATCGCTGCCAAGAACGAAGATGCGAATGCGCTGACGTTGGAAGTGTCTGATCTCGTTTATCATCTCGTTGTGCTGCTGGTCGAACGCGGCGTGTCGCTCGACAGTGTGAGCGCGGAGCTTTTACGGCGGAGCGAAAAACGTAACGAGAAAGGGAAGGCGTAGAGATGGACGGCAGAAGTAATGGCAGCGATGCGGCGAAACGGGTCGGTGTTGGCGAGACGGAGTTGCGCGAGATTCTGGACTTTGCGGTCGAGATTGCGCGCGGCGCGGGCGAGATTACGTTGAAATATTTTCGCAGGGCAGTAGCAACCGACCGCAAGGCGGACGGCTCGTTTGTCACGGCGGCGGATAGGGAAGCGGAACGGTTTCTGCGTGCGGAGATTGAGCGTCGCTTCGCGGATGATGCGATTGTGGGCGAGGAGGAGGACGAGAGGGAAGGCTCGTCGGGTCGGCGTTGGATTATCGACCCGATTGACGGCACCTATTCGTTTATTCATGGCGTGCCGTTCTATGGCGTGCTGGTTGGTCTGGAAATATGTGATGAGCCGTCGGTCGGGGTGGTCAACATTCCGGCGTTGGACGAGATGGTGTCTGCGGCGCGGGGCTTGGGCGCGCGTTGGAACGGCGAAACGGCGCGCGTCTCCGGCGTCGAGGCGTTGGACGAGGCGTTGCTGTTATCGACGGATTTCGGGATGTGCGAGCGTTATGGATTCGGGGCGGCGTCGCGGGAGTTGGAGCGACGCGCGGGCGCGCGACGGACGTGGGGCGACTGCTACGGTCACCTACTTGTGGCCACGGGGCGTGCCGAAATCATGCTCGACCCAGTGATGAACGTGTGGGATTGCGCGGCTTTGTTGCCCATCGTCGAAGAAGCCGGAGGGACGTTCACGGACTGGCGCGGGCAGAGAACCATCAGGGGCGGCAATGCCGTCTCCACAAATGGCGCACTCCTTCCACAAACTCTGCAAATTATAGATGCTAATAGACTTTGAGGAATTCCGCCTGTCTCCGATGATTTCCTGACAAATCACTGAGGGTCAAAATTCCCAAACTGGTTGCCGTCGGACTAGCTTTGTGTGTCATAAAACGCCGCCGATTGTTGAATCAGGATAGACGTGTTGATTTGACTCGTTGCGGAGAAGTGTGTAAGGTGGAGGGAATCCGCGCGGGTCTGCTAAGTGTAGTTATTTAATAGGTTTATGCTGAACGGTCGCGGGGTGGCACGGTCGTTGCTAAGTCTCGACTGTGTTCAGCTTGCTGCGATGGTAGCGGCGGGAAGTCCACAGGAAAGAGACAATCTAAGGGCGGTGGGGCAACTGTCGAAGAACAGTTAATGCCCTGCCGCATTTAGGCATAGCGAGGGCTTCTGATTTTGGCGTGGGCGTGTTAAAGTGCCCGTTTCGCGCGTATCGCGTGAGACAGACCGACGGTTGCTGCCACGTTCAGCCTTCTTCCTACCGTGTGGTTTTCGGCGAGCTAAGGGAACGTCGCCGGATAGAGATAGAGTTCGTCATCATCATTTTTTTGATAGATTTACGAGCAAGAGCGTCGTTCACGGACGCGAGGCGCAGACGCCAGCGAGACAGCGAAAGATAAAAAGTCTCGCCGTTTTGCACCGTAGTAAATTTTGATTTGCGAGAGTAAGGATAAAGAGAATGCGACCCATCAAACATGTCGAAAAGGGCTTGACCGCAGTGGCTGGTGGCCTGTTCAACACGATTCAGTTCTTCAACAAATACCGTCCCAACGAAGCGTTCACGCCTAAATGGTCTGACAAGCCTTTGCTGAAATCGTGGCAGAAATCGAAGCCGCCGCTCGGCTACCCGCGCACCACCGATTCGCTCTGCCCGAAATGCGTCATCGAAGCGCGCCAGAAGATTTTGAGTGCGGAAGTGATTGACCCGTCCATCCTCGTCAACGAGAAGGTGGGCGAAATCAAGGCGACGATTATCGAGCGCGACGGCGAAATCTGGATGATTAAGGATTGTCCCATCCACGGCCACTTCGAGGACATCATGGCGATTGATTCGTCGTTCTTGAAGCACATCGAAGCGATGTTTCCGGGTCGTGACATTCAGGCGCACAACGACGAGAAGTTGCACAACCACGGTTCCAGCACCATCAAGTACGGACGCGGTTCGGTCTTGACGATTGACTTGACGAATCGCTGCAACATGATGTGTGACCCGTGCTTCATGGACGCCAATCAGGTCGGATTCGTGCATGAGTTGAGCTTTGAGGAAGTCAGCGACATTCTCGACAAAGCCATCTCGATTAAACCGCGCAGGCAGATGTCCGTGCAGTTTTCGGGCGGCGAGCCGACGATTTCGCCCTACTTCCTCGACGCGATTCGCTACTCGCGCAAAGTCGGTTACAACTCCGTGCAGTGTGCGACCAACGGTATCGAGTTCGCCAAGAGCAAAGAATTCTGCCGCGAAGCCGCCGAAGCCGGATTGCGCTATGCCTATCTACAGTTCGACGGCATCGGCAACGACGCCAACAGCCACCGACAGGTTGGCAACCTCTTCGACGTGAAACTGCGCGCCATCGACAATCTCCACGAAGCGGGCGTCGAAATCGTGCTCGTCACAACGCTCGTCAACAACATCAATAACGACCAGGTTGGCTCCGTCATTCGTTTCGCGCTCGACAACCCCAAGAAGGTCGCCTTCATCTCGTTCCAGCCCGTCTCATTCACAGGGCGCGACGAGGAAATCACGGACGAACGCCGCATGGCGCAGCGTTATACTCTGTCGCACTTGGCGCAGGACGTGAAGAAACAGGTCGGCATCACGGAGCCGACGCGCGATTGGTTCCCGCTCTCTCTGATGGGCGCGTTTGCCGATTTCGCAGACCTCGCGCACGGCCCCGATGCCGAGTGGGGTCAAGTCTCTTGCGGCTGCCATCCTAACTGCGGCGTCGGTACGGCAGTGATGATTGATAAAGAGACGAAGGAGATGCGTCCGGTGCCGGAATTTTTGAACATTCCGGGACTCGTCAAAGACATGCAGAAGATTACGGATGCGGGACGCGGCAAGTGGGCGTCGAACATCATGATGGGGTTGACGCTCCTGAAGCACTACAATCCCTACAAGTCGCCGACGCACTTCACGCTCTACGAGTTGTTTAAGAAGTTCGATAAGTCTTTCGGTCTGACGGGCAAGTCGTACGGCAAGGTTGAGGGCGACCGCACGAAGGACGACATCGAGATGCGTCGTTCAGACCGTTGGAATTTCCTCTTTATCGCCGGAATGTGGTTCCAAGACCTTTTCAACTACGACTTCCGCCGCACGGAGATGTGCATCATCCCCTACGGCACACAGGAAGGCGAAATCTCTTTCTGCGCTTACAACACAGGCATCGGCTGGCGCAACATCATCGAGCAGATGCACCAGAACGCGACCGTGGCGAAATGGTACAAAGAGCATGGGCGTCATGAGATTTTCGCTAAGGGCAAGGAAGTCGAACTGGCTTACGCCGCGCCCGTCGGTCTCAATCTCAACGAGATTGACCTACAGCGTCCCAACCGTCCTGAGATGGCCGGGCCGAAGACGGCAGCCGAAGAAGCTGCGATGATGCGTAAGCTCTATCAGGACATGGTGCTCAACAAGAAACTGAATCAGAAGGGCGGCGCAGATAAGCCTGTGCAGATTAAGGGTCTCAGTCGCAACAAAGACAACGCGACGGCCTCCGTCTAAACTGCTTCAATCCAATGTCAACCACCGAAACCCCGCGACGCGTGATACAAAGCGTTCGCGGGGTTCCGCTTTTAGAATGCAGTATTTCATCCGCGTCGAGCGGCGAGGGATAGTGGAAGCAAAACCTGACTGCTCTTTGCATCTTTCGTTCATCTAGTGCATCATCTTCGTCGGCGTCAGCACGGACGCACGCCGGACAGCATTTATCTCGTATGATTAGAATATTACTGACCAACGACGACGGCATTCATTCGGACGGCCTCATCAAATTGGAAGAAGCACTGAGGGATGTGGGAGACGTGTATACGGTCGCGCCCGCTTCCGAGATGAGCGGAGCATCTCACAGTCTGACACTCGCGCGACCGCTTCGCATACGCCAAATCGACGACCGCCACTGGACTGTAGACGGCACGCCGACCGATTGCGTAACCCTCGCGCTTAACAAGATTCTGCCCGAAGACGAGATGCCGCACATCTGCGTGTCGGGCATCAATCACGGCGGCAATCTCGGCGACGATGCGAGCTATTCAGGCACGGTCGCGGGCGCACTCGAAGCCACCATTCTCGGCGTACCGGGTTTGGCCTTTAGTCTCGTCGCGCGTGAAAATTTCGACTTCACTGAAGCGGCGCGTTTCGCCATCGTCGCCGTGCGGCAAGTGCTCGCCAGCGGGCTGCCCGAAGGAACGCTGCTCAACATCAACATTCCTAAGGGCGAGATTCGGGGCGTGCGTGTGACGCGGCAGGGCATCAAGAACGCGCGTCCCATCATCAGCGAACACATCGACCCGCGCGGCAAAGCTTACTACTGGATTGGCGAAGAGTATTTCAGCACCAAGAGCGAAGACGGCACCGATTATCAAGCCATCGAGCAAGGTTTCGTCTCCGTGACGCCGATGCGTAGCGACCTGACGAACCACAGTGCGCTCACCGCGCTCGACCATTGGAATCGTATTCGCGCCGACGAGGTGCTAAGGCAAGACGAAGACCAAACAGTCGGGCGCGATTGAAACAGAGGCCAAACGCCGGACAAGTTTGAGCCGACGGGGAAACGACATCCGGGAAGATAGAAGCCCTCTTGAATCAGACCACATCACAAACGAATTCCGTGCAAGCGATGAGTTTCCGCATCCCACGCGAACGCATGGTCGAGCACCTGCGTAAACACTATCGCATCAGCGATGAGCGTGTGCTCGAAGTGATGCGGCGTGTGCCGCGTCATCTCTTTGTCCCCGAAGTTTGGCAGAGTCGCGCCTACGGCGACCACGCCCTCTCGATTGCCGCCAACCAGACTATCTCGCAGCCCTACATCGTCGCGCGTATGACGGAGCTTTTGGAGATTGACGAACGCAGCCGCGTCTTAGAGATTGGCGCGGGGTCTGGTTATCAAACTGCCGTGCTCGCCGGACTCGGCGCGCAAATATTCGCCATCGAACGCATCGCCGAACTGGCGCGCGAAGCGCAGGCACGCATACGCAGCCTCGGCATCTACAACGCGACTGTGAAGTGCTTCGACGGCACGCTCGGTTGGAGCGCGCATGCGCCATACGATGCCATACTAGTTGCGGCGGGAAGCCCAGACGTGCCGGAGCCTCTGCTTCAACAATTGAAGATTGGTGGCCGATTGGTTCTGCCCGTCGGCGCGACTCGCGACTCGCAACGCCTCATGCGCTTTATCCGAACCGAAAGCAGCTATGAACACGAAGACCACGGCGGTTGCGCGTTTGTTCCACTCATCGGTCGTTACGGTTGGTCAAATGAATCATAGAGGCGAAAGGTTGGACAAAGAGAGATTGAACTTAGTGGGATTAAAGAGAGATTGAATTTCTGACCTCTGGCTTCTGACCTCTTCTTTTATTTATGGAATCTTTATACGAGCTTCTTCATCAAGTTAAAAACTTTCTCGACCCGCGCACGATTGCCGCCGCCGGATATGCGGTGCTGATTCTTGTGGTCTTTGCCGAGACGGGATTGGCGATGGGTTTCTTTCTGCCGGGCGATTCGCTGCTCGTCGTGGCGGGAATTTTTGCGGCGCGCGGCGACCTCAATGTCTTCATCCTTCTCTCGACGCTTTTTGTCGCGGCGGTGGTTGGCGATGCGGTGGGATACCTATCGGGCGCGAAACTAGGGTCGCGTCTGTTCACGCGTCCGAAGTCTCTGCTGTTTCGTCCGAGCCACTTGGAGAAGGCGCAGGAGTTTTATGAGAAGTATGGTGGTAAGACGATTATCATCGCGCGCTTCGTGCCCATCGTGCGGACGTTTGCGCCGATTGTCGCGGGTGCGGCGCGCATGCCTTATCGCAAGTTCGTCGTCTTCAATGTGGTCGGCGGCTTGCTCTGGGTCTTCAGCATGATTCTCGCGGGCTACTTTCTCGGAAACCTCTTGCGAGACAAGTTCGGAATTAGTCTTGATGAGCACATCGAAGTGGTGGTTATCGTCGTCGTAGCTTTGTCGCTCTTGCCGCCCGTGTTTGAATACTTGAAATCGAGACGCGAGAAGACGCGCGCCGCGCGTGATGCCAGCGACGTGCAGGTTTGACACCTCTCGTCGGCTTCCCTACAATGACTTGGCTGATGGATTTATCGGGGCGTGGCTCAGCCTGGTAGAGCGCACGGTTCGGGACCGTGAGGTCGGAGGTTCGAATCCTCTCGCCCCGATTAGTTTTCCAAAGCGAAACCCTCTCTATCAATTCCCTAACAACAAACTCATCCTCGTCGAACCACATTCGACCGCGTTGGCGTGTCTTCACGTCAATAGTCGGAGCAAGTTCTCGAACACTCCGCACGCATGAATCAGAGTCGAAATTCTTTCGTCCACATGGCTCTGTGATGAAGCGCGTCGAAAGACAAATTCTCGCCATATTTCGCCAAGTTTTCTTGAAAAAAGTTGTACGTTTGCGTACAGACATTTTCAAGCATAATCACTATAATCCACACACTGCACAAAGCTTACAAACGTAGACTAGAGAGTAGTCGTCGATGTCTGCGTAGCCAAAGCTGAAGGACATTTGTGTGCCTGTATCGGTGATTTTGTACAGCCGCCAATGAAGTTTAGCAGGGCTATTTCAAGCGATTGACTTTGTGCAGAAGATAGCGAGCAAGGGAAGAAAATTTGTTGAGCGCGCCTCATAAGTTTTACGCGGAGCGGGATTGTTTCGACGAAACCGCAGAGGCCAACTGTACATTCTGACTACTTTACTTAACGAGCCGGGGAGGGTGAAAGGTGAGTTTGTCTCAATGGCGACTCACCTTTCTTTTTCGATTCGAAAGGTGCGGTGTTCACTGATACAGAATATGACGTTGAAAAGCAATATTCGTGTCAGCATTCGATACAAAGATTACGACGGTTTGGTCGGCAACTTCTCACAGTCCGACCCGCAGGCTATGGCTGTTCCCCCACAGTTTAGGCGCAAATCCGAGCATTTCCCTGACTAACGCTCGACGTGCGCCATCCGGGCATAAATTTTGCTTTGTCGTTGAGGCTTTAAGCTTTCGCCTGTTTTGCGAGCGACGTTGTGATGCGTGGTCTTTCGCGCGAGGCGGCGATTGGTTTAAGAGCAAGAGGGGTGAGTTAACAAAAAGGAAACGTGCAAGCGATAAAATGCACGCGAGGAGAAAGGGAACACGAATGAATAACGACCGAAACAACTCTCGCAAACTTGAGTTGAATAACAAGCGAGCTGCACATCAAAAAATTGATCATAACGGCGAGGCCGGAAAGCTGCTCTCATTTCATAAGACGGCGACAATCGAACGCGCGAAAGTTCTTAACCTTGAATCAGACGGTCAGGATTTATCAAACACGAATGCCGATTTGGTTTGCCTCTCGCACCTACGTTGGAATTTCGTCTATCAAAGACCGCAACACCTGCTCGGACGTTGCGCCAAAGAGCGTCGCGTCTTCTTTGTCGAAGAACCGATTCTGGGCGAAGGCCCGCTTCGTCTCGATGTGACGCAGAGCGAGGAAGGCGTCTACGTGGTTGTGCCGCATCTCCCTGAAGGACTCTTGAGTGATGTCGCAGTAGAAGCCGTGCAGCAAGCGTTGATTGACCGTCTCTTCGCCGAGCACAACATACGCGAGCACATCCTCTGGTACTACACGCCGATGGCTCTCGGTTTCACGCGTCATCTGAAACCGCTCGCCGTCGTCTACGATTGCATGGACGAACTTTCGGCGTTCAAGAATGCGCCGCGCGCTCTGCGCGACCGTGAGGCCGAACTGTTCAGACGCGCCGACCTTGTTTTCACGGGTGGTCAGACTCTCTACGAGGCCAAGCGACACCAACACGCAAACGTCCATGCATTCCCGTCGAGCATCGACTGCGCGCACTTCGCCAAAGCGAGAGACTGGAAGGACGAGCCAGCCGACCAAGCGAACATCCCGCACCCGCGTCTAGGATTCTTCGGCGTCATCGACGAGCGTTTCGATTTGGAGTTGCTTGACGGTGTGGCGGCAGCGCGTCCAGATTGGCAGTTTGTCATTATCGGGCCAGTGGTCAAGATTAACCCCGAAGATTTGCCGAGGCACGCGAACATTCATTATCTCGGCGGTAAATCCTACAAGGAACTGCCCGCGTATCTGGCGGGTTGGGATGTCGCGGCGTTGCTGTTTGCGCGTAACGAATCGACGCGTTTCATTAGTCCGACCAAGACGCCCGAATACCTTGCGGCGGGCAAGCCCGTCGTCTCGACTTCGATTCGCGACGTGGTACGACCCTACGGCGAACTCGGTCTGGTGCGTATTGCCGATTCGGTCGCTGACTTCATCGTCGCGGCTGCCGAAATCGGCATGGACGAGAGGGTGGAGGATGCGGCTTGGCTGCGGCGCGTGGATGAATTTCTGGCGAAGAATTCGTGGGACATAACTTGGGCGCGCATGTCGGAGTTGATTGAAGGCGTCGTGACGCGACGCGTGGCGGCAACGACGGCGGCAGCAGCCAGCAGAGCGAATCGTCAGACTTACATGCCGACTGGGACGACGCCGAACGTGCGTGTCGCAACGGCGTCGAATACATTCGCGGCGGGCGACTGAGCGCGAGAACGTGAAAGGGAAAGTGAGTTACAGAGATGTTTGATTATTTAGTCGTCGGGGCGGGTTTCGCCGGAAGTGTGATTGCGGAGCGTTTGGCGCGCGCGTCGAATAAGAAAGTGCTGGTGGTTGACCGTCGCAATCACATCGGCGGGAATGCCTACGACCATCATAATGATGCGGGGCTTTTGATTCATCGTTACGGCCCGCATATCTTTCATACCAACTCGCGCGAGGTCTTCGAGTATCTGACGCAGTTCACGGAGTGGCGTCAGTACCAGCATCGCGTGCTGGCGTCGGTTGACGGGCAACTGCTGCCGATTCCGATTAACCTCGACACGATTAACCGTCTCTACGGACTGAATCTGACATCGTTTCAGGTCGAAGATTTCTTCGCGTCGGTCGCAGAAAAGCGCGAACAGATACGCACGTCGGAAGATGTCGTGGTGAGTCGTGTCGGTCGCGAGTTGTATGAGAAGTTCTTTCGCAACTACACGCGCAAGCAGTGGGGACTCGACCCATCCGAACTCGACGCTTCCGTGACGGCGCGCGTCCCGACGCGCACCAACCGCGACGATCGTTATTTCACAGACAACTACCAAGCGATGCCGAAGCACGGCTACACGCGCATGTTCGAGAATATGCTTGACCACTCGAACATCAAGATTATGCTCAACACCGATTACCGCGACATCGAGCGCATCATCCCGTATCGCGAGATGATTTATACGGGGCCGGTGGACGAGTATTTCGATTTGCGATACGGGAAACTGCCCTATCGTTCGCTTGAGTTCAAACATGAGACGATTGACCAAGCGGTTTATCAACCCGCGCCCGTCGTCAACTATCCGAACGATTATCTCTACACGCGCGTGACGGAGTTCAAGTATCTGACAGGGCAGGAGCATCCGAAGACGGCCATCGTCTACGAATACCCGCGCGCCGAGGGCGACCCGTATTATCCCGTGCCGCGTCCTGAAAATGCAGAGCTTTATCAGAAGTACAAGGCGCTCGCCGACGCGACGCCGAACGTGCATTTTGTCGGGCGCTTGGCGACCTACAAGTATTACAACATGGATCAGGTCGTCGCGCAGGCGTTGTCGGTTTACAGCAAAATCAGCGGAGCGAAGAGTTGAGGTTTAACCGACCAACGACAGAGATTCGCTGACAAACCAACAAAAACGCCTCGCCGTCCGGTATCAAATGACGACGAGGCGTTTTTTGTTTCGAGCGCACGGCACGGAGTTTGAGTATCTTCATCGGTACATAGTTAAAACGAGCCATTTTCGGACAGGCGAGGGCTGTCGGGCGTTCGTCGTGTCCGAAAATCATTAAGCATATTTTGAGGAGACAAAAATCATGGCAGCAAACGAAACAGCACTGACGCAGACGGGCGGCGACGAACCGATGGGGCAGGGGCAGAGCGGCCGCATCAACGTCGGAGAGAAGGAGCGTTGGGCGTCAACCATCGGCGGCGGCGCGCTCGCGCTCTACGGCCTGACGCGCGGCACACTGGGCGGCGTGGCGCTCGCGCTCATCGGCGGTTCGCTTATCTATCGCGGCGCGAGCGGTCATTGCAACGTCTATCAGGCGGCGGGCATTTCGACGGCAGGCGATGCGGCGACGGCGGGCGAAAATCCCAACGTGAGCGTCAAGGGCGGTCATGGCGTGAAGGTGGAAAAGAGCGTCACGATAAATCGCTCGCCGGAGGAGTTGTATCGCTTCTGGCGCAACTTCGAGAATCTGCCGCGCTTCATGCACCATCTCGAATCAGTGCATGTGACGGGCGAAAAGACTTCTCATTGGGTGGCGAAGGCTCCCGCCGGAGGCAGCGTCCAATGGAACGCGGAGATTTACAACGAGAAGGAGAACGAACTGATTGCGTGGCGTTCGCTCGAAGGTTCAGACGTGGACAACGCCGGTTCGGTGCACTTCCAACCCGCCACGGGCGGTCGCGGTACGCATGTCAAAGTCTCCGTCAAGTATGACCCGCCGGGCGGCGTGGTCGGCGCGACCATCGCCAAGTTGTTCGGCGAAGAACCGTCGCAGCAGATTCAGGAAGACCTCCGTCGCTTCAAGCAATTGATGGAGACGGGCGAGACACCAACCACTGAAGGTCAAACGTCGGGGCGCGCAGCGTCGGCAGGCAAGTAAACGGAATGCGGACTTCGGATTGCGGAGTGCGGATTTGAAGAAATTGATTCACTGGCTCATCGACTCATTGATTGATTAATCAACGGCTCGTCCTTACATTGAATCAACCTTAATCAATCCGCAATCCACATTCCGAAATCCGCAACATCGAGAGGGAGAGTGTAAATGAAAGCTCTGTGCTGGTACGGCAAAAACGATGTGCGGATTGAAAACGTGCCCGAACCGAAGATACTCAACCCGCGCGACGCTATTATCAAAATTACGCGCACCGCGATTTGCGGCTCCGACCTACACCTTCTCGACGGCTACATCCCGACGATGCAGAAGGGCGACATCCTCGGTCATGAGTTCATGGGCGAAGTCGTCGAGTTGGGCAAGGATGTCAAGAATCTTAAAATCGGCGACCGCGTTGTCAATCCCTTCACCATCTCCTGCGGCAACTGTTTCTTCTGTCAGAAACAACTCTTTTCGCTCTGCGACAACTCGAATCCGAAGGCGTGGATTGCAGAGAAGATGTACGGCTATTCTCCGGCAGGCATCTACGGCTATTCGCACATGCTCGGCGGTTATGCGGGCGGGCAAGCGGAGTATGCGCGCATCCCGTTTGCCGATGTCGGCCCCGTCAAGGTTCCTGATGGACTTGATGATGAACAGGTGTTGTTCCTCTCAGACATCTTCCCGACGGGATGGATGGCGGCGGAAAACTGTCAGATAGAACGCGGCGACACGATTGCCGTCTGGGGTTGCGGCCCTGTCGGACAGTTTGCTATCAGAAGCGCGTTTCTGCTGGGCGCGGAACGCGTCATCGCGATTGACCATGTGCCCGAACGTCTACGCATGGCCGAAGCGGGCGGTGCCGAAACGCTCAACTTTATGGACGAAGATGACTTCGAGAAGTTGAAAGAGATGACGGGCGGCATCGGCCCCGATGCATGTATCGACGCGGTTGGCATGGAAGCGCATAGTCGCGGTTCGTTCGATGCGGTCTTGGATAAAGTCAAAGCCTCGATGATGCTGGCGACCGATAGGCCATCGGCTTTGCGTCATGCCATCAACGCCTGTCGCAAAGGCGGCACGGTTTCCGTCCCCGGTGTCTACGGCGGCTTTCTCGACAAAATTCCGTTCGGCGCAGCCATGAACAAAGGTCTGACTTTCAAGATGGGACAGACGCACATGCAGCGTTACCTTCGTCCGTTACTCGAAAAAATCGAGAACGGCGACATCGACCCGTCGTTCGTCATCACGCATCGCATGCGACTCGAAGACGCGCCCGAAGGATATTTCACCTTCAGAGACAAACAGGACAACTGCATCAAGATTGTCCTCAAACCCTAAGCCGAAACGGTTGGCAATGCGACAGGCAGAAAGGACATAACGCACATGGTTGTAGATAAGAGCCGAGCCGACAACGACGATGAAAAGTCGATAGGCCACAGCAGCACGACCGCGCCCGGCGGCGAAAAGGAGATGGGCGACCCCGGCAGAACGCCCGGTAAGGCCGAGGGCGACGAAGAGACGGTTGACGAGTCGCTCCGGCAGAAGGGAATCGAGTAGAGAGCATCGACGGAAGGCTCGCGGCGGCGCGAGTTTGATTTTCTTCCTTACTCTAAAATAACCATCGGCTAACGACGGCCTCGCATCGCCTGCACTAACAGGCGATGCGAGGCCGTCGTTTTTGTCCGTCTATGGCAACGCAGAACCACGTCGCAAGGGAGCGAAAAGGTTAACGCCCCATCAGCATTCTTCTTATCCGTCAAAATAAATTCAGCAGCCGCCTTTGGTCTTTAGCGCAGGCCGAGCATGAGCAGGACTGAACGGTCTGAGACTTCGCCGCCGCGCGCCGTCCAGTCGTGATAAGCCGCGAGTTCGTCATCTCTGACAGGACGGTTGCCGAGGCGTGCGGCGGGTGTTTTCTCGAAGGCATGGTCGGTGAGCGCGAGATGCGAACGGCGCACGTCCAACGTCGTGCCGCGCGCAAGGGCTGCTTCGGCGGATTCCACGTCGGGATAAAAATCCTCGTAGACGAGAATGTGCCAGACCGTCTCCCCGTCGCGCGCATCGACGGCAAGGACACGCAGCAGTCCGAAACCGCTTTCGAGTTGGAAGACTAAATCATCGCCCGGAACAAACGACAAAGCCATAAAATTTTCACCCGCTAGTGTCTGATTCAGAAACGTCTCGCCCGACAAGATTAGCACATGCCGCGCGGGTCGCGTCGCGGGCGCGGCGCTTCTCCCGTCGGCTTGATGAAGGAGAAGTGTAGCGAGATTCGGCGTGGCGGGTTAGTATGGCTCAAATGACGAGAGGGGCAACTTCGCGGGGTGCGAGAGAGATTTTGAAGGCCAAACGAGATGAGTCGGACTGAGGAGCACAAGGACTACTACTCGATTTTGGGCGCGGCGGAGGATGCGCCGCCGGACGAGATTGAGCGTCGTTATAAACGTCTCGCGGTAAAGCATCATCCTGACCGTGGCGGCGACGAAGAGGAGATGAAGAACATCAACGAGGCGTATGGCGTGCTCGGCAACGCGGAGGCGCGCAACGCCTACGACGCCATTCGCCGTCCGAACTCCGCGCACATCTACGCCTACGACGACGATACGACGATGCCGCCTTTTTCTTCTCCGTCGGCCAAGGCTGATGCGTTCGGCGGGAGAATGGTGGGCGCGGTTCTGTTCATCGCGGCGGGGTTGGTGCTGTTGCTGCTCGTCAGATTCCAGTACATCTGGTTTCTCTGGCCCCTCGCGATTCTCGCCGTGTTTCTGGTAGTCGCCGGAGTTTTGATAGCGCACGCGGCGTTGGTGTTTGCGCGCGAGGGCTTCGCGCCGACGCATCCCGCGCGTCGTTTCGCGTGGGCGCAGGAGATGGCCTTCTGGCTGCTCGTCTGCGGCGGCATCTACGGCCTCTATCTCGTCATGAGCGCGATTTGAAAAACTTTGACGACGTAGCCATAACTCGGACTCTCCATGACAGGGTTTTGTAAAAGATGGGACTGACTTCACTCGATTTGGTTTTTCTTGAGGTTAATAATTTGCGGGAGTCGGTCGAATTTTATGTCGAGCGGCTCGGCTTCGAGTTGGCTTCGAGTCTACCGGAGAGCGAGCCACCGTTGGCGACGCTTCATGCCGGACGTTTGAAAATCACGCTCGCGGAGCAACCGCTCACGATGGCGCGTCGCGGGCGCGGCGTCCATTTCTTCATCGGCGTCACAGACGTTGACATCTACCACTCTCAACTCGTCGGTCGCGGCGTCGAGGTTGCGCCGCCCGCCGACGAAGGTTGGGGTGGACGTTTCATCACACTCGAAGACCCAGACCGCTACAGGCTCTTTTTCGTTACATGGCACAGTCAACAAAACAGTGATGAGTAATGAGTAAAAGCATGTCTTCTCACTTATCACTCATCACTTAATCCCTATGCGTTACATAGAAAATCCGCCGAACCCGTGGCTTGAGACAAACGTCGAATGGACGGGCGAGCCGCCGGAGACGAAGATTGAAGTCTTTGAGGAGACGGAGACGCGCTCCATCATCACGCACAACAACAGTCCCGACGTGGGTTTCGACTATTCGGTCAACTGCTATCGCGGCTGCACGCATGCATGCAGCTATTGCTTCAGCCGACCGCTCCACGAATATCTCGGCTACGGCGCGGGCACGGATTTTGAAAGCAAGATTGTCGCCAAAGTGCGTGCGCCCCGACTTCTGCGAGAGGAGTTTATGCGGCGCAGTTGGCGCGGCGACTTGTTGATGTTTTCGTTTACCTCCGACCCATACCTCCCGCTCGAAACGCATTACCGTCTGACGCGACAATGCCTGGAAGTTTGCCTTGAGTTTCGCAATCCCGTGGGCATCGTGACGAAATCGGCATTGGTGCGCCGCGACGTAGACGTGCTCGCCGCGCTCGCGCGTGAAGCGGAAGCGAGCGTCTACTTCACCATCCCGTTCGTCGATTACGAAACGGCGCGCGCCCTTGAGCCGTTCGCGCCGTCGCCCGACGCGCGTTTCCGTGCGATGGCCGAACTTTCGGCGGCGGGAATCAACGTCGGCATCGGCATCGCTCCCGTCATCCCCGGCCTCAACGACCCGCACATCCCGCAACTTCTCAAACGCGCGCACGAAGCGGGCGCACGCGAAGCCTTCATCAACATGCTGCGCTTGCCCGGAAGCGTCGCGCCTTACTTCGAGCAACGTCTGCGCGAGCGTCTGCCGACAAAGGCCGACCGCGTGATGAATCGCATCCGCGAAATGCGCGGCGGCAAACTAAATTCCTCCGTCTTCGGCGAACGCATGCGCGGGCGCGGCGAATATTGGGAGATGATTGAAAAGAGCTTTCGTCTCCATTGCCGTCGTCTTGGCATGAACGTCGAAGACACTTCCGCGTACGCCGCTGCGCGCCCGACTACCTTTCGTCGTCCATCTCCGCAGGGAACGCTTTTTTAACAACGGATGACAGCGGCGAGATGTCGGATGTCGTTAAAGAACCGCGTCGTCGTGTGGAAGGACATGAGGACGGACAATGGAATTTCATCCTTCAACATGCATGCCTCATCATTTATAATGGCCGCGCCTGTTCTCCTAATCTGCGAAGGAGATAAATCAATGATTACAATCAGAAATGTCGTCTGTGAGCGCGAGCCGTATTTTGTGCTTGATACGGCGACGGCGATGGACGCGGCGGAGTTCATGGCGAGCCGTAACATCGGCGCGGTCTGCATCATCGACGATAAGAAGCGACTATGCGGCATCTTTTCCGAGCGCGACATGTTGCAGAGGGTTGTCGTGAAGCGACTCGACGCGGCCAGCGTGCCGATACGCGACGTGATGAGCGAGCCGCGCGCCGTCATTCAATGCAACGAGACTCCGCATCAGGCTCTAGAGCGAATGGAGCGCACAGGGGTTCGACACTTGCCCGTGGTAGATGGTGAACGATGGGTTGGCATGCTCTCGATGCGCGACATCATGCGCGTCGAACTGAGCGAGCAGGGCGACGAGATTCGTCTCCTTCACGAATATATTTCCCATTAAGCAGACGCACGCAGGAGAGAGCCCCGCTTAACATTATTCTTCGAGACGGCGTTGCCGCTTGCCTTGTTGTCGTAAAGAAAGCGTAACAGGCAAGTGACGACGCCGTTTTAATTCTTCGCTATGTTTCGCGTATGGGCATCACAAGCATCTTTCGCACGTCGCTGACGTTCGTCGTTTTCCTGTTTCTTTCGTGCGCGCAAGCACCGCCGGGCAGAGGCGAGGGCGAAGTTGCGGAGGCGCAGAGCGATAGCGGCGGCGCAACGCGTTTCCGCGTCGAGACGGTATTGAGTGGGCTGGAAGTTCCGTGGTCAATCGTCTTCGCGCCGGATGGTCGAATGTTGTTTACGGAGCGCGAAGGGCGCGTGCGTGTGGTGGAGCAGGGAAGGTTGCGCGCGGAACCGCTCGCCGTCATCTCCGATGTTGAGGCTTCGAGCGAGAGCGGACTGATGGGCTTGGTGCTTCATCCGCAGTTCGCGCAAAACCGTCTGCTCTATCTCGCTTACGCTTATAACTCGGACGGCGTGCATGTACGCGTCGTGCGTTATAGAGAGACGGGCGGAGGGCTGTCGGAGCGGCAACTCATCATCGAAGGGATTCCGGCGGCGCAGTATCATGCGGGGACGCGACTGAGTTTCGGCCCTGACGGCAAACTCTACATCACGACGGGCGACGCCGCCGAACGCGGACTCGCGCAGCAACTCAACTCGCTCGCAGGCAAAACGCTCCGACTTAATGACGACGGCACGATTCCGTCCGACAATCCGTTTGTGGGACGCGGCGGCGCGGTGCGCGGTGAAATCTGGTCGTACGGCCATCGCAACTCGCAAGGTCTCGACTGGCAACCCGGCTCGAATCTCATGTTCCAGAGCGAACACGGCCCGTCGGGCTTCGACGGCCCCGGCGGCGGCGACGAAATCAACATCGTCGAGCGCGGCAAGAACTACGGCTGGCCTGCGATTCATCATCGTCAGACGCGCGAAGGCATGGAAGCGCCGCTGCTCGAATACACGCCAGCGGTTGCGCCCGCAAGCGGCATGTTCTATCGAGGCACGGCCTTTCCGCAGTTTCGCGGCAACTTCTTTTTCGGCAATTTGCGCGGCACTTCAATCATCCGCGTCGTGCTCGACGGGCGTCGCGCCGTCAGCGAAGAACGCTTGCTCGATAAACAGTACGGACGCATCCGCGAGGTCGCCGAAGCGCCGGACGGCACTATCTACTTCTCTACCTCGAACCGCGACGGACGCGGCACGCCCGCACGTGACGACGACCGCATCCTTCGCCTCGTACCTCTCAAATAACTTCACATCAGACACACGACGGCGACGACGCACTTCCGTCGCCTTGCCGCCGCATCAGGATTGAGCGTGCCATGCTTCCAACAATTCGCGCTCACGTTCGGGCGCAAGACCGCTTCTCAACACGCGCACACCGAAGTCTCTCTCCGCGCCTGTCGCTTCGCCCGAACGCTCTCTGTCCCACGCGAGCGTGTCCCGCACGGTTTCCGAGAGCGGGCGAAAGCTGAGTCCGGCGGCGAACGCTTTTTGACAGTTGATTGATAAAAAGTGACGATGCCCAGCATCCTCTTCAGGCATCCATAGCGGAAGCTCCGACCACGGCGCGACGCCCGCTTCGAGCAGAAATCGCTCGCTCGCCCAAGTGAACTGCGCGTCGCTGCCGCTCACGTTTTTGCATTCGTCGAGCATCTGTCGCATGGTCAGAACATAGTCGGGGCCGGTCGCATCGTAGACGCCCGCGTCGCCACGTTCCGTCATCCTGATTATCCACTCCGACAAATCACGCGCGTCGATAATCTGCACTTGCTTCTCAGGATTCCCCGGCGCGAGCACTTCGCCGCCGCGCGCCACGCGCCGCACCCAGTATGTGAAACGGTCTGTGGTATCGTGCGCGCCCACGATGAGGCCGGGGCGGACGATAAGCGCGCGACCCTGCATCGACTTATGCGCCGCGCGTTCACACAAAGTCTTTAACGCACCGTAATTCTCGCCTGTGACTTCCTCCGCCGTCTCATCCGTCGTCGTGGCAAGCGGCGAATCGTCATCGACTGGCTGACTGAAATCCGCGTGCGCCGCGATAGACGAAATGAAAACATAGAGACCGACCGCACCCGACAACAACTCAGCCGAAGCACGCACCAGACGCGGCACATAGCCGCAAGTATCAATCGCGGCATCCCAACGCCCGCCTTCCAACGCACTCAAATCGCCGTCTCTATCGCCGCGCAGTTTTTCCACTTCGGGAAACAGTTCGGGATGGTGCTGCCCGCGATTAAAGAGCGTTACTTCGTGACCTCTGCCGAGCGCCGCTTCCACTAGATGACGACCGAGAAACATCGTCCCGCCAAGAATCAATATTTTCATTTGATACCCTCGCAAACAGTATTCAAAGACTATTCAACAGGACAGACAGGATGCAGAAACAGGATAGACAGGATGTGAAGAATGAAAATTAAAAAAATAGAGATGGCTCGGAGTCGTCAAATACCTTTTTGCCTTCTACATTTTTAATTTTGCATTTCCTTTATCCTGTCCATCCTGTGAATTGCTTTTACACTGTGCGCGTTACTTTGGCGAGCGAGCGCGGCGCGTCCGGGTTGAGACCTTTGGCGTCGGCCAGCAGCGCGGCGAAGAGTTGTGCGGGAATAATGTAGGGAATCGGCGCGAGCAGTTCGCTGATTTCGCGTGGCATTCTGATAGCGCGCGTGCTTGACGCGGCGGTCTGTTCATCGGTGGTGATAACGAGCGTATCGGCGCGCAGTTCTTTGAGACGGATGAGCAATTCTCTGACGCCCGCGAGCGTCACGCCAGGCGGCGCGAAGGCGATGACAGGAAAGTGTCGTTCGATGATAGCGAGCGGACCGTGGAAAAAATCAGCCGACGAAAAACGCTCCGCCACCACGTAGCACGTCTCCATCAACTTGAGCGCCATCTCGTACGCGTTGCCGTAAATCAAACCGCGTCCGACCACGACGCAATTCTCCATAAAGACATAACGCTCAACCAGCGTTTCGATGAAGGGTCGCAATTCCAAAGCGCGTGCGGCGTAGGCGGGTATGGCCGTGTAGTCGAGTTTCGCGCCGCCTTCGGCCAACGCTTCGGCGAGCATGTAGAAGTGCATCAACTGACCCGTGTAAGTCTTCGTTGCGGCCACCGACCTCTCGCGCCCGCCGTGCATCAGCAACGTCTCATCGACGAGGCCAACCATCGAAGACGCCGCCTCATTAGTGATACCGACCGTGTAAGCGCCGCCCGCCCGCGCGCTCTCAAGGACGCGATTAATGTCCTCTCCCTCGCCCGATTGCGACACGCCGACGACGAGCGCGCGGCTCAGACGCAGCTTCGCGCCGTAGAGCGTGTGCACGGACGGCGCGGCGAGCGCGACCGGAATCCTCGTCGTCATCTCCAACAAGTAGCGACCGAAAAGAGCCGCGTTGTCTGACGAACCGCGCGCCACCAGCACGATTAAACTGATGTCGCGTTCTCTCAAGAATGCTCCGAGGCGCGCGACTTTGCCGCGTTCCTCCGCGATGGTTTTTTCGAGCGCCGAAGGTTGCTCGGCGATTTCTTCAAGCATTAGAGACACGTCGGTTTTTCTCTCCTGCGTAGTCGGCGGCGTTGCCGGAAGCCGCGTTGACACTCCGCTTGAAGCCGTGTTAATTGTCGGCGCGTTATGTATCGCTGACGACCAAAAAATCGGATGGACTATACCACTTCTCCGCCAGCCGTCGCTTCTGCACGCATCCATGATAGCAAGTTTTCAACATAGACCGGACGTGCGTCGCGTCGCGGTTAGCGGGTCAAAATAAGTATGTCGGGTAAACATCAGCATGACTGACAAGAAGCGGCGAGTCGCGGCGACGCTCGGTGATGTAGCGCGTGCGACGGGCGGGCGTCTGACGGGAGACGAACGGGCGTCGGTCGTTGACGTATCGCACGATTCGCGCAAGGTCGGCGCGGGTTGGTTGTTCGTCGCGGTGCGCGGCGTGAAGGTTGACGGCAATCGTTTCGTCGCAGAGGTGTCGGAGCGTGGCGCGGTCGGCGTCGTCTCCGACCGACCGCGACCGGACGACTTCGCGGGCGCGTGGATAGAAGTGGACGACGCGCGGCGTGCGCTCGCGCTCGCGGCGGCGGAGGTTCAAGGGCATCCGTCGCGCGAACTCAACTTGGTGGGCATCACGGGCACCAACGGCAAGACGACGACGGGCTATCTCGTCGCCGCGATGGTCGAAGCGGCGGGCACGCCAGTCGCGTTCATCGGCACGGTTGAATATCGCATCGGCGGCGAACGCTTCAAGGCCGAGTACACGACGCCCGAAGCGAGCGACGTGCAGAGGCTTTTGCGGCGTGCGGTGGAATCGGGTTGCGGCGTCGCGGTGATGGAAGCATCTTCGCAGGCGCTCGACCTCCGTCGTTGCGATGCGCTCGAATTCGGCGTCGCCGTCTTCACCAATCTCTCGCGCGACCATCTCGACTACCATCAAACGATGGACGCCTACTTCGCCGCCAAGCGACGACTCTTTGACGGCACGCTCGGCACACGCCCGCGCATCTCCGTCGTCAATACGGACGACGAACGCGGGAGAGAACTGGCGCGCGAGTTGAAGCAGAGCGGCGCGCGTGTCATAACGTATGGTCTCGAAGCGGAAGCCGACGTGTCGGCGCGCGATGTCGAATTTTCGTTGGAGGGTATGAGTTTTTACTTGCTTACGATGGGGAGCGAGCAGCGACTTCGTTCGCCGCTCGTCGGGCGCCCGCACATCTACAACATTCTGGCCGCCGCCGCGACGGCCTTTGCGCTCGGTTATTCGAGCGAAACAATCGCGCGCGCCGTCGAGACGTGCGCGGGTGCGCCGGGACGCTTCGAGCGCGTCGAGCACGCGGGCGACTTCGCCGTCGTCGTGGACTACGCGCACACGGACGACGCCTTGCGAAACGTTCTCCATACGGCGCGCGACGTGACGCGCGGGCGCGTCATCACGGTCTTCGGTTGCGGCGGCAATCGCGACCGCACGAAACGCGCGCCGATGGGCGAGGCCGCGGCAGCTTTGAGCGATGTCGTGATTCTGACTTCCGACAACCCGCGCACCGAAGACCCCGAAACAATCTTCAACGACATCGAGGCGGGCTTGCGCTCCAACGCGCGTCCGTATCTCAAAATCCCCGACCGACGCGTCGCCATCCAACGCGCTATCGCCGAAGCACGGAGCGGCGACGTGGTTTTGATTGCGGGCAAGGGACACGAAGATTATCAAATTATCGGCGAAGAGAAGTTTCACTTCGACGACAGAGAGGTGGCGCGCGAAGCCCTCGCCACACGCGGGTTATAACCACAAAACAACATCCACATCTTCGCCACGATTCGCCGCATCTTCGCCATCGTTTGCGGTTGAGTCTGTGTTAGGGTTCAGCGGCAGTTGCGCCTGTCTTGTAATTGAGTAGTGACATCTTAAACGGGTCGATGTGTCCTCGCGCGTCGAGAGTAAGGAGTGTTTGATGAAAATAATCGTGACCGGAGCGACGGGTCTGGTCGGTTCGGCGCTTGTTCCGTCGCTGTTAGCAGAAGGGCATCAGGTGACGCGTCTGGTGCGCGGCGCGGGTTCAGAGTCGTCTCGTACGGCGGGCGTGACGGATGTGTTGTGGAATCCGGCGGCGGGGACGGTGGACGCAGGGGCGTTGGAAGGTCACGACGCGGCGGTGCATCTCGCGGGCGAGAGCGTTGCGGAGCGTTGGACGGAGGAGAAGAAGCATCGGATTCGCGAAAGCCGTGTCGCGGGAACGCGTCTGCTCGCAGAGACGCTCGGAGGTCTCGTCCAAAAACCGAAGACGCTCGTCTGCGCGTCCGCCATTGGTTACTACGGCAGCAATCGCGGCGACGAGTTGCTGAAGGAGGAAAGCGCGGCGGGCAAGGATTTTCTGGCCGGAGTTTGCCGCGATTGGGAAGCGGCGGCGGACGCGGCGCGTGCGGCGGGGATACGCACGGTGCATCTGCGTATCGGCGTCGTGTTGAGCGGCGAGGGCGGGGCGCTGGCGAAGATGTTGACGCCGTTCAAAATGGGCGTCGGCGGTCGGATAGGAAGCGGCGAGCAGTACATGAGTTGGATTGCGCTCGACGATGTGGTTGGCATTATCAAATATGCCCTGACGAATGAAACTTTGGAGGGAGCGGTCAATACAGTCGCGCCGCATCCCGTCAAGAATAGCCAGTTCACCGCGACGCTCGGACGCGTGCTCGGACGCCCGACTATCTTTCCGATGCCAGCCTTTGCCGTCCGTCTAATGTTCGGCGAGATGGGCGACGCGTTGCTGCTTGGGAGCGCGCGTGTCGAACCGTCGCACCTGCGCGCGGCTAACTACAAGTTTGCCTATACGGAACTGGAAGATGCCTTGCGGCATGCGGTCGGCAAGTGAGCCACGATGAGACTGCGATGAGCGTTTCAAGCGGCAAGCGTTGGATGCGGGTGGTGTTGCGTGTGGCGGGCGTCTACAACTTGCTGTGGGGCGCGTGGATTGTGTTGTTCCCTCTGGCCTTCTTTCGTTGGGCGGAGATGCCGCCGCCAAACTATCCGCAAATCTGGCAATGCGTCGGCATGATTGTCGGCGTCTACGGCATCGGCTACTGGATTGCCGCCGCCGACCCCGTGCGCCACTGGCCGATTGTGCTCGTCGGGCTACTAGGAAAAGTTCTCGGTCCAGTCGGTTTTCTCCCGCTCGCCCTGCGCGGCGAATGGCCGTGGATATTCGGTTTGATAAACCTCACGAACGACCTCGTCTGGTGGATACCCTTCACGCTGATTCTGCGCCACGCCTACAAAACCGAACGTTTCTCGAAGTCCGCATTCCTCAAAGACAATCCTCCGAATGTATCTTGACGAGGAAATTGCTTTACTCGTCGTCGGGTGTGGCGGTCGCGTCTTCTCGGTTGGGGTTGATGCGGTTGTGGCGCGACCAGTACCAGTAGACGGGCAGGCCGAGCGCGATGAGGCCGAGGCCGATGAGCGATTGCACGCGGTCTGTTATCAAGGTGTTGATGAGGAGCCATCCGGTCACAATCAGAAAGAGGACAGGGACGACCGGATAACCCCACGCGCGATAGGGACGTTCGGCGTCGGGCATGCGTCGGCGGAAGATAAAGACGGAGGCGGTCGTCAATCCGTAAAAAATCCATGAGCCGAAGACGACATAGTTGGTCAGCGTGTCGAAGGAGCCGGAGAGCGCGAGGATGCTCGCCCAGATGCCTTGCAGGATGAGCGCGCCGATGGGGACGTGTGTGCGCGGGCTGAGCCGCGCGAGGTTCTGGAAGAAGAGACGGTCGCGCGCCATCGCATAAGGGACGCGTGCGCCCGTGAGTATCGACGTGTGAAGCGTGCCGATAGAGGAAAAGAGCAGCCCCAACGTAATCAAGCTGACGGCGACGGGGCCGAGAAAAGTGCGTGCCACTTCGGTCGCCACCGATGAAGCTTTGGGAACGCTGGCGACTTCGGTCGGCGTGAGGACATAGAAATATGCGATGTTAATGAAGACGTAGAGCGCGATAATGACGAGCATGCCGCCGATAAGCGCGAGCGGAATGTTGCGTTGCGGGTTTTTGACTTCGCCCGCGACGAGCGTCAGGTTATTCCAGCCGTCGTAGCCCCAGAGCGCACCGAGCATCGCCGCACCGAAGCCCGCCATCCCCGCACGCGCCGTCGCGCTGACATCTTCACACGTGCCACCGACGTTCGACATCGCGAAGTGCGACCAATCGGCGCTGCGCGAAAGCAGAAATGCGCCGACGCCGACGCCGAGGACGAGCGCAATCTTGATAACCGTCAGGATAGTTGCGATGTTGCCGCTGACGACCACCGCCGCGCAGTTAATCAACGTCAGAATGGCAATGGCCGCGAGCGCGATTAACTGCAAGTTGCCGAAAGGAATTTCGTAACCGAAGAGTGGGAGCGTGAAGTATGTCGTATCAAGCGCATTGCCCGAAAGAATGTTGAGAAAGATGGCGAGCGCAACGGCCACCGAAGCCTGTGAGCCAGTCTTGGCGATAAAAATTTGCATCCAGCCATAGAGAAAACCCCAACGAGCGCCGTAAGCCTCGCGCACAAAGACATATTCACCGCCCGCTCGCGGCATCATCGCCGCGAGTTCGGCATAGGTGAGCGCGCCCGCCAGAGACAGGATGCCCGCCGCCACCCACACGGCGACAACCATGCCGGGCGTCCCGACGTTGCAGGTCATCACACGCGCCTTGAGAAAGACGCCCGTGCCGACGACATTGCCGATGACGATAGAGATGGCCGCAATCAGAGTGAGACCACGTACGAGTGTGACGTTGCTCGGTGCTGTG
Source organism: Pyrinomonadaceae bacterium (assembly GCA_036387415.1). Lineage (GTDB taxonomy): Bacteria > Acidobacteriota > Blastocatellia > Pyrinomonadales > Pyrinomonadaceae > DASVTU01. Next base: position 63,380 of record DASVTU010000029.1, on the reverse strand, counting down.
TTAGACATAGAATTTGTTAAGCGAAGCTTCGTAGTCGGGGTTATGCGGTGCGTCGCAAACTGCGACCTCTCCTGCCTATGAGTTCCTTTGCGGCTTCTTCTCCCGTCACCACCGCGCCTTCCATGAACCCTTGCCAGTCGGCCAGATGTTCACCCGCAAATAACACTTTGTCGTATGGCTTTTGCAACTCACTTCGGACGGTGAACCACTGTCCGGGACGATAGAGCGCGTATGCGCCGCGCGTGTATGGGTCGCGCTGCCACGCATAGGAGGCGATGGCTCGTTGCGTCTCGACGGCGCGACGCGAGAAGGGCGCGAGTTCGCGCGAGATAATATCCATGCGTCGTGCGTCGTCTTGCGCGGCGAGCACGTCGGCCTTTTCGCCGATAGCGTAGCTCGTAAAGATGCCGCGGGTGCCGGGTTGTCGCTGCGTGCTGTGAAAATAGAAGTGGGAAGTGACATCCGAGACGATGGAGGCGTCGTCCGCACCCCAGAACCTTTCATCGTAGAGCACGGAACTCTTGATGATGCGCGAATACTGCAAACGCTCTGCGGCAGCCTTTTGCACCGGCGGCAAATCGGGGACGAAATGAATCCGCGTGAGGACACGCGCCGGAACGGTGCAGATACAGGCGTCTGCATGAAACTGCTCGCCCCGCGCCGTCACGCGCACGCCCCGCGTACCTTGCCGAACCTCTTCGACAGGCATGTTGAGGCGTATCGCACCCGCGCGCCCTTCGCTAACGCGTGCGGCCAACTCGCGTACCAGACGCGAATTGCCGCCCTGCATTTTGAAGTCCATCTCGTTCGCCGGACTCGACTCGAAATACTCCGACGCCGCCGCGTAGGCCGAGACATGACGGATAGATTCGCCGAAATCTGTGCTATCCATCAGGTCGCGCAAGCGCAAGTCGTCGTCTGTAAAGCCGATGTTTTGCAGCCACGTCCACCAGTCGTAAGTGTCTAGACGCCTCTGTTGTTGCGGCGTGTAAGCCTTGAACTCTTTTCGGAATTTCTCGAACGCCGCCGTCGCCTGCGAGGAGAAATTCCACGCGCCCTCCTGCGCCACCACACCGTTACGCATCAACGCAAACTCAAAACGATGCGGCTGCAATTCAATGCCAAATTCACGACACAAAGCCTGCATCCGTTCGTGGCTCGCGCCGACCCATTCTGCACCGAGTTCGCAAACGAGTTCGGGATTTTCACTGAAACTATGCGAAAAAACGCGACCGCCGAGACGCTCACGCGCTTCCAGTACTGTCACGTTCCAACGGGCGCGCGTCAGCGCATAGGCCGCCGCAAGGCCAGAAAGCCCCGCGCCGATAACGATGCAGGAACGCGCCGGACGTGCCAGTGCCGACGAGTTGAAAAACAACGGAGCACCGAGCGCCGCGACACCCGCGCGCTTCAGAAATCGACGGCGAGACTGCGACGGGTCATCAATAGACATGCGTTTCTCCGCGTGGTTTTCAGTTTGAAATAGGCGTCTCAAGTTTATGATGACAGAACAGCGTGTTTACCACACGTCGCTGGCAAGCAGGTCTTCGTAAGTGTCACCACGACGAATCAAATCTACTCGCCCGCCTTCGCGTACCATGACGGCGGCGGGAAGCGGGCGACCGTTGTAACGAAACATCTGTGCGAGCGTGTACGCGCCGGTATTCAGGAGCGCGAGCGTCTCGCCGGGGCGCACATCGGAAGGCAGCAGACGATAATCAGGCAGACGCCCGCCACGTTCGATGTCGAAATAGACATCACCGGAATCGCAGAGCGGCCCCGCCACTTTGTAGGCCGTATCGTGCGGCGCGGCGGCGCGTTGGGCGGAGATGAGATGGTAATACCACTTGTAGTTGTTCATCGAAAGGAGCAGGTTGTAGCCTGCATCCGTCAGGAGCCACACGTCGCCTGTTTCGGGTCGTCGTTTGATGTTGCGGACGGTAGTCAGAAGCAACCCCGCGTCGGCGATGACGCTGCGCCCCGGCTCAAGCAGAATCGTCACCTGATCGAGCAGGTGTTCGGCACGGGCTTCGCGCGCCGCGTCACGTGCAGCACGAAGCGCGGCGGTGAGCACGTCGGCTGGTTCGAGTTGCGCGCCGAGCATTTCGCGTTCGTGGAGGGGAAGTTGGTCGGCTTGCGCGGGGTCGCGCAGATAGTTGACGGGGATGCCGCCCCCGAGATTGATGTGTTCGAGCGTGTGACCCGTCTCTTGATGGATGGCGGCGAGATGTTCCCACATGGCACGAAAGGCGGCGACGAATGGTTCGAGGTCGGGCGTCTGCGAGCCGACGTGGATGTGTATGCCTGTGACGTGGAGGAGTTCTGGGTGAAGGAGGGCGCGACGGAAAGCGTCGAGCACGTCGGACGAGGAGATGCCGAATTTTGACGTGAGGAGCGCGGTCTGCAAACCGATGTGCGAGCGCGTGCCGATTTCCGGGACGAGACGCAGAGCGATGCGCGCACGCTTGCCAGTTCTGCGGGCGGATGCTTCAATCAGTTCGATTTCATAAATCGAATCGACGTTGGTCGAATAAATCCCTGCGCCGACGGCTTCATCGAGTTCCGCATCGGTCTTGCTCGTCCCGTTGAAGATGATTTGGTCGGGACGAAAACCGATGCGAAGTGCTTTGTAGAGTTCGCCGCCACTGTTAACCTCGATGTCGATTCCGGCGTCGCGCACCGCCGCAAGCACGGCCATGTTCGAGTTAGCTTTCGACGCGTAGAAATATCTGACGGGGCGCTCGACCGTGGTGGCGGCTTGTTGGAGTCGCCGGACGTTTGAACAGATGCGCGGTTCGGAGAAGACGTAAAGCGGCGTCTGGTAATCGCGAGCGAGCGAGAGCGCATCGACGCCGCCCACATGCAGACGACCGCTGTCGCCATGCGCCTCCAAATAGCCGGGAATCGTCCACGCGGGCGCGGAGGCGACAAGCTGCGACGACATACTTTAGAGACTCCTTGCGCGGAAAGTTTTTGGTGCGAGTGAACCGGAGCGAAAGATAGTCTGACGGCAGACGAGCGTCAAGTGTCGGGCAAGGGAAACGTGTCGAGTTCGACGCGAGGAGACGCGTCGGGTGAACCGGAGGCAACGGAAGGAAATGAGAAGCGAGATGATGCAACAAGAAGCGTCGAGAGATGGCGCGGGATTCGACTGGCAGCGCATCCGCGTTGATTTTCCGGTCGTGGAGCGGTTGGCCTATTTGAACAGCGCGGGCGCAGGCCCCGTGCCGCAGGCGGTTGCCGAAGCCGCCGCACGTTTCTACCGCGAGACGATGGAGACGGGCGACCGGAATTGGACGGCGTGGCTTGACGAACGTGAGCGTGCGCGCCAACGCATCGCCGAACTCATCAACGCCGAACCGGATGAAATCGCGTTCACGACCAACACTTCGACGGGCATGAATCTAATCGTAGATGCGCTCGAACGAAGCGGTGAGGTCATCTCATGCGAGCTTGAGTTTCCCGTCTCGACGCTGCCATGGATGCATCGCGGCATCGGCGTCCATCTCGTCAAACCCGTCGGAGGCGAACTGCTGACGGAGGATGTGCGGCGGGCGATGAACGACCGGACAGGCATTTTGTGTCTCAGTCATGTGCAGTATTCAAACGGTTTCCGCGCCGATTTAGAGGAACTCGGAACCAACAAAGGACGACATCTGTTCGTCGTCAACGCAAGTCAGTCGGCGGGTGTGTTGCCGATTGACGTGAAGCGGATGCGGATTGATGCGCTCTGCGCGACGGGACACAAGTGGATGCTCGCGGGCTACGGCTCAGGCTTCGTATACCTCAGCCGCGAACTGCTCGCACGCACACGCGCACGCGCCATCGGTTGGATGAGCGTCCACCATCCTTTCAAGATGCGTAACGATGCCTACGACGAGCGCACGGACGCGGCGGCACGCGCCGAGTTGGGCTGTCCGCACTTCGCCGCTATCTTCGCGCTCGGCAAAGCGGTCGAATATCATCTCGAAACGGGCAAGGAACGCGTCGAGCAACGCGCGCTCGAAATCAATCGTCATCTCACGTCGAGTCTCCGCGAGGCGGGTTGGCAAATCCTTTCGCCGCTCGAACGCGAAACCACGCGTTCAGCCGAGACGCTCATCGCCACGCCCGAACCCGCACGCGTCGTCAAGCATCTGGCACGGCGCGGCGTCGCCGTCACCATCAAACCCGAAGGCATCCGCGCCGCCACACATTTCTTCAACAATCAGGACGACATCGCACGCCTCCTCGCCGCGCTCGCAGAGGTGCGCGACGAGTTGCTCTAGAGATTTTATTGAAGTCTTCAAGCACAATTCTTGTTGTCAAATTCAGTCAGGAATTGTCACAAAGAGTTGCTCAAAACTATTAACGAGCGACGACTGCAACCCTGCGAAAGGTCGCGGAATCAGACTTAATCTCCTCACAAATAATGTTAAAGTTGACGACAACATGAATCCATCGCAGACCTTGCGGCCTAAGGCGTCGTATCTCAATCCGGTTCACAATCAATCGTGTCCAGACCCGTTCGTACTCAAATTTGCGGGCGAATATTGGTGTTATTGCACGGGTTTGTGGCAGGACGGACGTGCGTTTGGCGTGCTTCATTCGCGCGATTTGGTGGATTGGCGCGAGTTGGGCGGGGCGTTGGAGGTTGCGCCGGAGAGCGGGGCGACGTGTTATTGGGCGCCGGAGGTGGTTTACGACAACGGGCTGTTTTTCATGTACTACAGCATAGGCGACGGCGTGCGGATGGAGGTGCGGGTGGCGGTGGCGGAGCATCCGTCGAGGCCGTTTGTGGATAGCGGGCGGCGTCTGACGAAGGAGGAGTTTGCCATCGATGCGCACGTCTTTGTCGATAAGGATGGTAGTCGTTATCTCTTTTACGCGACCGATTTTCTCGAACACACACACATCGGCACAGGCACGGTGCGCGACCGTCTCATTGACCCGTACACGCTGGCCGGAGAAGCCACGCCTGTGACGCGCGCCCGATACGACTGGCAAGTTTACGACCCGGCGCGCGAGGAGAAGGGCGGCGTGCGCTGGCACACGGTCGAGGGGCCTTTCGTGTTGCGGCGCAAGGGGAAGTATTATCAGATATTTAGCGGCGGCAACTGGCAGAACGTCTCGTACGGCGTGAGCTACGCGACGAGCCAGCGAATCGACGCGACGGAAGAATGGGAGCAGGTCTGCGACGGGGCGCGCGTGCTGCCGATTTTGCGGACACTGCCGGGCGAAGTCGTCGGGCCGGGGCACAATTCGGTCGTGCGTGCGCCGGACAATCAGCAGTTGTTCTGCGTCTATCACGTCTGGACAAAGGACGCGTCGGCGCGTGTGCTGGCGATTGACCGCCTCGAATGGGTGGGCGAACGGATGACGGTTTTGGGGCCGAGCACGGAACGCGTGCGCGCACCGTTTGCCTCGACTTTTGCGGATTTCTTCGACGCGGAAACGTCGGTGGGTCTGGGCAAGAATTGGGAATGCAGGGGCGGGCGTTGGGCGTCGCGTGGCGCCGAGGCCGTGCAGGAAGATGCGGACACGGATGCGGAAGCGGTATGCACAGCGTCGGAGGCTTCCAGTTTTGTTCTGGAAGTGACCATCCGTGCGTCGTCCGAGACCGATGGGGGGGACGGCTTTGGCGTGAGGATGGTGGACGACGAGAGCGCCGGAATTTTTGAATTCGCAATCGTGCCACAAACGCGTCAGGCTGTGATAAGCTGGAAGAGCGAGCAAGGGGGGCACCACACGGAGCGGCTCGCATTGCCTGAACAATTCAATCCAAAAGCCTTTCATCTTTTACGCATCGAAGCTGACGGCGCGCGTATCGACGCGACGCTGGACGATGGCTCTGCGCGTTGGCAGGGGCATCTCGGAGGGCGTGGCGCGTCGCCGCACCTCGCGCGCCGCATCGCACTGTTCACGCGCGGCATGAGCGCGTCGTTTCGAGGCTTTGCGTTGACCGATGGATGGCAGAATCTCTTTGAAGGCGAAGGGCGAGAGCAGCCCTCGTCGCACGGTTGGGAGATTGCGGAGGGCGGCGGCGAGAGTTGGCGCGTCGAAGAAGGGCAACTACGTTGTGCGCCGAAGGATGACAAAAGGGTGTTGATTCTCAAGGATGCGCCGGAAGGGTCGTGCGAGATAGTGGTCAACGTGCGGCTCGAACGCGGGACGGGTGATGGCGGGCGTTATGGTTTTTATCCGTCGTTTGTTTCGACGGAGCAAGGCTTGCTGCTTGCCGTCGGACAGACGGCGGCAGGCGATTGGGCGTTGGAAGTCGTACGCGGTTCAGGCGTCGAGCATGTTTTCGCTCTGCCCGCCTCGTTCGACCCGTTTGAGTTTCAGCAGTTCCGTTTGACGAAACAAGGGGAGCAACTTTTCGTGCAATGGGAGAGCGAAATGCTTGGCGCGGCGGAGTTGAACGCTGAGCCGACTCGCCGCGAGAAGGTGCGCGTCGGGTTGTTTGCCGAAAAGGCGTCTGCGGCATTCGACATGGTGCGCGTGACATCGCTTGAGAGCACCTCTTGAGTATTGATGATGCAAATAAGAATAGGCACACAAATTTTAGATACGCGACCCGAAGACTTCATCTGGGCGAGCGGCGTGGAAGACACTTTCGTCCCGCAGACCAAACCCGGACACCGCGCGCTCGACGAGTACCAGTTGATGGGGCACTACGAACACTGGCGCGAGGATTTGGCGTTGGCGCGCGAGGTAGGCATGCAGGCGCTCAGGTGGGGCGTGCCGTGGTATCGCGTCGAGCCGCAGCCGGACGAGTTCGACTGGCGCTGGATGGATGAAGTGTTGCCCTACATGGTCGAAGAACTCGGCATCACGCCGCTCATCGACCTCATGCACTACGGCTGCCCGATGTGGATGAAACGCCCCTTCATCAGCAAGCATTACGTCGAACGCGTCGCCAACTATGCGGCGGCCTTCGCGCGTCGTTACGGCGGACTGATTCGCTGGTACACGCCGCTCAACGAACCGCTCGTCAACGCGCTCCATGCGGGCAAACGCGCGCAGTGGCCTCCCTATCTGCGCGGCGACGAAGGCTACATACGCATGATGCTGCAAATCGTCAAAGGCATCACGGCGACGGTCAAGGCGATTAAAGAGATTGACCCCGATTCAATCATGCTGCACGTCGAAGCGACGGGCTTGAGTCGTGCCATCCGTCACGACCTCGAAGCATTGGCCGTCGAGGAGCAGCATCGCGGCTATCTCAGCTACGACCTTCTGACTGGTAGAGTCGTGCCCGGTCATCCGCTCTTTTCATGGTTACTGCGTGGCGGCGCGCGTTTTGATGACCTCCAAAACATCGCCAACGACCCCATCGAACTTGACGTTATCGGCATGAATTTCTACCCGCAATGGTCAACGCAGCATCTCTACATTGACGAGCGCGGCAAACTGGCTTTCCGTCAAGCCGAAGACGACGCAGGAGGATTCGCGCTGCTTATTAACGACTACTACCAGCGTTACCGACGACCAATGATGATTACCGAAACCAGCGCCTTTGGCTCGGACGAACTGCGTGCGCGTTGGCTCGAAAATTCGGTCGGAGCGGTCAAGTATCTGCGCGCACAGGGCGTGCCCGTGCTTGGATATACATGGTTTCCGATGTTCACCATGATTGATTGGCGCTACCGTCATGAGACGGGGCCGCTCGAACAGTATCGCCTCGACCTCGGCCTCTATCGCCTCCGCGCAAATCACTCCAACGGCAACAGCACCGCCGCGCACGAAGGACGTTGGGCACGCACGCCGCTCGTCGAGATGATGCAGAACTACATCCGCAACCCGCACGATTCCATCGGACAACTAGCTCACGACGAGACCTTCGACACGGAAATGTCCGACGAAGAAGCCTACGCCCTCGAAGGCCACGCCGCGCCCCGCGCCCGCCTCCACGTCGAGCACCAACCCCACGAACATCCCGCCGACGGCGACTAAATTCCCAACGCTTCTACAGGCACGACGCCAACCCCATTCCCTTTGACACCACACAGACGTTTGAGTATCTTCTTCCCTGTAACAACACACGGCGTCGCACATAGCAGCGACGCGCGTTTGTCCGAGATGAGCGGGTGTGGCGCAATGGTAGCGCATCAGCTTCCCAAGCTGAGGGTTGCGAGTTCGAGTCTCGTCGCCCGCTTCACAAATTTTCCTTCCGGTTGCTTCATCAAAAGACGCGCTTCAAGACCGTCCGGTCAGGTATCAGTCAAGTATCATTAAGAGACACGCTGCATATCGACCATACACAGGCGTCTGTCCGCCACATCAAATGGGGCGGGTTTATTGGTTAATCAGGCTAGTTTTGGTGAATAAGTTTGTCTTTGTGCGTCGTGTGGGCATGGCACGACGGTTGCGCGTTGATTTTGAGGGTTAACAATTTATTTTGCAGTATATGGAGGATTTTCACGTGAATAAGAAACTTTCTGCCGCGTTGTGTGCGTTGGCGCTTTCGGCATTCGCCGCCGCGTGCGGCGACAGCACGGACACGACCAACACGGCGATGACCAACACAAACGTCAATACATCAACCACCACAACCACCACCGCGACGACAAACCAGATGGCGACGACCGGACAACCCGCGCCCGACAATTCTGTTGTCACGACGACTACCGATGCGGGCGGCGTCCGCACCGAGACGCGTACGTTTAATAACACGACCAGCCGCGTCGAGCGTGTCGTCGTCACGACACGCGGCGGCAAACGCACGGCGCGTGTTTATTATCGAACGGGCGAGGTGAGGGAACTGCCGGAGAGCAACGTCGAACAGGCTTTGGACGCGACGGGCGACGCTCTCGTCTCGGCTGGCGGCAAGGTTGTTGACGTGTCGAAGGATGTTGGCCGTGAAGCGGCGGACAAGACGGAAGATGTGGCGGGCGAAATCGGCGATAAAGCAGAGGATGTCGGCGGCGCAGCCGCAGACGGCGCAAGGGCGGTCGGCAGTGGAGCCAAAACCGTCGGCGAGAAGACCGTGAGCGGCGCGAAGACGGTCGGACGTGAGACTGCCGATAAGGCTGAAGATGTCGGTGGCGCGGTCGCGGGCGGTGCCAAGAGCGGCGCGAAGACGGTCGCCAGTGGAGCGAAGACGGTTGGCAAGAAGACCGCCGAGGGCGCGAAGAAAGTTGGCAAGGGAATCAAAGACGCCGTTACGCCTTAAAGCCGCACGGCTCGAAGCGGCGCGGTAAGCGTTAAAGATACGGATGGGGCAGCATCTCGCTCGCGGGCGAGGCGTTGCCCCATCTCTTTGTGCAAGGTCAGGTTGAAATATTGAGTAAACGTCGAACGGTACGACGCGCTCTTGGTCGGTGTTATAATTGGCGACGTTGAACGTAGTCAAAGAGTTTTCGAGCACCGGATTTAGAGACGAGTTTTGGAGTTGAAACAAAAATCTAAAAGAGGACGAGAAGAAGGAGTGATGCTGTGACGGAGAGTATGCGCTGGACAATTATCTGCCCCTGCTGCGAAGCGACGCTGACCATCGACGCGCAGACCGGAGCCATTATTTCACATGAGGAGAAGGCCAAACCGTTGGCGTCGTTTGAGGAGATGGCGAAGAACATGGAGCGACAGAAGCAGACGCGCGATCAGGTTTTCTCGCAGGAACTCGGTTCGCTCAAAGACCGCGAACGCCTCCTCGAAGAGAAATTCCGCGAAGCCCTTAAACGCGCCGACAAAGACAAATCCGAACCCTTCCGCAACCCGCTCGACATTGATTAAGACAAACGCTGACGAGAAGGCAGAGGGCTAATAGTAAAAAGGCAAAAGTGAAGAAAGGCGGCGTGCTTCCTTCTTCACTTTTGCCTTTTACTTTTTCGTCTTTATACCTCTGTGGCAGATTTTGATTTTAGGCGGTGACGGCTTCCGTCTCAGGCTTCCAGCGTAGGACGGGTTTGCGCGCGGCGGCGGCTTCGTCGAGGCGACCGATGCGCGTCAGGTGCGGTGCGTTCAAGACTGTATCGGGTTCGTCCAGAGCCTCTTGTGCGATGGCTTTCATGGCGTCGATGAACTGCTCCAACTCCTGTCGTCCGACCGATTCGGTCGGCTCAATCAGCATCGCTCCCTGCACGATGAGAGGGAAATAAATCGTCATCGGATGAAAGCCGTAGTCGATGAGACGCTTGGCGATGTCCAGCGTGTGGACGCCTCTGCGCGACTGCCGTTTATCCGTAAAGAGAACTTCGTGCATGGGTGGCGGCGCGAAGGGTTTTTCATAGGTGTCGGCGAGTCCGTGCGCGATGTAACGCGCGTTTAAGACCGCCGCTTCCGTCGCTTCACGCAATCCGTCGTTGCCGTGTGTGAAGATGTATGCGAGCGCGCGAAGATGCATGCCGAAGTTGCCGTAGAAGGCTTTGACGCGACCGATGGATTGCGGGTAGTTCTGTTCGTCGAAACGAAAACGGTCGCCCTCACGCACGACGCGCGGGACGGGCAGAAAGGGCGCGAGTTCTTTGGTGCAGCAGCAGGGGCCGGAGCCGGGGCCGCCGCCGCCGTGCGGGGTCGAGAAGGTTTTGTGTAGATTGAGGTGAATCACATCGACGCCCATGTCGCCGGGGCGCGCGACGCCGACGAGCGCGTTCATGTTCGCGCCGTCCATGTAGACGAGGCCGCCCGCGTCGTGGATGATGCCGCAAATCTCGATGATGTTACGCTCGAAGACGCCCGTCGTGTTCGGGTTGGTAAGCATGAGTCCAGCCACGTCGCCGGACGAACAGAGTTGGCGCAGGTGTTCGAGGTCGGTCAGACCTTCGGCGGTCGAGCGAATCGTCTTGACGGTGTAACCGGACAGATGCGCCGACGCGGGATTGGTGCCGTGCGCCGAATCGGGAATCAACATGATGTTGCGACGTGGCACGAGCCCTTCGCTCACGCCGTCGCGCGCGTCGAGAAAGGCGCGAATAATCATCACGCCCGTCATCTCGCCGTGCGCGCCCGCCGCTGGTTGCAGAGAGACGCCGGGGAGTCCGGTAATCTCCGCGAGATGCTGTTCTAGTTCGTAGAGCACAGCGAGCGCGCCCTGCGCGTCCTCTGCGGGCGCGAGCGGGTGGAGATTGGCGAAGCCGGGGATGCGCGCCACCTTTTCATTCAGACGCGAATTGTATTTCATCGTGCACGAACCGAGCGGATACATGCCGAGGTCGATGTTGTAGTTCCATGTGGAGATGCGCGTGAAGTGGCGCACGACATCGACTTCGCTCAGTTCGGGCACGCCCGCCAGGTCGTCTTCGCGACGGAGTTCGGCGGGCAGCAACTCGTCGAGCGGCGTCTCGTCAACGTCGAGCGCGGGCAGACGATAACCCTTGCGACCGGGCTGCGAACGCTCGAAGACGAGAGCTTCGTTCTGCGTGATGTGCGGCGTGGCCTTTGGCGATTTGTTCATTGATTCATTGATTCATCGGTTCATTAATTCATTCATTCATTGTTCAGAGAATAATGAGTCAATGAGTCAGTGAGCCGATGATTAAATGGTTAAATTCTTCAGTCCGTTGACGAGCGCGTCGATTTCGCTGCGCGGGTTGGTTTCGGTGACGCAGACGAGAAATTCGTCGGGACGTTCGGCGAAATAACGTGAGAGCGCGAGGCCGCCCGTGATGTTGTGCCGGTCGGCGAGGTCGCGTAGCAGCACGTCCGCCGCGACGGGTGCGCGCACGACGAATTCGTTGAATCGCGGCGCGGAGAAGGGAAGCGAGAAGCCTTCGAGTTCCGCGATGCGGCGTGCGGCGTAGGCCGCCTTCTGCGCGCATTGCATGGCAGTCTCTTGAATGCCGCGTCGTCCCATCGTGGTCATGTAGATGGTGGCGGCGAGCGCAATCAAGCCTTCGTTAGTGCAGATGTTAGAGGTGGCTTTCTCGCGACGGATGTGCTGCTCGCGCGTGGCGAGCGTCAAGACGAATCCGCGCCGTCCTTCTTTGTCGTGTGCGACGCCGACGAGACGACCCGGCATCTGTCGCGCATACTTTTCGCGCGTCGCAAACATGCCGAGATAGGGGCCGCCGAACGAGAGCGGCACGCCGAACGACTGGCCTTCGGCGACAACGATGTCCGCGCCGGAAGCGCCGGGCGAACGTAGCAGCCCAAGCGACATGCTCTCGGTGACGGCGACGACGAGCAGCGCGCCGACTTTGTGTGCCGCGTCGGCGAGCGCGCTGAGGTCTTCGACCGCGCCGAAGAAGTTTGGCGATTGCACGACGACCGCCGCGATTGATTCATCAAGCAGTCCGGCGTCTGAGAGCGCGGTACGACCCGTCGCGGCATCGAATTCCGTACGGAGCAACTCGATTCCGGCATGCGCGACGTAGGTTTCTGCGACGCGCAGGTATTCGGGATGGACGGCGTTTGAGACGACGACGCGGCTGCGGCGCGTGACGCGTTCGGCCATCAGGACGGCTTCGGCCACAGAGGTCGAACCGTCGTACATCGAAGCGTTGGCAACCTCCATGCCCGTAAGTTGGCAGACGAGCGTCTGAAATTCAAAGATGGCTTGGAGCGTGCCCTGCGAAATTTCGGGCTGGTAGGGCGTGTAGGCCGTGAAGAATTCGGAGCGTTGGAGGAGATTGTCGATGATGGTGGGCGCGTAGTGCGAGTAAGCGCCCGCGCCTAAGAAACTCGGACGCCGCGCCGCCGCGTTCTGCGCGGCGAGGGCATCGAAGCGTGCGAGGAGTTCGATTTCGGAGAGCGCGTCGGGCGTGTTTAAGGGACGCTGAAGGATGATGTCTGCCGGAATGGAATCGAAGAGTTGCTCCATCGAATCGAGTCCGACGGTCTCCAACATCTCGGCGCGTTCTTCCGGCGAGTTGGGGATATAGCGCACTAGCTTCTACGACTCCGTTTCCGTGCTGAGAAAATCTTCATACTCGGCGGCTGACAGGAGGCTGTCGAGTTCGCCCCGGTCTTTGACGCGAATGCGAATCATCCACGCCGATTCGTAGGGGTCTGTGTTGACTTTCTCCGGCTCGTCCTGAAGCGTCTCGTTGACTTCGACCACCTCGCCGGAGACGGGCGTGAAAAGTTCCGACACGGCCTTGACCGATTCGACCGAGCCGAACGCCTCATGCGCCGCGAAATTTTCTCCGACCTTCGGCAGTTCGACATAGACCACATCGCCGAGCGCATGCTGCGCGTGGTCTGTGATGCCGACGGTGCCCGTGTCGCCTTCCACACGAATCCATTCGTGGTCTTTGCTGTATTGCAAATTTTCGGGAACGTTTGACATGAATCCTCCGATGTTAGTCAGACCATAGACGACTGACCATCTCAGACAATCGACAATGGACAATAGACGATAAAAGCTGATTTGTTTTCCATCGTCAATGGTCAGTCGTCTATGGTCAATTCTTAGGCCGTTTATAAAAAGGCGTCGGGACGACGCGTGCGCCGACGAGGCGACCGCGCACGTCAATCTGTAATTCCTGTCCTTCGCGCGCGTGCTCGACGGGCACGTATGCGAGGCCGATGTTCTTCTTCAAAAACGGCGCGGGGCTGCCCGACGTAACGCGCCCGACGCGCTCGCCTCCGATGAGCACTTCCTGCCCGTCGCGCGCGATGCCGCGCTCAGTCACTTCGAAGCCGACGAGTTTGCGACTGACGCCCTCTTCCTTCTGCTTCGCCAACGCCTCGCGCCCCGTGAATTCGCCTTTGTTCAATTTGCAAATCCAACCGAGATTGGCTTCGAGAAGCGTCGTCTCCTCGGTGATTTCATGCCCGTAGAGCGCCATCGCGGATTCGAGTCGGAGCGTGTTGCGCGCGGCCAGTCCGCAGGGCGCGACGCCTTCCGGCTCGCCGTATCGTCCGGCGTCGAGCAGACGCATCCAGAGTTGCTCGGCACGGTCGGCAGCAGCGTAGACTTCAAAACCGTCTTCGCCCGTGTAGCCCGTGCGCGAAATGATGGCTGGCGTGCCGTCCACTTCGCCCTCGCGGAAATGGTAATACTTGATTTCGTCGAGCGGAGTGGCGGTCAGTTGTTGAAGGATGCGTATGGCGTCGGGGCCTTGCAACGCGAGTTGACAGAAGTCTGCGCTGCGGTTCGTGAGTTCGACCGATTCGCTCTGTCGATGAGATTGAATCCAGTCCCAATCCTTTTCGGTGGTCGAAGCGTTAACGACGAGCAGGAGATGTTCGGCTCCGAAACGATAGACCAGCAGGTCGTCAACCACGGTTCCCTGCGGCGTCGTCAGAGCCGAATAGTGCGCCTGTCCATCGACGAGTTTGGTGACATCGTTGGAGCAGAGACGATTGACGAAAGGAACCGCATCCGCGCCGCGCACCTCTATTTCGCCCATGTGCGAAACGTCGAAGAGACCCGCACGCGTGCGCGTCCGCATGTGTTCCTCAACCGTGCCGAGCGGGTACTGTACAGGCATGTCCCACCCGCCAAAATCCACCATACGCCCGCCCAATTGGCGATGCATGGCATTCAGCGGCGTCTGCTTGAGAGATGGGGCGCTCACACGTTTCTCCTGTGCTTTCCGGCGGTCGTTCTACTGAACGCGATACTGATGTGATGAACGAAGCGGAAACCTAACACGCCGCGCAACGGGGCGTCAAGCGACTCGGATTTGCGACCTCTGAGGCGTCGGATTTCCACGCGCCCTACTGCTTCAAATAGCGCAACGACTCCATAATCTTGAGTGCTTCGCGCAACGTGATGCCTTCGGCGCGGAGGTGGTAGACCTGTTCGCCGTCGGGCGTTTTCCTGACACGGAAACGCTTTCGGCTGCTGACCCACTGTGAGGCAATCTCCTTTTCCGGCTCGCCGTCCGTGTCGTCGTCCAAATAGCCGACCTCAATCGGGTTCTCGAAGAAAGGATTCGTGCCTTTCAGCAACTTCTTTTCCGAGAGAAAAAGGTCGCCGATGCCTTCGTTGGCGGAGTTGATGCTGAAACTCTTGCCGCCGGGCGCGTGGTAAGAAATCGCATAGTCGATGATGGTGAAATTGCGTGCGGTCGTCGTGTCGCGCTTGGTGGTTACTTCGGCAATGCGGAAGCCTGCGGGGACGTAAGTTGGAATGGCGATGGGCGCACGCAAGCTGTGCAACTTGCGGACGTGTGTACGGTTCAACTTCGCCGCGCTGCCATCGACGTACGCGTCGTTGCGCTGAGCCTGTCGGTTCTGCGCCACGCAGGGCACGGCAAAGGAGGCGAGAGCGGCGGCAAGGAAAACATAAAGGCGCAGTTGATTGAGACTCGTCGTTGTAAAACTCGTCGGTTTGACATTCATCAGTTTGAAACTCGTCGGATTAAGATTCGTCAAAATTGAAACACGGCAAATTGAAACTCGTCAGGGTCAAAATTCATTTTGCCTGTTGGAGCGGCGTGGCGGCTCACATGCCGATTTCTCGGAGGTGGTAGCGTTCGGGGTCGTAGTGACGTTCGGTATCGACGGTGTTGATTTTGCCAAGCACCGATGTGATGTCAACGAGCGAGAGTTCGCAGGCGGGAGCGACGCCGCGCGCCGAAACCATTTTGCCGAACTGCTGTGCGGCGACGGCATCTGCCGCGCGTGCGCCGAACATCAATCCCATGATGCGGTCGACGGGCGAGGGCGCGCCGCCGCGTTGCGGGTGGCCGAGCATGACAGAGCGCGCGTCGTAGGGCGTTTCGCTCATGATGCGGCGTGCGAGCACTTCGCCGATGCCGCCGAGACGCGCATGACCGAAGGCATCGTGGCGGTCGTCAACGGTGACGAGTTCGCCGTCTTCGGCGTATGCGCCTTCGGCGACGACGATGACGGAATAGCGTGGCCGCAACGGGTCGCGCACCGCGCCCGTCGTGTCGCCGAGACGCTCTTTCAAGTGCTGATAAATCTTCTCGTAGCGGAAGGGATGTTCGGGAATCAGAATCAAATCCGCGCCGCCCGCCACACCCGACCAGAGCGCGAGATGTCCGGCGTGGCGTCCCATGACTTCGACGACCTGCACCCAACCGTGCGAACCGGCGGGCGTGCGCGAGCGTTCGATGATGTCTGTGACGTTGCGAAGCGCGGTGTCGAAGCCGAGCGTGTAGTCGGTTCCGGCCAAGTCTTTGTCGATGGTTTTGGGAACGCCGACGACGGGCACGCCACGTTCCGATAGACGCGCCGCGACGCCGAGCGTGTCTTCGCCGCCGCACGCCACAATCGCATCCAGACCGAGACGCGAGATGTTCTCCACGACTTCGGCGGAACGGTCGATGCGCTCGCCCGTGTCGGTCGTCGTCTTGAACGGGTTGGTGCGCGACGAGCCGAGATTGGTTCCGCCGTCCCTGTCCCAACGTCGCACGGTGCTCCTATCGAGCGCGAGCGGTTCGTGAAGCGGGTCGAGCAGACTGCGCCATCCGTCGTAGAGTCCGGCGACCGTGATGTTGTGTTCGGAGGCACGATAGACCAGACCCTTGAGGGCGGGATTGAGGCCGGGCGCATCGCCGCCGCCTGTCAACACACCGATACGCTTCACTTCAGCCATAAGCTTTCGCCAATACTCCTTCGAGCCGTGTCATGATTTGAATGCCGAAGGTGCACAGTATAAACATCAACGATGGAGCGACGCAAAATCAGCGCGTTCGCCGCCGTGCAAGGACGCGAAAGCAAAAACTTTCCACGCGTCGCCGATTCTGCGATAATTCAACACCCCGGAGCGCATTCAGATGCACGCGCGACGCGCGAGATGGGAAGAATGCTGGCGAAAGCCTTCTAGCGTGGGCGTCGAATGTCGGCTGCGTCGCTGGCGTTCACGAAGGCCGCCGGAGTTTGATTTGGCAGTTTCTCCAAGTAGTTTCTTAGGATAGTTTTTCGATGTAGTTTTTCGGCGTAGTTTCAATCTAGTGTCTCAGTGCAGTCTCCCTGTCATACTTTTCTTGTTGCGAAACAGGAGTTTACCCCACGATGATGAAAAGCTTTTTCAGACGGCGCGCGGCTTTGGCGATGCTGGCGGCCATCACGCTGCTCTGTGCGGGACGACCCGCACGTTCGCAGGGCGACATCGCCAGTTCGGTCGGCGTCTTCGTTGACCCGCCCTCCACGGTGCGCTTCGCACAGAGACGCGAGCGTCCGACCGTCCAACGTCGTTACGTTCCGCGTCGCACGCCGCGTCCCACTCCGACCCCGACCGAAACTGCGTCGAGAAACAATCCGCCCGTGGCGTCGCCGCCGAAGCGTCCGCGCGAGGAGACGAATCGCGCCACGCCTCCGCCTCCCACCACGCCGCGCGTCACGGCTGAAGCGTTGAATGAAAAGGGTGAGGCCGCCATCAACTCGAACAAGTATGCCGACGCCATCGAGCCGCTCAAACAGTCGCTTCGGCTCAAATCCGATTTCGCCGAAGCCCACTATAATCTCGGCTACGTCTACAACGAATTGGGGCGGTACGCCGAAGCCGTCGAATCGCTCAAGCAGGCGACGCGCCTCGACCCGCAGAACGTCGATGCCTTCACGGCGCTCGGCGCGGCGCACTACAAGTTGAACCACTACGCCGAAGCCGCCGAAGCCTACAAGCAGGCCGCCCGTCTCGATGCCAACAACGCCGAGACGCGGTTCGTACTTGCCAATGCTTATGCCGGCGCGGGTCAGACCGATGAAGCCGTCGCCGCTTACGAACACGCCATTAAACTCAATCCCAACTACACAGAGGCTTTCTATAATCTGGCCGCCACCTATATCAAAGCCGAGAAATTCAGCGAAGCGGCGGACGCTTACCGTTGGGTCGTCCGTCTGAATCCGAAAGACGACGAAGCCCTGAGCAATCTCGGCGACATTTATCGCAAGTTGAATCGCTTCACGGAAGCGAGCGACGCCTATCGCCGCGCCCTCGAACTCAAACCCGACGACCCCGAACTGCATTACGACCTCGGCTTCGTCTATGCGAAAGAGAGACGTTGGGGCGGCGCGGTGCAGGAGTTTCAAAAGACGATAGCTTTGAAGCCCGACCACGCCAACGCGCACATCCTCCTCGGCCTCGCTTTCATGAGAACTAATCGCACAGCCGAGGCCGTGCAGGTGCTCAAAAAGGCTGTCACGCTCGCGCCGCAAGAATCCGCCGCCCACTACAATCTCGGCATGGCCTACTGGCGTACGGGCAAATCCGCTGAATCCGCCGCCGCCATCACCGAAGCCTTGCGTCTGAAACCGGGTTGGCCGGAAGCCATCAACAGTCTCGGCGTCGCCGTCGGCTCGCAGGGGCGTCTGAAAGAGGCCATCAAACTCCATGAGGAGGCGCTGCAACTCAAGCCCGACTTCGTTGGCGCATACGCTAATCTCGCCATGGCTTATTGTTTCAACAAAGAGAAGCAGAAGGCTGAAGCGACTTATTCCAAACTCAAGACTCTCGACCCCGCGCTGGCGGCCACCGTCCGCGCCGCCAAACTCCCCTGCAAATTCAAATAAGCGCGGACGTTCAGACACCATCCTTCGCAAATAAAAATAGCGAGAGTGAACATTCACTCTCGCTATTTCATTTCGCCCGCCACGTCACAGCGGGCGCGGCTGGTGGAAACTCGTTCGGCTGCTAGTAGCTTCGCTCCTCGACGTTCATCTTTTGCAGGACGAAGACGACGCGCATGGTCTGCGGGCGACGGTCGAGCGAGGCGGGCACGAAAGCGGGATTCTTGCGTAGCGCGTCCTCGAATTCTTCGACCGCGCGACGGTTGCGCGGCGGTTCCATCACGGCGGCGAGCGAAGCTCGACCGTTGCCGTATACATCCGCCACCACAATCATGTCGTCGTCGCCGGGTAGACCGCTCGAAGGTGTCCAGGCGAGTTGGGCGAGCGCGCCGCGCGGGTTCAGGCTCGGCGATTCGATGGCGAAGGGCGCGCGGTCTGCGGCGAAGTTTTCGGGCGTGAGCGGTTGCGTCACGTCGTAGCCGCCGACGAAGTTGGTGTCGGCGTAAGCCAAATCTCTGAGCAGACCCAGAGGCGAACGCAACGCGCCGACCACCGCCACGAAAAGAATCAACGATGCGAGCGCGCCGACCGCGTAAGGCATGAGATACGGCTCAAGCCAACGGGCAATCCGCACGTCGAGCGGGCGCGTGGCTTTGGTCGCACGCGCGGCGCGTTCAACCATGAGCACATCGCTGATGGAAGCCGCCAGCGTCGTCGGCACGACGGGGCGTGGCAACGCCGAGAGGCCGCGCACGACGGCGCGCATTTCGTTCAACTGCACGCGGCAGACCGGACAGACTTCGAGATGCGCGTCAACGCCGGAGCGCGCCGTCGCGCCCAACGCGTCGTCCACGTAAAGCGAAAATGCCTTTTGTGTCTCCTCGCAATTCATAGTGAGTAGAGGTCGGAGGTCAGAGGTTAGTCAAGACAGTTTTTAACTGACCTCTAACCTCTGACTTCTACAATCGGAGCGAATGGCTGACCAACCCCGGCTGCTCCCTCGAAAGGAAGCAACTCGCGCCGCATTCCACGGCGGCACGCGCTCGAACCCTCAACCTCTGGCGACGACTAAAACGGGTGTTGCTGGCCTCGTTTTCAAAGCCGCCGTCGGTTAAAGGAATGGCACGCCCACGACGAAAAACAGCCCTCGTACTTCCTGACCCACCTGGCACCGGGTTCATTGGTGAAGCCGGGGTGGGGCAACCATTCGCTCCGTTCTCGTTTACAAAGAACCTGTCAACCTGCGTCGCAACTCAAGGCGACCACGCGACAATCTCGATTTCACTGTGCCGACGCTGATGTCGAGCGCCGTCGCTACCTCCTCGTAACTCAATCCTTCGACATCCCGCAACACCACCACTTCGCGATAGTTACGCGATAAAGAGCGGAGCGCCGTCGAGAGGGCGCGTTCGCGTTCGCGCGCCAGCGCCAACTGCTCTGGGTCGCTCGCGTTGGTGTCGCGGAGTCGTGCGCTGAGGGGCGTCGCGTCTGCATCATCGCCCGTCGTCGCGTCGAGCGAGACGGTCACGTCGCGCCTGCGCCTGCGCCACCAGCGCCAACGATTGCGCGCCTGATTGACCGCGATGCGGTAGAGCCACGTTCGCAAATCGGCTTCGCCGCGAAAGTGTGCGATGTTGCGAAAGGCTTGGAGGAACGTCTCCTGCGTCAAGTCGCGCGCCTCTTCGGGGTCTTCCGTCAGACGATAGAGCAGCGCATAGACGTCGCCCGAACGCTCCTCGACCAGACGGTCGAAGGCCGCCGCGTCGCCCGTCCTCAATCTTTCAATGAACTGATGTTCAACGCTCGTCACGGCCACGACGACGGCGCGGGCGTCCGCCGGGGCTGCCGCCGCAGCCTGTTCCATTTCCGCTTGCATGCGGAGGGCAATTGGCTCTCCGAAGCTCACAGGCCTCCTCCGGCGACACAGAGGGGATGGTCGAGCAGCCTTTTCCCCTTCAATTCCATCGTTAGACACCGCCTCCGCGCGCTTTGTTCCAGAAATATTTTCATCGGTTTGCCTGCAACTTAGAGTGGCGACGCGTGCGCGCTAGTTTGCCGGACGACACGGTTTCCTGTCTGTTTTTACAAATTCTTGAATGTTGGGCGGTTCGCCCCGCCGTTTGTCACGTCCGAAGCCGATTCGGCCTTCAATCAACAAGTCGGAGACGACGATGGATGCATGGCTGCCGCGAGTGCGCGGAGCGTAGCACGGCGTTTCCGCGCCGTCAAACGAGCGACCAACACGCTCTCTTGACAACCACTTGCAGCCGTCGTTAGAGTGAAGCGTTTCATCTCACTCCATGAAAAAGAACGCACGCCGCCCTACGCTCTTGCGGCAAGAATAGGACACAGACAAGCCGTGGCTCGAACCAGTAAAAAACGCGCACGCCAACTCAAACACGATAAGTTTCGCGATACGACGATGGGTGTCTTCGACCGTGTGGGTCACCGCATGGAAGGACGCGGACGCACGTTGCTATATGTCATCGCGGCGCTCGTCCTCGCGGGCGTGCTCGCAGGCATCTATTCGTGGTGGAGCGGACGCCGCGCCAATGAAGCACGCGCCGCGCTCGGCCATGCCATCGAGATTGCCGAAGCGCCCGTCACGCCTTCGCCCTCGCCGGGTTCGACCGCGCCCACATTCCCGACCGAACGCGAACGCGCGCAGAAGGCTCTCGAAGAGTTCGAGAAGGTGGCCGCCAAGTATGGCGACCCTTACAACGATGTCGCGCGCTTCATGGCCGCCACGCAACTCCTGACCGTCGAACGCACACGCGGCTTGAGCGAACTCGAAAAAATCGCCAGAAGCGGCAATCGTGAAGTCGCCGCCCGCGCACGTTTCGCGCTCGCGCAGGCGCGCGAAGCCGACGCGCAGTACGACGCGGCAGCCACGCTCTATCAAGAACTTCTCAAACAAAACGAACCCACCATCGCCGCCGACACGCTCAATCTCCGTCTCGCCAGCGTCTACGAAAAGCAGGGCAAGACCGGGGAAGCCGCCGACATTCTCTTTCGCATGGTCAAAGCTGCGCGCGAAGCCAAAGGCAAAGACGGCAAGCCCGCGCCGCAATCCGACGCCGTACGCAATGCCTCGGAAAAACTCGAAACGCTCGACCCGCAACGCTACGCGCAACTTCCTCCCGAACCTCCCGCCGGTTTCCCGTCATAAAAGCGACGACGGACGATGGACGATAAAAGCTTTCCGGTTTTCCATCGTCTGTGGTCTATGGTCTATCGTCTGACTATCGTCGAATGGTCTCTTGTGCGTCATGGATAATCTCACGCACTCGCTGGTCGGATTAGCTGCCGCCAAAGCGGGTCTTGAGCGCACGTCGCCGTGTGCGACCGCGCTCTGCGTGTTGGCGGCCAACGCGCCCGACGGCGATACGATTGTGCTGCTCTTGGCAGGACGTTGGCCTTACGTCGAACACCATCGCGGCCTCTCTCATTCCATCGTCGGCACGCTCGCCATCGCCATCGCGCTCGCCTTGCTGTTTTACGGTGGCGAATGGTTGTATGCGCGTCTTGTGCGTCGCCGCGCGCCACGCGCACGCCTGCGTGGTCTGCTGTTCGCGTCGCTCGTCGTGAGCGCGTCGCATCCTCTGATGGACTGGACGAACAACTACGGCGTACGGCCTCTGCTTCCGTGGGATGGGCGCTGGTTCTACGGCGATTTGGTCTTTATTCTCGACCCGTGGTTGTGGCTCAGCATCGGCGGCGCGGCATTTCTGTTGACGGCGCGGACGCGCACGCGCGTCGCCGCATGGACGTTACTGGCCGTCGCGCTGACGGCGGCGATTCTTTTCCTGCCGGAGCGCGCGGGCATGCCGTACCCGTTTGCGTCGCGCGTGTTGTGGCTCGTCGGCATCGTGGGACTCGTCGTGGCTCATCGTCATGGCGTCGCAAGGCGTTGGGGCGCATCCATCGCGGTCGCTGCGTTGGCGTTGGTCGTCGTCTACTGGGGCGCGCTCGCCGTCATGCATCGACGCGCGCTCACCGAGGCAGAAGCGTTCGCCGCGAGGTTGGCGGACGAGAAGGGCGAGAGCGTCTTGCGCGTGGCAGCGATGCCGATGCTGGCCGACCCGACGCGCTGGCTCTGCATCGCGGAGACGAATCGCGCCTTCACGCGTTTTGATTTATCTGTGGGCGGGGATGACAATAGAGATGCGGCGACGCGCGACGCCGAACGCTTCGAGAAGCCGGAGGGCGCGGCGGCGCATCTGGTCGAACAGGCGGCGCGCGACGAGCGTGCCGAAATCTTTCTCGGTTTCTCGCGCTTTGCGGCGACACGCGTCCGACGCGATTGCATCGGAGCAACCCTTGTGCAGTTCGCCGACCTCCGTTTCGGAGAACCGGGCGGCGGCGGTCGTCGAAACAGTTTTGCACTCGAAATTCCCGTCGCAGACGCAGACAGGTAAACGCCTCTCATGTTCATCAATTCCGACATCAACGACCTTGCGCGCGACGTGGATGCTGCGCACGTCGCGTCGGTCGTGCGTGTGTTGTTGATGCTGCTCTGTGTCGTGGCTGTGCAGCCGTTTGCTCTGGGGCAGAAGGCGGGAGCTGTGCGCGAGTCGGCGGAGGCGCGCGAGGAGTTGAAGCGCAGGGGCATCGCGTACGACGCGGAGGCCTTCATCGAGCGCGTCAGGCAGAATGACGCCGCGGCGGTGCGACTCTTTCTCGCAGCGGGCATCGACGCGAACGCGAAAGACAAGGATGGTGTCACGGCTCTGATGCGCGCGGCCTTCAACGACCATGCGGACATCATGCGCGCTCTACTTGAAGGCGGGGCTGACATCAATGCGGTGGATAGAGACGGATGGACGGCGCTCTACGTCGCGGCGTTGGCTGGCAAAACGACGGCGACGAAGGTCTTGCTCGAACGTCGTGCCGACCCGAACTTGAAGGACAAGTTAGGCATGACCGCTCTGATGGCGGCGTCGATTAACGGGCACGTGGAAGTCGTGCGCGAGATGCTTGTGCGGGGCGCGGAGGTAAACGTCAGCGCGAAGTATGGATGGACGCCCTTGATGGCTGCGGCGCGCGAAGGTCATGTCGAAATCGTCAAGCTGTTGCTCGAAAAACGTGCCGACGTGCGCGCGGAAACGGCGTCGGGCGTGACGGCGTTGATGGTCGCCACCGACCGTGGCAGCGCAGACATCGTGCGTCTTCTCTTGCAGGCGCGGGCGGACGCCGACGCGAAAACCGAAGCCGGCGTCACGGCCTTGATGGTCGCCGCGAGAAACGGCCACGTCGCCGTCGTCAAAGAACTTCTCGACCACGGCGCGAACACGAACGCCCGCGCCGTTGACGGCACAAACGCGCTCATGGCGGCAAGCAGCAGAGGCGACGCCGCCACCGTCGAGGCTTTACTCGCGCACGGCGCGGACGTGGAAGCCGAAGACGGCGAGGGACGCACGGCGCTGAACCACGCCGAGGCGAAAGGCGCGACGGCGGTTGTGCGAATCCTTCAAGAAGCGAAATCTCGACAGGCGAAGCCGCAGCCGTAGAAAATTCTTTACAATCCAGACCACTAAAATCTTTAGTGTCGAAGCCTTCATCCGCGACCTCGATTCGCTTGACAGTGGTCGAAGCGAGCACTAACTTCGCGTCTGATGTACGCCGTCATGATTTTCAAAATCGCTCCTTCTCGCATCGCCGGAATCGCGCCTGTTTGCCTGGTCATTCTGTCTCTCATTTGTATGACGCAAGGCGCGATGGCGGCTCAAGACTCGTCGCTTTATGAACGTCTCGAACGCGCCGCCGCGATGATTAGAGAGGGACAACTCGCGCGTGCCGAAGCGGAACTCAACGCGGTGCTCGGCGCGAGGCCGCGAGAAGCCAATGCGCTCAACTTGCTCGGCGTCGTGCGCGGTCAGCAAAAACGCACGGACGAAGCGGAGAAGCTTTTTTTGCGTGCGTTGGAAATCGCGCCCAACCTCGTCGGCGCGTATCTCAATCTCGGCCAACTCTATCACTCCGCACGAAATCTAGACCGCGCGCTCTGGGCATTCGACGCCGCCAGTAAACTCTCTCCCGACCGCCCCGACATCAACTACAACCTCGCCAGCGTCCACGTCGAGCGCGGCGAATACGAACGCGCGCTCGCATCCGTGGGGAAGATACCGCGCGAGCAGTTGAAGACGGAGCATCTCTATTTGATTGTACGTTCGTATCTCGGTCTGGGACGCGTCGGCGAGGCGCAGGCGTTGGTCGCGCCGCTCAAAGAACGTGGCAAAGTTTCGCCGGAGGTGGCGGCGCGGTTTGGCGTCGCGTTTGCCGAACGCGGTCTGCCCAACGACGCGATAGAAATACTCGAAGTGGCGCGCGAACAGTCGCCGCGCTCCTTCGCCGTCCTCTACAATCTCGGCGCTATCTATTCGCAGAAGGGCGAGCACGCGCGTGCCGGAGAGTTTTACGCGGCGGCGCTCGCGGAGAGGCCGGACGACGTGGCGACGCTGCGTGCGTTGGCGCGTGTGGCGCGTGCGCGCGGCGAGTATGAAAAGGCTCTGGCGCATCTGGCGAGTGCCCGACGCTTCGCACCCGATACGGTCGCCGTGCTCTATGACTATGCCTGGACGGCGCTCCACTTGAATCGTCTCAACGAGGCGTGGCAGGTCTTCGAGCGTCTTCATCGAGAGCAGCCGCAGGAGGCGGGCTATCTCTATGCGTTGGCCGTCGCGCGCCTGATGAACGGCGAGCCGGAACAGGCGCAGACGCTCATCAATCGTTACATCGAATTGAAGCCGAAGGATGCGCGCGGCCATTTCGTGCTCGGCGCGTCGCTCTTTACCAGGCAGCATCTCAAGGACGCGCGCGTCGCGCTCGAACAGAGCATCGCGCTCAAGCCCTACGCAGATGCCGAATATTACATGGGTCGCATCGCACACAGCGAAGGCGACACAGACGAGGCCGTCCGTTGGCTCGAACGCGCACTCGCGTCCGACCCGCGACACGCCTCGGCACACGTCACGCTCGGCATTATTCGTGCCCGCCAGAAGAATTTCGAGGCGGCGCGCGCCGCACTCGAACGCGGCTTGGAACTAAACCCGAAAGACGTTTCCGCGCCTTACCAACTCGGACTCGTCTACACGCGTCTTGGCGAGCGCGAACGCGCGCAGAAGATGTTCGCCCTCGCCGAACAACTCCGCAAAGACCAACTCAACGAAGATGCCGGACTCCGACTCATCGACCCGCCCAAATAATTCACTCCCAGGAAATCTGCAAAGCTCTGGAAATAAACAGCTTAACCTGTAAGATGGAGAGTGGCGAAACGTCCTCCCGACGGTTCCGGCGAGGCGCGACTTGCGAGGTTTATCTAACAAAAACGTTGACAATGCGTGTGCGCCCTGCTATAAGCCGCATAACTTGGTTAACCGTTTACGTAAGCGTTTTTATTTGGACGGACAAGTTGTAATTTCTTTCGCCAAAGTAACTGACAAGTAGCAAGCCGGACTGGAATCGTTGGCCGGAGATATTTTTCGCCAGCCGTTCGAGGCCGATTCAGATAGACCGCCAGCCTCCGTGTGCGAGACCCGGAGAGGTGGTTTATTTCCGTCCGTTGAACATCGCATCGGGCGTGCAAGTCGTTTCCTTTCAGTAGTTTCCATCTCGGCGTGAAAGTTTTTTGAGGAGGGGTCATGAAATCTCATCGGGTCAGTGCATTAGCACTTCTACTTTTCGTTATGGCGTGGACGACGCCCGCGTTCGGACAGAGTGATCGCGGGTCGGTGACGGGAACCGTGACCGATCCGGGCGGGGCGGTCGTCGTGGGCGCAAAAATCACCGCCACTAGCCTCGAAACAAACGAAGTGCGGGAGGCGACCTCCTCCGACGAGGGAAACTACACTCTGCCGGAATTGCGCGCGGGTCTGTACCGCGTAACGGTCGAAGCGCAAGGCTTCAAGTCGGCTACCTTCGAGGATTTCAAGGTCGCCGTCCAAACGACGAGAAGCCTCGACGTGACGCTGGAAGTCGGCGCAATTACAGACGTTGTAACAGTTACGAGCGATTCGGCGCCAGTCATTCAGACCGATTCGCCCGTCCGACAGACCAACGTCAACGAGCGACAGGTGCGCGAATTGCCGCTTCAGGTGAGCGCCGAATCGGGCGGTCGCACGCCGCTCGCGTTCATCTTTCTCGATAGCAACGTCAGCGCCGCCAGCGGTACGAGCGGCCGCGGCACAGACGCCTCCAACTTCCGCGTCAGCGGCGGGCAGGGACTCGGCACCGAAATCACCATCGACGGCGCAAGCACACGCCGCGCGCAAAACGGCACGTTCTTCTCCGAAGTCGCTCCCGGCCCCAACGCCTTCAAGGAGTTTACGATTAGCACCAGCAGCTATTCGGCTGAGTTCGGCAGTTCTTCCGGCGGCATCATCGGCTTCTCGCTCAAATCCGGCCAGAACGAGTTTCACGGCGAAGTCTATGACCTTTTCCGCAACGAAGCGTTTAACGCCAACAGTTTCTTCAATAACGCGCAGGGCGTAGATGCCAACGGCACACAGCGCAACCCGCGCCCGCGCGACCACCAGCACAACTTCGGCGGCAACGTCGGCGGCCCCATCTATTTCCCGCGCTTCGGCGAAGGCGGCCCCGCTATCGGCAACGGTCGCGACCGCGCCTTCTTCTTCTTCAACTACGAAGGTTTCCGCTTCTCGCGCACAGAGAATGTAGACATCACCGTGCCGACGCTCCGCATGCGTTCCGGCGACTTCTCCGAACTCTTTACCGACCCTTACGTTGTAGACTACTACCGCCTCAACAACATCTCGCCACAGATTTACGACCCGACCATGCCTGCCGCCACGCGTCTCGCGATTCCCGGCAACCGTCTCGACCTCTATCGCAACCCCATCACCGGCCAGTCCGTCATCGACCCGGCGGGTTTTGCGCTCATGAATTTCTACCCCTTGCCGACCAGCGGCGGCGTCTTCCGCAACTATCGCGCCAACAGCACGACGCCCACGACGATGAACAACTACATCGGCAAGACCGATTTCATCATCTCCGACAAACAGCGCGTCGCCATCAGCTATTCGTATCGCAAACTCGACAGCATCAAGGCCATCCGTGACGCGCCCGCCTTCACGCGCCTGCCGCCGCCCTACACCGCTTCCTTTGACGGTAACGGCCCCTTTGAACAGTTCTTCAAATCGCACATCGCGCGCGTGCAGCACGACTACAACTTCACGCCGACGCTCTTGAACCACTTCAACGCGGGCTTTACGCGCTACGACGTGGCGAATCGCAACTTTAGCGAAGGCATTCCGGCCAGTTCGGTTGGCGTCCCGGCCAACGCGACGCAGAACGTCGCTCTGCCGCGCATCGGTTTTCCCGGCTACGGCGACCGTGGCGGCGACCCAAGCACTTCCTTAGACCCGCGCGCCGTGCAGGGCGCGGGTTCCTCCTTCTTCTCCGACGCCATCCGTGACAACGCCGTCCAGTTGTCGGATTTCGTGTCGTGGACGAAGGGGCGTCACACGATGAAGTTCGGCGCGGACATACGTTTCCAGCAGTTGAACATCCGTCAGGCGATTGACCCCGGCGGCTCCTTCAACTTCCGCAACGAACAGACCTCCGCCGACCGTGACCCGAACGGCGGACACCCGCTCGCCAGCCTGATTACGGGCGCGACCGAATTTTCATTCGTCAATATTCGCACGGTTGACCCGGCCTTCCGCTATTTCTATCCGGCCTTCTTCTTCACAGACGATTTCAAAGTCACGCAGCGTCTGACGCTCAATCTCGGCGTCCGCTACGAGATTCCTTATCCGCGACGCGATGCCTTCAACCGCCTGCGCGGCTTCAGCCCCACTGCGATTAACCCTGTGGTCGGGCGTCGCGGCGCGCTCGTCAGCGCGAGCGGACTGGGCGGACTTCAGGCGGAGCACGAAAGTCTGGTCGAGCCTGATTATTCCAACATCGGGCCGCGCGTCGGCTTCGCTTATTCGCTCAACAGTCGCACGGTGGTACGCGGCGGTTTCGGTCTCTACTATGCTCCTGTGCTCTACGGTGCGGGCGGCATCAACTCCATCAGCGAGGGCTTCCTCGGCTACAACAACGGGGCGAACCCTGACTCCAATCCGCCGCGTCGTCCCGGCGGTCGAAATTTCGAGACCAACACCAGAGAGTCGCCGTTCTTCCTGCGCAACGTGCCGCCCGCTCCCGCCATCGACCCGACGGGGCAGTTCATCGGCAGCGACGTTGAATATTTCAACGAAGATTTCAAGACCGGACGCACAGCGCAATGGAGTCTCGACGTGCAACGCGAGTTGCCCGCCAACTTCGCCGTCTCCATCGGCTACATCGGCCACAAGGCGACGCGTCTGCGTTCCGACTTCAACCGCCCGAACGCCTTACCGCTCGACGCGCTCAAACTCGGATTCCCGCTTCTCGCAAGGCCACTGCGCGAAGCACTCGCAGACCCCAAGGCAGTCAGCTACGCGCAGAGCGTCGGCGTGCCTCTGCCCGCCAGCAATGCGGCGGTCTTCCCCGGATTTGAAGGCTCCGTGGCCGAATCGCTCAAGCCTTTCCCGCAATATGGGCGCATCATTAATCAGCTTGAGAGTCAGGGACAGAGTTGGTACAACGCCTTGCAAGCCAAAGTTGACCGACGCTTCTCGCAGGGCATCCAGTTCGGCGCGTCCTACACTTTCTCGAAGTTGATAACGACCGCTTCCGAAGACCTGTTTGGCGGTTCTCCGCTTGGCGGCGTGCTACAGAATCCGTACGACCGTGGAGGGATACGTAGCGTCTCGCCGAACAATCCGTATCACGTCTTCGTCTTCAACTACCTGCTCGAACTGCCCTTCGGCAGAGGCAAACGTTTTCTCAATAGTGGAGGCATCGTCGATAAGATATTCGGCGGTTTCCAGTTGAGCGGGATTCATCGTTACCAGTCGGGGCTGCCGCTCACGGTGCTCGATTCCGAACCCGGACGCGCGGGCTTCCTCTCGCTCGTC
This sequence comes from Pyrinomonadaceae bacterium, assembly GCA_036387415.1. Lineage (GTDB taxonomy): Bacteria > Acidobacteriota > Blastocatellia > Pyrinomonadales > Pyrinomonadaceae > DASVTU01. Next base: position 34,071 of record DASVTU010000029.1, on the reverse strand, counting down.
GGCTTCGGCGGCAACATCCGTCCGAACCTGACGGGGCAACCGATTCTGACCGACGACGACCGGAACGGCACGCGTTTCCAACTCGTCAACATCGGCGCTTTCACGCCCGCGCCTCTCTTTGCGACGCCTGCGTTAGGCATCGGCGACATCGGCTCGGCGAATTATCGTTCGTACTACGCCAATCCGAATATCTTCTTCGGCAACGCTCCGGCGGTCTTCGATAACGCGCGCTCGCTGCCTTTCTACAGCGAGAACATCAGCCTGATTAAGAAGACGCGGCTGACCGAAACGACGACCCTCGAACTTCGCGGCGAAGCCTTCAACGTCTTCAACCGTCATCGCTACTTCGCACCGGCCAACGACCTCCGCTTCGGCGACTTCGGGCAATCGGCGGTCATCAATAACGACATTGCCCCGCCGCGTGTGATTCAACTTGGTGTCCGGTTTACCTTCTAAACCGGACGGCTGAAAATCCGAGCGGCGCAGGGAAGGCAAGACCCGACACTTCCCGCGCCGCTTGTTTTGCTTTCGGTCGTCTGTTTCGCTTTCGTCTTCTGTTTTGCTTGTGCTCGTCGCGCCCGTTTCGATGCGTATCATGGCACGTCACGCTCACCCTTCGAGTCGTCTCGTTGTACTGCTAGTGGTTGTCGTCGTCTCCCTCGTCGATGCGGCGACGCATGCGCGTGCCTTCTCGTCGGACTCCGGCGCGGCGTCTTCGGTGAGTCAAAATAAATCGCAGCAGAGAAAGGCTGGCGGACTCGATAAAAAGGCTGACGAGTTGGTGGCCGAAGGAATTGCCGCGCTCGAAGGCGGCGACGAAGCACGCGCCGCCGACGCCTTTCGTCGCGCCGTAGAGATTGAGCCGCGCGAATTCACCGCGCACACATATCTCGGCCTGCTCGCGGACAAGGCGGGCAATCTCCGAGAGGCCGAACGCCATTTTGCCGCCGCCGCGATTGCCGCGCCCACGTCGCCCGTCGCGCGCAATAATCACGGCGCGATATTGTTGCGTCTCGGTCGCACGGAGCAGGCCGCGGCGCAGTTTGAAGTTTCGCTTCGACTCGACCGCGCGCAGCCGAGCGCGCTCGTCAACCTCGCGCAGATTCGCTTCGCCAGCAACACGCCCGAAGGATTACAGAAGGCGCGCGAACTCTTTGAACGCGCACACGCCATCGCGCCCGACGCCGACATCGCACGCTCGCTCGTCGTCGTCGCATTGCGCCTGAACGACCGCACAGCCGCCGCACAGTATTACAAAGACTACGCGGAGCGTCTCGCACGCGCGACCGCCACCGCCGCCGCACCCGCGCAACGTGCGGAACTCGGCGCGGCCTTGTTGGAAGCGGGATTCACGAACGAAGCGTTGGAAGAATTGAACGCGGCGCACAAAGCCGACCCGTCCAACGTCGATGCGACGGTGCTGCTTGCGCGTGCCTTGCTCGCGCGCAACGACATCGCCGCCGCAGGTCGGACGCTGGAAGCGGCGGTAGCGAGCGGCATCGACAGTGCGCCCGTCTATGCGGCGCTGGCCGAGGTCTATCAACAGGGTGGCTACTTCGAGAACGCGATTCCGGCCATGCGTCTCGCCATCGAGCGCGACCCCAAATCCGAAGCCTACCGCTTTCGCTACGGCATGCTTCTGACCGACACAAAAGCTCCTGCGGCGGCGGCGATTCGTTTGCAGGAAGCTCTCGCGGAGTTTCCGCGTTCGGCGCGGCTCTGGCTCGCGCTCGGCATCGCACACGTCTCGCAGGATAAATTCGAGGAGGCCGCTAAAGACTTCGCGCGTGCCATCGAACTCGACCCGCGACTCGTCGCCGCGCATGCCTATCTCGGCATGACGCACACGCAGGCGGGGCGTTACACGGAGGCCGCCACGCACTACGGACGCGCGCTGGCGATTGACGAACGGCTCGCCGCCGCACAATACCTGCTCGCCGACGTGCTGCTCAAACAGACTCCGCCCGACACGCCGCGCGCAGAGAAGCATCTCGCGCGTGCCGTCGCACTCGATGCATCGTTTGTTCCGGCGCGTGTGCTCATTGGCAAACTCTATTTTCGCCAAGCGAGGTTCGACGAAGCCGCCGCGCATCTTGAACGAGCCGTTGCCCTCGACCCCAAATTGGCCGAAGCACACTACCAACTCGGTCAGGTGTACAAGCGACTCAAACGCAACGCCGAGGCGGAAGCGGCATTCGCCACGTTCAAGGGACTGAGCGAAAACGAACGCGACAAGACGCGCGACGAACTGCGCGAGATTACGCGCCGTCTTGCCAACGTGCGATTCTGAAGTGGCTTGCCAGAGCGCAAGGCGACGAAAAGCGAATCGTAGGGCGCGCGGATTTTGTAGATGAAGACGTTTGAAGTCGAAAGCGGATGAAATAGAAGCAGATGAAATGAAAGCGGATGGAAGTCAAAGTGGATGAAAGAGAAAGTGAAGGAACCGCGATGACGAGAGGGAGTAAAGTGGATATCGAAGTCGGATGTTGGCGCACAAGTTTCGTGCGCGTCGTTTTTGGCGTCGCCTGTTTTGTCTGGATGGCGGCATCGTCCGTCGTCGCACAGCAGCAGCCCGCCGCGTCTCCGTCGGCGTCGCCTGCGCCGCAGCAGAACCAAATGGCGGCGGATGAATGGGGCGACACCTTTGACGGCACGGCGCTCGACGCGACGAAGTGGGAGCGTTTCAGCTTCGAGGGCGCGGGCGGTGGTAAATTGGAAATCAAAGGTGGTCAACTGCGTATGCGTGGGATGTCGGGTTCGCGTTCCGGCGTACGCAGCAAACAGTCGTTTGCGAGCGACCGCGTTATCTTTGAGGCCAAACTGATGCGCGTCGATACGGCTCTGCCGACGGTGGGCGAAAAGGACGCGCCGCTTGGCTTCGCCGTGCTCGCCTTGATGTTCGATGGGTCGGGGCGCAATCGCGTCGAATGGGTTTTGACGAGCGAGCGGACGTTTGAGGCGTGGGCGATTGTGGACGGGCAGGGCGAGCGTCTGGATAATCGCAAACTCGGCACCAAAGAGAAGACGCCGACGCTCGCTATCGTCCGACGCGGCGACGAATTTCTGTTTGTCCTCAACGGTCAGGTCGGCCTGCAAAAGGTCATCAAGAACTTGCCGCGCAGTTTCCGCGTCATGCTCTACGGCTTTAGTTCGACGGAGAACCACTGGGACGAGGTGCGCGTCGTCGCGGCGAAGTGAGCGGTCGCGCCGTCGTCGGAGCAACCATGCGAGAGTTCGTTAATAAATCTGCCAACGAAGGCACAGAGACACAGAGATGATAAAGGCCAAAGGCAAAAGTAAAAGTGAAAAAGTGAAACTGTTCTGTTTCTACTTTTGCTTTTTAACTTTCGCCTTTGGCCTCCTCGCTGCCCCGTCCGCGACGGAAGCACAACGCAGTCCGGCGAGACGCGCGCGTCGCCAGAGATACAAGCAGCCGCCCACCATCAATACTTCCAGCCTCCGCGCCAATCCTTCCGGGGCAGGCGTCTACACCAATCCTGTCTTCGACCGCGACTTTCCCGACCCGACCGTCCTGCGCGCCTCAGACGGCCTCTTCTACGCCTACGCCACGCAGACCGTTATCGACGGTCGCACCGTCAACATTCAGGTGGCGCGTTCGCGCGACCTCGTTAGTTGGGAGCATCTCGGCGATGCTCTGCCCGCGAAACCGAAGTGGGCTGACCAGACACAAAAATTCTGGGCACCGCACGTCAGTCAACACGGCGACACGTTTTATATGTACTACTCCGCCGACCCCAACACGCTGACGGGTTTGTGTCTTGCCGTGGCAACTTCCACATCGCCCTCCGGCCCTTTCACAGACAAGGGAGAGCCTCTCAAATGCGGCAAGAGTTTCATCAACATCGACCCGATGGCCTACGACGACCCGCAGACGGGCAAGCGCCTGCTCTACTGGGGTTCGGGCTTCGAGCCGATTCGCGTGCAGGAACTAGCCGCCGACCGCGTTAGTTTCAAACAGGGAAGCCGTGCCGTCGAGTTGGTGCGTCCTATCAAGACCGCCGACACCGTTGACAACTATCAGCGCCTCATCGAAGGCGCGTGGGTCGTGCGGCGCAACGGCTATTACTATCTCTTTTTCTCCGGCGATAATTGCTGCGGCGACAAGGCGCACTACGCCGTGATGGTGGCACGTTCAAAGAGTGCGACCGGCCCCTTCGAGACTTTGGCCGACGCGACGGGCGAGCCGCAGAGCGTCATCCTTGCGCGCAATGAACGCTGGATTGCACCCGGCCATAATTCCGTCGTGACGGACGCAGAGGGTCAGGATTGGATTGCGTATCATGCCATCGACACGAACCGTCGGCTGCTTCAGGGAGACGACATCAAAGGCGACCGCGACGTGCGCCGCATCATGTTGATAGACCGTCTCATCTATCGTCGCGGCTGGCCGCGCGTCGAATGGGGCAGCCCTTCAACCACCGCTAAACCCGCGCCGCGCGTGCGCTAAGTAGTCGTTTCAAATTCTGCCAACGCAGACACAGAGGCACGGAGATGAGGAGGGCGAAGTTGATTGAACGCGACCAACTCCGCAGCGCATTCCGCAAACGGTTCGAGCGCGAGCCGCGCCTTTTTCGTGCGCCCGGCAGGGTCAATCTCATCGGCGAGCACACGGACTACAACGATGGCTTTGTGCTGCCGATGGCGATTAATCGTGAGACGGTGGTGGCGGCGGCGCGGCGCGAAGACAGGCGCGTGCGCGTGCGTTCTTTGAACTTGAATGAGGAAGCGGAATTCGACCTCGACAATCCGGGCGAGGCGCGACGCGGCCTCTGGCTCGACTACGTTGAAGGCGTCGCACACGCTCTCGAAGAGACGACGGGCGTGCGTCTCGCGGGAGCCGATTTTGTGCTCTCGTCGGACGTGCCCGTCGGCGCAGGGCTTTCGTCTTCGGCTGCTCTGGAAGTGTCGGCAGGGTTGGCGTTGCTTGCGTTGGCGGACGCGACGGAGCGAGTAGATAGAGTCGCACTGGCGTTGGCCGGACAACGCGCCGAGCACACGTATGTCGGGACGATGTGCGGCATCATGGATCAATTCATCGCCGCGCTCGGACAAAAGGGGCATGCGCTCCTTATCGACTGCCGCACGCTCGGCTCGACGCAGATTCCCTTCGACACCTCGCGCGTCGCCGTCGTTATTTGCGACACCAACGTCAAGCACGAACTCTCGTCTTCCGAATACAACGAGCGACGCGCAGAATGCGAGCGCGGCGTCGAGATACTGCGCGAAGTGTCGCCGGACATCAGGGCGTTGCGTGATGTCAGCCACGAATTTTTCATGGAGCACGAAGCGCGTCTGCCGGAGACGATACGACGGCGTTGTCGCCACGTTGTGACCGAGAACGAGCGCACGCTCGCGGCAGCACGTGCGCTCGCGCGCGGCGACCACGACGAAATGGGACGCCTCATGGATAGGTCGCACCGGAGCCTACGCGACGATTACGAAGTGAGTTGTGCGGAGTTGGATACGATGGTCGAGATTGCCGGAAACTTCGGCGGTTGCTTCGGCGCACGCATGACGGGCGGCGGCTTCGGCGGCGCGACCGTCAATCTCGTCCGGCGCGAAACGGTTGAGGAGTTCAAGGAAGTCATCACAAGGGAATACACGCGGGCAACCAACATCAATCCGTCCGTCTACGTCTCAGACGCCGAGGACGGAGCGCAGGAAATCAGGGATGAGGGCGGAGGGATGAAAAGAAATCTCTGCCATTAATCACTCATCACCTATCACTCATCCCTTGTTCGTTATGCGAATCAAAGACGTGGCACGCGAGGCGGGTGTTTCTATCGCAACTGTTTCGCATGTCATCAACAACACACGGTTTGTGTCGGATGAGACGCGCGCACGCGTGATGAGCGCCATCGAGCGTTGCCACTATTATCCGAACGCCAACGCGCGCAGCCTCGCTTCGGGGCGTAGCCGCACGCTCGGCCTGCTCATCTCCGACATCTCGAATCCGTTCTTTCCCGAACTGGTGAAAAGCATCGAGACGGCGGCCTTCGAGCGCGGTTACGACGTGGTGCTGTCGAACACCAACTACGACGCGGCGCGCACGTCGAACTACGTGCGACGCATCATCGAGCGAAAGGTGGCGGGCGTCGCCCTAATGACTTCGGAACTTGATTCGTCGCTCATCGCGGAACTGGCGCGGCGTCACGTCTCGGTCGTCTTTCTCGACCTCGGTTCGACGGGCGTTCGCATGAGCAATCTGTGTGTGGATTACGCGGTCGGGATTGATGAGGCGATTCGTCATCTCGTCGCGCTCGGACACAAACGCATTGCCTTTATCGGCGGGCCGAAGCGTCTGCGTTCGGCGGCCAAACGCTTCGAGGCGTTTCGTGAATCGGTCGTGCGGCATCTGCCCTCTGCGCCGCCGCCGACTGTTTACGAGGGCGATTTCAAACTCGAAGGCGGGCAGCGCGCCGCCTGTGAGATACTCGCGGAAGAAGAACTCCCGACGGCGGTCATGGCGGCTAACGACATGATGGCGCTCGGCGCGTTGCGCGAATTACACACGGCGGGCTTGCGTGTGCCGGAAGACATCTCCATCGTCGGCTTCGACGACATTGCGTTTGCCGCGCTCGCCCACCCGCCGCTGACTACCGTCTGCCTGCCGCGCGCCGAACTCGGTCGCCACGCGGTCGAAGCGTTGATGGCCTCCATCGAACACCCTGAGCAGCAGGGAATCGAAATCGAGATTCCGACCTATCTCGTCGTGCGCGAATCGACCGCCAGCGTACGTCGCACAGACGGCAGGGAATTCAAACCGACGCGCGACGCGAAGCGAGAGGCACACGGCGACGAGCAGCAGCCACAGCAACGCCGATAGCAACCGACGCACCAACGACAAGCGGAGTAGAGAAAAAGAAAATATGCCAAGCACAAATTCACCCAGTCACAACCATTCGACAAACCGCGAGCGAGCGGCGACAGCCGAATCAATAGCCGCATCAATTCGTCTTCCACGCACGCGCACACCAAACCTCGGAGCACGCGCTTTCGTCAAACGCGCACGCACGTTGACCAACGGCGCATGTCTGAGAATCGTGTGTGTGGTGGTCTGTCTCGCCGTGTTGACGGTCGGCGCGGCGGCGCAGAGGCGCGGCGTCTATCGCAATCCGGCACTCGCGGGCGACTACCCCGACCCGTCGGTCATACGCATCGGGCAGGACTATTGGGCGTCGGCCACCTCGTCGGATTGGGCACCGGAGTTTCCCTTGCTTCATTCGCGCGATTTGGTGAACTGGGAAGTGGTCGGCTCGATATTCGAGCGTCGTCCGGCGTGGTCGGTCGGCAAATATTGGGCGCCGGAAATCTCGCAGTATCGCGGTCGCATCTTCATCTACTACGTGGCGCAGAAAAAGGATGGCCCGCTCTGCGTCGCCGTCGCTACGGCGCGTAGCCCGCGTGGGCCTTACACAGACCACGGGCCGCTCGTCTGTCAGGAAGTCGGCTCGATTGACGGCTTCCCCGTCACGGACGAAAACGGACGCCGCTATCTGCTCTGGAAGGAAGACGGCAACAGCGTATCGAAGCCGACGCCGATTTGGGCGCAGCGTCTCTCGGCGGACGGCACGCGCCTCGTCGGCGAGCGACGCGAGATACTTCGCAACACCGAGCCGTGGGAGAAACACTCGCATCTGCCCTTCGGCGATTTGGTCGAAGGCGCGGCGGTCGTGCGTCGCAACGGCTGGTTCTACATGTTCTATTCGGGCAACTTCTGTTGCGGGCGCGAATGCAACTACGCGGTGGGCGTGGCGCGTGCGCGCAAACTGCTCGGCCCGTGGGAGAAGAATCCCGCCAACCCGATTCTCGCGGGCAACGAGCAATGGAAATGTCCCGGCCACGGCACCGTCGTGACAGACCCGCGCGGGCGCGACTATTTCATGTATCACGCATATCATCCTAAGGATTTTGTCTACGTCGGACGACAAGCGTTGCTGGACGAGGTGCGTTGGGGACAGAACGGCTGGCCGACCATCAACAACGGCAGAGGGCCGAGCGAGCGCGCCGCCACGCCGCTCGGTAACACCGAACTCAACGCCGAACACGTCTTCTTCGATGATTTCCTCTCGCCGCGCACGCGCGCCGGTTGGCAATGGCCGCAGGCCAACGTGCCCGTCATCAACATCGACACGCGGCAGGGCGGTTGGCTCAACCTCGCGCCCAACGGCGAACAGGCGAACAACGTGCTCGGCGCGGTCGTCGCGCGCACCACAACCGTCGGCGACTATGAAGCCACCACCGCCCTCGCCGCGCGCAACATGCGACAGGGCACGCACGCCGGAATGTCTGCTTACGGCGACGCGGAGAACGCGCTCGGCGTCGGCGTCGCAGATGGCAAGGTCGTCATCTGGCGTCGGGAGAAGAACGAGCACCGGACGCTTACAACTGCCGACATGCCGGATGCGTCGTCGCTATTCCTGCGTATGCGCGCGAGAGATGGACACCGTTATCGTTTCGCCGTCAGCCACGACGGGCGCAACTGGCGCGACGTGGGCGACGAATTGGACGGCAGTTATCTGCCGCCGTGGGATAGAGGCGTGCGCGTTGCGCTAACGGCGGGCGGCGCGAGCGGCGCATCCGCCAGATTCGCTTTCCTGCGTATCGAGCCTTCGCGTTGAAAGTCTTGCAGTCAAATCTGTAAACAAAACTTAATGGAGAAACGGGAACATGAAATCTTTCATTGACGGACAGAGCAGACGCCTCGCCGCGAGTCTCTTGGCTTTCATCGCCGTGGCCGCTTTGGTCTTCGCCGGATGCGCGAAGCAGGACGGCGGCGGTGGCGGCGGTAACAGTGGCTCGACGGGCGGCGGCGCAGCGAGCGAAGGCGGCGCAGATGCGGGAGGCGGCGGTGGTAGCGCCGTGCAGCAACGTCTGAGAAACAAGCAGGGCAAACTCGTCGTCGGCTTCTCGCAGATGGAGAACAACAACCCGTGGCGCATCGCAGAGACCAACAGCATCCGCGACGAAGCGGCCAAACGCGCCGACAAGTACACGTTAAAGGTCTCTGACGCGCAGGGGCAAACGTCGAAGCAGGTCAACGATGTGGAAGACTTCGTGGCGCAGGGCGTCGATGTTATCTTCCTCGCGCCGCGCGAGTTTGAAGGGTTGGCTCCGGCGTTGCAGAGCGCAAAGGAAGCGGGCATCCCCGTCTTCCTCATCGACCGCGAAGCGGCTGGCACGCCGGGGCAGGATTACGTCGCCTTTCTCGGCTCAAACTTCGTCGAGCAGGGCAAACGCGCCGCCGAATGGTTAATCAACAAGACGAACGGCAAAGCGGGCATCGTCGAACTGACGGGCACGGCGGGCGCGTCCGTCGCCAACGACCGCCAGAAGGGTTTCATGGACGCGATTAAAAGTCATCCCGACATGAAAGTTATCGCCTCGCAGACCGGCAACTTCTCCCGCGCCGAAGGACAAAAGGTGATGGAAAACATCATCCAGTCGAAGGGCAAGGAGATTACGGCGGTCTACGCGCACAACGATGAGATGGCGCTCGGCGCGATTCAAGCCCTCAAGGCCGCCGGAATGAAACCCGGCACCGACGTGCTCATCGTCTCCGTAGACGGCGAGAAGGACGCGCTCAAATCAATCGTCGCGGGCGAGATGAGCATCAGCGTCGAATCCAACCCGCGTTTCGGCCCGCTCGCCTTCGACACACTCGAAAAATATCTACGCGGCGAACAGATACCACCCAAGATTATTCTGACCGACCGCTTCTTCGACCAAAGCAACGCCGCACAGTTTGTTGATGAAGCATACTGAAAAGCAGAGGTCAGAGGTTAGAGGCTAGAGGTTAGTAAAAACAAACCTCCTGTCTCTCACCGACCTCTGACCTCCGACCTCTGACCTCTATTCGATTATGAACACCCAACCACTCCTCCGCATGGAGGGCATCACAAAAGTCTTTTCGGGCGTCACGGCTCTGGGAGGCGTTGACCTCGCGTTGGAGCGCGGCGAAGTTCATGCGCTTGTCGGCGAAAACGGCGCGGGCAAATCGACGCTGATTAAAATCATGACGGGCGCGTACCAGCGCGACGGCGGGCGCATGTGGCTCGAAGGGCGCGAGGTCGAATTCGGTTCGCCGGAAGACGCGCAGGCGGCAGGCGTCGTCGCCGTCTATCAGGAAGTTAATCTGCTCGCGTTTCGCACGGTGGCCGAAAACATCTTTCTGGGACGCGAGCCGCGACGCTTCGGTCTGATTAACTGGAAGCAGATGAACGCCGACACCGCCGCGCTCTTGAAGCGACTCGGTTTGGAGATTGACCCGCGCGCCACGCTCGGCAGCCTCAACATCGCGCTCCGCCAAATGGTCGCCATCGCGCGCGGCGTTTCGCTTGGCGCGAAAGTAGTCGTGTTGGATGAGCCGACGAGTTCGCTCACCGAACGCGAAGTGTCGATTCTCTATGACGTGATTCGACGCCTCAAAGCCGAGGGCACGGCGGTCGTCTATATCAGCCATCGCTTCGATGAACTCTACGCGGTCTGTGACCGTGTGACGATTTTGCGCGACGGCAAACTCGTCGGCACGCGTCTACTCGCGGGGCTTGAACGAATCGACCTCGTTTGCCTCATGCTCGGCAAACAGCGCGATGAACTCCGGCAGAAAGGTGCGACCGCCTTCCGCCACACGCAAGGCGACGCGTCGGAGGCGACGCCGCTCCTACGTGCCTCGAACATCACGCGCGGGCGTCGTTTGAAGAACGTGACGGTGGATACGGCGCGCGGCGAGATTGTCGGCATGGCGGGCTTGCTAGGTTCAGGTCGGACGGAGACGGCGCGCGCTATCTTCGGCGCAGACCGCGTGGAAGACGGCGAAGTTTATCTCGAAGGGAGTCTGCTCAACCTGCGTTCGCCCGGCGATGCCATTGACGCCGGACTCGCGTTTCTCTCCGAAGACCGCAAGGCCGAAGGCATCATCCCCGAACTCTCCGTCCGCGAGAATCTGACGCTCGCCGCGCTTCCAGAGTTGACGCGCTTCGGCATCGTTTCGCGCGCCGAGCAGAACGCCATCGTCGAACGTTTCATGAAACGTCTGGGCATCAAGGCGTCGAGCGCGGAACAGAAAATTCGTGAACTTTCCGGTGGAAATCAACAAAAAGTCTTACTCGCGCGGTGGCTCTGCAAGAACCCGAAGTTCCTGATTCTGGATGAGCCGACGCGCGGCATCGACATCGGCGCGAAGGGCGAAATTCAGGCACTCGTCAACGAGTTGGCGGAATCGGGTCTGGGCGTGTTGATGATTTCGTCGGAGTTGGAGGAGTTGGTCGAAGGGAGTTCGCGCGTGGTCGTCATGCGCGACGGCCAGTGCGTCGCCGAATTGCGCGGCAAAGAGATTTCGCAGGACGCCATCATCCACGCGATGGCCGAAGGCGGCACCGACGCAACCAGAGATGCGCTCGAAGACGGTCGTGCTGCCGTACACGCAACAGGCCACGCACGCGGCGGCAGCGACGCCGCAGACTCAAACCAAGACGATGGCAGCGGCAGCAACAGCAGCGACGACACGGGCGAAGGAGCATAAGACGATGCAGAACGCGACAGGGATGAATCGCAGCAGTGGTTTGAGCGACGTGCGCGCGAGCCTCGGCGCGTTGGGGCCGACATACGGCGCGCTCGCCGCGCTCATTCTGCTCGTCGTCGGTAACATCATCCTGACGCCAAACTTCGCGTCGGCAAGCAATCTCTGGAACATCCTCCTGCAAGTTTCGACCACGGTGCTCGTCGCCGTGGGGATGACGCTGGTGATTGCCACGGGCGGCATCGACCTCTCCGTCGGTTCTGTGATGGCAATCGCTTCGGCACTCGCGGCAACCATGCTCGGCAGCGGCGTCGTCGTGGCGGTCGCACTCGCGTTGCTGGTTGCACTCGGCGTCGGCGCGTTGAATGGCGCGCTTATCACGGGTTTTCGCATCCAACCCATCATCGTTACGCTGGCGCTTTTGATTACGGGTCGCGGCGTCGCGCAGGTGATGAGTCAGGGCGGGCAGTTGATTCCGTTCAGCAACCCGACGTTTGAGTATCTCGGCAAAGGCTACGTCGGCCCCGTGCCTGTGCAAGTGGTTGTGATGATTCTGGTGGTCGCGGCGGCCATTTTCGTGATGCGCGCGACGAGTTTTGGTCGTTACGTCGTCGCCGTCGGCGGCAACGAAGCGGCGTCGCGTCTCGCGGGTATCAAGATTCATCGAACCAAGATTGCCGTCTATGCCTTGAGCGGTCTGCTCGCAGGGCTGGCCGGGCTGATTGAGACGGCGCGACTCGGCGCCAGCGACGCGGCGAAAGTCGGACTCAACATCGAACTCGACGCGATTGCGGCGGTGGTCGTCGGCGGCACGCCTCTGACGGGTGGACGCGCCACAGTGGTCGGGACACTCATCGGCGCGCTCATCATGCAGGTCATCACGACGAGCTTTAACATGAATCTGATTCCGTTCTCATGGTCGCTCGTCCTGAAGGCGGCGATTATCCTGCTCGCCGTCTACGTGCAGCGTCCGAAGGTCGCGTGAGGAGTCGATTTAGTTAAGGAGCATCCGAGTCGAAAGAAGTGAACATGCTTGAGCAGCAGCGAATTGAACAAGCCAAGCCCGTTAACGTTTGGCAATTCCCCGACCATCTTCCGTCGCGGATTCCCTGTGGACATTGCCAGCAGTCGGGCACTTGCAAGAATGGTTCCGGCGGGAATAGCTGTGAGACATGTGTCAGGTACAAGGAGAGCGAAGAAGGGGTAACGTATAAAGATAGAATGGGTGTGCCATGTTCGATATGCAAAGGAAGAAGCACGATTGAACCGACCAGTCTGAAGATACAGAACAGGTTGGTGCCGACGCTCGCCGTGCTGTTTGTTTTAATCGCCTTTTACTTTATCTACTTTTTCCACAAGACCGAACATTTCGACAAAGTGCTGGTTTTCGCCGGAACGCTCATCGGCAGCATCACCGGTTTCTACTTCGGCGGCGAAAAAAATAGATGAGACGTTCAATCTATCTTAGTTACATCACCGCGCTGCTGTGTCTCTGTCTCTCCGTTAACATCGCGGCACAGACAGGCGCGACGTATACGAATCCGGTCATCGCGGGCGACTTTCCAGACCCGTCGGTGGTGCGCGTCGGAGAAGACTATTGGGCGACGGCGACGACGGGCGGTTGGATGCCGCACTTCGCCATTCTGCATTCGCGCGACCTTGTGAACTGGCGTCCCGTGGGCGCGGTGTTTCAGACGAGTCCGGCATGGGCGAAGGGCGATTTCTGGGCACCGGAAATCAGCGTGGACGGCGGGCGTTTTTATGTCTACTACACGGCGCGACGCAACGACGGCGCGGGCAAGAAGGGGACGCTCTGCGTCGCCGTCGCCACGTCGGACGCGCCCTCCGGCCCTTACACAGACCACGGGCCGCTCGTCTGTCAGGACATCGGCTCGATTGACGCCTTCACCTTCCGCGACGAAACCAACCAGCGTTACCTCATCTGGAAAGAGGACGGCAACGACCGCAGCCAGCCGACGCCCATCTGGGCGCAAACGCTCTCCGAAGACGGCATCAAACTCACGGGCAAGCCCAAACAAATCCTCCGCAACACCGCCGCGTGGGAGCGTCATGTCGTCGAGGGTTCATTCATCGTCCGGCGCAATGGTTGGTACTATCATTTCTATTCGGGCAACGCTTGCTGCGGTCGCGGTTGTCGCTACGCGCTCGGCGTCGCACGCTCGCGCACGCTTCTCGGGAAGTGGGAGAAGAATCCCGCGAATCCGATTCTCGCGGCCAACGCAGCGTGGCAATGTCCCGGTCACGGCAGCATCGTCACAACGCCCGACGGGCGCGACTTTCTTCTCTATCATTCTTATCGTCAACGCCGTGACACGTTCAACATCGGACGCGAAGCCCTGCTCGACGAGATTCATTGGGACGCGGCGACGGGTTGGCCGACCATCAATGAAGGCCGTGGCGCAAGTACGACGGCGGCGTCGCCGTTCAAAGTCGTGGAGCAGCCGGACGAGACGACGTTTTACGACGGTTTTAGTAAGCCGGAGTTGAGCGCCGTGTGGCAGTGGCCGATGATGCATCGACAGTCGGCGCGCATCGACGTGCTTTCCGAAGGCCATTTGCTGCTCGCCCCACTCGCTAGTGCGCCGCCTGACGAATGGACGGGAGCCGTGCTGGCGCGACGTACAACGTCGGGCGATTACACGGCGACGACGCTCGTCGATATGAAGGGCATGACGACGGGCGTGCGCGCAGGATTGGCGGCCTACAGTTGGCGCGACGCGGCGGTCGGCGTCGCCGTCGGCAGCGGCAAAGTCTCCGTCTGGCGACGCGAGGGACGAAGCCAGCAGCGACTCGCGACGGCCAATGCGCCCGCCGCACAATCCGTCTATCTACGCATGATTGCCACCGACGGCGAGCGATACCGCTTCGCCTTCAGCGACAACGGGCGCGACTGGACGGAATTGGGTGAACCTGTCGATGGTAGTTACATCGAAGGCGCACGCGTCGCGCTCACGACGGGCGGCGGCTCCGGCGCGGTCGGCAGATTCGACTGGATACGCATCGCCCCGGCGCATCCCGAAAAAGCAGGGACGAGCCACAGAGACACAGAGGCACCGAGAGATGCAGAAAGCAGAAGGCAGATAGGAAGCACGCGAGTTTTTCTGCCTCCTGCTACGGCCTTCTTTCCTCTGTATCTCCGGGTCTCTGTGGTTAATTCTGGTTTTGAGTTGATGAGCGGACGGAGGACAGTATGAGCGAAGCTGGAACGACGACGATGGACGAGGCGGGGACGACGCGCGGCGGCGTCGCACGCGCGAAGTTCACCTCTTTTATTCAACGGCAGGGCGCGCTCGTCGCGCTAGTGCTCGTTTGCATCTTCGCGTCGATGCGTTATTCGCAGTTCCTGACGGAAAACAATCTCGTCAACGTCCTCAGACAAAACAGCATGCTCGGACTCGTCGCGCTCGGCATGACGTTTGTGATTCTGACAGGCGGCATCGACCTCTCTGTCGGGTCGCTCCTGGCGGTGGCGGGAGTCATCGCGGCCAACCTCGCGGGGCGCGGCGTGGTGGTCGCGGTGCTGGCGGCGGTGGCCTTCACGACCCTGCTCGGTTTCATCAACGGCGTCGTGATTGCGAAGGCACGCATTCAACCGTTTATCGTGACGCTGGCGATGATGATTGCGGCGCGTGGACTCGCGCTCGCCTACACGGGCGAGCAATCGGTGCGCGTGGCTCGTCTGTCCGAGGGTTTTACGTGGCTCGGTCGCGGTTGGGTCGGGCCTGTGCCGGTGCCCGTCTTGCTTCTGATTATCTTCTACGTCGTCGGCGGACTCATACTGGCGCAGACGCGTTTCGGTCGCCACGTCTACGCGCTCGGCGACAACGAGGAAGCGGCGCGATTGATGGGCTTGAACGTCTCGCGTGTAACGCTCGGCGTCTACGCGTTGAGCGGCGCACTGGCGGGTTTGGCCGGAGTGATACTGGCCTCGCGTCTCGGCGCGGGACAGCCCGTAGCGGGACTCGGTTGGGAACTCGACGCGATTGCGGCGGTGGTCGTCGGCGGCACACTCCTGACGGGCGGGCAGGGCGGCGTCGGCTCGACGCTCGTCGGCGTCCTTCTGCTCGGCGTGATTTTCAATCTCTTTAATTTGGAAGGTGACATCAGTTCGTGGTGGCAATGGGTCTTGCGCGGCGTCTTTCTGCTCGCAGTCGTCATCGTGCAGAATCGCCTGAGCGCGCGAAAGTAGCAGCGATTCTGCAACGGAGCGGTCTGCGCGAAAATTTATGTGAACAAGGTGTGGGACGTATGAGAAGGTACGACGACAAGGAAATCGAAGCATTGACAGGGGAAGTCTACCGCGACGGCTTCTGCGTCTTGCGCGGGCATTTCTCGAAGGAGAAACTCGTTGCGTGGCGCGAGGCTTTTACGCCTCTGCTCGAACGCCACATCGAACGCGAAGGCCACCTACAAAATCGCGGCGCGGCGCGTTACTACGTGACGCTGCCCTTCGTCGCGCCGTTTGCCGAACCGGAGTTTTATGAAGATGAAGACGTGCTCGCCATCGTCGGTCGTCTCGTCGGCGACGACGCGGTGATGTGCCAGTTGGCGACCGACACGCCGCTTCTCGGTTCCGAATATCAAGACATGCATCGCGACGCGCTTCCACTGTTCCCCGAAACCGGACAGGAGACGCTGCCTTTTCAACTCGCCGTCAACTTTCCGCTCGTCGATGTCACGGAGCAGAACGGCCCTTTTGAAGTGGCGCGCGGCACGCACATGATGTCGAAAGAGGAAGGCATGCGACTCATTGCGTCGGGCGAGCGAAGACTCGAACCCTTGATGCTGCACCTCGGCGACGTGATGATTCGCGACGTGCGGGGTCTTCATCGCGGCACACCGAACCGCACACACACGCCGCGTCCGATGGTCGTTATCGGTTATCATCGTCGCTGGCTCTTTCGTCCCGAAGTCTCCATCCGCATCCCGCGCGCCACCTACGACACGCTCTCCGAACGCGCGCGTTTCCTGCTGCGTTTTAATCCCATCATCGAAACGCTCGACGACGCGCCCGATACCGAAATTTATCAGTCGTTCGCCTACTGAATGAAGACATAGCCTCGCTCGAAATTAACTGTCACACGTCCTCCACATCGACATCACGCGAGAGATAAACCTTGACGACTCTTGACGAAAAGCATCTGCCCGACAGCGACGAAAAGCAGAGAACACGCACCATCATCCGCTTGCTCAAGCGAACATACCCGGATGCGCGTTGCAGCCTCAATCACTCGAATCCGCTCGAACTGCTCATCGCCACCATCCTCTCGGCGCAATGCACGGACGAACGCGTCAACATCGTCACCGCCGAACTCTTTCGCAAATATCGAACATCCCGCGATTACGTCAGCGTCGAGGCGGTCGAACTCGAAAACGACATTCGTTCCACAGGCTTCTTTCGCAACAAGGCCAAAGCCATTCAGGGCGCGTGTCGCATCATCGAAGCGGAGCACGGCGGGCGCGTGCCCGAGACGATGGACGAACTGCTGGCGTTGCCCGGCGTCGCACGCAAGACCGCCAACGTCGTGCTCGGCAATGCCTTCGGCATCGCCTCCGGCATCGTCGTCGATACACACGTCGCGCGTCTCTCCGAACGCCTCGTCCTCAGCAAACAGAAGCAGCCCGAAAAAATCGAGCGCGACCTCCTCAACCTCGTCCCCGAAAACGACTGGATTCATTTCCCGCATCTCCTCATCGCCCACGGCAGACAGACTTGCAAAGCCCGCACGCCACTCTGCGCCGAGTGCGTTATCGAACCACTCTGCCCCTCGTCGCTCATGAAAATGACAGACGCAGTAGATAGTAGTCAGTAGTAGAAAAACATGCCGCTTTCGATTCTTGAAAGCTAATTGAAACTGCACATCATCACGTTCTTTATGCTGACTACTGACTACTTACTGTCTACTGCTTTTAGTTCCTCGTTGTCTTCAATCCAGTCGCGTGTCATGTCGCACCAGATGGCGAGGCCGCGCCACGAATTGAAGCGGCGATAGTAGCGAATGATTTTTGCGTCGGCGGCGGTGCGTCCGGCGTTACGCGTGCGCGCAAACTTGGCGCGGAGCCATGAATCGAGCGCAAGCACGTCGTAGCGCCCGACGAGTTTGAGGAGATTCTCCGCCGCGTAGTCGCCGACGCCCTTGACGCGCTTCATCTCGCGTTTGAGTTCTTCGGTCGTGAGGTTGCTCTCAAACCAACTTTCCACGTCGAGTTCGCCGGAGACGACGCGCGCGGCGAGTTCTTTGAAGTAAGGCGCGCGATAACCCGCGCGCATCGTGTCGCGGTAAAACTCCGCGGGCGCGTCGGCCATCGCTGCGGGCGTCGGAAAGGCGTGGCGTCCGTCGCGCGTCGCGCGTCCGAGATGTCTGACGAGCGATGTGACCATCTTCTCCGTGAGCGCCCAGGAGCAATTCGTGGTGCAGATGCTTTTCACCAAATCTTCAAAGACGGTGGGCGAACGCAGAAGTCTCCCCGCTCCGTCGCGCGCAATCCACGCGAATTCGGGGTCGCTGGCGACCGCGACATAAAACTCCGCCATGTCGTCGTCCAGACGAAGCATGTGCCGCACGTCGCGCGTCACTCCGGCAACGGCGCGCGGGTTGAGGCGGCGCGACGTGCTGACGTTGATGGCATCGCCGTCCGTGCCGGAGATTTGAACTGTCACGGGCGCGACGCCTTCTCCGAGGTCGAGCACGCGTCGAAGCGTCCACGCATCACGGTTCAATTCAAAGGGAAGCAGCCCGCTCCATCCGTGGCTGAGTGCCGTTCTCTTGAAACTGAAACGGGGCGGCGTCGGGATGCGAAATTCCATAACGTTTTATTTCATCCGAAAAATTGAAATGTCGAAACTCTCAAGGTCGAACGTCGTAGGTGCAGGAAGCGCGTCGGGCAAGTGCAATTCCGGCGTTTTTGCGGTGCGGAAAACTTGTGGAACCATTATGCCACTTCGACGTAATCAATGAACGTGACTGGAATCTAGGATTCGTTTGTTCCGAAGCGAAACGACAGACGAGACTGCCGGTATTCAAACCATTGCAAATTATCACGGAGCAGGATTGAGGAGGAGTGTGAAATGAAAAGATTAACCATTTGGGTCGCCGCCGTGGCGATTCTCCTGTCGGCGATTTTAATCAACTCAAACGTCGCCTACGCGCAGGGGCGACCCGACGACCAACCCGACCGAACCATTGATGCCACCGCGCGCAAACAAATCATCGACGGCCTGTTGAAGCGTCTCAACGACTCTTACGTTTTTCCCGATGTCGCCAAGAAGATGGAGACCGCCGTGCGCGAGCGTGCGGAGAAGAAGGAGTACGACAACGTGACGAGCGCCAAAGAGTTCGCGCGAATGCTGACGGCACACTTGCAGGAAGTCAGCCGCGACAAGCACTTGCGCGTGCGTTATTCCTACGAGCCGATACCCGTCCGCGCGGAGCGCAACGAGCCGACGCTGGAAGAAGTTGAACGACAACGACAGTTTGGCAAGCGTATTAACTACGGTTTCGAGAAGATAGAACGCTTACAGGGCAACGTCGGCTACATCGACCTGCGCGGCTTCTTCGACGCCGAGAACGGCGCAGACACAGTGGCGGCGGCCATGAATTTTCTCTCCAACACCGACGCGCTCATCATCGACTTGCGCCAGAACGGCGGCGGCGAACCGGAGATGGTGGCGCTCATCTGTTCGTATCTTTTCGGCAGCGAACCTGTCCACCTCAACAGTCTCTACTGGCGCGAGGGCAATCGCACCGATGAGTTTTGGACGAAGAAAACCGTCTCCGGCAAACGCTACGAGGGCAAAGACGTTTATGTCCTGACCAGTCGCCGCACCTTCTCCGGCGCAGAAGAGTTCAGCTACAACCTCAAGAACCTCAAACGCGCCACCATCATCGGCGAGACGACGGGCGGCGGCGCGCATCCCGGCGGCGGCTTCCGCATCAACGAAAATTTCGGCATGTTTGTCCCGACAGGACGCGCCATCAATCCCATCACCAAGACCAACTGGGAAGGCACGGGCGTCAAGCCCGACATCGACGTGCCCGCCGAGCAGGCGCTCAAGACGGCGCATCTCATGGCCGTGCAGAAGGCGATAGACAAGACGACCGACGAGCAGTTAAAGACCAACCTCAAACGCCTCGCCGACTCGCTCCAAAAGGAGATTGCCGAGATGAAGAAAGCTCCTAAATCTTCTTCATAAAACAGCGCGCGTCCGACGATGCTGCAACTCATTGCCCTCGAAAACTCACGGCTACCGTCTCGGCAGCCGTGAGTTTTTCCTGCATGTGCGTTAGTCAAAAATCTTCACGTCAAACCCACTGACTAAGCCGCGACCCGAAGCCACTTTCGTCGCTTAAACGTATTGTCCGGCGGCGTAGGCGGAAGCCCACGCCCATTGGAAGTTGTAGCCGCCGAGGTGTCCGGTTACGTCTACGACTTCGCCGATGAAGTAGAGGCCGGGGACGCGTCTTGATTGCATGGACTGGGAGGAGAGTTCGTCGGTGGAGACGCCACCGAGCGTCACTTCGGCTTTATGGAAGCCTTCCGTGCCGGAGGGTGTGAGTTGCCATGCGTGGAGGCGTCGGGCTGTGTCTTCAAGTTCGCGTGGGGAGAATTGCTTAATGGGTTTTGCGGGAGAGTAGAGGTCGCACCACGTCTGTGCGAAGCGTTTGGGGAGGTGGCGTGCGAGGATGTTGGAGAGTTCGTGTTGGTTGTTGGCGGAGTGTGCGGCGCGTAGTTCGGCGTCGAGGTCTGTGTCGGGGAGAAGGTCGATTTGGATGCGTTCGCCGCGTCGCCAGTAGGATGAGATTTGGAGGATGGCGGGGCCGCTCAATCCGCGATGTGTGATGAGGATGTTTTCGCGAAACTGCGCGCCGTCGCATTGGACGACAGAGGGAATCGAGACGCCGCTCAGGGGATTGAAGGTGCGTAGTTCGGCGGGCGAGAGCGTGAGGGGAACGAGCGCGGGGCGTGTCTCCTGAATCTTCAGGCCGAACTGACGTGCGATGCGATAGCCGAAGTCGGTCGCGCCGATACGTGGGATGGAGAGGCCGCCCGTGGCGATGACGAGCGAGTCGCACGCGAATGCGCCTTGATTGGTTCGCACGTCGAACGCGGCATCCTTTTCAATGCCGGACACCTGACAGTTAAGACGAATCTCGACGCGTGCGCGTTGGCATTCGTCCAGCAGCATGTCGATGATTTGACGCGAACTGTCGTCGCAGAACAACTGTCCGAGTTTCTTTTCGTGATAGCGGATACGATGGCGTCTGACGAGTTCGACGAAATCTTCGGGCGTGTAACGCGCGAGCGCAGACTTGTGGAAATGTGGGTTGGCGGAAATGAAGTTAGTGGGGGTGGTGTTCGTGTTGGTGAAGTTGCATCGACCGCCGCCGGAGATGGCAATCTTCTTGCCGACCGACCCCGCGTGTTCGATGACGAGGACGCTGCGCCCACGTTTGCCCGCCTCGATGGCACAGAATAGTCCGGCAGCGCCGCCGCCAATCACGATGACATCCTTCTTCATGCGCCCGTCGAATCGACGTTCATTTCAAAACCAAGAATTAGCCACAGAGACACGGAGAAAGGAAAAAGTAAAAGGGTAAAAGAGCGCGCAAGTGCAGTTCTTACTATTGCCTTCTGACCCTTGTATCTCTGTGGCTCTGTGGCGAGTTTTGAAATGGGTCTTATCTTTTCTCCTGTTGTTTGTCGAGCAAGGGTCGCAGCGATTTGTAGACCGTCTCCGCGACGATTTTTTGGCCTGCGGGATTGGGGTGAATGCCGTCGGGCTGGTTGAGTGTTTCCACTCCGGCGACGCCTTCGAGGAAGAAGGGAATGAGCGCGACGTTATGTTCGCGTGCGAGCGTGCGAAAGAGTTCGTGAATCTCTCTCTGATATTCGACGCCCGCGCTCGTCGGCGTGTACATCCCCGCAAGCAGCACCTCTGCGCCGCGCGCCTTCGCGCGTTCGATGATTTGGCTGAGATTCTTCTTCGTCTCGCTGACGGGTTGACCGCGTAGAAAATCGTTGGCGCCGAGTTCGAGGATGAGGACGCGCACGTTGCCTTCGAGCGACCAGTCGATGCGGCGCAAGCCTCCTGCCGAAGTGTCGCCTGAAACTCCGGCGTTGACCACTTCGTATTGATAGCCATCCGCTTCCAATCTCTTTTGCAGAATGGCGGGATAACTGTCGGCCTCGGCGAGTCCGAGTCCGGCGGTCAGGCTATCGCCGAACGCGACGATTTTTGGCAGACTCTTGTGAGGAGTTGGGGTCACAATCGCCACAGGTGTCGCGTCAGATTGAGATGCGGGCGCGGAAGACTGACGCGTCGCCGTACCCGTGCATCCAAGTAGTAGAACGCTGAGAGCGAGAATCTTTACGTAGAGAAAAAGTTTCATGATTGAATTATACAAGGTTTCAAAAATTGTTCCTTCGGGGACGGAAATGCTAACCATTCTACACGCGCTCGATTTGCAAATTCCAGACGGGCAATTCGTCTCTATCGTCGGCCCGTCGGGCAGCGGCAAATCGACTCTGCTCGGACTCATCGCCGGACTCGATGCGCCGTCTTCGGGCGAAATACGCATCGACGGCGAATCCATTACCGCGATGAACGAGGATGCGCTCGCCGTCTTGCGCGGCAAGAAAATCGGTTTCGTCTTCCAGTCCTTTCATCTGATTCCGTCGCTGACGGCGTTTGAGAACGTTCTTGTGCCGATGGAGATGGCGGGCGTGGAGGGTGCGGAGGCGCGTGCGCGTCAACTGCTCGAAGACGTGGAACTGACACCCCGCGCGCATCATTATCCCGCGCAACTCTCCGGCGGCGAACAGCAACGCGCCGCCATCGCACGCGCCTTCGCCAACAACCCCGCCATCCTTCTTGCAGACGAACCGACCGGCAATCTCGATTCACGCAACGGCAAACACGTCTTCGACTTGATGGTCGAAATGAACCGCCGACGCGGTGCGACGCTCGTCCTCGTCACGCACGACCACGAACTCGCCAGCCTCGCAGACCGACGCATCGCCCTGCGCGACGGGCGCGTCGCCACCGATAGCGACGCCGTTTCAAGCGTAGAAGTAAATGCCGGACGCGAAGCGAATGAAGCGAGGGCGGACGAAGTTTTGGAGACAGCATCTTGAAATTCATCGTGCAAATGGCGCGGCGCGAGCTTCGTTCGTCGTGGCGGCGCATGCTCTTCTTTTTTCTGTGCATCGGCATCGGCGTCGGCTCCATCGTCGCTCTGCGTTCGATGATTGGGAATCTCAACGCGGCGGTGGCGGGCGAGGCGCGTCTGATTTTGACGGCTGACGTGCAGTTGGAAACGTCGCGACCGTGGACGCCCGAAACGCTTGAGGCCGTCGGGCGCATCGCGCAGACGCCGCTCGTCGAGGCGCGCGTCGAGACGCTGGAAGCTTCGACGATGGCGCGTCCCGCAGACGAATCGCGCGAGGGCGCAATCATGGTCGAGTTGAAGGGCATCGAGTCGCAGTTTCCGCTCGTCGGAGAGTTTCGGCTGGCGGGCGGCGAGTTGTTCGCGCAGAAGTTCATCGAAAATAACGGCGCGGTGGTTGCACCACTCTTGCTTGAACGTCTGCAACTTCGCGTGGGCGACAAAATCAAAATCGGTAATTCGACGTTCGAGATTCGCGGCGTCATCGAACGCGAGCCGGGTGCGGGCGGCGGGTTTCGTCTGGGGCCGCGCGTGTTAGTTGAGAGGGCTGCTGTCGAAGCGTCGGGACTGACGGGCTTCGGGAGTCGTGCGCGGCGACGAATTCTTTTTCGCGCGCCCGTGGGCGGAGCCGAAAGGCTGACGGAAGCGTTACGCACGGAGTTGAAGGACAATCTCGTCGCGGTGCGTTCGTACAAAGATTCGCAGGAGAACTTGAGCGAGCAGTTTACGCGCGCGGAGAACTACCTGTCGCTGACGGGATTGGTGGTGCTTGTGCTCGGCGGCATCGGCGTGTCGAGCGTGACGCGCGTTTTCGTCGAGCAGAAACGCAAGGCCATCGCGGTATTGAAATGCGTGGGCGCGACGGGCAAGCAGATTACCGCCGTCTATCTGGCGCAGGTGTTGACGCTCGGATTGGCGGGGAGTCTTCTCGGAGTAGTGCTGGCGAAGGCGGCGCTGCTGTTTGTCGCAGAGCGTTTCGCAGAGAGTCTTCCGGCGAACATGACTTACAACGTCTCGACGGGCGCAGTTATGCAGGGCGTCGGCTTGGGTCTACTCATCTCGTTGCTGTTCTCTGCATTGCCTCTGCTGCGGATTCGACACATCAAGCCGAGCATGCTCCTGCGCGACGAGGCCGACGCGGGGCGACGCCGTTTCGACCCCGTGCGCTGGCTGACGGGCGCGTCGGTGGTCGCAGGTCTGGTGGCGCTCGCGTCGTGGCAGGCGGGTTCGTGGCGCGTCGGCGCGTTTTTCCTTGCGGGTCTCGCGTTGACCGCCGGACTGCTCTACGTGGCCGCGCTCGCGCTCGTCTACGCGTTGCGACGGATGCGGCACACGGGTTCGTTTGCGATGCGTCAGGCAATCAACAGTCTCTATCGACCGGGCAATCAGACGCGCGTCATCGTGATGGCCGTTGGCCTCGGCGCGTTTCTCGTCATTACGACTCAGGCGTTGCAGTCGAACCTGCTTGACGAGTTCGACGTGATGCGTCGCGGCAACTTGCCGAACATGTATCTGCTCGACGTGCAGCCTGACCAGACGGAGGGCGTCACCGGGATTGTCGAACAGGCGACGGGCAAACGTCCGCAGTTGATTCCAACTCTGCGTGCGCGCATCAGCGCCATCAACGGGCGCGAGGTTGACCTTGAACAGAAAGAATTGCGGAGCGAGCGAGGGCGTCTGGGACGCGAGTATGTTGTGACGTATCGCCCCACGCTTGAAGCAAACGAGACGATTATCGGAGGCCGTTTCTGGGATGCGTCGCCGAGCGCAGAGCCGGAGGTTTCAGTTGAAGAAAACATGCTCGACCTTCCGGGCGTGGCGCTCGGCAGCACGATTACGTTCGACATTCTGGGACGAAAGATTGCGGCGCGCGTGACGAGCGTGCGTCGCGTCGATTGGCGAAATTCGCGGACGGGTTTCATCGTTCTGTTTCGTCCCGGCTCGCTGGAAAACGCGCCGCAGATGTTCATCGGTGCCATCGACGGCCCCAACGCCGAACCCGCGCGCTCGCGTTTCCAACGCACCTTGCTCGACCGCTACCCCAACGTTTCAGTTATCGACGTGGCCGACATCGTGCGAAGTCTCAACCAGATACTCGGCAACATCACGCTCGCCGTTTCATTCATCGGCGGTTTCGTTTTCCTGAGCGGCGTCTTGATTCTCATCGGTTCGATTGCCATGACCAAGTTTCAACGCATCTACGAAGCAGCGGTCTTGAAGACGCTCGGCGCGCGTCGGAAGGTTTTACTCACCATCATGCTCGCCGAATACGGCCTGCTCGGACTCGTCGCGGGTCTCATCGGCTCGCTCGCCGCCATCGGCCTCTCCTACGCGATTGCCCGCTACGTCTTCGACATCGAATGGACTTTCACGCCCACACTCAACATCGTCGGACTGGCAGCCACGATGGTTCTCGTTATCGTCGTCGGCGCGCTCGCCAGCCTCGACGTGCTCACGCGCAAGCCGCTCACAATTCTACGCAACCAATGATTTAAGATTGCGGAATGCGGAATGCGGACTGGAAGAAGAATTCAGAAGCCAGAAGCCGGAATGAAGACCGGAAGCAGTTGAGAGTGAAGCTCACAACGCATGTCAACACAATCAGGCGTTTCGACTGGCTACTGTCTCCTGACTCCTGCCTACTGTTTTCAATCCGCATTCCGCAATCCGAAATCCGCAATTCTCAGGTGTTCCAAAAGCGGCTGGTGATGATGCGGCGGGCTTCGTCGGGGCTGAGGTTGCCGTGGGTGAGTTTGTGGCCGATGGTGTCTTCGTCGTTGGTGGTTCCGGCGTTGGTGAGGATGCTGGCCTGCTCGGCGGTGATTCCGGCGCGTTCCAGCATCAACGCGCCGTCGGCGGTGAAACAACGTGCGAGGAGCCATGCTTCAACCTCCTCGGCATCGTCAAAACCCGCATCAATCCATGTTCGGGCGACCGCTTCCAACGGCTCGTCGCCTCGCATTGCGGCGTCGCCGTGGCGTCGCAAAACTGCGCTGATGTCGTCGATGAGTTGCGTCTGTGACATGCTTCTCCGGTCGTGTGTGTCGTCGTGTACCGTCGGTCGAGATTGTGATTGCGCGTTGAATATATAGTGCAACAGTCGGCGTCGCGGAGTCCATGCGCGTCGGGGTTTTCGGATGTGGTCGCCGGGTTGGTGCGTTTGTGTGCGGAGCGTTGCTTTATTTCTTTCGCGCGGGGTAGTAGCATTGGTTCATTCTTGGTTATGAACGAAAAAGAGATGCAGCGCATCATCGTCGGCGTCGGGGGCTTCTCGTCGAATTCGGGGAAGACTACCCTGATGTGCGAACTGCTGCGCGCATTCGGCGGTTGGGAAGCCATCAAACTGACGCGCGGACATTATCGTTCCTGCGGCAAAGACCCGCACGCCTGTTGCGTCAGCCATCTCTTGAGCGATGAACCTTCGCTCAGGACGGGACGCGCGGAGACGTATGCGCGGGGCAAGGATACCGGACGATATTGGGATGCGGGCGCGTCGAATGTTCACTGGGTGATTGCGACCGACAAGCAGGTGGAGCGCGGCATCAAGGATGCGCTCGGACGCGTGCGCGCGGCGGGTGTCTTTGTCGAGAGCAATAGTTTTTTGAAATACACGGACGCGGATTTCGTCATCATCGCGGCGCGGACGGACGGTGAAAAGATTAAGCCGACGGCGCGACGTGCGTTGGAGCGCGCGTCGGCCATTTATCTGTTTGATGAAGGGGATGGTGATGAAAGCGGAGCGTCGGCACGCGCGCGTTTCGAGGCATGGTTGCGCGAGTCGGGGCAGGATGGTTTGATTGGCGACGTACCTGTCTACACGCGTAGAGATTTGGCGTCGCTCGTCGCACGCGTGCGTGAGGCTGTCGGGGCGCGACGGTCGTCGCTTGAGGGCACGGGCGTGAGTGGTTGAGTGATGCGGGATGCGTGGTTTGTTAGTTTGTCGAGTTGAAATTCTGGTTGGTAATTCCGGTAGACGAAAACAGGGGAGGAAAAAGATGTCTGACAAGGAACGCAAGAAGAAGGATGGACGCAACAAGGACAAGAAGAACAAGGCGATGCATGATAGTGAGAACGAACGCAAGTTGACGCCCGGCGGCGCACCGCAGCAAGCCAAAGATGCTTCCAATCTGACAGGCTCGGAGGCGGGCGCGGCGGACAGCAATCGAAAAACGAATCAGCAATAAAGGAACACGTTTCAAAAATTGCCACCGAAGACACGGAGAAACGGAGATGATAAAGATAAAATGAAACGGAAAGAGCGAAAGGGATAGAACGGTAAGCGATTCCTTTTCACTTCTCCCTTTCTCCGTGTCTTCGGTGGCTGATTTTGGTTGTGAGGTGCGATGAACGGATACATCTTTCAACTCAACTGCTCGCGCGGCGGAGTGCCGAAACTCGCAGTCGAAGAAGCGTTGTTGACGCCGACGGGATTGGCCTGCGACAAGCAAGCGAAGCGAAAGATTCATGGCGGGCCGGAACGCGCTCTCTGTCTCTACGCGCTCGAAATCATTCAGTCGTTGCAGGCCGAGGGGCATCCGATTGCGCCCGGCTCGGCGGGTGAGAATGTGACGGTCGCGGGTCTTGATTGGGCGACGCTCGAACCGGGCAAGCGCCTCGCGTTGGGCGACGAGGTGCTGATTGAAATCAGTAGCTACACGAACCCATGCAAGACGATTCGCGGGTCGTTCGCCGACGGCGACTTCCGACGCATCTCTCAAAAAACGCATCCCGGCGAGTCGCGTCTCTACGCGCGAGTGCTCAAGACGGGACGCCTCGCCGTCGGGCAAGCCGTTCGCGTGCTCGATGGAGCGGAAGCGCAAGGGAGTTTTGATGAGTTGGCGACTGTCCATCAGATGCAAGGTGATACGTCGGCGTCAGGGGCGAAGAGTTTGAAGAGTCGTCTGCGGAGTCTCTTTGGCGAATAGGAAGTGCTTGTGGTGGATGCTTTGTTGAATGATAGGGAAGTGCGCGTGCTCGGCTCGCTGGTGGAGAAGCAGGTCACGACGCCCGAATACTATCCGCTCACGCTCAACGCGTTGACGCATGCCTGCAACCAGATTTCCAACCGCGACCCCGTTGTCTCCTACGACGAGCCGACGGTGGTGCGCGCGTTGGATAGTTTGCGTGAGAAGAAACTCGCGCTCGTAGTTTACGCTTCGGGCAGCCGCGTGCCGAAATACAAACACTTGATGATGGAGGCATTCGGCTTTACGACGCAGCAAGAGTTAGCGGTGATGTGCGTGCTGATGCTGCGCGGGGCGCAGACCGTCGGGGAGATACGCGGGCGCGGCGAACGCCTCTTTTCGTTCAAGGGTCTGCCGGAGGTTGAAGCGACGCTTGAGGCGTTGATGAATCGCGAGCGTCCGCTGGTCGTCAAGTTGCCGAGGGTGACAGGACACAAGGAGTCGCGTTTCGCGCATCTGCTCGCAGGAGAAGTGACGGTCGAGGAGTTGGAAATCGCGCCGCGTGCGGAAGCCGCGACGGTGTTGGTGCGCTCGGAGAATGAAAAAATCGCAAGGCTTGAAGATGAAGTGGCGGGGCTGCGAGGCGACGTGGCGGAGTTGCGTAAACAGTTTGACGAGTTCAAAAAACAGTTTGAGTAAGACTGGAAGCGACGAGAGTGCGCGCGGGCGAGCGATGCGCGGGCGAGGCCAGAAGACGTGACGAGACGAGGGAAGAAACTGCCGCGCGCGTTCTACACGCGAAGCGAGACGTTGCTGGTGGCGCGCGAACTGCTCGGCAAGCGTCTGGTGGTTCCGACGACGGAAGGCGTGCGCGTCTCAGGCATCGTCGTTGAGACGGAGGCCTATCTTGCGCCGGAAGACAAGGCTTCGCACGCATACAATCATCGACGCACGGCGCGCACCGAGACGATGTTTGCGCGCGGCGGCACCGCCTACGTCTATTTTATCTACGGCATGTATTTTCAGTTCAACGTCGTGACGAACGTGCAGGAGGTTCCGCATGCCGTGTTGGTTCGCGCGGTCGAACCGGACGAAGGACTTGAGTTGATGATAGCGAGGCGCGGGGCGACGGATGCGAGAAACGTGGCGAGCGGCCCCGGCAAACTCTGCATCGCGCTCGGCATCGACCGTTCCTACAACGGCGAGGATTTGATGGGCACGCGCGTCTGGATGGAAGACTGCGGCAGGAATTTTTCGGACGACGAGATTGAGGCGGGCAGACGCGTCGGCATTGATTACGCCGGGGAGTTTGTCGATAAGCCGTGGCGGTTCTGGGTCAGAGGTAATCCGCACGTGAGTCGTGTGGGTCGGAAAACGAGTAAGGCAAGTTCATAAAATCGAGACGAGCCGGAGGGACGACAACGAATGACAGCGACACGCGGGAAAACCATCTGCTTTATCGACAACGCAAATATCTTTCACGGACAACAGGATGCGGGCTGGCGCATCGATTGGCGACGCTTCGCCGAACATTTAGAACGCGAAGGCGAAATCTGGCAGACATACTTCTTCGCTTCGACCAATAACCCGCCGCGAGCGGAGGAGACGAGTTTTTATCAGTTCTTGAAGGAGCAACTGCGTTGGGAAGTGGTGCTCTATCCTCTAGGCAAGAGAACCGTCTGCTGCGGCGCTTGCAATCATTCGGAGGTGCTGCCCGCGGAGAAGGGCGTCGATGTCGGGTTGGCGACGAAGATGTTGATGCTCGGCATCAATCAGGCTTTCGAGACGGCCATCCTCGTCGCTGGCGACCGCGATTATTTGGAGACAGTCAAATACGTCAAGGGCATGGGGTTGCGCGTCGAAGTGATTGCGTGGCGCGCGAATCTCTCTGACGTGCTGGCGACCGAATCTTCGGCTCCCGTGGTCTATCTGGAAGAAATCGAAAGGCAGATTAAGCGAGATTGATGCCAGTCGTTATTCAAATTCCACTCCGCACGCCTCGCCGGAGACGGAAGAACAAACCCAAAAGGAGATGCGACGGATGAAAGTTTTGTTGACGGGCGCAAGCGGTTACATCGGCGGCGCGGTGGCCGAAGCTTTGCGTGATGCGGGGCATGAAGTTTTTGGCATGGCGCGTTCGGACGAAGCGGCGCAGCGTCTGGCGGCGCGCGGCATCGAAACCCGGCGCGGTGACCTCTACGACGAAGCCAGTATCGGTCGTGCGGC
This sequence comes from Pyrinomonadaceae bacterium, assembly GCA_036387415.1. GTDB lineage: Bacteria > Acidobacteriota > Blastocatellia > Pyrinomonadales > Pyrinomonadaceae > DASVTU01. Next base: position 4,210 of record DASVTU010000029.1, on the reverse strand, counting down.
GCGCGAAGTTGAAGGAGTTATCCACGCCGCTTCGACGGGCGGGACAGATATGGCGCAGACCGATTTGGCAGCGGTCAGAGAGATTATCGCGGCGTTGGAGGGAACGGGCAGGCCATTCATTTATACGAGCGGCGTGTGGGTTTACGGCAACACGGGCGAGCACGTCGCCGACGAGGAAAGCGTGCTCAACCCGACGCCGCTTGTGGCGTGGCGTCCGCCCGTCGAACAACTTGTGCTCGCGTCAGCCGCGCGCGGCGTGCGTTCCATCGTCATTCGTCCGGCGATGGTTTACGGGCGCGGCGGTGGGAGCGTCGGTGAGTTTGTCGAGGCAGGTCGGGAGAAGGGACGTGTGCGAATCGTGGGGACGGGCGACAACCGTTGGAGTTTTGTTCACGTCGATGACTTGGCGGACTTGTACGTCCGCGCGCTCGAACACGCTGAGGCGGGGACGTTGCTGCTCGCCGCGAATGGTGCGGCGATTCGTGTGCGCGAGGTGGCGGAGGCAGCGAGTCGTGCGGCGGGCTTGGATGGCAGAGTGGAGACGTGGCCTTTGGACGAAGCGCGCAAGACGCTCGGCGCATACGCCGACGCACTGGTGCTCGACCAACAGATGTCGGGCAACAAGGCGATGAGTCTGCTCGGATGGTCGCCGCAAGCACCGTCTGTTTTGGAAGAACTCGAACGCAGTTCCGACGCGACCGCAAGATGATGAATCGTTCGGCATTAGTAGTCGGCGCAAGCGGCCTCGTCGGCGGGCATTGTCTCGAACTGCTGCTCACGGACGACGCTTATACAGAAGTGGTTTCGCTCGGCAGAAGACGATTGACGCGAGAGCACGCGAAACTCAAACAGCACGTCGTGGAGTTTGACAATCTCGGTGCGTCGAAACATCTAGCGAAGGCGCAGGACGTTTTCTGTTGCCTCGGCACGACCATCAAGCAAGCGGGCACGAAAGAAGCCTTCTACAAGGTGGATTTCACTTACGCGTTTGAGGTTGCACGCATCGCTTCGGAGAATGGCGCAGAACAATTCCTCATCGTCTCGTCGCTCGGCGCAGACCCGCGCTCGTCCGTCTTTTACAGCCGCGTGAAAGGCGAAACGGAGGCCGCCGTCTCGCGTCTTCCGTTTCAAGCCGTGCACATCTTTCGCCCGTCGCTGCTCATCGGCGAGCGCGCAGAGGTGCGGATGGGCGAACAGATAGCGGAAAAGGCGTCGAGGCTTTTGTCGTTCGCGTTCGTGGGCCGTCTGTCGAAGTACCGACCCATCGAGGCGCGCACGGTCGCCGCTGCGATGATTCGCACGGCGAAAGAGGGTCGGCGCGGCGTCCACATCATCGAATCAGACCGCATCGCACGCATCGCCAATGATGAATAACAAGCGCCTCCAACCTCGCGGCGCGCAGAGCGGTCGCCACGCCTTGCGTCGCACTTTGACAAAATGGGTTGCGGCAATCGTTCTGCTTCTCGGCGTGGCGTGGTCTGCGTTCCTCGTCAGGACATGGTATGCCGAACGCCCGCGCCCGACCGTCGCGGGTTGGCAAGCCGTCGTGAAGACGCACGCGGGCGACGGTGCGCCGGGATTCCAAGACGGCGCGGCTTCCGCACAGGCACGCTTCGCAGACCCGTTCGGCATCGCCGTTGACCGCTTCGGCAATGTTTACGTCGCCGATGCCGGAAACAGCAATCGCATACGCAAAATCAACGCCGACGGCTACGTCAGCACGTTTGCGGGCGAGGCCGAAGGCTACGCCGACGGCGTGGGCGCGGCAGCATCATTCAACACTCCTTCAGCCCTCGCGCTCGACCTCGACGGCAATTTCTACGTCGCTGACACGGCTAACAATCGTATTCGCAAAATAACGCCCGACGGCAACGTCACGACGCTCGCAGGCGACGGCACGGCAGGCTACGCTGACGGCGCGGCGACGACCGCGCAATTCAACGCTCCCGTCGGCATCGCTGTTGACGTGCAACGCAACGTCTATATCGCCGACACATACAACGACCGCATACGCCAAATCACACCCGACGGCCAGGTCAAGACGCTCGCGGGCGGCGCATCGCCGGGCTACGCTGACGGCGCAGGCATCAATGCTCTGTTCGATACGCCATGCGCGTTGGCGGCTGCCGCCACTGGCGAGTTGTTCATCGCCGACACGGGCAATAGACGAATACGCAAGCTCACGCCCGATGGACAAGTCACCACGCTGCCCGTCGTCTTCGCGAACGAGGGCGACGCGACGCGCACTCTCGACACACCGCTCGGAATCGCATTGACACATGACGGTTTTCTCTACGTCACGGAAGCGAACGGCGGTCGCATCGTGCAGATTGCGCCGGATGCGACGGCGCGTGTCCTGGCGGGCGCAGGAAGTGGTTTTGCCGATGGCGGCGCGAGCGAGGCGCGTTTCAACAATCCGGCGGGCATCGCGGTTGACCGTCATGGCGCGTTGTTCATCGCCGACGGCTCCAACTACCTTGTGCGCCGCGTTGCTCCGGCGCAAGACGCGAATGAGGCCGATAAAAAAGATGTCGGCGCGCGTGTGGCAAGCGAGGTTGATGAGGCGCGCACGGCGAACGATGGGGCGCGCACGGAGAACGGGGTCGTCGTTGCCGCAGTGCCGCGTCTGACGGTGGAGATGTTGGGTGTGAGTCAGTTTCCGTGGCCTGTTGACCCGCAACAACAATGGCATGAGGTCGTGGCGACGATGGGCGAAGTGCGCGGCAGTTTCGACGGCGAGAGCCGCCATCATCTTCATAGTGGCATCGACGTGCCGGGCGCGCAGGGCGCGACGGTGCGCGCCGTCTATGACGAAAAAGTGGCAAGCCCGCTCGCTAATTGGGGCTTTGGCGGACTAAACGAAGGCATGCGCGTCGGCTTGATGACTTATATCCACATGCGCGTCGGTCGCAGTCAACAAGACGAGCCGCTCGGCGCGACGGCGTTCGACGTGCTCCGTAACGCGGAAGGCAAAGCGGAACGAGTACGCGTCAAACGTGGCACGCGCTTTCGCGTCGGCGACGCTCTCGGCACCATCAATCGCATGTATCACGTCCACCTCAACTTCGGGCCAGGCGCGGCGGAAGCCAACCCTCTCATGCTTCCGTTTGTCGGCTTCACAGACCGCGTAGCTCCCACCATCGAACGCGATGGTATCCAACTCATCGACACGTCGGGCAGACGCTTCGACGCGCGACGCGCCGGGCGGCTCGTCGTCCGAGGAGATGTCAGTGTCGTGGTCGATGCATACGATCAGGTGGACAGGAATCAGTCGCGGCGGCGTCTCGGTCTCTATACGCTCGGCTATCAATTGTTGAAGCCCGACGGCACGCCCGCGCCCAACTTCGCCGAACCGCGCATCACCATTCGTTTCGACCGCCTACCGCCAGAGCGAGAAGCCGTCAAAATCGCCTATGCCGATGCAAGCGGCATCACCGTCTACGGCAGCGCGGCGACCAAATTTCTTTACGTCGTGACCAACAAAGTCATTGATGGCCGCGCGACGCAAGAATTCTGGCGCACTTCGGAGACACCTCCCGGCGACTACGTGCTGCGAATCATCGCGGCGGACTTCGCCGGAAACGAGGCGACCGAAGGACGCGACGTACCTGTCACGATTGAGCGTGAGTGATTTGCGTTGAAGAAAGCGTCAAGCCTGTCGAGTGTTGATGTTGGAGGCGCTGGTGGTGGTCGGCGTGTTGAGGATGTTGAGGACGGCGCTTTTGATGTTTGGCGGTGGGGCGGTGAGTTGGTCGCGTAGTTCTCGCGCGAGTTTCACAATCAAATCGAAATCCCGCCGGACGCTCGCGCATGGAAGGCAGTCATCCAAATGTGCGACGAGATACTCTCGGTTAACGGAGGCGAGTGTGCCGTCAATGAGGTCGTCGAGCAGAACAAGAAACTTGGCACACCGCATCGGACATTCGTTCCTTCCTTTCGGAGCAGTAAGAGTTTCGTCTCGGACGTTCCGATTTTTGGATGTCAGCGAAACGCACTGCCAAAAAGCGCCCGCGTCGATTGGCGAGGCAATCTCTCAAGCGCCTTCACGTTTGGAAGCGACTGCCGTTATTTCTGTTGCCTGAGAAGGCCACGCAATTTCATCCTCGCCTTGTGTAACTGCGATTTCGATGTCCCCACACTGCATCCCAACATCCTTGCTATCTCTTCGTGCTCATGCCCTTCCACATCGTGTAAGACAAACACTGTCCTG
>DASVTU010000028.1:0-19869 GCA_036387415.1 Pyrinomonadaceae bacterium | reverse complement strand
TGCTTTCGACGGTTGTTCAACGACGCGCGGTTTTCAAATGGCGCCCGGCGTAGCTGATGCGTCGTGTTTCCAGTATATGACCCTGCGCGAGCGTGCCCTCTACGATTTCGTAGCCGAGCAGCGCGAAGACGCGCCCGCGCACAAAGAGCGGACGAGCGTTGCCGTACCAGTCCACGCAGGAAGCGCGGCAGGCATCGTTAAGCGACTTTTCAGGTCGCGCGCGGAGTTCTCCGATTTCGTTGAAATGCAGAGAGTCGTTACGCAAAAAGAGGATTGACGCCGACCCGTTGAACAGGTGCTCATAACCGGGGCGACCCGCGCCGTGAATCGGCAGGCCGAGCAGACCCGAATCCGTCCCATCCGGTTTATAGAAGAAGCCGTGGCTGCGTAGTTCGCCCTGCGATGCGCCCTTGCGCGTGTAGCGATGCGCGACACTCGGACGCTCGCCGAGACGCACGGCTGAGAAGTGCAAATCCTGCCCGTCGGTGCCCACGACCACTGCGTCCGAACCCAATGCCTCGATGCGGTCAACGCCGTGCGCGAGCGTCAGTTCGACGGCCTCGCCCTCATCGTCCGCCCAACGCGTCGCGTAGAGGCTCACACGTTTCGCCTGCTCCGGCTGTCCCCATCCGCTGCCCGTTCCGTAGAGCACGTAGTCGCCGACGAAACGGTTCTGAAACGTGTAGCCCTGCGGCTTCGGGAGACGACGATAACTTTCGTTGGGCGCGTCAGTGCTGCCGTCGGAAAAACTTCCGAGCGAGACACGCATCATCGCCACTTCGCCGGGAGCCACTTCCGCGCCCCACATGGCGTCGCTGCGTGCTTCGGACTGCACCAACACGTTGAGGTGTTCGTCTGCGCTCTCCAAAAAAGAGAACTGGTCAACCGGGCTGCCCGATACGCCGAGCGCACTCGGCGCAGAGCCGTCGAGCGGCATGCGGTAGAGCATCGAACGCGTATGCGCCTGATTCTGTTCGTAAATCCAATCGCTCACCCACACGTAGACGGATTCGGGCGACACGTAGAAGACGCGCCCCGGAGGGCCGACGACGGCGGTTCCTTCGCACGTCATGTCGCCCCGCGCGAGGTCGCAGACGGTGACGGTGTGCAGCGCGAGTCCATAGCTGGCACTGATACGACGTTCGGGGCGATAGACGCGCGTCGGTGCGACGATGCGCCGAAACTCGTTCTCCTTCGCGCCCTTGTGCCATTTGCGAAGGGCGGGGAAGCCTTGCTGCGGGTCTTGGTCGCCCGGCGAGAGGTAGAGCGGCGTATAAAAAATGAGTTTGTCGCCAATCAGACGGCTCGCGTAGTTGCGCGAGGAATAATAGTCGTTCGAGCGCAGATGATAGGTCGAACGATAACGAAGCGTGCCGTCGCGTTCGATGTGGAACAGACCGATTTCCGTGCCGCCGCGTTGGTAGCTGTAGCCGATAACGGCAATCGTGTCGCCGGAGATAAGCATCTCGTCGTACCACGCTCCGCCAGGGTCGATGTCGGGAGCGAAGGCATCGACCATCGAGACGGGCTTGAGCGCGCCGTCGCCGATGGCGACCGTGAACAGTCGCCCGCGTCGCAACACGACGAGGTGGTCGCCGTGCAACTTGACGATGCCGCCCTCGTCGACGCCCGCATGCTGGACGTTGGTCACCGATTCTTCATCCTTGTCAGACGCCGGTTTCGCGGGCGCGGCGGCAGTGTCAGCATTGGCGACGACCTGCGTGGCGGGCGCTGTCGTTTTCGCGGCTCGTTGCTCGTCGCGTCGCTGTTCTTCGGCAAGTCGACGGAAAAACTTTGCGAGTTCCTGCTGCGAGCCGAAGGCACGCATGGTCTTTGTCTTGCGAGGGAATTTCTGGAAGGAGTTCGTCTGCACGGGCGTCGCCCGACTGAAGGGCATCCCTCCGGCACAGCTTGCGTTGTTTGAAGCGGCGAAGGCTGCGGCAACGACGAATAGAATCAAGGATTTCATAATTGTCACCGATGTCACCTCACTCTCGTCATAATCGTGTCCTGCCATAAAGAACGGCGTCCTTCAAGAAAACTTGCGCGCCTCTCCCGCCACAACAATAGAGCCGCGCCGAACCCACGCGCGTTGTTGAAGTCAGGCGTCTGACCGTCGCGCAGATGCCACGCGTTTTCATGCTCCTCGGTCAGTTGCATCGGTGGTGAACTCAAGCAGCAGCGACGTGGCATAGATGCGTGGCTTTGCCGAGTCTCCAAGCTCGAACGCGAGACGGGCGACGCTCTGCAACGTCGATTCGGGCTGAAATTAGTTGATTAGGGCTGCCGAGAGATTTTTGCCCAAATGCGATTTAGGCGATGCTTTGTGTTGACTAGATTATAAATCGAAGATAAAGTTTCTCCCCGTTCAGTCGCTAAATTGGCACTAGGGGTCTTCTCTTACCCATTCGGCTCGCTGGTTGAACCCGTGAGCACAGACGCGTTTCGAGATGTCATGCCGAGGCGTCTTTTGAAACATCGGGCGAGAAGACGACAGTGCGGCATCCCGTCAAGGGGTGTCTTTAGATTTAAGTACACCGTCTAAAACCGACCGTGATTATCAACCCTGTCGGAGCCGCGCGAAAGCGTGGTGGTCTGACAGAGGTCGTTTTCTCCCCAAACGCGTCGTCTAACGACCAAACGTGATAGCGGCTGTCCGTCGAAATGTGAGGCGATGAGAATGGCCTTATCTGCCATTCGATGATCATCTCGCAACTGAAGCAGTCGAAAAACGCTTGATAGCAAAACACCGGCTCCAGACACGTGACCTGCAACACGCTTCCTGCTCAGCCGAGCAGCGGAGCTTGCAAATTAATGAAAGGGAAGAAATGAAAGCACCCCGCTTAAATACTCGCAACTTCCTGTACTTGTGCTTTGCCCTAACACTCACTGGCACTTTGCTCCTGACATCTTTTTTGAACGGAGCGAACGCCTCAGCAAAGAGGGTAGAAACAGGTGAGACTTCGAGCCAAGAGGCTCAGGAACCGGCTTCGGGTAACAACAACGTTCAGGATGAACCTACCGAAGCCCAAAATGCCGCCTCCGCAGAAGTCGCAGAGGTGACGAATAGCACCGAACCAGTCGCCGTGATGGTCGAGTTAGTCGATACTCCGGCGACCGTCGTCTATGCTGAAAAGTTGGAAAACTCGAAGCTGCCGAGAGATTTGGCCGTCAACGAAGCGCGCAGCGCCGCGCAGAAACAGTTGACCAAAATCAACCGCGCGCAGACCACCGTCGCGGCGGCCTTGAGAAGCCGCAGCACGACGGAAATCTACCGCGTGCAACGCGTGATGAACGGCATCGCGGTCTACGTCGGCGCGAACAAAATCGGCGACTTGCGCCAACTGCCCGGCGTCAAAGCCGTGCACCTGCTCGTCACCGAATACCCTATGCTCTCGACCAGCGTGCCCTTCGTCGGTGCTCCGCAATTGTGGAACAACGCCATCGGATTGCGTACCAATCTGACGGGAGCCGGAATCAAAGTCGGCATCATCGACACGGGTATTGACTACCAGCATTCAAACTTCGGCGGGAGAGGTCTGCTCGCCGACTATCAGGCGAATAACCGGACAACCAACGCGGACGGTTTCTTCCCGACACAAAAGGTCGTCGGCGGTTTCGACTTCGCGGGCGACAACTATTCGGGCGGCAACACGCCCACGCCCGACCCCGACCCGATGGACTGTAACGGTCACGGCTCGCACGTCGCGGGCATCGCCGCCGGACTCGGCGTGAATTCCGACGGCACGACCTTCACTGGCCCCTACGGAACGAATACGCCTTTCAGTTCGCTCCGCATCGGCCCCGGCGTCGCTCCGCGTGCGAGCCTCTATGCGATTCGCGTCTTCGGTTGCACGGGCGGCACGAACTTGACCGTGCAGGGCATCGAATGGGCGATTGACCCCAACGGCGACGGCGACTTTGAAGACCGTCTCGATGTCATCAACATGTCGCTCGGCTCCAACTTCGGCTTCGCCTCGAATCCGTCGGCCATCGCCAGCGATAACGCGGTGCGCGCCGGAGTCATCGTGGTCGCATCGTCAGGAAACGCGGGCGACACCTTCTTCATCAGCGGCGCTCCCGGCGTCTCCGGTCGCGCCATCAGCGTCGCCAATATTCTCGACCCCGGCGTCGGCGTGAACCGTTCGCGCATCAACTCGCCGCCCGCCATCGCACGCGACCTACCCGTCAGCAACTCGCTCTACGGGCCGCAGTTGTTCGACGTGACGGGCAATGTTGTCGTCGGAACGGATGCTGCCGATGCGGCAGGGCCTTCGACGACGGACGGCTGCTCGCCTCTGACGAATGCCGCCGCTGTGGCTGGCAAGATAGTTCTGGTTGACCGTGGCACATGCGCCTTCGAGCAGAAGAGCAAGAACGCGCAGGATGCCGGAGCGATTGGCGTCATGATCGCCAACAACGCTGCCGGATTGCCTCCCAACTTCTCCGACGACGCGACCATCACCAGTTCCAACACGGTTCCGACGGTCGGCATTTCGCAGGCCGACGGCAACGCCATCAAGGCACAGATTACGGGCGGCAATACCGTCAACGTCACTCTGCGCCGTGTACCGGGTGCCGACACCATCGCGGCCAGTTCGTCACGCGGCCCCAGAGGCGGCGGTGCAACCTCCGTCTTCGCGCTCAAGCCGGACATCGCCGCGCCGGGCACGGATATTACCTCGGCGCAGACGGGCGTTAGTTGCCCCGGTTGCATCACTCCCGCCGCTGCTCCGGGCTTTATTCCCAACAATCAGGCTCTCACCATCAGCGGCACTTCAATGGCCGCTCCACACGTCGCGGGTATGATGGCTCTGCTTCGTGAGCTTAACCCGACGTGGACGGTCGAAGAGTTGAAGGCGCAGGTCATGAATGGCGCGCTCAGCGATGTCTTTACGGATGTCGGTGGCGCTGGCACGCGACTCGGCCCCGGCCAAATCGGCGCGGGACGACTCAACGGGCCGGGCGCGGCGAGCACGCAGGTCGTCGCCTATAACGCGGACGACGCGGGTCTCGTCAGCGTCAGCTTTGACAACGAAGTGGTTCAGGGCGCGACCAGAATCAAAACGATTCGCGTCGTTAACAAGGGAACCACGGACATCGGTTACACGGTCGGGATTGATACCGTGACCAACGCGCCGGGCGTCTCCTACGCTCTCCAAGGACTTCCCGGCACTGACAATTTCATCTCGCGTGCGGGCGAAACCTTCACGTTCCAGGTGCGTATGGATGCGGTTGAAGACCAGATGGATCACACCAGAGACCCAAGCGTCCCTGCGACCCAGACCGGTGCCAGCCCGTTCAATACCGTCTTCAACAACTTCCCGCGCCACTACCTGACCGAAGAAGGCGCTTACGTGACGCTGAGCACCAACGGTACGCTCAGGCTGCGAGTTCCCGTCTACTCGCCCGCGCGTCCGGCTTCGACCATGACCGCCAGCGACACCATCGCGGCGGGCGCTTCGTCCATCGCCCTGACGGGCACGGACGTCTGCACAGGCACACGCGCTGCCGGGCCGTCGTGCACGGGTTCATTCCCCGTGGATGTCGTCTCGCTCGTCAGCCCGTTTGAACTTCAGGTGGTCAGCCCGCGCGACACGTCGATTCCGGGTGAAACCGACATTCGCAACGTCGGCGTGGGCTACGATGCGGCGACTGACAGGATTCGTTTCGGCGTCGCCAGTTACGAAGAATGGTCTACGCCGACCGATGTGTCATACAGCATCTTCATCGACGCCGACGAGAACGGAACTTACGAACGCGTCGTCGTCAACACCAATCCCGGTTCGTTTGCGCGGCGCAACTTCGGTAACGCCAACGCCAACGGACAGGACATCTTCATCACCGCCGTCTTCACGTTGCCGAGCAGCGTGTCCTGGAATTCCGGTTGGCTGGTGAACGCAGCGAGCGCGGCAGAATTCGACACCGTTGTCTTCAACAACAACGTGATGTTCCTCTCCGTCCCGCCATCCGCCATCGGCCTCTCGGCGGGCAACACCAACTTCCGCTACAAAGTGGAAACTTGTCCGGGCTTTGCTCCGCTCTGTAGCTCGCTCGAAGGCTTCTCACCGAACGACCGCGCCGCCGGGCCGTATACGTGGGACTACGCCAATCCGGGTCTGGACTTCGGCAACCAAGTTCTCGTCCAAGACCTCAACGGCAAGACGATTCCGGTCAACGTCAACATCGCCAACTTGACCACCAACAACTCGCTCGGCGCGTTGCTCCTTCATCACCACAACACACGCGGCACACATGCCGAAGTGGTCGCGGTCGAAGGATTGACGACGGCGGCGCGAGCCGACCTCGGTCTCAGTCTCTCGGTCAGCGACACCGCGCCGACCGCAGGCGACACAGTGACCTTTACTCTGAACGTGACCAACAACGGGCCGTCGACGGCGACGAACGTCCGCGTCACGACCAGCGAATTCCCCATCGGGCTGACCTATCTCTCGGATAATTCGGGCGGCACATTCAATCCGTCCGACCGAACGTGGGAGGTGGGCAATCTGGCGAGCGGCGCAACCGCAACTCTGAGGGTTGTGGCAGCCGTCAGTTCGGGCGAATCGCCGGGCACGGTCATCGCGCGAATCGCGTCATACGAACAGGTTGACGTGAATCCCGCCAACGACCAGGCGACCGTCGTGCTCAATGCGGCGAACCAGGCAGACCTCCGTCTCGCGCTTGAGTCGAACGCGTTGGTCGCCGCCAGCGGCGACGAAGTTGGCTATACGCTCGTCCTGACCAACAACGGCGACGACACCGCTCACGACATCGTTGTGACTGGCGTCTTCACGCCCTCGTCCGTCACCTTCAACGATGCTTCCGTGACACAGGGCGTCTTCGACCCCGCCACAGGCACATGGCGCATCGCCAGTCTCGGCAAGGGTATCTCGGCTCGTCTGACCTACACGGCGACCACGCCGACGGGTGTCTGTAACGAGTTCAGCAACAGCGCCACGGTTACGTCCGCGACCTTCGACCCCGTCCCGAACAACAACTCGGTGACGGCGACCACAAGGATTAACGACACGCCGTGCGCCCAACTGAGCGCCGACAACTACATCGTCAACGAAGGTGCAGGCCATATCGACGTGACCGTCAACCGTACTGGCAATACCACGGCTGCGGCGTCGATTAACTACGCGACCACCGATGGCTCGGCCACGCAAAAGTCCGATTACATCATCGCGCTCGGCACGATTGATTTTGCGGCGGGCGAGTCCAGCAAGACCATCAGAATCTTCATCACCGACGACTCCTACGTCGAAGGTAATGAAACGTTCAACCTGACGCTCAGCAATGCGTCGTCGGGCAACTTCACGGGCACGCCAGCCTCGGCGGTCATCACGATTACGGACAACGACACAACCGCCAGTCCGAATCCGATCACCAACGTCGAGTTCTTCGTCCGACAGCAGTATCGCGATTTCCTTAACCGCGATCCTGATGCGGCGGGTCTGGCGTTCTGGACGAGCAACCTCAACGACCGTCTCGCCGCTTGCAGCGGTCTGAGCGGCGCGCAACTGGCGAGATGCCAGATAGGTGCATACGCCAGAGTCTCGGAAGCCTTCTTCCTCTCCATCGAATTCCAGCAGACGGGCTTCCTCGTCTACCGCTTCTACAAGGCGTCGTTCCCGGCGTCGGCGGCGCGACCGCGAGGGTTGCCGCGTTATCTGGAATTCATGCGCGACACGCAGGAGATAGGCGAGGGCGTCATCGTCGGTTCAGCGGGTTGGGAAGCCGTCCTGGCTGCCAATCAAGAGGCTTTCGCACAGGAGTTCGTCCAACGTGCGGAATTCACCACGCAGTATCCGACGACGCAGACACCCGCGCAGTTTGTCGATGCGCTCTACGCCAACGCCGGAGTCACTCCGTCGGCGGCTGAACGACAGGCAGCGATTGACGAGTTCGGCACGGCGACGGACACCACCAACACGGCAGCGCGTGCGCGTGTCCTGCGTCGCGTCGCAGACAACACGCAATTCAGGCAGAGGGAGTTCAACCCCGCGTTTGTCTTGATGGAATACTTCGGTTACTTGCGTCGCAATCCGAACGATCCGCCCGACAACAACTTCAACGGGTACGACTTCTGGCTCAACAAACTGAACTCTTTCGCGGACTTCCGCCAGGCTGAGATGGTCGAAGCCTTCATCAGTTCCGGCGAATACCGCTCAAGATTCGGCCAGCCCTAAAGCCTAAACGTCGTGGCCTCGCACAGCAGCCGACGACGACGACCGACAGACTGCTAACCAACGCGCGAGCCGTCGAGTGTTTTCACACATTCGACGGCTCGCGCCCTTTAACCCTCAACCACGATTCAACCCGACATCTCCCGAACCACCAGCGTCCGATAAGGTCAGACACAAACCCGCACTCTCGTCGCCGTCGTTATCAGACGAAGAACGAATTATTTATCGGTGAGCATGAGACTTTTTCGTCAGTCGCCACGCGTTAAAAGATGCGGGGCAGAAGACGCGACCGACGAAAGGCGCGTGGCATTAACGACCCGAAACTCAAACATGTCGATGCGGGAGGAGATAATTATGAAATTGCGTGTGTTGTCGCTCTTGTTGGCGATTTGCGTGGCGGGGTTGGTCTGCGCGTACGGGCAGGCGGCGGGGTCTGCGAAGATTCCTGCGGAGTTAGTGGGCGAATGGCACAATGGCAACGTCTCGATGTTGCAATACCAGAACCGTACGACAGGCGCGACCACGCCGGGCAACAGCAGCACCTTCACCTACAAATTCTACGCCGACGGGCGTTTTGAATTCATCGGCATGATGCAATCGACGATGTATAACTGCACCACAACACTCTTCAACGAGAAGAACGGCAAGGTCGTCGTCGAGGGTTCCAAGATGACGCTGATTCCGTCCAGAAACTTTTGGAGAAACGCCAACAGTTGCGCGCCCAACAGCACCAAAGAGAAGAATCATGTGCTGGATGAGGAGACAAAGGAGTGGACAATCAAACAGGACGAGCAGGGGCGCAGGCTGATTTGCCTGAGCGACGGCAAGGCTGAAAGTTGTTTTCGTCAGCAAAAGAATAACGAGTAACAGCTAATAATTCGGTCAGAAAAGTTTGCGCGCAAGAAGCGGATAGATTCGACGGAGCCACCCCGTTAGTATGAGCGTCGAGAGGTGGTTAAGATGACTCAGGAGCAAAATATTCTTCAGGAACTTCGCACGATTGAGGACGAGATTTACTGGCAGGCGGTCGAGACGAAGGACGCGCGCTTCGACGGCATTTTCTTCTATGGCGTGGCTTCGACGGGGATTTACTGTCGGCCATCGTGTCCCTCGCGTCGTCCGCGACGCGAGAAGGTCGGCTTCTACGCTTCCGCCGAAGCAGCCGAGACGGGCGGCTTTCGTCCGTGCCTGCGTTGCAGACCGCGCGAGGAGGCCACGCGCAACCCGCACGTCGAGATGGTTCTGCGCGTCTGTCGCAGCATCGAAGCGCAGGCGGACGCCGCGCCTTCGCTCGAAGCGTTGGGCGCGGAGTTGGGCGTCAGCCCTTATCACATTCAGCGGACATTCAAGAACGTCACCGGCATCACACCACGGCAATACGCCGCGGCGCATCGACTGCGACTTTTCAAGTCGAGCATCAAAGACGGCGGCGAGTTGACCGCCGCGATGTATGACGCGGGCTACGGTTCGAGCAGCCGTCTCTACGAGCACGCTCCCGCACAACTCGGCATGACTCCCGCCACTTACCGACGCGGCGGCAAAGGCATGTCTATCAATTACACCATCGTCGAATGTGGTCTGGGGCTGCTGCTGGTAGCCGCGACCGCGCGCGGCATGTGCGCCGTCAATTTCGGCGAGACGCGAGAGAGTCTGGAAGCCGCGCTCGCCGCCGAATACCCGTCTGCCGAACTGCGACGCGACGGCGCGGATTTGAAGGAATGCGTCGTAGCGTTGTTGCGCCATCTCGACGGCTCCGAGCCGCATCTTCAACTGCCGCTCGACGTGCAGGCGACGGCTTTTCAACTGCGCGTCTGGGAAGAACTACGACGAATCCCTTACGGCGCGACGCGTTCATACAAAGAGGTTGCGGCGGCGATTGGTCAGCCCACGGCGACGCGCGCTGTGGCACGCGCCTGCGCGACGAACCCCGTGGCATTGGTTAATCCTTGCCATCGTGTCGTACGCGAAGGCGGCGACCCCGGTGGCTACAGGTGGGGCATCGAACGCAAACAGAAATTATTGGAGCAGGAGCAACAGGCAGTCGTACAGACTGTTCAAGTTGATTAAGGATTCGACTTCGACCGTGTGAGATGGCGGACGCGCGTTGATGATGGTTCTGCGCCGTGTCGATGAACAGTGGAGAGCATCTGCCCGTCGTGGGTCGGGCTTTTGGGAATCGGTTAGGCTTTTTGAAAGAGGCTGGCGAAAGTGCGGTTGTACTGCGCCGCGTGTTGCTGGCGTTCGCGCACCCATCCGGCCACAATCGCCTTCATTTTGCGCGAGGCTTCGTCAGCCCTGCTGCTTTTCTGCGCGGGCATCTCTGTCGTTGCCGTCGCTGTGTGGTGTCGTTGTTCGCGTTTGATGACCCGTATCGTCCGGTTGGCGTTCATGGTTTTTCTCCTCTAGACACTAACGCGTTAATTCGGACGAAGACGGATCACTTTTTCTTTCGCAGCGACTAAAATAATTTCAAAACCGTCTCGCGGCCTCAAATTTTCGCGTTTTTAGAGGAATTCCGGCGCGACATTTAAGTCGCCTTCGACGAAACGGGAGGGTCGGAGCGCGCGTGCATCGAGCGTCGTGGCTTGTCCGTCGAGGATGATTTCGGCGAGGAGATGTCCGAGCGCGGGAGCGTGCATGACGCCGTGGCCGGAGGAGCCGTTCGCCAGAAAGAGATTTTCGACCCCGACGGACTTGCCCAGCAACGCGTGTTTGTCCGGCGACATCTCGTAGAGACCAGCCCAACAATTTTCGCGGTCGAGGCGTGCTTCGCGGAGCACGGGCACGCGTGCGTGTGCACGTCTCAAGACTTCGCGCAGCCACTCATCCGTCACGGCGTTCGTCACGTCGTCGAAAGGATTCGTGACCATCGGTTGGTCAGGCCACAGCAGAAGCACGCGCCCGTCGCGGACGCGCAGATGGAATCCATCTTCGACAAAGATGGTCAAGGGCATCTCTTCTGGAAGAAGTTCGCAAGGGTAAGTGGTCGCCACCTGCCGACGAAGCGGCTCGACCGGAAGACTCGTTCCGGCGAGTTGCGACACATGCGCCGCCCACGCCCCGGCGGCGTTGACGACACAGCGCGTCGCAATCTCGCCGCGCGGCGTCTTCACAGACAAGATGCTGCCGCCTTCGAGACGGAAGCTAGTGAGTGGCGTGTCGCGCTCGAAGCGCACGCCGAGACGTGCGGCGTGCTCGGCGTAGCCGCGCAGAATTTGCAGGGGTCGAATAAATCCGTCGGTAGGGCAGAAGACGCCGCCCGCGAGTTCGTCCGCGTTGACGGCGGGATTGATGCGGCGAATGTCGGCGTGGCTAATAATCTCCGCTTCGACGAGTCCACATGCCTTCTGAATTTCTTGAGCGACGCGTAGGGCATCGAGTTGCGTCTCGTCGCGCGCCAGAAAGAGATAGCCGCACGGACGATAGCCGGCATCGACGCCGTGTTCGTCCTCGAAACACGACAGTTTTTCGCGCGACAGCAGAGAGAGACCGACGTTGACGGCGCTGCCGAACTGTGCGCGAAATCCGCCCGTTGCCCTGCCCGTGCTGCCTGCGCCCAACTGCGCTTGACGTTCCAACACCAGAACGTCCGTGCACCCTCTGCGCGCGAGGTGATAGGCCACACTCGCGCCGACGACACCCGCTCCGATGATGACGACTTCGGCTGTTTGCATCAATTCCAAAGACTCATGTGTAACAGGCGACAACTGACACGGCGACGCGTCTGCGAGATATGCGTCACGGCGGCAGGTTGAATGATACAGAGCGTGTGAAGATTTGCCACGCCTATTTTTGCCACGCCTATGACGGCGGGACGGACGCGTTGATGGAGCGACGGAGCATTAAAATCTCTATATCGAGATGGCGTTGGGGATGTTGGTTCCGCAAAAGGTTTCTGAACACTTTGAGTTTCATACCAGTCTCGACGCTGCTCAGTGTATTGGCGAGATAGGGCAGCGAAAGTTCTTCGTTGAAGCAGGGGACGACGATTGTTCTGCTCGAAACGCGTCTGGAAGCGATACCACTGCCCGCGCTGAATCAGCCCGCCGAAGGCGCGCACATGGAAATAGTCTTCCAGCATGACGGTCAGCAGATGCCGCTTCGCGTTGTCGGGATTGATGTCGCTCATCTCAACTCGCCTGTTCCAACAGACTCTCCGTAACCGACGCGCTCGCGTTCAACTCCTGCGCGATGACTTCCGCGATACATTGCCCGCTATCTTCGCGCCCGAACGGGTTTCGATTTTCCCTACCCTCTCCGCCCAACTCCCCTTCCGGCTCTGTGGCCTCCAGCAAATCCCTTGTGTGAGAGGTTATCTCGGTCTGCTCCAACGTCGCTTTGAGCGAATCGACCCCTGCATTCCCTGTCACCAAGATGCTTCGCGGCGAGACGCCCTCGCTCAGCAGTGTGTCTCGATTGTGCACTGTGGCGGCGAAGTGATAACTCGCCAGATTGGTAATCAACCTGCGGTTTACTTCCTCCGGGTACGGACTGCGCGTCGTGAGAACGCACACCCGCCTCAACGTGTCCGACGGGGATGTTCTGTTGGAATCCCGCGAGCGCGACGGCGAGTGCGGTGGTTGTGTCGCCTTGTACGAGAATGAGGTCTGGACGTTCTCTGGTAAGGATGGAATCGAGCGCGGCGAGCACGCGCACGTGCACGTGGTTCGGCGTCTGAGCGGGCGACATCACTTAGAGGTCATAATCGAAGCGCACGCCGAGCAGACAGGTCAATGGATAGAGGAGGTCCGTGTGTTGTGCGGAGGTGACGTTAATCGTCTGAAATTTGCCGTCCAGAGATTCGAGTTGACGAATCACCCGAGCCAGTTTGATAACTTCGGGACGCGTCCCGAAGAGAATTAAAATCTTCTTGCGCGGCGGCTTCGGCAGTTCGGCGCGTTGTCTACGAAACGGCCAATGGACATGTAGAGATGTGGGCGCGAGAGTGTTCCTTTAGTTTTTGCGCGGCGGGTTCAAACTCTTTTCGAGGCTTGAGAATTGTGGAATTCTCTCGGCGAGATAGGATGGGTTAGATGGGAGTGTTGAGTGAACGGCGTTTGGAGCGAGCGGTTCTTTTGCGCCACCCAATATAATACTATCTCAATCTCAACAGACTGCAAAGAGTTTTAACACGAACTATCTGCGAGGTAGGTGACCGATGTGGAAAGCAGCGTCAAATTCTTCGACAATGGATTCGGGGCGAGGCTCTTTTGCGTGAGTGTAGTGAGGATAAAGCGACTCAACATTGGTTAAATGCTGCTACAGAACACTTTTCAGCTTATGCGTGGACACGGCTTGCAGCAGCCGTCTGGGTTAGTTTCCGTCTGATTCTTTGATTTCCGTCTGTTTCGACGCGTTTTTGTGCGCGCATTTGGCGACGCCATTCTCCAAACCGTCTGGATACCACCAACCGGAGCCGCCGCAGTCCCGGCAGAGATGCGCCTGTTCGCTCGCCTGTGCCGACGACGGTTGTTCGTCGGGCAATTCCCTTCCTTCCGCCCTCGCCTGCTTCTTATCCAACTTCCAGAGTCTTCGACGCAAGTGTTCTGCCAGAAACGACGGAACAGACGAGATGGCGTCGGTGCGCGTGGCGGCGATTCTCAACTCGGCAATCAGAACTTCCGCCAGCTCCATCCAACGTGCGGCGTCTACTGAATGCTTTCCGGTCAGTTCTCTCTCGACCTGTCGGAAACTTTCGAAGAAAAGCCGCGCAGCGTCATCATCAAAATTTTCCTCTGAAGTCTTAAATGTCTTAGGGGATTCGTAAATTATTGATTCTTCAACCACTTGACTCTGTCCCCCTCTGTCCCTTTTCTGGTCAGGGGGACAGACCATTTTCTGGTCTGTCCCCCTCTGTCCCCCTCTGTCCCCCTCTGTCCCCCTGTCCACCAGAGGGGTCTCTTCGGGCAATTTGACCTCAAACAGATAGCCCTCGTTGTTGCCCAACTCCCATTTTCGCTCCAATAATCCACAGGCTGTCAGGTAGCGCAGATGCCCGTCAATCGTCTTCCGGTTACGGATGCCCGACCAATCAGCGAGGTCTTTCTTGGTCGCGCGGACAGTGCGACACGGCTTGATTGCACCGCGCGTACGCAGGTAAAGCGCGTCGTAGAGACTCTTGCTCGAACCCGGAAACATCCCCGAAGGCAGCGCATCTCTCTCTAGACTGTTGGCGCGTTTATTAAAATCACGTTCCGGCGCGACAGGGCCAGACAGGGGGACAGAGGGGGTCAGGGGGACAGAGGGGGACAGAGGGGTCGTTTCATTTTGTGCGACAAAATCGGGTGCGACGAGTCCCAAAATCTCTTCGACGGGATGCGGCAGAGGGCGTAGGTTATCGAAAATGCCGGGCGTGGCCTTCTTGGGCGCTCTGGTTTGAATCTGCCGCTTCTGTTTCTCTGTCGGGTCAGTCATTTACTGGCCTCCTTCACCATACGCAAGTTAGAACTCATCGAAAGCCTGTTGAGGACTTCATCGGTCAGTGTGTCGTAGTCTTTGCTGCCGTGCGATTCGGGCGCGTGTTCGTAGATGCTTTTACGAAACGCCGGAGCGGTTTGGAGCTTGACGTTTGTCCGAATTACTGTCTCGAAGACTTGGCCCGGAAACATGGTCTGCACTTTGTTGAGCGCCTCGCCGCAGATGCGGTTGCGCGGGTCGAAATAGGTAATCAAGTAGCCAAGAATCGAGAGGGAAGGATTGGGTCGTTTCGTGGCCTGAATCGTGCTCGTCAAATCGACCACGCCTTCGAGTGGATAATACTGCGCGGCAATCGGCACGACGACGCTGGAACTCGCCAGCAACGCCTGTGTGAGCGTCATACCGAGACTCGGCGGACAGTCGATGATGGCGAAATCGTAGCCCGTCAAACTTTCGAGCGAATCTTTAAGTCTATACTGCTCTTCGATTTGCACGGCTCGTTCAAGCATCGCGAGACGAATATGAGACGGGGCGAGGTCGAGGTTGACGATGTGCGTCTCATAAATGGCGTCGATGAGCGGAGGCCGTTCGTGATGCCCGACGAGCACATCTGCCAGCGTGGTTTTAATCAAATCCGGCTCAAGGTAGGTGAAGGTGGTATTGCACTGGCTATCGAGGTCAACGAGCAACGTTTTGTAGTCTCTGATAGCCAGACCTGCGGCGAGATTGACGGCGGTCGTCGTTTTTCCGACGCCGCCTTTCTGATTGGCTACGGCAATCGTTTTCATGCGGCCTCCGCACGTCTCGGTCTCAACTCAAGCACTTCGGCGCGACTGACGAGTTTGACACGGTTATCGAGCAGGTTAGGGTAGTGCTGCAACAAGCCTTTTTTCAGCAGCGTCGTCATCTTCAGGCGGCTCACACCGAGTAACGCACGTGCCTCGGTCACGGTAATCAAATCGGTAGGCAATTGTTCCTTCATGGCGCGATAGAGTATAGATTGTACTAAATACTGTCAAGATAGGTTCAATTAATACTTATCATGTTCGTCTCACTCTTATCCCAAGAGATGCCAATAACCACGCGGAAGGGTAACAAATGCAGTAGTTTCACCATTCAGAAGCAAGTTTCCGATAAAGTGGCTTTGCAGCATCATGTCTGCCCCAGTGGATGCGTGTGTTGGTGCCGGACGCCCATCGTGGACGGATGTATGGTGATTTTTTGGCCGCCCCTTGGCAGTTATCGTTGTAAAGCATATCTTGACAGTAAAGAAGCAGTCCGATACACAAACCTATTCGCCATTTCCAAGATAGAGACCCGAAGGAGACCATCGTGACGAAACACGCAAGCGGAACGTTTGAAGTGAAGTTAAAACCACAAGCACCGGATGAGGAGGTCGGAGACCCGACCATTAGCAGGATGTCACTCGACAAGCAGTTTCGGGGCGACCTCGAAGCCACCAGCAAGGGTCAGATGCTGGCCGCAGGCACGGACGTTGAAGGCTCAGCCGGTTACGTCGCCATCGAGCGCGTCAAGGGGACGCTCGACGGTCATAGCGGCACCTTCGCACTACAGCACAGCGGCATGATGGCGCGCGGTGTCCCGCAACTCAATATCACCGTCGTGCCGGATTCTGGCACGGGTCAACTCGTCGGACTGGCGGGCAGAATGACAATCAATATCGACGAAGGTAAGCACTCGTATGAGTTCGAGTACACGCTCGACGCGACCACGACCTGATTGACATTTATCTTTGTTCTGAATATCGTGCCCACGTCTTGCTCGCATCTCGTCCGCCGACGAGAGTTCACGGATAGCACGACGACAAAGGCTCGCTTTAACCTCTATTCCGTTGTTCCGCGTTGCTCGTTGCAATCTCCGCCCACGCTGGTCGGCTAAAATCTCAGCCTACAAAAAGGAAGCCTATGCCCAGTAAATCTCGAAGCAGTAAAACCGGTAAATCGAAAAAGAGCACATCAGACGAATCCACACGGACACGTAAGGCCGCCGCGCGCAGCACAAAGAAGGGCGCGTCGAAGGGCGCGACGAAGGCCGTGACTAAGAGCGTCGCGAAGGGTGCGAAGAAGGGCGCGTCGAAGCGTCGCGTCGCCAGAGGCTTATTCGGCACTCCGGTCAAGTTCGTTCAGCCCGCATCGGTCGACGCGAGCGACAATCTCGACCGCATCGAACACATCGTCGTCCTCATGCTTGAGAATCGTTCCTTCGATCACATGCTCGGCTATCTCAAACTGGAAGGCGCGATGCCTGATGTCAACGGGCTGTCGAGCGAGATGAACAATTCCTACGGCGGCAAGAAGTACAAAATCATGCCGCTCACGAACACCGTCTTCAAGGAAGACCCGTGCCATGAGGGCGATTGCGTCGAGCAGCAGTTAAGCAACGACAACGGCGGCTTCGTCGCCAATTTCGCCGAACACCATCCGGCCTCGAATCCAAACCTCATCATGGGCTATTACAACGGCGCGCTCCTGCCCGTCTACGATTATCTGGCGCGCAATTTCTGCATCTGCGACCAGTGGTTCTGCTCGGTGCCCGGAGCGACGTGGCCGAACCGTCTCTACGCCGTGACGGGTCGCGCTGACGGCAAGAAAGACAACAAGTTTCCGCCCGTCTACAATCTTCCGTCTTTCGTCCGTCACTTGGACGCCGCGCGCGTCTCCTGGCGCTGGTACGCGCACGACATGGCGAGCTTGCGTCTCACCGACCGCAAGTACAGCATCGTCGGCAACTATTTCTGGTTCGACCGCAAGACGACCTTCAAACGCGAAAACTTTCTCGACCACGCCGCCTCCGGCGACCTCGCGGCTGTCTCATGGATTGACCCTAACTTCGCCGATTACCACGTTACAGGCCCCGCCGATTCCAACGACGACCATCCGCCCTCCGACGTGATGGCCGGACAGGATTTGGTGTTCAAACTCTTCAACGCCGTCGTCAGCAGCCCCGCGTGGAGCAAGACGCTTCTCATCATCGTCTACGACGAGCATGGCGGCTTCTACGACCACGTGCAACCGCCCGCCGCTCCCGACGACAAGCCCGCCTTTCGTCGCTTCGGCGCGAGGGTTCCGGCCATCATCGTCTCGCCCTTCGTCGGTAGCGGCGTGGTCTCGCACATGCAGTTCGACCACACCTCGATTATCAAAACCATCCTGCTCAGATTCTGCCAACGTCCCGACGGCACCATCCCGGACATGGGTGCACGCGTCAACAACGCCAACCATCTCGGCCACTTGCTGACGCTCGACGCGCCGCGCGCACCCATCGCCGTCACGGCCTACCAGAGTTTGATTGAACGCGTGGCGCAATGGCGCGGCGAGGTCTTCAAGAAGAAAACCATGCTTCAGGCGGCACGCTCGCCGCAGGTGCATCGCCTCACGGATTTTCAGCAGGGACTTCTCGCCGCACGCAAACGGCTCGAAGCAGAAGGACTACCGGAAGACCAACCTTGAGAGCATGTCATTGACGGGCGCGTCGCCTTGCGCGAGGCGTCCGTCAATGATGTCTTAGAGCGACTTCAATCCACATCCCGCGTCATTCAACGCCTCGCTTCATCCAACACAGCGCGTCAACGCACATACCTCTCGAAACTTCTCATCTTCGATGTTGGACGTGAGCGGGAAGCGTGTGTTTGTAGACTGTTTTGTCACAGGATGTGTGATGAAGCCGAAATTTATCCAGCCTCCTGAATCGTATCAACACCCTTAACCAAAAATTTTTTATCGAAGCGTGAGCCGTTCGTCGAACAAAATACGCGTTAGCCGACAGAGACTTTTCCGGCTCCACTTTGCGAGCGTTTTGCAGCAACTTGCCGGAGAAAATCGACAGATGGCACGTCGAAACCCAATCAACTGACCCGCGTCTTCAGGCCTCTTTGGAAACCATGTAGTTTGACTTCACAAACAAGATGAATTCGTGGAGCAACCGTTTGCACACTACTCACGCCTCGCCTCCACACAGGAAAGTTCGCCCATCCAAAACCCCTCATAAGGAGAGAGAACATGTCTAAGCTATCGCTGACCCTACTGATTTGCGCCATCCTGCTCATCCCCGTTAGCGCGTCCGCACAGAGCGCCGAGACCGTCGCACTATTTAACCCGGCAGCATTCGAGACGCCTGAAAGTATTCAGTTCGACCGTCACGGCAACGCCTACATCAGTATGGCGATGACGGGCGAGATACGAAAAATCGCGCCCGACGGAACACAGACGAGTCTTGCTTTTCTGCCCGTGCGTCCAGACGTTCAGCCGTGCGGCAACGGTTTCGGCCTCGGACTCATGGGCGGCATCGCCCTCGACCATCAGGGCAACATCTACGCCTCCGTGACCTCCTGCAACCTGCCCGACCTCGGCATCTGGAAAGTGACGCCGGACGGAGATGCTTCGCTGCTCGCCGCGCTGCCCTCAAACGCCGCGCCCAACGGCATCGCCTACCACGGCGGCTGGCTCTACGTGGCCGACACGTTGCGCGGCGCAATCTGGCGCATCCATTCCGATGGCACGGGAGTCCCGGGGATTTGGACAAACTCATCTCTGCTGACGCCCGTCCCTCTGCCTCTGACGCCGGGGCCTAACGGTCTACAGGTCTTCCGCAACGAGGTCTACGTCGCCGTCTCCGACCGCGCGCACGTTGTCGCTTTCCCCATCCTCGCCGACGGCTCAGCCGGAGCGGGGCGCATACATGCTTCCGGCATCGGCCTCGACGACTTCGCCTTCGACGTGAAAGGCAATCTCTACGGCACCACAGACCCCTTCAACACCGTCGTCCGTATCGCGCCGGACGGAAGCATCACCGTCTTACTAACAGCCGCCGACGGACTCGACGGCCCGACCGCCACCGCTTTCGGCGTCGGCAACGACAAGAAGAATCTCTACATCACCAATGCGGCCTTCCCCTTCTTCCCCGGCCCCAATCCGCGACGCCCAAGCATCACGCGTCTCAACGTCGGCATCGCAGGCAAACCGCGCCCCTGAGTCGTTTGAGAAGTTCGAGTTTGAGACGATAAAGAAATTCAGGGCGAGGCTCGCGTGGGTTAACCCACGCGAGCCTCGCCCGAACAACATTCAAGCCGCTCGCCTCTCATCCAACACCGAAGGCGACATGCTTTCGACGGTTGTTCAACGACGCGCGGTTTTCAAATGGCGCCCGGCGTAGCTGATGCGTCGTGTTTCCAGTATATGACCCTGCGCGAGCGTGCCCTCTACGATTTCGTAGCCGAGCAGCGCGAAGACGCGCCCGCGCA
>DASVTU010000027.1:0-77678 GCA_036387415.1 Pyrinomonadaceae bacterium | reverse complement strand
GTTGCCGATTAAGCGATTCGAGATGCCGTGGCCGTACTCATGGAAAACCACGTCGCCATCCACGGAGCTGTCGCGGTCGGGAGCGGGTGCGGTGAAAAGATACTGTTGCATGCGCGGGCGTTGGCCGTCGGGCGGCGTGGCAAAGTTGGCGTTGTTGGTGCCTGAGCCGTCCTGCGCTTCGGCGCGCACGGAGTCGTTGCCGAGGCCGCCGCGACCGTAGTTGTTGACCTGGAAGTTGCGTGCCGACTCCGTGAAACCGAGGTTGTAGGAGAAGTCGTGCATGATGTTGTTGAAGTAGAAAAGATTGGTCACGACCGCCGCTTGCTGCGTGCGCGGGTCAACGGTGGTCGAGAAGGGGAAGGTGAAATTCTGGTCGGCGGCGAAGGCATGACCATTAGACAAACCTGTGCCGTTGTTGGCGTCGGGCGCGTTGTCGGCGTTGGTGTCGAGATAGGCTTCGACGTTGTTGCCAGTTGTGACGGTCGAAGTTCCCATCCATCCGGCGGCGGTGTTGATGGTCGTATCGCCGACGAAGGAGACGAGTTGGCGTGCGCCTTTGTCGGGCGCTTCGGTGTAGACGGTGCCCTGCGCCTCGAACACGTAGAGGTTATGACGCAGGAGCAGTTCGCCCGTATGCGCGTCAACGAGAATTTCGTACCACTCTTCGGGGCCGACATCTGCATAGACGTGCCACGCCAGCCGCGCCGCGTCGCCGACGCGAACGACGTTTAGCTCCGACAGCACTTCTTCAAAATCTGAACTCAACGGATTGGCGAACAACGCGCGTTCGCCGACGGAGGCGCGCGGCGATGTCTCCGCCAATGACGGAAGCACGGTTCTTCCGGCGTGCTCGAAAGCCGTGGCGATGGCTTCGGCTTCCGTGAGCGTCGGTTGGAGTTTGACCTTCTGCGCGGCACCGACGATGAAACCTTCGCGGACGGAGAGCACTTCCCCGTTGCCGTTGACGACCACTTTCACGTTGCCTTCAAACACTTTGATTCCGCCGACCGTCTGCGCGTAATCGAGGAAGGTGGTTCCGGCGTCGTTGTCTTCCTTTTCGAGTTTGAGTTGGTTGACCGCCGTCGCCGACAGCGCGAACAGCGGCGACTGTGCTTTCAAGAAATTGCGTGCGATGCGGTCGGGCACGTCCGACTGCGGCACGGAGAGCGGTGCGCCGTCGATGAAGAAATTTTTCAACCCGCCCGCTTCATTCAACTCTGCGCGAAGGTTGCGCCCCTGTTCGGGGTTGAGCCGCGCGCGAAATGTGTCAACCGCGGAGGCACGCGCCTGCGTCGCCGCGTTTGATTTCTGCAACGCGTTGCGTCTTCCGCCGTCCGTATTGAGTTCGACATCGACGAACTCGCCCCGTCCGGCGAGGCGTATGTCATAGTTCGGCAGCGTTTCGCGTTTGGCTTGCAGTTGACCGGCGACGCGATTCTGATGTGCGGGCACGGGCGCGGCACCCGACCCATTCAAGGGGAACAACGTGGCGGCTGCCAAAGCAACGCCCAAGAATACGACGAGCAATCTCTGATACATTATTCGCTTCCTCCATTAGTTTCCGGTTGAGGTAAGACAAAGGTTCGGCGACGGGCGTCGCAAGGTGCAGACCGCGTTTGATAAATCGAAGCGCACCTTGTGTTCGTGGTCGATTGAGGCTTGCCTTATCGTTCCTGCGTTTGCGACTGACAGTTGCGCCGCGCGGCATAGTTGGTCTGGTCGCCCGTTCATGCTGGCGGGGGCGCGCAAACTGTGACAGTCACCCACTCGTTACACGACCGGGGCTGCGGATAAACCTACGGTCGCTTGAGTTAATGCGTATCACACTAGATTTGAGAGTATCGGGGCATCGGCGACGGCTCAGCGCCGTTGTCGAACGTTATCGAAGAGGGCTGTAGATTAACAAAAGCGGCGACGGATGTTAAGGCAAGACGGGACGGCTTCGTCGGCGGGCTGAACGGACTTGAGAAAAATCGTGTTTGGATGGAAAGCCGTCCGATTGATTTTTTCGAGCCGGATAGAGAGCGTAGGCCGGAGGACAATGACAGCATCCGTCCTCCGGCCTCTTTGGTTAATCAAGGGTTTCGGTGTCGAAGCGTCGGAACCGAAACCCTTGAGGAAAGTTGGGAGCAATCGTGCCGCGTCGTCCGAACGATTAGTGGACGGGTGGCGGCGCGGCGTTGAGCATGTTGAAGAAGCAGGGCGTGTGGACGAGTTGGTCGAGGTCGAGCGAGCGTCGCTTGAACTCGTTGAAGTTTCTCGTCGGCGCAAGGTCTGCCGGGTCAACGACGTTGATGCCAGTCATGAAGCCAGACAGACCGGCTGGCGTGCCGAAGGGCGCGGGCTTGATGTGCGTGAAGGCTGTCGTCGTCTCGCTGTGATGGCAGGCGCTACAGGTGTTGAGCGAGAAGAGATGGCGCGCCTGACGGTTGATGATGGCGACAGTCGGCCCGTCGTTCCAGAAGACGGTGGCGGGCGGTGGCGGCGGCCCCGGCACGTCCGAGGCGTTGGTGAGAAACTTCTGCCAGAGCCAGAAGTCGGGAACGACGTAGGTGTTGTTCAGGATAGCGGGCGTGTTGGCGTTGACGTAGTTGGCCGTCAGGTCGGTATTTCTGAGCGATTCGTGTGGCGTCTGCTTGGCGTTGGCTTCAAAGAGATGACCGTTGCCCTTTGGAAGCCGAAACTCACGCATCTGCCAGTTGTTGTCCGGCGCCGGATTCCTGATGGCAATCTCGTTGGTGCGGAGTTGATTGAGCGCGCTGCCGTTGGGCTTATGTGGCGCGACGTTGGGTTTGGTGAACTGGTCGGTAATGGCTTGCAGCGCGGCGTTATATGACGGCGAGCCGAGCGCGTGGAATTTCAGGTTGTACCACTGAAGACCCCAGTTCTGGATGCCGAGACAGCCACGTCGGTCGATGCCGTATTCGAGAATGACCGTGAACTGCGTCTCGGTGCAGGCCGGAACGGGTTTGCCTGTGTAAGGGTCGGTGGCGGTCTTCCGCATATCCATGACGCCGAAGACGAAACGACCCTCGCCCGCGTTGCCGCCACCATAGCCCGTAGTCGGCCCGCGCAGGTCAACGCGATTGACGATGGCGAGCAGACGGAAAGGCGCTATCGCCAGATTCAACGGTTGGCCGGGGCCGCCCGATGCCGCTTCCCACGGGTCGATGATGAGTTGTTTAATCTGCTGACGTTTGGCTGCCGTCCAACCGTTAGCGGTGGTCTGGTCGGCCATCCATTTGTCGAGCCACTGGCGCACGAAAGCCGACGGTGGGATGCCCGTCAGAGGTTGGTTCGCCATGTCTGTCATCAGGCGTCCGAACGTCCACGCGCCCATCGGCGTGCCCGTCTTTTTGCATGGATTGAAGGTGCGATCCCAGTTTTCGACCACTTTGACGTTCGTGATGACGAGCGACTTCCTCGGATTAACGCCGTAATAGGTGCCGATTTTAAAGAGCGGGACGAACTGGCCGGGTCGGATGTTACGAAAATCAACTTTCGGAAACGCTTTCGTCCCACGACGGTCGCGGCTGTCTTCAAAGTCAGGCATGAGCACCGCATCAGACGAGTCGAGACGCTCACCACCCGTCCCGTCGGTATCGCTGGTGAACGACGCGCCCGTCTGCTCGCTGTCGTCTTCCTCGGTCGTCGGAGGTTCGGCGTTGATTTGCGCGACGCGATCCTGATTATCGGCCAACGCGTTGAAGTCGAGGAAGATGATGGCCGAGTAAGTGCCGTCGCCAGCCTTCTCGTCGCTTCCTCCGCCGTCGTCGCGCAAGAGCACATCGCGTTCGCCAATCACCGTTTTGACCGTCGGTTCAACCTTCTGGTCGGGCGCAAAACGCACAAGCAGGAGCGCATTGCCCTCCTCTGTCTCTCGCTCCAAAGGCGTCGCTTCCATGGATTCGGCCTGCGGCGCTGTGCCGTCGCCGTCGGTTGTCTCCTGAGCGGTGGCGAAATTGGCCGCAGAGGTGTTACGCGGCGTCGAACCGAACATCAAACTGCCGATAGCGAGCGCGAAAGCCAGTAAGATAGTGAAGACTTTGAGGATTTGTTTACTGTGTTTCATGTGTCTCCTTCCGAACTGTAAGAACAGGTTGTGAGAAAACTCTGTTGCAGGAGTAGAACCCTATCACGTACAAAAACGGGCGTGGGCAGCAAGCGTTTGGGTTCCGTTGACATCACTGAGACTTGCGACGAGCAGCCTGCAAACGACTGCTTCGTTGAGACCTGCGAAGATACAAAATCGTCGAGCGTAAGAAAGCGAAAAGAGATTTCAAAGAGCCTTTGTCGCACCGTCAAGACGCACGAATCCCGTCAAGCCGAAACGCTCATTCCGAGCGTCGTATCAGCAAGGATTCTTGAAGCACAAACGTCCGTCTGCGACTACAGAAGGCAACCGCTAGTCAGACATAGCAACTATGATTTGTCTGTGAGGCGCTGGGGCGTCTTCTCTAGCATCAAACCGAATTAGTATTCGACCCTGGGATTTGAGGTGCTGAAACAGAACGGCGAAGCAATTTGCATCAAAATATTTTTGGTGCAGAAAGTCAGATGGCAAGGGGGTGAGCCACGTCGATACTGTTGAGGGACACGTGGATGATACACTCTTTCGCAGAGGTGTCAATTTAATTTTTTGCCCGACCGCTTGCCTCATAAGTCGCGGCATTTTTGCTCAAAAAACGGTTGAGAAAAAGCAGCGACGCGGAAAATTTGCGGAGGCTTCGACGCGTGCACACTCACGCGCGTCTCGGAAGTTCTTACTGCTACCGAAACGGAGGTCAACGAACTATGACGAAATACTCAACTCAGTTGAATAAACTTGAGCAACGTCTGGTGAAGGCGTGGTTGGAGAATGACTGGCAAACCATCGACGCCATTTTGGCCGATGATTGGTCGGTGATTGACCCCGGCGGGCAAATTCTCACCAAAGCGCAGGTCATGGAGGAGGCCAAGTCCGGGCATCGCAAAATCGAGGCGGGGACAATCGACGAAGTTAAAGTGCGTAGCTTCGGCGATGTCGCGGTCGTGACGGGCAGGACAGCCGCCGCCGGCAGTTATCAGGGGAATAGTTTCTCTGTGAGGTTGCGGTTTACCGACGTGTGCATCAAGCGAGGTAATAACTGGCAGGTCGTGGCATCACAGGGCACGTTGATTGCGGAGTGAGGCGCAGGACTCGTCTCGGAAAAACAGAGCTAACTAACACATCGTTGAACCGCACGCGGCGGCATCCTTCGTAACGTGATGTGGAGGTCGCTGCACGCGTTTGGCTGAGGGGCGTGGCTAATGCTTCTCGTCGTGCTGTCGGTAAGCGGCCACCGCCTCGACGGCTCCGTCGTGCATCCTCTCAGGGCGGACGTAGAGCCAGTGCTTCTCAAATTCTTCGTCGCTCATCGACGGCGTACAGCCCGTTCTTTATTCTTTAGCCACTGCTCAGCCCACTGCCGGAGTTCAGGGTTTCGGTTGAGCGCGGTTCGTGCTTCGTGCATGCTGATAGGTCTGCTCAAAAGTATTTGCCTCCTGTCTGTCGTCTTTAACCCGCAGGCTCCCGTTCACCCTCTTGAAGGAAGCCGCGCAGAGTCACAGAGATTCTTCTGCCGGAAAATTTTCGTGCATGGGGCACTTCGTGCGTCCACGCCAGGTTCGTTTCATAAGGCATGACGAAGACGCTCCCGTCGTGAGCGGGAAAGTCTCTGCGCCCCTCGCCGCGATACGGGCGCAACCTGAAGACACGCGCCTCGCCGTAAGAGACGGTCACAATCGGAACATCCTTTCTCATCCCTCTGGTGCTGTCACGATGCCGCCCGATGTAGTGTCCCAACGTCCCGTCGTACCAGTTCAGCAAGATGCTGTTGAGACGTTCATTGATGTGTCTTTGCGTCCACGTGAGCAGAGGCGTTAAGAGCGGCGGGACGGGAAGTGCTCTGTTGACGCGTCCTGTGTAGTGATAATCCATCCCATACGCCTGTTGCCAGCGCGGAGTCCTGACCGCCCGACCGTGCATCATGATTTCATGATACTCCGGCGGGTGCATTCGCCACAGAGCATCGAATGCCGCGGGATTGAGTCGCAGGTTGACGGGTAGGCTGCCAGTCCAGAGAGTGTTGGCGTCGCCTAAGTCGTGGCGCTCAAAGCCGACCTCTGCGAGCGTGGAGAGTTGACTGGACATAGCAGTGTGGGAGTTTAGCTCGCAGGTGAGAGCTGAAGTAATTAAAGAAATCAACGTCGTCTTATCATTCATTTTCACTCAACGCTTCCGCCCAATCGCCGACAGGCTCTTTGACGAACGCACGTACATCACTCCATCCGACAGTGCTGGCGTCGCCATCAGCATCTCTCTCATCGAGTTCGTTGCGATGTGTTTGAACGTCCGGCCAGCCCCGATAACAAGTATTTCTCCGTCCTCGTTCGAGATATAGATTTTGCCGTCGGCGGCAACGGGCGACGCGCTATAGCCGCTCCCAATCAACGGTAGTCTCTGTCGGTAAATTTCCTCACCCGTCCGCAAGTCGTAGGCGTCGAGCGTGCCGTTGTTGGCGAGCACGTAGAGGATGCCTTCATAGATTAACGGCGTCGGCATGTACGACCCGCGACCCGTGCGACTCCACACGACGGCCTCGCTATTCGTCTTGCCATCGGGCAAGGTGAGGTCGCCGCGCGCGCCCGCACGCACCACAAAGATTGGACGTTCCGGCGCGCGACCACTCACCACGACAAACATGTCGTCGGCAAAGACAGGCGTCGGCGCAGTAATTTTTGAACTGCGTCCGAGTCGCCACAACTCTTTTCCTGTGCGCGGGTCGTAGCCACGGATGAAGTTCGACGCGTTGGCGACCAGTTCCGCGCCCGCCGACGTGACCGCGACGGTCGGCGTGCCCCAAGACGGAAGTTCGTCGCGCTCGGTCTTCCACACAGTCTTGCCCGTACTGGCGTCCAACGCCAACATGAACGAATCTTCCTGCGTGTCGCATTGGAGGATGACGAGACCGTTCCAGATGATAGGCGAACTGGCGGAACCCCATTCGTACGTCGGAATGTCATAAGCGCCTAAGTCGAGTCGTCCGAGGTCAACCTTCCAGAGAAAGCGCCCGTTGACATCGTAGGCATGAACGCCTTGCGACCCGAACCATGTGACGACGATGCGACCGTCGGTGGCGGGAGTCGAGTTGGCGTAGGTCGATTTGATGTGACGTTTGTCGATGGGTACGCCCTGATGTGCGGTGCGCTCCCAGAGGATTTTGCCCGTTCGTTTGTCGAGCGCATAGATTATCCAACGGTGGTGCGTGTGGTCTTGCGAGGCGTCACCGTCGCCGTATAGACCGGGACGGAAGGACGCCTTCGGGTCGCTGCTGACTGCACTGGTGACGAAGATGCGATTTCCCCAGACGACCGGACTGGAATGCGCGAGACCGGGAAGCGGCGTGCGCCAGAGAATGTTCTCGCCCGTCTTGGCGTCCCAACGGTCGGGGAGATTCTGCCGCGCGGCGACACCCGAAGCCTGCGGCCCGCGAAACGAAGGCCAGTTCCCATCAGGCGTGTTCGGCTCCGGGCGTGCGGGCGCTTTCGCCCCGCCGACCCTCACGATGCGCCGCGCGGCCTTTGCTTTCAACTCTCCTGCGGGCGACCACGTGCTGCGGTCGAGAATCATTCGTCGCGGAGTGCAATCGTCTGAGATGAGATTGAAACTGACGCGTCTGCCGTCTATCCGCAAACGATACCGACCGGAGACTTCACAACCTGCGGGGCCGCCGGACGTGGAAAGTTCAATCTCGTCGCCCTTGCTTTTCCAATTGCCTTTCAGGGAAGGCCAGTGGTCGCCCTCCAGAGTGAAAGTGCCGTCGGCATCGAACCGCGCGACAAAGACGCCGAACCTCAAAGGATACGACGGAAGCCCGACATCCGTCTGCTGGACTGTCGTCGCTGGTCTTGAGGCGCTGGCCGTCGTGATTCCCATGACGAGCACCAACGCAAACGCGAGCCTCTGGCAATTTTTTCTTTTCATAGAAATCATCATCCTTCGCGAGCGCACCACTCTCCGCTTCCGCAGGATATTTCGCTGCGCCGACGGCTTCCACTTCGTAAAGCAGCGTAACGATGTGGACAGTTGTATGCGTTTGTTATGCCGCGACGCTTCAGCGCAGTTTTTCGTTCAGCGTCTGCGGCCACTTGTCAGGCTCCGGGTATCTCGACGCGCGGTGGTTCTGTCAAAAGATAATCAGGCCAGAGTAGATAGAGACAGGATAACTTGTGCTCGTCGAACGTCATTGTACATTTCTCTGTTGCGGATAACAGACATCTTGCACAACTATTTATTGGGCGGCGCGTGAGCGTTAACCGCCGGAAGAATGTATTGCGGCACGTAGACGTTCTGCGGAACGAAAAGCGCGGGGTCGCTGTAATTGCCGCCGTAAAACGCGACGACTAAATCCAGTTCAGGAATGCCCATGACAATCTGCCCGCCGTTGCCGCCCGCGAAAAAGGCGCGCACGGTTCGTCCCTGATAAGGGTAATCTTTCATCCACCACTGATAGCCGTATTTCCCTGTGCCGATGTTAACGAGGTGAGACGTGGCGCGACGCGACCACTCCGGCGTGAGAACTTTGCGCCCGTTCCACGTTCCGCCGTTCAAATGAAGTTGAGCCAACTTCATAAAATCACGCGGCAGAAATCGCACGCCGCCGCCCATGTAAGCGTCGCCCGTCGGCGTGAGGTTCATGTAATACCGTCTGATTTGAAGCGGCTCGGCGACGAGATTTTGAAACAACGTCGGCAGCGATTGTTTGGCGGCGCGTGCGAGAACGCCGCCGACCAGATTAGATTGAACGCTGCAATAGACAGCCTTTTCGCCCGGCTCACGTATCATCTTCAACGCCAGCGCAAACTGATAATAATCAGGCTGTTCGGTTTGCTCCTGCATCGTGTCTTCGCCGCCGGGAGATTTCGGGTCGGCGTCGTCGCAATCAAGCCCGGAAGACATCGTGAGTAAACTTTCCAACGTCAGAGCTTTCTTACGCGGTTCGATGCCGTGTGGAAACTCGCCGCCGTTCATTACGCGATAAACCGGACTCGAAACATCGACGGGGACACCCGCTTTGATTGACGCGCCCACAAGAGTTGCCGTCAAACTCTTTGCCGCCGAGCGCGTGTCGTGCGGCTTCTCGCGGTGTTCGCCGTGAAAATATTCTTCCAGAACCAACTTGCCATGTCGCGCAATCAAGACCCCGTGAACCTCTTGAGAACTCACGGACTCAATCGGCGTGTCAACAATCATCTGAATAAACTTTTCTATCCCCGCGCGCGATATGCCGACATCCTCAAGCGAAGCGGTTTGCCAACCGTCGTCTAAAGATGGCGGCGGCGTGTAAATGTAATTTGCGGTCGGACGACTGCGCGGATAAAAGTCGCTCGCTGCGTTTGCGTTAACACGCTGGAAATCGAAACTACCGCCGCGCATCGGAAAGAAGATTGTGAGCACTTCGCTTTCATCATCATACTTGCCTTCCGCCAACAAGCGTCCCTTTTCGTTCCCCGAATTAGCCGCGAAAAGTTTAACCGTCGCTCCCGCGCGTTCGAGATGGTCAACTCGCATAAACCTGCCGAGATTGCGTTCGGGATTGCGTAGAAACGCGCCAACCGAACCATCCTCTCTCGGTTTGACCATCAGATAAAAAGTCAGTGTATCGTCAAGTGGGGAAACTTCGCCGCGCCAAATGTTTTGTTTGTCTTTCGTGAGCGTGACGGGCGAAGCGTAAGGCGTGCCGTTGCTGATGGTGGCGGGTTGAATCCAGTGGCCGACTATTTTGGTACGGCGCGAATCAAATTTTCCGTTAAAAGAACCTTTACCATCAGGTAACTCGAACGTGAGCGCATCGCCCGCTACTTTCACCACGGCGACGCGTCCGACGATTTCCGCGCGCCATTCGCCGCCCGATTGCCTGACAATCAACGAACCGCCGACATCCGAACCGAAGCGACGTTTGGCCTCCCAGAGTCCGGCAAGTTGTTGCGCTGAATTTACCTGTGCATGAGTCGTCGGTATCAGTGAAGTTGATGGAGACGAAACTAATGCAAACAACATCCCCAAAAAGAAAGAGACTTTTACAGTTAGCATAATCCTCCACATCCAGCGCAAGGCGCTCTCAATCAATATGGAAACGGATTGTAACCGGAATTGACAAGAGTTTCGTAGTGGCATGCGAGGGAATGCTGCTCAGTTTGCGGAACGAAGTGCGTCGTTATCGACGGAAGTGCACTCAAGACGCGCGGCTAACGAGATGACGCGTGGAACCACTTGAAACAGTGATTCCACGCGTCACGGATAGATGTTCTAGCGTCACCGACCAAAGTTGCCGACACCGAACTGCGCTCCGACATAGCACACCGCGACAGTCGAATCGTGAACCTATCCGCTGCCCGACTACGCGTTGGAGTGCACACAGTTGTCCAACAAAATTTGTAGGGCGCGTGAGGGATTGTTGGTGCATGCGTAGGAGCTAACGTCTTATGTGTGTGAAGACAGGCGGGAAGTTCTAATTTTCTCCTCCGTGTTTACGCGAGGGCAGGTCAAACGTTGACCTAAGTAGAAGCGGTGAGGCCATTCGCCGACTTCAATCCAACGTAAACACGGAGGTCGAAAATGAAAGTAGTTCCAATACGACGGAGAGAGTTCCTCGGCGGGTATTCCTCGCAGGGCAAGGAGACTGTGCCTGAGTGGGCTAAGTTTCTCGCCGGGGCGACTCTCACACTCCTTGCGCCGACACTTCTGTTCTGCGCCATTAGCGGCCAGTTGCTGCCGCTGTATCTGATGGCGACAAACGAGGCGTTGGGCGTTGTTCTTGGGTTCGTCATGTTCAAGAAGACATCCGTTGGCTTCCTGTCGTGCGTTCCCTTTGACCGTGTGCCGAAGGTTGCCCGTGTCGCGAGCAACACCGTGCCGAAGGCGGCTTAGCACACTTAACCAGTCGGCGACTCATACTCTCGACGCCGACATTGAAGATGCGGAGCGAACGTCTCGACACAGCCGCTCGCGTCCGCCGTTTGAGACGCAGGTTATGACTCGGCTTATCAACTGAAAGGAGGAGAGACGAAAGGCCGGGCGTGAAAGCGGGACGATGTGCAAGCGAACTCAAGCACATCATCTCGTCATCAACAACACTCGCAAGGACGCCGGAGGGCGTGCGCCGCGTGATGTGTGCCGCCAGAGACATGGCTAACACGCTCGCGTGGACACGCCCGTCCGGCGTCTTTATATGCACCGCCTCGCCTGTAACCGAATCGCCTGCGACTACATGTGCGCGCCGCCCGACGTGTCCTGTAGTGCTTGATACGTCGCGCCGTCGCGTCGCGGCGTCCGCGCTCTCGACGCGCGAACGCACCCGCCGAAGGCGCGTTGCGGACGTTGCGCGTCGCACGCACACGGCAAGGCTTCGAGGCTCAGCGTTCATCGCCATTGCCTCCTGAAGTCGTCTAAGTTCACTACCTTCGCGCCGTTTGACGCAGAAATGTCCCCGGCGTCGCGCACGGGGACAGCCCCTTGCGCGCCGCCGAGGACGGTATGCATCATCAGGTACGTATCTCTGCAATGAAGACAGTAGACCAGATGGTCTTCGACCTCTGCCGCCGCCGAGTCTTCGAGAAGTTCGACCACATGGGACGCAAGCAACCCTCTCACGGACGGGTTAGCGCATACTTCCCCTGACTGCGTTTCGACAATACGATTTGAATTTGTATTCATAGCCCAATCTCACCATTGACGGCGCGCCAACTGATGAGTCGGGCACGCCTCGCCTACAACCCTGCAACCTTCCTGACTCGCGGAGCCGGGCTATCCGTGAAGTAAGCCAAAGCTTCCATCACCCAATTACGAACCGCGACCTTCGTGCATTTGATTCTCTCGCGGTTTAGCGTCACCGCGATTTCCTCGTAACTGTAGCCTTCCTGCCGGAGTTCGACCGCACGCCGCTTGTGTTCCGGTAGTCGCTTCAACGACTCCGCAAACTCTTTGAAGAAACACTCCGCATACGGGCTAAGGCCGGGGGCGGCGACCGTGAGCGCGTCGGCAATGTTCGCGCTCAGAGAAACCTCCTGGTTTTGGCGCTTGCCATGTTTCCGAAAATAGTCGGTCAGCAGGTTGCCCGCCACCGTGACGTAAAACTTAAAGAAGGCGTTTACGTCATCGAAGGAGATAGTCTTCTCCGGGTCGTTATCTTGACGAGACTTGGAGAAGTACAACAATATCCTCACGCAGACATCTTGGAACATGTCCTGCGGGTCATAACTCGTTCCGCGCGCGATGGAGCGGCAAATCCGCCCGCCACGCTTCAGGTACACATCATCTTCGACAAGAACGTCAGGTGGCTTGCGACCGTCCAGGACTTCCATCAGCCGCCAGTAGAATCTGACTTCTTCCCATTGTTGGAAACTCATTGGGCCTCCTGCTCTGAGCAGGTTCCTGCCCGCACGCCTCTAGGAACCTGCGTGGGTATTGAGAGGAGCCGGCGCGGGGTAGCCCGACCGGGCCGAGGTTGGAGAGAGACGAGTTCAGGGGAATGGATATTAGTCGCTGTTTGTTAGACGCCCCCGCCGGAACTTTGTTCCCTCCCGGCGACGGCACTCGGTGGTTATGTCCGTGTCTGTTACTCGTCAACATGTCGTCTCCTTTCAGTACCTCCACAGGTCTGTGTCGCTGAAGCGAAGAGGGATGACAATCATCCGTCTTCAATGATGACAACGATGCGATGAGGAGAATGGAAAGCGACACCGCCGAAAAATTTTTTCACTCGCTGCTTTCCAAAGCCGCGTTCCCAGCGTTTCCAACTATAGAGCGAGCAAGGGAGGCTCAAACGGGGCAGGAGATTTCAAGGGTCGCCTGCCGTTCGGCAGCTTTAACGCTTCGACCTCATCGACAAGTGCTGCCGCTTGAACTGAGGAAATGGCCGGAAGTGGAGGGAGTGATGATGAAAGTTCAAAAATATCTAAGCGCACTAGCAAGTCTTCTTCTCATGTTGGCCGTCGCGGCGGCCTCTGCCATGCATCACACGGAATCGCACAATGGTTTCGCGCACCACAACGCGGCAGAACATCACGCGCTTGTAGCGCACCAACATGCGCTCCACGACCTTCACATGACCGCTGCGAATCATGAGCACGAAGATGCGTCAAGCCACGCTATCGGCGCGGAGGCTCACATCTAACAGACGGGGCACGTAAAGTCGCAACGCCCCGTGGAGGTCATGGGCGGCAGAGGCCAATCGAAAACAGAGGGCGGCAGAGAACACTCAAGTGCGTTGAGAAAATAATCGTCGCTGCAAAGCCGCCATCGTTTAGGCGAAGATTTAACAGGCGGGTCGTGCTAGTACGAAACTGGCGCGACCCGCCATTTTAATTCGCCGTTTGAAGCACGGAACCGACGTGATGACGCATCACATCGACGCGTGTTCGACCGTCCACTGTCGTGTTAGTTGTCTACGACGCTTGCCGTGCAAATTGACCCCGCCCGTAGCACTATCTTTTTCGTCAGAGCAATCAACCGATGTGTGTCTGCGTGCTGACGGACGAGCGCAACGCGTCGCAGCAAGCCTTCTGCACGCAACCCACCGACACCGACGACAACAGCACTGGCAAACACAAATTAATGGTGAACCGTTTCGTGATGGCTCTCATCATGCGCCTCCGCATGCCCGCGTGCGTGATGCTCATTCTTGTGTGCCTCTTCGTGTTCCTCGCTTCGGTGCTCGACGCTCGGCACATCGACGTGCTTGTTGGCGTGTTGGTCTTCCACCTTCGCCTTACGGTGAGTGTCGAATTCGTGGGCGTGCTGCTGGCTACTCATAAGTGTTCCTCCATCCTGTAGTTGTAAAGTCTGACTTCACCCTTCACATGAGAAGACGCTTGAAACGCGCCCACGAAAAAAAGCGTCGAACAAATTTTTCATCGACGCCGCACTATAAAAAGTTTTTACTGAGATTTTTTTTGAAAGGGTATAAAATCGTGTCTCCCCTATTGAAGGCCGAATTTCCCCCACCCCGACGGTTCCTTTAGCGTTTGTTTCTGCCACTCTGCCATTTCAGGAGGTGGGCATGGCATCAAAGATTGACAATTACCATCATCGACCTGAGACGGACGATGCGCGACGTAAAGAAGAAGTTCGTCAATACCTTGACCAAGAGGGTGTAAAGTATTGGAAAACTATTTATAACTTCGCTTATTCCAAAATCGGAAACCGGGCTGAAGACGTGGTGCAAATAGTGTTCGCCCGCATCAACAAACATTTACAACAGCCCGATGCGAAAAAGATTGAAAGTTTTATTGCCTATGCACTGGAAACGACGCGACATGTGATCGCGGACATGTTAGAGGAAGAGAACAGACTGGGTTCAAACGTCCAGAGCTTGGACGACGAGCGAAATGTCGAATTAAGAAATTTAATAGTTGACCAGCGGGCGACACGGGCTATCACCGAACTGCTAGAGGCGGAAGATAGACTTGTAAAGTCTATGGCGGACGCGACGCCGTTGCAGAGACAAATGGTTGCCTTGTGGCGTGAAGGCATGAAGCGTCAAGAGATAGCCGACCATTTGGGTCTCCCCTTAGAGACGGTTAAGATTGAGTTAAACAGGTTCCTGGCAAAACTGCGACACAGACTAAATCATTGACAGCGTAAACTGCCCGTCGGGGCAGATTTTATTCTCGGATGAGCGAACAAGTGAGGACTGAAAAAGTCCGTTTCGCTTTTTTAACTGCTAAAGCTGAGGGAGTGACATGTCATTTTTGCGGAGTACCGGAAATGAGTTTTCTCGTACAGCTTCTGCCGTCGCGATGCGGCGGCAAGGTTCCGCGTTTGCGAACGCTC
Organism: Pyrinomonadaceae bacterium; assembly: GCA_036387415.1. GTDB lineage: Bacteria > Acidobacteriota > Blastocatellia > Pyrinomonadales > Pyrinomonadaceae > DASVTU01. Next base: position 62,824 of record DASVTU010000027.1, on the reverse strand, counting down.
CCTCACGCGTCGAATCCTCAGCGCGTAAGCAACTCAAATCGCATCCTCACTCCACGCCTCGTTAGGCCGGGTTTGACTTCCGTCAGTCCGGTCTGCGGGGCGTTAAACTGTCGTCGCCTCTCGGCAGGGCGTTTGTTCCTTGTCGGTCTGTGAAGAACTTGTGAGGGGATGTAAGGGAGATTGTTATGGGACGCTTATTCAACGAGCCGGAGAACATACAAACGACGGAAGACTCACGCGCACCTGATAAGGTGATGCAGGATGCATTCAAAACCGTGATTGACCACATGCAGCTACACAGTGGCGCGGATGAAAAGAACGGACACCATAGGGATTATATGACGTGTGCGGCTCCCGACACGCGCGGCAGTCGCCATAGAAGCGAGTCGCCGTCAGACGCGGGCGCGCGAACGGTCGAACAACCACAAGAGCAAGCTTCGGAGGTTGCGACTGATGGGAGCGAGCAGCCGGAAATCCAAAGAGTGCTTGAAAACATACTGGCTCACGATGGCGGAGAGGTAGTTGAACAGCTTAAAGAACAGGAAGCAAAAATCGCCGCCGCCGAGTGTGACCAACCGGAAATCGGGAGACTGATTGACGCTCTCTACGTGCCTCTGCTGTTGAGTATTTTGGAGTTGAGCGACGAGCAATTCGCGGCTGAATACCCCGGCGGCAGTCCTGTGTCTTTGGAGCAGCGCAGCGCACTCGCCGAGGCGATTCTGAGCCATCAGGGCGGATGTCCGCGATGCTCGTTAAAGTTTTCCAGCGATATGCAATGGGAGGAGCACGTCAAAATGGTGTTCAGCAAAACTAAGCGCGTGCCCCGGCTTTACGTATAGTGCCGCGATTAGTTGCTCGGCTTGATGACAGCTACCAACCGGAGGAACCCCATCGGCTAGTTTCGTTGGCGGGTTCTTCGTTCATGTATGTGCTATTTAGAAAGTAGTAGCAGCTTCACCCGTTCGAGTTGCATCCTGCTACCTATCATCTGAGCTTTCGTTACCGCAGCAAGACAAGGCTTCCCCTCGTAGGTGCCATCCACGAAGACCACAGTGCTTATTCAATGCGTAACTCTATCTTGTATGGTAGTACGCGCTTTTCTCGTCGGTCGCTCACTGGCGGACGAGAAACATAAATTTCGTACTCGCCCGAAAATGGCAACTCGCCTGACCAATCAGTCACGCCGTTTCTATGAATTCCATCAAGAACTAGCGAAACACTCTCGCGGAGAGATGGTCTGCCCCGCACCCAAAAGACGACATCATTCTCGTCCGGCAGCAAAACTACAGACATTCTTTGACCTTGCCGCGCGCGTAGTTTGTAGATGCGTTGCTTACATGGTTCGAGCTTACCGCGCAACACAACCGTCGATTCGCCGCGCTCTAAACTAATCCGACGAGACTTGCACGAACCGGATTGTTGCGACCACCCAGAACAGACGAAGAACAGCAGTAGCGCAGATGTCGCGGTCAATTGCTTTAATCTTTTACGAATAGCCGATGTCATAAATTAATTCCCTGCCAGAGGTATCACGTTAACTGTTGGTACTGCCATGCACTGGGCCCGATGATTCTATCCACATTTGGCTCGCGAGCGGACGATAGTCGAGAAGCTATTCCTGCAACAGAACCTTCAATTCCTTCGTGTAGTCAACGGCTCAAGCGGCTGGCTTCTGCGATGCTCTCCTCCCAGAGCGTTTCATATTGTGCGATGACGGGCGCGAGCAAGAAGTTCTCGCGGACGCGTTCTCTCGCCGCCTCACCTAATTGCGCGCGTCCGCTAGGGCCGAGGCGAATCAGTTCCCGCCAAGCATGGGCGAGAGCCTTTGGATTACGCGGTGGCACGACGAGACCAGTAGTGCCGACGAGTTTCGCGGCATCTCCAACGTCCGTCACCACACAGGGCACGCCGCAGGCCATCGCCTCGCCGACCACCAGCGGGAAACTTTCCCCGTGCGACGACGAGAGAGAACAAACATCCAAAGCGGCGATGAGATTGTGTGTGTCGCCGCGCTCGCCGAGCAGATGGACGCGCCCTTCGAGATTCCACCTCGCTAACAAACGACCGAGCGTCTGGTTATCACTGTCCACCTCCCTCCCTGCCAGGAGGAACCGCGCCGTGTGGTTGTCTTCCGACAGCAATGAGGCGGCGCGTAAGAAATTAAGGTGGTCTTTCATCGGGTGGAAGCGACCGACGAGTCCGATGAGAAACTGGTCGTCGCGCACGCCCAGTTCGGCGCGGACGGCGGCGCGCGCCTGCGCTGACGGCGCAAACTGCGCCGTGTCGAAGCCGTTCGTGATGATGTGTGATTTCTCCCGACAATAGCCCATCGCCTCATGCTGACGACGGCTCGCCTCCGACACGTAGATGATTTTCGACGGTCTCGCCGACAGCCGACCGCACAATCTGATGATGGCGGAGGTCAGACGCTTTTCCAACGTCAGGTCATTATTGCAGCTATGGATAGCCCAGAGGACGGGCGTACGACGCGCGACAGTAAACTCACAGAGTTGTGCCGCCAGGCTCCCATGATACATCCAGCCTTGAACGAGGTCGGGTTTGAGTCGGCGCACAGTGGCGAGCAGACGCTGCATCTGTCGCGGCGTCGGTATCGTCGCAGGTTTCATGCCCATGTTAAAGACGGGGATGTTAAGAGCCTCGATGCGTGCATCGAGTTTGCTACGCCTGCCGAGCGAGATAACCGCCGACGTGGAGCGTCGCGCCTCTGCCCCGGATAAGAGTTTGAAAAGCATCATCTCGGCTCCACCTACGGAGAGGTCGTTGATGATGTGCAAGATTTTAATAGGCACAGCACTCTTCGGCATGAAACGATAAGTCGGACTTGAAACTCGACAAACGCAAGTGAATTCTAAACACAGAACCAGTTGTAAACATGTAAACAAGACCCGCCAGACAGCTTAATACAATCCTTCCCAACGACGCCTCTGCTGCGACGCGGACGGCGCTCAAGCGAGACCCAACAACTCGATATATTGCCTCACCGCTTCGTCGACGGAATATCTCATCGCGTGTTCTCTGAGAGCCTCTTTAGAGGGGCTGGTCTTGAGAACACGCGCCATCGCGTCGCACAGTGCGGCGGCATCTCCGACGGGCACAAGCGCACCATACTCGCCTCCCTGAAGAATCTCTCGCGGGCCGCTCGGACAGTCGGTCGCCACGACCGGGCATCCGCAGGCCAGTGCTTCAATCAGGACTGTCGGCAGACCCTCCCAACGCGAGGAGAGGACGAAGGCGTCAGCCCGGCTCATGTACGCGTAAGGATTTTCGACGAAGCCACGGAGGTCAACATCGCCCGCCAGACCCATCGCGTCAATCATCGCCTCAAGCCGCCTGCGCTCCTCCCCTTCGCCGAGAATGATTAAGCGCACCGCCTCCACTTTACTCTTGAGCAACCGAAAAGCACTGATGAGAGTCGTGAAATCCTTCTGCGGCGTCAACCGTCCAGAGGCGACAAAGACGCGTGCGGAGTCGTCTTCCAACCACGCGTGACCCGCCGGAGCACTGGCTGCCTCTAACAACGCGTTATCGACCACCGGATTATGAATCACGGAGACCTTGTGCGCGGGGACGCCGAGGCGTGCGATGAGATCATGCGCGACCCCGCTGGAAACGCCGACGACAGCCTCGGCGCGCGGGTAGGCGCGCCGCACAAGCATGGGAAGCCAACGGTCTCGACGCAGGTCGCTTCTGACAGCTGAAACGGTGTTCTGCTCGACCAACGCCAGCCGCACTCGGACGCGCGCCAGTGCGCGAGCCGCGACGGCCACCACGTTGGCATGGCTCAAGAATGAGATGAGGACAGAAGGCCGCTCGCGTCTCATGTAGCGCGCCAGCGGCATGACGGCTTTTGCGACCCGACCAGTCGCTAAAACAACGACGCGCACGCCTGCACCTACCGCGCGCAGGTGTATTCCTTCATTATTAACCAAAACAATATCGACAGCGACTCCACGCGCATGCATGCCACCAACCAGCTTGACGACCGCGCGTTGCGCGCCTCCGTCCGCCAAGTCAGGGATAAAGCAGGCGACCCTCTGTTGTTGCTCAACGGTGTCCCTCTTGACGATTGAACGTGGAATCGATGGAGTTGGCGAGTCGCTCATCTTTCGTTCACTACTTCGCGCAAGAGGCGCTCCCAGGCGTCCGTCACCTTCCCCAGACTGAATCGCTCGACCACCTCCGGCGCTCTCGACGCGAGTCGCCGACGCTCGTCTTCGTCGCCCATCAGTCGCCCCAGAGCGCGTGCGAGCGCACCCGCATCCTCCTTCGGCACAAGCACCCCGTTGACCGTATCCTCGATGATGTCGCGCACGCCTCCGGCACAGTCCGTGCAGACCGCCGGGAGACCGCAGGCCAGCGCCTCGCACAAGGCCAGCGGGAAGCCTTCTGTGCGCGAAGGCATCACGAAGAGCGACGCACGCGTGAGGAAATGGTACGGGTCTTTGACGCGTCCGGGGAATGAGACGCACTCGCCCAAACGCAATGCGTCGCGCAACGCTTCGAGCCGCCCGCGCTCCTCTCCCTCGCCGAGCACGACGAGACGCCACTGCGGATGACGGTCTTTTAACAGCGAGAAGGCTTCGAGCAAAATGTCGAAGCCTTTGTCGCGGTGCAGTCGTCCGACGGCTATCAGACGGGGCGACATGGCCGCCTCGTCTGATCCGTTTGTTTCCGGCGGCGCGGGCGGAGGCAGGAACGGATTCGGAATGACGGCGACACGCTCGCGCAGTCGTGGCGCAAAGTATTCCGCGTCGCGTGCGCTGAGCAGAACGATTTTGCTGGCACGCCGATAGGTCACACGCCGGAGGTAATCCCAGACGGGTTTGATAGGGAACGTGTGCGGGTCGCTCTGCTCCACGACGAGCGCGGGTAGGCCGAGACCTTCGACCGCGAGCAGCGTCAGTACGTTCGTCTGATTGATGAAGCTGACCACCACGTCGGGTCGGCTGTCGCGTATCGCGCCGCGTAGCGTTTTGCCGCGTCGCCAATTGTTGAGGACGGCGGCAAAGATACCGGGAGAATCTCCGGAGAGGCCGAGCGGAAGGTGACGGATACGCGCGTCGAGTTGATAGAAAGGCGGCTCCACGCCGTCGTCATAAGTCAGAATGGTCACAGCCCACCCTTCCGTCGCCGCCCAATGGTTCGCCATTATCGCCAACGCGTGTTCGGCTCCGCCGGAGGAGATGAACGGAATGACAGCAGTTATTCGCATATCACACGGTGGCGTCGTCGTTCGCCGCACGTTAGTCTTCGTCGGCCACCTGCTTGAAAATGTCCGCCAGCGTCGCCGCACTCCGACTAACGGAATAGCGTTCCTCCAAGAACGTCCTTCCGGCTGCGCCCAGATGGCAGGTTAACTCACGGTCGTCATAGAGCCGTGTGAGGGCATTGTACCAGTCGTCTTGAGTGTGGGCGGCGCAGCCGACTTCGCTCTGCCGCAGGATTTCCCCGCCGACGCCGACCGGACTGGCAATGGTGGCTGCGCCGACCGCCATGTAAGTCAGCATCTTGCAGCCACACTTGCCGCGCTCCCAGTCGGTTGCGGCCAGCGGCATCAGCCCCGTGTCCATCTGCTGCACCTGTCGCACCTCCTGTTCAGGCGACCAACGTTCAAACCGCCAGCACTCGTCCGGTATCTTTTCAAAACGCGGCTCGCGGTCGCTCACCACCACCAGCTTCGCGTCGGGGCGTCGCGTCAGAAAATCGGCGAGTGGTTCTTCCAATGCATAGAGGTACTTCAAGTTCGATGATGTACCCGACCAGCCAACCACCCACTCGTTGCTCCCACGCTTCGGCGCGGGCTTCCACACTTCCGTATCGACGCTCGTCGGGACGACCCAGACACGCGCGCCGAGCCGTCGAAAGTAGTCCGCCAAAAACTCGTTTCCCGCAATCACGCCCCGACAACCTTCAATGATGCGTTTGATGGAATCGGAATGTTGACCGAGCCACACCGCGTCGTCTACGTCGAACAGGAGCCGTCGCCCCGCGAGTTTTTCAAAGGTGCGTCTGCCGGGTACGAGTTCACGTTGCAGCAGAGTGATGTCACTGCCACGCCCTGCCACAACGCCCGGCAGACGCGCCAGCAGTTTCCCCGCCGTCCATACGAAGCCGAGTTGCGGCACGGGCGCGGGCGTGTATTTGCTGATGCGCGGATAATAATCCGTGAGGTCGATTCCCAGACGCGCGAGCGGAGCAACGAACTGGCTGACGCGGAAGCGTCTGGACGGGTCGTGCCTGCTTGCTGTCAAGGCCGTCACCTTAATCCTCCTGCGTACGAGCGTCGCCTCCTGGCTCATCTCGTCCCTCCACGCGCGAAGAGGGATTCGAGCGCATCCACCGCGCGCGTCCACGTGTACTGCTGAACGTGCGCGTTGCCTTGAAGGGCGAGGCGGCGGCGTAGCTCGTCGTCGGCGAGCAGCCTCTCGACCGCACGGGCGAGCAGGTCGGGGCGCGCGCGCGGCACGACGAGCGCCGTCCGTTCGTTGAGGGCGTATTCGCGCGAACCAACGCTATCGGCGGCGACGAGTGCTGCGCCGCATACCAGCGATTCGACGGCGGGCAAGCCCCACCCTTCGTAATGAGATGGGAAGACGAAAATTGAAACTGAGTTGTAGAAACGCCTTAACTCCGCGTCCGTCGGGAGCCACGCCGCATCGACCCACCCCGGCAGCCCCATTGTCTCCTGTGGCCCGAACGCCGCAACTCGTAACGCGTCGCCGTGACGCTCGCGAAGCATCTCTAATGCCTTCACCGCGTCGCCCGTTCCCTTCGACGGCTGCTCTCTGACGGGGAAACCGATTGTTCCCCACGCACGCTTCGCGATGGGAACGTCAACGCCGTATGTCTCGAAATCCAGACCGCAAGGGATATAGGCGACGGGGCACACGCCGCATTCGGCGAGCATCTCGCTGACCGCCGGAGACGTGGATATGACCTGCTGCCCCGAATTGAAAGCCTTGCTCATCCGGCGGCGGACGGAGGCCGAAGCCTCCATCCATAATTCGTAGTCGTAGACGATTTGAAACTTCCTTCCAGCACGCGACGAGTAAGACTTCAACATCTCGGCGGTCGCCCAACCGGTCGCCACCGTGACATCGGCTTCGGGGATGAATTTTTCCCGCAGGTCACGCACGGACAAGAGACGCACGTCGCCGCGCACCGTGTGCCAACGCACACCGCTCCGGTCTTCGAGTAGTTCCCGTCCACGCTTCGCCATTTGCGACAGGCGCGACTTCCAGCCCGCAGGCGATTCGACCGTGCAAGGGTGAACGACCGTCACGGAGTGGCCGCGTTCGGCCAGTTGGTTCGCGTACTCGTATTGAACTTTGAAGCCGCCGATGGGGGTCTGCGAGAAGAACGGCAGCAGGATGTTAATTCTCATGGCGTGAGTGCGGGATGCGCCGTGCACGTGTCGTCAAAGACCACGTTTGCGTGCGGAGCGGGCAATGCTTCGCACCGCCCGTTCCAGCAAGGGGAAGCGAGGCATCTGGTTTCTCAGGCGCAGAGTCAGGGAGTTTGATACGAGGTCGTCCTGAAACTGCGCGCACTCTCGCTTCACGGCGAGTCCGATTGAGTGGACGAAGGCGGCGGCGGCACGCCCCTCTTCGAGCGCGTCCGACGAGCCGACGCCCGCGTGTTCTTCGATAACTTCCTGGTATAGTTCGATGACTTCTTCGACCAATGCATCGAGTCCGGCGCGGGCGCGGATGCGACGTGAAACCTCCATCGCGTCTGCCGCGTCGTAGCGGGCGATTTCGCGCCCAATCACTTCCGCGTCGTTCGGCTCGCGCAAAGTTCGCATGCCGAAATTGAGTCGCCGCAGGCGTTCGAGTTCTCCGGTCGTCACCATCGGGCCGCTTCCGAACATATCGCAGAGCACGACGGCCGCGCCCACCGCCATCGCTTCGAGCGCGCACCGAGCCTTAGCGAAAACAAGGTCGTACTGACCAAGCAGCAGTTCGGGTTGAGAACTGGATGCGTTGGCCTCCGCGCCCATAACGTCAAGTTGGATTCCGGCGCGGCGGCAGGCTTCGCGTACGGCTTTGAGGTGCGTGCTCTCGTTCGCCGTATTGCTGAAGACGAGCGCGCGCCGTGGGAGCGGGGGCAGGGGCGCGCGCGGCTTGAAGCGTTCCAAATCAACCGCATTCAGGAGCACGCGCAGACGGTCTTCAACGATGCCGTGTTCAAGCGCGAGTCGGTCGCGGCACGTGTCGTCTACGGCGACGTAGCGGAGGATGCGTGGGAAGCGCGGCGGCGCGTTTGCCCAACCAATCCAACTGTGACAGAAAAAGACTCCGGGCACGCCGGGAAAATTGAGCAGCGCCGCCATCAACTCCGCGCTCTGGTTTCCATGTATGACGTGAGGCGCAACGGCGAGCGTGCCGAGGTCTTCAACCACAGGCACGGTCGCTTTCCGCAACTCGCGCGCGATTTCGCCTGTCTCCGGGCTGTAGACGACTGGCGCGTGTCCGCGCCGCAGTAGTCCGAGCGCGAGGTCGCGGACGTAGGTTTCCGTACCCGTCCGCGTGGCGAGAGTGGTATTGGTAATCAGAACTCGCAGCCCGCTCATCGGTTTCGCTTCTCGACGTGTGACCGCAACGCCTCGGCCAGCGGCAGCATGTGCGCGCGGTAGCGGAGCACGCGCGCGTAGTGACCTGCGGCCACCTGCCGCTCGCCGTACTGCTCGTAGAAGGGCGGCACGTCGAACGACGGTTCAAACGCGCGTGCGGGTCGCAGGCACTCGACACGAAACGTCTCACCGCTTGCGCCGCCGTCGGCGGACGCTGCCTTGTTAATGCCGCTCCGTGCGGCGAGGTCGGGATGTACACGTAGCCCCACGCTCCCCGCGCCGCTCAGCGCGGCGTCTACTTCCGCCACCAGTTCCGGGTAGTTTCGCGCCGCCGTCAGTTTGCGCGCGAAGGTTTCGTCGTCCAGATGCAGCCACAGGGCAGACGCACGCGACGGCTCAGGACACTCGTCAGGCCGCCCGACGAGCGTGAAATCGAGATTGGTGATGCGCTCGCTGAGTGCGCGACCAGCCAACACGACCGCCGCGTTGACAATCAAACGGCAGGCATCGTGCGCCGGGTTGTAACCCTCAACGGCGTCGCCCACCACGCATGAAATTTTCTCCCGCACGAGCGCGTCGGCCAGTTCATCCGTAAGATGGGTGAACAGGTTGAACTCATGGTCGAGAATCGCCGTGTAGAGGTCGGCGTCCGTCAGGCGCGCGTAGATGTCGCCGTGTGCTGCGCCGACACCAGTCAGCACCCTGTTCGTCGATGCGATGCGCGAGCGGGTGGAACGCCCTGAGCCATCCGTCAACACGAAAACGCGCGGACGCGTCGCTTCGAGCCAGCCGTAGACGCGCAACTCGTGGCCGGGGTGTGCAACGACCAGAGCGGCGCGAGTGTGATGCGGGGTATTTTCAGCCATGTGCGTATCCGAGTTCTTCGAGCAGGTCGCCTGCCACGCCTGCAAAGCCCGCCCGCGTCCCGGCGTCCATTTCGTTGCGCCAACGTGCGACGCGCGCCCGCTCCGGCGGTTTCGCGGTGAAGCGTTGGTTGTAGAGCCGCTCCGCTTTTGTAATGAGCAGCGTGCCGTCGCTTCGGTACATTGAATTAACCTCGTCGAGCCGCTTGGGGGCGGATTCATAATAACGCTCCATCTGCGAGTCGTAAGATAACTCGATGAAGTCGCACACGCGGCGCAGCACGGCGGGCGTCTGTTCGATTAAATCCTCGTAGCGGACTTCCAGATAGTGACGGCGGCGACGCCCCAGACGACGCGCCGTTATAATCCACGAGCGCCACAGGTTCGCCAATTCCTCAACGCGGTCGCCCGGCGAGAACCAGAGACCACGCAACGAGAGCGCGACATCTCTGCCATCGCGGATGATGTGGACAAATCGTGCTTCGGGCAAGAGCTTTTCTATCAAGTCCATGTGCAGGCAGTAGGCTGGCGTTTTGTCGCCCCAACGCGATTTGCCGAAGCGCGCCGCATAGAGGCTGTAAAAAGCTCTCACGCCCTCAGAGACGGTAAATGGCTTGACCTCGCCTAGCGCCTGCGCGAACTCAGCGCGCTCGATGTTGGCGTCTTGCCACGTCGCCATTCCCGTGACGCTATTGAGGAAGGCTTCACGCAGTTCGTCGCCGCGCCCGCGCCGTAAGTCCGCCAATGCGGGTATAAAACCCATCTCCGGCGGGATGCTCAACTCTGGATGAGCGTCGCACATCAGGCGCAGCAAAGTCGTTCCCGAACGCGGCACGCCGACGATGAACAACGCTGGCGCGAACTCCGCCGTTGCTCCCCTCCCATGCCCATTCCTCTTTAGAATGCCCTTGACGATGTCACCCGGTGTTTTCACGTTGCGTCAACAGCTGACGACGCTGCGAGTGGAGTCTCGGCGTCATCGCCTGTTCGTGTCCTCTGCGCGCCCGACGAGCGTGAGCCGTCGAGAGCCGGAATCGACTTCTCTAGAAAGAAGATGTTAATGAGGAGGGACAGAGCAGCAGAGGCGCTTATCACCGACGCCATCCCCCCAAGCCCGTATAACCAGAACGCCAATGCTCTGGCAGGAATGCTAACAGTATTGATGACGAGTGCCAACCGCACGGGCGTACGCGTGTCACCTTTAGCGCAGAAGGCGGCGAAGACTGGCTGCCCCGACGTGTTCGCCACAAAGCCGACTCCTAAAACCGACAGCATCCACCACAGCGAGTTAATGTTATCCGGCGTGACCCCGCCGTGCCCCACCGTCAGAGCCAGCAGAGGTCTGCCGAACGCGAGCAGCAAGACATATCCGGCCACAGCCATCACCGTCATCAGCCTCAAGCGTGTGCGGTAAAGGCTGCGGAAGTCACCCCACTGGCCGCCGTGTGCATAGACGGCCAGCGTCGGCGATGCAGGGATGACGATGACTTTATCCATCACCGTGTTAGCTGTGCCGTAGAGTTGCTGGCTCGCGGTGAGCAACGAGAGACCACCAGCCGGAGCGAGTGAAGCGAGTTGCCGCGTGACGAGCGGAGGGATGTGGTTATAAAGCCCGCCGAGCAGGAGGGGTTTGACCCGTCGCAGAGCCTCTGCCCTCGACGGTGACCAGAGGCGTGGCCGCCGCCAGCCTCCGAGCACAGGCCACATGAACGCCACCGGAAGCGCGATGCGTAGCACCGTAATCCATGCGGCGGCGCGAACCCCGTAACGCGGCAACGCCCAGGCCAGTAAGACGAGGCCGACGATGTTGGCGAGTGGCGTCGCCGCTTCTGCCAAGACGAAACTTCGGCGGGCGCGACACGCCGCGCGGAGAACGCAATCGGCGGCGGCAAAGGGCAGACCGAACAACTGGATTCCCGTGAGCGCGACGGCCAACGCGTAGGCGGCGGGCGAGAAGCCCGGTGCCAGCCATCTCATCCAGTAGGCGGAAGTGAAGTAGAACGCTGCCGCCACAAGTGCCGACACGACTCCGGCCTGTAAAAGTAATCCCCAGAGTTCTTGCCGGAGGTCGGGTCCGCGCTCCATCTCCCCCGATGCCAGCAAGGGAACGAGCACATGAAGCAAAGCGGAGCTGAAGAAGACGACGACGATTTGCGGTACAATCATCGCGGCGAAGAAGGCATCGCTTTCGGCTCCGATGCCGAGATGCGTGATGACATACCATTGGATGATGAGTGAGACGCAGACGTTCGCGCCCGCCAGCCAGCCGAGCGACAACGCCAGTCTCAAAGACCCCTTTGGTTTCGTTGAGCCTCCGGTCATTTCAATAAGGCGGCAGCCCGGATGGTTTCAGGCGCACGCTCCTCTCGCCCTCTGCTCTCCGCACGATGGACACGCAACGTTTCCTGTATCCTCGAAACGCTTTCCGCCCCGACGATAACGAACAAAATCCAGAACAGATAACGTTGACGGTATAGTGCTCCCACGTTGACGACCACCATGCCGAGTGCCATGACGCCCATCAAGGCAATCAGCATGAGCAGCCACGCCGACGGTTGCCGTCGCCTATGCCAGAGACTCTGGAATGCGAGACACACAATCAGGTACATCAGCAGAGTCTCGCCCCCACTCAGCAGCCTCCCGGCTGTCCCGACATTCTCTCCCGCGCCAAACCACATGCTCGGAAACGGCGCGCACAGCCCTACGAGCAATGCGCGTGGCAGGTAGCGGACAACATCCCCCGCCCCGTCAAACTGCACTTGCGTGTCAACATTCGAGCCAGCATCCGGGTACAACTCGATGAATTGCGCGCGCGTGTGCCCGATGCGTCCTGCGACGCGCGACCACCATCCCGCTCCACTCGCTGCGACAGGAGCGCCGGAAGTCGACGAAGTTTGCGCGCTCCCGCTGACCGTAAGCCCCCCGATAGATTCGCTCACGCTCGGCGCCGACGACGCTTCTGCCTTTGGCCTGTAAGGTGTCCAATACTCCTTTGGAAGCCAGTAGGGAGTCACGAAATGCGAGACGCTCAGGGCAATCAACAACGTCAAAGCGATGCCCACCAGGTTTCCTTTCATGAGGGAACGCCTGTGCACCTGCTGTGCGACAGAGAGCAACCCGCCGAGCACTATGATAGTGAGTATCAACCACCATGCAGAGTTCTTCACGAGCCAGAGCGAACCGGCAGTAGCCCCCCCAAGCGCACCTGCAACCAGACCCTTAACAAAAGTGTATTGCGTCGTCAACCACTTCACCGACAGTAGCGTCAAAAGCAAGGTCAGGACGACGAAGAGTGGGTCTTTCAGCAACTGTGTCGTATGCAACAGAAACGAAGGGACTAGGGCGGCGAACATCCCGGCGGCCAGTAAGCCTTCCCTCGCGCCGTAGGTTTCGCGTCCCAGGTTGAAAATCAGAAGTAAGGTTGCGAGGTAATAGAATAAGTTCAAAGGTTCGACGCTGAGAATGGTTTGTCCGAAGAAGGGGCTGAACACGGCGGAGGAGAGCGAGTAGAGTTTGACGTGCGGTGGCGCAGGAGTACCGAGCCAAGTCACTATTCCCTCTTGTTTGAGCGTTGCTTCCAGCGCGCTCATCTGCAACTGATAGACTCGGCTGTCCGAGGCGAAGGAAGCAATGCCGCCGCCGTCAAATACACCGGGGAGCAACGCGAAATTACCCGCGAGGTAGATGCTCAACGCCACCGCCAGATGAGCGAGCATCGCCAGGACAAGTAAATGTCTAAGCTTCATCCGGGTCGCTTCCCTTGCCCGTCCCTCGCCAAAGCCCGGCGGAAGCCGACTTCTCCACGCCTGCGCTGTCGCCGGATGCGGTTAACTCCTCAAGCCTCCACATGCCCAGGCATTTGCCAAGTTCGGCGTCCTCGATGATTAATCGCGCGGGTGGCGGGAAGTTGAAGGGGGGCGACTGCAAATTAATCGAACGCCAGCTGCCAGTCTCTATTTCCGTATTCTCACGCACGTCGGTGTGTGTAGTGGTGAGCAGGAACGTGGAGTTGCTTCTCTTGAAGTTGGCTATCGCAGCGTAAATATCTCTGAAAGAAAAATGGATGAAACAGTCACGGCACAGGATGACATCAACCTTCGGCAACGGGTCGCGCGTAATGTTTAAGACGGCGAACGTCCTTCCCGCACTCTTCTCTATTTGGCGGTTGCGCGCGATAAGCTCCGGCACCACGTCGGCTCCTATGTATTCGATACCAGCCAAGTCTACATATTGCATCCAATTGAAATCACCGCAGGGCGCATCGAGAAGAGACTTTGCGCCTACACTACTGAGTAAAGCGGGAAGTTCACGCCTGATGACTTCTGTGCGTGCCAGAGTCGAGCCTCTGCCCGAAACCGACTCCGGGTCTGCCCAAGAGTTGTTCCGATAGATGTCTGAGAAGATGGCCTCCATGTCGGGAGGCCGGAAATAAAGAGATTGTCGCACCCTTCTGAGTTGCTGATAAATCCGCACGCTGCCCGGAAAGACTGATTTGATGAATGATTTCGTTCTCTCAATCATACGCACTTGCTGGCGCTCCTCGACCATCTTTGCTGGCGGCTAGCTGCACGACTACTCACATAACACTCAACGTCATACAGAGCGCGCCGAGTATTGATGATAACAGACTAACCCACGAGTTGGATTGCGTGAATCACTTTAGAGGCAAAGCTCAACAGTTAATAAATTTATTCGTAAAAGCTCCGTTATCGGAAATAAACGTCAAGGTAAAAAATATAGTGAATAATAGATTTCTGGTTTCAATATTTTGCGTAATTTCGCTCTGTACCATTGTTGATTTGAGTTGCCGAGTCGCCGCAGTTTTAGTGTAGGTCGAATAAGAGTTTATGAACGAGATAACATTGGCGGAATAATTCGCAGTAACATAGGTTGTAATCTTGGATTGATGAGGAAAATTGACTTAACTTTAGTGTCAAACCCTTAAAATTATCTTTACTATAGGGAGAAACGGGCGTATAAAGCTTAATATGGTCACGATAACTCCCTTTTCCGTATCGCCCAACCCCGCCGCGCTCTATATCACACCTTCGCTGCGTTCGGCGCTGCACAAAGTCAGATATACGGTCGATAACAGGCAGGGCTTAACCTGTGTGCTTGGAGATGCGGGGATGGGTAAGTCGAGTTTGATGAGACTTTTGCATCTGGAATATGAGGGACGCGAAGATGAAGTGTCGGTGGCGTTTCTGACCGACCCTGATTTTCATACGCCTAACGCCTTTGTTCGCAGTATTTGCCAGGCATTCGACGTGCCCATGCGACGCTCCCTTCAAGCTCAAAAGACGCAATTCAAAGATTTCATCATGGAGCAGGCCACCGCCGGAAAGAACGTCGTGTTACTGCTCGACGAATCGCAAGGGATGGGTTCGGAGACGATGGAGATTTTGCGTTCATTCCTCAATTTCGAGAGTAATACGGCCAAACTTCTCCAAATCGTCATGGCGGGACAGCTTGAACTGCGTGAGCGTCTGAAAATGCCGCGCAATAAGGCGCTGAAATCGCGCATTGTGATGTATTCCCTGCTCAGTCCCCTCACCCTCGCGGAAGCCAAAGCCATGCTAGAGCATCGCTGCAAACTCGCCGAAATATCAATGCCTTTTTCAGACGATGTAATTGACCTGATTTATTCTTCGACGGGAGGCGTGCCACGCGACATCCTGCGTATCTGTGGTTACGCATACGAAATCGCACGCGTGGCTGGCGAACAGACCGTCTCGCGCGAACTGGCGGAACAAGCAATCTGGCACGAACAGGCCGTGCTCGAAGGCGAGGCAGCATGACGAAAAGCAGCGAGCTACTCTATCTTGACCCGATGGCTATCGCGCTCAAAAAACGCGAAGAACGCGAGGCCAAAGAGAGCAGCCAGCTACCACAGAGCAGCCAGCTACAGGAGAGCTGCCAGCTACCAGAGGAGTCACCTGGTAGACCTGGTAGCTGGCAGCTACTACAGAGCAGGCAGCCACAACAGAGCAGCCAGTTACCACAGGACAAGCAGAATCATGTCGATTTAATCGCCAGTCTACCGGAGGTTGCAGGGCGTCTGGAAATCCCGCATCAGGTCACAGACCATCTTCTCAGACTGCTCGACCCGATGGAGCAAGCCGTCTACTTACAGCTTTATCGTCTCTCTTGGGGCTTCAATAAGTCAACGTGCTCAATAAGTAACGGGAAATTGGCCGAGCGCGCGGGGATGCCTGAGAGCACTGTTAAAAAGACGTTGGTGAAGCTCAAGGCCAAAGGTTTGATTAAAAAAGCTGGTATGCAAATCGGCTACGGAAAAGAGCAGGGGATTGAATTCTGGGTGGCCGCTCCGAGCAGCCAGCTACAGAGGAGCAGCCAGCTACGACAGAGCAGCCAGCTACCACAGGTACACAATAAAAGAAAAGCTTTAACAGATAATATTAAAAGCATCGCCCAACGTGAAGAGATGTCGGAAGAGGACGTGAGAGAGTTTCGCGCCAACGGCGGACGCTTCGCCGGAGAGGAATAGAGACGACCATCGCAACCCTCGAACCGACATCTTCAACAGCGAAGTTTCTGTCTGATAGACGCGCAGAGCGGTTGGCTGTCCCGATAACTTCGCGGGCGGAAGTTGCGCCTGAAAAATTTATCAACTAAGAATAAAGATTCGCAATTAGCTTTCTCGACACAGGAAGGAGTTTGTCGTTCAACTCAGGCGGAAGCGGTAACGACGACAACGGTGGTCGTCGCACATGTATCGACGCCTGTTTGACTGTACTTTGTTTAATGAAAGAATTCACTGACCCTGAATACATCGGCGGACATTTGGTAATTATCGGTGGCGCGGAGGACAAGTATAACGAGCGTCGGCTGCTTCGTAAGTTCGTCGCACTGGCGGGAGAGAGCGAGGCGCACATCCTGATTGTGCCCGTGGCTTCCGATTACCCGGAATTTTCCTCCGACGTTTACACGCAGACGTTTCGCAAACTCGGCCTCCAACACATCAAAGTTCTCCGTGCCACTTCGCGTCAGGAAGTGATAGACGCCGACGCCGAAGCTTTGCTTCAGGACGCGACCGGCGTCTTTATTTCCGGCGGCGACCAGATGCGTCTCGCCTCCGTGTTGGGTGGCACGGAGTTCGCGCGTCTGTTGGAAGAGCGCGTGCGGCATAGTCCGCTTGTGCTGGCGGGGTCGAGCGCGGGCGCAGCAGGGATGAGCGCGTCGATGATTGTGCGCGGCGAGGCCACCTCGCATCCGCACAAGAACGCCATACGCCTGTCGCCGGGTTTGGGGATTTTGCAGAACATTATCATCGACCAGCACTTCACAGAGCGCGGACGTCTGACACGACTCATCACCGCCGTCTCCTACAATCCACGCCAACTCGGCATCGGCATTGACGAGAACACCGCAGTTATCATCTCCAACGATGGGACACTCGAAGTCCACGGCGACGGCACCGTGACCATCGTTGACGGTTCACGCATCAGCTATAACGACATCGCAGAGGTTGCCGACGCAGAACCATTCGCCGTCGCGGGCATTCAGTTGCACATTCTCCGCGACGGCCTGAAATACGACCTGACGCACCGCACACCGATTCCCGTCACCGAAGAATTTTTGCTGCCGGACATCGAATAACAGTAAGCAGTGAGCGGTAAGCAGTAAGCAGTTATGAAAACGATTGTGTTTTTAATCTGCTATTAAACTCGCTGAAGACCGACTCAAGGTATTTCTATAGCTTACCGCTCACTGCTTATTGCTCACTCCATTTAAGGAATCTCGACATGCGTATTCTCGAAATAAAAGCGTTGCGCGGCCCGAACTATTGGAGCGGTCACTGGAAAAAGTTGATTGTGATGCGGCTCGACCTGGAAGATTTCGAGCAGCAGCCGACAGACAAAATCGAGGGTTTCACGGTTCGTCTGCGTGAGTTGATGCCGGGTCTCGTCGAGCACGGTTGCAGTTATCAGAAACGCGGCGGGTTTCTGCGGCGCGTCGAGGAAGGGACTTGGGCGGGGCATGTGGTTGAGCATCTCGCGTTGGAGATGCAGACGCTCGCCGGAATGGATACGGGCTACGGACGCACGCGCGAGACGACGCAGAAGGGCGTCTATAACGTCGTCTTCAGCTACATCGAAGAGGATGCGGGGCGCTACGCCGCGCGCGCCTCCGTCAAACTATTTGAAGACCTCGCGGACGGAAAATCGCTCGCGGAGTTGCAGCAACTTTTAGCCGACGACGTGCAACGTCTGCGCGAGATACGCGAGGACGTGCGCTTCGGCCCCTCGACCGGAGCCATCGTGCAGGAAGCAGGCCAACGCGACATCCCGCACATCCGTCTCAACACGCAATCGCTCGTCCAACTCGGCTACGGCGTCAACCAGCAGCGCATCCAAGCCACCGTTACGGGGCGCACCAACATGATTGCCGTTGACCTCGCATCCGACAAAGATGCGACGAAAAAACTGCTCGGCAGCATGGGCGTGCCCGTGCCGCGTGGCGCACAGATTACCGACGAGGAGGAGATTGAGCGGACAATCGAACGCATCGGCTTTCCCGTCGCCGTCAAACCACTCGACGCCAATCACGGGAAGGGAATCACCGTCGGCTTGAATTCGTTGGAAGAAGTCCGCGCAGCCTTTCCACTCGCGAAAAAATATTCGCGTCGCGTCATCATCGAACAATCGCTGTCGGGACAAGATTTTCGTGCGCTCGTCATCAACAATCGCCTCGTCGCGGTCGCCGAAAGGATTCCGGCGCACGTCGAGGGCGACGGCGAGCGGACGATTCGAGAGTTGATTGACCGCACGAACCAAGACCCACGGCGCGGCTACGGACACGAAAACGTCCTGACGTTGATTGACGTTGACGCGCAGACCGAAAGCCTCCTCGCCGCGCATGGCTACACGCTCGACACAGTGCTCGCCGCGGGTGAAATCTTCCGTCTCAAAAGCACCGCGAACATTTCCACGGGCGGCACCGCGATTGACCGCACGGACGACGTGCATCCGTTCAACGTCTCGCTCTTCGAGCGCATCGCGCGCATCGTCGGATTGGACGTAGCGGGCATCGACGTGGTTGCGCCCGACATCACGCGTCCGCTCACGGAGAACGGCGGCGGCATCATCGAAGTCAACGCCGCGCCCGGCTTTCGCATGCACATTGCGCCTAGCGACGGCCTTGCGCGCAACGTCGCGGAGCATGTCATCGACATGCTCTTTCCGCCCGGCACGGCCTCGCGCGTGCCCGTCATCGCCATCACGGGCACCAACGGCAAGACGACCACCACGCGTCTCATCGCGCACATCGTCAAGAATTCCGGCTTAAACGTCGGCTTCACCACGACCGAAGGCATCTACATCGGCAACAGTCTTATTCAGCCCGGCGACAACACCGGCCCCATCTCGGCGCAACTCGTCCTGAAAGACCCGACCGTCGAGATCGCCGTCCTTGAGACGGCGCGCGGCGGCATCATTCGCGCGGGTTTGGGATTCGACCGCTGCGACATCGGCGTCGTCTTAAACGTCACGGTTGACCATCTCGGTTTGAAAGACATCGAAACGATTGAAGATATGGCGCGCGTTAAATCCGTCGTGCCGCGCGCCGTGGGCAAAAATGGTTATGCTGTCTTGAATGCCGACGACGAACTCGTCGTGCTGATGCGTGAAGATACGCCGGGGCGCGTCGCGCTCTTTAGCATGGAGGAAGAGAACTCGCACATCGTCGAGCATACGCGCGACGGCGGCATCGCCTGTGTCTTCGAGAACGGCTACGTGACGCTGCTCAAAGGGCGTTGGAAGGTGAGGGTCGAGAAGGTCATTAACATTCCTCTGACCTACGACGGGCGTGCCGCCTTCATGATTCAAAACGTGCTGGCCGCGACGCTCGCCGCCTATCTGCAAAACATCAGCATCGAAGACATACGCGTCGGGCTGGCGACCTTCGTGCCCTCCGTCGCGCAGACGCCCGGACGTTTGAACTTAATCGAGATGGGCGACTTCACAGTGCTCATCGACTTCGCGCACAACCCCGCCGGGATGGAAGCCCTCCAACGCTTTATCGCCAAGTTTCCGAACAAGACGAAGACGGGCGTTATCGGCGGCACAGGCGACCGACGCGACGACGACCTCTTGCTCTACGGACGCATCGCCGCGCAGATGTTCACGGACATCATCGTCCGCGAAGACGACGACCTGCGCGGGCGGGCGCCCGGCGAAACCAAACGTCTTGTTATCGAAGGCATCCGGCAAGTCAACCCCGACCTGCCCGTCAAAGAATTCCGCGACGGGCCGCAAGCCATCGACTACGCGCTCAACAATGCGCGCAGAGGCGAACTGCTCGTCATTCTCGCCGATAACGTCAGTCGCTCAATCGAACTCGTCAGCCGCTTCCGCGAACAACGCACACCCGTCAAAGTCGTCCACGACGACATCCCCAATCAGCATGGCTGAAAAGGAAAAGTAAAAATTAAAAGTGCAGAAACAAAGAAGCGAGGCACGCTCTGCATCTTCGTTTTTGCACTTTTAATTGTGCATTTTTAATTGCTTTCAGTCTCGGTAGATAGCGACCCGCGCGTCTTGCCCCGACGAGACCCACGCGCGATACATGCCTTCGCTGTTGAAGGGCAGCGCGATGTTTCCACTGCGGTCGACGGCGACGAGGCCGCCTTCGCCGCCCATCTCACGCAAGGTCTGCCCGACGACTCGCTCGGCGGCTTCCGCCAGAGTCAAACCCTTGTATTTCATCAGGCACACCACGTCGTAGGCAGCGACGGCGCGGATGAAGAATTCGCCGTGGCCTGTGCATGAGATGGCGCAAGTTTGGTTGTCTGCGTAAGTGCCCGCGCCGATGAGCGCGCTGTCGCCGATGCGCCCGAAGCGTTTGTTGGTCATGCCGCCGGTTGAAGTCGCCGCCGCGAGATTCCCTCGCGAGTCGCACGCGACCGCGCCGACCGTGCCGAATTTTTTGACGGGTGTATGGTCAAGACGCACTTCACCTTCGCGTTGCGCTTCCAGGAGTTGTGCATGACGAAACTCTGTGAAGAAATATTCGGGCGACGCCGTTTCGCAACCCGACAGACGCGCAAACTCCTCCGCGCCGACGCCACACAGCAAAACGTGCTCCGTCTCCTCCATGACGCGGCGCGCGAGCGTAACGGGATTTTTGATGCTGCCGACCGCCGCCACCGCCCCTGCGCGCAAATCCTTGCCCGACATGATGGCAGCATCCATTTCATGCACGGCATCGTGCGTAAAGACCGCGCCGCGCCCCGCGTTGAAAAGCGGGTCGTCTTCCATCACACGCACCGTCGCCTCAACCGCGTCGAGCGCCGCGCCTCCGCCCGTCAGCGTCTCCCAACCGCGCTCCAACGCTCGCCGCAAGCCATCCCTGAAAGCTGCTTCGCGCGCCGCACTCATCTCCGCGCGGCGGATTGTGCCCGCGCCGCCGTGGATTGCGAGCGCCAGTCTTGCTTCATTCTTCGTTTCAGAATTCATGCCTGAGATTAAACCATTACCCAAGATTCCATGCACAGTTCTAGCGACACATTTATTAGTCGGAAACTTCTCCGATGTCTATTCTTCGTTCATCTCACTACGAGTCCGATAACGACGGTTGAAGCGACAGGGAAGCGGTCAACGAATGACAAGCGGTGATATGGAAGCGCAGAGCGGTGTGAACGACGAGAGATTGATGAGCGGTTGGTTTTCGAGTTAGCACGTCTTTGAGTGTATTAGTATGACGTGAGTTGAGGTGTGGAGTCGTATTTCTGTTTCAACGCGGAGGCTTTGAGCGTAGAATATTTTTACATTTCGTGTGGAAGAAAAACTGCTCGTGTCCGAGGCGACGAAAGATGCGTCGCTTGCTTGGTTGTTGTTGGGGCTAGTCGTGTCTGGACGGAGGTGTTGGGTGGGTACGGCTATAAGGTATTAAAGAGTTGTTATCGGACGGAAAATCGGCGGGTAGAAAATCGAAGGGTTATCAAAGTTGTAGAGAGTGTCAAATCGTGACAGGGGTGTTTGACTGAAACAGTCGAGGGGATAGAGGGCGACCGCTTGCTTGGGGTCGTTTCTTTGTAAAAATTATGCGTTCGGGATTCACTTGGTACATGGGAGGGCTGACGTGGAGGGAGTTGTGCGCGCGTGTCTGGAAGGAGATTAACGACGACGACATCTTCAACCGCGCGGCGGTGCTCGGCTTCTACTTCATGCTGGCGCTCTTTCCGCTGCTCCTGTTTCTGACGGCGTTGCTCGGACTCTTCGCGCAGGGCGGTACGGAGTTGCGTAACAGTCTGCTGTCATATCTGAGTCGCGTCGTGCCCGTCTCGGCCTACACGCTCATCTACGAGACGGTTAACGAAATTACAGAGAGCAGCGGCGGCGGCAAACTATCGTTCGGACTACTGGCGGCCATCTGGGCGTCGTCGAACGGCATGCTGTCGATTGTCGATACCTTTAACGAGGCGTATCACGTACGCGAGTCGCGCCCGTGGTGGAAGTCGCGTCTGGTCGCCATCGCCTTGACGGTCGCGCTATCCGTCCTGATTATCTCCGCGCTGCTGCTCGTCCTCTACGGCGGGCACATCGCCGACGCGGTTTCCGCGAGGTTCGGCTTCGGCGCGGCGTTCACGTTGGCGTGGAGCGTGCTGCAATGGGTCATCGTACTCGCCTTCGTGTTTCTGGCCTTCGCGCTGATTTACTATTTCGCGCCAAACGTCCATTGTCAGGCGTTGCGTTGGGTATTGCCCGGTATGGTTGTGGGCGTCGCTCTGTGGCTCATCGCGTCGATGCTCTTTCGACTCTACCTACGTTACTTCGACACCTACAGCACAATCTATGGCTCGCTCGGCGCGGTCATCATCCTCATGCTCTGGTTTTATCTGACGGGACTCGCCATGCTCATCGGCGGCGAAGTCAACTCCGAGATTGAACACGCGGCGGCGCGTGCAGGCGTGGAAGATGCCAAACTCCCCGGCGAAAAAGCTCCCGGCGAGAAAGAGTTGCAAGGCGTCGAACTCCGCTCCGTCGCTTCTTAAAACTTAAAAACCCGCCGCCGCAAAGACGAAGGAAACGATGAACGACGAAACATGAACAATGAATGACGGGTGATAAATGATGAATCAATAACAAAAGCTTTTCTTTCATCATTCATCATTGCGCGTTCATTATTCGTCGTCTACTACGTGGTGAGTCGTGCTCCAAAAAATCGGCTCCGAAGGCTTGAGGTGGCGCTCGACGGCGAGCGCGACGAAACCCATCGTGTAACGCGCGTTGACTTCCAGTAGCGGATGCAAGCCGCCCGCGTGCTCAAGCGCATCAATCCCGACCGCGCCCCAATAACCTTCGCTGAAAAGTCGTCCGCTGACCACGCGAGCGACGCTTTCGAGTTCCGCGCGGCGATGTGGTGCGGGCGGGCGACCGAGAATGTACCCGCGTCCAGTGCCCGCGCCGTTGGTCTGCAAGTCGCTGATGCCGTGAATCAAGCATGCCCCGCCTCTGTCAATCTCCAACACGATGCCGTATTCACGAACCACTTCGAGCCACGGTTGAAAGACGAGAGTTTCGCCCCTGCTGAGACGCCTTCGCGCCCACTTCGCTTGCGGCTCGCCCAACGTCGAGCCTCTACCCAAAACGCGTTCGCGCGCCGCAAACCCGTACGCACTCTTGACGACCCATTTGTCATCGGCGCGCGGGCACGCGCGTCTGACCGCTTCCTCCAACTCTTCAAACGTGGTAGCGACTGCTGCCCCGTCAAGAGCGATGCCTAACTCCTGTTCAACCGCGTGGCTCCACAGTTTGGAATTAACACGCGCCACGATGTCGAAGGGAACTGCCTCGACCACTGCTCCCGCTTGTCTGCCAATCGCCGCCGCGCTCTCTGTCCAACCCCACGGCGTAAAGAGACGAGCCGACCCGTCACTCGCTCTCAAAGGAGAGACTAATTCCACTCCGCGACGCGCGGCCTCTGTTTGCAGCGAACGAGGCCACGGCTCGGCGAGCAGGAGCGCATCGCCCGTTCGCGCGAGCCATAGCAAGTGCGGCGCGAGCCGACGGTTAAGCGACTCGAAGGCGGGAAGACGACGGTACGCGCCCGTCGTGCAGGACAGTTCCACCTCGAAGTCGGCATTCATGTACCAGAGCCGAGGGGTCATGCGAAAAAGTGAAGGCGAAAATGATGAAGGTGGCACGACTTTATGCGAACTCCGCCAACTCCGCCCAACGGTCTAGGTCGCGTGCGAGTTGCGCGGTGAGCTTTTCGCGTTCCGTGTAGAGTTGATGGACGAGGTATGCGTCGGTCGAGTTGGCGGTCAGTTCCGTCTCTATTTCGCTCGCACGTCGCTCCGCTTCTTCGATGCGAATCTCCAATTCTTCCAGCTCCCTCTGCTCTTTGAAAGTTAATTTTCGTTTCGACGGTGGTGCTGCCGTGGCGTTTGTTGTTCGCTCCTGCTTGGAGGGTCGTGCGCTGGTCGCGGCGGGCGCGGCTTCGCTTTCCTCCTTCGTGCGCGCTTCGAGGAAAGCGGAGTAGTTGCCGGGATACTGCCGGATGCGGCCTTCGCCTTCGAGACGAAAGATGTGTTCGACGGTGCGGTCGAGAAAGTAACGGTCGTGGCTGACGGCGACGAGGCAACCGCCGAAGCCGTCGAGATAGTCTTCGAGTGTGACGAGGGTTTGGATGTCGAGGTCGTTGGTCGGCTCGTCGAGCAGGAGGACGTTTGGCGCGCTCATCAGCACGTGGAGGAGATAGAGACGACGACGTTCGCCGCCCGATAGCTTGGCGATGGACGCATACTGCATCGCGCCCGTGAAAAGAAATTTTTCGAGCATCTGCGACGCAGTGATGAAAGTGCCGTCGGCGGTTTCAATCTGTTCGGCAACGTCGCGGATGTAGTCGATGACGCGTTGCTGTTCGTCGAGCGCACGATTTTCCTGATCGTAGTAACCGAAGCGCACAGTCTGCCCGACTTCGACCGTGCCACGGTCGGGCGCCACGCGTCCGGTGATGATTTCGAGCAGAGTTGTTTTGCCCGCGCCGTTGGGGCCGATGATGCCGATGCGTTCGCCGGGCGTGAGCGTGTGGCTGAAACCTTCGACGAGTGTGCGCCCGTCGTAGGATTTGGTGATGTCGCGCAACTCCAAAACCTTCTTGCCGATGCGACTCGAAGTGACCGAAATGTCGAGTTCGGCACGCGCGCTCTCCTTCGGCTGAGCCATCAGACTCTCCGCGCGGTCGATGCGTGCTTTCGACTTGCGGGTGCGCGCCTTCGCGCCGCGACGCAGCCACGCCAGTTCGCGTCGAATCAGCATCTCTCGCTTCTGCCCTTCGACGGCGCGCGCTTCTTCCTGTGCCTCTTTCTTTTCCAGATAGTACGCGTAGTTTCCGTCGAACGCCTGCACCGTGCCACGGTCAATCTCAAGGATGCGCGTCGTCACACGGTCGAGGAAGTAACGGTCGTGTGTGACTAGCAGGAGCGCGCTGCGCGCGCGCGCGAGATAGGCTTCGAGCCATGAGATAGTTTCGGCGTCGAGATGATTGGTCGGCTCATCGAGGATGAGAAGTTCGGGGCTGGCGATGAGCGCGTGTGCGAGCGCGACGCGTTTGCGCTGTCCGCCGGAAAGCGTCTGCATCTCGGCGGTCGTGTCGCTGATACCGAGACGGCTCAAGACCGTGCGGGCGTTGGTCTCCAAATCCCACGCGCCCGATGCTTCGAGACGGTGCGCCAGTTCGGAGACGCGATTCAACAGGCGTTGTTCATCGCGTCCGCCGTCCGCGCCGACAGGCGACGCGAGTTGTTGGCAGGCGTGTTCGTAATCTCGCAGGAGTTTCATGCGCGCATCGCTCGCGGCAAAAACGGCGTCGAGCACCGTCTGCTCCGGCTCGAAGGGCGGGTTCTGCGGCAAGTAGCCGACTGAAACGCCTTCAGCGAACACGATGCGCCCGGTGTCGGGCGTCTCCGCTCCGGCGATGAGACGCAGGAAAGTAGTCTTGCCGGAACCGTTGACGCCGACGACGCCCACGCGGTCGTTCGAGTCGAAGCCGAGACTGACCTGTTGAAACAGCGGCTTCAGACCGAAGTTTTTGCTGACAGATTCGATGGATAGAATGTGCATTACCGATTCGATAACTTAGTTTTCGTTTTAAAACTTGCCACAGAGACACAGAGAGGCACAGAGAAAATTAAGGGTGAAAAGATAGAAACCTTTTTGTTAAGTGCCTCTGCGCCTCTGTGTCTCCGCGGCTAACCTTTGTTTTGAAATGTTCTCTCAACGCTTTTCGTCCTTCACAAGTTGTCCGATTTCATGATGCAGGATTCTGCGTTCGAGTAAAAGCCGCAGGAAAAGTCCGCGACGACGGAGCAGTATCAAGACGGCCTTGAGCCAGCCGCGCATGTCGTAGAGTTCTTCCAACGTGCGGAGCGCGACGTAGCCGCAAACGACGACGAGCGGAAGCGACAGAGCGGCTGGCAGCCATCCGTATTGAAGATAAATCCAGACGGCGACGGCTATCCATGTGAGCGGCATCAAGAAAGTGGCGGCGAGTATTTTAACCGTCGATTCGATGGTGTCGGGGCCGTGCGTCTTGAAGCGCCACGCGAGAAGAATCGAGAGCGCGTAGGCTGGAAGATGAACCAGCGCGCCCACCGCCACAAAGGGCGAGAGCAAGACGAGAATCGCTATCCGAAAGAGAAAATGATGCGCCACGTCGCCTCTCCTGGCCGCAGAGATGGAGAGCGCGTCGGGCGTGATGCCGATGCGTCTCAGTTCTTCCTCGTAGCGGTTGATGCGTTTGCGGAGTCGTTCGGTTTGCGCTTCGGTGTGTGCGCCGCCGATGCGGTTTCCGTCGGCGAGGCGTTGCAGCACATTGAACGTCTCGGTGAGCGAGCGACGAAAATCTATCGTTTCGTAGATGGATGAAAAAAGTTGCTCGGCCTTATTAATCTCCTCCAACTCATCGACCGTCTCCGTGTTGAGCGTCACCTCGCGCAAGGCCGACGCAATCCGGTTCGACAGTGCTTGTACTTCATCGCGCGGCGGTTCTCCCGATTCGTCAACCTCCACCCGCTCGATTTCAAACGGGCGACCGAAGCGTATCAATGCCTCGCTGCGAAACGAAGTTTTCGACGTGTAGTAAAGCCCGACGGGCATGACGGCGAGCGAATGCAGCGACGCCGACGCCTCTTCTGCGTCGCCCGCGAACGACAACGCGCCGAGTGCAATACGCGCCGCGCCCGTCTTGATGGGCAGCAGTTGCGTCGAATCGTGCGAGACGCCTTCGGGAAACAGAGCGATGCAGCGACCCCGCGCCAGTCGTGCGTGACATGCGCGGAAGGTGTAGAGGTTTTGCCGCGCGTCTTCGCCGGGGTCAATGCGTCGGTAGACGGGGAGCGCGCCCATGATTCGCACCACCGCGCTCACGACGGGGATGCGAAAGAGCGTGGACTTGGCGAGAAAGGCGACGCTGCGCGGCAGCGCACAGAAGGCGAGCGCAGGGTCGATGGCACCGTTCGGATGATTGAGCACGAAGATGAGCGGGGCAGTGTGCGGCACGCATTCGATGCCGCTCGCTTCGATGCGTCGAAAAAAAAGGCGTAGCGCAATGCTGGCGACGAGATGGATGAGGCGTCGCGGCCAGCCTCCTTCTCGACGCAGAACCATGTCGCGCAGCCGCAGCACCTTGATGCTCTCTCGATTCATGTGGTGTGCGTCGGCGATGTTGATGTGCGCGCCCCTCTCGCCATCCTCTCAATACTCTGGAAAAACTCTCTCATCATAACCCAACCTCCCCGCGCCCGCCTCGAACCAGCCCGACGTTTTCAACGTGCACTTGCTCGCCAGATGCGTCGCTCTCGACGCGCAACGACGACGATTTCATGACGGAATTAACAGAAAATTCCATTGTTGTCGGCACAAGTAAAACGTTAGTATGAGCACTCGCGCATGTCCCTCGACGATTGAACTTCCGTCGATTTCTCCTCAATTGATTCACCGAACGTCAAGCGTCTCCGGCGGCGACCACGCCTCGCATGCCTCCACGTGTATGCCTCGACGTGCTTGAAGTTTATTGCCAGCGCACTCCCCCTCCGTGTGCTTCGACGGGCGCAAGTCTGCCCGCTCGGAGCGACCCATCTCCTTGATTCAAACGAAAGGAACCGCATGAAACTCAGAACGACAGTACTTGTTTGCGCGATGACCTTGCTGGTCTGCTTCTTCGGTTTAACGGCTGCCGACTCGCAGACCTCCAACATGACGGAAGGCTTTGAAGCGGGCGGCAAGACCAGCTACGCGGCAGCCAATGTCGCACTCGGCTCCGGCCAGTGGTACATGAGCGAGGCACTGATGGGCAATCTCTCGACCGACCGCAAGACCGGAGCATACTCCGCACGCATCCGCGACACGGGATTCGTCCGCATGAACTTCAACCGCACGGGCGCAGGCACGGTCTCCGTCCAGCATGCCAAATTCGGCACGGACGCCAACAGCAGTTGGGAGTTATGGCAGTCCACCAACAGCGGCGGTTCATGGTCGAAAGTCGGCTCCACCGTCAACACAACTTCGACCACCTTGCAGACCGCCTCCTTCAATATCAACACGACGAGCACCATTCGCTTTGAAATCCGCAAGGTCGCGGGCGGCGCGTCGCGTCTCAACATCGACGACATCCAAATTACAGCCGTCGCTTCGCCCACCCCGACGCCACCCGTCTCCACCAGCGTGCACCTGACGATGGGCAATCCGAGCAACGCCGTGACCGACGTTAATCAGCCTACAAATTACTTGATGGAGAAGACGCAATACGCGCTCGCCTATCACAGAGACCTCGGCATGCCCGTCTGGACGAGTTGGCATCTCGACAGCACTTGGCTCGGTTCGACGCCCCGGCAAGATGATTTCCGCGCCGACACCACCTTGCCCGCCGGTTGGTATCGAGTGCAGGGCACAGACTATTCCGGTTCCGGCTATGACCGTGGACACATGACGCCTTCGGCAGACCGCACCAAGACCGTCGCCGACAACTCATCCACTTTCCTGATGACCAACATGATTCCGCAACTGCCCGCCAACAATCAGGGACCGTGGGCGAGTCTGGAAACTTACTGCCGGACGCTCGCCACCTCCGGCAACGAGTTATACATCGTCTCCGGCGGCTACGGCACACAGGGCACGATTGCTGGCGGGCACGTCACCGTTCCCTCGCAGACTTGGAAGGTCATCATCGTTCTGCCCACTGGCGCAAACGACGTGACGCGCGTGACGACTTCGACGCGCACCATCGCCGTGATTATGCCAAACTCAGGTTCCATCAATTCGGATTGGCGCACCTATCGCCGGAGCGTCGATGAAGTCGAAGCGTTGACGGGCTTCAACTTCTTCGCCAATGTCGATGACGCGGCAGAGAACTTAATCGAAGCACTCGTCGATAATCAGTGAGCCGGAAACGAACCTCACGAATCCCTTGAGCCGCGACAGCCTGTGCGACGTGACGCGCGGGCTGTCGCGGCTCAACGCCAAATATCTATCGAGCGACTTCGCGCATTAACCGCGAGCGACGCAGAAACTCCCGTCGCGGAAACGAGCGTGGAGGATTTCTTTCGCGTGACAGTGGGCGAGCAGGAATGGAAGGACGACGCGGAGTTGGCTCTGGCGAAAAGGTTTCAAAACTCGTCCGCCTGCTCACAGAGAACCTCGCAGGCGTGCGCGTCTATCGCGTCAGCCAAATCAATAGCGGCGTCTACGTCATCGGCAGAAACGACGAGTCGAACTGTTTAGGAGTCTCGACGCGCATGGTCGAAACGTAGAGACGTTTCGCGCGTGTTATTTATATTTCTTGACTATGTTTTGTCGCTTGCCGTATTCTCCGCGCCTTGCAAACTTAATTTGTTGACGACTCTCCCGTTCGTCAGCTTTCCCGACCGACTCACAAATTACTAAAGACGGTTCCAGACATTGCGGCCTTCTCGCCGTCGAACCGCAATCCGCTTGCTTCCCCAAAGCAACGTTCGCCAAAACAGAGCACAGGCTTTCTTCAGAGAACCCATTGACAAGAGACAAGCCTGACGGCCATCCAGCGCCGACCACAAGGCTTTCATCAAGCGCCGCGACGGGGCGCGTGCTTTCAATGGCAAACCCTTTTCCACACAGACAGTTTTTACCGGATGACACTCTCAAACATTTCTTCGCTGCTCTCGCCGGACGACGTGACGGACTGGCGCGGCCTCTGCACGAAACTCGTTCGAGCGATTGAAGAGTCGTCGCCCACGCCCGCGCGAAGAATTGTCGAACTGCTCTCGCCGGAGACGCTCGCCGCCGTCGGCGAGTGTACGCGAAACTCACCGCCCACGACTGAACTCAAAGCCACATTCGTCTCCGCTTTGAATGAGATTCTGAAACGCCGCGACCTCCATCACGCTGACTATTTCGGCGGCGTCAAGTTGCCGGAGGATGCGCAAGTTCTGTTGCGCGGCGCGCGGAGCAGGATGTCGCAGAGCGCGGTCGAAAGGTTAAATCGTCATCTGTTGGAGGCGTCGTTTCCGCAGGAAATAAAGAATCACGAAGTGACGAAACTGCTCAGGAAGTGGGGCAACGGAGCCGACAGCGCGTTGCGAGACTTGCTGCCGCTGATTTACGACGACCTGCGACGACGCGCGCGTCGCTATCTTCGCGGCAGGAAACTCGACAATATCAGTCAGGCCACCGAACTCGTCCACATGGTGATTATGGACGTAGAAAAAATTCGTGCTATTCCGTGGAACAGTCGCACACAGTTCATCAACGTCGTGTCGAAAATGATGCTCCACACTTTCATTGACCACCTGCGAATGAGCGAAGCGATTAAGCGCGGCGGCGGCGCTAAGGACGTGCCCGTCGGCGCGGATGCGGCTGAGGGAGAGGTCGAACCCGAAGCGTTCGGCCTGTCCGTTGACGATTTGGTGAACATCCGTCTCGCGCTCGAAGAATTGGAAAAACTGAACTTACGCCAGAGTCTTATTTTCTCTCTGCGGACGGTGTGGGGCTTCAGTATCGACGAGGCCGCCGAATTGCTCTCCATCTCGACGGCGACCCTCGAACGCGAACACAGAAAAGCCAAAGCGTTTCTCTACGCGCAACTGAAACCAAGCCGGACAGCGGAAGCCGGACAGCGGAAGCCGCGCAGTGAAACGAGGGCGAATAACGAATGACGCCTGAACGCTGGAAACGCGTCGGTGATTTGTACGACGCATGCTTCGACCTCGACCCCGCCGCGCGCGATGCACTGCTCGACGAAGAGTGCGCGGGCGACGACGAACTGCGTCGCGAGGTTGAGGCGCTGCTGACCGACGAACCGCGCGCCGCCGAATTATTCGACGGGAATTTGCTTGAAACTGTCAAAGAACGCCTCGCGGATGGTGATGCGCTTCCACGTTCAAACGACCTTGCGAAAGAGACGTTGCTCGACGGGCGTTATCTCATCAAAGAGAAGATTGCAGAGGGCGGCATGGGCGCGGTCTATCTGGCCGAGCGTAGCCACATGCTCGACGACAAAGTGGTCGTCAAGGTGTTGCTTGAAGAATCTCTGCGAAACGAGTATGCGGTCTTGAAGTTCCGACAGGAGATGGAGGCGCTAATGCGCGTCAAACACGCGGGCGTGGTTGGCGTGTTCGACGCGGGTAAGCTTCCGGGCGGTGCGCCCTATCTTGTCATCGAATACGTTGCGGGCGAGACGTTGCGCGATTGTATGAACAACGACGGAATGGACTTGCGTCGCGCGGCGTCGATTGTGCGGCAGATTGGCGAGGCGCTCAGCGCCGCACACGACAAAGGCGTCTTTCATCGGGATTTGAAACCCAACAACATCATGTTGGTGCGCGACGAGAGGGGAGTCGAAGCGGTCAAGGTTATCGACTTCGGCGTGGCGAAGATTAAGAACTCCACGGTGGCCGAAAGCACGCCCGTCGCGCTGCGTGTCGGCACGCCCAACTATCTCCCGCCCGAACAACTCAAAGGAGAGCACGCCGGAGCCGCCAGCGACATCTACGCGCTCGGTCTGGTCGCCTACGAAATGGTGACAGGCCGCAAACCGTTTCGCCCCGAATCCGACTACCAAATCCTCGAAATGCAGCGAGCACACGCGATGCCGCCGCCGAGATTATTGCGTCCCGCGCTGCCCGTGGCGGCAGAGGCGGCGCTTCTCAAGGCGCTGCGCTTCAACCCGCAGGAGCGTTACCAACGCGCCGACGACTTCGGTGCGGACTTCTGGCAAGCGGTCGCAGAAGGTGAGACGCAACTGCTTCACGACGACGCGCCGCTTGAACGCCGGACGTGGTTTCCGTTCAAACGCACGGCGCGACTCGCGCAGGCGAAAGAGAGTCGTGCGGGATGGATGGGAGCCATGGTGATTTTAATCGCTGCGCTGGCGTTGGGTGTCTGGTTCTTCGTCTCGCGTCCGTCGAGCAAGCCGCGAGGCAAGGATTCTGCGGTTTCAGACGCCACGTCGCTTCCGGCGGAGTCGCGTCTAGTGCTCGACTACTGGCGCGAAGCGCAGAAATTTCGCGGCGACAATCCCGAAGGCAAACCCTTCTGCGTCGTGGGCGACAGAATTTTCGAGACGAACCACCGTCTGCGCC
Organism: Pyrinomonadaceae bacterium; assembly: GCA_036387415.1. Classification (GTDB taxonomy): domain Bacteria; phylum Acidobacteriota; class Blastocatellia; order Pyrinomonadales; family Pyrinomonadaceae; genus DASVTU01. The sequence continues at coordinate 30,789 of DASVTU010000027.1, read as the reverse complement.
TCCACGTCGCTCTCAAGCAGCAAGGTTATCTCTACATCATCAACGAAAGTCGCAAAGAACTCATCGAAGGCGTGCCCGCCTACACGCTCTTATTTCCCGACCCCGAAGCCGACTACGGCTCGGCAGTTATTCCGCCGGAGCGCGAGGTTTCGCTTCCATCGAGCGAGAACTGGTTCGCCTTCTACGGTGAAGCGGGGATGGAAAAAGTCTGGTTGATTTACGCGAAGCAGAGCATCAGCGAAATCGAGGCGGTCAGGGGCGCGGTTAATCCGAACGACAGAGGCGCCGTCAAAAATCAAGAGCAGGCCGCCGTGATTCGGAATTTCCTCGACGCGCACGCCGACCTCCCTCAGCGCGTTGAAGCCGAGAAAGACAAGACATGTCCGTTGACGACGGTTCGTGGCGCAGGCGACGTCATGCTGCATTTAATCAAACTGGAATACCGCTAAACGTCATACGCCGAGGCATGTCAACGTCGCGTGCTGAAGCGTTTCCCTGACCACGTTCGAGAGCAATTCATTTGATGGATTCCGCAGGCAAAAAACGTCTTAGAAGTTAGGAAGGATTTTTTTCGTCGCAACGCGTGGCAGCGCGCTTCACCATTTCGACCGCCGAACAAAAGGGTGCCGTGATGAAATTTCCGCACAATCTAATTCGACCGCGACCGTCCATCCTGTGTGCGCTGGTGCTTTGCGCCGCCCTGTTGCATGCGCCCGCCGCCGCGCCGCACGCACAGGACGTGCAGCAATCATCCGTCGCAGGGCAAGACGACCAATCCGACGTTGAGACGCGCGAACTCGTCAACGACAGATTCATCGGGCCTCGGCCTACAAAAAACTCGCAGCCGCCGCGAAGGACAAAGAGGCGTCCGGCAGATACGTCCCGACGTGCGTCGGACACGTCGCGCCGTCGTCCTCCTGTCGGGGCGACATCGCGGCGAACGCCGCCGAAGGCTCCGCCCGTCTACAGAGTCGCGCCGTATTCCGAGAACATGTCGTACGCGTCGCCCGCCGCTCCTCTCCATGAGTCTCCTACACGCGGTCAGCGCCGCGCCGACGCGAACACGACGGGGATGGTGGAGAAACTTATCGGCGTCACGGTTTGGCGTCTGCGCGTGGCTGCGCCGGACGACGAGGCGCGCATCATCGTCCACAACGAGGCGGGCGGAATGACAAGGGAGTGGACGCCCGTGCGTGCCGAAGCGGAGGCCGACGTGAGTGCGGGCGAACGCATACGCATCACGGTCGAGTCGCCGGGCGCGGGATACCTCTACGTTATCAACCGCGAACGCTACCCGGATGGCACGGCGTCCGCGCCGTTTCTTATCTTCCCGACGCTTCGCACACGCGGCGGCGACAACCGGGTCGAGGCAGGACGTTTAATCGAAATTCCCGCACAGCAAGACCGCCCGCCCTACTTCAACATGAATCCGAGCCGCCTCGATCAGTTGGGAGAAGAATTGATTATTGTCGTCACCGAACGGCGACTCGATTTCCCCATCTCGCGCAATCCGCTCCAACTCTCGCGCACGCAGGTACGCGAGTGGGAGGAGGCGTGGCGTGCGAAAGTAGTGCGGCTCGAACAGGTTGGCGGTAGTGGCCGGAATTGGACGCTGCCCGAACGCGACGCCGGAAGCGACGAGCAGCGCAAGCTCACGCAGGAGGAACCTTTGCCGCAGACCATCTATCGCGTCAAAACTCTCGCGGGGAATCCGCTGCTGGTCAAAATTCCACTCACGTATCGCTACAGAGCAGGGCGCGACTGATGATTGGCTGTAATGAATGGCAAAACAGACGCATTAGCTATCAAGCATGTTGTGGCTGTCATGCACAACATGGAAAGTTCTTGAAGTTTGAATGGAGGTTTTTATGTCCGCCCCGCGTCCCTTCAATCCTCAACGCGTCGTCTTCCATGCGCTGAGCGTCGTGCTCCTGTGCCTCACGCTCTCGCACGTCGCCGCGTCGCAGCAGACGCCCGACAGAGCAGCAAACGTTCAGGCCGAGGCGCAAGATGAAACAATCGAGCAGGACAAGACTCTGACAGAGGCGCAGCAAAAAGAAGCTCTCGCAGAAGCCACACGGCTCAGGAGCGAAGCACTAAAACTGTTTCGGAACGGGGAATACTCGCCCGCCGCCTCGCTCACACTAAAGGCGTTGACGTTACGCATTAAAGTGCTCGGCAGAGACAACTATCTGGTTGCCGCCACGATGGCCGATTTGGCGTTCATGTTGCACCGCGCGGGCGACGAAGCGCGTGCGGAGGAAGCCCTGCACGCGGCCATGCTGCTTTACAAGAGGGGACTCGCGCTGATGCACGATGCTGGCGCGGGTACGCGCAAAGCAAAACTTCTATACGAGATTGCCGAGCTTCATGATGTATTCGGCAAGTATCAGACGGCGCACGACTACTACGCTTTCGCGGTTATCACCTACCGGAAAATTAACGACCGCGAGGGTGAGGCTCGCGCGCTCAAAGGTGTCGAAGACGCGGCGGCACGCTTGCGCGCCGCTTCGCAATCGAACGTCACCGCGCAGGGCAAGCCCGAACTCGTTATGCAGACGGCGCATAACGTTGCGCCGGAGATGGCCTTTAGCCCCGACGGGCGACTGCTCGCCACGGGCGCACGCGACGACACGGTGAGAATCTGGGATGTAGCGACCGGGCGCGTGCTGCGTACGTTGTATGGCGCACAGGAGCCGGTCGTCTTCAGCCCCGACGGTCGTTGGCTTTCGACGGGCGACCTGCGCGGCCTGCTCACGCTCTGGGACGTAGCGACGGGCGAGCGGCATGAGATGAGTTCCATTCCTTACGAGGGAACATATACCGTCTTCTCCGCCGCCTTCAGCCCCGACGGCAAATCACTCGTTACGGGTCACGGCGACGGAGCCGTCAGCAATTGGGACACGTCGCTCAAGATAGAGACCGGAACCACCGGCATGCACGGCACCAGGCGGATTGACGAAGGCCATTTCCGTAATAAGAAAGAGGAAAGCGACTCTCTGTTAATAGCCATCGGCAACAGGCTCAGTATCGAGGGTCAGGATGTGTACGGCGTCGCTTTCAGCCCCGACGGTCGCATCATCGCGTCGTGCGGCGATGATAAAACCATCAAGCTGTGGGACGATGCCACGGGTAAGTTACTCCATACGCTGACGGCGAGCGGTTCCGTCAGAGATGTTGCATTCAGCCCCGACGGTCGCCGCCTCGTCTCCGTGGATAGCACTCTCGAAGAAAACACAGTCAGAATTTGGGACGCGGCGACGGGACAAATGCTGCGCGCCATCAAGGTCGAAACCCGTAACATCGTGAGCAGCGTCGCCCTCAGCCCGGACGGGCGTCAGGTCGCGGCGGGCAGCGCCGACATGGTGCGAATATGGGACGCCGCGACCGGACGCGAAATCCGCAAACTCGAAGGAGCGCACGGCGATGTCGCCTTTAGCCCCGACGGGCGCATGTTGGCGACGGGCAGTGGCGGCTTCCACGGGCGGGCGGTGACGTTATGGGACGTTGCCACGGGGCGCGAGGTGCGTACGCTCAGCGCGGATACGCCGAGCGTCGGCGACGTGAGTTTTAGCCCTGACGGTCGCTGGCTGGCGACTCAGGGCGGTGGCTCCGTGATGTTGTGGGAAATCGGTTCGGGACGCGCGCCCGTCAGGATGGGCGGCAGCAGCAAGGAAGCGTCAATCGGCGATTTCGTCTTCAATCCCAACGGTCGCCAACTGGCCGCGCATGCAGCGGAAGGGAGAGTCAAAGTGTGGAATCTCGCGACACGGCGCGAGATGTACACCGTCAAAGGACGACCCGACGAAAGAAATTTCGATAATTACATCTACGAATTCGTTTTCAGCCCCGACGGGCGCTGGCTGGCGACGGGCGAATCCGACGGCACGGTCAAACTATGGGACGCGGAATCAGGCCGCGAACTTCGCACCGTCGCTGTCGCACCGCCGCCCCAAAAGAAGACTGACGCGGCGGCGTCGCCGGGCACGGCGAAAAAGAAGACGCGTCTGCAAGAGTTGACCGACTCTTTCAAGGAGTTAGTGCCCGGCATCGGCATCAATGTGCTCGCCTTCAGTCCCGACGGAAAACTTCTCGCCTCCGTCAATTCCGAGAACGATGTCAAGATTTACGACGCGGGCACGGGACGCCTCCTGCGCGTGTTCGAGGCTTATCACAAAGGTTATGGCAACGGTATCGGCGCGCTGACGTTCAGCCCCGACGGTCGCCAAATCGCTACGGGCGACGTCACGGGTTCAATCAGAATTTGGGACACCGCGAACGGGGCCGAATTGCTCCACATGCGCGAGCAGACGCCGCTCAACGCTGCTGATTCGCTTTTCTCCAATCCCAATCGGCAACTGAGCCGCCTCGTCTATCGCTTCGACGGAAAGTATCTCGCCGCGCTCAGCATGGGCGGCAAGGTGCAGATTTGGGACATGGCGACGCGTCGCAAGGCTCTCACGCTCGCGGGTCGCGCAGGGATGCGCGACGTAGATTGGTCGCCCGACGCGCGCTTCTTCGTCACGTCGAGCTTCGACGGCGCGGCGCAATTGTGGGACGGTCTGACGGGCGAACCACTGGCCTCGCTCGTCACAGTGGACGGCGGAGGCGACTGGCTCGTCGTCTCGCCCGATGGCCTTTTCGACGGCACTCCTGACGCGTGGAACAAAATCCTCTGGCGCTTCTCGCCCGACCTGTTCGACGTGCAACCCGTCGAAGCCTTTTTCAACGAGTTCTATCATCCGGGGCTGCTCGACGACATCATGCTCGACAAGAGGCCGCGCGCCACAGAGAGCATCGCACAAAAGGATAGACGCCAACCGCAACTCCGCATCGAGTTGCGCGATGTGCCGCGCGGCGGCGGTAATGGTAGCGGCGGCGTCGCTGCGTCGCTCACTTCGCGCGAAGTGAAAGTGAAGATTGAAATAGCGGAAGCAATGGCCGACGCGACGCACGTGCGCGGGAGCGGCGCACGCGACGTGCGTCTGTTTCGCAACGGCTCGCTCGTCGAGGCGTGGCGCGGCGACATCGAACTGCGCGGCGGCAAGGCCGTCGTCGAGACGACCCTCCCGCTCGTCGCGGGTGAGAACAACCTGACCGCTTACGCCTTCAACCGCGATAACGTAAAGAGCGGCAATGCTTCGCTCATCCTGCGCGGCGCAGATAGCCTGCGCCGCGCGGGCACGCTCTACATCGTCGCTGTCGGCATCAACGAGTACGCCAATCGCGCCTTCAATCTCAAGTATGCCGTGCCGGATGCGCGTGCCTTCGGCGACGAATTAAGTCGTCGGCAGGGCGGCCTCAAACGCTTCGCGCACGTCGAAATGATTACGCTCCTCGATAAAGACGCCACGAAAGAAAACATCCTCGCGGTGTTCAAACGCCTGACGGGAAACGCGGGCGGCGCTACGCCGTCGTCTCTGCCAGCAACGCTGTCGAACCTCGGCGCGGCGCAACCCGAAGACGCCGTTGTCGTCTACTTCGCAGGACACGGCACGGCGCAGCAGGGTCGCTTCTACATCATCCCGCACGACCTCGGCTACACGGGCGGACGCACCGCACGCGAAGTCTCAGTCAATCTTCAAAGCATACTCAACCATGCCATTTCGGATGTTGAACTCGAACGCGCCTTCGAGGGCATCGACGCCGGGCAACTGCTGCTCGTCATTGACGCATGCAATTCCGGTCAGGCTCTCGAAGCGGAGGAGAAGCGACGCGGCCCGATGAACACGCGCGGGCTGGCGCAACTCGCCTACGAGAAAGGCATGTATGTCCTGACGGCGGCACAGAGTTATCAAGTTGCGCTCGGCGCAGGCCGTCTGGGACACGGCTATCTGACTTATGCGCTCGTCGAGGAAGGGTTGAAGACCACTGCGGCGGACACCGAACCGACCGACGGCCAGGTCTACGTCCGCGAGTGGCTCGACTATGCCGCCGACCGCGTGCCGGAGATGCAGCGCGAGCAAGGAGCGCGCAACCGCAACAGTCGTGAGGGGCGAGAGGTTTCTCACGGCGAGGTCACGCACAAGCCGCCTCGCGCGGGCGAAACCGTCTCCGTCGAGAAAGATGTGCAACACCCACGCGTCTTCTATCGCAGGGAGCCGGAGGCGCAACCCTTCATCATCACACGGACGGGAACACAGCCGTCCACCGCCGTCGTCCGACAGGCGAGCGCCGTGGTTCGTCAAACGAACGCCGCCAACACTCCCAACGCCTCTAACGCTGCCGCCGCTTCCAACGCTGCACGCGGGGCCGTCAAATCCGGCGACGCAGGCACATACACCGCGCTCGGCAACAACTTTCTCAGAGGGACGCCACCCGACATCGACCGCGCTATCGACGCGTATCGTCTCGCGCTCACGTCAAATCCCCGATACGAAGACGCGTGGCAGCAGTTGGCCGCCGCCGGGCTCATGAAGGGCAGCGAACTCATCGCCCGCGACGCTATCAATCAACTCGCGGCGCTCAATCCCACGCACCCCGCGCTTGCGCGTCTGCGTTCCGAATTGGCCGCGCTTCGCTCTCCGCCCGCGCGTGCCCGACGTGCGCGACATTAGAGATTAAAGAGCGATGCCCCGTGAGTTGTTGCTCACGGGGCATCGACGGGTTAGGGGAGTAGTGCACTCCGATGTTGTAGTTGACTGATGAGTCGTCGCTGCTTTAAGCAACTTGTCGGGCTAACAACTGTTCTCTAAATCTCTGTCGAACCCGACACGTCCTGTCTTAATAGACCATCGGCTCGCACGTCGGCGGCATCAGCGATTCACGTCCGTACGTAGTTTGGACGCCACCGTCACAGGGGTCGGGCGGAGGCTCGATACTGAAAATCCTGAAGCTGATAAAGCCGATTGGAGTTCCCGTATCGTCCATCGACTGATTCATGATGTCCGCCGTGTAGGAGCCGGAAGGCAAACCCATCATCGCATCAGAACTCCCCGACATCCATGTGCTGGCGGGAGCCTCTTCACTCTCAGGCGTGTAACCGCACTCTGTCGCTGGCATGATGGCGACCATGTTGCCGTATGCGTCGTAGACCTGAAGCATCGGCATCCCGTATTGGGTGTTCATGTCAACGCCCGTGGCCGTCCACGTCGTTGATTCCGACGCGCTGAAGCCGAACGGGGTGAAGCCGAAGGGGAACGTCAATCCGCCGTTGCAGGTCAGGTAGTTATAGTCGCCGCGCTTGACGCCGCCGAAGGCGACCAGTCCGGCGCAGGGGCCGTTACCTTCTCCTATCGCCCAAAAAGCTGGTGCCACACCGTTTGCCACAGGCAGGATGCCGGAAGAACTTGAGGTGGCCTCAAAATCTCTTATGAAGCCGGTCGCATCAGGAGGTAGCTGTCTTCTCTGGATTCCCGCGACATCGGTAAACGGCTGCGGTCTTTCAATCCCAAAGGCGCTTCGTGTTTGGGTGATAAGGGTGAAACCCGGATTGGGAAGATTCGGATTCGATGTCGTCCCGCCACCTCCGGTACAACCACTGACGGCGAGGACGAGGAGCACGCAGAAGGTTTTCAATATGAAAGTAAACTTTTTCATGACGGTCTCCTTTATCTTTCAATCCTGAGGTTATCCAACAATTCGTCAGGCATGGTGAGCAAGTCTGCCATACTCATCTTCACGACTTTGCGCGCGACGGCATCCCGTATCTCCTGATACTTACTCGCGTCGGAAAATCCGAACGGTTGTTCAGGGGCTTTGACGCTCATCTGTCCTCTGCGCGCGGCCTGCCACTGCTCTACCTCTTTCTTATGAATGTTCTTGGCGTAATCTTTCGGGGATAGTTGATATTCCGTGTTACGCATCTTCTGTTGCAGCAGCACAGCCGTTCCGAAAACGGCTTCGAGCGGCGACATGTCGGGATTGAGTCGCGTGCCGACGGCCTTTTTCAAGCCCGTGTTCTGCGGGTTTGTGCCTTGTGCGATAAAGTTGGGGTAGCCGTTCCTCAATGTTGCGCGCAGCATTCTTACTTGGAAGGGGCTGGTCTTGGTGTAGGCGGGCAATTCGAGTTTGTCGGCGAGACGGTTAACGGCCATCGCGACATCTTCCTCGCGCGTGCCTTCCGCGCCCTGACGGTAGACCAGTTCCTGACGTACCACGCGTTCCTTCACTGCCAGACGGACTTCCTCAGGTATCTCAGCGAAGTAGGTGGTATTGAAAATTTCATCGGCCAGTTGACGCACGGCCTGTTCGTTTCCCTCGCGCGCCATTTTTGCTTTCGCGTTAATGGAATCGCCCGTTACAGGGTCGTTCATGGCGCGGCCATTCGGCTGACCGTCTTGGTCACGCATCGTCGCCCTAGCGGGCGCTTGAGCCTGTGCGTTGGTTCGCACGCTACGCCACATGACTCCGACGCCGAGAACGAGCGCGAGACACACGACGAGAGTAAAGACAACTTGCTTACGCATAGTACGCTACTCCTTATAGTTTGTTAGAGGAAGTCAGAGAACTCCGCCTAGATGTTCAGTTGCGCTCAAGCGAGCACAATTTTTGAACAACAGGGAAAAGGCGTAATTTTGACGGAGAATTAAGCTGGAGCAGAACTCTTAATGGCGAGCGAGGCTTTTGCTTAACCGAGAAGAAGTGCGCGGGCACTATAGTTACGCTTGTTTGTAATGTCAAGCACAAAGGTTCGCGACCACGTGTATAATAGTCGTGAGCGCAGAGAAGGCCGTTAGGCTTCCGGCTCATTGCTATCAAACAGGCGTCGGGTTCCGGCGGTATTGACCAAATGACGGCGGTTGATGCTATAAAACCTTGTCAGGTTTCCGCTCGGATGAGGGAGGCAGTTATGGGTAGAGTTGAATGGCTGAAATGGGTGATACGTTACGGTCGCCCGCGGACCCGCGCCCGACAGATGGGCGCGTTCCTCGCCTTCGAGGTCTATTACCAGTTCTGTAAATTGAGAGGCTACAGAATCGAGCACATCCTCAAAACGGAGTCTCGCTCGGCGGGTAAATACATGCTGGTCAGGCCACCTTTACCGCTCTCAATTCGTTTGCTTAATAAAATCTTTCCTTCCGGCAGAGACGCGCATGCCCGATACGTGCCATATACGTCGGAGTCTGCCGCAGAAATGAAGAACAGGGGCTGGCGTGTCGAGTTGGTGGAAATCTCATACAAACTGGGCGTTAATTAAAGACTAGCACGCTAAAGAAGTGCGACCCGTCAACCCGACTCCCTCCCGCAGACGCGTTGAAGATTAGACAGAAAAGGCGTCGTCGTTTGTGCATGACAAACGACGACGCGTTTTCTTGATTGGCGTCCGTTGTCTTCCGTCGTCTCGAAAGACTACCGTGCGCGGGGCGAACGAATCTCGACGGGCGTCCATTCCTTCACGTAGACGCCATCCCGCACCCAGACGCCGAATGAACCGTCCGGCTGACGCTGAAACAAGAGCGTGTCCGCCGCGTACGCGGGAGCCTCTGTGTGTTGGCTGACGTAGACGGGGTTCGAGCCGACGACCATGAATCCATCGGGTCTCGTTTCGAGAGTAACATGCTGTTCGACGATAAAAAACGTCCCCTTCGCATCGCGCCAGCCCACTCTCATCACGCCGGAATTGCCTCTCATGCCGAGATTGATGTGATACTTGCCCTCACCATAAGCGAGCAGCCAATCTCCGTCCAATGGATTCGCACGCGGCGACTCGTCCATCTCCGCATTGACCGCACGGAGGTCGTTGATGATGCGATTCATGACGGTCGAGTGATAAGTGAAACTCCCCAACGAGCAGAGAATGGTGGCGAAGTAAAACGCGTCGCGTGTTTCGGCAACGAGCGCGAACCCTGCAAACTTCTTCAAGTAGAGCTTGCCGTCGTCGCTGTTGGCCGGAACAATCGCGGTCAATTCGACCACGACGCCGCGCAGGTTATTAACCACCTCGACAGCTATATTTCTGGTCGTCACGTCGTAGCGCGTGCCGTCCGTCGCGTTAAGGAGTTCGTATTCGCGCGCGATGCGTGCCTTGAGTTGGGTCGGATTGTCGGGGAGGCGTTGCTGCGCGTTCTTCGGCGCACTCCTGACGCTGAGAAAAACGTCGCGGTTTGAACTGACAGCCAACGTCCTTCGCGTCGCGCTGTCATAATGGCACGACCAATCCGCCGGAATTCTCAACTGATAATTTCCGCCACGGTACTCTTTCCACCCCTGCGCCGAAACATCAACCGTGCCGCAGGCTTGGAGAACGAGCAGCAAGATTGCGATGTGTGTAAATGTTCTCAACATGAAAGCACCGTCCTCTCTCTCCAAATCGAAACGGGCGGTCGGCGGTCGTTCGTCGCGCTCGCAGCAGAGCGTTCATCGAGGTACTTGAGGAGACGGAAGCGACGCGGCGTGTCGATAGCTTTGGTTCCGGTTGGCACTAATAACGCTTGTCCGGTTTGCCAGCGACACGCCGCGCCGAAGGTTGATTTTAGGCGGCGAGTTCGACGCCGTAAGTCTTCTCCAACAGCGGTTCGAGGCGTTCGGATTTGCCGTCTCTCTTGCGCGTCACACGCACTCTGAGGTCGCCGGAATTGGCGTCGATGGGGCGATAATCGGCCTCGACGCTGCCGCCGCGCGTCAGATATGTGTCCGGCAGATTCTCCGTATTGTAGGAATTTAGCTTCGCCCTCGTCGGCAGCAGCAGGTTCGACCTCTCTGCGGTGCTGAAGCCGATTCGCTCCAAATCCTCCGCAACAGACGGCATGGTCGCCATCGTCGGCGTCGATAAGACCGAACCCAGACGGCTCTCAGGATTGCGGCTGACATCGTAAAAAGGCACGACGTAAGCCTTAAGAAGAAAGCCGTTCTGCAACTGCGTCGGGTTGACGAGCGGCGTGAAGAAGGACGACTCATTAGCCATCACACGCCCGGTCGCGGTCGGCTCCGCGCCGTATCCGGCAGTAGAAATTTTCGACAGGCTTCCGTCGATTTCCTGCCTCACGCCCGGATTGAGGCTGTTCAAGTAGTGTGCGAGCGAGAAGCTCAGGGCTGTCATCCCCAACTGTCCGGCGAAGCGAAACAGACTCTTGAAAAAAGACTTCCATCCCGCCGGAACCGCGTACGGCTCGGCCTGCACGATACTCGAAGGACACAGCGAGACGATGCCGAGTCCCAACACTCCCGCTCCTGCCCCGACGAGGAATCTTCTTCGACCTCGTTCAAACACGTCGGCCTCCTCGTTTTCTGTTTTCATGTAATGCTACCTCCTGACTATCGAACGGGGATGCGCCGAGGGCGCGCATCCCGTAGGTCTCCGCGCAACGCCACGCGCTATCGCGGGCAGAATGCGGAGACTTGTATCCAAACGTCGTCGTAAGGTTTGCGATAAGGGCTTCTGTCGGAATTGATATGTCCGTACGCGAAGCCGCGCGCCCAACCGCTCGCGCGGTACTCGTAAACCTCAAACGTCTGACCCCTGTAAAGTTGATCCCACGCGCGCCCCTGCGGATAGTTGCGGACGTAGACTTTATCGGAGCAAATCCTGCGTCGGTCGCCCGCTAGCGCCTGATTGGTGGCGAACGCAAACACGCTCCACGCGGCGACCAGCGACAGAAGACCGACAATCAACATGCGACGTGGATTGAGCCACGCGCTCAGAGTGCGAATCGTGCTTTTCATCTTCTTTCTCCTTAGAAGTTTTTATCCGGTGAACAACAGCCGATGGCCAGTGCGTTTATCTGGTGCACAGTTTTTCGCGCAGCACGTAGCCGGAAACTCGCGTGCCGTTGTGAACACCGAACGCCCAGTTGGCGTCCGCATAGTGGTAGACGCGAAACGCCCATCCGCGACCCATTCTTCCGCGACGCTCGGAACGCGTCGTAGCGTACTGGTAGATGTAGACGTTATCGGCGTTGCATGTGTATCGCGTTACGCCCTGCTGGCCGTGGAACTGTGCTTTCGCGTCGCTCGCAAACATCGTGAGCAACGAAAGAAGCGTCGCGAGCGTAAAACCCGCCAGCACCAAAATGAGTTTGTTTCGTTTCATCTCTAACCTCCTCTTTGCTATCTCAATCAGCCGCTGCGCTTCGGCCAAACTCGCCGTCGCAGCATTTCTGCCCTCTCACTCTCCTTAAACGGATTCTCGCTTCACTTTCCATCACACCCCGCGAACGAATGACACGAAAATTCTCTCCGGTCGCTTCGCCCGTGGAGTCGTGTGGTTAGCTCTGCGCTGTAGTTTGATTTGAACACTCTCGCTGCGCTGGAACGCGTAAGGACGGATGGGACGCACGGCGACGGAGTGGATTAACTTTGAAGTCGTGAAATAGCGAAGCGCAAAAGAAAGACCGCGACGAACCGAGGTCGTCGCGGTCTTGATGCGAGTGCGGTCTTGATGCGAATTTTGTTTCCTAGTTTTGTTCCACCATAATTTCGCTGATAAAAGTCTCATCCTCGCGGTTCGCATCTTGCGCCTCTTCCTGAAGAAAGCGCAGCGTGTGCGTCAGCACCGCATCGTAGACACGACGCAGATTCCGACCGCGCACAGTGACGCGGTGGTCTGTAAACGACAAGACCATTTCACCCGCAGCATCAAACTCCGCGCTCATCAGGTAGGCGAACGAGAGCGCGAGACGATGCCCGTCGGCGCCGCGCACGTCGAGCATCAGGACGGGGCGACCCGTGCGGTCGATGCCATAGGCACGATAGTTCGTTTCCTCCGCATCTCCCGTGGCGGGTTCCGCGCCCGCACTCTTTTTGCTCAAAAACTTATCGAGCGGCCTCTCACTCATACTGTCTCCCCCTATCGCGTTGCTTCTGCGGCGTCTGCTCCACTCGCGCACGACAGGCTCGTTCATACGCCTTCAAACGATTGACCAACTCCGCACGCTCCTTTGCTCCTGCACCAACCCTGTCAACTTTGATTCGGGCAGGCTCGGTCTTAGTTTTGGCAGACGCGGCGACGACTAAATTCTTCTCCGGCTCAGGTGTTTGCGTTCCCCTGCCTTGCGATGCTCGCGCCGGAGCATGATACTTTTCCTCGGCCTTGACGATTGACGCGAAGGCATTATCTAGGCCGCGACGCTCGGCGTCGATGCCTTTGCCCGCGCCTTGACCGACAAGATATGCCTGTCGAAACGTCTCGGCAGAGACGCCGTTGATTTCCGTTATCTTTGGATTATTGAGTATTTCTTTTAGTTCGACGCGACGAAACGTGCCTTCCGTCGGTGCGCCCGCCACGCAAGTTGTTATTTTACCTTCCGCCGCCCGCGCAAACTTGCGCGAGGCTTCGTCCCATAATTCGATGGCAGCCTCTTTGCCGTAGAACGGATGGCGTCCGGGCGTGTCCAGACGCTTGCCGCCTTCCGTCGCTTCAATCGTCTGCAAACCATCGCGTCTGACCGCTTCCTGAGCCAGTGATTTATTACCCCGCCCTGAGTAGAAAAGTGCTTTATCCTTGTCGGGAGCAAAACTGGACTGCTTGATTAACTCCGCATCACTCTGAGGTGTGGCGCGGTAATCGAGCAACGACACGGAGGTTGCTTTTATGGATAACTTCTTTTCGTCAGAATTTTCCATCGCTGAATTCGGCGTACATTCCTTCGCGCGCGTACTCCTCCTGAATCTCGCCCCGCATCTGTTCGATGATAGCTTCTTCGACCGCCGCGTCGCCCTCCTCGTATCTCGCCGAACCTAAGTAAAATAGTGTTCCAAACTTTCCATCCGGCGACCTCAAAGATTCAACATCGATGATGATGCGTAGATTGTCAGGGTCGTAGAGCGCCTCTGTGCGGTGCGTCAGCACGACTTTCTGTTGGCTCTTATCGTTCATCTCCCATGCCTCTCCACGCGTCGCCGGATTCTATCTTTATCCGAACGTTTCCGCACACAAATTTGTCATCGAACTTTTCACTTCACGGCGTGCGCGGTGTGAATCATGCGCTCTCACTCTTGACCGAAAGACGCGTCGGCGCATACTATCCGCAAATTCAAAAGGGCGCTTTTCTATCCTCCGACGCCGCACGTCAGAAAGGCAGAAAGCCTCATCAGTCGCATCTCAAAATGGTTATCCGGCGTGAGCCGTGACCAGTCTGACCTCGCTTCCGACGACCCCTTCTCGCTCGACGCTCCGCTCTTTTCCTTCACACGCTCCGCTGCCGACGCGTGGACGCTCAGAGACGCTTTCGAGGGCGTGCAAATCTTCGGCGCGCTCGGTTCCGGTAAGACGAGCGGAAGCGGTCAGGCCATCGCGAAGGCCTATCTGCGTGCGGGATTCGGCGGCCTCGTCCTGACCGCCAAACCCGACGAACGCCAACTCTGGCAGCACTATGCCGACGCCACCGGACGCGCCGACGACCTCATCATTTTCAAACCCGGCAACCAGTATTATTTCAACTTCCTCCATTATGAGATGAAGCGACCCGGCGAGGGCGCAGGCGACACAGATAATCTGGCGACCATGTTTCGCTACGTGCTCGACGCCAACGAGCGCGGCGCAGGACAGAACGACGCTTTTTGGGACAGAACGGTCAAGCAGGTCATGCGAAACGCCATCGACATCCTCTACGTCTCGACCGGAAACCTCAAACTCGACGAGTTGCGAGACGTGATTAGAAGCGCCCCGCATCATCCCGAACAACTACAGAGCGAAGAATGGCTCCGACAGTCTTTCTGCCTGCGCTGCGTCCGCGACGGATTGCAAAAGCTCGAAGACCTTCCGCCATACCGTAAGCGTGATTTTCTCGCCGCCGCCGACTATTGGATGGAAGAATTCCCTCTCCTCGCAGACAAAACACGCTCGATTATCGTCACCATGTTTACCAGCATGGCCGATACTTTCCTGCGCGGCAGAATGTACGACCTTTTCAGCACCAAACTCACCATCGTGCCGGAGATGAGCGACCAACTCGGCAAAATCATCATTCTGGATTTGCCCGTCAACGAATACGGCGAGAGCGGCAGGTTCGCGCAAGTGCTCTTTAAGTACGTCTGGCAAAAGGCCATGCTGCGCCGCAACGAACAGCAGAATCCCAACCCAGTCTTCCTGTGGGCTGACGAGTCGCATAATTTTTGCGGTTCGTTTGATATGAAGTTTCAGGCCGAGGCGCGCAGTAAACGCGCCTGCACGGTCTATCTCACGCAAAACCTGCCGAACTACTACGCCGCGTTCGGTGGCGGCGACAAAGGCAAGCACGAAGCCGATTCGCTTCTCGGCAATCTCGACACGAAAGTTTTTCATGCCAACGGCGACCCCGTGACTAATCAATGGGCGGCGGACGTTATCGGCAAAAGCTGGCATCGACACACCACAACGAACACTGGTACGAGCGAGAGCACGCAACAAGGTCAGGGACGACAAAACAGCATGAGTGCAGGCACCAGCGAGTCTTACGACTACGACGTGCCGCCCGCCGACTTCACCAAACTACGCAAGGGCGGCGCATCGAACGATTTTCTGGTTGAGGGCTATCTCTTCAAGACGGGGCGCGCATGGAGTCTGACGGGCAAAAGCTACATGAAAATACGTTTCGACCAGCGAGGTGAATAAGATGAGCCAGCCGCAGCAGGCCGCCCGCATCGACAACTATACCGACCCGCGCAGCATTTTTGCGCTGGTGGAATTTTTAGCGAGTCAGTTTGCGAAAACCATCGTCGTCTTTTTTCGTTGTGATTTCGGAGAGCGTTATTTCAACATCAGCGACTTTTTCGGCGCATCCCTGACGTTCATGATTTACGCCGGAGCCGTGCTGCTTTTCCTTCCCACGAACACTCGCGGCGCTGAATTCGCGGGTAATCCCGCAAACAGCGGACAGGCGTTGGGTGTATTTTTCCTCTGCTTTCTGCTGATGTCCATCTACCATCGCCTTGCCGCACTGATACAGAAACTCGGCGGGCGTAGTCGCTGGCACAGTCGCTACGGCGGCACCTCTTACCTACGCATCCTGACCGCGCTTCCCTTCGTCGGCATCTACTTCGTCCAACGCTTTGTCGAACCACTTATCGCGCTCGTCGTCGGAAGTATTTTGTTCAACCTCAGCCCGCCGCTTGGCGCGTGGTTTGTCTTCGCCGCGCTCTGTCTCGCCGCCACAGAACAACTCGCATACACGCGTGCGCGTAATCGCGTGCTCGATGCGATAGACGCACAAATCGAAGCCGAACATCTGGGCGAGGCCATCTCCGGCACCAAGACCGTCAAAGAGACGGAAGGATTCGTGCTCCCCGTCCCGACCTACTTCAACCGAGGCCAACGCTGGCGACTGACCAAAGCGATGCGGCAACTTGACCCCGCATTGCAGTCGATTATGGACGCGTCACAGGACGCAGCGAAAACGGGTGGCATCAAAAACGACATCGAACCGGACGAGTCAACCCTTGTTACCAGCAGCAGCAACCGACGCAGAGAACTCGACCCTTCCCTGCAAGCGATTATGGACACGGCGGACGACGGCGCGAAAAATTGAACACGCATCCCAACCGTCATACACAGTCAGCAACCTCAGAATATTCTCAAGCCTATGCAATACTATGACTCTCAGAATCTGCTCGACCGTGGCATCAAAGAGTTCCAGAAGCTTATTGCCCGTGGCATCAAAAATGTCTGGCGACATGTGCGTCACACGTCTGAACGTTTCGAGGTCGAACTCCATTCCTACTCGCTACTGGAAGTGGCGTCCTGCGCCGTTTCCATCATCCTGCTCGCCGTCGTTCTCGCCTCCGCCGTCTACATCAAGACGAGCGCAGAAAGTGGTTCAAGCGGCCTCGATTTTGCCAACGTAAACGTCATAGAATCTGCTCCGCCTCCGCCAACCAACGTCGCCACGCCCCGACAGTCTTACAACGCCAACGCTATGCAGCAGTCACCGCCGAATCAGAACGCTTACGCCGACGGCAACAGGAACACCAACATGAACGGCGGCAACATGAACGTCTACACGAACGGCAATATGAACGGCAACATGAACGCGGGCGGATATACGAACGGCAACATGAGTACGAACATGAATGCCAATATGAATCCGAGCGGCAATCTCAACGCCGCCAACTCGAACGCTAATGCGAGCTATTTTAACGGCCTTGTGATTATGGATGACGCGCCTTTGAAATCTGCCCCGCGACCTGATGCCCCGACGGAGGTCATACTTTCAAAAGGCGGTATCTACATCTTCGAGCCACGCACCAGCAACGGTTGGTATCGCGTGCGAACCGGAACCGGACGAGTGGGTTGGATGGACGGCAACGACCTGAGATTTACGCGGCAGTAGTGAGCGACACCCCGGACGCTTCCGTGGGCTGCATCTGAAACGTCAGCGACGGGCTGAGATACTGCGGCGGAATGCCTAGTTGCTGCATCTGCTCTCTGTCCGATTCTTCGAGCCAATCGAGTCCGGCGATGTAGTGGCGTTGCTTGTTCTGCACGGGGTTGCGAATACTCAGGATTTCGGTGCCGGAAGCGAGAATCACGGTCTTGTAGCGCGGCATGTTGCTCGACCACAGTTTCGACCAGTAGTGGCGTCCGACGTTGGAGAGGCTGCCGAGTTGGTGGCAGAGACGTTTGAAGTGTTCGACGGCTTCGGTGGGTTCGAGCGCGAGCGGGCGATGGCAGAGCGTGTAGCCGTCGTAGTCGCGGCTGATGGTGTTGGGCAGGATGCGCCCCTCGTTTTGGAGTTGCCGATAAAAGGGCGTTTCGGGGTAAGGGCAGACGATGCCGAGGAATGTGATGTTGAAATATTGGAGGTCTGACAGGTACTCCGGCAACTTCTCAAGATACTCGTTCGTGTCGCCGTCGGAGCCGACGAGCAGCCCAAACGAAAGCATGATGCCGTTGGAAAAACAGCGCCGGATGGTCTTGTCAACTTCGCTGATTTTGTTCTGCCCCTTGTTCATCGCCTTGATGGAATCGGGATTGAGCGACTCAAGTCCCGTGTAGATGTAACGACAGCCCGCCTGCGCCATCAGGCGCACCAACTCCTCATCCTTGAGCACATTAAACGTCAGCGCGCAGCCCCAAGTCTTCTTGAGCGGCAGGAGTGCTTCGCAGAGTTGGCGCAAGTAACGCGGGTCGCCGCCGAGATTGTTATCGAGGAACGAAAACGACTGGTCGAACAGGCCGAAGTAGTTTCGGTTCCAGTGCATCTTGAACTTGATTTCGTTAATGACGTGTTCGACGGGGCGATAACGATATTTTTCATGCCCCGTAAGCACGCAGAAGTTGCATGAGAAGGGACAACCGCGCGAAGCCTCGATGCCAGGCAGACGAATCGCGTTGGTGCGGAAGTCAATCAGGTCGTAGCGATACGGCTTGATTTCAACCGCGCCGCGCGAAGCGAGGTTGTAACGCTTCTGCAACTGGCCGCGCTCGAAATCGGCAACGAGCGCAGGGACGTTGGTCTCAGGTTCACCCGTCACGACCGCATCGAAATATTTCTCGCAGTCGTCGGCAAAGTGTGTCGCGTGACGACCGCCCGCCACCGTCTTGATGCCTCTCTGTCGCAACAGCGTCGAAAGCACTTTAGTGTGCTCGTAGTAAGAATGAAGATATGAGAAGAAGACCAAATCCCATTCGCGTTCGAGCGGAATGTCGGCCTCTTTCTCGTTGTAGAGTTCGACCTCCGCGTAATCCGGGCACAGGCTGGCGATGAGTTCCGGCACCGACGACTGCATCACGCCACGCTCTTTGCGCGGCAGACGTGTGGGGTGTGTGTAGGTGGAGATGACTGCGATACGCATGTTGACTCTTAGCTCTCTCTTCGCTTGTAGATTCCGTTCGAGATGTTTTGACGACTATTGTGCGTTGACGGCGTGCGGCTGTCCTGCGTAACGCTTGGGGCTGGTTCTCTTCTCCACGCGGTAGGTTCCGAAGATGTAGTCGAATAGCGGAGACGTGACGCCGTAGCGCACCTGCGCGTCGTAGTGATGATGGAGGAGATGGTATTTCCTGTAGTATCGAATCACGCGCCCGCGCGCCATGCCGTGATGTGCCTGAAAGTCCAGATATTCGTAGAAGAAATAGCCCGCCATCAGTCCCGTGTAGAGATAGGTCATCGACTGCCAACTTCCCGTTGCGACCCACGCGACGAGGCAATATACCACACAGACCGGAATGCTTTCCCCCAACTGCACGTTCAGACGTTGCAGCGATTGCGGGTCAGCGTGGTGTCTCAAATGCGTCACGTTGCCGGGCAGGTTGAAGCCGTCCTCGCGCGGCACACGGTGCAACACCCAACGATGAACGGCGTACTCGTACAGTCCCCAACTCAACAGGCCGAGCGAGAAAAGCACGGCTATCCGTAGTATCGAGGGCGCGCCGTTCATGACGACGGCGGCGTGCATCGCGCCGAGGACGGCGGTGTAAAAAACGAAAGGCTTGTAGAGTTGAACCCTGTCGATTTCAAGGTTTCGCTCCCGCTTGGTGGTTCTCTTTGCGTGCTCCATGACAAACTTTCCATCCCTTGCGTGTGCGGTGGTATGTATGATGTTGAACTTATTTAGATTTATTAAATCCGCACACTAATTAACGCGCGCTTCGTTCGCCAATCGGATCACCCTCTGGTAAATTTTGCGTGCACTTTACTTTCATCAATTGCTACGGGCGGGCTGCTCGAAAATATCCACACACGCGGAGAAATCATGATGAATTACAGGCAACTTGGCAGGACGGGATTGAAGGTTTCCGAGCTATGTCTCGGCACCATGACCTTCGGCTCGAACTTTTACAATATCGGAGCGGTTGACCAGACGGGCGCCAACCAAATCGTCGCGCGGGCTTTGGAGGGCGGCATCAACTTCTTCGACACGGCGGACGTTTATTCCTACGGCGAATCTGAAACCATTCTCGGTCGTGCCATTAAAGAAGCAGGAGTCGAACGCACGTCGGTCGTCGTGGCAACCAAAGTACGCGGCGCGATGAGCGAGGCGGCGGGCGGCGGCAAGGGCGATTTCAACAACGTCGGCCTCTCTCGCCAGCACATCATCGCCTCCTGCGAAGCGAGTCTCAGACGGCTCGGCACAGACTACATCGACCTATATCAAGTTCACGGATGGGACTATCTGACGCCCGTCGATGAGACGCTCCGCGCGCTCGACGACCTTGTGCGACAGGGCAAGGTGCACTACATCGGCTGTTCAAACTGGTCTGCTCGACACTTGATGAAAGGACTGCTCCTCTCGGAGTTGCGCGGTTGGGAGCGATTCGTCTCGTTGCAGGCATACTACTCGCTCGCCGGACGCGACCTCGAACACGAACTCCTACCGCTCTGCCGCGAAGAAGGCATCGGCGTGCTCCCGTGGTCGCCGCTCTCCGGTGGCTTCCTCTCAGGCAAATATCGCCGCGACAACCCTTCACCCGAAGGCGCACGCCGCTCCGCCTTCGATTTCCCGCCCATCGACCCGGAGCGCGGCTTCGACGCCGTGGATACACTAGCGCAAGTGGCGCAGGAAAAAGACGCGACCGTGGCGCAAGTCGCGCTCGGATGGCTGCTCGCGCAACGCGGCGTCACGTCGGTCATCATCGGAGCCAACAAGCTCTCGCAACTCGAAGATAACCTGAAGTCCGTCGAGGTGAAACTGTCTGACGAAGACTTGGAACGACTCTCGGCGACGACCGCGCCGCGCCCGCTCTATCCGCAATGGATGATTGAGTTACAAAACACCGGACGCTAAACCGATGCGACGCCCTCCGTCGAGATTTACACCCTCGACGGACGGGCGACGGAGCATTGCCGCACAGTCTCCGGCGGTTCTTTGATGTTCCACGCCAAACCAATCTGGCCGAGCAGTCGAATCAGCAGGTAGGAGAGGTCGAGTTGATACCACTTCATGCCGTGCCGTGCTGAACGCGGAAAGGCGTGGTGATTGTTGTGCCATCCTTCGCCGAGCGCGAGCAGCCCGACCCACCATACGTTGCGGCTGTTCTCTCGCGTCTTGAACATACGTGAACCGAACCACCTGTGATGGCAAAACGAGTTGACCGAATAGGTGCTATGCATCCAGCAAACGACCGGAAGGAAGAACACAGACGGCACAGCAGCCCATCCCAGCGCGAAACCGACCGCCAGCACCGCCGCCATCTGCGGCACAAGACGATAGCGCACAAGCCAGTGATAGTACGGGTCGGCGAGCAAATCCTTGCAGTATTTGCGATATGCGAGTGAATCTGTGGAGTCGTCGTCGATAATCCAGAGGAAGTGGCTGTACCAGAATCCGCGTTGCGGAGAATGTATATCGCCCTCTTGGTCGCTCTGTTGATGGTGAATCCGATGATTGGCGACCCACAGCAGAGGGCTGCCCTGTCCCGTCAGCATCGCTCCCGTCACCAACAAATACTCCAACCATTTAGGACACTTAAACGACTTGTGACTCAACAGCCTGTGCAATCCTATCGTCGTACTGAAGCCGATGAATAGATAAACAAAAGCCGCGAGACACAGATAACTCAAACGCATCGGCAAAAAGAACGCCGAAACCGCAATCACATGCATCACGCACAGGTATGCCAAGACCAAACCATTAACACGTACACGCGAACGCTGTGGGGATGGCATCCCCACATCTTCCCTCTCCACATACTTCCTCGAATTGTTTGACACCCCTTGCTGCTCAACTTTCTTGATAAATAAATCCACACGTCCGAAGCCTTCATGCTTCACCAACTAACGCGGATTTACTTTCCTACGCGGCTCAAGAGAAAGATGATTTCTCTCAGACATCCACAGCCACGGAAACAGCGGCGACAGTAGTCACCGTCCCTTCCATCAACGGATAACCCATAATTCCAACTTCAAACCAAAAGGCCGCTCCCACTGAAAGCGGCCTTTCGTTATTTTGCGGCTCGCGCCACGATTGCGTCGCTAAGATTGTTTGAGACAGAGCGCCCGACGCCTAAAATTCAATCTCTCCGCATACGCGACCGCGACGGGCGCGTCTCGCACAACTTTACGGCGTGTCCAGATGCGTCGCGGAATCTTGAGAGTTTCCCTCAATTAACGGCGGCTGTTGTTTGAGTTCCGTCTACGGGTGGCTTGATAATTGGTTCTTCGTCGACAATCTTGAGGGACACAAAATCATGCGTCCATTTTGTATGATATGCGGACTACATCTTTAGTTTTGAAGGGAAAGCTCACGAGGAGATGCGGGGAGCGCAGGCTCAAACTGTTAGCCAAACTGCGCTGAAAAGTGGCACAATTTAACATTCGTCAGAGAAATAAATCAATCTCGCCGGATTAATTTTGCTTAAATCACCGTCGTTCTCGTTATCAAGACTGCTGGCAGTATGTGGCGTGTGTGGTCGTCTATCTTTCCAGAGTGAAATGAGATATGGTGTGTCGATAAGTTAGTTTCGTGTCGGCACAACCATAGTTGTGTCAAGCGCATCATAATTAACAGTTATTCCTTCTCTTGCGCGTTTACGGTGAAGCCTCCTGCCTTTGAAATCGGCAGCGGCGTTTGGATAGTTCGAGGGCAGGCTGATTTCAACCCACAGAAGCCGCTCTAGCAAGAGCACCCGGACACAAGCCTTCGCTGCAACCGTTTCAACGAAGCCACTTCAATTCCAAGCTTCTCTTGACGCTCCTAACAGGAGAAAGGCACACACTCATGACTATGAAACTTTACGTCGGCAACCTCGCCTTCGAGACTTCGAGCGACGATTTGCAGCAGCTATTCGCGCAGGCCGGAACAGTCGAATCATCGGCAGTCGTGGAAGACCGCGACACGGGACGTTCGCGCGGCTTCGGCTTCGTCGAAATGTCTTCAAAGGAAGAAGGCGCGGCTGCTATCGCACAGTTTAACGGCACGGAAGTCAATGGACGGACGTTGAATGTCAACGAGGCCAAACCGCGCGAAAATCGTGGCGGTGGCGGCTTCGGCGGCGGCGGTAATCGCAACGGTGGACGTAGCAATTACTAAGACAGGCTCGCGTCGGCCAAAGCCTTTGAAGTAACCGACAGACGATGACCTGAAACGTCACCGGCAATAATGTTTTTGCTGGTGACGTTTCAGGATTTTAAGCGATGCGCGCGCCTACTCGCGGCTTCCGGCGCTGCTTTCAAGATAGTTCCACTCTGGTCGAGCAATCGACCACCCTACTCGTCCCGATGCCTCGTCAGAACTTCGACACCGATAAGAACGCTGGAAGCGACGCAAACTTATGATTGGAACAGATAAAACTACTTGGAACAATTATGGCAACGTTAGTGGCGATGAGAAGTGGAAGGGCATTGATTCCACTTTCCGGCTCATCATCGTCGCGTCTCTCAGAAACAAGCAACTCACGCGAGGCGCAACCCCCCGCATTGAGGCCGACCCACGCAGACGCAGAAACACAACCATCGCCCTCGAAGAAGTCAGGCGCGGTCTTGTGCCTTTCACAAACACGGATGACGATTAAAAGATAAACGGCTTCGTTGCGAAAATTAAACTAGAGCGATGAGCCTGGACATCATACAAACGGACTGAACAACTCTCTGAGCCTCGGACTTATACCCGGTCTCATGTGGATGTCAGAGGCCGGCGCGTCCATCAGTGTCCCACCGGAATCCTTTGATAACGAGATTTTCCGTTCGCATCCTCCCACGAAATATCCAGCACGTACGGCTTCACCTCACCCGCTATCGCTTGAAGACGTTGCAACTGGTCGCTGTCAGAATCCGATGGTTTACCGTTAATCCATGTTCGGTGCGTAAGCACGACCTTCTCTTTCGGGTATAAACACTCCGTATCCTTAAACTTGATGTTGACTTGCGAAGGGCCGCCGCCCGGAGTCTCCTCGTCTTTCAGAAAGACCGTCAACACCTCGATGTGTCTGAGCGTCTGCTCGCTCGCATTCGTCAACTCCAAAAGCACCTTCGAGCCTTCCCCGACGAATCGAGCGGTCAAGGGATTCACGATATTATCAGTGGTCATAATCTTCCTTTCTCTGCACGCAGTCACTTTCGACAAGACGCTTCCAACGTCATCTTCTCCTGATGCGAGTCTGGGTTCTGCTTGGTAAAGTCAGTTTGCCATGTCGCGCAACTAAAACCTAACGATTTTCTTGAATCCGACAAAGATGCTATCAAAAGTTTGATGCGCTAACGGCACCGCCCACCCATCAAGGAACCCGACAGCGAGTTAGATTTTAATACTTCGACGACGCAGCAATCCGACTATGCATCGGCTCTCGTAATATAGATTGCTCGCGGATTTGTCAGCCGTTTTCGTCATTCCTTTGACGGAGACGAAGGGAATTGCTTCGGCCATGCCGAGTTGATACGCGCAATTCCGATTCACCAATCATCACCAACCCCTCGCCTCTTACCGTGTGCCGACACAGGCCACACGCGTTTCACAAAACCTCATTTCCTACGGAGAGTGAATATGTCTAAAAATGCCCCCAATTCGACAGGGACGCGCGTCGAAATAGTTTCGCCGAACGGCGGAGAGGATTTTGATGAGCAGCAACAAATCGTCGTCAACTGGGTGACGACGAGCAACGTGCCGATTGCGAGCCATGACGTGTCAATCTCGGCCAACGGTGGCGGCGCATACTCGCTTTTGGCGAGTAATCTTGCGGGCACGGCGCGAAGTTTTACCTTCAACGCGCCCGCTATAAACACCGAACAGGCGCGCATTCAAGTAGTGGCGCGCGACTCGGCGGGCGGCGTCGTCAGCGACCAGAGCAACGCCAACTTTTCCATCGGCGATGTCGGTATTCCGCAAATCTTCAACATCACAGTCCTCAACCAAAGCGCAGGCATTCTTCGCGGGCGCACCTCGCAAATCGTGCTCAGAGGAAACAAACTGCCAGCTAATGCCAGCCGCTACACCTTCAAAAAAAGAAACGGCAACAACGTCGATTTCTTTAATGTGCGTACCGTGACAGGCACGAAGACCGAACGCACACTGAGAGTTGACGTGCTCCCTTCGACGCCGCCGGGCTTCTACGATGTCGAAGTCAGAAATGCTCAGTCGGTGTTGACGGCGACGATACAACTTCCAGAGGTGATTAGCCTCGCCTCCATCGAACAAGGCAAGCTGAGATTTCCAGAAGGCTTCGAGGTCGTCGCCGCGCGTTACGGCACGCGGCGAAATCCTGCGGACGGGACGCGGCAGACGCATCT
This sequence comes from Pyrinomonadaceae bacterium, assembly GCA_036387415.1. Taxonomy (GTDB): domain Bacteria; phylum Acidobacteriota; class Blastocatellia; order Pyrinomonadales; family Pyrinomonadaceae; genus DASVTU01. Next base: position 5,770 of record DASVTU010000027.1, on the reverse strand, counting down.
CGTCGTCTTGCTCAACACGCAGCGAACATTCATCAGCGACGAGGACGATGACGACCCCGGTGTCCCACCCGCCACCGTCTGCCCGGAGTTGACGGAGGCTTCGAGCGTTATCCTGACGTTTGTCCCCGGTCTCAGTTTCCCCGCGCTCGAAATCATTCGCAACGGCTCGAATCGCTTCAATGAGATTCAACTGGCCGATTTCAAAGGCGAAGACAACCACTTCATCGTCGGCATCAGCGCACGGACGCAGGATAAAAACGTCTGCGATCTCGTCTCTGCCTTCGAGGTATTCGAGCCTGCCGCCGGAAGAAACGCTCCTATGCCTAATAGCGGCGGCAACACGTCCACGGGACGGAGAAAGATTGAAGCCATCAATGCCAAGAGCGGCTCGAACGTAGTGCTGACCTCGCCAAACGTCGATGGCGCGTTCGTCACCAAAATGGGCAACAGCAAGAGAGAGATAGTGGCGATTGTGCCACAGGTCAGTTTTCTGGTTGAGAAATTCAAGATTGAGGAGATAGATACGAGCATCTACTTTCTGCGCTGTCCGCTCGGCCAATCCGACGTGCGTCTCGACCTCGCGCCCGTCCGAAACGTCAAAGGCAACCCGCTCGAACGCACGATGGTCGCCTTCGCGAGACTCAATCAGTCGGGTAAAAAGTTGGTCGTCTTCGGCAAGACGCTCGTCTACGTCTTCGACATCAACAACCCGACGCAACCGCCCATCGTCAAACAAGTGAGCCACGCCACCGCCGCGCTCAACCAAATCAACAACTCGAACGACGTGCCCGATTTCCCCAACTCAGCGATATGCGGCCCCACGATTGACGGGTCGGGCGACAAGCAATGCACCGCGCAGGGGCGGCGCTACGGGCAGTTTCGCATCCTCAACGTCGCTAACAGGAATGGCGCGAGCGTCGATACGAGGCCACGAATTGTCGTCGCCGGACATAGCCTCCCCGGCAGCTATCCGAAGGTCAACGGCCTGCCTGAGAGCCGTTTCGGTCTAGTTCCTCTCTACACCGTCTACAACAATCCGCTCGGCGACGTGCCGAATCCCGGCAATCCTCCGGTCGCCAACACGGGCGATTTTCTCCCGCCCATAGTCGGCTGGCTCGACGCGACCGGGAAAAACCCTGTCCGCACGAAAGACACAGACCCGCCGCCCGACCCCAACAAACTCGACCCCGCAAACAACAATCCCTACGCGGTCTTTTATCGCTATTTCAATCGCTCCAAAAAGAAACGCAAGCTCCGACTCACCGAATATGCCAACAAAAAGCCACTGCTTCGCGGCACTCCCGCCTTCGGCATCGTCGGCGACCCCGAAGGTAACAGTATCGCTCCGTCCATCGTCGTCAGCAGTGCAGACCCTCCGCCGTTCAACCCGCAGGGCAATCTCGTCGCGCGAAACGTCCAGTTTGAAATCGTCAACGCCGAGAATGGTCAGACGACTTTCACGCAGCGAGACGCCATCGCCTACGATGTCGTGCAACTACCGGGCGGAGCCGCGCCGCGTATTCTCGCCGTCGGACAAGTGGAGCAGAGCGGCAATTTCAGCGACGGCAAGATTCAGGTCTATCTACTCAACACGCAGAGCCGTACGGCGACCAGAGTCGAGAGCGTCAATCTCGACGAGGAACCCGTGTTGCTCGACTTCAATTCGCTCAACCGTTTTCCCTTTGAAGAACTCGGCGTGAGCGGCGGCGCAATCGCCGTCTTCAACGCCGTCGTCGAAATCAACGGCAGAAAGGCCATGCTGACCTTCTCCAAAGACATCGACCCGTCGCAGCGTCAACTTTTCGTCAACGCTCACGACTTGGACAATTTCCAGCGTCGCATCGACCGCGCCGCACTCGACGGCGCGCTCTACGCCGTCGCCGCGCCGAGCGAGTTGCCGCTCGACACTTCCCAACAGTCACGCGGCTCGACGCTCATCATCGTCAATCAGGAACAAGCCATGCCGCTCCGACAGTCGATGTCGTTCAAGAGCGTCGTCGCTTCTTCCGGCGAGACGTGGAGCCTCGCTTCCGGCATGTTGTCGAACACAGTTTCGTTGCCTGCTCCGAAGCCCATCGAAGTCAAGGAGAAAGAGTTCAAAGATACAAAGGAGAAGGAACAGAAAGAGGGCAAGGAAACCAAAGAGACCAAAGACACCAAAGACAAAGAGACGAAAGAAGGCAAGGAGACTAAAGAGGCCAAAGACAAAGACAACAAGGAACAGAAGGAGACCAAGGAGCAGAAAGACACGAAGGAGCAGAAGGAATTTAAGGAAGCGAAAGAGGTGAAGGAGGACAAGGAGAAAGAGGAGAAAGAAGGCAAAGAGGACAAGGAACTCAAGGAGAAGGAGGGCAAGGAGGGCAAAGAACGTAAGGAGGGTAAGGAGCGCAAGGAGGGCAAAGACATCAAAGACTTCGACGGTCTCGCGGGTTTCAAAACGCGTTCGCTCGACGCTGACCCGACTCAACCCGACGCAGCAGACGACGAAGCAGCGACAAAGGCGTCGGACGGTGAACAAGGTCGGGCATTCATCCGCGAGGATGAACGTCCGGCGGTAGGCGAGAAGGCCATCGGTCGCGAGAAAAAGGAGAAGAACCAATGATTCTCGTTCTCGCACACCACTACGACCATCCGGCGAAAGAGTTCGTCGAACGCCTGCGACCACACGACGCGAGGCTTCTCACCTGTCGAGACCTTTCGACCGCCGGATGGCGTTACTACCCCGGCAGGCCATACGACACGCGCGCCGTCGTCGGCGGGCAAGTCGTCCCCATCGAAAAGATTGACGGCATCCTGACGCGTCTACCGTCCGTGTCGGAGAGCGACTTGCCGCACATTGTCGCCGCCGACCGCAGTTACGTCGCCGCAGAGATGACGGCCTTCCTCACGGCGTGGCTCTCGGAAGCGCCCTTCCCTGTCGTCAATCGCCCGTCGCCGACGTGTCTCATGGGATGCAACTGGCGTCCCGAGCAATGGACACACGCCGCTGCGCGCCTCGGATTGCGTACGAGAGAGAAACGTCACATCGTCGCTCGACAAAAGAAGGCGACGGAGGATGTGACGAAAGCCGCGCCGCAAGAGACGCCGGAAATACCGACGACGCCGACGACTGTGACGGTCGTCGGCGACCGTTGCATCGGCGATGTCGATGCGGAGTTGGCCGCGCAAGCCGTCTGTCTTGCGCGGTCGGCTTCGGTCGAACTTCTGTCCGTGCAGTTCGATGGCGCAAGTGCGGATGCCGCGTTCGTGGGCGCGTATCTCGGCGCGGAGCTTTCGCAGGCGGCGGTTGCGGATGCGCTGCTCGATTGTTTTCTGAACAATGCTGTACTAACGAATTGAGGTGCGACATGATTCTCTTGTGGGGACTTTCAGGCGACAACCCTCTGGAAGGCGTGATGAATTCGTTGCGCGACGAAGACACGCCCTTCGTGTTGCTCGACCAACGCGACATCCTCTCGACCGAGGTTGAGTTGGACTTCGGCGCAACTCTCGACGGCGTTGTCCGCACGCCGTCCGCCGTCATCGACCTCGGCGAAATCACCGCGACCTACATGCGCGTCTACGATTCGCGAAATCTGCCGGATGTCAAACAGGCCGGATGCGGCAGCGCATCCTGGTCGCATGCGTTGGCGGTCGAAAGCGCGCTCTATTCGTGGGTGGAGTGCACTGAGACGCTCGTCGTCAATAAACCATCGGCAATGGCGAGCAATAATTCAAAGCCGTTTCAGGGAGCCGTTATCCGTCAACACGATTTCGCTCTCCCCGCCACGCTCATCACCACCACGCCCGTCGCCGCAGAGGAATTTTGGCAGGAGCACGATGCCGTCATTTACAAATCAATCAGCGGCGTGCGGAGCATCGTCTCGCGTGTCTCTGACGCGCATCGAAAACGACTCGCGGACATCGCATGGTGCCCGACGCAATTTCAGCAGTACATACAGGGAAACGACTATCGCGTCCATGTCGTCGGAGAACGAATTTTCGCTTGCGAAATCTTGAGCGAGGCAGACGACTATCGTTATGCGAATCGGCAGGGCGCGAGCGTCGATGTCCGCGCCGTCGAACTCCCGCCGGAAGTCTGCGAGCGCGTGTGCGCTCTCGTCGCAGACCTGCGTCTCTCCATCGCCGGAGTAGACCTTCGTCTGACGCCGGAGGGAGTCTGGTACTGTTTTGAAGTCAATCCATCTCCCGGCTTTACCTTCTACGAGTCGGAAACCGCGCAACCGATTGCCGAGGCCATCGCGCAACTGCTTTCGCGTGCGTCGTTGCGCGACCGCGCATTGATGCGGCTCGCCTGTGTGTGAACTCGTCGCGTCGAGAGGCGTGAGGTTAACTAAGCTACTAAAAGAGCATGGCCTCCAAGGGTAGGAGGCCATGCTCTTTGGTTCGAGTCGGACTGTGGTGTTTACTTGACCGATACGTCGTCCACGCGGAACGACGTGGGCAACGATATGTCGTTGGTACCACGGAACTGGATTCGCACCGTCTGTCCTGCCCATGCACTGAGGTTGTAGGGGCCTCTCTGCACGTACGCGCCAGCCGTGCCGCTGTTCTGGTTGCTGAACGTGGCGAGCGTTCCGAGAAGCGTCCCCGCCGTGTTTCGCACTTCGATGAAGAGTCGGTCATAAACTGCCGCGCCCGCCGCTTCGCCCGTCGTGATGTTGAGCCAGAAGGTGAGATTGGGCGACGTGCTGCTCGGAATCGTGACCGTCTCATACAGAGTCCCACTGGTGCTGTCAGCTCCCGTGAGAATCATGTACGCGATGCCGCTGTGCGGATACGCACCCGTGCTGCGTGTGACCTGTCCGCTGATTATCCACGGGGTCGTGCCGGACTCGAAGCCTCCGTTGGTAATCAGTTCGGTGCCGCCTCCGGTCGTGCCCGCCTGCGTCACCGTGAAGGTTTGACCTGCGATGGTCAAGGTGCCGGTGCGTGAAGTTGTCGCGGTGTTGGCGGCGACGGAGTAGGAGACAGTGCCGTTGCCCGTGCCGCTGCTGCCCGCCGTAATCGTGATGAACGCGGCGTTGCTCGTCGCCGTCCAACTGCAACCCGTGCCCACCGTCACGGAGACGCTGCCCGTGCCGCCACCTGCGGGTTGGCTTGCGCTGGTCGGGCTGATGGAATAGGTGCAAGTGCCGCCGCAATCGGTCGGGATGTCGGAGGCGGCGGTGTGCGTCGTGCCGTCGTTGCCAACCGCCGAGACGCCCATGCCGTGGCGCGCGAAGACCGTCCAGATAGCGCAACGGTTGGCTCCGCCGTTCAAGTTCTGGTCCGCTTGAATGATGCCGTCGCGCGCGTTGAGGAACGAGGGGCGAGTCGGCGTGAACTTCATACCGTTCAAGACGAGTCGGTCGGTGATTGACGCGCCGAGTTGTGCTCGCAAATCCCACAGCGTCGCCGCCCAGACTTCGCCGTCGCGGTGGACTTGGCAAACACCACCAGCACACACGTCTGCGTAAGAGTCGTGTACCGTGTTGGCCGGAACGGTGTAGGCAGCACGACGGATGCCCGCCGTATTGTTTTGGACGTACTCGCCGACCGCGCCGTCGCCGTTGATGGTTGTCGCCCAGTAGTCAGACCATCCTTCACCCATCGCGCCGGACTGTGTGCCGCTCAAGGCGGTGCTGCCGTTGCCGATTAAGCGATTCGAGATGCCGTGGCCGTACTCATGGAAAACCACGTCGCCATCCACGGAGCTGTCGCGGTCGGGAGCGGGTGCGGTGAAAAGATACTGTTGCATGCGCGGGCGTTGGCCGTCGGGCGGCGTGGC
>DASVTU010000026.1:0-117879 GCA_036387415.1 Pyrinomonadaceae bacterium | reverse complement strand
TCGTCGGGCATAGGGGGCGTCGCCCGCGAGAAAGCGTGCGGCGCGCGGCAAGGTTCGATAACTGCAACGGTCGGCTTCGAGCACCTCGCCGTCGGTGTTGACCTTGATGGTGCGGCTGAAGCTCAGGTCGATTTGGGTGGCGCGCAGGTAGGCGACGCGCGAATCTTCGATGTGGTCGCCGCTCGAAACGCTTGAGAGCAGCGTGATAAAGTCGAGCGTCGGCATCGCTTCGACGATGCACAGGTCGAGCGCGCCGTCGTCGATCACCGCGTGCGGCGCGATGAGTCGCCCGCCGCCCACCATCCGCGAGTTGCACACGGCGAACATCTCAAGACTCAGCTCGCGTTCAATAGTTTCTCCCTCGACGGAGACGAGGCTCAGGCTCGCCCGAACGTCCTCATAATCCATCAAGACCTGCGCGCCGCCGATGAGATATGCGAATTTCCCTGCGATGGATTTCAGTTGCGGGTTAACGGCGTCCGACACTTCGGCGATGAAGCCGCCCGCCGAGACGTTGATGAAATGGCGGTCGTTCAAGACACCGACATCCGCCGCAATGATGCGTCCTGCGAGAATGATGTCGATAGCCGCCTCGACATCTTCAGGGAGTCCGAGCGCGGTCGCAAAGTCGTTGCCTGTGCCGAGCGGAATCAGACCGAAAGTGACTTGCGACAACCCTCCGTCAACGCTCGCCGCGCCGTTCAGAACTTCATTCAAAGTCCCGTCGCCACCTGCGACGAACAGTTGGTCGCAGTCCTCTTCGACGGCGCGGCGCGCGGCTTGAAGCGCATCGCCCGCCGCAATCGTCATCACGATGTCGAGGTCGCCGACGCGTTCGCGCAGTCGCTCGTTAATGGTTTGGAGGTAGTCAGGCGCGGCGTCGGTGCCGGAGACGGGATTAACAATGAGCCGGGATTTCATCTTGGGAAATTAATATACGACCTGCAAGACAAAAGCAACGAAAACAGTAGCCAGTAGCCAGCATGAAGAATTTTCGTCTGACGTTTCTTCAACATTCCTCTCAACAATCGAACTCCGCACGTTTTCTACTGACTACTGTCTACTGTTTCCGATTTCGAGTCGCAGGCCGTCGCGGGCTTCGATGGTTTCGCCTGTCCAGAGTTTTTTCGCTTCGGCGGCGATGTCCACGCCGTCCCATTGCGGATAGAGATGCGAGAGCACGACGCGGCGCGCGGCGGCGAGTTCGGCCAGGCGCATCGCGTCGGCGAGTTCGAGATGTGCCTCGATGGGTTTATCGCGCCAGAAGGAACATTCCATGAGTAACAAATCTGCGCCGCGCGCGAAGTCGGCGAGCGCGTGTGTGTAGCCCGTGTCGGAAGTGTAGATGAGAGACGCGCCGCCCGACTCATCGGTCAGACGAATAGCGAGGCTCTCGCGTGTGTGCGGCGTCGAAAAAGTTTCCGCACGGAGTCCCGGCAAAATCTCAAACTCGGCGCGCGGCGCAACCTCGCGCACTTCGACGGGAAACGGCTGCTTCAACAATCCGTAATCGTTCGCACGGTCGAATGCGTGCAAGAGTTTTTCCAGACCGCGCCCGCCGTAGATGTGGAGCGGCTTGCGTCGCTCTTGCGTCTGCGCCGCGTGTTTCGTGCCGAAGAGAAAGGGCGCGAGGCCGCCGAGATGGTCGAGATGAAAGTGGCTAATCCAGATAGCGTCGAGACCCGCCCAATCGAGACGCTCCTCGGCCATCCGGTGCACCGCCGACGCACTCGCGTCGAGCAGCAACGACCCGCCGCGCGCCGTCTCCAACCAGTGTGCCGACGAAGAGCGTTGCGCGTGCGGAACAGACGTTCCCGAACCAAGAACAACGAGTTTCATGTTGCGGTGGTTGCCTTTCGTTTCGTCGCGCGAGAGGCTATCAACTCGTCGCGGCGAGAGTCAATACGTTGACTGTTGAAGATGTCGGAAGCCATATCGTGCGAACTTCTTCGTGTCGCGGTCTTTGCCAGCATCGACAGATTCTGTCAACCCCTCTAACAAATTTTGTTACTATCCAAAACCCTCTCGCTGTCGCGCCAACGCTTCAGACAAGTATCAAATTATCCTCAGTGTTTAACTTTAGAAAGTTGTATCAGTTAAACACGACCGTCTCAAATCTGAAAAATTTTCAGTGGTTCGACGATTGTGATGGCACGAGCTTTGCGATGAGTATGTGTGGCCGCGGTCGGCGAGCAGGAGGGACGCGGCGCATGACCTCGCGAGCGCAAAACAAGTAGGGAGGATGAAGGGCCTCTTTGGAAGAAACAATTGTTGGAGCCCCAAACGATGGAAGGAGAGGTCAAAATGGAGATAAATCGCAAATTAGGAGAGGTCGCTCTAGCATGTCTACTTATCGGCGGTCATTCGGTGTCAACGGCGTTGCTGGCTCACAAGTTGAGTGATGCAATACGCGGCGCGCTGACAGTCGCCGTCTGCATCTTGATATTCTCGCTGGCGGAACGAATAGCAAAACAGTTCTGAACTGAATAACCCCTCGCCTGACAGAACACGCAAACGGAATGCTAACCGAGAGACGGACGCTCTAAGTAACTAAAAACTTTCGACAACAAGCCGAGGCCGCTACGCAGACGCAACGTAGCGGCCTCGCCTTTTCAAACGTGTAAGCGACCTTGACCTCTGCCCGTGGCTTGCGCTACACCTTGTCCGAAAAGTTCGTAACTTTGGATTGACCGGAAGGGCGTGAACCGGATGCAGGGGATTGTTTCGCTGCTCGACGACGAGCATTATGCGCTCGTCGAAAGCATTTGGGCGGAACTTGATAGGGAGTTCGGCGTGCATGGAATTTACACGACGCCTTTTCCGCATTTCTCGTATCAGGTAGCGCAAAGTTATGATACCGAAGCGGTCGAGCCTATTTTGCAGCAGGTGGCTTCGCGCATCACGCCGTTCAAAATCAAAACGGCGGGACTCGGTATCTTCAACGTGACGCATCCTGTGCTCTATATTCCGGTGGTGCGAAGCCCTGTGCTGTCGGCGTTGCACGAAACGCTCTGGAACGAGATTACGACGTTCGCGGCGGGCGCGCCGGAGTATTACCGCCCGGACATGTGGATGCCGCACATCACACTCGCGCACGGCGATGTCGATTGGGATAAACTGACCGAACTCGTCCGCTCGCTCCGTGAGCGACAGTTTCACTGGGAACTGACGGTAAACAACCTCTCCGTTATCTACGACACGGGGACGGAACAGGGGCTGCAATGCCGCTTCAATTTCAACGGCGGCAACGGCAAAAGCGAGGTTTAGAGGATTTGAGATAGAAGAAAAACATGGCGACTGAGAACCGAGAATTAGATGCTATAGAACTTGATGCGCTGGCCGTCTTCTCGCACCCGGACGATGCGGAATTGACGGCGGCGGGAACGCTGCTCAAACTCAAACACCTGGGTTATCGCACGGGCGTCTGCGACATGACGCGCGGCGAGATGGGCACGCGCGGCACGCCGGAAGGTCGCGCCGAAGAAGCACGCGAAGCTGCGCGTATCCTTCAACTCGACGTGCGACTGAATCTTGAGCAGCCCGACGGTCACGTCTGGCTCACGGAAGAATCGCGACGCGCGATGGTGCGCGTTATCCGCAGGCACCGCCCGAAGGTCGTCTTCACGGCGCACTGGGACGACCCGCATCCCGACCATGCCGCGACGGCGCGCATCGTGCGCGAGGCGGCGCGGCTGGCGAGCATGCGTCGCTACGACGAGGAGGCGGGACAGGGAGCCGTCGCGATGCCCGCGCTCGCGCACTCGGTCTACTCGCGCCACGTCGTGCCGTCGTTCATTGTCGATGTTTCGGATTTTGTCGAAGGAAAAATGCAGGCCATCCGCGCGCACGTCTCGCAGTTCTATCGTCCCGATTCAGACGAGCCGCAGACGCGCATCAGCGGCGAAGGCTTCCTCAACCAGATAGAATTTCGCATGCGCTATTATGGCTCGCTCATCGGAGCCAAAGCGGGCGAAGCCTTCTACGTCCGCGAAGCACTCAACGTCGAAGACCCTCTCGCGCTCCTCACCCGACCGATGAACATTTATTCATAAAAACAGTAGACAGTAGCCAGTAGAAAAACTTTGGATGGACGCTTCCTCAGCATCTCTCTCAAAAATCGTCCATCGGATGCTTTTCTGCTGGCTACTGTCTACTGACTACTGTTTTCATTGAGTGCTCGCGACTGCTTTCCTTTTATCGAGGATGGAGCGGGCGATGGCGAGGGTGGCGACGGCGCGGGGCGATTCGGCGGTAAAGCTTTTGGCGAGTTCGACGGCGCGCGTCAAGTCGTCTTTGGCGAGCAGTTGAAAGATGCCAGTCAGGTCGAAGTTTTCGACGGGGATATTCATGGTCATCGCTCCGCCGCCCGTGAGTTGGACGCGCACCATGAGATAGCCGTCTTCGCCTGTGAACTGCGCCGCCGCGTTGGAGGCTTTAACCACTTCGCTCATCATTTCCCAGACGCGAGCGCGGTCGAGTTCGGCCATCGGCGTGATGATGGCGACGATGGCACGCACGCGGTCGGGCGAACCGAGGTCGATGCGACGGGCGACGGTCAGAGCCTCTTCGAGTATTTCGATGGCGCGTCCACGGTCGGACTTGGAGAGCAGACGCGCCGCGCTGGTGATGCCGTAGGTGCGCTGCAAGTGTGTGAGTTCGCCGCTACGCGATTGACGCAGAGCCTCCTCCGCATCCTTATTTCTCAACGCGTTTTCGACGGCGCGAAAATCGACCGCCGCGCGCACCTGTTTGCGTAAATCAACATTCTCAATCTTGTCCGCATATTCACGCGCACGCGTGATGTCGCGCTCGGAGAGTTCCATCGCGGCGCGAAAGTAGATGCGGTCGCGCTCGTCGGGAGTTTTGGCCTGGTCGAGTTGGAGCGTGAGGTCTTGGAGGCGGTCGGCGTTGCGGTCTTCGGGCACAAGTCCGTAGGTCAACGTCCTGTCGCCTTGACGCAGGTTCTCAGGCGTGTCGGGTTGAAGGATGCCGAGACGCGCACGCAAGGCCGCCGCTTTGTCGGGCGCATGCTGTTCAAAGAGCGGCGCGAGGCGCGCGATGACCATGTATGTTCCGGCGCGTCCGGTCGTCGTCGTGTCTTGTTCGGGCGGCGGCAGAGGGCGGAGCAGGATGGCAGCTGCGGCGTCGAAGAAGGCTTGACGCAGGGCGGGCGAGAGGTCTGCGCGCGGCGAATTGTCATCGCGCCAGCGACGCGTGTGGCTGTTGCCGTCAGGTTGAAAGTTGATATAGATGTATGGCGTGAAGACGTAGGACGAGAGCAGTGAGACGGTGTTGCCGTCAGATACGGGGTCGATAGCGGCGCGTGCGAGCAGCGACATGTAACGCTGGTCGGCGGCCTCCTTATTCTTTTCGCGCAGCATGTCGAGGAAGTTTGCGCCGTAGGTGTTGACGGGATAGAGCGCCGAATCGGCAAACTGCATGGCACGTTCCACGTCGCCGTCTTCGAGCAACTGCACGGCGAGCCGCAAGCGTTGCATCATCGCGGGCGGCGGGTTGTCGGGGTCGATGCGCGGCGTCGGTTGATTGGCGGAGGCTGCCCCGCCGCTCGCCGTCTCCTGTTTCTTCGACTCATCCAACTTCCCCAAAAACTCTTCGCCGAGTGCGCGGTCGCGTCGCGCGGCGAGTCGCAAGACTTCGCGGCGCACGCTCGGACGATTACGCAATTCCGCGACTGCCTGACCGGAGTTCGCCCCTTGTCCGGCCTCTCGAATGAGTCGCCCCGTCTCCTCGTCAGCGGCGACGGCAGCTTCCCATGCGCGTTGAAAGAGTTCGCGTGCACGCACCTTGTTCGTGTCCCAGAGTGCGTCGGCGGCACGCGCCTGCACGCGCGCACGCAGCATCGCATCGCGGAAATTTCGCGCCTCATCCGCCAGCGAATTGACGAGCGAGATGGCTGTGTTGCGTCGTGCTTCGGCGAGCGGGTCGGCTTCGGCGCGCGGCTTGGCGGCGGCGCTCTTTGAACGAGCGGGCGCGGGACTGGGCGTGGCGGTTTGGGCGACGGCGATGTTGGTCGCGGTCAAAGCGCAGATGCCGGAGAGCATCAGTGTGTGCAGTCGTGCAAGGCGGGACATGGTTTCTTCTCCTGTAAAACAGTAGACGGTAGACAGTGGTCAGCATGAAACCCGTTTGTAATGACGAGTGGGGTGAATGCTATATCAACTAACTCTTAATAAGCGAATCCCAGTCAGCCTTAACAGACGAAGCCAACAGGCTTTTCTACTGGCTACTGACTACTGACTACTACTACTTTCTTCTTCGTGTCGAGGACGGAGCGGGCGACGGAGAGTGTCGCGACGGCACGCGGCGATTCGGCGGTAAAGCTTTTGGCGAGTTCGACGGCGCGTGCGAGGTCGGCTTTGCCGAGCGTGGTGAAGATGCCGTTGAGGTCGAAGCTGTCGACGCTGCTGGATGAGATGGTGGTTGAATTTTTCGATTGAACGCGCACCATCAGGAACGCATCTTCGCCCGTGAATTCCTGCAAAGAGTTGGCGGCTTTGACGGCTTCGGACATGATTTCCCATGTGCGTGCGATGTCGAGCGGCGCGAGTCGTGTGGCGATGGCGACGAGCGCGCGAACGCGGTCTATCGATGCGGCGTCGATGCGTCGCGCTTCCGTCAATGCCTGTTCGAGTGTTTCGATGGCGCGACCGGGTTCATCTTTGGCGAGCAGTTGCGCGGCTTCGGTGGTCGCCCACGTGCGCTGCACGGGAGAGAGTTCGCCGCTTCGCGCGAGGCGCAGGGCTTCGTCGGCGTTCTTGTCGCGGACGGCCTTTTCGGTCATCTCGAAATCGATGTAGGCGCGCACCTGCTTGCGGAAGTCGATGTCTTCGATTTTGTCTGCGAGTTCGCGTGCGCGCGGGTCGTTGTGGCTGACGGCAGACTGTGCGGCGTTGAAGTAAACTTCATCGCGCTCGGCGCTTGTTCTCGCTTCTGGGAGACGGTCGAGGGCTTCTTGCACGCGGTCGCGGTTCGGGTCTTCGGCGACGAGTCCGCGCGTGAAGGCGGAATTGCGCGGGTCGCGTGAGCGCTCGGAGGTGTCGGGCTGCAAGGCGGCGAGTTGAGCGCGCAGCGGCGCAACTTTGTCCGGCATGTATTGCTCGAAGAGAGGCGTGAGACGTGCGATGACCATGTATGTGCCCGCGCGTCCGGCGGAGGATTTATCCTGGTCGGGCGGCGGCAGGGGTCGCAGGAGAATGGCGGCGGCGGTGTTGAAGAAAGCGTTGCGAAGCATGGCGGAGACTTCGGGGCGCGGCGGTTGTCCCATGCGTGAACTGCTGGCTCCGCCGCCCGGCTCAAACGTGATATAGAACGAGGGCGTAAACACGTAGGACGAAAGCATGGAGACGGTGTTGGCATCGGAGGCCGGGTCGGTCGCGGCGCGCGCGAGCAGTGCGGTGTAACGCTGGTCGGCGGCGTCGGGATTTTTGTGTCGAAGCCGGACGAGAAATTCAATCGCAGGAACGTTGACGCTGTTCAGCACTGTGTCGGCAAACTGAATCGCACGCTCCACATCGTCGTCTTCAAGCAACTGCATGGCGAGCCGCAGACGTTGCGCGACGGCGGGCGGCGGTTCCTGTGGATTGGCGCGGGTCGAAGCGTTGTTCGACGCAGTATCGGGAGCGGCGTTGGTGGCGGTGTTCTTGTTCTCCTGTTTGCGCGCCTCGTCCATCGTGGCGAGAAACTCTTCGCCGAGAGCGCGGTCGCGGCGTGCGGCAAGCCGCAAGACTTCGCGGCGCAGGCTCGGCAGCGAACGCACGGAGTAGTAGCCACGGTCGGCTTCCTGTTTTCGTTTCTCCTCATCCATCAAACGGTCGTTTTCCCTGTCGGCGTTCTCGGCGGCATCCCACGCGCGACGAAAGAGCACGCGCGCACGCTCCCTGTCTATCTCCCAGAGAACGTCGGCGGCGCGTGCCTGTGTGCGTGCGCTCACGGTAGGGCTGCGATAATTGCGCGCTTCATCTGCGAGTGAATTGACGAGCGAGATGGCCGTCGTGCGTCGCAATTCGGCGAGCGGGTCGGCGGCTTCGCGTGGCGTCGTCGCGGCGGCGTTGGTCTTTTCGTTGGATGGTTTGCGCGGACGGGCGGGCGCGGGCGACGGTGGTTGTTGTGCGGCGGCGAGCATGGGCATTACGAGGATGGGCATTGCGAGGACGGCGAGCGCAACGACGAGGATGCGTGCATGTTGTGCCATGATGCTTTCCTATTCTGTTGACGAAGCGTGGAAGACGATGAACGTCAGGACATGAAACCCTTGCTCGAACGGCGAGACTCGCGGAGCGACCGAGCCTACTGCACACCGCGACCGGAACCGGAAACCTAGTCTACACGCGCGGCGGACAAATGCGGTTCCAAAAATTCCGGCGCAATCTAGAGGTACGACGGCGGGCGGCGCGGCGTTCGGCCTAAATTTTAACTCGCAGCCACGCGGGATAGCGAAACGACGCGTACAAAAACGCCGCGCAAGGAGTCGAAGTCCTACGCGGCGTTTTCGAGTTCGATGTGAAAAATAACCGGACGCGATGAGCAACTTCAAACCGCGACGACTTCGATGTCGGGGTCAACTTCCTGCTTAATCATTCCCTCAATCGCCATCAACGTGCCGGAGAGCGAACTCGGACAACTACCGCATGCGCCCTGATACCTGATGGTGAGTGTGTCTTCCTTTAGGCCGAGCACTTCGAGCCAACCACCGTCGCCCGCCAGTGCCGGACGGATTCTTTCGTCGAGTATTTCGTTGATACGCATGAGGCGCGGGTCGTCGCTCATCAACGCGCCGAGCGCACCGCCGACGCCTGCGCCCGCGACGGCTGCTGCCGCCGCACTCGCCGCACCGTTAGAGACGGATTCGGCGGCGCGAATCGGGACGGCGAGACGCGGCAGGAGGTCGTCCCATTCCGACTCGTCCGTTTTCTCGACGGTAATCATCTTGTCCATGTAGAAGACCGAGACGACATTCCCCACCTCGAACAACGCTTTGCCGAGCGGGTCTTCGATGGCGGCAGCCGCATTGTTGAACTGTCGCGGCGTGCCGTTCGTCACCGGCTCCTTCAAGATAAACTTGACGGCGTTCGGGTTCGGCGTCTCTTCGATGTTATCAATTTTCGGCATCCTTTTATCTCCTCAAAATTGCTCCCGCGCGCCCCTCCGGCAGCCGCGGTTCATTAAATATTTATCATCCGACGAAACACATTATACTCCTCTCTCAAGCACATTGGCAGCGACGGGCGACCCGCGACAAATCGCGCAAAAGTCCAATAATTCGGTCGAAAATCCACGACTGCGACGTTGCTTCGTGGCGCGCGGCGCGGCGCGGAAAGTTTTTAGTTTGTTAATATAAATTAAGTTGTCAAAACCCGTAATGAGCGGTATAGTCTAGTTCTTCTCACGTGTCCCCCTTCATTGGCGAGACTATGTGAGACGAGAGGCAGACGGTAGCGAGGGCCGGCTGCCTCTTGCTATATTCAGAGGTCAGAGATTAAAGGTTAGAGGTCAGTAAAAACTTTCTTGCTTTCTCACTGACCTCCGACCTCTCGCCTCTGACCTCTAAAGTGTTGTTATGAACATCGGCATTACTGTCTATCCGACTTACGGCGGCAGCGGCATCGTCGGCTCCGAACTTGGCAAAGAGCTTGCGGCGCGCGGTCATACGGTGCACTTCATCTCCTCGTCGCTGCCGACGCGTCTGACCGAACTCGGCGAGCGCGTGCGCTTTCACGAAGTCGAGATGATGTCTTACCCGCTTTTCGAGCACCAGCCCTACACGCTCGCACTGGCGACCAAGATGGCGACCGTCGCCGAAACGGAAAACCTCGACCTCCTTCACGTCCACTACGCCATCCCGCATTCGATTAGCGCCATCCTCGCGCGCGAATCGCTTCTGCCGCAACGTCGTCTGCCCGTCATCACGACGCTGCACGGAACCGACATCACGCTCGTCGGCGCAGACCGTTCCTACTTGCCGATTACGCGCTACGGCATCGCGCAGTCCGACGGCGTGACCGCCGTCTCACACTATCTCAAACAGGCGACCGCAGAGACTTTTCAATTCGACCACATCGCCGTCATCCCTAATTTCATCTGCGCCTCCGATTACAAACGACGCGACGTGCCGCAGCTTCGCAGCGAGTTGTCGCCACAGGGCGAACCGCTGCTCGTCCACGTCTCGAATTTTCGCCCCGTCAAGCGTCCCGTCGATTGCGTGGACATTCTGGCGCGCGTGCGCGAGCGCGGCGTCGAGGCGCGGCTGGTGATGGTGGGCGACGGCAGCGAACGACTCCATGCGGAGCATCGCGCGCGTTGTCGCGGCGTCGAACGCCATTGCACTTTCGTCGGCAAGCAACCGCGCATCGTCGATTATCTTTCGGCGTCCGACGTGCTCTTGCTTCCTTCCGAGCAGGAGTCGTTTGGCCTCGCCGCGCTCGAAGCGATGGCGTGCGAAGTGCCTGTCATCGCGTCGCGCGTCGGCGGCATTCCCGAAGTCGTCAACGACGGCACGACCGGATGCCTGAGCGATGTGGGCGACATCGAAAAGATGAGCGACGATGCCGCAGAGCTTCTCTCCCACGAAGACCGTCGGCGCGACATGGGGCGACGCGCACGCGAGTTTGCCATCTCGCACTACAGCACAGACCTTGTGATTCCGCAGTACATAGATTTTTATGAGCGCGTCATCTCCGCATCCAACGGCGACCGTTGAGCACGACGAACAGGCGAGCGAAAAGCCCGTTCACTACATCATCCAGAATCTCGAACGCGTCTATGGTGTGCCTGAAAACCGACACCATCCTTCCGACCCGCTCGACATGCTCGTCCAAATCATCCTCTCGCAAGCCACCAGCGATACCAACTCCGACCGCACCTTCGCTGCCCTCAAGCGACGCTTTCCCACTTGGGATGCTGTCTTGCGCGCACGCCAGTCCACACTCGCTGACACGATTCGTTCCGGCGGTCTTGCCAACCAGAAAGCCGCCGTCATCCGCGACGTGCTCCGGCAGATAAAAGAGCAGCACGGCACGCTCGACCTCTCTTTCCTCCACAAACTTTCCAACGCAGAAGCCGTCGCTTATCTTTCGCAATTTCGCGGCATCGGCCCCAAAACCGTCGCCTGCACGCTTCTCTTTGCCTGCGGCAAAGAGGTCTTCCCGCTCGACACGCACATCTTTCGCATCCTCCGCCGCACAGGTTTGATTCCGCAAAAATCGACCGACCGACGCGCACACGAAATCATGAACGCCATCGTGCCGCACGGTAAGTTCTATTCCTTCCACGTCAATCTCATACGCCACGGGCGCGCGCTCTGTCGTCCGCGCGAACCCCTCTGCGAACGCTGCCCCATCGTCGAATATTGCGACTACGGACAGCAGTTAATCTGAACGCGTAGTGCGATTGGCGCGAGGTAAGGGTCTTGCAGAAATTCTGCGGAGAACTATACTGAGAGCCATCAATAAAACTCGACTGCCCCTCCGTTTTTGTTACTTTCGAGCGATTTTGTTTAGACGTTCTCAAATCTTTTGCCTGGCACACAGAGGAGATTTTGATGCACATCAGATTGTTAAGCCGTCTGCAAGCAGTCCTCGTCGTCGTCCTTCTGCTGGTTACGCCCGTCGGTTCAAACGTTCTTGAAAAATCGAAAAGTGATGCGTCGCCACAGGGCACTCCCGTGCTGTGGCGCGCACACGCCGACGCCTCTGCGCTCGACCTCTACTGGGGTTCGGGCGGCGCAAGCATGCGACCAGACCTGCGTCGGCTTACGTTTATCGAAGAAGAGAAGGGCGGCTTCTCCACGAAGTATCGCGTGCGCGACGCGGCGGGCAGGGTGTGGGTGGCGAAGGTGGGCAAAGAAGCGCAGTCGGAAACCGCTTCCTCGCGTCTGCTCTGGGCGGCGGGCTACATGACGGAGACGACTTATCTCGCCCCGCGTGCAAACATCCCCGGCAAAGGCACGTTTCAGAACGTGAGATTCGAGGCGAGGCTGGAGAGCGTGGAGCGTGCGGGCGAGTGGAAGTGGGAAGCGAATCCGTTTGTGGGCACGCGCGAGTTGCAGGGGTTGAAAGTGTTGATGGTGCTCTTGAACAACTGGGATACGAAGGACGAAAACAACGTCATCCTCGAAGTGCGCGGGCGACGCGGGACGGAACTGCGCTACGCTATCAGCGACCTCGGCGCGACGCTCGGCGACACGGGCAAGTGGCCTCTGCTCTGGCGTTTCACACGCAGCCGCAACGACCCTTCGGGCTTCGGCGGCGACAAACTCATCGACGAAGTGAAGAAGGACGGGCGCGTGGATTTCGAGTTTTCGGGCAAGAAACGCGGGATGTTCAACGACATCACGGTCGAGCAGGCGCGTTGGGCTGGCAGGCTGCTCGCACGCCTGAGCGACCGTCAACTGTCCGACGCCTTTCGCGCCGCCAACTACACGCCCACACAGATACGTTCGCTGACGCGCTCCGTGCGTTCCAGAATCAACCAACTCGTCAGCCTCCGCAGGGCGAGGCAAACGCAGCGACGCCGCTAAGTCTCTCTCCTGCGAGAGCGCACGTCTCGCCACGCGTTCGACGCGCACGCGTTTTCATTGAAGCAATGTCGTATCTCGTCGATGGAAACAATCTGATGGGGCAGCGCGTCGGCTGGCATAAGGACAAGGCGGGCGCGCGAAGGCGTCTGCTCGGCGATTTAGCGAGATTCGCGCGTGCGGCGCGCGTCTCGCTCGCGGTGGTCTTCGACGGTGCGCCGGACGAACATTTCCCGGACGGCGCGAGCTTCATGGGCGTCCGCGTCTTTTATGCCGCGCGCGGCTCCGATGCCGACGAGCGCATCAAGCAGATGGTAGACGCCACGCGCGAACGACGGACATTGTTCGTCGTCACTTCCGACCGTGCGCTCGGCGACTACGTGCGGCGTTCCGGCGTGCAAGTCATTCGCGCGGGAGAGTTTCAGAAACGCATGGACGAAGCCGCCACGCGAACTCTAAACGCGTCAATACACGACGACCCCGCCAACGCGATGTCCGACGAGGAACTGAAAAAAGAGATGAGATATTTCGGCGTCGCGCCGGAAGACGACGAAGAACAGGGATGAAGGAGAAGAAATTGGTTCATTGAGGCATCAGGTCATTGACTCATTGCCTGATTTAATCAATGAATCATCGGCTCATGAATCAATAAATCAATGAGCCGATGATTCATTGAACTGATGAGTCAATGAACCGATGCTTTCGCCTCATCCCTTATCGCTTCAATCATCTTGCTTTTCGACGAGTTCTACGTCGAAGGTCAGGTCTTGACCGGCGAGCGGGTGGTTGGCGTCGAGCGTGATGTGTGTGTCGGTGACGCCCGTGATGGCGACGGGTATCTGGTTGCCGTCGGGCAGTTGCATGACGAGATTCATGCCGACTTGCGGTTCCACGTCGATGTTCATGCCCGCGCGCTCGACCTCTTGAACGAGCGCATCGACGCGCGGCCCGTAGGCGTCGTCGGAGGCAATATTAATCGTCTTTTTGTCGCCGATATTCATGCCGCGCACGCCTTCGTCGAAGCCTGTGATGACCTGTCCCGCGCCGACCGTGAACTCAAGCGGTTCGCCGCCTTCCGACGTGTCGAAGACTTCACCGCTATCGAGGCGGCCTGTGTAATGGACGCGAACGGTGTCGCCGTCCTTCGCTGAGTTTTCCATAATTGCTCCGTTGGTTGTGTTTGTTTCCAGAAGCATCGCATACTAGCGTGCGAAAAGCCAAGCGACGCGCTCGCGGCTCGACCTCCCGCACGACGCGCTTCTCCCGCGTGTTCATCGTGCGCCGCAACGATGGAGAAATTCGATGAAGAAACCCGCCTCGCAAGCTCTGAATCTCGCGCTCGTTTTCTGTTTAATTCACGCCGCGCCCCTCGTCGGCATCGCGCAGCAGCAACGACGTCCAGCAACGCCGACTCCCACGCCCGCACCCGCATCGACGCAGACACCGGAGCAGCAGCCCGCGCCCGACGACGACAGGGAAGACGACGTGGTGCGTATCACGTCGAACCTTGTGCAGTTGGATGTCGTCGTGCTCGACAAGGAAGGGCGGCAAGTGACGGATTTGCAGGCCGAGGATTTCGAGATACTCGAAGACGGCAAGCCGCAGCCCATCACTAACTTTTCCTACGTCGCGCTGAATGTCGCTTCGACTCCGACGACCGCCGCGCCCGTAGACAAAAACGCGCCGCGCGTGCCGCCGCGCACGCTCAGACCCGAACAGGTGCAGCGCACGATGGCGCTCGTAGTGGATGATTTGGGTTTGTCGTTCGAGAGCATTCCTGCTGTGCGGCGCACGCTGAAGAAGTTTGTTGACGAACAGATGCAGCCGAACGACCTGGTGGCGATTGTCCGCACGCGCGCCGGGATGGGCGCATTGCAGCAGTTCACTTCCGACAAGCGTCTGCTCCATGCGGGCATCGAAAAGATTCGCTGGTATCCGCAGGGTCGTGGCGGCATCAGCGCGTTTGCGCCGATTGAGACTCAGCCCGTCACGCGCGACGGCGACGAACGCAGGGGCCCCGGCGCGTCTGCGAGGGAGAGAGACGACAGAGCTGGCGACCGCGATGCGGAGTTGGAGCAGAACGAATTTCGCGAGGAGGTTTTCTCCGTCGGCACGCTCGGCGCGCTCAACTACATCGTGCGCGGTTTGCGGGAACTACCCGGCAGAAAATCGGTGATGATGTTCTCCGAGGGCTTCTCGCTCAACCGTACGGACGGACAAAGCCAACGCCTGCTCGATGCCTTGCGACGGCTCACCGACATGGCGAATCGCGCCTCGGTCGTCGTCTATACGATTGACCCGCGCGGTCTGATGTTCACCGGAATGACGGCGGCGGACAACACGGCGAATGTTTCGGCGGAACAACTCGAAAGAGAGTTGAGCGCCCGTGGTCAAAAGTTGATTGACACGCAGCAGGGACTTGAATACCTGTCGCGGCAGACGGGCGGCTTCACCGTGCGGGACACAAACGACCTGACACGCGGCGTGCGTCGCGTGCTCGACGATCAGAAGGGCTTTTATCTCATCGGCTATCGCCCCGACGCCGCGACCTTCGACCCCGTACGCGGTCGCGCACGCTTTCATAATGTGACCGCCAAAGTGAAACGCGCGGGTCTGCGTGTCCGCACGCGCAACGGCTTCTACGGTTTCACCGACGAAGAAGTACGCAAACCGACCAGAGGGACGCGCCGCGAGCAGATTGTGAGAGCCCTCGTCTCGCCTTTCGCTACGGGCGGCGTGCAACTGCGTCTCACTTCGCTGTTCGGCAACGCCGAAAATGTCTCGTTCGTGACATCGCTGCTGCACATCAACTCGCAACATATCTCTCTGAGAGAAGACGCGGACGGGTGGCGCAGGGCGGTGGTGGATTTGGTCGCGCTAACGTTTGGCGAAAACGGCGCGATCGTTGATCAGGTAGACCGCACGGAGACGATTCGACTGCGCGGCCAAGCCTACGAGCGTTTTCTTCGTCATGGTCTCGTCTACGTGATGAAAGTTCCGGTGAAGAAACCGGGCGCATACCAGTTGCGCGTGGCGGTGCGCGATGAGGCGTCGCAGCGCGTCGGGTCAGCGAGTCAGTTCATAGAGATTCCCGACCTCAAGAAAAATCGTCTCGCGCTTTCCAGTATCATCATCACAAACAGTCAGGCTCAAATGTCCGCGAACGCTTCAAACAATCAAGGCGCAACAGCGTCGCAGACCACGACGGCGCAGGAGCAGAACACCTTCGGCGCAGACGCGCAGAGCAGCGACCGCCCCGACGCTTCGTTCGATGCTTCGCTGCGTCGTTTCCGTCGCGGCGCGTCGGTGGACTATTTCTACCACATCTACAACGCGCGTCTCGACAAGGCGACCGGACGCCCGCAACTACAGACGCAGATGCGTCTCTTTCGCGACGGTCAACAAATCGTCGCCGGAAAAGAGATGCCCTTCGACGCGGGTAAACAGACCGATTTGAAGCGGCTCGCCGCCGGTTCGCGCATCCGTCTCGGCAGAGACCTCGCGCCCGGCGAATACGTCCTGCAAGTGGTTGTCACAGACCTCCTTGCGCCGGAAAAACGTCGCACCGCGACGCAGTGGATAGATTTTGAAATCGTCGAATAAGACGGAACCGATAGACTTTGAAATCGTTGAATAAGAGGGAATCAACGGGCAAAAATAGCAACAACAGAACTGTGCCCCGCATCTTAAAACGCTTCGGAACAGCCCCCGACACGTCGCAACGATGAATCCGAACCGCGCCCTCTCGCCAGTCGTTTTTGAGGCTTGTCATGAAAAGAAAATTTTCGTCCTCGCTCGGTCTGATTCTTGTCTTCGCGCTACTTGCCGCGCCGCTCTCCGCGCAGCAGACGCCGACCACGACCACCGCCACCATGCCTCCCGTCGCTGCCGCGCCGTCGCAAGACACTGCGCCGCAAAACGCCACGCCGGAGGATGAGGTGGTACGCATTACGTCGAATCTTGTGCAGGTTGACGCCGTGGTGCTCGACAAGGAAGGGCGGCAAGTGACGGATTTGCAGGCGGAGGATTTTGAGGTTCTCGAAGACGGCAAGCCACAACCCATCACCAACTTTTCTTACATCTCGACGCAACTGCTCCGGTCGCCGTCGCCTTCCGCGTCGCCGTCCGTTGCCAGCGCCGTCGCGACAAAGAATGTGCCACCTCCGCCGCCCGCGTTGCTGCGACGCGCACAGGTGCGACGCACGATTGCTCTCGTTATCGACGACCTCGGATTGTCGTTCGAGAGCACGTCGCAAGTCCGTCGCTCGTTGAAGAAATTTGTTGACGAGCAGATGCAGCCCGGCGACATGGCGGCCATTATTCGCACTAGCGCGGGCGTCGGCGCGTTGCAGCAGTTCACCTTCGACAAGCAGATGCTCCATGCCGCCATCGAGCGCGTGCGCTGGTATCCGATGGGCAACGGCGGTCCCAGTCCTTTTCTACACATCGAGACCGACCCCGCGACGAGCAGCCTACGCAACGACGACGGCGCGGGCGGTCGCGTCGCCGCAGTCGCCGGAAGGCTCGGCGATATGGATGCGCGGCAGGCGTCGGAGCGAAGCGAGTTTCGTGAGGAACTTTTCTCCGTCGGCACGCTCGGCGCGCTCAACTACATCGTGCGCGGTTTGAGAGAACTGCCCGGCAGAAAATCTGTCGTGCTCTTTTCCGACGGCATACGCCTCTTCAATCGCGTCCAGAGCGGCAACCGCGAACAGGTGGCATCCGATGGAACCAATCTGAACAACAACAACGCGGGCATCAAAGGTGAAGCGCCGTCGGGTGTCATTCAGAACAACCGCGTCGTCGAAGCCTTGCAGCGTCTCACCGACCTCGCCACGCGTTCGTCCGTCGTCATCTATACGATTGACGCGCGCGGCTTGCAGTCTCTCGCGCTCAAGGCCGAAGACAACGTTTCCGCTCTCTCGACATCGGGTCTTCAGGAGCAACTGGCGGGGCGGCGCGGCGAGTTCTACGAAACGCAGGAGGGCTTAATCTATCTCGCGCGTTTGACGGGCGGCTTCGCCGCGCAAAACTCCAACGACTTGAACAAGGCCATCGCGCGCATTCTCGACGAACAGAAGGGCTACTACCTCATCGGCTACCGTCCGGGCGAAGCGACCTTCGACCCCGCGCGTGGACGCAGCAAGTTTCATGATTTGACCGTCAGAGTGAAACGCCCCGGCCTCACTGTGAAGACGCGTCTCGGCTTTTTCGGCATCCCCGAAGAGTCTGCGCGTCCCTTGCGCCGCACCACCGAAGAACAACTCGCCGCCGCGCTCTCTTCGCCCTTCAGTTCTGGCAATCTCAATCTGCGTCTGACCGCGCTTTTCAGCAACGCGCCGCAGACCGGCTCGGTCGTCCGCTCCGTCCTGCACATCGACGCGCGCAAACTCACCTTTACGCCCGACGCCGCCAACCCCGGCTGGCAGAAGACCACGCTCGACATCATCGCCTTCACCTATGGCGATAACGGACAGGTGGTGCAACAGGTGAGCCACCGCGATTCCGTGAGCGTCCGCAACGAAACTTTGCAGAGCGTGATGGATAACGGCATCGTCTACGGTCTGGACGTGCCTGTTAAAAAGGCTGGTGCATATCAACTGCGTATCGCCGTGCGCGACAGCGCATCCGAACGCATCGGCTCGGTCAATCAGTTGGTCGAAGTTCCCGACCTCGACAAAAACCGTCTCGCGCTCTCAGGCATCTATCTCAGCGGTCGCCGTTTGAAAAAGACCGTCGTGGCTTCGCCGAAGGGAACCGCCGCCGCTACGTCGTCGCCCGCAACTGCTTCGTCTTCAAATGTCGCCAGCTTCGTCCCGACCGACATGGAAGAAGAAGCGGAGCCTGACCCGCAGGCGGTTCCGGCGGTGCGCCGTTTTCGTCATGGCATGATGCTCAGCTACGTCTACGTTATCCACAACGCGTATCTCGAACGCGCGACCGGACGCCCGCAACTACAGACGCAGATGCGTCTCTTTCGCGACGGTCAGATGGTCTACTCCGGCAAGGTCGCGCCCTTCAACGCCGAACAGCAAACCGACATGAAGCGAATCTTCGCAGGCGGTCGTCTCCATCTCGGCACCAATCTCCCCGCAGGCGAATACATCCTGCAAGTCATCGTCAACGACCCGCTCGCGCCCGAAGGCCGACGCACCGCAACACAATGGATGACCTTTGAAATCGTTCAGTAGTAAATGGAAAACGGTCGATGGTGAATAGATAAATGCTTTCTCCATTTACCATTTACGATTCACCATTTACTCTCTCCCTATGCGCTCCATCATCGTCGGCACAGCCGGACACATCGACCACGGCAAAACATCACTGGTTCGCGCCCTGACGGGCATCGACGCAGACCGCCTGCCCGAAGAGAAACGACGCGGCATCACGATTGACCTCGGCTTCGCCGAACTCGATTTGGGCGACGTGCGCGTCGGCTTCGTAGACGTGCCCGGCCACGAACGCTTCATCAAGAACATGCTGGCGGGAGCGCATGGCATCGACGCCGTTGCGCTCGTCGTCGCGGCGGACGAAGGCGTCATGCCGCAAACGCGCGAACACTTCGACATCACGCGTCTGCTCGGAATCCGCAGCGGCCTCGTCGTCGTCACTAAAACCGACATGGTTGATGAGGAGTTGCTGGAACTCGTCCGCGCCGAGGTCGAAGAATTGGTCGCGGGTTCATTCCTCGAAGGCGCGCACGTCGTCGCCGCCAGTGCGCGCACGGGCGCGGGTCTTGTGGAACTGAAAGAACGTCTACGCGAAATCGGATTGAGCGCGGGCGGGCGCGAGGCGTCGGGCGTCGCGCGTCTGCCCGTTGACCGCGCGTTTACGATGCGCGGCTTCGGCGCGGTCGTGACGGGCACGCTCGTCGCCGGAGAGATTGAAGAAGGGCGCGAGATGGAGCTTCTGCCCGCAGGCACGCGCG
Organism: Pyrinomonadaceae bacterium; assembly: GCA_036387415.1. Classification (GTDB taxonomy): domain Bacteria; phylum Acidobacteriota; class Blastocatellia; order Pyrinomonadales; family Pyrinomonadaceae; genus DASVTU01. The sequence continues at coordinate 98,419 of DASVTU010000026.1, read as the reverse complement.
TACGCGTGCGCGGAGTGCAGGTGCACGGCGCGAGCGTCGCACGCGCCGTCGCGGGACAGCGTACGGCGGTCAATCTCGGCGGCGTCGAGGCCGCGAGCATCGAGCGCGGGATGGTGCTCGCGCCCGCCGGACGGCTCGCGCCGACGCAGATTTTGGATGCGCGCGTCGAAGTGTTAACGAGTGCGCCGCGCGCTCTGCGTTCGCGTCAGCGTGTGAGAGTGCACGTCGGTACGGCGGAAGTTTTGGCGCGTGTCGCGGTCTTGGAAGAGACGGGCGAGATTGCGCCGGGCGCGAACGGCGTGGCGCAGTTTCGTCTGGAAACTCCGGTCGTCGCGCTGCCCGACGAGCGTTTTATCGTCCGTTCATATTCGCCGCAGCACACGATTGCGGGCGGTTCCATCCTCGACGCGCACGCGCAGAAACATCGCGGCAGAGACCGTGCCGCACGACGCGCACGGCTCGAAGAGTTGGCCGGAGCAGTGAGCGCATGGCAGCGTCTCGCCGTCTTTGTCGAAGCGGCGGGCGAGCATGGACTCGGACGCGCGGAGGCGGCGGCGCGCACGGGTTGGCGCGACGACGTACTGGCCGAAGCGTTTGCGGAAACCGTGCGACGCGGGCGCGTCGTCGAGACGGACAGCCATTTCATCGGTCTTGAGAGTTTCACGCGTCTCTTGAATGAGGCGGTCGCGGAGGTCGAAGCGCATCACGCGCGCGAACCGCTCGCGCGAGGGATGCTACGCGAGACGTTGCGCGAACGCGTCTTCGCCTTCGCCGCGCCGGAGGTGTTCCGCGCCGTCTTGAACCACGCCGAAGCCCAAGGCCGACTCGTCTCCGAGCGCGATGTGGTACGCGCGGGCGGGCATCGCCTCACGCTCTCCGACGCCGACGCGGAATTGCGCGACCGTCTGGAAAAAATCTACCACGACGCCGCGCTCGAAGCCCCCACTTTCGATGAAGCGTTGGCGCGTGCGGGCGTCGCCGCGACGCGACGCGAACACGGGCGCAAGATTCTGCAACTCCTGTTGGACGCGGGCGTGCTGGTTCGCGTCGCCGACGAGTTAGTCTTTCATCGCGCGGCGATTGACCGACTCAAACAATCGCTCGGCGAATACGGCGCGCGTCATGAACCCGAACGCTTGATTGATGTCGCAGCGTTCAAAGACCTCTCCGGCGTCTCGCGCAAGTATGCGATACCCCTGCTCGAATTCTTCGACCGCGAACGCATCACACGTCGCGCAGGCGACCGCCGCATCATTCTCTGAACGAACGATGGACAATGGACTATCGACGGATGACGACGAACCATTGTCTATCGACGATGAGGAATCGAAAACCGCGACGGTTGATAAACAACAAGTCGGGTTTTATCTATTGTCCATCGTCTATGGTCTATGGTCTGATGATTGTCCGTCGTCCGTTGAAAATCCTTGCGTCTCACGCGCAAGGGCGGTAACATTGGGCTGCATCTGAAGATTGTTTCTGTAATAACTCAAAACAGTTTGCCCTCGTCGGATTCGTCTCGAATCGAGAGGGTTTTGCGGCTCTTGACTTTGCTCTTGCAGTCCCCCTTTTCAAACTCACAGCGAACGTTGGAGGTCAAAAGATGAAAAGCATGGTGGATATTCTGCTCGTAGTCGTTGGTTTAGTCGCGCTGGTGTTTACGGTGTTGCAGTTTTACTGGTTTGCTTCGCCCCCCGGCCCGGAGGGGCCGCGACAGCACTTAATTTTAGCAATCATCGGAGCCGTCGTGCTGTGCGCCTGTGCGCTCGGTCTCTTCCTACGCAACATGGGGAAGGACGAGGAGATTCACATCACCGGACAGTAAACGTTCGAGTGACTCCGTTCGCACGAATGTCTGCGCGCGTGTTCTCCGTATGGCCGCTCGACGCCGCGACCGCCTCCGTACGCTTCAAGAGCAACGTGCGCCGGAGATGCGCTCAACGCGCTACCACTTTAGTGTGAAACCTGAACGCCGTTTGCGCCTGCCGCAGTCGCTTCCTTTGCGAGCATCTACGGACGCAGACGGCGCTTCGGCTTTAGTCGTCCGATTCAAGGTCGTCTCATTCATCGACAGAAACCGACAGGAGAGATGGACTGATGCCCATCACTTTGCTTTTCATGCTCGCGCAGGTTGAAGCCATGCGAGTGCCTTCGTTTTTCCTCCCCGCCCTGATGGTGTTGTTAATCGGCGGCGCACTCGGTTGGCTCATCGCCGCCGTGCTCGGCTTTTCGCGCGCCCCGGCCTTCGGTGCGCCCGCGCGTTGGTTCGCGCTCTCGGCGGCCTGCCTCGTCCTCTATCATTTGCAGTGGGTGGTCTTTGTCATCATCGGCACCAACGAATCGAATATGGAAAAGGTGCTCGGCTTCGGCGCGTTCTTCAATCTCTTTGTCACACTCGCCAGCATTTGCGCCATCATCGGCTTCATGCGACTGACCAACCCGCGCCCTTAAATCGACGCGCGCTCGCCGCGTGCCACTCCGTCATCTCTTGAAACGCAAGACAAAAATTCTCTCCGCCGTGCTCGCTTCGGTCGCCTGCGCGGCGATTTTCTTTGCGGCACAGCCACGCGGCAGACGCAACGACGCGCCGCCCGGTTTCGTCTCGACGGATGGCGTCCGCTTCGTCGTCGATGGTCGACCTTTCCGTTTCGTCGGCGCAAACGTCGCTGTGATGTATGGCGACGAAGAACGCCAGCGCATGCCTGAGACGCTCAAAGCGGCGGCGCAAGACGGCATCAAAGTTATACGCGTCTGGGCGCACGGCGAAACGAGCGGCGCAGAGACACAGCAACAGCAACAACAGCCACGACAATCGCAACAACAACCGTCGCAACAACAGACGGGCGGCGTGCCGACGCCCGCGTGGCTCCACGCGAATCCTTTCCGGCGCGGCGTTGATGGTTGGAATGAAGCGGCCTTCGTGCATCTCGACCGTGTGTTGGCGGAAGCGGCGCGTCTCGATTTGCGCGTACAGATTTGTTTGACGAATTGGTGGCCTGACACGGGCGGCGTCACGCAGTATCTCACGTGGGCGGGCATCAACGATGCGTACGACACGCGACAGCCCTACAACGTCAACGCCGAACGCGCCATGCTCTTTTACACCAACGAAGATACGCGCCGCTTCTATCGTCAACACGTCGAACGCATCGTCGCGCGCCGCAACACCGTCACGGGCAGACTCTATCGCGACGACCCCACGATTCTCGGTTATGAGTTAATGAACGAGGCACAAGCCGCGACGGGTCGCGGGGCGGAGCGGCGTAAGTGGGTCGCCGAGATGAGTGCCTACATCAAATCGCTCGACCCCTCGCATCTCGTCACGCCCGGAACATGGGGCTATCGTTTCTCCTGGGAGCGACGCGAGTGGCTGGAAGAACACGCGCTCGCCTACATCGACTACTGCGACGTGCACCACTACCCGCGCGACGATGCCGACAGCCATGTCACCACACCCGACGCGCTCCGTGAGTTTATCGACAACCGCGTCGCCGCCGCCTTCTCCATCGAGAAGCCGCTCGTCTTCGGCGAATTCGGCATCCCGACGCAAGGCTACAACAACTGGTCGCGCGAGCAATGGTACGAGGCTTATTTCGCGCACGCCGCACGCGCCCCGACGGGCGGCGCGATGTTCTGGATTTGGACTCTCGACGCCACGCGCGAATACGGCGTGACGCCAACCGACGAGCGCGACCGGGAACTGCGCGTCGAATTCCTACGCGCCTCGCGCCTCTTCGATTCACACAGCGACGCAGACCCGCCGCGCCACATCAGCGACGCCACACAGCATCTCATCCCACATCAGTTCGCCTTCGCGCGCAACGCCGACGAGATGACAGCCGCGCTCCCCGTAGTCAAAAAATCGGACGATGAAACGTTGCTTTATCGCTTCACACCGGAACAGGCGGCGCGCGGGCGTTTCGAGAAATTGGGCGGCGGCGCGGGCTACGTCTGGGGCGCTGGCGTCGGCTTCTTTGAGTACGTCGTCCCTGCACGCGACCATCGGCGCAAGGTCGGTGAAATCGTCGTCCGCGCACATCTTCAACCGACGCTCCCGCACGACGCCAATGGCCGCATCGACTCGACACGCGTCACGCTCTTTATCAACGGCACCGACTGCGAATCGCGCCTCGTCCGCGCCGAACCACCCCGCCAAGCCTTCATACAAGAATGGCGTATCCGCGCGCTCGCCCCACGCGCACGCGCCGCGCTCGGCCAACCACTCTCCATTCGCTTCGCCGTCGCGCCCGATGCAGACCAACCCTATGGCCTCAACATCTCCAACTTCCCCGAAGGCTACGACTCTCGCGGCGCATTCCCCATCGAAGTCGAAATCAAATAAACACTCGCGCAAAGGAAAAAGACAAAAGGAAAGAAAGACGACGTGCATCCTTCCTCCCTTTTGCCTTTTACCTTTTCCTTTTACCTATCGGAGAGCGCGTGCCGCTTCCTGTGCGTAATAAGTGATGATGATATCGGCACCGGCGCGACGTATGCTCGTCAGTGTTTCGAGCATGACGCGGCGTTCATCTATCCAGCCACGCTCAGCCGCCGCCTTAATCATCGCGTACTCGCCCGACACATGATACGCGGCGAGCGGCAACTCGAAGCGGTCGCGCACGGTCTTGAGGATGTCGAGGTAAGCGGTCGCGGGCTTAACCATCAGTATGTCCGCGCCCTCGGCGTAATCCAGTTCAGCTTCGCGCAAAGCCTCGCGCGCATTGGCGGCGTCCATCTGGTATGCACGTCGGTCGCCAAACGCGGGCGCGCTGTCGGCGGCCTCACGGAACGGCCCGTAAAACGCCGACGCATACTTCACCGCATAAGACATAATCGCCACGTGCTCCAACCCCTCGCCGTCGAGCGCATCACGAATCGCGCCCACCTGCCCGTCCATCATGGCCGACGGCGCAACGATGTCCGCGCCCGCTTCGGCCTGACTCAACGCCGTACGCGCCAGCAGTTCCAACGATTCGTCGTTCAAAACTTCGCCCTCGCGTACCACGCCGCAATGCCCGTGCGACGTGTACTCGCACAGACACGTATCCGCCATCACGACCATCTCCGGCACCGCCCGGCGCACCGCCCGAATCGCCTCCTGTACAACTCCATCACGCGCATACGCGCCCGTCGCCGTCTCATCCTTCGCTGCCGGAAGCCCGAACAGAATCACCGCCGGGACACCCAACTCAAAAGCGTTCGCCGCCTCGCGCGCAATCTCATCCGTCGAAAGATTAAACACCCCCGGCATCGAAGAAATCTCACGCCGCACGCCCACGCCCCCACACGCAAACAACGGCAACACCAGATTCTCACGCGATAGCCGTGCCTCACGCACCAGCCCCCGCAAACCCTCTCGCCGTCTCAAACGCCGTGGGCGATGAACAAGATTACCCATCCAACAAAACCCTCACACCTTATAATTCTCAACTAACACACACAATGATACGCGCACACCCTACGCCAAGCAAACACACCCTCCCCAAACAAACCACCAACCTCCACACCCATCAAATCCGACTCCGGAACCACGACCACTTCCGGCCTTTACTGTCTTACCCAACGTAACCCTTTCGATGGTTTGGCATTGTCGTGTCTCCCTTTCGGAAAGACACGTTGAAAAACACGTTGTAGTATGAACTGTGGTTTTTAAGGCGACTTTGTTGGCTTGACGTGCAATCCACCAACCGTATAATCCTAATAATTCCTACGGTATCCGTGGCGGGGTAGCTCAGCTGGTCAGAGCGTGGGATTCATAACCCCAAGGTCGGCGGTTCAAGCCCGCCCCCCGCTACCAACTTTCTCTTTTCCGCACAATCACTTACAGCCCGGTTAAGATTCTGGCAGGTCGGCGCATTAGCTGACTTGCCGTGATTTTGCCGTGAGCGAAAATATCTTCTCACGCGAATATCCCGCGACCATCTCCATCGCCAACTCCATCGCTTCGGGCGAGGAGTGCGTGTAAGAGCCGGTCATGGTCGTTGCTGAGTGGCCGAGGGCGTCACGTCTGACTGACTCCGGCACGCCGCATTCAGCCGCCCTCGTCGCCCACGTGTGCCGCAGGTCGTGGAACGTCAGGTTCTCAATCCCTGCCTCACGGCATGCTCCGTTAAAGCCCGTTTTGATGTCCGCGACGTGGCCTCCGGTCTTGGGGTTGTGGAAGACGTAACGCCCGCGCGTCTCGTCTCCGTTGAGCGTTCTGAGCAGTTCGCGTGCCTTGCCACTCATGGGAAGGGCGCGCGGCCTGCCGTTCTTGCTGCGTTCGATGAGCAACCACCCCGGCGCAATCTCCCACGTCTCGCCGCTCACGACGATGAAGCGAGGAACAGAGCTGAGGTTGACGTGCTCCCATTCGAGGCGGAGTTTAGCTGAGGATGCAAATATTTTGCATCCAATGTGAGAAAGCATCGAAGCGGGGAGCAGGAACTAAAATGCTCTTTGCGTTTTCCAAAGCGATTTCGCCTCGACCCAATAAAAGGATACGCGACACCGGACGGTTATTTGCTGTAGGGGTGTCTGAGTGCGGAATGGGTGCGTGATAAAGGCCGGAAGTGGGTTTTGCTTTCGAGTTCACTTCCTTACTGCCCTCCTGCCTCATCTTCTTTGTTGATTGACACCCCGACTATCCCCCGCATTTGTAATCAGCAGTGAAGATTTCGGAGTTCTCAGGATGTGCAGGCTCGTAGCAAACTTTCACTGCCCGACCCCTGTCGTAACTGCTTTTCACATCGCCAGTCTTATCAGTCCGTCCGCTCAGGTCAGACCCGTTGACCCGGTAGCGGTAAGAGATGCGCGTCTTATATCTGGTTTGCGCTCTATTGTTCGTTCTGCTCCTGTCGGTATCGACCGAGATAGAAGTGACCTCGGCGGGGGCTTCCGCCGTCAACTTGGCGAGTTGGTTCCGTCTGCGAATAAAGAAGAAGGCGGCGATGGCGATGACGAGTGTCAGGATGATGACCACGCCGATGGATTTTTTGATAGAAGCCAAGCTCTTTATCTCCTTGTTGTAGTGTTCTTGCGGGGTATTTCTTAGTGCCTTTCTTGTGCGCTTCTTAGCTTGTGTCCTTGGGCGGGTTGCCGGGCTTTAAGGCCTCCCCACTAGCGGCCTTCGCTGATGTAGCGTTCGACGGTGTGCGTCAGAGTGTTGAGACTGTCGGTGAGCGCGACGAGTTGCGTGTCGTGTCTGACGAGCAATTCGGCAATCGCCGTGTAGGAACACTCGAAACGGGCGATGCGTTCGTCGTGCTCGGCTTGGTTCGCGGCCAGGGCGGCGATTTGTCCTGCGGCGACTTCCTGCCGCTCGACGATGAAATTCATGATGCGCTCTAGTTCGTCGTTGGTCATTCTGTGTGGTGACCTCTCGATAATAATTAGGTTGGGTGTTAGTTCTGTGTAGTGCCTATATATTCGATGTTTACATTTTCATATGAATGGCCTTTGTATGTCAGCCAATATCGAAATCGGTATAATTTGTTCGTGAAAGGATAATCATAACCATCAAATTCGCCATCCTGTCGATAACGCGATTTTATTTATTAGCCCATAAGCGAGCAATTCTAACTTTGAGCAGGGAAGATATTCTGGTGCGGTGCGGGGTGTCAATGATTAGGCTTTCTTCTCTTCCGCTTTTAAATCATGCAATAATCTGTCAAACGCCTTTTGATAATCGTCGTGCTCTTCCAGTTAATGAAATCTCTCGGACGCCATCGGTTTTGACTTCCTTCTCTACGTATGGACTTGCCCGGAGTTCTCCGAAAGTAACAGCAGTAGCCTGTTAAAGACGAGGATTAATTCATCAATAAGAGTGCTGAGCTTGTCTCCCTGTTTGGGCAAGCACTTAACTGCTCTCCTCATCCGGTGATTTATTGCTGAACAGAGAGAACCCTTTTCCCCTCTCGTGCATGAAATCTGTCCACGACTCTTCAATCATCTCTGCTGCTTCCGGTCGGATGCTAATTCCAGATATTTGAGTGTTCCAGTTGACTTTGGAAAGCACTCCTTCATTGAGCCATTCTCGCGGAAAGATTGATTCACTGCTAGGATTCAACAACGTCTCCCACCGCACCCTGATGTACATTGTAGTTCTTCCTGCTTTAGCTTTCTCTGCTCTCCAGTGAATCTCTTCATAAGGCTCTGACTCAGCCCATCCTGCTCCAACTATTCCTCTCGGCTCTTCACCTTGACGAAGCAGGAACAACCTATCACCCTTAGCTATGCTCTTGTTATTCCCACAACTCCAATCAGAGACGCAGAATCCCTTCTTCTTGATTTCGTTAATCCGTCTCGAAAGGTCTGTCCACTGCCATTTCTTAGGACTCCATGTTAGGAGATAAGTGTTCATGATTAACTATTGGTGTGCAAGCATGTCCCACAATCAAGAACAAACTCGCCTCCGTGTTTACGGAGTGGGTTCGCTGATTCACTTCTTACTGCTTTTCTTACTCACTATATCAGTCTATGAATACTCTGGTGTGGGCTGTCAAATGGTGAGTTGAGATGTTTTGAGTGATGCTATCGAGCGGTCGGTTGAACCTTCCTTTCAGGGGTTCAAATTGAAGACATTCAAATTCTCTCTTTTTTTGGGCGCGGATGAGGGTGCAAATATGTAGCACAACCGTAGCACAACGCCGCCTTAGCGTCGCCCTTGTCTCAACGAACGCCATTGCTTGATGGCAGAGCGAGAGCGACTTAGCAGCGGAGCGTGGTGCGTAGAGCGGCACGTGCGGCGGCGCAATGATGTGGGGAGGAGGTGTCGGAGGTGACGCTTCGAGTGGACGTTCTACCTGTGCGGCCAAAGGTGCCCCCGGCGTGCGGATAGCAGGAGAAGAGACAGGCAGGATGAGTGTGGCCTGAGAGGCAGACCGCGAATAGCGGAGCTTTCATCCGCAAGATTTGGATGCTTGATGAGTTGTGTGTGGTGGCTCAGATCCGGCGTTAGGCGGCTTCAATAAGTTTACGTTGCTATCCAGCATGATTATTGTAGAAACTGAACGACTCATTCTCCGATGCTTTCACGCCTTCGATGGCGAAGCCATGGATTGTGTTTTCGGTGATGGAGAGGTCATGCGTTTCGGAATAGGTGTCCAAACGCAAACATGGGTGCGCGATTGGTTGCGCGGTTGTTTGGAAAACTACTATCAGAAGTTGGGGTTTGGCCCTTGGGCTGTCGTGGAAAAAAACAGTCGGGTAGTAATCGGATACAGCGGCCTGTTTTATTTCCCCGCCATCGCCGGGCAGCCCGAAATTGAGATTGGCTATCGCTTAGCCCGACAGTTTTGGGGACACGGCTACGCGACGGAAGCCGTCGTGGCGGTGCGGAATTATGGCTTCAGCGTTTTGTGCTTGCCGCGCTTGATCGCCCTGATTGATCCGCAGAACGTGGCATCGGTCCGTGTAGCAGAAAAGGCCGGGATGCGCTACGAGCGTGAGGTGATGCTGGAAGGCTACAGTCATCCCGACCATGTTTATTCAATTGTGAATCCGGTACACGGATAACGAATGGGTAGACTTCGACGGAAGAAATACGGTGTCTCGGATTTCTCACATGTGAGTATGAGAATATCGCTTCGAGCATGCGCCGCCCCACGATGGAATGCACCCGACGCGAATCAGCGGGTCACTTGTCGAGAGCTTGCCCGTAGTGGCATCGAATGCGCGGCGAGCGATGCCGGGCGTTAGGCACCTATATCTTTGGCAGCTAAATTGGCAAGGTCTAAAACCTAAATACCATCTCACCGACGTGCGTCAGCCGCCTTACACTACACCAAACCATCTGCGTTACCGGCACACTAAATGGTGATACTGCTTGGTGCGGCTCTCAACCTAACTACAACGAAATCAACGTGCATATCTTTTCAAACAGACGGCATACAAGTTGCTGTCTCCTGTAGTGAAAGTGTGTGCAGGCAAATAATAGTGAGTAGCTGACAATCAAAGTCATACTGAAGCAGTATTAAATCAGGACATAGCCGGAGCTAGCTTCAGGGAAAGGTTTGATAGATGAAAAAAATCATTGTTTTAAGTGCAATAGTCATGTTCTTTGGCTTCACAGCTGATACCTTCGGGCAGGGACGCGGTGACCGTCAGAGAATTCGGAGCGGAGTGCGCTCCGGACAGATTACGCGCGACGAAGCGCGTCAAATACGCGAACGCGAGCGGCAGATTCGCGCCGAGCGACGCGTCTATCGTTCAGACGGTGTAATCACGCGCGAAGAACGTCGTGAGATGCGCCGCGACGAGCGTGAACAGGATCGCTACATCCGTAGCCAACGCCGCGACGGCGACCGCCGCAACTCCGGTTACTACAATAACGGTCGCTATAATCAACGACGGAATAACGGTTACGGCACTTACGGTCGCTACGGCAACAATGGCGGTTACGGTGGCTACAATAACGCCTATCAGATTGAGCTAGACCGGGGCTATCAGCAAGGCCTAAACACAGGTGCGAGCGACGGGCAGCGTGGACAGAGTTATAATCCACAGAGGTCACGTCACTTTAAGAACGCGTCTACGCAAGCCTTTCGCGAAGGCTTTGTGCGTGGCTATGACCAGGGGTATCGGCAGTACTCTGGTTATAACAATGGCACTTACCGAAGGGGCAACACCAGCGGTGGTCTGGGGAACATTCTGGGGACAATCTTAGGCCAACCTTAACCAACCTACTTTCACGAAAGTAGCCAACTGACAAAAGGAATGCCGCGATAATAAATCGCGGCATTTTTTTGTTACGGATTTGGAATATAAGCAGCCATCCAGACAGACTCTGAGATTTGCGAGCTTTTTGCAGTGGTTTTTGAGAGGCTGTCAGGTGTGTGCAGGCGGATGGCTGGCCTTCATAACCCTAAGGTCGGCGGTTCAAGCTCGCCCTCGCTACCAACCTTCGCTTTTCTTTCGTATTTCACCAAAAACTTCATTTGCCGAAGAGGGCATCGATGTCCGCGTCAGTGATTTCGCTGAACGGGGTGGCATGTGTTTGTCCAGCCTCGCGCGACTTCGCCAGCATAGCCTCGATTTAGGTGTTGTCTGCGCGGTGAGTGATGCCGGACGTTATGCGGCTCAGTCGAATCTACATTTGACAGCCAGTAAGACCTGAGCGTAACTTGCTGGCGTTTTCGTGTCGGCGAGGGATAGTTAGGAGCGGGGCGTATTTGTTTCGCGCCGTGTCTTAATCCAAGAAGACTCTCAAAGGAGAAGGCTATGGAAACTTTTGAAGGCCAGGTCTATGAGCTTGTGCGCGACGAGGAGCTTGAGTGGTGGCAGGCGTCGATTCGCAACGAGAGTGGTCAGATGTCGCTGACTACTACGGAGCTAGAAATTAAAGAGACTCTTGAGGAATCCATGAACTCAGGCCGGAGTGTGACAGTCACGTATAGGGAGGGAAGTGAATCCCCCATAATCACCAGCGCCACACTGAGTGCTGACTGAAGGCGAAAAGTTTGAGATAAGCGGGCTACTGTTGCAACAGTAGCCCGCTTATCTCGTCTGCACAGGATTTAACGGAGCAGAGCAGTTGTTTGGACAACCGCACTGACCTGCGGGTTAGTACATCGGGCAAATCTCTTGGTACTGGTGTGGAGGCATATCCGGCTCATTGTTGTTGCAGCCGCCGGTGTCGCCACATGACGTTCGCATCGGGTCGTAGGGATAACAATCCTCGTCGTCGAACCATCCGTCGCCGTCGCTGTCCGGGCGATCACGTCCCCAACAATTGAGGGTGGCCGCGCCGACAATGTCCTGATAGTACCCTGACGAGGTTTTGTTAGTAACCTGAACCTGATACGTGCCGGAATAGGCACTCGAAAGGTCTGGAACGGGTGCGGTTAAGGTTGTGCCGTCGCCGCTCACCGAAGTTGCGGTGACTGAACCGATGAGGTATCCGTTGGGGTCGAAGTATTGGACGTTCGGCATGCCGTAAGTACCGTCCATCGCCTGTCCGGTAATCGTCACCGACGGAGGCGGAGCGTTCAAGTCTGCACCTGCCGGAGCGGCAGCCAGAGAGTATCCCAGACGACGCCATTCGATGACCGTCACGTTGCAGGTTCCATTACAATCTGCGGGAAACGAGAAAGAACCCGAATAGCCACCGGTGAAACATTGATACGTTCTGCTAAAGGAACATTGGTCGTGGTAGATGACCTGATATTCGTAACCCGCAAAGCAGATTCTCGAACACAGCCCCCCACCAGTACCGCCACCACACCTTCCGGCAACGGCGACCAGACAGAGCGTGACAAGCAACAGGAGTTTTGTAGTGAGTTTCATTTTGCTGTCTGGCCTCCTTTACCATGATTGACAATCTTGTCTACGGCTGCCCGGTTGAAAATCAAGTTGACGGGCGAAGAGAAGGAAAAACCGTCGAGGCCGAATGGCCTGTCTGACACACGCCGCTTCTGCGAACGTGCTTCGCTGCGCGTCAGACCGGATGACATCCTGTTGCGACGCTTCTGCTCGGCAAACTCGTTCCGCGAGTCAGCCAGTGGGTCGTCAGACGCCACAGAGTAGCCGATAACGACGGCTTGCAGCGGAGTGACACCTTCGGCTTTCGCGCGTCCGAAGCTTTCAGGCAACGACTCGGACAGCACGGAGATGCGTGCATCAACCTCCTCTTTCATCATCGGACGCACGGCCACTCTCAGCGCCGCGTCGCCCCTCCGGCTCCACTCGCGCGCTGCCTTAACCTGCCCGATGAATTCATCTCTGGAAATCGCTCCCCATTTGCGGCTTCCGCGCGATGAGATTTCTCCCTCCGGTGTGGAGTAAGCGTCGGCGGCCTGCTCGACCTCTTGGTCGGTGAGCGTCGCCACGCGGTCTGTCACGACTTCTGTAAAGATGTCGGTCAATTTTTCGACGCTGATGCGGCCTTCTTTGCCTTGAGCAGCGTTGATTTCAGCCTCGGTTAAGCGCTCTCTCGTTTCATTGCTCATCTTTAGGCCGGAGCGCGCGTCAATAAACTCCGCCGCCGAATTGACAGAAGCCCTCACCTGTTCGGGCGTGTCGTTGGCGGCGGCGAAGCGAACTTCGCTGCCAATGCCTTTGCGAAGTCGTTCATGCTGTTTCTGTTTTGTCTCGGCAGCACGTTTATCCTCTTTAGAATCCGCCGTCGAATGCCAGATAAGAGTGCCTGACGTAACAGCAGTAAGGAGTAGGAGCGCGACAAGTGTGGGACGCGCCCTTTTCAAAGATTCGTAGAGCCTCATAGCAAGTTCTCCTTTTGATGAAGTCCTTATGGTGGTCAAAGCGGTAATCACCCCAAACACCCCTCCGTGTGGGCAGAAGACACTTCTTCATCGCTGAATGGCGCACACTAATCCGCCGCTTCAACTGAAAAATCTATGTGTCGATTGCTAGATTGAGTAAAAGAGGTGACAAAGGCTATATCTACTATCTCGACCGTCGCAGCCAACGGCGAGCGCGGCTTCACATGGAAGCCACTTCAAACTTCGTGGTTCGGTCGTCGTCTGCCTGTCCCGCGTGCTTTGCCGCACAGAGACTACTTCGGGCCCCTCTTCAGGCAACAACTTCTCCGACACACGAATCTTCAACTATCCCAATGCTATTCAACGAAAAACAATATCGGCATGCCGCTCGCTCGAAGCGGGCGACACTTGTCTGCTTCCCTTAAACACTCCGAAGCTCTTTCACCCAACCAACGATAGTTGTTGAAAGGGCGAATAAATCTGCCCTGACAGAACTCTCATTAGTCACTTGCCTATCATCGAGGCGCTTACGCGGAGGTGAAAGCTACTGTGTAGTAGAACAAGAGCGGAAAGCTGTTGTTGCTTTGGCTGTCAGAGAGGCTTCACCGTATTCTAACTGCGCCAGTGAGAGACTTGATGCAGGTGAATGAGAAAGAAACGCTTGTGAGTCAGTTCTTCGGAGGACGCTCGTGAGTTTGCAAAGTGGCTGAGCTATAGAGCACCTTCACTTGCCTGACTAAAAAGCTTGACACGGCAGACGGTATAGCAAAATTATGTCTATTGCAAGATAAATTTTAGGGATTGCAGATGATGGATTAAACGTTTGGTTTGTGGAGTTCAAATCGGAAGATTTCAGCACCGGAGCACTCATGCGGCATTCTGAAATTTTCTGAAGCGACAATGCGAATCATGGTTGGGCAAGGCAAGTTGCGCCGGTAAAGCGGAGCGAAATGGCTACTTCTTTAACCGCCACATTCTTTGACCTTCGCCCGCAGGGAAGGCTCTGCCAGTCTTCAACATGGCGTGCGGTTACGATGTCTGATGTGCTAAGCATAAGAGATGTCTCAACGTAGAATAGTTTTCAGTGTACTCGTCATCTGTCTCGCCGTCTCCGCCTGTGCGCGCCTCGGCGGGAACTCACGGAGCGTGCGCGTCGCACCTGTTACATACGTTGCGCTCGGTGATTCGACCGGAATAGGTCTCGGTGCGCGTAATGGACTCGGCTATGTGGAGCGACTCATGGCGCGGATACAGCAGACGCGCCCGGGTTCGCGCCTCATTAACCTGTCTACTGTGGGCGCGACGACCACGGATGTCTTGAGTAATCAACTAAGTCGTTACCCCGACGCCTCACCGTCATTGATTACGCTCAGCGTCGGCGCTAACGACTTGATGCGCGGAAGCGACGAACAACAATTCGCGCGCGACTATGAAAAGCTCGTCTTACGTCTCAAAGAGCTTCGCACGCCCGTAGTGCTGACCAACTTGCCCGACATCTCTTTAGCGCCTGGATTGCCCGAATCAATGCACAAGCAGATGCGCGACCGCGTGCCACTCTTTAACAACCGCATCGAAGACATAGCAAAGCGCCACGAACTGCAACTCGTAGACCTTTACGGGATGAGCAGGGATTTGATTCCGTCTCACCCGGAGTTCTTCTCTTCAGACGGAATACACCCCTCGGATGAAGGTTATAAATTCTGGGCTGATAAGATGTGGCCTGCGGTAAGCGAGGCGATGGGCGAACTTGAGTAGCATGGAGACAGTTTTCCGCTCTCAATAGGATTCATGAAAGGCGATAATCGCACGCCGCTACACACGCCGCCCGCCGCTCATTTAATTTTTAAGGATGACCGTACTCAAATACGGTTCCGTTGCAAATAGGAGATAGATTAATAAGCATGCCGCCCGTTCATGAAAGCATTGCTGGCTGGTAATTTCGGCGCGTTACTATTCAACATGGAGACTCGAAAAAACATGCATGTCATACACAAAGCCGTACGTTCGCTGTTCATCTTACTACTGTTATGCCAAGCCTCCTTCGCCGTGGCTTCTGCCAGATGGACGGAGGCGCAAGCCAATGCATGGTACAGACAGCAGCCGTTCCTTGTCGGCAGCAATTACAACCCCGCGACGGCCATCAACGAACTAGAGATGTGGCAGGCTGAGACCTTCGACCCCAAGCGCATCGACCTCGAACTCGGTTGGGCTGAAAACATCGGCATGAACACGATGCGCGTCTACCTCCACGACCTCGCCTACAAGCAAGACCCCGAAGGCTTCAAGCGGCGTCTCGATACGTTTCTACGAATCGCTGACAAGCACAAGATTCGTCCGATGTTCGTCTTGTTCGATTCCTGTTGGGATCCTTTTCCAGTCGCAGGCAAGCAGCGCGACCCACGCCCTGGCGTACACAATTCCGGCTGGATGCAGTCGCCCGGCAAGGTCGCGCTCGAAGACCCTACGGAGTATCTGCGTCTGGAAGCCTACGTGAAAGGCGTGGTCGGCGCGTTCAAGCAAGACAAGCGCATTCTCGCGTGGGACATTTGGAACGAGCCGGACAACACGAACGAACCGGCCTACAGCAGCCTTGAGCCGAAGAACAAGGTCGAACTCATTCTCGCGCTGCTACCGCAGGCGTTCCACTGGGCACGCGAGGCAGGCGCGACGCAGCCGCTGACCTCCGGCGTCTGGAAGGGCGGCGATTGGTCAAACCCGCGCGAACTGACGGCGATGGAAATCACGCAACTCTATCTCTCCGACATCATCTCGTTTCACAACTACGACGCGCCCGAAAGTTTCGAGCGGCGCATCAAGCAGCTTCAGGGCTACAACCGCCCGATTCTGTGCACCGAATACATGGCGCGCGGCAACGGCAGCACGTTTGAGGGCAGCCTTCCCATCGCCAAACGCTACAACGTCGCGGCGATTAACTGGGGCTTGGTGCAAGGCAAATCGCAGACGCACTTGCCGTGGGATTCTTGGCGGCGTCCTTACATCGACCGCGAACCCGCCGTCTGGTTTCACGAAGTTTTTCGCACCGACGGGACGCCATATCGCCCCGCAGAGGTGGAACTCATCAAGCGACTCACAGGCAAGAACAAAGTTCAAGACGCGCGAGCGCAGACACGCGCGGCAAAGGCGACGCTCAACTAGGGAATATGATTAACATGCGGTTGAGGTTGTGCTTTTATGGATAGCATCAGCATAGGAGAGTAGGGAAGTGACTTGCTGCTCGCGTTGGTGAACTCGCCTGACAAATCACTCAACGCGGCGCCTCGATAGCACTCTTTTCATGCTGTTTCCTTACGGTTGCCTTGTGTGCTGTTCGCTCGGCACGGGTTAATTGTTGGATTGCTGAGAATCATAAATATCACGGTAAAATCTATGTTGACTAAAAACAGCCCTAACTTGTTTGGTCGGAGAGCAGCATGGCTCGCACTGCTTGCGACGGTTCTGTTGGGTTTGGCAATGGTGCTCGTTCCAGTCTGGATTATCCAGCCTTTTAGACCTCAATCTCAACGCGGAGTAGAACTATCCTACGCTCTACGCCGCTGGTCTCCTGTGGGAACCTTCGTTGCTTGCGCGGCAGCTTTAATGCTCGCCGCGTGGCTCTGGCGTGGTTCTCGGCGCTGGTGGCGTAAAGGCGCCCTGCTAATCATGCTTATTCCGTTGTTAGCTGCCACATGGTTTGCGCGGCAGAACCATTTCGAGTGGATGTTTAATCCCCTCGCCAATGCCGCCTACGCACAGGCGAGCGGGGCGGAGTTTGTTGCTGACACAGATATGGTCTTAGCGGTCGAAAACAATGGAGAAGCCGTCGCTTATCCTGTCCGCCTGATGGCTTATCACCACCTTGTACAGGATGTCGTCGGAGGCACACATGTTGTCGCCACCTATTGAACGCTCTGTCACACCGGTCTGGTGTGGGAGGCGACGGTGGACGGGCGTAAACTTAACTTTCATCTGGCAGGCATTAACAATCAGAACTTCATCATGCGCGACGAGGAGACAGGCTCCTGGTGGCAGCAGGTCACGGGTGAAGCCATCCACGGCCCGCTTAAAGGTCGGAAACTCCGCTCCGTTTTCCATGATGAATTGACCTTCGGGATGTGGAAACGTGAGAAGCCGCAGGGGCGAGTGCTCAGACCTGACGAACGAGTGGTGCGTGCGGAGAAGTATGCTCCGGCTAACTGGGAAGAGCGCATGATAAAGGTGCCCGTCACGACATCCAAGGCCACGGATGCGACGTTGGAGCCACGCGCACTGGTGATAGGACTCACTATCAATGGTAAATCTAAGGCCTATCCTTTCGACGCCTTATTAAGGCAAAGCCCGATTCTCGACCATGTGGGCGGGACGCCAATCTTCGTTGTAGTCGGCGATGATAAGAGGTCAGTGCGCGCCTACGAGAGATTAGTTAATGGCCGCAAGTTAGAGTTTTTCGTCAAGTCGGATGCCTCCCCGTTGCGTCTGGTTGATGCGGAAACAGGCAGCGAGTGGGACTTCGCGGGTCAGGCCACGGGAGGCGCGCTCACCGGACAACAGTTAAAGAAAATTGCCGTTCTCAGCGATTACTGGTTCGACTGGAAAGGTTATCATCCAGACACAGAGGTCTATCAACTCGGCGCTCGCTAGACGAAATGACAGGTCATTAAAAGCTACTGCGATATGAGCGTCGCCGCAATCTAACAACTCATCCAACCGGACTCGCGAATCAGCAGTTAAATGGAGATTGTGAATGGGTAAGGGGCGTTTGGAAGCGTTCAGCGATGGTGTGCTCGCTATCATCATCACTATCATGGTGTTGGAAATGAAGGTGCCGCACGGAATCGACTTAGACGCGCTTGGCACACTCATCCCTATATTTCTGAGCTATGTGCTGAGTTTTACTTTCGTCGGCATCTATTGGAACAACCACCATCACCTGTTACATGCTGTCCGGCATGTCAATGGCCGCATCCTGTGGGCTAATCTGCATCTACTGTTCTGGCTGTCGCTAACTCCTTTCGTCACTGGCTGGATGGGCGAAACCCACTTCGCCGCCTGGCCCGTCGCCGCTTATGGCGTCGTACTACTATTCGCGGGAATAGCCTACTTCATCCTTGCCCGCATCCTTATTTCATACCACGGCAGGGATTCCGTTTTGGCGAAGGCGCTCGGTAACGACTTCAAAGGCAAGGTGTCGGTGCTGCTTTATGCGGTGGCAATTCCCCTTGCCTTTGTGAAGTGGTGGCTGGCCTGCGCGTTGTACGTTCTGGTTGCGGTCATGTGGCTTATCCCTGACCGTCGCATTGAGAAGACGCTCAACGAACCGACGCCATGATTAGCGCCACGCACAACAACGGCGTGCACCCCGACCACGAATCACCCTGCCTCTCGTCGAGAACTCGCCGCGAATCACGTTGCGTGCGTGGCTGATGATGCAGGGCGTTAGATGCTTCTATTATTTCAGTGCTCTTGATAGTGATATAAGGGATTAAAGCTATGGGGTTATTTGACATCCCGCGAAACGGGCCGGAAGTTTCGGACGCAATCGTCTCTTTCAATTCGGAAACGCTTGAACGCGAACCTGTCATTAAGTCAGAGGTGCTTCGAGAGTTTGCAGTCTTGGGCAATCAGCAGGCTGCGCGCATCGTCGGGCGGATACCCGAACGAGATGGCGCGCTTGATCCGAATGCGGTTGACCGTCTTCTCGTCACAGCGCACTGCGATTGAATATGGTTTTGGTCATCATTCAAGTTTCTGCACGCGATGACATTAATAATCTCCACGCATTGAAGTCTGTTCACAAACAACGGAGAAATCAGGATATTTCGCGGCGAGTTCTTTATACATATCAAAGTATGCTTCACCAACCGTCACCGACTTGAGACCATTCGGGCGGGCAACGAGCGGCACGATTTGTTTTGGGACGATTCCGCTATAAGTTAATTTTAAGTCTTTCAGATTCGGAATTAACTCAATATTTTCCGGCAATGAACGAAAGCCTCTCAAGCCGATGTGGTTTAAGTTGGTCAGTTTCGCCACCTCCGGCGGAAACCGCTTAAACTTTGAGTTGTGGTGTAGTTTGAGATAACGCAGCCGTTTCATTAAGCCGAATTCGGGCGGAAAAGTTGTAAACTCATTAGCACTTGCATTGCCTTCATTACCGAAATCGAGATCGACTATATCGGTGAGCGCCTGCATCTCCGGCGGCAGTTCTTTAATGCCGCAATTTTTCAATTGGAGTCTGTTTACGCTCCACATTTTGCCGAGCATCAGAAAGGTCGCGGCGAGGTCGAGGCCGGTGCAGAACTGTATTTGTAGTGAGATAAGCGCTCTGATTGGTACTATTTCCGACGGCGGGTGTTTAATATCCTTACTGCAAATGAGCGTGCAGACATTGCCGCTTGTGCTGACTTGACCCCATCCGTATCCGGCGCGCATGACCAGCGTATTGAGTTTTGAATAACGGAAATGAGCGGTCAGCGTCAACGCCATTTTCTCACCCCTCAAATTATATAAGTAGACATATATTTCAATATTGATAGACCCTCTGACGCTTTAGAAAATCTCTTCAAGAAATAGCGAGCGACGCCTGACAACTCACTCAAACGGACGCTCGAATTAAATGCTTTCATCTAAAGCGAGCGCGATTGCTTCGCCCGTCTTGAGCGTTCGCCCCTGCTTGTATAGCGAGGCAAACGCTTCTTCGTCGAGCACGCGGCGGAGTCCATTGAGGTAAGCGTTGCGGAAACGGCTTTCGGCGGGCTCTGTCTCGAAACCGAGTGATTCGCGCAAGCGTTGCGACGCGCCCGCAAGCCGCGTCGCGCAGGCGGCATCGCCACGCGCGGCGGCGAGAGCGGCAAAGCCATCCAGTGAATATGAGATTGTCACTTTATCTCCCAACTCCTGAGCCGTCGCTAACGCTTCGGCGTAGTGCGTGCGCGCCGCCTCGTAGTCGCCTTCGCCATAAGCGACTGCTCCCAGATTGTTAAGGCAACCGCACACACCTTCTTTATTACCGAGATGTCTGGAAATCGCCAAAGCTTCCTCGAAGAACGGACGCGCCAGCGCGTAATCGTCTTCCATGCGCGCTAAATCTCCCAGAGCATTGAGCGAAACGGCGATGCCGAATTTGTCGTTCAACTCGCGGCTCGTCCTCAACCCTGCTTCAATAAACTTTCGTGCAGCCGCGATGTCGCCTTGCTGCTTCGCCACTGCTCCCAAGCCCCTGTGAGAGAGAGCGATTTGCCGTTTGTTGCCCGCCGCTCTACCCGTCGCCAATCCTTGCTCGTACATCCTGCGTGCCGTTTCCCTGTCGCCATGATAGAGCGCGGCCTGACCAAGCCCGTGCAGCAGTTTGAAGCGCACATCGGCAGGCCCAGCATGACCTAACTCCAACGCCGTTTCGAGCCATCGACGCCCTTCCGTCAGGTGGTTATGTAGAGTCCAGAAACTACGCAACGCGGCGACCAAATTTATCGCCGTCTCTGCGTCGCTCGAAGCCGACCATGAAAGCGCCGCACGAAGATTGTCATGCTCCTCCTCAAGTCGGTCGAGCCACTTTGCTCCCCGCTCGCCAAAAAACTCAGGCTCAGCCTCCTCCGCCAACGCTAGAAAATAGCGTGCGTGATTCTCTCTCAACGCTTCGCCCTCGCCGCTCGCCTGCAAAACTTCCAGCGCATACTCGCGCACGACTTCGAGTAGACGGAAACGCGATTCGCCGTCTGCACGTTCTCTCTGCACCAGCAGATTGTTGTCATACAGCGACGTGATGAGGTCAAGCACGTCTGTCAGAGGCGACAGAGCAGACGCATTCTGTTGCACGCCTCCGACGCTCGCTGCCCGTTGCTCGCCGCTCAAGATTGCTTCCGCCGCTTCGATTAAAAAGCCATCGGCGAAAACGGCCAGACGCCGAAACAGTGCCTGCTCGCCTTCATTCAGTAGTTCGTAGCTCCACTCGATAGCCCCGCGCATCGTTCGCTGGCGGGCGGGCAAATCACGCGCGCCTCCCGTCAGAAGCTTCAAGCGATTCTCAAGACGCGCAGAGATGGCTTGCGGCGACAATATCTTGGCGCGCGCGGCGGCGAGTTCAATCGCCAACGGCAAACCGTCGAGCCGCGCGCATATCTCCGCCACGCTCCGGGCATTCTCATCCGTTAGCGTAAAGTTCGGCTTGACCGCCCGCGCTCGCTCGACGAAAAGTTGCGGCGCTTCCGACTGCATCAATTCCTCCGCCGACACTTCGGCGTCGCTTGAAGGCACGGCGAGCGGCGGGACTTTGAACTCGCGCTCGGCGCTTAAATGAAGCAGCGTGCGGCTCGTCACAAGTATTTTCAACTGCGTCGAGGCCGACAGCAATTCCGCCAACAGAGGCGCGGCGGCTGTCACCTGCTCGAAGTTATCAACGACGAGCAACATCTGCTTTTCGCGTAAGTAATTCTTCAGCGCATCCGTCAAAGACCCGACGCCTGCTTCCTTGACGCCGAACGTCTGCGCGATTGACGAAGCGACGAGTCCTGCGTCGTTGACTGCCGCCAGCTCGACGAAAAACACGCCGTCCGCAAAATAGGGCAGCGACCTGCGCGCAACCTCCTGCGCGAGTCTGGTTTTACCCGTCCCGCCGACGCCCGTCATCGTCGCCAGCCGTACGCTCCCGTCCCGCAAAAGTTCTACGACCTCCGACGCCTCAAGCTCGCGCCCGACGAGCGGCGTCAACTGCCACGCGAGGTTATTCGGGCGCATCTCAAGCATTTCACGCAGACGCGCGTCGCCCGAAGCGAGTTGCGCGGCGGCGCGCACGCCGTCGTCCTTTGCAAACGCACCCGTCGTGAGGTCGTCTTCAAACTCCTCACGCACGACGATGCGCGCCCGCGTGCGCTGTTGACGCACAAGCATGTTGCTATCCGCGCTCGACACTTCGCGCACTTCGGCGGCGAAGCGATAACCGCGTTTGGGCAGCGTTTCGATGTACCTTCCCGCGCCCGTGCCTTCGCCGAGAATTTTCCTCAGTAGCGAGACGTTCGCGGTGAGATTGCTCTCTTCGACGGCCACGTCAGGCCACACGGCTTCCATCAAATCACCCTTCTCGACGACCCGCCCACCGCTTTGCACAAGCGCGAAAAGAGTGTCGAAGAGTTTCGGAGTCAGCTTTACCAATTCGCCGTCTTTGAGCAGGACTCTTTGCGAGGCGTCGATACGAAACGGGCCGAAGTCGTAGAAACTCTGCACCTGCTCGTCTTTGATCGTCATCAAATCTCTCCAAAACTCTCTCCGGGAAATTTCCAAGAAATTTCCGAGGATTTTCTTAGGACATTTTATGCACGGTTGACGCATGATGCGTCGCGTGGGACGAGAAGCTAGCGCGGTCGATACGAGGCGCATGAGCGCCATCACGCAGGCGGCGATTCTAACGCGCTACGACAGACGAAGCAAAGGCATTCAAGCCGCGACGTACGCGTCCACACAGACGGAGGCTGAACCGTTGTGATGCTGGCTAGTTCGTGATATTGAATTGGGTCAGACAGGCGTCTGGTCTACAGGCATTCGGTGCGGCGCTGCATGCGCTCGGTCTTTCATACAGAGCCGCGGGCAGAAGAGAAACCTGATGCATCCCCATTGCGCGGCGCATGACAAACGCATGTGTCCCCTCTACCCCAATTAAAGGAGAACTTATGTCTACCATAGTTACGTTGATTGCGCTGTTAATTGCTCTTTCGTCGCCTGCTTTAGATACGACGAGCAAAGGCATCAATCCTGTCCAACATAGCGAACGCACCGCGACTCCGCCCAGTAGCGGCATCAATCCTGTCCAGCATAGCGAGTAATCATCTCGCCATAAGTCTGGTTTGTAATCACATACACGGTTGCATAACGCTCCTCTTTCAACCGACTCCGCGACAACATTCCTCTCATACTTGCCTTCAAATGGCTTGCTTGAAGACTGCACGCGCGGAGCGGTGAAAGCGGAGCGTTATGCCCTTCGGCTGAAGTGCTCATACATGAAACACTTCAGTGATGAGTAAAGAATTACTAACCGTACCCTTGAACGGAGCCTGACGGTTGCAAGATTTTCATTAATGACGTTATAACTCTGCAATGTCTGGGAACCCTTCCTCTTTAACAGCAGATGTTGCCGATACGCCCGCCTTTGAAACGGGTCGTGACTATAAAATCTGGCAAGTGATTGCCGCATCCGCCGTCGGCACCATGATTGAGTGGTACGACTTCTACATCTTCGGCAGCCTTGCGACGGTTATCTCACCCCTCTTTTACCCGAAGGGCAATGAGACGCTGGCGCTCATCGCCTATCTCTCAACATTCGCCGTCGGCTTTGTCGTACGTCCTTTCGGTGCGCTCTTTTTCGGGCGCGTCGGCGATTTGGTGGGGCGCAAGTATGCCTTCCTCGTCACGCTGCTGATTATGGGCGGCGCGACGGCACTCATCGGCTTCATCCCGACTTACGCGACCATCGGGCTAGCCGCGCCAATCATTCTTCTATTGATTCGTGTTCTGCAAGGGCTGGCGCTCGGCGGTGAGTATGGTGGGGCTGCCGTTTACGTCGCCGAGCATGTGCCGGATGGAAAACGAGGCTTCTATACGAGCTTCATCCAAATCACGGCGACGCTTGGGCTGTTCGTTTCCTTAGCCGTCATCCTTGCTTTGCAGAATATGATGAGCCGTGAGGCTTTCAGCGCGTGGGGTTGGCGTATCCCGTTTCTCATCTCGATACTGCTCGTCGGCGTCTCGCTTTATATCCGTCTGCGGATGAAGGAGTCGCCGATTTTCAAGCACATCAAGGGCGCAGGGATGACTTCGGCCAAGCCGCTCAAAGAGGCGTTCGCACAGTGGGACAATTTGAAACGCGTGCTCATCTCGCTTTTCGGCGCGACCGCCGGGCAAGGCGTCGTCTGGTACACGGGGCAGTTCTACGCACTGTTCTACATGCAAACGATTCTCAATGTGAATGGCACGTCGGCAAACTATATCGTCGCCATCGCGCTCCTCATGGGGATGCCCTTCTTCGTCCTTTTCGGCGCGCTCTCCGACCGTATCGGGCGCAAGTGGATTATCATGTCGGGTTGTCTGCTGGCCGCGCTCTCTTACATTCCTCTCTACAGGGCGATGCAGGCGGCGGCGGGCTCTCGCGTGGTGACAGCCGCGTCACAAAGGAACCCTCTGACGGGTGCGATTAATCTCACTCCGCAGACCCTCGTCGACGGTGCGTTGCAACCCGCCAGACAAGTTCTCCCGTACACTGACTTCGCCAACCTCATCACCAATCCGACGGCGTGGAAGTTAATCCTCATCGTGTTCATTCAAGTTATCTTCGTGACGATGGTTTACGGCCCCATCGCCGCCTACCTCGTCGAAGCCTTTCCGGCGAAAATCAGGTACACGGCGCTCTCGCTGCCCTATCACATCGGCAACGGCGTTTTCGGCGGGATGCTGCCGCTCATCGGGCTGTGGGTCGTCGCGGAGACAGGTAACATTTACGCGGGTTTGTATTACCCGATACTGGTTGCCGCCATCACGTTTGTTGTCGGTTCGTTATTACTCAAAGAGACGCATAGTGTGCTGATTTGGAAGGAGTTGGAGACGAATCGGTCAGGCGAGACTGTGAGCGACATCGAAGGCCCCGCATAAACAGCAGGCGTACTATTCGCCGTCGTTAAAGATGCGAGTCATGCTCGGTTCTTTCAATAACTTCAAGTGGCCGAAACGGGCAGCGCCGGGAGATGAGCCGTTAATCAACATGGCTGGTCGCCCCGTTCGACGGGCATACTCAGCTGCAATCGCACGGACTGCATCCGCTGCGCCGCGACGTGCAAGAACCGCGACCGTGCCGCCGCTGCCGCCGCCCGTAATCTTCGCGCCGTAGAAACCGCGCACCGTTCCGGCCTGACGGACAAGTTTAACGAGTTCGTCCGTTCCTGCTGAACCCAGACCGCAGGCGGAGTAGCTTTCGTGTGAGAGATACATCAACCCACCTAGAAGCTCGGCCTGCTCGTCAGGCGCAGACTCATTCTCTAACACAGACCAATTCTCCAAAACTTCTGCGAATTTTTTGACGCGCGCGTGTTCATAAATCGGATGCCTCGTCGCCGTCAGTACGGGATAACTTCGTTCGGGAGTGACGGTGGTCACGCGGTCTGTGATGCCTTTGTATTTACTCAAAAACTCGTCGCCGCGCATCCGTTCGGGCAGCCGACGCGCGAGGTCTTTCTCAAATTCTTCCGTGTTGACGTTGGCGAGATAGCCTCCCCATCTTGCATCATCAATCTCAATCAGACCGCCTCCGGCATCGCGGAAGGGAAGCCCTGCGGCGTCCGCGATAATTCGATAGCCCATGAAGGCGGCGGTGCGAACTGTGCCATAGTCCGCGCCGCCGATTGAGTGACGGATACCCGAATCCACGCCCCACACTTCCAGTTCTTCCGGCAGCCTCACGCTCCCACGCAACTCCCACGGCTGACAGAGCAACGCGAGCAACCTATCGGCCTCCCCGCAGGCTGAAGTCATCTGATCCATCACGCCGCACGGCGCACCAGCCACAAGGTTTTCGACACGCTGACAAAGCAACGCCAACTCCGGCGGCGACAGTGGTATCTCATACGCGGTCGTGACCGCCTGCATGACCGCGACTTCGAGGGCCGCAGAAGAACTGAGACCTTTGCCTTCCGGCACTTCCGAACTGATGAGAATGCGTGCGCCCTCACGGAAACTCGCTCCACGCTCGCGCATCAAAACGAGGAAAGCCCCGGCGACGTAAGCAGCCCAGTGGTCATCGGGATGCTGCTGAAAGCGTTCACGCGCCGTCTCATATTCCACGGGTTCGCCCGCACACGTGAAATCAGTGAGCGACATCTCAAAAGTGCGCGGCGTTTGGGAGGCATCGTGTTGGAGGCTGACAATCTTGAGGATGTCACTGTTGCTGCGGCGTTGGAGAGCGACGTGTGTCGCGTTGGCGATGGGGAGTTCCAGAACTAGCGAGCCGGAGTAATCCGCGATGCCTCCCATCAAGTCGAGCCTGCCGGGAGCACGCGTGACGACAATTTCGCGATGCAGGCTAAAAAAGTTCTCGTCCGCGTCCGTCAGTTGTCGTGCGGGCAAGTTGTTCAGCAGTTTAATAAAAGCCGCCGTATCGGCGGGGATGGAAGTTGATTCGGAAAGGATTCGATACACGATGCGACACCGTCTAACTCTCGCCAGTCAACAAGCCTCTGCTCGCCAATGCACCTTTGAGCAACGGCTCAAGCCGTTCGCGTATGTGCTGGTTGGCATACCCGACCCACGCCACATCAGGCTCCACTGCGAGCCGCGCGTTTAAGCGACGCCCGTGGGCGTCCGTTACCAAGACCCCTGCCTCGCGCGCGATTAACTCCGTACACAGGTCGTACGGGTGACAACAGATGCCGAGAGCGAGTCCGCGTGCGTTGAGCAGGTTTTCCATTAAGGGGCGCAGGTCTGCGACGAAGCGGTCATGACCGCACATTAACTCGTAAAGCTGGCCGCCCGTCGAAGCATACTGGTCTTCAAAACAGTGCGCCTTGCCCGGCATGACCGCCCCAAGCGCACCGCGCACAATCTCCTCATCAATCGCCGCGAGTTCTTCACGCGCGCCGGGGAAGAAACGCGCCACCTGCGCGTAGCCGTGTGCGATGGTCTGTGAACGCGAGGGGCGCAAGAGTAGTTTGGCGCGCTCGCCCGTCAGTCGATTGAATCTCTCGGCGCGAGCGCCCTCTCCGCGTACAGCCCATGCTGCGTCGGAGAGATGCTGTTTGACGAGCGGAATCTCGGTCTGCACTGCGAGTTCGATGTCCGCGAGGCTGGTCGCTTCCCCACGGTTACGCGCCACGCCCGTCAATATCCATCCGCTGCGCTTCTGGTACATCAGTCCGCGCGTCCCGTCTATCGGGTCTACGATGATTCGCCAGACGGCATCCGTCTCGCGTGCGCCGCGCGGCAAGACGACCTTGCCGCCAGTCAGACCTTCGGCAATCAGAACCAACGTAGACTGCGGAGCGACCTCGCGCTCGAAGAAGTCGATGAGCAGTTCTTCGCTGACGCAATCAACCTCGTAGATGGTGTCGCCCTCGTCGTCTTCGCGCGCGACCGCCGCGACCTCCTCCACAGACGAACGCTCGCAGGCTTCCGTGACGGCGCGACGTATCATCTCATGTAACCGCCTGAGCGGGTCGAGCAGAGATTTCGCGTCGTGCGTCGTGTGTGAATCCATACGCGTCGTCTTTCTTCCTGACCTTACAGGGATTTGTA
This sequence comes from Pyrinomonadaceae bacterium, assembly GCA_036387415.1. GTDB lineage: Bacteria > Acidobacteriota > Blastocatellia > Pyrinomonadales > Pyrinomonadaceae > DASVTU01. The sequence continues at coordinate 70,958 of DASVTU010000026.1, read as the reverse complement.
GTGAACGGCGGGCAGCGCGCGCAGTTCGTCGGCCTTCTCTTCGGGCGACGTGTCGCTCAGAAAGTTGCCGCCGCCAATCTCCGGCCCCGCAAGGTATTTGAGCAAGTTCGGTTTGCGGAGCGGCGGGTGAAACTCTATGTGAAAATGAAAGCCACGGTAGTCGCCGCCATCCGTCGGCGCTTGATGCAGGGACATCACGTAGGGGAAAGGTCTCTGCCAGAGGTTGTCGAAGCGAATCAAAACTTCTCGCAGGACGGCTGCGAAGTCCTGTACTTCCGCATCGGTGAGCGCAGCCATACTCGGATGCGTCCGCTTGGGCGCGACGAAGACCTCGTAGGCGTAGCGTGCGAAGTAGGGCATGAAAGCAATGGCCGTTTCATTTTCACAAATGATGCGGCGGCGACCGTCGCGTTGCTCGGTGGCGATGATGTCTTGAAAGAGCGTGCGTCCGTGTCGGCTCAGATACTCGCGGCTCGCCGTCGCCTCGGTTTCAGTGGTTTTGAAGACGAAGTTGGTTGCGTAAATCTGGCAGTGCGGGTGCGGGTTCGAGACGCCGACGACCTCGCCCCGATTCTCGAAGACGAGCACATGTTCGACGCCTGCGCGACCGCCTAAATCCACGTACTGCGACTGCCATGCGGAGAGTAGGTTTTCGACGCGGGCGGGTTCGAGTTCGGCGAGCGAGAGGTCGTGGCGCGGCGTGTAGCAGACGACGCGGGCGATGCCACGCGCCGGACGGTTACGATAGATGCCGGGCGCAGGCGCGAGGTCTGCGGGAGCAGTCAGTGATACGCTCGGATGGTCGTTGTCAAAGATGTATGTGCTCTCGTATCGCGGGTTCGCTTCGCCGCCGACGCGCACGTTGCCGGGGCAGAGGTAGCAATCCTCCAAATATTGCGGCAGCGGCTTCGCTTCTCGCTCGACCGTCTCGCCGCTCCACGGGCGACCCTGCCTGTGCGCGGCCACAATCACCCATTCCTCGCGCAGTGGATGCCAACGCTCCTCCCATGTCGAGGTCTTGTCGTCTCCACGCGTCGTCACTGATAACTTTCGTCCTTTCCCTCGAAACGCTGAAGGGAATCTTTAGCTGCGTCCGCGCAGCTTGTTGAGGTCTACGGTGAAGGCTTCAACGTTGTCTCTCTTAATCCGCTTCGTCGGGACGAAAATTTGCTTGCCCTCTGGAATCATGGAACGGTCGCCGCCGAGAATCTTCGCCATCATCTGAATCGAGCGGTAGCCGAACTCGTAAGGCTGCTGCACGACCGTCGCATAAATCGCGCCTTCTTTAATCCCGCTCAAGGTCGCGTCGTCTTCGTCGAAACAGACGATTTTCACTTTGCCGATTTTGCTTGCGTCGCGTACCGCGCCGAGAATCGCCGGGCCGTTGTAAGCCCAGAGTCCGACCATTCCGGCGATGTCGGGCTGGCTGACGAGCGTGTCGGCAGCGTTGGTTTTGGCGCGCGCGTGGTCAGCGTTGTCTGTTCGCACGTCGATAATCTGGACGTTCGAGCCTTGCAGCGCCTCTTTGAGTCCTTGATAACGCTGCTGCGCGTTGGCCGCGTCGAGCATGCCGACGAAGACCATAATCTTTCCGCCCTCCGGCATCGCCTCCTTCACCAACTCTCCGGCCTCGCGTCCGGCAGCGATATTGTCCGTCCCGATATAACAGGCACGGTTGCTATTTGGAGCATCGCTATCCTGCGTGAGAACGAGCGAGCGTGAGGCCGCGTTGTTGAGCATGGATGTCTGGTTGGCAGGGTCAACTGGACTGATGGCAATGCCGTCGATGCCTTTTGCCAGTAAGTCGTCAACGATTCGTTGCTGCTCGGCGGCTGTGCCGTCGGAGTCTATTTTGAATTCGACGGTCACGTTGGGGAGTTCCGCCGCCGCTTTCTCAGTGCCCTTGCGCGCGATAGTCCAGTAATCAGAAGCATTGTTGGTCACGAACGCCACGCGGTAACGCTTGTCGCTTCCCGTTGCCCCGCCTTCATTTTTCGCTTGGTTACAGCCCGTCAGCGACAGGCCGATGATGAGGGCTAGACCAATCAGCAAATCAATCGAGTGAACTCTCTGGTGTCTTCTCATTTTTTCCTTTTCAACAGGTAGTCGGAATTGAACCGCTCTCGGTGCGCACGTCGGGCGAGCGCGTTTGCGTGTGTCTTGAATTCGTAAACTTTAGCCATCGTTTACCAGTAAACGCACATGCTGTCAAACGATACTTTCGACGAGACCGACACGCGAAGCTGAAATTTCAGCGCAACGCGGATGCGCGAATCGCTCAAGTTGGATGAGGCGCCCGTGTTTGCGTTAAGATGGTGCGCCTTTGAGCTAAGACATCATAAATCACAGCAATCCTTCGGAGGCCGCACGGCTTTCACGCGCCGGATGGCAAGGTTTAATCAAACATGAAAAGGAACATCTCTGCCCTTATCCTCATCACGCTCGCGACCCTGAGTGCCTTTGGCTCGACGCAAACGCAGCAGCCTGTTCGCTACGATAGATTTCTTTTCGGCGTCGATTACTACCCGGAACATTGGGACGAGAGCATGTGGGAGCAGGACGCACGGCGGATGCGTGAGGCGGGTGTTGACGTGATACGCATCGGCGAGTTCGCCTGGGCGCTGATGGAGCCGGAGGAAGGGAGGTTTGACTTCGCACTCTTCGACCGTGCAATCAACACCTTCGCCAAGTACGACATCAAGGTCATCCTCGGCACTCCGACGGCGACGCCTCCGAAATGGCTCACGCACAAATACCCGGAAGTTCTACACGTCTACATCAACGGGCAAGCCGCCAACGACCAATCGCGTCGGCACTACTGCTACAACAGCGCCGTGTATCGTCGGCTCTCAAAGCGAATCGTCGAGCGCATGTCCGAGCACTATAGAAACAGCCCGCATGTCATCGGCTGGCAGATTGATAATGAGTTCAACAACGAGAACCCTGAATGCTACAGCGAAAGCTGTCGCGCGATGTTTCGCGGTTGGCTGAAAAACAAGTACGGGACATTGAACGCGCTGAACCAGAGGTGGGGAACGATTTTTTGGAGCCAGCTTTACACCGACTGGGAACAGATTAACCTGCCCTCGACGACGCCCGCCTTCCACAACCCGGCACTCATCCTCGACTTCAAAAGATTCATCTCCGATTCCGTGACATCCTACATGGAGGAGCAACTATCGATTCTACGCAAGACGCGCCCCGATGATTTCGTTACGCAGAACGGAGTTTTTAAGAACATAGATTATTACCGCATGACGCGAAACCTCGACCTCCAATCGACTGCCAACTATCCCCTCTTCACGGATGAGCCGCAATACTCGACGGGCACGTCCCTGACTTTGAATCGGAGCTTTAGCGGGCGGTTCATGATTATGGAACAGCAGACCGGACCCGCCGGACAGACCTACCTCTTGCGCGTGCCGCGTCCCGGCGAGATGAACCTCTGGGCTTTCCAGAGCATCGCGCATGGAGCCGACGGCATCGTCCACTTCCGTTGGCGTTCGGCGCGGCGCGGCGCGGAGGAGTATTGGTACGGCGTGCTCGACCACGACAACGTGCCGCGTGCGCGCTTCGAGGAATTTAAGAAAGAAGGAACTGAAATCAAACGCATCGGCGCGGAGGTCTTCGGCTCAAAGATTGTGTCCGACATCGCCGTCATTTACGACTTCGAGGCGGAGTGGGCATACGACCATCAATACTTCACAAGGGAAGTAAACGTCCGCGCCAGCCTCGGCCACTTATTCCGCGCCGCCTCTGAGATGAAATACAACATCGACTTCATCAGCCCCGACGGCGACTTCGGCCAGTACAAGATAGTCTTCGCGCCCCACCTGCTTCTCATGAGTCCCGCACTCTCGGCTAAGATTAAAGAGTTCGTAGCGCGTGGCGGCACCTTCATCATGGCCGCGCACAGTGCGGTTAAAGATAGGGACAACGCCATGACCGACCAGACCATCCCGATTGAAGGTCTCAGGGATTTGTTCGGCGCAGAGGTTGATTCGTTCCAATCTTACCAGCCGCCGTCCGCCGCCAAGAACGCTCTGCGCTTCACGGGAGAAGGCGGAGCAACCCTAGTGCCCGTCAATGTGTTCGCGGAACTGTTGAGACCTCGCGGCGCGAATGTGGTCGCCGTATGGGATAAGGATTTCATGCGCGGACTCCCCGCTGCGACGGAGAATCGCAGCGGTCGTGGTCGAGCCGTTTACTACGGTTCATACTTTAACCTCGACGCCGCGCGACTCCTTCTGAGTCGTTACACGAAGGAGCATAACCTCAAGCCGCTGTTTACGGGTTTTCCCAAAGACATCGAAGTCACGCGCCGCACTAAGCGACAGCACGACTACTATTTTATTCTCAACCATTCCGGCGAGAGCGTCACGCTCAGCCCCGGCGACGGCTATTTTGATTTAATCGCAGGCAGAGCGTCCGCCCCGGTCTTCACGCTCAAAGCTTTCGAGTATAAAGTGCTGAAAAAATAATGGCAGGCGAATCCCATGTGCGTGCCTGGTTCGCCGCGTTCTCTGCGGGAGCGTTCACCGCCGCTCGTCTGGCTTCGCTCTAGCCGCCGCAAAGGTGTCGGTACGAAAAGGCGTGGCGGGCAGCCCCGCGCCGTTGTAGAGATTGAGCGCGGGATTGTCAGCCCACCCGTAGCGCACCGCGACAGGCTTCGTGACCGACGGCGACGAGACCAACACATTCTTGCCCTCAACAATCGCGTCTGCCCAGACGAAGCGCCCGTCTTCTCCGGCGACGGCAAAGCCAACTAGACGGTCGCCGCCACGGGCTACCAGTCCGCCCTCCGTGTGGTCGAACGACAAACGAATCGCGCTGCCCTCGACCTTCATGCTGCGATAGACGGGGCCGGAAAATTCGAGTTTTCGCCCGTAAGCAACGGCCAGCGCGTTGAGCGCCAAACGACGACCCACATCCTGCTTGTTCTTCGGGTGGATGTCCTTCTCGTCGCCGATGTCTACGGCGACGGCGAGGCCGGAGCGTGGGACTGTTTGAGAGATGTGGAGTTGCGCCTCGCGTAGCCGCGCCCATTCCGAATCCGCCGGATGCTCGCGTCGCGCCATGAAGTTTGCAAGTTGAACGATGAGGAAGGGGAAGTCGCCGACGCCGAAGCGTTCGCGCCAGTCTCGAATCAAGACCGACATGAGTTGTTCATACTGCGTTGCGCGCCCCACGTTGGTTTCGCCTTGATACCAGATAGCACCCTTGATGGCGTAGGGCAGGAGCGGCGCAATCATGCCGTTGTAACGGATGTTGACGATGCTGTAATCATTGCCCGATTGCTGCGGCGGTGCTTCGACCTCGTTGAGCGCCACACTCGCGCGGTAGTTCCAATCGCCCGCGAGCGAGACGGGCGCGGCATCGCTCGCGGCGGCGCTCACGTTGGCGAGTTCGATTTTCATCTGCTTGGCCTCACCGTAGATGCCGCCGCCGACTCCCGTGTCGAGCACGCGTACGGCGATGGTGTTGACGCCGGGCTTGAGCAGACTGGCGGCGACCGGGTAGCTGCGCGGGGCGTCCCACTGATTCATCGCGCCGACGCGGACGCCGTTGACGAAAGTGGTGTCGCGGTCGTCAATCGGGCCGAGGTGTAGAACCAAATCGCGCCCCTCCCACGCGCGGGGAAGTTCAAAGGTCTTGCGAAACCAGACCACTCCGTCGTAACCCGGCAAACCCGCGTCCTCCCAAAACTGTGGCAGTCGCATCGTCTTCCACGCCGACGCGTCAATTGATGCATCAGCCCAGAGGGATTTCGTCGCCGAGCCGGGGTCGTTCTTCGACCACCACGCGTCCATCAGCTTATTGATGTCGGCAGCACCGCCACTCCTGAACTCCGCCACCGTCTTCTCCAAATTCTTAACCGCTGGCAGAAAATCCGGCATCGACGAGAGCGCCTCCGCGCTCACCCAACTCTCCGCCGCCGACCCGCTCCACGACGAATGAATGAGACCGATAGGGACGCCGAGTTCTTTGTGTAGATGTCGCCCGAAGAAGTAGGCGACCGCCGAGAAGCCGCCCCACCCTCCGACAGCGATGTTCGTCGGATTGCAGACGAGCCAGCGTCCCTTCACAGTGCTCTGCGGTCGGGTCGCGGACACCTTCGGCACGGCGAAGAGTCGAATCATGGGATAGTTGGCGCGCGCAATCTCTTGTTGCGCGTCGTTGACCTCCGTGATGCCCATCTCCATGTTCGACTGACCGGAGGCGAGCCACACGTCGCCCACCAGCACGTTATTGAAGGCGACGGTCTGCGCGCCTGAGACGGTAAGCGTGTAGGGGCCGCCAGCCTCGAAGGTGCCGAGCCGCGCCAGCCATTTGCCCTGTCCGTCCGCGACCGCCGACGCGCTTTTGCCGCCCATGCTCACAGCGACGCGTGCGCCCGGCGCCGTCCAGCCCCAGACGGGGAAGCGCACACCGCGCTGCAACACCATGTCGTCGCTAAAGAGCGGATGCACAAACGGCCTTTCATCGCCCTGAATCTGCGTCGTCTGTCCCGCCGCGGCGACGAATGCGCCGACACAGCCGACGATAAAAAAGGCGGCAACGACCCTTCTCATGCAAAAGACGTTAAAGACCCTGCTCATACCCGCGACTCCTTTACGTCACTCTTTTTCAGTTACATCACCCCACACAGCACGCATCAATTTAATCCCCTCATATTTCGCACGCGCCCCGGCAAACCGGCGGCCTTACATCTTCTTGAGACGGAACATCAAAACGTCGTGCGGCGGAACGTCCGCTGTGAGAGCGCGGAGGGTGTTGCCGAGTTCGCGCCCGTTCCACAAATCTCGTAGGTTGTATTCGGTCGTGTCGAAGCGTGCCTCCCTTTTCGAGAGACTGTCGGAGACTTTCTCCGCTTTCCAGTCGAAAGAGATGCGGCGCGCAGATGTGTCGCGGTTCAAGATGACCATCGCCCAGTCGCCGCCCGCGAGCGGCTTGAACCAAACCTCCACCTTTTCTTTCGACGAATACTGAAAGCCCTGCACGCCGAGAACGTCTTGGTTGACCGCGACGACTTCACGGTTGGTCAGAATTTCTTTCGTCTCTTTAGACATGTTTCGCAGGTCATTGCCAGCAATCAACGGCGCGGCCAGCATGCTCCACATGGAGAAGTGCGCGCGGTCTTCGCCCACGGTCATGCCGTTGCCGACTTCGAGCATGTCAGGGTCGTTCCAGTGGCCGGGAGCGGCGTGCTCGCGCAAGCCCTTCTGCATGTCGAGAATCTGCAACACGCCCCAAGACTTCCATGTGCCGTGGTCTTTCACACAGTCGAAGCAGTTGTAGATGTCGCCCGTGGTGCGCCAGAGATGACCAATCTTTTTACCCCAGTCCCACGGCTTGTCGCTGCCCCATTCGCAGATGCTCAAGACGACGGGGCGACCCGCCGCGTAGAGCGCCTCACGCATGGTCAGATACGCGCCCTCGGCCTTTAGTCCTTCGGTGTTGCACCAATCGTACTTCAAATAGTCTACGCCCCACTTGGCGTAGGTGAGCGCGTCCTGATACTCGTACCCGCGACTGCCGGGACGACCGCCGCAGGTCTTCCATCCGGCGTCGGAATAGATGCCGAACTTCAACCCCTTCGAGTGGACGTAATCGGCGAGCGCCTTCATGCCGGAAGGAAAACGTTCGGGGTCGGGTTGGATGAACCCTAGCTCATCGCGCTTGCCGTGCCAGCAATCGTCTATGTTGACGTAGATGTATCCGGCGTCCTTCATGCCGGAGGCGACCATCGCGTCGGCTGTCTCGCGGATAATCGTCTCGTTGACGTTGCAGGCAAACTTGTTCCAACTGTTCCACCCCATCGGCGGCGTCAACGCCAGTTGCTCAAACTTCTGACCGTAGGCGTTTGCAGCCAACAGCAAGATGAGCAGCGGCAGCAGCATTCGTCTCATCAAATTCAATCCGCTCCGTTCAAAAATGCTCTACAACTTATCCAGGACTATCGGCGCACCTTCGCGGCTTACCAGTCGCCAGTCTCTCCATGAAACTGACTCGACCGTGGTGCGCTATCCGCTCCTGTGCCGACCCATCATGTCTAATCCGACGGCGACGATGAGAATGAAACCTTTAACGATGTCCTGCATGTAGTTCTCGACGTTTTTGAGCGACATGCCGTTATCCAGACTCGCCATGAACAGCGCGCCGAGACACGCGCCCAAGACCGTGCCGCGCCCGCCCATCAAACTCGCCCCGCCGATAACGCATGCCGCAATCGCGTCCAATTCGAGCAGCACCCCTGCGTCGGGCGCACCGCTCCCGACGCGCGCCGTGTAAATCACGCCCGCTATCCCTGCCAGCGCGCCCATGATGCAGAAGACGCTGAGGATGTGTCTGCGTAGGCTGATGCCGGAGAGACGCGCCGCGTCCGGGTTGCCGCCAATGGCGTAGAGATAACGTCCAAACGTCGTGTTCTGAGTGAGAATCGCCCCGCTGAGCGCGATAGCCAGCAGAATGATGACCGGAATCGGCACGCCCGCATACGAGTTGAGCGCGAATATGAATCCGAGAATGACCAGAGAAGGCGCGACGATTCGTACCGCCGTCGCAGCGATGCCTGGTGCGCCCAATCCGTACCTGACCCGCGCACGCGCACGACGAAAGTTGAGCCACACAAGCGCCCCGATTGCCAGCACCGCAATCGCAATCCCGACCGACGGCGCGACGTAGCCCTGACCTAGATTCTTAAACGTCCTCAGACTGATGGGAATCGTGTTGCCCTGCGTCACGCCCTTGATGATGCCGCGCCAGACGAGCAACCCTCCGAGCGTGACGATGAAGGCGGGGATGTTCCAGTAGGCGACCAGCGCGCCTTGCAATGCGCCGATTAAGAGTCCGACCGCGATGGCCGCCGCCAACGACGGCACCAGTCCCCAACCTAGCCACGTCAGCACGACAGACGAGATGCCCCCCGCCAAGCCCACCACCGAGCCGACCGAGAGGTCTATTTGCCCCGTCACGATGACCATCAACATGCCGACAGCGAGCACGCCCGTCACGGCTGTCTGCCGCATCAGGTTCGAGAAGTTTCGTGCTTCAAGGAAAACCCCGTCTGTCAGCCAAGTGAAGAGTATCCAGACGATGACCAGCGCGAAAACCATCGTGTAAGCGCGCAACGCCGTCATGGAAATCTTGACCCCGCCGAAACTCCTCTGCGGTTCCACGTCGGCATTCACGGGCGGTCGTTCGATTGCGTTCTTGTCGGTTGCTTGGCTCATGCCATCACCCCTGCGGTTTTTAAGTACAGCTATCAGGAATTACAACTTTTCACGCATGCGTCGCGACGATTAGTGCGCCGCATAACAAAGACCCCGCGCTTCTCATGCCCGGTCGCGCAGGCCATGACACGAAACCATCTGTTCGCCGCTCGAATAAATAATGCTTGATAAAAGAGGCGTGAATGAAAGAGAATGCGCGCAAGCTCCTTCAACTCGGATTCTTATCTTTAAGGCGGACATCCATGAAACCCTTAGCGCTTGCGCTGGCGATAATAATGTGTGGGCAGAGCTTTTGTCCACAACTACAACAAACTTTCGCGCTCGCCCGCAACGGCGCACAATCCGCTTCGTCGGAAGACACGCTCGACAGCGAAGTCTATTTCCGTTCGGCGATGCGCGCGACGCGGCCAGCGCGTGACGACCGACGCCGGATTGAAGATTTGCTCGCGCGCATGACGCTCGAAGAGAAGGTCGGGCAGATGACGCAACTCGAAATCGGCCAGATTACCAGAGGCAACGGCGACAGTGTTCAACTCGACCCCGAAAAGCTGGAAAAGGCAGTTGTCAAATACGGCGTCGGCTCCATCCTGAACGTTAAAGACCAGGCGCTGACCATCGACAAGTGGCACGAAATCCTGCGCGGGATTCAGGAGGCGGCGCAGCGGACGCGCCTGCGAATTCCGGTCATCTACGGCATCGACTCGATTCACGGCGCAAACTATGTCCGTGGCGCGACGCTCTTTCCGCAGGAGATTGGCATGGCCGCGACGTGGAATCCACGGCTCATGCAACGTGGCGCGGAGGTAGCGGCCATCGAGACGCGCGCCGCCGGAATCCCCTGGACGTTTTCGCCCGTCCTCGACCTCGGTCGCCAACCGCTCTGGCCGCGCTTCTACGAGACGTTCGGCGAAGACCCTTACCTCGCGCAAGTCATGGGTGTCGCCTTCGTGCGCGGCTTCGAGGGCGACGACGTTTCCTCCTCGTCCCACGCGGCCACCAGCCTCAAGCACTACGTCGGCTACAGTTTTCCCTTAAACGGCAGAGACCGCACGCCCGCGTGGATTCCCGAAAACTACATGCGCGAATATTTCCTGCCGCCCTTCGCGGCTGCTGTACGCGCGGGCGCTCGCACCGTCATGGTCAACTCGGCAGAGGTCAACGGCACGCCCGGCCACACCAATCATCATCTGCTGACCGAAGTGCTGCGCGGCGAACTTGGTTTCGAGGGATTCGTCGTCTCCGATTGGGAAGACATCAAGAAACTCGTCAGCCAGTGGAAAGTCGCGGCGGATGAGAAGGAAGCGACGCGCATGTCCATCATGGCGGGCGTGGACATGAGCATGGTACCCAACGATTACAGCTTCAGCGACCTTCTCATCCAACTCGTCAGAGAGGGCGCAGTACCACAGTCGCGCATCGACGAGGCCGTGCGACGCATCCTGAGAGTCAAGTTTGAACTCGGACTCTTCGAGAACGCGATGCCCGACCCGTCGCTCAAATCAAGGCTTGGCACGAACGAGTCGCGCGCCGTCGCGCTAGAGGCCGCGCGCGAATCAATGACGCTGCTCAAGAACGAAAACGCTCTCCTGCCGCTCGCCAAAAATCGCAAAGTGCTCGTTACAGGCCCGACCGCCGACTCGCTCATCCCGCTCAACAACGGTTGGACATACGTCTGGCAAGGTTCGGATGCGTCGCTCTACCCGAAAGACCGCCCGACGATTCGTGAAGCTATCGAGGCCAAAGCCGGAAGAAACGTAACTTACGTAGCGGGCACAAGATTCACACGCCCGCCCAACTCGCCTGCGGGCAGCACGCCGACGACCGTCGAGGAAGAGGTTGACATCCGTGCGGCGGTGCGTGCCGCGCGCGACTCGGATGTGGTCGTGCTCTGTCTCGGCGAAGGTTCCTATACCGAGACGCCCGGCAACATCACCGACCTGACGCTCGGCGAGCCGCAGTTGAAACTTGCCGAAGCCATACAGGCGACGGGCAAGCCCGTGGTCATCGTGCTCGTTCAAGGTCGCCCGCGCATCATCAGCCGCATCGCCGACGGCGCGCAGGCAATCCTCATGGCCTACAACCCCGGCAACGAGGGCGGCACGGCCATCGCCGACGTGCTTTTCGGCGACTACAATCCGGGCGGCAAACTCCCGTTCACCTACCCGCGCACGCCCAACAGTCTCATCACCTACGACCACAAACTCTTCGAGGTCGAGGAGACCAGTTTCGGCAACACCGCCTTCCGCCCGCAGTTCGAGTTCGGGCAAGGACTGAGCTACACGACCTACGCCTATACCAACTTGCGACTCGACCGGAAGCAGGTGCCGATGAACGGCCAAGTGAACGTCGGCGTGACCGTCACCAACACTGGACGGCGCGCGGGCAAGGAGACTGTCATCCTCTACGTGCGCGACGTGGCCGCGACCCTCACGCCGCCGGGCAGACGCGTCAGACGATTCAGTAAGATTCATCTCGAACCGGGACAGTCGCGCAATCTCACATTCACGCTCACGCGCGACGACCTCTCTTTCATCGGCGCGGACAACAAACCAACGACCGAGCCGGGAGATTTCGACGTAATGGTCGGCGGTCTGACGGACAGATTCACCCTGCAAGCCGTGCGGGCGCAAACGCCTGCGCGCAATCCGAGAAGGAACCGCAGGTAAGTAGTGGTTTCCTGAGACGATGTAAATAGACGAGGTAAATAGTAGTTCCTGAGACGAGGCAAAAAGTTTGCGCTTCTCCGTCGCCACGATTCGTGAGCTATCCGAGAAGGGAGAATATTTTGAAAATACGCAGGGCAGAGAAGCGAAGCCCGTTTTCTTCGGCGTCGGGCGGCGTTCGCTTAACGGGTCGCCTGTGGTGGCCGCTCGTTCTCGTTCTACTGAGTCTCTGCTCCGGCGGCGGCGAACGTGCCTTCGCACAGCAGCCGCAGGTGCTCAACGACCCGTTGGACGTGAGTCAAGATTTCCAGCGGTTCGAGCAGGTCTACTTCGTCGGGAGCAAAGTGACAGACTTCAACGCGGCGTCGGGGCAGGGCGCTCTACAGTGGGACAGATACTTGCGCTCGACCACACTCTCCTTCAACAAGATTGATTCCGTTTTGAGCAAAGGACAGGCGACCGAGTTCCCCGGCACCGAATACGACGCGAACCCGCAGCTTCCTTTCTCCATTACCTTCGTCAGCCCTCGCACCGTGCGCCTGCGTTTGAACACACGCTCGGCACCCTTACGCGACGCGCCTTCGCTGATGCTCGCAGGCAATCCGTCGCGAGACGCTTCTTGGAAGGTCGAGCAGACGGACAAGGCTGTCACCTACACAAGCGCCTACGGTCAGGTGCGTCTCATCAAAGAGCCGTGGCACGTCGAGTTCTACGACAACAAGGGGCGACTCTTAACGCGCACGCAGAACATAGGCGACCCGCACACGTACTTCACGCCGATCCCGTTCTCCTTCATCCGTCGCGGCTCGGACTTGGCGCGTCGCACCGCCGCCACTTTTGAACTCGCACACGACGAGATGATATTCGGGACGGGCGAGTCGTTCACACGACTCAACAAGCGCGGGCAAAAAATCAACGCGTGGACGCGCGACGGTATGGGCGTGCAGAACGAGTTTATGTATAAGCCCATCCCCTTCTTCCTGAGCAGTCGCGGCTACGGCATGTTCGTCCACACCTCAACGCCCGTTACCTTCGACTTCGGCAAGACCTTCGACCAGCACAACACCATCTACACGGGCGACGAGAATCTTGACATCTTCGTCTTCCTCGGCGACCCGAAAGAAGTGCTTTCAGAGTACACGGGCTTGACGGGTCGCAGCCCCGTGCCGCCGCTCTGGTCGTTCGGCTTCTGGATGAGCCGTATCACCTACAAGTCGGAAGACGAAGTAAGAGACGTGGCGGCCAAACTCCGCCAGCATCGCATCCCGACGGACGTTATCCATCTTGATACGGGCTGGTTCGAGACCGATTGGCGCAGCAACTACGAATTCTCCAAGACGCGCTTCCACGACCCCGCCAAGATGATAGCCGACCTCAAGCGGCAGGGACTCCGCATCAGCCTCTGGCAGTACACCTACTTCACGCCGAAGAACGAACTCTACGAGGAGATTGTCTCCAAAGGTTACGCGGTCAGGAACGAGGCGGGCGGCTTGCCCTTCGAGGACGCGGTGCTCGACATGAGTAACCCCGAAGCCGTCAAGTGGTATCAAGGGAAACTGGCGAACCTCTTGAAGATGGGCGTCGCCGCCATCAAGGTCGATTTCGGCGAGGGCGCACCCGTCAACGGTCTCTACAGTTCGGGTCGTTCGGGACTCTACGAGCACAACCTTTACCCTCTGCGCTACAACAAGGCCGTCGCCGACATCACACGCGAGACGACGGGCGAAAACATCATCTGGGCGAGAAGCGCGTGGGCGGGGAGCCAACGCTACCCTCTGCATTGGGGAGGCGACGCGGAGAACACAGACTCGGCGATGGCAGCGGAGTTGCGCGGCGGGTTGTCGTTCGGCCTCTCCGGTTTCACCTATTGGAGCCACGACGTAGGCGGCTTCGTTGACCGTGCTCCGCGCGACCTCTATCGTCGCTGGCTCGCATGGGGCGTGCTCACTTCGCACACACGCGCTCACGGCGCGCCGCCGCGCGAACCGTGGGAGTATGACGAGGCTTTGACAGAGGACTTCCGTCATGCGCTTGGTCTGAAATATTCACTCATGCCTTACATCATCGCGCAGTCGAAAGACGCGTCGGCGCGCGGCTTCCCCCTGCTGCGGACGCTCTTTTTCGAGTTCCCCGAAGACCCGACATCGTGGACGATTGAGGATGAATACATGTTCGGCTCGAACCTTCTCGTCGCGCCGCTGATGGAGGCGAGCGAGAGCCGCAGGGTCTACCTTCCGCCCGGCGCGTGGATTGATTACCAGACGGGCAAGGTCTATCGCGGCGCGCAGTGGCATCGCATCGCCGCCGGACAGATTCCGGTCGTGCTGCTCGTCAGAGACCATTCCGTCGTTCCGCACATTCGCGCGGCGCAGAGCACGTCCGAGATGAACTGGACGGACGTTGAACTGCGCGTCTTCACGACCGACGCCGCGCCCGTCTCAGGACTCTTTGCGCTGCCGGAGGGGAGTCTGCAAACGCTCAACCTCGACGCACGCCAGAACGATTTCGCCCTACGGACTGACCCTCTCCGCGGCAAAGTCAAGTGGCGCGTCGTGCGCGCGCAGACGCAGCCGTAGCACCAGATGAAAAAGCAAACCTTCCTCAAACGATGCGCGTACCTGTTGCTCGCCTCCTTCGTCGCAATCTCGTTAGTGCCGCGCGTGTCGGCGGCGCAGAGTGCCGCGCGCCTTTTTCCGTCGAAGGACTTGATGAGGGTCGGCGTCTACTACTATCCCGAACACTGGCCGCGTGAACAGTGGGCGCGCGACTTCGCCAACATGGAACGGATGGGCTTCGAGTTCGTACACATGGCCGAGTTCGCTTGGGCGTTCATGGAGCCGTCGGAGGGCAAGTTTGATTTCGAGTGGTTGGATGAAGCCGTCAAGTTAGCTGCGCGACACAACCTGCGCGTCATCCTCTGCACGCCGACGCCGACGCCGCCCGCATGGATGTACGAGAAGTACCCGCAAGCCTACTTGGTCGGCGCGGACGGTCGCCGCCGCGAGCATGGTTCGCGTGGTAACAACGCACTGGCCGATGCCGCTTATCGCCGTCTGACCGAGCGCATCGTTACCGAGATGGCGAGGCGCTACGGGCGCAACCCTGCGGTCTGGGGTTGGCAACTGGACAACGAGCCGATGGCGCAGCCCGACTATAGCCCTTCGGCGCAAGCGGCTTTCCGCGAGTGGCTCAAGGCGCGTTACAAGACCGTTGACGTTTTGAACCGCGAGTGGGGAGCAAACTTTTGGAGCCTGAAATACAACAGCTTCGAGCAGGTCATCATCCCTAACCCGACTATGCTCTACGGCGTCAGCCCGCACGCCGTTTTGGATTTCCGTCGCTTCACGGCAGACCAGACGGCGCGTTTTCTCAACTGGCAGGCCGCGCTGCTTCGTCGCCACACCGCGCCCTCGCAGTGGGTCACGACTAACTACATCTCCAATATCGGAAGCAGCGACCCGCGACGCTCCGACGCGCTCGATTTCGTCTCCTACACGATGTATCCCGTGGGCGGCGGGCGCGGCCACGGCGAAGACGGCTTTCGTCTCGGATGGTCGGGCGGCATCGCCTTCGCCAACTCGTTTTATCGCAGCATCAAGGGCGCGACGGGCGTGATGGAGTTGCAGCCCGGACAGGTGAACTGGGCAAACATCAACCCGCAGCCCATGCCAGGCGTAGTCCGCATGTGGCTCTGGCACGCCTTCGCCGGTGGTTGCGCGTTCGCCTGCACCTACCGCTACCGACAGCCGCTCTACGGCAGCGAGCAGTATCACTACGGCATCGTGCGGACGGACGGCGTGACGCCGAGCACTGGCGGGTTGGAGTACCAACAGGTCGCACGCGAGATGCGCGAGCTTCGCGCGAAGTTTGACCCGAAGGCCGCGCCGCCTGCCGACTATCAGGCACGCCGCACGGCAATCCTCTGGAACCATGAAAACCTCTGGAACATAGACCAGCAGAAGCAGACCAACCTTTGGGATACGTGGGGACACATGTTCCGCTATATGGAGACGGTCAAGTCTTTCGGCGCGCCGCTCGATTACGTCGCCGAGGCGGACGACTTCTCTAAATACCCGTTTCTCATCGCGCCTGCTTACCAGTTGATTGACGAGGAACTGGTCGGCAAGTGGACGCGCTACGCGGAGCAGGGCGGGCATCTCATACTGACGGCGCGCACAGGCCAGAAGCGACGAAACGGCCAACTCTGGGAAGCGCGTTGGGCGGAACCCATCTACACGCTCATCGGCGCGGAGGTCTCTTTCTTCGACCTGCTGCTGGACGACGGCAAGGGCGAGGTTCGCATGAAGGCGAATGCCTACGAGTGGAACGTCTGGGGCGACGTGCTCAAGCCCACGGGCGCGACCGAGACTCTGGCGCACTATGCGAACCAGTTCTATGCGGGGCAGAGCGCCGTGACCTATCGCAAACTCGGACGGGGAAGCGTCACATATATCGGCGTGCAGACGAAGGACGGGCGTTTGGAGCGTGATGTGCTCCGCGAAGTTTACAAACGCGCGGGCGTCGCCACGATGGATTATCCGTCGGGCGTCTACGTCGATTGGCGCGACGGATTCTGGGTCGCCGTCAACTATTCCTCCCGTCCCGCAACTGTCAACGTGCCGCGAGGCGCCGAGATTCTTTTCGGCACAGAGCCGCTCAAATCGGCTGACGTTCTCGTTTGGAGATAAGGTGGGCGCGTGGGCGCAAGAGACGAACGATGAGACTACGCTTCAAATTCACACGATGAGACTACGCTTCAAATTCTTACTAGCTTCGACGTGGACAGTTTTACTCGCCCTCGTCGTCGCCCCCGCGTCGCTCCTTCGCCCGACGCATTATTTTGTCGCCGTCGCGGCGCGAGAAAGCGGTCAGTTCAAGTACCCGTTTCAAAACCCTGACTTGCCCTCGGAGGAGAGAATCACCAACATCCTCTCGCTGATGACGCTTGACGAAAAGGTCGAATGCTTGGGGACGAACCCAAGCGTGCCGCGCCTCGGCATCAGGGGCGCAAATCACATGGAAGGCATCCACGGCCTCTCTGTCGGCGGCCCCGGCAAGTGGGGAGGGAACGTGTCCGTGCCAACCACGACCTTTCCACAGGGCTACGGCCTCGGCGAGACGTGGGACGCTGAACTCTTGCGGCAGGCGGCGTCGGTCGAAGGCTACGAAGCGCGCTACATCTTTCAGACCGCCAAGTTCAACAAGAGCCGGAGCGGGCTGGTTATCCGCTCGCCCAACGCAGACTTAGGGCGCGACCCGCGTTGAGGACGAACCGAAGAATGCTACGGCGAAGACCCTTACCTGAACGGCACCATGACCGTCGCCTTCGTTCGTGGCTTGCAGGGCGACCACCCGAAATACTGGCAGACCGCCTCGCTCCTCAAACACTTCCTCGCCAACAGCAACGAGAACAAACGCGAAAGTTCATCCTCGAATTTCGACGAACGACTCTTTAGGGAATACTACTCCGTGCCCTTCCGCATGGGCATCGTCGAGGGCGGCGCGCGTGCCTTCATGGCTTCATACAACGCCGTCAACGGTACGCCCATGCACATCAATCCGATTTTGAAGGAGGTCGCCGTCGGCGAGTGGGGCGAGGACGGCATCATCTGCACAGACGGCGGCGGGATGAAATTACTCGTCACGGGTCATAAGCGGTTCCCTGATTTCGAGCAAGCCTCAGCCGCCATTATCAAGGCGGGCATCGGTCAGTTTCTCGACGACTACCGCGCACCCGTCCGTGGAGCACTGGAAAAAAATCTGCTGACCGAGAGCGACATCGACAAGGTGCTGAGGAACACTTTCCGCGTCATGCTACGCTTGGGACTGCTCGACCCGCCGGAGCGCGTTCCTTATGCGAACATCAAAGATACGGGCGAGCCGTGGCTGACGGACAAGCACAAGTCGCTTGCGCGACTGGCGACGCAGAAGTCCATCGTCCTGTTGAAGAATGCGCGCAGCATCTTGCCGCTCGACCGCCGCGCACTCAAATTAGTCGCCGTCATTGGCCCGCGCGCCGACGAGGTTCTGCTGGATTGGTACAGTGGAACGCCGCCCTACGTGGTGACGCCGCTTCAAGGAATCAGAAACAAGGTCGGAGCGGGCGTCGAGGTGAGACACGCGGCGACGAACGACGGCGGCGAGGCGGCGCGGATTGCGCGCACGGCGGACGTAGCCGTTGTGGTTGTCGGCAACCACCCGACATGCGACGCGGGTTGGGAAAAGTGTCCCACTCCGAGCGACGGCAAAGAGGCGGTTGACCGTCTCTCCATCACGCTCGAACAGGAAGAACTCATCAAGCAGGTTTACGCGGCGAACCCGAACACGATAGTCGTCCTCCGTGCAAGTTTTCCTTACGCGATTAACTGGACAGAGGCGAACGTGCCAGCCATCGTCCACCTGTCCAATAACAGTCAGGAGGAAGGCAACGCACTGGCCGACGTGCTGTTTGGCGACTACAACCCTGCGGGAAGGCTTGTACAGACGTGGCCGAAGTCAGCCGAGCAACTGCCGCCGATGATGGATTACGACATCCGTCGTGGTCGGACTTACATGTACTTCCGTGGCGAGCCGCTCTATCCCTTCGGCTACGGCCTGAGCTACTCCACTTTCGCTTACTCGAATCTGCGTACAAGCGCGGGCACGCTCCGTGCGGACGGTTCCGTCAGCATGAGCCTCAGGGTCAAAAACACAGGGACGCGTGCGGGCGAAGAGGTTGTCCAGATGTACGTCAAACATCTGGACTCAGCCGTCGAGCGACCGCTCAAGGAGTTGAAGGGATTCGCGCGCATCGCCTTGCGCGCGGGCGAGACGAAGACCGTCGCACTCACTCTGCGCGGCGAACAACTCGCTTACTGGGACGCCGCGCGCCGACGCTTCGCCGTCGAGCAGGGGAGGGTCAGGGTCATGGTCGGCGGGTCTTCGGCAGACATCAAGCTCGACAAGATTATCCGCGTCGCTGCTGCTCGTTGAGTCACCGCCTAATAGCTCAGGCCGAAGCCGTACTTAAAGAGCGGGTCGGATGTTTTGTCGCCAGCGTTGACGGGAATCTGCGCCATCGAGCGCGGCCATGTAAACGAGAGCTTGCCCGTCGGCTTGTAGTCGCCGAAAAGTACGTCGGCCACGCCCGCGCCTTCCGTGCCAGGTAGCCACGCCGCGACGAATGCGTCCGCACGTTCGAGCGCCTGATTGATAATCATCGGGCGACCCGAAATGAGCACAACCACCACTGCCAACCCCGCGCGCTTCATGTTCTCAATCGCCGCCAAGTCTTCCGCCGCGAGCGACAAGTCTTCGCTGTCGCCGACGCCCTCTGCGTAAGGCGTCTCGCCGACGACCACGACGCCGACCGTCGCGCCCTCGCCGCCCGTGCCGTCTTTCGAGAATGTCACTCGCGTGCTGGGCGCGACCGCGTTCTGAATCGCCTTGAGGATGGTCGTCCCGCCCGGCATCACGTCGCCGCTTTTGCCCTGCCAGTCAATCGTCCAGCCGCCACACTGATTGCCGATGTCGTCCGCGCTCTTGCCGCCGACGTGGATGCGCGCCGCACGCTTCGAGAGCGGCAGGGTCTTCTTCGTGTTCTTCAGGAGTACGAGCGACTGACGCACGCAGTCGCGCGCCACCTGTCGGTGTGCTGCGGAGCCGAAAGTTTTGTGCAGACTCCGGTCGGCGAGTTGCGACCTGCGTGTGTCCATCAGCCCCATCGCGAACTTGACGCGCAGGATACGACGGACGGCATCGTCAATCCGCGACATTGGCACCTTGCCTTCTTTCACCAGTTCTCTCAGGAGGGTGAAGAATTCCCTGTACTTGGTCGGCACCATCACCATGTCCATTCCGGCATTGATGGAAATCCCGATGGCCTCCTTGTAGTCCTTCGTGATTTGGTCAACGGCGTTATAGTCGGAGATGAGGAAGCCGTCGAAGCCCAATTCGACTTTGAGGATGTCGGTCAGCAGCCTCTTGTGCCCCGAAACTTTGACGCCGTTCCAACTGCTGTACGAAGGCATGATGGTGCCGACGCCCGCGCGGATGGTGCTGACGTAGCCTTGCATGTGAATGTCGCGGAGTTCCTTTTCGCTCAAACGCGTGTCGCCTTGATCGAGCAGATGTTTCTTCGTGACCGGATGCTCAAAGGAGCCTGTGCCCATCGTCGTGCCACCGTCGCCGACGTAATGCTTGGCACAGGCCAGCACGCTCAAAGGATGCGCGAGGTCGTCGCGTTGAAAGCCTCTGACGGCGGCTTCGCCGAGATCACGCGCTAATTCCGGCGTTTCGCCGAAACCTTCGTAGGCTCTGCCCCAACGCTCATCGCGCGCCACGGTGACGCAAGGGGCGAACGTCCATTGAATGCCGGTGGCACGCACCTCTTCGCTGGTGACGCGCGCTGCGGCTTCGACGAGTCGCGGATTGCGTGTGCAGCCGAGGCCGATGTTGTGCGGAAAGATGGTCGCGCCGAGAACGTTGCTGTGCCCGTGCACGGCGTCGATGCCGTAGAGCAGTGGGATGGCGAGGCGTGTCTTCATGGCGCGTGCTTGATAACGGTCGTATATCTCCGTCCATGCTTCGAGGCTGTTGCCCGCTTTCGGGTCGGAGTTGCCGCCGCTCAGTAGCGAGCCGAGGAAGTAGGTTTCGATGTCGCTCTGCTCCTTCAAGGCGTCCTGCTCGGCCTGCGTCATCTGTCCAATCTTTTCTTCCAGCGTCATGCGTGCGAGAAGCTGGTTGACCTGTCCGTCGTAAGAAGCGAGCGGCTTTACTGTCCGCGCGCCCGTTCGTTGCTGCTGCGGGTAAGCATCGAGCAGGGACGGGAACGCGAGGCCGACGGCTCCGGCGGCGCTCGAAATCTTGATGAAGTCGCGGCGGTTGATTCTGTTTGTCATGAATGGACAGACTCCTGAAAGTAAAGTTTGAAGAACTGTTCGACAACGGGAGAACTTCTGTCAGAACGAGACAGAATGCGTCGGGACGTAATGACGTGGCGGCAGCGACGGCGACGGTTGCGACTTTTGCCAGCCGCCCAAACAAAGTCGCCAATCTCCCACAGCCCTTTTAATCGTCTTCATCCCGACAGTTGCTCTTGAATATTTTGGAGAACGGAGTTGCAGTGCCCGCGCATTATACTTAATCGAGCATCAAACCGTTAATCCTCAAGGCGAATGCATGTGCGCCCGTCCGTTCGGCGGGCAGACGAACCTTGAGACCCGCTTCGTCGCGCGACCACGTGAGGCGTCCACGAAAGCCGAGCAGTTCCACGTTGCTGACTTCGCCAGCGACCTGTATGACGTGGCGGCGCGCGAGCGGCGCGATGGTAATTTCGCCACTCTCCGGCCAGCCCATGAAGAAGGCGAAAAGCGTCTGTCCCTTGCGCGTGAAGCGTAGGTCTTCGGCGGTGAGTTCGCGACGCCTGTTCTCGTTGAACTTGGCGTCCGTCGTGGTTGTCGCTTGCGTGCTCGGCCCCGCTCCGTAGATTTTCCAGGGTCGCGTGGCGAAGATTGCCTCCCCGTTCGTCTGTATCCACTCGGTCAACGCGGAGAGGATTTTCAACTCCTCCGCGTCGAGCATTCCGTTGTTGGGCAGAGGGAAATTGAGCAGGAGGTTTCCGTTACGACTCACGATGTCTACGAGCATATCTATCACCATCTTGGGCGTCTTGTAGGCGACGCCCTTGAGGTAATGCCAGTTGCCGACGCATGTGTGCGACTGCCACGGCGAAGGCCAGATGTTTTCGACCACGCCGCGTTCCACGTCCATCACGCACGTACCAACTGCACAGTCCTCGCGCCTCTTGCTCAACTGCACGGCTTCGACGCGCCCGCCGTGTCGTCTTGCGCTCAGGTTGTAAAGATTCGCCGTCTGTTTGAGTCCCCAGTCGCCGAAAGGAATCTCGCCGTCCGTGTAGAGGATGTCCGGCTCGTACTTGTCCACAAGGTCTCGGATGCGTAGATACCATTGGCGCTTGAAAGCCTCGGATGTGCCGTTCAAGTTCCACTCAAGGTCAACGTAGACATCCTTGATGTCGTGATAGAGGTCTGCGTGACGCGGGTCAGCGCCGTCGTAGGGGACGCCCGCGAGCGCACCCTGTTTGTCGCTTCCTTTACTGACCGAGAACCACTTGTAGCTCATCGCCAGATGCTCGCTCACGCCGAAACGCAGGCCGTGCTTACGCGCAGCCCTGCGGAACAGGCCAACGATGTCCCGACGCGGCCCCATCCGCACGGAGTTCCAGCGCGTGTGTTTGGAATCCCACAAGTCGAAGTTGTCGTGATGGACTCCCAAACTCACGAAATATTTCGCCCCGGCTCGCTTGTAGAGGCCGACGAGGTAATCGGCGTCGAACTTGTCTGCCTTCCACGTCGGGATGATGTCCTTGAAGCCGAACCGGGACGGGTGTCCGTAGGTCTTGACGTGATGGTCATACTGCCACTGACCCTGTATGTACATGTTGCGCGCGTACCAGTCGCCGTACTCTGTGGCTGACTGCGGCCCCCAGTGCGCCCAGATGCCGAACTTGGCGTCACGAAACCACTCCGGCACGCGGTAGGCCATGAGCGATTCGCGCGTCCCCTTAAACGTCCCCGGTTGTATTGGTGGGACAACTGCGTCGGCGTCGGCGGACACCCTCGCGCTCCCAAGCGCGGGGATGGTCGCCAACAGCTTGAGCATCGTGCGCCTCGTCAACGACATCGCGCTCACCTCTTTGCAGGATACGTCCGGCCTGTAAAGTCTGTCTGAGGCGTTTCCCATTCGCCTGACCCTGCCGAGCGAAAGATGGCATCAATGACGGCCATGTTGTTCATCGCGTCGTCCAGAGGAATCGGCTGCTCCGTGTTTTCGCGGATGGCGCGCGAAAAGAGGTCGCCTTGAATAGTGTAATGGTTGCAGGGTGGGAATTCTTTCGTCTCGATGCTACTCCCGAAAATGTCCGAGCCGTCGTCAATCAAGATTCGAGTGGGGCGGTCGGCGGGAGCGTTGAAGGGAATCGGGACTTCGATGCGACCGCATGTGCCGAAGAACTGCATACGCTGGTAGGGAACTATCTGCGTGCCGCAGGTGAAAGTGGATTGGCCGGAAGCGAAGTCGAGCACGACGGAGGCCAGTCGGTCTATCTTCATCGCGGGGTCTCTCTCGATGAGCGCCGACACCCTTCGCGGCTCTTCGCCGTAGATGAATCTTGAGATGGTGACAGGATAGCAACCGATGTCGAGCAGTGCCCCGCCGCCCGCGTCCATTTTGTTGCGTATGTTCTGCGCGTCCGAGTTGAAGTAACTGAAGAAGCCCACGATGGAGCGGAGTTCGCCGATGCGCCCCTGCTTGATTAACTCAAGCGTGCCGAGCCACTGCGGATGCGTCCGCACCATGAAAGCCTCTTGGATTTTGACGCCCGTGCGCTCGCGCACCTCAAGGAGCCGTACGGCGTCTTCGAGGTCGAGGCCGAGAGGCTTTTCGCAGAGGACGTGCTTGCCCGCCTCGGCAGCCTTGATAGTCCAGTGGACGTGCAGATGGTTGGGCAAGGGATTGTAGACGGCTTCTATCGAAGGGTCTGCCAGCAACTCTTCGTAAGAGCCGTATGCCTGTGGGATGCCCAGTGCGTGCGCCGCACGTTTGGCCTTCTCCAAATCTCTCGACGCTAACCCTGCGACTTCCGACCACTCGCCCTGCTGCATCGCCGGGATTACTTTTTCAACGGCGATTTTGGCCGCGCCCAACACTCCCCAACGCACTTTTCTCTTCACTGTTGACCTGCCTTCCGAATAGTTCGCAAACGACTCGCACGTATTGATAGCACAAAAGCGTATAGGCGTTAATCTCTGCGGCGCGGCGATAGAGATTCCGGCTCGTTGAGACTGACGCACGAAAATATCAGTTTGTTCACACTATTCGATGTGATATAGCTACCCTTCAATGTGACGCAACGACAGAGGTTTCGACGGTTTCCGACCTTATGCGACGAATTGACCTGAGACGAGCACAGCCCGCACATTTCAGCACGATGCGCGACATCAATCGCCAAATCGTGCTCAACTACGTGCGCGAGCGAGGCCCCATCTCGCGCGCCGAGATAGCACGCGAGACTGTGCTGCAACGCTCCACGGTTTCGACCATCATTGACGCGCTCGTCGCCGACGGCATGGTCGAGGAGATAGGCGAGGGTGAATCCACGGGAGGGCGTCGCCCGACGCTCTTGCGCCTGCGCGCCTCCGGTGCGGCTGCCGTCGGCATTGATATAACTCCCACGCGGACGACCGTGGCGACGAGCGACTTGGCGGGGCGCGTGCTCGAAAGCGAGGCGTTCGCTACCGACTCCGATTTCGAGAAGACCATCAGCCGCGCCATCGAATGCGTGCTCGACGCCAAGCAACGCCACGGCGAAGAACTCGCCGGAGTCGGCGTTATCCTGCCCGGCCTCGTTGACCCGCTTCAGGGCAAAGCACTCTACGTTCCTTACTTCAACTGGCGCGACCTTGAGGTCGAGCGGCGCGTCTCTACGGCCACGGGGTTGAGCGTCAACATAGATAACGACGCCAACGCGGCGGCACTCGCGGAGTTATGGTTCGGGCGTCCCGAAGTGAGCAGCGCACGCGACTTCATCATGGTCTTCGTCTCGGAAGGCGTCGGCACAGGCATCATCTTCGACGGGCAGATTTATCGCGGCGCGGGCGGAGCGGCGGGCGAGTTCGGACACATGATTATCGGTCAGCAAGCGCCTGTCGCCTGCTCCTGCGGTAGCCGCGATTGTTGGGAGGCTTTCGCTTCGGGGCGGGCGGCGTTGGCGCGTCACGCGAGACAGACGGGGAGGACTGACGGGCAAACACCTTTGACCTTCGCCGAACTGATAGACCGCGCGCTCGACGGAGAGACGGCGGCGCAGACCGCGCTCGTCGAGACGGCGAAATACGTGAGCATCGGTATCTCTAATTTGATTGTCGGTTTTAGCCCGGAATTGGTCGTCGTCGGCGGCTCAATCGCGAGGGCTTGGCCTCTGGTCGCGGGAGTCTTTGGGGAAACGGTGGAAAGGAGCGTCAGGCGCGGCTTGCCCACGGCGCGCATCGTCGCTTCGACGCTCGGTGAGCAAACAACTCTAATGGGCGCACTGAGTCTGGTGCTCGCCAACAAGTTCGCTTACGCATCTTTGGTCTAGCGTGCAGGCTTCTGGCGAAAGCCGCGCACGTAAGCCGCGAGATTGCCGACCTCACGCCGGGAGAGCTTTTTCCCGAACGCGGGCATTTCGCCTTTCCCGTTGGTGATGGACTGGACGAAACGCCGCTCGCTCTTGTCATCCTCCCACCACTTCTCGTTCGTGAAGTCGGGCGTGCCAAGCATGTCGCCTATCACAGTGCGCCCGCGCCCGTCCGCGCCATGACACCTCGCGCACTTTTCATTAAACAACTTCGCGGCTTGAGCCGTTTGCCCGCGCGCAACGGATTTCGTCTCCACATCCTCCGCTCTCGCTCGCGCCCCGACGTGAGATGAACGCAACAGAAATCCGCCGCACAACAAAAATGTGACGAAGAGAACCACGCATTTGACGAACGTTTTCATCGAGCGGTTTCGCCCTCCTGCAAAATCCCTTCGGCCAGCAGTGGGGTGACAATCTCCATGATTGTACTGTGGTTCAAGTTCGGGACGCGCGCCTGTTCGGCGCGGCAAATCGGTTGCACCGCACGCATGACCCGCAAAAGCGAAAGAACCGTGTTGTGACCCGTCGAGTTGGAACTGTTGTTGATTACCCTGGTTCTCATCATCCTTAAAAGACTTTCGCGCCGTCCTCCGCCCATGCGTTATGCGAGCAGAGTAAACTACAGATTACTACTTTATCCACTCGCAGATTTAATTTATTTTAATGTCACAGATTTAAATTTATTTATGAAGCCGTCGAGTCGGCGTGCGTGCGCGACGAAAAAGGGGCTGTTTGTTGGGGCGCGAGCGTTGATGCTATACTCCGGCGCGCAAGCGTGAGAGGTAGATTGCTCCCCGCATCACTTGCACTTGTGCAAAAATTCAAAGCACGGCTGCTCCCAATCAAACAGCGTTATATGATTTTAAGTCTCATCCTGTCTTTTGCGGTGACACTCGCCTCCGCTCAAGAACCGGACGCCGTTCGTCAATCGCCGGACGCTGTTCGACAATCAGAAACCGACTTCGCGCGGGGCGTCGCGCTGCAACAGAAGGGCGACATGGAAGGCGCACGCGCCGCTTACGAGGCAGCGTTGCGCGGCGTGCCGCGTCGCGTGGACGCGCTCTCGAATCTCGGCGTCGTCTATGGGCGTTTGGGACAGTACGGCGAAGCGATTAAGCGTTACAACGAGGCGCTCGCCGTCGAACCTAAGCAGCACGACATCAGATTGAATCTCGGCATCGCTCATTACAAAACGGAGGATTTCGACGCCGCCGCGCGCGAGTTGGCTAAAGTGGCAACAGCGCAACCAACCAACTATCAGGCACGTCTCCTGCTCGGCCTCTGTTATTTCCAACTCAACAAACTCTCCGAGGCCGTTACCGAACTCGAAGCGGTCTACAATGCACAGCCCGACAACTCCGCCGCCGCCTACGCGCTCGGCACCACCTACATCAGCCTCAACCAGACGGAGAAGGCCGAGCCGCTGGTCAACAAAGTCTTCCGGCAAGTCGAAACCGCCGACGCGCATCTCATCGTCGGGTCGTTGCACCTGGCCGTCAAAGACTTTCCGAAGGCGATAGAAGAATTCAAAACGGCGAGCCTTCTTAATCCGCGACTCCCGACGCTCCATTCCCAACTCGGCAACGCTTACCTGTTCGCAGGCAACCGCGAGGAGGCCATCAAGGAGTATGCCGCCGAACTTGAAATCAACCCGCGCGACTTTAACGCCAACGTCCGCCTCGGCTGGATGCTACGCGAAGACGGGCGGCTCGAAGAAGCCTCCGCGCGGCTCAAGGCGGCGCTCAATATGAGACCCGACGATGTGGCGGCGCTCTATCAGATGGCGCAACTAGCGCAGGCCAAAGGTTCGACCGAGGAAGCCGTCGCGCTGCTTGAACGCCTCGTCAAACGTCTCCCGGAATTCACCGCCGCCCACGTCCTACTGGCGCGACTCTACTTCAAACTGAATCGCACCGCCGACGCCGAACGCGAGCGCACCATCATCCAGCGACTCAACGAGGAACAGCAGAAGAAAGAGCCGACGCCCGAAACGCAGCGCGAGCGCGAGCGACAGTCGCAGCCGCCCGCAAGCCAGACAAACAGCGAAGGCGTCGAGGCCACGAAAAAGCCTTAAAGCTCGAAAGGAAGCTTTGCTTGATACGTAGATTTTTTATCCTCTCCCTCCTGGCCGCCACGCTCTACGGCGCACAGGCGCGCGTGCTCTATGCACAGCCGCAGCAGCAGGCCGCGCCCGTCTCTTTCGCCGAGGTCGCTCCGAAGGAGAGTGGTATCAGTTGGGTTCACAACAACGTCCAGTCGCAGGAGCGTTACTTGCCGGAGACGGTCGGCGCGGGCTGCGTCTTCTTCGACTACGACAACGACGGTTGGATGGACATTTACCTCGTCAACAGCGGCGCGTCGGATTTCTACACGCCCAAACAGCCGCTCAAGAACGCGCTCTACCGCAACAACCGCAATGGCACGTTTACTGACGTGACGGACAAAGCAGGCGTCGCCGGAGGCACGTTCGGCATGGGAGGCGCTGCCGCAGATTATGACAACGATGGCTGGCAAGACCTCTACGTGACGGGCTACGGCAGCAACATCCTCTACCGCAACAACGGCAACGGGACGTTCATGGATGTCACAAGCAAGTCGGGCGTGGCCGCGCCGGGATGGTCTACCTGCGCCGTCTGGTTCGACTACGACAAGGATGGAAAGTTAGACCTCTTCGTCTCAAGCTTCGTGCTCTACAACAAGGAGATGAGTTGCGGCAACAACCGGCTCGGACAGAAGTATTACTGCATCCCGCGCGTCTTCAAGCCGCAACCGAGTCGCCTCTTTCGCAATAACGGCAACTCGACGTTCACCGACGTGAGCAAAGAGTCAGGCATCGCAGACTCGCCCGGCAAGTCGTTCGGCGCGACGGCTACTGACATCAACAATGACGGTTGGACAGACCTCTTCGTCGCCAACGACACGATGCCCAACTTCCTCTTCATCAACAAAGGCACGGGGAAGTTCGAGGAAGCGGGGTTGACCTCCGGCGTCGCTTACAGTGAGGGTGGAAGTCCGCGCTCAGGCATGGGCGTGGACGCGACCGACTACGACAACGACGGCTGGCAAGACCTCTTTGTCGCCAACATCGACCAGGAGTTGTTCAGCCTCTATCACAACCAGAAGGATTCGACTTTCATCGACGAACCGGGCGAGATTGCTTCCGCGACGCGTCTCATGAGCGGGTGGGGTTTGAAGTTCTTCGATTACGACAACGACGGCGACCCAGACCTCCTGCTCGCCAACGGCCACCCCGACGACATGGTTGAGACGCTGACCACACGCGTCAAGTACAAAGAGCCGCTTCTGATGTTTGAGAATACGGGGCGCACTTACCGCGACGTGAGCGCGCAGTCGGGTGCGGCCTTCGCCAAAACTTATCCGGCGCGCGGCCTCGCCGTCGCCGACTACGATAACGATGGCGACACGGACGTGCTCGTCTCTAACAACGGCGAAGCACCCCTGTTGCTCAGGAACGAGGGCGGCAACCGCAACAACTGGCTCGGCCTCCAACTCGTCGCCACCAAAAGCAATGCGGCGGCGGTCGGCGCGCTCATCACCTGGCAGGCGGGTGGCGCGAAGTTTAGCCGCCTCAAGACGAACGGCGGGAGTTATCTCGCCTCACACGACCCGCGCGAAATCCTCGGCGCGGGGCGCGGCGGCAAGATTGAGAGCGTGGAGATTCGCTGGCCGAGCGGCAGAGTAGACAAGCTCTCAAACCTTCCTGTAAACACTTACATCAAGGTCGTCGAAGGTGAGAGTCTCAAGGGCGCGAAGTGACGCGCAAGAGTCTCGGATGAAGTTATGAAAGCAAATCGTCTTAATCAACATGCATGTCAGGAGTCGCCGCAACTGACACGCATCAACCAACCGCGCCGCCGCGTTGTTTTGAGTCTGTGCCTGCTAGGATGTCTCGCCTTAGTCGGTTTCTCTACTGCGTCGGGACAACAGCAACGTCGCCGCGCCGGACGTTCCCGCACGACGACCGCCACAACCGCCGCATCCGGCGCTCCGCAAACTCCCGCGTCGCAGACGCAGCCTGTCTCTCAGCAAGATTTCGACAAACTGGTGGCCGAGGCCAACGCCGCGCGCGAAGGCGACCGGGTTGACGAGGCGATTGGTCTTTATCGCAAAGCCATCGGCGCGCAGCCGCAGTGGGCTGAAGGCTGGTGGTATCTGGCGACGCTCTACTACGACCGCAACAACTACACGGAGGCCGCGCGGGCGTTCGCCGAGGCAGCGAGACTTCAACCCAAAGCGGGAGCTGTCTGGGCGATGCTCGGCCTCTGCGAGTTTCAGTTGGAACGCTACGACGACGCCCTCACGCACATCCAGCAAGGCCGCTCGCTCGGCATCGGTGACAATGTAGAGTTGACGCGCGTCATGCGCTACCACGAAGGCATCCTCTCGACTTACAAAGGCGAGTTCGAGCGCGCGCAACAGACGCTCGGCACGCTCAGCTTCGAGGGCTTAAAGAGCGAGGACTTAATCATCGGTCTCGGTCTGTCGGTGCTGCGGATGGCGATGCTGCCGAAGCAGGTTGACATCAACTACCGCGACCGCGCAGCCGTCAGACGCGCTGGCATGGCCGAACATTTCAGCGCGCAGAAGAACGTCGCCGACGCCACGCGCGAGTACGAACTGCTGGCGAAAGACTACCCGACTTTCCCGAACGCGCAGTATGCCTACGGTCGTTTCCTGCTCGGCAACCGCGACGACGAAGGCGCGATTGCCGCCTTCGAGCGCGAACTCAAGAACTCGCCGAAGCATGCGTTGGCGCGTATCCAAATCGCTTACGTCAAACTCCGAAACAAGGAAGCCGCCGCAGGTCTGCCGCTCGCCGAAGAGGCCGTCAAGCTGTACCCGCGTCTTCCGCTCGGTCACTACATTCTCGGTCGGCTGCTCTTTGACGTAGGGCAGAACGCGCGTGCCATCGAAGAACTCGAACTCGCCGGACGCATGGTTCCCACCGAGCCGAAAATTTATTTCGCGCTCACACGCGCCTACAGCAAGGCCAACCGCAAAGCGGACGCCGACCGCGCGCGCGAAACGTTCACGCGGCTCAACCAACAGGCCGAAGCCGCCGCCGGACGCGGCGAGACTTCAGGCTCCGCGCTTCCCGAAGATAACGCTGGAAGCGAACAGCCCGCGCAGCCGAAGTGAACAGCCCTGCTATCCTTAGTCGTCTTTCGATGTATTCCGTTAATGAAAAGATTCGTGTCTTAATCGTCCTCGCCTCGCTTCTCGGCGTCGCCTTCTGTCTCAGTCGTGCGGCCACCTCGAACGCGCAAGGCCCTGCGATGAGCGCGTCCGCGCCGTCGCCGACCACCTGGCGTCCGGCCAAAGACGCGCGTTACGTTGGCGCGCAGGCCTGCGCCAAGTGTCATCAGGACGAAGCGCGCACGCAGCACGCGACGGCGATGGGGAGAGCACTGGAACCCGTGGCAACGAGCGAACTGCTCCGCGCCAACCCGCGTCTGACCTTCCGCAGCGGCCCCTACACTTACGAGATTACGCGTCGCGGCGACCAGAGCATCTACTCCGTGACCGATGGCAAGGAGACCATCTCCGAGCCGATACTCTACTCCTTCGGGCAGGGCAAGGCCGGACAGACCTACGTCTTTCGTCACAACGGCTCTTTCTACGAAAGCCGCTTGAGTTACTTCAGAGAGATAAAGGGACTCGACTGGACTATCGGCTACGAACGCAAAGCCCCGCCGACGCTCGAAGAGGCGGCGGGTCGCGCCATCAGCGCGGACGAGGCGCGTAGTTGCTTCGCCTGCCATTCGACCGGCGCGGCCATCGGCAATCAACTACACTTAGACCGTTTGATTCCGGGTGTGAGTTGCGAGGCGTGCCACGGGCCGGGCGGCGACCACATCGCCTCGATGGAGTTGAAGGATTTCAAGAACAAGCGCATCTTCAACCCCGGCAAGATGAACCCTGACGAGTTATCGCAGGAGTTTTGTGGTTCCTGTCATCGCAGCGCCGAGCAGGTGTCGGCCAGCAAAAGTCTCGGCGGGCTGAACAGCGTGCGCTTTCAGCCCTATCGCATGTTCACCAGCCGAGGCCACGACCCCTTCGACGCGCGTCTGAGTTGCACGGCCTGTCATAACCCACACGAGAACCCGAAAGAGGACGCGGCCTTCTACGACGCGAAATGTTTTGCCTGTCACCGTTCAGGCCAGAGCTTGAAGTCCGCGCAACTGGCGAAGGCGGAGGCCGACGAAGGGCGCGACGCTAGAGCATGTCCGGTCAGCCAACAGTCGTGCACTTCGTGCCACATGCCGAAGGTCGAGATTCCCGGCTCGCATTTTCAATTCACAGACCACCGCATCAGGATTAGCCGCAAGGGTGAACCCTTCCCACACTGAACGGACAACAGCCAAACCCCGCGCCGCGACACTACTCACAAGGCGCAATCGTCAATCTCAAGGCACAATCGTAAACTGCTCGGAGCGCGTCACAGTGCTCTGCGCGTCCTCAGCCGTCAACTTCAACTCGTAGTTGCCGGGCTGAAATTTGTCAATCGGGATGGCGCTCGCGTATTGAATCCTGCCCGTCGCGTCCGGCACAGGGAGTTCCAACGGCAACTTCGCGAGCGCGCGTCCGCCTTTCAGAATTTCCAGCCTCAACTTCGGCGCGGCACTCGCGCCCTCAGCCGGATAGACGGTCACGAAGAACGCGAGATTCTTGCTGACAGTCTTGCTGAGCGGTTCTTCCATGTTCGGGTAGATGATGACCTCGCCGAAGTGGAAAGGGTTCGACGTGTTCTGGTCGGCGGCGAGGCGCTCGGCGCTTTTGACGATGACAATACTGCTGAGACGAAGCCGCGCACGGCTCTCGCCCGTGACGACGAGGCTGCTGGCGTTGGTGCTCGCTTGGCCGTTGGTCGCGTCGTAGACGACCGAAGCGATGCTGTAGCGTCCCGGCTCAAGTTTTGTCTCGCGGTAAAAGAGTATTTTTCCTCGCCGTGCGGATTCGAGTTTGTCGAGCGGGCCGCTCAACAAGTATTGGTTGCTCAACTTGCTGACGACGCGTTGCGACTCGTCCTTGATAAGCACGACGACCGAAAAGTTTGTGCCGTAAGACTTCTTCTCATTGCTGGCGACGAAGTTGACCGAATTGGCGGGCACCTCGACCATCACGGGGACGAGTCCGGTGTTAGCTGGTTCGGGGAAACTGAAAGCGGCGACGCGGGAGGGGAACGCGTTAGGCTGCGACGCGCCGCCGCCGCCGAGGAGTGCCAGCGCGGGCGCTTCGTAGGCGAGCACGGGCGTCGCGTAAGAAGAGTTGATGGCGTAGTAACCTCTGCGCGTCTGGACTTCCACGCCGGGACGGTTGACCTTCAAGTTGATTTGCCGGAAACGACCATCGAAGTTCTGATTCTGCGGGCTGTAGGTCAGGACGTAATAGGCATGTAGGTCTTCGTCAACCTGGCGCAGACGCTCGCCCGGATTGTTGGTGCTGCCGATGTAGAGGCCGCCCGTCTCGTTGGCGAGTTGGCCGAGGCCGCCTTCCGGGTTGAGTCGCATGAGGTCTTCGTTGCGTTCGAGGTCGCGCGTCATGGGGCCGGGCAAGTCTCTGTTGCTCGCCGCCTGCGCGGCGCGGCGTTGACCGAGCGCCGTCAGCGCGCGTCCGGCGTCGGCATCGGAACTGAGGACGCGCAGACCCGCCGCGTCAACCGAGTAGATACTGACGTTGGCGCGGTTGGCGTTGCTGATGACGGAGCGGAAACGCGACTCGACAGCCGCCGGAATCGCCAACCCCTCCGAGAAGAAGAGAAGCGCCTTGCGCCCCGGGAGGCGTCCCAACGCGTTGATGATGGCGAGCAGACCGTCGCTCGTCGCATGACCCTGCTGCTCGCGTTCCAGTCGCTCAAAAGTTTCGAGCGCGTTCAAAGTCATTTGATTGAACGCCTGCTCGTTGGCGTTGGCCGCTATCCCGTTCGCGGCTTGCGCGTCGATTCCCTGCCCGCCACCCGCTGCCGCCCCTTCGGTCACGGACGCCTGACTCTGAAGCGCCGCCTGTCGTTGCGAGAGTGTGCTGATTTGCTCTGTGCTGGAAGCGTAGGTCGAAGGGCTTTTCGTGCTCGCGCGTTGGATGGCCTCGCGTACGAGTTGGCCTCGATTCGTGAAGGGCTGAAGGACTCTGAGCGAGAGGTCAATGCCGAAGACACCGATGAAGTCGTCCGGTCGCACTTCGTCGCCCACATAGTTGAGCGCGGCGTCGCGCGCACGCACACGCGCGTCCGGCGAGAGACGGTCGAAAACGAGTGCGACCGCGCTGACGCGATTCGTGTTCCACGGTGGCGACGACTGAGGACGTTGCGTGCCGGACGGCGGCGGAACCGTCGCCGTCTCGCTTGCCCGCGACGCCCCGCGCGTGATGAGACGGAAAGACCTAACTTCCTGCCTGACGCCATCCTCGTAGACTTCAAAGTCGGACGGTTTGAGGTCTTTCAGCGCACGACCCTTCTTGTCCTTCACCACGGCGTCCAGCAAGACTTCATTCGCGCCGACGGCCACTATTTCGTCGTCCTGCGGGTCTTGGTTGCCGGACGTTTGCGCGAGCGACGTGAAAGTCGGCGCGCCTATCAAAGCGAAAATCAGAATAGAAACGATAAATATTTTCATGCCAGTGCTCTCAACTACAAATCAGTTTACGTCGGCGTGTACGAAACAGTTTACGTCGGCGTGCGCCGCGTTCAAGCCATCCCGCAATCGGCTTCCGATGTGGCTTGCCCAAAACTCTAACGTTTGGGCGGTTGAGCGGCATCTTCTCTGACCGTGAGGTAACGGTTGACCGCCACGTCCTTGAGCGTTGTGGTTGTCCCCGAAGGCCAGCGTACCTGTAGCTCGTCTACCTTATATGTGCCACCGAGTCCGAACAGAAGACGGCGGTCGGAGGCGGAGCAGTAGCTGGTTCCTCCGAGAAGTTGTTTCATACGGCGCGCCGTTCCCACCTTAATCGTCACTTTTGCGCCCACGCCGTCGCGGTTGCTCTTGGTTCCGACGAGTCGGACGCCGAGCCAGTGGTTGATGTTGCCGCCGTCGTTCCTGAGCAGCATGGGCGGTTCGCCGACGTTCATCAAGAGCATGTCAACGTCGCCGTCATTATCAATGTCGCCGGAGGCCAACCCGCGACCGGGATAAAATTTCTTCAGCGGCGCGCCGCGTGCGGCGGCCACTTCGCGAAACGCCTTGCCCGTATTCTCGAAGAGGAAGGGAGGCTCGGCGTAGGTTGTTTCGGGGAAGACCTTTTGGATTGGCTCGAACGGATGACCGTTGAGGACGAAGATATCTGTGAGGCCGTCGTTGTTGTAATCGAAGAAACGCGTGCCGAAGCCGCTCATCGGAATGCTGACCTTGGCGAGATTCATCTCGTAGGTCGTCTCGCTGAAAGTGCCGTCGCCGTTGTTATGCCAGAAGGCGTTGGTCTGCTGCGAGAAGTTTGTGACAAAGATGTCCTGGTGGCCGTCGCCGTCAAGGTCTTCGGCATCGACGCCCATGCCGCCACGCGCTTCGCCGTTGGGGTCGAGGGCGCATTCGGCCTCGAAGGCTCGTTCGGTGAAAGTGCCGTCGCCGTTGTTGTGAAAGAGAAAGTTAGGGTCGGCGTCGTTGGCCTGAAGAACGTCCATCCGCCCGTCGTCGTTATAATCGAAGGCAACCACGCCCATCCCTTTCCCTTGATGGGCGGCGATGCCTGCCTTCGCGCTGATGTCCGTGAACGTCCCATCGCCGTTGTTGCGATAGAGTACGGCGGGCGAACCCTTGAACTTGGAGACGTAGCAGTACGGTCGTCCCTCGAACATGTCGCAGGGGACTTTCCCTTCGGGGTCGAAATTCAGATAGTTGCAGACGAAAATGTCCAAGTCACCATCGGCGTCCGCATCGAAGAAGGCGGCGCTGGTGCCCCAGAGTTTGTTGTTGACTCCGGCCTGCGCCGTCACGTCTGCGAACGTCCCGTTGCCGTTGTTGCGGTAGAGGCGACTCGCTCCATAGCCTGTGACGTAGATGTCAGGCCAGCCGTCGTTGTTGTAATCGCCGGAGGCCATGCCCATCCCCATCATGCTGTTGTTGATGCCTGCGCGCTCGGTCACGTCAGTAAACGTCGAGTCGCCGTTGTTGCGGTAGAGTGCATCTTTGAGCTTGATTTTGGGGTCGGATTGAGGCGTTTGCGAGTAGCAGACGAGGTAAATGTCGAGGAGTCCGTCGCCGTTGTAGTCGAGAAAGCCGCCGCCACCGCCCATCGTTTCTATCAGATACTTGATGCCCGGCGCCATCTGCTTGATGCCCCACTTGATGCCCGCCGAACCCGTCACATCGACGAACTCTATCGGCTTCGCATCCTTCCGCGTGGCTTGAGCGTGAACCGTCGTCGTTTGAATTAGAGCGACGCGCACGGCCAAAATGAGAAGGGCGAATCGGACGAACTTCATGCGAGATAACTTATAGCATCTCCGAAAAAGAGACAATCGGAGTGTGTCGCGGCGGTGGTTGGCTGGTCTGCTATCGTTTGTCTGCCCGACTAAATAATTCTTAACGAGAGCGGATGAGATGTAGGCTTCGGTTGAACGAGGTCAAAAATCAGAGACTGATAAAAAAATCTTGACAAAGATGTGGATTAGTAATAACTTTTGTTGGGTCTTACAACAAAGCGCCATTAGTTCAAATTCCTAAATCTGAAGATTAGTTAAAGATTCAAGTCTCAAATCTGCTTGGCACGAAGCTATGAGAGGCTCGTATCGCGTTCCCCACCTTATCTGCGGCTGAGCACCTTTGTCGGCTCTTGTGTGTTGAATATCAGGGTCTTGCTGGTGACGGTCAAATCAGCAATCGCGGTTCTCGGAGGCCACTTCTCATGTCAAAAGTAAACCAAATTCGTCACTCCTTTGCAGGCGTCTACGCGTACGCTTCTGTGGGGAGAAGGCGTGGCGGAGCGTTCGTTTCCGGGCTGCTGTTTGCTCTGACCTTGCTTGTAGCGTTCGCGCCCGCGTCGCTGGCGCAGGGGACTAGCTCTACGCTACGCGGCGTCGTCCGAGACCCAAGCGGCGCGGTCGTTCCCAACGCCACCGTGACGCTCAAGAGCACGCTGCGCGGCGACGAGCGTAAAGTGACGGCCAGTGAGGAGGGGACATACGTTTTCACCTCGATTGACCCCGGCACGTATAGCCTGACGGTCGAAGCCTCGGGCTTTAAAACATACCAGCAGACGGAATTGATGGTATCACCGAGCGAGACGCGAGGGCAGGATGTTGACCTTGAAATCGGCGTCGCTTCGGAAACCGTCACGGTGACGAGCGAGCAGCAGCAGATAAAGACGGAGACGGGCGAGCGGTCTGAAACAATCACCGCGTCGCAGATTGAAAACCTTTCCATCATCGGGCGTAGCAGTCTGGAACTACTGCGCGTGCTGCCAGGCGTCGTCGCGCCGGAGTCTACAGACCTCGACGTGGTTGGCTTCAATCAGGGCGGCAACGCCAACGCCAACTACACCGTCAACGGCATTCGCGGCGTCAACAATCAGGTCAGTATCGACGGTTCGCGCGTCATCGACGTTGGCTCGAACAACGGGACGATTATCACGCCGAACAACGACATGGTGCAGGAGGTCACGGTCAAGACCAGCAACTACGCCGCCGAATATGGCTCAAGCGGCGTCCAGATTTCGGCGACGACCAAAGGCGGCGGGCAAGACTTCCACGGCTCGACCTACATCTACTTTCGCCCGCGCGCGCTGGCCGCCAACGACCGCTCCAACACCATTGCTGGCACGGCGCGTCCGAGGAGTAACTTCGTGTTTCCGGGCGGCAACATCGGCGGCCCCATCCTGCTGCCTTTTACGGATTTCAACCGCAACCGCGACAAACTCTTTTTCTGGGTAGGCTTCGAGGTGCAGCGTCAACGGATTGACACTGGCACGCGCTTCGGCATCGCCCCGACGGCACTTGAGCGTGCAGGAAACTTCAGCCAGTCGCGCGCCGCCAACAACCGTATCTGCACCCCTACGTCGTTCAACTTCGATTGCCAAGTCGTGCCAAACGGAATTCTGACACAGTTCGCAGACCCCATCGGCGTGCGTCTGCTCAATCTATTTCCGACCCCGAACTTCACTCCGGCTCCGGGCAGTTCCCTCGCATCGCGCGGGATTAACTACGCCTCGAACGTCGTCTCGCCGCAGAACCGGACAGACTTGAAGATGCGTTTCGACTACAGCGTGACGAACAACACCAAGTTGTATCTGCGTCTGGCGCGCGAGTCGGAGACGGCTGACTATCCTTACGGCCTCTGGTGGGGGCCTTCCAACTACGAGTTGCCCAGTCACGTCATCGGTAAAAATCTCGGTCGCTCGGCGGCTCTCAACGTGACTTCCGTGCTCAACGCGACCATGACCAACGAGGTCGTCTTCAGTGCAAGCAAACTCAAACTCGATAACAACTACGCAGACCCGTCGAAGGTGAGCCGTTCCGCGCTTGGTCTGGAAAACTTCAAACTGCCCTTCCAGACCGGCACGCCTTACGCCCCGGTCGCCATCATCGGCAACTGGGCACCAAACGAAAGTCAGTTGTGGGAGCCGGGTGGCCTGCCGCTGTTTGCCTTCAACGACAGCTTCTCAGTGACGGACACGCTCTCCAAAATCTACAACAATCACACGCTGAAGTTCGGCGGACTCATCGAGCAGTTCAACAAGAGACAGAATAATTCCGGCTCGCCCGAAGGTCTCATCATCGTCAACGATTCTGACCAAGCGAGGACAACTGGCAATTTCTTCGCCAACCTGTACACGGGACGTATCAATCAGTTCCAGCAAAGCACCGTGGTGCCGACTGGCGACTTCCGTGGTCATAACATAGAGCTTTTCGGTCAGGATAGCTGGAAGGTGCGCCCCAACGTCACACTGGAATACGGCGTGCGCTTCTCGTATTACCCGAACGTTTACGAGCGCAACGGTCTGGGCGTAATCTTCGACCCCAACTCATACGTGCGCGGTGCCGGGGCGTTCATCGGCGGCGACCCGAACAAGCCGAATGGATACCTGCTCGCCTCGCGCGGCGAAGTCGGGAAGAGCGTCGTGCCGACGCCCGCGCCGCAGTTGGCTCCGCGCCTGAACATCGCCTGGGACATCAACGGCAAGGGAAATACAGTCATCCGTGGTGGCGCGGGAATCTTCTACAATCGCGTGCAGGGCAACTACCAGTACGGCGTTTTGTCGTCGCCGCCGAACACGCTCAACACGGCTATCAACTCCTGGGGCGCGCCCAACAACGACCTGACGCTGAGCAACTTGGGGACGTTCAATCCTCTGACACAGCTTGCTGGTCAGGCCGTCAGTTCCCAGAATCTGACCTCGAACACGATTCCGCGTATCACCACCTTGAGCCTCTCAGTGGCGCGGCGTCTGCCGTTCCAGAACGTGCTTGAGGTGGCCTATGTCGGCACCTTCGGACGGCATCTGCCGCAGACGCGAAACTACAATTTCATCCCGACGCCGCTCCTGTCAGGCACACTCGGCAACGCGAACCTGGCCGACCCCGTTCAGCGAGCCGCCGTGGGCAACAACCTCGGCAACTTGACGGGCGCGCTCAGCCCTCTGCCGTTCTCTGACTATAGTCAGGTGACGCTCAACGAGTACACGGGCACATCGAATTACCACTCGATGCAGATGACGGTTAACCGTCAGCTT
The DNA here is from genome assembly GCA_036387415.1 of Pyrinomonadaceae bacterium. Classification (GTDB taxonomy): domain Bacteria; phylum Acidobacteriota; class Blastocatellia; order Pyrinomonadales; family Pyrinomonadaceae; genus DASVTU01. The sequence goes on along the minus strand of DASVTU010000026.1, from coordinate 32,202 downwards.
GGCAGAAGCCTACAGTATTTCCTGACATACACATTCTCGAAGGCGCTCGGAACTACGTCGGTGCAGGAAAGCAGCGGCTCGGATCAGGTTGACCCAATCGACACGCGCGGACGTAGCTACGGCATCCTGCCCTTTGACCGCACGCACATCTTCAACGCTTCCTACAACTGGAACATCCCTGACTTGGCACGCGGCGCATTCCGTAACCTATTCACGAAGTCGCTGCTGAACGGCTGGCAGATGTCCGGCATCACCACCATCGAGAGCGGCAGGCCAATCCGTCTGAGGTTCTCCGGTGCCCTCTCAGGCGCAGGCGCATACCTCTCCTACTTCGGCACTAACGCGTTCACGCAGTCGAACGGTAACGCGGGCGGCATCGCTCCCATCTATATGTCGAACCCGCAGACGGGCAGTACAGCCGTCAACAGTCAGTACCTCAGCCTGAGCGCGATTCAGATTCCCGCGTTCGGGACTTCGGGGCCGTACCAGTCGCCCTTCTACATCCGCAGCCCGCGACGCAGCAACTTCGACGTGACGTTCTTCAAGAATTTCAACTTCACCGAGAGCAAGAAACTACAGTTCCGCGCAGGCCTCTTTAACGCCTTCAATCAGGCGTTTGCCAATCCAGACCTCGGCGACATCGACCTGACTCTGGAGACGCAGAACCGCATTGACCCTGCCAGTAGAACGGCACAGAACCCCGGAGGCAATTGCTTCAGGGTACTCAACGTTCCCAACGGTATCGGAACGACAGATCAAGTCTGCGACCCGACGCGAGGCTATGAATTCACACAGCGGACGCTCGATAACTTCGGCAAGATTCGCAGCAAACACGGACACCGACGCATCGAACTGGCACTGAAGTTCTACTTCTAATTCCGCCAGTAGCAGCAGCCTGTCCGACACTTCTGGCGCGGGGAGATACTATAACTCTCCGCGCCAGATTTAATTTGAGGTGAAGCATAAAGCAGGGAGAAGATTGACAGGCATGAAGAGAAGGCTATGTCTGGCGCTGATGTTTACGCTGTCGCAGACGGCGTGGGGCGTGCGCCCTTTCGCTCAGTCACTTCGCGAGCGGGCGGATAAGGCCGGGATGCTGATTGGTACTGCGGTTGACCCTGCACGCTTCTCCGAGGCTCCTTACGCCGCAACGCTGGCGCGCGAGTTCAACATGCTCGAAGCGGAGAACGTGATGAAGTGGGGCACGCTTCGCGCCGAGCAAGCGACGTTCAACTTCGCGCCGGGCGACCGTGTAGTCGCCTTCGCACAGGCGCACGGCATGAAGGTCAGAGGACACACGCTTCTCTGGTCGGAATATAATCCCGCGTGGCTCGCCAAAGGGAGTTTCACGCCCGCACAACTCAAGTCGATGCTTCGTCAACACGTGACGAAGGTGATGAAGCATTACGCGGGGCGGGTCTTCGCTTGGGATGTGGTCAACGAGTCGTTCGAGGCGAGCGGCAAGGTCGAGCCTTCCATCTGGTACGACAGTCCCGGCATCGGGCTGAAAGGAAAGGGAACGGCCTACATCGAGCAGGCGTTCAGGTGGGCGCGGGCGGCTGACCCGAAGGCGCTTCTCTTCTACAACGACTACGACACGGAGGGCATCAATCCGAAGTCTGATGCCGTCTACGAGATGGTTAAGGATTTCAAACGTCGCGGCGTCCCGATTGATGGCGTCGGGATTCAGGCGCACATCTTTAATTTAGACATCAACGCCGTCTCGTCCATCTCCGCTAACATCGAACGCTTGGTCGCGCTCGGCGTCGAGGTGCACATCACGGAGATGGACGTGGCGCTGCCCGTTGACGCCGCTGGCCGAATCCTCGACCATTCAGACCTCCAAAAGCAGGCTGAGATTTATCGACTCGTTGCGAGCGCCTGTTTTCGGCAACCGCGATGCACGGCCTTCCAGACATGGGGCTTTACCGACAAGTACACATGGATTCCAAACTACACGAAGGGCGAGAAGGGTGCTCCGCTACCCTTCGACCTGAACTACACGCCCAAGCCTGCCTACAAGGCAATCTTGGATGCTCTCAGCCTGCGCCCGCTCACTTCTGAAAGATGATGTTATCTACGACCACCGTGCCTTTGACGGGCGCGCACCTTTCGCAGTAAGCACTCAGGCTGATGGAGGTCAACTTTTTGAGAACGTCTTTGTTGTTCAATCTGGTTTCCGCCCACGACGGCTGCGCCAGAGAGCCGAGTGGAATCTTGTAGGTGTTGAAGCCCGGCTTAATCTTGAAGGTGTATTGCGGAAAACCGCTTGCGAGGTTCAGCCCCTGACCCCGACTGATAAACTCCACTCTCAGCGAAGGCACGCCGGTGGAGTAGATTTGCAGCGACAGGAATTTGTAAGCACTCAGGTCGTCCGCCACTGGTTTGCCGTCTTTGTCCGCTTGCCCGTGCACTTCCATGCTGACGCCAGCGTATTGGTTCGGTGAATATAGTTCGTAGTCGAAGGCGGCGGCGCGGTTAGGGTCGTCCGGTTTGAGTCTCACAAGTTCGGGCGCGGGCGGCGCAGAGTTCGCCAGCCCCTTGAAGCGGCTCGGCGTCGTCTCTTGATAGGCGAATAATTGCACTTGCCCGCCGTTGTTGCTGACTGTCCTGTTGTTCTGCACGCTCTCGAAGTCTGCATAGACATAGCTGTCGCCATTCGGCTGGCTGGCCTGCGAAGACTGCCGTGCGACGACCGCGCCGGACGCCCGCGCGAGTTGCCTGTGTTCGGTGGTGAACAGAACCGCCGCCGACAGCAAAGCACATGAGAAGGTAAAGAAAGTTACGGCACGTTTCATTGAATATCTCCGTTGGTGGGTTTCGCGCGCCGCCCTATGTCGTCGGGCTGGACGGTGCAGCAGCCGATTATACTTCTTAGAGTTCAATGGCAGACAGATAAAGTTTGCGTTGCTATGCGTAAAGTTTGCGTGCTATGCGTTGAAGCAACAGACGCGACTGCGCGGCCTTATCTCCGTTCAATTCCAACTCTTAATAGTCCGCAGCGACATGCGCGACTCGAAGCTCTTTACCGCGCCGCGCCGCTCCTGCTAATAATACTTTTATGCAAAGAAAACTTGCCTTCGCGCTTTTCGTCTCCGTGTTATCGGCCTTTTTGCCGTCGGTTCTCAACACGGGCGTCGTCCGCTCCCATGCCGCCGAGAGAGAGAGTCGCGTGATGCCGCCATCGACGGGAGTCCCCGCGTCGAGGCTCGCACGCCTGCGTCGCGGCATCAACTTGAGCCACTGGTTCGCACAGTCGCCGCGCCGCGACTACTCCGAGACACATCTCAAAACGCACACCACGGAACGCGACATCGCGCTCATCAAGAGTCTCGGCTTCGACCACGTGAGGTTCACCATCGAACCCGCGCCGCTCATGGACGAATCTGCGGCGACGCGTCTCAAGCCCGCATACCTCGTCCAACTTGACGCCGCGCTCGACATGCTGCTCGCCAGCGGCCTCGCGGTCGTCGTTGATATACACCCTTCGGACGAGTTCAAAATCAGACTGCGGACGGACGACCGCGCGGTCGCGGCCTTCAACGATTTCTGGCGCGCGCTCGCACGCCACCTCTCAACGCGCGACGCCGAACGGCTGTTCCTCGAAATACTCAACGAGCCGATGGTCGAGGACGCCTACCGTTGGATAGGGATTCAGGCGCGCGTGGCTGCCGCCATCCGCGAGGCCGCGCCGCGCCACACGATTATTGCGACGGGCGCGCGCTGGTCTTCGATAGACCAACTCCTGCTGCTCGAACCCCTCGCCGACCGCAACGTGATTTACAACTTTCACTTCTACGAGCCGCATAACTTTACGCATCAGGGCGCGACTTGGGGAGCGGATTTCTGGCCGCACCTCAAAGGCCTGCCGTACCCGTCCAGCCCGGAACTCGTCTCCGGCCTCGTTCCCACCGTAGAGAATCAGGCGGCGCAGGCGGCACTCAAACACTATGGTGACGAGCGTTGGGACGCCGTACGTGTCGATAAAGAGATTGCGCTGGCCGTCGCCTGGGCGCGCAAGCACAATGTGCCGCTCGTATGTAACGAGTTCGGCGTCTACCGTACTTTCGCGCCTGAGACCGCACGCCTGCGCTGGATAGAAGACGTGCGGACGGCGTTGGAAAGGCATGGCATCGGTTGGGCGATGTGGGACTACGCGGGCGGTTTCAGCGTCGTCATCAAGAAAGACGGAAGCACGACGCCGGACGCACGGACGGTCGCCGCTCTGGGTCTGCGACCACGACCATCGCGCTGAACGGTAAAGTGACGCGGCGAGGCAGCGAGTCGTTTGTCTTCCATGTCTTAATTCGATGCTGCGGCCTTCACTTGTCAGGACGTGCGCGCCATTGAGCTTCTATTTTCCTTAACTCATCAGCGCCGGGGTCTGTTGGTACGGACTCTAGATAAATGTGTAGTTCGTCAGCAGCCCTCCTGTATTGGTGCTCGCGCGCATACAGGTTGGCGAGGTGAATGTGTGCCCTGATGGCGCGCAGAGCGTCAATCTTGAGCGCCTGCTCTAGCGCCTGTCGTGCAGGCTCGCGGCGGTCGAGTTCGAGGTTGGAGATGCCGAGCAGGAGAAGTGTGGTGGCGTTGGCGGGGTCGGCTGTCGCGGCCTGCTCCAAGTAAGTAGCGGCCTGTGCAAACTCCTTGCCTTCGAGTTTGCAGTAGCCCGCGCCGCGTAAGGCTGGCTCATAACGGCCATTGGCCTTGAGCGCGCGGTCGAAGTCGGCAGCCGCCTTGACGAGTTCGCGTTGCGAGACGTAGATGTCGCCGCGTTCGGTGAGCGCCTGAAAGTATTCCGGGTAGAGCGTGATGGCGCGGTCGAAATTCTCCAACGCCCCGGCCATTTGAGAATCGTTCTTCAACTCAAGTCCGCGCTTGAAAGCCTTGCGCGCATCCTTCGGCACCTTCTGTTCGATTTCGGCCAACGTGATAACGCCCGTCTTCTCCTTGCCGCCAGTGTGGCGCGGGGCGGCATCAGCTAAGGAGAGATTGACGTTCATGATTCCCGTCACGCTCTGGTTCGTGTCTATCCTTACCGAATCAGATGTGAGGGTTGAGTCCGTCAGGCTGGTTGCGGCGACGTTGTAGCTTCCCGGCGGAACCTCTGTGAACTCGTACCTTCCACTGTCGCTCGTCAACGTCTCGCGGCTGATGCCAGTCGAACTTGAGAGCCTGACACGCACACGCGGCGCGGGTCTGTCGTTGGTGAGCGAGACGCGACCGCTGATGACAATGAGTTTGATTGGACGCAAGCCTCCCTCGCGTTGCGTCTGCGCGCTTGCCGGGGCGACAGAGAGCAGGAGCACGATTAAGACGAACTGGAAGACGGTCGTCGGGGCGAGTCGCTCGCTGACGGCGGCGATGCTGAGTCGGTGTCGCAAATTTCTCATCACCTTGCTCCCCGAATTGAAAGTTAAAGAGTAAAGCCGCTTAGTGTTACCTCAGAGTGCGACTTTATACGGCTTCCATTTCTTCATGTCGTCGGCGGACGCTGGCCGGAGACTGATGGCCGCGCCGCCGCCGCTCGCCAGCGCAACTTTCAGCGTGGTCTGGTCATTAACCAGAAAACTCTCAATCTTGTACGCCATCGGATTTCTTTCCCAGTGAGCGTCCGAGGCATCGGCGTAGAGCGTTGCGACGTATGAACGCTTCGGCGCGAGGATATTCAAAGGGACGTTTGCCGTGCGCGCCTGCTCGTCCGTGATAGCACCGACGTACCACTCATCACGGTTCCTCGCCTTGCGTGCTATCGTCAGATAATCGCCCGGCTCGGCCTCAAGTATTCTGGTGTCGTCCCAATCGACCGCCACGTCTTTGATAAACTGGAACGCGTCCACGAACCGCTCGTAGTTTTCCGGCAGGTCGGCGGCCATCTGTAAAGGGCTGTACATGGTCACGTAGAGAGCCAACTGTTTAGCCAGCGTCGTGTGCACCTGCTCTTTTTTGCCGGGCTGGTAGTGGTCGAGCTTAATCTGGAAAATTCCGGGCGTGTAGTCCATCGGGCCACCCATCAGGCGCGTGAAGGGCAGGATAGTTTCGTGCTCCGGCGGATTGCCCGAACTCCACGCGTTGAACTCATTGCCCCGCGCCGCTTCGGAGGCGAGCCAGTTCGGGTAGGTGCGCTGCAAGCCTGTCGGTCGCACAGGCTCATGCGCGTCGAGCATGATTTTATACTGCGCGGTCTTCTCCGCGACTCTGACGTAATGGTTGACCATCCACTGTCCATCGTGGTGCTCGCCGCGCGGAATGATTCGACCTACGTAACCGGTCTTCACCGTGTCGTAGCCATGCTGTTTCATGTAGCGGTAGGCTTCGTCCATCCTCCGCTCGTAATTCGAGACGGACGCGGAAGTCTCATGATGCATGACGAGTTTGACGCCCTTGTCGGCGGCGTACTTTTGGAGCGCGACGACATCGTAATCCGGGTAGGGTGTCATGAAGTCGAAAACCTCGTCTTTCCAGTTGCCGAACCAGTCTTCCCATCCTACATTCCAACCCTCCACCAACACGCCGTCGAAGCCGTGGCGGGCGGCGAAATCAATGTACCTCTTTGTGTTCTCGGTAGTCGCGCCATGCTTGCCGCTCGGTTTCAGACTCTTCCAATCAGTCTCGGCTAAATTTATGTTGCCTGCGTCCGCAGAGTAGTTCCATGTGGCTTTGCCGACGTGCATCTCCCACCAGATGCCGACGTACTTCTGTGGCTTCACCCATGCGCCCGCGTCGCGGATTTTGGAAGGCTCGTTGAGATTCAGGATGAGCTTGGAGGTGAGGATGTCAGCCGCGCGGTCGCTGACTACAACAGTGCGCCAAGGGGTCTTGGACGGTGTCTGTAAATATGCCTTGTTGCCGACGGCATCTGGCACCAGATGCGACGAGAGCGTGTAGGTCTGTTTGTCCAGCATCAAATTCATGGCGGGGTAGTTGATTAATGCTGCCTCATGAATGTTGATGTACAGCCCTTCGGATGTTTTCATCATCAAGGGCGTCTGGACGGCGTTGGGAGAGATGAGCGACCTGACGGAGATTTCCGTCGCCAGCTTTCCTCTTGAGGCGTCCACCTCGCTGAGCTTTGTCGTCGAATAGGTGTATTCGTTGGTGTCGTAATCGCCGGGAATCCAGAATGCCTTGTGGTCGCCCGTCAAGTTGAATTCAGTCTTTTCATCCGAAACGATGAAATATTTCAACCCGTCTTGCGCGGGGATTTCATAACGAAAGCCTAGCCCGTCGTTGAACAGGCGGAATCTGAGCGTCAACGTCCGTTCGCCCGGCGACGGAGACGAAGGCTGGCGGAGCGTGACCGCAAGTTCGTTGTAGTGATTGCGAATCCGCCTGGTTTCGCCCCAGACAGGCTCCCACGTCTCGTCCGCCTGCGACGTGTCCGTCTTCGCCATCGTGAAGCCTTTGGTCAAAGCGGGTTGGTCTTTCAACTCGATGCCGAGCCTGCTTTTTTTCACCACCGCCCGACCATTGAACGACAACTGATAGGTCGGCTCGCCCGTGGCGGTCAACGCGAAAGCGAGCGATAACTTCTTGTCCGGCGACTCAATGCTTTGGGCAAATGCTGTGTTGACGCTCATAAGCAAAACGAAAAGGACAAAGATTTTTATTTGCATCTGTGGTTCTTAACTCTCCGTAAAATCACCCGCTCCATCACTCGCTTGAAGACTACGCGTGCCTCGTCAGTCATAGACCGTCGCGGCTAATTGTGGATGATGTCCCACATCGCCGGAGTGGGACGTGCGTCCAACTCGGTCGATTGGTTATAAGTTTGTGCTTCCCGAATTAGAACTTGTGGATTGAAAACGCGATGGGCGGATTATAGCCGAGAAAAAGATTTTCTAACACATCTGTTATCACGTACATGTGCAAGCCCTATCGCCCGCCGACGTGCGTGGAAACGACTGACCATAGCCGTTAAGCATCGCTTCGACCGATGACGCGCGTGGAGGCGATGCTCAGAAGGCGTCGCTCATCGAGCGCACCTTGAGTCGTCCGCGAAGCTCGGCGAGTGTCAGGCGTGTGCGTGGTCGAAATTCCACTTCGACCGTCTTCCCCGGAACGAGGTCGAAGTAGTTATCGGAAAAGAATCCGTCCGCGTCCGGCACAGAGAGATAGACGGCCTTAGCGAATTTGTCGGAGGATAAAGTGATTTTGAACCCTCCGCGCGTCGGCGTCGGCGTAGTGCTGATGCGCGCCGTCGGCGCGGACAGATTCTTGTAGGGCTCGAAGAAATAGCTGTTGCTTGAAGCCGCCTTGCCGCCCACAATTAGTTCGCCGTAGAGCATCATGCTCTTTGTATCTCTGCCCTGTAACAAGTCTCTGAGCGGGATGCTCAAGTATGAATTACTCTTGAGCGGCGCGACCGTTACGTTCCTGACTGTACTCGTCAGAACGCGCCCGTCGAAGTCCAAGAGGCTGACGCGCAACTGCGCCGGAGTCGCCTCGGTGCGGTCGGAGACGACGTAAAAGTTGATGGCGTCTTTGTCCCTCTGAGAGCTGAGGAGCAGGTCGTCGTAGAAACGTCGTGCGTAGTAGTGGAGCGCCTTCCAGCGACCGTAGTAATCAATGCCCGACCAGGAGGCGACAGGCCAGCAGTCGTTTATCTGCCAGTAGAGCGAACCCATGTTGCGCGGCATGCTGCGTCGGAAATGCTCCGCACCAATCTTGATGCCCTCGGCCTGTAAGACCTGACTGACGTAGAGGAAAGACTCGAAATCTTTCGGCGCAGGATACTCGCGCAGCATGTATTCGCGGATTAACTGGTTGCCGCGCGGGTGGCGTTGGTGCGCCAGCATAACGCGCGATTCGATGTCGCGCTCGGAGGGCAGCGTGTAGGTGCTGACCGTCTCGATTTGCGGGAACGACTGGAAGCCGTATTCGCTCATGAAACGCGGGAACTGCTGCTCGTAGTTGGTGAACGGCTCGGCGAAGTGCCAGACGCGCCAGAAATGCACGTCGCCTATCTTTTCGGAGTCGGGGTCGTCTTCCAGATTGGAACTCGGCGAGCTAGGCCAGTAAGGACGTTCCGGGTCGAGCGCGGCGCAGACCTCTTTCAACACGCCGTGAAAGATTTTCAGGTAATCATCCCACAGCGAGGCCGGGAGGCTCTGCTTCCATCCCCAGTGCTGCCACGCAGTTTCGACCTCGTTGTTGCCCGCCCAGATGACGAGCGAAGGGTGGTTCCGCAGACGCTTGACGTTATCCGTCGCTTCGGCGCGGACGTTCTCTAAAAACTCCGGCGTGCCCGGATACATCGCGCACGCGAACATGAAATCCTGCCAGACGAGGATGCCCATCTCGTCGCAGAGTTCATAAAACTCGTCCGACTCGTAAATCCCGCCGCCCCAGACGCGCAGCATGTTCATGTTCGTGTCGCGGACGGATGCGAGCATGTGACGATACTTCTCTCTGGTGACGCGCGTGGGAAAACTGTCAGCCGGAATCCAGTTGCCGCCTTTGGCGAAGACTGGCACACCGTTGATGCGAAACTCGAAACTCTTGCCCCACTGGTCGGGCTGCTGTCGCAACTCCAACGAACGGAGTCCCGTACGCACACGCGCCACGTCGGTCAGCCGTCCATTCATCAACAGACGCGCCCTGAATCTGTAGAGGGGTTGCGCGCCGAGGCCGTTCGGCCACCAGAGCGCAGGGCGCGCGATAACGAAATTCAGTGGCACGCGGTTCGTGCCAGCCGTGAGCCGAACTTTGCTTTGAGCCGCGACGCGTCTGCTCGTTAGGTCATCCACAATCACGGTCGCTTCGATGGCAGCGTCAGAGATAATTTCTACTTCAGCCGTCAAATCGGCGGCGGAACTGTTGACACGCTTCTGCGAGACATGGAGGTCAGCGATACGCGCGCCGTTCCATGCTTCGATGTGGACGGGCTTCCAGACGCCGCTCGTCACGAAGCGCGGCCCCCAGTCCCATCCGTAATGGTAGGGCGCTTTGCGCGTGTGCGGGCTGGTCTTCTCGCCCTGATCGTTGGGCGACGGCAGTTGGTAGCTCATCTTCGCCATCACGGGCAGCACTTCGTTGACCGGCGAGCGGAAGCGTATGACGAGAGAGTTGCTTCCGGCCTTGAGCGTCGCTTTAGCGTCTGCACGCCATGTGCGAAACATGTTGTCGGCCTTGAGCACGGAGACGCCATTGAGGAAGACTTCGGCATAAGTATCCAGTCCCTCGAAGACGAGTTCGACGTGCTGCCGACTGAGAAGTTCCGGCGAGACGTTGAAAGTCGTCTGATACTCCCAATCGGTCTTGCCAATCCACTGCAACTTCTGCTCGTTGTCGCGGTAGAAGGGGTCGTCTATCAATTTGTTGGCGAGCAGGTCTGTGTGCACGCAGCCGGGTACGGTCGCCGTGTGCCATGCATCCTTGCCCGCCTCGCGGAAACGCCAGCCACTTTCGAGATTGATTCTGATTTTCTCTTCGCGCTCTGAACCGCGTTGTGTCTCGGCGCGAACGCCGTAGGCCATGAGCAGCAGGAAAGCGAATGTCGTTAAGCAGTTTTTCACAGTGTGCATGTTCGTGGGTTGTTGAGACGATAAATGTCTTCTATGTTTGAGGGGCGTTCTATGTTTGAAAGTCGTTGCCGTCCGCGACGGCGCGTAGTGCCGGATAGAGTGCGCGAAACCTTCCGTATTGTCTGTTCATTAACTCCAACGCCGAGTTGTCCGGCGAGACGCTGGACGCGACCCTGACCACAGCCTTGCACGCCTCGTCAACCGAAGCCCATGCACCGCCGCCGACTCCCGCCAGCAGCGCCGCTCCGTAGGCCGCGCCCTCTTCGGCCTCCACGGTTTCGACGACACGGCCATAAACGTCCGCCTGTATCTGCCGCCAGAGCGCGGAGCGTGCGCCGCCACCGCCGAGCCGCACGTTTTCGACGGGTACGTTCATCTCCTTGAATATCTCGAAGGTGTCGCGCAGGGAGAAGGCGACGCCCTCAAGTATGGCGCGGACGACGTGCGCGCGTGTGTGGCTGGCGGCCAAGCCCGTGAGCGCGGCGCGTGCGTGCGGGTCGAGATGCGGGGTGCGCTCGCCCATCAAGTATGGTGCCCAGAGAACGCCGTCCGCGCCCGCAGGCACGCTCGCTGCTTCTTCCATCAGCCGCTCGTAAGCGTCGTGCGCGCCGGAAGGATTCGCGCCGAACTGGTCGCGGAACCAACGCAGAGAAAGTCCTGCGGCCTGCGTGACGCCCATCACGTGCCAGCGCCCCGGCACGGCGTGGCAGAAGGTGTGCACGCGTCCCTTTGGGTCGAGCGCGGGTCGGTCGGTCGCGGCGAAGACGACGCCCGATGTGCCGATGGTGGCGCTCACCGCGCCGGGGCGCACGATGCCCATCCCGACCGCGCCCGCCGCCTGGTCGCCCGCGCCCGCGACGACCGGAGTTCCCGCGCGTAGTCCCGTCGCTTCCGCGCCCGCTGTCGAGACGCTGCCCGTCACTTCCATTGATTCATACGCGCGCGGCAGCATCCGCACGTCAATCTCGGTGGCCGCCGACATCTCCGCAGACCATCTGCGATTAGCGACATCGAAGAGGAGCGTGCCAGAGGCGTCCGCCACGTCCGTCGCGCGGTCTCCCGTCAGTCGCAGCCGCACGTAATCCTTCGGCAGAAGCAGGGCGCGCGTACGCTTCCATGTTTCAGGTTCATGCTCGCGCACCCACAGCATCTTGGTGAGCGTGAAGTTGGTGAGCGGAGGGTTGTTCGTAAGCTCGATGAGACGTGAGACGCCGACCTTCTCTGCGAGCGCACGCGACTGCGCTTCGGTGCGCTGGTCGCACCAGATAATCGACGGGCGCAAAGGCTCGTCGCGCGCGTCCAAGAGCACAGCGCCGTGCATCTGACCGGAGAAGCCGACGGCGCCGATTTCCTCTGCGCGCACCTCGCCATCGGTCGCCAGCACGGCGCGGACGGCGGCAGCCGACGCACGCCACCAATCCCGCGCGTCCTGCTCAGCCCATCCCGTGCGCGGCGACGCGAACGGCGCGTGTTCAATTGTCGCTGCGGCAACAATGCCGCCATGCGTGTCGATGACGACGGCGCGCGACCCGCCCGTCCCGACATCTATGCCGAGAAAGTTCATCCCGCCTCCTCCAAATAATCTTTGCACACTCCCTGTCCTTGCTCATTCCGCGTCTACGTAAACGCTGCACAACCACGCGTCCACCTGTCGCTTCTCTAGCGACGATAAACGCGCACGTAATCAACCAGCATTGTCTGCGGAAAGATGGTCGTCGGGTCGGGGTCGCCCGGCCACGCGCCGCCAACCGCCAGATTCAGGATGATGAAGAAAGGGTGCTCGTAGACCCACTTCGCGCCCGTCGGAAGGTCGCGCGGTGTGCGCGTCGCATAGTGTTTGCCGTCAACGTACCAGCGAATGGTTCGCGGCTCCCACTCGACGGCGAAGGTGTGAAAGTCGTCGCTGAAACGTCTGCTGTCCGGCAGTGTGAACGACGAGCCGACGCCGTTTGCGCCTGAGTATCCCGGTCCGTGAATCGTCCCGTGCACCATCGTCGGCTCGCGCCCGATGTTCTCCATGATGTCTATTTCGCCGCAGGCAGGCCAACCGACAGTGCCGATGTCCGCTCCGAGCAGCCAGAAGGCAGGCCAGATGCCCTGTCCCTGCGGCAGTCGCAGACGCGCCTCGAAACGGCCGTAGGCTTGTGCGAATTTATTCTTGGTGACGAGGCGCGCGGACGTGTATTGACAAGCGCCGTACCAGCATTTGAATTCTTGTCCCAACGTTTCTCGAACGGCTTTGATGACAAGCGAGCCGCGACCGTCCATCGAGGCGTTCTTCGTCTCGTCGGTGTAATACTCCAACTCCTTGTTGCCCCATCCAGAGCCACTGATTTCCGCCGTCCATTTTCGCATGTCTATCCGCGTGCCCTTCGCGCCGTTAAACTCGTCGCTCCAAGACAGACGCCAACGCTCGGCGCGTGCAGCGGGCGCGGCGACGATAATCAGAACGAGCGCCGCGAAGGTGAAGAAAAAGAACGGGCGGCCAAAACGGTTTCGATGCGACTGCAAACGATTGACTCCTCCGAAACGAGAGATTCCACGGCGAACGAGCGGCCTCGCGGGTGAATGTTTAAGAGTAGTATCATATTAGTCAAGAGCGAAAAAGATTATTCGACGATGGCTCCCTAACAACCACCGCGTGCCTCACCTCCTCCAACAGTGACCATCCCCAGTTTTAATTCTTGACTGATAGTGAGTCTGGGCTTAATCTCAAACTAAAGTTTTGATGGGTCACCGAACAAAGTCCCGAATGTCTTTGCAGTAACGTCGCACTAACGTCAACGGGCGGGCTGCAAAGGGTTGTTACTGAGAGGAGTTAGAAGATGGCAGAAGATAGATACACGCCCAAGCCGGAGCACAAGTTCAGCTTTGGCCTATGGACAGTCGGCAATCGCGGGCGCGACCCCTTTGGCGATGCCGTCCGCCCGACGCTCGCGCCTGTTGACGCCGTGCGGATGCTGGCGGAAGTCGGTGCGTGGGGCGTCAACTTCCACGATAACGACCTTGTGCCGATTGACGCGACTCCTGCTGAGCGTGACCGCATCGTCCGCGAGTTTCGCGGCGTCTGCGAGGAGACGGGCATCGTCGTGCCGATGGCGACTGTGAACCTCTTTTACGATGCCGTCTTCCGCGACGGCGCGTTTACTGCCAACGACCCGTCGGTGCGCTCTTACGCCGTGCAAAAGACGATGCGCGCGATGGATTTAGGAGCCGAGTTGGGCGCGAAGATTTTCGTCCTCTGGGGTGGGCGCGAAGGCGTCGAGACGGAAGGCTGCCGCCGCGCCGACGAGGCCATCAAGCGTCTGCGCGAAGCGTTGAACTACCTCTGCGAATACTCGCTCTCGCAGGGTTACGGTTACAGGTTCGCGCTCGAAGCCAAACCGAACGAACCGCGCGCAGACATCTACATGCCGACGACGGGCGCGTACCTCCATTTCATCACGACGCTCGAACACGCGGACATGGTCGGCGTCAATCCCGAAGTAGCGCACGAACACATGCCGGGGCTAAACATGACGCATGCCGTGGCGCAGGCGTGGGAGGCTGGAAAACTCTTCCACATAGACCTCAACGACCAGGTGCCCGGACGCTACGACCAGGACTTGCGCTTCGGCTCGGCCAACCCGAAGGCCGCCTTCTGGCTCGTTAAATTCCTCGAAGATGTAGGCTACGACAACCCGCGCCACTTCGACAGCCACGCCTACCGCACGGAGGACTACGAAGGGGTTAAGGAGTTCGCGCGCGGCTCGATGCGTACCTACCTGATACTGAAAGAGAAGGCCGCGCGCTGGAACGCGCATGCGGAAATCAAGTCGCTGCTCGCCGAAATCGACGAGGGCAATCGCAACGGGGCGTCGCCGGGCAAGTTCGAGAAGGGACGCGCCGACGCGCTGCTCGCGCAAACCTTCGACCGCGCCGCGCTCGCCGCGAAGGGCTTGCAATACGAACGTCTCGACCAGTTGACGATAGACATCCTGCTCGGCGTCGAATAACCAACATTCGTGAACGCTTCACCGCCCGTCCGTCGCCGCGCGTTCAGTGGGGAGCCAACGAATTTTTCAACTCTAAAACGACGTTCCTAGTCGGAGTTTCAATCTATGAGAATCCTTAAACTAATTCGCTTCGTCGCCCTCGTCCTCGCCGTCTCGCTTCTGGCCTTCGGGGTCGCGTGCATTGAAGGGCCGCCGGAGACGGCGAATAATGCGGGCGGCGACAAGGCTAAAGGCGGGACTATTCGCATCGGCCTTTCGATGGACACGCTGAAAGAGGAACGATGGCAGCGCGACCGCGACCTGTTCGTGGCGCGTGCTAAAGAACTCGGCGCGGAGGTGCTGGTACAGGCCGCCAACGGCGACGACAAGGTGCAGACGCAGCAGGCCGAAAACCTCTTGACGCAGAACGTAGACGTGCTTGTCGTTATCCCACACAACGGCGAGATTACGGCTTCAATCGTCGAGGCCGCCAAGCGACAGAATGTGCCCGTCATCGCCTACGACCGTATTATCCGCAACAGCGAACCAGACCTCTACATCTCTTTCGACAACGAGAAAGTAGGCGAGTTGCAGGCGCGCTACCTGCTCGAACGCGCGCCCAAAGGCAACTACGTTCTCATCGGCGGTGCGCCGACGGACAACAACGCCACGCTCTTTCGCAAAGGTCAGATGAACGTCCTCAAACCCGTCATCGAGCGGGGCGACATCAAGGTGGTCGCCGACCAATGGGCGCGCGACTGGCTGGCGAGCGAGGCGCTACGTCATACGGAGAACGCGTTGACGCAGGCTGACAACAACGTTGCGGCGGTCGTCGTTTCCAACGACGGCACGGCGGGCGGAGTCGTTCAGGCACTCGAAGAACAGAAGCTCGCGGGTAAGGTGCTGGTATCGGGTCAGGACGCAGACCTCGCGGCGTTGCAACGCATCATCGCGGGCACGCAGTCCATGACGGTTTATAAACCCGTGGCGCAACTCGCGCGCCGCGCCGCCGAAGCTGCCGTCGCGCTGGCACGCCGCGAAAGGGTCGAAACCACCAGCACCGTCAACAACGGGAAGATAGACGTGCCCTCGATTCTGCTTGAGCCGCTCGTCGTCGATAAGAGCAACATCGGCGACATCGTTGTCAAGGACGGCTATCAGAAGATGGAAGATATATACCGCGATGTCCCGCGCGACCAGTGGCCGCAGGATAAGGGTTCCGCCCCAGGTAAGCCGTAGGCGTCTGCGCTATTCGACCCGACCTCGCGGCAGTTGGTCATCCCCAAACGCCGCCCGGCATGCTTTCTCTGCCCTGTAGTCCTTGAAGCTAATGCGCGTTGGCGGGCGCGTAGAGTCCGCAGTTGCGCGAGCGGCGGGGCGCCGATTAAAATCATTGACGGGCGGCCTCACCTGTACTACTTATAACCGGACGGAAGTGGCACGCTTGGCCTCGCCTTTCATCCAGACGCTTCGAGGAGCAAAGGCTTTCCGTGTTTTGAGCCTATCCTATGCGACGCATAAACCTCAAAAAAGCCAGTGTTGCGCGCTCTGACACGATACGCAATATCAACCGTCAAATCGTGCTCAACTACGTGCGCGAGCGTTCGCCCATCTCGCGCGCCGAAATCTCGCATGAAACGGAACTCCAACGCTCGACCGTCTCGCTCATCGTGGACGAACTCAAAGACCTCGGCTTCATCGACGAGATTGAAGGCGAGTCGACGGGCGGACGCCCGCCCATCCTCCTGCGTCTACGCACCGCCGCTCCCATCGCCCTCGGCGTCGATATAGGCACCAAGCAGACCGTGCTGGCGACCAGCGACCTTGCCGGACGCGTCCTCGACCAAGAGAAATTCAAGACCTATCAGAACGCGGAAAAGACGCTTGAAAAAATATTGGATTGCGCTGGCAAGATGATTAAGAGGGAGAAGGGCATCGAGGCCATCGGCGTCAGTCTCCCCGGTCTGGTCGAGCCTGAGACGGGCAACGTTATCTTCGTCCCGCATTTCAGATGGCGCAACTGGAACATCGCGGAGCGACTAAAGTCCGCCACTGGCCTACCCGTCAATATTGATAACGACGCCAACGCCGCCGCGTTGGCCGAACTCTGGTTCGGTCGTCCAGAAATCCGCGAGGTGCGAGATTTCGTTATGGTGTTGGTCGAAGAAGGACTCGGTACAGGGATAGTGTTCGACGGACAGGTTTATCGCGGTGAGGTCGGAGCCGCAGGCGAATTCGGCCACATGACCATCGGCGCAGACGCGCCCGTCGCCTGCGCTGCGGGCGGGCGCGAGTGTTGGGAGGCGTTCGCCTCGGAGCGCGCGGCGCTGGCACGTTACCGCAAACTCTCCGGTCGCGCCGACGACTCGGCTATCAGTTTCGCCCAACTAATGGACGCCGCCTTGAGCGGGGAGAAGACGGCGCAGGCGGCGCTCATCGAGACGGCGCGTTATCTCGGCGTCGGCATCTCGAATATCATCAAGGGACTCAGCCCCGAAGCCGTCATCCTCGGCGGCGAGATTGCACGCGCATGGCCTCTCATCGCCGAAGAACTCAAGCGTGCCGTCGAGGAATACAGCATCTGTCGCGGCTTACGCAGCGCACGCATCATCCCTTCCACCCTCGGCGAAACCCCGACGCTCATGGGCGCGCTCAGCCTGGTGCTTTCAAGCAAGTTCGCCGCCGTATTGACCGCCTGAGTTCAATCCCACACGCCGACGCAATGCGTTAGGCCATCCGTCTCGCACGACGACGCGCCCGGCTTTGTTTCTCTACCTCCGCTTTATTTCTCTTCGCCTCGTTCTATTTTCTCAACGGCTCAAGAACGAATCTGTACTGGTAAGCTCTGGCGGGCAGACGGTATTCGGGATGCGGCCACGCGCCCCAACTATCGTCGCCGCCGACGCCCATCTGCCTGTAGTCCAGATTAACGGTGATGTCGTCTGCGCGCACAATCTCGAACGGATGCTTGCGCCGCTCCAACTCTTCCATCGGGAAAGGCCACGCGCTGAAATAGAGAAGCGGGCTGCCCGTAGCTTTAAGCCCCGCACCCTTGCCATCGGTGAACGCGACCCAACGCACGTCCGTGCGGTTGCCGCTCTCCTGCGGCTCCATGTAAGGGGTAAACAGATTTTCGGCCAGTTCCGTGTAGCGTCCGACGGCTGCGCCCGTGTTTCTGTCCCAGTAGTTTTCCTGCGGCCCGCGCCCGTACCAACTGACCGTGCGGAACTCGCCCGCGATTCTCAACTGCATACCGAAACGCGGCAACACGGGCAACTCGCCGCCCGGCGTAAGCACGCTTTCGACCTCCACCCTCGCGTCGCCGTGAACTATGTAGACGGTGCTGTAAACGGAAGACCCTGCGGGCAGCGTGAAGTGCGCGGTGACTCTGACGGAATGCGGCGAGATTTGTTCGGCGGTCATGCTCGTCACCTTGCGCCCCTGCGCGGCGTCGCGCCACACACGCAGACGCTCCGGCATACGGTTGCCACGGTCGTTGTCCGTCGGCGCGCGCCAGAAGTTGGGGACGAGTGCGCCGGATAACATCCGTCGGCCTGCGAACGTGTAAGACTCAAGTGCGCCGCTTCTCCTGCCGAAGTGCGCCTCGAACCTCGCGCCAGAAACGGTAAAACTATCGTCCGACTCTGTGAGTTTCACGGCGGGAAGCGTAAGCGTGGCGGGGATAGATGTTGGAAGCGGCGGGACGTCGTAAGGCACTTGATACTGATCCCATGCGACGACGTGCCCGCGCGTCGCCCACGGCGTGTCGGCGGCGAGCGCAAAAGTGACCTTGAGAAAATACTCCGCGCCGGGCATAAGCGTCGGACGTTTTAAGTCGAGCTTAATCTCCTGCGACTCGCCGGGCGCGACTTGTATTCGCGGCACACTTCCGCGCCTGATGACCACGCCGTTTTCAGCCAACTCCCACGCGCCCCGCACGAACGACAGGTCGCGGAAGAGATACTTGTTGCGAATGCGGACGCGTCCGGCCTTGAGGTCTATTGGCTCGACTTTGATGAACTGGTAAACCTTCTTCACCTCGAAAAGCTCCGGCTGCACGCGGCGGTCGGGGAAGACCATGCCGTCGCCGCCGTTGCCGTCGTTAGGCGCGTCACCGAAGTCGCCGCCGTAAATCCAGAAAGGTTTGTCGCCCGCGCCTTTCCTACGTATCCCCTGATCTACCCAATCCCAGATGAAGCCGCCGTGGAGTTGCGGGTGCGACTCAAGCACCGTCCAATACTCTTGCAGATTACCGTTACTATTCCCCATCGCGTGCGCGTATTCGATGAGAAACATGGGGCGACTGCGACCGAGCTTTTTCCACGACGGAAGTATCTGGTCGGGAGGCGTGTACATCGGCGAGAAGACATCTGCGTGACGACTGTCGCCGGACTCGTAAGCGATGTTGAATTCCGGGTAATGCTTCTTGACCCATGCGCGTGCGGCGTCGAAGTTTCTCCCGACTCCGGCCTCGTTGCCGAGCGAGAACAGAAAGACGGAGGCGTGGTTTTTGTCGCGCTCGATGGTGCGGCTGACGCGCGCGACGTGCGCGTCCGTAAAATCCTCGCCCGTCGAGATACGCTGTTCTTCGTTCGCGCCGTAGCCGTGTGATTCGATGTTGGCCTCGTCGAGCACGTAGAGGCCGTAGCGGTCGCATAGTTCGTACCACTCAGGGACGTTCGGATAATGGCTGGTACGCACGGCGTTGATGTTGTGCTGCTTCATCAGCCTGATGTCTTGAAGCATGCGCTCGGTCGTCATCACCTGACCCGTGTCCGGGTCGTGCTCATGGCGGTTGACGCCCTTGAGCATGATGGGTTTGCCGTTAAAGAGGAGTTGGCCGTTTCTTATCTCCGACGAACGAAAGCCGACGCGCCACGGAACCGCTTCGATGACACCGCCGCTCTCGTCCTTCAAGACGAGGAGCAACGTGTACAGGTTGGGTTCCTCTGCCGACCACTTTTTCGGGTTGACGAGCGTTTGCTCAAACTCGACCGTCGTCTCACCTTGCGGCGGCACGTCTGCGCGCCTTGTGAGCGTGCGGAAGACTGGGCGACGCGACTCGTCGAGCAGTTTGGCTTCGACGGTAAGCGGACGGCGGCTCTCGCCCGTGTTCCTTAACTTGATACGTAGCCGGAGAGTTGCATCGCGGTACTGCGCGTCGAGTCCTGTGCGTACGTAAAAGTCGCTCGCATGGGCGGGCGGGCGCGAGACGAGCGAAACGTGACGGAAGATTCCGCTCATGCGCCAGAAGTCCTGATCCTCCATGTAGCTGCCGTCCGACCAACGATAGACCTCCACCGCCAGCACATTTTCACCCGTCTTGAGAAAACGAGTGATGTTGAATTCCGACGGCAGACGGCTGTCTTCGCTGTAGCCGACCCGCTCGCCGTTGACCCAGACGTAAAAGGCCGACGACACACCATCGAAGACGAGAAAGGTCTGTCGGCCTCGCCAGTCGTCCGGCAAGGCGAAGTTGCGTCGGTAGGAACCGACCGGATTACGCTCTGCGTAAGCAGTCCACGATGCCGGAGGTTCATCCATCACGCGCGGAGCCTCTCTTTTGAAAGGATAAGTAATGTTGGTGAAGATGGGCGTGCCGTACCCTTGCATCTCCCAGTTAGACGGGACGCGAATCTCTCTCCAACGGCTCGCGTCAAACTCTGGACGGTAAAAATCGGCGGGGCGCTCCGCAGGGTTTTTGACCCAGTGAAACTTCCACAAGCCATCGAGCGAACGCACGAACGGAGAGCGTGTTCGTGTGTGGTCGAGCGCGGCCTCTTCGCTTCTGTAGGGAACGAGGGTCGCGTGTGCGGGTTCTTTGTTAACGCTGAAGACGCGCGGGTTCTCCCATTCTGCAAGAGTCGCATCAGGCTGCTGCGCCCATAACGGGAGTGAGAGAAAAAGAATCGAGAGATAGACGGCGATAAAAATTAGCGGATGCCTCATCAACGTGCGTACGCCTCCGTGCGAATGAATTTGCTTGACAAGGGAGTGGAGAAATAATAGAAACGCTTTTGTTAGGTCTTACAACAAAGTTACCAACAACTTATTTCTTCCTTGTCGGCTCAATTGCGTAGTCGAACTGAGCTAATTTTGCCTGACTGTTTGGGTGAGCCAGAAGTTAGCAGCAAAAGGTCTGGTTGTCGAGAACTACTCTCGGCAGTCAGGCCGCCGAGGTGATTGGTGGAGACAAACTCCGTCCCGGTTCTGGAAATGAACGGGGTCAGCAAGAGGTTTCCAGGCGTGGTCGCGCTCAGCGACGTTCACCTCAAGGTCTATTCGGGCGAGGTCGTTGCGCTTATCGGCGAGAACGGGGCTGGAAAATCGACGCTGATGAAAATCCTCGGCGGCGTGCACAGCCCGGACGCAGGCACAATTCGCTTAGAGGGCAAGGATGTCGCGATTGAGTCGCCACGGGCGGCGAGCGAACTGGGCGTTGAGTTCATCCATCAGGAACTGAGCGTGCTGGACAATCTGGATGTCGCCTCGAACATCTTCCTGCGGCGCGAGCCGACCCGTTGGGGATGGCTCAAATTAGTTGACCGTAAACGTCTCTACAGGGAGGCGGACGCGCTGCTTCAAAAGTTGGGACTCGAACTTTCGAGCCGCACTCTGCTCGGCGACCTCTCGCTCGCGCAGCAGCAACTGGTCGAGATTGCCAGAGCCATCTCGGCAGGGGCGCGCATCCTCATCATGGACGAGCCAACGTCGAGCCTCACCCTGAGCGAGACGCGGCGACTACTGGAAATCGTCAAAGACCTGAGAGCGCAGGGCGTCAGCATCATCTACATCTCGCACCGTCTAGACGAAGTGAAAGAGATAGCCGACCGCGCCGTGGTCTTACGCGACGGACGCAACGCCGGAATGCTCCGGCGCGACGAGATTGACCGCGACCCGATGGTGCGAATGATGGTCGGGCGCGACCTCAAGGAGTTCTTCGTCGCGCCGACGACGGGCGACCACGGAGACGACCGCAAAGACTGGCTGACGATTCGCCGTCTACGCACTCTAAGATACCCCGGCCAAGTCGTCTCGCTCGATGTCGGGCGCGGGGAGGTGCTCGGCATGGCGGGTCTCGTCGGTGCAGGGCGCTCGGAGGTCGCGCGCGCACTCTTCGGCGTCGATGAAGCCCTCGAAGCGGACATCAGTCTCGGCGGTCAGCCGCTCAAGATTACCTCTCCGCGCGATGCCATCCGGCAGGGACTTTATCTGATACCGGAAGACCGACGGACGTGCGGCATCATCGTGGATTTCAGCATACGAGAAAACATCACGCTGCCGGGACTGGACAAGTACGCGAGCGCCGGACTCGTCAGCCCCGCACGCGAGGCGGCGGCGGCTGAAAGGATGTGCCGCACGATTAACGTCAAAGCGCCATCGACCGAGATGCAAGCGGCCAACTTGAGCGGTGGCAATCAGCAGAAGGTAGTGCTGGCGAAGTGGCTCGCGCTATCGCCGAAGGTCTTGGTCTTCGATGAGCCGACGCGCGGGATTGATGTCGGCGCGAAGGCAGAGATTTATGCGCTCATCCGCCAACTAACGAGCGAAGGCGTGTCGGTCATCGCCATCAGCAGCGACATGGAAGAAGTGCTCGGTATCAGCGACCGCATTTGCGTCATGCACGAAGGACGCATCACGGGCACGCTCCGGCGTAGTCAATTCAGCGAAGAGGCGGTCATGCGCTTGGCGACAGGCGGCGAGGCTCAAGACGTGAGATGAAGAAAGAACTCGGCATCTTCGCCCTGCTGGCGATTCTCTGCATCATCATCTCGGCCAGCAACCCGAACTTCCTGACGGCGACCAACCTTCAGAACCTCGGCAGGCTGATTGGGGCTTACGGTATCTTCAGCCTCGGCCTCGGCCTTGTCATCATCACGGGTGGCATCGAGTTGTCGGTCGGTTCGATGATGGCTCTGCTCGGCGTACTGCTTTCGATGATGCTGACGGAGTTGGGCTGGCCTCCTCTGCTGGCGGTGACGTGCTGCATCGTCATCGCCGCCTTGCTAGAGTTGATTAACGGACTGCTCATCACGCGCGGCAACATGCTGCCCTTCATCGTGACGCTCTGCGGACTACTGCTCTACAGGGGAGCCGCGCGCTTCATCACCGACGACGAAACCAAAGGGCTTGGAGCCGACACAAACTTCGAGGGACTACGCTTCCTCGCGGGCGGTTATCTCTTCGGCGTGCCGATGCCTTTCGTGATTCTGCTTGTGACGGGCGCTGTCCTCTGGGTGGTGCTCCATCGTTCGGCCTACGGGCGATACCTTTTCGCTACGGGGCGCAACGCCGAGGCCGCGCGTTACGCGGGCATTAACACGCGTCTGGTCATCACGCTGGCATATGTCGCCTGCGGGATACTGACGGCCATCTCCGCCATTATCTTCGCCTTCTACACCAACTCGATTTCGCCCGCCTCACATGGGAATTTTTACGAACTCTATGGCATCGCGGCGGCGGTGCTCGGCGGTTGCTCTCTGCGCGGCGGCGAGGGGTCGGTGGTCGGCGTGCTGATTGGGACGGCGCTGCTCCAAGTCTTGCGGAATTTGGTGAACCTGCTCGGCATTCCGAGTTCGCTCGACTTCGCCGTGATGGGCGCGGTCATTCTTTTGGGCGTGCTGGCAGACCAGATTTTCAAAGAGCGACGCAACCGCCGTCAGGTGACACAGATGCGCGAGTCTGCAAAGTCCGACATCGCGCCAGTCTGAACCGTTCGACGCAGACCATTCCGTCGGCGCGTTGTGTCCCGAACGTGAGTTTTCCGGCGGGCGCACGCGGCGGAAGAAGGAAGTAGCCCGATGATGAACAAAGCGTTTTCATTGTTAATCCTGTGTCTGTGCCTTGCTCTCTCCGGCGGCTTCGGCGGCGAACGTAAAGCCGCGTTCAAGGTGCAGAGGTTCGGAAACGTGGACGGGAAAGCGGTGAGCCTGTACACGCTTACCAACCGCAACGGCGTCGAGGCGAGGATTACAAACTACGGCGGCATCATCCTCTCGCTGCGTATTCCAGACCGCGCAGGCCGTCTCGACGATGTGGTGCTAGGTTACGACGGCGTGGGTGATTACGTGAGCGGCAATCCGAAATACATGGGCGCAATCATCGGTCGCTTCGGCAATCGCATTGCTCGCGGTCGCTTCACCTTGAACGGCGTCGAATACAAACTCGTCACCAACAGCGGCGAGAATCACTTGCACGGCGGCGTCAAAGGATTCGACAAAGCCCTCTGGGACGCTCGCGCATTGAAAGCGAGGGGCAGCGGCGTCGCGCTCGAACTCAGTTATCTCAGCCGCGACGGTGAGGAGCATTACCCCGGCAACCTGCGTGCGCGCGTCGTCTACACGCTGACGGACAGAGATGAACTCAAGATTGATTACTCCGCGACGACCGACAAGGATACCGTCATCAACCTCACGCACCACTCCTACTTCAATCTTGCGGGGCAGGGCAACGGCGACATCTTGAACCACCAATTAACCATCAATGCCACGCGCTTCACCCCGGTCGATGCCAATCTGATTCCGACGGGCGAACTGCGGAGCGTCAAGGGCACGCCGCTGGATTTTACGGAGCCGACCGCCATCGGCGCACGCATCAACAACGGCGACGAGCAACTCAAACTCGGCAACGGCTACGACCACAACTTCGTGCTCGACGGGCGCGCGGGCACGCTCAGACGCGTCGCCGAAGTGTCGGAGCCAACGACCGGACGCGTCATGGAAGTCTGGACGACAGAGCCGGGCATGCAACTCTACACGGGCAACTATCTGGACGACGTCAAGGCGGGCAAAGGCGGCAAGACTTACAAAGCCCGCGATGGATTCTGCCTTGAGACACAACACTTCCCTGATTCTCCTAACAGGCAGAGTTTCCCCACCACCATTTTACGAAAGGGAAGCATCTATCGCTCGACGACCGTCTACAAGTTTTCCGCACGCTGACACAAGCAAGAAAAACGCGCACTCGTTGAGCCATAGACCGTTTGATGAATAGGGGATATTTCGATGAGGCTAAACGTTAACTTTCGTTCTTTGAGAATCCGCCGCGCTGCCGTGTGGCTCTGCGCGGCGCTCGTCGCACCGTCGTTGTTGTTCGCTTCCGTAGCCACGATGCAGGAGCAAACGCCGGACTACCGAAACCCGCGTCTGCGAGTCGAGCGGCGCGTGGCTGACCTTCTCAGCCGTATGACGCTTGAAGAGAAGGTGGCGCAACTCGTCTGCCTCTGGACTGAACGCCCGCAGACGAAGCCGCAGACCGACTTCTCGACAGACCGTGGCGACTTTTCGCCTGAGCGTGCGCGCGTCGTGATGCAGAACGGCATCGGACAGATTGCACGACAGCGTGAGCGCAAAAGTCCGCGCGAGGCCGCCATCTTCGCCAATGCCGTCCAGAAGTGGCTCATCGAAAACACGCGTCTCGGCATCCCCGCCATCTTCCACGACGAAGCCTTGCACGGCCTGATGGCGCAGCAGGGCACACACTTTCCGCAGCCCATCGCGCTCGCCAGCAGTTGGGATACAGAGTTTGTCCACAGAGTCTTCACGGCGGCGGCGCTCGAAACTCGCTCACGCGGCAGCCACATGGTGCTCGGCCCTAATCTCGATTTGGGACGCGAGCCGCGTTGGGGACGCACGGAGGAGACTTACGGCGAAGACCCTTATCTCGTCTCGCGCATGGGCGTCGCGGTGATTAAAGCTTTGCAGGGCGCGGGGCCGGACGTTGACGGCGAGCACGTCGTCGCCACCGCCAAGCACTTCGCCGCGCACGGCCAGCCCGAAGGCGGGACAAACATCGCTCCGGCCAACTATTCCGAGCGCATCTTGCGCGAAAACTTCCTGCCGAGTTTCGAGGCGGCGGTCAAGGAGGCGGGCGTGTTGAGCGTGATGGCCTCTTACAACGAGATTGACGGCGTGCCGTCGCACGCCAATCGCTGGTTGCTCGAAAAGCTCTTGCGTCAGGAGTGGGGATTCGACGGTCTGGTCGCCTCCGACTATTACGGCATTCCGCAGTTGGAGAGTTTGCATCACGTCGCGAGCGATAAGGCGGAGGCGGCGCGTCTCGCACTCGAAGCGGGCGTTGACGCGGAACTGCCCGACCCCGATTGCTACAAGTTGCTTGCGCAACTCGTCCGCGAAGGCAAAGTTTCCGAGTCGTTGATTGACAAAGCCGTGGCGCGCAACCTCAAGGTCAAGTTTCTGCTCGGCCTCTTCGAGCAGCCTTACGTTGACCCCGAACGCGCAGCGCGCGTCGTCGATTCCGCGCCTCACCGCGAACTCGCAGCCGAAGCCGCGCGCCGCTCCATCACACTTTTGAAGAACGAGAACAATCTGCTGCCGCTCGACCGCGCGCGACTCAAATCAATCGCCGTCATCGGGCCAAACGCGAACCGCGCGCATCTCGGCGGCTACAGCGACCCGAACCCTGCGCGCGGCGTCAGCGTCCTCGAAGGCGTCACGAAAAAGGTCGGGAGCGGCGTCAAAGTGAGTTACGCCGAGGGCTGCAAAATCACACGCGAGGGCGGCGACTGGTGGGCGGACACGTCGCACTTGAGGGCGCCCGAAGAAGACGCGCGTCTCATCTCCGAGGCGGTCGAAGTGGCGAAGGCGGTAGACGTTGTGCTGCTCGTCCTCGGCGGCAACGAGGACACAAACAAGGAGGCATGGGCTGACAACCATCTCGGCGACCGCGACAGCCTAGAGTTAGTCGGCAGGCAGAACGACTTGGTTAAGGCCATGCGCGAGACGGGCAAGCCCGTCGTCGTCATGCTTATCAACAGCGGCGCGCTCTCTATCAACTACGTGGCCGAGCACGTTCCGGCCATCCTCGAAGGCTTTTATCTCGGCGAGGAGACGGGCACGGGCGTGGCCGATGTGTTGTTCGGCGACTACAACCCGGCTGGAAAACTGCCCGTCAGTTTCCCACGCTCAGTCGGCCAACTCCCCATCTACTACAACCACAAACCGACGGCCAAACGCGGCTACCTGTTCACAAGCAAGGAACCGCTCTTTCCCTTCGGCCACGGCCTCAGCTACACGACCTTCGAGTATTCAAAATTGGGCGTGACCCCACAGCGCATCGGCACGGGCGGGCGCGCAGAAGTGAGTGTGACGGTGAGGAACACAGGCCGCCGTGCGGGCGACGAAATCGTCCAACTCTATATCCGCGACCTCGTTAGCTCCGTCACAAGACCCGTCAAGGAATTGAAGGATTTCAAGCGCATCTCGCTCGCGCCCGGCGAGAGCAAGACGGTCACTTTCGTTATCACGCCGGACAAACTCTCTTTCCTTAACCTGAACATGGAGCGCATCGTTGAGCCGGGTCAGTTCGACATCATGGTCGGGACGAGTTCGGTCAAGTACCAGACGGTGAAACTCGACGTGTCGGGGAGGTGAGTGGAAACCGAGTCGCTTTACCCGTAACGACGAAACTGCCTGCGACGACGCCCGTCGTCGCCGCATCCGCAGAACCTGTGAATCCCGTTTGCTTGACGCCGATGCTGACGGTGAACCCGCTCGGTTCGACGACGAGCGCGCCTCGCTTATCAATCACGGCCAACTGCGAAGGCATGTGCATGAACAAGACGCGCCGCCTCTCTCGCGGTTTGAGCGGGACGCGGCTTATGCCCTACCGCGAAGTTATTCCCGCAACAGAATCTCTGCCATTGACAACTTTTTACGAGCATCCGCGATAACCTAATTCGAGACTGCATCAGGTTCGCAGATTTAGATGCTCTAACAGAGTTCTTATAACTCCAACGGCGGAATTGACAGGTCAACTGTTCATTCCAGTTCCTCAGCCCATCACAGTTAAAAGGGGAAAATAAAATGCATACGCGGGGCATAGCAGACACACCCTCGAACAGCTTTGTTCAAAATCAAACGGGTAAAGCAAAAACACTGGAATTGCTCGTCGCTACTACGCGGCACGCGTCAACCGACAGAACCATCGAGCATCAATTTCAAGTAGCGTTACTCAAAGCCAGAATACTTCGGAGCTTTGAAACGACAGAGAAGCAGGCATCCCCAAACACGACTGATGCCGAAAGAAAAGCCCAGGAGCTAATTGCACAGAACACACACGATGGTCGGCTCGACACGGAGGCGCTGGCTGCCGATCTGGCTGAACTGGCGATTGTGCAGCCGGATGTTTTCGATGAAGTGACGAAGCACGTGATGGAAAGCATCGCCGACAAGGATCGAGACGAAGTGGCTCAAAGTTTTGTACACAGTTTGAGCGGTGAGGAAATGCGGCAAATCGGAGCGACGCCCGACGGGTCGAAGGCGTTGCTGCGTATGTTTCAAGAGCTTTCATCTGGAAAGGTGACAGACGATGAACTGAAGGACTTGAAGAAGCTAGGGAAGGGCATCAGTCTCGGTCTGGCAGACTTGGCTGTGAGTAATCCCGCACAGGCGCGCGCCGCTATCGAAGATTTAATGAGCGTGGTCGGAGCGGATTACCGTGATGAATTTGCACAGGAGTTCGTCGAAAGTTTCATCAAACTACACGGCGAGAATGGTCTGCGCCAACTCGCTGGCACGCCCGAAGGGTTGCAGATACTCCTACGCATGGAGGGCGAGTTGATTGCTGGGCGCACGACTGGCGATGAGTACGACACCATCGAAAAAATCTATCAAGGCATTGGTCAGGCATTGGCGGATTTGGCCGTGGCAGACCCGGAGGCCGCCAGCAAAGCATTTGAGATGATTATTAACCGCCTCGACGAGAACGGACGCGACGAGGTTGCACAGGTAATGGCCGATACGCTCAGCGCCCGACAGATTCATGAACTAGGGCAGAGCGACGAGGGGCACACTTTACTGGAGAGTGTGAAGCGTGAGTTATTGACGGGCAACGTCACTTCAGACGAGGAAGCGTCCGCCAAAAGATTATTGCTTAACAGCTTCCAGATGGAAACCATCGGGCCGAAGGTGCCTCTGGAAGCTCATGGCAGTTGGAGAGAACAAGTCAAGCAGGCGGCTCTCACAGGGGCGTTTACGTTGTATGCTATCCAGAGCCAGAAGACCAACAACGATCTTATTCCCGGTCAGCGAAGCCCGTCTGACGCAACGGTTGAAACCATACTCTCAGGTCTTAACCGGAACCCGCCATACGGCGACGTTGGTAATGAAATCACGCGTTCTGTTTATAGCAGCACCATCCCCAACGCGACCCCAGAACAGGCATATAACTACTTCGTTGAGAATCCAGAAGAGATTTTCGGCGCGGGCGGAATGGAAGTTCGCCCGGCAACCGAACGCCTCGTCGATGGCGGGCGTTATATGCTGGAAGTCGGCGCCCCTCCGACGTGGTTGCCAGTCGAAATCGAGCTAGACCCTCAAACCCACACCATCACGATTCATACACTCGACGGACATCCGTTGCGTGGTATGCAGACCTTCACATTCGCAGACAACGGGCAGGGAGGCGTCACACTCACGCAGGACGCGAAATATCAGGCGAGTTCCGAGCCTGTCGAACGTGCTCCGTGGGTTCCCTTTATCCCTGAACTCATTGATGAACAGCACAAGGCATGGGAGTCAGCACACCTCAAAATCTACGAACACTTTAACAACTAACGCCGTCGCTATCGGAGGCGCTTAAACGGGTTATGTCGAGAAGGTGGGCCTTGATAAGCATGGCTTTCATCGTGCTTCCTCGCGTCGTCGATTGTGTAATAGACGCTCGTCGTCAAGTTAATTCGGGCGTTATGCTGCGACGGGATTAGCTGATGAAAAGAATACTGAAAGCATTATGTCTTGCACTGTTCGTCAAGCCTCTTTAATACTTGCCTGACGCGGCGCTGCTGGCGGATGACGTATCCGTGCAACGCCGCACGCGACCAGTCGGAGTTAACAACAAGCCTTATAACGCCGAGAGCCAGCACGTTCACGTCTACCGCCTCCGTAACAAACTCGCGCCCTACGCCATTCAAATCGAGACAATGGTCAACGTCGGCTATCGTCTCCTGCTCGACACCGAAGACATCGCCGGACGCAAGACGCAGCCGTGCGCGAAGTCAGCCTGAAACCGTCCACCGAATTGTTAACATCAATTTAGGATGCAGTTCAGATGAATGTAACATCGCTCATGCAGTCTGTTAATTCTCGAAATTATCAAAAGAGGAGACCAAACCGTTTGAGGTATTCAGTAAAAGCTTTGCGTGCGACATTCGCACTTCTGCTCGTCTCGGTCGCCGTTTTCGCGTCCGGTTGTAGCGGTCAGCAGCGCGGCGCGGGCGCAGGCGGCAGCGGCGATTCCGGCGGCACAGTTCGTCTACAGGGCGCGGGAGCGACGTTCCCGAATCCTCTCTATCAGAAGTGGTTGAGCGAGTATGGCAAGGCCAACGCCAATGTCAGGATTGATTATCAGTCCATCGGCTCCGGCGGCGGCATCAAACAGATTAAGGAGCAGACCGTCGATTTCGGTGCGTCGGATGCGCCGATGAAGGACGAAGACCTCAAGAGCGCGCCCGGGGAACTGCTTCACATCCCGACGGTGCTCGGCGCGGTCGTCATTACCTACAATCTTCAAGGCGTCGCGCAGCCCCTGCGTTTCTCTCCTGAAACAATCGCCGACATCTTTCTCGGCAAGATTAAGCGTTGGGACGATGCGCGCATCAAGGCGGACAACTCCGGCGCGAGTCTCCCCGCCGCCGACATCACAGTCGTCCATCGCTCCGACGGTAGCGGTACGTCGGCGGTCTTCACCGATTATCTATCGAAGGTGAGTCCCGAATGGAAAGAGCGTGTCGGCGCGGGTACGTCGCCTAACTGGCCTGTGGGCTTGGGCGGCAAAGGCAACGAGGGCGTGACGGGGCAGGTCAAGCAGACGCCCAACACCATCGGCTACGTCGAACTCGCCTACGCCGTGCAGAACAAACTGCCCGTCGCGCTCGTCAAGAACAGTTCAGGCAACTTCGTCGAGCCTAGCCTCGACGCGGTGACGGCGGCTGCGGCGGAAAGTCTCCCCGCGACGCCCGAAGACCTGCGCGTCTCCATCACGAACACGGGCGGCGCAAACGCCTATCCGATTTCGAGTTATACCTATATCCTCGCCTACAAAGACCAGAAGGACGCCGCCAAAGGCAAGGCGCTCGTCGATTTTCTCTGGTGGGGCATCCACGACGGCGAGCGATTCGCCAAAGATTTGCAGTACGCGCCGCTGCCCGCCGAGATTGTCAAACGGGCTGAAGCCAAAATTAACTCCATCACCTCCGGCGGCAGGCCGCTCCGCACGCGAGGATGACGACGGATTAGGGCAAAAGGTGAAACGGGTAGACGGGGAAAGGAAAAGCCAGTAACCCTTCAACCTTTGACCCGTTTTCACGTTTTCCCCATTGTGTCTTTTATGGCAAACCCGACGCCGATACAGCCGAGTCCGGCGAGCGCATATGGTGCGCGTTTCCGTGTGTGGGATTGGCGACGTGCGCTCTCGCCGACCGGCAACGTGGGCGACGCAGTGTTTCGCGGCGTGCTTTTTTGCTGCGCCCTGTTATTGGTTGTCGTCGTCGGCGCGATGTTCATCGAGATGGGGTCAAACTCTCGTCTCTCGCTCGAAGCGTTCGGCTTCTCCTTCCTGACGAGCCGCACTTGGGATCCGATTCAGGGAGAGTTCGGCGCGTTGCCGTTCATCTACGGCACGATTGTTTCGTCGCTGCTCGCACTCTTTATCGCCGTTCCCATCTCGCTCGGCATCGCCATCTTTCTAGTCGAGCAAGCGTCGGTGCGCCTCGCAAGACCGATGGCTTTCCTCGTTGAGTTGCTCGCTGCGATTCCGTCGGTGGTCTACGGGCTGTGGGGCATCTTCGTGCTCGCACCCTTTTTACGTCTGCACATCGAACCCGCCTTACAAGACTGGCTCGGCTGGCTTCCACTCTTTCAAGGAACCATCACCGGAATCGGACTCTTTACGGGCGGCATCATTCTTGCCATCATGGTGACGCCGATTATTACTGCGGTAGTACGCGACGTTTTGGCCGCCGTCCCCGTCTCGCAACGCGAGGCGGCACTCGCACTGGGCGCGACGAAGTGGGAGACGACGCGCATCGTGTTGGCGAACGGCGCTCCCGGCATTGCGGGCGCAATCATTCTGGGATTGGGGCGCGCCATCGGCGAGACGATGGCTGTGACGATGGTTATCGGCAATCGTCCGCACATCTCGGCCTCTCTCTTTGAGCCTTCGTACACCATCGCCTCCGTCATCGCCAACGAGTTCACGGAAGCGACCGAGGCGATCTACCTGAGCGCGCTCGTCGAACTCGGACTGATCCTGTTCCTCGTCACTTTCATCATCAACGCCGCCGCGCGCCTCCTCGTCTGGAGCGTCACGCGCTCGACGAGCGGCACGGCCAGAGCGTGAAATGAGTTTCAGGTTTCAGGTTTCAGGTTAAAGACCGAAAGCCTCGAACCTCAGACCTGAAACTTGAAACCTGAAACTTGAAACCTGATGCCGACGATGCACGCCAGACGCTACGCCACGAACGCCGTGATGACGACGTTGACGGCCGCGTGCGCCTTCTTCGCCGTCGCCGTGCTCGTGCTGATACTCGGCTACATAGCCTATCGCGGCATCGGCGCGATCAGCTTTCAATTCCTCGTCGAGACGCCGAAGCCCGGGGGCGAAGGCGGCGGCATCGGCAACGCCATTCTCGGCACTTTGATCCTGCTCGCGATGGCCTGCGCGGTCGGCATGCCCTTCGGCAT
>DASVTU010000025.1:0-116178 GCA_036387415.1 Pyrinomonadaceae bacterium | reverse complement strand
GAGCGGCTCGCGTCCGAGCCGTCGCGCACCCGAAGCGAAGTCTGAGAGCGAACCGCAACAGGAAGTGGCTCGCTTGCGCGCTATTCCGTGGGTCTTCGGCTGGATGCAGAGTCGCCACGTGCTGCCCGCGTGGTTCGGCGTCGGGCATGCGCTTGCTCACTACTGCCGAACACATGACGACGGCGAAGATTTGCTACGCACGATGATGGGGAAGTTTCCACTCTTTCACGACCTCATCAGCAACGTCGAGAACGGACTGGCGAAGGCCGACCTCTCGATTGCGCGTCGCTACAGTTTGCTGGTCGAAGACGACGAGTTAAGAGCGCGTGTGTGGAGCATGATTGAGGAAGAGTTCGAGCGTACGCGAGAGATGATTTTACGCGTCACCGTCCAGCGCGAATTGTTGGAGCACAATCCGGTGCTCGCCCGTTCGATTCGTTTACGCAATCCTTACGTTGACCCGATGAGTTTAATCCAGATTGAACTGCTGCGGCGGCTGCGCGACGGTGACGAAAGCGAAGAGTTGAAATACGCGCTCGCGGCGACCATCAACGGCATCTCGGCGGGTCTGCGTAATACGGGTTAGACGACATCCGTCGCCCGCAACGTTAATCAATTCATGAAGGCAAATATCTCATACCCGAACCGAATGACTTGTTCGATGCAGCCTTATTTTTGGTGCGTCTATTTTTTTTCATAGCTCAGTTCCAGCGACTATCAACTAATATGAAAATCTGTACCGTAACATTCTAAACGCAGTTTTCGCGCTACTGCTTGCGAAGCCTGATTCTCCCAGGACGTGCTGTATAACGGAATAGCACCGATAGCCCGGACTCTCTGCGCCCATTCAGCCGCGACATCCTTTGCATAGCCTTTTCCGCGAAAATCCGGCAACGTTTCGACACCAGCTTCGTGAGCCTCAGGCGTGATGCGAACGCTGCGACACACGGACACGACACGATTGCTCTCGATGAGGGCGACGAATGGCTGCCACGCGGGAAGTTCTGCGACTAATTCCTCAAAGCCGCCTTGTAACATGTCCGCATCGTTTTCCGTCATAGCAACCGGATGTCTCGACGGGGCAATGTTTTCAGAAAAGCGATATGCCGGGCCTGTTGACACGCTCTCGACAGGCGCGTGTTTTTCAAGTAGCCGCACGTATCTTTCAACGTGGCGAGGCGGCTCGTTGAACTCGGTATTCAATGGCGGCTCGTCCGTACACAATGAATCCAATTCTTGGATAAGATTCTCTGGAAGGTCGGCGCGAAATCTCCAGACGTTGCCGACTCCCGTGCGACCCAAAAACAGATGAGGAGCAGGAGTAACCGCGTTGTCCGGCTCATTGACAAATAAAAGCCGCGACGCAGCATTATGTGTGAACAACGCGCGAACGTGAATGCTCATTAGCTCTAAATCAGTGAGCATACTTTTCCTCATTCATATTTTGTAACAATCTCTGAACCGTTGCCTCGACCCCAATGCGTCGCAAGTCTAATCAAGCAGAACTAGATGAGGTAGCACAGCGAATC
The DNA here is from genome assembly GCA_036387415.1 of Pyrinomonadaceae bacterium. Taxonomy (GTDB): domain Bacteria; phylum Acidobacteriota; class Blastocatellia; order Pyrinomonadales; family Pyrinomonadaceae; genus DASVTU01. The sequence goes on along the minus strand of DASVTU010000025.1, from coordinate 114,649 downwards.
AGAAAAGTGGTTGGAATTCGGCGTGTCAAGCTAATCCTCAGCCCGCCGCGAAACTTCCAAGAGTTGAGCGTCGATGATTTGCTTCTCACGCGTCTGTCGGTCACTGATGTTTTTAATTCCGCGTCCGGTGAATCGTAGTACATCGCCCGCGATTCCTCCTTGTTTGTGATTAACCTTCAGTAGATAATCCCGGAATGAAAGCCACCCCGAAAATTCTTGTTATTCTACTCGCGCTCGGCCTCGCCGCGTGCACTCGCCCGCAGCCGGGCACGACGACCGTTCTCCTAGTGCGGCACGGCGAGAAAGCATCGGAGGCCGAGGATAGCCCGCTAACTGAGGCCGGGCAACAGCGCGCACAGGCGCTCGTGCGTGTGGCAGAAGACGCAGGCGTCAGCGCAGTCTATAGCTCGCAGTTCAAGCGCAACCTCGATACTGCCCGCCCGCTCTCTGAGCATCTGGGCATCGCCGTCACGCAGATTCCGGTCAACCCGTCGAGCCTCAGCGACTACGGGAAGTCGCTCGCCGTTGACATCCTCGGCAAGCATCGGGGGCAGACGGTCGTCGTGGTCGGCCACAGTAACACGTTAGCCGCGACGGTCGAGAGCTTGATTGGTCGCCCCGCGCGGATTGATAGTGTCGAGTACCATGACTTGTTCGTCGTCTCCGTCCCGCCCACAGGGACGGCCACAGTAATCAAGGCCGAGTACGGGGCGAGGGTCGGCAGATGACTGAGGCCGTTCGCCTGACTATAACTGAAGCAGTTATGAACGGAGATAGTCGTGCTTCAAAGGAGGGTCGGCGTTAAAGTGAGTAGAACGCTATACCTGTTTCCTTTCTACTATTCATAGTTTACGTATGTTCTCCTTTCGACAGCAGAGGGACGACAACGCAGTGGAAAGAGGTCGCCGCAGTTCCACATTACGCTTCAACCTCCAACCGTGGTTGAGCACTGGCATAGCTTACAAGAGAAGGCTAAGGGAGAGAGTTTGAGTCATGGCAATGAATTCCAAAATAACAATAACAAAACTGATAGTCGCTCTATTCATCTTATTGTCGGTCTCCGTGAGCGCGGCGACGGCGCAGGAAACAAAATTAAAATGGCACGGGCACTCGGCTTTTTCCATCACGACACCCAACGGCAAAGTCCTCCTGATTGATCCCTGGATCAAGAATCCTTCCAACCCGGAAGCTAAGGATGGCCGTGACCCGTTGGCGTCGATGACCAAAGTTGATTACATCCTTCTCACGCATGGGCACCGTGACCATGTAGGGGATGCTGTCGAAATCGCCAGACGCACGGGCGCGGCGCTCATCAGCAATCCAGAGTTGGCGGGAAATCTGGTGAAGCTGGCAGACTTTCCATCCAAGCAGGCCGAGACCGACGCCATCATGGGCATCGGCGGCGAAATTCAAATCGCCGACGGCGAAGTGACAATCGCCATGACTCCGGCTATTCATTCGAGCAGCGTATTCAATCCCAAAGCCGGGGCGAATGAACCTGAACGCGCCTACGGCGGCAATCCCGCAGGCTTTGTCATCATCATCAAAAACGGCCCGACGATTTATCATTCGGGCGACACGGCGTATTTCAAGGACATGGAAACCATCGGCGAAAGCTATGCGATAGATGTCGCGCTGCTCAACATTGGCGGTCATTTCGGTATGGAGCCGCGCATGGCATCGAAGGCCGCGCAAGTCGTGCGCGCACGCCTCGTTATTCCACATCACTTCGGAACTTTTCCGGGCATCACTCAAAACGCAAGCGGCTTTGCCGTCGAACTCAAAAAAACGAAAATTGATTTTTACGAAATGAAACCCGGTGCAACTACCTCGTTTCGCGGAAAGCAATTAGTCAGAGCAAAATAGACTTGACGGATGAATCCCTTGAAGTGGCGGCGCATGAGGCCGATGTCATCTTAATCGGCATACGTTGGTATCGCCTGCCGCGAGGTGCTTAGCTATCGCGACCACGAAGAGATGATGCGCGAGCGCGGCACCAAGCCAGCATAGGCGGCTACTTGCCGCGTGCTTCTGTATTGGTTGATGCCCGTCATCTCCGCCACTGGAATTTAATTGACAACTTAGATTACTTGAATCTAATCTCCCGTGTGCTACGGTAGAAATAAAAGAGTCCCTAACAGGATTCCGCCACTGTCACTCTTTCATGCCATCTATAGGAACGTGGCGCTCGTTCTACCTCTATCAGCCATTTCCCAAAGTAGAACGTAGCTCTACCGTCAGTCTGTATCACAGTCGTCTGAGTACGAGAACGGAAGGAGCATCTCACTTGAGAAGACGCCCTCCCAAGCATTCCTTCTCACTTCAACACTCTGCACAATAAGACTTGGAGGAAACAGATGGAGCAGTCAATCACATCGCTTTCGACGGAACAGTCGCAACGCGCTTTGATGATTTTTTACGACCTCTTGCCTGCCGACTTCTGGGAGGGCGGCACCAAGCCTTCGGCGGTCAAACTCGAATCCGCCGCAGAGCAGTTGCAGGAAGATGCTACAGATGATGTCCGACCAGTTGTAGATGCGCTGCTTGCGGAGGGTAGTGAGGAGGAAAAAGGCGAGATGGCAAAGGCCGTGCTCGCTACCTTCTACGAGCAGGACGAACTGCGCGTCTACGTCGAGCAGGCGACGCAGCAGGCGCAACAGCCGCACATGGCGCCCATCCCGCTCATCATCGGGGCAGTAATCATTCTCCTCGCTGCCTTACCGAAGGACGTTGACATGAAGGAGAAGAGGTGGAAGTTCGGGCATCTTCGAGACGCGGCGGCACTCGTCAAAGAGTTGGGACAGTTCGCGGCCAAACTGCCCGCCGAAGTTTGGAAGGGGCTCGTTAATGGCAGTCAGTGATAGCGATGGAACTTAGCTCAGCACAACAGTTTCAGAGTGAAGCGTTGCAGTACGCCGAATCCCTGAGCGCATTACTGGCCGAGGCGGCAGCCCTTGTGCAGTCCGGACGCGCCGCCGAGGCACTCGACATGTATGCGCGGGGTCATCGCGAACTTCAGGCATTTCATGACAAGTGGGATGCCGAGATTCTGGGCGGCGACGCGTCTTTCGCTGAGTGGTGGCGGCAGTACGTGGCGGAGCAGAAGGTCTCGCTGCTGACGCATGAGGGACTCGCACTGCGATGGATGGGAAGGCGAGACGAGGCCGAGGGCCTGTACCAGAGCGGACTGGCACTGAGTCGCGAGGGCACCTTAGAGCATGTGTCTCTGTTAGACGCACTCGCCGGAATCCGTCACGACCAGCAGGCGTTCGCCGAAGCGGTAGACCTCTGGCGACGCGCGCACGCCGAATATGCGGCGCTCGCCGCCGATGCGTCTCAGACTGACCCCGACACCGCAGGCCAATACTGGAATTATGCGACGCAGCAACTCATGAACGCCGCGTACGCGGCGCTGAGCGGACGCGACTATGCTGGCTTCGAGAAAATCCTCGACGAAGCAATCGTGTTCGCTGAGCAGCATGAGTTACAGGAGTTTGCCGATAGGTTGTGGCTGCGGCAGGCGCGTCACCTGCTCGCTGCTGATGCGAGTGGCGAAACCATACAGCGGGTCAAGTCGGAGCGTGCGCGGCGTTGCTCGCGGAGCAAGGATGTCGAATTCCGACTCGACGCGTTGCTGTTGACCGCCGAATTTTGGAGCGAGCGAGGCGAGTTTGAACAGGCAAGAGAAGAACTCGAAGAGGCACGCGCCTTCGCGCCGCCGCACCGTCAAGGGGCTTTGCTGCGCCAACTTGCCGACATCGCCGTGTCGCAGGGCGATACTCAGGCCGCGCATAATTACTCGCAATCTGCGTTGACGACAGCACGACAGTTCGGCATGCCGCAGGAGGTCACAGCCGCCCTCCGCGCACTCGTCTCGCTGCACGCTGAGGATAATCCAGACGAGGCGGAACGGTATCTCTCAGAGTTGCGCGCATCCGGTGAGATGGACGAAATCAAGAACGCTCTGATGGCGAGGGTGGAGGTCTACTGCAAACAGAAGCGATTCGATCTCGCCTTGCGAGACGTTGATGAGGCGGAACAGGCTACGCCCGGCGACTCCGGCGTGCTGCTGACCAGAGTCGCTGTATTGCGCGGACTGGACGCTAAGGAGGAGACGCTCGTCGCCATCGAAAAAGCGGCAGCCGCATACAGGGAGCAAATCCGGCAGAGCGGGATGGACTGGAAAAACGGCCTCGACATGCTCGGCGCGCTGCACGAAAGTGCGGCCTTCCTGACGGCAGAACTGGGGCGCGCGGATGAAGCTTTCACTTGGGCTGAACGCGGGAAGGCGCTTCGGTTGCGTAGCCGTTTCGCGGAGTCGGCTGACGCGCCGGAGATCGCAGAAATAGACTTCCCCGCCTTGCGCGAGCGGCTGCACGCCGAGTCCGCGGTGCTCATCTTCTTCAGCGTCACACGCCGCGGCACTCTGGCAATCCTCTGCGACCCTGACTTCGATGAGCCTACTACGTTCTTTCTAGACCTGACCGAGGAGGCGCTCGACGCCCTGCTGCCGTCGGGTCTGCAAGACATACCCTGGAACACGGCGGTCTTCGACGCGCTCCGCCCGCTCTCGGAAAAACTCGCGCCGTGCCTGAGCGAAGCAGTCAGTCGAGCGGAGAACGGCAAACTTTATATCGTCCCCGATTCCCAGCTTTACTTCATTCCTTTCGCCGCCCTCGACGTCGGCGGAGACTCAAAGGTCATCGACCATTGTGCTGTCGTATATCTGCCGTGCGCCGCCAGACTTGTCTCGCGTCCGTCAAGCGACGACCGCCCACGCACATGCCTCACGCTCGGCGAGGGTGGAGAACACGAATTCTCCTTCTCAGAGCAGGCGGCACAAATAGCAGCCCTCGGATGGGACACGTCGGAGTGTATGAAGGGCGCGAGCGCGCGGGATTTTATCGACAAAGCACCCCATTTTAACGTCCTGCATCTCCAATGCCACGGTCAGATGGAAGGCAACTTGCCGGGAACTCGGTCGGCGTCAATTCTGCAATTAGCCGAACGGACGAGATTGTCCGCCAAAGATGTCTACGGTCTCGACCTCAACGCTGAACTCGTATTTCTGAATGCCTGCGTCTCCGGTCGGTTCCAGTCGCGCCTGTCGAGCGAAGTCGGTGGCTTCTGGGAGGCGTTTCTTCATGCAGGTGCACGCGGAATCATAGTCACTCTCGCTTATGTCCATCCTGCATCAGCGCAACAGTTGGCACTCGCGTTCTACCGCCACTGGTTGAACGGCAAAGATTCAGGCGAGGCTCTACGTCAGGCACAGTTAGAACTACGGCGGGAACGACCAGAGCCTAATGATTGGGCAGCGCACATCCTAATCGGCTAAACGTCAACAGACCATTAGCGATTTGTTGCACAGCGCGGTTGCTGATAGCAAGGCCAAGCTCCGTGCCGCCCCTTTCCATCCACTACTATCTCCCAACGCGAGAGCGAAAGCAGTTGTGCAAGAGGTCGAGCGCAACGCCGAGATGCGCGAGTGACGAGCGCAGTTCGCGGGAGATGTCGCGCAAGAGTCGTTGTTGCGCGCTCATCAGCCTCTTTACGCTCTGAATCGGTGGCCTGCGCTGTAAAAGCCGAAGCTGTCGCAACGCAGGCTCGTCGAGGACGTGGCTTGCATGAGCCTTCGCTTGGAGGCCGCATCACGCTAACATGCGCCAGTCGTAAGTCAGTTGGTACTTGCCGTCGTGTCCCGTAAAGGTCGCAATCTCTTCGGGGCTATCGGTCTTGCCGCCCGGCCATTGGGCGTTCAACGATGCGATGTTGACGGTCGCGTTGCTCGGAGCGGGCGGAATGGGAGAAGTCTATTTGGCTAGGGACATCACCATCAACTCTTTCTTCAGCAATCATCTGAAAGAGCGAAACGACGAACGCGCACTACCCTCGCGCCTCACTTCCTGTTAACTTTTTGACTAGACCCTCTCCTCATCATGTTCAACGCTTTCATGTCTTCCGCAGTTAGCGTGACCAACTCTCGAAAATAGTAGAAATGATTGCGCGACGCTTTTTGCGTCCTCAGGCTTTATTGCTTGCTGTGGATGCGAGTTACATGCATTAAATCCAATATTAACAATGTGTGAGAGGCAAAACGGGGTCGCGGTAACGTGTATCGACAGTGTGAAGCATGGTAGACGCGTTGCATTGAGACTTGTCAGGGGAGCGGCTTTTCCATTATGTTGGTTCGCGTCCAGGTAGATTACAAAATGTGCTTCCTCAATTCCGGCACGGTAGGTTAACAAGAAGTATGCGGTGAAATTTGTTGCCTCGATTCCGGCGGAAATTTCCTGATCAAATTTAAGGAGCGGTTTCGATGTCCAAAGGATTAAAAATTGGACTGAGCGTGTTGATGTCTTTTATTTGTCTGACGCTCTTGCATGTGTGGCTTAATATCGGTTTTGAGAAGTTTGGACTCATTAGCTCGAAGCATGCGACGAATTCGTTTCGCGTGGGCTTTCTGCCTGTCACTTGACACCTGACGTGCCCTGTCACCGACTGGATAAATAAGAACACCAGCGGCGAAGGGTTTTATGAACCCGTGAGGTTCAGCGGCTTTCCAGAGATAAAAGAGTCCATCGTTTCAGGCCATCTTCCTGCGACGTTCATGCTTGCGCCGTTGGCGATGAAACTTCGGCAGCAGGGCGTGCCCGTCAAGATTGTCTATCTCGGCCACCGCGACGGCACGGCCATGATGGTTCATAAAGATTCCGGTATCCGTAGTATTAGAGATTTGAAAGGCAAAACTATCGCGGTTCCGAATCGTTTTTCCAACCAGTATCTCATCATCTTCAAAGCTCTGCGCGACAACGGGCTGACTATCAAGGACGTGCAAATAGTCGAGATGCCTCCGCCCGACATGCCAGCCGCGCTCTACTCGAAATCCGTCGATGCCATTACTTCGGGCGAACCTTTCATGGCGCAGACAGAGATGGAAGGCTATGGACACGTGCTCTATCAGGCGAAGGAAGTGTGGCCTGATTTTATTTCGTGCGTGCTGGTTGTGCGCGAGGATGTCATCAAGGAGCACACGGAATGGGTGCAGCGTCTGGTGGACGGCATCGCGAGCAGCGGCAAATGGCTTGAGGGCGGAATGGAGCATCGTATGGAAGCCGCCGAAGATATTTCCAGACAGTACTTCAACCAGAAACCCGAATTGCTCCGCTTCGTCTTGAGCAAACCGCCCGACAGAGTGACCTACGGCAAACTCCAACTCGCCAAAAAGGATTTTGAATTCATCGAATCGCTCGCACTCGAAGCGGGAATCCTCGACCGTCCCATCGCCTTTGAAGAATACGCCGACCCGACATTTTCCAATAAAACACCGGGCGCGATTGTCGCCGTGATGGAGGATGCGAAGTGAAATCTCGTCTTGAGCCGGTGTTGTTACCTTTGCTGGTGACGGCGGTGTTCATCCTTATCTGGCATTCATTGGTGGCATTGTCGGGCACGACGATTTTTCCCAAACCCTTCCAAGTGCTGACCGGAATGGTCGAACTCGCACGGAAGGGAGTTTTAATCAAGTACGTCGTCGCATCTCTGTTTCGTGTCTCGGCGGGATTTCTTCTGGCGTTGGTCGTGGGCGTGCCGCTCGGACTGTTGTTGGGATGGTTCGGGCGTGCGTATCACGCCTTCAATCCGGTCATTCAATTGCTCCGACCCATCTCGCCCATCGCATGGATTCCGGTGGCGATTCTCTGGTTCGGCGTGAGCGATTTGGCTCCCATCTTTCTAATTTTTCTGGCGAGTCTTTTTCCCATCACGACCGCCGCGATTTCATCCGTCCAAAACATTCAACTCGTACACTTGCGCGCCGCACAAAACTTCGGCGTCCAAAGGATGACGCTGTTTACCAAAGTGATTTTTCCGGCGGCGTTGCCGCAAATCATCACGGGTGTGAGAATCGCGCTTGGCGTCGCGTGGTTGGTGGTGGTGGCGGCGGAGATGATTGCCGTCAATTCCGGTCTCGGTTATCTCATCATCGACGCGCGCAACGCAGGCATGCGTTATGACCTCGTAGTTTCGGGCATGGTTCTCATCGGCCTCATCGGACTCACACTCGATGCGCTCGTCAGGCGTCTGGAACATCTGGACGAAGTACGTTGGGGATTCAATCGTTAGTATGAAAAACAACGGCACGCCCAAAATTCAGATTCGAGATTTATGGATGAGATTTCCCGACACACGCCGTGCGGCGCGGAGTGCGGGTGCTATCAATGGCGGCGGTTCGGTCGATGTTTTGGAAAACATCAATCTGAGTGTGAACGAAGGCGAGTTCGTCTGTATCGTCGGGCCTTCGGGGTGTGGCAAATCGACTCTACTCAACATCGTCGGCGGATTTCTCAAGGCGACGAGCGGCGAAGTCTTCATCGACGACGAGATTGTGAATGAGCCGCATCGGAAACGTGTCTTCATCTTTCAGGAGAACGGCATTTTTCCGTGGTTGACGGTTGAGGATAACGTCATCTTCGGCATCCTCGACCGCACCGCCGAAGAACAGAGACGCATCGCTACGCACTACATCAACATGGTCGGCCTCAACGGATTCGAGAAATCTTATCCGCGTGAAATTTCCGGCGGCATGAAGCAACGCGTCGAGATTATTCGCGCTCTCGCCGCCAATCCCGACGTGCTCTACATGGACGAACCGTTTGGCGCGTTGGATTTTTTAACGCGGCTGCGTATGCGTGCGGAGTTGGTTGAAATCTGGCAGCGCGAAAAAAAGACTGTCCTGTTCGTGACGCATGATGTCGAGGAATCGGTGCAACTGGCAGACAGGGTGGTGGTCATGAGCCAGCGTCCGGCGACCATCGCATCCATCATCAACGTCAGTCTTCCTCGCCCACGCAATTTGGATTCGCCGGAGTATCTACGTATCCGCGACGAAATTCTACGCACCATCGGCCTCAATCATTCAGGCATCAAACTTCATCCCCACGGAGCGCAAAACGAGTCTTAACCGTCGCTTTCTGAAACACAGGAAGGCGTCGCTGCGTTTCTATTTTGAAAGCAGTTAAATCAAATCCGCCAAAAAAGGAGAGCACATGAAGAGACTAGCAGTTCTGTCCATCGCACTGATATTCGCGTTGCCTGTCGCCGTTTTTGCACAGACGGACGCCGAGCGAGAGGCTGTCAAACAGGCCGTCATGGATTACGTCGAGGGCGTCTACGAGGTCGCGCCGGAGAAGATTGAAAGAAGCTTCCACCCCGATTTAACCAAGCGCGGCTTCTACATCAAAAAGGGCGAGACGGTCTATAGCCCTGACACGATGACCTACAAGGATTTGGTCGAACTCGCCCGCAGCTACAACAAGAACGGACGCGTGCCCAAAGATGCGCCGAAAGAAGTTGTCATTTATGATATTTCCGACCAGACCGCGAGCGCGAAACTGACGGCGATTTGGGGAATAGATTATGTCCATCTCGCGAAGTACGATGGCAAGTGGAAAATCATCAACGTGCTCTGGCAGACACCTCCGCGTCGCGCCAAATAACAGGATTTGTGAACCATGAAAATTTTGCTGACCTTGCTTATCATCTCGGCCTTGTCCGTCGGCACGCTGGCACAGATGGCGACACGTAAGACGACCGGAACCAATCTCCCGAACGGCTATTGGCCGTCGGAGAAGTCGCAGGCCATCGTCGATAAGACGCAGACGGTGCGCCTCTCTCCCGACCTCGCGCACTTGACCGAAGGCGAGCGCAAGGCCGTCGCGAAGTTACTCGAAGCCGGTAAAATTTTTCAGGAACTCTACGAGCAGCAACGCCACGCACGCGCCCTCGCCTCGCAACGCGAACTCGCGCAACTCGATAAACGCACGGGTTCACACGCCGCGACGCAAAACCTGCTCATGCTCTACAGACTCTTTCAAGGGCCTGTCGCAACTACACTCGAAAACAAGCGCGAACCGTTCCTGCCTCTTGATATGACGCCACCTGGACAGAATCTCTATCCGTGGGGCATCACGAAAGAAGAAGTCGAAGCCTTCTTCGCGGCGCATCCCGAAAAGCGCGACTCGCTTCTCGACCTACGCACCGTCGTCCGTCGCGCCGTCGCGGAAAACTTGCGCCGCGACGTCGGCAAACTCAGGCAGTATCCCGCGCTCTCGACCCTTCATCCCGGATTGCAGAGGGAATTGGAAGTCATGCTCGCGCGTCCGCGCCCGAAAGATTTGTAGGCCGTCCCTTACTCGGTCGCGTTTGCCGACGAACTCACGCGCGCACACGCGCTCTTGAACGAGGCCGCCGATGCCGTCCAGAAAGACGACGAGGAATTCGCGCGCTACCTTCGCAACCGTAGCCGCGACCTGCTTTCGGACGACTATGAATCCGGCGACGCCGCGTGGATTACGGGTCGCTTTAAGAATCTCAACGCGCAGATTGGTTCCTACGAGGTTTACGACGACGAACTCTACGGCGTCAAAACTTTCTTCGCCTTTAGTCTCCTGAGCACGCGTCGGCAGGAGACGGACGAGTTGCGACGCGCGATGAAGGGCTTGCAGGCGCTCGAAGATTCGCTGCCCTACGAGCATCACAAAAAGGTCAGGGAAGACATTCCGGTCGGAGTTTACGATGTCATCGCGGACTTCGGTCAGTCGCGCGGCGGCAACACGGCCACGATTCTCCCGAACGAAAATTATCTCGCGCGTCGCTACGGGCGCACCATTCTCCTGCGCTCAAACATCATGCGAAATCCCGACATCTTCACGGGCACGGGGCGCATCTGGCAGGCGGCTGTCTCGTCACCGCACCACGACGAACTCACCTCCGACGGCAGTTTTTATCGCACCCTCTGGCACGAAGTCGGCCACTATCTCGGCGTGGATACGACCAAAAATGGGCAAGACCTCGACACGGCCTTGCAGGAAAGTTCCAGCCTTCTCGAAGAGATGAAGGCCGACCTCGTTTCGCTCTACGTTGCCAGAGCGTTGCACAAGCAGGGCTACTACACCGCCGCGCAACTCCGTTCCGTCTACGCCAGCGGCATCAACCGCGTCTTGCAGAACAACAAGCCGCGCCGCGAACAGCCCTACAACACCATGCAACTCATGCAATGGAACTTCTTCCTCGAAAATGGGCTGCTCAAATTCGACACGCGTACCGGAACGCTCGCCATCAACTACGACAAATATCACGACGTGGTTGGTAAACTGTTGGAGAAAGTGCTGGAAGTGCAATACGCGGGCGACCGTGCGGCTGCCGAAAGTTTCATCACGCAGTACACGAAGTGGGACGAGGGCTTGCATGGAGTCGTCGCGAAAAACATCCGCGACCAGCAGCGTTATCGCTTCCGACTCTTCAAGTATGCCGCACTGGGCGAATGAAACGGTACGCCCGCAAGTAAAGAGCGACGGCTGAAACTTCAAGACGAAGCACGTAAGCAAAGTTTCCGGTTGACGCGCTCGATTGTGGACGACGCCCGTTCCAAGTGATAACCGTCAGCATGAATTTCAACAGTTGACTCGCAGCAAATGGAGCAGAAGCCGACACACGAACAACTCGCCGATTTCGAGCGCGATGGATTTCTGGTGCTTGAAAATTTCGTAAGCGAAGCGAGTTGCGACGAGTTAAGAAAACGCGCGGAAGAATTAGTCGCGAGTTTCGAGCCAGAGGGCTTGGTCTCCGTCTTCTCCACGCGTGCACAGACGCGCACCAGCGACGATTATTTCCTCGATTCCGGCGACAAGATTCGCTTCTTTTTTGAAGAAGACGCCTTCGATTCCAACGGACGCTTGCGAAAGAGTAAGGAACGCTCCATCAACAAAATCGGACACGCGCTGCACGACCTCGACCCAGTTTTCAACCGCTTCTCACGAACGCCCGCACTCGAATCGCTTGTCAAAAGCATTGGTATTCGAGAGCCTCTGCTTTTGCAGTCGATGTATATTTTCAAACAGCCTGAGATTGGCGGGGAAGTGACCTGTCATCAGGATGCCACTTTTCTCTACACCGAACCGCCGACCGTCGTCGGTTTCTGGTTCGCACTCGAAGATGCAAACACGCACAACGGCTGTCTTCAAGTGATTCCCAAAGCGCACACAAGCGGACTCAAAACACGATTCCTACGCAGTCCACACGGCGGCACGCGCTTCCAATTTCTCGACGAAACCGCGTGGCCGTCCGCACGCACCATCCCGCTCGAAGTCCCCAAAGGCACCTTAATTCTTCTCCACGGCTTCCTCCCACACATGAGCGAAGCCAACAGGTCGCCACAATCACGCCACGCCTACACCCTCCACGTCTTCGACGCCCGTTCTCATTACCCATCAGACAATTGGCTCCAACGAGCCTCTCATCTACCACTTCGCGGCTTCAACTAAAGAACCACAGTCGCCCTCCTAGCCACCCCACACGACATACATTTATCCACATCTTAGCTCTCAAGAAAAACTACCCTACAAACTCCATATCCAGATATTTCAATAAGTTACGAGCATTGATAATTCCTCGCGCGTCCGATAACGTCCGCGGTTTAATTATGCGGTATTGATGAAATAGAAAAGCGGGCGTGGGGATTGTTCACCCACGCCCGCTTTTAGTTTTTGTGTGTTTAGTTGAGGTTAGTAGCCTCTGTAGCCGTCCTCGTAGCCGTTGGCGAAGCCTTCGCGGAAGTAACGTCGGTACAATTCACGGTCGCCGAAACGTGAGCTGTAGTCTTTGGTGGCGTTCTGGTAGTCACCCTCGTCGCGATATTCAAAGCGGTCGTTGCGTTTACGATCGTTGCGGCCTTCTTTGATGCCTTCGTTGTAGCCCGCGTTCAGAGCGGTCTGACGAAGTTGGAAGGAACCACCATAACTGCCGTAGTTATCCCAGTTACGTCCACGACGTTCGCGTCTATCTTCGCGCCTCTCCTGTCGTCGCTCGCGTCTATCTTCACGACGCTCGCGCCGTTGTTCATTACGTTGACCCCAGTAGCCATCCTGTGCGGAGGTGGCAATCGGCATTAACAGAAGTAAGCCAAGCGCCAGCATAAGAGTCCGCGTGAACAAACCTTGATTTTTGCTTTTCATGTTTATATCTCTCCTCAGTTTCAACCGCTCGACTTCTAACAACATTGTCGGTCGAGCTAGATGTCTCGCAATGACATATAACAAGAGTTGTGCCACACGCATTAACGTGCTAAACCGCTGATAAAACGTGGTTTGGCTGCATATCTGGCTGCCGTTTCATACGATAAAGTATCATTCTGTACCGTATCGTGTGCGTACGCGTTACCATCCACCCCAATCTTGAGGCCGTTGGGGCCTGATTTACATAATGGATATTATCGGACGTAGTGCGTCATTAGCGGAGGTAAGAATTGCTTGAGATTTCCGTGTGTGAGCGAGATTTATATTTTGCTCAGTCGTGTCTGTGGAATTTTCCGACAAACATTTCGGCGCGCGGGTCATAGTGTATCTCGTATTCTTCGAGTTGGCCGCCGCGTCCACGATAGTCAATCCGGTATTTCCAGTGGCCGGGTTTCGTCGGTCGTTTGCTGAAGAGGTAGTCAATCCAGCGCGTTGTGTTGGATGTGCGTTGCCCGCCTTCGTCCGTCTCCAACTTGACGGGAAACTGTATGACCATATCCTGCGCGATGCTGTAGCCGACGAGCGTGGTTTGTAGACCCATACAGGCTTGCGCGTCAAAGAGTGCGAACTCCAACGCGCGCCCGTCCCCATTGTAGTCTTTCAAAAACATGATGGAGGGCTTGCCCTCGCTTCCGGCGAGAGTTTTCGGGACGTGATAATGCGCGCCGACGCGAATCTTGTATGGCAGGTCGAACGAATCTTGGCCTGATTCGTCTTGAATTTTGATGGTGTTGATGAGACGGTTGGTTCCTGTATCGACGAGTGAGACGCGTGTGGGGCCGCGATAGAAACTCCCGCGCGTTTCGTCGGGGCAGGTGTATTCCTCTGCGCCGTACGGCAAAGGGTGCTGGGAAGGCTTCGACATCCAGAGCAGCAATGCTCTACGCGGACGCGCCGACGAAGCGATGACTTGACTCTCGATGAGACGTGCGCCCGCCGGAAGACCATAATCTCGCGTCTGTGATGGCGCAATCGACGCGGATACGAAAATCAGGCTCAGGGCTACACTTAAAAATATCATTCGCATTCTCGGCATCTTTCCCCTCATTGATTCGCGGCCACGGACGCCCACGCTGATATTACTACACGGACGCAATTTGACCCTGCTCTGGCGCGAAGATGTGCCGGAGTAGGGTCAGTTCATCGAAGGCGAAGGCTTGCAAGGTAGAAACCGTGCGCTCGAATGTCTCCTGCGTCTCCGCTCTTTTCGATTTCAAGCTGGTTAACGTTAGATGTTTTCAGCGGCGGACGTTTAACGTTTGTCAGTTACCGAAAATCTCACGACGATATTGACTCATCCAGTTGGTAATCTGGTTGAGATAGAGTTGGCTATCATTCTCTGTGGGCGGCGCGTACTTGTAAATCAGGCCGCGCCAGTCGCGCGCATCGACGAACTGGCGGTAGGCGGAGCCGCCGAGCAGTTTGAAGTATGCTTCGATGCCTTCGTCCACAGTCTGCCAACGGGCGAAGCCACCCGCTCCGCGCACGGCTCCCTGCTGCCCGACGAAACGAATGTTGCCGGGATTGTTGTTGCGCGGCGCAACTCCTGTGGTATTCCATTGCGCCTCTTTGCGAAACATCGCCAGTGCGAGTTCGACAGGCACGTCATAACGCTCTGCCAGCCGTAGCATCAACTCTCCCTTGCCTTCCAATCCAGAACCGCGCAGCATGCGATTCAGACGCGCTACCGCATCGCTCGGAGGCGTCGGCTGTGTGGGTTCGACTCGCGGCGGGTCGTCGTTTCTCTCGGTTCTGCTTCCCAACGCGCGTTCGAGCGCGGCGCGCGATTGCGAGCCGTAAATCCCATCAACTTCGAGTCGATGCTTTTGCTGAAACTCACGCAACGCGCCTTCGGTGAGCGGGCCGAAAATTCCGGGACCGGTCTGCATCTCCGCGCGCGACATGTGGCCGAGATGGACGAGCGCGAGTTGCAAACGGCGAACCTCAAGACCACGGTCGCCGCGTTCGAGGTCGCTCGCGGGCGCACGGTTAATACGGTTCAATTCATCTTGCAGCGCGGCTCTCGTTCGAGGCCCGTAGATGCCGCTCGCGTTGATGCCATGCTCGCGTTGAAACTGCTGTACCGAATCTTGTGTGAGCGGCCCGAAGATGCCTGGCCCCGTATTCATTTCGCTCTGCTTCATGTAACCGAGTTCGACGAGGGCGGTCTGAAGTTGTCGAACCTGTTCGCCACGCGCGCCACGACGGAGTTGAGCGTTGGGCGCGGTCAATGCTGTCGGGTTGTTGGGTGTGTTGGGAACCACCGGAGGCTCGGTCGGAGTCGGCGGAGTGTCGTTGCCGCCTCGCACTTCACCACCGTCGTTGACCCAGTATTCGACACGCGCGTTGCCGAACGTGTTGCGGACGTGTGTGTGGTTGTCGTTGACGGAGCCTGCTTGCGCGATAGTGGGGCCGTTGGCGTTCATCTCACCGGGACGTACGACGGCAATGTGGCCGATACCGCGCGGGTTGCGCCAAGAAGCGATGGCGGGGTGTCCCTCGTTGGCGAGCCTCTGCGCTTCTTCGGCGGTGACTTGCCGCCAGCCATGACGCCCGCCGTGACGATGGAGCCAGTTGTTGGTCGCATTGGCGTCGAGTTCGGTGCCGCCGCTCGCAAGCGGATTGCCGCGTGCATCGACGCGATGCGGAATCTCTGCGCCCATCGCGCGCGTCACGTCGGAGACGAAGATGTTGCAGTAAGTTTCGCCTTTGCCCTGTTGATTGCGTGTGTAGCGTGAATTGTGTTCGACGGCGAACTGATTGATGACATTATCGTACGTGGCGCGATTGCGCCGCGACGGGTCGCCCTGCGCGGGCGCATCCAGTGTCACCCAGGGTCTTTTGGTCGTCCCCGGCGCGGGTCTTGAGCCGTCGTAGGTCGGCGGCGTGTCGCGTAGGGCGACAGTGGTTGTTCTCCTTGTCGTGGTTGCGCCGCTTCTGTTTAATTCGCGGAACATCAGTCGCGCACGCGTGTTGAAACCGTCGAGGAACAAGTCCATCGTTTTGGAATCGCGTTCGGCGAGAAAGGCGGACGGGTTTTCCGTCGTGCTCTCGTCAACGGAACCGCGATTTAATAAATCGACTAGAGAATTGATGGCTTCGATGTTTCGCGCATCTCCGCCCGCGCTTGCGAAATCAACCCTTGTACTCATCTCAAATCCGTCCTTTGTTTGTGAATGCTACGACGACTGCTTTTTGCCCTTCACTGTTAGTTATCGTCTGAAACGAATAAAGGTTGCTTGCCGCGTGCAGAGTTTTGTTTGTGAGACGAGTGGTGAGTTTCGTTGACGACGTGCACAGACGCAGCGACGCGCGGCGACGCATACGTCTTATCAAGACGCAAAGCCGTTTTATCAAGACGTAAAGCGCGTGAGTTAAGTCGCTAGAATATTTTTTGTAGGTGGGCGACGGCGTGCGTGGGCGGGGTGTTTTCAGTGGTGTTCTGTCGAAGAAAATTGTTAACGGTGTCGAGTTTGGAGATGGCGAAATCGGTGCGCGGGTCGCTGCCTTTTTTGTAGGCTCCGATGAGGATTAAATCTCGTTGCGCGTCGTAGGTCGCAAGAACTTCTCGCAGTTTGCGCGCGGCTTCAACGTGACGCGCGTCCACAATCGAACTCATCACACGTGAGATGGATTGATTGATGTCAATGGCAGGATAATGGCCTGCGGCGGCGAGGTTGCGCGAGAGGACGATGTGGCCGTCGAGAATCGAGCGCGTTTCGTCGGCGATGGGTTCGGTCATGTCGTCGCCTTCGACAAGGACGGTGTAGAAAGCCGTAATCGAACCACGTTCGCTATTGCCTGTGCGCTCCAAGAGTTTCGGCAATTCGCTGAAGACCGAGGGCGGAAAACCTGAGCGCGCGGGCGGCTCGCCGACCGCTAACCCGACCTCGCGGAGTGCGCGCGCAAATCGCGTCACAGAGTCCATCATCAGGAGCACGCGTTTGCCCTGATCGCGGAAATATTCGGCAATCGCGGTGGCGACGTAAGCGGCCTTGAGCCGGACGAGCGAAGGCTCGTTGGACGTGGCGACGACGACGACCGAACGCTTTAACCCTTCTGCGCCCAAGTCCTGTTCGAGAAAGTCGCGCACTTCGCGCCCGCGTTCGCCGACCAACGCGATAACGTTGATTTCCGCTTCGGTGTTGCGCGCCACCATGCCGAGCAGCGTCGATTTGCCGACGCCCGCCGCCGCGTAGATGCCGACGCGCTGCCCTTCGCCGATGGTCAGCAGGCCGTCGATGGCGCGCACGCCGACGCCGAGCGGCACGGTCACACGCCGACGCCGCAGAGCATCGGGTGGCCTCGCCGTGACGGGATATTCCTGCGCGCCCTCAATCTCGCCTTTGCCGTCCGCCGGGTCGCCCAGACCGTTGAGCACGCGACCAAGCAGGTTTTCACCGCAACGCACAGACAAAGACCTACCCGTCGAAACCACTTCGGCTCCCATCGCCACGTCGTTGATGTCGCCGAGCGGCATCAGGATAACTTCGCTGCCCCGAAAGCCGACGACCTCCGCGCGCAACTCCCGTGCACGATGTGGCGAGCGAATCAGACACAGTTCGCCGACGCGTGCGCCCGGTACTGACGCGCGAATCAGCAGGCCGATTAACTCCGTCACACGCCCGCGCACCTCGACCGACGTAATCCAATCGACAGCTTCAATGTATCCGTTCAAATTAAGCATCGCAACGAAATTCCCGTGTCGATTATTATACTTCACGCCGAAAACTTGGAAAGCACTATTCGACATTTGCCACAGACACACGGAGGCACAGAGATAGGGCACAAGGAAAGGTTAAAAGGCAAATGAGAGAGTAAATGCAGTTCCTATTTTGACGTTTTACCCTTTCCCTTTTCCTTCTTTTGTCTCTGTGCCTCCGTGTCTCTGTGGCAATCCTTTGATTTTGAAAAAGGCGTGGATGGTCGATTCAACGCGGGAGGAAATTCTTTTGTAAGACTTCGCCCGTCGCGTCGTCGATGCGGATACGAACGTTGCGTCCGATGACGTTGGCGTTAGAGACGACTTCCCAGTATGCCGCGCCGACGACGCCGAAGCGTCGATGCTTCGAGGCGCGCGCGGGTTCATCCCACGCCCATCCTTCCTGTTGCGCTGTCTGTTTGGCTAGGCTGATTGCTTCATCGCTGGTCATCTGTTTCGGTCATTGTTGGGTTGCGTCGCGTGGTCAGCGATGACGTATGCGCCGTAGGTGATGCCGCCCACAGTGACCGCGCCGATGGCACCTTCGGCGACGACGTGGCGTAGCTCGACGTAACCATTCGTGATAGGGAAACGAATACCGTCGGGCAAGCCCTTGATGCCGTTGACGCGAAGCTGCGCGTAGGTTTCGGCCATCGCCTCTTCCAAATATCGCATGAAAGAAGATTTTTGATAAAGCGTCATGCGAGCGTCAGCGCGAAATTCGCGGAGCAGATTAAACTTCGGCGAGAGAAATTGATGCACCTTTTCATGATGAAGAACGAGTGCGCGGTCGGTCGGCGTGCCACGCGTCGAGAAGGTGATGTTGCCAAACTTGTCTGTAAAACCTTCGCCCGCAGGAAGGTTCGGGTCGCCCGTCGTGGTTGGCTGAGAGAAGCCGCGACGCGCGAGCACGTCCGTGTTTTCGACGGTAGTTTCGGTTCCCTCTCTGATGGTGCGTTCGGTCACTTCCTGCGCACTCTGTGTCAAAGTGCGTTGTAAAACTTCTTCTCCGCCGACGGCGACGGCCTTGCGACCGACGCGAAATGCGCCCTTAGCCGCGTCGCCAAAGAGCGGCACCCAACCTACGAGAGCCGCACCGAGATTCACCCATCCGCCTTCTTTGCCGTTCCAAATATCGCCAATCGCGGCGGCGGTGTCGCGAGCGTCGGCGATTTGTCCGGCGATAGGAATCACACCGACCAACGTCTGCCCGCCCACTTTGCTCCAAGAATCGTTGCCGCTGAAATCGCCCGCAATCGCGCCCTCGAAAAACGCTCCGACGCCTTCTTCGTTGCGATTCGTCGTGGTCGGATTATCGTTTGTCGTCGTGGTAGTCGTTGTCGTTGGGGTTGGCGTAGGGGTCGGCGTCGGCGCTGGCGACGGAAGCGGCAACCTGTTTTCGATGGTGGCGCGCGTGTTGGTTGCGGTCGTGATGCCCTGCCGTGAAGCGAGTGTGGTGTTGGGGTTGAGCGTCGTGGTGGTCGGGGTTGTGAGCGGGTTCGAGTTCTGCGCGCGACGTTCGGCGGCTAAGGTGCGGAGCGTGTTGAAGTCGGACTGATCGAGTTGGATACGGATGCTGGCTTGACCGTCGGTGCGGCGCGAGATGGAGCGCGGATTGAATTGCAAAGTGCGCGCAAAATAGGCGACGGGGTCGGTGCCGAAGCGTTGGCGGAGGAAGGCGGCGTCGGCGTCGCTGAAACCGAAATGCTGAAAGACAGCGCGTGCAATCTCTTCGCGTGAAGCATTGGCGCGCGGCAACGTCACATCAAAAGCCACTTGCGGCTCCCCGCCCTGCGCCGCCGCAACCTGCGTCGAATTTTGCACCGTATTTGACGACATCACCAATTCGCTCCTTCCGTGCGCCTCGTTCGTTGCGGTAAAAGCCCGCTTTTCGACGGTCGCCGCCGTGTTGGTCTCGTTTTAGTTATCGGCAATGAGGGCGAGAAGTTGCGTGCTTGGAATGAGTTTATTGCTCGTTTTTAATTTTCTATGGCGTGGTTTTTAACGGGATGATGGTGCGGCTATTGGCCGCTGGTGCCCTCGGCGCGGGCGAGCAGGGCGCGTTCAAGGACACGCAGTTGCGTCTCAAGTTGCGCGTTGATGGTGCCGGATTCGCTTTCAATGATGCAGCCGCCCTGTGCGACGCGCGGGTCTGCAACCACGTCGAGAAAACGCGCGCGCCCCGTCGGGTCGAGACGTTCGCGATGCGCGAGGACGTTTGGCAAGTCGGAAGGATTAACGCGCACGACGAGCGTTTCGTGTTGCCTGACGTGTCGCATCGCGGTCGCAACGATGTCGGCCAGAGTCGCTTCGTTCTGTTCCAGTTCGCGCCCGACAATCTTCTCCGCGAGTTT
Organism: Pyrinomonadaceae bacterium; assembly: GCA_036387415.1. Lineage (GTDB taxonomy): Bacteria > Acidobacteriota > Blastocatellia > Pyrinomonadales > Pyrinomonadaceae > DASVTU01. The sequence goes on along the minus strand of DASVTU010000025.1, from coordinate 94,520 downwards.
AACCGACAGACGCAACACGTCTTGCTCCACTTCCTTGAGCGCCGTATCGCGCCGCTCACGCGCTTCGAGCAGATGCTCGTTGAGTTCGAGCAGCGCCGCTTCCAGACCTTCTTGATAGGCCGCCTCGCGTAGCTCAGCCGCCGTCTGCTCGGCGCGTGCGCGAATCTCCGTCGCCGCGTGCTCCGCTTCCGAGAGGATACGTCGCGCCTCGCTCCGCGCATCCACGACGGCGCGTTTCATCACACCGTTCGGCGATTTCGCACGCTCTTTCAACGTGGGATTTTTGATGACGTTTCCGGCGCTCATAAGTTTGTCGCTTCGCTAGCGTCCGAGTCCGGCGTCGTCACGCCGTCGGTCGCGTTTGTCGTAAGATTAACTTTATCCTGCCTCTGTCTCGAAGTCTTGGCGCGACGCAGACTCACGGCCACAGCCTCCGCCTCCCTCACGACTATTTGCCGCCACTCGCGTTCAACACGCGCGCCCTCTGCGCCGACCATCTCCGCAAGCGCGCGTGCGACTTCGAGCGGTAATTTCTGCGCGGTGTAACGAAGCTGTGTCTCATCATCGGAGTCGAGCGAGATTGCCAGCAGGCGTATACCGAGACGATTCAACATCGCGGAAGGTTCCGGCTCCGCGCTCAAGGCTTCATGAACCAACCGCTCGGCGATGGCGACGCGTTGCGGTTCGACGCTGATTAAGGTGGCGATGTGCGTGGCGATGGCGCGCGCATCCTCCGCCGGAAAACGCCGGAGGAATGAGCCGACGGCTTCCGCACGTTTGATGCCGCGGCACGCGATGGCCGTCTCGCGCACGCCAAGCAGATGTATCAGCCGCGCCACCTCGACGCCCGATAGCGCATCCAGATGACGTGGGTTCGCCAATTCGTTGAGCGAGACGAAATTCGACAGAAACGTCCGTCGAACCACGTCCATCACTTCCGGTGCGAGTGCTGTTTGCTCATCTGCGTCGGTGGTCGAAGTTGTTTGGCCGGATGTCCCTGCGTTTGCAAGAAGCGCCTGCGCGCAACTGGCAGCCAATGTGGGCGGCAGATGTCGGAGGATTAGTTCTTGAATGCGGGGCGGTTCGTGGCGCAGAATTTCGACGACGTGTGAATGATGAACATTCTCATCAAGTGGCGAGGGATGCGGTCGGACGCGACCGAGGACGTGTGCGAGCCATTGTGCCTGCTTATCGTAAGGAAGTTTTGCGTACCACGCCGCGCGTCGTTCGACGGCGAGACGCTCGGCCTCTCCGAGCGTCGATAAAACCGAAGGCGACGCGAGGATTGAGCCGTCGCCGCGTTCTTCGGTCGCTCCGGCGTCGTCGAAGGCCAACGCCAGCGTCAGCAGAATATCAGTGCGTTTCGATTCGGCGGCGGTAGACATCATTCAATCGTCTGAGCCGTAGACCTTCAAACGTCTTTGCGGAGAACGACGCGCGTGCTATTCGATAATGCGCGTGCTATTTGATGACGGCGGCGTCGCCCGTCGCGGTTCGACTGCCCGCGCTCGCGTTTGATTGTTTGTCGGGCGTCGAAAGCGGTAGACGCTTGGCGCCGACGGTGTTCTGTTCGTTGCTCAACTGTCGCTGCTCGACGCCCGTTGACGATTCAAGAGCGGCGTCGGCATCCGTCTCTGCATCTTCCAACTGAGATTCACTTGTTTCACGTAAGGAAGCGAGTTCGCTGCGTTGCCGACGCATTTGCAGCAGCATGACCAGCAGCACAAAACTCATCACCGCGACGAGCGCAACCGCTCCGGCTAGCAGCAGATTATTGCGGCGTCGCTGACTCAACTCCTGTCGCGGGACGAGCGGCGGCGCTTCATAGGTCGTCAAAACCGTGACGCTTTCCGGTTTTAAACCGGGGACGCCGCCCGCCACCTGATTCTGCACATGCTCGCCGGAAAAAGCAGGCTTCGCTTCCTGATGAACAATCCAGACGCTCGCCGTGGCCGGATATGGATTGAGTTTAAGCGCATCTTCGTCGGGCAGGACGATGGTCACGTTGACGCGTGCGACGCCGGGCAACATGCGGAGTTTGCGTTCCATTTCGCGTTCGCGTTCTTTCAACTGCCGCATCTTTTCGACCGATGGCGACGGAAACATTCCGGCCTCCGCATCCTGCGCGGGTTTTTCATCCGGTCGCGGCAGCCCGTAATAACGAAGCACCTGCATCGCCCTTGCCACTTCGCCGTTACCAAACCAACCCTCGTCGAGCACCACATCCCAACGCGCCGCCGCACCCTCCGCCGCAGATTTCTTCTCAACCTCGAAGCCGTGCTCCGTCAACACGCTGATAATCTCAATGGCATCACCCTCCGTCGAGACTCGCGCCACGGACTTTTCACCGCACGCGCTCATCAGACACGCCAGGCCGAGCAGCACGACGAGTCGCCACATAGACGAAGCCTTGCGCCGTATTGTCCGAACGTCGTGGCCTCTCAAATGGTTTGCGTTTGACAGCATGCGTGAACCCCTTCGGGTCGAGGACTCTGTTTGCATCCGCCGCTTCCTCCCTCGCCCGACCCTCGACGCCACAATTAACTTTCGGGGGATTTATTGACGACGATTGTACCGTAAATTTGCGCGCAAAGTCATGAGTTATCAATCTCCGCGTCTGTGTTTGTCGCCTCGCGCATGGTGTTCGTGGCGCGTGTCGGCAGACAACATATGGCGAATCCGTACGATAATTAATCCGAATAAGTTATAATCCGGCTCGCGTTTCAAATTGTCACCATCAATTTTGATTGCGAAATTGATTCCTGTGGCCTCGACCAATGCAGGAGCCTTTCACACCATCGACGCTCGTCAACCGCGACCAACTCGTCGAGCAACATCGCTCGTATGTCCGCGCGCTCGCCATCAAGGCGATGCATAACTTGCACGTCCCCGTTGACCTGCGCGACCTGATTGCCTACGGCGACGTAGGACTCATCGAAGCCGCCGAGCGTTTCGACCCACGGCGCGGCGTTGCCTTCTCCACCTTCGCACATTATCGCATCAAGGGCGCAATCTTCGACGGACTGCGCGAAATGGGCATCTACACGCGCACACCCACGCACGGGCGCGAACGCTTTACCGCGCAAGCCAACGACCTTCTGCAATCTGCCGCCGACGATGAACAGGCGCGCGCCGAGAGCAACACGGGGTCGGTCGATGACGACATCGCCAACGTCGAATCGCTCATCGACACTTTGATTCCAACCTATCTCCTCTCGCTCGACAGCGACGCGATGCCCGAACTCGTTGACCAGCATGCGCTCTCGATGGAGCAGATTGAACAGCGAGAATTAATCGGCGTCGTCATTCAGGCCGTCAAACTTTTGACCGAAGAAGAACAACACTTAATTGACTCGCTCTACTTCAAACATCGCTCCATGACGAGTCTCGCCGCCGAAATGGGCATCTCCAAATCATGGATTTCACGTCTCCATTCCAAAGCCATCCAACACTTGCGCGACCGCCTTCAAGAAAGCGGCGTTTTATCCGACACCGTTGACGCATAACCCTCGAACGACGCTCAAAACTCGAATTAGCCATGGAGCCACGGAGAGAGGCAAAGGGTAAAAGGCAAAAGCGCAGAGAAACGAGTGATTCGTTTGCTTGCCCTTGCTTCATCTCTGTCTCCGTGTCCTGTGGCAAATTTTTGTAGGCGGTTTATAGCCACAGTTATTCCACGACGAAACATTTCCCGCGCGCCGCCGATAATTGCCATAGAAAAGATAGAGATTCGCCGTCGCGGTTAATCAAGCGAGTTTCGTCAGCGAAGATTTGAAAAGTTTACAGCCATCAAAGTAACGGAGGACAAAAAGATGTCGCGCGTCCCATTCGTCGCCAATCAACTCAACTTCTTCAATCTCGGCTTCAACGCTTTCTCCCTGCGTGGCCTCAATCCTGAACTGCTTCAGTTGCTCGATTCCGTCACCGACGCCGCCAACGCACTCGGCACCTTCACGGATAAATTCGCGGCGTTGGTCGATAAGATGGGGACGACTTCGGCTCTGTGCCAGTGCGCGCCCGTGCCGCCGCCGACGCCCGCCGATAGCGCGCATCCGGCGGGCAGCCTACAGGTCAGCGGCGACGTGATTACCACTCCCGGCGGCTACAAAATCGAGATGCTCGGCCAGTATGAGTGGAAGATTACGGGGCCGGACGGCGCAAACACCCGCATCCACGGCGACCCGCACGTCGATGAAGGCGACCGCGAAGGCTCTGTCGATTGGGATTTCAAACGTAACACGACCTTCGTCCTCGGCGACGGCACGGAGATTCACGTCACGACCGTTCCCGGCGGCGCGTCGGGCATGACCGTCACTGGTCAACTCGAAATCATCAGCGGCAACGACTATGTGAAAGTGTCCGACATCGACAAGGGCAAAGGCCAAATCGGCACCGTGACGCAGGACGGACGCCAACGCACCAACGATTATTCAGGCTTCGATGTCGTCGTGCAGGGCAGAGAGGCTGATGATTGGTCGTACAAGGGCAAGGAGATTATCGGCAGCGAAAACGGCGGCGATTCATTCAAAACCGGCGGCGATTTGCATCCGCCAACCACCGACCGCGCCGCGACCCCGTTCAACCGCGATTGGGCTAATTCGCTCTTTGAGCGTCTGGTCAGCAATTGGGTCGATTCGTGGAGTTCGCCGCAAAACACTTACAACCCTTACTCGGACGACGGCGGCGCAGCGCGTTGGGAAACCAACGGGCGCTACGACCGCGGCAAACACATCAGAGCCATGCGCGACGCCTTCCGCGCGCTCGCCGATATGTACGACGCCATCGCGCGCCTCAACTCGCTCAGCGAACAACTCAATGCGGGTCGCAACACGTCGAGTCGCAGTCGTCTCTATGCTTGATGCGTCGCGTGACACCAAACATCCGTGCGTTTGACGAGAGGCGCGACATCGGGCGACTATTCGACGGATGGAGGTGAGACGATGATGGCCGATTCACAGAACCAAAACAAATCCGTAGCAGACGTGCCGCCTGAACTGGCGGCGCGTCTCGTTCACGGTGAAATCAACCTCGCGGAGTTTGTCGGTCTCACACGCGAGACGCTGTACGAAATCGCGCAGGTCGGATACCAATTTTTCACATCAGGCCGCGTCGAACAGGCACGACAAATCTATCGCGGCCTTGTCGCCGCAGACCCTTTCGATAGCGTCTTCCATTGCCACCTCGCCGCCGCGCATCATCGTCTCGGCGAACTCGACGCCGCCGAACAGGAGTACACCAAAGCTCTCCGCTTCAACATCGCCAACGCCGACGCCTTAGCGGGTCGCGGCGAAATCTTTTTGCAAAACGGGCGCATCGCCGAAGCCATCGCGGATTTACAGAAGGCCATCGAACTCGACCCGGCGGGCGAACGCGCGACGACCTTGCGCGCACGCGCCGTCCTGCTCGCCATGAAGAATGCGGCGCAACAACAACAAAAGCAGCCCGCTCCGACGCAGACCGATGCGGGCGGCAACGTTTGAGAGTTGCCTGATGTCGCGTCGATGGCGGCGATATGTGAGAGATGACTTCGGGGTGTGGTTTAACCTTGCGAGAATGTTCCCATCTGGCTGAGCGCGTAATCCTGCATCATCAACAATTCATCCAAAAGATCGAGCATCCGCGCCGTATGGCCTAACTCGCGTCGCGCGCGACCGAGGTGTGCACCGTCGAGTGCCGACAGAAATTCGCTGAATTCTTGAGTTAAATCCTCTTTTTCTCCGTCGTTTGGGTGGTCTGAATCGCCATCGCGTTCAGAGTCGCGCAGGATGCCTGCAAGTTGGCGCATGCGTTCGCGTTGCTTGTCGAGCAGGCCGCGCATAATCGTGCGACGCATCGTGGGCTGCATGTGCCGTAGTGCCTCGCTGTTGCCGGGAGGCGCGCCGAGCACGCCAATCATCGAGGGTTGTTGATTGAGTCCGAGCAGTTGTTCGGTGGCGGACGCACCGCCCGCCGCGCGCATACGTTCGGCTGCCGCCAACTGCGTGGCGTCGCGCCCCGTGAGGACATCGGGCATCAACTGCCCCGCTCCCGGCGCACCGGGCACAGGCAATCCGACGGGCTGACCGAGCGTGCCGGGTTGTCCGACGGGAGTCGGGGTGTTGGCGGGCGCGTTCGCCTGCCGCGCCTCATCGACGCGACCCGTCGCTCCCTGTCCCTGCGAACCGACGCCGCTTCCGCCGACGCCGCCAATCTCAGGCATGACTCGTCACCTCCCCGCGTTCCTCCGCCAGTCGATAGACCCAACGCAAAACTTCCGCCACCGATTCATAAAGTTCGTCGGGTATCTCTGCGTCGATTTCGAGGTCGTACAACGCACGCGCGAGCGGCACGTCGCGCATGATGGGCACGTCCGATTCTTCAGCCACTTCGCGTATGCGCGCGGCGATGAGTTCCGCGCCCTTCGCTAGCACCGTCGGCGCAGACATCTCCGCGCGGTCATACTTGAGCGCGACGGCTAAGTGTGTTGGATTGACGACCACCACGTCAGCACGCCTGACGGCAGTCATCATGTTCTGCATCAAAATCTCGCGGTGCATCTGTCGCCGCGCGCTCTTGTAAACCGGATTCCCTTCCGTCTCCTTCCATTCCTCTTTCACTTCCTGCTTCGTCATACGCATCTCGCGCAGGAAAAGGAAACGTTGCAAGAAATAGTCCGCGACGCCGACGGCGACGAAGGCGAGGCCGACTTTCAAGCCGATTTCAAAGATGAGCGCGAGCGCATAGGGAGCGACGCGCACCATCGGTTGTCGCGTCAGTTCGATGAGGTCGCGGCGCGCAGACCAGAGCACAAGGCCGATAACCGTGGCGGCAATCACCATCTTCAAAAGCGTCTTGACGAGTTCGATGTATGGACGACCCTTGAAGAATTTTTGTTTGGCGCTCTCCGCCGGATTGAGTTTGTTGAGATTCGGCTTGACGGATTCAAAAGCGAAGATGGAACCCACTTGCAGGTAAGCGACGAGCGCGGCCATCACGAATAGGGCGGCGAGAAGCGGCAGCAGCACCAGCGTCATTGTCTTGACGCCGTTCATGAGAGCGGCGAGAGCCGTCGTGCGGTCGAGCACGCCGTGAAAGGATGCGGCAAAGGTGAGATGTTCGTGCATGCTCGCGCCGAGCCAGTCGCCCATGCGGCTGCTCGCCATCCAGAAGACTGCGACGGCGACGATAAAGAGTATGGCGGAAGTGAGGTCTTGGCTTTTCGCAACCTGCCCGCGCCGCCGCGCATCGCGCAGGCGTTTGTCGGTTGGTTGTTCGGTTTTTTCGCCGCTACGCGACATGTCATCCCGTCCGTACTCTGTGCAGGATTGACAGCAATTTGTTCTTCAGGAGTGGGTCGTTAGCTACGTAGTCGCTGAGGTCTGTGACGAGGCGTTGCGCGTGCTCGGAGTCGCGGTATTTATCGCTCAGACGCGAACGAATCATGTAGCGCGCAGATTCGCGCACGGCGGATGCTGCGCCTTCGCCCGTGGCGAGGTCAGAGGAATTAGCAATCTGTTCGAGTGCGGCGCGAGTGGTGTTATTGGCTGAGGATGCGCCGTCGGTGGCTCCGGCCTGTGCCTCGAATTGCGTGAGCGCGGCGGCGAAACGGTCGCTCTCGATGGCTTTGCGTAAATCGCGCGGGTCTAGCGACTCAAGCGATTCCGCGCCGCTGCTCAGGGGTGAACTGCCTTTGATTTTCATGCGCCCTCGCAATTAAAGACGTTTTGAGCCGTCCGCGCTTTTACTTCAAACCGCTCACAGCCTGACTGCCCTGCGCGGAACAAATCAGGTCGGCGGCTTCGATGAGCGCACGCGCCGTACGACTGTGTGGCGAGGCGGGGTCGGCTTCGATAATCTCCTGAAGTTCGGCCTCGGCTTCGGCGCGCGACTGTTGAAACAAAAGCGCCTCGGCGCGATGCACGCGTGCATAGAGACTTTCAGGACGCAGACGCAGAGCCTCGTCGCAAGCGGCCTGCGCTTCGGCGAAACGACCGCGCCGCAACTCCACCGTGCCGAGCGCGACGCGCGGCACATCCGACTGTGGCAGCAGTTCCATCGCGCCGCGAAAGACTTCTTCGGCCTCGTCGAGTTTGCCCGCCTCGCGCAGCACAAATCCCGCTTCGAGGAGCACGCGGAGTTCTTCGTCCGCCGGCTTTACGTCGCTCAGTTTCATCTCTCTCGCTTCCGAAGCGTCGTCCGTTTATGCCTTGAAGTTGTTGACCGCCGACATTTCGCCGTCGTGGCGTGCCTTCAAAAGATTCGAGACGGTGGTGAATTCCTGCGTCTGCGATTGCACGCGGTTCTGTATGGCGAGCATGTTCATCGACTGTTGCATCTGCCTGTCGAGCATCGACTGGACATTGGTCGTATCGACACCGCCGCCGCGATTGATGAAGCTGCCGATGAGACCGCCGACGCCCGGCGCGACGATGTTCAACGCCCCGCCGACGATGCCGCCGAAAATCTTGGAAAATTTTCCCGGCTCCTTCGGTTGTTGCTGAATCGGCGGCAGAGCCGACGGCATGGTCGGTGTCTGCGGCTGCACGGTCGGCATCGGACTAATCATCGCATCGTTGTTGATAGCCATTTACTTCCCCTCCCTAACTTTAACAAAATGCCGGAGATAGTGGCTCGCAGCAAATTTTTGAAATTTCATCAGGGGCTTATTTTAAGCGAATTTCCGCTGTCGGTCTAATTATCGGCGTTTCGCGGAAAATGTTTCCTCTCGCGCCGAAATTTTTTTGGTCGCTGAAAATTTACATCCGCAACGTAAAATTCTTATTTTGTCGTCGCACCGCCGCCAGCGCGTTGTAATTTTTCGAGTTCGTCGAGGAGCGAGAGGGTGACGGCGTAGGCGCGTGCGGCGCGTGTGGCGCGTGCGGCGTCTTCTGGCGTGCCCTGACGGACGACGCGCTCCAATTCCTGATGGCTCCGCGTGAGACGCGAGCGCATTTCCGCGAGTGCCGATGCGCTCGTCGCGCCCTCAAACAGGCGTCCGAGCGAGGGATAATGAAAGAGCGATGAGAGGTCTGTATAGTTATCGTTCGGAGCGGCGACGTTTGAGGAAGAGTTGTTGTGGTCGCCCGATGGAGTGGAAATCGGCTTGTTCATCTCGCGCCTCCTCTGAAGGTTTCAGCAGGATTCGGTTATTATGGGGAAGTGGCGGTGTGATAGTATTAAGCCACGCAGATGATGTCAAATAGTCGGAGCGATTGCCAACGGCCACAGCGCCGACGAGAGAATTCCCTCTCGCCACGATGGCGGCGCGTGCGGTTGGCAGTGAAGTATGATGATGCTCCTCACGGCTGGCATGGCGATTAAACTGACCATCAATCGTAATGGGGACGCGCCCGACACTCCGCCCCACGATGCGAGACTGTTTGACGGGCCTATCATTACCATCGGCAGTGACGCGGCAGCCTCTCTCTGTCTCAATGGCGCGGGGATTGCGCCCGAACAGGCCATCATCATCAACGAAGACGGCCAGATGCTGCTCATCAACCGCGCCGACGGCACGCGTCTCAACGATGAACCACTCGCACGCGAGATGCGCCGCCCGCTCGCCTCCCAAGACCGCCTCCGCATCGGCAACTACGTTATCACGATTACGCTTCCAGACACCGACGCCGACCTCCCCCAAACGCCCGAACCCACGCAGAATCGCGCCTTTACGGGCGAAGGCGAATTCGACGACAGTCTCAGTGCGACCGACGACGCAACGCTGCAAACCCTCGCTCCGTCCGAGGATGAAGAGACGCGTACGCGCAGTTTCGCGGCGATTCTCGACAGCCTCCGCACCGAGGAGGATACTTTTTATTTCGTCGTCGAAGGCGGGCGACAGAACGGTCGGCGCGTCGCCATCGACAGCGCCGAGATGTCGCTTGGTTGGGATGCCACGGGACAAAACCTCTCATTCGACGCCGCCACACTCCAAACCGTGCGGGGCATCATGCGTAAAGATTGGAGCGGCGTCATCATTGAGACGCAGGGCGTCGGGATGGTGGCGGTCAACGGCGAACCCGTCGAGAGCGTGCGACGGCTGCGCGACGGCGACCGACTCATGCTGATTCCCACCGCACAAACGGCGGCGCAAAATAATTGCATCCTGATTTTTCACGAACCCGCATCGCTCGTCGTGCTCGACACGCTCTTGCCGCAAAAATTGCCGCCGCCCGTCTCGCTCCAACCGCCCGCCGAGATGGCCGCGCAACTGGCGCGCACGTCGCAATCGGCGCTCCCCGTCGCCACGACACAGGCGCAGACGGTCACCATGCGTTCTAGTTGGCCGAGTTCTGACCATAGGTTCTTCGGTTATTTCACCTTGTATGAAGTGCTCATCATGATTGCCGGAACACTGTTCACGGCGGCGCTGGTCTTTTTGGTGCTGGAATATTTGTAGACGGTGTAGGTGGCAAGTATGGACAGTCTTTTGAAGCGACTGGCACAACTGTGGGGCGAGATACGCAACGGCAACATGCTTCAAGTGTTGTCGCGCCACAGCGACTTGCTGCTGCCCGTCGCCGTCATGCTCGCCATCGGAACACTCTTCGTCCCGCTCCCGACGCCGCTCATCTCCGCGTTGCTCGTTCTCAATCTCGGCATCTCCTTCGTCGTCCTCGCCAGTTCGCTCTACATCTCGACGCCTTTGCAGTTGACCTCTTACCCGACCATCCTGCTGCTCACAACTCTTTTCCGACTTTGCCTGAGCGTCTCCGTCTCGCGCAGCATCCTCGTCCACGGCTACGCGGGCGACGTGATTGAAACGCTCGGCAGATTCAGCGGCAGCAATAATCTGATTGTCGGCGCGGTGATGTTTTTGATGATTCTGGTGGTGCAGTTCATCGTCGTGGCGAAGGGTTCGGAACGCGTCGCGGAGGTAGCCGCGCGCTTCACGCTTGATGCCATGCCAGGCAAGCAGATGTCCATCGACGCAGATATGCGTTCCGGCCTTATCTCGCAGGAGAACGCGCGGCAGATGCGCTCCGCCTTGCAGAAGGAATCGCAACTCTACGGCGCGATGGACGGCGCGATGAAATTCGTCAAAGGCGATTCCATTGCCACCATCGTCATCGCGTTGATTAACAGCGTCGCCGGACTCGCCATCGGCGTGCTCGACAAGGGCATGCCCATCGGCGAAGCGGCGCAACGTTTCACCGTCATGACCATCGGCGACGGGCTGGCGGCCATCATCTCGTCGATGTTGATAACAGTCTCGGCGGGCATCGTCGTGACGCGCGTCAATTCCGACGACGATAATTCAAACGTCGGCACGGACATCAGTCTCCAACTACTCGCCAACCCGCGACCCGTCGCCGTCGCCGCCGCGTTGCTCCTTGTGCTCGCGCTCATTCCCGGTCTGCACATCCCCTTCTTCATCGGCGGTGCCTTGCTCGCCTTCATCGCTTTCACACTCTACCGTACGCAACAGAAGCGTGCGCGCGAGGAAGCGGAACGACTCGCCAAGACCGGAGCGACGAGCGGGCAAGACGATGTGCAACCGACATTCGCCGTGCCGCTCGCCGTCGTCGTCAGCACCGAACTCACGCCTTTCATCGACAAGGCGACGCTCTCCGGCGCGCGTTTCCGCGAAGAGTTGCCGCAACTCCGCACCGCCATTTATTACGACCTCGGCGTGCTGCTGCCGAGCATCTACGTGAGCGGCAACGCGCCGCTCAAGCCCGACGAATATTTCATCGCGCTCAAGGAAGTGCCCGTCGCACGCGGGCGCGTCCGCCACGATTGCGTCTACGTTAACGATTCCGCCGAGAACATTCGCATCTTCAACCTCGACGGCGAAAACGTGCTCAACCCCGCCGACTTGAAACCCGGCGCATGGATTCCCGCGCAACAACGCGCCGTCGCTGAACTCGCCGGACTCAAGGTGTGGGAGCCTGCCGAAGTTATCTCTCTGCATCTGTCGCGCGTGATGAAGAAATACGCGCATGAGTTCGTCGGGATTCAAGAGGCGCAGGCGCTGCTCGACTTCACTGCGCGCGGCGTGCCCAAACTCGTCGAAGAAGTAGTGCCGAAGGTGGTCACGATTCACCAGTTCACCGACGTGTTGCAGCGACTCGTACAGGAAGGCGTTTCGATTCGCGATGTGAAATCAATCCTCGACGCGCTCTCCGAGTGGGGTCGCATCGAAAAAGACACGGTGATGCTGACCGAATACGTCCGCTCCTCGATGAAACGCTACATCTCCTATCGCTTCACCGAAGGCCGCGACACGCTCTTTGTCTATCTGCTCGACCCCGAAATCGAAGACGTGATTCGCGGCGCGATTCGACGCACATCCACCGGCTCCTTTCTCTCGCTCGACCCCGCCATCGCGCACGACATTCTCGAAGCACTCCGACGCGAGATTGCCAATCTGCCGCCCACTGCACAAAAGCCCGTCATCATCACAGACATGGAATTGCGTCGTTTCGTCCGCAAGATGGTCGAACTCGAATTCCCGACCTTGAGCGTCCTTTCCTATCAAGAACTCGCTCCCGAACTCAACGTCCAACCCGTCGGACGCATCTCCATGCGCGCCGCGCTCCAATCGCCTGCCTTCCTCTCCGACAATGAAGGCATCGCTCCCACGCGTTCCGCCGCCCTCGCCGAAAATTTTTAAGCGGCAGCAGCAGCGAGCAATAGTAGCGAGCAATTTAGTTTTGAGTTGTGCTTCGGAGCAGCGCGGACGGGAGTCGTTCGTAGCCGTTGAAGTGTGAGGCGTGGCGTTCTTCCAGCCAGTGCATCGGGAGTCCCGCGCTCGCGGCCAACGCGCACAACGCCAGTCCCGGCAACCATACGTAAAGTTTCGGATGATGATTGCGGTCGCGTTCGACAAACTTGTCGAGACGCAGCAACGTTTCATCCGTCACTCTCGCAAACCTCTCGGCCAGTTCCTCGCTTTGTTCCGTCTGCACGTCTCCGGCTTCGGGCAAATTTTCGATGATGCGACGCGCGACCGCGCCGAGCAGCACGCAGACTGTTTCGTGTTCGCTCATGCGCCAAGCGGCTTCCAGTGCGTTGGGAAAGTGTCTCGACCACCAACCGAAATCGCTCTCCTCGCGCGCTGCATCGAGTATTTCCACGGCCTGAAGCGCCGTCTCCGACTCTCGCTCGACGAGTGCACGCGCGACGAGCGCATAACCTTCTGCCAGATGAAAGTGTGCGCGCGAATCATGGAAGGCACGCGCTTCGCGCAAGACGCCCGCGCGCAAGTTAGGTGCAGCGAGCGCGAGCGACGTGAAGGCATCGCCTTCGCGTGCGGCGATGGCGAGATGAAGCGCGAGCGTGAATTGGTCTGGACTGGGGTCGAAGCCTGCGCGTCGGCGTGTGAAGCCCTGCGCGAGTGCACGCGCGCTCTCGCCCCAGAGACGGCGCACAGTGTCGGCTTCCGTGAAGAGTTGCCATTCAAAGGCAGCAGCACGACGGCATGCATTGGCGAGCGGTTGCAGCAGCGTCGCGTCGCCCGCCTCCCGCCGCCTGTACTCCGCGAGCATGCGTCGCTCATGTTCTATAGAACGGAGGTCGTAGTCGCGTCGTCGCGCGTGTGTGTAATCGAATGCAGACATGCGTGGCTTGAACTTTTGAACGTCCGAGATATAGGGGCGAGGATGTTTGATGCACAAAGCGACGGCGCGTTGCGCTTACGCGGGTTCAAACGCTATCTGGCCGGAGGCTTCGGGCAGCAGTCTTGTCACCGAGAAGGAATCGGCCACGGCGACGCCTTCGTCCACCGTCCCTTGAAGAAGAATCGCGTGAAAGCGACTGTCAACCAGTGCTTCTTCCAACATCTCTCCGAGCAAATTGTGGTCGGGCACGGCGGAGTCTTTCAGACGTTCAATGAGTGCGCGCATCCAGCCTTCGGTGAACGGCTTTTGCCCGAACACCCATTCCATCTCCGAACCGTTGACCTGCACTTGCACGGCGGCGTAGCGCGGCGCGTTGAGTGTGCGACCATCGAAACCGATTAGGGAGTAGATGGCGTCGAAGCCGTGAACGATGAGTGGCGAGAGACGCACGGGAAATAGTTCCCCTTCAAACGATGAACCGATGAGACCGCCCGCCGTGCTGAGCCACAGCATCTTGTCTAGTTTGAGCGGCGTGCCGTCCGGCGCCGCCAGCAACGTCTGTCCATGTGCATCGACGAACATGCCGCCCAACGCGCGGACAAACGCCTCTATCTGATTGCGACCCGCGCGCCCCGGCAACGTCGGCTGCTGCAAGAAGGCCAACAACTCTTCCAACGCCGCCATCTCCAAGCCCGTCGCCGATTTACCCGGCAGACCGAACGTGTTCGCCGCCGTTCCGTTGCCGCCTCTACCGCCGCCCTGCGCTTCCAACTGGCGCATGAAACGGTCAACGGCGTCGAGCGTTCGCATCAACTCCATCATCTCAGTCGCCACGCGCGCACGCCCCGTCAAAGGAAAAGGATTCGAGGCTTCCTGCGTCGGTAGAAATGCGCCCGCGCGCAAATCTCTCAGGATTTCGGCGGGATGAAGTCGCCCGCCTTGCACGCCGACGGGTTGACCGTGCTCGCCCGATGTGTCGCCACGCCCGCGCGTGGCTTCGTTCAGAAGTAGGCGCCACACAGCTGCCTCTGCGCGACGCACGACTTCGCCGCCCGTCTTCTCCAAACGGTCGAAGTGCTTGCCGAGGTTGAGTGCGGCGGTCAGTTCGTCGAAGGTTTGCTGTACGGCTTCTTCAATCGGAGCGGAAGGCACGCCCGCTCTATCGAATGCGCGACCCGCCTGCGTCAAGACGCGTTCGATGTAGCGTTCTAGGTTTCCGATTTGCTTGTCAACCGACTTGTAAACCGAATCATTCGCCTGTCCCGCCCGATTCGACGCGTGTTCCGTGGCGCGGTTCAGCGAGTTGAAGGCGTGTTCAATTTGCTTCTGTAGCTTCGCGTCATCGACGGAAAGAGCGTTGCCGTTTCGCTCCAACGTCGTGAGCACACGGTTGACGGCTTCGCGCAACTCCGGCGGCAAATCCCTCTGTTCGACTGCGCTTCGCAGAAACTCGACGCCATCACCAAAAGAGCTTTGCCCTTGAGGACGGTCGGGTCGCCCGCGATTTTCCGAGCGTTGATGCCCGTGGCCGTGTTCTTCGTCGGACGAGACGTTGTGAGTGTGACCGTTGCCGTATGTCCTCTCGTTGTTGCCAGAACGCAACGAATGGGATGAATTTTCCCCGCGTGAATCTTTTTCCGAAGATTTTGTTGAAGAATTTGTTGAAGATTCGGACTGGCCGCGCTCGCCTGTTTGCGAGGTCTTGTCTTTGCCTTGGCGTTCGGGTCGCTCGCCTTGCGGATGTGTGATTCGTTCGCGGATGAGTCTGCCGTGTTCTTTGAGTGAGTTGGCGTGTGCGGAAGGGCGTTCTTGACGTGCGTCGTGGTCGGGATTTTCTTTGAGTTTAGCTTGCTTGTTTTGATGTTCCTGCGCGTCGCCTTCGGGTCTGCCGACGCTCGCCTTGTCGGGCTTTCCTTTGATTTTCTCGCCGTCGCCGCGCGCCGTTCGGCTTGTCGCATCAATGCCCGGAACGGGCGTGTCTTTTTGGCCCTTGCTCGCATCGACCTTCGCTGAGAGGTGCTCGTTGACTCCGAGCGAATGCGCGTTCGCCAACAAATCCGTAACGGCTTTCTTCACTTCGCCCATCGACATTCACCGTGATTCTCGATGCATTAAAAGTGCCCCGACGTTTCACTTGCCGCGCGCATTTGCGTCCCACTTGATTAGCGTCTGCAATCTCGAACGATGTTTCAAACTCAAATGCGCGTGCGCCGTGCACGCTCGACGATGGCGGTCGGGTAGTTTCCAATCTCTTGATACTTCGACGCGGCGAGCGCAGGAAAGTATCTTGCGGCGGCGCGTCCCAGTGGCGACTCCAATCCCCCCGCCTTCAAGTTTTCCCATTTCGACGCGTAGTTGCGTGCGAAGCTGACGGCTTCCGTGCCGACCAGACCCTTCGCGCGCGCCGTCGCCATGCCTGTCCGGTAGGCGTTGCCCATCGCAAGCGTGACGGTTCCCTCGCCGCCGTTGTAGGCTGCCAGCACAAACTTCCAGAACTCCGCGCCGTTCGGTTGACCATAACGCGAAAACGCCATCTCGCCGAGGCGTTGCGCCTTGATGTTGAGCAAACGTGCCGCGCCCGGAATCGCTTTCGCGGGGTTCAGACGCTCGTCCGACTGGCTTCCGGCGACCCCGACCTGCAAGCCGACTTCGCGCGCCGCCTCGCGCCCGAACTGCGCGATTCCCGCGTAACCGTATTGATTGATAACCGACGTGTTGAAGTTTGATTCCTGCGCCAGCAGGCTCTTGAGAATCGCGGGCGACAAACCCGGACACCATTCGACCGAACGCACGATGATGTTGTCAAACCTCGCGTTTTTTGCGCCGCCCGCACCGTCTGCGGGACGCATGGCGCGTTCAAAGGCCGTCCCAATCTCCGCCGCGCCGCCCACTTCGCCGCCCGCGACATTTGCGCCGATAAGGTCGCCGACTTCGTTAAGAACCGGATGAACCAGCAACGCGCTGATGGCGTTCCACTCGTCCAGCAGTGCCTGATGTTCTTTCGTGAGCGGCACACCCATCATTTCAGGATGGCGCGCGTAGAAGATGAGGTCTGTGAGTTGCCAGGCATCGGTCGCGCCCGCCTGCACGGCCTGCACCAGCGTCTTCAATTCTTCGACGGTGCGCTGTCGCGCCCATGCTTCGTCGTTGAGATACTGCCTCGCGGCGACGTTTCCACGCTCGTCCTTCGTTGGCTTGAGCGAGGTCGGCGCGAGCGCCTTATCGTTTGACAATCCGCGCGCAAAACGGTCTTCGCGCACGGGGCGCGGCGCGTCGTTGCGACGTGCGACGTTGTTGTCGTCGATTGGTTGCGGCTGTTGCGAGCCGACGCGGTTGATGTTGCCCATCTGCTTCTCCTCCAACGAGTTGGAAGATTTTCCTGTCGCCGTGTGCGCGTCTCGCGCCGGAAACGTCCGGCGCGAGACGCCACTTTTAACTTCGATTTCGACTTAAACGTTCGTGTTCAGAATCGTCTTAACGCCGCCCGTCACCTGGTCAACCACCTTGCTCATCACTTCGACATGCTGCGAAACTTGATAAAGCCGCGCCTGTAGGCTCAAGAGTTCGCCCATCGACAAATCCTTGTTCGACTTCATGATGCCCTCAAGCTGATACCACTCCTGCTCGACCTGCGAGAAACGCCCGCGCAAATCCACGCCGTTAGGCGATTTTTGCACGCCTTGCAGAGCTTCGTTGAGTAGACCCATGCGCGTCCGCGTGTCGAGCAGTTCGGGCACCAGCACCTTGAGGTTCGACTCGCCCGCGGGCAAGTTTTCCGTGCGTCGCACCAAATCGAGCCGCATCTGTTCGAGTTCCGCGCCGGAAATCTGCGCCGGCTGCCCGACGCCTGCGTCAACTTTCTGCTCGCCGCCCTGTTGCAGCAAACTCTCGAACGAGCGCGTGGCATTCTGCCCTTTTTGCGCCTCCTGAGCCGCGCCGCCCGCGTTCTGCATCATGCTTCCGGCAATTCCTGAAATCGGTTCGCTCATCGCCTTATCTCCCTCAAACTGTTCATGCCGTTTGACTTAACACCCAAACGACGATGCCTCCAACCACGACGGAAATACCATCTCGTTATGATTATCGACAATTCAGAAAAAATGTTGCGTCTCGCTGCAAAAAATTTTCATCCGGCTCTACCCTGCACAAAACGTGCAATCTTCGTTCGCGAATTTTGCATGTTCACGAATTTTGCAGACGCGCCAGCAAAGCTCTCGCGCGTGCCGCCCATAGAGTATTCTCGGCGCTGCCTCGCGCGTCGCTCAAATTTATGCCCGCCTCCAACGCTCTCGTCGCCGCTTCTCGTTCACCGAGTTGAAGATACGCTTCGCCGCAATTGATAAGCGCGGCGAGGTCTTGTGCGTCGGCCTTCAAAGCGGCTTCCAGATATTCGAGCGCGCGGCGCGGCTCATTCATCCTCAACCAGAGCGCGCCGAGCGCCGACTGAAAATATCCTGTGGCGGGTGCGAGTGCGGCCAAACCTTCAAAAACGGTGATGGCTTCCTGATGTCGCCCCTGTTCGGCCAACGCGAAGCCGAGGTCTGCGACCAGACGGAGTTCCTCGGCAGTCCAGCCGCCCACTGCCGCCAGCGAAGCGCGCCCGCGTACCCAATCTTGTTCGAGTCGATTCATGTCGGTTAAGGATTAGCCACAGATGCACAGAGATTAAATAAAATTAACTGTTTTTCATTCGCTTACTCGGTGTCTCTGTGCCTCTGTGGCTAATTTTGAATTGAATTCTAAATCAAATCGTGCGCGACCGTCGCGCTTTTGCTAAAAAAACTGCTGACCGACGAAAAAACACCATTTACTCTTTCGTCGCCAAAATTTCTTGCGCCGACGAGGAAACCTTTTCTCCGCGCCGCCGACAATTAGTTTGACAAGCCATCTTGACGGCGTGTTTTGAAAGCAAGACAGGACGAAGGAGAGACGAACAATGTCGATACTGGGAATTGACCTCGGTCGGGTTGACGATGTGGTGGCTGATTTCGGCAGGACGGTGGTGGACGGAGCGCAGCAGGTGGGCGAGACGCTGACAAACGTCGCCACAGACGCGGCGGAAACCGTCGCGGCTCCCGCTCTCTCGTTGGCGGAGACTGTTGCCTCGCGCAACGGCGTTATCTGGTCAAACCCCTCCTATCTCGGCTCGGACGGCTACGCGCAGGATTATTACCCGTACAATCTGACGCCCGCCGAAGTTCGTTTTATCATTCGCCATCCCTTCGTCGCGCGCGATTTTCAGAGTGCCGCCAACAAGGCACTCGCCGAAGCGCAGAGCCGTTTCCCCGCCGACCAACTTCACAACGGGCAGGGCGACGCCTTCCGACATGCCTACTGGAACGCGCTGATGACGCGAGCGCACGGCTCATCGCTCGCCAAAGAGTTTGCCGACGCGCACGAAACCAACCCCAATCAGCCCGCCAACGAAAAAGAGATGGATTTACACAACAATGAAGTCGGACGGCAGATTGCCGTGCAAAATCCGAACGCGACCGATGCCCAACTCGCTGAACTCGTCATGCAAGCCTTGCGCGAGGGTCGTCTGCGGACAATCAAATAAACTCTGCGGCCTGTGTAGTTCAAAAAAATCTCCTGCTTGCGCGGTTCGGGGCACGACCGACGCGGCAAAAGGGCATGGCGGCTCTTGCGAGCGAGTGCCCTTTTCGTTTACCTTCATCCTGTTCGCGCAAAACCGTTTCACTACTCGCGCAAGGGAGAGAGCACATGCGCCGACGAAATATTCTGCGGACGATGCTTCTCGCCGTGTTGATCATCAACGGCGCGGCGGCGCTCCTATCATGCAACACCGGCAACACCGCACGCCCCAATCCTCAAGGCTCGGCAACTACTATGAATCTTCAGGAACGGCTCGCTTCGGCCATTGAGCGCAAACGAAACAACACCGCGCAAGTCACGGTTGACCTCAAAACCCTCTCGAATCTCGACTGGGACAAGTTTTACACCTTCGCGCCCTTCACTCCGGCGGACGAAATCCGTCGCGCACTCGGCTTCGACTGGTCGGGTCTCGCACGCACAGGCATCGACCGCCGCGACGACATCAATCTTCTCGTCTTCGTCAAAGATAACGCGGTGGTCGAACACGTCGAATACCCGCGCCGTCGCGGAGATTTTTACAAAATCAAACGCCCCGAAGGTTTCCGTCCAGACGAAGCCATTTTCGAGGTCAGAGAAGAGAATCAGGGCGAGCCGTGGCTGGTTTTGTATCCGTCGAGCGGGCGTTAAATTCTTCTTTTGATTCGATTTAACCTCGCCACACGCGTCATTTTCCTCCGTCCGACGCGAAGTTTCAGGTTCTCGCCGCAAATTTTTCTCATAAAACAGGAAACATCCCGCCGCAAACGCCGATAACCCAAGTGTAAGAAGCAATAACGGGACGCAAGGCGTTGCCGGAAGCAGGCGAGGAGGCGCGAGGACGATGGGATTTCTTAAAGGCATTGGCGGTTTCGTCGGTAAAGCGTTCGAGGCAATCGGTCTGGGCAAAATCGCTCCGTTTGTCTCGCTCGGCATCAACGCTCTAACGGGCAACTGGGCTGCCGTGGCTTTCGACGTGGCGGGTCTGCTCTCGAAGATTAAAGGCTTCGACTTCCTGAACAAGGTCGCGCAGTTTGCCCCGCTCGGCGGCTTCGACGGCGGTGGCGGCTTCGGTGCCAACGGTTTCAGCGGCGTGCGCGACCTTCTCCGACCCGAAAGGCTCCGCGAAATCACGCGCAATTTCCGCAACGTGGTCAACACTTTCCGCGAGTTTAAGGCTTCGACGCAAAAAGTTCAGGATATGTTCCGCGTGCTTCAGGAGACGGCGGAGTATCGCTCTGTGATTCAGACGAGCCGCGACAACGCACGACTCAACGCGTAAAGTTCCGGCGACTGACGGGAGATGATGCTGTTTAGCGTCGATTTGGACGGGTTTGGAACGCGAGGTGCCTGAGGTGGAGATTTTCGAGATGTCGAACAATCAAGAGAACGGTAAACGGACAAAGCCCATCTCCGCCAGCACAGAATCGAAACAGGCGACCCTGCGCGACCATCTCGGAATTTCCGCCGCCGAGTTTCAACAAATGGGCGAAATCGGCGCGATGTACTACAATCAGGGCAATCTCGACAAAGCCCGCACGGTCTTTGAAGGTCTCGTCGAACTCGACCCGGATAACGTCGATGCACTCTCCGCGCTCGGCGCGCTCTACACGCGCACCCAACGCGACACAGATGCGCTCGCGTATCTCAATCGTGCTATCGAACTCGACGACCGACAGATTGCGCCCCACGTCAATCGCGCAGAAGTTTTCCTGCGGATGCAGAAGGTGGAGCAGGCGGTGGCCGACCTCAAAAAAGCTATCGAACTCGACCCTGACGAAGCAGACCCCGGAGCGAATCGCGCACGGGCGATGGTCTTAGGCATTCATGAGGCGATGGAAGCCAAAGGAATCATGTGAGAAATTTGCACTAACCAACCGAGAAGGAGAGACGAATCATGAATATCAGTAGCTTCAAAATTCCGTCCAAGCCTGACCCGACACAAGTGGACTTCAAAGACCCTGTGGCGGCGGCGAATTTTCAACAGCAGATGAACGACTATCAACTGGCGACCAACATGCTGCTGAATATCGTCAAACAGGAAGGCGAGATGGCCTCGAACACGATGAAGACCATAAACGAGGCGCAGGAAAATCATATCCGCAACCTCGCCTAACGCGTCAAAACTCGCTTCAGGATTGGCCGTTCAATAGTCTCAGGGAAACGATGCGCCGCCAACATCGGCGGGGCGCATCGTTTCTCTGCGTTTACGTTTTGAGCGCGACGCGAAAACAACCGCGAAAACAACCAAAGCGTCTGGACGAGCGTCGAAGCGGAGGGGTGAAAGGAGCAAGCGCGATGATGAAATACACGCGTCTTTCGATGTTATTGATGGCCTCGGCACTTTTGCTGCTGAGCGGTGCGCTCAAGGAAGCGTCGGCGCAGTACACAGGCCCCTACGGCGGCGCGAACAACACGCGTTGGGGCAACCCGACGCAGGCGACCACCAGCCTTCTCTTGCAGCATAGCATCCAGAGCCAGAGCCGCAGGCTGCAACAACGTATCCGCAGCAAAAATAGTCCGACGCGCCAAACGTCGCCCGTACGCGGTTCGCGAAGCTCCAAGACCCGCGCGGGGCGCACACCACACGTTGCGTCTACAACGGGCGCGACCACTTTTCAACCCGTCGCGCCGTCTATCGTGCCGCAGCGTCTCGCGGCTGCTGCGGGCGCGAGCGATGCCGAGCGGCGCGAGATGGAAACGTTCTTCAATCAATGTCTGAAAAACTACGAAGACAACCGTCGCAAGCAAGGCATGCCCGTCAAAGATGTCTCGCTCGCCGTCAGTTATTTGATTGGCGTCAGCTACAACGTCTTTAACGGCGGCAACGCGCTCACCGCCACGCAGGGCGACGCACTCCGCGCGCAGATTCGAGACGCGCTCGCCGACGACACCGATTTTCATCGTCTCTCGAACCGTGACAAGCAGACGATGTATGAGACGATGGCCGTTATCGGTGAATTCGTCGCCATCAACTCTGACGTGGCCGCGCAGAAGAACAACAAACAACTCGCAGAGATGGCGCGCGAAATGGCGAAAGACAATCTTGAGCGACTGCTCGGCGCTCCCGCCTCGCAAATCAGGATTACCAACAACGGCGTCGAATTTTAATCCTCGCGTCGTTGGCGGGAGACGGTCAAGCACATCTAAATGAGACGAATGAAGGCGGCGAGCCGACACGACTCGCCGCCTTTTCATATTCCGAATCCTGCTCAAAATTTGTCGTCGTCAATAAGTCGCGCCGAGCGCGCGGATGATGGCCTCGAATGACAGATAGGCTTCCTTGAAGTAGTAAATGTATCGTTCTTTGAAGAGTGGCAGTGCGATGAGGACGACGACGAGGCCGACCGCCATCTTGACCGGAAGGCTCAGGAAAAAAACGTTAATCTGCGGCGCGACGCGATTGATGATGCCGAAGAAAAGGTCTGTCAGGAGCAACGCAATCATGGCGGGCGCGGCCAGTTGAATCCCGACGGCAAGCACTCCACCAGTCAGACGCGTCATGAACGCGGCGGCGGGCGTCCATCCCGCCTGTAGATGCGGAAAGCCGAAGGCGGGCACAACCTCGAAGCTACGCAGTAGCGCGGAGATGAAAAAATGGTGCGCGCCGATGAGTAGAAAGAGCACGATGGCGAATTGGAGTTTGAACTGTCCGAGTTCGGAGACGCGCGTCTGCAATTGCGGCGCGTACATCTCTGCCATCGTCGAGCCGCGTTGAAAGTCGATGATGCGACCCGCCACCTGAATCGCTTCAAACACCAGCGACGCCACGAATCCAAGCGTGAATCCGACGAATGCTTCCTTCGCCAGCAGGGCGATGAAACCGATGGGGCCGAAGCCGAGCGGCTGGTTGTTCTGCGGCAATCCCGCCTCAAGCGAAGGATATAGAATAATAACGAAAGCGGTGGCCGTCGCCACCTTGACGCGCGCCGGAACCGCTGCCCCGCCGAAAAACGGAACCACCACCAGAAACGACAGCATCCTCGCAAACGCCAGCCCGACGAGCACCAAAAACGACTGCGGGTTTTGCCCGACCTCGAACGTGCGTAAGACGGTTTCGAGTAATTTTAGAAATTCTTCCATCTAAGCACTGCAAAATAAGCCACCGAGTCACAGAGAAAGACAGAGGCGGAGTTCTAACAGCGAAAAAGAGGAAACAGGGGCAACCGCATCTCTTGTACTTTTCAGCACTTTGCCTTGTCTCCTGTTTCCTTTCACTTTGTTCTCTGTGTCTCCGTGTCTCTGCGGCTAATCTTTGTAAGCGTGGTCGCGTTCAAACACCGTTGCCGACGCGCGGAATTAGCATGAAGACTTTGTTGGCAAAAATCAGCAGTTTGTCGAGTATCCAGTTTGCGCTGATGATGAGGACGAGGATGGTGGCGATGATTTTGGGCACGAAGGTGAGCGTCTGTTCCTGTACCTGCGTGAGCGCCTGCAACAAACTGATGACCAGCCCGACGACGAGGCTGGCAAGGAGCGGCGGCAGCGATAAAAGCAGAATCAGCCACAACGCTTCGGCGGCCAACGAGACATAAGTGCTCACGTGTTTAATCCTCCCGCGCAAAGGCGTGCACGTCACGTATAACTCAAGACGAGATTCTGTATGAGCAACACCCATCCGTCTATCAAGACGAACAGCAGCAACTTGAACGGCAACGAAATCATCACCGGCGAAAGCATGAACATACCCATCGCTTGCAGGATGTTCGAGACCACCATGTCGATAATCAGGAACGGGATAAAGAGCAGGAATCCGATTTGGAAGGCTTCGGTCAGTTGACTCGTCACGAACGCCGGAACCACCGTGCGAAAATCTCTGGCCGTAATTTCGTTGGGGTCATTACCGTTTTTCACGGCCATGCGTTGCGCGAGATTGAAGAACATCTTGCGGTCGGGTTCGTGTGCATGGCGTTCGAGAAAGGCACGCAGGGGTTCGCGTCCGCGTTGCGCCGCCTGAAAGAGTGTCTCAACGGAGGCCTCCGAAAAGATAGCCTGTGTGTCGCCAATCTGTCCGGCCTCCGCATACATCTTCTCAACCACGGGAGCCATGATGAAGACTGTCAGAATCAGCGAAATGCCTGTGATGACCTGATTGGGCGGAACCTGTTGTGTGCCGAGTGCGTTGCGTAGGATGGAGAGCACGACCGAGATTTTGACGAACGAAGTCAGCATGATTAACGCAAACGGCGCGAGCGCCAACGCGCCGAGCACGATAACGAGCACAATCGGATTCGCCGTGCCCGACCCGCCGCCTGCGCCGCCTGCCGCTCCACCCGCGCGAATCTGTGTCTGCGCCAAGACCTCTGCCGATAGAGCCACATAGCAGCAGACGCCGCTCAAGAGCGCAACCGACCATCTTCTCATGGCTTCCTCCGGTTCATCAGACGTGCGAAACGATTAGCAAAACTGTCGGGCGCATCCGTCGTATGTGCGGTTGCTGCTTTGTAAGTCGGTCGCAAACGTTCGATGGCTTGAGCGGCCTCTTCGGCATTGGCGGCGTCGAGTTCGCTGACGAGTTGCACGCCCGCCTCTGACGCGGCGATGAGCAGCCAACGCCCCGCGACCTCAATCACGTAGAGATTCTTGCGTGCATCCAGACCTACACGGTCAACGATGCGAACCATGCTGCTGTCGCTCGCGCGCATGATGCCCGCCATCTGCAATCGCGGCAACACCCAACGAAACAACG
Source organism: Pyrinomonadaceae bacterium (assembly GCA_036387415.1). Taxonomy (GTDB): domain Bacteria; phylum Acidobacteriota; class Blastocatellia; order Pyrinomonadales; family Pyrinomonadaceae; genus DASVTU01. The sequence continues at coordinate 69,698 of DASVTU010000025.1, read as the reverse complement.
CGTAGGCCAGCCCGCAGACGAGGCCGAGCGCAAGCATCGTCTCAACCAGCATGAGAAAGAAACTCGCGCCGCTATCGCCGCCCGTCACAAACGGCGTCGGTTCTTGCAGCAAGACGAGCAGCGACTCCGGCGCGTCTGCGCCCATCAACATCGTCAGTATCATTCGCTCAACTTCTCACGTGGGTGATACGCACGCCGAGTTGACCTTCGATGTCAATCAACTCGCCGCGCGCGATGCGACGCCCCTCTGAAATCAAATCAACCGGGTCGGTTGCACGACAACCAAGCTCCAAAATCTGGCCGACGCGCATGCGTGATAGCTCGTCGAGGCTGACACGCCGCGCCGCCAATTCGACGTGCACCGTCAACAGCAATTCATCAAGCGCCAACGCGCTCGCATCGTCGCCTTCGTTCTCAAGATTTTCATCTTCGGTCATCGAAACTCGCTCCGTTGTCGTGGCGCTCTCGCCGTTTTTGATTAGCTCGATAAGCAGGTCAATTCCGATGCTCGCCGGATTCCGTTCCGCATTTTCCCCTTCGTCTTTATCCGGCTCTACGGGCGGCATGATGCTTCCGGCAATGATTGCGCCGTGTCCGTCGCCGATGCGGACTTCAAGTAGCCCGTCGAAATGGCGACCGCGCCAGCGTATCGTGTGACGCCCGACCACAACCACATCTCCGATTTCCAACTGCGACATCTCCGCCAATGTTATCTCCGTCTCGCCAAGCATAGCGCGCAAGCAGACATCGGGCGCGAATTCTTTGAACCGTGCGAGGTGCGCCTGCGGCTCATCCGCACGCGCATCGACGAGCAAAGGTAGAAGCAGAGGATTGCGCGCCGGGTCAAGCGCGTCGAGCGCGGCGGGCAGGAGATAACAACGCGCTAACCCTTCGGTGTCGCCCAACCTTATTCGCAACGAGACAACCAAACAACGTCGCGCAACAGATTCTTCGACCATCGCGCGTTGCTGCGACGCCGGAGCATCGCGCTCGTCCCGCTTAACCTGCGACGCCTTCAACCAGAGAGGCGGCTTCGTCGAGATGGATTTCAGACTCCACAGAGGCTCGCCCGTTTCCTGATTGAGTGCGGTGAGTAGTCCGAGACACAAAAATTCGACCACGGCTTGTTCCGTACGCGAGAGCGCGCGGAGCGTATCGGGCGGTGCGCCACTTCCGCCCAACATGCGGTCAACGACGGCAGCGGCAAAGCCTGCATCAAGTTCAAACGCGAGACGCGCATCGTCCGGCTCAACTGCGAGACTCACCCATGTGCGCCACTCTGCGTCCTCCGTCGGCCCGTCGTCGCTCAATCCTCTCTCACGCACACCCGCGAAACTGATGTCGGCATCGACTGCGTTGGCGAGGTGCGTATAACGCGCGAGCGCACGCATGAGTGCATCGCGCGCCGACGGAGAAAGCACAGGCGCAGCGACGCCCAACGCTGCCGACAGACGCGCTTCGGCGCGTGTGCAACGCGGCAGTGTGGCAGACCAGTGCGGACGACGCGGGGCGGCGCGAGGTTGTGCGTCGAGCGGAAAATCAACGCCCGTCGTTGCGGTGTCGCCCGTCGTGTTTGATTGCGTGTCGCTGGAAGCGTTGCGGTTCTGCGCGAAAATATCGACGGCGAAAGGGTCTGCGGCGGGGGCGGCAGAGGCTGGGCGCGCGGTTTCATCGGCGGCGGAAGCGTCGTCGGAGTGTTCGTCGGCCTGCGTTGGAGAATCAATTTTCATGACGCGTCGCTACTGTCGAGGCGTTGAATCCGTCGCCTTGCATGTGCTTCACGGCAAAATCTTTCAGGCACGATAGGTAGACGAATCGTTATCCGTGTCGGGCGCAGATGCGCTGTCGGTTTCAGATGAAACAAACGACGCAGCGGTTCCCTTAGGCGCAGACGTTTGCGTCAGGGCATCGTTAGCATGTCGGTTGTCGGACGAGTTGTTCTGATTGAATTCGGTGCCCACGCTGGTGGTCAAGGCGGCGAGATTGAGGCCGCGCGAGCGTAGCAAATCGGCTAAATCAGAGGTACGCGCGTCGAGTTGCGAGCGGACTCTTTCGCTGGCGGCGATGAATTCGGCGCTGATGCGTCCCGCCTCGTCCGCGCTCAGACGAACGCGCAAACCTTCGAGCACAGAGCGTTGCAACTCGATGACGATTTCGCGGCGACCACCCGCCACCATCTGCGTCCGCACATTCGAGACGATTCTCTCCAAATCGACGATGTGCAGAATCGCACGCGCGCTCGTCAACTCGCCACGCACGCCCATGTCGCGCACACCGCCGCGTTGCTCAAACCCGCCGCCGCTCTGGTTGCTTCCGCCACGCTCGTCTTCGCGTCGCTCGGTTTCGCGTTCGCGCTCCGCGCGGTCTGCTTGGGCGGTCTCGTAACGCTTGTTGTCACCGCTCTCGCGTTCTTCGCGGTCGCGTTCAGGCGTGCGTGTTACGTCTTCGAGCACGCTGGCGAAATCGCGCCCGTGTGCGCCTTCGTTGTCGAGCGCGTTGGCATCGTCGCCCGCGGTCGCGGAGGAAGTTTGAGACGCATCGGTGGTCGCGCCGCTTTTGCTGTTGGTTTTGTTGGTGCCGGATGCGGGGCGATGGAGCGGCGGCGTGTTCAAGGGCGGCGGCGGGATTTTCATGTCTCTGATTCCTTTCAAGACCGCAGAGCGTGCGAGCATCAACTTCACATCAGGAGCGACAAACGACAAAAATCGTGATTCAAACGGACAACTGTTGCGACTCGTCGGGACGAAAGATTATCAACTGTGCGCCGTCGTACGCATCACGCGAAAGTCGCAGCCTCTACTGCTGCATCTTGCGGAGTCGCTCTCTGGCCTTGTCGGCGTATTCGCGTGCGCGTTTGCGATTGATGCTGGCGCCCGTCTGGTCGAGCGCGAGCGAACTCTCAAGAGCTTCCATCGCGGCGGCAAACTCGCGCTCCTCGAACATCATCATGCCGTAACGATAAGCTGCGAGAGCCGATTTCGGGTCGAGTTCGAGCGCCTTGCGATAGGCTGGCGCGGCGCTGAGCGGTTGCTGCAAGCCGATGTAGGCGTCGCCCATGTAGATGAAGACATCGGCGGTCTGCTGCGTCTTGGAAATCTCGTTCAACTCTTTGAGGGCTTCCGCCCAGCGTTTGCGTTTTATCAAGTCGGTCGCCGTGCCGAGATTGGAAGGCGGGCTGGCCGCCGAGGCAGCAGCGTTCGGATTGATGCCGCCCGTTCTTTCGGCTATGTCGTAATAACGTTTGGCGTCTTTGCTCTTGCCTTGTTTGGTGAAGGCATCGCCCATGCCCTTGTAGGCCAGTGCTAACTGCGCGTTCAACTTCACCGCCTGTTGATAATGGCGTATGGCCTGCGCGGGTTGATTGGTGGCGAGGTAGGCGTTGCCGAGTCCGTAGTGCGCGGCGACGAACTTCGGGTCGGACAACGTGGCTTTGTTGAAGGCGACGAGCGCGCCCGGATATTCGCCGCTCAAGTATGCGAGTTGGCCTTGCGCGAAAAGTGACTGTGCTTTGAGTTGCGTATTGTCAGGCTCCCGTTCGAGCGCGTTGTCGACCTGCATGCGAAACAACTGCCAATCGCTGGCGTTGAGGTTGGCAGTCTCCTTCACGTCGAGATAACGATTGAGAAACTCGTCGGCGTTGAATGCGGCTTGTTGGGGTGCGTTCGTAGATGCGGCGTCGTCGCCGGAAGTGGCGGGCGGCGGCGGTTCCGCGTTAGCGACGACGTTGGTCTTGGCAACAGGCGGAGTGAAATTGAAATTAAAATTCGTGTTGCCGGGACGCACTTCGATGGTATGGCTCTGGATGGGATGACCCTGACGCGACGCCATTATCGAATGTTTTCCGCGCGTCATGTTAACGGTGAATTTGCCGGAAGCGTCGATTTCGCCGAGCTTCTGCGGCTCGATGCCCTGTCGCAAAAAGATGGAGACGCCCGGCATGTCCGACGAGAAAGTCACGTTGAGCGTCGGAATTTTAGGTTGCGGCACGCGCCCGCGTCCACCGCCCTGTCCCTGCTGCGCCTTCGGCTTCTCGGTCGTCTTGCTGCCGTTCTCTTTCTTCTTGGTGTTCTTCGGATTGGCGGCGTCGTCTTCGGCGATGTTGGGCGTGCGTTGCTGCACGGGCAACCATGCGCTCGACGGCGCGTAACTGGCACGCAGCGTCGCCGCGACGGGTTGCGCCGCGAAGACGGCTCGGTTCGAGGTGTATGTAAAGACGAGCACGAAGGCTATCGACGCAGCGACGGCGTACAACTTCGGCGCGGTGTGTGGCGAACGGTTTATTAAGGCTTTGTATTTCATCATAACTTTAACGGGTGGCGCGAGCGTCGTCTCCACGGATGCGGAGTTGAATCGCGCCACTCCTTTCTGCACGTTCTTTTCTCTCAGCTTCGATGCTTTCACTTTCTCTGTCGCAGCTTGGCGACGGATTGGTCGGCTAAACGACGCGTGCGCTGGCGGTTGATGGAGTAGCCCGACGGGTCGAGTACAAGTGCGCGTTCGAGCGCCTCGGCTGCCGCCGCGTACTCGCGGCCTTCAAACATCACCTCGCCATATTTCGCATACGCGATGGCTGACGGCGGCTTCGCTTCCATCGCACGGCGATAGGCCGGAGCCGCGCTGAGCGGTTGTTGCAAGGCGACATAACAGTCGCCGATGCCGATGAAGACATCAGGCGTCGGGTGCGTCTTGGAGAGTTCCAACAACTCTTTCAGAGCCTCCGACCAACGCTTGCGCTGCATCAAACTCCGCGCCCGCCCATGACTCACAGCAGGCGAATCGTAACCCAACGCGCGCGCACGCTCATAATAATCGAACGCCTCTTTGCCTTTGCCCTGTTTGGTGAGCGCGTCGCCCATGCCCTTATAAGAGATTGCCAACTCACGATTCAACTCGATGGCATGTTGATAAGCGCGTAGGGCTTCCGGCACTTGATTAGTCGCCAAATACGAGTTGCCGAGGCCGTAGTAGGCTAGAGCCGAAGTTGGCAGCACTAATGCGGCGTTGTTGAAAGCGACGAGCGCGTTGCCGTAGTCGCGTCGCATGTAGGCGAGTTGTCCTTGCGCGAAGAGGACGATGGCCTTGACCTGTGGGTCGCCCGGATTCTGCGCGTAAGAGGGAGAACTTTGCGCGAGCACCTGTTGCCAGTCAGCGGCAGTAACACGTTCGGTCTGCTTCGGGTCGCTGAATCGCCTGAGAATCTCCTCGGCGGTCGCGGGCGCGGCGCTCGCTATCATGCCTGTGAGATTGAAAGCGAAGTTTGTGTTGCCCGCGCGTATTTCGACGGGCTGACGCTGCACGACATAACCTGGGCGACTGGCCGTGATGAAGAAGACGCCGCGAGGCATCCTCACGTTGAGCTTGCCGTCCGCGCCCGTCGTGCCCAAACTTTGCAGACGACCGTTTTGCATCTGCACGAAAATCTGCGTGTCGGGCATGCCAGTGGCAAAAGTAACGTTGAGCAAAGCGGATTGACGCTGCGGCGTCGTCGGCGCGGCGACCGTCGCTGTGCCTGTCCGACTGCGCGCGGTGGTGCGTGTCTTGGTCGAACGCTTGCTGTTGTCGCCGTTGCTGTTTTTGGTGCTCTTGCGTGGCGCTGGTTTGGCGTCGTCTTCGTCGTTGGCGATGTTGGGCTTGTTCTGCGCCGCGACGACGATTAACGACGGAGCGGCGTGCGAAACATCCGTGGCGAAACGACGTTCGGAGGCGTTCGTCTCGACGCTGATGTGTAGAACGAACGCGACAAAAGCGACGCAAGCCGTCAACCTCGCCACGCGCGTCGCAAGCGTCGCCGCCGCGCGCCGGAGAGTTGTTTGATTGGCTTTTGTGCTTTGCTTGCCGCTCATCGCTCCGCGAACTCCTCCCGCATCTTTGCGCGTCGCGCGCAATCCTTCTATCGACAACGCAAACATTTAATTTAACGCAGACGTTTCACTCGCGACCTCTAAAACAACGTGCAACAATCGTTCGTCTCTATGGATTCTGTTTTGCTTCACGCACGACCACGTAGCGAAATCCGAGCGTGCGCGAAGGTTTGTCGGCAGCCCTTGTGTAGCGAGAGAAGGCCGTGATGAATTCGCGCGGCTCGTCCGCCGAGCCGCCTTTAATCACTCTGTGCGCCACTCCGTTGACCACTTTCGGTTGGCTGTTTTCATCCAGCGCCTCGTCTGCCGTCCATTCCCAGACGTTGCCCGCCATGTCGTATGCGCCGAAGGGAGATTTGCCCTCCGGGTAACTTTTTACAGACGTGATGCGTCCTTTGCTCTCCTGACTCGCCACCGCACGCGGGTTCCACTCGTTGCCCCACGGATACTTCAAACGCTCCGCGCCACGCGCGGCCAATTCCCATTCGGCCTCCGTCGGCAGTCGCACCGTCGCGCCAATCTTGCTCGAAAGCCACTCGCAATAATCAACCGCATCCTGCCAACTCACATCTCGCACAGGTTCGTTCGCCGTGCCCGGCGGAAACTCTTCGCCGTTCCAGTGTGCTGGCGCGCGGTGTTTAGTCTCCTTCACAAACTCGCGATAGTGCTCGTTAATCACTTCTGTCGCGGCGATGGCGAAGGGCGCGACCAACTCGCGTCGGATGGGCTGCCCGGTCTCTTCGCCTCCGAGCGTTACCTCGCCACCCGGCACAGGGATTTCGCCCGCCGGAGCGAGCACGACGGCGGGCGCTGCGGGCGGCTGCTCCGCCACTGTTGTTTCCGATGCCACTTGCTGCTGCTGTGTGCGAGGCGTCTCGACCACTTCGGATTTCTCACGCACAGGCTCGTCTGCGTGCGTCCCAAATAGATACCAACCGCCGTAACCGAGAGCGAGCGCGAGAATGAAACAGACGAGGCCAGCGATTGTGAGCGGAACCAGACGCGAAGGGGCGTCGGAGACGGTGGTTCGAGGCGTTGTGCGAGGACGGCTAGACATAAAACTGTCTTCTGTCGGAATGTGTTTCGCGGCTGCGGTCAAAGATGTCCGCTTCGGACTTGATGAGCGGAGTCGGCAGCCGTTTTCCGAACAATAAATTTTTGAGCTTCGACGGTTATTATATGTTCAAATTATTGAACAGAGCAACAAAACATAAGGAATCGAACCGGAAACGCCAGCCTCGCTTCAACAATTCGTTGACCATTCAGGTCTGCTTTTTTCTCTGTTCATAAAGTAACTGGCCGATTTCGTCGCCGAGTTTCTGCTCGCGACGCTGTTCGGCGCGGCGCGTCTGTTCGCGCCATCCCTCGCGGTGCTTTTCAATCACCTGCAACTCCTTCGACGCCTCAATCAACGCCGCCAGAGCATTCTGCAATTCGCTCTCGGCGCGCACGACCGCGACACGCTGCTGCTCGACGCGTTCAATCAACTCCTGCTCCAAACGCCGCAAATCCGCCAGATGCGTGCGGTGCGCCACTACCTCTCCGGCAGCGACCCCATCCTCGACCGTGCGGAGCATGCGCGCCTGTGCCTCCGCTTGCTGCGCGCGGCAATCTGTGACCGCTTGCTCGCGTCGCGCCAATTCCTCCTCCGCCGACGCGAGTTCGGCACGCCGCGCCGCCACCTTCTGCGTCGCCTCCTGCTTCGCGCGGTCGCGCACCTCCATTACTGTCTGTAGACGGTATTTTTTCTGCGCCATAAAAAAACATTATACGCACACTGCACCACGCTTCGCACAAATTCACCAAGCGACGCGCGATTGCGGCCTCATCCTCACAGTCTGCAAGTCTGTGCTTTCGCAGGACTTACGAGTCTCCGCTGCTGCCCGATGCGTTCAGTTGTCAGTTAGAATTTTGAATCGGTAAGATGTACGGGGAAGACGCGCATGAGGCGACGCGTCAGGCGTGCGGCGGGTCCTGCTCATCCATTCGCCACATGACGCCAGAGGCTCGATTCGCCCTCGCGTCGGATGATGTCGCTGACTTCTCGATGCGCCGCGCGGTAGAGTTCGCGCATCTCTTGCGCCGAAGCGGGACGCACGAGTCGCCGTTCAATCTCGTCGCGCGACCAGTTCACAGGCGAACCGGAACGCGCCAGCATCCGGCTCTCGCCCGCGACGTGGACGGCCAATCCTTCTGTGAGCCAACGAGGAGCACGCCCGCGCCCCAGAGCTTCGATGACCACATGGACATACTCATGTCGCAAGGTGCTGTTGTAGACATCGCGGCGACGAAGCACAGCGGGCGGCTGCATCTCGATGCGACGACCGCGTGTGGTGGCCGCAACCCAATGAGGCAAGCCCGTCGCTCCGGTAAAATCTCCCACCGTCTCATAAAAAAACAGTTCGACCGACGGCACGACATCCGTCGGAAGCGACGCCGCTTCGAGCCGCCTGTGAACATCCGCGCGTGCGGCTTCGAGCGCACGCATGCCGCTTTCGACATCGCTCCGCAAAACACTCTTTGGATAACTCACGCGGACACCCTCGCTCGACATGACGAGTCGCGGCGCAGACCTCCCGCGTTGCGCCGTCGTCTCGGACGACCAAAACTCGTCGCTACTTGTTCGAGCACTATCCCTCGCATCAGTCGTGTACAAAACGTTGCGCGCGGACGCCGAAGCAAAGAGCGCGGGATGCAGAGCGGGCGCGTGTGGGTCGTCCGTCTTGGGTTGAAGGTCGGAGCGAAAGTTATCTAAACGTGAGTCGGTGCTGAGCGTTGTGCCTGGGAGATACTGTCTGAGTATCTGTCGAAAGGACGCGCCCTCGCGCGCCATCGTGTGCGCGCCCAACTGGCACAGGCCGAGACCGTGGCCGAAGCCGCTCCCGCGAAAGACGAAATTTCCGCCGACGCGCGCCACATCGAAACGCGAACTCTTGATAACGTTCCAGCCCAAAGTCCGACCCACGATGATTTTGAAATCCCATCCGCGCACGACGCGCCGACGTGCGCCTTCGACGACCAGCGACTCGACGCGCCCGCTGGCGTCGCGCCGGAGAACGCTGATGCGTTCGAGGCGTTGACCGACGTTGCTGCGCGGGTCGTTTCGCAGTGCATCCGCGAGACGCTCGACCGGAATTGTATCCGTCCAATTCCGGTGCGGCATCGCGGCACAGAAGGGGTCGCTCACGCCGCGCAAGTAGGCGGGAGCCGACGCCGTGCCCCAGAGCGATTTGATATTGGCCGTCGCTCCGCCACACGCCGCGCTGAAATAAGCATCGGCGGCGCGTCCCTGCGCGTCGCGCAAAATCATGCCCGTGGTTTCTCTGACCGCGCCTCGCACCGCCTCGTAAAAATCGGGGCGCACGCCTTCATCCTTCACGGCGATGTATCTCTGACAGTGTGTGCTGGCGCAGAAGTCGTAGCCGTCGCGCGCGTGACGCCCCTTGTTCTTCAATGCGAAAGTACGACTGACGACGACCTGCGCCTTGAGTGCCTCCGGCTCGTTTTCGATGCTCGCTTCGGCGCTCACGACGCCGAAGACGTATTCGTCAAGCGACATTCCCAACGTTACGCCCTCGCGTCCGAGACGGACGCGCACAACATCGTGCGCCGCAGACGAAGGATGAAGGGACTCGAACGCTCGCGTCGTCGTTTCGTCAACGTCTTCTTGCTGCGGTGTTGCTGTGGCAGGCTTGGCTGTCGCAGAGGCATTTGCTTCCTGTGCGCGCCCGTAGGTTTCGAGGATGGGTCGCGCACGTTCGGCGCATTCTGCACCGTTGGCGCGTTTGAGAAAAACCAGAACGACGAGCCGCATGCTTTCGGGCGACGCGTCGATGCCGCCGCTGTTACGCTCAGACACTAAAGCGACGAACCAGCCGTCGTTTTGCGGGGCGTCCTTCGGGGTGGAGGTTCCCGTCTTGCCGAAGATGAGCGGCGGCAGCGAGTCGAGTCCGGCGCGTGCAGCCGTGCCGTAGGTTACTGCGCCGCGCATGCCTTCGAGGATGATGCGGCGATGCGCGGGCGCGATGTCGAGACGGCGACGCTCGTCTGCCAAATCGTCGCCTAGAATATCAAGCGGCGAGCTATCGCCTTGAACGTGGGGTGTCGATTGCTTGCCTTGAACGTGATGCGCCGAGTGGTCGTCTCGCACGTTGTGATGCGGGACGGGGAGGTGGCTGCCGTTGGCGAGCGCGGCGTAGGCGGTGATGAGTTGAATAGGCGCGACGAGCAGGTCACGACCTTCGCCGAGCGCGATGTTGGCGCGCCAGTGGCGGGGCAAGTGTCCTGCGGTTTCATCGCTTTCTTTGGTTGCGCCTGTGCGTGAGCCGAAACCGAAGGAGGCGAGGGTGTCGTTGAAGGTATCGCGGTCTAATTTCTCGCCGAGTTTGGAGAAGTAGTAGTTGCAGGAATGTGCGAGCGCCTGCGATGGATTGAAGGGCGGCTTAGCGCGCGGATGCGAGCAATGTATCTCGAAGTCCTGCTGCTTGAAGACTTCACGGCAGAGCGTGCGCGAGTCTTCGTCAACGATTCCGGCGCGGAGAGCGGCCAGCAAAGTAAACGGCTTGATGGTCGAGCCGGGCGCAAGCGACGCCGCATAGGCCATGCGCTCACCCGCCAACGCGCGAATGCGTCCGGTCTGCGCGTCCATCAGAATAATCGTACCCTCGCGCGCTCCCAACGCTTCGTTCGCCGCCGCCTGCAACTCGCGGTCAATCTCCGCGACGCTCGGCGGAGAAGCGACGACGGGCGCTGTCGTGTGTCGCTCCGGCGGGGTGTTGAAGAAGTACCAGAGACCGAGCAACGCAAGCGAGAGACCGACGAGCGAAAAGCCCTGCCGCACGCGCGACCTTTGAAGCGAAAATATCCCGAACCTCTCCGCGAAGCGACGACCATGCCGCACGTCGTTCTGCCGCGTCGAGACTTCTTTAATTGACGAATTTGCAGACATCTTACGTCGTGCGTGCAAGCCTCGTAGGAGAACCCAAATTTCTACAAAGACACGATGACAACAACTACTGCACGCTTGCAGTTTCGCCTAACGGCGCGGCTTCATGAGCCGTGGCTTCGTGGACGTGAGTTTCAGTGGTTGCGGCGGCGAGTTTGGAGAGTGCGCCGAGCGTGATAATCCAGCCCCAGAGCGTAAAGACGAAGGCGAGTGCGAGTCGCAGGCCAAAGATGATGAGTTCGAGCCATGCGCCTTCGACGGTCGTGCGTTTGAAAATCAGAAGGTATGGAATGAAGGCGAAGGCGACGAGGCCGACCGTGTAAACAAACAACGACGACGGCACGAACGCACACGCCACTACGCGATGAAGCTTTTTCAGTGTCCCGACAAAGCCGTTGCGCGCAATGGAAATCCAGAGATGAATCGCGGCGAGCGGCAACAGCAACGCGAGAAACAGAAGCCGCAACGATGGAAAGAGAACGGTCTCCCAAGAGAGACGCGCCGAAGGTGTTCCAGACGCCGCCATCGAACGACTCATCGCGTCGGGCGGCGGGTCGGGGAGGGGAAAGCGTGCCTGTAGTTTGTTCAGCAAGTAGACGACGCCGACACCGAGCAGGATGAGCGGGATGCTCACCAGGAGTAGCTTCCAGAAATTTCGCACTGACCGTCGAAGCAGTGTGCCGCTTCCCTCCGTCGCGTCCGTCCATGAATAACTGACGCCCGCCGCTTGAATCATAAAGAAAAGCACGGGCACGGCGAGCGCCGCGAGCGCCGTCACTACGAGTTGCCAAACGGTCGCTTCGCGCGTCGAAACGAAGAGATAGAACGACGCGAGCAGCAACGCATAAAGGAGGTTGAAGACGAGCATCGTGCGCCAGTTTCGCAGAAATTCTCGCGCCGTCGTGCCGATTGCAATCATCGCTTCTTTCATCATCTTTCGCTTCTCGCTTTCGTCTCCGTCGTCTTTCCGCTATCACTTACGCCCGGTCACTTGCTGTCTAAAATGTTCATCGTACTGCTCGCCGAGTTGGCCTGTACGGTGGGCATGTACATCATTTCGACGCGCGCGGGAGCGATGCGGAGTTGTCCGGGGACTTGCACGCGCATGGCTGTCTGATATGTCGCTTTGCCGCCGAAGTAGTTGAGGAAGATGGCCGTCTTCTGGTCACGGAATTCACGCGAACTATACCAACTGCTCCAATCCTGCTGCGAATAGTCGAAATCAAAACCGCTAACGTTCTGCACCTGTTCGCATCCGGCAGGAATCGGGTCTTCGATAAGGAGATAACGCGCGGGCGCACCTTCGAGTCGGAGGCGTGAAACGATGATGTCGCCGGAGCGGATGTCACCTTCGAGCGGTTCGACTTTCCATGCGAGCGCGCCGCCCATGCCTTCGGCAATCCGCAGACGGAGATATTCGCGCGTAAGTTTCAACTCCGGCGTGGAGCGTGCGGCGACATCTTCTTCGTTGGAATAGTGCGTGAACGTCGTGGAAAGATAGAGCACGCCCTGTCCCTGTTTGACGATGCGAAGTTCGTTGCGTGCGCCGACCTCCGCGCCACGACGGTTGATGACAAAACTCTGCGCGGAGGCGGCGTCGGATGCCGTCACATGTCGCGTGAAAATTTCCTCGCCGTTGAGATAAACCTTCAACTCGTAATCGGGCGAGAGTTCCTGGCTCATCTTGAGATAGTCGGTGAGTCCGTAGATGGCGAACGCGGTCTCTTTGGTCGAGTGCCAGTAGTGGCCGAAGCGACGGCTCAAGACGAGCCAACGCGCCGCGCGCGGGAGCAGTTCGCTCTGCGGCAGAAGTCGCGCGAGAGCCTTGACGGAGAGCGCGGTCGCTTCCACGTCGTTGGCCTGCGCCATGCCGTGCGAATTGTAACGCGAAGACCAATGTGCGCCTCGTTCATCCGACGTGGCCGCGCGTTCGATTTCGGAGGCCAACGCAGATGCGCGCTGGCGGTCGCCTCTTTCGTGGAGCGCGAGCGCGAGGAGTGCACGCCCGTAGGCTTGGAGATTGCCGCGCGTGTTGAAGAGTTCGTTGATGTAGCGTGCGTCGGGTTCGCCGCTCTGGTAGAGAGCGTAAACCATGTAGGCGCGCGTCTCGGCGTCAATCTCTTTGCCGTCGTCGGTCTTGCGCGCTTCGATGAGCGTCTTGAGTTTCTTGCGTCCGTTTTCGAGGCGCGTTTCGTCCACTTCATATCCCGCACGACGCGCCATCACCAACCCGTCGATGACATAAGCAGACATCCATGCGTCGGTCGGGTCGTCCTTCCACCAACCCCAACCGCCGTCCGTGTGTTGGAAGCTATAGAGACGACGCAGGCCGCGTCGCACTTTGCGTTCGATGTTGTTTGAATCACGCAGGCTCGCCGTCTCTACGTTTTGCAAAGCCTGTGCGACGATAACGTTGGGGAGAAACGACGACATGGTTTGTTCCGTGCATCCGTATGGATACGTCGTCAGGTAATCGAGCGCGCCGAAAAGCGTGCTGGCGATGGAGGGCGAAAGTTCGACGCGGAGCGCGCGTGCGTTCGGCTCGGCTTCCACGGGCAGGTTGTAGGTCAACGTTCGTTCCGTATCGTCGAGGAGCACGGACGATTCGCCACGCGTCTGCTTCAATCCACGCGGGACGACTTCCAGACTTGTTTCAATCGCATCCGATTCGGTATCGGTCAAAGCTTTGGCGAGAATCTTCAACTCGCCCGTCGTTGGCGCACTGATGCGCCAGTTGACGCGATGCTCGCCGTTAGCGGCGATGGAGACGGTCTGCATCTGCGGGTCGAGCAGACGCGCGCCCGCAATGTCGATGGAAATCTGCGTCGTCTTGGCCGACGTGAGATAGTTGTGAACGATGCCGGAGAGCGTGATGGTGTCGCCCTGCGTGACAAAGCGCGGCATGGCGAGACGCAGGATGACATCTTTGCGCGCGAGAACTTTTTGCGTCGTCGTGCCGACTCGCGTGTCGGCGGTGATGGCGCGTGCTGTGGCACGCCACGTCGTGAGATTGTCTGGAAGTTCGACCTTGACGGTCGCGCGTCCGTCCGCGCCCGTGACGACCGACGGTTGCCAGAAAGCCGTATCCTTGAAGATTTTGCGAATCTTGGGATTAACGAGGTCGCCGTCGTTTTTGAAATCGGCGAGTTGATTGGCGGGTCGCTTGGCGGCGAGGTTGATGATTTTCTTTCCGGCGTAGCCCGTGAATTGATAGTTGACGGAAAAATTCGTCTGCACTTCGTTGTAGCGCCGACCATAAAACTCGCGTCGAATATCGCCCGCGTTCTCCGGCGCGATGCTGTAGATGGCTTCGTCAACCACGCCGAGACTGACCTCCGCGCCCGCCACTGGCGCGCCCTCCGTGTTGCGCGCGAGGAGTGTGTAGGAGACGGTTTCGCGCGGGCGATACTCTTTCTTGTTGGAAAGGATTTCGAGATTAATCAGTCGGTCGCGTGGCGGCACGACGATGGATTGGTCTTGCGTGTACATCTCGCTGTCTTTGACGTAGGTCACATTGAGAAAAACATTCGGCGCGAAACGCGCTTCGATGGGTACGTCAATCACCACCGAACGACCCTTGACGGCAATCGTTCGCACGTTCATCACGTTTCTCAATTCGGTGGTGACGAGAAGGTGCGCGTCGGCCTTCGGCAGCAGCGCCAGCACGTGCGCGGTTTCGCCGACGCGATAGGATTTCTTATCGGGCACAAGTTTGACGGTCTCTTCGCCTTGATAGGAATAGTCTGACCAGTCGTTTTCGCGGTCGGCGACCCAGACGTATCCGCCCTCGTAAACAATCTCGCGTCCGTCTTCCTCGACGCTGGTTTTGATGTGGATGCTTCCGTTGGTCGTCACCTGATAATCGTAGATTGCTTCGCCCTGTTGATTCGTGTCCACGGAAGCTGATGAGAGGACGCGGTCGTCGGGTTCATAAGTCGGATAGTCGTCGCCGTAGTCGGTTTTTTTGATGACCTTTTTCCAACGCCGCTCGACGAAGGTGAGTTTGACGCGCGTGGCCTGCGGACGACCTTCGTGGTCGTTGCTGCGGACACGAATCCGTGCCGTGTCGCCTTGATTGTAGACGTAACGCTCAGGGTCGGCCGAGGCGACGAGTTTGCCGCGCACGCCGACGAAACTCGCGCTCGCATCCATCATGCGACGCGCGGCGTCCGTCACCTGTGCTTCGAGACGATAGCTGTAATCCCACTTCTCCTTCGCGTCCGGCTCAGGCACTTTGAACTCGACTTCGAGGCGCCCTTGTGCGTCGAGTTTGCCTTCGCCCTCCTGCACAATCTGGTCGTCGTAGCCGTAGTAGTCTTCACTGCCCGACTCCTCTTCATCCGAATTCTCGACAAAGATGGCGCTCTCCTCGTCTTCGCCCGTGTCTCGCCACCACGGTTCATAATGCGTGCGGTAGATGTAATACTTGACATCGGCTTTGGTGACGGGCGCGCCGAAAAAGTAGCGCGCAGAGACATTGAATTTCATCTTATCGCCGACGCGCATGTACTTCTCCGGCACGGTAACTTTCACCTTATATTCGGGCTTCTTGTATTCCTGAACTTCAAAAGAACCATTGACGGTGGCGTCGCCGATTTGAGCCGTGATGCTGTAACTGCCGAGCGGCGCTCCCTCCGGCACGTCGAGTTCGCCGCTAAACGAGCCGCGTGAGGAGAGCGGTAGTTCCTGTTCCGAGATGCGTGCGCCGGAGGGGTCTTCGATGATGACGTTGGCCGTCGTCGTGCCGCCGACGAGACGGTAGCCCTGTTCGGTCAATTCGCGGACGATGCCTTTGAAGTAAACCTTGTGTTCGGGACGGTAGACGGGGCGGTCTGTATAGAGATAGCTTTTAAGATTCGAGTTGCCGCCTTCCTCGCCTTCGCTCGCGCCGAAGTAGTAGGAATCCAAATCCGAGATAGCGAAATTTTCTCCCGATTTCGCCATGAAAAGATATGAATCGGAGACTGGCTCGTCCGTCGCTTCTTCGCTCGCGGTTTCGTCTGCTGCCGTACCTTCTTCGCCGTCGTCGGTGGCGGTCGGTTGTTGAATCCGTGTGCGAAGGAGGCCTTCGCCGTTGGTGGTTCCAGAGGTGACGGCTTGCTTGCCCCGGAAGACTTCGACGCGTGTTCCCTCGCGCGGTGCACCCGTTTGACGGTCTACCGCGTAGACTAAAACCTGCCCGTCGCGGCTCGTCTTCTGCACCATCGCAAGGTCAGTCACGATGGCGATGCCGAAGGCACGGAGGTCGCCGTTGACGACTTCGACGAGATAGACGCCTGGCTCGCGTCGTCCGAGCGAAATCATGCGACGGTCGTAACTACTATCGAGCGGAGGGAGTTTTTCGCGCCAACTAGAGACCATTTGGTCGGGGTTAAGGAGCGGAACGCGCGCATAGTCGGCGACGTTGAGGGGCATGCGATGGCTGGTGTCGTCTTCTTCGGGCGTGCGGAATTTCTGGTTGAAATTCTTGCGCGACTGTTGTTGAAGTTGGGAGCGGACGTAGGCTTTGAACGAATCAAAAATCCAACTTTTGATGGCGCGCAGATTCTCAAGAAAGGTCGGCTTGCGTTTGAGTTTCTCACCGACCTCGGCATATTCGTCTTCACCGACTTGATGCGGATTGTCGAGTTGCTTGAAGAAAGCCAAGGGGTCTTTAACGCGGTAGACGCGAAAGTCCAGATTCTCGACGGCGCGATAATTAATCCAGACACGCGCGCGGTCGCGCGTACTGTAGGTGCGATTGGTCATCACGGAGAAGAAGGGCTTGGCGTTCGGGTCAGACGGCGCTGCATACTCGATGTGTTCGGGCAGAATGTCGGGCGCGCTTTCGGCGGCGAAGCGGTTGAGCGTGCGTGCGCGCAAGGCCGTGAAGCCGACGAGAACGAGGACGATACCGAGATAACATGCGAGCGCGGTCAGAAGGTTTCGACGTGTCATGTGTCAAGCCCTCGAAAGGGAAAGGTGCAGGTAAGCGTCTCATTGAAGAATCTTGAGACGGTAGAAGCCGAGAAAGTTGCGATTGTTGATGACGGGACGCCAACGCCTGTCGGGATGTTGTTCGAGCAGGGCGAGACGAACTTTTTTGACCGTCCCTTTGTCAGACGCAGAGACTCCCGTGTGGTACACCACCCAGTCGTCCGTATCGACGGACGCCTCGCGCCCTTCGCCGACGTAAATCATGACGTGGAAGGGATATTTCTGCGCCCACGGTTGAAAGAAGAAAAGGAGGTCGCCGGGTTGGGCTTCGCGTCGGTCGCGGCTGACGAAGACGGAATTGAACTCCTTCAAAGTGCGCGCGTCGGCATACTCGGAGAGCGTGCCGTCTCGCAAATTCGACTCTTTGAACGCGCCCGACTTTGTGCGAAAGAGTTTTTCGCCGAGCGGACTGTGTTCTAGATTGTATGCGCGAACGTCGGGCGTGAGAGGTTCGTAGCGCGTGCCCATGCGTTGAAACCACGCGCGGTCGTGTCGCTTGAGCGATTCGCGCCAAGCGAATCGCACCAGCCCGGCGCAGTCGCGCTGCTCCGCGTTCCATTCCTTGCTCGCTTCTTCAAACTGTAGTTCGGCGATACGTGTGAACCAGTGGCGAAAGTTTTCGCGGTCGTTAAAGGAGAGGATTTCCGCGCGGTCGGGGATGCCGTCGGCGTCCGAATCGTTCCAGCCAACCGCGACCGGAGACGCGCGACGCTCGTCCTTCGCACGCGCTTCGACGGCGGAACGCTCGCGGCACGCCGTAGACCACGCACACGACGCGAGCAACAAGCAGAAAATTAAGCGACGAGATGGCCGCATCCGAATGATGTTCTCAGACAAAAGATGTTCTCAAGACAAACGACGCGCAAGCGTTTGCATGTCTCAAACCGCGCGACGGGCAGGCTCTCTTGCGTTTCAATTGGAACTTTCCTCTGGACAAGCACGCCCCGCGCAAAACCACTTCCGGCGCGAAACGTCCGACGTAGGATTTACGACCTAAAATTATCACGACATTTCGCGCGTGTCTCTATTTTTGTTTGACCCACGGCGGCGGCACAACGTGGAGTTCCACAGTAGGTTGCATGTACTAAGACGCGAGGCGTTAAGTCATAACGTCGTGCCTTCGTGCGTGAACTCACGGCGCGTCGAAGTAGCAGCGTGTCGGGCGCGGACGGTGAGAGAGCGCGGGCATTTGTCTTGAGTATCAATAAACAGACGGCTTTTCGGCGGGAGCCGCCGCGCTCAGACGGCGGGCGGTGCGGATTTCGGGGCCGCTGCCGACGAAGACCAGTGCGAACGGCTGCCCCGCGTGTTGCATGTACATGCTCTCAAGAAATGCTCCGCCAATGACTTCGACCAGATAATCTCCGGCGGGCGGGTTAGGGATAACCACTTGCTCAATCGTGTGTGTCTTTTCAAACGGGTCGATTTTGGGGTCGAGGTTGTCGGGGAGCGGGTCGCTGAAGGGCGGGCCGCTGACTGGCGGATTGCCCGTGAGCGCACCTGTCTGCCAACGATTGCCGACGTAGATGCGCGATGCCCCTTGCGCCGACGCGGGAGCCGTCACGCGAAGATTGAGATTGTTGACAATCGTGCGACGCGGCGGGTCTGTCCAGACCAATGTGATGCGCAGGAGACTCGTCTGCGGCGGCAACGAAAATTGATAACGCGCCGTGCGTCCCTTCTCGACCGCCGCGTCGTCGCGGACGTGGAAAGTGACGGGAGGAACGGGCGAGAGTGATTGGCGTAGATTGATGCGTCCCCAACCGTAACCGTCGTTAGGGTCTGTGCCGATGTTGGGAAGGCGTGTGTTGCGTATGTTGGTCGCGCCGTTGATGAGCGTCGCGCGGACGAGCGCGGCGGACGGTTGCTGGAACGGTTCGTTAAACGGAATGCCGCCCGCGAGTCGAGGAACGACAAGACCCATCTGCCGTTGGCGTAGTTTTCCTCCGGCAATCTCCGTCCAGGCGAGCCGGAAGGTGCGACCGTTCCAGACGAGTTGGAAGGATTGCACGTCCGCGTCGTCGCCGCTGATTTGAAAATCGGAGACGGTGAACGGTGCGCCCACGCCTCCTATCGACGGAAGACTCACGCGCGCTCCATTCTCATCGACGACGGTGAAGAACAGGCGATGATTGGCGGCATTATTCGTCGAATCCTGCGCGAGCCACGCGAGGCCGTATCCGTCTGTGTGCCAGACGAGTTGCGGGTGCGTGTAATGCTCGCCCGCTTTGGCGAGCAGCGGCACGTCCTTCATCGGCGTGTCTTTCTTCGTCTCTCGAATCTTGCCGCTACGCTGCAAGCGTATGAAACGAATCTCCCACGGCGAGGCGTCCGCCGCGCGATGCTGCCACGCGAGTCCGAATTCGCGTTGATTGCTCTTTTTGGCGGCGTCGGACGGTGTAGGCGGCGAGAGGTTGAAAAGCACTGGGCGCGGCGCGATGCAAGCGTTCATGGATTCGCCCGCAAGGCCAGTCACAGTGAGCGGTTGCGGGACGCCCGACTGCGCTTCGCCGTCGAGTTTGAAACGATTCCAGAGTATCGACATTTTGCCGTTGGCATCGGGCACACGCCTGTGCCATGCGGCGATGAAGTGGACGGGCGCGTCCGTCTTCAAGACGTGGAACGAGCCGCGCCGTGCCGTGCCGTCGGCGAGGACGGGCGTCTTATCGCCGTTTGCGAGATTGCGCGGGGCGACAGTTCCCTTGCCCGTCGTCTTGCCTTCTTCGGTCATCACGGCGTAGCGCAGATTGTGCGGCGCGGCCTGATTGCGCTGACCGTAGAGCACGAAGATGCGCGAGTCTTTTTTCTCGGTTCGCTGTCCCACTTGAATCGCAACATCGGGCGCGGGCGTCTCAGTTAATTCCACTCTGCCAAATGTGCCGAACGTCTGGACGTTTTGACCTTCTCCGTCCAACAAAAAGAGATGCGAAGACACATCGGTCGAGCATGCGGCAACGATGTTGTTGCCCGTCCAATGCATCGAAATGGCGTTATAGATGGTTGCGGTGTGGAGCGAGCGTGTGGCGACCGCGCCGCCGATGCCGTGCGGTTTTCCGTCGGCGTTGGTGCGGACGAGTTGGAGATTCACAGTTGCGGCGGCGGCTCCCGGCGTGAGACGAAGCATGTATTGCTCGCCGCCCGTCCATGCCAGCGCGGTGTGAAACAGAGCCTTGTCGCCGTGCTCGAAGAGGAGATGCGCGACGTAGCGACCGTGTTGGAGGAGCGGCGTGTTGGGGTCGAGTTCCGATTGAAAAGCGCCTTCGCGCGTCACCTTGAGCGCATAGACACCGAGCAGGTCGGAATTGATTTCGTCGTTGCTTTGCCAGAAGGGCAGTACGCCGTCGGCATCGACCAACGCGGAGAAGCCGGACGTGTCTTTGGGCGTGTCGCTAATCTGAAGACGACCCGCGGGCATGCGCGCTGTGTCGGGGTTACCGTCTTTGTCGAGAAAGGTGAGATAGAGGTCGTGCGTCGTCTGTGTGTTGTCTTCCCACAGTAGGACGTAGCCTTTATCTGGATGCGGCGCGATGCGCGGACGACGGATGATTTGATTCACGTCAACCGTCAAGACCGCGACCGCCGCGCCCGATTTGGTTCCATCTTCCGCCGCGCGTTGCACGAAAATGTTCTGTTTGTTGTTCGCATCGACGCCAACCCACGCGACGACGTATTGCTTCTGTCGCGCGTCCCATGCGAGATGCGCGTCGCGGATTTCGAGCGTCTGCGCTTCAACGAGCGCCGTCGGCTTCGTGCCTTCCACTTTGCCCGCGCTATCGACGGTGCGAAACAGCAATTCGTATTTGTTACTACTGAAACGCACCCACGCCGCCGCGTAACGCGCGCCCGTTTGGACGAGAAACGGATGCGAAGACGTGGCGGTGCATTTGCCGAGGGTTTTGGGATTGGCGTCGATGGGCGTGCCCTTGTCAGCGCGAAAACGTTGAAAGAGAAGTTCGTCCGTGTCCTTCTTAACCCATGAGACGGCAACCTCGTCGCCGTTGACGCAGAGCGTTGGGCGGCGTTCGTTCTCCGGCGCGGAGGCGGTCGAGAGCGCGACCGTCCCGGCAGTTCCAAACGCGCCCACGGCGACCAAATCTTTATCGTAGAGCGAAAGATTAACGATGCCATTCTGCGCGCGATGGACGAGAAACGTGGTGTCGCCGCGCGACGCGACCGTGATGGCGGGCGCATCCCCGACGTTGGTGAACAACTCTTTCACATCGCCGACGCGGACGAGTCCACGATTGAAACGTGCGGCGACGATGTTGTTGCTGGCAGGCGACGCGACGGGACGAATCCACGCGAGTACGCAGCCCGTCGCGTGTGTGGAGGCCGTCGGCAAGTCGTTCACGGGCGGCGGAGGGTCTGTCGGTTTAACCTGACGCAAGGCTTCAACGAGCAAGGGGCGACGCAGGGAGGCGAAGCGCGTGCGGTAAAACTGTCGTACAAGGAGGCTCGCGCCGGAGGCGAGCGGGGTCGCCATGCTGGTGCCGGAATCGACGTAGTAGAAATCGGCGGGCGCGGTTTTCGGGATGCGGTATTCGAGTGGTTTGTCCGACGGCGGAGGCATGGGCGGCCCCGGTGTAGGGTCTTTGAAGGGGTCATCCAGTTTGTTCGCCTTGTCGGGGCGCGTGGACATGATGTTGGTTCCGGGCGCGACCAAATCCGGCCTGACGCGTCCGGTTCCCGGCGCGGCGAAATCCACGACGCGACCGCGATTGCTGAACAGCACGATGTCGTCCGCCGAATCCGACATCGAAAAGAACTTGTCGGGTTTGGGTTTGGCGACCGCATCGAAATTCTTGTGTGTGTACTGGCTGTAGTAGCCGCGATAGGTGCGGTAGTTGCCGTCCTTGTCGGTTTCGTTTTCGCACGCGCCGATGCAGAGAATGTTTTTGGCGACGGCATATTCGCCGAGCGTCGTCATGTCGAGAACGCCCGTGTTGTTGGCATCGTCTTCGTCGTTGCCCGCCGCAAAGAGGATGAGCATATCGGGATGCGTGAAGGCGAAGGCGTCGAGCACTTCGGAGTTGCTCTGCGAGTAGCGATTCTGATTCTGGTTCGCCCAAGAATTGTTATGGACGCGCGCGCCGCCCTCGTATGCCTCCTTCAACGCCTTTACGTAGTTACGAAAACTGAGCGGCGGCACGGCGTTGGGCGCGGGCGGTTTTTTGTTGACCGAATGAAAAATAATCCGCGCGCGCGGAGCGATGCCGCGCGGGATGGTGGCGTCGGGGTTGGGGTTCGGATTCGCTGCGACGGCGGCGATGGCGGCGTTGCCGTTGCCCGCGATGCTTCCGGTGACGTGTGTGCCGTGGGGCGAGTGGTCGGAGGCGATGATGGGCGGTTGCGGAGGTTTGGGCGAATTGATGTTGCTAATCTTGAGCACGCGGCTGACGTTCGTATTGTCGAGAAAGAAATCTCTGTGCGCGGGTGGGTTGGCTCCGTTGTCGAGTCCGGTGTCCATGACACCGACGATTTCGCCGTCGCCGTCGAGGTTGACGAGGAAATCGACGTTGCCGAAATTTCGCACCTGATTCGCGCCGATGAGAACGCCCGCGCGCTGGTTAGTTATCTTCGGTTCGATGTACGGCTCGACGGCGCTGACGCCGGGGATGCGTAAGATGTTGATGATGTTTTCGGGAGGGGCGACGACGATGAGGTTGTAACCCGTGTCGGTATCGACCGTCGCTCCGGCTTGCTCTACTTTGGGAATCATCTCCTCCGTCGTGCGGTCTGCGAAGAATTTGACTTGAAGCGTGACGGTTTCGCCTTCGACGTATTTTGTCGCGTTCAAATGCACGCCGGACAAATCGGCTGCCGAAAAGGGCGTTTCGCGTCCGGCGAGAACGAAATCGAGCGCGTATAGCGGATGATAAATGCCGACCCAACGGACAAACTCCTGCTCGCGCACGCTCGCGGCCTCGTCCGTCGTCATACGGAACAAGCCGACCTGTTGCGGCGCGTCGCTGACATAGGTCGCGCCCGTTTCTTCGAGCGCGGCAATCCAGTCCTGGTCGGGCGGAGCTTGGAATTGGACAAGGTAGTATGTGGTCTCGCCATCGGGCGGTTCGTTGAAGGCGAAATCGGCGGGCGGTTGCGGCTCGCCTTCCACGGGGTCGAAGAGGATGCCGGGAAGTTCGACCAAGTAAGCCTGTTCGTGAAACTGTACTTCGATGCCCTGCTGGCGAAACGTCTCGGCCTGCTCCGGCGTGATGTTAGCCCACACTTGGTCGCCGAAGACTTGAATGACTTCCGCGCGGTCGCGGACGAAACGTTCCTGTTCGCCGCGCTGTTCGTTGTTAAAAGTAATTGACGCGCCGATGGATTTCATGCGCTTTACGCCTCCACGTCGATATGGATGTCAACGGGTCGTAACGGGTCAACGGGGCGGCTCGACGTGCGGATGCGTTTGATGGGTTTGCCTTCGTCGTCGGCCAGTGCACGCATCGCTTTAAGTTCGATTTCGGCACGGAAGTTAAGCGTGCGCTTCTTGGGCGCGACCGCGCCCGTGACGAGTTGGAACGACTTGACCGAAATCTCGACGCCGTAGTCGCCATCTTGAAAACTACTCCCGCCCTCGTCAATCAACTTCTGTCGGTTCAAAGCGATGACGCCGACGGCCAGCGATTCGGCCTTGTCCACCTGCGCCTCAGACGTTGACTGTAACTCGATGGAAAAATTCTGCGCCACCTTCAACTTGAGATAGACGGCGGTGATGCTGTAGAGCACTTGCACGCCGTTGAAACTCGACGGGTCGCGTTCGGGTCGAAGCGCGAGCGTGAAAAGCCGCGACTCGTTTTTGTCCCAGACCACTTCGTCGTCGCGCAGAGGGATGCGGTCTTTGAGCGGCGTCAGCAGGCGCACGCGGCGCGGGCCGGGCACGGGCGGTTGCGAGAGGGCGTAGGGGCCTGCGGGCTTGGTCGGGTCGAATGGAAAATTGTCTGTACGGTCGTCGGGACGCGGTTCAGAGGTGGCGGCTTCGGCGGAATGGGCGTCGAGTTCAAAGATGTCGCCCGCCGTCGCCAACTTGACGGGCGGCTGGTCGCCACCGAACAGCGTCGGCAACGACTGCGTGAGCAGCGTCTTGAGTGCCTCGTCCAATTTGCCGTACATGTTTTTCGTGTTGAACCGCTGGCAGTTTTATCTCTACGAACTGGCGCTCGCAGTCCGTCTTTCTCCGTTCGTCGGCGTCGGTTGTGCGCTCGCCGTCTCGTCGCCGCCGCTGACCTTCGATAGTTCCTCTTCAAGAACTTGCACCGCGCCGCTGATACGCAGGAGCGTCTGCCTGAGCGTCGTCGCCTGATTGTCCAACTCTGCGAGGCGTCTCTGTCCCGTCTCGAATTCAGCCTTTAACTCGTTCAACCTATTTTCCAACTGCTCTTTCATCTGTTCATATCCTCGCTTTCAACTGCGACGGCGCGGCGGTCGGTTTTCAAACTTTGCAGTTCGTCGCGCAACTCCGAAATCTCACGGTGTTGCTGTTTGACGGCTTCGATGAGCGGCGCAATCAAGCCGGGATAGTTGATGGCCTTCATATCGTCCGCGCCCGTCTCGACGAGTTCGGGGAAAACCTCCTCGACCTCCTGCGCGATTAAACCGATGGACTGCGGTTCATTCTCTCTCGTCGTGCGCCACTTGAAGCGTACGCCGCGCAAGGCTAAAACGGAGGCCAGCGAATCTTTGAGCGGCGTGATGTCCTCTTTGCGGCGCGCGTCCGAACCGGTGACCATCGCGTTGGCAACAAACAGTTGGTCCCAGATACCGACGCGACGCGGCCCTCCGGTCGCGCGGTTGCCGACAATCATCAGCAATTTATGCGCTGTCGTGTCGTTGCAAATCTCGGCGCGGTCGGTCACGCTATCGGGCGATGCCGTCCACGTCGAAGTGAATAGCAGTGGGTTGGTTCCGGTGAGGATTCGCAGCGTTCCATTGACTTCCAGTTTTTGCCCCGGATTGGCGACGCCGATGCCGACGTTGCCCGTGTTGGTTTCCATTATTAAGCCCCACGACGCTCCGTTGTTGCCCCAGAACCCGACCGAATTATCACTCGCCAGACCGATAAACGCCCTGTCGAGCGGGGCTGCTCCGGCGCGGTAGAGCCAGAGACCCGCCGACCCGCCGCCCTCACGCAGACGGATTCTTCCCGCCACGTCCAGCCTGAAGCCGGGGTCTGTGACGCCGACGCCGAGGTTGCCCGACGTGTCTATCGCTAGACGATAGGCATTTGCCGTGTCGTCGTAGAGACCGAAGCCGCCGACGCCGACCGTGGTTCCCGTGCCGCCGGAAAAGAGCGCGTACTTGCGCCCGCCGGGCGCGGTGTTTTCCACAAACAGCCCGACGCCGCCCGCGCTATTGCCCGTCAGGCCGAGTCCGGTATTCCAACTCGTCACACCTCCGACGATGAGCCGCGCGGATGCCGGATTGGTTTCGTTGATGCCGACGTTCCCGTTGGCCTTGATAATCATTTTGGTGCTGTTGCTGCCCGCGCGGAGTTGCAGGTCGTGGTTCGTCATGGTCGAGACGATGCCACCCCCGCTGTCTGCGCCGACGAGCACTTCATACGCGCCGTTTTCGCCTTTGAGGTTGAGGTAGGTTCCGACTGCGCTTTGAATGGTAAGCGGTTGGGTGGGCGCGTTGGTGCCGATGCCGAGTTTGCCGGAGACGTTGAGCGCGCCGTTTATCTGGCCGCCCGCGAGGTTGAGCTTGGCCGCGTCGAGACGGATGATTTCGTTAACGGCGTCGTTCCAATCCTTAGAGCGAATGTTATCGCCTTGCTTCTTGGGAAAGGGAGTATCGGGCTGCAATGCCATAACGGTTTCCTTTCAATCGTCAGAATGTAATGTCCCAGAGGAGCGTCAACTTGAAGGCGTTGGTTTTGGTGACGGCATCGAAGACGACGCGGTTGTACATGACGCCGCCGGAGACGGCGGTGAAGATGCCCGCCTCGCGCAACGCTTCTGTGCCGTTGGCCTCTTCAAAATCGAATATGGCCTTGAGCGACGCGCGCACGCGTTTGACGCCCGTCGTGGTTTCGGTGAAATCGGTATAAGTAATCTCATCAATCTGTTTTCGCTGGACGGTATCTTTCACGTTGCGCGGTTTGATGAGGGCGGTCTGGTCGTCGTTGGGCGGTGTGGCGTCGGTGCCGACGCCCATGTGCGTCACGGCGCTCGGCGGTGCGCCGCCTTTGCTTCCGGCAAAGAGTTTGGCGACCAACTCGCGCCCCGTCTTGACGATGTGGTTGTGCTGCCGCCGCTCGTCGATGATGCGACCCTCGCGGTCGGTGATGAGAAGCGTCAGGTGCCCGCGCATGTTCATCTCTTCATTCATGTTCATCTCCCTCTACATAAATCCGAACGGCCCGCCGAAAGTCGAAACGTCGAACACGCCGACAATCGTCAGGCGTTCGTCCATCTGCTGCGTCTCGGTTTGCTGGCTGACATTGGCGACGAGCAGAGAGTCTGCCGTCTGATGGTTCTCCGCGTGACGAAAATCGACATTGGCGCGGAAACGGTCGTGCATCGTGTGGTCTTCGAGAAACGTCAGCGAGAAATGGACGCTGCCGCGCACGCCCGCCGCACGCGTCTGGTCTACCACATCCTGAATTCGCTCCAACGGAATCCCCGTGAAGACGAAAACTTTTTTGTCTTTGGGATAACGATGGCGTTCGACCAGCGCGGCGACGGCGCGGTCGAGAAAATACGGCACTTGCACGTCGAAGGTCAGCGGCTCAAGACGCAGGCGCGTCAGCGCGACGTGAAACTGCGGCAAGTCAAACGTCTCCGCATCGAAGCGACTGAGGCTTTTGTCTTCGCTAAAGAGTCCGCTCTGCGCGCGAAAACTCCATTGTGTTTTTTGCGGCGGCACGGGCGGAAGCAAGGCGGGCGAAGTCCCGTCGAGATTGACGAAGGCATCGCTCACGTCGCGGAGATTGATGAAGGCGCTGAGTCGTCCGGCGTTGTCGACGGCTGTCAGGACGAGCGTCTGTCCGGCTTCGACGGTAAAGTTTTCGCGCGACATGAGGCCACGATTTGAATCGAGGCGTGTGAGCCGGAGCGTGCGCGCGTTGCCACGGTCGAACGTCCATTCGATGCGCGGGAAACGCTGCTCGACCGACGATGCCTTGACCGTCAGGACGAGTTCTGTCGCCGTGTTGTTATCGACCTCGCTTGTTTTGCTCTCCAACACGCGGTCGCCCTGCGGCGAAAATTCCGTCAGCGTGACGAGGGCTTCGAGGTCTTGGCGCAGCGCGTCGAAGGCGGGCGAGGGGAGATTGAGTTGATCCAAATCGAACGGCAATCCGAGAGCCGAACGCACCGCGCCGATGATTGCGCGACGCGTGCCGCCACCCGTAAACATCGGGACGATTGATTGCAGGCGACGACGAAAATCCTCATCAGGCTCCAATTGCGGCTCTGCATCGGGCGTCGCATTATCGCTTCGCAGTTGGCGGCGCGTGACGCCGAACATGGCCGCCAGATTATCGAGCGCCGCGCCTTCGGCATACTTCACCCAGTGAGATTTGAGCAGCCGTTTAATCTTCTCGTCGGCCACCATGAACTCTGCGCCGAACGCGTCCAGCACCTTATAGAGCAGAGACTCCTTATCACCCGCCGCGTAAGCATCGGGAAAGAGTTCGATGAGTCTGTCGGTTTTGTAAGACATCTGAATCGTTATGTTCGGCGCGTTGTTTTCGTCTACGGAATTCGGTTTTTCGCGTCCGCGCCGGATAGTTTTTCTCTACTTGGTTACGTCGAACATTTCTTGAATCTTGCCGAGGCCGGGATAGGCCGCCGCCGCAATCACGAATTCCACTTTCGGCTGGTGTGTTTCGGAATTGAAGCCTTTCATGTCGTCTTTGGTGATGTTGAGCGTCGCGCTCGTCTTGTTGGCGAAGTGGACGGAATGAGTGAAACTGCCGATTCGTTCGGGCGGCAGGTCGGGCATGTTCTTCAATCCCGCGCGCATCGTGACGTGCAAGTCGATGGAGAAATCTCTGAACTCGACCGCTACTCCGCTCTCGTCAAGAAGCTGAATCTCGGCGGCATAACGGACGGGGCTGTTGGTTGGACCCGGCGCGGCGCTGAGCCAATGGAGACGCGCGAGGAACACAGGTTTGATGTTGGCATTGTCGGGTCGCACCATCTCCGAACGCGCGACGAGAAACGGGTCAGTGACAGGCACCGACGCATTTTCGTCAGGACGACGTGCGTCCAATTTCGCTTCGGCTACGTCAGCGATGCCAGGCGTGTTGAAGGCAAGCGCATTGAGGCGTCGGAGGGCGAGCGGCGCGCCGATGGGGAGCGCCTCCATCTCAGCTTTGACGGCTTCAATGAATTTCGTCTTCGCATTCGGCGGCACCTGCGTGTCCGGTATGAGGTAAAACGTGCCGGAGATGAGTACCACGACGATTTCATCCAGATAAGCCATCACGCCCGCCGCGCGCGTCTTCTCCACCGCCTCTTTAACTTTGGCGCGGTCGCCACCGTGATAACGCACGCGAACTTCACCGAGCGGAATCGCATCGTCCGTCTGATGGTCGAGGACTTCTGCGCCGCGCACGCCATCCACGTCGAGCACGGCATACTTAATCGCGTTCTGCGTGGCATTGCCCGCGCGTTCGAGCGCGTGCTTGGCGCGTTCGCGTAGCTGTTGGTCGTTCTCCTCTGCTTCGCCGTTGGAGGTGGGTTCCTCGTTCGTCACGCCTTCGACGCCCGCGGGCGGCGTGGGCATGATGGTGATTGCGCCCGCGTTGACATTGCCGTTGGTTCCGGGTTCGACCGCTTCGATGGCGACCGTCACGCTGCGCGGGATGTATTGAACCGACAGCATCCCTTCGGGCAGAGGCTTTTCGCCTTTGGCTGATTCAATCTTCCGCTCGTCGTCCGTCGCTATGACGGCACTGCGTTTGTTCTCCTCCGTCTGATTGCTGTTGGCAGGCCAGACGCCGATGATTTGGGCGATGAGATTTTTCACCCTCCGGCTATTGCCGACTAACTCGTTGACGCCTTCCTTTCCGGCGGGGATGATGCCCGCTTCGGTCGTCACGAAGATGCGACCGCTCTGGTCGGCCACCCTCGTTTGCGGCGGAATGACGACGGTTTCGGTCGCCGCCTTCTTACGAAAAAACGTCACCTGCCCTTTCGCCTTCTGCGGCGCATTACGCCCGACGCCGAGCAACGCGACGACATTATCGAGTGCGACGCCGTTGGCCTCGTCGATGAATGCGCGGCGATAGGCTTCGTCCATCTGGTTGTAAAGCAGCGTCATTTCACGTGCGACGGCGCGCAGGAGTGTGCCGACGACGCTGCCGGAATTGAAGTCGGTCAATCCCGAAGGGAGGTCGCGGTAGGTGTATTCGACCTCGAAGCGCGAGCCTTCCGGCGGCAGGACATCTTCGGTCGTCGCGTGCCAGACGAGACGATTCATGCTCAGGCCGTACTGCGCGGGATGGAAGACGGTAAAGGTGTTTTTGACTATGCCCGTGACGCGCAGGATGGAGACCGCCGGACGCGGCAAGTCGTAGCCGGAGATGTTCGGCTGGTAAAAGAAGGCGACCGTGGCGGGTTGTTCGACGCCATAGCGGACGCTGTTTTCGAGCGCGCCGATAATCTGTTGCAGCGGAACTGTAAAATCGTTGGGGTCGGTCATGTTGTTCCCAACCTCACATCAAAGACTAAGTTTAACGGGTTGTTTTCCGTGATGAGTTGAATCTCAATTTCGAGCCGCACGACATCGCGCTCGCCTGCGAGGACGTAGGCACGCATTCCCGTGATTTCGACCACGCGCGGGTCTTGTTCGATGGCGGTGCGTGCGTGCGCCATGAGAATCGTGTGTGTGCGGCGGTTGTTCGGCTCACCAATAACTTCGTGTAGACGCGAGCCGTAGTTCGGCCAACCGAGCGCGGCCAGTTCGCCCCGGCGTACGAGCAAGCGCATCGTCAACGCCTGCATGATATTGTCGTTGCCTTCTGCGAGCGCGAGGTCGCCGAGGGCATCCGGCATGAGGTCAACGACGGCGTTGCGTTCGAGCAGACGCAAGTCGTTGCCGAAAAGTTGTGGGCGTTCCAGAGCCATCCGTCTCATCCTCTGCGTTTATCGTCGCATCGTTTCGCTTCTGCATTTACCGTCGCATCATTTACGCGTTTATCGTGACTTCGACGCTTGCTTCGTCGCCGACAGCCGCGTTGTCTTTGCGCTCGACGCGCAACGTGAGCGTGTACTTGCTGCCCGCCGCGAGATTGGCGGGCAACGCGCCTTGATAGCTCAAGAGCGATTTCTCGCCGTCGAAAGAGAACGGCGGTTTGAGTACGGGCGGCGTTAAATTTGCGACCGCCGGAAGCAACACCGTCTCGCGTCCGGCGGGCAAGCCCGACGGCACGAAGCGCCACAGGAAACGTAGACGGTTGATGTTTTTCTGATAGTCGGCGTCTTCCCAGAGCGGCGCGACTTTGGCCTGTAGCAGCGCGTTGGCTTTACTCAGCACGGCTCCCGTCAGAGGCTTCGGCATCTCCGCGACGAGCACATGAATCACACACGGTCGCGGCGTGTTCGGCGGCGGATTTGGCAAGGGCGGGACGGGCGGCGCACCGCCCTCCATGCCTGCGTGACGCACTTCTTTGAGTTGTTCCGCGTCGTCTCCGGCGACATCGCGCGCCGTAAACGTGATGGACTGCGAACCCGTATGGAGCGACGCTTTGAAGTCGAGCGGATTTTTCGCTCCGACGGGGCTAACCGACGTGCGATTGAGCGATGTATCGGGGCTAGTCTTGGACGGCATCGGCGGCGGCGTCAAGTTGGAATACCATTTGAAAAAGAGCGTGCCGTGTCCCGTCGAGCGCACCGCGCCGCGCATGGTCACTTCCCTCTTGCCGACAAAATTGCTGTCGTGTATCGGCTCAATGATTTGCAAACTCACGACGCTCATCCTTATTGACCACTTGTGCTCAAGCTCGCCATTCCACCCGACGGAAAGATTGCCGCCTGATCGCCTTTGACGTTGATGTGAAGGCGGTTAATAGTCACGGTGGCATTGCCCACGCTCGGCAAAACCATCCCCG
Source organism: Pyrinomonadaceae bacterium (assembly GCA_036387415.1). Lineage (GTDB taxonomy): Bacteria > Acidobacteriota > Blastocatellia > Pyrinomonadales > Pyrinomonadaceae > DASVTU01. The sequence goes on along the minus strand of DASVTU010000025.1, from coordinate 38,854 downwards.
GCCAGATAGAACCATTGCCCTGCATCACCATGCCCTGCGTCACAATCGCTGCTGCGCCTGCTTTCACCGTCTGATTAAAACTGCTGATAACGACCACGCCCGTCCCATTATCTGCGGGCGCGGCGGGCGGCGGCGGCAGTAGCACCGGAGGCGCATCACCATGCTTGCCACCCGGCTGCAAGACGACCAACGCCTCGACACCGTTGACCAGCACTTTGCCGCCCGACGGATTCAACGTCAGCATCCCCGCCAGATTCAGCGTTCCTTTTAAATTCAAATCGCCCAACGCCTGCTCTCAGCCTCCCGTAATCTCGTTGCCTTTGATGGTCGTTTTCATCGTGCCATCCGTCACGACGAATTGGCCTTTGACGCTCGTATCTCCATCCACAGACATTTTTCCTTTCACCTTCAACTCGCTGCACGTCAGCGCGACGGGTTTGCTGTCGGTCTCGATGGTAATTCCGGTGTCGTTTTTGATGGTGACGACGATTTTGTCTTTCATCCTGATTTCGATGTCGCCGCTCTCACCGTCGATTTTTATGCTCGTCTTGGATTCGCTGTTGTCTTTGGGTTTCGTCACATCGCGTTGGAGATAGATGGAGCCGTCGGGCGTGAAGCGAAAATGGTTGAGCGAATCGTTATCGCCGATGCGTTGCTCGAACAGAATCTCGTTCTCCTCGTACATCGGCGCGAGCGTCTCGTCGGTGTAGAAACGCCCTGTGACGACGGGTTGATTGATGTCGCCGTTGATAAACTGGACGAGCACAAGGTCGCCGACGCGCGGCGGAGCGGCGACGCCCACGTGCGCCACCGCCACAGGAACTTTGCGTAGCTCAAGCGGCTCATGTTTGAGTCGGACGTTGACTTCGTAATTGTTGTCATCCTTAGCATCCGTGTGCGGAAAGACCGCGCTCACCACGCCGAGCAGATTGCTCCGCGTGCGCGCCATCTCCTCGACGACCACGCGGCGCACCATCTCAACCATATTGCCGCTCATCACGCAGCCTCCGTGACGATGCGAAGGTCTGTCAAAAACCCCGCTTCTTCGCTGAACCGATGCCGGATGGCCTGCACGTAGCCGCTTCCGTCCACGGTCTTTTCCGGCACGTCGCTAATCGAGACGGTATCACCGAGTTCGACGCCCGCGCGTCCGAGCAGCGTGGTGTCGAGCATGTGCGCTGTGCGCGACGAGGCGGCGAGACGCCCGGCGGCGAAACGGTCTGCTAAATCCTTCGTCCGCGCCACGGGGTCGAGCACGACGCGTACAGGCTTGCCGTCGCCCGCCGCGCCGCGATAATCGTCGCCGCTGGCCGTGAGAAAATGGCTCGTCTTCTCGCCGTGCGCCGACATCGGACTCTCGCCGCTCACTTCGTACTTGCCCCATGCGGGCACGCGCCGACGCGCCCCTGCACGCACTAACTGACCGCCATACTGATAACGCCCTTCGCCGCCGCCCGCGACCGCCGCGACCGCTCCTGCCACGCCTGCCGCCGCACCGCCGAGCGCGCCGCCCATCGAATCCAGACTCGCCGCCGCGCCGTGCGCGTGAAACATCACTTTGCCTTCGCGCGTCGTGTACAACTCGTAGCCAAGACGGTCTGCGAGGTCTTTCGCGTGTGCATAGCCGCTCAGTCGCTGGTCAACGTAGAAGTGCGGCAGCGTCGGGCCGTCGTCGATGGTCGCCGCCGTCAGGCCAGCCTTGTCGAGCAGGTCGCGCACGATGCTTCCGACCGTTTGATTTTCATAAACCGCCGAGGCGCGCAGGTTCAGCAGCGCGTTCATCTTGCCGAGCGCACGCACGCGAAAGCCTTCGAGCGTCGGACGCAATTCGACGACATTGCCTGTAAATACTTTCTTCAACTCATCACCGAGACCGAATTCCAGAGCGATTTCTTCATCCAACTTGATGTCCAAATGCTGCGCGAGTTCCAGCACGCAGGCATCCGCCGCCACTTGCATGTCGCGCTCGACCAAAAGCTTTCGCGGCGAGCCGACCGGACTCTGGCTCGTCGAACTCAACGTGCCGACCGAAAGCGAAAAAGTTGGATTGAGCGCGGCCATTCCGTCAGAAACCTCCGTAGTTCCTCGCGTCCACTTCCATCCACGCCATCTCGTAACCGTTGAGCATCACTTCCCACTCGTACGCGCCCCACAAAGGCAAACCGAGATGAAAGAACGGGCCGAGCCATTGATACTGATTCGTGTGGCGCAATTCGTGTTCGTAGAGCGCCTCGTCGCGTGGAAATTTCACAGTGCCGTTGTAAGGCGCGGGCGAGACGTTGCCTTCGGCGTCGCCGAGATTGACTATGGCCGGATGCGTGCGCCATTCCTTGTAAACGAAGAATACGTTGCCGAAAGTGATGCCGAGCAGACTGCTGAACGAACCGAGCCAGCCGCCCTCGAAGACGAGCGCATAAGCGTTCAGACGCCCCGACGCCGCCGCGTCGAAACCCGGCGTCTGCCAACTGACGTGTCCCCACGTCAGCGCATAAACTATCCAGCGAATCACTTCTCCGACGAGGCATGTGATTTCCACCAGCAACCCGAACAGCGTATTCGGCAACGTCCAAATCACACCCAACAGCGAGAGCAACACGTAGCCGACCGACCAATGTCCGTTCGGGTCAACGCAGTTCACGGGGTCGTTGCCGCAATAGGCGTAACGGTTCCGCAGGCGCGGATGCTTCAACCAACTCTGCAACAGGCTCTCGCAAAGTTGTGATTGTTCTCCCGCGTCGTTGAGCGCGTTGACGATGCGCGCGTCGTCGGGGCGCGCCGTGAACGAATCCGGCGTGAGAAAGCGTCCGAGCGCGGGGTCGTACCAACGCGCGCCGAAGTAATAAAGCTCGACGTTCGCAAACCAACGACGCCCGCAGAAAGTGACCGGCGCTGATTCGGCTTCCCGCGCGAGCGGCGCACCGAAAGGACTCACACGCGGGCGCGACACCACATCTCCTCGCTCGTCGCAGACGAGATAACAGACGCCGCGCTCGTCCGCATGGAATGAAAACACCGCGCCTGACTCGACCGCTCCGTCGATTTCGCCGACGCAGCCGAACAGCGTCCGAATGAAGATGCGACGCGGCTGCCCCGACTCGTCCGTGATGGCGAAGAGTTCATCGCCCGCGCCGTAGAGGTATCGCTCCGTCGTTTCACATGCATGTTCCGCGTGCCGCGTCTTCATCGCGACGAGGCGACCCTTATAGTCGTACGTGAAACGCGCAACCACTTCTCCGTCGCGCAAGACTTCAGTGAGTTGTCCCGCATCGTCATAACGATAGACTTGCTCGCCCGCCGTCGAACATTTGCCCGTGAGCCGTCCCCAACGGTCGTGGCTCAATTCGCATCCGTTGCCTTCGTCCGACTCGACATACAACAACTGCCCGCGACGGTCATGGACAAACCGCCTTTCGTTTGCCGTGACTATGTTATCGCACGCGTCATACTCATACGCCCACGACTCGCCATTCGACGCGGCGGTCGCGCGTGCGAGCCTGCCGAGGGCGTCATATTCGTAGCGGCGATGCCCGTCCGCGCGCAGTTGCCCGCCCGCGTCGTATTGGTTCGTGCGGCGCGCCAGCAACGCATCGCCGCGTACTACTTCCTGACGCAACAGGCGACCGCCAGTTGCATCGTGAAACGACCGCTCGACGACGCCGCTGGCGTAGTGAACCTCGACTGCTCTTTCCTGTTTCTCAGCGAGTTGCCGCGTTTCAGTAAGTTTCAAAGTTTCGGCGTGCTCGCGTTGTTCGGCGCGTTTGCGGTCTTCGTATTTGAAGCTGGCGAAGGGACGCGCGCCGAGATGAATGGCGGCTGGTCGCCCGCGCTCGTCCCATTCATAACGAATCGGCTCGCTGCTGCCGGGAAGCGCGATGGCGGCGAGGCGTCCGGCTTCGTCATAGGAAAGTTGCAGCGCGATGGTCACGCCGTCGAGCGTCTGTCGAATGGCGACGACGCGACCGGAAGCGGCGTCGTAATCGTGCTCGGTCGTGCAGTGTGCGCTCTGCGCCGTCGTGACGCGCCCCTGCTCGTCGTAGAGATAGACGCTTGCGCCCGCGTTGCCGCGACGCGCGGTAGTCAAACGTCCCGCCGCGTCGTACTCGAATTGCTCACGTACTCCGCCGCGCTCGATTTCGCGGAGCTTGTTGTTGTCGCCGTAGAGGTATGTGGTCGTCTCGCCGCGCTCGTCGGACGCGCGCAAGAGCCTGCGCCGTTCGTCGTAGGCGAACGAGACGCGGATACCGTCGGCCTCGGTAATCTCCGTGAGGTCGCCCGCCGCGTTGTACTCGTAGAGACAACTGCCGCCGCCCTGCTCCGACACTTCCGCCGGACGACCATCGACGCTCTCACAGACCGTGCGCTGCCGTCGGTGGTGTGCGAGGAACGCTTCGAGGCGTTCAATGGCTTCGTTGGAGATTGCTGCGGTTGTTGCCGACATCTGTGTCTCTCGTCGCGGTTAAAAAAAGATTTCGTCCGGTTATTGCTTTCGTCTGGTTGATGCGCCGGAGTGGTTTCCTCGGAATCCGGCGCGAGTTTCTTAAACGCTGGTGGATGTCGCCGTGTTTCGATTGCCGATGTCGAGCGGCAGGGCGGCGAGCATCTGGTCGAAGGCATTGCGTATGCGAGACAGTTCGCGGTCGAAACTAACGCCGAGATTGTCGAGCACGCGACGCAGACGCTCCAACACTTCGACGAACACCAAATCTTCAACCTGCTTTACCATGTCTTGAAAAATCTTCGTCGCCTTGTCAATCGTCTCTTTGAGTTCGTCGAAAACTTTTTTGACCTCGGCCTGCACTCGCTTGAGTTGCTCGTCGAGTGCGTTGGCGATGGAATCGAGTATGGGCTTGATGCTGTTGACCACGGCGTCGAGCACTTTGCTATAAGCCTCGTTGAGACGCGCCTTCAAAGTCGCCGGGTCGAGTGCTCCGAGCGCCTTCATGACCGGCTCGAAGATGCTTTCGCTGAGCGATGCGGCGAGGCGCGCGGGGTCGAGGATGCGAACTTTTTGGCGGATGGTCTGGTAAATGTCTGCCACCGCGTCTTTAAGCGAGAGCGGATTGAGAAGTTCGAGCGTGTCGCGGATGGCGCGGAAGAATTTTTGTCCGGCCTCTTGAAGTTGCGTCTGCATGGGTCGGAGTTGTTGCTCGAAGCGGTCGAGGATGGCTTGCAACTCGCCCGCCTTGCGCGACGGTCGAAGCGATTCCAGACCCGCCGTGACCTCCGCATGCGTGAGTTCGACGGTGCGACGCAGGAAGTCCGGCAGAACTTTGACGAGTTGCTCACGCATCCGCCCGTAGGCCGCTTCAGCTTCAGAGACTTCAAAAGCGTTGACGCGACGACGCAAGGCTCCCGCCAGCGCGTTGTGCGAGGCTTGCAGGTTGATGATGGGACTCTGCGGGTCGTCGAAGGCGGTGAGATGAATCACTGCATCGAAGCGCAATGTGACTGCCGCCACGTCAGCCGCGCGTGCGGGCGGCGCTGCCGTCACGCGCGCCTGAAACGCAATCTTCAAACTCGGCAGACTGAGCGGCAGCGCCAAAAGTAGATGCGGCGACAACTCATCCAACTGCCTTTGGCCGCGACGAAACGCTTCAATGAATAGTCGCGGGTCGAGCGCGTCGATGCCGGTGCCGAGCGTCTTTCTAATCGTCTCAAAGACGCTCACCAAATCGTCTGCGGGCACGGAGGCGACGGTTCGCATTAGCTCGTCGAAAACTTTGTCGAGCGGCTTGAAAAGGCTCGTTATCTGTAGGCGTTTGCTGAGTTCGGAATTGAGATTTTGAAATGCCGTGTCGGGGTCTTGAAAGAGCGCGTCGGTCATCGCTTCTAGAATGGGACGCACGCCGTCGTAAAACTCCTTGAGCGGTTCCGGCAGCGTCACCTGATTGAGCGCCGCGAGCAGAGCGGTGCGCGCGTTCTTGAATAGTTCCTTCTGTCGCTTGTCGAGTTCGTCAAAGAGCGGCGTCACATCGACGTAGCTAATCAACTTATCGACTTCGGCGTAAAGCTGATTTAGCGGCGCGATAATCTGTGTAGGGTTAAGTTGATTGACGGCGGCGACCACCGATTGATATGGCTGCTGCAACGGGTCGAGCAGCGAACCCGGCGAGACGGCTTCGAGTTGTTTGACGAACTCGTCCACTTGTTCGTAGAGCGGCTTGAGCATCGCTTTAGCGTCGAGTTTGCTAACCACATCTTCGGCCTTGTCGAGCAGTTCGACGAGCGAGGCGACGAAACGCTCCGGCCTGTAAGCCTCCAGGCGGTCGCGTAGATTGTCAAGCACCGTTTCTAATTGGTCGAGCAGCGGCTTGACGGCTTCCTTCGCTTCGTTGAAACCTTTCTTCGCTTCCTGCTCGATAATATCTTCGACGTGGATGCCTTCGAGAAACGCGAGTGCGGCTTTGATGGCGAGTTTTTCGGGGTCGGACAAAGCGTTGGGGTTGATGGCCTGCACGCGTTTCTTCAAATCGTCAATCTCGCCGACTACCACATCGCTGACGGGCTTGAAACTCAACTCTTCGAGTTTCGCCAAGACAGCCTTCACGTCGTCTACGCCTTCCGTGAGCGCGGTATTCAACTCGTCTAACAAAGCCTGCACTCTATCCATCGCCGTCGTGATGTGGCTGAACAGTGTTTCGAGCGGGAGGTTTTTGAGATTGTCGAGCAGACCTTCGACCGCCTGTGTCACGTCGTTTTTAAGCGCATCGTTGATGTGTTCGGTGATGAAATCTTCGGCCTCTTTGAATCCCTTTTCGATGGTCTCAGCAAGTTTCTCGATGCCGAGTTCGTCAAGCTCCTGCTTGACGCGACCGAGCATTTCTTCGATGGCTTTTTGCACTTCTTCCGTGGGAACGGACGCGATGGCATCACGAATCTTTTCAAGAAATTCACGCAGGACGCGACGCACTTGACCGACGGCGGAATCGGCGAAGAGTTGATAGAGTTCGCGGCTGAGCGCCTCCATGCGCGTCACAATCTCCTGCGGGCCGAAGAAGGTTTGGAGTCGTCCCTGAATCCCTTCGATGATGACGGAGAGGCTGTGAATCGCTTCGTCAATCGAGGGCGGTGTGTCAATCGTGATGGCCTTCAAGAGCCGCGTGTATTCGGGAAGAATGGTGTCCCACGCGTGCGAGTCAACGACGGTTTGCAGTTGCCCGTAGAGCGGCGCGACGGCAGTTTGGATTCCTGTAATCGCCGTTTCGAGAGCGTTGAGGCGGACGTTAATCTGGACATAAGCCGTCGCGTCAGAAGGGTTGAAGGTCGTGATGAGTTCCGACAGTTCGCGGAAGGTTTGCGCGAGGTTTTGCTGTGCCGATTTGAGCAGGGCTTCGATCGCCTGCGGGTCGAGAGGGCTGAGCACCGACATCGCCGACGCGAGATGTTGCAACGGCTCGCGCAGCAAATCGGGAGCGACGCCGAAAAGCTGTCGCGTGATGAAGGGAAGGAAGTCTGCGCGATGCGCGTTGAAGTCTGTGCGAAACTGTTCGTAGGCGGCAAGCGCGGCTTGAAAATCCGCGAGCATTTCGGGGTCGATGAGATTTTGATGAAGTTGAAGCTGTTGCTCATCGAAGACACGCAGCACGTCTTTGACCGCGGCCAGCGCAACGTCTTGCAGCGTCGCGCCGGGCTTTATCTCGCGTGCGAGCGCGCTGTTTTGCAAAAACTCCTGTGCTTCGCGGTAAGCCTTCTCAATCGAATGAACGAACTCCAACGTGTCGGATGGAATCGCGTTTCGCATGACGAGAAGCGCGTCAGGCTGTAACTTTCTGAGCGGTTCGGGGTCGAAGTTGAGACGCTTGCCGACCTCATCGAGCGAAGACGCGATGGAACGAAGCGGCGAATCCGGGTTGGATGGATTCATGGACGAGAGGCTTGAGAGCAGTCCGCCGACGCCCGACTCGACGCTGGTGCTCGTCTGCTCCGCGCCAGTCGGCGAAGGGAGGTTGCCGAGAATGGGAAAGGATGCGCTCGCGGCTTCTGGCATTGTCGTCGGTATCCTCGCTTAAAAGAGGTCGCGCAGGGTCTTGAGAGTTTCGAGTGTGCCGCCGACCTCTTCGATGTACTCGACGGGCATCTCCTGCAAGCCTTCTGTCGGATTGGCAAACGACGGCGCGTTGGCAATCATCTCGGCCAGTTGCGCGACCTGCTCGAAGGCGTTCTGCACGTCGTCCATGAATGCGCCCGCTTCTTCGAGTAGCCCCGTGTCGAGGCCGCCCAGTGAGTCGGTCAAGGCAGGCTCCGGCGGCTCGACATACTCGACAACTTCACAGACGAAGTTGAACTGCTCCGGCTCGCCCGCGCGCTGCGTCAAATCCAGACGCGAGATGAGAACCTGCGTGAAATAGCCTTCGCCGATGGCGTCAGCGAAAAAATCCACCGGCTCATGTTCCTGATGAAGTGCACGCAGTTCGGCCAATTTCTCAAGCGCGTCCGCGCCGAAGAAGATGCCGCTCAGCACAACTTCGACCGAAGGCCGCCCGAACGTCTGCACCAAATCACCTTTGAGGCCGGGGATGGAATAATGTGAGAGACGCGCGCGCTCGCGCACTGAAACCTCGGTCAGCTTGTCAATCTCGATGCTTCCTAATCTGACCGCCATCTTCTACTCTCCCGACGTGCCGTAAGCCCGTAAAAACTCAAGTTCAAATCGCTCATACAACTCATCAAGCACCGCTTCAACGAGCCGCGCCTCATCTCGCCGCCGCGAACCATCTGCGTTCTCGCGTGTTGCGCTGTCCGAAGTGTGATTCTCTGTCGCGTCGGCTTCGCGGCGTTTGAATCCGTCGAATGAATCTCCTGTGCGACGCGGCGCGTCGATAGCTTTTGTCTGCGACGGAAAAATCGACGGCGTCGCTTCGTCTTGCGTGGCGAGATTCGCGTTGAGCAGAGCGGCGAGGCGCGAATGTTGCGGTGTGAATTGAACACCCGACGAATGCCCGTCCTCCTCGGACGCATGACGCGCATCTTCCCTGAGCAGCGGCGACGGCGCAGTAATAACGTCGGACGACGCGCGTACTGGTTTCAGTTCCACGCCGCGAGATGTCTCCCCGCGTGAGACGGCTCTTGATTGAAACATCGTCTCCGTCGGCGCGACGCGACGTTCGGGAGCGACCGCCGCGAACGACGAAGCAGACGAATCTTCGCGTGACCTACTTGCCTGCAAGACCCTTGACCAGTCCAACAGTTCGCCCGCATTCGCGCGCCGTAGGGTCGAAACTTTTTGTGTCGTCGCGGAAGCGGCATCGGTCGTTACATGGTTTGACGCGGGCGGAGTCGCGACGGAAGTCGGGTTGTCGGGTTGCGGCGTACGGCTGACGAGCGAGATAGGCAGACGGCTTTTCGCTGTTCGCGTCGTTTGGGCTGTATCTGCGAGCACGGCGGGAGCGGACGGAGGCCGTGTGATTTCGCTTGTGCTAAGCCACGAAGCCGCACGCGCGTCGGGTGGATTGGCTGTCGTCGTTTGGTCGCGCGTGGGAAACGGTTGCGGCGACATGCGTGCGGCGTGTTGTTCGGTCGTGGGTGTTGTTGTTGCGGAAGTTTCATCGCGTTGAGTGGGTGAAAGCAGCGCGCCACACGCGCTGTCGAGCGAGAGGGCGGGGTCGCGTAGGAGCGCGGCGTAGGCGGGCGGCAGCGCGGGCGGCGGCGGAAGTTGAAGCAGCCGACGACTTTGCACAAGGATTCGTCTTCCTGTCTCAAGCAGCCGCTCCGTCATTGCTTCCGACGCTCTCTTTCTTCCTCGAAGGCGAGAAACTTTTCAATTCCGGCGAGGTAGACCATCACTTGTGCTGGCGTCAGTTGCGCCACCTGTTCGGGCGTCCAGCCGAAGTGTCTGGCGAGCAGGAGATGAGTTTTTCCGAGTGGCGATTGCAACGCTTCCTCGTAGGATTCGCCATTCGGCCCCAAGCCGCTTATCAGATTGATTTGCTCCATCAGAAAATGAACCAGCCCGACGTGCATCTGCCGCGCCTGTTCCAGAGAAACCGCAGGCTCGACCACGGCTTCCTTAATCATCAGCAACGGGACGAGCGCGGCATCGTCGCGCGCCGCACGCGAAATCAACGACAGTGTGCCGACGCTCAATGGTCTGAGCCGTACTATTCCGGCGGCCTCGCGCTCGCCTTCCGTCGTTCGCGGCTCCGACTGCGGACGCAGAATCGCTTCGGGGATGGCGATGTCGTGCACAAGGCTTCCGCCCGCAAGAAGGTCTTGCGCGGAAAGCAGCGCGGCGGTCGCAGATTCCTGACGTTTAGGGTTCATAAAACGACGGGTGTTGACGAAGCGTTACACGGCGATGATGTCGGCGGCAGGAGCGACGAGGGCGACGGAGACGACGCCGTTCTCAATCCGTTGGCCGGAGACTCACGCGAGCGAAGTGCTCTAAGCCTCTTCAAAAGCGACGCGTAGAGCCTGAAAGGTCACGGCTTCCATGACAAAATCATCCGCCGGAATCTGGTAGTTCCAACTCGTAAACTTCGCTCCGAAAACAATGATTTTGGTCAACTGGTCGGGACGCGCCGCGTCTTGCAGCGTGGCGATGATGTTGAAGGAGGGCTGCGCGAAAGCGCCGTTGGGCGGCGGGCTGACCGCGCCCTCGCCGAGCAGGAGACGCAGCAACGCGCCGTTGATATGTGCGCGTTCAATCGTGCCCGCCGTCTCTATGACGCCCGCGCGTAAGTGCGTCGGGTAACGACGGCCAATCTCGAAAAACGGCTTCACGTCGCTGACGACCTGAATGGTGACGCCGCGCAGACGCCCGACGGCGTTGCTCAGTCCATACTCGGTCACAATCGTATCCGCCGCCGCACCCTCCGGCGCGTTCTTGTCGTCCACGGCGAGCACAAGCACTGCATCAACCGCGCGAAATACATCGTTGGGCATAATCAGTTTCCTCTTTTACAGTGCAACTACTTGAGAATCATGGTGACACGGACATACTCGATGCTGAAGGTCGGCTGCAAGGTCATCACGACGTTGACCTCTCCGGCAATCTCCTGTGCGCGCGTCGCCGTCACTTCGAGCTGGTAAGCCGTAAGTGCTTCGTCTTCGACCATGCGCGTCAGAAAAGCGTCGAGCGTCGCCTTCAACGCCCCGCGTACGCGCGAGTTGTTGAGCCTGCCGATGTAAGAATTGGCGGCTGAGCGCACGCCGTACTTGGCGTAATCGACGATGCGGCGCGTCGGGATACTGGAAAACGGCGTCCCCTCGCCCGCCGTCGTCACGCCTTTGACGATACGGAAGCCTTCCTTGTTAACCACTGTCAGGACGTTGCGACGGATTAACTGTTCCTGTTCGCCGCGATTGAGCGCGACCGACAGCCCCGGCACGTTGACGGTCTTGTTGGTCAAACTTCCCTGCACGGGCAGAGACGAAATCACTCCGGCCACCGCCGCCGCCATGTACGCGGGCGGAAGCGTCGCGCCGTCTGGATAACGGATGCCCGGTGCGACGAGCACGACGCGTTCGTCCGCCGTTGAATGTCCGAGGAAGTCCGCCGCCTTCGTGCCGTTCGCGCCGATGACGCCGATGCGTTCGTAATCCGTCTCTTCGGTCTGCTTGAGATGCGCGACGAGCACATCGCTCGCCGTCGCCGCGTCCTGTCCCGCCAAGACGACGATGTTCACAATCATGTTCGAGATGGCTTCGAGACCCGCCGCGTATTCGTCGCGTCCGGCGTCCGCGCCGTTGTTGCCGGGCGTGTTGCTGCCCGTGCCGAAGTAGGAGGCGTCGCCCGTGGCGGGTTGGCTCGCGCCGTGTGCGTCGTCAGCCGTGGCGGTGGCGAGCGCGGAGGATTCATTGACCAGGCTCGCAAGCAGATTGCCGTCCGGCACGGTGTAACGCTCGACCGTGGTACCTTCCGTCAGACTCACGCGGACGCAGGCCGAGCGGTCAACTACGTAGGAGGCGACGAGCGTGTCGCCGTCGGTCTTCTTCGGAGCTTCGCCAGTGGCGAACTGCAACGTGCCGTCCCAAGTAGTGACGAGCACTTCGCCCGCCTTCGGAGCCGCGTGGCCGACAGCGTAGGTCGCCTCGACGTGTTGCACAGGCGTCGGCACTTCCGACGCCTCGAAGGTGATTTCGCCCGACTGACGATTGACGCGAATCTCGCCCTTCTGCGGCGCTGTCGTGCCCGTGTAGAGAATCTTGCCCTCGGCATACTCGCGTTCGACGCCGCCCGAAGCATTGACGATGCGGACGCGATTGACGTTGGGCACGTTTTCGACGGGTAGGTTGGCGAGCTTAAAAGTTGACGGCGGTGTGACGGCGACGTTCGGCTCCGTGACCACCGACTTGTAGACAATCTTCAACGTCTCATTGCGTTTGGTGACGCCGCGTTGAATGCGTATGCGGTTTTCGGCGGATGGGCGGATGTTGCCGTAGCGAAGGCGGTCAAACGTCTGTTTCTGCGTCTCGCTGCGGACGCGGCAATCGTCCTCCGCCGTCTCGACGGAAACCTGCATATCGTTTGCCCAACTGCCCGGCGTCTTCGCGGTCAGGACGGCGACCGCATCGCCGTTCTGGGCGCGCAGAGTGTAATTGGCGCTCGTGGCGCTCCCGCCCGCGACGCGCACGGCTATCACGGACGACGCGCCGTTGTTGTATAACAGGCCGAGCGACCGTACGAGGCTCAGCGGGTTCGAGCCGTCTTCGGGTTGTTGGTAGTCGTCGGGCATGCCAAAGAGTTCGCGGCCTGCCGCAAACCCCGCGAGTGTGACGGGCACTCCCACAGGCCCGCTCGATGCCGTGCCGACGATTCCGACAACGCCTGTCGCAATCCTTCCGGCGGAGATTAGCCCCTCCGCACGCACAGAGATATAGGTTCCCGGAATAATCATTTCTGCCATGACGCTCTCTCCATCAAAGAGTTGTAATTCACGGCGCAGAAGACGCGGCGACCTCGCCGACTGCTACCACGCATCCGAACCATCCGTTTGAGCGAGAATTATTTCTGTTTCGGCGACCAACGCGCCGACCCCTTGAACTACCCGAAACTGTCTGGAAGATTACTGAAAGAACTGTCTTCATGCTCGACCGCGCGGAGCGACGGTCGCCACCTTGAACGGTTTTGACTGTGAAGTGAAGTGGACGGGGCACATGTCACAAAGAGAGGCGCGCACGAAACTCGAACAGCGTGCTTGCAACAAACGCAATCAAATACCCGCGATGCAAAACGACATCATCCACGTTCTTAAACTTTAACCCTTGAGAAAGACGAAATTTCAGCCGTCGGCGCACACGCTGGCGAAAGCCAACCAAAGCTTTGCGAAACGCGCGTCGTCCGTGCCGTCAATGCTTGAGAAAATCATGCGAGGAAAAGTGAAGCGAGGCTGCGACCTACTATCGAACTCTAATTTGTGAGTAACGCGGGGTCTTGAAAAAGATGGCATTCAAAATGACCGCTGTATCCACCGACAAAATCAACTACCCTGGAAATGAAGTGGGCGAAAAATAGGTTAAATCCAGTGATAAGTCAAGAACTTTCTTCGACAAGCGGTGTCTAAGCAGTTTGCCGAACCAACTCCATCGGGTCGTGCAGAGAGACAACCGCCGAATTTCAGAAAGGACACCAGGCCATGCCGCACCACAACCAACTGGAGAGCACGAATCCCGCATCTTCGTCGATTGCGCGCCGCGACTTATTTACGAGCCTCGGCGTGCTCGCCTTCATCGTCGTCTTCGCGCTCTCCGGCCTCGCGGCGGACGCTAACTATCGCAAATTCTCGCGCGTCTTAATCGCCTTCCTCACCTACAACACCATGCTTCTGACGCTCTACGCGCTGCTGAAGACGCGTACGCGGAGCGCGTCGGCATCGACGAAGGGACATTTGCCGTTCTGGGCGTTCGCGGCGGCGGCGTGCGCCGCAGAACTCGCGTCGGGATGGTGGCGGACGAATGCCAGCGCAAGCGTCGTCTTCACTGTGGCTCCCGTCGCGGCGTTGCTCGTCGGCGGCGTGCATTGGTTCGCCTTGCGTTCGTGGAGGCAACTCAGAGCGCGCATCGTGTCTACAAACAGTGCGACGAATACTGCGACGCCCCGCCGCGCGTCGTCCTGAGACGTTCGCGGTAGATGAAATTGAAGCGACGGATGATTCTTATCAACAGAGCTATGAAAATCTTTCTTGTGATTTTATTGGTCGTGGCTGCGTTGGTTGCCGTTTCGCGTAGTGCGGTGAATTTGTCCGCCAATCCGAAAGCACAAGCGTCGGGAAACGCCGACCCGCCGACGAAAACGGCGACCGCCGACGAAATTCCTATCACGCCGCATCCCGTCGAGCCGACGCAAAACACGACCCCTCTGAAGTTGCCGCTCGTCAAACCGAGGATTGTCGTATTGAAAAGCAAGCGGCAATTGATGCTCTACGCAGGCGACAAAGTTGTGCGGACCTATCGCGTCGCGCTTGGGTTCAATCCGGTCGATGACAAAGTGAGACAGGGCGACGGAGCGACGCCGGAAGGTCGTTTCTACGTCTTTACGCGCAACGACAAAAGTAATTTTTATCTTTCGCTCGGCCTGAGTTATCCGAATGAAGAAGACGCGGCGCGCGGGCTGCGCGACGGATTAATTACGCGCGCACAGCATGACAGGATTGTGAAGGCTATTCGCCGGAGAGTTGCGCCGCCGCAGAACACTCCTCTGGGCGGCGAGATATACATCCACGGCCACGGCGCGGGGCGTGATTGGACAGCGGGCTGCGTCGGTCTGGAAAATACCGACATGAAAGAACTATTCGATGCCATACCCGTCGGCACCGAGGTCGTCATCGAACACTAAAGAAGTAAGGCACAAGGTAAAAGGCGCAAGGCAAAAGTAAGAAGGAAAGCCAGTCATCTTCCTTCCCTTTTGCCTTGCGCCTTTTTTACTTTCACTGCGCGGGAGCGTTTACTCTTTTCCCTTTTCCCTTGCCTCTATGCCTGCGAGACCGCCGACGACGGCGATGAGTTCGGCGGGATTGACGGGCTTAGCGACGTGAACTTGAAAGCCCGCGAGCAGTGCGCGCATGCGGTCTTCCTCGCGTGCGTAAGCGGTCAGTGCGACGGCAGGAATCTTGCCTCCGTCTTCGGTGCTGAGCGCACGCACTCGACGTATCAGCGTATAACCATCTTCCACGGGCATCCCGATGTCGCTGACCAGTATGTGCGGCTTGAAACTCGCTAACGCTTCGAGCGCGTCTGCCGCTGACGATACCGCCAACACTTGCGCGCCGCATTGCTCAACGATGGTTTTGAGTAAGACGCGCGTGTCCGCCTCGTCATCAACGATGAGGATGCGTATGGCATTGAGTGTGGGCGGACAATCAAGCGGCATCGCGCCGACGACCGACTGTGGGAATTGTGGCGCGTGCGGGTCAACGCCCTGCACGGCCATGAGCGGTAAATCGACTGTGAAGGTTGAGCCGTGCCCTTGACCTGCGCTTTCGGCTCGCACAGTTCCGCCGTGCATCTCGACGAGATGGCGCACGATGGCGAGTCCCAAACCGAGTCCGCCGTGGATTCTGGTCGTCGTGCCGTCGGCTTGACGAAAACGCTCGAAGACGAAGGGCAGAAATTCAGCACTGATGCCCTGCCCGTTATCACTGACGCTGATTTGCACATGCGAATCGACGCGCCGGAGCGTCGCTGTGACCTCGCCGCCTTTGGGCGTGAACTTGACGGCGTTGGAGAGCAGATTCCACATAATCTGTTGCAGGCGCGCGGGGTCGCCCCAGACGGTGCTGGCTCCGGGGTCGAGTTCGGATTTGATGTGGATGCCCTTCGTCGCCGCCGCTGGACGCAACGCTTCAATCGCCGAATGGATAATCGAATCGAGTTCGATTGAACGCGCATCAAGGCTGAGTTTGCCCGTGATGATGCGCGACACATCGAGGAGGTCTTCGATAATCTGCGATTGCGCTTTGGCGTTGCGTTCGATGGTTTCGATGGCGCGAGCCGTGGCGGCCTCGTCGAATGTGTTGGTGCGGAGCATGCTCGACCAACCGACTATCGCCGTGAGCGGCGTGCGAAGTTCGTGCGAGACGGTGGCGAGAAATTCATCCTTGATGCGGTTGGCGGCTTCGGCCTGCGTGCGTAGGCGTTGTTCGGTTTCGTAGAGGCGCGCGCGTTCGAGGGCTTGCGCGCATTGCTGTGCGAGCGCGACGAGAAAGGCGCGGTCGTCTTCGCTGAATTTTTGCGGCTCGGCAAAACTCAAGCCGACGGCTCCGATGGTTCGACCTTCGACGATGAGCGGCGCGGCGACCAGAGCCTTGCTGCCCGTGACGGAGGCGAGTGGGCCGAGGCCGGGATAGCTCGCGTGCCATTCGGGGTCGGAGAATGATTCGACGAGCACAGTGGTTTTCGTGCGGATGGCATCCGCGATGGGCACGCGTTGATTCAAGGAAAAGCGTTGCCACTTATCCACCAATTCGGACGAGAAACCGACCGTGCCGACGAGTTCCAACTCCGTGCCCGTGTCGTCGATGAGGACGACCGTGCCCGCGTGCGCGCCGAGCGATTTGAGTCCCTGTTCGATAACGGCGGTGGCGACTTCGGGCGGCGTCAAGGCTTGTGTGAGCGACGTGGAGAGGGCTTGCAGGCGTCGCAAAAGGTCGGACGTTCGCTCGGCGGCGCGTCGTGTCTGTTGTTCTGTCCGGTAGAGACGCGCGTTATCAACCGCGAGGGCGGCGCGATTGGCGAGGTCTTCGGCCAGAGCCAAATCCTCCGGCGTGTGATGGCGACTCGTTGCCGTATTAACAAACGACAGGACACCGAGAATGCGTCTGCGCGCCCTGAGCGGAACCAGCATGCACGAACGGAATCCGATTTGACGCATAATCTCCAAATGCTCCGGGTCGCGCGCATACTGAACGAGCAACTCGTCGGGGATGTCTGGATAGAATTCCGACTGTCCTGTGCGTAGAACGTTGTGGACGCCGCTCGGCTCGGCGGGGTCGGGCGGATAACGTTTCTGTATCTCATGCGCCCAGACCACCTTTTCCGGGTCAACATGCGCGACGGCGAGACGACTGAGCGTGCCGTCTTCGTTCGCCACATCGACGCTGCACCAATCCGAGAAATGCGGAACGGCAAGCCGCGCCACGGTCGAAAGCGTTGTCTCGTAGTCGAGCGATGATGCGAGGGTGGTGCTGGCTTCGGCGAGAAAACGTTCGATGAACTCCTTCTGCTTGCGCTCGCTGATGTCCATCGTCACGCCGCGCATGCCTCTCTGACGTCCCGACTCGTCCGAGATAGCGACCGACTGCGATTCAACCCACACCACTCTGCCGTCCTTCGCTATCCAGCGAAACTGATTCGTGCCGGGTTTGCCGCTCGCGTAAGTTTCGGCGGCGTTGCGCGCGGCGAGTTCCTGATCGTCGGGGTGGACGATGCTGAGCCAGAAGTTAGGCGTCGAGAGCCATTCTTCGACGCTATAGCCGAGCATCGTCTCAACGTAGTCGCTGACGAAATCTATCCGTTGACTCGCCACATCCGGCTCGCCCCATGCTTCCCAAACTACGCCCGGCACGCTCGACACCATCGCCTGAAGATGCTTGCGCTGCTGCTCGACCTGTTCGGCAAGCCGCGCACGCTCCTGCTCGGCGCGTTTGCGCTCCGTGACATCGCGCGCCACGCCTTCGACCGCCACGGGCTGCCCGTCGCTGTATGAAATTCTCGTACTCACTTCGAGCGTTAGACGCCGCCCGTCTTTGGCGAAGATGTCCACTTCATAGACGGTCGGCGTCGGGTCGCGGAGTTTGCGCTGCATCATCTCTTTCGCCCGCGCCAGATGTTCGGGCACGACGAGTTGCGAGATGTTCATGCCGCCGAGCACGGCCTCGCGCGTGTAGCCCGTAATCTTTTCGCCCGCGCGATTGATGGAGAGATAACGTCCGGTGAGATCGTGCGAATAGATGATGTCGTTGGCGTTCTCAAGCAGGCCGCGATACTGCTCCTCACGGCGGCGCAGTTCTTCCTCCATCTGTTTGCGTAGAGTGATGTCGGTATCCGAACCCGTGAGACGATAGGCTTTGCCGGAAGCATCTTTGAGCGCGATGCCCTGCGCGAGAAACCAGAGATAATGGCCTTGCTTGTGGCGACGACGCACTTCGACCTCGTATCTCGCCGTGTGGCCTTCAAGGTGCGCTTTGGTCGCCGCAATGGTCTTCTCTTTGTCGTCTGGGTGAACGAGCTTGCACCATTCGTCGAGATTGTTGGCGAGTTCGTCGTCGTTGTAACCGAGCAGGGCTTTGAGGTTGGGCGAGAGGTAAAGTTCGTCCGTCTCAAGGTGCAAATCCCAGATGCCGACTCTGCCCGATTCAGCCGCGCGCTGATAGCGCGACTCGCTCACGCGCAGAGCCTCTTCGGCGCGACGGCGCTCGGTGATGTCTTCATGCATCAGCACCACCTCGCGCACCTCGCCCGACGCGTCTTTAATCGGATAGATGAGTGCTTGCGTCCAACGTTGCGGTTCGGTGTGTCTGGTGATATTGGGGATGGTGGCGTCGGGGTCGTAGAGCACGGGCGGGATTTCGACGGTCTCTCCGGCGAAGCCGCGACGGATGTAAGGCATGATGCCTTTCTCGATGAGTTGATGGTCTTCGAGAATGTTGTAGCCTTCGAGTTGGTCGAGCGTGACGCCCCACAATTCCTCCCAAGCGCGATTGACACGGATGATGCGCCCGTCCGCCGACATAATCTGGATGCTCAACGGAGACTGTTCGAGAATGGCGCGAAAGCGGTCTTCAGTGTGTGATGATGATTCTAAATCTTCGATGTGCATGGAGGTTCGTGAAACCGGACGCCGCCACTAGAAACTATCCCGCCATCCTTAGCCAATCGCAATTCGACGCGTGAGATATCCCAACAGATAAATTGAAGGGGCGCTAAGAGAATCAGGCGGGCAAATATCCGGCGTTTATATTAACTCATGTCGGTTCCAACGCAAATTGCGCGGCGCATTTCTGCCAACGAATGACCAGTACGCGCTAAACGAGCGACCGCTTCTGAGTCCCTCGTTTGAATCGGTAGCAAACGACGGAGATTTACCAACGGGCGTTGAGAGTTTCGGCGGGTCTTGCAGCGACCGTTGTGCGCTGCGGTTGGATTTGCGCGGCGTGTGAGAGGAAATGGATGCAGGTCGAGATGCCGTTGTAGAAGTTGGGAAGATGGAATTTTTCGTTGGGCGCATGGATACGGTCGTCGGGCAACGCGAAACCCATCAGGATAGTCGGCGCGCCGAGCAGAGTCTGAAACGTGTTGACGACCGGAATGCTTCCGCCCGAACGCACGAAGACGGGCGACGCCCCGAAGCCCCGCCGACACGCCGCCACCGCCGCGCGCATCGACGGATGCTGACGGTTGACGAGCGCGGGCTTGGTACGAAAGTTGGTCTGGACGTTGGCGCGGATGCTCGGCGGCGTGTGGCGTCGGATGTGCGCGGAGATAAGTTTTTCAATCTCGCGCGGGTCTTGGTCGGGGACAAGACGGACGTTGATTTTCGCCATCGCGCGCGAAGGAATAATCGACTTCCCGCCCGTCCCCTGATAACCGCCGCCGATGCCGCTAATCGTTAGAGCCGGACGAATCGTGGTCTGCTCGTAGAGCGTATAACCGCATTCGCCCCACCCGCGCTCGACGCGCGCATCACGAAGAATCTTTGCATCCGACGGGCCGGTGCGTGCCATGTACGCGCGTTCCTCCTCCGGCCAACGACGCACGCGACGATAAAAACCGTCGATGCGGATGCGCCCTCGCTCGTCGTGAAAGCTACTGATGATGTCGCAGAGCACTTGGAGGGGGTTGTGAATCGCGCCGCCGAAGTTGCCGGAGTGCAAATCCTGCGGCGGGCCTGTGACTTCCAACTCCATGCTCAATCCGCCGCGTAGACCATACGTGATGGCCGGACGGTCGGGCGCGAGCATGCGCGTGTCGGACATGACGACGGTATCGGCGGCGAGTTCGCGGCGCGCGCGTTCGATGAAGGCTTTGAGGTTGGGGCTGCCGATTTCTTCCTCGCCTTCCAATA
Organism: Pyrinomonadaceae bacterium; assembly: GCA_036387415.1. Taxonomy (GTDB): domain Bacteria; phylum Acidobacteriota; class Blastocatellia; order Pyrinomonadales; family Pyrinomonadaceae; genus DASVTU01. The sequence continues at coordinate 18,855 of DASVTU010000025.1, read as the reverse complement.
AAATTTTGACATTTAACGGAAGCCTGCCCGTCGTGCGGAGATAGGACTCCAACGCTTTGAGGTGTGCAAAAAGTTGACCCTTGTCGTCGCAGGCTCCGCGCCCGTAGATGTTCGCGCCGCGCACGGTCGGCTCAAACGGCGGCGTCTGCCATTCGTCGAGCGGTTCTGGTGGCTGCACGTCGTAGTGTCCGTAAATCAAAACAGTCGGACGCCCCGGCGCGTGTCGCCAGTCGGCATAGACAATGGGATGGCGCGGCGTCTTGATGACGCGGACGTGTTCCATGCCGACATCGCGCAGATGCTTTGCGAGCCACGCGGCGCAACGACGCACGTCGTCGGCGTGACGCGGCTGCGCGCTGACGGAAGGGATGCTGATTAACTCTTTTAACTCGGAGATGAAGCGCGGGCGGTGCGTTTGGGCGTAAGAGTGAGGACGAGAAGAAGACATGATGTTTTCCCGTAGCCTCTGCTTAACCTCTTTCGGACGGCTCGGCGGATGAACGCAACACGGACTGTCTGCCTTGAGGAATCGCACGGATGAAAAGACGGACGAAGGGCAACGCTGTCAGTAGAGATGCTTAGGGTCGTCTCCCCGTCGGTCGTCTCACCGTCATCTGACCTCTCGGCGGGTTGCCTCTCGGTTGATTAGTCGGGCGTGGTCGTTGATTGACTTTGGGGACTTGCGGTCGCAACTGAGGGGGAGGATTGGGATTGACACGCGCAACTCGCCCGCTCTGCGCGCCACCCTGCCTTATGTTGATTTGCGCCTGCGTCATCGAATGAGCAGGGAGAGGCGGCATAGTACCCATGACGGCTCGCCCGTATCTGTTGATAGCTCTCCCGGCGTTCCGCGCTGTCCGTTTAATCGTCTGCGTTGCATGAGTGACTAAAGGGACGCGCGCATTCCATATATTAACTGCTCCCTGCCCAAGTGCTCCTTTGACATCGGCAGGTAGCGCGCGGATTAAATCAGGCACATCACGTAATAAATCAAAGGACTCGCCCTCGCGTACGGACGGCGCGAGCGGCGGCAGCATCTCCATGAGGGCTTCGAGTTCGCGCTCGTCTGTGAGACGCACGCCGCGACGGCGGTTGGTCTGCTGTCGCTTGATTTCCTCTGCGCGTCGTTGAGCTTTAGTGCTTCCCGGCATCGGCGCGACAGCGATTTGATAACCAGTCGTGGGGACGCCCATGCGCGTCAAGCCTCGCGCATGTTGCTGAAGACGACGTTGGAGGTTGTCCGTCTCTCCGACCGAGATGAGCCGACGGTTTTTGTAAATCTGATAAATTCCCCTGACGCCTTGCAGGTTTTGATTGCTCGTCGCGTTTCCGAGGCTCTGTCGGTTTTGAAGTTTCGGCCTGTTGCTGGCCGCCATCATTTCGCCGTCCTCGCTGATTTCGGGACGAATGGCAACCACTTCGTCGCGCCCGTCTCGCAGCGACTGCGTGATGATTTGATAACCGAGGCCGCCTACGCGCGAAGCGAAGACAGGATAACGTCTGCCAGAACCTGCGCTGCGCCATGCACCGATGCGACGCGCGTGGCTCGCCAGTTGTCCCAACGAATGCCCGACCGCGCGCGGAAGGCTGCCGCGATAGTTGCGCTCGACCAGCGGATGTAATCCCGCCTCTCGAATCTGCGGCATGAGCCTCTCCATCTTCTCACGCGAGATAACGAGATCGTGTCCGTCTCTAGTCCACATAAACGACATCTCCATCAAACGTTCTTTGAACGCAACCTTATGCGGTCTCTGAAGGCAACGTCATGCGCGCACGTCTCAAGCCGACTGGCTCTGTCCGCCTCCGGCGGCGCGGCGTTGTCCGTCGCCGCTCGTTGCGCGCTTGAGCGAGAAGACGCGGCTTCTGCCGCCGCGACGCTGTTCGGTCGCGCCTACTGCTTCCGCGCTCATCAGCCACTCTTCGGCGTGCTCGGCGACTTCGAGCAGCAACGCCTCGAACTGCCCGCGCGTGGTTTGGAGGATGTGTGGTTGCGCGAGCCAGCGAAGGATTTCGCGTCCGGCAATCGCCATGCGTTGACGCGGCGAGGTAACGAGTCGTTCGTTGAAATAGCGCGTCAGGATTTCTTCAATCACGTCCCACGCATTGTCTGCTCCGTAGAGACGTCGGATGTCCTCTGCGCCGAGGATGCGGAAGGCTTCGTCGAGCAACTGCATGACTTCGACGCGCAAGACGTTGAGATGTCCGTAGGATGAGAATTTCAGATTGTTGCGAAGGTCGAGACCCGCGCGGCGGACGGTGGCAATCGAGCCGAAGGCCGGGTCGTTGGAGCGTTCGCGTATCACGTCGGAGATGCGCTTGTCGCGCCAGTATTGCGTGACCTGATTGACGAAGTGTGTGAACAAGTGATGGAACTGCGAATTTTCGCGTGCGCCGAGCGGGGCGGGTTCCATGCAGTAGCCGAGTGCGCGGCAGTAGGCGGCGAGACGGTCGCGTCGCGTGAAGCGCAGCACCTGTCGGCGGTCGAACTGGTAGAGCGCATATGCGCCCGCGCCCGTCGAGAGACGCACGGTTCCGGCGCGGAACAGTTCTTGAAGTTTCTGCACGGCGCGAAAGACACCGATGCGTTCGTGCTGAAAGATGTAATAGAGGTCGGCCATCGCGATGATGCGCTCGGAGGTGACGGTTTCGTCGTAGCGTTGGACGGCGATGGGGACGCGCGCTTCGCCGAGCGACGTGGCGGCTTCGGGGCCGAGGCCGATTAACTGCGCGAGTCCTTTATCGGGCGGCGGCGCGGTGTCGTCGGCGGACAGCACGGCGCTGAGCATGTCTTCAATCTGTTTGTTGAGCGCATCGGCGAGTTGTGGGTTTGTCAGGAGGTCTGCGCCGAGACGGTCTGCTACCGTCTGGCGTAGCGCCGAGATGCGGTCATAAAGTTCTGTGTAATCTTTTTCCTTCGCCATGAGTTGCGCCTCCTCACTCAGTTTTGTGCAATGTGTCCGGCCAACGCTGCTCTGTTGATGCTACTGGTGGCCGCCGTCCTCTCGTCGATTAAAGCAATGCCTATTGAATTATCCCCGTCGCCGTTCGCACCAGTTCGTCGAGATGCGCGAGCAAGTCGCGGAGCGGATGGAGCACGCGCGTCTGCGAGACTCCGGCGGGCAAATCCGGCTGCGACGAGGACGTATCAGCTCTTGCCGTCATGGTACCTAATTGCTGTAAATTGGTAATCCTGCCGATGTTTTGCGGTCGCGCCACGCGTTCTATCTCCACTTGATTGAATAGTTGCGAGATGAGATTGCGGAGCAGCGTGGCGGTCGGCATGATGGCCTCGACGCCCCAACGCCCGCCCTCTTGAATCAACACCGGCGCTTCGTCCGTCGCAAACGAATGAACCCATTGCAACAGTTCTTCCAGACTCATGTCCTGACGATTGCCTGTCAGCTTGACGCGAATCGTCATGCGCTCGGCCGGGCCGACAAAGACCGAATCCAACGAACTGTAAACTTCGTCCACCGCCTCGGCGATAACCGAAAGCAGACGTGACAGAAGCACCAACCCTGTCCCCAAATCCTGCTGGAAGAAGTTTTCGTGATAACTGCGCCAGGCGGCCTGCACGGCAAAGATGTAGTCGCGCAAGGCGATGAAGTTTGTCAGGTTGACTTCTTCCTCGTTGGTCACGACGTTGACGCGCGTGATGCGAGGTCGCTGCGACGGCAGGGTGATTTCGGCATTGCCGGAGTCTCGAAGTTTACCGGTGGCGTCGCGCTCGATAACGCCGAGAAGGATGCCGAGACGTGTGATGCGTCCGCCCTTCTTGCCGTCGAGCGGGCTCGTTACGGTGTCGTTGACCAGACTGTCGATGAGCGCGTTGGCGCGTGCGGCGCGTGGGCCGCCTTCCTTGCCGAGTTCGTTGATGAATTCAGTCCACGTGGCGCGCAGGATGGATGTCGCCGCGTTGACTTCCTGTTCGTCGGCACCAATCAGCGAATAGAGACCATCGAGCAGCGGCGTCGAATTGTCGTAGGCGCTCTGTGCAAAGGTGACGAGACTGGCCTGTGCGCCCGTGACGCCGCCGCCGAGGTCGGTCTGTCCGGCATAGGAGCGCGGCGTCCATTCAATGTGGCGATGCCCGGTTTCCGTCTCCTTGTAGGTAAACGACATGTTCAGGGCGGCGACGAATGAGCGATGGTCGCCGCGCTTGGGCAAACGTCCGAGCACGCTCTGAATCGCTAATTCGACCGTGCGTTGCAGAGAGGTCGCGCCGCCACCGCCGCCGTAACCGGAAGGTTGAGAGTAAGAGGTGCCAGGAACAGGAAACGAACTCATGTTCTGCAACTCGTTCAACACGCTCTGAATGTCCAGCGTCAACTCCTGTGTGCTGCCGCCGCCGGTTCCTGTGCCGGTTGCGGTATTAGGTAGGGTTCTGGCGCCCGGACGGCTCGAACCAGAGGCAGTGTTGGACGTTTCCACGACGGTCGGTTCTAACGGCTCGGTTCCACGGGAACTTCTTTTATCAGCAGGCATCTCGACCTCCTCTTTCGTTAACAGGGCTTGGCGCGGTTGGAAACTATCTCCGGTGGCGGCAGCAACAGCAGCGTCGGCTCGAAGCAGACGGCGTGCCGCTCGCATACCTTCCTGCGCCGCTATTCATGTAACTCCCTCGATGGACAGTTCCGGGGTTGTGGGGACGGTGACTTGTTGGCCAATGTTGGTGGCGTGAACGGAGACCGAAGACATGCCGACGCGCTCCGCAATCTCTTGCCAGCAACGAAACAACGACTGATTGGTATCATACAGGTGCTGTTGACACCCATCAAGCGATTCCTTGACGCTGCGCGCCCACACTTGCCACTCCCCACGCCGTTCGCGTCCTAGCCTCAACAATTCGGCGATTCTTTCATACGAAATCAAATCGGTACTGAAACGATGCGCGATGCGATTAAAACGTTCCTGACAAAAGACCAGCGATTGTCGTGCACGATTGACATCAAACGACGGCTCCAGTTTCGTCTCGCGAGTTGCGGGCTGCTCCACCGCCGCCAACGATTCCTCCAACCACCCGACCGCATCCTCCACCGCATCGCCAAACGCATCGAGCAGCAACACGTCGCTTCCCTCGACCGGACGGTCTTCCACGATGGTCACACGCAGCGCCGTCAGAGCATCGTGCAGGCTTTGCAACTGTGCGTAGAGATTTTCAAATTCCGTTAGCAGCGACACGGCCTTTATCTCCTCGCAAGCTCTTTATAAAAGTTATCTTTGATGACTTCGGGGCGTGCCAGTTGGCGGTCAAAGGCGACGCGCGCCGCGCCGATTAAGAAACGTTCGGGAATAATGCCGGGGTCGTTTCCGGCGGCGAGCCGGGCGGCGGCCTCCTCGGTCATCATCTGTTCTTTCGGCCCAAACTTGATGACTTCAGCGAGACACTTGTTGCCGAGCGTCGCATACGGACGATAACAGATGGTGTCCACGACCAACTTGTGCGCGCCGTCGAAGGTGTCGAGCAGAGGACGCGGGAGGTTGCCCGTCGAGGTGTCTGGATAGCAGCGCGTCCATGCACGTCGTCCAGCTTCGGCCTTGTCGGGAAATCCCATCCGGCGCAAAAGCTCGAAGCTGATGAAGGCGCGCAGGTAGGGCGTCGGGTGCGGGCCGCGCGGGCTATAGGTGGTGACGGTGCGCGGCGAGCGTCCGATGACATCCATCAGTGATGCGACCACCGCCGGGCCACCCATCAACAAGCCGCTCATGTCGGCAAATGTCTCACGATTCCAACGTACCCAGATGGCGGCCACCTCGCGCGGGTATCCGGCGCGCAGGAGACGTTCGCCGATGGTGCGCGGAATAATCTCCGCGAGTCCGAGGTCGTTCTGCGTGTTATGACTGACTTCATGCAGAATCGCGCCGAGCGTCCACGGATTGACGAGACGGTGATACGGCAACTGGATAAGCGGAAACGGATTGAGTTGTTGTCCCAATTTTCTCAACGGGATACCGCGTCGAAACGTGGCGGGCGAGAATCCCGTACGCATGTATGAGAAGGGCGGCGGCGCGGGCAGCGATTTGGGAATACCTAAGCCCATGAAGCTGTACTGGTAACAGTCGAGCGCGATGCGGTCGCAACTGAGTAACCAATCGGCGAAACGCGTCTGCCGTTGACCGAACAACTCGAAATAGAAATCCCAAATCCGTTCGACCGCGCGCACCCAGTTGTGCGCCAGTTCTTTGTAGGTCACGACGGCCTGCAAGTTTCTCGTATTCGGATTCTGCCGCGCCGCATGGACGGCGGTCGTCGCCTTGCTCGCCTTCTTGATGAGATTCGCGCGCAAATCCGTCAACAACTTGTTGACCGCTTGGACGTGTCCTTCGGTCGGAGCCGCCGAACCCGTGCCGAACTCGCCGCGCTTGAACGGATGCAACGCCGCCGCATGGCGCATCACGTTGATGGCCTGCCCGCGCAACCACGGCATGAGTATGGGTCGCGTACGCAGAGGCGGCGGAAGTGGCGCACGTCCCGTCGCCGTGCGGCGTCGGCGGCTGCGTGGCGGCGGATTGAGTGCGCGTGTTCGCTGGAAGCTGGCAGACATAGATTTCACCAAGCCGTTAGTTTCATTTCACTAGCCTGTTCGGGTTCGACGCGCCCGTTGCTATTTCAACGAGCCATCCGAGTTCGACAGACTGTTTCTTGTTCTGACCGTCGCATCCTCGACGGCGACTCTTTAGCAGCATCCCGCGCAACGACCTGTCGTGTGGCGACGCGTCGCAGGAGCGGTGGCGACGCCACCTCTTCCGGCGGTGCGCGGCATCGGTCGCTGCCCCGGACTGGCGTAACCACCCGCACCTCCGGTGACTCCCGCATAGGGACGCGTCTGTCCGCCTCTCTGCGGGCCAGCCTGAGGCGAGCCTGCGCCGCCCGGTGTTGTGCGGTGATACCTTGAATCCATCGCCTTCGTGCGCTGGTAGGCGCGGACGGCCTGCTGCGGACTGGTGAGCGTGCGCGCCGTGTGGCGTGCGAGAGTCTGGACGGCGGATTGCGGCGTAATCGGCTTGCCTTGCGCCGCTTGCCGCGCCAGTGTGACGGTCGTGTCGCGCACGATGGAAGGAATCGTGCGTACCATCTGCCGCGTCGCGGGATTGCTCATCACGGTGCGCGCGACGTTGGCGACGCCGTTAATCAGTTGCGGCGCGGCGCGCATGATGGCGGGCGCGACGCGCGGGATGAGTTGGGCGGCAAGCGGAATCAACGCGCCGAGAAAGGCTTCGGCTTCGGCTTCGCTCTCGGCGTTGGCCGCCGAATGACCGAGGTGCGCCATCAGTGCTTCGCTTTGGAGGCGTGATTGCGGATTGGAGAACGACTCGAATTCGCCCTCGTACTCGCCTTCATATTCGCCCTCGAACTCACCTTCAAACTCGCCCTCGTATTCGCCCTCATACTCTCTCTGCGGAAGGAAGCTGCCCGCGATGTTTGCGGCACGCGCATAGTTTCCGCCCATGCCTCGTACGCTGTTGAGAGCGCCCCTCGCGGCAGCCAGTCCGACGCGTCGAATCGTGGGATTACTCGCGGCGCGGCGGGCTAGATTGGCGAGACTACCGAAGAACTCCTCCGCCTCGGATTCACCCTCGAACTCACCCTCGAATTCATACTCGAATTCGCCCTCGAACTCACCCTCGTATTCGCCTTCATATTCGCCTTCGTACTCATCCTCGAATTCGCCCTCGAATTCACTCTCAAACTCGAATTCATGCATCGGCCTACTCATGGTCTCATCTCCTCTTGCAGCCATGTGATACTGCTCGAAACGCTATTCCGTTGGCCGTCGAAACTGACCGCCTTCGCAACTCGCGGGGCTTCAACCTAAATTGCGTGTGCCGGGGCGCGGACGCGTGCCCGGTCGCCTCGCGGCGGCAGCGGTGCTGCGTCGCACGGCGCTGGTACCCTGCGCGTTACGCCGTAGTGCCGCAGCGCAACGATGCGGCTGGCTCAGTACGCGACGCGTCTGCGCGGCCATGACACGGGCTGCCACCTTTCGGTTCACGGGACGACCGGAAGCAGCGCGGAGCGACAGTGCGCGTGCAGTATTTTTGGCAATGGTGGGAACGACGCGAACCGCCGGACGCGTCGAACGACGCTGACGCAGCACGCGTGTCAAGACCGCCGTGCCTCTCACTAGATGCGGGAGGACGCGTCGCAGTCGGGCGAGGTCGCGCTGAGAGATGGAGGCCAGTGTCGCCGCGCCCGCCATCGCTTCTGCTTCGGCTTCCGTCTGCGCGGTGGAAGCAACCGCCGCCATGTATTCTGCCATCGCCTGCGTACCCGTCGTGCCGGTTGCCTGTGCCATCGCTTCGCCCTCGAATTCGCCCTCGAACTCATCTTCAAACTCGCCCTCGAACTCACCTTCAAACTCGCCCTCGAATTCGCCCTCGCGCAAGAGCGCGTTGGCGGCTGTGCGTGCGAGCATGCCGCCGAGCGGGCCGCCTACTGCCGTACCGACCATAGGTGCAGCGACTCGCGCGACCGTTCGCAGGACAGGCGCGGCGCGTCGGACGAAACCGCCAATCCCGCGCGCAATTTTTCCGAAGAACTCTTCGCCCTCGAATTCGCCTTCAAATTCGCCTTCAAATTCGCCCTCGAACTCGCCTTCCATTTCGTACTCGAATTCGCCTTCGCCCTCACCTTCGCCCTCGAATTCGTATTCGTTTTCAAATTCGCCTTCAAATTCGCCCTCGAATTCGCCTTCGTATTCCTGTTGCCCATTGCTGCGACTGGTCTGCATGACAGTTTCTCCTTTCAAAATCGGTAACGGCACGGTGCACAGTAGTCGCCGCGCGAAACAAGCGAAAGTCACTTTTTTCAGGGAAGCCGAAAGGAGTTACTACGAACGTGTGTCACTCGATTATGTGACAAGCATTTCTTGTGAGGTTGGTCTATAATCTTGCTTGCAGGTAAATATTATAGTAATTTAAGGTCTTCATACAGAACCTCTTGGGTGGGAAACGAGCAAGCGGATGCACTCAACAACCGTTATCGAATTTCACTTTTATGTCTAACTGACTCGTCAAACCAAATCCCGACCAAACGCCAAGCCACGCGTCCTCAGCTGCTTGGCTTTCCGCGAAAATTAATCCCGTGAGACCACCCTGTTTCGGTAGTCTCTATCGTATGCATGTGGAGAGGTGTCTTATCTAACCCGTCGATTGCGAGTGCGGAGCATTAAGGGATTCAACGGCGACAGGGAGGCTACAACCGATGCGTGCGCGTCTATTGAGCGACAAAGAATCAAAGTGTTTGCCAGTGGAAACGTTTGCCGACGGGACGGAGTTACTGGTTCAGAGATTAATCACACAGGTTATTAAACAACACGTCGAAACTCCCGCCTCAAACGACGCCGACGCATCTTTCGCCAACGATGTGATGCTCGACATGCAGATGGACGGCGTGCGCTGCCTGCTCGTCCGCTTACCGCCCGAAGGCGCACGCGTGCATGTCGTTCTCAGTCCGCGCGAACAGGAAATCGTACGCATGGTAGCCGAAGGTTATCCCAACAAAACCATCGCCGCTGTGCTCGACATCAGTTCGTGGACGGTCTGCACGCACCTCCGACGCGTCTTTGCCAAGCTCAACGTCTCTTCACGCGCACAGATGGTCGCGCGTCTGCTCGAAGACGACCTCCTCGGTCGTCAATTCAAGTATCCACTCGCAGACGCCGCCTGCCGCAAATAACTTTCGCCCACGCCACATTCCGTTCTTCTCAATCTTGAACAGTGCGCCTTTATTGCGCCACGCCCGCCGCGTTTTCGTGCTTGCAACGGGTGACGCCCGCTTCGTATCCATTCGGATAATAGAATCCCGTGCCACCGCAGTCGGGACAGTTCTTCACCTGTTCCGGCGTGAGTTGAAGAGTCGCAGAACCGGCGCTCTCCGGGTTCTCGTCCGCGCTCTCACGTTTCTTATCCATCTTCCACAATCTGCGTCGGAGGTGTTCTGTGAGAAAGGCTGGCACGGAGGAGATGTTCGTCGTGCGTGCGGCGGCAATCTTCAATTCCATGACGAGGAGTTCGCCGAGTTCGCCCCAACGTTCACGTTCTGCGCTGCTCGTTTCTTTCGCCGTTAGCTCTTTCACGATGTCGCTCAAGATTTTATTCAAATCCGCGAAAGCGTCATCATCAGTTTTTTCTATGTCTTTTACTATTGTCTTTAAATGTCCGGTAATTTTTGACTCCAGTACCGCAGTATTTTCTACCGCGGTACTGCGGTACTGCGGTACTCCGGTACCGGAGTAAGCGTGTATCCGATATTCGTCGCCGAGAGGATTATTATGATGTGTCAGACGCGAAATAATTCCTTTCATCTCCAACCCGATAAGCGCCGCCCTCACGGTCTTGTCCGACCTGTATCCGGTGCGCTGCTGCAAGGTCGAGACTCTAACCTGACAATGCTCTTTGTTGAAGCCGACAGACAATCTGACCAGATGGTCAAGCACCTTGCTCTCCGCAGGAGTCAAAGCTCTGTCAAGATGGTCTGCGGTCGCATTAGCTTTGCGGTAAAACTTCTCAGAGGGAATCGGCGACGAAGCAGGCGTCTGTTTGGTTTGGGTGTCGAATTTTTGCGATTCTGATACTCCGGTACTCCGGTACTCCGGTACCGGAGTCGTCGTTTTGCCACTAACCGTAGTATCTTCAGTAGTTTCCGCATCTAAAGGAGGTGCGGTACTGCGGTACTGCGGTACTGCGGTAATCGCCTCGTTTTGCGCTCTTTCAGCTTCGGCGGCTTGTTGAAAAATCTTACGTGATGGGTCGTCGGAGACCGTGGGGCGCGGGGCGGGCACAGGAATAACCAAGCCAGCGGGTCTTTTAACGATTTTTCGCTTCTCTCGCTTCTCGCGTGCCATCACTTATTACCCTTAATGATTGAAAGATGACCGGATTTATTGGATAGCCCCAAACGTTTGAGAATTTCATCCGCCAGCGCAGCATATTGCTCCGCGCCCCTCGAATTCGGGGCGTAGAGTTGAATCGGTTGATGCATTGAAGGTGCTTCTTCCAGTTTTGTCTGCCGATGGACGATGGTTTCAAATGTCTTGTCAGGAAGAATCTGCGAGAGTGCTTTGAAGGATGCGCCGGAGACGGAAGTACGCGTATCGTACATGGTGCAGACCGTGCCCAACACAGACAGGCTTTCGTTAAGTTCCTTAGCATTTTCAATAACTTGCAGGAGGTCGCGCAGACCCGTCAAAGCAAACGGCGCCGCCTGTACCGGAATCAACACGTGCGTCGCAGCGGTCAGCGCGGCGGTCAGTAAAAGCCCTAAATTCGGTGGTGTGTCAATGATCGCAAAGTCATAAAAATCGCCTAATTCGCGCAGAGCCGTCCGCAGTTTGGTGACGGATAGGGCGGGTTCGCGGTCGAAATTGGCGAGAGCGAGTGTTGCCGGAACGATGTCGAGATGCTCAATTTCGGTCGTGACACGCCTCTCCATAATCGATGAGGCGAGTTTGCCGTCGCCGCCGATAATGACATCCGCGAGCGAAGTCTTGACGTTGTTCGGGTCGAGAAAAATCTCCGTGGCGTTGGCTTGCGGGTCGGCGTCGATGAGCAGGGTTTCATACTCGCGTAAGGCGAATTCTGTCGCCAAAACCGCCGCCGAAGTGGATTTACCGACGCCGCCTTTTTGATTTGCGACCGCAATAGTAATCATGCTGCCTTCAACCCTCTCTTGAGAGACAAAACTTCGGCCTCGCTGACGAGTTTGACACGCTTATCCAGCAGATTCGAGTAATAACGAATAGTGCCGTCTTTCAGGAGGGAGGCCATCTTAAAATGAGAGACGCCGAGCAATTTCTGCGCCTCCTTCACCGAGATTAAATCGTTTGGACGGGTTTCATACATGACGCAGCATAATACATAATAGCGCAGAATAGAGCAAGAAAAACTACTCCTACAAGTGACCCTCATCCGGAGAAGAGAAGTGCGCTGCCATAGAAGTTTAAGGCGAAAATCCCTTGCATTTTATGTTTCTCCGGTGTAAACGTAAAATTCCGGTAAAAGTTATTTTCAGCAATACATCGGGAAGGTTGGCTTTGCAGGGAAAGTACCTAAATCACCCTACTTTCCGTGCAGGCTGCATTTCTGCATGGAAAGTCGCCTCTATCCCTAGCTCATGGATGCTCTGAACGACGCAACAGATATTGTGGCAGAGCACCTTTGCCAAGACTTCGTTTATCTGCGCCGTCTCGGTCTTGCCACGCAAGCGTTCTCCGAACTTGGATTTTATCATGTGGAATGTCGTCTCGACATTTGACCGCTTGTGATAATGTGCCTCGAACTCTGCGTTGTGCATCCGGTAGAAGTAGTACATGCGATTCCAGATTTCAGAGTCAACACTTGGCTGAGTGTTGGACTTGAACGGTATGTAGGGCGTTGCGCCGTGATGCGTGACCGCCAGCATGTTTTTCTTGCTCAAGTAAGCCTTATCTGCGGATACTTCGGCAACTTTGAACCCAGAGGCTACCGTGCTGTCAACCAACCCTTTGAAGTAGGGGCTATCATTGGCAAAGCCTGTGCTGATTTCTACGCTCGTCACGACGTTGGTTTTTGTACCAACCATCGCATGTAGTTTTATCCACTTGCGGAAATCGGCCTCACCGCCATACTTGGCGACGAACCATCGCCCGAACTGACTTGTAGAGAAGCCGGAACTATCAACCGCGAAATCAACTTCGACGGATTTAAGTATCTTGCCGCTTTCCGTGATTAGGTGTTTCAGGTAGGGCGTCAGTTCTTCCATTTTCAGATAATCGAAAAGCGTGCTATAGCTCGGCAGTTTCGATAGATAGCCCTTCTGATGCGCGTCTCTCAGGTCAGTGGCGAAGCGGCGAGTAGAGACTGTGGAATAGATTTTATAGACGATGGCAAAGATGGTATCCGACATAGACAGGCGCGGCCTACCGAACGTCTGTAGGGGTTCTTCGATGCCGTTGGCGAGACTGTAGAGCAAGGCTAGGAACTCAGACTTTTCATAAGCCTGAGCCGCGTTGTATTGCTTCCACTCTTGGCGGTAGGTGGTGCGCTTTACTTTGACGGTTTCGGTCGTCTCGGTAACGGTGGTCTGACCGTCTTTAGTTTCCGTGCGGATTCGCTTTCGTTCGATGGTGAACTCGACGGCAAAGATATGTTTGCACTTCTTGAAACGGAATGAATAATCAGGGCATGAGCAGCGCGGTTGATGAACCTTATCTATCTCGACAGTGTATCCATCGGGTTTATTTGATGAAGGAACGAGCCATAGTCCGGCGTTCCCCTTGAGTTTGGTTGTGTTGGCTATTTCTAAGCCTCTTTGTTCGCGTGCGTCCATATTGAGCCTTGCCTTTCGTTGGCGATTGGCTCACAATAGCTTTACCGGGCCTAGCGTGAGCAATCGCGTTTTAGGTTCAAGCCCCGTTCGGTTGTTTGCGCAACTGGCGGGGCGTTTACTTTGCTAAGTAGCTTCAAACAATGGAGATATTATATGCTTAAGCGGTCAAGCATGTCAAGACAAATCTTTTAGAAAATCTCTTAAAAATCTCTTGACAGGAATTTCTTTCAGTGAGAGAATCGGTACTGCTTAAACGCTCAAGCATCCGTGGATAGGAGATACTTATGAGTAGTAGTGAATTTCTAGAAGAGCTGGATGAACTCGCTAAGTCCATTGTTGAGACAGGAAATGAGGCAAGGGAGGTAAAATCAAAAAACCCGGCAGCGGTGGCTCTTGGGCGCTTAGGTGGGTTGAAAGGTGGTAAAGCTCGCGCCGAGAAGCTATCCGCTGTCGAGCGGATAAAGATAGCGAAGAAAGCGGCGCAGGCTAGATGGAAAGGCAAGTAGAAGCCCCGACGTATTGCCCCCCGCGTTCGTCATTAACACTCCCTCAGAATGATAGAACGGAGGCTCGTCATGGCTACCAAGACAGTAGACAAGCAGATGCAGGAATACTTAAAGCTAAAAAAAACACTGGATCAGTATTACCGGCTGAAGATTCTTTTAGAAACAGTTCGTAGGCCCGATCTTCAGGCGGCAGTGGATGAGTCACCTAAGCCATTGGTGCATCCAAAAACCAAGACAAAGAGGCGTAAGTATAGGTGATGGACAATTCTAAATTTCAAACGGAAATTCACCCCATCCTTGTGGATTGTCAAAAACTTCTTGACCGCGCTTCCGCGTTAATAGGCGGCAATAACGCCGTGGTTTTGGTGGAGACGGAAGGTATGTATCCAGACTTGGTGTACGCCTTCCATAAGCTTGTGCGTAAATTGCCACCGGGCAACGGCATCGACGTGATACTTCACTCTTTCGGCGGCACTACAGACGCCGCGTCGTCAATTGCCAGCTTATGTAAAGAGCGGTTCGGCTCGTTTAGAGTGATAGTACCATTCCAAGCGAAAAGCGCCGCCACCCTATTAGCTTTGGCGGCTGATGATCGCCTTTTACCCTGCTCGGCGCAATTCGGGCCGGTTGATCCACAGGTGAGACACCCGGAAAAGGGGATGTGGTTCCCCGCACATTCAATTAAGGAAGCGCTAGATAAAGTTGAGGCGACTAAAGATGCCATCGTTAAGATGGCAATGGCCGACAAGCTTGACCCTCTCCTGATAGGTGCCTATCAGGACGCAATATCGGCGTCTAAGCAGTACATTGAAGAGGTAGTAGAGGGTTGGACCAGTTCTGACAAAGACACAATTGTGAGCACATTTGTTGACAAGTATAAATCACACGGCTACCCGATTGGCCGGACGATGTTGCGGGCAATCAACGCTCCCTTCACACCGATTGACGGAGAGACGGAAGAGGTCGTGTGTGATTTACACGAAAAGTGCTTTGACCTGATTGACGATGATGAAGCACTCGGTGCCATCATCCTCACTAAGGAAGAGTATTTTTTCAGACTTGGGGACTTTAAAGAGTCGGGTAAATTCTCGACAGTGCACGCGCCCTCTGCCATTACTCAACCCGCTGCACAGCCTAGGCAAGCGAGCGCGGCGGCTCAGTAGTATGAAGGAGTTAAGTTATGGCGAAGAACCGTAAATCAGGGTCGTCTCGTACGGGTGGCTTTCGTGATAGCATCCATGTGAGAAACTCGCGTTCTGGTACTCAGTACGTTCGAGCCATCGACGTTATACTAAGCGACAAAGCAGCATCAAAGATGAAGCGTGCGGGAGAGGTCGTTCGCTCTAGCGAAACTACGACATCTGTAAATAACACTGTTTCCTCATCCAAGAAAAAATAATAGAAGTTGGTGCCTTTCAACTATCTTCTACTACCCCTTCTAGGGGGATTTCTGTTTGTTAGTCAATGGCATAAGACTAGATTCTATGCCTTACGGGCTGACGGCTATCGCCTGTTATTCTACTCGGCAGTGGCAGGATCAGCCCTCCTCTTTATTTCCTCACTCTTAATTTACATTTTTAGAGACACCTTTATATATAGCCGTATCAACCATCTGTGGTATGAGCTAGCACCCTTCAATTATTCGGGAAGAACTTCACTGGCATTAATACTAGGGATTGGCGGCGCTTTGTTTCTGAACCAATTCAGTGATGAAGAAGAAGAAATAAGCAGGGTTGTTTATGATAAGCAAAACCCCCTAGAAATTCTGTTGCGTGAAGCTATGGGTGGCGAAGACCTCATAGCTTTGTCGGTTAGCAGTGGTAAGGTTTACGTTGGTTTTATTACATCAAACTTTAATCCCGCCTTTGCGATGGAAGCAGTGAGCCTAATGCCTAGCCTAAGCGGCTATCGTAAAGACGATACGAAAGAAGTGGTTTTTACGCTAGATTACTCCGGTGCTTATAACAAAATCAGACAAGAAGTCGAGCAGAAGATTGGTGAGATGAGAGGGCGGAAACCTAACAATAAGTCTGAAGAAGAATGGGAGAGTGAGATCGGGGATGAGATAGAAGACGAGATGGATTTGAAACGGTTCCTGTTAGTGATCCCCGTATCCGAAATTCAATCAGCGTTCATTTTTGACCCTGATATTTACGAGAAGCATTTCCGGTCAGAACAATTGATACCCGCTGACCCTGCCGCTACGGAAGAGCCATCCAGAAGTGTAATATTCAGCCTCTTCACTATTACTGGACAGGCTAAATAATTACCGAGCAGGCGGGCATTGCCAGGCAAAGCCCTAAAAATCCCAACACTCTATCTGATACTATTTTCTAATAAATCAGCGTGTTAAGTTATTAAATTTTCTAATTTACCTGTGATAGACTTTCCCTGCAAGTGCTAGACTTTTCCTGCAAGTGGGGACTTTCCCTGCAAAGCCGGGAAGGTTTAGCGGTCGATTTGCTGTTACCCATCGCCGCCGACACCGCGCTCGACGCGACGGGCGCCGATTAATACTTTCCTCCACGCTATTACGTCAGCTTGACGGGAGGAAGCGCGGCGTGGTCTAACGAATTCGTTCCGTCGGTAAAGAGTATTAAGTCAAAGCGAAAATTCACCGACGGCGGGGCGGGTGCATAGAGTGGCGAAACCCTTGTGGCAGGCGGAGAATCAGGCGGAGCGTTTGGCCGAGTTGACGAGTGACGACCCGCGCCTCAAAGAGTTGCCCTTGAAGCGAGACGTGCGCTCGCTCGGCCAGTTGCTCGGTCAGACGCTCAAGGAACAGGTCGGGGAAGACCTTTACAACTCGGTCGAGTTGCTACGCAGTTTGACGGGCGAACACCGTGACGCAAAGGCCACACACGCGACCAACGCCGTGCCGAATTCGCCGTCGGAAGATACGGACTTGATGGCACGCGCCGAAGAGATGGTCAAACGTCTGAACGTCGTGGAAGCGTATCAACTGACCAAAGCCTTCGCCATATACTTCGAGCTTACCAATCTCGCCGAAACCAATCATCGCAAGCAGCGTCGGCGCGCACGCACGCTCAACGCCGACCTGCCTGCGCTGCCCGGCACCTTTCGCGGTACGCTGGAACGCTTGCGTGCGGCGGGCATCTCATGGCAAAACGCGCTCGATGTTTTACGACGCATTATGGTCACGCCCGTCTTCACCGCGCACCCGACGGAAGTTGCCCGCCGCACGATTCTCTTCAAACGTCGCCGCATTGCCGAGCAACTAGAACGCCTGAGCCGCTTGCCCCTCTCGGACGCCGAGGCTGCCGCCGCCCAGACTGCTATCGCACGCGAAATCACCGCGCTCTGGCAGACCGATGACATTCGCCGTCGTCAGCCGACCGTCGCCGACGAAATCATGATGGGGTTGGACTACTATCCTTCGGTGTTGATACGCACATTGCCCGATGTCTATGCGGAGATGGTGAGTGGTTTTGAACAAGTTTATGGTGTGCGTCCTGAGCCGCGCGCCTTGCCGAATGTGGTCAGCTTCGCTTCCTGGATTGGTGGCGACCGCGACGGCAATCCGTATGTGACCGCCGAGACGACCCGCGGGGCTCTCCGGCTCGCGCGTCACACCATTCTCGACTTCTATCTGAAAGCCGTCGATTATTTGCAGGAGCAACTCAGTCTCTCGGCGCATCAAGTGCAAGTCTCGACGCGTCTGCAAGCGAAGTTCGACAGTTACAGCGAGACTCTGACGACGGCGCACGCGGAAGTCGGCGCTCAACCGCCCGCCGAAATTTATCGGCGTTTCCTCGCTCACGTGTTGTATCGCCTGCGCGCCACGCGCGAAGCCCCGACAGACGCAGACGGTTATGTTGATGCCGCAGCTTTCATCGACGACCTCGTTTTCGTCCGCGATAGCCTCGCCGGACATGGCGGCGGCGAGTTGGCCGAAGGATTACTAGACCCGCTTCTGCGTCAGGCAGAGACCTTCGGATTTCATCTCCATACGCTTGATATACGACAGCACGCACGCGTCCATGCTCACGCCGTGCGGGAACTCGCGGGTGGCTTGCGATTCGACCCGCAAGCGGACACTAGACAGGCGTTGGCGGATGTGAATGCGTCCGACCGTATTCCAGCCGTTTCAGGAGAGACTGCCGCGCTGCTCGACAGTTTGCGTGCGGTGGCCGAACTGAAACGCACGTTTTCGCCGCAGGCCGTCCGCGCCTACGTCATCAGCGGCGCGAGCGTGGGCGACGACGTGTTATCGCTCCTCTGGCTCATGGAACTCTGCGGCGTGCGTGCGGCGGCGGATGAATGTGGTGACCCCGGCGTGATGCCCGTGCCGCTCTTCGAGTCAATCGAAGATTTACGACGCGCGCCGGAAGTCTGCCGCCATCTCTGGACTTCGCCGCTCTACGCGCGCTATCTCGATTCGTGGGGACGCGAGCAGGAAATCATGCTCGGCTATTCGGACTCAAACAAAGACGGCGGGATGTTGACAAGCATATGGGAAATCTACAAGACGCACGATGAACTGCATCGTGTGGCGCGAGAGTGCGGCGTCCATCTGAGTATCTTTCACGGGCGCGGCGGCACAGTAGGGCGCGGCGGCGGCCCGACTCATCGCGCCATCGCCGCGCAACCGCCCGGAGCATTCAACGGGAAACTCAGGATTACGGAGCAGGGCGAAGTTTTGAATTTCAAATACTCCGACGCGGTATTAGCTGAACGCAGTTTTGAACTAATGGTGGCCGCCTCGCTCGACACCCTCGCGCGCCCCGACGCATATCCTGTCGATGCGAACTGGATGGCGGCGATGGAGGAGATGTCAGCCGAGGCATTCGCGTTTTACCGCAAATCGGTGGTCGAAAACGCCGATACGCTTCGATACTTTCATCAGGCTACGCCAGTGCAAGAGTTCGAGTTGGCAAAGAGCGGCTCGCGTCCGAGCCGTCGCGCACCCGAAGCGAAGTCTGAGAGCGAACCGCAACAGGAAGTGGCTCGCTTGCGCGCTATTCCGTGGGTCTTCGGCTGGATGCAGAGTCGCCACGTGCTGCCCGCGTGGTTCGGCGT
>DASVTU010000024.1:0-106287 GCA_036387415.1 Pyrinomonadaceae bacterium | reverse complement strand
TCCCATCGACCATCCATCGCTGATGATGTGATGCATCGTCAATAACAACACATGCTCCTCTTCTCCCATCTTCATCAGCCGCGCTCTCATCAACGGACTCTTCGATAAATCAAATGCCTTGCCTGCTTCCTCCTCCATCAACTCTTGGCTCTGTCTCGCTCGCTCTTCTTCTGTGAGCGTGGAGAGGTCAGACATTTCCATGTGAAAATCTAGTGAAGGAGCGATGAGTTGGACGGGTTCTCCGTGGAGAGTGGAGAAGGAGGTACGCAGGACTTCATGGCGACGGACGATGTGTTGCAGGCTCTGTTGGAGAGCGGAGGAGTGGAGAGGGCCGAGGAGGCGCACCCCACTAGCGATATTATAAGCGGTGGAGGAGGGTTCTAATTGGTCGATAAACCAGAGCCGTTGCTGCGCGAACGAGAGCGGCAGATTGCCTTCTCGTTCAACACGTCGCAGTGGTGGTATGTCGTGAGCGTGTGCGGAACGTAGGGAAGTTTCGATTTGCGAAGCGAGCGTTGAAACCGTGGGAGACTCGAACAGGGCGCGGAGCGGAAGTTCGAGGGCAAAGTTGGCGCGGGCACGTGACAGAAGACGCGAGGCAAGCAGGGAGTGTCCGCCGAGTTCAAAGAAGTTGTCGTGGATGCCGACTTGTTCGACGCCCAATACTTCGCTCCAAATCCCGGCTAACATCTCTTCGATGGGCGTGCGTGGTGCGGCATATTCGATTCCTGTCTCTGCACGATTCTGTTCGGGCGCGGGCAGCGCACGGCGGTCTACTTTGCCGTTGGGCGTGAGCGGGATGCTTTCCAATTCGACGAACGCCGCAGGCACCATGTACTCCGGCAGTTTTTCTCTCACGTGTGCGCGCAAGTCGGCGAGCGTCGGCGTGGTCGCGTCCTTGTGGCAGATGAAATATGCGACGAGACGTTTATCTCCCGGCACATCTTCGCGCGACATGGCGAGGCATTCGCGTATCGCGGGATGGCTGACGAGTGCTGCTTCTATCTCGCCTAGCTCGATGCGGTAGCCACGGATTTTCACCTGACTATCAAGACGACCGAGGAATTCAAGGTTGCCGTCAGGCCAATAGCGCGCACGGTCGCCAGTGCTGTAGAGACGTGCGCCCGGCTCTGTGCTGAATGGATTGGGAATAAACTTGCGCGCGGTCAGTTCCGCATCGGTATATCCGAGCGCGAGACAGTCGCCGCCGATGTAGAGGTCGCCGGGCACGCCGATGGGAGAAGGGTCGAGTTGTGCATCAAGGACGTGATAGCGCGCGTTCTGTATCGGTTTGCCGTAAGGAATGCTGACCCAATGTGGCTCGATTCCACCGATTGGGAAGAAGTTTGACCAGATGGTCGCTTCGGTCGCGCCGCCGAGACTGATGACCCGTGCGCCGGGGAATGCACTTCTAACGAGGTCGGGCAGTCCGAGCGGAATCCAGTCGCCGCTGAGGAACGCCAGTCTTAAACGGCTCGCGTCTTCCTGCGGGTTGACCGCCGTGAGGAAGGGCGACAAATGCTGTAGAGCCGCCGGAGCAGAATCCCAGAAGGTGATGCCTTCCTGACGTAGCATACGCACAAGCCTTTGCGGGTCGCGGAGGTCTTTGCTCGATGCGACGCGGATGGTTGCGCCTGCCGCCAGTGTGCCGAAGATGTCATAGACAGAGAGGTCAAAGCACAGAGAGGTGACGAAGAGGAGGACATCGCCGGCGCCGACCTGAAATTCGCCGTTCACCCATTCGATGAGATTGATGACCGGCTTGTGTTGGACGACGACGCCCTTCGGCAATCCCGTCGAACCCGAAGTGAAGATGATGTATGCGACATCTTCGGCGGTGACGGAGATTTGCGGATTGTCTTCCGGCATTGACGAGAGATGCCAGAGTGTCAGCAGATTTGTTTGTCGTGAATCTTGTCGAGGCTGCTCGTTGGCGTCGGCGACCGTTTCGGTCTTTTTCAAGAGCACGTCGAAACGATAGCCGAGTTCGTTGGCAAAGCCTTCGTCGCGTCGGCGTATCTCAATCGAATCAAGCGACGGCAACTCAGACTGCAACTCTTGAAAAAAGTTTTCCTCGAAATAGAGTTCGCTCTCAAGTTGCGTCTTGGTGTTGGCGTCAGGGTTTTGCGACTTGAAGGTCAACAAAGACTTTTTGAACTCATCCTTGCGGCGCGCATCCATGATGTCGGCCAGCAGAATCGTTCCGCCCGCGTTGAGTAGCCGGAGCGACTTTTCGATAACTTCCGTGAAGTAGACCGCGCCGGGGAAGAATTGCGCGACGCTGGCGATGATAACGAGGTCGTAGCTTCCGGCTTCGAGGCTGTCGGTCTGCTCTGCGAATCCCTCAAGGAGTTCGACATTGGAATGACCGTGCTCGTCGGCATACACGCGATTGAGCGCCTGCATCGCCGCCGAAGGGTCAAGCCCCGTGTAGTGAGCGACGCGTGGAGCTACCTCGAACATGATATGCCCCGCACCGCAACCAATCTCCAACACCTTTTTATCCGCGCCGAGATATGGCTCCGCCAACTTCACGACGCGATTGACGTATTCGGCGACCGCCGCTTCCGCGAAGGCTTCGCCCGTGTAACTGCTGACGAAGCCGCCGGACAACACTCGGTCGCTTGATGACTGCTCAGCGACGTGGTTCCAGAGAGCTTCGACGGCCTCGCGGTCAATCTTTTCAGACGGAGGACGCGGCGTGTCCGTGTCCAAGAGGACGACGTGTGCAAGCGACGGAAGTTGCCAGCGGAGATTGTGAATCGTACGCAGTTGCGGCGTCTGCGTCAGGATGCATTTGACGCCGAGCGACGAGAGCATCCAACGCAGGCGGTCTTCCGGCCACGCCGGGTCGAGCGGAACATAAGCCGCGCCTGCTTTGGTAATCCCTAAGACGCTCACAACCATCTCAAGCGAACGCTCTGCCAGAATCGCCACATAATCGCCCCGCTTGATTCCGAGTGCGCGCAGTTGGTGTGCGAGTTGATTGGCGCGACGGTTGAGTTCCGTGTATGTGAGTTCTACGTCTTCAAAAATCACTGCTGCTGCGTCGGGTGATTTCTCGACCTGACGCTCGAAGAGTTGGTGTATGCACTTGTCTTGCGAATAGTCTTTCGCGGTTTGGTTCCACTCGTTGAGCATCAAGTGGCGCTCGTCGGGCGGAAGCAATTCTAAATCGGCGAGAGGCTGTTCGGGATTGGCAACAACGCTTTCAAGCAGCGTCTGGTAGTGGCGGACGAGACGCGTAATCGTCTCATCTTTGAAGATGTCTGTGTTGTATTCAAAGAGTCCGGTTATTTCGTGGCTGACAGGATCGTCTGTAATACCGATGCGCTGTTCGGCGTGGAGGATGAAAATCACGTTGAGGTCAAACTTGGCCGAATTGTTGTGCGCTTCCATCAATTCCAGCGTCAGACCCGGAAGCTCCATGTTACGCATCGGCGTGTCGAGAAAACCGAAGAAGACTTGAAAGAGCGGCATGTAGCTCAGGCTGCGTTGCGGTTGTAGTTCTTCGACGAGTTTCTCAAACGGCATGTCTTGATGCGCGTAGGCGTCGAGACAGACCTGGCGCACGCGTTTGAGCAGTTCCCGAAAAGTGATGTTGCCGGAGAGGTCTGTCCGCATGACTACCGTGTTGATAATCATGCCGAGCATCCCTTCCATCTCGCGGCTCCGACGATTCGCGATGCCCGTCCCGACGAGGATGTCTTCCTGCCCCGAATAGCGTGAAAGCAAAACTTTGAAGGCGGCCAACATGACCATGAAAACCGTGACGCCCTCTTGACGGCTGAGCGCGCGCAGCGACTCGGCAAGCTCCGCAGAGATGTGCATGCTCTGCTCTGCGCCACGGAAGCTCTGCATGGGTGGACGCGGGCGGTCGATTGGCAATTCGAGCAGAGGCGGCGCGCCTGAAAGTTGTTTCTTCCAGTAGGCGAGTTGCGTCTCCAAAAATTCGCCCTGCCACCACTGTCTCTGCCACACGGCGAAGTCGGCATACTGCACGGGCAGTTCCGGCAAAGGCGAAGGCTCGCCCGCCGCCAACGACGTATAGAGCGTTAAGAATTCACCGAGCAGAATGCCCTGCGTCCATCCATCGTGGATGAGGTGATGCTCGGTGAGGATGAGCACGAATTCATCTTGCTCGACACGCAGCAGCGTCACGCGGAGCAACGGCGCGACCGCAAGGTCGAATGTCCTCTGTCCTTCTTCGAGAATTATCTGCCGCACCTTCGACTCGCGCTCGTCGTCGGCGAGATGACGCAAGTCGATAAGAGTTGCATGAAAAGGTTCGGGCGGATGAATCACCTGCACTGGCCGCCCCTCGACGGCGGGGAAACTCGTCCGCAGAATCTCATGCCGTCGCAGGAGCTCGGTGAAGGTGTCCTCCACAACTTTGACGTTCAGAGGGCCTTTGATGCGTAAGGCTCTCGGAATGTAGTAGGAGGTATTGTGGCTCGTCAGTTGGTCGAGAAACCAGATTCTCTCCTGCGCGAAGGAGAGCGGGAGATGTCCGTTGTTGCGCTCAGCATGTCGAATTGGCGGAAGCTGTAGGTTGGTCTCGGCGAGTTTGGCCTCGTCGCAAATCGCCGTGAGTTCAGCCACCGTCGGCGACTCGAAGAAACTCGTCAAAGCCAACTCGACGCCGACTGCTTCGCGCACGCGTGCGACGATTTTCGTGGCGAGCAATGAATGGCAACCGAGGTCGAAAAGATTGTCGTTGACGCCGACGCGTTCGATACCGAGCACTTCCCCGCAGATGCCAGCAATCACTTCTTCGACCAGCGAACGCGGCGCTTCAAACGCCTCTTCCAATTCGGGGCGACTCTGGTCGGGCGCGGGCAACGCGCGGCGGTCGATTTTGCCGCTCGATGTCAGAGGCAGAGATTCCAACTTCATAAAGGCCGAAGGAACCATGTATTCGGGCAGCTTCGCCTTCAAGAAACTCCGCAACTCACCGACTGTCGCACCATTCTCGCCCTGTTTGTGAACGAGATAAGCGACGAGACGACGCGCGCCCGTCGCGCCGTCGTGAGGCATAACGACCGCTTCCGCCACCGACGGATGCTGTGCGAGCGCCGCTTCAATCTCTCCGAGTTCGATGCGATAGCCTCTGACTTTAATCTGGTCGTCGAGCCGTCCGAGAAATTCGATATTTCCGTCGAGGTGATAGCGCGCGAGGTCGCCGCTTCTGTAGAGGCGTGCGCCGGGTTCATCTGTGAATGGATGCGGGATGAATTTTTCGGCGGTGAGTTGCGGACGATTGAGGTATCCGGCGGCTAACCCCGCGCCGCCCACGTGTAGCTCTCCGGCTACTCCGACGGGCACTGGTTCACAGTTTTTATCCAGAACATAAAGCTGGTTGTTGGCGCTGACGCGTCCGATGGGGACGCTGCTGTGCTCGTCGTGCCAGTGCGCGCGTCGCGTCCCGACCTTCATGATGGAGCAATTGACGGACGCTTCGGTCGGGCCGTAGCCGTTGTAAACCGTGCAATCGTCGTCAACGACATCGAAGATATAATCAACGGTCGATTTCGTTAACGCTTCGCCGCCGAGATGCAACGTCTCTAAAGATTTCAGCGTGCCGCCGAGCGAGATGATTTCTCGAAAATATGAGGGCGTCGTGTGAATCGTATTGATGGCGTGTTCTTCGACGTAGGCAGCGCTCGTCGATGTTTTATGCGAACCGTTTGTGCCGGGGAAGTAGAGCGTGCCGCCGAAGACGACCGTCGTCAGAATCTCGAAGACGCCGAAGTCGAAACAGTAGGAGAGATTCTGAAGCGCCTTCGTGTGTTCGCCCAGATTGAAGAACTCGCGGCTCCACAGCAGCAGCGGAACAAGATTGCGATGAGAGATGGGAACGCCTTTCGGCTGGCCTGTCGAACCTGACGTGTAGATAACATAAACCGTCTGCTCCGGCTCGACGCGAGCCACGACGTTCGTCGCAGGACGCTGCAACCAATCGCTCCGGTCGTGAATTTCGACTCCGGCAGGTTTCACCTCTTCGACCGTGAGGTCGTCAAGACAGACGATGCGCTTGAGCGATGCGTGCGTCTCCGCGATTCGACGCGCCAGTTCGAGATAGCGGCTCTCCGTCAACAGCGTTTCGAGGCCGCAATCTTGGACGATAAAACTGATTCGCTCCTGTGGATAAGCAGGGTCAATCGGCACGAAACCGGCTCCCGATTTCAGGATTGCCAGCATGCCGACGAGCAGTTTGGGACTCTCGCCCGTCATCAGTCCGATGAGATGATGTCCACTTTTCATATCAAAATGTCTTCTTGCGTTTGACGGCGTGAGGGCATCGCCGGATGCGCGAACTGAATGAGCCGAGACGGATGAGGGGATTAGTAACGCAGGGTGTTAAGAGGTCTGGCGATGCTTTCGAGATTCAGACCCTTCTTGAGCGCGAGGATGATTCCGGCGGCTTCCGTGTAGTTACGCGCTTCGATAATCTCCGGCAATTCGCATTTCGATTTACTGACATCGAGGATGGTGCGATTCTCTTCCACGGCGATGACCGGAATGCCGTGGCGCAGCGCGTAGATGACGGGAATGCCACCCAAACAACTCGCGGGCGTGACGACGGCAAGGATGTTGTTCCAGTGAAGAATGTCGGCCACACGAACATTCGTGCGCGGGCTAATCTGCGGTGCTCTTTGGAGTCCGATGAGGATGCAGGCGAGGCCGCTCGGCGATGCATGTTCACCCGCGCCTCTCGCATCGACGATGTTGTTTCTCAAGTCCAACTGGTCGAGATTGAGAATCGGCGCGTGGGCTGACGGCACGCGGAAGCGCGTCGTTGTGAGATAAGAGATGACGGCTTCGACGCCGCCCACCGGATTCGGATACTCGCCCGCGAAATGCTTCACGTAAGCGTCGAGCGGTAGCTCCTGAATGCTGCTCGTAATGGCGATGGCGTTGACGCCGTTTCTTATCAACTTGTCGCACGACTCGAAAAGCACTTGCGGGTTATCTATCGTGCCGACGAAAGCGCCCGACTTGTTTTCGATGCAGCGACCACCGATTGATTTCTCCGTCACCACCACGTCCGTGATGTTGATGCCGTGGACGGCTCGTGCCACGTTCACGATATTGAAAACGATATCTAAAGTTCTTTCGTCGGACTTCTCGACGATAAGCCCAACCTTATTCGAGTATGGCAGGTAGAGGTCTGCGAGTCCCTGTGCAAAAAAATCGAGGCTGCATCCGTCGGTGTAGACGATGTTGTCGCTGTCGAGGCCGATGAAGTTAGAGGCGTTGACGGAGTTGGGGTTCGTAATCAGATAATCGACGGTTGATGCCAGAAGATTCGTCACGGGAGCGGCATCGCCCGCGAAGCCGCCGATGCTGCAACCGATGCCCGTCGGAATGAGACTCAAGACGGCGCTCTTGCCCGGATTGTAGCGCGGCACGACAGGCGACAGAGGCTCGTCGAACTGTTCGCCGTAGGTCGTCGCTTCGAGAACAATCTCGTCTTTCGTGACCTGCGAGACGTACCAGCGAAGGACGGTCTTTCCGGCCACGCCGCCCACCGTCTCCGGCAAGTTCTGAAACCCGGTCAACTCCGACTTCCTGATTCTGTATTGTCTATTTTCGATCATCTCTGTATCTCCGTAAGTAGGTTTGCCAACTTGTTCGCCTCTTCGTTTATCTCTTCAAAAGTCAACGCGCCATCTTGAGCGACCGACGCGACCTTCTTCGGTGTTTTCGCCGCTTGTTCTTCAAACAGTTCATGTGCCGTAACGTTGCGAGAATAGTCCGCGTGCGTCGTGCTCCATTCGGACAGCAGTTGTTCTCTCTCGCCGTGGGTCAAAAGCGACAAGCGAGAGATACGCTGCCCGGCGTCGGCGGCGACGCTATCAAGCAACATTTGAAAATGAGCGGCCATGCGTGCAATCAACTCGCTCTCGAAAAGGTCTGTGTTGAAGTGGAGCCACGCATTGAAACCACCGTCGGCCTCGATTAGTTCCAACTCCAACTCGGAACGCGCCGACCTTCGTTGCAAAGGAAAGAATTCAAATCGGAGCTCCGACGCGTCGGATTCGTGCGCCGGGTTTCCCGCGAACGTCTGTGCCGCCGCCGGACGATGAGGTTGCTGCAAAATAAATGAGACTTGAAAAAGCTGTCCCTGTCCGGGTTCACGATTCGGCTGCAAGCGACGCGCGAGAAGGTGTGAGGGATAGTCTTGATGCGCGAGTGCGCCGAGCACCGTGCCGCGCACCTGTCTGAGAAACTTGTTGAAGGGCGGGTCGCCGGAAAGATTCGCGCGTAAGACCACGGCATTGAAGAAGCAGCCGACGATGTTTTCAAATTCGGCGCGGCTACGACCCGAAGCGGGCGAGCCAATCAAAATATCTTCCTGCCCCGTATAACGATGCAGCAGCACTTGAAACGCCGCGACCAACACCGTGTAGAGCGTGGTGGATTCCGCCTTCGCCAACGATTGCAGGCGTCGTGTTAATTCGCTATCCAACGCAAACGCGTGCGAAGTTCCGCTGAAGGTTTGTACGCGCGGGCGTGCGCGAAATGTCGGGAGCTTCAGTACGGGCAATTCTCCTGAGAGTTCCTTTTGCCAGTAGTTCCAGAGACGTTCGCCCTGCGCGCCCGCCAGCACATCCCTCTGCCAGCGCGTGTAATCCGTATATGCAAACGGGAGCGACGGCAGCGCGGGCGTCGTGTGATTTTTCTCCGACGCATAGAGTTCGCGCAGGTCGTCGAGCAGTACCCAGAACGACCATCCATCAATCGCAATGTGATGCGCCGTCAACAGCAGGACGTAGTCATTGTCGGAACACTTAAAGAGACGTGCACGAAAGACTTCGCCGCGTTCTAGGTCGAACGGCACATGTGCTTCGGCGTTGGTGCGTTCGTTCAGTTCGCTCGCGTCGAACGCGGAAGCATCCGTCTCCTCAAAATCCACTTCCGCGCCTTCCTGAACCAGTTGCACGGGTTCGCCCTCGCGCGTCAAGAATTTCGTTCTCAGAGACGGGTGACGATTGACCAATGCCTGCAAAGCCCGACGCAACAGCGCGGCATCAACCCTTGCGCGGATGCGTGCCGCAAATGCGACATTGTAGGCCGCCGATTCCGGCGCTAACTGATGCAGAAACCAGATTGACTCCTGAACGAATGAGAGCGTTTCTTCTGCAGTCGCCTTTTGTGAAGTGACGGGCGGCGGTGGAGGTAGCAGCGTCGAAGTGTCGGAAGCAGAAGGTTCGTTCAACTGTTCGAGCAGCGTCTTGGCGAGTTGAGCGACGCCTCCCTCATCTAGCAGAGTCGTCAAGGGCACAGACAGTTTGAGGTCTACGTCGATGCGATTTTTCAGTTCGACCGCCGCGAGCGAATCGAGGCCGAAGGATGTCAACGGTCGGTTCGAGCGCAAGCGCGCGGGCGTCGTTTTCAAAACGGGAGCAATCTGTTCGAGCAGATAGGCTTCCATCAAGGGTTGTCGTTTCCCCGCTTCCGACGACAGCAACGCGCGTCGAATAAAACTTTCTTCCGTTTCCTCTGGCGCGTCTGCCTCGTCATCCAGTGTGCTTCGCTCAATCTCTTCCAACTCGCCTTTGAGGAATCCGGCGCGGCAAGCACGTCGCTGAATTTTGCCGCTTGATGTCTTGGGCACGCTTCCCGGCTTCAACAACGCGATGGCATAAACTTGTAGTTCGTGGTTTTCCGAGACCGACGCGCGAATCGCGTCATAGACTTCATCAACGTCGGGCTGCCGTCTTGCGTCAATCTCCTGCACGACGACCAGACGCTCCTCACCATCGACATCCACAGTGAAGGCCGCCCCGCAACCTTTACGCAACGCCGGATGGCTCTGCTCCATCGTCAATTCAATATCCTGTGGATAATGGTTGTGGCCTCGAATGATGATGAGGTCTTTGTGCCGCCCCGTCACAAAAAGTTCGCCATCCTGGAGAAACCCTAAATCCCCAGTGCGAAGAAACGGTCCTTCGTTCGTGTCTGTGATATACGCCCCGAACGTCTGTTCCGTCTCGGCTGGACGATTCCAGTAACCCTTCCCGACGCTCGGACTCGCAACCCATATCTCGCCAACTTCGTGCGGCTGACATCTCTTCAAAGTCTTCGGATGAACGATGGCAATCTCCTCATCAACCAACGCGCGACCGGATGAAACCAGCGGACGCGTCTCAGCATCCGATTCATCCGCTTCCATGATGCGATGATTTTCGAGTGCTTCAACGCTCGCCCTTTTGACGATTGGCTGGATGGTCTTGATGCCGCCGCTCACGATGAGCGTGGCCTCGGCGAGTCCGTAACAGGGAAAGAGCGCTTCTTTGCGGAACCCACAGGAGGCAAACGTCGCGGCGAAACGTTCGAGAGTTTCTTGACGGACAGGCTCAGCGCCGTTGAAAGCCACCGTCCAACTGCTGAGGTCGAGCGTTGCACGTTGCTCCGCGTTGATTTTTCGTAGACACAAATCATACGCGAAATTAGGGCCGCCGCTCGTCGTCCCACGATAACGCGTGATGGCTTGCAACCACTTGAACGGGTTTTGCAGAAATGAAATCGGCGACATCAACACGACAGGAAAACCACCATAGAGCGGCTGCAACACTCCGGCCATCAGACCCATGTCGTGAAAGGTAGGCAACCATGAGATGTACTTATCGGTGGCCGTGTGTGAGAAGGCGTGATAGACCATCTTGGCGTTGTGCAGCAAATTTCCATGCGTCAGCATGACGCCCTTTGGCGCACCCGTCGAACCCGACGTGTACTGTAGAAAAGCAATGCTCTCGTCCGTCACATCCGGGTTAAGCCACTCGCTGCCCGCGTCGCTTTCACTCGCAATCGTGTCGCTCGCCAACCAATGCAGAGCCTTGAGCGCGGGAGCGTGCTCCAAGAGTTTTTCAACTTTTCTTAAAATGCCTCCTGTCGTGATTGCAACCTTCGCTTGTGCATCGTTGATGATTGCTTGCAAGCGTTTCAGGTTACGCGCGAGTTGATTCGGGTCGGGCGGATAGGCGGGCACGGCAATCACTCCGGCATACAAACACCCGAAGAATCCGACGATGAAATCCAGCCCCGGTGGATAGAGCAGCAACGCACGCTCGCCTTTCATGTTCAACTTCTGAAGCGTGGCGGCGATGGTCTTCGCCCTCGCGTCCAACTCGCTGTAGGTGAGCGCGAGTTCTTCGCTGTCGCCGTCAGCGAGATAAGTGTAGCCGGAGCGTGCGGGCTGCTCGCTCGCCCTTCGTCGCAGAAGCTCGACGAGCGTCGAAGCCTTATTTTCTTCTTCGTGGACAAAGGCCAGTTTGCTGCTCTCGCTCATACATGTTTGCTCCTGCAACTATTGCGATGCGCGTGGACGAAAGACGGTGCTGAAAAGTGGAGTGAATAGCTTCGCAAAGCGGACGGCTTCGCAATGGCGGCTAACGACAGCCGCGTCCGAATAATTGAGACCGATGCTTCTATTGTTGAGCGTGTTCCTGAAATGGAACTCAAATTTGAGGGGTGTTGCGAAGCGGAGTTTTAGAAAACTGGCAACTCTTCGTTATCTTCCGTAATCGTGGGAGTAAACAGCAGAAAGCTCTCGATGTTTTCGTTACTCAACGAAACTTCATAGGCCGGATAACGGACTGGCTCGATTGACCCGTCGGCGTGATAAATAATTCCTCCGCCCGTCGGTAAACCAATGCCGCGCGCGTTTTCGCCCTTCAAACGAACGACGCACTTCAAAGTCTCCCACTCATTCTTCTCATCGTGCGCGCTGATGATGTATGGCACCAGTCGGAAGGTGTCAAACAGTTTGTCAGGCGAAATCTCGTCTTCCGCCCACCCGCACAAACCTAACTGAACCGCTCCTGCCGACACGCCCATCAACACCGCGCCCTCGTAATATCTTCTCATCAACGTCTGGTTCAGCCCGTTACTCTCAAACGACGACCAGCCCCTCTGCACGTCGCCTCCGGCCAGCAAAATAATGTCGGCTTGGTCAACGAAGGAAGCATCATCGGGCGAGAGCGCAGAAGGAATCATGCGACAGTCCTTGACGCCGATAGTTTCCATAGCCGCTTCAAAGATGGAGTAATAGTCAGGATTATCGCCGTTCGAGGCACCGATGTAGGCAGCTTGCGGACGCGTATTCTGCACCAACGCCCGCACCGTATCTAAAAATGGAATTCCATCGCGTTGCCAAAAGAGGAGCTGGCTATCGGCTAAAAGAAAGATTGGATTAATTGGGGAGTTCACATCAATCCACCGTCTCTAATTTAACTTTTGCACCATCGCTCGCTCGACGACGAGACGCGCTTGGTACGAGACAGTCTCCAAAAGAATCATCACACGATGGGCTTCGCTCGTCTCGCGTTCAAAAACACCAATCAGGCTTTGAAGCGGCCCGTCTTTGATAACAACCTTGTCGCCGGGTTTGAAGTCGTCGTTAATTTTGATGAAGCCATTTTCATCCGCTCTCGATTGGATGAGCCGGATGATTTCATCATCCACGGGCGTCGGGCTTTCGCCAAAACTCACGACGCTATGAACGCCTCTGGTGAAACGAACTTTATGTAGAAAATCGTGCGCGTCGAATCGTGCAAAGATATATCGCGGAAACAAAGCCTTCGTGATGTAGGTTGGTGCGCCCGTGAAAGGATTGAGGCGTCGCTCTCTGATTTTGGGCGAGAAGGTCGTGACTTGCCATGCAGTCAAATTATTGTTCGCCCGCTCTTCTTGCCTCGGATTAGTATGAATGACGTACCATCTGCGAGCATTGCTTGAAATTTCCAGCATGGTGAGGCACCTTCCTTTTCCAATTTTCGCGGCATCGAAGCGTTTTCATCCGACGCCTCTCGCCTGTGTGACGACCCCTTGAAATCGGAAGTTATTACATTTTTTCGGAACGACGTATTTCCGAATTTTTGGATTTTGTGTAAGCTACCGCTATTCGCACCAACGACTTTTTTTCGCTGTTACGTGGAAAATCTTATGTGCAGGAACCAAGGAATTAACGAAGGATGACTAACTCTAACTAAAGCAGTTCCTGTTTTACGGTGCTACCACCTTGCAAGGGAGCCGCTCAATTACACGTTAAGATTGAAAATTACGCGTATACGCTATGACGTTAATTGATGCCCACTTCGTTGCTAAAGTTCACGATTATCGAAACAACCCGTTCAAAAATTCTTCCGCCGCTTCAACAACAATGGCTACTTCCCGCATGAACTTCGGTCGATTTAGCCATCAGCAAATTTCTGTTTAGCGGAAAGGGAGATTGTCTTGCATCTTGGGGAAAATGCTCCAAATTCAAACCTCGTAGCAAGCAAACAGAACTCGTTACGAAATTCGCCTTTACAGCGAAAATTTATTGACGAATATACGGACGCGCAAGAAACAGTAACTTTGGAGGAAGCATGCGCGCCGAGTTGGGGCAAACCCACATAAGACCAGAATTGTCACGGAAGGATTCGTAAGCCTTCCAGGAGCACTTTCTAATCTCTACTAAACCGTTAAGACTGTCTAATTAGCTATAGATTCACGGGAGGATACAACCTACTACTCTAACTACATATTTGAATCAGGAGTCGAAGCTACTGCAAACAGGCAAATCGCCGGCTTGCCATAACAATCTACCCGCAGACCTCGTTGGAAAGCAGAAGCGCGGATCTCTTTGGAGCAAAGTCCTTACGTCCGCTACTTCTCTCGCAACGCATGTCACCTTACTTTTTGTCCGTTTGATTGACATACAGGCAAGGCGTCAAGGTTCAGTGCTTTTGCCAAATACAGATTTCTAATGGCACAAGCACTGAAATTTAGGTTTCGGCGTTGATTGTCCATCGCGCAAACTCGCCGGGCTGGAATGAGGAATCGTTGTTGCATAAACACAATTCCACCACTCCATATCGGTCTGTTTTTCTGCCCTGAATTCGCATAACAAGCATGATATATCAAGAACTATTTATTATAATTAACAGGTCGATTCAGCCATCATCGCTAGTTATCAGCGACTAATCACCATTCAGGCTTATACATCCTCGCCTGTCTCACGGTTTACACCTGAGTATTGGGATGATTCGTGGTTCAACAGATGCCGCACGCAGTTCAAATGGGGAAGGCTTCACCCTAATCTCTTGACAAAAAATTGTCAAGTGTATCTGGAAGACACACAACGCAGTTTTGAATAAATTATAAATTCAGGCTTCCTCGGCTTTTCTTACATAAAGAGTCGGCCAGCTCACGCGATTTCCCGCGATAATTCCAAAAAAGCCTTTGATTTTGCGGTTTTCTGCGGAAATATTAAAATCGGGAGCACATGCACAAAA
Source organism: Pyrinomonadaceae bacterium (assembly GCA_036387415.1). Classification (GTDB taxonomy): domain Bacteria; phylum Acidobacteriota; class Blastocatellia; order Pyrinomonadales; family Pyrinomonadaceae; genus DASVTU01. The sequence goes on along the minus strand of DASVTU010000024.1, from coordinate 92,002 downwards.
TTGTCAACGTCGGCGCTTTTGTCTTGATGCGAGCGAGACGGCTAATGTTGTAAGCTGTGTTTGATGGCGTTTCAGTGCTCCCGGAGTGTAAATTTTACGCTCGCTGGATAAAGAATTTTCGTGTAGCGTCGTCTGAATTAAACCTTTAGCTCTCGTTTATCGAAATTCTTGATAAGGCGGGCAAATTTCTCTCGTAATATGCTGGCGCGTTAGCTTGCGGCGCGCGAAAGAAACTAAAAATCAGACAGGTTAAGTTTGGCAATGTCGAGGACAACATTCGATACGTGGCTTTCATGCCCACAGCGGAACCCACAGGCGAGCCTGAAATTGTTCTGTTTCCCCTATGCAGGAGGGACGGCTCAAATCTATCGCCCGTGGGCGTCGAGCCTTCCATCAACGGTCGAGGTTTATTTGATTAATCTGCCGGGTCGTGGGATGCGTCTGCATGAGCGGACTTTTACGCAAATGTCGCCCATGGTTCAGGAAATCGCTAACGTGCTGCTTCCGGTTTTAGATAAGCCGTTCGCATTTTTCGGTCATAGCATGGGCGCACTCATCAGTTTTGAATTGGCGCATCATCTGCGTAGTGAAAATGGTTTGAGTCCGGCGCAATTGTTTGTGTCGGGTCGGCGAGCGCCGCAGATACCCGACACCGACCCGCCGACGCATGAATTGCCAGACGCGGAATTTATCGAAGAACTTCGCCGTCTGAATGGCACACCGAAGGAGGTTCTCGAACACCCCGAACTGATGCAGATTATGCTGCCTGTGCTGCGTTCGGATTTCGCTATTTGCCAAACCTACGCTTATGAACCGCGTCCGATTCTGGATTGCCCCATCACCGCTTACGGAGGTCTGCTGGACGAAGATGTGAGCCGCGAACAACTCGAAGCGTGGGGCAAGCAGACGAGTGCTTTATTCAAGATGCGTCTGCTGCCCGGCGACCATTTCTTCATCCACACGGCTCAATCTCTGCTCCTCGAAGCTCTGACGCACGAACTGAATCTCCTCGCGCGAAGACTTTTTTATTTTTGAACTGAGGACTGTTTCAACTCGTTCGTGTGCGTCGAGTTTTTTGAAGGCTTTTGTTCTCGCGTACGGCTCATGTGAGCGGTTAAAAACTCTCATGGAGAAAAGCATTTAACAGTTTTTTGATAGAAGCCTCGGCGGTGAACGTCGTGTATCCCGACGACTGACCACTTGACAGGCGTGTCATGAAAGAAGTATCAGGATGATGAACTCCATAGTGCATCGTTCGTCTGAAGGGCTGTCGGGCTGAAGGGCAAACATCACCTAAGCACTCTCACAAGCAGCGTTACCGAGGCACGCGAAACTTCGCAGAGGGGAGTTCGTGGAGGCGACGAAATTCTTTGCTATGAGACGTTTGCAACGATGCTGGATTTCATGAAGAAATGCGCGACGTTCGAGCGTTAAGGGTTCCATCGAGCATCAATTTGCGTCGCATAGAAAGATGAAATGCCGCATCAAAGATGAAAGAGATGCTGGCATAAGATTGTAGGTCGTAGTAGTTTTTGTTAAGTTGTCCTCCCCCGCAGCAGAGGCATCCGTAGCCTACCAAACTCGGCTTGCTCCCGTATTAGTTCCCCGCGTTAACAATGGAATTTAATTGTTTTTGAGAAGGTTTCATGGATATTCCGCGCCAGACAGCAGTACGCCAACGCCGACGCTTCAAGTATCTCGTACACATTATTATCGGCGTCGGGACGTTGGTGCTTATCACGTTCGGTGTGTCGCGTCTAAAACCTGCGGCTCCCGGCGTGGAGCAGTCTGCCGTGTTGATTGATACGGTGAAGCGCGGATTGATGCTACGCGAAGTGCGCGGCACGGGCACGCTGGTAGCGGCGGACATTCGCGTCATCGCTGCTTCGACCGAAGGACGTGTCGAACGCATACTGATGCAGCCGGGCGCGGAGGTTTCACCCGGCACAGTGATACTCGAACTGGTTAATCCGCAACTGGAACAAGAAGCGATGGATGCCGAGTATCAATTGCGCGCGGGCGAAGCAGACCTCAACAATCTACGCGTGCGGATGGAGAGCGACCGCATGACGCAACAAGCCGCGACCGCCTCCGTGCATTCCGATTATCAACAGGCTCAGCTTCAAACCGAGACCGAGGAAGCACTCGCCAAAGAGGGGTTGATTCCGGCGTTGACCTTGAAGCTCTCACGCGTGAAGACGGCGGAGTTAGCCAATCGTTACAAGATTGAGCAGAGACGCGTGGAGGTCAACACACGTTCGGCGCAGGCGCAGATAGCATCGCAGCAAGCGCGTCTGCAACAACTGCGTGCGCTCCTCGCACTCAAACGCAGTCAAGCACAAGCCCTGCACGTACGCGCCGGGACGGCGGGCGTGATTCAACAGATGCAAGTCGAAATCGGACAGCAGGTGACGCCCGGCACCAATCTGGCGAGGGTCGCCAACCCGTCGAGTCTCAAGGCCGAACTCCGCATTCCTGAAACACAGGCGAAGGATATTCAACTCGGCCAGGCCGCCAACATCGACACGCGCAACGGAATTATTCCCGGTCGCGTGATGCGTATCGACCCGGCGGTGCAACAGGGGACGGTCACGGTCGATGTATCTCTGGACGGTGGACTACCGCAGGGCGCGCGTCCCGATTTGAGTGTGGATGGCACAATCGAATTGGAGCGTCTGAACGACGTGATTTACATCGCCCGACCCGCCTTCGGTCAAGGCCAGTCGGTCGTCACACTCTTCAAAGTCGAAGCGGGCGGTGCCAGCGCCGTGCGCGTTCAAGTGCGACTGGGGCGTACTTCCGTGAATACGGTTGAGGTTCTCGAAGGATTGAATGTCGGCGATCAAGTCATCCTGTCAGACACTTCGCAATGGGACGCTTTTGATCGTATTGTTTTGAACTGACGCGCGAATTTCCGGCTTTGAAACGAAGCGCAAACACCATTTGGAGAAGTGAAAAATGAGCGCATCCCACCCCTTGATTCACCTCGACAACGTGAAGAAAGTTTTCTTCACCGAAGATGTCGAAACACACGCCCTCTCCGGCACCAATCTCGACATCGACACAGGCGAATATGTCTCCATCACAGGCCCTTCAGGTTGCGGCAAATCCACGCTGCTGTCGATTCTGGGTCTGCTGGATTCGCCGAGCGAAGGCCAGTATTGGCTTAACAACAAGCAAGTTTCGGATTTGTCGATGGCTGAGCGCGCGTTGATTCGTAATCGAGAAATCGGTTTCATTTTTCAGAGCTTCAACTTAATCGGCGACCTCACCGTCTACGAAAACGTTGAGTTGCCGCTGACGTATCGCGGCGTCAGCAGCAGCGAACGCAAGCGGCGTATCGACGATGCATTGGAAAAGGTTGGCATCGCACATCGCGCCAAGCACTATCCGAGCCAATTGTCGGGCGGTCAGCAGCAGCGCGTGGCGGTGGCGCGCGCGGTCGCCGGACAGCCGTTGATACTGCTGGCTGATGAGCCGACGGGTAATCTCGATTCGTCGAACGGCGAATCCGTCATGCAACTGCTCGCAGACCTTCACGCGGGCGGCGCAACCATCTGCATGGTGACGCACGACCCGCGTTATGCGCGTTATGCTGAGCGCACCATTCATCTCTTCGACGGGCGTATCCTGAAAGAAGAAACCACGGATGGCGAGAGGGTTGAGGAGGTCGAAGGAGCAAGACATGTCGATGCTTGAGACGGAAGATGTCCGACGCTGGTTTCAACTTCTGCCGCATGCTTCCGTCGAAGTTGCGGGCTTTGAAGGCAGCATCGAAATTGAAACGGCGGCAACCAACATTGCCGAGGTTCGCGTCACACGCACGGCCAACAACCGCGCAGACTTCGACCGACACCAACTCATCATCGAAGCGACGCCGACACGTCTCGTCGTGCGCGCCCGTTACGAGGAACGTCGCGCGTCGGATTTGCTTCTGCGCGGCAAGGTTCGTTCCGAGGTCAAGCTCGTCATTCCGCGTCAAGTTCTGTTGAGCGTGAGCGGAATTGTGGGTAGGGTGGTGATTGGCGAAGTGGGCGGCTCGGTGCGGCTCAGCGGCATCAACGGCAACGTGCGTGTCGGGCAGGTGGCGGGCAACTTCAAGATTTCAGGCATCAACGGCGGCGTCGCCGTGGCGCTCGCCAGCCTCGACATGCGCGGCGCACGCATCAGCGGCATCAACGGCGAAGTCGAACTCGGCGTGGCCGACACGCTAAACGCCGACATCAAGGTTAAAGGAATCAGCGGCCACATCAACACGACGCTTTCTCGCGTGTCGCTTCATGGAAAACCGCATCAGATGCAAGCGCGCATCGGTTCCGGCGGCGCGATGATTTCGCTCTCCGGCATCAATGGCAGCATGCGTCTCGTCCCCGCCGCCTGACGAACCTACCACTTTATTTAGACTCGGATTTGCCACAGCGGTACAGAGGCATGTAGTAAAACAGAAGACAGATAAAATGTTAGCGCGTCTTGACTGCCTTCCGCTTTCTAAAAATCTCTGTGCCTCTGTGCCGCTGCGGCTAGTTTTGAAATGGCTTGTTATTCGTAACGCAGCGCCGTCATCGGGTCAACTTTCGTCGCACGCCGCGCAGGAACCACGCAGGCCAATATCGCTACTGCCATTAAAATCAACGGGGCGGTAACGAAAGTAACAAGGTCGGTCGAACTCACTCCGTAGAGAAAACTCGCCAACACACTCGTCGCCGCGAAGGCAGCGACGAATCCCACGGCCACGCCAATCAACGTCAGAAGCATTCCCTGTTTGACAATCATCTTGAGAATGTCGCGCGGTTGCGCGCCAAGCGCCATCCGAATCCCGACTTCATGCGTTCGTTGCGTGACGGAATAGGACATGATTCCGTAAATCCCGACCGCCGCCAAAACCAACGCCAACACTGCGAAGAAACCGAGCAGCAACATAGTGATGCGTCGCGGAGCGATTGATTCGGAAGCCATCTGTTCCAACGACCTGACGCCGAAGACTGGAATCTCGCCGTCGGCCTTACGAATCTCGTTGCGTACCGAAGAAGCGACGCTCATCGGGTTAGATTTCGTTCGCACGACGAGCGACATGTTGAGCACAGGGTCTTGATAGTAGGGCGTGTATAGTTGCGGCCCCGGTTCGGCGGCCAAACCCGTGTGCCTCACGTCGCCCGCGACGCCGACGATTTGAATCCAGACCGGAGGCTGTCCGAAAGGCGTCAGCGAGATTCTCTTGCCGATGGGGTCTTCGTTGGCGAAGAAACGCGTGGCGAGCGACTGGTTAATAATCACGACGGCAGGCGAGCCGGGCGCGTCGCGGTCTGTGAAATCGCGTCCCTTGAGAAAGGGGATGCCCATCGTGCGGAAGTAGTTAGGCGTAATTTCGTGTACCTCGGAGCGTAGCATCTGTTCGGGCGACGCGGGCGTCTGTCCTTCTATGTAGAAGGACATGCTGTTGCGTCTGGTGCCGAGCGGGAGGTTGCTGTCGGCGCTGACGGATTCGACGTTTGGCAGCGACGCGATGCGCTGCATAATCTGCTGAAAGAATCCCACCTGCAAAGGCACTTCGGCATACTTCGCCTGCGGCAGAGAGATTTGCAACGCCAACGCGTTCTTCACGTTGAGGCCGGGGTCAACATCCTGCAAACGCAGAAAGCTTCTCAACAGCAGACCCGCGCCGATGAGCAACATGAGCGCCAGCGTCACCTCCGCGACGACGAGGAAACTGCGTATACGATGTTTGCCAAAGCCCGACGAAGAAGTTTTGCCGCCTTCCTTGAGTGTCTGATTGAGGTCGGGCTTCGAGGCTTGCAGCGCAGGCGCGAGACCGAAAATCACGCCCGTCAAAATCGAGATGCCCAACGTAAAGAGCAACACCTTCCAATCGACTGTCACCTGATCTCTCAGAGGATTGTTCGCCGGAAGCATCAGCACCAGCAGATTCTTCGCCCAGAAGGTGAACAGGAGTCCGAGAAGCCCGCCCAACAACGCGAGCACCACGCTCTCCGTTAGAAACTGCCGGATGAGCCGCCCGCGCGTCGCGCCGAGTGCGAGACGGATAGCGACCTCCTTCTGCCGCGTCGCCGCACGCGCCAGCAAAAGATTCGCCATGTTCGCGCACGCGATTAAGAGCACGAACGCGACCACCGCGAGCAAGACGAACAACGCGGGTCGAATCGCGCCGACAATTTGTTCACGCAGAGGCGTAAGCGTCGTGCTCCATCCGGCGTTGGCTTCCGGGTATTGCTGCGCGAGGCGACTGGCAATAGTGTTCAACTCAGTGCGCGCACGCTGCATGTTGACGCCCGGCTTGAGCCGTGCAAGGACGAGATACATGCGTCGCGAACGCGCGGCGGCAGCACCACCCTGTCCCATGTCGGTCGTCAGAGGCGTCCAGAGAGCTACCTGTTCAAACTGAAAGTCGGCGGGCATAACGCCGACGACCTTGAAATTTTCGCCGTTGAGACGGATGTCACGATTGATGATATTGCGGTCGGAGCCGAAGCGTCCCTGCCAGAGATTGTGACTCAAAACCACGACGCGTTCATTGCCCGGCTTCTCCTCTTCTGGAAGAAACGTCCGACCGAGAGCCGCTTTGGCGTCGAGCAAGGTGAAGAAACTCGGCGAGGTCGTCATCGCCTGCACGCGTTCCGGCTCGTTGCCTTCGGTCAGATTGAATCCAGACATCCGCATCGCGGCCATCTGTTCAAAAACCTGATTTTGCTCACGCCAATCGAGAAAGTTAAGCAACGTGGCGGGCGAGCGATTAATCCCGTTCTGCATGTTGCTCTCGGAAACAATCATGAGTTGTTCGGGATTCTTGTAGGGCAGAGGTCGCAGCAAGACGGCATTCACGACACTGAAAATCGCGCTGTTAGCGCCGATACCTAACGCCAGCGCCAGCACGGCGACAATCGTAAAACCCGGATTTCTCAAGAGCATCCGCAGGCTATAGCGAAGGTCTTGCAGTAAAGTTTCCATCGTGCCACCTCCAACAACTATTCAATTATGGCTCTAAAATAAAAGATGAAATGGACGCAACCTGAGAGGCGTCGAATCAGACAGGCGCGACTATTTTGTATGGACTCGTCCCGTAGTGTCCAAGAAGAACGGCGCGGTTGTCAAATGCCTTCGTCGCCTTCTTGAACGAAACACTACTACTCGCCGTCGGCACTCCCGCAGACGAACACCCGCCGCACGCCGACGCTAGAGACTGATGCCGAGAGCGATTTCACGCACAGCCGGATTCGCATGATGACGTGCCTTTTCCAGCAACTCTCCAACATCTTCCACGGCGACCCGACCCTCGTCGGCCAACTGTTCGAGGATGCCCGCGCCCCACATCTGAATCTCATCATCCGTGTCTTCAAGAAACTCTCCAACCCAAACAACCGCGCGCTCATCGGCCACCGCGCGGAGCAGTTCGACGGCGAGCCTCCTTCTCACAATCTCGCCATCTGCTCCGTAAATCTCGTAGCAACGCTTCATCGCAGACCACGGGCGGACCGTCTTGAGTACATCTCTGGCGAGTTCGCTCCCCGCCTCTCCGCTAATGTAATAATCGACCGCCGCACGCATGTTCTCTTCTCCGAGCAGAACCTCGATGGCACGTCGCCCGTACTCTGCGCCGCCAATCTCGCCCTTCTCCCTCAACGTTCCCGAACGTTCAGCCAAGCTTCGCCAATCAATCCTCTCCGTCATCTCCGCACCTCACACACTTCATCAACATCCGACTACTTCCGCAACATCCAACCACTTCATCATTATCTCATTGACGACCCTTCACTATCACTCTCAACAACAAACACGCGGCGACATTCAACGCACACGCGCAACCGTGGACGTCGCGCCGCCAACGTTGCCACACTTAACGAACACACCGCCCGACGCACGATATTGTGCGTGCGTCGGACGGCGTGTGCAAAGCGGAAGCGTGAACGCGTTTCTGTTTCGTCGCGTCGGCTTCCAAGTTTCTGATGATCTCCAAACCCTCGTCGTCTCAGTCCTCGAAAGCCGACCCTGTGATGATTTCAAGGTCGATTCTCGCACTGGGGTCGCGTCGCGCCGGGTCTTGGAAACGCTTGCTGACGCGCGGACAGCCGACCGACGGGCAATCCTGAATATAGATTCGACAATCGAGATAAGCCTGACGACGGTCAGCCTGTTGTCTCGCAGTCATACTGTTCCAAATCTCGTCGAGCCACGCCAGTCCCTCGTCCCTGTGGGGTATCGTGTCGCGTGCCCATGCCCTCGATATTTCGACTGGCGGGTTGCGTCCCTGCGCCTGAATCCTTCCACGGTTCCTCAGATTTTGCAGCACGTTGAGAAGTGCGTTGCTGAAGACATTCTGCTCGTACGGGATACACTCGTTGGGATTACCCGAATCGCCTCTCCAGATGTATGCGGACCAAGTGGCTCCCGCCCACGCTTCGCCGGGGTTCTCGGCCATCACCACCCCGTCTCCGTAGCACGACATCACGTAATAGTTGCTGCTGTCCCACGAAGACCACGCGATGTTGGGTTCGTAGACGTAGCCATAGCAGTTTGAATACTGCTCGAAGCTGGTGAATTGATTCGTGAGGCCGACGAGTCCATCGGTACCACCGGGGTCTACAAATCCATTACTGAAGGAGTCCGGGCAGCAGTTCATGCAAGCATAGTTGCTGCTGGTGCCGCGTGCGATGTCGGCCTGCTCGGAACGACCGATGAGAACCTGATTCTGGTTCCCGCGCATCGACCATTGCACCTGACCACGCGCGGCCTCCGGCGGAAGCATGCGTCCCATTTCATCCGGCACTGCACGGTCGCGCAGGTCGCGTATGTCAATCATCACGGTCTGATGTGGCGGAATCGTCTTCACACCCATCCCGTACATGCCCTCTTCATGACGTAGTTGCAGAGCGTACTGGCGCGGCTCGCTCGTCACGTTCTTGATGTAAACGAAGGTGGAAGAGTCGCCTTCGATGTACCACGGATAACCGCCCGTCGCGCTGCGCTGCGCGGCGATGTCCCAGAGCGGGACGCGGAAGAGTTGATTACTACTATTGCTCACGCTAAAGGCCGAAGTGACGATGCTCCCCGGCGCTCCCGTGTATTCAAATTCCAAACCTGCGGTTGCCACCTTGTCCTGGATGCCGTGCGCGTTCACGGACGGCGACAGGTCGATGAGCTTTGTTTCACCCGGCAACAGTTGTACTTGCGGCAGAGTTACTTCGCCCATGCTCCCGTCGTTGGCCGTGTAAGGGATGCGACCGCTCAGCGTGGTCTCGCTCTCACCCGCGTTGTACGCGACGACCTTTGCCGACAGACGCTCCTTGCCGACTTTACCGATGCGTAAACCCGCGCCTTGAAGGTTTGTTGACTTTCCTGCTTTCGGGTCGATGAACTGGACTGCCAGCGAGTAGCCGCTCGCTGCATCCTGTGCCATCGCACGCGCCAGGACCGCGCCGCGTGCACCGTTATGTTCGACGGAGATGGCTCCGTAGCCCGACATCGCGCCCCGACCTCTACCTAACAAATCACGCTCAATGTCGAGCACTTTCGTCTCATGCGGCTGTAGAGCGACCGTCGTGTCGGCTTCCCTTTTAGGCGACGCCCCTCGAATCTTCGTCGATACCGACACACTCGCGTCTGTCGTGTTTGACAACGCGAGACTGACCGTACCTCTCGGCGACGGAAGCCACCACACACCTTCCAGACGCGAAGAAGCAGCCGTCGCTGGTTCTATCAACTTTTCCTCGAAACCGAGGCTGTGTGTGTTGTCGTTCAGATAAATCTGTGTGCCGAGTACGAGGTCTTTGCCGCGATGGAAGATTTGAATACTACCTTCACGGAATTGTTCGCCCGCCTCGGCCACCCAATCGTTAAGATTGACGAAGCGGTGCGACATTGGTTCAACCACCACGACCGGAGCCTCGAAACGTTCGCCGCTCAGGCTAAAGAGCGTCGCGCGAACTTCGATGGGTCGTGGGCCTTTGTTGTTGAGTAGAAGTTTAGCGGTGATGTTGTTCTTTAGAGTGTAGTAAGACCCGGCGAGAAGGTGTGGCTTGTTGTGACCGTCCTCTCCACCGCAGCACTCCACAGACGCACTCTGCGCTGAGGCAGCGGCATGACCCTGAACTCCTTCCGCCTTCGCATTCGGCATGCGGAGCGATGTCGAGGCCAAGAGGATTGCGAGCAGTAATGTTGCGAGCGCGCAGGAAGCGACAACGTACTTCCGACGCATGATGAATGATGTGCAATTGTATCGCAGAATCATGGTTGCGGCTCCTTTTGGTGGGATTTCTGCCGCACATACATTAGAATGCTTGCTGCCAGGCAATGCACCTCTTATGCAAATTTGCGACAGAGGTTGTATGTTTGAAGAAGCCCCGTTCACTACCTGCAAGTAGTAACGGGGCTTCGACTATTTCGGACATTTCAATGAAATAGTATTCACGTCCGCCACGCCTCTTAAGCTTGTCAACAGACAATTCCCGCTTGAATGTTCTTTGTACGTCAGAGAAGCAATTGTCATAAGAAGAATCGACTGCATAACTTCTTAATGTCGGAGTTGCTTAATGAAGTTTGACTACGGGGAGAAGGTTGAACAGGGGGAAGACCGACGGCGGGAGAGTTGCAACAAATAATTTTATTTTCTGGGGGAGCGCATATTAAGTCCGTCGATTGATTTATGTCAAGCAGAATTTTTTTGCCACACATGAAGCCTCGAAGTACGACACAATTAACGAAAGGACAGAGCGCGGCGTCGGTACAGGCTTCGGTTGTTCTCTTCTCCCACGTGCAAGTTTCTGAAACTTTCCACAAAGTTGCGTTGTGTGCCATGCCTCCACGGATGAAATTAACTGATTTTGGCAGAGACCTTCGCGCGTAGCATTCCCTCGCATCACCTTCGTTCACGTGCCGAGACGCAAAGAGCAAATCACCGATTCCGTCATCCTCGCCGCGTCTCGGCAGCCGTGAGGGATTGCGTTCGCCGTTAGCTACGAGAGCTAAACGTCGTGCATTGGAATTGTTCCACACGGACAAATCCTCCTCATTTCCCTTCTCTACCGTTTCCGACGGCGAGTAAAGAGTCGGCCTTTTCGCGCACCTTCGACGCATCTTCCGCCGACAGAAATCCGCCCGCCTGCACACTCATTTCCGCAAGCGTCCGCTCGACAGTTTGCCCGTGCGTCTCAAGCATGGCGACGCAGGCTTCGGCCATTTCGACAATCTCTTCCGCAACGAGTCGGTGCGGCGCGAGCGCCACGAATTCGCTGTGACCAACTTCGCCTTGTGTCCCTGCATGTCGTCTATTTTCATTAACTAAACCATGCTTTCTGAGCACGTTATAAGCTTCGTGCTGCGCTACCCGCGCGGCCTTCGGCAACCCGCGTGTCTCCAACCACTCGCGCGTGCGCTCATGCTCTCGCGCCGCTGCCTGACGAGCCGCCGCATGTATGGCGGGTTCCAGTTCGGCTCTCAACCGCGCAACCACATCGTCCAAGGCGAACCCGTCGCCCGTCTTCGGCGATGCGGTGTTAAGCGGGTTTTCCCTGCGTCCGGCGGCGGCGGTTGAGTGTTCACTTGGTTCAGGCGGAGTCGGTTCGGAGGACGATTTATCCACCTGCCCATTGTCCGCGCCGTTTTTTGGCGCGACGGAATAAATATTTGTGTCTGAAACTTCTAAAACAGCAAAGCTGTCATTAAAGGCTGTTTCATTCGTTGAAGCAGGAGAGGCTTTAGACGAAGCAGGAGGGAAAGCCAAAATTTTTTTATTCGACGGAGTTTGCCTCGCACCGATGGAAGACACCGCGCGATTGAAGAATATTCGCAGGCCGACGCCATTTTTTCCTGAAAAATAGCCGATTATTCCCTGTTCGTGCATCCACACGATGGCTTTTCTGGCCGTTGCCGATGCCACCCCTGTGAGTTCGCACAGTACCGTCCAAGCCTTCAACAATTTTCCATCCCTGACCTCTGCCTCGATGCGTAAGACCCCCTCACGCTCCCAGTACATGCCCGGCGCGTTTACCAGACGTAGATAAATCTTGCCCATAAGCGGTGTAATCTTGTCCGCCTCGGCAGAAGTGACGACCGAAATGACTTCTCGGTCAATTTGTTGAAAGTTTCTGCGATACTCATTCGGCGCGAGTTGCGTTTTGCGAATAAATCGCTGACCTTCCAATGCTTGTAGGCTCATAGTCAAATCCTTGTAAATAAAAGGCTTGACAGTCTGAACCGGTTTCTGTAGAATGCCATTCAGGTTTTGACACACAAAGACCGGCTCGCCGCCAAAGCGAGTTTTCAATTTGACCTGAAGCGTTTGGTCGCCAAAACTCAAAGCGCTTCAGGTCGTCTTGTTTCTGGGCTACTTATAGCCCCTTACCACTCTTCGATACCCTTCATACACTATCTTTACAATCTTGTAAATCCCGTCTCATCAATAAGATACCGGTCTCACGTAGATGAGACCGGTGTCATTTATCTGCGACCCGTCTCACGAAGATGAGACCGGTTTTATGTAGGTGAGACGAGTGTCATCTTCATGATACCCGTCTCACGAAGATGATACCCGTCTCATGAAGGTGACACCCGTCTTATCAGTTTGTGGGGTCGTTACTCAAAAATAATAAAGCCTATCTGGAAGATGATACCCGTCTCATCTTTATGACACCCGTCTCATCTTAGTGAGACGGGTGTCATAAAGATGAGACGGGTCTAAATACACAGGTATTTGAGGGTTTTTAAGATAAATGAGACGGGTATCATCTTCGTGACACCCGTCTCACGAAGATGATACCCGTCTCATTTGGCTTAATGGATTGCGTAGGGAGGTTATGGAAAAAGAGTTAGGGTGCGCCTAAAGAGTTGGGGATGAGGTTGAAGCGATAATATGTGCCTTTGGCATCTTTGTTGTTGATTTCGTCGAGTTCGTCTAAAAAGCCTATTTCGATGAGATAATGAATGTTCCTAATACATTGGGCGCGGCTGAGTTCGGTCAGTCTCATGATTTCGGAGTTTGAGGTAAAACACTCTGCGGAGCCTTGTGCGTGCGTCAACAGGAAAAAGGCTTCGCAGACTTTGATTGAGCCACCCCTCTTCAACCAGGGTGCCCAACGCTGAGACCAAATCTCAAAAGAGGGCGTCGATTCGTCGGATTCAGCCGGAGCATGAGAAGTTTCGGCTGTTAAATTCGAGACGGTAACGCCTTTAGAATCATCACCTTGACTGATAAGCGTAGGCGCCTGTGCTTGTGCGTCGTCGGACACGGAGCTTGGTAGTGCGTCGTCCGCTGGGCGAAGTTCTGAGCGGCGGAAATCCTCGACGCGTGAGAGCCGTCTCGTTGGCCGATTCGGTGGAGTCGCCTCATTAAACTTATGAATCCGGGGCGCAGATGAAGAAATGGCGGTTTTTTCAGTCTCAGGTAGGTTATCTGAAACGGGAGTAGCAGCGGTTTGAGAGAAGGGAAGGGAACTTCTCAGACTGATATCATCGATAGAATCTTCGTCGTCGATTGATGAGAGCCTTTTGATGCCGCCCTGTTTTTCGCCGCCATAATACTGTACCCACGTGTCATCGAGCCTCGGTTCATCCGTGGCTTGATGCATGTCGGAAGGTGGCGCAAACTCTTCTGCGTTAAGCTGTAATCGTCGCTTCCGCGGGCTTTTGCTTCTGTCGGTCAAGACTCGTCTCCAACTCCATTATCTCGTCTGCCAGTCTTGTGTAATCCTCGGCTCCACGGGATTTAGGGTCATATTCAAAGATTGTTTGGTGAGCCGCGGCAGCCTCTTTCAACTTAACGTCGGTGCGGATAGGCGTCAGGACGCTGGTCAGTCGCTTGTAGTTAGTTTCCAGAATCGAGACGACCTCCTTAGACATGTTGAGCCGTCCATCGTAAATCGTCGGCAGCACGCCCATAATCTGCAAAGGCATCTCATACATCTGTAAAAGCATTCGGCTCGAATCCATGATGGATGATGCGCCCGCCAGAGATAACACGTCCATCGAGACGGGAATGAGCAGGTAATCGGCGAAAAGCAGGGCATTTTGGTGCATTAGCGAAATGCTCGGACTGCAATCTACCAGTACATAATCGTATTTGAGGTTCTTCAAACGTCTCGCTCTTAGCCTCAAAATCTCTTCACGACGCGGCATTTGCACCAACATTGTCTCCAAAACCGCCACTTTCTTATCCGAAACGATGCAATCAAGATTCTCGCGCGCGTTGACGATGGCCTCCTCGATGGAGAGGTCGATGGTCATCAGGTCGAAGAGTGTAACGGAGTGTTTGACGCCCAGATGCAGCCCGACATGCGCCTGACTGTCCGTGTCGATAAGAAGCACCTTCTTACCTTTCAAGGCCAGCGCTGCGCCCAGATTAACCACAGTCGTCGATTTACCCGTCCCCCCCTTCAGATTCTGGACACTAATCTTTCTCACATCTTCCTCCTTCCCCGAAACTTTCTTTACGGGGCTTGCGACCACGCACAGAGTTTTGCTTCAAATCCAACAAAATCTTGACCTCAGAAACGTCCCAGAGCCTTCCGGCACCCTGCCCGCCCGGTTTATTGACTTTCCCGTCGGCAATCCAAACCTGTAGCGTTCGTCTGCTAATACCAACAATCTCAAGGACTTGCGGAGTAGTATATTGCATATCACCTTTCACCATTGGAGTGCACTTAGAATAAAATTATGCGAGACGTGCACTTGATATGGCCTAAATGCACTAAAACTGGATGAAGTGTCAAGAAAAAAATATTACTTGTGAGAGTTTGTGCAGAATTACGAACGGGTAGGCAGCATTAACCGAAGTTCATTCGGATGGTCTGAGGAGGGAGTCGGCATAATTATCAAACGCGTAGTTGATTAGTCGCACGCAGGCGCTCTCGACGCCGTTTCTCAATCCGGTGGAGCACGTTTGAGATGTAATCCATTGCCGACATAAACTCCTCCAACGTCTCGTCATCTAAATCCTCTAGCTCGACTTCGCGCATGGCAAAGAAGATGCGCTTCATCTCCTCCCAAAAGAGATGTCGCGTATCCTGCGGGTCTATTTGTAGTAATTCGTCGGCCTGCGCGAGCACAGAGGCCATATTCTGTGACGAAACTCCTTGCGCGGCGCTTTCGCCTAAGAGTTCCTTGATTCTTTGACGCAAACGAGTTTGTGAACCCTGCACCGCGAGATGTGATTTGAGAATTTCCTCGCGCTGCTTTCGTGCGACAGAAGGAGAACAGCCGAGCCGCTCATGTGTCAGGCGTGCGAGTTGTGCTGCTTCCTGTAGGTTGAGTTGCCCTGATTCGAGGGCTTCCGCTACGTCGGCAGGGAACCGGAGCAAGGGGAGATATTGCCCGACGAAGCTATTGACCGAGATGCGTCCATGCGTTTCACGCTCAAGGATGCCTCGAAGAATCGTGGCCGCTTCGGTCAGTATTTCACGCGGCCAACGCGGAGGACGACCCCTCAGAGTATCTGTCACGGGACGACGTTCGATGTGTCGTAAGGCGTAGAGAAAACGTGTTAAGTGTTTTTCGTTGGAAGGGATAACGTTCGGCATACGCGTCTGTAGCTGACTGCAAATGTCGGAGACAGCATTTCTCGTCGCCAACGGATCAGGCTTGCGTTGGCGTCGTCGTTCGGCACGCATTGCTTCGTCTCCCCTTCTTTTCGCACGAATGTTTCACAAGATGAATATGATACAGCATTATTGCCAATTAGAAGGATAAAAATGCTGATATTAACATTCCGAGGTTACACGAAGAGTCAATTTCTGTAACCTAGATAGTTGGGGTGTGATATAGTTCTCCGCTATGTTGGAAGTCACAGAAACCGCGCTTGTACTCGCAAAAGTAGATGTCGGAGTCGCACTTGGTCATGCCTTGCGTCTGTGGGCGGAGTCGTCCACCGCCGCATCGACCGAACGGCGCGCAGAGATTCAAAGTTATAAGCAGAAGGTAGTCAATTCCTTTTTCTCCTTTGCCAATAAGCATTTAGACGAGATTTCTGCTTTTGATGTAGAGGCGTGGCGCAAGCAACTCGAAGCCAGTGGCCTGAAGCCAAACACGGTCTATGCGCGCGTCTGTTTCCTCTCGTCATTCTTTGAATGGGCGATGCGCCATCCGTCTCTCAGAGATTTCATCGCGAGCAATCCGGCGCGGCTGGCGTTGCCGAAGGCTCCAAAGGCTTACCAGACGGAAGGCGCTAAAGCATGGACGGATAATGAGTTGCAGGCGATTGTGAATGTCGTGCGCGTGAAAGCCGCACGCGGCGACGTAGTGGGAAAGAGGGATTACGCGTTGCTGCTATTTTATCTACTGACGGGCATGCGTCGGCAGGAGGTAATCGGCCTGCGCGGGGGGAATCTCAAATTCAACGAATTTATTAACATCTCAGGCAAGGTCAAGGGAGGCGACTACGTGAGCAGGGAAGTACGCGACCCATTGCTGACTCAGGCGGTTATTGATTACCTGACGGCGAGTGGACGGATGAGCGTTCTCACCACGGACGCGCCGCTCTGGACGCGGCATGACCGCGCGGGACGCGCCGGAGCAGCCCTCAGTTCGCACGCTTTTGTGAAGAATCTCAAGCGTTACGCGCGTGAGGCAGGTGTGGGCGATGTGCATCTGCACCAGACACGTCACAGCTTTGCCCGCATCGTTGCAGAGGATACCGGCTCGATTGCGGACACACAGGACGCGCTCGGTCATCGTAACGCCTCGACGACTCGCGTCTACGTGCAGCGGATAGCCGTCAAGCGAGACAAGCATAGCGGACGAATCGCCAGGCGTTTATCCAAGCAAGACTAGCTCTCATCCAAACTTCAAAAGCCCCAAGCGAAAGTCGAAGCGGCGTGTAGATTTTGGTTGGTGGTCGGATATAGAAAATTGTAGAGTAGACGCACCCATCTGCGGCAGTCATTTCGACACCAAATGCTGCTTGCGCCGGAACACATCTATCTAAAGGAGAGATGCTGTTATGGTTGAGAAGAAATACATTCTCAAAGACCTCAACGCGGATGTGGCCGCCCATCTTCTGCGTTCGATTCCGAAGTGATGCAGAGTTCTTCACGTCTGGAAGGCGATTTGGAGGTGAGGGAGACGGGATTGCGCGCTCCGGTGGTCTTCATCATCTTCAATCGGCCTGAAACTACCGCGCAGGTCTTCGCCGAGATTGCGAAGGCACAGCCGCGTCAACTTCTTGTCGTTGCCGACGGCGCGAGAGCAGAGCGCGCTGGTGAGGCGGAACTGTGTCAACGTGCGCGGGCGGTCGTTGAGCGTGTGGATTGGGAATGCGAGGTCGTCAAGAATTATGCGGAAGAGAACATGGGATGCAGGCGACGTGTGGCGAGCGGTCTCGGTTGGGCTTTTGAACAGGTCGAGCAAGCCATCATTCTCGAAGACGATTGCTTGCCTCATCCAACCTTTTTCCGTTTTTGCGAGGAGATGCTCGAAAAGTATCGTGAAGACGAGCGGGTGATGACAGTCTGTGGCGACAACTATTTATTCGGACGCAAGAGAATGCCGCACAGTTATTTCTTTCATCGCATCCCCGGTGGATGGGGTTGGGCGACGTGGCGCAGGGCTTGGCGTCATTACGATATTGAGATGAAGTTGTGGCCGACGCTTCGCACTACGTCGTGGCTCAAAGATATTTTAGGCGACGCGAGAGCCGTCAAATACTGGCGCAGCATCTTTGACCGAACTTTCGCTGAGGGCGACGAAGCGGGCACGTGGGATTATCAATGGGTTTTCTCGCTGTGGGCGCAACGCGGACTGGCGGCGACGGCCAGCACCAATCTCATCACAAACATGGGATGGGGTTCCGACGCTACACACACACACGATGATGACAGCGTACTGGCTCGTATCCCGACAGGCGCGATGAATTTTCCGCTCCGGCATCCGCCCTACGTGTCGCCGGATAGAGAGGCCGACCGGTTGATATTTGAGAATATCTATCTGCCGGAAATGTTGGCAGAGGAATCGAGATGGCGTCGTTGGCTGCGCCGCAAGACCGCGTTGGTTTAAGTAGGCATGAGTCGTAGCTGTAGACGTGAAACTCGGATAAAGAGACACGCGCGAGCCGCAACGCTTCATCTTTATCATGAGGCAATCGACGACATTGCGGCGTCGTTTAGACTGCCCGCGCAGCGCACATGACGTTCCACGTCGTCTCGTCGGGTTCGCACTCGAAGTTGGAAAATGCGCCGAGACGGAGCGGCGCAAATCCGGCGCATTCCAGAAGATGTTCGAGTTCGAGTGGGAAAAAGTAGCGCATCCGATGCGTCTCTTGAGTGTGCCGCAACGACTGTCCTTCCTCTATCTGCCACACCTCGTATCGCACCGTGCAGAGATGCCGACGCTCATCGAGTTCGCCCGATGCGACGCGCAGAATTTGTCCTCCGGCGGTCGGAATCACTTTGACGCGTTCGGACGGTCGTTCGCCGAGCACCGCCGGGCCGTACCAGACATCAAAGAGGAATAACCCTCCCGCACGAAGATGTCGCCGCGCGGTTTTCAGTGCCGACATGACATCCGCATTTTCCAGTTGATAGCCGAGTACGGCAAACATCATCACGGCTGCGTCAAATTCGCAATCAAGATTCACGTTTCGGATGTCGCCCTGTTGAAAACTAACGCGATTGTCGCACACGGAATCGCGCGCCTTGTTGCGCGCGTGAGCGAGCATACCCTCCGAACGGTCAACGCCTACCACTTCATAACCACGCTCGCATAAGCGGAGCGCGTGTCCGCCCGTGCCGCATCCTAAATCAAGTAGGCGTTGAATCGCGCCGTCGCCGTAAGTTTGAAAGATACGCTCGATTGAATCGCATTCGGCGACGTAATCTTTATCGCGGTAGAGAAGGTCGTAGGAGTCCGTATAGATTGTACCGAAAACCTCGTTCATGCGAGCACCTCATGCACGGCGTCGCAGACTCGCGCCAGTTGGTCCTCCGTTAGAGCGAGGCCGGAAGGCAGGTATAAACCACGGCGCGCGAGTCTCTCAGCGACCGGATACTGCTCGCCCGAAAAAAGGCCGCGCCGTTGAAACGCGGGCTGCTCATGCATTCCTAAAAAAAATGGACGTGTCTCGACGCCGCGTTCTTGAAGCCTCCGTGCGAAGCCGACGTTATCCATGTCCGTCTCTTCGGAGAGCAGGAGGCCGTACATCCAGTAGACGCTGCGCGCCCATGATTTTTCGGACGGCAACGCGACGCCGCGCACGTCCCGCAAGCGACGCGTGTACTCGCGGCCAATCCAACGTTTGCGCGCAACGATTTCGTCGATGCGTTCCAACTGCGCTACGCCAATCGCGGCTTGCAAATTGGTCAGACGAAAGTTTGCACCCATTTCTTCGTGATAAAAACGTCGTTCGGGTTGAAAACATAGATTCCGTAGCGAGCGTGCGCGGTCGGCCAGTCGCGCGTCGTCTGTGAGCAGCATACCGCCTTCGCCTGTGGTAACGGGCTTGTTGGCGTAAAAACTGAATGCGCTCATCGCGCCGAAACTCCCGCAACGTCGCCACTCAGGTTGCCAAGCGTCGCGCGCAGAAGATAAGTATTCCGCGCCGTGTGCTTCGGCGGCGTCTTCGATGATGCGGAGTCCGTGTCGGTCGGCAATCTTCGTGAGCGCGTCCATGTCGGCCGGATGCCCGTAGATATGTACGGGCATGATGGCTCGCGTGCGCGGCGTAATCTTCGCTTCGATGGCAGAGGCGTCCAGACACCACGTGTCGGGGTCGGAATCGACCAAGACGGGCACGCCGCCGTTGTAGATGACAGCGAGCGCGCAGGAGACAATGGTGAAACTCGGAATGATAACTTCGTCGCCCGGTTCGAGTCCGAGACATGCGACGCCGACTTGCAAGGCCGCCGTCCCGCTGCTGACGGCGATGCCGTAACGCCGCCCGCAATAGGTCGCCCAACGTTCCTCGAATTCGTTGATGAATTTGCCCGCCGAAGAAATCCATCCGGTGCGGACGGCTTCCGCGACGTATGCGAGTTCTTTTTCGCCGAGCAATGGTTCGTTAACGGGTATCATCGTTCAAAACGTTTCTTTCGAGTCGTCGCCCAGATACGGCCCCTGTTTGACTTCCAGCAACACCGCGTCCTCCAACATGCGAAAGCCGTGTCCGCCTTCGACGACGAGTAACAGGTCGCCTTCACGCAGTTCGCGCGTCGCAATGCGCTCGCGCTCGTCGTTAAAGATGTCCACTTCGCAACGCCCTTTCCGTACCAGCAAAACTTCAAACGTCTCGAAGATGCGACGCTCTACCGGACGATGGACGTGCGCCGGAATTTCTCCGTCCTTCGGATAGGCGACAAAACCGACTTGAAAATTGTATTCCGACGGGGTGAGAAAAGTGGTCTTCTCTACATCCGTTTCGGCCTTGATGATGCAAGCCAGCATTTTATCTTTCCATGTAATGCGCTCGATATTTCCCATGAACCCTCCACTCCAAACTTGTTCTACGAAGCTGTGCTGCGACGCTCCTCCAAATGCACAAGTGCCTTCGCTTCTTCGATAATCTCTCCGAGCCGTCGGCAGTAATCACGATAACTATAGGTCGCCAGTCGCCGACGCCCTTGAGCGGTGAGGGTTTGGCGAAGGTTTTCGTCAGTCCAAAGCCGCCGAATGCCTTCGGCTAACTCTTCAACCGAACGCGGATTCACCAAAAGAGCCGCGTCGCCTGCCTGCTCGCGTATCCCGCGAATATCCGAGGTGAGCACCGGACAATCAAACGCCCACGCTTCGAGCACGGGGATGTTCGTCGGCCCGAAGAATGTCGGCATCACCAAAGCGACCGCTTCGGCGTACAGAGCCGACATATCTTCGTCGGGCACGTAGCCTAGATAGTGAACGTGCTCCGCCACGCCTTGTTCATGTGCCAGCGATTCAACATCCTGAAACGTCGCCTCACGAATCTCGCCCGCGTGCGAACCGACGAGCACGATTGAAACGTTGATGCCTTGTTGTTTGAGCAAGCCGAGCGCACGAACGAGGCGCGCGTGGTTTTTGTGCGGCCAAAATTGAGCCGGATAAAACAGGTAACGCTCCGGCAGATGATGTGTCGCGCGGACGCGTTGCCGTTCGTCTTCGGCGATGTCGCTCGTCAGGTAATGCGCCGGAAGAAACGGCAAGACTTTGACACGCTCCGGCGTCGCTCCGTATTCCGCGTAGAAGTTGAGCACATCTTCGCGGCCAGTCTCCGAATCGGTCAGGAGAAGCGTCGCGTGCCGCGCAAGGTTTCGATAGAGATACTCACGTTGCTCCCAAACTCCGTCGGCAGACACTTCCGGGAATTCCGGTTGGAGACGATGTTGCAGGTCGTGAACCGCGACGACAGACGGCATTCCGGTTTCAAAAGAGAGTGGGTTCGCCGCAGGGTAGAGCATCAGTTCTACTCCGCAGCGACGCAGCCAACGCGCCACTTCAGGGCAACGCCGGACGACATCCGGGTCAATCGTCGCTTTGCCGCGCGACGAAGCGCGTTGCATCTGTCCGCGCAGCCATTGCACCGCTTCGCGCGAACGCGTCTCGCCAAGCGCACGACTCAGGACGAAGAACGTCTGACGCCGCAACGAAGGCGGCACAACGGATTCGACGCGCCAAGCCGCGCCCGCTTCCAACGATGCGAAAGCCTCGCCGTCGAACCCTTCGTGGGCGAAAATCACGTATTCATCATCGCTGCTTTTCAGTCCGCGCAAAGCGTGGAGCATGGTTAACCCGTACTGAAATACGCCGCCACTCAAACGATTCAATTCAGGAAAAATCCCGATACGCATCGTTTCACTCTCGCCGTCAAATCTTTCTCAAGAGGTAATGGTTGTGCACTGCCGGTTCGTGAACGTCCGGCACGTCGAAAATTTCGCTGCCATAATCACGATACACAATCGAAAAACGTAGACGCGCAAACGTCGCTTCCAGTTCGTCGCGGTTGAAGACGTGTATCGGGTGCATCTCCTCGCCCCACGGGTGACGCACGTGCTGAAGCACCGTCCGCGTCGGGTGATGCTTCCAGACGGGAAGACGGCTCGCCAACACGTAGTCGCGCGAGACGCGATGTAACTCCGACATGACCGCCGCGAAATCCGCGATGCAATGCACCACTCCGCTCGTCAGCACCACATCGAATTCACCATCCCGAAATGGCAAATCACGATTATCTTTAACCACCTCGAAACGCGTTCCCTGATGCGTCGTCCGACACCACTCGATAATCTCCGCATTGATGTCTGCGCCGACATACTCCCAATTCTCCGTCACCGTCTGGCTCGCCAGAATCAAACGATACAAAGCGTTCGCGCAGCCGAAGTCCAGAAGCCTCGCATCCGTCAATCCGGTGCGACCGAGCAACGCGAGATTGTCGCGCACAATCGGCGACGCGGACGCCGACTCCGGCGTCTGTCGTGCGCGGTCGAAATCGAACGTCTCCATTCCTCTCTTGAAGCGCGTCGCCACGGACGGCGACCGCCAGGAGGAATCGTTGCTCGTCGGCCACTCCGCAGCAAGCTCATAACGGACGCTTAATGCGGGAGCCTTCGTCGTCAAGAGTCTGACCGCCTGCCGTACATTCTCAGGCAAAACTCTGCGGTAAATCTTTTTCAGCATCGAATCAACGTGACGCCGGATAATGCCCCAAACGAGAACGGGCGGGTGTTGCAAACGCAATCAGAAAGAAGCGGGAGATGGATTGTGGGGAAAAACTTCTGCGGCGGCAGTTGTTCGCCGATGTGGACGCCGACGAGACGACAGAGCAACGCCTGCCCGCGATTCGACCGGACAAACGAATCGCAGGTCTCCTATTTTCAGATAGAGAGACACGAAGAAGTTTCTTCATCTTTCGCTCAACACAGATGACGGGTCGGGACGAGAGTGGTTCTCTGTCTCAACCGGTCAAGGCAAAGAGTCTCCGTATGAGCCTATCTAATGAAGATTAGGTCGGGACAGCTTCAGCACCGCAGAGCAAGTCTGGTTCAGGCACAACTTACTACAGACAGCCGGACGTGACAATCAATTTTGAACGCGGAAGAATCTAGCCACACAAATAATATTCGGCGCGACACGTAGAAAAATCGTCGCAGCGTCGCGCTTGTCATAGATACGAACGAAGCGGGTCTGCCAGATGTATATGGCATAAACGTTTAAGGGCGCTGCATTTTCAAGATGCAACGCCCCGACCCAGAAATTATGACACTGGGAAGACCCACGGCCACCCTCTTTGCCTGATAGTGAAACCGACGGCCTCAAAAATTAAGACGCTCTTACACGCAAATTAGTTCAAAAAACTTCACGACCGAAATAGGCTTCGGACAGGGAAGTGTCGAAGCCCGTCGTCCGTGGCGCCTGTTAGTGGTTGATAATCCAATCGTACATCGGAGTCCAGACCAACTCGCGCGCATTGTCGGCGAGAAAGAGGTCGGAATGTCCGAAGTCGATGGCGCGCGCCTCCGACGGATAGAGTTGGACGATGTTTGAACTTTTATCGGTGCTGCCGAGCCGATTGAGAGTTTCGGTTCCGAACTTGCCGAAACCGCCCTCCGCGCCGACGTACAAGACCGGAATGCTTATCTCGCTCAGGTGGTCGTCATAGGGCATATCAATTTCGTCGCACATGAGGGCTTCGCTTTCAACCATCTCCGTGAAGCTCTGGAAGGGCGCGGCGGACTGGAAAAAGTCGTAGAGGTAAGCCTCACGTGTAAACTGCAACCCGGTGGGGACGCCCGCTTCGTTAAACTCTCCGGCGTTGAAATGATAGAAGGGGACGGGCGCGTTCGCGCCGAACAGGATGTGCGTCGCAGAGCCGACGAGCAACGCCACTTCGCTGTTTGTGAAATTCGAGAAACCCGGAACCGGAGATTTCTCCTGCGGACGCACCGCCGCGAGAAGCCCGAATGTCCCGACGCCGACGCCCTGTTCGGAATGGTACTGTCCGGCGTCGAGCAGTTGCCTGTTAGCCTCGTAACGCAGGCACGCGCCCGCCCGTTGTGCTTCGTGTTCGGCACTCAGTTTGAGTGCAATATCGACGGGAATCAATGCCTTCACCTGTCGCAGATGCTCAGGCACGCGCGTCTCTTCATTAGCATAGGTGTAGGCGAGGATGCCGCCACGACTCCAACCCATTAACGCGACTTTTCCGTATCCGCTCCCCGTCGCTTTACGTACTGCGCGTGCGACACCGATGCCCGTGGCGATGTCGCGGACGTGTGTGGCGAGATTCCAATCTTTCATAAACGTGAAGTCGGTGGTGTCGGCGGCAACCCCTACCCAACGGAGGTCGATGCCCCACACATCCACATTTTTATTCGCCATAAAGACGCCGATGGACTGTTCGCGCGGCACATTGCCGGAGAGAGTGCTGGCGAGAAACGCGGCGTCGAAGCCCCACACGTCGCCGTGAATCATGAACACGGAATCGCCAGTTTTGATAGGAACGCCGGGGGATTTTTCGCGCACGACACGGTGGATTTTAATTACGTCGTGCGCTCCGTCGCCGACTTTGAGGCGGAAGGAATATTCGTAGACATCGCCGACGAGGTGGCGGCGGTCGATGGCGTCGGGGTTGCAGTGTGCGGCGGCGAGCGCGGGCGTCTGCTGGCGTGCAGCCGCGCAAGCATCGACGGCGGCTGCACGAATGTCGGCTTTCGTCGAGGTCTGCGCCCAGGCGCTGACCAATGATGCGAGCAGCATCAAATTGAACAGGGATGTGCGAATGAACAATTTCATGAGGTCTCCTAATGTATGAAAGATAGAATCTATTTCGTGGGATTTTGTGCCACGATGAGGGCTTCAGGTTCCGCCAGTCGCTTTTGGAGAGGTCTGATTGGACGCGCGAGTTTCGACACATCCAATCAAGGAACTGTGAACCATAACGCCTCATTCAACTAACGCGAAAAATTAGAAGCGAGAGGCTCACATGGCGGGCAGATAAATTTTTTAGACGGAGAAGCGGAGGAACGTCGCGGGGTGTTTGCCCGTATGCGTTGGCGAAGTCATGAACGGAGCAGCGAAGGGACAGGTCAATCTTTGTGCAAAAGCCGTTCTAAGGCCGCCGACGGCGAGGATGCGACGGACACGACTGTGAGTATTGATGAAACAAACCTACACGTTCGGTTTGAGCCGACGCGCGAAAGTCGAGCCTCCCGCGTCAGATGTTCACGAAGGCGAATGGCTGTCCGAAGGCGGCGCGATGGACGGTTGAGGAAGCGCGCCGAGTTGTTGGAACATGGTCTGGAAATCAAAGTTGTTCCACGCCTCGACAATCTTGCCGTCGCGGATGCGCGCAAAGCTCATGCCTGTAAATTCGACTGGTCGGCTGGTTGCGGCAAAGCCGAGTCCGTCTCCATTGTGCGTGCCGTGCACGCGACAACGAACCGCAACCATCTCACCTTCCACTATTGCCTCTTCAACCGTCACATGAATGCCGGGAAAGGCGTTGTGAAATTGATGAAACACCGTTCTAAAACCCGCCGGACCGCGCAAGCCTTCCTGCGCGTCGCCGAGGCCGTGTGCGATGCCGTTTTCATCAAATAGTTCGTCGATGGCCTCCTCGCGTCCCTGATTCCAGACCTCTTCAAACCAACGCACAAGAACTTCTCTGGGTTCGTTTGACATCTCTTTTCCTCAACTTTCTCGATTCACTTACAGAGCATTCGCATCCTCACACGCACGCATCGCTTTCGCCTCACGCGAGAGACGACGACGGCGACGCCAGCTAACGAGGACGACGAAGAATGTGAAGCCGCCGAGCACGGGCATCTTAGGAGAACGCTGGACGACGGGCACCAATCGTTTCATCAAATTCGAGTCGCGCGCGGGCGTGAACGTCGCGCCGGATGCATCGGTGGTGGTTTTCGTCCCGTTTGGAAGGCAAGGCTGACAGGCTTGTGTCGCGGGACGGTCTTCGACGGTGAAGAATTTGCCGTGCCCACCGTCGGTGAGGAACATGCGCTGCATCTCCTCAAATGTGAAGGGACGAGC
Organism: Pyrinomonadaceae bacterium; assembly: GCA_036387415.1. Lineage (GTDB taxonomy): Bacteria > Acidobacteriota > Blastocatellia > Pyrinomonadales > Pyrinomonadaceae > DASVTU01. Next base: position 66,058 of record DASVTU010000024.1, on the reverse strand, counting down.
GCCGCGTCGTCCGAAGACGGCGACTTGATTGCCGCTCTCATCCGCCGCGCGGTCGCGGTCGAGCGGTTTCGAGATAGCAAGCGCCGCGCCTTTGGTCTTAAACGTCGCAATCAACTGCGGTTCAGGACGCGGGCTAAAACCCGCGTAGTTCGGCATGGTTTCGGGCGATGTTAGTTGAAGGACGCGGAGGCCGTTGTGCCCGTCGGCGACGTAGGCAAAGAGGCTCGCGTTGGTCATCGCGATTTTAACTTGATGCGTGTCATTTAATTGACCGTCGGCGTTGAACCGCTGGTCGAGACGCGGTTTCTCAGGCATCTCGACATCAACAATCGCGACGCCTTCCTTGCCGTTGGCGACGTAGGCAAAGGTGCGCGCGACGTAAACGTCACGCGCGTCCGCGAGCGCGACGTGTGCGCCTTCGACGAGGCGCGCACGCTCAGGCGCAGTCACGTCCAGAACCTTCAAGCCTTCATCGTCAACGACGAAGGCATAACGAAATTGAATGGCGACGGCGCGCGGACGTTTGAGTGCGGGCGCAGCAATCTCTGCGACGATACGCGGACGCAAGGGGTCGTCCAAATTAACGACGACGAGCGCGCGGTCGGTCGTGATATAGGCGTGGGTTCCGGCGATGGTGATGTTGTTCGCGCCGTCGAGCGCGCCGTTTGGATTGAAGGTGAGGGTGCGTCGGAGATAGTTGTTGAGCGGGTCGCCATCGAGCAGCGTGGCGGCGTTGACGAGAATCACCCCCTCGTACTTGTCAACGACATAGAGATAAGCATAAAGCGGATGAATCGGCTGCTCCTCGTTGACGAGTCGGGCGCGGGCGGTGCCTTTGAGTTGCTGCGCCTCGTCGGGACTAAGCATCTGCCCGTCGGTCGTCAGACGCCAGCGCGCGGGGTCAACGGCGAGCGTGGTGGGCGCGGCGACGGCGGTGGCGTACTTAGTCTTGACGTAAAACTTCTGACCAAAACGCGAGACCGGCGCGGTCGTGATGCGCTCGGAGAAACCCTTCTGGTCAATCTGCGCGACATCATAGACGCGCAAGCCACCCTCGCCCGCTGCGACGTAGGCATACTCGCCGCGCAGTTGCACTCCGAGCACGCGCGGGTTGCCGTGGTGCTCGAAGGCGGTGCGGAGTTGGCGTCCCTGCTGTGTGAATTTTGCGTAGTTGTCGGGATAGGCGATGCGTTGGAGCGTGCTGCCGATGACGGCCTGCGGCTCATCGTGTTCGGTGACGGTGACGGCTTCAAGCGCATCGTCAGCCGCGACATAGACGTAACGACCTGCGAAGTTGACGAAGTTCGTGCCTTGCAGCAGCAGTTGCGCCATCCACGCGTTGTTGTCGTTCTGTTTCGAGATGTGGCAATCGCTGCAACGCTTCGTCTCGCGCCCGCGGACGGTATGCGGAACGTGTGTGTTGAAGGCTTGTCCCGCAAAACCTTCGGCGGATGTGGTCTGCTGTTGCGAGTAAATCCATTCGCGGTTCTGGTTCTGCGAACTGACGAGGACGGCGGACGATGAGCGGACGGGAGCGACGCGGTTGCCTGTGACTGTGCCGTCGCGTCCGAGCATAAAGATGTCGTCGCGCAGGACTTGAAAGTTGTAGCTCGTAAAATTGCGTGAATCGCCGCCTTCGTTGTGTCGGTTGGGCATCTTGGCGTTGGCTTTCATCGAGAGATGGCAGCCGAAGCAGCCCGTGACCCACGACGAATGGCAGGTGAAGCAACTCATCTCGGCGTCGCGGTGTGCGAGCGGCTTGTCGTCCGTGGGCACGTCGCCCCAGGTCGCGTTGTCGGTGCGAATGGTTTTGGCGTAGCGCGACTGTTCGTTGTAGTCGCGATGTCCGGGCGCGATGGTGTCTGCGGTCTGCGTGACGCGCCAGAAGCGTCCGGGCACGACGAGGGAGTTCTGCACGATGTCGCCCGCCTTCAATTCGACATCGTGGCCGCGCTCGTCCTTTCGTTTGCGGTCGCGCGTGATGAGTTGAAAGAGCGGAATCTTCGCGCCGTCGGCGTCGCGTGCGCGCAGACGTTTGAGGTCTTGACCGACGAGCGGTTCCTTTCTTTCTTCGCGGCGGCGTGCGGCCTGTCCGGTGGCAGGCGCGGCGGCGGGGCCGGATGTAAAGAGCGTGGCGCGTTGTCGGAGCGAGCCGTGGCAATCGACGCAGTTGATTTCGATGGCGGCGCGCGGTTCGTTGTAGAGATTGCCGTCGCCGTGCGCGTCCTGACGGAAATGGCAATCGACGCAATGCATGCCGCGTTCGAGGTGAATGTCATTGAGGTGGACGGCTTTTTTGAAACGTTCGGGGTCGTCGGAAGCGACGATGCGGTCTTCGGCGTCGAGCAAATCTCCCTTGCGATTGCGTTTGAAGACGGCGCGGAAAATCCAGCCGTGACTGTGAAAGTCTGCGAACTGAGTGCGTTTGAGTTGGGCGTTGAATTCGGGCGTGCCCGTCTCTGCTAAAAATTCAGGGTCAGACCAACGACCGCGTAGGCTGGCCGCTTCTGGATTGCGGTCGAGTTTGCGTTGTTCTTCATCTTGCGAGGGGTTGTGTTGCTTCGCAGGGTACATCCGTTCGCCGTCGGTTTCGTTGTCCCACCAAGTCAGGCCGAGATAGGTGGCGACCATGTTCGTGCCGGGATGCATGTGGCAGACCATGCATTGCGAAGTGGGAATCTGCGACGTGAATTGGTGCCTGATGGGATGCCCCGATTCGTCTTTGGGAATCGTCGCGTCGTCGGACTGCGACTGTCCACGATTGCCCGCCGACGCATGCGTCTCAGAATGGACACGGCTGCGGTCGTTGGCGTAGACGACATGGCAGGCGCTGCAACCGGAGGCGCGGTAGTCGCCCGCGTGGTCGTTGGTGCCGGGGAAGTTGAGCGTGGGGTCGAGGAGTCGTGTTTTCTGTAGACCGAGATAAACGGGGTCAGTGCGATTGCCCGTGCCGAAGCCGCGCGGACTCAAACCCTTATCGGGCTTGCCGGGTTCTTCCTCGCGGTCGGGCAGGCCGACTTCGAGACGACGGCGGCCTCCGCGCTCGAAGACGCGCAGGATGTTGCCCGGCTGCGAAATCTCCCAACGCGGCAACGGGTCGAGGAAGGAGAGAAGACCGCGCGTGCGACGTTCTTCGTCAGACGGCGGCGGTTGTTGAATCAGACGTTGCGGCGCGCTGGACTCGGAATAGCTTTCACCGAAGCGCGTATCTTTGATGGGGAAGCCGCCGTTATTGTAGAGCGCCGCGCCCCAGAGCATCGCGCCGTGCGTCATCATACTGCGCGACATGGTGTGTGTCTCCGTCTGATGGCACTCGCCGCAGGCGGCTTCCGCGACACGCAGGTCGCCGGGATTGACAAAGCGGACAAACTCGCGGCTCTCCTTCGCTAGAAGCGTGTTGGCTCTTTCGGGATTCGCGCTCGACATCTTGCCGCCGCGTTTCCATGCATCGGGAAAACGCGGACGGACGTGTGCATCTTCTTTCGTCGCAGCGACGGGATTGCCGCCGTGACAGGCTGTACAGGTCATTCCCTGTGCGTCGCGTCCATCCTTCAACACGTCGAGCGCGCCCGTCGCGCCGTACTTGTGCATCGGCTCGATGCGCGCATGACAGGAAACGCATCCTTCGAGTTTGACGACGGAGGCGGTATTTGAATTTGACGGGGAAGTGGGGTCTGAAACGGGAGCGGTCGGAGCGTTTGGCGGAGTCGCGGGCGTCGGAGTGGGTTGTGTTTGCGAGTTTTGTGTTTGCGCTGTTGTCGGTGTGGCGGTGGATGTTTGCGAAGATGTGCTTGGCGAAATGGCGAGGAGGCAGACGAAGGCACAGCCGAAGACGCAGATGATGAGGAACTTGAGGCGTTGGTTTGTGGCGTGCCGTTTCATGCGTTTGTTCCTGATAAAAGCCGTGGCGTCAATGTCAGAAGGTTCGTTGTCAAAAGATTAGTTTCAACTGCGCGAAAAGGGAATAGAGCGGCTTGCTCGGATTGATGACAACATCGTCGGGCGTGCAAAAGTCTTCGAGGTTGGGCGGACAGTTGCGCGTGCGGTCGGTGTAGATGTCGCGGAAGCCGCGTCCGGTTTGAAGCGTCGCCGCGCCGAAGGTGATGGTCACGTTGTTGATGAGAAAGGGACGATAGGCGACGCCGAGACTGTAGTCGAAGCCGATGTCTTTGCGGATGCGATTTTGAAACAGGATGTATTCGAGCGATTCGGTGCGGTGAAAGCGTAGATAGTTGACGTTGAAGACGGCCTTGATGCGTTGCGTCACTTCCACGTCAAAGCCCGCGTTGTATATAAAGATGCCGGGGTTGACGAAGTTGGCCTGTCCCTGCGTCTTGCTGCTGCGAAGCGACGGCAGGAGGCTGTTGGGATGGACGAGCCCGACGCCCGTCTGCGTGAGGCGTATACCCTGACGATTCCAGAAGGAGAATTGACCGCCGACGAAGTTAGGGTCGTCGAAGATGGCGTCGAAGCCGCTGGCGTGTTGGTCGGTCGGGTTCTCGTCACCCGAAGCCCAGAAGAACGAACCGCGAAAACGCAGATAGTCTTTATCGACCGAAGCCTCGACCGCCGCCATGTGCGACTTGATGCGGACGGCGCGACCCGCAATCGGATTCCGTTCGTCGCGCCCGAAGGCGAAGTAGTAAGAGTTGGTGAGATTCAAACGTCCGAGATGGCCGTCGCCGCTCACGCCGAGATAGCCGACCTTGATGGCGTGTGGGCGCACATCGCCGACGAGCGCGGGGCGGACGAGAAAGCCGTTGCGGTCGTATTCAATGCTGCGACGGTCGTCGTTGAAGTGCGCGCTGGCCTGAATGGTATAGCCCTTCTTGATGAAATCCTGGCGAAAGATGTTGGCGATATAGATGTTTTGATGGCGCGTGTCCAGACGGTTGAGGTTGCTGTTGGTATCCTTCTCAAGCATGGAGAAGGCGGCGACGTTGAATTGATAACGGTTATTGTCGAACGCGCCGAAGAGACGTGCGCCGAGATTGTTGTCGGAGAAGACGAAGCCGCGAAAGTCTGAGGTGAAGGGCTGAATCCCTGCGCGTAAGCTGACGAAATCGTAGTTGGCGTTCACGTCCGCGAGTTTGACTTCGGCGAAGGCTTCCTCGAATGAGACATGCGTGTCGGTACGGTTGGTGCCGCGTCGCACGTCGATATTGACGACTCCGGTTTCGCGTGCGTTGAGATAGTTGGGGAAGCTGAAGGTGGGCGAAATTTTTATCGCCCAGTCGCGCGGGCGGAAGGTGGTGTCGCCGCGAAAGAGTTCAAAGGTGAACTGCAAGGTGTGGCTCGCGGCGAGTTGTTCGGGTTGACCGAAAAACTCCGCGCTGCCCGGCCTCGCGCTCGACACGTCCGAAGGCGTCGGCGCTCGACGCAATTCCACGCCCGTCGTCGAGACGGCGGAGAGAATCATGAAAATGTTGTTGCCGATGATGGGATAATCGCCCTTCAAAACGCTCTGGCGATATGGGTCGTACCAGCGGCCACGGCTGAAAGGGATGTCGCGTCCGCGCGCACCACGGTCGCCGTAGCGGTCGTATTCGGGAAAGCCGATGCGCCAACGGTCGCGCACTTCCACGCGGTCAGGCGCAGTCTGCGGTGCGGATGCGATACTTGCGTCGCCCGCGTGTCCGGTCGGTTCGCCTGTCTGCAACGGAGCAGTCGCGGGCAACTCTTTTTTGCGTTCGACTTGAAAGTCGAGCGTCGTATCCTGTCCCGCCGTGATAATGACATTTTCCAACGCGTCGCCGCGCGGCTGCGCCCATTCGCCGTAAGTTTTATCCTTCTCAAATTTCGCAACGAAGGGCGCTTCGACCGTGATGCGATATGCGCCCGCAGGCAGACGAAACGAATAACGCCCGTTGCTGCCCGTGCCTCCGCGCGTCGTGCCACTCGTCACTTGATTGGTCGCCACGACGACCACTCCGGCGACTTCCTTGCCCGAAGCGTCGCGCACGACGCCGACGAGACTTCCGTGCGTCTGTGCCGACGCGATGTGCGCGGATGCGAGGATGAATCCGCACACGACGCACGCGCGAGCAAACGTCGGAAGACTCATCAGAAATGAAAGCATAGAATAGAAATACAACGTGCCAAGATGGAGCGGAACCGCCCCGAATCGCGGCTCGACAGCGTGCGACACGGAGCAGCGTGGCTGTCGTCGGTTCAAGAGAGCGAGGACTTGCGTTGTAGCATAGCGGTGCTGTGCTGGCAACCGAAATTTTTTTCGCTCCACGGAAAGAACATGATAGACACAGAGACACAGAGACATACAAAAAGGGAAAGAGGAACGGGAAAGCGGAAAACAACTCCGGTCGCGACGGTGCTTTGCCATCTCGCCACTTCACTTCATTTCGCTTTTTAGTTTTCCTCTACGTCTCTGTGTCTTCGGTGGCAAGTTTTGAAATGGTTATTAGTTTCTGCGTGTGGAGTTTTCTTGACTGATGGGTGATTAGTGCTACAGTTGAACGCGCGTCCGATACGCTGAATCAGCGAAACTCAAAACCTCGTCGCATTTCTTCTTGAACGTTTATCGTCGTCTATGAATGTTCGTTTCCGCCTCGTCTTTGTTCGCTTTCTTCTCGTCGGGTGTCTGTGTGCCGCGTTGCTGTGCGCGGGGACATGGCGACCCGAAAACGCTGCGGCGCAGACGAGTGCTCCGGTTCTGGTCAGCGAAGAGAATTCGACGCGTGCCGTCGCGCTCGACGCACTGACGCGGCAACGCGAACCGTTTCAGCCCGCTGCTACCATCGCCTTCGGCTCCGACCAGCAGACGCGCATCATGCTCTTTGCGATGAATCTTCGCCTGCGAGCGGGTGAGGCGGCGAGCGCCGTCGCGGTGGAAGCGGAAGACGGCGCGCATCGCGTCTATCCTCTCGCAGTCGAACACGTCGGGAGCGTGCCGCAGCAAGAATGGTTGACATCGGTCGTCGTGCGTCTCGACGACGCATTGACGGACATGGGCGACGTGCTCGTACGTCTTCGTTATGACGGCGCGTCGAGTAATCGCGTGCGCGTCGGCATCGGACACACAGGCGGCGGACTGCCCGACGACGACGGAGCCGTGCCCACGCCCGGCGCACACGCCCCAATTCTCCCACCAAACACCACCACAGCAGGAACTCTCACGGCGAGCGAAGTGCAAACCGTCATCGCGCAGGCCGTCTCTGCCGCCGTGCAACTCAACCGCGCCGTGACGGTGGCCGTGACCGACCGCGAAGCCAACGTGCTCGGACTCTTTACGATGACCGGAGCCGCGCCTACGTCGCAGATTCGCGGCGGCGGCGCACAGTCGGGCGGCTTGGAAGGAATGGTTGTTTCATCTACCGCTGCCGCCGTCTCGAAGGCCGGAACGGGCGCACTCTTTAGCACTTCCGGCAACGCCTTCACCACGCGCACCGCCGGATTTATCATTCAGGAACACTTCCCGCCCGCCGTCAACTTTCGCCCGTCGGGACCGCTCTATGGCGTCCAGTATTCGTCGCTCCCATGCTCCGATATTAAAAAGCCGGGACTGCCGCTCGGTCTTTCCGCAGATGCGGGCGGCGTGCCCGTCTACAAAAACGGTGCGGCCGTGGGCGGCGTCGGCATCGAAGGCGACGGCGTTTACGGCGTAGACCGCGACCCGTCCGATTTCGACCAGCCGTTTGAGGAGACAATCGCGGTCGCGGCGGTGCGCGGCTTTGAAGCGCCCGCACAGATTCGCGGCGATAACATTCTGGTGGACGGCATTCGTCTGCCTTACGTCAACACACCCAACGCCCCGACGCCCGCGACGCTCACAACGCTTCCCGGCGCGTTTCAACCACCCTTTCCACTTCTCGGCGCGCAATCTTCTGCGTTTACGCCCGCCATCGTCGGCGGCATCGGCGGCGAAGTCGATACGCGTTTCTTCCCGTTCGTCGGCAGCATTTTACCGACGGCGGCGAACGCGCTGACCGCCTCCGATGTCGGACGCATCATCGCGCAGGCGGCTCAGCAGGCCAACATCACGCGTGCGGCGATTCGTCAACCACTTGGCAGCGCGGCGCGCGTTACCGTCGCCGTCGTTGACGTGGAGGGCAACGTGCTCGGCGTCTTCCGCATGGTCGATGCTCCCGTCTTCGGCTTCGACGTGTCGGTGCAAAAGGCGCGCTCGGCGGCTTTCTTCTCCAAAGCGAATGCGGGTGGGTCGCTGCGCGCGGCGGGGTTCGGTTCATACGTTGACCGCGCCGCCGACGACGGTCTCCGACTCGACGGCTCAATCGCTTTCAGTGACCGAGCCATCGGATTTCTCCATCGTCCCTTTTTCCCCGACGGCATTCCCAACACAGACGCGGGCACATTCAGCACCCCGCTCAACAAATGGAGCGTCTTCAACGTCGGCTTGCAACTTGACTTGGTCAAAACGAATCTCGGCGCGAGCGTCTGTACTGCGCTCGCAGGTCTGCCCAACGGTCTACAGATTTTCGCGGGCAGCATTCCACTCTACAAAAACGGCGCGCTCGTCGGCGGCATCGGCATCAGCGGCGACGGCATCGACCAGGACGACATCATTGCCGCCGCCGGAAGCAACGGTTTTGCGCCGCCCGTAGCGATTCGCTCCGACCAGACTTTCGTGCGCGGCACGCGTCTGCCCTTCGTCAAATTTCCGCGCAGCCCGAATCTTTGAGTCACGTCAACGCGAACCCTTGAGCGTGTCTGTCGTCGGTCAGCAGAACTCTCCGGCGCGCGTCGCCGGATGCAAAAATGATGAGAGCATGGTTATTCAATAAGCGTCGCGCCGTGGCAGCAACAAAACGTCGCGGTGTGGCGGCGTCGGCGTCGCTTGGCTTCTGCGGAGTGTTGCTTTGTCTGTGCGTCGCGGTGATGAACGCGGCACCGACCGCAGCAACATCACCGCACGTTGCGATGTCGCCGAGTGGCACGACATCATCGCAAAATTTGGAACGACAGGTTGTACGTCTTCGCGTCAGGCCGAAAATCGGAGGCGAGACTAAAGGACTCGCGCGCAAACGTTTTTATCTCATCAAGGGCGGTCTGGAAGCGAATCGAAATTTTGTCGAAGCGTTGAAGCAGACGCACATGCTCTCGCGTGAGTGTTATTACCGCAATGTCGGCGCGAGCGAGGCGTTTATTCGTTGGCTCAAAGAGAACGATTGCGAGTCTGTCTATTGCCGCGAGGCCGAGGCGAAGGATGTCGAAGGCGAGAAGGCGGTGCCCGAATTTCGCGCCGCGTTCGCGAACGGCAGGCGAGAGTTTGGCAGCCGCGAACTCGCGCTCAAATGGCTGACCGTCAACCTCCGCGAAGAGATTCGCAACGGCTTTTATCGGCGTCAGCAAGCAACGCTCGACGCGTTAATCAAACAAGCCGAAGATGCGTCGAAAGCCACAGTCGTGTCCGTCATGACTGACCGCAAAGGCACCGCCTACTTCACAGACTTGGAGCCTGGCACGTATCTCGTTTCAAATCTCGTCCCCGCAGAAATCGGCAGCAAAGGCATCTTGTGGACATGCGAACTAAAAATCAAAACAGGCGCGCACGGCACCGAGACGCCTTTTCTCATCTCGAACCAGCAGGACAAAAACGTTAAGTGCATCGGCCTCGAACAACCCTTGCCCGCATGCGAGAAGATGGACAGCAGAACGAGTAGTTTTCATTAAGAAGACGCCCAGCATATTTGATGAGACGACGCATTATCACACTTGTTATTTTCGCCGTCGCTGCGCTCGCAATGTTTGTCTGCACGCGTCTCTCTCTGAATGCCGAGGGAGCCGCACTGTCATCATTGCAACGAACAGCGAGACAGCGCCGTGTTGCGCCCGCGCGTTCGTCGTCGAGGGCGACGCGCAATTATGGGCGTTTTCTTCATGAGAGCAACGCTCACAAAAAGTTATCGTGCAACGACTGTCACAAAACTCCGACGTCCAACTGGCGAACCGCGAGCGGCTTCCCAGACGTAGCCGACTATCCCGCGCACGATGCCTGCATCAATTGTCATCGACAGCAATTCTTCAAGGGCGCGCGCCCCGTTATCTGCACCATCTGTCACACACGCGTCTCACCGCGCGACGAATCGCGTTTCGCCTTCCGTCATCCGTCGCGCGCACGTCAGTTCGTCGCAGAGTTTCCACACGATAAGCATCAAGATGTTATCGCACGCGGCGGTGGCGGGAGTTTCCGGCCGGACGCGTCGGCGCGCACGCGTTTCATGCCCGCGCTCTTTGTTGCCACGGCTCATGCCACGCAAGAGAAGCCGACGCAATACAACAACTGCGCCATCTGCCACGAAACCAACGCGCGACTCCCCGCGCCGCCCGTCGGTGGTTGGCCGGACGGCTTCACGCCGCCCGCGGGCACTTTCAAGACCGTGCCGACGAGCCACGCCTCCTGTTTCAATTGCCACTGGAAAAGCGTCGAGCCTGTCAGAGACAACTGCGCTGGATGTCATAAAACGGCGAGTGCTGCATCCGTCGCTCTCGATGCGTCGCCGCGCATCTCAAACAAGTTCATACACATGCGTGAGCAACACGTTGCCGAGTGTACGAGTTGCCACATTCACATCACCGCCGCGACAACGCTGCGTGGTTTGAAGCCCGACGTGCCCATCTCGACTTGCGCGCCCTGTCATAAAACCTCGACCGACGCCGAGATTGTCACGCTCGAAAAGGAGTTTGACCGAAGAAAGCAAGACCGCAATTTTACGTGCGCCAAATGTCACACATCCGAAGTCGGACGCCGCGACGTGCCGACGAGCCACGCCGCTCTGTTCGAGTAAACGAAAGAAGCGTTTGTGATTGAGTCGCAACGAAACAACGAAATGAAGAATTCCGACGACGAGTGCCGTCAACTCGCCAGCCGACATGAGACAGCGAGCCGCATGGCTGTCATCAACGTCTGTGTGTCGCGCCGGAGACTTTCACTCGTTGTCATGCTTGTCGCCCTCGGCCTCTTCTTCACAATGAATCGCGGCAACGATCCATCTGCCGCGAAAGGTAGCGCGAGTGCGGCGTCGGTCGCGTCCTCGTTCGCGCAGGATGCCGTCCGCGATTACTCGAATTTTTCACACAGGAGCGCGCGTCATGCGGCGTTGGCTTGCGCGTCGTGTCACCAACGTCCGGCGGACAACTCCGCGACGCCCGTCTTCCCCGGCCACAAAGCCTGTACCGACTGTCACCTCACACAGTTCACCACGCGCGAGATTGCGATGTGCAGCATCTGTCATGCGAGCGTCGAAACGGCGAGCGCGCCCCTGAAAAACTTTCCGGCGAATTTCACGGAAAGCTTCAACGTCCGTTTCGACCACGCGCAGCACATGAGCGGCGCGGCACGTCCCGAAAAGAATTGTGCAGCTTGTCACGCGCCCGCACGTCGCGGTGTTGCGCTGTCGATTCCCGTCGGCCTGTCAGCGCATAACCAGTGCTACTCATGCCACACGCCGAACAGCCGCGCCGCTGCGGGGCGCGACCTCGCATCCTGCGGCGTCTGCCACGCGCCCGCGCCCTATCGCCGCACCCCGACCAACGCGCAAGCCTTTCGCGCGAGTTTCAGCCATGCCCAACACGGCGCGCGGCAGCGTCTCGCATGTGCCGACTGTCACAGCATCACAGCTAATTTACCGCAGTCGAGGCAGGTGAGCGTGCCGCGCACCGCACAACATTTTCCGACGGTACGCGCGCAGAGTTGTATGACGTGTCACGACGGACGCCGCGCCTTCGGTGATGCCGATTTTCAGGATTGCAAGCGTTGCCACCGTGGACAAACTTTTCGCCTCACGCTCTAGACCATCGCAGCGACTTTGGAAGTCGCACGGACTGGAAAAGTTTGACAAGGCTCTTCCGCCTACATAAGATTTGAAGTGGTGAAGCCAAAGCTCACATGTGAGCATTCGCGCTCACCGGCATTTTCGTTTTCGCCACACGTCGAGTTCTTCCCAGTCTCCTCCCCGAAATTCGGTCTTGAAAGATTCGTTTGCAAGGATGATGAAGATGAAGCTGTTTCTTGTAGTGATTGCGGCGTTTAGTTCGGCGGCATTGCTGGTGGCTGATGCCAAGCCGACAGGGGTTTCGTGGTCTGCTCCAATCGCTGCGACAACGGCTGATAGCAAGGTGCAACCGAAGCAGGTGACGCTCGCGAAGGATAGCCAGTCGGACAAGTATGGCGAGGTCGCCTTCAACCATGAGACGCACTCGACTAAAAACTACAGCCCCGATGGCAAGTCCGTCATCACATGCGTCTTTTGTCATCACACCGACCAACCGAAGGCCGACTTGAAGCCGCCGCTCGTCACGTCGGAGAGAAACGTCGTGCTCACCACCGCCGCGCTCAATGCCGCGGACGCCGCGCCCGTCAAGAATTGTCGCACGTGCCATCTACAGGCGGGCGACGATAGCAAACCGCTTCCCACCATCGCCGACGCCGCGCAGAAAACCGTCAAACTCAACAACGAAATCGCCTACCACCTCAATTGCAACATCTGCCACGACCAATCCATCAAGGTGCGTCCCGAACTCAAAGGCAAAATTCCCGGCACCAACGACTGCGCCGTCTGCCATAAACCGCTCGAATAATCGTTCGTCAACAAACGGAATTCACTCTGCTCGCTTGAGCCTCGCAAGCGACCTAAGCGGAGCGAGTCCGTCATTGGTTATTGGCCGTCGTTGATGCGCGCGGTGAGTAGAGAGGGATTCCAGTGGCGTCGGTCGCGGATGTGCTGGACGTGGCAGGAGGCGCAATTGGGCACGTCGGTGTTGATGAGGTTGTTGGCGGGGCGTGTTGGTTGTTGTCGGCTGTGACACGCAGCGCAGGTGGTACGTGGTGTCTGTGTGTCAATCGGGTTGAAGGATTTGTGGCAACTCGAACACGACATCTCGCCTTCCTGATTGCCGTTGAGACCATTGACGGCGCGCACGCGATAGAGATGCAGCGCATGAAACTGCTTGACGCGCCACGCGTCGTCCGAGTCTTCAGGTTGACGCGTGACGGCAATCTGCTTGAGCGACCATTCCTCCTCGTCCAATCCTTTCCATTTCCAACGACCGTCCACGACCGGATAGCCATAGGTGCCGCCATGCGGCGTCGTGACGGTTTTGCCGTTGTAGAGTGTTTTGTTTGCGTCGTTGTGGCACGCGACGCAGGCGGTGTGGGCGTCGTCGCCGGGGCGAAAATCCTTGCCGCGATGTTCCGCATGACAATCGACGCAACCTATCTGCGCCGCGACGTGCGGCTTGATGACCGTCGCCGCGAACACCTCCGTCTGATGACACGAAGCGCAGCGCCCTTCGACGCTGGCGTTGAGCGCGTGGCAATTTGTGCATGAGTTAGCGTTGGCGCGTCCGGCGATAGCGGGCGTCAAGTTCATCTGCGTACGCGCGTGTGCATCGGAGACGGGCGCGGGCGCGAACGCCTCCGCATAACGATAGGCCGCGACGAGCGCCAACAACCCCACCGCCAACGCGCCCCAGACGAGCAGCGCGAGCGGCCAACGACGCGCGAGGTCTGTAGTCGGCGTCCAGTAGGAGAGCGACTTGCCCGTGCGCCGTCGCGCGTAGGGAAAGAGGGGCGAGGGCTGCACCATTTTGCCGACTTTGCCGATACGCTTATCCCAGTAGATGTCGAGTGCTTTGGTGCCGGGCAGGGATTCGGCGCGCGGCGCGGGTCGTTTCTTTTGTCCGGCGAGAATAATGGATTGAATGTCGGGGAGGCGTTGCGTGCCGAGCGTCGGGCTGCTGACATCTGCGCTCTCAACTTCGATGCCGATTTGAAACGTAACTTCGACGACGAGCGCATCGCCCGCGCGACGTATGTCGAGAATGAAGGGGCCGACTTCGAGCACGTCGCCCTCGGCGAGTGCTTCATTTCGCTCGACTAGCTTGCCGTTGAGTTTGAATGGATTCGCGGGGCGGAGATTGAAGACGTAGAAGTTGCCGTCAATCTCTTTGATGCCCGCCTGCGTGCGCGACACGGACGGGTGGTTCAACAACAGTTCGCATTCCCTGAGACGCCCGACCAGCAAACTCTCCGCGACAATCGTGATGGGGTCGAGGTCGAGGTCTTTGCGAACGATGATGAAGGTGTTTTGATTTTCCATGTCCGAATAATTGGTGAATTAGCGGACGTTGAAGAAGACGACCTGCGCGATGTGCAGCAGCAAGAGCGCGAGCATCAGGGATGTCGAGATGACGTGCGGGGCGAGCCAGAGCTTGAGGAGTTTGTGCAGGTAGATGAGCGATTCGACGCGGCGCAACGTTGCCGCCATCTCGACCGCTTCCATCAAAATACCGCGCGCTTCGCGGTCTTCCAGAGTGTCTGCCTCCGCCCTGAATTCCGCGCGGGCTTCGGCCAGCAGCACCTTCAACTCTTCGCGACGCGCGTATTGCCGCCAGAGGTATGTGAGCGAGCGGAAACGCGGCTTAACGCGCTCGTTGACGAGGCGGCGCAAAGCCAAGTGCTCGTCGCCTTGCGGGTCTGCGGCGTCGAGCGCGGCGCGCAGTTCATCACGACGACCGATTAAGTCTTCAACCAGCAGAGGCTCTCCCTCGATGCTCGTCATGATACGCGGCACGATGAAATAACAGGCGATGCCGAACAGCCCCGATGCGACGGTGAAATCGAACGAGAGATGCAGTGCCGTCGTGAGCGCGCCGCCCGTCCGCGTTCCCGCGTGCAGAAGCAGAATGATGCCCGCCGCGACGCCGAGATAAACGTGTGCCAGCATCCAGTAGCGAAGCGCGCCGACGCGCCGACGATAAATTTGTCGCCGCATCGAATAACTCATCACCGCCGCGATGCCGACAAGCCCGACGAGTCCCGTCGCCCAACGCATCGACAGCCATGTGCCGACGACGGGCGTGTCGAATCCGTAGCGACCGAGCGCCCAGAGCGTCGCGATGGTTAGAGCGACGACGGCAAGAAGACCGCCCGTGTGCCAGAGTCGTGCGATGGGGTCGCTCTTGTGAATGTTGCGCCCGATGGCGTGTGTGCGGTCGCGGAAGGTGAGTCCGAGCGTCTTGTTGATTTCGTTGAAATACTCATGCGGATTGACGCGGACGAGCGCGCCCGTCGGGCAGTTTTCCTCGCAGGAGTAGGCTTTGCGTCGCGCGCCCGGCGGGTTGAGCGGCGTCGCTTCGCAGAGGTTGCATTTAATCGCCACCATCTCCTCACTCTCGGCGGCGGGCGCGGGCGGCGCGGCGGGCGCGAGGCTGATGAGATTCTTGAGGCGACCCGAGAGATTGAACGACGCAGGCGGTTCGCCTTCGCGCGGAATCATCGAAATGGCATCGTAGGGACACTGCGTGGCGCAGTCGAAACAGCCGATGCAAGTCTTCGGATTGATGTCCACTTGCCCGTTCGATTCACGAAAAATCGCTCCCGTCGGGCATCCTGTCAAACATTCAGGGTCTTTGCAGTGCATGCAGACTTGCGGTGACAAGACGTGCTGCGTCCGGTTACTTCCCAACTTCACCGGGCGCTCGATGTGGATGCCGCGACGCAACAGACGCGACTGCCCGTGCACCTTGTGGCAAGCGAGCGAGCAATTGCCGCAACGGATACACAAATCCATGTCCATCACCAGCAGATTGACGCCATCGACGACGCCCGTCGTAATCTCTTCTTCGGTCGCAGCGAGCGTGCGCGAGTCCTTCGCCTCGCGCGTCTGCGCCAAACTCTCTTCGGCGCGCGTGAAGCCCGACAAGAGCTTCAAAAACTTCTCACGTAGTTCTGCGTCGGCGCGCAAGTCTGCGAGAGGAATCTCCAAAACTTCCGAACGCGCTAGCAACGACGCAGTGTAATCCCAACGACTCTCCGCACGCGTATTCGCGACGAGCGCATCGAGTCCGAGACAACTGCCCGCACCGAGAAAACTGATGGTGACGCCGCGCGCCTCCATGCTCTGCACGATGCCGGACGAAGAAGCCTCCAACGCCACACCGCGCACGCAACGCACCCAACCATCCTTGACGATAATGATTTTATCTATCGCTTCGCCCGCCTGACACAGCACATGATGCTTGCCGTAAACCATGAAGTTCGCAGACGCGCCGAGCGCCTCAAGCTGTTGTTTGCTGACGGCTTCGCCCGTCGCTTGCGATACCTCTTCGAGCATGCGTGCGATGCCGTGGCGGCGGTAGGTCGAGTCGAGCGTCTGACCGAACTTCGGCAGTTTTCGCAGCAGACGCAAGGCCGGACGCTCAACTTCCAACACGGTCGCTTCACCGTCGAGGGGCACGGAAATCGTCGCGTTGCGTTCGACGCCCGCCAGCACCGCCATTTCGCCGAAACAGCTTCCGGGCGGTAGTTGGTTAATCTTCTTCTGCGCGCCCGTCGCGTCTCGCACGTAGACATCAAGCATGCCGTCCACGGCGAGATAGAAAGTGTTTCCGCCCCAATCGCCCTGCCGCATAATCTCTTCGCCCGCACCGTAGACGAGCATACGCATATACGGCCCGACCTTCTTGCCGTTGTTGTAGTCGCGTCCCGACACGATGACTTCGAGGTCGCTCGCATACTTCTGCTTTCCGTTCTGTTCTTCAAACAGTTCGGAAACGATGTCGAGCCTTCGCACCGCATCGAGGATGGCGTTTTGGTCTGTAATTTCGCGAGGCATAAGAGTTGAATTTTTTAAGCGGGAATCGCTTTCTTGCAAACTCTGTAGACAACGGTCGTCCGGCAACTTTCGCGCGACGCGCCCGTCGCATACTCAACGCATTAATACTACTAACTTTCCGTGCAAAGATAAATCGTTTCGCCATCCGAACACGCTCATGCTTCTGTCCCGTCATATATTTTTAGCTCGCCGCGAATTTCTTTCGCCTCTGCAACGAGTAATTTGATATAACTACCCGCACAGCTTTTCGTCTCGCACGGCGGTCAACATCGCACAGACCTGCTCTCCTGTGCACACGCACCAGCCAAACGTCATTCACGATTTAGACAATTCAATCTCCTATGAGGACGAGTCTATGAAACTGTTCTTGATTGGCATGTTGTTGCTTTTCGCTGCGCCCGCCGCACATGGGCAGGTCGCCTCGGCGAGTCTGCTTGGCGAGGCGCGCGATGCGTTGTCGGCTCAACTCCCCGACGTGAAGGTGACAGCACGCCATGAAGCGACGGGCTTCTCGCGTAGCGTCGTGACGAACGACGAAGGTAACTACCGCATCGACGACCTCTTGCCGGGGCGTTACACCGTCACAGCCGAGAAGGAGGGCTTTCGCACGCTCGCCGTCAACGCCGTCATATTGGAAGTTAACCAGAAAGCCAAACTCGACCTCGAACTTCAAGTCGGGCTTCCGCAGGAGAGCATCACTGTGACGGCCAACGTCTCTGCGTTGCAAGCCGACGACGCCTCGGTCGGATACCGTCTCGATTTTCCGACCATCGCCAATCTGCCGCTCGACGGTCGCAACGTCGTCTCGCTCGTCACGCTCGGCCCCGGCGCAATCCCGCGCCAACTCGGCGGCTTCGGCCACGACATCATCAACGACGGGCAGGAGAGTCGCGGCGCGGTCGCGCTCAATCATCCCATCAACGGCGCGCGTTCGACGATGAACACATATCTTCTCGACGGTGCGTTGAATACAGACCTACTCGCGCGTGCCATCGCTGTCATCCCGCCACTGGAAACGGTGCAGGAGTTTCGCATTCAGACATCGCTCGCGGCGGCTGAGTTCGCGCAGTCGGGCGGCGGCGTAGCAGACATCGTGACGAAATCCGGCTCGCAGGAGTTTCACGGCAGCCTCTTCGAGTTTGTTCGCAACGAAGCCTTCGACGCGCGAACTCTCTTTGAAGACCCGACGCTGCCGCGCCCCGTCTTCCGTCAGAATCAGTTCGGCGCATCGCTCGGCGGACGTCTGCCAGTGCCCTCGACCTTCTTCTTCGCTTCCTATGACGGCCTCGACGGCAAACTCGCCAAGCCATCGCTCGGCATCGTGCCGGACGAAGCATTGCGTCGCGGCGATTTCACTGGACGCAACCCGATATTCGACCCGCTCAACGTTGACCCCGCGACGGGCGCGCGTCGGCAGTTTCCCAACAACATCATCCCGCGCGAACGCATCGACCCCATCGCCAGCCGTTTTCTCGAACTCTACGAACCTTTGCCGAACCTCCCCGGCAACGCCAGCAACTATCTCGACGCCACGCCCAACGAGTATTTCAAAAACAACGTCTCCGTGCGTCTCGACCACGAATTGCGCAACCAGAGCCGCATCTTCGGTCGCTACACTGTCAACAACGACCGCAACCTCCTCGCCACCGCGTTTCCCGAACTGCCGACTAACGAACGCCTCCGTGCACAACAAATCGCGCTCGGCCACACCTACGGCGGCTCGACATGGCTCAACGAAGCGCGTCTTTCATTCACACGCCTGCGACTCCTCGAAGTGCCGCGCAGCGCGTTCGATACGGATGTGGCACGCGAACTCGGCGTCAGCGGCGTCGCTTCCGAACCCGTCAATTTTGGCCTGCCGTTCTTTCTCGTCGCCAACATTTCGATGACTCTCGACACGCCGAATCGTCCTCTCACGCAACGCGACAATCTCTGGCATTTCTCCGACGGCGTTTCGTGGACGCGCGGCAATCACACATGGAAGGTCGGCTTTCAGAGCGTCTATTTTCAGTTAAACTACTTGCAGAGCCAGTTGGCGCGCGGTCGCTTTGTCTTCAGCGGCGCGTTTACCAGCGACCCGACATCCACGTCGCCTACGGGCGACCCCTTCGCGGATTTCCTGCTCGGCTTTCCGCAAACCACCACGCGCAGCGTCGGCGAAGCGCAAGCCTATCTACGACAGCGAACTTACGGCGGCTACGTGCAGGACGATTGGCGCATCAACAATCGCCTCACGGTCAATCTCGGTCTGCGTTACGAATACTTTTCGCCGTTCACCGAAGCGCGCGGCAATATGTTCAATCTCGACTTTTCAACGCTGCCAGCCGCGCCCGTGCGCAGGCGTAGCGGCTCTGTGGTCGAACCCGACCGCAACAACTTCGCGCCGCGCGTAGGGTTCGCGTGGCGACCGCAAAGAAGTTTGTGGCGCGGGCGCGAACTGGTTTTGCGTGCGGGTTACGGAGTCTATTTCAGCCCCGAAATCGCCACCGAATACTACGACCTCGTACGCAACGGCATCCGCAACGAAACCAACGAAACCAACGGCGCGCTCGCGCCCGTCCTCACCACCGCCAATGGTTTTCCACAGACCGCTTCCACGGGTTTTCCCTCCTACTACGGCCTCGACCCGCGCGCACGCACGCCCTACGTGCAACAGTGGAGCGGAAGTCTGCAACAGGAACTTCCGTTTCGCATACTCGCAGAGATTGCCTACGTCGGCTCGAAGGGAACCAAACTCGGCAGGTCGAGAACCTTCAACACGGCGCAGCATGTCGAGACGGGCGAGAACCTCCCGCCGCGCCCCGGCGACCTTCAATCGCTCCGCACGTTTCCCGAACTCGGCAGGCTCATCCAGCGACAGCACATCTCCAACTCCAACTACCACTCAATGCAAATCAAAGTGGAGAAACGCTACTCGCGCCATCTCTCTTTCCTGACAAGCTTCGTCTGGTCGAAATCAATCGACGATTCCGACACGGTGCTCAACGGTCTCTTCGACAGCGTTCCCGCGCAGGACGAACGAAACCTGCGACTCGAACGCGCGTTGTCGTTCTTCCACGTCGGTCGTCGCCTCAGCGCAGGCTTCGTCTACAACTTGCCGAAGCCGCGCTTCCTGCGGCCACTCCTCGGTGGTTGGGAGACGAGCGGCATCCTAACCATGCAGGACGGCACGCCGCTCAATCCCGTCTACTTCTTCTCCGACCCCGCCAACAGCGGAACGCCGAACCGTCCAGACGTTGTGCCCGGCCAGCGCATCACACTGCCGCGCAGCCAACGCACCGCCGAACGCTTCTTCAACACAGACGCCTTCCGCGCTCCCGCGCCCTTCACCTTCGGCAACGCCGGACGCAACATCATTCCCGGCCCCGGCAACGTCCTCTTCGACTTCGCGCTTCACAGGAAATTCGCCTTCGGTGAAGACCACGCGTTGGAACTTCGCGGCGAGGCTTTCAATCTCTTCAACCATCCCAACTACGGAATCCCTCTGCCCTTCGCCGATTTCGGCCCCTTCTTCGGAAGGGTCGTAGCTTCCGGCGAGCCGCGTCGAATCCAACTCGGCATCCGTTACGATTTCTAATATGTCGCGCGTCATGGATGAGGACGAGAGTCAAACGTCGTCCGTTGGTATTGGCGGCAGCGAGGGCGATGGGTCGCCAACGTCTAATGGAGCGTCGGTAGACGTGTCAGACAAACGGCGAGGCGTGCGTGGTTGGTGGCAGGAACGAAAACTCGGACGCCTCTTCTGGATTTTTCTGGCGGTTTCGTGCCTCTTTAACACGGGCATGTTTATCTTCGTCCTGCTCTACAACATCTACCTCATCGACATTGGCTACAAAGAAGATTTTCTCGGATGGATGACGAGCGCAGGGACGGCGGGCAACATGGTCGGCACGTTTACCACCGTCCTGCTCAATCGACGCATCGGCCTGCGACGCTCCGTGATGCTCTGCTTCGCCGCGACGGCCATCATCGCCGCGCTGCGTGCGCTGCTGGTCGGACAAGTGGCTCTGCTTCTGCTCGCATTTTGCGCCGGGGCAATCTTTGCGCTGTGGGGCATTTCCATCATCGTCATGCTGGCGCAAGTGACGACGCCGCAGCAACGCCCGTTCGCCTTTAGCCTCTATCTCGCGACGGTCATCGGCGTCGGCATCGTCGCAGACCCCATCGGCGGGCGTCTGCCCGGATGGTTAAACCACTTATTCGGGGCGGCGAACGCGGCGGAGGCGAAACAATGGGCGTTGTTGTTGGGCGCGGCGGTGATTGCTTTGGCTGTCGTGCCTGCATCACGCCTGCGCTTCACGCGCGTCGAGGAGAAAACGCGTGCGACGTATCCGCGCAGTTCTTTCATGTTGCGCTTTCTCGTCGCCGTCGCCATTCTGAATCTCGCCACAGGCGCATTCAATCCTTTCTCCAACGTCTACTTTTCGCAATTCCTGAAAATGCCGGTGGCAGACATCGGCCTCGTCTTTTCCGTCGCACAGGCAGCGCAAGTGGTAGCGATTCTGTTGTCGCCGCTTATCCTGAAAAAGTTCGGCATCATCTGGGGAGTGGTGGTGATGGAGTTGGCCGCCGCCCTCTCGCTCGGATTTCTGAGCGCGCAGCCTGAGCGCCTCCTCGCCGCGGCAGCCTACGCGGGCTACGTCTCTTTTCAATGGATGGACGAACCCGCGATGGAGAGCCTTTTGATGACGCGCGTCGAGCCGCATGAACGAACAGGCGCATCGGCGCTCATGTATCTCGTTATCTTCGCGTCGGGTGCCGTGGCCGCGCCGCTCGCGGGCGTGGGGTTAAAACACTTCGGCTATCCGCTCGTTATCACAGTCGCCGCGTGCGTCATGCTCGTCGGCGCATTGTCGTTCGGTTTTCTGTTGCGAAAGACAAGTGAGCCAAGTCCGTCTGACGCGACATAAAATCACTGCGCTACGAACGACGGTCTCCACACGTTCGACGTATTCTCAACAAGACGCGCGACCGAGCATCAATGGACATCGACAACGACCAATCGAACACAGAACCCGCGCCGTCGTCGGAACCGACTGTGACGCTTGTTGCGACGTTTCGCGTCTACGACGGCTACGGGAGCATGGGCGAATACATGGCGCTCGGCATGTCGCGCGCCGGAGCACGCGTCAACGCGATTCCGATTCTGATAGACCTCGAAGGAACGTCTGTGGAGTTTCAAGAAATCATCAAACATTCGCGCGCCGATGCGGTCGGCGCTGTGCTCTATTTCTGCGGCCCCTGCGAATGGCTCGACCCTTACCGCGACGCGGAAGATTTATTCATCAACACGATGTGGGAGGCCGACCGTCTGCCGTCGGTTTGGTCGGAGCGGCTCAACCTTGCGCGGGCGGTCATCGTGCCTTCACGTTTTCTCGTCGATGCGTTTCGACAGAGCGGCGTCAACGTGCCCATCGAAGTTGTGGCGCAGGGCGTTGACCCCGAAATTTACCATTACGAACAACGACCGGAACGCGAAAGTCTGACCACGTTGATGGTCGGAACCGTTGACGAGCGCAAGCATATCGACGAAGGAATCGCCGCGTGGAAGAAGGTTTTCGCAGACGACCCACATGCGCGTCTCATCATCAAATCCCGCTTTCAGAAAGGCAACTACGCATTCCAAGACCCGCGCATCATCTTCTCGCACGCGAGCGAACCCACGCGCGGCATCGTCCACTGGTATCGCGAGGCCGACGTGTTGCTTGCGCTCGGCAATGAAGGCTTCGGGCTGCCGCTCGTCGAAGGCATGGCGACGGGTCTGCCCGTCATCGCTCTGGATTCCGAAGGACAGGCAGACCTTTGCGCCGATGCGCGCGACTGTCTTCTACCCGTCAAACCCGTCAGGCGACAGGCGTATCACGATGCCTACTGGGGCACGGCGGGCATGCAGGGCGTGCCGGGCGTGGACGACGTGGCCGAGCGCCTGCGTTGGGTTGCGACGCATCGTGATGAAGCACGCGCGTTGGGCGCGGCGGCTTCGCGTTGGGTGCACAAACACCGTAGCATCTGGACGATGGGCGCTGCCGTCCTCGACATCATGGAAAATTATTCAAACTCGAAGCGTCGATTGCGTTGAAGGATTGCATGACGAAGTTGTGGAACGCAGCAACCGCATCAACGAATTGCTCGAAGACACGTTAATAATATCCGAGTGCTTCGCGGACATGTGCTCACAGTTCGTCGTCTCTTGAGAGACACGCCCGATAGATGTCATTCAGACGCGCGGCCTGATGAGTAAGAGTCAAGCCATCGTGGATGGTCTTGTGCGCCTCGCGCCCCAGACGCTCGCGCAACGCAGCGTCGCTCAAAAGAAGCGACAGCGCCTCGACCATCTCTTCGAGCGCAGTGGGTCGGACGAGCCAACCGTTTTCGCCGTGACGGATAATCTCTTCGATAGCCTCGCCTCGACTAGCGACGACTGGCCTGGCCGTCGCCATCGCCTCAAGATAGACGCAGCCGAGCGCCTCATCTTGACTGGGTAACGCGAACACGGTGCAACGCTTCATCGCTTCGGCGACCGCGCGGCGCGTCACACGACCATGAAAACTAACTCGCTCCGCAATCTTCAACTCTACGGCAAGTGCGGCAAGTCGTGCCTGCTCTGTCCCGTCGCCGATTATTTCATAACGGAGCGCGGGAAACTTCGCGGACAGTTTGGCGACCGCGCGAAGAACCAACTCCTGTCCCTTGTCCGGCACCATGCGACCAACGCTGAGAATCGTCTGCGACGGATTAACGGAAAGCGTCGCATCAAGGGAGCGGTCGTCGTGCGACGGCTTGAACAAATCTGTGTTGACACCGTTGTATACGACGGCGGTTTGCGCCGCATCACCCAACACCTTTTTGATTTCACGGCTCACCGCTTCGCTCACACAAACATTGCGAAACGCTTTCCCGTAGACGACGCGTGATGCGCGCTCGCACCACCAACGACTCAAGCCCCTCTCGCGGCGACTGGAAAAAGCGTCGAGGCCATGTGTGGTGACGATGAAGGGAATACTCAATTCGTCGGCGAGTCGCGCGGCGGCGTAACCGCAAGGCAAGGCGACGTGCGCGTGAATGATGTCGATTTTGCGCGCGGCGTTGAGTTGCCGGACGTGTCGCGCAAGGCGTGTGTAAAGCCCGAAGCTCCAACTCGCGTAGGCCGCTCTGCCCGGCAGTTGCGGATACCTGACCCACGTCGCTCCCGGCACATGCGCTTTCGTCTTGAAACTTGTCCGCAGCGTTTTTGATGAGATGGGTTTGGCGGCAATAATCGTGAGATGGATGTCGAAATCCGGGAGGTGCATGAGCGATTCGGCGACGAAAGAGCCGTCCACCTCGTCGCCCTCGAACGGATAAAACGGTGTGAGCAGGAGAACGTGAATCGATTGCGACGGAGCGGCGTGGCTCATTCCGGCAGCATAAACTACGCACGTACGTCTCATCAATTACCGTCTCAGAAGCGCAACAGGTGTTATCAATCGTGCTTGTCGCAGCGCGTCGAATATTGGCAATTAATGTCGTCGCTCAAACGCATCGAATGTTGATGTCAAACCGCCACGGCGAGAGTTAGAATGTACATGCTAGTCAAGCTCCGTGCGGTCGTCCGATACACGCGTTGTTCACGCGTCGATAATGAATCTCAACGAATTCTTCCCACATATCGTCTGTATCAATCTGGATAGAAGACCGGAGCGTTGGCGGCGTGCGCGAAACCAATTTGCGCGCCACGACATCAACCCGGTCGTGCGCTTTCCGGCTCTCGACGGCGCGAAGCTCGAACTTCCGCCTGGCTGGAAGGAGCACGCCGGCATCTATGGATGCTTGCAGAGCCATCTGGCGGTCGTCCGCGAGGCGCGTGAGAGCGGCCTTCCGCGCCTGATGATTTTTGAAGACGACGCTGTGCTCGACGCGAATTTCAACGCCAAATTTTCGCATTACGTCGCACAGTTGCCGCAGCGTTGGGACATGCTGCTGTTCGGCGGGTTGCACGTCTTCGTCCGTCCGGCGATGGTTGCCGACAATATCTGCAAAGTGACGCAGACCTATTCGACCTTCGCCTACGCCCTCAATCACACCATCTTCGATGCCTTCATCGAGTTGAACTCGCATGCGTTGGAAGCGGTCGATAAAGGCAACGTGAAATTGCAGCAAGCCTTCGACTGCTATTGTTTCATGCCGCATCTCGCGTGGGTCGAGGAGAACTACTCCGACACGCAAGGCCAGCCGTCGAACCCGTGGTACATCAAAGAGTCGCTGGTCATGATGAGTCCTGAGTTAGACGACATTCAACGCACAACCGCGCTCATCATCCCTCACCACAACGGCAAGCGAAACCAAACTGCGACGCGAAACCTCCAACACATTGTCCGCTTCTACGCAAAATACTTCCCGAGCATTGCCGTCCTCATCGTCGAACAGGATGTGCAATCGACCATTGACCCGCGCACGCTCCCCGTCGGTTGTCGTTATGAACTTCTCAGAGACGCGAGCAATTTCAACCGCGACCATTGCCTTCGGAGAGGCGTCGAAATTTTTGAATCAAGCAAACAATTCTTCATCTTCGCAGAAGATAATATCCATCTCGAAAGAGAATTTGTCGTCGCCAATTTGGAGATGTGCTTGCAGTATGATTTTGTGTGTCCCTACGATTGCGTGCTCGACTTGAATGCAGAAGACACCCGCAGGATTATCGACGAACAGGAGATTGACGCCGCCGAATATCGAACGCGCGCCCGCCGACGAAACGCTCGCGGCGCGTGGTTCATCACGCGCAGAGGCATGCAGAGGCTTGGCGAATCGAGTGTGCTGCATCGTGGAATGAATGTCGGAGAAGCCATCCGCGCTTTGCGAACGAACGAGGAAGTTTCCGTGTTTGAGTCGCCCAATCGTGCTTTGCGTTTGCATGACGGAGGACGGGAGGAATAGTGCGAAAAGTTTCTGCCAGCGAAGAAATCTATCCGTCGTTGGAAGATTTGCGGCGCGAGTTTGCGCACTTCGATGCAGACGCCGATTACGCGCAACTGCTCGAAGGAAAAAACGTTGTGATTGTAGGGCCTGCCGAGACGCTGCTCGGAAGCGAGCAGGGCGGCTTTATCGACTCACACGACCTTGTGGTCAGAATAAACACGGCGCTTGAGCACATGCCTTTTGCCGCGCGTTTGGCCGCAGACATCGGGACGAGAAGCGATATTCTCTACTGCAACAATGAAGTCCTGACGGAAAACATTCTCCGGCGCAAGCACATTTCGCACAGGCGTTTCATGCGGCTTTGCGACGAAATTAATCTCAAATATTTAGTTGCCACCAACAACAATTTCACTTGCACCGACATCGCCAATCCACACCACCCTTGCTTTCTTGAACATCGCGCGTTTCAGGAATTTCTGAACAAGCATCCGACGAAGACCAAGTTGCGGATGCTTTATTGGACGAGCAATGTTTTGCGTCGATGGCTACATGGCTATGTCGGGCGCACGGGCACAATCGCCATCGTGGATTTGTTGTCTTACAACATCAAACGTCTCTACGTGACCGGAATGACTTTCTATCACCGTGGCGGTCATCTCTTTTACAGACATTGTGTGCCGGAATTGCATCCCTTGAAAGACCATCTAGGAAGAGACACAAACCTATCGGACAAAGGCCACAACTCTTACGTGGAACTTGAGTTGATGACGAAGCTCGCGTCTCTCTTTGAAGAGAGATTGAAGTTAGATGAGAACCTGCACCAACTCGTCGTGAATGGTGCGCGTGAAGTTGTCGATTGACGCAATTATCTATTTGGCATGAACGAGATTATTCAAGGGCTTTGGATTGGCGGGGAGTTGTCTGCGATGGAGCGAATGTCCATCGCTTCGTTTCTGAAGAACGGACATCAGTATCACCTCTACGTGTATGATGACGTGAAGCATGTGCCGACGGGTACGACGCTCAAGGATGGCAACGAAATTCTCCCCGCCTCGATGATTTTTCAATACAAGGACTTCAAATCCTACGCGGGATTTTCAAATTTCTTCCGTTACAAACTCTTACTTGAAAAGGGCGGATGGTGGGTGGACACCGACATCATCTGTCTTAGGCCGTTCGATTTTACTGACGAACACGTCTTCGCCAGCGAGTTGAACGAGGCGGAAGAAGTGGTCAGCAGTGGTGTTATCAAAGCGCCGCGTGGAAGCCGCGCGATGGCTTATGCATGGCGAGTTTGTGAGAAGAAAGACCCGTCGCAGTTGGTTTGGGGAGAGACGGGGCCGAGGCTGATGGGCGAAGCCGTCCGGCGGTTTTCTTTGGAGCGATTCGTGCGACAACATAGAGTGTTCTGTCCGCTCAACTACGGAGACTGGAATAAAACTTTAGAGCCGGACGCGGCGTTGACGTTCGATAAAGAGACTCATGCCGTGCATCTCTGGAACGAGATGTGGCGGCGAGCAGGACAGGACAAGGACGGGGAATATCATCCGCATTGCCTCTACGAACAGTTAAAGGCGAGATACCTGAGTCAGTAAAGATATGAATATTTGGCGAGAAAATTTGCGAATCTTTCAGCGGCAATCAGGTGTTCCAACACGATATTCTTCTCGTAGCCCTTTTGGCGAAATGTTTTCAACATCTCTCGCTTCCACGCGCGGACGCGTCGCGCGTCGTGTCTAATTTTGAGATAGCGAGCGACGATGGTGTCCCAATCGCGGATGCGTTTGCGGAAGGTTGGATGAAAAAATTGCTGCAACTGCGGATTCGCGTCCAACGACTGATGAGTCTTTTTGTATGCTTCGGCCAACGACTGATGAAACGCGTCTTGGCCTCTTAGTGAAAGCTCCTGTCCGACACGATAGATTGCTTCGAGGCAATCGACGGAGCCGACCACATGCCTCACGCTTTCCCAGACGCCCCAGATAAACAACTCGTCAAGCGCGGTGGATTGCAACGTGCCGAGTGAATGGAAATTTTCGACCGTCGCATCGCGGATGCTGAGGCTGTCGTGATCCATGAAGATTATCTTTATCTTCCAACGAGCGTCTTCCCAGACGCTTCGCATCCCGACGTTTCTGGCGACAAACGACTCGCCCGACGAGTTGCCTCTGACAGCCAACAGCGTGCCCCAAAACATTCCTATCTGCGACATCGACGCGAGGTAGTTGCGGTCTGCGCGTTCGCGGTTCTCCGTCAATGCGAATGCTGCTTCGACGTATTGCCCGTGGCTCCGGTATTCGACCGGAGGCGGTTGGTAGACGCACAGCACTTCGTCCAAAACTTCATCCGCCAGCCGCCGCGCATCATGCTTTGAATAAGCGACGCTCAAACCCTCCCGGAAATAGACATGCGCGCCGTTGTCGGAGAGATACGCGGCGAGTCGGTCGAGACGAAACGAACTGGTGCCCGTGAGGATGGCTTGAGTCGGGGCGACGTGTGTGAGGAACTGTACTGTAAGACCGACATCGCCGGGAAGATTCAGAGACTCTTTTCCCTCCTCGTCGAGAAATGACGCGACCGCCTCGCTCATCGCCGCGCGCATCTCACGGAAACCACGTCCAAAAATTCGCGGCTCGGTGAAATAGTTGAGAAGATTCGCTTCGCCGTCGCGCACGGGAATATGAGTGATTGACGTTCTGGAAGCCATCGTTGACATAGACGCGTCAACGCCGTGGACGAGACGGAAGATGCGTGAGAACTTGGAGCCGAGGTTGGCTTCATAACGCAGGAGTCCTTGCGACGAGCCGCCGTCGAGTCGATGCGAGGGCGGTACTGCGTCGCCGTCTCGCGTGTGGACGACGCCGAGCGGGTGTCGGCCTCTGCGTCCGGCGCGTTTGATTTCAAACTCATGATGGCTGCCCGGTGGTTTGACGACGAGGACGACAGACGTAAGAGGATATTCGACCAGCGAGTCGAGTTCCGAACTGGTCACGGCGGCGACCCAGTAGACAGACGCGTGGGCGCGGAGTTGTTCGAGGATGGCGGCTTCAAACGGAGGCAGTTGAGACACGGCGTGCGCCGACTCAGGCCGAACGTGCGAAGGCTCGTCGGGGTTCAAATCTGGAATCCCGCTGGTCGCAATCGTCTGCGAGAGGATGCGAGCGACAACTTCTTCGGGACGAAACAAGTAGCGCGCGAGCGACAACCTGCATTCTCGCCGCGACAGGTGGATGAAATCCGACAGCGCGAGCCGTGAGGAGCTTTTGCCACGAATCTTTTCATGTACACGCCTGAGCCTTTCGAGTTTTCGTCGGAATTCTTCGATGAAGCGGCGCACGTCGGTCGTCGTAAATCCTTCGCGCAATACCGTATCGTGAATTTTGACGTTTAATCCGGCTGCGGGTTTGAGTTGGAGGTGTGCGAGTAGAAAGTCGAACTCGTCGAGTTCGGCGGGGGGAATTTGGAGAAACTGGTGCTCAAGCATCAGTGTGGCGAGGCGACGCGTCTCCCACGATGCGCTGACGGCGCAACGTGCGAGGTCGAGAAGCTTCAAGGCGAAGTTTCTGTTGTAGGTTTTGTTTTGAAGAAATTCGTGGAGGAGTTCGCTTGCGATGCGCGCATCGGGGAAGTCGCGCGTGAGGGATGAGAAAGAATCGACGCGCCTGTCGGCGAAAGAAGGTCGCGCGGACGGCTTCATGCGTGGAGAAATTTTGCTTGGCTTAGATGTCAGACTGTGTGCCTCTGTGTTCGGATAGACGGAACCCTGAGCGGCGTCTCAACAGCGTCCGGGCTGGCACGGAAACGCGCCGACGAGATATGCATCGCGGCGCGTTTCTGTGAAACTGCTCGACGGTTGTCTGTTTTCGGTTGCAAGCATAAAAGTCGCCGGAGGCTTCTTAGGAGAAGCAGGCGGCAGAAGCGCAGATGCATCACGTAAGAGAGCGTGGGTGTCGTTCTATTTTTTCGACTTCTTGCTGCTCGCACCACTCTTGCTGTCGAGTTTTTTGGCGGACTTAGTTGTGAGCTTGGCGGGAAGTTTGGCAGCGAGTTTGCCAGCAAGTTTGGTGCTGCCTTTGCTGGTGCCGCCGCCCGTGCCGCTGCTTTTACCACCGCCGCCCGTCGTGCCGCCGCCTTTGCCGCCTTTTCCTTTGCCCTTTTTCTTGCCGCCGCCACCGCCGCCCGTGCCGCCGAGAGCGAAAGCGAGGGCTGTCGCCAAGCTTTGTGCGAGGCTCGTCTTGAGTGTGACCGCAACCGGGTCTGTGCCGCTCGCAGCACTAAACGCGGCGGCGATTGCCTGAATATCAGTCATCCTCATCACTACCGAAACAGTGTCCGAGCCGCCACCGCCACCACCGCCACCGTTTTTTTTGCCGCCCATCGTCAACCTCCTTCGAGCCGAAATCGAATTTGAAAATTCTACTTGTAAACGTAAACCCCGCTCGTCAACGTGCAGAGTTCGGGAGCAATCGTGAGTGAAGCAGAACGCGCGTGCGAGCCGTGGAAGCCTTGCATATCCAGTCCGGCTCGCCGTACGCGAGGCGAGGTTTAAGGTTTAGTGTCCTCCGTCCCTGGCCCGATACGGAAACGGTCGAGCAGGTCGATGACGGGTTTGAGCGGCGTCAAGACTGGCTTGGGCTTGCATGCAGGATTGCCGGAGACGACTTTGCCGTTGGCGTCGAGCACGCGAAAGATGCCCCAGAGTCCGTATTGCGATTTGGCGGGGACGAAGGCCGTGTAGAGATAGTCGCCGGGGACTTTGTATGGGCCTCCGGCCTGGTCGATAACGAGGTTGTAGTGTGTGGTCGAGCCGTGATTGTCGAGCGAACCCATCCACTGCGAGAGTCTGTTGTCGCCAATCTGCGTGGAGTCCGCGATGTAAGGGTTTCTCTGCCAGACGTGTCCGTTTAGCGTGAAGACCTGCGCGATGCCCGAACCCGGCGGATGCAGCATGCGGAAACGGACGGGCGTTCCGGCTCTGGCCGTGAAGACGGGCGTCACGGGGTCGCCGGAGAGAACGGGCGGGGCGGGCGACGACGCGGGGATAACCAGCGTGTTCGACATGGAGCAATCGTTATCGCCGTCGGGAGAGAATTGATTGGGCGACGTGTTGCCGAAACGATAGAAGGTCGGTTCGCTGCGATAGTTGATGGCGGCCATCGTGGTCTGCGCGCCCGCGCTGCCGGGTTGCATCTTCAAATCTTCGTTCATCAACATGACGAACTCGCGGAAGGGCTGCACACCGCCGAGCGGCGTGACCGTGGCAAACGCACGCGAGACGATTGAGTCGCCGTTGGCGGGCGGTTGGTCGCAGTCAACTAACTTGGGGTTGCCGAGTTTGTCTTTGCCGTCGCACATCCAAGTGGCTCCGGCGGGTTCGATGACCATCGCGCCGTAGAGGCCGTTGATGTGCTGCAAGAGCGGGTCGGAGGGAAGGAGATTGAGCGCGCCAAACTCGATGGGCGTGTGCTTGAGCGTGCCGTCCGTTTTGCGCTCGACCTCGCCCGCGTACCATTGATACTGGACGGGCGCGCCGCCGATGGAAGCTACTTGATTCTTGCTGGTGTTGTATCCGGCGTTGATGCCGCCGCTGGTCGCTACGTCGTAGGCGAGGAGTTGTGGTCGCAGTCCGACTTTTTGCGAGGGGTTGAATTGCAGTGTGATGTTGCCCGCGAGTGGCACGTTGAAGGGTTCTTGCAGCGTGTATTGTTGCGAGAGCACGCTGGCGGTCTGCGAGATGCCGTTCGTGAGTGTGACGTTGATGCAGTCGCCGGCAGCGGCGCGCAGGATGAGCGGCTCGATGTTGGGGACGGTGGTTTTGAGTTTGCCTGACGCGTCGAGGTCTTCGGCGCGGACGTAGACGACGCCGAAGGGATTGACTAACTGTGTGGACGCATCGCCCGTGCCTTTGCCGCGACTGTTGAAGTTGAGCGTGCCGTTCGGGAGAATCTGCTGCGTGGTGGTCGCCACGATGTCGAAGTTGCGTATCTTCTCCGGCGGGACGAGATTGGGCGGGCACGTCCCGTAGGCGACTTTGTTGTCGGCGACGACCGGATTATTCGGCAGAGGTTGTAAATTCTTAGCGACTTTATTGGGCGCGTAAGCGCGGAAGATACCCCAGAGGCCGTTTGTCAGACCGTTGTCGCCCGCGCTCGCTTCGTAGAGATAATCTGAGAAGTTGCAGGGCGAATCCTTGTCGTCGGGACAGGGGAAGACGGTCTGGATGGATGAAGGCGGCACGGTGAAGCGGAGTTCAAAGTGTTCGGAGATGCCCATCGCCTGTGTCGAGCGGAAACCTGAATTGCTCCACCAGGGTTCAGCCGTCCACTTCATGCCGTTGATGGTGAAGAAGTGTGCGAGTTGGTGCGCGCCGACGAGGATACGCACCTGCACGTTGTCGTTCTGGTAGGCGCGCATCAGCGGTGTAGTCGGGTCTTGGTTGGGCGGCAGATTCGAGGCTTGCTTGAACGTCGAATCGAAGGCGGAGGAGAAGTCGCCGAACTGCCCGACGCGATAGGGGATAGGTTCGTTGCGGTAGTTCAGAGACATCGTGCCCGGAGGCGCGCCGCTGCTCAGGATAGACGGCGTGCTCGGAGGATTGACGGCGTTGGTGATGGGCGCGGTGCCCGTGTTGCGATAGCCGATGGAGGGGTCGGGATTGGGGAAGGGCTGCGCGTTCTGCGTGTAGCGCGAGTAGGCGAGTTGGAAATCTTGAAACTCAAGCGCAAACTCACGATAACTGTCGGCGATGTTTTTACCACCCGCGTCGGGCTTCTGCGAGTAGATGATGTCGGCCTTCCAACTGGTCGGGCCGCCGTCGGCGCGCGGCGGAGGGATGTTGTCGCCGCCGAAGATTTTGCCTGTTTCCGAATCCTTCCAGATGGAGTTGGGCGGCTCAATCAACAGTCCTCCGTAGAGTCCGACCTGTTGATGCGTGGATGGGCCGAAGTGGTCGTGCGTGAAGACGGTGCCGATGGTGCGGTCGTGTCCATGATTATCGAGGAGCGGCGCGGCGAACCAACGCTGCACGGTGGTCTGCGCGCCAGCCCAACGTTTGCAACGCGCGTCTGAGGGATTCTGCGCGCAGTTGATGATGCCTGCGGGCGGCGGCTGTGCGACGGGACAGGCGAACGTGCCATCGCGCGGGTCGCCGGAATCGTGGCCTGTGCAGTTGTTGGCTTTGCGAATGCCGTGGATGAGTTCCTGCACTTCGCCGGGCGAAAAGGTTCCGTCTTCATAGTTGAAGCCGTTGGCCGCACCGTCGGCGGTCATCACGTCGAACTGAACGAGATGGATGTGCTGACCGATGATGTCGGTCGGGGTGCGGACTTGAAAGTCGTCCACGGTGTAATAGTTCGGGACGAGGTTGGTGTGCCAGAGTTCAACCACGTCGCCGGAATTGACGCGAAAGAAGAGTGGTTCGGGCGCGCGTTTGCGTGCGTTTGAATCGGCGGGCGGATAGACGAAATTGCTCGTCGGGACGACATCTTCCCAGAGCGCCATCATGCGTTGCTGCGGGGAATGCCAGCCCTGATTGTTGAGCGTTACGTCGAGTTGGAAAGCGGCGGTCTTGTAACGCGTCGGGGTGACGCCGCCGACCACTTCGCCTTTCAGATTGATGCCGGGGTCGGCGTAAGGAGCGCCGAGTTGCGAGCCGTACTGATTCTGCGCCGGATAGTTGTTGGAGGGTTTGCGCGGCAGGCCGTTGGTCTGGAAGTTTTGCGGTTGGCCTTCGGGCGTGTAGCTCGTATGGTTGCGCGTCCCGTGATACTTCATCGCCACTTCTTCGACCGGAGTGCCGCTCTCAGGCAACTGGATGGCGTTGATGAGGTCGAAGTCTTTGCTCCAATCATACTTCGTGTGCTGCTCGTTGGAGACGTTGCCGCCCGTGACGATGTGGCGCGGCAATCCGCCGTCCATGTGTTTGCCCGGAACGGGATTGCCGGACGCGTCGAGCACCGGAGCGAAATCGAAAGGCGGATGCGGCGCGCGTGCGCCTGCAATGCCCGGAATGAAGAAGGGATAACCGGGATTCAAACCATTATTCACGTCGTCTTTATTGACGACCGCGATGGAACCGATGACGGGAGCGGTCGGCGAAATCGCAGGACAGTCTGCGCCGACAATCATCGAGAGATTGTAAGACGAATCGACGCCGCAGATTTTGACGCGCGCCGGAACGGGAGCCATCGGAATCGTCGGCATCGGCACCAACGCGGGAATCGGCACACCCGCGCGAATTTCGCCGTCCGGCAGAACACGATTCCAATCTCTGACGAGACGACCTTCGGCGTCGAGCGCGGTTCCTGCCTCGAACACGTCGTGAACTCGCCAGAGACTCCACATCCCCGCGGCGAAGTGCGGATAGAAGTGACAGTGGAAGATTGAATCGCCGACGGTCTTGTTGATATTGCCGCTTCCGTTGTTCACCATTTCGAGCGAATAGCTCGCGCCGGGGCTAATCATCTGGCTGTCGAGGTAGGCGGATTTGTCGCTGTTGGGCGTCTGCAACCATTGCTGCGCGTGCTGGTGATGGACGTGGGTGACGCCGTTGCCACCATGCAGGATACGAAATTTAACGTGGTCGTTTAAGTAACTGTGATAGACGTTTGAAGGGTCGTCTGGATAGAAGACTTTCGTCGCTTTGGCTCCCGGCGGCGGGTCTTGCATGACTTCGGTTTCGCATGTTCCGTTGGTCAAACTCTGAGGCGTGCAGGGTTGAGTGGGAGGCGTCGTGGGCGCGTAGTTGGCGGGGAAGTCAACCACTGTGGCGGGATCGCCCACCGTCCAAGAGGAGAGAAAGAACTCCTCGAATTTGCAATCGACGCAATTAGCCATCGGCCCGACCTTGATGCGGTTGGCGTAAATCTCCGCGCCGATGCCGCCCGTGCCGAAGTTGATGGCGAAGGCGTCCTGTCCTGCGCCGACGGTTTCAGCCAAATCGCTCGGCGTGCGGAAGACCGAAAACGCCTGCATCGCGTTGCTTACTTCGTGATACAGAATCGAGATTTCGCGGTAGGGCTGTTTGCGGTCGGGCAGTGCGGGATTGTCGCAAAAGAGCGGGTCGATTTTGACGCGGTTGCGCGGGTCGTCGAGTAGGCTGCACGGCGGTTCGGGATTGCCGATGCCCGTCGTGCCGGGGAAGCGACCGTGGTTTGGGCCTGTGATGACGGCGGTCAAATCGCTATAGACGATTTGATTGCGTTCGTCGAGCATCTTCAAAATAGGCTTGCCCGCGAGCGGGTGTCGGGCGGGATACTTCGCGTCGTAGTTGATGATGGGCTGGCCGAGCGCGGTCATGCCGCCGTTGCCTTTGGTGCGGTCGATAGCCAACTGTAAATCCTGCCGCGTTACCTGACTGCGATACCACTCCGCGCCTTCCGGCTGGACGTTGACCGCGCCGAACAGACCGGAAGCGAGTTGACCGATGACGAGATAATCAATGTTCTGTCCGGTCGTGTTGGCGTCGCCGAGGCTTGACAGAAGGAAAGAGCCTTCGCGTTGCGCGTAGAGGCTGTAGGTCTTGTTCTGTCCGGGCTTGGCAGGAGTTTGCGGTCTTGAGCCGGGTTTCTGCTTGCATGGAGCAAGATTGCTCGCCGTGCCGCACAACGGACTTTGCGCGAGACTGGAATTGTTGACGCCGACGAAAGAACCGTCGCTGTTAATCGTGTCCTTCAAATGCATCCCCTGTACGTGAAGCGAGACTTCGGTCGTGGCGAGGATGGGACAGGGAAGAGTGGGACACGTCGCATAGCCCGGCGGTGGCGGTTGGGCGACCGGATATTGATAGACACGGTTCTTGAGTGTTATCTGCAAACAGTCGCCGACGTTGGCGCGCAGAACGAGCGGGCGCGGGCGTTTGTTTGGCTTGAGACGAATCTGGTCGTTATCGACGTTATCGACATCGCTCTCCAACGCGAAAATCAGAGCGTTGGGCATCGAAGCTCCCAGACGATTCAGCATGTAAGGCTGTGCGAGCGCGACGACGCTGGCAAAAATCGTTCGTTTGCAAACGTCTTCGGCTGACGTGCGAATCGGCGGGCGACGTTGGAGTGGGTCGGTGGGCGTGGCCTCCGTCGATGCAGCGATGGTGGCGGCCTCGTCCGCCGTAGCGACAGTAGTATCCGCCGTGACCGACGTATGTTCTGCAAGCGTCGCGGAAACGCTGTTTGTCGGCGCAGCAACATCTACGGTCGCCGGAGGGACACTGTTTGTCATCGCAGCAGTGTTACTTGTAGAGTCGGACTTTGAAACGAGCGACGGCGCGGCGTTAGTGGCGACGGGCGGCAACGTCGATGCTTGTATGCTCCGGTCGGCAGCAGTAGTCGCGGCATCATTCGTGCTAGCGGTGTTCGGTGAGCTTGCCGCATGCGTGGTGTGTGTGGTGGCCGAAAGGTTTGTCGATGTCGGAGGCGCGGCGGTGTGCGGCGTTTGTGCACGCACCGACAGAGATGCAAACAAAACACAGGTTAATGCACAGCAAAACGCTAAACTTGTGGGGATGCTTCCACGACCGAGCATGTTTCCTACTCCTTATAAGGTTCTGCAAAGAGAAAAACTTAAGGCTCTCACTGCGAGGTCGTCAACCCGTCTGTGGTTTCAAAATCCTGTAAGGCTTGCGAGCGCAAAGACCACTCGTAAAAGGTGTGTGAAATGTCGGATTCGAGATTAGGGAAAAGACAGACCGAACTGGCTAGAAGCGCGTCTAGAATAAAACTGGTCGTTTCGCCTGTCAACGAAATTTATTACGAACCATGAAACGCGTCATGCGAACCGTAAAGAAACTTGCCACGTATATGCCGCACATATTTTTATTATTGACCGACACCTCACAAGCCACGCATACGACGAGCGTCGGCAACGACCAGGACGAATCCTTTCCGTCGCAAATTACATGCGTTTGCTAAAGCAGATGCGCGTCGGTTATGGCCGTGCAGGGTTGTTTGTAGGGGAAGCGGGTGGTGCTGCGTCCGTCTCGCGAGTTGTTACTTGAAGTGTGAGATTCGGCAAATCGTTGTAGCGGACTCCAAGCGATGGACACTGAAAGAAAATGTAGTAAGCCCCGGCTTGCGGCGGTACGAAGGTCGCTTCGTAGAGACCACCGCCAAGCGGTTTAGCCCAGACGCGTTGCTGCCAGATGCCGGGCGCGAGAAAGGTCATCACGCCCATGTCGGGCAAATCGGGTTTGGGTTGACCCGTGCGCGCATCCGTCACGTTGAAGCGCAGACGGAAGTTTTCGCCCGCGCGTGCGCTTCGCTCCGTGGAAACAGCCGAGACTTTGATGGTCGCTCCCGTCTGCATCCCGCGTTCGCCGTCGGCTCCGACTTGGACGCTGAAGCAGTTGGACATGCGCGGCGAGTCGAGAAGAAACGCTACGTCGTAGTGACCGCGCCGTGCGAGCCGGACGTTGGTCGTGTAGACGCCGGGCGCAGTCTCGCGCAAGCCGCGATTCCAGACCAACAGGGCGCGCGGGTCGCGTCGGTAGTTCTGAAAGTTACCCATCGGTGCGGCCATGCCTTCGGTGTAGTAGTAAATCATCTTGTCGGCGGGATTTGCCACCAGCACCGCGCCCTCCTCCGGTGCCGCCACGACGGCATCCGCCACCGACGTGTAAGGCGAGTCGGCGGGCGCTTTCTGACCAGCGGGGAAGCGATTCACAGAAACTTCCTGTCCCTCACGCGATAAAGCGTTCAAACTAATCATCGACACAAACTCGTTGCCGCGTGTGCGTACGTACGCATAATTTCTGGTGAAAGAAATCTGGTCGGGAGCCGCGCCGACGGCGACCGTGTGAAGCATCCGGTTGGTTGAACTGTCGAAAATGTGAACCACGTTGGCGAGGCGATTCGCGACGAAGCCGAATCGCTCGCCGGGGAGAAAGCGTATGGCTGCAAGACCGGGACTCGCCGCAAGACGTGTTAACACACGATGATAATGCTCATCGACGCCGACGATTGCGCCGTCGCCTTCATGGACGACGTAGACGACGCGGCTGAGCGGCGAAATCGCCAACGCCGAAGGCAACGCGCCCGTCTTAATCTCTTTGACGACCGCGAGGCGTCGCACGTCAACGACGGAGAGCGTGCCGCTCAGCTTGTTGGTCACGAAGGCGTAGCGGTCGTCTGCGGCGAAGGCGATGTCGTGATGACCATCTCCTGTTTTGAAATGTGCGACCGTCTTCAACTGCGCCGTGTCAATGACCGTGACGCCGCCCGCGTCACCCTCCGCATCGTTCCCGACCCAGAGGTATTTCTCGTCGCGTTGCAGCGCGATGCGCGTCGGTTTTGTCCCGGCGTCAACGTTCTTCAAGACCTTCCACGCGCCGGTATCGACGACCGCGACGTGTCCCGTCTGCGGCAACGTCACGAAGAGTCGCCTCCGGTCGCTGCTCAAGACCCAATCTTCGCCGGGGCTTTCGAGCGGAATCAGGGTGTAAAGTTTGCTGCCGCCGAAGCCGAGAAGCGGGTCGATGACGGAAATATTCGGTTCGTGGTTGAGCGCGAGGATGAAGAAGCTGTTGAGGTCAACGTCTGGACGCGCGCTGAAATTCGCTTGCAGAAAGGATTGAATCTTGGTGCGACATTGACGCGCGTCGGTCGGCGCATCGGTTTTGCGTTGGTCAATCCACGCGATAGGGCGAAGCCCCGTGAGAGCCTGTCCCGTGTGGTTGTCCGATATTTGAAAGCGGACGGAGACTTCCGCGCCCTCCGACAGTTGCGCCGTCGCCGCACCTTGCTTCGCAGTACTTCCCACAGGCTCAAACGAAAACTCGACGGCCACACCTTGCTCCACAATCATCTGCGTTGCACGCACCGCCGCGTCCGTCTTCACGGTCGGATTCGTCGCCCTCTGACTTTGCGCCTCTGTGCGTGGAAGGCCGGAAAGCAGCGACATGACGAGGATGAGAATTTGCGGCTTGAAATTCATGGTTTTCGTCGATCGCGCCAGTGCTGAATCTTCGCGCACACTTTTCCTGGTTGATGTTGCGCGCTACTACTTGCTGGCGATAATCAACTGCTGCGGCGTGGGCGGAAGTTGGTGTAGTTCACAACGGCTGAAACCCGTCTCCTTGAACATCTGCTCGAACTCCGCGAACGTATAAGCGTCGCCGCTGGGCGTCGAGCTAAGCATAACGAGGCTGAACATGGCCGACGCGGGAGGTGAAACGCGGTCTTCGTCCGGCACAAATTCCAGTGTGACCGCTCTGCCTCCGTCCGCCAGCGCGTCGTAAACTTTCCTGAGCAGTTTCTTGCACGCTTCAACGTCGAAGTGGTGGAGGATGTTGGTCAAGAGCACCACATCATAATTGCGTCCGAAATCCACGTCGAACGCGCTGCCCTCAATGGTGCTGAAACGACCCTCGACGCCCGCCTTCTGCGCGTTTTCGCGCGCCACTTCCAACACGTTCGGCCAAT
The DNA here is from genome assembly GCA_036387415.1 of Pyrinomonadaceae bacterium. Classification (GTDB taxonomy): domain Bacteria; phylum Acidobacteriota; class Blastocatellia; order Pyrinomonadales; family Pyrinomonadaceae; genus DASVTU01. The sequence goes on along the minus strand of DASVTU010000024.1, from coordinate 27,159 downwards.
CGAGGGCGATGATTTCGGCATCCGCGTTGTGTTGTGCGAGGGTGATGCCGTAGATGCCGTGTCCGGCGGCGATGTCGAGCACCTTGAGTTTTCGACCGGGTTCCATTTCTAAGAGCTTGGCTATCAACTGCGCGGGCATCACTGTCATCGGAGCCATCGCACGCGCAAACTCAACCCACACAGGATGTTCCGGCGCGACGCTGCCTGCTTCCGGCAACGCCGTCCCGCCGCGCCTGACCGCCTCCGCTAGATTAGCAAAACCCTCCAATAGCATCGGCGTTAAAAGAAAATCCGCCGCGCCGCCGACATAGGCTGGCGAGTTTTTATTCAAAAACATGGCGGAGTCGGGCGTCAGGTTATAGTGTTGGTTTTCTTTCGTAAGAAATCCGAGCACGGTTAAATAGTCGCAAAGGATGCGAACCCCACGCTCGCTCGCAAGGCATCTCCCGGCAATCGTCTGAACTGTCTGAAGACCCTCGCCGATGGCTGTAAAGATGTCCAATTCCAACGCCGCGCGCAACGCAGCACTACGCTGGTATGCGCTGATTGTCTCGAAGAACAGAAGCGGCGACGGTATATGCTGCGCTGTTGACATTGATTTTTCTCCAATTTTTGCCCGAAAAATAACGAGAATCGCTATCGAAACTGATTAGACGGAAAATTCCCGCCATCACCATCGACCTGAAAACCACCACGAATTCAACATGAGTCCGATAAAAACCGCTCAGAGACACTCTAGCAAATCTCTCGTTCTAAAATTCACTCTAATATACTCTTCAAAAAATTCTCAACCACAAACTTCGCGATAAACACCCACTCTAATATACAATTTACTCCGCCACCGACAATACGACTTTGCAACGCCGACGACGGATGAACAAAAAACCGCCACCACGCATTATAGAGTCCGATAACCACCTGCCAATTAATGTCCAGTTAATTGCACGATGGTCTGCGTCGTCGGATGTATACATAATTGTTATTATCGGACGCGTGCGATGTCTTTGTGGTTAAAAATCTTGATGGAGAAATTTTGTGATTAAAAATGGCTTGAAGGTTTCGGTATGGTGCTGCTTATGGGTCTGCGTGTTGTTGGCTGCGTCGGAGGGTGCGGTTGAGGCGCAGACGGTTGGGGCGTTTCGCATTGATTACACGGTGCAGGTCTCAAACATTGAGGAGCAGCTTTTTCATGTCGTCGCAGACATCCGTGGGATTAAGGAGAAACAACTCGACCTGTCGCTGCCGGCTTGGACGCCGGGATGGTATACGACGGAAAACTATGCGAAAAATATTCTCCGTTTCAAAATCACAGACGCGTCGGGCGCACCCGTGCCATTTACGATGACGCGCAAGCAGACGTGGCGGGTCGAGACGAATGAGAGGGAAAGCGTCCGCGTGGAGTTTGATTATCGTGCGACGGTGTTGGCGCTCAATCAGGCTAAGATTACGAAGGATTACGCTTTCTTTACCGGGACGCAGTTGTTTCTCATGGCCGAGGGACACCGCGCGAGTCCGAGTACGGTGCGCTTCCAGACTCCTTCGGGCTGGAAGATTGTTTCCGCACTCAAGGAGACCGCCGACCCGTCAGTCTACTCCGCGTCCGACTACGACACGCTCGTCGATGCCCCGACCGAGTTGGGCAATTTCGATGTAACGCGTTTTGAGATTGAAGGCAAGCCGCATTATTTCGTCGCCAACCCTGCGGGGCAGTTCTCTAAGCAGAAGACGGATGAGTTTGTCCGCATCCTCACACAGATTGCCGCTACCCAACGCTCCATCTTCGGCGATTTGCCTTACGAAAAATACGTCTATTTCTATTTCTTCGCGCGTTCCGAATCGAACGCCGGAGGCGCGCTCGAACACGCCAACTCGTTTGTCGCCTTTGCCCCGCCCGCGCAGTTTGCCTCCCCGAAGGATTTGGCTGGAACCGCCGCACACGAATTCTTTCATCTCTGGAACGTCAAGCGCATACGCCCCGCAGAGATGTGGCCTTACGACTATATGCGCGAACCCGAAACGCCGCTGCTCTGGTTCTCCGAAGGTATCACGAACTACTACACACAGGTAACACTGCAACGCTCTGGGCTGCGAAACCGCGAACAGTTTTTGGGGAGCGTGGCGGGTGTTGTCGGCTTCATGCAGAGCGAAGCGGCTGCTTCATACATCTCGCCCGCGTCATCCTCCGTCTCGACGTGGTTGTGCTACGACACGCCCTGCGCCTTTCAAGTCTCTTACTACATGTCCGGGCAAAATCTCGGCGCGCTCCTCGACCTCTCGATGCTCAGAGACACGTCAGGCGCGGCGGGTCTCGACGACGTGATGCGAACGCTCTACCGCGATTTTTATCAGAAGGGACGCGGCTTTTCGACGGAAGACATGATTTCCGTCATCAATCGCCTGACGCAACGCGACTATCACGATTTCTTCCGTCGCTACGTCGCGGGCACGGAGACGCCGCGCTATGAGGAGATTTTTGGCGCGGCTGGTCTGCGTCTGGAAAAGACAACGACGAAAGTGCCCATCCTCGACGTAGAATTTGAATCCGATGTTGAAGGCGTCCGCATTACGCATGTCCCTGTGAGTTCCCCTTTCGCTGCGGCGGGCGTTGAAGCAGGCGATGTGCTTGTCGCGCTCGACGGCCTCAATATCGCGACGACGACGGGCATGGCTGCCCAACGCAGGCTATTGGAGAGGGTTGGTCAGAAAATCCCTTTAACGGTCAAACGTGCTGGAAAGATGGTGGCGCTCGAAATGATGGTCGCGTCGAAAGACGAAACGAACTACAAACTGACGGAATCGCCGCAAGCGACGCCGGAGCAGTTGCGCGTGCGCGAAGCATGGTTGAAGACGGGCAATCGCGCCGTCTCTCAAACGTCGCAACGTAATACGTCCGCGCGTCGCGCCGCATGAATCAATCAATAAAAATGGAGCGGTCGAAGAGTCGTGAAAACCTTCTGCTCATCGGCATCGGGGCGGTCTGTCTCGCCGTCTCGGCCATCAGTCCGTTTGACTGGCTGACGTGGTGGCTCGAAGTCTTTCCCATCCTGATTGCATTCGGCGTTCTCTGGGCGACCGCGCGCCGTTTTCCGCTCACGCCATTTCTTTATCGGCTAATTCTCGTCCACGCGCTCATCCTCATGCTCGGCGCGCACTACAGCTATGCGCGGGTGCCCCTCGGCTTTTGGATGCAAGACCTCCTTGATTTGAGCCGTAATCACTACGACCGCCTCGGCCATTTCGCGCAAGGTTTTTTTCCCGCGCTGGTGGTCAGAGAAGTTTTGCTCCGACGCACGTCGCTCCGGCGCGGCGCATGGTTATTCTTTCTGGTGTTGTCGGTTTGCTTGGCGATTAGCGCGTTTTATGAGTTCATCGAGTGGTGGGCGGCGCTTCTGGCGGGCGACGGTGCGACGGAGTTTCTCGGCACACAGGGTGATGTCTGGGACACGCAGTGGGACATGTTTCTCGCGCTCGTGGGCTCTATCGTGGCACAACTGACGCTCTCGCGCCTGCACGACCGCGCGCTCGCAAAGTTGGACAAAAATCACTTCGTACGAAATGAGACCGACAACGCATAAACGACATGGACAACGAACAGTCGCCATCTTACCGACGCGTCGATTGAAACTACATAGGCAAATCCGTTATGCTGCTTTATCAATCATCTGTCTGAGAAAAATAGAATCCGGCGCGCTCGCAAACGTCTTTCCAACGTCCCTCTCTTCCCTCGCCGCGTTCGCCGATGGGCGGAGAGAACTGCATCCGTGTGCTTAGGTTCCGGTAGAGATTTGGAAAACAGGAGAATGGTAGTGTGAAAAGTATCTCGGCGGTGTTGGTCTTCGTCTTCGCGCTCTATGGAACGGCGGGCAGTTTGCCGCCGGAGGAGAGCGTGCGTCCCATTAAAGTGACCGAAGTGCCGAACTACACCGAAGGCGTTGTCTTCGACCACGACGGACGCGCATACATCTCCGACACTTACAACGGAACTATCTACCGCATCGGCACGGACGGCGCGGCAACCGTCTGGGCGCGAACGGGTGCGCCAAACGGCCATAAAATCCTCGCCGACGGCACGCACCTCGTCTGCGACGGAAGCCAGCACGCAGTTCTTCATCTCGCCGCCGACGGCGCGGTTATCGGTAAGGCATCAGCGCACTACGACGGCAAACCCTTGCGTGCGCCGAACGACCTCACACTCGACCCAAAGGGCGGCGGCTTTTATTTCACAGACCCCGGCGGCTCGAATGCAGAGCGTCCGATTGGCACGGTTCACTATGTCGATGCGGGAGGCCGCACGCATCTCGTTGCCGAGGGCTTGGCCTTCCCCAACGGCATCGTACTTCGTCCCGACGGAAAGACGTTGCTCGTCGCCGAGAGCGAACGCAATCGCATACTGAGTTACGATGTCGTGTCGCCGGGCAAGGTCGGCGCGATGCGTGTCTTCGCCAACCTTCCGACGAAAGAGGGAGACCAGATTGCCAACGCGCCGGACGGGATGTGTCTCGATAGCGACGGCAATCTCTTTGTCGCGCATTACGGGATGCATCAAGTGCAAGTGTTCAGCCCTGCGGGCAAACTTCTCAGACGCTATCCCGGCGGCAATTTGACGACAAGCAACGTCGCGTTCGGCGGCGCGCGCATGAATCAACTCTACATCACAGGAGCCGTCGGCGACGAAAAGACAAGCCGTGGCGCTCTCTTTCGACTCGACTTGAAGGGCGTGCGCGGCTTGAAAATTTTGCCGTCAAGGAAGCGTCGGCAAAGCTGAGCTAATCCTGTATGGCTCGCGTGTAAGAATCTATTTGCAGAATAAATCAAGGAGGTTTCGTCAGGAGTCGCTTTATCGAATCACGACGTTTTGGTGTCGCGTCGTCATTTTTTGAAAACGCGCCCGCGTCGTGTTAGTCAGGCGACTCACTATTACCAGCCAATGAACCATCAACGTTTCGTCGTACCCGTCAGCCGGAAAATACGACTCAAAGATTACGACCCCGCATCCACAGGCGAATTCACAAGCGAGGAAGAAGCAGAGACCAAAATACGCAAGGATTGTGACACCCTCGCGCGCTATCAAGACATGTTTCTCGCGCAGGAGACGCGCGCCCTGCTTCTTATCTTTCAAGGGATGGACGGCGCAGGCAAAGACGGCACCATCAAACACGTCATGTCGAGCGTTGACCCGCAAGGATGCACCGTGCCGAAGTTCGACAAGCCCGCCGAGGGAGAACTCAAACACGATTACCTCTGGCGCTTCTCCAAAGAGTTGCCGCAACGCGGGCGCATCGGCATCTTCAATCGCTCATACTACGAGGAAGTGCTTTCGACGCGCGTGCATCCCGAACGCCTTGAGGAACAAGGGTTGCCACCCGCCATTCGTAAATCCAAAAACATCTGGAAACAACGCTTCAACCAAATCAACAACTACGAGCAGTATCTCTCTGAAAACGGTTTTATCATCATGAAGTTTTTTCTTCATCTCTCGAAGGAGAAGCAAAAGGAGAGATTGTTGGAGCGACTCGACGTGCCCGAAAAGAAGTGGAAGTTTTCCATGACCGACATCGAAGACCGCGAGCACTGGGACGATTACATGAAAGCCTTCGAGGATGTCTTGAACGAGACGAGCACGAAATCGGCGTCGTGGTACGTCGTTCCGGCAGACAATCGCTGGTTCAGCGCGCTCATGGTCGCCGACCTCGTTGTAAAAAAACTCAAAGAGTTGAGATTGAGATACCCCGAAACCGACAACGAACGCGAACGACGTGAAGCACGCAAACGTCTGGAACGCGACTAATTTGCACGAAGGCTGGCGACGCGGAGGCAATTGTGTATCTGCGTCGTCAGTCGGCGGCACCTTGCAAGGTCGCCGCAAACAATTTACGTATGCGCGCTAATGTATTAAATTTAGTAGCGCAAGCGCCCGCCAAACGGTCAAGCCAAAAGAAGGGGTCGGAATAAGACCGGCGATAATGACCGGGGCACAAAACTGCTACAAAATTCAGCCAAAGGATTGACGGTCGAAAGTTTAAATAGTGACATGCCTGAATTAAGAGGAATCCAAGCAACACTTGAAATCAAAGCGGAATGGGAACGCGCATATGCACTCTACCGCCGTGCACAGGGCAACCCCTACGACCAGAAGCGTGACCGCACCGAACGCATTAACTATGTCGCCGAGCAATTGAAGTTGACATATAAACAGGCGAAACGGCGCGTACGAAATTATGAGGCGTGGCAGCGCAACTTGAAGAAAGGTTTGGTTGAGCCGTAAGAGCATCCCGCCGCTTTTGATTTATCTGCGTCGCCGAAAAAATCAATGACCCCGTGTGCTTAGATAGAGCTTTCATAGTCTCTCCAAGCGCAGATGGGGCTTGATTTTCCATGCGAACTCATCCCGCAGAAGAATGCCTTCGATGAGTTCGCGGCTCACGTATCGACGCTGCCATACAACCAACTCCGGCCTTTCAGCACGACATGGCGGGCGACACTACGACTGCTCCTGCCATGCGTTGCTGTCGGTGCGCGTTTCAAAAGAAGTGTTTTTGTGCGGGCGTAGTTATCTGCTCAAAAGCTTTGAAGCGCGTTTTGTAAATCTGTTTTGGTGGATAAGGGGAGGGGTGGAGAGATGGTGTGGTTGCTACAGTGGGGCAGGTCGAGGTCGAAGAGGAATCCTTTCAATATTCCGATACGCAATTTCGGAAAGGTGAGCGACACGATTTATCGTGGCGCGCTGCCTAATGCGGCGGGGTATCGTGCGCTCGTCGATGTTCTGGACGTGCGAAGGGTGTGCAGCATCATCGAACACGAAGTTCGAGAGGATAAGGAACGCGCGCTCAACGCGGGCGTCGGCGCGTGGCATCACATACCCTTCTCGGACACAGCGAAGCCGTCAGCCGACAGGGTGCGCGAGTGGTTTGATTACGTGCGCTCGTCGGAGCAGGGCGGGACAGTCTTCACACACTGTCGCGGCGGCAGACATCGCACAGGGATGCTCGTCGCCGCCTACCGTGTAGCCGATTGCGGTTGGACGAAAGAGCAGGCGTTCAACGAGATGATGACCTACGGTTGGTACGCGGCGCGTGGACATCAGCCGCTTCTCGACTGGTTTTTTAACGACTTCGACCCGCAGAACTACCGCGCGAAATAAAGGAAAAAAGGTAAAGAGCCAAAGGCAAAAGTGAGGAAGAAGACACTTATTCCTCACTTTTGCCTTTTGCTTTTTCCTTCTTTAGCTTTCGCAGACTCGTTTGAGTTGGTTGATGCGGTCGCGGATGGCTCGCGTGAATTGTTCTACTTCTTTGTGTGTGGCACCGCTGGCGATGAGTCCTTCGCGGAGTTGGTCGTCAGTAATTCGCCCAATGTAACGACACAGCCAGCGCACGTCGGAGACGCTGATGTCTGCGCGCGCTTCATCTGTGCGCTGTCCGATGTAGCTCCATTTGACCATCCCGTCTTCGACGCCGCTGACGAATTCCGGCGTCTGCGCTTCATAACCTTCGCTGTCCCACTTGCTCCTGAAAAGCGGCGCGCCCCACTTCCCCATCGAAGCTCCCCAGTCGATGATGAGATAACGCGCCTCGATGCTTCCATCCTTCAGACGGTGCTCGAAGATGGCCGTGTTTGAACCGCGTGCCACGTCGCGCACATCTTTGTTGTCCCAGTTTGACGTGAGCATAATCATGATGCTCAGACCGTTTAACTCTTTCGTGCCCACGAAGGGATTGTCGTCCCAAGCCCATCCATGTTCGTCGAACAATTTTCGCACGCCTTTTTCATCCAACTCGAACCGCGCATCTTTGAATGTGCAATCTTCGTTGACGCAACTGCGTGCGCGTTCGAGCGTGGTCGCGCCTTCGATGTGGCCTTCGGGAACGAAGTAGGCTTGCTCGACGTGAAAGCCAGCCGCCCAGACCAGACGCGTCGCGAAGGTTTCGGAGCGCACCTCGTCGCCCCATTTCACGCGCCACGTCCGCTCGTTCGCATCCCTCACGGAGAGACACGGATTCGAGCCGCTCGAATGTTCTTCCATGAAAACAAAAGGAGGTCGGGGCGCACCCTGACGACCGCCGGGGCCGCCATGAAAATCGAGTCGTTCAACCGCACCGGGGTCGCGCCAGAGCGTTCGGCGTTCCGCACGAAGCGGACGCCGCCTGGCCTGTCTGACCTTGTAGATAGAAACCGCCCACCAGACGAAATAGACGCATCCGGTGACCACCGCCGTCCCCATGATGATGATGAAGATAACCTTGACCCATGTCGGCATTGTTGGCGAACCACCCTTCGTTCATCTTTTCAGTCATCCTGCACGTCGCCGCGCTGTCGGAGTCAAGCGTCAAGCGAGACGACGAACAGAAAGCTGCTTAAACTTCTTCGTCATCATAACGCATGTGTGGAGAGAGTTGGCGATTTGATTCAGCGTGTGGGAGTGTTCATGCGCTGAATCATATCGTCGAAGCGCGGGTCGTGGCGGAGGCTGTCGATGCGCGGGTCAACGCGGATGTATGTCAAACCGACGGCGTTTTCCTTCTCGGCCTGCGTGAGCCACTTGAAGGCTTCTTCGTGCTCACCGAGCAGGGCGAAGATAACCGCGATTTCGTATGCCGTCACCCACTGTTCGTCGCGGCGTTGAATGATGTCGTTGAGAATCTCGCGCGCTTCATCCACGCGTCCGCAGGAGGCGAGGACGTGCGCGCGTTTGGCGCGTGTCGTCGGAGTATCGCCGACGAAGGCGCGTTCCTGCTCGTTGACGGCGAGTGCTTCGTCGTGCATGCCCTTGCGTTCGTAAGACCAACGCAGAACGATGTGCGTGGAAAGCGAGCCGGGGTCAAGTTCGAGCGCGCGTCGGCATTGTTCGATGGCTTCGTCGAATCGCTGCGCGAAAAAGAGAACGTTGGCGACCGCCGTCGCGGTGACGGGCGAACGCGGCGAGAGTTCCTGCGCGCGTTTAATCTGCGCGATGGCTTCATCGTGGCGTCCGAGGGCTGAGAGCGTGAAGGCATACCAACGGTGCGAGACGGTGTTTTCGGGCTGCAACTCGATGGCATAGCGAAACTCACGTTCCGCGCCTTCCCAGTCGCGGTCGTAATGAAGTTTGACGAAACCGAGCGACGCGTGTGCATCGGCGAGTCCGGGGTCTGCCTCGACGGCTTTGAGCGCGGCCTGCTTGGCACGCTCGAAGGCACCGGCGGGCGGAGGTTCGACGTACCAGTTCAGAAGCGCGTGGCAGTCGGCTAGTTCGGCGTATGCGAGCGAATAGCCGGGGTCGAGTTCGACGGCGCGTTCGAGTCTCTGAATGGCCTGCCGTAGTCCGTCGGCGGTACGACGCGAAGCGAAGTAGTGTCCGGCGACGTAAAGCTGGTGCGCTTCTTCGTTGACGGTGTGCTTAGGTTTCTCGGCGGTGGATGTGTTTCCTGCGGCGGCGACGCCTGATGAAGCGGTGGTGTCTTTCAGGCGCGGGGTCGGGGAAAGATTGCCGGACACGGATGCGCGACGTGAGGCAGACGAGGCGGCGCGACGTGTGAGCAGAGGGTTTCCGGTTTTCTTCAGGATGTCTTCAAAGAGCGGGTCGCCGCGCAAGGAGTCGAACTGCGGTTCAACGCCGAGCCAGACGAGCCAGCCGTCGCGGATGTCATAGGCTTCGCGCAGCAGCGCGAGCGACTGTTCGCGTTCGCCAAGCCATAGATGAACGAGCGAGAGATGATAGGGCGACACGTAGCGTCGCGATCGCATCTCGCGGAGTTTTGCGAGCGTTTGGCGTGCGTCCGCGTGCCTGCCCGCCGAAGCGAGCGAGGCGGCAAGTCCGTTCAGGAAGAACTGACTATCACTTGAAAGTTCGACCGCCTTTTCTGCCGCCGCGACGGCTTCCGTATATTTCCCGACTTGCCGGAGCGTCCACGCATAGCTGCTAAGTCCATAGGCGAAGTTAGGCACGGCGTCAAGCATGGTGCGATAGGTGGCAAGCGATTCGTCGTAGCGTCGCGCCTGGTAGTAGCACCAACCGAGCGATTGGAGAATGCTCGGCGTGAGCGGGTCGAGTTCGCTGGCGCGACGCATCTCGGCGATGGCCTGATCGAAGCGCCCTTCCATCTGAAGATGGAAGCTGTACCACTGATGCGCCGTCGCGTAGTTCGGATTGATTTCAATGGCGCGACGGTGTTGTGCTTCGGCATTTGTCCAGTCGAAGTCGTGCGTGATGACGGCGAAGCCGAGCGCGCTGTAGGCTTCGGCGGATGTGTCGTCCAACTCCACGGCCTGCTGCGCCGCTTGCCTCGCGGCGGCGGCACACTCGGCAAAAGGGCGTATGCCATAGACGCCAAGCCAGTTGTAATAATCGGCGATGCCGCTGTAGGCGGCGGCGTAGGAAGGGTCGAGTTCGATGGCACGATTGTAGCTGTCGAGCGCTCGGATGAAACCCTCTTCGGTAAACTCGCTCCAATAATAACGCCCGCGCATGTAGGCTTCGTAGGCGTCGGGGTTATCGGTTCCGCGTTTGCCGAGTTGGCGGTGCTCGTCGGTCGTCAGATGTAGCACCAACGCACGCGCCACCTGTTCGGAAATCGAATCTTCGATTTGCAGCACGTCAGTCAACTTCTCGTCAAACTTGCCAGCCCAACGAGTCGCACCTTCGACGACGCTCAAGAGTTGAGCGGAGACGCGCAGCGTCGCGCCCGCGCGGCGAATGGTTCCGTCGATGATGTAATCGACGCCCATCTCGCGGCCTGCGGCAAGCGGGTCGGCGTCGCTGCGATAACGCAAGACGCTGCTCGTCGGGCGCACGACGATACGGCGAACGGCGCTCAGGCGCGCGATGAGTGCGTCGGCGAGTCCGACGCCGAGATATTCGTCGCCCGTGTCGTCGCCCTTGACGGGATTGAACAACTTGAACGGCAGGACGGCGACCGATTTGACGCCCGTCACGTTGTCGGCATGGACGCGTTCGACCGTGGGATTGTTGGTGCGTCGGAGCAAATCGGCGAGACGCGGGTCGCCGCGCAAGCGGTCGAAGTTCGGGTCAACGCCGAGCCAGGTCAGTCGCCCATCGCGAATCTCCCATGCGCGTTCGAGTTCGGCAAACGCCCTTTCGTGGTCGCCCAGATAACAATAGACCATCGCCAGCAAATAAGGAGAGACGTAACGCACGGCGGACATCCGCTCGATTTCTTCGAGCAGGGTGAGCGCCTCGTCGCGTCGCGCGGCAGCCGCGTAGGTTGATGCGAGCCAGATGAGCGTGTAAGGGCTTCTGCCGAGTAGTTCGATGGCTTTCTGTCCGGCTTCGATGGCCTCCTCGAATTCGCCCGTCTGTCGCCAGAGCACCTGACCGAGAAAAACGTGCGTCAATCCATAACGCGGCTCGTAGGCGGACACTTTGCGTGCGGCGGCGACCGATTCGTCGTAGCGTCGCGCGTGGTAATAAATCCAACTGAGAGTTTGCTGGACGAAGGGCGTGAGCGGGTCGAGTTCGACCGCCTCGCGCACCTGTGCGAGCGCCTCATCGAACCGCCCGGACATGCCGAGAAAGTAGCAATACCAGAGCCGCCCCGTCACGTAGTTGGGATTCAACTCAAGCGCACGACGGAGATGTCGCCCCGTTGTCTCCCAGTCGAAATCGTGCATGAGTGTGGCGAAGCCGAGCGCGGAATAGGCTTCGGCCAGAGAGTCGTCAAGCGCCACGGCTTTGAGCGCGGCTTCTTTGGCGGCGGCTGATGTCTCTGCAAACGGCAGGACGGCATAGATGCCGAGCCAGTTGTAATAATCGGCGATGCCCGTGTAGGCGAGCGCGTAGTCGGGCGCGCAGGCGACGGCGCGGTTGTAACACAGCAGGGCTTTGGCAAGTCCTTCTTCGGTGAAAGTGTTCCAGTAGTAACGCCCGCGCATGTAGGCTTCGTAGGCGTCGGGGTTATCGGTTCCACGTTTGGAAAGCTGACGCCGTTCTTCGTGCGTCAAATGTGGAACGATGGCTCCCGCGACCTGCGACGAGATGGCATCTTCGAGGCTGAGTACGTCTGTAAACTTCTCGTCGAACTGGCCTGCCCAGACAGATGCGCCGTTGTCCACATCCAACAGTTGAACCGTGACGCGAATGCTCTCGCCAGAGCGACGGATACGACCGTCGAGGACGAAGGCCACGCTGAGTTCGCGTCCGGCGGCGAGCGAATCTGTGTCACCGCCGTAGCGCGCGACGCTGCTGGTCGGGCGGACGACGAAGCGACGCAACTGGCTGAGACGCGTAATCAGCGTATCGGCGAGTCCGACGCCGAGATAATCGTCGCCTGTGTCTCCGCCGCGATGCACGTCGAGCAGTTTGAAGGGCAAGACGGCGAGCGAATTCTCATCGGCGGGCGCGTCCGTCGCACCGTGTGCCGCATCGCGCATGGCGGCGGGCATGTAGAGCGGCGCGGAGACGGTACGCCCCTCAAGATAGAGTGTGATGTCGTCGCGCAATTCTTCGGCAGACGCATAACGTAATTCCGGCTCTTTACGCAACGCCTTCATCACGATGTTGTCTAAGTCGCCCGCCAAATCACGGCGCAAGGCTTCGACCGTCGAGCCACGGCTCCCGTAGAGATGTTCGAGGGTGGTCGTTTCGCCGCCGCGCGGAGGCATGGAGAGAAGGTCGTCTGGGCGTGTGATGACGATGCTCGGATGCGCGGGTTCTTCCTCGCAAATAACGCGCGCAATCTCATGCGGCGCGCGATTGCGGAGGCGATAGGGGCGGTGTCCGGTCAGCAACTCGTAGAGCAGCACACCGAGCGAATAAACGTCTGTGGCGGGCGTGGCGACCAGACCTTGCACCTGCTCGGGGCTGGCATATTCGGGCGTCATCAGACGCATGGCGGTCGCCGTCGGGTCGAGCGTGATATCGGCGGCGAGTTCGGGGTTCAGGAGTTTGGCGATGCCGAAGTCGAGGAGTTTGGGCACGCCGTCGGCGATGACGAGGATGTTTGAGGGCTTGATGTCGCGATGGATGACGAGGTTGCGGTGCGCGTAATGCACCGCGTCGCAGAGCGGACGAAAGAGGCGCAGGCGTTCGTGGATGGTCAGTCTCCGCTCGTCGCAGAAGCGATAGATGGGCAGCCCCTCGATATGCTCCATGACGAAATAGGGCAAGCCGTCGTCTGTGGTGCCGCCGTCTAAGAGTCGCGCGATGTTGGGATGGTCGAGTGTGGCGAGGATTTGTCGTTCGTTGCGGAAACGACGGAGGATGAAATCGGTATCCATCCCGCGTTTGATGAGTTTGATGGCGACGCGCTTACGAAACTCGCTGTCGGCGCGTTCGGCAAGATAGACCGCGCCCATGCCGCCGCGCCCGATTTCGCGGATGATGCGATACGCGCCGATGCGACGCCCGATGGAGGGGTCGTCGAAATCGTTCATCAGCCATGTCTGATGTGAATCGGTGGTGGCGGGGTCGAGGACGGTGCCCGCGAGCGGAGGCGTTTCGATGAAGTCGCCCGCCTCCGCATACTGCGAAATGAGCACCTCGACTTCCCTGCACAGTTCGTCGTCTCCGCCGCAAGTTTTGGCGATGAAAGAGCGCCGCTCGCCTTCGGGAAGGTCGAGCGCCGCTTGAAAAACTTCCTCAATCTGCTTCCAGCGTTCGGGGGTCATAATTGCGAAAAGCCAGATAGTTCGCTGCAATTTGGGAGAAATGCTTGCAGGTATGTGGCTGCGCGTCATCCATCATAATTATTAATCGGTCGGTCGGATGGATGAACAGTCCGGTTACTTCATGCTGCACAGGAGTATTCCACACAGGAACTTTTGATGCACAAAGTGACGTTGCCGTTTAACCTGACCAGTATAAACGACCGCACAAACTACATCAATTCGACCGCCCCGACGCCGGAAAGGAAGGATTAGTTGGAGGCGCTGCTCGCGGCCTTGCGCTGGTTCGGCACGATGCCCGCATCCACCGTCTTGCCCGCGCGCGAAATGACCTGAAAATGGAGTTGGTCGTCAACCACTTCGAGAATCATGAAAGACATATCTTCGTCGAACGACTTCTCCGTCAGCGGCGACTGTTTTTTCACGTCGCCCGGCCTTAATTTGCCGCCCGCGCCGGAGATGAAATAGTGGATGCCTTTTTGCGGCTTGATGCGTTCATAAAAATGTTCGTGTCCGGCGAACACCACGTTAACTCCGTACTTCAAAAATATCGGTTCGACGACCTCGCGCGTCTCCTTGTCGGAGCCGTGCTTTTTGCCGGACGAGTAGGGCGGGTGATGCATGAAACAGATTTTCCATTTCGAGTCGTCTTTGGCGAGTTCTTCCTCGAACCATTTCAACTGCCGCTTGTCCATGTAGTTGCTGTTGAGCGAGTAGAAAGAGACGTTGCCTTTTTTGAAACGATAATACTCCTCGCCGTTCATGTTGAAGTGGTCATAAAAACGCTGGTTGGATTCGTCGTGGTTGCCGAGCGTCGCGTAAAACTTCACTTTATCGTCCAACAGTTTCTTATAAATCGACTCGAATTTCGTCTTGAAGTCTTCGGCTTTCTCGCCACCGTACATGTTATCGCCCATCATCAAGACAAACTCGAAGGGAAACGCCCGTCTGGATTGAACCATCACGTCGGCTAACTGCTGCTGTTGCTCTGTACCCGTGCCCGTGTCGCCGATGACCGCGAAACGCAAAGAGCCGTCCTTCATGGGTAGACGGAGGCTGACAGCTTCGCCGACCGCGTTGGTCGTTGCGGCGCTGCTCGCTCCGGCGTTTTCGGCTGCGGGATTCTGAGCGCGTGCGTCTGCAATAAATGCGCTGCAAATAAAGACTGTAAAAATCGACGCAAGAATCCGTTTCATTTCTCTGCTCCTTCGTCCGCGCCCGCGCTACGGCAGGGCGTTCAACATGTAGTCGATAATGAGTCCGTTTTCCCTGTCAACGAGTAGGAGATGCTGTCCGACGAAACGATAACGCACTTGCTTCGGCAGTTGTGGTAGTTTCAGCAGCAGCGTCGGCGGAATCTGCGTCAACTCTTTCGTTTCGGGATATGGATAATTGACACGCAACGGTACGCCTTTCGTGTCCGCATCCAACACCTCCTCACGCAGTTCTTGTCGCTCCGCGCCCTTGAACTCGTTTTTAATCGTCGCGCGGATGTGCGCCGCAATCTCCGGCGTAAACAGGCTGCCGGGTTTCGCGTCGCTCCGAGCCGTTCTCACGGCTGCCTCAAAGGCTTTCTTATGCGCTTCGATTTGTTCGGGCGTACTCTCTTTGTGCAGTTTGGGCAGTTTCTCTTCCAATCCCTCGCGGAGTTTGGCGTACTCCTTGACGTCTTCCTCAAACGCCGTTACCGCAGGGTTCTGAACCGCCGCAACGCTCTTTGAATCCCCTTTTTGCACTGCCAGCACAGAACCAGCCAGCGACGGAACCGCCGTCACAGCCAAACAGACCGCGATGCCCCAAAGCAGCAAGGCGGGAACGAATTTGAAAACGAGTCGGTTGTTATTTTTTTGTTTCATCGGCCTCATATAAACTGCAAATACGATGCCAGCAACGCGTCCAACAGATACCAGATTTAACGGCGTTTCGAGCTACGTTTTTGTATCTTATTAGTACCGCGAGGCTTAAACACTGATTATTTTTCGTTCAGTCGGCAACCGCTCGCGGGTCGCGCGTGCGCGCAATTTTCGACATCCTTCCACTATTCAAATCATCTAATTCACAGGGTTTCGCGTCTAATTCGCTCGCGGCGGAAGCAGCAGAGTTTCATGGCATTTCTCTTGCTGCCGGACGACAGCATCTCCCCACCATAAATCCGTCTTTCCGACGAGAGATTATCAACTTCAACACATGCCAATTTCGCCGCATGCGAATCTCGAAATGGCTTGGGCGATGGCCGGACGCGAAATCAACGAGGAGGGATGAGGAGGGATAATGAAAAGCCTGCCGGGTCGGAATAAATTTTTGCGTCGCATGCTGCTGACGCTGTTATTTTCTACTGCGCTGTGTGCCGGGGCGTCGAGCGTCTACGCGCAGTGTGCGACGAGTGACAATATCGGTTGGGGACGCGGCGCGACCGTGCGCTTCTTCCTCGAACCCAGTCTCAACAACGAACAGAAGCGACAGATTCGTTGGGCGCTCGCGGAATGGAACCGCGCCAACAGCGTCAACCATGCGCGCGTCAGGTTCGAGGAGGATTCGACCGGACAGAATTTCCAGTTCAGATTTCTCAACGGCAGCCTCGGCGGAAACGTCCCCGCCTTCGCTGGAAAGAATTTCACCTCCGACGGCACAGTCGTTTCCGCGACTCTGACCTTCGACCCCAACGCCACCTTCGCGGGCACTTCAATTCTCATCGGCGACCCAAATCAACCCGGCTACGAAAACTACATCATCAAACTCACGCTGCACGAAGTAGGGCACACGATGGGGCTTGACCATCCCTCCACCGCCTCCGGCAACCCTTGCGACCAGCCGGACGGCGCGACCATCATGAACTACATCTGCAATATCAACGACGCCGCCAACAACATGCCTCTCAAGCTCACGACGTGCGACCAGAACACCATCAATTCATTGCCGAGATACCCGGCCTTCAATCAGTCGCCAAACCCGATTGACGAATCGCGCACCTTCGTCCGCCAACACTATCTCGACTTTCTCAACCGCGAACCCGACGCCGCAGGGCTTTCCTTCTGGACAGACCAGATTATCAGTTGCGGCGCCGACGCTGCTTGCCGTGATAATCGTCGTCAGAATGTCTCCGCCGCGTTCTTCCTCTCGGCAGAGTTTCAGCAGACGGGCTACTTCGTCTACCGTGCTTACAAGGCCGCCTTCGGCGACATTCCGGGTAAACCCGTGCCCATCACGATTCAGGAGTTTCTCCCCGAAACACAGCAGGTTGCGCGCGGTGTCGTGGTCAATCAACCGGGGTGGGAGCAACTGCTCGAAGCAAACATTCAGGCGTGGCTGAATGAATTCGTGCAGCGGCGTCGCTTCCTCGCCGTCTACGGCTCGATGTCCAACGAACAGTTCATCGACACACTCAACGCACGCACAGGAGGCGTGCTTTCAACCGATGAACGCAACAGCCTCGTCGCACGTCTGAACGGTGGGCAAATCAGTCGCGCGCAGGCGCTCAGAGAAGTGGCCGACGATGCTGATTTGCGGGCACTCGAATTCAATCGCGCCTTCGTGCTGATGGAATATTTCGGCTATCTCAGGCGAAATCCCGAAGACCCGCCCGAGCCGACGCTCGACTTCGCGGGCTATAATTTCTGGCTTCGCAAACTTAACGAACATAATGGCGACTACATCGGTGCGCAGATGGTCAGGTCGTTTCTCATCTCCGGCGAGTACCGCGCCAGATTCGGCCAGCCCTGATTGGAGAATTTGCGCGGAGCAACGTTCGTTAGCATGAAAAACAAAAAAGACTGTGGGTGCAGATTCAAAATCTGCACCCACAGTCTTTTTTGCGAAAGCCTTTGAGAGAATCTTTAGGCGGGTTAAGCGAGTTGTTTCTGGAAGAAGGCTCGGAGCGGGAGAATGTAGTTGTCTGTGAGCCAACGCCCTTCCAAGTCTTCCTGTATATGATGCTCGGCGACGAGCGTTGAACCATTGAAGCGGCGGATAATCGGATGTAGCTGCGGGTTCAAATGTCCCTCGTCGGGGCCTATGAAACGAACGAAGTCGAAGGGGTAATCGGGATAATCAGGGCCGTATTCTAATGTCACCAGATAGTAATGCTGTTGCTGTCCGAAGTCGCTCTCGCGCACGTAGTCTACGGGCAGTTCTTCATAGTAACGCGCTTCGCCGTCTTCCGTTGAGACGACTACCAAATCGCAGATGAAGCCCGTCTGCTGCCAGAGCGCCGAGCTTCGGTTCAAACGATCGAGGACAGCATCCAGGACGGCTTCGGGTGTAGCCGCGATAGACCGACTCGGCCACTCCTTGCCGTGATACTTGCGCTCCAAAATGTGATACAGGGCGCGCACGTTATAGCGAAAACCATGAATAAAAGCGGAGGCGGTCTTTTTGAAGTCGCGCATCTGCATCAGATTTCCGGCGAAGAATAGGTCTTTGACCGTCGTCGATTCCCATTCGCTGGTCTGGTCTGGAAAACGCTCGTCTATCACTAGCGCGGGTCGGCATGATTCGTCGAAGATTGAATCGTCGAAACGGAATCCAGCGCAAACTATGATGCGGTCGTACTGATACTCGACGGTTGCCCCGTGCGCGCGTTGATACGAAAAGCTCACAGTGAGCTTTCCATTCGTGCGCTCGATAGAATTTATCTTTGCGTCGAGAAGGCCGTTCTGCGCCTTCAGCAGATAGGTATCGAGGAGGTTATTATTGACCGCGCGTAGATGACCGACGTGGTGCGACTTCCATGCGAGTCGCAGCGGATGCGGGCTTGCCAGATGAATCGTTGCGGTGGTTTCCGTGATGTTGTCGGCGGTTTCAAAACCGGAGTTTCCCTTGCCGATAATCAACACCCTCTGACCCGTGAACTCATCCGGGTCAACTGAAACTTCCGTGTAATTCTCAGCCAATTCGATGCCCGGTATGGGCGGAACGAAGGGACGGTTCAGGCCGGTTGCGATGATGAGACGCAGGCAAGTGTAAACATTCCCATCCCTGTCTTCGACGCGGAATTGCTGGTCTTTCTTTGAAATATTCGAGACTTCGACATCATATTTAATCTTGAGTTGGAAGTGTTCGGCGAAGCCCTTGAGGTAATCAATCATCGTATCGGCGGCGGGGAAGAAGCGTTTGCTGTATTGCTTATAAAGCATCTTTTCATCGCCGGAAAGCAGCGAGTTCCAATCCCATCTCAAGTTCAATTCGGCGTCGTCGTGTCCCGTGTAGACTTTATTGATAGAGATTAGTTTCCGGTGCCGCGGAAATTTTTTGAAGAACGTGCCGGCGGAACTACCGCGTTCCAAGATGAGATATGAATGGCCTGACTGTTCCATGCAATAGGCCATCTGGAGTCCGGCGGGACCCGCACCGATAATCAAATACTCGTAATGGTTATTCATCGAATCTCCCCTCCTTCTACAATCCACGCTCTGCGTGGCTGGACGTTTGCTTCTCCGATTTCAATGGTTCAAGACGGAGGAATCCTTGCGCCGTTTGAAACTCGACGGCTTATGTGCAAGACGTGCGGACGCTCGCACATCTCAAGATGTTTGACATGAAAGCTCGCAGCGATTGTCTGACAGACAAACTACTGTTGATGTGTTTATGCGGCGACGGCTTGGGGATGGAAATTGTTAAGGCGCGGCAGCGTCGTCAAACCACCGGGCATGATATAGCCGGGTTCGACGGCGGAAACTTCGGCCATTGCTGATTCTAGAGACGTGTGCGGCTCCAAGCCCATCAGTCGAACCACGTCGGGCGCTAAGGCTGAAACCAATAACAGACGAAAGCGTTCGGCCTTGCGTCGTAATCCCCACGCCGTCTGACCGTTGATTTTGTAATCCTGCAAAAGCATCTCTGCCGTCGCACGCGACCCGCCCGCGACGAACCATCTCAGAAAATCATCGCGTCCCAGACCTTGGGCGCACTCGGCCAGCACAATCATCGTCCCGCCTTCTTCCAGAAGACCGGAGGCATGTTCCATCGCTTTGTGCGACTGAATGAGATTGATGTCGCGCGGTGCGCCGCCGACGCTGACCACAACCAGAGGCCGCTTCGCCGTCACTTCGACCGAATGTGAGGCGCTGTATTCTTCACATCCGCGTCGGTGCGCCGCGCGCCAGTCGCCCGCATAGACGGCGTTGATTTCGTTGCGCGCGTTAAGAACCGTGTTGACCAGAAACGACGGTTCGAGCATTCCGACAGCCTCCTCCATATCTTCATGCACGGCGTTGCCGTCGAGCAGGCCGGAGGCGACGCCGATTCTCTTGTCCATCCTCTCGACATCGAACGAGAGTAGATGATTCGCCTGAATCGCGCGCTCGGAAGCGCAACCGGGAAGAATCGCCTTGCGTCCGCCGGAGAAGCCCGCGAAATAGTGAAACGTGATACCGCCGACGACGAGCACGCGGTCGACTTCGAGCAGACGACGATTTAACTCGATGGGCGTGCCGCGCCTCGTCTTTCCCACAGTGGCGAGCATGGAATAATCGTTCGCATCGTGGGGATGGACGGCGAGATTTTGCGCGACCTCGGCGCCCGCGATGGTTTGAATCTCGGCGGGCGTGGGAGGTCGATGAATGCCGCCGCCAATCAGCAGCGAGATTTGATTATTCGCCAAACCATGACGAGTCAAACGACGATAGTACAGCGACACGATACGTTCGACGCCAGCCGCACGCGTCGCATCAGGAACGACGATGACTACCTTGTCCGTCGGGTCAACAATCTCTTCGAGTGGGCGTGAGTTAATCGGATTGCTGAGCGCAGCATCGAGCGCCGCATCGCTCGACGCCTCGGTCGCTGCGTCGTGGGGAGCGACGACTTCAAACCTCTGCGGGTCGTAGCGAAACGAATAATTCTTGCTGCCATAACCGAGCGAGATGTGCCCCGTCTCCGCTCCTTCAAAGGCTACGGCTTCCGCGCTCGTCGGGTTTGGCGTGGGCTGATGTTGTTTCATCATGCGCTCTCCTTTCAAAATCGTCGCTGATTATTTCTGACTCAAGCCCACGCGCTTTTGCGTCCAATCGAGCACGGTTTCCATGTAGCCCGGCGCGATGCGCGCCCAATCCCACTTGCCGCCCGTGTCTGGACGTTTGCCGTTGGGTAATCTGATGGAGTGGTCTGCGCCGGGAAAAATCTTGATGTCGAAATCGACGTTGCCGCCATCTTTGAGCGCCTGTTCAATCTGCGCCACGCTCTTTTGCGGCGGGATGCGATTGTCCAATTCGCCGAAGACGACGAGCAACGGAACTTTGACCTTCTGAAAGAACGGCAGCGGATTCAAATCGAAGTCGAGACCGCCGTATGCAGACGACGCACGCGAAGAGGGCGCGGTTTCCGGCAGGTCTGTCTGTGCGAACCACTTCTCGCGTCGGGCGTTCTGCAGAGCCGTCTCAATCTCGGCGCGTCCCTTCCCTGTTCGCAAGTATTCGTTCAACTGCGCGTTGATTTGATTCGAGCGCGCAATCACGTCGTCGGGGAAGCCTTGCTTGCGAAGATTAAACTCGTCATCCCACGCCTCGGCCTCACCGAGCGTGACGCCGGGCGGAGCGATGAGAATCAAAAACGCCGCATCAACGGAGCGCGACGCGGCGATGGGCGCAACCATGCCGCCGAGGCTGTGTCCCCACAAACCAATCCGTTGAGCGTCGATATCGTCGCGTCCTTTGAGCAATTCGACGGCGGCCAACGCGTCGCTCACGAGAGCGTGTTGGTCTGCGGTTCTCATGTTGCCCGTCGAATCGCCGACGCCGCGTTTGTCGTAGACGAGTGCGGCGATGCCGCGACGTGCGAACTGGTCTGCGTAAAAAAGATAGTCCTGACGCGGATGCTCTCCCGCTCCGTGGAGAAAGACGACGGCGGGATGACGCTGTTTCTGTTGCGACGACGGAACGAGGAGCGTGCCGCTGAGAGTCACGTCTGCGTTGCGAAACTGAACATTTTCCGGTCGATACGGAGGTTGTTCGGGAACGGCGCTGACCTGTCTGAGCGAGAAGGGGATGCGTTGTCCGCCTTCCAAGCTATAACCTTCGATGGTCTTACCTTTGACCGTGCCTTCAAAAACAGTTCGCGGAGGGGTGAGAGGGACTTCAAAGTGCACACGCGGAGCATTGTAGCTCGCCGCCGCGAGTGGCATCTTGAACCAGAGCAGGTCGGGGCTGCTGAGGCTCGCGCGTAGCCCTTCCGACCCCTCCTCGAAATCCACCGAAATCTTCAACTCGGCTCCCTGAAACACGGCAGCGCCTTCCCAGTGTCCATGCAAAGGCTCCACGACACTCTCAACTCTGGAAGCGCAACTGCCGCTCATCACGATGACCATTAAACAAATCAGCCGGAGCCAAGTCGTAGCTTTCATCTGGATAATTTTGCCGACGCAGTGCGAAAAAAGAGTTCCGTGGTTAGCCTTTATTGGCGGCCTCTTCCATCTTTTTCCTCAGACTGAGCGGTCGCATGTCTGTCCAGACTTCACTGATGTAAGACAGACATTCCGCCTTCGTTCCGCTCTTGCCAGCATCATTCCAGCCGAGAGCGTTTTCGCGGTCGGCTGGCCAGATGGAATACTGTTCTTCGTGGTTCACCACCACTTTGTAAATCGTGGTGTCTTCTTTTTCGTCTCTATTCATGGTGCCTCCTATGCCTCTTTACAGGCTTGATATTTGGAATCAGTTTTTCGATTGTCGAACTTTTTTTGACTTTCACTTTCCAGACAAATGACTATCACTTGCCCTCAGACTTGGGCAAGTAGTCGCTCGCTGTCAACTCGCTTGAGCCGGATAACACGCCCGACGGCGCTAACTCCGGTGCGTTCTCGGCAACGATACTGCGCGCCGGATTGAGTTGTTTGACGTATTCTATCTTGCCGCTGTCCAATTTCACGATGCGGTCGGCGATGTGATAGTAACGGTCGTCGTGGCTGATGACGATGAGAGTTTTTCCCCTCGCCTTCAATTCGGGCAGCAGCTTGTAGTAGAAGATTTCTTTGAACTCAGGGTCTTGGTCAGCCGCCCATTCATCGAAAACGTAAATCTGACGGTCTTCGAGATATGCCGTCAGGAGCGCGAGACGCTTGCGCTGACCTTGCGAGAGTTCAGTGGTGGAGAGTGCGCCGTCCTCAATCTGCACTTTGTGATTCAATTGAAACTGCGTTAAGTAGTCTTTGGCCTGTGCATCGAGTTGCGGCGATTCAAGACCGAGCAGGCTGTCAAACAGATAAAAATCCGAGAAGACCACCGAGAAACGCTGTCTGTATAGTTCCAGATTTCCATCCTTGATGATGCGTCCATCCAGACGAATCTCCCCGCTCTCCGGTTGGTAGAGGCCAGTCAGGAGTTTGGCGAGAGTGGTTTTGCCGCTACCGTTTCCGCCGACGATGAAGACTAGTTCGCCCGGATGCAACGTCAAATTAATCGGCCCGATAACGAAGTTGCTGTTTTCACGCTCACGATGATACGAATGTGTGACATCGACGATTTCCAGTTGCTTCCAACTGCGTAAGGCTTCCGCGCGGATAATCGCCTCGCTCTTTTCATAACCATCGACCGTCAACGTCAGACCCAGAGATTCCACCTTTTTGAGAGCCACGTTGGCGCGTCCAAGATTGGGAAGAATCGAAATCAGCACGTCGAGCGGCACCATCATGTAGAGCAGCACGACGGTGTAGCTCATAATCGTTTGCGCGCTTACGTCTCGAATTG
Organism: Pyrinomonadaceae bacterium; assembly: GCA_036387415.1. Lineage (GTDB taxonomy): Bacteria > Acidobacteriota > Blastocatellia > Pyrinomonadales > Pyrinomonadaceae > DASVTU01. The sequence continues at coordinate 3,886 of DASVTU010000024.1, read as the reverse complement.
TGGGCAGCAAAAATATCAACAGACCGATGAGTCCGAAGTGCAAAAGCTGAGCCGAACTACCAACCAGCGTATAGACGGCGCTGCCCGTCACACTATGGCGACGATAAGACATGGCCGTCGTGCTCAGGATGCTTGTGATAAAAGACCTGCGACGATGCTGATGGAGCTTGAGTTCTTTAGTGCCTTGCGTCATCGCGCGGAAGTGTTTGAATAGTGAGTCCTGGTCTTCGCGCGCGAGACGGACAAAGCCGAGCGCCTTGTTCACGCCCAGTTGAAAGACCACCACGCCGACTACGATGAAGGCGAGCACGCCGAAAAAGACCAACCACGACAGCCACGCTAAATAACCGAGACAGCAGATTAAAATCGCGCCATACATGCAGATGGTGGGGATGCTGACGAGTCCGTTGGTAATCACGGAGATGTCTTCGGTCAGCGAAGCGAGCAGGCGGGGTGCGCCAATCTCTTCCAGACGACGCAGAGGTGCGCCCAGTATGCGATTGCTGAGTTGCATACGAAGGTCGTACATCGCGGCTTGCGAAAGACGCATCAGCAATATCTGCGACACGAACCTCGCACACGGCACAAAGAGGCAGAGAGCGAGAAAAGTCCATCCAAGCACATGGCGCGGCACTTTGCTGGTTTGGTCGAGTGCCGTGCTGATAACCACCAGCATTCCTGTGCTGCTGACGCCGCTGATGACACCGGCAATCGCTGCCGCTAAAACGACACTCCAAGAGTATTTCGAGTATCGCAAAAGAAAATATATTATCTTCACCGTCGGTTACTCCGCTTCCGCTTCGTCGAAGCATGCTTTCAAGCGCTCGGCCAACACTTGTACATTCGGCTCATAGAGCAGCACTTCGTGATAGCCGGGAACTTTTTCGATTTTGATTTGTTCGGTCGAGAGGCCGCCCCAACAGTAGGTCGGGTCTTGATAGAGCGCCGTGATTTCTTTCATTCCTTCGTCCTTCAAGTGGCCGGGATTGATGTTGGCCTTGAAGAGTGTGATTCGTCCGGGATAAACCTGCGGCGTGTAGGTGCGGTAGGCGTCGCCTCTCACCCGATAACCTTTTATCAAACGGCGCATCCAATCGAGCGCGAGGTCTTCGCGGATGTCGTCAGACAAAATGCCCGCCCCCTTCACCTTATCAAGCACGTAGTTTAACTGTTCTTCGGGTTCCAGATTCGTCAACTCATCCGACGAGAGCTCCAACTTCTTACCTAACTGGCTGGCGCGTTCTCTGGTGAGCGCCGCCAACATCTGCGCGTCGCCGTGGTCTTCCGGCAGAGACGAAAGCAACGGTGCAACCGTGTCGAACAAGGCGAGCAACCCGACCTTGTGCCCTTCGCGTTGAAGTTGCTGCGCCATCTCGAAAGCCACCACGCCGCCGAACGACCACCCGCCTAGAAGATATGGCCCCTCCGGTTGGACGGACTGCAAGGCGCGGATGTAGGCTGCCGCGCGCTCGTCGATGGTACTGAAGTTGTCTTCGCTCTCGGCCACTTCGACGAGGCTCGGCGCTTGCAGCCCGTAAAACGGACGCTCCTCGCCGAGGTGCTGCGCGAGGCGGTAATAACAGAGCACTTCGCCGCCGCCGGGATGCACACAGAAGAATGGGCGTTTTGTTCCCTGCGGTTGCAGAGCCACCAGAGTCGAGGCTGACGCGGGAGCGTTGTCGCTGCGTAGAAGCCCTGCGAGATGTTCGATGGTCGGCTCTTGAAAGAGGACGGACAGGTCGAGTTTTTGACCGAAGCGGTCTTCAATCACCCACATTAGACGGACGGCCAACAGCGAGTGTCCGCCCAAATCGAAGAAGTTGCTCTTGATTCCAATGGAACTCGTTCCGAGCACGTCTTCCCAGATTTGCGTCAATTGAAGTTCAACGTTGTCTCGCGGCGCAACGAAGTCGCCCTTGCCGTCGCGTCGCTTCGCTTCGGGCGTCGGCAGCGCGCGGCGATTCACTTTGCCCTGCGTCGTCAGAGGCAGTTCGCTCATCAACATAAACGCCGCAGGCACCATATATTCCGGCAACCTCTCAAGCAAAAACTCTCGCACCGCATCAACCGTCAACAACCCTTCACGCTCCGGCACAACGTAAGCGACGAGACGTTTATCTCCTCCCTCGTCCGCCTGCGCCATCACTACCACCTCTTTTACCCCAGGATGCTGCTTCAATACCGCCTCTATCTCTCCCAACTCTATCCTGTATCCCCTCACTTTGACCTGCTCATCCGTCCGCCCTACAAACTCTATCTCGCCCGTCTCTCTCCACCTTCCGACATCTCCGCTACGATAGAAGCGTCGGCCATTGATGGTGACAAACTTCTCTTTGGTGAGGGCATCGCGATGGAGGTAGCCGCGAGTGACGCCAGAGCCACCGATAAAGATTTCGCCGGGGACGCCGACGGGCACTAATTGTTGATTTCTGTCATACACTCTTATCTCGACGTTGGCGAGAGGTCGCCCGATGAGGTGTTGCTGCATGGGTCGGTCGGTTGGCACGACGAAGTTTGCACAAATGATAGACGCCTCCGTCGGGCCATAACCAATCCAGATTTGCGCCGACGGAAATACTTCATTCATCTTGTGCGGCAAATCCAACGGCACCAAATCGCCGCCCACAAACGCTCCCCTGACATGTCTGAATCTGTCGCTCAGATGTTTCTCTCTGACGTAATCAACTATCTGCAACATCAAACTCGGAAGCGTGTGGATGAAAGTAATCTGCTCCAACAGTTTGACGAAGCCTGGAATGTCCAACACACGTTGTTTCGTCAGGAGCATCGAAGTGCCGCCGACCAGTAACGGGCTGAACAATTCAAACAACGCGATGTCGAACGAGAAAGAAGCGATGAACGGCACGACATCCCTCTGCGTAAACTTGTAACTGTCCTGAGTTCCACGCAACGTGTTGACCAGATGACGGTGTTCAACCATCACTCCCTTCGGCTTACCTGTCGTGCCGGATGTGTAGATAACGTAAGCCAGATGTCCGCCCTCCACCTTGCTCCCGACATTCTGCGCGCTCCCCTTTGCAATCTTTTCCCACTCAGTATCGAGATAAACAACAGGCACGCTCTGCTCGTCGAAGCTTCCGGCGAACTGAGTATGTGTCAACAACATCTGCGAACCGCTATCGTCGAGCATGTAGTGGACACGTTCCTCTGGATATTCCGGGTCTATCGGCACATACGCGCCTCCCGCCTTCAACACTCCGAGCAACGCCACCACCATCTCCACCGAACGCTCCAACATTACCGCCACCAACGACTCCGCGCCGATGCCTCTCTCGCGCAGATACTGCGCCAGTTGATTCGCACGGCTGTTTAATTCTCGATAACTGAGGCGTTCATCCTCGAAAATGAGAGCAACCGCATCTGGCGTACGCTCCGCTTGTTCTTCAAATATTTCATGCAGACACAACTCAGGATACGACATGTGTGTGTCGTTCCACTCAACGAGGAGTTGATGACGTTCAGCCTCGGTCAGCATCTGCATCTCTCCCACTCTCTCGTCCTCTCCACTCACTATCCCCTTCAACAATTCCTCTAAATGTCCTCCCATCCTCCTTATCGTCTCGTCCTTGAACAAATCCACGTTGTACTCAAAAACTGCCTCAAGTCTGTTCACACTTTCCACCATTCCGAGGCTCAAATCGAATTTCGCCGTCGTACCACCGACGTTGAACGGAGAAATCTCGACCCCTCTCATCCCCGGCACAGCATCTTCTCCATCCATTTTTTGTAGACCAAACATCACCTGAAATAACGGCGTGTGACTCAAACTCCTCTCCGGCGCCATCTCCTCCACCAATCTCTCAAACGGTACGTCCTGATGCCCGTACCCTCCCAACGCTACCTCCTTTACCCTCTCTACTACCTC
>DASVTU010000023.1:0-177538 GCA_036387415.1 Pyrinomonadaceae bacterium | reverse complement strand
TTGCTTCTGGTGAAGACGTAGGCCGAGCCTGCGTCCGTCCCGCCGCTGTTGTCATCTTCGTGTGCGCCGACAATGGCCGTGTCGCCGCTCACGGAAACCGAGGTGCCGAAGAAGTCGCCGCCCTGACCGTTTCCCATGACGGGAGTGCCGGTGGCGTCGGAAGCCTGCAAACGCTGTTGCTGCGTCCACACGCCTCCGCTTCTGGTGAAAACGTAGACCACGCCAGCCGTCCTGTCGCTCCCTGGCGAGCCGAAAATCGCCGTGTTGCCGTCGAGGGCGACCGATTGAAAGGCGGCGCCGTCGGCCTCTGTCACCTGCACACGCTGCTGTAGGCTCCACACGCCGGCGCATCTGGTGAAGAAGTAACCCGTGCCCACGCCCACGTCGTTATTGTCATGTTCCCATGCTACGACAATCGCCGTGTCGCCGTTGATAGCGACCGCGTTGCCGAAGGCTGCGCCGGATATGGACTGCGGCGGGTGCAACTGCTCTTGCCGACCCCACACGTCCGTGCCCTTGACGAAGACGTAGGCCGCGCCTGCGTTCGCCCCGCCGCCATTGTCGTTTCCGTCCGCGCCGACGAAGATCGTCTCGCCGCTCACAGAAACCGCGCGGCTGAAAACATCGCCGGAGGCCGGGTCGGATGCCTGCAACCGTTGTTGCTCGGTCCACATGCCGTTGCTTCTGGTAAAGACGTAGGCCGAACCGGCACCCTGCCCGCCGCTGTGGTCATCCTCGTCCGCGCCGACAACGGCTATGTCGCCGCTCACAGAGACCGCGTTGCCGAAGAGATCGCCGGAGGAAGCATCCGACGCCTGCAAACGCTGCTGCTCGGTCCAGACGCCGTTGCTTCTGGTGAAGATGTAAGCTGAACCGGCCGCTTGCCCGCCGGTGTGAGTGTCGAGATACGAGCCAGCTATCAGAGTATCGCCGCTGAGGGAAACCGAGGCGCCGAAGATGTCGCCGGAGGAAGCGCCGGACGCCTGCAAACGCTGTTGCTCGGTCCACGTCGCGCCACTTCTCACGAAGACATAGACCGAGCCGGCGTCCGTCCCGCCGCTGTTGTCGTCAAGGTACGCGCCCACGATAGCCGTCTCGCCGCTCACGGAGACCACGTTACCGAAGCGGTCGCCGGAGGAAGCGGACGACTGTAATCGTTGTTGCTCGGTCCAGACGCCGTTGCTTCTGGTGAAGATGTAGGCCGAACCGGCGTCCGTCCCGCCGCTGTTGTCGTCCCCGCCCGCGCCGACGATCAACGTCTCTCCGCTCACGGAACTCGCGCTGCCGAAGCCATCACCGGGGGCGGCATCCGGTGCCTGCAATCGTTGTTGCTGCGTCCACACACCGTTGCTCCGCGTGAAAACGTAGGCCGCTCCGCTGTCAATCCCACCGCTGTTGTCGTTTCCGTCCGCGCCGACGATGATCGTATCCCCGCTGACGCAGACCGAGGTGCCGAAGATATCGCCGGAGGCGGCGTCGGAGGCGCGTAGCTGCTGTTGTTGGCTCCACACCCCGTTGCTTCTCACGAAGACATAGGCCGAGCCAGCGTCCGACCCACCACTGTTGTTGTCCAGATACGCGCCGACGATAGCCGTCTCGCCATCCACAGAGACCGTGAAGCCGAAGATGTCGCCGGCGGCGGCGTCGGACGCCTGCAACCGCTGTTGCTGGACGAATGGGTCAATCGCCGAAGAATACTGCGCGCTCGCGTCGTCCGCCTCAAGGCGTGCCCCGCGCCCTTCGTCCGCGCGCGTCTTCTCGATGGCGGCGCGCAGGCCCGCAGGCACGTCGTCTGGTCCACTCTGCGCCGGTCGTCGGCGCTCAGCCACGCGCCGCTCCTCTTGGGCCACCACGCGGCGCAACGGAGTGCTCGTCGCGTAGAAGAAAAACAGGCAAGCGAGCGCGCACACGAAGGCCAGCGCGCTGCGAGAGCGAACGAAGTAATACATAAGCGACTCCTTAGCTGTCCTGTGACTGATGCCCGTCAGGCCAACGGATGACGGATTGACTATCGGGTCGGAGGATTTAGAGAAGAGTTTGAGAGACGCCGAATGCTCCGGCTCAACAATCCTCGTGAGGGTAACGCGCGCAATCTATCACACGCTTCCTCGCCTGACAATGAGTTCGGCGGTCCAGACACGCGTGCACATTTCCGGACATGCGTGCACATTCATTGTGCGAGCGGGCGTTGTGCGAGCGGGCGCTGTGTGAGCGGGCGTTGTGCGGGCGGGGCGCTTCGTCTTCGCGTCTCACGGCGGCCTTACTGTTTGACGCTGGCGTCGCGCGCTTGTTAGCCTTCCGTCAACGGGAGGTCAACAAGCGAAACATGAAACTCGTCGTTTTAGGATCGGGCACGTCCGTCCCGCACCCCGCGCGCGCTTCGTCCGCACACTGGTTGGAGACCGGCGGCGGCTCGACGCTCCTGCTCGACGTCGGCGCGGCGTCCGCGCAGCGCATGGCGCAGGAACGCCTGGACTGGGTCAACCTCGACGCCGTCTGGATCAGCCATTTTCATCTGGACCATCTCGGCGGACTCTTTCCCTTCCTCTTCGGCACGAAGCACGCGCCCGACACGCAGGCGCGCCGCAAGCCCTTCCACATCTACGGGCCGCACGGCCTGAAAAAACTCTTTCGAGCCTTCGACGAGGCGGGCGACTACAACCTGCTCAAACAACCTTTCCCCGTCGAAATACGCGAAGTGGCACCGTCGGCGGAGTTTGAAATTCTCCCCGGCCTGCGCGCCGAAACCTTCTCGACGCCGCACACCTCCGAGAGCCTCGCGCTCAAGTTAACCGACCGCGACGACGCCTCGCTCGCCTTCACCTCCGACACGGGCTACACCGACGCGCTCGCCACCTTCGCCGCCAACGTCTCGCTCTTTCTCATGGAGTGCTCTTTCTTCCGCGACAAGCCCGTCGAACTCCATCTCGAACTCTCCGAAGCCATGCGCCTCGCACAGAGTTCCGGCGCGCGTCGCGTCATGCTCTCGCACCTCTATCCCGAATGGGACGAACTCGATCTCGTCGCCGAAGCGTCGAAACTCTGGGACGGCGAAACCATCGAAGCGCGCGACGGCCTACGTCTGGAAATTTAAGAGCCATCAGCTATCAGCTATCAGCCGTCAGCTTTGCCTGATTGCTTTGTTTGCAAGCTGATAGCTGACGGCTGATAGCTGACAGCTTCTTTATGAAATCACGTCTAATCATCAATCCCGTCTCCGGCACCGACAGCGCGCCGGACTATTTGCAGGCGATTAACGAAAGGCTGCGCGCGGCGTTCGGCGAGATGGATATCGTGATGACCGTCGGCCCGGGCGACGCGTCGGAAGCGGCAGAGGCGGCGGCGCGCGCGGGCGATTATGATCGACTGTTCGTGGCGGGCGGCGACGGCACTCTGAACGAAGTCCTGAACGGCGCGGCGCGCGTCGCGGGGGCGTTCGAGCGCATCACGTTCGGCCTCGTCCCGCTCGGCACGGGCAACGATTTCGCGAGCGCGCTCGGCCTGCCCGAAGAGATCGAGGCGGCGATAGAGGTGCTGCTCGCGGGGCGCACCGTGCTGGCAGACGTGGGCGATTTGGACGGTCGCCGCTTCGTCAACGTCTCGGCGGGCGGCTTCATCGCCGAAGTCTCCGACGCCGTTAACCCGCAACTCAAGACAGTCGCGGGCAAGTTCGCGTATCTCATCGGCGGCGCGCAAGTGTTGATGGATTACGAACACGTCGAAGCGCGGATTCGCGTCGTCGAAGATGAGGGACGCACGATTGAGCGTGAGATGAATGTGGAGATGTTCGCGGTCTGCAATTCGCGCATGGTCGGCGGCGGTCGGCTCATCGCGCCGCACGCCATCATCGACGACGGCGTGCTCGACGTGTGCATTATCGAAGAGATGCCCATGCTTGATTTCATAGGGCTGCTGACATCTGTCTCGTCGGGCGAACACGTCCAGGACGAGCGCGTCGCATATTTCCATGCGCGCGAAATCGACCTCCAATTCAATCGCACCATCAAAGTCAATACGGACGGCGAAGTGCTTGAAGCCGACCGTTGCCGTTATCGCATCCTTCCGCGCGCCGCGCGCTTCTTCGCCGGTGACGCACCCTATGCCTCATCATGAACACAAAAAATAGCGACTCATACGGCAAGCGGGGGACAGAGCGAACCATCCAACAGACGGACGGCAAACGGGCGATTATCAATCCTTCGTCTCGTTCTCGTCGTCGCCTATTCGTGGCTTGCTGTCTGGTGCTTGCAGCCTCTTGTTTCCTGTTTCAAGCGCCGTCCTTCACCGACACGACGACGGCTCAGACCGCCACCGACACGGCGGCGGATTCCAATCTTCTCGAAACCGGGCAGGCGTCGCAGATGCCCGCGACGCCGCCTCCCGTGCCCGCCGAAATCAAGTTTGTTTCCTACAACATACGCTGGCGCGGCGGCGACGACTTGCAAAAACTCATCAGGTTTCTTCGTGAGGATGCCGAGATTGGCAAGGCGTCCATCATCGGTTTGCAGGAAGTCGACCGCAACAAGAAGCGCACGAACAACGTCAACACGGCGCGCGTGATGGCCGATGCTTTGAAGATGCATTATGCGTGGGCTGCACCGCCGCCGGAAAAGCCGACCTCGGAGGAGGAGACGGGCGTCACTATTCTCAGCCCGTATCCGTTGACCGACGTGGTGAGAATTGTCTTGCCGCACGCGGGGCCGAACGGGCGACACCGCGCAGCGATAGGCGCAACCGTGCAACTCGGCACGGAACGCGTGCGCTTCTATTCGGTGCACGCCGAGACGCGTATGCCTGTCGCCAAGAAGGTTGACCAGTGGGGCGCGCCGCTCAAAGACTTTGCCAAGTACCCGGACGTAAAACGCGCCGTCGTGGTCGGCGATTTCAACACCGTCAAGGGCAAAGAAAATCGTGAGACGCGACGGATTTTCACCGAGGCGGGTTTCACCACGCCCATTCCCCACGGACGTTCAACCTTCCAGCGTTACTTCTTCGTCCGCTTCAAACTCGACTGGGTTTGGCTGCGCGGTTTCGAGACGACAGGCCACGGCATTTATCACGGCATCAGCGTCTCAGACCACTGGCCGCTCTGGGTCAACGTCAAGATGACGCCGTTGAACGCAGAAGCCGGAAACTAAATCTCCGCCGCAATAAAGAATCGCCGCGAGCGGTCGGTCAGTTTCGCACTGACCGACCGCTCGCGGCGATTGTTCTCTACGCGTCGAAGTTTTTAGCTACCGTGCGACGGGCGAGGCGGAGGCGGCGGCGCAGCAGGCGGCATGAGCACATGCGGATGGTGCGGCAATTCACCTTCGAGCACATGCTGCGGCGGATAGAACATGCTTGGGTCTTGCGCGTTGCATGGCGCGGACGGCGCGACCGGCGCTACTTGCGGCGATGGCGGCATGGGTTCAAATTCCAGATAAATCGCATCGCTCGTCGCTTCTGTGAACGGCGTGACGACGCCGCTCAAAAGCGCCGCGACAGCGACGCCGATGAAGAATGTCAGAAACGCAATCAACAGGCGTAACATAAAACGTCGCATAAAAAGTTCCTTTCTCGTTTCGCAAGAGTTGCGCCGGAGGGTCGTCCGGGTTGGTCGTTCATCGAAGCGGCGCGGGCGTTTCAAATCAGGCGCTCGCCGTCGCCGTCGAAGCGGCGGGCAGCAAGCCTTTCAACTCGCGCACGACGCGCGCCGCATCCTCCTGATCTTTCAGTGCAATCATGAAAAATTTATAACCCTGCTGGAAACAGATGATGCCGTTGGCGAAAAGCCACACGCCGTCGAGAAAAGGATTGCCGCCGAGCAGCCAGCTAATCGGCGCGCCCACAATCGGGCCGGGTTGGACTATCTGCGCCCACATCGCCACGCCCGCCGCGCAACTGAATGCGCCGAGCAGAGGCGCGCCGACGTAGCGCACAATCTTTCGCTCGAACTCGACGCGTTGGCGTTCGGCTTCCGTTAGTTCGCCGTTGGCGACGAGGCGTTCGCGCTCGCGCAGGTAGCTGTCAAACTTCTTGCCCGCGCGACGCAACGCCCAGACGGGCAACGCCGAATGCGTGAACCAGTGCGGATGTGCGCCGAGCAGCACACCGTCGAGCGCGGGGAACGACGCGCCGAGACGGATGCCGCCCGCAATCGACAGCGAAACGATGATGGCCTGTTTCGGATTCTCGCGCGCCCAATCAAACGCCCGATAGAGACCGAGGGAAGTAGCGGTGGTCAGACGCGTCAGGCGCGAACCGACGTTGTAGACTTGCGAGGCGCGTTCGTAATGTCGTTTGGCTTCGCCATAGAACTCGCCCGCCTTCTCACGCGCTTTTTCTCCGGCGTTGCGTCCCGCGCCCCTGAGCGTCTCGCTCGCTTCACGCGCGGCACGCGCCGCATCCTGCGCCACGCGTCCGGCTTCGTGCGCGACCCTTGTGGCTTCGCCCGCCGCGCGCCGCGCCGCATCGCTCACCTCAAACTCGTCGCCCAAACGCTCGGCCTCTTCACGCGCACGCTCCGCGCCGTCAGCGACTTTTTCCGCACCGCGTCGTGCCGCATCCTGCGCCGCACGCGCCGCTTCGCTCGCCGTGCGCGCGCTCTCCTCGACGCGCTCTTTAATTCCGTATTTCTCGTCCAATTCACGCGCCTTGCGCCGCGCCGCCTCGCGCCATTCGTCAAGTTTGTTTCGATAATCAGCCATTTCTCACATCCATTGAAAAAAAGAGGTCAGAGGTTAGAGGTCAGAGGTTAGTAAAAGATAAGAAAAGCTTTGTTTTTAACTGACTTCTGACCTCTGACCTCTAGTCTCTGCCTTATGATACGCCGAGCGCGGGCGTCTGGTTCGGCTCGATAACGGATATTTCGGGCGCGCCGGAGATGCGATTGCGTCCCTCACGTTTGGCCGTGTAGAGAGCTGCGTCGGCGACGGTGTAGAGTTCGCGTTCATCGCGGGCGCAGAGCGGAAACTCTGCGAGTCCGAAGCTCGCCGTGATGTGTCCGACAACCGGAATTCGCATCTCGCCAATCGCACTCCGCAGACGCCCGGCAGTCTCCATCCCACGCGCGAAATCGGTTTCGGGAAGAATCACGGCGAACTCCTCGCCGCCGACGCGCGCCACCGTGTCGATGTTGCGCGTCCCGGCCTGTAAGGTATCGGCGAGATGGCGTATGGCATCGTCGCCCGCGTCGTGGCCGTGCGTGTCGTTGACGTGCTTGAAAAAGTCGATGTCGATGACCATCAGGCAAAAGGGGCGACCGTAACGCCGCGTGCGCGTCACTTCCCTGTCGAGTTGCCGCTCGAAACGGCGACGATTGGCGAGCCCTGTCAGGTGGTCGGTCAGCGCGGCTTCCTCGCAGGTGTCGAGATAGTCTTTGAACTCAAGGAGCGTGCGCGCGCGTGCGATAAGCAGGTCTAAATCGGTCGGGTCGGTGATGTAGCCGAGCGCGCCGACTTCCGCACCGCGTCGCAGGTCTTGCGCCTCCATGCGCGCGGCTGACTGGATGATGATGGGGATAAAACGCGTCTGACGGTTGGCTCTGACGCGTCGCGCCATCTCGTAGCCGTCCATGTTCGGCATCATCACGTCCGTAATAATCAAATCGGGATGATGCGATTCAATGGCGGCGAGACCCTCCATGCCGTCAACAGCCGTACGGATGTTGTACCCGACTCGCTCCAATGCGAAGGCGAGCAGTTGTCGTTTATCCGGGTCGTCATCGACGACGAGAACATTAAATTTTCCTACCATACAATCTCAAAAACCTGCGCCAAAAGCTGTCGAGCGTTGTCTCGAACTCTCTCATGGTAGCAGAAAAACAGGTCTTGCACCCCTGAACACTTCATGTTAGAGTGCGTGGTCAACAAGGACGGTTGGCTACCTGCCCTGCGCTTGGTTCAAGATTGAAACGTCTTGTTCCTCATCGAACAGACAACAGCTAAAAACACAAACCATCCTCGCAAACGGGCATTAGCGAAATTTTTCCACGCTCGCGTTTTCAGTTTCCTAATCTCAGTGGATAGCAATGCCGGGTTGCTTTTGCAGCGACTCGCATCTTGCGCTTGCTGTCCGGTTGCCACACACGTTCCTAATCGTTCCAGTTCAGTTTTCCGATTCACCCGAAATCTTCTGAGGACTCCCGATATGTCACACCGCCGCGCCTGCGACCTCTCCACCGAAGACCGTGCACAAATTATACGCCAATCAGAGATTGGCACGCGCCTCGACGATGACCTCATCACGCGCATGGCCGCCGCCTCCAACGCCGTCGATTACCGCCGCCGCCGCTTCATCTATCGCAAACGCGATGCGGCTGACACGCTCTACATCATCGCGCGCGGGCGCGTCAAACTCTGCACGATTGAAGAAGCGACGAAACGCGAAGCCGTGATTGATATTCTCGGCAACGGCGCGTTGTTCGGGGAATCGGCGCTCTACACCACGGGCGCGCGCGAAAAATGCGCGGTCGCCTATGAGAACGTCCGTCTGTTACGGGTTCCGGTCGGGGATTTTCAAGAAGCGATGTTTACACAACGCGGACTCAATGATTACATCTTACGTCTCATTGGTCAACGACTTTTGCGCGCCGAACAACGCGTCGCCAACTTCGCGCTCGATGCCATCCCCGCACGCCTCGACAAGCTGCTCATCGAATTCTCCGAACGCTACGGACGCGATGAGGCAGGAGGTGTCTTGATTGATTTGGCGTTGCCTCACAGAGAGATTGCTTCCATCGTCGGCTCGACGCGCGAGAGCGTCACCGTCCGCTTGAACGCCATGCGTCGCGCGGGTATCATTGAGTTCGTTAACCGAAAAATTTTAATCAAAACTCCCGCCGCCATCGCCGCTACATCGCCCGTGTAAACGACGAGATTCATTCTCCGTCGCGCGGTCGTGGCCGCCGCAAACGTCGCTTGTCGGCGGGACACGTGCGAGGGGAGATTTATGAAGTGTCCGAATTGCGGTAAACCCACCGGGTGGCAGGATAATCCCACACGTCCTTTCTGTTCCGAACGCTGCAAGCTGCTGGATTTCGGGGCATGGGCTAACGAAGAATACACCGTGCCCTCCGACGAACGACCGCTCGCCGAAGAATTCGACCAAAACATCGAAGACACTCAACAACCGAACTGAATTGCGGATTGCGGATTGCGTTGAAGAAGCACTGTTTCTTCTTTTAATCCGCATTCCGAAATCCGCAATCGAAGCGTTCCGCAATCTTATGCGGTCGTGTAAACTGTGCGTCTCGCAAGTAGAAGGAGAGTGTCTCGTATGTCATTCTTTTTTGTTAATCGGCAGGGACATCGGAGGATGTTTGTCTCTGCTGCGGCGGCGTCGTTGGTCGTGTGCCTGATGTTGGGAGCGACGGCGTGCAGCAATGATGGCGCGTCGAAGAAGGCCGCGATGGAGCGTCGTGCCGCGCGTGAAGGGGCGGGCAGCGGAACAGTTGCGCCGCGCACGGCGCTGCCGATGCCGCCCGCGCAGACCGCAGAGCAGACCGCTGCATCGGAGAGCGGTTGGACGCTGCTCGACGGACGCCGCGCTAAGCTCTCGGACTTTCGCGGGCAGGTTCTCGTACTCGATTTTTACGCCACCTACTGCCCGCCCTGCCGCGACGAAATCCCGCATCTGAACACGCTCCAACGCCGCTATGCCACGGAGGGCGTCAACGTCGTCGGCCTCAACGTCGGCGGCGCGGAGGACTATCCCAAAGTGCCGCAGTTCGTTGCTGAACTCAACATCTCCTACCCGCTCGGCAACCCCGACGCGGGTTTCTCCGAACCCTTTTTCACTGACAACTCTTCGATTCCACAGACCTACGTGTTCGACCGTCGCGGTCGTCTCGTCCGCCGCTTCGTCGGCTTCGACCCCTCTATGCCCGCCGAACTCGAAACGGCAATCAAAACTGCGCTCGAAACGAAAACGGACTAAAGAAGGGATGAGGGCGGAGGGATGAGGGATAAAGTGAGGATGAAAAACGAAAATAATATTTTCATCCTTCGTCCCTTATCCCTCATCCCTGCATGAGATGCCTAGAGATATTCCGGTCGGCAATGGTTCGCTGCTCGTCGCCTTCGACGATGGTTATCGCATCCGCGACATCTATTTCCCGTGGGTCGGCAAGGAGAATCACTCCGAGGGTCATCCGTTTCGCTTCGGCGTGTGGGCGGACGGTGAGTTTTCGTGGGTCAATCAAAGCGGCGGGTGGAAGATTGAACTGCGTTACCTGGACGAGACTCTGGTGACCGACGTGCGGCTCAAGCACGAATCGCTCGGTCTGGAAATTGTTTCGCATGATGCGGTCGATTTTCACGAAAACATCTTCGTGCGACGCATGGAGGTGCGCGACCTGCGCTGCACTTCGCGCCGCGAAGTGCGTCTCTTCTTTCATCAGGACTTCTACATCTCCGAATCCGAAGTCGGCGACACGGCCTTCTTCGACCCCGACAGCCGCGCCATCATCCACTACAAGGGACAACGCTATTTCCTGATTTCGACCGATGCGCCCGAAGGCGTCGAAACGTTTGCGACCGGACGCAAAGCCTTTCACGGCCACGAAGGTACATGGCGCGACGCGGAAGACGGCGTGTTGTCCGACCGCGCGATTATGGAAGGCTCGGTCGATTCCACCATCGGTCGTACGCTGCATCTCGAAGCGGGCGGGGCGGCGGAGATGTTTTACTGGATTGCCTGCGGCAAGACGCATGAGGAAGTGTGCGCGCTGAATGCGCTGGTGCACGAACGTCGCCCGCAGATGCTGCTTAAGCGGACGGAGGATTACTGGCGCGCGTGGGTCAACAAAAACGAGATTGATTTCGGCAACTTGCCGCCGTCGGTCGTTCGTCTGTTCAAGCGTTCGCTCCTTGTCGTGCGGACGCAGATTGACAACGGCGGTGCGATTATCGCCGCCAACGATTCCGACGTGACGTTGCGCGCCACAGACCACTACAGCTATCTCTGGCCGCGCGACGGCGCGCTCGTCGCCTACGCGCTCGACATGGCAGGTTATTCGAGTCTGACGCGTTCATTCTTCGCCCTGTGCGGGCGCATCATCAAGGACGAGGGTTATTTTCTGCAAAAGTATAACCCAGACGGCTCGCTCGCTTCCGGCTGGCATGCATGGTGGGATGCACATCAGAAGAAGCGTCTGACGCCGATTCAGGAAGACGAAACCGCGCTCGTCATCTGGGCGCTCTGGAATCACTACGAGGAGTTTCGCGACATCGAATTCGTCGGCACGCTCTACCGCCCGTTGATTAAACGCGCCGCCGATTTTCTCATGAGCTTTCGCGACGAAAAGACGGGATTGCCGCTTCCTTCGTGGAATCTCTGGGAAGACCGCATCGGCGTCCATGCCTTCACGTGCGGGAGCGTCTTCGGTGGTTTGAGCGCCGCCGCGAAGTTTGCCACGCTCTTTGGCGAGACGGAACTCGCCGCACTCTATGAACAAGCCGCGACGGAAGTGCGCGAAGGCATGAGTCGCTTTCTCTATCGCGCGGAACTCGGACGTTTTGCGCGCCGTCTGGTGCCGAAGGGCGACGGCGATTTCGAGTTTGACCCGATGCTCGGCGCGGCTCTCTTTGGCCTTTTCTACTTCGGCGCGTTTGCGCCGGACGACGAGCGCGTGCGCGCGACGATGCGCGCGGTGGAGGAGCGTCTGTGGATTAAAACAGAAGTCGGCGGACTCGCGCGCTACGAAGGCGACGGCTACATGCGCGTGACCGAAGACGTGCAGAACGTCCCCGGCAATCCGTGGTTCATCTGCACGCTCTGGCTCGCGGACTATTCGATTGCGAAAGCCGAGACGATTGACGAACTCCAACGCGCCGTCGAGATTCTGGAATGGGTCGTCGGGCGCGCGTTGCCTTCCGGCGTGCTCGCCGAACAGGTTGACCCTCTGACGGGCGCACCCATCTCGGTCTCCCCGCTCACATGGTCGCACTCGACCTTCGTCGCCACCGTCATGTCTTACTTGAAAAAACTCGAAACGCTCAAACACTGCGACGCCTGCGGTCGCCCGTTATTCAACTACGACCGCCACGCACGCGTCGGCGCGATTGATAAATGACGTGCTCGGCGCGTGTTCCGACGATTCGGCGTCTGTTGTTGAAACATCGTTGTCGAAAGCATTTCGCTTGATGAAAAGTTGGTGGCGAAAGCGTCTGGTTTTAGCTGGAAGCAAAATATCGTTTGAGAGGAAACAGTTATGATTCAACGCTCGACTCGTTCCGGTCGCTCGCTCGACACGCATTTGTCGCTTCGTTTCGGTCTGCTCGTCGTCCTTCTTTTCGTCGCACTGTTGGCGAACGCGCAGGCGCAGAACGCGACGGACACGCGGCTCAAGGAGATTGACGAATACGCGCAGAAGGCCGGGCAGGATTGGCGTGTGCCGGGCTTCGCGTTGGCGATTGTGAAGGACGACAAGGTGATTTTCGCCAAAGGCTACGGCGTGCGACGACTCGGCGAAGCCGCGCCCGTCGATGAGCACACTATCTTCGCCATCGCGTCGAACTCGAAGGCGTTTACCGCCGCCACGCTCGGCACGCTCGTCGACGAGGGCAAAATCAGTTGGGACGACCCCGCGACCAAACACCTGCCCGGCTTCCAACTCCATGACCCCTACGTGACGCGCGAGTTGACCATCCGCGACCTTCTCAGCCATCGCAGCGGCCTCGCCACCTTCGGCGGCGACCTCCTCTGGTACGAAGCCAGTTACGACCGCAAAGAAATCATGCGACGCATACGTTTTCTCAAACCCACTTCGAGCTTCCGCAGTCGCTTCGGTTATCAAAACATCTTGTTTCTCGCGGCGGGCGAAATCGTCCCATCAGTGACGGGCAAGAGTTGGGACGACTACGTGCGCGAACGCTTCTTCACGCCGCTCGGCATGCGCCGCACAGTGACGAGCATCTCCGCCTTTAAGAACATGGACAACATCGCCGCGCCGCACAACGAACTCGACGGCAAACTGCGCGTCGTGCGCTACAGCAACGTAGACGCGGCGGGCGGCGCGGCGAACATCAACTCTTCAGTCGCAGACATGGCGCAGTGGATTCGTCTGCTACTCGGTCGCGGAAAGTACGAGGGCAAGCAGTTGTTTAGTCCGTCTGTCTCGCGCGAGATGTGGACGCCGCACACCATTCTTCCCATCGGCGAACAGGCCGAAAAGTTTAACCCCACGCGCCACTTCAACACCTACGGCCTCGGCTTCTTTCTCAGCGACTACCACGGGCGCAAGGTCGCCTCGCACGGCGGCGGACTCGACGGCATGATTTCCAACGTCGCACTGATGCCCGAAGAAAACCTCGGCCTCGTCGTGCTCACCAACAGCGAAACGTCGCTCTCATCCATCCTCGTCAGCAAAGTTTTCGACACCTTCCTCGGCGTCGCCAAACGCGATTGGAGCGCGGAGCAGTTGGAGCAGAGAACGAAGGGACAGGAAGCCGCACGCGCCGCCGAGAAAAAGATTGAAGACTCGCGCACGCCGAACACCAAACCCTCGCTCGCGCTCCAAGACTACGCCGGAACCTACGGCGGCGAGATGTACGGCGACGCGCGCGTCACAGAGGAGAACGGCAAACTCGTCGTCCGTCTCTTGCCGTCGCCAAACTTCGTCGGCGACCTCGAACACTGGCACTTCGACACCTTCCGCATCAAGTGGCGCGAGGGCGTCAGCTATCCCTTCGGTCGCGGCTTCGTCACCTTCGTCCTCGACCCGCAAGGCAAACCCGCCGAGATGAAACTCGACGTGCCCAATCCCGATTTCGACTTCAAGGAGTTGGAGTTCAAACGACGGAAGCAAACGGCTGCCGCCTCCGGCAAGTAGGATTGACGCGGACGCGCCTGACGGAGTATTACAGTTGAAGAAATTTTCCGTCTCCGACAATTGAAAACGGGTTTAGACAAGAGGGTTTGATAGTGAGAAAAGCCAAGATACTCGCGACGCTTGGGCCTGCGTCGCGTGAGCCTGCGCTGCTCGAATCGCTTCTGGCGGCGGGCGCCAATGCCGTCCGCATCAACATGTCGCACGGCACACAGGAAGAACACGCCGAGAGCATTCGTCGTGCGCGTGCGGCTGCCGAGCGGTTGCGGCGACCGCTCTCTGTGCTCGTCGATTTGTCGGGGCCGAAGATTAGAACCGGCGTGCTCAAGGGCGGACAGCCCGTGCAGTTGGAGCAC
Organism: Pyrinomonadaceae bacterium; assembly: GCA_036387415.1. Lineage (GTDB taxonomy): Bacteria > Acidobacteriota > Blastocatellia > Pyrinomonadales > Pyrinomonadaceae > DASVTU01. The sequence continues at coordinate 163,372 of DASVTU010000023.1, read as the reverse complement.
AACGCCATCTTTACTCTGACGACGCGCTCCGTCGTCGGCGACGCGCGCGAAGTTTCGACCAACTACCCCGGCCTTGCGCGCGACGTGCGCGCGGGCGCGCGTATCCTGCTCGACGATGGCCTCATCGAACTACAAGTTGAAAGCACCACCGACACGGACGTTATCTGTCGCGTCATCAACGGCGGCACGCTCTCCGAGCGCAAGGGCATCAACCTGCCCGGCGTCCTCCTGCCGATTCCTTCGCTGACCGACAAAGACCGACGCGATTTGCAGTGGGCGGTGCGCGAGGGCGCAGACTACATCGCGCTCTCGTTTGTGCGTCGCGCAGAAGATTGTCTGGAAGCCAAGTCGCTCATTCAGGCGGCGGGTGGACGCGCGCCGCTCGTCGCCAAGATTGAAAAGGCGGAAGCGATTGACCATCTCACGGAAATCATCGCGGCGACCGACGGGCTGATGGTGGCGCGCGGCGACCTCGGCGTCGAAACCAGCGTCGAACTCGTCCCCGTCTACCAGAAACGCATCATCGAAGAGGGCACACGCGCCGGAAAATTCGTCATCACCGCGACGCAGATGTTGCAGTCGATGATTACCGAGCCGCGCCCGACGCGCGCCGAAGCATCGGACGTGGCAAACGCTGTCTGGGACGGTTCCGATACCGTCATGCTTTCAGCCGAGACGGCGACAGGTCAGTACCCGGTGGCAACCGTGGCGACGATGGCGCGCATCATCGAATCGGCGGAGAACGGCAGAAAGAGCGCGAGCGGAAGCATCATCACGAAGTTGGTCGGCAAACAGTCGGGGCGCATCAGCCGCGCGTTGTGTGAGGCCGCCGCCTTCGCCGCCGAGGAGATGAACACCAAGACCACCGCCGTCTTCACCGAATCAGGATTGATGGCGCGTCGTCTTTCGGCCTTGCGTCCCGAACAGCGCATCATCGCACTCACGCCCTCGCGTCTCGTCCAGAACGAACTCTCACTCATCTGGGGCATCGAGTCTCTGCTTCACCCGCCCTGCCACAGCACCGAGGAGATGCTGCGAACGGGCGAACGCGTCTTAATCGAAGCGGGCGTCGTGCAGTTGGGCGAGATAGTGGTGCTGATGGCGGGCAGACTTTCGGGACTCGGCCTCTCAAGTTCCGTCACGCTCGCCACCATCGGCGAACACGAAGACATCCACCAGTCCAAACTACCCTGAGCCTGACGCCCAAGTGCTCGTCGCTCCATTCTGGCAACACTTGCAAATCTCCGTCGGCGACCTCTTCGAGTTGGTACGTCCGGCGGTCTTCCTCGTTGCCGCGCTCATCTCCGCATCCGTGCTCGCACACTCGCGCCGACGTGCACTCTCGCCTCACGCCGTCGTCCTCTGGACGCTCGGCACATTCGTCTTCCCACACATCCTCCTGCCACTCTATCTCGCCGCACGCATCTTCTACGCACACCCTCACCCGACAACGCTTCCCGCTCACCAACCCGACGCCGCCGAATCACTTCCCTCTCATCAAACGGACGACGCCCGACCACTTCCCCTTCACCCGTCCACCGAAGCAGAAACACCGACCGCCCATCAAGCGAACGACGCACAAACATTTACCCTTCATCCGCAAGAGGCATCCAAACCACTTACCTCTCATCAATCCGAATCACTTGCTTCTCATCAAACCGCCTCGCCTCCTCGCTGGCGACGCACGCCGCTCCTGCCCGCGCTCTATCTATTGACACTCCTCGCGCTCGGCACACTCTTCTTTTACCTCGACTACAACAGCCTCGAAGGACATCTCGCGCGTGCCAACAACGCCAAACTTCTACGCCGCCGCGAACGCGCGATACATGAATACGCGGCTGCCCTGCGTCTCGAAGACGACCCGCACACGCACAAACTGCTCGCCCTCGAACTCTCCGACGCCGGATACGTCCAACAGGCTCTCGACGAATTTCTCGCCGCACGGCGCGGCGGCGAACCCGACGACCTACTGCCCTACCGCATCGGCCTCGCGCTCGACACGCTCAATCGTCCCGCCGAAGCCGCGCACTCGTATCGAGAGTTTCTACAGAGTCGCCCCTGCACACAGCCGTCGCCCGACACCGCTTGTGCCGACGCACAGCACCGCCTCAAATCCACCATCGAACGCAGCTACGCCGCACAATGAAAAGAGGCTTTGTGCTTGGTGTTGCGGTTGAATTTGTCAGGACGCGTTTTGGTTTAAGGCAGGGGCAAAGGAGGATAGTAGCCCTGACGTGCGCGCGTGTAGAGTTTGATTTTGGGAGGAAACGTGGGTGGAGGTTTGGCTTCGAGTTTTAGTCGCCGCCACTTGCGCTCTTTCGTTGCGACGGTCGGTTTGAAGCCTATCACGTATTGAGTTCGCAACTCGACGGCGATGCGCTCAAGAGTTTCGCTCATCTCGCTTTTGGTCGACGGAACCCACGTCTCTCCGCCGGAAGTCGTGGTCAGTTCTTTTAGAATGGCTAGACCTGCTGCGCTGAAAGCCGTCCCGTCCGCGCTCGTATCAACCAGACCGACCGCGTAAATCAACACATCGGTTTCCTCTATGAGTCGTTTGAGTTCCGCGAACTTGTATGTCGAATTGTTATCCTGCCCATCGGTCAGCAGAAGCAGGACGTGTTTGCGGTGTGCGCCGCGCACGACCTTTTCGACGCCGACATAACACGAATCGTAGAACGCGGTCATGCTGAGTGGCTTCGTCTCCCAGAGACGATTGATGCCTTCGGCCACAGCCCGACGGTCACGCGTCCAGTCAACCACCATCTGCGGCTGCCGATTGAAGCCGACGACGAAATATTCGCTTCCCTCATGCGTCGCCTGAATGAAACGCAGGAGCGCGTCGCTCACGGCCATCCTTCTAATGTGTCCCATCCCGCCGCCGAGCGAGCCTGAGCGGTCTATCATGATGCCGATGCTGGCGGGCTGTTGGTCGCCGCTGAAAAGCGTAATGGGTTGCGGCGTCTTCTCGTCGAGCAACTTAAAATCCTGTTGGCCGAGCATCGTAACGTAACGTCCCCTCTCGTCTCTCACGGTGACGTTGAGCGTTAACGTGTCGGCATCAGTTTGCGGAATCGTGTTGGCGTTGGTCTGTGCGGACGCGTTTGACGCGGCGGCAAGCGACAGGAGGGCGACGATGAGGATGGACGAGGCGCGTGTGCGTATCGACATACGACGCTCCGGCTTGGTCTATTCGGTGCTGAGGACGCGACTGATGGTGTCGCTCGTTTTTGATTCTTTGGACTTGAAGGGTTTTTGGGGATTGCGCCAGTTGTCGAGTAGAGAGACCTTGTGTGAACAGGCGACGGTGCAGAGCGGCGCGCAGGGCTTCTCGGCGTTGTACTCGCGCTCGAAATCTTTCATCGTGTAGTCGGCGAGCGGGATGCCGGGATAGCCGCGTTGCTGCGAGCAATAGTGGACGAGGCCGTCTTCGCAGATGTAGAGATAGCGCGCTCCGGCGCGGCAACGCCAGTCGTTCGCCAAGCCTTTGGCGAGGTTGTCCTGAAACCAACCGAGACGCGCATAAGTCTCTTTGCCGAGGCTCTTGGTTTCGCGGTAGACGCGTTGTTCGAGTTCGCTCAAGGGCTTGAGAGTTCCCTGCCCATCGTGGATAACGCCGACCGTGGTGGCGAAGTCGAGTTCTTTGGCGCGACGCGCGACCGTCAGAGCGTCTTCCGGGTTTTTGATGCCGCCGCCAATGACGGAATTGATATTGACGTGAAAGTCGGCGTGCTCGGCGAGGAAGCGCAATTTCTTGTCGAGCATCTTGAGACTCTTTTGCGAAACCTCGTCGGGTTCGAGATTGTCGATGCTGATTTGCAGGTATTCGAGTCCGGCCTCGTTGAGACGCTCGATGCGCTTGGGCGTCATGTAATAGCCATTCGAGATGAGACCCGCAATCATGCCGCGACGACGGATGTGACGAATGATGTCGTCGAGTTGCGGATGCATCATCGGCTCGCCGCCGGAAATCGTGACGATAGACGTGCCGAGTTCGGCCAGTTTGTCGAGCCGTCGCAGCATCTCTTCGAGCGGCACTGGATTGGATGTGTGGTCATATTCGTTGCAGTAACCGCAGGCGAGATTGCAGCGCCGCATCGGGATGATGTGCGCGAGCACGGGATGATTCGCCGACGCGAGACCACGCGCGAGCATCTTGCCTTCGCGCAATTTGAGTTTGAGAAAAGTGCTTCTCTTCATCGAATGGTTACTTGCCCGTCGCGCCGCGCACGGAGGAGGTACTCGCCCTTGAGAAAGCGCACGACGCGCGGCTCATCCCTTCTTGATAATCGTGGGAGAGATTACGCGTGGAATGCGTCGGAAGGCAAGTCGCCGCAAGCGCAGCGACGCGCCCGAAGCGCCGTTTTTAACGGCGACGAATGTCGTTAGAAACAGCAAAGGGTTCTGGTGTCAGTGTGCGCCAGAACCCTTTGATGCGATAAGCAAAATGCTGCGACGAGCAAAAATCGCTTCTTTAGCCGCGAATCCGCTTCACGTCCGAAGGAAGTTGGAGATTAAACTCGTCGGACGAGACGCGCGCATTGCGTTGCGGGTTCAGGAGCCGGACGGTCGTGGCGTCACCATTCTTTTCGACCACTTTGGTCTGCAGAGGCATGCCCGTCGAGGTTTCGACCCAGATTTCGGCGTACTTGTAACCGGCGTTGCCTTTGGGAACGAGTTTGAGCCAAGTCACCTGCGGGCCGCCGTCTTCGAGCGTTCCCTGTCCGAGCAGTTGGAGCGGCTCGAAGTTGGAGCGCAGTTGCGCGCCGGAGACGTTGAGGCCGAAGCCGAGCACGCCGGAAACCTTGTTGCGATTGGAGTTGGCGTTGCCCTCGTAGGCCATGTTCATGCGCGGGCGAAACAGCGTGTACTTGCCATCTTTGACGGCGAGCGTTTCGCGTTGCGGTTTCTGCCAATCGACGCGGACGCTTGAGTTGCGTCCCGTGCCGGGAAGATAAATCACGTTGCCGACGTAGTTATCACTATCCTTGACCTGCGCGTTGTACTTCTGCATCCAGATGCCCGCGCGCAGACTACGCAAATCGCGTTGATTGCGCTCCATCCGGTTAATCACCGAACTGACCAAACCTGCACCCTGCGCGTTGGTACGAGGGGGCGCGACCGCCAACATGGCCGCAACCAACAGCGCGAAAACAAGGCTGAGCGTAACTGATTTCTTCATGCAAACTCCTTAAAAATTTGGGGAAACTCCTGCCCAGTCCCAGACAAAACCGAGCGATTATATGAATTGCTTATTCGATGTCAATCTCGTAAGCGACGATTTCACCACTACTGTCTCGCTTTTCATGCACCGCCTTGACCCGCAGATTCTCGCGACCCGTGATAATTCGCGCGCGCCGCTCTATTTCTTGTCTGTCGGGATTGATATTGCGATTTTCAGGCCAGAAAAGTAACGTTTCCGCCGCTTTTGACCCGTTTTGATGCGAGAAAGTGGCTTTTAGTTCGCCTGTGAACCAATTTTTTGGTGTCAGGAAAATAAAGGCGAGAATGAGTGCGCACAGTACGTCGTACTGCCACGTCGAGCGGCCATAAGACCAGAGGAAAATCTTTCTAAACGTACGCCAAACGGGGGACATAGCAACTAAAACGAGGGATTTCAACAACTTACAGGGGTTTCAAAACTTGCGAGGTTTCAAAATAGAGGGTTTCAAAGGTTCTGGATGCGAGGCTACTAACAGGCACATGCATAACGGCTTCTCCGTCTCAACCTCCGACCTCGCGCATTATATCTGTACTGTGGCTGTGGGCGCAACAATTTCACCGTCGCGCATGTGAATAATGCGGCGGCACATGGCGGCGGCTTCTGGGTTATGCGTAATCATGATGATGGTCTGGTTGAAGCGGAAGTTCATCTCCTGAAACATGTTAAGGACGATTGCAGAGTTCTCCGTATCGAGATTTCCGGTCGGTTCGTCGGCCAGAATAATGGAAGGACGATTGACGATAGCGCGTGCGAGCGCGACGCGCTGCTGCTCGCCGCCAGAGAGTTCGAGCGGCTTGTGATGCATTTTGTCTTCAAGTTTAAGTAGAGAGAGGACTTCGCGGCGACGCTGCGGGTCGTCTTTGCCACCGTTTCCGGCTCCGGCATGGATGCGCTCGGCGAGTTTCAGATTGCCTTCGGCGGTGAGCGTCGGAAAGAGGTTGAAACGCTGGAAGACGAAGCCGATTTTGCGCCGACGAATATCCGTGCGCGCGGCGTCGGAAGCGGCTGTGAGGTCTTCGTCGTCGATGATGATGCGCCCGCTCGTCGGCGTCAGGAGTCCTCCTAAAAGATGGAGCAGAGTAGACTTACCGCACCCCGAAGGCCCCATGATGGCGAGAAATTCGCCCTCCTCCAATTCCAGAGAGACGTTCCGCAACGCGTGTACATCGAGGCTGCCCACGCGGTAGGTCTTTGACAAATTTTCAGCTTGAAGAATTGTTCGCATATCTGGTCAAATGGTCAACGGTGAATCGTAAATGGAGAAGACAAAGGACTTCTTTTATCCATTTACCACTTACCATTCACTATTTACTCGTAAGAAAGTGCGCTCACCGGGTCGAGATTGGCGGCGCGGATGGCTGGATAGAGTGCGCCGAGCGCGCCGCCTCCGAGGCCGATGAGGGCTGCCGCAATCGCCCACGTCCGCTCGTACTCGAAAACCAGCCCGTAGGCGCGGTGGATGACGTAACCCGCGATGAACGACACGACGAACCCCAACACCAAACCCATCAGGCTGATGAGCAACGCCTCTTTTTCAATCACCCCGACGATGTATCCGCGCGACGCGCCGAGCGCCTTCAAGACGCCGATTTCGCGCGTCCGCTCCGTTATCGTCGTGTACATCGCCAGCATCACGACGAGCGCGCTCACGACCGCCGACAGCCCCACCAGCGTCCGCAAAAACACGCCGAGATATGGAATACTCTTTTCGATATTGGTGAAGACATCGCGCGTAAACTGAATTTTGTTGCCCGGAAGCGCAGCGTCGATGCGTCGCGCGACTTCCACTTCGTCGTTTGGTTTCTTCACTTTAACGAGAATGTACGACGCCTTATCGGGCGTCTCCAAAGCATCCTGCATGGCAACGAGCGACATCTTGACGCGCGCTCCCGCTTCCGGCGCGTAGATGCCTACGATGCGATAAGGCTGCTTGCCGAAAAGCTGTAACTCGTTACCGACGCTGAGTTTGTTGCCGCTCGCTTTGGTTTCGTCGATGACGATTTCGTTGAAGCCTGACGGCGCGCGTCCCTCGATGATTTTCATCTCGTTCATCGCGGCAAACTCCGGCCAATCGACTCCCTCAATCTGTTCCAGACCAAACCCGCGACCGCCCTGCGAAACGTAACGAATCATCGGCACAGCCGCCTCCACGCCCTCTATGCGCTTCAACTCCTCGACGTACTTCGTGCTCAGATTGACCGTCGAAGTCATCAACTCCTTCGAGCCGGGGCGCGTAAAGAAAATCTCCGCGCGCAGGTTTGACGAACGCTTTTGGAGGTCGTTCGACATGCCGCGCGCCAGCCCCGTAAAGAGCATGACGAGGCACACGCCGAGCGCCACGCCCAACACGCTCACAAACGCCCGCACGGGTCTCTGACGAATATTAGCGACGACCAGATTGTCCATGATTAGTGAATGGTAAATAGTAAATCGTAAATGGATAAAACAAGTTCTTCGTTTTCACCATTTACGATTTACTATTCACTATTTACGGTTTCCTGCGTCCAAATCGACTTCCGGCAGATTCCAGCTATTTTTGAGGTCGAAGACCTCTCCCTCGTAGGGCTGGTCGAGTTTGACCGATTCGGGCGTTTGATAACTGATACGCAAGGCATACCGATCTTGCGGGCGCGTCAGTTCTATCTGCGAGGGCAGTTTGTAGGTTCCAGCTTCGCCAAAGTTTACAGGAGATTTATAGACCACATCGGTCGTCAACTGCCCGCGCGCGTCGTAGGTTTGGACGCGTGCGAGGCGGAGTTCGCCAACGCGGTCGAACCAGAAACGCCGCGTAACGCGTGCGCGCCCTTCGGCGAGCGGGACGAGTTCGACCAGCAAATAATAGCCGCGCACGACGCGCGCTCCCTTCTTCGCACGTGGGCGCGCATCGGGTTCTTCCTCGAATGTTTCGGTCTGCGCGTAGGTGAAATTGGCTCCCGGCGTCGCGGCGGGGAGCAGTAGTAGCGCATCCGTGAAATGCTGCGGGCGCAGACTCGACAGCGCGCTCACCGTCCGTACGCCCATCGCATCGGCCTGGTCGCCGTTGCCGTTGCACTTGACTGGCTCGGCGTTGGGCAGTTTGCCATAATCAGCATCGTTCGTGCCTTTGACGAATTTCTTGTATTTCTCGTCGCCCCGCAAGACGGCGACGCGAAACTGTCTGCCGTCGGAAGTCATCTGCGCGATGTTGACGCCAAATGGCCCGTCGATGGTCAGATAAACTTGTCCGGGTCGTTGCAGCGTCACGGAGCCTTCCGCCGTACGGTATTTTTCCGCCACGCCGCATTCGGCAAAAGAAGTGTCGAGAAACTGTATATCAACTTTGCCGCGCAACGAGCGCACGACGGCGAGACGATTAATCTCCGAAATAAGGCGCGACGTGTCGGCCTCCGCGAGCGGCGTCAAAAGCTGCGGCACGGATACCTTGCGCGAAGGATTGCAGCCGCCCGCCGCGACCAGAGACGCGACGACCAACAACCAACCCGCGAGGCGCGTGCGTGACGAAACCTTGAACATGGGGTGTAGTTTGGACATTGAATGAGAATGCCGAAGACGTAAGAGCCACATACTTTCTTTTAACAATTTTCTGTTACTAATGACGCGAAGCTAACAAACGGGTTCGCCCTTGTCAACGCGCGCGTCGCGCAGATGGCGCGCAAAACGCTCGTTTGCCGCCGAACTTCGCGCCGTCTTCATTCGTACACCATCGCGGAGGGTTACGAAATGTATTGTCCATCCTGCGGCTATCAGGCCGCGCACGGTCTCAGCTATTGCAAACAGTGTGGCGCGAACCTCTTTTCGCCCGTCAACATTAACGAAGTCAAAGCGACCACCGGACACACCTCGCGCGGCATGATATGGCTCATCACACTCATCATCGCGGCGACGGCAGGCATCACTCTCGGCGGTCTGGGGCTTGTCTTCGTGGTGGTTGTCGAATTATTCAGCAGACATTTTCCGGTGCCGGCCATTATGATGCTCGCGCTTTTTAGTTTACTAATGGTTTTGGGAACGGCGGTGCTGTTGGGGCGGCAGTTATCCCGCCTGATAAGCGGGTTTCAGCCAACCTCTCTGCCCGAACAGGCATCAAAACAATCACTCTTTGAACAACGTCCCTTGACGCAAATTGATGCCATTCGTCAACCAGTAGCAAGCGTGACCGAACACACAACACGCACCTTTGAACCTTCTCACAAAGAGTCGCGTATTACCTGAGTGCTTCCGCGCCGATTCGCTTCAAGCTTCGCCAATTCACGCGCACACATTAGGCCATCGTCATCCATGCGAACCGCAAACGCATGCGTCATGACAAACTTCAGGAGAACGACCGCAACAGTGTCTAAGGGAAAACACATCTTCTTGACCATCGCGCTGACGCTGCTTGTGGCGTCGGGCGTCGACGCGTCTCCGGCGCAGAAGTCGAACGCTGCCGCGCAAAAGCGTGTCGCGGCAAAAAACAAGAAAGCGTCGGCGGTCAAAGAGTCTGCGAAAGAAGCACAGAGCAAGCCCGAAGACCTGCGTGCCAAATCTCGCGACAGTCTGGTGAAAGCCACGGAAGACTACAAGACGAGTCTGCAAGAGTTGCTTGCCTTGCGCGAGGCGGGCTTCAAGCGAGCCACCGAACAGACGGCCAAACTCAAGGAACTCTACAACGAAGGACTCCTCTCGCGTCGAGAGATGGAGGAGAACGAAACGGCGCTCGCAGAGGCACGCAGTAAAGTAGAAGAAGTTCGCGTCCAACTCGCGGGAGCAGACCAGGTGCTCGCCGAGACGCTGGCCGAACTCGACGCGCTCGCCCAAATCGCCGACATGCCCAAATTTGAAGCGCCGACCGTCGTCACGCCGAAAACTTATCTCAGAAAGACCGCTTACGTTCGTTACAATGGTTTCGGCAGTTGGTCGCTTGCGGAGGCGGGAAAAGTCGAAGGCTTCTTCATCTCACAGTTTGGCCGTCGTCTGCCCATCAGCGCGTTCGGACAGACCGACGTGCACAACCGTCTCGGCTTCGACCATCGCAACGCCATGGATGTCGGCGTCCATCCCGACACCAACGAAGGCCGCGCACTCATCGCTTATCTGCAAAGCGCAGGGATTCCGTTCCTCGCCTTTCGTCAAGCCATCCCCGGCTCCGCCACCGGCCCACACATCCACATCGGCAGACCTTCACACAGATTTACACGATAAACTAAAGGATAAGGGCGGAGCGACGAGCGATGAAAGCAATGCTGCTTCTTGACAGCTATGCCTTCATCCCTTGTCCCTCTGCCCTTATCCCTGACATCATCGCGGCGTCAGGAAACTGCCGCTCTTGACGGTGTGGTCGAAGTTGTATTGGTAGGTATAGACGGGAAGCACGACGGGTCGTATCCAGCGCGCGTTGGCTTGCATACGCCCGTCGCGCTGTTCGACTTTGTAAGTCGCATTCGGTGGCACGCCGTATTCGGGCGCGCTCGCACGGAATTGATTTTCAACCCACGCCGTAGTCTGTCCTGTCGCCACCGCTTTGTCCACCGTGTCCTGCATGTAGACTTTGAACAGCGATGCCTGATAAGCGATTGGCACGTACAGGTAAGCAACGTAAGCCGCCGCCGCCAAGACCAAGATAAAGATGATAAATTTGAGACTCGCGCCTCCACGCTCGCTGGAACTGCTCGCGTTCTTGCAAGTGTTCTGCAAGTTGTTCATCTTGTGTTCCTCATGACGACAGTTAGGAGTCAAGCACGCAATGCGGCGCGAAGTGAGGAGCGCAAGATGCGCGTCGAGATGTCACGTCCACTGACGATGCGAGCGCGGCCTAAACGTTCGAGCAGTATCCAACGAACGTCGCCGCCGATTGCTTTCTTGTCAGTACGCAGCGCGCCGAGAATGGTTTCAACATTGAGGTCGGCGGCGCGCGGCAATCTTCCTGCCAATCCGACCGTCCGGCGCAGCAATTCTAACTCCGCACCGTCGAGCATTCCTAGCCTAAAAGATATTTCGCCCGCCGCCAGCATCCCGTAGCCGACCGCTTCGCCATGACGGAAACGCCTGTAGGCGGTCGCTGCTTCGAGCGCGTGGCCGACCGTGTGACCGAAGTTCAATATACGACGCGATAGCCTATCCGTGCGCTCCACATCCTCCCTCTCATCATTCGCCACAATCCTCGCCTTGAACGCGCACTGCGTCGCAATCAACTCCGCCAACTCGTCCTCCCGCGACGCGCCGACATGATGACCGACACTCGCTTCGCCTTCAAGGAAGCGACGCGTCCGTTCAAACAGACGGCGGTCGCCGACGGCTCCCTGCTTAATTGCCTCGCACCATCCGGCGGTCAACTCCCGGCGCGGCAACGTCCGCAGACTCTCCGTGTCAATCAACACGGCGCGCGGTTGATGAAACGCCCCGACTAGATTTTTGCCGGCGCGCATGTTCACCGCCGTCTTGCCTCCGACAGACGAATCTATCTGCGCCAACAGGGTCGTCGGCACTTGCACGTACGCGACGCCGCGCAGGTACACCGCAGCCGCGAACCCCGCCAAATCGCCCACCACTCCGCCGCCAAGCGCCGCCACCGCATCGCCTCGCTCCAACCCCGTCTCCGCCAGAAAAGCCAATGCACGCTCCACCGTCTGAAGCGATTTATAACGCTCGCCGTCGCCCATCAACCACGGCGCAACGCTGAAACCCGCCGCCCGCAGAGACGACACCGCACGCGCGCCGTACAACGCAAAGACGCGACGATTCGAGACGAGCGCCACGCGCCCCGCATGACGCGGCAAAGAGCGACGCGACACCTCACCCAGACTATCAAGCGTCCCCCGCCCGATTTCTATCTCGTAACCATCGCGCGCGCCTAGTTCGACCCGCACGCGTCGCACTTTTGCTTCATCAACCATCCAACTATTCTTCAACTTTTCAACTCTGCTTCATCAACCGTCCAACCGTTCTTAACTTTCCAACTCTTCATTCTTTATCGACCATTCAACTCTTTATTCGTCATTCATCGTCGCCACTAAATTGTCCGCCAGCAAATCAAAATCCAACTCGCCCGCACCAATCAGACGCGCCAGTTCTTCGACCCGGTAACGCGATGCAGTATTCCAAACGTCAATCAACTCATCGCCCGTGCCCCGCGCATTCCACCAACGCCGCCCATATCTTTCGCGCAAATACTCACGCAAACCCGCCGCGAAAAGGCTCGCGCGCAAACGCACTGACGCTCCATCAGCTTCGCTCGCATCAAACAAACTCGTCGCCGCCTCGTAGCGAAAACCCGTCGCCTCCGTGTGCAGCGTCGCGTAAGTCTCCGCGAGTTGCTCGGAACGCGCGTCCGCCGCATCCCGCAACGCGAGACCGTAACCGAGCCGCGCGCAGCAGAGACGAATCTCGTACATCTCCGCGAGCGCGAACGTGCGCGCAGCATCCTTCGCCTCCGTTTCCCTCAGTCCAAACTGCTCCGCGTGCCACGCCGCTTCCTGAAACAGACTGCCAAACAACAGCGCATGGCCTTCGCGCGTCGCGCCGTCCGGCGCATAGATAAATTCGGGATAACGCTGCGCCACGTCGCGCGATGCCCACGCCCACACTTGCGCGCGTCCTGCCTGTTGAAAGAAGTCTCTATAGAGACGCGCGCCCGTGCTCTGAGGATTAACGACGAGATAAATTTCATCCGGCACGTCGATACCAAACGAAGACGCGCCCGCTCTCTTCAAAGGTCGCGCCTCGTCGTCGATGCGTATGTTGCTCTGCGTCTCGACGCGTATGCCGAGACCACGCATCGTCGCGGCGTAAACCGTCTGTAGTTTGCGACGTGAGAAAAGCGCGTCGAGTTGCCCCATGCGTCTGAAGAAAAGACTGTCGGCATACTTCGGAGCGGCGGCGAGTTGCGGAGAAAGTTCACGCGACGCCCACTGCGCGAGATGTCGGTGATAGACGGAGGACGTGCGCTGAAGAAATGCGTCCGCTCCGGCAGCAACCTTTTCATCCTCCACACCCGTCGTCTCTTGCCGCATCCGCCGTTCGTCATCGAAACCGAGCACGCGCGCCGATTCCCGCACAGCTTCGAGACGTGCGGCGCGCAAATCATCGCAGGAACGAATCGCGTCGAACCAACGCGCGGCAAGTTCGCTGCGACGCACGGCGTCGGATTCGACTTCGATGCGTCCTGGCACATCGCCCGCCGCAACTCTTTCGCCTTCCCACTCCATGCGCGCCGATGCTTCACAGAGCGCAAGCTCATCGCTCGTCTCTCTCGCATACGCTTCCGCGTAGAGATTGCGCGCCGCGCCGACGAGCGCGAGCAAAGCTGCCCGCTCGGTCTCAAGATGTGCGGGCGTTTCCTCGCGCGCGAGGCGCAGGCTCTCCGTCGCCTCGCGTGTCCAGAGGTCTGTGTAGCGTTCAAAGATTGGTTGGAGATTCGGCTCGGAATCGTGACCGGCGTGCAGACGGTGTCTCGCACGTTCGAGTGCGGAGCAAAAGGCGGCGTATTCGCGTCGGTAGTCGCTCGGATTCATGCCGGATAGAAATGGTCGCCGCTCTCGTCCGACGAAAACGCGCAACCTCAATGTTGAAGGAAAAACCGGCCTTGATTGTAACACTCATGCGTCGTTAGCCGCGACGACAATGCAGGCCAACCGTCTGACCACGTAGAGGTTGCGCGCACAAAAGAAGAACGGGCACAGCAAACTTGGGGAATGCTATGCCCGTTCCAATTCGTGGTTACTGTCCTCACCCCAGCAACCACTGAGACGGAGGATCCACCAACCGTCTCTCTTGCCCCACAATATACATCGCAACGCGTATGCCATGCAAGTACATTTTTTAACTTTTTTGTTAATCGCAAATTTGGCGGGTTTTTGACGCTTTTTTCGTCGGGACGATTCTGAATCCCATTTCCGAACAACACGAAGATGTATTTCTTACATCTACGGCTACGTAAAAATTTCCCTACGGGTAAGTTTAGGCAGCGCCGAGCGTCTCCCGAATCGTGATGGCGAGACGGTTTGCCAGACGTTCGATTTCCTCCTGCCGTTTGCCTTCAATCATGACGCGCGCCAGTGGTTCGGTGCCCGAATAGCGCAAGAGCAGACGCCCGCCCGCGCCCAGTTCGGCTTCCACCTCTTGCGCCCCACGTGCAATCTCCGGCGACTCCTCGAAAGGAATCTTTTCGCGCACGCGGACGTTGACGAGCACTTGCGGGTAACGCACGAAGCCTTCAGTGAGTTCGTCGAGCGCGCGTCCCGTCTCATGGAGGGCGCGCAGCATGTTGATGGTAGTAATCAGACCGTCGCCCGCCAGACTCATGCGCGGAAAAATGATGTGTCCCGACTGCTCGCCGCCGAGCGTTGCGCCCGTCCGCAGTAGTTCTTCGAGCACGTACTTGTCGCCGACGTTGGCGCGCAGCAACTGTATGCCCTGCGAGGCGAGCGCGAGTTCCAGACCGATGTTGCTCATCACGGTGGCGACCACAGCGTCGCCCGCTAGTTCGCCGCGCGCCTTCATGCGTCCAGCCATCACCCACAACGTTGCGTCGCCATCGACGAGCCTTCCTTTCGCATCGACAAACAACGCGCGGTCGGCGTCGCCATCGAAAGCCACGCCGAGTCGTGCTCCCACTTCGACAACTTTTTGCTGCAAGCCCTCCATGTGCAACGAACCCGAAGCGAGATTGATGTTGCGGCCATCAGGCGCATTGTTGATTGCCGTAACGCGTGCGCCAAGACGCTCAAAAAGTACGGGCGCAAGTTCGGAAGCCGCGCCGTTGGCACAATCGACGACGACCGACAAACCATCCAGACGAAGCCCGCCCGCCACTTCTCCAACGAGATAATCGAGATAACGCTCGCGCGCCTCCCGGCTGCTCTCGTCAGCATCCGCTTCATCTGCTGTCGCGTGTGCTTCGATGGACGACGCATGTACGTCTTGCGTCATCTGTGCTTCCGTGCCTCGTTCATCCTGTGCGGCGTAAATGTCTGATTCGATGCGACGCTCAACGCGGTCGTCGAGTTTGCGACCCGTCGTGGCGAAGATTTTGATGCCGTTATCGTGGAAGGGATTGTGCGACGCGCTGATGACGACGCCCGCGTCGGCTGGCAGAGCGCGTACGAGAAAAGCGACGCCCGGTGTTGTGATGACGCCCGCTAAATCGCAGACGGCTCCCGCTTCACGCGCGCCGCTCGCAAACGCTCTCTCAATCCACGCGCCTGACTCACGCGTATCGCGCCCGATGACGATGCGCGGCGCACCTCCTTTGTCCGCCGCGAGATGGCGAGCGAGCGAGCGTCCCACCGTTTTGACCGTCTCTGGGTCGAGAGGGAAGCGTCCGGCCTCGCCCCGCATGCCGTCCGTGCCGAAAAGTTTTTCCATATACGAATTCAAAGTTTCGAGTTTTATGTTTCGCACGCGAGGTTCGAGCACGGTATTGGAACTCAAACTCAAAACGACGAAGCGCGAAACGTCGGACTCACTTGTTGATTGAGAACTCCGAGGGATTGATGGAGACGAGTTCGGCGCGTCCCTGCATTGATGGCGGGAGACGCGGCTGCAAAGTGCCGTCGGCCATTCTTTCGAGAATGATTTCAAAATCTTCGGGGCGCAGATTTTCGAGCACAGGACGTTCGCCGCGTAGCACGACGTTGGCGTTGGTGGGTTGCGCTTGCCCGTCGCCGTCGGCGGTGCGGACGCTAACGCGTGCGAAAGTTTTTTCGATGCGTTCAGCGCCAATCTCGACGCGCACGGAGACTACCGGATCGAGCGTCACGATTTTGGCGTTAGGGATGTCGATAGCCGTCTGCGGCAGGTTCAGCGTCTCCTTCTGTCCTTCGAGCGAGATAGTTTCGGTGAAGGCTTTTTCCAGATTCCTGATGATGCTTTCGGGGCCGCGCACCCTCACGCGCCCCGGTGTGATTTGCACGCCACGCACTTCATAACCGGATGGCGGTCTGCCCTCTGTACGCGCTTCAACTTCAACTTCGCGCTCGATGCGACGTTCCAGACGAAGCGCGACGCTGCTCGGTTCGATGTTATCGACACGCACGCCCTCCGGCAGATTCAACGTCACGGTTTCACGCGTCAGACGCACGACGCGCTCGCCGAGTTTGAAGCCACTGATGTCCACAGTGGCGACGAGATTGCTGGCGATGAGATCGTCGATGTCGTTCTTCCTGCCCTGCAACGTGACTTCGACGCTGTTGAGTGGGTCGTTGCTAATCTCCACGTCGTCGGGCCGCAGGAAAGATAACTGCACGCTACGCAGACGCCGCGACGCGGGCACGCGCTGGCTCGTCACGCCATACCACAGGCCGAGCGTGATAAAGAGCGCGAGCAGCTTCAAGCCCCAATCTTCAAAAAAGATTTCCCGCAGCCAACGCTGCGCGAGGCTCTGCGCGTCGCCCCTCGTCTTTGGTTCTGTTGCATGAAAAGCCATGAGTTTGAGGTCGGAGGTCACAGGTCAGAGGTTAGTCTCCGAAGTCTTCGCCGACCTCTCACCTCTCAACTCTGACCCCTGTCGGTTATGTCGGGACAACTTCGTTGGCTTCCGCCTCGGCGTCGGCGCGTTTCTCATCGTCGGTCTTGCGGTCGGGCGCTTCGAGCGCGCTGAAGATAGCGGCGCGGAGTTTGGTGGCATCGAGGCCGCGACGAATCTGTCCCGCCTGAACAAACGAGATGAGTCCGGTTTCTTCTGAGACGACGACGGCGACAGCATCCGAATCTTCCGTGATACCTATGGCAGCGCGGTGTCGCGTGCCGAGGTCTTTCGAGAGATACGGATTGAGCGTTAGTGGCAGAAAACAGGCGGCGGCGGCGACACGATGACCACGCACGACCACTGCGCCGTCGTGCAACGGCGTCGTCGGATTAAAGATGGTGACGAGCAAGTCGTAACTGAGTTCGGCATCCATCTGCACGCCGCCGTCTGTGACGTTCTTTAAGCCGACGCTTCTTTCGATGACGATGAGCGCGCCCGTCTTGGTCGAAGCCAGCGTCGTCGCGGCGAGCACTATTTCGTCGTAGACGCCTTCGCCAAACTGCCCGCGATGGCGCAAGAGAAATGGCATCCGAAAACGATTGCCGAACGTGATGAGCGCCTGTCGGATTTCCGACTGAAAGAGCACGATGATGGCGACGCCGACGTACAGCAGCGCACCGCTCAAGACGAAATCGAGCGCAGCGAGTTCGTACTTCACCGCCAGCCACTTCAAGAGCAGCAGCGCGGCGATGCCGGCGGCCATCGGCGCGGCGCGCGTCCCGCGCACAAGTTTCAAGACTGCGTACACGATGAGAAAGACCAGCGCGATGTCCAGCAAGTTGCGTGGCTCGCGCAGCCTTTCGAGATACACGTTGTACGGCAAAAGTAAAAGCATCTTTCGATTGCGGATTGTGGATTTCGGAATGCGGATTGGCGGAAGAATTCAGGAGTCAGAATTCAGAAGCCAGAATAAAAACTCAATAGCAGTTAAGATTAAAGCTTATCAAGCCTTTCTGCTGACTACTAGCTACTGTCTGCTGTCTACTTTTTTTCAATCCGCATTCCGCATTCCGAAATCTGCAATTCCTCTTCATCCGATGTGTTGCGGAATGGGCTTGTCCGGCCCCGGTTCACGTTCGCGCGCCGTTTCGAGAAAAATCATGTCAACTTTTGGTTCGGCGCGTTTCATCAGTTCTTCGACTTCGTTGATGGTCTGCTCGATGTCGTCGGTCGCCAGTTCGTTGCGAAAGTTGATGTGTGCGTTAACGAGAATCTGCTTCGGCGCGAGGTGCATGGTCAAAAGTTCGATGACCTCGCAGACGTTCGGGTGCGAAAGAATGGCCGTGCGGATACGTTCGACCGACTTCGCCGTCGCCGCTTCTCCAAGCAACAATCCGCGCGCCGAACGCGCCAGCACAAACGCGACAATCGCCAGCACGACGCCGATGGTGATGGAGGCCACGCCATCCCAGTATGCGCCGTCGCCCGGCCCCGTGTGATGGTCGGTCAGATAGATACCGACGCCTGCGATGACGATGCCGAGCAGAGCCGCCGAGTCTTCAAAGATGACGGTCTTGGCCGTCGGGTCTTTCGACTCGCGCAGGTACTCGCCAAACGTCAGACCTTCGTGATGCGCCTCTTTGACTTCCTGATAAATCGCTAGCGCAATCGAACCCGCTTCGAGCACAAACGAGATACTGAGTACCCAGTAAGCCCACGCGAGATTTTCGGGCGCGTGCGGGTGCGTCAGTTTCTGAATGCCCTCGTAAACCGCGTAGGTCGCGCCGACGCCGAAGATAAAAATCGCCGCGATAAACGACCAGAAAAAACGCTCCTTGCCGTAGCCGAACGGGTGTTTATCCGACGCCGGACGTTTGTAAAACCTGAGTCCGAGCAGCAAAAACACCTGATTCGTCGTGTCGGCGAGAGAGTGCAACGCCTCGGCCATCATGCCGGACGAACCCGTCATCACCGCACCGATAAACTTCAGCACTGTAATTAAACCATTGGCAATCAGTGCGCCAAGCACTGCAAGCATCGCTAGTCTCCTCTGAAGGGTTAAGGCTACACGCCTCCGCGCCGATTATGCTGCAAAAATCCGCACAAATCAACGCGCACACTTTTCCGCTCGGCGCGCATCAACGACAACCCGAAATCTTGTCGTCTGAAAGAAGCGTTGTGAGCGAGAAAATAGCTAAGCTTTGGCGCGGCGTTTGAGTTGGCCTCGGAGGAGGAAGCCGACGAGTTGGCCTGTGCTGTTGATGACGGCGAGCGCGCCCGCGCCGTTTTCTTTCATGAGCTTTTCGGCGCGTGTGAGCGGGGCATCGGGTTCGACGAAAAAATCGCGCGTGACGGGGCGCATCACTTCTGAGACGCGCGTCGTGTGCCAGCGTTCGCGCGGTAGTGCTTTCAAATCTTCGAGTGTGAGAATGCCGTGGAGGCTTCCGGCGAGTGCGACGGGGATGGCGTCCTGTTGGTGCAAGGGGAGCACATTGTCGATGAAGTGGCTGACGAGCGTGTCGGGTTCGACCGAGACGGGAGCGCGCATCGCCTGTTCGACGGTCAGTAGTTTGCCGCCGCCGCGTCCTCCCTGCTTCGGCATCACGCTGCGCGCCGCGCTCTGCAAGAAGACGCCGACGAGTACCGACGAGAGCGACATAAAAATGTCGTTCCACTTGAAGAAGATGAAGACGCCCCAGACGATGAGCGTCCACGCAATCAACTGCCCGCCGAGACTCGCCGTGCGCGTCGCTTCTTCGAGCCGTCCCGTTCGATGCCAGAGATAGCCGCGCAGGACGCGCCCGCCGTCGAGCGGGTAGCCCGGCAGGAGGTTGAAGACGGCGAGCATCAGATTCCAGTAGCCGACCATCAGGAAGACGACTTTCATCGTGCCGAAACCGACGCTCGCCGCGACGAGGCTCGCGCCGAAGCCGAGCATGGCGAAGATAAAACTCGAAGCGGGGCCAGCCACAGCGATGCGAAGTTCGGCGCGTGGATTGTCAGGCTCGCGCCTGAGACGCGCGAGTCCGCCGAAGGGATGAAGCACAATCTCGTCGGTCTCGATGCCTTCCGTTCGCCCGACGAGGGCATGAGAAAGTTCGTGGCCGAAGACGGAGAGGAAGAGGAAAAGGGTCGTGACCGCCGCGACCACCCACGCCTGCGGCGCAGCGAGCGGCACGATACGCGCCGAACCCTCGATGAAGACCATCGCGATGAGCCACACCGTCACGCCGAAGACGAGGAACCAGCGATAATCAATCCGCACGGGGATGCCAAACACCCGCGCCACCTGTATCTGTCGATGAAAAAATCGGAGGAAATTCATAAAGCAGTAGACAGTAGCAAGTAGTCGCTAGTCAGTAGAAAAGCATGGCGCGTCTTCTGTGGTGTTGTCTGCGTTCTTGTAAATGAGTAGTGGAAAAGCATTTCGTTTGTTCTTTACCGCGCGAACAGTAGGCGCAGCACGCAAACGTTTGATGCTGGCTACTGACCACTGTGTAATTCCCTTCTCATACTTCAAATGCGCCGGGCTGTCCGTTGTCGAACATGGGATTTTCGTTGCGCGTCATGCGACGCAGGACGAGAGGCGCGTCGAAGAGTTGTTGTAGACCACGCACGCAGGCATGGCGCGGTTCGTCCGCGATGTGCGTTTTGAGATTGGTCTCGCGTTGAATAAAGGGAGCGAGATTGTCGAAAAGCGCCCCGCCGCCTGTCAGGATAAGTCCACGGTCGTAGATGTCTGCGCCGACTTCGGGCGAGAGTTCGCCAAGCGCGCGTTGCACGACGCGCGACAGACGATTGACGACCGGCTCCGCAGCGATACACACATCCTCGCTCGTCACTTCGAGGGCGCGCGGCGTGCCGGATTGCACGTCGCGCCCCTTGACCGTCAGGCTGCGCGAAGGGTCTGCGGGTTCGAGCGCGGAGCCGAGTTCAATCTTGAGTCGTTCGGCGGTGGGCAGGCCGATAATCAATCCGTGATGACGACGCAGACGGTCGGCAATGGCGGCGTCAATGTCGGAACTGCCGATGCGTTCGGCCTGCGAGTAGACGATGGAACCGCGCGCGATGACGGCGATGTTGGTGCTGCCGCCGCCGATGTCGATGACCGCCGAGGCGTGTTTGTCTTCTGGCGAAACGCCCGCGCCGATGGCCGCCGCCAAACCTTCTTCAACCATGTAGACGCGACCGATGTGCGCCTGTTCCGCCGCGCTCAAGAGCGCACGACGCTCGACCTGCGTGACGCCTGACAGGACGCTCATGATAGCGCGTCGGCTGAAATGAGAGATGCCGCTTCGCGCGCGACGGACGAAGTGTTCGAGCATCTTTTGCGTCCGCTCGAAATCGGCGACCACGCCGTCCACCATCGGCGCGACGAGCGTCACATCGCGCGCCTCGCGTCCCTGCATCTCATGCGCTTCCTTGCCGATGGCAACCACCTGCCCGTTCAATTTGCTGACCGCCACCACCGAAGGCTCGTCAATCACCACGCCGCGCCCGCGCACGGAGATAATCGTATTGGCCGAACCCATATCAATCGACATCGAATCGGATACGAGGTCGCGCCAACCCTGTAAGCTCATAAACGAGCGTGTTTTTTTCATGAACGAGCCTGTTTGCATAAGTTTTTAAGTCGCGGTCGTGGATGTTCAGATTAAAAACGCATATCAAAATTTATATTTGGCCACAGAGACACAGAGGCACGGAGAAAACATGAAAGCGAAATGGAATAAGGGAGAGAGGTATAAGCAAACCATCTTCTGATTGCTTTTCCCTTTTAACCATTTCACCGTTTCACCTCTGACCCTTCGCATTTCTCTGTGGCTCTATGTCTCTGTGGCAAGTTGTTTACGTTTCGACGATGAGCGCATTACCGCGCTTCCAATCGACTTCAAAGAGCGGCACGGGTTGCATGCGGTTTTTGACGGTGAGCGCGGGGCGCGGGTCGAGCGGGCAACCGAAGTCGGCGGCGGCGATGGCGGTTGCTTCGCTGAGAAGTATCTGCCCGCCTTCGGCGTTTGCTTCGAGACGTTGCGAGATGTTCACCGTATCGCCGATGGCCGTGTATTCCGAGCGACGTTCGGAACCGATGTAACCAACCACCGCTTCGCCCGTGTGGAGGCCGATGCCGATGCTGATTTGCATCTGCCCCAGTCCGTCGGCTTCGAGTTCTTCGTTGATGATACGCATCTGTCTCTGCATGGCGATAGCCGTGGCGACGGCATTGCAGGCATCTTCGGGCGTCGCCGTGGGTGCGCCAAAGAGCGCCATCAGGCCGTCGCCGAGATACTTGTCGAGCGTTCCGCCGTGGGCGAAGATGATGTCGGACATCGCCGTGAAATAACGATTGAGAAGTTGCACGACCTTTTCGGGCGCGGTGTGTTCGGAGAGACGCGTGAAGCCGCGTATGTCTGCGAAGAGCACGGTGATAGTTTGATTGACGCCGCCGAGTTTGAACGATTCGGGATGCTCCAAAATTTGACGCACGACGTAGGGCGGCAAGAATCGTTCGTAGTTGGCGCGTGCGACCTCTTCGCGCGCGAGTCGCTGGTGCGCGCGTGCGTTTTCGACGGCGACGGCGGTTTGCGCCGCCACGGCGCTGATGAGTTCGAGGTCGTCGCGCGAGAATGTTTTGAAGGTGTCGAGGCGGTCGGCGTAGAGCGCGCCGTGGACGTTGGTTTCGGCAATCAGTGGCGCGCAGATGGTGGAGTGGACGCCCTGCGAGACGATGGAATGGACGCCCGCAAACTCCATGTCGGCGGTTGCATCCTGCGACATCAAGACGGCGCGCTCGCGCATCACTTTGCGCGTAATCGTGCGACCGATGGGCTGCCGCTTGGCCTGCGCCGCGCGTCGCTCGTCGCGCGCACGCACCGAGATGACCTGCAAGTTCGCTTCTTCCTCGCCGTTGGCGTTGCCATCGGAATGGGTCGTCTCGTCGGTCAGGAGCGCCACAACGCGGTCGGCGGGCGTCGCACTAAAAATAACTTCGGTCGCCTTGTCGAAAATCGCTTCGAGATTGAAGACCGAGCCGAGCGTCTTGCTCATCTCGTAGAGCAACGCGAGAATTTTGGCCTTGCGCCGGAGCGCGGCGAGTTCTTGGTCGGGCGCGGTGGTGTCGTCGAGCGACGGAATCGGTCTGGATTGCAGCGACTTCAAAACGTCGCTCGCCGAGACGAGCAGGTGCGTGTGTCCGAGCGGACGGTCGTCGTAATTGACGGACGGGATGCTGCGCGCTTCCTGTCTGTGGTCGAAGCGCAGTTCGCTCGCGCCGATTTGAATCTGGTCGCCGTCGGCGAGGACGTGTTCGAGACGTTGTTCGCCGCCGATGAGGACGTGATTGGCGCTCCTGCCGCCGCCCACTTTGCCGTCGATGATGACGAAAGAGTCGTTCTGAAATTTGATGTGTGCGTGATAACGCGAGGCGCGCGGGTCGTTAAGGACGATGCTGTTGTCGGGCGCGCGGCCAATCGTGCAGAGGGCTTCGCGGGACAATTCGCAGTGCCACTGGCGACCGCTCGCATCCGTGATGTGCAGAAAAGCCATATCCACCTTTTGCGTGCGCGACACCGTGCACGATGCCCTCAATCAAATACTAACGTGAGGCGAGAATTCGATTTTACATCCAAAGCCGCCCCTTGCCAACGTGGATACCCACGCGAGAAAACAGACGGTAGCCGCAGTGGAGAGAAAGCACTACGCAACGAGAACGAAAACGAGAAACGGATTTCCGTTTCGCTCCCGACCCCCGCTGCCGACTGCTCGCCGTCGTCTTCGTTAACCAAAATGTAACTTCCCGTTTAGCCGCTTGTAATGTAACGTCTCTAAAATGCCTTTTTATTCTGCGTCTGAATCAATCGCGCGTCCCTGAAAATTCAACTGCTCCTAGAAAGGATTGCTCTGATGCGTCAATTTACGTTGCGCTCCCTCGTCGCCATTATCACGCTGCTCGTCTTGTTTACTTCCTCCGCGCACGCGCAAACGACCACCACTACTGCGCCGCCGCCCCACACAAGCGATACGACTGACACTACGACTACCAACAACAACAACGACCGTCCCGTTGCTTCAACCGACGACGACGCCGCGACAGACGATGTGCGGCGGCAGTTGCGCGAGCAGCGTCAAGAGATTGAGCGTCTACAATCCGCGCTCCGCGAACAGATGCGGCTCATCGAAGAACTCCGCACGCGGGTCGAGCACACCGAAGCTAACGCTTCGACCGCGAACGCCGCAACAAACGCCACCAACATACAACCCGCCTTATTCAACGACACGCTTCCCACGAACCGTCGTGCCGCGACGACGGACGACGCGCCACCCGCGAACGTCGCTGCGGCGAGCGCCGCGCAGAGTTCGTCTACCGAGGAACGTCTCAAAAAACTGGAAGAACAGGCCAAAAAGACCGGAGAAACGCTGACCAAACAACTCGGCTCGTTCAACCTGAGCGGCGACATACGCTTTCGTTATGAACCGACCTTCGGCCAACTAAACGCCTCGCAGAGCGACACGAATCCGTCTGCCGTCGGCAATCCGATCTCGTCGCGCCAACGTTTTCGCCTACGCTTGCGCCTCGCCGCGCGCGGCCAGATTACGAAAGAGTTTGAGTGGGGAGTGCGCTTCGCCACAGGCGCATTCCCCGACATCAACTCCACCAACCAGACGCTGACCGATTTCTTCTCGCGCAAAAACTTCGCGCTCGATCAGGCTTACATTACCTACAAGCCCGCCGCCGTCGCGGGTCTGCAACTACAGGCCGGAAAGTTTGAAGTGCCGTGGCTTCGCACCGAAATGACGATTGACAACGACCTCAACCCGGAAGGTCTCAACGAAAGCTACACGCGCAACTTCAAAAACTCCGTGTTGCGTACGCTGACGCTCGTCGCGTGGCAACTGCCCTTCCTCGAACGCAATTCGGCCTTTGTGCTCGGCGCAGACGGTCGCGTCAATCTCGACCAATCGCGCCGCAACGGTCGCGACCTCGCGCTCTACGGCGCGCAGGTTCGCACACGCTTCGAGCCGACTCCCAAAATCGCTCTCACACTCTCCGCCGCCGACCTCTATTTCTCCGGCACGCAGTTCATCACGCCCGCGCAGGTCTTCGGCACCAACATTCAGTTCCCCGTCACCTTCACGATTCCGGCGACGGCCACCACACCCGCGCAAACCATCACCACGCAGGTCAGCATCCCACGCGACCAACTCGTCTCCGGCAACGCAAATCTCGGCGTCTCCATCGCCTCCAACAATGCCGTCAACCGCGACGGGCGTCTCTCGTCCGGCTTCAATCTCGTCGATTTAATCGGACGCCTCGACTTCACGCACAGCCAGCGTTGGCCTGTTATGTTCCTCTTCAACGCGGTCGTCAACACGCAGGTGCGCGACGTAGTTGCGGCGGGCGCGGGCGGCGCGAGCGTCCTGCGCGACAACAACGAGAACAATGGTTACTGGGCGGAACTACAGGCCGGAAAGTCGCAGGCGCGCGGCGACTGGCTGCTCAACTACACTTTCATCCGCATCGAAAAAGATGCCGTCCTGACGCCCTTCAACTTCAGCGACATGGCGCAGCAATCCGACGTGCGCGCGCACCGATTCATCGTCACTTATGCCGCCGACCCGCGCGTCTTGCTGTCGCTCACGGGACTCTTTACCGAACGTCCTAACGGCTTGCTCGGCGTCTTTGGCGCGACGCCTCCCGGCTCGCTCAATCGCACCACCACGCGCCTCCAATTCGACACCATTTTCCGCTTCTAACAGCAACGCACCGAGACGAAACCAGAAGGAGCTAGGCAGATTTACAACAATTCAATCTCGCCTTACGATGAACGACAACGGCTCGCACGGGCGGCGACTCTCGCTCCGTTGACACGCATTCTCGTCAACGACATCGCCGTCCGCTGTTCGACGCGCAACAGATTTTGAAAGGAGTAGTTACTACGCACTAGCCAGCATCAAAACATGTTGATTCCCTTGCCGCCGACCACCGACGTTGAATGAATCGAAAGCATCTCTACTGTCTACTGGCTACTGTCTACTGTTTTATGTCCATCGTAACGACACCGACGATTGAACCGCGCGCCCACGACCAATCGCGAAGCGACGCGACCGACGCGCCAAACAAGATTAGCGTGCAGGGCTTAAACTTTTTCTATGGCCGCGTGCAGGCTCTGCACGACATCACGCTCGACATCCGCGAGCGCGTCGTGATGGCCTTCATCGGCCCTTCGGGTTGCGGCAAATCGACATTCCTACGCACTTTCAACCGCATGAACGACACCATTCCGGGCACGCGCGCCGAAGGGGCAGTCTTGCTCGACGGTGAGAACATCTACGCGCCCGGAACAGATGTTGTGGCGTTGCGTCGGCGCGTCGGGATGGTCTTTCAGAAGTCGAATCCGTTTCCGAAATCCATCTTCGATAACGTCGCTTACGGTTTGCGTGTCAATCGCATGTCGTCGAACAAAAGCGAACTCCAAGACCGTGTGCAGAAGGCTTTGGAGAATGCCGCGCTCTGGTCGGAGGTCAAAGACCGTCTCAAGACTTCCGCGCTCGGACTATCAGGCGGGCAGCAGCAGCGTCTCTGCATCGCGCGTGCCCTCGCCGTCGAACCCGAAGTGCTTTTGATGGATGAACCGGCTTCCGCGCTCGACCCGATTGCGACGCAAAAAATCGAAGAGTTAGTCGTTGAACTGAAAAGGCACTACACCATCGTTATCGTCACACACAACATGCAACAGGCGGCGCGAGTCTCCGACCAGACGGCCTTCTTCTGGCTCGGCAAACTCATCGAAATAAATTCGACCGAAAGGATATTCACCAACCCGCGCGAGAAGCTGACCGAAGACTACATCACCGGACGCTTCGGATGAACGCCGACGACGGACAACGTAGACGATGGCCGATAGACCATCGACCATGAAAGCCACGAATCTTTTATCGTCCATCGTCTGCTTGAGTCCATCGACTGACGAACGGAAGCAACGTTATGGAAACTCATCGACGGCTGGATGCCGAACTCGACATTTTGCGCGACCGCGTGCTCCTGCTCGGCGGCGAGACGGAGAGGGCGCTCGAACGCGCGATGCATGCGCTCACCGAGCGCAACACCGACGCCGCCAGAGAAGTCCTTGAAGGCGATGATGCGATTGACCGTCTCGAAGTCGAGATTGACCGTCTCTGCATCGACCTGCTCGCGCTCCGTCAACCCGCCGCGCGCGACCTGCGGTTCGTCGTCTCGGTCGCCAAAATTACGCCCATCCTCGAACGCATGGCCGACCATGCCTGTAACATCGCACGCGCCGCCATCGACCTCAACGACGAACCGCAACTGAAAATCCACGTCCAACTGCCGAGCATGGCCGAACACGCTTCACGCATGCTACACGCCGCGCTCGACGCTTTCACGTCAGCCGACGCGACATTGGCGCGCGCCATCATCTCTCGCGACGACGAGATTGACGCAATGTACAACCGCATCTTTCACGACCTTATTGAAATGATGGTCACAAACCCGGAGACGACCGCACGCGCCGCGCGTCTTCTCTTCGTCGCCAAACACCTCGAACGCGTCGCCGATTACGTCACAGACATCTGCGAGCTAACCGTCTACATGACCGAAGCCGCCATGATTAAACACAGCAACTAGCCATTCATGTCTCTGCGTTCCACGTTTGCGCTGCTGCTTGGCGTCGTCCTGTTGACGGGCTGCGGCGCGCTCTTTTTTTGGAATCCGACCGTCGCCGCAATCGCGTCTGCCTTCATGGTCGCGGGTGCGCTCGTCGCTCGTTTCGCTTCCGGCGGCGAGGGCGCGGGTGTCGTGCCGGACGCCTCGACAGCATCACTCTCAACTTCCCGACGTGCGCCGATTTCCAACGCGCACGCATCCCCGGAGACGACGGCAAACAGCGGAGTCGCCGACGACGTTCCGGCGAGCACGCTTCTTGAAGCGACGATGGAGAGCATGCGTGAGGGCGTCGTGGTGATTGATGGGACGACGCGTGTCTTGGCGTCGAATCGTTCGGCGCGCGAGATTTTCGGCGACGGCGAAGACGATTTGCTGTCGCGTCGTCTGAGCGAATTGACGCGTAATCCGTCGATTCATGCGGCTTTCGCGGCGGCTCTCGAACGTGGCGAACGCGCCGAAGTAAAGGTCGAAACAATGGACGCCGAGCGTCGCGTCTTCGATTTGCGCGTCGCTCCTCTGGGACGCGGACGCGACACGACACGCGGTGCCATCGGCGTCTTCTTCAACATCACGCGCCTCGAAAGATTGGAGCGCGTCCGACAGGAATTTCTCTCCAACGTCTCGCACGAACTTCGCACGCCGCTAACCGCCATCATCACCTTCGTCGAATCGCTCGAAGATGGCGCGATTGACGACGCCGCGAATAACCGTCGTTTTCTCTCCGTCATCCGCCGCAACGCCGCGCGCATGCACAATCTCATCGACGACATCCTTGAGCTTTCCGCGATTGAAGCCGGAACCGCTGCGGTCGAAGCGTCGGCGGTGCACCTGCACACGCTCGTCGGCGACGTGTTTACCTCGCTCGCCTCGCGCGCTGCCGAGCGTAACGTCGAACTCCGCAACGAAGTCAGCCCCGAAGCGACGGTTTACGCCGACGCGCGGCGTCTCGAACAGATGATTACCAACCTCGCGGACAACGCCGTCAAATTCAACCGCGAAGGCGGCACCGTCGTCATCAGCCACGAACCCCGCGAACGCGCCGACCGCATCAACGTCACAGACACCGGAGAAGGCATCGCTCCCGAATACATCGCGCGCATCTTTGAACGCTTCTATCGCGTTGACCGCGCACGCTCGCTCGCACTCGGCGGCACGGGTCTCGGTCTTGCCATCGTCAAACATCTCGCACGCGCACACGGCGGCGAAGCCACTGTCCGCTCGACATACGGACAAGGCTCCACCTTCACCATCGAACTTCCCTCCGCACCACCCGCCCACGATTCAAACATTTAACATGCGTTCGACCCTTCGATGGTTCGCTTGATGTTTAGTGATTTGAAAAATTTGCCGTGGGCAGACTATTCTTGTTTATGAAGAGATTCTTGCGCGAAGCGGCGGACACCATTCTTATCTTGCTCGGCATTCTCTCGGCGGGAATGGGGCTCAAGGGATTTCTGCTGTCGAGTCGTTTCATCGACGGCGGCGTGACAGGCATCTCCATGCTGCTCGCGGACGTGCTCGGCTACCCGCTCTCAATACTGATTCTCTTTATCAACCTTCCGTTTATCGCGCTCGGTTATCGGCAGGTCGGCGGGAAGTTTGCGTTGAAAAGTGCGCTCGCAATCGCGGGTTTGTCCATCTGTCTCGCCGTCGTCAAATACCCCGACGTAACGCCCGACAAACTCCTGACCGCTATCTTCGGAGGCTTCTTCATCGGCGCGGGCATCGGTCTCGCCATACGCGGCGGCGCGGTGCTGGACGGGACGGAAATCGCGGCTCTGCTCGTCAGCAAAAACAGTAGTCTCTTGAAGGTCGGGGATGTCATTCTCATTCTGAACATTTTCATCTTCGCCGCCGCTGCGTTTTTTCTCGGCATCGAATCGGCGCTCTATTCGATTCTGACCTACTTCGCCGCCTCGAAAACCATCGACTTTCTCATCCACGGTATCGAGGAATATCACGCCATTCTCATCACTTCCGAAAAAAGCGAACTGATAAGACAGGCCATCGTCCGCACGCTACATCGCGGTGTGACCGTCTATCAGGCGCGCGGCGGTTGGAGCGACGCGGAGCAACATGTTGTTTACTGCGTCGTGACGCGTCTCGAAATCGGCAGCGTCAAACGGGTCGTCAAAGAGATAGACGGCGCGGCCTTTATCGTCGTCCACGCGCTCTCGGACGCCGAAGGCGGCGTCATCAAAAAGACCGCCTTACACTAACTCAAACAGTGTGCGTACAGCATGGCTTCTAAGTTGCGGCCTTCGGGAACGGCGCGGCGAGCCAGTCTGTGTAGGTCTTCATCTGTTCGGCGGTGGGTTGGGTGATGGGGAGGATGCGGAAGTTGGGGTCGATGCGTGCGCCGAGTTTGATGTCGAAGGTGCGTAGTTCGTCGAGACGAAAGACGGTGAGGCGAACGGTGTCGCCGGGTCGTCGTTCTTCGAGACGCGCGTTGAGATTATCGCGTGTGACGCGGATGCCGTCGATGGCGAGGATTTGGTCGCCGACATTGAGACCTTGATTGTAGGCGGGCGTGCCGAACGGAACTGCTTTGACGACCACCGCATCAGGAGACAGAGACGCACGCACGACGCCCGAAGACGGGTTGGAACTGAGAGCGACGTACTCGCCCGCGTTGGTCAGCGTCGCGCCGAAATAAGCCTTTTGGGGCGCGGGTTTCGCGGCGTCTCCGGCGACGGTTTCGAGGCGTAGTCCGGCGACGGCGAGCGCGGTGTTGTAGTCGAGTTCCTCGCGCCCGCGCACGTAGCGACGGAAGAAGTCATCGAGGCTCGCGCCCGCCGCTATCTCCGCAGCGCGTTGAAAATCTTCGGGCGTGTAGTTGCGGTTCTTTCCGGCGAATTCGGTGTAGAGATAACGCATCACGTCGTCGAGCGAGCGCGCACCGTTTGAGCGTCGGCGGATTTCCAAGTCGAGCAACGCGCCGAGGATGGCGCCTTTGTCGTAGTAGGAGATGGCGGAATTGACCGTCTGTTCGTCTGGACGGTAATACTCAATCCACGCGTCGAAACTGGCTTCCTCCACGCTCATTTCCAAACGACCCGGCGTGTTCTGCAAACTCTGAAACGACCTTGCGAGACGAGAGAGAAAATCTTTATCTGTCATCAAACCTGCGCGACGCGTGAGGATGTTTTCATAATAACTGGTGATGCCTTCGGCAACCCAGAGGAGGCGCGTGTAGTTTTCTTGCGTGTAGTCGAATGGGCCGAGGGCGTCGGGGCGGATGCGTTTGACGTTCCAGAGATGAAAGAATTCGTGTGCGACGAGCGTGAGAAAATCGGTATGGTCGGCGTCTGTGCGGAAGTTGAAGCGACGCCAGATGAGCGCGGTGGAGTTGAGATGTTCGAGACCGCCGCCCGCAGTCGGATGTGTCATCAAGATAAACGTGTAGTTGCGATACGGGAGGTCGCCCATGAGCGCGACAGACGCTTCGACAATCTTCTGCGTGTCACGACGGATACGCTCGGCGTCGTAATTGCCTTCGCCGTCGATGACGATGCGGTGCGGAATGCCGCGCACTTCAAAGTCGAGCGTTTTGAAATTGCTGACGATAAACGGCGAGTCGTAGAGGATGTCGAAATTCTCTGCGCGGAAAGTATTGCGTTCGCCTGCGACGGAGGGCAACCCCGTCGCAATCTTCCAGTTATCTCTCGGCGGCGTGACGCGCACGGTTGAAGGCGCGGCGAGTTGTCCATCGACGTACATCAGGAGCGCGGCGTTGTTCCAGAACGCATGGCGGTCGTTCAACTCGTTAGTCCGCACGGTCAACTCGTTGGCGTAGACGCGGTATGTCGCGCGCACTTCGCGTTCCCCGCCCGCCTCGATGCGCCAAGTGTTTTTATTCACCTTGCTCCACGCGAGCGCACGCCCGCTCGCATCCTTCGCTGCGAAATCCTGCACATGACGCGCATACTCGCGCACAAGATACGAACCCGGCGTCCAGACGGGCATCACAAGATTAACCTGCGAACGCGCGTTGGCGGCGGCGGAACGCACGCGCATCTCGACTTCGAGCATGTGCGTGTGCGGCTCAGGCATCGAGACGGTGTAGGCGATGTCGGGCGCGGCGGCGTTTGTGGTGTTCGTGCGGCGATTGTTCGTCTGCGCTTCGGTGAGTGAAATGAGCGAGAGCGTCCAGACAAACGCGAGGACGAGAGCGGGCGTGCGGAAGTGACGCATCTTGGTTGATACTTTCCTTTACTCGGTGGAATTGTGTGGGAGATTCTTCTCGGCTTTCATCTTACTACGAAAGCCGCGCGGCGAGCGAGTTTTGAGGGATGCAGGCAGAGGGACGAGGGATGAAACGGACGCGGCACGTCGATGGTCGTCGCCGCTACTTAACTGTGACTTTTATCTCTTTCGCGCCGCAGGCAGAGGTGAAGGTGATGGTGTAGACGCCTGCGGTTTTGCCGATGGAGGAGATGGTGTAGCGAGCCGAGTTGGTCTGTTTGTCGGCGTCGTTGCGCGGTTCGGAGAGAATGATGATGTGCGCCCAGTCGGGGGTCGCAGCTTTGACGCCGGAGAGTTTGTCGGAGCCGTCGAGACTGACGGTGACGAGGGCTGAAGCGCCCTGATTAATCGTCAACTCGCTCTGGTTGAGCGCGAGCGTGCAGTCGGTCTTGCGTGCGCCGACTCGATGTTGTGCGGTTACTCTCTGCTTCGTCGTGTTGGCGTTGGCGGATGGTTCAGGGGTCGGCGTTGCGGTGGTGGTCGGTTTGGTGTTGGCGGCGATTTCGGGCGTCGGTGTGGGGGTTGCGGTGGGGGTTGCGGTGGGCGTCGGGTCGGGTGTTGGCGAGGGCGTGGGGGTCGGAAGTGGGGCGGGTGCGGTGTCGGTTGGAGGGGCTGGTGTAGAAACGTCAGGCGTCGGTGTCGGTGTGGGCGTGGGGTCAGGCGTGGCAGCGACGACGGGCGGCATGGGCGTGGGATTGGTGGGCGCGGGGTTGGTGGTGGTCGGCGTTGTCGCGTTGGTCGGCGTTGGCGTTGCGTTGGTCGTGGGCGTTGTCGGGGCGATTGATGGTGTCGAGGTCGTTAGCGGTGTCGGCGTGGAGAGTGGCGTCGATGTAGTCAGGGGCGTCGGTGTGAGCGTGGGGGTGGTTGTTGAGGGTTTTGTGTCGGTTGTGACGACGGGGGACGTTTGGCTTGTTGTCGCGGTGGTTGCGGGCGCGAGGTCGTTGGGGGTGGGACGGGCGATGCTTGAGAGGGTGTCGGCTCCGAGTTTGGCGTCGAGACCTTCGAGCGAGCCGTTGATGCGTCGGTAGACTCTTTCGATGATGGCGCGGCGCGCGGGGTCGGGCGAGCGCGGGGTGTAGCTTTTGAGATAGGCGTTGAGGGCTTCGGGATGGTTGCCATTGGCTTCGAGGGCGTTACCGAGATGCCAGTGAGCGGTGCGCGACCAGGGGCTGTCGGGCGGGAGGACGCTGGTGGCGCGTCGTAGACGCACGACCGCTTCCGCCGTCTTGCCTTGATTGAACAAAGCCCATCCGGCGAGGTCTTCGACGCGCCCGCGCATGATGTTGGAGAGGACGGTGCGCGGGAGGTCTGGGGCGTTGGTGCTCGCGCCGGAGGCGTTGGCGCGTGCGCGGACATCGCGCAACTCGTCGGCGACGACGGCCACGGTTGCCACGGGCAGATTGAGCGCGGCTTCGACTCCGCTCATCGCCGCATCGGTCGCTTCGAGCACGGTTTGCCACGTCGCGTTTTGCATCGCGGCGTCGGGCGTCGCTGTCGTCGTGGTGGCATTGTACTTGGCGAGACGCGCGGCGGCGTAGATTTGACGAAAGGCGCGCATGGCTTCCGCGCCGTGACTGACGAATTCGTCGGTCGCCGATTTCAAGAGTTCGACGGAGGAAGGTTTGGCGTCTTCTTTGGCGTTGTTTGAGCGGACGTTGCTGCTCCGGTCGGCGGTGGCGAGATAGAGTTTGAGCAAGCCTTTGAGCATGCGCGCGTTGGCGGGCGTGTCGGGCGAAGTGGGTTGCGAGACGCTGGCGCGACGCTCGGCGGCGAGCAGTTCGATGAAATTTTCGGCGGCGACGGGCGTGCGTCCGGCGAGTCGTGTTTCGATTTGGCCGTCGCGGAGCGAGAAGGTTTGCGCGAGTTCTTCCGCTGCTTCCTCGTAGAGTCCGGCGGCAGCGAGGGCGTTGGCGAGTTCGTAATCAAGCGTCGGGAAACGACCGTACTGGCGCGCGAAACGCAGCGACTGTTCGGCGTCGAGCGGTCGCTTCTGTGCAATCAGTGTGCGCGCGAAAACAATCTGCGCCCAGGTGTAGCGCGGCTCAATCTGGACGGCCTGCGCGGCGAGTTTCGACGCACGTTCCATGTC
This sequence comes from Pyrinomonadaceae bacterium, assembly GCA_036387415.1. GTDB lineage: Bacteria > Acidobacteriota > Blastocatellia > Pyrinomonadales > Pyrinomonadaceae > DASVTU01. The sequence continues at coordinate 129,690 of DASVTU010000023.1, read as the reverse complement.
GTTCTGCGAGAGATACCACCACGCCGCGCCGACGAGGAGCGGCAAATTTTGCGCGTCGGCGGCAAGCGCCGTCTCCAATTCCTTTTCGGCTTCCTCGCGTTTGCCGCTCTCGAAGAGAGAGAGGATGACGCCGTTCTGCGCGCCTCTGTCCTGCGGCGCGGCGGTCAGGAGTTGACGATAAAGCGCGAGCGCCTCTTCGGGTTTTCCGGCGGCGCGTGCGAGGTCTGCGAGGTTGTAACGCGCGCCCGCCGACTGTGCATCAAGTTGAAGCGCACGACGAAACGCGGCTTCGGCCTTGTCGAGTTGGAGCGCGATGCGATGCGCTCTGCCGAGCGCGAGATGCGCGGCTGCCATGTCGGGCGCGAGACGACTCGCCGCCTCCGCGAGCCGCGCGGCCTCGGCGGGCTGTTCGACGCTCAGGTAAAACGCGGCGACGACGAGCAGACGTTTGGCGTCCGTCTCGACGCGCTTCTCAATCACACGCGCCAACTCAAACGCCGCCTCGCGTTCGCCGCGTATAAAGAGATTCGCGGGCAACTGCGAAATGACTTCGACGAACAGCTTATCGGAAATCTCCGTCGGCGCTTCCGCCACCGCTCGTTGAAACAACTTGACGCCTCCCTCCGCATCACCCGCCTGCAAACGCTCGTCGCCGAGCGCGGCGCGTGCGCTCGTCAGATTTTCCGACGCGCGTGACTTGAGAGAGGAACGCGGATTGGCGTCGATGAATTTTTTCAGTTCTTCGATGCGTTCGGCCAGAGGGAGTTTGAGGATTGTCTCAAACTTCGCTTTCGCTTCATCCTCGCTCAACTCGACGGCGGGCGACGCGCTTTTCTCCGTCTTGCTCGCAGTCTTGCTTGCCGTGTTGTTCGTCGTCTTCTTCGGCGCAGGTTTGTCTGCGTTTCCCTTTTTCGCAGCCGCAGTGCTTTTCGCGGTCTTCTTCGCGCGCTTGCCTTGCGCCGCGCCGACGCTCGACGGCGCGCAGATGAAAAGGATGATGAAAGAAAGCGTCAGTAGATATTTCGTGAACATAGATGGCAAAACTTTTACTTAATCCCTTCGATTAAAACTCGCCCGGTGGCGTTGCTTGGCTTGGTGATGCGTAGGAGCGCGGAGAGCGTCGGCGCGATGTCGGAGGGCGCGGCTTCGTGCGGGTATCTTCCGGGCACGACGCCCGCGCCCATCAGGATGACGGGGACGTGTGTGTCGTAGACGTAAGGCGTGCCGTGCGTCGCTCCCGTCGAGAAGTCGGACAGATATTTGAAGGCATCCTGTACGACGACGACATCGCCGCTGCGACGCGGATTGAATCCGTGAAGCGCACGACGCGCCACCGCATCGGCGGGCGAAATCGCGCCATTTTCAAGTTGCGTGCGCGTAAAGTAGCGCGCGATGCCGGGCACGGTCATGGCCGCTTCTCCGGCCACGCGTTCAATCTCCTGACGGTTGATGCGGTCGCGTCGGAGCGCGACGGTGTTGAAGTAGATGTTGTTGTTGGAATAGGTCAGAACATAGTCGGCGGTGGCGTCGGGCGCGTCGCTTCCGCGCGCGTAGTGCGACCTAATGCCGTTGCGGACAGCCGTCAGCAATTCCGAGACTTTGACGCGCCCGCCGGGAAGATTCAAAGCGGCGGCGTGTTCCGGCGTCGGGGCGACGCCGTGGTCGGCGGTGAAGGCGATGAGCGTGTTGCGGAGTCCGACGCGCTGGTCAACGAAATTCAGGAGTGTTTCAATCTGCCTATCGACGCGCAACGTCATATCCATCGCTTCGTGGCTGTAGGGGCCGAAGCGGTGTCCAACGATGTCGTTGGCTGAAAAGCTGACGGAGAGCACGTCTGTGTCGGCGTCTGCGCCGAGCGATTCGTTAATCAACGCTTGGTGCGCGAATTCGAGCAGAAGGTCGTTGGCGAAAGGCGAATAGTTAATGGCGTCGTAAAACTCTCTGCCGATGGCTGCTGCGCCGCCCGTGATGACGTGCGGAAAAGTGTTGGTGTCTTTTACCTCGCCGATGCTTTCCCACGGCGGCGCATCCTCTCCGGTACGGTTCTTGTATTCGGCTTCCGGCAAGAGTCGCTCCCAACGCGCGCCGAAGAATTTATCGGCGGGCTTCGTATCGTTGAAGCGCGTGACCCATTCGGGCAACTGGTTGAAATAGTAGTTGCTCGAAACCATGTGGCCGACTTGCGAACTGTACCAGTAGGCCGCCGTCGCATGACGACCGGCGGGGAGAATCGCGGCGCGGTCTTTGGTCGAGACGCCGATAACTTTGGCGCGTCCCACCGTAGCGAGCCGCAACTCGTCGCCGACGGTCGAAGCCAGCAGACGACGTGGGCTGGATGCTCTCTCCTCCGCGCCACCGCCCAAGAGTCGTGCCGTATCGTCTGAAACATTCGTCACACGCCTGCCCGCGTCGCGGTCGTACCATTCGTTGCCGATGATGCCATTCTCGGCAGGCCACGTGCCCGTCATGGTCGTCGCATGGCCGGGCGCGGTTTCGGTCGGAATGTGGTCGTAGTTCGCGTTTGTCCAGACACCGCCCTCGCGCATCAGACGCCCCAGACCGCCCGCCACAAACAGGTCGCCGAAGCGTTCGAGATAGTCATAACGAAACTGGTCAACGACGATGAGCAGGACGAGACGCGGGCGCGTCGAAGCAGCGGCGGCGGTCGCGGCGTTGCGGCGTTGCGCCGGACGGTTTGTGGTCTGCGCGTTGTTTGCGTTGTTGCTACGTTGCGGTTGAGGTTGGCGTGTGCTCTGTTGCGCGCCCGCTCCGGCGGCGAGCGTGGCGGCGAAGATGGCGGACGCGAGAACCGAAGCTATGAGACGTTGCATGTGATGACGCATTGGTATCCTGTGCGGTGGATTTGAAATCATGAGCGCATGAAATTTATGATGGTTCGGGCGCGCATGATAACATCGCACGCCACGACGGCGCGAGTCGTCAATCACCGCAGAGCACGGAGGGCACGGCGCGCAAGTGAACCAACTGGACATCGAATGGGAACAGAAAATGGCGGAGGCGCAGCAACGCGCGCGTGCCGCAGGGCGCAGCGACGTGGCCGACTATCTCTCGCTACGCGCGACCAACGATATGGCACGTTCGACGGGCGTCAACTGGTTGATTGAAGCCTTCACTGCGCTCGCGGGCGAGGCCAATCGCGCCGGAGCCGCCATCGCGCTCTCGCGTAGCGAGCCGCATCGTTTTCCCATCGGCGCGTCCACGATGGTCGGCACGCAGTTAACGCTGCGTTCCGGCGTGCGTGCGCTGACAGTCGAAGCGGGTTGGCCGCGCACACCGCGCGACGGCATCGTTCGCGGCGGCGGGCTGGCCTCGGCGCGCGTCGGTCATTTCGGCAACCGCGCGGCGGGCGAAGACCTCCTGCTCGTACAGAACCAACACGGCGCGCCGCAGTGGTTCATCCTTGAAACCACGGGCACGCGCACCGAGCTTCAAGAAGAACGCCTCCGCCGTCACCTCACCAAACTCATCGACGCTTAACCTCTCCGCTCCCGACGATTTGCGTCAGGCGTTGCACGTTTTGGAACGTCGCGCGGTCGCGGCGTGCGCGAAGTTAAGGCGAGACAGCACAGGCGTTTAACTTCACTGACTCCCTTTTCCTGACGCGTCTGCGTCGCTCGCCAACTCGCGGCACAACGCTTGCGATGGCTCGCCGCAGGAGCGTTTCATCCTCTGGTCGTCCCCGGATGAAGCGACCAAACTGGCAGACCGGATTTCGGCACACCTCGCGCGCCCAAGATGTCCCGGTCGCCCCGGAAAAATTCGCAAGGAGATTATGAAGATGACCAACCGACGCATATTTTCGACTGTGGTTGCCGCAGCATTCGTCGCACTTCTCTTGCCCGTCTTGACCGCTTCGGCACAGTCCAACGAACCGTGGTGGAGTCGCGGGCGCAACCGCGACAACGACCGCTACGGCAGAGGCTACGACTATCGCGGCCTGCGCGACGCCATCCGTCGCGTCGAAGACAGGAGCGACGATTTCGAGAACCGTCTCGACAGCGCGCTCGACCGCAGCCGCTACGACGACACCTACCGCGAAGACCGCATCAATCAGGCCGGGCGAGACTTTCGCACCGCCGCGAGCCGTCTGCGAAACCGCTTCAACGAACGCGATTTGAACCGCAGCCAATCCGAAGCCCGCGAGCTTCTGCAAGTCGCCGCGCGCATCGACCGCTTTCTCTCGCGCAATCGTCTCGACGGTCGCGTCGAATCCGAATGGAGCCGGATGCGTTCCGACCTCCGTCTCATCGCCGACGCCTACAATATCCGCTTCAACAACGGCGGTTACGGACGCGACCGCAACAACGGTCGTCGCTGGCCTTACTAACCACGACCGACATTCAAACCCCGATGATTGAGCGTGCCATCCGGCGCGCTCAATTTTTTTTGCGACGACCGACCACGCGCGAAACGCTCCGGCGTTCCTACACCATTCCCCTCAAACGCCCTCCGTCCTTCTGCACAATCGCGCTCCTGTGTAAACTGGCATCCGCTTTTCGATTCGCACACGGAGAAAACCCGTATGAAGATTCTCGTACTCGGCAGCGGGCGCATGGGACTCGGCGCGGCCTTCGACCTCGCACACAACTCCGAAGCCCGACACGTCACCGTCGCCGACATGGACATCGAACGCGCGCGCGCCGTCGCCGAAACGGTCAACAGCGACAAACTCCGCCCCGTCGAAATCGACGTGAGAGACGAGTCGCGCGTCGTGGATTTGATGCGCGGGCACGATGCCGCCATTAGTTGCGTCGTCTATCATCACAACCTCGCGCTCGCACGCGCCGCCATCGCCGCGCGGACAAATTTCTGCGACCTCGGCGGCAACAACACCGTCGTCGCCTCCGAACTCGCGCTCGACGCCGAAGCACGCGCCGCAGGTATCAACGTCATTCCCGATTGCGGCCTCGCGCCCGGCATGGTCTCCGTGCTCGTCGCACACGGCGCGGCGCGCTTCGAGCAACTGGAAGCCATTCACATACGCGTCGGCGGCTTGCCGCAAGCGCCTGCGCCGCCGCTCAATTATCAAATCGTCTTTTCTGTCGAAGGCTTAATCAACGAGTATGTCGAGCGTGCGCGCGTCGTGCGTGGTGGTCAGATTGTGGAAATAGATTCGATGACGGAGACCGAGACGCTTGAGTTTCCCGCGCCTTTCGGTCGCATGGAAGCCTTTCAAACTTCGGGCGGCACTTCGACGCTACCGGAGACTTTTCTCGGTCGCGTCGCCGAACTCGACTACAAAACGATTCGTTATCCGGGACACTGCGAACAGTTCAAACTCCTCATCGACCTCGGCCTCGCCGCGAGCGAAGAGATGTCGTTTGACGACGGCGCACACGTCTCGCCGCGACGCGTCCTCGCCGCCTGTCTCTTGAAACATTTGCCCGCCGACGGGCCTGACGTGGTGCTGGTTCGCGTCGAATTCCGAGGGCGTCTCGACGGCAAGCAGCAGACGCTTCGTTACGACATCATCGACCGCTTCGACCAACAGAACGGCTTGAGCGCCATGATGCGGACAACCGCTTTTCCCGCCTCCATCATCGCGCAAATGATGGCGCGCGGCGACATCCGCGAGAAGGGCGCGACGCCGCAGGAACGTTGCGTGCCGCCTGACGCGTTCGTCGCTGCGCTCGCCGCGCGAAATATCAGGATTGATGAAAGCGTCGTCGATAGTTAGACGGTTTATGTCAAACGAGACGAGAGAACATTCCGGCGACTCCGACGCGAGGATGATGAGGCCGACGCGGCTTTTGAGAATTTTGTTGGGCTACGTGAAGCCTTACACGCCGCGCGCCGTCATCCTGTTGGCGACACTGGTGCTCGAAGGGGCGTTTACGATTCTCCTCGCGCTCAGCCTCAAGTTCATCATCGACTTTGCCATCACCCCGCGCGACGCAAGGGTCTTGAGTCTCGTCCTCGTTGGCCTCGGCGTCGGCTTCCTGCTCACCGCCGCCGCGCAAGTCGTGCGCGATTACCTGTACGCGTGGCTCGGCTCGCGCATCCTCAGCGACCTACGCAGAGAGATGTTCGCACATCTGCAACGCCTGTCGCTCGGTTTCTATGCGCGTTCGCAGACGGGCGATTTGGCATCGCGTTTTTCGTCGGATTTGAACGCCGTCGAAAACGCGATTGTGCTCGGCATTCCCGGTGCGTTGCTCTGCGCCATCAATATCATTTTTAGTACCTCCGTCCTCTTCACACTCGACTGGCGTCTCGCGCTCGTTGCGATGGCGGGGCTTCCTCTGTGCGTCGTGGGGCCGAAGATTTTGGGGCCGCGTGCGCTCAAGGTGGGGTATCGGCTGCGCGGCGAACAGTCTGCGCTGACGAGCGTCATTCATGAGAATCTCGGCGCGCAACAAATCGTCAAGGCGTTCAGTCTCAGGCAATCCGTCCTCGCCAACTTCGATTCACAGTCGGAGCGTCTCGCCGCGCTGGCGACGCGGTTCAATTTTCTCAGCTACGTCGTGGAGCGCAGCCCCAACATCGGCATGCTGCTCTTTAACGTCTTGCTCATCGGCGGCGGTTCGTATCTCGCCTATCACGGCTCGCTCTCCATCGGCTCGCTCGTCTCTTTCAACGCGCTGTTCTTCACGGTCAGCACGTCGGTCATGGGTCTGACGGCGGTGACGCCGACGCTCTTGCAAGCGACGGGCGGCATGCAACGCGTGCGCGAACTACTCGACGAGCAACCGACCGTCACGGAAGCGCCCGACGCCCTGCCGCTTCCCTTTTTGTCCGAGGGCATCCGCTTCGACAATGTTTCTTTCGGCTACACGGCTCAACAGGCGAATCTCATCAACGTCCAGATGCATCTTCCGGCGGGAGCGCGCGTCGCCTTCGTCGGCCACAGTGGTTGCGGCAAGAGCACCAACCTCCATCTCATCATGCGCTTCTACGACCCGCAACAGGGCGCAGTCATCTTTGACGGCATCGACCTGCGCCGCGCCCAACTCGACTCGCTCTACAAACAAGTGGGCATCGTCTTTCAGGAAAGTTTTCTCTTTAACATGAGCGTGCGCGAGAATATTCGACTCGGCAAACTGGAAGCGACCGACGCGGAAGTGGAAGCGGCGGCGCGTGCGGCGGAACTCCACGACATCGTTGTGCAGATGCCCGAAGGCTACGACACGTTGGTGGGCGAGCGCGGCGGGCGTCTCTCCGGCGGCCAACGCCAACGCGTCGCCATCGCACGCGCGCTCATTCGCAACCCGTCGCTCATCATCCTCGACGAAGCCACCTCCGCGCTCGACCCCGCCACCGAAGCCGCCATCAACGACACACTCGAACGCGTCTCGCTCGGTCGCACCGTCGTCTCCGTCACACATCGCTTGAAGTCGGTCGTTGATTACGACCACGTTTTCGTCTTCAAGGAAGGCAAGCTCATCGAACACGGCGCGCACGAAAATCTGCTGCAACTAGGCGGCAGTTATGCGGCGATGTGGCGTCGGCAAAACGGTACGTCGATGTCGGCGACGGGCGACCTGCGCGTCACGGACGTTGACATGCTGCGCGATGTGCCTCTGTTCAAAGACCTCGACGCGTCTTACCTACGCGACATCTCCGAGATGTTCATCACGGAACGCGTCCCGTCGCATCGCGCCGTCATCACGGAGGGCGACGAGGGCAACCGCTTCTACATCATCATTCGCGGTAAAGTCGCCGTCCGCGCTCTGGACGACGACGGCCACGTCCATCACATCGCCACGCTCGTCGATGGCGACTACTTCGGCGAAATCGCTCTCCTCGCCGACATTCCCACGACCGCCACCGTCGTCACTCTAGTTCCGAGCATCTTCATCACCCTCCAACGCGAACAACTCAACAAACTTATCCAACAACACCCCAAACTCGGCGCGCAACTCCAAGAAGCACTCCAACAACGCATCGCACAAACCGACGCCCTCACCGACTGAAAAGAAAGGGTCAAAAGGTAAAAGGCAAATGGAGGAAGAAAACAAGCGGTCTTTCTTCACTTTTGCTTTTGCCCTTTGCCTTCTTTAGTAGCGTTTCATCAGGAGGAATGCGGGATAGCTGGCGGCGAGTAGTAGAAGCGCGAAGATGCTGTTGGCGGTGTCGCTGACGATGGCGGCGACGAGGAAGGCGAGCGAACCCGCCAGTGCGAGCGCGGTTGTGTAGGGATACCCCCACGCGCGATAGGGACGCGGCCTGTCGTATTCGCGCCGTCGCAGGACGAAGACGGAGAGAAAGCAGACGCTATAGTTGATGACGAAGAAGAATGCGAGCGCCGCCAATAGTCTTCCGAAAGTGCCGCTGAAAACAATCATCAGGACGACCATCGACGTGCTCAGCAGAAGCGCCACGGTCGGCGTGCCGCCACGGTTCACGCGCGACGCCTGATGCCAGAAAAGTCGGTCGCGGCTCATGGCGAAAAGGATGCGTGGCGCGGCGAGTGTGTTGCCGTTGATGGCAGCGAGCATCGAGAGAATGGCGAGCGTGCTGATAACAAACTTGCCACGCGCGCCGAAGATTTCCTCCGCCGCGCGTCCGATGGCGAGTTTGTCGCCCGCTAGTTCGGAGAGCGGCAGGACGTAGAGCAGTGCGAGATTGAGCAGGAGATAAATTCCGATGACGACTACGACGCTTCCAATCATCGCACGCGGGACGCTGCGCGCGGGGTCGCGCACCTCCTCGCCGAAGTAGACGAGGCTGTACCAGCCGTCGTAAGTGTAGATGACTCCCTGCAAGGCGATGACGAGCGCCGTCCAGAAGGCGAGTCCCGTGGGAACTTCGCGCACGAACGTCGCTGCCGCCGCTCCCGTCTCCGTAGAATCTTTACCACCGATGATGAAACACGCGGCGATGAGCACGGCGAAGGCGAGCGTCTTGAGAAAGCTCGTCAACTCCTGCGTGCGACCGCCCCAACGCACGCCGCCCCATTGCAGCACGGCGAACCCGACGGCCACCGCCAGCGCGACGCGCACCGTCTCTGCTTCGAGCGCGGGGATGAGCGTACCCGTGTATTCGCCGATGACGATGGCGACGACGGCCAGCGTCCCACACGTCGAAAGCCAATCGCTCCAACCGACGACGAAGCCCGTATACTCGCCGAGCGCGTGGCGCGCGAAGATATAGAAACCGCCCGAACGCGGCAGCATCGCGCCGAGTTCCGCCACCGAAATCGCGCCGAACAGCGCGTACAACCCGCCCAGAAGCCACACACCGATGAACAACCACGCGTTCGGCAATTGCGCGGCAATCTCGCCGGGTGTTCGCAGGATGCCCATCCCGACCGTGATGCCGACCGTCACGGCCAGACCAAAGACGACGCCGAGCACTCGCAGCAGACGCCCGCGTCGCCCCTCCGTCGGCGTTTCGATTTCAGCGATAGCCTGCAAGCCTTTGCCTCTCTCGAATCATCGCAGCACAACTGTTCCAACTTTTTATAAGACCGCCGGACGCCGTTTGTAATAACATACTCGCCGCGCCTCGCAAACAAGAATGCGGTTTCTTATCAATCATGAAGCGGATTTGCATCAATCGTGAAAAGGAGAATCGACGGATGAAATCTTTGTTGGTGACGGCATTATCACTTCTCATCTTCTGTTCCGTATCGGCGGCGGGCGCGCAAAGCAAGCGAGGCACGACCACCAACGCTCAGCCGTTCGCCTCGTTTTGGAGCAAGTTCAAAATGGCGGTGGCGAAGGACGACAAAGAAGCCGTGGCCTCGATGACCAAACTCCCCTTCCCCTTCGACAACAAAGAATTGACAAGGGCACAGTTCATCAAAAACTACTCTCGGATGTTCGACCGCAGCATCAAGAGATGCTTCGCCACCGCCAAGCCAGGGCGCGACGGCGACGCCTACAGCATCTTCTGCGGCGAACAAGGTATCCTCTTCGAGCGCGTCGGCTCCGAATACAAACTCACATCATTCTTCGCCAACGACTGATTCCATTGCGGATTGCGGATTGAAAACGGTAGCCAGTAATCAGTAGTCACTAGAAAAGCTCGGTTGAGTAGAAAATCTTGATAAGCTTTACTCTCAACTGCTTTCCGAGTTTTTATTCTGGCTGCTGGCTTCTGATTCCTAAATTCTTATCCTGCCAATCCGTAATCCGCATTCCGAAATCCGCAATTCTTCGCGTGTGTGCGACAATGCGCGCATGGCATCATCCGTCGCGGGTCGGCTCTATCTGGTCGCCACGCCCATCGGTAATCTCGAAGACATTACACAACGCGCTCTGCGTGTACTCGCGGAAGTAGACTTGATTGCGTGCGAGGATACGCGCCACACGCGCGTCCTGCTCGACCGCTACGGCATCAAGACGAAGACGACGAGTTATCACGAACACAACGAACAGGCACACGCCGTCGAACTCGCCGCGATGCTCGCGCGCGGCGCTAATATCGCCGTCGTGTCCGACGCCGGAACGCCTGGCATCAACGACCCCGGTTTCCGACTCGTCCGCGCCGCCATCGAACAGGGCGCAACGGTCGTCCCCGTGCCGGGCGCGTCGGCTTTCGTCGCCGCGCTCGTCGCGTCGGGTTTGCCGACCGACCAATTTTTCTTCGGCGGTTTCCTCCCCGCGCGCACACACGCGCGTCGCGCACGCCTCTCCGAACTGCGCGACATGCCCGCCACGCTCGTCTTCTACGAAGCGCCGCATCGCATCGCCCACGCGCTGACAGATGCGCGCGAAATCTTAGGCGAACGCGTGGCGGCGGTGGCGCGCGAATTGACGAAGTTGCATGAGGAATTGGTGCGCGGGCGTCTGAGCGAGTTGGCGTCGCGTTTCGCCGATGCACAGTCGGCGCGTGGCGAAATGGTGCTCGTTATTGACCGGACGGTGATTCCAGACGAAGCAGACGCGGGTCTTCAGACAGACGCACGACGAAGCATCTCAAAACTCGTCGCCGCGCTCGAAGCCGAAGGACACGACCAGCGCGCCGCACTCAAACGCGCCGCGCGCACGCTCGGCCTCACACGCGACGAAGCCTACCGTCGCCTCGTCTCCGAACGTGCACCGAAGAAAGCATAACGGACGATGGGCGATAGGCCATTGACGATAAAAACTTGAAAGGTCAGCGACGATGAAAAGTTGAAACGCTGGTGCGTCGCATCGTCTATCGTCCGTCGTCCGTCGTCTGTCCTTCGCGGATGATTTTGTCGAGCCAGAGGTTAGCGATTTTTTCCTGTACAGTGTTGGCGCGCAGACGGTCGTTCAAGTTTTTGAAGTCAACGTGGTCGAGGATTTGGTCTTGATTGAAGCAGGAGAAGACGAAACTTTCAGCGCCGGTCTGCGGGTCGATGTGTTTTTGCAGACACTGCGCGCAGACCTCTTTCATCATGCATTGCATAGGGCTATTGATGGAGCCGATGCCGACGTGCGCTTGTTTGAGATGCGGCGCAAGCACGGTGTGTCGCGCCTCTTTGACGGCGGCCATCATGCGGTCGGAACCGATGGCGATGATGCGGTCAACATCTCGCAGATTGAAACGCACGTCGCCGAGACGCCCTTCGGCGTAGGCGGCGATGGCTTGCACGATGTTGCCGCGAAAGTGCCTATCCTGCTTGCGTCGCGGCTCAATCTCCGCGCCCGTGTCGGTCGCCCACACGACTTGTTCAGTCGCCGCTTCAATCTCCTCGCGTCTGAAAAGGTCTTCGCCCCTCTTGTAGCCCGCGAAGTAGACGACGTGATTGTCGCGCTCGCCGAGCGCCTTCGCAATCGAAAAGAGAACGGCGTTGCCTAAGCCTCCGCCCGCTAGCAGCACCGTCTCGCCGGAAGGGATTTCGGTGGGCGTCCCCGTCGGCCCCATCACGACGACCTCCTGCCCCGGCTTCAGCATCGCGCACATGCGCGACGACGCGCCCATCTCCAACACAATCAGGCTGAGCAACCCGCGCTCTTTATCGACCCACGCGCCCGTCAGCGCGAGTCCCTCCATCGTGAGCTTTGTGCCGTCGATGGTGCGCGCGTCGGTCTCGTAATTTTGGAGACGATAAAACTGTCCGGGGTGAAACTTGCGCGCCTGCATCGGTGCACGCACGACGACATCCACGATGGTTTCCGTCAGACGCTCGACCCGCACGACGCGCGCCGTCAACTCGTCGTCGAGAGTTTCGACGAGACGCGCAAACGCCGCTTCGCGCATGGGTTGGTCATCCTCTTTGAGCGTGTCAAGTTCGTGGGCAAAGAGCGCGGCGATGTGCTCGTAACCGTGTTTGGCGGAAGCCATCGCCTTGACGACGTTTCCGGCGTAAACAGGATGGTTGTCGCCGTAGTATGAAATGAATCGTCCTTCTTTGTCATAAGAAGTAAAGAACGCTCGTTCCCCTTGCGCCGCCGGGACGAGTCGGAAATCCCCGCCAGCATTCCTCTCAACTTTGTGCGGCGCGAAAAACTCACCCCAGCCATCGAGCCGAAACGTGCCCGGACGCTCTTTCTCGTAAATAGTGTTCGGGCTTGTTCCCGCCGCGACGCAGACCGTCCGCGCCGGAAGATGAACGGTGTCGCACGTCACAGTCCATTTTTTCGTCTCCGCGTCGTGCGCCATGCGCGCAAAGTTGATGCCCGCGACCGCGCCGTGTTCGCCCGCGACGGCTTCAAGCGGCATCATGTTTTCCACAAAGTTGATGCCCTCTTCAAGCGCCTTCGCCACCTCCTCATGGTTGAGACGATACGCGGGCGAATCAATCAGACGCTTCCGGTAGACGATGGAGACGCCGCCCCACGCGCGCACCAGCGACACGAAATCCGGCGACTCTCCCGACCGACGCGCACGCTCGCGTTCCTCTCTGACCGCACGCCCGTGCGCCAGAAATTCTTCATAGATGCCGCGTTCCTCCGCATCGAAACGCCTGATGATTTCTTCCTCGCCAAACTCCGCGACGAGTTGCACATGACGTTCCAGCATCTTTTCAACCTGCACGGGATAGTAAGCGAAAATCTCCGTCGCAGTATCAATCGCGGTCAGTCCGCCGCCGATGACGATGGCTGGAAGCCTGACTTGCAGATTAGCGAACGCGTCGCGTTTGAAGGCTCCCGTGAGTTGCAGCGCCATGAGGAAATCGGAGGCTTTGCGTATGCCGCGCAGGAGGTTGTTCTTCATGTCGATGATGGTCGGGCGACCCGCGCCTGTGGCGATGGCGATGTGGTCAAACCCCAACTCCCACGCATCTTCGATGTCGAGCGTGCCGCCGAAGCGGACGCCGCCGTAAAAACGAAAATGGTCGCGGCGTGCGAGCGTGAGGTGAATCATTGTGAGGAAATTCTTGTCCCAACGCACCGTGATGCCGTACTCCGAGACGCCGCCGAAGCCTGCGAGCACGCGACGGTCGAGCGCGGTTTCAATCTCGCGCACGTCGATGACGGCGCGCGGAGTGCGGCGTCCGCCCTCGCCCGTCAGCGCGTCGGAGAGCGGTTCAATCTTGAGGCCGTCGATGCCGACGACGCCGAAGCCTTCATTGAGTAGGTAGTGTGCGAGCGTGTAACCGGCGGGGCCGAGGCCGACGACGAGCACGTTGCGTCCGTTGTACGGCAACGCGTACGGTCGTTTCGCGTTCAGAGGATTCCAGCGCGTCAGCAGAGAGTAAATCTCGAAGCCGTAGGGCAACTTTAACACGTCCGTCAGGATGCCGGTCTCGGCCTGCGGGATGTTGACGGGTTCCTGCTTCTGGAAGATGCAGGACTTCATGCAGTCGTTGCAGATGCGATGACCCGTGCCGGGACACATCGGGTTATCAATCACGACGAGCGACAGCGCAGCGATGGCGTCGCCGTCTCTCTGCAAGACGTGCATCTCGGAAATCTTTTCGTCGAGCGGGCAGCCTTCGAGCTTGATGCCGAGCGGGTTGCGTTTGAGTGCGCCTTGCGGGTCGCGCAAGCCCTTCGAGCACGAATCCTTGTCGCGTTCGTGGCAGTAGAGACAGTAGTGAACTTCGTCCAAAACTTCTCGCGGAGTGGCGCGTTGGTCAGTCAACTCAAACCCGTCGCGCCGTCGCAAGTTTCGTTCGAGTCCGCGCATCATTTCCGGCAAATCCGTCGCCGCACGCGGGCGTTCAATCTGCACCAGATGCTCGTAGTTCAAAGGATGTGGCACGCGAAAACTGACCCAACCACCGACGCGCACGCGCCCCGACTCCTGCACCGAGTGCGACGCCGCCCACGCCTCAATCAGCCGCAACGCCGACCGGACAAAAGCGCGTTTCTCATCCGTCGCATCCGCATCTGCGACGACCGCGCCCGTTTCGACTACCTCACTTCCGACGCGGCTTTCGCCACTATCCTTCTCAAACAACAACTGCGCGCCACGCAACGTCGCCTCCAATGAACTCCCCGCAAACGCCACACGCGCCGCATCCACGGCCACACCGACTGCGCGCACAACATCTTCATCCAAAGCGGCGTCGCCGCTCTTTTCAAGTTGCTTTTCCCATTCGAGCAGCCGCGCGGTCATGCGCGCGAGGCCGAGTTCGCGGTCGTCTGCGAGCGTGTCGGCGAAAGCCGCCTGACGCAGACGCTCAAGCGCATCGTCCGCCGCATCCGCATCCACACGCAACGCCGCTTCGACCGGAAAACGCTTCAACGCACGACGCGCGACGAAAAACTTGAACGCAAAAACGGGGTCTTGCGCGCGTATGGCATCAATCGACGCATTGCGCTCGCGCTCAATCTCGAAGAGTCGCGCGAGGAAACGCGACAGGTGCGGCGCGGCGGCAATCAGGAGTTCCGATTCGGCCTTCGTACCCGCCAGCCGCGCGCCGCGCGTCTCCAAGTAGCTCATCAACGCGGCGTGAAGCGCGGCGTCGGCACGATTCAGTTCCGCGTAGAAGGCTTCGGCGAGCGCGCGCAGACGCACGGGTCGATAGAGGTCGCTGTATGTGAATCCTTCGAGGCCGAGTTTGAAATCCGCAGGCGCATCGTCGGGCATGTCTGGTGTGTCGCTTGGTTCGACAAGAAAATTGGTCATAAATCCGGTGGTCTTATTTTCCGGGGAGAATAGTTAAGTAAGATGGCTTTTCTCAAACACGCGTTCTTTCGGTAAAGAGTCCGAACACGCGCGCAAAATCATGAAGCAAAGCGAGTATAACACTGCCCCTGCGCCAGTCTGAAAGAACCCCGCGCACGCGCCTCCGAACCCTTTCCCACACACGCCAACGAGCCGTCGTCAAGACGCTTTCGCATCGCTTTCGCCAATAGATGCGACGACACATGGAAACAAGGTGCGCTTGCCATTTACGCGCGTCGGCTTTTATAATCGCCATGCTTCGAGGCGCATTGGTGTAGTCGGCTAACACGCCGCCCTCTCAAGGCGGAGACCACGGGTTCGAGTCCCGTATGCGCTATTAGTTCAAAAGTCTCTGGAACCTCTTTCCAGAGACTTTTTACATAATGTACGACTCGTCTAGCCGCCAAGTCTCACAGACGCGAACATCCGCCGTCGCTTTCCGACCGCTCGACCGCGCTCTTTACTTCCGTTAATCAAAGGTTTGAATTTTATGCTAGAGTGTCTGCGCTGCGGCACAATCGCGCGCGTGCGGATAAGGAAAATTCGGTACGAGAGAAAGGAAAGAATGACATGGCAGAAGGTGGGATTTTAAGTCGCCTGGGAAATTTGTGGCGCGGGTTTCTCCGGCTCTGGATTTCTGACATCGAGAAAGACCATCCCGAAATTGCCTACGAGAACGCCATCGACTCGATGATTGAGAAATATACGAAACTCAAGACGGCGACCGCCGCCATTATTCGCCGACGCGAAGAACTCGACGAGCGTTTCAAACGCGCCGCGCACGAACTAGCGCAGACCGAAGCCGAACTCGACACCGCCGTCGATACCAATCAAGATGACCTCGCGCTCATCCTGATTCAGAAGAAGAATCAACTGATGGCCGAAGTCGCAGAATTGAAAGCCGATTTGGAATCTGGACAGAATGATGCCAATTCGGCCAAGCAATCTTTGTTGGGCGTACAGTCGCAAATCAGAAAACTTCAGGCCGAGCGCGATTCGATGATTGCCAAGATGCAGTCGGCGCAGGCGCGTATCAAAGTGCAGGAACAACTTGACGGCCTCTCGGTCGATGCCGAAGTCAAAGCTCTCGACAACGTGCGTCAGCACATCAAGACCACGATTGCCGAAGCCAATCTCGGCAAAGAACTCTCCGAATCTTCGCTCGACTCTCGCCTGAACGCGCTCAAGAGTCAGGTCGGCGACGTGCAGGCGCGCAACCAACTCGCCGAACTCAAAGCCAAAAAAGCCGCGCAACAAGCTTCGTCGCAGGGCAACAAGACAATGTAAAGGAGAAGAGGCCAGAGGTTAGGAGTCGGAGGTTAGTTAAAAAGCAAAAATCTTTTACTAACCTCCGACCTCTGACCTCCGACCTCTGTACTTGATGACTGAGCCACGCCTTTTCCCTCCGTGGGCTGAAGACCTTCGCCGTCGCTACTTGCGCGGCGAAGCCTCTATGTTTGTGCTCCACGGCAACGTCTACGACACGGTGCTGCACCAGCAGCGAACGTGGTCGCTCGCGGAGTTTCTGACCGATGCGCTCTTGAAAGAGTCGCGCGAAACCATCGCCGTCTTCAATGTGGCGACGGGCGTCCGCTTCGCCAAACGCGCCGACGAACTGACGAGCCTCGACGAGTTGCTGGTTTCGACGCAGAAGGAGCGCGTGCTGGCGGCGTTGGAGCGTCTACTGATTTCGTCGGACAAAGTGGCGATTATCCTCGAATACGCGGAAGCCATCGCTCCGGCGGGCGACCCCTCATTTCAAGCCGACGCCGACCGCGCGGCGATTGTGACGCTGCATCGTTGGTCGCTGCTGCCGGAAATCGAACGTCGGGACAACATCGTCCTCGTCGTCGCGGAGAATCTGTTGGAGTTGGCTCCGAAGATTGTCTCGAATCCGAAAGTGGCGGTGGTCGAAGTGCCGATGCCGGACAAAGAGGCGCGCAAACTCGCCGCACGCGTCGCCGACTCGCGTCTCAGCGAGCGCGACGCCGAGCGTTACAGCGAAATTACGGCGGGACTCAAAGCCGTGCAAATCGCCTCGATTCTCGCGCCGCCACCGCCCGCCGAAGAAGAGGCGTCGGAGCGCGAGCAGTTCATCGCGCGCATACTTGGCGGAGGCGCAGACGCCGCCGCACGCGCACACAAACTCGCACGCCTCACCAATGGAATGAATCAAGAGGAGATAAAAAAACTCCTCGCGCCCGAACTCTCAACTGCTGCCGCCGAAGAAGAAAAATCAGAGACGACGACGGAGCGTGCGCGCAAGGAGGCCGACCGCCTGATTGCGCGTCGCAAGCGCGAAATTCTCGAACGCGAGTGTTTCGGTCTGGTCGAGTTCGTCGAACCGAAACATGGCTTCGAGGTCGTCGGCGGCATGGACGAAGTGAAAAAGGATTTGCTCGTCATCGCCGAAAGCATCCGCGAGGGGCGTACGAGCCGCGTGCCGATGGGCATTCTTTTCACGGGGCCGATGGGGACGGGCAAGACTTTCGTGGCCGAAGCCTTCGCCAAAGAGTGCGGGCTGACGACGATTAAGCTGAAGAATTTTCGCTCGAAGTGGGTTGGCGCGACCGAGGGGAATCTGGAAAAGATTCTCGGCGTCATCCGCGCCATCGGTCAGGTCATCGTGATTATTGACGAGGGCGACCGCGCCTTCGGCAACACGGACGGCGAGGGCGACGGCGGCACTTCTTCGCGCGTCATCGCGCGCATCAAAGAGTTTATGTCGGACACGTCGAATCGCGGGCGCATCCTCTTTCTCGTCATGACCAACCGCCCGGATAAACTCGACGTTGACCTCAAACGCGCCGGACGCCTCGACCGCAAAATTCCCTTCCTCTATTCACAGACGCCGGAGGAGGTCGAAACCGTGGCGCGGGCGCAGGTACGCAAGAATCGCATCAACACTGATGTCGATTTCGCCACCATCCGCGAAGGCTTCTCCGCCAAACTCGTCGGCTACAGCAACGCCGACGTGGAGGCCGTCATTCTCATGGCGAACGACGACGCCGCGCGCGAAGCCTCTGCTGACAACGACGACACCACGACACGCGACGCGGGCACCGACGCCAAAGTCACCACCGAACACCTCTTGCGCGCGGCGGCAGACTATTTTCCGAGCCGCGACACGGAACTACTCGAATACATGGAACTGCTCGCCGTCTTCGAAGCGTCGAGCCGTCGCCTGCTCCCGCCGAAATACGCCGCGCTCACTTCCGAAGAACTCGACATGCGCCTGCGGGAACTGCGTCTACTGATTGGCGCGCGGCGTTGAATGCTCGATCAAACTTTCTTTTGTCGCGCAGTTGTCGGCGTGAAATTTCAATCTTAAAAGTTAAACGCTTGAGGAGGCTCATATGCAGATTGGTCGCTACAAATTAGGCCCGGGGGCGATTATTTTAATTGTGCTGGTGATGGCTGGCCTTGTTTATGCGGGCATCAAGCAACTGGGCATTCTCGACAAACTGAGGCCGGATGGCGGCAACACGAATCAGGGCGGTGTGCTCGTCGGCCAACGCGAGAAGTTGGAAGACATCGCGCGTGAGGATTTGCCTGCCTCGCAGGTCAAGCCGCCCGAACGCACGACGGATAACCCGGAAGTGACCATCGGCATCTGGACGTGGCAGACCGTGAGCGGATTGATTGATGCCGTCGGCGGCCCCGGCAAATCCGGCGACCATCCAGACAGTTGTCTCGCGCAGGCGGGCATCACGAACACGCGTCTCGTCGTGCAGAACGACACCGCCGAACAAATCAAAGCCCTCGCCGCAGGGCAGATGCAACTCGTCACGACGACGGGTGACCAGTCCGCCGTGGACATCGCCGGAGCCAACAAACTCCTGCGCGGCAACAAGGCCAAGGTCATCTGGTCGAGCGGCTATTCGTTCGGCGAGGACTGCGTGATGGGGCCTGAATCTTGGAAGAAAGACCCGCAACTGGCGCGCGGCTCGGTGGTCGTCACGGCGATTCCCTACTGCGACTGGAACGTGACGGTGAACTGGGCGGCGGACAACCAGATTCCCGTCAACCCCGACGAGCAGGTCTACGACCCCGCCTCCATCAACTTCGTCAACGCCACCGACCACATCGAAGCCGCGCAGAAGTTTGTCTCGAACGCCAAAGTCGGATTGCGTAATAGTGCGACGGGACAGACAGAGGAACATCAACTCGACGGTGTGGCGACGTGGACGCCCGGCGACGTGATGGCGGTCAAAGAGCGTCCGACCGTGAACTATCGTGGCAAGTCGGAGAAGTTGCAGAAGATTGTCTCGACCAAAGAGTACAGCTACATGATGCCCAACATCCTCTTTGGCAACGAGGATTGGCTCCGCCAGCATCGCCCCTACGTGACGACGCTCCTGCGCTGCATCGCCCGCTCCAACGAACGCATCAAGACCGACCCGAACTACTTCCGCGACCGCGTGGCCGCCTTGAACGCGCTCGTCTTTAACATGGAAGGACTCGGACAGACTTTCTGGGGCAGCTACTTCGCGGGCAAGACTGAAAACGACGTACCGCTCGGCGGTTCGCGCGTCAACAACATCGCCGACGTGCGACACCTCTTCGGCCTCGACGGCAATCAACCCATCGCGCGCAGCATCTTCGGCATCACTTACACAGACCACGCCAACCGTCTCCGTCAACTTCTGCCACAACGTCTCGAAAATTTCGCTCCTGTCGAACAGGTGGTGGACTTGAGTTTCATCAAAGACATCACGGACGAGCAGAGCGCCGCGCCCGTCTATCAACCTAAGTTCGAGGAGGGACAGAACACTGGCACGGTCGTCAAGGCCAACTATCAAATCAACTTCGCTTCGGGGTCGTCGCAGGTTAGACCCACAGAAACGGCGCGTCTGCAAGAGATTCGCAACCTCCTGATACGTGCCAGCGACACCAAAGTTATCATCGAAGGCCACACCGATAACGTCGGCGACGCCGGAACAAACCTCCGTCTCTCGCAGGAGCGCGCGCGCGCCGTCTGGCAGTGGCTCAAGGCTTCCGACCCGTCCGGCATCAACATCAGCGACGCGCGCCTCGAAGGCATCGAAGGCTACGGCCCCTATCGACCGCTCCCCGGCAATCAGAACCGCGACGAGACGGAAAAAGCCGCTAACCGCCGCGTCGTCATCATCCTCAGATAAGGAAAGAATTTGCCACAGAGATACAGAGGCACAGAGAAAGGCGAGAGGGAAATGGAAAAGTGGGAACGGGTTAAAGGGAAAAGCAAACGGCAGATTGACGGCGTTCCTTTTCGTCATTTCCCTTTTCTATTTCCTCTATGTCTCTGTGGCTAATTTTCGATTTGTAACGGAGTAAGAACGTTGGCAACTTCCACCGCGAGATTATTTTCCGGCGACACGCCGCGCAACGCCTACACGAAAGCCCTCCGTCTCTACGGCACACCGGGAGCGTTCGTACGCGCCAACCTCATCGTCATCTGGCTCGCCATGCTCGTCGCCGTGTGGGTCTTCAATCCCATCAAGGCGCTGCCCTACCCGTCCGAAGTCGGGCAAGCTTTCCGCAACCTCTGGAACCTGCAAGGCAGTCAGGGACTCGTCTACAACACCTACGTCACGCTCAAACTCAACGTCGTAGGGCTTCTCTATTCGACGATTATATCCGTGCTCATTGCCTACATGAGCGTGCTTCCCATCTTTCAGCCGTTCAACAAGATGGTGCAATGGCTCCGTTATCTCCCGATTGTGGGCTTCAATCTCGTCTTCCTCACACTCTTTACCATCGGCTGGCCGATGAAGGTGGCGATGCTGACGACGGGCATGTCCTTCTTCCTTGTGACAAGCATGACCGGAGTTATCGCCAGCATTCCACGCATGAAGTATGAACTGGCGCGCGTGCTCGGCTACAACGACTGGCAGACCTTCTACAGCGTCGTGGTGCGCGGAACCGCGCCGCAGATGATTGACGTTATCGCGCAGAACGCCGCTATCGGTTGGGTCATGATTACCGCCATCGAAACCTACAACCGCACGGAAGGCGGCATCGGCAGCCAGATTTACGCCTATTCTTCAACCAACAATCTCCCGGCGGTCTACGCTTATCTGATTGTCATAGGCATCATCGCCGTTATCGAAGACTGGCTTTTCCTCCTTCTCAAACGCGGTCTTTTCCCCTACAGCACAGTGGCAGAGAGGGCGTAAAACTTTGGCGACCGAAGAACCGAACAACAACACCTACTGCGCGCCGGGGCCGATTGACAAAGCGGAACTGCTCGAACCCCTGCTCACCATCGAACGCCTCGGCAAGAGTTTTCGACTCAACGACGGCTCGACACTCGTCGTGCTCAAAGATTTCTCGCTCACGATTCACAACATCAGGAACAAGCCGCAAATCGTCAGCATCCTCGGCCCTTCGGGCGCGGGCAAAACGACTGCGCTCCGCATCATCGCCGGACTCGACCCGCCGACCGAAGGATGCGTCATGCTCAGCGAGGGCGAAGGCAAGCCTCTACGGGTCGTCGAAGTCGGCGATATCGGCGTCGTCTTCCAACGCTATCCGCTCTTTGACGACTTGAACGTCATCAACAATCTCATCATCCCGGCGGTGCGCTCCGGCATGAGTAAAAAAGAGGCAGAGGACAAAGCGGCGCGCTATCTGGACGAGTTCGACATGGTGAAACAGGGACTCGCATGGCCGCTGCAACTCTCCGGCGGCCAACGCCAACGCGTCGCCATCATGCAGCAGTTGATGCAGGACAGGCATTTCATCATCCTCGACGAACCCTTCTCCGGCCTCGACCCCGTTAACATCATCAACGTCATCGAACTTATCGCCCGCACCGCCAATCAACACACGCTCAACACCTTCATCATCGTCACACACGACGTAACCTCCGCGCTCATCATCTCCGACCACGTTTACCTCCTGGGGCGTGAACGCGACGCCAAAGGCAACGCAATTCCCGGCGCGCGTGTGATGAAGGAATACGATATGATTGCCGAGGGGCTGGCTTATCAACCCAACATCGAAGACCTGCCGAGGTTTTCAGAGATTCGCAAAGAAATTAAAATGGTCGAGTTTGCCAAACTGTGAGCGAGCGGATACAGGCTTCTCGAAGTTAACCAACCTTATGGCTGAGGACGACAACGACAACAGGCTCGACGCCATCAATTACGTCAAAGAGACGCTCAAGAGTGAAGTAAATCTGGGCTTCATCGGCGTGATGGCTTTCCTCATGCTGGTCGTCAACTTCTGGGCTTTCCTGCCGCTCCTGATTGCGGGTCAACTCGGCGGCGCGCTTCTCGCGCAGAGTCCTTTGCTGCAACGTCTCATCCGCCTGCGCAAAGTGCGACAGCAGAAGCAACAGAACGAAGAATCCGAAAAACGCATCGTCGAGGCATTGCCGTCAAACTATCAGTCGGATTTTGAATCGGTGCGCGGGCTATGCGAAGAGATTGAACGGCGTTCGAGCGAACTGGGGACGGACGGCTCAAACAGGCTGCTCGGCGACATCGTGGAAAAGCTGTCGGCGTTTCGCTACGAGTACGCGCGCATGCTCAGGGCGCACCATCTCCTCTCGACGCGCAACTATCGCCAACTACAAGGCATGCTCGGCAATCAGATTGCACAGGCCGAAGCGGCGGTCGAAAAAGAAGAGGCGCGACAGGTGCGCTACGCGCTCACGCAAAACCTCAGCATCCTCAAGCAACGCCTCGCGCGCATTAAAAAACTCGACGAACTTGTGCGGCTGCTCGAAGCGCGTCTGCAAGTTATCAAAAACTCTCTCGGATTGATTCAGGATGAAGTCTATACCTTCACCGACGTGGCTGGCATTCAAGGGCTGGTCGATAATCTCTTAATCAATCTCAGCATCAGCGAAGAGTTTCGCGCCGACTACGAAGACGTGTTGAGCACCGAAGCGAGCGAGACGGCGCTGTTCGCGCTCGAAGCGGTGCCTGCCGGACGTTCAATCGGCGCATCCTCCACGCAAGCTGACGCTCAAACAACGGCGAGGCCGACCCGTCTTCCACGCAAACAAGCACAACGCATCAAGTAACAAGGAAAAATTAAGAATGCTCGGAGGCAAAAATGTCTGAAACTTCAACGCTTTTGCTTTGTCTTTAACTTTTGCTTTTGACATTCTTAATTTTTAATTTCACTGAGCTGAAGGAACTAAACCGATGCCGAATCCCAAACGACCCGCCGCCGCCGATACGCGAAGCACGCAAGACATCCTGCGCGAGATGGAAGAGTTATCAAAGAGCATCGACTCGACGCTGGCCGAAGTTGCGCCAGGAGCGAGCGAGAGCGCGCACCAGCCGAAAAAGGGCGGCGCGTTGAAAAGCCTGCTCGGTTTCTTCGTCAGCGTGGAACCGGAAGAAGGCGAGGCTTCAGAGTCGTCAGCCGGAACCGAGTCGCCTTCGTCTTCATCGTCATCGACGACCGCGTCACCTGCGGGGACGCGTGTCGCAGACCTCGTTGCGGGCGAAGAACATCCGACGTTCGAGGCTCCCCCATCAGACACGGGCGAAGATTTGTCGCACAAGCCTTTCGATGAAATTTATGCGGAGGCGGGCATCACCGATGCGGCGTGCACCGTGGACGAGTTGGCGAAACTGATGGAGAGTCCGTCCATCGCCAGTCAACCGATGAATGTCAAAGTCATCGCCGTCAATCTGGCTCTCTCGGCGAAAGGCGTCGGGGCAGACGTGCCCGTCGCAGATGCCGTGCGCCGCGACCGCGCGCTCGACGCATACCAGTCGATGCTCGCCGAACGCGCGACGCTCACAGAGGAACGCAACGCCGCGTTGCTTCAACAGTTAACCAAAGAGACCGAAGAATTTCTCAAACGCAAACAGGCCGAGATGGAAGCTCTGCGCGCCGAAACGGCGGAGGCCAAACGCCAATCCGTCGATTTCGCTCTCCGGCGCGAGGCGGAAGAAAAACGCATGGCTGAACTCATCAGCCCCTTCCTCGAAGGCAAGCCCAGTCCACTCTCGCTCGGCGACCAATCGGGGACAGGAGAAGGCAGAAAATAGTAAGCAGTAAGAGGTAAGCAGTAAGCAGTCAAGTCGATTCCAATATCTTGACCGCTTACTGCTTTTGCCTTTTCAGTGGGCTGCTTCGACGCGGTTGCGTCCCTCTTCTTTGGCGTGATAGAGCGCGACATCGGCGCGTGCAATCATGTCGTTAGCCGACTCGTTGGCGGAGAGTTCGGCAGCGCCGATGCTGAGCGTGAGTGGAAAGGTGCGTGCGCCGTCGCCGAAGAGATGCGCGGCGGTGGTCTGTCGAATCTTTTCGCCGAGCGCGAGCGCGCCTTCGAGTTGCGTTTCGGGCGCGAGCACTAAAAACTCTTCGCCGCCGTATCGACAAACCACGTCGGAGCCGCGCACGGCTTCCGTCAGCACGCGCGCCAACTGCGCCAACGCTGCATCACCTTCGGCGTGACCGTAAGTGTCGTTGATGCCTTTGAAGTTATCAATATCAATCAAGAGACAGGAGAGCGCGCGCCCGTAGCGACGCGATTCGGACTGTTCGTGTTGGAGCGAACGCTGCAACCCGTAGCGATTCAAGAGACCCGTGAGCGCGTCAGTCATCGACATCTCGCGCGCCACTTCGGCGCGTTGCTGCGCTTCCTCCGCGCTCTGCCGCAACTCGTCGCGCTCGCGTTTCAGACGAATCGCCACCTCGACGCGCGCCAGCAATTCTTCGACGCGAAAAGGCTTCGAGATGTAATCGTTTGCGCCGAGAGCGAGGCCGCTCACTTTGGTTTCCGTATCGTCGAGCGCGGAGAGAAAGATGACGGGAATGTCGCGCGTCGCATCCTGCTCTTTCAAGACGCGGCACGCCTGTAGACCATCCATAATGGGCATCATCACGTCGAGGATGATGAGGTCGGGCAGGGCTTCGCGCGCACGTTCGAGCGCCTCATGTCCGTTGCGCGCGGTAATGAGTCTGTAGCCTTCCCATTCGAGCCGTCGCTTCATCAGAGCGAGATTGACCGGCTCGTCGTCGGCGACGAGAATCAGGGGAACTTGCTCTGCGCCCGCTTGCGCGTTCGCCTCTTGTTCGTTCGTGGATAGTTCTTTTTCCATACCTGTTCGGGCAGACTTGAGATGCAAAATCACAGACAAACGCTGTCGTTCATGCATGCATTTGTGTGAGGCGAAGGGCTTGAGAGCAGTCGTCCAAACGAGCGAGGATGGATGAGGACACGCGCCACACTTATCTTAAAATAGATTACGCGCCGTACCAAGCAAATAGATTTACGACAGCGCCGGAAACATCTTTGTGTTAAGCTTCGCGCCGTTTCGAGCGAAATTATTGGAGCGTGCCCGTTTCTGTAAAACAACGCGGACAACAGCCGGACGACATGTGCGTCGTGCTGGCGCGCTGTCGATTTAATTATCGTGCGGAGGGGTTGAAATGTTGCACGGGCGTGCGCGCATCGAACATTAAACAGGAAAGGACGACTCCGGTATGCGACGACGTGAAGGCGACG
Organism: Pyrinomonadaceae bacterium; assembly: GCA_036387415.1. GTDB lineage: Bacteria > Acidobacteriota > Blastocatellia > Pyrinomonadales > Pyrinomonadaceae > DASVTU01. The sequence continues at coordinate 104,240 of DASVTU010000023.1, read as the reverse complement.
GATGCCCGGTCACGGGCGCATTGCAAATAGTCGGCGACAAATGGACGATGCTCGTCGTGCGCGACCTGGCGCGCGGCGCACGTCGCACCACCGAACTACTCGCCTCGCTTCATCCCATCAGCAGCCGCACGCTCGTCGGTCGCCTCCGCGACATGGAACGCGACCAGTTCATCGAACGCCACGACCTCGGCGGCAGCCCTCCACACGTCGAATATACGCTCACCGAGCGCGGACAACTTCTGCTGCCATTCCTCGACGCTCTACGCCAACTCGGACAAGCCCTCGACCACGACACCTGCGAAGACCGACGCGAACGTCTCGGCTCCTACTGCGACACCTGTCCACGACGCGTCCAAACTCTTACATCATCGACGCCGCGCCGTACGCCCGACGATTCGATTGTGCTGCTCTAAATTCGACCGTCTTGATGTCGTCGAAAATCGCTTCGAGATAAGTTGAGCGGCACGATACTTTTCAGCATCGTGCCGCTCGATTCTCGTCGTTTCAGTTTTCGTCGTTATCTTCCGGTCGTCGGTCGTTAAGGGTTCAGGGGCGAAAGTTTAATCTCCGGCGGTCACGCCTTCGGTTTCGGCGTCGGGATGGTTGGAGATGACCTCGCCGTCGGGCATGATGATTTGTTCGTGGTCGGCGCTGACGCGTTCGCCTTCGATGGTCACTTCTTCGCCAGTCGGGACGGGGACGGGAAGATTGTCGAGAAAACGTTCGGCGTCGATGGCGGCCATGCAGCCGGTTCCGGCGGCGGTCACGGCCTGACGATAGAAGGAATCCTGCGCGTCGCCGCAAGCGAAGACGCCCGGAATGTTGGTTGACATCGAACGTCCGGCGGTCTTGAGATAACCAACGTCGTCCATCTCAAGCCACTCCTTGAACATGTCTGTGTTCGGCTTGTGTCCGATGGCGATGAAGACGCCTTCGCACGGAAACGTCGTCTCCTCGCCCGTCTGTAAGTTGCCGAGGCGCACGCCCGTCACGCCCGTCTCCGGCGTGCCGAGAATCTCTTTGACCTCCGTATTCCAAATCCAATCAATCTTCTTATTGGCAAACGCCTTGTCCTGCATAATCTTCGACGCGCGCAGAGAGTCGCGTCGATGGATGACGGTGACGCGCGAAGCGTAGCGCGTGAGAAAGTTGGCCTCCTCCATCGCGGTGTCGCCGCCGCCGACGACGACGATGGGCTTGCCTTTGAAGAAGAAGCCGTCGCAGGTGGCGCAGGCCGAGACGCCGAGACCGCCCAGTCCGTGCGGCGCGGGCGCTTCGCCGGGAATGCCGAGCCACTTGGCCGACGCGCCCGAAGCGATGATAAGCGTTTCGGCTTTGATGGTCTGTTCCTCCGTGTAGAGCGTGAAGGGGCGTTCGCTCAAATCGACTTTATCAATCCACGTGACGAGAAACTCCGTGCCGAAGCGCGCCGCCTGTTTGCGAAACTCGTCCATCAACTCTGGCCCCTGAATGCCTTCGGAGAAGCCCGGATAGTTTTCGACTTCCGTGGTGATGGTGAGTTGCCCGCCGGGCTGCGGCCCTTCGATAACGAGTGGTTTGAGGTCGGCGCGTGCGGCGTAAATCGCGGCGGTCAAACCCGCCGGACCGGAGCCGATGATAACCACTTCCCTATGCAGTGTGACGTTAGACATCGCGTTTTCGGTTCTGCTCCTTACAGAATGGACGAGGCGAATTTTCTTTCGGTCTCGCGCAGTTGGTTGTAGCCTTTTCGATAACGCGTGTAGTATAACTCTGAACGCTTGACCTAGTCGAATCAGACCAAAGACGGGCGCGTCGGGAGACGGAAAACCTTCCGCGACGCGCCACGCTGAAACGCTTTGAGCACATCCGAGACAAGCCATCAAGGGGACGCACGCGTCGAAGTTGAAACCATTGCCGTGCTCGGCGCAGGCACGATGGGACACGGCATCGCGCAGGTCGCCGCCGCCGTCGGTTTCCGCGTCGTCATGCGCGACGTGGACAGAGACTCGCTCGCGCGTGGCGTCCGCGCCATCGAAAACAATCTCGACAAGGGCATCAAACGCGGCAAAGTCACGGAAGACGAACGCGACATGACGCTGCAACGCCTGCGTGGCGCAGTCAGTCTGGAAGAGACGCGCGACGCAGACCTCTTTATCGAAGCCGTGCCCGAACGCATGGAACTCAAATGCGAAACCCTGCGCGCCGTCGAAGAGATTGCCACGCGCCCCTTCATCTTCGCCACCAACACTTCATCGCTCTCCATCACCGACATCGCACGCGACGCACGCCGTCCTGAACGCGTCGTCGGCCTCCACTTCTTCAATCCCGTCCACATCATGCGACTCGTCGAAATCGTGGTTGGCAAACGGACGAGCGCGGAGACGGTCGAGGCGGTGCGCGGCGTCGGCGTGCGGATGAGGAAAGAGCCGATTACGGTGCGCGACGTGCCGGGTTTCGCGTCGAGTCGTCTGGGCGTGGCTTTGGGGTTGGAAGCGATGCGGATGTTGGAAGCGGGCGTGGCGAGCGCAAAAGATATAGATACGGCGATGGAACTGGGCTACAATCACCCGATGGGGCCACTTCGTCTGACCGATGTCGTCGGCCTCGACGTTCGTTTGCAAATCGCCGAATACCTCCATCGCGCGCTTGAGTCCGAATCCTTTCGCCCGCCGGAAATCTTGCGTCGCATGGTCGCCGAAGGCAAACTCGGCAAGAAGACCGGCGAGGGCTTCTACGAATGGAACGACGAGAAACAGAAGTCAGAAGTCAGAAGTCAGAAGTCAGAATGAAGAATCACGCACTCTCTCATCTCGATTTCAGCTTCAACTACCCGACTTATCAATTCTCGCTCCTGAATTCTGGCTCCTGAATTCTGAACTTATGACGATGCCGCACAACGGAGAGAGACGCTTCGCGCTACGCATGGCGCTGCGCCTGCCGATTGTCGTTTCGGGACGTGCCGAAGACGGCGCGGCGTGGAGCGAGCCGACCGAAACCGACGACATCTCGACGCTCGGCGCGCTCTTTCATCTCAATCAGAGAGTGGCGCGCGGCGACCAACTCTATCTCCGCGCACATCGTCCCGACGGCTCGCCCATCGAAGTCACGGCGCGCGTCGTCCGCATCGCTCCCGCCGTCTACGGCACGGCGCGCGTCGGCGTGCAGATTATGGAACCGACCGAAAACTGGCTCCGTCTCTTCGTCTCATGGATTGCAGACGAGTCGGGTACGTCGGAGGAAGATTCGTCCACATCAGGACAATAACAACAGTAGTCAGTAGACGGTAGTCAGTAGCCAGTATGAAAACTGGTTGAATATTGCTCCGGTCGTTCATTCAACGAAGAACAGGCCGAAGGTTTTTCTACTGACTCCTGACTACTGTCTACTGACTACTTTTTTTGGAGCCTCAATCATGTCATCAACTCCGCAGACGGAAACGAAATCATACGAAACATTGCTCGTCGAACGGCGCGGGCGCGTCGCCATTGTCACCATCAATCGACCCGAAAAACGCAATGCCCTCAACATCCAGACGCGTCAGGAAGGCGCGTTGGTGCTCGAAGAACTGCGTGAGGATGAATCGGTCGGCGTCGTCATCTTCACGGGCGCAGGCGACAAGGCCTTCGTCGCGGGCGCAGACATCAGTGAGTTTGCGGGTCGCACCGCCCTCACCCAACGCGACGTGATGACCGCGCGCTCGCTCTTCACCGCCATCGACACTTTCCAGAAGCCCGTTATCGCCATGATTAACGGCTACTGTCTCGGCGGCGGCTGCGAACTCGCGCTCGCCTGCGACCTCCGCATCGCCAGCGACAATGCTTCCTTCGGACAGCCCGAAATCAATCTCGGCATCATTCCCGGCGGCGGCGGCACACAACGCCTCACGCATCTCGTCGGGGAAGGCAAAGCGATGGAACTAATCTTGACGGGCGACATCATTGACGCACAGACAGCCTACGGCATCGGCCTCGTCAACATGGTCGTGCCGCTCGCCGACCTCGAAGGCAAGACGATGGAGATTGCCAATCGCATCGCCACCAAAAGCCCCATCGCGCTCCGCATGGCAAAAGAAGCGGTCAAGACTGCCTCCCGCTCCACGCTCGACGACGGGCTGCGCCGCGAGATAGACCTTTTCGCCCTCTGTTTTTCCAGCGAAGACAAAGATGAAGGCGTCCGCGCCTTCCTCGAAAAGCGCAAACCCGAATTTAAGGGGAGATAACGACGGGCGACGCCGGCGGACGAGAAGACTTTTAGTTTTCATGTGAACGCATGAAAAGCCTTTTGATTCTCACGGGGATTGCGCTGGCATCACTCGGCGGTGTCGTCGCCTACCGCGCCGCCTTCCTCGAACCGAAGGTAGCCGTCGTTATCACCGAAGCAGGGGCGCGCGAGATGCCGAACGCGCCGCGCATCGTCGGCGGCCTCGCGCTGCTGTTCATCGGCTTCGCGCTCGCCTTCTATGCCGCGCGCAAACGAACGCCCTGAGCCGCTTGACGAATTTTCGCGCCCTACGTTACTCTTTTTATCTGTCCTGAACGCAACGTGGTTCACAAGGGGCCGTAGCTCAGCTGGGAGAGCGCATGACTGGCAGTCATGAGGTCAGGGGTTCGATCCCCCTCGGCTCCATCAATATTCTTTCCTCAAATTAAGTCAGTTATTTCCTGCTATCGTCGCTGTGAGCGTCGGTCGCATCGCGCGTTTGGGGGTCTGAGTGGGTTCTGGAATCCTGTGTGCTTTGAAAGTTTTTGAGTAGGGTTACAAGGCAAAGCATCAGTTTCAAACAGCGTAGTTTCAAACAGCGAGCCACTCACACGTTGCATACGTCTTCACGCAAAAGCACTCGACACGCATTGTTGCCGCGAGTATGCGGGGTCGCCTTCTTTGTTTGAGACGAACACGGTTAGCCGAGGCTCAGGCGGATAGGAGTTGCCGCGAGTAGGCTCCGATTTACATTCATCATGCCGGAAAATTTATCTACAGAATCAGCAGGCGCAGGGGCGCAGGGCAATATTGAACGTTCGAGTGTGGGAACGGTCGAAGGGGCGTCGAGGGCGTTCGAGCACGCGGACAGCCCCGTGGTGTTGGTAGTTGACGACTTCGACGACACACGCCACTTGTTTCGACAATTTCTCGAAGCGAACGGTTACGGCACTCTGGAAGCGACCAATGGGCGTGAAGCGATTGAGACGGCTGAACGCGAACGCCCGTCGCTCCTCCTGATGGATTTGAACATGCCCGTCCTCGACGGTTTCACCGCCACACTCCGCATACGCGAAAGCGAACGGATACGCCACATCCCTGTGGTTGCCATGACGGCTTACGATACCGCGGAGTTTCGCGCCGCCGCACGCGCCGTCGGCTGCATCGAATACGTCGTTAAGCCCGTCGATTTCCATAAACTCCTGCTCCTGCTCCAACGCCTCCTGCCCGCAGAACGGGCGAAGGCGCGCAGCGAAGCAACGAGTTAAAGAGAATCCAAGTCGTCACCGGAACAAAGCGAAGCCTAATCATCCTCCATCTCGCTCCGTTCCAACCCACCATTCCACACAAAAACGGCCACCTCCTAAGTAGTCGTCTTCCGCCTCCGCCTCTGCTCGTCTCCGAGTGGTTTACTTAGCTCTACGCTTGCCTTGCCGTTGGCGTGGATGAAAGAATGCAGGCGAGATGCTCTCCTTACATGTCCGGTCGGAATCCAAAAGGCACAAGCGAGACTAATGATGATGTTGCTGCGCTCTGTTTTCTTCACATTCATAATCCTGTTTATCTACGGCGCACTCGAATGCGTCGCGGCGGAGACTAACGGCTTGAAAGACCCCGAACCTGGCGTCGCGCGCGACCTCGCACGTTGGCGCGCGGCTCATTACAGCAACGTGCGTTACGCGCTCGATGTCGATTTGCGTCCCGGCGCGGAAGCCTTGAAGGGCAAGTTGGAGATTCGCGTCGTGCTTGACAGGGAAGCGGCGTCGAAAACCTTGACGCTCGATTGGCGTGTCGCTCCGGCAAAGGACGGCACGCATCTCAGTCGCCTCTCGGACATCGAAATCAACGGACGCAAAATCATGACAGGCGACAAGACCGATAGTGGTTCCGATACGACGAGAGCGTTTTATCTCAACGAACATCTCCTAATGACGCCCGACCTCTTGAAAGAGGGCGAGAACGTCTTACGGATGGCGTTTGAGTCGCCCATCAGCGCGACGGGGAGCGCGGCCATCACGCGCTACCACGACCGCGAAGACGGCGCGGAGTATCTCTATTCGTTGTTTGTGCCGTCGGACGCGAGCACGGCTTTTCCATGTTTCGACCAGCCGGACTTGAAGGCACGCTGGACGCTTCGCGCTTCGGCGCCTACTGCATGGAAAGTTGTCAGCAACACGTCTGCCCAGACCGTCACAAGTAGCGGCGCGTGGAGTTTCTGGCAATTCGCCGAAACGCAGCCCATCAGCACCTATGTCTTCGCCTTCGCCGCTGGAGAGTTTGCGGAGTTTGCAGATGAGGCGTCGCCGCTTGCGACGCGCGTCTTCGTCCGCAAGTCGAAGAAGGAGCGGGCGCAGAAAGAACTCGCCGAAGTCTTTCGTCTGAATCGTGAGGGAGTCAGGTTTTTTGAACGCTACTTCGACCGCCCGTTTCCCTTTCCGAAGTACGACCTCGTTGTTATTCCCGAATTCCCCTTTCGCGGCATGGAGCACGCGGGCGCAACCTTCCTGCGTGAAGAGACGATTCTTTTCCCCTCCGACCCGACCGCCAACGATCTCTGGTCGCGCGCCGACGTGATGCTGCACGAAGCGGCGCACCAGTGGTTCGGCGATCTCGTCACGATGCGCTGGTTCGACGACCTCTGGCTCAAAGAAGGTTTCGCCACCTTCATGGCGAGCAAGGCGATTGAGAGCGTGATGCCGCAATACGACGCATGGAAAGTCTTTTATCAACGCACCAAGCCGCTCGCCTACGACACCGACGCGACCAAAGGCACGACGCCCATCTGGCAGGAGATTCCGAATCTCTCCGCCGCCAAATCCGCTTACGGCAACATCGTCTATCGCAAAGCGCCTTCGATGCTGCGGCAGGCCGAGTTCTATCTCGGCGCGGCGGAATTTCAGCGCGCGGTGCAGTTGTTTCTCAAAGAGTACGCTTTCAAAAACGCGGAGTGGGCTGATTTGGTGCGTGCGTTTGAGTACACGTCGCGGCAGAAGTTAGACCGTTGGGCGGAGGCGTGGGTCAAACGTCGCGGGATGGCCGATGTGCGTGTCGAGTGGAGCGCAGACGAGCGCGGTCTGGTTGAGCGTCTGACGGTTCGCCAGAGAGATGTGCTCGGCGAAGGCGGCACGTGGCCGATGGGTCTGAAAATCCTGCTGGCTTACGAAGGCATCGACACGAAGGAGCGTGCGGAGACGTTGACTGTCAAACTCGACGGCGTGACGAAAGAGACGCGCGTCCGGCAGGCGACGGGCAAACGTCGCCCCGTTTTCGTCTTCGCTAATTATGAGGATTATGGCTACGGTCGTTTCCTCTTGGACGACGCGAGCCGCGCCTACGTCGTCGCGCACTTCGACAAAATCGGCGACGATTTTCTCCGCACGCTGCTCTGGGGTTCGCTCTGGGAAGGTGTGCGCGAAGCCGAACTCGCGCCCCTCGACTATCTCGAACTCGGCATCAAACACCTCGCGCGCGAACGCGACGAAGTTGTCGCACAAGCCATCCTCGCGCGCATGGAGACGGCGTTCAATCGTTATCTCTCAGACGCGCAGCGACAAACGCTCGCGCCCCGTCTCGAAGCGATGCTCTACGAGCAGATGTTGAACGCCCCGACGCTCGGACTGCGCGTCACTTACTTTCGCGCCTACAGGCAAATGGCGACCACCGACTCGGCACGTTATAACCTGCTTCTGCTCTACTTCAACAAGCTCAACATCGAGGGTATGACGCTGCGCTCGCGCGACCGCTTCGACCTTGTGACCGCGATGCTTTCCGTCTGCAACGACACGGACGAACACTGCAAAACGATGCTAGAAGTCGAGCGACAGAAGGACACGACGGACGACGGGCGTCGTTATGCTTTCGCGGCGGGCGCTGCCATCGCCGGAGCGCAGAACAAGAAGAAATACTTCGACGCCTTCATGGGCGACAAAAATCTGGCGGAGAGTTGGATTGAAGCCAGCGTCGCTCCCTTCAACAACATTCGTCACGCCCAGTTGACGCTTCCCTATCTCGACGCCGCGCTCCGCGAACTGCCCACGCTCAAACGGACGCGCAAAATCTTTTTCGTCAACACATGGCTCGCCGCCTTCCTCGGTGGACAGTGCAGCGAAGGCGCACGCGACATGGTGCGGCAGTTTCTCGCGCGCGAACAGTCGCTCGACCGCGACCTCCGTCTCAAAGTGCTCGAAGCCGCCGACGGTCTCGAACGCTGCGTGCGTATCAGAGCGAAGTATGCAAGCGAAACAACCCTCACGCCTCCGCACGCGCCGTGATAAACTCGGCGAAGATGAAATTACTTTTACGACTTGCCGCATCAAGATTTGTTAATTTGAAACTCAAGGGTCTTATCTGACCGTGGACTCGACCGCCTTTCTCGTCATCGCCGTTATCGCCATTATTGGACAGGGGTTTCTCCTTTTTCTGGCGTTGTTTGAACCCGGCCTCGATTACAAAACTTCGACGCGAGCCACCTGCCCGCTCGATACGGAAGACTTCTTTCGCATCCTCGAAGCACTCACCGATTCAAAGATTCATCGACGCAACCGCGTCGAAGTTCTGACCAATGCCGAGGTCTATTACGAGGCCGAACTCGAAGCCATCCGCGCCGCGCGCCACAACATCAATCTCGAAGCATACATTTTTCAGAAGGGCAAAGTGACGCGCCGTTTCCTTGAAGCGTTGACGGAGCGGGCGCGTGCGGGCGTGCGCGTCAATCTTGTGCTCGACGCCATCGGCAGTTTCACGTCGTGGGAGAGTTATTTCAAAGACTTACGCGTGGCGGGCGGGCGGGTCGCGTGGTATCACCCGCTTCAGTGGCACACGCTGGCGCGCATCAACAACCGGACGCACCGCGAGTTGATTATCATCGACGGCGAAGTCGGCTTCATCGGCGGCGCCGGATTCGCAGACCATTGGCTCTACGGTCGGAAAGGGCACAAGCGTTGGCGCGACACGATGTTTCGCGTCGAGGGCGACGCCGTGTTGGGCTTGCAGACGACGTTTGCGGAAAACTGGCTCGAAGCGTCGGGCGAAATTTTGACGGGCAAAGAATATTTTCCGTTCTGCGAGTCGGAGCACGAAACGGTGTCGATGATTGTCAACAGTTCTCCATCTGCGGGACGTTCGACACGCGCACGCATGCTTTATCAAACGCTGCTCGCCTCGGCGCAAAAAAGCATCCTCATCACGACGCCCTACTTCCTGCCCGATCCGAGCGCGCGACAGGAGATGGTGCGCGCCGTGAAAGAACGCGGCGTCGAGGTCAACATCATCACGCCCGGCCAGCATAGCGACCACGCCATCACGCGCAGTTCGAGTCGGCGACTCTACGGCGACCTGCTCCGCGCCGGAGCGCGAATCTTTGAATACAAGCCGGCGATGATTCACACCAAGTCGATGGTTATCGACGGCATGTGGAGCATCGTCGGCTCAACCAATTTCGACAACCGCTCTTTCGGCTTGAACGATGAGGTTAATCTCGCCGTCTTCGACACGGAACTGGCCGCGCGCCTCGTCGAAGACTTCACGCACGACCAATCTGAAAGCCGCGAGATTTCTTATCAACAATGGCGCAAGCGTTCCATCTTCGAGCGTCTCAAAGAACAACTCGGACGATTATTTGAACGCCAACAATAAGACGGCAATCCGCGCTCCCCTCGTTTTCGTATGCGTGTCGTGACGTACAACGTGCACAAGTGTCGCGGTCTTGACAGGCGTGTGCGACCGAGCCGCATCGCGAGCGTGCTGCGCGAAATGAACGCGGACATTATTGCGCTTCAAGAGGTGGTGAGCATCACAGATACGCCGCAACGCGAACACGACCAGGCGCGCTTCATCGCGGACGAACTCGGCTTTTATTACTGCATCGGCGAGAACCGACGACACAACGGCGGGGCTTATGGCAATGTCCTTTTGAGTCGATTTCCGTTTCGTCGTTCGCATAACTACAACATCACATGGCGTTCACGCGAGCCGCGCGGATGTCTGCGCGTTGACATTGAAGTGGAACGTGCAAGCATCATCGTATCGCAAGGCGGGAACGTTTCCGAAGCAACGCGTGCGAAGGGTTCAGTGGGCGAAGGCGTAAGCGATGCGAAGGTTGAGGATGTGGCGAAAGTTGTGGGAGATTCGTCTCGAATTTTGCTTCACGTCTTCAACGTTCATCTCGGCACGGCTTTTGTCGAGCGTCGTTATCAGGGTCGTCGTCTGGTCAGCCCTGACATCCTGCGCGACGCGGAGTTGAAGGGCGCGCGCATCGTGCTCGGAGATTTCAACGAGTGGACGCATGGCCTCGCGTCGCGGCTGCTGTCGGCGGAACTGCGGAGCGCCGATGTGCGCCAACACTTGCGACGCGCACGCACCTATCCTGGTGCATTTCCGCTGCTGCATCTCGACCATATCTATTTTGAATCATCGCTCGGACTCGAACGCCTGACGCTGCACAAGAGCCTCGCCGCGCTGGTCGCGTCAGACCATCTGCCGCTCGTTGCAGACTTTCGTCTGCCGTTCGATGCATGAGATTAAGATACGTTTTTGTTGGATTTGCGTCGGCGCGCGGCGGCGTGTGTTTTGGAGACTGATGATGGTGATGAATCGTCGGAGTTGGTCTTGGCGGCGGGTTTGCCGTTGCCGGTCGCGGCCTCTTTGCGTGTCGCGGCGGCTTGCGCGAGGCGTTGCGCCGCCATCTCCGTGACGATACAAATGCCGCTCAGTTTTTTGGCCGCGAGTTCGCGCGAGAGCCGCGCCGCTTCGATGTAGTCAATCCCCGAAGCCTCGCAGCCACGCTCGCTGACGACAGCCCAGAGCCGCTCATTCAGTTCATTCATCGCCCGGTTTCCTGCTCGATTCATCGCCATTGTTGGTAACAAGTGTAATTGAAGGCGACGAAGAAAGCCAAACAAGCGATGTTACCAAAATCTGAACCGCGTCGATGGCGCGTCTGTGTTGGCTGTCGCGCCGTGGCATTTCGTTGTGCGCTTGTCAGGCGCGTGCGTGCGGCGTTAATCTTTGGCGCGAGAAGCAAGACACGTCCAACGAATGAGCCGCCCGACGCATATTAAGACGCGCGTGCGCGCACCCCTGAAAGATGAGACGATGAAAAAACTTATCCTGCTTTTGACGCTGACGCTTTTGACGTTCACACACACGACCTGTACCACTCAAACAGACACGAATACGGCAAACACGCCGACGGCGCAAACGTCGGGCGGCGATGCGAATTTCAAGACGGTGCATGACAAGTACGTGCTGGAATTCCTGCGCCGGAATCCGACGGTCAATACTTACCTCGGCGGCGCGGGGCTGGATGCTTCCCTGCGCGATGTGGACGCACAATTGCGCGACCATTCGGCATCGGCTTTGGAGGCGGAAGACCGTTGGCTCGCGGAGACGCAGAAGGCTTTCGAGGCGATTGATGCGAACAGTCTGACGGCGAATCGTCGCATCGACCGCGAAGTGGCGCTGGCGCAGATTCGTTTCATGCTCCGTCAGCATCAGTCGCGACGCTATCAGGAACGCGCGCTCGACACTTATACGGACGAACCCTTCCGCGCGATTGACTGGCAACTGCAAGGCTTGTCGCAGACGGGCGAGAAATCCTATGGCACGCCGGAGGAGTGGTCGCTCGTCGTGCGTCGTCTGCAATCGGTCCCGCGTTATCTCACCGTCGCGCAGGAACAACTCGCCGCCGGAGTGAAGTCCGGCAACACGCCCGACCCGCGCATGCTCATCCGCAACGGCATCAATACGTCGGAATCGACCGCCAAATATTTCGACGAGACGCTGCCGAAGTTGGCCGAGGAACGCATCGCGGCGGGCGCGGGGCGCGAGCAGTTGCTTACGCAAGTCCGTGAAGCCTCGAAGGGTGCGGCGAACGCGTATCGCGGTTTGCGCGATTTCGTCAGAAACACTTTCTTCGACAACCCTGCGGCCACAGACGCGACGGGTCTCAAAACACAGTTTCGCGCCGACCGTTACGCGTTGGGTGAAGAAGAATATAACTGGGCTATCAAGAACAACCTGCGGATGGATAAGACTGCGGCGGGGCTTTACGACGAAGCCATGCCCATCGTCGAAGCGACGCGCAACGAGATGATGACGCTGGCGCGTCGCATCGGCGAAAAACGTGGCATGACGCTTCCCGCAGACGGAGCCGAAGCCGTGCGCGCCGTCTTCGATGAACTCTCGAAGGAGTATCCGAAATCCGACGCCGAGATGATTAACTGGTATCGTGATGCGTCGTTTCGCGTGGTGGATTACGCACGCAAGACGGGCGTCTTCGACGTGCCTGCCGATTACAAGCTCGACGTGACGGAGACGCCGCCGCCGCTTCGCGCGTCGGTTGATGGCGCGGCTTATTATCCCGCGCCGCCGTTCAAGCAGACGGGCGTCGGTCGTTTCTACGTCACGCCGACCGACAACGACACGGCGGCGCTGCAATCCAACAATCGCGCGGCGCTCGCAGACCTCGCCGTGCACGAAGGTTTCCCCGGCCACGACTGGCACTACAAAGTGATGACGCAATTTCGAGAAGGCATCGCGCCCGTGCGTTGGCTGACGCCGGGCGCGGTCGAAGACTCGTCTTCGATGTGGCAGGATTCGGTGGCGAGCGAGGGTTGGGCGCTCTACTCGGAAGCGTTGATGGCCGAGCCGCAACCGGGCGCGCCCGAAGGTTTCTACACGCCGGAGGAGCGTCTCTATCAACTACAGGGCAAGCTCTACCGCGACCTGCGCGTCCGCGTCGATACGGGCATCCACACCAATCGCATGTCGTACAACGACGCTGTGGATTTGTTCTCCGAGATTGTCGATTTTCTTCCGGGCAAGTGTAGCGACGCGGCGGCGCCGAAGTCTGATGCGAAACGCGCGAGTTGCAAATCGGCGGAGAGCGCCATCTTCCGTTATTCCAAGTGGCCGACGCAGGCCATCACCTATCGCCTCGGCAAAGACCAAATCTACGCGCTCCGCGAAGAAGCCGCACGCCTCGCGGGCGAGCGTTTTTCGCCGAAGGAGTTTCACCTTCTCTTTATGAAGCAAGGCACGATTCCTTCCGGCTATTTTCGCGAAGAATTGTTGCGCGAGATACGCGAGAAACAGGGCGCGGGCGGCGCGGGCACCAACACGAACGCGACGAGTAGCCCGACCCCTTAAAGCAAAAAATGACGCCCGTTAAGTTCGACTTAACGGGCGTCGTTGTGTTTTGTCTGGACGTTTGCTGAGCCGTCTTACTCGTAGCGCAGGCATTCGATGGGGTCGAGTTTGGACGCTTTGCGCGCGGGCAGGACGCCGAAGACGAGTCCGACGAAGACGGAGACGAGCAGACCCGCCATCACCGCCCACAGCGGAATCGACGCCGGAAGCGCCGGCACGAACAGCATCACGATTTGACCGATGCCGATGGAGACGATGACGCCGAGCACGCCGCCCAGAAATGTCAGCGCCATCGCTTCATAGAGGAATTGCCGCACGATGTCTTTGCGACGCGCGCCGAGCGCCTTGCGGATGCCGATTTCCTGCGTCCTTTCCGTGACGCTGACCAGCATGATGTTCATCACGCCGATGCCGCCGACGAGGAGGCCGATGCTGGAAATAGCGATGGCGATGACGCCAATCATGCCGATGATGCCGTCGAACTGTTCGATGATTTTGTCTGCGGTCTTGATGTCGAAGTTGTTTTCCTGATCGAATTTTACTCCGCGTCGCTGCCGCAAAACCTCTTCCGATTGCTCTAACGCCTCACGAATCTGTCCCGAACGCGCGCGGATGATTAACAGCAATTCGCCTCTGCCCGGAGCCACTTTGCGCGCCGTGCTGAAGGGCACGAAGACAGCGTTGTCCTCCTCGTTTTCGCCGAAGAAGCCGCTCTTTCTCTTTTCCAGCACGCCGATAATCGTCCACGTGCGGCCACCCATTTTGACTTCCGTACCCTCAATCCGCCCGCCGTATGGAAAGAGGGCTTCAGCGGCATTGACGCCGATAACCATCACTTCACGTTTCTGTTCCTCGTCGATGTTGGTGAGGAAGCGACCTTCGCGCAGGGTCAGATTGGCCGTCTCCGCGTAGTTGGTCGAGACGCCCTGCGTGTTGCCCCAACGGTAGTTCATCCCCTTGTAGATGATGTTGTCGTCGAACGCGCCGCCCCACGCGCCGATGTTCGGAATCACCAACGCCACATCTTCAACCGCCGCGACCTGCCGCTTAATCGCCTCCGCATCGCCCGGCACAAGCACCTTACGCGCGCGCTCCGCCTGATCGCGGTCGCCGACGCGCGGCCCCGTCGAGAGATGAAAGACATAGATATTGTTCGTGCCGTACTCTTCGACCATCGCCACGATATTGTGCCTGAGACCCGTCAGGATAGACGCAATCGTGATGGCCGTCATGACGCCGATAACGATGCCGAGCACGGTCAGAAAACTCCTGAACTTGTGCGCCCGGATGCTATCGAACGCCATCAGGAAAATCTCTTTGGGGATGAACTTCGGTACTTTCACCGCAGACCTCTCAATCAAAACCCATTCACAGGACGGACAGGATAAAAGCGTGCAGGATGGACATGATAAGAATTAACCGTGCACGTCGAATGATGAACGGTAAAAGGAAAGCAAAACTGCTGTTATCTTCTCATTCATCACTCACCACTCCTGCTTCATTACTTCTTCACCCTGTCTATCTTGTTGAATTGTTCCCTGTTTAATTCTTCGTGAGCGCGATAATCGGGTCGAGGCGCGAGGCTTTGAAGGCCGGATAAATTCCGGCGATGAGTCCGATGCCGCCCGAAAAGATGAGCGCCAGCGCGATGTAGACGAGCGTGATGGTCATGGTAATCGGCGTCGTCACGCTAATCACCCATGAGATGACGGAGGATAGAATCAGGCCGAGCAGCCCGCCGAGCGCGCAAAGCAGCGACGACTCGATGAGAAACTGCAAGAGTATCTGCTTGCGCGTCGCGCCGATGGCTTTGCGGAGGCCAATCTCGAAAGTGCGTTCGGTGACGCTGACCAGCATGATGTTCATCACGACGATGCCGCCGACGATGAGCGAGATGAGCGTGATGGGTGTCACGACCATTGCAATCGCGCTCGTAAACGAATCGACCTCGTTACGCAAATCCGCCGTGTTGACCAGACCGAAGTCGTCTTCCTCGTTGCCGCTCAGGCGTCGCTTGGTGCGGAGCGCCGTGCGTGCGTCTTCGATGGCGTTGCGGAGAGTCAGTTGGTTGTCGGAGTTGGCGTGAATCTGGATGCTCTGTTGGCGACCGAACAGCATGCCGTGCGTGGAGAGAGGAATATACACATGTTTGTCGAACGAGTCGCCGAAGAAGGAACCGCGCTTATCTTCGACGCCGACGACGCGCATGGGTAGGCCGGCAATCTTCAACGTCCTACCGATGGGGTCGCCCGTGGGAAAGAATTTTTCCTTGATGTCTGCGCCGAGCACGACGACGAGCGCCGAGCGTTCAACCTCGTCCTGCGAGATGAAACGCCCCTCGCCGATTTTCTTATCTTCGATAATCGCCATGTTCGGCGTCACGCCGAGAATCTGCACGCCGAAAAAGACCTCGCCCTCCTGCCGCAGTTCTCTCACCGCCCACGACTGCGCCCCGACCTCTTTGCACGCCACGCAATGCTCGCGCACCCATTCGTAGTCGTCCCACTTGAGTTTCTTGTTGCGTCGATTCTTGCGTTCCCATTCCTCGTCCGACATCTCGCCGTGATGCGCCATACGGTCAATCATGAAATGGTTGACGCCGAGCACCTTCGACACAGACTCGACCACGTAAGTATTCAAACCGCTAATCGCCGCGCCGACCACAACCACCGATGCGACACCGATAATGATGCCGACGAGTGTGAGAAAAGCACGCAATTTATGGGCAAAAATCGACTGTAGGGCAATTCGCGCCGCGTCTGAATAGAAGGTGTAAAGCGTTTTCATAAAAGGTATTTAACGGGGAATTCGACCGACGTGTCACCACAGGCACACTGGCTATACGTTCGAGTCGCGCACAATGTTTACAAATAGTTAGACGGCTCGCTCGCATCTGTTCGAGCCTCTTTCAGTCGTCGGCGGCGAGGCGGATTCCGGCGAAGGCGATGCGGAAGTGGCGTCGAAAAAAGTTGCGGAAGGAGGTGCGTAGCAACGACGTGCTCGTCGCCCACGAACCGCCTTTGAGGACGCGGTGGTCTTCGTCGAACCACGTCTCGGAATATTCGGGATAGGGGAAGGCTTGGAAACCCTCGAAGCCACGAAAGGCGTCGGCAGTCCACTCCCAGACGTTGCCCGTCATGTCGAGACAGCCCGCAGCACTCGCGCCCGCGGGAAAACTCCCGACCGGAGTCGTGCCCCAAAATCTCCTGCCGAAATTGCAGTGCGCGTCGGTCGGCTCGTCGTCGCCCCACGCGAAGCGACGTTTGCGATTAGCTTCGGCGTCCCACGCGGCGGCCTTCTCCCACTCGGCCTCGGTTGGCAGACGCTTGCCCGCGAAACGTGCGTAGGCTTCCGCCTCGTACCAACTCACACCCGTCACAGGATGCTGCGGCTCCAACGTCGCTTCGCCAAACATCCCCTGCACACGCCACGCGCCGTCTTCGTCGCCGCTGATACCAGACGCGCGCCGCCAGTAGAGCGGACACGTCCAGCCTTCGCGCTCGCGCCACGTCCAGCCCTCATCGCTCCACCATTCGCGTCGCTCGTAGCCGCCCTCAGCGATGAAGCGCGCGTATTGCTCGTTCGTTGTCGGGAGTCGGTCTATCTTGAACGACTGGATAAAACGTTCGTGCGACGGAAGTTCATTGTCGTATGCGAACGAGTTCCCGACGGAACCCATCTGAAAATTTCCCGCCGCGACCGACACCATCCCGCCCGCCACCATGTCTTCATCTGTCGCCGACGAAACAACACACGCCGCGCCGTCGTCTTTCGCAACTCCGTTCGTCGTCGGCGCAGCGGAAGAAGCATGCGACGGGAGCGTGGCGATGAGGGAGGGCGCGGCCTTTGTCGCGGGCGCGAGAAGTTGCAGAAGATAGGCGAGCGTTTCCTGGTGTTGGAGTTCATGTTCGAGTACGAGATGGAAGACATAGGCATCGCGCAGGAGCGGATTGGCGTCGTCGAAAGGCATCTCATCTAGTACGCGCACGACGCGTTCGCGCACGCGCGTCAAGTAGTCTTCCATCTCGTCGCGCGTGGGAAGATTGGTGGATTCTTCACGCGGGGTCTGAATGGGGTCGAAGATGCGTTCGTAGCGTTCATCGGGCGCGTGCTCGCCGCGAATCTTTTGCAGGAGCCAGTAGGCTTCAAACACGCCGATGTGCGCCAGATGCCAGATAATCGGGCGAAAACCGCCGCCCGGACTCCTACGCAAATCAGCTTCGTCGCGCACGATGCGGAACAACTCACGCGTCTCCGCACGCGTCTCCGACATCACGCGCGCCAGTTCTTTCGCCTGTGTAGTGGCTGTCATAAATCTCCGTTTCCGTCGGTTGCGTCGTGACACAAAAAGGACGCGAGCGCGTGTGGATAATGAAACTCTATCAGTTATTATAGCAAGCGTAAGCGAACCAACAGAGACGAACCGGGGCGGGCGGTTGACGAGTTTTATCCGAGGCCGAACAAGCTGTTCTGCAACTGCGAAGCGAGGAGAACGAATGACCCGACCTCCTGCCGGAGACACGACCGACCAGCGTCTCTTCATCCGCCACCTCCACGCGCACAGAGAGGCAGCGCCCGTCGATGGAAGTTTCGCGGATGACGTGCGACATGGCCTCTCCGCCGAGCGCAAACATCTCCCGCCGAAATACTTCTACGACGCACTCGGCTCGCAACTCTTCGACGCCATCTGTCTCCTGCCGGAGTATTACCTGACACGCGCCGAAAACGAAATTCTGGCACGCGACGCAGACGAGATTGTCCGCGCCGTCGGCGGTCAACACATGACGCTCATGGAACTCGGCAGCGGCAGCGCCGTCAAGACGCGAAGCATCATCGAAGCGTTGCTCAAGAGGCAATCCAAGCTCGTCTATATTCCGGTGGATATTTCCGCGTCCGCGTTGGAGATGAGCGCGCGCGTCCTCTTGCAGTCTTATCCGTCGCTCGAAATCGACGCCTACGCCAGCGACTATCACACCGCGCTCGCATACTTCCGACGCGAAAAATCAGACGACCGCAACAGCACGGGCGCACGTCTGCTCGCACTCTTTCTCGGCTCCAACATCGGCAACTTCAACTCCGGCGAAGCGCATGAATTCTTGCGCGTCTTGAGACGCAGCGCGCTTCGTGAGGGCGACGCACTCTTGCTCGGCGCGGATTTGAAGAAGGACGCGTCGGTGCTCGAAGCGGCCTACGACGATGCGCTAGGCGTCACCGCCGCTTTCAATCTCAATCTGCTCGCCCGCATCAATCGTGAATTCGACGCTGATTTCAACCCGCGCCACTTTCGTCACGTCGCCTTCTACAACGAACCGGAGGGACGCATCGAAGTCTACATCGAAAGCACGCGGACGCAGGACGTTCAACTGCGTCGCCTGGACATGACCGTCTCTTTCGCGGAGGGCGAACGCAT
Organism: Pyrinomonadaceae bacterium; assembly: GCA_036387415.1. Classification (GTDB taxonomy): domain Bacteria; phylum Acidobacteriota; class Blastocatellia; order Pyrinomonadales; family Pyrinomonadaceae; genus DASVTU01. The sequence goes on along the minus strand of DASVTU010000023.1, from coordinate 85,501 downwards.
CCACACGGAAAATTCCTACAAATACGACCTCGCACAACTGACGCGCCTCGCCGCCGACACGGGCTTCGTGCGCGCACAGACATGGCTCGACAGCGCGGAAGCATTCAGCAGCAATCTTTTCGTCGCCGTCGGGGAAGACAGAGAGGGTGCGCGATGAGCGACGCGCGCAAGCGTCCACACACCGTCGCGGCGCGCGACAGCTTCCCACTCCTGACGGATGCGGTGTCGCATGCGTCCGCGCCGTTGTTTGTTGAAAACTTGCGACGCGGCGAGAAGGACGCGTCGGAATGGATGTGCGGCATCGAGTTTGAGTTATTCGGCTACGATGCGCGCGACGAATGGCAGCGGCTCAGTCCGTCGCAGGTGCAGAGAGTGCTCGCGGGTTTTGCGCCTTCGTCAAACGACCTCGTTTATGAAGCGGGACACATCATCGAAGTCGGCGCGGGACAGATGGGGCGCATCACTGTGGAACCGGGCGGGCAGATTGAATTCTCCGGTGCACCGCAACGTCGTCTGCGCGATGTCGAACACGAAACGCGCCGCTACCTCGCACGCCTCGGAGAGATTGCTGAAAGCAACGGTTTTGTTTTCGTCGCCGCAGGATTCGACCCCTTGCGGACGATTGACGAGCAGCGTTGGTTTCCCAAACAACGTTACGAAGTGATGCGTCCCTATCTCGCTTCGCGCGGCGCACGCGCGTGGGACATGATGTGTCGCACCTGCGCCGTACAGACGAATCTCGACTATGGTTCGGAAGAAGATTTGGCGAAAAAATTTCTCGTCGGTAATCGTCTCGCGCCCGTCGTGACGGCCATGTTCGCCAACTCGCCCTTCGAGAACGGACGACTCTCCGGCTACAAATCCACACGCGCCGCCGTCTGGGCTGCGACCGACGATGACCGCACAGGCATCTCGCCGCCCGCTCTCGCCGATGCCTTCTCGCCCGACCGCTTCGTCGCCTACGCGCTCGACGTGCCGATGATTTTCGCGCAGCGCGATGGTCGTTATCTTGATGCTCCGGCGGGGATGAAGTTTGGCGATTTTTTGGAGCGCGGCTGCGGCGATGTACGTCCACTCTTCGGCGATTGGGCAGACCACCTCACCACCATCTTTACAGATGCGCGACTCAAACAACACATCGAACTTCGCAGCGCCGACTGCGGCACACTCGCTCTGGCGATGGCATTTCAGGCGCTCTGGAAAGGACTTCTCTACGACGCCGCCGCGCTTGATGCTGCGCTCAGGCTCGCCCCGCATCTCCAACAGGGAGACGCACTGGCTTTGCGTCGTGCCGTCGCGCGTGATGGACTTGCGGCGCGTCATGCAGAGGTTGACGTGCTTGCGCTCGCTAAAGAGACGGTCGCGCTCGCCCACGATGGCTTGCAGAGAATCGCGCCGGAAGAGACTCATTATCTCGACATTTTGCTTAAGGTCGTCCGCGAAGAACTCTCTCCGGCAGACATCCTGCTCCGCAACTGGCACGGCTCATGGCACGGTTCGATGTTAGAGGTTTTTGACTATTTACGCATCGCTTGAAACACAAGCCACGGGGCTTGCCATCTCGAAATGTCCACACAATCAAACGACATCGCCGTCGAATTTCGCCGCGTCACGTACGCCGTGCCGGAGATGGACGCGCCGATTCTTGACGACTTGAATCTTGAAATTCGTCGTGGCGAGACGCTTGTGCTGCTTGGCGAATCAGGCTGCGGAAAAACGACCACGCTTCGTCTCATCAATCGCATGCTCTTGCCGACGGCGGGCGAAGTTCTGGTCGAAGGCACGCGCACCGACGCATGGGACGCGATTCGTCTGCGTCGCCGGACGGGTTACGTGATTCAGGATGCAGGGCTGTTTCCGCATTTCACGGTCGAGCGCAACGTGTCGCTCGTCCCCGTGTTGGAAGGTTGGACACCGGAGCGCACGGGTGAGCGTGCGCGCGAGATGCTCGGTCTCGTCGGCTTGCCGCCGGAAACTTTCGCCGGACGTTTCCCGCGCGAACTGTCGGGCGGTCAACGCCAGCGCGTCGGAGTCGCACGCGCGCTCGCCGCCGACCCGCCGCTTCTCCTGCTCGACGAACCCTTCGGCGCGCTCGACCCTCTCACGCGTGCCGCTTTGCAACGCGAGTTTGCCGCGTTGCAGAAGCGTCTCGGCAAGACGGCGGTCTTCGTTACGCACGACGTGCGCGAAGCTCTGCTCGTCGCCACACGCATCGCTCTCATGCATCGCGGGCGACTTGTGCTGCTCGAAACGCCCGAAGGTTTTCTCCATTCCGACGAGGAACACGCACGCGCCTACCGCGAAACGCTGCGACTCGACCCGCGACCGCCGTTATCCTGAAATTTCAAGAGCATGTCATCAACATGGATTCATTTATCGAATTCCTGACGCGATACGGGCGCGAGATTTTAACGCTCACGGCGGAGCATCTGGTGCTCATCGCTATCTCGACGGCGACGGCGGTTGCCATAGGGATTCCCGTGGGTGTTCTGCTGACGCGGCGCGCGTCGTTGAAGCGTCCGGTGTTGGCGGTGGCAGGTGTGTTGCAGACGGTGCCGAGTCTCGCGTTGTTCGGGTTCCTGATTCCGCTTCCGCTCCTCGGCATCGGCGCGCGGACGGCCATCGTCGCGCTTGTGCTCTACGCGTTGCTGCCCGTGATTAGAAACACTGTGACGGGCATCGAAGGCGTTGACCGGAGCGTGCGCGAGGCGGCGATGGCGATGGGCATGACGGACAGGCAAATCTTGCGGCAGGTGGAACTGCCCCTCGCGTCGAGCGTGATTCTCGCGGGCGTGCGTGTGGCGACGGTGATTTCGGTCGGGGTGGCGACGATTGCGGCGGCCATCGGCGCGGGCGGACTCGGCACGTACATCTTTCGCGGGCTGCGGATGAACAACAACGCGTTGATTCTCGCGGGCGCAGTTCCGGCGGCGCTCATGGCGCTCGCGGCGGATTGGGCTATCGGCCTACTCGAAACACGCCTCGACGCGAGCACGCGTCGCGCGTCGTCGGCGCAGACGCGTGGCGGTTTGCGTCTGAAACGCGCGGCGTGGGCGACGTTGTTGGTCGTGCTCGTCGTCTTGGGCGGCGCGTACACGTTGCGTCAGTCGTTCGGTCGGAGGGCTGATGTGGTTGTCGGGTCGAAGGATTTTACGGAGTCGGTGATTTTGGGCGAGATGCTGGCGCAGGGTTTGGAGGCGCGCGGGCTTCGCGTCGAGCGCCGTTTTGAACTCGGCGGCAACCTCGCGCACAACGCGCTCGTCGCGGGCGAGATAGATGCCTATCCCGAATACACGGGCACTTCTTTCACGGCGATTCTCAAACACCCGCCCATCACGGATGCACGCGCCGTCTACGAACAGGTACGACGCGAATACGCTGAACTCTTCGACGCGGAAGTCAGCGCACCACTCGGCTTCAGCAACGACTTCGCCATTCTCGTCCGTCGCGCCGACGCCGAACGTCTACGACTCCAAAACATCTCCGATGCCGCGCCGCACGCGCAGACGTGGCGCGCGGGCTTCGGTCAGGATTTCATGTCGCGTCCCGATGGCTACGAAGGCTTTTCGCGCGCCTACGGATTGCGTTTCGGCTCGCAGCCGCGCGAGATGGATTTGTCGCTCACCTATCGCGCGCTCGCCGCAGGCGAAGTGGACATCATCGCGGGCAATTCGACCGACGGACTCATCGCCGCGCTCGACCTCGTTCAACTCCGCGACGACCGCCGCTACTTTCCGCCCTACGAAGCCGTGATGCTCTTTCGACGCGACCGCCTAAACACTCTCCCCGCCGCACGCGAGACCACAGAACAACTCGGCGGCGTAATCTCGACCGAGGAGATGCGCCGACTGAACTACGAAGTTGACGGACGCAAACGCGCTGCCAGCGACGTTGTGCGCGAATGGCGACAGGGCAAAGGATTTTGAGACTGTGGCGATGGAAGACGGCAAATATGAGAGAGCGCAAAAACCGTCTGGATGTGACGGCTTTGCGCTCTCTTGGGAATAGATATTTGAGAGGACGGCTGTTGTTTATTTCTTGCGGTTCATGGTGACGCGAAGCGGCTGGTCGAGGCCGTTGGGGTCAACCTGAATCTTTTGCGTCTCGTAGCCAGGCGCTTTAAGTTTCAACGTCAAGCGACCCATGTGAATCGGCGGCAGGACGGCGACGCCACGCGTGTCGGTCGTGTGCCACGACTCGCAGAACATGCCGTTGAGGCGTCGAGATTCGAGTTCGGCGTGAACGCCTTTGACGGGATTGCCGTCCATATCGACGACGCGTAGGTCGAGGCGACCGATGCCGTCGAGAGCGCGGGGAGCGCGACCCATGTTGGGGATTTCTTCTCCGCCCTGCGAGGCGGAACTGCTCTGGCCCTGCTGCGCGAGTCCGGCGGTGACTGCGGCAAAAACCATTAGCGCGACGAGGAACAATTTACGCATTTCTTAGAATTCTCCTGTTGAAATTTTAGTATTTACGGGTCGCCGTGAGGGGTTCTTTTCAGACGAAAAAATCGGCTTCGAGGTTGCCCGTCGTGCCTCGAAAAGTTCGGTCGATATGGATGTTTGGGGGCTTGCGGCGTGGGATTGGTTCTCCGTTCGGCCACACTTTGGATTATATTGATATTTCGACGGATTGGAAAGAAACTTTTTTTCGGGCGCGTAAAACGGGGCAAATTTGGCCTCCGGTCAGCCTCCGTTCGGGCACCGTCCGGCGCGACTCGTGCGACCCGTCCGGCAAGGCATCTTGACTCAAACGTCTCTTTGTGAGGGATAAAAATGGATTTAATTCAACTACTTGTGCTGCTGCTGGTGGCGGGCGTGTGCGGCGCGCTCGGTCAGGCCATTAGCGGCTACACGCGCGGCGGCTGTCTCGTCTCCATCGCGCTCGGCTTTATCGGCGCGCTCATCGGTTTGTGGCTCGCGCGTGCGCTCAATCTGCCGGAATTTTTCGCGCTCCGTATCGGCTCGACGAATTTTCCGGTCATCTGGGCGATTATCGGTTCCGCGCTCTTTGTCGCCCTCATCAGCCTCATCTCGCGCAGCCGCGCCTGAAAGAAGGGATGAGGGCGGAGGGATGAGGGATGAACCGAAGCGAGGAAAGGGGGAAATGGTTAAAAGGCGAAAAGGGTTTTAATTTCTTTCCGCTGACCCGTTAGACCTTTCACCCTTTTCACCTTCCCCATTCATCCCTCCGCCCTCATCCTTTATCCCTTCGACGCGAGGTGGACGTGCGTGTGGCGCATCGGTTACACTCGCGCGAAAACGTCTCCCGATAATTGATTGACCGATAACGAAGACGCGCCGGAGCCTCTGGCTCGAAGCGCGCAGGTAATTTTGTCGTTTGATTCCGGTTAACTGCTCCGGCTCGTTCTATGACTGCCGTTCTTCCGCACGACATCCATCGCAAATCCAACAGAGACGCGGGCACCTCGCCCGACCTCGGACATTTTCGCGCCCGTTATCCTTTGACCGTCGCACGACTCGGCACGCTCGCCAATCGTGAAGCATGGCTGCGCCGTATCTGGGAGCTCGATGCGCGTTGGCAGGAGTCTCTGAACGGTCACGGCGTGCGCGAGGAAGTGATTGTGCGCGGGGCGCCGCCGTCGAATTTGTCGGTCGAAGGCAAGTTCGACATCATCTACGCGGGCGGAGTGCTCGGACTGCTTCATGCGGCGGTGATGGCCTCGCGTTACGGGCGACGCGTCATGGTCTTCGACGCGCACACGGTCGGGCGCACGCATCGCGACTGGAATATTTCGGACGACGAACTGCGCGAGTTTGACCGCGCCGGACTGTTTACGAAAGAAGAGATTGAAGGCGCGGTGGTCAATCGTTACGGCGCGGGGTTTGTGAAATTCCACGATGCGGGGTCGCGCGTCAAGGCCGAGCCGTTGTGGATGAAGGGCGTGCTCGACGTGGCGATTGACGCCGACAAACTGCTCGAACTCGCCGCCGCGAAAATACGCGCCCGCGACGGCTGCGCGCTCATGGACGCGCGTCGCTTCGTGCGTTGTTATGTCGAGCCGCATCGCGTCACGGTCGAGACGGAGGACGTACAGGGCGGCGGCGTGCGCCGGAGGCTTTACGAAGCACGCCTGTTTGTCGATGCGACGGGGACGAACTCGCCCGTCGCGCACCAAATCAACGAGGGACGCGCGATGACACACGTCTGCCCGACGGTGGGGACGGTGGCGCGCGGTTTCGTCCGTGGCAAGGAGCCGGACAAGGTTGATTTCAATACGGGCGAGATTCTGGTGAGCACGGAGGACGCCAGTCATCATCGCCAACTCATCTGGGAGGGTTTCGCCGGAAGCCCGCGACGCGACGAATACACGACCTATCTTTTCTTCTACGACGCGGTGGATTCGCCCGCCGACAAGTCGCTGCTGTCGCTCTTTGAATGTTACTTCGAGAGTCTGCCCGCATATAAACGCGCGGGCGCGCAGTGGCGCGTCGAGAAGCCTGTCTTCGGTTACATTCCGAGTTTTCATAAGCGCGGGTGGCTCGGCGCGGGCAAGCGCACGTCGGATGACCGCGTGATGCTCGTCGGCGACGCGGCGGGTCTGTCCAGCCCGCTCACCTTCTGCGGCTTCGGCTCACACGTACGAAATCTACGTCGGCTCACGCATCTGACCGACCTCGCGCTTCAAGCAGACCTCCTCGATGCGCGTTCGCTCTCAGAAATCAACGCCTTTGAGCCGCGCGTCGCGCAGATGTCGAGCCTCGCGGAATTTCTGCGACCCGCGCAGAAGAGTGCGCCCAACGCCGTCAACGAAACGCTCAACGCCGTGATGGCCGCGCTACATCATCTGGACGAGCGCGTGCGCCGCGAACTGTTTCAAGACCGCATGACCTTTGGTGCGCTCAAGAGTTTGCTCGGCCATACCGCGCGTCTCTATCCACGTATTTTTCAGCGCGTGCGCGAGCATCTCGGCGCGCGCGGCACGTTCTGGTGGATGGCGAACATCGCCGAAGCCGTCTTGAGCGAGAGACGCAAGCACGCGCCCGCCGTCGATGCGGGAAGCGCCACTGTTGCTACTACTGCCGCGACGGAAAAGGATGAGGCCGCGCTCGCATTGGAGAAGGAGGAAGCCGTGCGCGAGTTTGTCCGCTACGTGAATCTCTACCGGAACCAGAACGGCGCGGAAGACTCAAACCTCGACTCCCAAAATCAGAACGGCGCGGAAGATTAAACTCCAATCCTCCACGCCGCAAAGACTGACGACGTTGCCGCACAACAACGCGCGCTCGCACGCACGTCGTTTCTTGAATCAGTTCATCGGTCAACGGACGGAGACGTGCGATTGCGTCTCGTTGTCTTCGTTTCGAGTTGTTGCCGAGTCGTCGTTCGTTGGGCTCCGCATCATTTATTCGCCATCCGTCACGATAATCGGCGGCACGGCGCCGCGCGGAGTGAGGCGTTTGCCTTCGCTCATCTCATCGTCAAGCTCCGAAACATCGAAGGTCGATTCTTCCGGCGCATCGAACCCCGTCTCCTGTTCTGTTCTTCCTTCTGACATCGTTACATCTCCCTTGCTATTGGACTGTTAATATCGCGGCGGCGAACCATTCGTCGCGGCGATGCTTCATCTAACGAACGGCGAAGCGTCTACCAATGGCGAAGCATCTGCCAAAGGTGAAGCGTCTGTGTTGCGTTGTCGGTTCATCCATCGCAGGACTCGCGGGCAAACGTCGAGGCGCATGTAGCAAGAGTGCGGTCGCTCGCGCCTCGTTGTTGTTGTTACTCTTCACCGGACGGGTTTCCGCCTGATGGTTTGCCTGCTTCGTCGGTGACGATGGTTGGCGGGACAGCCGTCAGAGGGTCGTCGTTGCCGATGCCGCGCTGGCGTCGCTCATCAACCTGTGAGTCTTCCGACGAACGGGTCGAGTCTTCATCTAATCTTCCTTCGGACATATTCATATCTCCCTTGCGAAGAATCGTTATTTACGATGCGACGGCGAACACGCCTCTCGCCGCCCAGGAAATGCGAGGTGGTGGGTTGGTTGACTTACATTGTAGGGCAGTTATGACATACTTTTATTCTCTTTCTCAATAGAAAAATTCAATGAGCCATTTATCGAGGCTTGGCCGGACGGCCCCGACGCAAACTCCCGCGCCACTCAAGTTGACGCTAAAACATGTGAGGCGCAGCCCCGACAAACTCTGTCGAAGCCGCGCCCCTTCTTTATGTATCGAACGTTATTTGCCTCCCTTTGACGACGCTACTCGTAGCGAATCGTGATGGTGCATCGCCCGTCTTTGACGGTCAGGTTTACCGGGTCAACGCCGTCGCGAGCAACCTCGATGCTCTTGATTTTCTTATTCTGGTTCGTGAACTTCTTGCCTTCACGTTGGAAACCGTTCTCGTCGAAATCAATCGTGACCGAGCCTCCGGTGATAATGATGGGTGGGTCTATGTTGGTTGGGGTAGACATTGAGTTTTCTCCTTTGAGGTTAGGATTATGCGAGGAGGTTTCAGCGAACTGCGGCGAGCAATCTGCCGAGTTCTTTGTGCTGAAGTTGAATGTCGGGCCGATTGAGGTAGCCGTGGAAGTCTTCCGGTTTCCAATTTTGTTGAAGACGCGCGAGAAGCGTCTCGGCGTGTGATAGTTGTTGCCGTGCGGCGTCGCGGTCGCCGCTCTCGACGCTGGCCTGTCCGGCGAGCAGGCAGGCAAGCCATTCGGAAGTCGTCTGCCCGTTGCGCTCAAAACTCTTTCGCGCTTCGAGAGCGAGTGTGCGTGCGCTTGCGGGGTCGCCGTTTTCAAACAATGCTCTGGCGCGCGACAACTGCGCGTTGGCAATCATCGACGGGTCGCCCAAAGCTTTCGCCATCTCTAACGCTTCGTCGCACGCATTCAAGCCTTCGCGCTTCGCGCCGGAGAAGACCTGCGCCAGACAGAGCGCACGTTTGGCGTCAATCGCCGCGTCGGGCGAACGCGCGCCCGCCAGTTCGAGAGCCTTGAGGCTCTTTTGTTTGGCCTCCACGAAGTTTCGCTTGCTGAGCGACATGAAGGCATCGTTAACATAGATGTTGGCAAGTAAACCCTGATCCCTCACGTCGGGATCAGTCACGGCGCTCATCGCCTGCGACAACAATTCAAGCGCCTCATCGTAACGACCGAGCGGCCACAACATCGCAAAACGATTGGCGATGCTGTAGCTAATCTGCAACTGATTGCCGAGCGACTTGTATATGGAATAACTCTCGTAGAAGTGTGCGAGCGCCTGCGGGTACTCTTCCTGCTGCAAGAGCACGTTGGCGACTTCGACGTGCGCTGACGCCAGCAGCGAGAAGTCGCCAACGTCGTCTGCCACACGACGCAACTCTTCGAACGACTTGAGCGCCGCGGCATATTCACCCTTCTGCCGATGTGAGCGACCGAGGAGAAGAAACGCCTGCGCTGATTCCTTGTGGTAGCTTCGTTCTCTGAAAAACTCGACCGACTGCTCGACGTAGCGCATGCCCTCATCCGTCCGGCGTTGCTGAATCAAGAGACTTCCAAGCGCCAGCCTCGCCACGGCTTCTTCGCGCCCAACCCTGTATCTCTGCGCTACTTCGATGGCCTGCTTGAAATATTTTTCGGTCTCCGCATATTCGCCGCGCATAAAAAAGAGGTTACCGAATTCGACGAGGACGCGTGCGCGCAGGCTTTCCATGCCGTTCGTCTGCGCCAAATCGAGCGCCTCGCGCGCATACTCTGCGCCCAGAAGACGGTCGCCTTCGGCGGCGACGACGATGCTTAATTTGGCGAGCGTGCGAATTTGTTGGTGGAGGTTGCGATTGGCGCGCGAGAGTTCGAGCGCCTGCTCTAGCTCGCGTCGTGCGGCGGCGAGTTTGCCCGTCGAGTTGTAGAGCAGCCCGCGATTGTAGAAGACTTCGGCGCGGCCTTCGTTATTGTTGGATGACTGGTAAAGTTTCTCCGCCTTGTCGAAGGCGGGAGTGGCGCTCGCGAGATTTTGGCTGCGACCATAGAGGATGCCGAGCCGCAGATAGGCGGTGGCATAATTGGAATCGCGTTTGGTCGCTTCGACGTAATTTGTGATGGCTTTGTCGATGTCGTCATTCTTCTCGTAGGCGCGTCCCAAATCGACGTAAGCCTGCGCCCTGTCCGGTTCGAGCCGCACAATCTCACGATAATTCTCGACGGCGCTGTCAAAATCGCGCGTGGCCGTCGCCCTGACGGCGGCGAGGTAGAGTGATTGCAGGCGCGTCGGCGTCGAGCGTTCGACGAGTTGGGTGACACGGAGCAGTTCGTCTTTGGCGCGGTCGCCGTAGTCGAGTTCGGAGAGGGCTTCGGCTAAACCGGCGTGGGCGTCGGCGAAGTCGTCATCCTCCTTCACGGCCTTTTCAAATTCTACGCTCGCCAGATAATAAGCGCCGTTACGCAACGCCTCCCTGCCGCGCTCGTACGCTTCGGCGGCTTCCGGCGGAGGCTTGTGCACGGTTGGCCGCGTCCAGTAGAAGTAAACGCCGAGGCCGAGCGTGAGCGCGAGCAGAGCTGCGAGAAACGCGCCGAGCGAGACGCGTGGCCGACGCAAAGTGTCGGACAGTGTGAGCAACGCACTCTGATGCAGCGACATGGAATAGCCGCCCTGTTGCGAAGGGAGGCGGCGCGTGCGCGGCGCGCTCTCGCCTTCGGGCAGACGCGCATGGATGGCGCGCAAATCCGCAATCATTTCGTCGGCGGTCTGGTAACGCTCCTCCGTCTTCTTGGCGAGCGCCTTCATCGTGATGCGGTTGAGTTCCTGCGGCACGCGCGGGTTGAAATGGGAGGGCGGCGGCGGGTTCGACTTGAGTACCTCCGCGCCGATTTCGATGACGTTTGAGCCGGAGAAGGCCGGACGCCCCGCGATGCATTCGTAGAGCAACGCGCCGAGCGCAAACAAGTCGCTGCGCGCATCGACCGGGAGGCCGCGCGCCTGTTCGGGCGAGAGATAAAGCGGCGTGCCGATAATCACGTCGCTGCGCGTCTTCGTCCAAAGGAGCGACTGCGAGTGCGGGTCAAGTAGATGCGGTTCTTCGTTGAGTTGTTTGGCGAGGCCGAAGTCGAGCACTTTGACCTCGCCGCGCTCGTTAATCATCACGTTTGAGGGCTTGATGTCGCGATGGATAACGCCGCGACGGTGCGCTTCCGAGAGCGCGTCGGCGACCGCTTCGATAATCTCGACGGCACGCCTGAGCGTCAACTCGCTCGCCATCAAGAGGTCGTTCAAGGCATGTCCCTGCACCAGTTCCATGACGATGAAGGGACGCCCGTCGGGCGTTTCGCCGTAGTCGTGAACGGCGGCGATGTGCGGGTGATTGAGCGCGGAAACCGAACGCGCTTCACGCAGGAAGCGGACGCGATAATACTTTTCATCCGACGAAGCGTTGGGCACTTTGATGGCGACGCGACGCCCCAACTTCACATCTTCCGCCAGATAAACCACACCCATCCCGCCCTCGCCAATCTGGCTCAGAATTTTATAGTGGGAGATGATTTGGCCTATCATGATTCAAGCGTCGGCGTGGAAGAATTAATGAGGTGATGAGGAACGACCGACGCCTCACGCGCGTAAGCACATCGTCTGAAATCTTCTACGAAAGCCGACTAAGTGCGTATTCTGCGCTAAAGCCTGCCGCTTTTCAAGAGTTAAAATGACCGCCCATTTTTCCACGCACGCCGCCCGCGCCGCCAAAAATTCGGGCGGCGCGGGCGGGGAGATTTTCGTCCGTCGAGACTGCTGCGGGCGCGTCAGACGACGAACAATATGCTTGCACTGTGCATGGAAAATCGTCATACTTCGCGCCATCACAGCTTCCTGCTCTCGCGCATCAACGGTGATGCGCCTGCCCGCGATAGTTGAGGCGACGACGACAGGCTGAGGAGAGAGCGTGGTTGGTTTGAAACTGTTTAGAAGCCGCTCTCGTTGATGTCAGAGCATCGGGCGTGTCGCCTACTCGCTGAGATATAAAGAGGACTCACCTCCCAAGCTCCCGCGAACCAACAATCGCCTGCGCTTCCTTTACTCTCAAAAAGGATGAAGAAATGGGTATCAGACTCTATGTGGGCAATCTCTCTTTCCGCACCACCAGCGATGAATTGCGCGACCTCTTCGCACAGGCTGGTGAAGTCGAATCGGCTTCGATAGTGGAAGACCGCGACACAGGCCGTTCGCGTGGTTTCGCCTTCGTCGAGATGGCGACGCAAGACGGCGCCACAGCAGCCATCGAACAGTTTAACGGCAGAGACTTCGGCGGTCGTAATCTGACGGTTAACGAAGCGAGGCCAAAGACTGACCGTGGCGGCGGTGGTGGCGGCGGTGGTCGTGGAGGCTACGGTGGTGGTGGCGGCGGTGGCGGTCGCGGCGGTTACGGTGGCGGCGGTGGCGGCGGACGTGACCGTGGCGGGCGCGGCGGTGGCGGTGGCGGTGGTGGCGGTGGCTTCGACCGCGAACCTCGCTGGTAACAATTCAGGGCAAAAGGAAAAAGGTAAAAGGTAAGACTGAAGCACATCTTGGTCTTACCTTTTACCTTTTTCCTTTTGCCCTTTCCTTTTGCCCTTCTTTATCTTCTTGCGGCGGGCGTTATCTTGAGCGCGAGACGCTGACCGTCGCGCAGGGCTTCCACCTCATACTCCTGTCCGGCTCGCATCTCGGAGAGCGCATTTGTGTAGTCGTAGACGTTTCGCACGTCGCGCCCCGCCAATTTGACAATCACATCGCCCGCGCGCAGTCCGGCACGCGAAGCGGGTGAATCGTCGCGCACGGCGTCGAGTTTAAGTCCCGTCTCCGATTCGGCATAACTCGGAATCGTGCCGAGATAGACGCGAAAACCCGTGGCGCGTCCCGCGCCCTCGCTGCGCGTGACGAGATACGCGGGACGCTCGTCGTTCACGTCAATCGAGCGAAGGATGTCGCGGACGAAGCCGACGATGCGCGCCTCGCCTTCATAGTTGAGGCGTTCGGCGGTGTCGGTCGGCTTGTGATAATCCTCATGCGTCCCCGTGAAGAAAAAGAGCACGGGAATCTTCTTGGCGTAGAAAGATGAATGGTCGCTCGGCCCGTAGCCGTCGTCGTTGAGCGTGAGCGCGAAACGCTGACGGGGATTCGCGGTCGCCATGACTTGCCCGTTCGCGCCATAGACGACGGGCACGCCGCTTCCATCCTTCGACCCGTCGCGCGCTCGTTGTGCTTGTTGAGCGTCGCCGTGATTGCCGACCGTCGCGGTCACTCTGATATTGAGTTCGCGATTCGCTCCGGCAATCCAATCGCGCCACTCCTTCGCCGTCCCGACGCCGCCAATCAGCAACTTATCATCCTTCAAACGCCCCACCATGTCGAGGTTAATCATCGCCACCGTCTCTGCGAGCGGCACGACCGGATTGTTGACGTAATAACTCGAACCGAGCAGCCCTTCTTCTTCGCCGCCAAACGCGATAAAGACGACGCTGCGACGCAGACTCCGGCGTTCCGCCGAGAGCAGGCGCGCGAGTTCGAGCAGGGCGGCCACGCCGGAAGCATTGTCGTCAGCGCCGAAATGGATGTCGCCTTCACGCTCGGCGCGGCTGCCCGCGCCGCCGCGTCCCAAGTGGTCGTAGTGTGCGCCGATAACGACATATTCATTCTTTAACTTCGGGTCTGCGCCTTCGAGTATGCCGACGACGTTGAAGGCCGCAGCCTTCTGACGCACAAGCTCAACGGCGACCGTGAGCGCGACGCCCTCTAACACGGCGGAAAAGTTTTTGCGCGACGGCGAATGTTGTTTGGACGAGGACGACGTTGAAGGTTGCGACGCTTGTTGTTGATGCGCGGGCTGCGACGTTGAATGTTGAGAGGATTGGTGGAGGGGCGTCGGAGTTGGCGTTCGGGATGGCTGTTGCTGTGCTTTCTGCAAGGGGTCGAGGGGCAGAGTGGTGATGCCGCCTGCTTCGAGGATGCGTCGTGCGCTGGCACGCGAAATAACAGCGACGGGCAATCCCGCGTCGCCGCCCGAATTGTCGTAGCGAAGGCGCGCGAGTCGTTCATCCTTAAAATTCTCTGCGGTGGCGATAAGCAGGAGCGCACGCGCGCCGCGTTCGCGCGCCGCCGCTGCTTTGAGTCGCGGCTCGTTGAAGCGCGTGAATTGTCCGTGCGGGTTGTCGCCGTCGGGCGTGCCCGCGAGGGCGATGACGACGCGACCCGTCACGTCCAGTCCGGCGTAGTCGTCGTAGTTCTGTTCGCTCGAAGCGATGCCGTAGCCGACAAACGCGGCTTGGAGATTCTCTGCGCGACCGTTGGAGCTCCAAGCGAGCGGCATCCAGTCTTCACCGAGACGGAGGTCGAGCGTTGCGGCGGCGTTCGCGGCGTTCGTTGTCGTTGCTGTGTCGGCGGCGGCGCGCGAGGCAAACGTCATGGCGTTGGCCTTGCCTAGTTCGACGCTGGCGACGTAGGGAAACGTGCGTAGGTAGCCCATGTCGGTGATGCCCGCCGCGTGACCGGAGGGCGTCGGGCGGGCAAACTTGACGTTGTATTTCGCCAACTCGCTCGCCACATAAGCGGCGGCTTCTCCGGCAGCGGGTGTCCCCGTCTTGCGCCCCTCCAACTTTTCCGAGGCCAGATACGCGACGTGCGCGCGGAGACGTTCAACGTTGGGCGCGCTCCCGCTCGCGGGCTTCGACGGCTGCTGTTGTGGCGCTCGTTGCGCCTGCTGCGTTGCCGTTTGCTGTTGCGCCAACGCGTTGGCGTTGAGCATTAGAGCGACGAGCAGGGGAAGAAATTTGCGGCGCATGAGATTCGTGTATGGCATGTTGGTGTAGTGCTCCCGACTCTCTCTGGCGAGCGGCGTTTATTCCACCCAGTCGGCGATAAAGATGTTGGTGTCGCCGCGAGTTTTGGCGCGACGGTTGGAGGCGAAGACGAGCCGACGACCGTCGGGCGAAAACATCGGGAAGCCGTCGAAAGTTTCTTCGTAAGTGATGCGCTCAAGGTTGGTGCCGTCGGTGTGGATACTGTAGAGGTCGAAGTTGCGCTTCTTAGGGTCGTTGACGTTGGATGAGAAGATGATGCGACGACCATCGGGGAAGAAGTAGGGCGCGAAACTCGCCGCGCCGAGACGCGTCACCTGTCGTTTCTGTGTGCCGTCGGAGTTCATCACCCAGATTTCAAAGACGTTTGGCTCGATGAGATTCTCCGCGAGTTTTTGCTTGTAGCGCGCAATCTCGGCGGGCGTCTGCGGATGATAAGCGCGATAGACGATGTGTTTGCCGTCGCGTGAGAAGAACGCGCCGCCGTCGTAGCCGAGTGTGTCGGTCAGACGACGAACGTTTTTGCCGTCGGCGTCCATCGTGTAGAGGTCGAGGTCGCCGTCGCGCATGGAAGTGAAGACGATGCGGCGTCCGTCGGTCGAAATGGTGGCTTCGGCGTCGTAGCCGGGTGTGGTCGTCAGTCGCTTCAAATCGGAACCGTCGGGACGCGCCGTGAAGATGTCGTACGAGGGATAAATCGCCCAGACGTAGCCGCGCGAAAAATCGGGCGCAGGCGGACACGCCTTGCCGTCGAGGTGCGTCGAAGCATAGAGGATGCGCTGGCGCTTCGGGAAGAAGTAGGAGCAGGTGGTGCGCCCGTCGCCCGTGGAAACCATCTGCGTCGCGGAGCCGTCGGCGCGCATGG
This sequence comes from Pyrinomonadaceae bacterium, assembly GCA_036387415.1. Classification (GTDB taxonomy): domain Bacteria; phylum Acidobacteriota; class Blastocatellia; order Pyrinomonadales; family Pyrinomonadaceae; genus DASVTU01. The sequence continues at coordinate 69,871 of DASVTU010000023.1, read as the reverse complement.
TGTAAATCTGGTCGCAGGCGCGACCGTCGCGTTTCGATTGAAAGATGAGACGCTGACCGTCGCCGCTGAAATATGCTTCGGCGTTTTCGCCGCCGAAGGACAACTGGCGGACGTTGCGTAGGTGTCGCTCGTCGGCGAGTGCAGACGAATCGTTGGCGCTTGTTGCCGAGGTACTTGCACCCTTCTGGTTTTGAACGGACGACGAAGCGGACGATTGTTTCTGCGCGGACGTGAACGTCGCCATCGTCGCCGCGAGCAACATACAGGCGACCGTGGGGACGAGTGAGTTTCTCAGAGTCTTCATAAAAAGATTGGTGGCGGAGCGTCGGTAAAAATTGGCGTAGGTGTCGGGCGGAGGCGTGAAAACGTCTCAGCCGTTTCAGCCGTTTTTGCGTTCAAACTCCTGCATGAAGGCGACCAATGCTTCGACGCCCGCGCGCGGGAAGGCGTTGTAAATCGACGCGCGAATGCCGCCGACCGAGCGATGTCCTTTGAGTCCGTCGAGACCTGCGGCGGTCGCTTCCTTTGCAAACTGCTTTTCCAAATCCTCCGAAGGCAAGCGAAACGTGACGTTCATCAGCGAGCGCGCTTCCGGCGCGGCGTGGCCGCGATAGAAGTCGGTCGCGTCAATCACGTCGTAAATCAGACGTGCTTTGTCTTCGTTCTCCGCGTGCATCGTCGCAAGGCCGCCCTTCTCCTTGAGCCACTTGCAGACGAGATTCAGGATGTAGATGCCCCACGTGTTCGGCGTATTGTAGAGCGACTTGTTTTCGACGTGTGTGCGGAAGTCGAGCATCGTATGGAGGCCATCAGGGATGCGCTGCAAGAGGTCGTCGCGGATGATGACGAGGGTGACGCCCGACGGCCCCATGTTCTTCTGCGCTCCGGCGTATATCAATCCGTACTTCTCGACCGGAACGGGACGCGACAGAATATCCGACGAGGCATCGGAGATGAGCGGCACGCCCTGCGTGTCGGGGTCGTACTTCCATTCGACGCCTTCAATCGTTTCGTTAGAAGTCAGATGAACGTAGGCCGCACCCGCATCGAGTCGGAGTTCCTGCTGGTCAGGGATGCGCGAATAACGACTGTCTTCCGTGGTCGCGGCGACGTTGGCGGTGCCTTCGCGTTTGGCCTCCTTGAGCGCCTTCCTGCCCCAACTGCCCGTGATGATGTAGTCGGCGGTGCCGCCCTGCGGCAAGAGATTCATCGGAATCATCGAAAACTGAAGACTCGCGCCGCCCTGCAAAAAGAGTACGTGATAGTTTTCGGGGATGCCCATCAACTCACGCAGGAGTTGCTCTGCGCTGCCAATAATCTCGTCGAAGGTTTTGGAGCGATGGCTAATCTCCATCACGGACATGCCGACGCCGGGCAGGGCAACCATGTCGCGTTGCGCCTCTTCCAAAACCGGCACGGGCAACACCGCAGGCCCCGCACTGAAATTAAAGATTCTCTCCGTCATAATGTTCGTCTCCTCAATCAGTCGTGAATCGTAAATGGATAAAAACAGTTCTTTCTATTTACCATTGACCATTTACCATTCACGATTTACGACTGACGATGCATGTATCGTTGCTGCATGATGCGACCCGCGATGCGCGCGGCGAGCGAGCGCGGCGCGAAGCGTCCGACTTCGACCAGAAGAAAATTGCCCCAACCGGAAACGACGTGTCCCTGTCGGCGTTCGAGCGCACGGAGCGCCGTCTCGACCACGGCGGCGGGCGTCTGCGTAATCTTCGCGGGCGGCGTGTCGGTTCCGGCGACGGCGAAGAAGTTCGTATCCGTCGAACCGGGACAGAGCGCGAGCACGTTGATGCCGAATCTCTGGTTCTCCTGTCTCACGGCTTCGGAGAAGGAGAGGACGAAGGCTTTGGTCGCCGCGTAGGTCGCCATGAGTGGCACGGCTTGAAACGCGGCGGTCGAAGCGACGTTGATGATGTCGCCGCGCCTTCGCTCTCGCATCGGCCTGATGAAGAGATGCGTCAGCGCGACGAGCGCCTTGACATTCAAATCAATCATCTCCATATCGCGCTCCGGCGCAAAATCCGTAAACTCTCCGAGCGAACCGAAACCCGCGTTGTTAATCAGCAACTCAACTTCCAGACCGCGCGCCGTCGTCTCATCAAACAATCTCTGCGGCGCATCCTCCTTCGACAAATCGAGCGCGACAAATTGTGCGTCAATCTCATGTCGGCTCTTGAGTTCATCGCACAGCGCCGCGAGTTTGTCCCGCGAGCGTGCCACCAGCAAAAGATTATCGCCACGCGCCGCCAAACTCCGCGCAAACTCCTCGCCGATGCCGCCCGATGCTCCCGTGATGAGTGTGGTTTTCATAAAAGAAGTAGACAGTAGTCAGTATCCAGTAGAAGAACTTGTTGGACGTTTCTTCAGCACGTCTCTAAAACAAACGAAAGCTAAACGCCTTTCCGTTGAACTCCTAACCATCAAACGCTCGATGCATTTCTACTGTCTACTGACCACTGTTTACTAGCTGCTGATTTTCAGCAAATCGAGTTCGATGATGTCGGGGTTTTCGGCGCGGAGGCGCGCGAACATTTCGGCGGGCGGCGCGGATTCCAAGTTGATGCGCGCCACAGCCGCCGAGCCTGAACCCTCGAAGATGATATTTTCCATCTCCTGCACGTTGATGTTGGCCGTGCGAATCGCGCCGAGCACGGAGGCGAGCACGCCGGGGCGGTCGCGGTGCCGGACGATGAGCAGATGCGTCGCGGGCGTGCGGACAGAAAGGTTGACGACGTTCGGCACCTTGCCCGTCTCCTTGAACATCCTGATGACGCGGACGGTTTCGGCGGCAATCGCTTCTTGCGCTTGATTGGTCGAAGCGCCGATGTGGTGTGTGCCGTAGAGATTGGGTTCGAGGCGAATCTCGTCTGTGAATTCGCCCGTCGCGCTCGCAGGTTCCGACGCGAAAACGTCTAACCCCGCGCGCACTCCGCGCTCGCGCATCGCACGCAACAGGGCTGACTGGTCAACAATCTCGCCGCGCGAAGTATTAATGAAGTATGCGCCCTCGCGCATCCGTTCGAAGAAAGCGTCGTTGATGATGCCGCGCGTCTCCGGTTTCAAGGCGAGATGGATGCTCACGATGTCTGCCGCACCCGCGACGTCTTCGGCACTCCCCTTGTACTCGACGCCGAGCGCGGCGGCGCGTTCCTCCGTCAGACTCCGGCTCCAAGCCACGACCGGCATCCCGAAGCCTTGTGCGCGTGCAATCATCTCGGTTCCGATTTGCCCCGTTCCGACGAGGCCGAGCGCGCGCCCGTAGAGTCCGCGCGCGCGGGAAAACTCCTTCTTGTTCCACTGTCCCTCGCGCAACGTGATGACGTTATCGGCGATGCGTCGGTCGAGCGCAAGGATGAGAGCGAAGGCCAACTCCGCGACCGCGATGGCGTTTTTGCCGGGACAATTCGAGACGTAGACGCCGCGCGCCGAGGCCGCCGCCACATCAATCGTGTTGTAGCCCGCGCCCGCGCGTACGACGAGTTTCAAAGCACCTGCGTCCAACGCGCTCTCCGTCACTTTGGTCGAGCGCACGATGAGCACGTCCGGCTTCGTCTCCTTGATGGCTTCGATTAACGCTTCGTCCTTCGCGTCGGGTTGATAGAAATATTCGCAGCCCAGTGCTTCGAGACCGTCGCGCCCCGACTGCTCGAATTTATCAGCGATAAGTACACGCATGAGTTTCCTCGCCTCTCCAAAATTCTTTTCTGAAACGCGCCTCTTTAACTCGCTTCACGGAAACGCAACGCGTAAGGCGACGCGACGGGCACGACGTATTCATCACGCCGGAGCGTGAAGCAAACGGAGTCCGGCTCGAAGAAACGCCCGTCGCGGTCGCGTCGGAGTCCGATTTTTTGGAGCACGCGTTGCGATGCGACGTTGCCGGGATGTGTGGCGGCAACAATCTCCGCGAGTTTCAACTGCTCGAAACCGTAGCGGAGCGCGGCGCGAGCCGCTTCGGTCGCTAGTCCCCTGCCCCAATAGTCGCGCGCGAATCCGTAAAAGATTTCAATCTCCGGTTTGACGAACTCGATGTGTTGCAGGCCGCAGTAGCCTATCAACTTGCCGTCCGACAGATGAATCACAGCCCACTCGCCGAAGCCGTCGTCGCGCCAACGCTGGACGTGACGTGGAATATTGGCGGCGACCCTCTCCCTCGTCGGCGGCGTCCAAGACGCAGGCATGTATCGCGCCAAGTCCGCGCTGCCGAGGATGGCAAAACGCTCGTCCACGTCGCCGGGTTCGTGCATTCGCAGCCGTAGCCGCGCCGTTTCTATCTCAGGCAACATTTCAAAATTAACGGCCAACCAGCGACGAATCTAAATCTGGTGAATCAAAATGGCGTCTCTCAGTTTCGGCTCGAACCAGGTTGATTTCGGTGGCATGACGCTGCCCTCGTCCGACACACGGATGAGGTCTTCAATCGAAGTCGGGTGGAGCGAGAAAGCGACCGCCGCGCCGCCTTCGTCCACCAGCCTTTCGAGTTCCGTCGTGCCGCGCGCTCCGCCAACGAAGCCGATGCGCTTGTCTGTGCGAACATCTTTAATGCCGAGCAGAGGGTCGAGGATGTTGTCTTGCAGGATGCTTACGTCGAGCGCGGCAACCGCGTCGTCGCTCGCTGTTTGCGACGACCCTGCGAGTGTGAGTTTGTACCAACCGCCGCCGAGATACATCTGAAACTGACCTCGCCCGGCGGGCGTCGGGTGCGCTCCCTCTTCGACGTTGAAACGCTCTCGCAGGACGGCGAGAAAATCTTCCGGCGAGCGCCCGTTCAAATCTTTGACGACGCGATTGTAAGGGAGAATCTGCATCTGCTCGTCGGGAAAACAGACGGCGAGAAAGCGATTGTATTCCTCATCGCCCGTGTGGTTCGGGTTCAAATTGCGAAGCGCGGCGCGTGCGCGGCTGGCACTGGCGGCGCGGTGGTGTCCGTCAGCGATGTAGAGCAGAGGCACTTCCGCGAAGCAACGCACAAGCTGTTCGGGCGCGGGCGCACGCCACACCGTATGGCGGACGCCATCTTCGGCGGTGAAATCATAGAGCGGTTCGCCCGAAGTTTCGGCTGCGACGAGCGCGTCGATGCGTCGGTCGGCGCGGTAGGTGAGAAAGACGGGGCCGGTCTGCGCGCGTAAGGTCATGATGTGGCGCGTGCGGTCGTCTTCTTTGTCGGGGCGCGTCCGCTCATGTTTGCGGATGCGGTCGTCGTCGTATTCATCAACTGAAAAACAGGCCGCCACTCCTGTCTGCGTGTGCTTGCCCATCACCAGACGATAGAGATAGATGCTCGGCTCGTCCTCCGTCAACAGAGGGCACGTCTCAATCAGTTGGCGAAAATTCTCCGCCGCGCGTTGATAGACTTCATCGCTGTAGATGTCAGTGCCTTCCGGCATGTCGATTTCGGGACGCGAGACGTGGAGAAAGCTGAGCGGATTGCCGGAGGCCATCTCGCGCGCCTCGTTCGTGTTCACCACATCGTAGGGCACACTGGCAACTTGCTCGACCTGTCCTGCGGGCGGACGCAGAGCGCGGAAAGGATAGATGATAGCCACGGGCGTTAGCATGCTCCTTAAAATCGAAGATAGAAATGCGAAACTCTGGAACGGCTAAGACTATCCGCTCCGGCGGCTTCGGGCAAGCCAGCACAGACAAGATTGATTGCGGAATGCGGAATTTCCAACGGCGGATTGGCAGAAACGAGTCGCGCAAAAAGTTGTTGACAGGAAAGACGCGGGCGCGCACAACAGGTGCGGTGACGCTCCTGTTGCTGATTGGGATGATGGTGGCGCTCTCGTTGACGGTTGCGTCGGAGCGTCGTCCGAACGCAGTAGCCTTCATCGCGCAGGCGTTCGCCTTTGCGTTCCGGTCAAGCGTCCACTGGATTTGGGCACGACGCAAGGAATTGTTACCGACAACCAGTTAAGGCCGGAACGGGTGCAGACGTTCATCGTCTCCGCGCAACCCCGACCGCCGACCATCGTCTCAAACGGCATGCTGACCGTCTCTTTCTCTCTCGAAAAGACGGTCGGCATTTCTTTATCGTCGATAATAAGCGGCCAAATGACGCGCGGGCGGTTTCCTTTCTCTCATCGCCTGTTACAATGCAGGGGCGTCGGTCAATGCATTTCTAAGGAGACGAAGACGGATGAATCGCGCAACGCTATTGCTCTTGGGAGTGGTCATCGTTCTACCAATCTTTGCGCTGGCACAAAACGCGTCGAAGCCTTACGCGGGCGAGCAAACACGTCGCATCAAAACCCTGTCCGACGAAGACATCGCGGCCTATCTCAACGGCGAGGGAATGGGACTGGCGAAGGCCGCCGAACTCAATAGTTATCCCGGCCCGCGTCATGTGTTGCAGTTGGCCGCGCCGTTGCGACTAACGGAAAGGCAGACCGCCGAGACGAACCGCATCTATCAAAGGATGCACGATGAGGCGACGCGTCTGGGTCGTCTCGTCGTCGGCAAGGAGAAGGAGTTGGACGCGCTCTTTGCCGCAAACAAGATTGACGAGAGCAAACTCGCCGCGTTGACCAGCGAAATCGCGCTCCTGCAAGGCAGTTTGCGCGCCGCCCATCTACGCGCGCATCTCGAAATGAAACGGCTGCTCTCCGCCGAACAGGTTAAAAAATACGACGAACTTCGCGGCTATCAATCTCCCGACAAGCCGCACGCGCCCGGCCAACAACATCACGGCCACGGCAAAAACTGAAAACCCAGACGATGCACGACCGACCATCTGACGATGAAAAGCATGCTGTTTTTCTATCGTCTATCGACGGTGAAAGACCAATCGGATTTTATCGTTAACGGTCGGTCGTCTGTCGTCCAAATTTGAGAGCGAGGTGAACAGGATTGATGGAAGATTTAGCGAGCCGCCAGTGCGTTCCGTGTCATGGCGGCGTACCGCGTCTGAGGGGTCAGGAGATTCGCCCCTTCGCCGAGCAGGTACCGGGATGGCGTGTGGCTCATGAGCATCATCTGCAAAGAGATTACAAGTTTACCAACTTCCGCGAGGCACTCGCGTTCGTCAATCGCATCGGCGAGATTGCCGAAGCGGAGGGACATCACCCCGACATCAGTTTCGGTTGGGGCTACACCGAGATAAAAATCTGGACGCACGCTATCAACGGTCTCAGCGAGAGCGATTTCATTCTCGCCGCGAAAATCGACGCGCTACAGAAATCCGACGCGTCCTAAATTGACGCGTCCGCCCCTGCACATTTTCGTTCGCTTCCGTCTTCACGCCCAAAACGGGGAGTTCGATTCGTGGAATTAAACAGACCGTCGCAACACGAAAACACCCACACGCCTCGCCGCAACGACGAGCGACTCACACACGACGTTGACGCCGCCGGACTCGCATCCGCATCAGACGCGCCGACGCCGACATCTGTCCGATTTGAAACGGGAAATGCTGCGACGGACGGCGCGCACTGCATCGAATGTCTCGGCGCCGTCGCGTCGGATGCGGTCGCGGATAAAAACGGCGCAACGCTCTGTCGCACGTGCGCCGAATTTTTCTATGTCGCCTGCGCCGCATGCGGCGGCCTCGTTCCACGCGACGAAGCATTGCCGCCGAACGACGCGCACACAGTGATGGCAACTGCTGCTGCGGTCGCGGCGAGCGACGGTGGTGTCAACAACGGCGATGGCGCGATGCTCGTCTGCGCGTCGTGTTTCGCCGGAGGGTTGCCGGAAGCAATCGGCGCGGAGGAGATGGAGACGCTTGTCCGGCAGTTTGTCGAATTGCATGCCGAGAAGAAGTCGATTGAGACGCGGCTCGACGAGTTGAAGGAACGTCTGAAAGCGGCGGCGCAGGGACGGCAGAGGGTCGAAGGCGCGGTCGTCATGCGCGCGGGCGAGGCGTGCGTGCGCGTCAGTTATACGATGAAGACGACCGCCGACGCCGAGCGTATCGCGGCGCTTTCGTCCATGTTCGACGCCGAGACGTTTTCCGCTCTCTTCAAGACTACTTATAGCCCCGTCAAAGAAAAGCTCGAAGAGTTTCTCGCCGACACCGACGACGGACGCGCCGCCGCGCGCGAAGCCCTGCGTGATGCCATTCAACAGAGCGAAGTGCAAACGCTCACTGTCGTCGCACAGAAGAAAGCCCGTGCGACGCGCACCAAAAAGGATTCTTAATTCGACCCGACGAAACGCGTCAAAAACCATCAAAAACCGACGGAATGCGGGATGCTGATTTCGGATTGCGGCTTCAAGAAATAGACGCAGTTCTTCTTAATCCCGAATCCGCAATCCGCAATTGAATCATGCCTCGCACTGACAGCCCTGCACCTACTTTTCAAACAGAGCGCACGCTCTCGGCGCAACGACTCGCGCAGTATGTGGCGCGCGGGCGTTGCGAGCGTCATTTGCGGTTCACGCTTTTTCCTTCCGAATGTAAAACCCTACTCACGCGTTACGGGATAGAAATCGAACCACTCTCGCCGCTTCTGTCGGGCGTGGGTTTAGACTTTGAGCGCGTCATGGTCGAGGAGTTGAGCCGGACGGAGCGCGTCGTCGATTTGACCAACACGTCTTTCGATGCCCTCGTCGCGCGGCTCAAGGAGCAACGCGATGGACGCACGTTTTACTATCAACCCAGTTTGCGCGGGCACATCGGCGGTTGGAGTTGCGAGGGACGCGCAGACCTCATCGAAATCGTGCGCGACGCACAAGGCGAGATTCATGCGAGGGTGATTGACATCAAAGCGAGTCGGCGCGAGACGGTCGGGTTTCGTCTGCAAGTCGCTTTCTACGTCCGCCTGCTCGCGGAGACCATCCGCGCGGCGGGACTTCAGACGGCTGATGAAATACGCGGAGCGATTGCCGCGCGCGATTCCGAGTGGACGCCCGACGGCCTCGCCTCCTTCGACCTCACACTCTACCACGACGAGATTGAACAACTCGTCGCCGCGCCATCGTCCGACGTGGCACGCGCCGCGCGCACGACGTTTCTCGACGCACGTTATCATCTGCGTCCTGCGTGCGACGGCTGCCCCTACAACGTCCTCTGCTTCACGGATACCGCCGAGCGTGAAGACCTCTCGCTCGTTCCACTGCTCACGATTTCCGAGAAACGCGCGCTTCAATCCGAAGGCGTCAAGACGGCGCGCGCGCTCGCCGCGTTGATGGACTACGCCGGGCGCGGCGCGATGCAACCCGCACAGGGGCGCGAAGCGGAAGTGAGACGCATCGGTGCGCGTTGGCCGCTCGGCAGTCGCCTGCCCGTGTTAGCCGAGCGCGCACGCGCCGCACTGTCGCGTTTCGACCGTCGCATTACGGCTCGTCCGTTTCTCTCCGGCGCGGACTACGGCTCGCTTCCAGACCACTCGAAGTATCCAGACCTCGTACGCATCTTCATCGACGCGCAACGCGATTATCTGGCCGACCGTCTGTATCTGGTGGCGGCACACGTCGCGGGGCCGCGCGGTGCGAGCGATGTGGTTGAGATGACGGCGGATGCGCCCGACGAACAGGACGGCGCGGCGGAACGCCGTCTGCTCGTCGCATGGATGGAGCAACTACTCGCGGCGGTCGCACGCGCCGCCGATTCGACTCACGCGCCCATTCACATTTATCTCTACGGGCGGCGCGGCGAGAGCGCGCTCTTGAACGCCTTGCGTCGCCACTTCGACGCGCTCTGCGCGATTCCGGCCTTCTACGATTTATTGACATCCTCGCCCGCGCTCTCGCAGGGCATGCTCTCTTTTCTAAGCGACGAAGTGCGCGCGCGTCTCAACCTCGCGCCCGTCTGCCAGAATCTCTACGAAGTGGCGAGCGGTCTCGGCTTCGTCTGGGCGGACGGTGAGACGGATTTTCAAAAGGTTTTCCGTGCGCGCGTCTTCGACAACCGACGCGCCTTCGTGCGCGATGCGGCGACGGGCGAACTCAGACAGCCGCGCGAAGCAACAGCGACGCCGGGGCAAACTCTGAACATCGAAGCGGCGGCGCGTTTCGGCGCGGAGATTCCGCTCGAATATGCTTACGCGGCGTGGGGACGCATGCGCGAAACGTCTGCGGCGACCGAGCATGAGCGAGCGCAACTGCGCGGCTTCGCGGGCGTCACAGTCGAACAGATTCGCGCCTTCGCCGTCCGTCGCACGCGTGCTCTGCGTCACATCGAAGAGAGCTTCGCGTACAGAAACAAGCGCGTCGAAAAAGAGGCGCTTGACCTCTCGCGTCTCGACCAGGCCACGACCGAGCCACAAGAGATTCCACTTCATCGTTCGCTTGAAGATTTTCTCTTGCTCGAACATCACGCTTCATTTCAAGAGCGTCTGCTGCATCTCTCGCTCGCGCCGCGCGAACGAGCCGAGACGGGGCGCACCGCCATTCTCCTCTGCGAGCGTTACGAGCGAAACGACGACCGCGAAGAACGCGCGTGGTTTCGCTTCGTCGATGCGGACGGCAACCCGACGACAAGCACAGGCGATGACGAGTCGTCAGACGATGGCAACGCCGGTCTGTCAGGCGGCGACGAAAACGCATCAGACGTGGGCGCAGCACCTGCGGCCTCTCCGCTCCGCATCCGTGCAGGCGATTGGGTGGTTCTTAATCCGTTGATGGACGCGGAGCGGAGGCCGCTGGCGGCGTCGCAGTTGGTGCGCGGTCGGCTGGCGACGGTTGAAGAAGTAGATGATGGACGGATGGTGCTGCGTCTGTTGTCGATGAATTTCAAGAACTCTCCGTTTCGTTATTCGCATCGCATCTTCACGCCCGTTGCGGGCGCGGTCTACACCGTCGATGAGATGGCCGACGACCTCAACTCCGACAAGTTTCTCGAAGCCTGCCGACATGCCGCGTCGAATGTTTTGTATGCGTGGTTGTCGCGTCCGTCGGAGGCAAAGGAGCCGCGTATGGTGCGTCCCAAACGTCTGCGCGATGCGAGAGAAGTGGCGGAGATGGCGGCGCAGGCGCAATCGCCAGACGGTTTGACGGAGGCGCAGCGTCGCATCGTCGGCGAACATCTGACAGACCGCGTGCTCGTCGTGCAGGGGCCGCCCGGCACGGGCAAGAGCCACACGCTCGGCTACGCCATTCTCGCGCGCGCACTCGCGCAGGCGACCGAAGCGCGTCCCTTTCGCGTCGCGGTGTTGGCGAAGACGCACGCGGCGGTCGAGATTGCGTTGGCGAGCGTTGCGCGACGACGCGATGAACTCACACGCGCGCACGGCACACAGTCTGCGCTCCTAGCTCCGCTCAAGGATTTGAAACTGGCAAAGGTCTGTAACGATGCGGGCGACAGTGTGCCGCAGGGCGTCGAGGCTTTGGTGCCCGACGGCACGGATGAACAGACGGCGGGCGAGCAATGGAGCGAGTTGATTGCGGCGCGTTTGTTAGTCGTCGGGGGCACGCCGGGCGGTCTGTATCGTCTCGTCAAGAAGGGTGCCGCGAAAGGGCGTGCGGTCGATTGGACTGGCGAATATTTCGACCTCGTTGTGGTTGACGAAGCATCGCAGATGGGGCTGGCCGAGGCCATCACGGCGGCGGCATTCCTGCGTCGGGACGGACAATTCATCGCCGTCGGCGACCACAGACAGATGCCGCCCATCCTCGCGCACGCGTGGGATAGAGACAGTCGCCGCCAACTCGAACACACGCGCCCGCACCTCTCCATCTTCGAGTATCTGCGCGAACTCGGCTTCACGCGCGCCGCGCTCGATGAATCGTTTCGCATCCCTTCCGAGATTGCCGATTTCCTCCGCCGACACATCTACGCGGCGGACGACATCGACTTTCGCTCCGCCAATCGCGTGCGACTGGGCGCAACCGTCGGACTCGACGGCTGGCTCGCCGCCGCGCTCGCGCCTGAACACTCGCTCGTCGTTGTCGAACACGATGAGTCAGCGTCGCAGCAGTCGAACGAGTTTGAAGCGACGCTGATTGAAGCGTTGGTGGCGGCGGTTGCGCCGCTCAATCTCGACGCGCGCAAGGGGCTTGGCATCGTCGTGCCGCATCGCGCGCAGAAGGCGCTGCTGGCCGCGCGTCTGCCCGCGTACCGCGAGGCGATTGATACGGTGGAACGCTTTCAGGGCGGCGAACGCGACCTCATTATCCTCTCGGCCACCGTCTCCGACCGCGAGTTTGCCGAAGGCGAGAGCGGCTTTCTGCTTGAGCCACGACGTTTGACCGTCGCCGTTTCGCGTCCGAAAAGAAAGTTGATTGTGGTCGCCTCGCGCGCCGTCTTCGATTTGATTCCCGGCGACCTCGATGAATACGAACGCGGCGCGCTCTGGAAACACCTGCGCCACGAATCGAGCGCGCGTACTCTCTGGCAAGGCGAAGTCGGCGGCCATCACGTCGCTGTGCGCGCCGTCTAAAAACAAAGGGCAAAGGGTGAAAGGTAAAAAGGAAGAAGACAACGAGCATTCTTTCTTCCCTTTAGCCTTTTACCCTTTTTTAGGCGTCGAGGGTTGAGTGTTATACTGCGTGTGTCGATTGCCTCTTGCGTGCGAATTCATCGCGCCGCCGACTCAAAATCCATTGGAGGACGCATGAAGAAAGTTGCCTCGCTGATAACATTTTGCGTGTTGCTGTCGCTGGCCGGAGCGAGCGTCTACGCTCAGAGCACCGCCGAAGAATTCCACCAGCGCAGTTTCACGCGCCTGACCGAGCGTGATTTGGACGGCGCGATTGCCGACGCCGACAGAGCCATCGCGCTCAAGCCAGATTACGTCGATGCCTACACTCACCGCAGCAACTTGCAGATGATGAAGGGACGAGTCGATGCGGCGTTGGCTGACATCAGTAAAGCCATCGAACTCAACCCCGAGTTGGTTCAGGCATACGTGCAGCGCGGGCGCATGCGTATGATGAAAAACAACATGGATGGTGCGCTCGAAGACTTCAACAATGCCATCGGCAGAGGTCACAGGAGCGATGAAATCTACGCGGCGCGCGCGCAAATCAAGATGATGACGAACGATGTCGAAGGCGCGATTCAGGATTTCAGCGCCGCTATTTCGCTGAACCCGAAACGCGTCGGGTCTTACAACGGACGCGCCACCGCGCGCATGTATGCCAAAGACGAAGACGGCGCGCTGGCTGACTACGGCTACGTCATCGAACAGTATGAGCAACAAGCGCAGGAGAGAAAGAAGGAAGGAAAGCCGGCCACGAAGGCTCCCGTCTTCGATATGAGGTCGCCGACGATTGTCACGCCGGAGACCACTGCTCAAGGTCAAGCGTCAGGGCAGAAGAAGGAAAAGATAAGTACGCACGAAGTCGTCGTGAAGCACATCAATCCGGGGTCGTTAGAGTCTGTTGAGCAGATTGAGAATACAATGAACGTGGCGGCGGCGTACGGCGGTCGCGCGAGGATTCTCGGCAAGCGCGGTCAGTGGGATGCCGCTCTCAAAGATTACAACAAAGCTATTGAGATAAACCCTGACGAATTCGTGATGTATTTCAATCGCGGCTATGGATGGCGCGAGCAAGGAGATTTGAAGGCCGCGCTCGCAGATTTCAACAAAGCCATCGAGATACAGCCGCAGTCGGCCTTCAACTATCTTGAGCGCGGCCTGACGCTTCTGCTGATGGGCAGAGACGCCGACGCGCAGAAGGATTTCGACCAACTCCTGAAACTTAACCCGTCGATGCAGACGGCTCTCGAAAAGCGTCGCGCAGAGGCCATCAAGCAACGTTCAGAAAAGACGCAGTGAGAGTGCACGACGGACGAGAGCGTGCATCGACATGCGATAAGCATCAAGCAACAGCGACGCTTTCATCACTCCGAGCATTTGAACGAGACGAAGAAAGGGCAGCCCTTCCTGTGGGGCTGCCCTTCTCTTTCGCGTGTCGCTTGCCGTCCGTCGTGTCGTACGTGTTGCGCCTGATTAATGCGGCGGCGTCTCTTCGGTCGGCGCGGGTTCGATGTCCGACGGAGGCGGGTCGCCGGGTGGTATTTCGTTGTTGCGCGGCGGCGTGGGTGGCCCCGGCGGTGGCGGCGGCGCGCGTCGTGGGTCGCCGTTGAGACGCGCGATGCCGAAGTCGTGACGGTGACGACCGAAGACGACGTAGCCGACGGCGACGATTTTTCCGTCGGGTTGAATCGTGACGGCCATCCCTGAGTCGCCTGTGAAACCTGAGCCGTAGGTTGGCGCGGTGGGCGGGTTGAAGATGCCGAAATCAATGAGCACTCTGCCGCCCTCGCCGAAGGTGGGGTCGAGTTGGCCGTTGGATGTGAAACGTCCGACGGCCATCTCGGAATGCGAGCCGCCGGTAGCGGGGACGGTCGGGCCGGAACCGTTTGAGACGATTTTTCCGTTGGCTTGCAGCGCGAGACCCCAAATCTGGTCGGTCTGTTCGGGTGCGAAATCAACCGTGACCCGCCCGCCGACGCCGAAAGTTAAATCCAACGTGCCGTCGGGGTTGTAGCGTGCGAGCGCGGAGTCGCCATCCCCGCCGCACGTGACGCAGTTTTCGTTCGACCATCCGCCAGCAACAATCTTGCCGTCTGGTTGAAGAATCAGTGCGCGCGCGAAATCTTCAAAGGTGCGGTTGAAGTCGGTCGTGACTTTACCGCCGACGCCGAAAGTCGGGTCGAGCGAGCCGTCGGTGTTGTAACGCGCGAGTGCGAAGTCGCTGCTGGTGCCGGGGACGAAGGCGTCGCCCGCCGCAACAATCTTGCCGTCGGGTTGGAGCACGGCGGCGAAGGCGAGGCTGCGTGCGCTGCCGAAGTTGGTCAGGACGCGACCGCCGTCGCCAAATGTCTCGTCGAGGCTGCCATTGGGGTTGTAGCGCGCGAGCGCAAACTTATCGTTGACCTGTAGGCCGACGGCGACAATCTTGCCGTCCGGCTGGATGAGCACTTCGTGTGCCTCTTCCGCGAGTTCCGGGCTGCCGAAGGCGGTCGTGACTTTGCCGTCGCCGTCGAACGTCGGGTCGAGCGTGCCGTCGGGGTTGTAGCGCACCAGCGCGAAATCGTAGCAGGGGAGGGTGTCGGGACAGGTATAGGATGAACCAGCGGCGACGATTTTGCCGTCGGGTTGGAGGGCGAGCGCGTAAGCCTCGTCGTTCTTGGACAGGTGCGTCGTGACGACTCCACCCGTGCCGAAAGTCTGGTCGAAACTGCCGTCGGGGTTAAAGCGCGCGAGGGCGAAAGCCGCGTCGGTGAAATCAATATAGGCATAACCGGCGACCACAATCTTGCCGTCCGGCTGCACGACGACCGCCTGCGGATGCGCTCTATCTATCGCGCCGAAACGCGCCTGACGGTTGATGAAATGAACAATCTGCCGTCCTTCGACGCCGAAGGAGGCATCGAGGCCGCCGGGGCCAGTCTGAACGGGCGTCGGCGTGGGCGTCGGTGTGGGCGGTACGGGAGTCGGCGAGGGAGAGGAGGTCGCCGTCGCATACTGTCTCTGCGCCGCGACGCGGTTTTCAAAACCGACAACCGACACCAACAACGCCGCCGCCAACATCAAAAGCAACACGCGCACGCCGTGTAGCAGAGACGCGCGTCGTCGCCGTCTCTCCGGCGTTGATTTCACACACGGGAGATACTCCGTTTGGTTCAGCAAGTTATTCATCTGTCTTCCCCCTCTAATTCGTTTCCGCGCCCGTTCAGGCAACGGGCGATTCCTTCTGTTGGGACACCGCCGTCTCACGACACGCGTCCGGTCGCAGACGACGCGATGGAGCAAGTCTCGACGGGCGTGCAAGCGCCGTAGACAAATCTCGCGGGAGATTGCCGACGCGCACGCACGCGAAAATCAAAGGTCGCCTTTTTTCAGATTGGGGGAATGGCTGAACGAAACCTGCAAAGGTTCTTTGCGGTTAGGAGACGCGGTGTTCGTGGGGTGACGACAGAATAGTGTTTCTCGTCGCAGCAGGCAAGCTTTTTCTTTCAACGCAAAAGCGAAAGGAAAAGTATCGGAAGTCATCTTTTCTCCTTTTGCCTTTCGCCTTTTACCTTTTTACTTTTGCCCGACGCAGTGTTATATCTGCCGGACACTTTTTCGAGCAGTTGACGCGACCGCGCAAAACTGAAACAGACGCGGCTGGCGGCGACGAGTATCTCAAATATCGAAAGGCACATTTTCATCATGGCGAATCCCGTTCCCATCACCGTCGCACACGGCGACGGCATCGGCCCCGAAATCATGGCCGCCACGCTCCACGTCCTCGAAGCAGCGGGCGCGCAGATTGAAATCGAAAACATCGACATCGGCGAAAAAGTTTATCTGGCGGGAAACGCGGCAGGCATCGCCGACAGCGCGTGGGACTCTCTGCGCCGCACGCGCGTCTTCCTCAAAGCGCCCATCACGACGCCGCAGGGCGGCGGATACAAGAGCCTCAACGTCGCCGTCCGCAAGACGCTCGGACTCTATGCCAACGTACGTCCGTGCGTCTCGTATCATCCGTTTGTTGATACCAAGCATCCGGGCATGGATGTCGTCATCGTCCGCGAAAACGAGGAAGACCTCTACGCGGGCATCGAGCATCAACAGACCGATCAGGTCGTCCAATGTCTGAAACTCATCAGCCGTCCGGGTTGCGAAAAAATCGTCCGCTACGCTTTTGAATACGCGCGCCGCCACAATCGCAAAAAAGTCACATGCTTCACCAAAGACAACATCATGAAGCTTACCGACGGACTCTTTCACAAAGTCTTCGACGAAATCGGCGCGGCTTACGACGACATCGAAAAGGAGCACTGGATTGTAGACATCGGCGCGGCCAAACTCGCCGACACGCCCACGGCCTTCGATGTGGTGGTCATGCCGAATCTCTACGGCGACATCCTCTCCGACGTGGCCGCGCAAATCGCAGGCTCGGTCGGCCTCGCTGGTTCCGCCAACATCGGCGAAAACTTCGCCATGTTTGAAGCGATTCATGGTTCCGCGCCGCGTCGCGCCGGACAAAATCTGGCGAACCCTTCCGCCCTGCTTCTCGGTGCAGTTCTGATGCTCATCCACATCAACCAGACGGAGATTGCCGAACGCGTCCACAACGCATGGCTTCGCACCATCGAAGAAGGCGTCCACACCTACGACATCTACGTCGAAGGCGTCAGCCGCGAAAAGGTCGGCACACGCGAATTCGCTGAAGCCGTCGCCTCACGTCTCGGACAAAAACCCGAAACCCTCAAAGCCGTCACCTACAAAGCGACCGACAGCAACGGCGACGCCGCATCGGCAGCGACTTCACAACCGCTCGCAGCGACGACGACAACTGCACGCCCCGCCGCCAACAAAGAGACGGTCGGCGTCGATGTCTTTCTCCATTGGTCGCAGGGCGCGCCCAACGATTTAGCCGACGCACTCACCAAGCTCGGCGGCGACGGCTTGAAGTTGACTCTCATCAGCAATCGCGGCGTCAAAGTCTGGCCGGGCGGCAACACCGAAACCTTCTGCTCAGACCATTGGAGTTGCCGCTTCGTCGCCGACGCCGACGGCGCAACCATCACCCACGCGCAGATTGCATCCCTGCTCACACGCCTCGCCCAACACGGTTTCGACTTCATCAAAACCGAAAACCTCTGCAACTTCGACGGCCAACGCGCCTACTCGTTATAGATTGCTTCGTCGCTGAAAAATGAACACGAAACGATGATAAAACAAAACCTCCAATTCATCGTTTCGCGTTCGTTCTTTATCATTTATGATTTAAGCATGAAGGATAGAGGCAAACAGACGAAACGACGCGGCGGCGAGAAAACGCCGGAACGCAACGAAAAGATGGTCGCCGCCGCGTCGCCGCGTGCCGACGTTTCCATGTCGCGGAGTGAGTCGCCGCTGGTCGCTGTGATTATGGGCAGCACGTCAGATTGGGAGACGATGCGACATGCGGACGAAATCCTGACGCGGTTTGGCGTAGCGCACGAATGCGCGGTTGTTTCGGCGCACCGGACGCCGCGACGGATGGCGGAATTCGCGAGCGGTGCGGAGGCGCGCGGGTTGGAAGTCATCATCGCGGGCGCGGGTGGCGCGGCACACCTGCCGGGCATGGTGGCGGCGCAGACGCTTCTTCCGGTGCTCGGCGTGCCCGTTGAGAGTCGCGCGTTGAAGGGCATGGATTCGTTGTTGTCGATTGTGCAGATGCCTGCGGGCGTGCCCGTCGGGACACTCGCCATCGGTCAGGCGGGCGCCACCAACGCCGCGCTCCTCGCCATCGCCATGCTCTCAAACACGCGCCCCGACTTGCGCGAAAAGCTCCGACAGTTCCGCGAGACTCAGACCGAGACGGTTCTTGCTTCAACCTTGCCTTGATTCAGAAACACGGAAGTTATGCCTCAAAACAAACTCTACTACCGCGATTCAGACGAATGAAGCCTATTCTTCCCGGCGCAACCATCGGCGTGCTTGGCAGCGGCCAACTCGGTCGCATGTTTGCCATCGCCGCGCGTCGGATGGGTTATCGCGTCCACACCTTCTCGCCCGATTCTGACACGCCCACCGGACAGGTCGCCGATTACGAAATCGAAGCGCCGTACACAGACCTCGACGCCGTGCGTCGCTTTGCGCGCGGCGTCGAAGTTGTGACGTTTGAATTTGAAAACGTTCCGGCGGCGACGGTCGAAGCGGCTTCGGAGTTTGCGCCCGTGCGACCGGGCGGTGCGGTGCTTCATACGGCGCAGCATCGTCTGCGCGAAAAGAATTTTCTCGCGGGAGCGGGTTTCCCCATCGCGCCTTTCCGCCACGTCACGTCAGAAGAAGAGTTGCGCGGCGCGCTCGACGCGATTGGTTATCCGTCGGTACTCAAGACGGCGGGCTTCGGCTACGACGGCAAAGGCCAATCGAAAATCACTTCGACCGCCGACGCCTCCGAAGCCTTTGCCGCGCTCGACGGACGCGAAGCCGTGCTTGAAGCCTTCGTGGATTTCGAGCGCGAAGTGTCGGTCGTCGCGGCGCGTGGGGCGACGGGCGAGTTTGCACATTACGGCCTCATCGAAAATCAGCACCGACGACACATCCTCGACGTATCGGTTGCGCCCGCCAACACCGTCGCGCCCGCGACCCAAGCGGAGGCCGTCGAGATTGCGCGCGGCATCATGGAGACGCTCGATGTCGTCGGAGTAATGTGCGTCGAATTTTTTCTGACGCGCGACGGACGCCTGCTCGTCAACGAACTCGCGCCGCGCCCGCACAATAGCGGACATCTCACGTTCGATGCTTCCATCACTAGCCAGTTCGAGCAACAACTGCGCGCCGTCTGCGGCCTTCCGCTCGGCTCGACCGCGCTCGTCGTGCCCGCCGCTGCGATGGCAAACCTGCTCGGCGAACTCTGGCAACACGGCGAACCTCGCTGGCATGCCGCCTGCGCTTTTCCCAATGTCAAACTGCATCTATACGGCAAACTCGAACCGCGCACGGGGCGCAAGATGGGACACCTCACCACCCTCGCGTCCGACGCCACGGAAGCCGTTCGCACCGTGCTCGCCGCACGCGCCGCACTCGAACCGTCGAACGATTAAAGCTGAAACGCGAACCATGCGGCGGCGATGCGCTTGAACAACCGTGGCGACAGCGTTAGCATGCTTGCATCGTATCAGTCTCCCCAATCGCAATTTGAAAGATTCATTCCCCGCAAGCCACATTCCGGGAAGGAGACAAGATTTATGAGAAATAGACGTTGGTTGATGTTCCTGATTTCAGCCGCGATGCTCGGCGCGTCGCTCGTCCTCGCGCCGACGACCGTAACGAGTGCACAACAGTCTGACCGCATCTCGCTCGACGCATACAGAGCACTGCTGGCGAGCAACACTCCGGTCGTCACGCTCGACGTGCGCGGCGGCGGCGAGACGAAAATCAAAGGCGCGCTGCACATCCCTCTCACCGACCTTGAAGCGCGCATCAAAGAGATACCGCGCGACCGCGAAATCGTCACCTACTGCGCTTGACCGAGCGAAGCGACCAGCGCCCGTGCGGCGCAAATCCTTCGCGAACGTGGCTTCACATCGGCGCGTGCCCTCGTCGGCGGTTGGCACGCATGGCTTCAGTCCGGCGGCGCAACCGAACCGATGAGCGCGCCCGCCGCTTCCATCCAGCCACTCACGACGACGCCCTCGTCCGACGCTTCCACTCGACCGCAACAACAAAACGGCTCGCCCAAACCCAACGTCGTTCGGACGGAACCGACGCCCGACACGACGCGTACCAAAACCCTCGACGGCGCGTCTGTTGCGCCTGACAATGCGACCAAGGCCAAGACGACTGCGACGAGCAAGACCGTCTCGAAAAGTCGCAAGACGAGACGCCGAACGAGAAGACCGCGCACGTAAACCGTAATCTTTCGCGAACGCGTGCCGTCGGCATGTCCGCACAAGGCTCTGCCAACGATTCGACCCGTGAAGCACCAAAGCCGTCTCGGTTGCTTCACGGGTCGAATCGTTGGCGAACGCTTCTTGTTGTCGCTTCGGAAAACTTACTTGACGCGGCTCGTTCGTCGGCGCAGGAAATCAATGAGGACAAACTGCGAGAGATTGCCGGGCGTGGCGAAGTAGGCTTTGCCGCTCGTCATGGCCGTCATCTGTTTGACGAATTCGACGAGGTAGTAGTCGCTCGCCAGCATGAATGTGTTAATCATCACGCCCGCCTTGCGACATGCCTGCACTTCTCTGAAAGTCGCTTCCATGACGAGCGGGTCGTTGCCCATCGAATTTTTGTAGAGACGCTTACCTCCCGCGAGTTCGCTATGGCCGTAATGCATCTGCCCGAAGGATGCTGCTGCTGTCGTGCCTTCCAAGAAACAGGCGGTCGGTTTGCCGTCCGTCACCATCACGATTTGCTTCATCTCCTTGCGCTGCGCTTGCAGAAGACGGCGCGCGAGCTTTAAACCTTCGGCGGTGTTGGTGTGGTAGGGGCCGACCTGCGTCGTGGCGAGACGCGCGAGCGGGAGTTCTTCGGCGTCGTCATGAAAGAGCACAATCTTGAGCGAGTCGCCAGGGTAATGCGTGCGGATTAAGTGTGCGAGCGCGAGCGCGACTTTTTTGGCGGGCGTGAAACGGTCTTCGCCGTAGAGAATCATCGAGTGCGAGCAATCGAGCATGACCACGGTGGCGCACGACGATTGATAATCGCATTGATGGACGTGGAGGTCTCTGTATTCGAGATTGAGCGGCATCCCTAAGCCTTCGCGTTTGATGGCCGACATCAGCGTCGTGTTCACGTCGAGGTTAATCGTGTCGCCAAACTCGTAGGGCTTCGACGCCTGCGCCGCTTCGACGCCCGTCGAGAGATGCGCCGTGTCGTGTCGCCCGACCGAACTCTTGCCCATGCTGCCCAGTAGATTCCTCAGAGTCTTGTAACCGAGAAAATCCAACCCCTTCTCCGTCACTTCAAACTTGACGTTGCGCGGCAGAGGTTCGCTCACTTCTCCCTGCCCCGCGCCGCGTTGCTTCCGTCGTTGCTGCTGCGCTTCCTCCTCGCGCAGCGACAAGTAACCCTCCTCCACCAGCCGCTCAATCAACTGGTTCAACAACTCCTCCAACTGCGAGCCGCGAAACTGCCCGTTGTTCTCCTGAAGCATCTGCTCGACATCGCGCTCCGAGAGTTCGCCCATCTCCAACAACGCCTGCATCAACGCCTGTCGCAAAGCATCCAGCGACGTATCCTGCTGCCTCCTCTGCCGCGTCCAGTAATAATCGTCGTCGTAGCCCGACTGAAGCAGTGAGTCCTGCAACAACCCCATCAAGTCGCCGAGATTAAGCCCCGAAACATCGAAGCCCTTGAATTTGGAATAACGTATGAATTTCATAACTCGTAAATCGTAAATGAATGAAAGCATTTCTATTAACTATTCACCATTTACCATTGGCTGGCCTTTAACTATAACGCCCCGTTTCGGTCAGGTCATCATAAATCATGCCGCGACGGTCTTTCTTGGCTTTGGTGGCGGCGGTGTAGCCGCCTTCTTCGTTGCGGCTGATTTTGTTTTGCGCGTAGAGACCTTCGAGGACGAATTCGGCGGCGGCGACGGTTTGCGCTTCGTCGGAGATGTCGAAGTCGAAGGGAATTGTGACCGTTTGAAGAATGTCGGGGACGGTTTCAAGTAGTCCGATGCATTCTTCGGCAGAGGCGGTGTCGGCGAGACGAAGGGTGTTGCCTTCGTCGAACCAACGGACGGCGCGCGCGAAGTCGATGCCGACGAAGTAGCCCTCGAAGATTTCTCCGGCGGCGCGTTTGATTAAGTCTCTAGCGATTTTGCCCGCGCCGATTTGTTCGCCTTCGTATTCGAGTTCCATCTTGCCTGTGATGGAGGGTAGGGCGGCGTAGATGTCGGAGATGCGCGGCACAATCTCGGCTTCGCCCGTGAGGAGCGCGCGGCGTTCGGCGTTCGAGACGACCGATTCGGTGACGGTGATGGGGAGGCGTTGTGAGACGCCGGAACGCTTGTCGATGCGTTGGTCGTCGCGCGCCTCGAAGGCAATCTGCTCGACGGTTTCGCGTATGAAGTCGGGGATGCGGAGTTGACCTTCAAAGCCTTCGCGCGCCGTCCATGCTTCCTGCCGCGTAATCTCGACGCCGAGTTGGATGTCTACCGGATAGTGGGTCATGATTTCCGCGCCGATTCGGTCTTTCAAGGGCGTGATGATTTTGCCGCGCGCGGTGTAGTCCTCCGGGTTGGCGGAGAAGACGAGCATCACGTCTAAGTGCAGGCGGACGGGATAACCCTTAATCTGCACGTCGCCCTCCTGCATGATGTTGAAGAGTCCGACTTGAATCTTTCCGGCGAGGTCGGGCAGTTCGTTGATAGCGAAGATGCCGCGATTGGCGCGCGGGAGAAGTCCGTAGTGGATGGTTAGTTCGTCCGAGAGGAGATGACCGCCGCGTGCGGCTTTGATGGGGTCAACGTCGCCGATGATATCTGCGATGGTGACATCGGGCGTGGCGAGTTTTTCGACGAAACGCGCGTCGCGCTCAACCCATGCGATGGGCGTCTGGTCGCCTTCGCGGTCGATGAGTTGGCGCGCGTAGGCCGAGATGGGACGGAAGGGATTGTCGTTGACTTCGGAACCGGCGACGACGGGAATGTGTTCGTCGAGCAGGTTGGTTAACTGGCGAATGATGCGGCTCTTGGCCTGACCACGCAGGCCGAGCAGGATGACGTTGTGACGCGCGAGAATGGCGTTGGTGATTTGCGGGACGACGGTTTCGTCGTAGCCGACGATGCCGGGAAAGAGTCGCTCGCCCGCGCGCAGTTTGCGTAGCAGGTTGGCGCGCATTTCGTCCTTCACCGAACGGACATGATAGCCTTCTGTTTTGAGTTCGCCGATGGTTTTAGCTCTTGCCATTGTTTTTGAAGACCTTACCTTTTATTGATTGCTCTGGTGTCGTTTGTCTGGGTAGACATTGATGTTGTCGTCGCCGTCGTTTTGATAATCGCGGCGAGCGCCTGCGCGAGCGTGCGATAGGTACGCATCCCCGCGAGGTCGAGACCGAGGCCGACGAGGGATTGCGCGGCGTGTGCGCCGATGCCCGTGACGATGGCCTCCGCGCCGATGAGACGAAGCGCCGAGACGAGATTGCTGAGATTGGCGACGGCGTGCGAGTCGATGAGACGCGCGCCCGTGATGTCGATGATGCAGGCGCGTGCTCCTGTGCGACGGACTTCTTCGAGCGCGGCCTGCATCGCCTGCTGCATCCGCGCCGTGTCGAGCGAGCCGACAATCGGGAGCGCCAACACGTCCTGCCAGATGGGGACAAGCGGAGTGGAAACTTCTTGCAACATCTGCTCGCGCGCGCGGTTGAGTTGCGCGAGTTTGTCTCCCATCTGCTTTTGTTCCTCAATCTCGGTACACGTGCCGACCCATTGAGTGATTTTGCCCGACGCATCGCGCACGGGCACAGCACGCGCGAGAAACCAACGATACTCTCCGAGCGGGCGCGAATATAAACGATACTCGATATCGTAGGCTTCGCCGTCGCGCCACGCGCGTTCCCAACGTTGGAGCGTGCGTTCTTTGTCGTCGGGATGCAGCGCGGTGGCGAAGCCGAAGCCCATTGACTCTTCTTCGGAGAGGCCAGTGAAATCATACCAACGCTGATTGTAGTAGAAGTGCGAACCGTTGGCGTCGGTCGCCCAGACGAGTTGCGGCATGGCGTCGGTTAGGGCGCGATAACGTTGCTGGCTTCTCTCCGACTCGGCGCGGGCGCGTCCTGCCGCTTCAAAGAGTTGTGCGTTCTCGATGGCGATGGCGGCCTGCGCCGCGAGTCCGACAACGAGACGTTCATCGCGCTCGGAAAAGACGCCCGGCTTCGGGTCGCCGAAGAAGAGACCGCCGATAACTTCATTCGTGCGCGAAAAGACGGGCACGGCCAGGTAGCTCGTCACGGGAAGGTGGCCTTCGGGCATACCGTAGTAGGGCGAGTTTTTTCCGTAGCGCGGGTCTTGTTTGACATCTGCGATGCGGAGCACGCCCTCGCCGCGAAACGTGGGGCCGAAAAGGTCTGTGGCGCGCGGCATGGGGAAATGCGCGAAGGCTTCACGCGGCACCCCTGAGAGCGTGTAGAGCATGTAGGACGCGCCCTCTTCGCTCAGGACATTGTAGAAGAAGGAACCGAAGTGTGCGCCCGTTAGTTCGGTTGCCGCATCGGTGACGGCCTGCACGATTTTGTGTAGGTCGAGTTCGGCGGCGATGAGACGACCGATGCGATTGATTGATTCGACCGTCTCCTTCTGCTCGCGCAGTTCGGCCTCGACGCGCTTGCGCTCCGTGATGTCGCGGAAGGACATCACCGCGCCGACGACTTCTCCATCCGCCACCACGGGCGACGAGATATAAGCGACGGGAAACACTTCGCCGTCGCGCCGCGTGAACACATCATCGCCGCTCGCCGTGGCCTTCAATTCGAGGACGGCGAGCATCGGGCACGTATTGGCGGGCGCGTGCGTGCCGTCGGCGTGTTGAAAATGAATCACGTCGTGAATGTTCTGGCCGAGCAGTTCGTCTTCCGTCCATCCGAGCATGCGTTCCGCCGCCGGATTCATAAACGTGAGGCGGCCTTCGCGGTCGAGCGAATAGACGCCTTCGCCGAGATTGTCGGTTATCGCGCGATTAAAATCGGCCTCGCGTTGCGGCTTCTCTTCGGTGTGGGGACGCTTCGCGCGGGGTTGTTTGGTGGTCGAGGATGCCATTTTGTTTCCCTGATGTTCGCTGAAAGAATTTCGATAAACCGACGAATATGAACCAACGTACTTAAAAACTCTCAAAACACTCCACGGAGGCACGGACACACAGAGATAATATGACAGGGTAAGAGGAGAAAAGAGAAAAGCGGGAAAGGAATAATCCTTGCGCTGGCATTGATGCTTTTACCTCTACCTGTTTCGCCACCTCACGATTTTCGTTGTGCATTGCTCTGTGTCTCGGTGTCTCTGTGGCAGATTTTATAATGCACTCCACGACTATCGCGCCGTGCAGAGACCTTCCGCATCGCACGCGACCAGACCATCGGCGACGAGTTTTTCCAGATGCGCGACAACGGCGCGTTCGGCCATCGCGTGCGCTTTCGGATGCACGTCTGTATAGACGCGCGCCACAATCTCCGCAGGCGTCGTCCCGTCGGGCGCGGCGCGCACCGCCGCCAGAATATTTTGTTCGCGTTCGAGACGGTGCGCGATGTATTCGTCAATCTTGGCGCGTGCGCCGCCGACCGCCGCGCCGTGTGCGCCGAATAAGACTTTCAACTTTGGCAACGCGCGCAGGCGTTCGAGCGAGTCGATGTAGTCGCGCATGTTGCCTTCCGGCGGGTCGATTAAGACGGAACCGAGACCGACGATGTTGTCGCCAGTCAAAAGTGCTCCCGTCTGCTCGTCGTAAAAGCAGAGATGCCCGCGTGCGTGTCCCGGCGTGTGCATCGCGCGCAAGTTAATCTCCGGTTCACCCGCGAGCGCAATCACGTCGCCGTCTTCAATCAGACGTTCGACGCGAATCTGTTGCTCCGCCAGAGCCTCCGCCGTCAGACGATGCGCCGCGACGGGAATGTTGCGCCCGGTCGTCTTCTCCAAATGTTCGCGCAAAGCATTGACGCCGCCCACATGGTCTGGATGCAGATGCGTCAAAACGATTTCGCGCACCGCGCGGCCTTCGGCACGGAGTTCGTCGATGCAGGCAGCGAGCGCGGCCTGTTCTTCCGCGTAAGGCGAGGCGGGGTCAACGACGATGATTTCGCGCCCGCCGACGATGTAACAGTTGGTGTGCGTCGCGGGCGGCTTGGTCGGCGTCCGCACGGGAAAGCAGATGAAGCCGGGCAGAAACTCGATGCGACGGACAGGCTCTCGATGCGCCTGCGGCACGGCGAGGAAACGCTCGACGAGGTTTTCCGAGATACCGCCCGATAGAACTTTCAAGGCATGGAGGACGGGCGGGGCAACCAGCACTTCCGCGCGTCGCCAACGCGCGACCGCTTGAGCCGCGTCAACCCACTCGCCCGATTCAAATTCAGAAGTTCGGACGTGCGGCTCCTGCTTGCGCGGGCAACGAATGATGAAGAAGAAGGTGTCGAAGCGTCGAGGACTAAACGGCGGCGTCACCCAACGACCCGCGAAGACGAAATCGCGCGCGTCGAGACTGAGGCCGTAGTGTTTGAGCAACGCGGGAAACGGCATCCGTCCCGACATCAAATCGTCGAGCAACGAATCGCGTTGACCTCTGGTGAGCGTCTCCGCGCCGCGTGCGGCGAGCACGCCGACCTCTTCAAAGAGTTCGCGCGCAGCACACGCAATCATGGTCGCCGTCTCCCCATCCGGCGCGTTTTCAACTTCCACTTCCGCGTCCGAAGCATCGCGCTGCCCGCCCGGAAAAGCATAAAAGCCGCCGAGAAAAGCCATCCGCTCGCCGCGTCGCGCCCAGAAAACCTCCGGCACGCGCGACACGGAAGCGTCGCTCACCGACGGCGACTCGCGCAAAAGAATCACCGCCGCAGCGTCTTTCGGCACTGCATCCGGCGCGCGTTTGGTCGTCGTTTCCCTGCCCTCGGCGTGTGTTGTAGTTTGAGGATTAGAGGCTTCGTTCACAACGTTAATAATCTAAAAGCACTAAAATTCTGTTATTGTCTGCCAATCCGAATTCCGCATCCTGCAATCGTCTAGGATGAAACTGCCGCCGCACGAAAATGTTTCGCGCACATCAAAATTTATACATAACTTAACGGGAGATGTGCAGTATAACATTGATGCTTCGCGAACGTCCTGCCCGCGCAACGACTCGCAACGCGGGTGGACAGGAGAGGGCGCGCGCGTTTAGCATTCGTCCGGCAGTCGCTTCCCGCTCGAACCGAAGACCATGAACGACAAGTATCAGAGCATCCGTCTCAAAGTAGAAGACCGCGTTGGTCGCATCACGTTCGCGCGCCCGCCGCTCAATATTTTCAACATCGCCATGATGCGCGAGATTGACGCGGCGCTGACCGAGTGCATGGGACGACGCGACATGGTGGCGGTCGTCTTCGAGGCGGTGCCGGAATCGCGCGCCTTCTGCGCCGGAGTATCCGTCGAAGAACACGCCTCCGAGACTATCTACCAGATGCTGGAATCCTTCCACACCATCTTTCGCACGATGGAGCAGATGGCGAAGCCGACCGTCGCCGTGGTGGACGGCGCGGCGCTCGGCGGCGGCTGCGAACTCGTCGCCGCATGCGACTTCGTTGTCTCCACCGAACGAGCGCGTTATGGTCAACCCGAAATCAAACTCGGCGTTTTTCCGCCCGTCGCCGCCGTGTTGTTGCCGCGCATCATTGGCGAGAGGCGCGCGCGCGAACTCATCCTGACGGGCGAGATTATCGACGCGGAGGAAGCATCACGGCTCGGACTCATCAGTCACGTCGTGGCATCCTCCGAGCAATTACGACAGAAGACTGATGAGATTCTCGCGCGTCTGCGTGAACTCTCAGCGCCCGCGCTCGAATCGACGCGCCGTGCGCTTGACACGGCGCGCGGCCTCTCCTTCGGCGATGCGCTCACGCGCGTCGAAGACATCTATCTCAATGAACTCATGAAGACCGAAGACGCGCATGAAGGCATCAACGCCTTTCTGGAAAAACGCAAGGCCGCGTGGCGCAACAAGTGATGAATGATGAATGATGAATGATGCGTGGCGAACGCAGAGTGATGTGTGATGAAAAAGCAGCGGAGGGACAAGGGGTGATGGGGTGCGGTCGTTTTGTAAGACGGCGTGTGTTGGCGTTGTTGATGGCGTCGGCGTGCGCGTTGGCGTCGTCGGGGTGCAAGCAGATTAGCGAGAGCATGAGCGTGCAGCCGCGCTCGTTGCGTGATGTTCCGGCGCAGCGTTTGGCGTTTCGTCTGGAACCGGACGTTGAGACGAACAATCTGCCTGCCAACTACAACAGCGACGAGGCGGAGGAATTGCTCGCGCCCGTCAAGACGGATTTTGAAACGCGTCGCACCGAAGAGGCGCTGCTCCGCACGCTCCTCTCGCCCGACGGGCAGGTGGCGCTGGCTCTCTATGCCACGTCCGAGACACCCGAAGGCGACTATCGCATGGACTTGTATTCGTCCGCCGGGCAATTCTTACGCAACGTCTTGCCGCCCGAACTCTCCGGCACTTTTCCGCAGACCGTCGCATGGTCGCCCGACGGGCAGGGCATCGCTTTCATCGGCATCAGAAACGCCGCAGCGCCGCAACCGACGCCCACCCCCTTCGAGCCTCTGTTGCCACCCGACGCAGGAAGCGCGGGCGTCCCGCCCACGACGACGGACGCGCCCACGCCCCTCGCTTCGGCGACGCCATTCATCGCGCCCGTCCCCGTCTTCAACACCGAACAGATTTACACGTGCGACCGCCACGGCTACAACATCAAGCCGCTCACCGCCCGCGACGGCCTCATCTATTTCCAACTTGCTTGGTCGCCCGACAGCAGCGCGATTGCCGCGCTCGCCTGCAAGCCCGACGAGTGGGACGCGCGTCGGCGTGAAGACAAAGCGGCTGCTGGTCGCCCGCGTTTGATTAACATGCAGGGAGGCGAGCGCCTTTTGGCCGACCGTCTCGCGGATGCCGCGCCCGTCTGGTCCCCCGATGCCTCAAAGGTGGCGACAGCTTTCGACACCGACATCGGCATCTTCGATGCGCTCGGCGACACGCCATCCGCCGCCAACATCCCCTTGCGCGAGCCTCTGCTCACCGCCTCCGCGCAATACGACGCGCAGAAACTTCCAAAGACCAACACCGCTGCGACATCGGGCGGCAACTCAAACGTCGCCGTCGTCACCGAAGCGACGCCGGCAACCACAGAGACGCCGCTCTCCTTCAACCCCATCGTGCGACTCGAATGGCCGCAACCCGAAACGCTCTTTGTCCGCACAGCATTCCTGCGTCTCTACAAGAGCGGCGAAGTCATCAGAAACTATCCGCGCTGGCACGTCCTACGCCTGAGCGCACAGGCGGCGGTGCTCAGCGGCAATACCGACGCGCCCGACGCCGCAGGCTCGTCGCTCGTCGCAAATGGGGACGCTGCTTCCAGCGTCGCGCATGCTTGGTTCGGGCGTACATGCTTCGTTGGGCTTTGCTCTCATCTTTTGGCCTCGCACGTCTCGAAGAATCTTTTCAACAGGAGCGATATTTGATGCCTTATCACAGCGTGGCTGAAATCCTCGACTCGATAGACGCAACGCGCGAACGTCTCCGCGAACGTCTTGAGAGTTTGAACCAATCACAGCAAACCTTTCGCCCGACGCCCGACGCATGGACGGTCGCAGAGATTGCCGAACACCTCTCCATCATCGAAAAGCAGATGGTGCAACTCGTCGGGATGATGCTCAAGAAGACCGAAGCGGCGGGCATCCTGCGCGCCGACGGCGACTCAACGCGCATCGCTCCCGTCAACATCGACGATTTTGTCGCTCAAAGCAAAACGCAAAAGTTCGTCGCGCCGGAAACCGTCAGGCCGAGCGGTCAAGTCTCCGTCGCCGATTCGCTCGCGCATCTTCGAGAGACACGCGCCGCGCTCCACAGTCTTCGCCCGCGCATCGAACAAATCGACGGCACCGCCGCGCAATTCAAGCATCCCTTCATGGGCATGCTCAATATCTACCAATGGCTTCTCTTCATCGGCGCACACGAACAACGACACATCGACCAGATTGAAAGACTAATGCAGCAGACAGCAAGCAATGAGCAGTAAGCAATCAAAACAACTATCCGCTTCTTGCTCTGACCGCTTACCGCTCACTTTTTTTGTCTGCTTGCTGATGCCCGCGCCCGACCTTATAATCCATCCCGCACTCCGTTTTTAGCCCTTGTAGCTCAATGGTTAGAGCAGCGGACTCAGTTCTTTGAAAGGTCTAAGTGGAAAATTCAGGATTATGAATCTCTGCGTGACAATTTAGGCAAAGAAGCAGGCACTTTTGCGCTTCCATCATAAGCGTTTCCCATGAAGTGTTTGAGCAATTGCTGAGGTCAACGGGGAAAGACTTGATTGCCGGATTTAGATGGTGAAAAGCCAGCGCAGCTCTATTGCGACTGTAACCCACCGTTCGCAGCAACCACCTTTCTGTTGAACCAGCGATTGCCTTCTTTGACGGCCACGCTGTTGTTGAGACGCGTAATTCTGAAATTTGTTGTTCGTGAAAGCATTTTTGCATAAGCGCGAGCAGAACTTTTTTGCTTGCCAGTTAATTTTGCTTTGCAAACGAGACAAACTTCTTCCATACGACCTCCAAAGTTGGGTTGCAAGCGTATCACATCAACTCGGAGTTAGAGTTGTTCAGGTGCGTTTGTAGAATCTGCCAAGTTCGGGGAAGCCTACGTGGCGAAAGCGATATGGTAATCCCGAGCCAAGCCGCGCGTGTTGGGCGCGGAAGGTGTAGAGACTTGACGGCAGACGCGTAAAGCGAAGAGAAAGTCCAGACCACAAACTCCGTCTGTTTGCGAGGCGGGGCGCGGCGAAAGCCGTAGCGGTAAGCATAATCCGTTGGTTGTAGGTTCGAGTCCTACCGAGGGCATTAATTGAATCAATGGAAAAAGGGCAGCCCCGTGGCTGCCCTTTTCTGTTGTGTTTAGTCGATGCTAGGACGAGTCGGTTAGAAGGTGAACCGGACGCCGATTTCGCCGGAGAAACTGTGTGGGACAATCACGCCGCTCGGCGTGATGAAACCGTTGGGTTGCATGAACTGCGTGCTGCGAATGTTGCCGACGTAGTTGTTGCCGAAGTTGGCGCGATTGGTAACGTTGAACGCCTGAAAGAGCACTGTCAGACGCGGATTTTCGCCGAGTTTGAAGGTCTTGCTGATGCGTGCGTCGAGTTGGAAGAAGGGCGAGCCGCGCAGATTGTTGAAGGGAGCCTGGAAGCAACTACCGGCGGCGAGGCAATTTCTCAACTGCAATGCGCTGAAGCTGCGGGTGGCAAGCAGGTCGTCGGGTCTATCTGTGAGCAGGATGACGTGCGGTTCGCCGCGACCACCGCCGACGCCGAAGACATCAATGCCTTGAAGCGCCGTGTAGGGTCGCGCCGTGGCGGCCTGCATGATGGGAGCGAACTGGAACCCGGCAGGCAATTCGACCACGCCGCTCAAGACGAAACGGTGTCGTTCGTCGTTGGGCGTCGGCCCGAAATCGTGTTCGGCGAAATACTCGAACGGGTTGGTGGGTCGATTGCGAAACGCCGCCGCGTTGCCGTTATAGGCGACCGACTTCGAGAGCACGTAGCTGGTATTGAGGCTGAAGCGATTGCTCAGGCGACGGCGATAAGAGACGTTCAAGCCGTCGTAGCGCGACCGACCGACCGACGCTTCGAGGTCGATGCGACCGAGCACGGGGAGTCCCGCGGCGATAAAGGCGGCGCTCAATGGGCGTGCGTTATTCGCGGACGCGACGGTCGGATTGATGTTAATGGTCTTCGATTCGTGTAAGCCTAACGTGTGAACATACTCAATCTCGACGACCGACGAGGGATTAATCTGGAAGGCATAGCCCATATTCCACTGCTGCGTGTAAGGATTCTGGTAATCAGGATCCATGATGCGGCCAGTGTTATTGGCGGCGAGTTGGGTTTGCGGGGCGGGGATAATCGGCGTCGGGTCGATGCCGAAACGCCAGTTGGAGAGACGGATGCCCGTGCCGGGAACGATGTCGGCGTTGGCGTCGCCCGGCCCCGAACTGGAAATGGCGAAGACGCCGGAGAAGATGGTCGGGTTGGACTGCTGAATCATGAACAGTGGAACGTTCAAGAACGTCTGTCCGAAGTAGAGGCCGTAGCCGCCGCGCACGACGTGCCTGCCGTCGCCGCGCATGTCCCATGCGAAACCGACGCGCGGGCTAAAACCACGGTTGTCGTCTTCGGGCAGTTTGCGCGCCGCCGGATGGTTGATGGCTTTGAGCGCGAGATAAGTGCGGTTGGCGCCTTGCACGCTCGAACCAATCAGATTGATGTCCTTGTCCCAACGCAGCCCCAAGCTCAGCGTCAGATTGCGTCGAGCCCTCCATTCATCCTGAAAATAGACGCCGAACATTTTCGCGCCGCCCGGCAGATTGAAGTAGGGGTCGCCGGAGGTGGCCGACATGCCGGTGACCGCGCCGGGCGTGGCGAAGCCCTGCGGATAGGCTGTCGTGTTCGAGAGGATGATGCTCGGCTCGTCGCGGAAGTCGATTTGCAGCGTCGGGTTAAACTTGAAGAAGCCGCCGAGCTTTGGTTCCCAGACGTAATCCACACCCGTCTTGAACGAATGGTTTCCCTTGATAAAAGAGAGGTCGTCCTTGAATTGATACTTCGCCTGATAGGACTCCTGCGGGACGTTGGTGTTGGTTCCGAAGGTGATGCCGCCGGGGAAGTTGAAGGTCGGCGAGAGCACGTCTGTGTCAATCAGGTTGTGCCAGTATTGATAGCCGATGGTCAACGCATTCGCCACCGTGGGTGAGAGCGCGGAATTGAGTGTGAAGTTGGCGAGTTGCAGTTTGTTGGTCGTGAAGTTGCCCGCCGTGAGGTCGCTGGTCGGCGTTGATTGGTCGTTTTGGCCGATGTTCGACTGGTCTGTATAACTAATGAAGGCGTTGTGCTTCTGGTTGAAACGATGGTCGATGCGTGCGTTCCAACGCGTGTCGCGGTAGGGCGTCGGGATGGAGGCCGAGGGACGCGCGCCGAGGAATTCGACGAGCCTCAATTGCGACAGCGCCTCCGGGTCAACCGGAAAACTGGTCTCCTCGCGCTGCTTTTCGAGTGCGAAGAAGAAGAAGGTTTTGTCCTTGAAATTGTGTGTGGAATCGCCGCCCTCGCCGAAGCGTGGCAGCGTAACGGGACCGCCGAAGGAGCCGCCGTACTGCTGTCGGCTGAAGTCGGGTTCAGGATTGTTGCCTTGCTTGGAGAAGAAGTCGATGGCGTTGAGTTTTTTGTCGCGCTCGAAGACGAACAGCGAGCCGTGAAAATCGTTGCCGCCCGACTTGCTGACGACGTTGATGGCCGCGCCTTCGCTGCGACCGTTGGCCGCCGAGAAGCGTTGGGTGCTGATGACAAATTCCTGAATCGATTCGAGCGGAAACTGCATGACGGGGCCGCCCACGGTGTTGTCCTTGTTGTCGATGCCGTTGAGCGTGACGTTGACGTTGCGCCCCGAAGAACCGTTGATGCCGAAGACGGCGATGCGGTTCTTGGTCGGGTCGTAGGAGTCTACGATTTGTGCGCCCGGCGCGAGATAGGCGAGGTTGCCGAGGTCGCGCCCGTTGAGCGGCAGGTCTTGCACTTCCTTCGGGGTGATGTTTATCCCGACATCGGTCTTCTGCTGGTCGAGGAGCGGTACTTCGCTGGTGACGGTGACGGTTTCCGCCGTCGAACCGGGCGACAGTGTGAAGTCGAGCGTGCTGGTCTTGCCGACGAGCAGTTCGACTTTGGAGGAAGTGACATCGCCGAAACCGCTGGCGCTCACCTTGATGTCGTAGAGACCTGCGGGCAAGAGGTCGATGCGATAGCTTCCGTTATCGTCTGTCGTGACGTTGCGGGTCAGCCCGTTGGCGTTGTTTGTCACGGTGACGGTCGCGCCCGGAACGACCGCCTGCTTGATGTCCATCACAGTGCCATCGAGCGAACTGCTCGCGGTCGCTTGCGCGAATAAAGGCACGCATCCGAGGAGGATGGTGAGGACGATAAAGAGGATTTTGCCGCTGACCTTTGCGTTATTCCTGTTCGTCGGAAATCTCTGCCAAGAGATCTTCATGGTGTGCTCCTTCTCGCTGACTTGGGTTACATAGATGTAATTTGCGATTGAGTCTTGCTCGAAACAAAATTCTCTCTATCGAGATGATTGCCGGGCAGCCTCGAAGCGTCGGGCAACTCTCCTTAAATAGAGAGCCTGCGCCTAAAACTCGAATCGATGTTCAATTCTGGTCTGAAAAGAGGCTTGACGGATGTTGGACGGTAAATCTTGAATTCGCTCTTTTGGTAAAGCCCTGCCGCCAACATTTGAACCGCTGATTAAGCCGACCGATGTGAGGGAACTGCCCTGTGTACGTGAAGAATCACCCGTGCCCGTAGACACCCGGCGGCTTATAAGACTTTCTCGACGCAAACGATATTCCAACTACCAACATGCGCCCGCGCACGAAGGCGAAGCCAATACAACAACCATATTTTCGGAAACAGCAATCGTCTGACGAACGCACGGTTCTCCTTATTTGAGTTTTGAATTATGGATAAATCCATAATTTTGGATTTAGAAAACGGGAACAATTTAATCTCGAAGGCGAAGTCGTACGGCATCGCGTCTGCCGTTTCGCTGTCCGACGCTTTGCTAACCAACGCGCACGACGAACGCACACCGACGCATCGCCCGACGCTCCCGGCGGAATCATTCGTTGACACTACGGACGGGGAGATGTTAGTACAAGAGGCGTCGCCGCAAGCACTCAACATCCGTCGCTTATCCGTTCAAACCGTCGGTCGTTTGAATCACGACGGGGCGCATCCGTTCGACGGCGAACGCCGTGCGGCTCATCCTGTTTTGTCTGTCGCAAACGAAATTCGAGGAGCTATTTTGTCAAAGAGAGAGACTGTCGGCATCGGCATTATCGGC
Source organism: Pyrinomonadaceae bacterium (assembly GCA_036387415.1). GTDB lineage: Bacteria > Acidobacteriota > Blastocatellia > Pyrinomonadales > Pyrinomonadaceae > DASVTU01. Next base: position 34,885 of record DASVTU010000023.1, on the reverse strand, counting down.
GCGGGCTTTGCGCGAACGACGCAGATTCCGGGCTTTCGTGCGTGTGAGGGCGCACGCGTCGCGGCGATTGCGAGCCGCACGCGCGCCAACGCCGAGAAGGTGGCGCGCGAGTTTGATATTCCTTCCGTTGAGGAAGATTGGCGCGAGTTGGTGCGGCGCGAGGATGTCGATTTGGTCAGCATCGTGACGCCGCCATCGACGCACGCGGAGATGACCTTCGCCGCGCTCGACGCAGGAAAGGCCGTGCTCTGCGAGAAGCCAATGGCGCTCGACGCGAGCGAAACCGCGCGCATGCGCGACCACGCACGCGCCGCCGGACTGCTCGCACACATCGACCACGAACTACGTTTCCTTCCCGTCCGTCAACGCATGCGCGAGATGCTTGCGGGCGGCGACATCGGACGCGTCCGCCACGCGAAGTTTACGTTTCGCGCCGATTCGCGCGCGGACGCAAAACGTGCGTGGGATTGGTGGTCGAGCGCGGAGGCGGGCGGCGGCGTGCTTGGCGCTATCGGCTCGCACGCCGTCGATTCGCTCCGTTGGTTCATCGGCGCGGAAGTCTCGGAGGTTTGCGGCTCGCTTGCCACACACGTCAAGCAACGTCCCGACCGTGAGAGCGGCGAGATGCGCGCCGTCACGACCGACGACGAAGCAAACTTCCTTCTGCGTTTCGCCGACAGCGAGTTGACCGAAGACGTGACCGCCGCCGTTTCTCTGTCGGTGGTCGAACCGGGGCGCAGCGTTCACCGCGTGGAAATCTTCGGCTCGCACGGCGCGTTGCGCGTCGAGGAAAGCGGCGAACTCTTTCATGCGAAGGTGGGCGCGGGCGAGTGGTCGCCCGTCGAAGCCGAGCGCGGCGACCTCGCCCAAGGATTGCGCGACAGCAGTTGGTCGCGCGGCTTCACTATCTTCGCGCGCCGCATTGTCGCCGCACTCAGGGAAGGCCGCACCAGAGTCGAAGACGCCGCCACCTTCGACGACGGCCACCATATTCAACTCGTACTCGACGCCGCCCGCCGCTCAAATGAAACCCGTTGCTCCGTGAAACTCTGAATCAGTGAATGGTAAATGGTGAATAGTAAGAACTGGTTTTTATCTATTCATCATTTACTATTCACCATTCACCATCTACTTTTCCGACGATGAAAAAGAAGCATCTGATTGGTCTTGCGTTGACGGCGGCGGTCGGGGCGTTGGTCTTCTTTTTCATCTTGCCGCCGTTCGTTGAATCTCGTTTCAACGCGGTTCTCCATCCTCCGCCGTACGTCGCTTCGGAGCAGGCTCGAAATCTCCATCGGCGCATACTCATCGCAGACCTTCATGCCGACTCGCTCCTGTGGAATCGTGATTTGCTCGCACGCGGTTCGTGCGGGCATGTGGATGTGCCGCGCCTCGTCGAAGGCAACGTCGCATTGCAAGCCTTCACGGTCGTCACGAAATCTCCGCGCGATGCCAACATCGAACGCAACGATGACAAATCCGACAACATCACTCCGCTCGTTATCGCCGAGCGTTGGCCGTTGGCGACGTGGCGCAGTTTGAAAGAGCGTGCGCTGTACCAGTCGCGTCGGCTGCACAGGTTCGCGGAGGATTCGGGCGGCAAGTTGGTCTTGATAAAGTCCTCGTCCGATTTATCAACATATCTCGAAGGACTTGAGCGCGACCCGCACACGACGACAGCGGGCTTCCTCGGCATCGAGGGCGCGCACGCGCTGGAAGGCGAGCCGTCAAACGTAGATGTGATGTTCGACGCGGGTTTTCGCATGATGTCTCCCACGCATTTTTTCGACAACGAGATGGGCGGCTCCGCGCACGGCGTCGAGAAGGGCGGACTCACAGAGAAGGGGCGCGAGATGATTCGGCGGATGGAGGGGCGTCGTATGATTGTTGACCTCGCGCACGCCTCCGCGCGGACGATTGACGACGTGCTCGCGATGGCGACGAGGCCAGTCGTCGTCTCTCACACGGGCGTCCGTGGAACTTGCGACAACGCGCGCAACCTCGACGACGAACAACTCCGACGCATCGCACAGACGGGCGGCATCATCGGCATCGGCTACTGGGACACGGCGGTCTGCGGCACGGACGCGAAAGCGATTGCCCGCGCCATTCGCCACACGGTAAACGTCGTGGGCGTCGAACACGTCGCCCTCGGCTCCGACTTCGACGGCGCGGTCACGACGCCTTTCGACACCACCGGACTCGTCCAACTCACAGATGCCCTCATCGCACAAGGCTTCAGCGACGGCGAGATTGAAAAAATCATGGGCGGCAACGTCGTTCGCTTCTTGCTCGAAAATCTTCCGTCTTGAATGAGTTGTGAGATAAATCCATTGGCGAAACGAACCGAGAGGAGGCGGGTGCGCGTCGGCGTCGATACGGGCGGGACGTTCACGGATTTCGTCTATCAGGCCGAAGGTGAGAGCCGCGTCTTCAAACTCGCTTCGACGCCATCAGACCCGTCGCTCGCCATCATGGAGGGCTTGCGTCGAATCGCTGCCGAGACGGGCGTGGAATTGCATGACATTGAAGTGATTCATGGCACGACCGTCGGGACGAATGCTCTGCTTCAGCGACGCGGGGCGCGCACGGCGCTTGTCACGACCGAAGGCTTCGAGGATGTGCTCGCCATCGGACGACAGGCGCGTCCGCGTCTCTATGATTTGAACGCGGTGCGGCCTGAGCCATTGGTGGAACGTCGTCTGCGTTTCGGCGTCGGCGAGCGCGCGGCGGCGACGGGCGAAGTGCTGGCGGAGTTGGACGAGCGTGCGCTCGCAGCGTTGATTCGTAAGTTGAAGCGGGCGAAGGTGGAAGCGATTGCCGTTTCGCTTCTCTTCTCTTTCGTCTATCCCGAACATGAGCGACGCATCGAACGCGCACTCGCATCGCTCGGCGTTCCGCTCTCAGTCTCGCATCGTATCCTGCCGGAGTATCGCGAGTATGAACGCACTTCGACCGTCGTCATCAACGCCTATCTTCAGCCATTGATGGGCGCTTACTCGAAACGTCTGAGCGCGCACGCGCCGCGACTTCGCGTGATGCAATCTTCGGGCGGCAGCGTCTCGGCGGCGGTGGCGGCGGCGGAACCCATCAGGACGATTCTTTCCGGCCCGGCGGGCGGCGTCGTCGGCGCACTCGCGGCGGCGCGCAACGTCGAGGACGCGCCCGACATCATCACCTTCGACATGGGCGGAACTTCGACCGACGTGGCGCTCTGCGCGGCGGGCGCGGTGCGACTGACGAACGAAGCGACGGTGGCGACGTTGCCCGTCGCCGTGCCTGTCATGGATATTCACACGGTCGGAGCGGGCGGCGGTTCGATTGCGCGTGTCGATGTCGGCGGGTCTCTGCGTGTGGGGCCGGAGTCGGCAGGCGCGAGTCCCGGCCCCGCGTGCTACGGTCGCGGCAAACTTCCGACCGTGACGGATGCCAATCTCTTGCTCGGACGCTTCGGCGGCGCGTCGTTGCTCGGCGGCGATTTCCGTCTCGACGCACGAGGCGCGGCGGAGGTCTTTGAAGAATTGGCGCGTGAGATAAGCGCGGCGGGTGGTCGCGCGGTAAGCGCGCGGGAGGCAGCGGAGGGCGTCGTGCGTGTCGTCAACGCGGGGATGGAACGTGCGTTACGCGCCGTGTCGGTCGAACGCGGCCACGACCCGCGACGCTTCACGCTGCTGTCGTTTGGTGGCGCGGGCGGTCTTCATGCTGTCGAGTTGGCGCGTGCTTTACGGATTCCGCGCGTCGTCGTGCCGCGTAGTCCGGGCGCGCTCTCGGCGCTCGGTGCGCTCTCGTCCGATGTGGTCAAAGACTTGAGTCGCACCGTGATGCTTGAGACGAAAGACAGTCACAGCGACTCGTTGCTCGAACGCGCGTTTCGTCAGATGGAACGCGAAGCGCGCGCCGCGCTCCGACGCGAAGGCTTTCAGGAGACGCAACAGAGAATTGAGCGAACGGTGGCCGCGCGCTACAAGGGACAGTCGTTCGAGTTGGAAATCGGTTGGGCGGCGGGCAGAGGGTTTAATGGAGAGTTTGATGGAGAGGATGGTGTGAAAACGTCCGGGCGGACGCGACTCGCCGCGTTGGTCGATTCATTTCACGACGCACACCGTCAACGCTACGGCTACGCAGAGGAAGCGAGCGCGGTGGAAATCGTGAGCGCGCGTGTACGTGCGGTCGGCGTGGTCGAGAAGTTGAAGGCGGAGAGGCCGTCGCGTGTCCGACGCGATGCGGGAGCGGTCGCGGCGTCGCGTCGCGCGAAGGTTTATCTGACGGATGGGCGGTCGCGCGTGATTGGTGTCTATGCGCGCGATGCATTGGAAGCGGGCGCGCGTCTTCGTTCGCCCTGCATCGTCAGCGAATATTCGTCCACCACACTCGTCCCCGCAGGCGCACGCGCACACATCGACCGCCACGGCAATCTCATCATTGAACCGTGACCACGATGCTCGCGTTCAAAAAGAGGGCCAAATTCAACAAGATAGACAGGTCCTGTGAATCGCTTTGAGGTGGCGCATGAGAAACAGAGACGGATTTGACCCGACGACGTTGGAAATCTACCGCGCGCTTTACACTTCGGTGGCGGAGGAGATGGGCATCGCGCTCAGGCGCACGGCACATTCGCCCAACATCAAAGAGCGGCGCGATTATTCGTGTGCGGTCTTTGATGCGCGTGGGCGCGTCGTGGCGCAAGGCGACCACATGCCTGTCCACCTCGGTTCGATGCCGATGGCCGTCGCCGCCGCGCTCGATGCGACACGTCTCGCGCCCGGCGACGTAATCGCCCTCAACGACCCCTTTGCAGGAGGCACGCATCTGCCCGATGTGACGCTCGTCGCCGGAGTCTTTCTTGAAGACCAAAGGCCACAGGCCAAACGTCAAAGGCACAACGCCGCAGACGAATCACAACGCGCCAACGATGCAACTCAGAAGGCTTCAAGACCTGCATCAAAACTCCAATCCGCAATCCGCAATCCGCAATCCGCAATCTTCTATGTGGCGAATCGCGCGCATCACGCCGACATCGGCGGTGCGACGCCGGGTTCGATGGGGATGGCGACCGATATCTATGGCGAGGGTTTGCGAATTCCGCCGATTCACCTTGTACGCGGCGGTGAGATGGTGTCTGACGTGATGCAGCTAGTGCTCGCAAACGTGCGCGCAGGGACGGAGCGACGCGCGGATTTCGAGGCGCAGATTGGTTCTTTGAAGACGGGAGCGGCACGCCTGTTGGAGATTGTCGGGCGAGCGGGCGAGCGCGAAGCGTTGCGTTATGCGGAACACTTGATTGCCTATTCGTCGCGCGTGATGCGTGCGGCGGTCGGCGGGATTCCTGATGGCGTGTATGAAGCCGAAGACGTGTTGGACGATGATGGCGTCGGCGCGTGCGAAGTCGGTGTGCGCGTCTGTGTGACGGTTCGTGGCGAGCGGGCGGTGATTGATTTCACGGGAAGTGCGCCGCAAGTCGCGGGGCCTTTGAATGCGGTCGAGGCCATCACGGTGTCGGCGGTGTCGTATGTCTTTCGTTGTTTGATTGGCGCGGAAGACGTTCCGGCGAGCGCGGGATTGATGGAGCCTCTGGAAGTGATTGCGCCGCGCGGGACGGTCGTTAACGCTGCGCCTCCGTCGTCGGTCGCTGGCGGCAACGTCGAAACGTCGCAGCGCATTGTCGATGTGTTGTTTCGTGCGCTCGCAAAGGCTTTGCCGGAGAAAATTCCGGCGGCGAGTCAGGGCACGATGAACAATCTGACCATCGGCGGCTTCGACGCGGCGAAGGGCGCGGAGTTCGCTTACTACGAGACGGTGGCGGGCGGCATGGGCGCGCGCCCGACGCTCGACGGCATGAGCGGCGTCCACACGCACATGACCAACAGCCTCAACACGCCCGCCGAAGCACTCGAATATGCTTACCCTCTGCGCGTGCGTCGTTACGAAATCCGGGACGGTTCGGGCGGACGGGGGCAGACGCGCGGAGGCGACGGAATTGTGCGCGAGATTGAAACACTCGTACCCGCGCGTATGTCGCTGCTCGCAGACCGTCGCACGCACGCGCCCTACGGCCTCGACGGAGGCGACGCCGCACGCACAGGCCGCGATTCAATCGTCCGGCAAGGTCGCGCACGCCGCATCGCTTCCAAAGGAACATGGGAACTCGCTGCGGGCGACCGAGTGCGAATCGAAACACCGGGCGGCGGCGGACATGGAAAGGGATGAGGGCGGAGGGATGAGGGATGAAGCAATTACTTCATTGGCTCATTGAATCATTGGCTCATTGGCTCATTGATGGAAGAACGCAATGAGTCAATGAATCAATGATTCAATCCTTTCATTTCATCCCTCATCCCTCAGCCCTTACATCATCCCTGTTTTCCGACGCCGAGCGCGTCGGCGACGCGGTTGATGTAGTTGAACCAAGAAGCGATGAGCGTGATTTGGAGGCGTGCGCGGTCGTCGAAACCGGCGTCGCTTAGTTTCGCGTGGTCTTCGGGCGTGATGCGCGTGGCATCTCTGGTGATTTGCGCTACGTAGTCGAGCATGGCACGCTCCCCGTCAGTGATGGGCGCGGTGCGGTAGTCGTCTTCGAGGGCGCGCACCAGTTCTTCGTCAAGTGTCACACGACGCAGAAACTCTGCGTGAGACTCGATTCAATAATGGCAACGGTTGATAACGGAGACGACGGTGGTAATCATTTCATGCTGCCGACGCGTGAGCGGCAGGTCGGGCGACATGAGTGCGCCGAAGGTGGCGAAGGCATGATAGAGCGCGTCGGGGATGAGGCTGTGCGAAGCGACGATTTGCGAGGCCGCGCCATCGGGCACGGGATGGACGGGCACGGCGTATTCCGCCGGATACAAATCGCGTTGGCGTTCCATCGCCTGTCGTAAATCTTCGTCGGCTTCCGTCATCGGGATGGTGCGAATCCATGTCATGTGTAGTCTTTCCTCGTTTGAAATCTTGATGTTGATGAGAGCTAGGTTATTATATGACAGGCTCGTCAAACGTAAACACACTTGGCAAACATTTTGAAGGGACGTAAAAAAACATGCGCGTCACTATCGGGCAAATCAACACGACGAACGGCGACTATGAAGGCAACACGGAGCGCATCATCCATGCCATCGAACAGGCGAAACGAGATAAATCAGATTTGGTCGTGCTGCCGGAGGTGGCGGTGCAGGGCTACATGTCCTGGGATTGGTTTCTCGACCGCGACATCGTGCAGAACGCACTCAAGCCGCTCGATAAAATCATCGCCGCTACCGAAGGCTTGACCGCCGTGGTCGGCACCGTCAGGCCGACGGGCAACGCGCACGGGCGCAAGTTGTTCAACTCGGCGGCGGTTATTCGTAATCGTGAATTGATAGGCTTCGCGGATAAGACATTGCTGCCGGAGTATGACGTGTTTGACGACCCGCGTTATTTTGAATCGGCGACGGAGCGGCGCGTCTTTACACTGGGAGAGGAGAAACTCGGCGTCGCCGTCTGCGAAGATTTCTGGAACGACAAGACCTTCTGGAAGGAACGTCTCTACACTCACGACCCGACCGACGAACTCATCGAGATGGGCGCGTCGGTGCTCGTCTCGCCCAACGCTTCGCCGTTCAACAAAGAGAAGATGGGCAAGCGTTGTTCAATGGTTTCGCATCGTTCGCGTTCGTCGGGCGTGCCGATTGTCTACGTCAATCTTGTCGGCGGCAACGACGGCATCATCTTCGATGGCGCAAGCCTCGTCACCGATTGCACAGGGAAAATCATCCTCCAAGCGCCGCCGTTCGAGGAGTTCTTCGGGACGGTCGATTTAGACTGCGGCAGGCAAGACGAACGATGTCTGCCCGGCGACGACATCGACACGATTCATCAGGCGCTCGTCCTCGGCATCCGCGACTACGCGCGCAAGAATCGCTTCACGCGCGCCGTCCTCGGACTCTCCGGCGGCATCGATTCGGCGGTGGTCGCCGCGCTCGCGTGCGAAGCACTCGGCTCCGAAAACGTCCTTTCCGTGATGATGCCTTCGCCGTTCTCGTCGCGCGGCAGCGTCGATGATTCTGTCGCGCTCGGTCGCACGCTCGGCATGCCGACCGTCGAGCGTCCCATCTCGGCGGCGTTTGAAGTGTTAACCAGAGAACTCGCGCTCACCAAGCCGACGCGCGGCGGTGAATCGCTCGCGGCAGAAAATCTACAGTCGCGGCTGCGCGGCAATATCCTGATGACCATCTCGAACGCCGAGGGGCGTCTGCTGCTTTCGACGGGCAACAAGTCGGAACTCGCGCTCGGCTACTGCACGCTCTACGGCGACACCAACGGCGGCCTCGCCGTACTCGGCGACCTTCTCAAAACCGAAGTCTACGCGCTCGCGCGCCACTACAATCGACAGAGCGAAATCATCCCGTGGGCGATTATCAACAAACGTCCTTCCGCCGAACTCGCGCCCGACCAGTTCGACGACCAGAGCCTTCCGCCCTACGACACGCTCGACCCGATTCTCAAACTCTATTTTGAAAACAAAGCGACGCCCGAAGAAATCATCGCCGCAGGACTCGGCGCGCCCGCGCTCGTCTACGACATTCTGAACCGCGTCGAATCGCCCGCCAACGAATTCAAACGTCGCCAACTGCCGCCCACGCTCATCATCTCGCGTCACGCTATCGGAGTCGGTCGTCGCCGCCCCGTCACGCATCGTTTTCGCCGCCAACCTCCTTCAACCGACAGCACGCGCAGCACCACCGCCACATAACTTTCATGAATCAAAATTTCAGCGTGAGCTTTGAGAGCCCGCAGAGCGGTTGGATGTCGATGCGTCTGCGTGCGGGCGCGGAGCAACTGGTGCTCGGCGTCTCTTATGCGCCTTACGATTCGCTGCGCGATTTAATCGTCGGGCTGACGGCGCTGCTGCGTGATGGGCAGGGGTTCGTCGTGCGTTGGAATTGCGAGCCGGAGGAGTACGATTTGCGTGTGGCGGCGACGGCCACGGATGAGGAGATTGAACTCGGCGTGACGCGCTATCCCGACCATCGGCGCAGGCAGACGGCGCGGCAGACCGTCTTTTCACATCGCGCCCCGAAGATGGAAATCTGCCTCGCCTTCTGGCGCGAACTCCGCGAACTGCGGCGACGCAGCAACGAAGATGTCTTCGACAAAAACTGGCGTCGCCCCTACCCGCAAGCGGAGATGCAGGAGTTCACCAAACTCATCCGCGCGCTCAAGAGAAGTTAAAAATGAAAAAAGGAAGTCTCCAAGACGACAATGAAAAGAGGCACGAAGCGACGGCGCTTGCTTCTCTACTTTTTACATTTTTCATTTTTAACTTTTCATTCAGTTGACAAGTTCGTCGGTTTGCAAGCCGATGGGAGCTGCGCCCGCGCCCTTCACGTCGTCTATCACTTTGGCGACATCGCCGTAACCGACCGAGCGCGGCGCTTTGATGAAGACAGTTTTTTCGACGCGTTGGTCAGCCGTCAAATCCGAACGACTCTCTGCGTCGAGCCGCCAAGAGCCTCTCGCCTTGCGCTCTGCGAACTCCTCTGCGAGCCGCGACGCCACCGCGCTCGCATCGCCCGCCACGCCTTCGGCAATCAGCTCGCTGCCGCGAATCAATTTTATATTGAGATGGTTATCGACCTCGACGACGAGCGTGCGCGGACTCTTGTTGACCTCTGCGTCTTCGGGCGGCGGTTCGGGCACCAGTGCCTTGAAGCGACTCGGTTTGAGCGGCGTCAGTACCATGAAAATGATTAGAAGCACCAGCAAAATATCAATAAACGGCGTCACGTTGATGGTCGGCGCGGCATCTGTGCGGCGACGTTTTCCGTTGTCTGTGTTCATGGTCAAATCGTCCTCCCGTCAAGGCACACGCGTCGCCTGCGGGCGCGCGTCCCGTGCAGACTCTCTTGCGACATCTATCCTCCCGACAGAAACATAGACACCGGAGACGCCACCAAAGTTCCAACGAATCGACCGACGCATTTCATTCCTGTCGGCGATAAAAAAACAGGAAGACGCCTGCAAGTTTTTGTCTCGACGCCGTTCTCTCTGTGTGGTTGCAGAAATGGTCGGCAAGCCCCTGACGACCGTGGTTGGCGGTTATCACTCGCGCCCGCTGTCTCAATCCTTGAGACCAACCTCTATTCCAAATCACATTGCTCAGGAGGCAAATTATGAGTTCACGTCGAAGTTCACGGCAAGGATGGATAGCTCTCTGTCTGTGCACGTTGCTTGTCACCGCCACGATGTTTCTGCCCGCCGATGCTCCCTCGAAGGCCAAAGCGTTACACGGCAATCGCGGGAGTGAGTGGCGACTACTGCCGCCCGTCACTTATCAAAACCTTACGTTGTTTCCCATCACGACGCTCAACGTCAACCCTTCGACCGCTGACGCCTACATCACTCTCGACGAAGGTATCAAGAATGGCACGGTGATAATTACCGAGAGGGGCGCGGAGGGCAGCATCGCGCAACGCACGCCGGGACAGGGAGGCGCGAATCAGGTTCAGGTCAGCGCCACACGCGGCGGCAGCGCCACCGTCAACCAACTTTCACTCATTAACAAGTCGGGCAAGAAACTGCTGCTTCTGGCGGGCGAAGTCGTTGTCGGCGGAAAGCAAGACCGCATCGTCGAAGAAGATTTGATTGTGCCGCCCGTCAGCGTTCCCATCAGCATCAACGTCTTCTGCGTTGAGCACGGACGTTGGAGTCCGCGCGGGCAGGCCGCTTCCAACCGCGCCAACGTCGTACGTCAAAGTCGAATTCAAAATCCGCGCATCCGCAACAACGAGAACGCACGCAGCAATCCACGCGTCCAGAGCGTTCCTCAACCCGTGAGCCATAACGACCACAGTTTTTCGAGTCTCGGCGCAATCTCGCATCCGAAACTGCGGGCGGCGGCGCAGGATAAGAAGCAGCAGGGCGAAGTCTGGAAAGAAGTCAGCGCCAACAACGCGCGACTCGGCACGGCCACATCGACAGACACTTACCAAGAGGTCTATGCCAGCAAGAAAGTTGCGGGCACGATGGAGAATTACATCAGGGCGCTTGAGAAGAGTGTGCTTGCGCCGAACGTGGTGGGCGTCGTCGTGGCGCGCAACGGCGAGTTGGTCTGGGCTGACGCCTTCGCCAGCCCTGCGCTGTTTGCCAAATACTGGCCGAAGCTCTTGAAGTCGTACGTCATCGATGCGATGAGCGAACAACACATACGCCGGAACAGGCGTCCGACCATCTTCGAGGCGCAGCAGTATCTTCAAGAACTGCAAGGCACCAGCAGCGCCGCAGGCAAACCCGGCATCTACCGTCTCACTAAAACTGAGCACGCGCAGTATGCCATCTTCCGACTCGAAGACATTTCGCTCCCCGCAGCCCTTCGCCTGCACTTTAACAAGATGAACCGCTAAGAGCAGCGATGTGAGGAGAGGGATGAAAGCCGTGGGACATGAAGTTGAAAGGTTTTCTTTCATCCCTCCGTCCTCATCCCTCATCCCTGTTTTCAGGCGTAGCTTGAGTAGACGGTTTTTACTTTGTCGAGAAAAACGCGGCGGTCGAGGATGTAGTAGAGTTTGACTGTAGCGTCGCCGCCCGTGAGATGTTCGACCAGTTTTTCGAGGACATCAAACTGGTCGCGTTCGGTCAGTCCGAGCGCGTCTAGATGTCCTGAATAGCGCATGCGCCGGACGAGTTCCAGAAGCGTCAGGCGTCCTTCGAGCGTGCGCCCGCCGTGCTTGTGCGAACGGCTCAGGAGATACTGCACAAGCAACGCATCGTTGTAGAGCGCGGGCGCGAGAAAGAGACGCGAACCGTCGCGCTCCCATCCTTCCTCCAATCTCTGCGAACGCCGCAACTGCCGCACGCCTTCAAACGCTTCCGCCCAATCCGTCTTCGGTTCACGACGCATGAGGTAAGCGCGCGTCGCTTCGCGCATCCACGAATCGTCCGCATCTAAATCGAGACGACGACCGAGCGCGTCGAGCCATTCAAAGAAGAGTGCGCGCGAGTTGGATTTCGTTTCGATGACGACGAACTGCTCGCCCAACTTCGGCAACGATTTGACGAGCGCGCGGCGCGCGGTGTCCGTCGGTTTGCCGCCTTCGATGCGATAGGTGTCGAGACGCGCGTGCCAACGCTTCGTGGAATCGCAGTAGGGGCAGCGCGGGTGTTTCTCTTCGGAGTTGAAATAGGGACGCTTAGGCTCGACGGCGGTCAACTCTTCGACGGCGGGCGTGTAGCGACGGATTTCCGTGTAGGCTGTGCGCGGCGCGAGATTCATCAAACCCGTGAACACATCGAAGATGCAGGCGAGGCAGATGAGCGTCGTGTAATCGCTGACCGCGCCCACGGGAAATGCGCTGAAGTCGAGCGCCGCTGGTTTGATTTTGGGAGCCATCGTGGTTTCAGGCGAGCGAGACGAGCGCGGGTGTTGCGTCGGGCGCGTCCGTGTGGCCGATGGCCGTGTCGAGTTCGGCTTCGATGTCGCCCCTGCCTGCGCGCAGAGATTTGAAATCGAAGAGTGCGGGGTCGAGCAGGTGACTCGGCACGGCATTGCCGAGCGCGGTCAACATCGAAGCGCGGACGTGCGGAATCTCCTTCTCCAAGTCGGTAATCAGACGTTTGATGCGCGCACGCTTTAAGTTAGTCTGCGAGCCACAGAGGTCGCACGGAATAATCGGAAACTGTTTCTGGGCGGCATACTCCACGATGTCCGACTCGCGGCAATACGCGAGCGGGCGGATGACTGTGTTGCGCCCGTCGTTGGAACGCAGGACGGGCGGCATGGCCTTGAGCGTGCCGACGAAAAAGATGTTGAGGAGAAAGGTCGTGATGATGTCGTCGGCATGATGGCCGAGCGCGATTTTCGTGCAGCCCTCGTCGAGCGCCGTTTGATAAAGAATGCCGCGACGCAGACGCGAGCACACGGAGCAGTAAGTCTTCCCCTCCGGTACAAGACGTTTCACCGTCGAATACGTATCGCGCTCGACGATGCGATAAGCGACGCCGACGCGTTCGAGATATTCAGGCAACACGTCCGCCGGAAAGTTCGGTTGTTTCTGGTCGAGGTTAACTGCCAGCAAATCAAACTTGACGGGCGCACGCTCGCGCACGTCCATCAAGAGGTCGAGCAGCGTATAACTATCCTTGCCGCCCGACAGACAGACCATCACGCGGTCGCCATCCTCAATCATCCCGAAATCCTTAATCGCCTCGCCCATCTGGCGCAGCAATTTTGTCTTCACTTTGCTCTCAGCAAACATCAACTTCTACCCTTATCTCGCTTACTCCCGCGTCGCCGCCGCCACATTTCTGCACATAACGCAACAAGCGAGCCGCTACTTGTCGAATTTAGATAGAATCTCTTGCTGGTTGGCGAGTATCCGTTCCTGATTCGACATAATCGTCTCCTGATTCGACAGCATTTGTTCAAGCTTGGCCTGATTAGCCTCGATGCGCTCCTGATTCGAGAGGATTGTTTGCTGATTGGAGATAATCGTCTGCTGATTGTCTATCACTTCGCTGTTTGACATTAACTGACTCCATCCTAATGTTGAGTTAAATAAAGCGGCTCATTATAACAGTGCGACGACGGAGAGACGAATTCGGACGCTTTGCCCTCTTCAAACCTGCTTCCAAGCGTTTTCGCGTCGTCTCTCGCGTCGCCGTTTTGGTTCAAGCGCCGAGATGTTGCCGGAAGAATTCGATGGTGCGTCGCCATGAGTCGTGTGCGGCTTGCGGGTTGAAGACTTCGGGGCGTTGGTCGTTGAAGAAGGCGTGGTCGGTGTCGTCGTAGATGTGAAGTTCGTTTGGTTTGCCGAGGGCGTTGAGCTTCTGTTCGAGTTCGCGCACCAATGCGGGCGTGACGAAACCGTCTCGCGCGGCGTAGAAGCCGAGAACCGGTGCACGCAGATTTTCCAGGTCGGGTTTGACCGCCGGGTGTCCGCCATAAAAGACGACGCACGCGCCGACCTGCGGATTTTTCGAGGCGGCAAAGAGCGAGAGTGCGCCGCCCATGCAGAAGCCGACGGTGCCGACGGTCGCGGATGTCACGCCGTCGTGGTTCAGTAAATACTGAATCGCGCCGCGTAGGTCACGCTCGGTCTGGTCGATGTTCATCGCCATCATGAGTTTGCCCGCCTCGTCGGGCGAGGTGGTGCTCTGCCCATGATAGAGGTCGGGCGCGAGGGCGACGAACCTTTCGGCGGCAAAGCGGTCGCACACGTCGCGGATGTGCGGCACAAGTCCCCACCATTCCTGCAAAACAATCACGCCCGCGCCCGTGCCCGACGGAGGCACGGAAAGATACCCTCCGGTCGTGCCGCCGTTGCTTTTGAATTCGACCATTTCGCCTGCCATAAAATTTTCTCTCCCATGCGAAACGAAAAATTTGAACGTCTATGCCGCCGATAAGTTAAAACAAACCGCGCCCAAGCGAAAGTCGCCAAATAATCGGAGACGTAAATGTTGAATGATGAATGGTCGCTGGCAAGTAGAAAGAACATGTTTTATCCATTTACCATTTACCATTCACTGTCTACCACTTACCGTGCAGGTGTTTCTTCTTGTCACCCGTCACGCTTTGACTTATCATCTCGGAACGCTTCTCGAAAGCGGTATCAGTGATAGCCTTTGCTGAGCGCAAGGACGTTCAGCCAATCTCTCTACATCGGCTTTCATTCACGACGACCACGACCGCGACAGGACACGCACCGTCCGGTTCATGTTTGAATTCTCGAAGCACACACTTGTTTGCTCTCGGCCAACCACACGCGAACCTTCCGTGTTAGGGGAGAATACGACGATGCTTAGAATGGGAAGAAATCCAAAAGACGATAAAAACGACGCGACCGCCGACCACACCCCGCCGCCGCCCGTCTCAACCTATGGCAACACCGGCACCAACGCCGCCTATGGCAACGCCGCCGCCGCTCCCACCGGCACGCCGTCCGGCAGCGCGTCCGCCTCCGACGGCTCCTATCAACCGTCCGTCCAATCGCCCGCCACTTCGCGCGCCATCACCGAGAGCGAATCGCTTGCGCGCGACATCAAGGAAGGCACGCTCTCCGGCTTCGTCGGCAACGGCACGGTGTTGACGGGTGAAGCGAGTTTCAAAGGCATGCTGCGCGTTGACGGACATCTTTCGGGACGCGTCAGTTCGCAGGATGGCACGCTCATCATCAGCACCAACGGGCAGGTAGATGCCAACATCGAAGTCTCCGTCGCGCAGATTTATGGCACGGTCAACGGTGACATCATCGCCTCCAAGCGCATCGAGATGGGTCGCGTCGCGAAGGTCAACGGCAACATCCAGACGCCCGCGCTCGTCATCGAAAACGGCGCGCTCTTTGAAGGCAGTTGCCGCATGGTACAACTCAAAGAGTCGCTCGACAAACGCGAACAGGACATCGCCAACGGCATCTCTGGCACCAACTCCTCAACGAGCAGCACCGCCACGACGACTGGCGCAACCTCCGCCTCGACGGGCAGCAGCACTTCCTCAAGCGGTTCTTCCTCCAAAGATAGACCCGCGAGCAGCGCATCGTCCGGCGCAACTTCTCCCGCGACCGACACCGCGGGCGCAGCCAGCGCCAGCTAAACTTCGACGCGCGCCGCCGCACACGCAAGAAAACACGTCCACGAAAAAGACTCACGCCGGAATCGCTTGAAGCGATTCCGGCGTGAGTCTTTTTCGTGCTTCACAGCTTTGTCGTGCGTCGCCGCTGTCCGCTTCGTCGTGCGCCGCCGCTCGTTCGCTTCGTGGTGTGTCGCCGTGTCACTCCTGCGTGCCGTCCGCCGTGTGCGGCTCGCGCATGCGGAATGAGACGTAATCCTGCGTTGTCAGTGGCGGGGCAGGTTCGTCGTTTGAATTACTGCGGATGCGGCTAAAGACGAAGAGGTTGAAGAAGTGCATCGCGCCGAGGACGAGCAGCACCAGCCCGACTTTCCACGACAGAGCCTCTATACCTGCACGCGCCGTCTCGACATCGTAGCCGATGCGTAGTGCGAGCGTGACGTAGCCGAAGTTGATGAGATAGAAGCCGACCACCAGCAGGTGGTTCACCGAATCGGCCAGCGCCTCGTTGCCGCGAAAGACATCGACGAGAAAGACGCGTCCATTCTTGTGCAGCGTTTGCGCGACCCAGATGGTGAGAGCAATGCTGATGCCGAGGTATGTCAGGTAGGTGATAACGATGGTGTTCATTTTTCGTGTCCTCCCGCGACTATTCATCTTCAATCGACATGCCACGCGATTTTGGCGGCTTTTTCCGCAATCGTGCACGTCAAACGCCTTGCAGGATGCCGAAGCGGCAGCGACCTTGTGGCGTTTTGCCAAAAGCGACGACGCATGATTTCTTGTTGCTGCGATGAACGCGTGGCGGGTCGTGTGCTTGACGGGCGCGCTGCTTGAGTCGCGTGCGAGTGTGTGTGTACAATGATTGCCGAGCCGCACGTCTGAATTCTTTCCACTCGACAAAGGATTAAAAGCAAGAGTATGAGCGCCATCATCGAACCGCCTGTTGACCAGTTGGAGAAGAGTCTCGAAGAGGTTGAAACCGTCACCATTCGCTTCGCCGGAGACTCCGGCGACGGCATGCAGTTGACGGGCACGCAGTTTACGAACACGTCGGCGGTTGTCGGCAACGACATCTCGACGCTGCCCGACTTCCCCGCAGAGATTCGCGCGCCTGCCGGAAGTCTGCCCGGCGTCAGTGGTTTTCAGTTGAACTTTTCGAGTCAGGATATACGCACGCCCGGCGACCAACCCAACGTCCTCGTCGCCATGAACCCCGCCGCACTCAAGGTCAATCTCTCCGACCTCGAAGACGGCGGCACCATCATCGTCAACACGGACGAGTTCAACAAAGAGAACTTGAAGAAGGCCGCCTACGGCGCGAACCCGCTCGAAGATGGCACGCTCGCGGGCTATCGCGTACATAAGTTGCCCATTACCTCGCTCAATCTCACGGCGCTCAAAGATCAGGTTAAGCTCACGCGCAAGGAGATGGACAGGTGCAAAAACTTCTTCGCGCTCGGCGTCCTCTACTGGCTTTACGACCGCCCGCTTGAGCCGACGCTCGAATGGATTCGCGCCAAATTCTCCAAACTCCCCGAAGTGGGACGTGCCAACGAAATCGTGCTCCGCACGGGCTACAACTTCGCCGACACGACCGAAGTTTTCACCACCCACTACAAGGTCAAGAAGGCCGTCATCGCGCCCGGCAAGTATCGAAAAATCACTGGCAACGAAGCGACCGCCATCGGTTTCGTCGCGGCCTCAGAACTGTCTGGACGCCCGCTCTTTTACGGCTCCTATCCGATTACGCCCGCTTCCGACATCCTTCACGAACTCTCGCGTCACAAGAATTTCGGCGTCCGAACTTTTCAGGCCGAAGATGAAATCGCGGCGGTCTGCGCGGCTATCGGCGCGTCGTTCGCCGGACACATCGGCCTGACGGGAACCTCCGGCCCCGGCGTCGCACTGAAACAGGAGGCCATCGGCCTCGCCGTGATGGCGGAACTGCCGCTCGTCATCGTCAACGTACAACGCGGTGGCCCTTCGACGGGTCTGCCGACCAAGACCGAACAAGCCGACCTCTTTCAAGCGGTCTGGGGCAGAAACGGCGAGTGTCCCGCCATTGTGATTGCGCCCTCGACGCCCGCCGATTGCTTCCAGATGGCGATTGAATCCGTCCGCCTTGCATTCAAATACATGACGCCCGTCTTCTATCTCTCCGACGGCTACCTGGCTAATGGTGCCGAGCCGTGGATGATTCCGGCCATCTCCGAACTCCCGAAGATTGAAGTCAAGTTTGCCGACGACCCGGAAAACTTTCTGCCCTACTCGCGCGACGAGCAGACGCTCGCACGTCCCTATGCCGTGCCCGGCACGCCCGGTCTCGAACACCGCATCGGCGGCATCGAAAAGCAACACTTGAGCGGCAACGTCAATTACGACCCCGAAAACCATCACTTCATGGTCAAACTTCGTCAGGAGAAAATCGACCGCGCCGCACAAGACATCCCCGACATCGAAGTCTTCGGCGAGCCGACGGGCAAAGTTCTAGTCCTCGGTTGGGGTTCGACCTATGGTTCCATCACCTCTGCGGTCGAACGTCTGCAACGCGAAGGCAAGAGCGTTTCGAGCGCGCACCTGCGTTATCTCAATCCCTTCCCCAAGAATCTCGGGGAAGTGCTGCGAAGTTTCGAGCGCGTCATCATCCCCGAAATGAACCTCGGCCAACTCGCCACCATGATTCGCGCCAAATATCTCATCGACGCCGTCGCCTTCTCCAAAGTCAAAGGCCGTCCGTTCCAGATACGCGAAATCGTCGAGAAGGTCGGAGAGTATTTGTAGATGGGGAAATTAAGTAGTCCATAGGAAAGCACGATGGAAGCAGAAATCTTTTGGGATTTGGTTGAAGCGGCGTCGAAGATGGGACGCTTCGTGGCGGCGGTGCCGAACGCGGCGGCGTCGGCCAACATTGTGGGTCGGCTCGAACTCGGCTTCGATGGCGACGAACAAGTTCTGCAAAAGAAGAATCGCCCCAACTGCCACATCCATTTCAAACCGGAACTCATCGCGGAGTTTGCTTTCATCTATCTCGACCCCGGTTTCGGGCCTGAGCCGTGTCTCGAACTCCGCACGTCGGAGGGGCAGCCCGTTTGTCGTCTCTATTATCAGGGCAAAAAGGCCGTCAAACGTTATGACAAATTCATGAAGCGCAACGCGCAGCATGAAGCATTCATCAGAGGTAGTTGGTCGGAGTCTGAGGAAGTGACAGCCGACGTAAAAGACAAATCTTCCGCCGCCGACGAATCCATTTTTATCAGTAATCATCATGCGACGGACGCCGAGGCGGACGCCGTTTCTGAAGTTTAAGGAGTTCTTAATGAGCGTAGGAAATGCCGGAAACGGCAGCAACGGAAACCAAACCGACGAGAAGAATGAAGGCTTGGGCAGCATCGGCGGCAACGTGTCTGGGAGCGGCCCTTCGCCGGAGAGCGAACCCGGCTCGGTTGTCGCGGGCGCTGCGGCGCCTCCGCCCGCGCAGTTGACGAAGGCGGATTTCGTGTCTGGTCAGGAAGTGCGCTGGTGTCCGGGTTGCGGCGACTATTCGATACTGGCGAACGTGCAGAAGGTGATGCCCGAACTCGGCGTGCCGCGCGAGAAGATTGTCTTCGTCTCCGGCATCGGCTGTTCCAGCCGCTTCCCCTACTACATGAACACCTATGGCTTCCACTCGATTCACGGACGCGCGCCCGCCGTCGCCACTGGTATCAAGGCCGCCAACTCCGACTTGAGCGTCTGGGTCATCACGGGTGACGGCGACGCGCTCTCCATCGGCGGCAACCATTTCATGCATGCCATCCGACGCAACCTCGACCTCAATTACATCCTTTTCAATAACCGCATCTACGGTCTGACGAAAGGGCAGTACAGCCCGACTTCCGAAATCGGTAAGAAGACGAAATCGACTCCGATGGGCGCGATTGATTATCCGGTCAACCCACTCTCGCTCGCCATCGCATCGGAGGCCACCTTCGTCGCACGCTCGCTCGACATCGACGTGAAACACCTCGGCGCGACCGTCACCGCCGCCGCGCATCACAAGGGCGTCTCCTTCGTCGAGGTCTATCAGAACTGCAACATCTTCAACGACCACGCCTTCGAGTATTTCACCGACCGCTCCATCCGCAGCGACCACATGATTTATCTCGAACACGGCAAGCCGATGGTCTTCGGCAAGAACCGCGACCGTGGCATCCGCATGAACGGCGCACAACCCGAAGTCGTCCAACTAGGCGCGGAAACCGGACTCAACGAAAACGACCTCCTCGTCCACGACATTCATCTCAAAGACCCTTCGGTCGCCTTCATGCTCGCGCGCATGGAGTATCCAGAGTTTCCGCAGCCCATCGGCATCTTCCGCGACGTTCAACGCGAAACCTACGAAGATATGATGAACGCCCAAATTCACGCCGCCATCTCCAAACAAGGACTCGGCAACCTCGAAAAACTCATCAACAGCGGCGACACCTGGACGGTCGAATAGCAAAAGCGAAAACGGTTAAAAGGCGAAAAGGGTAAAAGGAAGAAGCCACAAACGGGCTATTCCTTTTACCCTTTCCCTTTGACCCTTTAGCCTTTGCCGTCGTTCTATTTCTGATTTCTTTTCTGCCGTTGTTTGAAGACGCGTTCGCCGCCCGATTCGCCGAGTTTGGTGCCTGTCGGGATGGCGGCGGGGACGGAAGGAGTGTTGTCGCGCGGGGCTTCGCCGTCGCTGCCGACGTTTTGTGATGAATCGTCGCCGAAGAATTTGCTGGCGCTCTTGCGGCGACCGCGCAAGGCGGGAGTCGCCGTCTTGGCGTCGAGTGTGCGGTCGGGCGCGCTGCGTTCGTCGCCCATCTGTTGGCCGCGTCGTTTCTCTGCGATGCCCGCTTTGCTCTGCGCTTTTTTGCTGACCATCCCTTGTCTCCTCGTTCGTTCAATATTCGATACGTTTCGCGCCGCGCGACTATTTCTCACGGACGCGCAAAGGTTCGAGTTCCGTCTGTTCGAGCGTCGTCGTCGAGTTAGCGAGGCGCGCGTCGGTCTTGGGCGGCACGACGGGCGGCGGCGGAGCGGCGACGAGTTTTTCGAGCGTCGCATCGAGGGCTTCGCCGATGCGCGAGACGAAAACGAACTCAAGTTCACCGCGCACGTCTGCCGGAATGTCTTCGATGTCGGCTTCGTTGCGTGCGGGCAGAACGATGCGGCGAATCCCCGCGCGATGCGCCGCGAGCACTTTCTCCTTGATGCCGCCGACGGGAAAGACGAGGCCGGAGAGCGTGATTTCGCCCGTCATCGACGTGTCGGAACGCACGCGTCGTCCCGTCATCAGCGACGAAAGCGCGGACGTTATCGCCACGCCCGCCGAAGGGCCGTCCTTCGGAATCGCTCCGGCGGGAACGTGCAAGTGGATGCCGTAGGATTTGAACATCGACTGTTCGAGTCCGAACTCGCCCGCGTGCGCCCAGAGATAAGAACGTGCTGCGCGCGCCGATTCCTGCATCACTTCGCCGAGTTGTCCGGTAATGGTTAAGCCGGAACCGCCGGGCAAAAGCGTCGCTTCGATGAACAGCAGTTGGCCTCCCATCTCCGTCCACGCCATGCCCGTCGCCACGCCTGCGGGCAACTCCTTGCGCGCCTCTTCGGGGAAGAAGCGCGGCGCGCCGAGCAACTCCTTGATGTCGGACGCATCGACGCGAATCTTCTCCGCCTCGCCCCGCGCCACACGCAAGGCCGCCTTACGCGCCACACGACCGACGGCGCGTTCCAATTGACGCACGCCCGCTTCGCGCGTGTAGCGCGCGGCGATAAGCATCAACGCGTCGTCGGTGATTTCGAATTGCGCTTCGTCAAGCCCGTTATCCTTCACCTGTCGCGGGACGAGATAGCGCGTGGCAATGTGGAGTTTTTCCTGATCGCTGTAGCCGGAGAGCGAAATAATCTCCATGCGGTCGCGCAGGGGCGGCGGAATCGGCCCGAGTTGATTGGCCGTGGCGATGAAGAAGACGCGCGACAAATCGAACGGGAGGTCGATGTAGTGGTCGCGGAAACTGTTGTTCTGTTGCGGGTCGAGAATTTCGAGGAGCGCGGAGGCGGGGTCGCCGCGAAAGTCCGCGCCGAGTTTGTCAATCTCGTCGAGCATCATGACGGGATTGTTGACGGCGGCGCGACGCAAAGACTGAATAATGCGACCCGGCAACGCACCGATGTATGTGCGACGATGGCCGCGCAGTTCCGCCTCATCGCGCACGCCGCCTAGTGACAGACGCTCGAACTCGCGTCCCAACGCACGCGCAATCGAACGACCCAGAGATGTCTTGCCGACGCCTGGCGGCCCCACGAAACAAAGTATCGGACTCTTGGAATCAGGACGCAGTTTGACGACGGCGAGAAATTCCAGAATTCGTTCTTTGACATCATCGAGGCCATAGTGGTCTTCGTCGAGGATGCGTCGCGCTTCGTTCAGGTCGAGTTTATCGGCGGAAGATTTTTTCCACGGCAGTTCGAGCACGTATTCGAGGTAGGTGCGGATGACGTGGTAATCGGGCGCGGCGGCAGGCAGACGCTCCATGCGTTTGAGTTCGCGTTCGGCCTCCTTGCGTACGTCTTCGGGCAGGTCTGCCTGGTCGAGACGCTCGCGCATCATTTCCGCTTCGGCGCGTTCACCGCCTTCGTCGTCGCCGAGTTCTTTCTGAATCGCGCGCATCTGCTGGCGTAGAAAGTAGTCGCGTTGCGCTTTGTTCATCTCGCTTTGCGCTTCGCTGGCAATCTTGGAACGCAGTTCCATGATTTCGATTTCGTGTGCGAGACGCGTGTATGCGAGTTGCAGTAGTTTGTCAACCGTGTTGGCTTCGAGCATGGATTGCTCCTGCTCGGTGCCGAGATTGAGAATCGAGCCGAGGAAATATGCGAGTTGAACGGGGTCGTTCGAGCCGAGCACCGCGCCGCGCACTTCGGGCGGAATCTCCGGCAGCATCGCCAGCGCACGCTCAACCAACGAACGAACGTTGCGCCACAGGGCTTCGACTTCATCCGCGTTCTTCGTCTCTGGCGGCGTGAGAACGTGGACGCGCGCACGCAGGTGCGGGTCAGTTTGCGTCCACTCCAAGACTTTGATGCGTTCGGTTCCCTGCACGATGAGTTGGAGCGCATCGGGCACGCGCATCATGCGCTTGACCATTACCAGCGTGCCGACATCGTAGAGGTCTGCGGGCGGCGTCGCTTCCGTCTCGGTGCCGCGACCTTCGCGCACTGTGACGCAAGCGACAAGTTTTTCCTCCGTCGCCAACGCTGCTTCGACCGCCGCGACCGAACGCGGACGACCCGCCGCGAGCGGCACAATCGTACCGGGAAAGAGCGTCGTTCCCTGCAAAGGCAGGACGGCGATTTCAAATACGCCGGGCACGGATTGTTGTTGGGCAGTCTCGTTGCTCGCGGTTTGCGGCGGAGTGTCCGGTTCCGGTGTCGGGTTGATGCTCAAAGTTTCTTCAGTCATGTCGAACCATTACCCTGTTGAATAAAATGCTGTCAAACGAAAACTACTGCGTCTGTTCGCAATTTTCAGGACTTCGCAGGTAGAGAATGAGCAGGCCATCGCGGTAATCGGCCTTGACCACAGCGCCCTCAATCGGACACGGAAACTGAATCACCTTTTCAAAACGACTATAGGTGATTTCCAGTTGGTGACAGGAGATGGTTTCGGTACAGAAAGTGTCGCGGCGGCAACCCGTCAGACTGAGAGTTTCGCCCGCGATGCTCACCTCGATTTCATCCGCCGAGACGCCCGCCAACTCGACCTTCACAATCCACCCCTCGCGCGTCCTGTAAACATCCGCCGACGGATACCACAAGCGACCGCTCGGTCGCAGCATGTTCGCCTTCGGCATCAGACGAAAATAACGTTCGATAGACTTAGCCATAAAAAAGTGATGTGTGATGCGTGATGAGTAATGAGTGATGAGTTGGAAGATAAGAACTTTATCTCATCATCCATCACTCATTACTCATCACTGTGTTGAATCAGCCGAAGACGCGATTCCAGAATGACGAACCGCTCGAAATCTCTTCGAGCGCGTCGGCCAGTTCGCGGTCGTCTTCGGTTTCGAGCGCGACATCGGCCATCGAGATGATGCCGCGCAGAATGTTGTCGCGGTCAACGACCGGAATGCGGCGCACCTGTTTGTCGCCCATCTTGCGTATCGCGTCGATTACGCGGTCGTTGGGTTGAGCGGTGTGAATGTCTGTGGTCATAATCTCTTCGGCGCGTATCGTGCGCGCGTCTTTGCCTTCGGCAATGGCGCGGACAACGATGTCGCGGTCGGTGATGAGTCCGACGAGTTTGCCGCTGCTGCCGACGACGTTGGGTTGCGCGCGGTTAACGTCGGGTCTCTCTGTCTCACCCAAATCCGTGAGACTTTCGGCGCGTTCGACGACCGGAATAACACCCGTGTCCTCGTCGCGCATCATCTTTGCCACACCTTCGAGCGTTGTTTCGCGCGTGGCGACCGTCACGTCGCGCGTCATGATGTCGCGGCAGCGCACATGCGAACGCGATGCGCCGCGCCCCTCTCGACGACGCCCGCCGCCCAATCTCTCGCGCAAGTATTCGCGCCCCTCATCCCACAGCGAACGTCCTTCGTCTTCATCGCGCTCGTAACGCCCGCGACCGCCGCCGCGTTCATATTCGTCGTAGTCGTAATCGTCCCGGCGACTGCGACGCGGAGGAAGAGGAGGTGGTGGTGCGAAGTTGGCGCGGTCGTCGCGCGGGTCGCGTCCGCCATAGTCGCCGTAGTCGCGTCTGATGACGCCGCCGCCTCTGCGCGAGGTCATCGTGAATCCGGCGCGTTCATCGTCGGAGCGATTGCGTCGATAATCGTCGCGGTCGCCGGAAGAACCCCTCCCGCCATAAAAATCTCCGCGCGAGGGTTCGTACGAGTCATCATCGTCGCCGCGACCGTAACGGTGGCGGTCGTCATTAAAATCATCTCGGTCGTTGCGGTATCTCGACATGGCTTCCTCCTGAAAGATTTCTGCACATGAAAGAGAGGCGCACTCCCGCCCACCGGAATCCGACGGCGCGAGCGACCACCGCGAGCGGCGCACACACAGACGCGTCCGCCACGGCTCTCTCTTTACGATTACTTCAAGGGGAACCCAATTATACTCGCATCCACACAGATTTTCAGCAAGACAACATGGCAGGGATGAGGGCGGGCATGAAGGGATGAAGGATGAGGGCGGAGGGATGAAGGGGGAAGCATTGATTTATTGATTCATTGATTAAATCACACAATGAATCAATGAACCGATGAATCAATGAGCCAATGCTTTCCCTTCATCCTTCGTCCCTGTCGGTCACGGTTGGGTTTCGATTTCGGCGACCAGTTGGACTTGCGAGGTGATGTCGAGTGAGCCGGGTTCGACGGGCGTGGGCGGCGCATCCGCCATGCTCGTCCGTGACATTTCCATCTGCTTCGTATAGATGATGGGCGGACGCGACGCACCACCTTCTTGTACTTCGTAGATGCGGACGACTCGACCGCCGAGCGCCTGCGCGATAACTTTCGCTTTGCTGAGCGCCTCCTGCGTCGCTTCGGTGAGGGCTTGTGTACGCGCCAGTTTGTCGCGTCGCAGCGTAAACTGTAGGTTATCTACGCTGTTGGCTCCGGCGCGCGAGGCCGCGTCAATCACCGCGCCGACGCGACCCAGTTCCGACATCGTAACGACGACGCTGTTGCGCGCGATGTAACTCGTAATCGTCGGCGACTGTCCCTCTTTGTAAGCATACTGTGGTTGCAGACTGTAACCACCTGTTTTGACCTCTGCGTCTGCGCCCGCCGCCGCGCGTACGGCGCGCATTACTGCATCCGTCCGACTCGCGTTCTCCGCCTGTGCCTCCGACGCACTCGCGTTCTGCGTCAGGACGGCAATCGACACGATAGCCGTATCGGGTTGCGCCTGCACAATCGCATCGCCCGTGACAGATACGCGCGTCAACGCTCTTGCGCTCGCGCCACCCGTCACTGTCGCACCATCATTGCTTGCGCCGTCGCGCGGTCGCATCGAACGCACCTCGAACGGAGTTCCTTTCGGATACATCGTGCTCGTCCCAGACCTCTCAACGCCCGTGGCGTCAACTTCCGTCCCTTCACGGAACCACGTCTCGTTCTGAAATTTTTGCGGATTAAGAATCAAATACGTTCTCGACGCGCCCGCAATCAACCAATCTCTCTCGTCGGTTGTCTGCGCGAGTCGTCCGCGCACCGTTAGTTCCCTCGCGGTCGTCGCCTGTCTTCTCGCCGCCTCGACAACGCCGGACGATAACAGCAACGTCAACACGACGACGCTCACCAGCACTCTTATCTGCTTCTTCATTTTTGCACTCCCTTTATATTTTTATTCGACGCGCCCGCAGGAGAGATAAAGAGATGAAACGGCGCGCCCGCTTCCTCTCTCTGAACGCACAACGCAACCAAACTTGCATCTTTCAATCTAAAGCCTACACTTCATGCGCCGAAACCGATACAGACACCTCTCGTCCGCCGCGCATCAACGTCCGTTGCACAGGCGCGACGCCGTTTGTTACGATTTCAAACAGAATGTCTCCATCCGAATCAACTTTCGACAATCTCCGACGCCCGCGACGCACAGGAGAACTTGTCACCGTCGGGCGCGTCGAAGATGTGCCCGACGGGCGCGGCGCAACCGTCGAACTCGACAACGGGCAGGAACTCGCCCTCTATCACATCGGCGGCGAGTTCTACGCCATCGACAACTTCTGCCCGCACAAGGGCGCACCCCTCGCCGACGGTCAACTCCACGGTCATTCCGTCACATGCGACTGGCACGGCTGGCGCTTCGACGTGCGTTCCGGCGCATGCCTCAATCGCGCCTCCATCCCCGTCGAATCCTACGAAGTCCGCATCGAAGACGGCTGGATTAAGATTGTGATTTAGAAGCCTCCGCGCTTTGATTTATGATGCGTCGGGCAAAAATCAAGACCGCAGGAGGAGCATTTTCGTAAGCTTCGCGCGCGGCCTTATCATTGTGAATTTGGAAGGAATGCTGTTTGTCAGCCGTCGTTGCCGATGGCTTCGACAGGACAGGCCATGAGGGCTTCTTCGCAGAGTGCGCGTTCGTCTTCCGTGTCCGGTTGTTTGTAGACGAACGAGTAACCGTTGTTGTCGGAACGTGTGAAGTTGTCGGGAGCCGTGTCGCGGCAGACATCACAGTCGATACACGACGAATCGACGTAGTATTGACCGTCAACATTCTCTCCCACGCGGTCGTTTGCATCAGCCAAGCTGCTTTCCCTCCTTATTAAAAGGGATGAGGGCGGAGGGATGTGGGATGAATAAAACCCCTTTGTCTTTTATTCATCCCACATCCCTCCGCCCTCATCCCTTTATTTGATTGCGAGCATGCGGTCGAGCGCGACGCGCGCCCAACGCGCCGTCTCTTCGGGCACGACGATTTGATTGACCACTTCGCCTGCGACGAGCGATTCGAGCGCCCACGCGAGGTTCTGCGGCGCGATGCGATACATCGTGGCGCACATGCAGAGGTCGGGCGCGAGCAGTTGAATGTGTTTGTCTGGAAATCTCTTTTTCAGACGGTCAACCAGATTAACTTCCGTGCCGACCGCCCATTTCGACCCCGCAGGCGCGGCTTCCAGCGTCTTGATGATGAACTCGGTAGAACCGTTCAAGTCGGATTTGGCGACCACTTCGCGCGTGCATTCGGGATGCACCAACACTTTAATGCCGGGCACTTCGCGTCGCACCTGCTCGACGTGCCATTCGCGGAAACGCCCGTGCACGGAGCAATGTCCCTTCCACAGAATCAGACGCGCACGTCGCAGTTGTTCCTCCGTGTTTCCGCCCAACTCCTTCGACGGGTCCCAGAGCGCCATCTCATCGACGGGGATGCCGAAGCGGACGCCCGTGTTGCGCCCCAAGTGTTGGTCTGGGAAGAAGAAAAGTTTGTCGGCTTCCTTCAAACTCTTGTCGAAAAGCGGCACGGCGTTTGACGAAGTGCAGACTACGCCGCCGTGCTCGCCGCAGAAAGCCTTAATCGCCGCCGACGAATTCATGTAAGTAATCGGCATGACGGAGAAGTCGCCGAGGATACCGACGGATTCGAGTTGTTCCCACGCATCTTCCACCTGTTCGGCGGAGGCCATGTCGGCCATCGAACAGCCCGCTCCCAAATCCGGCAGGATAACTTTCTGATGCGGCGCGGAAAGAATGTCCGCCGACTCGGCCATGAAATGCACGCCGCAGAAGACGATAAATTCGGCGTCGGGACGCTCCGCCGCCATGACGGAGAGTTTGAACGAGTCGCCCGTCAAATCGGCATGTCGAATCACGTCGTCGCGTTGGTAGTGGTGCCCGAGAATCACAACACGCCGCCCCAATTCGCGCCGCGCCGCCTCGATACGCTCGCTCAATTCCGCGTCCGACACGCCGAAGTAGTCTTCCAACTTCGGAACCGCCGTTAAAGTGTTCGTAGTCATTCCGTCCTTACTCCTTTCGCGTCTTCCGCGACGACCTGCGTACACAGACGCCCCGCCGTCGCCCACGCGAAACGCGAACTATACTAACTTTGAGAAACAAAGCGCAACCGCAGAGCCAACCGCCCCGCGCGCTTCTCTATCAAACCCCTTCGCATACTCAAACACCCTCACAACCACAACAATTTAGATGCCAAACGCGCCCGCCAAGATGCGCCCGACAGATAAAGGGGAAATGGCGAAACGGGCGTAAAGGCAAGAAGCATCTTTTTCCATTTCACCATTTCCCCATTTCCCCTTTTCGCCCTTCCTGTTAAGGATGGGTCATCTCTTCGGGTTTGACGTAGGCGTCGAATTGCTCGCCCGTCAGGAAACCAAGTTCGACGGCGGATTCGCGCAAGCTGATGCCCTTCTTGTGGGCGTTTTTCGCCACTTGCGCGGCGCGGTCGTAGCCGATATGCGGGTTCAGAGCCGTGACGAGCATGAGCGAGTTTTTCAAATGCGCGTCGATTTGCGCGCGGTTGAGTTCGATTCCTTCGACGCAGTAATCGACAAAGCCGTGGCAGGCGTCCTTCATCAGTCGAATCGAATGAAGGAGGTTGTGAATCATGACGGGGTTGAAGACGTTCAACTCGAAGTTGCCCTGCGAACCCGCGAAGCCGATGGCGGCGTCGTTGCCGAAGACCTGCACGGCCACCATCGTCATCGCTTCGGATTGCGTCGGGTTGACTTTGCCCGGCATGATAGACGAACCGGGTTCGTTTTCCGGCAAGACGAGTTCGCCGAGTCCAGCGCGCGGCCCCGAACCGAGCCAACGGATGTCGTTGGCAATCTTCATCAACGAACAGGCCAACGTTTTCAACGCGCCGCTCGCAAACACAACTTCGTCGTGCGCCGAGAGAGCCGCAAACTTGTTCGGATGCGGCGCAAACGGCAATCCCGTCAACTCCGCAATCTTGCTCGCCGCGCGCTCCGCGAATTCGGGATGCGAATTCAAACCCGTACCGACCGCTGTGCCGCCGATGGCTAAATCGTAGAGACCGGGCAAGACCATCCTGAGACGTTCGACATCACGCGCCAGCAGGCTCGCCCAACCCGAAAACTCCTGCCCGACCGTCAGAGGCGTCGCATCCTGCAAGTGCGTGCGCCCAATCTTGACGACATCCGCATACTCTTTCGCTTTGGCATCAATCGCGTCGTGCAATCTTTCAACTTCGGGGATGAGTTTGTTCAACTGTTCGGCGGCAGCGATGTGCATGGCGGTCGGGAAAGTGTCGTTCGAGGACTGGGACATGTTCACGTGGTCGTTCGGATGCACGGGCTGCTTGCTTCCCAACACGCCGCCCGCGCGTTCGATGGCGCGGTTCGAGATAACTTCGTTGGCGTTCATGTTGGTCTGCGTTCCGCTGCCTGTCTGCCAAACTCTAAGCGGAAAGTGTTCGTCCAACTTGCCTTCGATTACTTCGTCGGCAGCCTCGACAATCAGACGCGCCTTATCCGTTGGTAACTTGCCGAGTTCTTCGTTGACGAGCGCGGCAGCCTTCTTCAAGATGCCGAGCGCGCGAATCATCTCGCGCGGCATGATGTCGTCGCCGATGTTGAAATGATGGAGCGAACGCGCGGTTTGCGCGCCGTAGTACCTACTGACAGGCACGCGCACTTCGCCCATCGAATCCGTCTCGACGCGCGTCTCAGTGGCGTTCGTCTCTCCGTGCGCCGCGTCGCTCGCCGTCTCCTGTCTCTGCCCCGTCGCTGCTTTCTCTGACATCTTAGGTTTCATCCTTTTCCGTAAACAACGAGGCTCGCGCCGCTTCGATAATTTATACGCTGAGCCTCGCTTTGAAGTTTGATTGATAATAATATGGCACGCGATTCTACACCAACACGCTCACGCGTCGGCATCTCAAAACATGCCAGAGAGACACGGAGATACAGAGATGAAATAGAAGTATGGAAGCAACATCTTTAATTTGCTTGCTCTGTATCTACGTGTCTCTGTGACTAATCTGGTTTGGAAGTAGGTCTTAGTTTGAGGTTGGAGGTTTGCGCGTTGCATCAATCCACTTGGCGGCGTGCTCTGCGACATTGAAGATGTCTGTGGGTTTAATCAGGTAGTCTTGCGCTCCGGCCTTGAGCGCGGCTTCTCTTTCTTCGGGCATGGCGCGTCCCGAATAGAAAAGAATCGGCGTGTCGGGGTCGATATTACGAAGTTCTTTGCATATCGTCACGCCCGACGCATCGGGGAAAGTATGGTCGAGCAGATAGAGGTCGAAGTGTTGCCCGCTTTCCGCCAACCGCATACACTCCATGCCGTTTCTCGCGTAGGTCACTTGAAAGTTTGCCTGTTCGAGCAGAATGGTCATCAAGATGCGTGTGTCGTCGTGGTCTTCGACGTAGAGGATGTGCCCTTTGGTTGTTTGTGTCTTCACTTTCAACCCATCCCTTCAAACAGAATGAGCATATCATCATTTACCAACCGACACCCGTTATAATTTCATTGAGTTTCAAACTGTTTCACTATCCTCAATCGACACGACGCTAAGCGTTCGCCTCGTTCCCGACTGCGACGAGCACGCGCCTGATAGTCTCCACCAACAACTCGACATCATGCGGTTTCTTCAGAAACAAATCCGCGCCCGCCTCGCGCGCTTCCCTTCCGCACTCGCTCGCCGAAAAGACCACAATCGGCGTCGCACGTCTCCCTCCGAGAGTCTCTTTCTGAGTCCGCAGAAACTATAACATTGTGGTTTATTCGCCCTCCATCGGTGCGCCAGATTCTTTCCATGCTTTCCAGCCGCCGTCCATGGAGTAGACGTTGGTGTAGCCCATCGTTTGGAGGTTGTCGGCGCAGAGGGCGGAGCGGTAGCCGCCGCCGCAGTAGAGGATGAGGGGCGTGTCTTTGTCGGGGATTTGTTGTTCGATGTCGCGTTCGATGATGCCGCGTCCCATGTGGCGTGCGCGTTGAGCGTGGCCTTGTTGCCATTCGTGGTCTTCGCGTACGTCGATGAGTTGGGTGGCTTCATCGGTGGAGAGGCGTCGGAGGGTTTCCTCGACGGAGATTTCGCGGATGCGTGTTTTGGCGTTCTGGACGAGTTGGAGGAAGCCTGCGGAGTGTTTCATGTGGGTTGTCCTTTCGTGTATGTCTGTGGCGGATGTTTGGTCATGCGGATGGTGACGTTGAAAAAGAGCGTCGGTTGTGTGGCAAGTGGATTGGTTTGATAAGGCGAACGCTTGATGAAAAGTGTGTGTCTTGACTTTCGATTTCTCACGTTGTTACATCATAACGCTTTTGGAGGGCAGGTGTGGAGGTGGTCTGTTTGATGCGAAGGAAGCGGATAGGAGCGTGTTGGCGGTTCGTCGTGGTGTGGTTGGTTTGCGCGACGCTTGCGACGGCGACAGGTTGCAAGAAGGATGCGGACGTTGACGAAGTGTTGGGCGAGTTGGATGGGTTTACGAAGGAGTTGGTGAGCAAAGTCGAGACGGCTCCGAATCCTTCCGCGGGTGTGGACGAGGCGCAGAAGTTGATGGACGCGAGAAGGGCGGAGATAGCGTCGAAGTTGGAGTCGCTCAAGAACGTGCGCGGCGCGGATGTGAGTAATAGCGAAGAGACAAAGAATAAGATGTTGGAGAGCGTGACGAATAACATCATGAGTGTGGCGGGATTGCAGATTAAGTATATGAGCCAGTCGATGCAAGACCCTTCGTTTAAGGCAAAGCTCGACAAGTTGGTCGGCGATTATCAATCGTTGTTCAAGATGTAAAGCTGCTTCCGGCAGACCCGCGCTGGACGATTGGATGAAAGCGGCGTGAGCGTTTATAATGACCTCTTTTAGAAAACCAACGATAGAGCGTACAGGTCGGTTGACTTGCGCCGACGGGCGAGGGCTTCGACTCGGTGTAAGACGAGCGAGGAGGAGCAGCAGATGTCGAGCGCCGTGGCGTGTCGCGCAAGATTTCGGAGGACTTCATGAAGAAGACGGAACTACTGGAACGCGTGCGTGAGGCGCATGGAAAGTTGACCGCGGCGCTCGACGGACTGAGCGAAGCCGAGGCGACGCGCACGGGTCTGAATGAGAATTGGTCTGTCAAAGATGCGCTCTCGCACATCAGCGCGTGGGAGATTGAGGGCACGCGCATGCTCGAAGAGATACAACGCGGCACATGGAAGCCGCAGAAGTTTGATAAGCAGATGATTGATGACTTCAACGCGCGTGCGACGGAAGAACGTCGCGCCGCTTCGATGGCGGAGGTGCGCGCCGAATTCGACGCCGCGCACAGACGCATGGAAGAGACGCTCGCCGCGTTGCCGGATGAGGTTGACGAAGCGACGCCCACCTACAAGTTTGCCGAGGTCGTCACCTTCCGACATCACACGCACCACGCGGCGCAGATTGAAGAATACAAGCAACGGATGAAGGCGGAAGCAGGAACAGTAGACAGTAGCCAGTAGTTAGTAGAAAAGCATTGAGCTTGTTAACAAATAACCATCACTTGAAAAGCATTCAATCAGTAAAGCACTCAAACTATTTTGATGCTGGCTACTGACTACTGTCTACTGTTTTAATTCATCGTTAAATCGAGAGAGGATAAGATACATTGTCTACGGAACAGTTTGATGTGACGATTATCGGGTCGGGGCCGGGCGGTTATGTGGCGGCGATTCGCGGGGCGCAGTTGGGTTTGAAGGTTGCGCTGGTGGAGAAGGACAAGCGTCTGGGCGGGACGTGTACGCTGCGCGGGTGTATCCCGACGAAGCAGCTTTTGATGTCCGCGCACGTCTACGAACAGATGCAGCACGCGGCTGATTTCGGCGTGCAGGCGACGGGCATCCAACTCGCGTTCGCCGACGTGCAGAAGCGCAAAGAGAAGGTCGTGATGAAAAACTCGAAGGGCATCGAGTTTCTCATGAAGAAGAACTCCATCACGGTCTTCAAGGGTAAGGGCAAACTGTCGCTTCCGGGCAAAGTCGAAGTCACGGGCGAGGACGGCAAGAGCGAAACCATCAACACCAAGAACATCATCATCGCGACGGGTTCGGTCGTGCGCCCGATTCCGGGATTTGAGACGGACGGCGAACGCGTCGTCAACAGCGACCACATCCTCGAACTCAAAGACGTGCCGAAGTCGCTGATTGTGATGGGCGCGGGCGCGGTCGGCGTCGAATTCGCGTCCGTCTATTCGCGTTTCGGTTGCGAGACGACGATTGTGGAACTCATGCCGCGCCTGCTTCCGCTCGAAGATGAAGAGATTTCGACGGAACTCTCGAAGGCATTTCGCAAGCGCAAGATTAAGCAGCAACTCGACACCAAACTCGAAAATCTTGAGAAGACCGACGCAGGGATTCGCCTCACGGGCAAGACCTCGAAGGGCGAAGCCGTCACGCTCGAAGCGGAGATGCTGCTGGTCGCCGTCGGGCGCATGCCTTATCTGGAAGGCTTGGGGCTGGAAGGGACGAACATCAAAGTCGAGCGCGGGAGCGTGCAGGTGGATGAGTTTTGCCGGACGGGTGAGCCGAACGTCTACGCCATCGGCGACGTGATTCCGACGCCGTGGCTCGCGCATCTGGCGTCGAAGGAAGGCATCCTCGCCGTCGAACAGATTGCGGGCGCGCACGCCGAACCAATCAACATGCGTCTCGTCCCTTCTTGCACTTACTGTGACCCCGAAGTCGCTTCCGTCGGGTTGACGGAACAGAAGGCGCGCGATGCGGGCTACGACGTGAAGGTCGCCAAGTTTCCCTTCTCGGCTTCGGGCAAGGCGCGCATCCTCGGCGAAGAGGAGGGCTTCGTTAAGATTGTCAGCGAGACGAAGTACGACGAACTGCTCGGCGTCCACATCGTCGGGCCGCACGCGACAGAGTTAATCGCCGAAGCCTGCGTCGCCATGCAACTCGAATCGACGGCGGAAGAACTCGGACGCACCATGCATGCGCATCCGACCATCTCCGAATCCGTCATGGAAGCTGCCGAAGGCATTCATGGTTTGACGATTCATTTTTAGGAGTAAGCAGTAAGCGGTGAGCCGTTAGCAGTAAAATCAAAAGCAGTTTCTGTCTGCTTACTGCTCACGGCTTACTGCTTACTATTCGAGATATGTCCAACAAAACAAAGCGCAAGGCCGCGCCGCGTCCGGCGAGCAAAACCAAAACCACGCGCGGCGGCGATGCCATGCAAGCCGATGCGGAAGAAACGAAACGGGCGCGCGGCGTCGGCAGCGATGAAGCCGCCACACAGAGTGCGACGAGCGAAGAAGCGATGACACAGGAAACCACAGAGACGTTAGAGACTTTGACGGGGCTGACGACGCCCGACCCTCTGAACGCCGAGGGCGAACTCGTCTGCACCAGCGAGACAACGCTCACGACGGAGCAGATGCTTGAGTTGTACCGTTATCTCATGCTGACGCGATTGGTGGAAGAACGTCTCGTCAATCTCTATCGACAGACGAAGGTGGTCGGCGGCGTGTTTCGTTCGCTCGGTCAGGAAGCGACCGCCGTCGGGACGTGTTACGCGCTCTCGCCGCAGGATTTCATCGCGCCGCTCATACGCGACCTCGGCGCGGTGCTCGTCAAAGGGATTCGCCCGCGAGAGATTTTCGCGCAGTACATGGCGAAAGCCTGGGGGCCTTCGGGCGGGCGCGATTTGAACATTCATTTCGGCGATATGGAGAAGGGTTTTATCGGGCCGATCTCGCACCTCGGCGACATGATCCCTGTGATGACGGGTGTGGTGCTGGGCGCGCGTATGCAGAAGAAGGATATAGTGGCGATTGCCTATATCGGCGACGGTGGGATGAGCACGGGCGCGTTCCACGAAGGCTTGAATTTCGCCGCCGTGCAGCGCCTGCCGCTCATC
>DASVTU010000022.1:0-176172 GCA_036387415.1 Pyrinomonadaceae bacterium | reverse complement strand
GCCGTCTGCCTCCTACTCAGAGCAGCCTGTCGAGCCAGTACGGCAGCATCTTGCGCCACCAGGGCCAGTCGTGGTTGACGTCGTGGCCCCACACGTCGAGCGTGTGCGGGATGCCCTTCGAGCGAAGGATGTCGGAGAGCTGGCGGCTGCGCTCGGGCGCCTCGTAGGCGCCCTGCCCCGTCAGGATGACGACGGCGTCGGCGGCGCGCAGGCGCGGGAGGAAGTAGTCGTCGTCGAGGTTCGGCAGGTAGGAGACGGGGTTGTTGAAGTAGACGTTGTCGTCCGAGTAGCCGTCGAAGTAGGCGCGCACGTCGTAGCTGCCGCTCATGGCGATGACGCCGCGCACCACGTCAGGGTGGCGGAAGTAGGTGTTGGCGGCCAGGTACGCGCCCATGCTCGCGCCGGTCGTGACGGGGTCGAGGCCGCCCGTCTCGTTGCGGATGAGCGGCAGCACCTCGTCGGTGACGTAACGGTCGAAGCGCGAGAGCAGCTCGGCCTTGACGGGCGGCGGCGCCTGGTCGTTCATCAGCGCGTAGCGGTTGACGCTGTTGACCGAGTAGGCGCGGACGCGGCCGGCCTCGACGAGGTGGCGGATGGACTCCACGAGGTGGAACCTCTCGTACTCCAAAAAGTCCGCGGCCGCCGTCGGGAACATGAGCAGCGGGTAGCCGGCGTGCCCGTAGGCCACGATCGGCATCTCCATCCCCAGGTTCGGACTCTGCCACGAAGTGATGCGACGCTCCATACCGGCCCCTCCTCCGCGCTTCCGGCGCGGCGCGGCAAGCTGAAAGAGACTTTTGAGAGTGCGGGATTACGGCGACAAATATCTCTCAACTGCGCCCCCCGCGCAAGGCGGCCCGACCCGTTTGACACCCCCTCGGCCCGTCTGCTATAAAAATTTCCTCGCGCCCCGGCCCGACCCGTTCGCCGCCAGCGCTCCGACAACTCAATCTCTTCCGGCGTAGCTCAATGGCAGAGCATTCGGCTGTTAACCGAAGGGTTGTAGGTTCGAGTCCTACCTGCGGAGCCAATATTTCAGAGAGAAATGGCTGCCCTGTGGGTAGCCATTTCTCTTTTGTGACATTACATCTACGAATGAACTTGGGCGACGAAGCCGCTTCCGTCCTCTTCATACGCATCCGCGAGCAGCGCGTACCAGTAAGCTGCTGACGCAAATGCGCTATCCCGACGCCGTCCCACGCAGCGTCGGAGAGAGCAGGCTACCTGCTGTCGGGTCTGTTTTGAATCTGGCGACGGACGCCGGAATCAGTGGTGTAGACTATGCTCGATGAGTCGCTGCAAGTCGGCGGTGGTCGTGCATGCATTGATGGAATCTGCTGTGAGGAGGAGTTGGAGTCTGTCGCGTTGTTTTGTGAAGACGGCTGGCAGGGTGACGCCGGAGATGGCGTAACGAGTCTTCAATTCGTCGGCGTGTAAAAACTCGATGGGGCGGTTGAGGGTTTCGAGGAAACGCTTCCAGCTTTGGCGCATGGTGAAGGTCGAATAGGTGAGCGCGCAGAGGTTGCAGCGATAGGTGCGCGGAGAAAGAACCTTGTGCGCCATGTCTGCGACGGCGTTGAAGAGGCCGCTGTCGGCGTTGTAGACGAAGACGAGCGCGGAATTTGAACTGTCGGTTTGTGTTTCCATCTTTATCTGCGCGGCGACGTGAGCCTCTATGACAAGCGGCGTCTGAAGCGGTTTATCGTTCGGCCTCTGCGGTTTTTCCTTCCGGTTGAAAGTGTCTGGATTGCAACATAAACGAGATTTGTTTCAAAATATTGATGCCTAAATTTCAAGGACATCATTTTCACGTCGCTCGTTGGCGACGCACGTCGGGTCGAAGTTTATGCGAGCCGGAGTTTATGCGAGAGAGAAGGGTTCCAGACTGGATTAGCGTGCCGCTCGTCGTGGGCGCTTTCGGCTTGCTCGCGTGGGCAGAACGCCGACGCGCTTTGAGGCGCGCGGTCGAGTCGAAGCCGAGGCGCGAGGGGCGCAATCTCGCGTTGGCTGCCGTCGGTGCGTTGGCGGTGCGATGGACGGAACGGCCTGTGGTTGAGCGGCTCACGGTGATGGTCGAGCAGAGGGGTTGGGGATTGCTCAAGCGCGTGCGTCTGCCTGTGTGGATGGAAGTGGCGCTGGCGGTCGTTCTGTTGGATTACACGTTGTACGTGTGGCATGTGCTGACGCATCGTGTGCCGTTTTTGTGGCGCTTCCACGTCGTGCATCACGTTGACCTCGACCTCGACGCTTCGACGGCGGTGCGTTTTCACTTCGCAGAACTTGTGA
This sequence comes from Pyrinomonadaceae bacterium, assembly GCA_036387415.1. Classification (GTDB taxonomy): domain Bacteria; phylum Acidobacteriota; class Blastocatellia; order Pyrinomonadales; family Pyrinomonadaceae; genus DASVTU01. Next base: position 173,886 of record DASVTU010000022.1, on the reverse strand, counting down.
TTTCGGTTCCGTGGCGTGCCGCGCAAGTTTTAGCGTTGGGCGTCTCGCCTCTCTCGTTCTCCGTGTGGCAACTCTTTCTGTTTCTCTCCATCATGTTTCATCATTCCAACGTCGGGTTGCCCATCGGCATCGAGCGGCGTCTGAACCGCATCATCGTCACACCGCGCATGCACGGCATACATCATTCGATTGTGCGCGAGGAGACGAACTCGAACTGGTCGAGCGGCTTCGTCCTTTGGGACTGGCTGCACGGCACTCTCCTTCTCAACGTGCCGCAGGATGAAATCGACATCGGTGTGGCTGCTTATCGTGAGCCGCGAGAGATTGAACTGCCGAAAATTCTCTCGCTTCCATTCCGCGAAGAACGTGCGACGACGTGGTGGCTTTTGCCGGAAGACGGACAGCCCGCGCGCCGCGCGCCTCTGCGTGGTTCGCCCGAACAACTGTCGGCATGAATCAGTCTGCTCGCGGCGCGAGTATGCGAGACATGAGTTCAACGCAGACGACCGAGCGCGCGTCGCTTTCTATCATCATCCCGACGCTTAACGAAGCGCACGCGATAGGCGCGACGCTTGAAGCGGCTCGACGCGTGCGCGGTCGCGTCGAGGTCATCGTCGTTGACGGCGGGAGCACGGATGCGACGGCGGAGATTGCGCGCCGGAGCGGAGCGCACGTCGTCGCGTGTGAACGCGGTCGCGGGCTTCAGATGCACATGGGCGCGGGCGCGGCGCGCGGAGAGGTGTTACTGTTTCTCCATGCCGACACGACCGCTCCACACGATGCCGCCGAGCGCATCAACGAAGCACTGGCGCGCGACGCGGAAGCCGTCGGCGGTAACTTCCAGATTCAGTTCGACGGGGAACGTCGCGCCGCGCGTTTTCTCACGTGGCTCTACCCGCAACTGCGTCGGCTCGGACTCTCATACGGCGACTCAGGCATCTTTGTGCGCGCCTCGGTTTACAGGGAGGTCGGCGGCTTCGAGCCGTTTCCGATTTTCGAGGACTTGGATTTGGTGCGACGCCTCAAACGTCGCGGGCGTATGATTCATCTCGCGACTCCGGTCGTCACTTCGTCGCGGCGTTTCGAGGGGCGTAGTTTCGCGCTGACTTTTGCGCGTTGGTCTATCCTGCAAATGCTCTACTGGATAGGCGTTCACCCGCGCGTGCTCGCAAGGCTCTACGCGCCCGTACGCCACAACGCGGGAGCGAGAAATTGAAGCGTCGTCTCAAGAGGCGCAGCTTGAATGGAGTATTAAACCAATGTCGTATTATGAAGAAGAAGACCTCGAACGTTTCTCGGAAATAGGCAAGCATCGCCCTGACCTTTTCGAGAAGTTCATGGCGTGGTATCAGGCGTGTCAGGAAGACGGCGCGTTGTCGCGGCGCGAGAAGGCGCTCATCGGCCTCGCCGTCGCGCACGCCCTACAGTGCCCTTACTGCATCGACGCCTACGCGCAGGCCAGTCTCGAAGCCGGGTCGAACATGGAACAGATGACCGAAGCCATTCACATGGCGTCAGCGATTCGCGGCGGCGCGAGTCTCATCCACGGCCTACAGGCACACAACTCCGTGGGCAAGGTGTCGATGTAATGCCGCAGGCTCTACCCATCCTTGACGCTCAACGCGCGTCGGCGCGCACGCCCGCCAGTTTTGACGCGAAACTCGCGGCGCACGGCATCGAACTGCGTGCTTCGACGGTCGAGACATTGCAAATCAACGTGGGTAAGTTGTGCAATCAAGCCTGCAAGCATTGTCACGTCGATGCGAGTCCGAAACGTACGGAAATCATGACGCGCGAAACGGTCGAGCAAGTCATCGACGCGCTGCGCCGTTTTCGCATCCCTACTCTGGACATCACGGGCGGCGCGCCCGAACTCAATCCGTCGTTTAGGTATCTCGTCGCGGAAGCACGCGCGCTTGCGTCGCATGTCTTAGTGCGACACAACCTGACCGTCATGTTTGAAACGGGGCAGGATGATTTGCCGGAGTTTTTCCGCGAACACGGAGTGGAAGTCGTTTCGTCTCTGCCATACTTTCTTGAGGAGCAGACGGACGCGCAACGCGGCCACGGCGTCTTCGAGAAATCCATCGACGCGCTACGCAAGTTAAACGCTGTCGGCTATGGAATGGAGCGAAGCGGCCTCGTCCTGAATCTCGTCTACAATCCGGTCGGGGCGTTCCTGCCGCCGTCGCAGGGCGCTATCGAAGCGGATTTCAGACGCGAAATGTCCACGCGCTACGGCGTCTCTTTCAATCGACTCTACACGATTACAAACATGCCGATTAAACGTTTCCTCGACTACCTGCGCCGCAGCGGCAACGAGGAACGTTATATGCGTCGGCTGGTCGAGGCATTTAATCCGCACGCGGTCGAGGGGCTGATGTGCCGTAGCCTCGTCAGCGTTGACTGGACGGGACGCCTCTACGATTGCGACTTCAACCAGATGCTCGAACTCGGCGTCTCTCCACATCTGCCGCAAACCATCTCCGATTTCGTCGCAGAGAAATTCGCCGGACGACATATCAGCACAGACTCGCACTGTTTCGGATGCACGGCTGGCGCCGGCTCAAGTTGCGGCGGCGCGGTCATCGGTTAGAAAACGACTTCAATCAGCACGAATCTCATCCTTCTCATCAAAATTTGTCGCGTAAACACTCGTCAGGAACCTCGTTTTCCGATTCCTCTTGAAAAATTCGGAGTGGCTTTTGTACGTTATTATGCATATCTGCTATTATCTGCCCCGACAAGTTAGCGCCTCCCGGTTTCAGGATTGAGTTACCGCTCCTTCCCCGTCTCCCTGTGACGCTGGTCAATGATTCTCATCGCGGACGCTTTCAGGGGAGAGCGAAAATCCTGATTCGATAATTGAGACTAAAAGATTATGAAGATTCTACTCTATAACCCGGACAATGGTGTGACGCGTAATTTCATGCCACATTTGTGGATGTTTCTGCTTCAGGCGCTCACGCCTGAGGGTCATGAAGTGTTGCTGATTGACGGCAACGCACGCGCCATGAACGAAGAAGAACTCGTCGCGTTTGTGCGCGAACAGGGAGTTGAACTCGTCGGCATCGGCGCGATGACGCGCATGATTGCCAAAGCCTATCGCGTGGCCGACGCTCTGCGCGCGGCGGGTATCCGCGTCGTGATGGGCGGGCCGCACGTCACGGAAGTGCCTGACGAAGCTCTCGGTCGCGACGGAGGCGTGCGCCATGCCGATGCCATCGCGCTCGGCGAAGCCGACGAGACGTGGCCGCAAATCGTCTTGGACGCTGCGCGCGGCGAACTCAAAGAAGTTTACCAGCCCGCACGCGATGCCAAAGGCAACGACCTGAAGCCGAGCCTCCAAAACTATCCGCTCATCCCGTGGGACAAACTCGACCTCGACCAGTTCAATCTTGTTCCGTCGTTTGCGCGCCCCATGCTGCGGCGCATGGGTGGCGGTTGGGGAACGTTTCACGTCGTGCCGATTGAGACGGGGCGCGGTTGTCCGTACGGATGCGAGTTCTGCACGGTGACGGGATTCTTCGGCGATTCGATTCGCTTCCGCACCAACGAAAGCGTCGTGGACGAAATATTGCGACTCAAGGCTCGCGCACGCCGCGAGGGCGGACAGGTCGCCGTCTTCTTTATCGACGACAATCTCGCCATCAACACCAAACGTCTCAAGTCGCTCCTGAAAGACATCATCGCCGCCAACGCGCAGGTGTCGTGGGTGGCGCAGATTAGCGCGAATCTGTTGAAGGATGAAGAACTCGTTGACCTCATCGCCGAGTCGGGCGGCAAGTGGGTCTTCATCGGCATGGAGTCAATCGATCCTGCGAACATGGCCGATGTCAACAAGAATTTCAGCAAGCCGAGCGAATACGGCGCAGTGCTCGAACGTCTCGCTTCGCGCAACATCTACGCGATAACGTCATTCATCTTTGGCATGGACAACGACACGCCCGGCGTCGCCGAAAGGACGCTCAGAGAGATTCACTCTTGGCCGCCGGGATTGCCCGTCTTCGGTCAACTGACGCCCTTCCCCGCCACGCCTCTCTACGACCGCTTGGAAAAAGCCGGACGCCTCGCGCGCCCGAAACACTGGTTGGATTTTGCGCCCTTCGAGATGGCGCACGCGCCGCTCAAGATGTCGATTAAGCAGGCGCGCGCCGAAGTCGATAAGGCCTGGTCAACCTCCTACAGCCCTGAGCGCAACGCAGAGGCGCTTCGTTCAATCAGCGACGCGCCCATCGGCTATCGCATCGGCCACCTCATCGCACGACTCTTCTTTCGCGGCATCTATTTCCCGCAAATGAACAAACGCGCGTGGCTAAAACTGATTGCACAGAATCGTCAAACTATGTTCGCTTTGTTGAAAGAAGGCACAACTCTGTATCGCGCTTCGCGGAAGAATCGTGCGACCATCGCGGCGACTTCTTTGAATAACGAAGGCTGATAAAACTTCGCCGGAGGCTCGCATAAAGTCTCTCAAAAGGCTCGAAATTCGTCTTGATTCAAACGAAATAATCAACAAATAGGCTCGCCGCGCGGGTCGTTTATGTCGCGCGCGGCTTGCAACCGAACGCCTAGTTAGTGCATCATATCTCCGGTTATTCCTTCTCTCTAGCATCGACGGTGATGCGCCCCAGAGTATTAAGTCCTTCGCGGCGGCGTTTTGGATAGTTCGAGAGTAGGTAGATTTCAACTTTAGAAGCGCTCCTTCGAGGAGCATCCGAACGCAAGCCTTCGCTGCCTACCGTTACACCGAAGACACTTTGATTCGCAGCTTCTCTCTGATACTCCTGAGACACGGAGAAGGTACATCTACATGTCTATGAAACTTTACGTCGGCAATCTCTCGTTCCAGACTTCGAGCGAAGATTTGCAGCAACTCTTCTCGCAGGCCGGAACAGTCGAATCTGCTTCAGTCGTGGAAGATCGCGACACGGGACGTTCGCGTGGCTTCGGCTTCGTCGAAATGTCCAGCAACGAAGAAGGCCAGGCGGCCATTCAGCAATTCAATGGCAAGGAAGTCAACGGACGCGCACTGACCGTTAACGAAGCCCGACCCCGCGAAGACCGTGGTGGACGTGGCGGCGGCGGTGGTGGTGGTCGTGGCGGCTTCGGTGGCAATCGCGGCGGTGGCGGCGGTTACGGTGGTAATCGTGGCGGCGGCGGTGGCTACGGCGGCGGTGGCGGCGGTGGAAACCGCGAACCTCGCTGGTAAGTTGCCCGTCTCGAACTGACCGGTGACTCTTTCAACAAAGCGCCTCCGACGATAACAAATGCCGCCGGAGGCGCTCAAACATTTTCAGATACAAGGTGTGCTCCCGTTTTGACGGTCTGAGTCGCCCAAAGGATTTTATGAACTTTTCTCAAATGGGACTACAGCCCGCGCTGGTGCGCGTGTGCGAGTCTCTCGGATACAACGAACCGACACCGATTCAAACGCAGGCCATACCCGTCGTGCTCGACGGCTCTGACCTCATCGGTTGCGCCGAAACCGGCACGGGTAAAACCGCCGCGTTTCTGTTGCCAATCATCCAACGCCTGTCGGAGCGCGCACGCCCCGGCATACGCGTACTCATCCTCGCGCCGACGCGCGAACTCGCCACGCAAATCGAAGCCAGCTATCGCTCGCTCGCGCCGAAGAAGAACGCGCCGCGTTGCATCACCATTATCGGCGGCGCAGGCATGAACCGACAGAGCGATGCGCTCCGTCGCGGCGTCAGCATCGTGATTGCGACGCCCGGACGCTTGCTCGACCACATGGAACGCGGCGCGATTGATTTCTCTTTTGTTGAGACACTGGTGCTCGACGAAGCCGACCGCATGCTCGACATGGGTTTCTGGCCTGCGATTCAACGCGTGCTCGCCGCGCTTCCCGCCGAGCGGCAGACGCTCCTTTTCTCCGCCACGATGTCGAGTGCGATTGAAAAAATCGCGCGCTCCAACATGCGCTCGCCCAAACTCGTCGAGGTCAACCAGCGCGGAGTTCCCGCCGGAACCATCGAACAGACGGCCTATCCAGTCGCCACGGAATCGAAGACGGCGCTCCTCCTCGACCTGCTTGAGCGTGAACGCTTCGAGCGCGTGCTCGTTTTTACGCGCACACGTCGCGGAGCCGAACGCCTCTCGCACATCCTCGAAGCGCGTTCGCACAAAGTGAATCGGATTCACGCCGACCGCTCGCAACCGCAACGTGAAGCGGCCTTGCGTGGCTTCAAGGATGGTCAGACACGCGTACTCGTCGCCACCGACATCGCGGCGCGCGGCATCGACGTTGATTCCATCTCACACGTCATCAACTACGACGTGCCGATGGCTCCCGAAGATTACGTGCATCGCATCGGTCGTACGGGTCGAGCCGGAAACTTGGGACGCGCGATTACGTTGGTGACGCCCGTGGAAGAACTATCCATGCGCGCCATCGAAAGACTGACAGGGCAGGCGGTCGAGCGCGTCATGCTGCCGGCTTTCGGCGGCGTTAAAGCAGCGGCTCCGAGCGCCAAACCGTTCGCCGCCGTCAGGCATGGCGCCAGCGTCGGACGCCGTTCGTTTCGTCCGCGACGTTCCAGATAGTTTTGACGGGACGCGTCGAAGTTGACGCGTCCTTGTCAGGTTGAAAACCCCTCACGCGCCTGAGGCGCAGACGGTCGTTGAAGGTTACGAAATTGCATTCTGCACGCCGCTTCCGAAGGCGGCAGGTTGAAAGGAAGAGTGACTGATGGAGAAAGAAATTTTTGCAGTGGGTCAACGGGTGGACAAACTCTGTACGGTGTGTGAAGTCGAGCGTGGACACGTGGTGGCTTCCGTCACCAAGCGCGGCCAGGTGTCGCGCGTGAGTTGCCCGATTTGTGGAACGCGCAGCACGTTCAAAACCGACGCCAAAACATCAGGCTCACGCACCTCGGCGCAAGCCGGTGCGCCTTACGACCCCAAGCGCATGTACCGCACGGGACAGACGATGATGCATCCCTCCTTCGGCTTCGGCGAAGTCACGGCGGTCATCGAATCGCAAAAAATCGACGTGCTCTTCGCTGACCGTCTCCGCCGCATGATTCACGGTCGCGTCTAAGCAGACGACGACCGCGCCGATTGTGTCGCGCGCCTGCGAGCATTTTAGTCGCACAGGATTCGCACCGTCGTTGTTGTTTTGAGACGAACGCGGAGTTCGCTTTTATGCGCGCTCCGAAGCGACGCGTGCGAGCGTGACGAGGATGCGTGCTCCGGCGAGAACGGTTCCGCGTAGAGTGCCGGAGACTTTCGATTGGCCGCCAGTGCGTCGGCGGTGCGGGACGGGTAGTTCGAGAATACGCAGACGCGCGCGTGCGGCGCGCATCTGCATTTCAAGATTCCAACCATACGTCTCTTCGCGCATCGCGAGCCTTTCGAGGGCATCACGTCGAATCGCGCGAAAAGGGCACATGTCTGTATAACTCACTCCGTAGAGCGCAGAGAGCAGAAGCCCTGCGACGCGTCCGGCAAAGCGTTGCTGAAAATTCATGCTGCCGGGTTCGCGTTCACCTCGCGTGCGCGAGCCGATGACGAAATCACGCTCGCCGTCCGTAATCGGTTTCACCAGTTGCCCCATCAATTCTGGAACGTCGCTTCCGTCGCCGTCGAGGAAAACGATGATTTCGCAATCCGCTGCCACGGCGCGAACGCCCGCACGACACGCGCGACCATAGCCGCGTCGAGGCTCGGAGACGACGCGCGCTCCGGCATCGCGCGCACGTTCGGCGGTACGGTCGTCGCTACCGTTATCGACCACAATTATCTCCGACGCAATCTCGCGCGGCACCGCGCGCACCACTTCCCCGATAGATTCTTCTTCGTTGAGCGCAGGAATCACCACCGAAACTCGCGCCTGACCCGACGGCTGCACACTCGTACCGGCAGGCACCGTTGAATTCGTATGCGTGTTGGAATCGGCAGGCATGTTTTCTTTCACGTCGCGCGTCTTATCTTCACTTCAACTCATCTTCGCTTCGGTTTAGTTGCTCTTTCGCGTCGCTCAACGGCGTTGCGACTGTTCATGAGGCGGAGCAATCTTGTGCACGATGCCTTTGGCGCGCAGGATTTGTTCGGCCTCGGAGAAGTATTCGCGCACGTCCTTCTGCGCGCGAATCCAGTCGAGATAACGACTGATACCAGTCGCCAAATCAACTTCCGGGCGATAACCCGCGGCGCGTATGCGCGTCGTGTCGGAAGTGAGATGGCGCATCTCGCCGGGGCGGAATTCGCCTTGAGCAAGCGGGTCGATGCGGATGCCGAGCGCGTCGGAAATCAATTGCGTGATGCGGCGAATCGTGACCGCCTCGCCGCTCCCGACGTTGACGGGCAAGCCGTCGAGCGCGTCGGTCGTCGCGGCCAGTAAGTTGGCGCGTGCGATGTCTTCGACGAAACTGAAGTCGCGCGTCTGCGCGCCGTCTTCGTAGAGGATGGGTGGAAGGTTGTTGAGAAGACGCGTGCAGAAGATGGCGATGACGCCCGTGTACGGATTGAAGATGGATTGTCGCGGCCCGTAGGTGCACGAATAGCGCAACGCGACCGTCGGAATCCCGACCTGCTTGCCCCACGTCAGCACCAGCCGCTCCTGATCAACTTTGGTAATGGCATAGACTGTTTCGCCGCCGATGGGCGCGTGCTCAGGCGTCGGAGTGGTGGTTGTTTCGGCGTGGCAGTGTGGACAGTGGACGGCGAAGTCGCCCGCGCGCAGTTGTTCGACCGGACGCACCTGCGGGAAGACCAAGCCATGCTGCGGGCAACGCGCCGCGCCTTCGCTGTAGACGGCTTGCGATGATGCAACCACGATTTTTTTGACGCCGATGTTTTCTTCTCGGATGACCTCCAACATCTGCGCCGTGCCGAGACTGTTGACGGCGACGTACTTGCTAATCTCCGGCATGTAACCGCCGTATGCTGCCTGATGAAAGACGACATCGACGCCTTCGAGCGCGTCGGCCACGGCGCGACGGTCGCGGATGTCTGCTTCCACAAATTCGACATCCGAAGGTATCCATGCGGGTCTGCCCTCGCGATGCGTGTTCGGTTCGAGATTATCCAGAACGCGCACCTTCCAACCCTCGCGCAAGAGTAAATCCGCGACGTGCGAGCCGATGAGTCCCGCCCCGCCCGTCACCAGAGCGCGCCTGTCATGCTTCGCTCCCGACATCAGCTTTGCTCCCTAAAACCAGAATTAGCCATAGAGACACAGAGACGGACAAAGGGGAAACGGGATAAAGCGAAAACGTTGAAAGGAAAACAACTGGACGAGCGTCCCTGCTTTTCCCTTTCACTACTTCCTCTCTTAATCTTCTTCCCCGTGCCCATTTGACCTTTTCTCATTTCCCCTTATTTCCCTCTGTGTCTCTGTGGCAAGTTTTGAATTAAATCGGTTGCGGCGTTGCACATAGCTGACGGCGCAGAGGAGCGCAAACGGCACATAGAGTTTTGAGTGCGACGCCCAAAACTGCTCCGGCTTGTCGCCGAGCCACGTTCCGTAGACGAGGAAACTCGCCGCCGTTAAATAGACGAGCGGCGCGAGCGGCACCACGCAGAGAAACGGCGTGAGCCATGTGAAGTACCATGCGTAGCGCGGCGAAAAGAGCACGGTGAAGACGGCGGCGAGCGCGCACGCGCGCCCGACATAACTCCGCTCCGTCGCCTCTTCTTTCAACATCGTCCACAACGCAAGCGCCGCGAGCAACAGCAACGCGAAGACGATATAGACAACGCTCGGAATGTCTGCCCCGTCGAAAAGTTTGCGCGCCGCATGAAGGATAAAAAACCGCGCGCCGTTTTCAATTCCCTCCTCCGCCGCGTAGCCCGGCAGGAAACCCAACGCTCCCACGCCGACGCTCAAATATGGCAGGTAAGCCGCCGCGACGGTCACGACAAACGCAAGCGGCATCCGCCAACCCCAACGACGATAGAGTGCGGGAAAGAGCACGACGGGATAGAGTTTGACCAGCACGGCGCAGGCGAGCGCGATGCCCGTCGCAGTCTCCATGCGCCTCTGTCGTGCCAGCAACGCGAGTGCGATGAAGGCGATGGCCGCCGCGTCGATGTGTCCGCTCCACGCCGTCTCCCAGACGAGCAGCGGATGCCATGCGTAGACGAGCACGCGCTCACGCCCCATGCCGAACGACGCCAGCAGAGACCACAACGCCCACACCGCCAACGCCTCGAAGCCGCACAAGACCGCCTTCATCCAGACGACGCGCTCGCTCACACGCGTCATCAGAAAATAGATGAATTGCGCCACGGGAGGATAAATCGTGTGCGCGTAGTCGCTGCGATTTATCTGCGTATAGATTTCCGCATCGCGCAGATGCGCCAACGCCGCGTCGGCTGGCACATAGCGATAGGGGTTCATTCCCGCCGCCTGCACGCGCCCGTCCCAGATGTAACGATAGATGTCCGACGAAAGATAGGGCGGCGCGAAAAGGACGGCGAGGCGAAAGAGCGCGGCGAAGACGATGACCACAACGAGCGTCGAACGCGACGCGCGTGCGCGCAGAATCATCCACACGGCGACGAAATAGAGCACCGCTTGAACCAGAGCCAGCCTGACGAACCAGACGATGCCGAACTCGCCGAGCGGCGCACGCAAACTCGTTCGGTAAAGCACCAGCGACGCCGCGCCAATCACGACGAGCGTCAAATTTGTGACGCTCAAAAGCCCGCCCCACGAATCGGCGCGTCGCACCAGCAGGCTTTTTATCATGTCGCCTCCCCGCGCGTAGCTCGTTCGTCCGACCCTAAAACGCGCACGCGCGCTTCGCCGTCGATGAGGCGTGCGAGGTAGCGTCGCGTGTGCGGCGCGTCGTAACCGTCGGACGCACTTCCATCGACATCCGTCTGCGGCGGCGGCGGGAATAATTCGGCGTGGAGACGTTGAAGCGTGACAGCATCGTCTACGTCATACCACGCGGGCAGCGTCTCAACATCTAGATTGATTTCGGCGGCGCGTTCGACGGTCTGCGTGAAAACTCTGTCGGTGCTCCACTCAATATCTTCAAACAGGCGTCGGTGCGCGCCTTTGAGGCCGACGAGATAGTAACCGCCGTCGTCGCTTGGGCCTAAGACTGTGCGGTCGCCAGGGCGTGCGAGCGCCGCGACCGCGCGTGCGAGCGTGGCGTGGGGCAGCGTCGGGCTATCCGAATCAATCAGGCACAGAGACGCAAAACCGACGGCCAGCAAGTCTTCAACGGCATGAAAGAGACGCTCGCCAAAACCTTCGCCACGTTGCGCGAGCATCGCAAAGCCTCGCGGCAGCAACCCTTCATACGCCGCTTCCGCGCCGAGCGGCGTATACACCGCAACGCCCCGCGCGTTGCCGCCGTCGCGTACCACGCGGGCGATATTCTCCGTCGTGTCGCGCAGGAAGCAGACGCTCAGGGCGGCGGCTTCTTCGGGTTTGAGCGGCGGCACCAGTCGCGTCTTGACAGCGCCCGCGCGCGGAGCCTTCGTCATCACGGCGAGCGCGCACAGCCCGCTGCGCGGTACGCGCTCAACGGCCTCGGCGTCGAGAGTCGTGTCTGTCGTCTTCAAGTTGAGAGAGGGATGTTATCCGGCATCAAAATTGACAAAGACAAACGTCAAAGACACACGTCACGTCGCGCCGTCGGTAACTCGTCCGGCGAGATGCGCGACGGCGGCGACAAAATCCGACGGTTCGACTGGCTTAGTGACGTGTTGCTCGAAGCCCGCGTCGAGTGTGTGTTGACGGTCTTCGTCGGTCGCGTAGGCCGTCAGAGCGATGGCGGGAGTACGTCCGCCTTCTTCGGTCGAGCGCGCGCGGAGATGATTGATGAGCGCATAACCATCCTCTTCCGGCATCCCGATGTCGGAGACGAGCACGTCGGGCTTCAGACGCTTGAGCAAATCCAGAGCCTCCGGCGTCGAGCCTGCCGTCGTCACTTCGGCTCCCGCGTACTCAAGCACCATCGACAACAATTCACGCGCATCCGGTTCGTCATCGACGAGGAGGACGCGCACACCACGCAACAACTCCGGCTCTTGAGACGGCGCGACGACGCCGTACGCGTGCCGCTCTCTGTCCTGCTGCCCCGCGCCTCCCGCGCTCATCGACGCGACGGCGGCGAGCGGCAGTTTGACAGTGAAAGTTGCGCCCCTCTGCTCGCCTTCGCTTTCCGCCGCGACCGTGCCGCCGTGTTGTTCGACGAGATGACGCACCACCGCCAATCCGAGTCCAAGTCCGCCGTGAACGCGCGTCGTCGAGCCGTCGGCCTGACGAAAACGCTCGAAGACGTGCGGCAGAAACTCCGGCGAGATGCCCTCGCCGTTGTCGCTCACACGAATCTGCACGTCGGAGCCGCGAAGCTCAAGACGGACGCCGACGCTGCCGCCTTTCGGCGTAAACTTGATAGCGTTCGAGAGCAGATTCCAGACCACTTGCTGCAAGCGGTCTGGGTCGCCCGTGACCAAATCCGTCTCTGTGCTGAACTGGACATCCAACTCGATTGCTTTGGCATCGACCGCCTGCTGCACGGAATCAACCGCCGCTTCGATAATCGGAATCAGCTTGACCGGCTTGGTTTCGAGCGAGAGTTTGCCCATGATGATGCGCGAGACATCGAGTAAGTCCTGAATCAATTGGTTCTGCGATTCGGCGTTTCGTTCGATGACCTGTAGACCGTGCTCCGCCGTCTCTTTGTCCATGTTCATGCTACGGAGCATGCGCGCCCAACCGAGCACGGCGGTGAGCGGCGTGCGGAGTTCGTGTGACAGAGTGGCGAGAAAAACGTCCTTGGCGCGGTTCGCGGCTTCGGCCTGCTGACGCGCTTCGACCGCTTCTTCCAACAGCCGCGCACGCTCCCGGCGTGCGCGCTCCTCCTCTGCGAGATGCTCACGCACTTGATACTGGCGTCGGCGCGCACGCATCGCCGACTGCACGGCGCTGACGAGTGTGATGACGCGCGTGGGACGTTCGATGAGCGTCATGTTTCCGGCTTCGCCGAGAACCTTGAGCGTGCCGAGATTGGCGGGCGTGTTGCTCGCGCCGCCCGTCAAGACGACGAGTGGAAAATCAGACCACGCGGGTTGCCCGCCGAGTGCTTCGAGCAGACATTCGAGGGCTTCGGGCGTGAATGCTTCCTCGGAGATGAGCGCGGCTCCCGCGCCCTCCGAAAATTTTTGACAAAGCTCCTCCATCCCCGCGCATGCCTCGGCGGACATCTTGGCTTCGGCGAGATACTTGCCCGTCAGCGAGGCGTCGCGTCCCGTCGGCGCAAGGATGAGCACGCGCTCATCCTTGTCGTCAGTCTCAGGCTTACGGCTCATCTCCCTCACTCGACAATAAATCTTTCTTCCCCGAATAGGTCGGCACGCCCGTCAAGACGCCGTGAAATTCGGTCAGAGGTCGCCCGACTTCGATGCCCTTCGACGAGATGCGTAGCTCTCGAATCGTGTCTTCGTGAAAGCCCGTCCGTTTCTTGACGACCGAGATGGCACGCCGCACCGCGCCGCCCGACTCGAAATAACGCAAGAGCACCACCGTGTCCGCGAGATAACTGACATCCACAGGCGAGTTCATCGCAGTTCCCAGAAATCCGTGCTGTGCCATCAACAGCAACGTCACGACGCCCCGGTGATTGAGATATGACAAAAGCTCATGCATCTGCACGGTCAAAAATTTCTCATCCGGCATCGACTGTAGATAACCGTTGAGACTGTCGATGACGACGATGCGTGCATTGTCTTGCTCGACTGCCTGACGCACGTAATGCGCGAACTGCCCCGGTGAGAGTTCTGCCGGGTCAACCCGTTGCACACGAATGCGTCCGGCTTCCACGTCGGCGCGTAAATCCGTGCCGATTCCGGCGGCGCGCGTCATGTATGTATTGACGTTTTCGTCGAAGATAAAAGTCGAGGTGAACTCGCCGCGCTGAGCCGCCGATGCGACGAACTGTGCTGCAATCGTAGATTTGCCAGAACCCGCTGGCCCCATGAACAGCGTATTGGTGCCACGGTCGAGGCCGCCGCCGAGCAAGGCATCAAGTTCGGGCACGGTGCTTGAGACAGCGCCCGCCGTAAACGTTCCTTCGCTATCAGACGTGATGAGTCGTGGATAAACTTCGATGCCGCCCGTGAGAATACAAAAGTCGTGAAAGCCGCCGAGATAGCGGCTGCCGCGCAGTTTAACGATGCGGAGACGCCGCCGCTCAGCTCCATAACTAAGCACTTCCTGTTCGAGCATGACGACGCCGTGCGCGATTGACTGCACCTGCAAGTCGCCTTCCGTCGAGGTGCGGTCGTCGAGCAGGAGAACGGTGCACTGGCGTCCGGCGAAGAATTGTTTGAGGGCGAGAATTTGCCGACGGTAACGCAAAGCGTCGCGCGCCAGCAGACGCATCTCCGAGAGCGAATCGAAGATGATGCGACGCGGCTGGATGCGTTCCACTTCTTGAATCACGGCCTGCGTCGTGTCGCCTAGTTCAACTTCGGACGGGTGAAAAATGGTGTACTGAGTCTCGGTCTTGAGACTTTCTTCGGGCGGGATGAGTTCGTGGATGTTGATGCCGTCGAGCGACCAGCCGTGCGACGCCGCGACGCTGATGAGTTCCTCTTTCGTTTCCGAAAGCGTGACGTAGAGCACAGGCTCGCCCTGCGCCACGCCTTCCAGCAAAAACTTCAAGGCGAGTGTGGTCTTGCCCGTGCCGGGGTCGCCTTCAATCAGATAGAGGCGATTGGCAGGAAAGCCTCCGCCCAAAACCTTGTCGAATCCCGCGTTGCCCGTCGTCAATCTCGTCTCCGCAGCGTCTTGTGCAGGCGCACCGTCTGCGAGTTTCGTGTCGTTCATTGATTCCCCTTGCTGCAAGGATTGTTTCGTTGACGCTTCGACGCACGGACAAAAGGACGACTCACGCGAGATTGTCGAACGCATCCGAGATTAACAACTTACGCGACGACAGACGCCATGAAGACGAACTAAGCGTGTCGAGTGCCCGGCGAGTCCTCGTTGAATGTCAGTTGTTAGCTACGCGGTTCGCGTATCACTTTCCAGACGAGGCCGAGGCGTGCCATCAATCGAATCGCGTAGCCGGAGAAATCCACCTCGTACCAACGCCAGCCGTGCACCGCCGCCGACGGGCGCGCGTGATGATTGTTGTGCCATCCCTCGCCTAGTGTGAGCAGCCCCAACCACCAGACGTTGCGACTTTCGTCGCGCGTCGCGTTGGGGCGCGTGCCCCAGACGTGACAGACGCTGTTGATGCACCATGTGAAATGCCACAGCGCCAGAGTCCTGAGCACGGTTCCCCACAGCACTCCGCGCCAACCCGCGACCGCGTAGCAAACCACTCCCGTCAACACCCACGGCATCGTGAACAACACGCCCTTGTCGAGCACGCGTATCCATGGGTCATCGCCGCAGACATCGGGCACCAGTTCACGATAGTCGCTTCCCTCCTCGGCGTCGCGGCGCAGAATCCAACCGACGTGCGCGTGTAGGAAGCCCATCAGAGGCGTATGCGGGTCGCCTTCCTTGTCGGTCATCTGATGATGCCGACGGTGAATCGCCGACCAACGAGCGGGGCCGCCCTGCAAAGCCGCCGCGCCCATCCATGCCAGCATGCGTCGCATCCATGTGTGGCATTTGAAGCCGCGATGAGTGAACAGGCGATGGTAGCCGATGCCGATGGCGAAGGTCGTGGAGAGATAGAGACCGACGAAGAGAAAGAGGTCGATGCGTCGCGGCCAGAACCAGAAGCAGAGCAGCCCGCAGACGTGAAGAGAGACGACAAGGAAACTATGAGTCCAGTTGATACGAGTCAAAGGACGAGGCAGGGTGCGAGGTATGGCACGTGCAGACTGTCCGGCGACGAGATTGAGCGTGTTTTCTTTTGACAACAACTTCGACGATTTCTCCCTTGGTTATATTGAGCATTTCTTATCCTACTATACACACTCTCCGCGCAGAAGTTGACCGGGCAGCCCGCCTCTGCGCGCGACGCCACTTTTACCGTCGTCTCGCCGCGTCTGCGAACGTAGCTTTTCGCTTCCGCACGGTTGGCAAACGGAGTATGCTTTCAGGGCAGGGAGGGATTAAGGGAGTGAAATTATTCTGCTGTTTAGTGGCGTTGCTGATGACCGGAATGTTTTACATGAACGATAACGAAAGCATAGACGAGACGGGAGGCGAGAGCGCGTCGGGCGGTGCCGTCTCCTTCAACCTCAAGACGGGACAGGAACGTTCCATCAAGAGCGCGGGCGTTCGCGTCAAACTGCTTGAAGTGTCGGAAGATTCGAGATGCCCGCAGGGCGTCGATTGTATCTGGGCGGGAAACGTGCGCGTCATCGTCCGCATCTCCGGCGACGGTCGAAGCCCTCGGCGCGAAACGCTCAACTCGGCAACCGACCCGCGAGCCGTCCAAATCAAGAGGCAATATCTGTCCATCTCGAAAGTGATGCCGCCCAAGATTGTCGACCGCGAGATTAAGCCGCAGGATTATGTCATCACGCTCACGCTTTCCGCTCGCGCCGCAACTCCGCAAGGAGCCGAAACCGCCGAACAATGAGACAGGCCGCTGCGGTTACTTATTAAGTAACCGCAGCGATGTTCCGGTATCAAACAAGAAGCCCGTCGGCATGTGAGTGCCGACGGGCTTCTTGTTTCTGTGTCGCCGTTGCCTGTACTGCCTGTGCGGGCAAGGCTGACGGTTTTATTGTGAGTTGCAACCGAAGGCTTCGACCTCGACGATGCGGCTGTGGTGCTCGCGCGCGTTGGTCACGACGACGCGAATCTTGGTCGTTGTGACGTCCGGGAACGTGAAGACCCTGAGCGCCTTGTCGTTACCCGTGACTGTGCCGCCCGGTACGGGCGTCCATGTCGCGCCGTTGAGATACTGCACCTCGAAGTCGAGGATGCCGTAGGACGTTGCCGGTGTGTCGGGCGTGGGTTCGACGGGGTTGCGGAAATCGTTCTGCAAGGTATAGACGCGTATCTCGTTGATGGTTGACGCGCCGTTGAAATTCACCTGCAAGTAGTCCGGCCACACGTCGCGCGTGTTGTCGTTCCAGCCGCCGCCATTCTCCCAATCGGCACCTCGATGGTCGCCGTCTATCGCGCCTTCGGGCGTGTAGTTGCGATTAGTGTAGGTTGAAGAAGCTTCGGCGGTTGCGCCCGTGTCGGCGTCGGCGACGTTGACGCGGCAAGCGAGATTGTTGATGACGAGATTGTCAACGAACCAACCCGCATCGGTGCCCGCCGCCGTCGCCACGTCGGACGACATGCGGAAGCGAATGTAGACGGGCAATCCATTCGGATTGTGTAGGCCGCCCGGCGCGAAATTCCTGAGCACGGCGCGGACGTGATGCAGACCCTTGAAGCCTGTGTACGAGCGGCGGCCCTGAAGCGTCGAACCGGATTGTCCACCTGCCGGAAGCGAGCCGTCGAGTTTGCCGTTGTAGCCGCCCTCGATGATGTAGTCGCCGAGTTCAAACGTGGTTGCGTTGTCGGGGAACGGCGTCGCGTCGCCCGCGACGAACGGCGCACCGACTTTGACTTCGATGTTGCCGCCATCGAAACGCGCTTCGGCGTTGATGGTGTTGTCAAACTCCATGATGGAAGTCTCGGTCAGAGCAGGATTGCCCGTGCCGTTGAAGGGGCCAATCTGCGTGTAGAAGTCGCTCTGGCCGCCGCAGCCCGTGCCGCCGGGGTCAGAGGTGGTGCAGCCGTCGAGTTCGTGGCCGGGGCTGAAGTCGGGCGCATACATCTTGCCCGTCGTCGGGTTGCCGAGGTCAGCGACGGTGATGCGCTGGAAGGTCGGCGTGGCCTGATTCGGATTCGTGGTTGACTCGGTGAGCGGCGGCGTGAAGCGGTTGCTGGCCGACGCGTTCTCGAACGTCTCCAACGGGAACGGCGCGCCCGCTCTCACCTGCGTAATCGTCGGCGCGTTGTAACGCGCGATGCGGTTGCCGGTGTTGTTGGTATCAACCAGGTCGGGTTCGGGTTGCGTGTCGCGCGCCTGCACGATGTAGTAGTAAACCTGCGCCAGTTCGAGTCCCGCATCGACGTAGGACGTGCCCGTGACGGTGGCAATCTTGTTCGACTCGGCGGGCGTAAAGGTCGGGTCGTTCTGACCTGTGCCGTGGTCAACGTGTGAGACGCGGAAGATGTCGTAGACGATGTTCGCCGCCGGATTTAGCGAACTCGCCGCGCCCCAACTGAGGATGAGACGCGAGCCGTCACGCACGTCTTCCACGCGGTCGAGGCCGCCGAACATAGGCGCGGGCGTTACTTGCAGACCAGCGACGAAAATGCTCTGCGTGTTGGCGCTGCTGACGCACTGCGCGTTGCGGCTCGCACGCACCTGATAGAAATAGGTGCGGTTGCCGGGAAGGTTCGTGTCGTCGTACATCACCTGCTCGGACGGGATTTCGGCAATCTTGACGAAGGGGCCGTCGGCGCTGTCGCCGCGCGAGATGATGTAGGTCGCGGCTCCAATGACGGGCGCGATGGTGATTCGCGCAGTGTTGTTGCTCGGATTCGAGAGGGAGAAGGAAGGCGCAGGAAGCGGCCCCAACTGCTCGCACTGGGTGACGCCCGCCGGAACGCTGAAGTCTTCGACGATGATGGGCGTATTCTGGCTGCCCGGCGTTTCGTCTGCGCTCGCGTTGGACGAAGTAGCCAACACGCCGACGCCGTGGCTGGCGAATGCGCGCCAGATAACCGCTTGATTTTCGCCGCCCGTCAGTTCGCGGTCGGCGAGAAGTTGCGAGTCGCGCATATCGACGAAGGACGGATTGCAGGGCGCGAGTTGCATGCCGCGCATGACGATGGTGTCGGCGAGTCGCGCGCCACGACGGACGGCGGTGGCGAGCGGACCGTTGCGGTGGCCGAGCGTGTTGATTTCGGCGGCGACCGCGCCGGGACGAACGATGTCGTCAGCGTTGATGTTGGTCGGCCCCGGAATCGGCGTGCCGCCGCTGGTGCCGAACGCTGTGCGGAAGTCAATCGGGTGACGCGTATCGACGGATTGGACGAGGCGTTCGCCGATGTAGAAGGGCGTGCCGGAACCGAGTCGGCGTGTGCCGTCGAAGAAGATGCCGGGGAATGCGTTGTTCACTTTCTGCTTGACGACCATCAATTCGCGCATGTCCCAGAGCACCGCGCTCCAAACTTCGCCGACCGAATGGACTTCAAAGGGAAGGAGGTCGGGATTGATGGGGTCGGGCGCAGCCGGAAAGTCGCGGCGATACATCGGGCCGCCTTCGATTGATTTGTAAGACCAGCGATAGTTGGTGACGGGCAGACGACGGATGGCTTTGTCGTATTCGCCCGTGGCGTACTCGCCGACGGCATCATCATCGCCCATCGAATCGGCGATGTAGTCAGACCAACCTTCGCCCATGCCACCCGATTCGCCGACGAGCGTGACGCCGAGGCAATCGGTCGTGCCTTTGCCGACGGAGCGGTTCGAGACGCCGTGGAAAAATTCGTGCGCCACGATGTCGAAGTCGAGGTCGCCGTCGGAGCGACGGAACGTGTCTTCGGTAAAGAGAAACATCTGCATGCGCGGCGCGGAGCCGTCGTTGGGCGTGCCGAAGTTGGCATTGTTGGTGCCGGAACCGTCCTGCACCTGCGCGCTCACGGCGTCTGCGCCCGCGCCGCCGTTGCCGAAGTTATCCTGCTGGAAGTTCCACAACGCCTCTGTGAAGCCGACGCTGTAGAGGTAGTCGTGCATGATGTTGTTGTAGTAGAAGAGGCCGACGGTGCCGGGATAAACGTCCGGGAAGGTTGAGGGCGGGAAGAAGGGCGTGCCGCCCGCATCGACGTTGCCGAACTCGTAGCTGTTGACGAAAGTGAAATAGTCTGCGAGGAAGTTGCGATTGTTGCTGTAGCCTTTGACGCCGTGCGTCGTCTCGTTGTCGTTGGCGTGGTCGTCGGCGACAAGCACGTTGTTGCCTTCCGTGTACTTCGATTCGTAGACGGAATTCAACACGCGACCGTCTCTGGTCGTCACAGGACTTGCCAGAGCCGTGAGCGAAGCAGCGAAGGGCTGGTCGCCGTCGCCCGTGGGCGAGTTGGTATCCTCATTGCGGTTGCGCGCTTCTGCGTCCATCGTGTAGCCGAAGGCGCGCGTCGAGGCGCGGTTGGCGTTGCCGCTCGTCGGCCCGACTTCTTCACCGTTGGCGCTCGTCGGCAGATAGAACCAGCCGAAGGGCGACTGGGCGGAAGGATTCTGCGCGTCGGGCAGGCCGCGCAACGCTTGACCGAAAGGCGTGTTGTAGATGACGGAAAAGAGCACCGTGGCGGGGTCGGCGAACGGCCCCTGATGACGCGCGAAGACCTGACTGCGTTTGAAGCCGCGTCCGGCGGTGGCCGAAGTCGCGGTTTCGGGAGCGTAGTTCGGCTGCGAGCCGCGCGGTGCACGACCGAAGCCGCCTGAGCCGGAGAGGCCGGTCGGCATGCCATCGAAGACTCTGCCCTGCGCCGTTCCGGTAGGATTGTTGCTCTCGACGGCATCTTGAATGTCAGGGCGGAAGGTGGAGCGTCGGCTGTTGCTTGGGCCGCCGCCGGGGTCGCCGAAGGAAGCCGTCAGGCTGCTGCGGCGCAGGATGACGCCCGTCTGCGCGTCCACGATGTTGTTCCACATCATGCCTTCATACTGCGGCGTCGTGAGCACAAACTGGTAAGCCGGACGACCCTCTGCGCCGAGCGGGAAGACAACCTTTCGCACAACGATGTCGTCAGCGAATTTGCCGCCGCCGCCGAAGCGTTGACCCTGCACGAATTCGTAGGGCAGGTCGCCGAAGGTGTTGAGCACTTTCTTCGTACCCTTCGACTGCGGCGTGAAGCCGAGGACGCCGAGCGCGGTCGCGGCGTTGGTAATCGCCTGCGCGGGTTGGAGCACGAAGAGATTGGTCGCCGCCATCTGCGGAAAACTCTCGCCGCCGACGCTCATAATCTGTCCCGCGCGGTTGACGTTGACGAGGACTTCGCCTTTGTAGACGGGCAGGCCGTCGCGCGTCTGCTCGAAGAGGAGCACGGTCGTCCCCATGTCGGGGATAGTGGCGCGGCTTTTGAGGCGTAAACTGTTGATGTCGGTCTGGTTAAAGCGGAAAACGGCACGCCACTGGCTGATGAAGTTGCGCGCAATCGTTTCAGGTTCGGCGTTGGAAGGCGCGGAGAGATAACCGCCGAGGCTGTACATGTGTCGCGGCGTCGCCGTCAGCCCGTTGTACTGGATTTGCAATTTCGCGCCCGTGGCGGATTCGAGCGCTTTGAGCGCCTCTAACTGTACGTCGGTCGGTCGGCGCACGCCCAGACCCTTCGGGACGCCGTGTGCGCCGCGCACGTCTAACTCCTTCGGAAGTGGCGGCTTAGGCGCGACGGTGGGCAATTGCCCTGTGATTTGGCCTGTGGTCTGCCCTGTCGCTCCCGTGTTCGTCGAGACGCCGATTTGGGCGGAACTGACAAACAGGCTGGAAAGCAAGAGGGCGGCAACGAGGAGGCCGAACAACGAAGCGCGGAAAAATCTACGGTGACTCATAATCTTCTCCTTGAGAGATGGGCGTGGGTGCCGCGAAAAAATTTATCCAACAAAACTCGTCAACGATGTGGAGTCTACGGCTCGATGGTTGAGCCAAACTTGATACGTCTCAGGGTACGCGAGGAATTTAACGCGCGTCGGTTGAGGAAAACTTGAGAGGCTTGAAACAGGCCGCGGCAAAACGATGAAAAGAAATTTTCATACACACCTAAACGTCCTGGATAGAACGACTTTCAGGCGCGAATTTTTTTCGATGAAGGAGTTCAGACGGTGAAACGGGGAAATGGAGAAACGGGGAGCGGGCTTAACTTGCCCGCTCCCCGTTTAACCTTTTCCCTTTTCCCTTAATCGGAAAGGGTTTCCGCCTTTTTGAGACGGAAACCCTTTCCGGTGTGCAGTTTACGAACAGCCGAGGGCTTCGACCTCGACGATGCGGCTGTGGTGCTCGCGCGCATTGAGGACGCGAATCCTGACCTTCGTCGCGGTCACGTCGACAAAGGTGACGCTTCGCATGGCGCGGTCGTTGCCGCGCACGCTGCCAACCGTAACCCATTGCTGCGTCACGGGGTTAAA
This sequence comes from Pyrinomonadaceae bacterium, assembly GCA_036387415.1. Taxonomy (GTDB): domain Bacteria; phylum Acidobacteriota; class Blastocatellia; order Pyrinomonadales; family Pyrinomonadaceae; genus DASVTU01. The sequence continues at coordinate 151,804 of DASVTU010000022.1, read as the reverse complement.
CGCTTCCACGTCGAAATCAATCAGGCCGTAAAGGTTGGCCGGAGTGTCGGGCGTGGGTTCGACGGGGTTGCGGAAATCGTTCTGCAAGGTATAGACGCGTACCTCGCTAATCGTACGCGCACCATTGAGCGTGATGGTCAGTTCGTCCGGCCACACGTCGCGGGTCGAATCGTTCCAGCCGCCGCCGTTTTCCCAGTCGATGCCGCGTCGGTCGCCGTCGATGGCTCCGGCCGGCGAATAGTTGCGGCTCGTATAGCTCGAAGACGCCTCGGCCACCGCGCCCGCCGCCGCCGACGCGACGTTGACGAGGCAAGCGAGATTGTTGATAACGACGTTATCGACGAACCAACCCGCGTCGAGTCCGGGCACGCTCGCCACGTCCGAGGTGTTGCGGAAACGGACGTAAACGGGGAGGTTGTTGGGGTTATAAGTGCCGCCGGGCGCGAAATCGTTGAGCGAGATGCGCGTGTGATGCAGAGCCTTCGCGCCCGTGTAGGCGAGCCGACCCTGAAGCGGCGAACCCTTCTGTTCGGCTTCGAGCGCACCGTCGAGCGGCGCGTTGTAGCGGCCTTCGATGGTGAAATTGCCCGCGTCGAAGACGGTGACGTTGTTCGGATAGGGTGTCGAACCCTGGAACGACGGGTCGCCGACCGAGATTTCGATAACGCCGCCGTCGAAATTCGCTTCCTGATTGAAGGAGTGGTCGAATTCCATAATCGAGGTCGGCGTCAGATTATTCAGCGGCCCGATGACGGCGGAATAGTCGCTCGGCCCGCCGCCGCTCAGAGCCGTGGCACACTCGGCGGGCGTCAACTCATGGCAAGGGCTGTAGTCCGGCGCGTACATCTTGCCGTTGGTGCCGAAGCCGCCGAACTGTTCGCCCGTGATGCGTTGGAAGGTAGGCGAATTTTGATTCGGATTGCCGCCGGATTCCGTGAGCATCGGCGTGAAGCGGTTGTTGGCCGAATTGCTTTCAAAGGTTTCGCGTGCGAAGACGGGCGCACTGGTGACGAAGGGCACGGTCGGCGCGTTGAAGCGTGTGACGGTGTTGCCCGCGTCGTTGGTGTCCTTCTTGCCGTTCGAGGCATCGCGCGCCTGCACGATGTAGTAGTAGACGTTGCCGAGCGAGAGGCCGACATCGTTGTAAGAGGTTCCGTTGATGCCTGTGGCGATGCGGTTGGCTTCCGTGGGAGTAAACGACGCTTCCTGTGTGCCGTCGCCCTGCGTCACGGTGTCGGCGCGGTAAACGTCGTAGACGATGTTGGCCGTCGGGTTGGTCGAAGTCGCGGGCTTCCAACTGACGATGAGCCGCGCGCCATCCTGCGGGTCGATGATTTGGTCAACGCCCGCAAAGAGCGGCGCGGGGACGATGACGGTGCCGAGCGTGATTTCGATGCTCTGGGTGACGGAGGACGAGACGCAGTTTGATTCGGCGTCGCGGCTGGCGCGCACCTGATAGTAGTAGGTTTTGCCGTTTTCGAGTCCCTGACCGCCGCCGTTGTCATCGACGGTGGTGGCGGTCGTTTCCGCGACGAGTACGAAGGGGCCAGACGCGTTTTCGCTGCGTGAGACGACGTACTTGGCCGCGCCGGAGACGGGCGCGATTTGAATGCGGACGGCGTTGGCCGTCGGGTTCGAGAGCGTGAAGGATGGTGCGGAGAGCGGTCCCTGCTGTTCGCAGGCGAGCACGCTGGCGGGCACCGTGAAGTCTTCGACGATGACGGGAGCCATCGAACTCGCAGGGTCGGTGACTGCGCCGGAATGTGACGAAGCGGCCAGTTTGCCGACGCCGTGGCTGGCGAATGCACGCCAAATCACCGCGCGATTTTCGCCGCCCGTCAATTCCTTGTCGGCCAACAGGATTGAATCGCGCGTATCGATGATGGACGGATTGCAGGGCGCGAGTTGAAGACCGCGCAGGACGAGCGTGTCGGCGAGTCGCGCGCCGTTGCGGACGGCGGTTGAGAGTGCGCCGTTGCGGTCGCCGCGCGTGGCGAATTCACCCGCGACGAGGCCGGGGCGCACGATATGTTCAGAGGCATTGACCGTCGGGACGACGGACGGAATGGTTCCGAGCGACGGCGGAACCGTCGTGGTGTTGGGCGTCGGCGTGACGATGGCGTGCGTGCCAAACGTCTCGCGGTAGTCAATCGGATGCTTCGTGTCAACAGATTGGACGAGACGTTCGCCGATGTAGAAGGGCGTGCCGGAACCGAGTCGGCGTGTGCCGTCGAAGAAGACGCCGGGATAGTCGCCGCCCACCTTCTGCTTCATGATGAGCAGTTCGCGCATGTCCCATGTCATCGCGCTGAAGATGGTGCCGACGTGATGCACTTGATAGGCGGGCGTGACGGGCGGGATGCCGACGCCGACGCCGGGCGCGCCCACGGGGTCGGCTAATTGCTGGTCGCGTCGATTGAGTTTGCGCCCGTCAATCGCGCCGTAAGACCAACGGAAATTGGTGACAGGAATGGTGCGGATGCCTTTGTCGTGTTCGCCCGTAACGAACTCACCCGTCGAATCGTCGTCGGTCATCGACTGCGCGATGGTGTCCGACCAACCTTCGCCCTGCCCGCCCGACTCGCCGAAGAAGGCCACGCCGAGACAACCCGACGAACCCTTTGCGGCAGAGCGATTCGAGACGCCGTGATAATACTCATGCGCCACCACGTCGAAATCGAAGTCGCCGTCGGAGCGACGGAAAACGTCTTCGGTAAAGAGATACATCTGCATGCGTGGCGCGGTGCCATCGGCGTTGGTTCCCATGTTGGCGTTGTTGGTGCCGGAACCGTCCTGCACCTGTGCGCTCAGTCCGTCGCCGCCCGCGCCGCCGTTGCCGAAGTTGTCTTGCTGGAAATTCCACAGCGACTCGGTGAAGCCGATGCTGTAGAGATAATCGTGCATGATGTTGGTGTAGTAAAAGAGCGTGACGGCGCCGGGATAAACGTCCGGGTCGGCGCTGGCGGGATAGAAGGGCGTGCCGCCCGCGTTGATGCCGCCGTACTCGTAGCCCATGATGTAGTCGAAGTAAGAGGAGGTGAACTTGCGGTTGGCGCTGTAGCCTTTGATGCCGTGCGAGCCTTCGTTGTCGTTGGCGCGGTCGTCGGCGACCATGACGTTGTTGCCTTCGGTGTACTTCGATTGGAAGACAGACGAAAGGAGACGCCCGTCTGCCAGAGCGACGGAGGAAGTGAGCGGCGTCAGGTCAGCCGCGAAGGGCTGGTCGCCGTCGCCGCCGGGCGAATTGGCGGGGAGGTTGCGCGTTTTGGCTTCCGCCGACATCGAGTACCCGTGGTCGCGCGTGGTGGCGCGGTCGGCGTTGGAGGCAGTGATTTCGGAACCGCCCGTATTGGTCGGCAAGTAGAACCAGCCGAAGGGCGACGCGGGCGACGGATTCAAGGCATCGGGAAAACCGCGCAGCACTTGTCCGAAACCCGTGTTGTAGATTAAGGGGTTCTCGTTGCGCGCTGTGACCTGACTCTGCTTGAAGCCGCGACCGCTCAGGCGTGCAGACGCTCCGGCGCTCTCCGCGCCGTAGGTCGGCGCGTTGCCGGGAGCGGTGGAGCGTCCGAAGCCGCGATAGCCGGAGAGCGCGGTCGGGGCGGTGTCGGTGACTTTGCCCTGCGCTGTACCGCTGGTGTTCTGCGCTTCAACGATGTCTTGAATGTCGGGGCGAAACGTGCCACGACGACCCGTGCCCGTGCCGCCGCCCGTCTGGAACGAAGTCAGACTGATGCGACGCAAGACCTTGCCCGTCTGCCCATCAACGATGTTCTCCCACATGATGCCGTTGTGCTGCGGCGTCGTCAGCGTAAACTTGTAGGCGAGACGCGCCGTGTCGCCCACGGGAAAGAGTGTTTTGGTGACAAGGATATCGTCGGTGAAGGTGCCGCCGCCGCTGTATTTGGAAGCATCGACAAACTCGCGCGGCAAATCGCCGAAGGTCGTCAAGACTTTCTGCGTGCCCGCACGTTGCGGCGCGAAATTGGGTGCGCCGACTTCCGTCGCCGCGTTCTTGATGGCCTGTTCGGTCGTCACCGTGAAGGCATCGGTGAGCGATTGTTCCGGCAGAATCGACTCCGCGTTGGCAATCTTGAGACGCGGAAAACTCTCGCCGCCGACGCTCATCACCTGTCCCGCGCGGTTGACGTTGACGAGTACCGTGCCGCTATAGACCGCGACGCCGCCGAGCGTCTGCTCGAACAGGAGAATCGTGGTGCCTATGTCGGGCACGGTGGCGCGGCTCTTGAGGCGTAGGTTGCGGAGGTCTGCATCGCTGAAGCGGAAGATGTCGCGCCAACGGCTAATGAAGTCGCGTGCGATTATTTCGGGCGCGGCGGCGCTGGGTGCGGAGAGATAATTGCCACGGCTAAAGAGGTGTCGCGGCGTCGCCGTCAGCCCGTTGTACTGCACCGTGACGCGCGAGCCGACCGTCTGCTCCAAAGATTTCAAGGCCGCGAGTTGCGTCGGGAGCGGGGCGCGGACTCCGATGCCCTTCGGCACGCCGTCCGGCCCGCGCAGGTCGAATTCCTTCGGCATGCTCGCCTGCGTCGTCTGTTGCGTGATGGTCTGCGTCGTGCTGCCCGTGTTGGTCGAGACGGTGATTTGCGCGAAACCGACCGAGATGTTCGACAGCGAAATTGATGCGATGACGAGGCAGACGAGCGTCGTTCTTAAAATCCTATGGGGCTTCATGTGGGTCTCCTTATCGAAGGCGCGACGCGCCGCAAATTGTGCCAATCGGGTACTAACTCATGGACGATGCACACAATTTACGGAATTCGCTTGAGGAAAACTTGAGGCTCGAACGCAGGGTGGTTGAGAAACCGATGCGTCCGGTTAAGTCGCTGACACGCACGGCTTTGAGTGCCGACGCGAGAGTGAAAAAAGTTTTTCCCGCCCTCGGTTGAGAGATTAGATAGACGCAAGAAAAGCCTCCTGCTCAATGAACAGGAGGCTTTTGTTTGCTGCGGCTTCAGCGCAAAGAGACGCAGACGACGGCGGTTTACTGCGCGTCGCAACCGAAGGCTTCGACTTCGACGATGCGGCTATGGTGCTGCCGCGCATTGTGGACTAGCACGCGAATCTTGTCCGTCGTGATGGCGGGCAGGACAAAGGTTCGCATGACGAGATTGTTGCCTGTGACGCTGCCGCCCGGTGCCGTCACCCACGCGCTGCCGTTCCATGTCTGTATTTCGTAATCGAGTAGGCCGTAGAGCGTCGCCTGCAAAGACGGTGCGGGCACGACGGGGTTCTTGAAGTCGTCTTGCAGAGTGACGACGCGGACGAGGCCAATGGTTCGTTGCGCGCCGAAATTAACTTCAAGCCAATCGGGATAAGCATCGCGCGTCGCGTCGTTCCAGCCGCCACCCGCTTCCCAGTTGAGGCCGATGCGGTCGCCGTCAATGGCGCTCATGGGCGAATAGTTGCGGCTATCATAGACGGATGAAGCGGAGGCCGTCGCGCCGTTGGAGGCGAGCGCGTGATTGGTCAGACACAAACTCTGGTCGAGCGTGATTTGGAAATCGGTGTTGGAGATGTCGAAGAAGATGTTGTCCACGGCTTCGACCTTGATGCGCGCCGACGCGGTTTGGGCGTTGGGCAGCGTGATGGTCTCCGCGCCATCGTTGGGCGTCGTCGCGGCGAGGACGAAAGGAAACGTCTGACCACCATCGACCGAGAGAGAAATACGGACGTTGGCGGCGTTGACGGGAGCGGCGTTGGTGTTTGCCACGTCCCACATCACGGTCTGCGTGGAATTGCCCGGCCAGGCGACGTTCGTATTGGGCGCGGTGACGATGAAAGGCCCGCTCTCGGCGCGTACGTTGACGTTGACCAAATCGGAATTGACGCCGCCACCAGCCGCGCGATTGTCGCGCACCGTCACTTGAAATTTCATCGTGCGCGTAATCTGCGGGAGAATCTCTCCGGTCAGACAGGGTTCGGCGGCTCCGCGCCCGCAGTCGTAGGTTTGCGGCGGCGTGTTGGCGTTGTTGAGTATGTACTGCAAACCCGGAAAGTTGCGCGACGGATTGGTCGTCGGGTTGTAGCTGCGGAAGATGGGTCGCGGCTGCCCGTCGGTATCGGTGTCGGGCGGCGAGGGCGGCCCCGTGTCGTACTCCTCCCACGCGTAAGTTATGGCATCGCCGTCGGGGTCGCTGCCCGTGGCGGAGAGGACAAACGGCGTGTTCTTGGGAATCGTGTAGTCTGCGCCGCCGTTGACGACGGGCGGGGCGTTATTGACGGGCGACTGTGTAGAGCAAGAGTTGCCGTCGCGCTCCAAACTCTGGCCGTTGCCCTGCGTGAAGGCAATGAGTTCTTCGAGGCTCTTGGAGTGAAAATAGGCGTCGCTGTGCGGCTGCAAATCCTGCGAACCGCAGATTCCGGCGTAGGCTTGAATCGTTGAACCGCTGCCGGGTTCCATCGCGGCGGGGCCTTCGGCGTTGCCGCTGCAACTGCCTTCGGAACCGTTGAAGGTGTGATTGCCGCCGAACTGATGTCCCATCTCATGCGCGACGAAATCAACGTCGAAAGCGTCGCCTTCGGGCGTGTCGAGTCCGGTGAAGCCTCCGGCGTTTTCGCCGTCGCCGGGCACGCTCGGTTCGCCGCGCTGACAGACCGATTCGAGAAACGCCACGCCGCCGAAGCCCGTGCTCATGACGTGGCCGATGTCGTAGTTACCCTCGCCGATTGGCCCGACGGGTTCCGGCGTGTCGAGGTTGATTTGATTTTCGACCAACATGCTCACGCCGAGCACCATGTCGGATTGATAAGGGTCGGTGGCAGGGTTGGTGTAGATGATTTCCAATTCGTCTTCGACGAGAATCATGCGGACGGAAACTTCGCGCTCGTAGATGCCGTTGACGCGGTTCTGCGTCGTGACGAGCGCGGCGAACGCCTTCTGCTTTCTTGACGCGTCGGCTTCAAGCAGGTCGGGCGCGTGATAGAGCGTGTATTCGCCCGTGACGGCGAGCGCGAGGCGATAGGTGCGGAGCGTTCCGGCGTGTGCCGCAACGTTGGCGGCGAAGCCTTCACCGTTGAGCGTTTGCGGCGTCGAAGCGGACGGATTGCCGAAGTCGCCGAAACGGCACTCGTAGTTCGGGTCGCCTGCGAGGTCGCGTTTGAAGTAGCTGATGTAGTTGACGGTATCGCCTTTGGCATAAGGGTCAACGTAGACGGTATCAGTGGGCGAGAGGACGATGGCGTGGAAGCCTGCGGGCGTAAGGTCGAAGCGCGCGGTGGCGGTCGGGTCGTCGATGCCCTGCCCGCGATAGGTCTTGATGTTAGGGAAACGCGCGGCCAGCCCCGGTTCCATGATAGGCGACTCTTCGATGCGAAACTTGTCGAAGCTGCCGTCCGGCATCGGCACGCTCAAGACGGTTTGCGTCGTGCGCGCGGCGGCGGTGAACTCCAAAGGCGCGCGGTTGAGTGTTTCAGTCAGCGCCGTTTTGTTGAGTCGGAGGGCGCGGAAGGCTTTCGGGATGATGACCCGCTTGCCACGACTGACGATGGAGTTGGCGTCAATCGTCTGCCACAGTTGTCCACTCACAAGCCCTTGACCGGAACTCGAAGGAACCAGCGTTGCCAACGCCACAACCAAAAACAGTATGCCGAGCGTTGTGATAATCATGCCTTTGTGCTTCATCGTCTATCTCCTCTATCGAAATCCCGAAAGCCTCCGCGTCTGAATTTGCTGCTGTGTCGCCGCCGACAGAAGCGGTGTTAGTTGCCTATCGCTTCAACTTCGACGACGCGGCTGTGATGCTGGCGCGCGTTGTGGACAACGACGCGAATCTTGGTGGTCGTGATGTCGGGGAACGTGAGCGTCCGCATCACTAGGTTGTTGCCAGTGATTTGGCCGCCGGGCACCGTCGCCCAATCCACGCCGTTCCAATACTGCACGTCGTAGTCAAGCAAGCCATAGAGGTTGCATGTCATTGTGGGCGTCGGCTCCTGCGCGTGTGTGAAGTCGTCCTGCAACGTGATGACGCGGATTTCGTTAATCGTGCGCGAAGCGTTGAAGTCCACTTGCAGCCAGTCGGGATAGGCATCGCGCGTGTTGTCGTTCCAACCACCACCCGTCTCCCAATTCGCCCCGATGCGGTCGCCGTCGATGGCGCTCGCGGCTGAATAGTTGCGCCCCGCGTAGACGGACGACGCCGAAGCGGTCGAACCGTTCGAGGTGAGTGCGACATTGGACGACGGGAGCGTGATGGTGTACTGCGTGCCGCCGCGTGTGTTGTCGGAGCGTGCGGCATTGCCCTGCGCCGCGACGGAGGCCGCGCCGCGCAAACCGACGAGCACCGACCCCGCGCCGACGGGCGGGTTGCCCTGTTTGACGAATGGATTGAGCTTGTTTAGAGAGACGCGGACGGTGATGGTCTTGGCCGTCTGGTCGAACGCGCCGCCGTCGGCTGCGCCACGGTCGGTGTAAGCGATTGAGCCGTCGCCATTTCTCGCCGCCGTGCCGAAGCGATAGGTCTGCGCGCCCGCCGCGTCCGTGAGCGCCTGAACGAAGAACTGGTCGCCACGGTCTGCGACGCCGAAGGTGAACTGCCCCGTCGGACTCAGGACGGAATCGGGCGCGTTGGCGGCAAACGCCATGCGCCAACTGCCGCTCGGCGGAATCACCGTCAAATCCGTGACCTTCATCGTGGCGACGAGGACGGGCGAACCCGTGCCCGGCTCCGCAGAGTATTTGATGGAAACGATGTCAACAGGTTCAGCCGTCCGCGTGATAACGGTGGAAGTGCGCGCATCCATCGGCGGGTCAACGACTTGCGAGCCGTCCGCCGAGAGCGGCGCGGGCGCAGGCAAGGCGCTTCCTTCGACGGGCGTCGGAATGTTGCCGCCCTTGATGCTCGCGCCGCTAATCTGACGCATGACGTAGGTGTTGCCGTCAAAGTCGTTATGGTCGTCGGTGTAGGCGATGACAGCTGCGCCCGTTGGGTCGAAGGCGATTTGGAAGTAGTCGATTAAGTTGCGGTTGACGTTCGGGTTGGTCGGGTCGAGACCGCTCAGAGAGATGTTCGACGCGTGGTGAATGTGGTCGCCTGCTTCGACTTGGCGGAAGGTGGGCGCGTTGGTGTTGGCGCCCGTGGCTGATGCGAAATAGACGCGCCAGTTTGAATCGTTGGTGTTAGTCGCGCTGTCTGTGGCGTACCAGACGATGCCGAGCGAGCCGGGGACGGGGCCTGTCTCAATCCACGGAAAGAGGCTGGTGCGCGTCTCTAGGCCGTCGTTGACGCGGATGGGCGTGCTCCACGTCTGTCCCTTGTCTGACGAGTAGGCGATAAAGATGCTCCTGCCGTCGGAGAAGGTGACGTAGGCGGTGCCGTTGGGCGTGCCGTCGTCGGCCACCTTGACGACGAAGAAGATGTTGGCGTTAGCGGGCGCAGCCTGTTTGCATGTGTATGTGAGCGGTTCGTCGAGCGGCGAGAGAGGCGTGCCGACGCAGACCTGTCCCGTACTGCCGCTCAAGTAGACCGTACCCGTCGCCTTGTGGACATCGACGGAACCGACTTGACCGATGGCTCCGGCGGTGCGCGCAGGCCCCCACGTCAGGCCGCCGTCGTTGGAGCGTTGAATCTGTGTGACGGCGGGCGCGGCGGTGCGGTAAATCATGTAGACGGTGTTAGCGCCGACGGCCTCGAACCACTGGCGGTCGTCGATGGGCAGGCCGCCCGTGACGTTGCCCGCAGGATTTTTGGTGAAAGTGATGCCACGGTCGGTGGATTTGGCGGTCGAGATGTTGGCTAGCGCCAAACTTGTGAACGTCAGCGTCGGAGGCGCGTTCGGGTTTTCCGTGTCGCTATCGGGGAAGCTGACGGCGAGGTCAACGTCGCCGCCGCCGTCCGCGAGCAGCGAGGGCTGACCCTCGCCCGTGAAGGCGTCGGGCTGACCGCGATACTGCGGATTTCGCATAAACGGGTCGTAGTTCGGATTTGGCTGACCGCCGACGGTCGGGCGAAGGTCGATGTACCAGAGGTCGTTACCCGCCGGAACGCCGCGAATCGCGGAGACGTAGGCGTTGCCGTATTTGTCAACGCGAAGGCTCGGCTCGCCGTCGCGCACGGTGGCGGGCGCTTGCAACGCCACTGTCGGGCTAAAGTCAATACCGCCTTTGAGATAGGTCGCGCCGGAAACGGGCGCGGTGGGCGTGCATGAAGGGCTTTTGCCCGCGAGCGAATAGGTGGCGTCCGGTGTGGTCGAATCCATGTTGAGGAACGCGCCCGTTCCGGTGGTGCCGACGAACTGCTGCGTTCTGCCCGAAATCGCCGTCAGCGTCGTGCCCGCTTGCGGGTTGCCGACTTTGCTGTTGGCGATGCTGATGGTGATATTTCCATCGGGCGTGAAGGAGGCTTCGTCGGGTGCGCCGAGTCCGGCGACGGTCGTGCCTGTGACGGTGCCGTATTCGTAGAAGACGACGGAGTTCAAATCCGTGTTCATCGAGACGAAGAAACTGCTTGCGCCGACGGTGAAGACCGTGCGCCACACGCCGTTCGCCGGAAGCGTGCTCAAATTGGCGACTTTCATCTTGAAGATGAGGCGTTCGCTATTCAGGATGCGGTAGTCTTCGGCGATGGAGATGGATTGGATGTCGAGTTGCTGGTTGGCCGCAGGGTTGCCCGTCTGGTCGCTGGTGGGGTCAGTGCGGAGAATCGTGTTGGCCGAGACGCAGGCCGCAGGGTCGCCGCCGCCTCCGTTCGTGGGCGTCGGGGTAGCGGTCGGGGTTGGCGTCGGGGTCGCTTCGGGCGCGCAGGCCGCCGCGCCGACGAAGGAATAGCTGCCGCCGTTGGTGTTGTCGATGTCTTGGAGCAGGCCGCCGACGGTGGTCGCGCCGATGAGCATGTACGTCTGCCCGCGAACGTTAGAGATGGTTTTGCCCGCCGAGAGGTCAACGGTCGCGCCCGTGAGCGTCGGCAGAGGCGTGGCGGCGACGGGTTTCTTCACCTTTTCCAGTGCCAACTTGACGGTCAGCGTCTTGCCTGCGGCGGAGAGGGTGCCGTTGTCGGCGGTGCCGTTGGTGACGTTGTTGCTGCCATCGACGTGCCCGTAATTGTATGAGATGGCTCCGGTTTCGTTGGTGTCCGCGCTGACGAAATACTCGGTCGTCGTGTTGTCGGCGTGGCGCGCGGTGAAGAACGTGACCCAGTTGGCGTTGCGCGGCAAGGCGTTCGGGTCGAGTTGCGAAACCTTCATGGTCGCCACCAGCGTCCCGCGCCCCGCGAAGTCGTATTCCTCTGCGATGGAAACCGCAACGAGGTCTTGCTGCCCGTTCTGTCCGAGTGGTTGCGCGCCAAACTGGTCGCCCGCCGGGTCGGTGGCAATCTGGATGCCCGGCGCGGTGCAGTTGGCCGGAGCGGCGACGGGCGCGGCGGCGTCGGAAGACCAATGCGCGCTCAACACGGAAACAATAACGGCAACGAGCACGACGAACGACGCCACGGTTCGGACGCGGCGCGTAGCGGACTGGCGGCGGAGAGTGGTTTTCATCTCTAAACTCCTTATTTGACAGGCACTTCGCATTGAAATCTTCGGTTCGAGCCGCAACCTTCGTCTAACTTTGCGGCGGGCAGCAACGAGGCAAAATTCGGTCTTATTCAGCTTGATGAGCGGAGTTTACGGGCGCGCGGTTGAGGAAAACTTGAGCCGCAAAAAAAGCACTTGAGGCGGGAGATGAAGGCGCGAGTCAAGCGGCAAAAGCTGACGACAAGGCGAGTTTCAGCCGTTCAAAAGACGAATTTCAGCCGTCGAAAAAACAAAAGCCGTGGAGCGAACCATTCTTGCGAAGTTCGCTCCACGGCTTTTGCTCTTTACCTTGTTACTTTTTGGCTTCGCTCTTTACTCGAAGGTGCGGCTGAGACGATAAGAAGTGAGGAATTGCGGGTCGCTGCCGCCCGCGACGACGACGTAACCGGAGCGGCCACGACGCGAGGGTATCGTCCAGATGTAAGTATGGTTGCGCCCGTCGGTCTTATATTCGGCGCGGCTGGTGTCGCCCACATCCGCGTAGCGCAGGCGTCGTTCAGCGTCTGTGCGCGCCAGCGCCGTCACCCAACGCACCACGTGATTGTTGCTGAATCTGACGACGACGTGAGAAATGCGTCGGTCTTTCACCTCCCAGACAGACTGTTTCAATCTCTCCGCGACCTGCTGACGACCCGCACGGTCGAGGCGTCGCCGCGCCTGCGCTTCGCTCATGCCCGGATAGACGCCCAAGACATCGCGCGGCGGCTCCCGCTCGACGCCGCCCACCGTCGCCACGCTTAACAACACCACCAACATCCCCACCACGATTCGTCTCAACATCACACAAACCCTCTCTATTCAGCGCTTTGCATCTGCCGGACGCTTCACCGCACCGTCAACCCGACGACAGTTTCTCCAAAACAAAATCGTCGAACCACACGCGCCCATAGATAGGGCACGGCGTCTGCGCGCAACTCTGTCGCCCGACGACGAACACCACCGCGCCCGTCGCCTCCGGCGCGACAAACTCCACCTCGTAATCCCTCCACCCGTTCGTCCCCCCCTCAAGCGCCGTCGAAGACGCCACAACACCCCCGCCCGCACCCGCGTCCAACACCGTGACCAACGGCATTGCGCCGCTCAACAATTTCTCCGTGCGCGCCGCGAAGCGCAGACGATAACGCCCACGTGGTTCAACCGCAACGAGTTGCGACGCGAGGCGCGCAGACGCGTCCGGCGTGCCGCCAAACTCGAAACAGAGACTATGAGCGCCCCCGCGCGGCTCCGATACATCAAGCGACACAACCACCCCCGCCACTCCACGCACGAACCGCCACCCGAACCCCGCGCCCTCATCCCTCGCCTTATCCTCAAAACCGCCATCAATCAACACGTCGGCAACGCCCGCGCCCGTCCGCTCTTGCCCTTCTCCAACGCCGTCTTGCCTCTCTTGACTGTCGCCTTGCCTCTCTCCATCGCCGCTGTGCTTCTTCCCATCCTTGTCCGACCAGACCTCGCGCGCTTCCCTGTACTGACCCGCAGCAATCAAATCCGCGACGAGCGCCTGCCGTTCATCATGGCTCACCCCATCGCCCGCCGCGCGGAACTGCGCGAGCGCATCACCCGTCCGCCCTCGTTTGACGAAGAAACGCGCCAGCGCCACGCGCGCCGACGCGCTCTGCGGTGACACGGCTTCGGCGACAGCGCGTGCATCCCCATCGTAAGCACGCCACGCCAATTCGACCGTGTAAAGAAACAGCGACGGACGACTCGCCGCCGCGCGTCGCAACGCCTCGAAAGCCTCCTCGCGTCGCCCCGCACGCAGCAACGTGTTTCCCGCCTGCCAGCGCGGTGCAGCATAAAAAGGAGCAAGCCGCGACGCCTCGCCGTAGGCCGCGACTGCGCCATCCACGTCGCCCACGCGCTCGCGCGCACGTCCCAATCTTAACCACGTCAAATAATAACGCGGCTGCAACGCCGTCGCGCGTTCCAACTCCTCGACCGCCGACGCCTCCTCCACACCTCCTGCCGCCGCCGCAACTGCGCGTGCATAATGAGCCTCCGGGTCAGACGGGCTGAGCCGCAACGCCCTCTCCGCCAACCGCGTCGCTTCGCTCTCATACTCCGTCGCGCGCAGCCTCGTCGCCGTCTCCGCAAACAACCTTGATACGCCCGCGCACGCCGCGTACCATGCCGCCCCGCAACACACGACGCAGCCGACGGCAGCCATCACCATTCTTAATTGAAGACTTGATTTTGTCATCAATCGACGAAAACCCGAACCCGTCAGCAATCAGAACCGCCGCGCGAACACGCGACGCCGGACGCGCTCTCCGTCTCGCCTCTCCACGCGGCTATCCGCCGTCGCGACCGCGACCAGCGCAACGAAAAGCGACGCATTCGCCGTGACGTGCAGACCGAAGTCGAACAGGCTATGAACCGCGATGGCGCAGAGGCCGCCGAGTGCGCCCGCACACACCGCGCGCCGAAAGAAATCACGCGAGCCGAGACCGACGCGCGCCCGCCCGACGAAAGCAAACACGAACCACGCGACGAGCGCCACGCCAATCACGCCGCCGCTCGCCGCGAGTTCGAGGTAATCGTTGTGTGCCTGTTCGAGCGACATCTCGCCGGATGCGTCGTGGTGTTTGGTTATCGCGGCGCGGTATGCCCCGAAGCCTGCGCCCGCGAGCGGACGTTCGCGTATCAACGCCCACGTCGCGCCCCAAATCTCCACACGACGGTCGCCCCAACGCACCTTCGCATCTCGCTCGCCCACCTCCGTCGCCACCGTCTCCAATCGTTCCGCCAAACGCTCGCCGCCTATCCACACCACGCCCGCCGACACCAACAACAAGCCAAACGCCAATCCCACGCGCACAACCAACCGACGCCCCGCGCCCGCCGACGCTCTTACAGCTTCGTCTCCATGCATCTCCGTCGTTTCGCCCGTTCGACGCACGAAAGCGAAATAGAGCAACGCAACGACCGTCAACACAACGAACATACCTAGAATGCCGCCACGCGAATTCGACAGGATGATGCTCGCCCAGACGACCAACGCCAATGCGAAATAGAGCGGGAGGCGTTCGCGCCGTTTGAACGAGCCGACGACCAAGCCCGCCGCCGCGCCGAACGACATCTCCGCGAGGAACGCGAAGTGGTTGCGATTGATAAACTGCGCGTAGCCGTCGCGATTGGCGGCGAGTCGCGGCGAGATGAGTCGCAAAGTTTCTTCCGTCTGCATCACCTGTCGCACGATGCCGAAAAGCGCGCTCGCCACGCCGATGCCGACGACCATCAGAACGAGCGCACGCAAGCGGCGATGGCTCGACGTGTAGCGCAGCCACAACGCCGCGAGCAGCATGAGCGATGCCAGTTTGAGAACGAAGCGCACGGTCTCAAACGAGTCGGCGCTGAGAGTCGTGCGCGTCGCGACTCCGGCGACATTGACGACGCCGAAGGAAAGCGTCTGCACAACAGCAAAGAGCAGCAATGCCGCCGACGGCACAAGCATTCGATGCGTGGCGACGAACCACCCGCTGCCGAGCGCGCCCTCCACCATCCACAACGCGCCGAGTGCGAAGACCGCCGCCTCAAACATGCCTTCCCACCACGGGTCAACCGAACCGTAAGGCACGACGGCGAGCGTCGTCACGGCGACGAGCGCCGCGAAGATTGCGCGGTCGAGCAGACGCCTCACACGCTCCTTTTTCGTCGTCTCGTTCATCATCTTTCGTCGTTTCGTTCGTCATCCGTTTCGCTTCACGCGTCTCAAACGCTTGCGCGCCTTACGTCTTGCTCAACACTTCTTCGTACAAATTGAGCGTTCGTTCCGCCATCACGTCGGCGCTGAATTCGGCGCGCACGCGCTCTCTGCCCGCCGCGCCAAATTTCGCACGTAGCGTGGCGTCGCCGAGCAAGCGATTGAGCGCGGCGGCGAGCGCATCCGCATCGGCGGGCGCGACGGTCAATCCGGTCACGCCATCGAGCGAGACGAAGGGCACGCCGGAATCGAGACGCGTGTTGACGACGGGCACGCCGCATGCCATTGCTTCGAGTTGCACGATGCCGAAGGCTTCGCTGCGCGCCGTTGAAGCGAGCGCAAACACGTCTGCCGCATGAAAGTAGGGCGCAGCGTCGGCCACTTCGCCGAGGAAGTGGACGCGCTCTTGCAATCCCGCCGCGTCGCGTTCGCGCCGAAGCCGCACGTCGAGCGGCCCCGTACCGATAACGACGAGATGCCCTTCGACGCGTCGCATGGCGCGTATCAAATACTCGAAGCCCTTGTAGTAAATCAAACGCCCGACGGCGAGCACGATGCGCGAGCCGAAGCGTGCGCGGATGCGACCGACTTCCACGTCGTTCGCGTGCGCGAACTTCTCCACAGGGATGCCGAGCGGAATGACGCGGCAGCGTTCGCGTTCGCGCCGCAGGACGGGAGAGCTTTCGATGTAGTTCGGTGAGGTGGCGATGATGGCGCGCGTGCGTCTGAGGACGTGTCGGAGGATGGGACGAAAGGCGCGACCCGAAATTTTCTGTCGAACGATGTCGCTGTGATAAGTGACGACGAGGCGACCCGCGTGGCAGCTTGCGAGATAGGCGACGAAGGCGGTCGGGTTCGGGAAATGGAGGTGCACGATGTCGGCCTCGGTCTCGCGAATCCGCCGCGCCATGCCGGGGCAAAAGGGAGCCGCGCCGAGGTTCAGAAGCGTTCCCATGCGCGTGACGCGCACACCGTTCGTCACTTCCTCTGTCGTCTCCGCTGCGTCGCTCGCAACCAAGACATGCACGTCAACCTTCTGCTGCAAACGCTCGCAGAGGTCGCGCAAGTGTGTCTCCATCCCGCCCTTGTGCGGCGGGTAGAACTTGCCGACGTGCAACACGCGCCGACGCTCTCGGTCGCTCATCCGCCCGTCTCGTCGCCCCGCCGGAATCGTCGCCGCATCACTCGCACGACTCCAAGACTTCGCCATAGAGCGCCACGGTTTTGGCGACGTACGCTTGCCACATCCAACGCGACGACTGCGCGATGCCCGCCGCACGACGCGACGCCCAACGCCCCGCATCCGACGCTCTTTCGTGCAACAATTCCACGCAAGCTTCCGCCAACGCCGACGCATCGCCGACCGCGCGATAAGTCGCCGCCTCGCCGCCCACTTCCCTGTGCACGGGCAAGTCGCTCGCGACGACGTGTGTGCCGCACGCCAACGCCTCGACGAGCGGCAACCCGAAGCCCTCACGCTCCGACGGTTGCACGACGAGCGCCGCACGACGATAGACGGCGGCCAGCACTCCTGTCGTCAAATACGGCAACACGACCAACGCATCACGCAAGTTTAACTTCTCGACCAGCGTCTCTTGCGCTGCATTGAATTCGCCGCCCACGCGAATCAGCCGCGCACGCGGAAACTGTTCTCTGACGGCGGCGAAAGCACGGAGCAGCACGTCGATTCGCTTGCGCGCGATGGTGCTACCGACATGGAGAATGTCAATCGCATGCTCGTCCGGTTCGCCCAACAATCGCGCGGCTTCGCGGTCGTCCTGCGCGTTCGGCGCGACGCGGAACGCGGGATGAACGCCGTTCGGAATCACCACGACGCGTTCGGGCGCGATGAGTTCGTGCTTCAACAACTCGTCGCGCGTCGCCGCACTATCGCACGCGACGCGCGCCGCCTTGCGAAAGCCACTCAACACGCGTCGCGTCATCGCGCGAAACAACGTCGGTCGCGGCTCGCTCGCCGGAGCGAGAAGGCAACGAAACGTGTCGAGGTCGTGACAGGTAACGACCGTGCGCTCCGGCGGCAGTTGGTGTACGAGTTGCGAGTAGCTATGGTCTACGATGTGGAACAGGTCAAAGTCGTCGCGCATCCGTCTCAGGGCGCGCGGGTAGTCGTGGAAGCGATTGATGAGGCGGTCGGCGTTGAAGCGCACGCCGTTTGAAACGTCGCCGCGCGTCAATCTTCTACGCATCGGCGGGCAGACGCGTTCGACCGAGATGCCTTCGCTGTGGTCGCGCCGCAAACCTTCGACGAGCATGTCCGCGACTAGATTCATACTGAACCAATTCTCTTCGCGCAGGTCGGAGACGACGGCGACGCGCGTGCGATGCGACGCGACGCGCACAAAACTGCCGATACAATTCCCCGCATCAGCGACAACGCTCGTTGCGTCGCTCATCTCGCCCGCTTCCAGATTTATTCTCCACTCCATCGTTCGTCTCACGCGTACGGCTCGCCTCCGACAACTCACAAAGAATCCGTCTCTTCGCGGAGCGCGGGCGCTTGATGCGTCGTCGCGGGCGCGAGGCGTCGTTGCGCGTCGTTCGCGTTTTCGACCCGTCCATCGTCGGCGCACAGCATCTCTACTAACTGATTGAAGACCGCGCGACGCTCGTATTGCGCGCAGACCAAACGGCGTCCGGCGGCGGCGCGACGCTGCGCCTCGGCCGGATTGCCGAGTGCTTCTTCGATTGCTTGTGCCAATCTTTCGGCGTCGCCGACCGGATAACTCCATCCGGTCTCGCCGTCGATAATCGTCTCCTTCAAACCACCCACGTCGGCGGCGACCACAGGAGTCATGCACGCAAGCGATTCGAGTGGCGAAAAACCCAGACCCTCTTCGCGGCTCGCCTGCACGCACAAATCCGACGCGCGATAGGCATCCGGCAACTCGCGGTGCGGGTGGACGGCATCGGCGGCAAAGACGCGTTCGGCCACGCCGAAACGTCGCGCCGCTTCCAGAAACGCGCGGTGGCCGCCGCTCCGATGCAAGACGCGGATGTCGTGCCCGCGTCGGACGAGCGTCCGCACGGCGGCGAGCAAAGTCTCTGCGTCCTTCTCCGGCGCGACGCGACTACTAAAGAAGATGAGCGCACCCGTCAGAGGCAAGCCGAGACGTTCGCGCAACGTCCGCTTCGACTCGCGCGTCAGAGGCGAGAAGATTTCCGTATCCACGCCATAGAGCGGAACGCACTCGACGGGACGACGCCCGCCATGCCCGCGCACCACTTCCGCCAGATAACGACTCAGCACGAAATAACCTTGACCGACGACGGCGTTGGCGCGCGCCAGCAGACCGAGCGCGAACAGTTCCCACCATCGAAAAGGCTTCGACGCCTCGGCGTGTTGGCGTCGGCAGAGGTAATAACGCTCGACCGGACTGCACACCAACATCCTCACACGCAGGTCAAAAATTCGCCCCGCGAGATTCGCCGCCAGTGCCGCCAACCCATAACCCTGCACCAACACGAAATCAATCTCCCCGCGCCGCGCACGCAACGTCCGCCACACCAACCGCGCAAACCCCACACGCGATTCCATTTCGACCGTCAAATCGAACCCGCACCCGTTCGCCGCCCCGTGGCTAATCTCGACACCGCCCACGATGCGCCGCGCCAACACCGTTAACTCGAACCTTTCCGCCAGCCCCTCGACGAGCCGCACGTCCGAACCACTCTCGACAATGAAACAGAGCCGCCGCTTCGCCATCAACTCTCCTGTGACCTCGCCAGAACGGTTAAGGTGTCTACAATTTCAAGCACTTTGAATCGTGCGTCATGCATGATGACCTCGCGCGTGTAACAGACGCTTCCGGCGTCTTCAATCTGTCGCTCGGCGCTCGAACAGCTATCATGCAGAGCGACGACCCCGCCGACGCCGACCAGCCCGCTCCATGCTTCCCAATCGACGCGCAGGCCATCATAGCTATGATCGCCGTCGATGAAGATGAAGTCGATGGGCTTGCTGCCCGAACGTGCGTATTCGCGCGCCGCTTCGACGCCCGTTTGTCGAATCCAATGCACAGAGCCGTTGGCAACTTTAGCAACCTCGCGCTCCGCGACGTACTTCTGTGCGCTGAAACCGAGACGCCCCTTCGCATACGGGTCAACGGCGAGCAGAACGCCTCCGGGCGACATCGCGCGTCGCAGCCGACACGTTGTGACGCCGTGCCACACTCCAACCTCAATGAGTCGCTCGCGCCCCGAAGCATAGCGTGCCAGGCAGTCGCGTTCGGCCTCGCTCGTCTGCGTCTCAGCTTTTGCCAGACCCAGATTCCAGAGCAGGAAATGCGTCATCACTCTCATGGTTTCACCGCGACCATCAGCGAGTGCAACGCGAACCAACGTTGCAGCCATCGCGGGTTATTGAACACGGGTAACTCGACGGGCGCGCGACCCGGAAACGGCAAGTAGTGCCCGACTCCATCCACCACACGCACGCGCAAGCCCGCACGCGCCACCCACGCGCGCGTCAGGGGAAGCAACATGAAATTGTTGATGGGTTGCCCCTCCTCCGTGTAGCGTCGGCCTGTCAGGCGCATGTAGCCGCGATAGAGGCCGAACGTGCCGAGGTAATTGGGCGTGGTGAGAAAGAGTCGTCCGCCGGGACGCAGCACGCGCGCCAGTTCATGCAACGCGCGTCGCGGGTCGGGCACATGCTCAATCGTTTCGCACGAAACAACCGTATCAAAACTCGCATCCGCGTGCGCGATGTTCTGGATGTCCGCCACCTCCCACACGACGCCCGCGATGCCTCGCTCTGACGCAAATGCACGTCCCTTCTCGATGGCGGTGTGTGCGAAATCGGCGGCCACAACTTCGGACGGGCGCGGCGTCTGACTCGCCAACCAACAGGCGAACCCACCACGACCGCATCCAATCTCCAAAACTCTCTTTCCTCCGAGGTCGCGTTCTGGTTCGAGATGTTGCTTGACGAGATTGTGCCACGGCGTGTCGGCCTCCGCATCAACGTCCAATCGCATGTGCCATGCTTCGTAAGCAGTTTTACTTGCAGACATCCGTTCCATTAGCCCTCCGTCTGCGCGCCTCTCGCCTCGCACAGACGTTCGTACACCACGCGAACCGGTGCGGCCACATGCTTCCAAGTATATTTCTCCAAAGCATCCTCGCGCGCGTTGCTGCCCAGCTCGGCGCGGAGGCGTTCGTCCTTCAAAAGTCTCTCAACCGCATTTACTATCGCGTCCGGCGAACGAATGGGCACAAGCAAGCCGTTCACGCCGTCGAGAATGACATCCTTCATCCCGCACGTCGCCGTCGTGACGATGGGCAGGCCGCTCGCCATCGCCTCGATGAGCGTGAGCGGCGTTCCCTCAAAGAGACTCGGCAGAAGAAAGAGGTCGGCGCGTGCGAACTCCGCCGCCGTCCCTGCATCAGAACTCGCCTGCACACACTTGATGCGCCCACGCACATGCGGCGGGAAGGCTTCAAGCACGGCGTCGGCAGGCACGCCACCGCCAAGCACGATTAACTCAAGCCTCGGATGACGAGCAGCGAGCGCCACGAAAGCTGGCACAAGGTCTTCGATGCCTTTGTTCTTGCGCCACGTCGCAGCGAACAGCAGACGCTCGCAACGTTCATAACTGCGCCCCTGTGCGGCCTCGCTAAAGACGCTATCAGCCGCCGAATGGATGCGTGTGATTTTGCTTTGCGGCAAATTCATCTGCTCGCAGAGGAAAGATAAGTCCTCCGCGTTCGAGCAAAAGATATGGTCTGCACGCCGTAGCCCGATGGTTGATTGCCAGAGGCTGGTCGAAGGATATAACAGTCGTGTCTTCAGCGAAGGCGCTTGTCTCTTGAGTCGCAATTCTTCGAGTGCGAGATGCCAACCGCGCCGCTCGACGCCATAACTTGTGACAACGACAACAGGGTTTCCGGCCTGAGTCTTGAACGCTGTCATTGCCGCGCTGCTCGGCTCATGAACGTTAACGAGGTCATAAGGTCGTCCTTCGCGTGCCGCGCGTGCGGCGTGTCTGAGGACGAGTATGGGGAAGGAGAAACGCGACAGTCGTCCGCTCAAAGTTTGTGGAACGTCTTCGGCGCAGAAATAGTCAACGACGTGTCCCGAATCTGCGAGACGGTCGTGGATAAACGTCATCAAGCGACTCATGCCGCCGTTGGGCTGGCGCGAAACGTTGTGCGCAACGAGGATGCGTAGCGGGCGCTTCGAGTGTGGCAGAAGTGCGGCGGTTTCGCGTGCTGGCGAAATCGCCTGTGGATGCAAAGCGGAAAATGTTTCTTTCGGGTGAATCACTTATGCGCCGATTTTTTTGATGGCGGTCTTGACGCTGGCGGGCAACGCGCGGCTTGCCGCTTCGTAGCCTCTGCGAAAACCGCCGTAGAGTTTGTTCGAGCGACGAAAGGCGAGAAGTTCGTCGTGGAAAGAGTCGTCCTGCTGCGCGACGAGTTCACGGAAACGTTGCGCGGCAAACTCATAAAGCTCTGTGTCGAGCGCGTTCTGTTTTTCGATTAACTTGACGGTCGCATCCGGCACGTCGCGCAGGCGCGGGCGTTTCTTTGTGACGTTGCGCTTGACGTAGAAAATGTTGTTCCAGCCCAACAGCCTCTTGAAGAGGATGAGCGATTCGTCGAATTTTTCGTTCAGCCCGACGGCTGTGAAATGTGTGCGCAAATTTGCTTTGGCGACCTCCAACGCGGCGTCGTCGAAACGGTTTTCCAGACCGCTTATCATTCTCGTCTGGTGATTTTTGGCCTGTGAAATCCTGCTTTCGACGAAATCCGCGAGACTCATCCGGCGGCCTGCGACTTCGGCGTGGAAGTTATTGTTGGGCGTGGCGAGGATGTAATAGTAGAGTGAAATAATGCGTTCGACAGGATGGCGCAGCATCGTCAAGTAGTCGGCGCGACCGTAGAGGTGTGCGTGCAAGCCGAAGGGCATGTGTCCTCGCAAGACGTTGATGCGGCGGCGGGTCGCTTCGGGAAGTTCGATGAATCGTTCTTTGGAGCCGGGGCTGCCGTCGATGTGGTGGATGCTGTCGGACGGGAAGTTTCGTTCAATAATCGAACGCAGCGTGAGCCCTCCGGTCTTAGGGATATGGAGGTAGATGAGTACCCTTTTATTTTCCATATCGCTCCGCGCCCGCCACGCTCGCCAGCCGAGGTTCGCGCGTCAAAGAAGGCTCAGGCTTCTGCCGCAACACGCTCTCGAATATTTCGACAAGTGCCGTCAGATGATTTTTCATGCTGAATCTCTGCGCCAAATCCAACGCGCCGCGCGAGAGGCGCGCGTGAGTCGCAGGGTCTGCGAGACATTTGACGATGGCGTCGGCGAGTCCGTCAGCGGTGGGCGGATGGCCGGGAGCCAGATGTCCGTTAACGCCGTCGATTAACCAGTCGCTAATGCCGCCGACGGCGAAAGCCGCGACGGGCACACCATAGAATCCCGCCTCCGGCCCGACCAGACCGAACGGCTCCGGCCACTGGCTCGGAAAGACCAGAAGGTCGCTCGCGGCGAGCAAGGAATTGAGTTCGTCGCGGCTCGCCCATCCAGTGAAATTTATCTGTATGGCGTCCACGCGTCGTTGCACGCGTTTCGCACGGCGCTCCCATGCCGCGCGGTCAGGGCCGTCTCCGGCGAAGGTGACTTGGAGCGGACGATTCAATCGCACGGCGACTCGCGGCAAGGCTTCGAGCAACGTGCGCCCGCCTTTGAGTCGATCTATGCGTCCGGTGAAAAGGATGTGGTAGCGGTCTTCGTGCAAAGGACGCGGGGCGACGCGTGAGTCGAGGAAAATGTGCGGCGGCGCATCGAAGGCGGGAGTCTGCGGAAACAGTTGAGATTTTTTGACGCCGCTCTGCACGTAATACGAAAGCGCGTGGACACGTTCGGCGGGCAGTCCGTGCTTGATGTATTCCTCACGCATGTGGAAGGAGTGCGTGAGCACGGCGCGGTATTCCCGCAACAGGCTCAGGCGACGCGACTGGACGCCGTAGAGTTTCAGCATGGTGACGGGATTCAAGCCGCCGCAACGACGCGGGTAATAACTCAGCAGACACTGCCAGCCGAAGCGACGCTGGCAGGGCGTCACCGTAGGATTTTTGAAAGTCTTCTCTCCGCTGATGCACGTTCCGTAATAACCGTGTGCGGAGAAGACGGCGGGCGCGATGCGGAGGGTTTCCGTCTCCACCTCTGGATTCAAAAGACCGTGTGAATAAATCAAGTCGGGCTGCCAACGGCGCAACGCTTCGAGCGCGCGTTCTGCGCCCAACTCGTCAATGCTCCACGTCGGCACTCCGGCGTTGAGCGGTATCGGCTCGCGGTTCGCGGGCTTGTCGGTCTCGTACCAGAAAGCAACTTCGTGTCCGGCATCGCTCAAGGCCGAGAGCGTCAGGCCGAGATAAGCCTCCGCCCCGCCCACCTTGCGCCGACTCCAATTGATGACCGCGATTCGCAAAATCGTCTCCCGCCTAACTCATCAACAACGCTTCCGAAGCGACTCGCTCTGTCGCGACCGCGACGCGTCGCAAGGCGGCGACTGCATGCGCCGCATCGAAATGTTTGTAGTAGAGCGCACGTCCGGCCTCGCCCAGTCGTGCGCGTGCGTCTGCGTCCGCCATCAAACGCTCGACCGCTTCGAGCAGCGCGTCGAGACGGTCGGCGGGCGCAAGCGCAACCGCACCGCTCTCCGCCCACAACGCTTCCGTCAAACGTCCTGCCGTCGTCACCACGGGACGCGCGTGCTCCAACGCGGCCATCACGCTCGTCCGCCGACTGCTCACACCATCGGTGAAAGGTTGAAGCATCAGGTCGCACGCTGAGAGGTGCGCTGAGAGTTCTCGCGCCGCCAAATATCCCGTCGCATGTACGCGCGCCGCAAGCGACGGATGAAGACTCGCAATCTCGTCGCGCACGCGCTCGCCTTGCCGCCCCATCAACACTACGACCGCAGACGGCTGGCGCGACAAGAGCGTCGGCAACAATCGTCGCAGGTAGTCTGCGACGTGCTGTGGGTAAGTTCCCAGATGCCCGACGACCACATGCTCGCGCCGTGAAGCATAACGACGACGCGCGGCGGAGACTCGCGCGACATCGTCCTGTACCTCGATGTTGTTCGGCACGGGCAACCACTCGAAGCTCACGCGTCTGCCGAGCGTGAACGGTCGCCACAGCGGCTCCCACGCTGGAATCGTCGTCCAGACGCGCGTCGCCGCGCGCAGCAGCGTCGCCGTCATCACGCGATGAACCGCCGCCGCCCCCGTCTGCTTCCATGCCCCGCGTCGCCATTCCAGAAACGGTTCATGCAAAATAATCTCAATCTCGTCGCCACTGAATCGCGCACGCTTCCATAGCCACAGGCAGAAGGCGAGATTCATCGAGCGATAACCGTAAGCGTGCGGCACATACTGCACCAGCAGACGCCTCGGCGCGGGATACTGATTCAGCAAACGCCCGACGCGACGCAAATCCGACGGCGCGAAACCGCCACACTCGCGCCGCACAACCACGTCGCCCCGCACATCAGCGTCGCCCGCATACTTCGCCTGCTCCGTCTCTTTCGTCTCATGCTTTATCTGTTCTACCTCCTCGGCCTCGCCCACCTTGAGCGACGGACACCAGACGCGCACGCGGTCGCCCGCCGACGCGAGTTT
Organism: Pyrinomonadaceae bacterium; assembly: GCA_036387415.1. Taxonomy (GTDB): domain Bacteria; phylum Acidobacteriota; class Blastocatellia; order Pyrinomonadales; family Pyrinomonadaceae; genus DASVTU01. Next base: position 126,924 of record DASVTU010000022.1, on the reverse strand, counting down.
CGTGGCGATGAGACGCGTGTGGTCGCTCACGCCGCCCGTTTGCGGAGGATATTCGCCCGTGATGAGATGCCACTCAATCATCCGACTCTCGCGCTCTCACTTTCCTGTTAGACAACGAACACACTCAAGCCGCGTAAGCTTCGAGACAACGCGCGACGACCTTTCGCCACGTAAACTTTTCGAGCACACGCCGACGCGCGTCATGCCCCATCGCCCGCGCGCGTTCGGGGTTGTCGCGTAGCCAACGAAGTTTCTGTCCGAGAGCCGACGGGTCGTTGGGCGGCACGATGAATCCCGTCACCCCGTCTTCGACTATTTCAGGCATGCTCGCCACGTCCGTGCAGATGGCTGGCGTCCCGCAGGCCATGCCTTCGAGAAGCGTCTGCCCTAGCAATTCGGGCGTTCGGGTCACGTCGCCGTACATGTTTTTGTAAACGCTCGGCAGCACCACGCACATCGCCCTGCGATACGCTGCGACGAGCGCCGCGTCGTCGCAGTCGTGTCGAAAAGAGACCCGTTTGCTGTCGGCCAACGCGCGCAAGTCTTCGAGGAAACGCCCGTCGCACGTCTGCCCGACAATCTCCAACAGCATGTCGGGCGCAATCGCTCTGACGAGATTGTCAACGCCCTTATGCGGCATCACTCGCCCGACAAACAACGCCGTCGCATCGCGCGCCAACGATTCATCCGGCGAAAATTTCTCCGCATCCACACCGCCGAAGATAACGTGTGCGCGCGTGTCGCCATCGTGGCCGCTCACCGTGCGGCTGTACTCGCTGATGTGGAGGTGTCCGTGATACCAACGGTCTGTCGAAACATAGGCGGACACGTCCCAACCGCCGCCGCCGAGGTCGCTGACGAACACGCGGCGACGCGTCAGACGCGAGACGAGCGCGGCCAGACTACTCGCCAGCACGTGTTGTTGATGACAGTGGACGACATCAGCCTTGCGTAATTCGGCCAGCAACCGGAGTGCGACCGGATTCGTGCGTTGACCGCGCACGAACCACGGATTGCCAATCACACGCACACGCAGACGCCCGAACGTCATAGTCTGTTCCGTATCTCCGAAACTGACCAGAGTGGTCGGAACTTCGTCGGCCATCTCGCGCGCGAGTTCGAGCGCGTATCTTTCCGCGCCGCCATAGATGCCGCCGCCGCGATGCGCGCCAAACAGCGCAGGCACGATGTGGAGCACGCGAGGCGGCGCATCTCTCCGCCCGTTGCTCTGACCGTTGCCCCGCCCGTTATTTCTCGCACCCATCTACGGTCTCCTGCTTCTTCACGACCTCAAGCTCGAAACTCAAAAACAGCGCGGGAAACATCCACGCCCAACGCATCTCGTAACGCATCGGCGAACGGTTCGCCAATCGCCACACCAACTTGTTGACGAGCGTCGGCCAGAAAATAATCTGACGATGACGGATGCGAAATTTGGCCGTCGTGTAGTAAGCGAACTCGGCTTTTGTTCCGGCGATGTAATCAGGCGTGAAGTATCCAAAGAGATGTAGGTGCGTGGGGTCTGTGTAAGCGTTGGCGCAGGAGAAGTGCGGCACGCTCACTCTGACAATCGCCCCGTCGCGGCAGACGCGATGGATTTCCTCGAACGTCCCGATGACATCATCCAGATGCTCAACCACGTCGTGCGCCAACACTTCCTCGAAACGGTCGCTCTCGAACGGCCACGGGCGGAGGTTCAAATCGTGCACCACGTCGGGCTTCGTCTCCGTCGTCACATCGAGATTGACCGCGCCCGCCACATGGCTCAGACCGCAACCGAGATTGAGCACGGTGGACTCGTCCTGCGTCGTGCGCGTCGCGCCCTCCGGCGACGTAGCAACACGCTCGACCGCCGCGCCGCGCCCGACCGCCGCGCCATGCTTGACCGCCGACGCCGCGACCATCTCCTTTTCGCTTACTCCCAACGCAGCACCCCGATTCCGAATGCGCTCTGGTTCGCGTCTTCCACAATCTCCTCGGTCGAAGCGTAGCGTCGCTTCAACTCGCGCCAAAACTCCGGCACTCCGCCGACGTAATGGTTCAAATCACCTTCCCTGACAGGCACGATGTCGTGAAAGGCGACGATGCCGCCACGCCTCAACAGAGGGCTATACATCTCGAAATCCTTCGCCACACCCGCGAAACTGTGGTCGCCGTCGATAAAGAGAAAATCGAGATGACGACCATCCAGCAGCCCTGTCACGTTGTTGAGAGTTGCGGCGACGTGTGAGTCGCCGTCGAGGCAGACGATTCTCTGTTCGCCTTGCGCGAACAGAGCGACCGACTGCCGACGCGCTTCGTCGTAGTTGAGGTCGAGCGAAATCAAGAGAGCGTCGTGCGCCGCAGCGCGTGCGAAGAGAAAAGTTGTGCCGCCGTCCGCTGCGCCGATTTCGCAGACGGTCGAAGGACGCAGAGCGCGCACTATCTCGTAGAGGCGCGCAATCTCCCATCTGATTTGCATCGGACGGAAAACGCCCGACGCCCACAGAAGGTCGCAATAATCCTCCGCGCTCGCATTCGGCGTGCGCGCGGCCCGACGCGACAGGCGTTTCGCGGCGGCGGTCAGACGGAGGCGTCGGCAGTAGTTCGTATTCCGCAGCGCGTGGTATTGCTCCTTCGCAAACTGCGGCGCGAGTCGCCTGAGCATGTTTCTCATCGTCGTCATCAGTTAAAGACGGAGGCTTGCTGCACGAATCAAAATTCGCATCAATCAAATGTCGCTGTGCGCGGCGTGGCTCGCGTGCAACCGGTTTTTCAGTAGTGAGCGGGCGTTTCTGGCAACCCACCATGACGCACGCAGCAGCGAGACGGTGCTGCGCTTCATGCCGAGAGCCGAGCGAACGAGTTGCAGGAAGACATAGCGGCAGATGAATTCGGGGAGCACGCGCGAAGGCGCATGGAGGAGATAGAGCGCGTAGAAATTCTTCAGAATGTGAAACTCCAATTCGGCGTGCACCGTCGCGTCTTCCGGCTCGAAGTGGTAAGCCTTAGCCTCCGGCACGACCGTGATTCGTCCACCCGCCTTGACCACACGCAGGCACAACTCGCGGTCTTCCGAATACATGAAAAAATCTGCGCGGAAGCCGCCCATGCGCCGAAAGAATTCGAGTTCGCAGAAGACGGTCGAGCCGGGAATAAACGCTACGTCTAAGGGTTCGGGGAACTGCCCCGCGTCCGGTTCGCCCGCGCCATAAATCTTATTACTGAAGATGCCGCCGAGCGACAATTCCCCGCCCGCGCAACGTATCGTCCGCTCACGTTTGTTGTAGAGCACGGGAGCGAGCAGGAAGCCGCGCGTGTCTGCGCGCGTCTGCGCGTAATCGACGAGGCGCGAGAGGCAATCCGGCGCGAGCACGATGTCGTCTTCCGTCAGATAGATATAACGCCCGTGCGCCTCGCTCGCGCCGAGATTCATGCCGCCCGTGAAACCGAGATTCGCACTCGTCCGAATCAAACGCACGCCCTCGCGCCCGCACACGATTTCCGCAATCTCATCGCTCGCTCCGCTCTTGTTATCGACCACAATCACCTCGACATTTTCATACGACTGGCTACATACCGAATCGAGCGCGTCGCGCAAGAGACGCGGGCGGTTGTAGCTCAACAGGACGACCGAAACTAGCGGGCGTTCATTCATCATTTCGCTGATACTTCTCGTCGGTTGCAGATTCACGCGGGGTTGCTCGGCTGCGGGACGCTGAAGATTCTCATCAGGAGAGCGGAGAGGCGTTGCGGCAGATAAGTGCTGAGCGAAGTTCGCAGCATGGCCGGAAGCATCACGACGAGATAGATTGCAGAGGTGACAACAGCTGTGGCGGCGATTGACACAAACCCTTCCGGCACCCAGACTCTCGCCACCATCCCCGCCATCACAATCAATATCAAAAACCGCCACAGCCACGGCCACAGAGACCCCATCAAGCCGCCCACCGTGGTTCCGGTTTCGCGCGCCAGCACCGTCAGATTTCGCGGAAGACTGATTAGACAGACACCCGACAGCCCACCGAGCGCGACGCCCAACGTGCCGAACAACCAACCGCCAACCGCCATTCCCGCCAGCGTCACAAGGCCGTCGAGCAGCGCCGTGATAGCCAGGTGGCGGTCATAGCCGAAGAAAAGAATCGTGTATCCGGCGGTCAGTTTCCAGTGGCGCAGGAGCATGTTCGTCAGAATCAAAACCGTCAGCCAGAATCCGCCGTACTGCTCCGCGCCGACCCACCAGTTAATGAAACCTCGATTCACCGTCAGCACCAGGCACGCAATCGCGCCGCTCATAATCAGCATCGCGTGCGTCAGCGCGACGCACACTTGCGAAACGCGATGCAGAGGCTCGCGAACTTTCATCTCGCTCAAGCCGGGGCCTGCGGCGAGGATGAACAACTGCGGTTGGTTAGCCAACACGGAAATCAGTTTGCCCGTACAGACGTATGGCACGACGGCGGCGGGGCCGAAGAATTTACCGATGATGAAAATATCCGTGCCGACCAAAATCGCTTGCGAAATCTGGCTAATGCTAATCCAACCGCCTTTGGTCAGAAGCCCGCGCGCCACGTTCCACGGCAGAGCGGGCAATCGTCCGGGCAAAGCATCTGGAAAGCGTGTGCGTAAGCGATAAAACAGAACGGGCGCGGTCAACACCTGCGCGACGATGCCGCCCAACGCCAACGCCAACAAGCCGTAATCCGCCAGCACCAACGCGACCATGACGGCGTTGCTCGTTAACCACACGCATATCTGCGTTTTCCCGATGAAGGCGAAATCCTGTAATCCTTGCAGCACCGCGTGAAAGATACGCAACGGAAACATCACGACAAACACCGCGAGCACCAACCCCAGCGGTCGCCGCAAAGGTTCCCACTCCGTCGGTATCATGAACCACAGCGCGACGGCTCCGAGAGCGACGAACGGCGTCTGCCACATCGTCAGTCGCGCCGCCTGTCCGACGAGCGCCGCGAGGTCTTCGCGCGCATTGCCTCCATCGTCGCCGCCGCGACCCGCCATGAGCGCCGTCTCGCGCGGCAGCAACGCGACCACGCCGAAGTCCAACAGCATCAGGTAGGCCATAAACTGCATGCCGACGAGCCACAGCCCGTAGCCTTGCGGCTCGATGTGCCGCAACAGAAACGGCGTCAGCCACAGCCCGACGACCGTGACGAGAACCTGATTGGCGTAGCCGAAACCGACGCCGCCGAGGAATTTTTTAGTCCGACTCATCTTGCAACCAACTACTCAAAACCGATGCAACCAACCGCGCGAACCGTCAAAAACTCGAACCGCAAGCAAGAACTCGAACCGGATGACGCTTCCGAATGCTTCAAGAAATCTTTCGCGCCATTCGTCCGGCCTCGACCGACAATGAAACGTATTCTTGTCCGACGACGGACGTTTCAGCCGCTTCGCCTTCAACCACTTCGACAAACTCCGCCGCCATGTCTCGCCACGTCCGCCGCGCGAGCGTCGCCGCGAACGGCGCGAAACGTCGCTTCCATGCTTCGACTTCCATGCGCCAGTCGAGCAGCGTCGCTTCGAGATGCGCCGCGTCTTCTGCGTCGGGCAGAAGCATCGCGGAGAGTTCCGCCGGATAGAGTTCGGCGACTCCGGCGACGGCGCTAACGAGCGACGGCACGCCCCGCACCACAGCCTCATGCACGTTCAACCCGTAAGCCTCATAGCGCACGGGGCTAACCAATAAATCTGCGGCGGCCAACACGTCGCCGACGCGCTCCGTATGTCCGAGCAACTTCACGCGTGCCGCGAGGCCGAACGATGCGACGTGCGTGCGCCACGCCGCAACCGCGCGACCGCCGCCCGCCGCCACCAAATCCGCATCCCACTCCGCACGCGCGCACAGACGCGCCCACGCGCCGAGCAGCGTATCGAAACCCTTGTTGCAGTCATGGCCGAGAGCGCCGACGAAGACCACCAGAGGTCGCCCCTCCGGCACGCCAAGCCACTCACGCGCCGCCGTGCGTTCTTCCCGCGTCGCCGCCCCATCTTGTAGTTGTCGCACGTCGTCGCTGCCGAGGCGCACGGTGCGAATCCTTTCCGGCTTCACGTCGAGGTGCGTCATCAAATCGCGTCGCGTCCGTTCCGAGTTGGCGATGACGATGCGCGCGTTGCTGATGGCGCCGCGTTCGCGCCGTCGCGCCGTCGCGCCGTCGAGACGATTCTTGGCGCGAAACCACAAGGGAGCCTCCGCGTCTGCGCGCGGCCACGCGTGATGCACCGAATGTACCCAGTTGATGTCCGGCCACGCGCAGTTGCCGCCGTTCGTCACCACGCGCGCACCGCGATGCCGCGCCACCACCGCACGTGCCACCCGATGCCCCTCGCGCGCCAGAAGCCGCTCGCCGAGCAGAAACGAACCCGCCGGGCGCGGCACAATGTGCACGGTCGCCTGCGGATGCGCGGCGAGTTCGGGCGCAACCGCATGCGCGACGAGGTGAAGCGGCGTGCCTCTCGCGAGGAGATAGCGGGCGAGCGCCGCGTTGGCCTTGTCCATCCCGCCGCGTTGGTGAAAGCCGCCCGCCACGATGACCCACGGCGCGGCCTCTGCGCTCACGCGCGGCTGTGTTTCCTTCAGCGAATCAAACATTGCTGCGCGACTCGAACATGATTGACTCAAACATAACGCTCCGCCAGAGTCGCTTCGACGCCCTCGCCGCGCGCCTCCGCGACCGACGACGTTTCTTCTACGTGTCGCGGTTGTCGCACCGCAACCCACCCGACGCTCAACAACAACAACGCCGTGCCGGGGATGGACGTGAGCAGTCCCGTGCCAATCATCCCCGTAGCGAAAAACGCCGCGCACGTCACCCAGAGCAGACGCCGCCCCGTGTGCCATTCGTCAGACCGCCGCACCGCGCCGCGTCCGAAGACCCACACGATGAAGGCCGCCCACAGGCACAGGCCGAGCACGCCCTGTTCGAGCACGATGCGCCCGTACTCATTCTCCATGTAGTAGGTTGGCGCAGCGACGCGGCCTTGCAGGAAGTAAGGCATGCTGGTTCCGCCGCCGCCGAGCCCGTTGCCGAGAGGATATTCGTACATCAGTTCGAGGAAGTTTTCGTTGACGCTCCAATGAATGCGCTCGCTCACGTAATCGACATCCTTGAGCGTCATGAAACGCTGCAAACGTTCCTCGCTCGACACAATCCAACTGATGCCCACCAGCATCACGAAAAAGAGCACCCACCCCTGCGCCCGCAAACGACCCGACAGAAAAATCATGGCGATGATGATGGCGAGAATGATGACGGGACTGCGCGCGGCGGCCATGAACACGCCGAGGATGGATGCCACCATCGCCGCGTTGAGTAGATTCTTCTCCCACGGCGCGCGTTCCTTTCTCAGCGCCCACGCGCCGAACAGGATAGGCAGCGTCAGCACCAACGCTCCGGCGAAGGCGTGTGCGCCCGTGAACGTCGCGGGGATGCGGAGCGCGGTGGAGCGGTTCGGGTTCGTGTAGTCTTCGTCAACCGCGCTCCTATAGATTAACTCCGTGACCGCGTTCTGCGGGAGGAAGCGTTCGACGCCGAGCGTAAATTCCGCGCACGCGAAGCCGAACGCGATGAGATTCAAGACCGCGAGCGCGAGCGCCAACTTGTACATCTGCTTCGCTTTGAGACGCGCGCCGAGCAGGATAAACGGCAGTAAAAAGACATTGCCGCGTAATCCGACGAGTTGCACCGCGTAGTCCTGCACGGGCACGAAGAAAAGCAGAAACGGCCACCCGATTAAAACCCCGACCCAAATCTTCAACAACTCGTCTCGTCGTCCACCCTCGCGGCTTCCCTTCCTGAACAACTGCGCCGCATAAAGCCCGACCACGGCGGCGTCGAAGATAAAGTGGGAATAGGTCTCCGGCAGGTTGGCGCGCAGGATGCCGTAGAAATAACCGACCGACATCACCGTCACCAATCCCGCGACGAGCGAACGCCTCCCACCGATGTAAGCGAAGGCGAAAGCTGCGATGCAAAGGATAGCTGATGTCATCTGCTCTTCAACTCACCAAGATACTGAAACGTCCGGCGCGACCAACAACACGTGCGGCCAAACGTCGAACGGCGCTTCAAGATTAAGCGGGGAGAGAAACTCCTGCGGCGATTGCGGCAGGTTGTATGCAGCGCGACGAAAGGCTTCCGCCGAATGGTCGAGCCGCCATGCTGAATAACCAAAGCTCAGGACATGTTCGATGATGGCTCGCGGCGAAGTCCCCTGTTCCGCCAACGCTGCCGGATGCAATTCCAGAAGAATATGTTTGTAGTGAGCGCGCCGCAGTCCCTCGCTCATCGTCGCCAGCACCAATCCTTCTGCGCCTTCGATGTCGATTTTGATGAGGTCTACCTCGCGGGCTCCGTACTCGTCCAAAAGCGGCTCAAGAAGCCGCGTAGCGACGCGAAAATTCGGCACCGTCGAGGAAGGAGCGTGAGTGAGACGGCTCGTACCGGAGTTCGCATCCTCGTCTCTGAATCCCGCGAGATTCATTTCGCCCTCACGGTCTGCCACAGCCACGCTCAAAGCCGTAACGTGCGGTAGCATGTTTTTCGAGATGTTTCTTTCAAGAAGACTAAAGAGCATCGGGTGCGGCTCGATAGCGAGGATGCGGCCATGCTTACCAACCAAATCGGCAGCCAACAGAGTAAAGTATCCCCAATTTGCTCCGACATCTACGAAACACATGCCCGGACGAAGCAGGTGACGCACAAGCGCCGTCTCCTGCGGTTCGTAATAGCCCATAAAACAGGCTTCACGCGCGATGTCGTCACGCAAATCGCAGATGAAACGGATACGGTCGTTAGTAACGCCGAGCGATACGTCGAAGGGCGCGACGCGCGTGCGACACAACCACTTCATCAGCGGATAGCGGCCTCTCGGCAAGAGCCGGATACCACGTCTGCTCAGATTCACCCACGCGGGCGCCGCGTCGGTTTCGATTTCAAACACGTCGCCTCTCATCCTTTAACAAATACTGCTGAACAATTGATTGAGTTGCTTCAATCGAGCAGAGGGTTCGCACAGTTCACGCGCACGCGCGGGGCCGTGCGAGCCGAGTTGGTGGCGCAGCGTCGCGTCGTCGAGGAGCGTTCGCAAAGATGCAGCCAGTGCGCGTGGGTCGCCGTCGGGGACGAGGACGCCGCAGGTGTCATTGACGATTTCCCGCGCGCCGCCGATGGCGGTCGTGACGACGGGCAGACGCGCCCGCAACGCCTCCGCGAAGGTGAGACCAAAGGATTCAGGCGCGACGTTGGGCTGGCAGTAGATGTCTGCGGCGGCGAGCAGTCGTCCTACATCGGCGCGTTCGCCGGAAAAGCGTATGCGTTCGGAGATGCCGAGTCGCGCCGCGAGTCTCTTTAGTTTCTCGACATATTCGACCTCGGAAGGACGTTGCGCGCCGCCAATCTGCCAGCAGAACCAACCGGGCACGTCGCGCAACATGCCGAGAGCTTCGAGATGCACGGCGTGTCCCTTGAGCGATTCCATGCGACCGACCTGCACGATGACAGTCGCGCTCTCCGGCGTGTCGAGTTCTGCACGCACCGCCGCGCGTTCGTCATGCGAGATATGCGCCGAAGCGTCCGTCGTGGAAACGGGACAGTAGACGACCTCCGTCTGCACGCGCGGATAGAGACGCACGACGGATTCTGCCGTCCAACGACTGTTGCAGATGACGAGCGCGGGCGTCGTCCGTCGCGCGAGGCGTTCGAGCCAATGCGTGCCGCTGGCGGGCGCGTGCATCCAGAAAACGAGCGGCACGCGCGACGCGCGCAGCGACGCGCCGAAGACCGCCGCTGTCCATGCCGAATGACAGACCAACACGTCAGGAGATTCTTCTGCGAGCATACGTACAAGCGCACGCCGCGCACGCAACACGCTCGCCGGACGACGCACACGCACCGCTCCGAGCACATCGACGCGCGCACCCGTCGCCGCCAATTCATCCCTCAAGCGTCCCTCGAAGCAAAGCGCGAAACGCGGCTCCAACTCCGGACACAACCCGCGCTCACGCGCCAGTGTCGCCAACATCGTCTCGACCCCGCCATACAAATTCCCACTATGAACATGCAACACCTTGAGAATTGCGGATTGCGGACATACTGATTGCGGAGTGCGGAGTGCGGAGTGCGGATTGAATGTCGCAGAGATGTCGAATGCGGATGCCTGAGTCGTATTTGTAGATAAAGTCGGATTTGTAGATTCGGATGGCAAATTTGAAATTGTAGATTGATGAGGAGGAGCATCGCCCGTCGTCGCTTCCGTTCCGGCAATCCGCACTCCGCACTCCGCACTCCGCAATTCTTCATAGACTGGAATCAGTTGGGCGGCGAGCCGTGTGCGGTCGAAGCGTTGGAGCGCGGTGGAGCGACCTGCGCGACCGAGCGCGGCGCGTAGGTGTGCGTCGTGTGCCAGTTGCGAGATGCGTGCGGCGAGACCTGCGGCGTCGCCGGGTGCATGGCCGAGCGCGTTTTCGCCTGTGCGGATGAACTCCGCCGCGCCGCCCGCGTTGCTTGCGACAACCGCGCGACCGCACGCCATCGCCTCCGCGATGACCAGCCCGAAGGGTTCCGGCTCCGTACTCGCGTGCACCACTACGTCGAGCGCACGCATGACCGATGCCGCATCTTCAACGAAACCCGTGAAGCCGACGCGCCCCGCAACGCCCAAATCGTCGGCCATGCGACGCAACTCTTCGAGGGCATACTGGCTGCCGTCGGTCTGGTAAAGCGCGTCGCCCGCGACGTAGCCGCGCACGGGCGAATCAGTCGGCAGCAACGACAACGCACGCAGAAAGGTGTCGTGACCCTTCCAGCGCGCGAGCGTGGCAACGAGTCCGACGCGCACAGTCCCCGGCGCGGCGGGTGGCAATCCCGACAACGCATCAAGGTCAATCCGGTTGCCGTCCGGCGCGAAGCGTTCCACGTTGACGGCGTTGTGCATAGCCCACACATCCAGCCCCTTGCCCATCAACACCGCGCGCACGTCCGCTGCGACGCTTTCGGAATTGGCGACCACCGCCGCGCACCCGCGCGCCGACGCGCGCAGCACCCGCGACGCGAACGGGCGACTTCCTACGTAATCATGGATGTGCCAGAGGACGGAGGCGCGCGGCGTCTGCGCCCATGCGCCGAGCGCGTGCATCTTGAGGCCGTTGGTGTGAATCACGTCGGGGTCGAGTCTTCGGAGCGTGCGTCGCAAATCGCGCAGGTAACGCGCGGTCGCCGGAAGCGACTCACAGAAACGTCGCGCAAGCGTAGCGCGTTTCACACTCTGTCCTGCGGGGCCGCCCGCTCCGGCGTCGCCGAGTCGGGCGAGCGTCTGCGGAAAAGGCAAGACGGTCGTCGTGATTCCGTGTGCGCGTGCGCGTTCGACGAGCAATCCATCAGCCGCCGCAATCAGATGCAGCGACCACGCCGGACGCGCCGCACAGAGGCTCGCCAACACGTCGAGCAAAACATTCTCCGCCCCGCCGAGTTGCCCCGTCGAATTAAGAAAAACAACCTTCATAAAGAATTGCGGATTGGGGATTGCGGATTGCGGATTGATGAATGGCGAGATGTTTTTGAATCCGCAATCCGAATTCCGCAATCCGCAATCCGCGCGTCTGCGCGCGGGTCGTCGGCGTTGCTCAGGATGCGTTCGGCGGCTCCGGCCATTTCGCGTTGAAAGAGATTGCAGAGATAGTCGATGTTGAGCAGGAGCGCATCGGCATCGCAGCCGCGATAGAGATTGACGTAACCCCAATCGCCGTTCGCGGTGGAGAGCGGTAGCCGGAGCGTCCAGAAACGACGCGACGAGATGACCTCCGCCGCGTCGATGTCGCCGCGCTCCCAAGACCAGCGGACCACGCCGCCCTGCAAAGAGACGCCGCGCAGTCGTCGTGTCGCCGCTTCGCGCGCCAGCGAGTTGACCATCCGCGCACTCGCGCCGTTGCCGTCGCCGAGTTGCACCTTCGCGTAGACAAACTCGCCGAACTCAAGCAACTCGCTCATCGCGCCGAACAGTTCCGACAGACTCGTCGCTTCCGACACTGCGCGGCTCGCGCGACGCACGCGAATATTATTGGCCGCGCGCACGCGTCGCTCGCCGAAGTTTCGTTTCATGCTCGCGCGGATTTCGTCAACTTCGTGATAACGCAGGCGACCTACTGCGAGCACCACCGCCGCGCCGACGATAAAGAGCATCAAGCCCGTCGCGCGACCCGCATCGTTGACGAGCAGGAGCGCGGCCATGCCGAACAGCGCCGACACGCCGTAGAGCACGCACGCGACGCGTCGCTGCGACCAACCACGCGCCAAGAGCATGTGATGTATGTGCTCGCGGTCGCCCTCGAAGAGGGGTTTGCCGCTCAGGAAGCGACGCACCAGCGTGAAGCCCGTATCGACGACGGGGACGCCGAAGGCCAGCAGAGGAATCGCCACCGCGACGGCGGTCGAAGCCTTCTGCGCGCCGCCCACGCTCATCGCCGCGAGCATGAAGCCGACGAACAACGCGCCCGAATCGCCCAGAAAGATGGAAGCGGGATTGAAGTTGTAGCGCAGGAATCCGACCAGCGCCCCGCACAACGCGCAGGCCACCACCGCCACCAACGTCTGACCGAGCATGAGCGCGACCACCAGCATGACGAGCGACGCAAAGAGCGCCGCGCCCGCCGCCAGCCCGTCTACCCCGTCAATCAAGTTGAAAGCGTTGGCGACGCCCACCATCCAAACCACCGTCACGACGAACGAGACGACGAGAGGCAGTTCGACCGTCCCGACGAGCGGCACGGAGAGAACTTCGATGCGTCCGCCAAGCGCGTAAAAGAGTGCGCTGCTGATGCCGAGCGCGGTGAACTTCGCGCGTGCATTTGCGCCACGCAAGTCGTCGTAGACGCCGAAGACGAGGACGAGCGTCGCGGGCACAAGAGCGACGAACAACGCCGCTGCGTTCGTGCGAAGCGATTGCGTAATCAAGTTGTCGATGAACGAAAGCGAAGAGAGCGCGGCGAGCACGGAGAGAAAGACGGCGAGGCCGCCGAGTCGCGGCACGGCCTTGCGATGGACGCGTCGCCCTCCGTCGCCCGCGCCGCCCGGACGGTCGAGCCAGCCGACGCGCTCACAGACGCGCCGCACAATCGGCGTCAACGCAATCGACGCCACGGTGGCAATAAGAAAGAGCGCAAAATAGGTATTCATAAGATGAATGAAAAATGAAAAGTGTAAAACGGACGAGCGCGCGGAGCCGCGACTCATCCTTTTTCATTTTTACTTTTCATGCTTCCTTATCAGCTTGGTTGTTCGGCGTTGGTCTCGGACGAGTAGTTGGTGTGATAGTGCTGGTAGTAGTAGTAGTCTTCCCTGTGAAGGTTGACGTTGTTGAGTACCACGCCGAGCACTTTGGCTCCGACTTCGTTCAGGATTTGCGACGAACGACGCACAATGGTGCGCGAGCTTTTGCCCCCGTGCACGATGAGCAGCACGCCGTCCACCATCTTCGAGATGAGTACGCTGTCGGTGAATGGGACGATGGGCGGCGAGTCGATGATAACGTGCGTGTAGTTGGCTTCGAGCGTGGCGATGAGGCGGCGCATCTGTTCGGAGCCGAGAAGTTCCGCCGGATTCGGCGAGACGGGGCCGGAGGTCAGGAGGTCTACTTTGCTCGCCTCGTTGTGGCGGACGAGGCCGAGCATCTCCTCGTCGGTCATGCTGTTGGAGAGAATCGTGCTGAGGCCGTGGGTGTTGCCTTCGCCGAAGATGCGATGCAGGCGCGGGCGTCGCATGTCGGCATCGACGATGCAGACGCGTGCGCCCGTCTGCGCGAGCGTGATGGCGGTGTTGACGCTCGTCGTCGTCTTGCCTTCGCCAGGCAGACTCGAAGAGACGAGCAACGTGCGCGGCGGCTGTCCTGCGCGCGAGAGCAAGACCGACGTACGCAGGTGTCGATAAGCCTCTGCGAGCGGCGAGCGCATGTCGGCGTTCAAGAGTAGTTCGGGATTGTCGAAGCCGCTTCCGCCACCCGCGCCACGACGTTGCAACGCGCCCGGCGACGGCAACCAACGACGCATCGCGCCCAATCCACCCGCCGACGGAATCACAGACAACGCGGGCAGACGCAGCAGACGCTCCACGTCGTCCGACGAACGCACGGTGTCGTTCAAGTATTCGAGAAAGAGCGCGAGGCCGATGCCGAAGGCGAGCGACAAAAGAAACGCGAGCATGACACCCTGCTTGCGCTTTGGCCCGACGGGAAAGTCGGGCGCGAGCGCGTAGTCGATGATGGAGATGTTGTTGGGCGTTCCGGCGAGCACCACGTCGTTTTCGCGCGAGCGTTGCGAAAGACCTTCGAGCAATCCGGTGTTGGTTTCAATCTCTTGTTCAAGAATGCGATAGTTGATGCCCGCATCGTTCTGCTTCAAAGTTTCGCCGCGTTGACGTTCGAGCGAGGCGCGCAGCGATTGCTCGCGGGCGAGTGCTTGACGGTAACGCGTCTCAAGATTGGTGGTCGTCGTCCCCTGCGCCGCGCCGCGACTCTCTTTGGCCTGCCTCTCCAACTCGGCAATCTGGCTGTCGATTTCGACCACCGCCGGAAACTCGTTGGTGTATTTGACGGTCAACTGCGCGCGTTGCTGCCGCAACTTTTTGAGTTCGCTCTCTACGTCGCCGATGGCCTTGCTGGAACTCTCCGCGAGAGCCGCAGACGCCTTCGGGTTGAGCGCGGCGCGGTAGGTGGCCTCTTGGAGTTTGCGGTCGTTCTCGGCTTCGAGGAGTTGGCGATTGAGCGTCGTCAGGCGGTCAACGACGATGTTCTGGTCTTTATCGAGCGAAAGAATCTGATGATTCTTTGCGTAGTTGGCGAGTTGTTCTTTGCCCGTGCGGATTTTGCCCTGCAACTCCGCGACGCGTTTTTGCAAGAAGTCGCCGGTTGATGAGTTGGTTTCGGTCTTCTTCTCAAGATTGGAAAGTGTGAAGGTTTCCGCGACGGCGTTGACGACTTTGGCAGCGACCTGCGGGTCTGGATGACGGAAACTGATGTCGATGAGGCGCGTGTCCTTGACGTATCCAGCCGTGCGCGTCTCTTTGACGGGTTCGACGTGTAAGCCTGCTTGCAGCGCACGCACGTAGGGCGCGAGGCGTCGCGCTTCGGCTAAATCTTCACGCGAGACGGCGGGCGCAACCGAGGTTGTGAGCGGCAGTTCGTCTTTGGCGGCGTCGCTGGTCGCACTCTCGCTGCCGCCCAGACCGAAGGCGCGCAACACGCCCTTCCAACTCGAACGGTCGCGCACAGATTGCGGATTGGCGAAGGCGCGATTGTGTTCAAGGTCGAGCGTTTTGGCGACGCGCCGCAGCAAGCCCGGACTCGTCAGGATTTGTAACTGAGTGTTGAAATAGGTCGGGTCGTTGACGGGGTTGTTGATGATGACGGACTGGTTTTTGGCGGAACCGAGCGCCGCCCCGGCGGTCTCCAAATCGACCTGCAAACGCGCCTGAGCGACGTACACGTCCGATTGCCGAATCATGTAGATGGCCGCCAGCAGTGTCACAGTCAAAACGACGCCGATGATGAGCCACAGACGCTTTCGCACCGTGTGCCAGTAGTCGCGCAAGTGCGCGCTTTCGCCCTCGTCGTCGTAGTTGGACGAGTAGTTGGCCTGAGAAGGCGTCGGAGGCGGGAGCGCGTGTGCGCCCGACGGTTCCAAGTCGGACGCGCCCGCCGCCGCGCCTTTAATGATTTCGTGTCGTTCGTTCATTTCAACACCTCGTCCGGCAAACCGCACCGGAATCCGACAAAATCTTTAATCGTCAACAGAGACATCACGCAGAGGTGAAATAGTGAAAGGGTCAAAGCCATCAAGAGGTTGTTTCTTTCCCTTTCGCCCTTTTACCGTTTCACCATTTTTCCTCTATCTTTTACCGAGGCCGAGACGCCGCGCGTGGAGAGCTTCGCGCAGGTGGTTGGGATGGCCGAGGTCGAGCACTGTGTTACTCAAGACAATCATCAATTCCTCATGCTCGCGGAGTAATTCGCCCTTGAGCGGCGCATCGCCCGTCTTCGCCAACACGCCTTCCCTCGCCCACTGCCAGAATTGCGCCTGCGTCGTCCAGAACTCCTTGCCGTTGCGGCAGATGACGAGCGCCGTGCGCTTCTTCTTTTTCTTCTGTTTCTTGGTCGAATCCATCTGTTTCGCCTCCCGGACACACTTTGGCCGTCGCCCGTCCTCGCACGTTTTTTGAAACGCGCGAGACGCGCCGTACCCCGCCGACGTGCGGTGGGGAAGCCTCTCAAGCGAGGCAGCGTCAAAATCCTGTCAAAACAAGCCCACGCCGGAAGCCCGGTTCCGGTTAGCCTGTCTGCCCAAAGGCTTTGCTGATTGCCAAAAGCAGTAGAGAGCCGCCGTGGTTTTAAGACGGCCTGAAGAAACGAGGAGACGTTGATTCTTACTGCGGCAAACTGTGTGCAGAGTTTCCCAACAACTGGTTGAGCAAAACTTGAGTCGTCAACAAAACTGCCAACTCAAACACCCGATTAGATTTATCCATCACTTGAGCCGTCCGCGACCCACTTGAGCCACGACGCGACGCGCGACAACTGCGACCAGCGAAGATGACGAGCGCGCCGCGCTGCTACTTGCAAAATGATTTACCTGTCCATGCAAAAATTTTGCATGAAGCATTCGCCCTCGATGCAAAAATTTTGCATGAACTACTCGATGCGCGTCGCCGGGTCGCCGATGAGCACCCAAGTGCGTCGCACGTCCACGTCGGTCGTCGTCGCTTTGGCGCGTCGGACGGCTTCGCCGAGCGTTAAATGCTCTGCGCCGAACAGGATGCGGTAAAGTTCGCGGTTCATCAGCGCCTGCCCGTCCGGCTCGGTCATGCCCGTCGAAGCCCAGACGGCGAGCGCCCCACCCGCTCCCGCCTTCATGAGCGATTCGGCGAGGCTATCGAGCGACGGGTCGTGATAATAACCATTCAGGCAGGTCATCATCACGAAAAGCGGCAGGCGGTTGCCGTTCGAGAGCGTCGGCGCGTCGGACGAACGCAAAAGCCCCTCGCCCGTCCACACGTTGATGGAACCGTGGCCGATGTAATTAACCACCAGAGGCCCCGCGTTGACGCCCGCAACTATCTGACTCCGCACGGTTTCGGCTGTTTGCTCGCGTCGGTCGATGCGTTCGGTCTGGACGCCGGTGGGGACGAGTGGTGTGAGCGCGTCGGAGTCGGCCTCAAAATCGTAGCCGTCCGCGCCACGACGGTCGGAGACGAGCAAGACTCTCTGCGCGACGTTGCCCGCCGTCTGACCCGCAATCTTGGCGACCACCGACGCGGCCTCTGCGGCACTCCGCACGGGCAGACGACCCAACGCCACTTCCGCCAAATTGTCGCCATCGGCATCAGCCAACCACTCGTCCGACGCCGTTTCCATGTGCACGGTGTCAACCAGTTTCGTCGGCACGAAGTCGAAGGAGCCGCGCCCTGTGTAGTTGCGCGCGTCGTATGTGGCGTCGCCGACGAGCAGGACGAAGCGCGGCGCACGCTGCCACGCGCTGCCCGCGCGCGTGAGGAATGAACGGATGGCTTCGGGCGTGTGCGCGCCGAAACTCCATTCGTCGTAGAGGTCTTCCACGTCCACGACTTCAACCTTCAGCCCCTCGCTCGTTCGCCGCGCGACGAGCGGTGCGACGGCTTCGCGGAAATCGGCGTGCGTGATGACGAGCATGTCCGCCGCGTTCTCCGCGTCGTGCCAATCGCTCGGCTGGTTGGCCTTGATGCCTGCCACCTCCGCGACGCGTGCGTCCGTGAAGGCGAGCAAAGTGTGTCGCTCATCTTCGCTCGTCGGCGGCGCGACGACCGAGATGGCGTAGGTGCCGTCGTCGATGTCGCGTCCTGCCGCCGCGACCACGGCGAGTTCCGTGACGTTGGACGGGTCGGTGATGTCCACGACGCGGACGCGCGGGCTGTTGAAGCCACCGATGCGGACGGCGGTCGCGCCGCCCACGTCGAAGCGGAGCGCATCGTTTTCGGCGCGATAAAGATGCGCGTAAGTCAGCCGTATGTAATCCGTCAGACTCACGTCGGAGGCCGCGCCCGAAGACATACGTACTTCGTTGTCGCCTTCGCGCAGGAGCGCGTGCGCGACGTTAAAGACGGCTGTTTTGTGTTCGCGTCCGGCGAACTCAAGCGTGCCGACTTCCGTGCTGTTGACGAGGACGCGCACCACGTGCGTGCTCGCCGTGACGCCTTGCAGGGCGACTTCCAACTGCGCCGTGTTGGTCTCGGCAGGGTCGAGATGGCGCGTGGCGAGCGTTTGCGCGACGGGCGTGGCCGCGATGACGCGACCGAAGAAGTTTTCGCGCTCGCCATTGGCAAGCGAGGAGAAGTAGAGCGTACGTTCCCGTAGTTCGGTGGTGTAGGCGAAACTCTGCGCCGTGCGCGGCGCAGGGGTCGGGACGCGTAGATTGACGCCCGTCTGCCCGAAGGAACGCGACGCGCTCTGCGCCTCGTCGCCGAAGATGGACGAATCATCCGCGACGTTTGCCTCCACATCCACGTCGCCGCCTCCACCCGTCGGCGGAGGCGCAATGCGACGACCCGCCGTGTCGCCTTCAAGAAGCCAGTAGACCTCTGTGTCGGTCGTCGGCGTGTCCAAACCTTCGCCGTAGAATTCGATGTTGCCGTTCTGCTGCCACGCATCGGCGTCCAGACGAATCGGCTGTTCGATGCCGCCCGCGAACAGTTGCAGGCGCGCGGGGTCAACCGACTGGCTCAAGCCCGCCGCTTCGAGTTGGGCGCGCGAGACGCGATACCAACCGCCGCGCCGCACCAGCAACTTGACCGCAGCGTGCGAAGCAATCCGGCGTTGCTGTTCGGCGGGCGTTTGACTCGCTGGTGATGCGTCGGCGTCGCCGGGGCGAATGTCGCCGGAACTGATGCGGCTGACGTTGCCGGAAGTGTTCGGCGAGTTGTTGGAAGCAGACGACGCGCCGACGGATGCGGCGGCGGTGTGTCGCTTGTCAGAAAGAATGGCAGGCCATTGTCGTTGCGCGCTCTGCGTGGTTGCGACCGAAGATGATGCTGGCGGCGCACCGAGTTGGCTCAAGAGCGTCAGCTGGCGTCGTTGTTGCTGCGGTTGAAGTGTCTTGATGCTTCGCGTCGTGCGTGTAGACCAGAATGGGCCGTGCATGGTGGTCTTGCCGCTCAAGTCGATGTCTTCGAGCCAGTAGCGCGCGGTTGGCTTCGCGCCTGTGTCGAACCACGTGTAGGAGTTGCCCGCCGTGAGCGCGGTGTGCGCTCCGGCGACGAGGGCGGAACCGGCGACGGGCGAAGGCGTGATGAGCGTGCGTGTGCCGTCCTGCTCGCGGTAGAGATTGAAGCCGAGATTTTCCAACTCGAAGGATGTCTGCCATTCGACGAGCATGCCGTCGTCGGTGGTGGCGACGTTGAAGGCGCGGAGCTTGGCGGCGGTCGGCGCGAGCGGTGTGGCGGAGAGAGTCCAGGGCGAAAACTGCGTAACGGCGCTGGATTCAATCCAGTTGTTGGTGATGGGGTCGGCCAGAGTTTTCGGCACACGATTCCACGTCGTGCCGTTGAAGCGCCAGAAATCGAGGAGGGCTTCGGTGTTGCCGTTCAACTCGGAATCGAGATAGTGGAGACGCAGCGTGGCGAGGAAGTTAGCGCCGCCCGTGGGAGTGATGGTGTAGGTGCGTTCGACCGCGTTCGGGAAACCGAATCCCGTGCCCGTCGGTTTGGATTTGACGAGGTTGACCGTCATTTCGGTGGGCGGCGTGCCCGTCGTAAAACTGATTTGATTATTGGGATTGCCGAACTGTCGCGGGGTTGCGCCGAGGTCTGTGCGGCGGACGTTGCCGACGACATCGGTGGTGCCCGTCGAAGCGCCATTGTGCGTGAGCGTGAACGAGCCTGTGAGAATGTCGCCTGAGTTGAGATTGAGCGCATTGACGAGCAGGAGGTTGGAGCCGAGTGTGGCAGACGCGCCCGTGCCCGTACGGTTGATGGTCAAATTCTCGAGCGACTGGCCGCCCGCGACGAAGACGAGCGTGCCCATTGCGCCCGACCCGCCGCCGTTCTGCAAAGAGAGGTCGGCGGCTGTGTCGCCGATGAAGCCGGAACCTGCGGCGGTCGCGCCGACGGTCGCGCCGAGCGTGAGCGTCCTGCCGTTGAGCGTTAGGGTGCTGGCGGTGCCTGTGAACTGAATGGAATCGCCGCCCGCCGTGCCTAGCGTCGTCAAATCCGTGTTCAATTGCACGGTGTTGCCGCTCTTGTTGATGCGGACATAAGGCATCGAGAGCGAACCAGACGCGGCGTTGACGAGTTGTAAGTTGCCGCCGTCGAAGAAGACGGCGCGATTGTTGGTGTTGAAGGTTCCGTCGTTGGTGAAATTTCCTTGTAGGTGGAGGTCGCCGCCGCTCGCGGTCGAGAGATGGAGGCTGCCGCCGCTTTCGATGAGGACATTCTTCAAGACGGTGAGCGCCGCCGTCATCGGCAGCGAGGGATGATCCATCAGAAACCGTCCGCCGTTTTTGGCATTGAGGGTTCCGGCAATCTGTCGCGGCGTGGCGGGCGTGGTGCTGCCGATGTTGACATCGGTGTTGGTGTTGACCGTGACGTTGTTGGGATAGCCGGGGCCGCTCGTCGCGCTCCATTCGGCGCCGCGACCATAGACGCAGGCGCAATCGTAGATGAGCGTCGAAGTGTTGGAGTAGAGCGGCGGGTTGGTGTTGACGAAGCCGCCGTTGCCGAGGGTGAGCGAGCCGTTGAGGACGGTCAAGCCCGCCGCGCCGAAGTCCATGCCTTGAAACAGAGAGACGTTGACGCCGGAGTCGGTGACGAGAGTCCTGCCGTTGTTGCTGGTGACGCTTTTAGAACCTCCGGTGATGGCTAACGTGCCTGTACCGAGGATGGTGCGCGTGGTGGGCGCGGCTGCTCCGCCGACGAGGATGTTGGTGCCAGCGACCGTGCCGTTGAGGGTGAGGGTGTTGCCGCCGAGATTGATGCCGCCTGCGTTGAGGAGTTGCAACGCGCTGCCGCCGCTCGGCCCCCTCACGATGACATTCGTCGCGTTGCCCAGAGTCAGATGTGCACCGGGATTGTCTACAATCAGGTAGTCGAATGTCTCGATGCCGCCCGCGCCGGAGATGTTGATGGATTGCGCGGTTGTGCCGTTGAAGAAGACGGCGCGACCATTGGGCGTGAAGGTAGAACTGCTGCTGCGCGACCAGAGTCCGCCGACTTTGAGGTCGCCGCCCGAAGCGGTCGAGAGAATGAGCGAGCCTGTGGTGATGAGGACGTTGCCGAGCACGGTGACGGGTTGCGTCATCGGAGTTGCCCCGGCCATCTGGAATGTGCCGTTGTTGACGGCGAGAAACCCGCTACACTGTCGTGCAACGCCAGCGCCGCCGTTGGCTCCCATTTCGAGCGTCGTGCCGCCGTTGATGGCGACGTTGTTCGGGTAGCCTGCCCCGCTCGTCGAACTCCATTCGAGGCCGCGCCCGTACGTGCCGCCCGTGTTGTAGGAGAGCGTCGAAGGAATGTTGAAGGTCGGCCCCTGCCCGGTGAAGAAGCCTCCGGCGTTGATTTGAAGGATGGCGTTGTTGGCGACAGTGAAACCCGTGCCGCTCAACCCCTGCTGCGAGGCGATGCTGATGGTGGTGTTTCCGGTGATGGTGAAGTTAGAGCGATTGAAGACGTTGCCCGTCGCGCCTGATGTTGTCGAGGTGTAGATGTTCGGCTCGTTGAGCAGAGTCTTTGCGCCTGCGGCTGCCGAGGTCGAAGCCGCCATGACTTGAAGATTGTCGATGCGGAATGTGCCGGTGCTACCGAAGGCGCTTCGCCCTGTCCTGTCGGCAGCAGACCCGGCATAGGCATACAAGCGAATGCTTACGGTTGTGTTGTTAACAGCGGTGATACCACTCAAGTCAAAAGTAAGTTTTGTGAAAGTAGCATTACCAGTGAGGCTCGTCGTGGTCGTTTGGTAAGTAGTCCCGCCATCCGTGCTGTACAAGACACCGACGCGGGCGGGGCCGGTTGCTGACGCTAGATTATCGAAAAGGATATAGATTTGCGAGAAGCCGCTCGTATTGACGACGAACTGATAATAATTGGTCGCGCCAACGCCGGGGTCTGTAGTCGAACTGTCCCAGTCATTACTGGTGGCGGCCTGCCCGCTCGCAGGGCCTCCGTTGAAAGTGCCAGCACCGCCGACGGCCGTGATTGTTGTCGTATTGCCTGCTCGCGTAATCGCCCCACTGCCGCCATTGATGCTTTGCTCGACGGCGTTCTCGAAGGTAGTGCGGGTCGCGTTGTTCTCGAAGTCGTAGTAAAGAATCGGCACTTGTGCGTTGGTTGTTGTGCACATGAATGCGATAGAGAATGCCGCCGCTAAAATGATGCCCGCTCTTTTCATGAATCCTCCGCTAATCTCTCGTCGTTTAGCTTGACCGTCTGACTTATGCGGCTCACGTCTCCGTGTGACGCCGCGCCTTCGTGCGTGTCGTGTAGGATAGGCACGCGGTCGGGCGCGGCGTATCGCGTTTCGAGAACTCCCCTTGTCGCTTGCTCCGGCAAGGCTTGGAAGCAACGCCCGTTGCGGCGTCGCTGAATCGTCTGTGCGGTGCGGGGCGTCGGTTGGTCGGCGCGTGCGCGGTCGCCGCTCCGGTGTCGCCCGCTTACAGTTTTGTTTGCGCTCCGGCGGCGGAGATAAAGCGCGCGGTGCGTGCGAAACAGTTCGCCAGTTGAAAGGGCAGGCGCGGCAGTTCGTTAAACGACGCGTTCATCAAGACGGTCGCTTCAATCGGGTTCGGCCAGCGATTGCGTAAATCCTTGAAGACGCCGGAAGGATGACGCAGGTATTTACGCATCGGCGCGCGATGGCGCATCGGCGCTTGTCTCGCAGGAAACGGCGTCTGCCACTGCTTCAAAACTTCCGGCACAAGCCAACGCGGCAGGCGCAACGCTTCGTGCGCGACGGGCGTATCTTCCACACGCATACCGACGAGCGCGTGCGCGAGACCCAAGGCGCAAACGACCCACGACGCACGACGACGGTCGCCCGCGAGGAGTCGCGTCCAATCAAAATTCCTCGCACGATTCTCGAACGCGGCGGCCACGTCGCAGAGCCATAACGGACGCCATGCGCCGTGGCGCAGGAGATGCAGCGAGAGCAGACGCAGGTGGTCTTCCGCGCAGAGGACGCGCACGCGTGACGCGCCTATCTCGACCGTCTCCGTTCGCTCAAACGTCTCGTCGAATCCGCGTTCGTCCGACTTCTCGAATCCCGCATGGAGGTCAACCCGACGCTCTGCGCCGACGAGACGCGAGGCCGACGCGAATTGCGCGGGGCGCACGCACACGTCCATGTCTCCGAAGGGACGCAAGCCCTGCTCAGGATAGAGACGCGCGGCTGCCCATCCCTTGACGAGCACGGCGTCGATACGCGCATCGCTGAGCAACGCGAAGACGCGTTCGATTTCGCGTTCACGCAAGGCTGCTTGCAGGGTGTTGAAGCGATAGGCGTGTTGGAGTTGTCGCGCGGAGGGCGACGCGCGTCGGTCTGTCCGCCTGAGTTTCCACCAGCCGAGCGCCGCCGCGCCCGAACCCGTGAGCAGAGGCGCGACCGTCGTGAGTTCTTTTTCGGAGAGTTCAACGGGCGGCGGCGCGTGCCTCCACGCGCCCGCAAGCGTCGCGGACAGGAGTAGACCGTATGAGTGGAGGAAGGTTTCTCTCATCGTGTCGCGTATCCGAGAACAAAATGGATGACGTGTGGCTTCGCGGAGCGACCGCCAGCTGACACGCACGCCGCGCGTCTGCTCAGACACAAGTCCCGTTCGGCGAACCGGGACACAGGCCACTGCAACACTCCGCGGGCGCAGTGCACGCCGCCCCGGTCGGTAAACAACTCGCCGCCTCTGCCGCCGTCGGGGCGACGACCGATGTGACGAGCGGCAAAGCGACGGCGGCGGCAACGCCGAGTCTTCGCATCAATTCGCGGCGTGAGATTCCGCTGAACGCCGCCGGACGCGCAATCTTGCCTTCGAGCAGATGGTCGCGCGCCAACTGGTCGAGCGCGAGCCAGACGACATCTTCGGCCACTGGCAGACGCAAGTGTGCGCCGAGTCGCCGCGAAATTTCAGCGACGCTCGTTTCGCCGTCGCAGTGTTTCCAGACGAGTGCGGCGGTGTGGTTCAGGCAGATGGCGCGGTGGCGTTCAAGGTCGTAGACCAACACCTCTTCGGGCAACTCGCGCACCACCAGACCTCCGGCGCGTGCGCGCGGTCGGTCGTTTCGGATTCTCTGTTCCATAAAGTTTTCAGAAACTTTCAAAAGCCCTCTTAATCCAACTTCCCTTGTCGTGAGACTAATCCTGATGGTCTTCAACCATCCTTAGAATCGTTGCAGCCAAGTCTTTCGCCTCTCCGCGCACGCCGCTCAAGATGCGCGCCCGCGTCGCCACCGCTTGCAGGGCTGCGAACGCCTCTGCGGGTCGGCTTCTGATGGTGACGGTGTTGGCGACGAGCGCAAGCAAACCGTGTCCCGCCGTCAGCGTGCGCGGACGCCAACGCCGCGCCCCCGCCCTGTACTCGCTCAACACTACCAACGCCGGAACGAGAGGCCGCGCGCCCGCGCGCCCGCCGAGCGACTCAACTGCCACACGCTGCTGTCTCCGCGTCGTGCCTGTTACTGTGTCTGAAGCGTCCGTCGTGCGAACGCCGAGCGGTCTTGGAAAGGGATGGACGCGCCCGCGCGCATCGAGCACGGCGTATTCGTCCGAGTAGTAAGTAGCTCCGGCCCGCACCAGTTCGGCAACCAGCGTCGTCTTGCCTGTAAAACTACGTCCCGCGATAATGACCGCCCGCCCGCGCCAACCCACTACTCCTGCATGTACAAAGACTCTCCGCCGCGCCGCCTCTGCCACGTAGAGTTGCAAGTCAGACTCGAAGGCGTCGAACGCGTCTTCGGATTGCCGTGTACGCGCCAAGCGGTTAATGTCGCCGTACACTAGATTCAAACCTTTGACGCCGCGCCTTGTCGCCCCTTCCGAAGCGACGACGAGCGAGTACAGACGTTCGACACGCGGTTTCGTCAACGCACGCCATCCCGGCGGAAAGTGCGAAGCGAGGCGTGGCAGAATCGTCGCGTCGTTGACGCGCACTCCGATGCGTACGCCGTAGCTCTCGAATGCCAAACCTGCCGCCCACCCGAGGCGGTCGAGTTTCTCCATTCAAGCCGAGGAGGTTGCGAGTCGCGGCAAGACGGCTGCCTCCCGCGTAGAGATTTGTTGGAGCACTTTGATTGACTATCTTTCCAAAGGGTTCGATGCCCGGCGACGATGATGATGACGATAGTGGTGATAACCGTCGCCGCTGCATGAGTTCTCGTCTCGCACAAGCGAGGAATAACGGCAGAGCCATTCAAACACCACGTCGCGTGGCGAAAACGTTGACTCTCAGGAAATGACCGTTTGAGAAATGGTTTTCCGAAGATGCAGGCTCAATTAAAGTTGCACAGGATGTCGGGCGACTCCTCACAGAATCGTGTTCACGTTGCGAGCAAACTACCATTCAACGCGTCGCCGCGTCAATCTTTGAGAACTCGAACCGACCGCTTTGACGCGCTCATAAAACCTACGGACTTCGTGGCCGATTCGGTTCTCTTTTAGTATTCTTTATCGTTATTTAAGTTAATGCCGCATGCAACTTCGGTGCATCCTGACATGAAGCAGCCGCACTTTTATCGACCAACAAAAGCAGAGATTCTCGCCGCGACGGATAAGACCGTGCCCGACGTGATTGCGCCAAACTTGCGCGTGCTGTTTTGCGGCATCAATCCGGGGCTTTACACGGCGGCGGTCGGCCACCATTTCGCGCGCCCCGGCAACCGTTTCTGGCCTGCGCTCCACGCTTCGGGATTCACAGACCGCCTGCTCTCGCCCTTCGAGGAACGCGAACTACTCAAGCAGGGTTACGGCATCACCAATGTGGTCGAGCGTGCGACGGCGACGGCGGCGGAGTTGTCGGCAGAAGAATTCGTCCGGGGCGGGCGACGATTGGCGGCGCGCGTCCGTCGTTATCGTCCGAAGTTTCTCGCCGTGCTCGGCGTCACCGCCTACCGAACGGCCTTCGACCACCCCAAAGCACAACTCGGACTCCAACCCGAAACCATCGGCGCGACCGCCGTCTGGGTACTCCCCAATCCGAGCGGCCTCAACGCACACTATCAACCGAAGGATTTAGCACGCCTCTTCACCGAACTACGCGACGCCATCGAACAACACGCAATCGTTGACAGATAATTAACAGGATAGACAGGATAAAAACGTGCAGGATGGACGGGATGCAAACAGGGCGAAAGGGAAAAGGTAAAAGGGCGAAGACCACTCTCTGTTCTTTCCTTTCCCCATTTCACTTTTAACCATTTCACCTTCTAAGTCGTTTTAATCCTGTTCATCCTGTTTCCGTATCCTGTCTATCCTGTGAATGATTGTTCCATTCTCTCTGGTTTCTATTCAGAGGCTCATCTCGCGTCGGATGAGTTGATAAACCCGCGCGAGATGTTGCTCCGTGGTGAGCACATTGCCGACGGCCAGACGCATCGCCACGCGCCCGTGCAGAGAGGTGTGCGTCAGGTAAGCCTCGCCCGTCGCGTTGACGGCTTCGACCAGACGGCGATTGTACTCGTTCAATTCTTCCTCCGACGAATGCCCCGCCCCGCTCTCGACGGCGCGGAAACAGACAACAGCCATCGTTACCGGAGCCAACACTTCAAAAGCCGCGTCCGCATCAAGCCACGACGCAAACAGTCGTGCCAGACGGACGTGTTCGCGGATGCGCGCTTCGATACCGCGTCGTCCGAAGTTGCGAAAGACCATCCAAGCCTTGAGTGCGCGGAAACGGCGTCCGAGTTGAATGCCATAATCCATGTAGTTGCGCTCGGACTGCTCTGCGTCGCCGCGCAAGTATTCGGGCACCAGCGAAAACGTCGCGCGCAGCAACTCCGGTCTTCGCACGTAGAGCGCGCTGAAGTCGAGCGGGACGAAAAGCCACTTGTGCGGGTTAACGACCACGGAATCCGCCGCCTCGACGCCGTTCATCAGGTGACGACCTTCCGGCAGGAGCGCCATCGCGCCACCGTACGCCGCATCGACATGCAACCACACACGTCGCTCGCGGCACAGCGCAGCAATCTCTGCGACCGCATCCACGCTCGTCGTCGAAGTCGTCCCCACGGTGGCGACCACCGCCATCGGCAAGACGCCCTGACGCGCATCTTCCTCTAACGCGCGCCGCAACTTCGCCACGTCCATCCGGTATGCGGCGTCGCTCTCGATGCGACGGACGTTGCGCTCGCCTAGCCCCAACACGATGGCCGCCTTCTCAACCGAACTATGCGCCTGGTCGGACGCGTAGACACGCAGACGCGGCACTTCGGGGCGTCCCGCCAAGCCCTGCGCGCGTGCATCGAGCGAGAGGCTTTCGCGCGCCGCCGCCAGCGCATGAAGCACGGCGACCGATGCCGTATCGTAAACGACGCCCGTCCATTCCGTGGGCAACGCGAGCATCTGCCGCAACCAGTCGAGCACCAGCGTCTCCAACTCGGTCGCGGCGGGTGACGTGCGCCACGTCATCGCGCTCACGTTGAGCGCCGCCGACATCATTTCGCCGAGGATGCCCGGTGCGGTCGTCGTCGAACCGAAGTATCCGAGAAAGGCCGGATGTCCCCAATGCACAATGCCGGGCATAACGAGTTCTTGAAAGTCGCGGAAAATTTCGTCGAGCGGTGTGGCATCTTCGGGCGGAGTTGACGGAAGGCGGGAAGCGATTTCGCCCGGCGCGATGTCGGGCGAGATACGTCGGTTTTCGATGTCGGCGCGATAGTCTGCGACCCAATCGGCGACGCGGTGCAACGCCGCGCGAAACTCATCCGCCTCCATATCGCCGAGTTCAGTCAACTCGCGCCCATCTTCGCTGTCCGGCATCCTCGCTCATCCCTTCGTGCCAAAGGCAATTCACAGGGTAGACAGGATAACAACGTGCAGGATGGACGGGATGAAGCGAATTAAAAAGCTAAAATGCAAAATGACAAAATAAAAGACGGCTCGGAGTTGTCAGTTACTTTTTGCCTTTGACCTTTTTAATTTTGCATTTCCTTTATCCTGTCCATCCTGTTTCCGCCCTGTCTATCCTGTGAATTGTTTGTCTGGTTCTTTCTTGATTGATTTAGCGTGGGCGTTCGGTGAGCGTGCGGCGTTGGAGGCGTCCGCCCGCGACCCACGCGCGCCCGGTGCCCTTCGAGAGCACGCGGTCGCCGAACGGGTAGCCGCCGCGCGCCACGCGCCAGTAAAGCGCCCAGTAGACGCTGAGCGCGCGTTCCAAAACCCATAGCGGCGCGTAAAAGATGATGCGTGCGGGGAAGAAGCGGTATGCCCTGTCGCGCAGGATTCCGCGCAACGCGAGGAGCATGGCGCAGGCCGAGACGACGACGGCAAAGACGAGCGCGGCGCGCATTCCCACCAACAGGCCGAGCGCGACGAGTGCGGGCAGCAGCGACATAAAAAGCGCGGTCTTCACGTGCATCACGAAATCTTCATAAGCCTGACGCGGGCGCTGCTCCATCCACTTTTGAAAAGTCGGCGGACGCTTGTGGATGAAGAAGTCGAGCGCGAAGCAAACGTCCGCTCGCTGAAGCACGAAGTGGCGCACAATCTCTTCGTTATCAAACAGCACATCGCCGTCGTAATGTCCAACGCGCAAGCACGTCGAGCGACGGAAAGCGCACGTGCCGGGATAGTCGCCCGTCCTGAGCACGCCGCGATTAATCAACATACGCGCATCTTCCATGCGCGCCCACCAATGCGACAACGGCGAGAGATAGTTTTGCGGCCTCACCATCTCATGCCGTTCAAGGAGTTCGCACGCACGCGCGATGTCTGCGGGCGTGTAGCGGATGTCGTCGTCGGCGAGCACGATGCGTTCGCAACTCGCCAAATCGACGCCCGTGTGCACGCCGTTCACCTTGCCGTTAAGATACGTGTACTTGGGATTGACGGCGACGTGACGACACGCGCCGCGCCACGCGCCGTCGTGTTCCTCGAAGACTTCGGGCGGCGAACCGTCAACCACCAGGACTTCACAACCCGCACGCGCCAAACTCTCGAAATAACGCGCGAAGTCCTGCATCTCCTGCTCGTTCGCGCGCACGCGGCGTATCGGCAAAAGATACGTGCAACAAAAATTTTGCTCGCCCGTCGTGCTCACGCCCCGACCTCCTGAGCCTTGCGTGCAGCGTGCGCGCGTCCAGCCTCGCGGGCGGCTTCGCGTTGCGCCACTTGCATCGCTTCATGGTGCGCCCGTGGCGTCGCTTCGTGCTTCATGTCGCGCGCCGTTTCGCGTCCGCCTCGCACGTCTTCGCGTTCGGCTTCGCGCACAGAGCGTTCGACGCCCGCGCCCGCGCGGTCGCTCATAAACTTCTGCTGGTCGTAGCCGAGCACGATTTCCCATGCTTCGCGGGGATACTTCGCGGCGAGAGGCAAGGCCACGTCGTGCAGCATCCAGCGACCGTGGCGTTCGTCTTCTTTGATGTGCAGTTCCCAGTAGCCGCGCGCCGCTTCGGACATGCCGAGTCGCTCGGCAGCCGCGCGGTAGTGGTCAAATGAAGCGGGCACGGAAACTTCCGTGTAGAGCAGGCCGCCGACGTAGCGAAGGTATAATCGTTTGCGTTCCGACAGAAGGAAGCTGTGATTGATGGCGGCGAGCACTTCCCACGGCACAAGCTCGAAGTAGCCTTCGGGTTCCGTGCACATGCCGAGTTCGGTCAACATGGAAGTGA
Organism: Pyrinomonadaceae bacterium; assembly: GCA_036387415.1. Taxonomy (GTDB): domain Bacteria; phylum Acidobacteriota; class Blastocatellia; order Pyrinomonadales; family Pyrinomonadaceae; genus DASVTU01. The sequence goes on along the minus strand of DASVTU010000022.1, from coordinate 97,105 downwards.
AGAACGTCGAATGCTTGCGCTGAATTTTGCCGCCGCCGTATTCCTCTACGAGCAGGCGCGTCATGACGGCGTGAACGTCGTTTGAGACACCGCCGAGTGTGCGCGAGAGTTGACTTGCTTCGACCAGTCCGTCGAGCGAAGCGATGGCAAGGAGGCGTCGATAACCCGCCTCGCCCACTTCGTCGCGGAAGTAGAGACCGGAGGCAGAAGGCGCGGGCGACACGTCTGCGGCGGCGCGACTAAGTAACGCTTCGCGCACGTCTTCACGGCGCAGCGCGTCAACATCGAGTTGCGCCTGTTCCCCTTCCTGCCACGGCGTCTCGATGCGTCGGCGCACATGGCGGAGGTATTCGGAACGTTCGTTGTCGTAGTTGCGTAGGTCGTCGTACCAGAAAAACTTGAGACGGTTGATGCGATAGAGCACGCGCTGCAAGAAGAGATGCGCGGCGGTGACGGCGGCGATGTTCGAAATGTGAGCGGCAACGACGGGAGCAGGCGCGGTGTTTGAAGATGCTTGTGCATGGTCGTCATCGGCGTCCGTACGTGCGCGGTAAGAATCGACGTTGTAAGCGGCGTCGAGCGCATGCGCGAGCGCGTTCTCAAACGTCTCGACGGCGGGCGGACGCGACGCGATGTGTTCGTCAAGATTGTCGGTCTTCAAGAGTTCGTCAAAAATCTCTGTCGCTTCGTCGTAGTCCGCTGCGGACGTTCGCGCCCCGTGTGCGGTCGGGGTTGCGCGGTCTTCTGTTTGATATTCGGCGCATTCAATTTGCATGCGTCGCCTCCTTGTTCCTGGTGCTCTGTTTGAGGTGTGCGGGGGGCGTGTGGCGGAAAAGAATACTGAGACAGGGCAGACTGCCCTCGGCCTTGCGAAATTCGGAGATGTCCAAGACTTCGACGCGCGCGTAATGACGCGCGACGAGTTCGAGCGTTTGCGGCGCACCGGCTTCGACGCAGAGGGTATCGCCGACGCGCAGCGTGCTTGCCGCCCACGGTTCATCTTCTGGCGCATGCAAGACGTGGAAACGCGCGAAGGGAGCGGCGTCAATCCAACGCGGATTGACGAGCACCGTTTCATCGTCGAGCGCGCTCGCGGCGGTCGTTAGATGGAGGCTGCCGTTGACGTTGACGGGCGTGACGCTGTAGCCGAACGGCTTCACGATGCGCGCGAGAGATTCGATGCCTCTGGCGTTGGTGCGCTTGGAGCGACCGACGAAAAGTTGCTTGCCGAGAAGAAGAACGTCGCCGCCATCGAGTGTGGCGGGCGGTGCGATGCGTTCGACGGGGCGATGTGCGGAGAGGATTCGTTCGACGGCGGTGGTTTCGCTACGACGCGACGCTGCGCCCATGCTGGCAACGACGGCCACTTCGTCGAGTACGACGGCGGTGTCCGCGACGAAGCAGCAATCGGGATTCTCCTCACACGCGGCGAGGCTCAAGACATCCGCGCCGGAGCGGCGCAAGAGGTCGCAGTAGGCTTCGTGCTGTCGGACTGCTCTTTCGTAGTCCACGCCCTCGCGTTGCCTGTAGGTCAGTTCGCAGCGCGCAATCTGCGTGGATACTTCGCGCGTGATTGCCTTCAACATGATTCCATCCCCTGTTCGTCCGTACCCGTCGCCGCTCGTTCGACACTTAGACGTGTCCGACCGGGGAAACGGTGTGATAGTTAGCCACTTCGATTTGTCAAAAATAACGCAAGATAGTTATGTTTCCCACTAAAAACGCGAAAATGCGTCGTGCCACTTCACTGCCATAAAGACGCCGACGAGCCGTTCTTGTTTATGCGTTTGAGGCCATATAATAACACGTCGGGCGCGTCTGTCATGCAGTTATTGCGCGAGGCGAGCATGGAGTTTCAGTTCTCCGTGCTCGCCTCGCGCATTTGAGAGGAATCGTGTTTTGAGTCGAGGCGTCGGCGTTAACGCTCGCCCGTGGTCAGTTGTTGCGAGAGCGGCGCGGCGACGACGCGCGTGTTGTAACGTTCGATATAGGCGCGTCGGGCGGGCGTCGCCGGATAGGCTTCGGGCGCGGAGTATGGATAGTTTTTCATCGCGTGGAAGGGGAGCGGCGCAACCTGATCGGGGCTTGCGGAATTGATGTCCATCTCTTTGCTGAAGCCGTCGGCGTAGAGAAGAAAGGTGCGCGTCCAGCCGCGGGGGAGCGGCGCAAGGCGCGTCGCGTCGAAAGAGACGGCGAGTTGGTCGCCGGGACGCGAGACGACGAAAATGTCGTCCACACGTTCGAGCAGTTCGCGCACATCGCCCTCGCGCGTGTAGTGTCCGGGCATCACCTTCCAGGGCGAGGTCGGGGAGATGCGCGCGTGGTCGTAGCCGAATGGTTCGCGCCCGTCGGGCGTGGTTTCGGCGGAGAACCCGCGCCAAACGAGGTCTGCCACGACGGGTTCGAGAGTCTCAAAGCGAACGGGGTCGCGCCCGCCCGAAGTGTCTACGAGAATCTTATCCCAGTAGATACGCATGTTGGTGACGATACGAACTTCGCGGCTCGCCGACAGAAACTTTCCTGTTAAATCAACCGTGACCGTCTGCGGACGACCGACCGGAACGCCGATGTCCGCCATCACCGTCCGCCAATTCCCACGCGCATCCTTGACCTGCAACGCGGGCGGCGAGAGCGACATCCCGCTCTGCGCGGCGGCCACGTTGTCGCTCGAAAAAGCGTAATCAGTCCAACCCGTCATCAATAACAAGGTCTGTTGACGAGCGTCATTTTGGCGCGCGTTGCCGAGGTCGAGCGTGAGCGTGTGCGGTTCGGCGTAGCCGCGTACGGAGTGGAGTTTGAAATCGTCCGGATACTGACGGTCTAGCTCGGCAATCTTCGCCCGCACGTCGTGACCATGCTCGTCCGAGGCGGCGGCGACGGGACGCGCGTCGCGCGTCGCATAGAGTTTGAACTGCGAAGAAGTCGGATTGCCGAGTCCTTCGTTGGGATAGACTTCGACGCCCTGCGGGTGCGCGACCGCGACGAGTTTGAGCGCATCCATAAAAAGCGCCTCTTCCAATTCATTTGTCACGCGGAGTTCGTAGCGACCGTCGCGCTCCCTTAGTTGGTCGCCGCGAATGCGTACGTACTCGTCAGGGTCGGGCGCGGCGCGCACACCCGGCGCAACCCAGTAGCCGAGTTCGCCGCCACCCATGAAGTCCGTGACGAACTCGAAGCGTTCGCCGTTCCATGTAAAGAGATAAGGGCACGACGAAGGCTTGCGGTCGAGTTCTGTCACCGTCGTCGTGACAGCGTTGGGCGTCGCCATTGCGCTGGTCGCATTAGGATTGCGCGCGGCGTTGGCGGTTCCGATTTCCGTCTCGGTCTGCACGATTCCGGCCGGCCACAGCACACGCACTGCATCGAGTGCGGGGCGTCCGCCGATGCCGAGCAACACGTCGGCGGGCGCAGGCGCGGGCGTGGCGGCATAGATTTCGAGTCGCTGCCGGAGACTACCCGCACGCGCATCAATCTTCGCGCCGACGCCGCTCCGGTTGCTCACCTTGCCCGCGAGCCGCACGCGCACCGAACGCCCTCGATTGCCGCCCTCGTTGCGCGCGAAAGCGAGACCGCCGCCCGACATGCCGACAATCAAATCCGCGTCGCCGTCGGCGTCCACGTCGCCGGATGCCAACAGTCGTGTTGGTAATGACTTCGCGCCGGAGGAAAAGTTCTTCCATGCCTTGTCGCTCACGTCCGCCCATGCGTCGCCCGTGTTGCGCCACGCGCGTAAGCCTCCGGCACGCGCGGAGATGGAGAGGAGGTCGAGCAACCCGTCGTTGTCGTAGTCGATGAACTGCGCCGCCGCGCTGTTGTGCGACGGGAGCGGTGCGCCTGCGGCGTCGGACGGCGCTGCGTTGGCGGTGGGCGCGGGTTTGAGTTGAAAACGACCCTTGCCGTCGCTCAGGGCGAAGTCGCCCGTCCCGTCCGCGCGCCCGAAATAGAAATCCGTGAAGCCGTCTTTGTTCACATCGCCTGCCGCGGCGGCGACGGAAAATGATGAAGAAGTGGTGGTCGGCGATGCGCCTTTCGCTTCGAGTCCGACTTCGGCGGCGACGTTGCGGAAAGTGCCGTCGCGCAAGTTGCGCCAGAGCGCGGGCGGCGCGTCGAGATTGACGACGAGGAGGTCAACGTCGCGTCGGTTGTCGTAGTCGGTAGGCACGACGGCGACGGCATGACCCGTCGCGCCGGAGAGTTTCGAGGCTTGAGTCTGGTCTGTGAAAGTGGCGTCGCCGTTGTTGCGGAGCAGTAGACCGGGCGCGGCGGGCAGCATCTTCAAAAAGCCGTTGGAGTCTTTGTTCGCCTGTGCGAGTTCCGCCATGTTCGCGCCGAGCAAGGGTTCCATTTTGACTTTGCTCACGTCGGCGAATCCCGCGACGAAGATGTCGAGGTCGCCGTCGTGGTCGTAATCGACGAAGGCCGCGCTGACGGAGAGATGCTGGTAGGCGGGAATTTTCGCGGCGGCGGTGATATCGCTGAAACGACCGCCGCCCATGTTTCGATAGAGCGCGTTGGCACCGTAGCGCAGGACGAAAAGGTCTGGTTTTTCGTCGTTGTCGAAATCGCCAGCGACCGCGCCGATGCCGATGCCGCTGATGCCGCCCGCCTCTTTCGCAAACGCGCCCGACTGCGCCGTCACGTCCGTCAACTTTCCGCCGTCGTTGCGGTAGAGCCGTTGTGAGGCGTGCGCGACCTCGAATAAATCAAGGTCGCCGTCGCCGTCGTAGTCGAATAGTGTTGCGCCGCCGTCGCCGACGATTGCATCAACGATGCTCGCCGCGTCGCCCCACTTCCAGACAGACGGATTGCCGGACGAAGCAGCCGCGCCGCCGTCGTTGCCCGTTGCCACGGTTGTCGCAGGGAGCACGCTCGCGGTCGCGTCGGTGAAGGCGACATCGGGCGTGCGTTTGTCAACTACGTCGGGTTCCGCGCCCGTCGAACTGATGGCTTCGGCGTAGCGTCCCTGTTCGAGATAGTTCTGGCCGATGGTGGTGGCCGCGCCGCTCTGCCGTAGTTTCTGAAAGTGCTCCATCATGCGTTGGCCTTCTTCGCGTTGGCCTCCGCGCAGGAGCGCCGTGCCGAGATTGTAGAGCGCAGTGCCGTTGTAGGGTTCTTCTTCGAGCGCGGTGCGGTAGGCGGCGATGGCTTCTGGGTAGCGGCGTTGCTGCGCGTAGAGTTGTCCGAGATTGACGTTTGCGCCGACATCGCGCGGGTCAATCTTCAAGACGCGCTGAAACGACGCCAACGCTTCTTCCGTCTTGTTCTCCGACTTCGAGAGAAGACCAAGCACGTAATGCGGTTGCGGAGCATCGGGCGCGGCGGCGACAGCGGCCAACGCTTCCTTGCGCGAGTTCACGGCGTCGGGCACGTAGAGCAGCGCGACGGCGAGATTGATGCGCGCCATCGCCAGTCGCGGCTCAATCTTGAGCGCGCGTCGGAACTGTTCGGCTCCCTCCCGATGCTTGAACTGTTCAAGCAACGCCACGCCGAGATTGTTCGCGCGATATGCATCCTCACGCGCATCGGCAGAGGTGGCGGCGCTCGGATTCTGTGCGAGGCTGGGCGTCTCCATGCGTCGCCAGAAAGGAAAGACGACGAGCACAACGCAGAAACAGACAACAACGACGACGGCGAAACGTGAACGGCTTTTCATAAAATGACAGTCTGCTGAATAAATTTATGGTTGCGGAGTCGGCGTAGGTGACGGCTCGGCGGCGACGCGTGCGAAGATGATGGGTTCGGTTTTGACGATTCCCTGCCCCTCCTGAATAACGAGCGTCTGGTTCGCTTTGACCTGTTGGAGAGTCATCTTCGCGCCGCTCGGCCATTGGATGTCGAGCGTGACAATCTTGTCCGCACCTTCGGGTTTGCCCAGACCGAAGGTGAGCGCGAGTTCGCTCTGCGAAGCGTAACTGGAACCCGTCCGCACCATGCCCCACGGCTTCGCGCCGCCGCTTGCGCCGACGACTTTGACTCGCGCGCCGATGGCGTCGCGGTTCGACTGATTGCCGACGAGACGAACGCGCACGACATCGTTCTGATTCGCGTTGTCGTTGCGATAGAGACGCGCCGCGCCGTTGTTGGCGGTGACGAGGATGTCCAAATCGCCGTCGTTGTCGTAGTCGGCGTAGGCCGCGCCGCGACCGACCTGCGCGCGTCCGAGTGCGCGCCCGACCTTGCCCGTCACTTCTTCAAAGCGTCGGCGTCCGAGATTACGAAAGAGGTGCGGCGGTTGTGCGTAGCGGACGCGCGGCTGCACCTTCTGGATGTCGTCGGAGACGTGTCCATTGACGGCGAAGATGTCGGGCAGGCCGTCGAGGTCGTAGTCGAAGAAGAAGGTGGCGAAGGTGAGCGACTGCTCGGACATCTTGCCGATACCGGAGGTTTGCGCCTCGTCGGTGAAGAGGCCGCCGCCTTCGTTGCGATAGAGCGCCATGCGTTCGCTCGTAAAATTCCCGATGATGAGACTCTGGCGACCCGAACCGTCGTAGTCGGCGGCATCGACTCCCATTCCGGCACGCGCCGCGCCCGTCTCGCCGAAGGCGACGCCCGCCGTCAGTGCTTCGTCGATGAAGGTGCCGTCGCCGTTGTTCTTGTAGAGTTTGTTCGGCTCGGTGTCGTTGGCGACGAAGAGGTCAATCGCGCCGTCGTCGTTGTAGTCGATGAGCGCGACGCCGAGCGCCTTGCTGGCGGGGTCGGCGAGTCCGGCGCGTTGCGTCGCGTTCTCAAAAGTACCGTTGCCGCGATTGTGATAGAGCGTGGGGCTTTGTCCCTTGTACTTTTGCGGCGTGCAATAGGATTTGTTCGTGCCGTCGAGCGTGCAATGAACATCCGTCTCGACAGACCATTCGACGTAGTTGGCGACGAAGAGGTCCAACTTTCCATCCTTGTCGTAATCGAACCACGCCGCGCTCGTCCCGAAACCGGGGTCGCCGACGCCTGCGCGCGCGGTCACATCCTGAAATTTGCCGTTGCCCAGATTGCGAAAAAGCTTATCCGCGCCGACCGCCGTGACGAAGATGTCTGCGAACCCGTCGTTATCGTAATCGGCGACGGCGCAGCCGATGCCGTAGAGTTCGACGGCGAGACCGGCCTCGCGCGTCACGTCCGTAAAGGTCGAGTCGCGGTTGTTGTGATAGAGCGCGGAGAAGGTTTTGCCGCCACGTTTCTCCGGCCAGTTGGTCGAATTGACGAAGAAGATGTCCTGCCAGCCGTCGTTGTCGTAATCGAGGAAGGCCGCGCCCGCGCCCATCGTTTCGGGCAGATACTTCTTGCCCGCCGCGCCGTTGTTATGACGAAAGCGGATGCCCGCCTCGCCCGTTACGTCCGTGAATTCAATCGCGCCGGAGGGACGCGGCGCAGGAGTCGGCGTCGCGGTCGGCGTGGGCGTCGCGCCGGGCGAAGCGGCGGCGTCGGCTCCCGCCTGCTGCTCTTGCGGCGCGAGCGTCGCGGTGGTGGTTGGGTCTTGTTTGCAACCGGAGAGAAGAATGGAAAGAAGTAGAACCAAACTAAAAACGGTCAGGGGGTAACGCATCTCTGGATGTCTCACCTTATAGTTTACGGAATGATTTAACTCTAATGATGAAGCGATTGATTCGTCAACGACCCGCACCGGAATTGCCATCAAGCGACCGTCGCCGTTGTCGCCGCCGCAGGGGAGTTGGCGCGACGCGAGAGAAGGCGAATCTCGATGAGATTGGCGAGCGGGCCGACGATGAACAAAGCATAGTAAGGCGCGTGCACAATCTCGAAGAGTCGCAGCAGCATCTCGACCAGAGCGACCGCGAAGGCGACCGCCATCTGTGCGAGACGCGAAGATTGAACGGTCGTCTTGGGGTCGGTAATCATGAAGAAGATGAAGAGTTGGTACATCGGCCCCGTGATGGGCGCAACCTCAGAGTGCCATGTGTGTCCCGTCACGATGCTTCTCAAATACGAGAAGGCGACGAAGGAGACGACGTAGATGAGCGTGATGTGGAAACGACGCAGGCGATAGATGATGACGGAGCCGAGCGTCCAGATGAGGAGCATCGGCCAGACGTTGTTGCCCCACTGAATACTCAGGCTGGCAACCGTGTATGGCGCGAGAAAGAGCATCGCGCAGATGCCGAAGTTTGAAGGATTCCAGATGTGTCGGTCGCCGACGCGCAGCACATACTTCGACGTAATCGAAATCGCGCTGCACAAGGCGTAAGGCCAGACGGCGGGCGAGCGGACGAGGATGCCGACGCTGATGCCGGAGATGTATGCGCTCGCCAGATGCGGCCACTTCCCCATGAAGAGACGACCGAGGACGAGTTCCACCGCAATCGAAGTGATGATGGCGAGCGCCGTCTTCGGATAACTTTCGAGGACGCCGAACGAGAGTTGTCCGGCAAGCAGGATGAGCGTAATCAGAATCGGCGCGACGTAGCGATGGTCGATGCCAAAGAGTTTTGGCTGCTTCGTTTCGCCCGTCGCGGCAGCGGGCGAAGCGTTTGGAATCGTCGTGGTGCTCATACGTTAACTCGCTCGATGCTTCTGCCTTGTTGCGGCGCGCGTCATGCCTCTTTGATGCGATGAATGGTGCGCGCCGTGGGCGCGCCGATGGTCTGCGTTTTGCCGGAAGGCCAGCGGACGACGGCGCGTTCGATGCGCGCGTTTTTTCCGAGACCGAAATGGAGGCGTCGTTGGCTCTGCGCGCAGAAACCGCTGCCGCCAGAAACTTCCTGCAACTGCTCTTGCCCGTTCCAGTAGAGACGCACCTGCGCGCCCACGGCGCTACGGTTGCTCTCGCCGCCTTCGAGTTCAAATCCGACCCAGTTGTTGTCCGGCGCGGCGGTGTTTTTGTAGACCAGCAGAGGCCCGCGCTGGTTGGCGACAACGACATCCAAGACTCCGCGATTCCACAAATCGACGAGCACGACCGAACGACCGTCGAGCGTGTCGCGTGCGCCGACGGCCTGCGCCACGTCTGTGAACTTGCCCGCGCCGTCGTTCATCCAGACGCGTTTCTGCTGAAAACCGGAGAGGCTGCGGCTGTTCATCGGCGGCCAGTTCGCAGCGTCAGAGATGATAGCGGAGTTGCCGCCCGCAATCTTGGTGAAGTCGTACCAGTAGTTCGTGCCCTTCTCAAGAGAGACGTAGCCGTTGGTGAGATAGAGGTCGAGCGTGCCGTCGTTGTTCAAATCTCCGAACTGCGCGCCGAACGACCAGCCGCCGAGTTCGACGCCCATGTCGCGCGCAAGGTTGTCATACTTGAGCGCGTCGCCGGAGGTCGTATCGCGCGGCACCCAGAGATTGTTGCCCTGTATGAGCACGCCTTCTTCGGAGATGTTGGTGATGTAGACGCTGAAACGGCCTTGATTGAGGATGTCGCCGAAAGCGACGTTCATGCCGCTCTTGGGAGCGAAGCCGACGCCCGTCTGCTCGCCTACGTCGCGGAAGCGTCTGCCCTCGTCGTTGAAGAAGAGTTCGGTGACGCCGTAGTCGTTGGCGATAAAGAGGTCTGGATAGCCTGTGCCGCGCAGGTCGGCGGCGGCGGCGGCGAGCGCCCAACGCCGCGTGTCGATGCCGACGCGTTCGGTCACGTCCTCAAACGTGCCGTCGCCGCGACCGCGCAAGACGTACTTGCGCCCGCCGTTCTTCGCATACTCGAAACTGTCCGGCATCATCCTTGTGGTCTTGAGTTGCCACAGGTTGATGTCTTCGGGGTAGTAGCCGCCGAGGAAGATATCGAGATGGCCGTCGCGGTCGTAGTCGAACCAGATGGCGGTGTTGGCGTTGACCCATTGCGGGAGATTGGCGTTGTCGGTAGCGCGCGTGAAGGCGCGTCCGGCGTCGTTGTGAAAGAGTTCTGGGCGTCCCCACTTGTAGAGAAAGAGGTCTTCGTAGCCGTCGTTGTCGTAGTCGCCCCAGACCGCGCCCATCGAGACGCCCGTCTCGCGTCGATTCACGTCCGCTAACCCCAACTCGGCGGCGACATCACGAAACGTCCCGTCGCCGTTGTTGCGGTAGAGCGCGTTCATGCTCCCCTCGCCGCTGTTGGTGACATAGAGGTCTTGCCAGCCGTCGCGGTCGAAATCCGTGACCGAGACAGCCGCGCCCATCGAGGCGACCTGCGGCATGATGTGTGCGAGTTTCGGGTCGAGCGTGGGGGCGGTGTGCGTGAACTCGATGCCGCACTGCTTCGACACCTCTTCGAGATGAAAACCATAGCGACCGAGCGACGACTCGCGCAGAGCCTTCTCGTCTGCGCCCGTTTTGACAGGCGCATCCGGTTGCGTGTACCAGCGACGGACAGCGAGCGGCGTCGCCAGCAACGCGACGAAGAAGATAATCAAAAGGGCGCGGGGAATACGACTTTTCTGCATCTTTCCTTGCTTCAAATTCGCGCGTTACCGGAGCCTGAAAGCATCATGCAGGTTTTGCGGTGTGACGTAGCGCGTATGATAGTCTTGCCAGTCCTGTGCGTGGCGGCGATAAACCGGGTCGTCTTCCAGACGTGTCGGTGCAATAGTGTAATCGGCGTTTCCGTGCGTTGGCAAAGGCAGGACGGTCTTCGAGAAAGTAGTATTGTAGTCGCCGTCCTTCTCCCAACCGTCGCAGACCAAAACGAAGTCGCGCACCCAACCTTCGCGCACGGGTGCAGGCGTGGGAAAACGGAACAGCATCTCGTCGCCCGCGTTCATAATCACGTAGCGGTCGTCTATCTCTTTCAACAATGGGCGCACGTCGCCGAAGCGCGTGTGATAGCCAACGAGGTCGCGCCAGCGCGGAGCCGTCCCCGCGAGCCGTTGGTAGTCCGGCAACTCCGGCGAAGATTTATCCGCCTGCGCGACGACGGAATAACCGCGATAACGCAACTCCGCCGCGTCCGGCATCAGTCGCACGGTCTTCAACTCCGTCTCCGGCAGAGCGACCGCCCACGCGAGTCTATCCCAAAAAATTTCCAGATTCGTACGCAGGCGCAGGCGTCGCGGCGCACCCGCGCGAAAAACATTCGAGAGGTCAATGAGCACGGTCTTGTTCTTGCCCGCCGGAAAGCCGAGCGCAGGGAAAGCGTTCGTCCAACCACCGCGCCCGTCCGCCACTTCCAGACTCAAACCCTGCGGCTTCGCTTGCGCGCCCTGACTGACGGCGACGTTGATGGAACTATCGGTCGGATGAATCCAGCCGGACGCCGCAAGCCAGAGCGGCGACTCGCGCGGCGCATCGGCGGGGAGTTCGAGTTCGACAAAATGCTCGCGCGTGATTCCCTGATAACGACCGCGCCCGAAGTTGTCGAGATAACGCCCGTCCACGTCGCGCACCGTCGCCGCCACGTCGCGGCCTTCGTCATCCAGTGCAACTTGAAAGGCGCGTGGCTCGGATGTCGCATGAACTTTGAGCGCGGGCGGAGGCACGGCGAAACGTTCATCAAGGCTGATTTCCGTCGCCGCCGGATGGTCAACCACCATCAGCGAAACGTGGTCGAAGTAGTGCGTCTCCCACAGTTCGGCGGTGATACGTACGTCGTAGAATCCTTCGCGCGGCGCGAGTTGGCCGCCGCGAATCTTAACCCATTCCTCCGTCATCATCACGCCCGCCGTGTCCTGCGCGTTAATCTTCAAACCCAGAGGCGAACGCCACAGCGTGTCTGTCACGAAAGCAACTCGCTCGCCGTCGAACGCGAAGACCCACGGGCATGAACCCTTGAGACGCTGCTCGGCCAGCGACGTTTTATCAGCACTCAATTCAAACTCCGCTTGCAGCACGCCGTTCGGCCACACGATGCGCGCCACATCCGTCTGTGTCTGCTCGCCCAGACCGAAATGCACGACGGGTTCGTTAATCGGCTGCTTCTGCACCAGTAGTCCCGCGCGAATCTCAATTTCGCCGCCGATGCCGAACGAGTTAATACGCTGGTCGCCCGTCGCCTCCTGTGCGCGTGTGCGGACAATCTGCCAGTGATAATTCTTCGTCGTGCGACCGAGCGCGCGGACGACGTGCCTGTTTTTGTCGGTTCCAAAGAGGTCGAGCACACCGTCGCCGTTTAAGTCCGCGACCGAACTGACACGCATGTCCGGCGAACCGTCTGCTTGCTTAAACTCGCCCTTCGCGTTGCCGAGGAGCACGCGCGAGAATGGCTTCTGCTCCATACCGGAGACGAGCAGGTCGAGGCCGCCATTATTGTCGAAGTCGGCGACGAAGAGAGCCATCCAGTCTTCCGACGCGCCGCTTTGAAGTGCGGGCGAGAGCGTCGCCGTCTCCCACTCCGTCCCTTCTTTTCTGTCGGAGATGCGAAGCACCGAACCGTCTCGCTGCAACGCTAACAAATCCACGCGCCCGTCGCCGTCGATGTCTCCTAACGCGGCGGCGCTCACTTTGCCGGAAAGCTGCGGGAGCATGCGCGTGCGAAATTGGCCGCCGCGCTCGTTGCTATAAAAGCTCAGCGTACCGTCGAGGGTGAGCAACACCGCATCCGCATCGCCGTCGCCGTCCACGTCGCCCCAGAGGAATTGGCCGAGCGCGCTGCCCGCGTTGATTTCTCGCTGCGCCGCGAACGGAAAGATTTCTTTGAAAGTGCCGTCGCCATTATTTTGCAGAACCGACACGGAGCGGTTCGACGGCAGCAACTTATCGAGCACGATGTCCAAGTCGCCGTCGGCTTCGATGTCCGCCGACCAGATGCTGTCGTAGCTGGCTCGGAGCGTCGTTTCGGGCAGGGCGGTACGCGCCGTCACGTCTGCGAAAGTCTTGGCGTCGCCCTGCTTGTAGAGACGAAAGCCGCCGTGACTCGCCATCGCCAAATCGACCTTGAAGTCGTAATCGAAATCGAGCGCGACGACGGTGTTTCCGGTCGCGCCAATCCAATCGTTTTTGAACTCCGCGCCGGGGAAGCCGAGCGATTGCCCGCCCGCGATTCGTATGTCGCGGTCGCGCCCGCGAGCGGCGGCGAGCGTGGGCGCAACGGAGTCGCCGTCGAGATAGATAACGTCCGTCCACATCCATCCGTCGTCTGTAAAATCGGGCACGGGTTCGACGTTGAACGACAAAGATTCGTCGGGCGGCGCGGGCGCGCTCGGCGGCGACGCGAGACGGACGGGACGCACAAGCGGTTCGCCAACCACTTCGGCGGGAAGCTTCACCGCCGCGAGACTCTGACGGTATTCGGGAACGCGCACCAAGACATTGCGTAGAAACTGCACGCGCGGAGCGGCGGCGCGCACCTGCTCACCCGACGCGGCGCTCTGCAAAGCTTTGAACTGCTCCTGCACTTCCGTCGGCCACGACGAAGACTTGGCGGCGAGGCGTTCGACCATGCGGCGGAGCGTCGCGGCGTCGCCGCGTTTGGCGGAGAGGCGTGCGATGTCGAGTTGGACGGCGAGGTTGTCGGGCGCGGCCTCAAGGATTTTTTCGAGCAGGCGGACGGTCTCCGTCTCGCCCGTTTCGCCGCCCTCGCGTTCAACTTCCGACGCCAACGCGTAGACCGCCTTCAAATCTTTCGGATTCAATTCGACCGCGCGACGCAAGGCGGCGACCGCCTCCGCGTACTTGCCGCGATTGCTTTCGAGCAGCCCGACGAGAACGTGTATGTGCGCGTTGTCCGGCGCGAGTTGTCGAGCCCTTTCGATACGCTCCGCCGCGCGTTCAAACTCCCTCTGTCGCAGATAGAGCAGCCCCAAATCAGCCCACCCCGCAGGCTCTTCGGGCGCGAGTTCGGTCGCTTCTTTGAGTTTGGCTTCGGCGCGCACGTCGTCTCCGACTTGAAGCGCGGCCAGCCCGACGTAGAAGGCGCGCAGAGCCTTAACGTGCTCGGCGGAATTGGCGTCGGGCACACCCGTACGACAGGAGGCAACCGAGACCGAAACGACGGCCAGCACGACGAACAGGAAAACCGAGGGAGTCTTGTGACGTTTCTTGAAGGAAAAGAAATTTCGCATCTAACGAAAGAATTTAACCCGTGCCGGGCAGTTTTTCGCCCGCGCTACTGCTGCTCTAAAATAAAGGCGCGAACCTTGTTTCGATGTTATCAGTTTCCCCAAACACGTATTTTGGAATGACGCGTTGTTGGATGAGGGTGAGAATATAACATAGCGTCGGATTTATACTTTGATGAAAATCCGCTTACGATACAGAATCGTCATCACGCCGAGCCAGAACAGCACCGTCGAGACGGCGTAGAGCAGCGACGCGTTAATCGGCGACGCCCACGACGCGAACAGATTTTCGTAGATGAGAGTTTTGAGGTCTACCGATTTGCCGTCGGCGCGCGAGAACGTGACGAGCGATGTGATGTGCGACGAAAGTTCCGAGAGGAAATAGACGGCTAAAGCATTTGTGCCGAAGACGACGAACGGCATCGCCCAACGCCTGTAGCCTTTGAGGTCGATGAGCCAGTAACAGACGGCCAGTAGTTCGAGAGCCATCCCCGCTGTAAAGAGCACGAATGAACTCGTCCACAGCGCCTTGTTAATCGGAAACCAAAAATTCCACACCCAACCACAGACCACTCCCGCCGCGCCCGCGACGAACATCGCGGCGACCTTTTCCAGAGGCGACCGCCTCGAACGGAGCAAGCGCCCCGTAAGCACGCCGCACAGCGTCGTTGCCAACGCAGGAATCGTGCTCAGGATGCCTTCCGGGTCGTAGACCTTCGCGTATCGCCAGAGATGTCCGCCGAGTAGCGCGCGGTCGAGATAAGCAGCCAGATTGCCTTGCTTGCCGAGATTGCCCGCGCCGTATCCCGGCACAGGAACGAGCAGCATCATCAGACAGTAAAGTATCAACAACGACGCTGCGATGAAGGCTTGCGTCTTCCAGTTAGTCTTCAAAAAAATAAGCGACGCGAAGAAGTAACAGACGGCGATGCGTTGCAGCACGCCGGGGATGCGGATGGTCTGGAAGTCGTAGTAGGGAAAACCGCTCAGGATGAGTCCGAGCGCGAAGATGAGCAACGTGCGCCGCGCGATTTTAAGATACAGGTCGCGCTTGCTGCCGCCGCTTTCGGAGCGACGCGCGAGCGCGAGATTGACGGAGACGCCGACGATAAACAGAAAGAAGGGAAAGACGAAATCGGTCGGCGTCCAACCATGCCACTCCGCATGTTCGAGCGGGTCATAAATCACTCCCCACGTGCCGGGATTGTTCACCAGAATCATTCCGGCAATCGTGATGCCGCGAAACACATCGAGCGACATCATGCGTCCCGTCGCCAACGCGTCGCCGCGCTCTTCCGTCACCTCATCCATCTCTTAACCTCCGAACGATTCACAGGACAGCTAGGATAAAGACGTGCAGGGCGCACAGGATAAAAGAAGGTAAAACGGTCGAATTGGGGAAACGGAGACGGAACAGAAAGAGGTCGTTGTCGTTCCCTTTAATCATTTCACCGTTTGCCCTTTTCGCCTTCCTCTCCGTCCTGTCTATGCTGCCGCTTTTGTCCTGTCTATTCTGTGAATCGCTTGTATGACTATGCGTCGAGGCTTGTTTGGACGCGGCCTCTAACATCTTCGATTATTCGTCTCGCCTGTTGTTCGTTGTCGGCCTCTGCGACAAGGCGGATAATCGGCTCGGTGTTGGAGCCTCTGACGAGAAACCAACCATTGTCGAGCGTGACCTTGATGCCGTCGCGCACGTCCATCGGCCATTGTGCATACTCGCGTCGAATCATCTTCAACACTCTGCCAATCTTGTCCGACTGGCAGGCGAGTTTCTCCTTCAACATCGAAGTGCGCGGCAGTTCGTCTAAGATTTCGGAGACGGTCTGCCCCGTTTCGGCGAGCAGGTGAAGGATAAGCGCCATGCCGACGAGGCTGTCGCGCGCAAAGTTGATGCGCGGATAGATAACGCCGCCGTTGCCCTCGCCGCCGACCACCGCGCCCTGTCGCAACATCTCCTCCGCGACGTTGGCCTCGCCGATTTTGGAACGATGAATCGGACAACCGAACCGACGCGCCACAGCGTCGAGCGTGTGCGTCGTCGAGAGATTCGCCACGACCGCCCCGCGCTCACGGCTCAAAACATAACGCACCGCCAGCACCAGCGTATTCTCTTCCCCGATAGGCTCGCCGCGTTCCGAGACGACCGCGAGGCGGTCTGCGTCCATGTCCTGCGCGAAGCCGATGTCGGCGTCGTGCTCGCGCACCGCCGCGCACAACGCGCCGAGGTTCTCCGCCAAAGGCTCCGCGCCCCTCGGAAAGAGTCCGTCCGGCGTGACGTTGATGGGCACGACATCGACGCCCAATGCTTCCAACAGTCGCGGCGCAACGATGGAACCCGCGCCATTGCACGAATCGACGGCCACGCGCAGCCGTCGCCCCGTCGGAGGCAACACGCCGAGCGCGTCCGTGATGGCCTTGACGTGCAAATCAATTGCGCCCGCCGACGCCTCCACGCCGCGCATCTCTGCGCCCGACACCTTCACGTATTCGCCCTGATGATAAATATCAAGAAGTTGCCGCGCCTGCGCGCCCGTCAGAAAAAGCCCCGCCGCATTGACGAACTTCAAGGCGTTCCATTCCGCCGGATTATGGCTCGCGGTAATCGCGATGCCTCCGCGCGCACGCGTCTGCCTGACCAACAACTGCACCGTCGGCACAGGGCAGACATCAAGGTCTAACACGCGGCAACCACTCGACAGCAAGCCCGCCAGCACCGCCTGCCGCACCATCTCGCCCGACGTACGCGTATCACGACCGATGACAATCGTGCCCGTCCCCACGTATGTGCCGAACGCCTGCGCGAAACGCGCCAAGAGCGTCGGCGTCAAAGATTCGCCCACGACTCCGCGCACGCCCGAAATGCTAATCTTGAGTGTCGGTATTGCTCGCATAAGCTGAAAGCCGTGCTCTTGAGTGATGGGTCTTGCGCCGCCTTTTGTCCGGCTTCATGGACGGGAGAGAGAGTCGTCACCTGCGTGCGAAAAATTGCGTGCACTCGGTGTCTAAAAGTGCTGCTGCATAGAGACTGCCGGAGCAACAGTCCAGCCCGTCTCTGCCCGCGTAGGTTCCGGGTTTGCACGCGCCGTCGAGCAAGCGTCGCCATGTCTGCCCTCTGGAATTCCGTCCCGTGCGAAGCATCTCATAATTGCAATCGAGACTCCGTTGCAGTGCCGGTGTCTCGCGGTACTTCCGGTTGAAAGCCGTTAGCCCCAACCTCTTACACTCGGCGTAGAGCACATCATCCGCCGCCTTGCGCCGCACAAACGGTTCCATCAACGCTCTGCATTTTTCGTGCGTCGGATTGATGATGCAATTAACCTGTGTTTTAAGCCGCTCGATGATGGGCGCGGCGCTGCGGCATTTCGCGGCAAACTGCTCGGGCAATCCGGTGCGCGTGCAATTCTCTTCATAGAAGGCGGGAGTGAAATCGAACCTTCCAACATCGGGGCCGCCGCCGCGATAAAGAGCCGTCATGCAACTCGCGTCGTTCGCGGAGAAACAGATTTTGCACTGTCGTCCCACCCTACACTTTCGCGGCGCGGAGCGACTACTCGACGGGTCGAAAGCGTTTCGCGTGCCGTTGTGCACCGCGTTGAAGACCACATGAGCGTCGCAGCCGCCCGGACAGGATTTGCCGTCGTCGTATATCGTCGGCTGCATATTTGTGGCCTGATACGCGGCTGGAAGACCCACCGGAGCGATGCAACAGAAACAGATTAACGCCACTACAAATGCATAGAAACCACGCATATTTCCCTACCTCCCACGAAAGAGAATCTGAATTTAGAATGCCGAACTTCTTATGAAATTTCACGCCTCTCACTTCCCCAATCTATCGCGCGCCCAGTCGAGCAGTTCGTGTGCGCGCGGCGCGGTCTCGGCTTCGGCGATGATGCGAATCATGGATTCGGTATTGGAGACGCGGACGTGAAGCCAGCCGTCAGGCCAAGAGATTTTGATGCCGTCCGTCGGGTCATACTCTATTTTGTCGCGTTCCAGTTCGTCGTGCAGCCGTTGCAGGAGAGAATAGATGCGGTTCGGCTCGACGGACATGTTGTGCTTGTGCATGTGGAAGCGCGGGAGCGCGGCGGCGAGTTCGGAGACGGGCTGACGCGTGTGCGCGAGGTGTTCGAGAATGAGGCCGACGGTGCCCGCGCTGTCGTGCGTCCACTGCACGCGCGGGACGATGACGCCGCCGCTGCCTTCGCCGCCGACGACGGCGCGATTCTCAATCATCGCTTCGGAGATGAACGCCTGCCCGACGGGCGTGCGGACGACAGTTGCGCCGTGGCGCGCGGCTATCCGTTCGATGGCTCCGGTGGTTGAGATGTTGGTGACGACCGCGCCCGTCTCGCGTCGCAGTTGAATCTCGCAGGCGATGGCGAGCGTGGCTTCTTCTGGCAGCGTCTCGCCCTGTTCGGTGACGATGCCGAGACGTTCGCCGTCGGCGTCGTGCGCGAAGCCGATGTCGGCGCGTCCGGCTCGGACGACGGCGCGCAGTTGCGCCATCGTCTGCGGCGTCGGCTCAGGGCTGTGTGGAAACGGCGCGGCGGGGTCGTCGTTGACGGCGAGCACGTCGCAACCGAGCGCGGCGAGCCAGCGCGGCGACAGGAGCGCGCACGAACTGTTGCAGCAATCGACGGCGACGGTCAATCGTCGGCGTCGGATGGCTTCGGTGTCGAAGGCGCGCGTGAGGATGTCGAGATGGTGCGCGATGGCGTCGTCGTATGCGATGCGTGTTTGAATCCGTTCCCAAGTGGCTTTGGAGAATTCGGCTTGATGAAAGATGTCGAGCAATTCGTCGGCCTGCATGGTGTTGAGGTAGAGGCCGTCGGCGCGCACAAACTTGAGCGCGTTCCAGGGTTCGGGGTTGTGACCCGCCGTGATTGAGATGCCGCCGTCGGCCTTGAGCCACGGGACGGCGAGTTGGAGGCTCGGCGTCGGGCAGATGCCGAGGTCAATCACTTCGCAACCCGCAGCGAGCAGCCCTGCGAGCACGGCGGAACGCACCATCGGCGCGGACGAACGCGTGTCGCGGCAGATGAGGATGCGCCCCGCGTCGAGATACGTGCCGAAGGCTTCCGCGAAACTCACCGCCAGTTCCGGCGTGAAAGTTTCGCCCACCACGCCGCGCACTCCGCTGATGCCAATCTTGAGAGAGTTCATCATTCGTAGATGGAGACCGTCTGGCGGGCGTGGCGCGTCGAGCGGAAAACTCGCCGCCGCCGTTGCTGTGAATTCGCGCCCCTGAAGCGACCACTTTAGTCGAACAGGTGCGCGCGTGTCGCCGTTAATCCTGTTACCTACGAAGTTTTACACCGTAACATACGCCGCGCGGGCGGCCTTTTGGGCGAATATCACAAAGCACAGTTATCTTGCCGTCCGTCGTCTCCGCTAAAATAAATCGAGTTCGACACAAACCATCAGGTTCCGAGAGGAAGCATATGAGAGCGAGAAAATATCTTTCCGTCATCCTGTTCCTGTCTTGCGTTTCGCACGTCTGCGCTCAGACGACCACCACCACGACGACAACCGCGACCGACGCTCAACCGCCGACGCAACACAACTTGATGCCCGTGCCCGCCTCCGTGCGCTTCAAGACGGGCAGACTCGCCATCGACAAATCTTTCACCATCGCCACGCGCGGGCATCAGGATAGCCGTCTGCTCGCGGCCATCAACCGCGCCGCTCGCCGACTCGAAGGACGCACAGGCGTCGAGTTTGCGCGCGGGCTGACGGGCGACGCAGCAGCCGCTTCGCTCGTCGTCGAGTGCGCGGGCGCAGGTCGGACGGTGCCGTCGGTCGATGAGAATGAATCTTACTCGCTCGAAGTCTCTGACAAACAGGCGACGCTCAAAGCCGCGACGGTCATCGGCGCTCTGCGCGGCTTGGAGACGTTCTTGCAGTTGCTCGACGGCGACCGCGAAGGCCATTTTATCCCGTCCGTCGAGATTCAAGACAAGCCGCGTTTCCCCTGGCGCGGACTGCTCATCGACGTGGCAAGACACTATGAACCGATGGAGGTTCTCAAACGCAACATCGACGCGATGGCCGCCGTCAAGCTCAATGTTCTCCACTGGCATCTGACCGAAGATCAGGGCTTTCGCATCGAGAGCAAAAAATTTCCGAAGCTCCATACGATGGGTTCCGACGGCAACTTCTACACGCAGGACGAGGCGCGCGAAATCATCGCCTACGCACGCGAGCGCGGCATCCGCGTCGTGCCGGAGTTCGACCTCCCCGGCCATGCGACGAGTTGGCTCGTCGGGCATCCCGAACTCGGCAGCGCGCCGGGGCCGTACACCATCGAACGCCGCGCAGGAATCTTTGAACCCGCGCTCGACCCAACACGCGAAGAAGTCTACAAGTTTCTTGACACCTTCTTCGGCGAGATGGCCGCGCTCTTTCCAGATGCCTACCTGCACATCGGCGGCGACGAGAACGAAGGCAAACAGTGGGACAGAAACCCGCAGATTCAAGCCTTCATGAAACAAAAGAACATCAAAGACAACCACGCGCTCCAAACCTATTTCAATCAACGCCTGCTCGTCATCCTCAAAAAACACGGCAAGCGCATGATGGGTTGGGACGAAATCTTTCAACCCGACCTCCCGAAGGATGTCGTCATCCATTCGTGGCGCGGTTCCGCCGCCCTTGCCGAAGCCGCGCGCCGTGGCTACGACGGTATCCTCTCGAACGGCTACTACATCGACCTTATCTTCCCCACCTCTCAACACTATGCAAACGACCCCTTGCCCGCCGACTCGACACTGACCGAGACGGAAGCCGCTCACATCCTCGGCGGCGAAGCGACGATGTGGAGCGAGTGGGTGACGCATGAAACCATCGACTCGCGCATCTGGCCGCGCACCGCCGCCATCGCGGAACGTCTCTGGTCGCCGCGTCATGTGACGGACGTGGAAGACATGTATCGTCGTCTCGCCGTCCTCAGCATGCAACTCGAAGAACTCGGATTGACGCACGAAAAGAATCAGGCAATGATGCTCCGCCGACTGGCGCGCGGCAGAGAGATTGCGCCGCTTCAGACGCTCGTCTCGGTAGTCGAACCCGTTAAGCAATACAGGCGTTACCAGCAGCGACCGCAGACCATGCTCAGCCCTCTGACGGGACTCATCGACGCGGCGCGTCCCGACAGCGACGCCGCACGCCGTTTCAACACAATGGTGGACGCCATGCTCTCCGACGCTCCGCATTTTCGCATGCACGGCGAAAGCGTCCGCCGCGCGTTGACCGAGTGGCGCGATGCCGCTCCCGCCTTGAACGCGTTGATTGACCGCTCGCCCGCGCTGCATGAAGCGAGGCCGCTCGCGCAGGATTTGTCGGAGATTGCGACGACGGGACTCGAAGCGTTGTCTTACTTGTCGCAGGGCGTCGCGCCGAGCGCCGAATGGCGTGATGCCAAACTCGCCGCGCTCGAACAGGCCGCTAAACCGAAAGCCGCTCTAGAGTTCGTCGTCATTTCGAGCGTCAGGCAACTCGTCGTCGCAGCCTCCGAGCAGCCGCGCCTGCGACAGATGACAGCGGCGGAATGGCGAGCGCAAGTCAAGACGCTGGCCGCGCCGCCCGCAAAGCAACCCGGCAAATAGAAACGACGGGGCGAGTGCGCCTTGAGATGGCGTATCTCGCGCGACTCGCTCCGCCTCACCAATCGAAAAGAAAAGGAGACCTCGTATGTTAAGAAAGATGGTGTTTGTGAGCATTCTCACGGCGGCGTTATTTGCCGTTTCATCCGCCGATACGTCGGCCACTCCCATCTCCGTCTACGGCACATGGCATTGCGGCAACGATGCCTGTACGTGGGCGAGCGTGCGAAGCATGACGGAGTTCGACCAGAAGAACCGTTGGCTCATAGACCGTGGCGACGGAGTTCCGTCGGTGAATCTGGTGGTGCTTAGTTTCGTTCAGCCGTTGAAGTTGCTGAACAAGACGACCGACTCGCAAACACTGAACGGCGTGCCGAGAGGCATGACGCAGGAGGTGGTCAACTATTTCAAGAGCCGCAACATCCGTGTGATGCTCTCCATCGGCGGCATTACTTACACGGACGCGTGGAATCAAGCTCTGGCAACCAATCCGACGCAGTTTGGCTTGAACGCCGCCGCCGTCGCACAGAGTTTGGGCGTCGGGATTGAAATCGACTACGAGGAGAACACCAGCCCCAACCTCGCCGGACTGCAAGCCTTCATCAACGCCTATCGCTCGCAGTTGCCCTACGACGCGACGGGAAACAACCACGCCGCGCGTTTGACCATCGACCTCGCCGCCGGAGACCGTTGGCTCATCGCCCTGACCCGCAAGGCCACCGCCGATTGGCTCAACACCACGACGCCCGTGCTCGACTACGCCAACGCGATGGTTCCAAGCCGCCAACCCACTAATGCGTCTACCGCGCAAGCCAACTGGCAGGAACACATCGACGGCAAATCGCAGTATGACCCGCCGATTCCGCCTCTCGCCGCCGCCAAGTTCACGGGCGGACTCTACATCGTGACCGGACAAAGCCCCGCGCCCGAATGCACCAACTTCAGCGCCTCTCTACAGAACAGCACAGGCAACTACGTGCAAACGGTGGCGACCAAAACGGGGACGACTAACGGCATGCTCGGCTACATGTTCTGGGCGTCGGAATGTCCATCCACGCGTCGCATCTGCACGACACCGCCCAACACCTGCGAGGGCGGCGTCGGACTCGGCGGCAAGACCTACAGCATCCCTATCCCGATGCCGCCGCTTCGCCAGAATTGAATAGGAAGTAAGTAGTGAGCAGTAAGCAGTGAGCGGTAAAATCAGTCAAGACGTTTGTATGTTCGCCTTACTGCTTACTGCCTGCTTGCTTCTTCGGGGCGAGTCCAATGCCTTCGATTATTTTGACGTAAGTGTTGACGGGCAGGTTTGAGAGTTTGTCTATCTTGCCGCTCGGCCAACGAATTTCGAGGCTGTCGATGCGGGCGGCGCGACCGAGACCGAGGATTTCGCGCGGGTCGTGGGAGGCGAGATAGCTTCCGCCTCCAGTTTTTAAGCGACTCCGACGGACGCCGCCCGCCTGCCATGTCAGAACTGAGCCGACGGCGGAAGGGTTGCTGCGGGTGGCGACGAGTTGGAGGCCGAGCCAGTTATTGCGGTTGCTGCCCGTGTTGCGTAAGAGGAGTGGTGCTTCGCCGTTGTTGGAGGCGAGCACGTCCGTGTCGCCGTCGTTGTCGTAGTCGCCGACGGCGAGGCCGCGCGCCGAAAAATCTCTCCCGAAGACCGCGCCTGACTGCGCGCTGACGTTTTTGAAAGCGCGTCCGGTATTCTCGAACAGCAGGAGCGGCTCCCTGTATTTGACGCGCGCCGTCCGCATCTCGACCAAATCTTCTGGATGACCATTGGCGAGCAGGAGGTCTGGGTCGCCGTCGTTGTCGTAGTCGAAAAACTTCAAGCCCCAACCGCTCAAGAATTGCGTCGCGGGAGCAATCTCGCCGGGCGCGTCGTTGAAGGTGAGGTCGTGCTGGTTATGGTAGAGACTGAAAAATTCGTGGTCTATATTGGCGACGAAGAGGTCTTGCCAGCCATCGGCGTCGAAGTCCGAAGCATCGACGCCCATGCCCGAACGCGCGTTGCCCATCTCGCCGTAAGCCACGCCCGCCGCGAGGCCAATCTCATCGAACTTCCCTCCGCCACGATTGAGAAACAGGAAGTTCGCCACCGTGTCGTTCGCCACAAAGAGGTCTGCGAGGCCGTCGTTGTTCACGTCGGTGGCGACCGCGCCGAACGCCTTTCCGAGCGCGGCGGCGATGCCGGAGTCGCGGCTCACGTCGGCGAAAGTGCCGTCGCCTTTGTTGCGAAAGAGACGACTCGGCGTGGGCTTGAAGATGCGCGGGACGCAATATTGCCGACGCCCCTCGGCGTCTGCGGGACACAGGGCGGACTGCGTCTTGTCGTAGGAAATAAAACTGGCGACGAATAGGTCGAGCTTGCCGTCGGCGTCGTAGTCGAACCAGACGGAGGAGGTTGACCAACCCGACGCGGCGGCGACGCCCGCTCGCTCCGTCATGTCTGTGAATGTGCCGTTACCGTTGTTGCGATAGAGGATGTTGCGACCGTAGTTCGTCACGTAAAGGTCTGCGAAGCCGTCCCCGTCGTAATCGCCCGCTGCCGCTCCCATGCCGAATCTTTCGCCCGCCACGCCCGCCTTGTCCGTCACATCTGTAAACGTCGAGTCGCGATTGTTGCGGTAGAGCGCATTCTTGAGCGGCTGCTTGGGCGTGTAGAAATCCGACGCGCCGCTGTTGACTAGATAGATGTCCATCCAACCGTCGTTGTCGAAATCGAAGAAGGCGCAACCCGCGCCAATCGTCTCCGGTAAGTAACGCTCCTGCGACATCGCGTTATGGTGAACCCAAACGATGCCGCTCGATTTAGCCGCGACTTCCTCAAACCTGACCGTCGGCTTCGCCGTCGCTTGTTGCGTGGAGGTTTTCTGTCGGTCGGAGGGTTTCTGTCGGTCGGAGGGCTTCGCCGTCGCCATCGCCACCGTCTGTTGGGCGTGGGAGTTTGACAGGAGGTTGAGAGCGAGAACGAGAACCAGCGCGAGCATCATAACTTACCGGAATCCCCTATCGAGAGCAGTGGCTTTCTCCAAACCTACGCTTCACTTTGCATCCGACAAGATTTTCAGGAATTCCTTTTGCGTTATTCCTTCCCTGAGAAGGGCATCCATCATCTCTCTGCTTAACGGTTTCTTTTTGCTTTTAATCAAACTGCCGATTGTAATCCTTTGAGTGTAACCGAAGAAGTAGCGGTGATTCTCTTCAACCAGTGTGTCGTCTTCGCTGACTAATACTCTGACCGGAAGCTTCTCCTGTCGAGAGAGAACTTTGATAACAGCCTGTGCAGTCTCAACCGGCACACGACTGCCGATTCTCAGTTCGACAGACTCAGGTTGCTCCGAGCCGAACCAGTCAAACAGAATGTCGTCGAGCGTCCCGTTGTTGGCAAGGAGATTAACAAGCTCGTCCTTGATAGCCGTCGCGTTGGGGATGGCACGGTTAATAGAAACAAGGAAACGCCTATCGAAATTAAACTTGGCAGGCCATCTCTTGTCGTCCGTCTTTGTTACCACGACCGCCTCATCCGCTTTTAGTTCATAAGGAATTTTAATTTGCGCTGTCACATCGACCTGCATCCAGCAAAAGACAAACAGAGCAGCCATGCAAAACCTCGTCATGGAAAATCTCATCTTTACCTCCA
Organism: Pyrinomonadaceae bacterium; assembly: GCA_036387415.1. Classification (GTDB taxonomy): domain Bacteria; phylum Acidobacteriota; class Blastocatellia; order Pyrinomonadales; family Pyrinomonadaceae; genus DASVTU01. The sequence continues at coordinate 71,951 of DASVTU010000022.1, read as the reverse complement.
TTGGCGACCTAGAGCGGATTAGGGCTTACGGTGTGCGCAGGAGCGTCGGTGTCTTGAGCCGTCGCCGCGTTGCGGTTCTTGAGTCGCTCGACGATTCGCATGTGTTCCTGCGAACGCTGCTGGTCTTTGAGTCGTGCGAACAACATCGCAAGGTTGTAATGCGCCTTCGGTTCTTCGGGATTCAGACGCACGGCTAACTCAAGCGACTCACGCGCGCGGACGTAATTCTTCATCTTCATGTAACTCGCGCCGAGCGCGACGTGAGCGTGCGTGTACGCGGGCAGACGACCGACGACCTTCTCAAGAAGTTCTACGGCACGCGCGTCTTCGTTCTGTTCCTGCGCGATGAGCGCCAGATAATAGAAGGCTTCGGGCATGCTGGTATCCGTCTTGACGCTCCGCTCAAGCCACTCGCGCGCTTCCGCGTATTTCTTCTGCTTCAACAAGACATAGCCGAGATACATCTGCCCGCGCGCGTCGTCGGGCAGCAGTTTGAGGAAACGGCGAAAGACACGTTCGGCTTCGATGAGGTCGGGCTTCTTGAGCCACGTCGCACCGAGAGCGAGAAGGAAAGAAGGCTCGTCGGGTCGATGTTCGACCGCGCTCAGGAGCGCCACGTTCGCCTCCTCGTAGAGACCGGAACCGAGCGCGACGAGAGCGTACTTGTAAAGAAGCTCCGGCGAAGCGACTGCGCTATTTTTGGCGCGCGCCAGATAGAGCGAAACGTTTCGCGCGTCGCCGCGCGAACGCGCGACCTCCGCCAAGCCAAGCGACGCGTCCGTGTTATTACTCTGCGCGTCGAGCGCGAGCAGATAGTTTGCTTCCGCCTTATCGAAATCGCCTCTGCTTCGATAGGCGTCGCCGAGCACGACGAGCAACGCCGCCGGAACGGTCTGTGATTGCTTCACCTTTTCGACGAAGCCGATGCACTCGTCCACGCGATTCTGAGAGAGTAATAACCGCGCGAGTTTATACGTCGCCTCCGCATGGTTCGGGTCGAGACGAACCACCTCCTTGAGTTCGGCGACGGTCTTCTCCGGCAAGCCCTTGAGCAAATAGAGATAGGCGAGATTCATGTGCGCGCCGACAAACTGCGGGTCGCTCCGCACGGCGCGCGCAAAAAGCGTCTCGGCTTCGCCGAATCTCGCCTGCTGCGCGCGAATCGCGCCCAACAGATTGAGCGCCGACGCTTCGTTCGGCGCAACTTTCAAGACGGATGATAACTGCTGTTCGGCCTCCGCGACGCGATTTTCACGAATGAGCACCAACGCTCGTTCGACGCGCGCGGCGACGCCCTCGCCCTCCTGCGCTACTGCTGCCGACGCGCCGACCCAAACGACAAGCAGGACGAGCGTCGCGCTCATCCAAAACCGATTCACGATGGAGATTTTCGTTCTCAAAAGATAACCCTACACGTCGCTTTCAAGCACGATGTTTCTCATGCTTGGCAACTCCCTCAACGCTTCGCGGCGCTCTTGAAATCTTTCTGCTCGACCACGCCCTGTCCTTCTTTGATGGTCACAATCTTGTTGACGCGCGCGTCGGTAATTTTCTCAATCGTGCCGCCCGGCCAGCGAATCTCGATGAGGTCGATTTTCGTCCGTCGTTCCAGACCGAAATGCAGCCGCAAGTCATCCTGCGAAATATAGCTCGCGCCGCTCCGCACTTCGTCCACTTGCGTTAAGTCTCCTGCGATGACGCGGACGCGCGCCCCGATACCGTTGCGATTACTCCTGGTGCCGACGGTTTTAATGATGATGGAATTGTTGGCGTTGCCGCCGTCTGTGCGTATGAGTTGCGGCGAGCCGTCGAGGTCGTTGATGACGAAATCGACATCGCCATCGTTGTCTATGTCGCCGAAGGCGACGCCGCGACCGACGCGTGGCTCGGTCAGTACCGTGCCGAACTGCGCGGCGATTTCGGTGAACTTGCCGTCGCGCGTGTTTCGGTGCAGCAGTTTGCGCTGGCGGTAGTTTTCCATCTGCGGATAGACGTGGCCGTTGGCGACAAAAATATCGACCCACCCGTCGTTGTCATGGTCGAAGAATTTGGTTCCCCAACCGACGTAGGGCAGGCTCATGGCGGCGACATTGGCGGAGTATGAAATGTCTGTGTAGGAGCCGCGCCCGTCGTTATGATAGAGCGTGTTGTACTCGTCCGCGAAGTTGGTGACGAAGAGGTCGAGCCGTCCGTCGTGGTCGTAGTCGGCGACGGTGACGCCCATGCAACCCTGCTCGCTGCCGTTCTCGTTGACCGCCGTGCCGGAAGTGAAACCGATGTCTTTGAAGGTGCCGTCGCCGTTGTTGCGGTAGAGGAAGTTCGGGGTCGAATCGTTGGCGACGAAGATGTCAACGAGGCCGTCTTCGTCGAAATCGCTGCACACCACGCCGAGTCCGTAATAACCGTGCGGGTCGGAGACGCCCGCTTTTTTTGAAACGTCGGTGAATGTGCCGTTGCCGTTGTTGCGGTAGAGCGAGTCGCCCGCGCCGGGCAAGCCTCTGGGGCCGCACTGCACGGGGATGCCTTTGTACTGGCATGTGCGCGTTTTGCCGATGCCAAATTCGGGGAGGTTGTTGATGTCGAAATCGACGTAATTGGAGACGAAGAGGTCGAGCTTGCCGTCGTTGTCGTAGTCCACGAAGGCCGCGCCCGTTGACCAACGCGGGTCGCTGACGCCTGCGGTCTGCGTCGCATCGCTGAACGTGCCGTTGCCGTTATTTTTGAGCAGACGGTCGGGGCCGAGGCATGTGACAAAGAGGTCATCGAAGCCGTCGTTGTTGTAGTCGCCTACGGCGACGCCCATGCCCCAACCAATGTCGCCGACGCCCGCCTTGTCCGCGACATCCGTGAACGTGCCATCGCGGTTGTTGCGGTAGAGCGCGCTCTTGGTTCGCTCTTTGGTCTTGACCAAATCGACGGTCAGCGAATTAACGAAATAGATGTCCAGATAACCATCATTGTCATAATCAAAGAGTGCGACGCCGCCGCTCATGGATTCGACGATGTACCTCTTTTCGGGCGACGAGATGTGCTTAAAAGTGATGCCGGACTGCGCCGTTATGTCTGTGAAACGAACCGCGCTCGCCGCAGACTGTTGACCGTTTGCCGGAAGCGACGCGGCGAGCAGGCAAGACACAAGTAAAAAGGCAAAAGGCAAAAGGCAAAAGTGAAGCGAAGCGCGATGCATTCTTGCCCTTTGTCTTTTACCTTTCGCCTTTTGCCTTTTACCTTTTACCTTCATTGGTTTGTTTGTGTACGCACTTTCTCTTTAAGCTGCCGCGACGTTTCGAGGTGACTTTCGGCCTCCGCCTGACGCCCTGCGGCGAGGTATGCGCGACCTAGTTGGTAATGAACGTGTGGCTTTTCGGGGTCGAGTCGTCCGGCGATTTCGAGATGTTCCAACGCGCCTTTGATGTCGCCTTGTTGGAGCAGAGCCTTGCCGAGTTCATAACGCGCATCGGCGTAGTCGGGTCGGAGTTCGACGACCGTTTTCATCAGCCCGACGCCGCGCGCCGTCTCCTGACGCGCAAGCAGCACGAAGGCGAGATGATATTTGGCTTGCACGTCGCGCGCGTTCAAGGCCAACTCCGCTTCAAATTCGCGTGCGGCCTCAGACAGTTTTCCCATCTTCAGGTAGACCACTCCGGCGTAGTAGTGCGCGAGCAGCGTTTTGCTGTCCAACGTCAAAGCCGTCTTCAATTCTTCGAGGGCTTTATCCGTATCGCCGCGCTCGTAGTGCGCCTGTCCGAGAAGGATGTGGAGTTGCGGGCTGTTGCCGCTCAAGGCGACCATTTGCTCTATCGCGCGGTCGGCGTCTGCCTTCTTTCCCTGCTTGATGAGCGCGAGCGCGAGCGTGTAATGGAGGCTCACGTCTGTGTGTTTGACCGCAACCACGTCGGCCAACAACTCGGAGGCTTGCGCGTAGTTATCCGTCATGAAATAACTCAACCCTAACAGTTGCTTGGCGGCGACGTTGGCGGGGCGTGCCTTCAACTCTTGCACAAGCGGCGCGATGGCTTCCTTGTAGAGTTCGGCTTTATAGGCGGCGAGGCCGTGATTGAAATGGAGGCCGTCGAGCGCGGCATCCCACTTTGAGGCCAGTGCGAACTGCTCCGCTGCCGCGCGAAAATCCTGTCGTTCGGCGCGCAGCAGACCGACGTTGTTGTGTGCGCTGGCGACGACTCTGGAATAAAAAGCGGCGCTCGTCCGCAGACGTTCGACGGCTTGCGCGTCCGGCGCTAAGGACTGCGCGACGATGCCTCCGGCGGCACCCAACTCAGGAAATTTGTTGCCCTGCTCTTGCAAGTTTGCGCCGCTCAGGAAGACTCCCGTCTTCTCCTTGTCGCGGTTGAGTGCTTTGGATTTCAACTCCGAAGCCGTTTGCAACTCTCGTTCGCCCGCTTCGCGTTGACCGACTTTCAAGAGAGATTGACCGAGACGATAGTGAGCCGTCGTCACTTGATAATCGTTGTGGCTCAGACGCGGATTGAGGGCGATGGCTTTGCGGAGTGCTTCGATGGCTTCGGCGTGTCGGTCTGCGCCTTGAAGGGCTTGTCCGAGATGAAAGTAGGGGTCGGGGTTGTTCGGCTCGATGCGCGAGGCTTTCTGTAAGAGTCCGATGGCGTCTGCCCAACGTCGCTCGATGAGATAGACGATGCCGAGATAATAGTTGGCGAAGAATTCGTCGGGGTTGGCTGCCAGTTCAATCTTGAACTCTTGCGCCGCATCGCCCAGACGCGTCGCGCCGTCCTTCAAGAGATAGGTCAGGCCGAGATAGTAGTGTGCGCGCGGGAAACGCGTGTCGAGCGCGACGGCCTTTTTGAATTCTTCAATCGCTTCGGGCAGGAAACCCGTCTCTCGATAGGCGCGACCGAAGATGATACGTAGCTGCGGACGGTCGCCGAGTTGTGCGAGCATCCGTTCGTATATCTCTCTGGCGGGAGCGAACTGGTGCTGCTTGAGATGTGCGAGGCCGAGCGTGTAGGCGACATCGTAGTCGCGCGGGGCGAGACGGAGCGCGGTTTCGAGTTCGGCGGTGGCGGGGGCGAATTCGCCGCGCATGAAGTAGGTTTTGCCGAGCATGTGGCGCGCGCCGGGGTGGTCGGGATTTTGGGCGAGTGCTTTGCGAAGCGGCTCAAAGGCTCGTTCGTACTGCGCTGTGTTGAAGTAGGCGACGGCTAAAGCGACGAGCGCGTCCGGCGCGTCGGCGCGATAGAGAGCGGCGGCTTCGAGCGTGGCGACGGCGTTCGAGTAATCTTTCTGCGCCGAATAGATTTCTCCGAGTCGCGTGTAGGCTTCGGCGAGGATGGCGCGGAATTCGTTTTCGGCGGCGGGGAGATTGCCCGTGCGTCGCGCGGCTTCGGCTGCTTCATAATGTTGTCGAAGCGAATCTTGAGGCGACTGGAAGACGACGAGTAGGAATAGGAGAGGCAGGAGGGTCGAGCGTAGATACATTCTCTAAACTTCTTTGTCTTGCTCTGTACTTGTTGACGCCGGATAAAAATCCAGACGGAGGGCTGAATCATTCAACTCAGCCCTCCGTCCTTGTTTGGCCTTCTACGCACTATATCAGAAACTGAACTTCAATCCGAACTGTATCTCGCGCGGCCCGCGATTGCTGTTGAGAGTGCCGAAGCTGCCGTTGGCCGCGTTGAGCGCGACGCCGCACTGGCTGGTTGCGCCGTCTGGACGGATGCCTCTGCCGTTGCAGGGGTCGTTCGCAAACTCGGCCACGTTGTTAAATGATAGAGTGGTGTTGAGGCCGTTGAAGTTCGTATGGTTGAAGGCGTTGAACATCTCTGCGCGGAACTGTAGACCATAACGCTCGCGCATGCGCCAGTTTTTGGCGATGGAGAAATCTACGTTGTGGACGGCTGGCGCACGCAGGACGCCGCGCCCCAAGTTGCCGAACTGGCCGACGGCGGGCAGAGAGAATGCCGCCGGATTGAGATATTGCAACGGATTGCTGGAATTCTTGAGATAGAGCGGCACGCCTGGCACAAGATTGGGACGCTGCCCGCCCTGTCCGCTCGTCGCGTTGGCTAAACCGGCGGTGTTCGCGCCGGAGAGAATGTCAATCGGAGTGCCGCCGAGCAGCGAGATAATCGTATTGACCTGCCAGTCGCCGAGAACGTGGCTGGCGAAACTGCCCCAACGCTTGAAGGACGGCAAAGCATAGACGGCGTTGGCGACGAGCATCTGCCGACGGTCGAGGTCGGAATCGCCACGGTCGAGGTCGTAGTTGAACGGGTCTGTGACGGCGGCGGTGTAAGAGGTGGTCGGGACGTTCGTGATGTTGTGTCCCCAAGTATAGGAAATCTGGAAGGCGAGACGGTCTGTGAAACGACGATTAACCCACAACTGAAACGCGTGATAATTGGAATCGCCCGTGAACTCGTCCATCGTGATGGCCCCGACGCCGGGCAGACGACGACCTGCATCAATCAAGGCTTGCACGTTCGTGGCGTTGTTGCGAACGGCCTGTGCAATCGGCAGTCGCGCACTCGGCACGACATCATTCCAGTTATTCATCAGACGCCACAGATGCAGACCACGATTGCCGATATAGGAGGCTTCGACCACCGTGTTCTTCATCACTTCGCGCGAGACCGTCAGATTCCACTGCCAACTCTCCGGCGGTTGGAAATCCTGATTGACGGCGTTGAAGGGCGTGGTCGCAGTGACGGTCGAGGCGGCGTTGCGGAGGCCGGGATTGATGGTGTCGAGACTGCGGAAGGTCGGGTCGTCGGCGAGCGACGTGCTGCTGCCGCCCCAGTTGGTATTGACGATGGTTGACCAGGGCGGGTTGCTTGATTCTCTAAGCAGGAACGGAATGACATTGCCACGGCTCAGATAGCGTCCGAAACCGAGTCGCACAGCCGTCTTGCCATCGCCTTTGATGTCCCAGGCGAGACCGACGCGCGGCTGGAAGCCCATGCCGTAGGTGTTCACGATGGAACGTGAGAAACCATTCTGTCCGGCTTGGACGAGGGCGCTCAAGGGATTGGAGCCATCGTAGCGTTCGGGGATGAAGTTGGAGATGCGGTCGTTGTCGGAATAGGGCGCGCCGTAACGCGAATAGCGCATGCCGAGATTGAGCGTCACACGGCGATTGAGTTTCCACGTATCGTTGACGTAAAACTCCTGATCGCGCCAACGACCGAGCACAAACTCTTGCTGGTCGCGTTCGGTGTAACAGCCGAGCGGCAGGTCTTTGACCAGAAGGTCGGCCAGTATGTTGCCCGTGCGCGTGTTGGTTCCGCAGAACTGATAGACCTCGTTGCTGCCGACGTTGGTTTCATCCTTGACGTTGTGGCTGAACAGGACGCCGAATTTGAGGTCGTGGTCGCCGACGACTTTGGAGAAATCGTCTTTCCAGATAAAGAGGTCTTCGTGGTTCGTCCACGGCGCTTGATGCCAGAGCGCGGCGTAGCCGTCGCCGCCCCAGAAGGTCGGGTAGCCGAGTCCCTGCGATTGCGGGAAGACGGTCGGGAATTTAGCGACGATTTCGTCGTTGAGTGCCTGTCCGCGCGGGTTCGTGGTGATGAAAATGTCGTTGCCCGCGCGCGAAAACTGAAACTCGTTGACCGAGGTTGAGTTCAAAGTGTTGGTCAACTTGACGGCGAAACTCTTGCTCGGCTGCGCCCAATCCGAATCGACGGTCGGGAAAGGAGAATCGCCCCAGAACGTGGACGGCGCGCCCTGCACCCACTTCTCGTTAATCCAGCGTACCATCAAGTTCATGTTGTTGGTGATGGTCACGTCGCCGCGAATCAGGTCTTGACGCGTGTTGGTCGGAGCCTTCGGCGCGGCAATCCAGTTGTTGCCGCTGCCCGTCCCGTTGCCGACGTTGGGGTCGGGATAGACCTTCAACAGAGAGAGCGCGACGGGGCTGAGTTGGTTGGCCGGAATTCGATTGCCGGGAAAACAATCGGGGTCTGTCGGATTGGGGCCGGGCGTCGTGCAGGGGCCTGCGCCGGGGAGATGCGGGAGCGTGGAGGTCAGGTTGCCGCTAAAATCTCCGACGCGCTCCGCCGCGGTCGGCACACGCGCCGTACGCACCAGACCGCGCCGCTCGCGTCGCCATTCCTCCGACCAGAAGAAGAAGACGCGGTTTTTGATAATCGGGCCGCTAAAGTTGCCGCCGAAATTGTTGTAGCGAAGCGCAGGGCGTTTGGCTTTGCCGTTTTTGTCGAGATTGCTGGGGTCGGCAGCGGCGTTGATGAAATAGTCGTTGGCGTTCAACTTGTCGTTGCGGAAAAACTCGAAGAGGCTGCCGTGGAAATCGTTGCTGCCGCCTTTGGTGACGAGATTGATGACCGCGCCCTGCGCCTGTCCGAACTCGGCGCTAAAGCTATTGCGCTCGACGCGAAACTCCTGAATCGAGTCGATGGAAGGGAAGACCAAGAGCGTGCGGTTCGAGCCGACATCCATGTTGTTTACGCCGTCAACCGTCCACATATTCTGGTTCGAGCCGTTGCCGTTGACCGACATATCGACGCCGGAAGCGAGTCCGGTGCCGCCCGCACGAAACGCGCCCTGTGAACCGTTTTGCGTGACGGGCGAAACGCCCGGCACCATCAACGCCAACTGCGCGTAGTTGCGCCCGTTCAAGGGAAGTTCCGTCACCTGCTTTTCGGAGACGAGGCTGCTGACGTTGCCGCTGCGCGTCTCGACGAGTTGCGCTGCGCCCGTCACAGTCACGGTTTCGCTGACCTGCCCGACTTCGAGCGTGAGGTCTACGACGACGCGCTCGCTGACGTGGACATCGACGCCCGTGGCGACCGTCTTCTTGAAGCCCTGCGGCGCGGCGCTGACGCTGTAGCGTCCGACCGCGATGCTCGGCGCGGAGAAGAAACCGTCGTCGTCGGTCGTGACGGTGCGCGTCTGCCCCGTCGCCTCATCGACAATCGTGACCTCCACCTTTGAAACTGCGCCGCCCTGTGGGTCGCGGACGGTGCCGCTAATGCTGCCGACGGTGCTCGTTTGAGCGGAGACGACGGTCAAAAGTCCCGTTGCCAGCAAGACCAACAGTGCGTGAAGACCGAATTTCTTTATCATGGTTAAGCTCTCCTAAGCGCATTCCGGCTGCTCGTCCGACGCTCGACGGCCAATGATGACGGTCAAACCTCTTGAAGTTTTTCAGGCTCCGTTCGGAAACTACGGTAAGAGTAGTTTTCATGGTTCGGCGCGCTCCCGCACGTTTTTGGGGAACGCGAGCAGGCGAACAAATTTTGAGAAAACACTAATCCTTGTAACGCTGGATAACAGGCAAGGCTTGATTACTCAAGCGATTCTAAACGGAAAGCCACACGCGTCTGAAACGAACGCATCGTAGTACAAATTCTAACCCGCTACAATCCCATTTTTGCTGCGTCGAAAGTAGTTTAAGAACCAGATACAATATAATGGACGCGTGCGGCATCACGAAAGTTACTGCCCGTATAACACGGTGAAAACCGCGAATCAAACGACATAATAGAGAGCGCGGCGGTGTGTTACATGCCGGATGTAACTCGTTACATCGCTAAAACGCTCGCTCTGCCGCCTCTCTCGACCGCGCTTCGGCTCGTCGGCGTGTAACGCGCAATGGTTGTTGAAGCGGTGTCGGGGCGTTATAATCGCCGCACTTCCATCGGTCAGGGCGCTTCCAGCCTTTGGGTTACTGAACAATTTTTGTCAATGTCGATTGCGTGCAGGGGACGAACACGGCGTCGCGCCGACGCATTTCGGGCGTGTCGTCCGAACGCTCATCGCTAACAATATGGAGTTGGGCAAAGAACAAAAACTTGACCAGTTGCAGCGAGTACTTCGGAGTCGCGCGCTGCAAAACTCGGAGAGCCTCAAGGCGTTCCTGCGCTTCGTCGTGGAAAAGACGATTGAAGACGACGAGGTGCAACTCAAAGAGTATGTCATCGCCACAGAGGTTTTCGGCAGACACAGCGACTACGATTCGCGCATCGACTCAGTGGTGCGCGTGCAGGCCGGGCGTCTGCGAACGAAGTTGCAGGAGTATTACGCCACCGAAGGCAAAAGCGACCGCATCGTCATCGACCTCCCCAAAGGCCACTATCATCCCGTCTTCACCTACGCCTGCCCGCCCGCGACCGACGTGGCTGCGGCTGCCCCGACCACTGCCGTTGCCGCCGTCCCGACCAATGGACAAACTTTGCACGTCGCCGCCGCAGCATCTTCTGCGCCGAACGCGACCCCGGACATTCATACGAGCGTTGTCGATGCCGTCCCGGTCGCCCCGCGACGGGCGGGCGGAAAACTCCAATGGGTTTTGGGTGTCGTGATTGTGGCTTTGTTGTCGGCGGTGGTGCTGCTGGCGCTGTCGAACCGCGAGTTGCGACGCCGTGCGAATGATGCACAGTCTTTTATTAACGCCGACGAAATCAAGACCGTCTGGGGAACGTTCCTAAGCGACCCCGACCCGCCGTTGTTGGTTCTCAGTAATCCGGCGATTTACCGTTTCGTCAACAAGTCCGACCCGGCGATGCTCACCGAGCGCGCCATCCAACTCAACCCCGAACAGGCACGCACGATGTTTGACGCGCCGGAATTCAAGGGACAGTGGACAGGCGGCAATACCGAGCCGCAACTCATCCCCTCGCTCGGCATGTACACGGGCATGGGCGAAGCCATCGGCCTCCACCACCTGACAGACCTCTTTCGCACTGCCAACAAAGACATCCTGCTCAAGCAGAGCCGACAGGTCAGCGCCGCCGATTTGAAATACCGTAACGTCATCCTCCTCGGCAGCATCTACGTCAACGAGTGGTCGCGCAAATTGCCGACCGACGAGAGTTTCGTCTACACCTTCTCGGCGACCATCGAAAACCGCCATCCGCTTCTCGGCGAGGAACGCGAATACAAGCCGCAATTCAATGAGCAGACCGGAGAACTGATGATTGACTATGCGCTCATCACCGTGAAGCCGAACGTCTCCGGCGAAAACGAGGTGATGACGCTGGCAGGCATTTACAGCGAAGGCACGGAGGCCGCCGCCGAATTCGTCACCACCAAAAACCATCTCGCGCTTCTCAACCAACGCCTACGACAGATAAACGGCAACGACGCTCCGCCACCGAAATATTATCAAGCACTCCTCAAAGTCGGCGTCGAGAACGGCACGCCCACCACCATCTCTCTCGTCGCCCTCCATCCCTTGCGCGAATCAAAACAGTAATCAGTGAGCGGTGAGGAGTAAGCAGACAGATGAAGTCGTCCTAACTGCTTACTGCTTACCACTTACTGTTCACAGCTTCGCCGGAGCGACGTGGAGCCGTGCTCGTCGAATTATTGTTTGGGCGTTTTGTGCAGGCGTTCGGCGCTTTTCTTGATGCCTTCGCTGATTTGGATGATGCTTTCGAGGTCGCGGCCAGCCTTCGCCGATTGCTCGGCATCGACCACGCCGGAAACTTTGAAAATCGGATTTTCGGTGAAGCTGTCGATACGTATGCAGAGCGTGGCGAGCGCGTCTTTCATCTGCTCGTTGCTGAATTCGACGTGATTTTTCGGAATCTTTTCCGCTGCGTCGGCTTCAGGATTGGGCGGCACCAGAAATTCTTTCAGGCGACCTGCACGTTTGTGAATCTCGCCCGCGCCGTCGGAAATAATCTTGTAGTTGAGCGGCTCGTTGGATTTGAGATGGCGCACAATCCAGTTTCGCAAAATCTGTATGCGTTTGAAATCCTGCTTGACCTGTTCGATGGCGGCCTGTATGTCCTGCGGGTTCGTAGCCTCCTTCGAGCGTATCTCCGCGCCACGCAGCATCGCCTCGCGTTGTCGTCGGTCACGCGCGGCGCTAAAGGGGTCGCGGCTGGCCGGAGCGGTGCGCGGTGCGCCCGGAGAAGTCTGCTGCGCTGTAACCGTGTCTGACATGACGACGAACAAGAAAATCGCCGACGCCGCATAACCAGCCACACTCGCAACTAAAGACAATCGACGGCTCCACATCGCAAATCTCCTTTGCACTCTGTTTCGGGGAGGCCAGTATAATCCCGTCGATATTCGCCGACAACAATAAAAGGAACGCATGAACGCAGGACGCACAGCGCACAATGCGGAATGAAAGAATGCAGGAAGTGGTTAAAGAAGAAGCGTTGAAAGGGTTAATTTCCTTTCAACGCTTCCCCTACCCTGCTTCCCCTCTTTCTATCTTCCCACTTCCCCTTCTGAATGTTTCCCCTTTGTAACCCTTCCCTTTGACCGTTTCCCTTCTGAACCTTTCCCTTTGACCGTTACCCCGCTTCCCTTTGTCTTTTCAATCCGCAATCCACACTGCGCAATTCTCACCTGACTGCCTCGATGATGCTGAAGGGAGATTTGGTCGGGATGATGCGCGCGAGGCGCAGACCTGCGGCGGCGAGCAGTTCGCGGTATTCTGCGGCTGTGCGTTCCTGTCCGCCGGGCGAGACGAGCATTTCGAGGTCTAACAGTTTGCTGTAGTGCGGCTCGTTGTTTTCGGGCACTACCGTCTCGACGATGAGGACTCGACCGTCGGCGGGCATCGCGGCGTTGATGTTTTGGAGAATTTTGAGCGCACGTTGGTCGTCCCAATCGTGGATGATGTGTTTCATGATGTATGCGTCCGCGCCGTCGGGCACGGAGATGAAGAAGTTGCCCGCGATGGTTTTGACTCGTCCGGTCACACCCTCTTTTTCGAGCATCGCGCCCGCGCCGTCGATGACGGGCGGCACGTCGAACAAAATCCCTTCCATGTGCGGGTTCGCCTTGAGCACTTGCGCGAGCAGATAGCCGTGGCCGCCAGCGATGTCGGCGAGCTTCTTGATGCCGGAGAAGTCGTAGGCTTCGACGACCGACGGAGCCGTCGCGACGGACATATCGGTCATGGCATTGTTGAAAATTTCCGACGGTTCGGGGTTCGCGGCGAAGTAATCGAAGACCTCCGCGCCGTGCACGTGTCCCCAAGCGGGTTTGCCCGTCTCGACGCTGTAGAGCATGTCGCCCCAGACGCGCCAGTGCCATTCTTCGCCCATGAAGACGACGCCGCGGCGCACCGAGTTGGGCGCGTCGGAACGAAGCGGCTCGGCGCGCGGCGTGAGCGCGAAGACCTGCGGGTCGGTCTCCTTGAAGACGCCGACGCTCGCCAAACTTCGCAACACACGATAGAGCGCACGCTCATGCATCTTCGTCGCGGCGGCCAGTTGGCTGACTGTCTGTGGTTTCGCCGCGAGTAAATCCGCGATGCCTAATTTGGCGGCGACATAAAGGGCTTGCGTCATCATCGCGCCGAAGGCCAGTTGCGTGAGATAGGCTTCGGGCGGCATCTCTTGTATGGCCGCTGCTGTTTCTTCTGCGTGGTTCTGCGTGGACATCATCGTTGCTCCTCGGATAAATGTTTCTTCCCCTCGTTTCCCGCTCGCTCTCGAAAAGCTTTTCCGCCCTTCATCTACTAACGCGCAAACGGCGTGGAAGAAGTATCAGGAACGACACGCCAAAATTCTCTTCAACGCCCACAGTCCGGCTCCGACTCCCAACGTTTCAACGAGCGCCAGCAGGACGGCGGTGACTTGAAATGCTTTCGCCCAAACTCCCGGCGATGCGGCGGCGACGTGTGCAACGTGGTCTGCGCTGCTCGCCACGAAGTGATGATAAACTCCGAAGACGAGCGCGCCCGCCATTGATAGTGTGAGCAGGAAGGCTCCCGCCGCGCCTGCCCTTTTCCAGAGCCACACACCCGCGACGAGCGGCGCAATGATGATGTCTGCGACGATGAACGAGGTTTGCGACGCCGACATTTCAATGCCAAGCCTTTGATGCGCCGCCGCATGACAGATGGCTACGACGGCGTGTGCCGCCACCGTCAACAACGCGAAGCGAATAGTTGCGTCCATCCGTCGAGTTTCTTTCATCGCGTCAAGAATCCTTCCGCTTCCCACGCCTCGACAATCTGGTCAAAGCCTTCGCGGTAACTCGGATACTGCGGCATCCACCCGAAGTCTCTGCGAAATTTGTGGTTCGACGTGCGCGTTGACGAGACGAAGAAATTAACCGCATGCCGCCCCGCGACTAGACGCGCCAGCCACACGGGGACGCGTCGCGGCACGGGCGCGCCCAGACGTTCGGCAAAGGCCGACAGACACTCCGCGACCGCAACGGGTTGGTCGTCCACGACGTGCCACAGACCCGTCCGGTTGCCCTCCGCCGCCGCGACGAACGCACGCGCCGCGTCCTCCGTGTGGAGGCACGGCCAGACCGCATCGCCCGCCCCGATGATGGGGATACGACGTTTGGCGAGTCCTTCGCCAAACATTCTGGTATGCGCCGCCTCCGCGCCGTAGAACCAACCGCAGCGTAACACCGACACGTTGAATCCCGCGCGTTCGCCCGCCTCGAAGGCGATGTTTTCGCCATCGTAAGCCGAACGGGAAATGTCGTCGGGCTGCGGCGCAGAACTCTCGTCGAAGTAGGAACCATCCGGCGGGCGTGCCACCCACACGATGCTCTGTTGAAGATAGAGCTTTGCGCCGACACGCGCCGCCGACGCAGCGAGCGCACGCGTCCCGTCGCGTCGAATGCGGTTGTTCATCTCCCAATCCCGCGCCGTCGGCCTCGTCTTCAAAGGGATAGACGTTGCCGCGTGAACAAACACCTCCGCCCCTTGCGCCGCACGCGCCAGCGACTCCGCATCGAACAAATCACCCGCGCGCCCCACGCCTCCCAAACTTTCGACTACCCCTCGCCCACGCTCGTCGCGGACGAGTCCCAACACCTCATGCCCCCGCGCGACGAACTGACGTACCAGCCCTCGACCCAAAACACCCGTCGCTCCCGCCACGAATATCTTCATCATCCACCTCCTCACACAAACGACCGCGCCTCCAATCACTCATGCGTCTAAACAACACTTTCTCACACACGCGCCAGAGACCTCTCATCAAGCTAACGCGCAACCCGAAATCGAAAGGTATCAGACAGGCAGACGGTGTATATTACTGCCGTGCGAATTCCCTCAAGGAGACCTATCACGACATGACGGATTTGATTATCGAGAAGCCGGAGGCGGGCGAATACTTGCCGTACTACGAGAAGTACGTTTCGCTAGTGCCGGATGAGGACGGCATCGTCGCGGTGTTGGGCAGACAGTTGGGAGAGACTGTGGCGCTGTTGAGAAGCATACCGGAGTCGCGCGGTAACTTCCGTTACGGCGCGGACAAGTGGAGCATCAAGGAACTCGTCGGCCACATGATTGATACCGAGAGAATCTTTGCTTACAGGGCGCTACGCTTCGCGCGCAACGACAAGACTCCGCTGCCCGGTTACGAGCAGGACGATTACGTCCGCGAGGCATCATTCGACGATTACCCGCTCGGCGAACTCGCGGCGGAATTCGAGAGCGTCAGACGCGCGAGTCTCTATCTGTTCAAGCATCTGAACGGCGAGGCGTCGAGGCGCAGAGGCACTGCAAACGAGGGCACAGCGAGCGTCCGGGCGTTGGCCTACATCATCGCGGGTCACGAACTGCACCACATGGCGATTCTGCGCGACAGGTATCTCGCATCGGACGAGGGCAATCTCGCGGGCGTCTGAAACGGGTGAAGGCTTCAACAACGTCCAGAAGATTGAGACGCGAATCAGACAGGCCGCGTCGTGGTCTTTGTGATAGCAGAACCTCGTCCCGTTGAAACTGAAAGACCTCACTCCTCTTTATCCAGACTGAGCACGACGGAATTGATGCAGTAGCGGAGTCCGGTCGGTTGCGGGCCGTCGTTGAAGACGTGTCCGAGGTGTGCGTCGCAACTGGCACACAGGACTTCTGTGCGAACCATTCCGTGGCTTCTGTCCGTCTCGGTGCGAACGTTGTCGGCGTCTGAAGGTTGCATAAAACTCGGCCACCCGCAGCCGGAATCAAATTTGGCATCAGAGGTAAACAAGACGTTGCCGCACGCCGCACACTTATACGTTCCCTTTTCTTTCGAGTCGTAATACTTGCCAGTGAAAGGCCGCTCCGTGCCCTTCTGTCGTGCCACCGCGTACTGCTCCGGCGTCAGTTCCTGTCGCCATTCTTCGTCGGTCTTCGTAACTTTTCTCTTCATCTTTTTTAACTCCCCAGTCCTGTCATTCTCCGAACTAATTTCAAAATTACTTTTACCCTTTTACTTTCGACTGTTGTTTGGCGGGCGGGTCAAACTTTTCGCGGCGCTGCTCGACGCGCCCGATGTATTCCGAGTCGGCTCTAACGAGGTCGAGTTTGGCCTTGAATATCCTGGCCGACTCTAGTTTCTCATAGTTGTGTTCGGCGGGCGCAACCTCGCGTCCCCACGCGCCGCTCTGCCCTTTGCGCTCCGTCGGCACCGCCCCGACGTACTTCTTCCCGCTCCGGTGATTGAAGTAGCGCAGGGAGCGTGTCCATCCCATTTGCAGAAACTTGCGCGCCATGTCCATGCCGACAAAATCATCCGAGGCTTTATAACGCTCGTAGAGTTCATAAATCTTTTCGGCGGAGACGCGTGCTACGTCGGGCGTCTTGAATCGCCAGTGGGGCAAAATTTCGCTTTTGTATGGTTCGATGAGCAAGACGCCCTGTTCGCCCTTGCCGATGCGATAGAGTTCGGGATGCGCGCGAAAGTCCAACGCCTTGAAATCGAGGTCGTAGTCGAATTTCATAACAGAGACAGGATAGGAGATTGACTTCACGGTATTCTGTCCGAGTTATCAAGAAGCTGTGCAAAGGCACGCATAACGGAGAAGGCAAAGGACAAACTAAAGAAGGCAAAAGTGACGAACAGAGCAGTGTGCGTCTGCTTCACTTTTGCCTTTTTACTTTTGCCCTTTACCCTTAGCTTTGCCCTTTCGTTAGTGCATGTTGAAGGGGCCGCCGTGGGGTTCGGGTTCCAAATCGGGTCGCGTCGAATCCTGTACGACTTCGTGCATCTCCAAAACATTCGCTCTCGAATAGGCATCTTTCGGCAGCGTGCCGGATTGGGCGTGTCCCTTTACAAACGCGTCGGAGCGCACCCAGTTAAGAAAATCCTGACGACTATTCCAGATGGTGAAAACCACGTACGGGTCGCCGTCGTTCACCGGACGCAAAACCTGATTGGAAACGAAACCCGGCATCTTGTCCACCAACCCCGCGCGCTCACGAAACACCTTCTCGAAGGCGTCTGCGTATTCCTGCTTGACGTAGATACGATTAGCAACAGTTATCATTTGTGTCTCTCCTCTTCTGAAGCTCATCATACCATTATCGGCAAGTTGCTTGACCGACGGCTCGCCACATGGGCGTCCGGCAATTTCGCTTCATCGTTTGAAGTCACCACATGATTCGACGATTCGAGTGTGATTTTGAAGCGGCGTGTGATAGAGACAGAAGCGCGCAAACGAGTTAGGAATAGCGCATCATGGAGAGACGGGTGAGAAACGTCTGTCGGCATTCGTTGGTTTGAACGGATTAACTCTTTGTCGTGTCGAGTTTGGTGAGACGACGCTTTTTAAGTTTTTCCCGCAGCAGTTTTACGAACGGTCGTGCGTCATCGCGTGTGTAATTTGGTGAATCACCACTGGAATTCGTCGAATTTTTCTCTAACCGCCGGATAGCACTCGCAGACGAATTCTTCCAATCCCTTACGGTCGAGAATCGTGATGCGACCGCGCTGGTAGCGAATAAAATTCATCTCCTGAAGCGTTTGGGCGATTTCGCTGACCGTGGCGCGACGCACGCCTATCATGTGCGACATGAATTCATGCGTTAATTCAAACTCATCCTTCTCGATGCGGTCATGGTACATGAGCAGCCAGCGACCCATGCGTCCTTCCGCCTTGTGGCGTATGTTGCAAACGACCGACTGCGAAATCTGCGCCATCAACGCGTGTGTGTAACGCAGGAGCACCCGTTGCAGAGCACCCCCCTTGCGAAACTCCTCTTGCAGCACGCCCGTTCGCAGACGCAAGGCCGCACCTTCGCCCTGCACCGTGGCGACCTTCGTCTCACTTCCGCCGAGAAACGTAGAGACGCCGACGACGCCCTCTCTGCCCACCAGCCCGACTTCCATCCCCGTGCCGTCCTCCAAATCGGTGAGTAGTGAGACGACCGAGTTGACGGGGAAATAAACGTATTGAAGTTGTTCGTCCGGCCTGAAAAGCACCTCACTCTGTTTGAGCGAGATGGATTCGAGATGAGGCGTGAGTCGTTGTTGCTCCTCATTGGAGAGCGCGGCGATGATTCGGTTTCCCCTGTGTTGCGTTGTCACGGACATAGGTTAATCAGTTAGGTTTATTTGTCAGAGGTTACGTCTGTCGTTGCATTCGGTAGCATTCGCAGGCGGCGTTCTCAAGCGCCTGTCGTTTGAGGATACGAATATGCCCGCGACTGTAGCTGATAATCTTTCTATCCCGCAGAGACGCCGCGGCACATGTGACGCCCGCGCGGCGCGTGCCGAGATAACTGGCAATCTGTTCCTGTGTGAGTGGCAACAGGTGGTCTCCGGCGCGGTCTTGAACCATCAGCAGCCAACTGCACAGACGCGCATCGACGGTGTGGCGTCCGTTGCAGACCGCCCTCTGCGACAGATGCGCGAGGCGTTCGCTCGCGTAGTTGAGCAACAACTGCTGAATCGCTCTGCCCGCCGCGAAATCCTGTCTGACGACTTCGGCCTGAATCCTCAACGCGCTGCCAGCTATCGTCACTTGCGTCCAGTATCTGGGTCGCGAAGAGTTGAAGATGGTGGAGAGACCGACCATCCCTTCCCTGCCGATGAGCGCGGCCTCGACCGTGCTGCCGTCCGCCAGAAGATGGATGTGCGAGAGCACAACGGTTTCGGGGAAATAAACGAATTGAATGCTTTCATCTAAGGCGTAAAGATTTTCGCCGCCCGCGAGCGAGACGGGTTCGAGATGCGGCAGCAATCGCGCGAAATCTGTGTCGGGCAGTGCGGTTAGAAGTTTGTTGGTGAGCAGCCCGTTGAAGGGAAACGACTTGATGGATTGTGGTGGCGCGGGCTTAACTTTCAACATCTCCTTCGTCAAGAGACGCGCGCGTGAATTCACGTCTGCGCCGCGCGACCCCACGGACACTACTCGCCGCATCACGTCATTCTTGTTTTCAAATTCGTTTCTCATTCAACGTCTCCGTTTCAAAACATCTTAAAGCAACATCTCTTGTTTTATAAAGAGGCAGAGGTGGAGCTTTTTCATGGTGTAAAGGTTTCGTGTCGCCGCCAAAGCGTTCGCGCTCTGACGCAAAACCTGTGAGGACACGCCCCGACATGATAATTTCGTCTGCGTAATTATCGCACGAAGCCACGACGCTGCCTATCAGGAAGATGTGCTGAAACGATAGGGTATTTTCCCTAATCGACGTGGAAGGATGAATGACAAAAGTAAAAAGGTTTGTGCCCGCGATGTTTTGTTTGTACCAATGCGGACAGACTGTGCGCCACACGCCGTGTATAATTTCTGTTTCCCCCGAAAAACTCGAAACCATTCAGCCGACATGCTTCACCATAAGCAAAGCGCGAAACAACATCCGATGTTCGCACGGGAAGCGTACGGGTAAGTAAGTTCGAGACACTTTCATCAGGTTTAATTCAGGGAGGGTTGGATGAATAGAAGAATACTGGTCGGGCTATTGTGCATGATTTGCTGCGCTGCGGGTCTGGCGTCTTCGCCACGGTCGTCGGAGGCGCGAGGCGCGAGCGCGGCGGCGAGTTTTCAGAGACGCTATATCACTGGCCTCGTCGTCGGCGTCGGCGGGCGTCTCGGCGGGCGTTCGCGCCCGTTCTCGGTCATCATCAACGATTACACGTCGGCGGGCGAAGTGCAGCAGTTAAACTCCGCGATGCAATCGGGCGGGCAGGATGAACTGCTGCGCGTGCTCTCACGCATGGACGCCGGACGCATCTCAATAGGCAACAACGTCGGCGTGACGGCCAACGCCATCATCGCTACGCCGCAGGAAGGCGGCGGCACAAGGCTCATCGTCCTCTTTCAACGCGACATCAGCTTCTACGAATTGCGTCGCGGCGCGCGCTCGGAGAATTACAAGTTCGGCTACGCGGAGATGTATCTCGGACGCAACGGCAGGGGCGAAGGGACGTTTATCCCCGCCGCACAGGTCAGGCTCAAAGACGGCAACACGTGGGAGGTCGAAGACTTCGGCGCATTCCCCGCGCGGCTGATGGGCTTGCAAACGCGTGGCGGTGCGGGCAGAGCCAGATAAAAGAGATGTTAGCGGCGACGGCGCATACTGACGGCGGCGCGGATGTTTTAGTCTCTGCGGTAGACGAGTCGGCGGGCAATCGCGGCTTCCGTCGCCCAGACCGCGCCTCCGGCAGCGCCGAGTATCGCATTATGCGTGAGCGCGGTGAAACTGACCGTGTTTTGCTCCTCGTCAACGCTTAATTGTCCTGCTGTCACCGCCATGCCGTTTTCGGTCATTACGTCGAGGCGTGGCTGCGGGCGGTCAGGCTCCGTCCGGTAATGAATTAATTTTCGCGGCGCGGAAGGCAGTTCGTGCGAACGCGCGTATCGCTCCCAACGCTCAAGGATTTGCGCGCGGGTCGGGAGGGTTTTGAATTCGACGTTGACGTAAGCCGTGTGTCCGTGAGCGACGCCGACGCGCACGCACCTCGCACGTATCTTCGGAAGCGCGGACGCCATGATGCCGTCCGCGTTCGCCTCGCCCCAAATCTTCAACGGCTCCGTTTCCGATTTTTTCTCCTCGCCTTCGATGAGCGGAACGACGTTGCCGCTCATTTCAGGCCACGTCTCAAAGGTCTTGCCCGCACCGGAAATGGCCTGCTCGCTGTGCACCGTTATCTTTTCCACCCCGAACTCACGCAGAGGTTCAAGCGCAATCACGTAGCTCTGAATCGAGCAGTTGCTTTTCACGATGATTGCGCCCGTCTCGTATCCTCTGGCGCGACGCTGATGCGGAACCACGTCCAAGTGGTGCGGATTGACCGCCGGAATAACCATCGGCACAAACGGGTCTTGGCGGAACGCGGAGTTGTTCGATGTCACCCACACGCCACGTTTCGCGTACGCGTCTTCCAGCCGACGAACGCTCTCCTTGTCCAGACTGAGCGCGCAAAAAGCCACGTCCACATGCGGAGCAATCTCGTCGATGGCCTGCACGTCCCGTACTTCCATCGACGCAACTTCATCCGGCACATCAAACTCCGACGCCCAACGTCCACGCGCCGCATCGCGGTAAGTTTTACCCGCCGAACTTGCTGAAGCCGCGACCACGGCAATCTCGAACCACGGATGATTTTTCAGCAGGCGGACAAACTGCTGGCCGACCATTCCGGTCGCGCCGAGAATGGCCGCCTTGAGCTTACCGCCTTGAATCACTGAGACTCCATCCGCGTCGCGTGTTAGCTCCACAATTTGAGGCATGTTTACTCTTTCCGCTTTTCGACGTTCCACTTTTTAATAATACTTCATCCGCCGCGCGTCGCCCGCGCGGGTCAATTATAACGGCGAAACGTCCATCGCGCGCCATCGACACGCCTCAATTCCGGCGAAAGAAAAACTGGCGCGCGAAAGAGAATGAAGCGCAGTCGCGGCGTCGATTGTTTTAACCCGGCGGCGGTCGAATATTGGTTGACAGGTATTTGAAAGTTCTCGTACATTCTCCACGTCCGGTTTACATCAAGAACTTCTCAACCGGGCGGCCAACCACATGCTCGCCATTCGACATTATTATTTCGCATCTACATCTTGCCTCTCCTCTGTGGAAGGTCGAGCCGGACAAGGCGTCTGCTGCGCGCGACCGATGAGTTAACAGCGAGACGCCGCGAAAAATTTCTGCCCCAACCCTCAGCCGCGACCTCCCGACACGGAAGTCGCGGTTTGCCGTTTTGTTCGCGCGGACAGACGGAGCGGTTATCCAATTCGGCGGCAGCAAGTGTCGCTGTCGGTTCAACCGGAAGGAGCCGATTCAAATGACCATTGAAGATTGTCGGACGAAAATCGACGCGATTGACGATGAACTACTACGGCTCTTGAATGAGCGGGCGCGCATCGCGCTCGAAGTCGGCGAGTCGAAGCGGAGCGAGGGGCGTTCGCTCTGCGACCGGACGCGTGAACAGGAAGTTATCGAGCGAGTCTGCCACGCCAACACAGGGCCGCTCGACAGTCACGCCGTCGAGTCAATCTTTCGTCGCATCATCCGTGAATCGCGGCGCGTTCAGGAAAATTCCGTCGCGCAGGCGGGCGTAATTCTGGAATCTCTGAGAAAGGGCGACTGAGTGAGAGAGCCGATGTGGGATAGGGTAACGGTGGTCGGTTGCGGACTCATCGGCGCGTCTTTCGCTCTCGCCATGAGACGCGCGGGCGCGTGCCGACGCATCGCGGGTTGGGACACGTCGCCCACGGCGCTCGATGATGCTCTGAGGCTCCGCGTGATTGACGAGGTGGACGCAGCTTTCGCATGCGCCTCGTCGCCCGACGGCGTTTCGTCGTCTGACCTCGTATATCTGTCGATGCCCGTCGGAGAGATTATCCGCTTCCTGCGCGAGAGCGGTTGGCGTATGAAGCCGGGCGTGGTGTTGACCGACGCCGGAAGCACAAAGGAAGAGGTGTGCCGCGCCGCACGCGAGGGACTTCTCGCAGACCGTCGCTTCGTCGGCGGGCATCCAGTGGCGGGCAGTCACCTACGCGGGCTGGCGCACGCACGCGCAGACATGTTCGAGAATGCGCCATACGTCCTGACCAACGTCGAGCACGAAACTTCGCGCACGGCGCTCGCCGCTCTCGAAGCGACGTTCGGCCTTTTCGGGGCGCGCGTCCATGTGCTGTCGGCAGGCGAGCACGACCGCGCGATGGCTCTCATGAGCCACTTGCCCCAACTCGTCTCAAGCCTCTTGGCCGCCGTCGTCCGAGAGCAGCCGGACGCCGACGCGCTCAACGCCCTGTCGGGCAGCGGCTACCGCGACATGACGCGGCTCGCGGGCAGTTCGTGGGCGGTCTGGCGAGACATACTGGCGACTAATCCCGCCAAAGTCGCCGCCGCGCTGGATGCCTTCGCGGAAAAGCTCGACGCCGTGCGCCAGGAACTACGCAACTATCCCGCACACGACGCCCCGCACACGCTCGACGTAACAAGTTCACTGTTCGAGAACCCTCAACAAACCTGATTCACAGCAACGGAAAAACTGACCCGCAACGATAGAATTTCAAGTCTTATGATTCTCATTCTCAAACCCGACATCGACGTTGAAGGCGACGCTTACCGCCATTTGATGAACCATCTCGCACGCCTTCCCAATATCAGCCTGCGCGTTCACCAAGAGCAGGGCGTGGAGCATAGTCTGACCGAAGTGCATCTCATCGGCAACACGGCCACCATCCCTGTCGAAGACATGAAGAGTTTGCCCGGCGTCGAGCGCGTGGTGCGCGTCTCGGAAAAGTATCGTGTGATTGGTCGGCACAAGGGCGACAATCGGCACACGCATTTCGACTATCAGGGCGTGCGCTTCGGGCAAGACACGCTCAACGTCTTCGCAGGGCTGTGCGCGGTCGATACGCCGGAGCACGTCGAGATGATGATGCGCGCGTTGCGTGACAACGGGCAGGTCTGCACACGCATGGGCGCTTACAAGCCGCGCACCAGTCCCTACTCTTTTCAGGGACACGGCAAGAAGTGTCTGCCTTACGTTTTCGAGTTGGCTGGCAAATACGGAATCAAAGTCATCGCGATGGAGGTGACGCACGAATCTCACATCGACGAGATACGTCAGGCGTTAGACGCGACGGGCAATCCCACGGGCGTCATGCTCCAAATCGGCACACGCAACACACAGAATTTCGAGTTGCTCAAGATTGCCGGACGACAACACGAATTCCCCATGCTCCTCAAACGCGGCTTCGGCATTACTCTCGACGAATCGCTCCACGCGGCGGAATATCTCGCCAGCGAAGGCAACAGCAAAGTCGTCTTCGGCTTGCGCGGCATGAAGACCAACATCGGCGACCCGCACCGCAACTTCGTCGATTTCGCACACATCCCGGTCGTTAAACGGCTGACACGCATGCCCGTCTGCGTTGACCCATCACACGCCGTCGGGACGCGCGACATCAGCCCCGACGGCATTCTCGACATCATGCACGTCACGGCGCAGGCGGTCGTCGCCGGAGCCAACATGATTCTCGTAGATTTTCATCCCGTGCCCGAACAGGCGTTGGTGGACGGCCCGCAGGCGCTCCTGCTTCACGAACTCCCGCTCTTTCTGGAAGACATACAGATTGCCCGCGAGGCTTACGTGAAGCGACTCGCTCTCGCAGGCGCAAACAGAATCTCCGAAACGGTACTCTGACGTTCCGCGTTCTCGCACGGACAGGACGCGCAGGCGCTTCTCTGCTTAGGTGAGGTTTTCGCGTCCGTAGCGTAGCGTTTTCGCCATCCAGATTAGTTCCTTCAAAAACTTGTCGATGCGCCGGATGTAGGAAGCGTCGAGAAGTTTGCCGTCGTTGTCGAACAACGCGCCGACGTTCGAGAAGTTGCCATCCTGAAAGATTGTGACCAGCCCCAACTCGCGCAGCACCGGAAGTAGATTTTCGATGACGCGCGTGCCGCCGAAACCACCCGCCGAAACGCCGCACACGCCTACGGCCTTGTGGATGTACTCTTTCAGATTCGTGTCGAGCACATGCTTGAGCAGTCCGGGATAACCGTGATTGTATTCGGGCGTCACGATGACGAGCGCGTCGGCGCGTTCCACGGTCGCGGAGAAATGCGCGTCCTTAATCGTCTCGCCTGCGTCCGTCGTCGGGAGATTGATGTCGCGAATGTCGATTAACTCTGTCTCGACGCCTTCGCGCTTCGCCACCTCGTCGAAGACGAAACGCGCGACGTGTTCGCTCTTGCGTCCCTGCCGTGCGGTGCCGAGAATCACCGGAATGAATAGCGGTCTGTTGGTTGTCATCTAGATTATCCTTGTCGTTGCACACTTGAAATTGAAGACTACGCTCCGGCTCTAATGATACGATGCGAGCCGATTGCGGCATATCATTAACTGCGGAGTCGGACGGACGGCTCGGTATTGATAGTTACTTCTAAAGCCGCTTATAATCCACGCGCTACACGATAAGTCGTCCGGTGGACGGAGCATCAGGCTCATCACCAACAACCGCTTTCCAGACGCAGTTCACATTACCGCGACTCATCTTGAAACCTACTTTTTGCTCTGATTTTATGCGGCTTTCCAGGTTTCAGGATGGCTTCCGCAGCAGAATGGAGAAGGAGAATGGCTACCATGGATGTCAAGAAACTTCGCGCTAAACAGAAAGCTAAACTTCAACAGCGCATGCAAACATCGGTGCGTAGGAGTGAGTGGAGGCCGGAGGGCGGCGGTGGCTCTGGCTCTGACCGTTATCCACAGGCAGCAAGTAATACGGTAATCGTCAAACTACGCACGACCGCCACCGCGACCCGTCGCGTGTTCGCCGCGCTCAGAGCGTCAGAAGGCGTCGGTGCGCCCGTGCGGCAGCCGTTTCTGGCGACGTTGGTTGAGAACGGTTATGCCGAGCGCATCACGCCCGTCTTCCCGACGCCCATCGTGCAACCTGCCGCACGCGGGACGCTGCGCGCGTTATCCGTGGCGCTGCGTGATGAACAGCCTGTGAGCGCCGCGCGTGGATTGATGAGTATCAAAGTAGACCCGCGTGCGAGCGCCAATCAATTGGCCGCGCATCTTAACTCGCTCGGCGATGAGATTGAATATGCCTACGTGCCGCCCGTGAAATACCCGTTTGTCTCCACTAAAAAGGCTACCAAAAAGGCTGCCAGCAAACGCCCCAGACCGACCAACGACCCGCTCGGCGCACGACAGTGGGGACACGGCGCGATTAAAGTCAGAGAGGCGCGGGCGAAAGCTAGTTTTAAGGATGCCACACAGGTCATCGTCGCCGTGCTCGACTCAGGAATCGACCGCACGCATCCTGATTTGGATGGTTCGATTCATAGCTACGTAAATTTTCTCTCCAATGAAGACGACCGTGATTATCAGGGTCATGGCACTCACGTCGCCGGAATCATCGCGGCTGAAATCAACAATCAGGTAGGGGTTGCCGGAATCTGTGCGGCTCGCATCATGGCGCTCAAGGCGTTGCCGAGGCGCGGCAATCCGTGGAACGCCGAAGCCTACTACAGGGCGCTGGCACACCCGATTACGGCGGGCGCAAAGGTTATCAACCTCAGTCTCGGAGGCGGTCTCGACCCCGGCGAGAGGGACATCGTGACTGACCTCATCGATGCCGGAGTGACGGTTGTGGCAGCGATGGGAAACGAGTACGAGGAGGGCAACCCGACGAGCTATCCTGCGGCGTACGACGGCGTGATTGCCGTCGGCGCAACAGACGAAGTTGACCGCCGCGCGAGCTTCTCATGTACCGGCCCTCACATCAGTCTGGTGGCTCCCGGCGTCAATATTCTCTCCACCACGCCGCAGTACCCATCTGAAGTAGCTGGCGAAGTCCTCTACGATTCATTGCCCGGCACTTCGATGGCGACGCCGCACGTGGCGGCGGCAGTGGCACTGCTTCTGGCTAAGAAGCCGAACCTCAAGCCAGTCGAGATTCGCGACCATCTCAGGAAAACGGCTGACCGTGTGCGTTGGCAAAGCTCACGTCCCGACGAGGAATACGGCTATGGTCGCTTAAACCTCGAAGCTGCGTTAAAATGAATCCCGTGCACAAGCTCTACAGAGCACGGAGGACATCGGATGCAGATTATTTACAAGGTGAAGGAGGGCAAGGTCGAAGAGGCTAAGGAAATCGCTCTCAAGAACATCGACGAAGCGTTGCCTGAGCCGACGATTAAAGAAGTATCGGTCAGGCAAGTTTTCCCCGGTTTGACTACGGGGCAGCGCGCACGTCTCTTTACTATCGACCTGCCCTCCCAATTACCCGACGATAACGTCACCGAACTGATTGAGTTGCTTCGCAAAGAAGATGGAATAGAATACGCGGAACTTCCGGCAGCCAAGCGTCCCATGTAGCGCCGCGGCGACGGCTGCCGACAACCGCGCGATTCAAGAATCTGCTTCGATTCGTCAAGCCAAAAACGATTCATCTCTTTTGACGCTTGAATATCATTCCTGTCAAACACCCTCAGCCTGATAGCTTCCCTGCCTCACCATTGCCGACCATCGCGAATCCCTCATATTTCTCAACTACAAAATATCGGCTATCAGTAACAGCCTTGCTTCGAGACGGTGCGATGCAGAGCTAGTTTTAGGCGAAGCTGCGCGTGGCTATGCATCGGGCGCGGCGGCGTCGCGTCGGTCGTCGGCTTTCACGGAGCAGCCCACGAAGCGATAGCCGACGCCGACGACTGTTTCGATGGAATCGCCACACTGGTCGAGCTTGGCTCGCAGCCGACGGATGTGTACGTCGAGCGTGCGTGTGTCGCCGTAGTATTGCTGACCCCACACGTCGTCGAGGATTTGCTGGCGCGTAGCCACTCTACCGGGACGGCGTGCGAGTGCGATGAGCAGTGCAAACTCCTTGCGCGTGAGTTTCACTTCCGCGCCGTCGCAGATGACGTGCATATCCTCGAAGTGGATTTGTAGTTTCTCGTCTTCGTAGACAGTGGTTGTGGCATCGTCGGTGCGCCGCAGCACAGCGCGTACGCGTGCGAGCAGTTCGCGGACGGAGAAAGGCTTGGTGATGTAATCGTCTGCGCCGAGTTCGAGACCTGCAACGCGTTCGGTCTCCGAGCCGCGCGCCGTCAGGATGATGATGGGCGTGCGGCGCGTCGCGGGTTCGCGCCGTAGGCGACGGCAAAGTTCCGTCCCGGACATGCCCGGCAACATCAGGTCGAGCAGAATCAGGGCGGGTGGATTCTTCTTATCGAGGGCGGCGGCCAATCCCTTCTCGCCCGTTTCGGCCACACTTGCGGGCAGACCCTCGCGCTCAAGGTTGTAGCGCAAGCCCTCTGCGATGTCCGGGTCGTCTTCGATGATGAGCACTGGCTTCATAGTATTAAGCGGCAATCAGTAACCCGCGAGCGGTTAAGAACAACAAACGATGAATTGCAAGCAAATGAGAGTGAGCGATTAGTTCTTCAAACTGCTTACTGCTCCCGCTCACTGTTCACTTTTTAACAACTGTGTTTGATGAACGCGGCCTCAGCCATGTAAACCGTTCAGTAGAAAGTAGTCAGTATAAATGCTTTCGATTCATTCATCGTCAATCGACGGTGAAGCAGCATTCGACAGTTTTTATGCTGGCTATTGGCTACTGTCTACTGCTTTTCAAAACTTCTTTCTCGTCAAGATGCGGACGCCGACGTTGATGACGAGGATGAGCGTCATCAGAACGAGCGTCGCCGCCCACGCCTGCGCGTGCCATTCATCATAAGGCGAGACGGCGTAGTTGAAAATCTGCACGGTCAGGGAAGCAATCGGCTGGTCGAGATAGACGTTGAAGAAGCGACTGCCGAAGGCCGTGAAAAGAAGCGGCGCGGTTTCGCCTGAGACGCGCGCGACCGCCAGCATCGCGCCCGTCGCAATGCCGGATGCTGCCGCCGGCAGCACCACGCCCGTCGTTACCCTCCACTGCGGCGCGCCCAAAGCGAGCGCCCCCTCGCGCAGAGAAGTGGGAACGAGGCGCAGCATCTCCTCGGTCGTGCGCGTCACAATCGGAATCATAATGACCGCCAGTGCCACGCCCCCGGCGAGTGCCGAGAACTGCTTCATCGGCAGTACGATTAGCGTGTAGATGAAGACGCCCGTGACGATGGATGGAACGCCCGTCAACGTGTCCGCGATGAAGCGCACCAGCCCCGCAAACTGTCCTCTACCGAACTCCGAGAGGTAAATGCCTGTCGCGATGCCGAGCGGCAGACCAATGGCCGACGCGAGCGCCAGCAGGATAAGTGTGCCGAGAATGGCGTTGCCGATGCCGCCGCCTTCGCCCACAGGCTTCGGCGTGTCGATGAGAAATTGCAGGCTCAGCGAGGAGACGCCTTGCCATGCGATGTAGCCGAGTATGAGTATCAGGATGGCGACACCGATGAACGCGCAGAGGGCGGTCAGTGTTGTCATCAACGTATTGACCACGCGACGCCTTGAAGAAGGAAGAGAAAAGGAAAAAGGAAAGAGTGAACGCCGTCCTTGCGTCGCATCCATAACTTTTGATTTTCCCTCGTCTCTTTCACTCACAGCCCTTAATCCGCCTTTTCACTTTTCCTTACTTCTTTACTCTTGTCTGCTCACTTTCCACTTTGCCTTGCCTCATGCCCTTCCAACGTCGCTCGTCCCGCGCGTCACGCTCCAAACGAGAAGACGCGCCGCACCGTTGACGACGAAGGTGACAAGAAAGAGTACCAATCCGAGTTCAACCAGTGCGCTGAGGTAGAGGTCGCCCGTCGCCTCCGTGAACTCGTTGGCGATGACCGAGGCGATGGTGTAGCTCGGCTCGAAGAGGGAGGCGGAGATTTGCGGCCGGTTGCCGATGACCATCGTCACCGCCATCGTCTCGCCGACGGCGCGCCCGAGCCCGAGGATGACGGCGCCCGCGATGCCCGGCCCGCCGTTGGCGAGCACGATACGCGTCGTCTCCCACTTCGTCGCGCCGAGCGCGAGCGCGGCCTCCCGCTGCGAGACGGGGACGGCCGCCAGCACGTCGCGCACGACGGCCGTGATGATGGGCGTCACCATGATGGCGAGAATTACCCCGCCGGTGAACAGCCCGATGCCCGTCACCGTCCCCTGAAAGAACGGGAGCCAGCCGAAGGCCCTCTGCAAAGGGGGGCCGACGTACTCGCGCAGGACCGGGGCGAGGACGAAGATGCCCCACAGCCCGAAGACGACCGAGGGGATGGTGGCGAGCAGCTCGACCAGAAAGGCGACCGGCGTCGCCAGCCGCTTCGGCGCCTGCTCGACGAGGAAGATGGCGACGCCGAGCGAGAAGGGCACGGCGATCAGCAGCCCGAGCAGCGAAGAGACGACCGTGCCGTAGACGAAGGGGAGCGCCCCGAACTCGCCCCGAATCGGGTCCCACTCGCGCCCCGTCAGGAAGGCAAGCCCGAACTCCACCAGCGAGAGCCGCGCGTTCGAGCCTATCTCGACGAACATCGCCACGACGACGACGGCTATCAGCAGCGCGCAGCAGAAGAGGACGCCGCGGAACACGGCGTCGCCCACGTTCCCCGTCGGCGAGAGCGAGCGCCGCCAGTCCCACACGCGGACGCGCGCGCCGTATTCGGCGGCCGGGCTCGGCGGCGTTGGGGCCGGGTTGGACATTGAAAGCAGTAGTCAGCAGTCAGTTAGAAGACCTTGCTTATTGCGATTCCTTCGGGCGTCGGCGTCAACGCGCTCCGGCGGAGCCTACTGACCACTTCCTCGAAGCGTCCTGCCGCCGGAGGTGATTGAGTTCACCTTCTCCTCGGCGCGCCTGACTATCTCGGGGGGCAGCGGCGCGTACTGCAAGTCTTTGGCGAAGCGCTCGCCGTCGTGGATGCCCCACCAGAGGAAGTCAACGAGCGCCTTGCCCTTGGCGGCGTCCTTCTGGTCTTTGTAGACCAGAATGTAGGTGTAGCTCGAAATCGGGTAGGCGGCGGCGCCGCCCCCGTTGGTGATGGAGACGCGCAGGTGTTCGGGTGTCGTGGGCAGGCTCTCGGCCGCCGCGGCCGTCACCGCGTCGAGCGACGGCTCGACGAAGGCGCCCGAGGCGTTCCTGACGAGCGCCACCGGCAGCTTGTTCTGCACGGCGTAGGCCAGCTCGACGTAGCCGACGGTGTTCGGCGTCTGCTTGACCTGACCCGTCACGCCTTCGTTCCCCTTGCCGCCCAACCCCACCGGCCAGTTGGGCGAAGTGCCCGAGCCGACCTTCTCCTTCCACTCGGGGCTGACCTTCGAGAGGTAGTCGGTGAAGACGGCGGAGGTGCCGCTGCCGTCGGAGCGGTGGACGACGGTGATGTCCGCGGCGGGGAGTTGTGCGCCGGGGTTGTCGGCCCTGATGCGTGGGTCGTCCCAGCGCTTGAGCTTGCCGAGGAAGATGTCGGCGATGACTTCGGGCGAGAAGCGCAGCGGCTGCGTGACGCCTTGCAGGTTGTAGGTGACGACGACCGCGCCGAGCACCGTCGGGATGTGGAGCAGCTCGCCCGGCGCGCTCTTCAGGTCCTCGTCCTTCATGGGCGAGTCGGTGGCGCCGAAGTCTACGGTCTGCTCCTTAATCTGCTTGATGCCGCCGCCCGACCCGATGGACTGGTAATCAATCCTTATGTTCGGGTTGGCCTTTCCGTACTCGCTCAGCCACTTCTGGTAGAGCGGGTTCGGGAACGTCGCGCCCGCGCCCTGAAGGCGCACCGGGCCACCCGCCGCGCCGCCGCCGCCGCGCTCGCCGCTACAGGCGAGGCCGAGCGCCGCGAAAGAAGCGAGCAGGAGCGCGGCGGTCGCGCGCAGAGTTTTTGCCGGAATACTCAAATGACTTCTTTCCCCTTCTTCCAAGAGTGGTAAGAAATGACAGGGTACCCGCGCGGTGTTACATCCGTCTGAACTCCGTACTAAATCAGTGTTAACAATGCGGGCCGGGCCGCCGTACTGGACGGACTGGAGCGAGCCCGTCAGTAAGTTCTGGAGGCCCGCGTAGGTGTATGTATAAAAGACTGAGGCCCGGCAGGTGTGGGCCGCCGGGCCTCAGAAATTTTCGGGTGAGTTATGTACCTTAACCTTAGAGGCGGAACCTCCCGACCGCAATCACACGGCTAAGACCCGGGCGAAAGCAGGAAACTGCTGATGACCAGACCCAAAGTTGCCCCCGCCACCGCGATGACCCATGCGCTTGAGGGCCTGCTCCGTTTGAGTTCTTTGAACAGGAACAGCCCGTGCCTGGAATTACTGAGGTTGACACTTGTGCGGCAATTATTGCGGCCGCACAAGCGCCCGTTCAACGTGGGATGTTACATGCCGCAGTTTCAACTCGACAGTCACGGCCACCTGCCGCTGCGCCTCGTACGTCTGCCCCGCGACCTTGTCGATGACGTTGAGCATGTAGGTCGTCGCGCTGGCGCGAGCGGCGGCTGAAACGTTCACCACAGGCCCCAGCCCGTTTAAGTCACATCATTAACAAGCGGAGTGAATTCCTTCTCAATGATTCCACAATTCCTCACGTAGTGGAATCGTGAAATCGAAATGTGTTGATACTTCCCATTTTATGGTTGACGAACGGGTGGCCTGACGTTTCACGGACGGACCGGCAGCCGACCCTCGAACGTCTTTATTCGACAATATTTCCAGTCCTCCTTATTCCCGCCAACGTTTTAACATGCCCTTTCTGAAAGCCTCACAGAAGACGTTACAACCGCGTGTGGGTTTCTTTCTATCTCATCCGAATAAAAATATTGACCAGACTATATTTAGTCAATATAGTACGCAAAAGTAAGGCGAGATAGGACGAGATACAAGGAAATATTTGAGGCGAAGCAGGTTCCGAAGGAGGGCTTCTTGAGTTGGCCACCCCTGAGTATATGACGGTGACAGAGGCGTGTGAGTACCTGGAAGTGTCGTCGGACACCTTCCGGCGGATCGCGCGCGACCTTAATTTGGCCACCGTCGCCGACCCCACAGACGCCCGTGTGAAACTGTACAGCCGGTCAGCCATAGCGGCACTCAAGCAGCGCCCGATGGAAATCTCGACCCGCCATAAAGTCATTACCATCAGCAATAATAAAGGGGGCGTGGGCAAAACGACCACTGCCATTTCCCTCGCCGCCGAGGCGGCCGCCAACGGAGAACGCGTCCTGCTGTTGGACGCCGCACCCCAGGCTTCGGCCACCAACGCGCTACTCACCGACAAGGGGAGCGAAGACAGCGAGCAGGGCACGCTCGTCTCCTGGCTCAAAGGCGACGCAAATTTTCAGGACCTCATTACGCCCATCAAATTCGAGGGTTTAGAGTTCGACTTCATC
Organism: Pyrinomonadaceae bacterium; assembly: GCA_036387415.1. Lineage (GTDB taxonomy): Bacteria > Acidobacteriota > Blastocatellia > Pyrinomonadales > Pyrinomonadaceae > DASVTU01. Next base: position 39,064 of record DASVTU010000022.1, on the reverse strand, counting down.
AGGAGCAGCTCGAAGAACGACAACATCGACCGCTCGAACCCCCTCGAAACCGTGACGGCACTTCAGGAGCAGTTTCATCTCTGGGACGACTCGCCCTACGACTACGTCTTCATCGACACAGACCCCTCTTTCGGCACGCTCGTCTCGATGGCGCAGGTCGGCAGCCATTTCGTCCTGTGTCCCGTAAATGCTGACGTGATGAGTGTTAACGGTACGATGCAGCTCACCCGCCAGCTCCAGCGCGCGCGGATTATTACCAAAACCCGCTTCCCCGCCCTGCTGGGCTTCTTCCTGACACGCTACGACGCGAGGAAGAGGATGTGCCGCGAGGCCGAAGAGTTCCTGCGCTCCGCCTACCCGAACATGGTCTTCGAGGCCATCGTCCCGGAGAACGTCCGTGTGGCGGAGAGCGCGGGCTTCCACGCCCCCGTGCGACTGACGGCGCCGGACTCGGCGGGTGCTCAGGCCTACAAAAAGCTGTGGAAGGAGGTCCGCGAGCGTGTCGAACGATCAGTCACCGCCGGTGCGTAAGGTCATCCCTTACAAGAAAGGCGGGCCGCGGAAATCGCCTTTCTCCGACATGGCCTTCCAGTTCAGCGGCACCGCCCTCGACGTGGCTATCCAGCAGCGTGAGGAGGAAGTGGAGAGTGCCCCCCCCGAGATTTCCGAGGCTCCTATCCAAGAACTGTCCAATGACGAACCCGACCCCGCAAATAACCTGACGCCGGAAGTCGAAGCTTCTAAAGAAGTTAAAGACGAAATTTCGGAATCGCCTCTGTATCCGCCGACGGCGGCGCAAGACCCCTCCCCTTCCCCGCCGGCCGCGGCCCTGCCAAAGCCCCGTCCCGCCAAACGTCCGACGAGAGACGTTCGGCTTGTGCCGAACAAGAAGGCCAGACCGGCCACGACGGAAGAGACCGACCCTCGGCTACAATCCTTCATAACCCGCTGGGGGCCGTTCCTCACCGAAACCCAACTCGGCATCTGCATCCACGTCTACAACAACTCCGAGGCGGTCGGCCAGGAATACTGTTTCACCTCGATTGCCAAGCTTAAGGCCGCCATTTCTAAAACTGAACGACAGGTAAAAACCGTCCTGAACCAGCTCACCGATTGGGGCTTTCTCGTCAGAGGCGAGACTCTCGTTAACACCTCACGCGAAAATCGCGGCACCCATTATAAGCTTCTCGTTGACAAATCCTGAATAACAGTCCCTGCCTCAACCCCTTCATTTCCAATCATTTAAAGAAACTCATCCATGTGACTACCCGGGTAATAAAAACTACCTAGGTAATAAAAACTACCCGGGTAGCCATGACTACCCGGGTAGTCTTGACTACCTAGGTAGTTTTTATTACCTAGGTAGCCATTACTACCCAGGTAGTTTTCGTTACCTAGGTAGTTTTCGCTACCCGGGTAGTCATGGCTACCCGGGTAGTTTTTATTACCTAGGTAGTCTGTACTACAGGGGTAGCGAAAACTACCCGGGTAGTAAAAATTTCACCTGTACAAGATTTATAAAATCATTATAGTGCCCAATTTGTAAGGGATCGGATTGCCGTGCGGAGAGGTCTTCGTCTGGCTCTCGGATTCCGACCGAGGAAATCAGGCAAAAACAAGTTGCCCTGAAGCGTTGATGTTTTGGCGACTCACGCTTCAGGGCAATCCAGAACTCGCTTGGCGGCGAGTGGGTGTATGTGTCTCTCGACGAGGCCGGACTATAATACATCCTATATACCGCTGTCAAGTCTTTTGTTTACAGGAGCTTGACTTATGGCAGCACAACCTCTGGCAGCCGACCGCTTCGTCCGTAGGACGCAGCTCGGGCGGGACGAATACCGCAAAAACTTCCGCCAGATCGACGTCGAGACCATCGCGGCGGTGACCTCCGAGGAGGCAGACGCGGTCACCCCCCTGATGAGCAAAATCTATTTGCGTCTGACAAATGCGCCGGGGGAGTACTGGGAGCGTGAAGGCGTGCTCCGCTTCACAGGCGGTGAGGGGGAAGGCCGGCGGGCTACGGCGTGGGGGCGGCTCGTCACTCTCAGCGGCGTCGCCTCCGCCACGTTGCGCAAGGCTTTAGCGTGGATGCACGAGCAGGGGGTCGTCGGTTACTTCGCCGGGAAGAACGGCGTCGGCATCCGCATCTTCCTCAACCGCGCCTCCTCCTCCATCGGCCGGCGTCCCGCGCCCGGCCAAAAAAATTTACACCTCGTCCGTGCTTCAAACGGAGGGGCTCGTGCTTCAGCGGATGACACGCCCTTTAGGGACAGCTTCGCTGATTCAGAAGTTTTAGAAATAGATTTAAATCCGCGCGCGCCAAAAAACGGCGCGGAGAGCACCGAAGTGGTTAAAATTTCTCCCCCTCCGCAAAGGCCCGAACCGGCCACGTTCCGACCCGAGTGCACACGGACGGCGTGCGGGACAGTGGCCCCGGCGTCCGCCGACGAACTCACCGAGGCGCTGCTGGTCAGGCTTGCGCCCGCGGTACGCACGGCGGCGGCTCAGGCCGCGGCGCGCGAGCACGAGCGCACGCGCGAGTGGCTTGAGAGCAGGGGACTGCCGAAGGCCGCCCGGGTCGCGCAGCGTGAGGCTTTTAACGTGCTCCGTCAGCACGGGTTAATCGGCCGTGCTATCGCGCGCCACGACGTGGGAGTTGCCGTCGGAAGAAGCGGGAGCACGGAGCCGTCGAAGCCCTCGCCGCTCTCGCCTTCAGAGATTAGAGAACTGGCCGAGACGTGCGTAGCGATGCTTGAGGTTCACGGGCAGGCCATCGACGTGACACTTTCCGGGCTAAACTGCGAGGCCGGAGGGGTTTTACTCGCCGAGGATGCTTTGAAGGTGCGCGAGCTGGCTCTGACGCTTACCTCCGAGAGCAATAAGGAGCAACACTTTAGAACCAACTGTTGAGCCCTTCGGCGGCGCAGAACAGGGAACTGCACACAAATTAGTGCAGACCTCATCAGTCACATTGTTCGGAGGCTTCTTCAGACCTGCTGCCAAGCTCAGTCCGAGCAGGTTCTAAAAACGCGTCGGACATAACCTCAAGAAGCAGCTCGCTTTATACTCGATTCCGAAATCCTTCTCCACGACCCACGACTTTTCGCCCGCATAAATCGCGTTAACTTGCCCTCGGTCATGCCAGATTGGGATAGATGCCCAGACGACCCCTTCTCTGACTTCTAACAGACCTACCCGAGTACCGACACCATGGGCCACCACCTAGCAGCACCTCATGCCGCCCCGGCTCCTCGGAGAGGAGTGTCGGCACAAGGAAAGTACTGTGTATGATCCCTCTGGACGTTAGCGTGAGGATCGCGCGGGAGTCCGAGACGCCTCCCGCGCGGTCCTTCGCCTTTCCGCCGCCGCCGCTCTACTGGCGCCTCGACGACGCCAAATTCAACCTGATAGAGATCGGCGTGGACAGGGGGACAGGCGCGCTCAGGTCATTCGCCGCCCGCTCTACAGGGGCGCGCTCGGCGGCTTGGACGCGGCCGACGAGTCGGACCCTTCGAAGGGCGCGGCGGGCGCACTCTGCGCCGTAACTCTTAAGGGCCTCGGCGGCGAAGAGGTCGCATGGCTGAGACGTAAACACGGGGGGTAAGCAAACAACCCCCTGGCGACGTTCACCAACTCGACCCCGGAAGGCAGGCTTGCTGCGACTTCACCGTCGGCTTGCCGTCACAAAAAATGTAAGAATTGACTTAATGACGCCCGCCGGTTTTTTGGATTAGCTTGCGACGCCCCACAGACTCGTCGGGGCCGGCGTCGCCGCGGCGGCGGAGCCACAGGTCGCAAAAAGTTGGGCGCGCGGCGGGCGCGGCCGTGGCCCGGGGGCGTTCGGCGCGGGAGGGACGGCCCCTCACATCGAGTAGCCGTCCGCCAGTTCGATTGTCTTCGGTGCTTCGAGTTCGGTGACGAATGTCCTGCCGGCGAGGCCGCCGTCGCTTTGGAGGAGCGCCGCCGCGGCCGCGGCCGGGAGCGGCTTCGAGAAGAGGTAGCCCTGCCCGAAGTCACACCTGAGCGCCCTGAGGAGGTTGAGCTGCTCGCTGGTCTCGATGCCTTCCGCCACCACCTCCATCCCGAGGTTCTGCGCGAGCGTGACGACGGTGCGCACTATCTCAAGGTTCTCGTCGCCCGAGGCCATCCGGCCGACGAAGGAGCGGTCAACCTTGAGCGTGTTGACGGGGAAGCGGTGCAGGTAGGAGAGGCTGGAGTAGCCGGTGCCGAAGTCGTCTATCGAGAGTCCCGCGCCGAGCGCGCGCAGCCGGGTGAGGACGGCCGCCGCCGCCTCGGCGTTCTCCATCACCACGCTCTCCGTAATCTCAAGCTTCAGGCTCCGCGGGTCGAGCCCCGTCGCGCGCAGCACGCCCTGCACGCGCTCCACGACGTCGGGCTGCGACAACTGCTTGCCCGAGAGGTTCACGCTCACCAGAAGGGTGCGGTTCAGCGGCGAGGCGTCCTGCCACTCCCGAAGCTGGCGACACGACTCCTCCAGCACCCACTGGCCGAGCGGGACGATGAGGCCGGTCTCCTCCGCCAGCGGGATGAACTCGGCCGGCGAGACCATCCCCCGGTCGGGGTGTTCCCAGCGGACGAGCGCCTCGAAGCCCGCCAGCCCGCCCGACCTGAGCGACATGATGGGCTGGTAGTGGACGCGCAGCTCGCCCCGTTCGAGCGCCCGCCGCAGGTCGTTCTCAAGCCTGAGCATGGTCACGGCGCGCGTGTGCATCGTGTGGTCGAAGACCTCGTGCCGCGCCTTGCCGCCCTCCTTCGCCCGGTACATGGCCGTGTCGGCGTCGCGCAGCACGTCCTCGGGGTTGGCGTAGCCCGTGCAGCTCAGCGCGATGCCGATGCTCGCGGAGGTGAACGCCTCGTGGCCGTGGAGGTCGAACGGCGTGCGAAGCTCCGACTGAATCTTCTCGGCCACGCGCGCGGCCATCTCGGGGCCGCCGGTGCCGTCGAGCAGGACGGCGAACTCGTCGCCGCCGAAGCGCGCCACCGTGTCCAACTGGCGCGTGCAGGACTGGAGCCTGCGCGCTATCTCGACGAGCAGCTTGTCGCCGTACATGTGGCCGAGGCTGTCGTTGATGTTCTTGAATCGGTCGAGGTCGAGGAAGAGCACGGCGAAGGCGTAGTGGGCGTCCCGCCTGGCGCGCTCGACCGCGAGCCGGAGGTGGTCGGTGAAGAGGGCGCGGTTCGGCAGCCCGGTCAGCACGTCGTGGAAGGCGGCGTGGCGGAAGTGCTCCTTGCTCTCGCGCAGCTCGTCGCGCGCGCTTTCGAGTTTGGCGACGTACTGGCTCAGTTCTTCGACGTGACGCTCGGCCTGCTCGGCGCGCAGGCTCTCGGCCTCCGCGCGCGCGTGCTCGGCCTCGGCCCGCTCGCGCTCGGCGCGCTCGGCCTGCGCCGCGGTCGAGCGCACCTCTTCGAGGTACTTCCGGTAGGAGAGGTAGACGATGGCGATGACGGGCAGGGGGAAGAGGAGCGAGTAGAAGCTGACGGCCTGCGTGAGCTTCGCCAGCACGCCCGCGAGGAGCGCCCCGACGAAGTAGGTCACGGAGGCCCAGAGGTAGTGCTGCGCCCAGGTGCGCCAGACGGGCCGGCTCTCTTTCAACGCGAGGTAGGCGGCGCCGAGCCCGGTGTGCGCCGCGTACTGCGCGAGCGCCAGCAGGCAGATGAAGCTGACGGAGGTCGAGACGGGGAGGTGCGCGAAGTCGGTCACCTCGCCGAAGGCCAGCCGCGCCAGCGTGCCCGCGACGAAGGTCGCGCAGGCCAGCGCGCCCGCGTTGCACAGCACCGTCAGCGGCCGCCTGCTCAGCCGCGCGCCGGCGCAGAGCCCTTCGACGGCGGCCAGCGTGACGGTCGCCTCCGTCCCGTAGAGGAGGAACGTCAGGAAGATGAAGGTGTCGGAGACGGTGACGGTGGCGTTGACCCGCGGAATCGGCACCGAGACCCGCGAGCTGACGGCGACCGTGATGAGGAACAGCAGCAGGAACCCGAAGTCGAGGCGGTTGACGGGGAGCTTAAACGCCGAGTGGACACAGATGGCCGCCCCGGCCGCGACGACGAGTCGGCGGTAAGGGTCGGTCAGGCGCTGCCAGCGCGTCGGGTTCGCGTCCGCACTCAAGGGTTTCAGCCGGCCTAGAAGTAGAGGATGTTGTAGCGGCGCGACGGCGTGTAGCCGACGCTCCTGTAGAAGTCGCGCGCGCGGCGGTTCCCCTCGTCCACGAACAGGCAGACCGAGCCGGCGTGCTTCAGGAGCTGCCGCCCGGTCTGCGCGAAGCAGCGGCGGCCGTGCCCCTTGCCACGCTCCTGCGGGCTCATGTAGACGCCCTCGACGTAGGCGACCTCGGGCGTCAGGGCGACAACGTCCGCCTTATAGATGATGCGCCCGGCCGCCGACCAGACCCACGTCCTGCCGCGCTCGATGCGCCTCAGACATCGCGCGAGGAAGCTTTCGGGTTCGGTCAGGAGCGGGTCGGTCCCGGTCTCCTCCAGAACCATCGCGGCGTGGAGCGCCGCCACCTCGTCGGCCTCTTCGGGGAGCGCGGGGCGCAGGTCGCACACCTCCTCGCAGCCCTCGAACGGGCGGCGCTGTTCGAGGATGGTGACGTCGCGCAGCTTCCGCGGCTCGGCGCCCGAGGGGGCGTAGTAGCGCCAGAACCTGCGAACCTGCCCGCTCTCGCCCATCAGCAGGTGCGACTCGGGGAACTTCCTTGCGAGCGAGGCGAACACCTCGGTGGCCGCCTCGGAGCGCGAGTCGAACGAGACGCCGTGCCCGACGAGGGCGACGCCTTCGAGCGCGCCGGCCCCGTTCCAGCAGCCGTAGAAGTGGCCCCGGTTCTGCGGGCTCACCACCCCGTTGTCGCGGATGAAGCCGGACATAATCACGTTGTCGACGGGCCGCTCGGCGAGGAACGCGAGCGCCTCGGGGCCGTGACTCTGTGAAAGCGGGGTGACTCTCATCGGCTTTAGTAAGTGACCGTGCCGTCCTCCAGCACCACGGGCATGCCGGGGGCGTTGTCGCCGTTCGTCATGACGAACGACGCCCACGCGGCGTCGCCCATCAGGATGCCGTCGCCCGCCACCTGCCCGTCGCCCATCAGGATGCCGTCGCCGAAGGCGATGCCGTCGCCGAACGCAATCCCGTCGCCGAAGGCGATGCCGTCGCCGAAGGCTATCCCCGTCCCCAAAGGCATGCCGCCGCTGGTGAAGACGAGGTCGCCGAAGGCGATGCCGTCGCCGAAGGCGATGCCGTCCCCGAAGGCGATGCCGAGGTCGTAGACGCGCTGGTACTTCGTGACAAGGCTCGTCCCCGTCGCGTAGCGGCGGTTCAGCAGCACGCCCTGCGCCCACGGGAAGGTGTAGCCGTCGAGCGTCGTATAGAGTGCGGGCGCCGTCGGCGTCGTCAGGAGCGGCGTGCCGACCGCCGTCTGGTTCGTGAGGTCGGTGCGGACGACTTTGGCGAGCCGCATCGCGCCCTCGACGTTGAGCTGCCCCGCACCCTGCTCCAGCATGTTGGCCCCGGCGAGCGGCTGCGCCGTGTACTGGAGAATCATCTTCACCATGTTGGGCGTGAGCTTCGGGTTGGCCTGAAGCAGCAGCGAGGCGGCGCCGGAGACGAGCGGCGTCGCCATCGAGGTGCCGCTCAGAATCATCATCTTGTGGTTGTCGCCGCTGCGCGGCGTGCAGCCGAGCCCGGGGTGGTCGCGGACTATCCCGTTCAACTTCGCCTGCGCCGCGACGACCTTGTTGCCGGGGGCGACGAGGTCGGGCTTGATAACGTTGTCGTACTGCCTCACGCCGTCCACGACCGCGTAGCCGCGGGTCGGCCCGCGCGAGCTGAAGGTGGTCACGACGTCGTCGGCGCGCGACTGCGTGTTGAAGGTGTTCGAGGCGCCGACCGTGATGGCCGAGGGCTCGTTGCCGGGCGAGTGGATGCGCCCGTAGGTCTTCCCCCCCGCGGCGTCCGTCCCGTCGTTGCCGGCGGCCGCGACGACCACGATGCCGGCGTCAACCAGCCTGCGCACGGCGACGCAGAGCGGGTCCACCTTGTATGAGTCCACGGCCGGGGCGCCGAGGCTGATGTTGACGACGCGAATCCTGTACTTCGTGTAGTTCTTCTCCCCGGTCGGCTTGTTAGGGTCGGTCGGGGCCAGCACCCACTGGAGGGCGCGCAAGACGTTCGAGGTGGTGCCCACGCCGTTCGCGTCGAGGACGCGGAGGCTGATGACGTTGGCGTCGGGCGCCGGGGCCTCGTAGGCGCCGTGCGAGACGTGGTCGGTGCCCGCGACGAGCGAGGCGACGTGTGTGCCGTGCCCGTAGGGGTCGTCCGTGCGGTTCTCGCCGGTGAAGTCCTTTATGAAAGAGATGCGGCCGCCTATCTGGTGGTGGTCTTTGTCAACGCCCGAGTCGAGCACGGCGACGTTCATGTCCTTGCCCTTGTAGCCGCTGTTGCCCGACTGCCGCCGCATCTCCTCGGCGCCCGTCGCGCCCTCGATGAAGCCCAGCCTCCCCACGGGGCGGTCGGGCGAGACGACTTCCACCTCGTCGAACGACGCCAGCTCCTCGACCGCGCCGGGCGGGAGGCTCACGGCCATCGAGTCGAAGTTGTCGAAGGCGTCCCTGAGGCGCACGCCCTCGCGCCGGAGGAGCGCGTTGAGCCGGCCGGTCGGCTTGCCGTTGAGCTGTAGCACGACCTCGACGGCCTGCCCGCCTTCACGCCCCGCCGACAGGCGCGCGCGCAGGTCGGGAGAGACTTTATCCTTCTTCGACCTGCCCTGATTCGCGGGCCCGTTGGCGGCGCCGACGGGTCGCCACGTCAGCCCCCCGAGACAGAAGGTGAGTAGCAAGGCGCTCAGGGCGACGTATGGGAGGGTTGATTTTCCGGGCGGTTTCATGTGGTCGTCATCCAGAGTTCGATTGAGTTCCGCGGCCACACGAACCCGGCCGGCCGGAAGCTTGGGGCAACCACGGTGCCACGGCTCCCGGCCGCACGGAGGCGCGTATTCCCGTGTAAAGCCTCGGGAATACGTTGACTGGCGTGTCAGGAGTTTGGAAGGGGGCGGTCAGAGTGATGGGGGAAAGTCAGGCTGACCACCTGAAGACCTGAAGGGGCAGAGCTTTGCCGGGTGGGCCGGGAGTCGTTCAGGAAGGTTGCCGCTTATCGTTCGCGGCGAATCGAGTAGAGCCGGCTCTCCGTCCGTATCAGCAGGCGTTCGCCGACCAGCGCCGGCGACGCCAGGGCCATCTCGTCCAGTTCGTTGACGTGCTGAAGCTGGAACTTCTCGCCCGCCGCGATGACGAACGTCTGCCCCTCTTCGCTCAGGCAGAACAGCCGGCCGTTGTAGGCCCAGGGCGAGGTCGTGAAGTTCGACGCCGCCGGGTCAATCCGCGTCTTGTATGTCATCTCCCCGGTCTTCGCGTCGAAGCGGCTCAGGATGCCCGTCTCGGTCAGCGCGTAGACGGCTCCGTCGTAAGCCACGGGCGTCGGCAGGTAAGTCCCGGCGCGCGGCTGCGACCAGACGACGAACCGGTTCGAGGTCTGACCCTCCTTGAGCGAGACGTCGCCCGCGGCGCCGGGGCGGAGCGCGAACAGCGACTTGCCGCGCCCGCCGTCCACGTACAGCAGCCCGCCGTAGGCGAAGGGCATCGGGACGGGCGTGACCGCCATCCCCGACAACCGCCACAGCTCCTTCCCCTTCAGGTCGTAGCTGACGGCCACGTCCGGCCCCACCGTCACGACCTCCGTGCGCAGTGCGTTGCGCCAGACGAAGGGCGTCGCCCACCCCGAGCGCTGCACCGGCTGCGTCTTGCCGCCGAGGTCGCGGTTCGTGCGCCAGACCTGCCGGCCCGTCCGCTTGTCGAAGGCGGCGATGTGCTGCTGCCGCTGGTTGTCGTTGACGACCACCAGCAGGTCGCCGGCGAGCGCGGGCGAGCTGCCCGTGCCGAAGTCGAGGTAGACGGGGTGCGCTTCGAGCGGCGTCGTCCACAACTGCTTCCCCTTGAGGTTGAACGCCCACAGCCCCAGGTTCGCCACGTACACGTAGACGGCCTTGCCGTCGGTCACGGGGCTCTCCGAGGCGAAGCTGTTCTTGCGGTGGCGACCGCCCGGCGGCCGCCCCGCGTGGAACTCCTTCCGCCACTCCACCTCGCCGGTCTTCAGGTTCAGGCAGTAGAGGAAGTAGTGCAGCGCCACCTCGTCCGGCATCTCGATGTCGCGCGCCTTCAGCTTCTCAAGCACCTGCTCCATCGAAAGCCCCTGCTTCATCAGCTCCGCGGCGTACTCGTTGCTGTACTCCGTCCCCGTCTGCGGCGGCTTCGACTTGCCCTCCGTCGTGACGGTGGTCAGGTACACCCTGCCGCCCGTCACGATGGGCGAAGACCACCCGCGCCCCGGTATCTCCCGCGACCATTCGACGTTCTCGGTCTTCGACCAGCGGTCGGCCAGCCGCGCGTGCGACCCCACGGGGTTCGAGTCCGGCCCACGGAACTGCGGCCACGCGCCGTCGTTGCCGTAGACCGCGGGCGACGCCGCGAGCAGCAGGCACGTCACGACGGCCCGGCGCAGGGTGAGGGCAGGGCCGATAACTTCGCGGACACTTTTCAGCAAGGCGCGGCGTGTGTTCATCATGCTCCCTAAGGTTTGATATGTACCTCGCCGGGGGCGCACAGGCCCGGCGGTATCTTCGGCATGACTTACAGGATAGACCGTGCGTGGAAATCAACCACCAAAATGTGACGAACGGCCCCGAAGCGGTGACGAGGCGTACCGTGCGGCGGCGTTACCGCAGGTGTTTGTTGAAGAAGTCGAGGGTGCGCGCCCACGCCAGCTTGGCCGCCGCCTCGTCGTAGCGCGGCGTCGTGTCGTTGTGGAAGCCGTGCTGCTTGCCCTCGTACATGTGTGACGCGTACGCCCTCCTGTTGGCCTTGAGCGCCGCCTCGTAAGCGGCGATGCCCTCGTTGACCCGCTGGTCGTTCCCGGCGTAGTGCAGCAACAGGGGCGCGGAAATCTTCGGCACGTCGTCGGCGCCCGCCTGCCGGCCGTAGAACGCGACCCCCGCATTCAGGTCGGCGCCCAGCCGCACGGCCAGTTGATTCACCATCCCGCCGCCGAAGCAGAAACCCACGGCGCCCAGCTTGCCGGTGGAATCGGGACGCGCCTTGAGCCACCTGGCCGCCGCGACGAAATCCTCGGTCATCTTCTTCCCGTCCACCGTGCGGAAGGCGGCGGCGCCCTTCTCGTCGTTGCCCGGGTAGCCGCCGACCGAGGTCAGACCGTCGGGCGCGAAGGCGACGAACTTTGCGACCGCGAGGCGCCGCGCCACGTCCTCGATGTAAGGGTTGAGCCCGCGGTTCTCGTGAATGACGAGCACGGCGGGCAGCCTCTTCCCCTGCGCCGGGCGGGCCAGGTAGCCTTTGATAGAGCCGTTCCCGGCCGGCGACTGCACGACTTCGTAGCCCACCTTGACCCGCTTGTCGTCCGGCGGCACCTGCTGCGCGAAGGCGTAGTTGGGTCTCAGGCCCTCGAAAATCGCCGCGACGGTCAGGCCGCCGACCGCGAACTTGCCGGCGCGGTCGAGGAAGGTGCGGCGGTCAATGTCGCCGTGCTGGTATTCGTGAAACAGGTCTAACAACTCCTGCGGGTAATCGGATGCTACTTTACGTTCCATTCTTCCTCCTTGCCGGTATTAACCTCGGCGCACACGCCTCCGCCGCGAAAAGAACAGCACCGGACACAAGCATAACATCAACACACCGGCCGGCGTTGCGGCCCGCCCGTGTCCGCGTCGGTTCGGAGCGTGACGACACGTTTACCGTGCTTCGCGCCGTCGGACAAGTCATATAAGATACCGGCTCGATGAACAGACGCCCGACCTGCTCAGGATGGCTTCTCGTTAATTGTGAATCCGTGAAGAAGATGAATCGAATCTTTTTACTGCTGGTTTTCCTGGCTTTGCCTGCTTGCACAACTTGGGCGCAGAGCAGCCCGGGGTCAGGCGGCAGCCCGGAAGGTCAACTTAAAAATCGTCGCGTCAGTTTCGAGAGCTATAAACTGGCAAACGGTTTACGAGTCTTGCTCGCGCCCGACGAGGCGGAGTCCGGCGTCGCCGTCAACATCTCTTTTGACGCCGGGTCGAGAAGAGAGAATCCCGAACAGGCCGGGTTAGCCGGCCTGCTTCAAAATATCCTGTTGCAAACATTACCTCAGACGCGCGGCGAAAAAACCGTGCCGGTCGAGGGCGTTCTTAATCAGGAACGTGCCAGTTACTATTCCGAGGCCCCCGCCGGCCAGTTAGACTCCGCGTTGTCAACGCTCGCCCGCCTGTTACTTGCGCCGGACGTCAATCAAACGGACATAGACGCGCAGCTCCTCGCCATCCGCAACGGGTGCGGGAAGTTAGACGAGAGCCGTTTCGGCCGGGCGCAGGAAACGCTGCTTGAGTTGATTTATAGCGACTCCGCTTTCAAGTACGGCGCGGCCTGCTCACGGCCGGGTCCGAATCACCTGTCGCCCGAGAGGGTGAAGGCATTCTTCTCAACCTATTATGTTCCGAACAACGCGGTGCTGGTCGTCGTCGGGAATTTCAAGGCGGGTGATGCGAAGAAAATAGTCGGCGGTCATTTCGGCGCGGCCCCACGCCGGCCGGCGCCTCCGAAGGCCGAGTTCGACCGCCGACGGTCTTCTCTTGAGCGGCGCAAAGTCATCAACGGCTCACGCGCCGGCGCCGCCACCTACCTGTCGGCGTATTTAACCGTCCCGAGCAACCACCCCGACTGGTACGCGCTGAATATCCTCGCCGACATTATCGGGCAGGGCGAGACGTCCCGCCTCTATACGGCGCTCGTCGCCAGGAAATTAGCCGCGAGTGTGCCCGAAGGAGTCGCCGAGTCGCGCGGGCAGAGCCTTTTCCGCGTCGGGGCGGCGCTGTCGGCGGGCGTCGGCGTGGAGAAAGTTGAAGCGATTATTGATGCGGAAATATCGCGGATTCGGAGCGAAGGGGTGACGCCGGCCGAGATGGACAGGGCGGGGTTACAGGAACGCCAATACTCGGCCGAGCAACTCGGCACGGCGCTCGGCAGGGCGAGTTTCCTCGCGCGCGCGACGCTCTATTACGACGACCCGAACCGCATCAACACCGAACTCGACCGCATACTGGCCGTGACGGCGAATGACGTGCGGCGAGTCGCCCGAAAGTACCTTGTGAAGACGAACCGCGCCGTCGTCATCGTGCAGCCCGCAACCTGAACACCACCCTCACACGCCAACGTTCATTCACCGGACAGCTCTGCCTGGAAAAAAGCTTCAAGTAACGTCCTCCGGGAAGTAAAATAAACGCTCACGCGCTCCTGCGAAGTCGCTCACTTACCTCGCCGGCCTGTCAGGGGGAAAGAGATGTGCCCGATCCCACGTTACAAGGATGACATCTTCATCAGCTACGCCCACATCGACAACCAGCCTTTGGCCGAGGGGCTCAGCGGGTGGGTCGAGAGCCTCCACGAGAGGTTAAAGATACGCCTCGGGCAACTGCTCGGCGAGGAGGCTTCCATCTGGCGCGACCGGAAGCTTCAGGGCAACGACGTCTTCGCGGACGCGCTCGTCGAGAAGATTTCCGGGGTGGCGATTCTGGTCTCCGTCCTCTCGCCGCGCTACGTGAAGTCCGAGTGGTGCCTGAGGGAGTTGGAGGTGTTCTGCAAGAGCGCGAAGACGAACGGGGCCGCGCCCGCGGGCAACAAGCTGCCGGTCTTCAAAGTCGTCAAGACGTTCGTCCCCGTCCGGGACCACCCGCGGCAAATACAGGGCGTGCTCGGTTACGAGTTCTTCGAGTACGACGCGGAGCGCGACCGCGCCAGGGAGTTCAGCCCCGAGGTCGTGCCGCAGCGCGACATACGCTACTGGGAGAAGCTCGACGACCTCGCCTACGACATCAAGCAACTCATCGAGGACATGCGCTGCCCCGGCGACGCCACGGCCGACCGCGCGGGCGAAGTCGGGCAGGCTGGCCCCGGCAAGACCGTCTACCTCGCGGAGACCACCTCGGACCTCGGCGCGCAGAGGGATCAGATAAAGCGTGAGTTGCAGCAGCACGGCCACACCGTGCTGCCCGACAGGGAGGTGCCCCTCGACGCGGACGCCCTCAGGCAGGCCGTCGGCGAGTACCTTTCGCGCAGCGACTTCTCCGTCCACCTCATCGGCGAGCGCTACGGCATCGTCCCCGAGGGCGAGGAAAGGTCGGTCGTCCACATCCAGTCGGAGCTTGCGGCCGAGCGCGGCGGGGACTTCCTGCGCCTCGTCTGGATGCCCGTGGGGCTCTCGTCTCAGGACGAGCGGCAGCAGAGATTCATCAACGACTTTCTCCTCGGGCAACCCGCGCGGAAGGGGACCGAGGTGCTACAGACCAAGCTGGAAGACCTCAAGGTGATTATTCACGCGACCGCGAGCCGCGGCCCGGAGCCGGAGCCGAAGCCGGCCGCGGGCGGGGGCGAGGCTTTGAGCGTCAGCCTCTACCTCATCTGCGTCAGGGAAGATTTGGAGGAGGCCGACCAGCTCGCCGGTTACCTCTTCGACCAGGGGGTGGACGTGGTGCTGCCGGTCACGGAGGGCGACGAGGCGCAGGTCTACGAAGACCACAAGGCTAACCTCATGGAGTGCGACGCCGTCCTCGTCTATTACGGGCGCGCGAACGAAATCTGGCTGCGGATGAAGCTGCGCGAGCTGCAAAAGGTGGCGGGCTACGGCCGCGCCGCGCCGCTGCTGGCGAAGGCCATCTACGTCGGGGCGCCGCGGACGGACGCGAAGGAGCGCCTGCGAGACCGCGAGGCCACCATCATCAGGAACTACGAACAGTTCTCGCCCGACACTCTGCACACTTTTCTAACCCAGCTTCGGAAGGAAAAAGGAGCACGGGGATGACTACCGAACACGCCTACGGGGCCGACGTTGAGGCGCCGTCGAACCCTTTCCCCGGCCTGCGCCCCTTCGAGTTCCACGAGAGCACCCTCTACTTCGGGCGCGACGGCCAGAGCGAGCGGATGTTAGCCAAGCTGGCCGCGCGGCGGTTCGTCGCGGTCGTCGGCACGTCGGGCAGCGGCAAGTCTTCGCTCGTGCGCGCCGGGCTGCTGCCCGCGCTCTTCGGGGGCTTCATGCCGAGCGCGGGCGCCAACTGGCGGGTGGCGCTGATGCGCCCGGGCAGCGACCCGCTCGGCAACCTCGCGCGCGCCCTCAACGAGCCGACCGTCTTCGGCTCCGACATCGAGGAGAACGCCGCGCTCCAGGTGGTCATCACCGAGGCGACGCTCAGGCGCGGGAGCCTCGGGCTCGTCGAGGCCGTCCGCCAGACGCGCACGCCCCCGAACGAGAACCTGCTCGTCATAGTGGACCAGTTCGAGGAGCTGTTCCGCTTCGCGGGCGTGGCCGGGGGCGAGCGGTACGGGAACGAGGCCGCGGCCTTCGTCAAACTGCTCCTCGCGGCCGTCGGCCAGAGGGAGGTTCCCGTCTACGTCGTGCTGACGCTGCGCTCCGACTACCTCGGCGACTGCGCGCTCTTCTGGGACTTGCCCGAGGCGATTAACGAAAGTCAGTTCCTCATCCCCCGCCTGACGCGCGAACAGCGCCGCGAGGCCATCACCGGCCCCGTAGCCGTCTGCGGCGGCGAAATCTCCACGCGCCTCGTCAACCGCCTGCTCAACGACATGGGCGACGACCAGGACCAACTGCCCATCCTGCAACACGCCCTGATGCGCGCATGGGACTGCTGGCGCGCCGACCACGCGGAGGGCGAGCCCGTGGACCTGCGCCACTACGAGGCGACGGGCGGGATGGGCGAGGCGCTGTCGCGCCACGCCGACGAGGCGTACGCCGAGCTGCCGGACGCGCGCAGCCGCCTCATCGCCGAGAAGATGTTCAAGGGGCTGACCGAGAGGGGCGCCGACAACCGCGAGACGCGGCGGCCCATCGAGCTGCGCGAGATTTGCGCGCTGACCGAGGCGACGGAGGCCGAAGTCGTCGCCGTGCTCGAACCCTTCCGGCGCGAGGGGAGGTCGTTCCTCAGGCCGCCCGCCGGGGTGAGGCTCCGCCCCGACTCGGTGATAGACATCTCGCACGAGAGTTTAATCCGCTGCTGGCGTCGCCTGCGCGAGTGGGTGGATGAGGAGTCGCGCTCGGCGCGCATCTACCTGCGGCTGGCCGAGACCGCCGCGCTCTACCGGCGCGGCGAGTCGCGGCTCCTGCGCGACCCCGAGCTGCAACTCGCGCTCAACTGGAGCGAAGAGAACCACCCGAACGAGGCGTGGGCGCACCGCTACCACCCCGAATTCGAGATGGCGATGGACTTCCTCGAACAGAGCCGCGAGATACGCGACCTCAGGGCGTACGCGAAGGAGAGGTCGCGCCGCCGCGAGCTGCGCCGCACGCGCCTCGTCGCCGTCGTCCTCCTCATCCTCTTCCTCTTCTCGGTCGCCGCCACGGCGATGGCGCTCGCCGCGCGGCGCGAGGCGGTGCTGAAGACCGCGCAGCTGGAGCGGCAGACGCGAATCGCGGAGGAGGAGAAGGCCAACGCGCAGCGCCAAAAACAGATCGCCGAACAGCAGAAGGAGCTGGCCGAGACGCAGAAGGCGAAGGCCGAGCAGAATTTCAACGAGGCCGAGGAGGCGCGCAAGGCCACCCTCGAACAGAAGCAGCGGGCGGAGGAGCAGGCGCGCATCGCGCGCGAGAACGAGCTGAAGGCCGTCAGCGCCGGGGCCGAGGCCGAGCGCCAGAAGCTCGTCGCGCTCGAACAGAAGCGCGCGGCCCACGAGTCGGAGCTGAAGGCCACGGCCGAAGCCGAGCGGGCGAACAACCTCCTCTACGCCGCCGACCTCAACCTGTCGCAGCAGGCGTTCCACTCCGGGCACATCGTGCGGGCGCGTTATCTGGTCAACAGCTTCGAGCCGAAGCCGGACGCGCCCGGGGCGAAAGACCTGCGCGGCTACGAGTGGTACTACCTCTGGCGCGTCTACCACAAAGAGCTTGAAACGCTGGAGGAGCATAAAGACACGGTGACCTCGGTCGCCTTCTCGCCCGACGGCAGGAACATCGTGACGGCCAGCGTGGACGGGACGGTGAGGATTTGGGACGCCGTCTCGCGCCGGCTGATTGACGCGCCGTATTGGGGCGGCAATAACGCCTCCGTCGCGTCCCTGGTCTACTCCCCCGACGGCCGCCGGTTCGCCGTCGCCGCCGACGACAACACCGTCAAGGTCTGGGACGCGGCCGAGCCGGGGAAGGCGCCGCGGGTCTTACGCGGCCCCTCCGGGCCGCTCTACGCGGTCGCCTTCTCGCCCGACTCCTCCACGCTCGCGGCGGCCGGCGAAGACAAGGCCGTCTGGCTCTGGGGGCTGGGGGACGCGGCGGGCGGGCCGCGCGCGCTCAAGGGGCATCAGGACATGGTTCGCGCGCTCGCCTTCTCGCCCGACGGCCGCGCGCTCGCCAGCGCGGGCAACGACGGCACGGTGAGGCTCTGGGGCCTGGGCGCGCCTTCGCCGCAGCCCGCGACGATAGCGACGCAGGCGCAGCCCGTCCTCTCGCTCTCTTTCTCGTCGGACGGCGCGACGCTCGCGGGCGGCGGCGACGACGGCTCCATCAACCTCTGGAACGTCCGCGCGCCGGGGAGAAGGGCGGTCACGCTCAAAGGTCACGGGGGCGCGGTCGGTTCGGTCGCCTTCTCGCCCGACGGCCGGACGCTCGCCAGCGGCGGCGAAGACAAGACCGTGCGGCTCTGGGACACGACGAAGCCCGGGGATGCGCCCCTGACCGTCGGCAGCCACACCGACATCGTCTCGGCGGTCGCCTTCTCGCCCGACGGCCTCGTGCTCGCCTCCGGCGGCTACGACAAGCTCGTGAAACTCTGGGACATCGGCTCGCGTGGCGGGTTCGCCACGCTCAAAGGCATCGGCGCGCCCGTCTCCGTCGTCGCTTACTCGCCGGACGGGAGGCTCCTCGCGACGGGCGCCGCCGAGGGGGAAGTTAAGATATGGGACGCGCGCACGCGAAGGGAGCTGCGCGGATTCAAGGCGCACAAAGACGTCGTCTGGTCGCTCGCCTTCTCGCCCGACGGCCGCTCGCTCACGACCGCCGGCCGCGACGGGGCCGTCAAGCTCTGGAGCCTCGGCGAGCCGACGCGCCCGCCCGTCGTGCTCCCCGGCGGCTTCACGCAGGCCGTCTACAGTGTCGCCTTTTCGCCGGACTCCCGCCTGCTCGCCGCCGCCGGCGACGACAAGACCATCAAGGTCTGGAACCTCGGCACGCCGGACGGGCAGCCGCGGACGCTCGACGGCCACACCGGCACGGTCACCTCGGTCGCCTTCTCGCCCGACGGCAGCTCACTCGTGAGCGGCGACATGGCAGGGAGCGTTTACCTTTGGGACCTCGTCGCGCAGCGGCCGGAGCGCCGGCCGCTCGGCGGACAGATGGGGGCGGTCTGGGCCGTGGCCTACGCGTCTTCGCCCGACCCGCTGGCCCCCGGCGGCAGGCGCCTGACGGTGGCGTCCGGCGGCGACCACGGGGTGGTGCAGCTCTATGACGCGGCCCGTCATGAGTTGCTGGCGGCGCTCGGGGGACACGAGGGCGCCATCAGGTCGATTAAGTTCTCGCCCGACGGGCGCACCATCGCCACCGGCAGCGCGGACAAGACCGTGCGGCTGTGGAGCGCCGTCTCTTTCCAGGAGCTGGTGAAGCTGGAAGGCCACCTCGGGGCCGTCACCTCCGTCGCCTTCTCGCCCGACGGCCGGACGCTCGCCAGCGGCAGCTTCGACTGGCAGGTCAAACTCTGGTACGCGGCGACGAACGAAGAGGTCTCCGCGGGCAGTAAATGACGGCCGCCGAACCTCCCCTCAGCGCCAGTTGCCGATGAGGATGAAGGGGGCCCAGAAGTACGGGTGCGAGAAGGAGGGGTTGTCGCGCAGCAGCGAGAGCTGGGCCGCGCGCAGGGCCTCGGCCTTCGAGTCCCGCGGGTTGGCGCCGCGCAACTGGTAGAACTTCTCCATCAGCAGCGGCGTGCTCTTGTCGGCCACGGGCCACAGGCTCGCCAGCACGGAGCGCGCGCCCCTCTGCTGCGCCAGCACGGCGAAGCCTTCGACCTCTTTGCCGTCGGCGTCCTCGCCCGTCGTCGCCGTCTCGCAGGCCGAGAGCGCCAGCAGGTCTACGCCGCCGAAGACGTTCGGCGTAGCCCTTATCCTGGCGAGCGACAACTCCTCGCCGTTGCCGAGCAGCAGGAACGAGTTCGTGACGTTGCCCGGCTGGAACCGGAAGTGGCTGGCGATGTGAACGACCGGGTGCCTCTGCCTCAGCTGCGCGAAGAAAGTCTCCGCCGTGAAGGTCTCGTCCAGAAACACCTTGCCCGAGATGACGCCGCGCGCCCCCGGCGCCACGTCCTCGTCGCGGAAGATGCCGTGAAGCTCGCGCGGGACGTCGGGGAGGGCGGGGAACTGCCCGAGCGCCTTCGACACGCCCACGCCGAGCCCGCGCCAGCCCCCGCCCGGCGCGTCCGTCAGGTGTGAGGTGTTGACGGGCGTGAAGACGGTGTTCCGGTAGCGCTCGACCAGATACTTCTCGCCGTCGTGCAGCGCGGCGACGGGGACGTACCGCAGGGGGCCGGTCAGCGACCACATCACCGTCTCGACCTGGGCGCCCTTCAGGATGTCGGCCACGGGGCCGACGAGGATTCTGTACAACTCCTGCGCGTGCGGGCGCGGGTCGCTGCGCGGGTCTTCGAGCGCCTGCCGGAAGGCGAAGATTTTCTTGTAAAGGTCGGCGGACTTGATGGCGTACTCCCTGCCCGCCTTGATGTCTTTGGTGAAGACGATGGCGCGGTATTTCTCCTCGCCGATTGAGGTGTAGACGGCGGCCACGCCCGGCCCGAGTTGTCTCAGGTCTTCGACGATGCCCTGCGAGTCTTCGCCCGCGAAGGCCGCCCCGCCGCGCTGCGAGTCCGGGAGTTCGTCCGACATCTGCGCGACGAACTTCTGAAACGCCTGGTCGGCGATGCTCAGGTCGCTGTTAATCCTGTCGAGTTGCAGCGTCTCGTCGGCGGTCAGGTTCGGCCTCTTCGCCTCAAGCTCGCCGCGCCGCCGCGCCAGCGCCGGGAGCGCCTCGGAGATGTCGCGGTAGCGTTTCTCCAGATCGCTCTCGGCCGGGTTCAGGGCCGCGCGCCCTTTGAGGCCGGAGGCTTCGTTGCCGTCGCGCCGCACGTACTGAAAATATTCCTCCTCCTTGAGGAGGCCGAGCACCTGCTGCGCTTCGAGCAGGCGGTTGCGCGCGATGAGCAGGTCGGCGAGTTGCTGGTAGGTGTTCTCCCGCGACCTGACGAAGCTCCTCTGCGCCTCCCGGTCGAGCGAGGCTTTCTGCCTGCGCACCTCCTGATAGACGTTGACCGCCTGCTTGCCGTAGAAGATGGCCGCCTGCGGCCTGCCCCCGGCCCTCCACGTGAACATCAGGTTGCCGAAGGCGTCGCCCTCGCCCTCGCGGCTGCCGACCTCGCGGTTGACCGCGAGAGCCCGGCCGAGGTATTCGAGCGCCTTCCGCCGCTCGCCGAGCGAGTTGTAGACGAAGCCGAGGTTGTTGAGCGTCCGCGCCTCGCCCTCGCGGTCGCCGCCCGCGCGTTGGAGCGCGAGCGCCTGCTCAAGGTATTCGAGCGCCTTCAGCCTGTCGCCCGCGTCGAGCGCCCCGAAGGCGACGTTCGAGAGCGCGGGCGCCAGCGCGTGGCACAGCTTCGCTTCCGAGTGTATGAGAGCGAGCGCCCGGGTGTAAGAGTCGTGCGCCCGCCTCTTCTCGCCGAGCGAGTCGTACGCGAGCCCGATGTTGTTGAGCGCCGAGGCTTCGCCCTGCCGGTCTTCGGCCTCGCGGAACAGCGGCAGCGCCCGCTCGTAGGCGGCGAGCGCCTCCTTCTGCTCGCCCATCGAGTCGTGAACCGCCCCCGCGTGGGCGTAGGTGTAGGCGGCCATGCGCCTGTCGCCCGCGGCCAGAAAGCCGCGGCGCGCGGCTTCGAGGTATTCGAGCGCGCGGTCGCGGTCGCCGAGCGAGAGGTACGCCCTCGCAATCTCGCTCCGGGTGAAGGCCGCGCCGCCCTCGTCGCCGCGCGACGTTTGCAGCCTCAGCGCCTCCGCGAAGAAGGGTAAGGCCCCCTGCTCGTCGCCCGCCGAGGCGCGGGTGGAGGCGATGGTGCTGAGCGTGAGGACTTCGCCGCGCAGGTCGCGCGCGGCGCGGAAGAGTCGCAGCGCCTCTTCGTACTTCGCCTCGGCCTCCCGCCGGTTGCCCGCCGAGTCGGCCAACAGCCGCGCGGCTTCGGCGAAGGCGCGCTCGGCCGGGAAAGTCCCCTTGTCGCCGGCCGCGGCCCGCCGCGACTCGATGCCGAAAAGGTATCTGCCGGGGGGGGCGGACGGGCTGCGCGGGCGCACCTGTATGAAGTAACGGCCGCCCCGCCCGACCTCGAAGAAGAGCGGCTCCGGCCCCCACGAGCCGGCCGCGGGGTTGTCAACGCGCTGCAACTCCTGCCCCTCGGGGTCGAGCAGGGTGATGACCACGTCAACCCCGCGCTGCTCGAAGAAGGCCCGGATGAGCTGCCCCGGCGTGGACGTCACCCCGTAGGAGTGCATTTCGCTGCCGGCGATTTCGCGCTCAAGGGGCCGCGCCTGCTGCGTCCGCGGGCGCGTCGCCTGCGCGACCGCCAGACGGTCCGCGGCGCACGAGAGCAGGCAGGCGGATAAGAGTGGGAGGCAGAGCGACAGGGGCGCGAGCCGCCTTCGCCGGGTGAGGTCGGGTGTGGGCTTCGGACTACGCCGCGAGTTGTTGAGGGTCGAGGAACTCATAAGATGCTCTCTCGTGTGCGGACTCGGAAACCGCGGTCTCCGTCTCGCTGTGGGAACTGGTAAGGGCGAGACGGGCGGCGAGGTGGATATTAAAAAAAAACTCTGCTCGGGTTAACAGGAGTCGCGTGCTCGACTTCACGACGCGAGCAAGGGCCGCCGAAGCTTCGAGCTGCTTTGTGAGACGGATGTTACGGTATTCGCAGCCGCCCCGGTTGTCAATAATTCGTCCGAGCCGCGCGCGTACAATCATAGTAAATGACTAATCACCGGACATCCCAACCCGACACGACGGGCGGGTGAGAAATCGGCCCGCCGGCCGTCTCCACGGCTCGGGAAAAGCCATTGACTTGCCGCGCGCCTCTAATTAAGCTTGCCGCGTCGGACAATCGCTGACGGGCCAGCCTCGCGGCCTTCAAGAGCGCCGGCCTCGCGCCTCGCGTTAACGGGGGCGAAACTTCCCTGTCTCGCCCCACGTCAACAAGCGAAGTCCGCTCATCGTCACTTCGTGCAAAGGCCGCCACACGGCGTCTCTCAACTCGAAGGCGGCCCCGAGACAGCCATGAAAAGATACCCCGCGGCCTACGTCCTCCCGTCGCTCCTTCTGCTCCTCATCATGGAAGCCCATGCGCCGAAGGCGGGCGCGCAGACGGCGGTGCCGCCGTCCGCGCCGCCCCGATACGCCGCCCGCGCCCTAGCCGCGCGCGAGCGTGCGAGACGCATCGCCCCCCTGCGCTCCGCCGACACGCGCGACGGCACGCGCGTCACCGTCACCTCCGACGCCCCGCTCTCGGATTACTCGGCCTACCGCCGGGGCGAGGACTTCTGCGTGCTGATTCCGCGGGCGGAGGCCGCCGAGCCCGAGATGACACGGCACGCTCCGGGCGGGCGCGGCCTCGCCGCGGCCCTGATTGAGCAAGTCGGAGGCGACCTGCTCCTGACCTTCCGCCTTGAGGCCGGCGCGGAGGCGCGCGCCGAACAGAACTTCAACCGCCTCGACATCCTCTTCACGCCGGCGAAGCCTTCTCAGGCGGGGCAGGAGGACGAGAGGCTGAAGCAGGTGCTCAAGCGCGTGGAGGAGCTGGAGGCGCGCGTCAGGGAGTTGGAGGCGAGGCGGCCGGGCGCCGCGGCGGAATCGGACAGGGCGGTCGCGCCGTCCGACGCGGGCGCGGCCGTCTACGCCCCTGAGGCGGCGGCAGCACAGGCTCAACAGACGGGTTCGGCGCGCGGCCCCGTGGGGGACGACGAGCACGCCCACGGCGGCCGCGCGGAGAGTCTCCCGACCGGCACGCCCCGCTTGCAGATTCAGGGGTACGCCGACGTGAACCTGCGCGCCTCAAGCCAGAAGGGGCGCACGACCTCCTTCAGCCTCGGCCAGCTCGACCTGTTCATCACGTCGCGCCTGTCGGAGAATTTGAGCGTGCTCGGCGAGCTGATTCTCGAAGCCGAGGAGGACAACTCTTTCACCTTCAGCGCGCACCGCCTGCTCCTGCGCTACGCGCCCCGCGACTACTTCACGCTCGGCGTCGGGCGCGACCACACGGCCATCGGCTACTACAACACGGCCTACCACCACGGCTCCTGGTTTCAGACCGCCGCCACACGCCCTTACCTCTTCGCCTTCGAGAACAGGGGCGGCATCCTCCCGCTTCACAACGTCGGCGTCTCCGTCAGCGGCCGCATCCCTTCGGCGCCCTTCGGCCTCCGTTACGTCGCGGAGCTGGGGAACGGCCGCTCGGTCAACGCCCCCAGCAACAGGAGCGTGGCGACCGCTGTGGACGAGAACAACGGCAAGGCTTTCAACCTCGCGCTGCTCGCGCGCCCGCCGCGGCTGCCGGGTTTTCAGGCCGGCTTCTCGGTCTACAGGGACAGGCGGACGCCCGAGGGCGCGCCGCGGGTCGGCGAGACCATCATGGCGGCCCACCTCGTCCGCCGCACCTCGCGCAGCGAGTTGCTGAACGAGGGCGTGCTCATACGCCACGCGACGGGCGCGAGGGTCTTCTACACGCCCGGCTTCTACACGCAGTTCGCGCGCCGCTTCGGCGACGCGCGTCCCTACTTCCGCTACCAGTACGTCAACGCGCCCGACGGCGACCCCGTCTTTCGGCCGCTGGAGGTCGGACGCCGCCACGGCCCCTCGCTCGGCCTGCGCTACGACGTATCCGAGTTCGCGGCCTTCAAGATGCAGTTCGACAGGACGCTCCGCCGCCGCACGGACGCCCACGACGAACTGACCCTACAATTCGCATTCACGTTCTGAGCAAGGGGGCGGGCTTAATGGCGTTGATGCTGAGACTCATCGCGGCGGCAGCGGTCTTAACCGCCGCCGCGTACGGCCCGACCGCGGGGCCGGCGCGGGCCGACGCCCGCTTCTCGGGGAAGGGGCGGCGCACGTCCGCCGGTCGGGACGCGACGGCGCCGCACGACAGCCTCGCCATCATCGTCAACAGGTCGAACCCGGTCGAAAACATCTCCTTCGCCGAGCTGCGCCAGTACTTCCTGGGCGAGCGCACTCACTGGCCGAACGGCCGGCGCGTCACCCTGGTCATGCGCGACGCGCCCCGGCCGGAGCGAGACGCCGTGCTGCGCATCGTCTACGACATGCGCGAACAGGACTTCCGCGCGCACTTCCTCCGCGCCAGGTTCACGGGCGAGTTGCCGGAAGAGCCCCGCCTCATGGACAGCACTTCCCGCGTCATCAACTTCGTTTTCCTCCAGCCCGGCGCGCTCGCCTACGTGCGCGCCGACGAGGTCGGCCCCTCGGTCAAGGTCGTACGCCTCGACGGCCTCCTGCCGGGCGATGCCGACTACAAGTTGACGTTCAGTACAGCAGTTAACTCGCCCGGCTCCTGAGTCGGGGCACGCCATTGCCGCCAAAACCGCCCGCGTCCTATAACAACTATTCCGTCCGCCGTCAGCGAAGACTTTTGCGGTGATTAGGAAAGGGTTAAGAACAGAACTGTCAGCCCGCTTTCTTCGGCCGACTCACTGCCGGCTTCTTAGGCTTGTGAGATTTGCGGGGCGCGAGGGCCTCGAATGCGGCGAGGATGACCTCTTCCGTGATTAAGCCCGGCGTCAGGAAATGGAGTGCCAGGAGCCCTTCCGTCAGCGCGTGCAGCACGCGGACGAATTGCGCCGGCGGCACGGGGAACTCGCCCGCGGCGACGTACTTCTTCAGCTCTCCCTCGGCCCAGAGATAAATCTCCGCGTTCGCCCGCTCCAGCCGCGCCCGCATCTCCTCGTGCGTGAGGGCGTAGAGTTGAAACGAGAGAGCGCCGACCGCGCGCGTCTTACGCTCTTCGGCCGCCGAGGCGACCGCCTTGCCCAGCGTGCGCATCTGCTCTCTGAGCGTGGCGCCCTGCCTGAGGGGCGGGGCGATGGGCTCCCAACGCGTCTCGGCGACGGCCAGGAACAGCTCCTCCTTATCCTTGAAGTTGCCGTAGATGGCGCCCCGGGTCATGCCGGCCCGGCGCGCCACTGCTTCGAGCGAGGTGCGCTCGAATCCCTTCTCGCCGACGACCTCGACCGCGGCGGCGATTAAACGCGCCCGGGTACGCTCCCTCTTGTCGCCTTTCGTCGCCCCCGCGCGGCGGGCTCCCTTCGTTTGGGGCATGGCCGCCATCATACCAAAAATATAAGAGGCCGGAACCATATAAAATACGGCGCCGTATAAAATACCGGCTTGTATTTTATGAGGCTGGCTGCTATGGTCAGTCCCCGCATCCCTTGCGGGCGCCCCCGACGGGGCGGGCAAAAATTCTCTACATCGGGCCGCACGTTGCCGGAGAAACACGCGATGAGATTTGTCCTCGGCCTCGCTTGGAAGGGCGGCCTTGTGGCCTTCGGGCTGATGGCGTCGGCGCTGGCCGGGGCGCTCGTCTACCGCGCTTACCGCCAGCACCGTAACGCTCGGGCGCTCGCCGTCGGCACGCCCGGCGGGGTCAATGAAGGCTTCTTCGCAAGGGTCGGCGGCGTCGAACAGTGGCTTCAGATTCGGGGCGAGAGCCGCGACAACCCCGTCGTCCTCATCCTCCACGGCGGCCCCGGCTTTTCATACATCCCTTTCACGGGTCTGTTCCGCTCGTGGGAGCGGCATTTCACCGTCGTCCAGTGGGACCAGCGCGGCGCCGGCCGTACATTCGGGCGCTGTGGCAAGGCCGGCGGCGGCGAGTTGACCATCGACCGGTTGAGTCGTGACGGGATAGAGGTGGCCGAGCTCGTTCGCAGGCGCCTCGGTAAAGAGAGAGTGATTCTGCTGGCACACTCGTGGGGCACGATTCTCGGGGTGAACATGGTCGTGCGGCGGCCGGAGTTGTTTTACGCTTACGTCGGCACCGGGCAGATAGTTGACATGCCGCGCAACGAGGAGGTCTCTTACGAACTGCTACTGGAGCGGGTGCGGGCGGCGGGTGACGAAAAGGCGGTCAGGGCCCTCGAAGGCATCGGCCGGCCGCCTTACAGGGACTTCAAGACGTGGATGGTCAAGGGGCGGCTCGCGGTGAAGCACTCGCCGCCGTCCGCCTCCGGCCGGAGCCTGCCGAACGTCTTCGCCGCGGCGCTGACCGCGCCGGGCTACTCGCTGAAGGACGCCTACACGCTCTTCGACGCCTTCGGCTTCTCGTCAGAAAGGCTCTTCGCGGAGCTGATGAATTACGACGCGCGCCGGCTGGGGACGAAGTTTGAGGTGCCGTTCTTCGTCCTACAGGGCGACGCAGACCTTCAGTCGCCGGCGGCGCCGGCGGCGGAATACTTCTCATCCGTGGAGGCGCCGACGAAGGAACTGGTCGTGCTCAAGGGCGAGGGGCACGCCGCCTTGCTCGCGCTGCCCGGCGTATTCCTTGACGAGCTGCTGGCGTGGGTGCGCCCGCTGGCGAAGTGAGTGCTGATGCTCATCAACGACCCCCTCTTTTATCTCGTAGCCGTCCCGGCAGTCCTGCTCAGCGGTATCTCAAAGGGGGGCTTCGGCAGCGCCGTCGGCGGCCTGGGCGTCCCCTTGATGGCGCTCGTCATCTCCCCGCCGCAGGCCGCGGCGATACTGTTGCCGGTTCTCTGCCTGATGGACTTGGTCGGGTTTCGCGTCTACTACAAGAAATGGGACGCGCCCAACCTCAGAATCATGATTCCGGGGGCGCTGGTAGGCATCGCGGCCGGGGCGCTCACCTTCGGCATGTTTAAGGAGGACAGCATCCGCATCATGCTCGGCGCCATCGCCGTGCTGTTTACTCTTAACAGTTGGTTCGGTTTCGCAAAGAGGCAGGAGCCGGGCGGCAGGTCGGCGGTCAAGGGGAGTTTCTGGTCCGGCGTGTCCGGGTTTACCAGCTTCGTCGCGCACGCGGGTGGGCCGCCCGTGATGGTCTACATGCTGCCGCAGCGTTTGGATAAGGTGACCTTCGTGGCGACCGTCAACCTGTTCTTCATGATAGTTAACGCCGTCAAGCTGCTGCCCTACGCGTGGCTCGGGCAGTTGTCTTCGTCCAACCTGCTGACCAGTCTGGTTCTGTCGCCGCTGGCCCCCGCCGGCGTGTGGCTCGGCCTGTGGATGCAGAACCGTGTGAACCACGAGTGGTTCTACAGAATCTCCCAAAGTTGTCTGCTCCTGACCGGGCTACAGTTGATCTATCAGGGGTTGGCGTGAGGTGGATTCCACTGCCGCAGAGACAGATGGGGGGCTTTATCGGACTCCTGACGTTCTCTTTCATGAGACTTTAAATAAACTGACGTTGTCTTGACTTCGACCACTTTGCCCTTATAATCCCTCCCGCTCTTGGCGAGATTGCTCAGGCCCACCTCCCCGTGCGGCGCGTGACAAGGGTCGCAGACGTAATCCACTTTCACCTTTAACATTCGACGGCGGCCGAGTGGCGGGGCGCGAAGACCTCCGCCACG
Source organism: Pyrinomonadaceae bacterium (assembly GCA_036387415.1). Taxonomy (GTDB): domain Bacteria; phylum Acidobacteriota; class Blastocatellia; order Pyrinomonadales; family Pyrinomonadaceae; genus DASVTU01. The sequence goes on along the minus strand of DASVTU010000022.1, from coordinate 11,338 downwards.
CCCGCGCGGAACCACCTTTCTTTCGCCGCCCGACGCAGCCGCAGGTCTTGCCCCTGAATTTCGATTCCCGAGGAGTAGACGAATGTCGCGCATCCCCCAAACGCGAACGTTAGTGTCGGCGCTCGCCCCCGCGCTCGCCCTTTTCATCACGGCGGTTGTCGCGGCGGCCGGCGGCCCCGGGACGCTCTCCTTCACGAATCTCACCTACGACGTCGGCGAGGGCGCGGGCAACGCCTCGCTCACGCTCACGCGCACGGGCGGGACGGACGGTAAGGTCGCGGCCAGAGTCACGTTCGCGGGCGGGACTGCGGGCGCGGCCGACTACCTGCTCAGACCGGGCGAGGTGGACACCACCTTCACCCGCCACGCTACCGTAGACTTAACCTTTCAGGACTCTCTGGCGCTCCAGCCCGACGGCAAAATCCTCATCGGGCAGGTGCGCACCGTCCGGAGGTTGTTGACCAGCGGCATCCCCGACCCGGCCTTCACCACCCCGACTTTAAACGGCCACGTGAGCTCGGTGGCGGTGCTGCCCGACGGCAAAATCCTCATCGGCGGCGGCTTCACGGCCGCCAACGAAGAGGCGCGCGGCCGCGTCCTGCGGCTCAACCCGGACGGCACCGTTGACCCCTCCTTCAACGCGGCGCCGGGGCTGACCTCCGACGACTCGGTCTACGTGGTCGCGGCGGCGCCGGGCGGGAAGGTCTACGTCGGCGGCTACTTCAACAACATCAACGGCGTCGCGCGCAGCCACCTCGCGCGCCTCAACCCGGACGGCACGCTCGACCCCGGTTTCAACCCGCCTTCGCGCAGCAACGTCTACGCGATGGCCGTGCAGCCGGACGGCAAGGTCATCGCCGGCGGCTTCAACACGAACGACCTCCATCGTTACAACACGGACGGCAGCCTCGACCTCGACTTTTACGGCGGCCAGTCGCCGACGAGCGGCACCACCCTCGCGGTGGCGCTCAGGCCCGACGGCAAGGTGTTCGTCGGCGGCCACTTCTCCAACGTCCAGGGCGTTCCACGGGGGCGGGTCGCCCTCTTGAACGCCGACGGCAGCCTCGACACCTCCTTCGACCCGGGGACGAGCCTGGACTCGACGCCGGTCACGATGGACTTGCAGCCGGACGGGAAGCTGATTATCGGCGGCGGGTTCGGAGTCGTCGGGGGGACCGTCCGCCGCCGCCTCGCCCGACTGAACACGGACGGCAGCCTGGACACGTCCTTCGCCTCCGCCTTCGCGGAGTCGGATACCGTCTACTCCGCCCGCGTCCAGCCCGACGGCAAGGTCGTCGCCGCCGGGAGTTTTACCGCCCTCGAACCTGACATCAAGCGGGTGCAAGGCGACCTCTTTGCGACATGGGCGGACGGCGACGCGGCGGACAAGACGATTCAACTCCCCATCGTGAACGACCTGCTCGACGAGCCCGACGAGACGCTACAGCTACAGCTCTCGCTCTCGGGGGGCGCGACCGCCGGGGCCATCCCCGCCGCCACGCTCAACATCCTCGACGACGACGCGCCGCCGCAGTTCACCAGCGCGGCCCCCGCGCGCGCCATCGCCGGCCGTCCCTACTCGCACACCTTCCAGGCGTCGGGCTCCCCCGCGCCGACCTTCGCCCACACCGGGGGCGCGCTGCCGCCGGGCATGTTCCTGACCCCGGCGGGCCTCCTCGCGGGCACGACTTCGTCCCCGGGCACCTACGCCAACATCTCCGTCACCGCGAGCAACGGGGTCGCCCCCTCGGCCACGCAGACCTTCGACCTCGTCGTCGCCAGCGGCGGCGCGCTCCAGTTCAGCGCCGGCAGCTACAGCGTGAGCGAGAACGCGGGCACCGCCACCATCACCGTCAACCGCGTCAACGGGAGCGCCGGCACCGCGACCGTCAACTTCGCGGCGACGGGGAACACGCCCAGCCCCGGCAGCGACTTCACGCTGCCTTCCGGCACCCTGACCTTTGAAGAGGGCGAGACGGTCAAGACGTTGACGATGACGGTCGTCAACGACGACGTCAACGAGCGCGACGAGACGGTGAACCTCATCCTCAACACCGCCGGCGGCACCGGCTCGGTCGGGAGCCCCTCGGTGGCGACGATGACGATTGTGAACGACGACCCGCTGCCGAGCATCGCCGTGGACGACGTCACCGTCACGGAGGGCGACGGCGGCACCAGACTCGCCACCTTCACGGTCACGCGCACGGGGCTGACCGACCGCGCCGTCAGCTTCAACGCCCGCACGGCCGACGGCACGGCCGACTCCGTCGAAGACTACTCGCCGCTCAACAGCATCTTCCAGATAGCCCCGGCCGTCACCTCGACCGCCGTCTCGGTCGCCGTCTACGGCGACACCATCGTCGAGACGGACAAGACTTTCGCGCTGCTCCTCTCGTCGCCCTCCAACACGGCCATCGCGCGCGCGCGGGGCGCCTGCGTCATCAAAGACAACGACACGACGGCGGGGCCGCCGACCGTGCAGTTCAACGCGCGCGAGTTCAAGGCGTCCGAGGGCGCGGGCGTCGTCGCGGTGACCGTGACGCGCTCGGGCGACTCCTCGTCGCCCGCGGCCGTCGGCTACTCGACCTTTACCCTCAGCGGCAGCGGCGTCGCCTCCGACCGGCGCGACTACACGCCGGCCCTCGGGACGCTGCGCTTCGCCGCCGGCGAGACGACGAAGACCTTCGGCGTCTTCGTCGCCGACGACGCCTACGTCGAGGGCGACGAGTTTCTACAGGTCGTCCTGAGCGCCCCGACCGGGGGCGCGGCGCTGGGCACGCCGTCCGGGTCGCTCGTCAGAGTCCTCGACAACGACGCCGCGGCGGGTCAGTTGAACCCCGCGGACGACACCTCCTTCTTCGTCCGCCAGCACTACCGCGACTTCCTCAACCGCGACGCGGACGACTCCGGCCTCCGGTTCTGGACGGGCGAGATAGACCAGTGCGGCGCCGACGCCGCCTGCCGCGAGGTCAAGCGCGTCAACGTCTCGGCCGCCTTCTTCCTCTCGATAGAGTTTCAGGAGACGGGCTTCCTCGCCTTCCTCCTCCACAAGGCAGCCTTCAACTCGGGCGAGCGGCTGGCGCCGAGGACGTTCCTGACCGACACGAGCGCGATAGGCGAGGGCGTGGTGGTGGGCGCAACGGGCTGGGAGAACAGGCTTGAGGCGAACCGGCAGGCGTTCCTTGACGGCTTCGTCCAGCGCACGCAGTTCCTCACCGCCTACCCGCAGACGTTGACGGCCGCTCAGTTCGTGGACGCGCTCAACGCCAACACCGGCGACCCGCTGAACCCGACCGCGGGCGGGTCGCTCACACAGGCCGAGCGCGACCGGCTGGTCGCCGACCTCGCCACGGGCGCCGGCACGCGGGCGCAGGTGCTCCGCGCCGTCGCCGAGAACCGTGAATTCCGGCGCCGTCAGTTCACGAAGGCGTTCGTGCTGATGCAATACCTCGGCTACCTGCGGCGCGCGCCCAACGAGACGCCGGACACGAACTTCGACGGCTACAACTTCTGGCTCTCGAAGCTCAACGAGTTCGGCGGCAACTACATCAACGCGGAGATGGTGAAAGCCTTCATCTCTTCGGACGAGTACCGGAGGAGGTTCGGCCCGTAACTTCGAGCCGAGGTCGAAAACGTAAGGCCGCCGGGAATAATCCCCGGCGGCCTTTTCGTTCTCCCGCGTGCGGGCTTTTGCTACGACCCCGTTTTAAAAGATTCCACGTCGAACGAGCCGGCGGGGATTTGCCCGTTGAAGCCGTACTGCGCGAAGTCGATCACCCAGTCCATCTCCCTCGCGCTGGCCCGGTCGTCGGCCAGGAAACGTATTTTATAGGTGTGCGGCAACACCAGGCCGCCCTCTTTCCTGTGGTCGGAGAAGTCCTCGACAATTTTATAGCTCGACGCCCTCTGGCCCGCGGAATCCTTATCCGTCCGCCCGAGCCCGGCGCTGATGACCTGCTCGTACTCCGACCTCACGTGCTGGAACGTCGCGGCGTCGAAGTAAAGCTTGATTTGAAAATCAGAGCCTTTCTTCGGGAGGTACCTGAGGACGTGAACTTCCTTGCCGTTGACCTTCCCGCCGCCCGCGTACTCCAGCTTCGCGTTCCGCGCCGCAAGGTTCGCCAGCGGCCACGCCTGATTCAAGGTCCCGCCGATGAGGCCCTCGCGGAAGACATCACTGTGTCCGTATAAAAAATCCCCGAAGACGGTGCGTGTGCCCGGTCTGATGTAGCCCGTCGAGAACTTTCGGCCGTCGAAGCCTAACCTCTCGTGAGGGTAATCGGCCTCGGGGAACTCCATGCCGATCAGGCTCTTCTCGCCTTCCGAGGCCAGCACGACCCGCCCCGTGGTCTGGCCGACCCCGCGCGCGCGGTAGCTGTACTTGCACGTCCCGACGATGACGCGGCTCGTCACCGAATCGCGCGCCTCCTTCGCCCCGATGGAGTCGAGATGCTTCGAGACTACTTCTTCGGGCTTCAGTTTTTCACCGGCCACGGCGGCTGACGCCGGACGGGGCGCGGGCAGCCCGAGGGCCAGAGCCCAGATGATGGGGAGCAAGATACGGCCAAAGAACCGAAAGTCCTTCATAATTCTCCTCCGTCGAAAGAGTACGGCGCGCGGGCCCGGGGTGCCGCGCTTCAGAGTTCGTGGGTCAAGTGTAGCGCACACGAAATCAGCTACTCAATATCGCGGCGACGAGTCGGCCGGAATTTAAGGGGGCGGCGCCGGCTCGCCCCCCTTGCGCGGCCGACAAACGCCGCCGTCCCTGACGCCCACGCCGCCCGAGTTCCGGCGGGCTGAAGCCCCCTGCCCTCAATCCATCTATGTATAAATTACTCAATAAAACTAAAGAAATCTCCAAAAAAATGGAGAAAATCAGGCCGGGCGGACGGGGCATGACAAAAACAAAGGATTTTCAGGGCTTCCGGCGAAGGAATAATTGTTGCTTGGTTACGCCTAACTGGTAAGCGGTAGTTAGTGACGACTCGTTGAGCACGCCACTCCAGGCTAACGCACTCCCCAGAAAATCAAACGAGTTCGGAATCGCGGGTTACATCTTTCAGGGTAAGGAGCCTCAAATGAAAAGATTTGCAGTTTTTGTGCTGTTGGCGGCGCTGTTCGCGACGCCGGCGTTGGCACAGTCCAGCGCGGGGCGCATCGTCGGCACCATCTCGGGTCCCGACGGGGTCATCGCCGGCGCGACCGTCAAGGTCATTGATGAGAATACGAAGCGAGAGCGCACCGTCACCTCCAGCGGCGAGGGCACGTTCTCGGTGCCCCAGCTTGAGGCCGGCACCTACACCGTGGTCGTCACGGCGACCGGCTTCAAGACCTTCAACGCCACCGGCGTGAAGGTTGACGCCGGCACCGACTACCCCCTGACCCCGAACCTTGAGGTCGGCGGCGTCACCGAGACCGTCACGGTCACGGCCGGGGCGGAAGTCGTCAACCAGTCCAACGGCGAGCTGAACAGCACGGTCAGCCCCCAGCAGATTCAGTCGCTGCCGCTCGACGGCCGCAGCCCGCTGGCCCTCATCCCGCTCCAGCCCGGCACGGCCAAGGCCACCGGCGGCAGCGTGACCTACATCAACGGCCAGCGCACGTCCTTCACCAACATCACGCGCGACGGCATCAACGTCAACGACAACTTCATCCGCGCCAACGCGACCGACTTCTCGCCCGAGCGCGCGTCGAGCGACGACACCGGCGAGTTCAACGTCATCACGCAGAACGCGGGCGCCGACTCCGGCTACGGCGCCGCGCAGGTGCAGCTCGTCACGCCGCGCGGCCAGTCCGAGTTCCACGGCGCGGTCTTCGCGTACAACCGCAACTCGTACTTCTCCGCGAACACCTACACCAACAACTCGGCCGGCCGCAACGCCCTCGGCACCGAGAACGTCCCGCGCTCCTACCTCAACCGCAACCAGTTCGGCGGCCGCGTCGGCGGCCCGATGCCGCTCCCGAACTTCGGCGAGGGCGGCGACGCCGTCGTCAGGGACAAGGGCTTCTTCTTCTTCTCGTACGAGAAGCAGTACCTGCGCCAGTCGCAGACCAACACCGGCACGGTGCTGACGGCGGCCGCGCGCACCGGCAACTTCCAGTTCGTCGACGCCACCGGCGTCACGCGCAGCGTCAACCTCTTCGGCGTGACCCCGTCGAGCGCGAACCTCAACGCCCCGACCGGCATCAACCCGATCGTCCAGGCGCGCATCCTCAACGGGCTGCCGCTGCCGAACACGCCGGGCGGCAACCCCGTGCAGGGCCTCTACAGCTACAACGCGAGCTTCAACGACGACTACAACTTCTACACCCTGCGCAACGACTACGACGTCAACGACCGGAACACCATCAGCGGCGTGTTCACCTACAAGAAGGAGATCGTGCAGCGCCCCGACGTGGAGCTGAACTTCTACACGACCACTCCGCCGACCGTCCAGCCGGGCATCAACAAGTTCATGTCGCTCGCCTGGAACTCGACGATCACCAACAGCTTCACCAACGAGGTGCGCGGCGGCTTCAGCTTCCCGGCGGCCATCTTCGACCGCTTCGCCGACATCCCGAGCTTCTTCCTCGACTCGGCGCTGATTAACGAGCCGGAGCCGCGCTTCCTCGACCAGGGGCGCGTCCAGCACAACTACAACCTCCAGGACAACGCCAGCTACACGACCGGCAACCACTCGCTCCGCTTCGGCGGCAACTTCCAGTTCTTCCGCATCAAGCCGTTCAACGACGCCGGCATCGTCCCGACCTTCACGCTCAACGTCAGCAGCAACTCGCCGCAGTTCACCGCGGCCCAGCTGGCGGCGGCCGCCGGCATCCCCGCGGCCAACATCAGCGCGGCCAACGTGACGCGCGCCAACTCGCTCTACGCGCTGCTCGGCGGCATCATCAGCGCCGGCACGCAGACCTTCAACCCGACCAGCCCGACCGGCCCGCTGACGGCGACGTCGCTGGCGCAGTTCTACGCCTACGACATCTACGCCGGCTACGTGCAGGACCAGTGGCGCTTCAGCCCGACGCTGACCCTCAACCTCGGGCTGCGCTACGAGCTCTACACGCCGCTCAAGCTCCAGAACGGCATCGCGCTGGAGCCGATCATCCCGGCCGGCGCCGACGTGCGCCAGACCCTGCTCGACCCGAACGGCGGCTACCAGGTCATCGGCGGCAACGCGGGCTGCGAGTTCTGCTTCTTCAAGGCGGACAAGAACAACTTCATGCCCGTCATCAGCTTCGCCTGGGCCCCGCAGTTCAACGACGGCCTGGGCCGGCTCTTCACGGGCGGCGAGGGCCGCACCGTCATCCGCGGCGGCTACCGCGTCAGCTACGTGCCCGACCAGTTCCTGACCGCGGCCCGTAACGCCAACGCCGGCAACCAGGGCCTCGGCTCGACCGCGAACGCGGCCGTCGTCGGCGGCTCGTCCGTGCTCAACATCCGCCCCGAGACGGTGCCCAGCATCGCCCCGCCGCCGTCGCTCGTGCTGCCGCGCACGTTCGCGCAGAACAACACGGCCGCCTTCAACAACTTCGGCACGGTCTTCGCCGTGGACCCGAACGTCGAGACCGGCAAGCAGCACGAGTTCAGCCTCGGCCTCCAGCGCGAGTTCGGCAAGAACGCCGTCGAGGTGCGCTACGTCGGCTCCATCAGCAAGAACCTGCTCCGCGGCATTGACTACAACCAGGTTCAGATCTTCAACAACGGGTTCTTCGAAGACTTCCTGCGCGCGCAGGCCAACTTCAACCTGACCGGCAACGCCTTCTGCACGACGGCGGGCTGCCAGAACCTGACGGTCTTCGGCACGGCGACGACCTCGCCGCTGCGCGTCGGCACGGGCGGCCTCGCGCTGGCCACCTTCAACAACCAGCTCTCGGCGGGCACGCCCGGCGAGCTGGCCGCGAACTTCCTGGCCATCAACGCCGACCTCAACACGAACCGCCCCGCCGGCCAGCAGCAGTTCCCGCTGCTCCCGAACCCGAACACGGGCGCGGTCGACCTGCTCTTCAACGGCGCGCGCAACTACTACAACTCGTTCCAGGCGGAGTTCCGCCGCCGTTTCACGGGCGGGTTCTCCTACCAGGTCAACTACACGTTCTCGAAGGACCTGACGGACGCCGTCGGCACCGCGCAGGCGCTCTTCGACCCGTTCCTCGACCTGAACAGCCCGCAGTTGGAGTACTCGCGCGCGGACTTCGACCAGACGCACTCGTTCAACTTCAACTCGATTTACGAGCTGCCCTTCGGCCGCGGCAAGCGCTTCCTCAACGAGGGCGGCGCGGTTGACAAGATCTTCGGCGGGTTCCGCCTGACGACGATCCTGCGCTACGGCAGCGGCCGCCCGATCAGCATCGTCGACCCGCGCGGCACGGTGAACCGCGGCGCGCGCTCGACCCGCAACACCGCCAACTCGTCGCTGTCGAAGGACGAGATCAAGAACCTCTTCGGCGACTTCACGCGCGACGGCGTGCGCTACTACATCAACCCCGACGTGTTGCTCATCACGAAGAACGCCGACGGGAGCGTGACCAGCCAGGCCACGCGCGGGGCCGGCCAGCCGACCTTCCCCGGGCAGGTCTTCTTCAACGTCCCGGCCGGGGCGCTCGGCAACCTGGAGCGCGCCATCGTCAACGGGCCGAACCAGTTCAACATGGACGTCGGCCTCGCCAAGAGGATCAGCTTCTCGGAGCGGACCTACATCGAGCTTCGCGCCGAGGCGTTCAACGTGACGAACCGCAACAACTTCCTGCTGCCGCTGCTGATCGACATCAACAGCCAGACCTTCGGGCAGTTGTCGCCGTCGCTCTCGACGCAGGGCCAGGGCCTCGAAAGCCCGCGCCGCATGCAGTTCGCCATCCGGTTCGAGTTCTAAACTTTCTCGCCCTGCGCGGCACGCCCGCGCCGGAATCGAAAGGGCGTCACCCCTCGCGGGGTGACGCCCATTTTTTTCTTCCCTCAAGAGGGGACAAGCACCGGAGGGTTAGAGGCCGCTAAGGTCTCACGAGGCAGGGGGCTCAACTCTTGCCCGGGCGTTCGTCACTTTCTTCCTTGAACAGGTCATTGAAATCGCTCGCCGCGCCGGCGCCCTGCCGCTTCTGCTGCCGCAGCTCGTCAACCCAGCCGTTGACGGTGGCGGCGGCCTCCCGCGCTTTATCGGGCCGGGCTTGAAGGGCGGCGGCCCGGCCCTTCCTGACGCGCGCTTTCGCCCGCCGCTTTCGCTCGGCGAGCTTGATGACTTTGATTTTAGAGTCTGTGCTCATTGTCGTTTAGGCAGGACACGTGAAACGAAGCGGACTGAAGCGGACTGTGGTGAAGCCGCCTGACGGTTCCGGTCAAAGTCGGCGTCAGGCCGGGGACAGCCTTCGGACGGATGTTCCGCCGAAAGCATATCATATGTTTCGCGGCGCACAGAACGCTCCCGAAACTATAGCCTGTATGTGGCATAGGGCACAGACGCGCCCGGGCCGCCGGCATATAGTATACTTTCCTCGGCGGGTGTCGAATGATGCGCCCGCTCCGCCGCTTCTAACTCTCTCGGTGGGAGGGCGCGGCCTTCGAGCAACAAAATGGAAAAGCCTTTTACCGCCAGATTCATCGAAGCCGAAGCGCGTGTGCTTTTAGAGCTGACGAACACGAGCGACCAGACGTGCAAGGGCGTCGAGATTCTGGCCGTCTTCCTGAAGGACGAGGAGACTCCCGGCGGCGGGCCCTCGCGGGCCCACATCAAGTTCGAGCCCATCAAATCGGTGCTGCCGAAAGAGAAGGCCGTCCTCTCCCACAAGACCCTGATTGACGGCCGGCAGGCCGGCGCCGGCCTCGACCAGCTGGGGCGCCTGTTGGCCGTGGCGGGCGAAGTCAAGCCCTACGTGCTGGACATCTCCTGGGAGGACGACGAGGGTAAAACGCGCTTCCAGCGGATTCCCGTGGGACACTGACCGGCCGCGGCCTTCGCCTCCTACAACTATGCGGCCCCGGGGCGCATCATACTTAACAGTCACTCCTTCTCTTGCGCGTTCACGGTGAAGCGCCCCACGCCTCAGCAGGCGGCGGTTCGGACGGTTCGAGAGCAGGCCGGTTCTAAAACACAGAAGCCGCTCCGTCAGAGCACCCGAACACGAGCCTTCGCTGCTACCGTTACACCGAAGTCCCTTCGATTCGAAAGCTTCTCTTGATACTCCGAAAAGGGAGAGGTACACACATGTCCATGAAACTTTACGTCGGCAACCTTGCGTTCGAGACTTCGGGCGAGAACCTCCGCGAGCATTTCCAGCAGGCCGGCACGGTCGAGACGGCCACGGTCGTCGAGGACCGCGACACGGGCCGCTCGCGCGGCTTCGGCTTCGTCGAGATGTCCACGAAGGAGGAGGGCGAGGCCGCCATCGCGCAGTTCAACGGCAACGACTTGGGCGGCCGTAACCTGACCGTCAACGTCGCCAAGCCGCGCGAGACCCGTGACGGCGGGCGCCGCTTCTAAAGCCGCGCCGGGCCCGGCCTAAACCGACACCTCAAGCATCGGGGCGCCGCCTACGAACGCACTCTGTCGCAGGCGGCGCTTTCGGTCTTTCGGCGCCGCAAGCGCTCCGCGCGGTCGCGCAAGTGTGCTGGCGCAACCCGCCGCGCGATATACGTGACCCGGCCCCGTGGGCGCCGCCGCATGACACCGGTTCGGGGCGAGGTGTAAGATGACTGTACAGGGCGGAAGACTTTTTCAAAGGAGCAACTGAATGTACACCTACACGCTGCAAGCGATGCCGGGCAGCAAGGCGAAGTTTGAAGGCGACACGTCTGTCAAATACCAGGTCAGAAGAAGGCACACCACCGCTTCTCCCAAAGACAAGGGCCGCACCGCCGTCATCAGAACCGACATGGAGTACGCGGAGGCGGTGGCACTCATCAAGATATTCACTGATAAGGAGATGGAATCGCGCGACATCAAGAAGATGGCCGACTCCCATCTCACGCAGAACGCCTGACGCACAGTTGCAACCCCTTCCCCGGCGGCCGAAGAAACATTGCCGCCATCCCCGCCATCCGGATTCTTAACATAATCGGCCGCGTCCGGCCCGGAGCGTGATTGTTCGCGCGACGGCGCACGCCGGAGGCGCGACCCGTCGCGTCCGGCGGATGTGTCCCGCGAGATAGGTAGTCTCAGGCGGGGACGTGTACTTTCTTACTGCTCGGGCGGAGCGCCCGCTCCGGCGTCCTCCCCGGCCGCGCAGCCGACGAAGCGGTAGCCGACGCCCACCACCGTCTCGACGCACCCGCCGCACCCCCCCAGCTTCTGCCGCAGCCGCCGGACGTGGACGTCCAGGGTGCGCGTGTCGCCGTAGTACTGCCGGCCCCACA
>DASVTU010000021.1:0-13142 GCA_036387415.1 Pyrinomonadaceae bacterium | reverse complement strand
GGGAGTAGAGATGGTAATGCCTGGGGATAACGTAGCGATGGAGATCACGTTGATCACGCCGATCGCGATGGAGAAGGGGTTAAGGTTCGCGATCAGAGAAGGCGGGCGAACGGTGGGAGCGGGCACCATCTCTGACATCATTGAATAGCTGCCGAATCTCGTCCGAGTTGTTTTTGTTGTAGAGTAGTTTTGAGCCGCTTGTGAGCGGATTGAAGAGAGTAAAGGTAAATTATGCCGCGCGATAATGTGGTGCTTCAGTGCACGGAATGCAAGAGTCGGAACTACGTGACGACGAAGAATAAGAAGACGACCACGGAGCGTCTCGAATTCAAAAAGTTCTGCCGTCGTTGTCGTTGCCACAGGTCTCATAAAGAGACTAAGTAAGGGATAAAGGATGAAGGATAAGAGATGAATGAGAAATTTGTTTTATTCATCCCTCATCCCTCCGCCCACATCCCTTCATAGAGGGGTATAGTGTCAACGGTTAGCACGTCGGTCTCCAAAACCGAAAGTTCGGGTTCAAATCCTGATACCCCTGTCAGTAATGGTTTGAGTGAAAAGGAAGAAATCGGGTGTCGAAGAAAGAGGACGACCAGATGACGGACAGGGAGGATGACGCGAATCTGCTGCCGGAGCCGCCTCCGGGACGCGTGAGTTCGTCGGATGTTCCGGCGGGCGCATCCGCCGCACCGCGTGCCGCAAGGTTTGGCGAAGGCAAAGAGGGGCGTGCTGTGCGACGTGAACGCGGCGTCGAGGGGCCGCGCGAAGGCTTCTTCGGGCGCGCCGCGACGTTTGTGCACGACGTGCGCGCGGAGTTGAAACGCGTTTCGTGGCCGACGGCGTTGGAGGTCAGAAACACGACGATTATCACTATCATCGCCGTCGTTTTCTTCGCTTTCTACCTCTGGGCGATAGACAAAGGCTTTACATTTTTGATTGGACAGATTGAACGTTTGATTAGTTAAAAGGTTCGGCGGCGTCTCTATCGGAAGCCGAAGCAAGGAATTCTGAAATGCAGCAGTGGTTCATCCTTCACACATATTCGGGGCACGAAAAGAAGGTGCGCGACTCCTTGAAGGCGCGCATCCGCGACACCGATTTGCAAGCCGAGATAACAGAGGTGCTGGTGCCGACCGAGACGGTGGTTGAGATGCGCGGCAACAAGCGCGTCGAGTCGTCGCGTATGTTCTACCCCGGCTACGTGCTGGTGCAGATTGAGTGCGACGAACGCGGCCACATCCCCGATAACGTTTTTCACCTGATTAAATCAACGCCCAAAGTGACGGGCTTTGTCGGCGGACAGACGCCGACGCCGCTGACGCCGCAGGAAGTTGACCAGATTGTCCACAACGTGACCGAGGCGGCGGAGAAGCCGAAGCCGAAGTTTACCTACACGTCGGGCGAGACGGTGCGTATCAAGTCGGGGCCGTTCGCCAGTTTCACGGGCAAGGTTGAAGAGGTCAACGCAGACAAATCCACGCTCAAGGTCGTGGTCACGATTTTCGGTCGCTCGACGCCCGTCGAATTGAATTTCCTCGATGTCGAGAAAGTAACATTTACGGAAGACGAATAAAGGACGTAAATCGTAAATCGTAAATCGCGAATAGATAAAAACTGTCTTTCACGATTTACCATTTACCATTCACGATTTACTAACAATGGCAAAGAAGATAACAGGTTATATCAAGTTGCAGGTTCCGGCGGGCAAGGCCAATCCGGCACCGCCCATCGGCCCCGCGCTCGGTCAGCACGGCGTCAACATCATGGAGTTCTGCAAAGCTTTCAACGCGAAGACGGCGCAGGCCGACCCGGACATGAAGATTCCGGTCGTCATCACGGTTTACGCCGACCGCTCCTTCACGTTTGAGACCAAGACGCCTCCGGCGGCAGACCTCTTGAAGAAAGCGGCGGGCGTCTCGAAAGGCTCCGGCAAGCCGAACAAGGAAAAAATCGGCACGATTTCGCGCGACAAAATCGAAGAGATTGCGCGACTCAAACTGCCCGACCTCAACACGACGAACGTCGAAGCCGCCGTCCGCATCATCGAAGGCACGGCCAAGAATATGGGACTCACGATTGAGTAGTTACTGTTTCAGTAATTGCCGATTGCGGAATGCGGATTGAAGAAAAGCAGAATTCGAGAGTCTGCATCTCGCAACCATTGAGAGGGAGAAGTTGATTTAGTTGTCGGAGACAAGGCGAACGGATTGTTAATCCGCATTCCGAAATCCGCAATTGAAAGGCTTCGCTTGCACCTCGGAGGAAGCACAAATGGCAAGTCACGGAAAGAAGTACCGTGCGGCTCTGGAAAAGATTGAGCCGGGACGGAAATACAATCTCGACGAAGGATTGGCGAAGGTCAAAGAGATTACTTTCGCCAAGTTTGACGAGACGGTTGAACTGACGATGTGGCTCGGCGTTGACCCGCGCAAGGCCGACCAACTCGTACGCGGCACCGTCGTTTTACCGCACGGGCTTGGTAAGTCGAAGCGCGTGCTCGTTATCGCGCAGGGCGACAAGATTCGCGAGGCCGAAGAGGCGGGCGCGGATTTCGTCGGCGGCGACGACATGGTGGACAAGATTAAAGGCGGTTGGCTCGATTTCGATGCCGTTATCGCTACGCCCGACATGATGCGCTCGGTCGGTCAACTCGGCAAAATTCTCGGCCCGCGCGGGTTGATGCCAAATCCGAAGACGGGTACGGTGACGTTCGATGTGACGACCGCCGTGCGTGAGACGAAGGCAGGCAAGGTCGAATATCGCGTCGATAAGACGGGCGTCATTCACGTCGGCATCGGCAAGGTTTCTTTCGAGTCGCAACTCCTGCGCGAAAACGCGCAAGTGCTGCTAGATGCGGTCGTCCGCGCCAAGCCTTCGACGGCGAAGGGCAAATACGTCAAAAAAGTTAACCTCGCATCCACGATGAGTCCGGGCGTGCTGCTCGATGAAACGGCTTACGTCAAATAAGGGTGAGGAGCAGAGAAGATGAAGACAAGAGAACACAAACAGAAAGACCTCGAAGCCCTCACACAGCAGTTTCAAGAAGCGACTGCCGCAATGCTCGTCGGCTTTAACAAGATGACTGTGTCGAAGGATCAGGAGTTACGCAATCGCCTGCGTGAAGCGGGCGCGACCTATTCGGTCGTCAAGAATACACTGGCGCGCAGGGCGTCGGTCGGGACGCCGTTTGAACAGGCGTCGGAACACTTCAAGGGCGTGACGGCCATCGCTGTCTCGTCGGGCGACCCCGTTACGCTGTCCAAAGCGGTTTCCAAGTTCGCGAAGGAAAACCCGGACGTGTTTACCTTCAAGGCGGGCGTCGTCGAGGGGCGGGTGGTGGCGCTCAGCCAGGTCGAGGCGTTTGCCAGTCTGCCGCCGAAGGAAGTTTTGATTTCCAAAGTGATGTTCTTGATTAACTGCCAGGCGCAACGACTCGTCACGGTGCTTTCCGCCGTGCCGCGCAACCTCGCAGTGGTCATCAAACAGATTGGCGATAAACAGGGCGGTGGCGAAACCGCCTGACGATTTTAGATTGCGGAATGCGGATTGGAAGAAGAATTCAGTTAATTTCTTAGAATCCGCAATCCGAATTCCGCAATCCGCAATGCAAGTGCCGGACGCGGTTAAAACGAGCGGGGCAACATGTCAGGTTGTCCTTTGCGGCTCGGACGCTTTTCAAGTTTGGATGCAACAAATTCGAGAAAGTGTCCCGTGGGTTCTTTCGGCTTGCGAACCGTAAACAAACTGGAGCACAACAAGAAGAACCCCTGAGGAGGTTATTAGATTATCATGGCAGCTACACGTGAAGATGCATTGGAATACATCAAAGGAATGACTCTGTTGGAAGCATCAGAGTTCGTTAAATTGCTGGAAGAGACTTTCGGCGTTTCGGCAGCGGCGGCCACCGTTGCGGCGGCACCGGCGGCGGGCGGCAGCGACGCGGCAGCCGCTCCGGTGGAAGAAAAGACCGAGTTCGACGTTATTCTGCAAGCCGCTGGTGGCAACAAAATCAACGTCATCAAGGTCGTCCGCGAGATTACCGCGCTCGGCTTGAAGGAAGCTAAAGACCTCGTTGAAGCCGCTCCGAAGGCCGTCAAGGAGGGCGTCTCGAAGGAAGAGGCCGAGACGATTCGGCAGAAGCTGGCTGATGCTGGCGCGACCGTCGAAGTCAAGTAAGGACGCTGATGGAAACGGCGTCAAACGTCAATCGCCGACAAACGCGGTTGACGTTTGACGCATCTATCATACGTCGCCGTTTCGAGTTGTCTTGACAGAGAGAGCCGTTCGCGGCTAAGGTAAGGGAGTATTGAGGCGCTGTCGTTACTCCCAAAAATTTTGAAGAAGATTAACCGCTTTTGGTTAGTTCCAAGCGGTCAGAGACCCGTGCGCTCTGACCGCCCTTTGGCGTCTTTGAACATTATTCAGAACATAGACCACAGACGTTGGACGATGGAGACGCTTTTATCTCGATGGTCAATCGTCTATCGTCAAACATTATAAGGAAATCCTGATGTCTGCAAATCCGCTTCAACCGAGCATCGCAGGTGGTGGTCGTCGCATGAGCCAGCCGCCTGAGCGTCATGACTTTTCCAAAATCAAAACCGCCGCGCGCATCCCGAACCTCATCGAGATTCAGCGCGATTCCTATAACCGCTTCCTGCAAATGGACTTACTGCCGGAAGAACGCGAGGCGACTGGCCTTCAGGCCGTGTTCCGCTCCGTTTTCCCGATTTCGGATTTTCGACAGACGGCGGAACTCGATTTCGTAGAGTTTCACATTGGCAACTGGCAGTGCAAATGCGGGCGTCTGGAAGGTTTGCGCTATCTGCGCGCCAACTGCAAGACCTGCGGCTCGCTCGTCAAGGTTGACCCGCTCGTCCCCGGCGAGACGCTCTGCAACAATTGCGGCACGTTTAACGCCGTGCGCCCGCAACTCTGCGACAACTGCGGCGAACCCGTCGGCCTCAAGCACAAGCACGACCAGCAGGAGTGTCAGGAACGCGGCATGACCTACAGCGTTCCTTTGAAGGTCAAGATTCGTCTCACGGTCTACGACCGCGACCCCGAAACCGAGACGCGCAACATCCGCGACATCAAAGAGGAAGAGGTTTTCTTCGGCGAAATCCCTCTGATGACCGATAACGGGACGTTCATCATCAACGGCACCGAGCGCGTTATCGTCTCGCAGCTTCATCGCTCGCCCGGCGTTTTCTTCGAGAAGTCGCCCGTCTATCTGGCGAAGGTGATTCCATATCGCGGTTCGTGGGTCGAGTTCGAGTACGACCAGAAGAACCTGCTCTACGTTCGCATTGACCGCAAACGCAAGTTTCTTGCGTCGATTTTCCTGCGCGCCCTCGGCATCTGGCTCAATCCGGGTTTCAACTCGAAGGGTTTTGCCAACGATGGTCAACTCGAAGAGGCCGTGAAAAACGCTGGTTTTTCCGACGAAGACATCCTGCGCGCTTTCTACATCGTGGACGAAGTGAGGCTCGAACAGGGACGCATCTTCGTGCAGGTGCGCGAAGAGGGAGCGACCAATCTGGCGGGCATGAAGGTCGATGCCGACCTCAAGGTCAAGGGCGCGAGCGAACCCGTGGTGCGTGCCGGAAAGAAGATTACGGCCTCGGCGCTCAAGGATTTGCGAAAGGGGCATCACAAGGAAGTCGAGGTGGATTCGCAGCAGTTTGAGGGCGCGTTTGCGCTCGGCGATGTCGTCAGCACCGAGACGGGCGAAGTCATTCTCGAAGCCAATAACGAGATTACGCCCGCCAAACTGCAAGAGATTATCGAAGCGGGCGTCGAGCGTTTCGAGGTTTTCTTCCCCGAACGCGACGATTTAGGCTCGGTTCTGGCGCAGACCTTGAAGAAGGATATTATTACCAAGCCGGTCGATGCGCTGCTGGAAATTTATCGGAAGATGCGCCCTGGCGACCCGCCGACCGTACAGACCGCTTTCCGTCTCTTTGAAGGCATGTTCTTCGACGACAGGAAGTTTGACCTCTCGCGCGTCGGTCGTCTGAAGTTCAACATCAAGATGGGTCGCCCCGAACGCGACCGCATCGACGACCCGCTTCTTTCGTCGCAGGACTTCGTGCAAGTCATCTCCTACTTGCTCAAGATGCGCCGCAATCCCGTTGAGTTCATCGCCGACGACATCGACCATCTCGGCAACCGACGCGTGCGCGCCGTCGGCGAACTGCTTGAAAACCAGTTCCGCATCGGCCTCGTCCGCATGGAACGCGCCATCAAGGAGAAGATGTCGATTCAGCAGGAGATGCAGACGACGATGCCGCGCGACCTCATCAACGCCAAGCCCGTCACGGCTGCCGTGCGTGAGTTTTTCGGTTCGTCGCAGTTGTCGCAGTTCATGGATCAGACCAATCCTCTGTCGGAGATTACGCACAAGCGTCGCCTCTCGGCACTGGGGCCAGGCGGACTTTCGCGCGAACGCGCAGGCTTCGAGGTGCGCGACGTGCACCCGACGCACTATGGTCGTATCTGCCCGATTGAGACGCCTGAAGGACCGAACATCGGACTGATTTCGTCGCTTTCGTGCTTTGCGCGCATCAACGAATTCGGCTTCATCGAGTCGCCGTATCGCAAGGTGATTGACGGTCGCGTGGTGGAATACGTCCGCATCGTCAATGGCGGCGCGACGAAGTTCAAACCCGGCGACCACGTGCCGCACGAAGAGATGGAGAAGGCCAATCGCAAAGTCGGCGCGGATGGACGCAAGGCGGAATACGAGCCGTATCCGTTTTATCTGACGGCATGGATTGAGGACAAACACGTCGTCGGTCAGGCCAACATCGAACTCGACGCCGACGGCAACATCATCAACGAACGCAACGCCTCGCGCAAAGCAGGCGAGTTTATTCTCGCCCGCCGCGACGAGATTGAGTACGTCGACGTTTCACCGAAGCAACTCGTCTCCGTCGCCGCTTCGCTCATCCCGTTCCTTGAGAACGACGACGCGAACCGCGCGCTGATGGGTTCCAACATGCAACGCCAATCGGTGCCTCTGCTTCGCGCCGAAGCGCCCTACATCGGCACGGGCATGGAGCGCGTCACGGCGCGAGACAGCGGCGCGGTCGTCGGCGCAAGGCGCGACGGTGTTGTGGATTACGTCGATTCGGAGCGCATCATCGTCAAGGCCGACCACAACGTTGACGGCACGATTTCGCGCGAAGTGACGGCGGACATCTACACGCTCACCAAATTCAAACGCTCGAATCAAAACACCTGCATCAACCAGCGACCCATCGTGCAAGTCGGCGAGCGCGTCGAGAAGGGACAGGTGATTGCCGACGGCCCCTGCACAGACCGTGGCGAACTCGCTCTCGGTCGCAACGTGCTCGTCGCCTTCATGCCGTGGCGCGGTTACAACTTCGAGGACGCGATTCTCGTCTCCGAGCATCTCGTCAAAGACGATTACTACACTTCGATTCACATCGAAGAACTGGAAATCGAAGCGCGCGACACCAAACTCGGCCCCGAAGAAATCACGCGCGACATCCCGAACGTCGGCGAAAACATGCTCCGCGATTTGGACGAGTCGGGCATTATCCGCATCGGCGCGCAGGTCAAGCCGGGCTCCATCTTGGTCGGCAAAGTCACGCCGAAGGGCGAGACGCAGTTGACGGCGGAAGAAAAACTCCTTCGCGCCATCTTCGGCGAGAAGGCCGGAGACGTGAAAGACGCATCGCTCCAATGTCCTCCGGGCATCGACGGCACGGTTGTTGACGTGCAGGTCTTTACGCGTAAAGGACAGGAGCGCGACCAGCGTTCGCTGTCGATTGAAGAAGAGGAAGAGAATCGTCTCCGGCAGAACCTGGAAGACGAGATGCGTATCCTTCGTGAGCAGCGCGACCAACGCATCTACGAACTCTTCGAGGGACGCAAACTCACCGCCGACTTGACGGTCGAGAAGGAAGTGCGGATTCCGAAGAACGAGACGATTTCGCGTGAGATGCTGGAAGGCATCGAGCCGAAACAGTTACGTAAGGCGCAGGTCGGCGGCGCGCGTGGCGCGGACATCTCGGCGGAGGTCAAGGATTTTGAAGACCGCACCGAACGTCAGATTAAGATTCTGACGGACATCTACGAGGAGAAAATCGCCAAGCTGCGACAGGGCGACGAACTCGCGCCCGGCGTCATCAAGATGGTCAAGGTCTTCATCGCCATGAAGCGCAAGCTTTCCGTCGGCGACAAGATGGCCGGACGCCACGGCAACAAGGGTGTCATCGCGCGCATCCTGCCCGAAGAGGACATGCCCTACTTGCCCGACGGCACGCCCGTTGACATCGTTCTCAATCCGCTCGGTGTGCCCTCGCGCATGAACGTCGGGCAGATTCTCGAAACGCACTTGGGTTGGGCGGCACGCGTGCTCGGCATGCACTTCGCCACACCCGTCTTCGACGGCGCAACCGAACCGGAGATTAAACAGAAACTACGCGATGCGAACACGTTCCTACGCGAAGAGGGGCTTCCCGAAATCGTCAACGAGAGCGGCAAGACCGTGCTCTACGACGGTCTGACGGGCGACGCCTTCGAGCAGAAAGTGACCATCGGCTACATCTACATGCTGAAGTTGTCGCATCTGGTTGACGACAAGATTCACGCGCGCTCCATCGGGCCGTACAGCCTGATTACGCAGCAGCCCCTCGGCGGCAAGGCGCAATTCGGCGGACAGCGTTTCGGAGAGATGGAAGTTTGGGCGCTCGAAGCCTACGGCGCGGCGCACATCCTTCAGGAACTCCTGACGGCGAAATCCGACGACGTGGCCGGACGCTCGAAGATTTACGAAGCCATCGTCAAGGGCGAGGCCGACTTCAATCCGGGCGTGCCCGAATCGTTCAACGTGCTCGTCCGCGAACTCCAATCGCTCTGCCTCGACGTGGAGTTGATTGACAAGAACGCGGCGAAGGCCGAAGCGACCAGCGGCGACGGCATCGGTCGCCCCGTCGTCCCGACCGCAAGCGGCACGGAATAGTGAGCAGTGAGCGGTGGGCGGTGAGCAGTTAAAAGCTTACGGCTCACCGCTCACCGCCCGACAAGTTTCTACTGTTCACTGCTGACGGCTTACTGCTTACTTTTATCGGAGATAAAAAAGTGTTTCGATTCCAGCAAGATAATAAAGCGCAACTCGCACCCGACTTTGAAGCGATTCGCATTAGCCTCGCTTCGCCCGACAAGATTCGGCAATGGTCGCACGGTGAAGTCACGAAGCCGGAGACGATTAACTACCGCACCTTCAAA
The DNA here is from genome assembly GCA_036387415.1 of Pyrinomonadaceae bacterium. Lineage (GTDB taxonomy): Bacteria > Acidobacteriota > Blastocatellia > Pyrinomonadales > Pyrinomonadaceae > DASVTU01. Next base: position 3,884 of record DASVTU010000021.1, on the reverse strand, counting down.
CCGGAGCGCGACGGGCTTTTCTGCGCGCGCATCTTCGGCCCCGTCACCGATTGGGAATGCTTGTGCGGCAAGTACAAGCGCATGAAGCACCGTGGCGTCATCTGCGACAAGTGCGGCGTGGAAGTGACGCAGGCCAAAGTGCGCCGCGAGCGTCTCGGCCACATCGAACTCGCCAGCCCGTGCTCGCACGTCTGGTTCTTCAAAGGTCTTCCTTCGCGCATCGGGCATCTCTTGGACATCCCCTTGCGCGAACTCGAAAAGGTGCTCTACTTCGAGTCGTACATCGTCATCGACCCCGGCGACGCTCCCATCAAAGAGAAGGAACTTTTGAGCGACGAGCGTTACCGCGAATTGATGCGCGATTTCCCCGGCCAATTCGTCGCCAAGATGGGCGCAGAGGCGATTAAGGAACTGCTCGCCAGCGTTCAGGTCGAAGAGTTGTCGGTCGAGATGCGTATGAAGATGCGCGAGGAGACTTCGCAGCAGAAGAAACTCAAGTACAGCAAGCGTCTCAAGGTCGTCACCTCTTTCCAGAAGTCCGGCAATCATCCCGACTGGATGATTCTCGACGTGATTCCGGTTATCCCGCCGGAGCTTCGCCCGCTCGTCCCCTTAGACGGCGGACGCTTCGCCACGTCCGATTTGAACGACCTCTATCGACGCGTTATCAACCGCAACAACCGCTTGAAGAAGCTGATGGAACTCCACGCGCCCGAAGTCATCGTGCGTAACGAGAAGCGCATGCTTCAGGAAGCGGTCGATGCGTTGTTTGACAACGGTCGTCGCGGTCGCGTCTTGCGCGGCGTCAACAATCGCCCGCTCAAGTCGCTCTCCGACACGCTCAAAGGCAAGCAGGGACGCTTCCGTCAAAACCTGCTCGGCAAGCGCGTCGATTATTCGGGTCGCTCCGTCATCGTCGTCGGCCCCGAATTGAAGTTGCACCAGTGCGGCTTGCCCAAGAAGATGGCGCTCGAACTCTTCAAGCCCTTCATCTACAACCAGCTTGAGAAGCAGCAGTACGCCGCGACCATCAAGCAGGCGCGCGAGATGGTTGACCGACAGGAGCCTGTCGTCTGGGACATTCTCGAAGAGGTTATCCGCGAGCATCCGGTTCTCTTGAACCGCGCGCCGACGCTCCATCGTCTCGGCATTCAGGCGTTCGAGCCGGTGCTGGTCGAAGGCAAGGCGATTAAGATTCACCCGCTCGTCTGCACGGCCTTCAACGCCGACTTCGACGGCGACCAGATGGCCGTCCACATCCCGCTCTCGCCCGAGGCGCAGATCGAGGCGGCGGTCCTGATGCTCGCCTCGAACAACATCCTGAGCCCCGCGTCGGGCCAGCCCATCGCGGTGCCCTCGCAGGACATCGTGCTCGGCTGCTACTACCTGACGAAGGACAAGCCGGGCGCGAAGGGCGAGGGGCGCGTCTTCGCCTCCATCAACGAGGTGCTGCTCGCGCTCGACGCCAAGGAGGTCGAGACGCAGACGCCCATCAAGCTCCGCATCGTCGGCAACCTGATCGACCTGACGCAGGAGCACGACACGCAGGACGTCATGCGCGCCGCCGTGCAGGAGGACGTCCGCCGCGTCATCAACACGACCGTCGGCCGCGTCATCTTCAACGACCAGATTCCCAAGGGCCTGTCGTACATCAACGGCACGCTGAAGAAGAAGGGCTTGCAGTCGCTCGTCAACTACTGCCACCTCCGCCTCGGCCACGAGATGACGGTCAAGATGCTGGACGACCTGAAGTCGCTCGGCTTCCTCTACGCGACCAAGGCCGGCATCAGCATCGGCATCGACGACCTCGTCACGCCCGAGGCCAAGAAGACGCTCGTCGGCCAGGCCGACCGCGACGTCATCGAGGTCGAGCGGCAGTACCGCGACGGCGTCATCACCAACGGCGAGCGCTACAACAAGGTCATCGCCATCTGGTCGGAGGTCACCGACAAGGTCGCCAAGGAGATGTTCCTCGCGATGGACGAGCGCGAGAAGGGCGCGAAGGAGGCCAACCCGATTCTCATCATGTCGGACTCCGGCGCGCGCGGCACCGCGCAGCAGATCCGGCAGCTCGCCGGCATGCGCGGCCTGATGGCCAAGCCCTCGGGCGAGATCATCGAGACGCCCATCCGCTCGAACTTCCGCGAAGGTTTGAACGTGTTGCAGTACTTCATCTCGACCCACGGCGCGCGCAAGGGCCTCGCGGACACGGCCCTGAAGACGGCCGACTCCGGGTATCTCACGCGCCGCCTGGTCGACGTGGCGCAGGACGTCATCGTCTCCGAGCCCGACTGCGGGACGCTCAAGGGCATCTCGGCCTCGGCCATCGTCGAGGGCGGCGAGGAGATCGAGAGCTTGCGCGACCGCATCATCGGCCGCACGGCGCTCGAAGACGTGATCGACCCCGTCGAGGGCGAGGTCATCGTCGCCTCGAACGACGAGATTACGGAAGACCTCGCGCAGGAGATTCAGCGCTCCGGCGTGCAGCGCGTCCGCATCCGCTCGGTGCTGACCTGCGAGTCGCGCCGCGGCGTCTGCATCAAGTGCTACGGGCGCAACCTCGCCACGGGCAAGCCCGTGGACATCGGCGAGGCGGTCGGCGTCATCGCCGCGCAGTCCATCGGCGAGCCGGGCACGCAGCTCACGATGCGCACGTTCCACATCGGCGGCACCGCCCGCCTCGAAGAGTCGTCCAAGCACGAGGCGCGCATGGACGGCACCATCAAGTACGTCGACCTCAACGTGGTCAAGAACCGCCGCGGCGAGATCACGGCGATGAACCGCAACGGCGCGCTCATCATCATCGACGAGCGCGGCCGCGAGGTGGCCCGCCACCAGATCGTCTATGGCGCGCACATCCACGTCGAGAACGGCGCGCGCGTCAAGGAGGACCAGCTCCTCGCGACGTGGGACCCGTTCACCTTCGCCATCCTGACCGAGGTCGCCGGCTCGGTGAAGTACCAGGACCTGAAGGAGGGCGTCACCGTCGAGGAGGAGGTCGACGAGGTCACGGGCCAGTCCCGCGTCGTCGTCAAGGACTCGCCCGACGAGAAGCGCCAGCCGCGCCTCGAAATCCGCAGCGGCAACAAGGTCCTCAAGACCTACCAGATGCCGGTGCGCGCCAACCTGATGGTGCACGACGGCGACGAGGTCGCGCCCGGCGACGTCATCGCCAAGATCCCGCGCGAGACGACGAAGACGAAGGACATCACGGGCGGCCTGCCGCGCGTCGTCGAACTCTTCGAGGCGCGCAAGCCGCGCGAGACGGCGGTCATGTCCGAGATCGACGGCACCGTCAAGCTCGGGGCCATCTCGAAGGGCAAGCGGCGTCTGATCGTGGTCGGGGACGACGGCGAGGAGCGCGAGTACGACATCCCGCGCGGCACGCACATCAACGTGCAGGAGGGTGACCGCGTCCGGGCCGGCGAGGCGCTGATGGACGGCCCCCTGAACCCGCACGACATCCTGCGCGTGCTCGGCATGAACCGCCTGCAGGAGTACCTCGTCAACGAGATTCAGGAGGTCTACCGCCTCCAGGGCGTCAACATCAACGACAAGCACATCGAGGTCATCGTCCGCCAGATGCTCCGCTGGGTCCGCATCTCGGACGTGGGCGACACGGACTTCCTGCTCGACGAGCAGGTCGACCGCTTCCGCTTCACCGACGAGAACGAGCGCATCACGGCCGCGGAGGGCGAGCCCTCGAAGGCCGAGCCGCTCCTGCTCGGCATCACGAAGGCTTCGCTCTCGACCGACTCGTTCATCTCGGCGGCCTCCTTCCAGGAGACGACGAGGGTGCTGACCGAGGCGGCCATCTCGGGGCGCGTGGACTACCTGCGCGGCCTCAAGGAGAACGTCATCATGGGCCGGCTCATCCCCGCCGG
>DASVTU010000020.1:0-26088 GCA_036387415.1 Pyrinomonadaceae bacterium | reverse complement strand
TTCAGGTAGTGAAGGGATTACCGGACGGGTTGACGGAGAGAGCGATAGCGGCGGCGAGGCAGATCAGGTTTACGCCGGCGCAGAAGGACGGGAGGACGGTATCGCAGTGGGTGACGGTAGAATACTCCTTCAATATCTACTAATGCTGCCGGATTGCTGCCGGAACAGTGTTTGAAACAGAGAGAGACCGGAGGCGTTTGGAATCCCGCAGTCGTTCGGTCAAGAAGCAGTATAGACATCGAAAAAGACGAGAGCGGCGGAGGTTCATCAAGTGAGCCTTCGCCGCTTTGCTGTGTGCGTCGATTGAAACGAGATATACTTACACCGCCCATTTTCCATGCGACGCTGAGACAAGACGAGAGAAGGTAAACTTTGTGGCGGAAAAACGGACTCATGCCTTGAATGTGGTTTGTCTGGCGAGTTATTTCAAGGGCGTGGATTTCCTGCGCCAGTGCAGACGGCAGGGCGCGCGCGTGTTTCTGTTGACGAAGGAGAAGTTATTGCCGGAGGCTTGGCCACGCGAAAGCATTGACGAAATCATCGCCGTGCCGGACGACGCTTCTCCCGACGCATATCTGGAACGCGCGACGCAACTGGCGCGTAGAGAGAGGATTGACCGTCTCGTCGCGCTTGAAGAATACGACGTGGGGACGGCGGCGCTCATCCGTGAACACTTGCGTCTCGCAGGAATGGGAATTTCGACGGCGCGCCTTTTCCGCGACAAGTTGGCGATGCGCGTGAGAGCCGAGGAGGCGGGCATCCGCGTCCCCGCGTTTGTGCACCTCTTAAATTATGCGGCGGTGCGAAATTATATGAATCGCGTGCCGCCGCCGTGGGTGCTCAAACCGCGCTCGGACGTGTCGGCCATCGGGATTCAAAAGTTGGAGGAATCGGAACAGGTCTGGCGCGCGATTGATGCGCTCGACGCGCGCGGCGCGTGGCAGGAACATTCTTCCAACTATCTGCTCGAACGCTTCGTGGCGGGCGATGTCTACCACGTCGATTCGCTGGTGCACGAAGGCGAAGTGGTTTTCGCGGGCGCGAATGTTTACGGGCGTCCGCCGATGGATGTCGCGCATCAGGGCGGCGTCTTTATCTCTTACACGGTCGAGCACGATTCGGAAGATGAAAAGATTCTGTTTGAAATCAACCGCCAACTTCTCGCAAGTCTCCGACTCAGGCGCGGCGCGGCGCACGCCGAATTTATCAAGAGCGCCCTGGACGGTCGTTTCTATTTTCTCGAAGTCGCGTCGCGTGTCGGCGGCGCATACACGGCGGAGAATCACGAAGCGGCGTGCGGCGTCAATCTATGGCGCGAGTGGGCGAAGATAGAACTTGCGGGCGGCGAGCAGCCTTACGAAGTCGCGCCCACGCGTCGAGAGTATGGCGGCATCGTGTTGTCTCTGGCGCGTCAGCAACAGCCGGATACTTCCAACTACACCGAGCCGGAAATCGTCTATCGCGTCGATAAAAACTACCACGTCGGCCTCATCGTGCGTTCGCCGAGTCAGGCGCGCGTGCGCGAGTTGCTCGACGAGTATGCGCGTCGCTTCGTGGACGAATTCTGCGCCGTCGTGCCTCCGCTTGAGAGGCCGCATTAAACGCATCCGTCAAATAACTTTACAAATCAGCAATCTTGAAACGTCGCGCGAAAGAGCGACGGGGATGAGGAGAGACACTGTATGAACCAAACGCGCGTCGCGCCTTACGGCTCCTGGAAATCGCCGATTACTTCCGATGTGATTGTCACGGGGACGGTCGGGCTTGGACGCATCGCACTCGACGGCGAAGACATTTACTGGTCGGAGCTGCGCCCCTCGGAAGGCGGACGCGTCTGCATCGTGCGGCGGACGCCCGACAGCTCCGTCTACGATATGACTCCAGCGGGATTCAACGCGCGCACGCGCGTCCACGAATACGGCGGCGGCGCGTACACGATCGCCGGAGGCGTCGTCTACTTTTCAAACTTCGCAGACCATCGACTCTATCAAACGTCGCACGCCGACGACGCCGCGCCGCGACCACTGACGCCTCCCGTCGATTTGCGTTACGCCGATTACGTCTACGACGCGCGCCGACGCCGCCTCGTCGCCGTGCGCGAAGACCACACGGAGGCCGGACGCGAAGCCGTCACCACCATCGTCAGCGTCCGTGTCAGAGATAACGCGGAGAAGGATGTTGACAGGAATGCTGGCGAGAGCGCGCAGGACGGGGAGCCGGGAGATGTGCTCGTCGAGGGGCATGATTTTTATTCGTCGCCGCGCATCAGTCCAGATGGGAAGTTGCTGGCGTGGCTCGCGTGGAATCATCCGAACATGCCGTGGGATGGTTGCGAGTTGTGGGTTGGAGAGTTGGCAGAGGATGGTTCGCTCAGACGGAAGCGTAAGGTGGCGGGCGGAGTTGACGAGTCAATCTTTCAGCCCGAATGGTCGCCCGACGGTCAACTATATTTCGTCTCCGACCGAAGCGGCTGGTGGAATCTTTACCGCATCGGCGGTGACGCGTCGATGTCGTTCGAGCGAGAGGATGAGACGCTTGCTGCTGAGCCTTTGTGTGAGATGGCGGCGGAGTTCGGTCTGCCGCAGTGGGTGTTTGGAACGGTGACGTATGCCTTCGCTTCGCCTGAACGAATCATCTGCACCTACGGCGAGCGCGGCACATGGCGACTCGCGAGCCTCGACACGACGACGCTCAAACTCGAAACCATTGAGATTCCATATACCGAGTTCGGTTCCATACTCGCCGACGGCGAACGCGCGTTTTTCATCGGTGGCTCGCCGACGCAAAAAGCGACGGTGGTCGAATTCAATCTCGCGACGCGTGAACTAACGACGCTGCGCCATTCTGCCAGCACCGAAGTCGATGCCGAATATCTTTCGACGCCGGAGCCAATTGAGTATCCAACCGAAGACGGGCTGACGGCGCACGCCATCTTCTATCGTCCGCGTAACCGCGATTTCGTCGCGACCGAAGGCGAGCGCCCGCCGCTTCTCGTTAAATGTCACGGCGGCCCGACCTCTGCCGCTTCAACCACGCTTCGTCTTGAGATTCAATACTGGACGAGTCGCGGCATCGCCGTGCTCGACGTGAACTACGGCGGAAGCACGGGCTACGGTCGCGCCTACCGCCAACGTCTCGACGGTCGCTGGGGCATCGTAGACATCGACGATTGCGTCAACGGCGCACGCTTCCTCGCGGCGCGCGGCGAAGTGGACGGCGAGCGTTGCGCTATCACGGGCGGCAGCGCCGGAGGCTACACGGTGCTCGGCGCGCTCACCTTCCGCGATTTCTTCAAGGCCGGAGCAAGCCACTACGGCGTCAGCGACCTCGCCGCGCTCGCCAGAGAGACGCACAAATTCGAGTCGCGTTATCTCGACCGTCTCATCGGCCCCTACCCTGAACGTGCAGACCTCTACGAAGCACGCGCGCCGATTAATTTCACCGACCGACTTGCCTGTCCGGTCATCTTTTTTCAGGGATTGGAAGACGAAGTGGTGCCGCCGAATCAGGCCGAGATGATGGTGGATGCGTTGCGTGCGAAAGGCTTGCCCGTCGCTTACGTCCCGTTCGAGGGCGAACAGCACGGCTTTCGTCGCGCCGAAAATATCAAACGCGCGCTCGACGGCGAACTCTATTTTTATTCAAAGGTTTTCGGTTTCGAGTTGGCCGATGCGGTTGAGCCTGTCCACATCGAAAACCTTGAGAAGTAAAAAGAAAAACGCGAAGGTCGCTGTATGTCAGCAGCGACCTTCGCGTTTCGTCTGAGGCTCAGGAAAGAGCGTGGCTTATCCGTTATGGCGATGGGGCGGACGCGATTTTCTCTTGTTGCGTTTGCGCGCCAACGCCGATTTGAGTTTGGCCTTCTGACCGCGCGACATGAAGAAGGCATGCTTCTTCGCGTCCTTGATGATTTCTTCCGACATCACTTTGCGCTTGAAACGGCGCAGAGCACTCTCGATTGATTCACCTTGATTAACTGACACAGTTGCCATTTCTTTCTCTCCGTTCAAATCTCAATCATTCAATAATTTTAACGTATGCACTGTCCTGTCCGGCGATACGGATTGGCGTCTGCGCCCGAATCCGAACAGACATTCTGCCAGCAACGCCGACGTTCTGGCAAGCACGCATGACTTCCGTCACAGACAAGACCGCGCGCATCGAGCTTTAATGTGATTCAACAAGAAACGTAATTAGACATCACCCCCGTTCAGCGACGGTCGTGTCAAAAAGAGAATTAATCGCACAGCCCTACCTCATCGCGCGAAGCAACGGCTTCGTGCGCGCGAGATAGTCCTGCCGACGCGTCAAGCAGGACAAGGAGAGCGTGTTACTTGTAACGATATGTGATGCGCCCACGGGTCAGGTCGTAGGGCGAGAGTTCGACGGAAACACGGTCGCCGGGCAGAATACGGATAAAGTTTTTACGCATCTTGCCGGAAATCTGTGCGAGCACGACATGCTCGCTGCCGTCGAGCCGTACTTTGAAAAACGCATTCGGTAGCTTATCGACAATCACGCCTTCGGCGGGTATCAAATCTTCTTTAGCCAAATTTATCTCCTCTGTTAAATTCCATCCACGCACCCGGCCTCTCGTCGTGCCGGACGCCTCCGGCGGACAACGCTTGATGTCCGCTTTTTCGACAAACAACACCCCCGGCAGCACGTCTTTTGCCGGGGGCGCTTCAATGCAAAATTTGATGCGGCTCGCACCGACAAACCTTCGAGCCGTCGGAAAACTTACTAGCGCCGCTAGCGGTCGCCACCACCGCCGCCGTAGCCACCGCCTCGTCCACCACCACCGCCGCCGCGATTACCACCGTAACCGCCGCCACGACCACCGCCGCCACCGCGTCCGCCACGGTCTTCGCGCGGGCGCGCTTCGTTCACAGTGATGGCGCGACCTTGAAACTCTTTACCGTTAAGCTGTTCGATTGCCGCCTGTCCTTCTTCGTTGCTCGCCATCTCGACAAACCCGAAGCCACGCGAACGTCCCGTCTCGCGGTCTTCGATGACCGAGGCGGATTCGACCGTCCCGACCTGTGAGAAAAGCTGTTGGAGGTCGTCGCTGGAAACCTTGAAAGAGAGGTCGCCGACGTAAAGTTTCATGCTCATAAGTCGTCCTTTTCTCCGTGCTTGGGAAGTTAAAGAGAAGCTGCGAATGTTGTGGGCTTCGTCGTAACGGTGGCAGCGAAGTCGCGCGTTCGGAGACTCAAACCAAAGAGCCGCTTCTACAAATTGTTAACTCGGCCTGCTCTCGAACTCATCCAAACGCCGCCGCTAGAATTTCAAGGCACGGGGCGCATCACCGTTGATGCGCGAGAGAAGGAAAATCAACATAATGATGCCTCAATCGAACAGGAGATGCAAGCGAAAGCGACTCGAAGTTGAACGCTAAACGACGCGCCGATGCGCCACCTCACACGCGGCAAGAGAGATGTTTCGGCGTCGTTAAAAAGGCGCGTGGCTCGTTTGGTCGAAATGAATAAAGCGACGGGCGTGTGTTATTGTGAGCGCGTGTAAATCGAAAACAAACGAGAGGCAGGGAGGACGACGGATGGCGGAAATTTATGTCAGCACGGATGTGGAGACGGACGGGCGGATACCGGGGCCGCATTCGATGCTCAGCCTCGGCTCTGCCGCCTTTCTCGCTGACAAGACGATTGTCAGCACTTTCACAGCCAACCTCGAAACCCTGCCGGAAGCCGAAGCGCATCCCGAAACGATGAGATGGTGGGAGACGCAGCCGGAAGCATGGCAAGCGGCGCGCGAAAATCCACGACCGCCGACGGAGGTCATGCGAGAGTATGCGGCATGGCTCAAGGCGTTGCCGGGCGAGCCGGTGTTTGTCGGTTATCCGGCAGCGTTCGATTTCATGTTCGTTAGTTGGTATCTCAACCGCTTCGCAGGTGAGAATCCTTTCGGATGGTCGGCGCTCGACATCAAGACCTTCGCGATGTCGATGCTCAAGATTAACTTCGTCGAAACGGTCAAACGCAACATGCCGAAACGCTGGTTCGACGAACTCCCCTACACACACAAGGCGCTCGACGATGCCATCTCGCAGGGCGCACTCTTCTGCAACATGCTGCAAGAGCACACGACGCAAACGTCGAAATCATAAACACAAAACTGCGCGGAAATCATTTTTTCGACTTCTTTGCTCGCCCCTTCGCGCTCTGCTTATTCGACTTCGTGCTCTGCTTGACGGCCTTCTTGCTGCTGCGTGCGCGATGTTTTTCATGAAACATCGCGACGCCTTCTTCGACGAGTTTGCGCGCACGCGCCGCGCCGAAGCGTCCGAGAACTTTGAACTCCTTACCCTTCATCTCGTTGTAGGAGACGAAGAAATGCTCGATTTCTTCGAGAAGTGTTTCCGGTAGAGCGTCGAGCGAGCGCGTGTCGCGGTGCGTGCGTGATTCGGATGCGACGCCGATGAGTCGGTCATTACGCATGGTTTCGCCGTCTCTCTCTGTCTGTTCGGCTTCGATGACGCCGAGCAGACGGACGACGACGAGACAACCCGTGAAGGCGGATTCATCCATGAGTACAAGCACGTCGAGCGGGTCGCCGTCGCCGCCGAGCGTGGAGGGCACGAAGCCGAAGTCGAACGGAAAACTCGCGCCCGCCGGAAGCACGCCGCCGAGCCGAAAGAGTCCTTGCTCCTCGTCATAATCAAATTTGTTGCGGCTGCCCTGCGGAGTTTCGATGATGACGTTTATGTCGTCCGCTTCCGCATCGAATGCGCTCATTTCGTTGAGGTGTTTGAGATTCATCGTGTCCCTTGCTCGCCTCCTTCGGATGAAATCATTGTGTCGCGAGATTTGATAGCCCTCACGCGTTTCGCCGTCTACCATCCACGCTGAATTTCCCATCTATCGACCACGTTCCGGCCTTCAAGCACGTGGTAGTGCGAATGCTGCGCGGCGGTGAGGCATGAGTGGTTCGCCAGCACGCGCAGACGCGTCCCGACGCGCAAACTGTCGAACGTCGCTTCGTCTGACACTGGAATCGCGCCGTGTTCCTGCGAAAGCGATTCGACGCGCAAACCCGTCTCGCGCCCATCGAGCGTCTGCACGCGACCGTAACCACACGACGCGTCGAACTCGACCGCGCCACGGTCTTTCGAGAGCGCAATCGCCCCTGCGTCGATGACCACTTTGCGGCGCGTGCGGTCGCGGTGGGTAACCGATGCGAGCACCGTCAACGCGCAATCGTCGAAGCTGCAACTGCCGAGCGTCGCTTGAAAGGCGTCGAAGAAGATGTAGTTGCCGGGGCGAACTTCATCGACGCCTGCAAGGTGGTCAACGTGCGTTGTGGTGGGCGTCGAGCCGATACTGACGGAAGGCACTTCGATGCCGCGTGCGCGGAGTTCGGTGGCGAAGTCGGTCATCAAATCGCGCTCATGCCGCGCCATCGCGAGCAGTTCTTCTCTGGTGCGGCAATGATAGGAATGACCCGCGTGCGTGAGGATTCCGGCGAAACGCAGGTGGGCGGCATCCGTAATCCGTTGTGGAATCTCGAAGGCTTCCGGCATGTCGGGTTCGACGCCGCAACGGTGATAACCGCAGTCTACCTTCATCAAAAGATTGACCGACGCGCCCGCACGTCGCGCCGCCGCGTCTAATAGAGCGGGAATCTCCACATCGTCCGTGATGAGAAAAAGGCGTTCGCAATTCCTCGCAATCTCGAACGCTTCGGCAAACTTGCCGGGTTCGATGGGAACGGCATACATGATGTCTGTGAAGCTATGCGCGGCGAATGCACGCGCCTCGGCCAGCGTCGAGACAGTGATGGCACCGGAGTGCTTGGCTGTTTGCAGACGTGCCACTTCGATGCATTTGTGCGTCTTGACGTGAGGGCGCAATCGCGCGCCCAACTCCCTGACGCGCGAGGCCATGCGTTCGGCGTTGCGTCCGACGCGTTCGATGTCGAGCACAAGCGATGGGGTTTTGAGTTCGGATAGTTCCATGTGAATTTTAGAAGCGTTGAGATTTCAGAGCGACGGATGCGGTAGATGGTTGCACAGCGCCAAATGTTGACGTGCGTGGTGCTGGTCATTGGTCACATGACAGGACATGTTGCTAAACTCTCCGCGAGAGATTCAAATCAAAAGTTGAAGATAGATTATCTGTCCGAGGGTTTGAAAGTAAACAAGAGGGAAGGACTGTCTCTGATGTCTCAAGATAAAGAGTTGTTCACGATTGGAGTCGAGGAGGAATACCAAATTATTCATCCTGAGACGCGCGAACTGCGTTCACGCGGGGCGAGTATTTTGCGTAAGGCGCAGGCGGAAGTGGGCGACGAAGTGCAGCCGGAGCTTTATCTGTCGCAGATTGAAATCGGGACTCCGATTTGTAATTCGATTGCCGAGGTGCGCGCCGAGTTGAAGCGTCTGCGGGGCGAGGTCATCGCGGCGGCTGAGCGGGACGGCAGCCGCATCGCCGCCGCCGGCACGCATCCGTTTTCGCATTGGGATGAACAGACCTTGACGCCCAAAGAGCGTTACCTGGGCATCGCAGAGGACTACGCGCAACTGGCACGCGAACAACTCATTTTCGGTTGCCACGTCCACATCGGCATCAACGACCGCGAGGCCGCCATCAGTGTGATGAATCGTGCGCGCGGGTGGCTTGCGCCGATGCTGGCGCTCGCGTCGAATTCGCCTTTCTGGTTAGGCGTCGATACGGGTTATACGAGTTTTCGGACGGAAATCTGGCGGCGTTGGCCGATGGCGGGCACGCCGCATCCGTTTGCCTCGCGCGAGGAATACGACCGCCTCGTCGAGTGTCTGGTCAGGACGGGGAGCGTCGAGGACGGGACGAAAATCTACTGGGACGTGCGTCCTTCGGCGCGTTTCGAGACGTTGGAATTTCGCGTGACCGACGTGTGCATGACGATTGACGAAGCCGTGATGACGGCGGGACTCGCGCGTGGACTGGCGCGGACATGTTACGCGAAGGCGTCGCGCAATGAGCCTTTCAAACACTCGCGCCCCGAACTGCTGCGTGCGGCGAAATGGCGCGCTGCGCGCTACGGACTCGATGCCGTGTTGATTGATGTAGAAGCGGGAGCGGCGATTCCGGCGCGCGAGTTGGTGGAGAAGTTGTTGGACTTCGTGCGACCGGCGCTTGAGGAAGATGGTGAATGGGACGAAATCTCCGCGCTCGTCAGGCAGACGGTCGAACGCGGCACGGGCGCGGCGCGACAACGCGAGGCACACAGGCGCAATGGGAGGTTGGAGGATGTCGTCGATCTCATCGTCGCCGAAACCGCCGCAGGCGTCGCTTGATACGCACGATTCGTCTCATGGTTTGCCTCTCGTTGGCGAGTCGCATCATTGAATAGTGATAACTACATCGTTGCGGCTCGTCGCGCCGTCGGCGGTCGTGACGACGACGGATGCCGCGCCGCTCACGCCGTCGGGGATACGGACGTTGATTTGGTCTAGACCGGAAAAGCCGCCGGAGCGACCCGCGTACTCCACGCTCGCCGCGCGCCCGCCGATGCTGACATTGACGGGCAGAGATTTGCGCCAGCCAGTGCCGAATAGTGCGACGACGGAGCGTTGGCCGTCGGTCGTCGTGGGGAAGGGACTGCGCGTGTAGCGTTGGCCAGAGACGAGCAGCGCAATCGCTTCGCCCGCGCCGTTCTGCGACACGGTGAAGATGCCGGGATTGGCGTCGGCGATGCGCGCATCGTCGGCGGCGGTGACGACGCCGTTGACGGAGACGACGACCGAATTGGCATTGAGCAGAACATCGTCGGGGACGTGAATGTGTATCTGCGTGTTGCTGAACGAAAGGACGGGTGCGTTGCGACCTTCGATGCGGACGCGCACGCCGCGTGCCGCCGCATCCGCGCTCGTCGCGCCGCTTGCACCGAGCGTGAGGTTGGTTCCCGTCACCGTCGCAAGGCCGTCGCGCGTGGCGGGCGAGCGCAGACTCGCGCTGTTGACGAGTGCGAGTCGTCCGACCGCGCCGAACGTGGTATCGACGCCGAAGGCGAGACCTGTGAGCGATTGCGTGGCGGGGTCGTCAACGAAGGCGAAGATGGAGCCGTCGCGCAGGATGCCGTTCAAGGCGGGGTCTGGAAAAGCGTCGATACGCGGGTCGCCGCCGTTGCCTCCGTCGGAGGTCGTGTCAGCCGCGCCCGAAGCATCTTCGATGACGTAGACCGTCCCTTCGCGGTCAACGGTCAGACCATGCAGAATCAAATTGTTATCGAGCGACAGACCTTCGACGCAAACCTCGTCGCCGTCGGCGCGACCGTCGCCGTTGTCGTCGTAGACGGCGAGCAGCACGGCGTCGTTGCCGTAGGAATGCGAGAAGACGACGCCGCGCGAATTGGCGGCGATGTCGAGCGGCGCATCGTTGGAGAACTGATAGACGTAGTAGGGAACGGGGTCGAGCGTGTCTGGGATGCGGTCGTCGTTGGTGTCGCGGACGATGCGGAGTTCGTTGGAATCGAAATCGGCAATCAAGAGGTCGTTATTGGGCAGGAGCGCGAGGGCATTGGCGTTGTTGAGTTGGTTGCTGCCGACGCGTACGAGTTCGCGTGAGCGCGTGTTGTCGAAGCCGCCGGTCGATGGGTCGCGGACGAGCAGCACGACTCCGGCGGAAGGCTCGTTGTTGGGGTCGTTCGGATTGGCGGCATTGTAGTAGCTGCTTGACGAGACGATGACGAACTCGCGCCCCGCGCGCGACGTGCCGGAGACGACGGAGACGGCAGAGGGCAGACTGAAATCAAGGTCGAGGTCGTAGGTGTTGGAAGCGTCGCGCGTGTAGTTGCCGTCGGTGTCGAGCGCGACGACGAGGACGCCGAAGGGAATGTCGTCGATTGGCGTGGCCGTGCCACGGTCGTCGATGGCGGTAAAGACTTCGTAGCGCGAGCCGGAGCGACCGACGGCGATGTCGTAGGAGCCTGTTAACGCGTCAAAGGTTGTGCGCTCGTCGGCTTCGAGGTTGCCGTTCTGGTCAACATACTGTTCGTGGCTTCCGTCCGAACTAATGTTGCTCAACTGCGAGGTGTGGAGGATGCGGCTGAGCGGCGTGCCCGGTCGAATAAGCGGCAGCGCCGACACGTTGACCGCGTTGTTCTCATCGACGGATGAATCTATTTTGCTGCGTACGCCGATGCGTGCAGGCGACGGACGACGACGCGTATGGTTCGACTGATTCGCGTCGCTCACGCCGTTTGCATCGGTCGGGACGGGTTCGTTGTTGCGGTCGTTGGCGTTTGGCGTGGCGGTGCTTGACGGGCGCGTGGGAAGCGTCCGCTTGCTCCGAAGCGGTACATAACCGCCCTTGCGTGCGTTGAAGTTGGAGTCTTTCGGACGTGTGGCGAGCGGGCGGCGCGTGTCGAGTTTAAAGCGACGTTGGACGCGTTGTTGTGCGTGAGTTTCATCAAACGAAGGGGCGAAGGGAAGGGCGCAGAGCAGCAGCGCGAACGCCATGAGATTGATGCCGCGACGCGTGCGGAGACATTGACGAGGGATAGACATTCCTTGCATCCTTTCAAAATTTCTCGAACCGTCGAGGCGAAATAGCGGCGTCCCTTGTTGTCAGAGTGCAGTACGAGTGGCCGCTATTTCGCTCTCCGGTGATAAGGACAGTGCCCCTTATTCTGTCCTTAAACTTTAATTGTCGCAGCAAACTTTAGCTAAGGAGAAGTTGCAGTTCGCCGTCTTTAGTCGCACGTTATCGAGCCGAAGCCGACGGCAGACCATTTCTTTTATAACGTTCAAATCGTTCGGAACGGGGACGCTCGCGCGGCGACGGCGACGATGGACGGTCGCGCGACGGCGGTGGCGGTGCATCGTTAGACTTCGGCGGGTCGGACTTCGGCGGCGGTGACGAATCCTGACGCGGCGCGGGTCGCTCCTCCCTCGATTCGTGACGTTCTTCTCTCGGCGCGGGTCGCTCTTGCCGCTCCTCTCTCGGCGGAGGACTTTCGCGGCGTTCTTCACGCGGCGCGGGCGAACGTTCCGGCATCCGCGCGGGCGACTCGCGGCGTGGCTGCGGCGACGAATCGGGTTCGTCGTCGGGCGCGCTCTTGCGTTCTCTCACGTCGGGTCGTTCGGTGTGGCGTGGCGCAGCGACGGGTGCGCGTTCTTCCGTCGGACGTGTGGGACGTTCGCGGCGCGTTTCTGGTTCGGTGCGATTCTCATCCACGTCGCGCTCGTCGGGTCTGCTTCGGAGGTCGGGTCTTTCGCGGATGGGTCGCGGACGTTCGACCGCCGGACGCTCGGAGGGTTCGCGCGTCCTCATCGTGTTGTCGTTGTCGTCGATTGGGTTGCGTTCGTCGCGGATGGAGGGACGGACGGGGCGCGTGGGACGCGCGGTGTTCAGTGTGCCGTCGTTGTTGTCGATGCGACCATCGACGGACGGGCGCGACGTTCGGCGTGCGGGACGCTCGACGGCTCCCGTCGTGCGCGGGTCAGAAATTTCGCGGTCGTTGGCACTGCCGCGTCCGGTGTTCAGTTCGGGCGAAGCGACGCGCGGTTCACGATTGTTGTAAATACGCGTGCGGCGCAGTTCGTTGTCGAGCGCGACGCCGGGCGTGCGCGCGGCGGCGCCCGTGCGTCGTTCGGACATAGCGCGTGCGGCGGGGCCGACGGGCGTGGGACGCGCGATGTTGAGACGCGTGCGTCCTTCCCTCGTCGTTTCGACGCGGCGACTCGCATCGACGGGCGTTATCGGCAGACGACCGCTCACAGGCTCGCCTTCGACGGCACGCCGCGCCAGTTCCGACGTCGCGGGTCGGGCGCGCGTCGTAGCCCTGCCGAATTCGCGCGCCGGAAGCGTGGTCACGGCGCGCAGGTAGGCCGGATTCGCGCGTCGCAGGTTGAAGGCTTCGCGCGCACGAAGCGGCGAGAGGCGTTCGCGGCGTTGCCAGTGGCGCGAATGCGGGTCGCGTTGTCTGTGACCGAGCGGATACCATGCGACGTGCTCGCCGTATGAGCTGGCGAGGTAGACGAAAGCGACGAGCGCCGGACGCCACCACGCCCGCTTGTACTTGTAGCCGTAGCCGCGCGGTGCCCAGCACCAATTGTTGTTGTGATAAACCCAACGACCGTAGTGATACGGTGCCCAACCCCACGGCTCGTCGCCCACCCACGTCCAACCATACGGCGGACACCAACGCCAACTGCCGTAGCGATAAGGCGCCCAGTCGTTGTAATGGTTGATGACCGTGACGTGCGGACGCCAAATCCATCCATACGTTTCGACGTAAGACCAATCGCCGTAGGCGTCGAGTTCTTCTGCGCCCCACACATCGCGGTCGTAGTAACGTTCGCGGTCTTCGTAACGCAGGCGCGATGCTAGATAACGCTCTCGTTCATCCGTCCACTTGTCCCAATCGTCAAACGACGCCGCCGCAGACAACTCCCAATCACCACCCGCTTCATCATTAGCAGGGACAAACTCGGCGGTTCTGTTTTCGCGCAAGGTGAAACCGGAATTCTCGGAATAAATGCGCGCGTGCCCATCGTCGCGCACGGTGACGCGCACGCGTCCCTCGCGCGATACGTCGAGACGATAGATGCCGTGTTGCTCGGCAGCCACGGTGGTCTTCGGGGCGTCGATTTCAAAATATTCTTTGTCACGGTCGAAGCGCGCGAGCCTCAGGGTCGCCGTGCCTTCGCTCAAACTTAAAGCGATGCCTTCGTCGCGTAGCGTCACGATGTGAAGCACGGAATCGGCGTTGATGCGGACGAAGTTGCGTGCGTCGATTTGAAGTTCGAGATGCGCGTCGCGTCCCGTCGAGAGGGTGTCGCCTTCGACGAGCGGCAAGTTGAGTGTGGCGCGTTCCCAGTTGCTGTCGCCTGCGCGTCGCAGACTGACCTCGCCGCGCAACAAACTGACGCGCACGACGCGCGCAGTCTCTTCATATTCATCGCCGTAGTCGTCTTCGTCGTCGGCGACGGCGTATGTCGGGACGGTGTGGAGCGTTAGAGTGACTAAGAGAAGCAAGAGAGACGTGAGACGCAGAAGCTTTTGTGCACGCATGGGGCGGACTCCTTAGAGTTGTGAATCGAACAGGAAGAATTATGGCTCGCCGAGAGACGCACGCCGGGAGGCCGTGTGCTCGGAGAGAAAGCACCTGCGAGGGTTCCATCCGGTGACGAGTGTGAGAGCAAAGCATGTGCCTGTCTAGCCGTCCGGGCGCAAGCGCGCCGTTCTTTGTTGCATTTTCCTTATAAAACCGTGATGACGGTTGCGGCGACTATGCGAGATGGTGCAGACGCAGCACTAAATGGGATGCGGGAAAGGATGAGGAAGGGATGAGGGCGCGCGCGTTACACTCCCTCGACGGAAAGACGTTGCGAGGGCGGTCGTTCCTGATGCAAGGAGGACATGCCACCTGGGACAAGGTTGGAAAGTGTCGCCCTAAACGCGACTCTCAACTAACACGCGCGCATCTCGCGCAGGCGCAATCGCTCTCTCCGCGCCAACTTCCGCCGCATGTAGAAATTACTTGAGCGGGCGACAAAAATACTTTTGACCCCAACAAGAAATTACTGCGACCACGGCGTCGGTTGCCTGTCCCAACGGTGTGCGCGCAATTGTTTGTGTAGTTCTATGGGTAGAGCGCCATCGTCGCTCGCGCTGATGTTGGATTCTACGTGGGAGACGCGGCGCATGCCGGGGATGATGGTGCTGACGGCTTCGTGGCCGAGGATGAAGCGAAGCGCCATCTCCGGCATTGTCCTGCCTGCGGGGACGAGCGGCTTGAGCGCGTCGGCGCGTTCGACGCTCGGTATCAAATTCTCCGGCACGAAGTAAGTATTGCGCCAGTCGCCCTCCGGCCACGTGCTCTCTCTGGTGAGCGTGCCCGTCAGTGTGCCTTCGTCAAACGGGACGCGCGCGATGACGGCGACATCCATTTCCATGCAGGCGGGGAAGAGTTCGTCTTCCGGGTTCTGGTCGAAGATGTTGTAGATGACCTGCACGGCATCGACGAGGCCGCTCCGCACGGCGCGCACGCCGTTCCACGGTTCCCAACGATTGATGCTGATGCCGACGGCGTGAAACAAACCCTGCTTGCGGAGTTCATCCATCTTCTTCGTCCAACGGTCGTCTTCGAGCCAACTGTCTTCCCAAGTGTGAAACTGCATGAGGTCGAAACTGTCGAGACCCGAATTTTTCAAACTGCGTTGGACATACTCTTCGATGTGTGTGGGAGGGAAACAATCTTCGAGTGTGAACTCGCGGCGGCTCGGCCACTGGAAATTTTTGGGAGGAATTTTGGTCGCCGTATAGAGTCGTCGTTCGGGGTTGGCGCGCACAAGTTCGCCGAGTAGATGTTCGCTGTGGCCTTCGCCGTAGCCCCAAGCGGTATCGAAAAAGTTGCAGCCGAGTTCGACGGCGCGTTGCAACGCCGCGAGCGATTCGCGGTCGTCCGAACCACTCCAACCGCCCATGCCCCACATGCCGTAGCCGATTTCGCTCACATGCCAACCCGTCCGCCCGAATCGCCTGTATCTCATCGCCGTGCCCTCCGTCGCTTGTTGGTCGAAACTTGAAAAAATTGGAACCGAACTCATGCCCGACGTTGAATATCAATTGAAACTCTTTTGCGCGCAAGTCTCTGCGACGACAAAACACGAACCCTTCGCGGACGCGCGGCGTATTCCAAAAAAGACTGACAGCAAAAGAGGCGCTCGAAGACGACGAAAAAAAGTGCCACAAAAGCGCCGGAGGCGGTGTTTTCCTCAATAGATAGGCGGTTTTGATTGAAAATCGGTCGGACGCCTCAACGAAAACGGGCGTGCGATGCGAGTCGCAGCAGGCGATTTCCGAAGTTTCGCACGACGTTTTGCGAAAAATTTGTCGGGGTCAAGTCGAGCGCGGGTTTCGACTGAAGACACACTGGACGAGGTTGAACTCGTGGCCGCATCGGGTGTGAGAAGGACGTTAGGTAAAGAGCGATGAAGCACAGGTCGTTAATCATATTCATCATCGTCGTGGCGGTGCTGGCGTTTGTGCCGCAAGCCGCCGAGCAGTTTGTCGAGTTCAGAAGAACGACGACGGAGCGTGCTCTGAGGGGCGTCTCGAACGCTTTTCTGAATCTCTACGCGCAGAACTTGCGTAGCGGAGAAACACCCGCCGCGACGTTGCCGTCGCCCGTCTCAGGCGAGACGCGCACGGAGGTTTGCAGCCACACCAACGCCGACGAGTCGCGAACCGTCGTCGCACGCGCCGCGTCTACCTCGCGTGAAAAGGACGCGAACGTGGATGAGAATATGCATCAACGTCGTTCGCTTACTGCGACCGACGAGACGGATGTTTTGTTGGCGGCCAACCGTGCGCAACCGTTCGACGTGCAGCAGTTTGACGTGCCTCTCGAATCGCATCACGATGCGAAATCGCTGCCGAGAGTTTCGACCAAAGTCAGCGTCGCCACGCAGGCATTGCCGCAGCTTGCCGCCGTCGGCAAGGATTTCAAGAGCGAAGATTTCATCCATGTGTTTCAGATGTTTGAGAAGCAACGCGCCGCCGCGCCCGCGCCCGAACTGACGCATATCGAGCAGGACGCGTTGATGAGAATGGCGCGCGAGGCGGGACGAGAAGCGCGTGCCGAGGAACGCAAACGCGAACGCGAAGTACGGCTCATGATGTTGGAATCGTCGAGCAAAACGCCCGCCGGACATCGCGGCTACGTCCGCCAGCAAGGCAACTGGCGCACGCTGAAAGCGCCCGGCAGTGCGTCGTCTCCCGCGCCGGAACCGCCCGCGCCTCAGCCGCTTCCTCCTGTGGAAGTGCACGCCGGATTCTGATTTTCAAACTCGAACGCTTCAGCTACCCGTCGCTCCTCAGAGTTTCGTGGCCGAACGTGACCCCATCCGAAAGACCTCTGCTGCATCAAAATGTCCTGCCGCTTCCGTCGCAGCCTCTAAAACGACACGTTAATCGTCAATCACAAATCGTGAATGGATAAAGAAAACGCTTCTTTCCATTCACGATTTACCATTTACGATTTACCCTCCACGATTTACGATTGACGAAATTTCCTGAAACCTTTTCGCCGCCCGCGACACTTACTCCGCGAGTACGATGATGAAGCAGCTTGCAATCAACGCGATGGGACTGGAAACGGGGCGTCCGGGCGCATACACTGGGGCTTTGATGAACAGCCCTGAAGAACTGGTGGAGCGTGTCCGTCGCGGCGAGGGCGAAGCCTTTCGTCTGATATTTGAACGCTATTCACGCCCCATCATCAGCTTCATCTACGACATGGTAGGCGAACGCGCCCTCGCCGAAGATTTGACGCAGGAGACTTTCGTCCGCGCCTTCAAAAGCCTCTCGACGCTCCGCGACGAAGCGAGGCTTTCCACATGGCTCTTTGGCATCGCCAAAAACGTCGCGCGTGAATCGCTGCGCTCGCGCTTCCGCCAAGAAGGCCATGTCGGCATCGACGAGACGCCCGCCGCGCAGGTTTGCGACCGCGCACCCTCGCCCGCCAGCCAACTTCTCGACAAGGAGTTGAACGGCGTCATCCAGAGCGCGCTCGGCGCGCTCGACGAGGATAAACGGCTCGTCTTTACGCTCAAGATTTTTCAGCAGCGAAGTTATGAAGAGATTGCGGAGATAACGGGTTTCTCCATCGGGAAACTCAAGACCGACCTCCACCGTGCGCGGGCTGAGATGCGACGACGCATCGGCCCCTATCTTGGGAGTGTGCAGTAATGAAATGCGATGAATGCTTGCCGCTCATCGAAGAATTTTTCGACGGCGAGCTAGACGAACAGACTAGCGAACACATCTCGACGCACGTCTCCGTCTGCGCCGACTGCGCGGCGGCCTTCGATGCGCTCGGCTGCGAGCAGCAACTCTACACGCAATACCATCGCGAACTGGAAGTGACGCCCGCGCTCTGGCAAGCCATTCAAACCAGCATCGAAGAAGGGAACGACGACCCCGCCGCGTCGTCCAACGCGCACGCCTCCGTCGTGCCTTTCACCGCCAAACTCCGCGAACGCTTCGGCGCTCTCTTTGATGTTCTGCCGCGTCTGAGTCCCGCGCTTGCCACCGCGCTCGCGCTCGTCGCCGTGTCGCTCGCAGCGGCTCTCATCTGGCGTCACAACTCCGCAGTCACTCCAACGCAAAACGACATCGCACAGCAAACCGCGACGGAGAACAGCGCCGCTCCCGCACCATCTTCGCCTACGACGGCGACACCCGCGAACGTGGTTTCGCCTGAAGATGTCGCGACGAACAAGGCTATCGAAGATAAGACCGATTTCGGCTTCCGCATCAATGTCGTGAAGGTTGGAGACGAGCGTCGAAGGTCGGGAGAGAGGAAACAACCGAATCCTGCCGCCGATACAGGTGTTGCACATGAAGATACTGCCGCGCGTGCGGCTTATCGCGACGACCATCCCGCCGCCGTGGATTTTGCGCTCACGTCGCTGCCCGACACACGCGTCCGTCGTGAGGGGATTTCCGTCGTCGGCGGCGACGACGAGTTGGCGCACACGCGACTCCTTGACGCGGACGAAGTGGAAGTCGTGCGCCATATCCAGAAGACGCAACTGCTGTTGCGCTCGTTTCGCAACGCGCGGCCTCCCGAAGAAGGCGATGATGCATCCCGCAGCGACGTGGCCTACGAAAAGCGTCTCTCAAGAGAACTGCTGAACGAAAATGTTCTGTTGCGGAGCGACGGCGGGAAATCCAGAAACCTTCCCGCGCGCCAACTCTTGAGCACCATCGAGCCGCTCCTGCTCGACATCGCCAATCTGGAAGACAACCCCTCTAAAGAAGACGTGCGTTCAATCAAAGAACGCATGCGAAAGATGGAAATCATGGCGGCGCTCGAAGTCTACGATTGATGCACTGGAAGAGGATTGAAGCATCGAGAGAAGCCGTCGCGGCGTCAGTAAAAGCTACGAGTTTGAAATCATTCTCAGGATAAAAATTATGTTGCACACATTATCCACGCGCGTTCAAACGCCAAACAACCGTCCCCTCCGTCTCCTCGCACGACGCGCGGTGTTGCTCATCTGGCTGCTCTCCATGTTCGCCGCGACAACATCGACCTACGCGCAGGAATCCGAACTGCTCAGTCGTCTCGTCCAGTCGTCCGCAGGCGCATCCGACGCGGCGTTGAAGGCGTTTACCGAAGGCCGCGACCTCGTTGCCGAGGAGAAATGGGCGGGAGCAGCAAGCCGTTTCAGTCGTTTCATCGCCGATTATCCAAGCGACAAAAACGTCGATGCCGCGTACTACTGGCTCGCCTTCGCCTACAAGAAACAGAACAAGTTTCGTGAGGCCGACAACGCGCTCGGACGTTTAATCACCAGTTATCCCAACTCGTCCTGGGCGAAAGAAGGCAGGAAACTGCGGGTTGAAATGGCCGCCGCGCTCGACCCGCAGATTGCCGAAAATGCCGCCAAAGAGGCCGACATCGAGATTAAAATCATCGCTTTGCAGAGTATCTGCCAGAGCGAGCAGCAGCGTTGCACTTCGCTCGTCGGCGATGTTTTGAAGTCGGGTTCGCGTGCACCGCTCGGCTTGAAGGAAGCGTCCATCACGCTTCTCGGAAGATACGGCGGCAGTGATGCGCTGCCATTGCTCATCCAGATGTCGCGCAGCGAGCCTGACGAAAAACTCCGCGTCAAAGCGATTGCCGCGCTCGGACGCTACGAAGACGAGAGCGTGCTCGAACCCCTGCGCGAACAGGCGATGCGAAACCAATTCGCAGACTACGACCCCGTAGACACAGCCCTCCACGCGCTCGCGCAACACGACAGCCCGCGCGCCGTACAGATTATGGGACAGGTCGCGGTCTCTTCCCCGAACATCGAAGCGCGCAAACACGCCGTCTATCTTCTGGCTCAGCGCAAGGGCGAAGAGGTGGTTGATGAACTGTTCAGAATCTACGACGCTGACCAGAACATCGAACTCAGAAAGAAAGTGCTCGAAGGACTGGGCAATCGCAAGAGTCCGCGCGCCATCGCGCGCCTCGCCGATATTGCGCGGAGCGGAGCGGCGGTCGAACTGCGCGCGCAGGCCATCCGCGCCATCCCGCATCGCAACGACGAACAAGACCTCGACATCCTTCTGCCGCTCTACGATGCCGAGCGCGACGATGAACTCAAGGATTTCATTCTCGAAGCCATCGGCCAGTATCAGAACCGACGCGCCTCGCAGAAGTTGATGGAAATCGTGCGAAGCAATGCGCCCGTTGAACGTCGCAAGAAAGCCATCCAAAACCTCAGCCGCAGCAAAGACCCCGAAGTGCTCCGCTTCCTCGAAGACATACTGCGCTGACAGTGGCAGCGACCGACAGGCCGACGGGTCGAAGTCTCGATTCTTAAACCGGAGCGTTTGAGCGGCGACAATCGCACGCGCCCGACGCTCCGCCAACCGCCAGAGCAAACATACAGATAACTATTGCCGGCAACACTCGTCTCCTCCGCGACGGGGTGGGACGAGTCTTGCCCGGCGAGCAGTCGAACAAGAACCGACGGGCGCGTCCGCCCGGTCAGGCAAAGGAGTTTGGCAAGATGCGTAAATTGAATTTGTTGGCGTCGGTCGTAGTGGTTTTGGTCGTTTCCTCAGTCGTCATCATCGCGCAGAACAGAAGTTTCGTTCCGGTCGAAGGCGCGAACCTACAGGCCAAGATTGACGCCGCCGTGAGACAGGCGAGAACCGCCGCGCCGACGCAACGCTTCTGGACGGCCTACTCGTTCGATGTGCGACCGGGCGTGGCAATCGACTTTGAAATGGTCGGCGACAACGGAGTCTTCGTCCTCAACGGAAATATCCATTTCGATGAGATAAATATGTTCGGCGGCGATGCGGTTTCGTCCATCGGCTCAACCTTCGAGACGCGCAATCTCGGCGTCTTCCTCCTGCGCGAATCGGAAAGGGTCGTGCGCGTCGAAGTCTTCAACCTCGAACGCCGACGCGAATACAGCGGCTATCCCGTCTACTGGCTCGGACGCGCGGCCAACGAAGAGAGCCTGACACTTCTTCGCAGCCTCGTCGATGGCAGCCAGTGGAGCGAGTTGGCGCGGGACACGACGCGCGCCATCGCGCTCCACGACGACCGCCGCACCGGAGACATTCTGGAAAACATCGCGCGCACGTCCAACGTCGAAAACGTGCGGACGCAGGCGATTCAATGGTTGGGACACACGCAGTTGAGTCCGGCGCGACAGGCGTTTCTGGCTGATTTGGTGCGTAACGAATCGGAGAGTCAGGAAGTTCGTCGTTACGCGATTTCGGCTTACGGTCGAAGCCGTGATGCTTCCACGTTGCCCACGCTCATCAGTCTCTATGGCACAATCACCGCGCGCAATTTGAAAGAAAACATTCTCCGCGCCACCGCACGCAACAACAACACGCGCGATGCCTCCAACTTCCTCATCAAAGTTGCCTCGACCGACGGCGGCGATTTAAGCAAGAAGGCAATCTCCTATCTCGGCGACAAAGCGAGCGAACACGCACTCGGCGCGCGTGCCGATGCGAGCGGCGCAGCGGACGCCGAGACAGAAGTGCAGAAGCAAGCCGTCGTCGCCCTCAGTCGCCGCCCGAAAGACGAAGCCGTGCCGCTCCTCATAAACCTCGCGCGCACGCATCGCAAACCCGAAGTCCGCAAACAGGCCTTTCAACAACTCGGCAGAACCGGCGACCCACGCGCACTCGAATTCTTCAAAGAAATTTTGTCGAAGTAAAAAACCGACGAGACGAAAGAAAGCGAAAAGGTGAAACGTGGAAGGGGTAGTAAACCGACCCTTACACGTTTCGCCTTTTCGCCCTTTTCCTCACTTTTCCATGCATTGGCGTCGATACGATTTTATAAACTTTCCCGCAGGCTTCGCGTATAATACGAATGCAGGACGCTCTACGGGACGCGGCGAGGTCGCCGCAAGGACAGAGCGCCAGGCGTCAAAACGTGACCGCCATTCTCATTATTTCGATTTTCTTACTCGCTTTCGCCTCCTACGCCATCATTCGGACGAAACGCTCCTCGTCTCGCAGAGAAACCTATTACGGGCTGCTGCCGACACGTCCGGCCAATCTTTTCGGCGACACATCAGGCGACGATTTCGGCCACACGCAGAGCCACAACGACACTGTCCGTCTGGAACTCGAACAACAACACCGTGCCTCTCTTGAAGCGCGTGCGACCGTCGGAGACGAGACAGCCCTGCGCGACGCGCACCGGAGCGGAGATGGCGCGTTGTATGAAGATGTCTTGAACAATCTGGTTGGCGCGGCGCTCGGTTCCGAAGATGGTGTTAATCGCCTCGCTCGCTTCGTCGTCGAGAATCGCGAACTACGCGCCAACGAGTCGCTCGTTTTGGCGATGTCTGAAAATTGGCACAATGCTCCCGACGCCGCCTCGACAGCCCGACTGCTTCACGTCGCTGCACTAACGAATGATGCGACTGTGTATCAACAAGTAGTCGAAATGGTCTTCGACGGCTGGCGCAGAGGCGACTTATCCGGCGTGTCGGAAAAAGAGCTTCGCGCCCTGTTCGACGCCGAATACTGGGTGCTCGCAGACGATGCGCGGCGTGCGGGCGCGGGCTTCGTCTTGAAACAAAAACTTGTCGACGTGCGCCGTCAATTGCAAACGGATGCACGCGGCGCACAACAAAACTCTCCTGAAACTCCCTGAACCCGAAACTTCCTACGAGGAAAATTATGGACATCGACACACTCGCTAATTACGCCCCCTACTTAGTTGTGTTGGGGATTGCGTTCATCCTTTTGGTCTTCATCCTGAGCCGCGTGCTCGTCAACGTCGGCGCGCAAGAGATTGCGATTAAAGAACGGCGTTATCTCGGCGCGAAGATGCCTCCCGGCAGAGTGGTCGCCACCGAAGGCGAAGTCGGTATCCAGGCTGATGTCTTGAAGCCCGGTCTCCACTTCATCAAGTTTCCCTTCGAGCGCGTGGTGCGAAAAGTCCCCCTCATCGTTATCGGCTCGGACGAACTCGGCATCATCGAAGCGGTTGACGGCGAACCGATGCCGCCCGGCAGAATCTTTGCGCCCGACCGCGCCGAAAACGCGCACAACAACTTCCAAGACCCCATCGCGTTTATCAAACGCGGCGGCGTCAAAGGCATCCAACTCCGCACGCTCCCGCCCGGACTCTGGCCGATTCACCCATATCTGTTTCGCGTCTCGATTGCGAAGGCGACGATTGTGCCGCAGGGCAAAGTCGGCATCGTCTCGGTAGCCGACGGCGCACCGCTCGACGCCGGACGCCTCCACGGTAAAGCCATCGACGGCCATCGTAATTTTCAGGATGCCGAACAGTTCATCGCCTCCGGCGGACAAAAAGGCCCGCAGGTCGAAATACTGACGCCCGGAACCTATCGCATCCTGACCGCTTCGACGCCGCTCGACGGTTCCAACGAACCGAAGCCCGGCCTCTTTATGGTGAGGTTCTACGACGCGACGGTGATTAGCGAAAACGCCATCGGCCTCGTCGAAGCCCTCGACGGCGCGCCGCTCGACCCGCGCGACTACGTCGCCACGCCCATCGAAGGCCACGACAACTTTCAGGATTGCAACGAGTTCATCAGTCGCGGCGGCCAGCGCGGCCCGCAGAAGGACATCCTCCTCCCCGGCACTTACTACATCAATCCGCTCGTCTTCAAAGTTATCCCTGAGACGGCGAAGGAAGTGAAGCCCGGCGAGGTCGCCGTGATTGTCTCCAACATCGGCAAAGACCCCGGCGAAGAAGTGCGACGTTCGATGGCGGCGAAAGTGCGCGAACGGATGGAACGCGAGGAACAGGAACACGTCGAACAAGCCGCCGCGCGTCTGGATAAACTAGGCGACGAAACGCGCAACGTCTCAGAGATTCAAGAAGACCTTCTCTCCGGCGACCCCGCCGACCGACGCCTCGACGAAGGCGCGCACGAAGCCTACGTCGTGCCCGAAGGATTTCGCGGGATTCAGGAGACGGTCGTCGGCCCCGGTCGCTACTACGTCAACACTTTGGCAATCACGCCCATCGTCATTCCGACCACCAACCAGACCGTCGAATGGACGACTGGCGATGCCTCCGACACCTTCAATCCCTTCGAGGTCATCTCGAAAGACGGCTTCACCATGCAACTCGAAGTGCGCGTCGTCTTCCGCGTCAAACCCGAAGACGCGCCCTTCATGGTCGCCAAAATCGGCTCGATTGATAAGCTCATCCAGAACGTGATGCATCCGCTTATCGACTCGATTTTCCGCAATCAGGCATCGGAATCCTCCGCGATGGCCTATCTGCAAAATCGTCATGAGGAACAGGAACGCGCCGAGGCACGTGTCCGCGCGCATCTCTTGAAGTACCACGTCGACGTCGTTAACGTGCTCATCTGCCACATCCATCTGCCCGCCGAGTTGATGAAGACGCAGACCGAAAAGATTCTCGCCGAACAGCGTCAGAACATGTTCGACGCCCAACGCGAGGCCGAGGAGAAACGCATCCAACTCGAAAAGATAACGGCGCAGGCCAACAACCAGAAAGACTTGATGGCGGCGACAGTCGGCGTCGAAATCGCGGCCAAACGCTCCGAGCAACGCAAGGCCGAAGGCGAAGGCGAGGCGCACTACATTCTCGCTACGGGCAAGGCCGAAGCCGAGAAGGTGCGTCTCATGGGCGAGGCTCAGGGCGTCGCCTATCACGAACAGGTCAACGCGCTTGGCGCGCAGGGCGTCGCGCTCGTCGAGACGCTCAAAGTCATCGGCGAAAAGAACGTCCGCATCACGCCCGATGTCATGGCGACCGGAGGCGGCGCAGACGGCGGCGGAGGCATCGGTACATTGCTGCTTCTCAACCTCTTCCGCGAACGCCTTGCTCCCGCCTCCAATGGCGCAGAAAACGGCTCGAAAGCGACTCTCAAGTAAGAGCGTCCGCCATCTCTCGAACCTGAAAACGGCGATCCACCATTGGGTCGCCGTTTTCGTTTTCGGCGTCGTCGCGAATCTTTTCTGAAAAATTCCGTCGGAGCGCCGCCAACCAAATCGGCGCGGGGCGTGTCTATAGAAACAACCTGCCGCGAAGGGAAATCGAGGTGAGCATCACCGAAAACGAATTGATTGCACGCGCCCGCAACGGCGACACAGAGGCTTTTTGTGAATTGGCGAAGGGTTATCAGCGACGCATCTACAGTCTCGCGCTGCATTACTGTCGCCACCCGCACGATGCCGAAGACCTTTCACAGGAAGTCTGGTTGAGGGCTTACAAGAGCATCGGCAAATTCAGAGGCGAGTCCGGCTTCTACACATGGCTGCGCCAGATTACCATCAACGCTTTTCTCAACCATCAACGCGAGCAGACCATGACGAGTAGCAACGAGCGGAAGGCCGTCAGGATGGAAGAACTCGAACTCCTCGACCAACAGGCGACGCTCACGTCGCGTATGCCGGACGAAGAAGACGGATTGCACGCGAAGATTCTATTAGGGCGCGTCATAGAGGCGCTCGGAGAACTGACGCCACATGAGCGTTTGATGTTTTTGCTGAAACATCGTGAAGGAATGACGTACGAAGAGATTTCTAAAGCTCTCAACTGCTCGACGGGCACGATTAAGAAAGCACTGTTTCGCGCGGTCGTAAAATTGCGTCAGCATCTCGGCATCAATCCGTTGCCCGTCGCGGCAAACGACTACGCGCCCTTCGCTGCCAGCGAGAAGAGTTAGGAGAAAGAGCCATGCACCACGATTGTCATTTGATGCAAGAGAAGCTGATTGACCTACTGTTTGACGAAGCGGACGAGACGCGAAACAAGCATCTGCTGTCGGAGTTCGAAGATTGCCGCGAGTGTCGTATGCAGTACGATTCGATGAAGGAAACTCTGTCGGTTTTTGACCGTGCAGTCGAAATAGCATCTCCCCACGAAAGCTACTGGGCAAGTTATCAAGAAAGGTTACACGCCATGCTGCTTCAAGAAACCCAAACCCTCCCCGTCAATCCTTTTGCTTTTGCCGTGAAGGGAGGGAGAGAAGAATATCACCTCACCATGCTCGAAGATGCTGGCCTCTCTCACCGCCTCTCCTCCGAACTCCGCGCCGTCGCTCATCAGTCTCAACTCACCTGGCCTGAGTTCAAACGCGACCCCAAAGCCTTT
>DASVTU010000019.1:0-620883 GCA_036387415.1 Pyrinomonadaceae bacterium | reverse complement strand
CCGAATCGAAGCCCCAGTGAATGGCGGCCGTAACTATAACGGTCCTAAGGTAGCGAAATTCCTTGTCGGGTAAGTTCCGACCTGCACGAATGGCGTAACGATCTGGGAGCTGTCTTAACGAGAGGCACAGCGAATTTGTAGTACCGGTGAAGATGCCGGTTTCCCGCATCTAGACGGAAAGACCCCGTGCACCTTTACTACAACTTGATAGTGGATGCGGGCACAGGATGCGCAGGATAGGTGGGAGGCTGTGAACCCGGGGCTTTGGCTTCGGGGGAGCCAACGGTGAGATACCACCCTTTCTGTGTCTGCGTTCTAACCTACCGCCGTGAATCCGGCGGAGGGACACTATCAGGCGGGTAGTTTGACTGGGGCGGTCGCCTCCCAAAATGTAACGGAGGCGCTCGAAGGTTGGCTCAGGCTGTTTGGAAATCAGCCGTAGAGTGTAAACGCAAAAGCCAGCTTGACTGTGAGAGGTACAGCTCGAACAGGTACGAAAGTAGGAGTTAGTGATCCGGCGGTTCTGTATGGAAGGGCCGTCGCTCAACGGATAAAAGGTACGCCGGGGATAACAGGCTGATCCTACCCAAGCGTCCACAGCGACGGTAGGGTTTGGCACCTCGATGTCGGCTCATCGCATCCTGGGGGTGCAGAAGCTCCCAAGGGTTTGGCTGTTCGCCAATTAAAGCGGTACGTGAGCTGGGTTTAGAACGTCGCGAGACAGTTCGGTCCCTATCTGGTGTGGGCGGAGCAGGATTGATGGAATCTGACCTTAGTACGAGAGGACCGGGTTGGATCGACCTCTAGTGTACGAGTTATCGTGCCAACGGTAGCGCTCGGTAGCTATGTCGAGCATGGATAAACGCTGAATGCATCTAAGCGTGAAGCCAGACCAGAGATTAGTCCTGCCAGTGAGACTCCTGGTAGACCACCAGGTTGATAGGCTGGGTATGCAAGCACAGTAATGTGTTCAGTTGACCAGTACTAATGTTCCCAAGGCTTGACCGTAAAATTTACTCTCAAGCAACATGAACTACAAAGGCAATTGCACAAGCGATATTGCCTCGGCCAGTTACTATTCGATTGTCAAAGCTCTCATTCAGAGTTCTTTCAAGTTTTCCGGTGATTTTGTCGAGAGGGTCACACCCGTTCCCATCCCGAACACGGAAGTTAAGCCTCTTGGAGCCGATGGTACTGCGCGGGTAACTGCGTGGGAGAGTAGGAAGTCGCCGGATTAATTAAAAACAGGAAGCCCGCTCGGTTGCAAAGCTTGAGCGGGCTTTTTGCTTTTCCGTCTTACACCAGTGAAAATACGAGCCAGGGAATGAAGACTACATCGTCCGACCACCGACGTTGAAGCGCGACGTGTGCGCTTCCGTTAAAAATTCTGGAAAGCGAGACGCGCGAAAAATATGACACGTCAACTTTTGCGATTCCTGCTGCTCGTAATGGCGATTTCGGTTCTGGGTTTTAGCTGCCGGACGGAAAACAGCGGACGCACAGACGGCGCGCAGCAACAAACCAACATGACTGCGCCATCTCAAGATGTGACGGCCACGGCGGCGTCGCCGCAAGCAACTGTGGCCGTACCCGTCGAGACGTACGAAGTAGTCAACGCGTGGCCGCACGATAGGACGGCTTTCACACAAGGGTTGGTTTTTCACGACGGCTTGTTTCTTGAAAGCACAGGGCAGTATGGCGCGTCGAGCTTGCGGAGGGTCGAACCGCAGACCGGACGCGTGCTGAAGAAGGTTGACGTGCCGCGAAAGTATTTCGCAGAAGGGCTGACGCTCTTTCAGGGGAAGCTTTATCAACTGACGTGGACGACCGAAAAAGGGTTCGTCTACGACCCCGAAACTTTCCAAGTGCAAAGCGAGTTTTCTTACGACGGAGAGGGTTGGGGACTTACGCATGACGGACACCTTTTGATTCTGAGCGACGGCACGAACCAGATTCGATTTCTCGACCCTTCAACTTTTGAGATTAAAAAAACTATCAGCGTTGTTGACCGTGGGCAACCGCTGAGAGAATTGAATGAACTGGAATACGTCCGTGGCGAAATCTACGCGAACATCTGGCACACAGACCGCATCGTGCGTATCGACCCGAACACCGGCAAAATACTCGGCTGGATTGATTTGACGGGGTTGCTCCCTGCTGCCGAACGCGGCGGCGAAGAGGCCGTCCTCAACGGCATCGCCTACGACGAGGCGACCAACAGGCTTTTTGTCACAGGCAAGCTATGGCCTAAGCTGTTTGAGATTCGCTTGAAAAACAGAGGGTAGTTTCGAGTCGCGGTTTCAAGTTCGAGATGGGGAGAAGCCTGCGCCGGAGATTCAATTCTCCCGTGACTTGAAACTCGAAACCCGTAACTGTGGTTTGATTGACGTGAGTTTCGACACCTATTTTCGTGTTTCCTCATACGCCATGATTGCGTGCGGTGCGCTCGCTCTTGCCGTCTCCGGTGGGACGGGTGTGGGCTTGGTCGCGGTCTTTTTTGTGACGCTCGTCGCGGCGTGGATTTTGGAGAAGCGGAAGTGGCAGTTGTCGGAGCGCGTCGGTCTGGTGGTGCTGTTGGTATCGCTGCCGCTCTTTTATTTCGATTGGAAGTATCAATCCGCCGTCGGTTATCTGGAAAGCGACGGACGCAATCATGGCGGCATCGCTGCGCTCGTACATCTCACGCTGTTTTTATCGACGGTCAAATTGCTACAGGTCAAGGCCGACCGCGACTGGTTATTCCTTTATCTGATTTCGTTCTTTGAAGTCCTACTCGCAGCAGGCTTGAGCATCAGTCCATTGTTTGTCGTGGCGCTCGCGCTCTATATGTTTTGCGCGCTCTTGACGGTCGTTTGCTTTGAACTCCGCAAGGCGCGGCGCAATGCCCCGGCGGGCGAAGCGCATCTGCTCGTCGCGCACGACGCGCGTTGGATGAAGAATCCGTCGAAGTTTATCGCGCGTGGAAAGAGTCGGGCGCTCAGGCGTCTGCCGCTTGCGGCATTGTGCTTGTTGCTGTTGATTTTCGCGTTGGCCTTGCCCATCTTTTTTATCACGCCGCGCTTCGGAGCCAACGCACTGGCGATGGCGGGCGGCGGGGCGACGAGCTACGTCGGCTTCTCCGAACAGATGACGCTCGGCGACATCGGTCGCTTGCAGCAGAACAATCAAGTGGTGATGCGCGTACGCGTCGATGAGCCGCGCGCGGAGCGGAATCAAAACCTGCGTTGGCGCGGCGTCGCGCTCGACCGTTTCAACGGACGCGCATGGACTCGTTCGACTAACGAGAACCGTGTGATTTTTCCTGCCGACCGAGACCTTTTTCAACTCGGGACGACTGAGCATCTCAACCGCCTGACGACGCAGACGTTTTTCCTTGAGCCGATAGACACGCCCGTGCTCTTTGTCGCGTCTCGCGCCGTCGCCGTGCAGGGGTCGCTTCCCGTCGTCAGACGCGACGGCGAAGGCGCGTTGACCACACGACTGCACCCGCAGGAGCGTCTCACTTATCGCGCTTACTCCGACACACTCGAACCGTCGGCGGAAGTTTTGCGACAGGACGTAGAACCTTATCCGCAAGACAAACAGCGTTACTTGCAACTGCCGCCCTCGCTCGACACACGCATCGCCAGCCTCGCGTGGCTCATCGCCGACAGGGCCGGAGCCAGAACTCGCTTCGATAAGGCGCGCGCCATCGAAGCGTATCTGAACACGTTCGGCTATTCGTTGGAGATGCGCGCTCGCGGCGAAGACCCGCTCGCGGATTTTCTTTTCCGCGTGCGCGAAGGTCATTGCGAATATTTTTCGTCGGCGATGGTTGTGATGTTGCGGACGCAAGGGGTGGCGGCGCGCGTCGTCAACGGCTTCCAGACGGGCGACTACAATGATGCGGCGGACGCTTACACCGTCAGGCAATCGGACGCGCATTCGTGGGTCGAGGTCTATTTTCCTGAGACCGACGCATGGGTGACATTCGACCCGACTCCACCCGCCGGACGACCCGGCATGACGGGAGCGACCGGCTTGCGTTCGCAATTCGGCAAGTATGCAGAGGCGCTTGAGTTGTTTTGGATTCAGTACGTCGTCGCTTATGATAGACAGGAACAACGCTCACTTGCGAACTCTCTGCGTAGCCATTGGGCGGACTACCGCGACGATGCGACGCTCGGCGCAGAAGCCTTGAAAGCGAGTCTTTCGGGGTGGCGAGGATTGGCGTCCACAGCGATTGGCGCGAGTCCGTTGATTGTCCCGACGGCAACCGTGGCAGCGTCGGGCGCGTTGGTGCTAGTGCTTTTTGTTTTCGCGCGTCGGGTCAAGCGCGGCGCGCGTCGGAGTGCGGATTCGATTGCGGAGGCAGGGCAAGAACGTTCCGTAATTGATTTTTATGAACGTATGACGAAGGCGTTGGCTTCGCGCGGCATTGAACGACAGGCGCATCAAACGCCTCTGGAATTTGCGGCGACGACGGGCATTCCCGAAGTCTTGACGATTACGCGCGCATATCATCGCGTGCGCTACGGCGCGCAGCATCTCTTGCCCGAAGAGGCGACGGAAGTCGAAAATTGTTTACGACGAATGGAAGAAAGCGGAAAGTAAATGGTAAATGGTGAATAGATAAACCTTCTTCGTCTTGCCACCATCGACCATTCACTATTTACGATTTACCAGTTATGAAGAAAATCGGATTTATCAGTCTGGGCTGCCCGAAGAACCTTGTCGATAGCGAGGTGATGATGGGCAAACTCCGGCAGGATGGTTATGAAATTACGACTGACGCGAGCGAGGCCGAAACGCTCGTCGTCAATACGTGTGGCTTTATCGACGCGGCGAAACGCGAGTCGATTGATGCGATTCTGGATGCGGCGCGTTTGAAGTCCGAAGGGAGTTGCCAGCGACTCGTCGTGGCGGGATGTCTGGTCGAACGTTACCGCGACGAGTTGCGCGCCGAGATTCCCGAAGTCGATGCTTTTATCGGCACGAATCAGATTAACGACATCACGACGGTCTGCGACGAGAAGACCAACACGCGACGCCTGCCAGTCGTCTCCATCGGCAATCAGAGCGCGACTTATCTATACGACGAATCGACGCCGCGCGTGCTCGCCACACCGAACTATTTCGCTTACGTCAAGATTGCCGAAGGTTGCGACCGCCCCTGCGCCTTCTGTTTTATCCCGCAGATGCGCGGGCATTTCCGTAGTCGCCGCTTCGGTTCGGTCTTGAGCGAGGCGCAGCAACTCGCCGCGCAGGGCGTCAAGGAAATCATCCTCGTCGCGCAGGACTCATCGCGTTACGGTGAAGATTTAGCGCAGCCGGACGGCCTCGCGCATCTCCTGCGGGAACTCTCGCACGTTGACGGCATCGAATGGGTACGCGTGATGTACACCTACCCGACGCACATCAGCGATGCCTTTCTCGACGTGCTGGCGAGTGAGCCGAAGGCGGTCAAATATCTCGACATGCCTTTGCAGCATGCGTCGGCGAATGTCCTCAAGTTGATGCGGCGCGGCGGCACGCGCGCCAGCCTCGAACGTCTCATCGAACGCGTGCGAAGTCGCGTTCCAGACATCGCCGTCCGCACGACGTTTATCACGGGTTTCCCCGGCGAGACGGATGAAGACTTCGAGGAGTTGCTCGGCTTCGTCAAAAGCGTCGAATTCGACCGCGTTGGCGTCTTTACTTATTCGGACGAGGAAGGCACACCCGCGTATCTTCTGCCGGACAAGGTTGACGAGCGCGTGGCGGCGCGTCGGCGCGACCGTCTGATGCGAGAGCAGAAGCGAATATCTCTGCGTCGGAATCGCCGTCGCGTGGGTTCGGTCGTGCGCGTGCTGTTCGAGGGCGAGTCGAAAGAGACGGAACTTCTCTGGCAGGGGCGCATGGAGACGCAAGCGCCGGAGATTGACGGCTGCATCCTCATCAATGACGCGCCCGAAGGCTTTACGCCCGTCCCCGGAGATTTCGTCAACGTCGAGATTACAGAAGCGCACGAATACGACCTCGTAGGACACATCATTTAAGAGTAGAGACCAGAGGTTAGGGGTCGGAGGTCAGTTAACAAAAACTGTCTTCTACTGACCTCTGGCCTCTCACCTCTGACCTCTGTTTTTATGCGTGGCGTCAAAGAATCCAGTGACAGTCTCGACGCGCCGCCGCCGACGACGACCGTGCGGGCGAGTGCGGTGCGGCGACTTTCGTTGCGCGACTACGTTGCGCTCGGCGTGGCGACGTGCGGCGTCGGTTACATGCCTGTCGCGCCGGGGACGTGGGGGTCAGCGGTCGGTGTCGGGATTTATCTGTTGCTCGGCGCGTTGAATACGAGGGTTTTTAACTACGTCGCATCGCGCGGTTGGAGCGTGCCGCCGTTTGAGGCTTTCCGCACGACGTTTCTGTTGATGATGTTGTTTGTCATCATCATCGTCGGCATCTGGGCGGCGACGCGTGTGGAACCTCTGCTCGGACGCAAAGACCCCGGCGCAGTCGTCATCGACGAAGTTGCCGGACAATTGATTACTTTCCTATTTGTGCCGTTTAATTCGGGCATGTGGGCGACGGTGGCGGGCTTCGTCGCGTTCCGTCTGTTCGACATCTGGAAGCCGTATCCGATTCGCCGCCTCGAAGCACTTGAGTCCGGCCTCGGCGTGATGGCCGACGACGTGCTCGCGGGCGCATACGCGGCGATGCTGATGTCTCTGCTGACATCAATTTATCTACTGCTCTAGAGGAGAAGAATATGGAAGACGCGAAAGACCCGAAAACTGCTTCGAGCGCCGCGACCGACCGAGACGCAGACGACCAGGCGCAAACCCGCGACGATGAAGCGACAAGCAGCGAAACTCTCAGCAGTCTTGAAGAGAGCGCGAAAGTGACGACCGTCGGCAGCGCGACAGTCTCCGCCAGCGGCGGCGGTTCGCTCGAAGGCGCTTCACCTACGCCGACGAATGAAGGCGACGGCGGCGGTCGCGCCGACGGCGGCGACACGGGCGGCCCAATGTAGAAAGGACGATAGACCATTGACGATAGACAACCGTCTATCGTCATGCCAGCATGTTTCGAGTCGAGCAAATGCTTTCCATCGTTGATGGTCTATCGTCCATCGTCTATTCCAAACACAATGACCGACATAAAAATTCTTGTTTCAGATGATGTTATTGAGAGCGGCCTTGAGCCTCTGCGCGCAGCAGGCTTTGTGGTCGAGAAGAAGACCGGACTCAAGCCCGACGAGTTGGTGGAGGCGCTGCGAGATTGCGACGGTCTGGTGGTGCGAAGCGAAACGAAGGTGACCGCGCAATTGATGGATGCCGCGACGCGTCTGCGTGTCGTCGGTCGCGCGGGCGTAGGCGTCGATAACATCGAAGTGGCGGCGGCGACGGCGCGCGGCATCGTCGTCATGAATGCGCCCGACGGCAATACGATGACCACCGCCGAACATACCATCGCATTGTTGCTCGCGCTCGCGCGACGTGTGCCGCAGAGCAACGCTAGTCTCAAGGCGGGGCGTTGGGAGCGCAAAAAGTTTGTCGGCGTCGAACTGCGCGGAAAGACGCTCGGCATCGTCGGATTGGGGCGCATCGGTCGCGTGGTGGCGAGTCGCGCGCGCGCCTTTGAAATGAAGGTCGTCGCCTACGACCCGTTCGTCGTGCCGGAGCAGTCGGGCGATTTTGAACTGGAACTCGCTAGCCTCGAAGATGTCTGCTCCCGCGCTGATTTTCTCACCGTCCACACGCCTCTGACGCCGGAGACGCGCGGCATCATCGGCGCACGCGAGCTGGCGCAGATGAAGCACAACGTCAGCATCATCAACTGCGCGCGCGGCGGACTCGTCGATGAGCCTGCGCTCTACGCGGCCATTAAAGAAGGACGCGTGGCGGGCGCGGCGTTCGACGTGTTTGAAAAAGAACCGCCGCCCGCAGAGCATCCTCTCCTGTCGCTCGATGAAGTTATCGTCACACCACATCTCGGAGCCTCGACAAAGGAGGCTCAAGAGGGCGTCGCTGTAACAGTGGCCGAACAGATGCGCGACTATTTTCTGACGGGCGCACTCAACGGCGCGGTCAACGTTCCCACGCTCGACGCCACAGAGTTGCACGCGCTCGAACCTTATCTGGTACTGGCCGAGCGACTCGGAAGATTTCAGGCGCAGTTGGTGGACGAGGCGGTGCGAGAGATTGGCATTGAGTATGCGGGCGATGTGGCGGAGATGGATGCGGCTCCCGTGACCCGTTCGTTTCTCGCAGGACTCCTACGCGACGTGAGCGCACGCGTTAATGTCGTCAACGCCCTTCTCATTGCCGAAGAACGCGGCATCGACGTAATAGATTCCTACAAACACGGAGCGACTGGCGAAATGATTCCGGCGATGCGAACTCGCGTGGTCACGACGGGCGGCGAGCATGTTGTGTCGGGCGCACTCTTCGGAACACGCGGCGACGGTCGTATCACAGAGATTGACGGTTTCCGTATCGAAGCGATTCCGTCGAGCAATATGCTGCTGACGCGCAGCAACGACGTGCCCGGCGTCATCGGACGCCTCGGCACGACTTTCGGCAAGCATGGCGTCAACATCAGCCAGTTTCATCTCGGACGACGCGAGCGCGGCGGCGAGGCGATGTCTGTCATTGAAGCCGATCATCCGGTTGACGACGCGACGTTGGCCGAACTTCGTTCCTTCCCCGAAGTTATCTCCGCGCGGCGCATTCAACTCGACGATTAAAGAAGGAAGAATGAGAAAGGAAAAGGTGAGGAAAGACCGCTGCGTATTCTTCACCTTTTCCTTTTTCAAATTGCCATCGCGGGAGCGTTTACTCGATTGTGAAGTTAACGCGTTGCGTGGCGTTGGATTTAGCGATACGGTCGATGGCAGTGATTTGGAGAACGTATTGTCCGGCGGGCAGACCGCCTAAACCGAATTCCGCCGCGTAGGGGATGCGAGATAAATCGGTCACGCCGCTGGTATCCACTTTGCGGAGTGGTGTGGTG
Organism: Pyrinomonadaceae bacterium; assembly: GCA_036387415.1. GTDB lineage: Bacteria > Acidobacteriota > Blastocatellia > Pyrinomonadales > Pyrinomonadaceae > DASVTU01. The sequence continues at coordinate 611,907 of DASVTU010000019.1, read as the reverse complement.
ATGACGGGTTGGTCATCGCGGAAGACCTGTATCTGAAGCGCCACGTCGGGCGGCGTGGGCTGACGCGCCGCGTTGTAGATGCCGACGATGAATTGCAACTTCGACATGCGTGCGAAACGACGGTCTACGCTCGGCAAGTTTGTTTCGAGCGGTGTGCCCGTCGCCGGTTGTGCAGTGTTTGAAACGGCGGCGTCGTCTGCGGGTCGTTCGCTGAGAAAAATACTGCTGAGCGAAAACTGTCCCTGCTGAATGTCGGGTATCTGAATCCACTGGGTAGCACTGCCGATACGACCGCTTTTGCCGTCGCGGACGGCGACGCGCACTTGATAGAGTCCGGGCGCGAGACGGTGCGGGTGGTTGTAAGTGATGTGTCGCCGTCCGTTGTAGTTAGGCAGAGGCGGCGGCACAACCAACTCTTGTTGAAAGGTCGTCGCCGCTTTGCCGCGCTCGTCAAACACGCCGCCGATGAGTTCAATCTTCGCGTTCTGTTTGTTGGCGTCGTTACCGAAATCGAGCGACGCCCCATCGACCTGAACGAGCGTGGTCAACATCACCCCGGCGTTCGGCGCATCGGCATATCCGGCGTAGAGCGCGGTTTGCAAATCATTGCGCGGGTATGGCGAACGCAACGCGGAGAAGAGTTGCGCCACGGGCGACGCCTTTTTGTCGGAGACCGGAGCCGTGCGATTGCGCGCCGAAGACTTCTGTGCCTCATCGCGTTCGACGAGATAGCCGCGACGCACGCGCACGCGCAAATCAGGCCGCCCCGCAACTTTCACATCAATCGTCCGAAACTTGTTGCCGCGTCCGGTTGCGGCGGAGGGAGTCCACGCCAGAAGGTAGTAAACTTCCGTCTCCTTGAGCGCGCCTTTGACTTCGGTGTCGAGACGATTCTTGTTGAGGATGGCGCGACCGCCTGTGTTGACGGCGAGCGCGTTCAGCCCGTCCTGCGCGGCGGCAAACTCGCCCTGACCAGCGCGTGCGAGGCTGCCCGTCGGGTCGAATCCTCCTTCGGTGGCGGCGTCGGTCATGCCGGACGTGAGTCCGCGCGCATCCATCGAATAAATCACGGTGCCTGTGCGCGCCGCCGCGTCCGTCACGCGACGCAATTGGTCAAGCACGCTTGACGAACGTTCGTTCAGGAAAAATCCTTCCGAGATAAAAAAGAGAATCTTGCGACCGGGAAGTGGAGCGACGGAGCGGACGACGTTTTCTAGCGAGCCGAGTGTCTTCTGCGTGACGTGTGCTGACTGTTGGAGAATATTGTTGGCGCGCGAACGCACCGCCGCTTCAGCCATCGCCGCCACCGCCGCCGCATCGCCCGCAAATCCGTTCTGCTTAATCCATTCGTCTCTGAAATACTCTGTCACTCCAATATCCCGACGTTCGATAGCCAACGCGTTGTATTCCGACATCGGTGGTCGCTCCGCATCCGCATACGACCATTGACGAATAGTGAGACGGTCGATGGCTTTGCGTAACACGTTCTTGTCGCCCGTCAGTTGTTGAAGAAAGCCGATTTGTCCGGTGGTCGAGAGAATCGCGGCCTCGTCGTTCTGTCCCATCTCGTTGACGAAGCTACGCATAGCGTCGCGCGTCTGTGGAAGATTGCCCGCCGAGAGATGCATGTCGTCGATGAAGAAGAAGATGGTGCGCCCACGGTCGAGCGGACGAACAGCGGCACGCTCACCCTTCGACGACGTGCGAATCTCACGACTCCCGCCGAGTCCGCGCGCCGCCGCGAGTTGCACGTCTTCGTCGAGGCTTCCGGCACGAATCATTTCAAAAAACGAAATGGCTTGTGGCTTGCCGTCAACGCGTAGCTCAAACTGCGCGGGCTGCAAACCTTCAACGAAACGCCCCTGCTTGTCGAAGACCATCACGTCCGTCTGCACAAGTTCCGTATCGACGCGCACTACTTCGTCATCCTGTTCAACGGCGAAAGGTTGCTGTGCGTTCGTCGTCGGCGCTGGCGTTTGTTGCGCCTGAATGAGTGGAACGAGCAAGTTGAAACAAAACAGAAATGAGAGGAGTTTGCGGCTCAAAGGAATGATTTCGGAAGGCATAACGTGGTACCTGCTTCCAGCCAAGAAAGGGTCGGCATCAATGATAACACACGGGCGCGCACACGTTAGAGCAGTGCTTGCATACGAAATAATGGATGCCGGACAACGCGAAAACTCTGCCTCTAAACAAACTTTCAATGCCGCCGCACCGTATAATGGCGCGAACCGTTTGTTGAATGCTGACGCGGTATTTGTCGAATGTAGACGCAGCGATTGTTAAATACAGACGCGACGAATGCTGCACGTTTCTCTTGTTGTCGCACCGGAATCTGTCCGGCGGAGGTGAAACTTTATTTTGAGTGAACCAGACGATGTGACGCTCTTGCTCGACCGTATCACGAAATCTTACGGTGACTTCGTGGCCGTCAACGAATTGAGTCTCGCCGTGAGTCGCGGGCGTATCTTCGGTCTGCTCGGCCCCAACGGCGCGGGCAAGACCACCACGATTCGCATGATTGTCAATATCACCGCGCCCGACTCCGGTACCATCAAACTCTTCGGACAAACGATGAGCGCCGAACTACAGAACCGCATCGGCTACCTGCCCGAAGAACGCGGACTGTATAAGCGGATGAAGGTCGGCGAGCAGTTGCGATTCTTCGGGGAGTTGCGCGGCATGAAAGCGCGTGCGGCGGACGCGGCGATTGACCGTTGGTTGGAACGATTGAAGTTGAGCGAGTGGAAGAACAGCAAAACCAACGAGCTTTCCAAAGGCATGCAGCAGAAAATTCAGTTTATCGCCACCGTAATGCATGACCCAGACCTCCTAATTCTCGATGAAGTATTCTCCGGTCTCGACCCCGTTAACGTCGAATTGATGAGAGACGTGGTGTTGGAACTGAAAGCAGCGGGGCGCACCATCATCTTCTCGACCCACATGATGGAGCAGGCCGAACGACTCTGCGACGACATCTGTCTCATCAATCGTTCACGCAAAGTGTTGGAAGGGAGTCTGCGCGAAGTGAAGAAAAGTTTCGGGCGCAACGCGGTGGCTCTGCGCGCAGAGGGCGTCAACGGAGTGCTCGCCGACCGCTCGTTGGTGGCGAGCGTGAAGCCGCACAGCGATTACGTCGAAGTGTTGCTGGCCGGAGGCGCAGACTCTCAGGAGTTGTTGAAGCGTCTGCTGGCCGAAGGAGCGCGCGTGACGAAGTTTGAACAGGTGGAAGCGAGTCTGCACGACATCTTCATCTCAAAGGTGCAGGAGCAATCATGAATAAACTGCTGACGATTATCAAACGCGAATACTTGCAAGGCGTGCGAAGCAAAACCTTTCTCGTCTCGACCATTGTCGGGCCGATTTTGATGGCTTTCTTCATGATTGTGCCCGCGCTCTTGATGGGCATCAAGACTGGCGGCGCGACACGTATCGTTGTAGTTGACCAGACCGGAAGAATGTACGAGCGCGTGCGCGAGGCCGTCATGCAACCGGGGATTGACATCAACGACGATGCCGTTCCGCAGGCAGTCTCGACGAACAACGGCGGCGCGCGGCAAATGCCTAAGGAAGCGGAAATCTTGAAGGCGCACTATGAGATTGAAGAGGCGCGACTCGACGGGCGCGCGTTTGATGAAGTGAAGCGCGAATTGAACGAACGCATCCGTCAGAAACGTCTCGATGCATACCTGATTCTGCCGCCGAACCTGTTGGAGAATGGCGCGGTGGAATACTACGGGCGCAATCTCGGCGACCTCTTTTCCATTGAACAACTCAGGAGCCGTCTGAGCCGCGTCGTCATCGAACAACGCATGCGCGACGCCAATATCAACGAAAATCGCGTCCGCGAACTTTCACGACGGGTCGAGATGAGTACCGTAAGGGTGAGCGAAAGCGGCGAGGAGAGGAGTTCAGCGGGAAGCAGTTTCGGTCTTGCGATTGCTGTTGGCACATTCATCATCATCGCCATTTTGATGTATGGTCAGGCGATTCTCTCGGCGGTGGTTGAGGAGAAAACGACGCGCATCATCGAAGTGCTTTTCTCGTCGGTGCGTCCGTTCGATTTGATGGCAGGAAAGCTGGTTGGAGTCTCGCTGGTCGCGCTGACGCAGTATCTCATCTGGGCGGTTGTTTTCGGCGGCATCGCTTTGTACGGAGCTGCGCTCGTCGTCGCAAGCGGTCTAGACTTGCCGACCGTCACGCCCTCTTTCGTTCTCTACGCCCTCATTTATTTCCTGCTCGGTTTCTTTATCTACGCCACGCTATACGCCATCGTGGGCGCAATGGTGACGACGGAAAAAGAGGCCGGGCAGATAATCATCCCCGTCAGCTTTCTGCTCGCCTTCGGGATTTATCTTTCGTTTCCGGTGATTCGCAGCCCCAACTCGGCGTTCTCTTTCTGGGTTTCAATGGTTCCGTTCTTTTCGCCAATCACGATGATGGTACGCATCGTCACGGAGACGCCTCCGTTCTGGCAGATTGCCCTGTCGATGCTCATCGGCATTGCGACGGTGCTTGGCCTCATCTGGGTTGCGGCGCGCATCTATCGCATCGGCATGCTCATGTACGGTAAACGCGCCAGCCTGCCCGAAGTGCTGCGCTGGATACGCCAAACATAGGTGCAGAAGAAGGAAGGGGAACTGGTGAAATGGCGAAGGGTTAAAAGGGAAGAATAACTGCTCGCAGCCGCGAGTCGTTTTCCCTTTCGCCCTTTAACCCTTTCGCCATTTCCCCTAAGATGCGGACGTGGGAGTGGAAATCGAAAAGAAGTACCGTCTGTCGAGCGACGAGCAGGAGCGTCTGCGCGAACGTCTGCGGGCGGTTGGGGCGACTCCGCATGACGAAGGCGAAGAGTTTGAAGAGAACATCCTTTACGCCGGACGTGGACTCGACACGCAAAGCCAACTGCTGCGACTCCGACGCGTCGGCGGGCGGGCGATTTTGACTTACAAAGAATGTTTCGCCACCAGTTCTGACGCAGGCATCAAGCATCGACGCGAAGATGAAACGCGCGTCGAGAATCCAGACGCGCTCGCCGCGATTCTCGACGCGCTCGGCTACAAACCCGCGCTCGTCTACGAGAAGCGGCGTGCGACGTGGCACGTCGCAGATGTGGAAGTGGTTGTTGACGAGTTGCCGTTCGGCCTCTTTGTCGAGATTGAAGGCGAAGAACACGCTATCAATGCCGCCGAAGATTTACTCCAACTTACCGAAACAGACGGCGAACACGCCTCCTATCCCGAACTAACCGCGCGCCACGGAACCGAGATAAACGGCATCATCCAAGCGCGTTTTCAAAAATAGGCTTCAAGCCAAATCAAGCGATTCTAGATTGCAGCGAGATAAGGAAAATCAATCAGTCGCAGTTGAACGCGGGTGAACGTATGGAAGGTAAAAGCGGCTTCGTTCGACAAGGAACGAAGCCGCTTTTGTTTGTCAGTCTAGAGTGACGTTTGAGCTTAGAAGCCCATGCCGCCACCCATGCCACCGCCGCCGGGCATAGCGGGTGCGCTCTTGTCGTCGTCAGGGAGTTCGGAGACGAGAGCTTCGGTGGTGAGCATCAGTCCGGCGATTGATGCCGCGTTTTGCAGAGCCGAGCGCGTTACCTTTGCAGGATCGATGACGCCCGCCTTAACGAGGTCTTCATACTCCTCAGTTGCCGCGTTGAAGCCGTAGTTGTCGTTCTTCTCCGAACGCACACGTTCGACCACGACCGCGCCTTCCTTGCCAGCGTTCTGCACAATCTGGCGGAGCGGCTCCTCCAACGCGCGTTTGACGATGGTAACGCCGATTTGCTCGTCCGCGTCGCCTTCGCCCTCTTTATTGATGCGGAACTTCTCCAACACCTTCGCCGCACGGACGAGCGCCACACCGCCGCCCGGCACGATGCCTTCCTCGACCGCCGCGCGCGTGGCGTGCATAGCATCTTCGACGCGAGCCTTCTTCTCCTTGAGTTCCGTCTCGGTCGCCGCGCCGACGCGAATCACCGCGACGCCGCCGACGAGTTTCGCAAGACGCTCTTGCAGTTTCTCGCGGTCGTAGTCCGAAGTCGTTTCTTCAATCTGCGCGCGCAAGGTCTTGACGCGGCCTTCGATGTCGGAGGTCTTGCCGCCGCCTTCGACGATGGTCGTGTTGTCTTTGTCAATCGTCACCTTCTTGGCGCGACCGAGGTCTTCAATCTTGATGTTCTCAAGTTTGATGCCGAGGTCTTCCGAGATGACGCGTCCGCCCGTCAGGATGGCGATGTCTTCGAGCATCGCTTTGCGTCGGTCGCCGAAGCCGGGAGCCTTGACCGCCGCGACGTTCAGAGTGCCACGCAGTTTGTTCACGACGAGCGTCGCAAGTGCTTCGCCTTCAATATCTTCCGCGATGATGATGAGCGGCTTGCCCATCTTGGCAATCTGCTCAAGAATCGGCAGAAGGTCTTTCATCGAACTGATTTTCTTCTCGTTGATGAGGATAAGCGGATTGTCGAGCACGGCTTCCATGCGTTCAGGGTCGGTGACGAAATAGGGCGACAAGTAGCCACGGTCGAACTGCATACCTTCAACCACGTCCAACTCCGTCAGCATCGTCTTCGACTCTTCGACCGTGATAACACCGTCTTTGCCGACCTTGTTCATCGCTTCGGCAATCAATTCGCCGATGGTGCGGTCGCCGTTGGCCGAAATCGTGCCAACCTGTGCAATCGCGTCGCCTTTGACGGGCTTCGACAGGCGGCTAATCTCTTCGACCGCCACTTGCACGGCCTTGTCGATGCCGCGTTTGAGCGCCATCGGGTTCGCGCCCGCCGCGACGGTCTTGACGCCTTCGCGGAAAATGGCCTGCGCCAGAACGGTCGCGGTCGTCGTGCCGTCGCCCGCGATGTCGGACGTTTTGGAAGCGACTTCTCTAACCATCTGCGCGCCCATGTTTTCGAGCGAGTCTTTCAACTCAATCTCTTTCGCCACCGTCACGCCGTCTTTCGTGATGGTCGGGGAACCGAATTTCTTATCGAGGACGACGTTACGTCCTTTGGGGCCGAGCGTGATTTTAACTGCGTCGGCGAGTTGATTGACGCCGCGCAGGATTGCCGCGCGCGACTCCTCGCCATGAATCACCTGTTTTGCCATAGTGCTAATCTCCTTATCCGAATGTCCAGAATGAAATTGATTACAAGAGCCGTAGCGAGCCTTTGAACGTTTGTCTAAACGTTCATTTGACTACTACTTACCGCCCTTTTTGCTGCCCTGTCCGGCTGCCGCGCCCGCGCGCTCGATGATGCCGAGAATTTCGTCCTCGCGCATAATCAACAACTCTTCACCGTCGAGTTTGATTTCCGAGCCGCTGTATTTGCCGAACAACACACGGTCGCCTTCCTGAACATCGAGTGTCTGACGTGTGCCGTCATCCTTGTATTTGCCCAGACCGACAGCGATTACCTCGCCCTCCTGCGGCTTCTCTTTGGCGGTGTCGGGGATGATGATGCCGCCGCGCACCTGTTCGCCTTCTTCGATACGACGCACGATTACACGGTCATGTAATGGTTTGATGTTTGTTGCCATAACTGCTCCTTTCTGCGGTTCACTAATTAGTGAAATGGTTTGATTGCATAAATCTTGCAATGGGTACAACTTTTAGCACTTGCCCGCCCGGAGTGCCCGCTCTTTGAACACACAAATCCTTCATGTTCAAAGATATAAGCCGTCTCAACCGAAACGGAATTTTCTAGCACTCTTTCAAAGCAAGTGCTAAAAATATAGCATTAGCATCAATCTTGTCAACAGTTAGTGAGTGAGATTTTTTAGGAGACTAACGTGTGCGGCGTGTGCGTGCGGTCGTTTTCTTGGCGGGGCGGGGCGGTGTGCGATAAGTGGCGACGCGTTTGGAGAGGGTATTGCGGTGGATGCCGAGCGACGTGGCGGTGCGTGAGAGGTGGTCTTTGTTGCGCGAGAGGGCTTTTTGGATATAGAGCTTTTCAAACTCGGCGAGGGCTTCGTCGAGCATAATCTGGCCGTCCAGCATTTCATCGATCAAGGCTTCGAGGCGAGCGCGCATCTGCATAGGTTGCTCCGGCGATTCAGTGGAAAGGGTCAAACGGGCAATTGCGTGGAAAGTATCAATACGGGTTAAATTCCGTAGAATGAACAATTTCAAGCGGTCAGGCGGCGGTATTCGTCCATGAAACGGGCGCGCACATCAGCCGACGTGCAGGCCGCGAGAATGCGTGCGCCGATGGCGAGTGCGGGCGCGGTGCGTGCCTCCTCGACCGAAGCGAGCCGCACCGGAAAGGCCGTCAACGCCAGATAAATCACGGAGCAGACTGCCATCCCGCGCAAGAAACCGAACGCGCCGCCGAGTACGCGGTCAAACCATTCGAGCCGGGCGCGTCGTAAGCCTCCGCGCGCCAGCCGTCCCGCCGTGAAGCCTACGGCGAGGACAACTCCGACGACTAGCAGAAAGCCACACGCGTTGGCTGCGGCACTCGATTCGACCACGCCGAGGCCGCCCAACAACGCCCCCGCCGTCGCATACACACGCGATGCCAAGACGAGTCCCAAAATCAACGCAATGCCCGTCAACATCGCGCGCACCAGACCGCGCAACGCGCCCGCCACAATCGAGGCTCCCAAAATAGAGAGAATAAAGAGATCAAAGACGGTCATTTTCAACGGACGACGGGCGTTGGACGATAAACAACAAACGATGAGCGAGCTTTTACAACGTCGATAACAGTATCCTGATGCCTCTTCAAATAAGGCGCCTTATCGTCCGTCGTCTACGGTCTATCGTCAACTTTTTCAAACAGTTAGCTCGGTGCCCGTGAGCAGACGATACGCACGGAGATAACGCGAGGTGGTAGCTTCGGCAACTTTCAACGGAAGCGGCGGCGCAGGCGGCTGCTTGTTCCAGTCGAGCGTTTCGAGATAGTCGCGTACGAACTGTTTATCAAACGATGGTTGCGAGCAACCTGCGCGGTATTCGTCACGAGGCCAGAAGCGCGACGAGTCGGGCGTCAGAACTTCGTCAACCAAAATAATCCGGCCATCTTCGTCGCGTCCGAACTCGAATTTCGTGTCGGCGATGATGATGCCGCGACTGCGCGCATAACTCTCCGCCTCGCGATAGAGCGCGAGCGATGTATCACGCAGAATGTTTGTCACGTCTGCGCCCACGATGCCGCGCATGCGTGTTTCGCTGATGTTTTCGTCGTGTCCCTGTTCGGCTTTAGTGGCGGGCGTAAAAATTGGCTCCGGCAGTTGCGCCGATTCGAGCAGCCCTGCGGGCAACTTGTGACCGCAGACTTTGCCCGTCTGTCGATAATCCTTCCAACCCGAACCCGCCACATAGCCGCGCACGACGCATTCGACGGGAAATACTTGTGTGCGCCGGACGAGCATCGAGCGACCACACAACAGCGTCGCATTTGCGCGGACGCTTTCCGGCATTTCATCGACGTTGGTGGTGACGAGATGATGCGGCGTGACGTGTGCGAGGCGTTCAAACCAGAAGCGCGAGAGCGCCGTGAGGACTTCACCTTTGCGCGCGATTTGTGTCGGGAGAATGCAGTCGAAGGCGGAGATTCTATCTGTCGCAACGATGAGCAGATGTTGGCTGTCAACCTCGTACACGTCGCGCACTTTGCCGCGCTGCATGAGCGGGAGATTGGTCAGAGATGTCTGGTTGACGGGCTGCGTGGCGGTCATGGTGGTCTGTTCAGAATGAAGCTTTACGGGACTGTCGAGCGACGAACGGCTGAAGCGAGCCGCGATTGTGCTCGCGCGTCCCGAAATTTGTCAAGGAAACGGACGTGGGACGATAGAACGCTGACCATGAAAGAAACTGTAGAGTTTCACTCGTCGTCCAACGTTCGTCGTCTGTCATCCGCCGATGAGGGCTTCGCGGAGACGACCGATTTGTGCGGCGTGGTTGTGCGCGTGTGCGGCGTAGATGCGGAGCCAGTCTTCGGCGGTGTAGCGACCGCTTTCAGTGTGCCAGCCTTCGCGCGCCCAATCCTGGTCGGTCATTTGAGAGAGAATCTGTGCGGTGGTGGCGCGAGCGTTGCGAAAGGCTTCGAGCGCGGGAGCGAGGTCGCGTTCGTTATAGCGAAGTAGCACGGCGTAGGCCGCCTCGTCGTAGCCGTGGATGACGGGGTGCTTTTCCGTCAGTAGTTTTCGCAGGCGGAGTGCGCTGGTCATTTCGCTGTCGGCGAGATGGTGAACGATTTCCAGTGCGCTCCATTTGCCGTCGAGCGGATGCGCTTTGAGTTCTTCTTGGGAGAACCCTGCGAGGTGTTTTAAAACCTCGTCGTAGCCCGCGTTGTACTGCGCTATCAAGTGCTGTCTTTCGTCTGTGGTCATAACTTGTTTTACCAGTTGTTCGGGGTATTTGTTGCGAAACGGTAAATCCAAATGCCGTTTCGAGAGCGTAGATATATGTGATTGCCGCTTGAAACAATTGAATTGTAAATATCACATCCGACGGATGTTTTTGAAGTGGCAGGCGTGCGGGCTGTGCGAGGAAGAGAACTGAAGTGGCGAGCTATGCGTCCGCCTCACGCCGCGCCGGACGACCGTAAATCACTGTGAAATAAGAGAAAAAGTGACATAGACGAAATACGAGAAGGAGGATGCGGGGAGTTTTGCTCAAAGCGTACGACAGTCGGAAACTTAATGCTTGAGTTTATTGGGGTTGTCCTGTTATAGTTTTTCTGACTGCAACGCGCACGCAGCCACACAGTGCGCGTCACGTGAGCGAACGCCCTGTTCGTATTCATGATATTAAGGCTGCCGATGACGAAACCTGCGCCTAATAAAAACGGAACAAAAAGCGTGGAAGATGAGTTGCCGGAGATTGGCGACAGCAGAATGAGCCTGCTCGTTATCGAAGATGACGAGAACATTCTGACCGCCATCAAGGAGTATTTTTCGCGTGCGGGCTACAACGTCGAGACGGCAGAGGACGGAGTGGCCGGAGTGCAGTCGGCGATTCAGGAACGCCCCGATGCCATTGTGCTCGACCTGATGCTGCCGAAGATGGATGGCCTCGCCGTCTGTCGTGAGTTGCGGGAGAAAGTTCCGTACATCCCGATTCTGATGCTCACGGCGAAGGACGATGTGGTTGATAAAGTGCTTGGCCTTGAGATGGGCGCAGATGATTACATCACCAAGCCTTTCTCTTTGCGCGAACTCGAAGCTCGCATCAAGAGCGTCTTGCGTCGCGTCCGTGCGGCGACGCGCACGGAAGGAACCAACGAAGAAGCGCCGATTACGCGTGGCCGTCTACGCATCGACCCGGCGAAGCGAGAGGTGAGCGTCGGCGACCGTCAGGTCGAACTGACGCCGAAGGAGTTTGAACTCTTGCGCTTGTTCGCATCGAACCCAGGGCGTGTCTTTCCTCGCAAATACCTTCTGGAGAAAATCTGGGATTACTCCTACGAAGGCTACGACCGCACGATTGATTCTCACATCAATCGCCTGCGCGCCAAGATTGAGGACAACCCCGAAAATCCGCAGATGGTCTTGACCGTCTGGGGCATCGGTTACAAATTCAGCGACGAACGCTCCTAGTGGGCGTTCGGTTCTTTCACTCTCCACTATCCGCCGCGTCTGAAAACTGCGATGAGCAAACATTCCCCGCTCATCCGTGTTCGACGCTAAACTAAACCACAGTGAGTTGCGATGAGTTCGGATAGGCGCGCTTCACAGGCCCGCCCGAAAGCACGCGCTCTCCATTCCTTTCTTATGAAAAAATCTCCGCCTCGAAACTTCTTGCAAGGGTTCAAAGCTATGTCATTTTCGCCGTCTCGACTTGAAAGAATCGCGCGTATGGGTTGTGCTGCCACGCTCGGCACGGCCATCATTTTCTGTTCCCCGAATCAGCCTCATGCACAACGACTCGCGAAGGAACAGGATGTGAATATCACGGGTGTCGCTTCGCGGACATCGGATAAGGAATCTGTGGTTTCCATCACGGGCGACGGCAATCTGACGCGTGCACAGACGTGGCAGGACAAGGACGGGTATTTTCACATCGTCTTGCCGAAGGGGCAGACGGCGCTGCGTAATAGCGGCGCGGCGCGCGGAGTGAAGATGCAGCGCGTCGGCAATTCGCTGGAAATCATCGTCCAGAGCAAGCCGGGCGCGAGCGTCACGGTGCAACCGCGTTTCAACCGCCTCGACCTCATCGTCAACGGCGGATTGCAGGAAGTGAGCGACGAAAAACAGGAGCACGCGGGCAAGGCGTCGAACGAACCCTGGTCGCAAGATTCGGCCTCGAAGGGCGCGGTGCGCGGTTCGGAAGATGAAGCATCGCCGCGACAGAACGTGAAGCGTCGTCTCGGTAGCGCGTTGGCCTCTGCGCCTCAAAACTTTTTGGCTCCCAGAGAAGCGCAGGCGTCGGGCACGCCCCTGATTGCCTCCGCACTCTCGACCCATAACAACCAGTCGCAGACGACGACGCAGCCCAATGCTTTGCTGCAGGGCGCAGGCGCAACGCCGCAACAGTGGAACGCTCCCGCCGCCGCGACGGGCACAGAAGCCACGTCAACGGCAGCAGTATCTGCGACGCCGGAGAACGCACAGAGCGCGCCGCCCGTAGAGCCGACGACCGTCGCGGAAGATGCCACTCAGGAGAGTTCGTTCATCTTCTCTTCGACGGGTTTGTTAGGATTGCTCGGAACCATCGGCTTGGGTTCGCTGGTCTTTCTACACCGCCGTCGCAACGCAGGTTGGGAGGATGAGGAGACGGAGGAGACGACGCTCACCGCCAAGAAGGAGACAAAGACGAAAGCTAAAGCCAAAGATGGCAAGAAGAATACGGTCGAGGCAGAGGACGAACAGCCGTTTGAACATCCGAAGGGCGACCGACGCAAGGGCAACGACCGACGCGAGTTGGCGCGCGGGTTTGGCGACCGACGCAAGAGCGGTCAGGGCGCGGAAGCTTCGGCCACGCTCCAAGCGCATTTCAACGCCAAAGACCTCGAAACCGGACATGGCGCGAAGCAAGAGCGCAAGACGGAAGGGCGTTTGTCGTTCGGTTCGGCGATGCCCGCCGTGTTGTTCGGCGCTTATCGTATCGACCAGGAGGTCGGGAAACTTGTGGCGGGCGACGCGCATTCGATAGAGGTGCTCGCCTCGCGTGCAACGGACGACCGTCGCGCCGTCGAAACATCTTTGATTAAGGCGCTCCAATCGCCCGAAGCCGATGAGGACGTGCAACGCAGAGCGCGCACGTCGCTTGAAGAATATGGCTTTGTCGCGCGTCTGAGCGCGGCGTTGTTGATGGCGCAGGAGGCTTACGAGCGCGCGTCTGCGGCGCGTGTGCTCGGCGAAATCAAATCGTCTTCGTCGTTGCCGTTTCTGCTCGAAGCCCTCTACGACCCGGAGACTGTAGTGCGGACGGAAGTGATTGCCAGTCTCGGCTCGCTCGGTCTACCGCGCGCCATCGGCCCGATGCTCGACGTGGCACGCCGCTACCCGGAAATGCCCACGTCCGTCCTCGCGCCTGCGCTGAGCGCGTGCTCGGTCGAGACGATTGAGACGACCTTGAGCGACGCCTCGGAGTCGCGCGCGTTCGCGTTGCGTCTGGCGGGTCAGCAATCGTTCACGGGCGAAATCACGGGGCTTGAAGCGGTTGGGAAAGTGGAAGAACTCCCCGAATGGTTGGAAGACGAGACGCTGGCCGACGCGCTTGACCGTCTCGGCAGCGTGGACGTGGAAGCGCGTGCAGCCGCCGCGCAGTCGCTCGCGCAGTATCAGGTGCAGCGTTCAGTCGAAGCTCTGAGCGCAATGGCGGCGCGCGACCCCGAACCGAACGTGCGCGCCACGGCGGTAACGAGTCTCGGCACGATTGACCACGAATCGGTCTTCGCTCCGGTGTTGATGGCGATGGCCGACGAAGCGCGTGAAGTGCGCGCGGCGGCAGCACGTTCGCTGTCGCGTCTGAGCTTCGACCGCGCCGACGCCTACGTGCGCGTTATCGAAACGGCTAACGCGGCGACCGTCTGCGGCGTCGCACGCGCCTGCATCAAGGCGGGACTCGCGGCGCAGGCGATTGACCGTCTGACGAGCGAAGACCGCCGCCAAGCTTACGAAGCATTCTCGCTTCTGTCGCTCGTCATCAAAGCGGGCGAGACGGCTCCGGTCTTGGATGCCATCGAGCATCACGGCAATCTCAACGTCCGTCTGGCCGCCATCAAACTCCTCGGCATGATGGGTCATTCGGCGGAATTCGTCGAAACACTCCGACAGTTGTCGCAGCGCGGCGGCCTCCCCGAAATGGTGCGCGGGGCCATTATGGAGGCGCTCAACAACGTGCCGCAGACCAACATGCAGGCGGTCTGACCCGGACGGGTGTGATTAATTTGGTAAATGCATGATGACAAGACTGGCTCGCCTATTGCATAATGCCGCCCGTACGGCTGGCTCTTTAGACTCGAATATCGCAATGCCCCAAACATCACACTCTATCCGACAACGCACCATGCGACGCCTCTTTGCCGCTCCTTTTTTCGTTGCGCTCCTGCTCCTTGCCTCGACGGGCGCGGGCGTTGTTGCACAGAGAAAGGGCGCGCGCGCGCCGCGCAATACCACCACGCAGAAGCCGTCGCCGCAGGCGACCACTTCTAACACCAACGCGGCGGCTTCGTCCGAATCGCGCGGGGGTCGTCTTGGCAGTCTCCGCAGCAGCGAGACCGGCACAGGCTCGCGTGTCACCGTCACTTCCGATTCCGCGCTCAACGACTACTCCGCCTATCGCAGCGGCGACCGCTACTACGTCAAACTGCCGAAGGCGAATGCCAAAGATGTCAAGGGTGGTCTGCGCGGCAAAGGTTTTGAAGACGCGCAGGTGCAGCAGCAGGGCGACGACGTGGTGCTCTCGATTCGTTTGCAGCCGGGTGCGTCGGCGCGTGTCAATCAAAAATTCAATCGTCTCAACGTCGAAGTGGTTGCGCCCGGCGGACAGGACGCCACCGACGCGTCCGACGCGAAGCCGACGACTACGACAGCCTCCACGCAACGTCCCACGACAGACCCGCGCAATCAAAACAGAACCACGGCCAACACCACGACGACCGCGAACACCAACTCCGCACAGTCGCGGCTTGCCAACAGCAACAACCGCGCGACCACGCCCACGAACGACGCCGTGCTCGACCCCAACGACGCGTCCAACAATGTCGCCAATCAGGATTTCAATCCGTCGCTGATGCCGACGACGACGGAGACACCCGTCGCCACACCCGTTGCGACCCCGGCCACAGTGGAAACGGAAGTCGCACAGGTGCAACAACCCGCGCCGCCCGCGCCCGTCACCACGACCCAAACTGCGCCCGCCGCTTCGTCCGGCACCTCCATTGCAGGAGTAGTGCTCCAAAACTGGCCGCTCGCGCTCATCGCGATGCTGCTACTCGTCGGCCTCGGACTCTTCTTCGCCGCCCGTCGCACTTCCGCGAAACGCGACCAAGCGGACGACGCGCCCGCCGCCATCAAAGAGACTCCGGTTTCCACAGCAGCACTCTCATCGAACACCGCTGCGACGGCGGCCACCACCACTGCTACTACAAAGACCACGACGACCGCCGAGACATCCGCCAAGACGACAGCGAAAACGACCACCGCCGACGCTTCTTCCGATGCTTCTTCGTCCGTCAAAGGCGTTGCGGGCGGACTTGCCGCCGCCGCTTTGGTTGCGGATTCCCAAGCCGCTCAAAGTGGCGTCTCCGGTGAATCTGCGAAGACGGATGCCGCCGTAGCGAGAGGTCGCGCAGGGGTGTCTGCGCCGACATCCGTGGAGTTTGATTCCGAGCGCGTGCAGGCGGAAACGAAAAAACTTCTCGACGGCGAAAGCTACGACGCCGCCGTCATCAGCGTCTCCGACACGGGGATGCGCGAACTCGTCGCCGCCGAACTCCTCGCTGCTCTCGCCAGCCGCAACGAAGAACGTCGCGCGCGTGCGCGTCGTGCCTTCATCCAGCACGGCTACTTCGACGACGCACAAGAAAATCTCCGCTCTGCCGATGCGCCCGCCGAACGCGCTTCCTCGGCTCGTTCGCTCGGTCTCGTCGGTGACCGCGCCGCAACCGCCGCGCTCGTCGCCGCGCTCGAAGATTCAGCGACGGAAGTGCGCCGCGCGAGCGTCGAAGCACTGGCCGAAGTGCGCGACCCCGCCGCCGTCAAGCCGCTCGAACAACTACGCAAGCGCGAAAAAGACCAGAAGCGCAAAGTCGCGCGCACGCTCATTCAACGCGCCATCGAAGCCTGCGCCTCCGCGCCCGCCAAACTCCCCGTCGAAGTTGCGCCCACGCCAGTCGAAACCGCTACCGCGCCTGTGACGGAAGCGGCGACTTCCGTTGTCGGTGTGGCCGAGACGACCGTTCAGGAACAGACGCAGACTCGGGAAGAAATCCCGTCTGTCGCTGCCACCACGTCTCCCATCTCTGCCGAGACTCCCGTTTTGACAAGCGTCGAAACGCCTGTCGAGACGACGATTGAAACGGCTGTTGCCACCGAAGCGGAAGCCGCGATTCTTCCGTCGGAAGAAACTCCGGCAGCGTCCACGGAAGAAACTTTGGCGGCATCGCCTGCGATTGTCGAATTCGCATCTCCCGTAGTGTTCGAGGAAGAAGCCGCTGTTTCTGACGCGACGGTTGAGCAGTCGCGGGTCGAAGCCGAAGAAGCGACGGCGGAGTTTGAACCCGTCGCGCTTGTGCAGCCCGACGCCGATGCTACTGAAACCGAACCAACTCTTTTTGAGCCTTTGCCCGAAGCGACCGCGCCCGACAGGCTTCAGGCGATTGCGGGCGAATTGTTCACGTCGGAGGAAGAAAACCTCGGACTGTCGGACGACGAAACGGGCGAAGTCGAGGCGTCCGACGAATCTGGGATTTTCGTTCCGACCGCAGAGACGACCACGCCGACAACGACACAGGCCGAGAGCGATTCCGCGACCACGCCCGAACTCGTCTTCGAGACGCACCGCGCGGTAGACGTAACCGAAACGACCAGCGTCAAAGCCATTGAGCCGGTCGAAGCGAGCCACGGCGAAGCGGCAGCCGACTGGATTGAACTCGACATGGAGGAGGAAGAACTCGCGTACGCGGAAGCGCCCGCCGAATCTTCCACGCCCGCCACGCCCAGGCCGGCAGGTTTTGAAACCACAGCTATCGAACTCGCCACCGAACAGACTGCCGCCGAGCCGTCGCGTGGTGCGTCTGCATCCTATCCGGTCGAGCCACCCATCGAAGCCGAGAGTCCGCTCAAGTCTCTGAGGGAAGCGGTGAACGAGCGTCGGATTGATGTCTTCGTCCCGACTCCCGCGGCCAAGCCCGCGCCGCCGACGCGAAAGCGAGCGGCTGAGACTTCGCAGAAGACCGCCGAGGCCGAGCAGTCGGTTGAGGGCGGGTCGTGGGCTGGTGAAGATGAGAAGTCGGTCGAGGTCTATTCGACGGTTCCGAAGGCAATCCAGCAACGTCTCGCCAGCGACGAGCCGAGCGACCGCGCCACCGCCCTCGCAGACCTCGCACGACTTGATGCCGACGAATCTTTCCGTCAAATCTGCGCCGCCTTCGACGACGAATCGCCCGAAGTGCGCGACGAAGCGGCGCGTTCGCTCTACACTCTGACAGACGACCATGCGGACGCCTTTACGCGTGCTCTGCGTGAAGCTTCAAACGAACGGCGTCGCAACATCGGCGCGTCTCTCGCGTCTTCCGGTCTCGCAGACGACGCCATCAGCCAACTCACGGGCGAAAGCCGCGACAAAACCTACGATGCCTTTTCGCTCCTGTTCCTGATGGCGAAGGCGGGCGAAGTGCAGCCCTTGATTCGCGCCGTCGAGAGCCATTCGGACAACGAAGTGCGTCTCGCCGTCGTCAAGTTGCTCGCCCTGAGCGGTCAACAGGAAATCCTGCCGCACTTCCGACGCCTCGCCGTGCGCGGCAGTCTCCCGACCGAAGTGCGTTCGGCGGTCATGGAAGCGATTTATCAAATCAGTAGCAGTAGCGGCCAGCCCGCTTCTGACACTTCGCGCGTCGGCTAATTGCTCTCAATAGTGAATGCTAAATGGTAAGTGGCGGAGAGACGAGCTTTTGTCTTTTCGTCATTTACCATTTACTATTTACCATTCACTATGAACTTCCAACTTCGTTCCGAATTTCAACCACAAGGCGACCAACCGCAGGCTATCGACGCGCTTGTGCGCGGCCTCGACGACGGCGCGAAAGACCAGGTGTTGCTCGGCATCACGGGGAGCGGCAAGACGTTCACGGTCGCCAGCGTCATCCAACGCACGCAGCGCCCCACGCTCGTTATCGCTCATAACAAGACGCTCGCCGCGCAATTGTATCAAGAGTTCAAGTCGTTCTTCCCCGAAAACTCCGTCGAGTATTTCGTCTCCTACTACGACTACTATCAGCCCGAAGCCTACGTTCCGGCCTCCGACACCTACATCGAAAAAGAGGCGACCATCAACGAGGAGATTGACCGCCTGCGTCTCTCCGCGACACGCGCGCTCTTTGAACGACGCGACGTGATTGTGGTCGCCAGCGTCTCATGCATCTACGGCCTCGGCGACCCCGACGCCTACTACAACATGCTGCTTTTCGTCGAACCCGGCATGCAGATGAAACGCGACGCGCTGCTGCAACGACTCGTCGAGTTGCAATACGAACGCTCCGACATCGAGTTTGACCGTGGAAGTTTCCGCGTGCGCGGCGATGTCGTCGAGGTCTATCCGAGTTATCAGGACAAGGCTTACCGCATCGAACTCTGGGGCGACGAGATTGACGCCATCTCGACCATCGACCCGCTGCTCGGCGAAGTCCTTGAGAAGCACACCTCGCGCCTGCCCATCTATCCCAAGACGCACTACGTGATGTCGAAGCCGACCATCAAACGCGCGATTAAAACCATCCGTGAAGAACTCGACTGGTGGGAACCGAAACTCATCGCGGAGAACAAACTCGTCGAAGCACAACGTCTGCATCAACGTACGATGTACGACCTTGAGATGATTAAGGAGATGGGATTCTGTCGCGGCATCGAAAATTATTCACGGCATCTCACAGGCAAATCTCCGGGCGAACCGCCGCCCACGCTGCTCGACTATCTCCCGCGCGACACGATGGTTGTCATAGACGAATCGCACCAGACCGTCCCGCAGGTGCGTGGCATGTTCAACGGCGACCAGTCGCGCAAACGCACTCTCGTTGAGTATGGCTTTCGTCTGCCGTCGGCGATGGATAATCGCCCGCTCAACTTCGACGAGTTCAACGAACGCATCGGACAGGTTATCTACGTCTCTGCGACGCCGGGGCCTTACGAATTGACCAAGACGGGCGGCGAAGTGGTTGAGCAGATTATTCGCCCGACGGGACTGACCGACCCCGTGGTCGATGTGCGCCCCGTCAAAGGGCAGATTGATAATCTCTTGGAAGAATGCCGCGTCCGCACCGAGCGCAACGAGCGCGTGCTCGTCACGACGCTCACGAAGAAGATGTCCGAAGACTTGACCGAGTATTTTTCCGAAGTCGGCGTCCGCGTTCGTTATCTTCATTCCGACATCGAAACATTGGAGCGCATCAAAATCCTTCGTGACTTGCGTCGCGGCGAGTTCGACGTACTCGTCGGCATTAATCTCCTGCGTGAAGGTCTGGACTTGCCCGAAGTCTCTCTGGTCGCCATCCTCGACGCCGACAAGGAAGGTTTCCTGCGTTCCGAATCGTCGCTGATTCAAACCATCGGTCGCGCCGCACGCAATGCCTCCGGCACGGCGATTCTCTACGCCGACCGTATCACCGAATCAATGCGCCGCGCCATCGAAGAGACCAACCGCCGTCGCGCTATCCAACAGGAATACAACGCGGAACACGGCATCACGCCGCAGACCATCATCAAATCAATCGACGCGACGCTCGTCACCGCCTACGAAGCCGACTACTTCAAAGTGCCGCTCGACCTCGAAGCCTACGAAGAGTATTCGCGCGAACATCTCGACGCGACTATCGCGCGGCTCGAAGCCGAAATGCGCCACGCCGCCAAAGCTATGGAATTTGAACGCGCCGCCGAACTCCGAGACCGCGTTAAATACCTGCGCGAACGCGAACTCACGATAACTTGAGAAACCCTCAAAGCAACGACTTCGCGCGCATGTTAAGCAAAACAAATCCCGACGAGATTCAGACGTTTCTGAGCGATGCGAGCAACCTCGTAGGCGGGCATGCGGCGCGCGTCGTGTTTCCAGAGACGACGGAAGAAGCCGCAGCCGTGCTCGCAGATGCCGCACGCGAGCGCGTTCCTGTGACGGTGGCGGGCGGCGGCACGGGCATCGTCGGCGGTCGCGTGCCGTTCGGCGGCGTCGTTCTTTCGACCGACAGGCTAAAACGCATCATCGAGATTGTTCATGGAGAGAATGGTGGTGGGAGGGCGACCGCCGAGGCAGGTGTGGTGCTCGCGGATTTTCGTCGCGCGGTAGAGGCGGAAGGACTGTTTTATCCGCCCGACCCGACCGAGTGGAGTTGCTATCTAGGTGCGACGGTGGCAACGAACAGTTCGGGCGCACGCACGTTCAAGTACGGCGCGACGCGTGCTTACGTACGACGCCTGCGAATCGCTCTGGCGACGGGCGACGTGCTCAATCTCGCGCGCGGCGACGTTCGTGCCGACAAGGAAGGACGGTTGCGGATTCCGCTTGCGTCGGGGCACTCTATCGAAGCTCGTCTGCCGTCGTATCGTATGCCGCAGACGCGCAAGCACGCCGCTGGATATTACGTCGCGCCGGAGATGGATGCCGTTGACCTCTTCATCGGCAGCGAAGGGACGCTCGGCGTCGTCACGGAGATTGAAGCGTCGCTGCTGGCGAAGCCCGAAGGCGTGTTGAGCGGCATCGTCTTCTTCGCGGACGAAGAACGTCTGCTCGCCTTCGTGCAAGAAGCGCGCGAACTCTCTCTTGGCACGCGCGACGCAACGCACAACGAAACGTTGTCGATTGATGCGCGTGCGCTTGAGTATTTCGATGCGGAGTCGCTGCATTTCTTGCGTGAGCGTTTTGCGCTGGTGCCGCTCGGCGCGGCGGGCGCAATCTTTTTTGAACAGGAAACGAACGCCGACACGGAAGATGCGTTGATGCAGATGTGGCTCGACATTCTGCAAAAGCACGATGCATTGCTCGACGATTCATGGTTCGGCACGAACGAGTACGACCGCGCGGAGATGGCCGAGTTTCGACATCAACTCCCCGTCATGGTCAACGAATGGCTCGCGCGACACGGGCAACGCAAAGTCTCGACCGACATGGCCGTGCCCGACGAACACTTCGCCGCCATGCTCGCGTTCTACCGCGAACTTTTGCGCGCGAGTCACCTGCAACACGTCATCTTCGGACACATCGGCGACAATCACGTCCACGTCAACATCATGCCGCGCGACGATGCCGAGGCGGTCGCGGCGCGTGAGATTTATTTTCGTTTCATTCGTCGCGCCGTCTCATCGGGCGGCACGATTTCGGCTGAGCACGGCGTCGGCAAAATCAAGCGCGACTACCTGCGCGAACTCTACGGCGAAAATCATCTGCGCGAAATGGCCGCGCTCAAACGCGCCTTCGACCCCGCCTGCATTCTTGGTCGCGGCAACATCTTCGCCGAAGAACTGCTTTAGAATTTGAAGCTATGTTCAGATTTACTACTGCCGGAGAATCGCATGGACGCGCGTTGGTCGCGTTGGTCGAGGGTCTGCCTGCGGGTTTGGCGGTCGATGCGGAAGGGATTAATCGTGAATTGGAGCGACGACAGTGGGGCTACGGTCGCGGCGGGCGGATGAAGATTGAGCGCGACCGCGCGGAGATTCTGAGCGGCGTGCGCCACGGGCTGACGCTCGGCTCGCCCGTCGCGCTCATGATTGAAAACAAGGATTGGAAAAACTGGACGGAGGTAATGTCTTCGGAGGCGCGCGAGGTTGCGCCTGAGAAGTCGCGACGCGTGAAGCGTCCGCGCCCCGGTCATGCGGATTTGGCGGGCGGGCAAAAATTCGGCGCGCGTGATTTGCGAAACATTCTTGAGCGGGCGTCGGCGCGTGAGACGGCGGCGCGTGTGGCGTGCGGAGCGTTGGCGAAGCAACTGCTCGCCGCATTCGATGTGGAAATCCGCAGCCATGTCATCCAACTCGGCGGCGTGCCTGCGAAGCCACTGGAAATCGGTTGGGACGCAATCGCAGAGATTCCAGACGATGCGCCGCTGCGTTGCGCCGACGCGCAGGCACAGGCGGAGATGGTCGTCCTCATCGACGAGAAACGACAGGCGGGCGACACACTGGGCGGCATCTTTGAAGTCGTCGCGCGCGGAGTCGTCGCGGGACTCGGCTCGCACACATCCTGGGATGAAAAATTGGATGGACGTTTGGCGCAGTCCGTGATGTCGATTCCGGCGGTCAAGGCGGTTGCCATTGGCGCGGGCGTGGCGGGCGCGGCACTGCCGGGTTCAAGTGTGCACGACGAGATTGCATACGACCGCGATGCGGAGCAGTTTCGACGCCACACGAACCGCGCGGGAGGTCTGGAAGGCGGCATCACGAACGGCGAGGAGTTGCGCGTGCAGGGGTTTCTCAAGCCCATCTCGACGCTCAGACGTGCACTCCGCTCGGTTGACATTGATACGAAAGAGGAAGAGTCGGCGGCGTTCGAGCGTTCAGACGTGACGGCGGTTCCGGCTGCGGGCGTGATTGGTGAAGCGATGGTGGCGCTCGTTTTGGCGGATGCGATGCGTGCGAAGTTCGGCGGCGACAGCATGGGCGAAATGCGTTACAACTTCGATGGCTACCGCGAACAGTTGCGCCGCTACTGAAGGGAGCAGCAGAGACTTTAATCGTGCAAGCGGTCGCCGAAGTAGACCGCGTTTGTGATGGCGATTGACATTACTGAATTAACTTTCGAGGAGTGGGTTGAATTCATTTTCAATCATCCGGTCACGAAACCTGCGTGGCATTGGAGCGACGAGTGGGAGTATTACGCGAGCGACGGCGTGAAGCTGGTTCGTTATCTGATACGCCTTTTCCGCGAGCCATCGTTCCTGTTTGAAAGATACAGCCGCGAGCAACTTGAGCAAGCGTTCTGGTTCGTTCCGACCCTGCTCTGTTTCGTCAGTTTCCGTGGCCTACTCTGGCAAAAGAACTTGCCGTGGAAACTCCGACGCGAACTCATCGTGTCGATAGGCGACCTCTTTGAACGTTTCTTCGCCGTCGATGCGCTTGAGACATCCTGTTTTATGTGGTGGGACGTGCTGGCCTACGGCTATCACATGACGGGCGGCAAGCCGGAAGACAAGAACGGCGCACGCGTCCAACAGGCCATGTTCGAGACGCTCAAGCGGATTCTCTATCTCGATTCGCGCGATTGCCGCATGAGCGCGCTGCACGGACTCGGCCACTTGAAACATCCAGAGTTGGAGAAGACCATCGACGAGTTTTTGGCCGCGCACACGGACTTGGATGAGGAACTCAAAAAGTATGCGTTACAGTGTCGGATGGGAGAAATAATGTGACGGCAGAGGAAAAAACTGTGAGTTCAAATTCGGAAAAACTTCTCGTCTCGCTCGAAGACGGAATCAAGCGCATCACCTTCAACCGTCCTGAACGACGCAACTCGGTCGATTTCGAGATGTTTGAACTCTTTGCCGATGCCATCCGTGAATCGGCGGACGACGCCTCGCGCGTCGTCATCCTGAGCGGCGCGGGCGAAGCCTTCTCGGCAGGCGCAGACCTCTTCGCGGCGGGCGCGGGCGACATCGCCGCCTTCGATGTCACCAAGCACTTGCGCGAGCATACGACTCCGGCGATTCTCGGCATGCGCGCTCTGCCGAAGCCGATTATCGCGCGCGTACACGGCGCGGCAGTCGGTATCGGTTGCAGCTACGCGCTCGCCTGCGACGTAGTGATTGCCTCCACGCAATCCTCCTTCGGACTCGGCTTCATCAAAATCGGCCTCATGCCCGACGGCGGCTCAACCTATTTTCTGCCGCGACGCGTCGGCTATGCCAAAGCCTTCGAGTTGATGGCGACGGGCGAGCAGATTGACGCCGCAGAAGCTGAACGATTCGGACTCGTTAACCGCGTCGTCGCATTTGAAGAACTCGACGCGACGGTCAACAAATTGGCCGGACAGTTCAAAAACGCGCCGCAACCCGCGCTCGCCAAAATCAAAGAAGCCCTTAACCGCAGCGTCGGCGGAGACCTCGCCGCCGCGCTCGATTTTGAAGCCGTTAATCAAAATCAATGCTTCCACTCGCCCGATTTCCGCGAAGGCGTTGCCGCCTTCATGCAGAAACGCAAGCCCATCTTCGGTCAATCATCGCGCGACGAGAGCGACTGAGAACGAGATTCTCAGCGCGTTGGCGCGGCGGTGTTATTTGTCGTAATATCAAAATACTGACGAGGGTGACGTGCGCGCTTTTGATGCGCGGTTTCGATTGATGGATTCAGGGGTGAGATTGGAAATGTCTTTGTTGAAGATTGCGAAGTATGGCGAGGCGGTGCTTGAGACGCCGGGCGATGTCGTGACGGAATTTGACGACGGGCTGAAGCGGCTGGTCGCCAATATGTTTGAGACGATGTATGCGGCGCGCGGCGTGGGTTTGGCCGCGCCGCAGGTGGGCGTATCGAAGCGACTGTTTGTGATGGATTGTTCGGCGGGCAACGACCCCGCGCAACGCGTCGCGTTGATTAATCCGATGGTCTTGCGCGTCGAAGGCGACCAGACGGGCGACGAGGGTTGTCTGTCATTTCCGGGCGTCTTCTTTCCCGTGAAGCGTTCGTTACGGGCGGTCGTCAGGGCGCAGGACTTGTCGGGCGAAGAGTTTGAGATTGACGGTCTGGAACTCACAGCGCGTTGCATGTTGCATGAAACAGACCACTGCGACGGCATCGTCTTTCTCGACCGCACGACGCCGCTCAAACGCGCGATGGTGCAACGCAAAATCAAGAAGTTGATGAAGACGGAGCGTTGGATTTAAGGCGCGCGGCGCAAGACGAATCTTGACAGGCGCGGTCGCATGCTGCAAAGCGGCGACCGCGCTTTTGCGTCCGGTGTGTGATAGCATGAAAAGAAATTGATTCTTTGTCGCGTCCGTTCATCGGCTCATTGATTCACTTCTTCGATGAGAAATTGAGTCAATGAACCGATGAGTAAATTTTGGTTCATCATTTCTGATTGGAGTATGTCTATGGAGAGCGAATTTCGGAACGAGGCGTTTACGGATTTCGGGCAAGAAGAGAATGCCGCAGCAATGCGTGCGGCGATAGAGAAGGTGCGCGCGGAATTGGGGCGCGAGTATCCGTTGGTGATTGGCGGCGAGCGCATCACGACGGAGAAGAAGTTTGAGAGCATCAATCCGGCCAAGAAGACGGAGGTGGTCGGGCGTTTCCAGAAAGCGACGGAGGAACTCGCGCGTCGCGCCGTCGAGACGGCGAGCGAAGTCTTTCAGACGTGGCGCTTCACGCCCGCCGAAGACCGCGCCGGAATCCTTTTTCGCGCCGCACAAATCCTACGCGAGCGCAAGCATGAGATGAGCGCGTGGATGATTTTTGAAGTCGGGAAGACGTGGGCGGAGGCCGACGGCGACACGGCGGAGGCGATTGATTTCTGCGAGTTCTACGCGCGCGAAATGTTGCGCTATGCCGCGCCGCAACCTCTGACGAAAATCGAAGGTGAAGAGAACCGACTCGAATACATCGCGCTCGGCGTCGGCGTCGTGATACCGCCGTGGAATTTCCCTCTGGCGATTATGGCAGGCATGACGGGCGCGTCGATGGTGACGGGCAACACAGTCGTCTTGAAGCCTTCGTCGGACGCGCCGACCATCGCCTACAAGTTCTACGAGATACTGGAACAGGCCGGAATGCCTGCGGGCGTCGTCAACTTTATGACGGGCGCGGGCGGCGAAGTGGGCGACACCATTGTTGACCATCCGAAGACGCGTTATGTCGCCTTCACAGGCTCGAAGGAGATTGGCCTGCGTATCAACGAGCGCGCGGCGAAGGCGCAGGAGGGTCAAATCTGGATTAAGCGCGTCGTGGCCGAGATGGGCGGCAAGGACGCCATCGTCGTCGATAGCGATACAGACCTCGACGACGCGGCGACCGGAGTTGTCCAGTCGGCCTTCGGTTTTCAGGGACAGAAATGCTCGGCCTGCTCGCGCGCGATTATTCACGCCGACGTGTATGAGCCGATGGTCGAAAAAATCGTCGAACGCACCGCCAAACTCCGACTCGGCGACCCCACCGACCCCGCGACGAATTTGAGCGCCGTCATCAACAACAAGGCTTTCAAGACCATCAGCGAGTACATCGAGAAAGGACAACAGGACGGCGGTCGCCTCGTCGCGGGCGGCGGCTCCGACGGTGAGCAAGGGTTCTTCATCGAGCCGACCGTTATCGCCAATGTCAAACCCGGTGACCGCATCGAACAGGAGGAGATTTTCGGCCCCGTCCTCGCCGTCATTCGCGCAGACGATTTCGACCACGCGCTTCGCATCGCCAACGATACCGAATACGGATTGACGGGTGCGGTCTACACCAACGACGATGAGAAACTCGAACGCGCGCGACGCGAATTCCACGTCGGCAATCTCTATCTGAATCGCAAGTGTACGGGCGCGCTTGTCGGCGTCCATCCCTTCGGCGGTTTCAACATGTCCGGCACAGACTCCAAAGCCGGAGGCCGCGACTACCTCGGCCTCTTCATGCAGGCCAAACTCACCGCCGAAAAGATTCGCCCCGGCTACAGCAACAAAGAGAAACGGGAGGCAATCTAAGAAATTGGTTCATTGGCGCATCGGTTCATTGATTCATTGATTAACGACCACACAATGAGTCAATGAGTCGATGAGTAAATGAATAAATGATTCTTATGCGCTTAGTTTTCATGGGAACGCCGTGGAGCGCGGTGCCGACGTTGCAGCGGTGCGTCGAGGACGGGCATGAGGTGGCCGCCGTCTGGACGCAGCCGGATAGACCTGCGGGGCGTGGTAATAAACTCGCGTCGCCGCCGGTCAAGGAGTGGGCGACGGCGCAGGGGTTGACGGTGCATCAACCGTCGAAGATTAGAACGGACGAAGCGCGCGAGTTGTTTGCGTCGCATGATGCAGACGTGGCGGTGGTCGTAGCATACGGGCGAATCTTGCCGGAGGCGTTTTTGCGTGCGCCGCGTCGCGGCTGCATCAATGTGCACTTTTCTTTACTGCCGAAATACAGGGGCGCAGCTCCGGTTAATTGGGCGATGGTGCGCGGCGAGCGTCAGACGGGCGTGACGACGATGTTGATTGACGAGGGCTTGGACACGGGCGCGATTCTTTTGCAACGCGCGACCGAAATCGGCGACGTGGAGACTGCGCCCGAATTGTTGGGGCGTCTCGCGGAGACGGGCGCGGAGTTATTGAGTGAGACACTCAAACGTCTCGACGAGATTGAGCCGCACGCGCAGAACGACGCGGAGGCGACGCACGCGCCTATCCTACGACGCGAAGACGGGCGGATTGATTGGACGATGAGCGCGTTTGAAATCGAAAGGCGCGTGCGCGGCTTTCAGCCGTGGCCGACGGCTTACACGGCGTTTCGCGGGCAACGTCTGATTATCTGGCGGGCGAGGGCACACGCAGCGGCGAGCGCGCAATGGAGGATGGCTGTCGATAATCAAACGGATAAGGCGGTCGGTGTTGTTGACATCGCGGCGGGTGAGATTGTCGTGGCGTATGTAGATAAAATCATCGTCGGATGCGGCGAAGGGAGTGTTCTCGAAGTGTTCGAGGTGCAGCCGGAGGGCAAGCGACGCATGAGCGCGCGTGATTTCCTCAATGGGACGCACGCGCGCCCCGGCGAGAGGATGGGATGAAGGCGCATCGGGCGTCGTCCGCACATATTGCGCGTAAAGCATCGCCCGCGCGGCGTGCGGCGTTTGAGATTTTGCGACGTGTGGAGGATGAGGAAGCTTTTGCCGCGCCGTTGCTGGCGAGCGTGGCGGAGGAGTTGCGTGCGGACGACCGCGCGTTGTGTTACGAGTTGGTGCTCGGTTGTTTGCGTCGGCAGTTGTGGCTCGACCGCTTGATGGAACATCTGGCGGGGCGCGCGGCGGCGGAGATTGATGCTCCGGCGCGGCGCGCTCTGCGTTTGGGCTTGTATCAGCTACGCTTCCTGTCGCGCGTTCCGGCTTCGGCGGCAGTCAATGAGTCGGTCAATCTCGTACACGAAGCGCGTCTGCGTTCGGCAGCCGGATTCGTCAACGCAGTCTTGCGCCGCTCGACGCGCGAACCCGAATGGAATCCGGCGGCGAATATCTCTGATGAGGTCGAACGCGTCGCGGTGGAGACTTCGCATCCGTCTTGGCTCGTCGGGCGTTGGATGCGTGCGTTCGGCGCTGAGGCGGCGTCGGCGTTTGCGCGTGCAAACAACGAGACGCCGCCCGTCGGCTTTCGTGTCAATCGTTTGCGCGCGACGGGCGACGAGGTGTTGGCGCGTCTCGGCGCGGCGGGCGTCGTGGCGGAAGCGTCGAGGATTGCGCCGGACGGATGGCGTGTGCGGGGCGGGAGCGGCGGCGCGTTGTTGCGCGAATTGGCGAGCGAGGGCGTGATTTACATGCAGGATGAGGCGTCGCAATTGGTGGCGCATGTGTTGGGCGCGGGTGCGGGCGAGCGTGTGCTCGACGCGTGCGCCGCGCCGGGCAGCAAGACGACGCACATCGCCCTGCTCGGCGGCGACGGGGTGCGGGTCGTGGCGGGCGACCGTTGGGCGCATCGGCTGCGCCTTGTGAACGAGACGGCGGCGCGTCTCGGTTTGCAGAACATTCGGACGGTAGTGCTCGATGCCGAGGAGGCGTTGCCGTTCGCGGACGAGAGTTTTGACCGTGCGCTCGTCGATGCGCCGTGCACGGGGACGGGCACGCTACGGCACAACCCCGAAATACGCTGGCGCATCACACCCACTGACATCACGGAATTGGCGGCCAAACAGCAACGCATACTCTCCCGCGTCGCTCGCACGGTGCGCCCCGGAGGTCGCCTCGTATATTCGACTTGCTCGGTCGAACTTGAAGAAAATGAAGAAGTTATCAACGCGTTTCTCGCCGCGCACAAGGATTTCAGACAGGTCGCGGCGAAGCCTGCTGCCGACAATCTTGTGAGCGGTTCGGGCGCGGCGCGGACGTGGCCGCAGACGGACGGTGTGGACGGTTTTTTTGTCGTGGCGTTTGAACGCGTATTTTCATAGCCAAAATCAGCTACAGAGACACGTAGATGAAGGAAGGAAAAAGTAAAGCGGCAAAGTGGAGAGGGACGAGCGACACTTTTTGCCTTTGAGCTTTTTACATTTGTCTATCTCCGTGGCTCTGCGGCACGTTTTGAAAAGGATTTTGATGGTTGACGATTGCTTGCGGCGCGTTGCGCGGCGATGTTAGACTCCGCCGCTTAGTACAAGGGGTTATTTTGAAAGCGGTCGTGGAGAGACGTTAAAAACAGTGGCTTTGCAACGGGGGACGATGTTCACAGCGTTAAGAAGAATCGGCATCGTCGTTATCATCGTCATCGCCTTCGTGCTCGGTCTGGCCGGTACGGTTTATCTCTCGCTACGCAGCCCCGAAGTTCAGGTGCCGGAAGTGGTCGGGCAGCACTATCTTTCGGGTCAGTCGATTCTGGAAGGCACGGGTCTCAATATTCGCAAACGCGCACGGCGTTACAAACCGGACGCCAAACCCGACACGATTCTCGACCAGTCGCCGCACGCGGGCGAGGTCGTCAAGAAGGGTCAGACGGTGGCCGTCGTCGTCGCCAACGAGGAGTCAGGCGACAAGATGCCGGAGAAGACGGAGGACGCGCCCGTCGAAGAAGCCAAGCCCACGCCCAACGCTTCGCCCGAAAAGAGAAACACGGACGACAACGCCAACACCGCCCGAAACGAGAACCGCGACCGCAGCAACAAAAACACAAACCGTAACGCGAACAAGAACACCAATAAGAACGCCAACAACCAGAACGCGAACAACCGCAACACGAACAACGCAAACGGCAATCGTAATGCGAACCGCAACACCAACAGCGATTCGAGAAATCGTAACAACGCAAACACGTTGACGATTAATCGCAACGCAAACGCCAATCGCGGCAACGCGAATAATCGCAACGCTAACACGCCGCGCGGCAACACCAACGCGAATCGTCCGACCAACACGAACACGAATCGGCGCACACCCTAACGCCGTCTGAAACGACGCATGGCAGAGATTGCTCCATCAATTTTATCGGCTGATTTTGCGCGTCTCGGAGCCGAAATCGAGGCCGTCGAACGCGGCGGCGCGACACTAATTCACGTCGATGTGATGGACGGCCATTTCGTGCCGAATCTGACGGTCGGGTTGCCCGTCGTTCGTTCGCTCGCACGCGCCACACGCCTGCCGCTCGACGCGCATCTAATGATTTCCGAGCCGGGGCGTTATGCCGAGCAGTTTGTCGAAGCGGGCGCGCAGATGGTCTCCGTCCACGTCGAGGCCGACCCGCATCTGCATCGCACGCTCGTCGGCATCCGTGCGAAAGGCGCGCAGGCCGGAATCGCCATCAATCCGGCGACGCCGCTGGTTGCCCTTGAAGAAGCGTTGCCGTTTGCCGATTACGTTCTGATAATGTCCGTCAATCCCGGCTTCGGCGGGCAGAAATTTATTGCGACGGCGCTCGACAAAGTGCGACGCCTCCGCCGACAGATTGACGAGCGCGGACTCCCGACCCGCATCGAAATCGACGGCGGGATTGATAAAACGAACATCGCCGAAGTGGCTGCTGCCGGAGCCGAAATCATGGTTGCCGGAACGGCTGTCTTCGGCGAAGATGACCCCTCCCGCGCCGTCCGCGAACTGCTCGACGCGACGGTGCAGTGGGTCTGAACAATTTTGTGAATGCGGATTTCGGATTGCGGATTAAAAAGCACCTTGTTCGTTAATCCGCAATCCGAAATCCGTAATCCGCATTTGTAAGTTGGAGGTTTAGTAATGCGTTTTCGCTATGTTGTACTTTTTGTGATGTGTGCGGTATTGGCTCTGGGTGCGGCAGCGTCTCCTGCTTCGGTACACGGGCAGCAGAAGAAATCGAACGACCCGCAGAATACGCTGACGCCCTATCAACGCCTTGAGGTGATGCGCTCGCGTCTGGAGTCTATGCGTCGCACATTGAACGGCGCGATTGCGGGACTCAATGCCAAAGACAAAGGCGACAAGGATACCTCGCCCGACGACCCGCGCACGCGTCTGCGTGGATTGGAAAAAGAGGTCGGGTCGCTGCTTTCCGAAGTGAGCGACACGCGCGGCAGGCAGGAGCGCGCCGAGAAGTTCGACAATAGCGAACTGGATAAATTGGAAGCGGCGGTCGCGGAACTCAGCGAGCGCGTGGACGCCGGAATGCGTGCCACCGCCGGAGAACGCCGCGCCACTAACACTGATACAGCGGCGACCAACGACACGAAGAAGAAGAAAGGCCCCGGTTTCTTCGGTCGGCTTCTGGGACGCGGCGACGGCGATAAGTATGACGAGTTGGTCGGAACCGTCGCGCCTGGACGCGACCGCGTTCTCTTTGAAGAGGCGACCCGAGAGGCGCGCAAAGACCGTTACGAAACGGCGCGCTCGCTCTTTAACGTTATCATCACGACCTACCCCGAATCGGCCTACCTGCCGCTCGCCAAACTCGCCATCGCCGACACCTTCTATCTCGAAGGCACGACGAGCGCGCTCGTCCAGGCCGCGCAGGCTTACCAGGACTGGCTGACCTTCTTCCCGACCGACCCGCTCGCAGACGATGTGATGCTCAAGATTGCCGAAGTCGAGATGCGTAAGATGGGCTTGCCCGACCGCGACGTGTCGCCCGCGCGCAAGGCCGAGCAGCGCATCAAGGTTCTCTTGCAGCAGTTCCCGAACACCGCTCTACGCACCGAAGCCGAAATACGTCTGCGCGAAGTGCAAGAGAATCTCGCCATGCATGATTTCCTCGTCGGCAACCAGTATTTCGGTCGCTTTGAACAGGGACGCGCGTCAAACCCGAAGGGCGCGCAGTCGCGTTATCTAGACATCGTTAAAAAGTATCCGAACTTCTCATACATGGACGAAGTGCTCTATCGTCTCGGCGTCACTTACGTCGAAGAAGAGGAGCCGGACGAAGCCGCGAAGTATTTTCAAAACCTCGCGCGCAATCATCCGAACAGCAAGTATGCCGAGAAGGCGCGCGAACAACTACAGGCCATCGGCAGCGCCGTGCCTGACCCCGACCCCAAAAAGGCGACCGAGCCGCCACCCATCCGTCCCTCTTTCAGCGAGAAGTTTTTCAGTGAAATCCTCGGTAGGGCTCCGGCCACCATCGACAAACGCGGCATCCTCATCAGCAACGACGATAAAGTCAGAGACTTGATTCAGGAAGCCATCGACAACGGCGGCACACTCCCGCACGCCGTGCCGACCGCGCCCGTGCAGCGTCGTCCGCCCGCGCGTGCGCTCGCGCCCACGCAAGTGCCACCGACGAACACGGCGAAACCGGCGGTCGCCAACCCCGGCGGCGTCTCGATTCAACCGACGCAGCCCGGCGCGCCCGTCGCCGCGCCCGACCCGACGCGTCCCGCGACCGACCAGCCGCCCGTCAACAATCAGACCACGCCGCCTCCCGCGACGCCGACCACTACCACCTCTGAACCAGAGAAGAAACCGTAGAGACTGTTGACGCGACGATGCGGAAACGAAGACGAGCACTTTGCAGATAGAGTGCTCGTCCTTTTCATTTTCCGTCGTTGGACTCGCGCAGATGTGCGAGCCGGAACCGCGATAAATGCTTGATGTGGCGTCGTTAGCGGAAGGGAAGTCAGTTTGCTCCATCGGCAAAGCGGGTGTTAATATTTTGTTCATCCCCGCTTGGCGAATGGAACAAAACGGGCGCAAGGCTGACGACCTCTTCTGCTAAGGATTCTGTGTGACACAAACTTTCGAGACGACGGAAACCGAACTCACGCAACGGCATCGCGTCGCCGTGATGACCGTTCTCGCCACAGTGGCGTTGACGTTGCTGCTCCTCGCCTTCGCTTTCGCCGGACTGTTTTCGGATAGACCGAAACAGCCCGACCCGTCGCTGCGCGCCGCATTGAGTTTCGCCATCGTGCTTTTCGCCCTCGGCGCTGTGACGCTGCGCCGGACAAGGTTTGCTACGGCTCGCTTGCAGGACATCGCCTCCGTACGCGGCACGTCTGCGTTGCTCAGGACGCTGCAAAACACCACCATGCTCGTCGCGCTCATTGGCGGCGTGATTGCCGTCATGGGTTTCGTCATCACACTCAACACAGGCAATCCGTACGACATGGTGCGGTATGGCATCATCGCCGCCGCCGTGCTGCTCTACGCCTATCCGCGCCGTGCGGCGTGGCGTCGCGTGGTCGCGGCGACGCAAACCAACGACGGTCTCGATGCCGCCGCGACGCCCTCTGCGAAAGGAACAATCGCTTGAAGCATCGTTTTCGTAGTCTTGTGTCTGCCGCGCTTCTCGCATGCGTTGCTTCGCCCGCACTCCTTGCCGACAACGCTCCGCCATCTTCAAATGCCAACGCTCAAACGCCAACCGCGCTCGCACAAGAAGAAACTACGACCCGCACGCGCGACGCACAAACGACGACCACCACGAAGGCCGCCAACCCCACGACCGCGCCTACGCCTGAACCGTCGGAAGCGGGCGTGACTCCGCGTGAACGTCGCGCGCAAGCCTACGCCAAACTGCTCGAAGGCCAGCGTTTTCTTTCGAGCGCGCGTAGCGGGCTGCTTCCGCCGTCGGCGCTACGTTCCGCGCAGCAGGCATTCCAGCAAGCAGCCACGCTCGACCCTCTGCTCGCCGAAGCCCACACCGCGCTCGCCGAAATCGCGTTTCTTTTGCAGGACATTGAACAGGCGGAAAAATCCGCCGCCACCGCCGCACGCGTCAACCCTGACAACTTCGGCGCACGCCGCATCCTTTCGCGCATCTACACGGCAAGCAGTAATCTCTTCGGTGAAAATCTCGACCGCGCACGCGCTGATAAGGCCATCGAGCAACTGCGCGAAGTCGTGCGCCTCGACGCGAACGACGCCGAAGGATGGGCGTTGCTAGGAGATTTCTATCAGGCGACGGGGCGCGAACGCGAAGCTATCGAAGCATACGGGCGTTGGACGGGCGCGCCCGCTCCCGTCGATGGGCGTTTCTACGAAAATATTACGGGCGGACGCGAACTCTCGCCCGATGCTGCCTTCGCGCGTCTCGGCGAAATTTTGTTACAGCAGGGACGCACCGCCGAAGCCCTCAATGCGCTTCGTCGCGCCATCGCGCTCGAACCCAACAACATTCGTTATCTCGAACTGCTGAGCCGCACGGTCGAATCCGGCAGTAGTGGTGAATATCAAAACGTGCTGACGGAACTGCGGCGCGTCGTCGATGCGAATCCCACCAACGCTGTCGCCGTCAGCCTTCTGGCGCGCACGCAGGCACGCGCCGGACGTGTCGATGAAGCCATCAAAACTCTGCGCGATGCGATGTCGAAACGCACCAACGCGACGAGCGGCAGTAGCGGCAGCAATAGTAGAAGCGGCAGCAACAGTGGTGGCGGCGTAGGCCGCGAAACGTTCGCCTTGCGAACCGAACTCGCGCAGATTCTCTCGGATGCCTTGCGTTACGACGAAGCAGTGGCCGTCTATGAAGAACTGCTCAAAGAGCGCGGTGTCGGCAACGAACCGCTCGCCTCCGAAAACGAAAAGCGTTTCGCCGTTCCTATCCTTAATCGAATCATCAGTTTGCGTCGTCAGGCGGGACAGGGCGCAGAAGCCCTCGCCACGATTGAACGCATGCGCCGTCTGCTCGGCGCAGACGACGAATCAGCCGACCTCCAACACATCTTTCTCCTGCGCGAGCAGGGTAAACGAACAGAAGCCCTCGAAGCGGTGCGCGCCGCGCGTCGGCGTCATCCTGAGAGCGTGGAATTCTTGCGTCTGGAAGCTACTGCGCTGGCCGATTTGGGGCGTGTGGACGAAGGCGCAACTCTGCTGCGCGGGCGACTCAAGGGCGTCGCAGACGACTACGACGAGTACATCGCCATCGCCAATCTCTATCTCGAAGCGGGACGCGGTCGTGAGGCGGTCGAGGCGGCGCAAAAGGCCGTCGATTTGGCTCCGTCCGACCAGCCGCGTCTTGTCACGCAGGCGCTTTTCATGCTCTCATCCGCGCAGGAACGCGCGGGCGACGCCAAAGCATCAGAGGGGACGCTTCGCCGCATCCTCTCCAAAGAACCGAATAACCCTATTGCGCTCAACAACTTGGGCTACTTCCTCGTCGAGCGCAACGACCGCCTCCCCGAAGCCTTAGAGATGATTCAACGCGCCGTCCGCGCCGAGCCGACCAACGCGTCGTTCCTCGATAGCCTCGGTTGGGCTTATTTCAAACTTGGACAACTCGACGAAGCCGAACGCTATCTAAGCGACGCGGCACGGCGTAATCCTGCCTCCGTCGCGATTCAAGAACATTTGGGCGACCTTTACCAACGACGCGGCAAGACCGAACAAGCGCGCGTCGCATGGCGGAAAGCACTCTCCCTCTCGGTCGAAGCCGCCGAAGCAGCACGCATCAAGGCCAAAATCAACGGCGAAACTAAATAAACAGTCGGCACGTCGCGCAGCAGTACGACGAACGCCGTCTCTCCTGAAATACAGCCGACGAATCTGTCCATTTCTACGCGGAAAACTGCGCCGCACGCTCTCCTAAATCATTACACGAAGAATCATTCAGACGACTGCCCCCGCAGCTAACTGTATGTCTATCTGTGCCTTACGTCCGTCACAGAAAAAACATTGACGAGTTAAACACTGTGTTGTACACTCTTTCTGTCCAGACGGTTGCCCCACAATGCGGTCTGGATTTTGGCATCCTCATCCGTTCCTGATTTTGGAAAAGAGGATTCGGGTTCCCCTAATGAAATACAACAATCTGTTCCCCCTCAATGTTGCACGCAGACGTGCGTGTCGCGTCTCGTTGCTCTCCGTCTCGCTTCTTCTCGCGGGTGTCGCCGCATCAGCCAACAACAACGGCTCAAAATACGTCGCCCCTCCGACACGTCCCGTGGCGCGTCTGGTGACAGCGACGCGGACGGAAACGTCCAGACCGCAACCACAACAGCAGCAGCGGCGTCCGCGACTCGTAGCGACGGCACAGGTCGTCCCTGTCGCTGCCGTCAGGACGGCAAATGTTGCAGCCGCTACGTTTGCGGTAACAAGCGACGAGCAACGCGTGGTCGATTTGATTAACGCGGAGCGACGCAAAAGGGGCGCGGGTTCGCTCACGCTGGACGGCAAACTGATGCGTATCGCGCGGCTTCATTCGGAAAACATGGTGCGGCAAGGGTTTTTCTCGCACGTCGGGCAGGATGGTCTGGATGCGTCGGGACGGGTCGAGGCGGCGGGCGTACGCGATTGGCGGGCGTTGGCCGAAAACATCGCGTATAATCATGAGAGATTCGCCGACCCCTGCGCGCAAGTTGTTGAGCGATGGATGCTTTCCGTCAAGCATCGACACAACATCCTGAACGCCGATTACACGCATACGGGACTTGGAATAGCGCGCGCGGCAGATGGTCGTATCTTTTTCACGCAGGTCTTCATGACGCGCTAAAGCCTTTATCTGCAACGACTTTGACAAGGCGGCTGGCGCTCGAACGAGAGAGGTCAGCCGCTTTTTCCGTGTCTTCGACGCCGCTCACACTTCCGGCCTACGCCAAAATTAACCTTCTGCTGCGCGTACTCGGTCGCCGCGCGGACAATTTTCATGAGATTTTCACGGTCTTTCAAACCGTCACGCTCCACGACCGCCTGACGTTTGAGTGTCTGGAAGGTGAAAGTCTCGAACTGGAATGCTCCGCGCACGGCGTCCCGTCTGACGAAACCAACCTTGTGCACCGCGCGGCTACGGCTTTACGCGAGCATTTCGGCGTGCGGCGTGGCGCGCGTATTCGTCTGGAAAAGCGGATTCCGTCGGAGGGCGGTCTGGGCGGCGGTTCGTCGGATGCGGCGGTGGCGCTCATGGCTCTGTCGTCCTTGTGGGAGATTCGGACAGACCGAACGGAACTCGCCGCCATAGGCGCACGACTCGGAGCCGATGTGCCTTTCTTTCTCACGGGCGGAACTGCGCTGGGCACCGGTCTCGGCACGGAGATTCACGCGCTTGATGACATCACACCGAAGCATCTGGTAATCGTCGCGCCGGGCGTCAAGGTCTCGACGGCGGAGGCTTACGTGAGTCTGGACGCACCCGCCTTGACAAAGGCCGAAACGACCGTTAATCTGCCTATTTCGCGCACAAGCGCTCAAATTTCGGATTCGCTCTGTGAGGTCATACATAACGATTTCGAGCCGCTGATTTTTCGTCTCCGACCCGAAATCAAACGCGCATACGATGCGTTGATAGAGACTGGCGCGCGGTGTGCGCTGCTGGCGGGGAGCGGTTCCAGTGTCTTCGGGATTTTTGACAAGAGGGAAGCTGCAGCGAGCGCGAAAGTTGCGCTCGTAGGGGAAACGCGCTGGCAAGTTTTCGCCTGCGAGACGCTCACGCGAGACGGATACAGGCAATCTCTCGAAGCCTGCGCGCCGTTTTTGTGAGTGTGCGAGCGGAGAGTTTAGTCAGACAGAATTTTGGGGCGTCGCCAAGTGGTAAGGCACCGGTCTTTGGATCCGGCATTCGTAGGTTCGAATCCTTCCGCCCCAGTCAAAATCAAGATGTTAGAGGTCAGAGGTCAGGGGTTAGTCATTCACACTCGCCTCTGACCTTTAATCTCTCGCCTCTAAATTATGAGCACAACCGGCGGCATCAAAGTATTTTCCGGCAACGCGAACCGGAAATTGACCGAAGAGATTTGCAACTATTTGAGTTGCGACCCCGGAAACGCGATGGCGGTGCGTTTTTCCGACGGCGAGTTCAATTTCCAGATTATGGAGAACGTGCGAGGCGCGGATATTTTTATCGTCCAGCCGACCTGTCCGCCGACCGACGCGCACTTGATGGAATTGCTCGTTATGATTGACGCTTTCCGTCGCTCGTCGGCTGAACGCATCACGGCGGTGATTCCTTATTACGGTTACGCGCGTTCGGATAAGAAAGACCGCCCGCGCGTCCCGATTGCGGCCAAGTTAACCTCGAACTTGATTGCCACCGCCGGAGCGCATCGTGTGCTCACGATGGATTTACACGCGGCACAGATTCAAGGCTTCTTTGACATTCCGGTTGACCACCTCTATGCCGCGCCCGTCATGATTGGTTACTACGAAGCCAATCCATTGCCGAATCTGACGGTGGTCGCGCCCGACACGGGCGGAGCCGAACGCGCACGTGCCTACGCCAAACGCTTGAAGTCGAGAGACGGCACCCCGGCGCAACTCGCTCTGTGCGACAAACGACGCGAGAAGGCCAACGTGGCTGAAGTGATGAACATTGTCGGCGACGTGCGCGGTCGCAACTGTTTGATTGTTGACGACATGTGCGACACGGGCGGTTCGCTGACCAAAGTGGCGAAGGCTTTGGGCGAGGCGGGAGCCGACCGCATTCATGCATGCTTTACGCATGCCGTGTTGTCGGGTCGCGCCTGCGAGCAGTTGTCGAAGTCGGAGATAGAACAGGTCGTGACGACGAACACGATTCCGTCGAGCGACGAAGCGTGCCAGTTGGATAAGATTAAGGTTTTGAGTATCGCGCCGCTTCTGGCGAAAGCGATTAAGTCAATCCATGAGGAGACGAGCGTCTCTTCGCTCTTCGTGTGAAGGGCAAACACTGAAACGTTACCAGAGAGAGCGAGTTAACAGAGTATGGCAGAAAGACAAGAGATAACGGTGCGCGCCGAGCAGCGCACAGGGCGCGGCAAAAACGATGCGCGCCGTTTGCGGGTTCGCGGCATGGTGCCTCTGACGGTTTATGGCAGCGAAGGCGAGGCTGTCTCGGCAGCCGCGCCGCTCAGGGAGTTGGCCGCGATTCTTCGTTCCGAGACGGGACATAACACGATTTTTACGCTCGATGTCGATGGCGTCGGCGCGAGTGAAGTCTTGTTTCTCGACCGACAGATTGACCCCGTGCGCGGTCGTCTGATTCATGCGGATTTGCGTCGCCTAGTGCGCGGGCAGAAGGTGGAAGTGACGGTGGCGTTGCATCTCGTCGGCGACGCGGCGGGCGTCGCAGAGGGCGGCGTGCTCGAACAGATTATTCGAGAATTGGAGATTCGTTGCCAGCCGCGCGACATTCCAGAAGCCATCAACGTCGATGTGTCGCATCTAGGCATTCACGATGTGCTCCACGTCTCCGACATTCCGGTCAGCGAAGAAGTCGAAATTCTCGCTGACCCTGAAACCGTGATTGCCACCGTCGGCGTCATTCGTGAGGAAGAGGTCGAGCCGCAAGTGACCTCGGACGAAGGCGCGGAACCCGAAGTTATCGGTAAGGGCAAGAAGGACGACGAGACCGAAGGGTAAATGGGCAAACGGGGAAAGGGTTAAAGGGTTCGTTTCGGCTGAATATCTTCTTTCCCTTTTATCCTTTTTCCCTTTCACCTTTTCGCCATGTATTTAATCGTCGGGCTTGGCAATCCGGGCGCGGAGTACGAATGGACGCGCCACAACCTCGGCTTCATGCTCGTAGACCTCCTTGCGAGCCAGATGGGACGCGACATCAAACGCACGGAATGTCGCGCGCTCGTCGGACGCGCGGAGATTGAAGGCGAGACGGTCGAACTCATCAAACCGCAGACCTACATGAATCTGAGCGGCGAGTCGGTCGCTTGTCTACTCAGGAAGCGCGAAGGCTTGAAGCCGTCGAATCAACTCATCGTCGTCAGCGACGACATGGCGCTCCCCTTCGGCACCATACGCCTCAGACCGCGCGGTTCGAGCGGCGGCCAGAAGGGATTGAAAAGCATTATCGAGGCGATTAAGACCGACGAATTTCTACGCCTCCGCATAGGGATTCAGCCGGAGCATCCGGTGGGCGACACGGCGCGCTTCGTGCTTGAGCGTTTTCCGCCGCAGCAACGCGCCGAAGTCGGAAAAATTTTAGAACGGAGCGCAGAGGCGCTTCGCGTCGTCGTCCGCGACGGCATTGACAAAGCAATGACGCAATACAACTAACATTGAACTATGAACGCGGAACGCTGAACGAGAAGACGAAAGCTGAGAAGGTTTTTGTTCATCGCTCATCGTTGCAGAGTTCATAGTTTCAATCTTTTCCTTCTTGCTTCAACCGGAGTGGTTGAGGCTAGACATCCAAAAGGAGGATGATTTTGGCAGAACAGAGAGT
Organism: Pyrinomonadaceae bacterium; assembly: GCA_036387415.1. GTDB lineage: Bacteria > Acidobacteriota > Blastocatellia > Pyrinomonadales > Pyrinomonadaceae > DASVTU01. Next base: position 571,592 of record DASVTU010000019.1, on the reverse strand, counting down.
TTATGAAGTTGTCTTCATCATCGACCCCGATACGGGCGATGAAGATGTCACACGCCTGACAGGTAATCTTCAACAAATCGTCGTCGATCAGGGCGGCAAAGTCACCAAAAACGAAAGCATGGGTCGTCGCCAACTGGCATATCGCATCGGTCGCAAGACCGACGGCATCTTTATGCTTTTTGAGGTTGAGGGCACGGGGCGCGAAATCGCCGAACTTGAACGTCGCATGCGCGTCAGCGATCAGGTTTTGCGCTATCTCACCGTGCGCGTTGACGAAGACCGTCGCCGCGCCGATAAGCTCAAAGCGCGTCGTGCGTTCAAAGCGAGCAAGCGTCCGTTCAATAACTCGTCTTCCGCGTCGCGTGGTTCAGGTGGCGGCGGTGGTGGCATGTCGAGGACGGCTGTTGTGGAGGATACCGACGAGGCGTAGGCGAACGCTCGTCGGAGCATTCGGCCTGACACTGAGAAGACCCGCGACACAAGACAGCCGCATCCGGCGCAACAGACGGACGCGAGCGGAGTGTCGCTTCCGAAAGGATTGAGAGAATTATGTCGAGAAATTATAGCGATAGACGCGAAAACGACTTTGAGATGGATGACGACGGCGGCTCGCATGGCGGGCGCGGCGGTGGTGGTGGACGTGGTGGCGCGGGCGGGCGCGGGCGTATGCGCCGACGCAAAGTTTGCCGCTTCTGTTTGGATAAGGTTGATTTAATCGACTTCAAAGATGTGAAGTTGTTGCAAATCTACATTCCCGAACGCGGCAAAGTTTTGCCACGTCGCATTTCGGGTTCGTGCGCGTCGCATCAACGCATGCTCGCCGAGGCCATCAAACGCGCGCGCAACATCGCGTTGCTGCCCTACGCCGCCGACTGAGAGAAAGGTTGAAAGAGAATGGCAAACACAAACGTTCTATTACGTGAAGATGTAGACAACTTGGGTGCGCGCGGCGAAATCGTCAAAGTCAAAGCCGGGTACGCGCGTAATTATCTTCTGCCGCGCAAACTCGCCGTCCAAGCAACGGCGAGCAACGTCCGACAGATTGAACAGGAACGCGCCGCGCTCTTGCGACGTGAAGCCACTGAGCGCAACAGCGCAGAGGCGCAATCTTCTCTGCTCAAGAGCATCACGCTCAACTTCGAGCGCAAGGTCGGCGAGCACGGTATCCTGTATGGTTCCGTGACTTCGATGGACATCGCCGAAGCACTCAAAGGCAAAGGCTTCGAGATTGACCGTCGTCGCATCAACCTGCGCGAACCGATTAAGGAGACAGGCGACTTTACAGTCAATGTCCGTCTGCATCGTGAAGTGTCTGTAGACATTCCTGTCGTCGTCACGGGCGAGGGCGGAGCGCAGACCGCGCCCAAGCCTGCCGCGACCTCGGAGGGCGTTGAAACAACCGACGCTGCTGCCGACAACACAACCACTGCTCAGGCGGATGAGACGGCGACGGCGGATGTCGAAACCGGAGAGTAACGACGAGCAGCGAAACCAACATCGAAAGCGGGCGCCGACAACTGACCATTGTCGCGCCCGCTCTTGATGTAGTATAAGTGCATCAGCGCGGCTGCCGGACGGACGCGCTCCCCGACGCGAACTTGAAGCGTCAGCGGGTGAGACAAAGCGGCCTGCGCTTTTATTGTCGGTCAGAATCTTCAGTTTTCAAATCAGTCTCCCGATGGCAAATTTCGTCGATACTTCGCGCGACCAGATGCTCGAACGTCCGTTGCCGCATTCTGCCGACAGCGAACGTGCCATTCTGGGCGCTATCATCCTCGACAACAGCGTCGTTAATCAGGCCATCGAACTTCTCAGGCCGGAGGATTTCTATCTCCGCGCGCACTACTTCGTCTTTCGCGCCATGATTTCGATGAGCGAGCGCGGAGCGGAGATAAATCCCATCCTGCTCGGCGAAGAACTCAGGCGCGAAGGCGTGCTCGAACAGGTCGGCGGCATCGCCTTCATCAGCGAGTTGACCTACGGCCTCCCGCACTTCTCTAACATCGCGCATTACGCCAAAGTCGTCCACGACAAATCGCTCCTGCGCCAACTCGTTAAAGTTTCCAACAAGATTACGAGCGAGGCGCTCGAAGAAGAGGACGAGGCCGAACTCATCCTCGACCATGCCGAGCAGATGATTTTTGCGCTCGCCGACGAAAGGACGCGGCAGGGCTTCTCACACGTCAAGCCAGTGGCCGACCAGTTGCTCGAAAAAGTTCAGGAGATGGCAGGTCGCTCCGTCATGCTCACGGGCTTGACGACTGGCTTCACCGAACTCGACTCGATAACTTCCGGCCTCCAACCATCCGACTTGATTATCGTCGCCGCCCGTCCGTCGATGGGCAAAACTTCGCTGTGTCTGACGCTGGCGCAGAACGCGGCGATTGCGGCGGGCGCGGTGGTCGGCATTTTCTCTCTGGAAATGTCGAAGGAGTCGCTGGTGATGCGTATGTTGTCGTCGGAGGGACGCGTGGACGCGCATCGTTTCCGCAGCGGCTATCTGTCGCGCGACGAATGGGCGCGACTCGCTGGTGCGCTCGGCACACTCGCGGAGACGAAAATTTACATCGACGACACGCCCGGCATTTCCGTGCTTGAGATGCGCGCCAAAGCGCGACGACTCGCGGCGGAGCAGAAGCGTCTTGACCTTATCGTGGTCGATTACCTGCAACTGATGTCGGGTTCGTCGCGCCGCTCGGAATCTCGGCAGCAGGAAGTGTCGCAAATCTCGCGCGAGTTGAAGGGCTTGGCGAAGGAGTTAAATGTGCCGCTCGTCGCGCTCTCGCAGTTGAGCCGCGCGCCGGAATCTCGCACAGACCACCGACCGCAACTCGCAGACCTACGCGAGTCGGGCGCGATTGAGCAGGATGCGGATGTCGTCGGCTTTATCTATCGAGAGGAACAGTACAACCGCACGGAAGAGAACGCGGGCATCGCCGAATTCATCATCGCCAAACAACGCAACGGCCCGACCGGAACGGTCAAACTCGCCTTCCTGAAAGAGTTCACGCGATTTGAGAATATGTGGCGGGAATAAACGCAGGGATGAGGGCGGAGGGATGAGGCATGAGAGGCCAATCTTCTCTTTCCTTTCATCAACGGGCGTTGCGATTCGCTGTTGCTGACAATTAAACGAAACGTTGCCGCCGATTCTTGTCGGCTTTTCTTTTATGTCGAATCCTGATGAAGCAGTGCGGGAGGATGTCGCGGATGTCGGCGGCGAACTCGTCGCGCGGCGACCGACGTGGGCGGAAATAAATTTGGACGCGCTCGCGTCAAATTTTCATGTCGTGCGTCGTCTGGTGGGTGATGATGTTGGCATCATGGCGGTCGTGAAGGCAAACGCTTACGGGCATGGCGCGGCAGAATGTGCGCGTAGGCTGGCGGCGGAGGGCGCAAACTGGTTTGCGGTGGCGACGCCGGAGGAAGGCGTCGAACTCAGGCGCGCGGGGATAGTGCAGCCAGTCTTGTGTCTCGGCGGGTTCTGGGAAGGGCAGGCCGGGGTCTGCATCGAGCACAATCTTGTGCCTGTGATTTATCGCGTCGAGACGGCGGCGGCGTTCGACGCGGCGGCGCGTGCGGCGAACGTGGTGCGCGATGTGCACGTCAAGATTGATACGGGGATGGGTCGTCTCGGTATACGCTACGACGCGGCGTGGGAGTTTGCCGAATCGCTTCGCAGTTTCAAGAACCTCCGCGTCGATGGATTGATGACACACTTCGCCGTGGCCGACGACCCCGACCGCGACTGCTTCACCGAAGACCAAATCAAACGATACCGTGAAGCCGCCGAAGCCTTCCGCGCACGCGGGCACCAACCGACCTACGAGGACATGGCGAATTCGGCGGGGACGTTTGGACACAGGGAGGCTTGGGGCAACATGGTGCGACCGGGCGGCGTGCTCTACGGCTTCTGGCGCGACGTGTTGCCGCCGCAAGCGGATGCGCCCGCGCTCCGACCCGTGATGTCTGTGCGTTCGCACATCATGCTTCTCAAACGCATTCATCGCGGCGAGTTGCTCGGCTATGGTTGCACGTTCGAGGCTTCGCGCGAGACGCTGGTGGCGACGCTGCCGATTGGTTATCACGATGGTTACATGCGTGCGCTCTCGAATCGCGGGCGCGTCGTGGTGCGCGGCACGTATGCTCCGGTGGTCGGGCGCATCTCGATGGATTTGACGCTGCTGGACGTGACGAGCGTGCCCGGCGTGGCGACGGGCGACCCCGTGACGCTTCTCGGTGAAGACGGGGAACTCACTGTTCCGGCGGAAGACATCGCACGGACGGCGGGCACCATCTCTTACGAAGTAACGTGCGGCATCAGTGAACGCGTGCCGCGCGTGTTCCTGCCGCGAAATCAGTCTTGAGAATTGTTTGATGGAGGGGACGAGGCGCGTGGTTTCGATGAAAACCGCGCGCCTCGTCTTTTTTGCGGAAGGTTATTGAAGCATGAAGTTGTAGGTGATAACGCCGGAGACTCTGACGGCTTGACCGTTGAGAATCGTCTGCGAGAAACGTGCTTGGTAGGCTGCTTCGACCGCCGCCTTTTTGAGTAGAGGATGGCCGTTGGTGGCCTGCGCGGAGATGACGCGGCCTTGCTCGTCAACGAGTATTTGCACCGTCACAGTGCCCTGCGCTTTCGCCTCTTTGGCAATCTTGGGATAGACGGGCGCGGGCTTCTGGATGGCCTTGCCGTTGAGAAGGCTGCTGGTTATGACGCGCGGCTTCTGGGGCGTCGGCTCGGTTGGCGGTGTCGTCTCTTTTTTGGGGACGCGTTCCGGCACCACCTCGTCAACAGGCGTCCGTGGTTCGCGGTTGTTGCCCGTTAGGTTGTTACCGTCGCCGCCTCCGTTTTTGCCGTCGGATGGTGGGCCGATGTCGCCGGGAGGGGAATTAGTTGCGCCGAGTTCGACGTTGGGAAGCATCCGTGCGGTCACTTCCGGCACATCGGCCTTCGCCATCCCACGATTTTTCAAATAGGGCGTTTGAATGGAGATGCCCGTTCGCATGACGGACTGCATTTTGTTGCCGCCGCCGCGATTGGCGGGTTGCACGATGTTTCGACGCTCCTGCGGCTTGGTGATAGCTTGTACGGGCGGAAAACGCATCATCACAACGACGTCCATCTCCTGCCCGTCGCCGAGTTCGACGTTGTAGGCGTAAATGCTCCCGACGCCCGCGACGCCGAGCAGCGCGATGTAAAAAACGAGCGTGCCGAGAAAAAAAGAACCCCGACGTTTAATCTCACGTGTGTGCGAACTCGATTCAATCAACTTATTAAACATTCTGCCGTTCCTCCCTGTGCCGGTGCCTTCGGGTCGAGGGAGTTCTGCACACCACCTTAGACTCCGCCGCGCCGTGTCTTGTTCCCGAAAACGAAGAAAGTTTTCTGCACGGCTTCGCACACGTCGAGACGACGAGGAAAGAAAACTTTGAACTTGCAAGGCGAATCTTTTAGGATGAGACGTCTTGACGGGCTTGGTTCTTAAATTTCTTTCGTTGTCGATTCACAGGGAGGTGCACCGAATGGCGACCAGCGCAGAGTGGCATGAGGATTACAGCAAGATGAGCGAGAGCACGCTCAACTTTTCGCGCGCAATCAAATCTTTGCAGGAAGAATTAGAGGCTGTGGATTGGTACAACCAGCGCGCGGAAGCGACGACAGACAAGCAGTTGCGCCGCATACTCGAACACAACCGCGACGAGGAGGTTGAGCACGCGATGATGACGCTCGAATACCTGCGCCGCGTCAGCCCCGTCTTCGACAAACACATGCGCGCCTTTCTCTTTACCGAAGGCGACATCGTAGACGCAGAGAAAGCGGAGGAAGACCACTAACTCTTCATCAGTCGTCGCCGCCGGGAGTCAACGCACAAGGATGGTAATCGGTTTGATGTCGTTGTATTGCTTGTTGGGGAAAGCGGTAATCTTGTAGCTGCCGACAATCTTGCCTTCGGAAGACCAGATGCTCAAGACGTAATCGCCCGCCGCTGTGTTGCTGAAGTAATAAATGCCATCGTTGCCAGTGTATGCCGTGCGCGCCTTCTTGCCCTGTGCACCGAGCGTCACACGCACGCCCGCCGCCGGATAAACGGAACTGCCTTTCAGTTGGCGGTTAATTCTTCCGCGTACAGTGGTCGTCTGTGTCGCCTTCTGAGCCGGGACGGCAATGGTAAAAGCGCATAGCAGGACAACGGCAAGCGACGAGAGCAACCTCAAGTTTTTATCTGTTTTGAGTGATATTGGCTTCATGGCGCGGCCTCCGTTCGCGGCGGTGTCATAGGTTGGGGTTCCTGTGCGGCAGATGCATTAAACGCTTCCTCTTGAGGTCTGCCGGGAGTTACCGTCCGCGTCGAACGCGCGGCGGAAGGGTTACCCGTTTGAGTTTCGTTGCGTGCGACGGAAGCGTCGTAGGGCGCGTCAATCTTCTTGAGAAGAATTGTGGGAGCCACCTTGACCTCGTTGATGCTGGTATTGCGTTCCAATGTAATCAACTGTCCGGCATCTTCCTCGTCAACCCGCGTCTCGTTGAGAGGCAAGTGAAAGGGCTGAAAACCCTGACATGCGACCGTTAAGGTAACGGGGAGTTTGAGCGTGCCGGAATGGTCGGGTTTAGCGAGGACTGGAACGTCGAAAGTGCCGTCGGGAGACAGATTGATGTCGGACGGCTGGACGCTGAACGTGAAGGCGTCCTTGACGATTGGGACACCATTATCGTCGAGTTTCACTCTCCCGTGCACCATCCAGACTTGATAGCCGTTGTCGGGCGGCTTGTCGCTCAGTTTGAGAAAACCGAGTATCGCCAAAACGAGAATAAAATAGCCCGCGAATGCACCCTGTAGTTTAATCTTCAGCCCCTGGAAAGGCCCATCGGCTGTGGCGTCGGACGGCAGTGTCTTGAACAAAATGTACGCGGGGAACACAGGCACTATCAACGCGACGAGGACGTAGATGATTGGCATCAACTCTTGCAAGGTTCTACTCATGTCTATCCGTCTCCATATCTTCAGACTTCGATTCGGCGACGACTACATCGGCAACATGACACAGACATCGTTTCACTTAGTCCCAATTCCGTCTAAAAATTTGTCGCCTCGCCCCGCTCCTGTGCATTGCCGACGGTGGGCGCAAGATGTGCTGTGACGGTGAGAGCGCCACGCGCTCCGCTGAACTGAAAGCGACTATTCTGCTCGCACCCGCTCGCTTTTCGTCTGCGCGTGCGCTCGCTTGTTTGAGGAAACTGGGGCTGTCAATACGAATCAAGTTTAATCAATCGCGGGATTGAGGCTTAACCGCCGCAGGACGCAGATTTTATCATGGAACCAACCCATTGCAACTTTTTTATAAATTCTCAGACCCTTGAGCTTTCCGCTTGCGAGAGCAGCTTGGCGTCTGCCCGTAGTAAAATTGCGTTGAGGAGATAAGAGAGATGAAAGACCGCATCAACGTCTACGAAAAACCGACTTGAACCAAGTGCCGCGAGGCCGACCGTCTGCTCCGTGAGAGCGGCATCGACTTTGAGAAAATCAACTACTTCATCCAACCGCTTGACGAAACGAAGCTGCGCGAACTCATAGCGAAAATGAAGATTGCACCGCGCGAACTCCTACGCACAAGCGAATCCACCTACCGCGAACTGGGACTGGCGAAACTGTCGCTCTCCGACGATGAAATCATCGCGCTCATGGTGAAGCATCCCGAACTGATGCAACGTCCCATCGTCGAACGCGGCGACCGCGCCGTCCTCGGTCGCCCCACCGAGAACATCAAAGCCTTGTTGAGCGATGAGTGATTCGTCCGCCATCGTCGATGGTAAATCGTTAATCGTGAATGGATAACAACGGTTCTTTCTATTTACGATTGACCATTGACGATTTACGCTCTTCACATGATTACCGCACGCAAGAGCGCGTGGTTTGAGCGCGTCTTCGCCGTCTACAATCGGAATCTGTTGGCGCGGCGCTTCGAGGGGTTGCGTGTGGCTGGGCTGCGACATCTGAGAGAGCGTACGCGCGGCGTACCGCTTGTGCTCTACGCGAACCATTCGAGTTGGTGGGACGGCCTCGTCGCTTTCGAGATTGGCCGCGCCTGTGCGCTCGACCAGTATGTCATGATGGAGGAGAGACAACTCGCGCGCCTCCGCCTGTTCCGGCGACTCGGCGCGTTCTCCGTCGAGCGCGAGCGTGCGCGCGAAGCGAGGCGGAGTGTGGAGTATGCGTGCGAGTTGCTGCGTGGGACGGAAGGCGCGCTGTGGCTTTTTCCGCAGGGCGTGACGCTGGCGAACGACGTGCGCCCGCTAAAATTCTATACGGGCGCGGCGCACATCATCCGACGCGCGGGCGGCGCATACGTCGCACCCGTGGCGATGCGCTACGAGTTTCTTGAGGAGTTTCGCCCCGAAGCATTTGCGCGCGTCGGCGCACCCGAACGTGTGACGGTGGATGAGAGTTTTGATGTTAAAGACTTAACACGACATTTGTCGGATGAGTTGACGCGAACGCTCGACCGTCTGCGCGCAGACGTTTTGGAAGCAAAGTTTGAAGAGTATGAGGAGATTGTTGCGCCGCGTCGAAGGGCAGCGTCGAAGGGGAGGGAGGACGCAAAGAGAGCAGCCGGGGCAGTTGATGGAGAGGACGTTGATGGTTGATGGAGAGGATGGTGGCGGAACATTTTTGAGCCTCGATGCGTCGCTGTGGGCGGCTGCGTGTCGGTCGAAAAACTGGTAAAATACAGGCAAATTCATAGGAAAATCGGCTCGCCTGTTTTCGCTCCTGTGGGTTGGCCGTCGCTGGAAATTCAGTTTTGAAGAGGAAAGAGGAAAGAGCGTGGCGAAAGGCTCAGGCACGGTTTACGTCTGCCAGAAGTGCGGACATCAGTCGCGGAAGTGGTTGGGGAAATGTCCTGACTGCGGCGAGTGGAATTCGCACGTCGAAGAACGCGAGCGGGCGACGAGCACGAAGGGCGGCGCAGGTGGTCGCAGCGGTTTCACGATGCGCGAGGTCAAGCCCGTCGCTTACGGCGCAATCGAATCGCAGGACGATGCGCGCGTCTCTTCAGGCATCACGGAGTTTGACCGCGTGCTCGGCGGCGGTATCGTCCCCGGCAGTCTCGTCTTGATTGGCGGCGACCCCGGCATCGGCAAAAGCACTTTGCTTCTGGAAGTGGCAGACAAGTTGAGCGCGCAGGGTTTGCGCGTGCTCTACATTTCGGGCGAGGAGTCGGAGCGACAGATTAAGATGCGCGGCGAACGTCTCGGCATCGAAGCGCCGAACCTCTATCTGCTGCCGGAGACGAATCTCGAAAGCATCTTCGCAGAGATTGAACGCGAAGAACCCGGCGCGGTGATTGTCGATTCGATTCAGACGGTCTTCTCCTCCAAGATTGAATCTGCGCCCGGTTCCGTCTCGCAGGTGCGAGAGGTGGCGGGGCAGTTTCTACTGCTCGCCAAGAACCGCACGATACCCGTCTTCCTCATCGGCCATGTGACGAAGGAGGGTTCCATCGCGGGGCCGAAGGCGTTGGAGCACATCGTCGATACGGTGCTCTACTTCGAGGGCGAGCGCCATCACCATCATCGCATCGTGCGCGCAACCAAAAACCGCTTCGGCGCGGCCAATGAACTCGGCGTGTTCGAGATGACGGGCGCGGGACTTGTGCCCGTAGCTAATCCGTCGGAGATGTTTTTGCAGGAACGTCCCGTGGGCGTCGCGGGGTCGGTCGTGACGGCTTGCATGGAAGGGACGCGTCCGGTGCTGGTCGAGATTCAGGCGCTCGTTTCGGGGTCGAAGTACGGCACGGGTCGCCGCATGGCGCAAGGGTTCGACACGAATCGTCTCGCGTTGCTGATTGCAATGCTGGAAAAACGCGTCGGCTTTCATCTGATGGGCGACGATGTGTTCGTCAACATCGCGGGCGGTTTGGAGATTGACGAACCGGCGGCTGATCTGGGCGTGGTCGCTTCCATCGCGTCGAGTTTCAAGAATCTGCCGATTGACCCGCACACGGCGGTCTTCGGCGAAGTAGGTTTGACGGGCGAAGTCCGCGGCGCGATGCAGGCGACGGTGCGCGCACGCGAAGCGCAGGCGCTCGGTTTCAAGAAAATCGTCATGCCCGCATCCAACACCGCCGGACTCGAACGTCTCCTCGGCTTACGCGTCGTCGGCGTCCGCTCGGTCGAAGAGGCTTTGGACGAGCTATTTTGAAAACATGTAGTCAGGAGACAGTAGACAGGAGAAAAGCATCGAGTTCATTTATAGGCAGCGATTAGAAACATTTAATCGGTTTTTATGCTGGCTGCTGACTATTGACTACTGGCTACTGTCTACTGGTTTCCCTTCCGCGTTTTATTTGTGGCGGGCGCACTTGGGAGCGTGCTAATATCGCGTCGCCATGCGTACTGACATCGTCCTCATCAGAGTTGTTTTCACAGGAATTCTCGTTGCAGCAGGTTACGTGCTGCACCCTCTGCATGATGTGTCGCGGCAGCCCCTCAGTTCGGCCTTACTCGGTCTCGTCATCGCACTCGCCATCATCTTCTTCGAGATTCGGATTCAACGCGCATCGCTGCGGACGCTGATTGGCGCGGCCATCGGTTCTATCTTGGGCATCGTTGGCGGCGTGCTCATCGGCATTCTCATCAGCCATCAGGAAGTGACCGCCGTTGCGCCTTCGACCAAAACATTTCTGACACTCTCGCTCGCGTTTTTGATGGCCTACGTGGGGCTGATGGTCGGCGCAGCGAAGGGCGACTACCTCGACCTCTCCGCGCTCGGCGGCATCTTTCGTGACAAGACTTCACGGCGCGATTACAAGATTCTTGATACGTCTGTGATTATCGACGGGCGCATCGCCGATGTCGCGGAGACTGGATTCCTGGGCGGCACGCTCGTTATCCCGCAGTTTATCCTGCGAGAGTTGCAGCAGGTGGCCGACTCGCCCGATTCGTCGAAGCGACAACGCGGGCGTCGCGGTCTCGACATGCTCAACCGTCTTCAAGGAAACAGCACGCTCGACATTCAAGTCGTTGACACGGACTTTCCCGCCGTCAAAGAAGTTGACCTGAAACTGCTCGAACTCTCGAAGCAACTCGAAGCCGTCATCGTCACGAACGATTTCAATCTCAACAAGGTGGCGCAACTCCACGGCGTCTCTGTCCTGAACATCAACGAACTCGCCAATGCCTTGAAGCCCGTCGTGTTGCCCGGCGAGGCGATGCGCGTTTTTATCTTGAAGGAAGGCAAAGAGTACAATCAGGGCGTCGCTTATCTCGATGATGGCACGATGGTCGTGGTCGATAACGCGCGACGCATGATAGGCAAGAATGCCGACATCGCCGTGACGAGCGTCTTGCAGACCACCGCCGGAAAGATGATTTTCGGTCGTCTCTGGGAAGAACCGCATGAGAACGGCGGCACCGCCGTCAACGGTGGCACACGCCGCAGTCCATCCATTCAACAACGCGACACACGTACCACCGCCGCATCACCGACGCGCGGCGGCGAACACGGCGAATCGGCAGCAGACTAACCGGGGAATGAAGGATGAAGGATGAATAAAATCAAAGACCATTTATTTCATCCCACGTCCCTCATCACACATCCCTTGTTCTTATGAATGTTGCAATCATTGCCGCCGCCGGACGTGGCTTGCGGATGGGCGGCGCAGAGGCCAAGCAGTTTCGTCAACTGTGCGGCATCCCCATCATCATCCACACGCTCAGACGTTTTGAGCAGAGCGCAACAATCGGAGAGATAATCGTCGTCCTGCCGTCGAATGAAACGGCAGGATTTCTCGCGCTCGCTGGCCGCTACGAATTGAGGAAACTGGCGCGCGTCGTGGCGGGCGGTGCGACGCGGACGGAATCTATCCGTCGCGGCTTGCAGACGGTGCGTGCCGCGACCGCCGGAATCATCGCCGTGCACGACGGCGTGCGCCCCTTCGTCGCCGCCGAAGAGATTGACCGCACGGTGCGCGCGGCGGAAGAGTCGGGAGCCGCCGTCCTCGCGGTTCCGGCCAGCGATACAATCAAAGAGGTCGCGGGCGGACGCATCACGCGCACCATACCGCGCGCTGACGCCTGGCACGCGCTGACGCCGCAGTGCTTCCGCTACGACCTCCTGCGACGCGCCTACGAACAAGCATTGGCCGACAACTTTGAAGCCACCGACGATAGCATGCTCGTCGAACGTCTCGGCGCACCCGTCTCCATCGTCGAAGGCAACGCCCGCAACATCAAAATAACGCGACCCGCAGACCTTGCGCTCGCTGAAGTGTTGCTGCGTGAGATGGAAAAGCAATAGACAGTAGCCAGCATAGGAACCATGCTGCGTTCATGTCGATTGACGATGAACTACTAAGCTGACCGTTCAGCAAAATGCTTTTCTACTGACTCCTGACTACTATTCCTATGCTTCGTATCGGCATCGGCAACGACGTACACCGCTTGGCGGAGGGGCGACCGTTGATACTTGGCGGCGTGCGGGTGGAAGCCGAGCGCGGCGCGGAAGGTCATTCGGATGCCGATGCGTTGTCACACGCGATTACGGACGCGATTCTCGGCGCGTTGTGCGAGGGCGACATCGGCGTGCATTTCCCAGAACGCGACCCGCGTTGGAAGGATGCGGACAGTCTTCAACTTCTCGCGCGTGTCATGTGGCTGGCGAAGAAGGAAGGCTTTCACATCGTCAACGTAGATGCGACGGTGATGCTTGAACGCCCGCGTCTGCGCCCTTACGTCGGGAAGATGCGCGAGAAACTGGCCGGAATCCTCGAAGTTGATACCGGATGCGTGAGCGTCAAAGCCAAGACGGGCGAGGGCTTAGACGCCGTGGGCGAAGGTCGCGCCGTGCGCGCGCAGGCGGTCGTCTTGCTGGAACGCTCTTGAGTAGATGCCGGATGCTTGTATGTTAGATGAGAAGTTTGCAGCTTGACTTGAGAGTCTACACAGAAGTTAATGTATCGAAGTGAAATCTGTTCTAACATCTAACATTTAATATCTAACATCTATCATTTTATGAGACCGCAGGACGTGATACGCCGGAAGCGCGACGGGGACGAGCTTTCGCCGGGAGAGATTGCTTTTTTCGTCGAGGGTGTGGCGCACGGGCGCTGGGCGGATTATCAGGCGTCGGCGTTGCTGATGGCGATTTTCCTGAACGGCATGACAGAGGCCGAGATGCGTGCGCTCACGTCCGAAATGCTCGGTTCGGGCGAGGTGCTGGACTTCTCGGACATCGAGCAGCCGAAGGCCGACAAACATTCGACGGGCGGCGTGGGCGATAAAACGTCGCTCATCCTCGCGCCGCTCGCGGCGGCGTCGGGCGTGGCGGTGCCGATGATTTCGGGGCGCGGTCTTGGTCATTCGGGCGGCACGCTCGACAAGTTGGAATCGATTCCGGGCTTTCGTGTCAATCTCTCGGTCGTGGAGTTTCGCGCGGTGCTACGGCGCGTCGGGTTTGCGATGATGGGACAGACGGAGCGTATCGCGCCCGCCGATAAAAAGTTGTACGCGCTGCGCGACGCGACTGAGACGGTGGAAGCGTTGCCGCTCATCGTCGCGTCGATTATGTCGAAGAAACTGGCGGCGGGTCTGGACGCGTTGGTCTTGGACGTGAAGACCGGAAGCGGCGCATTCATGCGCGACGAATCTCACGCGCGTGCCTTAGCGAAGGCTCTCGTTACGACGGGCAATGCGTGCGGCGTTCGCACCGAGGCGTTGATTACGGACATGAATCAACCGCTCGGTCGTGCCGTGGGGAACGCTTTAGAGGTCAAGGAGTGCATCGAAATTCTGCGCGGCGAGACGGACGAGCGAACGCGTCCGGTGTTGGACTTGTCTTTGGAACTGGCGGCGCGGATGGTGGCACTGTCGGGCGCGGAGACGCAGTTGGATGCGGCGCGTGCGCGTGTCGAGCGTGCGCTCGCGTCGGGCGAGGCGTTGGAGAGGTTTCGTCTGTGCGTGGAGATGCAGGGTGGCGACGTGCGTGTGTGCGATGAACCGGAGCGGCTGCTGGATTTGACGCTCGAACAGGTATGGGTAGAATCGACGCACGACGGAGTTGTGGCGAACATCGAGACGGCTGACATCGGTCGTGCAGTGGCGTCAATCGGCGGCGGTCGTCTGCGGATGGACGACGAGATTGACGCGGGCGTCGGGTTTTTGTCGGAAGTCGGAATCGGCGACGAGGTGAAGCGGGGCGACGCGCTCGGCGTGCTCTATTGTCGCCGCAATGATGAAGCGACGGAAGCGGCGATGCGTCTCTGCGATGCCTACCACATCGACGAGACGCGGCGCATGTCCGCGCAGACACTTATCAAGGAAGTAATCACCGAATGAGATTTCGTTTCGTTTACTGTGTCGCTCTCATCTGTGCGCTCGTCTTGGCGGGCGCGTCCTGCCGGACTGGTCGTAGTGGTGCGAGCGATAAGTCGAGGATTCACGTCGGCATCGTGTTCGATACGGGCGGCAAGGACGACCGCTCGTTCAACGCGGCGGCGTGGGAGGGCGTCAAACGCGCGTCGAAGGAGTTTCCCATTGTGCTGCGTGATGTCGAACCGGGCGACCCCACTTCGGTCGAGCCTGCGATTCGCGCGTTTGCCGAGGAGAGTTATGATTTAATCATCGGCGTCGGCTTCGAGCAGATGCCGGTCATCGAGCGTGTGGCGAAGGATTATCCGCAACTCAACTTCGTCGTCATCGACGGTTTGATAAACTTGCCCAACGTTTCATCGCTCGTCTTCAAGGAGCATCAAGGCTCGTATCTCGTCGGCATGATTGCGGCGCGCAAATCGCAAACCGGAACCGTCGGCTTCATCGGCGGCATGGACATCCCTCTGATTCATCGTTTCGAGACGGGCTACAAAGAAGGCGCGAAGTCCGTCAACCCTAACATCAACATCGTCGCCAACTACGTCGGCGTGACGGCTGATGCGTGGAACAATCCGGGCAAGGGCAAAGAGTTGGCCGTGTCGCAGATTCAAAAGGGCGCGGATGTCATCTTCACGGCGGCGGGCAATTCTGGACTCGGCGCGTTCGACGCGGCGGAGCAGAACAACAAGTTCGTCATCGGCGTCGATTCAAATCAGAACTGGGTCAAGCCCGGCTTCGTCCTGACGAGCATGGTCAAACGCGTCGATAACGCCGTCTACCTGACGGTGAAAGAGAAGGTGGCAGGTGGATTTCGTCCGGGCGTTCACGTCTATGGCCTTGAGAACGAAGGCGTCGGCTACGCGATGGACAACTTCAACGCGCATCTCATTACGCCCGAAGTGCTCGCCGAAGTCGAAGAAGCCAAGAAGAAAATCATCGGCGGCCAGATTCAAGTGACCGACGCGATGGCAAAATGAACTAGAGGTTAGAGGCCAGAGGTTAGTTAAAAACCTTCTTCTCTAACCTCCCACCTCTGACCTCCGACCTCTAATCTTTTATGCTTGAACTCAGAGAGATAACCAAACGCTTCGGCAATGTGTTGGCGAACGACCACGTAAATATCAAGGTCGAGACGGGGACGATTCACGCCATCGTGGGCGAAAACGGCGCGGGTAAATCAACCGCCATGCGTATCGCCTACGGCTTTTATACGGCGGACGGCGGCGAGATTCTGATTGACGGCGAGACGCGACAGATACGCACGCCGCACGATGCGATTGCGCTCGGCGTCGGCATGGTGCACCAGCATTTCATGCTCGTCGAGACGATGACAGTGGCGGAGAATATCGTGCTTGGCGCGGAACCGGGCAGCGCGGCGTCGCTCGATTTGCGTAAGGCGGCGGGCGAGATTCGCGCGCTCTCAAACGAGTTCAAACTAGCGGTTGACCCGGACGCGTCGGTCGAAACGCTTTCGGTCGGCCAGCAGCAGCGCGTCGAACTTTTGAAGGCTTTGTATCGGCAGGCGCGTCTGTTGATTCTGGATGAGCCGACAGCCGTGTTGACGCCGCAGGAGGTGGAGGAGTTTTTCGCCATTCTGCGACGCATGCGCGAGCAGGGAAAGACGGTCGTCATCATCACGCACAAACTCTCCGAAGTGCTCGCCATCTCGGACGACGTGACGGTGATGCGCGACGGGCGTGTGGTCGGGCGCGTGCGGACGAGCGAGACGAACGCGGCGGAGTTGGCGCGTCTGATGGTGGGGCGCGACGTGTTGCTGCGAATCGAGAAGACGGAGGCCAAGCCGCAGGCGGCGGTCTTGAGCGTGCGGAATTTGTCGGTCATCGTCGAAGGTGGCGAACGCGGTTTGCGCGATGTGTCGTTCGATGTGCGCGCGGGCGAGATTGTGGGCGTGGCGGGCGTCGAGGGGAATGGTCAGAGGGAGTTGGTCGAAGCGTTGGCGGGGCTGTCGCCCGTCGCGTCGGTGAAGGGACGGGTACTGTTTGAAGAACGCGACGTGACGCACATGAGCGCGCGACGCCGACGCGAAATAGGCATCGCGCACATCCCCGAAGACAGGCATCGTCGCGGGCTGTTGCTCGATTTCGACTTGAGCGAAAATTCGATTCTCGGCGTGCACTATCGTCGCCCGTCGGTCTCGGCCTTCGGCAACGTCTTGCTCGACGACCGCGCAATCAAACAACGCGCGCGGCAAATCATCGAAGATTTCGACGTGCGTCCCGCCAATCCAGACCTCCCGGCGCGCTCGCTCTCCGGCGGCAATCAGCAAAAGCTCATCATCGGACGCGAGTTCGACATCAAACCGAGACTGCTGCTCGTCGCACAGCCGACGCGCGGCGTAGACATCGGCGCCATCGAATTCATTCATCGCAAACTCGTCGCGCTCCGCGATGAGGGTTGCGCCGTGCTGCTCGTCTCCGCCGAACTCGAAGAGGTGACGGCGCTCGCCGACCGTCTCTTGATTATTCATCAGGGACGCATCGCGGGCGAAGTTGACCCACAGCAAGCAACCACCGAAGAAATCGGCTTGATGATGACAGGAGGACACGAATCAAAGAGTGGATAGTAGCCAGTATGAAAAACTTTATTTTGACGCTTCTACAGCATCTCTCTTAAATATCGCAAGCAGGATGTTTTTCCTGCTGACTACTGGCTGCTGACTCCTGATTACTGTTTTCAAATTATGAAACTTTTCCACGCCTTGCTCTTTCCGCTCATCGCTGTGCTGGCGGCTTTTATTGTCGGCGCAATCGTCGTGGTGCTGATTGGCGACGACCCTATTGAGACTTACAGGCTGCTTATCGGCAGTGCTCTGTCCTGGCCTGACGGCATCGGCTACACGCTCTTTTATGCGACGCCGCTGATTTTTACGGGCTTGGCGGTGGCGGTCGCTTTCCGTTGCGGACTCTTGAACATCGGCGCGGAGGGACAGTTGTACGTCGCGGCGTTTGTCACGGCATGGGTCGGCATTAAGTTTGCGAACCTGCCCGCGTTGCTACTTGTGCCGCTCGCGTGCATCGCGGCGATTTTGAGTGGTGCGGCGTGGGGTGCGATACCGGGCGTGTTGAAAGCGCGTTTCGGTTCGCACGAAGTCATCAACACCATCATGATGAACTTCATCGCTATCGCGTTGACGGGCTACTTCACGCAGTATTACTTCAAGGCGGCGGGCGACCCCATCATGCAGACCGTGCCCATCGGACGACAGGATGTGCCCGCCGGACAGGAGGCGCTCGCGGGCGCGAATGCGCACATCCCACGCCTCGGCGAATTCTGGCCGGGTCTGCCCGAACGCATCCCTCTCAACGTCGCTTTTCTGCTCGCGTTGCTGGCGTGCGTGCTGGTCTATATTTTTCTGTGGCGGACGAAGTGGGGCTACGAGATACGCGCGACAGGAGCGAATCCGACGGCGGCTGAGTATGGCGGCATTTCGACGCGCAAACAGATTGTGCTGGCGATGGCCGTGTCGGGCGCGTTGGCAGGAATGGTGGCGATAAACGAAGTGCTCGGCTATCGCTATCGTTTCTACGCGGGTTTCTCAGTGGGCTACGGTTTCACGGGTATCGCGGTTGCGCTCCTCGGACGCAATCATCCGTTCGGCGTGTTGCTCGCGGCATTGCTGTTCGGTGCGTTGATTCGCGGCGGCCTCTTCGTAGACATCTTCACCGACCGCGTTTCTAAAGATTTAGTGCTCGTTCTGCAAGCCGTCGTGATTCTGTTTGTCGCCGCCGAAGCGTTATTTCGCGGGCCGTTCGGGCGGTTTAGTTTGTTGAAACGGTCGAAAGTTTGAACAATAGAACGTTTGAATTCACAGGATAGACAGGATTAAAAACATGTGGGATGAACAGGATAAAAACAATTTGGGGAAAAGGTGAATGGAGAAACGGGGCAAGGGAAGAAGCGCGGAGACTCGTCTTTCCCTTTACCCGTTTCACCGTTTCACCGTTCGCCGCTTCTTCGCATCGTGTCTATCCTGCCGCTTTTATCCTGTCTGTCCTGTGAATAATTCTTGTCGAAAGATACTTGAGAGATAAAGAATGAACGAAATTTTTAGCTTGTCGCTCATCGCTTCGACGATTCGTTTGGCGACGCCGTTGTTGTTGGCCGCGCTCGGCGGGATGTTTTCGGAGCGGGCGGGCGTTATCAACATCGCGCTCGAAGGATTGATGCTGGCGGGAGCGTTTGCGGCGGCGACGGCGACGTTCTACGCGAAGAATCCCGTGGTCGGACTCATCGCGGCGATGATGGCTGGCGTCGCGGTGGCGGGCGTTCACGCGGTGGCGTGTATCCGCTTCAAGGCCGATCAGGTTGTGAGTGGGACGGCGATAAATATTCTATTCCTGGGCGTGCCCGCGTTGTTGAGCGGCGCGCTCTTTGATTCGACGGGCGCGACGCCGCAGATTCCCCAGAACGACCTCGTTTCGTGGCAAGTTTTAAGCGTGATAGCTGTCGTCCTCGTTGTGGTCGCGTGGTACGTGCTGTTTCGTACGCCGTGGGGATTGCGGCTGCGTGCGGTCGGCGAGAACCCGGAAGCGGCGGATGCGGCGGGCGTCAGCGTCAATCGCATTCGCTACGGCGCGGTGCTTCTCTCCGGCGCGCTCGCGGCCATCGGCGGCGCGTATCTCTCCATCGCACAGGCTTCTCTGTTCACGCGCAACATGACGGCGGGACGCGGCTTCATCGCTCTGGCCGCGCTGATTTTCGGAAAGTGGCGACCCGTACAGACCATGCTCGCGTGCCTTCTTTTCGGCTTTGCCGAAGCGGTCTCGATTCAGATGCAGGGTGTGGCGCGCATCCCCGTGCAGTTCATTCAAATAATCCCTTACGTGCTGACGATGGTTGTGCTCGCAGGCTTCATCGGACACGCACGCGCGCCGCGCGCATTGGGCTTGCCGTATCAGAAAGAAAAGTAAGCAGTGAGCGGTAAAGAGTGTGCGAAAGGTAGAAAGCAAACGGCAGTAGCCTTGTGTAAAGCATAGTAAATTGAAATACGTCTGTCTTTGATTGTTTGAAGTTAGCGAGTTTTAGAATCAACAGAAGCAGAGCGGAACTTTGTTTTTACTGCCGACTGCTCGCCGCTTACTGTTTACCGTGAGGCGTTGAATGGGCATCTCGTTAAAATCCGAGCATCTCAAGCGTTACAAAGACCTGACGTGGTTGTTGATGAAGTACGGGCGCTCCGACCTCGTTAAGCGTGCGGGTCTGGAAGATGCGTTGGAGGACTCTGTGGCGACGACGACGGGCGATGTCCCCGCCGAAGCCGAAGAGTTGACCGCCGACCTTGAAAAGTTGGGGCCGACTTTCATCAAACTCGCGCAACTCCTCTCCACCCGCGCAGACATCCTCCCGCGTCCCTACCTCGAAGCGTTGACGCGTCTTCAAGACAACGTTAAGCCGTTCTCGTTCGGCGAAGTCGAGCAGATTGTCTCGACGGAACTCGGCGTGCGCTTGTCGAAAGCCTTCTCCGAATTTGAATCGAAACCGATTGCCGCCGCGTCGCTCGGTCAGGTGCATCGCGCGCGTCTGCGCGACGGCCATCCCGTCGTCGTCAAAGTGCAGCGACCCGACATTCGCGAACTCATCGTTCAAGACCTCGAAGCACTCGAAGAGGTAGCGGGCTTTCTCGACCGCAACACCGAAGCAGGGAAGCGATACGAGTTTCAGAACATCCTCATCGAACTCCGTAAGAGCGTCCTGCGCGAACTCGACTATCGGCAAGAGGCGCGCAATCTCATCATCTTCGACGACAATCTCAAAGAGTTTCGGCGCATCGTCGTGCCGCTTCCCATTGAAGACTTCACGACCTCGCGCGTGCTCACGATGGACTACATCAAGGGCAAGAAAATCACCGCGCTCTCGCCGCTCGCGCGCATCGAGATTGACGGCCACGGCCTCGCCGAAGAACTCTTCCGCGCCTACCTACAGCAAATTCTCATCGACGGCATCTTTCATGCCGACCCGCATCCCGGCAATGTCTTTATCACCGAGGACGAGGAGATTGCGCTTATAGACCTCGGCATGGTGGCGCGCATCACTCCGCATTTTCAGGAAAATCTTCTCCAACTCCTGCTCGCCATCAGCGACGGTCGCGGCGACGAGGCCGCCCAACAAACCATCGGGATGGGTCAGCCGAAAGAGAGTTTCGACGAGATGAAATTCCAACGCGCCATCGGCGATCTCGTCACACAGCATCAGTCGAGCGGCCTCAACGACATCGACACCGGACGCATCGTGATGGAGATAACGCGCATCTCCGCCGAGTATGGCTTTCGTCTGCCGCCGGAGTTCACGATGATTGCCAAGACACTCCTGAATCTCGATCAGGTTGTCTTTACGCTCGACCCGCACTTCGACCCCAACGCCGTCATCCGCCGCCACGCTTCGGAAATCATGCGCCAACGCATGATGAAAAGCCTCTCGCCCAGCAATCTCTTCATGTCGGCCATCGAAGTTAAAGACTTCGTGGAGAAGTTGCCCGGCAGAGTCAATCGTCTGCTCGATACGGTCGCCAACAACGAGATGCAAATCAAGGTTGATGCGATTGACGAAGCGATGTTGATGGAGGGGTTTCAGAAAATCGCCAACCGTATCACGATGGGGCTCATCCTCGCGGCGCTCATCGTCGGGGCGGCTTTGATGATGCGCGTCGAGACCGATTTCAAAATCCTCGGTTATCCCGGCCTCGCCATCATCTTTTTCCTCATCGCCGCATCGGGTGGCATCATGTTAGTCTTCAACATCCTCTTTAACGACGAGAAGAAGGAAAAGAAGCCCGACGTTCGCTAAACTGACATCGAACCGCCGCACGACAACCCGCTTTAGCGAGGTGCGACAAGAAGACGCAACGAACCGATGGAGAGCCACGTGACGGAGACACTCTATGAACGTGCGGAACACGCCGCACGCACAATTCGCGCGCAGTGGAACGAAGATGCGCGCGTCGCGCTCGTCTTGGGGAGTGGCCTCGGCGCGTTTGCCGACAGCCTCGAAGATGCGCTCGCCGTCCCTTATGCAGAGATTCCCGGCTTCGCGCGTTCGACCGTCGAAGGCCACGCCGGTCGTCTCGTACTCGGACGAGTCGAAGGCGTGCCTGTCGTCGTCATGCAGGGGCGTTTCCATTTCTACGAAGGCTACGCGCTCGAAGATGTGACGTTTCCCATCCGCACGCTCGGCCTTCTCGGCATCAAGACCCTTGTGCTCACCAACGCAGCAGGCGGGCTCAACAACGCTTTCACGCAAGGCTCGCTCATCATCATCAGCGACCATCTCAACCTCATGGGCATCAACCCCTTGCTCGGCGCAAACGACGCGCGCTTCGGCCCGCGCTTCCCCGACATGACCGAAGTCTATAATCACGAATATCAGGACATCACCATCAAGGAAGCGCAGGCGATGGGGCTGGAACTTCGTCGCGGCGTCTACGCCGCGCTGTCGGGGCCGAGCTACGAGACGCCCGCAGAGATTCGCATGATGCGGCTGCTCGGTGCGGATGCCGTCGGCATGAGCACCGTCCCCGAAGCGATTGTTGCGCGCCACATGGGCATCAAAGTGCTCGGCCTCTCCTGCATCACCAACATGGCGGCAGGCGTCCTCGACGCGCCCATCAATCACGACGAAGTAATCGAAACCGGCGCACGCGTCGCCGACACAGTGACGAACCTGCTGCGACGAGTAATTCCGAAACTACTGTAGACAAGTGAGCGGAGCGACGAATGATTATCGGCATTTGCGGCGGGACGGGTTCGGGGAAGACGACGGTGGCGAACCGTATTCTGGCGACGGTGAGTGCGAGCGAGGTGGCGTTTCTTCAGCAGGATTCTTATTATCGAAATCTTGACCAGATACCGCTCGATTTGCGTCAGAAGATTAATTTCGACCATCCCGATTCGATTGATAACGACTTGCTGGCCGAGCATCTCAGGACTCTCAAGGCGGGGCAGACCGTCGAGATTCCGATTTATGATTTCAAGACTCACGCGCGTCGCGCGGAGACGCTGCGGATGGAGCCGAAGCCGATTATCATCCTCGAAGGCATTTTGATTTTCGCAGACGCGCGTCTGCTCGCCGAGATGGATGTCAAGGTCTTCGTCGATACGCCCGACGACATACGGTTTATCCGTCGTCTGCGCCGCGACGTGGCCGAACGCGGTAGGACGGTCGAGTCGGTCGTCGAGCAGTATCTTTCCACTGTCCGACCGATGCACATGCAGTTTGTCGAGCCGACGAAGCGCGCGGCGGATGTCATTATCCCCGAAGGCGGGCATAATCTAGTCGGGATAGATTTAATCAGCGGACGCATCCGCGAGCGGCTGGCGAAGGAACAGCGACGCGTCGCGGACGAACGTGCGCGCGGCGGAGCACAGGCGGCGGCGACAACAAGCGGCTCCGGCATGAAAGGAGAACACGGGGGGTGACGACTATCGAAACGGAACAACAGACTATCATCGAGGAGGCGACGAAGGCGCGACGATGCGCGCTCGCGCGTTACTCGAATTTCTGCGTCGGCACGGCGATTGAAGCCGACGACGGCACAATCTACACGGGCTGCAACATCGAAAGCGCGACCTACGAACTGACGATGTGCGCCGAACGCGTAACCATCTGGAAAGCTCTCTCAGAAGGCGCGCGACGTTTCCGTCGCATCGCCGTCGTCGCCGACACTGAACGCTTGACGCCTCCCTGCGGTGCGTGTCGCCAACTCATCTGGGAGTTTTGCGGCGACATCCCCGTCATCCTCGCCAACCTGCGCGGCGACACAGAGACGCTCATGATGAGCGCCCTTTTGCCGCGCCCATTCGACGCGCAGTTTCTCGAAGAGACGGGCGCCGAGAGTTAGAACTTTAACGCACGCACGATGAAGCGGCGTTGTGGCACAGGAGTCGGAAAGGTCGAGCGACGATGAGCAGCGAAGATAAAGAGAACGAAAGCGAAGACCGCGGCATAGGAGAAGAAAGCGGCACGTCTGCCGGAACGGGAGGCGAGAGCGGCGAGACGACAGGGACGGGCGATGAGACCAGAATTGAGCGGATTATGAATCGTTATCTCGGCGATGCGATTCACCTGTTTCTTTCGCTTCTCGCCGCCTTCATTCTGGTCGCCGCCGCCGTCGCCGCATACGATACTGTGGTCGGCGAATTCCCGAAACTTTTCGGGTCGTCCGACGAATACAACGTCCTTGAGAAGATAATCCAGAATATTCTTCTCGTCGCCATCGCCGCCGAACTCGGCCTGCTATTTCTCTTTCATCGCACCAGCGCGGCGGTCGAAGTTATCATCTTCGTCATTGCGCGAAAAATCGTCAGCCCAGACATCTCCTCGCTCGACTTACTCCTGAGCGTCGCTGCGCTCACCGGGTTGCTCGTCGCGCGTTTCTATTTCTTACCCGGCAAGCCCAAGTGAACTTCCAAATCGTCGCTTACTCAAGACATCTTGTTACTCAAGACGAATCGTTACTCAGGACAAACTCCTGTTACTCAACATGCCAAAAACTTTTCGTTCATTCGTCGTCATTCTCTTCGTCGCTCTCATCGTCCTGCCGTCCGCCACATTAGCGCAACATCGAAGGCGAACGCCCGCCGTGCGCGGCGGTGGTGTTGGAAATAAAACACGCGTCGAACTCGTCATCGCTGGCGGAACCGTCGTGACGCTTGATGGCGCGCGGCGAATCATCGAAGACGGCGCGGTCGCCATCAACGGCGGGCGCATCGTGGAGGTCGGTCGTGCGTCGGAGATTGAACGTCGCTACGCTGCGAGCCAAATCATCAACGCGGGCGGTCGCGTCGTCATGCCCGGTCTCATCAACGCGCACACGCACATTCCCATGACGCTCTTTCGCGGCCTCGGCGGCGATACAGACCTTAACGAATGGCTAACGAAATACATCTTTCCGGCGGAAGCCAAGAACGTCACCGAAGAGTTTGTCCGCGTCGGCACGCAACTCGGACTCGCTGAGATGATTCGCGGCGGCACAACCACCTACGCCGACATGTACTACTTTGAAGACGTGATTGCCGAAGAGACGGCGCGTGCGGGCGTGCGCGGCGTGCTCGGCGAGACGGTGATTGACTTTCCCGTCGCTGACAATAAAACACACGAACAGGCGATGGCCTACACCGAGCGATACGTCGCAAAGTGGCGCGGCCACGCGCTCGTCACGGCGGCCATCGCGCCGCACGCGCCCTACACCGTCTCCGAACAGCATCTTGGCAACATCCGCGCCTTCTCCGAGCGTACGGGCGCGCCCATCATTATCCACGTCGCGGAGACGCGCAAAGAGGTTGAAGACATTTCGCGCGATAAAGGCGCGCGACCCGTCGAATATCTAGCGCGCATCAACTTTCTGAATCCACGCGTCGTCGCCGCGCACACCGTCCATCTCAACGATGCGGAGATTGCGCTCCTCAAACGTTTCGGCGTCGGCTCGGTGCACAATCCTTCGTCGAATATGAAACTCGCTTCCGGCACCGCGCCCGTCCCGCAGATGCTCGCCGCCGATGTCGCGCTCGGATTGGGCACGGACGGCGCGGCCTCCAACAACGACCTCGACATGTGGGAGGAGATGGATTTAGCGGCCAAATTGCACAAACATGCGACGGGCGACCCGCGCGTCCTGACCGCTCAACAGGCGCTTGAGATGGCGACGCTCGGCAGTGCGCGTGCGCTCCACATGGAACGCGACATCGGCTCGCTCGAACGCGGCAAACGCGCCGACGTGCTCATCGTCGATATTGATAACATCCATCAAACGCCCATCTATAACGTCGTCTCCCATCTCGTCTACGCGACCAAAGCGTCGGACGTGCGAACGGTCGTCATCGAAGGTCGCATCGTCATGCGCGACCGCGCCCTGCTCACGCTCGACGAACGCGAAATCAAACGTCAGGCACAACTCTTCCGCGACCGCATCCGGCAAAGCCTCAAATGATTACGGATTGCGGAATTCGGATTGCGGAATGAAAAACAGTAGAGAGGAGCCAGTAGTCAGTAGTCAGTAGAAAAGCTTGGTTGAGTAGACAAGCTCATAAGCTTGTCTCAACTGCGTTTCGGTTCTCATTCCGGCTTCTGACTTCTGAATTCTTTTTCCAATCCGAATTCCGCAATGCCCGTGATTGCTTGATTGATGCGCGTGTCGGAGCGATAATAGGGGCTGAACAAAAGGTGACTCCTCACGCGAGCTTTAAGGCTCGCGTTTGATTTTGTGGGGAAATAATGGAGCATTAATAGTGAAGGGAATTTTATTGCAGAATGACGTGCGCTCAAGCCTGCGAAGGGCTTTGTGTCTGACGTTGATTGTCTCGGCGGCATTCGTCGCGTCGCGTGCACAGTCGCCGGAGATGGCGACGGCTCAGAATCGCATCGAGCGTGCGCGGTCGTTGGCGGTGGTCGGCAATTTCACGGCGGCAGCGACGGAGTTGGAAGCCGTGCGCGCCGAGACGACCGACGATGCGGCACGCGATGTGGCGAGCATCCTGTTGATGGGCGTCTACATCAAGCAGAGCAACTACACGCGCGCCGATGCTTTGCTCGACGGCAACTTCAAAGCCCGCACGAAGGACAACGATAACACGACGCGCGCCTATTTTACGCTCGCCGGACAGTTGATTAACGGCGTGCGTTCGCGTCTCGACGGCTACCGCGAATTCGGACTCAATCCGGCGAGCGCAGAACTGTCAGCCGAAGCGCGTAGCGACGTTGACCAGTTGCGCGTGCTCCTCGAACGTGTGGTTGATCAGGCACGGCAAATCAGCGACGAGAACGCTCGCAGCGGCGGCACAGACGCGCGGAACATGGATGCCACGGCGTTGATTGAAGATGCGGCTGCCGTGCGTCTCGCGTTGGCGCGCGA
Source organism: Pyrinomonadaceae bacterium (assembly GCA_036387415.1). Lineage (GTDB taxonomy): Bacteria > Acidobacteriota > Blastocatellia > Pyrinomonadales > Pyrinomonadaceae > DASVTU01. The sequence continues at coordinate 545,361 of DASVTU010000019.1, read as the reverse complement.
CGTGCGCGAGCGCACGCAGTGGCAACGCGAGGTGGCCGAAGCACGCCAACGTCTCGTCGGCTCAGGAAATGGCGCGGCGAAAATGAGTCGCGCGTCCGCCAATCGCGCTGCCGCCGCTACTGCCCCGACTGTGCTTGCTTCCGCCAACAGAACGACTCCACCCGCCACCGCAACCAACAGCAATGCTCCGGCAACCTCCGCGCCCGCCGCGACCAACAATCCGAACGGCTCCAACGCCAACACAGGAAACGCTGCCGCTGCTGCTCCCGCTTCTACTGCTTCGTCTTCGCCGCCACAGCAGAATCCTTCCAACGCCAACAACGCGAACCGCCCCGCGACGCAGAACGCGAGCGGCACGCCCGTCGCGGTCGGCTCGCTGGTCGAGAAAGCGACGCAGAGAGTGAGTCCGAACTATCCTGCGACGGCGAGGAGTCTGCGCGTCTCCGGCGTGGTCATGGTTCATGTCGTGGTTAACGAGCAGGGCGCGGTGGAAAAAGTGGAACGGATGGTTGGCCCGAATCTTTTGCAACCTGCGGCGGCTGATGCGGCGCGGCGCTGGAAGTTCAGGCCGACTCTGATTGAAGGGCAGCCCGTGCGCGTGGCGGGTTATATCAGCTTCAACTTTGCGTTGTAGCCGTGGTCGGTTCCACTGATTTCTCCGGTCGCGCCTTTGAACAACAAGCGCCTTTGGAGTCGAAAGTTGACGCAAAAAAGTCACTCATGTTAAGTTCCGCAAGCCAAAAGTTTTGGAGTTTTGTTCAGTCCGGCGCGCTCCGGCATGCCGGCTCTGAATTGTCGTAGAATGCACGTCTTGTCCCTTCCTCCCCCAATATCGGCTATCGTTACTTCGCATATCTTTCCATAGCGCCGCACGGCGTTTGCCGTCGCGCCGCGCTCGATTTCCACACATGGCTCAACACAGGAGAAACCTTAATGCGTAAGTTTTGGTCAATGCTGTCGGCTGGCGTACTGGTCTGTCTAGTCTCCACCAGCGCGCTCGCGACAGCCAATTTCGTCTACCACGAACAGACGGGCAATTTCGTCGCCACGCCGACGTGTCCGAGCAGCGGCACCGACTCGTCCTGCGGCAGATACACAGAGAATACAGACCGGAGCGGCGCGGCGGGCTTTCAAATCTACTCGCCCGAATCCTATACGCTCCACTTCAAGATTGAATTCCAGTTCTTCACCAACCAACTGAGAGTCTATTACACGACCGACGGCTCGAATCCTTCGGGTTCAATGGGCACACCCTTCGGCACCACGCAGGTCGCCACCGCTTCCTATACCTGCACCTATTCCGACCAGACACAGAGTTGTCAGATTGTTGACGTGGGCACGGCGGTTATTCCGGCGCAGCCCGCTGGAACTACCGTCAAATACATCATCGGCGCGTGGCATAGCGGCGGCGGGCCGGAAGTCTTCGCCAATTCGGGGACGTGTAGCGGCTGCTTCTCCTGCACCGATTCGACGACAGGTTGCGCGACACCGTTTCAGTACAACGTGGTGGCACCGCCCGCGACGCCGCTCATCATCAGCGAGTTTCGTTGGAACGGCACGAACGGCCCTTCCGATGAGTTCATCGAAATCTACAACAACTCCGATTCAGACGTGACGGTCAACGCCTTCGACGGCTCGGCGGGCTTCGCCTTCGCCAAATCGACGGGCACCACGCTCTTTACCATCCCGAACGGCACGGTTATCCCCGCGCGAGGCCACTATCTAGGCTGCAACTCGGTCGCTTACTCACAGGCTTCGTATCCGGCGGGCAACGGCACGACCGCCACTTGCGATGCGACATATTCCGGCACAGACGCGTGGCCTATCAACACGGGCGGCGCACTCTTTATTACCGCCAACCCTGCGAACTTCACGTTGGCGAACCGCCTCGACGCCGTGGGCGCGACTGCCGAGGCCAACACGCTTTACAAGGAAGGCACGGGCGTCCGCAATCTCAACGCTTTCCCGGTCGCCTACAGCTATTTCCGCCGTCTGCCCGGCGGCTGCATCGGCACGAATCCCGGCACGGTCGATTCCAACTGCACCTCGTTCAACGCCGTCGGCTTCACCGGAGGGCCGACGAGTAGTTACCCGCAGGACACCAACGACAACCGCGCGGATTTCATCTTCCAAGACACCAACGGCACGCCGATTTCCAGCGAAGCGAGCCAGCAGCGACTCGGGGCGCCGGGGCCGGAGAATCTCAGCAGCCCGATTGTGCGTGGCGGCTCGATTACCACCTCGAACATCGACAACTGCGTCGCCTCTTCGTCTGCGCCCAACCGCGTCCGCGATTTAACCAACGACCCCTCCGAGCCGAACGATACTTTCGGGTCACTCTTTATCCGTCGTCGTTTCACCAACAACACGGGCGCTAACGTGACGCGTCTACGGTTCCGCATCGTAGACATCACGACCTTCCCGGCGGCTGTCTTTAGCTTACCGCCGGCGCCCAACGATTTCTGCGGCGCTCCCGGCTCACAGTGCGCGGCAGACCTTCGCGCACTCACCTCGACATCCGTCGTCGTGAGCATCAGCGCGGCCTGCGGCGGCGGCACGACCACCGTTCAGGGCACGACGCTCGAAGAGGCCGCGACGCCCGAACACCAGCCGAACGGCGGCGGCTACAACTCGACGCTCTCGGCGGGAACTATCACACTGGCGACGCCGCTCGCAAACACCGCAAGCGTCAATCTCCAATTCCGTCTCGGCGTCCAGCAGCAGGGCAGATTCCGCTTCTTCGTCAACCTCGAAGCCTTGCCGTAGGCTCGTCAAACCCGTCGGCGGACGACGCACGGGCATCATCGAAACGGGGCGCGTTGCAATCTGCAACGCGCCCCGTTTCCTTTGTCCCTTGTTTTGTCTGCCTGAGTCGCCCGCGTGCGGCTGTGGCGGAGAGAAATAGCGGTTATACGGAGAAATAGTTAGTCGCCATGTATTTTCGCGGCTGTTGGCGGAACTGTTGAAACGCCCCCATAACCGCTCAAAGGAGTATGAATAAACAAGGGAGTTTTATCTTCAACTCCCAGAAACAAGGAGTCTGCCATGAGTATCCTCGTAAGGTTTCGCATCGCGGCGATGTTTGCAGCGTTCGTCTTGCTCAGTCTCTCTGCCTCTCCCGCCTCGAAAGTTTTCGCGCAAACAGTCAATCCGGGCGATGTCATCATCAGCGAATTTCGGTTTCGCGGCCCGACCGTCAACGCCGCGCTCGGCACCGACGGCTCGATGGATGAGTACATCGAACTCTATAACAATACCAACGCGCCCATCACCGTCACGAATCCCGACGGTTGGGCAATCGCCGCTTTTGCTCCCGGCTCAAACGAAAACGTCACGGTTATTCAGATTGTGGCGTTTGTTCCGAATGGCACAGTTATCCCCGCGCGCGGCCACTACCTCTTAACGAATGACCCCGGCCCCCCCACCGACGAGGTTCCCGTGCCTCCGGCCTTTACCTACAGTCTCTCCGGTTATGCACAGGGCGACCAAACCTATTCCGGCGATATTGCCGACGACAGCGGTATCGCGCTGTTTCGCACGGCTAACACCTTCGCGCTCGCCGACCGTCTCGACGCCGTTGGTTTCACTACGTCAACCGAACCCAACGCCGCCATCTATCGTGAAGGGACGCCGCTCGCTTCGCCCGGCGCAAACGACGGCCAGTATGCCTTCTTTCGCCGTCTCGAATCCGGCATCCCGCAGGATACCAACAACAACGCGAGCGATTTCGTCTTTGTCTCCACCAACGGCGGCAACTATGGCGGCGTCCAATCCACGCTCGGCGCACCGGGGCCGGAGAATCGCAACAGCCCCATCCAGCGCAACGCGACCATTAACGCCTCGCTGCTCGACCCGACCGTCTCTTCGTCGGCCTACCCGAACCGCGAACGCTCGACCGCGCCCGTCGCCAACGGCGCTAACGGCATCCTTTTCATCCGTCGCACCTTCACCAACAACACTGGCACCACCGTCACGCGCCTCCGCTTCCGCGCCGTTGACATGACGACGCTCAATAGCCCCAACGTCCACGGAGGACTCGCGCAGGCTGACATGCGTATTCTCCAATCGGCGGGCGGCGGCCTTTCATCCGCCGACGGGCAGTTTATCTTCGGCGTCGAAGGAACCAGAGTTGAGACTCCGCCCGCGCAGCCCAACGGCGGCGGCCTCAATTCCAGTGTGACGGTTGATATTCCCGGCGACGGTCAACTTCTTCCCGGCGAGAGCATCAACGTCGAATTCGCTCTGGGCGTCCAGAGCGGCGGCAAGTTCCGCTTCCTCGTCAACGTCGAAGCCCTGCCGTAAATTCTCACGCCTCAAAATCGACAGGGAGTTAAAAACGAAAGGGACGCGATTGCCATCCGCATCGCGTCCCTTTCTTTGTTGCCGCAAAATTTATCCCGCGCTCACTCGCGCATGCGTTGCTGTCGGCGCGGCGTGCGGCTCGTCGTCGCAGCGCGCCCGATTTGCACCAGAACTTTCGCAGGCATCGTCGCGCGTGTCTTCTTTTCGCCGTCGCCGCAACTGCCGCAACCCGTCGCGCATGAAGCATCGCTGCTGCCATTACTGCTGCCATTGCCCGCCACGCGAAACGAGCCGAGACGCGCGAGTGCGCGCCGCGCGACGTACGCGAAGGCGGCGACGATAATCAGCGCCACCGCGATTGTCTGCCAGTCAAACATTCTCAAGCCTCAAACACGAACTGGCTTCTTCGAGTCTCAACGACGAGGAGTAGCCAACTCGAAATCCTAACTAAATCCTAACAGACGCCCGCCCTGATACGTGATGAACGATGCGATATAAGCGAGCACCAGCATGTAGCCGACCATAAAGAGTGGCCAACGCCATGAGTTTGTTTCGCGCCTGACGACCGCCAACGTGGACATACACTGACACGCGAGCACGAAGAAGACCATCATCGAGACGGCGACGAGCGGCGTCCACGCGGGGCTTCCGTCGGGACGTTTGGCGTTGCGTACGGCATCAATCAGAGACGGCGACGCCTCATCGGTTTCAGCGCCGACGTTGTAGACGATGCTCAGCGTCGAAACCAGCGTCTCGCGCGCCGCAAACGATGCGATGAGGCCGATGCCCATTTTCCAGTCGAAGCCGAGCGGCGCAATCGCAGGCTCGATGAGGCGTCCCATGCGTCCGGCAAAACTCTGTCGCACCTGCTCGCCGCGTCTCGTCACTTCCTCCGGCGCGGCATCCGTCGCAGGCACGCTCTCGCCACGCGCTTCCACACCCGTCTCGCGCATCGCCTGCACGCCTGCGCTCTCCGACACGCTCGGCACGGGCGTCGCTTCGCTACGCGGAAAAGTAATCAACGCCCACAGCAGAATCGAGATGGTGAGAATCACCGTCCCGGCGCGTTTCAGGAACAGCCACGCGCGCTCGCGCATCGTCTCGACGATGTTCAGGAGCGCAGGCACACGATAGGGCGGCAGTTCCAGAACGAGGGGCGGCGGCGGCGCTTTCAGTATCGTATGCTTCAAAATCCACGCCACCACAATCGCCACCACGATGCCGAGCAGGTACATCGACATGATGATGAGCGCGCCGACAGAGACGAAGCCGAGCGTCTTCTGACCGGAGAAGAAGGCCGCAATCATCAGCGTGTAGACGGGCAGACGCGCCGAACAACTCATGAAAGGCGCAATCATCATCGTGGCGATACGGTCTTTCGGATTCTCAATCGTACGCGTCGCCATGATGCCCGGAATAGCGCACGCGAAACTACTCATGAGCGGCATAAATGCCTTGCCGTGAAGCCCTACGCCGCGCATCAGTCTGTCCATCAGAAACGCCGCACGCGCCATGTAGCCGCTGTCTTCCAAAAGCGCGATGAAGAAGAAAAGCAGTAGAATCTGCGGCAAAAAGACTAACACGCCGCCCACGCCAGCGATAACGCCGTCAACCAGCAAATCGGTCAGAAGCCCCGGCGCGAGTCGCGCGCGCACCGCTTCGCCGAGCGTGCCGAAGCCCGCGTCAATCAAATCCATCGGCAGCGACGCCCATGAAAAGATGGTCTGAAAGATAACGAGCGTGACGAGGAAAAGAATCGCGGGGCCGAAGATTTTGTGTGTGACGAAACGGTCGATGAGACTCGTCGTGGAAGGGCGTTGGCTCTGTCCCGCATCGCTCCGCCGGACGACGCCCGCCGCCACGCGCTCAATCCAATCGTAACGCGCAAGGAGCGGCTCCTGCCACCAATCCGTCGCGTTGGTGGCGAGCCGCGCACGCGCCTCTAACACCGCATCGCGCCTCGCATCGTCGGACGGCAACTCCTCCGCGTATAGCTCGCGCATTGCGCGCGCGCGGCGTGTGGCGTCGTCGTCTCCCTTGTCTTGCAGGTCGTCCGTGTCAACGGCGGCAAGGGCGGAGAGTTCGCGCTCGGCACTCTCGGAGAGTCGCCACGTCGCACCCGTCGGACGATTCTCCGAGGCCGTCTGCAAAACAGCTTCGGCCAGCGTATCCATGCCGCGACGCTGCTTCGACGCCACGGGCACGACGCGCACGCCCAGAGCTTTTGATAACTGCACAACGTCAATCTCTAGCCCCGCGCGCTCGCACATGTCCATCATCGTCAGTGCGACGACGAGCGGGCGTCCCGTCTCCAAAAGCTGCATGACGAGATAGAGATTGCGTTCCAGATTGGTCGCATCAACCACGGCGACGACCACATCGGGCAGAGGAATGCGCTCAATGCGTCCGGTCAAAACGTCGCGGGCAATCTGTTCGTCGATGGAGGCGGCGTCGAGGCTGTAGAGGCCGGGGAGGTCGATGAGACGCGCGGGCGCGAGTTCGGGCTGAAGCGTCCAGACGCCTTCTTTGCGTTCCACGGTCACGCCCGGATAATTGGCGACCTTTTGCCGCAAACCCGTCAAAGCATTGAAAAGACTCGTCTTACCAGCATTCGGATTACCCGCCAGCGCCACCGTCAACTGACGCGCTTCCACTTCGCGCGACGCGTCCTGTTCCGGCGTCGGCTCGTTCAAACGGGCAGGGGATTCGAGAATGCCACTCATTTTTCGGCAATGGTCAAACGTAGATGGTAAATCGTAGATAGTTAACAACTTCTCATCACGATTAACGATTTACGATTCGCGGGGTATGACAATAATCGTGTGCGCTTCGGCGCGGCGGAGCGCGAGATGATAGCCGCGCACGCGAACTTCCAGCGGGTCGCCGAGCGGCGCGGCCTTGATGACACGCACGGGCGCGCCCGGCACAACGCCCATCTCCATCAGACGACGCGCCACCGCGCCCTCGCCGTCCACCGCCACAACGCGCGCCGCCAAACCCGTCGGCAACACGTCGAGCGTCGTTGTGCCGACGCGTCGATTCGTCGTCCCTGCTTCCTTCTCCTTATTTGCAAACTCTTTCATCTCTTCATTTAACCACAAATGTCTGAAACCAATGATTGATTCATCAGAGTAAGACGGAAGCCTCCATGCGCGCCTTTCTCCGCAGGAGAATGAGAATTATAGCCTAGTTGAAAATAAATTTCAATTTCAATTAACTGAGATTTAAGGGTTTGAATGTAAGTATTGATTTCTATTCAACATACCAAATTTTGAGAGAGGATGCGCCCGCTTTTGAGAGGGAGAGCTTTGCCTGTATGGGTCCGTCTCTGACCAACGCCTCTAAGCTGATTGGTAAACTTTCTTAGACGTAATCCACTGAAATCTACCGTAAAGCGAACTTTGACGCGCTTCTGCGGTCTGCCGCGGTTCCGGTTAATTATTGGCGGTTATTGGGTTTATGACGGTTGCTTACTTTTTTGCATGGGTGGTGGGTGTCGGCGGTTTATTGAGAAGTAAGCGGGATGATGGCGAGGTCGGCGCGGACGGGGCCGAGGGGCGTGACAGCCGTAATACGGAGGGGCAGTCGGCGGCGGTCGGTGCTGACCCAGAGGCGAATCTGTAGGCGGTCGCCCTGCGCGTCGTCCGTGACGAGCGATAATTCGACGGCGGGGATGTTTTGATTGTTTAACTGGATGTTTTGGCGTCTGAGCGACGTGATAAAGAGTGCGCGCGGGCGTTTGTTGATGAGGAGCGAGACGGCGTTGCGCTTGGGCGGTGTGAGGTCGAAGGAACGCAGCGCGTAGAGCACGGAGATGAGGTCGTGTGTGCCCACGGGAATTTCGAGGCGCGTGCCGTCGTCAAAGAGGGCGGTGCCCCTGTCTTGGTCAACGCTCACAGTCCAATTCGCGCGGCGTCGTCCCTCCTGCAAGCGCAGTTCGGAGCGAAACGGAAGCAGCGACGTGGCATCGACGTAGGAAGTAATCTGGTCGCTGACAGGAAAGAGCGTCTGTCCTGTGCCCGATGTGGACATAACGGAACTGAGCAAAAGCCCGTCGCGGTTGAAATACCGCGCACGCGCACGCACTTGAAGCGCGGCGGTGCCGACGGGTTGTTGCGTGTTGCCAAGAAAGAAAGTGAAATTCAGTTGTTCACCGACGGAGAAGGGCAAGTCGCGCGGCGTGTCGGCGGCGCTGCCGACGCCAGTCGCGCCATCGGTTCGACCGACATCGGGCGTCATCCCAGGAAGCGGCTGAGGTACGCCGGGAAGCACGCGCGTCGGGGTCGGGCGCGGATTGGCGGGAATAGCGGGAGTGTCGGCAATCAGCGGCCGGGCGACTTCGCTGACGAAATCCGCGCTGGCAATCTCTGCACGAATCTCGCCCGACGGATGCTGCGCCGTGATGAGCACGGGAATGTGGCGTTCGTCGTCGCTGAAATAGATGCGAATTCGATAGTTATTGACGACAGGATTGCGCGGCACGCGTACTTCCGTGACGAGCGAGTTGACCGAGCCGACGTTGGTCTTGAGCAGTTCGCGCCCTGTCACGCGGAGTTCCGCGTCGTAAGTTTCCGACGCGCCTTGCACGGACAAAGCATAGACCGCGCCCTGCGCGAGCGGCAGTGCGCGCAGACGATAAAACGCGGAGACGAAATCATAAGTGCCTGCGACGTTGACGGTTCTCTGTCGCGCGGCGGGCAAGGCCGAGACGCCCGCGGGTTGATTGTAGTCGCGTGCGGCGTTGGCTGTGCGCGCACCTTCGCGTATGACCTGTTCTGTGCGAATGGGAAGACCCGTCTGCGGCTCGACGTAGGCGATGTAGTCGTTGTTGACGGCGTAGAGCGCGGCGCTCACGACGCCTGTCGTCTCGATGTGCCCGCGCAACTCGACGCTTTCGCGTCCCGCCGTAGTTGAACGCGCGGCAACGAAGAATTCAAGGTGCGCGGCCTCTAGAAAATTTGAAAACGAGACGCTGTAGCTCAACTTCTCACCGACACGGTACGGAGCAGGGGAGACTACGCTCGTAGCGGCAGGTTCGCTCACGGTCTGCGCGCGCATCGAGACGCGCGCCGACATGAGCGCCAGCGATAGAAAGAAGACGACCCGCAGCGTCGGCAGGAGCAGCCATTGTTTCTTCAAAAGTAAAGTTCCCCTCAAGATTCGTGTGCGTCAACAACTTATGTCGAGCGCACTTGTCAGACGGCGAGAAGACGCGCTCCGGCTCGTCTTTACACGCGCACGCGCCTCCGCCGTTCCCAAAGCTCCCATCAAAAATCAGATGTCGGCAAACTCCGCGAGCCAATCGCGCACGCGCACGCGTTGGGAAATCAACGCGAGATGTCCCGTGCCTTCGAGCAACTTGAGACGCGCGCGCGGCAAACGTTCGACCATCAGTTTCGCCGCACCGACGCTATCAAGCAAGCGGTCAGCCGTCCCCGCCACGACCAGCGTCGGCACATCAATCTCATGCAGGCGTTGGCGTATGTCCGTATCGCGGATGATTCGCATGCGCGAAACGTAGCCCTCGCGCGGCACGACACGCGTATGTTCGCGGAAGAGACGACGGTCTTCTTCCTGCACGTCGGGACTAAACAGTACGCGCCGCGCCGCCCTCGTCCGGTGCGCCTTCATGAAGACGTACGGCAAATTTGAAAAGAGCACGACGCCGAGTTTGATTTTGGCACGCTGCGTAAAAAATGGAAAAGTGTTAACGAGAATCATGCGCTCAAACAGACGCGGATGAGCGAGCGCCGTCGCCATCGACAGCAACCCGCCGAACGATTCGCCGAGCACCGTAACACTTTCAAAACCCGTCTCGCGCACAACCCAATGGAGGTCGTCAACCAGTTCTTCCATCGAATAGCGACCGTCGCCGCGCAACGGAAAAGTAATGACCGTGTGATCGCGCGCCAGATCGTCCGACTGTTTATAGAAAAGTTTGCCCGAACCCTCCAGCCCCGAAACATAAACTAAAGGCGGGCCGCTTCCCTGAATTTGATACTCAACCGACATACATCACAGAATAGTAAGCAGTAAGCGGTCAGCCGACAGAAAAACCACCGCTCAAAACTTTCAAATTTCAACTTCGAGATTTAACTTTCAACTTCACACCATCAGCCGTTCGCACTTCATCTACATTATTCAGTTTTTCTTTGACTGTTCACAGCTTACAGCTAACGCTCATGGCCTTTCCATTTCTTCGACAATCTCCGCAATGGCGCGCGAAGGGTCGGACGCATTGAGCACGGCGCGACCGATGACGAGATAATCCGCTCCGGCACGAACTGCTTCGGCGGGTGTCATTACGCGTTTCTGGTCGTCGTGTGCGACCGACGCGGGACGCACACCCGGCGTCACTATCAAAAAATCTCTCGTTCCGACTGCTTCGCGCACCAACCCGATTTCATGCGGCGACGCGACGACGCCATCCAAACCCGCCGCAGATGCGAGCCGCGCCAGCGACGTGACGTGTTGCGCCGTCGAGGTAGTGTCCGTGTCGATGCCGATTTCCGCGAGCGTCGCGGCGTCGGCGCTGGTCAGTACCGTCACGGCAATCACGCGCGGGCGCGCGAGTCCTTCACGCGCGGAAGTTTCCGTCGTCGCTTCGGCGGCGCGACGCATCATCTCGCTTCCGCCCGCTGCATGGACGTTGAAAAGCGAAACGCCGAGGCGTACGGCTTCACGGCTCGCGGCGGCCACCGTATTCGGAATGTCGTGAAATTTCAAATCGAGAAACACGCGTTCGCCCGCGCCGACGATCTCACGCACGACGCGCGGCCCGGCGGCGGTGAAAAGCTGCGAGCCGATTTTGAACATCCCGACCTGCCCGCGCAACGCGTCGAAGATTTCGCGCGCACGCTGCTCGGTCTCCACGTCGAGCGCGACGATTAGTTTGTCTCTCACGGAAACGCTTGTCGGTTCCTTTACGGCTTCATTAGTCAAACTTTTGTCACCTGCCTCAAAGTGTAATTCATCAACGTTTATGCGACGGCGAGTTCTGTGGCGCGACATCCGACGGCTTCGTCGAGCGAACGAAAACCGTTCTGGCCGACAATCTCCGCCAGTCCATCATTGATGCGGCGCACGACATCGACGCCTTCATAAACAAGTCCCGTGTAGAGTTGCACAAGGCTCGCGCCCGCAGAAATCTTCTCCCACGCATCCGCCGCATTGAAGATGCCGCCGACGCCGACGATGGGGAGCGAACCACGCGTCAGACGATAGAGCGCGGCCACCATCTCCGTCGAGCGCGCACGCAGGGGCGCGCCGCTCAATCCACCTTCGCCGCAGTCCGCGACCACGCGCGAAGGCGTATGCAAACCCGCGCGACTCGTCGTCGTATTCGTGGCGATGATTCCGGCGACACCCGCACGCACCGCCGCGTCAACAATCGTCTCGCGTTCCTGTTCGTTCAAATCAGGCGCGACTTTGACGAGCAACGGCAGCAACGTCGTGCGCGCGGCGGCTTGCGAAAGCTCGCGGTTTCGTTGTTGGAGCGCGCCGAGCAAAGCCGCGAGACGGTCTGCGCGTTGCAGTTCGCGCAGGCGCGGCGTGTTGGGCGAACTGACGTTCACGGTGATGTAGTCGGCGTGCGGGTAAACCGTCTCGAAGCTCGATAGATAATCCGCTATCGCATCTTCGATGGCAACCGCGCGACTCTTGCCGATGTTGATGCCGAGTACGCAATCGGGGCGACGACGTGCCAGACGCGCCGCCATCGCCGCCGCGCCTTCGTTGTTGAACCCTTGACGATTGACGAGCGCGCGGTCAAGCGAGAGACGAAAGAGACGCGGTTGCGGGTTGCCCTCCTGCGCGAGATGCGTCACCGTGCCTACTTCGACGAAGCCGAAACCGAGTGCCGCCAAAGCCTCCGCGACCGTACCATTTTTGTCGAAGCCCGCCGCCAGCCCGACGGGATTGTCGAATCGCAGACCGAAACGACGGAGTTCTCCGAAAGGAGCGCGTCGGTAGCGTCGTGCGACGAAGCGACGCAGGCGCGGCAGAGAGAGCGTGACCGACAGCGTGTGCAACGCCATTTCGTGAACCGTTTCGGGCGGCAGACGAAAAAGTAACGGACGCAGAATGTTGCGATAAAGCATGAATCGGTTCGGCTAGTTTCTGGGGAGCGCGGCGGACGCGCCTCTGCTGTCTCGTCCGTCATGAGATGCACACCGCCCCGCGCGAGCCGCGAGCAAGGCATCGCATTAAAGGAACGCCGTGGAGCGTAACAAAGCGGCGGAAAGGGTGTCAAAGCAACATGCGGAGGCGCGACTATCACGACGCATATCCGAAGGGGTCAAATGTCAGAGCGGCGGTCTGGTCAGCAGTTTGTTCACCGACACATGACGCGTTCAGAGAGCGGCGACGCGTCGCTCCATTTCGCTGGTGATAAGCGCGGGGTCGTCGTCGGCAGCGAAACTGACCGGCTCGCCGAACTTCACCGTGACCGTCCACGGCAAAGCGAACCCGCGTCGCCCGCGCAGTTTGAGTTCGGAGAGTCCGTCGATACGCACGGGCACGACCGGGACGTTCAACTTCGACGCAAGCAGACCCGTACCGCGCATGAAGGGATTGAGGCCGCCGTGCTCTGTGCGCGTGCCTTCGGGAAACACAAGGACGCTGTAGCCTCTATCGACCGACTCGCCCGCGTAGGAAAAGCTGCGACGAAAACCGCTCTTTTGCGGCAGAGGAAAAGTGTTGAAGAAAGTGATGACCAGATAATACTGCGCGAGCCAACGTAGTCGCCTCCACCATTCGGTCGCGGCGGGAGGATTGCGCCAGTGGCGCAGACGTTCGCCCTCCATCGCAATCGCGAGGCTGCGCCTGTAGTTTCCGGGCAGCGCCGAAAGAATCAACGCGTGGTCGAAGTATGTGATGTGGTTCGAGATGAACAGAGCGGGGCGATTTTGTAGTTCACTCAGATGTTCTTTGCCGCGCACGCGCACCCAACAGAGGAGGCGCGTAATCGGCAACGCCATGAGATAAAAGAGTGCAAGCCGGAGCCACGTAATAGGGAAACGCTGCGCCCATTCCGGGTAAGGGTAACGCGACGCGGCGTTGGCGACTTCGCCGCCCGTGCCTTCGTGAATAATCTTTTCGATATCGCCGAGCGTGGTGGCCGCCGTGAAGGAGGCTTCGTCAATCTCGACTTGGTAGCGGTCTTCGAGCGCGCTCAAGAGTTCGACGCGACCGAGCGAATCGAGTTTCAAATCGGTCGCCAGATTCGACGACGCATCGACACGCGCAGGCGCCTCGCCGCTCACACGTATTACTTCATCGAGAACGGCTGATGACGACGAAGCAGCGACGGATTGAGCCTGAGCGACGTGCGACGTATCAGCAGCCGTATCCGCAGCGACGTGCGACGCATCGGAGATTCGCGCGGATGCATCCGGCGTGAATGCGTCAAAGTTTTGACCCCTTCCGTTTCCTCTGCCGTCTTGCGCGCCACCCGCGCTCTTTCCGTTTTCTCCGTTACGCGCTTTCGCCGTTTCGCGTTGAATCTTGGCGAGGATGTCGCGTTTGCGAACTTTGTGCGTCGGCGTGCGCGGGAAGTCGGTGTCCGCCCAGACGTACCAGTGGCGTATCTGTTGATGGCGTGCCAGTTCACTGTTAGCGCGTGTGATGGCTTGCGCGGCATCCGCACGTTCGTCGCGCAGAATCAAGACGGCCAACGGCTCCGACCCGCGCGCTCCTTCGACGCCGACGACCGCGCTCAGACGCACTTCGGGTTGCCGATTCAATGCGGCCTCAAGGTCTTCGGGGTGGATGTTGAGTCCGGCGGCGGTGACAATCACATCCTTCTTGCGTCCCTTGAAATAGATGTTGCCCGCCGCGTCCTGCGTGCCGAGGTCGCCCGTCCGCAACCATCCTTCCGCGTCGGTCAGCGGCTCGACGCCGCGCCGCCAGTAACCCGGCGAAACGTTTGCTCCGCGCACCAGAATCTCTCCGCTCTCGTCCAACTTCACTTCGTGCCCCGGCAGCGACTTGCCGACCGAACCGCGCCCCGCCTTGAACGGGTGATTGACACTGATGAGCGATGCCGTCTCCGTCATGCCGTAGCCTTGAAGGACGAGGAAGCCCGCGCGTTGCCAGAAGGATTCAGTCTCGGCGGACAGCGCCGCGCCGCCCGAAATGAACGCCCAAAACTTCCAGCCGAAGCGTCCATGAATGCGTCGGAAGACCCACCAACGCCGCATCCAGTGCCACTTTTTCGCCGCCGTGAGTGTGCGCTTAAATTCTTCCGTCGCGCCGCGCGATGCGTAATCGCGTTCGATTGAGTCGCGCAGGGTGTCGAGCAGTCGGGGCACCGTAACGACGACGGAGATGCGTCGCTGCTTCACTGCGTTGATGATTTCGGAAGGGTTCAAAGAGTCGTGAAAATGAACTTCGCCGCCGAGCAGTTGCGGCACGAAGATGCCCATGAACTGCCCGAAGACGTGGCTGAGCGGAAGCAGATTGAGAAAGCGCAGGGGATGCACCGTGAGGCGCTCCCAACGACGGTATTTCTCCATCTCCTTCTCCAACGGCGCGAGGTTGGCGAGGATGTTGCCATGCGTCAGACACACGCCGCGCGGCTCGGCGGTCGTCCCCGACGTGTAGATGATTTCCAGAATCGCATCGGCCTCGATGTCCTCATTCTCAAGCGGCGCAGCGGCGTGTCGCGCCACCACTTCGCTCAACTCTTCGAGACGCAACAGCGGCAACGACCCCGACGCGCCTTCGATGCGACTTTGCCCGTCGTGACCGCCGACGAGCAGAAGTTTCGCCTCCGTCTGTTGCTGTACACGCGAGACAAAATCCGGCGCGCTCTCCACGTCGAGCGGCACGACGATGACTCCGCCGAGCGCACAACCGAAAAACGCCGCCACCCATTCAGGACTATTCTCCGCCCAGAACAACACGCGGTCGCCACGCACGATGCCGCGCGCCGCGAGTTCGCGCGCAAACCTGTGCGCCGTCTCCGCCACACGCGCGTAAGACCAACGCACCACCCGCAAACCACGCCGCGTGGCAAACGCCGTCTCCGCACCACGCGCCGCGTAATCGTCAAGAAAACTCGTTAGAGAAGAACGCATAAGCATTCAACGACCGAAAGCAAATCCTCTGCCATTCACACGATTTTTCGACGGGGAGATTTCTCTCAATAAAATACCAGAAAGCACCTGCCGAACCATCCGCGCACGCGACCGAGGCGCAATCCCCATGCTGCAAACGGACAAATTTTACTGCTTCGTGTCGGGGAAAGTGATTGACTTTATCATGCGACTGGAATAATTTGCCGCCGCCTTACCTCCGTGTGTCACGGTTCACGCATCGTCCGCCTCGCTAACCCGGAAGCGACAGTCTTCCGACGGTTAATTTCTCACAAATCAACTCTGGTCAAAGGAGCTACCGATGAAAAAAACAATCCTCATTCTCCTGTGCCTGTGCCTGCTCACTCCCGCCGCCTTTGCACAAAACAGACGCCGACGTCGCGCCGTCCAGCGAGTCGTGACGGTTAGTGGCTGCATCAGGCAGGGCGTCGAATGTTTCGTGTTGGAACCGCTCTCAGGCAAACAGAAGTACAGCGTCACACGCAACTCGAAATTGCGCGACGGCAAAGCCTACCGCATCACCGGCCCCGTCAGCGACATCAGCATTTGCATGCAAGGCATGCCCACTATTTCGCCGCGCAAGGTCACGCCGCTCAGGATTCGCTGTCCGGCGCAATAGCCCGCGTGCCTCTCTGAGTCTTTCTTCCGCGTGCGGCTCTGTGCTAGTATCCGCGCCGATGGATTTCGTCGAAAAAGCACGCATCATGGATGGGCCGCGTATCAATCGTGCGTTGGCGCGTCTGGCGTCGGAGATTGTGGAAGACAATCACGGCGCGGGGCATCTGTATCTGGTCGGCATCCAGCGTCGAGGTGTGCCGTTGGCGAATCGGATTGCGGATAAAATCGCCGACCTCGAAGGCGAACGCCCGCCCGTCGGCGTGCTCGACATTACGCTCTATCGCGACGACCTCTCGACCGTCGGCGCGAATCCGATTATCAATCGCACGGATTTACCCACCGATGTCGATGGCCGCAACCTTCTTTTGATTGACGACGTGCTCTACACGGGGCGCACGATTCGCGCCGCGCTCGACCAGTTGATTGATTTCGGTCGCCCGCGCCGCGTGCAACTCGCCGTGTTGATTGACAGGGGCAAGGAGCACAGAGAGTTGCCGATTCAGGCCGATTTCGTCGGCAAGTTTGTGCCGACGAAAAAGAGCGAAATCATCAAGGTCATGCTTGACGATTTCGACGGGGAGGAAGGCGTCGCCATCGTAGAGCGACCCGCCGAAGAAAACGCTTGAGGGCGGCCAGCAGTGGCCGCTCTTTTTGTATGCAGTCGCAGTAGACGAAGGCGTTTGAGTAGGATGAAGACGACGCTGGTGCACAAACATTTGCTCGGCATACGCGAACTCTCCGCCGCAGAGATAACGCATGTGCTCGACACGGCGGAGACTTTCCGCGAGATTTCGGAGCGTGAAATCAAGAAGGTTCCGGCGTTGCGCGGGCGCACGGTCATCAATCTTTTCTTCGAGCCTTCGACGCGCACGCGCACCTCTTTCGAGATTGCCGGAAAACGTCTCTCCGCCGATGTCATCAACATCAGTTCCTCCGGTTCGAGCGTCACCAAAGGCGAGACGCTGCTCGACACGGCGCGCAACCTCGAAGCGATGTCGCCCGACTTGATTGTGCTACGTCATCCGTCGGCAGGCGCGCCGCACGCCCTCGCGCGTATTTGCAGCGCGTCCATCGTCAACGCCGGAGACGGCGCGCACGAACATCCGACGCAGGCTCTGCTCGATGCGCTCACGATGCGCCAACGCAAAGGCGCTATTGCGGGACTGAAAGTTGCTATCATCGGCGACATCCTGCATTCGCGCGTCGCGCGCTCGAACGTGCATCTGTTGACCAAACTCGGAGCAAGCGTCGCGCTCGCCGGGCCGGGGACGCTCATGCCGCAGGAGTTTCGCACGCTCGTCGAACCCGAAACTTTACGCGTCGAGACGCGCATCGAAGCGGCGATTGAAGGCGCAGATGTCGTGATGGTCTTGCGTATCCAACGCGAGCGGCAGGACGCCGCCTTCTTTCCTTCCTTGCGCGAGTATGCCGTCCACTACGGGCTGACGCTCAAACGCCTCGCCCTCGCCGCGCCCGATGCCATCGTGATGCATCCGGGGCCGATGAATCGCGGCATCGAAATCGCGTCGGATGTGGCCGACGGCTCGCGCTCGCTGATTCTCGACCAAGTTGCTAACGGCCTCGCCGTCCGCATGGCCGTGCTCTACCTTCTCGCAGGCGGAACCGCGCCGCAGACAAGCAACACAAGTTCGCCGACGAACACCACAAGCACAACGACCAACATCACAAGCACGACAGCCGCGACAAGCACGACGAAGAATGCGACGGCCACGACGAGTGCGACATTGACGGAAGAACCGCTGACCTTATGAGACTGCTGATTGCCAACGGTTATGTGATTGACCCGACGCAGGAGTTGAATGCGGGCAAGGATGTGTACATCGAAGACGGACGCGTCGTGGCGTTGCTCGGAGGCGGCGAGGCGAGGCCAGAGGGCGCGCAAGTGTTCGATGCGACGGGTCTGGTTGTTGCGCCCGGTTTTATAGACATGCATGTACACCTGCGCGAGCCGGGGCAGGAGTATAAAGAGACGATTGAGACGGGCGCGAGGGCAGCCGTCGCGGGTGGTTGGACAAGCGTCTGCGCGATGCCGAACACAGACCCCGTTAACGACAATCCGGCGGTGACGAGTTTTATCGTCGAACAGTCCGAACGCATCCGTCTCGCCAACGTCTTTCCGGTCGGCGCGATTACGAAAGGTTCGAGCGGCGGGGAACTGGCCGAGATGGGCGAGATGAAACGCGCCGGAATCGTCGCGGTAACGGACGACGGGCGTCCGGTTCCTTCGGCGGGGATGATGCGTCGCGCGATGGAGTATGCGAGCGGGTTTGATTTGACCGTCGCAGACCATTGCGAAGACCGGACGCTCGCGGCAGGCGGCGTGATGCATGAGGGGCAGTGGTCTCTGCGTCTAGGCTTGCGAGGGATTCCGGCGTTGGCCGAAGAGTCGGACGCGATGCGCGATTGTGCGCTCGCTGAGTTGACGGGAGCGCGCGTCCATCTGGCACACGTCTCGACGCGCGGCGCGCTCGAAGCCGTGCGGCGCGCGAAAGAACGCGGCGTGGCGCTGACGTGCGAAGTTGCGCCGCATCACTGGACGTTGACGGATTCGTCGGTCGAAGGCTACGACACGAATTTCAAAATGAACCCGCCGCTTCGCAACGCCGAACACGTCGAGGCGATACTCGAAGCACTCGCAGACGGCACGATTGATGCCATCGCCACAGACCATGCGCCGCATCACGCGGACGAAAAGGCGCTCGAATTCGACCAAGCTCCGTTCGGCATCACGGGCTTGGAAACAGCCGTCGGGCTGGCCTTCGACCGTCTTGTACACCGAGGCCATATCGGTCTCGAAAGATTGGTGGAACTCTGCTCGGTCAACCCCGCGCGCATCTTCAATCTGGATGGACGTGGGACGCTTCGACCCGGCGCGTGGGGCGACGTGACGCTGCTCGACCCCGAACTCGAATGGACTTTCGATGTGGCGCGCTCAAAATCGAAAAGCCGCAACACGCCCTTCGACGGCTGGAAGATGCGTGGCGCGGCGGTCGCCACCATCGTTGCAGGTCGCGTCGTCTATCGTCGCGGCGAAGAACAAGCAGCAAGCGGGTAAATGGTAAATAGTGAATGATAAATAGAAAAAGCAAAGATTCTCGCAACTGACGATTTTGCCCTTCAAAATTGACAGAATTCAACCACCATTTACGATTTACCATTCACCAAATAAAGAAGCCCGATGCGCTCTCCCCTTCGCATCGGGCCTCTTTGTGCGGTCGCCCACTTACGTCCTGACAGGGGCGACCGAACTCGTTGTGATTTTTAACTTCTCGTTGAGAGATTTTTGGTTTATCTCTTGCGAGAATTTTTATTTTTGGAAACCCGCCCGCGCTCTCCCCTTCGCGGGCGGGCTTCCTTCGTACCGACAACCCGTGAGGGTTGCCGACACCCTATGCCGTTTAGCGAACGATGCTGGCCGGAAGCGAGATGGAGCGGTTGAGGATGACGCCGAACTCCGTGCCGGATTTCACGTCGGCCTCTTCTTCCTTCTCGTAGACTCTCGCGCCTGTGCCGAGTGCGCCGCCGAGTATCGCGCCGATGGCTGCGCCCTTGCCGCCGCCCGCAATCGCGCCGATGATGGCTCCCGTCGCCGCCCCGCCGCCGATAAAGACAGCGTTGCGTTTGTCGTTGTCGCGGCCACTGACGGTGCCTTCGTTGTCGGCGTTCACGTCGTCGGCCTGCAAACTGCTGAGCGAACCGTTAATCGTGTAAGTCGTGCCGTTGGGCAGTTGGACAGAGTTGAAACTGACTGCGATGCTACCCGCTTTGCGTCGTTGCGCGCGTGTCACAGTCGTCACACGACCCCAGACCTTGCTCCCGACCGGAATGACTTCCGTCCCGCCTCCGGCGTAAACCGGCTCGGTCACGTTGGCCGAGAAGCGGTCGCCGACGCGTGCGCTGCGCGAGCTAAGCTGTTCGTTCATGCGGACGCGGATAACGGTATCGGCAGGCACGGTGTAAAGCACGGGCGCGACTCTCACAGGCACTCTGCGCGCCGTTCGTGTGACGCGCGATGTGCGTCGCGTGCGGCGTCTCTGCGCGGTTGCCGGAAGAACACTCCCGGCTACAATTGCCATTAAAACCACAAAACTCAGGGCGCGTTGCGCCAGTTTTGAATCAATCTTCAGCATTTACATCCCTCCATTTGTAACGTGTCGCGCTACGCCTTGCGGCTCATCGCTCCGACGCGACTCCGTTGTCGCTGTTGAATAAGCAATGAATGTGCCACATCCCGACGAAGCTTCCGCGAGGCCAATAAACCTTTTATCTGCAAGGTTTGTGCTGTATTTCGAGGATACGTCGGGAAGTATATCATGCTTTAGCGTAGACCATGTGCGCGAGAGAATGCAGGGCGTGCACGATTTGGGGTAGGGTCAAAAAAAGGCGAAAAGAAAAAGGTCAAAGGCGAGAGGCGAGGGAGGTGGTCGGCTTAGGTTTGGCGTTAGTTTGGTCTTTTCAGTTTTTCCTTTTTCCTTCGCGCGAGCGTTTGGTGTAAGCTTGCGGACACAGAGCTTGATAAAGGAAATGTCCAATCCAAACGCAGCGACGCCGACGCAGAAAGCGGCATCGCTCCGGCAACACGGTCGTACGCCGCTCCCTCCGACGAACGCGCGGCGACCCGCAGAGAAGAGGAGAGATATAATTTATGAGCACCGCAGCAACACAAACCCCGAACGGCTCAACAGCGTTGCCACGTATCAACGACCCGGCTCCCGAATTTGAGGCCAAATCCACACATGGGGCGATTAAATTATCCGATTTCAAAGGAAAATGGGTGGTTCTATTTTCGCATCCGGCGGATTTTACGCCCGTCTGTACGACCGAGTTTGTCGAATTCGCGCAACGCTCCGACGAGTTCAAACAACGCAACGCGCAACTAATCGGCCTCTCGGTCGATTCCGTCACGGCGCACATCGCCTGGATTAGAAACATGGAACAGCACTTCGGCGTCAAGATTGATTTCCCTGTGATTGCCGATTTGGATACCAAAGTCGCGCAAGCCTACGGCTTGATTCATCCGTCGGCCTCGGAGACGGCCACCGTGCGTGCCGTCTTCATGATTGACCCGAACCAGAAGGTGCGCGCGCTCATCTATTACCCGATGTCGTGCGGGCGCAATATCGACGAAATCCTGCGCGCCCTCGAAGCCATGCAGACGGGCGACGAAAACGCCTGCGCCACGCCCGCCAACTGGAAAAAGGGCGAACAGGTAATCGTGCCACCGCCGCAAACCACCGCCGACGCAGAGAAACGCATGCAATCCGACTACGAAGTGACCGACTGGTATTTCTCTAAGAGAAAACTCGGCGAGTCGTAGAGAATGCTGCGTAACAGTAGGAATGCTGCGTAACGTTTGCGAGAAGGATTCGCAGTAGTAGTTCGTTTCGGTTGGTGCTTGCCGTCAGCAAGCGAGAGAAGCGCCGCGCGTGTCGAGACAGACTGATGCGCGCGGCGTGTCGCTTCAAGGCGACGAGAGGTGAAGACGGATGGCCGCAGACGAGACAACCGAGCACGACATCAGCACACAGGCCGTTCATGCGGGAGAACGCACGCACGCGCCCGTAGGCAAGCCTGTCTCCGTGCCGCTCTATTCGACTTCGACCTTCACCTACGATTCGATGGCCGAGATGGACGAGGTTTTCGGTGGCGCGAAGCCGGGTTACATCTACACGCGCTACGGCAACCCGACCACCGCCGCGCTCGAAGAGGCCGTCCGTTTGCTCGAAGCGGGCGCGGGAGCGTGCGCGTATTCGTCGGGCATGGCCGCGATTCACGCGGCGTTGCTCGCCTGCGATTTATCTGCGGGCGCAACCATTCTCGCCTCCCAAAATCTCTACGGCGCGACGCTCAACCTTCTCTCCAACGTCTTCGGCGCGTTCGGCGTCAAGACCGTCACCGCAGACTTTTCAGATACCGCCACGCTCAACGAAAAGGCGCGAACTTTGCGACCGCGTGCGCTCGTCGCGGAAACCATCTCGAACCCGCTTCTGAAGATTTGCGACATCGACGCCTGCGCCGAAGCCGCACATAGCGTCGGCGCGCGTTTCATCATCGACAACACTTTCGCTTCGCCCTATCTCTGCCAACCGCTTCGCCACGGCGCAGACATCGTTGTGCACAGTGCGACGAAGTATCTCGGCGGGCACGGCGACGTGACGGGTGGCGTGGCCGTGGTCGGCGATGCATCGGATGCGCCCGCGCTCGTCGGCGCGTTGAAACTCGTCGGTGGCGTCCTCGGCGTCTGGGAGGCACACGAAATTCTGCGCGGCGTCAAAACGCTCGTCATCAGGATGGAACGACAGTGCGCCAACGCGCACGCGTTGGCAGCGCATCTCACCGAGCATCCACGCATCCGGCGCGTCTATTATCCCACGCTCGACGCGGGCGACGAGGCACAGGAGATTCGCAAGCGCGTGCTGCGTGAGCCTTACGGCGGCGCGCTCGTCGCCATCGAACTCAAGGAGGACACGCGCGAGGCGGCGTTTCGCTTCATGGACGCGCTCAATTTGTGCGTGCGTTCGACAAGTCTGGGCGACGTGTTTACGAGCGTGCTCCATCCGGCGACCGCCTCGCACCGCGACCTCGCGCCCGCACTCAGGCGCGAACTCGGCATCACCGACGGCATCGTCCGCATCTCCGTCGGCATTGAAGCTATCGCAGACATCATTCAAGACATCGAACAGGCGTTGGAAAGATGAAAGAGATGCTTGTGGAAACGCCGACGGAGCGACGCGCGGGTGGCGACCTCGTTTCAAACATCGGGCGAACACCGCTCGTCGCTCTGCCGCGCCTTGCGCGCGAACTGCCTGCGGGCGTGGCGCTCTATGCGAAGGCGGAGCATTTGAATCCGGGTGGGTCGGTGAAAGACCGTGCGGCGTTGTCGATGATTCTCGACGGCGAGCGCACGGGGCGTCTCACGCCGTCGAAAACGATTCTCGATGCGACGAGCGGCAACACAGGTATCGCTTACGCAATGATAGGCGCGGCGCGCGGCTATCGCGTCACGCTCTGTCTGCCGAAGAATGCGAGCGTGGAGCGTCTGCGTATGCTGCGGATTTACGGCGCGGAGTTGGTCGAAACCGATGCGTCGGAAGGCGCGGACGGTTCGCAGGTGCACGCGCGTCGAATGTTTGAGCGCGAGCCGGAAAAGTATTTCTATCCAGACCAGTACAACAACGACGCGAACTGGCGCGCGCATTACGAGGGAACCGCGCCGGAAATCTGGCAGCAGACCGGAGGCCGTATCACACATTTCCTCGCCGGAATGGGCACGGCAGGGACGTTTACAGGAACCGTGCGCCGACTCCGTGAACTCAACCCGAAGCTCTGCGCCGTGGCGATGCAGCCCGCGTCGCCGCTTCACGGGTTGGAAGGCATGCGGCACATGGAGTCGTCCATCGTGCCGGGCATCTACGACCCGACGCTGGCGGATGAAACGGTGTCGGTCGAGACGGAAGACGCGCAGGAGATGACGCGACGACTGGCGCGCGAAGAGGGGTTGTTTGTTGGCGTCAGTTCGGGCGCAAACGTCGTCGCCGCATTGCGTTATGCGGCGGGTTTGTCGTCGGGCGCGGTCGTCGTCACGGTTTTGTGCGACGGCGGTGGTCGTTATCTGAGCGATGAGTTTTGGGAGGTGTAGTAGTGGAGAGAAACGAACGGCGTGCGCGGCAGAGGCCGTGAGTCGGAAATTTGAATAGGCAAAGCGCGACAGGATGCTTACACTTACGACAGAGCACATAGAGGAAATCAACAGGCAAGGCGAAGCGGAATATCCGCAGGAGTGTTGCGGCTTGCTCATCGGTCGCATGGCAGAGGACGGCGGAAAAACCGTGTGGGAAACTTATCCGGTGTCGAACGCGCGCGAGGAAGCTGCGCGGCATAATCGTTCATTGATTACGCCGCAGGAATATCTGCGCGGTGAACGTCACGCGCGCGCGAAGGGGCTTGACGTGGTTGGGAATTATCATTCGCATCCAGACCATCCGGCGGTGCCGTCGCAGTTCGATTTGGAGCACGCGTGGCCTACGTGGTCTTACATCATTGTCTCTGTGCGTGAGGGAAGCGCCGTCGAGTTGCGTTCGTGGGAGATGGAGCCTGACCGTTCGCGTTTTAATGAAGAAGAGTTGGTGCGGAGGGAAACACGATGAGACGTAGCGACTTCTTGACGGCCTGCTCAGCTCTGTTGCTCGCAGGAGCACTGTCGTTCCGGTCGCCAGCGACCGTCTACGGACAAGACGAAGCGACGCAGGACGCGACGCCCGCGCGCGTCGCCACCAAACTCGATGAGTATGGCAATCTCAGGCATTGTGATTTGACGGCGCGGCTCGATAACTTCGCCGTGACGCTTCAAAACTCGCCGGGCGCGACGGGCTACATCATCGGCTACGACACGTTGAAAAAGAGTGTCAAACGCAGCCACGTTGCTTGGCAGGTCAAGGCGTCGCGTCACTACCTGACCAACGAGCGCGGACTTGAAGCCGCACGCGTCGTAGTCGTCAATGGCGGGCAACGTGACATCGAAGACGCTTTGACGGAACTCTGGATTGTGCCGGAAGGCGCGACGCCGCCCGTCGCTGCGGGGATGGATAAGAACGAGTCGCAAGAGTTCAGCGGCCAGTTCGATGTCTACACGACGGACGAGAATATTTACAGGGAAACAGTAGAGATGGGTTGGACGGACAGCGAAATCGCGCACAGCCAGTTCGCCGAGAAGTTGAAACAGCAGCCCGAATCGGTCGGCTATCTTGTGATACATCCTTCAAAGAATAGCCTCAAGGGCGCGTGGCGCAGAATTGCGCGACGCGACGAAGACATTCTCCAACGGGACTACAAAGTGGAAACTACGCGCCTCAAATCAATCAACGGCGGCGCGTCCGACGACGAATCCGCGACCGTAGAATTATGGATTCTGCCGAAATCCGCACCGCCGCCCGCCGCAGGCGCGACGGAAAAGAGTGAGAAGAAGAACGAGAGCCAGCCGCGAGTCGCCGTCAAACTCAACTCTTACGATTTATATGGCTACGCTTCGAGGGAACAGGCCGAAGAGTCTTGGGTACTCGAAAACCTCGCGGAGTTGCTGCGCGACAACCCGCGTGCGTCCGGCTATTTCGTCGTGCGCGAGATGTTGGAGATAGAAGTGTCGGAAGGAGAAGCTTCCGCCAATGCAGAACAACTCGCGCTCTCAACGCCGCAGGATGTCGCCACCACTAACGCAGCAAGCACGGAGGCCGAAGGCGACGCGTCTGAGAAGCAAGATGCCGCCGTTAAGAATTCCATGATGGAAATTGCCGAAGCGTGGAAGACTACACTCTCGACCAAACACGGCATCGACGCGCATCGCATCATCATCCTGCAAGGCCGCGAGATGTGGCAGCCGCAGGGGCGTGTGACGACGTGGTTTGTCCCGGAGAAAGCGACGACGCCCGACCCCTTCGCACGCGACGCGGATGAACCTGAAGACGATGTGGCCGGAGAGGACGCGGAGAGCGTAGACGCAACGGAGGCGACGACCACGCCGGAGGAGAGCGCGGACGAAAGCGCGAAAACTTCTGCGACTCCGACCGTCGTGCCGCGCGTCGAGCGTTGAATGGACGTGCACGCGTCGAGCATTTGAATGAGAAACAGAAGTCAGTTTGGATTCGCAGCGGTTTGAAAGTGGTTTGAAAAAGGAGTTTTGGAGCATGGCAGTCACAATTTCAATCCCGACGGCGCTCAGGCAGTATGCGGGCGGAAAGTCGGAAATGGTGGTCGAAGCCCAGACGGTGGGCGAGGCGCTCGACAAACTGACGGGCGAGCACGCGGAGCTACGCAAGCATCTCTACACGGAGCAGAACAGTCTCCGCAACTTCGTCAACATCTACGTCAACGACGACGACATCCGCCACTCCGAGCGACTCGAAACGCCCGTCCGCGACGGCGACTCGATTTCCATTATCCCCGCCATCGCGGGCGGCGCGACGACCGAAAATGAAGTGGCGGACGTGGCATCCAGCAGTAAGAATCATGCGACGGGAGACGGCACAGCGGCGTCAGAGTTGCCGTCGCTCACTAACGATGAGATTGCGCGTTATAGCCGTCACCTCATCATGCCGGAGGTCGGCATGCAGGGGCAGCGAAAGTTGAAAGCCGCGAGCGTTTTGATGATTGGCACGGGCGGACTCGGCGCGCCGCTCGGCATGTATCTGGCGGCGGCGGGTGTCGGTCGTCTCGGCATCGTGGACTTCGACGTGGTTGACGAGTCGAACTTGCAGCGACAAATCGTGCACGGCACGAAGGATGTCGGGCGTCCCAAAATCGAATCGGCGCGCGAACGTCTCTCCGACATCAACCCACACGTCCACATTGACACCTACGAGACGCGACTGACGAGCGACAACGCCCTACAGCTTTTCCGCGACTACGACATCATCGTCGATGGCACAGACAATTTTCCGACGCGCTATCTCGTCAACGACGCATGCGTCCTCACGGGCAAGCCCAATGTCTACGGTTCCATCTTTCGCTTCGAGGGACAGGCGAGCGTCTTCTGGGCTGGGGCTGAAAATGGACGCGGCGCGTGCTATCGTTGTCTCTATCCCGAACCGCCGCCGCCCGGCCTCGTCCCCAGTTGTGCGGAGGGCGGAGTGCTCGGCGTCTTGCCCGGTATCGTGGGCGCGATTCAAGCCAACGAAACCATCAAACTCATCCTCGGCGACGGCGAACCGCTCATCAATCGTCTGCTCTTGTTTGACGCGTGGCGTCTGCGTTTTCGTGAATTGAAACTGAGGAAAGACCCGGCGTGCCCCGTCTGCGGCGAGCACCCGACGATTCGAGAATTGATTGACTACGAAGCGTTTTGCGGACTAAAACCAACACCGACGGAGGCTCAAACGATGAACCAACCCGCTCCACAACAGATGGAAGAGATTACCGCGACCGAATTCAAACAGCGCCTCGACCGTGGCGACGACATACAGATTATCGACGTGCGCGAGCCAAACGAATACGACATCGCGCGTATCCCCGGCTCGAAGTTGATTCCGCTCGGACAGGTCGCCAACCGCATCGGCGAGATTGACGAGAGCCGCGAAACCGTCGTCCATTGCAAGATGGGCGGACGCAGCGCCAAAGCCATCGAAGCCCTCCAACGCGCGGGTTACAAGGGTCGTCTCATCAATCTCAAAGGCGGCATCACGGCGTGGTCAAACGAAGTGGATGCGAGCGTCCCGAAGTATTGAGCAGGAGAGAAGTATGAGTGAGAAAAACAGTCCGACCGGACAAGCACACGCCAACACACAAGACCGCGAGGCCGAACGCGGCGACGTGGCCGAACCCGACACGCCGACCGCCGCGGAAGAGAACGAAGGGCTGAGCACCATCCTTAGCGCCGACACCCTGACGGGCGTGCAGAAGAATGCGAGCGAAGAATAGGAAAAGAAACGTCTGTCGAGAGTAGCTTCGTCTGGAAGTCGAACGGAGACGTTTCTGCACAAAGTTTTCCATAGAAAAACGCCTGTTGTGACTCGGCACAACAGGCGTTTCGCTTTTCGTCTCGCGCCGGAGCGCGGAAATTAGCGGTCGTCAAATGTCGTTCGTTACTGGCTGCCGCCGCCACCGCCGCCACCGCTCGCCGCCTGTCCCTGACCTTGACCGAGATGGCCTGTGAGCAACTGTTTCGCACGCTCTGCGCGCCGTTGGTACTCTTCTTTGGTCTCCGTGAAGAACTGGATGAGTTCCTGATTTCCTTCTTGCGTGGCATCTCCGATGTAGAGCGCAAGAGTTTCCGCGCCTTGCAGAGCATGATAAGCGGTGCTGATTAAATCATACGTGATGTCTCTTGTTCCGGTATCGCCCTGGCTGTCGTCGCTTCGTTGGCTGGACATAGTTCACCCCTTTTCTCTTTCGGTTAACGTCAACGGGGGTTGTCGCGGGGAACTGATGCGTGATTGTAGAGACGGAAAGGCAACGAGGTCAAGCAACGAAAACTGACCGCCGCGCGTGCCCCTTCGTTTTACGCCGACGGGCGCGACGCATCACAACAAGAGTCTAAATAAATTGGTGCCGAGGGCGGGACTCGAACCCGCACGGCCTTGCGGCCAACGGATTTTCTTACCACTACGGCTTTCGCCGCCCGCACAAAATAACGCAGTTTGTGGTCTGGACTATACCTTCACCTTTTGCTACGTATGGACATAACAGTCAGGTGGGAGCCGTCTAGTCTCTACACTTTTTTGGAGGCCACAGGAGGCTACGCAAATATACCGAACATCAATTGACTGAAGCGATTAGAAACTCCACTTCGCTCGCACAGACATTGGATAAATTAGGCGTCGCTCCTTAATGGTGGAAATTATGAAATTCTGAGAAGGGCAATCAAGCACTTCAAATTAGATATTTCCCACTTTACCGGACAATGTCGGAACAAAGGCAAGACTTTTGGTTCAAAGCAACCAATTCACAAGTATTTGAATAACGAACTTCAAATACAATCTTACAAGTTGAAAAAAAGACTTTTATCGGAGAATGTCTTAGCCCGTAAATGTTCTAGTTGCAGAAAGACAAAATGGCTCAGCCAGCCCATCCCTCTCGAACTACATCACATCAACGGAAACCGCTACGATAATAGACTATCCAACTTGAAGTTACTTTGCCCAAATTGCCACGCTCTAACTCCAACTTATCGCGGCAAAAATATTTCCTCCAAACTTAGCTCGGTGTTGCCAGATTAAAGGTTTCACCGAATTTGACTCCATTCACGCCGGAGATTTCGCTCTGGGTGCTCAAACATCTAAGTCCGTCGCGTCTGCCATTTCGCCACCCCGGCACCGTGCGGAAAAGATAGCATGTGGTGCGCCTTCGCACCAACTTCTTCACAGCATGCCTGTGCCAGTGGTAGAATGCGCGTGTTGTCGAAACCTCGTCTCCATCTATCGGTTGTCAGGCAAGAGGGTTATGACTGAAGAGAAGGAAGTATTTCATCGCCACATCCAGCGCGCGGGACTCAAACGCACCGCGCAACGCGATTTGATTCTGGATGTGTTTTTGCGTACGGAAGAACACCTGTCGAGCGAAGACCTCTACAATCTCGTTAAGCAGGAAGACCCAAGCGTCGGGCATACGACCGTCTATCGCACGCTTAAACTTCTGGTCGATGCCGGACTGGCGCGCGAAGTGCGCTTCGGCGACGGACGCACGCGCTACGAGCACAACTATAAACACCCGCATCACGACCACATGATTTGCACCGAATGCGGCCTGACCATCGAATTCTTCTCCGCCGAACTCGAAGCCATACAGGATTCCATCCTCGCCAAACATCATTTCGTGCCGATTCAACATTCACTACGCATCTTCGGCGTCTGCGCCAATTGCCAACGCGAGGCGGGCAACAAACAACGCAAAGACGAATCCGCCGCCGAACCCCGCGTCCGCTTCGCCTCCGCACCGGGCACGCATTGAAGCGACAGCAAAAGGAAAAGGGTAAAAGGCAAAAGGATGAAGAGAAGTCGCTTTCTTCACTTTTGCCTTTTTACTTTTGCCCTCCTTGATTATTGGGCGGAAAGCGTTGTAAGTTGCATGAAAGTTTCCCCGCAAATTGATGTTCGAGCGTGTTGCTTCGCGCGAGAGGATAAAAATGAGCGTTAACATTGAATGGAAGACGGAAGGACAGGATTATAGCGGCATTGTCGCCGAGGGGACGTATCTGTGGGAGGCGGCGAAACGCCTGGGCGTGCGCCTGCCTGCGGAGTGCGACGGGCGCGGCCAATGCGACACGTGCGCGGTCGTCGTCGAGCAGGGCGCGACGCTGCTGTCGTCGCTCACCAACGCCGAGCGCGAACGTCTGAGTCCCGAACGTCTCGCGGCGGGCGAACGCCTCGCCTGTCAGACCAAGATTGAACACGCGGGCGACCTCGTTTTGCGTCCTGTGCCCGTTACCGAACGCGAGCCGACGACCGAGGAAGCCGCCAAAGATTTTCGCAAAGAATTTCGTGACATGCCGCTTCAGAAGAAACTCGCGACGCTCGTCGAACTCGAAGCCGTCGCCGCCTTTGAAACCTTGAGCGCGGTCGCCAATCTTCCGTTCGCCGTGTTCGAGAAGGGACTGGATTTGATGGCCGGACGTGGTCGCACGCTCTCGCGCCGCGAACGCGAGGCGCGTCGCCCCGCCGAGCATCGCGTGACAGTCGAGGTGGAGACGGACGAGACGAAAGTCAAC
This sequence comes from Pyrinomonadaceae bacterium, assembly GCA_036387415.1. Classification (GTDB taxonomy): domain Bacteria; phylum Acidobacteriota; class Blastocatellia; order Pyrinomonadales; family Pyrinomonadaceae; genus DASVTU01. The sequence continues at coordinate 515,130 of DASVTU010000019.1, read as the reverse complement.
TAGCCGCCGCCCGCCTCGCGTCTGACGCGTGCGCTGACGACCACAACGACGCGCGAATGCCTTCGACACGGACGCCGGACGGCAACGCGATGCGTACCCGACGCCTTTTGCTACGCGAGAACGATTTCGGAGATGCCATTTTAACTCCATGCGCTTTACATCGTTTAGTCAACGCCGACGCGATGCGAGGTCGCGTCCGCGACGCCACACCGCCGCAGCATTCATGACGAAAGCCATCCACGCGTCTCTCCCGCGACTCCCGCACGCGCTTGCTGCGCCGTTTCTCATCTGTTGCTTCGTCCTCGCCAACTTCATTCTCATCAATCACGCGTCGCAAGCCTCCGCGCAGAATCCCAAACCCGTCGAGAACAGGCCGCCAAGCGTCTCTCTGTCGGCGACGACGGCGCAGAGCGGAGGCGCGGCGTTCGACGGCGAACGCGCGTTGGCTCATGTGCGTAAGATGGTCGAGATGGGGCCGCGTCCGGCGGGTTCAAAGGAACTGGCGAAGACGCGCGCTTACATCGTAGATGAGCTGAAGTCTTACGGCTTGGAGGTTTCAACCGACGAATTCCGCGCCAAAACGCCCGTCGGCGAACGCCGCATGGCGAACGTCACGGCGACGCTCGCGGGCGAGACGGCGGAGACGATTATCGTCGCCAGCCATTACGACACGAAGCCGTTCAAGGAGTTTCGCTTCGTCGGCGCAAACGACGGCGGTTCGTCAACGGGCGCGCTGTTGGAGTTGGCGCGCGTGCTCTCAGCCGCGACGCGCAAGCCGCGCTTCACATACTGGTTCGTGTTTTTTGATGGAGAAGAAGCTTTTTGTCGTCAGTGGGACGATTGCAGCAAACCGAACGCGCCCGACAACACTTACGGCAGCCGTCGCTTCGTCGCGCAGTTGCGTGAGCGCGGAGAGTTGAAGCGCGTGCGCGCGATGATTCTGCTCGACATGATTGGTTACAAAAAACTGGAACTCCCGCGCGACACATCGAGTACGGCGTGGCTCGTCGAAACGATTTGGCGGACGGCGCGCGCGTTGGGTCATGGAGCGCAGTTTGTCGAACGCGAGGAAGGCATCGGCGGCGACGACCATGAGCCTTTCATGCGCGCAGGCATCGAAGCGGTGGACATCATCCAGCTTAACTCCTATCCGCACTGGCATACGCCCGAAGATACGCTTGATAAAATCTCGCCGCAGAGTTTGAAAATCGTCGGAGACGTGTTGCTGTCGAGTCTGCCGCACATCGAAGGGCATCTCACGAAACAGTCGCTTTCACAACAACGCTGATGTGCAGGGAGGTTTTCGAGAAGTTATGCTGACAACATCAGACATTCTCGTCCCGGTAGATTTCTCGCCGACTTCTTACAACGCCGTGCGCGTCGCCGTCGGCATCGCCGCGCCCGACGGCGACCTCACACTGCTCCACGTCATCAATCAGGATTTTATCGACGATGCGGTGGCGGCGGCGCTCGGCTCGTCCGACGAGATTACGGCGCGGATGCGCGAGCAGGCGGAAATCAGTTTCAACAATATGCTCGAAGACGTACAGGCGGGCGAGGTCAACGTCGCGCGCATGATTGTGGTCGGCACGCCATTCGTCGAAATTCTCAAAATCGCGCGCGACCTCGATTTGCCGATGATTGTCATGGGCGTGCGCGGTCGTTCGGCACCGGAGCCGGAAGGTCTACTCTTCGGCTCGACGGCGGAGAAGGTCTTGCGCGGAACGCGCGTCCCCGTCCTGTGTATCCCGTTTTAGATTTGGAGTTGGACGATGAAAATTTTCGATGGCTGTCGAAGATGGAGAACGGCGTTGGTCGGCGTCGTTCTCTTTTTTGTTTCGTGGGAGGTGATGGCGCAAAAGGCGATGGAGCGTGGAGCAGTGCCGAAAACACGTATGGAAAAGGTCGTTGATAAGATTCACGGCGTCGAAGTTGCCGACCCTTACCGGTGGTTGGAGCGAGGCGACGCGGAAGAGGTGCGCGTCTGGACGGAGGCGCAGAACGCGGCGACGGAGGCTGCGCTCAACGCCGTCGCGGGGCGCGCGGCGATTCGTCAGAGACTAACGCAACTGCTCTCGACCGGGACAGTCGGCGCGCCCGACCCGCGTGGGCGTCGATATTTCTACACGCGGCGCGAGGGGCAGCAGAATCAGCCCGTGCTCTACGTGCGCGACGGCTTGCGTGGGCGCGACCGTGTGCTGATTGACCCCAACACGCTTTCGTCGGACGGCACCGTCGCGCTCGACTGGTGGTATCCGTCGAACGACGGCAAACGTCTCGCCTACGGCACGTCTTCGAGCGGCGACGAGAAATCTGTGTTACGCATCCTTGAAGTTGAGACGGGCAAACACTTCCCGGACAGCATCATGCACACGCGCGCGGCGTCGGTCGCTTGGCTGCCCGATGCGTCCGGCTTTTATTACACGCGTTATCCCGCGCCCGGCAGCGTGCCGAAGGAGGAAGAGAATTATCATCGTCGCCTCTTCTTTCATAGAATCGGTGAACCGACCGAGAATGACGCGGAGATTTTTCGACCTCGAAACTCGACCGACTGGCCTGTCATCTCGCTCTCGCGCGACGGTCGTTGGCTCATCGTCACAAACTACATCGGCTTCGACCGCAACGATGTCTTCATCCGCGATTTAAGCGACGCAGCAGGCAAATTCAACACCGTCGTCGAAGGACAGGCGGCGGTCTACGACGTGACAGTCGTGGGCGATGCGATGTACGTCCGAACCACCGAGGGCGCACCGCGCGGGCGCGTCTTCGTGACGACGACCGCGCGCCCCTCGCGCGCCGAATGGCGCGAACTCGTTCCCGAATCCGCTTCGACGCTCAACAGCATCACCGTCGTCGGCTCGCGCATCTTCGCGGAGTATCTCGATAAGGCTTCGTCGCTGATTCGCGTCTTCACGCGCGAGGGCAAAGCAGTCAGCGACGTGCGTCTGCCCGCGCTCGGCACGACGAGCAGCGTGAGCGGCGAGCCCGACGGCGACGAAGGTTTCTTCACGTTTCTTTCATACGCCTTTGCGCCGACCGTCTATCGCTACGATTTGAAGACGGGCGCGACCGAAGAGTGGGCGCGCATCGACGCGCCGACCGTCGATGCGCGGACGGTGGAAGTGCGTCAGGTGTGGTATCCGTCGAAGGACGGGACGCGTGTCTCGATGTTCGTCGTGCATCGCAAGGGTTTGAAGATGAACGGCGACAACCCGACCGTGCTCTACGGCTACGGCGGATTTAACGTCTCCGAGACGCCGAGCTTTAACCCGCGCGGCCTTTACATGTGGCTTGAGCGCGGCGGTGTTTTCGCCGTCGCCAACCTGCGCGGCGGCGCCGAGTATGGCGAGGAATGGCACAAGGCTGGAATGTTGGACAAGAAACAGAACGTCTTCGACGACTTCATCGCCGCCGCCGAACATCTGATTAATGCGAAGGTGACGAGCAGCCAACGCCTTGCGATTCGTGGCGGCTCAAACGGCGGTCTGCTCGTCGCGGCGGCGATGGTGCAGCGACCGGAACTCTTCCGCGCAGTCGTCTGCGAAGTGCCTCTGACGGACATGCTGCGATACCAGAATTTCCTCATCGCGCGCCTCTGGATTCCCGAATACGGCTCGGCGGACGATGCGACGCAGTTCAAATATCTCCACGCCTATTCGCCTTATCACAACGTCCGCGATGGTGTGAAATATCCCGCGACGTTTATCACCACCGCTGAGTCCGACTCGCGCGTTGACCCGCTTCATGCACGCAAGTTCGCCGCGCGCCTGCAAGCCGCCAACGCCTCCGACCATCCAATCTTGCTCTACATCGAGACCAAAGCCGGACACGGCGCGGGCAAACCACTCGCCAAGCAGATTGACGAAGCCACCAACATGTGGAGTTTTCTTTTCTGGCAACTCGGTGTGAAAACTTAGAAAGCGTGGCGACTGCGCGCAGACGAGGAAGCATAGCGGCGGCGAGAGTGTGACGGAATGGTAGACGAATGTGACGAAAAAGATGAAAGTTTGCATTCTCCATCTGCCATAGTCGCGTGCAGAGCGTCGCCGCCGGATGAAAGTTTCGTGGCGTGACGTTCGCGGATTCAAATTTTGATTCACGGGGAGGGAAGTTTTTATGAGTGCAGAACGTCATGCGGAGACGGTGTTGGTGCGGGGCGAACATGCGTTGCGCGGCGAGCGCGGGGAGCGGCTATTGGTCAACGGCGCGCGGATGGCGATGCGTCTGTGGGAGCGCGAGGCAGCGGGGACGAAGAAGACGGAGCACACGAATCCGTACGAGTATGTCGCGTATGTTTTGGAAGGTGCGCTCAGTGTGACGCTCGACGGGCATACGTTTGAAGTGCGGCGCGGCGACAGTTATTGCGTCCCGGCGAACAGCCAGTATTCGTTGGAGGTTTTGGAAGAAGCGACGGTGGTGGAAGCGACCGCGCCGTCAGACAGGGGCGCGCATACGATTCATGACTAATTGGTTTAGAAATAAAAATCGAACGCCCGTCAATGAAGCGACGCGTGCGGAGAACGTCGGGAGTGGAACGACGGGCAGCGTCAAACGCATCGCGGTCGTGGCGGGCGACGGCATCGGGCCGGAGGTCGTCGCGGAGGCGGTGCGCGTGCTCGAAGACTTGCGCGAGACGCACGGCGTCCGGTTGGAGTTTCAGCATTTCGATTGGGGCGCGGAGCGGTATTTGCGTGAGGGCGTCTCGCTGCCGGACGGCGCGCTCGACATGCTCACGCGCGACTTCGACGCGATTCTCGCAGGAGCCTTCGGCGACCCGCGCGTCGCTTCAAACAAGCATGCGGAAGACATCCTGCTCGGCATGCGTCGCGGGCTTGACCTCTACATCAACCTGCGTCCCGTGCGTCTGATGCACGAACGCCTGACACCGCTTCGGGATAGAAAAGTCGCGGACATCGACTTCGTTGTCTTTCGTGAAAATACGGAGGGCGCGTATTGCGGCGCGGGCGGTTTTCTGAAGAAGGGAACGCCGGACGAGATTGCGACGCAAGAGGAATTGAACACGCGACGCGGCGTGGAGAGAATCATCGTCGCCGCGTTCGAGTATGCGCGCAGACACAGGCGCAAGCGCGTGACGATGGCCGACAAGTCAAACGTGCAGCGTTTCGGCGGCGACCTCTGGCAGAGAGTTTTTCGTGAAGTCGCGGAGCGTTACGCGGAGTTGGAAGCGAATCATCAATACGTCGATGCGATGACGATGTTTATGGTGCTCGACCCCGCGCAGTATGACGTGATTGTGACCAACAACCTCTTTGGCGACATCCTGACCGACCTCGGCGCGGGTCTTCAAGGCGGATTGGGGTTGGCGGCGTCGGGCAATATTCATCCGGGCAGAGTCTCTCTGTTTGAGCCGGTGCACGGCAGCGCACCGCCGCTCGCAGGGAAATCCGAGGCGAATCCGGCTGGTGCTATTCTGACTGCGGCGATGATGCTAGAATACCTCGGATACGACGCGGCGAGCCGTGCGGTCGAAGATGCCGTGCGTGCCGCGATTGCAGCGGGCGAGACGACGCGCGACCTCGGCGGCACGCTCTCGACCGTCGAAGCAGGCGCAGCGATAAGAACAAGGATGAAGTGAAAAGATTTACCCGTTGATTCATCGGATGATTGATTCATTGCCGGATTAAATCAATGAGTCAATGACCCGATGATGAAGTGAATCAATTTCTTCCGGTGAATTATGGGCAGTAACGGAAAAGAAGCATTGCAGCGAACTCTGGCGATTCTCGTCATCATGGCGATGCTCAACATGATGGGGATACCCCTGACCGTGATTATCTTTTTCTCAGTCGTCGTGTTTTTCGTCTGGCGCGCCGTGCAGCGTTCTGAGCAACAAGACATTCGCGGCATCTTCGACTTCTACATCGCCGCCAACGAAATCCTGCGCGACGAAGAACGTCGCTGGTACGGCTTCGAGATTGCAGAGGCTATCGAACGTGGCGACCGCGTTGTGCGTGCGATGTACGACCCGCCACCGCTCGTCCACTTTACGCTCGGCGCGCTCTACAATCGCGCGGGCGACCATGAAGCGGCGGTCGAGCATCTGGCCTACGTTACGGAAAACGACTTGGGCGACGAAGCGCGACGATTTACGCATTCGCCCGAATTGCAACGTTACGTTCAGGTGCTCCGTCGTCTCGAACGCGAACCCGCCGAAGCCCCGCAAACCATGTCGGCCATCCGTAGCCTTGAGCGTGCGCGTCGCACGCGCGCCGCCGCCATGCTCGAAGAAAGCCGCCAACGCTTGAACATCAACGTCGCATCCATCACGCCGACGCAGCCCGCTTCCGTCACAAGCCATCAGACCAACGCCAACGCAAACGTCAATCAGATTTCAACCAATCGCCCTGCGTCGCTCGCGCCCGCTCCACCGCAAATGCCTCCGCCCATTTCCGAAGTGCTGCGCGACGTGTACGAGGAAGAGAAAAAGACAGCCTGAACGAAATTGCGGAATGCGGATTTCGGATTGCGGATTGAAAAGCAGTAGCCAGTGTTTGCTAGAAATGCTTGATTGAGTAGATAGTCTCGGTGAGCTTTATTGTCAACCGCTTTTCCTGTGCACAATTCTGGCTTCTGGCTTCTGAATCCTGAATTCTTATTCCTCTAATCCGTAATCCGAAACCCGCATTCCGCAATGTGATGAGTTCCGAAACAAAAATCGGCAACTATTTTATCGAGCAGCAAATCGGGCGCGGTGGCATGGGCGTGGTTTACAAAGGACACCACGCGAAACTCCCGCGCGAAGTGGCGATTAAATCCATCTCGGCGCGCGGCACACACGACCTGCGGCGCCTCCGTCATCGTTTCGAGCGCGAAGCCTACGTCCAATCGCAACTCGACCATCCCGCCATCGTCAAGATTTACGACTACATCGTCGCCGAGCAGACCTACTACATCGTGATGGAGTACGTCGAAGGCCGCTCCCTCGCACAGTTGCTCGCCACGGAGGGTCGCGCACTCGAAGTGGGTCGCGCGCTCGACTTCTTCGAGCAGATTTTGAGCGCCGTCGCTTACGCGCACAGTTTCGTCTACCGCGACGAAAGCGGAACACCACATCGCGGCATCATTCACCGCGACCTCAAACCCGCCAACATCCTCGTCTCATCCGGCGACCACATCAAAATCACAGATTTCGGCATCGTCAAACTCGTCGGCGCAGAGAATACCACCGACACCTCCGGCATCATCTACGGCTCGCCGCACTACGTCTCGCCCGAACAGGCCGAAGGCCTACCCGTCGACCAACGTTCCGACATCTACTCGCTCGGCATCATCCTCTACGAAATGTTGACGGGCAAAAAGCCCTTCGGCAGCGACGACGAACCGCTCAAGCGCACCGAAGTCCTGCGCGCACACATCGAGAAGAATGCGCGCCCACCGTCGGAATTAAACGCCGAGGTCGCGCCCGACGTGGAAAGACTCGTCTGCCGCGCGCTCGAAAAGAAGCCGGAACGACGCTTTGCTGATGCGCTCGACTTCCTACGCGCCGTGCGTCGCGCACGCGGACGAGATACGAGCGACATCGTTGATGTCAACACACAAGCATCGACGCTTACTGCGGTGTCGTCGGGTGCGGAAGGCGAAGATGTAAACGACGCGACCGGACGCACGGGCAAGCCGACCACGGAACATCCCTCGCGCGAGACCTACGACACGCAGCCCATCCATGCACGCATCTGCGGTGCGTGCGGAGCGGACGTAGCGGCGGACGACAAGCGTTGTCGCGCGTGCGGCCACGACCTCAGCGCGTCGCCCGCGACCACCAATCTCGAACGACGCGACTTTACGCGAAGGCAACGCACGCGCTCCGTCCTGCTCATGAGCTTGCTCATCGCGCTCGTCGCTCTCGGCGTTACCGTCCTCGTCTACGTCAAAAACCGCGTCGCATCTCCGGGCGATGACGCGAGAAAAGAACCGTCTGCCGCGACTCCTTCATCAACCCCGACGCCCACGCCCGCGCCGTCTTCGGCACTAGTCGAGCTTCGAGCCGGGCGCGTCGATGTCGATTCGAGTTTCGACGGTTACACGACGGAGGCTTTGACCGACGGCATCACGGACGTGCGTCGTATCGCTGCCATGCGTTACAACAAAGGCAACTGGGCTTCGGCGGAGACGCCCCTGCCGCACTGGATTGAGTTCAGTTTCGAGCAGCCGACGCGCGTGACAGCCGTCTACGTCTATTGGGGTTTCGACCGCAATCGTTATGTCCCTTCGCGTCACGTCGAATTGCAGATGCCAGATGAGCAGGGCGGCTGGAAAACCATCTCGACGCTTGAGCCGAGCGAGGATTTTAATCGCGCCGCTTTCGAGTTTGCGCCGATTGAGACGCTGCGCTTTCGCATCTTTCAGCCCGCGCAGCAGGGGCCGAAAAATCGCCCTTTCGTGATGTGGGTGCGCGAGGTGCGAATTTTCGGTGTCGCTCAGAATGCATCATCCTGATGGTCTGCGAAACGAAGTTTTATGTCGTCGTGAACGGCGCGCAAATCTCATTGATTGACGAATAAATCTATGCTTACTGCTGAAATCATCGCCATCGGTTCGGAACTGCTGACCCCGACACGCACCGATACCAACAGCCTGTGGCTGACGGAGAAGCTCAACGGCATCGGCATCGAGGTCAAACTCAAGACCGTCGTCGGCGACGACGATGCGCGTCTGGAAGAAGCGATTCGTGATGCGTTGCGTCGTTCGTCAATCGTCATCACGACAGGCGGACTAGGGCCGACCGAAGACGACATCACGCGCAAAGTGGCGGCACGTTCGCTCGGTCGAAGACTGATGCTGGACGAGAAGGTGTTGGAGGGCGTGCGCGCGAAGTTTGCGGGTTGGGGACGCAAGATGCCGGAGATTAACGCGCGGCAGGCGATGTTGATTGAAGGCGCGCAAGTGCTAGACAATCCGAACGGAACCGCGCCCGGCATGTATCTCGAACACGAAGGACGCGCGGCGGTCGTACTCTTGCCGGGGCCGCCGCGCGAGATGCGTCCGATGTTTGAAAATTTCGTGTTGCCAAAGTTGGCGTCGAAGGCGGGCGACGTGCGCGTCATGCGTCGCGTGTTGCGCGTTTCGGGTCTGGGCGAATCGGCGGTGGACGAACGCATCGCGCCCGTCTATACGCAGTACAAGAATCCGCAGACCACGATTCTTTTCAACAAGAGCGAGATAGAGATTCATCTCACGGCGCAGGCCAAGACCGAGAAGGAGGCCGAACTACTGCTCGACGGCCTCGCCGGACAGATTGAAGAACGCCTCGGACATGCCATCTTCGCTTTTCGCGGCGAGACGATGGAGGAGGTCGTGGGCTTGCGTCTCGCCGTCGGCGGCTTCACAGTCGCGGTCGCGGAGAGTTGCACGGGCGGACTCGTCGCCGAGCGTCTCACCGAAGTTCCCGGCTCGTCGAGCTATTTCATGGAAGGCATCGTTTCGTATTCCAACGACGCGAAGATTCGTCTGCTCGGAGTTCCGGCGGATTTGATTGGCGAATACGGCGCGGTGAGCGCGCCCGTCGCCGAAGCGATGGCCGAGGGCGTGCGTCTGCGTGCCGGAACCGATTTCGGCCTCTCCGTGACGGGCATCGCAGGCCCCGGCGGCGGCTCCGCCGAAAAACCTGTCGGCCTCGTCTTCATCGCACTCTCTGACGACGCACACACCGAACATCGCAAACTCCTCCTCCCCGGCGACCGCCAACTCATACGCTCGCGTGCCTCCCAAGCCGCCCTCGACCTCCTCCGCCGCCGACTCATCTGAAGGGATGACGGTGGACGGGTAAAACGAATTATTCATTGATTCATTGATTCATTGCCTTATTGATTTAAGAAGGCAATGAATCAATAAGCCGATGGGTCAATGAATCAATCCTTTTACTTCATCTCTCATCGCTCCGCCCCCATCTGTTATCTCTCATCGTTTGCTTGTCGTTCGCTTTGCCTGCTTGTTATAGTCGCTGACACGCTCTCGCAGGATTCCTCTCGTCACCGTACGGAGTCAGACCGATGCTTCCTGTCGCGGTTGTGGCAATCGCATATCTTTTGGGTTCTATTCCCTTTGGCTATCTACTGGTGCGATTGACGAAGGGCGAGGACGTGCGCGCATCAGGGTCGGGCGGCACGGGAGCGACCAACGTCGTGCGTCGCGCAGGAAAGACGGTCGGCGTATTGACGTTGGTACTGGATGCTGTCAAAGGGATGTCGGCGGTGATGCTTGCGCGTTGGTTGTTGACGACGGACGTGAGCGTTGACTGGTGGTGGATTGCCGCGGCTGGCGTGGCCGTCGTCGTGGGGCACGTCTTTCCCGTGTGGCTCGGTTTTCGCGGCGGCAAAGGTGTCGCTACGGGTCTCGGCGTGTTTTTGTATCTCGCGCCGTTGGCGGTGGCGAGCGCGTTGCTCATCTTCGTGCTGATTGTCTGGAAGACGCGTTATGTTTCTCTCGGTTCGATTGTGGCAGCGGCGTTGCTTCCTCTCGCGGTCTGGATTTGGAATAGTCGTACGCCCGAAGCATCGTTAAACGTTGCGCCGTTGGTCGTCGCCGCCGTCGCCGGAAGCCTTCTTATCATCATCATGCATCGCGCCAACATCGAACGACTCATGAAGGGCACGGAGAACAAACTGAAATGATTCAGGAAGTAGACAGCAGACGCTATTCAGTAGTCGCCAAGAAGAAGAAAGCGGAAAGCTTTTCTACTGGCTACTGGCTACCGGCTGCTATCTACAGTTTTCTATGATGCGAATCGCGGTCATGGGTGCGGGCGGATGGGGAACGGCGCTGAGTGTGGTAGCCGGATGTGCGGGACATGACGTGCGTCTCTGGTCGCGGAACACGACGGTGGTCGAAGAGGTTAACGGCGAACATCGAAACAGCGCCTATCTCGCGTCGCACTTGATACCGGAGAGCGTCAGGGCGACGACTGAAATCGACGAAGCCCTCGACGGAGCGGAGATTGTCGTTCTAGCCGCGCCCTCACACGCGACGCGCGAACTTCTCACGCGCATGCTGCCTCGCATCGAACCGCAGATGATTTTTGTGAGCGCGACAAAAGGCGTCGAGATTGAGACGGGCAAGCGCATCTCCGAAGTGGTCGTCGATGTGTTGTCGAACAGAAATCTCGCGCCGCGCTTCGTCTGTTTGTCGGGGCCGTCCTTCGCGCAGGAGGTTGCGGCGGGACAACCGACCGCCGTGGTCGCGGCGAGCGCAGAGAGGGCTTGCCGTGAGTTGGTGCAGATGCAGTTGAGTTGCAGCAACTTTCGCATCTATACGAACGACGACGTAGTGGGGACGGAAATCGGTGGCGCCGTCAAAAACGTGATGGCGATAGCCGCCGGAATGGTCGTAGGCTTAGGACTTGGCGCAAATAGCGTCGCCGCGTTGATTACGCGTGGGCTGGCAGAGATGGTGCGGCTGGCGTTGGCAGAGGGAGCACGCATCGAGACGTTGATGGGACTGGCAGGTCTCGGCGACCTCGTTCTGACTTGCACGGGCAGCCTTTCGCGCAATCGCTTCGTCGGTCAGGAACTCGGTCACGGGCGAACGTTAGATGAAGTGTTGGGTGGCATGAACGAAGTGGCCGAAGGCGTGCGGACGACACGGGCAGTCAAACTTTTGGCCGAACGTCTCGGCGTCGAGATGCCGATTACGAATGAGGTGCACGCGGTTTTGTACGAAGGCAAGAACGCGCAAGAAGCAGTGGGCGCGTTGATGTCGCGTCCATTGCGCGGCGAGTTTGAGGGAGTGGTGCCTTGAGGTTTTTCGCGCCGTCTGTGCACGGGGTAGATTTGAAACGATTAGGGCATGGAATCGGCAACGATTTTGGGTTTAATCGTTAAGAGCGTCAATTTCAAACCGTCGGCGACGCGACGAGCAAATTTTAGTTGACGGATGCAGATGGCTGTCGCGTGTGGAGAAAGGATTCGGATGGCGGAGAGTGTCGGGGAAAAAGTGGTGGTGACGAACCGTGCGGCTTTTCATGAATATCACATTCTTGACAAGTACGAAGCGGGCATCGCTTTGACGGGGACGGAAGTCAAGAGCGTGCGCGCCGGTCACATCCAGTTGAAGGAATCTTACGTATCAGTGCGGGAGAGCGAGGCGTGGTTGTTTAATGCACACATTTCGCATTATTCTCATGGTAATCGTGAGAATCACGACCCCGTGCGGACGCGCAAACTCCTTCTGCATCGACGCGAGATAGACAAGTTGGAGGAGGCCACGACGATTAAAGGCATGACGCTCGTTGTGACGCGTGTCTATTTGAAGAAGGGGCGTGTGAAATTCGAGATTGGCGTGGCACGTGGTAAAAAGCTCTATGACAAACGTGAAACGGAGATGCGCCGGACGCTCGAACGCGAGACACGCGCGCAACTGAAAGAGCGAAGCAAGGAATGATAAACAACGGAATTGCCGAAATAGGAGAAGAACATGGAGATACAAACCAGTGCGGGACACTTCAAGGATGCCGACGTGCAGGCGTTGGCCGTTGCGGTGTTTAAGGATGAGAAGGCTGACGAGGGTTTTTTACGTGAGCTTGATGAAGCATGCGGAGGTCTGATTAAGTCCGTTATCGAATCCGAAGAACTCAAAGGCAAAGAAGGCGAGACGCTCTACATGCATCTCGCGGGCGCGGGAGGCGCGTTGAAAGCCAAACGTCTCTTGCTCATCGGAGTCGGCGAACGCGAAAACTACCGTCTCGGAAATGTCTCGCAGATGGCAGGCGCGGCGGTACGCGCCCTGCGCGCTCGCAACGTCAAAACAGTCGGACTCATTCTTCGTGTTCCAGAAGGCATCGGCGTCGAGGGCGTCGCGGCGGCGGTCGAAGGCGCGTTTATCGGGTTGTTTGAACTCGACAAATATCGGACGGCTGACAAAGAAGAGCGCACCATTGAACGACTGACCGTGATTGCCGACGGCGCGGACGAAGCGGAACTCAAACGCTCCGCAGAGCGCGGACGCATCATCGGCGAATCCGTCAACTTTACGCGCGACCTATCAAACGAGCCGGGCGGCTACATGACACCGACCATTATGGCCGAACGCGCGCAACAGATTGCCACCGCCTTCGGCTTGGAGGTTGACGTGCTCGACCAGACGCGCATCGAAGCCGAGGGGATGGGTTCATTCCTGAGCGTCGCACGCGGGTCGGACGAGCCTCCGAAGTTGATGGTTCTGAAGTACACGCCCGAAGGCTACGAAGACAAGAACGGCGAATTGCTGGCGCTCGTCGGCAAGGGCATCACCTTCGACACGGGCGGCATCTCCATCAAGCCCGGCGAAAATATGGAGTTGATGAAATACGACATGACAGGCGGCGCAACCGTGCTTGGCATCATGCGCGCCATCGCCCAACTCAAGCCTTCCATCCCGGTGCTCGGCATCGTCCCTTCGACCGAAAACATGCCTTCGGGCAAAGCGACCAAGCCCGGCGACGTGGTGCGCGCGATGTCCGGCAAAACTATCGAAGTTATCAACACGGACGCCGAAGGGCGTCTGATTCTGGCAGACGGCATCGCCTACGCCAAAAAACTCGGTGCCACACGCATCATCGACATGGCGACGCTCACAGGCGCCGTCTCCATCGCGCTCGGAGATGTCAATACGGGCATCATGGGAACCGATCAGGAGTTGATTGACGGCATTATCGACGCGGGCAGGGAAGTGGGCGAAAAGTTGTGGCAGTTGCCGCTCGACAAGGAATATTCCAAGCAGATTAAATCCGACATCGCAGACATCAAAAACGTCGGCGGTCGTAAAGCGGGAACGATTACCGCCGCCGCGTTTCTGAAAGAGTTTGCCGATGGCGTTTCGTGGGCGCATCTCGACATCGCCGGGACAGCCTGGGGCGAAGACGTAAAGCCTTTCCGGGCCAAAGGGCCGACGGGCGTCGCCGTCCGCACGCTCCTCAATTACGTCGAACGCGCCTCGCGCGCCGCCTCAAACGAAGATGGAGCATCCTCCGGGCAAGCTACCGCCGGAAAATGACGCGATGTGACGGCTGAAAACGCTGCAAAACGGTTCGTCTCTACAGTTTGCGGCGCGGATTTTGACAATTTCGGGGAGGTACGTCGACCGAGGATTCGTCGGTTGTGTCTACAAAAGTGGACACAGTGTGTACAAAAGTGGACAGTGGCCGAAGGGCTTCGCAAAGAAACTTGCAATTTTCGGCACTTTTAGCTTGCAAGAAACTGGCATCCGTGTTGCAATACGGATTGTTAAGCCAATGGGCGCGGTCACCACAAAAACTGTCCTCGCCCCCTCGGTGGTCGCCCGAGGCCTAAAGCACCGCCCCTTGGCCCCTCTCATACCACACATTCGTCCCCTCTCACCCAAAACATTCGAAACCCGTTATCACGGGGTGGGACGAATGTGTTAAAAATGGTATATTGAGCCGCACGGGCTGACTCTCGGTTACCCGTCGAAATTTCGCTAGAGCGTCAACTTCCAGACGTTCCATCGCTGACTTTTACGGTGTTTAGGGAAAGCGCGGTGGTTGATTACTACAAAGTTTTAGGCATCAAGCAGAACGCCACGACGACCGAAATCAAATCGGCCTACAGGCGTCTTGCGCGCAAAAGGCATCCCGATGTCAACGGCGGTTCGGAGGAGGCGGCGCGTGAGTTTGCACTGATTGCGCTGGCCTACCGCACGCTGAACGACCCGCAGGAACGCGCCTACTACGACGAGCAACGCCGTCGAGCATCGAGCAGCACCAGCGGTTCTGTCTTCCACACCAACAATCCACACGCCCAACGCATGCGCCGGACGGCCACGCAAGCGCGTTTCGACAAAGTGGTTGACCGTCTGATTGAAGCCGAACGACGCGAAACCTTTGTGCTTCAACAAGCGGTTTTCACCACCGTCACGCTCTTTCTTTCGACCTTCTTCGTGGCGATGTTCAAACCGGCTCTCTGGAATAGTTTCAACCTCGTCGGACGCGCCATTCTCTTCACACTCTTTATCATCGGACTATGGCATCTCGCGGTTCGCCTGCGCGCCTGCTTCGAGCATTACACCTATCAACCCAAGCGCATACACGATTCCATCATCAACGAAGAAGAGAAGTCCGACAAGCCGTTTACACGATTCACCGCCTCTGCTTTTCTCATTCTTGGCTACGCCGCGAGTCTCGCCGCGGGTCTCTTCATCGGCTCTCACGCCCACTACATCGTCATCTTCAGCGACATCCCCTACCTCTTCGGTCAACACATCCGTCCAGACCTCTTCTTCTACCCGCCCATCGCCGTGCTCATCGTCGATACCATGCACACGGTTGCTTCCAAAATTGACTGACGCGGATTCGATTCAACTCGAAACAATAGAATTTCGAGGTCGGTTGCATGCCCGCATGCCTTCGAGTTCTGCAATTGTCAGAACAATTCCGACGAATATTTGAATCTTGCCACTCAAGCATGTGTGGTGTATATTGCGCCTCATACGGCCATAGCGAAGGCCGTCAACGATTAAAGCCCCGCACAACTTGAGCGCACGGAATAGCATGCGAGAGCAGTAGATAAAAGTCTGCATCGCATTTCATGGTCTGTTGCGCGTGTGGTTGGAGAAACGAAGTCGTTTCGGTTTTCGTTAGCAGTTCGATAAGCGGAGTTTGCAAAGTCTGGAGACTCTTAACGCACAAGTGAACAAAACAAACGCGAGCGCACCCCTAGCGCCGAACATCATCCGCCGACGGCCTCCTGAACGTCGCAGCGATGCACACTCCTTCGAGAGTTAGTCGCATTATCCACTGGCCGTCCGGCTTCGTCTCGAAAGGAGCCGCAAGATGGCTAAGCGAATCAATGAACGCCAGCGCCTTTCCTTAAAACTTGATTCCCTAAACGATTCTGAAGTCAAGGAAGTCCTCGAATACATCTCCATCATGGAATCGATGCGTCGTGCCACTTCGCTCTCCGGCACATGGGAGGACGAGTTTGTCGCGCTACTGGCCGACGCACAGGAGAACAAGCGCGCCCGTCAAGTTTTTGAATGGGAGGGTGTGCGCCGTCGTGCCGAGCGACGCGCGGCTGCCGCCACGCCCGTCCCGACGCGTATATGAGCAAAAGCCACGGCGACTTGAACCGCCGCGCCATCCGCCGCCTCTATGTCGGCAAACTGCTTCGAGCGGCACGCGGCGTTCTCATCATTGTCTGCCTCTGCGCCATCGCCAGCGTCTTTGTCTGCGTCTGCGCGCAGGAAACTCCACGCTCCACCTCGCGCGGAGACAATGCGCTGACGCCGATTCAACGGCAGATTGAAAACGAGCGCGAGCGGCTCGCTTCCTCCAATCAGGAAGAGAGACGCGATGCCGTGCAGCGTCTCGGCGCGATGGCTCGACCCGACGCCGCTCGCGTCGTCGCCGTCGCACTCGGCGATGTTTCCGCAGCCGTCCGTGCGTCCGCCGTCCGTGCCATCCTCTCGCTCCCGCCCGTCGAAGCCGCGCCACTTTTGCTTCCACTGCTTCACGATAAAGACGAATTCGTGCGCCGCGAGACAGCTTACGCGCTCGGTACGACGCGCAGCCGCACGGCCATCGACGCCCTTGTCCTCGCGCTCGAACGCGACAAGGAAGCGGGAGTGCGCGGCGCGTCGGCGGTGGCGCTCGGACAGATTGCAGACGCGCGAGCCGTGCCCGCACTGTCAGAGACGGTCGTGCGTCGCGTTCGCGGCACAGGGTTTTTCAATCGTATCACGCGGCGTAAGACCGAAGAGAACGACTTTGTACGCCGCGCCGCCGCCATCGCGCTCGGTCAAATCGGAAGCCGCGAGGCCGTCCCCGCGCTCATCGCCGCGCTTGGCAACGAACGCGCAGGAGACGACGTGAGGCGCGAAGCGGCGCGTGCGCTCGGACTAATCGGCGACCCCTCGGCCATCCCCGCCCTGCGTGCCGTGCTCACCGCGCGCGACCCATTTCTCTCGCAACTCGCCTACGAAATACTCCGCAAACTAGACCCTGCGAATGCCACGCGTCCCACATAGAACATTCGCTTCCGTGCTAGTTCGTTTGCCTTCTCACAAATTCGGTCGGTCAGTTTATGCGACTTACGAGACGTTTGCGGGCGGCAATCCGTTTGCGTTTGATTAATCGTCGAGCCAAAGAGAGAGGCCGGAGAAGAGATGTCTCTTCTCCGGCCTTGTGAGTTGTTGTTGTCGGCTTGAATTTCAGCTTTCGGATTTTTCGCCGCGTCCCTGTCCTCTGCGCGCCACCTTGGCCTGCGGGAGCGGAAGCGCGACGCCGCCCGACTTGGCTTCCGGCTTCTCCGATTCATCTTCCGTCTCGGCAACATCGCTGACGAGTGCGCCGCCAGAGCGTTTCGAGAAGACGAGTTTGTTGTTGTTCTCGTTCAAGTCGATGTAGACGAGATCGCCGAGTCCGACCTGTTCGGTCGCCACCAGGTTCGAGAGAGGATAGACGAGGAATCGCTCAATCGAACGCTTCAGATGACGCGCACCATACTTGAAGTCGATGCCTTCCTTGAGCAGCATGTCTTTGGCCGCGTCCGAGCAATGGAAGACAAACTTCGTTCCGGCGGAACGCATGATGCGGTCTTGCACAGATGCCAGTTCGAGGTCGAGAATCTGACGGAGGTGATGTTCTTTGAGCGAGCGGAAGACCACTACCTTGTCAATCCTGTTCATGAACTCCGGCGAGAACTTGCGCCGCGCCGCTTCGACCGCCGTGCGATAAATCTTCTGGTCAACTTCGGTATCGTTCGGGTTCTTGCCGCCCTGCGTCGGGGCGAAACCGATGCCGCCGGAAATCAATTCCGACATCTCGCGCGCACCGAGATTGGAGGTCATAATCACCATCGCGTGAGAGAAATCCACGCGGCGATTGTCGCCCAACGTGAGCGTCGCTTTGTCGAGGATGCCGAGCAGGAGTTGCCACAAACTGTCGGAAGCTTTCTCGATTTCGTCGAAGAGGACGAGCGAAAGTTTCACGTCTTCGGTGTGGTAACGGTCGAGATTCTCCTGCGTCAACATGGGCGAGGTTTCGCGGTGGCCGAGGTAGCCCGGAGGCGAGCCGATGAGTTTGGCAATTTCGTGCGAGTGCTGAAATTCGGCGCAGTCGATTTTGATAACCGCACTGGGGTCGCCAAAAAGCACTTCGGCGGCGGCCTCGACGACGCGAGTTTTACCCGAACCTGTGGGGCCGAGGAAAAGCATCGTGCCGACGGGACGGTTAAGCGGGTTCATGCCCGCGAGAAAAATCTGATAGAGGCCGCTCATGCGGCGTACCGCACGCTCCTGTCCGACGATGCGTGCGCCGAGTTTCTCTTCAAACTCCGCCGCGCGCGGACTCTTCTGGTCGGGGTCAAGGAAGACCGTCGTATTGGTTGTAATTTTCTGTTTCTCCATCTCTGCAATCATGGTCGCCCTCCTTGCCTGGAGCGTTCGAGGTCGTGATGCGTGCCTCATCTGAGAAGGTTTGCGGAAGCAGTGCCGCACGCGTTTGGCGGCTCGCCGGCCTCTCATGGCCGCATCACCCTGTCTCTCCATGCAAAGAACGAACCGCTACTCTTAAGATGTGCGCCGCGAAGCCACGGTTTGCCTCACGGCGTGCCGCGCTCCGCGAGCGTTTGATAATAGCGAGCACTATATATACGACTCCGCGCCGTTTGTCATCACAAAATATCAGGGAAATAAGCTTTTGCGTCGATTTGAGAAACGCTGGCGGAAGCGTCCGCGGATGACATTTTACGGTACAAAAAATCTGACATTAAATGTTAATAATTTGAGAAGAGACGAAAAACGGCTCGCCCCGTATACCTAAACGTTAAAGGTATGGAGCAGAACGTTGCCGACGGTGGATGACGAGAAAATTCTTCTCCGACGTTTGCATGAGGAGAAACAAGAAGGGGCGCGTTGAATCCCGCAACGCGCCCCTGAAAGGTTGTCCGCGGGTCGAATTGATACGGCGGCTAGTCGTAGTATTCGAGTCCGAGATGCGTAATCAAGTCTTCGCCGCGCAGGTGTCGAAGCGTGTTCTTGAGTTTCATGAGTTGGATAAAGATGTCGTGTTCGGGATAGAGCGTGGGCGCGGTCATGGGCGATTTGAAATAGAAGGAGAGCCATTCCTGCACACCCTTCATGCCGGAGCGTTGGGCGAGGTCGAGAAAGAGCGCGAGGTCGAGCACGATGGGCGCGGCGAGGATGGAATCGCGGCAGAGGAAGTCGATTTTTATCTGCATCGGATAGCCGAGCCAGCCGAAGATGTCGATGTTGTCCCAACCTTCTTTGTTGTCGCCGCGCGGCGGATAGTAGTTGATGCGGACGACGTGCGAGAAGTCTTTGTAGAGTTGCGGATAAAGCTCCGGTTGCAAGATGTATTCGAGCACGGAGAGCTTCGACTCCTCTTTGGTCTTGAAGGATTCGGGGTCGTCGAGGACTTCGCCGTCGCGATTGCCGAGAATGTTGGTCGAGTACCAGCCGTGCAGACCGAGCATGCGCGATTTTAGACCGGGCGCGAGGATGGTCTTCATCAACGTCTGACCTGTCTTGAAATCTTTGCCGCAGACGGGCACTCGCATCTCGTCTGCGAGTTCGGTGAGCGCGGGAATATCGACCGTCAGATTGGGCGCACCGTTGGCGAAGGGGACGCCGGATTTGAGCGCAGCGTACGCGTAAATCATCGAGGGCGCGATTGACTTATGATTGTCGCGCATGGCCTGCTCGAAGCTTTTGAGCGTCTTGTGGACGGCGTGTTGTTTGAGGAAGATTTCGGTCGAAGCCGCCCAGACCATGACGAGACGCGAGCATTTATTCTTACGTTTGAACTCCGCAATTTCGTCAATCAACTGTTCGGCCAACTCCAATTTGTGCTTGCCCGTTTTGACGTTCTCGCCGTTCAAGCGTTTGACGTAGTGCTGGTCGAAGACGGCGGCCATCGGCTTAATCTTTTGCAAAGGCGTGCGGAGTTGCGCGAGCAATTCTTTCTCCAAGACACCGGCATGCATGGCGGCTTCGTAGGCTGAATCCGGAAAGATGTCCCACGCGCCGAAAACGAGGTCTTTCAAATCCGCGAGCGGCAGGAAATCCTTGATGAGTGGATTGCGGTCGTCCGTCCGCTTGCCGAGGCGGATAGCGCCCATCTGCGTGAGGCTGCCTACAGGGTCGGCGAGTCCTTTTTTGATGGCTTCGACGCCCGCGATAAAAGTGGTGCTGACCGCGCCGAGGCCGACGAGCAGAACGCCGAGCCGTCCCTTCGCGGGAGCCATCTCCGTGCCTTTTTCAACCGACATTTTTAATGAGTCCTCCAAAAGTTATTTGAAGACGATGATACAGAAACGCACGCCGCGCCGCTTGTCATATCTTGCCCAAAGCGGACGCTGGATTGCTCAAGAGGGCAAAAGTAAAAAGGTAAAAGGCAAAAGTGAAGAAAGACCGCCCGTCGTCTTCTTCACTTTTGCCTTTTACCCTTTGCCTTTTAACTTTTGTCTTTAGCTATTTGCGTCGGCGTTGCATCTGTTGTTTGAGCGCGGCGGCGACTGCCGAATCGAAACCGCCTTGTTTGCCCACCGACTGCTTTTTCCGTTCGGCGGCGATGTACGCGTCGCGTTGCTTGGAGAGCGCGACAATCTCTGCGCGCAGTTTCTTGCGTTCTTCCAGACGCTTTTCAATCTCCTTCTTTCGAGTGTCAGCGGGAAGCTTGCGAAGGTCGTCGGGCAAGTTTTCGTCTTTGATGGCATCCATTTTGACGGTGCCGTTTTCGAGACTCTGCATAAGGTCGTCGGAATAAGCGACGGAATTGAGCGCCTTGTTGACGGCGCGGTCGGCAGCGGCGGCCTTCGGCGCACGCGCCACCACGGAGGCTTCCATCTCCGCCTGTCGAGCCGTCACCTCGCTACGAAAATTCGCGCCCGCCGTGCCCGCGCCGCCGCCGTAGGCCGTGTAAGTGCTGCCTAGTTTCGCGCCCAACTCGGAGAGCTTGTCGTCGTAGGGCGAAGCGACGGCTTGCACGCCACCGTCCTGCGCGATGGCGAAATACTGCCCCTCGCCGTTCTGCGCGATGGATTGCCACACCTGCCGCGTATCGTTGGCCGCGCCGCACTGAATCGTGTTGACAATCATGCCGCTCTCGATGGCTCGACGGGTAGTGTCGAGTGTATCGGGTGCATCCTGATAGTCGTCGTGCGGCGGAGCATCACCGACGAGGAAGAGTATCTGCGAGATGTGCTCGCCGTTCTTCGACTGCCGCGACCAACCCGCGCGGTCCACGCCGTCGGCCAACGCCGTTCGCACGTCTTCCGGCGTGTCGCCGCCGCCCTCTGCGCGGTAGTCCATCAAAGTCGCATAAACTTTGTCGAGGTCGTCCGTCAGCGGCAACACCTGTGTGACGTACCTGTCGCCACGGTCACGGTAAGCGACCAGACCGATACGCACCGACGGCTGCGACGGCGACTGCATCACTTCGTTGACGATGCCCCAGATGCGTTGCTTCGCGCCTTCAATCAAACCGGACATCGAGCCGGTCGTGTCGAGCACGAAAACCATCTCAAGCATAGGTTTATCCGCTGTCGCTTGGACGCCGTGGGGCGTTTCGACGAAGGAGATTGGAGCCGCGATGCGATGCTTGATTTGACGCGAGTGTACGACCCAGAGGGCGCTGGTGCTGATGCCGACGGCGAATGTCAAAAATGCGACGATGGCTCGGAGAGTGATTCGTTTCATACGGGTAAGCCTTTCTCGAAAGTCACGCAGGCCGCAGACGGCGGCGACACGATTGGAAGATGGAGACGCACGTCCTCAAGATTTTCATCTTCAAGAATTAGTAACGAGTCGAGGCGACACATGCGTCCGTCCGCGCGAGGTCAGCAAAAGTCTCGGAAACGTCGGGCAACAAAACGTCTCTGGCACTAGAACGGGCGTTCGGTGCCACTCTTGCAAAGTTATTTTTTCGATGGGAGGCGAGGCGCGCGGGTTGTTTTTTAACGGAGAAATGTTTTCCGTGGGCAAGGCTTTCGACGCGAAAATGTCTTCAGCGACGGACGAGCGCAGCGCGAAATGCGCTCGGCGAAAGTCCGGTCGTTTGCCGGAAGGCTTTGGCGAAATGGCTTGGGCTGCCGTAACCGACGCGTGCGCCGACTTCGATAATGGAGAGGTCGGTTTCGGCGAGTAGCGTCTGCGCGCGTGCGACGCGCAGGGCGGCGAGATAGGCGTGCGGCGACGAGCCTGTCAGTTTTTTGAACAGTCGCGCGAAGTGAAACGGCGAGACGTATGCGGCGGCGGCAATCTCTTCGAGCGGCAGGTCGCGGTCGAGATGCGCGTGCATCAACTCGACTGCGCGCCGGATGCGTCTATCAACCAACCCGACGCGCGACAATTCGACTTCGGCGGAGCGACGAATGTTCGCATGACGACGCAGGAGATGCACCACCACTTGCTCGATGAGCGCGGCGACGACCAACTCCTGACCCGCCGCCGTTTCAGCCACCAGTTCTTCCATCAAATCTCGCGCGAGCCGCGCGAGACGTTCATCGTGCGCCGCGAAGCGCGTGCGAAAAGCGACCTGTGCATCGGCGCGTGTCAGACGCGCGCGTGCAGCGCAGTCGAGTACAAACGAAGGCGCGAGCGCCAGCGCCAGATATTCGACGCCCACGCCGCTCGCCTCCGCCGCGTCGCCCGGATTAACAAACAGAATGCCGCCCGCCTCCAACTCTCCAACGTCGCGCGCAGCATCCCGCGTATCGTCGCGCTGACCCGTTGCTGCCGCTTCGTTGCTCGTTCCGCTCGCATGCCAACGCAATCTCCCGCCGAGCAAAAAGAGCGCGGCATAGTCGGGGCGCGTCGCGCTCTGCCAACGCGCACGCCGTGCGGAACGATAATGAATCGTGTAGTGCGCGTGCGCGTAAACCTTGTCGGTTGAATGTTCAGAACTCTTCATCAATCACTCAACGCATCGAGCGCGGCGCGCATCCGTGCGGGTTGGTTCGTAATCAAGGCGCGCAAGCCCGTCTCGCGCCCGCGCCGTGACCAACACGAATCGTCCACCGTCCAGACAAGCACCTCGAATCCCACGCGTCGCATCGCTTCGATGGTACGAGGGCGTGCGAGCGAGTGATGCAGCGCGATTTCGTCTGCCGCGCAATCACGCGCCTCTTTAATCATCGCGCGTGCGGTCGGGGCGGGGCGCGCAAGCCTTCTCTCAAACAATGCCGCTGTCCGTATCTCAGGCGCGAAACGTTTGACCGCGCGCACCGCGTTAAGCTGAAAACTCTCGACCACGACGCGACTCTTCAACGAGTAAGCAAGAACGATGCGGACGACCTCTGCCGCCAATGCTTCATAATCTTCGCCCGCATCACATTTCAGTTCGACGTAGAGCACGCGCGCACGCTCCGCGACTGTTTCAAAAACTTGCGCCAGCGTCGGCACGCGCTCGCGCGCATACTCTTCGCGTGCGTGTTCAGGATAACGGCGATTGAACCATGTGCCCACGTCAGTCTCGCCCAATTCCGCAGAGGTATGCAATGCGACGAGTCCGTCGCGCAGGGCGGTGCGACGCAGATTCGCATCGTGTATCACGACGGGCACGCGGTCGCGCGCGAGTCGCACGTCGAATTCCAAACCGTCCGCGCCGTCGTCGAGCGCGCGACGGAAGGCGACAAGCGTGTTTTCGGGCGCATGTGCCGATGCGCCGCGATGTCCGATGATGAGAGGGATGGTGGCGGAAGATTGTGCGTCTTCTTGTCGCAGCGTCGCGGGGTCGTCGCGTGTAGGTAGCTGTGCGTCGTCGTTGCTGCGTCGGTTCATCTCGTCCGGTAGGTGCGGTAGTCGAGTTCGGCAAAGATATTGTCGCGGTGTTCTATTTCGGCGAGCCGTTCTTCGTTGATGTCGCCCGCTTCAATCTCTTGTGCGATGGCGTTGAAGCGTCGGATGTGTGAACGGAAGCGACGCGTGGCGTATTCGACCGTGGTGCCTTGATAGATTTGGAACGCCCAATCGCTCGACTGTGCGAGGAGAAGTTCGCGCGCGAGTTGATTGAGGGCGCGGTGTGTGAGCGGGTCGGGTGGTTCGGCGTGAGCGTTGGCGAGCGCCGTCAGACGTATCTCTGCGGCTTGCTGGTGCGGGTACATCCACGCGTTGTCTTCGTTGAGCCAAACCTTGAAATAGCCTTCCGCGCCCCAGGACGATTGCGAGGGCTGCTGTGTCTGGACGGCGATGCCGGAATCGAGAAAGTCGCCGGGCGAGATGGCTTCAATCTCTTTTTGATTCCAGTGGAGTTGGCGAAAGAGGAAGTCGATAAACTGCGGGCCTTCGTACCACCAGTGTCCATAGAGTTCTGCATCGTAGGGCGACGTGACGTGCGGCGGGCGACCGCCGAAGGAGGCGCGAAGTTGCACGGCTTGCTTGATGCGTTCGCCGATGAAGTGGCTGGCGTTTTCGGCAGCGCGTCGGCGCGCGGTTGCCGGGTCGTAGGGGAGTTTCTCGTCCTGCGCCACGTCGCGTCCGGTGATGCGATGATATTTGAGACCGAGATGCCGACGCTCGCCGTCGGCATGCAAGTGCGGACGGAGATATTCGAGCGGCGCATCCCAACCGAGGTCACGATAAAACTCGCGGTAGGCGGGGTCGCCGGGATAACCGATGATGCTCGACCAAACCTGCTGGCTCGTCTCAAGGTCGCGCGCGAAGACGGCGACGCCGTTCGGGCAACGCACGGGCGAAAAGACGCCGTAACGCGGGCGCGGCTCGCCGTAGAGGATGGCGTGGGTGTCGGCGATGAAATATTCGATGCCCGCATCTGCCAGCAACGTTTCGATGCCGGGTTCGTAGGCGCATTCGGGAAGCCAGATGCCGCGCGGCTGGCGTCCGAAGTGCTTGCGGTAGTTGGTGACGGCGATGTCGATTTGCGCGCGACGCGCTTCCGTCGTAGAGATGAGCGGGAGGAAACCGTGGGTCGCGCCGCAGGTGATGATTTCGAGTACGCCTTCTTCCTGCAACTCACGAAAACCACGCACGATGTTCTGCCCGTACACGTCCATCCAGAGACGGCGCGCGGCGCTCAGCGTCTCGTTGTACATACGCGCGGCGGGCAGGAATTCGGGAGCCTCTTGGGTAGTACGCGTAATCTCTTTTTCGGTGAGCGCGAGGAGGTTTTCGAGGTGTCGCGTGTAGCGCGATTGCAGGAGCGGGTCGGCGAGCATCTCGCAGAGCGGCGGCGAGACGTTCATCGCCAAACGTGGACGCGCGCCGCTGCGTTGCAGACTGGAAAAGACGAAGATGAGCGGCAGATAAACTTCCGTCATCGCTTCGTAAAGCCAATCTTCCTCTAAGAATTCGGGGTGCTCTGGATGGCGCACGAACGGCAGATGCGCGTGAAGAACGAGACTAAAGTATCCGTTAGGCACAGTTTTAATTTCGGGATGCGGACTACGAATTGCGGAATGAAAGAGAAGTGTTTTTAACCCGTCACTCCCCGTTGATAATTCGATATTATTCCTTAATCTGACCGCCTACTGGCTTGCGTTGTCCGCCAATGCGCGGGACGCGAGACGAGACCCTGATTCATGCTTGGCATCCAGATGTGTGGCACGCGTGTCGGCGACTGCATCTGCACTTCGCTCGCGCCCCAGACAAAACGCGCGGCACGTCGCACGGCGTCCGCCGTCTCCGCATCGAAGCGTTCGTCGTACTCTAACTCGATGGCGAGCGACGAACGGAGGATGTCGAGCAGGTGCGACGCGTCGAGCGCGCGGCGGTCGAGCGTCATCATCTCCTTGAGCCACGCGGCGAGCGGCTTCGAGAGCAACGGAAGCAAACTCTCCGGCGGCACGCCGAACGCGAGTCCGGCCAGCAGCGCACGCATCTCGCTCAACGCATCGTCGGCGACAAAGGGCGCATCCGTGCCCGTTAAGTTGCGGGCGAGCGCACGCGTCACGGCAGCCAGATTAGCCTCGCCGCTCGCTTCGTCTGCCGCTTCGAGCGTCATTTCGAGTGCATCGCTGGCGTAGCCCGCATCATTGAGTACGACCGCGAATCGGGCGGCGGAGATGTGAAACTCAGGCGTCTCGTCGGTCAAGGGCGAAACGCTGACGCGCGGCGTGCGCGCAATCTCGGACGTGAGCAGGCGGACAAAAGGACGCTCCGGCGCATAGAAGCCGACGAAGGCGCGATATTGCCGCCCCGGTCGGACGTTGAACCAATAACTTCGCGCGGGTGGTGCTTCGTAAAAACTCTCCTCGCCGCTCTCGACATCGATGAGCCGCAACGCGAGTCGATAGTGCGACGCGACATGTTCGCCGACCGCTTTGCGAAGTGTGGCAAAGGGGTCGCGCGCATGGTTCCAGTAGAGATAGAGACGGTAGGGAGATTGTGTGAGCAGACGAATGAGGTCGCCCGCGTAGACTTCGGGCAACGGTTCGTCAACCGAAAGCGCGGCCAACTTATCGCGTACCGCCGCCGTGGGCGACTCCGGCAAAGGAACGGGCACGGCGGCAGGGAATTGCTCGGAACTGCCCGGAAAAATAAAAGGCATGGTTTTATCTCGCAACACTCCGCGCACGTCGAAAGCGCGTGCGGAAACTTCTCGTTTGTTCTCAATGAAAGCGGGTCAATTTGTACGAGATTGTCGGCGCGGTGTCAAACCAATGGCAAAGGAAGGAGACGGGAGACAGTAGACAGTGGGCAGCATAAAAACAAGAAAGCCGAGACGAGCAACACAACCAGCGCGTTTCTCCTGACTACTGTCTCCCATCTACTGACTACTGTTTTTTGAAGCTTTTGAGTGTGATGTCGAGTGTGCCGGGGTCGCTGCTGATGCGTGCGCGGATGGGGAGTCGGCGCGCGTCGTCTGTGAACCAGATGGACAAGCGCCCGTCGTCTTCGACGAGACGACCCTCGCCGAACATTTCGACATCGACGCGCACGACCGCGACTCTGCCAACCACGCTTTTCATCTTCTTCTTTTCCGCGAAGACACGCGCCGGAACGCGAAAGACGCGACCCGAATCGCTCACCATTAGCTCAAACGTTTTGCCGTGCGTGAGCGTCTGCGTGCGTAGGAAATAGATGGCGGTGATGATGTCGTGCGACGCGCCTTGAAGCGGCGAGTTGACGACGCGCGGCGGGCGTGTGACGTCGTTAGGGTCGCGCTCCGTCCAAGAGATGCTGTTCTGCGCGCGGTCGAAGACGGCTTCGCTGATGCGGACGCGTTTGCCCTGTTCGTCGAGTTTGTTGGTGCGGAGGATTTTGAATCCTTCGGGTTCGACGGTGGATTCGACGCGATAATGAAAATTGATGCCGAAGAGTTTGCGAAACCAACCGCGCGAAACGATGTCGCCCGTGAAGAAAAGCGGCGCGGGCAGAGGCTTTCCTTGCCCATTGGCGACGTTGTTGGTTGCGGAAGCGGCGGTCGGGTTGTTTGGCGAAACGGCGTCGCCGTTCGTCGCCGTTGTGTTGTTTGATGAAGATGAAGTGGTGGTTGAATTGACCTGTGAAGTTGAAGCGGCGCGTCCGGCGGTGAATTTGAATTCGGCGATGTGGATGCCACGCAGGACGAGTTTGGAGAATTCGGCCTGATAGACGAGTTCTTCGGAAGGCTCGAAGGGCATCGTCGCGGGTGCAGCGGTGGAGGCGTTGTTGCTGCGGCGTTCAATCAAGGCGCTGGAACGTTGCGCGTGGGCGTCGGCGGTCGAGATGAACGCGCAGACCATCGCGGCGACGACGAGACGTGCCAGCAAACTTCGACGCCACATAAGAATCAAATTCACTTCAGCAGTTTTCAAAACAGACTCACTTCCCAAAAATCGCTTTCAGCAGAGGCCAGCCCGTGCCGACGAGCAGCGGCTTCAACGCCAGAACGCTCCACGCCACGACCAGTCCGAGCGCGGCGCGGTATTCGCGGTAACGCATGTACAGACTCGCGTCAAACTTCGTGGCGCTCTCCGTGGCGTCGCGGTAGGGCGCGA
This sequence comes from Pyrinomonadaceae bacterium, assembly GCA_036387415.1. GTDB lineage: Bacteria > Acidobacteriota > Blastocatellia > Pyrinomonadales > Pyrinomonadaceae > DASVTU01. Next base: position 487,225 of record DASVTU010000019.1, on the reverse strand, counting down.
GTCGCGGAAAAAAGAGCGGGACGGCGGCGGCGTAACGCTTGTAATCGTCTCCGAAGAGTTTCGCCAGCGTCGTCGCTTCGACGCGCATGACGGGCAAATAGATGCCTAAAAAGAGAGACGCGAACAACGCGCCGAGTGTTAACAGCAGCCACGCGCTCGACGCAGCGGCGATGGTGAAGCCGATGCCGAGAATGAAACTTCCGAGGTAGAGCGGATTGCGCGTGTGTGCGTAGGGGCCGGAGATGGCGAGGCGGTCGTTCTTGCGTATGTGTCCGGCAGACCACGCGCGCAAGAGCAATCCGACGACGGCGACCGCGCCGCCGACGGCGAGCGTCCGCGGTTCGGGGCGCGCGAAGACGATAAAAAACGCGCCGCACACAAAACCCAACGGCACGCGCCAACGCTGCATCCATGTTCCGCCTCTACGCACTCGAAACCGCTTGCGCTCCTTCCGCCTCGCGCGCACGTCGCAGCCGTTCGCTCACCGCCTCAAGCACGCTCCCCGTTTCGATGTCCATGCAAATCCACTGCGAACACGCGCGCCTGTGGCAATCCGTGCGGCAGCCGATGTCGCGTCGTTCGACGGAGATGTCTTGCTCGCGCGGGCTGCCGTTGCGCCACCATTCAGTCGGGCCAAACAGACCGACGACGGGCGTACCCGCTGCCACGGCCAAGTGCGTCGGCCCCGTATCGCCACCGACGTAGAGCGAGGCGCGACGCGCCAGCGCGTAAAAAGTTTTCAATGCGGGACTCACCGCACGCGCCGTACGCGTCCGACTCGACGCCGCGACTGTCTCTGCGAGAGCGCGTTCGCCGGGGCCGTAAGTGACGAGCGAACGCAGACCGTGACGGAGCCAAATCTCGTCGGCCAATGCGCCGAAACGCTCGGCGCTCCACTGTTTGGTCGGCCAGCCGCCGCCCGGATTCAGGATGGCAAAATCGCGTCCGGCGTCGCGCGCAAACTCGTCTGCGTCTCGTCGGTCGGCGTCGTTCAAACCGATGGGAAACTCAAAATCAGCCGCGTTTTCAGGCACTTCGATACGGAGCGCACCCGCGGCGAGCGCAAGATTTTTTCTGATAACGTGCGTGCGAGAGGGGACGCGGACGGTTTCGGTCAAAAGAAAACGGCTCGCGGGTTCGCGCAGAGCCTCGCGCGCAAAACCGAAACGATGAGGCGCACCTGACAGACGTGCGATGGCGGCGGATTTGAGGAGTCCCTGAAAATCTAAGGCGATATCGAAGGTTGAGGCGCGTAACCGACGTAACTGCTGACGCGGTGCCAGCAGCGTCTCCCCAGACATCGGCCAGCGCCTCAGAGCCTTCGTGTCCACTTCGATGAGACGATTCACAAGCGGGTTGTATCGCAAAATTTCCGCCGCGCGCCTTTCCACCACCCACTCAACCTCGGCGCGCGGCACGGCACGCCTGATAGCCGCCAACGCAGGCAGCGTGTGCACGATGTCGCCGATGCTTCCGAGTTTGACGATGAGAATTCGCATAAAACTAAAGTGATGAGTAATGAGTAATGAGTTAAAAGAATTTGCTTTCACTCATCACTCATCACTCATTACTTTCCTGACCATTTCCGTCGAGGAGTGATCTTTCGGGTCGCCGACAATCTGCACGCGTCCGCCGTAGGAGCGTACCACATCGCGTTCGGGCACGGTTTCCGCCGTGTAGTCCGTGCCTTTGGCGTGAATCTCCGGGTGGATGGCGAGCAACAACGCTTCCACGGTCGGCTCAGGAAAGATTGTGACCAAATCCACCGCACGCAAGCCCGCGACGACCTCCGCGCGTTCCTTCTCCGGCACCAGAGGGCGTCCTTCACCCTTGAGTGCGCGCACCTGTTCGTCAGAATTGATGCCAACCACCAGCAAGTCGCCGAGCGCACGCGCCGCTTCCAAGTAACGCACGTGTCCGACGTGAAGAATGTCAAAACAGCCGTTGGCAAACACGATGCGCGCACCATTCCGACGCGCAATCGCCACACGCGCTATCAAGCGATTACGGTCAACGATGCGCGCGGCGGCATTCGATTTGGATTGGTCGCTTGCGGTAGACATCAGATTTTTGCCCGAACTCTCCTTATCATTCATCGTCTGTCGTCGATAGATGGCAAGTCGCACATCAACGCCGTCGCGTCGAAGCGATTAAGTTTCGTCTTGGTGAAGTAGCGCGGCGAGCAGTTCCGGCGCACTGACCGAAGCCGTGCCGCGTTTCATGACGACGAGGCCGCCCGCGTGGTTGGCGAGATGCGCGGCGTCCGAATAGGTTGCGCCGGAAGCGAGTGCGAGCGTGTAGGCGGCGATGACGGTATCGCCCGCGCCCGTCACGTCTACGGCTTCGCGTGCGCCGACCGCTTCGATATAACGCGGCTCCGCGCCCTCTTCGAGTAGTAGCATGCCACGGCTGCCGCGCGTGACGAGCAACGCACGATAGTCGAGCCGTTCGCGCAGTTCGCGCGCCGCCGCTTCGAGCGATGCATTATCCGTCAAGCGTCTGCCCACTAACTGTTCTACCTCGTCTTCGTTCGGCGTCGCCGAAGTAAAACCGGAAAACTCCGTGAGACGAAAACGCGAATCCACCATCACAAGTTTGTTCCGCTCACGCATCAGACGCCGCAACGCGCGCGCCGTCTCCACGCAAACCACGCCGTAGTTATAATCGGAAACAATCACCGCATCGGCGGCCTCCAGCATCTCCACCTGACTACGGATGTGCGCCCGCGCCGCCGCATCCGCCAACGGCGCATCCTCATAATCGACGCGAATCACTTGCTGCCGCGTCGAGTGTGCATGTCCGGCGAGGATGCGTACCTTCGTCGTCGTACGAATGCCCGGCACACGCGCGACGTCACTGCAATCCACGCCCGCTTCTTGAAGTTTACCGACGAGCGCATGTCCTGCTTCGTCCTCTCCGACGCAGCCGACGATGGCGGTCTGCGCGCCGAGCGCGGCGAGATTCGCAGCGCAGTTGGCTGCGCCGCCCGGCACCGTCTCCGTCCGTTCGTGTCGAAGAATGAGCACGGGTGCTTCGCGCGAGACGCGGCTGATTTCGCCGTATAGAAACTGGTCTGCGACTAAATCTCCGACGACGACGACGCGGCGTGTGGGAAAGCGACGCAACGCAGCGGTGAGGCGTTCTGCGAGCGCGTCGCGTACATGGCCGTGTGCCTCGTCGTGCTCGACGAGCGCGTCGTCAACGAGTTCGGCGGTCGCGTCGCGGGAATTGGATTCGTCGTTCATGGCGTCTCCGGCTCGCCGTCTGCGTCGATGATACGCCGCACGGCGTCGAGCAAATCCTTCGCGACCAAATCCGGTTGATGCCGCCACGCCGCGCGTTGATATTCCCACTCGCCGCGCCCGTAGCCGCTCAAGACGAACGCCGCACGCAAGCCAGCGTTACGCGCCAACTCCACGTCGCCATAACGGTCGCCAACCATCCAACTACGCGACACGTCGATGTCGAACTCGTCGGCGGCGCGTCGAATCAATCCCGGCTTCGGTTTGCGGCAATCGCAATCGAAACGATAAGGCGCTTCGCCCACCGACGGATGATGCGGGCAATAGTAAATCGCATCGAGCCGCGCGCCGCCGCGCTCCAACTCCTGCGCGAGAACGGTGTGCACTTCGCCAATCATCTCCTCTGCGAAATAGCCACGCGCCACGCCCGCCTGATTCGTCACCAACACGGCGAGCCATCCCGCACGACGCAGCAGCGCGACGGCTTCCGCCGCATACGGAAACACACGATAACGCGTCGGGTGATTAACATAACCGACTTCCTCCGAAATCGTCCCGTCGCGGTCGATGAAAACCGCGCGACGCTTCGACGCACGACCATCTTCGTGCACCAACTTTTCATCCTTCATCGCACGACCTCCGCTCCCGTCGCTTGTTGCGTCGCAAACGCCGGATGCCTTTCCAAAATTTCGACGGCGCGCACAAAGATTTCGGCGGGTGTAATCGCCGTCATGCAGCGATGGTCGATGGGACAATCGCGCAACATACACGGCGCGCAGACGGGCGGATGACGGATGACTTCCGCGACGTGCGAGAAGGGTCTGGTGGTCGTCGGGTCGGTCGGGCCAAAGATGACGAGCGTGGGGCGCGCGAGCGCGGCGGCGATGTGCGCGGGGCCTGTATCGTTCGTGACGAGAAGGTCTACCAGACCGAGAACCGCCACCGTCTCGGCAAGGCTCGTCTCCCCTGTCAGCACGACGGGTTGACGGCGCATGCGCGCCGCGACCTCGCGCGTCACGTCGAGTTCTTCACGCGCGCCGATGAGGATGCAATCAGCACCCGCCTCTTCGATGAGACGGTCAGCGAGCGCAGCATAATTCGCAGACGGCCAACGCTTGGCGCGGCTGTTGGTCGAGCCGGGACAGAGCGCGACGAGCGGGCGTTGAAACGTCACGCCCACGCGACGAAGCAACTCATGCGCCGTCGCCTCGCGTGCGCCGGAGACGCCGAGGCGCAGTTGCGTCTGGTCGAAGTTGACGTGCGTCGCGCCCGTCAAATGCTGTTCGAGTTCGGAGATGATGTTGAGATAGTAGAAGACTTCGTGCCGACGCCCACGCCACGTGGGAACGTCAAGCGGGTGTGTGAGCAACGGGCGGCGTCCGTCGGTCGCGTAACCCGTGCGGAGCGGGATGCGCGCGGCGAAGGCCAACAGCGCAGGCTCGAAGGCATTCGGGAAGAGGACGGCACAATCGAAACGTCGCTTTCGCCACTCCTTCGCCTGACGAAAGAAGCGTCGGACGCCGCGCGTCGGCGCATCTGTAATCATCAAATCGTCGATGAAATCGGCATCGGCGAAGATGCCTTCCGCCCACGCGCGCGTGGCGAGAGTGATGTGCGCGCAGGGCAACACGCGCCGCAACTCGATGAGCGCGGGCACAGTCATCACCGCGTCGCCGACCCAGTTTGCGCCGCGCACGACGACGCGACGGATTTCATCAATTTGCATCGCGCGTTTGTTCAAAGCAGACTTCTCAAACCCTCTTCGATACCGATTGTGGGTTGCCAGCCGAGTTCGCGGCGGACGCGCGTCAAATCGGAAATGTAATTGAGCGGCACGGGCGCGAGCGTGTTTGCGCTTTCGTCCCACACGGGTTCGATTTCAATCATGCGCCCTACCCTCTCGACCATCTCGCGCAAAGTCGCCGCGTTCTGTTTGCCGCCACCGAGATTATACATGCCGCGCACGTTCGACGAGTCGATAAAGGCGCGACAGGCGCGCGAGAAATCATCGACGTGGAGGATGTCGCGGACGGGTTGGCCGCCAAAGGGAAGCCGCAGCGGCCACCGACGCTTGACGGCTTCGACGTAGTGCGTCACAAAACCCGAAGCGTTGCCTTCGGTTGGGCGCGCGTAGACGGCTGAGAGACGAAAGATGCAGACGCGCACGTCGCGTGCGGCGGCGTAGTAATCTACGTAACGCTCGCCGATTAACTTCGACCATTCGAGCGGCGACTGTCCGCAGTAATCGGTCGGGCACGTCTCCGGCACTTCTTTGAAGCCTGCGGCGTGCGAGCCGTAAACGTCCTTTGTCGAAGCATAGATGAAGACGCTGTTGGGCTGCATCTGTTCGATGACGTTGGCGGTGCCTTCGGCATTGGTGCGAAAACAATCGTCGGCGGCAGTAGGGCTTTTGTCGAGATGCGCGGCGAGATGAATGACGACATCATAATCGGCGACGCGTCGCACGTCGCGCGGGTCGAGGATATCGAGATTGGAGCGGCGCGAGAAATCGTCGGCTCCGAAAAAACGACGGACGTGCGTGCCGAGATAACCGCTCCCGCCTGTGACTAAAACTCTCAAGTTTCGTGTTCCAGCAACCACTACTTACTGTCGCCGCGTGCGACCCGTGCGAGTTCAACGAGGGATTCGGGGCGACCGATGGCAATCAGGAGGTCGCCCGCTTCCATGCGCGTTTCGCCCGATGGGTTGAAAGTCATCTCGCCGTCTTTGCGTCGGATGGCGATAATCACGATGTCGAGTTCGGAGCGAATGGTGGTGAAGCGCAGTTTGTGTCCGGCGTAAGCGGAGGCGGGCGAGACTTCCACCTCCTCGAAACTGAGGTCGAGGTTTTCCGCCGTCACCGAATCCATAAAATCGGCGAGCGCGGGCTTCATCAAAGCCTGCGCCATGCGATGGCTGCCGATGATAATCGGCGCGACCACGCGATTCGCTCCCGCCTTCTTCAACTTCAACTCGGCCTGTTCTTCAATCGCTCGCGCGACGATGTAGAGATTCTTGTTCATGTCGCGCGCCGTCAAGACGACGTAGACGTTATCGGCGTCGTCGGGCAGGCATGCGGCCAGTCCGCGCGCACGTTCGACGCCCGCTTCGCGTAGAGTCTCGTCAAGCGTCGCATCGTGATTGAGGACGTGGAAGCCGCGTTCAGATAAGTCAGTGGTCTTCTGCGTGTCGGTTTCAATGACGACGAAGGGAACGTGTGCGCGTCGCATTTCATGGATGATACGTGCGCCGACGCGGCCTGCACCGCAGATGATGAAGTGGTTGTGGAGTTTGCTCATTTCACGATGACGACGGCGTTGACCGAGCGCCGCCACAATCTCTGATTGGACGAGAGCCTGCACCGCGCTCGACAACGCGTAGGCGGTCGAGGCGACGCCCACAATCATAAACAAGATAGTGAAGTTTCGCCCCGCCGCAGACATCTCGAACGACGGTCCGTAGCCGACCGTTGAGACAATCATCACGGTCATGTAGAGGCTATCGGCGAGCGATAATCCCGCAACGAGCATGAAGCCAGTGGTGCCAAAGAGTGCGGAGCCAAGCAGCGCGACGACTGAATAAACGAGCCGCTTGCGCGAACTCCGGTTGTGGCTCGTCGGGGAAGGCATCGAACTCATCTGTCTCAAATGGCATCAAACGGGCGTCTACGGGCGGAACGCGTCACGGTAGCGAAAAGGGAAGCGGCGTGTCAAATAGCTGGTAAATGGGAAATAGTAAATGGTAAATGGAAAAAACGAACAGTTTCAATGCCGCCGCGAAATTCGCACACGTGCAGGACAAGCCGCGATTCGCCATTTACCATTTACCATTTACCATTTACTATAAAAACGATGGCTGTTCGTCATCCACCAGAAGGGCGCGTGCCACCGGTCAAGGGTCGTCGCAGCAGTAGCGGCGGCGCGCGGCGCGTAGTCAAGTATGAAGAGCCGGAGCCGGGCTTCTGGCGTCGCTGGCGGCGGCGCATCTTTAGTCCTCCCGTCATTATTCCGCTCGTCTTTTTAATCACCATCGCGCTCGGCGTCCTCGGTTATTACTACTGGATTTTTTCCGGTCGCATAGACCGTCTGCTGCGCGGCGAAATCTTCACGCGCTCGGCGGGAATCTATGCTGCGCCGCAGACCTTGCGCGTTGGCGAAACAACGTCGCTGGACGAACTCGTCGGGCGACTTAAACGTCGTGGCTACGTGGAAAAGACGACGCAGGCCGACGGCTCGCGTGGGCGTTTCAAGACCAACGGCGCGGCGCTCGAAATCGAACCGAGCAAGGATGCGGAGGTTGACGGGCAGTTGGCTTTCCCGCGTCTGCGCGTGCAGTTTGCGCGCGGCGGAAAACCCGTCGCCGGAATCGTCAATCTCGACACGAACGCCAAACTCGACGCCGCGCCGCTCGAACCTGAACAGATTAGCTCCGTCTCCGGGCAGGAACGCGAACGACGCAAAATCATCGGCTTTCAAGACCTCCCGCCGCATCTCGTCAAAGCCATCACGGTGACGGAAGACCGCACCTTTTTCGACCACTACGGCATCAACTTGCGCGGCATCGTGCGCGCCTTCGTCCGTCGCTACGAACTCGACCCCAACAACTCGCCCATCGCGCGGCAGGGCGGTTCCAGTATCACGCAGCAACTCGTCAAGAATCTCCTCCTCTCGCCTGAACAGACGTGGCGGCGAAAATTCGCCGAAGCCTACATGTCGATTATTCTTGAGACGCGTCTGACGAAAGAGCAAATCTTCGCGCTCTACTGCAACGAGATTTATCTGGGGCAGCGCGCGGGTTTCTCCATCAAAGGTTTCGGCGAAGCGTCCGAGGCTTATTTCAATAAAGACGTGACGGCGTTGACGCTGCCCGAAGCCGCCTTCCTCGCCGGAATAATCCGCAGCCCGAATCGCTACAACCCTTATCGTCATCCCGAAACCGCCGCCGACCGTCGCAATCAGGTTCTCAAAGACATGGCGGGCACGGGCGCGATTACCGACCTGGAAGCGGCGCGCGCGCAGTCGGTCGAGTTGAAGGTCGCGCCGCAACGCGGACGCATCGACGCCTCCGACGCGCCCTACTTCGTCGATTACGCGCAAGGCCAACTCGGCGAAATTCTGGCCGACACCAACGCCGCCGAACACCTACGCATTTACACGTCGGTCGATATGGATTTGCAACGCGCGGCATACGCGGCGGTCGTCAAGCAACTCGCCGCGCTCGACAAGATTTATGCCAAGCGTTTTCCGCCCGGCACGTTGCAGGCGTCGCTCGTTGCGATGAACGCGCAGACGGGAGAAATCGTGGCGATGGTCGGCGGTCGTGATTACGAACGCAGCCAACTCAATCGCGCCACCGACGCGATGCGGCAACCCGGCTCCGTCTTCAAGCCCTTCGTCTATGCCACCGCGCTCAACACCGCCTTCGACCCCGTGCCACGACTCATCACGGCGGCCACCACTTATCAGGACGCGCCCAAAACCTTCTACGTCGATAATCAGGAATACTCGCCTGGCAACTTCGGCGACCATTACACCAACGCGCCCGTCACCTTGCGCGATGCGCTCGTCCGTAGTCTCAACGTCGTGACGGTTGAAGTGGCCGAGGAGGTAACTATCGGTCGTGTGATGAATCTCTCGACCAAAGCGGGACTCCCGAAACCGAAGCGACCCTATCTGGCGATGGCGCTCGGAACCAACGAAGCGACGCCCCTGCAAGTCGCTTCCGCCTACACATCTTTCGCCACGCTCGGCACGCGCACGTCGCCCGTCGCCATTAAACGCGTCACGACCGGACGCGGCGCGACCGTCGCCGCGCGCTCGACGCAGAAAACCGAAGTGCTCACGCCCGATGTAGCCTTCGTCATGAATTCCTTCATGAAGGATGTCGTCAATCGCGGCACGGCGGCCAAACTTCGTTCGCGCGGCTTTCGCGCCAACGTCGCGGGCAAGACCGGAACGTCGCGCGACGGTTGGTTCGCGGGCTTCACGCCCAATCTCGTCTGCGTCGTTTGGGTCGGCTTCGACGACAATACCGAACTCGGCTTGACGGGCGCAGATTCGGCTTTGCCTATCTGGTCTGATTTCATGACCGCCGCGCTCGCCGCGCATCCCGAATGGGGCGGCGACTGGCAGCAGCCCGCAGGTCTTCAGCAGGCCGACATCGACCCGCGCACGGGACTCCTCGCCGCCGCCGAGTTGCCTACTAAGCGCACCGAATTCTTCATCAACAACACCGCGCCGACCGCCGTCAGCGATGCCCCGCTCGACGAACTGCCCGCGGCAGAAGACGAACTGGAAGGCGTTGACGAAGATGCGCCCGGCGCTCTGCCTCCCGTCGAAGTGCCGCAGTTACCTCTGCCCGAAGAGACGCCGCGCTCGACGACGCGCACACCTCCACGCCTCGAAGGTCGCGGCGTGACGAACCCCGACGGCTCGACGCGTCTATCAGGCTCTATCACGCTCGACATCGACCCCACCACAGGACTCCTCGCCGTCGCCACGTGTCCCGTCGTCCGCACCAAAACATTCGTCATCGGGCAGGAACCGCGACGCCGTTGCGGCCCCGAATATCACACCGGAAAAGTCATTCAACCCTCCGGCACACGCCCGCGCCTCGCTGCGCCCTGAGCGCCGTCGTTGTGCGCGTCGTACCTAGAGCGACATGCCGAAGCAGCAAACCTTTCTGTTGTTTGCGCTGGTCATTCTCCTGCTGCCTTTGGTAAGCGTGGCCTGTCTGGATTTGAGCGACGGGTGCGGCAACGAATTACTAGGTGAAGCTCAAGCGCCCGGAGGGAAGTGGAAGGCCGTCGTTTTTCAACGCGACTGCGGCGCGACGACGAGTTACAGCACGCAGATTTCGATTTTACGAATTGATGAATGGTTGGTGAACGAGGGCGGCAACGTCTTTGTCGTCGACACCAATCACGGCCAAGCGCCTGGCGGTCGCGGCGGCGACCCGGTGGTCGAGGCCATTGGCTGAGCGAAACCGAATTGCTGATTAAACACGATGGCGGCGCGCGTCTTTTCAAGTCGGAAGACTGGCATGGTCGGGTCAAAATTCGTTATGAAAAGTTCGCGCTGTGAGAGTTTTCGGGCGTTCCATTTCTTCGTAAACGCATCCGAGAATCTGTCTGCGTAAACAACGCAACCCTTTGTCCGAGAGCAACGTATACACCCTTGCACACGTCACGAATCTCAGACTTCGACTCTTTGGAGAACACCTTAATGCAATCGCTTTCCGAAAAAATTCAATGGCGCAACTTTCTGTCCGTCGTGTTGGCGCTCGCCGTTCTGTCGTCGCCCGCGCTCGGTTGGCAACAAAGCGCGACAACGACGGCCACGACTGCCGCCGCCAAGCCTTCGACGCCGCTCAGCAAAACAGAACGCGATACCGTCTCGCAATTAAAACTCGAAACCATCCGCGAAGCCGTCACCACACTTTCGTCAAAAGAGATGGAGGGACGCGGCACCGCCCAACCCGGCGCAGACCGAGCGGCGCGCTACATTGCCGAACGCTACGCTAAATTCGGCTTGAAGCCGCTCGGCGATGCGGGCACCTACATGCAAGCCATCAAGTTCAAAGTGGCGCAGGTGTTGCCCGAATCGTCGGTCAAGTTAGGCGATAACACGGTGCTCAAATTTGCAGAAGACTTCGTCGTGCCGCCGCCTTACACTTCCGAGCAGGCCGACGCGTCGGGCGGTGTGGCCTTCATCGGCTATGGCGTCGTCTCCGAGGAACTCAAACGCGACGACCTCGCGGGTCTCGACCTCAAAGGCAAAATCGTCGTCATGCTCAACGGCAGACCGAAGGGCGTCGATGAAGCCGCGTGGGCGAAGGCCAGCAACCCGCAGACGCGCCTGATGAACATTCTCAGTCGCGGCGCGACGGCATTCATTCTCGCCAATGTCGGCAACGCTAAGCAGCCTTTCTCCGTGATTTCCAACTATCTCTCGCGTCGCCGCGTCTCGCTCGCCACCGCGCCCGAACCGCCGTTCAAACTTCCTCCCATCCTTCTCGCCAGCGACGCCGCCGTCGAAAAACTCTTCGCCGGAAGCGGCGCAACCTACGCGCAGACGTTGGAGAAAGCGACGGCGGGCGAAAACGTTTCGCGCGACCTCGCGAAGACGGCGACGCTCACGTTGCGCGTCAAGAAAGAGGAAGGTACGAGCAGCAACGTCGTCGGCGTGCTCGAAGGTAGCGACCCGAAACTCAAAGACCAGGCCGTCGTCTATACGGCGCACTACGATGCCTACGGCGTTGACGTTTTCGGTCGCATCTATCCCGGCGCAGCCGACAACGCGCTCGGCACAGGCATGATTATCGGCATCGCCGAAGCCTTCTCCAAAGCGACGCCCAAACCGCGCCGCTCCATCATCTTTCTCGCCGTGACGGGCGAAGAATACGGGCTGCTCGGAGCCGAACACTGGGTTCGCAACCCGACATGGCCGATTGAAAAGGTCGTCGCCGACATCAATCACGACAGCGCAGGCTCGGAGATTTATGCACCCGTCAAACGCATCGTCGCTTGGGGGCAGGAGCATTCCGACCTCGGCGCGGTCTTTGAAGGCGCGGTCGCCGCCACGGGCAACATCGTCGAACCCGACCCCGTGCCCGAAGAAGGCGTCTTCCAACGCTCCGACCATTACGCGTTTGTGAAGCGCGGCGTGCCCGCGCTGATGATGATGGGTGCGCCCGCCACCGAGTCGTCCGTCTGGTTGCCGCGTCTCAAGAAATGGATGGAGACCGACTACCACTCGCCCGAAGACAAAGTGATGCCCGATTGGAACTGGTCTGGGCCGCACACGCTCGCCACCGTCGGCCTCGTCATCGGCATGCGCGTCGCCAACGCCGAACAGATGCCCGCGTGGCTCGCCTCGTCGCCCTTCAACCGCCCGCGCGGAACCAGCGCACCTCCTAAAAACTAAGGTAAAGTTAAAAATTAAAAATGCAAAAGTAAGAGGGGCTGCCTTCTTACTTTTGCATTTTTAATTGGAATCACTAATCGGTCTGTGCAGCGAGCGCGGCATGAAGGGTTTCGATGGCGAGCGCCGCCGCGTGTTGCTTGCGCGCGGGCAAACCTCCGACGGCGCGCACGACATCCTGACGCAACAGTCGCGACGCTTCCACGGTCGTCATGCCTTCAATCATCGCGGCGAGGGCGGAGCCGCAGGCGAGCGTCGGCGCGCAACCGTAAGCGAGAAATCGTGCCGCTTCGATGCGTCCTCCGGCGATGCGTAGCGAGAGGCGCAGTCGGTCACCGCAGACGGGATTCGTCGATTCGGCGACGGCGTTGGCGTCCGCGAGTTCGCCGCCGTTGCGCGGGTTCGTCAGGTGGTCTGTGAAAGCGGCGGAGTAGGGCACGACGGTTCAGCCGGAATCAGAGAGAAGGGCAAAAATAAAAAGGTGAAAGGCAAAAGTGAGGAGCGCCGTCTTCTTCACTTTTGCCTTTTTACTTTCACTCTTTGCCTTCTTCATCTTTTGAAGTGTGCTCTAAATTTCGACGGGGATGGCGGTGTCGGTATCAACCGTCTCGCACGGCGAACGCGCGGCGAGCGATTGTTGATAGAGCGGCGAGAGGCGTCGCAGATTTTCGACGGCGCGCGGGAGCACTTCGAGTACATAGTCGATGTCGGCGTCGGTCGTGTCTTTGCCGAGGCTGAAGCGAATCGAGCCGCGCGCTAGTTCGTCGTTGCGACCGAGCGCGCGAATCACGGGCGAAGGCTCAAGCGAACCCGACGAGCAAGCTGACCCTGTAGAGACGGCGACGCCTTGCATGTCGAGATTTATCAATAGTCCCTCGCCTTCGATGTAGCGGAAAGAGATGTTCGAGAGATGCGGCAGACGCCGCGACGTGTGACCGTTGAAAACGATGTCGGGGATACTCGCCGCGATGCTCGCCTCGAAGCGGTCGCGCAGACGCCGCATGTGTGCCGTGCGTGCGTCGAGTTCTTCGCGCGCGAGACGTGCGGCGGTGCCGAAGGCGACGATGGAAGCGACGGATTCGGTGCCCGCGCGTCGTTCGCGTTCCTGATGACCGCCGACGCTCTGCGGGACGAGTCGCACGCTGCGACGGACGTACAACGCGCCGATGCCCTTTGGCGCGTGGAGTTTATGAGCCGAGAGCGAAAGGAGGTCGCAGCCGAGTCGTTCGACATCGACGCTCATGCGTCCCGCCGCCTGCACCGCGTCAGTATGCAACCAGATGTAACGATGCCCGCCCTCGCGCGCTTCGCGGACGAGTTGGCCGATTTCCTCAATCGGTTGAATCGTGCCGATTTCGTTGTTGGCGAGCATGATGGTGATGAGCACGGTGTCTGGACGAATCGCGGCGCGCACGTCTTCGACGCGCACGATGCCGTCTTCGTAAACGGGCAGCCGCGTCACTTCCCAACCGCGTCGCTCCAAAGCGTCGCAGACGCCGCGCACCGCCGAGTGTTCGATAGCGGAAGTGATAACGTGTCGACCGTGTTCGATGGCGGATTCGGTGATGCCGCGAATCGCTAGATTATTGGCTTCGGTTCCGCCGGAGAGAAAGACGACTTCGTTGGGGCGTGCGCCGACGAGCGCGGCGACATCCCGACGCGCGCGGTCAACCGCCGCACGTGCCTCCTGCCCGAAGAAGTGGACGCTCGAAGCGTTGCCGAATTTTTCGGTCAGAAACGGCAGCATCGCTTCGACCACGCGCGCGTCTGCGGGCGTCGTAGCACTGTAATCCATGTAGACTCGACGGAGCGGCATTATTCCTCGTTTGCGCCAACCGGCGGGGCAAAAAGTGCATCTATAGGCCAGCAGGGACGCTTCTTGCGGATTGCTTACCCGCGCACTCTTCCCATCAGTTCACTCGCGTTGTGCGTTGCTTGCAAGTCTAACGGTGTCAACTAAAGGGCGTCAAGCGAGTCCCCGATTTCGCAACGCCGGACGGCGTGATAGCATACTGTCATGGACGTTTGAAGGCGAGACGCCGCCGACCAACGAAGACCAACGACCAATTGAAGACCATTTTGATTCTGCTAGAATCGTTTCCGAAGGAGAAACCGAGGATGAAAAATCCGCCACGCTTCGTCGCCGCCTCGTTCTGGCTCGCGCTTGCGCTCGTCGTCTTGCCCGTCTCGCTGCGTTCCAACACCGTCAAGGCCGCCGCGTCCGTGCAAACAACCACCGCTGACACGCTCCAACGCGGTTATCGCACGGGCTACTCCGACGGTTATCAAACGGGATGGCGCGACACGGTTGAGGGTCGCGCACGCGACTATCGCGGCAAAGATGATTACCGACGCGCCGACCGTGTGTACGTTGCCGCCTACGGCTCGCTGGAAGACTACCGCGACGGCTACCGTCAAGGCTTCGAGTCGGGCTACGCGGCGGGCTACGACAAACGCGGTTTTGATTCGACTGTGCCCACCAATCTGCGACGCCGCGAAACCGTCGCTGACGCCGCGACCACGGACGACACGGACGACGGCGTCGCCTCCCGTCGCAATGATGATTCGACAAATCAAAACATCGGCACGGCGAATAGAGACGCGGACGTTGACGACCGTCAAGCGTCTGACAGCGCGGCGCGTAACAGAAACGACGACGGCAACGCGTCAGGCAGCAACACCTCTGGACGGCGGGGCACGACGAGTCTCATCCCCGCCGATACCATGCTGCGCGTCGAACTTTTGAACCGACTCTCCTCGGACGTGAGCCAGCGCGGCGACCGCTTCGAGGCGCGCGTCATAGAGCCGCGCGAATACGAAGGTGCCATCGTGAGCGGGCGCGTGACGCGCGTGCGCCGTGCGCCCAAAGTGCGCGGCACGTCGGAGTTGCAGCTCGACTTCGACCAGATTCGTTTCGTCAACGGCCCCTGGGCTGACTTCAACGCGCAAGTGGTCGAAGTAATACCCGTCGGCGGCGAGGAACAGGTCGGCGACGTTGACCCCGAAGGCGGCGTGCGTGGCAGGTCTTCGACTAAAGACGACGTAGCGAAAGTCGGTGCGACGGCGGGCGTCGGTGCCATCATCGGCGCGATTGCCGGAGGCGGCAAGGGAGCAGCCATCGGTGCGGCCATCGGCGGTGCGGTCGGCACGGGCGGCGTGCTTACCCAACGCGGCAAAGACATCCAGTTTGAACGCGGCCAGCAACTCCGTATCCGCACCACAGGCGACACGCGCACGCAATAAACCGTCAAAGGGGAAACGGGCAAAAGGTTAAAATGGTACAGGGTCAGACTGGGAAGGGAACAGTGTTGGACGGCGAAACGGAAAAGGGTTGCCGATAACGCCAACGACATCCGGCTCGCTTACCTTTATCTTTCCTTTCAAACTCTTACCCCTTTGCCCCTTTAACCATTTCCCCTTCTCCATTTAAACGTTCCCCGTTCCCCTTCAAGTCTTTATGCTCGCCACGCTGCTCACCGATTTCGGCACGGCGGATTATTTCGTCGGAGCGATGAAAGGCGCGCTGCTTCGAGTCTGCTCGCGCGCACAGATTATCGACATCACACATGAGATTCCGCCGCACGACATCGAGGCCGGGGCGTTCGCGTTGCTCGCCGCTTATGAAACATTTCCGTCAGGGACGGTGCATGTCGCGGTGGTTGACCCAGGCGTCGGTTCGGCACGCAGACCGATTCTCGTCGCAACGCGCGAACATCTTTTCGTCGGCCCGGACAACGGCCTGTTCGGCTACGTCTACAGTCGCGAGCGCGAGTTCGGCGTCTATCATTTAACCAACGAGAAATATTTTCGTCACAACGTGGATGCGACGTTTCACGGGCGCGACCTCTTTGCGCCCGTTGCGGGTGCGCTGCTCAACGGCGTCGAGCCGCGCGAGTTAGGCGAACGCATCGAGAACTTCGTGCAACTCGCGCGCCCCACACCGCAACGCGCCGCAGACGGAACGCTCCATGCTTCCATCATCCACATCGACCGCTTCGGCAACTGCATCACCAACATCTCGCGCAGTGATTTGACGAATGACAACATCGCACGTGGCGCGCGCATCGTCGTCGGCGAGCATGAAGTTCGCTCTTTCCGTCGCTTCTTTGCCGACGAGACAGACGCGCCGGGTGAACCCTTCGCCCTCTGGGGCAGCGCGGGTTTACTTGAGATAGCCGTGTTCCGCGATTCCGCCGCGCGTCGTCTGGGAATCGCGCGCGGCCAAACAGTCAAAGTAGTGTTGGATGTTGAGTCATAAGTGATGCGAAGAAAGTGAAAACAAGAAACACATCGTTTCTTATCACTCACAAGTCATCATTCATCACACATCACTCCGTACTCGTTACTTGTCATGCGAGACTGTCTTTGCTATCTTCGATTTATTCTACAACTAAGGATAAAAGAACATGGATAACGCGAAGGAGAGCACTGCTGTGACCCCGAAGAGTTCTGCCGGACTCGAAGGAGTTACAGCGGCGACTTCATCCATTGGCGACGTTGACGGCATCAATGGCGTACTCATCTATCAAGGTTATGACATACACGATCTTGCCGAGCATTCCACCTTTGAAGAAGTGATTTATCTGCTCTGGCACGGGCGTCTTCCGAAACGCGACGAACTCGACGAATTCCGGCGTGCTATCGCCGCCAATCAGCAGTTGCCCGGCGAGATTGTCGAGATGATTCGTCGCTTTCCACGCGAGGCCGACCCGATGGACGCGTTGCGTACAGCCGTCTCCGCGCTGGCCTTCTATGACGAACACGCGCGCGACATTTCACGCGAGGGCGCAATCCGCACGGCGACGCGCCTGACCGCGCAGTTTCCCGTCATCGTTGCCACCATCGACCGCATCCGCAACGGCAAAGACCCCGTTGCTCCCAAGCCCGAACTCAACATCGCCACCAACTTCCTCTACATGCTCAAAGGCGAGATGCCGCCCGAACGCGACGCGCGCATCTTCGACGTGTGTCTGATTCTCCACGCCGACCACGAACTCAATGCTTCGACGTTTACGGGTCGCGTCGTCGCCGCGACGCTTGCAGATATGTATGGCTCGGTGACGGCAGCCATCGCCGCACTCTCCGGCCCCTTGCACGGCGGCGCGAATACCAACGTTATGAAGATGCTGCTCGGCATCGGCAGCGTCGAGCGCGCGGAGGAGTGGATTAAGGATGCGTTGGCGCAGAAGCAGAAGATTATGGGCTTCGGTCATCGCGTCTATCGCACAGAAGACCCGCGCGCCAAACACCTCCGCGAGTTTTCCAGAGAGATGGGCGAAACTCATGGCGACACGCATTGGTTCGAGATGCTGGAAAAACTTCGCGAGGTCGTCTTCAAAGAGAAGGGCTTGTATCCAAACGTCGATTACTATTCCGGTTCGGCCTACTACATGATGGGCATCCCGCTCGACCTCTTCACGCCCATCTTCGCCGTCAGCCGCATCAGCGGTTGGACAGGCCACATCCTCGAACAGTATGACAACAACCGACTCATCCGCCCGCGCGCGGAATACACAGGTCCGCGCGGAGTCGCTTACGTGCCAATCGACCAGAGGTAAGGCGAAAGTAAAAGGGAAAAGTTAAATCAGAACGAGCAGCCGCAAGCTAATCTGCATTGAGATGAGCGACCGGCTGTTCTTCTTTTTGCATGTCTTTTGCCTCTTGCCTTTCATCTGTTTTGCTGACGAGGGAGGTGCGCGAGATGAAAAGGGTTGAGATGACGAGCGCGAGGGTGCATGCGAGGCCGCCTTCGAGGCCGTAGGAGCCGCCAGTGAGCCACGCGGGGCCGAAGTCTGTCGCACGCAGGAGCGGCGCGGGCGCGACCTCTGTGATGCCACTCACGGGGAGTCCGAGCAATGCGCCCATCGTCCAGTTCCAAGACCAGTGGAGGCCGAGCGGAAACCAGAGGCTACGCGTGCGAACGTAGGCGACGGCGAGCCAGATTCCGGCGAGCACCGTGTTGATGAATGTGAAGCCGCGCGCGACGTTCGGGTTCATCAGGTGAATCGACGCGAAGAGTAGAGACGACGGAATGAGCGCCGCCCACGCGGGCAGCGAACGCAGCAAAGTCTGTAATGGATAACCGCGAAAAGCCGCTTCTCCGGCGGCGGCAGAGAGAACGAAGATGAGCGCGGCGACGACGGCGGTTTGCGCGATTGCAAACAGCGCATCCGTAGGCGCGAACGCGAAACGAAAGCCGCCCGCCGCCGTCGCCAGCAGAGCCGCCAGCATCAACCCGCACGCCCCAAGCACTGAACCGACCAACAAATCCCGCAACCATCCGTGATGCCGCGTCCAACCTACGGCGCTCCACGGCAATCCTTCGAGCCAACGTCCGCACGCCCAACCAACCAGCGTCGCGGCGGCAAGCATGACGAAGCCCTGCACCACGTAGCCCCAACCCATGTCAAGCACTTCGTCTGCATCAGTCGTCGTATAGACAAGAGCGGCAGAGAGCGCGAGCCGTATGAGTGTGATGAGAAAAGCGCCCGTGATGAGAAAAGCGACGACGAAAATCAAGAGACGCCAACCGCTTCGCAGACGGCCTCCCTCATCGACAAACACGCGTCGCATCGTCTTGATAAAAGGATTCTGGTTCGACATCGAATATCCGCCTCCAACTATAACAGGGACAAGTGCGAAGGGATGAGGGATAAGAGATTGATTCGTTTCTTCATCGCATCATTGTTTCATTGCGTGAGTAAATCAATGAGTCAATGACCCGATGAATCAATGATGAAATGCTTTCGCTTCATCCCTCATCCCTGCTTTTCGTCGCGGCGTGATAAACTCTCCGCATTCCATTCTGATGAGTATGAAGGCGCAGGACGAAAACTTCGACGCATTGA
Source organism: Pyrinomonadaceae bacterium (assembly GCA_036387415.1). GTDB lineage: Bacteria > Acidobacteriota > Blastocatellia > Pyrinomonadales > Pyrinomonadaceae > DASVTU01. The sequence goes on along the minus strand of DASVTU010000019.1, from coordinate 468,214 downwards.
ACGAGCCGAAACGACGACGACGGAGCGCGCCGTGGTTGCTCGGCGGGCTGGTGGTGTTGTTGTTGTCGGTGCTGGTGGTGCTGCAGGTCTTCGGGTTGTGGGAAGTCTTCACGCCCGACACGGCATCCGATACGCTGCTGCTCTACGCGCTTTCGTCGCTCAACTTCGCCGCCTTCATCGTCTTCACTTTCATCTTCGTCCGCAACCTTCTCAAACTCCGGCGCGAACGCCGCGAACGCCAACTCGGCTCGAAGATAAAGACGCGGCTCGTCGTCTATTTCATCACGCTCAGTCTCCTGCCGATTACGGGCATGGCCGTCTTCTCTTACATCTTTTTTAATCGTTCGCTGGAAAAGTGGTTCAGCAGTCTACCGGAAGAGGTGGTGAACGAAGCGCGGCGGGCGCAGGAGGACGAACAAGCACGGCAACTCAAAAACTTGGGCGAGACCCTCTCAACTCTCGCCGTGGTCGTCAACGGGCAAGCCAACGGGGTCGGCTACGCGCTGCCTCCGTCCATCTTGGAGAAGGCACAACTCTCGATGCTCGCCATTGTCGGCGCGGGCGATGCAGAGAACGGGTTCGACGGCGGTGCGACGGCGAGCGACCTTGATGTAAACATCGGCGTCGAACTTTTGAAGCGTGCCACGACGCCGAACCGTGAACGCGACGTGGCGACGTTTGGGGCGCGTGTTTTCGATATTCAATGGGTCGCGCTCGACGGCAATCGTCGCCTCGTCGGCGCGAAGGAACGTCACATTGATGAGAGTTTGCGTCGTCTGATTGCGAGCGCGGAGAGATTCGAGAATTTCAAGCGGCGACAACGCAAAGTGCGTCTGCTCGGTCTTTCGACGCTCGGTTTGCTGACGCTGCTGCTGCTTTTCGCCGCGTCGTGGAGCGCGATTCATCTGGCGCGCGGCATTGCGACGCCGATTCGTGCGTTGGCAGAGGCGGCAGACGAAGTGGCGGGAGGGAATCTTGAACATCGCGTGACGGCGATTGCCGACGACGAACTGGCTCTGCTCGCCGCCTCTTTTAATCAGATGACGGCGCAGCTTCAGGAGAACCGCCGACGCATCGAGACGGGCGCGGCAGAGTTGCGCGAAAAGCATCTCGCGCTCGCCGAACGCCGCGACTATATCGAGACGGTGCTCGCCTCGCTCTCGACCGGAGTCGTCTCACTGGATGAAGACGACCGCGTGACGACGATTAATCCGGCGGCGCTTTTGATGCTGCGTCTGGACACTGTGCCGCAGACGGGGACTCCGCTCGCAGGACTCGTCGGCGCGGGCGATATCGCGGTCTTGGAGCGCATCTTGCGGCGGGCGCGTCTGCGCGGACGCGCGGCTGAACAGTTGGAACTGGCACGCGGTTCGTCGCTCGACGGCGGCGCAACGATTCCCGTCGCCTTGACCGCAATTGCGCTCTCGTCGCCGCAGGCAAACGAAAAACGCGGCGTCGTGCTCGTCATGGAAGACCTCTCCGAATTGCTCGCCGCGCAACGCGCCGCCGCCTGGAGCGAAGTCGCGCGACGCATGGCGCACGAAATCAAAAATCCTCTGACGCCGATTCAACTCTCCGCCGAACGCATCGCGCGCAGTTTCCGTCGCAACGGTTTCGACGCCACCAACACAACAGGCGACGGCAACGGAGCGGCGAACGGCGACCATCAGCGCAACGTTCCCGCGGGCGCGCGTAGCGTCGAGAATGATGCGCCGGAGCGTGAGCGTGTGGCGCGTGTCGTCGAAGAATGCACGGCGACGATTACGCGCGAGGTGGCGGGACTCAAGGCGATGGTGGACGAGTTTTCGCGTTTCGCGCGTCTGCCGCATGCTCGTCTTGAGCCTGCGGATTTGAATGAGGTCGCGCGGCAAGCCGTCGCGCTCTACGAAGAACGGATGGGCGACGTACGCCTCGACGTGCGTCTCGCGCATGAGTTGCCAACGACGCTCCTCGACGCCGAACAACTCCGCCGTGTCTTCGTCAATCTCATTGACAATGCGCTCGAATCGCTCGCCGACGACGCCGAAGGCGAACGCCGCGTCACCGTCGCCACCGGACACGACCCCGCGCGCGGAATCCTCCTCGCCGAAGTTGCCGACACAGGGCACGGCGTCTCGCGCGCCGATTTTCCGCATCTCTTTCAACCCTATTTCTCGACGCGCGGGCGCGGCACTGGCCTCGGCCTCGCCATCGTCCAGCGCATTATCGCTGAGCACGGCGGACGCATCCGCGCCGAAGCTAACCGCCCGCGTGGCGCGCGATTCATCTTTGAATTGCCCGTCGCTGATGAGGCGAAAACCAATTGAATCATCTCATCATTTGCTCATTGAATCATTGAATCATTGAAAAGAGATGAAGCAATGTGCAAATGATGAAATGAGAAAATCTTTCTCATGCTTGAATCGATTTTGATTGTTGACGATGAGCGCGGCATACGCGAGACGGTGCGCGCGGTGTTGGAGGATGAAGGCTTTGTGGCCGATGCGGTGGCGACGGGCGAGGAGTGTCTCAAGGCCGTCGAGCGTCGGGCGTACGGATGCGTGTTGCTCGACGTGTGGTTGCCGGGCATCGACGGGTTGGAGACGCTGGCACTCTTGCGCGAACGCGGCACGGAAGCGGCGGTTGTGATGATTTCCGGCCACGGCAACATAGAGACGGCGGTGCGTGCCACCAAACTCGGCGCGTTCGATTTTCTCGAAAAGCCCCTCTCCATCGAAAAGACAGTTTTGACGGTGCGTAACGCGCTCAGGCAGCGAGAACTTGAGCGCGTCAACGCGGAACTCGCGGCGCAGTTGCGCGACGAGAGCGCGATGGTCGGCGAATCGGTGGCGATGCGTGCGCTGCGTAAACAGATTGCGCTGGTCGCACCGACCGACGGGCGCGTCCTCATCTACGGCGAGTCGGGTACGGGCAAAGAACTCGTCGCGCGTGCTATTCACGCGCAGTCATTGCGCGCCAACGCGCCTTTCGTCGAAGTGAATTGCGCGGCGATACCGGAGGAGTTGGTCGAATCGGAGATGTTCGGACACGTCAAAGGCGCGTTCACGGGCGCGACTTCGGCCAAGCGTGGCAAGTTTGAACTGGCCGACGGCGCGACGCTTTTCCTCGACGAAGTTGGCGACATGAGCAGTCGCGTGCAGGCCAAAGTTTTGCGCGTTTTGGAAGAACAACGCTTTGAACCCGTCGGCTCAACGACGGCGATGACGGTGGACGTGCGCGTGCTTGCGGCGACCAACAAGCGTCTCGACGTAGAACTCGAACGCGGCAATTTTCGCGCCGATTTGTTTTATCGTCTCAACGTGATTCCTTTCGAGTTGCCGCCTTTGCGTGAGCGTCTGGAAGATGTGCCGCTGCTGGTCGAACACTTCAACAAAAAATTTTCCGACGCCTACGCACGCAAGCCGAAACGCTTCGAGCCGGAAGCGATAGATGCGTTGCAATCCTACGCGTGGCCGGGCAACGTCCGCGAACTCCGCAACACGGTCGAACGCGTCTGCATCATGCATTCGCAGACGCGCGTCACAGCCGCCGACCTACCCGCGCTCGGTGGCGAAGAACCGCCCGCCGCTGCCTTCCGTTTCACCAACTTCAAAGACGCCAGCGAAGCGCATCAACGCGAGTTCATCAAACGCAAACTGGCCGAGGCCGAAGGCAACGTCTCGCGCGCCGCCGAACTCATGGACATGGACAGAAGCCACCTCTACAGACGCATGCGCGCCCTCGGCATCAACGTGCGCGGCGAACGCGCGGGTGGCGGGTCTTAGAGGTTCCACCATAAAGTGAAAAATATTCCACCACGGAGAGGACTTCCGAAGTGGAGTCATGAGCGTATAAGCTCCGCGCATCAGCGGCGTGCCACTCGCCATCTCTTACTCGAAGCTCCTGCCATGCGAACTACCACTGGCAGTAGCAGCAGGCGGCAGGGGCACGTCCGTGTGCACGCGCTTGCTATGCGCCGTCAACGCTTGACCTCCACTTCCTCAACATTATCGAACCTCTCCAAATCAATCAGCAGGAGATAAGGGTCGATGCCAGCATCGGACGGCTTGCGTGGCACCATCACCGTAATCGTCTGCTCGCCGGAGCGGATGCGATGCTTCTGTAGGTAGAGCGTCTCGCCAAACTCCGCGCCCTCCACGGTCGGGGCGAAGACACCGACCTCCACCCATTCATCCATCGGCACCTCGGTCTCGACGCCCGCCGGGTCGACGGTCACCTTGCGCGCCCGCACGTGGAGCGTCACCTGCCAGGTGCCTGCATCGGTCTGCTCCGCCGTGGCTCGCTCCGTCTCTAGCTCCCAGAAGGTATTCGCCTCGAAGAGGTCGTGCAGCAGATATTGGTGCGAGTCCGGCGTGACCGCCTGAAGCTCTCGGTACAGATCAAGGGAGGTCGCCAAGGGCGGCGCTCCCGAACGATGCTTCTCGATCAAGCGCCGGAAGGCCAAGTTTACCCGCTCCTTGCCTATGTATTCGCTCAGCGCGTACAACGCGAAGGGGCCCTTGCGGTAGGCAGCGTACGGGTCCATGGCTCGAAGCAATGGGACGGACTGGCGTATGGGCGGGATTGGATGCGGCTGCCGAAAAAACCTCAGGAGCCGTCGAAGGTGTTCACGCCCGTAGGTTTCTTCGACGACCTGCATCCCGGCGTACCACGCGAAGCTTTCGGACAGCAACGGGGCTCCTTCGGCAAAGGCGTATGGGACTCCCCACTGGTGCGCCATTTCGTGCGCCATGACCGCGAACGGGAGGTCGAGGCCACGCGGGTCATCCGCTGGATTGAAGCGGGAGAACCCTTCCGTATAATCGATTGTGGACGCATCGGCATGCGCGCCTATCCCACGACCGGGATTCTCGACGAGCCTGATGTGGTCGTACGGGTACGGGCCGAACGCGCGGGTGTAGTAGTCTAGGCAGGCGCGTACGCTGCGGAGCATGCGGTCTAGGTTCGCGGCGTGCTTGGGGTGATAGTAGACCTGAATCGCGACGACCCGCCCTGAGCCTACGGAAGGGTCATTCCACTGTTCTTCGTGTACCGCGTAACGGGCGGAGAAGAAGCGGTATTCGTTCCCGATAGGAGCATCCGTAGCATAGTGGAAGTAGCGGCGCTCACCTTCCGTCCATGTCCGGCGCAACACCCCCGGCGCGATGGCGATCTGATCCGCGTCCGTGCCCACGACCACTTCGACGGCGTTGCGCTCGGCGCCGATCATATCGTGGTCAGCTTCGCCGGTGATGTCTTGACCCGCTTCAACGTTGGCGAGAGAAGGGAACAGTGGGCGCGGAGCGAGCCCGTACGCCCGCCGTTCACCGGGTTTAAAGATCTCGCGATCGGGCTGATAGCCGATGGCGGGCAGCCAATCGTTCTGGAAGTAGGTGCTGTTCGCCGCCACGGAGGGATTGACGCCGCTGTTACGGAAGCCCTTCCGTTTGAACTGCACCTCGAAGCTGAGCCGCAGCGAGTCGCCGGGCTGGAGCGGCTCCTCCAAGGCGTAGATCCGGTGGCCGAGTTCCTCGTACGCAAGCACGCGCGCAGCAGCCCGGTCAAAGGCGATCACTCCGGTGTGGACTCCCGGTGCGGTGGCGACGTGGATCGAGTCGATTGCCGCTGCGGTGCGGTTTACGAGATGGTAGGTGCCGCGGATCTCCACCTCCCGCCGCCGGGGATAGATCTCGACGTGCAGGTTGGTTCCAGTCAGCCGGGGCTGCGGGACGTTCGCGTACTGCCCGAAGCGCCGCTCGTACTCGGCGCGCCGCTCCATCCTCTCGGAAGCGGTAACGTATTCGTTCAGCACGTTTGTGTTGTAGAAGATGAACCCGCCCAGCGTGAGGACGAGCCCCAACGACGCCGCCGCAGCCCAAGCCGTCGGACGCGTGAAGCGACGACGCGCCATCTGGAGCCGCACCCCGATGCCCCCCTCAATACCCCGCATCCAGAGCAGCCTCGCCACGACCGCGAACAGCAGCGCCCACGCGGCCCAGTAGAGCTTGAACCACAGCCACGGCCCAACCGACGCCCCGAACCCACGCATGTCCGTGTAAGACCACCCCGGCCCGGAACCGTAGACGAGCAGGTTATGCTCGATCCCGAGCATAGAGGCGAAGAGTATGGACACGTAGGCGAGGAGTGCCGCGAGATGACCCACGTACTTCTGATTTACCAGCCCCTGCACCACCAGAGCGAGCAGGGCGAAGAGGATGTACTCTGGAAGCTGAAGCCCGAAGAAGACCTGCAGGTATAGGCCGATCTCGAACGCGTAATACCCCATGTGCACTTGGATGAGCACGCCCGCCATCATCAGGAGTGCCATCCACACGACGAGGATGAGACTGAGCCCCATGAACTTGCCCAGGAAGATGACCCATTCCGGCACCGGCGCCGCGTCGGTAATCTCGCCCAGCCCAGCTTCCCGTTCACGCCAGACCAGCTCTCCGGCGTAGAAGACGATGAGTAAAGGGGTAATTACCCAGGGGGTTAGCGGATTGGTCAGGGGTGCCGTCAGAAACGTGAGGACGTACTCGGTTCTGGGCAGCAGCGGAGTGCCCATGTTCTCCATGTTCTGGGGCACGAACAGAACCGCGAGCGTCGCGATGGCGACCAGAAGGACGAGCCCACCCCGGCTCTTCGCAATCGTCCGGAACGAGTCCCATGCGATGAGGAGCATCTGGCGCGCGTAGGTCGCGAAGCCAAACGTCCGCCGGACTTGCGGGACAGAGATCGTGCCTCTCGCGATGTCGCTACCCGCAGGCGTCGGGGCGTGTGCCTCTCGTCGTCGCGCCATACGACTCCACCATGGGCTCGCCGTATAGTGAGCGAAGCGAAAGCTGAAATAGGTGAACGCGAGCGTCCCCAGAGCGATGCCGACCCATAGGAGACGACTCCAGAGCAGCGACCCTTCCAATTCAATCAGGCGCGTACTCTTCTCGATCGGCGTCCATCCCAGGATCAAATCAGACGTGATGAACACGTGGCCGAAGACGTCGAGCACCGCCGCCAAGTCCTGTCGCCCCAGGAAAATCCCCAGGATGATCATCCCACCGTAGGCCACGAAGAAGAGGAGCACGCTGCCGACGTAGCTCGCGATGGCACGACGCCCCAGTGCCGCCCACGAGAACTGGATCGCCGTACCGACGAAGGCGTTCGGCAACGCGATGAAGCTGTAGGCCGTCAGGTAGGCAACTGGCCGGAACGGACCGACGACCTCGGCATCCACGCCGGGCGAGTAGACGGCGAGCATGATGCCCACCGGTACGGCGAGCAGGATCAACGCGTTGAGAACGAAGGCGGCGAGGAATCGTCCTCCGAGGTAGTCGGCTTCGCGGACGGGGGCGGTGTAGGTGAGGGGATGCATCCCCGTCTCGACGTCCCGCGCCGCCGCCTCGCCTGCTACAGCCGCAGCTACCACGAACCAGAACAGGCTGGCGAACACCGTGACGCTCGCGATGATGAAGGGCGAGTTGAGAAAGAAATCGGCGTAAAGGGCGTCGGCGAGGTAGTTTCCTCTGACAAACAAGAACGCGACGACGACCAGAGCCGCGAAATAGAGCCAGGTCAAGAGACGACGCACCTGATAGGCGAACTCGAAGCGAAAGATCTCCCGGAACTTCATGGCGCCACCTCTGGCTCCGGCTGCTCGCGGCGCCGTCCGATGTGCCCCGCCATCGTGCTGAAGTAGACATCTTTGAGATCCGGCGCGGCGGGCTCGAAGCCAAGGCCGGGCGACGCGTCGCTGAAGACGTGCACGACGGTACGCCCTGCGAGGAGCTTCGTCGAGATCACCGCGTGCTCCCGCTCCATCTCCGCCAGCGCACTCTTCTCAATCACGCGGTGCCAGATCCGCCCACGCAGGTCGTCGACCGCGCGCAGCGGCTCGGCCTCAAGAAGAATCTCCCCCTCATCGATGATTGCCATCTTCGTGCACAGCTCACTCACATCTTCGACAATGTGAGTCGAGAGGAGGACGACGCTGTTCTCACCCAGCTCACTCAGCAGGTTCAGGAACCGGACGCGCTCAGCCGGGTCGAGGCCAGCCGTCGGCTCGTCGACAATCATCAGTTTCGGATTGCCTAGAAGCGCCACGGCTACGCCGAAGCGTTGCTTCATGCCACCCGAGTAGCCGCCCAGCTTCTGCTTGCGTACCTCCCACAGGTTCGTCTGTCTCAGCAGCGCCTCGACGACCGCCTGGCGTGCTTTCTTGTCGGGGATACCTTTCAGGATGGCGAAGTGATCGAGCAGATTCTCCGCACTCGCCTTCGGGTAGACGCCGAACTCCTGCGGCAGGTAGCCGAGCGTCTTGCGTACTTCATCCTTCTGGTTCAGTACGTCGGTGTCGCCGAGTCGGATCTCGCCTTTGTCCGGCTCTTGGAGCGTGGCTAGGATACGCATCAACGTAGACTTGCCGGCACCGTTAGGTCCGAGCAGTCCGTACATTCCCACCGGAATCGTGAGGGTCACGTCCTTCAACGCCTGCACGCCGTTGGGATAAGTCTTGGATATGTCGCGAATGTGTAATTCCATAAAATGATTATTGTCTGAAAAGTACTTTGCAAGATAAAGCAAATAAATACTCAAGTCAACCTTCTTGGCTTCGTACTTGAGACGCATCGGATATTTTCATTTTGGGATAGAAAAGTTAGGAATTCGCCGTGAAGCGATTTAAGAGTTTCGCGGGATGAGAAAATCAATGTAGTATTGCCCCGCAAGCATCCTGTAGTGCACGACCGAAGTGGTGGCTGGAAATCCTCGTTGTCATTCCGCAGTCGTCAAAAGCTCAGGAAAATCCCTGAAAAAACTTCTGAAAGGTCTCCGTGTTGATGAAAAGAATCGTTGTGCTCTCTATCTGTCTGCTCGTTTTTGGCTGCCCGTCGCTCGTCGCGCGTGCACAACAATTAGCCACGGCGTCGCTCGGCGGTCGCATCACAGACCCGAACGGCGCGGCGGTCGCCGGGGTCAAGGTGACTGCGACGCAGACGGCAACCGGCGCGGCGCGTAAGACGACGACGAACGACGAAGGTTTGTATGCCTTTCCTCAACTTGCAGTCGGTGAGTATGAAGTACGCGCCGAGGCGCAGGGCTTCAAGACCATTGTCTCGAAACAGGTAACGTTGCAGGTCGGGCAACACGTCGCGCTCGACGTGGCGCTCGAAGTCGGTCAGTTGCAGGAAGTCATCACGCTCGACGAGGGCGGGCTGTCGAGGGAGTTGCTTAACACGACATCATCCGTCGTCGAGGCATTCATCAGCGAGCGCGAGATTGAGAGCCTGCCGCTCAACGGTCGCAACTTTCTCGAACTCGCGCTCCTGTCGCCCGGCAACTCTCCCGCACCAAATTTCGACCCGACGAAAACCAACACACTAGTCATCTCATCCGGCGGACAGTTGGGACGCGGCGGCAGCGTGACCATCGACGGCGCGGACAACAACGACGACGTGGTGGGCGGCGCAGTGCAGAACATTTCGCAGGATGCGGTGCAGGAGTTTCAGATTGCCACCAATCGCTTCGACGCACGTCTCGGTCGTTCCGGTTCCTCCGTCGTCAACGTCGTAACCAAAGCGGGCACGAACGATTTTCACGGCACGGCTTCCGCCTTCTTTCGTGACGAGAAACTGCAAGGACTCCCCGCCACCTTCGACCGCACGACAGCCGAAAAGCCTCCCTTCGACCGACAACAATATGCCTTCACGCTCGGCGGCCCAATCAAGCGCGACACGGCATGGTTCTTCGGTTCCTTCGAGTATCGCAATCAGGATGGAGCGGTGCTCGTCGGTGCGCGCGACGCGGCGACGCGCTCAATTAGAAAAAGTTTTGCCGACGCGCCGCTCAACGACCTGCTCAGCACCGAGCGACTCGATTGGAAGCCGACCGACAACGACACGCTCTGGTTTCGCTATTCCATCCAAAGAGAGGAGAGCGTGGCGGCGAGCACGCTTGTGCGCTCCATCGGCTCGGCTTCGCAGAGACAGTCGAGCCGCAATCACACGCACTCGTTTCTGTCGAACTACACGCGCGTCCTGACGCCGCGAGACTTGAACAGTTTCAACTTCAGTTACAGCACTTTCATCAATCGCACGACACCCGTCGTGCCCGGCGTGCAGTTCACGTTTCCGAGTTTGCAGGATGGCGCATCCTTTCGCGTGCCGCAGCAGACGCGACAGAAACGATTCCAGTTCAGCGACACTTTCACGATGCTACGCGGCAACCACACGCTCAACTTCGGCGGCGAATTCCAACACGTCGGCTCGGATTTCGACCTCGGCGTCTTCCGCGACGGACGCATCGAACTCATCGAAGACTTTCCAGACTTCGACCGCAACGGCGATGGGCGCACCGACGATAACGACCTCCTTTTCGCCGTCACGCTTCGCAGCGCATTCCCCGACCGACCGCTCGTTATCCCCGACGCCGACAACAATTACTTCGCCGCTTTCCTGCAGGACGACTGGCGCATCCGCACACAGCTAACGCTCAATTTCGGCCTGCGCTACGAACTCGACACCGACGTGAAGAACGTGAGCCGCATCGATGAAATCAACCCGCTCGTCCAACCTTTCTTGCGCGGCCAACGCCGCAGCGACAGAAACAACTTCGCCCCACGCGTCGGCTTCAACTGGGCGACCGCCGACGGGCGCACCAGCCTGCGCGGCGGCTACGGCATCTACTACGACCGCGTGACGCTCGAAATTCAATCGCTCGAACGCGGTCTCGACGGTCGCGCGTTGCCCATCGAAGTGCGCGCGGGCAACCTCTTCTTCATTCCGCCGCAGTGTCTCTTCGACCCATCGTGCGGGCAGTTTCCGCCGCCCACGCCGACGCTCGCCAATCCCTTCACGGGTTTTCCACTCCCCGGCGCAGGCGCAGGCGGCATCAACATCATCGACAACGACCTCGAAAACCCTTCGGTGCAACAGACCAATCTCGGCATCCAACATGAGTTGGCGCCGGGCTTCGTCTTGCGCGCCGACTACGTTCATAACTTCGGCACGCATTTCATCATCGGTCGCACCATCGGACAGGTTTTCAACCCTGTCGTCGGCGGCCAAGACCTCGTTAAGAATCTCGAATCGAGCGTTAAGACGAAGTACGACGGATTACTCTTGAGCGTCGAAAAACGTCTCTCGCGCGGCAGTAGTTTCCGCGCCTCCTACACGCTCTCGAAGGCGTTCAACTACGCGAATGACGACCAGATTCCTTTCTCGAACGGCCCCATCGACCCCTCGAACCTCCAACTCGAATACGCGCCGACGCCCAACGACCAGCGCCATCGCTTCACCTTCGCGGGCGTCTTCGATGCGCCGCTCGGCTTCCGTCTGTCGCCCATCCTGACGCTCGCCTCCGGCGTCCCGATGGACATTCTCCTGCCCGACGGAAGTGCGCGCATCCCCACGTTGCAACGAAATGCGGGCGGAAGAATTTTCCACACGGGCGCGGAACTAAACGACTTCATTCGACAAGTCAACGCACAGGGCGGCGTCAACGGTCAGCCGTTGCCGACCGTGCGCGACGACGCGCGCTTCAACGACAGCTTCAACTCGTTTGACCTGCGTCTCGCGCGTTCTATCCGTCTCGGCGAGCGCGTCACGTTGGAACCAATCGCGGAGGTCTTCAATCTCTTTAACGTGACCAACATCCTCGGCGTCTCGAACGTCAACTATTCGGGCTTCTCCAACGTGCTCGTACGCGACAGCAACGACCCGTCGAATCCCGGCTTCCTCCGCTCGTCAAGTTTCGGAACGCCTGTCACAAACGCGGGCGGCGTCTTCGGCTCTGGCGGCCCACGCGCGTTTCAGTTCGCCGCACGCATCAGCTTCTAGCCGCTCGTCGTTAGACTTTATGACAAACCCTGCCACAGAGACAGAGAAGCTCAGAGGAAAGAAGGCAATAAGCACAAGATAGTTAAAAATATTCAATCCTCTTGCATGCCTTCTTCATTGCTCTGTGGCACTGTGTCTCTGTGGCAAATCCTTGTTTTGTAATGTGCGATTAACTTCTCATCAATCGTTGTGACAGCAGACCAACTCAAACGACAACTAGGATTGCGTACGGCGACGGCGCTCATCATCGGCGAAGTGGTCGCGGTCGGTATTTTTCTCACGCCTGCGGGCATGGCGAAGTCGCTCGGCTCGCCTCTGTGGTTGCTGTTGGTGTGGTTGCTGACGGGCACGATGGCTCTGTGCGGCGCGTTGTGTTACGGGGAACTGGCGGCGAGGTTTCCAGAGGCGGGCGGCGGCTACGTCTACCTGCGCGAAGCCTACGGGCGCCCGCTCGCTTTCCTCTATGGCTGGATGGCTTTTCTGGTGATGGATCCCGGCATCACGGCGGCGCTGGCGGCGGGGTTGGCGGGCTATGCCGGATACCTGTTCGCGTTGTCGCCGCTCGGCGTCAAAGGCGTCGCGGTGGGGTCTATCCTCGCGGTGGCCGCCGTCAACGTCGTGGGCGTGCGCGCGGGCGCTTGGTTGCTGCGTTGGCTCACGGTGCTCAAACTCGGCATGCTCCTGTTCCTGCTGGTGTGGGGATTCGGTTCCGGCCTCGGCGACTGGTCGAACTTCACGCCTTTCGCCGCACAGCGAGCGGGGTCTCTGCCGCTCGCCGTCGCACTCGCGGGTGCGCTGGTCGGCGGCTTCTTTTCGTTCGGCGGTTGGTGGGACGTGAGCAAATTGGCGGGCGAAATTCGTGAGCCTGCGCGCAATTTGCCACGCGCGCTCGTCTACGGAGTCGTGGCGGTGACGCTCGTCTACATCCTGACGAGCGCGGTCTTTATCTATCTTGTGCCGATGGAGACGGTCACGTCGGGCAAGACGTTTGCCGCGCAAGTAGGCGAACGGCTGTTCGGCGCGTGGGGCGGACGCATCTTTTCCGTCGTCGTTATCGTGGCGGTGCTCGGAAGCCTGTGCGGTATCACGATGTCTGCGCCGCGCGTCTACTACGCGATGGCGCGCGACCGACTCTTTTTCGCCGCCGCCGCAACGCTCCATCCCCAGACGGGGACGCCCGCTGCCGCTATCGCCCTGCAAGCCGCGCTCGCGTCGCTGCTCGTCGCGCTCGGTACGTTTGACGAAATCGTCGCCTACTTCATCTTCGTCGTCGTCGTCTTTATTGCGCTCACGGTGGCTGCCCTGTTCGTCCTCCGACGGAAAAACGAAATGCCATCGGCATACACCGCTCCCGGCTATCCTCTGACGCCGCTTTTCTTCTTGATTCTGATAGCGTTGCTGCTCGTCCTGCTCGGCGGCAACAATCCGAAGCAGTCATTTCTAGGCGTCGGCGTGGTCGCGCTCGGACTGCCCGTCTACTACCTGCTGTTTCGCCGTCGAAGTTTCCCCGCAAACGATTAAACTGCCGCGCCCGCCACGTTTTCTCTCTCCTTCGTCCTTACAAAACTCTTACAAATCTCACACTGACGTTAAATTCTTCTTTCACATCAAATAATCCGCGCGACGGAGCACAGCGAAAATCCTCTATCGCGTTGACAGTCGGTGAGAAATACCGTATCTGTAACTGTTTGCTGTTGCTCTCCCGCGAACGAGCGACGCTGAGGCGCGAAGCATCTGCGCCGGAAGGTTTTTAGATGGATTACACAACTAAAGAACTGCTCAAACGTTACGCCAAACTAGCCATCGGACAGCCGTTTGCGCCCGTGCTTCTCAATATTCTGGTCACGTCCGTCTGCGACATGCGCTGCACGCACTGCTTTTTCACGGACGAACTCGACGACCGTCCACGCAAAAAGCTGCAAATGAAGACGCACGAAATCCAGCGTATCTCCGAGACGCTCGGCGGTAATCTCGGCGTCCTTATCCTCGCGGGCGGCGAGCCTTTTACGCGCAAGGATTTGCCGGAAATCGTCCGTGCATTTTATGAAAACAATCGGCTTGAGTCGGTCTACCTGATGTCGAACGGGCAGATTCAGAAACGCATCATGCCGGACGTGACGCGTATTCTCGAAGAGTGTCCGAACTTGAACGTGACGGTCGCGCTCGGCATCGACGGTCTTGAGAAAGAGCACGAAAAGATTCGTCAAAAGGCCGGCTCCTGGACAATCGCCACCGATACGGCGCGTCAACTTCAGGCCATCAAACGCGAGTACGGACGGCTCGACATTCAAACCTGTACCTGTTTTATGAATTCGAATCAGGACACGATTTTCGAGTGGTACGATTTTCTCAAGTATGAGTTGAAGCCCGACAAGGTTAACTTCAATTACATCCGTCCGCCCTCAGCCGACCCCAAAGAACTAGACATCGACCACGCGCGCTACCGTCAACTCGCGCAGATGATTGACGACGATTCGCGCCACGCCGCCATCAAAAACAACTACGGCGGCGAAGCCGGTTTCTTCAAAGCCGCCATCGACATTTACATGCACGGCCTCATCGCCAAGACGCAGGAAGAACAGAAGGCGCAAATGACCTGCTACGCCGGAACCGCAGGCGGCGTCATCTACGACGAAGGCACCGTGTCGTCTTGCGAGAACCTTGAGCCAGTCGGAAACTTACGCGATTTCGACTGGAATTTCCAAAAACTCTGGCTCTCGCCCGCCATGCAGGCGCGACGACAGAAGGCGCGTTCGGGCTGTTTCTGCACGCACGAATCGAACAGCTACTATCCGTCGCTGCCCTTTAATCCGAAGCACTTGATTCAAATCAAACGTCTCGAACGCGAGATGAAGAAGGCGCGCAAAACCATCGAGCGCGATGAGGCACAGGCCGACGGCTTGACCGTCAAAGCATAAGCAGAGGTCAGAGGCTAGAGGTCGGCGGTCAGTTAAAAACAAAACTGATTTCTCTAACCTCTAACCTCTGACCTCTAACCTCTACAGTTATGTTTCGTGCAAGGGTTCCGAAAATTCTGATTATCTCGTCGGACACGGGCGGCGGGCATCGTTCGGCTGCCGCAGCGATTGTGGCCGGAGTGCAGAAGTTTTGGCGTAGCGATTCCTATACGGTGCGCGTCGTACGCGCGATTGAGGAGTCGCACGGCATTTCGGAAAAACTGGTCGGCGTCTACAACTGGGTGCTCCGCAACAGGCAGCACTGGATGAAGTATCTCTACTGGGCGGTGAATCGTTTTCGACCTGAAACGAGCAATTTCTTCTATCGTCGCGGTATCGGCTACGTACGCGATTTATTCGAGAAGTGGTGCCCGCACGTCGTCGTCAGCGTGCATCCTCTGACGCAACACGCCATCGCGCGTTTCCTCAAAGAGATTGGACTGGCGGAGAAGATTCCGCTCATCACGGTCGTCACAGACCCCTACTACGGTTTCTGGCGCGGTTGGGCGTGCGACGACGTGCGGCTCTATCTGGTGGCGAGCGAAGACGCGCGGCGGCAGTTGATTGACTACGGCGTCGCGCCCGAACGCATCAAGATTTCGGGAATGCCCGTGCATCCGAAATTCGAGTTGCCGGACGAACGTGCGGCGCAGGCGGCGCGTTCCGCGCTCGGCCTCGATCCACACAAGTTTACTGTTTTCATCAATTCCGGTTGGGTCGGCGGCGGCAACATCCCCGCCATCTTCCGCGAACTTGTGCGCGGCGACCTCGACGTGCAGGCGATTTTCCTCGCCGGACGCAACGAAGAATTGCGCGCAGAGGCCGAGACGCTGGCGGCGAGCGCCAAGTTTCCCATCAAGGTTATCGGCTATTCCGAACAGGTCGAACAGTTGATGCAGGCGGCCAACGTGATGATTTCCAAACTCGGCGGGCTGACGACGTTTGAAGCGATGGCTTGCCGCGTGCCGATTATCGCCGACGCGACGACCGAGCCGATGCCGCAGGAGTCGGGCACGGCTTCGCTTATCGTCAAACGCGGCGCGGGCGTCCTGCTTGAACGCACGGGCGACATCGTGCCCGTCGTGCGCCGCATGGTCGAAGACGCGCGTTACTATGCCGCGATGCGCGCGGCGACCGCCGGAATGGCTATCCCTGATGCGACGCGTCGCATCGTCGAAGAGATTGCCGCCTTGATTCCTGCGCCCGTGATGGCGAGAGAAGAACCCGTCGTGGTCGAGGCTCGCCGTGCCTGAGTCGAGTCGGACGCGTCGGACTGTTCGTTTCGTCTGTCGGATGCGAAATTTCTGTCGAACGCTTAACTTCGGGCGGTTCATGAAGTTGCGGTGTTTCGAGTGCGAAGTTGGAGTTTTACTTGTGGGTTGAGATGAGAGACGTTCTGTTTGATTTCGCCTGCTCTGCGCGTGTGGAAGCGGGCTTTTTTGGAGCGCGAAAAGGGAAGTGAGTCTGCTGCTGGAAGGAAAGTGTGCGTTTATCACGGGCGGCACGCGCGGCATCGGCGCGGCGCTATGCGAAATTTTTGCGCGCGAAGGCGCGGACGTGGCCTTTAACTATAACTCACGCGAGGATTTAGCCGCCGAAGTCGAGCAAAAGATTGAGGCGCATGGGCGACGCGCTTTGTCCTTCAAGATTTCCGTGACCGACCGCGTTGGCTTAAAACGCATGACGCGCGAACTCGTCGAAAAGTGGGGACGCATCGACATCCTCGTCAACAACGCGGCGATTAATCGCGGCGACAATTTTGCCACCACCACCGACCGCTCCTGGGACGAGGTTATCAACACCAACGTCAACGGCCTTTTCGCCGTCACCAAGCCCATCTACAAGCAGATGCTCCGCCAAAGAAAGGGCGCGATTCTCAACATCACTTCCATCGGCGCGATTCGCGCGCTCCCGACTTCCGTCCACTACGCCACCTCGAAGGCCGCAATGATTGGTTTTACCAAATGCCTCTCGCGCGAGGCGGCCAACTTCGGCGTCAAAGTCAACGCCGTCGCCGCCGGAATCTTCGACACAGACCTCGCACAAACCCTGCCGCCGCACCTCATCGAGATGCACAAATTCTGGATTCCCAGTGGTCGTCTCGGACGACCCGAAGAACTCGCCGAATACGCTGCTTTTATGGTCAGCGACCGCAACAGTTTCATGAACGGCGAAGTCGTCATCATCGACGGCGGCGCAATCACATAAAAATTGCGGAATGCGGAATGAGAAATGCGGATTGGCAGAACCTAGAGGACAGGAGTCAGAATGGAGAGAAGAAAACAATGGCGAGCGCATTGCCAATAGTGTTTCTTCTGACTCCTAAATTCTGAATTCTGGCTTCTGCTTTTCAATTCCCAATCCGCAATCCGCACTTGCTGTCGTGCGATTTTGGAACTGAAAACGAATTTCATTGTTAAGTGCTTGCGTGTCAACATTTACAGTTGACAGCGACTTATTTGTCAGGTATGCTCCGCGTATCTTCAAAAGTAGGGTTGTAAAAATCGGAGGGCAGAATGGCAAACACGGAGCTAATCGAGCATCTGAATCGCGCGTTGAGTCTGGAACTGGCGGGCGTGATACAGTATTTGCAACACAGTTTTCTGGTAAACGGCCCGGAGCGTGAGGTTTACCGTTCCTTCTTCCGCGACCAGAGCGAAGAGGCGCACGACCATGCCACTACGCTGGGCGACAAGGTGGTCGCACTCGGCGGCGTGCCTTCGGTCGAGCCGGGGATGATTCGTCAGTCAACCAGTTTGACCGAGATGCTCCGACAGGATTTGGAACTCGAACGCGAAGCCATGGGAGCCTACACAGACGCGTGGAAAGCCTGTACCGACACGGAGTTAGCGACGCGTTTCCTCCTTGAAGAACGCATCGCCGAAGAACAAAAGCACATCGACGAGCTAGAAAAACTCACCTCCGAACGCAAAGCCAACGTCACCAAAGAGAAAATCACACTCCGTCAAGTAGGATAAGACAGAAAGCGGAAGACGATAAAAGTAGTAAAAAGCGCAGGTTAAGAGCGTTTCCGGCAAAGAAAAAGGCAGCGAGCATGGCGTGGCGATACGCCGCATGCTTGCTGCCTTCTTGTTTCTGTAGTTGCTTCGCCGCCGACTATTTTTAGCCTTGCGCGATTTTATGCAAGTGTCGGAAGTTGAATCACTTGAGCGGTTTGCGGTGCGTGACCCGCGTCTGCGCGGTGGCGTCTGAGACGATGGCGGGCGACGGTGATGGCGTGTTGAAGGTCGTCCAGTTGGTCGCCGTCGAGCCGTATCGTTTTCTGCGTGCACCAACCGAGGCCGTCCGTCCACGTCGAACAACGCAACGCGACGCGCTCCACGCCTTCGTGCTGCTCAAGCACGACTTCGACGCGTTGCTCATCACGGGAAGATTCAATGACATGCGAGGTTGCTTTATTGCTCGTTTGCACCGCCGACTCCTTACAAAAGGCTTTTCTTTATTGCTATCTCATAGTTATCAAACTATTTATGGGAAGTCAGTTTTCAATTACCCGCGACATGGGGCGAAATTGAAATCCAATTTCAAAACCTATTATGACGACCACCAGTTTTTCTGTCAAGAATAATTCTCATCCCGCCGACCCCAAATATTTTCCAGACCTTCCAAATTATCACTTGCGCCTTAAAAACACCCGCGTCTCAAGGCTTTACGTCAGGGAAGCCTCGTTTTCACCGGAGGAAACGCCTTTTTCGAGTGTGGCGAGGCGTTCTTGAAGGAGGCGAAGTGTGCGTTGCATGTCGCCGAGACGACGGAATGCGGCGGTGGCGCGGAGCCATTCGCGGTTGTCGAAGGCGGGAATGCCGGAGAGGATTTTGCCCGCCGGAACGTTGTGACTGGTGGCGCTCTTGGCGGTGATAACGGCGTCGTCGCCGATATTGAGATGCCCCGCGACGCCTGCCTGACCCGCGAGCACCACGCGTCGGCCAATCTGTGAACTTCCGGCCAGCCCCACCTGCGCGCACAACAACGCGTCTTCGCCGACGGTACAGGAATGACCGATTTGGACGAGATTATCAATCTTCGCGCCGCGCGCGATGCGTGTCTCGCCGACGGAAGCACGGTCGATGGTCGTGCCCGCGCCGATTTCCACGTCGTCTTCGACCACGACGCGTCCGGTCTGCGGAATTTTTAACCAGTGACCCTCCTCGTCTTTGGCGTAGCCGAAGCCGTCCGCGCCGATAACCGCATTGTTATGAACAATAACACGCGCGCCAACGACCGTGTTTTCACGAATACAAGCGCCCGCATGAATCGTCGAGCCTTCGCCGATGCTTGCGCCGTCGTAGATGGTCGCGTTCGGATAGATGCGGACGCCCGCGCCGATTTCGACATCGCGGCCAACGACGACACACGCGCCGACCGCGACGCCCGCGCCAATCCGCGCCGTCGCATCAATCACCGCCGAAGGATGAATCGATGGCTCAAAGGCGGGTTCGGGATGAAAGAGACGCAGAGCGCGTGTGTAGGCGAGATACGGGTCGCGCGCACGCAGAACGGCGATGCCTTGCGGCGCTTCGGCGTCTTCACTCAGATAGATGGCTGAAGCGCGCGTCGTTTGCACGCGCGGCGTATAGCGCGGATTGGCGAGAAATGTGACGTGACCCGTTGCGGCATCGTCGAGTCCTGCCGCTCCGACAATTTCGATGTCCTCCGCGTCGCCTTCGACGCGTGCGGAGGTTTGGCTTGCGAGTTCAGAGAGTTTCATATCGAGAGTTTACCGCAGGGAGTGGTAGTTTCAAGGTTTGGAAACTAAGAACGCGTGTCAAAACTGGAATTAGCAACAGAGAGACGGAGACACGGAGACGAGATAAAAGTAGGAAGCAACGCTTTTCATTTGTTTACTCTGTGTCTCGTGGCAGATTTTGAAGCTAACTCGTAGTTTTACATCAAGTTAACCGGGTCAATCTCTAAGTTAACGGATTGGATGTCGCAGTTACCAGAGGCGGCGGCGTTGGCGAGGGCGAGGTCGAGAATCTCGCGTAGACGCGGACGGTTGCGCGCTTTGAGGAGAATCTGTATGCGATGCTCGCCGCGCAGGCGTGCGAGTGGGGCGGGCGCGGGGCCGAGGACGCGGCAGGCGCGGTCTGTGTTGGCTTCGTCGAGAGCGCGTTTGATTTCGGCGGCGGTCGTCTGAACGCGTGTGAAATCTTCGCCGTGGACGAGCAGTGAGGCGAGCGAGACGAAGGGCGGATAGCTGAGGTTTTGGCGATAACGAATCTCCTCCTCGTAGAAGCCTTCGTAGTCTTGCGCGCAGGCGTGGCGCAGCGCGTAGTGATGTGGATGAAAGGTTTGAATGAGGACGCGTCCGGCGAGGTGGCCGCGACCGGCGCGGCCTGCCACCTGTGTGATTAACTGGAAGGCGCGTTCGGCGGCGCGAAAGTCCGGCAAGGCGAGTCCGGCATCGACGGAGACGACGCCGACCAGCGTGACGTTATGAAAATCGTGTCCTTTGGCAATCATCTGCGTGCCGACGAGCATGTCGAGTTCGCCTGCGCCGAAGCGTAGGATGGCTTGTTCGTAGGTCGAGCGTCGGGCGGTCGTGTCGCGGTCGAGACGTGCGATGCGAAGCGTGGGGAAACGTTTTTGCAAAATCTCCTCGATTTGCTCCGTGCCTTCACCGATGAAATAGATGTACTGACCTTCGCATGCAGGGCACTTCGAGGGGACGCGTGCGCGGTGATTGCAGTAGTGGCAGATGAGACTCTGCGCGTTGCGATGAAAGGTGAGCGTGACATCGCATTGCGGACACTGGATGCGCTCGCCGCATGAACGACAGACGACAAAACTCGAATAGCCGCGACGATTGAGAAGAATGATGGATTGCTCGCCGCGTTCGTGCGTGTGACCTACGGCGTCGAGAAGTTGTCGGCTGAAAACTTCCTGTCGTCCGGCTTCTTTGAAGACCTCGCGCATGTCGATGATTTCGGCACGCGCCATCGCGCGACGACCGATGCGATGCGGCAGATGGAGATAACGATATTTGCCCGCGCGTGCGTTGTGGAAGGATTCGAGCGAAGGCGTCGCAGAGCCGAGCACGATGACGGCGCGTTCTTTGAGCGCACGCATGACTGCGGTGTCGCGTCCGTTGTAGAAGGGCGACTCCTGTTGTCGATAGGAGGCTTCGTGTTCCTCGTCGATGATGATGATGCCGAGATTGCTGACGGGCGCGAAGATGGCGGAACGTGTGCCGATAACAACGCGCGCCTCGCCGCGTTTGAGTCGTCCCCATTCATCGAAACGTTCGCCCGTCGTCAGAGACGAATGAAAGATGGCAACGGCGTCGCCGAAGTGCGCGCGGAGGCGTCGGGAGAAGACGGGCGTGAGCGCGATTTCCGGCACTAGCATCATCGCGGAACGACCCGCGAGAAGCGCGGCGCGCATGGCGCGAATATAGATTTCCGTTTTGCCGCTTCCAGTTACGCCGTGCAGGAGAAAAGCGGCGTAGGCAGGC
This sequence comes from Pyrinomonadaceae bacterium, assembly GCA_036387415.1. Taxonomy (GTDB): domain Bacteria; phylum Acidobacteriota; class Blastocatellia; order Pyrinomonadales; family Pyrinomonadaceae; genus DASVTU01. The sequence goes on along the minus strand of DASVTU010000019.1, from coordinate 446,975 downwards.
TCTCGAAGCGCGGCTTCGATTTCATGTAAGGCGGCGGCCTGTTCGTCGGTCAGATGAAATTCATCCGTCTCCGGCAGTGTCGCATTGACGAGCGGGTCACGGCGAACCTCACGCACGTAAACCTCGACGATGCGACGTTTCTCCAACGTCTGAATCGAGGATGCGCTCGCGTCGGCGTGTTCGAGTAGTTCGGCATAAAACATGTCGCCGCCCGACTCGATGAGCGAGTTGACAACCCTCTGCTGTGCGGCGGTGAACGGACGCGCGGGAGCATTGCTGGCGTGTTCGTCGGGCGGCAAGAGACGCACGGCCTTGCGTCGTTTGGCGCGTGCGAGCGCGCTGCGTGCGCGATGTGTCATGCGAATCCAGCCGAGTCTGTCGAGTTCGCGCGCGACCGCCGCGACGCGGTTCTGACCGACTTCGCGTGTGACGGCGCGCAGTGTTGTCTCGCCTTCGTCGGCGACGCGACGCAGGACGCGCGCCTTCGCCGTCGAGGTGCGACCGACGGGCAGCCGCGCCAACTCGTCGCGCCCTTCGGGTGTGATGGTGAGAACCTGTTCGACCGTCGCATTAAGTCCGGCGGGCAGCGCGGCCTTCAACACTTCGCCCCACGGCGCGGCGTAGTAGTCGCTAATCCAACGCGTAATCTCAAGCACTTCCGGCGTCAGCAGAGGCTCTGCGTCGAGCAGTTCTTCGGCCTCTTTGATATCCGCCTCTTCGAGTTCGACGGCTTCATCGAGTGCGTCGTGAAGCGCGACGATGTAGCCCGTGATGAGTTTGCGTCCGAAGGGAACGAGCAGACGCGCGCCGACCCGCGCCTCCTCGCGCAGTGCGAGCGGCAGGCGATAGGTAAACGTCTGCGAGACGCGCAGAGGAAAAGCCACTTCCGCGTAGAGCGGAAGCGACGGCGAAGGCGTCGGCTCGTCGGGCGCATCGTCGTGGCGGCGCGGGTTGGTGGTTGTGACAGGATGTTGCACGCCGTTTTAAGTTAGCGTGAAGCGTGGAAAAGGTGAAGCCGACGCGCGCAAGACACGTAAAAAGCCGACTGCCACGCCCCGCAACTTTGTTGGAACGACGACGCCGTGCTTCAAAGACATCAGGGATTCGCCAGATAATCGCGCACCTTTTTGATGTCTTCCCAAACTTCGCGTTTCTTGGAAGGATCGCGCAGGAGATAGGCCGGATTAAAAGTCGGCATGAGTTGGATGCCGCGATAGTCTTGAAACTCACCGCGCAGTTGCGAGATGGGTTTCTTGGTGTGGAGCAGCGCACGGGTCGGGGTGTTGCCGAAGGAGATGACGACGCGCGGGCGCACGACGGCGAGTTCACGATGAAGATAAGGGATGAAGAAAGAGAGCACGTCGGGCGTTAGTTCGTCGCCCGTGGAAATCATCTTGACAGTGTTGGTGAGATAACACTTGGTTCGTTGCAGACCGATGGCGACGAGAATCTTGTCGAGCATCTGTCCGGCTGGCCCCATGAAGGGCTTGCCGCTGTCGATGTCAGGCGCGCCCGGCGATTCGCCGACGACCGCCACGACCGCTCCCGGCTCGCCTTCGCCGAAGATAAAGATGCGGTCTTTGTACTGCGGCAGGCTCTTGGCGCGCTCGAACATCTCGGCGTTGATAGCGTCGAGCGTCTCATGCGACGCGGCGGGCGTCTCGTCAGAAAAGAGTGATTCCTGCATGAATGTCAAAAACTCGTTTCAAAATTTGCCACAGAGACGCCAAGATGAAACGAACAAAAGGAAAGAGAAATCAGAAGTTTATGCCTTTTACCTTTGCCATCCTCCGTGTCTCTGTGTCTCTGTGGCAAATTCCGGTTTTGAAACACACTAGGTTTTCGTGCGGTTGAGATAGTCGCGCACCATCTTCATGTCTTCCCACGTCTCGCGTTTTTTCGAGGGGTCGCGCAGGAGGAAGGCGGGATGAAAAGTCGGCATCACTTTGATACCGCGATAATCTTGAAACTGTCCGCGCAGTTTCGTGATGCCTTCTTTGGTGTCGAGCAGATTCTTCATCGCCGTGTTGCCAAGCACGACAATCACGTCGGGGCGCACCACGTCGATTTCGCGCAGGAGAAAACCCTTGCACGCTTTGGCTTCTTCGATGGTCGGCGTGCGGTTCTGCGGCGGTCGGCAACGGTTGACGTTGCCGATGAAGACATCCTCACGACGCAGACCGATGGCTTCGATAATCTTGTTCAGGAGTTGACCCGCGCGACCGACGAAGGGACGACCCTGCGCGTCTTCGTCCGCGCCCGGTGCCTCACCGACAAACATCAGACGCGCCTCACGGTTGCCTTCACTATGGACGACGCGGTTGCGGCTCTGGCTCAGAGGACAACGGATGCACTCGCCGATGTCTGCATGAATCTGTTCGAGCGTCTCGTCGCGTCGCGGCAGAGAGGCTTCGTCCATCGGCGTGATTTCGCCGAAGAGTGTGTCCATCGCCGGAGGCGTGTCGGACGCGGCGGTTGATTTGCGTGTCGTTTTTCTCGCCATGTCGGTTTGATTGAGTGAGGCTTCGGGCGCGACGGCTCCGGCGCGAGGCGTCGCCGCCACCGTTGATGTTGACGGCACTTTGGGAATGGGACTTCTCGCCGTCCCTTCTGCATTCGCATGACGTACGAGCGCGGGCGTCGGCGTCGCTGCGCGCGGCGCACTTCTCGTCGGCGCTGTCGCTGTGGTCGTAGTCGTTTTCGTCTGCTCGACCGACGCGGAGACCCCGACGCTCGACGCGTCCTCCAAACCTTCCACGCCAAGCTCGCGCAGAAACCTGACCGACTCCGCGACATCTTCAGTTAAAGACCTCAGAAGGTCTTTCAATTCCGTCGTTTCATTCATTGAAGTCGGAAAATATTACCACAAGAAAACGCAGAATTCAGGAGCCGGAAGACCGAATTCAGAAGAAAAGCTTCCGTTCATCCCACATCTCTCCGCTCTCATTCCTTAAACCATCTTTGCTTTTCGGAGGCGCACAATCTCGTCGAGGATGCGATGCGCGGCTTCAAGTTTGGAGAGGAGCGGGAGTGCGAGGGGCGTGTCGCGGTCGCGTGCGAGGAGCGTGATGATGTTGGTGTCGGTGTCGAAGCCTGCGCCGTCGCGTGTGATGTCGTTGGCGACAATGGCGTCGAGACCTTTGCGCTCCAACTTGAGACGCGCGTTCTCCAACACGTCGTCGGTTTCGGCGGCGAATCCGATTAACAAGAGACCGTCGTGGCGCGCACGCGCGGCTTCGGCGAGCACGTCGGGCGTCGGCTCAAGTGTAAGCGTGAGGGCGTCGTCGGATTTTTTTATTTTGCGCGGCGATGGCGCGGCGGGGCGGTAGTCGGTGACGGCGGCGGCGGCTATCAAGACGCTCGACGCGTCTATCTCTTCAAGCACCGCCGCGCGCATCTGCTCAGCCGTCGTTACGCGTACAACTCGAACGCCGTCCGGCGGCGGCACAGCGGTCGCTCCGGCCACGATTACGATATCCGCGCCACGCGCACGCGCTGCCTCGGCCAACGCAAAACCCATGCGTCCTGACGAGCGATTGGAAAGAAACCTCACCGGGTCAATCTCTTCGCGCGTCGCGCCCGCCGTAATCAGGATGCGTTCGCCCGCCAAGTCTTGAGACGCGGCTTCGTTGAGAGTGTTTTCGCCTCGCCTGTTTTCGTTGAGAGAGTTTTCAAGGAGCGCGGTTTGGTTCGTCGTAGCATCGTCGCCGTTGGTCTGAATGTTGAGCGGAGGGTGTTGGACGAAAGAGTTTTGGATGAAATGTTTGACGGGCGAACGTTCGGCTTGACGAAGGATGTCGAGCGCGGCGGCGACGACGATTTCCGGTTCGCTCAGGCGACCGGGGCCGACCGTGCCGCAGGCCATCTCGCCCGCGTCGGGTTCGACGATGTAGACGCCATCGTCGCGCAGTTGTTGGAGATTGCGTTGCGTCGCCGGATGGTTCCACATGGTCGTGTTCATGGCGGGCGCGACGACCACGGGCGCGTTAGAGGCGAGATAGGTGGTTGTCAAAAAATCGTCGGCGATGCCGCGCGCAAACTTGGCGATGATGTTGGCCGTGGCGGGAGCGACGAGAAAGAGGTCAACGGTCTGCGAGAAGGTAATGTGTGCAATCGGGTCGGGATTGTCGGGCGCGTAGTCGTCAACGAGGACGTGCACGCCAGAGAGTGCGCGAAAGGTGAGCGGCGTGATGAACTCGCATGCGCGCTTCGTCATAGCGACGCGGACAGTGCAGCCCGCACGCTGCAATCCGCGCAAGATTTCCGCCGCTTTGTAGGCCGCGATGCCGCCGCAGACGCCGAGCGCAACTCGCTTGCCCCGGAAATTTTGACTCGCTGATTCGGTTGACATGCTTGAATGATACGCGACTCGTCGCGCTCCCGCGAGCGTCGCGAAAATGTAGCACCACGTCTGTCCGTCGTGCAAACAAACGCCACGTCGCCGCTCTTGATAGCAGACGCGCCTGTGCTTTTGATATTACACCGTGCGCGGTTGTGGTAAACTTTGGCGCAGACTACCCCCCCGAATGAAAGTTTCATGTTTACAAGCGACGGCAGAGGATCACGCGCCGCATGAGTTTTGAGAGACAGAGAGTGAACGGAGAGAGAACTAAAATGCGCGTCGTCGTGCTGTTGCTCGCGCTGCTGTGCTTCGCGTGCACGGCGGTCGTAGTGTCGGCGCAACGGTCGCGCTCGTTGGAGCGCGAGGAAGCTGAGTTCGGCCCGGTCGTGCGCGCCTATCTCGGTTACTTGCGGGCGCAGCAGGAAGTAGTTGACGACCGCGTGAGTCGGCGCGAAATCAATCAGACGTACTACCGTCGCAACTCGAACCGGATTCGCGCGCTCAAGCAGATGGCTCTACGCATCGCACGCGAGACGCACAACGACTACTTGCCCGAACTCGAAGCCGTGGCGCTCGACGAGTTTGACACGTTGTTCTTCGACCCGTTGCCGACGCCTGAAACTTTGGTCGCTGGCGAGACGCTCAACTACACGTTTCGATTCCTGGGAATGGTGTTGTCGGGACGCGAAAAGTTTTATCTCTTCGCGCGTCTCGACCCCTACGAGCAGGCCGAGTTGAAAAAGAAGAGCGAGGCCGGACAACAGTCGCCGCCTCAACAACCACAACAGACGCAACCACCGACGCCGACCGCGACGGACGGACATTCTTCGACGCGCGTTCCCGCTGCGCCCGAACAGATGAGCCGCCCGCGCCGCGTCAATACGCCATAACCAATCGCACCCGTGACGAATTCCGACATGCGCCAGCCAACATTCTTCGACGACGCGCAGAGCGGTCATCCCGTTGACGCCGGACGCGTGACGCTTTATGCGCTCGGCGAATTTCAGGCGCGCGGTAAAGTTTTGGCCGAACGCGAACTGCCTCTCGACCGTCTGCGCGGTGCATTGCGACGTGCTGCCGAAAAGTTCGGCGTCGATGAATTGGCGGACGAGGAAGCCGTCGCCGCGCTGGGCGCACACGGCGCGGAAGTGCGCCGCGTCCCGACGTTTGTCGCCAAACATCCCTTCCGCGTCATCGTCCCCACTGCGCTCGCCGAACGCGCACGAAATTTTTATCAAGAAACAAACGCTCCGACCGCGACGTAGCCGCCGACCGCGACCTCCACCGTCGCCGACGCCGACGCCTCAGCCGACAACATTTGACAGCGATTCAACCGAGATTTAACCGCGTCGAACCATCCCGACAAGATGCGAAAGAACCGTTTCGCGTCTTCCTCTCGTAGTTTCAGAAGCAGAGTGGAACGTTGTTTCAGAAGCCTCGCGGACGGCGACCGCGAATGCTTTGCCGACGCATTTTTGTGACCTGCGCGCAGCAAGGCTGCGACGGCTCTTTTTTAATCTCGCGGCCATCGCGCCGAGATTTTACGAACCCGTCGGACGGCGACGCGAAATCAAAACTACGTCTTGACGAAACACGAATGAGCATTTCCGAAACAGACATCTGGACGCCGCCGTCGCTCGCGGGCGGTGCGCTTCGGGACTATGTTGACGCCGTGCGTCCGCGTATCGAAGATGCACTCGCGCAGCATTTGCCGTGTGCCCCGGCGCACCTCGGCGGGCGTTTTAACGAAGCGATTCGCTACGCACTTTTTCCCGGCGGAAAGCGCCTGCGACCCGTCCTCACGCTGCTCGGCGCGGAACTGGTTGGCGGCGCTTCCGACGCGGCGCTACGCGCGGCCACCGCCGTCGAATACGTCCACACAAGTTCGCTCATCTTTGACGACCTACCCTGTATGGACGATGCATCGGAGCGGCGCGGGCGTCTGTGCCTGCATCGGCGTTATGACGAAGGTCTTGCCGTGCTCGTCGCATTAGCGTTGATGAATGCATCGTACGGTCTGGTCTTCGACGACGAACGCACCAAGCCTGAGCGCGCCATCGCGGCACACGCCGAACTCGTCGCCTGCATCGGCACCGACGGAATGGTTACAGGACAGACCATCGACCTCTCCGACGGCGCAAGTCGCGACGGTTTCGACGCCATGCGAAATCTTAAAACGTCGGCGCTCATGCGTCTTTCGGTACGTCTCGGCGCGATTCTTTCCGGCGCGCACGCGCAGCAATTGGCGGCCCTCTCGCGCTTCGCCGAACTGCTCGGCGAGGCATATCAGATTAGCGACGACGTGATTGATTTGGCCGAAGATGCCGCGCTCGCTGGAAGCAGCGCACGTCTCTCGACGCTGGCGTTTGAACGCGGCGTACGCGCGGCACGTCGTCGCGTCGCCTCGCACGTCGCACAGGCCAAAGGCGTGCTCGTCTCCGAGTTCGGCCACCAACGCCCCACACGCCTCCTCTGCGAAATGGCCGACTACATCACAACTCGCAAATCGTGAATGGTGAATAGTAGATGGTCAATGGTGAATAGAAAGAACAGCTTTTTATCCATTGACCTCTGACCGTTCACCTTCCTGATATGTCATCACAAGCACGAACTTCTGACTTGCTGGACGCAAACGCGCATGATGATGCTGCGGCGGTCGAGCATGCCTATCGTTATTGCCAGCAAACGACGCGCACGCATGCCAAGAGTTTCTATTTCAGCGCGCGTTTTTTGCCGCGCGAGAAACGGCGCGCGATTTATGCCGTCTACGCATTGTGCAGGCACGTCGATGATGAGGTTGACGAGGCGGGCGTCGAGGATGAGCGAGGGGCGCGTGCGGCGGTCGAGCGGTGGGGCGCAGAACTCGATGCCGTCTATAGAGGGCAGACGCTCGGCGTCGGCAGGCGCGTGCAGCCGTCCGACGATTCGGTGGAGACATTAGAAAACTTCTCGCCCGTGCTCGTCGCGTGGCGCGACATGCTTGCGCATTACCGCATCGCACAGGAGTTGCCGCTTGAGTTAATGCGCGGCGTGTTGATGGACACGTACCAGAAGAGTTATGAGACGTGGGAGGAGTTGCGCGTCTATTGTTATCGCGTGGCGTCGGTGGTTGGTTTGATGTCGTCGGAGATTTTTGGTTACAGCAAGCCTGAGACGCTGCGTTATGCAGAAGCACTCGGCCTGGCTATGCAGTTGACCAACATCCTGCGCGATGTGGGCGAAGACCTCTCGATGGGACGCATCTATCTGCCGCAGGAAGACCTACGTCGGTTTGACTTGACCGAGCAGGACTTGCGACGCGGCGAGGTGTCCGAACGCTTTCGCGAGTTGATGCGTTTTGAGATTCGACGTGCGCGCGATTTCTACCATGAAGCGGAGAAGGGGATTCCGCTCCTCGACCGCGATGCGCGTTTCACCGTGTTACTGGCCGCGCGTCTCTACGCACGCATACTTAACGAGATAGAACGCGCCGATTTCGACGTTTTCTCGCGGCGCGCGCATCTCTCGTTCGCCGCGAAACTTCGTGCGCTCCCGCGCGTGTGGCGCGAGGCGCGTCGGCTTTGAATGCGTCGCAGTTGAAAAGTTGGTGGCGTTAAGGTCGAAAAAATCGTTCGCGGCGGAATTTTATTGCACCTGTGAGGAGCGTTTGCTACCATGCCGAGCACTTACCCGTTAAAAGATTTCAAGTTTTCACTTTGAACGCCTGCGGTAGAGAGCAGTGCGACGTTTCAAGCCAATGACCACGGACAAAAGTCGTCGAAAATTTCTCGGCAGCGCAGCCGCCGGAATGGGTGCGGCAGCACTCGGCGCGGGTCTGCACGCGGATGCCTTCGGGCAAGCGTCGGAGGGGCGCGCGGGCAGCGTCGCGGCGCATCGTGCGACTCCGCCGCTCTCCATCTCAAGCACCAACGGCGTCGCGGCGGTGACGAAAGCCGTGCAGGAACTTCGCAATGGTGCGGATACGCTCGATGCCGCCATCGCGGGCGTCAACATCGTCGAACTCGACCCGAAGGACGATTCGGTCGGTTACGGTGGTCTGCCGAACGAGCACGGCGACGTGGAACTCGACGCCAGCGCCATGCACGGCCCGACGCGTCGCGCGGGCGCGGTCGCCTCTCTGCGCGGCGTGCGGATGCCTTCAAAAGTCGCGAAAGCAGTGCTGGAACACACCGACCACATCTTGATTGTGGGCGAGGGGGCGCGCCAGTTTGCGACGCAGATGGGCTTTGAAAACGTCAATCTCCTGACGGAAGAATCGCGCATCGCGTGGCTTCGTTGGAAAGAAGGAATGTCGCCGGAGGACGACTGGGGGCCGCAACTTCTGGTGCCGACGCCCGCTTCGCCCGCCGGACAGCGAAAATTGGCCGAAGAACGGATGCGACCCAGTTTTCGTCTCGCACACGAATACGCACGCGGCGACGCCAGATTGCGCGACGCCTTGCTCGCACATGCCGACGAAGTGGCGCGAAATCCGCCCACGGGTACCATCAATTGCCTGACTCTGGACAAAAATTCAGACATCAGCGGCGTCACGACGACGAGCGGGCTGGCGTGGAAGATTCCGGGGCGCGTCGGCGATTCGCCGCTCATCGGCTGCGGTCTCTACGTGGACAACGAGGTCGGGGCTGCCGGTTCGACCGGACGCGGCGAAGAAGTGATTTATATCAACGGCGCGCGTACGGTGGTCGAATACATGAAACGCGGCATGTCGCCGGAACAGGCCTGCCTCGAAGCCCTGAAGTTGATTGCCGCCCGCTACGGCAACGAGCAGGAGAAATTAAAGCAGTTTGATGTCAATTTTTACGCCCTCAACAAACGCGGCGAGTATGCCGGAGCGGCCATTTGGAGCCATACGGTCAGCAGTCGCGGCGAGCGTCGCCGCAGACAGTTCGCGGCGGATGAAGGACGCGGCGGTCGCCTCGTCGATAGCGCCTATCTTTTCGAGCGGCGCGCATAGGGTCAGAGGGTGTTTAACAGGTGTGCGGAGAAGGCTCTGGTATTTGTTTTTCAACTATTCGGAAAAAGGCCAACAAACCGCGTATTTTACGTAAATGTTTGTTGACACAAGGGCTGGATTCGTGTAAAAAGACGGGGTCTATTGAAGCCCACTGAGGCTCTCATGAGTGCTTTATTAATGAGATGTTCCATGCGGGGGCTATGATTTTCTGAGACGGGTTGGCGAGAACAATACAAATCGTCTCCTGCAAGTCCCTCAAAGACTTGCCGCGCGCTCTCTAAAAAATTTGAATGTTTCACCTACGGGAGGAGAAGTAATGATCAGCAGAACTTGGAGCCGTACGCCCATCGTGCTCTGCCTAGCCGTCGCCATCTTGAGCATGTACTCGATGGTCGCGCTGGCCGCGCCGCAGCAAGGGCAGGCAGGACCATCAGGCGATTTGTCGGTTGTCGGCGAAGTGACCGTCAACGGCGCGAACGCTATTTCAGGTGCCACAGTTTTTTCCGATAGCACCGTCACCACGGCAAAAGGGTCTAGTGCCGTCGTCAGCCTCGGCAAACTTGGCCGTGTCGAGGTTTTACCGGAGTCGAGCGTCAAGATTAGCTTTACCGAAACAAGCGTCTCCGGCAACCTCGATGCAGGACGCGTGCGCTTTTCCACGCCGTCCGGCATCACCGCGACTGTCTTGACCAAAGACGGTTCGGCGGTCGCAGATGTCAATCAGCCGAATGTCTTTTTGGTTGATGTCGATTGCGGCAACACGGTTGTCAGCACGCAGTCAGGCCGCGTCGAACTTCGCGCGGGCAGCACCGTCAAGCAAGTCGCGGCGGGTTCGCAGGACACGGCAGGACAGGCGGCTCCCGGCACTCGTTGCACACGTCTGACCGCGCCGGGCATGGCCGGAATCGGCGGCGGCGCGCTCGCAGCTTTGCTGCTGGCAGCCGGTGGCGCGATTGCGGCAGCCATCATCGCGGCGAGAGACGACGATGAGTTTAACTTTGGCGGCAACCCCATCGTCATCAGCCCGAGCAGATAGTCGCTGCTCGGTTCAGATTGGATTTTGTGCGGTAAGGTAAAATTTAGCGTACGGTAGTCAGAAAGACCCAAACAATTCCTGCGGGTCACGCGCTTAGATTTTCGCGTGACCCGCAAGCTTTTGTTTATCCCACCTTGAGAGGCTTTTTCCTGTAATGCATATTGCAGTAATCGGAACGGGCTACGTCGGATTAGTGACCGGAGCCTGTTTTGCCGAGTTCGGCGTCGATGTCACGTGCGTAGACGTTGACAGCGAGAAGATTGCGCGGCTCTCCGAAGGCCACATGCCAATCTACGAGCCGGGGCTTGACCAACTCGTCGCCAAAAATACGCAGGCGGGTCGTCTTCATTTCACGACCGAACTACGTGCCGCCGTCGAACAGGCGCTCGTCATCTTCCTCGCCGTCGGCACGCCACCGCGGGAGGACGGCGCGGCTGACCTCCGCTTCATCGACGAAGCGGCGCGCAACGTCGCCGAGCACATGAACGGCTACAAAGTAATAGTCACGAAATCGACCGTGCCAGTCGGAACAGGCGAGCACTTGCGCCGTCTCATCAAAGAACACCAACGCAAACCGTTCAACTTCGGCATCGTCTCCAACCCCGAATTCTTGCGCGAGGGCGCGGCCATTGACGACTTCATGCGGCCTGACCGCATCGTCATCGGCTGCCGCGACGAAGAGGCCGTCGCCATCATGCGCGACCTTTATCGTCCGCTCTATCTGATTGAAACGCCATTCGTGATTACTTCGGTCGAGGCGGCGGAATTGACCAAGTACGCGGCCAACGCATTTCTCGCCACCAAGATTTCATTCATCAACGAGATTGCCAACCTCTGCGACAAGATTGGCTGCGACGTGCACGACGTGGCGCGCGCCATCGGCATGGACAATCGCATCGGTAAGAAATTCCTGCATCCCGGCCCCGGTTTTGGCGGCTCGTGTTTTCCGAAAGACACGCGCGCACTCGTCTCCGTGGCGCGACAGTTCAACAGCGATTCGTTAATCGTCGATGCCGTCATCGAGGTCAACGAGCGACAGCGCGGCGCGATGATTCCGAAGATTGAAAAATTGGTCGGCAATTTGGACGGCAAGACGATTGCCATGCTCGGCCTTTCGTTCAAACCCGAAACCGACGACATGCGCGACGCTCCTTCCGTCGATATTATTCACGACCTTCTCGAACGCGGCGCGAAGGTACGCGCTTACGACCCCGTTGCGATTCCACAGGCGCAGAAGGTTCTGCCGCAAATCGAGTATGCGGAAGACGAATACGGCGCGGTGTCGGGCGCGGACGCGCTCGTCTTCATGACGGAGTGGAACCAGTTTCGCGCGCTCAACATGCAACGCATACGCGAATTGATGCGGACTCCCAAAATCGCCGACCTACGCAACATCTACGAACCCGCCGCGATGCGCGAATTGGGCTTCGATTACGTCGGCGTCGGCAGATAAACAACAGAGGCTAGAGGTCAGAGGTCAGTGGTCAGTGAAAGACAAAAACGCTTTGTATTCTTACTGACCACTGACCTCTGACCTCTAGCCTTTTAGATTTCATTATGAGCTTATCAGGAATCGTTCTGGTCACGGGCGGGGCAGGTTTTATCGGTTCGCACATCGCGGAGACGCTCGCGCAGAGAGGCGCACGCGTGCGCGTCATCGACGACCTTTCGACCGGCCATCTGGAAAATCTCGAAGAAATAGACGGCGAGATTGATTTCGTCAAAGCGCATCTGAACGACACGGATGCGCTCGCACGTGCGCTCGAAGATGTCGAGCTTGTGTTTCATGAAGCGGCGATTCCGTCCGTGCCGCGTTCGGTCGAGAACCCACGCGCGACGCACGACGCCTGCGCCGAAGCGACTTTCTCGCTACTCGTCGCGGCGCGCGAACGCGGCGTACGTCGTCTGATTTACGCGGCGTCGAGTTCCGCCTACGGCGACCAACCGACGCTCCCCAAGACCGAAACGATGCGCCCCGAACCGCTCTCGCCCTATGCTGCTGCGAAACTCGTCGGCGAATATTATTGTCAGGTCTGGGCGCGCTCCTACAATTTCGAGACGGTCTGCCTCCGCTATTTCAACATCTTCGGGCCGCGCCAAGACCCCAGTTCGCAGTATTCCGGCGTCATCTCGCGCTTCATCGCCGCACTCTCCGGCACGGAGCGTCCCGTCATCTTCGGCGACGGCGAACAGTCGCGTGATTTCACCTACGTCGCCAACGCCGTCGATGCCAACCTCCGCGCGGCGGAGACTACGCGTGGTCTCGGTCAGGTTATCAACGTCGCCAACGGCGAACGCACCACCCTCAACGAACTCCTCGACACACTCAAACAAATCCTCGGACGCACCGACGCCCAAGCCGAATACCGCGAACCGCGCGTCGGCGACGTGCGTCACAGCCTCGCCGACATCAGGCTCGCACGCGAACTACTCGGCTACGAACCGCAAGTCAAACTCGCAGAAGGTTTGCGTCTCACGATTGACTGGTGGAAGCAGAGCCGCTTCGCCCAAAAGTAAATCAAGCCGCGCCGTGCCGACAAATTTTCAGTCTTTTCCTTACAGCAGTTTTATCCTTCGACCAACTTTCGCAAGCTCGCCGTGTAGGGCGCGCGTGCGACGCCGCGGTCGGTAATGATGGCGGCGATGAATTCGGAGGGCGTCACGTCGAAGGCGGGGTTTGAGACGTTGATGCCTTCGGGCGCGAGCCTGTGTTCGCGGATGTGTGTGACTTCTCTGGCGTCGCGTTCTTCGATGGGGATGTGTTCGCCGGAGGGGAGTGCGAGGTCGATGGTGGAGACGGGGGCGGCGATGTAGAAGGGGATGTCGTGCTGGCGCGCAAGGACGGCGACCATGTAGGTGCCGATTTTGTTGGCGGTGTCGCCGTTGGCGGCGATGCGATCTGCGCCGACAACCACGGCGTCAACCTTGCCTTGCTTCATGATGTGACCCGCCATGTTGTCTGTAATGAGCGTGACGGGAATTGAATCCTTCTCAAGTTCCCACGCGGTCAGGCGTGCGCCTTGAAGAAACGGACGCGTCTCGTCGGCGATGACGGCGATGCGTTTGCCCGCGTCGCGTGCGCCGCGTATGACGCCGAGCGCGGTGCCGTAGTCTCCGGCAGTGGCGAGTGCGCCCGCGTTGCAGTGTGTCAGGACGGTCGAGCCGTCGGGGATGAGTTCGCCGCCGAAGTGGCCGAGCGCGCGATTTGATTCGATGTCTTGTGTGTAAATCGCCTGCGCTTCTTCAACGAGACGTTGCTTGAGTTCGTCCACGCTGCTCGTCGCGGCGCGTGCGCGGCGCAGTGCTTCGCGCATCCGTTCGATAGCCCAGAAGAGATTGACGGCGGTGGGGCGCGTGGCGGCCATCATGTCGCAGAAGAAGTCGAAGTCGCATTGGAGGTCTTCGGGCGCGGTGCTGACTGACTGCTTCGTGCCCAGCGCGAGACCCATCGCAGCGGAAACACCGATGGCGGGCGCGCCGCGCACGACCATCAACTTGATAGCTTCGGCCACTTCTTCGCATGAGCGCAGCATGAGATACTTCTCTTCAACGGGCAGCACACGTTGGTCAATCATTCGCACGCCCTCGTCCGTCCATTCGACAGTCTTAATCATCTCGACAAATCTCCTCCGGTAGTAGTGGCGAGGCAGCCGGAGCGACGTGCTTCGTGTCCCCCTTGCACACTGTATGAATGCGTTTTTAAGATGTCGTATCTTACGCGACGACCGACGGGGCAGGCAAACAGGCGCAAAGATTGTGGCGGAGACAAGACACTAAAACACGACGGGCGACGGCGCAGTTTCTCTTATCGCGGGTAGGGAAAGTCTCGCAGAGACGAGCCGCAAACTTGAGAGCGGCGGCGCAGGTATCGTTCAAGTAATGCGGCTCGTCCGGGTCAAAGGTTTTGATGAAACACAGGGGTGTGCTAGTCGCGGTCGGTGGCGCGGTCAAGGTCGCGTTTGGTCATCAAGCCTCCGATTAAGAAGAGTAGACCGAGCAGGATATGGACGATGTGGTCGGGCGTGCCGAATTCGAGTGTGCCGGGGATGAGTTTCCACAGGCGACTGTCGGGACTCATGCCGGGCATTCCGGCCGACGCAGACTGTGCGCTGCCGATGAGAAAACCGACCACGCCAAGCAGGAGATAGACAGCGCCGAAAGCGATGTCGAACGTGCGCGCCGCCGCCAATGTGCCTCGCAGTCCGAGATAGAGAGCCGCCGCGCCGGAGATGAGGTGCACCAGATTGTGAGCCATGCTTGTGTGCAAGCCGAGGACGCCGGGAGCAATGATGCCAAGCAACCCGGCCAAAATGAACCCGATGCCTAAAACAGTCGCGATGGTTTTCGCCATAATTATCGTTCTCCTCCTTCGAGAGAGTAAAGGTGAACAAAACTTGAAGCGGGATGCGGCCGCAACAGTCTGAAAAGTGAAGCCGCTTCTCACTCCTGAAAGTGCGAACGAGCATTAGAGGGTTTGCAGAGCGAATTGTACAACAGAAGGGCGTGCGCGTGAGTAAAGAATTAACGCGTGGGCGGGCATGTCGGTTTGTTGAGGGCTTCGTTTGGCGGGTGCTATACTCCTCGACTGTTCCATCTCTCAATTAACCCACTTCGCGCCGGGAGTTGCGTTTCGTCGCGTGTGGGAAAGAGCGTGACGAAGGGGAGCGAGGCGCATGGCGGTTGGAGAAGAACCGAAGCGGATAAATCCGCTTGAGGCTTGGAAGATGGTTGAAGATGGACGCGAGCCGGTCTTTCTCGACACGCGCAACGCGAAACACTGGGGACAGAGCGATGTCGAGATACCGTCGTCGCTGCGTATCTGGCGCGGCGAACTCGAAGAGAGAATCGGCGAAGTGCCGCGCGGTCGCCCCGTCATTACTTACTGCGCCTGACATTACGAAAATTCCAGCACCCGTGCGGCGCTCATCCTCGAAGAATATGATTACACAGACCTCTACATCCTCGTCGGCGGCATCAACGCATGGCGCGATGCGGGTTTACCACTCGTCGTGAAAGGAACGTCAATCGTGAACCGTCAATCGTAAATAGAAAGAACGTCTCTATCTATTGACGATTTATCATCACGATTTACGTCTTTTGATTGCTTATGAAAAACGGTTGGGAGGCTGTTATCGGCCTTGAGATTCACGCGCAGTTGAGCACGGAATCGAAAATCTTTTGCGGGTGTTCGACTCGATTCGGCGACGAACCGAACGCGAATACGTGCCCGGTCTGTCTGGGATTGCCGGGAGCGTTACCCGTCTTGAACGAGCGAGTGGTGGAACTCGGCGCGCGTGCGGCTTTGTCGCTGGCGCTCGAAATCAACGAGCGTTCTATCTTCGCGCGTAAGAATTACTTCTATCCCGACTTGCCGAAGGGTTATCAAATTTCACAGTTCGACAAGCCGTTCTCCGAACGGGGACTGCTGGAAATCATGACGGCGACGCGCGACGAAGGCGGACACGCGCGCGACTGGCGACCGCTCAACGTACGCATCACGCGGATGCATCTTGAAGAGGATGCTGGCAAGAACGTCCATGAAGGTTTGCCGGAGACGGAGCGTTATTCATACGTCGATTTGAATCGCGCAGGAACACCGCTCGCGGAGATTGTGACGGAGCCTGATTTTCGTTCGTCGTGGGAGGCTTACGATTACGTGAACCATGTGCGACGCGCGTTGCAGTGGGTCGGGGCGTCGGATGCCGACATGGAGAAGGGCAATCTGCGTTGCGAGGCGAATGTGTCAGTGCGGCGCGTGGGCGATGAGAAGTTTGGGACGAAGGTGGAGTTGAAGAATCTCAACTCGGTGCGTTTCATGCAACGCGCCATCGAGTTTGAGATTGAACGTCAAATCAAGTTGATTGAAGAAGGCGGACGCGTCGTGCAGGAGACGCGGCTGTGGGACGACCGCGCGGGCGAGACACGACCGATGCGCTCGAAGGAAGAGGCGCACGATTATCGCTATTTTCCTGAGCCGGATTTGCCGCCACTCGTCGTTTCGTCTGAATTCATCGAACGCGTGCGCGCGTCGATGCCAGAGTTGCCGGAGGCACGCCGCAAGCGTTTCATGCAAGAGTATGAACTCGCTTTCGCCGACGCTTCGCAACTGACCTCCGAACGCGCGCTCGCAGACTACTACGAACGTGCGGCGCGTGCGGCGCAGAATCCTCGCGGTGCGTCGAACTGGATTCGCTCAGAGTTGTTGCGCGAATTGGAAACAGCAGGCGTCGAAATCGCTGCGTCGCCGGTTGCACCGGAAGAGTTGGGCGCGTTGGTGCGCCTGATTGACGAGGACAAGATTAGCGGCAAGCAAGCGAAGGACGTGCTGGTCGAGATGTTTGCGACGGGCAAAGGCGCGGCGGCGGTGGTCGCGGAGAAGGGGCTTGTGCAGTTGAGCGACACGGGCGAAATCGAGCGCATCATCGATGAAGTGGTCGCCGCCAGCCCGCAACAACTCGCGCAGTATCGCGCGGGCAAAGAGACGCTTTTCGGTTTCTTCGTCGGTCAGGTGATGAAGGCGTCGAAGGGCAAGGCGAATCCGAAAGTGGTTAATGAACTACTGCGAGCAAAACTCAGTGAGCAATAGGCAGTGAGCGGTAGGCGGTAAAAGCAAAATAGGCTCTTGTTTTGTCTGCTTGCTGCTTACTGCTCACTTTCAGGGGGAGAAATGAATCTTAACGGCAAAACAGCGATTGTGACGGGGAGCACGAAGGGCATCGGGCGTGCGATTGCGGAGACGCTGGTGCGCGAAGGCGCGAACGTGTGCGTGAGTGCTCGCAAGATTGAGGAAGTCGAAAGCACGGTCAGAGAGTTGGGTGGGACGGGCGAGGGAGGTGTAACGGGCGTGGCCTGTGACGTGCGCGATTACGACGAAGTTAAGGCTTTGTTTGAGCACGCGGTCGCGGAATTTGGCGGCGTCGATGTGATAGTCAACAATGCGGGCGTCGGAAGTTTTCAGACGGTGGAGGAGATGTCGCCGGAAGATTTTCGCGCGGTGCTGGAAACCAATCTGTTCGGCGTTTTCTATTGTTGCCACGAAGCGATTCCGTTGATGCGAGAGCGCGGCGGCGGTTACATCATCAATATTTCGTCGCTCGCCGGAACCAACGCGCACCCGCGCATGGCTGCCTACAACGCGTCGAAATTCGGACTCAACGGTTTCAGCGAAGCACTGATGCAGGAAGTGCGGCACGACCGCATCAAGGTCAGTTACATCATGCCGGGTTCGGTCAATACACATTTCGGCGGCGACGAGCCGAGCGCCGAACAGAGTTGGCAATTGCAACCGGAAGACATCGCGCGCGTCGTGCTCGACCTCCTTCGACATGACGAGCGGAGCCTGCCGAGCCGCGTCGAAATCAGACCGAGCCAGCCGCCGAAGAAATAAGTTGTTGAAGGAGAGCGTGCGAATTGGAAGGCTGTCAGGCGTTTCAATTCGGACAAAGGA
Organism: Pyrinomonadaceae bacterium; assembly: GCA_036387415.1. Classification (GTDB taxonomy): domain Bacteria; phylum Acidobacteriota; class Blastocatellia; order Pyrinomonadales; family Pyrinomonadaceae; genus DASVTU01. Next base: position 429,193 of record DASVTU010000019.1, on the reverse strand, counting down.
AGATTTTTGAAGATGATGAAAACCTTTTGGCTTGCATAAAACTTCATGCGAGCAGTGCTACAACGCGTGACGCGCGCGTCAGTGCGTGTGGAGGGTGAAACGGTCGGCGAAATCGACGGCGGCCTCGTCGTGCTGCTCGGCGTCGCGCGCGACGATGCGGAACGGGATGCGCGCTATCTCGTCGAAAAAATCATTGCCTTGCGTATTTTCGACGATGCGGAGGGCAACATGAACGTCGGTCTGACGGAGACGGGCGGGTCGTTGCTGGTTGTTTCGCAGTTTACGCTCTACGGCGACGTGCGACGCGGGCGACGACCTTCTTGGATTGATGCCGCGCCGCCGGATGTGGCCGAGCCGCTCTACGAATTTTTCGTGGCGGAAGCGCGTCGGAGCGTCAGTCGTGTGGCGACGGGGAGTTTCCGTCGCATGATGGAAGTCGAACTCGTCAACGACGGGCCGGTGACGCTACTGCTCGATAGCCGCAAACTCTTTTAGACGGACGAGACGAAGCAAAAACATCGCACGTTCGAGCGAGCGACGAGCGAAGTGTGTTATACGAATGGGCGAATCGGAAATTGAATTCTAAATCGGAGGGCATCGGTGAGGAGACGAGAGACGGAGACGAAAATATTTGCGCGCGGGAATTTGAGGATGCTTCGGCGGTTGGCGACGCTATGCGTGGCGTTCACGTTGCTGCTAACGGCGGCGGGATGCAACAGGGGCGACGAAACGGCGTCGAAAGATTTCGATGCGGACGCGGACGATGCGGCGACGGCGAACATCAAGAAGGGCGTCAAGCCGGAGCCTGATGCGGAGGCGGCGGTGATTGAGACGGAGTTCGGTCAAATCGTCGTCGAACTTTATCCGAACGTCGCGCCGAAGATGGTCGAACGTTTCAAAAAACTTGCCGCCGCAGGTTTTTATAACAACACGACCTTCCATCGTATCAACCCCGAACTCGGCATCATTCAGGGCGGCGACCCCAACTCGAAAGACGACAATCCGGGCAACGACGGCATGGGCGGTTCTAATGAGCCGGACGTTCCGGCAGAGTTCAGCGATATCACCTACGAACGCGGCACAGTCGGCGCGGCGCGTTCGCAATCGGTCGATTCAGCCAACTCGCAATTCTATATCACACTGAAACGACAGCCCGCCTTCGACCAACGCTACACGGTCTTCGGTCGCGTCATTAAAGGCATCAACGACGCCGACATCATCAGCACCGCGCCCGTCCAACCCGGCTCGGAACGCCCCGACCCCAAAATCGTCATCAGAAGCATCACGCTCCAACCCCGCGCCAACTTTCAGTAAAGCAGTAGACAGTAAAACAGTAGACAGCAGTCAGTAGCCAGCATGAAGAACTAAAGTTTTTCTGCTGGCTACTGACTGCTGTCTACTTTTTTATCTTGCCTTAAATCGTATCGTCTTCGGTTTTGGAACGCGGGTCGAGTTCGTGTCGGTGGCGGTCGCGGCGTTCAATCTTGTCGATGAATTCGAGTTCTTCGTTGTCTTCAAAGTTGACGCCGATGGCGTGGGCGTTCTCTTCGACATCGGATTGGTCGGGCGTCGGGTTATCGCCTGAGACGGCCTCCTCGCCGCTATCGTTGACATCCTCCCACGAAGCGTCGATGTCGCCGCCCGCGTCGCGCGGTGAAGCAGCGGTGTGATTACGCAGGCGTTGCGCGAGTGTGCTGGAGTCTTTCGGCGCGCGCGCAATCTCCTCTTCCATAAATTCTTCAATCTCAGGATTAGGCACGTAATCGGCGTTACCTATCTCTTCAAAGGCGTCGTCGGATTTCTTCGTCGGCATCTCTCGCTCTCCTCGCAGACCATAGATGATGGACAATAGACATGAAAGACGGATGCCACAGCAACACATCTTTGATGGTCAATGTCTATCGTCTGATAAATCAAAAAGCTAAAATGGTTTAAGGGGTTGTTTGTTAACGACCACAATATAACAATGATTCTGCGACACGGCAAACCCGACTCGCCGCACCAACTCCGAACGACGCCGCGAAGCATTAGCTTGACGTTTCCCGACGCGCGCCCTTAAACTGAAACTTAAAGCAGGCCATACAAAAGTTCTGATTTCGGAGTTTGATTTGCGATTGAAAAGGGTTAAATTCCCTCGATTTCAAGCGAAAATCGCAAATCGAAAGTCTCACAATCGACGACGGCTGAAGTGTTTCAACATCAGCCCGCAGAGGCCGCGAGTCATCCAAAATTCTTATGACACACAATCTCTTCAACACACAGCAAACCTTCGACGCCGGACACGGACGGACGGGGACGTTCTACTCTCTGCCGCAACTTGAGAAGGAAGGCGTCGGCCCCATCTCGAAATTGCCCGTCAGTATACGCATCGTGCTCGAATCGGTACTCCGCAACTTCGACGAGAAAATCGTCGAAGAATCGGACGTACGCAACATGGCGAACTGGGAACCGAACGGCGAACGCACAGAGGAGATTCCTTTCTTCGTCGCGCGTGTCTTGTTGCAGGATTTCACGGGCGTGCCGCTTCTCGTTGACCTCGCGGCGATGCGTTCGGCGGTAGCACGCATGGGGCGCGACCCGAAGATTATCGAACCGCTGGTGCCCGTCGATTTGGTGATTGACCATTCGGTGCAGGTCGATTTTTGGAGCAGCCCCGACGCCTTGCGTCTCAATATGGAGACGGAATTTAAGCGCAATCGTTCGCGCTATCAGTTTTTGAAGTGGGGCACGCAAGCCTTCAAGAGTTTCAACGTTGTGCCGCCGGGCATCGGCATCGTGCATCAGGTCAATCTCGAATACTTGGCGAAGGGCGTGATTGAACGCGAGGGTGTTTATTTTCCTGACACGCTCGTCGGCACCGATTCGCACACCACGATGATTAACGGACTCGGCATCGTCGGTTGGGGCGTCGGCGGCATCGAAGCCGAAGCCGGAATGTTGGGGCAACCCGTCTATTTCCTGACGCCGGATGTCATCGGCGTGAATATGACGGGCGTGCTTCGGGAGGGCGTCACGGCGACCGACCTCGTTCTGCGCGTCACAGAGATGTTGAGGAAGGCGAAAGTCGTCGGCAAGTTTGTCGAGTTTCACGGCGAAGGCGCGTCGAGCCTGCCTGTCACTGACCGCGCCACCATCGCCAACATGGCTCCCGAATACGGCGCGACGATGGGCTTCTTTCCCGTCGATGAAAAGACGTGTGAATACTTGCTCGCCACCGGAAGAAGCGAGGAGCATGTCGAAGCGTTTCGGCGCTACTACGAAGCGCAAGGCATGTTCGGCATCCCGCGCGCGGGCGAGTGCAATTACAGCACTGTGCTCGAACTCAATCTCGACGAAATTCATCCGAGCGTCGCCGGGCCGAAGCGCCCGCAAGACCGCATCGAACTCACAGACCTCAAAGACCGCTTTCTCGAACTTCTGCAAAAGCCCATCAACGAAAACGGCTACAACAAAAACGCCGACGAGATTGGCGCGAATTTCCGCGTCGAACTCAACGGCAACGGAGCCAAGCCGAAGCCGGATGCGCGTTCGCTCCCGATACTCGGCGGCGGCGCGCAGGAACAGGAAAGCATGCCGCACACGACAGCTACGGAGTCGGTCGGCAGTCTCGGTTCAAGGAGCGAGAAGAATACCAGCGCGCTCACCGAAATCGAGATGATGAACAACCGCCCGACGCCCGACCGCATGGAGGGACTGCACGAAGATGATTCGCTGCAAGAAGCGGTCGAACTCGGACACGGCGACGTGGTTATCGCCGCCATCACCTCTTGCACGAACACGTCGAATCCGAGCGTCATGCTCGCCGCCGGATTGCTGGCGAAGAAGGCCGTCGAGCGCGGCTTGCGCGTCAAGCCTTCGGTCAAGATGTCGCTCGCGCCGGGTTCGCGCGTCGTCACCGAATATCTGGAAAAGACGGGTCTGCAACCCTATCTCAACCAACTCGGCTTCAACCTCGTCGGCTACGGCTGCACGACCTGCATCGGCAATTCGGGGCCGCTCGATCCGCGCATCGAAAACGTCATCAACGAACACGACCTCGTCACGGCGAGCGTGCTTTCCGGCAATCGTAATTTTGAGGCACGCGTTCATCAAAGTATCCGCGCCAATTTCCTGATGAGTCCGCCGCTGGTCGTCGCCTTCGCGCTCGCGGGTCGCGTAGACATCGACATGTCGAAGGAACCGCTCGGCAAAGACAAGAACGGCAAAGACGTTTTGCTGAAAGAAATCTGGCCGACGCTCGACGAAATCAGCGAAGGCTTGCGCGTCGCCACCGACCCCGAAACCTATCGCACGCTCTACAGCAATTTCGCCGAACAGAATCCGCTCTGGAACGAAGTGCCGACGGTCGCGGGCGAGGTCTACGATTGGGAGGAGGAGTCAACCTACATTCAAGAGCCGCCCTATTTTGAAAAGTTCGGGATGGACGCGGGCACCTTCTGCAATATCAAGAACGCACGACCGCTCGCCATCTTCGGCGACTCCGTGACGACCGACCACATCTCGCCCGCAGGTTCCATCAAGCCGCAGTCGCCCGCTGGAAGATACTTGCGCCTGCGCGCGGTCGAGGTCGAAGATTTCAACTCCTACGGCTCGCGGCGCGGCAATCATCAAGTGATGGTGCGCGGAACGTTTGCCAACGTCCGCATCAAGAACCTCATGGTTCCCGGCACGGAGGGCGGCGTCACTTGCCTGCAACCCGTCAACGAACCGATGAGCATCTACGACGCCTCCGTGCATTATCAAGCGGCGGGGATTCCACTCGTCGTCTTCGCCGGACAGGAATACGGCACGGGCAGTTCGCGCGACTGGGCGGCGAAAGGAACGCGACTGCTCGGCGTGCGCGCCGTTATCGCGGAAAGTTTCGAGCGCATTCACCGTTCAAATCTCGTCGGAATGGGCGTCCTGCCATGCCAGTTTCATGAGGGCACGAACGCCGAAACGCTCAAATTCGACGGTACGGAAACCTTCGACCTCACCGGACTCGAAGGTGACATCAAACCACGTCAGGATGTGACGCTCGTCGTCCATCGCGCGGGCGGCGAGACGGAAGAAGTGCCCGTCACACTACGCATCGACACGCCCATCGAAATCGAATACTACCGCCACGGCGGCATTCTTCCCTTCGTGCTCCGGCAGTTGATGGCACAAGGATGACGATGCGAAATTAAGAATGTAAAAGGCAAAGGGGAAACGTCGAAACGAACATCCCTTTTGCCTTTTCTTCTTACATTTTGCCTTTTTGATTTTGCGCTCCATGTCAACAGCCTTTGGCGTCATGCTCCTGCTGCTCGTCGCCTACGACGTTTATGCGACGATTCTTCATGCGCGTGCGCGCGGCGGCCCCATCAGCGAAACTCTCAACCGGAGCGTGTGGCACGTCGTGCGACGGGTCGCGTTCTATCTCCCGCGCCAGAGTCGTCATAAATTACTCAACACCGTCGGCCCCTTACTACTCCCCGCGCTCATCGTACTTTTCATCCTGCTGCTTGTGACGGGCTTCGCGCTGATTTACTTTCCGCGCATGCCCGCGAGCTTTGTGATTGACGAGCGAACCATGAGTAGCCCGTGGTTCGAGTCGCTCTACTTTAGCGGCGTAACGCTGACGACCGTCGGGTACGGCGACATTACGCCGCGCACTTTCGAGATGCGCGCCGTCGCGTTGATTGAGGGCGCGAGTGGCTTCGCTTTAATCTCGCTGGCCGTCACCTATCTCATCTCGGTTTATCGCGCGCTCGAAAATAAACGCGCCGTCGCACTCTCCTTTTATCATCAAGCCGAAGAGGGTGCAGACGTGGCAGGGTTCATCTCTCATCACTTCGTCGCGGGGCGTTTCTACGGACTCGAAAGCGTGCTCACCGTCGCCTCACGCGACATTCAACAGCTTCTCGAATCCCACGTCGAGCATCCGATTATTCACTACTTTCATCCGGTCGAGGTTCACAAAAGCATGCCGCGTATGCTGTTCCTCGAACTCGAAACGTGCGCCGTGATTCGTTCCTGTCTCGACGAGGGTGAGTACCCGGAGACCTATCATCATCCCGAAGTGCGGACGCTCGAAGCGAGCGCACGCCATGTGCTCGGCGCACTCGTCACGTCGCTCGATTTGGAGAGGCGACACCACAACGCCCAACGCACTGAGACGCCCACTGAAGAGTCTCTGCGTTGGCAACGGCGTTTCAAACAGACGATTAAGCAGTTGAAGACGGCGGGCATCCATACCCGCCCCAACCTCTCCGAAGGTTGGGAACTCTACCGTGCCAGCCGCGAAGAATGGGAATCAAAACTTCATCGCTTCGCCTCTTTCCTCGGCTACGACTGGGACGAAATCACAGGCGACAGCGACCTCCGCTACGCCGCCGACGAAGAGATGGAAGAACCCGGCCAAGACAGTAAGCAGTAAGCGGTGAGCAGTAAAAGAGACTTCCTTTGTTCATGAGCGAGTGGATAGGAAAGCAGCGCCCAGACGTTTTTATTCTACTTACTGCTTACTTGCTTACTTCAACAATGACGCGCGTCCGGGGCGACCGATACGCATGGAGGTGAGCCAGTCGAGCCAGCGATAACGGAGGGCGCGGGGCGCGAGATGCTCGGTGATGGCGGTGGCATGTCGGGTTCGTGCATCGGCGATGGTGAGCGAGGCTTGGCCGAGAAAGCGCAAGTAGAAGTAGCTTCGGTCGATGACGCGGTGTTGGTGTATGTCGAGAGCGAGAGGCGCGTTCTCGTCGTGGGAAGCGAAACGCATGTGTCGCGGGTAGCGTATGCCGAAGATGTCGCGGCGTGGATGTGTGGCGGTGAAGCGTGGCGCAAAGGCATTGAGTTCGCCGTGTCGGATGAGGAAGAGGCGCGTGGTGTCGGTCGTGTCGCCGCGTTCGCGGTAGCGATAGAAGACGGCGGTGGCGTCCTCGAAATGCGCGCGTCCCCACTGCCAACGGTCGATTGCTGCGGGCATCCAACGTCGGTCGCGGTTGTGGTCGTGATAGCCCGTGCCGCGAAAGTGTTGTTCGGTGGCGCGGCCATCGGGGTCGATGAAGTTGAAGGTGCCGGAGACGCGGCAACGCGGCGCGACCATGTTCCAGAGGTGCGCGTGGGCACCCAAATTCGGCGACGCGGTTGCTTGATTTGGCGAGGCGGTTGATTGATGAGAGGGATGCTGTTTGGAGAAATCGCCTTCGAGCATCGTCCAGTGGAGCGTGGCGGCGAGTCGCTGGTTTCGTCGCAGCGTTTCGTCGAGTGTGATGGTGTAGCGCGTTTCTTGCGGAGTGGTCTCAAGTTGAAAACGATTGCGACCGATGCGGCAGGCGGGATGTTCGGTCGAGGCGTCGAAATCCTGCGGGGTGTATTCGTTGATGGCGCGGATGAGGGGTCGCCCGTCGCGGTAGAGGCAGACGGCGACGGCTGGAACCTGCGTGGGACGAGGCGCGACGGAGGCCGCATCGAGAGACGACGCGGGAGCGTTCGCGTGTTGTCGTAGATGGCGCGAGACGGTGCGGTTGTAGCGCGGGGAGAAGACGAAATCGGCGAGAAAGATGACGACGAGAACGTCGCGCGCGTCGTCGCTGATGGCGTCGAAATACCACCATTCGTATGCGCCAACGTCGCGGGCGCCGGCGTGCCAAACGTCTTCCGCGATGCTTGAACGAAAGGTGAAACCCGACGCGCCTTCGAGTTCATCGGTTGAGATAAAGGTGGTCACTGCGCTCAGCTTAACCGTGGCATCTGAAGTTTGAAAAGTGCGCGAAGCATGATTAGCAGGTGTTTGGACTTTAGCGCGCGGCGGGTGTTAAAGTAGTTCGTGCACGCAACCAAACTAATGCATCCTTTCATGGCGGAGCGGATTAAATTTTCAGTTGAGGAGTGAAATTCGTATGTCAACAGCGCAGCCAGCCGAATCGCTGACACCTCGCAAGTATCAACTTTTTATCGACGGAAAGTGGGTCGATGCCGAATCGGGCAAAACCTTCGAGACGCCGAATCCGGCGACGGGCGCAACGCTCGCCGAAGTCGCCGAGGCGGACAAGGCCGACATCGACAAAGCGGTGGTCGCCGCGCGTCGCGCGTTTGAAGGCAAGTGGTCGAAGACGAGTGCGCGCGACCGTGGGCGCATGATGTACAAACTCGCGCAACTCATCGAAGCACGCGCGCAGGAACTCGCTGAACTCGAAACCGCCGACAACGGCAAACCCATACGCGAATCGCTCTACGTTGACATCCCGCAGGTCATCGAGAATTTTGAATACTTCGCGGGTTGGGCTACCAAGATTGAAGGCGAGACGATTCCAGTGCCGGGGCAGATGTTTAATTACACTCTGCGCGAGCCGATTGGCGTCTGCGGACAGATTATTCCGTGGAACTTTCCCCTGTTGATGGCCGCTTGGAAACTTGCGCCCGCGCTCGCCGCCGGTAATACCATCGTCCTCAAACCTGCTGAGCAGACGCCCGTCGGCGCGATGGAACTCGGCAAGTTGATTCAGGAAGCGGGCTTCCCCGATGGCGTAGTTAACATCGTGCCGGGCTACGGCGAGACCGCCGGAGCCGCGCTCGCAGGGCATCCGGGCATCGACAAAGTTGCGTTTACGGGTTCAACGGAGGTCGGCAAACTCATCGCCCATGCCGCCGCCGACAATCTCACCAAAGTCTCTCTCGAACTCGGCGGCAAAGCGCCCAATATCGTCTTCGCCGACGCCGATTTGGAGCAGGCCGTGAACGGCGCGATGATGGGCATTTTCTTCAATCAGGGACAGGTCTGCTGCGCGGGTTCGCGTCTCTTCCTTCACGAAGATGTGAAGGACGAATTCCTCGAACGCTTCAAGGAGAAGGCGCAGCGTGTCAAAGTCGGCAACCCGATGGAGAAAGACACGCTGATGGGGCCGCAAGTTTCGCGTGAGCAACTCGACCGCATTAAGGGTTACGTGGACATCGCACGCGAAGAGGGCGCGACCGTCTTGACGGGCGGCGCGTGTCCCACGCTCGAAGGCGATTTCCAGAAGGGCTACTTCTTCCAGCCGACCATCTTCAGCGACGTGAAGAATCAGATGCGCGTCGCGCAGGAAGAGATTTTCGGCCCCGTCACTTCCGTCATCACGTTCAAAAATGAGGAAGAGTTAATCAAAGAAGCCAACGAAACCATCTACGGTCTCTCGGCTGGCATCTGGACGCGCGACCTCGTACGCGCACATCGCTTCGCCAAAGAGATTCATGCGGGAACCGTCTGGATTAACACTTTCAATATGTTCAATGCCGCGTCGCCCTTCGGCGGTTTCAAACAATCGGGCTACGGGCGCGAGATGGGCAAACACGCGCTTGAACTCTACACGCACGTTAAGAGCGTCTGGATTGACCTCTCCGGCAAACCGATTGGCTGGTACGGCAAGTAAGCTGCGCTCTCGAACCGACGACGACAAAGCCTGCCACAAGAACAAAGACGTGAAGGAAAGCATCTGCTTCCTTCACGTCTTTGTTCTTGGAGAGTTTGTCCGTCGCTACTGACGACACTATTGCGGCGTCTTCGAGCGTTTATCGTTCACCACTTCCTGTCCTTCTTCCGTAGCTGCTCGACGTAGAACTCCATATCGGGGCGCTGCTCGGCGATTGGTTCACGGCTCGTCTCGTTGCCTTGACGGACATCAATGATGGAAACGTGCCCGCCGCCGTCGAAGTGGTAGAGGGCGGCCAGTTTCGAGCCATCAGCCGACCACGCGAGTCCTTTGAGCTTGTTGGCACTGTTTGGGATGGGATGCTGGCTCACCTTGACCAGTTTTTCTCGCTCGCCGGAAGGTAATCGGTAGATGGCGATGTTGCCCATGTCTCGCGGCTCGGCTTCCTGTGCGTATCTCGTCTTGTCGGGCGAGCAGGCTCTGGCGTCGTAAGGCACGCTGCCCTGCGGCGAACTGACGACGCTCTGACAGACTGTGGGAGAAGGCGTCGCGGAGGGTGTCGGGGTAGATGAAATCGTGCTGGCGGGTGTCGCGTTGATGACAGGCGGGGTGACGTTGGTGGTTGGGGTGCGCGCTGCCGTATCGTCGCTTTGACCACCGCATCCCGCCGCCGCCGTCGTCGCCAATAGCAAAAGCGACAGTATTAACGCTCGCGTCATGCCCATCTTCTTCATCTCTCTCGACCTCTTTTGGCGTGCGAAACGATATGCCGCGCATGTTCCTAAGTCAAGACCGGATGCGTCGCGGGCAACGCTTGCCGTGTCGATGCGCGTCAGATAGGCGCGCGAAAGTGCGTCGCCGTGGTTCGCGTTGCGGCAAACGCGGCGAGGGCGTGTTATGATGCCCCGGCTCTCCCGCAATCAGATTAAAGTTTGAAGAAGGAGATGCAATGCGTTCACGTCGTTTACCGTTTCTTTTCGTTCTTCTCGCCGGTCTCGTTTTCCTGACCGCCTGCCCCAATCGCACCAACATCGCCAAGATTAATGCTGACCCCGGACGCTACGAGGGCAAAGAAGTTGGTGTTGCCGGAACCGTCACGGACAGCTACGGCGTGCCGATGCTCGGCGGCGCTTACGAACTCGACGACGGCACAGGCAAAATCTGGGTCATCTCGCGGAGCGGCGCGCCGACGCGCGGCACACGCGTCGGCGCGAAGGGTAAAGTTCATTCCGGCTTTACGTTTGGCAGGCGAAGCTTCGGGACGGTGGTGGAAGAGACCGACCGCCGCCGCGCTCAGTAAAAGAATTGATTCATTGATTCATTGAGCCATTGGTTCATTGTCTAAATCGTTTCAATGAATCAATGAGCCGATGAGTCGATGAACAAATTAGTCGCGAGTCTCGACGAACAGTTTGCGCGCCTGCATGAACGTTCGTGCGCGCTCGTCCGGCTCGTTCCGGCGGAAAAGCTCTACTGGCAACCACGCGAGACGGCGGGTGCGTCGCCCGTCTATTCGTGCGGCGAGTACCTCTTGCGAAGCGCGGCGGTGGTGGAACAGACGTTTGGCGGCATCACCGTCAATCTCTGGGACGACCCTTTTGAATGGACGCTGCCGGAGACGCTCTCGACGCCTGAGCGCATCGTCGAATATCTAACCGAGGCGGACGCCACACGGCGACGCGGCTTCGCGCTCTTTCACAGCGACAATGATTTGCACAAGGAGATTGCCGCCCCAACGGGCGAGATGCGAAGTCTTCTGTCGTTAATCGTCGAGACGCTAGTGCGCGCCGCGCATCATCAGGGACGCGCCTTCGCCACTTTTAGAATCTTCTCCGACCGTCGCCTGCCGCCCATCTGAGTAAGGCAAAAGGCAAAAGTAAAAATGCAAAAGTGAAGAAAGGAAGCAGGAATTTTGTCTTCACTTTTGCCTTCTACGTTTTTACTTTTGACCTCCTGCGAGGCTTCGCATTCGGGCGGTTTTGGCGTATTGTTTACCAGCACATTATTGATATGTTCTTGAACAAGAGCCGCGCCTACTCACAGGGCAGACGCTCTTGAACTTTCTATTTCATGAAGCGAGGACGCGCTCGATGTTTTGCCCGCAATGTGGTCAGCAACAGGTTTCCAACGAAGTGCGTTTCTGTTCGCGCTGCGGCTTTCAACTCGGCGGAGTGACGGGATTGCTCGCCACGGGCGGCAATCTGCCCGTCTATCAAACCGAGAACGTCGGCAGCGGCAGCAGCGACGCTCCGCGCGAATCCCCGCGCCGACGCGGAGTGCGACAGGGCACGACGATGCTTTTGCTCGGATTGGTGCTGACGCCCGTGCTCGCCATCATCATCGGGCCGGGAGCGCCGAACGATTTCCCGAATCTTCTCATCCCGTTGTCGGCCATCCTGCTCATCTTCGGCGGTTTCCTACGCATGCTCTACGCGCTGATTTTTGAAGAGGGGTCGCTCAAGCGGAAGAAGACGCCAGAGACGCAATTCAACTACACTCCGCCGCCGATGCCGGGACAATTCAACTACCCGACGCACAATGCTTCGGCCTTGCCGCCGGGACAGGGTATCCCCGCGCGCGGCTACGCGCCGCCGCGTCGCACGTCGGATATGTCTGCACCGCCGAGCGTCACGGAGAGCACGACGCAGTTGCTCGATGAAAAGAAGAGTGATTCGCCGTCGCGCTAACCGTCGCATTAACTGTCGTATTAACCGTTGCATGAACCGTCTCCGCACTTTGTCGCGGCGTCTTCACGTTGACCACATCCACGCTGCAAGGAATATTCTTTGAACAGTATGAATGCGCGCCCGCCGCAGAGTGAGACGGAAGAACGCGTCGCCCCGCTCGCAGGGCGTCTGCTCGAACGCATCAGACAAGAAGGCGCGATTACTTTCCGCGATTGGATGGAGGCCGCGCTCTACGACGAGACGCAGGGCTACTACGCTCGACGCGACCTCATGCGTTGGGGACGCGCGGGCGATTACCGTACGAGCGCCGAGCGGACGCCGCTTTTTGCCGCCACCTTCGCACGCTATTTCGCCGCGCTCTATGAAGAACTTGGTGCGCCGAGTCGTTGGCAGATTGTGGAAGCGGGCGCGGGCGCGGGCGCGTTTGCGCGTGGCGTCTTGGAGACATTAGAGCGAGATTATCCTCACGTCTTTTCCGCGACGCTTTACGTGATTGACGAAGTGAGCATGGATGCGCGCGAGCGTGCGCGCAAATTGCTCGCGCCATACGGGAATCGGACGGAGTTTCGTCGTCTTGATGAGATAGACGCGCCGACGGAGGCGTGCGTCATCTTCTCTAACGAATTGCTCGACGCCTTTCCGGTGCATCGCATCGTGATGTGCGACGGGCGCTTGCGCGAGTTGTGCGTCGGCGTGAGCGAGGCGGGCGAGTTTGTGTGGACGGAGCGCGAGCCGACTACCCATCTGCTCGCCGCGCACTTCGAGCGGATGGGCGTCGTGCTCGCCGAAGGGCAGATTGCCGAAGTGAATCTGGATGCGGAATGGTGGATGGAACGTGCGGCGCGGTCGTTTCGTCGTGGTTATCTCGTCGCCGTCGATTACGGCGCGGAGGCCATCGAACTCTACGGCGCACCGCATCGTCTCGCAGGCACGCTACGCGGCTTTAGCCGTCACAAATTTTCCGACGACGTGCTCGCGCATCCGGGTGAACGGGATTTGACGACGACCGTTAATTGGACGCAAATCCGTGCGGCGGGCGAGCGCGCGGGTCTGAAAACGGTCACGTTGGAGCCACAGGACAAGTTTCTCCTGCATGCGGGTGCGCTCGAACAGTTGGAATTATTGACGCGACGCGCGGAGAGCGAGGCCGCAAAGATATCTCTGCGGCTCGGCGCGCGTGAGATGATTCTGCCGGGCGGGATGAGCGAAAGCTTTCAAGTGCTGATGCAAAAGAAGTGATATTGCGGGCATTGCGGAAGAAACTTTTTTCGACAAGAAATTGTGACGACGAAAGACGCGCCGCTTTTGGTAGAATCGCGCGGTCTGTTATCAGGCAATTCATCAACAAGTGGGAAGGTGAAATTATGGGCTTCGCAGAACAGCGTCGGCTGGCTGCGTTCGTGGTATGGCTGACGGTGTTTGCTCTGGCGTTTCTGTTGTTTACGGCTGAAGACGCGCGTGCACAACGTCTAACCACTCAATCCGAACACATCTCGTCCGCAACGACCAGGGACGCGGCGGCAGACGCGGGTGCGCAGCGTTGGGTCTACGCCGTGAACTCCCGCCGGCAGTTCGACCGTCTCTCGCGCACCTACAACGCCAACCTCTTGAACACCTTGCCGCACGTCTTGTTCGTCATCGACCGTCAGGGCGCGAACCGCATCTACTACGTCAACATGAATTTTTATGAGTTGCACGAAGTTTTTGTGAACAGCCTGTATCTTTCGCTCGAACGCGGGCGCACCTTCTGGCAAAACAATCATCTGAGTCCCAATCGCAGATTCATTCTGGGTCGCGTCGCATATCATCCGGCCATCAGACGTTACGGTTTTGAATTCTGGGAGGGCGACACGATTTCGCCTGAGTTGCTCGCGGTGACTTCCAGAGTCATCAACAAAACTTTCTTCGCGTCGGTTGCGTTCAAACCGAATTCCAAGATGCAGCAGGATGCGGGAGCGAAGGTCAGCGGCCTTGCGCGCATCATGCCCGACGAGTTGAACAAGCGTCTGGAATATCAGGCGCTCAATCTCGCACGCGGGGTTGGGCGCGTGCGCGTCGTCAAGCAACTGGACGACGATACGATTATCAATTCCGGCGACATACTTGTGTTGCAGGAGACGCCCATACACCTTCCGCCCGTTTCGGGCATCATCATTTCGCAGACCGCCTCGATGCTTTCGCACATCAATCTGCTGGCGCGTTCGTGGGGTGTACCGAACGCGTTTATCTACAACGCGACCGAAACTTTTAAGAAGTACGACGGCAAGTGGGTGAACTTGGAGACCAAGCCAGACGGCTACGACATCCGTCTGGCGAGCGCGGCGCAGGTTGAAGAATGCGAGCAGCGTCAGGCCGCGCGGCGCAAGATGATGACGCCGCAGGCGGATACGAGCGTGACGCGTTTGGCGAGTTTGCGTCAGCAACGTCGGCGCGATGCGGCGGCCTACGGCGCGAAGTCAGCCAATCTCGGCGAGGTCAAGTATGCGCGGCTGCTCGGCATCACCGTGCCCGACGGCTTCACGATTCCATTCTTCTACTACGACCAATTCCTGCGCGAGAACCGCCTCGACGCGCGGCTCGACGCGATGCTCTCCGACCGCAACTTCATGCGCGATGCAGCATATCGACGCAAACGTCTCGCGGAATTTCGCGAAGCCGTGCAGAAGGGCAAAGTCAATGCCGAGTTGCAGCGCGAAGTCGTCAGACGCATGGAGACGGACTTCGCGGGCAAGGGCTTATTCGTACGCAGTTCGGCCAATACGGAGGACTTGCTGAACTTCAGCGGCGCGGGGCTTCATTCGACTGTGCCGAACGTGCGCGACGGCGTGGCGCTTGTCGAAGCGATAAAGACCGTGTGGGCGTCGCTGTGGAACTATGAGGCTTTTGAAGTTCGTGAGCATGCGGGCATCGAACAGAGCAAGAGCAAGATGGCGGTGCTCATACAGGAAGGCATCAACGCCGATTCGGCTGGCGTGCTCGTCACGACCGACCCCTTCAATCGAGAGAACGCGGGCGCGGTTTACATCAACGCCAAACGCGGCCTCGGCATTCGCGTCGTGGAGGGCAAACGAATCTCCGAACAGATACTCTTTAACCCTCGCACCAGCGCCATGCAAGTTCTGACGCGTTCGGCGGAAGACAGTCTGCTGACTTTCAACGAGCAGGGAGGCTTGCGTGAAGCGCCGCTCGTGGGCACGCGCATCGTGCTGACGGATGAGTTGGTGCGTCGTCTGGCGGTGGCGGGTCTAGCGGTCAAACAAGTCTTCGGGAATCGTGAACAGGATATTGAATGGGTGATTAGGGACGGGAAAATCTACATCGTGCAATCGCGCCCCTACGTGCTCAACCCCGCCGGGACGTGAGACCGAGTACGCGCCGGACGCTCCTACACGACCCGTCTTATCTATCATTCAGGCGAACAGAATAATCGACATCGCGGCATCGTCGGGCGCTCGTTGGCTTCGTCGAATGCTCGCCGGAATCTTCGTTAACTCCCAACTCAATCCCGGAGGCTATGATGCAGAGACGTTTCTTTTTGTGCCTATTGCTCGCATCGAGCATGTCGCTCATCCCCTGTGCCAATCTCGCTTACGCGCAGACCACGCCTTTTTTATCCGACAAAGATATTCGCCTGCTCGCCAATGAGATTTCCGGCGACCGCGCCTTCGAGCACATTCGTTGGCTCACACACTGGCACCGCGACTCCGGCATGGAAGGCTATTTCAAAGCGGCTGATTATGTTGTCGGCGCGGCCAAGGAGGCGGGGTTAGAGGATGTGCGTTTCGTAGAGCAGCCTCTGCCGGGGCCTAACTACACGGCGCGCTCGGCTGAACTCTGGATGACGGAACCCGTCGAGGTCAAACTGGCGGACATCGGCGACCATGCCGTCTATCTTTCAGACGGAAGCCACGACGCAGACTTGTCTGCGGAACTCGTCTGGATTGGCGACGGCACGGAACAGAGTCTCAAGGGCATCGATGTGCGCGGCAAAATCGTTCTGACCAACGCCAATCCGGGGCGTGCGGCGCAAAACGCGGTATGGGCGAAAGGCGCGGTCGGAATCGTCACCTTCGTGACCTCCGAGAGCAAAAACCCTTTCGACCATCCAGACCAAATTGCCTGGACGCGCATCCCCTACACGCCGCCCGCAGGAAAGCAGGGAACGTTTTCTTTCGCCCTGCCGCCGCGCAAAGGCGAGACGCTGCGACGAATGCTCACGACGACCGACGTGCAGGATTTCTTCGCGACGGGTCAACGCGTGAAAGGCGGTCGTGTCGTGTTGAAGGCAAAAGTCGATACTGACATCGGCAAGTCGCCGGGGCGCACGGGTTTTGTCGAGGGCATTATTCGCGGCACGAAATATCACGACCAGCAGATTGTCCTGACCGCACACTTGCAGGAAGAACAAGGCTCGGCCAACGACGACGGGAGCGGTTGCGGCAATCTTCTGGAACTTGCGCGCGTCTATAACAAACTGATTCGAGAAGGACGCGTCGCGCGCCCCTTGCGCGATATACGTTTCTGGTGGACGGACGAAATCTATTCCGAGTATCGCTACTTCGGCGACCATCCCGAAGAGACGAAACGAATTCTCGCCAACGTCCATCAGGACATGACGGGCGCAGATCAGTCGAAGGGCAGTCGCGTGCAGCATCTCATCTTCGCGCCGCATTCACGCACTTCGTATCTCGACGCGATTTTTGAAAGCGTCGGCACCTATCTGCTGCAAACCAACAACTCTTTCCTCGCCGCCGGACGGCAAGGCGGATTGCCGCGCCCGCACTCGCGTCCACTCTATTCGACGCGCGGCTCACGTCAGGGTTACAACGGTCGCTTCGTCCCGTTCTTCGGTTCGTCCGACCACATGGTCTTTCTCGAAGGAGCCATCGGGATTCCGGCGGTCGCGCTCATTAACTGGGACGACGATTGGATTCATTCCTCCGAAGACGACCTCAACTATATCGACCAGACGCAACTCCAACGCAACGCCTTCTTCATCGGCTCCATCGCCTTCTTTCTCGCCTACGCGACCGAACGCGATGTGCCACTCATCGCGAGCGAAACCTACGCGCAGGGCACGAATCGACTCGCCAACGACATGCGGATGGCGATGCGAATTCTGCGTGAACAGTCGAGCACGCCGGACGATGGTTGGAAGCGTGCCGTCATGTTGATTGAGCAGGGAGTCGAACGCGAAGTGCGTGCGATTCAGTCGGCGCGCGTCTTCGCCGCCGCAGACCGCAACGCCTCGCAGACCATTGACGAACTCGCGCGCCGCATGAGCGCGAAGACGAACGAGTTGATGCCCGACCTCCAAACCGTCTATCGTCAAATTCACGGCAGCAACCCGAAAGCGGTCGCCTTAAACGCCGAAGAACAAGCCGCCGCTCGAAAAGTGCCCGTCAATGTCGCCTCACTCGCTGACTACTTCGACCGTCGCAACAGCGTCGATTTCGATGGCGGCCTCCATTCGCTCATGTACACGGAGGTCTTCAATTTCGTCGATGGCCGGAGAAGCTATTACGACATCTACAAGGCGGTCTATGCCGAGTCGCAAGCCGCTGGTTCGTGGTATTACGGCACCGTCACGCTCAAGGATGTCGTCGCTCTGCTCGACGCGGGGGTCAAGGCAAAAGCGTTAACCTTGAAGTGACTGCCCTCTGACGGTGAATTGGATATGCTATGACAAGCAGGAAACAAGGGCCGTGGACGATTAAAGAATCGCATCGGAAATATCGTCGGGAACTCATCGAAGTGCGCGAAGACGAGGTCGTCAAACCTGACGGGACAGATGGTGTCTACGCCTATGCCATGATAGCGGGTGGTTCAACCGTGCTCGCCGTCGATGCGGACGGGTTCGCTTATCTCGCCAAAGAATTTCGCTATGCGATTGGACGCGAAACGTTGGAGGCAGTGGGCGGCGCGTCTGAGGAAGGTGAAAGTCCGCTCGATGCTGCGCGGAGAGAATTGAAGGAAGAATTAGGAATAGAGGCGTCGGAGTGGGTCGAACTCGGCAGAGTTGACCCGATGCCTTCAATGGTCGATTCGCCTTCGCATCTGTTTCTCGCGCGAGGCTTACAGTTCAAGGAAAAAGAGCAGGAGGGGAGCGAGACAATCAAGACCGTCAAACTCCATTTTGATGAGGTCGAGAGGATGGCGCGGGAAGGCGAAATCACAGCCGCCCTAACTTGCGTCGCGGTTTTTAGAGCGCGCAGGTACGTAAAGAACGAATGAGCGAAATCGACGACCACGATGATTCACGTCTCGCGCGGCGGCGGCTACTCGGATTCATGTTTGGAATCTTTCCAGTGAGCGCGATGCTCAAGGCCTGTGCGAACGCACGGACAAAAGAGGCGGCAGACGAGATGGCGGGTGACGAACAAGACAAGGCGAGCGCCAAAGCAGCGCGCGAAGGACGACTCACGGCGCGTCCTTCGCATGTTAAGGAGACCGCGCACGTTGGCCTCTCTCCGTTGGGACTCGACAAAAAACGCGACGGCTTTCTCTACGTGCCCGCGCAGTATCAGTCAAACCGTCCTGCTCCTCTCGTCGTGATGCTGCACGGCGCGGGCGGCAACGCGCAGGGCGCTCTGCGTCACCTCCGCAGCCTCGCCGATAGCGACGGCTTCATCCTCCTTGCGCCGGAATCACGCCGCGCGACGTGGGACATCATCCTTGATAGCTACGGGGAGGATGTCACTTTCATCAATCGCGCGTTGAAGCAGACGTTTGCTCTGTGCGCCGTCGATACGAAACGCCTCGCCATCGGCGGCTTCTCCGACGGTGCGACCTACGCGCTCTCGCTCGGACTAACCAACGGCGACCTCTTCACACATATCATCGCCTTCTCACCCGGTTTCGCTTCGCCCGCCAGTCGCCACGGCAAGCCACGCATCTTTATGTCGCATGGGACGCGCGATGAAGTCTTGCCGATTAATCGTACCAGCCGCGATATCCTGCCGCGCTTGCGCCAAGCCGGATACGATGTGCGCTACCGGGAGTTCGACGGGACGCACACAGTCCCGACCGACATCGCGCGTGAAGCCGTCGATTGGTTCAAGGAGTAGCGGAGCAGGAAGCGACCCTGAGCGTAGTTTCTGTTCTGTCTCAGTAGATTTAGTGAAACTTCATCGACGCGTCTACACAGAGACGGTCGCGGCGATGTGCGGATGAAATTGATAGTTAACTATCTCGAAATCTTCGTAGCGGTAATCGAAAATGGACGGCGGCGTCCGTCGAATTTCCAGACGCGGCAAGGGCAGAGGCTCGCGTGTTAATTGAAGCCTGACCTGCTCGACGTGGTTCAAGTAGATATGACAGTCGCCGCCCGTCCAGATAAATTCGCCCGCTTCGAGATTGCATTGCTGAGCCATCATGTGAACAAGCAACGCATAAGACGCGATGTTGAAGGGCACGCCCAGGAAACTGTCAGCCGACCTCTGATAAAGCTGGCAGGAGAGCTTGCCCGCTGCGACGTAGAACTGAAACAGAGCATGGCACGCGGGCAGCGCCATCTGCTCGATTTCGCCGACATTCCACGCCGAAACGATGAGACGGCGCGAGTCGGGATTAGTCTTGATTTGCTCGACGACGTTGCTGATTTGGTCAACCACGCGACCGTCAGCAGTCTCCCACCTGCGCCACTGTTTGCCGTAAATCGACCGGAGTTCGCCGCTCTCATCCGCCCACTCATCCCAGATGCGAACGTTGTTCTCCTTGAGATATTTGATGTTCGTGTCGCCTTGAAGAAACCAGAGAAGTTCGTGAATGATGGAGCGGAGGTGCAGTTTCTTCGTCGTCACCAGAGGAAAGCCATGCGCGAGATTGAAGCGCATCTGATAGCCGAACGTGCTGATGATGCCCGTCCCCGTCCGGTCTCTTTTCTCGATGCCGTTATCAAGAATGTGTGATAAATAATCGAGATACTGTTTCATTGAACGCACCTGGATGCAGCCACTCTCCGTCCTCTCCTTACATCATACAAACAACTATGGGCGTCGCTTCTAAACGGACGCCCATAACTGATTCGTGATAGCTGATACACCCGGAAAGACTCGAACTTTCGACCTTCTGATTCGAAGTCAGACGCTCTATCCAACTGAGCTACGGGTGCATTTGAAATCCTGTCGCTGCGAAAAGAATAACACGAACGCGGCCTCAGTGTTTAGCGTCCGATTCGGGTGATGCTGATTCTTCGATTAAGCCCGCCTGAAATTCGTGGCGGATGAAGCGGACGAGTTGCCCAATCTGTTCGGGCGTGAGCCTCTCTTTGAAGGCGGGCATGCCATCGCCGCCGTTGGCAATCTGGCGTGCGAATTCCGAATCGGTATGCTTTAAGCCATGACCCTTTTTGAAACTCGGTACGTGCAATTTCGCGCCTGCGTCCATTTCGACATCGCCGCCTTCGCCGTTCTGCTGATGACAACGGACGCAGGTGGCGTTGTAGGTCGCGCGTGCCGAAGCGAATTCGTCGGTCGTCGGTGCCGTGGCGGTGTTTGCGGGAGCGGCGACGGGCGAAGATGTTGTGTTGACGTTGGCTGTTTGATTGGTGTTTGCCGTGTCGGTGCAAGCGAGTGCGAGAATTGCGATGGTGGAGATGAGTGTGAACTTGAAAAGTTGCATCGAGAAGCGCGTCTCCAAAGTGGTCGGATTTTCTACGCGTGTCAGTCTTGAAAACGGCGTGAGTATAGCTTATGGGCGCGAGGGTTTGAAAGTCTGTGCTCGCGTTTGCGACGCCTCTCCAAGAGCGTTTTCAAACGATGAAGATGGTTTATTCAACGACGGCGGAGGATTCACGATTTGCGAATTTGCAATCCGTCGCCGTTGGCAGCAAAATAACATCGCAATTAAAAAACGAAGTATCGGATACGATTTCGTTGCGCTGCAAAGCCGACGAAGAGGCGCAAAATTTCGAGGACGTAAAGCATTATGAGTAATGATAAGGAGCAAGGCAGTGGCAATCGGGGCTCGTTGAGACTAGCCGACAAGAGCGGACGCGGCGAACAGCAGCAACCGAAAAGCACTCTGCCGCGACAGTTCGTGACCTTCACTTTTTACCGCGTGCGACCCGAATGGCGAATGCTCGACGAGCAGACGAAGGACGCGAGCAGGCGTGAGTTTGTGGAAGCGGTGGAAGCCTTTCGCGGCGAGTTGTTGCTTCACTCCTACTCGATTGCGGGCTTGCGCGTCAACGCAGACTTCATGCTCTGGCGCATCGGCTACCACCTCGACCCGATGCAAGAGATGACGGCGCGATTGAATCACACGCGCCTCGGTCGCTATCTGGAAGCGACGCAATCCTTCCTTTCGATGACGAAGCGTTCGATGTATATCGACAAGGACAATCCCACACACGTCGAAGACCGCCTTCACATCGTTCCCGGCCAGTCGAAATATCTGTTCGTCTATCCCTTCGTTAAAACGCGCGAATGGTATGCGCGTTCCGTCGAGGAGCGGCAGGAGATGATGGACGAACACATCCGCGTCGGCTCGAAGTATCACACGGTCAAACTCCACACGACTTACTCTTTCGGCCTCGACGACCAGGAGTTCGTCGTAGCCTTCGAGACCGACGAACCCGCGGATTTTCTCGACCTTGTTCAAGAACTACGCGAAAGCAAAGCCAGCCGCTATACACTGCGCGACACGCCCATGTACACCTGTCGCCAGCGCACCCTCGCCGAATGCTTGGAGGCGCTCGGTTGAGGCACGACGCGCCGTTGATGAAAAACGAAGCGGTTCTGCACCGCATCTTTGCGTCAGCGCAGCTGCGCGTGATACTCGCGTTAGTCTTCTTCCACTTACCTTTCATCAAACAATCAAACGGCTCGTTGTCGCCGCTTCGTCTTTCCGTCGCTGCAACAACTCTTCAACAAACCACGTCTCCGCAGACACCTTCCACGCCAACGTCTTCCACTAGTCGCTCCGAATACTTATGGTACGAGGCCGAAAACATGCGCGGTCTCGACGCAGATGCGCGCAACGAGCCGAGGATTAACGCTTCCTGGAAGAATCCCTCGCGCGCGGAAGCGCCAGGGTGGGGCATCAACGGGCCGGGCGTCTCCGCCGAGTGGTCGCAGGGCGGAGAGAGTGAATGGAATTCGGTGGCGGCGAGCGCCGACGAAACGAGGGCTTCGATTTATCAGGACGTTGAAGTGCCGCGCGCGGGGCAATATCGAATCTGGATTCGATATGCGGACTGGGCGCGTCGGAATGAAAACTTCGTCGTGCGTATCCGGCAGGGCGAGCGCGAAATCTTCCGACACGAATTCGGAACGCGCGACCGCATCGACCCGCACGACGAGACAAGCATGTACTGGGGCTGGTCTTTCGCGTGGGACGGGGCAACGCCTGCAACGCTTGTGAAGGGCGCGGCACGCATCTCCATCGACATCGAACAGGCGTCGGCGGCGCGTCGCCACGTCGATTGCTTTGTCTTGACCAACGATTTGAACTTCGTGCCGGAGGGGCGTCGTAAACCCGACTTCGCGGCGGCGCGCGTCTTGCGCGAGTGGGCGGCAACGAGAGCGCCGCTTACGTCTTTGTTTGACGCAGAGGCGCGTGCAGAGATTCCGTCGGTGTGGCGGCGTCCGGTGGTGAGCGGGCGTGAGTTTATGATGCCGTGGAACATCTCGCCAAAATTCTGGGAGCTTTACGATAAGCCGCCCGCCGAACGTCCACTCTATCCCTTCCACGTCGAACAGCTTGTCTTCAACGAGTTCATCGAAAAATACAAGGGCGCGCGCGACGTGCCTCTGTTTTCGTCGAAGTTGGTCGTGCCCGTCATCTACATCAACGACCTCCCGCAACTCCTGAAGGAAGGAAGTCCGTTTCTTCGACACTTGCGCGAGACGCGGACGCCGTTTGCCGTCTTGATTAACTACGGCGCGGCGCAGATGCCGGAAGCGGACGGGCAGGCGGCATGGAAACTTTTGAACGGAGAACTACGTGGGCAGTTCGTCGGTTGGATTTCGGGTGAGAGCATCGGTCATGTGTGGAGCGATGTTGCGGCGGAGTTGAAGCTGTCGCCCGCCACGCCGCGTCGTGAACTTCTCGAAGCCTATCACGCGTCTTACACACGCGCGTTGGAACGGAAATGGAGCACGCTCTTTCACACATCGACGGGGGCAATGTGGGACAAACTCATCGCCGCGCAGTCAACTTCGAGCACCACTTACGCGCACGCGCTCGCGCGTTGGGGTTCGCGCATGCTTGGCATGGAGACCGCCGCCGTGCAACCCAACACGGCGATGCGTATCGCCTTCACGCGCGGCGCGGCACGACAACACGGTGGCTCGTTTCTCTACTATCATGCGCCCAACTTCGGTGACACCGCCACCACCTTTACCAAGCAGATGAACTTCGCAGGCCCCGCGCATTTTTATCACACGCGTTACGGCGCTTCGATGGGGCCGTCGCTCGCGTGGTACCGCAAAAATTATTATCTCTACTACATGGCGGGCGCGTCGGCCATCTATCTCGAACAGGGTTTCGACCAGTTCTTCAAACCCGGCCCCGGCGAGCACCCGCTCCAACTTAATCCCATCGGACGCATCACCGAAGAGTTTATGGCCTTTGCCGAAAAGCATCCGGAACGCGGCACGCCCGACACGCCCGTCGCCTTTCTGCTCGACCCCGCGCATGGTTGGGATATGACCGAATGGCCGCACTGGCCTTTCGGCGTCTCGCAGATAAGCAAGAGCGACCGCGCTCTGCGCGAACTGTTTGGCGCGGCCTATTACCCCGCGAACGTCGTCGAGGGTGAACCCGCGACTGCCGACCGACAAGCATTCGTCAACGCCGTCTTCGGAGACATTTTCGACGTGCTCGTCGCATCGGAAACCAACGCCGAAGCGATTAATGCATACCGCGCGCTCATCGTCGGCGGTCATGTCGAATGGCCGCGCAGTTGGAACGAACGTCTAACGAATTATGTGCGACGCGGCGGCACGTTGGTCGTCAATGCCGCGCAAATCAAGGGACTCGCGCCCGAACTACTTGGCGTGCGCCTGACGGGAACGACCGCTGACGCGGACGAAGCGCGTTGCCGTATGACGGACGAGAAGGCGTCGGATTTGAGCGGGCAGATGTTTCGTTACGAGCGCACGGAGTTGCGCGGCGCACAGCCTTTGATTGAAACCGCGTCGGGCGATGCGCTTGTGACCATCAACAAAATCGGGAAAGGGCGCGTCGTCTTCTGCGCCGTGCCCGACATGCTCGGCTTCGACGAACGTTTTACTCCCGCCGCCGCACATCTCCTTACACATCTCTTGCCTGACGCGACGCCCGTCGGCGTGAGTGGCGATATTGAACGCCTTATCAATCGCACGGAGCGCGGTTGGATTGTGACGTTGATTAACAATCGCGGCGTCTACAAATCGCAGCAGGGACTCGCACAGGTTGATAGGAGCGAGTCGATTGACGTCCATCTCAGTTTGCGCGGAAAGGGCATCATCAATGCACGCGAATGGACGACCGATGAATCTCTACAGGTCATGCGAGCAGCGACAGCCGCGACGACGGCGGGCGGCGCGCAGGATAGTCTGCGGCTGAGTGTGCCGCCGGGCGGCGTGCGTGTTGTTGAAATTCAAGAGCGGCGTTAGCGTGCAACAACGGGCGGACGCGCCGTTGCATTTTAGTTTCGAGTTCTTTTAGGATAGCGCGGCTCTGAGGCGCAGCGGATTTGCTATTCGACGAAACAAGGGGCGTGTGCAGATGAGGGTGGCACGAAGGTTTTTTGTGAGCGGTGAAGTGCAGGGCGTGGGCTATCGTTTCTTCGCACAACGCGTCGCCGCGCGTCATCAGGTAGTAGGTTACGTGCGAAATCTGCCTGATGGTCGCGTCGAAGCTTTAGCCGAAGGAACGCCGGAGAATGTCGAAGCCTTCAAACACGATTTAGCGACCGGCCCCGGCCATGCCTCCGTCGAAAAAATCGAAGAACTCAACATCGACCCGACCGGACTGTATCCCGCTTTTAGAATCGAGAGAGGATGAAAGGAAGTAGTCAGTAGACAGTAGGCGGCATGAAGACGGTTGAGTGCTTCTCTACTGTCGAGTGTTTGAAGAACAAACGGAATGTTTTCTATTGACTACTGGCTACTGACTAGTGGCTACTAAGCTTATGGACGACCTCAAAACATTAATCCGCGAAGTGCCTGACTTTCCGAAGGCGGGCATCAACTTTTACGATATCACGACGCTGCTCAAGCACCCGGAAGGCTTGCGTCGGACGGTGGATGCGTTGGCCGCCGAATACAAAGGCACGAAGGTTGATACCGTTATCGGCGTCGAGGCGCGTGGCTTTATCTTCGCGCCCGCGCTGGCCTATCATCTAGGCGCGGGGTTCGTGCCCGTCCGCAAGCCCGGCAAACTCCCTTCGGAATGCGCCTCCATCTCTTACGATTTAGAGTACGGGCAGGATGCGTTGCAAATTCATCGCGACGCAGTGGGCGCGGGTCATCGCGTCATCATCGCCGACGACCTTTTGGCGACCGGAGGCACGGCCAAAGCGGTCGTCGATTTGGTTGAACAACTCGGCGGCGAAGTGGTGGGTCTGGTCTTCGTCGTCGAACTCGAATTCCTCCCCGGACGCCAAAAACTCGCGGGCTACGACGTGCGCTCACTCATCAAATATCAATCTTAGACGGGCTGGACTGCGCGCCGCGTCATCTGTTAAGTTTTGCTTGTTGTGCTCCCGTAGCTCAGTGGATAGAGCACCTGCCTCCTAAGCAGGGGGTCGCACGTTCAAGTCGTGCCGGGGGCATCATTCCTTTATCCGCAGACACAATTATACGCGAAAACCACGCTCTACGCGTGCGAGTAGGCAAAGATAAAGGGCGACCGCGATGGTCGCCCTTTAGTTGTTTGAAGCGGCTCTTGATTCAATGCTCGCTAGACTTTTTAGGCGTCGCCCGTCGGTTTTGCCGGACGCGTGGAGGCGCTCTTTTTGGTCGTGGTTTTGCGCTTGCTGGCAGCACTTGTGCTCGTCGCGTTGCTTCGTTTGGCGCGCGCGGTCGGCGTCGATTCCGTCACTGAGTCGATGATTTCGGAGACGGTGTTGGCCGCGTCGCTAACGAGGTCTTCGACTCCGGCAACGATGTCGGAGGATGCTTCGCGCACGGAGTCGGGGATGATGGAGGCGACCTGACCTGCGGCGGCAGCAGCGGCCTCCATGACCTTCGCGGGGACGGACTGCGCGGAGTTTTGGCTGAGCAGCGCATCCCAACGATAGAGCGGCGCGGGTTGCGGTTCCGCGAGACGACGGAAGATGAGACGCGTGACGGCATCAACGACCCATTCGTGATAGAACGGCCCGACGGAATGAACGTCTGCATCGGGCGCGGGGTTCATAAAGTCGA
Source organism: Pyrinomonadaceae bacterium (assembly GCA_036387415.1). Taxonomy (GTDB): domain Bacteria; phylum Acidobacteriota; class Blastocatellia; order Pyrinomonadales; family Pyrinomonadaceae; genus DASVTU01. The sequence goes on along the minus strand of DASVTU010000019.1, from coordinate 402,775 downwards.
TGGCGTAGGGGATGCCGTCTTTGATGGCAAACTCGCAGGTGTTGATGTCGTAGCCGAGCGCGCGGCAGAGCGTTCGCACGTCGTTGCCGACGCGTTCGGCGAGTTCCGCAGAGAGATAGTTGGGATTGTGCAAATACTGTTCGCCGGAGAGATAAGGCTTCGAGGGGTCGTAGGGCATAATCATGACATCTTCCTGACCGATGCAGTAGCAGCGCACGAACTGTTCAAATTCGATGCCTTGCTGAAGCGTCATGCAGAGCGTGTGTGTCGTGTCGTACACTTGCCAGAGTTGTTCGAGCGAATGAATCTTGGAGACGTTTTTCCAGCCGCCGCCGTCGAAGGGTTTAAGGAAGGCGGGGAAGCCGACGTAGTTGACGATGCCCTGCCAGTCGAGCGGGAATTCGAGGTTGCGTAAAGATTCGCTGGTGACGCCTTCGATGTAGTCTTTCTGCGGCAGCAGGACGGTGCGCGGCACGGCGACGCCGAGTTTTTCGGCGAGCGAATAGTTGAAAAATTTGTCGTCCGCCGACCACCAGAAGGGATTGTTGATGACCGTGGTGCCTTCGAGCGCGGCGCGTTTGAGAAAGCCGCGATAGAAGGGAACTTCGTGCGAGATGCGGTCGATGATGATGTCATATTCGCGTTCGTATTCGTGGCGCACGCCGCCGACCGTGATAAATTCCGCGACCACTTCACCCGCGCCGCGCTCGTTAACTTTTTCAATCAACGCCGCCGGAAACGTCTTCTCGCGGCCAACCAAAATGCCTACTTTTTTCACAATTTTTGTCCTTTCAAGTTCTTAAAATAACCGGAATCCGAAGCGTGACAGCAACTTAAAGCATGGCGCGAGATAAACAGTTGAACGCACGTCTCGCTACTGTCTACGTTTCGCTTCTTATGGAAAACCGTGCACTCTACATGCTTGTTTATGGGCTTGTCAACGCCCCGACGCGGGCATCCGCAAGCACCTGTTCCTGCATCAATAAGAGGTGTTTTCGAGAGTAGGGAGGTCGGGGCGGATTCCGGCTCGTCTATGTTACAATTCAAACAATTTCTTGGATGACCTTTCCTTTGATGCGCCGGTCGTCGAAAATTAAGAGAGTTGAAGGAGATTTTAATTCAGTGTTTCAACGCTTCAGGATTCTTATGCTTGCTGCCTTGACGGTCTTTGGCGGCGCGATTTTTTCGAGTAGTTACGCGCAGACTCCCATCCCCAAAAAGGACTCGAAAGAACCCACCGCCGAGCAGATTAGCGAACTCGTCGTCTACATCTACGGCAGCCGTGAACGCATGGCGCAGATTCAGCGCAACGGCGTCGAACGCGGGCGCACGACGCGCATCAACGACGAAGGTCGCACCGAAGAGATTAGTTACGAGCGTCGTTTCGTGCGCGGCGAAACGAGCGACAAGGACAAGATTCGTCTCGACCAAAAATTGCCTAACGCCGAATATGCGCTCATCTACAACGCCGGACGCGTCTGGGGCAGCATCAACGGCACAACCTTCACGCCCCGACAGGAGGCCGTCAACGATTTTCTCGCGCAGACCAAGCGCGGCATCAGCAACCTCTTGCGTTACAAAGAGAACGGCGCGACGCTCACCTACGTCGGCAAAGACAAGCAGAAGGGCATCGACATGTGGATTGTCGATTTAGTAGAGAAGGATCAACAACGTACGCGCTTCTACATCAGTTCGCAGAAGTATCGCGTGCTCTGGCTCGAATACGAGGAGACTCCGGCGGGCGTAGCCTCGAAGCCCGTGCAGGTCAAGAAAACCTTCCACGATTATCGCTACGCACAGGGACAACTTGTGCCTTTCCGCACGGTGGTCTACGAGGACGGCAAACAGTCCGAGGAGACGAATGTTTTGAACGTCTCCTTCGGCCTCAAAATGGACGATTCCTACTTTCAAGACACGCCGACCACCGCCGACGCACAGCCCTGACGGATGCCGAAAAACACTTCGGCATCCATCCCTCCGCTGAGAGCCTCCGCGCACGCAAAACAAAACTCCGAAACCTCTTTTCAGCCATCACTCATGCATCTTGCGTCGATGCGGCCACATGCCTCTTTGAACGCCTCGGAAGCATTGTGTTAGTATCCCGCCGTCTTAATCAATCTCGCTCAAACATGATGTCGCGAGCCGCGTGTGGCTGTTTGTCCGCCTGTATGGGAGTAAAAAATCATGAATAATCCGCTTGTCGAATTGATGAAAACCGGGCAGTCCATCTGGTATGACAACATCCACCGTAACATGTTGGAGAGCGGCGAACTCCGGCGCATGATAGAAGATGACGACCTGCGCGGCGTCACTTCCAATCCGACCATCTTCGAGAAGGCCATCACCGGCTCGACCGATTACGACACACAACTACGCACCGCCATCGAAGCCGGACAGAGTGTGCAGGACATCTACGAGGCGTTGATTCTCGAAGACATCGGACGCGCCGCCGACGTGCTGCTGCCCGTCTACGAGAAGACAGATAAGTTGGACGGTTACATCAGTCTCGAAGTCAACCCGCGTCTCGCCTACGACACGGAGCAGACGATTGCCGAAGCCGAGACATTGTTCCGGCGTCTCGGTCGCCCCAACGTGATGATTAAGATTCCCGCGTCAGACGAAGGCATTCCGGCCATCGAAGAATCAATCCGTCGCGGCATCAACATCAATATCACGATGATTTTCGCCATCGAGAATTACGAACAGGTGGCGGAAGCCTTCATACGCGGCCTCGAACGGCGCGCGGAGGCGGGTGAATCGGTAGAAGGCATCGCTTCGGTGGCGAGTTTCTTTGTGTCGCGCGTCGATACGTCGATTGACAAGGAACTCGAAAGACGCATCGCCGCCGCGACCGATAATGAAAGGGAAGCTCTCGAACGTCTACTCGGCAAGGCCGGAATCGCTAACGCGAAACTCGCTTATCGTCGTTTCAAAGACATCTTTCACGGCGAACGTTTTGCGTCGTTGCGTGCACAGGGCGCGCAGGTGCAGCGTCCGCTCTGGGCTTCGACGGGGACGAAGAATCCGAAGTATTCCGACGTGCTCTACGTCGATAATCTCATCGGTGCGGAGACGGTAAACACGATTCCTCCCGCCACCTACGTCGCCTTCCGCGAGCACGGCACCGTCGCCCCGACGCTCGAACAGGGACTCGATGAAGCACGCGCCACGATTGACCAACTCGCGGAAATCGGCATCGACCTCCGCACCGTCACCGCAGAATTGCAGACCGACGGCCTCAAGGCTTTTGTCGGTTCCTTCGACGCGCTGCAAACTTCCATCAAAGACAAACGTGATGCTCTGACAACGGAAACGCGTGAGGGCTTGGCGGCCTCGTCCGTCAACATTCAATAGTAGAGGCTGAGGCGCAACGAGACACGAAACTCATGCCTCTAGTTGCGGCGCGAACGAGACGACAGCGTTCGCGGCAAGTCTATAGTGAGAGTCAGAGTGCCTTCCTGTTCGAGCGGCAACAACGATGCCTGACTGCATGGGGAAAGCGATCCTTTAATGAAACCGTCCTCGCATTTTTGATGGAAACTTTCAATGCAATGTGGAAGGAGTGTGCGGCGAATGTTGCTTTTCGAGGGCAATTCTAAATGATTAACTACAACTTTGAACCGATTGTTTATGACCCGTCGAATACGTTGATAGGCGATACTGGCCTCGCGCGTGAAGATTTGGAAAATCTCACGCCGAGGCTGGAAGACGCGAGGAGAGAAGTTTTAAGTGACCTCGAACTTTTGCGTTCGGGAGCGGCAATCCCTGATTCCAAGAAACCACTCGACGCCGGTTTTATTGATTTCCCCGAACGTCTGCTCGACGAATATCGGCAGCGCGGCGGTGCGAGCGAGATTGGACGCATACTGACTGCCGCGCAGCAGTTAAGCGAGATGGTAGACCGCGTGGTGGTCATCGGCATCGGCGGTTCATACATGGGCACTCGCTCGTTGTTTGAAGCATGTTGCCATCCATATCACAACGAGTTGGGGAGAATGGAGCGGCGTCATTGCCCGCGCATCTATTTTATCGGTCACAACGTTGACAACGATTTGGCGCAAGGGTTGTTGGATGTGCTTGGGCGTGAGCGTCAACCCGTGAGCGTGGAGGAGCGTTGGGGCATCGTGGTTGTGAGCAAGAGCGGCGAGACGTTGGAGCCTGCCGTGGCTTTTCGACAGTTTTTGACGGCTCTGCGAAAAGCTGTCGGGAGCAAGACGGAACTGCTGCCGAAGTTGGTGATTCCGATTGCGGGTGCGGGGAGCAAACTTTTCGAGATTGGCGAGGAGTTAGGTTGCGAAAACATTTTTGAAGTGCCGAATCATGTGGGCGGTCGCTTCTCGATTCTGACAGCCGTCGGATTAGCGCCAGCCGCAGTGCTCGGCTTGGACATCGTAAAGTTGTTGGAAGGTGCTGCGGCGATGAATGAACGCTTCCGCACCGCCGCGCCCGGACAGAATCCCGTGCTTGATTTTGTCAGCGTCTGTCATTTGATGGAGAAAAAACGTGGGGCGGATGTGCGTGTCTTGAGTATTTGGGATGAAGGACTCGAAGCCGTCGGCTTCTGGTACGACCAGTTGCTCTCGGAAAGTCTCGGCAAAAACGGTCATGGCGCGACGCCCATCACCGTCGTCAATACGCGCGATTTACATTCGCGTGGACAGCAACATCAGGAAGGACAACGAGACAAGTTGATTACAAATTTGATTCTCAAACAGGCGCGACGCGAACCTCTGCCAGTCGGTTTCTCGGAGTCGAATCAGGACAATCTCAACAGCCTCGCCAACAAGACGCTGCCGGAGATAATGTCTGCTGCCATCGCCGGAACCACGCGCGCTTACCTCGACGGCGAACGTCCGACGGCTGACATTTATCTACCTCAAGCCGACGAAGCCTCACTGGGTCAGTTGTATCAAATGCTCATGCTGGCGACGAGCGTGGAGGGGCGACTCATCGGCGTCAATCCATACGGGCAACCGGGAGTCGAGGCTTACAAGAAGCACATGAAATCAATCTTGAGCGAAGGCGCATGACACTGCCGTACGCAAGTTTCCTTCACGCGTCATTCCTTCATTAAGCGTTGTCGAAAATGACTGTTTCCGAGTCCACGAATCTCTTAGCCGTCGGCATGTTCGGCCTCGGTGTGATGGGCAGAAATCTCGCTCTCAACATCGAGCGCAACGGGTATCCGGTCGCACTCTACGACCGCGAGCCGCAGATAGTTGATGATGTCGTCGCGGCGGCGACGGGGAAAAAGTTCATTCGCGCACGGACGCCCGCGGAGTTTGTGCGTCTGCTCGAACGCCCGCGCAGAATCATCCTGCTCGTCAAGGCGGGCGCTCCCGTCGATTGGAGCATCAATCAAATCCGTCCTTTCCTCGAAACGGGCGACATCATTATCGACGGCGGCAATTCCCACTTCCTCGACACCGAACGGAGAGAGAGAGAGTTAAAGGCAGAGGGCATCCGTTTCATCGGTTCGGGCGTGTCGGGCGGCGAGGAGGGTGCGCTGCTGGGGCCTTCGCTGATGCCGGGCGGCGAGCGCGCGGCATATGAGGAGATTCGTCCCGTGTGGGAAGCGATAGCCGCGAAGGTGGACGACGGCGCGTGTGTTACCTATATCGGCGCAGGCGGCGCGGGGCATTTCGTCAAGATGGTGCACAATGGCATTGAGTATGGCGACATGCAACTCATCGCCGAAGCCTACGACCTCCTGCGTCGCCTGCTGCGGCTCGAAGCGTCGGAGATGGCGGACGTTTTTGACGAGTGGAACCGCGTCGAGCTTGAATCATATCTGATTGAAATCACGGCGAAGATTCTGCGTGTGGTTGACCCTGAAACCGGACGCCCGCTCGTCGATTTGGTGCTCGACCGTGGGCAACAGAAGGGGACTGGAAAGTGGGCGAGCCAAACGGCGCTCGACCTCGGCGTCGTCATCCCGACCATCAACGCCGCGATTGATGCACGGACGATTTCGACGCTCAAGGAAGAACGCGTCGAAGCCAGCAAGCAGCTGCGCGCGCCGGAGAACGAGGTTGAAAGTGTTGCTGTCGATGCGTCTGCGGCGCGACGCCGCGAGATGATTGATGCCGTCCGCGACGCGCTCTACGCTTCCAAAATCTGTTCCTACGCGCAAGGTATGAACCTCATCCGCGCCGGTTCCGTGCATTACAAATGGGACATCAATCTCGGCGAGACGGCGCGCATCTGGAAAGGCGGCTGCATTATTCGCGCGCAGTTCTTGGGCAAAATCAAACAGGCTTACGAGCGCCGACCCGACTTGCCCAACCTTCTGCTCGACACGGAGTTTAGCGTGTGGGTCGATAAAGCACAGCAGAACTGGCGACGCATTGTGGCAACCGCGTCGAACGTGGGCGTGCCCGTTCCGGCGATGTCGGCGAGCCTCGCCTACTTCGACATGTACCGCACCGCCAATCTCCCACTCAACCTGACACAAGCGCAACGTGATTTCTTCGGCTCCCACACTTACGAACGCATCGACCGACCCGGCGAGCCACCCGTCCATACGGACTGGGAAAAACTGTGAAGATTGCGGAATGTGGATTGAAGAAAAGAGACAGTTGTTTTTTCAATCCGCAATCTGCAATCCGAAATCTAAAATATGAATAATCCTTTGCGTGAGGGAATGCGGCTGGCGAGAGTGGCCGAGCCGTGCGTGGTGGTCATCTTCGGCGCGTCGGGCGATTTGGCGAAGCGCAAGTTGCTGCCCGCTCTGTATCGTCTCGTTCAGCAACGACTCATACCCGCCGAGTCAGCCATCGTCGGTTTAGCGCGCACGCCGATGAACGACGACGAGTTTCGCGCGTTGATGCGGAGCGCGATTGACGAATACAACGGAGAGGAACGCATCGACGAAGAGGTCTGGCAGTCGTTCGCGCAGGGGATTTTCTATCTCACTTCCGACATCAAAAACGCGGACGACTACCGCAAACTCGATGAACTCCTCAAGCGTCTCGACCGTGAAAGAGGCACGCAGGGCAATCGACTCTTTTATCTCTCGGTCGCGCCGGAACTTTACCGCGACGCCGTTGGACAACTCGGACAGGCCGGACTGACCCGACCGGAGAAGGGTTGGACGCGCGTCGTCGTCGAAAAGCCTTTCGGCTATGACCTCCAAAGCGCGCGAGATTTGAACACTTTCATCCTCCAACATCTCGATGAGTCGCAGATTTATCGCATCGACCATTATCTCGGCAAAGAAACCGTCCAGAATCTTCTCGTCTTCCGTTTCGCTAACGGTATCTTCGAGCCGCTCTGGAACCGTCAGTACATAGACCACGTACAAGTGACCAACGCCGAGACGGTCGGCGTCGAAGCGCGCGGCGCCTACTACGAAAAATCCGGCGTCGTCCGCGACATGATTCAAAACCACGTCTTTCAGGTGCTCGCGCTCATGGCGATGGAACCGCCCGCGCATCTCGGCGCGGAAGCCGTCCGCGACGAGAAGGTCAAAGCGATGATGGCGGCGCGACCCTTTACGCACGAACGCGTGCGCGCCGAAACCGTGCGCGGGCAATACGGCGCGGGTGCCATCAACGGCGAGGCCGTCCCCGCCTATCGCGAAGAGAAGAACGTCGCGCCGGATTCCCGAACTGAAACATTCGCCATGCTCACGATGTATTTCGACAACTGGCGTTGGTCGGGCGTGCCCTTCTTCGTCCGTTCCGGCAAGCGCCTGCCGAAGCGCGTCACCGAAATCGCGATTCAATTCAAAGACGCGCCGCATCAACTCTTTGACGAGAAGACGATGGAACAGGTGACGCCCAACCAACTCGTCATCCGCGTCCAACCCGACGAAGGAATTACCATGCGCTTCGCCGCCAAAGTGCCCGGACAAACGACGCGCATCCGCGACGTGAACATGGATTTTCGCTATGGCGCGTCCTTCGGCGTCGAACTCGCGGAAGCCTACGAGCGCCTCCTACTCGATTGCGTGCTCGGCGATTCGACGCTCTTTGCGCGCAAGGACATGACCGAACGCGGTTGGGAAATCGTCATGCCGATTCTGGAAGAATGGAGCGAGCCGCACGAAAACGTCTCCTTTCCGAACTACGAAGCAGGCACGTGGGGGCCGCAGTCCTCACATCAGTTGATACAAAACACCGGACGACGTTGGCGAAGACCGTGAAGGACGTGAATCGTGAATCGGAAATAGTGAATAGAAAGAAAGTGCTTTATCTATTTCCGATTGACGATTCACGTTTGACGAAAAAGCAATGCAGACACAGACACATCAACATATGGCGGGCGGTTCGGCGTCGGAGGGGATTGACGTTGACGGGTTGGAGAGAGAACTGTCGTCGATGTGGGCAGAGTTGACGCGCGAGAAGGATGGTGAAGATTCGTCGCCGAGCGTGATGCGCGCGTGTGTTCTCAATCTGATTTTGTACAGTCAGCACGACGACCGCGAGAAGATTGATACGTTGCTCGATGAAGTGACCGTGAGCCATCCGTGCCGCTCTCTCGTCCTGATTGCCGACCGCGAGACGACTGAGGCGCACCTCAATGCCTATGTCTCGACGCGCTGCCAACTCAACGCGCGTGGCACGAAGCAGATTTGCGGAGAGCAGGTGACGATAGAGGCAGGCGGCGCAGTTGTTGAACGTATCGCCAGCGCAGTCGCGCCTCTGCTCGTACCGGACGTGCCTGTCTTTCTCTGGTGGAAAGATGTTCCGAATGAGGACGACAAGCTGTTCAACCGTCTCGCGGAGATGTCCGACCGCATCGTCGTCGATTCAGCGAGTTCGCATCATCCGTACGAAGACCTCCGGCGGTTCTCGCGGATGATTGCGGGACGCGGCGGCGATATGCGCGCGAGCGATTTGAATTGGGGACGTTTGACTTCATGGTGCGCGGTGGTCGCACATTTTTGGGACGTGCCGGATTATCGTCCGTATCTCGACGCAATTGACCGCGTGCGTATTGATTACGACCCGCCGGAGAGTGCGCCGGAGGAAGTTTCAGCGCAAGCGTTGTTGGTCGCGGGCTGGCTCGCTTCGCGTCTGGGCTGGCAGGTTGAGACGACGGGCACGGAGTCGCGCGAAAGAAATAAAAGCACATTGATGCGCGCGGGCGAGCGTGTGATAAACATCGAGTGGCGCGCGTTGAAGGGCGTGTCGGGTTGCGAGCGCATGATTTCGTCGTTGACGTTTACGTCTGAAGAGACGGGAGCGGAGTTTCAAGTGCGTTGGAAGCAGGAGCGGACGAAACTTGAGACGAGCGTCAAAATCGGCGACGAACAGAAAGTGAGTCGCGTGCTGGCTTATGAAGGCCGCACCGACGGCGAACGTCTCAGCAGCGAACTCGGCATCCTCTCGCGCGATGTCGTCTACGAGCAATCGCTCGCCGCCGCCGCACACCTGATTGAAACTCTGCGGGCGCGCGAGAAGTAACGATGCGTTAATTTCATCAATGTCGAAGCGCAAATGATGATGTAAAATACTTAGTCGCATGAAACGACGGCGAGACACGCGAAGCATTTTCGCTTCATCGAGTAACTTAACGTTGTCGTTCGGTCAATCAATATTGATGCGTCGTTGTTTCATCAGACGGAAGATAACGATGGTTGTTAGAGTTTTCCATTCCTTGATTCACCAAAGCAATTGCTGAATAACACATGATACTTGCCGGAGACATTGGCGGAACGAAATCAAACCTCGCGCTCTTTCAAGCCGACGGCGAAAATCTCGGCGCGACCATTGATGCGAGAAGTTTTCCAAGTAGCAAATACCCTTCGTTCGAGGCGATTCTTGAAGAGTTCGCCGTCGAACATCGCCAAGAGATAACGCACGCCTGTTTCGGCGTCGCCGGGCCTGTCTCGGAAGGCGACGCCGAAATGCCGAATCTCGGCTGGAACGTCCGTGCCGACGCACTGGCGCAGATGCTCGACATCAGTCGCGTCAAAATCATCAACGACTTGGAGGCGACCGCCTACGGCATTGAAGCGCTTAACGCTTCGCAACTCTACACGCTTAGCGAAGGGGACGGCGAGCGACGCGTCGGCCATCGCGCGTTGATTGCTGCCGGAACCGGACTCGGCATGGGTGGTCTATTCTGGGAAGGCAAGCGTTATCATCCCATTCCGTCAGAGGGCGGGCACATTGATTTCGCTCCGCGCAACGAATTGGAGATTGACCTTCTTCGTTACTTGATGGAAAAACTGAATGCACACGTCAGTTACGAACGCTTGTTGTCAGGGCCGGGATTTTTCAATATCTATTCCTTCCTGCGCGACACGAAATTCGCCCCTGAGCCTGATTGGCTCGCCGTGGAGATTGAGAGCGGCGACCCTGCGGCGGCGATCTCGAAGGCCGCGCTCGCCAAAAAATCCGAACTCGCCGTCAAAACCCTCGACCTCTTTGTTGACATCTACGGCGCGATGGCCGGAAATCTGGCGCTCCTGCTCAAGCCGACGGGCGGCGTCTACGTCGGCGGCGGCATCGCGCCCAAAATCATCGACAAACTCAAAGACGGCTCCTTCATGCGCGCCTACAAAGATAAGGGACGGCTTTCCTTCGTCATCGAGCCGATTCCTGTCCACGTGATACTCGAAGAACGCACCGCACTCTACGGCGCGGCGCGTTGCGCGTTGCTTCCCTGACCGCGCTGTCGAAGCAGGAACAATAACGAGCGATGGCGGAGCAGAAACAGAATTCCGATGCGACGCTTCGCATCCATGTCTTCGACGACCCAGAAGAAGTCGCACGCGCCGTCGCCGGACGCTTCGCATCTATCGCGCATGAAGCGACGCGGGCGCGCGGTCGTTTCAGCGTTGCACTAGCCGGAGGTTCGACGCCGCGACGCGTCTACGAACTGCTAGCAAGCAGCGAATGGCGCTCGCGTGTCTCTTGGTCGCAGATACACATCTTCTTCGGCGACGAGCGTTGTGTCCCGCCCGACCATCCTGAGAGCAACTACCGCATGGCGCAGGAATCTCTGCTCTCGCACGTCCCGATTCCGCACGCGCAGGTGCACCGGATGAGGGGCGAGGGCGACGCGCCTGCAAATGCACGCCTCTACGAACAGGAACTACGCGCTTTCTTCGACGGTCTGGACTGGCCTCGATTCGACCTCATCATGCTCGGCATGGGCGACGACGGCCACACCGCCTCGCTCTTTCCCTACACCGACGCGCTGCGAGAACAGACCGCTTGGGTCGTGGCAAATCCAGTCGGGAAACTCTACACCACACGCCTCACGCTCACGCCTCCCGCCATCAATCATGCCGCACACATCCTCCTGACAGTCACGAGCACAGCTAAAGCACAATGTTTGCAACAAGTTATCGACGGAAAACCAGACCCCGAACGTCTGCCGGCACAACTGATTCGCCCTTTCGACGGTCTCCTCGAATGGTTTGTTGACAGGGCTGCTGCTACGTCGCTAAAAACAGTCTAAATTTTGCAAATACGAGTTTTATCCCACGATACATGTTAATTTGCATGCATCCCGTCCAAATGTTTCACACGCATTCACGTCTGCCTGATTCCATCCATAAGAATGTTCATAGTGAAGTAACTTACGCGCGTGTGTATGACGATAAATTGTGTAGATGCATAGGTTACGAATGAAATTTGGACACGGGCTTAATCTTGACATTAAAGTCAGGTATCCCTATAATGTGGATGCGATTGAAAATAAAGTTGCCGGATACCAGAAGAGGTTGAGTGATGAAAGTCTCCGCACAGGAAGAGTATGGCTTGCGGTGTTTGCTGCAACTGGCACGTCTGGACGAAAGCGAGTTTTTGACGTTGGCGCAGATTGCGGAGCGCGAGGGTCTGTCGGTGGCGAATGCTGGTAAGTTGTTGTGGATATTGAACAAAGCGGGACTGGTCAGTTCGATTCGGGGTACAAAGGGCGGTTATCGCCTGTCGCGTCCGGCGGCGGAAATTCACTTGAGCGACATCATCAAGGTGCTGGACGAGGACATTTTGGCGAGCCACTGCAAAAGTTACACGGGCGTGCTCGACACCTGCGTGCACACGGGTGATTGCGGTATCCGTCCTGTTATCATTGGTTTACACGAAATTGTGCAGAAGGCGCTGTCGGGCATCACGCTGGCGCAACTCGTCGGCACCGAAGCGAATGTCGATGCGACGCTGCATCAAATTCAGGGTTTGCGCGAACACTCCGGCATAGTGGCGTAGGAGCAGGTTTGAGCGCGCGGATTGCAAAATCGGAAATAGGAATTGGGTGGAGAGCTTCCGTAAGTGAAGCGGGAAGAACAAGATGAGCACCATTGAGGTACTTGCCAACAAAGAATACAAATACGGTTTCGTGACCGACATCGAATCCGACGTAATCCCCAGAGGATTGACGGAGGACACGATTCGTCTGATTTCCGGCAAAAAGAATGAGCCGGAATGGATGCTTGAGTTTCGTCTCAAGGCGTATCGTCACTGGTTGACGATGACGGAGCCAAAGCATTGGCCGAACGTCACTTACCCGGAAGTCGATTATCAGAACATCATCTACTACAGCGCGCCCAAGCAGAAGGCGACGAAAGCGAGTCTCGACGAGGTTGACCCCGAACTCCTCAAGACATTCGAGAAACTCGGCATTCCGCTTTCGGAGCAGAAGCAACTGGCGGGCGTCGCCGTCGATGCGGTCTTCGATTCGGTCTCGGTCGCCACGACCTACAAAGAGAAACTGAAGAAGCACGGCGTTATCTTCTGTTCGTTTTCGGAAGCAGTGTTGGAGTATCCCGAACACGTCAGGAAGTATCTCGGCTCGGTCGTGCCGACCAACGATAACTACTTCGCGGCCTTGAATAGCGCCGTCTTCACCGATGGTTCTTTCGTCTTTATCCCGAAGGGCGTGCGCTGTCCGATGGAACTCTCGACCTACTTTCGCATTAACAATTCGGAGTCAGGACAGTTTGAGCGGACGCTGATTGTCGCCGAAGAAGGTTCGCACGTCTCTTATCTCGAAGGCTGCACTGCACCGAAGTTCGACAAGAACCAGTTGCACGCGGCGGTAGTGGAACTCATCGCTCTGGACGACGCCGAGATTAAATATTCGACCGTGCAGAACTGGTACGCGGGCGACGAAGAAGGCGTCGGCGGTATCTACAACTTCGTGACCAAGCGCGGCAAGTGTGCGGGTCGCAACTCGAAGATTTCGTGGACGCAGGTCGAGACGGGTTCGGCGATAACGTGGAAGTATCCTTCGTGCATCCTGCTCGGCGACAACTCCATCGGCGAGTTCTATTCCGTCGCTCTCACCAACCACGCGCAGCAGGCCGACACCGGCACGAAGATGATTCACATTGGCAAGAACACGCGTTCGACCATCGTCTCGAAGGGCATCTCGGCGGGCAAGTCGAACAACAGTTATCGCGGCCTCGTCAAAGTTATGCCGAAGGCGGAAGGTGCGCGAAATTACACGCAATGCGATTCGATGCTCATCGGCTCGAAATGCGGCGCGAATACGTTTCCCTATATCGAGGTGATGAACAACACGGCGCGCGTCGAACACGAAGCGACCACTTCGCGCATCAGTGAAGACCAGTTGTTCTACTTGCAGCAGCGCGGCATCTCGCAGGAGGATGCGGTGTCGTTGATTATCAACGGCTTTTGCAAAGAGGTTTTTCGCGAGTTGCCGATGGAGTTCGCCGTCGAAGCGCAACGCTTGCTCGGTATGAAACTTGAGAACAGCGTCGGGTAATTTAAGGCCGTAAATCGTGAATCGTAAATCGTGAATGGAACAGAGCAGTTTTATCTATTCACGATTTACGATTAGCGATTTACGGCTCTCCGAAGGAGAGTACAGTGTTAGAGATTCGAGATTTACATGCCACCGTCGATGGCAACGAGATTTTGCGTGGCATCACTTTGACGGTGAAAAAAGGCGAAATTCACGCCATTATGGGGCCAAACGGGTCGGGCAAATCGACGCTTGCTAAAATTCTCGCGGGGCACCCGGCCTACGCGGTGACAGCAGGCGAAGTGCTTTTTGAAGGCAAGAATCTGCTCGAACTCGCGCCGGATGAGCGTGCGCGCGAAGGCGTCTTTCTCGCGTTTCAGTATCCGGTCGAAGTGCCGGGCGTATCGAACGCGCAATTCCTGCGTCTCGCCTACAACGAGAAACGCAAGCATCACAACGAAGAGGAACTCGACCCGCTTGAGTTCAAGGATTTACTCTCGGAGCGCGCGAAGATTGTCGAGATGGATGCGAGTTTTATGTCGCGTTCGGTGAACGAAGGATTTTCAGGAGGCGAGAAAAAGCGCAACGAGATTTTGCAGATGGCCGTGCTTGAACCGAAACTCGCCGTGCTCGACGAAACGGATTCGGGACTCGACATCGACGCGCTCCGAATCGTCGCCGGAGGCGTCAACACTCTGCGCCACGCGGAGAATGCGATTGTGCTGGTGACGCACTATCAACGGCTGTTGAATTACATTGTGCCCGATTACGTCCACGTGCTCTACAAGGGGCGCATCGTGCGTTCGGGCGGCAAAGAGTTGGCGCTCGCTCTGGAAGAGAAGGGCTACGACTGGATTAAAGATGAGATTGAAGGCGCGCCCGTGGTCGGCGCGAGCGCATGAGAGTTTAAGAGAAGATGATGCCGCAGGCGATTAAAGAAAAAAGTTTGTACCGTGATCTGTTTGAAGCACAGCGAGAAGAAGAGGCGCGCACGTTTCCATCATGGGTGGAACGCCTGCGCGAAAGAGCCATTGACCGTTTCGACGAGTTAGGCTTTCCGACGACCGACAACGAAGACTGGAAATACACCAACGTCGCGCCACTTGCGAAACAGGAATTTGCGCTCGCTTCATCAGGCGATGCGGATGCGTGGGACGTGCGAGCCATTGAGCCTTTCATCTATGAAGAGTCGCGCGAGAGCCGTCTGGTTTTCGTCAACGGCGTCTTCCACGAAAATCTCTCGTCGCTCAAGGCGCTTCCTGCGGGCGTCGTGGCAAGCGAACTCGGCACGGCTCTCGCGGGCGAACATGCGGAGATTTTGCACGAACATCTGGCTCGTCACGCTGACGACCTAACGGATGCCTTCGCGTCGCTCAACACAGCGTTCATCGGCAGCGGCGTCTTTCTCTACGTGCCCAAGAACGTGCATGTCGAGACGCCCATCCACTTGCTTTTCCTTTCGACACAAACGGAGCACGAAACCGCTTCGTTTCCGCGTGTACTTGTCGTAGCAGAAACGGGAAGCTCTGTGACCGTCATCGAAAACTATGCGGCTACCGACGATGCGGTCTACTTGACGAATGCGTTGGTCGAAGTTTCGGTCGGAGAAGGCGCGCAGGTTCATCACTACAAAGTGCAGCGCGAAAGCACGCGTGCCTTTCACGTCGCGGCGACTCACGCCGACCTCATGCGCCACAGCAGTTATGATTTGACGACCATCACTCTCGGCGCACAACTCTCGCGTCATGGCATCGTTGTCAATCTCGACCACGAAGGCGCGGAGTGTCGCGTCGATGGTCTGTACATCGTCAATACGGGGCAGCACGCCGATACGCATTCGTTGATTGACCACCGCAAACCTCATTGCGTGAGCCGTCAGAATTACAAAGGAATTTTGGACGGTAAATCGCGCGCCGTCTTCAACGGGCGCGTCTTCGTCCGACGCGACGCGCAGCAGACCGACGCGCAGCAGAGCAACAAGAATCTGCTGCTGTCGAACGAGGCGCGCGTGGATACTAAACCGCAGTTGGAAATTTTTGCGGACGATGTGAAGTGCGCGCACGGCGCGACTGTCGGGCAGCTTGAGGAAGAAGAACTGTTTTATCTCGCGAGTCGCGGGCTGCACACGGAACTCGCGCGCAACCTCTTAACCTACGGTTTTGCTGAGGAAATCGTGGAAAACATCGGAATCGGCTCGATTAAAACGCAATTGGACGAAGCCATTTTGCATACACTTCATGCGCGGCTCGAAGCGTAAGAGTTGATTGAAGCAGAAATGAAAGCGATGATTGCAACCGAAACAACTATTCCTACGGACGAGCAGGCGACCGCCGACGGCTTCGATGTCGAACGCATCCGGGAGGATTTTCCCGTGCTTCGGCAGAGCGTCAACGGCAAGCCGCTCGTCTATCTCGACAATGCCGCTTCGGCGCAAGTGCCGCAGATGGTTATCGAACGCGGCTCGAAGTATCTCGGCGAAGAGCATTCAAACGTCCATCGCGGCGTCCACTATCTGAGCCAGAGCGCGACCTCTGCTTACGAGGGCGCACGCGAAAAGGTGCGACGCTTCATCAATGCGCGTGAAGCCAAAGAATGCATCTTCGTGCGTGGCTGCACGGAAGGCATCAATCTCGTCATGCATGGGATGGGACGAAAATTCGTCGGCGAGGGCGACGAGATTATCATCTCCGAGATGGAGCATCACTCGAACATCGTGCCGTGGCAGATGCTTTGCGAGGAGAAGGGCGCGCGTCTCAGAGTGATTCCGATGAACGACGCGGGCGAACTCTTGTTGGACGAGTATGAAGCGTTGCTGAACGAACGCACGAAACTTGTCGGCGTCGTCCATGTCTCTAACGCGCTCGGCACCATCAACCCCATCAAAGAGATAGTCGCGCGTGCACACAAGCAGGGCGTGCCCGTCCTCGTCGATGGCGCACAGGGCGCACCGCACTTGCAGGTTGACGTGCAGGATTTGGATTGCGACTTTTATATCCTGTCAGGCCATAAGATGTTTGCGCCGACCGGGAGTGGCGTCGTCTACGGCAAACGCGAATGGCTTGAGAAGATGAATCCTTTCATCGGCGGCGGTTCGATGATTCGTTCCGTGACGTTTGAGAAGACGACCTACGCGGGTTTGCCGGAGAAGTTTGAAGCCGGAACTCCTGCCATCGCTTCGCAAATCGGACTCGGCGCAGCGATTGATTATCTCAACAGCCTCGACCGCGAAGCCGCGCATCGACATGAGCAAGAACTTCTGCGCTATGCGACAGAGAAGCTTTCCGCGATTGAAGGCGTCCGGCTCGTCGGCACGGCGCGCGAAAAGGCGAGCGTGTTGGCGTTTGTCATCGAAGGCGTCCATCCGCATGATGTCGGCACGATTCTCGACCAGGAAGGCATCGCCATTCGCGCCGGACATCATTGCGCGCAACCCGTCATGAAACATTTCAACGTTCCGGCGACTGCACGCGCGTCGTTCGCTTTCTATAACACGAAGGACGAGGTTGATAAGTTGGCGGGCGCAGTGGAAAAAGTCATCGAAATCTTCTCGTAGATCGTCCATAGCAAATCGTGAATAGAAGGCGCGCTTCGCAGAAAACTAGTTTATGTGCACACGGTTTTTAACTTAACGATTTACGATTTACCATTAACGATTCACGAATATGTCTGAACTGAGCGAACTCTACCAACAGGTTATTCTTGACCACAACAAGAAGCCGCGCAATTTTCGTAAACTCGAAAACGCCAACCGCACCGCCGAGGGATTCAATCCGCTCTGTGGCGACCAGTTGACCGTCTATCTCGAAATGGATGGAGGCGTCGTCAAGGAGATTACGTTCGAGGGTTCGGGTTGCGCGATTTCAAAGGCGGCGGCCAGCATGATGACGCAGAGCCTCAAGGGCAAAACGCGCGACGACGCCGAGACGCTCTTTCAGCAGTTTCATCAAATGGTGACGGGCGAGTTTGACGTGGAGACGACGCCGAATAGTCTGGGAAACTTGAAGATTTTTGCGGGCGTGCGCGACTATCCGGCGCGCGTCAAATGCGCGAGCCTCTCCTGGCACACGATGCGCGCCGCGCTCGAAGGGCAGGAGAGGGTCACTACCGAAAGCTGAAAGCAGTGCATTCAAAAAACTGAAAACGGCGCTTCCCACATCGCCATCAACAACCATTTGTTACCGACCAAGAAACAGACCGACGGGCGCGGACGATTCAAGATAAGAGTCTTTCGCGCCGTTTGTATTTGCATCTCGCTGCGACAATGTGGCGGGTCGCCGTCGTTGGTTGTGCGCGAGATGACAAACGCCGTTCGATGAAGTCATAATCATTATCATCTTGGAGCCGTCGTTGTGAAAATCACATCCATCGAGATGCGCGAGATTCGTTTGCGTCTCATCCATGTTTTTGAAACGAGTTTTGGACGAACTACCGAACGTCGCATCCTGCTTGTACGCGTGGCGGACGAAGAGGGCGCAACGGGTTGGGGCGAATGCACCGCTGGCGAGGGGCCTTTTTATAGCGAGGAATGGATTGAGAGCGCATGGGTCGTGGTGCAAAGTTTTCTTGCGCCGATGGTGATTGGACAAAAGGTTGATGGCGCGGCACAAGTTTTCGATTTGATGAAACGCGTGCGCGGCAACCGGATGGCGAAGGCGGCGATTGAGACGGCCTGTTGGGATTTGGAATCGCGGCGTCTCGGTCTTCCGCTCTGGAAGCATCTCGGCGGGCGTCGGACGGAAATTCCGTGCGGCGTCTCCATCGGCATACAGGAGACGCCGGAGGCGCTCTTTGAAAAAATCGAACGCGAACTCGCAGACGGATACCAGCGCATCAAAATCAAAATCAAGCCCGGATGGGACGCGCGCATTGTGGAACAACTGCGCAAGCGTTTCCCCGACATTCAGTTGATGGTCGATGCCAATTCCGCATACACGCTCGCCGATGCGCCGCTCTTTCAGCGTTTGGACAGTTACAACCTGATGATGATTGAACAACCGCTCGCCTTCGACGACATGAGCGACCACGCGCGTCTGCAGCAACAGATTAAAACGCCCGTCTGCCTCGACGAATCCGTGCGTTCGAGCGAGGATGCGCGCAAGGCGATTGAGTTGGGTGCGTGTCGCATCGTCAACATCAAACTCGGTCGTGTCGGCGGTCACAGCGAAGCGCAACGCGTCGAACGCGTGTGCCGCGAAAACAACGTCCCCGTCTGGTGCGGCGGCATGCTCGAATCCGGCATCGGTCGCGCACACAACATCGCGATGGCGACGCTCGAAGGCTTCACACTGCCCGGCGACGTTTCCGCCAGCGCGCGTTACTGGGAGGAGGACATCATTGAGCCGCCAGTGACCATCACGCCGCGCGGCACCATCCTCGCGCCCGACGCGCACGGCATCGGTTTTGAAATAAAGCAATCGCGCATCGACGCGTTGACCGTGAGGCGAGAGAGCTTTTTGGAATAGACGACGGACGATAGACCATCGACGGTGAAACATGCAGCGACGATAAAAGACGCGAAGCTTTCAGCGTCAACTGATGACAGAAAATATCAGAGCTTTTATGGTCGATGGTCTATCGTCCTTCGTCCCTTGAGAAAATCAAAGCATGTCTAAGGAAATCAACGCGGCGTTGGCAAATTCGCTGCGCGAGTACATGGAGAAGCGCCAGGGCGAAATACGTTCATTGATGCGTGCGTTGGCGGAAGAAGAGTCTCCCTCGGGCGATGTGAAGGGAAGCCGCGCCGTCGTCGAGTTGTTGTTAAAGGCGGTCGATGAGAGTGGCGTCGCGGCGTCGGTCGAACGTCTTCCGGCGCGAGGGAATTATGGCGAGCATCTTCGCGTCCACGCTTTCGGTCGCGCCGCGCAGGGCGAGCGCACGACGCTGCTTCTCGGTCATACGGATACCGTCCATCCGCGCGGCACGTTGCGCGAACGCCCGTGGCGCGAAGAGGCCGGACGCATTTATGCGCCGGGGATTTTCGATATGAAGGCGAACTGCGTGCTCGCGCTCGAAGCCTTGCGGGCGTGTGCGGAGCTTTCGCTTGCGCCCACGCATCCTGTCGTGTTGCTGCTGACGTGCGACGAAGAGACGGGGAGCGCGCACGGTGGGCGTGAGTTGGTGGAAGATGAATCGCGTCGCGCCGATGCGGTACTGGTGCTCGAACCGCCCGCGCCCGGACGACGCGTTAAGACCGCGCGCAAAGGCACAGGTATGTACGCACTCGTCGCGCGAGGTCGCGCCGCGCACGCAGGGCTTGACCCCGAAAAGGGCGCGAGCGCGATTCTGGAAATCGCACGACAAATCGCGCGGCTTGATGCGCTGAACGACGCGGCGCAAGGAACAACGTTGAACGTCGGTGTCGTCTGCGGCGGCACGCGCTCGAATGTCGTCGCTGCCGAAGCGCGTGCAGAGATTGACGTGCGTTTCAGCACGGCGGTGGAAGCGAAGCGTCTTGAGGAAGCGATGCACGGGCTGCAACCCTTCGATGCGCGCGTGCAGTTGGAGATAGAGGGAGGCATCAATCGCCCACCGATGGAGAGGACGGAGGCGGTCGTGCGTCTCTACGAGCATGCGCGGCGCATCGCGGCTCTACTCGATTTTGAACTCGGAGAAGCGAGCGTCGGCGGCGCGTCAGACGGCAACTTTGCGGCGGCCAATTGCGCGGCGGTGCTCGACGGCCTCGGCGTCGAAGGCGACGGCGCACACGCCGAACATGAGCACATCATCGCCGCCGACATCGCTCTGCGTGGCGCGTTGCTCGCTGGTCTAATCACTTCTCTGTGAGAGGAATGGTGATTCACGTTTGAAATTAGCCGTCAGGACTTGTTGTTGGAGGTAGTTGTTGAAGTTGGTCGCTGAGCAAACTCTTGAAGATTGAGAGGCATGTGTCATGGCGGCGGAGTTAAAGGAAAAACTCGTACAGGTCGAGATGCCGGAACAACTCGCGCAGGTGCGAAAACTCTTTCTCGAATACGCCGCGTCTACGGGTCTGGACCTTTGCTTTCAAAATTTCGAGAACGAGTTGGCGGGATTACCGGGCGATTATGCGCCACCGCACGGGCGTCTGTTGGTGGCATCGATTGACGGAGAGTTGGCGGGTTGTGTGGCTTTGCATGAGTTTGCAGAAGGCGTCTGTGAGATGAAACGTCTGTACGTGCGCGAGGCGTTTCAGGGGCGCGGGCTTGGGCGCAGGCTGGCCGAAACGTTGATTGAAGAAGCGCGCGGCATCGGATACGAGCGGATGCGACTCGACACGCTTCCTACGATGAAACAGGCTATCGCGTTGTACGTCTCACTAGGCTTTCGTCCTGTCGCACCTTATCGCGTCAATCCGGTCGAGGGTGCGCTCTTTATGGAACTCATGCTCGTTTGACGACGCGTTGCTTCACCTCACAAGAGTTTTCTGTGTCGCTTCGTCGGGTCACGAAGACGACGGACAGCATTTGTCTCCGTCTCGATTTTCAAGCTAAAGTGGCGACGTGAATCCGCCATAAATTAGCATCGAAGCAAGACTTTTTTCGACTCGGAAAGGGTTGGTGTTGATGAGAACATACCGCCGCTCTGCGCTCATTCTCCTTGTATTTGCGCTTGTTTTTGCGCCTTTGGCTGCTTTACCCGTGCGCGTTGCCGCTGCGAGCGTGAAGCCAGCATCAGTCGTCGTCGCCGCCTCGCGCGAGCCTGTGCGTGCGCCGCGCGGGATGGTGGCTTCGACGAGCAAGATTGCGTCGCAGGTGGGCGTCGATGTTTTGAAGCGCGGCGGCAACGCGGTCGATGCGGCGATTGCCGTAGCGTTCGCGCTCGCGGTGACGTATCCGGCGGCGGGCAATCTCGGCGGCGGCGGCTTCATGATGATTCGTCTGCGCGACGGACGCACGACCGCGATTGATTATCGAGAGATGGCTCCGTCGGCGGCGACGCGCAACGTCTATCTGGATGCGAGCGGCAAACTGATTGAAGGCGAGGGCGGTTCGCTCATCGGCTATCGCGCGTCGGGCGTGCCGGGCACGGTCGCGGGGATGGAACTGGCGCTCAGGAAATATGGTTCGGGTCGTCTCTCATGGTCGCAACTCGTTGAGCCTGCACGCCGTCTCGCCGCCGGAGGGTTTCCGGTCAGTTATTCGCTGGCGCGTTCGCTGCGTAATAATCAGGAATTGCTGGAACGTTACGCGGACACGAAACGAATCCTGCTCAAAGGCGGCAACTTCTACAACGAAGGCGAACTGCTGCGACAACCCGAACTCGCGGCGACGTTCGCGCGTCTTCAACGCGGCGGCGCACGCGAATTTTATCAAGGACAGACGGCACAACTCATCGCCGCCGACATGAAGCGGCACGGCGGTTTGATGACTGTCGGAGA
Organism: Pyrinomonadaceae bacterium; assembly: GCA_036387415.1. Taxonomy (GTDB): domain Bacteria; phylum Acidobacteriota; class Blastocatellia; order Pyrinomonadales; family Pyrinomonadaceae; genus DASVTU01. The sequence continues at coordinate 380,757 of DASVTU010000019.1, read as the reverse complement.
TTTACGAAATTACGTGGCGAAAGAACGGACGCCGATACGAGGGCGCTATCGTGAGTTTGAAATCATTTCGATGCCGCCGCCGTCGTCGGGCGGCGCGGTGCTCGTCCAGATGTTGAATATTCTCGAAGGCTTCGACCTGCGTCGTCTCGGCTGGTCGTCGTCGGAGCGTTACCACTTGATGACAGAGGCGATGCGACGCGCCTTCGCAGACCGCGCCGAGTACATGGGCGACGCCGATTTCGTCAACGTGCCTATCGCCGGAATGATTGATAAAGACTACGCGGCGCGACAACGCACGACGATTAGCATGGAGCGCGCATCGAATAGCAAAGAAGTGCGCGCGGGTCGCCCTACGGGTGCGGAGGCGGAGGAGACGACGCACTTCACCGTCGTTGACGCGCAGGGCAGCGTCGTTTCAAACACCTACACGCTCAATGGAAGCTACGGCTCCGGCGTCGTCGCCGCAGGCACGGGCGTCCTGCTCAACAACGAGATGGACGACTTCGCCGCCAAACCCGGCGAGCCGAATATGTACGGCTTGATTCAGGGCGAACGCAACGCCGTCGCGCCTCGGAAGCGTCCACTCTCGGCCATGACGCCGACCATCGTCCTCAGACGCGACGGTTCGCTCTGGTTTGCCGTCGGCTCGCCCGGTGGCCCGACGATTATCAACACCGTGCTTCAGGTCGTCACCAACGTCATCGACTTCGACATGAACATCCAGCAGGCGATTGACGCCCCACGCGTCCATCATCAATGGCTTCCAGACCACATCGTCTACGAACCTTACGGCATGAGCGCCGATACATTCCGCGCGCTCCAACGCCTCGGCCACACACTGATTGACAAACCTCGCTACATGGGCGACGCGCACGGCATCATGATTGAGGAGAAGACGGGCGTGCGCCTCGGCGCGAGCGACCCGCGCAACGACGGCGCAGCCATCGGCTATTAAGTATGAAAACGCTTTATCTTTTGCGGCATGCGAAATCCAGTTGGAGCGACGCATCTCTGTCGGACTTTGAACGCCCTTTGAATGAGCGTGGGCAGAAGGCTGCGCCGCTCATCGGTGAGTTGATGCGTGAACGCGTGTTGAAGTTTGATGTTGTGTTGTGTTCGCCTGCGGTGCGTGCGCGCGAAACGGCGCGGCTGGCGCTCGAAGCGGCAGAGATTGATGCGGAGGTGCATTTTGAACCGCGCATTTACGAGGCGAGTGTGGGAGAGTTGGTGGAAATCGTGTCGGAGATAGATGAGAGCGTGGGCGCGGCTTTGTTGGTCGGTCATAATAACGCGTTGGAAAATCTGCTCGCGCATTTAACAGGCGATGCGCGACACATGGCGACGGCGACGCTGGCGCGCATCTCGTTGCCGTTGGAACGTTGGAGCGAGGTGCATGGCGCGCGTGGGACGCTCGATTGGTTCGTGCGCGCGAAAGACCTCGCTTGAAGACTTGCTTTATCGCAAAAGAAAGTCAAAATAGTTTCTACACAACGGGAGGATGTCTTTTGAGCATCTTTAGTTTCTTGAGCGCATTGCTGCATACCGGAAGTAAATCGAAGGAGAATTTGAAGTGAAAATATTCAACGTCCGACGCAAGTTGATGACAGTTTTGTCTGTCGCGGCATTTCTGTTGACGGCGGTGCCTTTCGTGCCCAACGTCGAGGGACAGAAGCGTGAAGGCATGATGACGGCGGGCATCCGCACGACGCCGCCCGCGCCCGTCTTCGACGACACGGCGCGACGCGCCGAACTCGCCGAGCGGCGTGCGCGCGTGGCGAAGGAGATTGGTGCCAACGGCATGCTCGTCATGTTCAGCGCCGAGCCGCGTATCTATACCAACGACGTGGATTATGAATATCGGCAGGAGAATAATTTCTACTACCTGACGCACCTCAAACAGAAGGGCGCGACGCTCGTCATCATCCCCGGCAACGCCGCCCCGCGCGAAATCCTTTTTATCCCCAAACGAAATCCTGCGCTTGAGACGTGGAACGGTTACATGTACAGCGCCGAGGACGCGCGGCGTTTGAGCGGCATCAGCGAAATCTGGGAAGACAAAGAGTTTGAGCCGTTCATGCAGGCGGTGCGCGCGCGTCAGCCCTATCGACCGAAAGAGGGTGGGGTGCTGATGTCTTCATCTTTATCTAGCAACGCTACCGCTACCGTTGCGTCGTCCAACGAATTCGAGCCGCTCTTTGGAGCCATCGGTCGCAACGAAGCCTCGATTTTCCTGCTCGTCCCGACACAGGAAGCGGAGAAGGGCGAATTCGGCGTTCATCGTGAATGGGGACAGGAGCAGCGTTACGCGACCGACTGGAAGAAGACTGCCAACGGTCTCAAAATCCGCAGCGCGTTCCCCATCCTCGCCAACCTGCGTCTGCGAAAAACGCCTTCCGAGATTCAACGTCTGCAACACGCCATCGACATTACGACCGAAGCGTTCGGACGCGCGATGGCGACGGCGGGGCGCGCCAAGATGGAGTATGAAGTCGAAGCCGAAGTCGAATACATCTTCAAACGTCGCAACGCGGACTACTGGGGCTATCCTTCCATCGTCGGTTGCGGTCCCAATGCCACGACGCTTCACTATCAAGACTCGCAGGCCAGCGTCACGCCCGGTAGTCTTCTCTTGATGGACGTGGGCGCGGAATACGACCACTACACCGCCGACATCACGCGCACCTTCCCCGTCAATGGAAAGTTCACGCCCGCGCAAGCCGACATCTATAACATCGTGCTCGCCGCTCAAGAGGCAGGTTTCAACGCTTCGCGCCCCGGCTCGACGCGCGGCGCGGTGCATGATGCGGCGGCGGAGGTGATTAAAGACGGGCTGCTGCGTCTTGGTTTAATTACCGATAAGAAATCCGACCAGTATCGCATCTGGTTTATGCATGGCACGACGCACTGGCTTGGCATGAACGTCCACGACGTGGGCGGCGGGCGCGACCAGAAACTCGAACCCGGCATGGTCTACACCAACGAACCCGGCATCTACATCCGCGCCGACGCGTTGCAATATCTGCCGAAGACGCCAGAGATGGAGAAGTTTATCGCCGCCGTGCGCCCCGCCTTCGAGAAGTACAAAACCATCGGCGTACGCATCGAAGACGACGTGCTCATCACGCCCGACGGACACCGGAATCTCTCTGCGGCGCTCCCACGCACCATCCCTGACATCGAAGCCTTCATCGCACGCGCCTCGCGCGAGATACGTCTGACTTCGCTCGGAAGAAGCTACGTCGAGTCGGCGTTCTCCGGTCAACGCGTCGCAACTCCGCGCGGTTTCAGCTTCATCGGCACCGCCGATGCTTACGCACGCCGCGAACACGCGCACGACGGACACTGACGAATAACAGGGATGCATTTCCTCGAAAGCGAAAGGGACGGGAGTGGGCTCCCGTCCCTTTTCTTTTGACGAAATTCATTGCTTTTGTCGCGTCGTCTCCTCTGTTCGCGGCGACGCGTTAAGCGGTCGTTATTCGTAACTCAAGGCTTCGACGGCATCTTGTCGTGCAGCGCGCAGGGCAGGATAGAGTGCGCCGAGTGTGCCGCCGAGAAGCCCGATAAGGAGCGCGATGAGAACCCAACGCGGTTCAATGTCCACCGTGAGCGAAGTGGTTCGCATGATGGCGAAGCGCGCCAGATACGTCAGGATGAGACCGAGAACGACGCCGAGCACGCTGACGAGCAAGGCTTCCTGTTCGATGACCCACGCGATGGTGGTGTTGGGCATGCCGAGCGATTTGAGAACGCCGATTTGTCGTGTGCGTTCGGTGACGGTGGTGTACATCGCAAGGAGGATGACAAGGATGCTGATGGAAGCCGCGACGCCGACGATGACGCTGATAAAGACGTTGAGCGCAGGCACGGCAGCCGTCGCATAAAATTCCGGTAAGTCGCGCGTGAAGATAATTTGGTCGTCGGGGAATCTTTCGTGGATGCGCGCTGCGACCGTCTCCTGCTCTGCCGGGTTCGTGCACGCGACGAGGACGGTCGTGGCACGCGCTTCGACGCCGACTTGCTCCTGCATCGTCGAGAGTGGAATCTTGATGCGCCCGCCGCCCGAAGGTTCGTAGAATCCGACGAGGCGAAACGGTCGGTCGTAGATTTGCACGGGGTCGCCGAGTTTGGCTTTGCGTTGTTCCTTCCATGTCGTGTCGGCAATCGCCTGGTCGCCGCCCGTGAGCGGTTGGCCTTCGACGATTCGCATCCCCGACAGCCGCGCGTAGTCGTCAAACGGAATACCGTCGATGATACGCATGCCGAATCCCGAATCGCTGCCGACCGTATTCTGCCCGATAGCGGCGGTAGCGCGTACGCCTTCGACCTGCCGAATCTCATCTGCGCGTGCCACGTCGAGCGCGAAGGGTTGCGCGCCGCTCATGCCGAACGTGCCCGCGCCGCGCACCATAATCTCCGCGCCGACGCCCGCCTCGCGCCGTCCGCGTTCGCGTAGGATGCCGTGCGCCAGTCCGACCGTGAAAACAACGAGCAGGACGCCGAGCGCGACGCCGAGGACGCTGACGAAGGTGCGCGCCGGACGATGCGAGATGTTTGAGAGAACGAGGTTGTCCATGAGCTTTCGTAAGTTTGGATGTCTGTCAACGATGCGTCGCGCCGCGCTCGGAATTGTACGCCAAGAGAGGATGACCAGACCGAGTGCGACCCAGAAAAGCGTTCCGGCTTTACGCACCAACGCCAGCGTGACACCCGTCGCGGCGGCAAAACCGAGCGAACGCAGGATGAGTTCCGTGCCGCCTTCGTAGACGCCGATTGTAGCCGGAATAAAACCGAAGGCGAAATTGATAACTTTGGTCAGCGATTCAATCACGTAGGGCGCTTCCGCCGACGGGCGAAAGCCGAGCAGACGCAACGTCGCGTAGACTTCGAGCACCGACGACGTGTGCGCCAGAAGGTCAAGCCCGACCATCGCGAAGAACGCGCCGCGACGTTCATGATAAAAACCGTAGACGTTTGATTCCAGACGATGAACATGCTCGCGACGCGCGGCAAAAAGTTTTCGCTTCAAACCCATGCGGACGAGCCAGTCAACGATGCGCGTGAGCGGCATCATGCGTCGATTGATGGCGAAGGCAACGGCCACGAGCGCGAGCGAAGATGCGGCGGCGATGCCGAGTAGTGCGTAGCGCGCGGCGTCGGGCAGGTCGTAGGAAAAGAGCATGACGCACGCGCCGCTCAGGATAAAGATGGCGACCGAAAGATTGTAGAGCAGATTATCAATGACGAGCGCCTGCACGCCGGAGACGAGCGGCACGCGCTTACGCAGCAGCGCCGCTTTGGTCGCTTCGCCGAGCAGCGGGCCGGTGAAGGTCAGGAAGGTGACGGCTTCGCCGCCGAGACGCGCGGTAAACGCCTGCCAGAAGTTGAAATGACGGAGTTCGGGCGGCACGGCGATACGCATCGAGAAGGTGCGAAAGACGTGGCGCAGTGCGATGATGAAAAGTAAGAGAATGAAGCCGAATCCGATTTGCGCGAGCGCATCGAAGATGAGTTGGACGCCCACTCGACGGATAACGTAGACGAGCAAACCGAGGCCGAGACCAAAGGCGAGCACTTGTAGATAAAAGACGCCGCGCCGCGCGTTCGACGGCTTTGTCGCTTGAGATGAATCGTTGTCGTCGTCGGACGGCGGTGGCGGCGGATTTTCGACAACCGTTGCGGCGGCATGGTCGTCAACAAGCGACGGAGCAATGCTTGTGTGTTGCTGCGGCAACGACGCGGAAAGATGGCGCGGTTGTGCCGTGCGCGTCGTGAGCGCGGCGTCTTCGATGGTGGCGTTGTCGCGTCTGAGCCGTGCCTCGGCGTTCAACTTGTGCGCGTCGTCAATCAATGGTTGCCCCCGGTGTCGCTGTTGCCTGCAAGCGGGGGATTAGTATCACGTTTCGCGTTAAAAATCTCTTTGATAATGCGCCCCGGAAACTGCCGGAAGCCCTGCTGCCATAAAACGGCGATGGGTCGTTGGCCGTCGCCCAACTGTCCTGTCAGCGCCAGCACGGTCGGTACAAAACTCAAACTATCGTAGGGGTGTTCGACGACGAGACCGCGCGGAATCGCCGTCCGTTCGCCGCCCGCGAACATCAGCGTCGAATGCGTCGAGACGCGAAAGAAGGAGCCATGATTGCCGCCGGGATTGAAGCCGCGTACGTCGAAATTCCAATGGTCGTTGGCGAGAATCAGGAGGTCGTTTTCGACGAGCAATCGCTGCCGCCGACGGAAACGACGAATCAGACGCTCGTCCGTCGTCAGCCCCGGTTCATCCGGGTCAATCGCCTCGGTGGAATGATGCGCGAGTTGTTCGTGAAGACCGACGACGGCGTTGGAATATTTCATGCGATGCGCGGCGCGCAGCCATTCCGCGTCCGTGTGCCACGCGTCGAGCCAGTCACGACGCGTCGTGCCTTCGGGCGCGTCGAGGTTCGCGTCTTCCCAAATTTTGAGGGGCAAACCCGCGCGCCAGTCCTCGCGCTCGAAACGGATGCGCCCCTCTGCGTCCTCTGTGAGACGCGCGACGGGAAGATAACGCAACATGAGTTGACCGCTCGCATCCTTGCGCGCCAGCAAGAGCGCCTGCGAGTCGCGCCCGCCGTGAAGCCAGATAACTTCATCGGCGCGCGTGTCTTCATTGAGGGATGCTGCGAGGGCTTCGCGCCGAAGACGTGTGGCGACGAAATCGACGGGACGATTAACGACGCCCGCCTGCACGTTGTTGCGTACTGCGACGGAGGCGAGCAACGCGAAGTAATCGACGCGCCGAAAACTCTTTTCCCAATCAAGCGCGCCGCCGGGCGCGAGCGCGAGACCCGCAGGCGAGAGGCCGACGATGTAGTTCTGCAATTGATGCGTGGAATTGGATTCGCCCATCGCACTTCCGGCGATGAGGTCTTCGATGCGAAGGCGCGAAGGCTCGAAGTCGTCACGGCGAAGCGCAAGGAGATTGGCGAGCGTGCGGAGGTATTCGGTGTACTTGCGTTCGTCGGCTGTCCAGGAGTCGAGCCGCGCGAAGTGGCGACGCGCAATCTGGTCGCGTCCGGCGTCGCGGTCTTCCGGAGTCCACTTCTTCGGCTGCGCTGCGACGAGCGCGCGTTGTTTCTCCATCAGACGACGCAGCGCGATGATTTCTTCGCTCAATTCTGCGTGGGCACGTTGCCACGCGGGGCGACGACGGTCGAGGAGGTCAAAGAAAGCGTTGGTGGCTGAACGTCGCAGGTCGGGCGCGAGGTCGCGGCGTTGGAGTTGTTGCAGGAGGATGTGGAGCGTGTTGAGGTCGCTATTGCGTAGATGAATGGAGGCGCGCTCGTTGCCGTCGAAATCGACGAGCGCCGTCGGGTAGAGCGTGCTCTGTCCCTTGAGATAGAAGGAGTCGGGCGTCGTCGTATAAATCAGAGGGATGAGCGGATAGATGCCTTTGAGCGCGTAGTCGTTCATCAGACGCCGCTTGGTGACGACATGATGACCGCCGCCCTCTGCGCTCGCCAGCAACTTAACGAGATTATAACCCTGACTATAGACGCGCTCGTCGGAATTCGTGCCGTGGTCGGAGACGACGACGAGAGCGGTCTCGGCGGCCTGCGGCGTTTTCTGAATCGCCATCCAGACGCGCCCGATGGTGGCGTCGAGTTCTTGAAGCGTACGGAGATGCGTGGCGCGGTCGTGATTGTGATGCGCGGCGTGGTCGAAGTCGGTGGTGTAGAAATCGAGATAGCGGATGCGCGGGTCACGAATCTTCTCAAGCAACTCGCGTTCGAGTTGCTCCATGATGATGCTGCGCCCCTCGAAGCCGGTGTGCCATTCGTCAAAGAGTTCGCGCGGGCTGCGTGTGGTGAAACGATTTTGGAGGCCGCGTTGAAGGGTCGTCCAACGCGTGCCGCGTTGATAAAGCTGAAAGCTCAGGTGGCGCTCGTCGTAAGCGTAAGCGTCGAAAAGGAGCGGCAGACCGAGTTCGTCGAGCATCTCCGCGCCGGGCATATCGACGCGGACGCCGCCCGCGTGTCCGAGCCAGAAGGGAATGAAGTTGAGATAGTCGTATGAATGCAGCGTGTAGCGGTCGAACTCGACGTTGCCTTTGACCTGCAAGTGCTGCCCCGTATCAAGCAGCGACCACGACGGCCCCGACAGACTCATCCCGCGTACGTAAAAATTGGCGAGCCGCGTGCCCCGCTCGTAAAAAACGTAATCGAACCACGGCAACAGACTCTTGCCCGAAAGCGGGTCGCGCTCGCGCACGAAACGGTCAAGCACGTCGTGCGGCAAACCGTCAACTTTGATGACCACGATGCGTCGCGCCTCTCCCGCATCGACGTTGAGATGCGCCGTGCAGACGACGAAGACCGCCAGCAAAAGCGACGCCGCGACGTGTGGCAACAGCGCGGCGAGGCGCGAAAACGACGCGTAGATGCGCGGGAGCAAGTGTGTTATGTGTCTGCCGTCGTGCATCATTGTCCAATCATCGAGACGATTGTTTTCACGTCCGCGGGAGTGATTCGTTGGTCTTCCAGCATCGCACGCCGCAGGAGCGTCGCGCTCAGCGTGCGGAAAGACGGGTCGATGTCGGGCGATTGATAGATGCGGAGCAATTCGTTTTTGGCCGTCTCGTTGTTGATGCGATAGAGGCTGCTCAAGCAGAGGCGGCGCGTCTCTTCGTCGTTCGTGCGGGCGAAGATGCGGGCGGCGGCGTTGGCGGTTTTGGCTCCGGCGCGCGAACCGTTTTCGGAGATGAAACGCAGAGAACGGCGCACGTCTTCGATGTTCCAAACCACTTCGACGAGCGGGCTGGCCTTCGACACTTCGCGCAGGAAGCGTCGATGAAAAGCGAGCCGACGCTCCGTGTCGAGTTGTTCGCGTTGCTCTGCGAGCGTCGCCTTTTCGCGGTGTTTGTAGAAGCCGAGGCTCGCGACGTTGGCGATGCGAAATAGGACGCGCTCGGTGCGCCCGTGTGTGAGCGGGACGAGTTCGGCGCGACGTTCGCGGTCGAGTTTGGCGGGCAGCCCGTCGGTGCGGCGCGCATACGCGAGAAGCGCGGCATACTGTTCGCGCGCCAATTTCGCTTCCGCCGCGAGGTCGTTTTCCAGCGGGTTCATCGAGACGCGTTCAAGGCGTCGGCTCACGTCGGCGCGAAATTCGGGGTCGAGTGAATCGTTGAGGGCGAGCAGGAGTTTGAGTTGCGAATAGGCGCGCAGGCGCGTCGGCTGATTGATGTCCATGCCTCGACGACTGGTAACGAAATCGTAGACCGTGCGACCGACGAAATAGTGAATGTCGCCGAAGCGCGAGAGCGCGAGAATATTGCGCGTCACGTCTTCGATGACGCGGCGCGAGACTTCGCGGCGTTTGGCGTTTCCGGCGTCGCGGAAATCAACGAGGAGCGTCGGGATTTTGGGATGGTCGAGGCCGTAGATGGCGAGCGGAATCATCTCGACGGCACGCGCGCCCTCCGCGTCGGCTGCGACGGGACGATTCTCCGCGTCGAAATAACGCGTCTCCGTCCAGCCGTCCCATTTCGAGAGGCGTCGGTCGTTCCAGGGATTCGAGATGTTGAGAAAGCGGCTGTTGAAACGTCGTTTGTGATTCGCTTCAAGGTCGGGGCGCGCAATCCAGAGCAAGACGTGTGTGGCGTTGCCATCGGGGAGCGTCAGTGGTTCAAAAAGGAGTCCTTCGGTTTCGGCTCGTTGGCGCAGGAGTTCCCAGTTGTGGCCGCGCGTGTCGAGCCAAGCGGTGTTCTGGTTGTGATGGACGCGTTGTAGATAACTGTCGTCAACGAAGCCGCCGAACATCTTCTCCGTCAGCATCAAACGTCCCTGAATCTCGCTCATCTCGGCGGGCGTGAAGGCCGACTCCGCGCCCGCTTCCTGTTCGTAAAGCGTAAGGATAGCGAGAGCGCGAATGATGTGTGCCTTGCGATATTCGCCCGTGTTGCGTCGGTAGGTGCGGACGGAACTCTTGGCAGGCACGCCGTAAGAATTGAAGAAAACATTCTGCGCCGCCGTCCAGAGCATACGACGCCAGAAGTCGCGTTCGGGCGCGGCGAGGTCAATCATGGTGGGCGGCGTTTTGTCGTCGGCGTGCTTCTTGTTGCCGACGCGTCTGTAAAGGAAGGGAATCGCCGAGGCGATGCGCTGTCCCGCCGTCGGGCGCGTGTAGGTCAACATCCAAACGTAACGAAGACGGTCGTTCTCCTTGTCGCGGTCGCCGAGCGTGTCGCGCAGAATACTGACGAGCGGAACATCGTTGTCGGCGGAGGCGTCGCGTTTGAGTCCGTCGAGACTGCCGAAGACGGTAAGAAGTTCAGCGCCGCCCGCGACGGGTTCGCGCGTCAGACGAAATCCCAATGGGACATTTTCCGTCGTCGTCGCAGCAGTGGTCTCCGCAGTTGCGGCGGGAGACGGGAGAGCGTTCGGAGGCGTGGCGTCGCCCGACGCAGTTTGTGCGACGCCGCGCGTGACGCCGGACGAGACGACGAGGAGGAGAGTGAAAAAGACCGAGATGAATTTTGGCGCTCTCTGTTTAGAGAAGACGCTGCTCATATCTGTGTGCTTCCTTCTCCCACATGAAACCGCTCCGTTTGGAGCGAAACCATTGCGCCTCTTTCCGACAACCGCCGCGCAACCGCACGCGCTGCATCGGGATTTACAGCGCCTACATGAATAACTTGCATTTGAAAGCAAGGTCTATGCCATTTGACTCACGCAACGCAAGTGCAAGAAGAATTTCGACGACGCCGAAACAAACGTCTTTCCTCCATTTACTACGTTCTTGCGATGCCTTAACCGGACGCGCCCGTTGCCACGTCGCATGCCACTTATTCCTTGATGGCGCGAGAGATAGCTTCCCGCGCCGCTTCGTCGAGCACAAAGATTTCGGTGGACGGAACCGTGCCGAGCCTGACGGACGCGACTGGCCCACTTACTGTACGAAGCGCCGCAACCACACGTTCGTTGCTGAAATAACGCCGCCCACGAGCGACAATAATAACATCGCCCGCCGCGAGTTCGCTCAATGCCGTTTTATCCGTCAGCGAAACGGAAACGAGGTCGTCTCTGCCCGCCTCTCGCGCGTAATGATTGACGAGTTCCGGCGTCTCGCTCGCCACGCGTGCTCCACGGCCAGCGAGCGCGGCAATCTTGAACACGGTTTCACGCATGCTCGCATCATAAAACTCGTCGTGTGGAAAATAGGTTCCGGCGCGTTGCGTGCCGCCGCCGAGCGCGTTCGTGTAGAGACGGTAAAAAGGCGCGGCGCTCGCCGACGCGTAGACGGAACAACCGAGCACCAGCGCGGCGACGGCGGCGTGCGCGTAAAGTTTCGAGGCGTCGCTTGCGTTGGCGCGTCGCAACAGTTGCGCGAAGTAGCGTGAAGCGGCGTGAATGCCGATGGCCGATGTGATGTGCACGACGGGCAGGGCGAACGTGAAATAGCGCGTAAACTTTCCACCCAAAACCGTGAAGGGGAAAAACCAGAAGAACATCCACCAGAGCACGAAGAAACGACCATCGCCGAGACGTTTGGTGAACAGCAGCGGCAACCCCGCGACGAACGCCGCGATGGTTAACAGAGGAATCTTCACGCCCATAAAGACGTAGTAAAAATACCACGGCGAACCCTTCAACCAGAGCGTCATCTGATTGCGATAAAGAGTGCCCATGAATTCGTAGCTGTCGTGGCCGATGCGTCGCTCGCCCGCAAAGATTCGCATCTCGTACCATGTGCCGGGCAAAAGTATCGTCGGATTACAGACGAGAAACGCCGCGCCCATGACGCCGAAAAAGAACAGCCAGCGACGTTTCCCCATACGCCAACGAGTTGCGGGAATGCCCTGAAAAATGTAGTAGTAAGCTCCGCTGATGGCGAGGAAGTGCGGCATGTATTTCGAGGCGAGCATGGCTCCGAAGGCGGCGGCGGTCGCCCAGTAGAAACGTTGCGGGTGTGCGCCGCCCGCTTCCGCGACGCGCTGCCCGCGCAACCAGAAAACGTTTGCCAGAAGAAAGAAGAAGAGGACGAAGGAGTCTTCTTTGGCGATGCGGTTGAAGCCAATCGCCGCCGGGTCGCAAGCCCACAAAGCGGCGGCGACCAACGCGATTTCGACGCCGAAAAGTTCTGCGACGACCAGAAAAATCAAGACCGACGTGAGCGCGCCGAACACGACGACGGGCAGACGCGCCGCCGTCTCCGACGCGAGACGCCTTTGAGGATGCGACGCCACCAACCCGGACGCGTTCCATTGTTCGACGGCGACGACGCTTAAAGTCATCAGCGCCTTCATCAGAAACGGATGCTCGCCGTTGGCCGACGTGAGTCCGCGCGTGCGGTATTGCTCGACGGCGCGCACCTTGTTGAGTTCGTCTTCGCTCAAGCCTTCGGCGTCCAGACGGTAGGCGCGAAAGCCGAAGCCGACGAGCGTCACGAAGACGAGCGCAGCCACGACGAGCGCGCGACTCGACGAGCGCACCATCTGTTCTGGAAAAAGTTCCGGCGTAATCCTCGCCGTCGTCACAGTTGCAGCCGATACGGACAAAACTTAACAGACACTCCCGACCGAAAAACTTTCGCACGCGGCGCACACCTGTCCGCCATATTCCAACACAGCAAAAGGGGCAAGGTTAGCTGGAAACAATGGACGTGTCAAAAACGGAACGGCGAAAAACCTTTGTCGGAAGGGGCGCGGCTTTATTTGCCGCTTCGTGCGTCGGTTGATTTGGGTTTGGCGTCCTGCGCGTTGCCGTTTTTCGGGGCGAGGCGCGGGTCTTTAGTGTTGGTGTTTGAGTTGACAGCGTTTCCGGCGTCGGCGGGTGGTTCGTCGCCGCTCCATCCCGCGCGTTGGAGCAGCGTCATGGCGTAGCGCACGGGCACGGCGTAGTTGTTATCGGGCATCTCCGTGTACATCGCAAAATTAACACCGATGACGCGTCCCGATTGACCAAAGAGCGGCGCGCCCGAACCGCCCTCGGCGGTACGCGCGTCGTAGCCGATGCGATGGTCTTCGAGGTCTGTGATGTGTCCCTGTGTGGTCAGAGGTTTGATGAAATTGCGTTCGGAGAGAATCGCCAAGAGGCTCTCCATCGACGCTCCATAGCGTTGTTGCAGATTGCGCGATTCGGCTTCGGGCAGCGTCGCCAGCAGACGGTCGGCTCCCTTCGGATAACCCATCATCACCACGGAACGACCGATGCCGACCGCGTTTGAATCCTTGTCGAGCGGCAACACAGGAATGTTGACGGGCACTTCTCTCCCATCAATCACGCAGACGGCGATGTCGTCGCGCGAGGAGGCTTGACGAAAGCGAAGCACGAAGGGCTGCTTGTGGCCAGGGAAGAAAGCGACCAGACGCGTCAGACGAAACTGACCATTGACGCTCGCGCTCAGAGACTGGACGCGTTCGTCCGCCTTCCACGGCTCGACGGCGATGTGGCGGTTGGTCACGATGTAGCCGTCGCCGACGTGAAAACCCGTACCGACGAAATCGTTGATGTAGGGCGCGCCGCGACCGTCGGGCGTGAGGATTGGTTGGTCTTCGGCGTTTTGCAGCGTGGTGCCGTCTTCGGTGGTTTGAAATTCGGGATAACGCAAGGGGCGTCCGGTGCCGGCTTCGACGAGGCTGTAACTGCCCGCGATGAGACAGACGCCGTTGCCGTAGTCGCTACGCACTTTGGGCGCGAGCGAGAGACTGTTGATGATGTCCTTGTTGGTCTTGTCAACTTGCTCGAACTGGTCGGTCGTCTGGCTCATCGCCTCCCTAAGACGCGCCATCTGTTCGTTCTGCTGGTTGATGAGGTCGCGGCTGCGGCGCAACTCTCTGTAACCCGCGAAGCCTAGATAGAGCATGCCGCCGACGAGCGCCACCACGATGAGCAGCGTGATGATTTTGGTGCTGATGTTGATTTCACGAACCAGTTCGCGCGTAAACTCGCGCAGAAAGACTTTGGCGTCGTCGCGGCGTGCGGTGGCGGCGGCCTCAATCGCCGCGTTCTCGATGAAGGGCGCGACCACCACATCCTGCCGCCGACGCGACGGCGTTGAGACGACGGCGGGCAGGTCGCGGATGGGGAAAAACTGCATGGCGAGATTCGATTGTTCGACGCGCAGTTCGTCGCCGTCTTCGATGGCAGTGCCGTAAGCGAGCGGCGCACCGTTGTGCGTGATGCCGATGGAGCGGTTAAAGTCGCCGACTCGATAATGGCCGTTGGTGCGCGCGAGTTCGAGAAAAGGAGCGGACGAGGCCGGGGCGGGAATGCCGGAAATCTGCAAGCGCAAGTCGCAGTCTTCGGAGAGGCCGATGCGGATACGCTCCTGCGTCAGCACCTCCGTATGCTTGCTCTCCCCGACTTCGACATGAACCACCAACCCGTTCGCCATACAATCAAAACTCCACCGCCCACACGCAAATCCTGACTCGCAATCACTCGCCCGCCGCTACCGACCTGATGCCGACGGCTCTGCCGTCAATTGCCGTCAATGCGTTTGATACGAATCGGGCGACCCTGCGCGACTGTCGCTCGTCTCGCCTGCGGTCGCGCCCACGGTCGCCTTCAAAAGCCATTTTATACTAAGATTCAGGAGGTGAGCAAAAAGCGAGTCTCTTTTGAAACGACGTGATGCGTAGAGTTGCCCCGTAAATGTCCGAAGCGACATGCAACAACATATGCGACGAACGGCATCATAAGGCGCGTAGGGACGTTGAACATTGTCGGCGCACGGCTCGTATACTCTCCAAACCGAAGTACTTGCGTCGGTCGTCCCGAATAACATTTTCATCCGTAAAAATTGGAAAGTCCTTGAATCGTCGTTGGCACGTTCGCCGCACGCGAAGTTGGAACAGCTTTTCACCGTCATGTCATTCCGACAATTCGGAACGCTTTCACAAATCCGTAAACCGCAGGAAAAATCTATGAAATCTCTCAAGATGGCGTTGAGCTTGTGCTTGCTTTTGGTTGTGTCGGGTGCGGGCGCGAGCGTCGGCGCGCAGACGTTCGACGTGCAGACGCACACGCTCAAAAACGGTATGAAGATTCTCGTCCAGCGCGATGCTTCGATTCCGAACGTCGCGCTCTACGTCTTTTACCGCGTCGGCTCGCGCAACGAACGCCCAGGCACCACGGGTCTGTCACACTTCTTCGAGCACATGATGTTCAACGGCGCGAAGAAGTACGGCGCGGGAGAATTTGACCGCGTGATGGAAGCCGCCGGAGGCTCCAACAATGCCTACACCAGCAACGACGTGACCGTCTATCAGGATTGGTTCCCGCGCACGACGCTCGATTTGATTTTCGACCTCGAAGCCGACCGCATCGAGAATCTCGGCTTCGACCCGAAAATAATCGAATCGGAACGCGGCGTGGTCGCCAGCGAGCGGCGCTCGTCCATTGATGCCGACAACGCCGGAATCGTCTACGAGCAATTGTGGGCGACCGCCTTCACCGCGCATCCGTATCAGTGGCCTGTCGTCGGGTGGATGGTGGACATCGAAAACTGGAAGATGGAAGACCTCAAGAACCACTATCGCATGGGCTACTCGCCGAGCAACGCGACGATGGTCGTCGTCGGCGACGTGACGGCGGATGAGATTATCAAACTCGCGGAGAAGTACATCGAACCTATCAAGGCGAGCGAGCCGCCGCCGAAGGTCTTGACGAAAGAGCCTGAACAGTTGGGCGAGCGGCGTGTGGTCGTCAAAAAGTTCGCACAGTTGCCCGTCTTGATGATTGGTTATCACATCCCTGAGACGGCGCATCCCGACTACTACGCGCTTAAAGTGATGCAGGCGATTCTGTTCTCCGGTCAGAGTTCGCGCATGTACCAGCGCATCGTTGACAAAGACCAACTCGCCATCGAAATCAACGGCGACTTCGAGTTCGCCTTCGACCCGACACTCTTTCTCGTCTCCTCGCAACCGAAGGAAGGAGTCGCGCCTGAGACTGTCGAGAAGGCGATTTACGAGGAGTTCGACAAGGCCAAGAGCGGCGCGGTCTCCGAACAGGAGTTGGAGAAGGCGAAGAACATCCTGCTCGCCAATTTCTATCGACAGATTAAGACCATCAGTGGCAGAGCCAACCAGATTGGCAGCTACGAAGTCTTCTTCGGCGACTACCGCAAACTCTTCAACGCCGCCGACGAGTACAAAAAAGTGACTAAAGACGACGTGCGACGCGTCGCGCAGAAGTATTTCTCCGACAAAAACCGCACTGTCTCAACGCTCATCCCCGAAAAATCCGAATCCGGCGGTGAGCAGAAGGCAGCGGACAGCAAATAATGATTGCGGAATGTAGATTTAGGATTGGAAAAACAGATTGTCTTTTAATCCGCATTCCGCAATCCGAAATCCGCAATTCCCGAAGGGGGGACGATTCGTGAAGCGAATTTTGATTCTTTTATTGGTCGGCATGTTGTTCGTCACAGGGGCGTCGCCGCGTGTGTCAGCGCAGGGCGGCACGTTGACGCTTCCGCCATACAAAAAAGTGAAGCTCAAAAACGGCATGACGCTGCTCTTGATGGAACAGCACGAAGTGCCGATGATAAGTTTTAATTTTGTCGTGAAGGCGGGTTCGGTGGCCGACCCGCAGGGACGCGAGGGCGTGGCTTCGATGACCGCCGGGCTGCTCCGCAAGGGAACCAAGACGCGCACGGCTGACCAAATCTCGAATGAACTGGATTTCGTCGGCGGCATTCTCGACGCCGATGCGACGTATGATTACAGCGTCGGTGCCGCCGAGTTCGTCAAGAAGGATGTCGCGAAGGGTCTCGACTTGTTGACCGATGTGATGCTCAATCCGACGTTTCCGCAAGCGGAAGTGACCAAACTGCAAACGCAGAGCATCGACGCCATCAAGGCTGCTAAGGACGACGCGGGCGAAGTCATCACCAACTACTTCAACGCCTATCTCTACGGCACACATCCCTACAGTCGCCCGACGGAAGGCGATGAGAAATCGCTCGCCGCCGTCACGCGCGACGACATCGCAAAGTTTTACCAAAGCTACTACACGCCGTCGAACACGATTCTCGCTGTGGTCGGAGATTTCAATACCGCCGAGATGGAGCGGACGCTCACAGAGAAGTTTGGCGCGTGGGCGGCGAGACAGTCGCCCGCCATCTCTCTGCCCGAATTCGCGCCCGCGCAGGGCAAGCGTCTGCTGCTCATCGACAAGCCCGACTCGACGCAGACTTACTTCCACATCGGCAACCTCGGCATCGCGCGCACCAGCACCGACCGCGTTCACATCAACGTTATCAACACGCTTTTCGGCGGTCGTTTCACTTCGATGCTCAATTCCGAACTCCGCATCAAGTCGGGGCTGACTTACGGGGCGCGTTCCGTCTTCGACCAGCGCAAGGGTCGCGGCCCGTTCATCATCTCGACCTACACGCGCAACGCCACGACCGAACAGGCCATCGACATGGCGCTCGACGTGCTCAAGCGTCTCCACGCGAAGGGCATCACCGAGGAGGAGTTGAAATCGGCGAAGAACTATCTCAAGGGACAGTTTCCGCCGCGCGTCGAAACCTCCGACCAACTCGCGGCGTTAATCGCCCAACTCGAATTCTTCGGCCTCGACGAACGCGACATCAATACCTATTACGCGCGCATCGACGCCATGACCATGACGGACGCGCAACGCACCATTAAGCAGTATTTTCCGGCGGATAACCTCGTTTTCGTGCTTATCGGGAAGTCTGAGGAGATTCAGTCACTCGTCAAAAAGTACGCGACCGAAATCAACAACAAGTCAATCACACAGCCGGGGTTTTAGAAGGAATGAGGGCGGAGGAATGATGGATGGGAGGGATGCTGATTCAACGTCGGGCGGCGTCTCTTTCGTGCTTCGTTTCCCGTCAACGCGATTTCGTCGCTCCGTCCCGCTCGTTAACACTCTCTCTCCACAGTGGTTCTTAAAGAGAGGAAGACTATGAAAAGTTTTATGAAACGAAGAGAGTCGCAATACGTCGCGGCGAAACACGTCGCCGTCGGTCGCCTAGTCATGATAGTTGCGGCGGCGTGTTTGTGCTTGGCGTTGACGGAAGCGGCGACTCGCGCACAGACAAGCGACGCAAAGGGCGAGGGTACGATGGGTGTGGTAATGGTCACAACTTCGAGCGCGGATGCTGTGCGACAGTTGACGAGTCGCGACGCTCTGGTGCGTAAGCGTGCGGCGGAGGATTTGGCGCGCATGGCAGACACGGAGCAGCGTCGTCTGGTGGAGGGTTATCGTTTGCAGGAGAAGGATGGACGCGTGCGCGTCGCGCTCGATTGGGCGCTCTATCGCATGGGCAAAGCCGAAGCTCTCTACAATCTTGTGCGCGCACTCGATTCTTCGCGCTTCGACCAGGCATCCGTCTATCTCGGCGAACTCGAAACCCCTGAACCACTCTACATTTTCCTTGAACGCACCAACGGCAATACGCAAATCAAACTCCTACAAGTGCTCGCACACATGGGAGACGCCGCGACGCTCGCACGTATCAAGCCGCTCGCTGATTCGCTCGACCCGCTGATTGCCCAAGCCGCGAGGGAAGCCGCACACGATATTACAACTCGTCTCGCCGAAACTCCGCCAGCCACTCCCGCGACGCCCGCGCGCCCGCGACAGACGCGTAACAGAGACGAAGACGAACACGCCGAAGAAACGTCGCCGCAACAATAACGGCACGCAATGGGTGACAGGCGTTAAAGAATTGTGACGCCGTGTGAGTAATTCATAGTTGATGATGAGGAGGAGCGAAACGCGAAAGTCGCTCCTCTTTGCTTTTGTCTCGTCGATTGCTTATTTTTGAGAGCAACCGATAATCGCGTACTTTTCAACATCAAGAATTAGCCGCAGAGGCACGGAGAGACAGAGAAAATTAAAGATGACAAGGTGAAATCCTTTTCACTATTTCGCTTGGCGACTCTGTGCCTCTGTGGCTAGTTTTGAAAGTTCTATGCATCAAAATTTGCGTTCGTTTCTCAATCTTCTTGCGCGTGAAAACGACCTCTTGACGGTCGAAGCAGAAGTTGACCCTTATTTGGAATTGGCCGAAGTGCACCGTCGCGTGATTGAGCGCGGCGGCCCGGCGATTTTGTTCAAGCGCGTGAAGGGCAGCCGTTATCCGGTTGTGACGAATCTTTTCGGCACGGCGCGTCGCATCGAATTTGCGTTCGGCGCGAAGCCGGAAGCATTGGTGCGCGAGGTGGTACATCTGGCGGAATCGCTTCTGCCGCCGCGCCCGAAAGACATCTGGCAGCATCGCTCGCTCGCGCTCGAAGCTCTGCGCCTCGGCACACGACAGACACGCCGCGCGCCCGTCACAGAAGCGATGGACAGACCCGCGCGCCTCGATGAGTTGCCGGTCTTGACGACATGGCAGGAAGACGGCGGCGCGTTCTTTACGCTCCCGCTCGTCTATACGGAACATCCGACGACGGGCAAACACAATCTCGGCATGTATCGTCTGCACCGTCACGACGCACATTCGACGGGCATCCACTGGCAGATACACAAGGGCGGCGGCTTTCATTATCACGAAGCCGAACGCGCCGGACAGCCCTTGCCCGTGACGGTTTTCCTCGGCGGCTCGCCCGCGTTGATTCTCGCGGCGATTGCGCCGTTGCCGGAAGACGTGCCGGAGTTGGTGTTGGCGTCGGTGTTGGCGGGCGAGAAGATAAAGGTCGTGAAGAATCCGCTCGAAGGTCGGCACAGGTTGGTGGCGGAGGCAGAGTTTGCGTTGGTCGGTCATGTCGCGCCGCACGAACGCAAGCCCGAAGGGCCATTCGGCGACCATTACGGTTACTACTCTTTGCAGCACGACTATCCGGTCTTCAACGTCGAAGCCGTCTTTCATCGCAAGGACGCTATTTATCCGGCGACCGTCGTGGGCAAGCCGCGACAGGAAGATTTCTTCATCGGCGACTACTTGCAGACGCTTCTCGCGCCGCTCTTTCCGCTCGTCATGCCGAGCGTGCGCGATTTGTGGTCGTACGGCGAGACGGGATTTCATTCGCTGGCGGCGGCTGTCGTGCGCGAGCGTTATGCGCGTGAGGCGCTCGTCTCAGGCTTCCGCATTCTCGGCGAAGGCCAACTCTCGCTCACGAAGTTTCTGCTCCTGACCGATACGCCGCAAGACCTCCGCGACTTCAAAAAACTCTTCGAGCACATGCTCGCGCGCTTCATGCCTGAAAGCGACCTCTTCATCTTCTCAAACGTCTCGATGGACACGCTCGACTATACGAGCGGCAAAATCAATCACGGCAGCAAAGCCATCATGCTCGGACTGGGCGAGACGGTGCGCGAATTGCCGCGCGAGTTTCGCGGTGAGTTGCCGCGAGGCGTGACGCGTGCGGAAGTCTTTTGCGGCGGTTGTCTCGTCGTCGAAGGCGTGGCGTACGGTGAGGACGCGGGGCAGGCAGAGCGGCTGGCGCGCGAGGATGTTTTCAGTGATTGGCCGCTCGTCGTGTTGCATGACGATGCGAGCGTGGCACGTTCGGCGTCTGAATTCCTGTGGGCGACGTGGACGCGTTTCGAGCCTGCATCGGACATCTATGCGGCGGCAACCGAGGTGCGTCGGCATCATCTCTCCTACCGCGCGCCGCTCGTCATCGACGCGCGCATGAAGCCCGGCTATCCTGACGAACTCATCGTGCGTCCCGACATCGACGCGCTCGTTGAACGTCGCTGGCGCGAATATTTTCCGGCGAGTTCGACGTGGAAAGATGCTTAACGAGCAGTTGAATTTGAAACGACGTTTGGAGAAGCGTCCGCGAATAAAATGCTTGCATTTGCGTGCGCGGAAGCGTAAGAGATTGGCCTGACGGACGGATGCCTCGCTTGTTCTCTAAACTCGGATGCCAGTGTACTGAGTAGAGACCAACCGCCACTTACCTCGCAGTTTCCGACAGACGAAGACACACCTGAGGGCGCGGCTGACGGTTTTTCCGTCGGCACTCCTCGAAGTAAAAGGAAGACGCGCGATGACGACCGCCGTCTCTCCGTAGAGGCGCGTCGAGATTTCGTCCAACTCGTATGAGAGCAATTCGCCGCCGCGCTCGTTCTTCTTCTCAGGCGCGTAAAAGCCGAGCACTTTGTCACGCGGGTCAATCTCACCGACGGGAGAAATTTCAATGTAATCAGGG
This sequence comes from Pyrinomonadaceae bacterium, assembly GCA_036387415.1. GTDB lineage: Bacteria > Acidobacteriota > Blastocatellia > Pyrinomonadales > Pyrinomonadaceae > DASVTU01. The sequence goes on along the minus strand of DASVTU010000019.1, from coordinate 359,642 downwards.
GCGAGAAGCTGGTCTAGTTTGGCGGCGTCGAAATTCTTTTGCGCGTCTGCAAACTGACGTACAAGCGAGGTTATTTCCTGCTCCGCTTTGCTGTCGCCTTTTGACCACGCTGACGACGTTTGGAGCGGCGCAATAACGAGAAGGATAAGAGCGAGGAGCATCGCTGTTCGTTTCATGTCGTTTTCTCCACCCACGGTCGAAAGTATCAATAAAAACGGATGCAATATTTACGGTAGCCGAGAGGTCGAAGTTTCAGAGAAAGGCGCGTCTGCGACAAACTTATGACTCAAGTGCACACTCAAACTATCGAAACCGCCGGGGCTGAGAAAGAAGCTCGCAAGGCCGACGAGGCGCGCGAAGTGAGACAGACGACGTGTTGCATCGTGGGAGGCGGCCCGGCGGGAGTGATTCTCGCGTTGTTGCTGGCGCGGCAGAAGATAGATGTCGTGCTGCTGGAAGCCCACGACGACTTCGAGCGCGACTTTCGTGGCGACACGATTCATCCGTCGGTGTTGGAAATTCTCGACGAACTCGGATTGGCCGAACGTCTGCTGGAAATTCGTCATTCAAGGATTAGCCAGTTTACTGTCATGACGCCGGACGGCCCCTTGACGTTAGCCGATTTGAGTCGCCTCAAAACTCGCTTTCCGTACATCGCCATGCTTCCACAGTCGGACTTTCTTGAGTTCGTCGTTAAGGAGTTGGAGGCTTATCCGAATTTTCATTTGACGATGGGTGCGCGCGTCGAAGAGTTGATTGAAGAAGACGGCGTGGTGCGTGGTGTTCGTTATCGAGAGGCGGACGGCTGGCATGAAGTGCGTGCGTCGCTCACGGTGGCGGCGGACGGGCGCGGCTCGCGCATGCGTCATCTGAGCGGGATGGAACCCATCAAGACTTCACCGCCGATGGATGTCTTGTGGTTTCGCCTGCCGCGCGAGGCGAGCGACGGCGAGGGCTTATTAGCGCGTTTCAGTCGCGGGCACATCGTCGTCATGCTCGACCGCCTTGAGCAATGGCAGGTGGCGTACGTTATTCTCAAGGGCAGCTACAGCGAACTACGCGCCGCAGGAATCGAGACGTTTCGTCGCACGCTCGTCGAAACCGTGCCGGAGTTTGCCAACCGCGCGGAGCATCTCAAAGAGTGGAAACAGGTTTCGATGCTCTCCGTCGAATCGAGCCGCCTGAAAGAATGGTTTATGCCGGGACTACTACTCATTGGCGACGCCGCGCACGTCATGTCGCCCGTCGGCGGCGTCGGCATCAACTACGCCATACAGGATGCAGTCGTTGCCGCCAACGTGCTCACAAAGCCGCTTCGAGACGGCAACATCCGAACGGACGAGCTACGCGAGGTGCAACGGCAACGCGAAAGGCCGACGCGTATTATTCAATCAATTCAAGCGTTCATCCAGCAAAACGTCATCGGCAACGCGCTCAATCCTAATCAAGCCTTTAGCTTGCCGCTTCCCATACGCATTCTCACACGCATCCCCATCCTCCGCGACATTCCCGCGCGCATCATCGCCTTCGGCGTCAGACGCGTCCACGTCAAACAACACAACTAACAGCACAGAACACAACTGCGTATTGATGAAACTGACGAGTAGTTCTTCAATCCGCGCTCCGCAATTGGTTCAGTTGAGGATGTCGATGATTTCGGCAACGTCGGTGGGTTCGCTGACGCGTACGGCGAGGTTGGCGAGAGTCGGGGTGAAGCCGGGGATGAGGATGAGGCGCGCGAGGCGCGCGGCGTTGTGGTCGAGTTTGTCTAGGACGGGTCTGGCTTCCGCGGGGCTGAGCGGGGCGAGTTTGACCGCGGCACGCCATGCGAGTTCGCGCGCCTTGTTGATGCTGAATTCCATGATGGCTTCATCTGTGCGGCAGCCCGCGCGGTCGAGCAGGGTCATCCACTTGGAGACGCGTGCGAGGCGGTCTTGCACGTCGTCCATCATGGCGCAGAGGATGTTGTTGATTTGGTCGAAGTCGCGTTGCGAGGCGGAGAGTTGGTCGCCGGGGCTAGTGAGCGCGGCGGCGACGCCGAGGTCGAGATTGATGTGTGCATTCATGCCGAGCAGCAGATGTTGGAGGACGAGCGGATACCACTTGTGCGACGCTTCAAACGAAGCGAGCCAGCAGAGACTCGGACGCTCGCCGCGACGATATTGCGCCTCCGCTTCGAGATAACGATTGGCGAAGGCCACGTCGAGACGTTCCATCCGCGCGCCGTCTTCAAAGCTTCCGGCGGCGATGCCTTCTTTGACCTTCACTGTGACGTTGCGATAAAGCACCGCGAAATATCCGAGTCGGCTTTTCTGCCGACGCGCGCGTTCGATGATGTCGTCGAGTTGGGCGATAACTTCGTCGATTGTTTGTGCGGGCATGTCCTCGTTGCTCCTTGCTCGGAAATTGTTTCAATATTTCCCACAGAGACACAGAGCCACGAAGAAAGGAAAAAAGAAAAGGGCAAAAGGTGAGCTTTTGTCAGTCTACTTCTTCCTTTCCTTCTTCTTCATCTTTGTGTCTCCATATCTCTGTGGCTAATCTTTGCACGGGCGCTACGCCGGAAGATGGATGGTGAAAATAGCGCCGCCGTTGGGAGCGTTCGCGGCGGTGAGCGTGCCGCCGTGTTCTGTGACGACGCGGTGCGCGAGCGCGAGGCCGACGCCATGCCCCTTCGTTTTCGTCGTGAAGAAGGGGATGAAGATGCGCGGGATGTCAGCTTCATGAAGCCCTGCGCCCGTGTCACGAATTTCGACTACCGCGTGGCTTCGCCCGTTATCGTCCATCTCGCGCCGACCGTGCACAGAGACTTCACGGCGCACGCTCTCTGCGTCAATCGCTTCGGCGGCGTTGCGTAGAAGATTGAGGACGGACTGGCGGAGCATGCGTTCGTCGGCGCGCACGGAAGCGAATTCGCCCTCGACGCGAAATGTGATGCGTCGCTCGTCGTAGAGCGTCTGCAATTCGGAGGCGCAGTCAGTGATGAGTTCATCGAGCGAGACATCGACGAGTTCGAGTGGTTGCGGTCGCGCGAAGTTGAGAAACGACGTGACCATTTCAGAGAGGCTACGCACTTCCTGTAAGAGCGCGGCGGCGGCGATGCGCCCGCGTTCATCGAGTTCGAGATTCTGCAAAAGCTGCGCGTAGCCGTGAAGCGTGGCGAGAGCGTTTTTGAATTCGTGCGCGAGTCCAGCGGACATCTCGCCCAAACTTTCCAGACTCCTCTTGAGCGCCACCGCTTCACGCAACTGCACGACCTCCGTGATGTCTGTGACGAGACAGAGCGCGCCGCGTGCGCCGCGTTCGGGTTGCGGGTCAATCGGCGCGACCGTCACACCGAGACGCCGCACGCGTCGCCCGTCGCCCGTCGTCGCTGAAACCTCCTCGCGGCGGTACAACTCGCCCGACTCAAGACAATGCTCCACCATCTTTATCAATTCCGGCGCATGACGAAGAAGCGTCTGAAAGTTTTCTCGTCCGGCATCGGCGCTAACGTCGTTTGGCTCGCCGTCGGTTTCAAGAATGGCACGTGCGGGCGCGTTGACGACCGTCACACGCCCTTGCGCGTCGAACGCGACCAGACCGGACGGGACGCTTGCCACGATGCGTTCGCTGAAACGTTCTGCCGAGACGGCGCGGTCGCGCTCGCGTGCGCTCAAGATTTCGAGTTCGCGTTGTTGCGCGCGAAGTTGTGCGACCACTTCTTGAAATGTTTGAAGGACAAACTCGGTTTCGTCGCGTGCGTCGCCGCGCGTGCGCATCGCGACGGGAGCGCGTTCGGCTTCGTCCAAAAGCTGACGATACGGCCTGAGCAGCCAACGCGGAATCAGTAGGATGCAAGGAATGCTGACGACCAGTGTGATGACGACGACCGTGAAGAGTACGGGCAGACGCGCCGCGCGTGTCGAAGGCGTGAGCGCGACGAGCGCGAGCGTGAACAGGTTGGCAAGCAGCAACAGCCCGACGAGAAGCGCGAGCGCAAACTGCATGCGGTTTTCATAACGAGGGAGCATGAAAAGCAGTAGTCAGTAGACAGTAGAAAAATTCGGAGAGCTTGAGTTGTAAGCTGCTGGTTCGTTCTTCTGGCTTGCGGCTTCTGAATTCTGAATTCTTATTCTTCATCAGAGCATGAATTGACTGAGATACCAGTTGACGATTTGTGTTCCGATGAGCAGGCTGATGATTGCGCCGAGGCCGAGAAAGATGCCGAAGGGCAGCAGCATCTTCATGTCGCGTTCGCCGCGACGCAGCATCAGCGCGATGCCGATGATGGAACCCGTCAGGACGCCGAGAAAGATGGCGAGCACCGTGAGCGGCCAGCCGAGAAACGCACCGACCATAAACATCATCTTCACGTCGCCCAAGCCCATCGCTTCGACGCCGCGCAGGCGTTTCCACAACCAACCGACGAGCCACAACGAACCGCCGCCCACCAACGCACCAATCAACGCGCCGACGAGCGACTGCGCCGCGAGCGGCCAACCCGCGACCGCACCGTCCGTCGTGAGCATGCCGATGCCGTAGAGATTCGGGACGACGAGGCGTGCGGCGAGTGCGAACAGGAGGCCGGGGTAAGTAATGACGTTGGGCAGAATCATGTGCTCGGCGTCGATAAAAATGAGCGCGAGGAGTGCGGCGACGAAAACGAGATTGAAGGGGAGTGCGAGCGTTAGTCCTGTATGTAGAAAGGTTAGGGCGAAAAGGAGTGCGGTCAGGAGTTCCACGGCAGGATAGCGCGCGGGGATTCGCGCACGGCAGGCGCGGCAACGTCCGCGCAACCAGAGGTAACTAACAATGGGGATGTTGTCGTAAGGCCGAATCGCCGTGCCACAGTGCGGGCAGCGCGAATTCGGGAAAACGATGGATTCCTCGCGCGGCACGCGATGGATTACGACGTTGAGAAAACTACCGATAAGCGCGCCGAGAATGGTGACGAAGATGAGCGCGAGCGAGAATGGTACTGCATTTGCTTCATCGACGTAGGGAGAGCTCTGAACAAGGAACATGCGGAGCGTTTCCAGATAAGAGTGAACTGATAGAGGACATTCAACTTGACGGCTCGCGCCGACGTAAGCATATTAAAGCTTTGCGCGTGTTTGCGAAAGATGGAAAAAGAAATTCAGAGACGGAAGGGAAAACTTTTGAATCCTCGTAATCCGATAGTCGCGATGATGGCGGTCGGCCTCGTCATCATTATCGGGCTGAGTTTTGTCCCATACTCGCTCTCGCTGCTGCCGCACACAGGCCAGCATCTCGCCATCATCACAACGCCATCGGACGCGCCCGCTGCCGCGACGGCAAACGCCGCGATAGCAGGCGCACCGTCGCACACGGTCGCGGCACCGCCGACGTTTGACACCGCCGAATGGTACGCCTCGCGCGACGAGGCACCGGAGAAGCACGGCGTCATCATCGAGTCGATGGACGGCAAGAAGATTTTCGCGTCGCACAACGCGGACACCGCCTTTAATCCCGCGTCGCTCGTCAAACTTGCCACCACGCTCGTCGCGCTCCGCAGACTCGGCGCGGGGCATCGTTTCGAGACGCGTGTGTATACGGAAGGGACGGTGGACGCTTCGGGAACACTGCGCGGTAAAATTTACGTGGCGGGCGACGACCCGACCTTCGGCGACACGGCGGCGGCCATGATTGCGCGCGAACTTCGCGCACGCGGCATCACACGCGCCAGTGAGGGCGTCTTCGTCGCGCCCAATTTCAGTTTCAACTTCAACGAATCGCCCGAAGAGTCTGCCAAGAATATGTTGAAGGTGATGAAGCTCGGCGAGACGAAATCGGGTGCGTCGAAGCGCGGCGGCGACGCGGCGCGCAAGGACAAGAAGAATGCCGACAAGAGCAAGACGCGCCCGAAGCAGGATAAAGCAGAGACGAAACAGAACGCCGACGGAGAAAAGAGTCAGGGCAGAGACCGTGCGAGTAGCGTGGAAACGGCGAATCAAAATTCCGACAACAAGCAGGATTCAGACGACGGGCAAGCGAATGATAGGGGCGACGCGGAGAGTCCGTCGGTCGCCATGCCTCCGGCGGGTCAGCAGCCTCTCTTCGTGCTCCACTCGCATCCGTTGCGCGACGTGTTGCTCTACATGAATGCACATTCCAGCAACTTCGTCGCCGAACGTGTAGGCGGGATGGTCGGCGGCGCGAAGGGCGTCGAGCGTTTCCTCATTGATGAACTCCGCCTCCCGCCGGAACGTCTGTTGCTCTCGACCACTTCCGGTCTCGAACACAATCGCGTCACGCCCTCGGCGTTGCTTGCGGTGATTCGCGCGCTCCACGAAGAGACCAAACGACAGGGATTGAAACTCGAAGACATCATGCCCATCGTCAGCAGCGATTGGGGAACGCTCCGCCATCGTCTCAAGGAGACACCGCTCAAAGGCGCGGCAGTCGGCAAGACCGGTACGCTCGCACACGACGACGGCGGCATGGCGAGCATCGCGGGCGTCGTCTTTACGCAGAACGCCGGAATGGTCGTCTTCGCCATTCTCGATCAGGGGCACACCGTCTGGCAGAACCGTCAACTCGAAGAACAACTTCTCGCCGAAGTCGTCACCACACAAGACGTGCCCGTCCCCATCCCCATGGAGACGCCGCGCAAACTTCTCCCGCAAACAAATCTCACCATCGGGAATTAGTGAAGGGTAAATAGTGAATGGTGAATGGATAGGAACGGGTCTTATCCATTCACCATTCACTATTTACCCTTCTGCATTTCCCACAACAAGAGGTGCTTGAGAAAGGCATGATGGGCGGCGAAGTGCGCGATGGAGAGACCGGCGAGGCCATCGCGGAAGCCGCCTTTGAGGACGAAGCTGCGCGTGAACGCGGCGGGCGCGGCGGTGGCGAGACGAAGCAGCGACGTGCGGCGACCGCGTTCGAACATCTGACGCGCGGCGAGCGGCGCATAACGTTCGCCAATCATGCGATGATGATGCGACGCATCGCGCACGCTGTAGTGCAGCAAGTCTCCATCAAGCGTCGAGACGCGCGCGCCCGCGTCCATCTTGACGGATTCGTGGACGTGCGCGCCTTCCCAACGCCCGCGCGTTCGCCTGTAGAGACGCAACTGGTGGTCTGGATACCAACCGCCGCCGCGAATCCAACGCCCCATGTAAAAAGAGCGACGCGCGATGCGATAGCCGTCGGCGAGTTGCATCTCGTTGGTGTAGAGCACGTCTTCGAGGCTTCGACGGAGTTCCGTCGAGACGCGTTCGTCTGCGTCGAGACTGAAAATCCAATCGTGCGCCGCCGCCTCCGCCGCGAACTGCTTCTGCGCCGCAAACCCCGGCCACGGACGCAAGATGACGCGCGCCCCGCACTCACGTGCGATGTCGCGCGTCGCGTCGGTCGATTCCGAATCGACGACCAGAACCTCGTCAGCCCACTCCACTGACTCGCACGCGGCGCGAATGTTTTCGGCTTCGTTGTAAGTGATGATGGTCGCGGTAATCTTCACGGCGTACTTAAACGAAATTGCGATTGGAAGACGACTGAGAATAGTGTCAGCCGCTTCCAATCGCAAACGAAAATCGCGAGAGCCGGAAAGGTTTATTGCCCGACGGGTGAGTCGATGATGACGTTGTTGGCGCGTAGCGTCGTCGAGGTCGCGCGTTGAAGTTCCGCGAGCGCCTTGTTGTAGTCGGTCTCGGCGCGTAGTTCCTGATTGCGTAAGTTGACCAACTGATTTTCGCGTTGGAACAAGAGAAACGTCGTCGAGCGACCGACCTGAAAGAGCCGACGCTCGCCCGCGAGTTGAACTTCGGCATTCTCGCGTGCAATGCGTGCCGAGAGGACGCGGCGACGCGACGTTTCAGCCACCTGCGCCGCGTTGCGAACTTCGACTTCAACCACCTGCTCCTGCAAGCGCGTTGTGGCGGCGAGACGTTCCTGCTGAATGCGCGCGGTGGCAAGATTGGCTTCCGCCGTGCGATTGCGGAAGGGCAGCGAAATCCTGACGCCGACGACGACGTTGCGCGTGTCGAGGCTAAAAAGATTGCGGAGCATGCGCCCGTAGCCGCCGACGAGATTGGACGGGATGCTTAATGTCTGCGCTTCAACGGTCGGCACGGGAGTGGGCGGTAGCCCTTGCGACGCGCGAAGAATGTTGATTTGGCTCAACAGAAATGCATCGGCGTCGCTATTGGGGTCGCCGAAGATAATCGGCACCTGTAGTCCGGTCACGTCGTTCAAGCCGTTCGCGGTGAGAGCGGGCGACCCGGCGAGTCCGGTGGTCGAAACCGTCGAGACGATGCTGATGTCAGGCTTGGTCTGATTCTTGTAAAACTGTATGTCGATGTCCGAAATCTCTCCTTGCAGTCGCAGGCGACGAAGTTCGGGACGATTGGCACGGGCTTCGTTAATGGCGTCTTGCAAGTTGATGGGCGTGGTATCGAAGGTCGGCTGGTCGGTCGGGACGAGCGCCACAGACCATTCGGGAGCGAGCGCGTCGCGCAGGAGCAGCGCCTTGAGACGGTTCTCCGCAACTGTGACGCTTTGATTGGCGAGCAGTAGAGCGGCCTCGCGATTCGAGACTTCGGTCTGCACTTCGGCGCGTGCGAGCGGCGCGGATGCTCCGGCGGCGACGCCCGCTTCTGTGCGGCGAAAGTTTTCGCGCGCCAGATTCAGGTTCGCAATCTGATTCTGTTCGTCGCGGAGCGCGAAGACCAAATCCCAATAAGCCGCCTGCACGCGCGCGATGACTTCGATGGTGCTGCGCCGGAAATCGGCATCGGTCTGTTCGATGAATTTCTTCTGGACGCGGATGTCGTGGCGTGTGCGGTCGATGGAACGGTCGCGCCAGAGCGGTTGCGTGAACTGGACGCCGAAACTGGCCGAATAGACCGGATTCAGCGTGTTGAAAGTCGAACTGGTGGTGCGACGATTGTTGTTGAAGAAGACGTTGTACTGACCACCGCCGACCGGTGACAGCTTGCGGATAGACGGGTTGACCTGAAAGTCGGTCTGTGAGACGGTGCCGGATTCGTCGGAGCCGCCGAGCGAACTCTCCTGCGGCGAGACGAAACTGCTGTACTGCGGTGTGACGGAAAAGATAACGTCGTAGACGCCTTCGAGTGCACGTAGCCCCGATTCCGTCAGTCGCACATCCTGTCGCGCCAACTCAATCTCGTTGTTATTTTCCAGCGCACGTCGAATCGCTTCGTTAAGCGTAATCGGTTGCGACTCGCCGCTGCGGACGCCGAGACGCACAAGCGATGGAAGCGGCGGCACGGGGCGGCGCTCGACAGGCGGAATCGATGGGTCAACTATGTCTTGACGCGTGCCCGTCGTCGTGGTCGGCTCAGGCGTCTGCGACAATGGATCGTTGATGGTCGTCGGCACAGCCGGAGACTGCGGTGTGATGGTGGTCGTGGTCGGCTGGGTGATGCCCGTTCCCGGCGGCGCAGCCGGGTCTGGACGCTGCTGCGTGCCGGGAGGTGCGGTCGGGTCAGACGGAACCGGACGCGCCTGCGGCGGCACGGACTGACGTTGCTCTGTGCCGGGAGGCCGCGTCGCATCTTGCGTCGCGGGTGTTTGCGGTGCGGGCGTCTGCGTCGTCGTGGGAGACTGTGTGCCCGGCGTCTGCGCGGAGGCGAAAAGCGTCCCTTTGAGCGAAGGAGTTTTTTGTGCGGCGCGCGGCGTGGGCGTCTGCGCCAGCACGACGGACGAAGCCGAGAGCGCGAGCACACAGGCGCGTAACAAGGGATGCAATCGAGGACTGAACATCAAACCGGAGACCTTTCAGGGAAATTTGCCTTAGGCGACCCGCCAACATTCAAGACAAGAGTTATTCCACACATCACACCACGGGTCAGAGCGTACTACGTCCGGCGTGCGTGCAGGGTTTCAAAAACATAGAATTAGCGATGTTTACGACGTGAAACAGGAGACGGCGAAGCGGCGTCGGCGGGCGCGACGACCAGAGCATCCGACGCGAAATCGATACGCGTGTTTCCCGAAAGCGGGACGAGTGCGGGTCGTCGTTGTCCGCATCGCGTCGGGAGGCGTGGCTTGACAGTGGCGGCGCGGGCGCATTATCTTCGCTCTCTTTTAGCAGCAAATATTAATTCTCTTGTTTGAACGGGCAGCTCCGTTTGACCGCGAAGACCAACCGCGACGCGCCACGCGCCGCCCAAGCTTCGCGGGCGCGACGGCCAAGCCTGTTCCGTCAACAGCAATGCGAGGAGGCATCGCGTAATGAGTGTGAAAGTTGGCATCAACGGCTTCGGGCGCATCGGTCGCAACGTCCTGCGTACGGCGCTCGGCGACTCCGATATTGATTTCGTCGCCGTCAACGATTTGACGGACACCAAGACGCTCGCGCATCTCTTGAAATACGATTCCGTGCTCGGCAATCTAGAACAGGAAATTTCCGCCACCGAGAACAGCATCAAGGTCAACGAGGACGAGTTTCGCGTCTTCTCCGAGAAAGACCCGGCGGCGATTGATTGGGCTTCGGTCGGCGCGGAAATCGTCGTCGAATCGACGGGGCGTTTCACCAATGCCGAAGATGCCAGAAAACATCTGCGCGGCACAGTCAAAAAAGTCATCATCTCCGCGCCCGCCAAAAACGAAGACATCACCATCGTCCTCGGCGTCAACGAGGAACAGTATGACGCATCGGTGCATCACATCGTCTCCAATGCCTCCTGCACCACCAACTGCCTCGCGCCGCTCGCCAAAGTGATTCACGAAAAATTCGGCATTCGTTCGGCGCAGATGACGACGATTCACTCCTACACCAACGACCAGCAACTTCTCGACCTCCCGCACAAAGACCTCCGCCGCGCACGCGGCGCGGCGCTCTCCATGATTCCCACTTCGACAGGCGCGGCCAAAGCGGTCGCTCTCGTCTTGCCCGAACTCAAAGGCAAGTTCGACGGCATCAGCGTCCGCGTCCCGACGCCGAACGTGTCGCTCGTCGATGTGGTGATGGAAGTCGAACGCGAGACGACCACCGAGGAGGTCAACAAGGCTCTCAAGGATGCGGCGGGCGAAGAACTGAGCGGCATCCTCGCCTACTCCGAAGAACCGCTTGTTTCCATCGACTACCGCAAGAATCCCAACTCGTCCATCGTCGATTCCGAGTACACCAAAGTCATCGGCGGCAATCTCATCAAGGTGCTCTCATGGTACGACAACGAGTGGGGCTATTCCTGCCGCGTCCGCGATTTGATTAAATTCATCGCGCAAAAAGGACTGTAGGAATTGCGGATTTGGGATTGCAGAACGCGGATTGAAGAAGAAAAAGCTGCTCAATCCATCTTTGTTAATCCGCAATCCGAAATCCGAAATCGCTATGAACAAGCTCTCCATCAAAGACCTCGAACTCAAAGGCCAGCGCGTGTTCGTGCGCGTCGATTTCAACGTGCCTGTGAAAGAAGGGCGCGTGACGGACGACACGCGTATTGAAGCGACGTTGCCGACGATTCGATATGCGACGGAGCATGGCGCGCGTGTCGTGCTCGCTTCACATCTGGGAAGGCCGAAGGGCACGCGCGTTGAGAAGGAGAGCCTACGCCCCGTCGCCGCGCATCTGTCGGAGTTGCTCGGCAGGGAAGTGGCTTTCGCGGACGATTGCATCGGCGAAGAAGCACGCGCCAAAGTCGATGCGCTCAAGGACGGCGACGTGTTGCTGCTTGAAAATTTACGTTTTCACGCCGAAGAGGAGAAGAACGACGACGGCTTCGCGCGCGAGTTGGCGAGCCTCTGCGACCTCTATGTCAACGATGCGTTCGGCGCGGCGCATCGCGCACACGCTTCGACCGCCGGAATCACTAAGCACGTCAAGCAAGCGGCGGCGGGTTTGTTGATGGAGAAGGAGTTGGATTATCTCGGTCGTGTGATTAGCAATCCCGTGCACCCGTTTGTCGCCATCCTCGGCGGCGCGAAAGTCTCCGACAAGATTCCTGTCATCAACGCGCTCATCGAACGCCGCGTTGACCGACTCTTAATCGGCGGCGCGATGGCTTACACCTTCCTGAAGGCCGAAGGCTTCACGGTGGGCAAGTCGCTTGTCGAGGACAACATGCTTGAGACGGCGAGCCAAATCAGAAAGACTGCGGAGGGTGCAGGCGTCGAACTGTTGCTGCCGACCGACCATCAGGTCGTTGACAGCTTCGACCCTTTGCACAGCCGTAAGACCATCCCCATCGAATTCACCAATGCGGGATTAGTCGGTCTGGACATCGGCGTCGAAACGGTCGCGCTCTTTTCGCGCGCATTGGAAGATGCCAGGACGGTTATCTGGAACGGGCCGATGGGTGTCTTTGAAGAGAAGGGCTTCGAGGAAGGAACGGTCAGCGTCGCACACGCCGTCGCGGAAGCCGCCGACCGTGGCGCGACCGTGATTGTCGGCGGCGGAGATTCGGTCGCCGCCGTGACGCAAGCCGGAGTCGCCGAACGCATCACACACATCTCCACGGGCGGCGGCGCAACCCTCGAATTCCTCGCCGGAGACGAATTGCCCGGCGTCGCAGCACTAAACGATAAATAAGAGGCTAGAGGTCAGAGGCCGGAGGTCAGTTAAAAACAAAACTGACTTCACTAACCTCTGACCTCTGACCTCTGACCTCTGCTTATGCGAAAACCTGTCATTGCCGGAAATTGGAAGATGTATAAGACGGTCGCCGAGGCGGTGGCGACGGCGCAGTCGCTCAGGCCGTTGGTGGCGAACGCGAACCATTGCGAGATTGTCATCGCGCCCGTCTTCACTGCTTTGAAGACAGTGGCCGACCGTCTGGAAGGCTCGAATATTCGCGTCGCCGCGCAGAACTGTTCGACTGAAACCAAGCACGGCGCGCATACGGGCGAAGTGGCGGCAGACATGCTGCGCGATGTCGGTGCGACGCACGTTATCGTCGGACATTCCGAGCGACGGCAGTTTTATTGCGAGACGGATTCGTTCGTCCAACGCAAGACGCAAGCGGCGCTGGCGGCGGGTCTAAACGTCATCGTGTGCATCGGCGAGACGCTCGAACAGCGCGAAGTGGGGACGGCGGAATCGGTCGTGCGCGGGCAGTTGGAGGGCGGCTTGCAGGGTTTGACAACCTCCGACCTCGACCGTATCATGCTTGCCTACGAGCCGGTCTGGGCTATCGGCACCGGGCTTACCGCGACGCCGGAGCAAGCGCAGGAAATGCATGCGTTTGTCCGGCGCGTTTTCGCGGAGAGACACAGCGGGCAGGCGAGCGAGCAGTTGCGTATCCTCTACGGCGGCTCGGTCAAACCCGACAACATCGCGGGACTCATGCGACAGCCCGATGTAGACGGCGCGCTCGTCGGCGGCGCAAGCCTCGACGCCGAAACTTTCGCACAGATAGTTCACTACAACAGGCAGTAGAGAATCGAGGAATAGAAGTTTGCTGACTTACGTTTTATACAGCTTATTCATTTTGGCGTGCTTGGTGCTGGTGCTCTCCGTGTTGTTGCAGCCGGGCAAGGCCGACGCGGGTGCGCTCTTTACTAGTTCCGTATCGAGCACCGCCTTCGGGCCGCGCGGCACGCAAACCATTCTGGCGAAAATCACGATTGTCGCGGCCATCACTTTTATGCTGACGGCGATGGCGATTTCGCTCAACGTCGGCGGCACGCGCTCAGTGCTTCAGACGACGGACGAACCACCCGTCTCGCAACAACCGCAAGCGACGCCCGCCACGACGCCTTCAACCGACCCCGCTCCCGCGCAAACGGGCGACGGAGCCGGAGGCGCAACGACAGCACCAGCGTCAGACGCCAATGCGGCAAACACGAACGCTGCGAACACGAACGCTGCGAACACCAATGCCGCGAACGCCTCAAACGCTAATGCGGCAACCGCGCCCGCGACGGCGAGTCCGCAAGCCTCGCCCGCGAGATAGTAGGGAAGCGTCGTGGCTTCGGCTGACAAGATGCGAGCGTCTGTGTTAGCCTTATCTTCATCAATTGACAACCGAGCCGAAGTGGCGGAACTGGTAGACGCGCACGTTTGAGGGGCGTGTGAGGAAACTCGTGGGGGTTCGAGTCCCCCCTTCGGCACCATCCTCTTTTTCAGCAACACAATTCAGGAAAGTTTTCGCTGGCCGGACGGCGGCAAAGCCGTCCGACGGACAAAAGCGAATCGCTCCGCATCTTTCGTTCAAGAATCGCTTCAGCCGTCGCGGTCGCTCATTTTTTTGGTGTTTCGTCGGCGAACATTGTTGGCTGGCGAAGAGGCTGCTAAACTCTCACGCGCAAAGGAGCCTGTGCAGCGAAAGTGATGCACCGTAGTTTTTCAAGTGTTCGTCAGGCGGCGAGAGGTCTTGCCGCTCTCGTCCTGTTTGTCGTCGCCTTCGAGGGCGCAGCGTCGGCGCAGTCAACCGACGCCACTTACCCGACGCCCGTCACTTCCAACGAAATCACAGGACGCATCGCGCCGAGAGACATCGGCGACGCACGCCTGACAAGGCACTTCTACACCTTCAACGGCACGGAGGGCGACCTCGTTGTCATGGTCGAGAGCGTGGGGCTTGACGGCGACGTTGACGTGTTCACGGCGAACGGACTCCGACCGCTTGCCAAAGTCACTATGTACGGCGGCCTCTCTGCAACGAGGGTTTCCAAGAGCATCTATCTGCGACGGGACGAGGCGTTGGTCTTGCGCGTTGAGGCGCGCAGCGCGGGCGACGTCGAAGGCACCTACCGCGTCCGTTTCGAGGGCGCGTTCGCTCCCTTGAGCGGCGCGCTCGCAAATGCTCCCGAACCCGTCACGCCCACGCTGCCCGAACCTACGAGCCGCCGAAACACCAGACGCGTCACATCTTCCGGCGCACGCATCGCAGAACCTCCGGCAGACACCGCTACAGCAGCAACAGACGCCGCTCCGACCGAAACACCCGCGACTAGCGACACCGCCACCGCCGAGCCTCCCGCACCGACGCGCAGACCCGCGAGGCGACCGACGCGAAACGCACGCACGCCACGCACGCGTACGCCGCGCACGACACAGCCGACAAATACCGCTCCGTCAACTTCCGACGAGACGGCGGAGACGCGCCCGATGCCCGACGCGAACACCGACGAAGCGACGAACGCTCCGGCCACGCGTCGCACGGCTAGAACTCCGCGCGCACGCACACCGCGCACAAGGCCGTCTTCGAGAAGCGCAACAAGAACCGCCCCGCCCGACGGCGCAGCGACGCCTTCCGCCGACGCTTCAACAGCATCCCTTCCTTCGACGGCGGGCGCGGTCGTTACGGCGACGCGTCTCGTCGTCGAAACCAAAGACGGCTCGCGTATCGAACGCGACATGACCAACGTGCGTCGCGTGACGGTGGAAAATAATCAACTGGTGATTGTTCGCCGCGACGGAAGGGTCGAGCGCGTGCCGATGGCAAACGTGCTCAGGATGTCCATCGAGCCGTGAGTTTGCGGGCGTCGGATGCGGAGTTTGTGTCTCTTGATGAGAGAGATGGTGCGGGTCAAGCCAGTCGGGTTGTTTTCAACAATTCATCAGTTTATTTTCGATTCAGCAGAACGTTTTGAAGTGGCGTCAGCGTGGTGAACTTTTGTCGAGCGCGAGCATTTGAGACTCGGCGAAGCGTTGGAAGTTGAAAGCAGAACAGCATTCGGGAGGAGAGCGGAAGGATGCGACGAGAGCACATCTGGCGTGCGGCGTTGGCCGTGGCGGTGGCTCTTGTGGCCGTGGCCTTTTACCGTTGGAGCGGTTTGTGGGAGATGCCGCAACGACTCTCGACGATGGAGGCAGGAGGCGTCGCGGCGGCGATGATTATTGTGGCGATGGCGGCGGCGTGGGCGTTCGCGCTTCCGGCTTCGATGTTTCTCTTTATCACACCGCTGCTCTTTGCGCCGCATTGGTCGGCTTTGATTACGACGACGGGTTGCGCCATCGGAACGGCGGTCGGGTATCTGGTCGCGCGTTTCATCGGCGGCTCTTGGGTCGAACGCTTCCGCGACGGGCGGCTGCGACGTTTTCTCGCGCAGCATTCAAGCTTTCTCGTCTTGTTCGGGATTCGTCTAACGCCGTCAAGCCCGCATGGTTTTATCAACTATGCCGCCGGAATGGCACGCATTCCCATCCTTCGCTTCGTGACGGCGACGACCTGCGCGATGGCAATCAAATCTTACGTCTACGCACATGCAGTGCATAACACCGTCGGGGCTAAGACGCTGATGGATGCGTTGAGCGGCAAGACTTTGCTGTCGCTTTTTTCGGTCGCCGTGCTCGCGTTCATCGGTCATGTGCTGCGGCAACGTTACTGGCCGACGGAAATTTCGCAGACGACAGTCACCGCGCCGCTCGTCAAAAACGTCGAGAAGTGTTGAAATAAAACTCGACGCCCGAACGCTTACGCGCGAGACTTGGAGGGCGTTTCAAAATTAGGATTAACCATCGAGCCACAGAGCCACAGAGACGGACAAATGGGGAAACGGGGAAATGTTGGAAGGAAAACAACTGTACGTGCGTCGGTGCTTTCCCTTTAGCCACTTCCTCTTTTAACCTTTTCCCTTTCATCCTCTCCCCTTATTTCCATCTGTGCCTCTGTGTCTAATTTTGAAATGGTTTTTTAGTCGTTCAAGCGTTGTCTGAAACCATGTTCCGCATCATCTGAGACAAGCCAAAAGGATGACACGCCGCACGCCGAGACATCGAACGCCGCACACGCCGCCTGCGTCCGCTCCGCTCTATCCGTTCAACGCCATCGTTGGGCAGGAGGAGATGAAACTCGCGCTGCTGCTCAACGTCGTCGCCCCGTCAATCGGCGGCGTCCTCATCATGGGCGAGCGCGGCACGGGCAAATCGACGGCGGTGCGCTCGCTCGCCGCGCTCCTGCCGTCCGTCGTCCGCGTGCGCGGCTGCGTCTTCAACTGCGACCCTTCCGACGTGAAGAATTTATGCGACGACTGCGCCGCACGCGCGACGACCGAGACGCGCCTTGTACGTGAACGCCTGCCCGTGCCCGTCGTTGACCTGCCGCTCGGCGCGACCGAAGACCGCGTGTGCGGCACGATTAATCTCGAACGCGCTCTGAACGAAGGCGTCAAGGCTTTCGAGCCGGGACTCCTTGCGCGTGCCAATCGCGGCTTTCTCTACATCGACGAAGTTAACCTGCTCGAAGACCATCTCGTCGATTTACTGCTCGACGCCGCCGCGACGGGTCGCAACCGCGTCGAACGCGAAGGCATCTCGATGACGCATCCCGCGCGCTTCGTCCTCGTCGGTTCCGGCAATCCCGAAGAGGGAGAACTCCGACCGCAACTGCTCGACCGCTTCGGCCTCTACACGGAGGTGCGCGGCGTGGACGACATGGAACAACGCATCGCCATCGTCGAACGACGCGAAGCCTTCGAGCGCGACCCCGTGGCTTTTCAAAACGAGTGGCAAGACGAGGAAGCGCGTCTGCGCCGTCGTCTCGCACGCGCGCAAGCCTCTGCGGGCAGCGTCGAGATTCCGCGCCCGCTCATACGTCTCATCGTCGAACTCTGCGCGCGTCTCAGGGTTGACGGTCATCGCGGCGAACTCACTATCACTCGCGCCTCGCGTGCGCTGGCAGGGTTGGAGGGACGCCGCGTGGCGACGGCGACGGACGTGCGTCGCGTGGCAGCAATGGCCTTGCGTCATCGTCTGCGTCGCGACCCGCTCGAACAAACTTCCGGCGGCGCACGCATCAATCAAACGCTCGATGAACTATTCAACGACCCCGCAAACGAAACCGACACGCCACGCGCCGGAGGACGTTCGCCGCGTTCAAAGCCTCAACAACGCCCGTCTTCAAGCGACACAGACGGCGACGGACAAAGCGCCGCCCATCCACCATCACACCAGCCGTCCGCCAATGAATCCCCAACCGACACAAGCGCGCATAACTTGAATCATTCCCCTGCAAGAGACGACGCAACACGCAGCGAGCATGGAAATCAGCCGTCCGGGCAACGCGAAGAACGACGCACGGGGCAGTCGGACGCGCGTCTGCCACACGGCGTGCTCGATGCGCCGGGACGTTTGAAAAAACCGCGCGCCGCCGTCTCTTCCGGTACACACGCGCGTGGTCGCGCACGCTCTTTCGAGGTCGCCAATCACGGTCGATACGCACGCGCCTTGTCCGCGCGCACGGCGGGAGCGAGTATCGCGCTCGACGCCACGTTGCGCGCCGCCGCGCTCTCTCAGACACAACGAAAACAATCTGCCGACAGCAACGGCGCAAAGCCACGCGCTTTCAAGACGACGCAACACCCTCTCCGCATCGCTCTAACGGATTTGCGTTATAAGCAACTACGACGAAAGCGCGGCACGCTCTTTATTCTCGCCGTTGATACTTCGGGCAGCATGGCTGTCAATCGCATCAATCAGGCGAAAGGCGCGCTCGCGCATTTGCTCAGGCAGTCGTACGTCAACCGCGACCGCCTCGCGCTCGTCGCCTTCCGCGAGCACGACGCGCAATTGCTGCTCCCGCCGAGCCAATCGCCCGCCCGTGCGAAACGAGTTCTCGACGCGCTTCCGGTCGGCGGCGCAACGCCGCTCGCCGCAGGTCTCGCACGCGCTCTCGAAGTGGCGGAGCGCGCGACGCGGCAGAGCGCCCAACGCATCGTTCTCGTCTTGTTTACCGACGGACGTGCCAACGTCGCCTTGCGCGTTCAAGAGACGACCGACCGCAGCGCGCAACGGCAGTCGATTCATCTGGAACTCGTGCAACTCGGAACGGCGCTGCAACGTGCAGGCGTCGCTTCAGTGGTGGTCGATACGCAAAATCGTTACACTTCCAGCGGCGAAGGGCAGGCGGTCGCGGCGGCTCTCGGCGGTCGATACGTCCATCTCCCAACTCACCATGACAGCCTCACCGCGTTGACAGATGAACTTTAAGATGAATGTCGATGGATGGATTTTGAGACGAATACTGACCGTGATTAAATTTTGAGACGATGAAAAAGAGTCTATCCACTTCGGAAAAGAACGCGGCGCGCGACCGTCGCGTGCTCGAACTCTACGAGCAGGTGTTGGAAATTGAGCAACGCCTGATTCCCACTGGCCTCCACGTCTTCGGTCGAGCTTCGAGCGCGGACGAATCCGCCGACTTGCTCCGCATGGTCGCATCCTTCGACCGACCGGAAGCGGGCGCACGCGCGCTCACCGACCTTGTTTCCGAAGGCTTAGGACTCGTCGCACACACGTCGCATGCGGGCGGCTCAAACGCCTCAATGACGTGGGGTGATACGCCGACCGAAGAGTCCGTGCATGCGCATGAGCGCGTCGATGCGTCGGTGCGTGAAGCAATCGGGATTTTTCTTCGTGAGGGAAGCGAGGCGTCACTCGCATGGCTCGACGCGGAAGCTAACGTGCCGCGCGAGGTAGCGCGAAACGTCTTCGTGCTCCTTGAAAAAATCCGCGAACAACTCAAGACGAATCACGAACTCGACGCGTTCGTGCGCGCATTGCGCGGCGAATACATCGAACCGGGGCCGGGCGCAGACATCGTGCAGAACCCGTCCGTCCTCCCGACGGGCAGAAATACGCACGCCATTAATCCTTACAGCGTTCCCTCCGACATGGCCTATGCGCGTGCTGAGCGCGTTGTCCGACTTCTGCTCGCACGACATCATGCCGAACACGGTCGTTATCCGCGCGCGATGGCGCTCGTTCTGTGGGGACTCGACAACATCAAGACGCAGGGCGAAGGCGTGGCGCAGGCGCTTCGACTGCTCGGCGTGCGTCCCGTACGCGATGCCATGAACCGCGTCGGCGATGTCGAAGCCATCCCGCTCGCCGAACTCGGACGCCCGCGCATCGACGTAGTGATGACCGTCTCAGGCATCTTCCGCGACCTCTTTGGCGCGACGATGGGATTGCTCGACCGCGCCGTCAAGTGTGTCGCCGCGCTCGACGAACCCGCCGAGATGAACTACGTGCGACACAATATTCTTGTGCAGATGGAGACGGACAATTGCGCGTTTGACGAGGCGGCGCTGCGCGTCTTCTCCAACGCGCCGGGGAACTACGGAGCCAACGTCAACTTCATGGTGATGGATTCGCAATGGGAACATGCGGACGCGCTCGGCGACCTCTTCATCACGCGCAAGAGTTTCGCCTACGGGCGCGACCGCGAAGGACGCATGTTGGAGGGACGTGAAGCGCCGCGCGCGATGAATCGTGCGCTCTCGCGCGTCGAAGCGACGTATCAGAACATCGACTCGTTTGAAATCGGCATCACGGATGTTGACCACTACTTCGAGTATCTCGGCGGCGTCTCGAAGGCTGTCGAGAAACATGCGAGCGCGCGTCCGGCCATTTATCTCTCGGACGCGCTCGCACGCGACGCCAAGATTCGTTCGCTCGAAGAGACCATCCGGCTTGAAACGCGCACCAAGACGCTCAATCCCAAGTGGTACGAAGGGATGTTGAAGCATGGTTTTCGCGGCGTCGCGGAAATCGAGAGCCACATCACCAACACGTTCGGTTGGAGTGCGACCGCCGACGCGGTTGACGATTGGGTCTACACCGAAGTAGCCGAAACCTTCGTGCTCGATGAGAAGATGCTGGAACGCCTGCGACATCTCAATCCGCATTCGGCGCGCACGCTCGTCGCGCGTCTGCTCGAAGCAGAGGGGCGCGGCTTCTGGGCGGCTGAAGCGGAAGTGGTCGAACGCTTGCGCCACATCTTCGGCTTGCTGGAAGACCATCTGGAAGGCGTCGCGTAAACAGGCAAGGACCGCCAGCGAGAACGGCGTCAACACGAAAACCCACATCATGCGATTCACATTCTTCTACGTCGGTTCCAGCATGCTCGCTCCGCTCAGGCAAGCGGAACGCGAGATTGAGCGTCGCTATGCGCTCGGTCTGCGCGTGTCGGCGTATAACCTCGGCGCGACGTTGACGGAGAGCGAGTGGCGCGGTATCGAAGGTGATGTGAGCGAATCAGAAATCGTGTTCGTGATGCATGTGACGGATGGCGAGAATGCGACGCGTCTACTCGCCTTGTTGAGTCGCTACGAAGCGCGTCATGCGGCGGTCGTGGTAATTAACTGCATGCCGGATTTGATGCGACGGACGCGCATGGGCGGTCTGCGTTTCGGCGGTGCCGCGAAAGAGGATGCCGAAGATGCGACGACGCGACGACGCGACGACGCGGACAAGCGTCGTGCGCGCCGAAGCCTCGACGCGTTCGGCGAGAGGGCGCGGCGATTGGTGCGAAGCGCGGGCGCGTGGATGGGCGAGCAGGCGCGTGCACATCGCGCGCATAAGCCACGAAAGCACACGCAATACTTGCGTCTGATTGAGCGTCTGCCGTCGCTGTTGCGTTTCGTGCCGAACGCGGGGCGTCTGCGCGACGTGAAGCATTATCTCTATCTCTTCTGCTACTTCCTTCAACCGACGCCCGCCAACATCCGCTCCATGATTCTCTACGCGCTCAAACATTACGCGGCGGACGAGCGCGTCGCGCGCGCCAATATCGAGACGCCGCCGCCGGAGACGTTGGCGGCGGTCGGGATTTATCATCCCGACGCGGAGACGATTTTTGATTCATTCGACGCCTACCGCGCATGGTACGAGCGACGGAGGAAGCGTGTGGATGCGCCCGCGCTGGTGCCTGAAAAGACGGTTGGGCTGCTGTTGATGCGGACGCAAATCGTGAGCGAGACGCGCCAACATTACGATGGATTGATTCGCGCGATTGAAGCGCAGGGACTCGCCGTGCTGCCCGCCATCTCAACCTTCATGGACAACCGCGAGGCGTGCGAGAAGTTTTTTATGGGCGAAGGCCGCGCGGTTCGTGTGAGTCAGATTTTGTCGTTGACGGGGTTCAGTTTCGTCGGTGGCCCGGCGATGAATGATAGCGAGGCAGCGGTGGATTTCCTGCGCGAGTTGAATCTGCCGTTTCGTTCGGCGGTGAGTCTCGATGTGCAGACGATTGAGGCTTGGCAGGAATCGTGGACGGGGCTGAATCCCGTGCAGGCGGGGATGCAGGTGGCGATTCCTGAAATCGACGGGGCGACCGAGCCGTTTGTCTATGGCGGCATGCGGGCGAGCGGGGCGGAGCCTGTCGCGTTGGAGGAGCGTTGCCGAAAGATAGCGCGGCGGGTGGCGCGTTGGCATCGTTTGCAGACGGCGGCGCGTGCGGAGGTCAAAGTTGCGCTCGTCGTTTTCTGTTTTCCGCCGAACAAGGGAAACGTGGGGACGGCTGCCGAACTCGACGTGTTTCCGAGTTTGTGGGAGACGCTGCGACGTTTGAAGGCGGAAGGCTACACGACCGAAGTACCGCCGAGCGCAGACGGGTTGCGCGAGATGCTGCTCGGCGGGAATTCGCAAAATTATGGCGCGACGGCAAACGTCGCCTATCGCATGAGCGTGGACGAGTACAGGCGTCTGTGCCCGTACGTTGATGAGATTGAAGCGGAGTGGGGCGCGGCACCGGGCACGATTAATTCGTTCGGCGGCGAGTTGTCGATTGAGGGTATCAGGCTCGGCAACGTGTTTGTCGCCGTGCAGCCGACGTTCGGTTACGAAGGCGACCCGATGCGACTGTTGATGGCACGAAGCGGTGCGCCGCATCACGGGTTCGCCGCGCTGTATACGTATCTCGAAAAGGTTTTCGAGGCTGATGCGCTGGTGCACGTCGGTACACACGGCGCGCTCGAATTCATGCCGGGCAAGCAAGTCGGCCTCTCCGCATCGTGTTGGCCTGACCGCTTAACGGGCGAGTTGCCGCACGTCTACATCTACAGCGTCAACAATCCCTCGGAGGGCACGATTGCGCGCAGGCGTTCATACGCGGAATTGATTTCTTACCTCACGCCGCCCGTCGAAGATGCGGGCGTGTATCGAGAACTCGCGTCGCTCAAAGATTTGTTGTCGGCCTACCGTCAGACCACCGACGAAGACGAACGCCAACAACTTTACGCCGTCATCGAAGAAAAAGCCGGAGCCTTACATTTTGAAACCGACGGCAGCGTCGGCGGCGTTCAAAACGTCGCACGCGAAACGGCGCACACTCACGCCGTTTGAACCGCATCCCTGTCGTTTGAACATTTCCCGTCCATTCTGTGTTATCTTATCGCTGCTCCCCACTTCCCCTAACACTAATTTTCAATTGAGAGATGCGCCGACGAGGGCATCAAATCCGAAGCGGTCGCTTTCAAACCGGAGCCATGTGGCTATGCGTCGCGGCTTCGCGGGATGAAGTCTATTTGTCGCCGGAGAACCGTTGCGTGTCGTCCGAGGGGTAGAGACGAAGTTGTTTTTCAAGGAGAGTTTGATTATGAAGTCGAAGGGTGCGTATAAATTAACGGGATGGATGCTGGCAGCGTTGGCCGTGGCGTGTTTGGTATCGGCGTCTGTGCCCGACTCGTCTGCGGTTTCGCCGACGACGGTGCAATCGTCGCAACTACCGATTCTCGCTTTGAGTTCGCCGATTACAGGCTTTAGCCAGCCTGTCACCGTGACGCACGCGGGCGACGGAAGCGGTCGCCTGTTCGTGGTCGAACAGGGCGGACGCATCAAGATTGTGAAGAACGGCGCGCTGCTCTCGACGCCGTTTCTCGACATCAGCACACGTATCAGTACGGGCGGCGAGCGCGGCCTACTCGGACTCGCTTTCCCGCCGGGCTTCGCCGGAAAGCAATATTTTTACGTCGATTACACCAACGCGGCGGGCGACATAGTGGTTTCGCGTTTCCGCGTCAGCACGAACCCGGATGTGGCGAACGCGTCGAGCGAACAGATTGTGATTACCGTCCCGCACCCTGATTTCGGTAATCACAACGGCGGCCAACTCGCCTTCAGCCCACGCGATGGTTATCTCTACGTCGGCACTGGCGACGGCGGCAGCGCGGGCGACCCACGCAACAACGGTCAGAATTTCAACGTGCTGCTCGGCAAGATTCTTCGCCTCGACGTGGAGACCGGCAACCCCACGACTTACACGGTGCCGCCGACCAATCCTTTCGTCGGTCGCACGGGCTTTCGTCCCGAAATCTGGGCTGGCGGCCTGCGTAATCCGTGGCGTTTTTCCTTCGACCGTCAGACGAGCGACCTCTACATCGCCGACGTAGGACAAGGACAGTGGGAGGAGATTAACTTTCAATCCGCCGGAAGCACAGGCGGCGAAAATTACGGCTGGCGAATCATGGAAGGCAACAGTTGTTTCAATCCCAACCCCTGTTCAACCGCCGGACTGACGATGCCCGTCTGGCAGTACAGCCACGCGTTGGGCGATTGCTCGGTGACGGGTGGTTACGTCTATCGCGGCACGACCTACACGCGTATGCAAGGCCTGTTTTTCTACGGCGACTTTTGCACCGGACGCATCTGGGCGCTCCGACAACAGGGCGGCGTCTGGCAAAATACGCCGATGCTTGACGCCGATTTCACCATCTCGACCTTCGGCGAAGACGAGGCGGGCAATCTCTACGTCGCCGCACACAGCACGGGCACGATTCACCAGTTGATTGACGCAACTCCGCCTCCGACGCCGACGCCCACGCCGACACCAACGCCCACCCCTGCCAACCCCGGCCTGCAATTCAACGCCGCCGAGTACACCATCACGGAAGGATGCGCGAGCCTGACGGTCAGCGTCACGCGCGGCGGCGACCTCGCATCCGCTGCCACGGTCGATTACGCGTCCAACGACGGCACGGCGAAACAGAGAACCGACTACACGCTGGCCGTCGGTCGTCTCTCGTTCGCGGCGGGCGAGGCGACGAGAAGTTTCCACGTGCTCGTCACGGAGGATGCGTTCGCGGAGGGCGAGGAGACGGCGACGCTCGTCTTGACCAATCCGTCGTCCGGCGCGACTCTCGGCGCGCAGACTACCGCCACCATACGCATCAACGACAACGACACAACCAACGGCACGGTCAATCCGATTGACAACGCCTCGACGTTTGTCTGCCAGCATTATCACGACTTTCTCGGTCGGGAGGCCGACGCCAACGGTCTGAACTTCTGGACGGCTCAAATTGAGAACGGCGCGTGCGGCTCGGATGCCGGATGTCTAGACGACCGTCGGCAGAGCGTGTCGGCGGCCTTCTTCCTCTCCATCGAATTTCAGAACACGGGCTATCTCGTCCATCGCATGGAGCGAATTTCCTTTGCGCGTCTGCCGCGTTATGAGCCTTTCCTGCGCGACGTGCGCCGCGTCAGCGATGGCGTCATCGTCGGGGAGGGCGATTGGGCGACGCGGCTTGAGGCGAACCGACAAGCCTTTGCGCGTGAATGGGTTGAACGCTCTGAGTTTATCGCGCAGTTTCCGTTGACGATGAGCGCAGCGCAGTTTGTCGATGCGCTCATCGCTAATTCGGAGACGACCTTCACCGAGGCCGAACGCAACGCTGCGCTCACGGCCTACGGCGGCGGTGGCACACAGGGTCGCGCGCAAGCTCTGCTCAGCGCAGCCGAGAGCGGGTCGGTCTTTAACCAACACTACAACTCGGCATTCGTCTTGATGCAATATTTCGGCTATCTACGGAGAAATCCAGACGATTTTCCCAACACTGACCTCTCCGGCTACAACTTCTGGCTCAGAAAACTCAATGAGCACAGTCGTCCCGGCGAAGATGTGCGCGAAGACGAGGTGGCCTTCGGCAGAGTCAAACGAGCCGAGATGGTCAGGTCGTTCCTCATCTCCGGCGAGTACAGGGGACGTTTCAGATAACCGCAAAGACGGGCGCGAAAAGCTCACGTAGAACCACAACTCATCGGTGGCAAACCGTTGGCGAATAAAGGCTAACGTATTTGCCGCCGATTTGTCATTAGCGACGGATTTGGCGGAGTTGACGGCGAAATTCGTCAGCGGTCAGACGATATTTGAAGGCCACGATGCCGTCGATGACGACGACAGGAATCTCCCACCCGTAGCGCGCCTTGAGCGTCGGGTCGGAGTCAACGTCAACCTCTTCGAGCGTGTAGGCGTCGCGGCATCCGGCGGCGTCGATTTCACGTTTCGCCTCGTCGCAGAGATGGCAGCTGGGGCGCGTGTAGAGCGTGACGCGTGCTCTGTTTTGAACAGTCATGTGGCCTCCGCTCCGGCGTGTTTGGAGGGGGCGCGGGATGGGGCGTCGCATGGTTGAATGGAGATTTTCATAGGAAAAATTAAATCTTGCCACAGTTCTGTGAAAATAGTATAAAGATGGCGAGCCAGAACTCATTTTATAACTATTTTTACTGGCGCACGCTCTTCATAGTCAGCAATGCAGACAAATCCGCCGCAAATTGAGGCCAACGCCTCATCTGCGCGGAGTTGTACCAACTGTGCAGACGTTTATCTGCGACATTGTGGTGGGCTGCCCTGACCGACACAGAAGCCGTCACATCAGATTCTTCAAACGGAGGACGCGGCGTGGATAGCGAGAACAATCCATCTCCGCCCACTGCGAGCGACCCGAACGCTCCGGGGGCGGGAACCGAAACCAGCGGCAGCGGCGACGCTTCGCCTGCCAGCACAGCCACAACACCCGTCACACCGGCGGCCAACGACGCCTCCGCCAATACCAAAGCGGTCAACACGCCGCCCGGCGACGACCCGACCAAGCAAGTGCCCGCCGCGACTCCCGTGGCTGCACGCGTCGCTCCGGCCACAGGTGCATCGAAAACCGCCTCGACCCCGACGCCCTCCATCAACAAGGGCGTTGCCAAGTCGGTCGCCGCCAAACAGCCCGGCTCGGTCGTCCAAAGCACGACCGAGGCGTCAGTCAATAAGATACGCCGCCGCATCGTCTGGGCGAGCATCGCGGGTTTCCTCGGCACAAGCTTTCTGATGTTCCTGCGCTTCTTCCTGCCGCGTTCGATTTTCGAGCCGTCGAACATCGTGCGCGTCGGCGCGCCGGGCGATTACGGCATCGGCGTCGATACGAAGTGGCAGCAGCAATACCGCATCTGGGTTGTTAAAACATCCGATCGTCTCTTTGTTATCAACGCCGTCTGCACGCACCTCGGATGCACGCCTGATTGGAAGTCCAGCGAGAACAAATTCAAATGCCCGTGCCACGGGAGCGGCTACGACAGCGAAGGCGTCAACTTTGAAGGCCCCGCGCCGCGCCCGATGGATAGAGCGCACGTCGAACTTGATGCCGAAGGACAAATCGTGGTCAATAAAGGCAAGGTCTATACGTGGCCGAAGGGCGAGAAGAATCAGTTTAACGACGAGGGCGCATATATTCCGCTCTAGATTGCGGACAATAGACGATGGACAATTGACCATCAAAACTCATCCATCGAACGTAGTTGAGATTTACACGTCGTCTTTTCATTGTCCATCGTAGGTAGTCTATCGTCTTCAAATATTGAATATCGCAAGTCAGGGAGGTAGGGATGGAACCTGAACGTCCTGAACCGGGAGAAGGCAAACTGGAAAAGAGCGGCGGAGGCACAGTCGGCGTCCGCGACAAAGCCGTCGGGTTGCTGGAACGCGCGCGCGAAGAGGGCAAGGCTCTCAAGGAGCGCGCCACAGAGGAAGCTAAAGCCTACAAAGACCCGCAACAGACGCAACTGTGGAAATCAATCTTTCGCGTCTCGCATGAGCGTTCCGACCCGCGTAACCGCAGCTTAGCCATCCTCTCCAACGTCTTTCTCCATCTTCATCCGGCGAAAATCAACCGCGACGCCGTGCGCTATGGTTTCACTTGGGGCATGGGCGGCATCACTTTTTATCTTTTCATCGTGCTCACGTTCACGGGCGTCCTCTTGATGTTCTACTACCACCCGACAAAGGTGCAGGCGTTCCGCGACATTCTTTACCTTGAGCACGATGTGCCGTTCGGCAAACTCCTCAGAAACATGCACCGTTGGGCGGCGCACCTGATGATTATCACGACGTGGCTCCACATGCTGAGAGTCGTGATGACGGGTTCCTACAAACGCCCGCGTGAGTTTAACTGGTGCGTCGGCGTCGTCTTGCTGGTGCTGACGCTGCTGCTTTCTTTCACGGGCTATCTCCTGCCCGACGACCAACTCGGTTTCTGGGCGGTCACAGTCGGAACCAACATGGCACGCGCCACGCCCCTCTTCGGCAGCGAAGGGCCGTTCGGCGCGCAAATTGGCATGACGCCCTTCAACGATGTGCGCTTCGGACTGCTCGGCGGTTCCATCGTGGATGCCAACGCGCTCCTGCGTTCCTACATCTGGCATTGCATCGGCATCCCGCTGGTCGCCTCCATCTTCATGGCGATTCACTTCTGGCGTATACGCAAAGACGGCGGCATCTCCGGCCCCGCGCCCGTCATGCTCGAATCGGAAATGAAAGCAGTCAAAAAATGAATCATTTAATCATTGACTCATCGAATCAATGAGTCAATGAATTAATGGAACAACTTCTATGGACTGGCATCAACTCTGGAAAATCACATCCGCGCCGGACAACGTGCCTATCGTGGCGATGCTTTTTCTGGTGCCGTTTTTTATGTGGCTCGGCATCCGTCAGGCGCGCAAGAATGACCGTCTCATCGAACAACTCGAAGGCGACCCGCAACTGGCGAAGACGCATCACCGCAAGGTCGAGCCGTGGCGACCGGGTTGGGCGCGTGAGATTCACGTCTGGCCGTTTCTCGTCCGCGTCGAATTTTTGGCCGCCGTGATTGTGACCGTGATTCTCTTCGTCTGGTCAATCACGCTCGACGCGCCGCTCGAAGAACCGGCCAATCCGAATCTGACGATGAATCCGTCGAAAGCGCCGTGGTACTTCCTCGGTTTGCAGGAGATGCTGGTCTACTTCGACCCGTGGATTGCGGGCGTCGTCATGCCATCGCTGATGATGATTGGTTTGATGGTCTTTCCGTACGTCGATTCCAATCCGTTCGGCAACGGATACTACACCATCAAACAGAGACGCTTCGCGCTCGGCATGTTCGGCGTCGGATGGATTACGTGGATTATCTTAATCATCATCGGCACGTTCATACGCGGCCCCGGCTGGATTTGGTTTTGGCCGGGACAGACGTGGGATCACAACGCAGTCGTCTTTGATAAGAACCGCGATTTGCATGAGTTTGTCGGCATTACGAGTGTGCCGGGGAAGATTATCTTCGGAGCCATCGTGGTCGGCATCTTCTACTTGCTGGCGGGACTGCTGCTCCATTGGCTGATGACGCGAAACGACTTCGAGCGCAAGATTCTCGCGCGGACGAGCCTGCTGCAATATTTAACGTTTCAGTTCTTCGCCATTTCGGTGCTCATCGCGCTGCCCGTCAAAATCATTTTGCGTCTGGTCTTTACCATCAAGTACGTCTGGGTAACACCCTGGTTTAATGTTTGATTCGTCCACGCGGAGGCTAAAGACAGGTGGCTGACACTTCAGATACGAACATTGTCAAGAAAGAGCCTGACGCTCCTGCTCCCGACCCGATTACCAGCCGTTCGACCAGTAGCATTCTGCTCATCTGCGCGTTGCTGCTGACCGCCGTGCTCGCCTGGGCGCTCTTCGATGAGGTCTACGGACAGCGCCCGTGGAAGAACGTGCAGCAAACCTTCGTCCAACGCTACACGCGACACCTCAAGCGTTTCAAGCGACAGGGCAACCCGACCGAGAAAGAGATTAAAGAGCGCCCCGAATATCAAGAACTCGACAGCGAAGCCAAAGCCGCGTCGGAAGCCGCCGAACCGCGCAAACGAGAGATTGATAAACAGATTGAGTTCATCGAAGCGCAGTTGGCCGCCGTGACCGACCCGTTTCAGGATAAACGCGGCAGGATTACCGTCGCCAATTATCACATCGAGGAAGCCGGAAGCGACCGCAAGAAGAATGAGCTTCGCAAGAAAGTGCAGGAGCAGAAGGATGAACAGGTCGCCGTCAGGATGCCGGTCGCTCCCGGTTCAACTAAGACCAAAGAGGAGAAGCTCAACTACGTCCAACTCGAACAACGTTTCTATCAGTTAAAAGACGAGAAGGCCAAACTCGTCGCCGAACGCGGCGAACTGCTCAAAGAGTCGAACGAACTTGCCAAGAAGCGCGACGATTATGTGAAAGAGAACATCGCCGGACTGAGCACCGAACAGGTGAACGCGCTACTGAAGAAGTACGAGAATTTCGATTACTCCATCAAGCAGATTAACGTCCAGTCAGCAGATATCGTTGACCGTTGCGAGACGTGCCATCTCGGCGTCCGCGAACCTCTCACGCTGACTCCGGCGCTCTTGCGCCCGTCGCTGCGAAGTCGTCGTGTTGACGACATGGCGAGGGCTTTCGTTAGCCATCCCAACAAAGAACTATTAGAGATTCACAATCCCGACCGTTTCGGTTGTTCGAGTTGCCACGGCGGCAACGGACGCGCTACCACCAACGTCGAGAAGGCGCACGGACAAAACAAACACTGGCTCTTTCCGCTTCATCGCAAAGATAACGTCGAGGCGGGTTGCCAGCAGTGCCACTCCAACGACCGCGTGCTGCAAGGCGCGCCGACGCTCACGCTCGGCAAAGATTTGTTTCAGAATCGCGGTTGCATTGGTTGCCATCGTTACGAAGGTTTCGACCGCGAAACCGACGCGCTAACCAGTACGCGCCAGTTAGTCAAACAACTGGAAGAGGAGCGTGCCGAGAACGAACGTCAATCGCGCCAGGCGACCGCCGAGGCGGGCACCGCGCCCGATGAAGCGGCGGCACAGCAACTCCTTGCCCGCGCCGAAAATCTACGCGTCACCAATAGCCAGATTGAGTCGCGCATGGATCAATTGAACACGCAGGCGCGCTATCTGATGCAAGACCAGAAAAAGGTCGGGCCGAACTTGAAAGACGTGCGTTTGAAACTGCGTAAAGAATGGATTCCGGTGTGGCTGCAAGACCCGCAGAAGTTTCGCCCCGGCACCAAGATGCCGACCTACTGGCGTCTCGACGGCGAAGGCGGGCGACCCGAAGACCACACACGCGAAGAGAACGAACGCAAAGCCATCGCCGCATATCTCTGGCAGGAGAGTTTCGAGGGACAGATACAGCAACAGCCCGAAGGCGACCGGACGCGCGGCCAGCAACTCTTCGAGACGCGCGGCTGCATGGCCTGTCATTCTATCGGCGAAGGCGACCCAAAGAAGGATTACGTCGGCGGCGACTTCGCCGCCAATCTCCAACGCGTCGGCGACAAGGCCAACTTCGAGTACATCGTCCGTTGGATTCACAATCCGCGCGAACGCTGGCAGCCCTACTGCCCCGAAGAGAAACGCGACCTCACGCCCGAAGACTACGCCAATCACAACAAGCCTTTCGTCTTCGACACGGGCGACAACTCCAAATGCCCCAACGACGGCGCGGAGTTGCAAGTCCAGAACATGACGGTGATGCCGAATTTCCGTCTCACCGATGCCGACGCACGCGACATCGCCACCTATCTCTTTTCCTTGAGTCCGCGCAGCGAATACCCCGACGCCTCCTACATGGACGACC
Organism: Pyrinomonadaceae bacterium; assembly: GCA_036387415.1. GTDB lineage: Bacteria > Acidobacteriota > Blastocatellia > Pyrinomonadales > Pyrinomonadaceae > DASVTU01. The sequence goes on along the minus strand of DASVTU010000019.1, from coordinate 328,290 downwards.
CGAACTTGAAGGAACAGGGGCGCACGCTCATCAAGCAGTACGGCTGCGCCGGGTGCCACGAAATCAAGGGTTTCGAGGACGAGCAGCGCATCGGCAAAGAACTCACGACCGAAGGCTCGACGCCCATCGAACGTCTCGACTTCGCGCTCATGACGCATCCCGCCGAGCAGGGTCATCATCCGTACGAGAAAGTAGAAGGACGCAAGGAGCAAGTCGAAAAAGGCGTCTGGTACAACCGCCGCGGCTTCTTCGTCAACAAGATTGAGTGGCCGTGGATTTACGACGAGGGCAAGGAGAAAGAGCCTAAGGACATGCTCCGCATGCCCGACCCCTACATGACGCCCGAATGGAAAAACGCGCTTACCACATTCCTGCTCGGCAGCGTCGGCATGGAAGGCGCAAACGTTCCGCGCTCGATGTTCTACAATCCGGTCAACCAGCAAAAAGACATCCAAGAGGGTTGGTGGATTATCAAGAAGTACAACTGCATGGGTTGTCATACGGTGCAGGTCGGGCAGCCTTCCGTGCTCGCCGGCTTAGAGAGATACCGGACGCCCGAAGGCAAGGAGCAACTGCCGCCCGGTCTCACGACCGAAGGCGCACGCGTTGACCCCAACTGGCTCCTCAACTTCCTGCGCGACCCCTCGCTCAGCACGACGCCCGACGGCGACCCGCTCCCGGGCATCGCACGCAACGGCGGCGCTGGCGGCGGCGGTGCGACATCCGGCAACAACGCTTCGCGGGTCAACAACGGCAACCTTATTCAAGGCGGAGCGTCAACAGGCGGCGGCAATAACGCCGCGTCAAACAGCAATCAAGCATCGGCGAGCGCGAATCAACAGGCGTCGTCCGGCGGCCAACCATCCGCCGCGACGGAGACTGCAGTGGGCAACATGACGCCGCAACGCATCGCCGACGCCATGCGCGGCCACGGCACGCTCAAGCCGCAACCCGGTGCAGACCGCAACGGCGTCCGCGTCTACCTACAGGCACGCATGCCGACCTTCACCTTCTCGCCCAACGAACTCCGCGCACTGGTGCGCTTCTTCCTCGCCGTCTCGGCTCAGCAGGAGCCTTACATCAAGGAGAAGGTTGACCCGCTCGACGATCAGGAGAGGGAACTGGCGCGTGCGCTCTTTACCTCGGCGGCTGCGCCCTGTCTCAAGTGTCACGTCACGGGCGACCCGGCGCGCGACCGGACGGCCTCTGCGCCCAACTTCCTACAGGCGGGTGACCGCTTGAAACCCAACTGGACTTTCCGTTGGTTGCTCGACCCGCAGCGCATCATGCCGGGCACGGCCATGCCTTCGGACTTGTTCAAGAAAGAGGGCGAGCGTTGGGTCTTCAACGGCCCGCTTCCCGACACGGCGAATAATTATCAGGGCGACCACGCGAAACTGCTCGTCCGTTACATGCTGCAACTCACGCCCGAAGAACAGCGACGCGCCGCCGCCGCTGCGCCCGCGCCGACGAGCGGAAGCGGACAACCCGCAGCCAACGCGACACAAGCAACGCCCGCCGCTCCCGTCGAGACGAGCAGCAACCGTCGCCGTCAAGGAACAAGCACGCGCGGCAGCAGTGGCGGACGCACGCATCGCGCCAGTCGCGACGCAGACAGACGCGGAAGACAGCAGACCTCTTCGTGGCACGGCGCAGCAGACGGCAACACGCGCACGCGTGCGTCGCGTGCGCCTGAAATATCGGCGATGGTGCGACGACGCCCCGCCGCTTTCATGCCGTGAGTTTTCCGCGTATCATAAGGGTTATAAGTTTCATCTTGTGGAGGAGAAATATGTTTCCATTAAAAAGCGCGCGTATGCTCGCAGCACTTTTGCTCGCGCTTAGTCTCATGACATTTTCCGCCGCCTGCGGTGGCGGCGATGACGACGAAGAAGACATCGCGGAAGAGGACGCGGCGGGAGCGACCGAAACCGCCGGAGTGAAGTACGCGCCGACGGGCAACGAAGGCAGCGTCACGGGCACTATTGCTTTCGCGGGCACGGCTCCTGCGCCGAAGTCCATCAGCATGGATCAAGACCCTGTCTGCTCGTCAAGCAATCCAAACGCCCTCGCCGAAGACCTCGTTGTCAAAGACGGTAAGTTGCAAAACGTTTTCGTCTACGTCAAAGACGGCAAGACCGCCGACGGGAAAAACATCACGGCGCTCGCCTTCGACCCGCCCGCACAACCTGCCGTCCTCGACCAGAAGGGTTGCCACTACGTGCCGCACGTCCTCGGCATCCAGACCGGACAAAAGCTGAGCGTCACCAACAGCGACCAGACGGCGCACAACGTCAACGTGCAGGCCAACAGCAATCCCAAATTCAACAAGTCGCAGCCGCCCGCAGCCGCGCCGATTGAGCAAGCATTTAACCGCGCCGAGACGCTCATCCCCGTCAAATGCAACCAGCATCCGTGGATGAAGTCTTACATCGGCGTGCTCAAACATCCGTTCTTCGGCGTCAGCGGTGAAGACGGTAAGTTTGAAATCAAAGGCTTGCCGCCCGGCACTTACACACTAGTCGCATGGCATGAGAGGTACGGCGACAAACAGCAACAGGCGAGCGTCACCATCGGACAAAAAGAGACCAAGACGCAAGACTTCTCCTTTGCCGCGACCACCGCTTCCAACACGCTTTCGGGCGGAACGCTACAGTTGATGCCCGCGCTCGAACTGCCGATGTTAGGGCAGCACTAAAAGAGACGACGGACGATGGATGATGGACGATAAAAACCTTTCTTTATCGCGGTCAATGCATGGCCTGACAGATTCAACGTCGATAAGCCAGCCGCATTTCATCGTCCATCGTCTGTCGTTCATTGTCTGAACAACATTATGAACAAGGGTCTTCATCGTTTCGCGTTACTCGTTACTTTTGCCACGTTCATACTGATTCTCGCTGGCGCACTTGTGACGAGCAACGGCGCGGGCTTGGCCGCGCCCGACTGGCCGCTCTCTTACGGACAATTTTTCCCGCCGATGGTCGGCAATCTCTTTTACGAGCACGGCCATCGCTTAATCGCTTCGACGGTCGGCTTGCTGGTCATCGCGCTCAACATCTATCTCTGGCGGAGCGAGCCGCGTCGTTGGGTACGGCGTCTCGGCCTCGTGGCGCTCGGCGTCGTCATCACGCAAGGACTCCTCGGCGGCGCGACCGTGCTGCTCCAACTTCCGCTCGCCGTCTCGACCGCTCATGCTACGCTCGCGCAGATTTTTTTCTGTTTGACGGTAAGCATCGCCATCTTTACCGCGCCGGAGTGGCGACAGACGCGCGAGCGCGTGGAGGATGGGAAGGGAATGTCTCTGCCCGTCTGGTGCGGCGCGGCCACCATCGCCATCGTCGTGCAACTGGTGCTCGGCGCAACGCTTCGCCATTCGGCCAGTTGGGATCAACATCTGCCGACGGAACTGCTCATCGCACACATCGCTGGTGCTGCCGCCGTGACATTGGTCTTGGGAAGCGCACTATTCACGATGCTACGCCGACACGCAGACGTGCCGTACTTGTCGCGTCCGGCCAAGATTGCGGCGACGTTGCTGGTGCTTCAACTCTTTCTCGGACTCGCGGCCTATCTGACGCGCACCGTTTCGCCGGACGACCCGCAGCCGCTTCATCCGATGGTCGGCGTCACGGTGGCACACGTCGCGACGGGCGCTCTGGTGCTTGCCACGACGCTCCTTCTGACGCTACGCGCGTTTCGCGTGTTGACGAGAATACAGCCGTCGTTTGCACGCGCGGACAGTCTCAAGGTCAAGGTCGCGGGATAACGGCGGCATGAACGACAAGTGCTTTGTCGTCGTCAAGTCGCCGGACGAAACAGGCGCGGCGGCGGGCAGGGAACCAGATTCTTACATGAAAAGTATTGCCATCGAACTTCAACGGAGTGATGTGCCGCAGGTCGAGTTGCGGCAGGGGTTGACGACGCGCGAAAAGCTGTCGGCCTTTGTCGAGTTGACCAAGCCGCGCATCACTTTCCTGATTGTGTTGACCGCCGCCGCCGGATTTTTCCTCGGCTCGGAAGGCAGCCTCGATTACGTCTTGATGTTTCACGCGATGTTGGGCGTGGCGATTCTGTCGTCGGGCATCGCCACGTTGAATCAATACATGGAGCGCGACCTCGACCGACTGATGCGCCGCACGGCCATGCGCCCTCTGCCGTCGGGCAAACTCGCGCCCGCGCATGCTTTCGCGTTCGGCGTGATGCTGACAGTAGCGGCGGAGATTTATCTGGCTGTGCTCGTCAATCCACTATCGGCGGTCATCGGATTCGCGGTGGTGGTCGGTTATCTCGGCTGCTACACGCCACTGAAAACGCGCACCTCTCTATCGACGGTGGTCGGGGCTTTTCCGGGTGCGATGCCGCCTCTGCTTGGTTGGGCGGCGGCGGCGAATCATCTCGGCGTCGAAGCGTGGGTGCTGTTTGCGATTCTGTTTCTCTGGCAGTTTCCACACTTCCTCGCCATCGCGTGGATGTACCGCGAAGACTACGCGCGTGCGGGGATATTGATGCTGCCAGTGGTCGAACCCGAAGGACGCATGACCGGACAACAAATCGTCATCTGGACGCTGCTGCTCGTTCCGGTCAGCCTGTTTCCGGCGGCGCTCGGAACGTCCGGCGAAGTCTATTTCTACGGCGCGTTCGTACTGGGACTGATGTTTCTCGCCAGCAGCATCATCGCCGCGCTATCCACGACGCGTCAGAATGCGCGCCGTCTCTTGCTGGCGTCCGTGTTGTACTTGCCTGTGCTGTTCGGTTTGATGGTGATGAATAACTACTGGCGATTTTCGATTGAAGGAAGCAGACAACTAACCGCTTCGAGAATCGCCGTTCAAGGGTCGCCAATCAAAAATCCTTAATCTGGAGGCTGTCACAAATGGGGCGTGCGCTCGGTGTGCTCATCTGGCTCATAACGCTGGCGTCGGTGCTTCTGTTTACCAACGGGAGTTGGTGGTTTCCGCCCTCTATCTCCGAGCACGGCCCGGCTTACGACCGACAGTTTCTCATCACCATCATCGTCGTCGGTCTCGCTTTCACCGCCGCGCAAATCGGACTCGGCTACGCCGTCTGGCGCTACAGCGCACGACGCACGGGCGAACGCGCCGTCTATTCGCACGGCAACAACAAACTCGAAGCCCTCTGGACGGTCATCACGGCGATTATCTTTATCGGGCTAGGGATTGCGGGGCAGCGCGTCTGGGCGCAACTCCATTTCCGTCCCGCGCCCGCTGGTTCGGCGCAAGTGCAAGTCGTCGCTCAGCAGTTTCAATGGAATTTTCATTATCCGGGCGCGGACGGAAAATTTGGACGCACCGACCCTGCCAAGATTAACGATTCATCGCTCAACTTCATCGGCCTCGACGAAGCCGACGCGGCGAGCACAGACGATTCAGTCGTCGGTAGTCTGGTGACACAGGTCAACCGACCCGTCGAACTCACCCTGCGCGCGCGCGACGTGACGCATAGCTTCTGGGTTCCTGAACTGAGATTCAAACAGGACGCCGTGCCCGGACTCGACATCAAGGTTCACTTTACGCCGCAGCAGGTCGGTCGCTACGAGATTGCCTGCGCCGAACTGTGCGGCCAGCTTCATTACAAGATGAGAAGTTTTCTGCTTGTGCTGCCGGAGCCGGAGTATCGAGAGTTGACGGCCATGTCACAGGCACAGTTTCAGAAACGCGTGACGGAATTATTCACCAAGTACCCTCTGGCGCGCCGTTAAGGTAGATAGCGCGACCTCGTTCTTGCCGAGAGGAGATAAAAGAGGATGGCAGAAGCAGCAATCCACGACGACGGTCGTGATGTGGTCGAGACGCACCACGCCGCAGTGGCGCACGGGCATCACGGGCCGCCGACAAGTTTTATACGCAAGTACATCTTCAGCATCGACCATAAAGTGATTGGGATTCAGTATCTCCTGCTCGCGCTCTTTTCGGTCTTCATCGGCATGATTATGTCGGTGCTGATGCGTATGAACCTGACGTGGCCGGGAACCAAGTGGCCGATACTGGCGACACTCTTTCCCGAAGGCGCGCCGGGCGGCGTGATGACGCCGGAATTTTATCTCTCGCTGGTGACGATGCACGGCACCATGATGGTCTTCTACGTCTTGACGACCGCGCCGCAGGGCGGTTTCGGCAACTACTTTTTGCCGATTCAAATCGGCGCGGAAGACATGGCCTTCCCGAATCTCAACATGCTTTCGTTCTGGGTGACGTTTGTCGCGTTGGCGGTACTGGTGGCCGCGATTTTCGTCTCCGGCAGCACGGTCATCGGCCCGACGGGCGGTTGGACTGGCTACCCGACCCTGAGCGCCATCGGCGATAAATTGAACGTCCCCGGTATGGGCATGGGGATGAATCTGTGGATTATCAGCATCGCCATTTTCTGCATCGCGTCGCTTCTGGGCGCGCTCAACTTCATCGTCACGCTCTTGAACCTGCGTGCGCGTGGCATGACGCTGATGCGTATGCCTCTGACGTGTTGGGCGTGGTTTACGACCGCCGTGCTCGCGCTCCTCGCCTTTCCGGTGCTGCTCGCGGCGGGCGTGCTCCTCTTGCTCGACCGCACGGCGGGCACCAGTTTCTTCGTCCCCGGCGGCTTGAGTAACGGCGAGACGGTGTTGCCACACAACGGCGGTTCGCCGATTCTCTGGCAGCATCTTTTCTGGTTCTTCGGACACCCGGAAGTCTACATCGCCATCTTGCCGGGCATGGGCGCGACCTCGCACATTCTCTCGACCTTCGCACGCAAACCCGTCTTCGGTTATCGCGCGATGGTCTTCGCCATGTTCGCCATCGGTCTGCTCGGTTTCTTCGTCTGGGGACATCACATGTTCATTAGCGGCATGAGTCCCTACACGGGCATGGCTTTCTCTATCCTGACGCTCTCCATCGGCGTGCCGTCCGCGATTAAGACTTTTAACTGGCTCGGCACGCTCTGGGGTTCGCAGATAAGATTCACGACGCCGATGCTGTTTGCCATCGGTTTCGTGTCGCTCTTTGTGGCGGGCGGCATCACGGGGTTGGTGCTCGGACAATCGACGCTCGACCTCTCGATGCACGATACCTATTTCGTGCTCGGACATTTTCATCTGGTGATGGGCGTGGCGGCGATTTTCGGAATGTTTGCCGGAACCTACTTCTGGTTTCCCAAGATGTTCGGGCGCATGATGAACGAGACGCTTGGCAAGATTCATTTCTGGCCGACGTTTATCGGCGTCTACGCTATCTTTATCCCGATGCATATCATGGGCATCGTCGGGATGCCGAGACGTTACGCGGCGTTTACGGAATACGAATTCCTGCGTTCGCTCGACCCGCTCGTCATGTTCGTCACGATTGCCGCGATTGTGACGGCGCTCGTCCAGTTCCTGTTCCTCTATAATTTCTTTTGGAGCATGTTCAAAGGCGAGAAGGCAAGCGCGAATCCGTGGGAAGCGACGACGCTCGAATGGGTTGTGCCGTCGCCGCCGCCGCATGATAATTTCGCGGGCAACGTGCCGACCGTCTATCGCGGCGCGTACGAGTTTTCAGTCCCCGGTGCGCCGGAGGATTACGTCTTACAAACAACGCCGGATGCGACGAGCGAAAACGTCACTCCGGCAGCACACGGGGGAGTAGAGGTTTCAGGCAATGGCGGTAACGGTCACAAACACTAGCGCAACAACCGGAACGCGAACCGACAAGGGAACGCCGGGCATCGCCGAACGTTGGCGCGGCGGCGGTTCTGGAAGTAGACCGAGCGGCGGAGGTGGTGGCTCGAATGGTCGCTCATGGCGCGACGACGACGCGCGGCGCGAAGCCTTAATGCGCGACCGTTATCGAATCGGCATGTGGGTGGCGCTCGCCTCCATCGTCATGATGTTTACCGCTCTGACGAGCGCCTACATTGTGCGCGCGGGGATTTCGACGGACTGGCGTCCGATAGCTGCGCCGCCCTTCATCTGGGTGAGCACGGCGCTGATTGTGGCGAGCAGTCTGGTTATCGAAGCGGCGCGCAGGGCGGCGCGACGCGGCGCGGCAGACGGTTTGCGCGCGTTGCTTTTTGTAGCCTTGCTGCTCGGCCTTGGTTTCGTCGGTTCGCAGATACAGGCGTGGCGGCAACTGGTCGAGCAAGGCATCTATGTAGCGACCAACCCACACAGTTCCTTTTTCTACGTCTTGACGGGCTTACACGGATTGCACGTTTTAGGCGGGATTTTGGGCTTGAATTACCTGTTGTTCCGTCTGACGCGGGCGAACGGCGACCGCGCTGCCGCCGTCGCCAAGTATCAAACGCTGACCGATACGGTCGCGTTGTACTGGCATTTCATGGACGGGCTTTGGATTTACCTGTTCTTACTCCTTTTCCTTTGGAGGTGAGAGTTTGAGCACTGAAGCGATGCACGCGGGAGAGCATCTTGCAACCACAGACGAGTGGGGCGGCGGAGCGTTGCCCTATCACGTCGGGCATAAAAAACTCGGCATGTGGCTGTTCATCATCTCCGACGCGATGACCTTTTCGGCCTTGCTCATCGGCTATAGCTACGTCCGCGCTTCCAGCGACCAATGGCCGACGCCGTTTCCATTCTATCCGAGCATTATCTTCTCCACCGTGATGACGCTGTGCCTGCTGGCGTCGAGTTTTACGATGGTGATGGCGGTCGGCGCGTCGGCGCGTAAGAACTACAAGGCGACGCGGCGTTGGATTGGCCTGACCATACTCGGCGGTCTGACCTTCCTCGTCCTTCACTTGATTGAATGGAAACATCTGATTGACGAAGGGCTGAGACCGTTTTCGCTGGCGCACGAATGGGCTGTGCGTTGGCCGAATTCGCCGCCGCTGATGGGCGCAACCTTCTTTGCGATTACGGGCTTACACATGTTCCACGTCCTGACGGGTGTGCTCTATCTGGCTTACATCGCCCTGCGCGTGCGCCGCGTGCGCCACGAAGACGTGGAAATCAGTGGCCTCTACTGGCACTTCGTCGATTTGGTGTGGATGTTCGTGTTTCCGTTAATCTATTTGATGTCGGTGGACATGACCGGCGGACACTGACCGAAGACTCCAACAGGAGAGGCAAGACGACATGGAAAAGCAGCAGACGCAGGAAGATGTGTCGCGCCTTATCTCCGGCTCGATGCGGCCATACGACGAACGACACGGAATCGCCCGAACGGACGACGAACGAAGGGTTTCCGGCGGCAGAGCGCCGAATCCGCATCTGGAAAAACTCCGGCGACTGATGAACCCGGAATTAGTCTTGAACGTTATCTGCGTTCTGCTCGCGCTCGGATTCCTCGCGCTCGCCGCGTCAAACTTCACCATGTCCGGCAACTTTCTCACCATCGACAGTCTCTTTCTGACAGCCGTGAGCCTGATGCTCGCGGGTATCTTCCTCGTCAATCCCGCGCTCACGGCCTACGAGAAGGGTCTGCTCAAGAATCCATTCGCGGACACGGGCGACGTGCCCGTCATCGAAGAAGGGCCGATTCACTTCGAGGGCAGCACAAAACTTTTTCTGGCGGTGTTGGGCGCGTTGCTCTTTATGACGCTCATCGAGGTTTTGCTCGCCTACTTTGAAGTGTCTCTGGTTATCATGTTGATTATCCTGATGGGCTTGTCGCTCATCAAAGCCGCTTTGATTGTGGCCTATTTCATGCACCTGCGTTTCGAGCGCAGGAGTCTGGTGCTGACGCTCATCCCAATTTTGGTGGTCTGCATCTGCCTCCTCTTTATCTTCTTCCCCGACAGCATGCGTTCGAGAAGACTACGCGCCACGCCAGCCGCCGCTCATGCGACCGCAACGGCACCCGCAGGAGCACCGACGGCGACCGAGACGAGCCACTGACGGATACAACTACGACGCCGGAGAGAACCGCAAACAACCGGATGAGAAGCAGGAAAAGAAACGTCTTGATTTTGATGGCAGCCGCGATGGTGACGGCAGTTCTGCTGTTCGTCTCTCCGCAGGAGACCGTCGCACAGTGCGCGCTCTGCCGGACGGCTGTCTCGAAGACGGGCAACATGGCGCGGACGCTCAATTTCGGTATCCTCGTCCTGCTCGTCCCGCCCGTCGCCATCTTCTGTTCAATCTTCGTCGTGGCTCTCAAACGGCGCAAAGAGAGCGACGGCAGCAACGACAACCACTGAAGCGCAAGGAACGCGATGGCGGAAAACGACAATCCTGTACTCGACATCGAACGCCAGAGCATACGCGGGCGTGCCTGCCCGCGTTGCGGCGGCAAAATCATTCCCTCCGACCGTGCCATCTATGAAAGCAAGGCCGACCCGGATTCAGTCTTTCCCATCTGGCAGTGCGAGCGTTGCGGCTACGAGCAGATGAGCGCCAAGCGTCAACCACCGCCCAAGCCCGCCCACGCCCCGAAAAAAGGTTAATGATGAGCGAAGAACAGAACATCCAAATCGCGCAGGGAATCTTTGACGCCTTCGGACGCGGCGACGTGCCCGGCCTCCTCAGTTTCATCGCCGAGGATGTGTCTTGGACGATTCCGGGGCCGGACAATGTTCCATACTACGGCGAGCGGCGAGGCCACCACGGCGTGATGGATTTTCTCGTCAAAATCGGTTCATCCGTCGAGTTATACCGCTTCGAGCCGCGCGAATTCATCGCCAAAGACGAACGCGTTATCGTCCTCGGCGGCGAGGGCGGTCGCGTTAAACCGACGCGAAAACATTTCGACATCGAATGGGCGATTGTCTTTACCATCAACGATGGCAAACTTTCTCGCTTCTACTGCTATGAAGACACTGCCGCCGTCTCCGCAGCCTTTCAGCCTGATTAAACTCGACGTGCGCTTTAGTCGCCCACGGCCTCAAAGAATTCCCACGCACCCACGGCGTCAACAAGGCTCAAATTTACATCCGACGCTCAACGCAAAACGTCCCGCCTCACAAATGTTGCGAGCCGGGACGTTGCTGCCTTTGACGTTTCTACGTCGGAGCGGCCTTTGTGTTTAGGAACAGAATGAGACAGTTGCGGAAGTGTCACACCATAGGTAGAAAGATTGGGATATATACAATATCATCGACGTGTAACTCATGTTTCAGAGGTTGAGGTTCAGAGGTAAAACCATGACGACGATTATCCGCCGTGCGTTCATTCTCTTGCTGTTGGTTTCCTGCATGGTTGGTCTGTATTCGACGGCAGAGGCCAAGCAAAATCCAGAGAGTACCGTTGCCGTCTCAAGTTCGGAAAACGCGCTGCGTTCCGCGCAAACCATCTACATCCGCACAAAATCCGTTTATTTTAAGCCCGCCGCTCTTGAGCAGGCATTGCTCGACAGGGATGAATTTCAAATGTGGGGTTTTGCCATCTCGCGCGAAGAGTCGGATGCCGACCTGATTCTGGAAGTTGACCGCAAGCTATTTACCAACAAGTTCATCTATAGCGTGATTGACCCGCAAACAAAACGCGTGTTGCTCGGCGGTAAGATTGGCTCGCTCGGCGGCACGGTGGAAGGCCAGATTGCCGACGGTTTCATCAAGCGACTACGGCGCGTTCGTCCGTTCGGGGCTGCTGGTCGAGTGAAGTGATGCTGCGAGTCGTGGTGCGAAGCGGAGGAGACGATGGCTGAAATGGACGAGTTGACCTTGCGCGTGCTGCGCCAGTTTGAGGAGTGGGACAGGGAAACGCTTGATTTGCACGAACTTTTCGAGGCGGGCGACAGCAACGACCCCGACGCACGCACCGCCGTCTTCTATACGGTCGAACGGCTCGTCGATGAAGGGCTGTTGGAAGAACGCGGCAACGATTTTTATGCGCCGACGGAGGCGGCTCGCAGGCGCCTCGCCGCGCACGCGGCAAACGAACCGACGCCACATGCCGCGACGCCAAACGACACCGAAAATGGATGAGAGGAATGCGGATTAAAGCTTTCATTTGACGGGAGCTAGTCGCCCGTATTTGAAGTGAAGGATGAAGTGTCGGCATGACGACAATATTTGAAGTGGTTTGTTAAGCAGTTGACGAATTGGAAGACTCAAGCATGTCTCGCCGCCGTTTGTAAGCTACACTGTCAACATGGATTATTCGATACTGCCGCACGTTAATGCCTGTCTCAATGCGACGAGCGGCGTGCTTCTGCTCGTCGGTTTTTATTTCATCATGCGGCGGAGGATAACGGCGCATCTCTCTTGCATGCTCGCGGCGCTCGGCGTTTCGACGTTGTTTCTCGTCTCTTATCTCATCTACCATTACAACCACGGCTCAACGCGTTTCACGGGAGAGGGTTTCGTCCGCACGGTTTACTTCGCTATCCTTATCTCGCACACGATTCTGGCGGTGGTCATCGTGCCGCTCATCGCGGTGACGCTCCTTCGCGCGTGGCGTGGCGACTACGCGCGCCACAGGCGCATCGCGCGTTGGACTTTCCCGCTCTGGCTCTACGTCTCCGTGACGGGCGTCGTCGTCTACCTCATGCTGTATCAAATTTATCCTTCACGTTGAAACTCAGGCAAAACGTGGGAAACCGAGATAAATAATGGCTTTAAGTGACCACGCCTCCGGCAATAATCATCCGCCAAAACAAGAAGAAAGTGCGGCGACGCCTCCGTCTTCCCTGAATTTGGAACGCAGGCGTTCGCCGTGGCCGCTGGCGCTGGTGGCGGCGTTGTTCATTATCATGCCGTTTCTCGCGTGGTACGGGACGTGGTTCGGGCGCGCTTTGAGCGACGACGACATCGAAAAATACTTGCGCGACGAAAAACCCCGACACGTCCAACACGCGCTTTCGCAGGTGTCCGAGCGGATGGCGAAGGGCGACGCGAGCGCGCGTCGTTGGTATCCGCAAATCGTCGCCTTGACGACACATCAGGTGCCGGATTTGCGTATGACGGCGGCGTGGGTCATGGGCGGAGATAACAAGTCGGAGGAGTTTCATGCGGCGCTCGCCGCGTTGCTCAATGACGCCGAGCCGATTGTGCGTCGCAACGCTGCGCTCGCGCTCGTCCGCTTCGGCGACAGTCGCGGTCGCCCTGAACTGCGCGCCATGCTCCGCCCGTTCACCGTCACGTCAAATGTCGGAGGAACCGCGCTCACGGTCTTGACTGAAGGCACGCCCGTCAAACGCGAAAGCATGCTCGCCAAATACCGCACGAACGACGCCCGCCGACCCACAGACGAACTGCGCTCGCCGCTCCCCGGCAAAATCGAAAAGGCTCTGCTTCGAGAGGGCGACACCTTTCAGGCAGGTCGCGAACTGTTTGTACTTGCGCCCGACGGTGCGAGTGTGTGGGAGGCTCTGCGCGCGTTGTATCTCGTCGGCGAGACGGAAGATTTGAGTGATGTAGAACGTTATGCGACGGGCGTCGAAGGAATGTCGGAGGAGATAAAACGACAAGCGGCGTTGACGGTAGAAGCCATCAAACGCCGCGCGTCACAAGAAAATCAATCTTCGGTTAACGACCGTCAGTAAGCGCGGGCGGCGAGTCGGACAGTGCGACGCCGTGTGCGGCTTCCCAATCGTCGGTCGGAACCATCTCGATAGCATCCCACGGGCAACCGTCGAGAAACGCGCCCTCCGGCCCCTTACTGATGCATTTCTGGCAGCCGATACAGAGATTCGGGTCAACTTCGATGCGCCCGAACGGCGGGTGGTCTTCATCCGGCACCCAAAACATACAGGCTTCAATCGGGCAATACTCGATGCACGCGGGCGAGCCGCTGCAACCTGTGCAACAGTCGGTCGTCACGGCGAGAATCTTCGGCTTCTTCTTGCGCGACGCCTTGCCGTCGCCCACCGACATCGGCCAATGCTTTTCCACGATTTCAATCATGCTTCGTCTCTGCTCGCTACTCGTAAGATTACCAACCGCCATACTTTAACACGTCACCCGCCCCAGCCTCAACGATTATCACAGCGCCCGCTTCCAACCATAACGAGCACGCCACGTCGCCGCCCGTTGCGCGAAGTTTTTTTGTCATTTAGTCGCTCGCAAAGAAATACGCGCCGCGCCGGTTCATGTTAAAATCGCTTCATTACGCAAGAGAATTTCTAAACACTTCCAAGCACGACGGTCGAGGAAAGGCGACCGGAGCGTCTGCGCCCGCAAACGTGCGGATGCTCAAAACCAACTGTGCATGAGAACCATCGCTGGCATATTTCAATCGCGGACTGACGCCGAACGTGCCGTCGAACAACTGCGTTCGATAGGGACGGCGGAAGAACGAATCAGCCTCCTGACACCAGGCACAACGAGCGAAGAACTCGACGCCGCCGTGCCGACCACAGAGACCGAACAGCCCGGCATGGGCAAGGCGCTCGGCGGCGTGGCGGGTGGTGCGTTGGGCATCGCGGGAGGCTTGCATCTCGGTGCGGCGGCAGCCAGTTTCTTTGTGCCGGGCGTCGGGCCGATTCTCGCCGCCGGACTCATCGGCGCAGCGTTGCTCGGCGCGGGCGGTGCGGCGACAGGCATCGCGGCGGGCGGCGCACTCGAAGACAACGTGGCCGAAGGTCTGCCGCAAGACGAACTCTACGTCTACGAAGACGCATTGCGACAGGGACGCACGGTGGTTATCGTCGTGGCTGAAGACGACGAACGCGGCGCAGCGGCGCAGAAGATTCTGTCGGATGCGGGAGCCGAAAGTCTCGACGCGGCACGCGATAATTGGTGGGTCGGTTTGCGCGATGCGGAAGCAGAGCAGTACACGGGCGAGGACGGCGATTTCAAAACCGTCGAGCCGTTTTACCGTCGCGGCTTCGAGGCGTCGCTGCATCCGCAGACGCGCGGCAGAAGTTTCGACGAAGCGGGCGAACTCCTGCGCCAACGCTACAGCGACGCTTACGACAACGCGGCCTTCCGGCGCGGCTACGAACGCGGCCACGGTTATCATCAAAGTCTCAGGGAGAAATATAAGAGTTGAGAGATACCTTGTTGAGCGTCGTCGTCTTCGTCGGCATTCTGCTGTTGAGCGCGCTCATCACTAACTGGTTCGCGCGCACGATGTACAAACGCTGCACGTCATGCGCGACGCTCAACGCCCGACGCCGCGTGCGTTGTCGCTCCTGCAACGCAGATTTTTCGTCCTGACTTTTGCTCCGCGCGACGCAAAATTTGCTCCAACGATTCGGGAGACATGGATGTTTCGATTCACAATTCCGTCCAAACTACTTCTCGCCACCGTCACTCTCTTGATTCTTAACGGCATGACCAACGCACAAAGCCAACCGCCGCCGTCACCACCTGTCCCGCCCGAATGGCAGACGCACGCGGAGCGCACAGACTATCGCGAAACCGCGCGCTACGAGGAAACCATCGCCTATGCACGCCGACTCGACGGCGCCTCGCCGCTCATTCGCTACAGCGAGTTCGGACGAAGTGGCGAAGGGCGCGCTCTGCCGCTCCTCGTCGCCGCGACGGGCGAGACGTGGACGCCGCAGTCGGCGCGGCGCGCGGGCAAAGCCATTGTCTTGATACAGGCGTGCATCCATGCGGGCGAAACCGACGGCAAAGACGCCGGACTCGCCTTGCTCCGCGACATCGCCATCACAAAGACGCGCCCCGCGCTGCTCCAACGCGTCGTCGTGCTCTTTATCCCGATTTTCAATGTTGACGGGCACGAACAGCGCAGCCCCTTCAACCGCATCAATCAAAACGGCCCCGCCGAAATGGGTTGGCGCGGCAACGCCTCCAACTTGAATCTCAATCGCGATTACATCAAAGCCGACGCGCCAGAGACGCGCGCATGGCTGCGTCTCTGGAACGAATGGAGTCCAGACCTCTTTCTTGACTGCCACGTCACGGACGGCGCAGACTTTCGTTATCACGTGACCTACCAGTACGAGCGACATGAGAACGTCGCTGCCCCTGTACGCCTCTGGGCGGAAGAAGCCTTCGACCGACGCATCATTCCGGCGGCGGAATCTCCCGAAAATCTCCTCTCGCCCTATATGGTCTTCCGCGACAATCGCGACCCGACGAAGGGTATCGACAGTTTTATCGCCTCGCCGCGTTTCGCCACGGGCTTTGTGCCCGTCGTGCGTAATCGTCCGGCGCTTCTTATCGAGACGCACATGCTCAAGCCGCACCGCCCGCGCGTGCGCGGAACCTACGACATTCTGCGCGCTGCGCTCGAAGAGGTGAATCGTGACCCGGAGAATTTGATTCGTGCGGGGCGCACCGCCGACGAGCAGACCATCAACGAAGGTAAGACTTACGACCCGGCAAGACGCGTCGCGTTGCGAGTCGAATTGACAGACAAACCAACGCGTAAACAACTGAAGGGATGGGCGTATCGCACCGAGTTGAGCGACGTGTCGGGCGCGGTTCGAGTGGTCTGGGACACGACTAAGCCTCTTGACCTCGACGTTCCTTTCTACACAGAAGCACGCGCTTCCGTCGCGGTCGCGCCGCCGCTTTTCTACATCGTCCCGCCGCAATGGACGCAAGCGATTGAAGTGCTTGCCGCACACGGACTTCGTTTGCAGCGACTCGCCACGCCCGCCACGCTCGAAATCGAAAGCTATCGTTTGAGCAACGTGAAATTCGCCGCGTCGTCATTCGAGGGACATACGATGGTGAGTTTCAAGAGCGCGCCTGTGAGCGAGCGTAGAACATTTCCGGCGGGTTCGGTCGTCGTGCCGATGGCGCAGGCGGGCGCACGCGCCGCGCTCCATCTGCTCGAACCCGACGCGCCCGATTCGCTCGTCGCGTGGGGATTCTTTCACGCTATTTTCGAGGAGAAGGAGTACGCGGAAGACTACATTTTAGAGTCGTTGGCGCGCGAGATGCTGGCGAAAGATGAAAAGTTGCGGCGTGAGTTCGAGCAACGCGTGGCGAACGATGCGAAATTCGCGTCGAGCGCGCAGGAGCGCCTGCGTTTCTTCTACGAACGCTCGCCGTATTTGGACGCACGCGTCGGTCGTTATCCGGTGGCGCGCGTGACGGGTCGGCTGGAAGCAAAGCTGGTTGATTTTTAGAAGGAATGGTGAAGGAAAGTCGTCTTAGAACGTTTTTCATGCACCCGAAAGACGCGCTAAACGATGTGGAAACCGATAGAGTTTAATCGTGTCGCTGCAATGATTAAGCTCGCGCCGCTTAATTCGATACATTAAAAGAAAGGGAGGCCACTTTGCGTTGAAGCAAAGGCCTCCCATTTCTTGATTAAGTTGTTGGTAACCTGCGTCTTTGACTAGACGGTGCGGCGACCGGTCAGAAGGTTAATCACCAAAATGACGAGTGCAACCACAAGAATCAGGTGAATCAAGCTACCGGCAACGCCAGTTCCAAAGCCGATTAACCAGAGAATCAAAAGCACCACCAAAATTGTCCACAACATGTTCGCCTTCTCCTTTTTGAGCGTCGGTTTTAGGTCTTTCTGGTTCCATTGAACCTGCTTGCCTTTCCTTTGTGCAACGTCTGTGCCAGCACCCTTCAGACAAATCGCTCGTTAGGTCTAAATCATTGTTATTATTCGTTTTATATGTACGCTGCGGCTTCGCGCGGGCGTGTTTCAGCAAGGCGAAAGAGGAAGTATTGTACTGAAATCCACCGCCTTTATTTTGTCGGTGCTGTTCGGATACAGGCCAACACCCTCTTTGCACCGGCCTCTAGTTGTTAAGGACGGCAACCGAAGACGCCCGGCGTTCATCCGAAAGGGTGAGTGAGTCTCTCTTTGAAAGGTTTGGGTGAAAAACGTGCATCGCGCCGATAGATGTTTCGCATGGCGGCGACAATTCTGCTGGACTTCCGCAGACAGAGGCTGGTAGAGTGTGAATGTGGGCGCTCGTCCACGACGCACGGTGCAATGAAGTGGTTAGGGTCGCTCCGCAACGCTGCAAGCGCCTCTCCTCATCGTTCTGATGACTCCTCTAATTCCGAATTCTTTGCCATATTAAATCCCAAAGGCATCCGCAGCCGTTCCCCCGGACGTATTTGTTGCGATGCTCAGGAGAAATATTTTTTATGCCGCTACCTCGTCTAGAAATCCCCCGTTCGCAAAAAACAAGTCTGACCATCGCATCCGCCGGCCTCATCTTGTTGCTGCTCGCGCTCGTCGGTTTCCAGCTTTACTACCAACGCACGGAACCCGTCATCCGCCACGTCAACTACACACAACTGCCCGAACTCGCCGGAGCCGCAACCGCCTTATCTTTAACGGTTGACGGCGAATTGCTGACAGTCATACTGAAAGACGGTTCGCAGACGCAGGCGACCATCACCAACGCCGCCACGCAAAACGAGATTATCAGCGCGTTTGCTAAAAACAACGTGCCCGTCGAATTTCGTTCGCTGCGTCCGAGCACGTGGGAGACGGTGTTGAGTTGGGCTTTGCCGTTCCTCACACTGCTCGCGCTCGGCTTCTTCGGTTGGCGCGTCTTTGCCAGCATGGGCGGCCACGGAGACTGGAAATTGACCGACGGAAGCAACGGGCAGAACGTCTCGTTTGGCGATGTCGCAGGCGTTGACGAAGCTAAAACGGAACTGGCGGAAACCATCGAGTTTCTACGCGACCCTGCGCGTTTCGGTCGTCTGGGTGGACGCGCGCCGCGCGGGATTCTTCTCTCAGGCCCTCCGGGAACGGGCAAAACCCTGCTCGCACGCGCCGCCGCCAACGAAGCCAAAGTGCCTTTCCTGTCGGTCTCCGGTTCGAGTTTTCAAGAGAAATTCGCGGGACTCGGCGCGGCACGCGTCCGTCGTCTCTTCGCACAGGCGCGCAAACTGTCGCCCTGCGTCGTCTTCATCGACGAGATTGACGCGCTCGGTCGGCGTCGCGGTCGCGGCAGCGATTCAGCTTCCGCCGATCAAGACCAGACGCTCAACCAACTTTTGATTGAGATGGACGGTTTCAACCAACTCGGCGGCGTCGTCGTCATCGCCTCCACGAATCGCCCGGACATTCTTGACCAGGCTCTCACGCGCCCCGGCAGATTCGACCGCGAAATCACCGTCAACCTCGCAGACCTGCGCGGGCGCGAGCAGATACTTCGCGTGCATGCGCGCAATCTCACACTCGAACCCGAACTTGACCTTACCTCAATTGCGCGCGGTACGCCCGGCTTCTCCGGTGCAGACCTCGCCAACCTCTTAAACGAAGCCGCCATCGCCGCCTCGCGCGACGGTTCGGAGGCCATCGGTCGCAAACACGTCGAATATGCACGCGATAAAATCCTGATGGGCGTCGAACGTCACGGCTTTATGATCGACGAAGACGAGCGATACGCCACCGCCGTCCATGAGGCGGGACATACGGCGGTCGGCCTCTGCGTCAAAAACGGCGACCCCGTTCACAAAGTCTCCATTCTTCCGCGCGGACGCGCTCTCGGCGTCACCATGTCTTTGCCCGAACGCGACCGTCTGATGAAGAAGCGCGAGTATCTGGAAGACCAGATTGCCATGCTTCTAGGCGGACGCGCCGCCGAACAGATTCTTCTCGAAACGATGACGGCGGGCGCCTCCAACGATATCGAACGCGCCGTCGAAATCGCGCGCAAGATGGTCGCTGAATTCGGCATGAGTCCTCTGGGGCCGATTCACCTCGGCAGGCCGGAAGACCCGCACAGTCAGGCACTTCTCGACCGCATCGAACAGGCGACCAACGAGATTATCAACGTTCAGTTGTCGCGCGCCTGCGAGATTGTCGAAGCGCGTCGCGAGGAGATTGCCACGCTCGTCGCCGGACTCATGGAGCGCGATACGCTCGACGCAGACGAAATTCTTCTCGCCTTCAACATGAAGTCGCAGCAGACCGCCGCCTGACGGCAAACATCCTGCAAAAAGAATGCAGTAGGCAGTAAATGGAGGGCAGTCAAGAACTAAGCGTTTTTGGCTGCCTTTTGCCGTGTGTTTTCTACTGTCTGATTTTACTGCGGCGGGCTTGCTTGAGGGTGCATTTTTCCTGTAAGTTTGTGGTAGTAGAAATGCCTCTGAAGGCGCGTCGCACACGCCTTCCTAATTCCAGACGACTCCCGATAAACTCAGGCGATGACTTACCCCAGCGTCGAACGCCTCGAACTGCCCATTCTTCAGGAACTTGCCGCGACGGGCGGCACGGACGACGTGCGTTTTCTCTACGGACGCCTTGTGGCCTACTTCCCGCAACTCGACGGCGCGGAGGTCGGCGCGCTCAAGAATGGTCATCGCGCGCAGTGGCGCAGAGTGGTACAGCGTGCGGGTCGCGCGCTCGATGAAAAGCGCCTGATTGAACGCGAGCGCGGACGCTGGACGATTACCACGACGGGGCGCAAACTCGTCGCGGAGCAGGCCACGCAGTTTTCTCTGACCGAAGACGCGCCGCGCGAGCAGAGTGGTTCCGCTGTCTTTTCGCATGCCGATGTGCAGCAGATGCTACTGGACATCGGTCGTGTTTTTGGTTATCACACCCAAAGCGAGTTTGAGTATTACGATGTCGTGTGGCGCGAGAGCGAAACGAGTCCGCGCCTGAGCCACGTCTTCGAGGTGCAGCGCAAGGGCAACATCGACGCCGCGCTCGCCAAACTTAAACGCGCCTACGAAGCGCAACGCACCAAGCCCTTTCTCGTCGTCGCCAGCGAACGCGACACCAACCGCGCGCAGAAGCAGATGAGCGTGGCGCGGACGGGCGCGTTTCACGAAATCGGTCGCGTCACGACCATTCTCAGTTTTGAACAACTCCGCCGACTTCACCGCGCGCTCACGTCGGTGGAAGACATTCTCGCGGAATTCTTCGAGTGATGACCGCCTCCAACACCACCCCACTCCGCAAACAGTATCTCGACATCAAACGGCGACACCCTGACGCCATCCTCCTTTTCCGCATTGGCGACTTCTACGAAGTTTTCGACGACGATGCGCGTCTCATCGCACGTGAACTCGACATCGTTCTCACTACGAAAGCGATGGGGCGCGACACGCGCGTCCCGTTCACAGGCGTCCCACATCACAGTCTCGAACGCCATCTCGCCACACTCATCTCACGCGGCCATCGCGTCGCCATCTGCGAACAACTGACCACCGCGCCCGTCCGTGGCGAAGCGGCGGGGCGTGGCCTGATTGAACGCGACGTGGTCCGTATCGTCACACCCGGCACGGTGCTCGAACCGGGCTTACTCCAAAGCAAAGTCAATAATTATCTCGCCGCCTACGTCACCGACGGGCGACGTGCAGGCGTCGCTTATGCCGACGTAACGACCGGAGATTTCGCCGCCACCGAACTCGAACATGCGGCAGCACTCGGCGAACTCGAACGCATCGCCCCATCCGAACTACTACTCCCGCAACGCCTAGATGTGGCTGATGCACATCTCCCCGGCTTCATCACCCGTCGCCCAGACGCGAGTTTCGAGCACACGCACGCGCGCCGCACGCTCCTTCAACATTTTGAATCGCGGACGCTCGCACCCTTCGGCCTGACGCATTGGCCGCTCGCCACCGCCGCCGCCGGAGCGTTGCTCGCATACCTGCAAGAGACGCAGACGGTCGCGGCGGGACAGTTGACGCGGCTCATGAGTTATCACACGGAAAACTTCATGATGCTCAATGCGGCTACTGTCCGCAGTCTGGAAGTCTTCGAGAGCGCGGGCGGTGCGCCGACGCTTTTATCTGTGCTCGACCGGACGCGTACGGCGATGGGCGGACGCACTTTGCGTCGTTGGTTACGCCAACCTTTGCTCGACGTGGCGGAGATTACGAGGCGACAGGAGCACATCGCATGGTTTGTCGCACATGAAGATGCGCGGCATGAAACGTTTGCCGCGCTCGAATCGGTGCATGACCTTGAACGACTCTCGTCGCGTGCGCGTGCGGGCATCGCGTCGCCGCAGGAGATTCTCGCGCTCGCGCAGAGTCTCGAAGCGATTCCACGCGTGCGCGCCGTCTTGCAACGTGATGCGCGACGCTTCGGCGCGAGTCTGACGGCGTTGCCGTTGTGCGAGGCGACGCTCAAGTTGATTCGTTCGGCCATCTCGGACGATTTGCCGCGTCGTGCAGAGGGCGTCGGCATTATCCGCGAAGGATTTTCGGAAGAACTCGACAGCCTGCGCGCGCTGCTCCGTAACGGCAAAACTTTTCTCGCCGAGATGGAGCAACGCGAGCGTGCGCGCACGGGCATCAAGAGCCTGCGCGTCGGCTACAACAAGGTGTTCGGCTACTTCATCGAAGTGACGCGCCCGAACCTGCGTCTCGTTCCCGAAGACTACACGCGCAAACAGACGCTCGCGCAGACGGAAAGATTCGTTACGCTCGAACTCAAGGAATACGAATCGCTGGTGCTCAACGCCGAGGAACGCATCACCGAACTTGAGACGAGTCTGTTTCGTCGCGTCTGCGCGGAAGTGGGCAAGAGTCGCACGGAGATTCTGGGAGCGGCGGCGACGGTCGCACACGTGGATACGGTCGCATCGTTTGCCGGGGCGTCCGCCGAGTTCGGTTACGTGCGCCCGGTCATCACGGATGCGCCCGCGTTGCGAATCATCGAGGGACGCCATCCGGTGCTCGAAACGACGGTTGACGATGGCCGCTTCGTAGCTAACGACGTGGTGCTCGGCGGCGGCGACGGTGCGCCGGAGATTGCACTGATTACGGGGCCGAACATGTCCGGCAAATCGACCTACTTGCGGCAGACGGCTTTGATTGTTTTGATGGCGCAAGTGGGTTGTTTCGTGCCCGCGACCGAAGCCACCGTCGGCTTATGCGACCGCATCTTCACGCGCATCGGCCTCTACGACCGCATCGGCGTCGGCGAATCCACGTTCATGACCGAGATGGTCGAGACGGCACAAATTCTTCATCATGCGACGCCGCGCTCGCTGATTCTGCTCGACGAACTCGGACGCGGCACGTCAACCTACGACGGCCTCGCCGTCGCCCGCGCCGTCGTCGAATACATTCACAATCATCCGCAACTTCACGCCAAGACGCTCTTTGCCACGCACTATCACGAACTGACCGCGCTCGCCGAAGTGCTCCCGCGCGTGCAGAATCTTCACGTCGAAATCGCCGAGAAGGGAAGCGACCTCCGTTTTCTCTATCGCGTCACACCCGGCGTCGCTCTCAAGAGCTACGGCGTCCACGCCGCCAAACTCGCCGGACTCCCGCGCCCCGTCGTCCGTCGCGCCAAAGAACTGCTGAACACCTACGAAGCGCAGTCAAACGCCGACCAGACACGCAAACTGCCCGACGCCGCACCCTCAACCGAAACGCACGCCACCAACCTCGCATCCACCAACGACCCGCGCCTCCACCAAGCACTCCTCGAACTCGACCCCGACGCCCTCTCGCCCGTCGAAGCTCTCATGAAACTCTACGAACTCCGCCGCCTCGTCGAAACCGAAAACGACAAAAACGTCCGCACACTCAAAACAGCCTAACAATTGCGGATTGCGGAATTCGGATTGCGGATTGGCCGGAGAAGTATTCAGGAGTCAGCAGCCAGAATTCAGACGTTGGCATTCAGAACCGCGAACAATAAACAAGATGCAAATGGTGCGCCGAATGCTTTTCTACTGACTGCTGGCTACTGTTTCTTAATTCCGAAATCCGCAATCGTCTTATCCGGCGGGGTCGGTGTGAATCTGGACGCGTGTGCGTGGGATTTCGGCTTCGATGGCGCGGAGGACGCGTACCGTGAGGGCGTGTGCGTCTTCGAGGCTCTGATGGCGTTCGACTTCGAGATGGAGGTCGATGAATTTGTAAGAACCGGAGCGGCGCGTGCGAAGGTCGTGAAAGCCGAGCACGCCCTGTTCGCGGAAGCGACGGACGACCGTATCCACCTTTTCGTCAATCTCGACGGGCAAGCGTCTGTCCATCAGCACGTCCACCGACTCGCGCGCGACGCCGAAGGCTGTCCAGAGAATGTAGAGAGAGATGATGATTGAGATGAGCGGGTCGGCCAGTCGCCATCCCGTCCAGAGGGTGATGACGAGCGCGACGAAGGCCGCGCCGTTGGTGTACACGTCGGAGATGTAATGCGCGGCGTCGGCGCTAAGCGCGGGCGAATCAGTGTCGCGCGCGGTGCGACGTAGTTTGGCGACGAGCGCGACGCTGACCGTCGCGGCGATGAACATCGTCGCAATGCCGAGCCATTCGAGTTGCGTCTCATGCGGCCTGAGCAATCTGCGGACGGCTTCGCTGATGAGAAAAAAACTCGACGCCGCGATGACCGCCGCCTGCAAGAGTCCGGCGAGCGATTCGGCTTTGCCGTGACCGTAGGCATGGTCTTCATCGGGCGGGCGCGAGGCGGCGCGGACGGCGAAGAAGTTGATGGTTGAAGCGATGATGTCCATCGCCGAATCGAGCAGCGACGCCCACACGCTGATGGAGCCTGTGAACCATGCGGTCGCCGTCTTCAGGATGATGAGAAAGGCGGCGGCAAAGATGGAGAGACGCGCCGCGGAGTTTTTGGCGTGCGCCTCCTTCGCGTTCGAGGGATGAGAATGATGCTCTGTTGCTTGAACGGACATTTCGCGGAAAATCGTTTCAGCAAAATCATAACAGAATTCAGTGGCCGAGCGCGTCCGGGTGCTCCGACACTTCTTCCATGACGCGTGTGCGCGCTCGCCACGTCACGACGGCGACGCCTGCGAAAATCAACGTGGCAGCGACCGTCGTGCGTCGCGTCCATTGTTCTTCCGCGCCGAGGACGAGCGGCGCGACGGCAAACGCGATGAGCGGTTGCAGGTAGATATAAACTGCGACGGTGCTTGGAGCCACGCGCGCCAGCGCCCACGCGTTGAGATAGTATGCACTGACGGTGGGCACAAGAATGATGTAGAGGACGGCGAGCCAGATGCCAGGGCCGAGATTTTCCAACGGAGTTTGTGCGAGATAGAAACCGCCGAGGGGCAAGGTGCCGACACATCCGAAGGCGAAAATCCATGTGATGACGGTGAGCGCGCCGTAGCGTTTGAGCACGTCTTGCGAGAGGGCGATGTACGCGCCGTAGCAGAGCGTGTTGGCGACGAGCAGGACGTTGCCGAGTGTCGTGTCGCCGGAAAAATCCGCGCGCAAGGGGTCAATCAGATAGATGACGCCGGATGCGGCGAGCGCCGTTCCGAGCCACGTCCGAAGCGACGCGCGTTCGTAGCCGAGCAGGATGCTGATGAGCAGAGTGAAGACGGGAATCGCCGTGCCGAGAAGCGTCGCGTTGACGACCGTCGAGAGCGCCAGTCCTTTGGTGAAAAGAAACTGATTGAGGACGACACCGAGCAGACTATAAAGCGCGAGGCGCAGGTAGTCGCTGCGACGTGTGATGGGGACATGACGCGTAAAACGCCGGAGCAGTGCGAACGCAATCGTCGCCCCGGCGACGCGAAAAGCGACGAGGCCAGTGCTCGGCAGCGCACGCAACGCAATCTTGCCGATAATCGGCCACGTTCCGAACATCACCTGCACCGCCAGAAGCGCAAGATGTGGATAGACGTTTCGGGCGTGACGCGGCATGAAGAAGAAAAGGGAAAAGGAAAAGGAACAAGGTTAAGACAAGTTTGGATTCTTTGCCCTTTGCTTTTCTCCTCTTGCCTCGTCTGTGTTTCTGCGGAAAATTGTGAAACGGAGTCTAACTGTATTCGCCAGCCTTCGCGCCCGTGCCTTCGCCCGTCTGCTCGACGCCCTCGCCCTCCGCGCGATTACCCGGCACTTGAGGGTCAGTCTGATTGTCCGTCACCTGTGAATTGACGACGGCCTGACCGCCAATCCTCGATTCGTCCGCTTCGGGCGCGGAGGCGGCAGACGGTTCCTGATATTCCGGTTGCGGGTTGATAGCCTGTTCTTTTTTGTCTTGTTCACTCATTGGTTGTGGTGTCCCTGTTTGATGAAAATTTTAGAGCATGAGAAGCAACGGGTTTTCGAGAAGCTTCTTGAAGGTTTGGAGAAACTTCGCGCCGGTCGCCCCGTCAATCACGCGATGGTCGCAACTCATCGTGACGCGCATCAACTGACGCACGACCACTTCGCCTTCACGCACGACGGGCTTCGGCTGCATCGCGCCGACCGCCAGAATCGCGGCTTCCGGCGGATTGATGACGCCCGTGAATTCGTCAATCCCGAACATGCCCAGATTGCTGACGGAGAACGTCGCGCCCGTGTACTCCTCCGGTTTGAGTCGGCGCGAGCGTGCACGTTCGGCCAGTTCGCGTACTTCGCGGCTAATCTGTCCGATGGATTTTCTATCAGCCGAGCGGACGACGGGCGTAATCAAACCGTCTTCGATGGCGACGGCGACGCCGATGTCGGCGCGTTCATAGAAGCGCAGAGATTTGTCTTGAAACGAAGCGTTGACCGACGGATGCTGCGTGAGCGCAACCGCCGCCACTTTGATGATGATGTCGTTGATGCTGATTTTGAGTTCGGCGTCGAGTTCGTTGAGCGAACGACGGAGTGCTGCCGCCGCGTCCATCTCAATCTCTGTGGTGAGAAAGAAATGCGGTACGGGGCCGATTGACGTGACGAGACGACGCGCGATGGTTGCGCGCATCGTCGTCAGAGGTTCATCGCGGAAAGGCGACGCGCCTTCGACGTTGGCCTGCGTGAATGTTTGCGGCGCGCGTGCGGTTTGCGTCGCGGGAGACTCGGCGGGCGTCTCGGTTGTTTGCGGTTTCGCGGGTGGCGGTTCCTGTGGCGTTGCGTTGGCGGGCTGTGGCTGTTCGCCTGCGCCGCTTGCCGCCGCTTCGATGTCGCGTTTGATGATACGACCGCCGGGGCCGCTCCCTGTGAGCGTACGGAGATTGATGCCGCGTTCGGCGGCCATACGTGCGGCGATGGGCGAGACGATAATGCGACCGCCCGCGCCCGCAGTCTCGACGCTCTGCCCGTTGCCTCCCGCCGCGCCACCCGCGCCGCTGCCACCGTCACCTGTCGTTGTCTGTGTGGTTGTCGGCGTCGCTTGTTGCGACTCTTGTGCGGAGGGTTGGCCGCCGACATCGCCCGTGAGCGGTTGTCCTTGAATAGTGGCCTGCGTGCGCTCGCCACCGGGGACGACCTGCGCGAGTTCGGTCTGCGCGCCGTCGCCTCCGGCCTTCACCGATTCTTCGATGTTCTTCTTATTCTCGGCGGCAGCTTCGCCCGATGTCGCTTGAGAGAGAAGCGCGGAAATGTCCTCGTCCGCCGTGCCGATGATGGCGATAATCGCGCCGAGCGGCACGGTCTCGCCTTCGTTGACGAGAATCTTTCGGAGCACGCCATCCGTCAAAGCCTGCGCCTCCATGGTCGCCTTGTCCGTGTCAACTTCGGCGAGCGGCTCTCCGACGCCAACCTTGTCGCCCTCTCGCTTGAGCCATCTCGACAGTTGCCCTTCCTCCATCGTCGGCGAGAGCTTGGGCATTACGACTTGCGTTGCCATTCAATCTCCTAATTGATTCATCGGTTCAGTTAATCATTGCTTCGTTAAGAATGTTTCAATGATTAACTGAACCGACGAGGAAATGAGTTAATCCAAATACGCTACCTGGCGCACGGCGGCGATGAGGCGTTCGACATCGGGAAGCGCGAGCTTCTCAAGATTCTTCGCGTAGGGCATCGGCGCATCGACGCCGGAGACGCGCAAGACGGGCGCGTCCAGATAGTCGAAGGCGCGTTCCATAATCTGCGCGCTCAGTTCCGCGCCGACGCCGCAGAACGGATGCGACTCTTCGGCCACAACGACGCGATTGGTCTTCTTCACAGAGTTGACGATGGTTTCGATGTCGAGCGGGCGAATCGTGCGCGGGTCGATGACTTCAACCGAGACGCCCTGCTTCTCAAGTTCCTCCGCCGCCTTGAGCGCGAAGGGAACCATGAGCGAACGCGCGACGATGGTGGCATCCGTGCCTTCGCGTTTCACATCCGCGACGCCGAGTGGAATCGTGAAATCTTCGTCGTCCGGCACTTCGCCCTTGTTACCATACATCCTCTCCTGTTCGAGAAAGATAACGGGGTCGTTGTCTCGAATCGAACTCTTGAGCAGCCCTTTGGCGTCCGCCGGAGTTGAAGGCATCACGACTTTGAGGCCGGGGAAGTGCGCGTACCATGATTCCATCGCCTGCGAGTGCTGCGACGAAACCTGATAGGCCGAACCGTTGGGGCCGCGAAACACAATCGGAATATTGAATTGACCGCCCGACATGTAGAGCATCTTGGCGGCGGAGTTGACGATTTGGTCTGTGGCGAGCAGGGAGAAGTTGAAGGTCATAAACTCGATGACCGGACGCAGGCCGACCATCGCTGCGCCGACGCCGAGACCTGCGAAACCGAGTTCTGTAATCGGCGAATCGACCACGCGTTTGTCGCCAAACTCCTCAAGCAGCCCCTTTGAAACCTTGTACGCGCCCTGATAAGCGGCCACTTCTTCGCCCATCAGAAAAACACTCTCGTCGCGGCGCATCTCTTCGCGCAACGCCTGATTCAGCGCCTCGCGCATGGTGATGACGGCCATCTACAAAACCTCCAAAAATTCTGTCAAGTGACGGATAAAAAGCGTGCGGCGCGAACGGAAGGCAGTCGCTCCGCGCGCCGCGTCTGTCCTTTATTGATTGCCCGTTCCGGGTTTAATCGGTTGAGAGTAAATGTGTGTGAAAAGCTCCTGCGGCGCGGGTTCGGGACTCGAATCCGCGAACTGGACGGATTTTTCCGCCTCTGCGCGTGCACGCGTTTCGATGTCGGCAAGTGCGGCGTCGTCAATCAATCCTTTGTCTTTGAGACTCGCTGTGAAGACTTTTATCGGGTCGCGTTCCTGATACTTTTCGATTTCGGCACGCGTGCGATAGTTGCCGGGGTCGGACATAGAATGTCCCATGAAGCGATAGGTGCGAATCTCAAGCAACGTCGGCAAGAATTCCTTGCGCGCGCGTTCGACGGCGCGCAGCGTCGCTTCGCGCACGGCGAGCACGTCCATGCCGTCAACAAACTCGGAGACCATATTGTAGGCGTAGGCTTTCTGCGAAACGTCTTGCAGCGACATCGCGCGGGCGAGCGAAGTGCCCATGCCGTACTGATTGTTTTCGCAGATGTAGATGCATGGCAGTTTCCACAGTTGCGCCATGTTGAGCGATTCGTGGAAGGCGCCCTGATTGACGGCAGCTTCGCCGAAGAAACAGAGCGTCACTTTATCTGTACCCTGATACTTGGTGGCGAAAGCGATGCCGGTCGCCAGTGGAATCTGTCCGCCGACGATGGCATGGCCGCCGAGAAAATTCGCGTCGCGGTCGAAGAGATGCATCGAGCCGCCTTTGCCCGACGAACAGCCACTCGCTTTGCCGAACAACTCAGCCATCACTTCGTCGGCTGATGTGCCGCGGACGAGCGCGTGGCCGTGGTCTCGATAACTTGTCAGGACGTAATCGTCCGGACGCAATGCCGCGAGCGAGCCGACGGCGACCGCTTCCTGTCCAATGTAGAGATGACAGAAACCGCCAATCTTGCCGAGCGTGTAGGCTTCCGCCGCCTTCTCTTCAAAACGACGAATCAACACCATCTGATAAAGCATCCGCAGCAACGCCTCGCCGTCGAGCGCATCCATGCGCTCCGTCTGGTCGTGGATGCGTTGTTCGTGTTCGGCGCGCAATTCGGACGGATTAATCGTGTCGGTCGCTTCGGCCAGCCCGGTGGCCGCCGCTTCTGTCTGCTGGTCGCGTGGTCTCATGGGTGTAACTTTAAACTCGCTCATTGCCGACTGTCTCTGACGCTTCACGTTGAGCGCCGTTTTGAGCAACACACTCCGACGCGCAAGAGGCCGGAGCGAAATCTTTGCTGACGAGTGAATTGTTGATATTACGAAACGAGATTATACGCGAGATAGACGCCATCGCGCAAAAAGAGACGCCGACAGAAAAAACGCACACTGTTCTGCAGAACAGTGTGCGTCGAAAGAGAGGTGATTTGTCGAAGATAAATCAGCGGAAAGCGTCTATCGACGCAATCTGGTTTGAAGGCGAAATGCCCGGCGAGAGTCTTCGTGAGTTCTTGTCGTGTTGCATGTTACGCTCGGAAACCATCAAGAGATTCGCCACCGATTCACCGTCGGCGGGAAAACACGCGATACCGAGACTGAGACCGATTTGCGTCGTTTTGCCCGTCCGTACAGGAAACTTATGTGTCTCGACCGCCATGCGAATTCGCTCGGCCACCATCTGCGCCACCTCCAACGACGCCATCGGCATCACCGCGACAAACTCGTCGCCCGCATAACGCGACAAGACATCCATCTGTCGCATCTGCTTCTTAATCACCTCCGCCGTCGTCGCCAGCAGACGGTCGCCGACGCCGTGCCCGTACTGATTGTTAACGAGCTTGAAATCGTCAAGGTCGATGCTGATAACCGCTAACGATTCACGGTTCAAACGCTGGCACTCCGCGAGTTTCTGCTCAAGCATGGAGTGAAGCGCGCGCGCGTTCGGCAGGTCGGTCAGTGGGTCATTGAGTGCGCTCTCTTTGGTCTTCTCGAACATGAGCGCATTGTTGAGTGCGCTCGATGCGTGTTGCGAAACCGATTCGAGAAGGCGCACGTGTTCCGTCGTGTAGGAGACGCGACTGGTGGAGTAGAGCGTGATGGCTCCGAACGCGCCGTCTTCGCGGATGAGCGGCGAGACGAGCACTCCCTTAATCTTGCTCGAAACATCTTCCGGCAACCCGACCAAATCGAGTTCCGGCGATGTGTTGCACATCGAACGCGCATTGGCGATGACCCATCCCGTAATGCCTTCGCCAATGGTCACGCGCCTACGCGTAAAAACTTCTGTATGTTCGCCCGCGACATGCGCTGCGAGTGCTTTGCCCGACTTCTCATCGACGATGTAGATGATGCATATGTCGAAGGGTACGATGGCGCGGAGTTTACTTGAGACGAGCGTCACGGTGTCCTGTAAGTTGAGCGACGAGCCGATGGTCTGCGCGATTTCGTGGAGCGCAAAAACTTCGCGTTGCGCTTCGGCAATCGAACGGAAGCCCGAAGCGTCGTCGGGTGCGCCGAGGATGTCCGAGGCCAAACCCGCATCTGGACGCGCGTTCGTCATCTCGTCTTCCGAAGCGACCTGTTCCTGTATGTCCTGCTCGGCAATCAGACTGTCGAAGTAATCAATGTGCTCTTGAAACGTATCGACCACGCGCGGGTCGAAGGACGAACCCGCCATGCGACGCAGCAACGCCAACGAATCCTCGCGTTTCATGCCGACACGATAAGGACGGTCGCAACGCGTCGCGTCGTAAAAATCGACCACCGCGATGATGCGCGCCACAAGCGGAATCTCTTCGCTCTTGAGTCCTCTCGGATAACCTGTGCCGTCCCATTTCTCATGATGAAAACGGACAATATCTTCCACCGGATAAGGAAAGTTGACGCGCTTGATGATGTCGCCGCCGACCACCGTGTGAACCTTCATCTTCTCGAACTCGGCAGCCGTCAGCTTCCCCGGCTTGTTCAAGATATATTCCGGCACGGCCAACTTCCCAACGTCATGCAGCAACGCGCCAGCCCGCAACGCATCAAGCTCCGAATCCTTGACGCCGAGGAGTTTGCCGAGTTCCATCGCATAAATCTGCGTGCGACGGACGTGCCCGTGAGTGGTTTGGTCTTTGGCATCAATCGCGATGGCGAGCGATTCGATAGTGTTCATATGCAATTCGGCCATCTGTTGCAGGTGGATGAGTGTGTCCGCCTCGGCGCGTCGAATCTCATCGACGCGTTGTTCGTTGAGACGGTACAACAGATAAACCAGCGCGATGATTAACAGACCGACAAAGAGATATGAGATGCCGCCGCCGTGCCATGCAGAGTAGAACAGAGCCGCCGCCGATGCGCCCGCCACATGCGTCATCGAACTCCAGATGAGACTGTCGCGCGAAATCGTCAGACGCATGTGTCCTTCCTCGAAGGCGTTGAAAGCCGCCGAAGCGAAAGTGCTGAGAAAGTATTGGACGAGCGCCAACGCGTAGAGCGGAAGCAACAGCAGACCGAGGGGCGCGGATTGGCTCACAAGCGTAGGGTCGCCCGCGGCCAGCAATCTTTTTAGCCCCTCGTAGAGCAGAACTGCGACAAACGTCGAAACTACCGCCGCGCCCGTCGAAAAAATCGCCTGGCGGTGGTTCTGCTTCCGACGAAATGAAGCGATGCCGTCAACCCCTGCCAGCAGCGTCGCAGGCACGACGCCGTACATCATCGCCGCGAGAAGCACAAAAGCATCTGCGACCGACTTGCGGCTCTGGCTCGACCCGTCTGCGCTCATCACCGAGACGGTGAATCGCCCCGCCGGAATGGTCAGAACCAGCAGCCCCGCGCACCATGCAAGACTTTTCCAGTCCAGTTGCCACAGACCGTAGAGCGAATATGCGAGGAGTGCAGTTCCCAATGCTGCAACTCCGCCTAGCAGCGCAAGGCTTTTCCAATTATCTTTGGGCATAGTTGTGGATTCTTCCGGGAGCAGCTTTTGTCAGAATAGAGGTTTGCCGAAGGAGAGGTGCCGCACGACACATCCGCGTCCGTCTGGTTGCGCGATGTTTGAGAGGGCAAGTGGTTGTAAAACTATGCCAACATGGTTGGCCTACAACAAGATAGCGGTTTTCTACAAACCAGTCAAGCGTTTAAGCTCTAGAAAGACAAGATTTACCTTGAAACAGCGGCGCTTTCGGTCATCCGTACAACTTCCAGAGACACGATTTCAAAGCCGAAAGGTGTTTAACACAAGTCAGCTCATAAAAATCAGCTTCGGATTATGCTAATTCGTACTTAAATTGTTCTGTTAACTAGGTTTATGTGTAGACATAAGCGACAAAAGCGGGAACATTTTATCGCCGAGCAGCTATGTCGGAAAAAACTTCATGGAAAATTTTTGGAAAGAGCTAGACGGAGGTTGCAGTGGGTCATTTTGTTGAATTGATGGTTGATGGTTTCGGGTCAAGGGGGGGCGTAGACGGGGCTTGGGGGCTTGACGTGGGAAAAAAAATCGTGTATTTCCGGCTATTCTAGTGTTACACTACGCGCGCTTTAAACAGTCAGGCAAGTTTGGTTGGGGAAGATCGCGCGAGCCGGAAGTCTCCGAGGAGCGCGCTTCTGTTGGGCATGAAGCGTTTTGCCCCACTCCCTCTGTCTTCGGACAGAAATGCAGGGGGGTGCTCAATGACCGCCAAAAAGCGCGTGCATGTTTTGAAAGTAGCGAATTTAGTGTCGCTACGGCAATCTTGATTCTGAAGGGTGAATTTTTATGCGCCCTGAAGAGTCTGTGCGAAAAATAGCAGGCTTCATAGGCGAACTCCCGATTGGCGGCATTTCGAGCGCGTGGGAAGTCTTCGTCTGGGGCTAAACCTTGGACACTGAGCTGTTTGCGGAAACCATTCAGCGTAGCGCGAAAGCCCGCTCAGCTCCCCAACAATCTGACCCTGCGGGGGTACAGGAGGAAACTCGATGCGACGAACTTTAGCTCTTCTGGCTTTACTCACAGTAGCCAGTCTCTGGGCCGGTTGTACTGCTGCGGACAATACCAACACCGCGAACACTAACGCCAATAACGCTAACGCCACTACTACCACAACGACAACGACTACCAACACGACGAACACCAACATGACCGGCACCGGCACGACAGGCAATACTGGCACCACTGGCACCGGAAACATGAATGGCAATATGAACGGCAACATGGGCAACGGCAACATGAACGGCAACATGGGTGGCAACACCAATAGCAACATGGGCAACAGCAACATGAACGGCAACATGGGCAACAGCAACGCCGCCAACACGAATCGCACTGGTGCCGCGAATGCCAATGCGAACCGCACCCCGTAATCTTGTTTGTCGAATTTTCTGAACGTAAAAGGCGCGCTGTGTGTTGGCGCGCCTTTTCGTTTGCGGAGGAATGGAAAGCTTCATCTCCGATTGCGTCAAGCTGATTAAGTTATGGTGCAGGCGGTCTAGGGTATGAACGGCATGATTCCGACAGTGGAACCATTATTCAATTTTATCACTGACACGGATGCCGCCCGCGACGCCTTAAAGACTCTCGGCGACGAGACGGTGGTCGGTCTCGACACGGAAACCTTCTTCGATCCGAAGTTGAAGTGCGGGCGCGTGTCGCTGGTGCAGATTGCGTCGCGCGAGG
Organism: Pyrinomonadaceae bacterium; assembly: GCA_036387415.1. Classification (GTDB taxonomy): domain Bacteria; phylum Acidobacteriota; class Blastocatellia; order Pyrinomonadales; family Pyrinomonadaceae; genus DASVTU01. The sequence continues at coordinate 294,307 of DASVTU010000019.1, read as the reverse complement.
GGTCTGTGTTGGTGATTGATGCGCTCAAAGTTGAGACGGAGGTTTTACGTCCGTTGGTCGAATCGCCCGATGTGTCGATGGCGGCGCACAATGCGCGTTTTGATGAGATGGTGTTGATGGGAGCGGGGCTGCGTCCGGTCGCGTTCGTCGATACGCTAAGAATGGCACGTATGGCGCTGAGTCTTTCGTCGTACAGTTTAGCGGCAGTCTCCGAGCATCTTTTCGGTTTGCCTCTGGATAAAACTTTGCGCCAATCGAACTGGCATCGTCGCCCGCTCACAAGGAACCAACTCGCCTACGCTGCCGCCGACGCGCACATCACACTTCATGTCTACGATGAACTTCGACGCGTTTTGCAGGAGCAAGGAAGGTGGGAGGACGCGTTACGAATCTCGACTCTTGCGCCGAGCAGTGGGGAACGAAAGACGCCTCGCAGGAGACGCGCGCCGCAATCGCCGCCCGTGCCGCTCACCGTCGAAGAGAAAAGAATCGTCGCGCATTTGAAGAGTTGGAGGCTCGCGCGTGCCAACGCTTCGCGCTTACCTGCGTACATGATTTGTCCAGACAAAACGCTCGAACACCTCGCGCGCGCAAGACCCGTCTCGCTCGAAGCACTCACGGAGATTCACGGTTTGGGGACAGCCAAAATCGAACGTTTCGGTGAAGAACTACTGGAAGCTTTGAGCGAAGCGGTCAAGTTGTAAATGAGCCAAGCGGTCAAACGGTAGTCCGTCGGCAAATATAAGAGGAAGGCCGTGAAATGTAGCAATTTCCCTACATCTCACGGCCTTTCTCCTGGGATGATGAGAAGCACTTGCGCCTGAAATCGTCTGCAACTGTCGCTGTCAGGAGACGCCACCCGTACTTTTTCCACGGCTCGCATCGAGTTGAGCGGCTAACTCCTGCGGCGTCGTGACGGGTTCAAGGCAACTACGATTTTCGCAGACGTAGACGGTCGGGCGACCTTCGCGCATTGGTCGTTCGTGTAGAAGCGGCGAGATGCGCGCGGCCTCTCCGTCGCCTTCGGCGGCTTGCGCGACCACCTTGTTTGGCAGATAACGACTCCAAACCACACGCGCCAACGTCTTCGTCGCCTCGTCTTTCGATGAACCGACGATGACAATCTCTTTGGCTGTCGAGAGATAAAAATCCATCGCGCAGAGCGTCAGGCCGAAGGCGGAAGGATAACGCGCTATCGAGTCGCGGACGAGACGCAGAATGGTCACAGCTTTGCGGTAGTGCTCCTCGTTTTCGGTGAGCAGAGCGAGACGCAGGAGAAGTTCGGCGGCGACGGAATTTCCTGAAGGCGTGGCGTTGTCGAAGAAATCTTTGTTACGGACGATGAGTTGTTCGCCGCTCTTGCCCGTATAGAAAAACCCGCCTTCTTCTTCGTCCCAAAACTCATCCACCATGCGTCCGGCGAGCGTCGTGGCTTCTTCGAGCCAACGCGTCTTGCCCGTCGCTTCGTAGAGCGTGATGAGGCCGGAGATAAAGAATGCATAGTCGTCGAGATAGCCCGTGTGTTTAGCCTGTCCGTCTTTGTAGACGTGGAGCAGCAGCCCTTCGCGGCGCAAATTTTCGAGCACGAATTCGGCGTTGCGTTCGGCCACTTCGCGATAGTCGGCGCGGTCTAAAATCGCTGAGGCTTCGGCAAAACTTTCGAGCATGAGGCCGTTCCAGGCGGTGAGAACTTTCTCGTCTCTGCCGGGTTTGATGCGTTGTTCGCGCGCTTCAAACAGAATGCGGCGACCGCGCTCGACCGCTTCCGACAGGCGTTCCACGGAGACGCCCAACTGCTGCGCGACCTCCACCGCCGGACGCGGCACGTTGAGGATATTCTTCTCTTCAAAATTTCCATGCGCGGTCACGTCGTAATAGGCGTTGAAGATTCGTGCGTCTTCTGCGCCGAGAAGCGTTTCGGTTTCTTCCGTCGTCCAGACAAAAAACTTGCCTTCGACGCCTTCCGAATCGGCATCCTGCGTGGAATAAAACGCACCGCTCGCGTCCGTCATTTCGCGCACGACGTAATCAAACGTCTCTTCCGCGATGCGACGGAAAAAGGCGTCGCCCGTCACCTGATAGACATGAAGATAGAGACGCGAGAGAAGCGCGTTGTCGTAGAGCATCTTCTCGAAATGAGGGACGAGCCAGCGAGCATCGGTCGAGTAGCGATGAAAGCCGCCGCCAAGTTGGTCATAGAGGCCGCCTTCGGCCATCTTGCGGCAAGTGTGTGTCACGATGTCGCGTGCGTCGTCGCGTCCGGTTCGGTGGTGGATGCGGAGGCAGAATTCGAGGCTCATCGCGGCGGGAAACTTCGGCGCGGAACCGAAACCGCCCTCTTTTGGGTCGTAACTTCGCGCGATGCCGCGAAAGGCATTGTCGAGTAGTTCGGTCGAAATCACTTCGCGCGACGCGCTCGTCAGCGACATCCGACGAAGCTCTCCTAAAATTTCCGTGGCGCTTTGCGCGATTTCGTCCGGGCGTGTGCGGAAGGCTTCGGCGACGCCGAGCAGCACGCGCGGGAAGCCGGGCATGCCGTGGCGGTCGTCGGGCGGAAAGTATGTGCCGCCGTAGAAGGGGACGAGTTCGGGTGTGAGAAAGACTGTGAGCGGCCAACCGCCGTGGCGCGTCATCATCTGCACGGCGTTCATGTAAATCTGGTCGAGGTCGGGTCGTTCCTCGCGGTCAACTTTGATGTTGATGAAATTATCATTCATCAGGCGCGCAATCTCTTCGTTCTCGAACGATTCGCGCTCCATCACATGACACCAATGGCAGGCCGAATAACCGATGCTCAAGAGAATCGGCTTGGCTTCCGCGCGTGCGCGCGCCAACGCTTCCTCGCTCCACGGATACCACTCGACGGGGTTGTGCGCGTGTTGCAAAAGATACGGGCTGGTTTCATCCTTGAGACGATTCGTGTGCTTATGTTCGGTCATGCGCCCTCCTTGAAAACGTGTCCAGAGTTTTGAATTTCGATAATGGAGATTATGTGCCGTCGCATCCGCAAAAGGCAAAAGTAAAAAGGCAAAAGGTAAAAGTGAAGACGTGTTTTGCTTCTTACCTTTTGCCTCTGAACTTTGGACTTCCGCCGCTCTCTTTAAGTTCCTTTGAACCAGTAGGGCGTCTTCTTCGTCCATTCGCTTCTGGGGTAGCGCCTGTGCAGAAGCGTGTGTGCAGCTTTGGAGAGCGCGCCCGTCTGTTGGTCGGAGCAACCGTAGCGCGTCGATTTCACGGCGAGATGGAGTGCTTCGGGCACACGCGGGTCGTCGGGAAATTTGTTGCCCCACTCGACGGCGAGACGCGAGAGATGATTCGGAGCCGTGCCGAGAGACGCGAGACGCGCACCCTCACGTGACGCCGCAGCGACTTGCGACGCGTTCAAGAACTTGAACGAAGAAGCTCGCGCGCGCGTCGCGGCACGACTGGCACTATCAGTTGAACCCGCGTCTTTACTGGTCGAATCAGCAGTTTTCTCAACATTCTCAGAAGTCGAAGGGCTGGTTTCGATGTCGAACGAGCACCACCAATTGTTGCGGTAGTTGTCGATTTCTTTGACGGGCGTCTCGCGCGCGACACCCACGCCGACGTATGGACTCACGCCGGGGAATTTCAGAATCGCGTAGAGCGCAGAAAACTTTCGCGCATCGTCTGTGCCGTCAACGTCCGCATTGAGATAGCCACGCATCTCCGGTACGAGCGCGACCAGAACCGGCGTCAACTCCCTATCCGCTTCTCTGTCGTTCAACAACACGGCACGAACCCATGCGGCGACGGCAACCTCGCGTCGCAACGAATCTGGAAGCACGTTGCTGCGTGCGGCATCTCTGAGGAGCGCGAGCGGCATGTGTCGATTCATGATGCTGGCCGCGTCGTCATCAAAGAGCGTGCGCCCGCCGACGTAGGTTTTCAGGTGCTCGTCCTTCTCCAACTCCTTCGTGTCGGCGGGCAGTTGCCGTCCGTCCTCGTTGTAGGAGAAGGCGGAAGGCACGCGTTGCGCGAAGCGAAGAAATTCATCGAGGTCGCGCGCCAGTCGCATTCTCTGACTCAAAAGCAGATTGAGTGCGGAGGGCGGAAACGTCGCGCGGTCTTGCGTGAGCAATGCGTCCAGACGCCGCCGTGCCTCATCGTCGCGCCCCGCTTCGGTCAACAGTCGCACGCTATGAAAGACAACGGAAACGAAGGCCCCCGATTCCGGTTCGACACGCGACGCCGCTTCGAGAAGCGATGGGATAGCCTTGTGTCCGACGTTGATTTTCGAGAGCGACGCGACGAGCCACGGAAGCGTCGAGGTCTTTTCCCACTTCTGCAAGGAATGCCGAAGCGCGTCGGCGTCCGTCACCTGAAAGGTCATCACCCAATCTGTCACATCGTCGTCTCTGCCGACGTTTGGAAGGTCTTTGAACTTTCTTTCGCTGGGAGGGGGTTCGTCGTTGATAAATTTGTCGAGTATGAGCGTGTAGTCCAACACGTCTTGTTTCAAACTCTTCTGCGCGTCGCGTCGAAGCGCCGACTCCGCCAGTTCGCGCAATCTCTCGGCGGGTCGCAGACGCAGGCGGACGAGACCCAAAAGCCTCCGCGCGTCGTCGTGCGTGGCGGCGAGGCTGCGGTCTTCGAGCACGCGCTGCAACTGCTTCTCGGCCTCGCCGAACGCCTCTGTCTTGACGGGTTCTTCGTTCAAACTGCCCTTACGCAGCATCGCACGCGCCGCGAGATATGGGGCTCTGGTGCGCCACGGAGACGAAGCATCACGCGCAATTTCATCAAAGGCGCGGCGTGCATCGTCGAAGCGTGTGGCGTAAAAGTTGGCGGCGGCAATCTGGTAGGCACGGTCGGCACGTATGAGCGGGTCTGCGTCCGCACTCGCGTAGGGAGGGATGCGTTGACCCTCGGAGCAGTTGGCAAAAACCTGGTCTTGTGCCTCGACCCAACTCTTGAGCGAAGGATGTTCCGCGCCAAACTTCTTGATTCTTTCGTCGAGCGTGGCGGTCGCCGTGATGAAGGCGTCTTCGTGACAATTATAAAAAGTGTCGTGCTCGTCGGGCTTTTCGGTGGCACGGTAAACCTCAATCGACGGAGCTTTACCGACGCTGCCGACGCGCGCTCTCATCTCCGCCCAACGCGCAATCCAGTTGGTCGCGGGACTTTCCCAGTAGTTTTCCAGACGTTCATTCCAGAGCGCGACGAGCGCCTTCTGCTCCGCTTCGTTGAAGCCCGCGCCCGCCATGTGACGATACGCCGCAAAGAGATAGGAGCGCGCATAGGTCGGCTGAAGGACGCCGATGTCGCCGCGTGCGAAACGTTCCAGAGGGAAGTCTGGATGCGCCCTGAAGGTGAACACAGCTTCGAGCGAGAAGGGGCCGCAGGCCGAGACGGGACGCGGGACGGCGAGAAGTGAAATTGCGAGCGCGACGAGAAGCAATTTTTTTAGAGCGATGGGAAGGGATGTTTTAAGAGTCTTGCTGGACATGCAGGAACCTTTCAATCGTTTGATGCATGGAAGTGGAAGACCAAGAGCGTGTGTGAAAGAGGTAGAAACGGCGCGTGGGCGCAAGACGGCGCGACACGGATTCGTCCGTCGAGACACCATAACTGCCGCGACATATGGGCGCACGAAAATCCTCGCCGCCGTCGAGATAGTGACCGACTTGTCTCTCGTCCGCGCCCATGCGAAAGAGCATCGGCACGGCTTCGTCAACGGGCAAGTCGTCGAGCCAACGGTCGTGGATGCACCAGGAGGCGAGCGCGGTGATGGAGAGCGGCATCGCGTCGGGCATGAGTCGCCGGAGGTCGAAAAGTAGTTCGCGGTAAAAGGCGCGCTCGGAGGCGACCGCATCGAAATCAATTTGAATAGCACGGACGCCGTTTCGGTTAATCAGTTCGGCAATTGATGCGACGGCCTGTGCGCGTTGCACGGCGGAGAGTTGCGGTGGTTGCGACTTGTCGGATTCGATGCGTGCCACGGCGATGAGTGTGGTGCCATGCGGGACGCGTAGAGGCTGTAAGCGTGGACGTGTGACGGCTGCATCGCCGCGCAGGTAGATGGTTCGCGCGAGAAAGGCGACGCCCGTTTCTTGAGGGTTGATGAAGTCGAGACGTTCGGGGCGCTCCCATGCCCAGAGGATGACGCGTGGGAAGCCGGACATGCGTCTGGATGTTGCGGAACTCGCAGACGTGAGGCGGTCTCTGACGGGCGCAAGGCCGACGAGCAGTGTGGCGACGCACGTGAGCAGCGCGGCGACGCAGAGGGCTGCAAACAGGAGGCGTCTCGGTTGGTGATTGGATGGGGGCATCTCGGTCACAACTTGAAACTTCCCATCCAGTTTACAACAGCAAAACTTGTGAAGAAAGATGAGAGCGAGGCTCGACGAAAGATATAAGTTTTTCGTGTGAGCCGTGAGAAGTTTTTTCATGTCGGTTGAGAGCGATGGTGCTTTGCTATTTCAGGGGAGTGCGGATAAACTGAATGGCGATTCATTTTTCCGTCGTCGGTCGATAAAGATTGTGCGTTATTGTTGGGAAAACGTGTGTTCGTCGCGTCTTCGTCGTGGCGAGTTGAAATTTTCGGAGCTGAAATCATGGAACGTGAGAGTTTGGAATTTGACGTGGTGTTTGTCGGCGCAGGCCCGGCGAATCTGAGCGGCGCGTATCATCTGGCGCGGCTGGTGCGCGAGCACGACGAAGCCGTGGCGAGCGGCAAACGCGAAGGCAAGCCCCTCGGCGAAATCGAAATCGCGGTGATTGAAAAGGGTGCGACCGTGGGCGCCCACATCCTTTCGGGCGCGGTGATGGATCCAAAGGCGCTCGCGGAGTTGATGCCGGATTTCATCGAACAGGGTGCACCGCTCGAATCGCCCGTTAAGGAAGATTTTTTTCTGTACCTGACGCAGAAGCGCGCCATCAAGTCGCCGCTGACGCCGCCGCCTCTGAAGAACCACGGTTACTACATCGTCTCTCTCAATAAGCTGACGGCGTGGCTCGGCGAGAAATGTGAAGAAGTCGGCATCAATATCTTCCCCGAATTTCCGGGCGCGGAGATGTTGTACGACGAGCGCGATGCGGTCGTCGGCGTGCGGACGGGCGACAAGGGGATAGACCGAGAAGGGAAGCCGAAGGCCAACTTCGAGCCGGGAGTTGACCTTCATGCGAAGGTGACGGTGCTGGGCGAAGGGCCGCGCGGTTCGCTCGTCAAGAGTCTGTCGCAGCGCCTGAATCTCAACGAGGGACGCGAGCCGCAGGTTTATAGTCTCGGCATCAAGGAGCTTTGGGAGTTGCCGGACGACCGTTATCCGGCGGGGCGCGTGACACACACGCTCGGCTATCCGTCCGACGCGCAGACCTACGGCGGCGGTTGGATTTACGGCATGCAGAATCGCGTGCTCAACATCGGTTACGTGACCGGACTCGACTACCGCGACCCACTGCTCGACCCGCATGCCGAATTCCAACGCTTCAAGGAACATCCCTTTCTCGCGCAGTTGCTCGAAGGCGGCAAGATGATTCGTTACGGCGCGAAGACCATCGCCGCAGGCGGCTACTATGCCATGCCGCAGCTTTACGCCGACGGCGTGTTGCTCGTCGGCGACTGCGCGGGCTTCCTCAACGCGCAGCGTCTCAAGGGCATCCACACGGCCATCAAGAGCGGCATGCTCGCCGCCGAGACGATTTTTGAAGCGTTGCTGGCAGGAGATTTTTCCGCGAAGCAGTTGAGACGTTATGAAAAACTCGTCGGCGAGAGTTGGATTATGCCGGAGATACGCAAGGTCAGAAATTTCCACGCGGGTTTCAAACACGGGCGGTGGCTCGGACTCGCCAACGCGGGTCTGCAATTCATCACGGGCGGTCGTTCGTGGGGACTCTTCGACCGCGCGGCGGGTGAACCCGGACATCTCGCCATCAAGAAACTCGCCGACTACGGCTATCAGGGCGACGACCTGCGGCAACGCTACGGCAATCTGAAATTCGACAACAAGCTGACCTTCAATAAAGTCACAGACGTTTATCATGCGGCGGTCGCGCACGACGAAGACCAACCCGTGCACTTACATGTGCTCGATACGAACATCTGCGCCGAACGTTGCGCGGAGGAGTTCGGCAATCCATGCCAGCGTTTCTGTCCGGCAGCCGTCTACGAGATGGTTGAAGACGGCGCGAACGGCAAACGAAAACTCCAAATCAACTTCTCCAACTGCGTCCACTGCAAGACCTGCGACATTATGGATCCATATCAGATTATCAACTGGGTGACGCCCGAAGGCGGCGGAGGCCCCGGCTACAAAAACATGTAGGCCGCTTCAAAGTTTGTCAGGCATAGGCGGGAAGAAATCGTCGGCCTTGAAAGTAAGAGACCTCAAAAGTCTAGACCCTCGGCCAGTGTTGGATGATAGAATCGTGCGCGCACGCACGTCTGTCGATGCTTCACAGGCCGAGGTTTTTTAATGCGTCTGTCCCCTGAAACTCACCGACACATAGAAGAATTTTTGCGCGTGCATTTCAGCGACGCGCAGTTGAAATTGCCGCGCATCAAAATATACGGCGGCAAGTTCGGACGTTTCATCACGACGCATCTCAAAATCGGCGCGATTACCATCGGCAGTCGCATCGTCGTCTCGCCCAAACTCGTCGGGCGCGATGCGCTGGGGCGCGTGACGTTGCCCGGTTGGTTGCTCGCGCACGAATGCGTCCACGTCATGCAATACAAGCATGCAGGGTTAATCGGTTTCTTCGTCGCTTACTTGAGAGAGTATTTCAAGACGCTGCGCGTGAGTGGGAAATTAGACGCGGCGGCGCGCAACGACGCTTATCGCGCTATCCGGCATGAGAGAGAGGCACGCGAGGCGGAAGATGAATACGCGCGTTGGCTCGCCGAGCAAGCGACGAGGCGAGCCGTGGAGGAGATTGGAAAAGAGCCCCGAATGCCGCTTCAAGGAGCATAGGCGACGGCGAGCCCTGACGCCGCGCTGGACGGCATGCGTGCGGCATCTCTGTCACAAACAGACGCGCACGACTCGCGCCTATTCCTTCTCTCTGCTCAGGATGGTGAAAGGAACTTTGCCCTGCGCCACTTCTTCGAGTGCGACACGCGTCGGCTTATGCCGCTGCGTGTCCATCTCGACGCGCGGGCGTGCGCCGCGTTGAAGTTGTTTGCTCCTTTGCGCGGCCACAATAATCATGCGGTACTTGGAATCAAGTTCGGGTTGATGTTCATTATTCTCGTCAACGGTCGGTTCGGTCATTGATTCGACAGCTTTCGGCATAATATGTTCCTAATCGGCCCCTGCGCGCCGTGTTTCTCCTCTGATGTTGATGCTCTCCAAATATTATCGACTCAAAACGGGCTGCGATTCAATCGCCCGGCGACGTTTGCACAAACGTGGCGAGCACGCGCCGCAATAAATCTTCCTGCCGCACGCGTCGCGCCCGCTCGGCGTAGACGATGGCCGCCAGTTGCGCCGCCGCGCGGTCGGCTTCGTCGTTCAAGACGACGTAATCGAAATCCTTGTAACGCTCGACCTCGCCGCGCGCATTCCGCAGACGCAAAGCGAGTTCGTCGCTATCCTCTGTCTGTCGGCCTTGCAGACGCTGCCGCAAAACCTCGTAAGATGGCGGCAGAATAAAAATGCTCACCGAGTCCTGTAACGTCTGCCGCACGCTCGACGCGCCCTGCACGTCAATCTCCAACACGATGTCGCGCCCCTCCGCCGTCTCGCGTTCGACGACGCTCAAGGCCGTACCGTAGAGATTACCATGAACCATCGCCCACTCAAGAAACCCGCCGCGCGCACGCATCGCCTCGAATTCTTCATGCGACACGAAATAGTAGTTGACTCCGTGTTGCTCGCCCGGACGCGGTTCGCGCGTCGTCCACGAAACAGAATAACTTAATTGCGGCACGATGCCGAGCACGCGACGAATGAGCGTGCCTTTACCGCCGCCCGACGGCGACGAGATGATAAAAAGAATGCCCTTCGGCCTGCCGTGCTCGTCGCCGCGGAGAGTCGCTTCATTCATATCCGCTTGTGTGTCCGGTCGTCTCACTCGACGTTCTGTACCTGTTCGCGCAATTTCTCGACCGCCGCTTTGATTGCCAGCGATGCTTCCTTGATTGCCACGTCCGTCGATTTGGAGAGCACCGTGTTGGCCTCGCGGTTAAATTCCTGCAAGAGAAAATCGAGACGTTTGCCAATCTCTCCGCCGCCGTTCAAACTCTCACGAAACTGCACGACATGACTCTTGAGACGCGTTATCTCCTCTGTGATGTCGCTGCGGTCTGCGAGATAAGCGACCTCCTGCGCGAGTCGTCCCTGATCAAGTTCGACCACTTCCAGACCGTCGCGCGCCAGCAGTTCGCTAATCCGCTTTTGCACGCGCGAACGATACGCGCTCACCTGATCGGCAGCCATCGCTTCGATAATCGGCACGTTTCGTTCAATCTCGTCGAGTCGTCCATTCATCTCGGCGGCGAGCGCCGCACCTTCGCGTTCGCGCATCGCCTCCAGTTCGTCGAGCGCCTCCCCCAACGCCTGTTCGACGCCCGCAATCATCTCTTCGCTGATGCCTTCGCGCATCGGCTGCATAGCGCCCGGCAGACGCGCAAGGACGTTAATGTCCGGTTCGCCCGTCAGCGAAAATTCCTGTTGCATCGAACGCATGGCCTGTATGAAACCGGCAATCAACGGGCGGTTCAACTCGTACAAGACCTCGCTCGTCCGGTCAATCGTAATCTGTGCATCGACGCGCCCGCGCGAAAGCCTCTCACCGACACGACGCCTGACCATCGCCTCGACGCTCGATAGTTCTGCGCCCGTCCGCAAGTGAACGTCGAGGAAGCGATTGTTAACTGTCTTGAGGTCAACCGAGACGGTGAAATCAGTCCCCGTCGTTGACCCGCGACCAAAGCCGGTCATGGATTTCATAAGAGAGTAAGCAGTAGGCAGTAAGCAGTAAGCTGTAACAGCAGTCTTGTTTTGACTGCTCAGTGCTTACTGCTCACTGCTGACTACCGAGAGTTCCTCCTCTTCCTCGGAGAATTGAAGTTCATAGAGACGACGATATTTGCCGTTTTTTGCCAGCAATTCTTCATGTTTGCCCATTTCGACGATGCACCCGCGTTCCATCACGACGATTAAATTCGCGCGGCGGACGGTGGAAAGTCGGTGCGCGATAACGAGCGTGGTGCGACCCGTCGTGAGATTGGCGATGGCTCGCTGAACGTATCTCTCCGATTCGGCGTCGAGCGCGGACGTAGCTTCGTCGAGGACGAGCACAGAGGCATCTGCAAGCATGGCGCGGGCAATGGCGAGTCGCTGACGTTGGCCGCCGGAGAGAAAGATGCCGCGTTCGCCGACCACTGTGTCGTAACCGTTGGGCAGTTCTGAGATGAAATCGTGCGCGAAGGCGACGCGCGCCGCACGTTCAATCTCTTGCTGTGTGGCATCGGGACGACTGTACGAAATGTTATAACGCACAGTGTCGTTAAAGAGCACCGTCTCCTGCGTGACGAGCGAGATGTTTCGACGCAGACTGGCGAGACGCGCATCGCGCAAATCCGTGCCGTCCCATGTGACGGTGCCAGAGAGCGGGTCGTGAAAACGCGGAATCAGTTTTGTCAGAGTCGATTTGCCGCCGCCCGATTCGCCGACGAGCGCCACCATCTCGCCCGCCGCGATGCGTAGTGAAACTTCACCGAGCACGCGCCGTTCTTCGTTGGCATAGCTGAAAGAAACGTTGTGGAGTTCAATCGCCTCTCGAAGCGGTTGGAGTTCGCGTGCGTCGGGCTTCTCCGGTATCTCGGAGCGTTCGTCCATCACTTCCCAGACGTGGCGCGCGGCGGCGAGCGCCTGTTCCATGCCGTTATGAAGACGCGAGAGCTTACGCATCGGGTCGTAGCTGGAAAAGAGGAAGAAGAGAAACGTGATGAAGTGCGCCGTGTCCATGCGCCCCGCGATGATTTCGCGTTGACCGAAAAAGAGCAGGACGACGACGGCGAAGATGCCTATCATCTCGATGGTGGGCGGCGCGAAACCGTTGATTTTAGCGGTACGCAGGTTGGCGCGGACAATCTCCTGCGCGACATCTCGAAAACGGTGTCGCTCGCGTTCTTCACCGAGATACGCCTTGACGATGCTGTGATTGGCGAGCGCCTCCTGCGCCGTATCGACGAGTCGCTGGTTGCCCTCGAATGATTCGCGCGCGAGGTTGCGGAGGTTGCGACCGAAACGCGCGGTCAGGAGTCCGATGAGCGGCGCGATGGTCAGCGAGCCGAGCGTCAGACGCCAAGAATAATAGAAGGAGGCGGAGAGAAAAAAGATGAGCGTGAAGCCCTCGCGGAGCATGTCGCGGAGCGTGTGCGTGACGGCGGTTTCAATCGAAGCAGCGGAGGAAATCAGGCGCGAGACGAGATAGTTTGTCCTGTGTCGCTCGAAGAAATCGGCGGATTGACGATGGATGTGCGTGTACAAATCCAGACGCAGACGTAAGACCGCCTCCTGCCCGACGCGCGCCATCAAATAGGTCGAAAAATATTCGGCGATGCCTTTACCGATGGTGAAGACGACGAGCATCAGGGCGATGGTGCGCCACGCGTCGAAGGGCGAATCGGGGATGAAGTGTTGCAAACCGTAGAGCGTCGAAGTACGCTCGGCGGAGTCGCCCGCGCCCCTGAGAGCCTGATTGAGAATCGGCGGGATGAGCGCACCAATCGCGCTCTGCAAAAGACCCACGGCCAGCATCGCAACGGTGGCGAGCGCGAACTTGCCCCAGTGAGGTTTGAGATATTCCAGTAGTCGCCGTAAATCGTTCATTATCAAACGAAGCGCGCTTTAGTTTCTGCCACGGATGAAGGAGGGGACGTGCTTACAGCAATAGTAAATCGAAACTATACGTACCCTCTCGCGGCGGCGTCAAGACCGCGCCGACGCACGCCCACGTTATAAAATCTGCCACAGAGACGCGGAGACACGGAGCAAGACAAAAGGGAAACGGGGAAATGTTAAAATGGATAAAAGGAGAGGAACATTGGCAATCAAGCGGGCTTTCTCTTTCGCCGTTTCCCCCGTGCGCCTTTCATCTCATCTCCGTGTCTCTGCGTCTCGGTGGCTAATCTTTGTTTTCTGGTTAAATTCGCCGGACTTCTTCGTCAAATAGCTTCAAACGCGGCGCACTTGCGTTATAATCAACCTGCTCGGACAATTCCGACGGGACTGCCACCCCGCTTCAGAAGGGTACATAAAACCAAAAGACGTGAGTCTAAGATTGTTGATTGCTGACGACGATTTGAGCATGCGCCTCCTGCTCGCCGATTATTTCCGACGCCTCGGCTACGAAGTCGAAGAGAAGGAAAGCGGCGCGCAGGCGCTCGACCTTGCGCTCTCAGGCAATTTCGATTGCTTTGTTTTTGACGTTTCGATGCCCGACATGACTGGCCTCGAACTCTTGCGACGCGTGCGCGACCGTGGCGTCCAGACGCCTGCGCTCTTTCTCACGGCGCACGATTCGGTTGACGACAAGGTGGCGGGCTTCGAGGCGGGCGCGGACGATTATCTCGCCAAGCCCTTCAACCCGCGCGAACTTCAAGTGCGCGTCGAAGCACTGCTCAGGCGTGCCGGACATGTCGCCAAACTGAACGATAAACAGTCCGAGGGTGAACGCTTCGAGGTCGGCGAACTCGTCATCGACAAACGCCGCCATGAAGTGACGCTCAGGGGCGAGCCTGTCGAACTGACGCCGCTTGAGTTTCAGATTCTCGAACGCTTGGCAAGCGAACCCGGTCGCGCGTGGTCGCGCAACGATTTGCTCGACGAAGTGTGGAGCACCGAGTACGAAGGCTACCAGCGCAACGTCGATCCGCACATCAATCGTCTACGCCAAAAAATCGAAACAGACCCCAAGAACCCTCGCTACGTGCTGACCGTGCGCGGCGTGGGCTACAAACTAAACGAGACGCCATGATGCCAATCCTCCAACGCTCTCTTGTCGCCGCCCTCTCACTTTCCTGCGTGCTCTCCATCGCCGCGCTCGTCGTACATGACACCGTTTCGGCGGCAGCGCAAGAGCCGACCACCCCAACCACCCAAGAGACGCAGAACACAACGACGCAGCAGCCCTCCGTGCCGCCAACGACCCTTCGCTGGCGGGGACGCGCGGGCGTCGAGCGTTATCGTTTGCAGGTGGCGCGCGATGCGCGTTTCCGCGACATCGTTTTCGATCAGGCGGTCGTCGGGCGCGAATATCAAGTGCCGCTCGAACCCGGACGTTATTTCTGGCGCGTCGCTGCGGCACGCGGCGAAACGGGCGCGTTCACCAGAGTTGAGGAGATTGAAGTTGGCGCGACGGGAGAAACAATCGCCGCCAACACCCCGCCGACGCCAACGCCGATGCCCACACCCGAAGCGACTCCTGAACCAACTCCTGAACCGACGCCGCGACCAACCCCCACGCCCAGACGGAGACCGACGCCAAGACCCACTCCAACTCCAAGACCGACCGCCACGCCGAGACCGACGCCCGCCGCGACACCGTTGACAGCATCGAATGTCATCATTCCTTCCAACAGCGTCGGCTGGCGCACGGCGACGGGTGAAGTCTCGCGTCCCGTGCTCGCGCAACTTCGCGCCGGAAAGGCGCGTGATTTAGTCGGCATGAGCGCCGACGGCACAACCTACGCGCTCGACAGCATGCGTGGCTACGCGCTCTGGGTCGCGCGTTTCAATCCCGCCCCACGACGCGGCGAAGAGAGCGCGGCAGCGACAACGACGAGCAGCGCCGTCGCCGCCTTCACGCCCATCATCATGCCCGTCAGCGAGAGTTCTTCCTACGTGGTGGTGCCTTTTAACGCTGGCATCCGTGCGCTCAAGGGCGAGACAGGTGGCGAGGCTTGGCGCGTCGAATTGGACGCGGGCAGCGCATCGAGCGGCGTCGCCGCAGACATGGACGGCGACGGCAAACCTGAGGTCGTCGTGCTTGCGGGCAGCCCTTCGAGCATGTACGTCATCAACGGTCAGACGGGCAGGATAATCTCTCAGACAAAACTCGGCGCGAACGTTATCGGCTTGCCCGCTCCTTTCGCGTCGGGCGAGTTGCGCGGCGTCGCGCTCGCACTGGATAACAACACGCTTGATATACGAATCGTCAACGGCGATTCGCTCCGTTCCACCAAACTCGACGCGACGATTACGACCGCGCCGCTCCTCGTTGAATCGAGTCGCGGGTTGCTGTTGACGGTCGGCACGGAAAAGGGTCTGGATGCGCTCGACGCGAAGGAACTGAAACCGCTCGGCAGAATCGCCACCGAAGAAGACACTGTGCACGGCACGCTCACCAGCACCGACCTCGAAGGCGATGGCTCGGCGGAAGTGGTTCTGTTGACGCGACGGGGAAGGGTCGCCGTCGTGAGCACGTTGGACGGCAAGATTAAGTGGTTTTCGCAAGGCGCATTCGATGCTTCGTCAGCTTCCTTCGCGGATGTCAACGGCGACGGCACGCTCGACGTGCTCGTCCCGGCGGGTGCATCCTTTGCGCTCGGTTTTTCGGGACAGGACGGGACGACTATCTGGAAAGTGGAAGACGAACGCGTCGGAACCTCCACGACCGACGCGCGCTCGATGCGTGCGCTGACGATTGCCCCGCTCGCTGACGGCGCGGCGTTCGTCGTCGGCGGCGAACCGTCGCGCATCGGCCTGCGCGCCGTCGAACTTCCGAAGGGCGCAGTCAAAACCGCTGCAAACTAACAATGGACGATAGAACTCTCGACGATGGACAGCGAACGCCGGACAATATGCGAGTGCAGAGACGTTGGATAAAAGCAAAGTTGTTTTTGTTTCCATCGTCAATGGTCAATCGTCCATCGTCCGTCGAGTGAGGAACTCGTTTTGATAATCTGGCTCGTTGCGCTCGCGCTGTTCGTCGTCTGGTTGTTGGGAATCATCCTCGGCAGAGGCGGTTTCGTCCACATACTGCTTTTGTGCGCTGTCGCCATCGCGCTGGTGCAATGGGTCGCCGAACGACGCGCCGCGCAGAATTGAAACGCTCTCCCAAACATTCAGAGGTCGGAGGTCGGAGGTCAGTTAAAGGCGAAATGCTTCTACTAACCTTCGGACTCTAACTTCCGGCCTCTAATCTTCAACATCTCCTCCGGCGCGGCAACAATGCGCGCCGACAGTGCATCCATAAGAACGGTGCAGCAGTTCTTCAGCGCATCCCGCGTGCGTCGCCGCGACGCCATCTTTATTTCCGCTTTTTCGAGGAGCAAGGCCGTATGAACATTTTGCGCTCTCCTATTTGTCGCACATTAACGATTGCCACACTTTTTGCCACGACGTTTTTTATCGCGTCGCCCGTCGTCTCCGCACAGACCGACGCGCGCCGTCAGACGGTCGCCGTCACATATCCGCTCGACCAATCCGTCTCGGTGAAGTTTCAGGGAACGACGCGCCTGCCGCGCCTGACGGGTGAGGCCAAAGTGCGTCGCACGGGGCGACGCGGCACGCGTGTCGAGATGGAGATTAAAAATCTTCCGCGCGCCTTTGAACTCGGCAGCGTCTATACGACCTTTGTGCTCTGGGCGATTTCGCCCGAAGGCCGCGCCGACAATCTCGGCGAAATCAAGCGCAGCGGCAGCTTCATCATCAACTCTAAAGTTGACGTGACGACGCCGCTCCAAACCTTCGCCATGATTGTTACCGCCGAGCCGCACTTCCTCGTACGCGGCCCAAGCCGCATGGTCGTCTTGGAAAATTTGCCGCCGCGCAATCCCGGCGACGCCGACATCGCCACCGTCAACGTCCAGTACATCGGCAATACGAGCGACTACTTCAACGAACAGCGCGTGCCCGAAGTGGCTGATGCCGACTACATCAAAACTCCCGTCTCGCTTCTCGGCGCACGCCAATCCATCAACCTCGCGCGCTATCTCGGCGCGCAACGCGATGCGCCCGCCGAGTTGAAAGAGGCCGAAGATGTGTTGGAGCAGGCCGAGAGCGCGTGGCGTCTGAAACAGGCCGAGGAGGATGTTGACGCACTGGCGCGACGTGCGACGAGTCTGGGCGCGCGTGCCGAAGAAGTGGCCGAATCGCGTCGTGTGGCACGGCAACGTCGTGATGAGATTGCGCGACGCGACGAAGCCGTACGCGAAGCTGAAGAGACGGCCAGCAACGCCTCGCAACAGATTGCAGACCTCCGCGCTGCGCTCCAACGCGAGCAACACGCGCGCGAAATAGCCGAACGCGATTCCGCCAACGCCAACCAGCAGCTACGTGATTTGCGTTCAGAGATTGCGCGTCTGCGCGACGAGTTGCAGAACGTGCGCGCGAATTCAGAGGAAGCACGCGTACGTCTCGCACGCATCGAGGGTGAGCGCAGCGCCGAAGTCGCGCGACGCGCCGCCGAAGAACGCGCTGCGAAACAACGCGAAGCCGCCTCCGCGCTCAAGCAGACGCTCACGCGCTTCGGCACCGTGCGCGAAACCGAACGCGGCCTCGTCCTCGTCTTGCCTGAAACTTTATGGACGGGCGCACGCGTCGCCGAACTCGCGCCGAGAGCATCCGCGACCGTTGAGCCTCTGGCCGCGCTGCTCGCCAACAATCCCGACTATCGCATCGTCATCGAAGCCTACACCGACAGTCAGGGCGACACGACGGCGCTTCAACAACTGACGCAAGACCGCGCCGAAGCTCTGGCTGGGCAACTCGTCGCGGCGGGCGTCGATAGCGCGCGCATACAGGCGAGCGGCATGGGCACGGCCAATCCCGTCGCTTCCAACGCACGTCCCGCCACGCGTCAACGCAATCGTCGCACCGAAATCACACTCGTCCCCGCGCCCACATCCGACACCGACACGGCAGACCGGAGCGAGAACTGAACAAGTCGTGAATCGTAAATCGTGAATCGTAAATCGAAACGGCTTTTATCCATTTACGATTCACGATTTACGATTTACGATTAACACATGTCGCTGCTCGAAATCCTACAACTTATCGGATATAGCACGGCGGCGGTGTTGCCGTTCTGGATGGGCGCGATGCTCGTCAGGCGACGCCATTCTCTCTCGAAAATCGAACGCGTCCTGCTCGTCCTCGCCTTCTGCATGAGCGGTTGGCATGCGAGCAACCTCGTCCTCAATCTTCATTCGATGCTCGGTCTGGACGAGGCACGTTGGACGGTGCTGCTGCGACTGGCAGATACGCTCGCCGTCGTCACCATCACGCTCACGTATTCCTTCCTTCTCCACGTTCATCTGCATCTCTGGGCGAACGCGCACGACCGCCAACTCTCGCGTACGGAGCGCGTGCGCGTCTATCTCTCTTACATCCCTGCGCTCTTTCTCGTCGTCGCCGTGCCGCGTCTCTGGACGGGCGCGTACGCGCCGATGTTTGAAAAGCTGTCGTTTCTCCTGTTGCCCTTCGCGCTCTGGGCGTGCTACGTCCTGTGTCTCATCGCGGTGACGGATTTTCTCATCTCGCGCATCTCACGCAGGCCGACGGAGAGGCGACTGATGCGGACGCTGGCCGGAGCGTTCGTCGCTATCGCCGTGCTGGTGCTTGTCGTCTATGCCTTCGGCCTCGGCGACGGCACGACGCTCGGCCTCTATCTCAAGACGACCGCCAATCTCGGCTCGCTCCTGCCGACCGCGCTTCTCGCCTACCACATCTATCGTTATCGCTATCTCGAACTGATTATCCGCGAGAGTCTCATCGTCGCGGCGTTTGCGGCGGTGGTGCTCATCGTCTATCTCTACGGCATTCGCACCATCAGCGCGCGTCTCACGTCGTACTACGGACTGCGACAGGGCGCGCTCGAATCGCTCATGATTCTGACGCTCGCACTCGTCGCCGCGCCGCTTCGTCGTTGGATGGACAAAAAATTTCATCAACTCTTTGAACACGAAGCCGCGCTCTACCGCGATGTGGTTACGCGCATCGGCGCGCACGGCGGTCGTTATCGTCAACTGCCCGAACTGCTCCGTTTTGTCGAAGAACGCACCACGTCCGGCCTCGGTCTGCGCCGCGTTTATTTGATAGTCAGCCCGCCCGACCACCAAGAGTCTGATAACGCCGACGATGGAAATGCAGATTTTCATGAATCACTCTCGCATGAAAATCTCACGGCGCTTTCGCCTGAAACTCACGCGAGCGGCGCGCAGCAGCAACGTCCTGAGCGTGCGTGGGACGCGTGGGCGGAGTCGGTCATGGAGAGCATACGCGCGGAGGATTGGCAGCCGTTGGAAGGAGATGAGATGTTGCGTGAACGCGGTTTTGAAATCGCGTACGCGCTCAGGCGCGAGGAGCGCGAGGTCGGGTTGATGCTGGTGGACGCTGCGCCCGACGCGCTGACGCATGATGTCAGAGCCGTGCTTGAGATATTGGCGGGGCAGGTGGCGATTGCGATTGAAGATTGTCGTCTGGTGGAGGAGAACGTGCGTCTGGAACGTCGTGTGGCACAGGGCGAAAGGCTCGCGGCTCTCGGACAGATGGCCGCCACCGTCGCGCATGAAGTGAAGAATCCGCTCTCCGCTATCAAATCAATCGCACAGGTGATGCGAGAAGACGACCAACTCGGCGACGCCTATGCGCGCGACCTCGACTTGATTGTGGGAGAGACCGACAGGCTCAACCGCAGCGTCACGCAGATGTTGAGTTTTGCGCGAAGCCTTCCGCCAGCCAGTGCGCCGCAACGCGCCGAAGAATTGATACGCGGCATCTTTGAACTATTTCGCGTGGAGGCTAACAATCGCGGCGTCGCTCTCGAATGTCACACAGACGCCCTCGACAACGAGCATTCCCAACGTCGCACTAACGGCAACAACTCGCACGCGAGCGACGACGCAGCAGTCAGAAGACGAACGGGCGTCGAACCTCTCATGCTCGACGGTGCGCGTGCTTCTGCGTTGCGTGATGCATTGTCGAATCTCTTGCTCAATGCGCTGCAAGCGACGCCTGCGGGCGGTCGTGTCTCTATCGAGGCGAGCGTGGTTGACGAGCATTTGTCGATTGCCGTGACGGATAGTGGCAGAGGCGTTCCTCAAGAAATGAGCGCGCGTATCTGGGAGCCTTTCTTTACTACCAAGCAACGCGGCACAGGGCTCGGCCTCGCCATCGTCCGCAAACGCATGGAAGAAGTCGGCGGCGTTGCCACACTCGCACCGACGACCGCAACCGAGCATGGCGCACGCTTTGAATTGCGTCTGCCCCTGCCTAAGTCTTGAGAGCCGGACGGCTGTCTACAGAGGCGACAAAGGAGATTGAGGAAATAGATTTTCCATAATCGCCGGAACTTCCGCGTGCGACGCGCGTGTTCGTGTGCACAAGCGCATCGCTTCCCAGTGCCAAACGAGCGATGCAGTTTCGTTTAATCAACAAAGGAGAAAACCATGATGGTCTCAAACCGTTTGCGCCGCGCTCTGCTCGTCTTTGCGTTCGCCTGCTGCGCGCTCTCAGTCAATACGCACGTCGCACTTGGCATGCAGGATGCCGCCGCTCCCGCGCAAGAAAATAAGGAGACGGCTGACCTCGAAGTGCAGTTGCAACTGCTCATCGGTTCAAACAAAGCGACGGAAGGCGCAAAGATTCCGGCCTCGCTCGATGCGACGATGAAGCAACTGCGCGCAACGTTGCCGATGTCGAATTACAGGCTCGGCGCGACGTTTCTTAATCGCGTCAAGAGCGGTCGTAGTCTCGAAGTGAAAGGCACGGGAGGACTCCTGCCGCTCGGCGCGTCGGCGTCCGCCACCACCCCGACCTTCTACAATTTCACACTCCGCCCCGTCGAACTGAAGACGAATGAAAGCGGTCAATCGGTCGTTGCGATTAACGATTTCAGAATCGGCATGAGAGTGCCGATTGTCACAGCGAACGTTGCGAGCGGAAATTCGAGCACGGGCGGTTTTCCCGTGATACAGTATGAGGACACGGGCATCTCGACGGGGCTGAGCATACGCGAGGGCGAGCCAGTTGTCGTCGGGACAATCTACGTCGGCGCGGAAGGCGACGCCATTATCGTCGTACTCACGGCCAAGCGCATCGCGCCGCGCTAAACGCAAGGAGTTGAGCGGGAGTTAAATGTCGCAGGATAGAAGCAGGGAAGAGACGTTTCGCCTTCTCATCGTTGACGATGAGGAGGCGGCGCGTTATGGCATCCGACGCGCTCTGGCGGGCTTCGGGCACCACATGGCGGAGGCCGGAAGTGTGGAAGCGGCGCGTCAGTCGCTCACGACGCGTCCGGCAGACTTGATGTTGCTCGACGTGAATCTGCCGGGCGACAGCGGTCTGGATTTCCTGCGCGAGTTGCAGAACGCGGGCGCTGATACGCCGCTCGTTATCCTCATCACGGCGCACGGCTCGGAGCGCATGGCGGTCGATGCCATCAAGTCGGGCGCGTACGATTATCTCTCGAAGCCGTTTGAAGTTGACGACCTCCGTCTCGTCGTCAAGAACGCGCTCGAAACCGTCCGGCTCAGGCGTGAGAACGAACGCCTACGCCTACGCATCGAACAGGAAGGCGCGGAGCGCGGCGCCCTCATCGGCGCTTCCGAGGCGATGCGGCGCGTGCGTTCTCTGGTCGAGAAGGTTGCCGAGACGGACGCCACCGTGCTCGTGCGCGGAGAGTCGGGGACTGGCAAGGAACTCGTCGCGCGTGAGCTTCACGAAAGAAATTCGACGCGGCGACGCAACGCCTTCGTCGCCGTCAACTGCGCCGCGCTTCCCTCCGAGTTAATCGAATCCGAACTCTTTGGACATGAGAAAGGCGCATTTACGGGCGCGGCGGCGCGACGGCAAGGCAAGTTTGAACAGGCCGACGGCGGTACGCTCTTTCTCGACGAGATTGGCGACATGAGCGCCAACGTGCAGGCCAAACTCCTACGCGCGCTCGAAGAGAGACGCATCGAACGTCTCGGCGGCTCGGAGTCGATTCCCGTCGATGTGCGTATCGTGAGCGCGACGCACCGCGCGCTCGAACAGGAGATAACCAACGGAAATTTTCGCGCCGACCTTTTTTATCGTCTACAGGTCGTGACCATCGAAGTCGCGCCTTTGCGCGAACGACGCGAAGACATCCCCGTCCTTGCCGAACACTTCGCGCGTCTCGCCGCCGAACGTTACAAGATTCCGCCGCGCACCATCGCACAGTCAGCCCTGCGTCGTCTCATGGAATACAACTGGCCGGGGAACGTGCGCGAACTCCGCAACGCCATCGAACGCTCCATGATTCTCGCCGAGGGCGACGAACTGACGGCGCACGACCTGCCCGCAGAAATTACATCGAGCAGCGACGCGGGCAGCGGTCAGAGCAGCGGCGAGCGTGCGGCAACGGCGGGCGATGAGAGCGGCAATCTCTCCGTGCCCTACACGGAAGACTTCCGCGAAGACCGACGCGAATTCGAGCGGCGCTACATCGCGCGTTGCCTCGACGATGCGGGCGGCAACGTCACGCGCGCTGCCACCGTCCTCGGCATGCATCGTCAGTCGCTGCAACACAAATTGCGCGAACTCGGACTCGCACGTCGCTACGTCTCAGTGGGTTCCGAAGACGTGCCCGACAAATCCGATGCCTGAGAGTTCAGCAAAAAGATTCAGCCACACAAAAGTCTCCGAGAGAAAATCATGAAAGCACGTCTTGACGCGATTATTCGCCGCGAACAGGCCGAATATCTTGAGCGACTCATGCCGCAGAGCACGGGGCTGCTTGAAGAGATGGAGAACTACGCCGCCGAGCATCGCGTGCCGATTGCAGACAGGGAAGTGGCGACGTTTTTGGAAATCACGGCACGCGCCACCGCCGCGCGTCGCGTGTTGGAAATCGGAATGGCGATTGGTTATTCCATGGTTCATCTGGCACGCGGGATGTCGGATGATGGTCTTGTCGTCACCATCGAACCCGACGAAGAGATGATTCGCCGCTCGGAGGATTATCTTGTGCGCGCGGGCTTGCGCGAGCGAGTGCGAATCGAACGCGGACGCGCGCTCGAAGTTATCCCGCGTCTCTCAGAGACCTTCGACATCCTTTTTCTCGATGCATTGAAAGAGGAATATTCCGAGTATCTCGAACAGGCTTTGCCGTTGCTGCGTGTGGGCGGCGTGGTCATCGCAGATAATCTGCTGTGGGGCGGACAGGTGGCGGGCGAGATTCGCAGCGCAGACCAGACGGCTTCGACACAAGCCCTGCGCGAATTCAATCAACGCTTCGTGCGCCACCCACAACTGCGCGCCGAAGTTTTGCCCGTCGGCGACGGCCTCGGCTACGGCGTCAAAATCTCGTAAGGCTCGGAACTCAAATCGTCTCCGCGACTAAATCGTCTGCGGTGTTGCGGCGAAGCGGCGCGAGGCGATACACTACGCGGCATCGCTTGCTCTCGATTCTTGCAGACGAGTCGTTTCGCGCGAACGGATGCTCTTTTGTTTGTTGTTCTAGCCGGATAACTCCACATTCACAGAGAGGTTCTCTCGCCAACGCTTTCAGAGGATACGAATTTTGACTACTCGACCTGAAATCGAGCTTCTGCTTTGCTGCGCGCGTGTTCGTCTGGACGCGCGTCGGGAGGAACGCGCGCGTGCGTTGCTGCGAGCAGAGTTGGACTGGGACTTTCTCTTTGTGATGTCGATGCGACATGGTTTGATGCCGCTCATCTATCGCCATCTGAGCGGGGAACTCATTAAGCTTGTGCCCGAAGCGCACTTGAAAAAATTTCGTGAACATTACCGTCATAATGCTGCGCGCAATCTCTTTTTGACGGGTGAATTGTGCCGCATTCTGCAAAGGTTTGAACGGCGAGGCATCACAGCGATTCCGTACAAAGGCCCCGCACTCGCTGTCTCTGCTTACGGCGACATCGCGCTTCGGCAGTTCGTTGACCTCGACATTCTGGTCAGCCCGCGCGATGTCCGCGAGGCGAGCGCGTTGCTCGTCGAAGATGGTTACGAGGCGCATTTCGACATCAAAGAGACGCAGGAGGCGGCGTTCCTGCGTCTCAGTTACGTGCAACTTTTTACGCGCGACGAGGGACGCAGCGCCGTCGAGTTGCACTGGACGATTGCGCCGCGCTTCTTCTCTTTTCCGCTCAAGACAGAACAACTCCAAGAACATCTCGACACCATCACGCTCAGAGGCGTGCACGTGCACGCGCCTTCCACCGAAGACCTCATACTGATGCTCTGCGCGCACGGCGCGAAGGATTTGTGGGCGCGTCTGGAATGGGTGGCGAGCATCGCGGAGTTGTGCGGTGGGAAGGAGATTGACTGGCAACGTCTTTTAACGCGAGCGCACGACCTCAGCGGCGAACGAATGCTGTTGCTCGGTCTTTTCCTCGCGCACAATCTTCTGGAAACACCGTTGCCGGAGGAAGTTTTGCGTCGGATTGAAGCGGAGCCGAAGGTCGCGAGGCTCGGCGACGAAGTGCGCGAACGAATGTTTGATGAAGGGGATGCTGCTTACGGCGTCGCGCGTCAGATTTCTTTTCACCTGCGGACGAAGGAGAACTTGCGCGACCGGATTCGTTATTGCGCGTTGTTCGCAATGACGACAACGCCCGTCGATTGGGCGCTCGCGCCACTGCCGCCCACGCTCTCTTTCGTCTACTACCTGCTGCGTCCGTTTCGTCTGGCGAAGAAGTACATGTTTAGCCCTTCGAGGCGTGTGTTATGATTTTCTGTAATGATGTGACGATGCCTGAAGCCATTTCTCTCGTAGCAAATTTCTGATGCACTCTTATCAAACTTCCGATGATTAGCGGTCGAGACGTAATCTACATTTCGAGTATTGAATGGAACTTCTTGTGGCAGGGGCATCAGGAGATTGCCTTGCGTCTGGCGGCGGCGGGCAATCGTGTGCTCTACATCGAAAACACGGGAGTGCGTTCGCCGGGGTTACGTGATGCGGGGCGCGTGGCGTTGCGTCTGAAGCGTTGGGCGAAGGCTTTGCGCTCGCAGGGCGTCAGACAGGTCGCGCCGAACATCTACGTCGCTTCACCTCTGGCGTTGCCGCCGTTCGGGTCGCGTTGGCGACGCGAAATCAACCGACGCATCTTCCTGCCGTGGGTGCAACGTGCGGCGCGTAGTCTGGGGATGCGCGACGTGCTGGTCTGGACTTACCTTCCATCCGACACCACCATTGATTTAATTCGACTGATGCGCGAGCCGCGGAGCGCGGTGGTGTACTACTGCGTCGCGGACTTCACGCAGTTGACTCCGCACGTTCGCCAACTCGTCGAGAGCGAGCAAGAGGTCGTCACGGAGAGCGATGTCGTCTTCACGAACTGCGCGGAATTGGCGACGAAATTCTCGGTCTGGAATCCGAACGTCCACGTCTTTCCGTTCGGCGTCAATCTCGATGCGTTTCCGTTGGAGACAAACGGGGCGGGTCGTGTGACGAAAACCTTGAGCAAGGAAACAAGAGCGACGGGTGACGAAACGAACGCGGCGTCGGGCGTAGCTGCGGGCAACGGCCACCATCCGGCGCTTTCAGGGTCGAATGCGGCGCAGACGAATCCGGAGCAGTCGAATCTGGAGAAGCTGAGAGAGTTGCCGAGGCCGATTATTGGTTATGTGGGCGGGCTGCATCGTCACGTCGATTTTGAATTGTTGCGGGAGATGGCGTTGGCGCGTCCCCGTTGGTCTTGGGTTTGCGTGGGCGCGCGGCAGACGCCCGTTGACGGTGTGGCCGAACTCCCCAACGTCTTTTTGCCGGGGCAGCAGCCGCACAAGGAACTCGTCGAATACATACGCCTCTTCGACGTGTGCATCGTCCCCTACGTCAACAGCATCTACACGACGACCGTGGTGCCGACCAAAATCAATGAGTATCTGGCGGTCGGGAAGCCTGTGGTCTCGACCGATTTGCCGACCGTGTGCGAATTCAACGAAGAACACGACGTTTTGATTACGGCAGCCGCGCGTCCCGCAGAGTTTTTGCAGGGCATCGAAGAGGCTCTGCGTCTGCCGAAGGACGCGGAGACGGTGGCGCGTCGGCGCGAGGTCGCGGCGCTCGGCGACTGGCAGGCGCGGCTTGAATCGATGAGCGAACTCATCCAGGTGCGTCTGCCATCCGACGCAGACGCGACGAAGTAACGAGCCTAAATTCAAAGAATTTGCGCGTCGGCGCAACAGAAACGTAACGCCGTGGGTGTAACATCGGTCAATGGAGCGTGTTTTGAGTTTCGCAGGCCAGATGTGCGGGCAGAAGCGGGCAATCTCGTTAAAACTCATTAGCTTAGCGTTGACGCCCTTATCCAATTATGTTAGTTTTCGCTTGCCTGACTATATACCTATGCCATCGGGTCATTTGTTCTTCTACTTGGGTTGCACTATTAACTCCCTAAGATTCTAAACACTTACGGACGAACCGGGGTTCGATTGTTCGTCAAAGTTTGTCAAGAGATTTTGAAATGAAGCAGTATCCAAAGCAGATTGGTTCGACCACGCGGATATTATTAACCGCATTTGTTTTAGCAACTTTCACATCATCCGCCTTCGCAGTGCAGAAGAAGGGAAGCGCCGCTCCGACGCAGCCGAAAACGGCTCCCGCAGAGCAAAAAACGGAGCAAAAGAGAGACGAAACAGCGGTCGAGACGGGTGAACCGGACGGAGCGAAAAAGGCTTGGAACTTGAAGGTTTCCGAGGGTGCGCCGCAGACGTTTACGCTGCGCGCGACCAAAGCGTCGCTCGCGCAGATTACCGCCGAACTCGGACGCCAACTCAAAGTCCCCGTCTATGTCAGCCCGCTCATGGAGAAACAGCGCGTCACACTTGAGTTGAACGGCATGCCGCTCGACGCGGTGCTGAGAAGCCTCGCGCCGCAGTCCTACATTGATTACGAACTAGGCGGAGACAACTATCTGCCCAAGCCGCTCGCGCTCTATCTCTATGGAGCCAACGAAGCCGCTCCCGCGCTCAACACCATCGTCAAGAACACCACGCAGTCGCTGCTGGTCGAGGGCGATACGGAAGAGGGCACAGAGGAATACGAGAAGCGACAGGCGCAGGAAGAAAATCCGCTGCACGTCACTTTTACGAATAAGCAATTGAGTGTGCGTGCGCGAAAACAGCCGCTCTCCGTCGTACTCTACAAGATTGCGAGCGAACTGGGGATTCCCTTCGACATGCGTAGCGATTCAAACGAGATAGTTGATGTGAATTTTTCAAACTACTCGGTAGACCAGGCAGTCCGTACCATTTCGCCGTCTGTGCGTTTCTATTTCCGCACCGACTTACAGACTTTTGAAATCCAACCACTGCGCCTCGCTTTGGTGGCACAACCACGTAGCTAATAACCGACACTTTCATCACTTTGAGGAGGCATGAAACTTGAATAAGCAGAACAATCATCCCCTGGCTGAGATTGCAATCGAGAAGTTAGAGCAGACGGAGAATATGCAATCGTCCACCGACAATCAGAAGAAACCATTTATTGAGCCAATCGTATCCGTGCCGGTTGACGTTCTCGAAGCGACTACCTTTTTCCAGGGGCCGACCCTCGACGTGGCTGACGCCTAAATCCTTCAGCCCTTGTTATCAACTGGTCTTGAAGGTCAACGCGTGGCATCTCCACAGTTTGAGAGAGATGATATCTCTCCCGGATTTTATCGAATTGCGGAGCGTCTTCTGTCCATCCAGGCGACCGACGGATGGGCTTCACGGGTGGTCGAATCGTTCATCGGCGGTTTTTACTTTACGCATTCATCGAACGAGACGGGCATCATTGATGGCGACATCAAAATAAGAACCGATGAGCCGCCACCCGTGCCATCCGGCCTGCAAAGTTTTGAAGTACCGCACGGGCTTTGCTATACGGACGGCGAAAACTACTTTCTCGACGTAGACGACTCGCGCATCGCGGTCGGCACACTCGAATCGAAGCAGATTAACGTTTGGCTCGGAGCGACGCCGCACGCGCGTCATCCAACCGCGCTCGTCAATACGCTGGCTTATATGCTGCAAGCGGCCTTGCGGCGTTGCGCGCTCTACGACCTTCACGCGGCGGGAGCGGTCGAGCCTCAGAGCGGAGTCGGCGTACTCTTTCCGGCGACGGCCAATAGTGGCAAGTCGAGCCTGACGATTCGGCTGGCAAAATCCGGCTGGCGCTACATGTCGGACGACATGCTGGTCTTAAACGAACTGACAGTAGGCGTCGAGGCACGCGGCCTTCGACGCCTCTTTTCGGTTTCAGACGGTTCGCTCGCCGGATGCAATCTGCCGCGACTCGACGAAGCACTCGGCACTCCGGTGGCATCAGACCCGTCCAAGCGTCGTCTCGACCCGACAATCGTTTTCCCCGGCGCTCGCGCCGAAGCCTGCATCCCGCGTGTGCTCTGTTTTCCATTCGTTACGGGTGAGACAGAGAGCCGCATCGAAGCCATTAGCCACACGGAGGCGATGGCGCGTCTCATCAAACTCTGTCCGTGGTCGAGTTATGATGTGACGGCGGCGCGTGGTAATTTGCGCGTGCTAGGTCGTCTGGTGAGTCAGACGAAATCGTTCGTGTTCCGTGCGGGACGCGACGTGCTGGACGACCCCGGACTCCCCGCCACATTGTTTACGGGGCGTTTTGTCGAGCAGTAAGTTTATGAATCTTCAGCCCGTCAATATCTTAAAAGACCCGCCGCCGCGCATCAGCATCGAGCTAACCAATATCTGCAACCTCCATTGCAGCTATTGCATCCGCGACGAGGACGCGCTCTATCACACGCCCGCCAACTTTTTCCCCGCAGACCTCCTGCGTCGCATCGTCCGCAGCGCACGCGAAGCCTACGGCATGGATTATGTCTCCTTCACGGGCGGCGAGGTAACGATTCATCCCAAGTTCAAAGAGATTATCGAAGCCGTCGCGGCAGAGGGTTTGCAGTTCAGTTTTGTGACCAACGGTTGGCACTTTGAACGCGTCTATCCGCTTTTGATGTCGCATCGCTCGGCAGTGCGTTCCGTCGCTTTCAGCCTCGACGGGGCGACGCGCGAGTCGCATGACTACTGGCGCGGCGAAGGCTCCTTCGTGCGCGTGATGCGCGCCATTACGCGTTGTTACGTGAGCGGGATTCCGTTTCTCGTCAAGGTGGCAATCAGACGTGATACGGTCGCGCAGTTGCAGGATTTTGCATTGCTCGCGGCGCGTCTCGGTGCGACGGGGTTGCACTTTTCACACCTCTTGCCGACCTCCTCCGAGGTAGAAGATGAATCGGCGCTGAGCATCGAGGAACGCGCGCAGGCCGAACAGGAGATTGGCATCCTCTCCAACATCTTCAAGATGCAAATCGGCATCGCCACCGGATACTACAACATCGACCCTGCGCCACCATGTTCTGCGCTCGCAGGCAAAACCTGCAACATTGATTACCGTGGGCGTCTGACGCTCTGCTGCAATCTTTCCGGCTACAGGGGCGCCGAAGGCGAGCCTGATGTCATCGCCGATTTGACGCGCGAAGACTTCGCAGACGCCTATCCGCGTCTGCGTCGCGTCGCCGACGAGCAACTCCAACGCCGTCGCCGCGCGCTCGAAGGTTTCGCTTCGAGCGGCGCAGAAGTCGATTTGTATACGGCCTCGCCGTGCTTGTTCTGCCTCCAAAGTTTCGGCAAAATTCCCTGGCGCGACGCCTCTCAAACGGGCGAGCCGCCCAAGACACGTTCTTTACCAATCATCGAACGCGTTCTGGCAAACGCCACGACGCAGAATTAACATCAAGCGCAGAATTATCAAGCAATGACCACCGACACGTCTCTTCCGCATGAGCACATCGTCTCCACCGAATTCGACGGCGGCGAGGGTGTGCTCGTTGACCTCAACTCGAAGCGTTATTATCAACTCAACGAGACAGCCATGTTCGTCTGGCGATGCCTCGAAAAAGGCAAAGGCAAATCGGAAATCGTCAGTGAGTTGACCAACGCATACGACGTGACCGCCGAGCACGCCGCCGCTAGCGTCGAACGACTCCTCCACAATCTACAGGCACACAAACTGGTGCGACCGTCCTAAGCTAATCGGTCGCTCGGTTGGTAGGGAAATCAGGCGGGAAAAGAGTAGGTCACGGTGTATTCGGGCACGCTCGATTCAAGCACCGGCTCGCCGCGCGCTTCCAGCCACGCGTGACCGTTCAAGACGCCTTCGCCCTCCCGTCGCACGCCGAAAACGATGCGCGTCTCAATCCCGCTCAACGCGAGATAACGATGAAGCACGGGCGCACGCTTCCAACACGTACGCGTGAAGACCCAGAAATTCGTGCCGAGCAGAAGGTCGATGAGTCGCGCGAGTTTTGCCTGTAACGCCGCAGAATTCCCCGTGGATGCGCGGTGCCGTCGACGCGGCGTGATAAGCTTCATGATGCGCGGCAAAGGCATCACACGAATCAGAAGCGAGAGCACGACGACCCACGCCGCCATCCGTACGAGCAGGACTCCCGACGACAAATCGCGAGACAGGAAACGAACCGCACGCAAAAAAATACGTCCGGCGCGTCGAAGAATTTTGGCAAAGCGTTCAAACATCGCTCATGTGTCGGATAACAGAAACCGTGAATCAAATATTATTCATGCACAAAAGACGTGTTGCCATCTGCGAGGCTACGCATCTCTGAATCGCCGGATGCAGAAAATGATAGTTGCCGATAGCCATGAAACGCGCGTGCGTGCGGCCAAAATCCTCGCGGAGGGAGGCGTCGTCGCTTTCCGCACCGATACATTTTACGGTCTCGGCGCAGACCCGTTCAATCGCGACGCGCTCTTGTCCATCAATCGTCTCAAGGGCAGAGAATCGAAGCCCATCCTCGTCGTCATCAGCGATGCGGAGCACGCCGCAAGATTCATCGCGCAGAGGACGCCGCTTTTCGACGCTCTCTGCGCGCGACATTGGCCGGGCGCTCTTACGCTCGTCGCCGCCGCGCGCGCGAGTGTCCCTGAAGAATTGACGGCGCAGACGGGAACGGTTGGTGTGCGTCTGCCGGACGACGAAGCGGTGCGAGCATTTGTGCGCGAATGCGGCGGCGCTCTGACGGCGACGAGCGCGAACCCTGCAGGCGAAACGCCTGCGCGCAACGCCGTCGAGGTCGAACAGTTCTTCCACGAAGGACTCGCGCTCATTGTTGATGGCGGAGAAGCATTGAGCGATAGCCCTTCCGCCGTCCTCGATGTCGCCGGAAACCGCGCGCGCCTCATCCGCGAAGGCGTCGTTTCGCGCCACGCGATTCTTCAAACTCTCCAATCAATCGGCGAAGAACTAGATGTGAGAGAGTAGAGATTAGAGGTCAGTGAAAGACAAAATGCCTTTACTAACCTTCTAGCCTCTAGCCTCCGACCTCTGCTTTATTGATTTTCCAATGTCAGTTTGCGAACAAAATCCCAGTCGCCGCTGGGGTCGATGGCGATGTTGCCGACGCCTTTGCGTGCGACGACCATGATGGCCGGATACCAGAGCGGAAGCATCGGTATGTCGCGGCTGATGATGGCCTGAGCCTGGGCGAAGAGTGGTTTCGCGCGGTCGCGCTGGTCGAGCGGCACGCTGACGGCTTCCTTGATGATGCGGTCGAATTCGGGATTGCTGTAGCGGCTGCGATTGCGACCGGCGCGTTCCTGTGTGGGTATTTCGGCGGTGGAGAAAAGGTCTTCCAAAAACACAGGGTCTTGATTGCCTCCAATCCAACGCGAACTCGTAATTTGAAACTGGCCGTTGCGTAGCTGCGCGAGAAGCGAGACGGTTTCAAGCGTTTCGATTTCGACGGGGACGCCGATTTGTCGCAACGAATTCTGGATGACCTGCGAGTATTGCCGCGTCGCGGTGCTGGCGGAAGAAACTTTGAGGATGATGGGTTTCGGGAAACGCATCTGCGGGCCGTCGCCGTCGGGGTCGCGGAAGCCCGCTTCGTCGAGTAGACGTTTGGATTGTTCGGGGTTGTAGTCGTACTTCTGGCTGGAAGCGTAAGCCCAAGATTCTTCCGGCAGAATCGAATGAGCGATGCGCGCCTGATCAAGTTGGAGGTCGCGCACGATGCTTTCACGATTAATCGCGTGCGAGATAGCCTGACGCACGCGCACATCCTTGAGCGGTTCGGCTTCGACGTTGAAGCCGAGATACTGAATGTTCGCGCCGGGAAACTTTTGGACTTTGAGCTTCGGGTCGCGTTCCAGAACACCGAAAGAATCGGGCGTAAGATTCGCGTAGTTGGGAGCCAAATCGACCTGACCGCTACGAAGTTCGGCCTGTAAAGTGTTGGAGTCGATGATGGCGCGGACGCGTAGTTGTTTAATCTGCGGCGCACCGTCCCAGTATTGTTCGTAGGCTTCGAGGTCAACGACTTGCTGCGATTCATCGTAGCGCACGAAACGAAACGCGCCCGAACCGAGCGGCTTTTCCTTCTGCGTCGCGGCGCTGCCCTGCGGAATGATGGGGACGGGGACGAGGTTGGTCAGAAGTTTCAACCACGGCTTACGCAGGCGCACGACGAGCGTCTGCGCGTCCGGCGCTTCGATGGCCGAGACATAAGACTGTTTGCCTTCTGCGCCAGCCTCGAAGAAAGACGCGGCTTTGCCGGAATCGGAAGCGAGCAGGGTTTCGAGCGTGTACTTGGCGTCGGCAGAGGTGAGCGGGCGTCCATCGTGAAAGGTCACGCCGTTGCGAAGTGTAAAGGTGACGGAAAGACCGTCGGACGCATTCTGGATGTTGGAGGCGAGTTCGCCGATGTACTCGAACTTGTCGTTTTTGCGAACCAGAGTATTAAACATCAACTGTCGTATTCGTTCGCTTGAGCCGTCAGTGCCGCGCAAGGGGTCGAGCGTTTCGGGACTGGCATCGAGGACGATGACAAACGGCTTCGCCTCCTGTCCTCCACGACCACAACCGTGTAGGAGCATGGCAGCGACAAGCAAGACCGTTAATGCGACGAATCCGAATCGACGTGATGCCATCAAAGTTTGCCTCCGTAGGTATAGCTCAGTTTTTTATTGAGCGCGTGGATTTCATCCGAGAGTTGTTGAAAACGTACGGGGTCGAAATCGAGCGGCGGTTGCGCGAGCGACTTGTAAGTTGTGATGCGGCGTAGCGATTCGTCGATACGCGCTTCGCTCAACTCGCCGCTCCGTGCGGCGCGCAGCAGCGCATCGTAGCCGCGACGAATCAAATCCGGGCGCGCACAAATCAGGAGCATATCTTCACCCGCCTCAACGGCGCGCAATGCCGCGTCTTCAATCTCGCAGTGGCGCGCGATAGCGCCCATTTCCAAGTCGTCTGTCACGACGAGTCCGCTGTATCCGAGTTCTTCGCGGAGCAGACGCGTCACAATTCCGTAGTTAATCGACGCCGGAACGAGACGCCCGCCCGCCGTGCCGCGATGAATATCAATATTCGGGAAACCGCCGTGGCTAACCATCACGGCGCGCACCATATTGTCTTCGCGTTGAAAGAGTTCGATATAGGGCGCGAGGTCTTGCGCCAGCAAGTCGTCGTGCGAGAGTTCGATAATCGCCATCTCCTGATGCGTATCGACTTCACCCGCGCCGATGCCGGGGAAATGCTTGGCGCAACCGAGACAGCCCGCGCCCTGCAAACCGCGCATGTAGACGGTCGTATAGCCGAGCACTTCGCCGGGCGAGCGACCGAAGGAGCGCGAATAAAGCCCGTTGGAGAGGAGGTCGCGGTCTTCCGTCATGATGGACATGACGGGTGTGAAATTCATGTTGAAGCCGAGCAGTCGCAGGACTTCGCCGGAGATGCGTCCGAGCAGACGCGCGCCCGCGAGGTCGCCGTGCTGCCGGATGGCGCGTGCGGCGGGCATCGGCGTG
Source organism: Pyrinomonadaceae bacterium (assembly GCA_036387415.1). Lineage (GTDB taxonomy): Bacteria > Acidobacteriota > Blastocatellia > Pyrinomonadales > Pyrinomonadaceae > DASVTU01. The sequence continues at coordinate 260,564 of DASVTU010000019.1, read as the reverse complement.
AAGATTCGTCGGAGACGGTCAACGAGTCCGCCCTCTTGGTCGATGCCGAGGAGGGGCGGAACGGGCAGCATCTCACGTAAGCCGTCGAGCAATCCCCGCAACTGCACAGGCGTGGCGACGTTGCGACCGAAGATGATCACGCCGCCCGGATTGATGCTCTGGACGAGCGCACGCGCGTCCGCATCGAGTTCCGTGCCCGGCAAACCGATGTAGAGAAGTTGTCCGATTTTTTGTTCGAGCGGAAGAGATAGAAGCGAGTCAGGGTCAATCATGTATTGAATCGAAACCAAAGAATAAGAAATTTAACCGTCGCGACTGTGCAGCCAACTCACCCGCGCCCGAATGTGTAACGCCACACCGTCGAGCCGCCACGCCGACATCGCCACTCATCACGTCGAACGGTCTTACAGCGGCGAACGCGCCGGAATTTTGATGCCGTCGCCGCCGACAAAGGCTGCTCGAAAAGTTCTCTGACGAATATTAGGAGAGTTACTGCACTTCTGCCGTCGCAAGGCTTTCTACATCAACGCGAGGAACCTCGTCAAGCAGCTAGACCGAAAGGAAAAAGTAAAAAGGTAAAAGGCAAAAGTAATTGAAACCCTAGACAGTCTTGCCTTTTGCCTTTTGCCCTTTTCCTTTGACCTTTTAACCCTGTCAGATGATGCGCTGGCGAAGATTGAGGATGAGGCGGCGCGCTTCTTCGGGTGTAATGGTTTCGGCGTCGATGCCGAGGAGTTCGTCGATGAGATTCTGGTTGGTGGCATCGAAAAGGGTGGCCTGCGTAGCGATGCGTTTTTGACGCGCACGGCGTGCGGCATTTTTCAGTCCGAGTTCGCCCGTGGTCGCCGCACCGTGTTCGTCGCCCGTCGCGGGCGGCTGGCCTCCGAGGTGTTCTTCTTCGGCAAAAACGTCGAGTTCGTAACGCTCAAGACGCGCCAGCACATCTCGCGCGCGCGCGAGCACTTGCGTCGGCAGACCCGCCAGCCGCGCCACTTCGATGCCGTAAGACTTCGAGGCACGACCGCGTTCCAGTCGATAAAGAAAAATCACTTCGCCTTCGCGCTCGGCGACGCGGATTTGATAATTCTGTGCGCCGGGCAGACGCTCGGCCAACTCGGTCAACTCATGATAGTGAGTGGCAAAAAGCGTCTTGGCCGCATGAGCGGGCGAATCGTGCAGATATTCTGCGACCGCCCACGCGATGGATAGACCGTCGAAGGTCGCTGTGCCGCGACCGATTTCGTCGAGCACGACGAGCGAGCGCGGTGTGGCGTTGTGCAAGATAGCTGCCGTCTCTGTCATCTCGACCATAAAGGTCGAACGCCCGTGCGAGAGGTCGTCGGATGCGCCGACGCGTGTCCAGATGCGGTCGAGAATCGGCAGACGCGCACGCTCGGCAGGAACAAACGAACCGATTTGCGCGAGCAACGAGATGAGCGCGGTCTGTCGGAGGATGGTGGATTTGCCGCCCATGTTGGGGCCGGTGATGATGAGGAGGCGGTCGGTCGAGTTGTTCATGTAGAGGTCGTTCGGGATGAACGGCGCATTGCTGAACGCTTCGATGACCGCGTGGCGTCCGCCCGCAATCTCAAGTTCGTCGCCGTCGTGTAGGACAGGAGGATGATAACGACGACGCACGGCGGTCGCCGCCAATCCAGCGAGCACGTCGAGCAGCGCGAGTGCACGCGCCGTCGCTTGCAGCCGTTTGGTTTCCGCAGCCACCTTCGCGCGCACTTCGTTAAAGAGCGCGGTTTCAATTTCGAGAATACGGTCTTCCGCGCCGAGCACTTTCTGTTCCCAGTTTTTGAGTTCGGGCGTGGTGTAGCGTTCGGCGTTGGCGAGCGTCTGCCGTCGTTCGTAATCTGCTGGCACACGCGCCGCGCTCGCCTTCGAGACTTCGATGAAATAACCGAAGACGCTATTGAAACGCACGCGCAATGTCGCGATGCCCGAACGCGCACGCTCGCGCGCTTCGATGGTCGCAATCGTCTGCTTCGCGTCGCGGCTGACGGCGCGCAGTTCATCGAGTTCTGACGAAAAGCCTTCGCGAATCACGCCGCCGTCGGAGATGTTAACGGGCGGGTCGTCGCTCATAGATTCGTCAAGCATCTGCCGCACGTCCGTCATCTCGTCGGCGTTTTCGCGTAAAACTTGAAGGAGCGACGGCTCTGCGTCGGCCAACGTCTGACGAATAGCCGGAACGCGTTCAAGCGAACGACGCAGCGCGCACAAATCACGCGGCGAGGCCGTGCCCATGTTGATGCGCCCGACGAGACGTTCGAGGTCGGCCACTTCTTGCAGCAACGCCTGCACACGGTCGCGCCTGATTTGTGAACGATGGAGGTCTTGGACGGCAGCGAGACGCGCTTCGATTTCGCCGCGACGGATAGACGGCCTGAGCATCCACGCGCGCAAGAGACGCGCGCCCATGCCCGTCACCGTCGAGTCGATGACGCCGAGCAGCGTGTGCGAACGCCCCGCGCCGCCTTGAGATTCGGTCAGTTCGAGATTGCGAATCGTGACGGCATCGAGGACGAGATGGTCTTGCGCCTCGAAGAATTGGATGCCGGTGATGTGCGCGGCGGCGTCGCGTTGTGTCTCGCGCGCGTAGCGCAGGCACGCACCTGCGGCGCTCACGGCGTCGGTCTTCTGTGCAAGTCCGTAGCCTTCGAGCGTGCGGACGCCAAACTGCTCAAGCAGCAGCGTGGCACACGAAATCGGCTCCCAGAGCCAATCATCAACGGGCGTGAGCGCGAGGCCGCCGTTGGTCAACGAGGCGGCTTGCTCCGGCGGCGAGATACGCGCCACCGTAGTCGCCGTCGCGGTTGTGGTAGTAGTTGATGCCGAATGATTGTCCTCTCTTTGTGTGAGGGGAAGCGGGGCGGTGTGCGCGCCGTGTGCTGCGCCCTGACCTACGTCCTGACTCGCGTAAGCATCTTTGACGATGGGTGCGAGCGATGTTGGGTAGAGCAATTCGCGCGGCGCGTAGGATTCGATGTCGGCGCGGATACGCGCCCATGCGTCTGCGCCGCTGACTTCGGTGGCGCGAAATTCTCCGGTCGAGAGGTCGAGAAATGCCGCGCCGAAGGTGTCGCCCGCGCCGCACACGGCGGCAAGATAGACGCTCTCTCGCGCTTCGACAAGTTGCGGGTCGATGGCTGTGCCCGGCGTGATAACGCGGACGACTTCACGCCTGACGAGCTTCTTGGTCTTCGATGGGTCTTCGGTCTGTTCGCAGATGGCGACGCGGTAGCCTTTGCGAATCAGTTTGGCGACGTAGCCCGCAATCGCATGATGCGGCATGCCGCACATCGGTATCGCCGAGCCGCGTTCCTTGTGTCGCGCCGTGAGGGTTATTTCCAGTTCGCGTGCGCCGAGGACGGCGTCTTCGTAGAAGAGTTCGTAGAAGTCGCCGAGACGAAAAAAGAGCAGCGTACCGGGATATTGCCGCTTCATCTCCTGATACTGCCGGAGCATCGGCGTGAGATTTGTGGTGGTCATAAGGAGGTCGAAAAATTCGCTTCGATAAAATTTGAGATAGAGGACGAGTGCAGTTTAGTAGATGACGAAGCGGCGGGCAACGACACGACGAAAGCGAACTTGCACCGAAGCGATTCGCACGAAAGCGACGGCTGCCCGTCCGTCTTGCTTGTCGAAAATTTGCTGTCAAAAACTACCATAGACCGTCGCTCGAATGAAAGAATGCACGGCGCGCACGTCGCCGTCGAGAGATGAGAAAAATGGTGCGGACGAGTTTTTCGGTCAAAACTCGGCTAGTCGGCGTCGGTGTAAACTGGTAAGCTAAACGCGTTTTAGCGTCTCCTTCCATCCCCGACAAATTGTTTTGACGAATCTTTGATGCTCCGGCGATTCCAAACGCGCACGGGTAGGACAGGGCGGTGAAATACCTTCCGAGAGTTTTACATTACCTGCGACCTTACGCGAAATTAGCGGCTCTATCGGCCTTCATCATTCTCTTGAGTGGCCTTGCCAGCCTGCTTGTTCCGTGGCCTCTCAAGATTCTGGTGGACAGTGTGTTGCAAAATCACCCGCCGCCGCCCCTGCTCTCGCGCTTCGCGGAGACGCTCACGCACAATCGCTACGCTCTACTCGCCTTCGTCGTCGTTGCCACGCTCGGCATCACGCTCGTCGTCAACGTGCTGAGCGTTTTGGAAAACTACGTCAACACGAAAATCGACCTCGGCATGGTGCTCGACTTTCGCGGCGACCTTTTCCAACACGCGCAGCGACTATCGCTCGCCTTCCACGACCAGAGTCGTTCCGGCATGTTGATTTACGCCGTCAACTTTCAGGCTGACGCCGCCGCGCGTCTCGTCATGACCGTGCCGCCGCTCGCGCAGAGCCTCATCACGCTCGTCGGCATGTTCTGGATTACGTTTCGGATTGACAGCCAATTGGCCTTGCTCGCGCTCGTCGTCGTCCCGTTTCTTTATTACTCGGTTGGCTACTACGTCAAACACATTCAGGGGCGGCTGATGGATGTCAAGATGTTGGAGGGCGAATCGCTGGCGATTATTCACGAAGCGATGTCGATGCTGCGCGTCATCGTCGCGTTCGGTCGTGAAGGGTTCGAGTTTCGACGCTTCCGCGCGCAGGGCGAACGTGCAAAGGAAGCACGCGTCGGCGTCACCATCCGGCAGACGCTTTTCTCGCTCGGCGTCAACATGACGACCGCCTTCGGCACCGCGCTCGTCCTCGGCTACGGCGCGTATCATGCCATGCAAGGCCGCTTGACGGTCGGGCAACTGCTCGTCGTCATGACATACATCGCGGGCGTCTACAAGCCTCTGCAAACCATCAGCACCACCGTCGGCGCGCTCCAAGACCAACTCATCAGCCTTCGCATCGCGTTTGAATTGATGGACACCGAGCCGGAAATCCGCGACGCGCCCGACGCTGTGCAAATTGAAAAGGCGCAAGGACATGTCGCTTTTGAAGGCGTAAACTTCAGTTACACGGGTCGCGTCGAGACGCTGAAAGACATCTCGCTCGAAGCAAGAGCCGGAGAGGTTGTCGCCCTCGTCGGGCCGACAGGCGCGGGCAAGACCACGCTCGTCAGCCTTCTCCCGCGCTTCCATGATGCGAGCCACGGTCGCATCCTTCTCGACGGAGTGGACATTCGCCGTCTGACGCTCAAGTCGCTGCGACAGCAAATCAGCATCGTGCTACAAGAACCTCTGCTGTTCTCCGGCACGATTGCCGAAAACATTCGCTACGGACGACTCGACGCAACCGAAGACGAAATCATCGCCGCCGCCCGCGACGCCAACGCGCACGATTTCATCATGCAGTTGCCCGACAAATACGAAACCCTCATCGGCGAGCGCGGCGCGCAGTTGTCCGGCGGCGAGCGACAGAGAATCTCCGTCGCTCGCGCCTTCCTCAAAGACGCGCCGATTCTCATCCTCGACGAACCCACGTCTTCGATTGATTCAAAGACCGAAGCCGTCATCCTCGACGCGTTGGAACGTCTGATGACGGGACGAACGACCTTCATGGTCGCGCACCGTCTCTCCACCATCCGCCACGCCGACAAGATTCTGGTTCTCAATCAAGGCCAACTCGTCGAACAGGGAACGCACGACGAACTGCTCGAACGCGACGGCCTTTATCGTCAACTCCACGACATGCAGACCCGACAGGCGCGTCATAAACTTCAAGCCGTCCCGAACGTTCCAAGCGCCCCGAACGACGCAGACGCCGACGCGTTGGAGAAGCGCGCATGAATCCTCGTGGCGAGAAGAAAATCGTCTTGCTCGGCATGATGAGCAAGATGCCTGTGGCGGGTGTCGTATGGCAGACGCTTCATTATCTAGTCGGATTCCGGCGTCTCGGTTTCGATGTCTACTACGTTGAAGCGCACGGCATTACTCCGACGAAACACATGCGCCACGCGACCGACGACGCTGCCACTCGCGCCGCCGCCTTCATCGACAGAATCCTGACTCGTTTCGACTTCGGCAACCGTTGGGCTTTTCATGCCTTGCACGAACCGGAAGCGCGTTGCTTCGGGATGGACGCCGAGCGTCTCAGACAGCTTTATGCGTCGGCGGAGCTAATCATCAATCTTCACGGCGGCACCGTGCCACTGCCGGAACACAGCGCGTCGGGGCGTCTCGTCTATCTCGAAACCGACCCCGTTGAACTACAGGTGCAGCTTTATCACAACGAGCGCAAGGCGATTGATGTACTTGAACCACACGCGGCGTTCTTCACCTTTGGAGAAAACTACGGTCGCCCTGATTGCCTGTTGCCCGTCTCCGAACGTTTTCGTTTTCAGACGACGCGCCAACCCATCGTCCTCGATTTCTGGCAGCAACAACACAACGGCACACCGCCAAGCGCCTTCACCACTATCGGCAACTGGCAGCAGCAACGTCAAATCACCTTTCAAGGCGAAATCTATCATTGGAGCAAGCATCTTGAGTTTTGCCGCTTCGTCGATTTGCCCGAACGCACCTCCGTAAATCTTGAACTCGCACTCTGCAACTATGATGACGCCGCACGACTCATGCTTGAGAGCAAAGGCTGGCGCGTCCGCGATGCCATGAACATGAGCACAGACATCGACGCCTACCGTCGCTACATCACGGAGTCGCGCGGCGAGTTCACCGTCGCCAAAGACCAGAACGTGCGCCTGCGAAGCGGTTGGTTTAGCGACCGGAGCGCCACCTATCTCGCCGCGAGCCGCCCCGTCGTCACACAGGAAACCGGCTTCAGCAACATTCTCCCGACGGGCAGAGGACTCTTCGCCTTCTCAACTCTCGAAGAGATAGAAGACGCCCTTGCGCGCATCAATTCGTCCTACGAGCGCCACTGCCGCGCGGCACACGAAATCGCGCACGACTTCTTCGACTACAGGGTCGTTCTCTCGCGTCTACTCTCCGACATCGGACTCTGAACTCTTTTGTTCATCGAACCATGCGCCAGCACGACGAAAACCACCAATCCCTCATGCACGACGCACGTACTCAACTCGCACGCCGCAACGTGGAAGTTCAGCACACCATCAACGAACTGCAAGCGTCGCTCTCAAAATTGAGTTACATGCAACTGGCGAGACAACTTCGCAGCGTCGTCCGCGCCGCGATTCCGGCGGAAGCCAGGATGCTGGTTATCAGTAAAGGCGACCCGCAACTTCTGCAACATGACCAACACCGCGCCGCTCATTTCCCACAAGCAACCGACGGGCAATATGCCGGACACCATCCGGCGACGAGCCGTGAAGCCATCGCACATCTGGAAGAATTGCGACAAAAGAGCGGAGCGCAATACCTGTTGATACCTGCGACGGCGTCGTGGTGGTTGGAGCATTACAGGGAATTTAGCGGGCATATGGCGAGCAAGTATCAAGAGGTGTGGAAGGACGAATCATGCATCATCTTTCGTCTGTCCGATAAGGAACCGGACGAGCAGGGGCTTCGAGAGCTACAAAAAAACTGGCACGACTTCGGACGCCGCGACCCGCTCTGGGCGATTCTCACCTATCCCGACAAGAGGAATCACAAGTGGTCGCTTGATGAGTTTTTTCATACGGGAGAATGGGAGATACGCAACCTCATCGAGTTCGCCGCCTCGCTCGACGTTAAATTTTCACGTAGACACGCGCTCGATTTCGGTTGCGGCGTTGGCAGGCTGACGCAGGCGCTCGGCGAGCATTTCGAGCAATGCGACGGCGTGGATATTGCGCCGTCAATGATTGAGTTGGCGACGAAATATAATCGCCACGGCGCGAGATGCCGCTATCATCTCAACGCCACGAACGACCTGAAACTCTTTAGCGATGCGAGCTTTGATTTCATCTATTCAAATATTGTCCTGCAACACATGAAGCCGGAGTACGTTAAAAACTACATCCGCGAATTCATCCGCGTCCTTGTGCCCGGAGGCTTGCTCGTCTTTCAACTTCCGACGGGGCCTGCCGATGTTGTTATGCAAAAAAAGCAGATGGCTTCGCACGCCGGAGACATCTTGCCGGACGCGGCTTTCAAAGCACGCATCAGCACGCGGAAAAAATCCATGAGCGTCAAAGCGGCTTCACAGACGGTCGTCCGCGTGCGTGTGAAAAACATCAGCGCGTTGGAATGGCCTGCGGAGTCTGCGATGTCGGAGACGTATGGAATCTGGCTCGGCAATCATTGGCTCGACGAGTCGGGCAACATACTCGTCAACGACGATGGCAAGACTAAACTACCGCAGGGACTCAAGCCCGACGAAGAAGTTGAACTTGAGTTGATGGCGAACACGCCGACCGTGCCCGGTCGTTATCTTTTGGAATTAGACCTCGTTCAAGAGAATGTCGCATGGTTCAAAAGCAAAGGCTCGGAGTCGGCGTTAATCCAAGTGAAAGTCGGTGGGACGCGGCGTGAGCGGACGACGAGGCAAACGGATGCAGACGAGAATCTGATAGTTCCCGTGATGGAGATGCACGGGGTTAGCCGCGAGTTGGCGTTGGAGTGGATTATTGAGGCGGGTGGCGTTGTCGTGTGCGTGCGCGAGAACGACTATGTACCCGAATGGAATAGTCTGGAATACTACGTGACGAAGTAAACACGAAGCGATGCATGAACGGAGTGTTGAAACGAAGCAGATGAGCGACATTTTATTCGATATAGGCGCGGAGTTAGATGCCAAAACTTTGGCTGCGCGTCTGAAAGAGAGCGCAACGAAACGCGTCGCGCGTGCGCGTGGGTCGTCTGAAGTCGCGGATGAAGGACGGACGGGCGATGTGTTCGAGGCACAGACGCAGTTTAATCAAACGGTGTCGGACGCGCTCCGTTTAATCGCGCAAAATCTGCGGATGGTACAGGAGAATTTTGCGGCGCTCGAAAGGGAATTGAACGAGCGAGACGGCGTCAGCCGCCATGCGAAGGAGCACGCAGACAGGCAGGCGCATCACATCTGGCAAAGAATCGAGGAGATGAAGCAGCGATTCGCAAGCATAGACGCACAATCACGCGCGCTTGAACAAAAGATGTCGCAAGAACTTGAGCGTCTGAGAAACGAGGAGTTGGCGGAGATACGTGCGAGCGTCATTAGGGTTGAGCGCGCGTTGCGACACATGAACCGCAACGAGGGCGATGCTTCGCCGGAAGTGAAAACTGCGGCGAAGCGTCGGGCGGGCAAAACGGACTCGAAGAGGAAGCAAAGCGACGTTGAAGATTCAGCCCGTCGAGTGATGAAGGCGGGGACTTCCGTGGGCGGGGGTCGCAAGACTTTTGACTATTTCATGTTTGAGCAAAGGTTCAGGGGTTCGTTGGCGGAGATTAAGCGTCATCAATCAATCTATCTGGAAAATTTTCTTGAGCGGCGCAATGTGGTTGATTTGGGCTGCGGTCGTGGAGAGTTTGTCGAGTTACTTTCGGAGCAGGGCATCGGCGTGACGGGCGTTGACGGCAACGCAGAGATGGTGGCTTTCTGCCGCGAACGCGGTTTGCGCGTGGTTCATGCGGATTTGTTTGAGTATCTCGACGGCGTGGCTGACGCGAGTCTCGATGGAATCTTCGTCTCGCAGGTGGTTGAGCATTTTGGACATGAAGAGATTGCCGTGCTCATCGAATTGTTTGGGCGCAAACTCGAACGTGGCGGCGTTGTGTTGGCCGAGACGGTGAACCCGCATTGTCCGGTCGCGCTCGGAAACTTTTATCTCGACCCGTCGCACGTCCGTCCGATTCCGGCGGAACTCCTGCGCTTTATGTTCGAGGATGAAGGCTTCGTGGTGCGCGTGTTGAAGTTTAGCGGCGCGGTTTACGAGAGCGGAGCGAGCGAGGTTCTAGACGTAGTGGCGAGGCTGCCGCTGGAAGCGAGTTTGTATCAGGATTACGCGGTGGTCGCCATCAAACTTTGATGGGACGAGTCGGATGAGTTTTTGAAGAGACGTTCGTGTGACGCATACCAACGTCGGTGTCGCGCAAGCGACGTGAGCGGAGATTGCGCGTGTGAGGATTCTGATTGCCACTGTGCAGATACCATTTGTTCGCGGCGGTGCTGAAGTTCATGCAGAAGGCTTGCGCGATGCGTTACGCGCGAGCGGGCATGAGGCCGAAATCGTCGCCATTCCTTTTCGTTGGTATCCGCCAGAGCGCGTCGTCGAACACATTCTCGCCTGTCGTCTGTTAGACCTCACGGAGTTTACAGGCATCAAGACGGACATGCTTATCGGTCTGAAATTTCCCGCCTACCTAATCCCGCATCCGAACAAGGTGATATGGATTTTGCACCAGCATCGACAGGCTTACGACCTCTGGAACAACACCTCGCTCGGCGACCTCGTTAACTTTCCCGACGGCGCGCAGGCACGCGATGCGATACGTCACGCCGACACGCAATTGATACCCGAAGCAAGAGCGGTTTACGCCAACTCGATGAACGTCGCCGCGCGGCTTAAAAAGTATTGCGGCATCGACTCGACGCCGCTCTATCATCCGCCGCAAAACGCCGCGCAGTTTCATTGTCTCGACGCGGAAGATTATCTTTTTTTTCCGAGTCGGCTGTCGGCTGGCAAGCGGCAGGAGTTGGTGCTCGAAGCGTTGGCCGAAACGCGTCAACCCGTCCGCGTCTGTTTCGCAGGTTCGGCGGACGACCCGACCTACGCACGGACGTTGAAAGAGTTGTCTGCGAAACTCAAAGTCGAGCGACGCGTCGTGTGGCTCGGCCACGTCTCCGAAAAGAAGAAGCGCGACATGTACGCGCGTGCGCTCGGCGTCGTCTACGCGCCGTGGGATGAGGATTATGGATATGTGACACTCGAAGCGATGCTCGCCTCTAAGCCCGTCATTACCTGTACGGACTCCGGCGGCACACTGGAATTCGTCTGCGACGGCGAGACGGGATTAATCGCCGAACCAAACGCCGTAGCATTAGCGCGTGCGATGGACGCGCTCTGGCAGAATCGTCGGCGCGCAAAGAAATGGGGCAGGGCGGGGAGGCAGCGCTACGAAAGCCTCGGCATTAGTTGGGAGAACGTCGTCCGAACATTGCTTCGACAAGACGCAGACAGGTAACAAGCCACTTTGACCAAACGCGAGCGGTCGCACAACGAGTTCATCAAACGCACAAGGCCGACATGAAATTAAACTGGTTCTCTCCATTGCCGCCCGCGCGCACGGGCATCGCGCAGTACACCGCGCAAATTCTTCCGGCGCTCAGCGCCCGCGCGGATGTCACGCTCTGGACAGACCAGACCGAGTGGAATGAGTCGCTGGAACAACATGCGAAAGTGCGTCGCTTCGAGCCGGAGCGTGTCCGTTGGTCGGAGTTGAATCTTGCCGATGCGACCGTCTATCACATGGGCAACAATCCCTTTTTTCACTACGGCTGCTGGCAAACGAGCCGACGCCATCCCGGCATCGTGGTGCTACACGACACGCGCCTGCATCACTTCTTCGCGGGCGTCTATCGTGAACGCTGGCGCGACCGCGAGGGCTACGTCGAACAGATGAAGCGCCTCTACGGAGAAGACGGTCGCCGGACTGCCGAAGCGTTTTGGACAACGCGTGGAGGGCCGGAGCACATCGCGGAGGCTTATCCGCTCACGCCGCTCGCGCTCGAAAACTCGCTCGGCGTGCTCGTTCATACCGGAGAGGCTTTCAGAAAATTGGCCGGAGAGAAACGCTGGCCGACTATCTACGCGCCGTTGCCGTATGCTGCGGCGACGCGTTTGAAGAAGCGACGCAGAAGCGCCGCGACGAGCGCGAGTCAAACGCCTTATCGTTTGATTGTCTTCGGTTACATCAATCCGAACCGACGCCTCGACGCGTTGCTTGAAGCCCTCGCGAGCTTCCCTGAGCGAACGAGATTTCAACTCGATGTTTATGGCGAGATGTGGAACGCTGATTATCTGAACGAACGTGTCGGAGCGTTGAAGCTCGAAGGGCTGGTGAATTTTCGTGGCTTCGTTTCCGAGTCGGAATTGAACTGCGCGCTTGACGAAGCAGACCTCGCCGTCAATCTCCGTTTCCCGACGATGGGCGAGAGTTCCCTCACACAACTCCAAATCTGGGAGCACTCATTGCCGTCGCTCGTCACTACTGTGGATTGGTATCGCGAACTCTCGACGGAGGCGGTGGCCTTCGTCCGCCCCGAACATGAGGTGCAAGATATTCAGACGCATCTGTGGGATTTTCTCTCCGACCCAAAACGCTTCGCACGGATGGGACAGAAGGGGCGACGAATTCTTGAACGCCGACACTCGCCGGAAATCTACGCCGACGCACTCTTGAAATTCGCGGGGCAGACGGAAACTCTCCATCGTCGAGCCATCACACATCGACTATCAGAACGCGTCGGCGCAGAGATGGGCGCATGGATTCATCCGCGCACAAAGAATGATGCCTTCAACCGCGTCGCTGAAAAGATTCTCCCGCTCGTCGTCTGACAACCTGTTGAAACTATTCTTGCAGTTCCGTCGCCGCGACTCCGGTCGGATTGTTGCAACGAACAGGCGACGAAACAAGACTTGTCGAGTAGCGAAAGATGTCGAAGTATTCGATAGACAAATTTATCGCTGACATACGCGACGCGAATCCCTGGTATCGTCCTGCCGAAAGTGTGCGGACGAGCATGCGGGAGGCTCGGACGGTTGGCGTCAACGTCTGCGGCTATCTACGCGACGAGAGCGGTTGGGGCGCAGCGGGGCGCGGCTATGTTCGCGCGTTACGCGCGCTCGGCGTTCCGCTCGCGTTGTTGGATTTGTCTTCACTCTCCTCGAATCGCTCGGAAGACAAGACGCTTTCAAGTTTCGACTCGGCGCATCCTTACGACATCAATCTCGTCTGCGTCGATGCCGGACAGCACTATGCTTTGATGTCCGAGGTGGGCGAAGAATTTTTTGAGCGTCGCTACAACATCGGGGCGTGGGCTTGGGAACTGCCGCGCTTTCCCGAAAAGTGGTATGACCGTTTTGCTTTCTACGACGAAATCTGGGTCGGCACATCATTCATCGCCAACGTACTTGCGCCGATTTCACCCGTGCCCGTCGTACGCGTCCCGCCCGTTCTCGCCGCAACGTCGCAGGGCACGCGCGACGCTGGGCGGCGACGTTTGAAAGTCGCCGCAGGGGAGTTCGTCTATCTTTTCATCTTCGATTTTCATAGCCACCTCGAACGGAAAAATCCTCTCACGCTCGTCGATGCTTTCAAGCGCGCATTCAAACCTTCGGAAGCGGCGCGTCTCATCATCAAGTGCGTCAACGAAGCGTCTGACCCCACAGGCTACAGGACGCTCCGTGAACAGAGCCACGACGCGGCGATTTCGATTCATACAGGTTACTGGTCGTCGGATGAGATGCGCGACTTGATGGCCGCCTGCGACGCATACGTCTCGCTGCATCGCTCGGAGGGCACGGGGCTCACTATCTCGGATGCGATGGCTCACAGCAAACCCGTCATCGCCACCGGATGGTCAGGCAACATGGATTTCATGAACGTCTCGAACAGCTATCCGGTGAAGTACGAACTTGTCAAGATTCGAGAAAATGTGGGGCCGTATCGTGCGGGCGAGACATGGGCGGCAGCTTCGGTCGAGCACGCGGCGGAATTGATGCGACGCATCTACGAAGAACGCGAAGAGGCTGCCGCCATCGGCGTCGCCGCCAAGAGAGACATCGAGGCAAACTATTCGGAGGAAAAAATCGGAAGCCTCATCCGTCAGCGACTCGAAGTAATCGCCACACGCGAACGTTTCGCCGTCTTCCGTCGCGAAATAAGAGCTTTTCAAGAAGGTTATCGGCAATTAATAGCAAGCATCAGAGATGCCGTGCGAGCGGCGATTCCGGCGGAAGCCAGGATGCTTGTTATCAGTAAAGGCGACCCGCAACTTCTGCAACATGACCAACAACGCGCCGCTCATTTCCCACAAGCAACCGACGGGCAATATGCCGGACACCATCCGGCGACGAGCCGTGAAGCCATCGCACATCTGGAAGAATTGCGAGGTAAGAGCGGAGCGCAATACCTGTTGATACCTGCGACGGCGATGTGGTGGTTGGAGCATTACAGGGAGTTCGGTGAAGAATTGGAGCGCAGGTTTGACGAGGTGTGGAAGGACGAATCATGCATCATCTTTCGTCTGTCGGATAAAGAGTGAACGAATGTCGAGCATTATTTTGAGCAGCGTCATTGCGAATAAATATCGCAACGGTGGGAATGCATGGGTCGTTCTCAACTGGGCGCTCGGCTTGCGACGGCTTGGGTTTGATGTCTATTTCGTCGAGCAAATCTATGGGCGAAATTGTGTTGATGCGTCGGGACGAGTGGTTGATTTTAGGAGTTCATTGAATCTCGAATATTTCCGGCAGACCACGGAAGCGTTCGGCTTGGCGACAACGTCTGCGCTCATTTATGAAGACGGCGCGGACGTTTACGGGATGAGCCTGCATGAACTTCTAGACGTAGCGGAAGATGCCGCGCTGCTGGTCAACGTCACAGGCCACTTGAATCTCGACGCGTTGATGCGTCGGCTGCGACGAAAAGCATACGTCGATTTAGACCCCGGATGGACGCAGTTCTGGCACGCCGCAGGCGAGGCGGGCGCGCGTCTCGCAGGTCATGATTCGTATTTCACCGTTGGGGAAAACATCGGCACGGCGTCGTGCGCGATACCGACGGGCGACATTCATTGGCGACCGACGCGGCAGCCTGTGGTGCTCGACGAGTGGCCTGTTTCAGACGTAGGCGAGCGCGAGCGATTCACCACGGTCGCCAGTTGGCGCGGGGCATACGGCGCGTTGGAGTTTGGCGGTGTGTGTTATGGATTGAAGGCGCATGAATGGAGAAAGTTTGTCGAGATGCCGGAGCGCGTGCCGCACAAATTCGAGATTGCGCTGGATATTCATCCAGATGAAATATTGGACAGACATCTACTGCGCGAGCATGGCTGGCGGCTGGTCAATCCACAGGAGACGGTGCCGGACGCAGCGACGTTTCGACGATACGTGCAAAATTCGGCAGCCGAATTTTCCGTCGCGCAGGGGATTTACGTCGAGACAAAAAGCGGCTGGTTCAGCGACCGCACCGTCCGTTACCTTGCTTCGGGCAAACCTGCGCTGGTACAGGACACGGGTTGGAGCCGCAACTATCCGACAGGCGTCGGCCTCGTCGCGTTCGAGACATTGGAGCAAGCGACGGAGGGCGCGCGGGAGATTACGCGTGATTACGCGGAGCATGCAGCAGCGGCGCGTCGGCTCGCTGAAGAGTATTTTGATTCCGACAAAGTGCTCGGTCGTTTGATTGACGAAACGGGCGTCTGTCCGTGAGTTGATTTCCGTCGCACGGATGTCTGCTGAGATATAAGCGCGTCGGTGTCTCTAGGAAGATGAAAGCGTCGAAACTCAAAATCTTGGTAAGCGGGATGGTGGCGAGCGTGCCGCATCAGGGCGGGGCGACGTGGGCTGTCTTGCAATATCTGCTCGGTTTGAGAAGACTCGGTTGCGAGGTCTTTTTTGTCGAACCCGTGGAACGAGGGGCGTTGCAGTCGGAGAACGCTTCGTTGAAGAATTCGACGAACACCGCATATTTTCGCGAAGTGATGGCGCGATTCGGTTTTGAAGAAGCGTCCGCTTTGATTATCGCAGGCACGCGAGAGACGTTCGGCACGTCGTACGAAAAACTGCGCGAAGTCGCGCGCCGCGCGGATGTGCTCTTGAACATTTCAGGGATGCTCGCCGACGTAGAGTTGATTGGACGGATTCCGGTGCGCGTCTATCTCGACCTTGACCCGGTTTTCAATCAACTGTGGCACGCGGCGGAAGGCATCGACGTGCGCTTTGAAGGGCATACGCATTTTGTTACGGTCGGCTTAAACGTCGGCCAGCCCGGTTGCATCGTGCCGACGTGCGGACGAGGTTGGATGACGACGTTGCAGCCCGTCGTGCTCGAAGAGTGGCCGCGTGCACGCGAGATTGAGTTTGACGCATTGACGACGATTGCGAATTGGCGTGGCTATGGCTCGGTGGAGTTTGAAGGAGTTTTCTATGGACAGAAGGCGCACTCGTTGCGTCGATTTATGAGTTTGCCGACGTTGACGACGGAAAAGTTTTTGCTTGCGTTAGCGATTCATGGAGACGAAGCGAAAGACCTCGCAGCGTTGGAGCAGAACGGTTGGCGTCTGTTGAATCCGCAAAGCATGGCGCACACGCCCGACGCATATCGACGCTTCGTGCAGGGTTCCAAAGCAGAGTTTGGCATCGCGAAAAGTGGCTACGTGCTGGCGCGTAGCGGTTGGTTTAGCGACCGGAGTATCTGCTATCTCGCTTCCGGTCGTCCGGTGGTCGCGCAGGAGACGGGGTGGAGCCGTCTGCTCCCGACAGGCGACGGCCTATTTGCCTTCGAGACGAGCGAGGATGTGTTGGCGGGCATCGACGCGTTGAACGAAAACTACGCGCGCCATTCGCAAGCGGCGCGCGACGTGGCCGTCGAGTATTTTGATTCAGACAAAGTGCTACGGAGGCTTTTGCGCGGAGTCGGAGCATGGTCATGAATGATGCACGCGACTACGTGGAGGAGTGTGCGGTCGAATCGGGAGAACTGCGTCGTGCGCTTGAGAAGGCGTTGCGTGAAAATGAAGGTGAGATGCATCACGTCGTCGAATTGACGCGTCGAGCGTCGCCGTATTCTTCGAGTTATGCGCTTGAAGAAATGGATGTGCGGCTCGCCGACGGGCGTGCGTTGCAGTTGATGTTTAAGAATTTGAGTTGGCAGACGATGCTGGAAGATGCGCGCAACGTCAAGCCCAAACTCATCTACGACCCGCTGCGTGAGATAGAAACCTATCGGAAAATTCTTGCCCTGCGTCATCTCGGCAACCCACATTTTTACGGCGCGCACGTTGACCATGAGCGGGGATGTTACTGGCTGTTTATTGAGCGCGTGACGGGACGCAAGATGCGTCATGTGGGCGAGTTTGAAATCTGGTTGGAAGTTGCACGTTGGCTGGCACGGATGCACACGCTTTTCGCCGACGCGCCGGAAAAATTGAGAGAAACGCAGCCTCATCTGCTCAGTTACGATGCTGATTTTTATCGTCTCTGGATGGGTCGCGCGCGTGCGCTGCTGCGACAGGAAGAGTCGTCCGGAGCAAGCGTCGCACTCGAAAATCTTAATCGCCTGGCAGAAAGATACGAACGTGTGGTCGAGCATTTAGCGTCGCTGCCGCAGACATTTGTCCACGGCGATTTCTTCGCCTCCAACGTGCTCATCGAAGAGAGCGGTGCGATGCGGCGTGTGTGTCCGGTGGATTGGGAGATGGCAGGAATCGGGACGGGACTGATTGACCTGGCCGCACTCACGGCGGGTTCGTGGAGCGAGCGCGAGCGGACGGAGTTGGCATCGGCTTACTACGACGCGCTCTCGCCGCGCGGGCGTTGGCCGCCTTCGATGGACGAATTCGTCTTTGCGCTCGACTGTTGCCGTCTCCACATAGCGGTGCAGTTGTTGGGTTGGGCGGCGAAGTGGTCGCCGCCGCTCGACGAGGCGCAGGACTGGCTCGGTGAAGCGCAACGGCTCGCAAAAATTTTGAACTTGAATTGAAGGTGCGTAAACGTCTTCAACTGTGCGACATGTGCGGCGGTGAAAGCGTATGAGAAGGACTGATGGATGGCGACGGGACGACGTTTAATCGTCAATGCGGATGACTTCGGGCGGAGTCGCGGCGTCAATCGTGGCGTTGTCGAAGCTCATCAGCGTGGCATCGTGACGAGCGCGAGTTTGATGGTGCGCTGGCGGCCTGCGTGCGTCGCCGCCGCGCGCATCAGTCGCGCGTATCCGCGTCTTAGCGTGGGGCTTCATCTGGATTTTGGCGAATGGCAATTCCGAGAGGGAGCATGGACGGAGGTCTATCGCGTTGTCTCGACGGATGATGGGGACGCGATAGCGGCGGAGACAACAAGACAACTCGAATCCTTCCGCCGACTCGTCCGGCGCGACCCAACACACCTCGACACGCACCAGCATCTACACAGGCGCGAGCCTGTACGTTCCGTTCTCAAAGAGATGGCGCGCGGGCTTTCGATTCCACTGCGCGAGTGTCATCCGAAAATAGAATTTCGCGGCGACTTTTACGGCCAAAACTCAAAGGGGATTCCCTGCGCCGAAAAAATCGGAATTGAAAGGCTACTGGAAATCATCTCTGCTTTGCCTCAAGGCGTCGCGGAACTAAGTTGCCATCCGGGCAAAGGCATCGACGCGTGGACGACCTACGGGAAAGAGCGCGAGCAGGAGTTGAACGTCTTGTGCGACCCACGCGTGCGTGCAGCCATCGAGGCGCATGGAGTGGAACTCATCTCTTTCGCAGAGGCTTTTGTGTGAATAGTCGTGCGGCGTCAAACGCATTTCGATGCGGCGTCACTATTTCATCCCAAGACTTGAAGACTCATTGCGCGTCTTGTCATGCGACCTAAATGGTCAGACATAGGCTACAGACGCGAGCCGTATCTTCTGTTATAGTTGACGCTCATCAGGCAGTTTTCAATCAACATCGAAGCTCGTTTGCGGCGCAGTCGGACGAGGACGGAGACGAAGCACATGGAAGAGACAGGTGAGCGCAAGCTCTGGGACAACACGGCGCATGAAAAAAACGTCGAGAATTTTTATGGGCGAGGCGTTGAGAAGTACGGAGATTTTCATAACGGCTATTTGAATTTCGGTCTGTGGGAAAACGGTATCGACGACTTCGTGGCGGCGGCGGAGAATCTGGTTCATCGGATGGGCACGCTGCTCGGCCTCAATCAAGAGAGCCGCTTGCTCGATGTCGCATGCGGGATGGGGACGCAGGACGTTTACCTCTCGCGCCATTTCGCGCCGCAGCAGATTGACGGTTTAGATGTGACGTGGAAGCACATCGCGCACGGGCGTCGTCGTGCGAGCGAAGCGGGATTTGCCGACCGACTCCACTTCCATCATGGCACCGCCACGGCGATTCCTTTCCCCGACGCGAGCTATACACACGTGCTGAGCATCGAAGGGCCTGTGCATTTCAACACGCGCGAAGCCTTCATGCGGGAAGCGCACAGAGTCTTGAAGCCGGGCGGAGTGTTTGCGCTCTCCGACTACAATCTGGTGCGCGAGCCGCGCAACGGCTTTGAAAGATTCATCCTCGAAACGACGCTCAAACTCTGGCAAGTGCCGAAGGAGAACGCCGATTCGGTTGAAAGCTACAAGATGAAATTGGAGCGTTCGGGTTTTGTGAACGTACGCATACAGGAAGTCGGCGAAGACGTTATCCCCGGCTACTATCGTGAACAGAGACGACCCGAAACGATTCGCGAGTTAACCAAGATTCGCGGCTTCGTCGCCGGACGACTCGGCGGCATCATCGACATCGTGCTCTACAAAGCATACCGGATGGGTCTTATCGGTTACATTCTCGTACGCGCAGAGAAACCGCAAGAGTAAAACAGTAGACAGTAGATAGGAGTCAGTAGCCAATAGAAAAACGGATTGAATGCTTTTCGTAGTTGAGGGCTTCAGATGTTGACAATAAGCTGCTCTCAAAAAGTTAATTCTTAACAATCAAACGCCGGATGCTTTTCTACTGGCTACTGACTATTGACTACTGTATTTGATAGAGAGCAAGGGGTGTTTAAGTATGGCTGAGTGGTTAACGGCGGCGGAACTTGGAACGCAGATTATCCTGCTGTTTCTGCTCGCGATTCCGATTGCCTGTATCGCGTGGACGGTGACGCACGAAGAAATTTTTCGTGAGCCGCGAGAATATTGCGTCGATAAGAGCAAGAATTGCGACGCATGGTATAAGCGCAAATTCTTTTATCTCTTCACGTGCGAATATTGCTTCAGCCACTACGTGACGGCGTTCTTCCTCATCATCACACGCTACCGACTCATCTTTGATGACTGGCGCGGCTATCTCATCGGCGGCTTTGCGCTCGTCTGGATTGCCAACCAGTACATGAGCATCTATAACCGCATACGTCTCGTCATCAAGAGCGAGAAGATTGAGCACAAAATAAAAGAGACGATTGTCGAGAAGCATGAGAACGGAGAGGGGAAGGATGCGACGGACGGGAAGAATCAGAATCAAGGTTGAGAGGAATGCTGATTCAAAAGGAATGCTATGTGAGACGCGGAGATGTTTTGATGTTCGTCGTTTGTTGAAGCAGTTTGATTAGCGGATGATGCGTCGGTCGCGTTCGCCGACGATTTTCCAACCGTCGTTGGTTTTCTGCCAGAGGAGTTCCTGCACCACTTCGCCGCTGTTGCCCGCCGGGCCACCTTCAATCGCATACTGCTTACGAAACGTCATGCTCGCCGTGCGTCCGTCGCTGCCGAGGTTGACCGATGGTTCGTCGATACGGATGTTGACGGAGCGCGCCTGACCGAAAACCGCGCTTTTTTCG
Source organism: Pyrinomonadaceae bacterium (assembly GCA_036387415.1). Lineage (GTDB taxonomy): Bacteria > Acidobacteriota > Blastocatellia > Pyrinomonadales > Pyrinomonadaceae > DASVTU01. The sequence continues at coordinate 240,193 of DASVTU010000019.1, read as the reverse complement.
CGTCGCACCTCGGTGCGCGAAACGTTGTTGGAGAGATAGTAAGTGTCGAGCTTCTGCGCGTAGAAAGACATTTGTCGTTCGATGTTGCGCGCGTTGGTGGCGGCAATCCAGCCGTCGAGCGCAGAACGCAAGGCGCGACGTTCAACTTCAGGCGAGGATGCGGCGACGTTCTGCGTCGCGGGCGAGTTGTTGACTGCCTCGCTCACGGCGGGCGTCGGTTCCGGCGTCGTTTGTTGTGTGACTGGCGGAGTGTCGGTCGGAATTGTTTGTTCGCGTGCGGTTGCGCCGCCCGTTTCGTTTGGAGTTTTGCGCCACGGAGCCAAAAGCAACGCGCCGAGTCCGATAACGACGAGGAATGCGATGCCCGCGTAAATCAACAGGGTCGGGAGTACAGACTTCAACTGCGTACGCGGGGCGGGCAAATGTTGGGCGACAGCACGTGAGGCGTAGCTCGCATTCGATGCGGTTCCAGTCTCTGCATGTGCTGCGGCCTCTGCGCTTGCGCTCGAAGACGGAGCGCGCTTGTCGTCATCGCTTGTCGCGGCTTCGACAAGGCGCGTTGATTCCGAAAGAGATTCAGAGTTCGTTGCGGTTGCTGACGCGCCCGCAGAAGTGGGCATGGGGGCAGCAAGGTGTGTCGCCGTCTCCGTCGCGAGAGCAGGGAGTTCGGGAGTCGTTGTTTTATCTACGCGCGCGGAGGACGGAACCTCAGCGGCCTCTTTGACTGGCGTGGGTGCAGCACTTCCGGCTTCAAGCGAAGGGCTTTCGGGTTCGGGCGTAGATGTAGTGGACATGGTGGGCGAGCCCGCGCGTCCCGTCCCTTGCTGGTTCGACGGAGGATGCGGATTCGTTTCGAGATGGACGCTCGCGCCTGTGTCGGCTAGAGGAATTTCGTTTGAGGAGGTATCGGTTAAGCCAGTCGCCATGCGCGGTCGAGAGGCGATGCGTGTGCGTTCGTCCTCGTCGTGCTCGTCGGCGCTTCCGATGGCGAGCGGCGTCTCGAATGGACGGAGACCACGCGCTAACTCGGCGGCTGACTGCGGCCTGTCTCCGGGGTCTTTGGCGAGTGATTGCATGACGAGTGCCGCGAGCGCGTCGGGCACTTCGGGACGCGCTTCTTTGAGCGACGGCGGTGGTTCCTGTACGTGTTTGATGGCGATGGCGGTGGCCGACAGCGCATCGAACGGCGGATGCCCCGCCAGCATTTCATAGAGAATCACGCCGAGACTGTAGATGTCGGAGCACTCGTCGATTTCGTGTCCGGCGCATTGTTCCGGCGACATGTAACGCGGCGTGCCGACGAGCGAACCCGTCGAAGTTAAGACCCCTGTGCCGCCGGCCGACGAATATTCCTTGAGTTTGGCGATGCCGAAATCGACGACCTTCGCTTGCATGATGCCGTGATGGTCGCGCGAGATGATAATGTTCGACGGCTTCAAATCACGATGGATAATGCCGTTGCGGTGCGCCACTTCGATGCCGTCCGCGACCTGTCGCGCAATGGCCGCAGCTTCGCCGCAATCGAGCGACGTGGCGATGTTGAGATATTCGCGCAACGTCTGTCCATCGACCAACTCCATGACGATGTAGGCTTCGCCGCCGGGCAGAATCCCGTAGTCGTACGTATCCGCGACATTCGGATGGTTCAGACGCGCCGCCGCACGCGCTTCGCGCCGGAAACGTTCGAGCGCCTGCGGGTCTGAAACGAGGTCTGGAAGAAGAAGTTTAATCGCGGCGGGGCGTTCAAGTTCGATGTGTGTGCCGACGTAGACCGCGCCCATGCCGCCGCGACCGAGCAGGCGGTCGAGACGATAGCGGTCTGCGATGATGCGCGAGCCGGGACGTGCGGGCACCAGCACTCCGTGGTCGCCAAACGTGCAGACGTTCTCCGTGTCTTCAAAACAATGACGGCAGATGGAGCAAAGTTTCATCGGTTAAGATTCGCCGCGAAAGCGACTTCGGACACCAGTCGCAAGGGAAGCCCGCGCAACGCCGCGCCCTCTCGGAATAGAGATGCAAAAACCTTTCTCTTCCAGCACACGCTCTTCCAACATGCACGCGTCTCAACCGAAAAACACTTCGGCAACACGATAAATCTCCTCGTCGAGACGCTTCAATTTTTCCACCGCCTCGTCGAGCGGGATGCTGATGATGCTATTGCCGCGCAAGGCCGCCATCTGTCCCCACTCGGCGGCGGCCACCATCTCGTAAGCCTTGACGCCGAAGCGCGTCGCCAGCACGCGGTCGAAGGCGGTCGGCGTGCCGCCGCGCTGCACGTAACCGAGATTCGTCACGCGCGTCTCCAAGCCCGTGCAACGCTCAATTTCCTGCGCCAGATAATAACCGATACCGCCGATTCTGCCATGCCTGTAAATCTGCGCGCGAATCTCCTCGGTCAGAAACTCTTCCGCCTCATGCGGGCGCGCGTCCTCCGCGACGACGACGATAGAGAAGGCGCGTCCCTGCGCTTCGCGTTTGCGTAGCAACTCGCAGACACGCGTGATACGAAAAGGATGTTCGGGAACGAGCACGGCGTCTGCGCCTCCGGCGATGCCGCCATACGTGGCAATCCAACCCGTGTGTCGCCCCATCACTTCGATGACCATCACTCGATGATGCGATTCGGCTGTCGAATGAAGACGGTCAACCGCCTCGGTCACGATGTTGACGGCGGTGTCGAACCCGAAAGTGAAGTCGGTGCCTTCGATGTCGTTGTCGATGGTTTTGGGAATCCCGACGACCGGATATTGATGATCGCGCCACATGTCGCGGGCGGCGCGCAAAGTACCCTCGCCGCCGACGACGACGAGCGCATCGAGGCGGTGTTTGCGCCACGTTGTGCTGATGCGTTCGAGGCTGTTCTGGTCGATTTCGGGATTGACGCGGGAAGTTCCGAGAATCGTCCCGCCGCGAGGCAAGATGCCCGTCACCTCTCTGCGCGTGAGCGGTGTGACATCATCTTCGAGCAGACCGCGCCAGCCGTTGAGGATGCCGACAACCTCGTCTGACGAGGCCGACGCACGACGCACGACGGCGCGTATCACAGCGTTGAGACCGGGGCAGTCGCCGCCGCCGGTGAGAATTCCTATACGCACACCCATGACGAAAGAGACTTCAAGAACAAGTCTGCAAACCAAGTCTGCAAGGAGTCAAAATTTGCGTTGGTACGAGAGCCGCGCTTATAATCGCGCGTCCAAACACACCCTGTCAAACGAGAGGAGCGAAGAAATTCCGGCATCGTCCCGCGTCGCAAGCGCCGCCGGAAACTTCCGACGTGAACAGAGCCGTTGAACCTCTAATCCTGAGCGTCGATACGGCGACCGACGTGCGGAGCGTGGTCGTCGTGCGCGGCACGCGTCTTCTCTCGTTCAAGAAGGGCGCAGGTCGCAATACACATTCGGCCAGTATCCTGTCGGAGATTGACGAGGCATTGCGCGCGGCGGATGTCGGAGTAGGCGAGATTGAACTGTTCGCCGTCGCTTCGGGGCCAGGCAGTTTTACGGGACTCCGCGCCGGACTGGCGACAATAAAATCCTTCGCCTCGACGCTCCAACGTCCCACGGTCGGAGTGCCGACGCTTCATGCCGTGGCTCATGCGGCGGGCGAATCGAGACGTGTCGTGGCAGCCATCCCCGCCGGACGCGGAGAATTGTTCGCGCAACTGCTAGAGGTCACAAGCGACGGCAGCATCGTCGAATTAACGAAGCCGTCGCACGTCGCGCCCGCCGTGTTGTTGGATAAAATGGCGGCTGTTGGAACGTCCCTGAGATGGACTGGCGAGGGCGCACACGCGCATGCCGACGCGATTAGCCAACAAGCATTGCATCAAGGTTTGCGTTTCGTTGTAGAATCGGAGCAAATCATGGAAGGGGGAGAGCGCAGTTGGACGCTCGCTCCGCGCACGAATGTTCTGGCCGCACACGTCGCGGCTTTGGCGCTCGCGTCATTCCGACGCGGACACGCCGTGAGGGCCGTCGAACTTCGAGCCATTTATGTGCGAGCGTCTGATGCGGAGATAAACGAGCAATGTCGCGCGCCGAACCAGTCGTCGAAATAGCCGAGTGCGAATACTTCATCGAAGCTATGAGCGAGCACGACCTCTTGGAAGTCGTCGAAATTGAAGAGACCTGTGGCTTGAGCCAGTGGGGTTGGGAAGCCTACCGCGCCGAACTCGACCGCCCCGAATCCGTCATGCTCATCGCACGCCTGACGCCGCACGCGCCGACACGCGAATACGCCGCAGAACGCGTCATAGGGTTTATCGCCGCGCGTCTCAACGCGGGAGAACTACACGTTAACAACATCGGCGTGCGCGAGACGGCGCGGCGTTGTGGCATCGGTAGCGCGTTACTCGGCGATGCGTTGGAATGGGGCGCGCAAAACGGCGCACGCGAGGCCATGTTGGAGGTGCGCGCGGCAAACGGCGTCGCACAGTCGCTCTATCGTCGCCACGGTTTTCAACACGTCGGACGAAGGCGAAATTATTACCGCGAACCGACGGACGACGCCATCGTGATGCGACTCCATTTGGCCTCTCCGGCTTGATGTCGCCGCATGAATTGGGCTACCATTTTCCACGTCGAAGCAAACAAGGCACGGCGCATTCAGTCCGGTGAGCGCGCCACATCGAAGAATGACATCTGATGCAAATTGAAGGAGGATTTCCCGCAATGGAAATGACGAACACGGACAGCTTAAAGGAAGAGTTGATGACGAGCGACTCGGAGTTTCGCGAGTTGGCTCGCGAGCATGAGCGCTACGAATTACGCCTCAGCGAACTCACCGCCCTCGCCTATCCGAGCGATGAAGAACAGTTGGAAGAGATTACTCTGAAGAAGAAAAAGCTGGCCGTGAAAGATCAGATGCATGACATTATTTTGCGCCATCAGAAAAACAGGGAAACGGCGCATTAGTGCCCGCCGGAGGCACATCGCCGGAGTTTGATGAGAGACATCTGAAAATTCGAGAACGGGGGACGTATGCAAATGATGTGCGTCCCCGTTTTTCCTAATTTCACTATAAAATTCGTACTTTTCGCGCTCGCCAATCTTTATTTCCGCGAGACTCTTTCAAGTCTTATTCTATGGCACGAGACGGGCTTCTCTGGGTCTTGGTTCCACTCGTCGTCGCTCTCGCGGCGGCACTCTCCGGCTATTGGCTCGTAGCGATTCCTTTCTTCCTCCTCGCAGCCTTCATGGCCTACTTTTTCCGCGACCCGCGTCGCACTTCGCCGCCGGAAGAAAACCTCGTCGTCTCTCCTGCCGACGGACGCGTCACGCGCATCGAAAAGTTGAGCACCAATGAAAGCGAACCGATAGGCGAAACGCATGCCACTACCGTCGTCAGTATTTTTCTCTCGCCCTTCGACGTGCACATCAATCGAGCGCCCATCGCCGGAGAAATCGTGGACGTAACCTATACGAAAGGTAAATTTATGATCGCGACCCGCGACGAGGCGAGTCTCATCAACGAGCAAAATGCACTGACGATTCGCGGTCGGCACGCGACGGTGGTTTGTAAACAGATTGCGGGCGTGCTGGCACGTCGCATCGTCTGCTGGAAACAAAAGGGCGACCGCTTGGCGCTGGGCGAACGCTTCGGATTGATTAAATTTAGTTCGCGGACAGACCTTGTGTTGCCGCCGGAAGTTGAAGTGCTTGTTGATGTCGGTCAGCGCGTACGCGGTGGCGTCAGCATCATCGGGAGGATACGCGATGACAGTTGATTTGACACAAATGGACGCCGATACAACCGTCTCCGTCGCACCTCGACGCGGCATCAGAAAGGGACTTTATCTTTTACCCTCCGCCTTCACCGCCGCTAATATCGGCATGGGCTACTACGCCGTGATGGGAGCCTTGCGCGGTTTTCAGTTTCTCCATGATGGAAGCAACGCCGAAGACCTCTTGCGTGCGACGGCGCATTTCGATAATGCCGCCCGTGCGATTGGTTGGGCGATTCTCTTCGATACTCTAGACGGACGCATCGCGCGACTCACTAAAACGACGACGGAATTAGGGATTCAACTGGATTCCATCGCCGACGTGCTGACTTTCGGCATCGCCCCGGCTGTCCTCACATACGCGTGGGGCTACGGCGCAGCGCTTCCAGACGGCAGCGACCTACACAAAGTCGGATGGTTTCTCTCCTTCATGTTCCTCATCTGCGGAGCATTTCGTCTCGCGCGTTTCAACGTGCAGTCGCTACGTCCGAGGCCGCTGGCCGAAGGCACCGCCAAAGTTGACAAAAAAGCCTTTGTCGGGCTGCCCATTCCGGCGGCGGCAGGACTGCTTGCCGCCATCGTTCATTTTTCCCCGACGCCTCTCGTCGCCGTCAAGCACGGCGCGGAAATGGCGGTTCTCTATAGCGGTCTGATGATGGCGTTGATTGCGGCGCTAGGGGCGTTGATGGTCAGCAATATTCGTTATTCGAGTTTTAAGATGGTGGGTGCCGGACGACGCAGTACACGCATGGTAGTTTTACTGTTGGCGGCGGTGGGGATGCTGATTTGGCTTTTTTCGCGCTATGTGTTGGTGGCAATCGTCGCAACCTACGTGCTTCAAGGCGTGGTCTTACGTTTCGTCGGACTTTTCCGTCGTCGTTCTGCTACGGCCAGCGACTGACGACCAAACAATTCTTCTCCGACATCAAACACAATCAATCCCACCCTTTTACGCCGAGAGGGAACTCTCCGTAAAGCCTTAAATGGCAAAAATGGATGTTTTCGGCGTTTTTCCGTGACGCCGAGCGGCCTGATGAGAAATTTTCACTTCGCTGCTTCGTGTGCTGTGGGAGCAAAGGCCAGCAAACCTCTGCGGGTCGTCACAAGAAGCACCTGTCCGCCTAGAACAGGCGACGCCGCCATATTGTTCCCCTCGCCCACAGGTAAATTGTTGAGAAATTTGCCGTCCTTCAAATCGAGCGCCACACAGGCATCGCCCGCGAGTGGGGCAAACAGTGCGCTATCGGAAAAGATCAATGGTTGCGCGGCGATTCGCCCCGCCAGTTGACGTTTCCAGAGACGGTCGCCACGCCGCACCGAAAGAAGGTAAACGAAATTGTCCAGCGAGGCGACGATGAGACCCCTCGACGTATGAGCCACCGCCTGAACTTCCGCGCCCGTACGTAGACGCCAGCGCAGACGCCCGTCCGTCTCTCTCAAAGCATAGACGTAATTATCTGCCGAGCCAAAAAAAACCATCCGCTCGGCCACGGCGACCGAACCGCGCACCGCACCGCGAGTCCGATAACGCCAGGCGAGGCGTCCCGTCTCCTGCTCCAACGCGAAAAGTGTTCCGTTCTCGCCGCCGATGTACAGACGCCCTCCGCTGAGGACAGGTTGAGAGGCAAAAGGCTCGCTAAATTGTTGCGTCCACAAGATTTCGCCCGTCTCTTTACGCATCGCATAGACGCGCCCGTCCGCCGAGCCTCCGAAAAGTCTGGTCTCGTTTGAAGCCAGCCCGCCTCGGAGCGGATTCTGTAGAGTCCGCATCCAGAGGGTCACACCGCTATTTCGCGCCAGAGCACGCAGTGCTCCCGTGGCGCGTAGATATTGGCTGCTTTTCGGGGCGGTGATTTCTGATGCGATATAGACACCCCGCTCGTCTGCCAGAGGCGAAGCTGAAAATTCGCCGCCCGCCTCCTCCTTCCAGTTGAGTTCGCCATCAGCCAGACGAATAGAGAGCAACGAGCCGCCTGTCAGAGGGAGGTAGACCATTCCGTCGCTTGCCGCAGGAGTCAAATTAACTGTCCGCTCGGTTTCATACTCCCAACGCACGGTCAGAGGCTGTCCGAGTGAAAGCTGTTCTTCCCAGACTGCGCCGGGGAAGGGAAAAGCTGCCGGACAGATGAAAAAATATAGAAAAAAGGCTGCACAAAGAGGACGCGAAACTAGCCGTCTCATGATGCCAACGCCCTTGTGTGAATGTTTCATGCCAGTAATCGAAATATTAACATGCACCTGATAGATTGTGAGAGTCGCAGATACGCGCATATAATCGACGTGCTTACATAAACGTCGCCCACCCTTAAAGATAGACGCAAAAAGACGCATGGAGGTTTACCTTGTCCGAACAGCAAAAGCACGACACGATTATTATATTGGACTTCGGGTCACAGTACACGCAACTGATCGCCCGACGCGTTCGAGAATCAGGAGTTTATTGCGAGATTTTACCGTTTAACGCCTCTCTCGAAGCGATTCTGGCAAAAAATCCGCGCGGGTTGATTCTCTCTGGCGGGCCTTCCTCTGTGTACGACGAGGATGCGCCCCGCCCCGCCTCCGGCCTACTCGAAAGCGTAGATTGTCCTGTACTCGGTATCTGTTACGGTCTACAGGTGCTCGCCACAGACCTCGGCGGGGAAGTTCAACCTTCGCCGCATCGTGGCTACGGTTACGCGCGTCTCTCTTTAATCGAGCCGGAGAGTCCTTTATTTGCGGGTCTGCCGCAGGAGATGGATGTCTGGGTAAGCCACGGCGACCACGTGACGTCTGTCCCGCCCGGTTTTCGCATAACAGCCAAAACTAATGAAGTGCTTAATGCGTTCGAGAGTTTAAGCAAGCGCATATACGGCGTACAGTTTCACCCCGAAGTGGCACATACGCCTTTCGGTGCCCATGTGCTGAAAAACTTCCTCCACAGAGTCTGCCGCGCACGCGCGGATTGGTCGCCGCAGGCCATTATTTCTGAACAGGTGGCAAAAATACATGGACAGGTAGGTGCCGGAAATGCCGTCTGTGGGCTGTCCGGTGGCGTCGATTCCACTGTGGCGGCTGCCCTCGTACATCAAGCAATAGGTGAGAGACAGGTGTGCATCTTTGTGGATACAGGGCTTTTACGTGATGGCGAATTCGAGGCCACCTTGCTACTCTTCAAGGAAAGCATGAACTTGAACGTCCACGGGGTGCGAGCGGCTGATCGTTTTCTCAAAGCGCTGGAAGGCGTCGCCGACCCTGAGCAGAAACGTCGCATCATCGGGCGGGTCTTTATCGAAGTTTTCGAGGAGGAAGCGCAACGCATCGGGGATGTTGAATATCTGGTGCAAGGCACGCTCTACCCAGACGTTATCGAGTCGGTCTCCGTACGCGGCCCGTCGGCTGTTATCAAAAGCCATCATAACGTCGGCGGTCTTCCAGAACAGATGCGTCTGCGTCTGATTGAGCCTCTGCGCGAATTATTTAAGGATGAAGTGCGTGTGATTGGACGCGAGATGGCTGTCCCTGAAGAAATCCTACGCAAGCATCCATATCCGGGGCCGGGTTTAGCTGTGCGAATCATTGGCGATGTTACGGAAGAACGCTTAAATATATTGCGGGCGGCAGATCGGATCGTGGAGGAGGAGCTTCGCCTGGCGAATTTATACGATAGCGTCTGGCAGGCATTCCCGGTGCTGCTGCCAGTTTCCACTGTCGGGGTCATGGGAGACTTCCGCACGTACGAACGCGTGTTGGCGATTCGCGCCGTGACGAGTGTGGACGGGATGACGGCTGATTGGGCGCGTCTACCGCACGATGTTTTGGGACGCATGTCAACCAGACTCGTCTCAGAGGTACGCGGAGTCAATCGTGTGGTTTACGACATCAGTTCAAAGCCGCCCAGTACGATTGAATGGGAATAGTTAAAATTTCTGGCCTGACGTGTCCCGTGAAATCTCTCAAGCATTTTGTTATTCATGTCCGACGAAAGTTATATAGCCAATAGGGTTTAATCCGTTACAGCACGTGCTCTCCAATATATTGAGTTCGATACGACAGCTAAACACGTGATATAGTGTGCGACGCATTTCGGGCGCCTGTGAAGAGACAAACGCGCGTGCCCCTATTCCACTAAAAACAAGAAGCGACATGCCCGATAAAAATTTCGTACACCTACATCTACACACAGATTACAGTCTGCTTGACGGCGCTATTCAAATCAAACCTCTCTCACAACGCGTAGCCGAATTAGGAATGCCTGCATGCGCCGTGACAGACCACGGCAACATGTTCGGCGCGGTCTCCTTCTATCAGGCGATGAAGGCTCAGGGTGTCAAGCCTATCATCGGTTGCGAAGTTTATATTACGCGCGGCAGCCGTCTGGATAGAGAGAAGTCTACGGGCACTCCCGGCGAGAAAGCCAATCATCATCTGATTCTTTTAGCGAAGAACCTTGAGGGCTATCACAATCTCGTCCGTCTCACCTCGAAAGCCTATACTGAGGGTTTCTACTATAAGCCACGCATCGACCGCGAACTCCTCTCCAAACATAGCGCGGGCTTGGTGGCACTGTCAGCCTGTATGTCAGGTGTGCCCTCGGCCTTGCTGGCACGCGGAGCCTGCGACGAGGCGGCCACGGCCGCGCACGAATTTGAAGAGATTCTCGGCAAGGGAAACTACTTTCTCGAAATACAGGAACACGATCTCGACGTACAAAAACGTATCAGAAAGTCTCTGGTCGAACTCTCGAAGCGAACCGGCGTGCCGCTCGTTGCCACCAACGACGCACATTATTTAAGGCCGGACGATGCACGCGCGCACGATGTTCTTTTATGCATCGGGTCTGGGAAAACCGTCCAAGACACGAACCGTCTTCGTTATGGTTCGCCCAATTTCTATGTGCGTTCGCCGGAAGAGATGTGGGCTATCTTCGGCCATGAAATACCAGAAGTGCTCACGCGTACAGTGGAAATTGCGGAGATGTGTCAACTCGACTTACCCTCAGGCGTCAACCACGTTCCCAACTTTCCCATCCCCGCGTCCGATAAAGACCTGAGCGTGGATGAATATTTTGAAAAAGTCGTGAGGGAAGGGTATGAAAAGCGACGCGCGAAGGTTTGGGAACCTGCGATGTCACGCGGTGAGTCGAGACATACGCTGTCGGAGTATCAGGAACGCATCTCGCGCGAAATCGCGATGATTAAACAGATGGGCTTTGCCAGTTATTTCTTGATTGTGTGGGACTTTATCAAGTATGCGAAAGACCACGCCGTTCCGGTCGGTCCCGGTCGAGGTTCTGCGGCTGGCTCGTTGGTGGCTTACTGCCTCGAAATTACCGACGTTGACCCACTGCAATATGACCTCCTTTTTGAGAGATTCCTCAACCCCGAACGCGTCTCGATGCCCGATATTGATATTGATTTCTGCGTACGCGGGCGTGAGGAGGTGATACATCACGTCTCAGACCTCTATGGACGCAATTCCGTCTGCCAGATTATCACCTTCGGAACACTGGCCTCGAAAGCGGCTATCAAGGATGTAGGACGCGCACTGAGCATGCCTTATGCGGAAGTAGAACGCATTGCCAAGATGATTCCACCGCCCGTACGTGGGCGTAATGTGACTATTACGCAGGCTCTGGAGCAGGTGCCGGAACTCCGCACGGCCATTGAGGAAAACGCGCAAGTGAGGGAACTAATCGACTTAGCCAGGCGGTTGGAGGGCTGTGCGCGTCACTCTTCGGTACATGCGGCGGGCGTCGTCATTTCACCCGCGCCGCTTGACGAACTGATTCCTGTCTCCGTTTCGTCCAAACAGGAATTGACCACGCAATATGCCATGTCGGATTTGGAAAAGACGGGCATGCTCAAGATGGATTTCCTCGCGCTAACGGCGCTCACGATTATAAGCGATTGCTTAAAAACCATTAAGCAATCGTATAATACGGAGATTGACTGGACGACCATTCCGCTCGACGATGCAAAAAGTATGAAGCTTTTCGCAGACGGATGTACGGAAGCCGTTTTTCAATTTGAATCTTCAGGGATGCAGGAGATTTGCCGTCGTCTCAAACCCAAAGGCTTGGAAGACCTCGCCGCCTTGAATGCACTCTATCGACCAGGACCGCTGGATGGTGGGATGGTTGACGATTTTATCGAACGGCATCACGGACATAAATCTGTGCGCTACATCGTGCCCGAGATGAAAGAGATTCTGTCGAATACTTACGGCATTATCGTCTATCAAGAACAGATTATGCAGTTGGCACAAAAATTGGCGGGTTATAGTCTCGGCGAGGCCGATTTGATGCGCCGTGCGATGGGCAAGAAAAAACGCGAGGAGATGGCGCGGCATGAGGAAAAATTCGTTGATGGAGCGGTCGAACGAGGTATTAAAAAGGAGAAGGCGCAGCAGATATTCTCTTTAATGGCACAATTTGCAGACTATGGCTTCAACCGAAGTCATAGTGTGGCGTATGCATATCTAGCTTTTCAGACAGCTTATCTCAAGGCACACTATCCCGAACACTTCTACGCGGCGGTACTTTCCAACGAACTCGACGATACCAGTAAAGTCTTTAAGTACGTGAATGAATTGCGTTTAGTGGGTATCGAACTCTTACCACCGGATGTCAACGAGAGCGGCGCAGGGTTTACGCCACTCAAAGGGGCGATTCGCTACGGGCTGGCGGCCATCAAGGGCATCGGACAATCCAGCGTCGAGGCTATCATCGAGGCAAGAAGCGAGGTCGGGTCTTTCCACACGATTTTTGAATTTACGGAGCGCGTAGGGCATCGCGGCGTTAACCGTAGAGTTTTGGAGAGTCTCGTCTGCGCGGGCGCATTCGATTCTCTGAATGTGCAGGGCGAAAGCCGTCATTCCTGGCGTGCGCGTCTGTATGCGTCGGTAGACGCGGCCTTGTCGCGTGGCGCACGCGCACAGCGCAGTCGTTCGAGCGGGCAAAACGACTTGTTTGGTGGAGCGGTCGAGGTGTCCCATGATGAGTTGAAACAGCATCTGCCCGAGGCTGAAATCTGGTCGCACACGACGCTTCTGACGCATGAAAAAAATTCCATAGGTTTTTACATCACAGGACATCCGCTCGAAAATTTCAATGAGATTTTAGATGAACTTAAATGCCCTAATAGTTTGAATCTAAGTAGTTTAGAGAGTGGATTGCGCGTTGCGATGGGTGGCATCGTGACTGCGTTGCAAGTGCGTACGACGAAAAAAGGAGACCGCTTCGCGTTGCTCCGACTCGAAGACCGTGCGGGAGGCGTAAAATGCGTCGTGTGGCCGGAGGCTTTTAATAAAAGCAAGCAATTATTACAAGACGACGCGGCTGTCCTGGTGACAGGAAAACTGGAATTGAGCGACGAGGGTAGCGCCACAATTATCGCGGAGGAAGTTGCACGTCTGGATGATATTTTACAGCGACGTGCGCGGTCGATGGTGCTGCGTCTACCCGCTTCGGCCTCGACGGAGAGACATCTGGAACCAATCTGGCGTCTGCTGGATAGACATAAAGGTGAGTGTGAGGTTTTGGTGGAGATGTATCTGGACGGAGCGGTGTTGGTGCGTACGCGCGCGCATGGTGCTCTGCGAGTTAAAGGGAGTTTGGAATTGGAGTCGGCGTTGCGCGAATTAGGTTGTAAAGTGGAATGGTTAAACGCTGTGCGTCGAGAGCCTGCGGCGACGGCAGTCGCGCCCTTGACTGCGGCGATATAATCCGTCATCTTTTTTGAGTCACACGAAAACGATTGGGTAAGGAGTTGCGTCTGTGTCTGATGCGCCTGAAGGCGACCGATTAGAGGGAAGCGGAAGCACGACCGCTTTTGAACGCGTCCAACTGGCGCGTCACGCCGAACGTCCGTACACATTGGATTACGTCGAGCGTCTGTTTGAGGATTTTGTGGAGTTGCGCGGCGACCGACGCTTTGCAGATGATCCGGCGATTATCTGCGGTTTTGCGCGGTTTGAGGGGTTGCCCGTCGCCTTAGTGGGACAGCAGAAGGGGCGCGACATCAAGCAGCGTCGACACAGAAATTTCGGGATGCCGAAGCCAGAAGGTTACAGGAAAGCCCTGCGTGTGATGAAACTGGCGGAGAAATTCGGGCGTCCCGTCCTCACCTTTATCGACACACCGGGTGCTTACCCTGGGATTGATGCGGAGGAACGTGGACAGGCCGAAGCCATCGCCTATAATCTTTTGCAGATGGCGCGTCTGCGTGTGCCAGTCATCGTCACCATCATCGGAGAGGGCGGTTCGGGCGGGGCGTTGGCGATTGGGGTCGGCGACTATGTGTTGATGCTGGAAAACGCTGTCTATTCGGTGATTACGCCGGAGGGATGCGCGGCGATTCTCTGGAAGGATGCCGCGGAAGCACCACGCGCGGCTCAATATCTGCGTCTGACGGCGGAAGACTTGCACCAACAGGGAATTATCGACCGTGTAGTCGCGGAGCCTGCGACGGGCGCGCATACTTCGCTGGACGAATCCGCGCAGTTGCTTCGTATCGCTTTGAGCGAGAGTTTAGGTGAGGCGCTCAAACTTTCGACGGAGGAGCGTCTGGCGCGTCGCTATGAGAAATTACGCGCGCTGGGCGTCGAGAGAGCGGTAGTTCTTTAAAATAACGGCGAAAAAACGTAAAGCGTAGAGCAATGTCGGCGCGCCGACATTGCTCTACGCTTTACGTTCGATGTGGTTTAGAATGGGATGTCGTCGTCGGAGATGTCGCCACCACCGCCCATCGGCTCGGAGCCGCCGGACGAAGCGGAGTCGGAACGTGACCCGCCGGATGGCGCATCGTCGCCGCGTCCGCCGCCGATAAATTGCATGTCTGTGGCGTGGACTTCGAGCGTGTGACGTTGTTTGCCGTCGCGGTCAGTCCATTCTTCGACGCGGAGGCGTCCTTCGATGTAGACGGGGCGGCCTTTGGTCAAAAACTGCGAGGCTGTCTCGGCCTGCCGACCCCAGAGTGTGACGCGGAACCACGTCGTGACATCTTGGTTTTCGCCCGATTTATCTTTGCGCCGCTCGTTGGTAGCGATGGTGAAACTGCATACGGGCGTGCCCTGTGGCGTGTAGCGTAGTTCGGGGTCGCGCCCTAAATTACCGACCAGTGTGATTTTGTTGAAAGACATTTGGTATAGCCCTTTCTTCAGGCTCTCACATGAAAAGCAAGTGGAGATACTACGCTCGCCTCGTCGTTCGGTCAAGCGTGAGAAACGGGTATTTTTCTTCATATAATACATTAAATGTTATTCGTTAAGCGAGAAAGTGCTTCATGTTGAAGTTCCTTAGCATCACAAATCTCGCCGTAATTCAACGTTTGAGTTTTGACCTTCACGAAGGACTTAACCTTCTGACGGGAGAGACGGGAGCGGGTAAATCGATCGTCGTCGATGCGCTCGGACTGCTGCTCGGCGGACGCGGGACGGCAGACATCGTGCGTACGGGCGAGCGCGCGGCGCTGGTCGAGGGCATCTTCGAGTTGGCGGGCGAGCGCGAGCGACGCGTGCGTGTGGCGCTGGCCGAAATCGGCATTGAAAAAGATGCGGACGAAGAGATTGCGATTCGCAGAGAGGTGCAGGCGAGTGGTCGAAGCCGCATTTTTATCAACGACAAGAGCGTCACGGCGGCGACTCTCAAGAACTTGCAGCCGTTTCTGGTAGAGATTCACGGGCAGGGCGAGCAGTACACGCTGTCCGCCACGCGTTCGCAACTCGACATGCTCGACGCTTTTGCGGGATGCGTCGATGTGCGGCGCGAGGCGGGTCGTCTGTACGCGCGTTGGAAGGCGTCGGTCGAGGCTTTGCGTACGCTGGAGCGAGATGAGGCGGCACGCGAACGTGCGAGCGACATGCTACGTTTTCAAATCGCCGAGATAGACAAGGCCGCTCCGCGCGCGGGCGAGGATGAAGAACTCTCCGCCGAGCGGACGCTTTTGGCGCACGCGGAGAAGGCTCTGGAATTGAGCGCGGGCGCCTACGCAGAGTTATACGAGAGCGACGCAAGCGCACTGTCGCAACTGGCGGCGGTGCGGCGTCGTCTGCAGGAATTGAGCGCGATTGATAGCCGCGTCGCCTCGCTGCTCGAAGGCGTCGAGACGGCCAGTGTCGCGCTGACGGATGTGGCCGAAGGCTTACGCGGCTACGGCGTCGGCGTCGATTTCTCTGCGTCGCGTCTGACCGAGATTGAGAATCGTCTGGCTGAATTGGAGCGGCTGAAGCGTAAATACGGGCGCGATTTACAGGGGCTGCTGGCGGCGCGCGAGGAATTGCAGAGGCAATTGGAGCAGATGGGAAATCTGGCCGAACGCGAGCGCGAACTGCTGGAAGAGGTCGAGCGTGCGGAGCGCGCCTACGAGCCTGTGGCGAAACGCCTGACGAAAATACGACGTGCAGCGGCGACGCGTCTGGAGAGAGAGGTCACGGAGGAGTTGCGTCATGTGGCTCTGGAGCGTGCGCGTTTCGTCGTCTCGATGGAGACAGGTGTGCCGGAGTCGGTGAGTGGGCTGGCGTTTGCCGAGGCCGGAACGGAGGCGTCGGCGAACTCCAACGCTTCTTTCTGGACGCCTTACGGGGCAGACCGCGTGGAATTTCTCTTCTCCGCAAATGTCGGCGAGAGCGTCCGTCCGTTGTCGCGCGTCGCTTCGGGCGGCGAACTTTCGAGACTGATGCTGACGCTGCGGACGGTTTGCCGTGAGGCTTCGAGTGCCGCCGTTGCGGACGGCGAAAACGCGTGCGGGACGCTCGTATTCGACGAGATTGATACGGGCATCGGCGGGCGCGTCGCAGAAGCGGTGGGTCGCAGACTCTCCACGCTCTCGGCGGCGCAGCAGGTCATCTGCGTGACGCACCAGCCGCAAATCGCGCGCTTTGCAGACCATCATTACACTGTGACGAAGGGCGTCGAAGAGGGACGCACCGTGACGCGTGTGAGAGAACTCGAAGTGGAGGAGCGCGTGGGCGAACTGGCGCGCATGATTGGCGGGGCCGAAGATGTCGAGACGGCGCGTGAGACGGCGCGTTGGATGTTAGAGAACGGACGGACGCCTCCTGCCGAAGATGCCACGTCGCACGGTTCACAGGGAAGCGCAGCGCGCCGCAGACATGTGGAGAAAAAGCGTCCTCTGCGCGGTCAAAAGATGTCGAAAAGCTGACGTTGGCGGGCTAACGAAGCAGCATTGGGGAAAAGCTTCTCGCAACGGGGATGAAAATTCTGCTACACTCCGTCGCGAAGGATTCGAGAAGGGCAAGCATGAGCAAGGCAAGCGTTTACATAGAGACCTTCGGTTGTCAGATGAACAACGCCGACACGGAGCGCGCGGCGACACGTCTGCGCGCAGCCGGATACGACCTCCTCTCCACAGCGCAAGAGGCTGACGTGGTGCTATTCAACACATGTTCTGTACGCGCGCGTGCGGAACAGAAGGTTTTTAATCGCATAGGGGAGATACGCAAAGCGCGTCGTGGAAGGGGCGAGCCCGTCATAGGCATCTTGGGATGCGTGGCGCAACTGGAAGGCGAAGCACTGTTTGACCAGGCAACGTCTGTCCGTTTGGTAGTCGGAACGCGCGCCACCGACCGTCTGCCGACGCTCATCGAGCGCGTGCGTGGCGGGGAGGCGAAGGCCATCGACCTCGGCGAACGTCTGGAAGGCGAGACGTGGGATGTCTCGCACGTCGAACGGCGCTCGCCACACGTCGCCTTCGTACCCATCATCGAAGGCTGCAACAAGTTCTGCACCTACTGCATCGTGCCGTATTCGCGCGGGCGCGAGCAGAGTCGTCCGGCCAGCGAAATCTTGAGTCAGGTGAGACAGTTGCAGCGAGAGGGTTTTCAGGAAGTACAACTCATCGGCCAGAACGTCAACAGCTACAGACCGAAGACGGAGGCGGGTCTGGAAGGTTTCCATGGGGCGACGCCGTTTTCGCGTCTCCTGCGCGCGGTGGCAGCAACGGGTATGCCGCGCATCAAGTTTACGACCTCGTTTCCCAGAGATTTTCATACGGACATCGTGGCCGCGCTCGAAGAGCACGATAACCTCTGCGACTGGGTGCATCTGCCAGTGCAGTCCGGCAGCGACCGCATTCTGCGCGCGATGCGACGCGGCTACAAAGTCTCCGATTATCTCGCGCGCGTGGAAGCCATCAAGAATGCGCGCAAGAGACTCTCTCTGACGAGCGACATCATCGTCGGCTTCCCCGGCGAGACCGCACAAGAGTTTGATGAGACGATGCGTTTAGTAGAGTATTGTCAATACGATAGCCTCTATATCTTCAAGTATTCAGAGAGGCGCGGGACGCCCGCCGCTAAGCTCCCTGACGACGTTTCGGAAGAGGAGAAGACTGTGCGCTACATGTCGCTCGAACGGCTGCAAAAAGCCATCCAGAGACGCGTCTGGCAAAGTTTCGTCGGTCGGACACTGGATGTCTTGGTTGAGGGCGAGAGCGCCAAATCCGACGCAGACGTGACCGGACACTCGACCTGCAACAAGGTCGTCAACTTTAGAGGCGGAGCGCATCTCTTGGGCAAAATCGTGCGTGTGCATGTGACGGAGGCGAAGGCGAACAGCCTCTACGGCGTCAGAGCCGACGAGGCGATAGCTGTCTCGGCTTAATGTAAAGGTTGAGGTACAGGCATGGAAATAGAAGTTAAAATTAGAGGTTTGATGATGGATCCGAGCAGCGGCACGCCCATCATCATCCTCAAAGACGTGTCGAGCGACACCATGCTGCCGATCTGGGTCGGAGCATACGAAGCCAACGCTATCGCTCTGGAAATCGAAAAAATCGCGCCACAACGTCCCATGACACACGATCTTTTGCGTAATCTGATTATCGAGATGGGAGCGCAGGTCGAACGCGTCGTGGTGACGGAATTACGCGACAACACGTTCTTCGCGGTCATCGAGATGCGTAACAATGCGGGCGAAAAAGTTCTGCTCGATTCGCGCCCGTCGGATGCGATTGCGCTGGCGCTCAGGGCGGACTGCCCGATTTTCGTCAACGAAGAGGTCATACGCGCCTCGCGTAATACTATGGGCGCGGAGGAAGAAGGGGAGTCCTCGTCCTCCGCCACGGACGAGGAAGACGAATGGCCGGATGTCATCGGCGAGGCGGGCGATCTCACAATGTAGTCAACCCCAGGAAACTGTTTAGTGTGACAGACAAGAAAACACCTTCGGCGCTCAGCGTGGTCATTGCCATTGCGAACCAGAAGGGCGGGGTGGGCAAGACCACCACAGCAATCAACCTGGCGGCGGCCTTCGCACGTTGTGGCCGACGTGTCCTCCTGATCGACCTCGACCCGCAGGGTAATAGTTCCATCTCGTTTCTCGACGGACAGACCATCGACCGTTCGGCCTACGACTTGATGGTGGAGGGACTGAACGGATACGAGGGATACATCTATCCGACCGCCGTCAAAGGGTTGGAGATTATCCCCGCCAGAATCAATCTCGCCAAATTGGAATCGAAGCTGGTCGGCGATTTCGACGCACCTTTCCGACTCAAAGACCGTCTGGAATCCTTGCGTAGTCATTACGACATCGTGCTCATCGACACGCCGCCCACGCTGGGCCTGATTACGGTCAACGCGCTGGTGGCTGCCACACACGTCATTATTCCAATCCAATCCTCCTATTTTGCGCTGGAAGGGACGGACGACCTCTTGGAGACCATCGAGAAGGTCAAGGCGCGTCCAAACCCGAACCTGCGCGTTCTAGGCGTCGTCGTCACACTCCACGACCGCCGGACGACCTTAGCGAGGGAGGTTTATGAGCAGATACGCAGTGTTTTCGGGGCGCAAATGTTCGAGACGGTGATTACCAAGAGCGTCCGTCTGGAAGAAGCTCCGGCCTACAAGGAGTCGATTTTCACTTTCGCGCCGCAATCTTCGGGCGCGAGCGAGTACGCGAAACTCTGTGAAGAGGTGATGGGACGTGTCTAAGAGAGGACTGCCGACGGGCATACGCATGCGCCACGACGCGCATTATGTTGAGGAATTGGCGGAACAGAGGCCGACGCCCGTCGGTCGCCTGATTGCGCTCGACCTACTCGACCCGAACCCTGAGCAACCACGCGTCGAAATAGGCGATTTGACGGAGCTCACGGCCTCGATTCGCGACAAAGGCGTCCTTGAACCGCTGCTGGTCAAACCTTCGCGCGCGAGCGGGCGTTGGATGATTATCGCTGGCGAGCGACGTTGGCGTGCGGCTCGCGGGGCGGGCTTGCGTGAAGTGCCTTGCATCGAGATGGACGTGGACGACCGTGCCGTGGCCGAAATCGCGCTCATCGAAAACATGCAGCGCAAAGACCTCACTCCCTGGGAGGAGGCGGATGGGCTGGCCGCGCTCTGCGACCGTTTCGGATACACACACGAAGATGTCGCGCGCAAGGTGGGAAAAAGCCGTAGCACCGTCACAGAAGCACTCTCCATCGCCACCTTACCGGAGGAAGTACGTGAACAATGTCGGCGCGCCGACATCGGCGTCAAATCGCTGCTCTTACAGATTGTACGCCAGCCCGACGAGGCTTCGATGCGGCGTATGGTGGACGACATCTCTACGCGTGGATGGACGCGCGACGAGGCGCGTGCAGTGAGGCGCGCGCGACAAGGCGACACACAGCAAGCGAAATCGGCAACGGCACAACCCTTTGTCTACAAATACCAGACGCCCAACCGTGATGCGCGACTCGAACTAAGGTTTAGACGCGCACAGGCTTCGCGCGAAGAGATTGCCGCGGTGCTTCGCGCAGCCCTCCAGACCATCGAAGGGGAGCACTCCGCAAACATCACGAATAACACGCCTCCTAATATCTCAGAGCCGAATGCGTCCGATAACGACTAGGCGGTTGTTTCGGCTTTGCACTAATTAGGAAGGAATGGGGAGGTAGGATACCAACTTGCACAAAAAAGTATAGCAACATGTTGAGATTTTTAATTTCGATTTTGTGCAAATCGTTCCTGCTCACAATAAAGATTTCAAAAACCCAATTTTGCTGCAAAGCCGGTTATTTCTCAAGAAGAATAAGTTTGAGAAGTTCTTCGCGTAAAGCATTCGGAGAGCTAGAGAGCTGCTTGCCTGTTATGGAGAAGGAATCGTGCGATACTTCCTTCGAGGCGTGCTTTTTTGTGTGGACAGGTTTTTTAAGTACGCGATGCTTTTTTTCGTTCGTTGTTGGCGCGCTTTTGCAACGCACGCGCCCAACGCTCGAAGGTCGGTTGGAAGGGTTTGAAGAGACGTGCGCGCGTCGTGTGTTCGCGCTCGCTCCATGCGCGCAGATATTTCTCGGTGTAGGCGCGTACGGATGTCTCCAACTGCCCTTTTTTGACGGAATGGCGTAGCGTTAGATAGTAGTGCTGACCGACGAGAGAGAAAATGACTGCGGCGAGGTTGCCTTTGAAGGACAGACGCGGCATGAGTCGCTTAAAAAATGGCGCAGAGCGGGGAAGCAGTGCATCCACAGCCACCTCTAACCAAGCGGGTTGCGTCCCCTGTCGCGGATGATAGAGACCGGGCAGTGCTGTCTTGGTAGGTACGCGCAGTCGCGGGTCATTGATGCTATCGACGAGACGCAGGCGTTCGATGCCGCGTACATGCTCGCGTGGCAGACTACCGAGAATCTTCTCCACGCGCGCCTCTGTCTCGCGCGGCAATTTGGCAGTCGAATGGTTTTCTATTTTAATCGGCATAATTTCGGGAACGGTCAATGTAGGCGAAGCATCAGCCAGTCGTCAAGTACGGCTCGGTTTTAATCAAAATCTCTTCAAAAATCGAAATTAACAATCAATAGCACACATCGAAGATCATCAGACCATCCGTAAATGCGTCCGATAAAAATCGGATAAGGATTGTTTCTACAGAACTTGCATGATGTATTCGCTGCAAAATTGTCGTTGGGAGATTAATTATGGCGCGTGACTTGATACGGGAACATCTGGCATACGTACAGGTCGAAAAGGGTTTATCGCAGAATTCGCTGGCGAGTTACCGACGCGATTTGGAGAAACTCAAGGCGTGGGCGGTTGGGGATGGCAAGGAACTACGCGAGTTGGGGGAAGCGGAGATGGCCTCCTGGGTGGCTTCTATGAGTCGTTCGGGTCTGTCGCCGCGTTCTGTAGCGCGCGCCATCTCGGCTGCGCGTGGGTTGTTTCGTTTCCTACTACTCGACGGGCATATCAGACGTGACCCATTAGCCAATATTTCTGCTCCGCAAGCCGCGCAGACGCTCCCGCATTTCTTGAATGAGGACGATATGGAGCGTCTACTGGCCGCGCCCGACACGCGCCAAATCGAGGGAGTGCGTGACCGCGCGATGTTGGAACTGCTCTACGCCACGGGTTTGCGCGTCTCCGAGATGGTTAATCTGAACCTCTCCGATGTGGATTTGGAGCGAGGCGTTTTGGAGTGTCACGGCAAAGGCAGCAAGCAGCGAAAAGTACCTATCGGTCGAAGCGCCTTGCACTGGCTGAATGAATACTTGCGCGTGCGAAAGAATTTGCTCTCAAAACCGTCCCACGAAACGACGCATCTTTTTCTCAGAGAAGGCGGGCGGGCGCTGACGCGGCAGTTGGTCTGGGCCAGATTGAAGGTCTATGCCGTGGAGGCTGGGTTGCGCGATGTCACGCCGCATGGATTGCGCCACAGTTTCGCCACGCATCTCTTGCAGCGCGGTGCGGATTCGCGCTCCGTGCAGGCCTTGCTCGGCCACAGCGACATCGGCACGACGCAGATTTACACACACATTACAGGGCAACGTCTACGCGCCACATACGACACGCACCATCCGCGCGCCAAAGATTTTCAACGACACATAGACCCTATAGAAGAATAGCCATGACAGTTAGCCGAGTTAGTTGTCAAATCAGGGGAGAGGTTGACTCCAAGACTGGCTAACGTTGAGAAATCAGCATATTCATAGCGTCCGATAATATATATTATGTCGAATGTCGGTATCAAAATGGAGCGGTAGAATCGTCCTAAATGTTGGCCTAGAAATTAAAACTGACCTACTAGGTGGATTCCTCTCGCCTTGACAGTGTGAGCGTCGGCTGTTACATTACGCGGTCTTTTGTCATGCACAAAGCATTGCCTATCACAACATAGCAAGGAGCCATAAGCGTTTGAGCAATTCCGGCAGTTATCTTTTCACTTCTGAATCCGTCACCGAAGGCCACCCGGATAAAATCGCAGATCAGATTTCCGATAGCGTTTTAGATGCCGTTCTCGCAGAGGACGCCACGGGGCGTGTCGCATGCGAGACGCTCGTCACCACCGGACTGGTAATAATCGCAGGCGAAATCACCACCGATGCACAGGTGGATTTCCAGCGAGTGGCACGTGAAACCATTCGAGAGATTGGTTATACGCGCGCCAAATATGGCTTTGATTGCGATACTTGCAGCGTTTTGACCGCGGTCGGAAGACAATCGCCGGACATCGCTATGGGTGTCGATACGGGCGGTGCGGGCGACCAGGGGCTGATGTTCGGCTTTGCCTGCAACGAGACCCCTGAACTGATGCCTCTGCCGATTCAACTGGCGCATAAACTCTCTAAAAGGCTCGCGGACGTGCGACATAAAGGTGCACTCCCCTATCTGCGTCCAGACGGCAAATCGCAGGTTACAGTCGAATACAGAGACGGGCGACCCTTTCGTGTGGATGCCGTCGTTATTTCGACGCAGCACGGCGAGGATGTCTCCAACGAGCAGCTACGCAGCGACATCCTCTCGCAAGTCATCAAGGAGACGGTCTCTAACGAACTGATTGACAATGCGACGAAATACCACATCAACCCGACCGGACGCTTCGTGACGGGCGGCCCGCAGGGCGATGCGGGCTTGACCGGACGTAAAATCATCGTCGACACCTATGGCGGTTACGCGCCACACGGAGGCGGTGCGTTCTCCGGCAAAGACCCGACCAAAGTTGACCGTTCGGCGGCATACATGGCGCGCTATATCGCCAAAAACATCGTCGCGGCGGGATTGGCGGAGAAATGTCTCGTTCAACTGGCCTATGCCATCGGCGTGGCAGACCCCGTCTCTGTGCTGGTCGATACCTACGGCACAGGGCGTTCCGACGAAGGCTCACTCGCAGAACTCGTCCGGGAACACTTCGCGCTCACCCCACAGGGCATCATTAAAGACCTTAACTTACGCCGTCCAATTTATAGACAGACGGCTGCTTACGGACATTTCGGTCGTGACGGCGAAGGCTTTACATGGGAGCGTACAGACCGCGCAGAGGCTCTGCGCGCGGCGGCAAGCATCTAGTTATGCGTCTGGCGTTCGTCAGCATTTGCTTATAGTAGTGCTGTTATTTGCTTGAGAAACTGATTTCCTACGGCACTCTTAAAAATAACGGAAATTTTAACCAAGGAGATTCACAGATGAGTTCTGCAAACCCTTCTGGCGGGTTTGATGTCAAGGATTTGGCGCTCGCCGCCGACGGGAAGCGCCGCATCGAATGGGCTGAGCGAGAAATGCCCGTGCTGCGTCTGATACGCGAGAAATTTGGTACAGACAAGCCCCTACAGGGCATACGCCTGGTGGCCTGCGCGCACGTCACGACCGAGACGGCAAATCTCGTACGGACGCTTCAGGCGGGCGGGGCGGAATCTCTGGTTATCGCCTCCAATCCCCTCTCGACGCAGGATGATGTCGCCGCCTCGCTCGTCTCAGACTGGGGCGTGCCAGTCTTCGCCATCAAAGGCGAATCGACCGAGACATACAACCGACACGTACGCACCGCACTCGACTTTCGCCCGCAAATCATCATCGACGACGGCTCCGACGTAGTAGCGACGCTCATCAAAGAGCGACGCGAACAGATTGGCGATCTCATCGGCACGACCGAAGAGACGACCACGGGCATCGTGCGTCTGCAAGCGATGGCGCGCTCAGGCGTCCTAACGTTTCCCTCGATTGCTGTCAACGACGCGCAGACCAAGCATTTCTTCGATAACCGCTATGGCACAGGCCAATCGACCATCGACGGTATCATACGCGCCACCAACATCCTGATTGCGGGGCGCACGGTCGTCGTGGTCGGCTACGGTTGGTGCGGCAAGGGCGTGGCGATGCGCGCGCGCGGCATGGGTGCCAATGTCGTCATCACCGAAATCAACCCGATTAAAGCTGTCGAAGCGGTGATGGATGGTTTTCGTGTTATGCGTATGTCTGAGGCGGCGTCCATCGGTGACATCTTTATCACCGTCACGGGCAACCGACATGTCATCGACCGGGAGCATTTTGCTTCGATGAAGGACGGCGCGATTGTCTGTAACAGCGGCCACTTCGACCTCGAATTGAACCTCGTCGCACTGCGCGAACTATCGCAGGCCGCGACCACTCTGCGCCCCTTTGTGCAGGAGTACAAACTCCTCGAGGGCGGCAACCGTGTCATCGTTCTCGGCGAGGGGCGCCTCATCAATCTGGCGGCAGCCGAGGGGCATCCGGCCAGCGTGATGGATATGAGTTTTGCCAATCAGGCGCTCTCTGTGGAGTATCTGGTGAGGCGTCGGGGCGAATTGGAGCCGGGTGTGCATATGCTCCCGCAGGAGGTTGATACAGAGATTGCCGGACTCAAATTACAGGCGCTCGGCATTAACATCGACACGCTGACACCCGAACAACTCGAATATCTCTCCAGTTGGGAGACAGGCACCTAGTTTCGAGAGATTAACCGGATAACACAGACACTTTTGCCTTAGAATCCGCGAAACGCGATGTATAACCACGCCAGGAGAAAAGGCGCATCTTCCTGAAGATGCGCCTTTTCTCTTGTTCTCTTATAAGATGGATGTTTAGTTGCTTTTTATGTGCGTGCGCGAAATAGTAGGTAGATGCCTGCGGCGGCGAAGATGACCGGGGGCGCCCATGCAGCCAGCGTCGGAGGGAGCAGCCCGTAGGCTCCGAGTTGCTGGAAGCCGCTGGTCGAGGCCCAGAACGCGAGTCCGATGACCACTGCGTTGGCGAGCGAGGCGACGGCGCTCCGGCGTCCAAAGGCCAGGGCGAGGGGAATTCCGACCAACGCCATGACGAGCGGAGAAAAGTTGTCGGCTCGTTTTCTTTCGAGAGCGACCATTAACTGCGCGATGCCTGTTCGTTCCCCACGCCTTTTAAGCGCGTTTATATAATCGCTTAACTGCTTAAGATTCATCTCTGCGGGCTTATTAAGCGTCGGCTTAAAAGCTTCGGGCGGTTCGACCCGTTCTATTTTCTCCGACGAGAAAGTTTGTCGCCCTCGCCCGCTCAAGGAGTCGAGACCAAATTCCAGCGTCTCTCCGTTTTCAATCTCTAAAGTGCTGATACCGTCATTGCTGCCGCCTTGTTCATCCATGTTCCAGTGTCCGCGTTCCCCTTTGAGAATCCGGCGCAGATGGATGCCTTCCGTGTCGAATTCATATAGGACGGGTTTTACCAGGGCGTCTTCCCTCTCATCGAACTCGTACGAGTAGAGACGCGTCGTTTCAGTGGTCGCCAGCCATTGCCTCCCCACGGGTGTAGTCACGCGTGAGACCCCCCCCGCACTGCCTGCCGCGCCGCCTCGTATCTGTCCTCGCAGAGTATTTTGGCGTCGGTTGGCCTCCGGCAACACGTTCTCCTGCACCATCCAGAGTCCCGCGCCGATTGCCAGAGCGAAGGCAATCCCCGGTAGAGACAGACGATAGACGCTCTGCCCGCATGCCCACCAGGCGACGGCCTCGCTGCGCCTTGCGGCCAGTGCATAGGCGACCAGCACCGAGATGAGTACACTCATGGGAGCCAAGGCAACGGTCGCTAGAGGTGTGAGAAACAGTAGATATTTCACGACAACCCCTGTGCTGGCACCTGATGCAGCGATAAAGCGGAGTAATTCAAAGAGTGTAAAGATAAGAAAGATACCTACTAACGCGATGTATGCGACGCAGAAGTTCCATGCCAGAGAACGGAGCATGTATCTGTCCAGCAGTCCTAGTACACTCATTCTTAGGGTCCGCATCCGTGTATGACTAATTTGTTTATCGGACGCAGACTGCGACTCTTCGCCCGACGCTTTTCTGAGTCGCCCAAACAGCCCTAAACTTCTCTGGTTCAAGAGAATAAGCGTGATGCCCGCGAACATCGACAGAGAGGTCGCCAGCCATGCGCCGACTGGAACGGGCACAGTGCCCACGCGTGCCAACTGTTCACCTGCCAGCGAAACTAGGTAGTAGGCAATCATTACCGCAAGGGATAACAGGACGCCGAGACCACGTCCGCCACGGCGCGTGCGTAGCCCTAGGCCGACACCGCAAAAAGCGAGTATGAGAGGCGCTGTGCAGAGCGCGAGCCTTTTATGCAAAGCCAGTTGAGCGGCGCGACGGCGTGATGCATCCTTCGACTCCGCCGCCCTCGATAGCAGTTCACGCCAACCCATCTCGTCCAACTCCAATTCACGTTCGCGTAGACGTTCAAGTAACGAATTTCTGCCCGTATTAAGTTTATCGTCGCGTATACGTAACTGCGAAGACCTCTCCGTCGTCACCTCTGTCGCCGTGGGCGCGCGCTTGCGCGTTTCCGTCTGGCTTCCGTTCGAGACTTCAGAAGCTTCTGGAAGCGTCGTCACGACGGCATCATTGAGCACCAGTTCGGATTGCTCGCCAGAGGAATCTATGCGCCCAGAGCGCGCCGTGACGACCGTCGTCGGTCGGTTTTTCTCTTGCCAATAGATGAAGACACGTCCCCATTCCCCGCTCTTCTGGTCGCCGTCGCGCACATAGACGACCTTGCCTTGCATGTCTGTATTGAAAGTGCGCGGCTCGACCGGCGATTCCAGACGGTAGAGCGCCGCGCGTAGAGCTGCCTGCCGTAGCGAGTAGGCCGCATCCGGTGCCAATTCCAGCCCGACATAGAGCGTCAGAGCGCTGACGATGGCTCCCAGAAATATCATCGGCGAGGCCACACGCCAAGTACTCACGCCCGCCGCACGCATCGCCACGATTTCGCTATCGCCACTCATGCGGCTAAAGCCCGTAGCTGTGCCCGTCAACATCGCCATCGGCAGTGTGAAAATCAGTATGTTCGGCAGTAGACCGAGCAGGATTTCCGCCGCCAGGTCGAGCGGCGCGCGCGCCGTTCCCAAAACCTCTGCGAAGCGCGTCGCTTGCTGAGCCAAAAGAACCGCCGTCAGCAGCAGGAGCGACAGACCG
Organism: Pyrinomonadaceae bacterium; assembly: GCA_036387415.1. GTDB lineage: Bacteria > Acidobacteriota > Blastocatellia > Pyrinomonadales > Pyrinomonadaceae > DASVTU01. Next base: position 212,314 of record DASVTU010000019.1, on the reverse strand, counting down.
AAGTATGGCAGTGTCGCAGCGATGATGTATCTCTCGATGAGCCTTTTCTTAAACATATAACGCTCTGCGTAGAATTTCGGGTGGAGCGTGTGTGAGAAAATCAGTGTACGCTGGATTGTCCGCGAGGCGCACGCTCAAGAGCGCGCGCGATGAGGCGACGTGTGATTTGCGCCAGTTCGTCACGCGCGTCGTTTGAGACTTGCTTGGCGGACTGTGCCCACTCAGAGGGTGACAGACGGAGCGTGGCGCGCATCTGCGCGTGTGTCTCAGAGGAGAGCGTCGTGCCTCCCGCCCCGCCCGAGCAGGCACTACAGCGTAGAGCACCTTCATGGCTGATGTAGACGGTTTCTCCTTGGTCGCTCGCGAGACGCTTATTGCAGGAGACACAGAAGCGTGGGTCTGGGAGAAAACCCGAAAGACGTAGTATCCAAATCTCGTAGTAGCGCACGAAGGATGGCAGTTGGTCGGGCGCCTCTGCAATCGCTTCCAGACATGCCCTGACCATGCGGAAAAGTTTTTCGTTCGGTTCATGCGGCGGCGCAAACTCCGACGCCAACTCGCATAGGTATTCCAATGCCGCGACCGTCTCGGCATTGCGCGCCAACTCGAAGTGCGAACGGAGGATTTCTGCGCTCCGCACAGAGACCAGTTCCCGTCCCTCTTTCTCGAAATATGTGAGCGAGATGTGTGTGAAAGGCTCCAGACTCGCGCCGAAACGGTTCTTCAGACGCCGCGCCCCGCGTGCCACGCCGCGCACCAGTCCGACATCTTTTGTCAGACAACTGACAATCTTGTCGGCCTCTGCCAGCCTGTATGTCCGCAGCACGATTGCTTCCGTCTCAACTAGCCCCATTTGATGCTATTTCCAAACCAAGAAATTTCCGACCTCGACATACTGCTCTGTTGTTCTATCTAAAACGAATCCGCACTATCGCCCTAGGACGTTATCGGACGCGCTAACAATGCATCGCGTTAGCCCGGAATAAAGTAGAGTATCCAAGCCAGTACGATGCCGATCCCCACGAACTCCGCGAAGATTTTCAAGCCGTAGAGCAGACGCCCGCGCCCTGTGTCTCGACCGATGGTGCCGAAAACCACGCTCACCAGCCCCGCAAATAGCAGCATTAACAGAAAATGTCTCAAGATTTTCTCCCCGCGCCAATGTCGAATGCGTCCAGAGCCAGTAGAAAATTCAGCAAGCCAGCCACCATTAAAAAGATGTTACCGTATTCTGATGTGGCAAGATGCGCCTGGTCAACCACTCCTATCTCCGCCGCGCGACACAAAACATACAGCAGTCCCGTCCCTAAATTAAAGAAACCAAAGACATACGAGAGCAACCCCGTCGTCGAGCTAAAGAGGCTGTAGAGATGCCCTCCCAACCACAAACCCGTCAGGAACATCAACCATACCCCGCCCCCTAACACCAAACCTCGCACGGCGCGACCCACACTCAGATGACCCGCACCCGGTACAGCCCACGCCAGCAAACCTGCCATCCAGGCACGCCCCTGTGTTCCCTCCGACCTTAATGCCGTTTCCCCCAAAGTATCTTCCTCCTTCTTCATTTGCGTTGGATTTGCAAATGGATTCCATCAATCCCACCAACAACTCCTGTCAAACACACGGACAGCATACCGCCCGACGACTCCGCTGCCCTGAAAACCACTACTCTCTCACCACATCCGACGGAGACAAAGGCGTAAAAAGCACTGCTTTGCTCAGAAATATTCTCATCTCAAGTGATACGTGAAGAGTCGGCGCGGCGACATAACTTTATAGTTGTCTTTAAGTAACGCCATTTATCTATTATGTATACAACATTTATTGTGGCACGCTTTTTCGCCCCCAGCCCGTCTCTTCCCGTCGGATGCTAGTAGAGCAGATACGGTGCACGCTCCTGCGCGAAACGTTCAAGCCCTTGCTGCCAAGAAGTCGTTATCTCTTCCAGAGAAATTCCCTGCTCGATGGCGTCTCGCACGCTCCGCGTTCCGGCAATCACGTCGAAGGGATTTTTGTCGTAGACGTATTCGTAGGGCGGCTCCTTCCAGCGAAACTCCTCTCCGTAGAGGTCGTAAGCGAGTTTGACCAGGGCGATTCCGACCGTCACCGACTCAAATTTCGTGCGGTCTGTGACGTGTAGTTGTACGCCCCCGCAGACGCGTTCCGCATGTTTCTGAAATGTGGGCAGGAAATTGGCGGCGCGAAAACGCACGCCCTCAAAGCCCTGCGCTTCGAGTCGTCGCGCATAGTCAGGCGCGTCGATGTAGGGCGCGCCCACGAGTTCAAACGGCCTCGTCGTGCCGCGTCCCTCAGACATCTGCGTGCCTTCCAGATGCACCGTGCCGGGAAACACCGTCGCCGCATCGAGCGTGGGCATGTTGGGCGAAGGCAAAACCCAAGGCGCGTCCGTCTCGTCGAACCACTGTTCGCGCGACCAACCCTCCATCGGCACCACTTCGAGGTCGCAACCGATGCCCCAATGTTCGTTGAACATCCACGCCAGTTCGCAGACAGTCATCCCATGACGCGTCGGGAGCGGAAACTGGCCGACGAAAGATGCGTATTCCGGCTCTAAGATAGTCCCCGCCAATACGTCTCCGCCGAGTGGGTTCGGACGGTCGCAGACGACGACGCGTTTACCGTAACGCTTGGCCGCGCGCATGCAGTTGGCGAGCGTGTAGACGAATGTATAGATGCGGCAGCCGACATCCTGCATGTCGAAGACGAGCACGTCCGTCTCTTCCAGCATCCGCTCGGTCGGTTCGCGCGTCTCGCTGTAGAGAGAGTAGATGGGCAAACCCGTCTCTGCATCGTGCGTGTGCGGCGTCTCGACCATGTTGTCCTGAACGTCGCCGCGTATGCCGTGTTGCGGCCCGAAAAGCGCGGACATCTGTATCTGTTCGTTCTCGCGCATGAGGTCTGCGACGTGCCGGAAACTTCTGTCCACGGACGCCTGATTCGAGACCAACGCGACACGCGCGCCGCGCAAGAGATGTAGACGCTCTGACAGAAGCCTCTCGAAGCCGAGCACCGTCCGACGCCCACTCCGTCGCGCAGAGACGCTTCGAGACTCCCTTTCAACGGACGAACTACTATCCCCTGTCTCTGCACTGCTTTGTATAGACGCGACTTTTTCGTCAGAAGTTTCGTCCGCCTCGTCGTGCGTCGCGTGTGGAGCGACGGCGCTCAGACGTTCCGCCAGATTGATGAGTTTTTTCCCATAGTAACGTATCTCTTCCACCCACTGTCGTCCGGGCGTCGTGAGAAGCGAAGTCTCCGCAATAGATGCGCTGTCGCCCGAGAAACGTGCGATTTCGTCACGCACGGCGTCCGCCTGAAGCCCACGCTCGGAGAGAACATCTGCTGCCAGTGTGCCCTCTTCGCGCAAGATTCCAAGCAAGAGGTGCTCTGTGCCGATGTGCCTGTGTTGGAGACGTTCGCTCTCTTCGTGTGCGTAGGCCAGCACGCGCTTCGCCTCCGCAGAGAGACCCAACTCGACCGAAGTGGAAATCTTTTCACGCAGAGGCGTCCGCGCTTCGAGTTCCTTCCTGATGTTTTCGAGCGTCGAGTCGCTACGACCCGCCAGAAATCTCCGTGCGAGCGTTTTATCCTCGCGCAGCAATCCGAGCAAGAGGTACTCCGGCTCGATGGCCTGCGCGCCGAACTGCGACGCCTCGTAGCGTGCAAAGAAGATAACGCGACGTGCCTTCTCCGTGTATCTTTCAAACATTATCTTTCCGTCTCTCCGTCTCTGCTTGTGATACTACTAACTCTGCCTAGCGTCGTCTCTAGATAGTTCCGTCTCGATGGGCACACATCTCGACAATATTGACGCTTACCGCACCGGACATCGACTGACCGCACGCTCCCATTTAGCCACACAGGACGGAACCACCGTTGACGTTCAGGATTTCACCCGTGATGTGCCGCGCCCAGGATGAGCACAGGAACACGACCGGGCGTGCGATGTCGTCCGCTTCCGCGACGCGTCCGAGCGGGATGGTCTCCTCTATCTTTCTTCGATAGACGTCATCTGACATGACATCTTCCGTCATCTCCGTGGCGACCCAACCGGGCGCGACGGCGTTGACCGTGATGCCGTACGCCGCGAGTTCGACCGCGAGCGATTTCGTCAGAGCAATCTGGCCGCCCTTTGACGCCGCATAGTTCGAGACGTTGGCCTCGCCGCGTTGCCCCGCCGTCGAACTGACAATCACGATGCGCCCGAATCCCTGTCGCTTCATCTGCGGCACAGCCGCGCGGCAGACCGTCCATGTTCCCTTGAGATTGATGTCAATGACGCGTTCCCACTGTTCCTCGCTCAACTCATCGACAGGCGCGCCCTCCCAGATGCCCGCGTTGCAGACCAATATGTCAATCCGCCCGAAACGCTCTAAAGTCTCACGCATCAATCTTTCGGCCTCATCCACACTTCTCACATCCGCACGCACCGCCAACGCCTCGCCCCCGCGCCCACGCGCCGCACGCAGAGTCTCATCTGCCGCCGCTTCGTCGCGCAGATAATTGACCGACACGTGCACGCCCGCATCCGCCAGACGCTCGACCACCGCCCGCCCGATGCCCCGCGACCCACCCGTCACCACAGCCACACGCCCACGTAAATCCAAATCCGCTTCGCTCATCTTGCCCTCTTACTACATGCCACTAACCGTTCTCCCTTAAACCATTTGCATCCCAAATGCTCAACTATTACAATATGCTTTATTCGCCCATTATCACTTCGCATTCACCACATAACCTTATCTCCCTCGCCCGTGCAAGTCGGTGTCCTATCTCTCCATCCTTTCTTAATTGGTGCAAAGCCGCATCACACCCGTAGGCGTTATCAGACGCGTGAAAGCTCCTGTGTGTGGTGTCGTACGGCGTTGTCTTGGGAAGGTGTCTGGTGTTGCGCGTAAGCGTGCGCCGCTTGGACGAAGGATTGGAAGATGGCTGTGGAAAATTGGTCGTCTTCCCATTCGATTTCCGGATGCCATTGCACGCCGAGCGCCCAATGGTTGTCTCTGGTATCTTCGACCGCTTCCATTAAACCGTCCGCCGTCCAGGCGGTCGCGCGTAAATCCCTGCCCACTGTCTCCAACGCCTGATGATGATGACTGTTGACGAGCGCGTTGTCGTCCGCAGACAGACGCGCGATGAGGCTGTCGGGCGCGAGACGTAGACGGTGTGAACGCCGACCGCGTGGCGCGCCCTGTTCGTGTTTGATGGCGTCGGGTACTTGCGTCTCGATGTCCTGTATCAAAGTGCCTCCGCGCGCGACGTTCCAAATCTGCATGCCAAAGCAGATGGCGAGCAGAGGCATCCTGCGTCGTTCGAGTTCTTCGAGGACGAGCAAATCAGTCTCATCCTTGAGCGGATGGACGCTGCCGAGTTTCTTGTGCGGCTCATGTCCGTAGTGTATAGGGTCAACGTCGGAGGCGCTGCCGGGCAGGAGGATGCCGTCCAGTCGCTCCATCAACGCCGCCACGTAAGAGGCGTTCGGAATCAGAGAGATATGCAGAGGCACGCCGCCTGCCGCTTCGACGGCTTCGCTGTAGTGGCGTGCCAGATAAAATCTCTCCTTCTCCAAATCATGCCGCATCGTAATCCCGATGATCGGACGCTTCTCACTCATACTCATCGCTCGGTTTGTGCATCCTTAAAAATCGTTCTGGACATCTGTCTGTGCGAGTGGCTGGCGATTCTACTGCGTGCGCGTCGCCGCACGGCCACGGAAAGCTAGCGCCACTTCCCTTTGCATGATAACGCAAAAGTCGCGCGGTTGCCTCTCGTCGCGTCGCACATCCAGAAGGCGTATGCTCTCCGCTCGGCTCGGAGTTTGCCCGACGCATCCGCTTGACTTCCCTTCGTCCGGCTTTCTATAGTGCTTTACTTCAGAGCAATGAATAAACGAACTCAAATACGCAGCACCACTGTGCTTCTCGTCAGGCGTGGCGGGCGCGTCGCGATGGCGGGCGACGGGCAGGTCACGCTCGGCGATACGATTATGAAGGCGGGCGCACGCAAAGTCCGACGCCTCTACAACGAACGCATCCTCGCGGGCTTCGCAGGTGCCAGTGCTGACGCCTTTTCACTCCTGACGCGATTCGAGGGCAAACTCGAACAGTATCACGGCAATCTCGAACGCGCCGCCATCGAACTCAGTAAAGAGTGGCGGACGGATAAAATTTTGCGCCATCTGGAAGCCCTCCTCGTCGTCGCAGACGAGAAGCAATCGTTTCTCCTCTCCGGCAATGGCGACGTGATTGCGCCCGACAACGGCGCGCTCGCCATCGGCTCCGGCGGCACCTACGCACTCGCCGCCGCACGCGCCCTCTTGGAGAACACGGAGATGAGCGCACGCGACATCGCACAGGAGGCGCTCCGCATCGCCGGTGAAATTTGCATCTACACGAATCAGAACATCATTATTGAAGAAATTTGAAAAGCAGAGGTCAGAGGCTAGAGGCCGGAGGTCAGTTAAAAGCTGTTCTCACTAACCTCTAACCTCTAACCTCTGCCCTCTACTCGAATGGTTATCTATCTCTCAGGTGAAGTGGATGAGGACGCGCGGCTCGACGAGATGACGCCGCGACAGATTGTGGCGCAACTCGATAAACACGTCGTCGGGCAGCACGCGGCCAAACGCTCTGTTGCCATCGCGCTCAGAAATCGCGTCCGTCGGCAGAAACTCCCGCCCGAAATGGCCGCCGACGTGATGCCAAAAAATATCATCATGATTGGCTCGACGGGCGTCGGTAAAACCGAAATCGCACGGCGGCTGGCGCGTATGTCGAATTCGCCTTTTCTCAAGGTCGAAGCCTCGAAGTTTACAGAGGTCGGCTACGTCGGGCGCGATGTCGAAAGCATGATTCGTGATTTGACGGAGATTGCCGTCGAGATGATGCGCGCCGAAAAGATTGACGAGATTGCCGACAAGGCCGAACTCAACGTCGAAGAACGCATCCTCGACCTCCTGCTTCCACCGAAACCCTCGTCCAACTATTTCGACTTTGACGAAGCGGAGACGACAAGTGCGACTCCCGACGATGCGGATTCGGATGCTTCGCCCGACTCTTCAAAAACCAGCGCCTATCCATCGTCAGCCTCATCCGGCGACCAGTCGCAGCGCACGCGCGAGAAGCTGCGCGAACAACTTCGTTCGGGCAAACTCGATAATCGTCTGGTTGAAATCGAAGTGCGCGAGAAGAGTTTTCCGACCATCGAAGTCGCGGGGCCGCAAGGGATTGAAGAGATGGGCATCAACATGAAGGACATGCTCGGCAATCTCTTTCAGGGACGCACCAAGCGTCGGCGCATGCGTATCGACGAGGCGATGGAATATCTCATGCAAGAGGAGGAGGAACGCCTCATCGACATGGATACGGTCGCACGCGCTGCGCTCGAACGCGTCGAATCGGCGGGCATTATTTTTCTCGATGAGATTGACAAGATTGCCGGACGCGAATCGGGCGGCGGAGGCCCGGACGTTTCGCGCGAAGGCGTCCAACGCGACATCCTCCCCATCGTCGAAGGCACGACCGTCAACACGCGCTACGGGATGGTGCGGACTGACCACATTCTCTTTATTGCGGCGGGCGCGTTTCACGTCTCCAAGCCGTCGGATTTGATACCGGAGCTACAGGGACGTTTCCCGATTCGCGTCGAGTTGGAGGCGCTCACGCTCGAAGATTTCAAACGCATCCTGACGGAGCCGAAGAATTCTCTCGTCAAACAATATCGTGCGCTTCTCGAAACCGAAGGTATCGAACTCGAATTCACGGAGGATGCGATTGACGCGATTGCGCGTTTCGCTGTCCGCGTCAACGAGCAGACCGAAGACATCGGCGCGCGTCGTTTACATACCATCATGGAAAAGGTTCTGGACGTGATTAGTTTTGAAGGCCCAGACCTCGAACCCAAGCGACAGGCCATTGATGCCGAATACGTCTCGCGCACGCTCGACGACATCGTTAAAGACCAAGACCTCAGCCGATACGTCTTATGAAGAAGGAAAAAGGAAAAGCGCAAAAGGCGAAAGTGAACAACCCAAGGCGCGCGTTTTTTCTTACTTTTGCCTTTTTACTTTTACCTTTCGCCCTCACGTTTTCCGCCTGCGGCAAACGTCGCCCGCCGCTTCCGCCCGTCGAAAACATTCCGCAACGCACGGAGTTTCTCTCCGGCGTGCAGCGCGGCAATCAAGTCATCTTGAGTTGGCCTGCGCCGCGCCGCAACGCGTCCGACGGCAGCGTGCAGAGCATCCGACGCATCGACATCTACCGACTCGCAGAACCCTCCGGCGCGCCGCGCGGTCTGACCGAAGAGGAGTTCAGCTCAGCCTCGACGCTCATCGGCTCCGTCCCGTTTGAAACCATTCGCCGCGCCACCGACACGCTCTCCTACACCGACACACTACAACTGACCGAACCCGTGCGCCTGCGTTACGCAGTCCGCTACGTCAACGCACAGGGACAACGCGCTGCCTTCTCGAATTTCCTCCTTGTCGAACCAGCCGCGCGCGTCAGTCAACCACCCGTCATCACGGCGCCGCCCGTCTACAACGAGAATGCCGTCACGGTTCGCTGGAATGCGCCGGAGGGCAACGTCGATGGCTCGACGCCTTCCAATGTGCTCGGCTATAACATCTATCGCTCCGACCGCTCGCAGACCGAACCCGCGCAGACGCCGCTCAACACCACGCTCATCAAGACGACTACTTACGCCGACCAAAACTTCCAGTTCGGCGAAGAGTATGTCTACATCGTGCGCGCCGTCTCGCTCGGCGTCGGCGACACGCCGGAAGTCGAGAGCCTCAATTCCAACGCCGTCACGGTCGCCCCGCGCGACACCTTTGCGCCATCCGCGCCCACTTCGATTACCGCCGCCGTCGCGCCCGGTCGCATCTCACTCTTCTTCCCCGCCAACCCCGAACGCGATGTCGTCGGCTACAACGTCTATCGTTCCACCGACGCCAATCTCCCCAAAGACCAATGGACGCGACTCAACCGCACCATCTACGAGCGCACGACGTTTCAGGATGAGGCGGTCGAGACGGGCACGACCTACTTTTACTATCTGACGGCGGTCGATGCGGCGGGCAACATCAGCCAACCGTCCAACGTCGTCTCCGAGACAGCACCCTAGAGATGCCTAGCCTCCGTCGGATTCATGCAGGACTAAATCGAAACAGGAAATTTTCTCTATGAGACTCTGCCGTTTCACACATCCCGACTCCGGTGCAAAAATTCTTTATGGTCGCGTCGAAGGCGCGGAAGTCTTTCCGCTCGCGGATTTCTCGTTCGACGCGGAGAAATTTTCGCTTGATGAAAGCGAAGCTCATGGAAGCGGCGCGGAGTCGCGGCGTGGCAATGGCGGTGTCGATGTCGCACCGCTGGCGCACGCGTCTGTGAGTCTGGTCGCTCCGGTCACTCCGTCGAAGATTGTCTGCGTCGGTCGCAACTACGCAGACCATGCCGCCGAACTCGGCAACGCGATGCCCACAGAGCCACTTCTCTTTCTCAAGCCGCCGTCGGCCATCGTCGCGCACGAAGCGACGATTGAACTGCCGCGCGCCTCCGAACGCGTCGAGCACGAAGGAGAACTCGGCGTCGTTATCGGACGGAGATGTCGGAACCTCGACGACGACGTTGACCCGCTCGCGTTCGTCTTCGGCTATACATGCTTGAACGATGTGACGGCGCGCGACCTCCAACGCCGCGATGTGCAGTTTACGCGCGGCAAATCCTTCGACACCTTCTGTCCCGTCGGCCCACATGTTGTGACGGATTTAGACCCGACCGACCTACGCGTCACGACGCGCGTCAACGGCGCCACGCGGCAGGACGCGCGGACGAGCCTGATGGCCTTTCCAGTCCCTTTTTTGATTCGTTACATCTCGCGCATCATGACGCTTGAGCCGGGCGATTTGATTGCGACCGGAACACCTGCGGGCGTCGGGCTGTTGCAGGATGGCGACGTGGTTGAAGTGGAAGTTGAAGGCGTCGGGACGCTACGCAATCCTGTGCGCGCCGATGCGGATAAGAGTTGATGCGCGCGCCGTCTCACATAGATTCAGGAGAGACTGTGGTCGCTGCACGCGGGCTGTCGAAGCATTACGGCATGCGCGCGGCGGTTGACCGAATCGAATTCGACGTACGGCGCGGCGAGGCGTTCGGGCTACTCGGCCCCAACGGCGCGGGCAAATCAACGACCATGCGGATGATTGCCTGCCGCACACCGCCCACCGACGGAGAACTTCGCGTGGAAGGTTTGGACGTGCGCCAGGAGTCGCGTCGGATACGTTCGCTCATCGGCGTCGTGCCGCAGGAGAACAACCTCGACCCGGACATCTCCGTCTATCAAAACCTGCTCGTCTACGCGCGCTACTTTCAACTGCCACGCGCGCAAGCCGTCGAACGCAGCCGCGCGCTCTTGCGCTTCGTTGGTCTTGAGGGACGCGAGGAGGCGCGCGTCATAGAGCTTTCGGGCGGCATGAAGCGTCGCTTGATGATTGCACGCGCGCTCTTGCATGAGCCGCGTCTGCTCGTCTTAGATGAACCGACCACAGGACTCGACCCGCAGGTGCGACAGGAAATCTGGCGTCGTCTCGAAGAACTGCGACGGGAGACCGGCCTCACAGTGCTTCTCTCGACGCACTACATGGACGAGGCCGAACGCCTCTGCGACCGTATTTTAATCATCGTCAACGGGCGCATCCTCGCCACGGGCACGCCGCGTGAACTCATCTCACAGGCGGTCGCGAGCTATGCTTTGGAGGTGCGCGATGCGTCGGACGCGCCGCTTCAGCCGACGGATGAACGCGAAGTGCGTGCCGTCGCGCGTGCGGGCGCGCATCTCTATTTTGCCGATGCGCCGGAACGACTGACGCCGCTCATGCGTTTCTACGAAGGCCGACGGATGCTCTTGCGACCGTCGAATCTCGAAGATGTTTTTCTGGAAATCGTCGGTGAAGAGATTGTCGAGGAGGAACTGCGTCCCGCCGATATCTGACACGTCTGGATGATGACTGACGTGTCAAGGCGGAGATGATGTCTGAAACGTGAAGATGATGTCCACCGAAAAACCGCACGACCTCATCGACGTGCATTCATGCAAATACGACGGTCGAATACATCGTCGCTGGCGTGCGCGCGTCGTGCGTCGAGAGGGGTCGCTCATCGTGCTCGACGGCGTTTTTGAAGAGGAAGTGCGACATCCTCTGCTCGGCACCATCGCGCGCGGCACGCGCAGCGTCGAGTATTACTGGACGAATCGCTACTACAGCATTTTTCGCTTCACGGAGCCGACGGGCAAACTGCGAAACTTTTATGGCAACATCAATCTTCCGCCACATGAAGAGGGCGGCGTGCTTCGTTTTATCGACCTAGACATTGACGTACTCGTCGCGCCCGATTTCACTTATCAAGTCCTCGACGAAGACGAATTTGACGCCAACGCCGCGCATTTCGATTACCCTTCGGACGTGCGTCGCCGCGCACACGAAGCGTTGGACGAACTCGTCGCGCTCGTACGGGAGCGGCGTTTTCCCTTCGACGAAGCCTCCGACGAAATTCTATGACGGATTTGTCCACGCCGCGCCAAGTCTCTGCGTCTCCGCGTCGCGACGCCGCCGCGTCTCCGGCGCGTCTCGCGCTCCTGCGCGTTAACTTTCGTGACGCACGCGCCGTGTGGCAGAGGCATGGCGAGGTCTACTTGCGCCTGTGGAAGATGGAACTCGCCGCGCCCCTCATCGAACCCGTCTTCATGATTCTCGCTTTCGGTTGGGGACTGGCATCCCTCATCGCCTCCAACGTCGCGGGTGTGCCTTATCTCGCGTTCGTCGGCGCGGGCGTGCTCGGTTTCGCCGCCATTTCGCGCGCACTGTTCGAGAGTTCCTACGGCTCTTATTTTCGGATGGTCTATCAATCGACCTTCGACGCCATCCTCGCCACGCCTGTCGAAGTCGAATCGCTCGCGTTGGCGGAAATCTGTTGGGCGACGACCAAAGCCTTGATTGACGCTTTTATCATTCTCGTCGTCCTCTTCGTGTTCGGCGCGGCGACTTCTGCGTGGGCCCTTTTTGCGCCTCTGCCGCTCATCGCGGGCGCGTTCTTCGCCTCCGCCATTTCGCTCGGCGTGACGGCGCACATCCACGATATTGATTCTTATAATCTCTATTTGAACATCTATTTTGCTACAATCTTCCTGTGCGGTATCTGGTTTCCGGTGGACGTGCTGCCCACGGCGCTTCAATGGCTCGCGTGGGCGATTCCACTGACGAGCGCGATTGATGTCGCGCGTGCGTTTCTCACCGGAACCCTCAAGCCGCATCACCTGCTGGAAATGCTGTACCTCATCGTTGCCTCGCTCGTCGTGGCGGAGTGGGCGTTGCGTTCGATGAGAAAACGGATGGTCGCTTAAATCCTGCCGCCAACCTTCGGACGGGTTCACGTTCGAGACAAAGTGGAAAGACATGATGAATACCAAAAGATTTAGTTTCCTCGCGTTGGTCTTGGTCTGCTTGTTCCTCGTCATGCCCGACGGCTTCAAACCCTCCGCGGCTCACGACGAGCACCCCGGAGAGGGCGGTACAAACGGACAGGTAAATAATCAACCACTCGCCGCGCAGGGTGCGACGCCGTGCGTCGATGGCCTAGCGGGCACTTTCCCGTGTCGCAACATCGACCTCGCTGCGTTCCTACCACTCGCGGACATCGGCGGCAGCAATACCAACGACATCTGGGGCTGGACAGACCCGCAGACGGGCAAGGAGTACGCCATCGTCGGGCGCGTCACGGGGACATCCTTCGTGGATGTGAGCAACCCTGAAAACCCCGTCTATCTCGGCAACCTCCCGCCGCACAACGTCGAATCCGTCTGGCGCGACCTTGAGGTCTACAATAACCACGTCTTCATCGTCAGCGAAGCCGCAGGCCACGGCATGCAGGTCTTCGATTTGACGCAACTGCGCGGAAGAGGAGCGCCCGCCGTCACCTTCACCGAAACCAAACACTACGCGGGGTTCGGCAACGCACACACCCTCGCCATCAACACAGAGACGGGATTCGCCTATGCCGCCGGGTCGCGCAACACGGGTCCAGGCTTCAACCCCTGCAACGCCGGACTCCACATCGTCAACATCCAGAACCCCGCAAACCCGACCTTTGCCGGATGCTTCAGCGGCGACGGCTACACGCACGACACACAGTGCGTCACCTATCGCGGCCCCGACGCCGCGCACACGGGTAAGGAAATCTGTTTCGCTTCCAATGAAGACACACTGACCATCGTCGATGTCTCGAACAAGAATGCGCCCGTCCAGTTGTCGCGCACGCCCTACGCCGACCGTGGCTACACGCATCAGGGCTGGCTCACCGAAGACCAGTCGCGCTTCCTGATGAACGACGAGTTTGATGAAAGAAACCTCGGCAACAACTGGCGCACACTCATCTGGGATGTGTCGGATTTAGACTTGCCCGTCCATCAGGGCAACTATTTCGGGCCGAGTTCCTCCATCGACCACAACCTCTTCATACGTGGGCGCTATGCCTACGAATCCAACTACCGGAGCGGTCTTCACATCCTCGACATACGCAACGTCAACACCGCCAACCTCAACGAAGTCGCCTATTTCGACATCTATCCCGTAGACGACAATCCCAACTTCAACGGCACTTGGAGCAACTATCCATTCTTTCCGAGCGGCACGCTCATCGTCGCTGGCATCGAGCAAGGGTTGTTTGTCCTGCGCCCGCACCTGCCGCCCGACGGTGCCATCAACGACACCACATTCTTCGTCCAGCAGCACTATCTAGACTTCTTCAGCCGACAGTCGGACGCGCCCGGCCTCGCCTTCTGGAAGAATCAGATTGACGAATGCACGACGCAGGAGTGTCGCGAAGTCCGTCGCATTAACACTTCGGCGGCATTCTTCGTCTCCGTCGAATTCGAGCAGACGGGTTATCTCGTCTATCGCTTCTACGAGGCCGCCTTCAACACGGGCGAACGTCTGCGGCTCAAAGATTTTCTGCCCGACGCGCAGAGAATCGGTCGCGGCATCATCGTCAATCAGGGAGAGTGGCAGCTTCAACTTGAGAACAACAAGAAGGCTTACGCTAATCTTTTCGTGACGCGTCCCGCCTTTCTTGCGGAATTCCCTGAAACGATGTCGGCGGCGGCATTCGTCGATAAACTCAACGCAAACACCGACGGCGCACTCGACGCAAACGAACGCAACGATTTAGTCAACCGTCTCGGCAGCAACCAACTCACACGCGCAGAGGTCGTCCGCGCCGTCGCCGAAGACCCCACGCTCGTCGCACGCGAACGCAACCGCGCCTTCGTCCTCATGCAATACTTCGGCTACCTCCGACGCAACCCCGACGACGCGCCCGAAGAAACGCGTGATTTTACGGGCTACAACTTCTGGTTGAAGAAACTCAACGACCACGGCGGCGACTACATCCGCGCCGAAATGGTCAAAGCCTTCATCACCTCCAGCGAGTACAAACAACGCTTCGGCGCATGAGATAAGGGATGAGGGGTGAAGGAGAAGAAATTGGGTTATCGGCTCATTGGGTCATTGGGTCATTGATTTAATCAAGCAATGACCCAATGATGAAATGATGAAATGAATCAATCTCTTAATCTTCATCCCTCATCCCTGTCTCGTCATTGGTTTTACAAATCAGATTCAATCGTTCATCATGGCGTCAGTTCAACGACTAACACCTTCAAACTTCTAAACTTATGACATCCACGCGGAAAGAGACTGTGCAGGAGACGAAACTGGAACGTTTGCGCGAACAGACGCGCCAGGCCACGGAGGGCGGAGGCGCGGCGCGCGTCGAACGACAACATGCCGCCGGAAAAATGACCGCCCGCGAGCGCGTCGAATTCCTGCTCGACGAAGGGACGTTTGAGGAGTTTGACCAACTCGTCGTGCATCGTTCGCGTGATTTCGGTCTCGAACGCCAACTCTATCCCGGCGACGGCGTTGTCACAGGCCACGGCCTCATCGACGGTCGCCGCGTCTTCGTCTTCGCGCAGGACTTCACTGTCTTCGGCGGCTCGCTCTCTGAAACTCACGCCGAAAAAATCTGCAAAGTGATGGACATGGCGATGAAGGTCGGTGCGCCCGTCGTCGGCTTAAACGATTCGGGCGGCGCACGCATACAGGAAGGCGTCGTCTCATTAGGCGGCTACGCGGACATTTTCTTGCGTAATACTCTTGCGTCAGGCGTCGTGCCACAAATCAGTTGCATCATGGGGCCGTGCGCGGGCGGCGCGGTCTACAGCCCCGCCATCACTGATTTCAACATCATGGTACGCAACACGTCCTACATGTTCATCACAGGACCAGACGTGATTAAGACCGTCACGCACGAAGACGTAACGAAGGAAGACCTCGGCGGCGCCGACACGCACAATCGCGTCTCCGGCGTCGCGCATTTCACCGCCGACTCCGACGAGCACGCGCTCCAACTCACGCGCGAACTGCTCTCCTTTATCCCCCCGAACAACATGGACGACCCGCCGCGCGTCGCCACCACAGACCCCGCAGACCGCGCCGACGAGAGTCTGAACAGCATTATTCCCGAAGCGTCGAACCAGCCCTACGACATCCGCGACGTGATTCATTCGGTGGTTGACGAGAAATATTTCTTTGAAGTGCATGCGCACTATGCGCCCAACATCGTCGTCGGCTTCGCGCGTCTCGCAGGCCGTAGCGTCGGCATCGTCGCCAACCAACCCGCCTTCCTCGCGGGCGTCCTCGACATCGACGCCTCCGTCAAGGCCGCGCGCTTCGTCCGCTTCTGCGATTGCTTCAACGTCCCGCTCATCGTCTTTGAAGATGTGCCCGGCTTCATGCCCGGCGTCCGGCAGGAACACGGCGGCATCATTCGTCACGGCGCAAAACTTCTCTACGCCTTCGCCGAAGCGACCGTCCCCAAAATCACCGTCATCACGCGCAAGGCCTACGGCGGCGCATACTGCGTGATGGCCTCGAAGCACATCCGCACAGACATCAACTTCGCCTGGCCGTCTGCCGAAATCGCCGTCATGGGCGCCGAAGGCGCGGTCGGCGTCCTCTATCGACGCGAAATCGAGGCGGCGGAAGATACCGCCGAAGCGCGTCTCGCACGTGTCACCGAATTTGAACAGAAGTTCGCCAACCCCTACGTCGCCGCCCAACGCGGCTTCATCGACGAAATCATCGAACCTGCTCAAACACGTCCAAAACTCATCCGCGCCCTCGCCCTCCTCGAAAACAAACGCGACACCAATCCTCCCAAGAAGCACGGCAACATTCCACTCTAAAATGATTTATTCATTTTTCTATCGGCTCATTTATCCATTGATTTATCGACGCGACGAGCCGTTGAATCAATGAGTCAATTTCTTACAGGAGGCTTTTCAAATGAAGAAGCATTTTCTCAAGTGTGGAGCGTTAATTGTTGTATTGATATTAGTTAGCAGTTGCACGACTGAGCCGCGTCAGCCCGCGACCAACGCGCCGACCAACGCGAAGACGGCGACGGCTGCTTCCGTGCCCGCCGAACTTCGTCCCGCGCTCGATGCCATCAAAAGCGACGCCATCATGCAGCACGTCAAGGTTCTCGCGTCGGACGAATACGAAGGACGCGCGCCCGGCACGCGCGGCGAAGAGTTGACCGTCAACTACCTGACCGAACAATTCAAAGCGATGGGATTAAAGCCCGGTAACCCCGACGGCACGTACGTCCAGAAAGTTCCGCTCGTCGGCTTCACAGCGCAACCGCGCGCATCCTTCAACGCGGGCGGCAAACAGATAGACCTCCGTTTCCCTGACGATTACGTCGCCGTCTCGCGTCGCTTCGTGCCGGAAATCAAAGTCGATAATAGCGATGTGGTGTTTGTCGGTTACGGCGTGGTCGCACCCGAATACGGTTGGGATGATTACAAGGACGTGGACGTGCGCGGCAAGACCATCGTCATGCTCATCAACGACCCCGCCATCGCAGATCCCAACGACCCCGCTAAGCCCGACGATAAAATGTTCAAGGGCAAAGCGATGACTTACTACGGTCGCTGGACTTATAAGTACGAGATTGCTTCCGAGAAGGGCGCGGCGGCCTGCATCATCGTCCATGAGACAACGCCCGCAGGTTATCCATATGAGGTGGTTTCCGGCAGTTGGGGACGCGAGAATTTCGACATTCAGACGCCCGACAAAAATATGAGCCGCGTGCCCGTCGAAGCATGGCTCACGCTCGACCGCACCAAAGAACTCTTTGCCGCAAGCGGCAAGAATTTTGACGAGTTGAAGAAATCGGCGTTGAGTAAAGATTTCAAACCCGTCGCGCTCGGCGCAAAGGCCAATTTTGAACTCAAAAACTCATTGCGTGAAATCAACTCTCACAACGTCATCGCCAAACTCGAAGGCTCCGACGCCAAACTCAGAGACGAATACGTCGTCTACACAGCCCACTGGGATCATCTCGGTCGAGACCCGAAACTACAGGGCGACCAAATCTTCAACGGCGCACTCGACAACGCTTCCGGCACCGCGTCGCTGCTAGAGATTGCACGCGCCTACACCAAACTCCCCGCGCCGCCCAAACGTTCCATCCTCTTTCTCGCCGTGACCGCCGAGGAGAAAGGATTGCTCGGCGCGAAATACTACGCCACCAATCCCCTCTATCCACTTGAAAAGACGCTCGCTAACATCAACATGGACGGCGCGAACCAGTGGGGACGAACCAGCGACCTCATCATCATCGGTGACGGCAATACGACGCTCGACGACCTCCTGCGCGAAGCGGCGGCCACGCAGAGTCGCACCATCAAACCCGACCCCGAACCGGAAAAGGGATTCTTCTATCGTTCCGACCATTTCGAGTTTGCCAAAGTTGGCGTCCCCGCGCTCTATCCCGACACGGGCACGACGTTCATCGGCAAGCCCGAAGCCTACAGCAAACAGAAACGCGATGAATACACTGACCGCGACTATCACAAAGTGTCCGACGAGATAAAACCCGATTGGGACTTGGCGGGCGCGGTCGAAGACGCACAACTCATCTTAATGGTCGGTTACCGCGTTGCGCAGGGCGACAAATATCCTGAGTGGAAACCGGGCACGGAGTTCAAAGCCAAACGCGACGAAACGTTGTCGAGAGTGCAAATGCCGCAGTAGAATTTCTCAACGCGCGTTGTCGAGGCTCGCCATGTTCGTTGTAATTTTTGATTTCGCCATGCGCGTTGTCCTGTACAAAGGTCGTTCGGGGAGTTTGATGAAATGAATTTGGGAAGTCGCCTCGCACTTTTACTGCTTTGCCTGTTCGCTTTCAACGCCGCAGTGTCGGCGCAGACGACGCCAACCGCAACACCGGCGCCTCCGAGTACGCAAGCCGCGCCACAGAAAGCCAATCAGCGTCCGGCTGTGTCTGCGTCGGCTGCTTCCGAACCATTCGACGGCGCAAGCGTCGAACGGATGGCGGAGCAGTGTGTGAAACTTGAGACCGATGCGGGCGCGATTGAGTTGGAGATGCTGCCGGAAGCCGCGCCCGAAAGCGTCAGAAACTTTCTCAACCTCGTCGCCACAGGCATGCTCGACACGACGACCTTCAGCCGCGTCGTCAAGGATTTCGTCATTCAGGGCGGCAATCTCTCGACGCGCGAAAAGGTTTCGATGGAGATTGCGCGACGCTCGCGGCACACCATTCCCGACGAACCGAACTACGTCAAACATCAGCCCGGCATCGTCTCGATGGCACGCCCCGACGAGCCGAACAGCGCCACCACCAACTTCTTCATTCTCGTCGCCGACGCGCCTTTTCTCGACGGCAAATTTTCCGCCTTCGGGCGCGTGACGAGCGGAATGCAGACGGTCGATGCGATTAACCGCGCGCCGAGTATGCCGACCAACGCGGAGAAACCACTCCGACCCGTCCGCATCAAACGCGCGACAGTCGCTCCCTGTCCCGCCAAACCCGCGAAACCCGGCGACTAACGCGGCGTCTATCCAAACAAACACAAAACAAATGAAAAGAGGCTGGCGAGTTGATTCTCGCCAGCCTCTTTCTGTTTGAAAGGATGCGTGTTTAGGCCGCGCGCTGCTGCGGTTGTTGCTGCGTCGAAGGTTTTTCGCGGAGCAGTTCGAGTGCTTTTTTGAGTTGCACATCTTCGGGTTGCTGCTTGGGCGAAGCGGCTTCCGGCGCGACTTCGCGCGTATCGCTCGGCGCATTGTTGGGACGCGCAATCGCGTCGTCGTCATTGCCCGTCAAATCGTCAGGGTCAACGGCCTGCGCCAGTTCGGGACGTTTGACTTCGACCGAAGGCGCGACGCCCGCCCCGAGAAAGGCTTTGCCCGTTGACGAAGCCCACTTGACGGTGGTCAGAAGTAATCCGTCGCCGTTGCGGAGCGTGAAGAGTTGCTGTTCGGCGCCCGCGCCGAAACTCTTTTCTCCAACCACGTCGCCGCGTTTGCGTTCGATGAATGCCGCCGCCACAACTTCCGCCGCGCCCGCCGTTCCCCTGTCAATCAGGACTGACACGGGGCCGTCGAAAATCGCTTCTTTCGGGTCGGCGTTGATGGTCTTGAGCGGTTTGTTGCCGCGTCCGATGGTCTGCGCGAGCGCGCCGTCGCGGATAAAGAGATTGGAAACTTTGACGGCTTCGGTGAGCGAACCGCCCGCGACGCTGCGTAGGTCGAGCACGAACTTCTGCGTGCCTCCCTTCAACATCTCCTGCACGCGGCCTTTAATCTCCGCCGCCTGTCCCGCTTCCAGGCTGTTGATACGTAGGATGCCGATGCGTCCAGCCTCGACGCGCGTCTCGGCTGACGGTGCTTGCACGACGGCGCGACGCACGCTGAGTTGTAGAGGTCGCGTTCCAGCGCGGAGGATGCGTAGTTTGACTTCCGTTCCGGCTGCGCCGTTCAGGAGTTGGCGCGCGTCGTAGAGTGAAATATCGCGCGTCGCTTTGTTGTCGATGTACTCGATGATGTCGCCCGCCTGCACGCCCGCCTGTTCGGCGGGACCGCCCTTGACGGGCGCAATCACGTAGAGATACGAAGCCACCTGCGAGAGTTCTGCGCCGATGCTCACTTGTGTCTTTTCCGCTCCGGCGCGGTATGTCCGCACTTGTTCGGCGGTCAAGTAGGTCGAATATGGGTCGAGGCCATAAGCGAGGCCGCGCAGTGCTCCCGCGCGTACTTTGTTCAAGTCCGGCTCGTCAACGTAATCCTGTTGGATGTGTTGAAGCACGCTCTCGAAGATACGCAATTGCTGGCCGGGGTCGTTCTGCTGCTGCGCGCTGGAAGACATCCAACCGCCAATCACCGCGTAGAGCGCGAGCGTGGCGGAGAAGACAACTAAAGCAAATTTCGTACGAAATGACATTCATGCACCTCAAAAATCAGTGCGTCGCCTCTTTCGTGCCCGCGCTCTCGACGGCTCGGAGCGGGCGGACGACGCTTGTCATGGATGATACCGTAGCCGCGAGAAACGGCGCAAGCCGATACCCGAAAGGCGTAAGTCAATGCCTGAAGGGCGTAAGCTGATGCTCGTTGGCGTCTTTCGCCGCGTGTGCGTTATACTTTTTGCTACGCTTCAATATTCAGCTTGGCCGGGTGTAGCAATTACAGAAACCACTGAAACATGCGAAGCGCGCCGCCCGTCGGGTCGAGTCATGGCGCTTGACTTCGGCACGCGACGCGTCGGCGTCGCCATCTCCGACGAGTTACAGTTGACCGTGCGGACGCTTCCCGCGCTCCGACGTACCAACTGGAAAAGCCTCGTCCGCGCCCTCGCCGAATTGCAACAAAGCTTTGACGTACGAATGGTGGTTTTTGGTTTGCCGCTCAGACTGGACGGAACCGAAGGAGATGCGGCGACGGAGGCGCGGCGTCTCGCGCACAATCTCTCGCTGACGCTTCAACTGCCCGTCCATTTGCAGGACGAACGTCTCACTTCGCGCGCCGCCGAAGAACATTTACGCGACGAAGGCTTCAAACGCGCCGACATCAAACAGCGCGTCGATAGCGAAGCCGCCGCTATTATTTTGCGCGATTTCCTTTCCGAGCATCAAAGTCCTGAAGCGACTTGACGCGCGGAGATATACTGCGGACACGAATACCGCCGTGTTTCTATCGCGTGCAAATTCAATGAGATAAACTCGTCGGTTTGAGATGTTTCCTCAAGTTTTAGTTTATTTAATCACATCCGTTTTTATTGATTCATGAAACGTCTACGCATCCTACTCGTTCTCGTCGTGCTGCTGCTCGTCGTCTGCCTCGGCGTCGGCTTCTGGTTCTATCAGGAACTTCGCACGCCGCTCATGCACACGCAAGGCGACCAGTACATCGAAATCAAACGCGGCTCGTCGCCGGACGAAATCATTAATCGTCTCGCCGAAACCGGCGTTATCAGACGTGGTTGGCCGCTCCGCCTGTATGCGCGTCTGACGGGCGCGGGCGCGCGTTTCAAGGCGGGCGAGTATCGCTTCCCTTCGCCCATCTCGCCGTTCGGAGTGGTTCGCAAACTTGAGGAAGGCGAACAACGTCTCAGCCGTTTCACCGTCGTCGAAGGATGGACGCGTTGGGACATCGCTAACGCGATGGCGCGTATTCCCGAACTCCGACTCAGAAACGCCGACGAGGCGCTCGCCTTGATGAATGATACGAGCGGCATACGCGACCTCGACCCCGTTGCCACCAATCTCGAAGGCTACCTGTTCCCGGACACATACAGCTTCCCACCCGACACGACCCCCGCGCGCATGATTGACACGATGGTCAAGCGTTTCAGAAAAGTCTGGGAGGAGTATGTCGTTAAGACGGCGAGCGCCAAGAATAAGTCTGCGCGTGAAGTCGTCACCGTGGCATCGCTGATTGAGACCGAGGCCAAACTCAAACAGGAACGACCGCTCATCTCCTCCGTCATTTATAACCGCATCAAGATTGGCATGCCGCTCGGCATTGATTCGAGCGTTATCTACGCATCAAAGTTAGCAGGTAAGTGGAAGAACGATGGCAAGGTTTATCAAAGCGACCTCGACCGCCAATCGCCCTACAACACGCGCAAAGTCCGCGGACTCCCACCCGGACCCATCGCTTCGCCCGGCGCGAGTTCGCTCGAAGCCGCGCTCAAACCCGCCGACTCCGACTACATCTACTACGTACGCGAACCCGCGCGCGACGATGGCGCACACAACTTCTACGAAAACGAAAGCGACTTTCAACGCGGCGTCCAAGCCTTACGCGAATGGGAACGCACGCGCGATGCACGCGCACGTCAACAGACACCAAGTGAAGGCGACGGCAATCAGTAGTTGTCATCAAACAGTAGTAGTCATTGTGCTTCAAAACTATCTGACGTTGCCGCACTCTTTTCGCGGTCGCATCTTGAATTCGACACACGCATGATTTATGCTCGCTGGCGACTCCCCCGTTTATTGATGTAGCTCCACGGACTGCGAACCACGGCAGAAGGATTCAATTATGAAGCGGATCAAGGTGCTCGCTCTTTTGCTTCTCCTCATCTGTACGGCCAACGTCGCCGCGCATGCACAGGGGAAAGGCGTTGACCAACAGAACGACCGCATCCGCGACAACGGCAACAACCGCGCGCCTGCGACCAACGGCGGCAACGTCAGCACCGGAACCGGACGCGGCATCGACTTCGGCGGAGGTCGGACAGTTGTGCCGCCGCCCGTGCCGAATCCCTACCGCTTGAGCGCGCGGCGCGATGCGTTGTTGGAAGCGATTCAGGAGTTAATGCGCGAGCGCAAGATGATTCTCGACGAAGCCGTGTCGAAACCCGACGAAGGCGTCCTCATCAGTCAGCCATACACTTTCATCAAAGGCGCGGTTGTAGCTCAGCCCGAAATCAACCGTTACGCCGAAGCGCCCGACACGCCCGGACGCGGCTGGACGCGTGGCCGTTACACGCTCATCATCGAAGTGCAGCCTATCGACGGCGTGAGCACCAATGTCTCTGTCAACGCGCGCGTGGAAGGTCGCACCGACGGAGCGGCGGGCGCGGAATGGGTTACGCTGCAAAGCACAGGCATGGCCGAGCAGGAGTTCATCATCGCGCTGGTCGAAAAAATCACGGGCGGCCCGCCTCCCGGTCGTGAACCATAGACGGCTGCGACACCAACAAAATCGCCGCGTCGGCGACCGTCAAGTCTTCCCTACACAGATACATAAACACTCTTCTGGCAATCCTTTGCGGTCTTCGGTTTGACAAATCGAATTAACTTACAAGGCGAATTGAAGCCCGCGACGCGCAAAGGAAAATCAAGCAAAGTTCGTCATAAAAATGAATCCAGATAAGAATCAACGTGCTCGCTACGCGTCGGCGACAAAGGTTTTCGGCTATTTGCTCCTTGTCTCGGTGTTGATTGCAAACGGCTGCCAGAGTGCGTCGCGCACCGAGACGAGGAACGACGCTCAAGCACAGACTCATACGGCCGTGAAGGAAAAGGCGAAAGAAAAGGTCGTAGCGGCGCGGATTTATGAAGACGAGGCGATGCTCAAGGGTTCGCAGGCGGTTATCGGCGGGACGGTGGAAAACGTCGCGAGCGAACGTCTGGAAAAACTCTCGTTAGAACTTGAGTTGAAGCGTCGCAAAGACCAATCGACGGAGATTCGTTCGCTCGAAATCAAACCTCAGACGCTCGCACCGGGCGAACGCGGGCGCTATTCGCTGGCGCTTCCCTCAAACGTGTGGAGCGGCTCGCGCATCGTCCGCCTCCGTAGCGCGACCCGCGCCGAAGACATCGCTTACAAATCGGAAGTCGGCGCACGTCGTCCGCCGGAGCGTCTGCCGGAGAGCACCACGGTCGTACTTCCGCAGACGCAGCGCCCGCGACGCAGTACGGGCGAAGAGTTCATCAACACGCCGGACAATCCCGAAAAAATCCCCTAAAACTCTCGTCGCTCAGGTAAAGCTTGAGGAGTCGGCGCGACGACATTCTTCAAGTAAACTCTCGTCATCAACGCTGCATCTCGTTAATCTCATTGCTCTTGCAAACAGAGTGTTTTGCTTCTCTGTCCTAGTTCACGCATTTCACAATTCGCATCTAGTGTCTCGCGTTTCGATGCACCGCGGGTGGCGTGCGCGGAGTTTAGAGGCTCAGATGAATCCATATCAAACGTTTGTCAGACGCGATGGCAAACCTTTCATGCATGCGCTTCGTCATAGACATATCAACGACTTATCTCTTGTCGATGAGGGTCGATATTCGTTACACTCGTGCGTGCCGGGTTCAGTCTCTTAATTTTGGTTGCGGTCGAAAGCCTTACTTTGATGATGCAGTCGCGTCCTTCTCTTTTTGCGGTCATCTTCGTCTTCTTCGTGCTCGCGGCTTCAGCCAGTGCACAGAAAAGCAGGCCACCAGACCCTCTCCCGCCGGGGCGCGACGCTTCACAGCAGCGACCCGACCGACGTTCGCCCTTCGGCTCGCCGCACGAAGAAATGCTCGAACGCGCCGCCATCAAATACGACGAGCAGGAACACAAAGAGGCCGTCGAACGTGCCAAAGAGGGTGCACGTCTGAGCACGGAACTGCGCGCCGATTTCGAGCGCAATAAATCGCTCACGCGCGACGATTTGAAGAAACTCGAACGGCTCGAAAAGATTGCGCGCCGCGTACGCAAACGCGCGGGCGGTTCCGACGACGATAACGGCCTAGAAAACCCGCCGAATAATCTCGAAACCGCGCTTCCGCGTCTGGCAAACGTCGCAGAGGAATTGAACAAAGGGATGGAGAAGATTTCGCGTCACGTCGTTTCGACGGGCATCATCGAGCGTTCCAACGAAATGATTGAACTCATCAAGCACATACGCACTTTTATCCCCAAATGATTCAACGGAAAAAAGGCTCAACACACACCTTCCCGCCCGCCCAGAGGTTTTTACTAATCCTTCTATCCATCGTGTCGTGTGCGTCTCTCCTGACGCAAACATCCCATTTCGGCGTCGCCGTCGTTCGTGGACAGGATGATGACGATGATGTTGTCCGTGTTAACACAGACCTGGTTGTGCTAAACGTCACGGTGACGGACAAGGACGGCAAATATCTACACAAACTCGCGCGCAAGGATTTCAAGATTTTAGAGAACGGGCGCGAACAATCCATCGCGAATTTCAACGTCGAGGAGACGCCTTTTGCCGTCGCCATTTTGCTCGACAGTTCGGGCAGCATGGAGGGTCGCATGTCTCTGGCGCGTGCGGGAGCCATCCGTTTTCTCGACGGTCTACGCGAGGATGATGTCGCCGCCATCTATCGTTTCGACAGTGAAGTTGAGCAATTGCAGGACTTTTCGCCGGGTCGCGACCTGCCGCCGATGGCTTTCGACGTGCGTGCGAAGGGGACGACCGTGCTTAACGATGCCATCGTGCGCGCCGCCATCGACCTCTCGCAACGCACGGAGAAGCGACGCGCCATCGTCGTCCTCTCCGACGGAGCCGACACGCGCAGCCGCGCATCTTCCGACAAGGCGCTCAACGCCGCGCTCGCCGCCAACGCGACCATCTACACAGTCGATATGTCCGACCCGAAAACCACTCCGCGAGAGCGAATGATGGGCATCGGGGCGCTCCAAAATTTTGCTGCCAAGAGCGGAGGCCGTTTCGTCGCCTCGCCGGGCGGCAAGTCTCTGAGCGACGCCTTCGCCAGCATCGTCGAGGAATTGAGCAACCAGTACACCATCGGCTACCAATCGACCAACCGCGCACGCGACGGACGTTGGCGCGAAATCGAAGTCGCCGTCGCACGCCCCGAAGCCCACGCACGCACGCGTCGCGGCTACCGCGCTCCCAAATCTTAAAGGCGCGGCTATCTTCAAGCCTCCATCTTCGAGTCGTTAATATCTGTCAGCGACGGGTCGGTCACTTGACCGAATTCTGTCAAAATGGGTGACAGAAATCGTCTCTTTTTGACCGAAATGTTCAGCCTGCCCCCGGTTTCTGCCCACGTCTAACGCGTATTCCTTTGAAAATCAAACCTTTGATAACTCTCAAGCTTCCGGCATTGAAGTTGCTGACGAAATCGGTGCGAGCTGTGGCAACTCGCGTCCTCGCGTGGCGTTCGACAAATCTGGTTTAGGGGTTCAGGGTACGATTCTTCCTATGGAAGCAACGGGCACACAACGTTTCAATAAACATTTCATGCAAGTAGTGTTGGCTTGGGGGGCTGGAATTCTCCTCTTCTCCCTCCTGCGCCTCCCTTTTGCACAACTAGGTATAGCCTTCCTTCTCTTTACGCTGGCGACCATCCATCTCGGCTCGCGTTACGCACTCTCGATTCCACGCTTCAATCAGACCGTCACGCCCACCGACGCGCTCATCCTCCTCTCGATGCTTCTTTTTGACGGCGAAGCAGCTGTGCTGCTAACCCTCGTCGCCGTACCCTGCATCGCTCTCCGAACGAGCAAAAACGTCATCTCTCTCCTGTTTCACACCGCCATTGCCGTCATCGGCACATTTCTCATCGTCTGGACTCTGCGCCTCAACTTCGGTTCCATCGTCGAACTAGGCCGGGGCGGTTATTCTTTCGCTTCCGTCAACGCCATCTGCACGGCGATTCTACTGAAAGCCGCGATTGACTCAACCATCGTCGCCATCGGCGGGGCCTACAAGATTAATCAAAAAATCCTGCTCACGTGGGGCGGCTCGTATCTGTGGACGGCACTCTCTTATGCGGCGGCGGCAATCGTCGTGAGTCTCGTCGCGCAACTGGC
Source organism: Pyrinomonadaceae bacterium (assembly GCA_036387415.1). Classification (GTDB taxonomy): domain Bacteria; phylum Acidobacteriota; class Blastocatellia; order Pyrinomonadales; family Pyrinomonadaceae; genus DASVTU01. The sequence continues at coordinate 185,583 of DASVTU010000019.1, read as the reverse complement.
GAACAGAGTCGGAGTCAACGCGTTGATTGCCGTCTCGACCGCCGCCGCCATACTTCTCTTTGCTTATCGCTCATATCTCAAAAACGCTGCTCTCTCTGTCGTCAAAAACAATCAGGCGGAACAACGACAGACAGCATCCGTGCGTGAAAATTCAGACCGTTTCCGTAGCGCCTTCGACCATGCCGCCATTGGCATGGCACTCGTTTCATCCGAAGGCCGTTGGCTGCAAGTCAATCGTTCGCTCTGCGACATCCTCGGCTATTCCGAACGCGAATTGTTGACGACCGATTTTCTGGCGATTACGCATCCAGACGACTTGAGCAGCGCGCTATCGAACATCAAGCAGTTGTTGAAAGGCCAGATTCCGACTTACCAGATGGAGAAGCGTTACATCCACAAGCAGGGACATGAAGTGTGGGTGCATTGGAGCGTCTCGCTCGCGCGCGATACGCACACGACATCCTCCGTCCATCTCATCTTCCAGATTCAGGACATCACAGACCGCAAACTCGCAGAGCAGCAACTCCACCACGACGCCTTCCACGACGCGCTCACGGGACTACCCAATCGCGCGCTCTTTATCGACCACCTGAAACTCGCCATCAATCGTTCGCTACGCAATCCCGAACAGATGTTCGCCGTTCTCTATCTCGACCTCGACCGCTTCAAGATTATCAACGACAGTCTCGGTCACATGATTGGCGACCAACTACTCGTCGGCATCGCGCGGCGTCTGGAAAAATGCCTGCGTCCCGGCGATACGGTCGCACGACTCGGCGGCGATGAGTTCACAGTGCTCATCGAAGATGTGAAGTATGAGAGCGAAGCGATTTATATCGCCGAACGGATTCAGAAGGAATTGGTCGCGCCGTTTAATCTGAGCGGGCGCGAAGTCTTTACGACCGTGAGCATGGGCATCGCGCCGAGTTCGACTGGCTACGAGCGTGCAGAGGATATGCTGCGCGACGCAGACACGGCGATGTATCGCGCCAAGTCTTCGGGCAAAGCACGCCATGAGATTTTTGATAAGGCGATGCACGCACGCGCGCTCAACCTCTTACAGTTGGAGACAGACCTGCGCCGCGCCATCGAACGTGAGGAGTTTTTCATACAGTATCAGCCGATTGTGTCGCTCGAAGATTTCAACCTGCGCGGCTTCGAGGCGCTTGTGCGCTGGCGACATCCTGAACGCGGTTTTATCTCGCCGATTGATTTCGTGCCCGTCGCGGAAGAGACCGGACTCATCGTGCAACTCGGCGAATGGGTGCTCAGGGAGTCGTGCCTTCAGATGAAACGCTGGCAGACGCTTTTCCCTTCCGACCCGCCTCTCTTCATCAGCGTTAATCTCTCGACCAAGCAATTTACGCAACCCGATTTGATTAACGAAATCGCCTATATTCTCAACGAAACCAAACTCGACGCGCACAGTTTGAAACTGGAAATCACTGAGAGCGCGGTCATGGAAAACATCGAAACCGCGACAGGGATGCTCAAGCAGTTGCGTGCGCTCGGCGTGCAACTCAGCATCGACGACTTCGGCACAGGCTATTCGTCGCTTAGTTACCTGCACCGTTTCCCTATCGACACTCTGAAAATCGACCGTTCCTTCATCACGCAGATGTCGGACAATAACGAGAACGTGGAAATCGTCCGCACCATCGTCGTGCTCGCACAGAATCTCGGTATGGATGTTGTGGCCGAAGGCGTCGAGACCAACGAGCAACTAGCCATCCTACGCAAACTCGGCTGCCAGAACGGTCAAGGCTATTTCTTCTCCAAACCCGTCCACACAGACGGCGCGGAACGCATCATCTCGGAAACCTATGCCTATCCCGTTCCCGCTTCTTATATCGAACCCATCCCCTCGGTTCATCCGGCGGTGCTCGCTTAAAAGCGTGTTTTAATCGCACAACGGTTCCGCGAAACGACAAATTCGCTGTCCGAAAAACGACGAAACGCGAAGACGTGAAGGCTTCAAGGAAGCAACACTTCTTCGCGTTTATTTCGTTTCGGCGAAATAGTTTAGAGAGTTGTTTCGTTGCGCGCTTTGTCTTGGTGACGCGCGAAGGCGAGTTCGATGAGACGTTCGACGACCTGCGGAAAAGCGAGTCCGGTGCCCGCCCAGAGTTTGGGATAACCGGAGACTTCCGTGAGGCCGGGCATGGTATTGATTTCACTGATGAGCAATTCATTCGTCGCGCGCTGCAAGAAAAAATCGACGCGCGCCAGTCCCGCACCATCAACAGCCTTGAAGGCTTGCTTCGCCATCTCCTGAATCTGTCCGACCAATTCTTCGGGAACCGGCGCGGGCACGACGAATTCGACGTGTCCCGTGTTGGAATATTTCTCCGTGTAATCTAGAAACTCCGCCTGCTTGTCGTGCACCACGTACTCGCCCGGCAAACTCGCTTCCGGTTCATCGTTGCCGATAATCGCGCATTCGATTTCGCGTGCGTCCACGGCCTCTTCCACAAGTATTTTCCGATCATAACGCGCCGCAAGATTAATCGAGGCCGCCAGAGATGCGCGGTCAGTCGCTTTGGAAATGCCGACCGACGAGCCGAGATTGGCCGGTTTGACGAAACACGGATAGCCAATCTGTTGTTCTATGCGTTGCGTCACGCTCTCACGGTCGCGCTCCCATTCCGCACGCCGAAACCATGTGTATTTGCAGACTGGCAAACCCGCATGGACAAACAGCGCCTTCATCGTCACCTTGTCCATACCGCAAGCGGAGCCGAGCACGCCGCTGCCAACATACGGGATGCCCGCCATTTCAAGCAGCCCTTGAATCGTGCCGTCCTCGCCGTACGGCCCGTGCAAGACCGGAAAAACAACGTCGAGAGTTTGTGGCAGACGCCCATCACCGTCGCCATCAATCGTCGTTAAGCCCTGATGCGACGGGTCACCGATAATAGCGACTGATGCCTCATCCATCCCTGTCGCTTCCGCCGGAAGCAAACGGCGCGTCTCATCCGGCAACATCGCCGCCGCGTTCGCAGGCGAAAGCCAATGTCCGTCCTTCGTAATCGCCACAGGGATGACCGTGTACTTCTCCGTGTCTAACGCCTCAATCACCGCGCGAGCCGAACGCACTGCCACCTCATGCTCGCTCGAACGACCACCAAAAATCACCCCGACATGAATTTTTTCTGTCATAAGCAACTCAAATTAACGGCTCAACCTAAAACATTTCAACATTTAACCCTGCCGACTGTACCTCTTACATGAAGTCCTGCCCGTTTCTCAATTCTCAATAAAACATCTTGGCGTTATCAGACGCATGGGCGATTATGTCGCTGATTCATGAGGAGGACGGAAATTTCTGTCGAATCAAAGAATAGTTTTGCCGAGCGCGGACAAAATCAGTTCGACGCCAAGTTCAGCCGTGCGGTTATTGATGTCGAGCGCGGTATTAATCTCAACGATTTCGAGCGAGAGCATGCCGCCTGCTTCGGCAATTTTTTCCATACCGAGATGCGCTTCGCGATAGGTCAGGCCGCCGCGTACGAGCGTGCCGGAACCGGGCGCGTCGCCTGGGTCGAGCGCATCAACGTCAAGCGTGACGTGATAACCAGCGGGCGCACGGGAGGCGATGGCGATAGCTTCATCCATGCAGGCGCTCATGCCGCGTTCGTCAATCTCGCGCATGGTGAAAAAGCGTATGCCGAGACGTCGAATCAATTCGCGCTCGCCCGCATCGACATCGCGTGCGCCGATGTGCGCGCAGAAACGCGGGTCGAGTTTTGGCGAAAAACCAGCGATGTCCGTTAGTTCGGGCACGCCGTAGCCGAGGAGGACGGCGAGCGGCATACCATGAATATTACCGGAGGGCGACGTTTCCGGCGTGTTCATGTCGGCGTGTGCGTCAAACCAGACGAGGCCGATTTGCTCCCCGCGTTCGCGATAGAAGGAAGCCACACCCGCGACGGAACCGATGGCGATAGAATGGTCGCCGCCGAGCACAACGGGCAGTTCGCCTTTACCGAGGATAGCTTGAACGTCGAGCGAAAGCTGCTCGCAAGCAGCGGTGATTTCCGGCAAGTATTTCAACTTCTCATGCGGCGGAGCCGGATGCTCAGGGCATTGCGTCCGCACGTCGCCCGTGTCGCGCACTTCGTAGCCGAGTTGCGCGATGCGTTGATTCAGCTTCGCGACACGCATCGCCGCCGGGCCGAGGTCAACTCCGGCGATGCTCGCGCCAAAGCCACACGGCACCCCGACGACGCTGACACGTTTCATCGGGCTGGCGGATGGAGTCATATTTGTTTGCGATTGTTCGAGGAGCGTCTCTTTCATAAAAAAATTACGGCATCTGGATGGGCGCGCAGAATTAACCTCCCATATTGATGTTGAAGCCGCTGCTCCCGCCGCCCTGCGTGGGCAGGAAAGGTTTGAGCATGCTGGCGAAGGCCGCGAGATTGCGCGTCTGAATCAGAATTTCGCCCGGCCCCAAAAATTCCGCGACGATGCCCTCTCCGCTCGTCAGACTGCGGAAGAAGCCAGCCGTCGCTTTTCTCAGAGTGTACTGCGTCGTCCCTTCCCACGCGACGAGATGCCCCGTATCGACGACGTAACGCTCGCCCGCTGCCAGGCGTTTGCGATGTATCGCGCCGAAGGATGACAGTAGCAGCACTCCCGTCCCCGTGACTTGTAGGACGAACAAACCCTCGCCGCCGAAGAATGATTTCGCGCCGCCCCATTTCGTATCCACATTGAGACTGCTATCGCCCGCGAGATACGAACTCGACTGGACAAAGAACATCTGGTTCGTGAGTTCGATGGCGGCGATGTCGCCGGGGCCGCCGGGCGCGAATGTCACTTCACCGGAACCGCCGCGCGCCGTGAAGGTCGAAACAAAAGCCGACTCGCCGCCCACCGTTCTTTTGAGCGCGCCGAGAAAGCCGCCCTTCATCTGCGACTGCAATTCGACATTGGCTGACATCGAAACCATCGCACCCGATTCGGCCTGTATCGACTGTTCGGCTTCGAGCCGCACGACCGCCAACGCAAACGACGGCTGGTGCAAAATTTCATAGCTGTAGCCGCGACCTTCGCCGCGCGCATCGGCGTCGATGCGAATACCGCCTCCGCTGCTCGCGCCGCCAGTGCTCCCCGCGCTTGAGTAACTTGCGCCGCCTGTCGGCTGTTGGTTGCTCGAAAAGATGCTTTCACTTGCCGTCGGTGTCGCATTAGTGGCTGCGCTCACGCGTGTTCCGCATGCGCCGCAAAACTGCGCGTTAGGCAATAACCCCGCGCCGCAGTTTGTGCAATTCATAGTCTCACTCCTTTAGATTTCTCAAGAATAATGTGGACGGCATCTTCAGCCGTCGCCGCCAAATCGAGAATCGCCGTGTCCGCATCGCTCACGACGAGATGCTTGCGCCACGCTTCGAGCACGGGCGGCCAACAATCGCCCAACAGCACAAGTGGTCGCGGTTCAATCACGCGCGTCTGTATCTTGTTCCAGACCAGAGACAACTCTGTGACCGTGCCCATCCCGCCGCGCAACGCGATGAAACCCACCGAACGCATAATCAATCTTTGCAGACGTTCATAAAAATGCTCGGTCGCTACCTTGTCGGTCAGGTAACGATTCGGCTCGGCCTTGAATTGGTTCATAACGATGCCCAGCACGCGCCCGCCACGCTCATGCGCGCCGCGCGAGGCCGCTTCCATCACGCCGAGATAGCCGCCCGTGCAGATGGTCATCCCCGCTTCGGCAAGCAATTGCCCGACGCGTCGTGCCTGTGCATACTCTTCGCAATTCTCGCCGCAACGAGAACCGCCGAAGATAGTGACAATGCGCTCCTGCGTTGATGTTGTGCTCATCTGTTTTTATCCACTAATCACGAAAGACCTAAACCGTTTCGCACCGTGAGACGTTCGGAGCGACCGAAGTTCGACAGCCTTTTAACCAACTTCCCATAGATGAAGCGACCTTCTGACCATAGCCGTTTCACGGTCGGATACGATAGAGCATACGTGGAAACGGAATCGTTTCTCGGACGTGCTCGATGCCGCACATCCAAGCGGTGCAGCGTTCGATGCCCATGCCGAAACCCGCGTGCGGCACGCTGCCGTAGCGACGCAAATCCAGATACCACTCGAAGGCTTCGCGCGGCAGAGAGTGCGCGGCAATCTGTTCTTCAAGAAAGGCCAGCGAGGTCGCACGTTCGCCGCCGCCGATAACTTCGCCATAACCCTCCGGCGCAAGTACGTCAACGCCGAGCGCGAGTTCCGCGCGTTCGGGGTCGCGTGCCATGTAGAACGCTTTGACCGCCGCCGGATAGCGATGCACCATCAACGGGCGGTCGAAATGTTTCGAAAGATACGTCTCATCGGGCGCGCCGAAGTCTCCGCCCCATTCAAAACGTGTCTCCAATTCCCCACGCTCATGCCCTTCGTGCAACATCTTGACCGCCTCATCATAATGAAGACGCGGGAACGGCGGCACGATTGATTCGAGTTTCGCCGTGTCGCGTTCCAAGACCTTCAACTCCTCCGCGCGTTCGTCGAGCACGCGACTGGCGATGTATGAAATGAATTGTTCGCTGAGCGTCATCACGTCTTCGAGCGTGGCGTAGGCCATCTCCGGTTCGACCATCCAAAACTCGGTCAGGTGTCTGCGCGTCTTGGAGCGTTCGGCGCGGAAGGCGGGGCCGAAGCAGTAGACCTTACCGAAGGCGGCGGCGGTCGCTTCGTTATAGAGTTGCCCGGACTGTGTGAGATAGGCTTTTTCGTCTTCAAAGTAATCGACCTCGAAAAGCGTCGTGGTGCCTTCGCAGGCAGCGGGCGTCAGCACGGGCGTGTCGCAGAGCGTGAATCCGTTGTCGTCAAGGTAATCACGCACGGCGCGGACGACCGTGTGACGAACTTTCAAAATCGCGTGCTGTCGGCGCGAGCGCAGCCACAGATGACGGTTATCCATCAGGAATTCCGTGCCGTGTTCTTTCGGCGTAATTGGATAACCTTCGACTGATTGCAAAACTTGCGCGTCAACGACATCAATCTCGAAGCCGCCCGGCGCGCGTTCGTCGGCGCGAACCGCGCCGCGCACCTCAAGCGACGATTCCTGTCCGAGAGCCTTTAGAGCTTCCCAGGTTTCCTCTGTGACGCTCTTTTTCAGCACTACGCACTGCACGACGCCCGTACCGTCGCGCATCTGCGGAAACAGAATCTTGCCGCTGCTCCGTAAGTTGTAGAGCCAACCGCGCAACGTCACTTCTTCGCCCACGTGTTTTGACAGTTGATTAATATAAGCCTGATTCATGATTCGATTCGTGTTCTTCTTTCCGTCTATTTCTGCTCGTTCAAATGCTCTCGGAGGATTCTTTGCAAGACCGGAAAACGATTGAGCCATTCGGATGCCTGTAGGACGATTTCGAGCATTGGATTGATGTAATGTTCATAGACATCGCCGCGTCCCGCGACGGCAGTTTGATAAGAGAACGTGCCCGTCGCCTTGAGGCAACGCTGCACGGTCATCAGACGAAACTCACGCGCAAACTCGTCCGGGTCAATCGTCTCCAAACCATGTCGCCGTCGCTCGTCGAGAAAGAAAAGCCGCCGCTCACGCACTTCCGCAAGCGAAGGCGGAGAGGTTTGACGGTCGAGCAGGAGCGAAACGAGGTCGTAGCTCGCAGGTCCCATGCGCGCATCCTGATAATCCACTATGCGAAGTTTGTCCTCGCCATCCACCATAAGATTCGCCGTATGATAATCTCGATGACAGAGGACGCGCGGACGCGCGGCGAGTTCGGCGGCGATGTCGTTGAGTTCAACGCGCAGTTCCCTTTCCTCTAAGTGTTTAAGCTCCACGCGTCGCAGGCTCTTGAAGTAATGCTCCTGAAAATAGTTTAACTCCCAGATGAGTTTGGCCTCGTCGAAGGCGAGACGACTGGCGATGGAATCACGCTCGAAGGCTTTGGCGGTGGTCGCTTGAATCTCTGCAATCAAGGTGATGGCACGTTCGAGATAAGCTTCGCGCTCGTCGTCGGAAGCGGCTTCAAAGACGCGCCGGAGTTGTCGGTCGCCGAGGTCTTCCTGCAAGATGATGCCGCTCTGTGCATCCACGTCGATAATCTGTGGGACGGGCAAACCCGCTTCTGTAAACAGACGCGTCACGTCGAGAAAGGGATGAATTTCTGGGTCAAACGGCTCAGGATAGACAGCGGCGATGACCGTTCCACGTTTCCACGGAAGGCGAAAATATTCGCGCGTCGAAGCATCGGGCGTGAGTTCGACAATCTCTCCGGCAGGCGTTCCGGCGCGCGTCGCGTACGCGGCCAACCTCTCTCTCGCCGATGTCACGAATGCCTTCGATGTGATGCTTGATGGATGACCCATGCGTTAGAACTGTGGCGACGGACACGAAGCGTTCGACGCTCCATTTTGCGCCTTCGCGAAGAGGCGCGCGCAAGTCTCTTTCTATCTGAACTTTTGGCCGTGATTATTTCAAACAGGATTGTATCATTCAGGAACTGGCACAACAAAATTCGCGCCCCGCACCTCGCCCGACAGCGCCTTTGGCGGACGTTCCGCGTCGCGCACCAATTCGGCGCGCACCACCGCCGCGTCCTCTATCGTCTCCCCACGACCGACGCGCACGCCCGCGCCGAGCACCGCACGCCGCACGCGCGCCCCATGCTCCACGCGCACATCTTCCCACAAAACTGCATCACTCACCGCCGCTCCATCCGCAATCGTCGAACCGGCTCCCGCTATCACATCTCGTCTTTCGCGTCGCAGCAACGCGATGCTCGTCTCAAGATAACGCTCGATGGTCGATAGCTCATGCCACATCCCGCCGGAGACATGCGCCGCCACTCTCTCGCCGCGCGCAATGGCCTGCGGGTAAACCTCCGTCGTCGAATGCGAGAAGACGCCGCGTGGGATGTAGTCGAAAATGCGCGGCTCAAGAATCTGAATCCCCGTGAACATCAAAGGCACTTCGTCATGGTTGGGGCTGTCAGGCGTCGGGTGGCGTCCGAAGCCTTGAATCATTCCGTCGCGTGTCAAAACGGTGCTGAAGCGTTCGCGCGTGGGGTTGGGGCGCAGAACGAGCGTGGCGAGCGCCTCTGATTCGCGGTGTGTACGGAGTGCGGCGTGGAGGTCGATGTCGGTGGCGAGTTTTCCGTTGATGACGATGAAAGTTTCGGTCTCAAGAAACTGCCGGGCATTGTCGAGTGCACCACTGGTGCCGAGGATGACGGGTTCTTCGATGTAATGAAGTTGAACGCCGAACGCGCTGCCGTCGCCGAGCGCGGCGCGCACCGATTCGGGACGATGATGGAGATTGACCAACACCTCTGTACAGCCGAAGCCCGCCAGATATTCGGCCACGTAACCGACCAGCGGACGTCCCATGAACGGCAAGGCGGGTTTGGCGCGGTCAATCGTGAGCGGCCACAGCCGCGTGCCGTAACCCGCCGCCAGAATCATCGCGCGCATCTTGTGTTTGCCATCCTCGTTCTCGGTCTCTGTGAATTAGAAAATGTATCCGGCACAAGAGAATAACAGAGTGCGCGCGTTTCATGTACTTGAAATCATCGCACGACAAGGCGCGGCTCAAACAGGCTGCGACGACCATCTATTCCCCTTTTTTTACCGACGAGAGCGACTTTCTTTGACCGACGAGGGCAACAGAAAATTGCAGACGCGAATTTCGTTTTCGAGTATCTTGACACGCGTCATTGACGAAGCGACTGCTCCGGTCAGACATCACGCGAGCGAACCTCGCATGGCTGCGTCGTACGTCGAATCAAGATTCCAGAAATGGCACGTTTCGTCTCTGTCATGGATTTCGATGCAATTTTCCTCAACTCCCGCGTTCATTTCGGTAGCAGCGTGTTAGGACTGGTCGCGCGTCAGAGATGTGCGGGAACATTTCTCTGTGTTCAGCGTCTAAGGATTTGATTAACCATTCAAGTCGCGGTGTGACGAGCCGACAGTATTTGGCACGCCGCGCGATTTCTCGAATCTAATTTAAGGAAGATAGCAACCATGCTTCAGCTTCGGCGCGCGGCGAGCGTGCTTCTCATCATCGCAAACATTTGCGGCGCAGTTTCGCCTGCGCTCGCGTCGCCTGTGTCGAACACCCGCGCGAGATATGAATCGCATGATGCCGCTTTGCATGTTGATGAAGACGCTGGCAGAGCGCCGTCAGGCGACGCGACGGATGTTGAGAATGAAGGCGAGGAGCGTCAACAGAATCCGGGATTGAAATTTCGTTTGAGCGAAGGTGCGGAGCAAGCGGAGACGCGTCCGCCGACGGCGGCGTTCGCGCCTGCTGTGCGTCTATCGGAGAGCGAGACGCAGAATGTGTTGAAGCGCCTGCCACCACTCAAGACTGAAACCGACGACGAGAAGGATTTTGCGTTGCGTGAGCGTTCGTTGCCGCCGCCGCGGACGGGAAAAATAGTGGAAGCGATTTTTCCGCCGCCTGTGCAGGCGGTCGCGCCTGACACGAAGGCTTCCGTCCCGCTTGAGGTTCTGCGTTTCGCGCCGACGGGCGACGTTCCCATTGCGCCGCAGTTGAGCATCACCTTCTCCCAACCGATGGTGGCAATTAAGTCGCGGGGCGAACTCGCCGCAGAGGAGGTGCCCGTCGAACTCACTCCGCAGCCGCGTGGGAATTGGCGTTGGTTGGGCACTAAGACTCTCGTCTTCGACGCGCTCGAACGCTTTCCGATGGCGACGCATTACACCGCAACCGTGCGTGCCGGAACCAAATCAGCCAACGGCGGCACACTCGCCGTGACCACGACATGGAACTTCTCGACCCCTCCGCCGCAGTTAAAAACAACATATCCGAACGAGGGCACGCATCGACGCGACGCTGTTATCTTCATAGAGTTTGACCAACTCATTGATGCAGCGGCTGTGCTCGGCAGCGTTAGAGTGCGCGGCGGCTCAAGAGAACTCAAGACGCGGCTCGCCACGCCCGCAGAGATAGAGGCCGATGCAGAAGTGCGTCGCTTGGCGAGCGCGGCACAGAAAGGGCGTTGGCTGGCTTTGCGTGCGTCGGATTCTCCTCGTCGCGTCGCTAATGCCGACAGCAACGCCAACAACGCGGGCGACCTCTCGCAGATGCCTGTCGACGAGAAGATTACTGTCACCGTCGCGGCGGGCGCTCCTTCCGCCGAAGGCACACGCCGAACCGATAAGCCGCAAGCATTCAGTTTTCGCACCTACGGGCCGCTCCGCGTCGTCGGACGCGATTGCGGCTATGAGAAAATTTGCACGCCCAACGACGAATGGGAGATTGTGTTTAGCAATCTGCTCGACGCCAAATCGTTCGATAAATCTCAGCTTCGCATCGAGCCGGGAATCCAGAGTTTGACGAGTTCCATCCACGGCAACACGCTCAGCATTAACGGCATGAAACGTGGCCGTAGAATTTATCGCGTGACGCTGCCGCGCACGCTCCGCGACCAGTTCGGTCAAACGCTCAGCAGCGACGCGGTCTTGAGTTTTAATGTCGCCGCATCCCCGCCGCAGATGTTCGCTTCGGGTAGCGGCTTCGTCGTGCTCGAACCTTCCGCGTCGCCGCGCTATGCCGTCTACAGCACCAATCTCAACAGGTTCAAGGTGAGGCTCTATGCCGTCGGCATCGAAGACTGGGCGCGTTTCAACGACTACATGAATTTCTCGAATGGATACGGCGATGCGTCGGAGCACAAGCAACAGACGCCGCCCGGAAGGCTCATCTCTTCCAAGACCATCGAAGTCAGGGCTTCGCCGGATGAGATGGTTGAAACCAACATCGACCTCCGTCCGGCACTCGGAGATAATGGTCGTGGCAACGTCGTCGTGGTGGTCGAAAGTCTTTCCCTCAAACGTGATGAACAGGAGACGTTGCAAGCGTGGGTGCAGGTGACGGGTATCGGCCTTGATGCGTTTGTTGACGGAACGGATTTACTCGGTTGGGCGACATCGCTCAGCGACGGCTCGCCGCTTGCCGACGTGGAGATGTCGATTTATCCCAACGGCGCGAGCGGACGCACGGGCAGCGACGGGCTGGCGCGTCTCTCCTTGCAGGAACAGGCGAGGCAGGGCGCGCCCCTGCTGCTGGCGCGACGACGTGACGGCGAAGAGGCGTTGCTGCCCGAAAGCTTCAATTGGTGGAATAGGGAAAGCGGATGGTACAAGAAAAACGTCCACGATGCGCTTCGCTGGTACGTCTTCGACGACCGCAAGATGTATCGACCGGGCGAGGAGGTGCACATCAAGGGTTGGCTGCGGCGCGCGGGCGGCGGTAAGAATGGTGATGTCGGCGCGCTCGGTGATGCAGCCGCGAGCGTCGCGTATAAGTTGCGTGATGTGCGCGGCAATGAAATCAAGACGGGCACGCTCGCGCTCAATGCTCTGGGTGGGTTCGATACCGTCATCAAACTTCCTGCGACGATGAATCTCGGTTCGTCCGCATTGATGCTTGAAGCACAGGGCGGCAGGAGCGGCGAGGTCGAAAACCGTAGCCACACGCACGGGATACAGGTGCAGGAATTCCGCCGACCGGAATTTGAAGTGTCGTCCCAAACGAGCGAAGGGCCGCACATCATTGGCGGTCATGCCATCTCGACCGTGACAGCCTCTTATTACGCAGGCGGCGCACTCGCCGACGCGGAAGTGAGTTGGCACGTTGCTGCGACGCCCGGCAACTTCACACCGCCCAACCGCGACGACTACACCTTCGGCACATGGGTTCCGTGGTGGGAATCGAATAGTCGCACCAGCGGCGGTTCGACTCAGACGCAAAACTTCACTTCGCGCACCGATGCTTCCGGCAAACATCGCTTGCGTCTCGACTTCGACGCAGTTGCTCCCGCGCGTCCCTCCAATGTCACGGCTTACGTCAGAGTTTCGGATGTGAATCGTCAGACGTGGGCGGATACGACGCGCATCCTCGTCCATCCGTCGGAGTTGTACGTGGGCGTGCGTAGCCCGCGCACGTTTGTGCAGCAAGGCGAATCGCTCATCGTAGAAGGCATCGTGACCGACCTTGATGGTCGCGCCGTGTCGCATCGTGAGATTAGCATGCGCGCCGCGCTGCTCGATTGGGTTTACGAGGATGACAGGTGGCAACAAAAGGAGACGAACGCGCAGGAGTGCAACGTTAAGAGCGCAGGCGACGCGGTGAAGTGCACTTTTCAGACAAAAGAGGGCGGTGTCTATCGTGTCCGGGCGAGCGTCTTTGACGACCGCGAACGGCGCAACGAAAGCGAGTTGCTGTTGTGGGTGGCGGGAGGAAAGTTGCCGCCGCAGAGAGGCGTCGAGCAGGAGAGGGTCGAACTCATTCCCGACCGCAGGGAGTTTCGGGCGGGCGAGACGGCGGAGGTTCTCGTCCGCACACCGTTTTATCCGGCGGAAGGCGTGCTCACGCTTCGTCGCTCCGGCCTCATACGCACCGAACGCTTTCGCATGGATTCGCCCTCGCACACGTTGAAGATTCCGATTGAAGAAGGGTGGACGCCAAATATCTTCGTGCAGGTCAATCTCGTCGGCGCGGCGACGCGCACGGACGACGCGGGAAATCCTAATGTAAAACTGCCGAAGCGTCCCGCGTTTGCGAGCGGCGAGATAAATCTACCCGTGCCGCCGCTTGCACGTCGTCTGACGGTGGCGGCAACGCCGCGCGACAAGGCTCTCGAACCGGGCGCGGAGACGACCGTTGACGTTGAAGTGCGCGATGCGGGAGGCCGTCCCGTCGTGGGCGGCGAGATGGCTGTCGTAGTGGTTGATGAAGCGGTGCTGGCGTTAACTCAGTATCGTCTCGCCGACCCGCTCGAAGTCTTTTACGCGCAGCGAAGCGAAGATGTGACCGACTATCATCTGCGTTCAAGCATCGTCCTCGACGACCCGGCAAAGATAGACATTCGCGTGGGCGTCGGAGGCGTGGGCGCAGGAGGCGTGGGTGGCGGTGGTGCCGGAGCAGTCGCGGAGGCAGTCACGGTCAGGGGAGGTCTCGCCTCCCAAGCCGCGCCTCGCAGACGCTCGTCCATGTTGTTGTCCGGCAAGTTCGCTAATGCTCCGATAGTCTCTCAAGCAATCGAGGCCGAGGAGATTCGTCTACGCGAAAATTTCAACGCGCTGGCCGTCTTCGCTCCGTCCGTGCGGACGGACGCGCGCGGACGCGTCGAGGTCAAAGTTAAACTGCCCGACAATCTGACACGCTATCGTGTGATGGCCGTTTCGGTGGCGGGCGATAAACAGTTCGGCTCCGGCGAATCGACGATTACCGCGCGCATGCCTCTCATGGCGCGACTCTCCGCACCGCGTTTTCTCAACTTCGGCGACCACTTCGAGTTGCCCGTCGTCGTGCAGAATCAAACCGACAAACCTCTGAGCGTCGATGTCGCCGTGCGCGCCGCCAACGCTGAATTGACAGAAGGCGCGGGACGCCGCGTGAACGTGCCCGCGAACGAACGCGTGGAGGTGCGTTTCCCTGCGAGCGCGGCGCGAGTCGGTGTGGCGCGTTTTCAAGTCGGAGCGGTTGGCGGCGAGTGGTCGGACGCGGCGGAAGTTCAATTGCCCGTCTGGACGCCCGCCACCACCGAGGCATTTGCCACCTACGGCGAGATTGATGCTGGCTCAATCGTGCAACCCATCAAGGCTCCGTCGGGCGTCGTCAAGCAGTTCGGCGGACTGGAAATCACCACCTCTTCGACTCAACTCCAAGCACTCACCGATGCCATGCTCTATCTCATGGCCTATCCCTTCGAGTGTTCCGAACAACTCTCGTCGCGGGTGCTGGCGGTGGCCGCGCTGCGCGATGTCTTGACCGCGTTTGAAGCCAAAGGGATGCCCAAGCCGGACGAGATGCTGACGGCGGTGGCGCGCGACATCAAACGACTCCAAGCGATGCAGAACGACGATGGCGGCTTCGGCTTCTGGCGTCGCGGCGAAGAATCGTGGCCTTACATCAGCATCCATGTCGCGCATGCTCTGGCACGCGCTAAGGAGAAGAAGTTCGCCGTGCCCGACGAGATGCTGGCGAAGTCTCTGCGCTATCTACGCAACGTCGAACGCCACATCCCTGCGCGCTACAGCCGCGACACGCGCCAAGCCATTATCGCTTACGCGCTCTACGTCCGAAATCGCCTCGGCGACCGCGACGCCGCGCGCGCGCGCAGTCTCATCAACGGGGCGGGACTCGAAAACCTTTCGCTCGAAGCCGTCGGATGGTTGCTCTCCGTCCTCTCCGGCGACGCGGCTTCGTCGCTTCAAGTCGAGAACATTCGACGCCTTCTCAACAACCGCGCCGAAGAAACCGCCGCCACCGCTCACTTCACAACCCGTTACACAGACGGCCAACATCTGCTTCTTCATTCCGAACGACGCGCCGACGGCATCATCCTCGAAGCCCTCATCGGCGACCAACCCGCCAGCGACCTCATTCCCAAAATCGTGCGCGGATTGCTCGCGCATCGCAAGGCGGGGCGCTGGCACAATACGCAGGAGAACGTTTTTATCCTCCTCGCGCTCGACCGCTATTTTGCGACCTACGAGAAAGCGACTCCCGATTTCGTCGCGCGCGCATGGCTCGGCGAAAGTTTCGCAGGCGGACAGGAATTTCGCGGACGTTCAACCGACAGCCAACGCATCAACGTTCCCATGCAGGCGCTTGCCGAACAGGGCGGCGCGCACAATCTCGTCTTGAGCAAAGAAGGCGCGGGTCGTCTTTATTATCGTGTCGGGCTGCAATATGCACCCGCGAGTTTGAAACTCGACGCTGCCGACTATGGCTTCGCGGTCGAACGCGTCTATGAAGCTATTGACGATGCGGCGGACGTGCGCCGCGACACGGATGGAACGTGGCACATCAAAGCGGGTTCACGCGTGCGCGTGCGTCTGACGATGGTTGCGCCCGCGCGTCGTTATCACGTCGCGCTCGTTGACCCGCTGCCCGCCGGACTCGAAGCACTCAATGCCGCGCTCGCCGTCACCGGAAACATTCCGCCGGATGAAAAGGCCGTAGACTCAACGCGCGGCGGGCGTGGTTGGTGGTGGCATCGCTCATGGTTCGAGCATCAAAATCTACGCGACGAACGCGCCGAAGCATTCACGACCTTACTACAAGAAGGCGTGCACACTTACTCCTACGTCGCACGTGCCACGACTCCCGGCGTCTTCGTCGTGCCACCGCCGAAGGCCGAAGAGATGTATCAACCAGAAACCTTCGGGCGCGGCTCAACAGACCATGTAAGAATTGAATAAGAAAAAGTTTGCATCAAGAGTAAGAAAGCAAAGGTTAAAAAGGGGAAAGGTTAAATGGTTAAAGATGAAGACTCAAAACCATTCTATTTCCCCTTTCCCCTTCTTCCTTTCATCTTTTGATGTGGCGGCTCAGGTGGACAACTGCTCGAAAAGTCGTCGCGCGAAATCGTCGCTTTCCCATTCGTGCCAACGCTTGAGCGCATCACGATAGAGTTCGGCGCGTTGCGTCGTGAAGTGGCACATAAGCCAGACGACAGTGGGACGCGCTTTCGCGTGTTCTTCAGATAGGGACGCTGATTTCGCCGCTAAAGCGTCGTGTAGAGTCGTCGCCGCGTCTTCGTTTTTGTTATCGAGCACGCGCAGTTGTTCGCCCAAATCTTCAATCCACATATCGCAGTCGTGTAGGTCACCGAGCGCGGATTGCAATTTCGCTAACTCTTTGGCGAAGGGTCGTAACGGCTCGCTCCAACATTGGCAGTACAACTCAATCGCGTAGCGCAATCGCTTGGCCGTGATACGCATCTTGTGCAGCGGCTTTGTCTTGTGCGGTCGTTGGAGACTCGCGCTCCGCTTCTTCAATGCCCGCCACCCCTCCGAGATGATTTGTTGCCCCGCCTCTCGAAAACTCAAAGCCGCGACGTTCAAACCCTCCTTGTCCTTGTTTTTGTTTGAGCGACGCGCCTCCGCATTTTCGATGGCTGCAAGACAGTCGTATCGCAACTTTGACAAAGCATACGCGCTAATCAATTCGGTCAACACAGCCCGCGCGCCTTCGCGTCGGCGACGGCGTTCACCGACAATCTTTTGAATCCCTTCAGATACATCCGGCGGCGCATCCTCACTCAATTTTTCCAAACCGGCAATCGCCACATCCTCATCGCGCACCCCGCCGAGTGCATCCGCCACACGCTTGACCTCATCGTGCATCGCACGCAATTCATGTTTACGAAAGTAAGGCTCAAACTCGCGGATGATGCCGCGCAGACGCCTCGACGCCACGCGCATATCGTGTACGCCTTCAATGTCGTCCCAATTCAACGCGGCCTCGCGCAAAGCGCACATCTCATCCAAACGCACGCGCAAAACCACCTTCGCGCCAATAATGATGCTCGCATTACAATCAAGTCCCTCAATCTCTTTCGCTTTAGCCATAAAAGATAGTCAGCAATAGTCAGTATTCTGTAGCCTGTAACAGAGTCTTGCGCGTGCCCATCAGTTGTGAGCGAATAAATAGTTTGCAGTCGAAGGCTTCTTCAAACATATCGCGCTTCTGTTTGACGGCGGCCACTTCATAGGCACAGGAGAGGCGGCTTTTGAGTTGCAGGTGTACGCCTTCCTTGTCGCGCGTGCAATCCACGTCGTACACACGCGCATCATGCCTCCGGTCGAGCGCATCGGCAACACGCAAGATTGCGCCGAGCCGCCAAATCGTTTCGCGCTCGGAAGGCTTGAGCGCGGCGAAATCTGGATGCCGTTCTTTGGGCAGCGCGCGTGAATGATAACGGGCGATGTTGGCGATGATGCTGCGCTCGGTTTCGGAGAAGCCTGTGAGTTCGGAATGTTTGATGAGATAGAGCGAATGTTTATGGTGCGATTCGTGAGCGATGATGTAGCCAACGTCGTGGAGCAGCGCGGCGGCGGAGAGCAAGAGGCGTTGGTGGCGGCTAAGTTTGAATGCGGCGGCGAGACCGTCAAAAATCTTCTCCGCCAACGCAGCGACGTGATGCGCGTGCGCTTCCTCATACTCGAAACGTTTGCCGACGGCATGGACGCCGCGCAGACGCGGGTCGGTCACGTCGGGCGCAGGCGGTTGTGATTCCGCATCAATCTGTCGCAGACGGTCGAGAATCACGCCTTCGCCCAAAGCCCAATCGCACGTGCGTAGCCGATGCAGACCGAGCGCCCGCATCACGCCTTCGAGAATCTGGCCTCCGGCGATGATGATTTCCGCGCGTTGACCGCTAATGCCAGGCACGCTGCGACGTTCCTGAAGATTCATCGACGCGATGCGCTCGTTGAATCGCGCCAGCCTGCCGCGCGTGATTTCCATGCCCGATGGCGGCGCGTCTTCTTCTGTTTCGTTCTTCTCCGTCGCGCCTTGCAACTTGAGAACTCCGCCGAGCGCGAGCGCGGTGCCGGAAGTCGCCGTCGAGGTCTGCCATTGCGCGCCGCGAAACTCTCGCGCCGGACGTTCGAGCGCGCGCATCACTTCGGCGCGTAAGGCGCGCAGTTCTTTCTGCTTAACCGGGTCGGAATTGATGAAGCGTTCGGTGAGGCCGACGGCACCGATTTTGATGGAGAAGAGTTTGACGGGCGCGTATTCTTCGTTCATCAGCGACAGTTCGGTGGAGCCGCCGCCGATGTCGATGTTGAGCACGGACTGACCGCGCATCGCACAACCTCTGGCAGCAGCGAGGCCGATGAGTCGCGCCTCTTCGATGCCAGATAAAATCTCGACACGGACGCCTGCACAACGTTCTACTTCTTCGACAAACTCCGCCGAGTTATCAGCTTCGCGCACCGAGGCCGTCGCCACCGTGTGCACGCTCGACGCGCTGCGCGCCTCTGCGATGGAGCGGTAGCGTTTGATGGTTTCGGCGGCACGATTGATAGCGGCGGGCGCGAGATGACGTTCGCGCAGCGTATCGTGACCGAGACGGACGACCTCTTTCTCGCGCGCCAACACGGCAAAGGAATCGCCGCCCGCTGCCTCGACAACGACCAGTTTGATGGAGTTAGAACCGATGTCGATGCTGGCAAGTCTCAACGTCGCGTCGTCTCTTCGTGTTTTGTCTCGCGGTGGATGGGCTGTGTGGTTGTCGCGTTCGCCGCTTCGCTTGAGAGCGATGGCGTATCAGACATTTTCGCCGATGGACTCTTGGCTTCGTTTGCACGACGGCGAGATACAACGTCTTCGTCGAGCAGCCGTGCGACCGAGCGACGCAAATCCGCCGCGACGCGACGCACCGAACGCGATGCATCGACGACATGAAAACCATACTCGCCAATCATGCGGTCGAACTCGCGCAGGAGTCTGGATTGATACTTGATAAAGCTGTCGTAAAAATCATCGCCATCATGCAAATCCATGCCCGACTCCCAGTAGTCGAAACCGTGTCCGGTCTGCAAGACGCGCGGCCCCAACTCCTCCGCCGAATGAATACGCAGATAGAAAATCGCATCCGGTACGAGCGCGATGCCGTATATCGCGCGAATCCAGTGCGGGTCGGCTCCGCGTACGAGCGCACGCGCGATGGCCGAATAGATGTAACGGTCTGTGAGAACGACGAAGCCCGCGCGCAGGGCGGGCAGCATTTCATTTTGCAGACGGTCGGCAAAATCGGTCGCATAAAAAAGCTGCATCGTGAGACGACCGAGCGTGTGTCCCTTTTTCGCCTCCTTGATACCGCGACCCGCGAGCACCGAACGCGTCATGCCTGTATCGAGCACGGCATGGCCGCGCGCTTCGAGCCACGAACGCAGAAGCGTGATGTGCGTCGAACGTCCAACGCCGTCCGTGCCTTCGACGACGATGAGTTTACCGGGATACGGTTCGATTTCCACACCGGGCAGCGCCGTGCCGTAAAACTTAATCTCCTTCATGCTTGCGTAACCACACTTTCTCGCAAATGGCGTTTGACGATACGGCGCATTTCGCGTTGCTGTTGTTCGATAGAGCGCGTCGCGTCGATGACGGTCAAACCAAACTCATCAACCATCCTGTCATACTCATCCAGAATTTTTCCCTGAAAGCGTGCGAAGCTCTCTTCGGGGTCGTCCGTCCAACCCATGTCGAGTCCCGCTTCGTAATGCTTCAGCGTCGGACGCCCCGACACAATGCGGTCAACCGCCACGTCGAGCGGCGCACGAAAGAAGAAGGCGACCGTCGGGCGCACCGCAAAGCGATACATCTCGCGCACCCAAGCGCGGTCGCAGCCGCGTGCCACGTCGCGCGCAAATGCCGTATAGATGTACCTATCGGCTAGGACGATGGCTCCCGCCTTGAGCGGCGGAATGATGTCGCGCTCGGTGCGGTCTGCGAAGTCTGTGGCATGCAGCAGAGAGAAGGTGGCGGGCGTAAAGAGCCGACGCTTTTTCGCGCGCCGCGTCGTATCTTTGACGAGCGGAGAGGAGTTCCATTCGGAAAAGAAGACCGGATAGCCTTCGGCCTTGAGCCACTGATAAAGCAGCGCGAGTTGCGTCGATTTGCCGCTCCCGTCCGTACCTTCAACAATGAAAAGTTGTCCGGGAAGACTGTGTTGTCCGTATGAAATCATCGTCAGGAATTTTAACAGAAGCGTGTTACGGAGTTGTAACGCGCGACCACCGCGATGCGTTTTTCGCCAGTTAAATCGCGGCTTTTATCTGTTTATCGTCGATTTTATCTCGTCGGAATGCAGACGCATTTTAACCGGAAGAACGGCGCGGGCTGCTGTACTCGCGGCGTGCTTCGACGCTCAAAAACTCGTCCGTCTCGATGATGTAAGCCGTCAACTGATAACCGTAGACGCATCCTGTATCGAGACCGATGGCGCGTCGCCCGCGACGCGGCGCAGCAGCAGGCCAGTGGCCGAACAGCACGGTTTTGTCTCCGTCGTAGACCGCATACCACGGCACGCCGTCGCGTCGTGTACGGTCTCTGCCGAGCGTCCGCAACTCCGTCAAATCATCGACTGATTGCTCCAGCAAAGCGACGCCGGGACGCACGCCCGCGTGTACGACCAGATGCGTACCGAGGTCAATCATGAGAGGCAACGCGTCGAGATAGGCGAAGTAACGAGCGCGTCCGTTTTCGAGTTCGGCGCGACACTGCTCCTGCGATTCCTTCAAGACAACTTTGTCGCCGCGCCAGTAGCGCAGCAACGCGCGGTCGTGATTGCCGAGCACGGCTGACAGACGCGCATCAGTCATGAACAGTTCCAGCACTTCACGATTCTTCCATCCTTTGACGATTAAATCCCCGACCGACACCACGCGGTCGTCTGCGCCGACAGCGGCTTTATCCAACAACTCCACAAGCTCGTCGTAGCAGCCGTGGATGTCGCCGACAACGATGGTGCGCCCGCTGTTCATTCCCTTGCCGTCCTGCCCGCGCGCAAATCGCGCATCACTTTGCGTTCAACCACGCGACCCTCCGCGATGTGTTGCTCCACAATCTGCCGTGCGTCTCTCTCATCCACATCGCCATACCACACGCCGTCCGGATAAACCACCATGACGGGGCCGTCGCCGCACTGGTCGAGACAATCGACTGCCGTTACCAGCACGCGACCGTCGAGTTCCTGCTGCTTGAGCGTCCTTTTCAATTCCTTGCCCGCATCGCGTCCGCCTTGCTTTAAGCAATGCTTGTGCACGCAGACGAGTACGTGATGTGTGATTTTCTTCAAACGCGGCATGGGTTAATCAGTCAGCAGAGAGCAGTAAGGGGTAAGCAGTCATAACACGCGGGTTCTTATGTGCAGTAAAAGGCAAAGATGAACTGGATGAGTAAGCCGAAGTAAACTCACTGAGCCGAATACTGTTCCGTGATTACTGCTTACTGCTCTCTGCTTACGGCTCACTGTTCTTCAGGAGACTTGCGCGGCGTCGCGGATAACGAGGTCGAAAGTGCCGGGGGCGACTTTGCGAAAACGGCGGTTACGATTGAGGGAGACGGCGATACTGATGGTTGGGTGTTGACCTGTAAACTGGAAATTGCCTTCGAGGAGACGATTATAAATCTCGTTGACGTGAAGCGGCCCGTTGGCTTCGCGCAAGAGGACTGCGGTGGCCTGCGGGATGGTGCGGTCTGTGAAGCGGTCATCGACGGGCTGGATGTCAGGGCGAATCGGCGGCATGTCGTGACGCGGAATGCTCGGACGCATTTCGTGTGCGTTCTGCGCGGCATCACGACGTAGAGCGGCTTCGATTTCGGCGTCGGAAGGCGTCGTGCTCTTGGCCGCCGCGCTGCCGAACATCGAGGAGAGGATGCGAAACATGGCGGCTTCGGTCTGCCCCGTGAGTGCGTCCATCTCGTTTAGCTCCGTCCGCACGCGTTCGGCTTCGGCTTCCAAATCGGCCAGACGCGCGGCGAGACGCGAACGCGTCGCTCGCGTCTGCCGCAGGCTCTGTTCCAGCGTCGCAAGAAGATTATCGTCAGGCATAGTCTCAATGGTGAACGAGAGGAATTTTACTCATTGGTTCATCGGTTCATTGATTCGATTTCTTCAATGTGAAAAATTTCAATGAAGCAATATGTTAATTTCTTCCTACTTCTCGCGCTCAAGGATGAACGTCGGGAGCGAGCGTAGGGCGTCACGATATTTTGAAGGCGGCAAACGTTCGAGTGCATCGCGCGAGGCATCGGCAAACTCTCTGGCGCGTGCGCGTGCGAGAGCGAGTGCGCCCGTCTGTTCCGCAGCGCGTTGCAGAAGAGCGCGCGGCATCTCTCTGTAACTCCCCTCGCGCATCACGGCTTGCACGGCGGCGCGGCGCGCGGGGTCTTTCTTGAGCAGGTAGATGAGCGGCAGCGTCGCCTTGCCTTCGAGTAAATCGACGCCCGACGCCTTGCCGAGCACTTCATCTTCCGCCGTAAAATCTAGCAGGTCGTCAACCAGTTGAAACGCCTTGCCGAGATTCATGCCGTAGTCGCGCAGTGCGCGTTGTTCGTCTTCAGTGCCGCCGCCGAGAATCGCGCCGATTTCGCAGCACGCACTGAAAAGATAAGCGGTTTTGCGGCTGAGAATGTCGAGATATTGCTCCTCGGAAACGTCTGGGCTGCCCAACAGCGTCAACTGTAACAATTCGCCTTCGGTCATCTGTCGCGTCACCGCCGTTAGAATGTCGAGCACAGGCAACGAACGTTCGGCGAGACTGGTTTCAAACGCGGACATGTAGAGCCAGTCGCCCATCAAGACGGCGGTCTGATTGCCGAAGCGACTATTGACGGAGGCGCGATTGCGCCGCGTCTCGGCGTTGTCGATGATGTCGTCGTGGACGAGCGTCGCTGTGTGGAGAAACTCCATCACGGTCGCCATCCGAATGACGTTGGCGCGCGAGGCGTCGCCGCCGACCGCGTATGTCGCCAGCAGCGTCAGCGCCGGACGCACGCGCTTGCCACCCGATGCGCGCAAGTAGTCGCCGATGTAGGCGATGACCTGGACGTTGGATTGTGCTTGCCGCTCAAATTCGGCTTCGATGAGAGCCAACTCCGGCGCAATCAAACTAAAAATGCGCCGCGCCGTCAGTTCCGAATCTTCCATCGTCGCCGCGTAATCGAATGTCTTCATAGTTAGGTCGGATTCAGTTTGAGCGGTAGTTGGTGAACTCCATGTTGATGCCGAAATCTTTGCCCTTGAGACTGGCAATGACTTCTTGCAGCGTATCGCGGTCGCGTCCCGTGACGCGCACCGTGTCGCCCTGAATCGACGCCTGCACTTTGGCCTTCGTATCTTTAATAAACTTGACGACCTCTTTGGCTTTATCCGTCGGGATGCCTTGCTGGATAGCGGCATGCTGCCTGACGGTACCGCCCAACGCCGGTTCGACCTTGCCGTAAGTAAACGCCTTGAGCGGCACACCGCGACGCACAAGTTTCTGCTGAAGGATGTCGTTCATGTTGCGGAGTCGGGTTTCGTCTTCGGCAGTGAGGATGAGTTCGTCTTTTTCCAGCACGACGGCGGCCTCGCTTCCCTTGAAATCGAAACGCTGTCGCACTTCCTTCATGGTCTGGTTAAGAGCATTGCCGACTTCGGCGAGGTCAATCTTGGAAACGATGTCGAATGAGTTCTGCTGAGCCATAAATTTATCAACCGTGACCAAACGCAGACGAGAACCAGCAGGCTTGCGACGACCTATCAACCTCTTGTCTGCTGCTCGTCAATCTTCACTCTCTTTATAACATCAACCGACGGGGCTTTGAAAGTTTGATTCACAAAAAGAGCGCCGGACGCACCAAAACCGCCCGACGACGCCCTGCTTACTGCTCCGCATTCTCTTTGCGCTGCTTACGCGTGGTGGCGCGAATCAGCCACGCCGTCTGTCAACTCGTTAGAGAGTTTGACGCCGAAGAAGCGTGCGAAGTTTGTCGCCGTCAGCCGTCCAAACTCCGCCACGTCCATGCCGTAGAGGGCGGCGAGAAATCGCGCTGTCTCGACGACGAATGCGGGTTCGTTTCTCCGTCCACGCAAAGGCACGGGCGCGAGATACGGGCAATCGGTTTCAATCAACAGTCGTTCGAGCGGCACGCGCTGCGCCACATCGCGCAAAGGTTCTGCCTTCTTGAACGTCACGTTACCAGCGAACGAAATCATGAAACCGAGTTCCAAGACACTCTCCGCCATCGCCGCCGAGCCGCCAAAGCAATGCATCACACCGCGCAAACCTTCGCCCGCGCCCTCCGCACGCAACAGTTCGACTGTCTCATCATCAGCCTCGCGCGAATGGATGATGACGGGCAATCCCGCTTCGCGTGCGAGACGCAACTGTCGCGTAAAGACCTCGCGTTGCGTCTCGCGCGGCGAATTGTCGTAGTGATAATCAAGACCGATTTCGCCCCACGCGATGATGCGTGCGCTCTTTTTTATCAGACTCTTGAGACGCGCCTCCGCGCTCTCGTCAAACATGCGCGCGTCGTGCGGATGCACGCCCACCGCGGCGTAGACATCATCGTAACCTTCTGCCACTTCAACCGCACGCTCAAGGCTTCCACTGTGCGGGTCGCCCGTTCCGACATTCAAAATCGCACGCACTCCCGCCGCACGCGCACGCGCCACTACATCGTCGCGGTCTCGGTCGAACTCCTCACCGTCAATGTGTGCATGAGAATCTACGAACATAACAAAAAGAGGTTAGAGGCTAGAGGTCAGAGGTTAGTAAAAATCACTTGGCTTTCGACGTAGGTGGAGTCATTCCCTTCTTGCTCTGTCTTTACTGATCTCTAACCTCCGACCTCTATTTCAGTTTTGCACCGTTCGGGACATCTTCGTTGAACGAGGCAAGCACGGGGCGTCCTTCGTCGCCGACGGAGGCCGCGAGCACCATGCCCTGTGATTCAAAGCCGCGCAGTTTGCGTGGTTTAAGATTGGCGACGACGACGATTTTGCGACCGACGAGTTTTTCCGGCTCATAGTGCTGCGCGATGCCCGCGAGTATCTGTCGCGGCGCGGCCTCGCCGACATCCACGGTGAAACGCAAAAGCTTATCGGCCTTCGGCACGCGCTCGGCTGTCAGAATCTCGCCGACGCGCATTTCGACTTTGGCAAAATCTTCAATGTCGATGAAATTAACCACTCCCACGGTCGGCTCCTGCGCTCGGTCGGCCTTCGTCTGCCCGATGTCTTCAGCCATATTCGCGGCGGCTTTCGTTTCCGTCGTCGCTGTGGGCGTAGTCTGCGTTGACCTTTGCGAAGTACCCGCGACCGCTTCCGCTTCGGTTGCGCCCTGCATCGGCGGTTCGGGTTTCACGTCGTCGGCTGTCGGCGAGCCGGGGACGGCGGCCTGCGTGGCGTGTGTGCCTTCGTGTGCGCCCGCGTCGGCAGCGGGCTGAGATGTTGCCGTCGTGTTCGTCTCTTTTTCGATTTCAGACATAATTTTCGCTTTGTCCAGACGCGGGAAAATCGGTGCGACTTCGCCGATGCGCGTCCCCTTCTTCAAGCCTCCCCATGTGAGTTGCGTCGGGTCGATTTTCGTGATGTCGTCTTCGAGGCCAAGCTGACGCCAGATTGTGCCCGCCGCATCCGGCATCGATGGATAGAGCATCACGGCGAGCCAGCGCAACGTCTCCGCGACGCGATAGAGCACGGCTCCGAGCGTCTCGCTTTGCTCCTCGTTTTTAGCCAACTCCCACGGCTTCGCATCCGAAATAAGTTTGTCCACGCGCGCGATGACCGTCCACGCCGCTTCGAGCGCACGATGAAATGCATAGTCCTCGAAGTGATTGATGAATTGGTCGCGCGCATGTTCGAGCGCGGTGGCGAGCGACAGCGCATCCGCCTCGACACCCGCACGCTTCGCCAGCAAACGTCGCTCCTCGGCAATCTCGCCCGAAGGTACAACGCCCTCACAGTAGCGTCCAATCATCGTCAGCGTACGGCTAACGAGATTGCCGAGGCCGCTCGCGAGGTCACTGTTGGCACGCTCGATGACAGTTTCGTATGCGACCTTGCAATCCTGTCCAAAGGCCATCTCGCGCAGGCAAAAATAGCGCACTGCATCGACGCCGATGTGACGACGCAGAGTGTCGGGAGCAATCGTGTTGCCGAGCGTCTTCGACATCTTGCGCCCATCCACCATCCATGTGCCGTGCGCGACGACCGAGCGCGGCTGCTCGATGCCCGCCGCCATCAGAAACGCAGGCCAGTAGATAGTGTGCTGCCGCAAAATGTCTTTGCCGACGAGATGCAGTCCCGGCCAGAACTTCTCGAAGAGTCCGGCGGCGCGTCGTTCGGCGTCGCCCCAACCGAGCGCGGTGATGTAGTTCGTCAGTGCGTCGAACCAGATGTAAATCGTGTGTTCGGGGTCGTCAGGCACGGGGATAGCCCAGCTCACCGACGACTTCAAACGACTGACCGAAAGATCTTGCAGTCCGCTACGGATAAAACTGATGGCCTCGTTTCGTCGTACTTCGGGACGAATAAAATCAGGGCGCGATTCGTAAAGTTCGAGTAATGCATCGCCGTAATCCGAGAGACGAAAGAAATAGCTCTCCTCCGAGACGCGTTCGAGCGGCGTTTCGTGAACGAGGCAGAGCGGCGCATCGCCCTCGCGCTCAGGCTTCGCATACTGCTCATCCGTCTTAAACTCCGCACACGGCGCACAGAACCATCCCTCATAAAAACCTTTGTAGATACACGCGCGTCCCTTCGGCGTCTCGGCGCGAGCGACGCGCCGCCAGAATTCGCTCACCGCCGCATAATGAAACGGCTCGGTCGTCCGCATAAAGATGTCGTAGCCGCCATGCGCGCCGTCGAGACCAAAGCTCGCAAACATCTTCTTCAACTCACCGACGATGTAATCGACGTGCTCGCGCGGCGTCCGCCCGTTGCGCTCCGCCGCACGCGCGATGTTTGCGCCGTGCTCGTCGGTGCCCGTCAGGAAGTAAGTCTCAAAGCCGCGCTGCCGCTTGTAGCGCGTCACGCAATCGGCGACGAGCGTCGTGTAAAGATGCCCCAGATGCGGCAAATTGTTGGCGTAATAAATCGGTGTCGTAACGTAGAAAGATGTCATAGCGGTAAATGGTGAATGGAAAGAATAGGTTTTATCCGCTTATCATTTAACATTCACCTTCGTCATTCTTTCCTCTAATCCCCTATTCTTTTCCCTTAATCAATGCCATCGCTTCGGCGCGCGTGCGCGGGTCTTTGCGGAAGCCGCCCCGAAGAGCGGAGGTAATCGTGAGCGCGCCCGGTTTTTTGACGCCGCGAAGCGTCATGCAGGTGTGCTCCGCTTCCATCACGACCATCACGCCGACGGGCTTCAATCCATCGAAAAGCGTGTCGGCAATCTCAGACGTGAGACGCTCCTGCACTTGCAGACGACGCGCATACGTCTCGGCCAGCCGCGCCAGTTTCGACAGACCGAGAATCCGACCGTTCTTAGGGATGTACGCGATGTGGCAGCGACCGACGAACGGCGCGAGATGATGTTCGCAAATCGAAGCGATGTGAATATCTTTGATGATGACCATTTCGTCGTGCGAATCGCCGGGTAGGGGCACGACGTGCGCGTGCGGGTCTTCGCGCATGCCGGCGGTCAATTCCGCGTACATCTCCGCGACGCGTTGCGGCGTCCGCTGCAAACCCGCGCGCTCCGGGTCTTCGCCGATGCCTTCCAGAATCAGACGCACGCCGCGCGCAATTTTCTCCACATCCAATTGCGGCGTCTGTGGCGATTCTTCTGCGTCCGCTTCGATGGCGGTAGACCGTGTGCTCATATTTTGACAACCCCACTCAATCAGCGCGTGACACGTTGGAAAACGACGACGCGCTACTCCGTAGTTTCCTTCTTCGTTTGGGCACGCGCGAAAGCCGCACGCGCCGCCGCTTCGATGATACGCAGAGGCATCTGCGCCCGTTCCGCCGCCGCGCGGCATTGTTCGTATTCCGGTTCGGCGACGTTGACGCGTCCGTCCAGCCGCGCCACCTTAACATCAATCACGCCGAACTCCGTCTCGACCGCCACGAACTCACGCTCAAGCGCGCGTCGCTCCACCTCATAAGAACGTACGCCGAGCGTCGTCGTCTCGTTGAACAGCAACGCGTACATCGCTTCGCGCTCCTGCGGCCTGCACAAAATCGACACCAGCACGCCCGGACGATTCTTCTTCATTTGTACTGGCGTGAAATAACAATCGAGCGCACCCCCGCCCAACGCTCGCTCCATCACATGACCGACAATCTGCGGCGACGCATCATCAAGATTCGTCTCAACGACGAACAGCTTTTCAACAGCAGCACTCTTATCTACTTCGCCAATCATCAAGCGCAACACATTAGGAAAACGCTCATACTCGCGCGTTCCCGCGCCGTAGCCCGTCCGCTCGACGCGCATCGGCGGCAACGCGCCGTAAGAGTCGCAGACCGTGCTGATGATAGCCGCGCCCGTCGGCGTCACCAGTTCGCCACGAATCTCCGTCGCATAGACGGGCACATCGCGTAGCAATTCCACGACGGCGGGCGGCGGTACAGGAAACCGCCCGTGCGCCATCTCTACCATGCCGCTCCCGACATGCAACGCCGAACACGCGAAACGCTCCACGCCCAGAAGTTCAAAACCAATGCACGCGCCCACCACATCGACGATAGCATCGAGCGCGCCGACCTCATGGAAGTGTACGCGCTCGACCTCGATGTTGTGCACACGCGCTTCGGCTTCCGCCAGTCGTGTGAAGATGGCCGAAGCGCGTCGCTTGACGCCCTCGCTCAGACGCGAGCCTTCGATGATGCGTCGGATGTCCGAGAGATGTCTATGATGGTGCTGTTCCTCCGTATGGACGTGCGCGCGCATCGCGCCGATGCCCGAACGGTCAACTTCTTCAAAACGAACTTCGTAGCCCGACACGTCGAGCAACGCGAGTCGTTCCACCAGCGCACGCGCGTCCGCCCCTGCGCCGACCAACGCGCCGAGCAACATATCGCCGCTCGCTCCGGCGAAACAATCAAAGTAAAGAAGACGCATCACGTTTGCGACAGGACTTCGCCTGCACGTCCTTGTATGACCTCATCGCACGAATCGGAAAAATGTGTTCGTTCAGGATTGATTTCAACCAGAAACGCTCCCGCGAGCCGCGCGATTTCCGGCAGACGCATCGCCGGATAGACGAGCGCCGATGTGCCGATGACAAAACATAAATCGCACTCGCTCGCACGTTCTGCCGCGCGCTCGAAGACGCCTTCCGGCAGCACTTCTCCAAACAGCACCACGTCGGGTCGCATCACACCGCCACACACGCGACAGACAGGCGGACGTTCGCCCGTATCATCCGCGCGCAAATCGCGTCGGGCGGCGCAATGGCTGCAACGTGCGCGCCAGACGTTGCCGTGGAGTTCGAGCACGTCGCGCGAGCCTGCGGCGTCATGTAGCCCGTCGATGTTCTGCGTCGCCAGCGTAAAATTCGGGAAGCGTTGTTGCCAGTGTGCAAGCGTCGTGTGCGCCGGATTGGGAGATAAATTTTCGAGCAAGCCGCGACGATAATCGAACCACTCCCAGACCGCCGCCAAATCGCGCTTGACCATCGCGGCAGACGAAATGACATCGAAGGGCATGCCTTTCCAGACCGTCGTGCCGCCACCGCCGCGAAATGTCGGCACACCGCTCTCCGCAGAGACGCCCGCGCCCGTCAACACAAAGACGCTCCGCGCCGTTTCCATCCGACGACGCAAATTTTCCGACATTGTGGTTGGCGCGTTGGCTCGCATACGGATAAAACGCGATGGTAGCAGAGCGCGATACGGCGATGTCAAGCAGAGGCGTCCGCGACGGTTGGCGTCGCGCAAACGCGCTGCGCTATACTTCGTCGTTTGCACGGCGGATACTTACGCAAAGCAGAAAAGATTTTCGTTAATTTTATCGCGGGACGAAAAGGATTGAGACATCTTTGAAGTTGATTGATTTGCAGGAGAGATTGCGCGAGCGCGTGCGCGCAACGGCGGAAGAACGGTTCGGCATCGCGCTCGCACAGGTCAGCGCAGAGATTCCGCCGCGCACGGAACTCGGCGATTTGGCCTTCCCCGTCGCGTTCGAGTTGGCGAAGCGCATCAAGGCGGCGACCGGAGAGAAGCAGCCGCCGCGCCGGATTGCAGAGGAGTTGCAGTTGGCGCTTCAGTCCGACGCCGACGTGGCGCGCGTCGAGGTGGCGGGCGCGGGGTATCTCAACGTTTTTTACGACCGTGCCAAACTGCTCACGCGCGTCGCGGCAGAAGACGAAGCGTTTGCAAAGAATGCTGATTCGGCATCGGTTGAGAAAGCTCTTGATTCAAACGTCGGTACGCGTGGTTCCGTCGCTGCGGCGGGCGCAGCGACGAAGTGCGTCGTTGAACATACGAGCATCAATCCGAACAAGGCGGCGCACATCGGTCACGTCCGCAACGCTGTCTTGGGCGACACGTTTGTCCGCGTGCTACGCGCGACGGGCGAGCGCGTTGACGTGCAAAACTATATCGACAACACGGGCGTGCAAGTGGCGGATGTCGTGGTCGGCTTTATGCATCTCGAACAGATGACGCTGGCAGATGTGCGTGCGCTCGATGCGTCGCTCACGCCCGACCGTCCGTTCGACTATTACTGTTGGGATTTGTATGCGCGCGTCGGCCTCTTTTACCGCGACGGCGACCCGGAAGCGAAGGAGTTGCCGGAGCGCAAACAACTTCGCGCCGACACGCTGCATGCCATCGAAGCGGGCGATAACCCGACGGCTGAACTCGCAGATTACGTCGCCACGCGCATCGTCAATTGTCATCTCGACACGATGGAGCGTCTCAGCATTCGTTACGACCTCTTGCCGCGCGAATCTGAGATTCTGCATTTCCTGTGGGATTACGCGTTCGAGCAGATTAAGAAAACGGGCGCTATCCGTTACGAAACCGAAGGGCGTAGCGCGGGTTGTTGGGTAATGCCGATGGACACGCACGCCAGCACCGACGAGCACGAAGCCGATAAGATTCTCGTCCGCTCGAATGGCACGATTACCTACACGGGCAAAGACATCGCCTATCAACTCTGGAAACTCGGACAAGTTCATCTAGACTTTTTCTATCGACCCTTTCGCGTCTACGAAGACGGGCGCACCGTTTGGATGACGACCGCCGTCGCGCCCGCAGACGGCGCAGACACAAACGCGCCGCCGCATTTCGGAGGCGCGAAGCGTGTCTATAACGTGATTGACACACGACAGTCGTATCCGCAGGAGGTTGTCCGTCGCGGCGTCGCGGCCATCGTGCCGGAAGCAGGAGAAGATGCGAGCGTGCACGTCTCTTACGAGATGGTGGCGCTCTCTCCGGCGGCGTGCGAGGAGTTGGGCATCGAGTTGAGCGCGGAGGATAAGGCGCGTCCGTTTGTCGAAATGAGTGGGCGGCGTGGGCTCGGAGTCAAGGCCGACGATTTGATTGACCGACTTGAAGCAGGCGCGCTCAACGAAGTCGCGTCGCGGCATCCAGACCTCTCCGACGTCGAGCGACGCCAGACGGCACACGCTATCGCTATCGGCGCTTTGCGCTATTTTCTTCTGAAGTGGACGCGCAATTCCATGATTGTTTTCGACTTCAAGGAGGCGCTTTCATTTGAAGGCGAGACGGGGCCTTACTGCCAGTATGCCGCCGTGCGCGCCAATTCCATCTTTCGGAAATTGGACGAGACGGCGGTCGCAAGCGCGTTTGAATTGTTGAGCGCCGCGACGGGCGATGAGGACGGCGTGGCAGAGATTCGTCGCGTGCTCGACGGTGCAGACGGCGACGAACTCTGGTCGCTGGTGATGTTGGCGGCGCGGCTCGACGAAGTGAACGCACAATCAGCCACGCAGGTCGAACCCGCACATCTCGCCAAGTATGCGTTTCAACTGGCGCGCGCCTTCAACCTTTTCTATCACCGCCACCGGATTATCGCCGAAGAAGACCCGACGCGACGCGCGGCGCTCATCACGATTGCCAATTTTGTCAGACGACAACTGACCGACGCGCTTTCGACGCTCGGCATCTCTGTTCCCGAACGCATGTAAGCGGCGACATGTTTCGCCGTCGGCATACGCGCGGCGCGAAAGTCGCATACTTTCGCCGTACTTTTGCGAAACGCGGTTCGTATAGTGCTAATGAAAACCTACCCGCGCCGAATGAAAAATGACAAGTTGGTAAAGATGAAGCGGTGGTTGATTGAGAGGAAATTATGTTAATCGTTATGAAGACGGACGCGACCGAGAATGAAGTGGAGGAGGTTGTGCGTGTGGTGACAGAGTTGGGCTATCGCGCTCATCCTCTGCCGGGAGCGACGCGCACGGCCATCGGCATCACGGGCAATCAAGGCGCGGTTGACCCGTCGCGTTTTGAGAATTTGCCCGGCGTCGCCGAAGCGATACGCGTCAGCAAACCTTACAAACTCATCTCGCTCGACCTGCGACCGGAAAAGACGGTGGTGCGCGTCGGCGATGCTACTGTCGGCGGCGACGAACTCGCCATCATGGCCGGCCCTTGCGCCATCGAAAGCCGCGCGCAAGCATTCGCTATCGCGGAGACGGTGAGGCGAAGCGGCGCGCGTTTCTTTCGCGGCGGAGCCTTCAAGCCGCGCACGTCGCCGTACGCGTTTCAGGGTCTCGGCGAAGAAGGCTTGAAAATTTTGGCCGAAGTGCGCGAGACGTATGGTTTGAAAATCATTACCGAAGCGATGGACGAACACGGCGTAGATTTGGTGGAACGATATGCCGACATGATTCAAATCGGCGCGCGCAACATGCAGAACTTCTCTCTGCTGCGACGGGTCGGGCGCTCGTCGTTGCCCGTCATGCTCAAACGAGGCTTGTCCGCGACGCTGGATGAATGGCTGCTGGCTGCTGAATACATCATGGCCGAGGGCAATTATCATCTTATCCTGTGCGAGCGCGGCATCCGCACTTTCGCGCAACACACGCGCAACACGCTCGACCTCGCGGCGATTCCGGCGGTGCGTCGTCTGTCGCACCTGCCCGTCGTGGTCGACCCGTCGCATGGCACGGGCAAGAATTACATGGTCACGCCGCTCGCACGCGCTGGCGTCGCCGTCGGTGCCGACGGCCTCATCGTCGAAGTTCACGACCAACCCGAACGCGCTCTCTCCGACGGCGCGCAAGCCCTGACGCTCGAACAATATGAACAACTCGTTACCGAAGTACGCGCGATTCACGAAGTCATCGCGCCCGCGCCCGTCGGTTGACGCTTCAAAGGCACGACGTTCGACACCATAGAGAAAACGAAGGCCGCACGGTTATTCCATGCGGCCTTCGTTTTCTCAATTTTATCCGTCGATGTGCGATGCAAAATCAGCGTTCAGATTCGTCCTGCATCCCGCGCAAACGGGACAGAAGCAGAAAAGCGACACACACAAGCATGAGGACGACGCCGACGAACAGCCATACATAAGCAGGCGGGAGAGGTTCGGCGCAAGGGTAGCAAGACAGAAGATGCGTGCAACACAACTTGTCTTCGGGATTCTTCAACTTGTAGTCGAATACGGCGAGCAGGAGCAAAGCCAGCCCCAACAGAAACGAAGCGACCGACAGCAACAGCCAGAGAGTTTTCCACGCCTTCATTCGGATGAAACCACGAAGTTACCCTGTAGAATTTCCGGCAGTCGTTTTGTAAACGCTGAGCGCGGAAGCACATGGTCGAAGCCCGCCGCGCGTGCGCGTCGTTGCAGTTCGGTCTCGACGTGTGAGAAGAAACCCACGAGCGGCGCGGCGCGCAATTGCCCGTCGGCCTTCACGCGTTCAGCGACGGCGAAGGGGTCGAGACGTTGCGTCTGGAGGTCAACGATGATGACGGGCGCGGACGCATCCGTCCTTCCGGCCGCTTCGATGAGTGCTTCGACGCTCCGCACGAAATCGACACACACTCCAACCTGCTCCGCCGTGCCGCGAATCTTGGCGGCAAAAATCATGTCGTCCACAGCGGCGATGACGCGTGTCTTCATCTATAATCACCTTTCGCTCGAAACATTCCCGTGCGTCGCCGTCGATTGTGCAACGACGGCGCGACTTGCGTAAAGGTAACGACGTTGACGGCTCATCCATCCATCGCGTTTGAGCGTGATGCCCAACCAGACATCGAACGCGGCAGTTTCGTCCCGCCTGACGTTCCTACACCATCTCCCTCAAGCATCGTCGTCACGACCTTCAACATCCGCTACGCCGTCGGCTCCTTTCTGATTACGGGGAGTCTCTTTCGTCGCATCGGCATCCGACGCCCCGCGCGTCGCCCGCAATTGGTTGCGCGCAACATCTCGAAGGCGGCGCGTGCTCTTTCCGACGGGGAGCGTATGCCGCCCGCCGACATCGTGGCTTTGCAGGAGGCCGACCGCGAGACGGTACGCGCCGGAGGCCGACACGTCGCACGCGAACTGGCGCGCGAACTCCGCATGCACTACGCACGCGCGGCGATGCGTGTGCCCGCCGGAGAAGAACAGAAATCGAAACAGTGGTATCTCGATTTTGAAGAACTCATCGGCGCAGACGAAGCGGGCGATACGGGCGTCGCGTTTCTGAGTCGCGTGCCGTTGATTGACGCCGAACGTCTGGAACTCCCGTGGTCGGAATGTGCTTGGCGTCCGCGTCTCGCGCTCGGCGCGAAGTTCATGGTCGGCGAACGCACTCTCCATCTCTTCAACGCTCACATCGACCCGCACACCGGAACCGAAGGACAACTCGCGCAACACGAAGCGATACTTACGCGTGCGGGTGAGTTGAGCGCGGGCGAGCCGTCCGTGCTGCTCGGCGACTACAACACGCTCCGCTCCGAATCGCGCACGGCGACGCGCCGCCTTCTCGAATCGCACGGCTACACTTCCCCGCTACCCAACGGAACAGGAACGTGGCGCGCGGGACTCTTGCGGCTCCACGCGGACTGGATTTTCATGCGCGGCGCACGCGTCAAACGTTGGGGCGTGGCGCGCGGTCTGAGCGTCTCCGACCATTGGCCTGTGTGGGTTGAAATCGAACTGGACGAGAGGAACGACAAAGTTGAAAGCTGAAGTGGTGACAAGCCGCTCGAACGCGCTGGCGAAACTGGCGCGGACGGTGCGCGATGGGAAGACGCATGAATTGATTCTGGTCGAAGGAGTGCGGCTGTGCGAGGAGGCTGCGCGTGCGGAGATTGAAATCGCGCACGTGTTGTTTACGGAAAAGGTGCGGCGCGACGTGCGCGGCGCGTTGTTGCTTCAGAAGATGAAAGAACGCGCGGAGCATCTAACGGCGGTGAGCGAAGACGTACTGGCTTCCGTCGCGGATACGAGGACGCCACAGGGCATCATCGCTTTGGCGCGTCGTCCACCAACCGACTGTAGTGTCCTTGAGCGTGATAAAAGCGAGAAGCCGTTGGTCGTCGTCATGCATGGCGCGAATAATCCCGCGAACGCGGGCGCGATGATGCGTGTGGCGGAAGCGGCGGGCGCAAACGGCATGATAACCACACACGGCTCGACCGACCTCTATGCTCCGAAAGCGTTGCGGGGCGCGATGGGTTCGAGTTTTCGTCTGCGTGTGTGGGGCGGCGCGAGTTTTGCGGAGGCCGTCGGGTGGTGCCGCGCGCGAGGGATTCAGACAGTGTGCACGGATGCGCGCGCCGCACAGTCGCATACGGAGATTGACTGGACTCTGCCGCGCGCCGTCATCGTCGGCGGCGAGGGCGGCGGTCTGACCGACGACGAGTTGAAAGCGGCGGATGCGTGCGTGCGGATTCCGATGCGAGCGCCAGTCGAGAGTCTTAACGTCGCGGTCGCGCTCGCCGTCGTACTCTACGAAGCCGCGCGCCAACGCGCGAATCTTTAGCGCATTTATTTAGCCAGAGAGACGTGGAGCGCGATAACAAGAGGATTTTAATTGAATTTTTCTCGGTGTCGAGGTGTCTTCGTCAGCAAAGTTTTGCCTTCTTTCGCGCGTTCCTCTTCTCTCTCGCGCGCCGTTCGGCTAGAATGACGGCAGCGCTGACCCCAAGATTCGTGTTCCCTCTCCCTGACGGCGTTGTCCGAGCCGTAAGCATTGCTTTTGTTTGCGGCGCGCGAACTAATTTTCAAATCTCCCTTAGTCGTTTGGCGTATTGAAATTTCATGGACAAAGCTGACAAGAAGGAACCGCCGAAGAAACGCGACGAGGCATTGGCCGAGCGTCTGCTGCGTCGTGTGTTGGAGGGCATGGGTTCGGTCGTTGACCGCAAACTGGGGCGCGAAATCGAGACGCAGAGCGGCTTCACCACCACCCAACTCATCGAACGGATGAAGCGACTGCTCGAAGAACGCGCACGCGATGAAGGCGCACGCGGACGCATCGCGCCGCATCATCTGAAACTCAAAATCGAATGGGGCACGCATTCCGAAGCCCCGCCCGAACATCTCAAAGAGCTTGAGCATGAAGTGCTCGCCGCCGCCATCGACTACATCAACGACCAACGCCTGCGGACGCTGGCTCCCGTTAAAGTCGAGACGCTGGCCGACATCTTCACCACGGGTATCGCCGTTGACCCGACCTTCGGCGAGTTTGAAGAGGAACTGAAACAGCGCGACGAGGAGCGACGCCGCGCCGAAGAGAGTGCGATGCCCGCGCCGCCCAAAGGTTTGCAGATGTCTGCGGCTGTGAATGCGAATGCGAAGCCGTCGGACGATGTTCAGGTGACGGCGCGCGTGACGATGCCCGACGGCACACGCGAAACCACACTCTATTTCAAACCCGGCGGACGACGCATGAACGTCGGTCGCGTGGCCGACAACGACCTCACGTTGAATCATGGAAGCGTCTCGAAGATTCACGCCGCTCTCCTGATGAACCGTGAAGGCACGCTGCTCGTCGCCGATACGGGTTCGACCAACGGCACGTTCGTCAACGGTCGTCGCATCGCCTACGGCGAATCGCGTCCCATCGAAGATGGCGACGTGATTGGCTTCGGAGATATTGAAGTCAGATTTAGAAAGAAAGCGTAAATCGTCAATGGTAAATCGTAAATAGATAGAACGAGTTCTTTCTATTCACCATTTACCATTTACTATTCACAAAGCACTTATGATTCTTTTACAAGCTATTCCCGAAAAACAACCCGCGATTATGAGCCTCGTCTACATGGCGGGGTTGGCGCTGATGGTTCTGTGGCTCGGCCTGTCGCTGTTTCGCTACGTGCGTGCGCGTCGGCGTCGTTCGGCGCTGTCGTCGGTTGCGCCGCAGGACTTGCCGGAGGAGGTGCGGCAGCGTCTCGGTGTGACGACGACGAATCGCGGCCTCCATGTGGTGCGCGTCGTTTTTATTCTGCTGGCGCTGACGGTCTTCGGTTTCCACGTCTACTGGGCGCGTTATGCGGAGGATAAGAACGAGCGTTTTCAAGAGTTGAGTTACAAGGATTTGCGAAATCGTCGTCTCTCGGAATCGACGCTGCGCGGCTGGATTCTCGACCGTACAGGCACGCTCGAACGCGCGCTCGCACTTTATAAACGCGAAGGCAACGGTCAGATTGTGCGCGAATATCCGTACGACGAGGCGATGGCGCAACTCTTCGGCTCGGACAGAGGCGACCCCGGATTGGAACGCGCGTTGTTTGGCGTGCAGAGCGGCGCCGCTCCCGAAGCGATGGACGTGGTGATGGAACGCGACATCAAACAGCCCGCTAACTTGGACGTGCGTCTGACGATTGATAGCGAACTGCAAAAGACAGCGGTGGAACAACTGCGCGGCAGACACGGCGCGGTCGTCGTCCTCAATCCGCAGACGGGCGAAGTGTTGGCGATGTATAGCAATCCTTCGTACAGTCTCAAGGAGGTGCAGGACGGCGCGCGTTGGATTCAACTTGAAGCCAACGACCGCGACAAGCCGCTCGTCAATCGCGCGCTCGGCGCGTACTACATTCCGGGTTCGACGTTCAAAACCGTCACCATGCTCGCGGCTTACAACGCCGGGATGCAGGACTCGCAGTTTCTCTGTAGCGGCAGCGGCTACTATGCCGAACGCGGCGCGAAGCCAATTTTTGATGCGGGCGGCACGGGCGAAGTTCATGGTCGCATCGGCGTCGATGTGGCTTACGAAGTTTCCTGCAACCAGTATTTCGCGCAACTGGCAATCAAGCTCGGCGCGGACAGAATGGCCGAAGCCGCGCGTCTGCTCGGCATCACTCCCTACGGCTCGCCCGAAGAAGCCATTCGCGGGCGCAAGAAACCCGACATCTGGAACGTAAGTAATCCCGCGATTGCGCGTGCACTCGCCCCGCGCGAAGCGACCATCGCCGTCTGGCCTAAGATGCGCGCCTTCGACCTCGGACTCGTCGGCTACGGGCAGGGCTACTCCGGCCAGATGACGCCCTTCGAGATGGCGCTGACCGCCTCGTCGATTGCCAATCTCGAAGGCAAACTGATGAAGCCGAGAATCGAATATAACCAACCGTCAGCCGTCTATGCACAGGCGACGACGCCGCAGCATGCCGCCGAGATGCGTCGCATCATGGGACTCGTCACGCAAGGTGCGTCAGGCACGGCGCGCGGCGTCTTCGGGCCCATCACGGCTGCCGGAATCACTTCGGGCGGCAAGACGGGCACGGCGGAAAAACAGGTTCCGCTCTACGATCCCAAGACGGGCGAGCCGAAGACGACCAAGAAGGTCGAGCGCGACCGTCGTGGCAACATCATTCGCGAGTATGAACAAATCGTGCTCTCGCCGGAGATGCGAATCGACAGTTGGTTTCTCTGCATCGCGCCGTTGGAACATCCGCAGGTAGCGATGGCGGTGATTGTGGAAGGCGGCGGCTACGGCTCGCGCGCCGCAGCTCCCATCGCCGCCGCGCTGGTGCTCAAGGCGCGCGAACTCGGACTCTTCGGCACACTCCCCGCGCAACAAGTAGAGCCTGCTGCCGAAGCACAACCGAAACAGTCGCCACAGCAACAGCGACAACAGCCGCCGCCGCGACAACAAGCGTCGCCCGCGAAACCGCGACAGGTCGCGCAACGTTGAGAGGCGAGAATTTCGTCGTTGGTCGGTTGCGACTTCGGTTCTGATGTTTGTCAACAGAGAGGGTCTGCCGGTATGGGAATTTGAATTCCGGCTGCTGTGTCTATGAAAAATCGTGCATCATCACATTTACTGGCGTTGATTGTTATCGTCGGCTTTCAGGTCTTGGGATACGTCGCCGTGTATCGCGCGGCATTGCTGCGTGGCTACGAGCCGTCGATGGTCGGAGCGGCGCGCGACCTCTTGCTCTACGTCCCGGTTATTTTTATTCTCTTCTGGCTCTCGCGCCGGATGAAGTTTGCGGGCAACTGGACGCTCTACACCACCGCCATTCTTCTCTTCTCCGTCGGAATGCTGGTGCAATACCGTCTCTACAGCGACCCCGAATACGGCTCGCGCAACAAAGCGCAGGCACGCGCCGAGAAGACGCAAGTGCAACGCATGCGCTACATCAATCAGTATTACGACGCTGACAAAAAACGCATGATGGGCATGGAAGCGACTGCGCCGCAACCCAACGCCATGCCCGCGCCCGAAGAGACGCGACGCTCTAACGTCACCGTTAGTCAGGCGCTCGTCTCCAGCTTCACATGGATTCCGCTCTTTGCCTTCGCGGCGCTGGTCGCCGCCTTTATCTTATGCGTGCGCGACGATTCGCTGCGCTGGCTCCAACGCCACAGTTTCGTCATCGTCCTCATCACGCTCGTTCCGCTCTCCATCGCGGTCGCCACGTCGAGCGCGGGCAAGGCTCTCGGCAACATGACGCCGTGGGAGCCTTCCAAGATTCCTTTCCTGCTCGGCTTCGCCGGAATCCTGACGGCGCACTATCGCGAACTGGCGCGCACTTACTGGGGCGTGCCGCGCGCACGCGACGTTCTGCCGCTCCTGTTGATGGGCGCGATTCCCTTCATCCCCTTCTTCGTGCTCAAGGATTTCGGGCAGATGCTCGTCTTCATCGGCGCGTATGCGACACTCTATCTCGTCGCCGTCCGTCGTTGGCCGCAACTCTTACTCTTCGTCGGGTCGCTCGTTCTGGTCGTCGCAGTGCTCATCGTCGGCGCGCTGCCGCCAAACGTTCAGGAGAAAGTACCGCTTCTGCCGACCATCGCGAGTCCGGTGACGGCGGCGTTGCCGTCGCGCATCAAGCAGCGTTTTCATCTCTGGCTCGACGGCTTCAATCCGCCTTCGCCCGACGTGGCGT
Organism: Pyrinomonadaceae bacterium; assembly: GCA_036387415.1. Taxonomy (GTDB): domain Bacteria; phylum Acidobacteriota; class Blastocatellia; order Pyrinomonadales; family Pyrinomonadaceae; genus DASVTU01. The sequence continues at coordinate 145,033 of DASVTU010000019.1, read as the reverse complement.
GGTGGAAGAAGGATTACGAAGAGGCCCTCTCCGAGAACCAACGCATGCGCGAACTGGCGGAGGAAAGCCCCGCGATGCGTAAGACTGTGAACGTCGATGTGTGGTTCGACCGCATCGCGTTTCAACCAGCGCAGGCGACCTTTGGCATGGCGGCGGGCGGTACGAGCGGGCGCGGACTCGGATTGGGATTTGCCGAAGTGATTCCGGTGGCCGATTCGGATTATATTTACGCCGCCATCGGTGAGGAACTCGGACTCTTCGGCGGCGCGGTCGTCATCCTAGCCTTAATCGTGCTCGTTAACGCGGGCTTCCGCACGTCGCTCGATGCGCGCGATATGTTTACCAAACTCTGTTCGGCTGGATTGACAGCCTTTATCGGTTTTCAGGCGCTCGTCAACATCGGCGGCACAACGCGCGCTCTGCCGATGACCGGCATCACGCTGCCCTTCGTCAGTCATGGCGGCTTTAGTCTCGTAACGAGTTTTGCCATGCTCGGAATGCTGCTCGCCTTCTCGCACCGCAACGCACGCGACGCGGAAGCATTGCCCGCGATGCCCGCGCAGCAGCAGCAGGCAAGAGCGACGGGCGAAGCCATGCGAGAGGAGCGCGAAATTTCCATCCCGGAGGCGGTGCAATGACGGAACAAGTGGAGATTTCCATCACAACGGCGTCGGTCACAGACCGGGGTTTGAACGAACGACGACCGCTCAACGAGGATTCGTTTCTCGCAGACGATCAGCGACGCATCTTTGCCGTCGCCGACGGCGTGGGCGGCGCGGAGGCGGGCGAAGTCGCTTCGCAGACCGCCATCGAAGTGCTCGACGAAGCGTTTCGTCACCTGCAAAACAGCGAAGATGTCGAAGACCTGATGGAGATTGCCATCCAGCGCGCCAACAGTTCGATTCACCAGATGTCGCGCGAGCATCCCAAACTCTCGATGATGGCGACCACGCTCGTCGCGCTTCATCTCGACGGGCGACGCGCCACGGTCGGACACGTCGGCGATTCGCGTCTCTATCGCCTCACGCCCGACGGTAATCTCCGACGCGAAACCGACGACCATTCCGTCGTCGAAGAGGAAGTGCGCGCCGGACGGATGACGCCGCAGCAGGCCGCGAATCATCCGAGCCGCAACGTCATCAGTCGCGCGCTCGGCGCGGAGTCTTCGGTCGAAGTTGACATGAAAGTGGTTGAGGTCGAAGACGGCACGACTTTCATGCTCTGTACCGACGGCATCACGCGTCACATCGACGACGACGAACTGCGTTCGATTCTCGTCGGCACGCCTGACCTAGAAGCCGCGTGCGCCGAGATGAAACGTCGCTGTTTCGAGCGCGGCGCGGAGGACAATCTCACGGCGGTCGTGATTCGTCTCGGCGAGAATGCGAGACAGCCCGCACAGTCCGACGGCCAGAGCGATTGGGACGGTGAGCAGACACTCATCGCCGGGCGTCCGTCGTCTGCTTCGGCAAATACGTCACAGCAAGAGCAAGTCGCTGCCGTCACAGCCTCCGCGACTCATCTCGAAAGGCCATTCAACAACGCGGGGAGCGTGGCGAAACAATCAAACGCCGTCGAACGAACGCAAACGTCCGCCGCTTTCGCAGACGCCTCGGCACGACGTGCGGACGCCGACGCCGCTCCCGCATCGCGCGGCGGCGGTGGCAAAACGTTGGCTTTCATGTTGCTGCTTCTCGTCGCATCCGCCGCAGCCTTCTTCGGCGGCATGATGTACCAACGCATGTTCGGCGGTTCGGCCTCGCCCGACGTGAAGACCACGACGAACACCGCGCCGACTCCCGCCGTCGCCAACGCCGCGACGGGCTACGAACAGCGACGGCGACAAGTTGATCGCGCGCCCGCCGCCGAAGTCAACCGGATGTCAACGGAGATGAACGGACAGCCGCTCACGTCGCCCAATCCTGAGTTTCTTTATCTCTACGGACGCGCGCTGTTGCTCTCCGGCAAGCCTCTCGAAGCCCTCCCCGCTTTCAACAAAGCGATTGAAAGAATCGATCAGGAGACCACTTCCGAGAACGGCCAACTAAAAATTGAAGCGCGCATGGCGGCGGCCACCGCCTCGCTCATGTCAAACAACCCAGAGGCGGCGCACAATGCAGCGCAGGCGCTCCAATCCGACATCAAAGCTGAGGGCAGCGGCTTGCCGCACACAGAACCGTTGCAAGGCACGGCCATTTCGCCCAGTCCTTGAGGATGAGGATACGACGACGACGTAACCAACGACGCAACGAATGCGCGGATGTTAATTGAGGATGATTTTTTCGAGAGCCAGAACGGATGAGTGAACTCAAGCTGCAACAGTGTCGGCTCGACGGGCGTTACGACATACTCGACTGCCTCGGTCGCGGCAGTTATTCCGAGGTCTACGTGGCGCGCGACGTGGCGGCGGCTGACGGTGCGCCACAGATGGTCGTCATCAAAGCCCTTAATCCGTCGCTGCAAGGCGAACCCGACACCGAACTCGAACGCACGCTCATCGGCAATTTTCGCAACGAAGCGATGGCGCTCGACCGCGTGCGCCATCCCAACATCATCAACCGTCTCGGCCACGGTACGGCGCTCGACCTACAGAATCGAACTTTTCATTATCTCGTCCTCGAATATTTGCCCGGCGGCGACTTACAGGCATTGTGCCGCAACCATTCCCTGTCGCTTCAACAGACGCTTTTCTACTTCGAGCAGGTCGCCGACGGACTAGAACACGCGCACGAACAGCAGGTTATTCATCGAGACATCAAACCCTCGAATCTCCTGCTCACCGCCGACCATCGGACGGTCAAGATTGCGGATTTTGGCGTCGCCAAAATCGAAGCCGTCGAGGGCGCGATAACGCGCGTCGGCACGGATGTCTACGCCGCGCCGGAGCATCACCCGCTGATGCAGACGGGGCCGCTCGACATCAACGCCCTCGCTGCGCGCAAGACGCCTCATCTAACGCCTGCGGCTGATGTGTATTCGCTCGCCAAAACCGTTTACATGCTCCTGACGGGCGAAGCGCCGCGACGTTTTTCGCAGAGGCCGATTACAGAACTCCCGCCATCCATCGCCGACGAGCCGTGGGCATCGTTTGTCTTGCGCGTACTGCGTCGCGCGACGGCGACGAATTCTGCCGAGCGTTATCAAACCGTCGGCGAGTTTCGCGCCGAACTCCGCGACGCGACCATGCCGCGCACGCAGTTGCTCTCTGGCACCAACGGCGCGGCCATCGCGTCTCCGACCAACGCGCCGACTGAGCGGCAAAAGTCCTCTTTCAATAACCTTAGCCCGCAGTCGCCGCCGCCCGTCTCCTTCGACTCGCCCCTGCGTCCTTCACAGAGAAGCGCCGATTACGTGGTGCGTCCGCGCATCGTCGTCCCCGTCGCGCAGGAGACGCCCGTACAGCAGTCTTTCCATCCGCGTGAAGATTCGCATCCATCTGCGGGCGCGCGTATGCCAGCGCACGTCGCGGCTGCTAGTGAGAGTCAAGACTATCCGATGCGTGGGCTTTCGAGTCGCGGGCGTCGCTGGTTGGTGGCGTTGCTGTTGATTGCGGCCTTTGCCGTGATGCTCTTGGCGACGCATAATTACGTGCGCGGCGTGCGCTTCGGCTCCACACAGACAACAACGCCGCCGACAAAAACCAGAACTCCGGCCAGGCCGTCGGATGCAATGCAAGTTGGGGCTGAACTTTTGGCGAGCACTGATGTCAACGTCCGGCAGGGGCCGACCGAACTAAGTAGCATAATTGGTCGCATCGGTCGGGATTCGCGCGTGCGCGTCTTAACCGTCAACGGCGGATGGTTGGAGGTTGAAGTGCTGGAACGTGTCACGCCGATTGAAGACATCGAATTTTCTTCAAATCGAGGTTGGGTGAGTCGTAAGTTTTTGAAAACGAGATAAGAATTAAGTATTTATCAGCGAGAGGGGTGAGACGACTGTGGGATTACTTGAAGCGATACGCAGATGGATTGACGGCGAGGGCGAAGAAGACCCTTTGGCCGCCGTAGATGAACAGGCGCGTCCGCGTCGCATCTGGGAAGAATTTCTGGTCAAGGTGGCGCGCGAAATCGAAGTGGTGATGCAACGCGAGATGTTCACGCCGCCCGGCGGCCCGACCTATATCCCGCCCGAATACATCGTTTATTTAAGCAACGACGACGACAAGGAATGGCAGGGCGAAAAACGTCGCGGCCTCGAACAAGGGTTGTTCTACGTCCTTTCGGAACGCGCGCGCGAACTGAGCGGCTCAACCCAACTCGCCACGAAATCCTTCGCCGTCGAACTGCGTGTTGACGGTACGCTCAACAAGGGCGAGTTTCGCGTACAACCCGTCTGGGACGCAACCGAAACCGGCCATACGATGGTTACGACGCGACCCACCGAAGGCGCACTGGCAGGTTTAGGGGCAGGCTCAGGGGCGACACAAGCGGGTGACGATAGCGAAATGACGGAAACCGAAGGCGATGTGACGCGCGTGGCCGTGCCTCGTCCGGTCGAACTCTATTCGGTCGAAGTTTGGCAGGGCGGCGTGCGTCAAAACGTTGTGCCTATCATGAAACCGGAAGTCACCATCGGTCGCGGCTCTCGTTCAGTCTCGGTCGATATTCCGCTCAAGGGCGACGCCGAAGTGAGCCGACTCCACGCCGTCATCTCACACGACGGCAACGAACATTATTGGCTCACAGCCAAAGGCCGAAACGCCACGCTCGTCGCCGGACGCGAAGCGCCGCGCGAGGAACGCATCGCCGTCTCGCCCGACGACAAGATTGAGATTTGCAGCTACACCCTCCGCATCCAGCCGAAATAAGGATTTATCATCACACGTCGGAGTCTTTTTCGTCTGCACGTCAAAAGGGCAATGCCGCGAGCGTTGCCCTTTTGACGTTGGCGCGTCTGCATTGCCTGTCCGGTTCGCGTGGGTTGTAAATCTGCGGTGCAATTGGCGCAGCGCGTGGCCTTGAGCGGAATTGTTGAGAGGCAATGCGGGCAGTCTTTGGTCGTCGGCGCGGCGTCGGTTGCCTGTTTGCTCTTCATCCGGTTGTATTGCCTGATGAAAAGGAAGATAACGAAGGCGATGACGAGAAAAGAAATCACGTCATTGATAAACGCACCGTAGGCGACGACGGGCAAGCCCTTCGCTTTGGCTTCCGCCAGCGTCGCGGGATGCTGCCCCGACAAATCATAAAACAGGTTTGCGAAATCAACCTTGCCGAGCAGCAATCCGATGGGCGGCATGATGATGCCGTCAACGAGCGACGTGACGATTTTTCCGAACGCCGCGCCGATAACAACCGCGACGGCTAAATCAATCACATTGCCGCGTTTGATAAATTCCCTGAATTCATTCCACATCGTGAGTCCTCCCGTGGCGGGAATGAGTTACGTCGAGCCAGTCGCTTTTATGTCAAATCACGCGGCGAGTCAATGAAGTTGAAAATAAAACAGCGAACCGCCGGGAATAAAAATGCGGGTTGCCGATGAATGTTCGACAACCCGCACTTGTATTTGAGAGTATTCGTGCTCGACGTTTCAGGCGCCGCCCGCGACGGCGTATGCGCCTGATTCGAGTTCGTCAATCAACTCCGCGACGAGCGGCATGAGGCGTTCGGGTTCGAGGTAGTCTTTGCCGAGCAGTTTGAATATCTCGCGCGGACGCTTTTCGCCGTTCATCTCCTTCAAAATCGCACGACAAAAGGCGACGACCACTTCCGGCGCAAACTGCTTGCCCGTATTGCGACGCAAATCCGCCACGACATCCTCAAACGTGCGGCGTCGTTTGTATGGGCGGTCGGTCGTCATGGCGTCGAACGAATCGGCGAGCGCGACGATTTTAGCGCCGATGGGAATCTCGTCGCCCTTCAAGCCTTCTGGATAACCGCGACCGTCGATGCGTTCATGATGGTAACGAGCCATCAGTGGAATGTCGGCATAAGGATGGCGAATCGGTGCGAGAATTTCGTATCCGGCTGCGGGGTGTCGATTGAGTTCGGACGACTGCTTGGCGTCGATGCGGTAAGGCGCGTTGATGATGTCGCGGTCAACCACCAGTTTTCCGATGTCGTGGAGATAGCCCGCGACGGCGATGCCTTCGACGTGTTCGTCGCTCCAACCCATCTCGCGCGCGATAATCTCGCTGTACTTGCCGACGCGTGCCGAATGTCCCTGCGTGTAGGTGTCTTTGCAATCAATCGCGGCGGCAAACGCGCGCACGGTGTCGTTATAGATGGCTCGCAGTTCGTCGTAGAGACGCAGATTCTCCACGGCGCGGTGTTCGACTTCGCGCATCAAACGATGATTGTTGATGCCGACGCCGATGTGTCGCGCCATCGCGCGCACGACCTCACGGTCGTCCGTGGTGAAAGATTCGTCGCTCGCTTTTCCGCCGAGCAGGATAACGCCAACCAGGTCGCCGCGCACGACGAGCGGCAAGACGAGTTCCGCGCGAAGATTTTCAAAGAGCTTTCTCAAACGCTCGTCGAGCGTCGAAGCAGCGACATCGACAGCGACTTCGGAATCGTCTTGCGTCTTCGTCGGGCCGGAGTTGTTTTCCGTTGGAGAGGTGAGGAGAAAGCCGAGCGTCTCGCCTGCGCGCAGAGATTCGGCATCGTCCGCTGAGAGAGGAACGCTGAAGGACAACGCATCGCCGATGCCGCGCGCCACGATGAAACGTAAGGTGGACGTCGTGCGGTCGTATTCCGCCACTGCGCCGCGTCGAATCCCTAACGCGCCGAGCACCACATGAAGCGCGGAACGAGCCATCTCTTCAAAGTCGCTGGTGTCGGCGAGTTCTTCGCCGAGGTCGGCGAGCGCGGCAAAGGCGTGCAGAACTTTTCGCAACCTGTCAGACATAAAGACCACCGCTTCGTAAACAAAGATGAAATGTGCAGTCGAGGAAGCTTTCCTTTGACGGCGCACTGTTGCATGTTAACGACCGCTTGTTCTTTAGTGCCCCTGGTTGGCTGGTGGAACGGCGAATTCGGCTAACATCTTGTTAACTGCATCTTCGTTATCGGCCAATGCGACGTGACGCGTCAGACCGAGTAGGTCGAAGAGTTTGATGGTGTGGCGGTTGACTTCCGCGAAGACGATATGCGCGCCCGTCTCTTCCGCCGCATCAATGACGCCGAGAAGAATCGAAACACCGATGCTGTTGACCAATTCCGTGCCCTTGAAATTGATAATCAGCGTGCGGCATCCCGCGTCGAGTTTGTTGCGGCATTCGCGTTCGATGCGTTCGCCGCTCAGTTTATTGACGTAATCTCCGGCATAAACCACCGCGATGTCGCCGCTGCCCCTCGCCCCTCCCTGATAGTTGTTGCAAGGTTCTATCATTGCGTGAAGTCCCTTCTTACTTACGCAAGTATTTCGTCATACGCAGGCGCGTTCCATCGTCCACACGCTCAAATTCCACCTCGTCCATCAACGTGCGAATCAATTTTAGCCCCCATCCACGACGGCCTTTGGTGCTGCCGTTCGTGTCGTTGCCGTTCGATATTTCGTTGTTTTGAGAGGCGGGAGGAGTTAATGCGACGCCTCTACTCGAAACTGTCACGACTAATTTATCACTTTCTACGCGAAAACGTTGATAAATTTTTCGGTCGGGGCTGAGACTATGTTCGGACGCGTTGATGCAGGCTTCGACGAGCGCGGTTTTTATCTGATTGATAGCGTCGGGTTGAAACTCCAAACGCCGTGCAATCTGCTCCACCGTATGCGCCGCAATTAGCTCTGTATCGCCGCCCATGGGAATCACCATTTCAAACTCGTCGAGCGCAGCGGAAGCAGTGTCGGCGCGTTCTTCCGGTCTGATGCGTGTGGTCAGGAGTTCGAGTTGCTGTCGGCTTGAACCGAAGGCTTCGCGCTCGTTCAACAACTCGCTTGCGTCCGCCGAAAACCCCTCCGGCGACACCAACCACAGACGCGCACGACTAAAACCGCACGCATGCGCCAACTGTGTGAGTCGCTCACACCACACCTCCGTCAACGCGCGACCTACTTCCATTTTCGATTCGACTTCGGCGGCCACCCAAACGACGGCGTTAGCATCCGTGTACGGAGTGGCGTCGAAACCGTGTGCGACGACGCAACGTTCCTCGTCCGTGACGAGCAGGAGCGGCGGATGAAACGACGCGCCGCTCGCGGCATGAACGATTTGCGGCAGACGCACGAGGTCTGTCTCGGCATCCAGCCCCGCCGCCACTTCCTCGCCACTCACGCCTTTGTACATCCTTCGGAAACGGTCGTAATGAAGCAGGCTTGCGGGCACGCGCTGAAAATCGAAACGCGCGAGAAGTTCGTTTAACTTGAGCGCGGCCTCGCGTCGGTAATGGCGTGCCATCGTCTGCGGCGCACGTTTGAGCGTGGCGACTAACGTGTCTGCTACCACTAACGCGCGCGGCTCTGCGGAAACTTGCAGACGATAATTCGCCGCCAAATACTCGCGCCAGACAAGCCCTGTTCCTATCTCGACGTAAGTGGAATTAAAGCTCGCCAGTTCGTAGACGTGCAAGCCGCGCATGATGCGTTCGAGTTCCGCGCCTTCGAGATTCAAACGTCGTCGCCACGCTTCGACGGGCGATTTCCCTCCGATGTTACCCGCCGATTCATGCAACACGCGGATGAGCGAACGCCTCGTAGCGACGGGCGGCGAAATCTCTTCGAGCAACGCGTTGAAGCGACGATTGATGCGCCCACCCATCAGCTCGTCGACGTAAAGCTGCTGACAGTCACGGAAGCTTTGCAGCGACGCGCCGCTCGCCTGCGCCGCCTGCACTAGCGCCGTCAAACAAAAAGGGTTTCCGGCGAATTGCTGGACGGCCAAATCGCGCGTCTCGTCCGAGAGTGGGACACGCAACGTGCGCGCCAAACGCTCGACCAGCAAGCGTGCATCGTCGTTCGTGAGGTCTTCGAGATGGAGCGTCGCCAAACCGTCGAACGGCACGCGTTCTTCCGATTCGTTCATCACGTCCAACAGACGCCGACGCAAACCCGCCAACACAAAAGGCACTTCCGCATTCGTCGAAGCGCGCGCAATCTCCGCACCGAGATTCGTCTCTCCCTTCAAATGCTCTGCCAAGTGCACGTCGTCGAGCATGACCAACGAGTGCGCGCCCCTCGCGGCGGCCTGCTGCGGCGCACTCAGACACAGACGCACCAACGCGCGTTCGTCGCCGCCCTCACGCCCGCGCTCATAAGCCTGTACCAGACGTTCGACCCACTCGTAATCCGACGGCGCAACCAGTTCGTTTAATTCATGGAGCGTCGGCGTCGCATCAAACAACATCGTATCGCCGCGACGATGCGCGATGAGTTGCAGCAGAAACGTGTGGAGAAAACGACGCGCCGCGCCGATTACTGTCTGGTCGTTGCGCGACAGGGCGAAATAGATGGGCGAAGAACCACCGCGCTGCTGAAAGAGTTGGTCGTACGCCTGTCGGAGAAGTTCCGAAGTGCCAGCCGAAGGAGCGGCGAGGACGAGCATGCCGCCTTGCTCCGCGCCGTGTGGCGCGAGGCTCGTTATCCGCCGGAGCGCCGCGCTACGCCCGACGAAATCCGCCGGGGCGATGCGTCCCAGAATGCGCTTGCCGCGCGCACGGTCATTTGGCTTTTCGGTTGGCATCACTCGGCGCAACAGGAGAATCAGGTGCGTTAGGAGAGAATGAATCGACGCAATTTTTGCCGCGACTCTTGGCGGAGTAGAGCGCCTGATCAGCGGCGTAGATGATGCTTGCGGGCGTATCCAGATTAGGGCTAAAGGCGGAGATGCCGATGCTGACGGTGACGGCTCCGAGCGGTTGCGTCTTGCCGTGCGGATAGTGTGTGCGCTCGACGCGGCGACGGATGCGCTCGGCAATAACGTGTGCTTCGGAGAGATTGGTCTGCGGCAGAAGGATGCTGAATTCTTCGCCGCCATAGCGCGAAGCAACGTCTGCCGAACGCAAGGCCGACTTCAAACACTGAGCCGTCATCTCAAGAGCGAGGTCGCCCGCCTGATGGCCGTGGCGGTCGTTGTAACTTTTGAAGTCGTCGATGTCGATCATCATGAAGCTCATCGGCGACGGGTGTCGCTTCGAGCGTTCGAGTTCTTCGGAGAGACGTTCCTCCATGTAACGACGATTGAGAAGACCTGTGAGCGGGTCTGTGATGGAGAGCAACTGAAACTGCGTCGCCTTTTGATGCCACTCTGCGCGGTCGAGCGCCAGCGCCATCTGCGGCGCAATCATCTCCAAGAGTCCCAAATCCATCTCGTTGTAGACGCCGCCGCCAGCCTTGTCCGTGACGTTCAAGACACCGACTTTGCGACCGCCGACGATAATCGGATAACTGATAAAGGAACTGGTTTTGTAACTGCGTTCGGCGGGCGCGGGATGATGTCCAGCGACCGCCATGTCGCTGACGACGAGCGGGCGTCCCTCGCGCAAGACGGAACCCGCCACGCCGTCGCCAAGTCGCATGCGCGGCGCATCCCTTGCAATCTCTGCGCGTGGTCCGACGGCGGCCTTGACGGCGAGTTCGTTGGCTCTCTCGTCGAACAGAAGAAGCGAGCCGCGTTCGGCGTGAAGCAGTTCGGCGGAGTGTCGCAGAATGGTGGTGTAGGCTTCGTCAGGCTCTAGCGAGTTGATGCGTTCGGTGAATGCTTGGAGGTTTGTGGCCGCGCGCATGCGTCGTTCCAACTCCTCGCGCAGACGTAGGACTTCGAGTGGCAGCACGGCTTCGCGCGTGAAAGCTAGGACGGCGCGGCGTTGCGCGTCGCTTAAAATCGCATCGCCGACGACGACCATGCCCTTTATCTCATGGCCGATAATCATGGGAAACAGTTCGACAAAATCCTGTCTGCTCGTAGACGTGCGACCGCTTGCCGGAACGGTGATTGATTCGCCCTGTCGGGCGGACTGTAGCAGTTTGAGTTCTTTGGCTTTGAGCGAGATGCGCGGTGGATGGTTGACGAATCTTCCCGTGACGCAATAGGGTGCGAAAGCGTCTTCCTGTCTGAGCATGAGCGCCACCGATTCAATGCCGTGGATTTCGACGAGCGACGGAACGGCGCGGCTGCAAGCATCCTGAAGCGAGATGTCGGACGAGAAGTAATCTGCCGGAGCGCGACCAATCAAGGACACTTTGCCGGGGTCTTTGGCGCGCGATGCGCCGACGCGCGTTTCGCTCGTCGGCTTCTTTGCGCCTCTCCCTTCTTCTCCTCCGTCGTCTCCCTCTACGTTGCCTCTTAACTCCGTCGCTGCTTCCTCGACGTGTTTTGCCAGTTCATCCAAATCCTGTTTCGAGGCGAAGATAACGTTGCGAAAGAGGTCGGAGGAAAGAAGTTCGGAGAGTTCGCCTGTGCGGAGACGTTCGGCGAGAGCGCGATAATCGGCGCTACGCAGAAAGGCGCGCCCGCCTATGACGGCGAGTTGATGGCGCGTGCGTTCGTCTGTTTCGACGGGCATCGTGACGCAGTGGAGTCCGGCGTGGCAGCGATAATGCGCGGGCGCTCCGGCATCCCATGCGCGTTTGTAAGCCACGCCGCAGTAAGGCTCGCAGAGGTGTGCGTGTGTAGGCGACGACTGAAAGGCGTGACAGATGGAGTTGTTGTTGGCCGCGGCGAGCGAGGGCGGCTGATGTCCGGCGACAAGCAGGAGAGCGAGGCCGCTTTCGACGGCCAGGGATTCCAGTGCTTGCGCCCAACCAGCAGGCGTTTCTTCTGGTTCTAGTGTGTGGGACACGGCGCGCTCTGGGGCGGCAGCGGCTTTATCCATTACTTGTAAGGACACTTTTGTCGGGATTCAAAGTGCGGTTGGAGGGTGAGTCTGCTCAGTGAAGACCGGCTGCGCGCCGCACACGCGCCCCTGTGCAAAATCCACCCGACACCGCAGTATATGTGTCCGCAGTTATACAGACAAGCGTTTTTGCTAGATAAACTGAACTCTTGCCCGCAGGAGCGGGCACACCTTCGTCGCCCGCCTTCGCACAATTCAGAATGCTATTCTTTTATACTACGAATGGGAGAGATTTTTCACTGTGCGATGATGCGCCCCGGATTTTTCAGCCCCGGCGCATCGCCCGGCGCAACCTGTTCGATGTCCGGTTGGTCGGGACTGATGCGGATACACGCCGCGAAATGGTTCGGTTTTATCTCCGCGAGCGGCGGCACAACTTCCTTGCACGCCTGTATCGCCCACGGGCAACGCGTGTGAAAACGACAGCCCGAAGGAGGATTGATGGGCGAAGGCACATCGCCTTGCAGGACGATGCGCTGGCGTGTCGCTTCGATTTCGGGGTCGGGCACGGGAACGGCGGAGATGAGTGCCTTCGTGTACGGCATCAGTGGGTCGTCGTAGACGACTTTGGCGTCGGCCACCTCGACGAGTTTGCCGAGATACATCACGGCCACGCGGTCGGAGACGTGGCGGATGGCGCGCAGGTCGTGAGAGATGAAGAGATACGTCAGATTGCGCTCGCGTTGGAGGCGTTCCATCAGGTTCATGATTTGCGCCTGAATGGAAACGTCGAGCGCCGAGATGGGTTCGTCGGCGACGATGAAGGCGGGGTTGGCGGCGAGCGCACGCGCGATGCCGATGCGTTGGCGTTGTCCGCCGGAGAATTCGTGCGGGTAGCGTTTGATGAAACGCGGACTCAAACCGACGGTCGCCATCAACTCGCTGACCTGCTTCACACGCTCTCGCCCCTGCGCGAGACCGAAAGTGTCGAACGGCTCGCTGATGATTTGCCCGACTGTCATGCGCGGGTTGAGCGACGCATACGGGTCTTGGAAAATCATTTGGAGATGACGCCGCTCTGTGCGTAGTTCTCTCTGCGAGAGACGCGCGAGGTCGCGCCCGCGAAAGAGCGCGTGCCCGCCCGTCGGTTCAATCAGACGCAGCAACGCACGCCCCAGAGTCGATTTACCGCAGCCGGATTCGCCGACGAGTCCGAGCGTCTCGCCCGGAAAGATGTCGATAGAAACGCCGTCAACCGCCTTGACCACGCGCTTGACGGGCGACCCGCCGACGAGTTTGTCCCACGCCGTGCCGCCGCCCAAATCGAAATGGACTTTGAACTCACGAAGCGCAATGAGCGGTTCATCCTGCGCCCCGCCCGACATTAAACTAGGCGGTTGCGGTCGGCTTGCGTGCGCGGCAGTGGCTTCCATCTCACTCATCGACTTCCCTCCTTCTGAGATGGATTCTCCGACGGCTCGACTCCCGAAGCATCACGCATCGGCGCAGGCGCTTCGGCTTGCGGCGGAGCAACGCCTTCGCTCGTTGTCGTCGCGGCGGCTGCTTCACGCGCATCACGCTCGCTGCACGACGCGGCGTAAACCTCTTCGGCAAAGTGGCAGAGCGAGAAATGCTCTGTGTTGATTTGAACGAACGGAGGAAACTCGCGTCGGCAAATCTCTTCGGCGCGGTCGCAACGCGGGTTGAACGGGCACCCTGGCGGCAAGTGCGCGACATCTGGCGGCAACCCCGGAATCTGGTAGAGCGCCTTGCCTTCTTCGTGTGCCGGGTCGGGCACGGAGCGAAGCAAGCCCTTCGTGTAAGGGTTGCCGGGGCAGGAGAACAGTTCCCTCGTCGGCGATTGCTCGAAGACTTTTCCGGCGTACATCACGATGATGTGGTCGGTCATTCCGGCAACGACGCCGAGGTCGTGCGTGATGAGAATGACGCTCGTTCCCGTATCCTGTTTGAGTTTCTTGATGAGTTCGAGAATCTGCGCTTGAATCGTCACATCGAGCGCGGTGGTTGGTTCGTCGGCGATGAGCAGTTCAGGTTCGCAGGAGAGCGCCATCGCAATCATCACGCGCTGACGCATGCCGCCGGAAAATTCGTGCGGGTAGCTATCGACGCGCGCCGCTGCGTCGGGGATACCGACTATCTCAAGCATCTTGACGGCGTGCGAGTAAGACTGTTCTTTGGTGTGCCCGAGATGAAGTTCGGTAATCTCCATCAACTGTTTAGAGATACGCATGAACGGATTGAGCGAAGTCATCGGGTCTTGAAAAATCATGCTGATACGCTTGCCACGTATGCGTCGCACTTCTTCGGGCGGGAGGTCGAGGATGTCTGTGCCGTTGAAGATAACTTCGCCGGAGACAATCTTTCCGGGCGGCTCCGGTATCAACCGGATGATGGAGAGATTCGTGACCGATTTGCCCGACCCTGATTCGCCGACGATGCCGAGCGTCTCTCCGCGTTGGAGGTCGAAGCTGATGCCATCGACGGCTTTCACCGTCCCGTCTTCCGTCTGGAAGTAGGTTCGCAGGTCTTTGACGGAAAGAAGCGTGCCGTTGTGACTCATGCCTGTTGCCTCATTGAAGCATTTAATCATTGACTCATCGACTCATTGGTTCATTGCTTCGATGTGCAAATGAATCAATGGTTAAATGAATCAAGTCCTAAAATTTCCTCATCTGCGGGTCGAGCGCGTCGCGCAGGCCGTCGCCGAGGAAATTGAGAGAGAAGAGTGTGAGCGCCATCGTCACGCCCGGAAAGATAAGCTGCCACGGATAGACAGCTAGATTCTGAATTCCCTCCGACGCCAGACTGCCCCACGATGCATACGGCGCTTGCACGCCCAATCCCAGAAATGAAAGAAACGACTCTTGCAGCATCACGGAAGGAATCGTCAGCGTCGCGTAGACGATGACAGGACCGAGCGTGTTCGGTACGAGGTGACGAAAAATAATCTTCGGCGTGGACACGCCCGTCGCCCTCGCGGCGAGCACGAATTCCTGATTCTTGAGTGAAATCACCTGCCCGCGCACGATGCGTGCCATCGTCAACCATGACACCGCGCCGAGCGCGATGAACAACAGCACCAACTGTCCCATCGGCGACTGCCCGCCAAACATCGCCAGCAACACGATGACAATCATCATGTACGGAATGGCGTAGAGCACATCGACGACGCGCATCATCACGTCGTCAACTTTGCCGCCCAAATATCCTGCGGTCGCGCCGTAGGTGATGCCGATGATGAGCGAGACGATGGTGGCGATAAAGCCGACCATCAGAGAGATGCGCCCGCCGAGCAGCACGCGCGCGAGAATGTCGCGCCCCGAAATGTCTGTCCCCATCGGATGACTCCAAGAGAAACTGCCATCCGGCGCAGTAAACGGCGCAAACGACTTAATCAGATTCGGGTCTCTCGGAATCGAATCATAGGTATGTCCCGTAGTGGCGCGGATAATCGGCGGCCCGATGAGCGATACCAGAATGATGATGCTGACCACGATGAGACCGAACACGGCCAACTTATTCTTCAACAGACGCTTCCATGCATCCTTCCAGAGCGAAGTGCCCGCCACGACTTCGACGTTCCCCATTTCCGCCGTACGCACGTCGCCTTCACCCACGGCCAATTCGGGCGAGGTGTGAATAATGTCGCCTTCGCGCGAGCGGATGGGAGGAGCAGGCGGCGTGCCGAGAGGCGTGATGGCCGCCTGTCGGTCGCCCCGATTCGGCTGCTGTGGTTCCGGCACTGCTTGGGTTGGTGTCCGTTCTTCCTTCATGGCTTCAGTACCTTATGCGTGGGTCGATGAAAGCGTAAGCGATGTCAACCAGAAGGTTGAAGAGGAGAATCATGATTGAGATAAAGGCGACGATGCCGATAATCAAAGGCTCGTCGCGGTTGAGATTCGCGTTGATAAAGTAGTTGCCGAGACCGGGCAGCGCGAAGATACGCTCGACGACCACCGTGCCTGTAATCAGGAACGCGAGCGCGGGGCCGGTGTAGGAAACCACGGGCATCAGCCCGCCGCGTACGGCATGACGCACTACCACGTCGCGCTCCGTTAAACCTTTGGCGCGAGCCGTGCGGATATAGTCTGCGCGCAGGACTTCGAGCATGCCCGAACGCGTCAGGCGCGCGATGTAGGCCATGTAGATAGCTGACAGAGTGAGTATCGGCAGGATGACGTTTTTGCTCGGAAACCCCGACCCCCAACGCGCGGGCGGCAGCCAATAGAGCGTCAGCGAAAAGATGAGGACGAGGATGGGGCCGAGCACGAAGTTGGGGAGCGAGATGCCGAGCATCGCGAGCGCCATCGAGCCGTAGTCGAGACGTGAATTTTGTTTGAGCGCGGCGAGCGTTCCGGCGACCACGCCGACGATGAGCGCGAGTAAGTAGGCTGACACTCCGAGTATCGCCGAGACGGGCAGCGAGCGCGCGAGAATTCCGTTGACCGACTGCCCCTCATACTTCAAAGAGTAACCGAAATCTCCGACCAAGATGCTGCCCATCATTTTGCCATACTGCACGTACCACGGCTTGTCCAAGCCGTAGCGTTCGCGGATGTTCTTCTCGACGGCGGGCGGCAGAGTCTTTTCGCTGCTGTAGAAGTTGCCGGGAGCCATCCTGATGAGTCCCCACGTCAGCGTCACGACGATGAGCACCATCGGGATGGTCACGATGAGGCGGCGAATGATGAAATTTAGCATGGCCGTTTCTCGCTATTCTGCAAGGATTGATTTCGACATATCGGGCACGCCCCTGTCCCACTTCGCCGGGTCGCGTTCGATGTAGACATACTTCCACGCGTGCATCGTTCCAGCGTTCGGATACAAGCCCTTGACGTAGGGCTTCTTGAGGAAGTTGGTCGCGTTGGTGTAGAGCGGGATAATAGGTTGTGCGTCGAGCATGTAGGCTTCGGCCTTCGCCAGCAGTTCGTAACGCTTCTGCGGGTCGAGCGTCGAGTTGGCTTGGTTAATCATGGCGTCGAATTTCGGGTCGTGCCAGCCCGTGCCGCTGTCGTTCTTCTCGGTGTAGAAAAGATTGAGGAACGTGAACGGATCCATGTAGTCGCCGACCCACGCGCCGCGCGCGAAGCCGACATACTCAAGGCCGGAACGATGCTTCAAGAAGGTCTTCCATTCCATGTTGTTGAGCGGAATGGTGAGGCCGAGATTCTGCTTCCACTGCGCTTGCAGAAACTCCGCCACCTGCTTGTTCTCTTCCTTCGTGTTGTAGACGAGTTTGACCTGCTCGACCGGAAACTTCTTCGGGTCGAAATTCCCCGAAGCATCTTTGTAGCCCGCATCGGCCAGAAGCTTCTTCGCCGCAGCGGGGTCGAACGGGTCGCCTTTCGGCTGCGGATAACCGGGGAACAGACCTTCGGGCGTGAAGGCCGTGAGCGGCTTGACGACGCGACGCCATTGCGCCAATGCATTCTTGTCAATCGCCATGTTGAAGGCTTTGCGGACGCGTTTGTCGTCCATCGGCGGCTTCTTGACGTTGATTTGATAATACTGAATCGCGGCTTCGGGCGCGTCCATGTAATCCTTGAGCGGCCTGATGCGGTCGAGCCAGCCGATGGGCACGTTGTGGTTCGCCACCGTATCGGCTTCGCCCGCCTTGTAGAGATTCATCATGGTCGTCGTGTCTTCGACCGCGGGGAAGATGATGCGGTCGAGTTTGACGTTGGCGGCGTCCCAGTTCATCGGGTCGCGGACGACGACGATTTCGTTGTAAGGCTTCCACGATTCGAGTTTGAAGGGGCCGCAGGTGATGATGTTTTGCGGTTGCGTCCAATTCGTGTTGCCGTGCTTTTCAATCGCTTTGCGCGGGACGAGACGGAAGAACTGGTGTCCCATCATGCCGACGAAGTAGGGCGCAGACTGGCTCAACGTGACGCGGAACGTGTAATCGTCAACCGCTTCGACACCGATGTCTTCGCCACGAATCGTCACAAATTCCTTACCCGCCACCGCCGCCTTCAATTTCGGGTCGGCCTCAATCTCTTTGGCGCGTTTCTTCTCGTCGCCGTTTAAGACGAGTCGCGAGGGCGAATGGATGTAGTGATGAAAATCGGAATCGCGTGTGGCGTCCGTCGCGTCAGGTGGAAACTCGGAGACGCCACCGACGTTTTCGGGATGTTCGCCAGCAGTCGTCGTGTTCTTAGCGGAAGCAGCAGTTTCGGTCTTCGCCGGGGCAGGGGCGGCATTAGTTGCGACGGGCGCGGCATTCTCGTTGGTCGCCGTGTCGCCGCCCTTCACGTCCTTCTCTAACAAAAACTGTCCGGTCTGCGGGTCGCGGACGAAGACGGCCTTCTCGTTGTAGGCTTGCGCGTATTTGATGTAGTAGGCGAGCGGCGCATTGCGCGCGGCAAACTCAGGCGCAAGGCCGCGACGGAAGGAATAAACGAAGTCGTGCGCCGTGATGGGGTCGCCGTTTGACCAGCGCGCGTTCTTGCGTATGTAGAAGACGAATTCGGAGAGGCTGTTGTTTGGCACCCAACGTTCGGCGATGGAGGGAATCGGCTCCATCGTCTTCGGGTCGTACTCCACCAGTCCTTCAAAAAGCGCCATGTAGACGCGTCCTTCGGGTTGGCCGGTGCTCACTTGCGGGTCGAGCGATTCAGGTTCGGAACCGGAGATGTAACGCAGTGTGTTCTCGGCTGGCGGTTGCACCTTGCCGAAGAACTCCGTGTTGCTGGCCTCTCCGCTCGCGCACGCCGAAGCCAGAAACGACAACGCAAGGCACACGGCGGTGATTTGCAAACGATGCATACGAAAATTTGGAAACATGATATTCAACTCCTGAATTTCCGGCCACTCGGCTCAGGTGCAACTCTTCCCGTCCTTCACAATGAAAGACAGGACGATGCACGGTCTAGCCATCTCGGACGTGCTCGACGGGGGTTCTTATCCAAACTTAAACAAGAAACGCGACAGACGGGGAGAACGCTTTTCAGGGCGTCTTCTCTTACTTTTGAAACAGGTCTTGCCAACAACTTATCACGCGTTCACTTCATCAATCAAGAGGTCGCAACGAGATGGCATGTCTCAACTTCATGATGCCGAAAGCACGCGCCGTTGTTGCTTGCACCGCACAAGATTTTTACAACTACTCGTTGCGAACAATCCTGATTAATTCTTTCTCCTGCGGCGGCTTCCATTCCCTGTTGATGCGTACGTGTTTGAGCGAAGGCGCATCTAGCAGGTTTGTGTCGAAGCCTACGACATAGGGTTTCACCAACGCGTACGACGATGCGAAATAGACGGGGAACGCCGGAAGTTCGCTGAGCGCCTGTGCTTCGGTCAGAATCAGAATCGGAGTCGGGAGTTGTTCGGCGCTGGAAGCATGCGCGCCGCTCGCACCGTCGCCAGTCTCATCTGTGGAGGGCGTTGGCAGGGCGTCCGTGTTGGGAGTTGCGTCGGGTTGTGCGCTCGCCGCTGCTGCCGCCTGCGCTTCCGTCTCGCGCGCGAAGATGGCGAGCATGTTGCTCTCTTCGTCGGTGGTTTGCATCACCATACTACGGCGCGCGATGTCGTAATCGCCCGTCCAGAGCGCCGCCTCGTAATCCTCCCAATCGCGTTGGACGATTTCCGTCTCGACGCCGAGCACGTTGCGCCACATGGCGGCCACAGCTTGCGCCATGATACGGTGTTGGTCGTTACGATTGACGAGCAGGCGTATGCGCGGGAAACCCACGCCGTCAGCAAAACCCGCTTCGGCCAACAGACGACGCGCACGCTCCACGTCCTGTTCAAGCGGCGCGGCGTGCTCCGTGCTTTCGCTCTCGCCGCCGTCCTCAACCTTGCGCGTTAAGGCCGTCTCATCCTCCGGCGCGTCCGTCTCGTCCGCCGCAGCATTGTCACGTGTGACGGCTTCGCCCGTGGTGTCGCTCTCGCCGTTGGTTTCCGGTGTATCCGTTTTTTCGGTCGCGTCCTTCTTCTCGGATGAATCGCTTTCGTTCGTCGAGTCGGCGTCGCCGGAATGCGTCTTGGCATCTTCCTCTTGCGCGGCGAGGTCAGGCAAAAACTTCTTGGCCGGTTCGGTCGCGCCCTTCATCGTGTCCATGCTCAGACGTTCGCGGTCGAGCGCAATCGCCAGCGCCTTTCTGACGCGACGGTCGTTGAAGGGAGCGCGTTTGAGATTGAAGCTGTAATAAGTCAGCGCGCCGTAAGTGCCGCGACGAAAATCTTCATAAGGCGTGAGCAGTTTGAGCGCCAGCGGCTCGAACGGCGCGTTGGTCACGGCATCTACATCGCCGTTGCGATAGGTTGCGAGCGCCGACTCGGCATTGCCCGCCACGAACCGCACGCGTTCAAGAGCCACCTTCGACGCATCCCAATAATTGCTCGCACGCTCAAGCAACACGCTATCGTCCGCGCGTGTTGACAGGCGAAACGCGCCGTTTGAAACCACTGTCTGAGTCGCTGCATCGGTGTCTTTACGAGTCACTTCGGGCGCATCCGCCGACTCGCTCTCCGCATCCGGCTCATACACGGGTCGGAACACCGGATGAGCCACCAACGCGGGAAAATTCTTATCTGGACGCCTCAAACGTACCGCCAACACAAAATCATCCACGGCTCTCGCGCCAAACACAGGCGGCTTCGCAGACGGACTCGGCGTGGCTCTCTCCTGCGACGAAGATACGGCTGCTTCCGGCGCGTTCTGCTGCCTCGTCGCCTGTGCCGGAGCATCGCTTTCTGCGACCGGAGTGGACAAGGGTTGCGACGGGTCGGTCACAAGTGCTACGGCGTTCTCCGCGCCTTCGATATTTTCCAGCAGCCTTGCATGCGGCGCGCGGTCGCCAAGCCTGAGCGTTCTCTGCCACGAACGAACGAAATCCTTTGCGGTCACCGCGTCGCCGTTCGACCAACGCGCGTCGCGCCGTAGATAGAACGTCCAACGCCGTCCGTCCGGCGAAGATTCCCAACGCGTCGCCACCGCCGAGACGGGCGTCAGGCTGCGCGGGTCGTAATCCGTCAAGCCTTCAAACATCGCGCGCACAGCATCCGTATCAGGCGGCGCGGCAGCCAACGCCGGGTCGAAAACACGCGGCAAACCGCCATCACTCCAACGAAACTCCTGTGCGTGCGGCACAACGATGCGCCCGTAAAAAGGCTCGCCCCTCTCCGACTCGAAGCAGCCGCTCGTCAACAGAGAGAGAACGAGTGCCATCGACAACGCGACGCGCAGACGAGCGAAAGAGAGACGTTTATGTCTGGACAGATTCATCACGTTGTAGCGTTTCGGGGTCGCTCCAATGCGAGCGCACGCAACTCGTTGACCACCTCCTCCGCGCGCCTGCGCGTCGGCTCAAACCCGTCAGACGTGTCAATCAGATAATCCGCGTAACTCATCTTCTCCTCTTGCGACATCTGCGCCGCGATGCGTCGGACGGCTTCTTCGGGCAGGAGTTTATCGCGTTTGATGAGACGTTCAAGCTGAATTTCGGGGCGACAGTGAACCACAATCAATTTATCGAAACGACGATAACTGCCCGACTCAATCATCAACGCTGCGTCAACCACCACAACGCCGAGCGGGTCTTGCTGCTCAATACAGCGCAACTGCTCGTCCTGCGAACTGATAATCAAAGGATGAAGAATCCCGTTCAGTCGCTCGCGCTTCGCACCATCTTCAAACACGATGGCTCCCAAACGCGAACGATTCAGCGTCCCATCCTCATGCAAAACTTCCGCGCCGAATGCCTCGACCACGGCGCGCAGTCCCTGAGTCCCCGGCTCGACCACGTTGCGCGCCACTTGGTCTGCATCAATCACGTGGCAACCCAACTCCATCAACACGGTCGAGACGTAACTTTTACCAACCGCTATCGAACCTGTCAGACCCACACGCAACATTTTCTCTTTTATCGTCCGCAGTTAATCAACAGCTTCTCATTGGAGTCCGCGCCGTCGTCGCGCGGCTTCGAGCGTGTTACGCATCAGCATCGCCACGGTCAACAGCCCGACGCCTCCCGGCACGGGCGTCAATCTTCCGGCCACTTCGCTGACCTCCGCTGGATGCACGTCGCCAACCAGCGTATATCCACGGCGTCTGATTGTTTCGATGCGCCGCTCTGCATCGACGCCAAATAATTTCCGCACTTCCGTCTCATCCGAAATTCGATTCATGCCGACATCAATCACCGTCGCTCCTGGTTTAACGTGCTCGCCTCGAATAAACCCCGCGCGACCGATGGCTGCGACGAGGATGTCTGCCTCGCGCGTCACTTCCGACAGATTGCGCGTACGCGAATGGCAGACCGTCACCGTTGCATCCCTCTGCAAGAGAAGCGTCGCCATCGGACGACCCACAATGCGACTGCGACCCACCACACATGCACGCGCGCCACTCATCTCCACACCCTCGCGCAGCAGCAACTCGATGATGCCCGCAGGTGTGCACGGCACAAGCGACGGTTGTCCGAGCGCGAGGCGTCCCGCGTTAATCGGATGAAAGCCGTCTACATCCTTCGACGGGTTAATCGCTTCCAACACAAGGCACTCATCTACCTCCGCAGGCAGCGGCAACTGCACTAGAATCCCGTCAACATCTTCGCGCACGTTGAGCGTCGCAACCAGTTCCAAAAGTTGCGCGGTTGTCGTGGCGGAAGAGAGCGCGTAACTTTCAGACCGGAAGCCGAGTTGCTCGGAAGTGCGGACTTTGCCGCGAACATACACGGTTGAAGCGGGGTCGTCGCCAACTTGCACCACTGTCAGACATGGCACGATTCCGTGCGTCGCATACAGACGCGCAGCCGCATCCGCCACCTCGCGTTTTATCTCTTCGGCCATGCGCGCTCCGTCGAGCATGGACGCCTGTCGCTTCTCTTTTTCCATCATTGTTTTCATCATCGAGTGCGCGCATCCTAACATAAATCCGCTTCGCCGCGTCACTCGCTCACGTCACTCCGAGACGGTTTTTGCCTCTGCCATGCCTTGCATCAGTCCACGCATCACACGACTAATGCAGGACGGCTGATAGCGAGCGGCTTCTTTCGTCGCTATGCCGGACTGACGACGGATGAGGATGGATGAGCGCGAACGTTTGGGGTATTGGAAGGATAAGAAAAACTGCGTCTTGTAGTCTTAAAGGCAGTCAATGGACGGGAGCGCAGACGCTTATCAGGTTGAAATGAAAAGCAATGGAGAATTTTAACTTCGGTTGGAGGAAGATTGCTGGTCTCTGTAGTCGAACTGGGAGTTTCGACCGTCGAGCAGTTGTTCGACTGTCTGGATGAGGTCGCGTATACCGTTGGGCTTTTTCAGGAAAGCGTCGGCACCCGCGGAACGCGCTTCCGCTTCGCAATCGGTGGCGGTAAAGAGGATGACGGGTGTGCGGCGGCGATGCGTCATTGAGCGTGCGCGTTTGAGGAGTTCGAGACCATGCATGCCGGGCATGTCGGCGTCGAGGATAAGAAGGTCGTAATGCTCACGGGTCTCGATTCTTTTGAGGGCGGTTGCTCCGTCCCGGCACAACTCCACACGCCAGCCTTCCAGTTCGAGCAACTGCTTGACGGTGTAAAGTACCAGATCGTAGTCCTCTGCATATAGGATTTTGATCTGTTGCAACGTTGTCTAAACCCTTCTGACTATAGCTTTTAGCAATAATTCTTACTAAAACATTAAAGTTCGCCCGCTAAGGGGTTCGCTCTCTATGGTATGTGATGCAAATGCTATTCCCTCATTTTGCGCCGAGCAGCAAATAGCAACTTCTGTGGAGGCCGAGAGGAACTTTAATTGGATGTTTACGTAAATCTGCGCCTTTTTGGTTTTTTAGATGGTCAGAGAGTCAATCTTTAACCACGCAAAAATTACCCGGCATAATCGTCACCGCGCATAGGCAAACCACTGCATTAGCAGAAGTTAAGCCTCACAGCAAGATTCTTTGCAAGGTGCATACGCCGTTTACGGCATCTAAAATTTTTGTAACTTGAAATGGGAGTGCCCGCCCCGAATGAGTCGGGAACGAGACGAGTTTGACGGCGAATGAGGCTTGCCGTTTTTGGAGTTGCGGAGTTCGGGTTTCCTATTTGACGACGATGCTGGTGCGTCTTTTTTGCGGCGGCTTCCTGACCGCTAACAACTCTTTGTGACGCCCGTTGAGAATAAAGGAAAGCCTCTGATGCGTGATGCCTAGCAGACGCCCGGCGCGCGTCAGATGCCCCTGCGCGGCATCGAGCGCGAGCCGTATCAGTTTGCGCTCGTAGAGTTTAACCTCCTCATCTAGCGAGCAGCCTGTCCACGCGTCGGCTAAACCGGGTTGCTGCGTGCGCCGCAAAAGGAGCGTCTCTACCATCTCGGACGAAATCTCCGCGCCGTCGGATGCCATCAGGAATGTCCGCTCGATGATGGTGCGGAGTTCACGCGCATTGCCTTTAAGCGGTAGCTTCTTTAAGGCTTCGAGGCACGACGGGGTAAAATTAAGTTGCTTGCGGTGCAGCGCTGACGCCTCTTCAATATAAAACTTTGCAATCTCCGGAATGTCTTCGGGACGCTCCCTGAGCGGCGCAATCTCGACATTAAACGCGTCGAGGCGATAGAAGAGGTCGGTACGGAAAAGTCCTCTTGCGACATCCTGTTTCAAATCGTGATTGGTGGCGGCGATGATTCGCACGTCGATGCTTTCAGGCAACGGCGCGCCGACCGCGTAGACTTCGCCACACTCAATCAGACGCAGCAACTTCGCCTGATTCGACGGGCTGAGTTCGCCAACTTCGTCGAGAAACAGCGTCCCGCCTTCTGCCAGCAGAGCGAACCCTTGATGGTCGTCAGACGCATCTGTGAAACTTCCTTTCCGGTGGCCGAATAGTTGCGATTCAACCAGCGTATCGCAGAGCGCCGCACAGTTGACGGCGACAAACTTCCCTTCACGACCGCTCCATTCATGCATGAGGCGCGCGACGACTTCTTTGCCCGTGCCGGTTTCGCCCGTGATTAAGACGGGTCGGTCGGTAGTCGCAACGCATTGCGCGTAGCGTAAAACTTCGGCGGATTTTTCCGACGCGTAAATAAAACGCGGCTTGCTCTGTTCTTGTGTTTTGGCCTGAGAGGCGGCGGCGAGGACACGTCGCGCGCAATCGCGCAGACGCGTGAGCGTCTCGACGTGCAAGACATCCGACAGGAGATGGTCGGCTCGCTCATAGCATGCACGCAACTCATTTTTGTCGAGAAAGTGGCCTAATTCCTCAATTATCGTGAGCGCGGCACGCCCCGCGCCGTGCAGGTCGCCCGATTGCTCGCCCACTTCGACGGCGCGTGTCAGCGTCGCATGCGCCTGTTGTTCGCGTCCCAGACGCGCCAGAGACGCGCCATGCGTCGTCAGAGCTTCAGCCAAGAGCGCGAGTTCGCCGCCCTTTTGCAAGGCGTGGACGGCGGAACGTACGAGCCGCTCGGCCTCCGAGTTGCGCCCCTGAGCCAGCAACGTGCGCGAACGCGTCTCATCAACCTGCGCGACGCTGCCCTGCTCTTTGAGATTGAGAAATAAGCGACGTGCGCGGTCGAGATGCAGATGCGCTTCGTCGAATCTTGAACGGTTGAGAAAGAGGTGTCCGAGGTTGTTTTCCACCAACGCGCAGGAACGCGTATTACCAGCCTGTTCAAAATGGTAACTGGCAGCCGCGAATTCGAGGAGCGAGCGGTCGTGGTAGTCGTCGCGTTTTTCTGACGTGCCGAGCGCGCTCAAGGCGTTCGCCAGTTCGATATGAAATCTTCCCTTGAGCGTATCGTTATGTGTAGACTCAACGAGGGGCGCCGCTTCGGTCAGAATGTTAAGCACGCTGTTGAGACGATTTCGACGCCGCTCGATAATCGCATAACGAAGGAGTGCGACAGCCTTTAATTCACCGTCGGCGTCCGTCAGATACTTCAGAGCGTCCTGCAAAATCACGCGCGCTTCATCAAACGCGCCTTCGCGCCAGTAGCACAGTGAAAGGTCGGTCAATGCTTCGGCGGCACGCGTCGTCTCGCCCACGGCTTCAAATCTTGAAATGCTCTCACTAATTAAATCTTTCGACGCTTCCTGCGCTCCATCCACCTGCAACTTGCTGCCGAGCCAGCCCGTGAGCGCGCCCGCACGCAGCAAAACGATGGCGGCGGTACATTCGTCGAGTCCGTCGAGGCGCGGGCGTTCGCCGACGCGCTGCCACAAATCACCCATCACGGTACGCGCCGCTTCGTAATTTCCGGCCTCTTCCAATTCTTTAGCAAGTGCACAACGATATTGTGCACGTTCAGCGTGGTTCAGCGACGAGTCGTTGAGGCGTTGAAGCTCTTGAGAGGTTATATTCATGTGAGAGTTGACCTTACGGCTACTTGCAAGGTTTTTTGCAAGTAGCGAATAAATTTCCCAATCATGCTATGATGTCACAATTCAAATTCGCAGACTTTGGCGAATCATCACTTTTTAACTACTACAACTGTACCGGGAGAAACCATGAAGCAAGTGCAAAAACTCTCTGCTATCACCCTTTTGACGTGCATACTATCAATTCAGGCCTTTGCCGGGGTTATGGATGCGCCGATTGCGCCGCCGCCGCCCCCTGATGGAGAGATGCATTACAATTCGTCCAAAGAGCACAGTGAGGGAGCAATGAATGTTGACCCTCTTCTACAGATAGCGTTGAACATCGTGCAAAGTATGTTGTCACTGTTCTAGGTTCGATAAAGTTGCTCTATTGGGTCTTCTAGCACGTCAGACCCTGTGGATGCCGGGCATCTCCCCTCTCGGCTGACCCGTCCGGCAATGTTGGCTCTGCTTAAAATATGCGTGTGTGAGCGCGCCTCTCTCGCCGTCGTCTACGGAAGTAGATGGCGACACAGGATTGGTGTATGTGCCATCTGTGGAGAGAAAAGCGTCGGCTGAGTTAAGTTGAAGACGCAATTTCGAGCGCTTTTCAACGGCATCGTACCCTTACCATCGTACTAAAAGCAACTCTTTTTTCCCCTTGGGGAGTTTGCGTGCGACGCTAATGTAACTGTCTGAAGACATTAGGGGAGCATCTCCGACCTTGCGGCTTGCGGAAATGCGGCGGCGATAATTGACCGACGTGAATTTCGGGACGCTCATGTTGCATGCCCGACGGTTTTATCGGACAATTTGTTCAACATGAATCGTTTAACTAAACACACGACCTTTATCAGTTTCCACAAAACTGCTCCCGTCATCGTCGCTCTAACGCTGCTGTGCGTCCTTTCAGTCGCCTGCCAGACGACGCCCCGCGACGAAAACGCCAAACGCTATGAACTCAAGGGCAAAGTCGTCTCCGTCGATAAATCCCGGCAGGAGGTCGAAATCGACCACGAAGAGATTCCCGGCCTGATGGAAGCAATGTCGATGTCGTTCTCCCTCAAGGAGCCGGACGCGCTCGAAGTCATGTCGGCGGGCGACCGCATACAGGCCACACTCGTCGTCACCGACGGTCGTTACTGGTTGGAGAATCCGGTCGTCACCAAAGCCCCCGCGAAAGACGCCAACTCGTCTGCACTCAACACCTTAGAGCCGCAAACTGGCACCGAGGTTCCAGATTTTTCGCTCATCAACCAAGACGGCAAATCTATTCGCCTCCAACAATATCGAGACCGCGCGCTCGTCCTGACATTCATTTACACGCGTTGCCCTCTGCCCGATTACTGCACGCTGATGAGCACGAATTTTGCCGAAATCAATCGCACGTTGCAGAAAGACATGGCGCTCGGCGCCAAGACGCATCTTCTGAGCGTCAGCATAGACCCGGAACGCGACACGCCCAAAGTTCTCAAGAGCTACGGGGCGGCGCATACGGAAAATTACAACGCGGAAAGGTTTGAGCGTTGGGAGTTTGCCACAGGCAAACCCGCAGAAATAAAGAGGATGGCGCAGTTCTTCGGCCTCTCCTACAACGCCGAGAAGGACGAGATTGTCCACTCGCTCCGCACCGCCATCATCGCGCCCGGCGGACGCCTCCACAAAATCTATCGTGGCAACGAATGGAAACCCTCCGAGGTCGTCGCCGAATTGCGTAAGTTGGCGGACGGAAACGGCGACGCACAAAGTCAATAATCAAGACAAAAGGGCGACGCTGATTCCAACGCCGCCCCAAGTGTTGATGGATAAGAGTTTTTAGCCTTTGAGTTTCTTCACTTCTTCGGTCAGCACGGGCACGACTTCAAACAAATCACCGACGATGCCGTAATCCGCGATGTCGAAGATAGGCGCTTCCGCGTCCTTGTTGACGGCGACGATTGTACTCGAATTCTTCATGCCGACTAGATGTTGAATCGCGCCGGAAATGCCAAGCGCGATGTAGAGTTTCGGCGCGACGGTCTGACCCGACGAACCGATTTGACGGTCAATCGGCAACCATCCCGCATCGCAGATGGGACGCGACGCCGCTAAGTCGCCGCCGAGCGCCGCCGCCAGTTGTTCCGCGAGCGCGAGATTTTCTTGACTCTTAATGCCGCGACCGACCGCCACAATCACGTCGGTCTTCGACAGGTCAACCGCCGCCTTCACCTCTTGGAACGGCGACTCAGGCTTCATACGCACGTCGCCTACTTCAACCGCCAACGATTCTACACCCGCCGCGCCTGCGCCCTTCGTCGCCTGGTCTGCACGATACGCGCCCGATTGAAACGTCGCAAAGATGGGCGCTTCGCCATCGGTCAAGACATCTGCATCAACTTTGCCGAGGAAAATTCGACGCGCGAAAGTGACCGCCCCGTCCGACACTTTAGCGCGGAGGCAATCGCTGACCACGCTCTTGCCAAAACGTGCGGCCAGCTTCGGTGCAAAATCTCGCACCAGATACGTGTGCGGCATGATGACGAACTGGGGGTCGAGCGCGCGGACGACGTGCTGCATCGCGTCCGTGTAAGCGTCCGGCGTGTACTCACCAAGTTTTTCATTCTCCGCCGACACAACTTTAGCGACATCGTAAGCCGCAACTTCTTGCGCCAACGCAGCATCGTTGCCAAGCACTACTGCCGTGACGGGCTGCGCCAATTCCCCGCCCAACTGCTGCGCGGCAGCCAGCGCCTCGAAAGAAGTTTTATTAAACGCACCATCGCGATGCTCGACGAAAACCAAGATTCCGTTGCTCATAGATTAAGTTGCCAGTAAACAGTAGTCAGTAGACAGTAGATAAAAGTCAAACTTAGGAGACGGCGCCGAGTGTTCGTAGACGTGTAGAAAGCTTTCGTTTGAATGCTGGCTATTGTCTACTGACAACTGGCTACCCCTAAATTACTCTTGCTTCGCTGCGAAGTTTTTCGGCAAGCTCGACGGCGCCTGCTTTGGCGTTGCCGTTGCCGAGAAACTGCGTCTGCTTTGTTTTTTCGGGAAAATAAATCCTTGTGATGCGTTGGTGCGCGGCGTTTGCGCTCGCTGCATCCGTGGCGGGCTGTACTTCCTTTATCTCTTTCTTCTTGGCCGCCATGATGCCCTTGAGCGTGGCATAACGAATCTGGCTGATGCCGGATTGAATCGTCAGAAGCGCGGGTCGGGGCATCGTGTACCACTGATACCAGCCGCTCTCCAACTCACGTTTGACGCGCAACTGCTCGCCCGTCGCGTCCACTTCGATAACGATGGTGGCGTGCGGAAGTCCCAAGAGTTCGGCGAGGATGACGCCCGTCTGCGCGAAGCCGTAGTCATCGGATTGGAGTCCGGTCAATACCAAATCGGCCTGTTCATCTCGAATAGCTTCGGCGAGAATCTGCGCGGCGCGGTAGGGACCGATGTGCGCGAGTTCGTCGCCGACGATATGGATGGCGCGGTCGGCTCCGCGTGCCAACGCATCCTTAATGACGCTCTTGACGCGTTGCGGCCCCATCGAACAAACGACGACTTCGCCGCCACCCGTCTTCTCCTTGATACGCAACGCCTCTTCGAGCGCGTAGCCGTCTGACTCGTTGACTTCAAAAGTGAGGTCGCCTTCTTCAATCCACGTCGCCTCACGGTTGATGCGAAGGATGGAATCCTTGTTGGCGACCTGCTTCATCAAAACGATTATTTTCATCTATTCCTCGTAACGCTTGAAAAGAAGCGCGGCGTTGGTACCGCCGAAACCGAAACTGTTGGAGAGCGCGTAGCGGACGTGTGCTTCACGCGGCTCGTTGGGTACGTAATCCAAATCGCAATCGGGGTCAGGATTGACGTAGTTGGTCGTCGGCGGCAACTTCCCGCGATGAATCGCCAGCACTGAGAAGACGCCCTCGATACCGCCCGCCGCGCCGAGCAAGTGTCCGGTCATCGACTTGGTTGAACTAACCGCCAGTTTCGATGCGTGTTCGCCGAAAAGTTTCTTGATGGCGAGCGTCTCGAATTTGTCGTTGTAGGGCGTGGACGTGCCGTGCGCGTTGATGTAGCCGACCTCTTCGGGTTGGATAGCGGCATCACGCAGCGCCATCTGCATGACGCGCACCGCGCCCGAAGCGGTTTCATCGGGCATCGTGATATGGAAGGCATCTGCGGTCATGCCGTAGCCGACGAGTTCGGCGTAGATGTGCGCTCCGCGACGGCGTGCAAATTCGAGTTCTTCGAGAATCATTATCCCCGCGCCTTCACCGATGATGAAGCCGTCGCGGTCGCGCTCGAAGGGACGCGAGGCGTGGGTCGGGTCGTCGTTGCGCGTGGAGAGTGCACGCATGGCGGCGAAACCCGCGACGCTCATCGGCGTGATGGCCGACTCCGCGCCGCCGCAAATCATCACGTCGGCGTCGCCGCGTTGGATGATTTTGAAGCTGTCGCCGATGGCGTGTGCGCCTGCGGAACAGGCGGTGGCCGTGGCGGAGTTTGGTCCCTTCGCACCGAAGCGAATCGAGACTTGTCCGGCAGCCAAATTGACGATAGCCGAAGGGATGAAGAACGGCGAGACGCGATGCGGCCCTTCGTTTAAGAGTTTGGAATGCTCGCGTTCGATAGCCCAGAAGTCGCCGATGCCACTACTGATGTAAGTGCCGACGCTTTCGGAAACGCTCGCGTCAATCTTCTTTCCGCGCTCGACGAGGCCGCTATCGTAGATGGCTTCGTCGGAGGCCGCGATGGCGTAATGAATAAACGCGCCCATCTTGCGCGCTTCTTTTTTCTCGACGAATTTGAGCGGGTCGAAGTCTTTAACCTCGGCGCCGATTTTCACGGAGAATTTCTCCGTGTCAAACTTCGTTAGATAATCGACGCCGCTCTGCCCAGTCATCAGGGCAGACCATGTGGCCTCAACCGTGTGTCCGTTTGGAGTGACCAGACCGAGACCCGTAACAACAACGCGACGTTTCAAGATGAGTGCTCCTTCTCAGGGGAACTGTAATTATGGCGACGGCGCTTTGCAGCGCACGCGCTTCATCGCGTCCCTTTTGAAACGACCCGCGATGATTTGACGTACGCACGAACGACGCTTCGGATTCTCGCCGCCGGAACAGATGTGCGCTCTATTTAGACGCGACTCCGGTGGTTTGACCGACTCGCCGCGATTAACTACGCCTTGTTTTTGTGTTGCTCGATGTAGTTGAAAGCATCGCGCACGCTTTGAATCTTTTCGGCGTCTTCGTCCGGGATTTCGATGCCGAATTCCTCTTCAAAACGCATCACAAGTTCAACCGTGTCGAGCGAATCCGCACCGAGGTCGTCGATGAAGCGCGCATTTGGCGTCACTTCATTTTCATCCACACCAAGTTCGTCCACGATGATTTGTCTAACTTTATTCTCAATCTCCTGATCGGGCATCGTTCTTTGCTCCTGTATCATTGAAAGTAAAAAAACTTATTCGTAAATAGTGAATAGCAAATCGTAAACAGACGGAAAGATTTTCCTCACGACGATTTACTACGGACGATTTACGGCATTTTTAAGGCTCCCGGCATCTTCCACGTTCAAACTTTGCGCCGTCGTGCCGAGCGTCTGACGCACCAGACCGGAGAGCACTTTTCCGGGGCCGATTTCGACAAACGTCTCGACGCCCTCCCGCGACAAAACTTCCACAGACTCGCGCCAACGAACGGCGGAAGCAACCTGTCGCACCAGTGCATCGCGCGCATCTACGCCGCTTCTGATGATGGCCGCATCCACGTTGGTTACAAGCGGCACACGTAAATCTCGAAACTCAATCTTTTCCAAATCCGCCGACAGTCTCTCCGCCGCCGGACGCATCAACTCGCAATGAAAAGGCGCACTCACTTTTAATTTCAACACGCGTCGCGCGCCTCGCTCTTTGAGTAGCGCGCAGGCGCGGTCAACCGCTCCCTCATGGCCTGCAATCACAATCTGGTTCGGCGAGTTAACGTTGGCCGGACTGCAAACCTCACCCTCTCGTGCTTCTTCACACGCCTGCTGCACAACGTCCGTCTCCACTCCGAGAATCGCGGCCATCGCACCCACTCCGACCAGCACAGCCTCCTGCATGTAACGCCCACGCGCACGCACCGTCCGCACCGCTTCAGCGAGACTGAGAGCGCCCGCCGCGACCAAAGCCGAATATTCGCCGAGACTATGACCCGCGACGAATTGTGGCTTGGCAAGCCCTTCGGCTTCGAGTGCGCGGAGCGCGGCGACCGAGACGGTTAAAATCGCTGGTTGCGTATTTTCCGTCAACTGAAGTTCTTCGGCATCGCCTTCAAAACAGAGACGCGAGAGTGCGAAGTCGAGCGCAT
Organism: Pyrinomonadaceae bacterium; assembly: GCA_036387415.1. Classification (GTDB taxonomy): domain Bacteria; phylum Acidobacteriota; class Blastocatellia; order Pyrinomonadales; family Pyrinomonadaceae; genus DASVTU01. The sequence continues at coordinate 112,679 of DASVTU010000019.1, read as the reverse complement.
CGTCCGCTTCTTCAAAGACCCTGCGCGCTGCCGGAAAATTCTCCGACAGATTGCGCCCCATCCCCGCATACTGCGAGCCTTGTCCCGGAAAAACGTATGCAATCATTATCGTGAATAGTAAATGGCAAACGGTAAATGAAAAAAGCGACGACTTTTCAAAGTTTACCTTTCATCCGTCAAGATAGAGCGACTTCAACCACGATTTACTATTCACCATTCACCATTTACCACTTGATGAGCACGCCCCCCCACGTCACGCCGCCGCCGAAAGAGGCGAGCAGAACGAGGTCACCTTCTTTTATCTTGCCCATCTCGATGCATTCGTCCAGCGCAATCGGTATCGACGCCGAGGAGGTGTTGCCGTGCATCGCAATGTTTGAATAGACGCGCTCGCTATCAACTTTGAGTTTGTCCGCCACGGCGTCTGTGATGCGTTGATTGGCTTGATGCGGAATAAACAGTTTCACGTCATCGGCATTGTATCCGGCCTCTTCGAGCACTTCGCGCGAAACGTCGGCCATCGAACGGACGGCGACTTTAAATAGTTCGTTGCCGCGCATCTTGAAAAAATGCATCCCGCCGCTCAAGGTTTCGGCGGTCGGGGGCATGCGTGTGCCGCCGCCGGGAGAAAAGAGTTGTTCCGCGTAGCGACCATCGGAGCGGATACGCGTCGCAAGGATGCCGCGTTCGCCCTCAACCGCGCCGAGCACCGCTGCGCCCGCGCCGTCGCCGAAGATAACGCACGTTCCCCTGTCCGTATAATCTACGTAACGACTCAGAATCTCCGCGCCGATGACGAGCGCATAACGCGACTGTCCGCAACGAATCATCGTGTTAGCGAGCGTCAGGCCGTAGAGAAAGCCGGAGCAGGCGGCGGCGAGGTCGAAGGCGGCAGCCTTGTGCGCGCCGAGTTCGGTCTGAATCAGGCAGCCCGTGGAAGGAAGAATCTGGTCGGGTGTAACGGTGGCGCAAATCAAGAGGTCGATTTCGGACGGGTCGATGCGTGCGCGCTCGATGGCCTGACGCGCAGCTTGCACGGCAAACATCGAAGTATATTCACCTTCGGCGGCGCGATGGCGTTGTTTGATGCCGGTGCGCGAGGTAATCCACTCGTCCGACGTTTCGACCATCTTTTCTAAATCCGCGTTGGTCAAAACGCCTTCCGGGTATGCCCGCCCCGTGCCTAAGATGCCAGCATTGATATTCGACATGAACGTCCTCTCATCAGACCGTCTGCGTTACTCCGCCGCTACTGCTTCGGCGCGTAGAGTCTGAAAGCTATCGGCGTTGGTCTGCGCCACACCGCTCTCAATGCGCTCAAGCGCCCCGTGCTCGGAAAACTCTTTGACGTTGCGGATGGCGTTGCGAATCGCGCGAGCGTTTGAACTACCGTGACAGATGACCACTATGCGCTGCACGCCGAGAAGCGGCGCACCACCATATTCCGAATAATCGAGTCGTTTCTTCAAACTGCGAAACGCGGGTCGCGCCAGCATCGCTCCGGCTTTGGTAATCGCCGTGGCACTCAACTCCTGCTTAATCATGGAGACGACCGCCGCCTGCAAACCTTCCGACAACTTCAACATCACGTTGCCAGTAAATCCATCCGTAACGATGACATCGACCGCGCCCGTGAACACGTCGCGCCCCTCGACGTTGCCGACGAAGTTCAAACTCGACAGGTCGCGCAAAAGCGGGAAGGCTTCCTTTGTCAGAAAACTGCCCTTCGCTTCCTCTTCGCCAATGCTCATCAAAGCGATGCTCGGCCTCTGCGTTCCCATCACGGCGCGCGAATATGCGTCGCCCATGATAGCAAACTGCGCCATTTGATGCGGTTTGCAATCCGAGTTTGCGCCGACATCAAGCAACAGTGTCGGCTTGCCCGACTTGGTTGGCATCTGCGCTGCGAGCGCGGGACGGTCAACGCCTGGCAGCATTCCGAGAACCATTTTGGCCGTCATCATGGCCGCGCCCGTGTTGCCAGCGGAGATAAAACCGTCGGCGTAACCGTCTGCAACTAAACGAGTTCCGACTCTCAAGGAGCTTTTCTTTTTGCGTCGCACGGAAGTTGCCACCGCGTCGTCCATGCCGATGACTTCCTCGGCTTCGACAAACTCAATGCCACGGTCGCCCTGCCCGCGCCAACGACAGCGACGCAGTTCCGGTTCGACCACATCGGCGCGACCGACGAGCACGACGCCGATGCGAAAATCGCGTGCGGCGGCCAAAGCACCGTCCACCTCCGGGTGCGGCGCATGATCGCTGCCCATCGCATCCACCACCACTTTGCCCGTTAATTGGCGTCGGTGCTTCATCTAAACAGATGCTAAACGTTTCCACGCGTCGTGGACATCGCCATCGTTACCGTAGTGCGCCCGCCGTCACGTTAAACTTCTTGTTCGTGGCGGACGATTTCGCGGCCTTTGTAATGTCCGCACTTCGGGCAGACGCGATGCGGCAGACGCGGCTCCTGACAATTCTCGCAGACGGTGGTTTGCGGTGCACGCAAAGCATCATGCGCGCGGCGTTTGCCCGTGCGCGCTTTCGAGTGGCGACGTTTTGGATTTGGCATGATTATTACTCCGAATAAAACCGTGAATCGTGAATGGTAAATAGTTGATGGTAAATGGCTAATCGTCCGTAGCAAGTGGTTAGAACTTTTGCGTTCTACCACTTACGATTCGCCATCGACCTTTTTCTCTTGTTTCAAACTTGCGAGCGCAGCCCAACGCGGGTCGATTTCCTTCTGCTCGCATGAGCAGGCGTCGACGTTCAAATCCGTCCCACACGTCGGGCACAAGCCCTTACAATCTTCGCGGCACAGAGGGCGCATCGGGAGCGCGAGTAAAACCTGTTCGCGCACAAGGTCGTCAACGTCAACGCTTTCGCCCTCGTACGTGGAAAATCCTAAATCATCCGGCTGCAACTCGGCCAACTCGTCCGTCAGGCTCTCGGTCGCCGCCGGAATGTACCTCTCATCAAACTCCGCTTCGACGGGCACTTTCACCGGACGCAAGCAACGGCTGCAATGAACTTCCACGCCCGTCTCGATTTTTCCGACGAGCCGCACCTGCTCGTCTTTCCGGCTCGCGCGGCCTGTAATCCTAGTCTCTCCCGTCAGTTGCGCGTCTTCATCGTCGAGCGCGAGTGCGTCCAGATTGTAGGTGTGGGCAAAAGATTCGCCCCGTTCGTTCAGCCTCTCAACCTCGATTCGCACGTCGCCGCTCCCTTTTGTCCCCTGATTGTCGCGCCCGCCGCTCTCGGACGGCATGAGCGCAAAAGCTGCAATTATAATGGTCTCGCCGCGAGTGTCAACGTCCGGCGGCTCCTTGCGCCGCATCTTCTTGCAGCACAACAGCTAAACGTCGGTCGCCGCCCGTCAAGAGTCGCTTCTTCTCGCCCCGTCCCGTCCCGAATAGCGACGGCGACGGCGGCGCTACGGAAGTACGTCGCCCGCGCCCCTTTGCCGCACGATAGAGCGGTTGTGTGGGGTTGGCCGAGTGCGCCGACTTAAACGCCTCCTTCGCCTCCGCCCACTCGCCCTGCCGTAGATGAACGAGGCCGAGCAGGTAAAATGCCTCCGCATATTCCGCATCGGCCTCCACGGCTTTCAGTAATTGACGCAGGGCGAGGCGCGGGCGGTCGAGGTTGTAATAGGCCAGTCCGACCACGTAATGCGCCTCTGGCGACGGTCGCAGGGCGAGCGCGCGTTTGAACTCTGCGAGCGCGCCGCGCCAATCTTCGGCGGCGGCGGCAAGGCGACCGAGCGCGTAATGCGCTGCGAAAGACGGCGTGCCGTTTTCCAACGCTCTCGTCAGTAAATCTCCGGCGCGGACGGCTTCTCCTTCGTCGCCGCACACCAAACCGAGCAGCAGACAGACGCGTGGCTCGGTCTGATTAACTGCCAACGCCCGTTCGAGATAGGCGCGTGCGAGAGTTCTCTGACCGACGCGGAAGAAGTGTTCGCCGAGAAACGATTGGAGCGGAAAATTGTCTGGCGACAAAGCCGCCGCGCGTTCGAGCACGCGAATCCCGCGCGTCGTCTCTCGCTTGTCGAGTTTGGCGAAACCGTCCGTCACCAACTGCACGAAGGCCGCACGCTCGTCGCCGCGATAGACCGACACGACTTGTGCGCGCAATTCTTGATGCCGCTCCGCGTTTTCAATCTCCTTCGTCTCGCGGTCGCAACGCTCGCGCCACACGCGTATCAGACGCTTCTCGTTAATCGTCTGCGATGCGCCGAGCGTCTCCACCAACAAATCGAGCAGCACTTGATATTGATAAGAACTTCGTGCCTGACGCAGCAGGAGGTCGAGCGCGCGCTCCAACTTGTCCGTCAGCCGCATGAGATGATTTTCCAGCGTCGAGATACGTTCGAGCAGATACTCCTCATGCGTCGCCGACGCCGACGTCTCATCCTCAAAACGCAACGACGACGGTTCGACCACTAACATCAGACGCGTCCCGCAACGCCCGCACAACTCATGCCCCAAAGCATTTGCCGCCAAGCACCTCTGACAATAAATCTGACCGGATTTAACAGGCATACAACTCACGATTGCGGAATGCGGATTTCGGATTGCAGATTAAAAGAACAGAGGCGTGTAATCTTTTTCAAATCCGCATTCCGCAATCCGAAATCTGCAATTAGTATTCATAGAATCCCCGTCCAGTTTTTCTGCCGAGCCATCCGGCATCGACGTAGCGACGTAGCAGCGGGCAGGGACGATATTTAGGGTCGCCGAGTTCCGTGTGCAAGACGTTCATGATGGCGAGGCACACGTCGAGGCCGATGAAATCGGCGAGCGTAAGCGGCCCCATCGGGTGGTTCATGCCGAGCTTCATGATGCCGTCGATGCTTTCGCGCGTCGCCACGCCTTCGTAGAGCGTAAAGATGGCTTCGTTAATCATCGGCATGAGGACGCGGTTGGAGACGAAGCCCGCCGAGTCGTTGCATTCGAGCGCGGTCTTGCCGAGTTCTTCTGTGAGCGTACGCGTCTGCTCCCACGTCTCGTCGGAGGTGGCGATGCCGCGAATCACTTCGACGAGTTTCATTACAGGGACGGGATTCATGAAATGCATCCCGATAACTTTGTCGGGTCGGCGTGTGGCTGCCGCGAGTTTGGTGATGGAGATTGATGAAGTGTTGGATGCGAGAATCGCGTCCGGCTTCGCCAGTTCGTCGAGCGCGCGAAAGACCTCTGCTTTGACTTCAAACTTTTCCGTCACGGCTTCGACGATAAACGCGGCGTCGGCGAGCGCGCCCATGTCGGTCGTCGTGCTGATGCGACCGACGATGGCGCGTTTCTCTTGTTCGTTCAGACGTTCCTTATCCACATCGCGTTGAAGGCTTTTATCAATCGCGCTCATGCCGCGCTGCAAAAACTCGTCCTTCACGTCGCGCAACACGACCGAGTAACCCGCACGCGCCGCCACCTGCGCGATGCCGTTGCCCATCGTCCCTGCGCCCACCACTCCAATCGTTTTGCTCACCACTGAATTCTCCCTCGCCAACATCAACTGCGCCAGTCCGGCGGTTGCAGCGGCGGCACATAGACGCGTTCACGCTCGTCGGAACTCTTTCGTTGAGTGTTCCAACCGAAGGTCGAAGCGTCCGAAGCATCTTCCCTGAGTGTATATGGCTGCTGTCTCGTCTCCCACGCAAGCGGCGTGTCGTAGAGGGCGCGGCCTTCGCCGAAGAAGAACCAGAGCGAATAGATGCAGAGCGCCATGCCGAACGGAAAGTTGAGCGCAGAGACAATCCCCGCCACAATCCCTGCCAAGCGTCCCCATGACTTGCGCTTTAGTATTGCGTAACCTGCGACGAGCGGCGGCAGCGTCAGCAACGCGCCTACCGTCCAGATTAATGCCAGAATAAAGAATGTGACGGGCAGTTCGCCGTTGTCGAATGGAACGGCAAACGCCGCACCGCTGACCGCCAAAAAGAGAAAGAGACTCACAATGGTTAGCAGCAGGAGATGAACCCCGCCATAAGCCAGATGCAGGATGCCGAGAGCCTTGTTGTGGTCTTGGGGAGTCATAGTTTGGAGAGCTTACCTTTCAACCGCCATCGCGACCGCGTTGCCGCCGCCGAGACAGAGCGCGGCGAGTCCGCGACGTGCGTTGCGGCGTTGCATTTCGTAGAGCATCGTCGTCAAGAGGCGCGAACCCGATTGGCCGATGGCGTGGCCGAGCGCGACCGCGCCGCCGTTGACGTTGACGCGTTGCGGGTCGAGTTCGAGTTCCTTAATGATGGCGACGGCCTGCACCGCGAAGGCTTCGTTGAGTTCAATCAAATCCACTTCGTTCAACGACCATCCGGCCTTCTTCACCACTTTGCGAATCGCTTCGACGGGAGCCATCATGACGAGTTCGGGTTGGATACCGGAGGTGGCCTGCGCCGCGATGCGCGCCAGCGGCTCGACGCCCATCTGTCGCGCGCGTTCGAGCGACGTGACGACAACGGCGGATGCGCCGTCGTTGACGCCGGGCGCGTTGCCCGCCGTGACGGTTCCGCCGTCGGGTCTAAACGCGGGCTTTAATTTGGCGAGTGCTTCGAGCGACGTGTCTTCGCGGACGGGTTCGTCCGTGTCGAAGATGATGGGGTCGCCCTTCTTCTGCGGAATCTCGACGCCGAGAATCTCATCTTTGAATTTTCCCGCTTTCATCGCCGCCGCCGCTTTGCGATGCGAGTTGAGCGCGTATTCGTCCTGCTCGGCACGCGTGACGTTGTAGCGTTCGGCAACGACTTCACCCGTGTTCCCCATGTGATAATTCTCGAACGCGCACCACAGCCCGTCGTGAATCATCGCATCGACCAGAGTACCGTTACCCATGCGATAACCTTCGCGCGCCTTCGGTAGAATGTAAGGCGCATTCGACATCGACTCCATGCCGCCCGCCACGACGATTTCCGAGTCGCCGAGTTGAATCCCCTGACTCGCCATCATCACGGCCTTCAAGCCTGAGCCGCAGACCTTGTTAATCGTCACGGCGGAGACGCCGAAGGGGATGCCCCCCTTGAGTGCCGCTTGCCGCGCGGGATTCTGTCCGAGTCCCGCCTGTATGACGTTGCCCATGATAACTTCGTCAACCTCTTCGACGGGCACGCCCGCGCGCCTGACGCTCTCGCGTACGACCATCGCGCCTAAATCGGTCGCGGAAAAATTCTTTAGTGCTCCCTGAAATTTTCCCGTCGGCGTACGCACTGCGCTGATGATGACGGCTTCTCTTCTCTCCGGCATGACTAATCCCCTTTTCGCCACGCGCCGCTCACACGGCGAGCACGCGCGCTTGTTTATTAATTCTGCTTTCGATTGATATGTATTCGCTCAACGTTCGATTATACGTTGGCTCAAAGGGGTGTCAACCGACGAAGAAGGGATGAAGGCGGAGGGATGTGGGATGACTTAAATGATTCATTTATCCATTGACTCATTGATTCATTGATTTAATCAAGCAATGAGTCAATGACCCGATGAGTTAATGGATAAATGCTTTCACTTTATCCCACATCCCTCCACACTCATCCCTTCCTTGTTACCACGGCACACAGACGCAGTTTCGGCAGTTGGGCAGGAGGCTGTAGAGAGTTTGTCGTGCGAGCGCGTAAGCCTCCGGCGAACGGAGCAGTGCGTCTTGGATTTGCGCCTGCTGCCCGACCAGTTGTTTTAACTGCGGTTCAATCAGGACGTACCAGACTTTGTTGGCGCAGAAGGAGTGGCCGCCGTCATCCCTGACGGCTTTGACATTAAGCTGAAGCTGCGCCAGCGACGGCTCGCGCCTGAGCAGCGTCTCCCAGATAACGGCGGAAGCGAGATGCGTTACTGAATCCGCTGTTGGTTCAGATGGCGCGTCACGGTGTCCGGCCTCGCTCGCACGTCCGTGTCGATGAGATGCCCGCGCTCGCTCTGGGAGAGTTCCAACTTTTTTGCGCTTTCTTCGTCGCCTCCGTCCCTATCGGTTTTGCGCTCACGCACGACATCGAGGCTGTAGACTTCGACTTCGCTCTGCGCGAGTGATTCAACCTGATTGGCGAAGGTGGCGAAAGCTTCGGCATGCGTGGAGAACGTTTGATACGCGCCGCTCAGTTGGAGAAAACGCCAGCCCTCTGTCTTGAGTCGCTCCGACAGACGCTCCGACTTTCGCCCACGTTCCTCGTAGTTGAGAAAATGCTCGACGGCCACGCTCCCACAGACCATCAGACTAAAGAAGATGGCGAGATAGGGGACGGCTTGTGCGCCTGCCGCAAGTCGCTCTCCGGCGAGATTGAGGCTGACCAGCATCAACAGGATGATGGAGCCGACGGCTGTCACCAGACGCAGGACGCGTTGCCTGCGCGTGGCGCGTTGGAGTTCGCGTTCCGTGCGCGAGACTTCTTCCAGCCAACGAGAGCGGAGATAGCCTTTTTGTAGATTTGAAAGACTCAGTTCTTTCGATTCAATCATCGCACTGAGGTCTTGATGAAGCCTTGTGCGGTACGACGCGTCGGGGTGAGAGACTACTGGTGTCACCTGTTACTCCTTGTTCCGAGATAGTGAAACGGCGTCTGTGGCCGACGCGCGTCACAAAATTTGTAGGGCAGATGATTTCTATTTTAATTCAGTTCGGAAGTCAAATTTTTACGGTTCAGCTGCCGATATTTCGATGTTCGCCCGTCGTCGCGTGCGGCGTTTGAAAACACCCGCGCGCGAATGTTAGACTCCCGACGCATTTCAACTTGAAGCGAATCCTGTTGACCCCTGAAGAACATGCAAGCACTCATACTCGCTGGCGGTAAAGGCACGCGGCTGCGCCCGCTCACCGTCTACACGCCGAAGCCCATCGTGCCGATTTGCAATCGCGCCTTCCTCCTCTATCAAATCGACACGCTGCGCCGCGCCGGAATCAAAAACATCACGCTCTCGCTCTCTTACCAACCGCAAAAAATCGAACAGCAACTCGGACACGGCGCGGACTACGACGTGAACATTCAATACACGGTCGAGCCGCAGCCGATGGGCACGGCGGGCGCGTACAAGTTTGCCGAAGGCTTCATACGCGAGCCGACCGTCGTCTTCAACGGCGACATCCTTACCGACCTCGACCTCAAAGCGGTTATTCGTCAACACAACGAACGCAAAGCGGCGGCGACCATCGTGCTCGCGCCCGTCGAAAATCCGAGCGCGTATGGTCTGGTCGAAACCGAGTCGGACGGTCGTATCCATCGTTTCTTGGAAAAGCCTAAGCCCGACGAAATCAGCGTCAACACCATCAACGCCGGAACTTACGTGCTCGAACCGCACATCCTCGACTTCATCCCGGCGGGCGAAAACTACTCATTCGAGTACGGACTCTTTCCAGACCTTCTCAAACGCGGCGAAGCCTTCTTCGCGCACGTCCCCGAACGCGCCTACTGGATAGACATCGGCACGCCCGCGCGCTATCTCCAAGTGCATCACGATTTGCTCTCCGGCCTCGTCAAAAATATCAACCTCGAAAAACTGCGCGGCAATTTCGATTCCGCCACGGCTGCCGAAATCGACAACACTTCCATGATTGCCGACGACTGCACGATTAAACCCGGCGCACAGATTGTTAATTCCGTGCTCGGTCAGGGGTGCTATGTCGAGGAGAAAGCGCGCGTGGAAAATTCCGTCGTCTGGTCGCACACGCGCATCGGCGCGGGCGCGCACGTCTCGAACGCCATCATCGGTCGTGGTTGCCATATCGGTCGCTCCGCGCAGGTCGGCGCGGGGAGCGTGCTCGGCGACAAGACTTCCATCACCGACTACACACTGACCGGAGGCTCTCTGACGTGAGCCACAAACGCACCGAACTCACCCCCATACGCTTCGGTACCGACGGCTGGCGTGCCATCATCGCGCGCGAGTTTACCTTCGCCAACGTCGAACGCGTCGCGCAAGCCTACGCCGACTACATACGGCAACAACTCGACCTCCACACCGACGAGACGACGCGCCGACAGACCTTTCCGCTCGTCGTCGTCGGCTACGACCGACGCTTTCTCTCCGAACAGTTTGCCGCACGCGCGGGCGAAGTGCTCGCGGGCAACAACTTCCACGTCGCACTCTTCGACGGTGACGTTCCTACACCACTCGTCTCATGGGCTGTGCGCGAACGTGGCGCGGCAGGCGGCGTCGTCATCACCGCCTCGCACAATCCGCCGCTCTTTAACGGCTTCAAAATCAAAGCCCCTTTTGGCGGCAGTGCCACGCCGGAGATGACCATCGCCGTCGAAACGCTGGTCGATGCCACGACGCCCGCGCGTCGTGGCGAACTCCCCGCACGCACGCCCGAATACACCGAAGCGATAGAGGCATCCACGACGAGTTATCGTTCACAGATTGCCAGCTACGTCGATTTAGACCGCCTGCGCGCGACACGTGCGCGCGTCGTCGTTGACCCGATGCACGGCGCGGGCGGTCGTTGGGTTGAAAGTTTCTTAACGGGCGGCGCGCTCGAAGTGGAGACGATTCGCGCCGAACGCGACACACTCTTCGGCGGCGTCGCGCCCGAACCCATCGACCGCAATCTCGCGCCACTCAAAGAGAGCGTCAGTGGTTCGGGCGCGCTCGTTGGGTTGGCGACCGACGGTGATGCCGATAGAGTCGGCGCGGTCAACGAGACAGGCGAGACGATGACCATGCACGAAGTCGTGCCGCTAATTCTTCTGCATCTCGCACGTCGTCGCGGCATGACGGGCGGCGTCGTGCGTACTTTCTCGCAGTCGGTCTTGACCAAACGCATCGCCGCCGCGCACAACCTGCCGCTCCACGAAACGCCTATCGGCTTCAAGTACATCGCCGATTTGATGCTGCGCGAAAATATCCTCATCGGCGCGGAAGAATCGGGCGGCATCGGCGTGCAGGGACACATCCCCGAACGCGACGGCATACTCAACTCGCTACTTCTCCTTGAAGCCATCGTGGCATCAGGTAAGACGCCGACCGAGTTGGTTCGAGAGATGCATCGAGAGTTCGGTGAGTTCTATTTCGGACGCCGAGACATCCACATCGAAGTGGCTGTCGGCATGTCGCTCGTCGCAGGGTTAGCCGCTGCGCCGCCCGCAGAGGTCGCCGGTTTTGCCGTCACCGGCGTCGAGACGATGGACGGCACCAAGCTGCTCTTTCAAGACGAATCGTGGCTCCTCTTCCGTCAGTCCGGCACCGAACCCGTGCTCCGCATCTACTCCGAAGCTACCTCCACAGACAAGATGAACGCGCTGCTCGAACACGGCTGCGCCAAAGCCAATAGAGGCTAAAGGTCGCAGGTCAGTTAAAACTGTCTTTCTAACCTCTAACCTCTGACCTCTGTTGTTATGCCTGAACTGCCGGAAGTCGAACTTGTGGCGCGTGCTCTGGACGGACTCGTTGCGGGTCGAAGGATTGTCGCTGCGGAGTTGGTTCGCGCGCGACTCGCGCCCGAAACCGCGCCCGAAGATTTTGCGAGATTGCTGCGTGGCGCGAGCGTACGACGTGTCGGGCGTCGCGGCAAGCACGTTCTGTTCGAGTTGGACAACGCGCTCGTCCTCATCGCGCACCTGCGTATGACGGGCAGATTCCTGCTCCTGCCTCTGGAAGCGCCGCTTCCGAAGTTTGCTCACGCCATTTTTTATCTAGACGACTCGCGCCGCCTCGTCTTCACCGACCAACGCCATTTCGGCATGATGAAGATTGCTCCGGCGTCTGAACTGGCCGGAGTCAAAGAGTTGCGCGCACTCGCGCCGGAACCCTTTTCGGATGAGTTTTCGCCCGCATATCTTTCAGACGCGCTCCGGCGTTCGCGTCGCACTCTAAAAGAGACGCTGCTCGACCAGACGAAAGTCACCGGACTCGGCAACATCTACGCCGCCGAAGTGATGTTTCTCGCGCGCGTTAATCCGTTCGGCATCTCCGCAGAGTTTTCACGCCGCCGCGTCGCACGTCTGCATCGCGCCATCATCGACGTATTACAAGAGTCAATCGCGCATGGCTCGACCATGAACGTTGACCCCGAAAACATCGACGGCAGTTATTACGGCGGCGCATACGAAGGTCGCTGGCGCGTCTACGACCGCGAAGGCGAGGCGTGTCTCGCGTGCGCCGCGAAGATTCGACGCATCTCCCACGCCGGACGCTCCACATACTTCTGCCCGCGCTGCCAGCGACGCTAAACCTTTGCATGCGCCCACGCCAAAACAGGCCGCTTGACAGAGGGCGTGGGCGAGGCGTATAAGCCATTTAGAAAAAACGTGGTGAGTTAAGGCGACTTGCGGCCACGCAAAACAAACCGCTAAACAGCTCGGCTTCAGCCGCTCCGATAACTTCGATTCCGTTGAAGTCCCGCGTTGTTTAGGCGCGGGATTTTCTTTTGAAACGGACGATGGACGACAGACAACAGACGATGAAAAGCCGCTTGCTCCAAGCGTTGTGAAATCAGTTAAATTCCCGTTTATTAACGAGGTTTTTATCGTCCATCGTCGATGGTTTATCGTCGAGCCACTGCATCATGGAAAACTTTAGAGAACTGCTTGAGAGCGACCACATCACCGTCTTCGACGGCGCGATGGGAACGATGCTCTACGCCAAAGGCGTCTATATTAATCGCTCGTACGACGAGTTGAATTTGACCAATCCTGATTTAGTGCGCGAAGTGCATGAAGAGTACGTGCGCGCCGGAGCCGAAGTGCTTGAGACGAATACTTTCGGCGCGACGGCGCACAAGCTTCAGCAGTACGGGTTGGAAGGAAGCATGCGTCTCATCAATATTGCCGCCGCACGCCTCGCGCGCCAAGCCGCTTGCGGACGTTGCTATGTGGCGGGTGCGGTCGGGCCGTTGGGTCTACGCATCGAGCCTTACGGCCCGACCTCATTTGACGAAGCCAAAGACCTCTTTAAGCAACAAATCTCCGCGCTGCTCGAAGGCGGCGTCGATTTGTTCTTGCTCGAAACCTTCTCCGACGTGTCCGAGATGCGTCAGGCGATGCGTGCCGTGCGCGAGTTGTGCGACCTGCCCATCATCGCGCAGATGACGATTCACGAAGACGGCAACACCTCCTTCGGCACAACGCCCGAAGTCTTTACCTCGCGGCTCGACGAATGGGGCGCAGACATCATCGGACTCAACTGCGGCGTCGGCCCCGCCATCCTTCTGCCCGCCATCGAAAAGATGCGTGGCACAACGCAAAAGAAACTCGCCGCGCAACCCAACGCGGGTTTGCCGCGCGACGTGCAAGGCCGACAGTTTTACATGTGCTCGCCCGAATACATGGCGAAATACTCGAAGCGTCTGATTCAGGCGGGCGTCAAATTCATCGGCGGCTGCTGCGGTACGACGCCCTCGCACATCAAACTCATTTCCGACGCCGTGCGCGCCGTCTCACCGCGCATGCATCGTGCGATACCGGAAGCGACGCGTCCGGCGCGCGTCGAGGAGCTAACGCCGTCGGACATCGAGGTCGTGCCGCCGGAAGAACGCTCGAATTGGAGTCGCCGGATTGTCAACGGCGAATTCGTCACCACGGTCGAAGTCTTACCGCCCAAAGGTTGCGACGCCGCCAAGACGCTCGAATCAATCAAGCTCTTGAAGACGGCAGGCGTCAACGCCGTCAACATCCCAGACGGGCCGCGAGCGCAGACGCGCATGAGCGCGCAGGCGACCGCCGTCTTGGTCGAACGCGAAGTCGGGCTCGAAGCTGTGCTCCACTATTGTTGCCGCGACCGCAATCTGCTCGGCATGATGTCCGACCTGCTCGGCGCGGCGGCTCTCGGTCTCCGCAATCTCCTGCTCATCACGGGCGACCCGCCCAAGATGGGGCCGTACCCTGACGCCACTGCCGTCTTCGACATCGACTCCATCGGCCTGACCAACATGGTCAACAAACTCAACCACGGTCTCGACCTCGGCAACAATCCCATCGGCTGCCCGACATCCTTCTGCATCGGCGTCGGCGTCAATCCCGGCGCGTTGAATCTCGACGAGGAGATTCGGCGTTTCGAGTACAAGGTCGAAGCCGGAGCCGAATTCGCCATCACACAGCCCGTCTTCGACTCCGACCAGCTACGCGAATTTCTCGAACGCATCCAACACGTACGCATCCCTATCGTCGCGGGCATCTGGCCGCTCGTCTCTTATCGCAACGCGGAGTTTCTGCACAACGAAGTGCCGGGCGTCCGCGTCACGCCTTCGATTATGGAACGCATGCGCCATGCTTCCGACAAAGGCAAAGAGCAGGCGCGCGACGAAGGCTTGCAGATTGCCCGCGAACTCCTGCTCGACGTGCGTGACCGCGTGCAGGGCGTGCAGGTCTCCGCGCCCTTCAACAACGTCAAGTACGCGCTCGAAGTCTTCGAGGCTCTGCCCGAATGGAACGCGCACAAGGCGACGGAGACGGTCATCAACTAACTGCACAAATCGTGCAGCACACGGCAAGGCATTTCTTCACAACGACTTCCAAATCACACGGGATTCTCAGGAAAAACAACAATTTCACCTGAGAATCCCGCGCAAACTTTCCGCTTGTTTTCCACGCCGAAAACAGTAGAATGCCGCGCGTCGAAACGTCGAGACAGCGGCGCGAACCCGACTTCCCCACCACCATTCCGACATCTGTCCGCACAGTCGCCCCGCGTCTGTCCGCGCAGACGCGTCGCCGCCAACAGCACACGCATCGCCCACAGAGGAAACGTCTGTCAAACCCTTCGCACGAATAAGTGATTCGATTCGCTCCGCGAACAAGTCATCCGCCCGTCGCAAGCGACCTGAAAACTTATCCGCCCGACCGCAGCCACACGTCTAACCGTCTGTTTCCTCGTTGCCCACACGGTGTCAATCCTCCGTCGATTGACACAGAAAAAGGAGCGATGCCTTGCCCTCTTATCTCTCGTCCTATCGTCTCAGGCTGTTCTTCCTCGCACTCTTTTTTGCCCTTGTGCTGTGCGCCATCTGCGCCATCGATGCGGGTTCGCAAACCGCCGCACCGCGACGCCTCACCGACACACGACCCGAACGCACCAGCATCAATCCTTCCATCAGCGGCGACGGGCAACGCATCGCCTTCGAGTCAAACGACGACCTTGCGGCCATCGGCGGCGCCGACACCTTCCACGCCCTCCGTGCAGAAATAAACGACGCGTCTCCATCCTTCATGCACATCGCCGCCACGCGTGCGCCCGCTCCCGCTATCTCTCAGGACGGCTCGCGCATCGCCTTCAGCAGCAACGCCAACCCGCTCGCACGCAATCTCGACGGCAATCCCGAAATATTTTTCTACGACGGAACCGTCCTCCACCAAATCACCGACACGCATCCCGCCGAAACCACGCGCCGCGCGCTCGACGGAAATTTTCAGCCCACCATCTCTGACGACGGACGCCTCATCGCCTTCTCATCCAACCGCAATCTCACAGGCGACAACCCCGACGCCAACTCCGAAATCTTCATCTATGACACCCACGCCCAAAAATTCTCCCAACTCACCGACACTTCATCCACCATCGGCGCAACCGACGCCAAAATCAGCGGCGACGGCACACACGTCGCATTCATCCGCGACAACGCTACACACGATTCCGAACCCTCCACGCGCCGCGACCTATTTATCTATGACACAACGACCACCACATCTCGTCCCATCAATACAAACGTCGAAGGTCTCGTCTTCACCTACGGTCGAGCCATCAGCGACGACGGCGAGCGCGTCGTCTTTTCCGCCAACACCGCGCCCAATGCCCGACAGGTTTTTCTCCACGATGGTCACAACAATCTTCTCCGTCGTCTCACATCACTCGGCTCACGCGCCACAGATGTCCCGCTTCATCCGACCATCAGCGGCGACGGTTCCCGCGTCGCGTTCGCCACACGGCGCAACGTCGTCGGCGGCAACTCAGACGCCAGCGTCGAGTTATATGTCTACGACATTCCGACCGATGCACTGACGCGCGTAACAAGTGCGCCCGCGTCGGCCACCGCCGAAGTCGTCTCATCGCTCAACGACGACGGAACCGTCCTCGCCTTCAATTTCCCACGCGTCCTCTCAGGCACAGTCGCATCGAACGATTACGCCAACAATTCCGAAATCTACGTGGCGAATCTCGCTTCGCGTCCTCCATTCTCCAACGCCCTCAAGATTACCAACGCCGCTTCCTTCGACCGCGAGCCTTCTGTCAACAAAACATTCGCGCCCGATTCAATTGTCGTCGCCTCCGGCACGAACCTCTCGCTCTCCACCGCCGAAGCCGTCCGGCAGCGCGACGGGTCGTTTCCGCGTCGCTTTGAAAATGTGGAGGTACACGTCGGCGGTCGCGCCGCTCAAATCTTCTACGTCTCTCCCGAACGAATTCACTTTCTCATTCCGACGAATACCGCAACGGGCATGACTGAAATTGTGATTCGCAATCCCGACGGATTTGAATCGCGCACTTCAATCAACATCGCCGCCGCATCACCCGGCGTCTTCACAGAGAGCAGCGACGGCAGAGGCGCGGCCATCGCGCTCGCCGCCGAGACGCTCCGACGCGCGCCCTTTGATGTCACCGACGCCGCAGGAAATCCGCAACGTCTCATTATCTTTGCGACCGGCGTCCGCCATGCGACCGACGTGTCCGTCAACATCGGCGGTCGCCCCGTGCGCGTTGAAGCCATCGTGCCTTCACAAGATTTACCCGGCCTCGACCAGATTCACGTCGTACTGCCGCGCGCACTCAAAGGCGCGGGCACGGTTCCGCTCGTCGTCAATGCCGATGGCCACATGAGCAACACGACCACCCTCCGCATCGCCAACGGTGGAGCCGCGCCGCGCCCCGCGAGCATCGACATTACACCCGCCGCTGCCAGCCTCGCCATCGGCGACACGATTCGCTTCAAGGCCACCGTGCGCGATGCGCTCGACGATGAAATCAGCGACGCTACCGTTACGTTCGCTTCCGCAGCTTCCGTTATCGCCACCATCGACTCAAACGGAGTCGCCCACGGCCTACGCGAAGGCACGACGACCATCACCGCTTCTGCAGAAATTGGTGCAGGAATTGGCGCAGGCGTCGTCAGCGCCAACGCGTCGCTCACTGTGACGCCACCGCCGCCGGGAGTCGCGCGTGTCGAAATTTTGCCCGCCGAGGTGTCCGTCATCAATCGCGGGCAGACGCGGCAATTCACCGCCACGGCCTACGACCAAAACGGCGAGGTTTTTCGCGGAGCGGATTTCACATGGAGTTCGAGCGACGCGTCTGTGGCAACGGTTGCGTCCGACGGGTTGGCGCGTGGAGTCGGCATCGGAACCGTCAATATCAATGTCACCGCCGTCGATCCGCGCGGGCAGGCAGCCTCCGCGCAAACGTCTCTCACAGTCCAAATTCCGCTCGTCATCAACGAAATTCTCGCCGACCCGCCCGGCACGTCCAACAATCTCGACGGCGACGCCAACCGCGATGGACAACGCGACGGCGACGACGACGAATTCGTCGAGTTGATTAACTACTCGAATCTTCCTGTAGACATCTCCGGCGTCGTTATCACCGATTCGACCAGCAATCGCTTCACATTCAAACCAAACACCACGCTCTTGGCCGGAGCAGCGGTCGTCGTCTTCGGCGGCGGAACTCCGCCCACCGACGACCCCGCTTTCGGCGGTTCCACCATCTTGACCGCGAGTTCGCTAAGCCTCGCAAACGGCGGCGATACCGTCTCTCTCAAACTCCGTGTCGGACGAGAAGACATCATCATCACATCGCACACCTACGGCACCGAGGCCGACTCAAACCAGTCGCTCGCGCGCACGCCCGACGCCGAAGCCCCTCCAATCACCAGCGATTTCATCAAACACTCAACCATCACCAACGCCGACGGGCGACTCTTCTCCCCCGGCACACGCGCCGATGGCACACCCTTCCGCTCCACGCCCATCACACGTCTCGAAGTCGCTCCCGCTACCGCCACCATCAATCCCGGCGCAACCCAAACCTTCGACGGACACGCTTTCACCATCATCGACGGCACGGAGTTTGAGTTATTCAACGTCTCATTCATCTGGAATTCGAGCGACACATCCACAGCCGTCGTCTCCCCCACCACGGGCGCTTCAACCACCGCCACCGCCAGCACATCAGGCGGCACGGCAACCATTCGCGCACGCGCAGGCGGCCAACAAGGAAATGCCGCCCTCACAATCCCCACACCCACGCCAACACCGACTCCCACACCTACTCCCACTCCGTCACCGACACCGACTCCGTTACCAACTCCCTCCCCTACGCCAGCGCCAACTCCAACACCGTCTCCGTTACCGACGCCGACCCCCACACCAGTACCGACACCCATATCGACGCCAGTACCGACACCAACGCCCACGCCTTCTCCGACACCAACCCCGACACCTTCGCCAACGCCAATTCCGACACCTGTTCCCACACCGCTTCCCACGCCCACGCCGACGCCTGCGCCAACCCCTTCTCCATCTCCATCGCCTGTACCAACGCCGACACCCACGCCAACACCGATACCAACGCCAACTCCGTCTCCCACGCCGACACCGACTCCGACGCCCGTCACATGCTCGACGCCTTCGTGCGTTGTCATCAGTCAGGTCTACGGCGGTGCGGGTTGCGGCAGTGCCGGATGCTCGACCTTTAAGAATGACTACATCGAAATCTTTAATCGTGGTGCGACGCCCGTTTCGCTGAACGGTTGGTCTGTCCAGTATGCTTCGGCCACGGGCACTTCGTGGCAGGTCAACGCGCTCACAAACTTCGTCCTGCAACCCGGCCAGCGATACCTCATTCAAGAGGGCGCGGGCGCAAACGGCGTCAACGACCTTCCGACGCCCGACGCGACAGGCAACATCGCCATGAATGCCACGGCGGGCAAAGTCGCGCTCGTCAATACGACCAACGCGCTCAGCGGCGCGTGCCCGACGGGCGCGTTCATCGTCGATTTAGTCGGATACGGCACAACGTCAAGTTGCTTTGAAGGGAGCGGTCGTGCGCCTGCGCCCAGCACGACGACCGCCGATGTCAGAAAGGACGACGGCTGCACCGACGACAACAACAATTCCACTGATTTCACAGCGACGACGCCCAACCCGCGCAACAGTAGCGACGCTCCGACGACTCCTTGCGGCGGCGGTGCATCTCCGCCGTCGTCGGTTGTGTCACCGCTCCGCGAGTTATGGCGACGGCTCGCGCCGTTTCTTAGTGGTTAGAGAAATGGTTCGAGTGATGATTTGTGTGGGACGAAAGGCAGACGAGGACGGCTGTATTTGAAGACGCCGCTTGTCGCTTGATTGAACGACGCCGTTTATCGAACGATGCCGTCGAGAGGGCTTGAGGCGCTGGCATAGAGCCGTCTGGGCATGCGTCCGGCGAGATATGCGTGGCGTCCGGCTTCGATGGCGAGACGCATGGCAGTCGCCATCCGTTCGGCGTCGCGTGCTTCGGCAATCGCGGTGTTCATCAAAACGGCGTCCGCGCCGAGTTCCATCGCCACCGCCGCGTCGCTCGCCGTGCCGACGCCCGCATCGACGATGATGAGCGCGTCGGGCAACTGTTCGCGCATGATGCGGAGGTTGGCGGGATTTTGCACGCCGAGGCCGGAACCGATGGGCGCGGCGAGCGGCATCACCGCCGCGCAACCGGCGTCCAATAATTTCTTCGCCATGATGAGGTCGTCTGTGAAATATGGGAGCACTGTGAATCCCTCGCGGACGAGTACGCGTGCGGCTTCAAGCGTCTGCTCGTTGTCGGGAAAGAGCGTCGTCTGGTCGCCGATAACTTCGAGTTTGATGAGTTCGGTGTCGAGAGCTTCGCGTGCGAGACGCGCCGTGCGGATGGCTTCTTCGGCGGTGTAGCAGCCCGCCGTGTTGGGCAAGATAGTGAGCGACGGATGGAGATGGTCAAGAAACGATTCGGAACTGCGGTCGAGCGGCACGCGCCTGACCGCCACCGTCACCATCTCCGCGCCCGATGCGCGATGCGCCGCCTTCATCTCTTCAAACGAACGATATTTCCCCGTCCCCACAATCAGCCGCGAACGAAATTCACGACCCGCGATGATAAACTTTTCGGTTGATGCCGGAGCCACTGTTGCCATGATGTTGATACAACTTTCGACAGATATTAGAAGCGTACTTCAACGCCGGAATTAGCCACAGAGACACAGAGACACGGAGGACAACAAATGGTTAAAAGCAAAAGGCAAAACGGGTCTGGTCATTTTCTTCATTATCTCTGTGTCTCTGTGCCGCTGTGGCAGATTTTTGAGATACGTACTTGATGCGAAAACTTTACAACGTTAAGCCGCGAAAGAGAAACCGCCGCCGCCGACGAAGTGAACTATCTCAACGCGGTCGCCGTCTTTGAGCGGCGTCTGCGGCCAGTCGGCACGCCGGACTACTTCGCGGTTGAGTTCGATGGCGAGGCGTTCGGGCGCGAGTCGGAGCTGTTCGACCAGCCCATCGAGATTGATGCCGTCGGTTACTTCGCGCGTTTCTCCGTTGATTTCAATATGCAAAGTTATCGCTCTCGTTCTTAATGGCCGACCGTTAGATTAACGCTGCGTGGTCAATTATTCATCGCCTCGGCGGTCAGTCAATCGGTCTCAGTGGGTCAATTATGATGAATGATACGACGCAGTTCCGCTTCTTGCTCGACGGCGCGTGCGCGGATGAGAATCGCGGCGCGTCCAGACGAGAAGCGCGGGAGCAGGGCGCGCACGATGGCGATTCCGTCGGCGTTTGTCTTGGTCGAAAGAATCAGTGGGCGAAAGGTGGTGCCGAGGATTTTCACTGTGACCGCCGCATCAGCGACGGGCCGCGACCCATACTGGCCGAACCCGACGTGAATCCGAATCGTTACCAGTTCGCCCGCACGAAAATCGCCTTCATCGTCCAGCAAACTCACGTAGAGCGTATCCGATTTTGCTCCGACCATCGCAGGCGCTTCCGCCGGAGGCGTGGGAGGCGCGTGCGGCTCTCCTGCGATTGAAGCCTCTGATGCGGCGCTCTTGTCTTCGAGCGTCGTCCGGTCTTCGCGCAGGGGCTTCGAGAGGCTTTCGGCGGCGTTGGTTGTCGGTCTGACGTGCGTCTCGGCGGGTGCGGGTGGTAGTGTCGCCGCGACAGTTTCCGCCGGAGGTAAAAACGACGAATCGTTGGCCGGAATCAACTCGAAAGAGTCGTCGATGGCTCCCACGCGTGGCGCGTGCGAGGCGTCCGGCGCGCTGACCGACTCAAACGAGGGGTCGTTGATGGAGATGATTTCTATCTCGTCCGTAGTCGCGGGCGGGGTTTTCGGCGCGGCGGTGGACGGACTCTTTTTGGCCGACGGCACGCGTGCCGGACGCGTCGGCGGCGGAGTAGTTTCAGGAGCCGCAGCAGGTGTAACTGTTGAGACAGAAGGGGTTTCTGTTGTTAATGTGTTGGAAGACGCGGATGCCGCAGGAGGCGTCGGCGCAACTACTCGCGGAGGAACAGGCGGAAGGGCGTCAGGAGCAACGACAGTGGAGACAGATGGAGAAATCGCCGCTGTTTCGTTGATTGCTGTCGCATTAGCTGTCGTATTGGCCATCGTCTCGTTAGGGAAAACGACGGGCAAGGCATTTGCAGTAATATTTGGAGGAATATCGGCAGTAATGACGGATGCGGGCGCGGGCGGGGTGTGTGCGGCTTCGCGTGCGTCGGCGCTCATGCGCTTGAGGTCTTCGATACGACCCGCGCGGATGGCGGCGCAGAGCAGTTTGTGCTGGCGTTGGAGGCGTTCGACGAGCGTGGTTTCCTCGAAGCCGCCTTCGATAAGGTCTTGGTAGCTAGTGCGCTTGCTGGCAAGAATCGTCCCGCCCACGTAGACGAGCGAGAGGATGAGAGGCGTCTTCAACCCCTTGTCTTCCGTCTGCACGTGGTAGGTCGTACCGGCGTGTTCGACATCCGTATTGAAGCCTGTAATCACAAAAAGTCGCGTCGGGTTGCTGTAATGAACAGGGGAAAAACGACAGGAGTTGGCCTCCCTTGAGCGAGCCGAAAAAACAGTAGCACAGCCTTTCCGAGACGGTCAATCTCCTTGTCTGAGAGGCTTTTGCGCGCTTCCGAAGGATTGCTTGACACGTTTCTGTACATCGTCTAGGATAACTTTGTACCATGATTCTCAAACTTTGAAACGGGCGTCGATTGTCCGTTTTCAGCGCAAGCTGAATGGAGGCAAGTGTGTTTGATTTGAACGCTTATTTGCCGATTTTGCTGATGTTTTTGGTGGCGGGTGGTTTCGCCGTCATGAACGTCACGCTGTCTTCATTTGTCGGGCAACGCAAGCGCACGCGCACGAAGTTGATGCCCTACGAGTGCGGTAAAGACCCCGTGGGTTCGGCGAGAGAGCGTTTTTCAGTCAAGTTTTACTTGATTGCGATGATTTTCATCCTGTTCGACATCGAATTGATTTTCCTGATGCCGTGGGCGGTCGTCTATCGCTCGCTGGCGGAGACGGGCGGCGCGATGCGGACGCTGATTTATGTCGAGATGATGCTGTTTGTCGCGCTGCTGCTCGTCGGTTACGTCTACGTGTTGAAGAAGGGTCTGTTTGATTGGAGCGAACGCGCGCGCATGGAGGCCGAAGCCGAATCGCGCGAGCTTCACATCGCAGAGGAACAACGCAAACACGCGGTTCCGACTGCGGCACGCGCTGCCTAAAGCGTAGGCGCGGTGCGGGAGTTTTTAGTTATGGGTTTAGAGAACAAAATCGCCGAGATGCTGCCGGAAGTCCTGACGACGCGCCTCGATTCGCTCGTCAACTGGGCGCGCAAATCGAGCCTCTGGCCTGCCACTTTCGGCCTCGCCTGCTGCGCCATCGAGATGATGAACACCGTCTCATCGCGCAACGACCTGTCGCGTTTCGGCGCGGAGGTTTTTCGCGCCAGCCCGCGACAGGCAGACGTGATGATTGTCTCAGGACGCGTCTCGCGCAAGATGGCTCCCGTGCTCCGTCGCATCTATGACCAGATGCCTGAGCCGAAATGGGTGATTTCGATGGGCGCGTGCGCGACTTCAGGCGGCGTTTTTGACAACTACGCCATCGTGCAAGGTGTTGACAAAGTTGTGCCCGTCGATGTCTACGTGCCGGGCTGCCCGCCGCGTCCTGAAATGCTGGTGCACGCGATAATCATGCTTCAGGAAAAGGTGATGAAGGAATCCTTGCGCGACCGCCGCGACGTTCCAGAGGAGGATGCGCGCGAAGCCGTGCCGCCGGGCACGCTACCTGGAAGCGGTATCTCCGCGACCAACGAAGCTGCGGCGCAGGAGGTGCCCTCGCGTCCCTACACCATCGCATCGCGGCACGAACGCCGTCGTTCATCATAAAGACAAGTGTGCAGTAAGCAGTGAGCGGTAAGCAGAAAATGCTTCTCTCACCGCTTACTGCACACCGCTTACTGCTTACTTTATTTTGATTATGTCGAAAGACGTTGAGCGCGAAAAGCAGGTAGACGAAGGGGCGGCTCAGACAGCGGCCACTTATGAAGCGCCGTCGCCGTTTCTGGCGACGGCGTTCGTCCGTGAGCGTCCTGATTGGGCACTCGAAGTCGTGCAGGCGTTCGGGGAGATGACGGTCATCGTCGCACGCGAGCGCATCGTGGAAGTCTGCGCGTATTTGAAGGATGCGCCGGGCTTGGAGTTCAACTTCTTAGCAGATATTTGCGGGGTTGACCGTGGACAGGAGGAGGAACCGCGTTTCGAGGTCAACTATCATCTCTTCTCGACGACACGGTATCACCGCTTGCGTCTGAAAGTTTTACTCAACGACGAAGACACACACGTGCCGACTGTGACGGGCGTGTGGCGCACGGCCAACTGGCATGAGCGCGAAACCTTCGACTTGATGGGCGTTATCTTCGACGGCCATCCCGATTTGCGTCGCATCCTCCTGCCCGACGATTGGCAGGGACACTCGCTGCGTAAGGATTTTCCCTTACGCGGCTACGAGCCGTACAGCCTGACCTGATTTTTGCGGATTAC
This sequence comes from Pyrinomonadaceae bacterium, assembly GCA_036387415.1. GTDB lineage: Bacteria > Acidobacteriota > Blastocatellia > Pyrinomonadales > Pyrinomonadaceae > DASVTU01. Next base: position 88,714 of record DASVTU010000019.1, on the reverse strand, counting down.
GGAATGCAGTTTGCGGATTGATTAAAGCAACCTGTTTCAAATTCGCATTCCGCATTCCGCATTCCGAAATTACAAAGATGAGTGCTTCGACAACAAATCTTCCGCCGCAGTTCGAGGTCGTTGACCGCCCGCTCGACACGCAGATGACGATTTCGATGGGGCCGCAGCATCCTTCGACGCATGGTGTCTTGCGTCTCGAACTGGTGCTCGACGGCGAGATGGTCGTCAAGGTCACGCCCGACATCGGTTATCTCCACACGGGCATGGAGAAGCTGTTCGAGTACAAAAAATACCAGCAAGGCATTGTCATCACAGACCGGATGGATTACCTGAATCCGCTCGGCAACAATCTCGCCTACGTGATGGCGGTCGAAAAACTGCTCGGCTTGGAGATTCCCGAACGCGCGCAAGTTATACGCGTTCTCTTCTGCGAATTGCAGCGCATCGCGTCGCACCTCGTCTGGTTGGGAACGCACGCGCTCGACATCGGCGCGATGACCGTCTTCTTCTATTGCTTCCGCGAGCGCGAGAAGATTTTGAATCTGATTGAAGCGGCGTCGGGCGGGCGTCTGACGCCTTCTTACTTTCGCATCGGTGGCTTGATGATGGACTTGCCCGCCGGATTCGAGAATCGTCTACGGCAGTTCACCGACGGCTTCCCCGAATCGCTCGCGGAGTTTCACACGCTCCTTTCCGGCAGCACCATCTTTCAACGGCGCACGCAGGGCATCGGTCGCATCTCCGCCGAAGACGCGATTGACTGGGGACTCAGCGGCCCCTGTCTGCGCGGAAGCGGCGTCGGCCTAGACATCCGACGCGTCAACCCTTACACGGGCTATGAGCAGTACGACTTTGAAGTGCCCGTCGAACACGACGGCGACGTGTGGGCGCGTTACATGGTGCGTATGCGCGAGATGGCGGAGTCGTTGAAGATTGTGAAGCAGGCGGCGGGGCGTCTGCGTCCCGGTTCAATCAAGGCGGACGCGCCCAAAGTCGTCTTGCCCGAACGCGAAGCGATGAAGACGCACATGGATGCGCTCATTCATCACTTCCTGATTGTGGCCGAAGGTTTCAACGTGCCCGCAGGCGAGGTCTATCATCCGATAGAAGGCTCGAAGGGCGAACTCGGCGTTTACGTCAAATCCGACGGCGGACCGAAACCCGCACGCGTCCATGTACGCGGCCCCAGTTTCGTCAATCTTTCCGCCCTCCCGCACATGTCCGAGGGCGAAATGGTCGCCGACGTGGTTGCCATCATCGGCTCGATAGACATCGTGCTCGGAGAAATAGACAGATAACACAATTGCGGAATGCGGATTTCGGATTGCGGATTGATAAAAACTACCGCGCAATCATTTCTCAAACTCGATTTTCAAATCCGCATTCCGAAATCCGAAATCGTATGAGTCAGCAGTTTACGCCAAACAATCCGTTGCCGCAGGAAGCGAAGGTTCCTGAAGAGATGGCCGTGTTTTCGCCGGAGGTAGAGGCGGAAGTTGAGAGGCATCTGGCGAAGTATCCGTTGAAGCGTTCGGCGATACTGCCGCTAATGTTTATAGTGCAGCGCGAGCGAGGTTATCTCGACCCGCCGGGCGTCGCTTATCTGGCAGACCGTCTCGGCGTCCGCATCACTGACATCTGGGAAGTGGCGACCTTCTATTCGATGATTAATACGAGGCCTATTGGCAAGTATCATCTACAGGTCTGCCGTACGCTGTCGTGCAAAATTTTAGGCGCGGGCGAAATCACACACCACTGCGCCGAACGACTCGGCATCAAGCCCGGCGAGACGACCGCCGACGGCATGTTTACCATCTCCGAAGTCGAATGTCTCGGCTCTTGCGGCACCGCGCCGATGATGCAAATCGGTTTTGATTACTACGAGAATCTAACTACGGCGAAGTGTGACGAGATTATCGAAAGCTGCCGCAACGGGCAGATAACGAACGGCGTGCGCTAACACGTCGAGTCGCCGCGCGGCGTCGTGCGATTCATGCTTTATCTTTGACGATTAACGAAACTATGTTTATCGGAGCAATCGGTTGCGAACCCTTACAACTGGCGCGCGTCGGGCTGGAGGATTCCGCGAGTATCGACGTGTATCGCAAGCACGGCGGCTATGAAGCATTGAACAAAGTGTTGACGGGGATGTCGCCGGACGACGTGATTGCGGAGGTTAAAAAATCCGCTCTACGTGGTCGCGGCGGTGCGGGTTTTCCGACGGGCATGAAGTGGAGTTTCGTGCCGAAGGATTCGCCGAAGCCTAAGTACGTCGTCTGCAATGCGGACGAATCCGAGCCGGGCACTTTCAAAGACCGTTACTTGATGGAGCGCGACCCGCACATGCTGATTGAAGGCATGCTGATTGCCGCTTACGCGCTCGGCTCGAAGACCTGCTACATCTATACGCGCGGCGAGTATCGTTATCTCATCGAAATTATGGACAAGGCCATCGCGGAGGCGCGTGCGGCGGGTCTGGTCGGAGATAAAATTCTTGGCACCGATTTCGCGTGCGAGGTCTACACGCATTCGGGTGCGGGCGCGTACATCTGCGGCGAGGAGACGGCGCTGCTGAATTCGCTCGAAGGCTTGCGCGGACACCCGCGCATGAAGCCGCCCTTTCCTGCCGTCGCGGGTCTCTACGGCTGCCCGACCGTCGTCAACAACGTCGAGACGCTAACCGCCGTGCCCGACATCATCAAGATGGGCGGCGAGGCATGGCAGAAACTCGGCACGGAAAAGAGCGGCGGCACGAAAGTCTGGTCTGTGTCGGGGCACGTCAATCGTCCGGGCGTCTACGAACTGCCGATGGGCTACGCCGACATGGAACGCTTCATCATGGAAGACTGCGAGGGGATGCGCGGCGGGCGGAAGTTGAAGGCGGTGATTCCCGGTGGTTCGAGCGTCTACATCATGCCCGCGTCCGACATCATCGGCAAAAAAGTGCTGATGGATTATGAAGGATTGGTGGCGGCGGGTTCGATGGTCGGCTCCGGTGGCTTCATCGTCATGGACGAAACCGTGGACATCTTTGAATCGACCAAGAACCTCACAGAGTTCTACAAACACGAATCCTGCGGCTGGTGTACGCCCTGCCGCGAAGGCACGGACTGGCTCGTCAAAATCTTCAAACGCATCGCACGCGGCGAAGGCACTCCCGACGACGCTCAACTGCTTCTCGATTTATGCGACAACATTGAAGGCAAATCATTCTGCCCGCTCGGCGACGCCGCTTCGTGGCCGATTCAGTCGGCCATCAAAAAGTTTCCCGAAGATTTCAGAAAGCATTTGACGCCCAAAACCAACGGCCACGGCAACCCGATAGAAGGATTGCCGACGAGATAAGAAAGTAAATCGTAAATGGTCAATGGTGAACAGATAGAACCAATCGTTATGCGAAGTTTCTATTGACCATTGACCGTTTCTAAAGGTTTAAGATGCCAGCAGAGCAAATCAAAGTCACCATCAACGGGCAGGAGTTCGGGGTCGAGAAGGGCGCGCGGCTCATCGACGTGTGCCGCGAAAAGGGTTTCGCCATTCCGTCCTTCTGTTACTACGCCGACCTTGCGCTTCAGGCGTCGTGCCGGATGTGCCTTGTGCGTATCGAGAAGATGCCGAAGTTGCAGACTTCGTGCACCATTACTTGCACGGACGGCATGGTCGTCACAACCGAGAGCGAGGAGATTGAGAAAGCGCAACGCGGCATGGTCGAATTCCTGCTGGCGAACCATCCTTTGGATTGTCCCGTGTGTGACCGTGGCGGCGAATGCGAGTTGCAAGAGATGGTTTTCGATTGGGGCGGTCTGGAAGAACGTTTTACCGAACGCAAGAACTACTATCCCGAAAAATTTCTTTCGCCCATCGTCGCCAACGACCCGCAACGTTGCATTCTGTGCAAACGCTGCACGCGCGTCTGCGACGAATGGATGGGCGAGGATGCCATCGAAGCGGGTGGGCGCGGCGCGAACACAGTCATCGGCACCTACGGCGGCTGGCTCAACTGCTCGCAATGCGGCAACTGCATCGAAGTCTGCCCGACGGGTACGCTTCTCGATGCCACCTACCGCCACCAGACGCGACCGTGGGAACTCGCGCGCACGACATCAACCTGCACGTTCTGTTCTGACGGATGCCAACTCAATCTCGGCTCACGTGGTGGCGAAGTCATGCGTTCCGTCGCGCGCGACCGCTACGTCAACGGACACAACGGCGAATTCCTCTGCATCAAGGGGCGCTTCGCGCATCCCTTCGTCAATCACGAAGAACGCCTCCGCACGCCTCTGGTTCGCTACAAGAAGGGCGGCAGGCTCATCCCCGCGACGTGGGACGAGGCGATTCGTTTCACTGCATCGCGTCTCGCGGAAATCAAACAGACACACGGCGCGGAATCAATCGGCGTCGTCGGTAGTCCGCGACTGACGAATGAAGCGAACTATGCGCTCCTGAAGTTTGCTAAAGAAGCCATCGGTACCAACAGCTATACGGCGACCGACGCCTTCTCGCTCATGCCCTTCTTTGAAAACCTGAGCGCGCCGCTTGCGACGAGCAAAGACATTCGACATGCCAAAACCATCCTGCTCATTGGCGGCGAACCTGAAGAGTTGCAACCTCTGACGGGTCGCTGGATTCGTCAGGCGGTGAGAAACGGCGGCGCGCGTCTCCTCATCATCAACAGCGTTCCGATTCGACTCAAACAGCAAGCGACACACTTCGTCCATATACGCCCCGGCGCAGAGGATGCAGCAGTGTTTGCGCTTGCGTCCGGCGGTGGACAGAACGACGAACTAGCGGCACGCAAACTCGGCGTCGAAGCGAGCGTTATTGAAGATGTGCGCCGCGCCGTCAACGAGACGACGGGCGACGTGGTTGTGATGTTCGGCGGCGAACTCGGCGCGAGCGCGCAGGTCACACTGACACAACTTCCCTTCTCGTTTGGCGAGCGTGAGGGGCGGCGTTTCCTATTCCACCCGCTTCCGCTTTTCAACAACAGCATCGGCACGCACGACATCGGTCTGATGGGCAACTCGCAGAGCGGCGAACTGCCGCCCGCGCGTCTGCTCGAAGCGGCGGGCACGGAGATTCGTGCGCTCTACGTCGCGGGCAGTTTCCTTCCCGAACAGCTCAGTGGACGACAAGACGCGCTCGCCCGACTCGACTTTCTCGTCGTCCAAGAACTCTTCCCGACCGAGACGACCGAGCAGGCCGACGTGGTTCTGCCCGCCGCTTCGTTTGCCGAGGTGGACGGGACATATACGAATAACAACGGTCTGGTGCAACGCGTGCGACAGTCGATTCCGCCCGTGCATCAGGCGAAACCCGATTGGGTCATCACGTCGCTGCTGGCCGATGCACTCGGCGTCCCGTTCAATTATCAGATGGACGTGAAGAATGTGTTTCGCGAACTCGCGTCGAACGTGGCGGCATACGGCGGCCTGCGTTATCCGCTCTTGAAGGACGAGATGGCGCCTGTGCAGGCCAAGTACGCCATCGTCGGGCAACGCGATGTGAAGGACGAACTCGAAGCCTTGAGTCGCAGCGTCGAAGCGTTAGGAGAGACGGCGGAGAAACTGTCGGGCACACCTCCCGTCGGCCATGAGCTTTTCAAACCAGGGACGCTGACCGGCAAAGTTCCGCAGTTTCATCTGCTCGCCGCAGGCAACCCGGAACCGCCTGACGTGCTCGTTTCACCGCTCTACCAGATTACGATTGACACCAACCTCCGACGCGAGGCGGCGTCGGCAGGAGACTAAGTCAAGGGATGAGGGCAGAGGGATGAGGGATGAAAAGTAAAAACAAAACTTTCATCAGTCGTCTTTCGTCCCTGCGTCCTCGTCCCTCATCTCTTAAATGTTATGGATTGGAATAGCACATTCGTTCAGGTGGGATTGAAGATGCTCGGCATCAACATCGCGTTCATCGTGGTGTTGGTGGTGGTGGCATATACGGTGCTGGCGGAGCGGCGGATTCTGGCTTTTATTCAGGGACGCGTCGGGCCAAACCGTGTCGGCCCGGCGGGGCTGCTGCAACCCTTCGCAGACCTCCTCAAGTTCATTCTCAAAGAGGAGATTGTCCCCGACAAATCGACGAAATTCGTCTACGTACTTGCGCCGATTATCGCCATCGTTGCCGCGCTCATGACGCTCATCGTCTATCCCTTCGGCCCCACGATTAACTTGCCGTTCTTTGGCCCCGTCTCGCTCGTCGTCGCGCGCATGGACATCGCGCTGCTCTATGTGCTCGGCATCACATCGGTCGGCGTCTATGGCATCGCTTTGGCGGGTTGGTCGTCGAATAACAAGTATAGTTTGATGGGCGGGTTACGCGCGGCGGCGCAGATGATTTCTTACGAGTTGTCTCTGGGGTTGTCGTTGGTCGGCGTGGTGATGATGTCGGGCACGCTCGATTTATACAACATCGTGGAGCAGCAGTCGGGGTGGTTCGGGCTAAACTGGAACATTATTTATCAACCGCTCGGCTTCATCATCTATCTAATTTCAGCCATCGCGGAGACGAACCGCGTGCCCTTCGACTTGCCGGAAGCGGAGACGGAACTCGTCGCCGGATTCCACACGGAATATAGCGCGATGAAGTTTGCGCTCTTTTTCATGGCCGAGTACGTCAACATGTTCACGGTGTCGATGCTGGCGACGACGCTTTTTCTCGGCGGCTGGAACGGCCCCGGCGTCGCGCAGTTTCCCGTCCTCGGCGTCTTCTACTTTTTCGGCAAAATCGTCTTCTTTCTGTTTCTGTATATCTGGTTGCGCGGGACGCTGCCGCGCTTCCGTTTCGACCAATTGATGAACTTCGGCTGGAAGTTTTTGCTGCCCGTCGCCATTCTAAATATCATCCTGACGGCGACGGTCATCTTCTTCCTGTCGTGATAGGCAAGCAGGGGTAAATAGTAAATGGTTTGTGATGAACAGCTAAGACTTGCTCTTACCATTTACCATTCACTATTCACCATTTACTTTTAAGACATGTTTGAACCGACGGCACTTCTCTTTATTCTCTTTGCCGGACTCGCACTCGGCTGTGCGGTTTCGCTGGTGGCGCAGCGCAATCCGCTCTACTGCGCGATTTCGCTCATCGGCGTCTTTGTCGCGCTGGCGGGTTTGTACATTTTGCTGGCCGCACCTTTTATCGCCGCCGTACAGGTCATCGTCTACGCGGGCGCGATTATGGTGCTCGTCATCTTCGTCATCATGCTTTTGAACGTCGAGGAGGAGGAGCACCGACCTCTGAACTGGCGTTTTATTTCGGCGGCGATTGCGCTCGGCGCGATTCTCTTCGCGGAAGCGGCTTTCGTCCTTTTCTTTGTCAACACGCCGCGTTCGGTGCAACTATCGTCCGAGGCGCCGACGGCAGGACTCACCGCCTCAATCGGCACAGGACTTTTTACCGAATACCTCTTGCCGTTTGAAATCACGTCGGTGCTGATTTTGATGGCGATTGTGGGCGCGATGTCGCTGGCGCGACGCGTCGGACTCGTACCCCGCTCGGCAAGTGCTCTGGCACAAATGGCGGCGGACAATCAATCCACTGGCGGCGGCAATCTGCGTCCCGTCGATGCGCGACAAATCATTCAACCCGGAAACACGGAAGCGACCGGACAGGCGATGGCACAGATGCAAATTGAACGCGGCGAAGCGGCTGCGCCCGCGCCAGATAAGGAGCAAGACGGATGACGACTATTCCACTGTCGTGGTATTTGGCGCTCTCGGCGGTGCTGTTCACGATTGGCGTCGTCGGCGTCATCATCAAGCGCAACGCCATCGCGATGTTCATGTGCATCGAGTTGATGCTCAACGCCGTGAACCTGACTTTCGTCGCCTTTTCAAGCTACTTCCGCGATGTGACGGGGCAACTATTCGTCTTCATCGTGATGACGGTGGCGGCGGCTGAAGCGGCGGTCGGACTCGGCATCATCATCACCGTCTTCCGCAATCGCGAATCCCTCGACGTTGACGACGCGAGTATTTTGAAATTCTAAAACAGTAGCCAGAAGCCAGATGCCAGCAGTCAGGATGAAAAGCAAATGCTGTTTCTTCTGAATTCTGAATTCTGACTCCTGAATTCTTATTCACTATGCTTCGCTACATCATTTTTGCGCCGCTCGTCGGCGCAGTCATTAACTGGTTCGTCGGCAGACGTTTGCGTAATGAAACCGTTATTGGCCTTGTGGCGTGCGGTTCGGTCGCGGTGTCGGCGCTGTTTGCGTTCATGTCGGCATTCGGCGAACACGGCGCGCTTCATGCCTCGACGCCCACGCTCGACCACCTCTGGACGTGGATTGAGGTCGGGGGCTTCCGTGCCGATTTCGGTCTGGCGATGGATAGGCTGAGCGGCATTTATGCTTGCTTTATCACGTTTGTCGGGCTGCTCATACATATTTTCGCCATGGGCTACATGCACGGCGACAAGGGTTTTTATCGTTTCTTCGCGTATCTGAACCTGTTCATGTTCATGATGCTGACGCTCATTCTGGCGGACAATCTCTTGTTAATGTTCGTCGGGTGGGAAGGCGTCGGGCTGTGTTCGTACCTGCTCATCGGTTACTACTTCGACCGCAAAGAGGCGGGTGACGCGGCTAAGAAAGCCTTCGTCGCTAACCGCGTCGGCGATTGGGGCGTCGTGCTCGGCATCATGCTCGTCTTCTTTTTGACGGGCACCATCAGTTTCTTCGACAAGCCTGCGACAGTCTCCGGCGCGGCGGGCGGCGTCGAGAGCGCGCTCAGACTCATCGGCGCGATGCCCGTTGACCCGTTTACATGGGGAGCGATTTTCGCGGGCGGCATTACGTCCGCCGCTGTGCTGCTTTTCATCGGTGCGACGGGCAAGTCAGCGCAGATTCCGCTTTTCGTATGGCTGCCCGACGCGATGGCAGGCCCCACGCCCGTCTCCGCTCTGATTCATGCGGCGACGATGGTGACGGCGGGCGTCTACATGATTGTGCGATGCTCGTCCATCTTCACGCATGCGCCGACGGCAATGTTCATCGTCGCGATTATCGGCGCGGCGACCGCGATTTTCGCCGCCACCATCGGCATCGCGCAAAACGACATCAAGAAGGTGCTCGCTTATTCAACCGTCTCGCAACTCGGCTACATGATGCTCGCGTGCGGCGTCGGCGCATTCGTCGCCGCCATCTTCCACGTCATGACGCACGCCTTCTTCAAAGCTCTTCTCTTCCTCGGCTCCGGCTCAGTCATCCACGGCATGCACCACGAACAGGACATGCGGCGCATGGGCGGCTTGAAGAAGTATATGCCCGTCACCTATTGGACGATGTTCACGGGTTGGCTCGCCATTTCCGGCATCCCAATCTTCGCTGGGTTCTTCTCCAAAGACGAAATCCTCTGGAAGACTTGGAGCACCGAATCAATCGCCATTCCCGGCGCGGCGAGCAAAATCCTCTGGGGCGTCGGCGCGATAACCGCGCTGCTGACCGCCATCTACATGACGCGCATGATGGTCATGACATTCCACGGCACAGAGCGTTTTCTCGAAGTCGCCGCGGGAGGTCAGGCCGACGAAGCGCACGCACACGCCTACGACGAAGGCGCGAAGCCACACGCCGCGCAAGCAGATTCAGCAGGCGACCGACCGCGCCACCAAGCGGGCGAATCAACAAGCACGACATACACCGACGCAGCGGCGCATGGAAGCAACGCGACGACGCAACATCACGACGCACACGCAGACGACGCGCATATAGATAACGACGCGCACGATGCACATCAACATCACGGCACACACATTCCGCATGAGTCGCCGTGGGTCATGACTGTTCCGTTGATTGTGTTGGCGGTGCTTTCGACTCTAGGCGGGTTGGTCGGCGTGCCTTACGCGTTGAGCGCCGGCGCGATTCCGAACTACTTCGAGCACACGCTTGAGCCTGTGGTCGCGCATGCGCCTGAACACGGAAGCGGCGCGGCGTCGCACGGCGCAGCAGCAACGTCGCGTGCGAACGAAACGACGTATGGCGCGACGGGCACGCCCGAATCACATTCGACAGCGGCGGAGCATCCCGAAGGAGCCGCGCCGCAGGCGGTCGGCGAGGGAGTGGCGGGCGGCGTCCCTGCGTCGGAGCACACGCACGACCCGGCGGAAGTGCGCGCTGAGAGAATCTTTAGCGGCATCTCCATCGCCATCGCGCTCGTCGGCATCGGCATCGGTTGGACGCTCTTTCGTCGCAGGCCGCTCCTTGAAATGCCGCGATTGCTTGAGAATAAATACTACGTCGATGAAGCCTACGACGCGACGATTATCAACCCGCTCAAGACTGGTTCGCGTGAAGTATTGTGGCGTTTCTTCGATGTGAGCGTGGTGGACGGCATCGTCAACGGCATCGGTCGGGGCGTGTCGCAAATCGGTTCCGCGGCGCGATACATGCAATCCGGTTTCGTCAGGAGTTACGCCGCAGTGATTCTGATTGGCGCGCTCGCCGTCATCGGCTATTTCGCTTACGCCGCCTACAAGATTATTCCATTCATGCGTTAACGACGACGAATTATGCAGCAATACTTGCTCACCATTTTGATTCTGCTTCCGACGTTGGGCGCGATTGCCGTCGCGGCTCACGGCTTCGCGCCCTACCGACGCGAGACGCATTATCGTTGGATTGCGCTGGCGTTCTCCATCGCGACCTTTGCGCTCTCGCTGTTGCTGCTCGGAGGCGGCATCGGCGAAGGCGCGGCCAACGAGTTTCGCTTCGTACAGAATTCGTCGTGGATTGGCGCTATCGGTGCGCGTTACCACCTCGGGGTTGACGGCATGAGTCTGTGGCTGGTGCTGCTGACGACGCTGCTCGTTCCTATTTCGATTCTTTCGAGTTGGCACGCCGTCGAGAAACGTCCCGCCGCTTTTTATGCGTTCATCCTGCTGCTCGAAGGAGCCATGATTGGCGTCTTCGTCTCGCTCGACCTCCTTGTCTTTTATCTCTTCTTCGAGGCGTCGCTGGTGCCGATGTTTTTCCTGATTGGCGTCTGGGGCGGCGAACGTAGGATTTATGCGGCGGCCAAGTTTTTCATCTACACGGCGCTAGGCAGTCTACTGATGCTCGTTGGCATCATCGCGCTCTATTTCATCTACGCCAATCAAGTCGGCGGCGGACAGGGCACGTTCGATTACGTGGTGCTGTTCAATGCGCTGCAAACTGGACAGATGAGTATCGACGCGCGCGCGGGCTTCTGGCTGTTTCTCGCGTTCGGCCTAGCCTTCGCGATTAAAGTACCGCTCTTTCCTTTTCACACGTGGTTGCCGGACGCGCACACGGAAGCGCCGACCGCCGGGTCGGTTATTCTCGCGGGCGTGTTATTGAAGATGGGAACCTACGGGTTGATGCGTTTTAACTTCGGACTCTTTCCCGAAGCATCGCGCGAATGGGCGTGGCTGGCGATTATTCTCGCCGTGGTTGGTATCATCTACGGCGCACTGGTGGCGATGGTGCAACCGGATGTCAAACGTCTGGTCGCATATTCGTCCGTGAGCCACATGGGATTCGTCGTGCTTGGCATGTTTTCGTTTACCGAACAGGGCATGCAGGGCGCGCTCTATCAAATGCTAAACCACGGCGTTTCGACCGGCGCACTCTTTCTACTCGTCGGCATGATTTACGAGCGACGCCACACGCGACAGATTGACGATTTCGGCGGGCTATCGAAGCCGATGCCGTGGTTCGCCACAATTCTTGTCATCACTTCACTGTCATCCGTCGGACTGCCGCTCTTAAACGGCTTCGTCGGCGAATTTCTTATCATGCTCGGCATGTGGACATCCGACACGCTCAACGCGCCGTGGTCGCGCATCGCGACGATGCTGGCGGCGACGGGCGTTATCTGGGCAGCCGTCTACATGCTCTGGATGTTGCAGCGTGTCCTGTTCGGACGCGTGACGAACGAGAAGAATGCGCGTCTGAACGACCTCTCGGCGCGCGAAATCGGACTCCTTGCGCCGCTTCTCGCGTTGATGCTTTTGATGGGCGCATACCCGCGACCGTTCCTGAGTCGTTCTCGCGCCAGTGTTGAGCAAGTACGCGAACGCGTCGCCTCGCCAGGCAGAGGCGGCACTCTGGCAGTTATTGAAAAACCGTGAATGGTAAATGGATAAAAGCCTTTTCTATTCACGATTAACGATTGAAGAATCATGACGAGACGATTTCAGTTTTTATTACTCGCCGTGTTGCTGTTGTTCGTGCCTTCCTCCGTGCAGGCGCAGGGCGAAGCGTCGCCGCGAGTCGGGACGGATGCTAAGGAGTTCAGCCTCCGTCTGAAGGGACTCGACGGCAAGAGTTATGACCTCGCGGAGATGCGCGGCGAAGTCGTGATGGTTTCATTTGGTGCGACGTGGTGTGCGCCGTGCGTGTGGGAATTGGCGGCGCTCGAAGAGTTGAAATTGGAATACAAAGAAAAGCCCGTGCGCTTTCTCTGGGTGAGCATCGAAGGCGTGAAAGAAACGTCTAACTCGCTGCTGCGCCACTACGCGAAGTCGTATCGTTTGACGATTCCCGTACTGCGCGACCCTCTCAAGGAAACATTCGCGCAGTTTTCCGACCGCGTTCGGATTCCGCTCGTCGTCTTCTTCGACCACAAAGGTCAATACGTCGCGCCGTCGCATCGCGGCATGTCGCAGGAGCCATCCGAATACAAACAACTCATGCGTCAGAGGCTCGACACACTGCTTCGCAACGCTCAGTCGCCTGACAGCGCAAACGAGACGAAAGCAACAACTAAGAAAGACTGATGCGGCAGCGGCGACTGTGGAAAGCGCGTGTGGCTGCGCGTTCAGAACGTTGAAGGAAAATTTTTAATCAGTTGGAAAACCGATGAATTTCAGTTTTGCGTTTCAGGTCACACAGCCTGATGTCAACATTTCGCTCATCCTGCCGGAAGTGATTGTCTCGGTGGCGGGTGTGCTCGTGATGCTCGTCGATGCCTTCATGCATCGCAGCCGACAGCGTTGGGCGACCGGATTACTGTCGCTCGCTGGACTCGGCGCGGCGGCGGCAGCGTGCGTGTGGCTGTGGCAAGGCGGCGCGGGCGAAACGCAATCGGCCTTCAACGGCATGATTGTGCTCGACCGCTTGCGACTCTCCTTCACGCTCGTCTTCATCGTCGTCTCGGCTCTGACGATTCTGCTGTCGATGATTTGGGTGGAATGGGAGAGTCTTCCAGCGGGCGAGTTTCATGCGCTACTGCTTTTTGCCACCGCCGGAATGATGCTGATGGCGTCGGGCGGCGACCTCGTTATCATCTTCCTCGGTCTGGAAGTTCTCTCGATTGCCACTTACGTGATGTGCGGTCTACGCAAGACGGATTTGCGTTCCAACGAATCGTCGATGAAATATTTCATCCTCGGCTCGTTCTCGTCGGCCTTCCTGCTCTACGGCATCGCACTCATCTACGGCGCGACGGCGACCGCCGCCGGAGGCGCGGGCACGACCAATATCCGCGAAATCGCCGAACGTCTCGACACAGGGATGTATCCACCGCTCATGTTCGCAGGCGCGGCCATGATGCTCATCGGCTTCGGTTTCAAAATCGCCACCGCACCTTTTCACGTCTGGACGCCCGACGTTTACGAAGGAGCGCCGACGCCCGTTACAGCCTTCATGGCCGCGGGGCCGAAGGCCGCAGGCTTCGCTTCCTTCATGCGTGTCTTCCTGTTTGCCTTCCCATTCGTCGCGGTCAGCACGGCGGCTAGCGGCGACCGCGCTTTCGAGTTGCACGATGCATGGATAAGCGCGTTGGCTCTGTTGGCTGCGATTACGATGACGGTCGGCAACGTCGTCGCCATCGTGCAGTCGAACGTCAAACGGATGCTGGCTTATTCGTCTATCGCGCACGCGGGTTACGCGCTCGTCGGCTTCGTCGCGGCGGGTGCGACCGGAGACGCCACGCAGCAGAGAGACTCCATCGCCGCCGTCGTCTTCTACTTGCTCGCCTACGCCGTGATGAATCTCGGCGCGTTTGCGGTCGTTACGTTGATTGCGCGAACGGGCGACCGTCGCACCGAAATCGAAGATTACAACGGCATCGGCTTTCGCGCGCCCATCCTCGCATTCGCACTCTCAATCTTCCTCCTGAGCCTTCTGGGCGTGCCGCTTACCGCTGGTTTCATGGGCAAAGTGGTGGTCTTCCGCGAGGCGTTGAATCAGGGCTACGTCTGGCTCGTCGTCATCGGCGTGCTCAACACGGCGATTTCGGTGTACTATTATTTGCGGCTGATTGTGGTGATGTTTTTCCGCGAACGAACGACGGAATGGAGCGCGCCGCGAATCCCCGCAAGCATCATGGTCGCGCTCATACTCACGGTTCTCGGAGTGCTCTATCTCGGTATCTTTCCCGGACAGGTGCTCGACGCATTTCGCGCCGGACAATCGCCCGTCATCAGCCAAATCAAGTGATTTGTCGCCAGCAACGTGTTGTTCAAAAACTCAACAATTTGTCACTAATCAATCACAATCCGTCGTTGACGGCCACTGGTTACTTTTTGTTTATGAAGGCTTCGGCCAGCGAAGCAAAGAGGGGCATAGTGGAAGCATCTAAATCAGTTACGGGACGGGCGCGTGCCGCTTCGACCGACGAAGTGACAGCCGCAATTCGCGCGTCGCTGGCCGAGTCGTGGTTGCCGCGTCTCTACGTCGAACGAATTCTCCCTTTACGTACGCGTGCACATAATTTACCATCAATATCGGTGGCGCGGGGCGGCGCACAGGTAGAGATACAGCACACGCTGCTCGGCGTCGAATTGAAAGTCGGACGACGCAGGTTGTCGTGTCCTGATTTGGCGACGGCTCGCTATCTCGCGGTGTTTGCGCGGGCAGGTTGTACGAATGTCGCCGTGCCGTACGACATCACGAAGATTTCGCCTCTGGCGGACGAACTTGAATCGGCATGGCAGAGAATGTTGCTGCTCGTCGAGCACGAAGCCGAAGACCGCAGCAGCGCGTTTCGCTCGCGCGTCTTGCGAACGCTGGTTGGTGAAATCCGGCAGGAGATAGCAGAAGCAGGTGCGGGCACGCAGGTTCCGCAGTTTAATCAAAATACGAAGCAGAGACGGCAGAGCGTTTGAACGACGAAGAATGCCGCAAATTTTCAGGGATGAGCCAAGAGATAATTCAACACACGCCAAACGACCAGCCGGAACCGCTCCCGTTTCCTTTCAGCATGCGTCCCTTTTGCCGTTACGAGCCTATCGAGAAACGCATCGAAGCGGTGCGTGTGCTCGTCGTGGACGACCTCTTGCGCGACGAGAGCGACCTTTCCGAGCTCGCGTTCAAGGAATGGGGCGCAAGCGTCAAGACGAATCTCACGCGCGAACGCAAGATTGCTGCGATGGCGGTGCAAAATATCCTCAACAACATCAAGCGCCTCGTCCGGCAACCCGAAACGGAAGTCTGTCATGTGTCGGAGGTCGCCGAGGTCGCCGCACGTTATCGCCCGCAGGCGATTGTGATGAGCGGCACGCTCACCGATTTCGATTACTACCATCCGCGAATCATCGAAAACTTCGGTCGGTTCATACGCGCCACGCGCATTCCTGTTCTCGGCATCTGCGGCGGTCATCAACTCATCGGACTCGGTTTCGGCATGCGCGTCATCACGCTCGACAATCATGAACAGCACGAACGCCGCGCCGGACGCCCGTTTGAATATCAGTACCGGTTCATCCGTATCAACGCGCCCGAAGACCCAATCTTTCAAGGGATTCTCGACGAAGAAAGCGGCGTCTGGCAGGATTACACGCATGAAGCGCGCATCCTTCGCGTCTGGCAAAACCACGGTCTGCAACTCGACCGCATGCCCGAAGGCTTTCAATTGCTCGCCACGTCTTATCTCTGCCGGATTCAGATGATGGCGCTCCGCACCGACGAGCAACTTATTTACGCCGTGCAGTTTCATCTCGAAAAATCTTTTCAGGACTGGGACGACAAGAACCCGACGCGTTGGGATCATCCCAACGAATCTCGCGACGGTCGCATCATCTTTGAAAACTTCCTGCGCGAAGCCCTAACGCACGTTTCTCATCAACACGTGCAAGCATAAGCGCAACTGATTTTCCAATCATCCGGCAAAGCGGCCTTTCAACAGAAGACCCGTCGAGACGCAAACTCGACGGGTCTTCTGTTTCATCTCCCCGCATATTCCTCTTAACTCGTCAGCGTCGCTACCTCGCATCGGCTCTGGCGTAGCCGTAGCGTTCGAGCAACGTTTGCCCTGCTGGACTCAAGACAAACTCCACGAAGCGCCGCGCCTCCTCCTGCTTCGTCGAGGCACGCACGACGCCTATCGACTGACGGATAGGTTGATGCAAACTCTCATCCACATCTATCGCACGCCCCTCGTTCGCCTTCACCAACGAACGCGGGATGAAAGCCGCATCGACGTTGCCCGTCGAGGCAAACTGCTTGGCCTGCGAGACGTTCTGCCCGTAAACCACTTTCGGTTCAACCGCCGTCCACACCTTCAACGAGCGCAGAGTTTCGACCGCCGCTTCCCCATAAGGCGCGAGGTCGGGCTTGGCGAGTGCGATTCGAGTCACGTCCGCGCGGGTTAAATCTTCAATCCGGTTCAAGCTCACACGTGAGTGTGGTGGCAACCACAAAACGAGTCTGCCCCGTGCATAGACGGCGCGCGTGCCTTCGGTCAACAGACCTTTGCCCTCAAGCGCCTCGACGTTTTTGACATCCGCTGAAGCGAAAACATCAAAGGGCGCGCCGTTCTCAATCTGCCTCGCTAAATCCGTCGTCGCCCCAAAACTGTATGTCACGCGAATGCCTGTCTGCGACGTGAAGGCTTGCCTCAACTCGCCGAAGGCGCCCGTGAGATTGGCAGCCGCCGCTACGATGATTTCATTCGCTTCGCTCGATTGAACGGATTGCTTCGACGGCTCTGGTCTTCCATCCTGACACGCGAATAGAGACAACACCGGGAGCAAGGTCAGCAAAATCGCGACACGTTTCGCAAGCCATCCGACTTTCACCCGATACTTCTCCACTTCTTTGATTCTAAGCGCCGAGCCTCGAAGATTGAGTTATATCTTCGCGCTCAACATGCATCGCATCTTTATCGCGGTCGCCCGCCGCGCTGTTTGATGACGGAGAATGGCAGTGTTATCTTCGTCAGTCAATGAGTGAGGTGGACTGGTTTCCGTTGCTTTTATCCCTGCGCGTGGCGTTGATTTCCACGACGCTCGTTGTCTTATTCGGCGTCGCGCTGGCATGGCTGCTGGCACGTCATCGCTTCATGGGGCGCGAGTTGCTGGACGCATTGGTGACGCTGCCGCTTGTGCTGCCGCCGACGGTACTCGGCTATTACCTGCTCGTTTTACTCGGACGCAGTAGTCCATTGGGACGCGCGATTGAGTGGGCGACAGGCTGGCAGTTCGTATTCACTTGGCGCGGGGCGGTTATCGCCGCGACAGTGGGCGCTTTGCCTTTGATGGTCAAAACTGCGCGTGCCTCTATCGCTGCCGTCGAGACGGACATGGAAAATGCGGCGCGCACACTCGGACGCACCGAACTACAAGTGTTTCGAGAGGTGACATTGCCTTTGGCATCGCGCGGCATCATCGCAGGCGCGATGCTCACCTTTGCGCGTTCGCTCGGAGACTTCGGCGCAACGTTGATGGTTGCGGGCAACATCCCCGGACAGACGCAGACCGCCGCCATCGCCATCTACGACGCCACGCAGGCCGGACACGACGACCTCGCATTAACGCTCGTCGTCATCCTATCAGCCGTCGCTTTTCTCTTGCTCTATGCTACCAACCTTCTCACGACACGAAGAGGCGCGAATTGGTGACTGTCGCATCTCATCGCGTCGAAGTTGTAAGATCGCAGAAGTCTGAACAAGGCGAATTTCATTCTCGCGGTTTCTATCTTTCTGCAAAATCAGTCTCAAATATCAACTATCACGCTCGCATATGCTCTCGGTAGACATCCGCAAGAGATTGGGAAAACTCCCCGCAGGCGCGTCGAATGAGGCGAGTGTTTCATCCGTCGAACCTGAGGAGTTTGTGCTCGACGTACGTTTCGACGCACCGCCGGGAGTGACGATTCTGTTTGGCGCATCGGGCGCGGGCAAGAGCGTCACGCTGAAATCAATCGCGGGACTCGTACGTCCCGACGCGGGACGCATCGCGGTTAACGATTGCGTGCTATTCGATTCCGAAAGCAGTGTCAATCTTCCGATACGCGAACGCGGAGCGGGCTACGTATTTCAAAATCTCGCGCTCTTTCCACATCTGTCTGCGCTCGGCAATGTCGAATTCGCGTTGTCGGGTTTACCGCGTCGAGAGGGGCGCGGGCGGGCGCTTGAGTTGCTCGAACAGTTTGGCATCCGCCATGCTGCCATGCGTCGCCCGCGCGAAATTTCGGGCGGCGAAGCGCAACGCGTCGCACTCGCGCGTGCACTTGCCAGCAACCCGCGATTCCTTTTACTCGACGAACCGCTCTCTGCACTGGATGAAGCGACCAAATTCGGCATCATCTCCGATTTGAAGAACATCAACCGTCGATTCCAACTCCCCGTTATCTATGTGACGCACAGCCGCGAAGAGGCCGTGATGCTCGGTGAGCGCGCGATTTTGTATGAGCGTGGCCGCGTCGTCGCCGTGGGCGAACCGCTCAAGGTCTTCGCCACCCCGCTCAATAAGAGCGTTGCGCGTCTATCGGGAGTCGAGAACGTTTTCCGTTGCCGAGTTGTTGGCAACGACGAGACGGCAGGAACCTTGACGCTTGAGATTGATGAAGACGGAGCGGCGGGCGCGTGCCGGATTGATGCGCCGTTCGGGAATTACGCGGCGGGCGAGCGCGTTACGTTGGCTGTGCGCTCCGGCGATATTCTTTTGGCGACCGAAGAACCGCGTTCGACTTCCGCGCGTAACATCCTACGCGGGCGCATCACTGCGATGGAGGAAAGGAGCGGCCACATACGTGTGCATGTGACGAGCGGCGCGAACTGGATTGTGAGCGTGACGCGGCAGGCGGCAGCCGAGTTGCAACTGTCGAATGAGATGGAAATTTGGCTCGCATTCAAGACATTCTCTTGCCATCTGCTCGACGGCTAAAGCATTCGGCGGCGCGAGGTGTTTGAAGTATAGATGTCGGTCGTTTGATGAATGAGACTTGCACAAGCGTCTCTGGTCGCATGCTCCGTTCAGAGGGTAGGCAGACGCTTCAGATGTTCCATTCCGTAGGAACGTTTTCCATCGTCCTCTCCATCAAACGGTCAACGACGGCGCGCAAATCGCCTGTCTCTCGAAAGACTTGCAACTGTTCGTCGGCGGAAGTACCGCGCTCAAGGATGGTGTGAATGTGTTCGACCTCTTTGCGCGAGTCGAGGTCGTCGAGCACGTCATCAACGAAGTCCAGCAGTTCGTGAATCAAATCCCTCACGGGAACTTCCTTCTGCTTGCCGAAATCAATCATCTTGCCGTCGAGTCCCCAACGTATCGCGCGCCACTTGTTCTCCTGCACCAACATGCGTCGGTAGAGTCGGAAGCCGAGATTCTTGTCAATCAGTCGGTCGAGTTTGCAGACGATGGCTTGAAAGAGCGCAGCGATGGCGATGGTGTCGTCAACGCGCGTCGGGATGTCGCAGACACGGAATTCGAGCGTTGGGAAGAACGGATGCGGGCGCACGTCCCACCAGATTTTCTTGCCGTTGTCGATACAGTTGGTTTTGACAAGCAGGTCAATGTATCTCTGGAAAGAGGAGTAGGAGTCGAAATGGTCTGGGATGTCGGTGCGCGGAAATTTCTTGAACACTTCCGAGCGATAAGATTTCAGACCCGTATTGATGCCGAGCCAGAAGGGCGATGAAGTGGTGAGCGCGAGCACGTGCGGCAGAAAATAACGCGCGGCATTCATGATGTGGATACGACGTTCGGGGTCTTCGATGCCGACGTGGACGTGCAGACCGAAGATGAGAAGCGAGCGTGCGACCATCTGAATCTCTTCGACGAGGATTTCATAACGCGCATCGTCGAATATTTTCTGGTCTTGCCAGTGAGAGATGGGATGCGTCGAGGCGGCGACAATCGCCAGCCCTTTCTTGCGCGCGAGCGAAGAGATAATGGCGCGCAGGCGTGTGATGTCAGCACGCGCTTCCTGAATGTTTTTGCAGATGCCGGTGCCGACTTCAATCATGGATTGAATCATTTCGGGCTTAATCTTCTCGCCCAAGATCATGATTCCCTCATCGAGGAATTCCGTAACGTGCGAACGCAGTTCGCGCGATTGCGGGTCAACAATCTGAAACTCTTCTTCAATACCGAGTGTGTATTGGTCAAACATGATTTTTCTCCGAGACACATTCAGAACAGTATCTGAACCCTTAACTGCAACAACCGATTCGACGCAGGAGAACGAAAAACATCTTCTCTCTAACTTCATGTGGACGCTTCGCCGTCACTTTCAAGCGCGGTCGTAATCGCTCGCCAATCCGGCGTCGTTCCACGAAGACTCTCGAAATAGAAATGTCGCCACGCGCTCCGAGGCGACGCCAACGGATTATAAAAATCAAAGTGGACAGACCAGCGCCGCTCCTTGTCTTCCCTTTCATCAAACAGAAAATGAAGGGCCGCACGCTCACGTCGTCGTTCACGAAACCCGCGCTCGTTGCTGCCGCCGCGACGACTACGACGCGACGCGAAAAGCGTTGTGAAGTCGTTTCTCAGGCTGAGTGCCTGTGCAAGCCGCGCGGAGGCTTTGAAACTCATGCCGACGCCGCCCGTTCCGTAGATGTTTTCGATGCGATGTACCGCGCTCCATAGTTTCAAAGATTGGAACCGCCGCACGAAAATCAGTAAAGCCTGTTGCTTATCGACGCCGAGCGCGTCGAACGACTGCATATCGCCGTTGATGCCGTAGAGGCCGTCGAGCCGTCCTTCAAGCGCGGCACGCACTGATGGAGCAAGAGCACGCCAACGCAGCAACAGTGTCTCGTCGTCCGTTGCGCGCACGACGGGCGTCTCACTCGTCGGCGAGCGCGCGTTCCATGATGGCGCGGTGCGAGGCGCGTAAGCCTTGAAAACGCACGCCGACGCCGCGCCCCGGATTACTGTAAATCACCTCGGCGTTGACCACGACATCGCCGTCGTCGAACGGAATACGCAGCGTCAACACAGAGCCTTCGGGCAACTCCGTCTGCGTATTCATGTAGAGGCCGCCGACGCTGATGTCTTTCGTGCTGGCGACGCCGGTCAAGTCCGCGCCGTTGAAAAATAGATCGACGATGAGCCGCGAGCGATTGTGGCGTCGGCGGTCGTCGGGTTGTGCGTTTGGGTCGAGATTAAGTTCGTCGTCCACTTTAGATTCCTCTGCTTGGGGAAAACGAATCAGGGAAAACTCAAATAACATTCATCGCTTGCATCCCTTGCTCGCCTTACGGCGACCTCGCGCCGCCTTACCCGTTGTCGCGCTCAGGTTCTTTCGTTGATAACAAAGGTCGGAACCATTCCGCCGCCGGACGACACGTTGGCGAGTTCGGTGAACGAGAGTCGCGTGAAGGCCGAGCCGACTTTGCCGTTGAAGAGAAGCGGGTCGAGGTCAACGAGTTGTTCGGCAAAAGCGACGGAACCATCCTCCTGCAAAGCGGGAAACATCTCCCGCGCTGTCCGCACGCGTTGCTGCACGATGTAGTCGCCGTTGGCGAGCGCGGCGTGCAGAGCCTCGTCCCAACTAATGATGTCGCCGCTCCAACCAATGTATATGCCGTGGCCGCCGTAGTCGTCGTTGGGCTTGAGCACAAGTTGGTCTTGATGCTCGCTGATGAATTGGAGCAAATCAACTTCGACGCCCTGATGGTCGGTCTTTCCGGCGCGCACGCGGCGCGTCCAGGGAACGTGCGCGGCGATGGCGGCACGTTCGTCATCCGTAAATAGATGCGCGTACCGCTGGTCGGTGAGCACGGCGAAGAGAGTCTTTTTGTGAATCAGTTTGGAGCGAAAACTATTAACCATGCAGACGGCGCGTGCGCGGTAAGCATCGACCAACGCCGAGTGTTCTTTGATGACAGGCAGATATTCGTTAACCAGCAGACGTTTGTAAACGATGTCGATTTCAAATTCGCCCGCGTGGAGTTTGTGGCCGTTCCATTCGAGTTCTTCGGGCGCGTAGATGGCGGAGGGACAGCCCTCGCTCTCGAAATATTCTTTGAATAGCTCGAACTCTTTCTGCGTCGGCAATCCTTTGAAATCAACGATGGCGATATGCGGCGGGCGTTCAGGTTGTCGCCCTAAAAATTCCGTGTAGGCGCTCAGCAAGGTATCGAGCATCAGTCGTCGCCCATGAAAAACGTGCACGTCGTACTTTTCTGTAAAGCGTCGCATGGCGGGCAGCGCGGAAAAAATCTCGTAGGCAGCATCGGCGTAGGCGATGCCCGCGGGGCTTTCGCCGTTGAGTTCGACAAAGCTGTAAGCGTCGTCGGTGAGAAACGAATCGAGGCGCGCGGTGGGCGAGACGGCGTTGTAACCGGGGTCAATGCGGACGAGTTCGCGCTCGATGTCGGTCAGGCCGAGTTCGTCAATCAACGACTCATCTTCGATAGACGCATCTTTCACCTTCTGAATCGCGCTCCACACGGTTTCGCAAATACGCGTGATGCGCGCGAAATCGGTGCTGGTGACAAAATGCGGGCGCAAGTAGGGCGAGAGGCGGCGACCGCCGAAAATCAGTTTGGCGCGCTCCAATCCTTCGTCGAGCATGGCGCGTGAAGATTCGGCTAGTTCATCGTCGGCGAGCAACTGATGATAATAGTCAACGGCTTCGTGCAGCATGTGGTTCGTTGGGAGAGCCTTTCACGAACAACGAGCGATTTTGATTCCACGAACTTTCGGAGTGCATTTAGAGTAGCACAAAAAAAGCAGAAAACAGTAGCAGAGGATGCGAGAAGCGAAACGGAGCATGTAATGGGAGAAACTTCAGGCCACGCGCGGCGAAGGCAGACGAACACAAGCGACTCTGATGGAGACCAGCCCGAAGGCCAAACGCGAAGAAGACGGCGAAACCATCTCGCCGCCTTCCTCTTCCCCTCCACGATTGTTAGCGACGAGCCGTTTGCGGCGTCGCCGTCGGGCTTCGCGTCAGTTATCTTTCTCGTCGTCGCGCGACGGAAGTTTGAGCGTGATTTTTTGTCCGGCGCGGACGACGCCGAGATTGAGGTCGAGGTTGTTGGTGAATTCAAATTTGAAGTCGAAGGCTTTGTCGCGCAATGGGAGCGGCTTGCCGTCGAGCGTTTCGATTACGTCTCCGGCTTGCAGTCCGATAGCTTCAGCCTCGCTGCCGGGAAGCACCGAGACGACCAGCATGCCGCCCTCTGCGTGAAAACGCGACGCCAGTTTGGAAGAGATTCCGATAGCTTCGACTCCATCAATCAGACGCCACTTGGCATAACTACCGCGCGCCCTCAACGCCTCGCCCATCTGTGCCTGCGCCGACGCAAACGCACGCGAAGCCTCCGCCACGCGCTTCGCAATCTCTCCGGCACGTTTCTCGGTCGCGTCCACCGCCAACGTCGCATCGACGAGGCTCCGGCGCGCATCCTCCAAACGCTTCGCGTCGCTCGACCGACGAGCCTCCACTTCCGCCACGCGCGCTTTCTCCAACGCGCCACGCGCTTCGGCCACCGCGAAACGCGCTTTCGCTTCGAGCAGACGTTCCTGATTGAGCGTGATGCGCGCACGCGTCGCCGCCGCGCGCAGTTCGGCCTCCTGTGTCGCATTGACGGGATTCTGCGCGCCGCTTAGCGTCACGGATAGATTGAGTGGCGATTGCTCCTGCGCGCGCAGGACGGTGAAGTTCAGCGTCGAACCGCCGCCCGCATCCCTCAAGAACAACGAAAAATCTTCGACGCTTCTGACCTCCCGCTCGCTGACTCGCGCAATCACGTCGCCGGGGCGCAAGCCCGCGAGCGCCGCCGGAGTCCCAGGTGCAACCGAAGTCAGTACCACGCCCTGACGCTTGTTCAAGAGCGCATGCGCGCGTTCTTCCGGCCAACCGACGGAAAGCAGACCCGCGAGCGGAGTCAACGCCACGGCGTCGCCGCGCACTCCGAGCCACGGCTTCGGCACGCTCGCCCGACGCGCCAACACGCGCGATGCAGCCCTCTGCACAACCTCTGCCGGAATTAGACGCGTCTCGCCGCCCGCGCCGTTCTGCGAAAGGATGCCGACGAGATGCCCCGCGTTGTTGACGGCAATCGAACCCGCCCACGCGGGCGAAAGGCCGGGAGCGCGCACGCCCGCCTGCACCACTTTGCCCGACGGCGCACGCAGGATGTCGGTCAGACGCGCTTCCACCGCGCCCATCTGTGCATAGACAATCTCCTCCGTCGAACCCGTATCTCCTATGGGGCCGCCCGAAAGCACCTGCCGCAGAGGTTCGGGAGCATAGAGCCGCACGCGTTGGCCTTCATTCAGATTGGGCGTGGTCGGCGGGTTGGCGGCGACGGGAGCGGGCGGAAGCAACGGTTCAGCGACTTCAAGGAAAGAGAGTCCGGTACTACCGTCGAGTCCGACGAAACGCGCTTTGAACTCCCTGCCGTCGTGCCGCACGACGATGATTTCCGAATTGCCTGCGACGGATTTTAGCGGGTCGTCGTCGCTCGAATCTTTGTCGTTGAAAAAGTTCGGCATCTGAAACGCCGCTTCCGCTTCCGCCTCGGCCTGCGGCAGACAAGCGACCACCGTGCGTCCATCTTCGGAAACGAATCCCGCGACGATGTTGGTATGCACGTCCGAGCCGCGCGGCAGGTCGTCCACTTCGACCACGCGCGGCGCACGCGAAGACGACAGCATCGTCAGCAGTTTCCAACCGCTCAGACGATGTACCACTGTGATAACGTGACGCGGCGGCGCAGGCATCGGGGACGGCGCGGCCAATGTCGTCGGCGCGACTCCCGGCGTGCGCGACGTCCGTGCGACGGGCGCGGTGCGCGGCGTGGGTATGACGGGTTGCGTCGCGCCGGACGGCGATTGTCCCGGCGACAGGAGCGAAGCGGGCGGCGCAGCGGTCGCGGGAGTTTCGTCTAAATTGGGACGGCGATTTTTCTTCTCAGGTGCGGGCGAAGTCTCTTGCGACGGCGGAGCGGGCGAAGCCGTCTGTTGCTGTGCGAACGCGCCTGCGCCGTTCACAGACAGCAGGCTCGCCAACAACAATCTCATCAAACTCCGCATCGACACAAAACCCCTCCGCATCACAGATACCAAAATACTTCTCATAAAAACTTCACGCGGCGACTACCACACGCCCTCGCTAGACGCGAGACTGGCGCGCGTTTGACGCGTTGCCTGCCCGACGAGATTCTGCGCGCCGAAACTCACAGGCTTGATAGAAACGACGCGCGATTCGCCGTGCTCGTCGCGCAGCACGACCTTCAAAGGCTGCGCCGACATGCTCACAGGAACCGCGACAGGCTTGCTTCTCTTTGACGCTTCTCTCAACAACTCCGCCGACTCACGACTCATCACCACCGACGCGCCGCGCACGCTCGCAGTAAAATCCGTAGACCCGCCGCGCACATTTGCCGCCACACGCGTCGTCTTCAACACTCCGTGATTCACCTGCGACGCGCGAAAGCGACGGCGTTGCACGTTCGACGCATCACCATCCGTATCGAGTTTGCGAGCGACTTCAAATCTTGTTGCTTCCAGCGCCGTTTCATTCGTCGCTTCAACGACGCTTACGTTGTTAGGAATTCCTGTCGGAATGGAGACATGTGCCGCAGCAGTCTCCGCATTAGTCACAGCATTAGTCGTTGCATTAGTGGCATCCGTCGTCTGAGCGAGGTCTGTGCGGAAGGGTTGGTTTTGATAAATGCGAAGACCGACGAGCGTGAGCGTAAAGAGTGCGGCGATGGCGAGCGAGACGAGGCCGGGCGCGAAACGCCAGCCCGACGCGCGGCGTTGATTCTCCGAACTCGCGGCGGCGAGTCTTGCGCGTAGGCGAAAATCGAAATCGGACGGCGCGCCGACCTGCTCCAAATCGCCAACCAGATTCCTGAGCGCGAGCCGTTCCCCGTAAAAACTCGCGCACGACTGGCAGGCACGGAGATGCGTCTCGGCTTCGTGGCTGAGGCGCTCGCCCAAGTTCATCTCGTCAATTTCCGTCCGGTACAACTTGCAGTTCATTTTCTCTCCACTTCTATCCCTTCAGAGGTACGCCTGAAGTTTGTCGCGCAAAAACGTGCGCGCACGATTGATGCGTGATTTTACAGTACCTTCGCTCATCTCTAGAATCGCGGCAATCTCCTCGTAACTTCGCCCCTCGACATCACGCAGGACGAGCGGCGCACGATATTTATCCGGCAACGTCGCAATCGCCCGCGCCACCGCCGTGCGCCGTTCCACTTCGACGAGCGTCGTGTCCTGCAACGGTCTGAGGTCGGGCAAATCGAGTTCGCATGCTTCGCCTTCGCGATCGCGTCCCTGAAAAAATCCGGTCAGCGAAACGAGCCGACGACGTTTCCGACGCCGGAGTTCGCTAATCGCCAGATTGGTCGCGATGCGGTAGATATAGGTCGAAAAAGCATGGCTCTGTTGATAACGCTCCGCCGCGCGAAAGACCCGCAGGAAAGTCTCCTGCGCCAAATCGACCGCCGCATCGTAGTCGTTGGTGATGCGGTAGACGTAGTTCGTAATCTGGTTGCGATAACGCCTGACCAATTCGGCGAAGGCCGCTTCGTCGCCTGTCCGCGTCGCTTCGAGCAGGCTGTGGTCGGAGAGCGGTTCGGCCACTGTCGTCGTCGCTGTCGTCGTGGTGGCGGTCGTCGCCTGTGCAGCCGTGGACGACCCCGCAGCAGCGGACAGCAACAGTTCGGGAGTGGAGGTCAACGCGCTCATTTCGGATAGGCAGGCTCGACTGGCAAAACCGCTCGCAACCTTCGCTGACGAAACTAACCACACTTGCGGAGGCGGCGCGACGGGCGAAAGTCTCAGGCTCGGATTATACACCTTCGCCAAACTCCCGACGGAGGTTATCACGCGCCCCGCGCGGGCGGGTTCCAAAAGATTAGGCAAACTAAAGAAGGCAAAGGAAAAAGGCAAAAGTGTGGAAGAAAATCGTCTTTCCACTTTTGCCTTTTTCCTTTTTTACTTTTGCCTTTAAGGTTCGAGGCCGTTGGTGGGAATCGGTCGCCCCATCGAGCGGTAAATGTCCTCAATCTGTTTGATAATCGCGGCAGCCTCGCGGTGGTCGGGCTGATAGCGAAGGACGCGACGGAAATCTCCGAGGGCGAACTTGTAGAGACGCGGATTTTGCGCGCCGTAAAACTTGTAGCCACGCTCGAAATAGGCTTCGGCGGCGGCACGACGGTCAGCGTCCGTCGCTTTGGCGGCTTTGGCCTTCGTTTCGGCTCGCTCGATTTGGGCGTCGAGGGCGGAGGTGTCAATCTCGGATTTTTCTGCCGTGTTCGATGCTGCGCCTGTCGGGGCAGTCGGCATCTTTGTTGCGCTGCCATGCGCGGCGGAGACGGGCGGCTCATCAGGTAGTGGAGCGGGGCGCGACGGCTTCAGAGGTGCCGCCGGACTGGGCGCGGCGGACGGCACAGTGTTTCGCGCGGTTTCGTCGCCCGTCGCGCCGCAGGCGGCCAGGAGACTCGCGACAAGCAGTAACAGAGATATGAGTGCGGTTCGTTTCATTTGAGTTCCTCGGACGAAAGCGGCGTCGGTTTCACGGATTCTGCGCTCTCCGGTGGCGTCGCCTCGCTTTTCTTACTTCTCGCGATTGCCATTCGAGTTGCTGCTGACGGGCGTCGCGGCGTCGGTTGTCGGAGCGTTGCGCGCGGATTCAATCTCTTCGCGTAGACGGGCGAGGGTTTCATTCGACGGGTTGACCTTTTCCAGACGCGCGAGCATGGTTTCCGCTTCGCGCACGTCGCCCTTGCGTGTCAGCACGACGACCGCGTTTTGCAGGGTCTGTTCGTGCTGCGGGTCGAGTTCGAGCGAACGGCGAAATTCGTTGAGCGCACGTTCGATGTCGGGCGGCTGGCGGAGGAAATAGGTAAGACCGAGGTCGGTGCGGACGCTGATGTCGTCGGGCTTTTTGATGAGAGCTTCGCTGTACCAACGTCCGGCTGTTTCGTAGCGTCCGGCGTCGTAGTTGACGTTGCCGAGCGTGACGAGAACCTGATAGTCGTCGGGCTTCAATTCGTTGGCGCGCTGCAAAAACGAGAGCGCCTCGTCGGTTCGACCCGCCTGATATGAAGCCTCGGAAGCCTTTAGTTGTGCGTCGAAATCGTCGTTTGCTTCGCGTGCGCGTCGGGACAATTCTCCGGCCACCGTCTCCAACGCTTGTTGGTCTTTGACGGCGTTCATGGGAAGCGTCGGATGGTCAGGCGGAAGGTTGGTGTTCGACTCCCCGCCGGCGGCGACGGCGCTCGTCGCGACGCGCGGCGCAACGGAACGTTGGTTGACGGAATTGGTGAAGATGAAACCGACGATGAAGCCGAGGAGCACGCCGATGATGGAAAACAGAATATTCTCTTTTGTCATTACAAAGTGATTAGTGTTGAGCGACGTGTGATGTGTGAAAAACTCGTCTTTCGCCTGTCACACACCACCCATCGCTCAACCCTTTTCTTACGCGTAAGAGTGCAGACCCGGCAAGAGGTAACTGACACCGAGATATGTGAAGATGACGAGCAGGAAGGCGACGATGGCGAAGTATGCCGAGGCACGCCCCGTCCAACCACGCGAGATGCGCGTGTGAAGGAAGCCCGCGTAGGTCAGCCATGCGACGAACGCGCCCGTCTCCTTCGAGTCCCATCCCCAGTAGCGTCCCCAAGATTCGTTCGCCCAGATTGCGCCCGTCATCAACAGCAGGGCGAGTCCGGCAAAGGCGACGCCCGCCGTCTTGTACATCAACGAGTCGATTTTTTCTAACGGCGGCAATGTCTCGCGCAGGCGTTCCGTGCGGAAGCTGAAGATGATGACGAACAACGTCCCGGCGAATGCCGTGATGAGCGCGGCTAGTTCGACCGGGTTGGCTTGCAGGCTCAAGAAAAGTTCGCCGCCTCTCTCGCGCACAAAATCTGCGGATGCTGTCGTCAGGCGTCCGGCGGGCAGTTGGGCTATCTGTTCCGCCGTCAAGCCCTGCTGCTTCGCCAGGTAACTTCCGAAGTCGCCGAATTGACGCGCATCAATGCGACTCGCCACGTCAACAATCGTTTTGATTTGCCCGACGAGCGCCGCAATCGCCGCCGCTTGCACGACGAGCGACGCCTTCAAAAGTCGATGTCCCCAGATGCGCGCTGTCTCGTCGTGGCGTGCGAGATAACGCATGAAGGCGACGCACACGCCGACTAGCAATAACGCACTTAGGACGAGCAGCCAACCGACATACGGGATGTCTGCGCGAAGCGGCAGAGCCATCTTGCTCGATGTGGTGGGGATAAAGACCGACGCGCTGTAAGTGCCGAAGGTCGAAGGCGCAAAGACCGAGAAGCGGCTGATGGTGGCGAAGACGGCGAGCGCAAACACGCTCGACCAAATCGCCATCGCCTCCGTCTTCACACCGTCTTTCAGGAGATAGATTACTGCCACCGCGAAACAGACGAGCGCAATGCCGTAGGAGAGCGACGCGATACCGACGTGAATCGGTCGCCAGTAGGAATCGAGCACGGGCGGGAGGTTGATGAACTCGCCGCCGATGAAGCGTGCCAGCACCAGAATCAGCGCGGCGAGCGGAAGCGAAATCGCGCCGAGGAAACGGAAACTCGGACGATGCGCGATGAGCAGCGTGGTGATGCCTGCGCCGAAGGCAAAGGCCAAACTCAAATCGTAAAGATTGGCGAAAGGAATGTAGCGCCAAACCCACGGCATCTCGCCGCCCTGTCGCGCGATGATAGCGAGTTCGCGGTCGTATGCGGCAATCCAACGCACGCCCCAACTGGCGAGATTAAAGAAGACGCCCGCGGTCGCCGCCCAGAGTCCGAGTTTCTGAAAGAGCGTGGAAGGCGCGTAGAGATTGGTCAGAGTAAAGACGGCGGCGGTCAGATAAGCGGCCAACGCCAGCATCATCAACGCGCCGTCGGAGATGAAACTCTCGCCGCCCACGCGCAGGCGCAGCAACGTCAGGAGAACCGCACCGCCGACAGCCAAAATGGACGGCAGAAACGACGCGAGTGTCGATTTTTTGAGGTCGATGTCGTGAGCGTGGAGAGCGGCAGAAGGTTGATTGATGGCTTCACTCATGATTGCTTCACCTCAGTTTCAGCGTCGCCGCCGACGGCTTTGACGAGACGTTTGAAACGGTCTTCAAAGCCTAGTTTGTTGCGGTTGGTGTTACCGCCGAGAACCACTTCAAATATTGACGCCCCGCCGTCGCCACTGCGTTCCTCGATTTGCGCCCAGACACGTTGATGCGAGAAGAAGAAGACGGCGCAGAGCGTGAGCGCGAGCAGCAGGAAACCTAGATAGACGATGTTTGCGCCGGGGTCGTGTTGGACGGAGAGAATGTGCACGGCCGGCACTTTCTCAAAATCGACGAGTTGAAACTTGTAACCGCCCTTCGCCGCGCCCACAGGCAAGCCTTCCGGCAACGGGTTGGCAAAAGCGAAAGCCCTTTCGGGTTGTCCACCTCCGGCACGCACGACGCTCAGCATCGCCGCCGGATTGTTGTAGTCGTCGGAGGCCGAAGTTGGGCTGCCGCCCTTGAAAGTAAAATCGGGGAAGAATTTGGCGAACGTGATACGCGTACCGTCGGGCAGACTGGTTTCGCCGTCGCGTTTGATGACGATATCTTGCGTCTCGCCGCCTGCTTCGGGCGTCAGTCTCAATTTGATTTCGCGCGCCTGCCCGTGCGCCTGAAAACTCGCCTGAAAGAAACGGTAGCCGCGATAATCGTACGGGTGATTGAGGTGGACGAGCGCGTCTCGCTCCGTGCCGTCGGTCTTGTCTCGAATCTTAATCCACGTCAACCAGTCGAGCGTGTTGTCGGCGGTAATCGTGCCTTCCTTCTTGATGAGTTTCTGCTGAATGTCTGTGCAAGCGACCTCGAACGGAAGTTCAAACGACGCTCTGGTGGGCGCAAACTCCTGTGTCGAATCGTCAATCTTGAAGACGATTTCCGACATGTCGCTGGCGGTTGCGCCGGGTTTGAGCGGCATTTGTCCGACACGACCGAATTGCGCCGTGAGAAAACCGCCCGTGAAAATCGTCAGCAACGCGACATGGACAGCATACGCTCCCAGACGATTCCACGCGCCGCGCTCGGCAAAGACGAAAGTCTTCGTGCCCTTCTCCGTTATCGTCGGCTTGAATCCTTGCGCGCGATAGGCGGCGGCCACGCGTTCGCCCACTTCGCTCCGGCTCGCGCCGTGCGTTTCGACGGCGGCGTGCTGTTCCTGCCCGCGCAGCCAGTGTGCCGAGGCGTCGAGTTTACGCCGCGAGATGAACGTCCACGCCTTCGGGAAACGGTCAATCGAGGCGAGCACGATGTTGAGCGACAGGATGAGCAGGAGGAAATTGAAGTAGCGCGAATGGTAGATGTCGAAGAAGCCTAGATTGCCGTAGAGCAAACGTTGCGCGGGCGTCAGTTCCGTGTAGTAGTTTTCAAACCCGTCCACGTTGACCTGCATGATAATCATTCCAATCATGCAGGCGACCACCAGCAGCACCAGCAACGACACACCGAAACGCACCGAACTCAGAAACTCAATCAAACGCTGCACGCCTACGCCCGCCACCGCGACCGACAACGCCAGCATCACGCCAATGTCCAACGTTGACATGCCTTCGCCGACCACCAACCTGACGACCACCACCAACGCCACGCAGACGGCGAGCGTAATCGCACGCTCCGCAGGCGACGGCGTGGTGGCTGTGCCCGTCGGCTTCGGCTTCACCTGAGCGGCGGCAGGTACACTTATCTCTCTTTTGGTTTCTTCAATAGCAGACATTATTTTTTGAAGAGCAAAGCCAGTAACCCCGGTGAGAACCGGCAGCTAAATTTGATGCCGCAGAGGTACTAAAAGTAATCCTCATGGAATGCCCACATGATAACTGATTGCACCTACCACAGCAACTTCGACGCTTTCGCCCGAAACCAACACCGCGACGCTTAACTCAAACACAAACCGCGCCCCACGCCATCGTTCGCGCGCATCCGAATCAGCACCGCTGTCATCAATTACAGTGCGCCACAGAGCCGCACAAATACATCGCCGATTTGCGTCGCCGCGTCAATCTGCTAGGATGCGTCGAAACAAACAGTTTTCACTTTTCCTATCTTTCGCACGTCATGAACAAAAATATTCTCTACTGCACGTTAGGCATCATCGCAGGGTTCTTCCTCGGTTTCTTCGTCGCTAACGCGATGGGCGGTTTCGGCGTCGCCACAACCACCACGGCGAACGCCCCCGCGTCCGCATCCTCCGCAACCAACACGGCTGCGGCGCGTCCCCTGAAACCTTCCGAGACGGAATTACCAAGCAATCATCCAGACATCGGCGACGCAGCGAGCGGCGGCGACACGCCTCCCGCAACCTCTCAACAAGCACAAAAAGCCAAAGCGGACGCCGACCGCAACCCGCGCGATTTCGACGCGCAGATGAGCGCCGCTGCCGCCTTCCACCAACTCGAAGCGTTTGACCAGACCGCGACCTATCTCGAACGCGCGCTCGCCATTCGCCCCAAAGACACCGATGCCCTCGTCGCCCTCGGCAACACCAAGTACGACAGCGGCGACTTCGCGGGCGCGGCCTCCTTCTACGAACGCGCACTCGCCATTCAACCCGCCAACCCCGACGTGCGAACCGACCTCGGCAACACTTACTTCCAGAGAAAGCCGCCCGACTACGCACGCGCGATTGCCGAATATCGCAAGTCGATAGCGATTGACGCGCAACATGAAAAGAGTTGGCAGAACATGGCTGCCGCCGCCGTCCGCCTCCGCGACAAAGCGACGGCGCGTGAAGCCGTCGAACGTCTCGCCTCGATTAATCCGCAGAGCGCGGCGCTTGAATCTTTACGCCGGAGCGTCGAATCGCTGCCGTAGATTGTTTCGTTGAATCTGTTGAATTGATTAGGGCGTCGCCTTCATCCATTCGACGCAGCGTTGGAGATGTGCATGCATCCGTTCGGGCGTGTCTTGATGAATACGCCCGTGGCCGGGCAGCACCCATTCAAAACGATACCGTAGAAGCTTCTCCATCGAACGCGTCTGCACAGGCCACGAATACCACATCGCATCACGAAAGGCGGTGAGCGTCTCGCGGCGCGGCGACCACGCGAGATGGTCGCCTGTGAACAGAAAACGGTTTCGATAGAGCAAGACCATATGACCGCGCGTGTGTCCAGGCGTCGGGACAACGACGAGTTCATCATCCAGACGCACTTCCTCTGCGCCCACGATAATGCGTTCAACTTCGTACCTCGCTGCGCCGTCGTCCTGATGCATGATGCGTTCGCAACCGAACCGTCGCGCGAAGGCGGCATGGTCGGCCACGTCGTCGCGGTGCGTGAGAAACATCGTCCTGACGCCGCCCAACGCGGCGATGCGTTTGACGAGCGGCCCCGAAAAACGCGGAGAATCGACGAGGACGTTGCCGCCGTCGCGCTCGTCGCGGACGATGAGATAGCTCCACGCGCCGAAACTCGATTCCGAAGTGAAGCCGCAAAAATAGACATTCTCGACAATGGGCGTGGGAAAGGCTTCGATGCCCACGCGCGCGTCGTGTTTTTCTAAAGTGCCGATGGAACCCGTCGGACATGCGACGAGCGCCATGAGCGCGCGTTGCGTCTCGGCGGGCGTCGCGGGCTGTCGATAGACGCTTGATTGCCCGCCGTGGTCTTGAAACGTCGCGGGCGCAATTTGCCGACACGCATCACAGTCGATGCACGAAGCATCGACGAAGAAATCTCCCGCCACGTTTTCCGGCAGACGCCGTTCTGGATGTGCCATGACAATTTAGATGTCTGATTTCGGACAAGGGATGCGAGCCGTTTCGACAGACGCTCCACGCAACAGGCCGACGCAGCGAGACGCCGAAGTCGCTCGCCATCCGAACACGACGTGAATCACCATCCTATCTATCGACCGCCTCTCGCACGAACGCCGCAATTTCATCGAGGTACTTTTCGCCGCCGACATCGACGAGATTGTTGTGCCCCGCGCCGGGAACAACAATCAACTTTTTCGGCTCGCGGGCGGCGGCATAGAGCGCGTGTCCCTGCGCGACGGGGATGATGTCGTCGCGTTCGCCGTGTCCGACGAACACAGGGCGATTGATGCGCGCGAGTTTGCCCACGTTGTCGAAACGATTGATGGAGAAGCGGTGCGCGCCGCGCGGCAGCCACGGCAGCAGGAGCGCAGCCATATCGCTCGCCGAACTCATCCCGGATTCGAGGATGAGCGCGCCGCACTCCCGACGCGCCGCCACATCCGTCGCCGCCGCCGTGCCGAGCGATTGTCCATACAAAATCAACTTCGCGGGAGCGACGCCGCGTTCGCGTACCACGTAATCATAAGCCGCGTCAGCGTCCGCGTAGATGCCGCGTTCGTCCGAGACATTCCCCTCACTCTGCCCGTAGCCGCGATAATCGAACAGTAACAGGTCGAAGCCGCGCTCGGTTAGTCCCTCGGCCAGCCAGTCCAGATAACTCAAGTTGCCGCCGTTGCCATGAAAATAGATGACGGTCGCCGTCGCGGGTTGCACCGTCGCGCGCACAAACCAACCATGCAGACGCGTGCCGTCCGACACTTTGAACCACGCATCCTCGGCGCGTGCCGGAAGTTTCCATGCGCCGCTCAGGGGATGGCGTTCGGGATGAAACGTCACCGCGCGCTCGAAACGCCGCAGCAAAAAGAAGCCGACGGGCAGACCAATCAACACCAATATGAGCACTGAAAGCATAGCCCAACGAAGCGCGACGAGGCGCTCACCGCGTCTAAGAGCCTTGTACGAATCCGTGAAAAACATCTTCCGTTTCAATCATCCCGCCGTGGAGATTAAACGCCGTCTGCCTGCGCCCGTCGTTTACCTTTTCTCCGTCGCATGACGGTCGAGATAGTCGAGCAGCACGTTGGACATCACCTTGACGCCGACGACGAGACTTTCTTCGTCCACGTCGAACTCCGCCGTGTGAAGCGAAGCCGTGATGCCGCGTGCGCGATTGCCGACGCCGAGATAATAAAAGAAGCCGGGCACGACTCTCTGGAAGTAAGAAAAATCCTCGGCAATCATGCGCGGTTTTTCCGCCACGACGCCCTTTTCGCCGACGACGCGCCGCATCACGGGCAACGTCTCTTCAACCAACTGCGGGTCGTTGAACGTCACCGCCGCGTTCTCTTGAAATTGCAACTCAAACGTTGCCCCGTAAGCCGCCGTAACGTTTTGCAGCGTCTCCCTCATCAAACCTTTGGCGCGTTCGCGCACCTCTTCGCTGAGCGTCCGCATCGTGCCTTCGAGTTTCACTTCCCCGGCGATGATGTTGAAACGATTGCCGCCATGAATCATCCCGACCGAAATAACCAGCGGCTCCATCGGGTCAATCCGGCGACTGCGAATATTCTGTAGCGCCAGCACGCATTCGGCGGCGACGACCACCGAGTCGATGCCCTGATGCGGCTGCGCGCCGTGCGATTGCTTGCCGCGAATCGTGACGTTAAAACGGTCGGATGAAGCCATCATCGCGCCCGTCGTGTAGGAGACTTCGCCGACTTCGAGACTCGGCATGCTGTGGAGTCCGAAGATGACCTGCGGGCGCGGGTTCTCCAACGCGCCTTCCTTAATCATCAACGCTGCCCCGCCCTCTTCGCCTACGGGCGGCCCCTCCTCCGACGGCTGAAATATGAACTTAATCGTGCCCGCAATCTCGCCGCGCATCTTGCTCAAAACTTCCGCCACACCAAGCCCGACGCTCGTATGCAAATCGTGGCCGCACGCATGCTTGACGCCCGCGTTCTGAGATTTATACGGCACGTCAATCGTTTCTTGAATCGGTAGCGCGTCCATGTCCGCCCGCACCGCAACGACCGCTCCCGGCTTCGCGCCTTTCAACAACGCAACGACACCATGACGCGCCACGCCCGTCTTGACTTCATCCAGCCCCCACACCTTGAGTCGCTCGGCGACGATACGCGCCGTTCTCTCTTCGCGGTTGGAGAGTTCGGGATGCATGTGAAAATCGCGTCGCTGCGCGATGAGTTGAGCGCGCAGCGATTCCGCCGCCTGTGCGATGCGTGGCATACGTTGGAGCGCGGCGGATTGCTGCGCGGCGTTGGCGACGCGAGACGGCTCCGAATTATGTGGCGCGAGTCTTTGCTGTTGACTCGGAGCGGCGACACTCAAAGCCAGCACGATTGCCAGCGACGCGATGAGTTTTCGATTCATTACTTATCTCCGAGCAGAGTCGTCGTGGTGAGTTTCGGTTTTGAATGGTCACGTTGCATTCGTCGGTAGATGGTCAGCCCGAACCACAATTCGTAATAGACCGCCAACGTCACCAAGGCGGAGACGAGTGCGATGAGCCACGAACTCAAAACCTTCTGCACGACGACGTAGACCGCGCCGCTGATGCCGAGCGCCAGCGGTATCATCGAGACGACCACCATGCGACTCGCGAAACGATGAAAATGCTCCGTCTCCTCGCCCTTCTCGACGATGCGATGATACGCGGCGGGCGTCATCAGAAGAATCACCGAAAGGGCGACCATCGCCGTGCTCAGAAGATGGACATACTTCGAGAGGCCGGGCAGTTTCTCAAAGCTCTGCATCAGAGTTCCAATCAAGAGGAAGCCGAGCAGAGCCTGGGCGCCCGGTAGCACCATCCTCGCCTCCGTCAACACGTGCCGAATCTTGGTCTTGAGTTTCTCGTCCTGCTTCTGCGGCTGCGCACCTTGTTCGTTCTCTCCCTGCTCTTGCTGTTCCTGCTCCAACTGATTTTCGGATTCCAACTTCGCACCCTCCTTTCGCTCCCCTGCGCGCCCGCCACGCGGGACGGCTTCAAGTCCGTACCAGAAAAATAGTGCGACGACCAGCGCGACGAATCCGAACAGCACGCCAACCGTCGTCCCTCCGACCTTCGCACCCGCCACAAAGATGTCCACGCCAAGCGCAAACGCAAATGGCAACAGCGCCCACATCATCACGCGCGAAGTGTAACGAAGCATGTCCGGCGTATCTTCGCCGCGCTCGACGATGTGATGATAAGTGGACGGAGCGATGAGAAGCGCGACCGTCAGGAGTTGCAGACCCAGCGCGAACAGGACGAGAAACTGCGACGTAAAAGGCAGCGTCTCGAAGCCGGGTTCGAGTGGCGCGCGGAATTTGAATCCGAGTAAAAGTTGTGCGCCGATGACGAGCAGCCGACTCTCGTCGAGCGCGTTTTGTATCTTGTCCTTGAGTTGTGCCACCTCTTCAGTTCACCCTTCTCGATATTTAGCCCTGCTCTTTAGCCAACGGCGCGAGTAGACGCTTGAGCACCTTGCCCGTCGGGCCGCGTGGCAAGTCCGCGACGAAGGTGACGGTCTTAGGGCATTTGTAATCGGCCAGATGCGCGCGACACCATTCGATAATCTCTGCGTCGCTCGTCTCGCATCCTTCTCGAAGGATGACGAAGGCCGCGACCTCTTCGCCGTAGAGCGGGTCTGAGACGCCGACTGTGGCCGCCGCCGCGACCGACGCATGACGATAGAGCACTTCGTCTATCTCGCGCGGATAGATGTTTTCGCCGCCGCGAATAATCATATCCGACTTGCGGTCAACGATGTAGAAGAAGCCGTCGGCATCGCGGTAGCCGATGTCGCCCGTGTGAAACCAACCGCCGCGAAAAGCCTCGCGGGTCGCCTCTTCGTTGTGAAAGTAGCCCTTGAAGATATTCTCGCCGCGCAGGACGATTTCGCCGCGCACGCCGTCCGGCATCTCTCTGTCTTCTTCATCGACGATTCGCATCTCGTTGCCAATCGGCATGCCGCAGGAACCGGCGCGTCGGTTACGGTTCGGCGGATTGAATGTCGAGCGACACGTCGATTCGGAAAGTCCGTATCCTTCGACGACCAGACATCCGAACGTCTCTTCAAAACGCTTCAAGACCTCCGCCGGAACGGGCGCAGAGCCACACATCGCAAAACGCAGACGCTCCGTTTGCAATCCTTCCGGCAGTCCTTCGGGATACGTCGCCAGCAGCAACGAGAGCATCGTCGCTACAGACCCGAACGAAGTGACCTCGTAGTCTGAAACCGTCTGCCAGAAACGCGACGCGGAGAAGCGAGGGCTGACCACGGTCGAGCCTCCGGCGTAGAGCGCGGTGATGGTCGTCACCTCGACGGCGTTCATGTGAAAGAGCGGCATCACCGTCAGGAGACGGTCGTCCTCCGTGAAGCCAAGCCACGACGAAATCTGTCGCGCATTTGCCAGCAGATTGCCGTGCGTGAGCAGACAGCCTTTCGGTCGTCCGGTGGTGCCGGAAGTGTAGATGATGATGGCCGTGTCGTCGCTCTCGTTTACCGCGTCGCGCCACTCCGGGCGCGGCTCCGCGTCAAACTCCGCAGACGCGCTCGCCTCGTCGTCGTACGCGATGACGCTGCGTAGACTCTGCACACGGTCGCGCACGCGTTCGACTTCGGCGGCGAACTGCGTGTGAAAGAGCAACGCTTTCGCCTCCGAGTTGCCGACGACGAAAGCGAGTTCTTCATGCTTGAGCAGAGCGTTGACGGGGCCAGCCAGAGCGCCGAGTTTGAAGCAGGCGAAATAGGCGGCGATGTACTCCGCACTGTTCGGCAACAACAGACTAACCGCGTCGCCCTTGCAGACTCCGTGTGCGGCGAGCATGTTGGCCGTACGGTTCACCGCCGCATCAAACTCGGCATAGGAGTAGCGTCGTCGGTCGTCGGTCGAAAAAAGAAAAGGCTTCGATGGCGCGGCGGCGGCGCGTTGTTCGAGGAGTTGGCGAAGGTTGCGGCAGTTTTCTTCCATCATCGCAAGCGACGGTTTTTCACTTTTCACACGCGCGTACTTCTGTGTATATTTAGCGCGTCGAAGAACAGGCGTCATGCCCGTCCGTTCAAAGGGGTTTGAAGCGCACCCCAAGCTTATCAGAAAATGCTTCCATTTCTTCCAAATGAAAACGCAAAAGGCCGAAATTCAAAACTGAAGCCCGAACAGGTGTCTTCAATTTTTACATTCTTAATTTTGCCTTTTTAATTCAACGGCGGCTTCGTGCTCTCTGTGTCGCTATCCGTATCAGCAAAAACTTGCGCGTAGACGCGAGTCTGACGAAAGGGTCTATGGAGACTTATCGAAATTTCATCGACGGCGAATGGCTCGAATCCACTTCGTCGAAAACCATCGACAACATCAATCCGGCTAACACCGACGACGTAATCGGCACCATCCCGCTCTCGACGCGCGACGAAGCCCGACGCGCCATTACGTCTGCCGCCGCAGCATTTCGCAGTTGGCGTGCGACGCCCGCTCCCGCGCGCGGTCGCATCATCGCACGCGCCGCGCGTCTGCTCGAAGACGAACGCGAAAACATGGCCGCGCTCCTGACGCGCGAAGAAGGCAAGACGCTCGCCGAATCTCGCGGCGAACTCCAACGCGCCATCAACGTCATGGAGTTCTGTGCGGGCGAAGCGCGACGCATGAACGGCGAAACGATTCAATCCGAACTCCCATCGAACTTCGCTTATACCATCCGCCAGCCGCACGGCGTCGTTGCATGCATCACGCCGTGGAATTTTCCGGTCGCGATTCCGGTCTGGAAAATCGCGCCCGCGCTCGTCGCCGGAAACACGGTCGTCTTCAAACCAGCGTCGCTCACGCCCGCAACCGCCGTGCGTCTAGTCGAGATTTTGGCCGAGGCGGGGATTCCCAAAGGCGTCATCAATCTCATCTTGGGTTCCGGCTCCGATGTGGGCGACGAGATTACAAATCATGCGGCGGTGCGCGCCATCTCGTTTACAGGCTCAAACGGCGTCGGCTTGCGGCTCTACGAGCAGGCGGCGCGACGCGGCGCGAAAGTTCAATGCGAGATGGGCGGCAAGAATCCCGTCATCGTCTTGGAAGACGCAGACCTCGACCTCGCCGTCGAATCGACCGCGCAGGGCGCATTCGGCTCGACCGGACAACGTTGTACCGCGACGAGTCGCGCCGTTGTGGTTGACGAAGTGGCGGACGATTTCGTCAAACGCATCGCCGCGCGCGCAGAGAGTCTACGCATCGGCGTCGGCACGGACGCGCAGACAGAGGTCGGCCCGCTCGTCGATGAAAGTCAACTCAAGACCGTCATGAGTTACATCGACATCGGACGCGAAGACGGCGCGGAGCTTCGCACAGGAGGCACGCGCCCTGAAGGCGACGACTTCGCCAAAGGATATTTCGTGCGCCCCACCGTCTTCGACCGCGTGACGCCCGACATGCGCGTCGCACGCGAAGAGATTTTTGGCCCCGTCCTCTCGGTCTTGCGCGTACGCGATTTTGATGAAGCGTTGCAGGTCGCCAACGATTCTGAATACGGTCTTTCGTCGTCTATCTTCACCAACGACTCGTCGCGCATCTTTCGCTACGTCGATGAGATTGAGAGCGGCATGACGCACATCAACTCGCCCACCACTGGCGGCGAAGCGCACATCCCTTTCGGCGGCATCAAGTCAACTGGCATCGGCGAACGCGAACAAGGTTCGACCGCGCTCGATTTTTATACCGAGCTAAAAGTCGTCTATGTGGATTACACGGGACGCAAACGCGAAGGCAATCTTTACTAAGGCAATCTCTACTGAGGATGGTGAACGCCGCTCGTCTCGTTTTCGATGAGACCGTCGGCCTCGATTTTCGATAGATACGTTTCCCTTGCCGACCAACTTCGGCCTTAAACCCCTTTGACCTCGAAAGGAACGTTTATGCGAACCAGATTTATCATCTTCACCGTGCTCACAATTATTTGCGTCCTCCCCGCGCTCGTCCACGCGCAGCAACCGCCAAATACTACCGAGCGCATCGTCTGGCACAAGAATTTTAAGGAGGCGCGCGAGATTGCCAAGCAGACGGGCAAGCCGATGTTGATTGATTTCGCCGCCGATTGGTGCGAACCCTGTAAGGCGATGGATAGATATTTCTGGCCTAAGACCGAA
The DNA here is from genome assembly GCA_036387415.1 of Pyrinomonadaceae bacterium. Classification (GTDB taxonomy): domain Bacteria; phylum Acidobacteriota; class Blastocatellia; order Pyrinomonadales; family Pyrinomonadaceae; genus DASVTU01. The sequence goes on along the minus strand of DASVTU010000019.1, from coordinate 47,640 downwards.
ACCGTTGCCCTCTCGGAAAAGTTTGTCTGTGTGAAGATGAATTTCGACCTCGACCCAGAAGTTTCGCGCTACAAGGTTGACCGCATTCCGGCGGTCGTCTTCACCGACCCGTGGGGAAATTTCCTGACCGTGAATTTCGGCTTCGGCCATCAGTCGCCCGCCGCATTGACGCAAATCATGAAGGTTATCCCCTCCGATTTTTCTGCGATTAACGAATGGAACGGCGTGCTTGAACGGGATAAAGAGAACGCCGCCGCGCTCGTCAAGGTCGCCGACTTTTATCGTCGCAACAGCGTCTTCAACATCAGCAACATGTACTTCAAACGCGCTTTGAAGACCAAAGAGATGCAGGCCAACGCCGACAAGTACGGCGAACTTCTCATCGCCGTCGGAGTCAACCATCTCAAGCAACAGGAATACGGCGACGCCAAAAATGTTTTCGACGAGTATCTCAAGCAATCGCCCAACGGCAAGCATGGCGACACCGCCCTCATCGGCATTTTCACAGCCCACGTCGGCAAGAAAAAACTCGGTGATGCCGAAAAGACTCTGGAACAACTAAAAAGCGCCTATCCGAATTCGCCCTACGTTCAGCAGGCCGCCGAGCGTCTGCAACAGTTGAAGGGTCAGAAGAACTGAGCCGCGCGTGGCAGTCGCACCGCGCCCTAACCCCGACGAGTTACCAACGCCCGATTCGAGATTGAGAGGTATTGATGAGCACCGCCGAACCAACCACACAACAGTCCGAGACCGTCCGCAAGCACAAGGAATTCATCTTCCCCGCCGTCGCCAATTATTACGAGGAACCGCTCGCGCTTGTGCGCGGCGAGGGCGAGTACGTTTGGGACGACGCGGGTAATCGTTATCTTGATTGCTTCGGCGGCGTGCTCACGGTCAGCGTCGGCCACGCGCATCCGGCCGTCAACGCGGCGATTATCGAACAGGTCAAGACCATCCAGCACACCTCGACGCTCTACACCAACAAGCCGCAATCTGACCTCGCCGAAAAACTTCATCAGATTACGCCCGGACGGCTCAAGAAATCCTTCTTCACCAGCACGGGCACAGAGGCCGACGATACCGCCATCATGGCCGCCAAACTCCACACGGGGCGACACGAAATCGTCGTCCTCCGTCATAGCTATTCTGGACGCTCGGCCACCGCTCTCTCCGCCGTCGGTCATTCCACTTGGCGGCAACTCCCCGCGCAAGTCGCCGGAATCGTTCATGCGCGTGCGCCCTACTGCTATCGCTGCCCGCTCAAGTTGTCGTACCCCGAATGCGGGTTGGCCTGCGCCGAAGACATTGAAGACGTGATTATGACGGCCACCACGGGCGAGATTGCTGCTTTCATGGCCGAACCGATTTTGGGAGTCGGCGGCTTCATCGTGCCGCCGCCCGGCTATTTCGAACGCGCCGTGGAAATCGCACGTCATCACGGTGGACTCTTCATCGCAGACGAAGTGCAGACCGCATGGGGACGCACAGGCGACAAGTGGTTCGGCATCGAACACTGGAACGTCGAACCCGACATCATCACCTCCGCGAAGGGCATGGCAAACGGCGTCCCCATCGGCATGACCACTGCGACGCCCGAAGTCGCCGACAGTTACAAGGGTCTGACCTTCTCCACCTTCGGCGGCAATCCCGTCTCGATGGCCGCCGCGCTGGCCGTCATCAAAGTTATCGAACAGGATGACCTACGCACGAACGCGGCGGTCGTCGGCGCATACTTCCGCGAGCGCCTTGAAGAACTCAAAGCGAAATACCCCGTCGTCGGCGACGTGCGCGGCATGGGACTCATGCAGGCGCTCGAACTCGTCCGCGACCGCGAGACCAAAGAGCCGCACCCGCAAGCCGTCCTTCAAGTCTTCGAGGAGACGAAGCGACGCGGCGTGCTCATCGGCAAAGGCGGCCTCTACGCCAACGTTATCCGCACAGGCATGATGCTCAACTCGACCAAAGATACCGTCAACGAGTTGATTGAAGCCCTCGATGCTGGCTTGGCGTCGGTCAAGAACAACTGAACCAAAACGAAAGTCGCGCACCGGAAGTAAGTAGAGAAGAAACATTCAAGGAGACGCGAATAATCAATGAAAACGCTGATTCGTAATGGTCGCATCGTCACCGCCGTGGATGATTACAAGGCCGATATTTTGATTGAAGGCGAAGTCGTGTCGGTTATCGGCGCGCGTTTGGAGATGGAGGTTGACCGTGTGATTGATGCGTCGGGCAAGTTGGTTATTCCGGGCGGCATCGACCCGCACACGCACATGGAACTACCCTTCGGCGGCACGCAGGCGTCCGACGATTTTCGAACGGGCACGATTGCCGCCGCACATGGCGGAACGACGACGATTATTGATTTCGCCGTGCAGTATAAGGGACAGACGTTGACCGAGGCGCTCGACACATGGCACGCGAAGGCCGAAGGCAAAACGGCGATTGACTATGGCTTTCATCTCATCTGCACCGACCTCGAAGACGACCGCGTGCCGGAACTGCATCGCGTCATGCACGAAGGCATTACGAGTTTCAAGATGTTCATGGCATATCCGGGCGTCTTTCTCGTAGACGACGCGACCATCTTTCGCGCGATGACGGCGGCGGGCGAACGCGGCGGCCTGATTTGTATGCACGCGGAGAATGGCGTCGTTATCAACGAGATTATCAAACGCGCGCTCGCTGCCGGAAGAACCGCGCCGAAGTATCACGCGCTGACGCGCCCGACCATCGCCGAAGCAGAGGGCGTGCATCGCGCCATCGCTATCGCGGAGATGGCCGAATCGCCCGTTTACATCGTCCATCTGAGTTGCGCCGATGCGCTCCATCAAGTGCGCGAGGCGCGCGACCGTGGCATCCCCGCCTTTGCCGAGACGTGCCCACAGTATCTCTTTCTCTCCTACGACAACTATGAGGAGCCCGGCTTCGACGGCGCGAAGTATGTCATGACGCCGCCGCTTCGTGAGAAGTGGAATCAAGCTGAACTCTGGAAGGGACTGAAGACCGATGACCTTCAAGTCATCTCGACAGACCACTGTCCCTTCTGCATGAAGGAACAGAAGGAACTCGGACGCGACGATTTTTCCAAAATCCCGAACGGCGCGCCCGGCGTCGAACATCGCGTGCCGCTCATCTATAACGGCGGGGTCATCCAGAATCGCATCTCGCTCAACCGCTTCGTCGAACTCACCTCTACCGCCGCCGCCAAGATGTTCGGACTCTTTCCCAAAAAGGGCACCATCGCAGTCGGCTCCGATGCCGACATCGTTATTTTCGACCCCGAACGAGAACAGACCATCTCCGCCGCGACGCATCACATGAACGTCGATTACTCCGCCTACGAAGGATTGACGATTCGCGGCGTGGTCGAGACGGTGCTCTCACGCGGTCGCGTCGTGATAGAAAACGGCGAGTACAAAGGCAAAGCAGGCGATGGGCAATTTTTGAAGCGTGGGACGTGCGTGTCGATGTAGTTCTTTACGCGGGGATACAATCTTTCAAGATGACGGCTCGAAGAATCTTTGAATTGGGAGAGAAAAACATGAAATTTTCGTTTCCCCTGCGCGTCGCTTTCCGGCTCTTGTTCGTCGTGCTGTTGCCCGTTTCGCTCTCGGCGCAGCAGAGCACCGCGCCGTCGCTCATCACGGTGAGCGGGCAGGCGGAAGTTCAAGTCGCGCCCGACGAAGTGGTCTTCACGTTGGAAGTTGAGAAGACGGATAAAGACCTCGCTGTCGCCAAGCAACAGAACGATGAGAGCGTGCGACAAATTCTCGCGCTCGCACGACGCTTCGGTGTCGCGCAGCAGAATGTCAAGACCGATTACATCTCGGTCGAGATGAAATATACAGACGTGGACGACGATGGCGACAAGAAGACGAGACGTGAGTTCGTCGGCTACGAGGTCTCCAAAACGGTCATTATCAGATTCACAGACATCGCGCGTTTCGAGGAGTTCTTTTCCGAAGTATTGAAGACGGGCATCAGCAGCGTCGAGCGAGTTGAATTTCGCACGTCGCAGATTCGCAAGTACAAGGACGAAGCGCGCACGCGTGCCATCCGCGCCGCCAGAGAGAAAGCCACCGCGCTGACCAGAGAGATAGGTCAAAGCATCGGCAGGGCGCATTCGATTAGCGAGGAGAACGAGTCGAACCCCGCACTTGCTAACAACTTCGGCACGGTCAGCAGCGGCAGTTTCACGGCGGACGAAGATGCAACCATCGCGCCCGGCATGATTCGTGTCAGCGCGCGGGTGCAGGTCAGTTTCATTCTCAATTAACGGAGCATCATTCCTCAAAGATAAACATGGCTACTGAATCTATCGACCGGGAGATTGTGGAGACGCGACGCGATTTTGAGGAGTTGCACGTGGATGTGTCGGGCAGCCCCCTCTGGAACCGCGACCTCGCGCCGACCACGATTCGTGAACGCACATGGTCAACGTGGAATATCGCCGCGCTCTGGATTGGCATGAGCGTCGTGATTACGACCTACACGCTGGCCGGGGGCTTTGTCGAGGCAGGCATGAACTGGTGGCAGGCGATGATAACCATTCTGCTCGGCAATACGATTGTGCTGGTGCCGATGATTCTCAACGCGCACGCGGGCACGAAATACGGTGTCTCGTTCCCCGTCCTTTGTCGCGCTTCGTTCGGGACGCGCGGCGCGAATGTTCCTGCCATCCTGCGTGCGATTGTGGCGTGCGGATGGTTCGGGATTCAGACATGGATTGGCGGGACGGCGCTCGACGCGCTGTTCGGCGTGATGAGTCCTGCGTGGAACAATCTGCTCGGCGGCGCGTCCGTGCTTGGAGTCGCCGTGCATACGTGGCTCGCGTTTTTTCTCTTCTGGGGCATCGAAGTTTTCATCATTCTCAAGGGCGTGGAAGGCATCAAGCATCTGGAAACGTGGTCGGCACCGCTCCTGCTGGCGGGCGGTGCGGTGCTTCTGGCGTGGGCGTCGTGGCGTGCAGGCGGATTGGGACGCGTGCTCGCGGAATCGAGCGCGCTACAGAAACAACAGAACAACTTCTGGACGATATTTCCCGGCTCGCTCACCGCTTCGGTCGGTTACTGGGCGACGCTCAGCCTCAACATTCCAGATTTCACGCGTTACGCGCGTTCACAGCGTTCGCAGATGCTCGGACAGGCGCTCGGCCTTCCTTTGACGATGACGGCCTTCGCCTTTATCGGCGTCGCGGTGACGAGCGCGACGCTCTTGATTTACGGCGTGGCGATTCCGAATCCCGTCGAACTCATGCAACGCTTCGACAGCTTAGCGATTATCCTTTTTGCGACCGTGGTAATTTTCGCCGCGCAGTTGACGACCAACATGGCGGCCAATGTCGTCTCGCCGTCGAACGATTTTTCCAATCTCAATCCGAAACTCATCTCCTACGTAACAGGCGGTTTGATAACGGCGCTGCTCGGCGTTGTGATGATGCCGTGGAAGTTGATGGGGTCGATGGGCGCGTACATCTTCACGTGGCTCATCGGCTATTCTGGACTGATGGGCGCGATTGCCGGAATCCTAATTTGCGACTACTGGGTCTTGCGCCGCCAACGACTCGACCTCGCCGCGCTCTACGACCCGCACGGTCGCTACGCTTACTCGAACGGCTTCAACTGGCGTGCTATCGTGGCACTCGTCTTCGCCATCCTGCCCGTCGTGCCGGGATTCATACGCGCCGCGACAACACCCGGCGGACAGGTCGCGGAAGCCGGTTTTACAGACACGCTTTACACCTACGCATGGTTCGTCACCTTCGCGTTAGGATTTGTGCTCTATTACGTTTTGATGAAGTCTGAGGTGAAGAGTGGGCGGGCTGGAGTCTGATTCTCCCCGACGCTCCACCGAAGATTCAAGATTTGAGAATTGATGGAGGAATTATGGGACGAACTGTGAAATGCGGTTTGATTCAAGCGACGCACGCGGGGCCGACCGACGCGCCGATTGAAGAAATCAAACGCGCCAACATCGAAAAGCATCTCCGCATGATTGAAGACGCGGCGCGACAGGGCGTGCAAATTCTCTGCATGCAGGAAGTCTTCACAACGCCCTACTTCTGCGCCGAACAGCAGACGCGCTGGTACGAAGCCGTTGAGCGCGTGCCCGACGGCCCCACTGTTAAGTTGATGCAGGAAGTCGCCAAGCAACACGGCATGGTTATCATCGTGCCGATTTATGAAGAGGAGATTGCGGGCATCTACTACAACACGGCTGCCGTGATTGATGCCGACGGAAAATATCTCGGCAAGTATCGCAAGAACCATATCCCGCACGTCGCGCCCGGCTTCTGGGAGAAGTTCTATTTCAAACCCGGCAACCTCGGTTATCCCGCCTTCGATACGGCCTATGCCCGCATCGGCGTCTACATCTGCTACGACCGCCACTTCCCCGAAGGCGCACGTATTCTCGGCTTGAACGGCGCGGAAATCGTCTTTAATCCTTCGGCCACGGTGGCCGGACTCTCAGAGTATCTCTGGCGACTCGAACAACCGGCGCACGCCGTCGCCAACGGCTATTTCATCGGTGCCATTAATCGCGTCGGCCACGAACAGCCGTGGGACATCGGAGAGTTTTACGGGCAGAGTTATTTCTGCAACCCACGTGGACAGTTTATCGCCGAAGCCCCGCGCGATAAGGATGCTCTCGTCGTCGCCGATTTAGACCTCGACATGATTCGGCAAGTTCGCAACACATGGCAGTTCTTCCGCGACCGCCGACCGGAGAGCTACGAACAACTGACCGACGAATAATTATGAATGAGCGGCAGCGCGTTTCGACGGGGACGAAGTGGGAGCCGATTGTCGGCTACTCGCGTGCGGTGCGCGTCGGCACACGCATCTATGTGACGGGGACGACGGCGACCGACGACGATGGCAATGTCGTCAGCGCAGGCGATGCATACGCGCAGACGGTGCAGACCATCAGGAACATCGAACGCGCGCTCAAGCAACTCGGCGCGGGATTGGAGCACGTCGTTCGCACGCGCATGTTCGTCACAGACATTTCGCGTTGGGAAGAATACGGGCGGGCGCACGGTGAGTTCTTTCGTGAAGTGATGCCTGCGACGACGATGGTTGAGGTCGCGCGTCTGATTGATGCGGAGATGCTGATTGAGATTGAAGCCGACGCGGAGTTATGACTTTTAGAGAATGCATCGGGCATTTGTCGGGCAGGGGTCTGCTGTAAGTAGAAAGTTGTCGGCGGTGTCGTGGGAAATCTTGTCGGCGTCGTCTTTTGAGTTTTCGTATCATTGCTAAATTTAACATCGGTAGTGGAGAGACAAACAGATGTCGGTCACACACGATTCACCACTTGACCTCACGCAAATCGAGCGAAACTTTCATGAGATTGCGCCGCCGCTCACGGAAGCGGAGGCGATGTTTGAGGCTAACCGTTGCGTCTATTGCTACGACGCGCCGTGCACGCGCGCCTGCCCGACGCATATCGACGTGCCCGCGTTCATCAAAAAGATTGCGAGCGACAATCTAACGGGTTCGGCGCGTGTGATTTTCGATGCCAACCCGATTGGCGCAACGTGTGCGCGTGTCTGTCCCGTCGAAGTTTTATGTGAGGGCGCGTGCGTCGAAAAGACTCTGATGGATAAACCCATCGAAATCGGACGCCTGCAACGATATGCGACTGATGCCCTGATGAGTCGCGGCGGCAACATCTTCCGTGCGGGTACGCCCAACGGTAAGTCGGTCGGCATCGTCGGCTCCGGTCCCGCCGGACTCTCCTGCGCCACGTATCTCGCGCGGCTCGGCTACGCCGTTACCATCTACGACCGCAAGCCGCTCGCGGGCGGACTTGATACCTACGGCATGGCGGAATACAAAATGCAGCAGCGCGTCTCGACCGACGAAGCGGCGATGGTCGAACGTCTCGGCGTCCGTTTCCGTCTGAACACGGCGGTCGGTAGCGACGTGTCTCTGGCGGATTTGGAGAGCGCGCACGATGCCATCTTCCTCGCCGTCGGTCTCGGCGAAACGTCGCGCCTTAACATTGATGGCGAACAGTTGGAGGGTGTTTATGATGCGCTCGATTTCATTGAACGTATCAAGACGCGCGATTGGCGAAGCGTTCCCGTGGGTCGGACGGTGGCGGTGGTCGGCGCGGGTAACACGGCGATTGATGCTGTGACGCAGGCGAAGCGTCTCGGCGCGGAGCGCGTCTTGATGGTTTATCGACGCTCTGAGCGCGAGATGCCCGCTTATCAATATGAGTATGAACTGGCGAAGAAGGACGCGGTGGAATTTCTCTGGCAGACGGCTCCGGTAGAAATCATCGCGGACGCAAACGGTGCGCGGGTCGCTGCCCTGCGTTGCGTGCGGATGGAACTCACGGACGCAGACGCTTCGGGTCGTCGCACGGCTCGTCCCATCGAAGGTTCGGAGTTTGAAGTTCCGGTTGATATGGTTATCAAGGCGACGGGGCAGCAAAAGATGCGCGCCTTTCTCGAACAGATTGACGGCCTCACGCTCGACGCGGCGGGGCGCATCAATGTCAACAAGGAGACGATGCAGACTACTAACCCAAAATATTTCGCGGGCGGCGACTGCGTTAACGGTGGGCGCGAAGCCGTCGATGCGTCGCAGATGGGCAAGCTCGCCGCGCAAGGGATTCATGAAAGTTTGACGGGCGAACGTGTGGAGTTTGCGGGCGCACGCGTGCCGCTTCTGGAAGCGACTCATTCAGTCGGCGCACATACGCACGATTAACGTTTCATCCTCCGTCAACGTTTCAGACAACAGTCAAGATCGTCATCATCAAAGTTATTTCGAGGAGTTAGAATCATGGCCGACCTGAGAGTTAATTTCGCTGGCATCGAATCACCGAATCCCTTCTGGCTCGCCTCTGCGCCGCCGACGAACATGGGTTCGATGGTCGAGCGCGCGTTCGACGCGGGATGGGGCGGGGCGGTTTGGAAGACGCTCGGCGAACCGATTAGAAACGTCTGCTCGCGTCTCGCCGCCGTCGATATGGGGCCGCAACGCATGATGGGTCTCAACAACGTCGAACTCATCACCGACCGTCCGCTCGATGTGAACTTACGCGAAATACGCGAATGCAAAAGGAAGTATCCGAAGCACGCGCTCATCATCTCTCTGATGGTCGAATCGAAACGCGAGGCTTGGCATGAGATTGCCAAACAGGTCGAAGACACGGGCGCGGACGGCGTTGAACTCAACTTCGGTTGTCCGCACGGGATGAGCGAGCGCGGCATGGGCGCGGCAATGGGACAGGTGCCCGAATACACTTGCATGGTCACGGAGTGGGTCAAGGAAGCGACGCGTCTTCCCGTCATCGTCAAACTCACGCCCAACGTAACGAGCATCAACCCACCCGCACGCGCGGCGGTACAGGGCGGAGCCGACGCGCTCTCACTCATCAACACCATCAACTCCATCATCGGCGTTGACCTCAACACGATGATTCCCCATCCGAACGTCAACGGACAGGCCGCGCACGGTGGCTACTGCGGCCCCGCCGTCAAACCCATCGCGCTCAACATGGTTTCCGAACTGGCGCGCGACGCGGAAGTGCGCGTGCCGATTAGCGGTATCGGCGGCATCGGGACATGGCGCGACGCCGCCGAGTTTCTTCTCCTCGGCGCGTCCACCGTGCAAGTCTGCACCGCCGTCATGCACTACGGTTATCGCATCGTCGAAGATATGATTGACGGCCTCTCCAACTATCTCGACGAAAAAGGCTTCGCTTCGGTGCGCGACATCATAGGTCGCAGCGTCCCGCGCGTCACGGATTGGGGCAACCTCGACCTCAACTACAAAACCGTGGCACGCATCGACCACTCGAAATGCATCCAGTGCAACCTCTGCCACATCGCCTGCGAAGACGGCGCGCACCAGTGCATTCCTCTGACCATGATTGGCGACCAGCGATTCCCCGTCGTAGACGAGACGGAATGCGTCGGCTGCAACCTCTGTTATCTCGTCTGCCCTTCACCCGGTTGCATCTCGATGGTACGCCTCGACGACGGCACACAACCTCTCACATGGCGCGAACTCACCACCCGCCAACCCGAAACGATGACCGCCGATTAAAGCTCTCCGGTTTTAATCTCTCGCTCAGAAGCGCACGCAAGTTGAAGAAGCGCGTTGCGTGATTCGCACAACTCAAAAGGCTGTTAACGGACACTCGTCTGCCTTTTGAGTTGTGCGAATCAGAGCGGCTTTTTTCTATCCAATTCAGACATCAGGCGGGGAATTTCGGCGAGGAGTTCGCGTGCGAGAAAGCCGAGGCGTCCTATCCGACGTGCGAGGCGGTCTCCGGCGCGTGCGTGGAGATAGACGCCCCAGACGGCGGCTTGGAGCGGAGCGGCACCGCGTGCGCTGAGTCCGGCGATGATGCCGGAGAGCGTGTCGCCAGAGCCGGAAGTGGCGAGGCCGACGTTGCCCGCACGGTTGCTGTAGACCGTGCCGTCGGGCGCGGCGATGAACGTTTCACGTCCCTTCAAGACGACAACGGCGCGCAGTTCGCGTGCGGCGCGACGCGCCGACTCAAGCGGTTCCTGTTCGATGGAAGTTTTAGTCGCGCCCGTAATCTTTGCCATCTCGCCCGCGTGAGGAGTGATGATGGCTCTGCCGCGAAGCGTGTGAAGGAGCGCGGCGTCGTCGGCAAGACAGATGAGGGCGGCGGCATCGAGGATGAGTGTCGCGTGTTCAACGCGTGGAATGATTTTTTTGAGCAGACGCGTGACAGCCGTTTCGTTCACCATGCCGGGGCCGACGACACATGCTTGTACCTGCGATGCCCGCTCAATCAATTCCTGCGCGGCGGCGAGAGCGATGCTCCCGCTTCGGGTTTCCGGTAGCGCGAACACGCGCGATTCCGGCACGTTCGTGGCGACTTGCGTGGCGATACTGCGGCACGTCGCTAACTGAAGTTTGCCTGCTCCGGCGCGGAGCGCGGCGGTCGCGGCGAGGATGATAGCGCCCGGCATCTCCGGTGAACCGCCGACGACGAGCACACGCCCGCGTTCCTCTTTGTCGCCTGCTTCGTCGGGCTGCGGCAGGGGCAGACGCCGCCGCAACACGCCGGGCGTCACAACGATTGGCCGCTCGTCTTTCGCATCGTGCGCTCGAACGCCGCCCGCGCAAGGCGGCATGTTTTCGTCGCCGCGTGTCTCGCGTTTATTTCGGTGCGACGGGGGCATCTTTTTTCGTGGTGACGGGTTCGCCCGCTTCTTCGAGCGGCGCGACGAAGTTGAAGAGTTCAAGGGCGAGTTTGCCTTTTTTGCCAAGCGAAGGGTCGAAGCGGTAAGCAGTAACGGAACAGTTGGCAACGTCCAATTCGCGGTCGATGGTGAGTATCTGTTCTTCGCTCATGCGTTCGAGCAGATAGCGAAAGCAGAGCACGACGACCGAATGACTCACGATGAGCACGCGCTCGCGTCTGTACTCGCGCGTCAGCGTATCGACGACGCTTCGCAACCGCAGGATAACGTCGCACCAACTCTCGCCGCCCGGCGCGCGATGATAAAACTTACCGAGCGCCTGTCTGTATTCCGCCTGCTCAGGATACTTGTGCGCGATGCCGTGTTTGGTCAGACGGTCGAGAATGCCGAACTCTTTTTCGCGCAGACGCTCATCGCGGGTGTAGGTGATGTCTTCGGCGTCAATCTCCGCCGCGTCGAGTATTAAGTGCGTCGTCTCGCGTGCTCGAACGTATGGCGACGTGAGCACGACACTTGGCCGCTCGTCCGACGACATTTGTCCAAACCAACGACCGAGCGCGGCAGACTGGCGTTCGCCGAGCGACGAGAGCGGTACGTCCGCGTCGCGCGTCGGAATATCAATCACATGATGCCCCGCCGCTTCAGCCGCATCACGCGCCACGTTCCCCGCGCTCTCGCCATGCCGCACAATCCAAATAGTGTCCGGCCACTTCTGCTCGTCTTTGCCCAAAATTTCTCTCCCTTAGAAACGTTTCCAGATTTGCCATGCGAGGCTCTCTGTCGCTTTGAATCTCAAGCGACTTCGTTGTTTCGCTCCGCCGCACGCTCGCTCAAGAGAGTCAGCAATGAGGGCGCGAGTTCGGACTGGCTATCCTTGCCCTTCGCGCGGCGCGTGCCGATGCCCCCTGCGGCGGGTAGCAGACGACCGACGAGTTCGCGTATGTCTGCCGAAAGTTCTGGAAAGAGTGAGTGGAATTTAATCGCTATCACGGCCTGTGTGGATAGAATCACCTCGGCGTCGCCGCGCTTCGTGGCCGCGATAACTTGCCGCGCCGCGCGTTCGGCTTGCATCGAACTGATGGGGAGCGAATCGCTGATGGCGAACCAAGCGTACTCGGCGCGATGTTGTCCCTTGAAGGTAGCGTTACGCGGGCTTCCGGTCCGCATCAGTCCGGGGCAAACGGTTGTGACAACGATGCCATCCTTCGCCAGTTCCCCGCGCAAGCCTTCCGACAAACCGACGAGAGCAAACTTGCTCGCACTGTAGGGCACAAGATGCGGCACGCCGATTTTGCCGCCGATGGATGCGATGTTGACGATGCGCCCCTCGCCGCGCCGACGCATCTCTGGAAGCACGGCAAGCGTCGTGTAGAGCGGCCCCCAAAAATGCGTCTTCATGGCTTCTTCGTAATCTTCGAGCGTCATCACCTCGACGGGGCCGACCTGAATCACACCCGCGTTGTTGACGAGCACGTCAATTCCGCCGAAGTGATGACGGACGACATCGATCAACTCCTTGACCTGCGTGCGGTCTGTCACGTCGCAGGGAAAAGCGATGGCGTTTGCGCCATGATGCACTAAATCGACGCGTGCGCGTTCGAGTTCTTGCGGGTCGCGTGCACAGATGGCGACGTTTGCGCCCTCACGCGCCACCTCGCGCGCCAGCACCAATCCCAACCCACGCGAACCGCCCGTTATCAACACGGTCTTGCCGCGAAAGTCGAACGCATTCCAACGACGCGCGAAAGCACGCGCCGCCAGCAGTGCGCCCGCGCCCGCCACCGCCAGCATCAATGCTTCTTTGCTTTTTTCCTTCATCGTCGCTTGCACCTCGCTGCTTCCCTGTTTCAAACTCAAGAACTCAGTTTTCGGCTCACTCTCCCCACATCCCTTCAGCCTTGCGCTCCGCTTCAACTTTTGAACTTCGACGCGCGTTCTGTTTTCCGGTTCAACTTTTGAAACTCGCCACGACGGGCGTGTGGTCGGAAGGACGCTCCCAGCCTCGCGGCTCGCGGTCAATCCACGCGCCCGCGCAACGCGCGGCCAACGCTTCCGACACCCAGATGTGGTCGATGCGGAGTCCCGTGTTGCGACGGAACGAACCCGCGCGATAATCCCACCACGAAAACTCTCCGCCCGCCGCATTGTGCAATCGAAACGCATCGACGAAGCCCCATTCGCGCAGATGTTCGAGCGCCTCGCGTTCGCGTTTGCTAAAGAGGATTTTGCCGCGCCACTGTTCGGGGTCGTGCACGTCGCGGTCTTCGGGCGCGATGTTGAAATCACCGCAGACGAGCACGTCGTCGTCGTTCCAGTAATGGTCGTCGAAGAATTCACGCAGGCGTCGGAGCCATTGAAGTTTGAAGTCGTATTTATCGGAACCGACGAACGCACCATTCGGCACGTAGATGTTGACGATGCGAATCCCCTTCACTGTCGCGGCGAGCAGGCGCGCATGTGCGTCCTCCGCATCGTCGTGAAATCCGCGCTGCACGTCTTCGCACGCCGTGCGCGAAACTATCGCCACCCCGTTGTAAGTCTTCTGCCCGAACGTTTCCGAGACGTAGCCGAGTTCGGCAAACGCCTCGCGTGGAAAACGTTCGTCCATGCACTTCGTCTCTTGCAAGCACAGCACATCAGGACGCGCCGTACGCATCCATTGCAAAACGAGCGGCAAGCGCGCCGTTATCGAATTAACATTCCACGTAGCAATTTTCACGGCCAAACAACTTATCCATACATTGAGAATATGCTGTAGGATAAGGCGTCGGCAGCGTTGAGTAAAGCGCGTGCACGATTCTTGATTTCGCACATGGAGCATCACGACCGATGAAAACTTATAATCCGATGAACATCTTCTGCGCCTTTCTCTTCATCATCCTTCTCGCCATCGGCGCGTCGGCTCAACGCCGCGCGTCCAACGAGCAAGACTCGTCGCGTGGTCAGGGCGGGCGTCGGCTCGCTCCGCCCGCGGCGGTCACATGCCCACTCGATAATCTGACGGTCTACGAAGGAAGAATCATCGCGTATCGTCGCAGCGCATCGCGCACTTTTATCCGTATCAGGACGGACGCCGACACGACCGAATCAGTCACACTCGAACATCGGCGGGCGCGTAGCCCCATGCAGTGGTTTTTGTTGAGAGCCGAACCATTCAAGTCCGGCAATTGGAAGTTGATTGAAGTTCGCAACGGGCGTCTACGTCCACACATGCGCGCGCACATCTGGGTCTGCACCGACAGGAGAAATCCGGTGGTTGATTGGCAACCGCCACAAGCCGAATAACTCGCATCGCTCTCATAAGTAGCGATTCGCGCACGCTAATGACGCGGCTTTTGCCGCACAATATGGTTGCACAAGCAGCGAAAAGTTAGTCCGGTTTCTTTAGGTACTACCTTCTTGATTTCTTCTTTTTGGATAGAACACTCTTTAGTTTATTAAAGGATATATTAGCTGGATTCGCTGTGGCTAAGAGGAAAGGGTCTTGGACTTTGTGCCCGGCATGGGCGACGGCGCTCGTTATCCAAGCGATAGCTTCTTCAAGGTTCTGTGGATGGGGTGTGCCAATCTTGTTTGCTTCGCGGTCAGCCCTGTCGAAGTAGCCTAATGCTTTCGGGTCTGTCGTTGTAATAAGGCGTCCGAGATAGGCGGCGGCGCGTCTGCCGCGCGCGAAGGGGCAGTCTGGACGAGGTTGGGTGAGTTTGCCGAAGGCGACACAAAGACCGGCGCAAATGAGCTTTACATCGTTGGGCGTAATCGGGGCGGATTTCAGTCGGTCAGAGAGCGACAGACCTTGAAGCCACGCTCCGGCGGCACGGTGCGAAGGTTCGTCTCCGACCTTGCCTTCCGACACTCCCCACTCATACACAAAGGCTCGGATGACCTGAGCGAAATCTACCTTGGATGGAGCTTTCGGCCAATTGTCGCGAAACACCTGGATGGCATCTGCAAAATTGCCGGCGTTCCTGTATGTCTTACTGAGGCTATCTATAAACGAGAGTCTGTTTTTATCAGCGTTGACCGAAGCCATTGCTGCCGCAATCGCTATCTCTATCCGACGCTCTTCGGAAAATTGCTTCGGCAGCGATTCCTGTAGCCGAGGGCCTGCATGCACCGTCATCGGAAAACTTCTGTCGCCGAAATATATGTCTTGACCTGTCTTGACCGTTGTCTTGACAAGGACACTCCAAATCTCGGCAAGATTCTTTCCTAAGCTCGTTTCCACCTCGATGATGATTGCTGCTGCTACTTTGCGATGGCGCGTGAACACATAACTTGCCGTGCTCGCGGCGGTCGCTTCTTCGCCAAGCGGGCCTACGACGCGGCTTTGAACCCATTCGCGAGGCACGGAAACCAAATCAGCCAACACGTTTTCATTGAGGCCGGGGATGTCAACGGCATGACATGCGGCGACGTAGACGAGCGCGTCGAAGAGACTATACTTGCTGTCCTCTATTTTCTCCTGTTTCAGGCGTGTGAGAAATGACCGGACATGAGCTTGTAAACCATCCTGACCAAAACGCACGGTCAGCAGCCCACCGAAGAAGGAGCCATCGACAGGTTTTCGCCTCCTCATTTGGGTTTCTTCTTCTTTAACCGCGTCCTGAACTTCATCGAAGAGTGCATTCACTCGCTCAGATGTCCCGGAGAGATTGGCGAGTTCTCTTAGCCCATTGGCACCGTACTTTGTCCATGCATCGATGATGGATTGAGCGTCGTCGCGAACGAGGCCACGAAGCACGATTGCCCGATTCGGCTTGACCCATGCCTTGAGCCATGTTTCCCAGGGTGGTCTGTCGCCAAACTTCGCCCACCAGTCGGCATCGCGTGTAGCGAGAAGAAAGTGGACATTCGAGCGTCCAAGTTGGTGAAGGCTCTCGGCGCATGTGCTGAGGTCATCAATCAGATTTTCCGCGTCATCCGCGACGATAAGCCATTGTTTGTTGACATCCAAATTCACGACATGCTCTGGTGGTAGGCCGACGTGAGACGATGACCGCCACAAAACGTTCCAGTTTCCTGTGCGAGCCGCATCGCTGGCAATATGCAAGAGCAGCGTAGTCTTCCCTTCACCTCCGGCAGCGCGAATTAGTTGTATGGAGCAATCGTCTTTGGCGAGTCGGAGCGTTTCCAGACGTTGCGCCACCTCGGATACGACCTTGCGGCGTGGGATGTCCGTAGAGATTGCGTGGCGCCAAGTTGGAACTGCTCCATCGAAGTACCGAATAACCTCCTCTGGACGCAAGGACGGAAGATTGTTGAGATAAGCAGAATCAATCCATTCCCAGCCAGCAAGTGGAGATGCAGAAACCAGTGTTGGTGCTGGTGCTGCTGTTGCTGTCGTCGTTGATGAGAATCCACCGATTTCGCCAAAAATCGAATGACAGTCAATACCGCCGTAAGCGAGGAAACGCCCTCTGGTTATGGCAGGTGCGACTCTATCAAGGAGCGGTTGGTATTTTCGTTCGACCTCCCAGGCTTCTGTATCACGAAAACACCAGAGGACGTTGACCTGCGAGGCATCGTCCACAACCACCTCGGCGAGCGCACGCGCGAAAACATCGTCCCACCCTCCGTATGCGGCGACAATCAAGGTGCGCTGCTTGAGAATCTGTTGAAGCGATGCTTTGAGTTGGGGACGTGGGAGTGTCAGTTGGGTAGGCGTGTGGAGCGTGTCGGAATCACGCCAGTAGCCATGCAGATGCACGATGTCAATCACACCGACGGTCTTTACGTTATGGGCGAGACCGCCGTCTGATTGAATCACCTGCAAGCGTGTGCGTCCACCATTTTCTTCGATGGCTAGAGACAGCAGAGGATCAAAATTGGTCGTGAGTATTGGCCCCGGAAATCGCTCACGCTGAGCGCAAACGAGCGCAGCAAGTTGGCGTGCGCCCGATGGGATGTGCCAATCATTCGCAGCACCATCGCCCTCGAAACTGGTGGGAGATGTTGCTTTGCGAGCTTTAAAAACCGCTGTTTTCACAACACGGTTCACGGCAGATTGACCGAAATTACCCTGAAGCCAATCGAGAGCAAACTGATAGGCATCGCCATCGGCCTTGCCAGCCAGCGCAGCATCATATCTTGGCAACTGCAACGAGTCTGTTGCGTTAACCTCAGCGCGGATAAGCGCAAGCATTGATGAGACGCCGGGTACACCACCTCCAGAATCTTCTGACAGGGGTGCTCCGACGAGAAAGGCCACCGGTTTGTCTGCATTGCGGGCAATTGTAATCAGCGCATCTTTTTCGTGAAGCTTCATATGAGACTGTTTCGGCTTGTCGATGGCTCTTGATATAGCGTGTTGAATCGAATGATGCAAGCAGGGATGCCGGATAACTATGCAGTTCGAGTCGAAGTTAAGTAACTCGCAGCACTCACTCTGATTTATGTAACAACATCAGAGAGCGTCGCAGTAAGCTTCACTTGCGCCCGTCGTTGAACTTCTCTTTATACTGGCTCGATTTTAGGAACTGGTCAAAATCTTTAATCTCAAGAATGTACTTAAACGCTTGCTTCTTATCCGGCGCCTGCTTGTGGTATGCCTCGACTATCTTCTAGCGAATATAGTAGCCCAAGTCCGACGACCAGTCTTTAACTTTGCCGCTGTTGTGAATCCTCAAATCTGCGAACCTGTAAAGCGTCTGACGCCCAAATCAACCGCCCCGCGCATGACGCCTTGAACATTAGAAGACAATGTTGAGAGGCATGCTATCGCGGGACGTGTTAAATGAGGTATTGAGCGGCACCGTTCGATGGGCAACTATCTTTAAGAGAGATGTTACTACCTTATTTCGGGCGCTTACCACTTTTAGCTTCAGTGGGTGTCAGCCCTGTGACTTCAACGTGTGCGGGATCCCATCCAACTTTTACGGGAGATGTGAAGTCTTTGTTTTTAATCGCAAGGTCTATCCCTTGACGAAGTTTTTTAGGCAATCCCCAACGTATTCCTGTAGATAATCCATGAGCTTCAGCGGCAGCAGCAAGGTTCAGGAGATACCGAGTTGAGGGGTTGGTTGGTGAATTATCGTCTAACAGATCAACCGCTAACGACTCCTGCTCTCCGTTGCTGCCAGTAACGTTATGGAAGCCGAATTTCAACTTACTATTTCCACTATTGAATGCCTTCAATTGATCCTCAGGTGATCGCCATGCATCCTGAATGCGCGGGCGGAAGCCTGCTTTCTCCAGATCAGTAATTACAGCTTTCAATGCTTTAGCAAAGACTCCGAAGCATTCCGTCAGCCTTTGTTTGTTACGTGCTAATCGCGCCTCTTCCTTCATGAAGAAACTCCCTCGGTGAAGATCGTAAAGCAGAAAAGCTTTTAAACCATTGCCGATGGGAAATCAATATTGTTGCCACCAATCTTCAAGGCTTCGCCTCGAAAATAAGATTGAAAGGCGTTTCAGTAGCGCGCCGAAAGTGTGTGAAGCCGCCAGCCGTCACAACCTCGCGCATTCGGGCTTCACCTGCTTGCGCTCCGAGCGCCAGCCCTACTTCCTGTGATAGAGAAGCCGGAGTACAGAGCAGCGTCGAAGCGGAATAATAGATGCGTCCGACTGGATTCAGATTGTCTTCCACTTTATCTCCGGCGAACGGCTCGACAATCATCCATGTGCCGTCAGGAGCTAGTGAGTCTTTGACATGAGTGGCTGCACCGACAGGGTCTCCCATGTCGTGCAAACAATCGAAGAACGTAACGAAGTCGTAATTTTCTCCCGGATAATCTTTAGCTTTAGCAACCGCGAACTCCACTCGCTCGGCCACCCCAGCCTCAACCGCCTTATGCCGCGCCATTTCGATGGACTTATCATGATAATCGAAACCAACGAAAGTAGAATTGGGAAAGGCTTGCGCCATCAGAATTGTCGAAGCACCAAGCCCGCATCCAACATCTGCTACTTTCGCTCCCGCCTTGAGTTTTGCCTCAACTCCATCAAAAGCCGGAATCCATGAACTGACCAGATTGGCGGCATAACCGGGACGGAAAAACATTTCAGTTCCACGAAACAATCCGTGGTCATGTTGGTGCCAACCGAAACCCTCTCCCGTACGAAATGCTTCAGTAATCTTCGGCACGGCCTTCAGCGCAGAGACGGCCAGCAAAAAAGCTCCTGGTAAATATGCCGAACTTTGTTCATCAGCTAAAGCGAAAGCTTGCTCTGCAGTAAGAAAGTAACGCTGTGTCTTAGCATCATATTCAACATAACCTCCCGCCGCCTGCGAGCAGAGCCACTCGCGCACATAACGCTCAGTGGTGTTGGTTCGCTCGGCTAATTCGGCAGAAGTGAGAGGTTGCTCTGCCTGAGCCAGTGCCTTGTAAAGACCGAGACTTTCGCCTATAACAACCAACCCCGCGTGAAATGCTGCCCCGAAGTCAGCGACGAACTTTCCCAACAATTGATTCAATTTTTCTTCATTGATAGACATTCAACTCTCTCCTTTTACGAGCAAGTGGTCAGGCGGGATGGTTTTATATCAAACTGGCTGAAGCGTCAACGGTTTCGCTTGGCACATCTGCATTCGTTGGTCGTGCTTCAGAAAAGATGCGCTGCACGTGCCTTTGGTGCGTGAGTTGATTGTGCGATGATGCTGCACGGTTCCGGTATTCGTGACATCTCACGTGTACTGTGTGTCTCGCTTAATGTTGATTCCTTCCTATCGACACCGGGTCGGCGACATGCGTGGGTGAGCTATTTTTTTGCGTCTGCACGTCTTTTGGCGCTGCGGCGATACTTAATTCGTACTTGCCCGCTAATTGTGAGAAGAATTGCCGGATAAATCGCATCCCCTCTTCTGGGCAGACGGAGTGCAATATCTCCATATTTTCGTTTCGTTGAAACTTCTCTCGCCTGTCCGCGCGCTCTAGATATCCCTGACGATACGCCGCCTCCGTAGTCAGAGCACGCGCCCCGGCCAACTCTGTCGGCGCAAGGAACGCATTGTTGTATTCGAGGTCAATAAGAGCGTAACCACGATGCGCGCACAGTTCTTCTAAACATGCGATGCTGTAGCCGTAAAAATGCTCTCGTAACTGAAAGTTTGGATCATACTTCACCCTAAACTTGATGGGCGGTGGTATTTTCTCGTTAATCTCAGTAATGACTATGCTGGGTCGATAACGGGTGAGGATGGCATCCAAAACCCAGTAGTCGTAGCTGTCGATATCGACATTCAGTACGCTAAAGCTTCTCTCAATCGCATACGCTTCTAGCAGCGGGAGGACATTATACGGAGTCACGCTAATACGGCACAGGGATACGTCGGGCAAGTGCTGATAAATCTTTGCAAGCTTATATATCTTACGGCTATCGCGTTCCAGCCCCACACCCTTCCACCCTCTTTTGAATAGAGCAAGAGTATTCGAGCCGGTTCTCCCATCTCCCGCGCCAATATCAACCGCAGTCCGACAGTGATCTGCCGGGAGAAGTTCGGCAATGTACCTTTCAAGCACTTCTTCTTCACTAAAACATGAGAAGCCGCTGCGCCTGAGCGGCAGTGTCCCCCGACGGGATTGGTAGCGGATGTGCCTGAGAAACCGTTTGACTGTGCGCGAAATGTCCATGAATTTTATTTGTAGACTGAACTATCGAAGCTCCAAATTATCAAAGCGAAATCTTCTCATCAGTAGGTGTTTCTTTTCAAGAAAGCGCGGAACGCCCAAATTAACCCGGCGCGAGCGAGCAGCATTCTAACAGACCGCACAAGATGACCGTCAAAGATTTGCTATCAAGGCGTCGGGTTAATTTAAGAGTTGAATGGCAGCACATCACCACGCTGCATACATGAACTGCTCATCACAGTCCTCTTCCTGTCACGCAACGACACTTGGATGTGCAGCTTATACTGGGGAGGGACGATGGAGTTAATTGAGCGAGCGGCGGCTAGGGGCAAAAGTAGGAGCAAGCATCAAGTCGCGTTACTAGAGGAACGCAGACGAGCCATTATGTACGAATCAACATAATGCCCATCGCGGAATGCATGTTGTCGTAGCCTCCCCTCTTGCTCAAACCCATGCCGCTCATACAGACCTATCGCTGACTCGTTATCTGTATAGACCTCAAGCTCCAGTCGCATAAGGTTGAGCCAGTTATCCGCTAAGTCTATGCCCGCGCACATCAGGGCTGTTCCAATACCCTTGCCTTGCCATTCATCATGAACGCTTATCCCGATTGCTCCGACGTGCCGCCTTCGGGGTCTATTCGGGAAGGTATGTACACTGAGCATTCCCACCACACGGTCGCCGACGACTGCTACTAGGTTGTATGTGCCATCACCAGGCTCCGCAAGCCGCTGCCGCCACTGTTCACGGGACGGATATGGCAATTGGAGCGTGCCCGCGAATACCTTGGGGCTGCTAAACATTTCGTAGATAGCCGAACAGTCATCCGGCGCGGCGCGGCGTATCTGTAGACCTTCAACTTGCATTGATTTCACCTCGTTACAGCCGCGAAGCAGCCCAACGCTGGAGATAAGCCGCCGCGAGCGGGCGAGCATCCTCCGACATGAGGATGTCAGACAACCATGAAAAGTATGCTATTGAGTTGTTGGCTTGAGCGACTTCCCTCAATAGTTATTCCTGTTACGCTCGACGTAAACATATACCGTCGTACATCATATAATTCATATAGATTATTGAAGCAAAAAGCATATTCGCTCTCCGTGCGCTTCACTTAACCGACGCTTAACGCCTTCGCCTCATCTTACCCACTCAATCCCCCGGAATTATTTTCCAGCAATTCGGTGGTTCCTTCCGTAATGCTCAGCGGTCGGGTCATCTCTGCCATATTTACACGCCGCCGATTATGAACGGGAATACTCTCGCCCGCGGACAACGACGCATCAGCGGACTCACGCAACTCACGCGCTTTGCCAGATGAATCAGCAATCCGTTGCGGCCTCTTCGTCCCGTCTTCAAAAAAGACCGCGTAGAACAATCGCACAAACCCAACGAAGAAACAGATGACTACCGGAGCAGCAAGCACAACGAGTTTGTCCACAAGCGTAGGCATGAGTGCTTGAACCAGAGCGATAAGCAAACTCGTTAACATCATCAACGCGCCCAGCCGCACCCCTTTCTGCCGCGGCGATAGGTGCGACTCCGCTTCCCTCGTCGGACGTTCTACAAGAGAGCCGTCATTTTCTATTAACTCCGCGACGATTCGCAGCGAGAAACCACACCGAGAACAGAAGCGTACATTTTCCGAAAGCTGTTGTTGACTACATTGCGGACAAAACATATGCACCTCACAAGACAGGAAGCTGATCCACTCGTTGAAGAATATCAAATTAGACGCGAAAGGTAGAAACCTAACGCCCGAATTAACCCGCGCCGAGCCAGCATCACCTAACCTTACAACAGAGCAAGCATCTTGAAAGACATGCTATCGAGGCATCGGGTTCAATGAGTTGTTGGGCGCGGCTTGCGACTAAGCCCGAAGCTGCAACCCAGACGCATGTTCAATGTCCTCACAAAGTAGTCTCAGCAAGATTCGACTTATACTTAGTATTCATCTTGCGGTCAGTCATCTCAACGTAAATCCAGCTCGGCGGAATAACATCTCGCTCCAGAGCAAACCATATTTCGTTCAGACCATCATGACTTCCGAGCGCGCAAAATCCGTTGAGCCGCTTCCCGCTCTGCTCGAAGAGGTCAACCCAAGTGCGCGCGGCTTTCTTATTGTTTCCGCAGGGCGGCAATTCCGGGGCGGCGGCGAACAGTTCGTTCGGGTAATTCTCCTGGTTGGCGACCGCGTACCTGTATCGTATCCACTGCTTGCCGCTAGCCTCGAAGAACTCCTGCCCGATGAATACGAGTACGGGGTTCGGCAACGGACGCTGCGCGGCACTAGTGTCGACGGTGACAATCATCATTAATACAAAACTGACTACTAGCACTGCGGATTTCTCTGCGCCAATTAGTCTCATGGTCGTCTCCTTATCTTCCAGAAGTAAAATTGAAATGGCTTCTTACCGCACCTACGAAATCAATCAAAGTCCTAAGCAAACTCAAGAGTGAGCACTCAACGCCAGAATTCAGGCGCGAGCAATCAATGAGAAATGACCAACTACTGGTAAACTTTGCCATTGTGTTTGATCCAGCCCGCTCGGTGACGTTTGCTTGGGTCTCGGTGTGTCCAGTGAACCACGCCGCCTTGCGAGTTCCATTCGTACTCGCCGCTGAACGACACCATGTCGCCTTTGTGCAGTCCAACCACTCTCGGCGCTATGTCGATGTTGTGCGAGATGAGCAGCGTCTGACCCGAGGCGAGCGCCAAGATGAAGCGCTGATGACGGCTTCCGTCGTTGTCGTCCGAGAGCACCCTGCGGACGATGCCCTGCCCCTCCACCTGCACGTTGCTGGTGCGCTGCTCGAAGGCGCGTGCGAATACCTCGTCGCTGCCTGAGAACGCCCGTGTCGACCTGCGAGGCTTACGCGGGCGGGATTTCTGTATGGCTTCAGCCTTGAAACCAGGCGAATTATCGTGCAGAGAGGCGCTCAAGAGAAGACTGAGGCCAAAGATAAGCGAGATAAGTTTACGCGTATTTTGTCTCATCATTACCCTCCTAATTTAGCCGCCGAACGTCCGGCATCACTCGCCCGCTGCTGCGTTTGATATTGAGAACTGCGCTGATGCGTGTCGGGTGCATGCCGTTGTTAGGCTCCTTCACTCACCACACAATGTCATCGGGGAATTCAACTAAGCCCCTGCCCTCAAACTCGCCGGGCGTTGAAATGTCTTCCGAATTCCCGCTCAGCCAACCTTTATATTGCCGATCCCATAATACCGTCGCGACTGCCGTCGCCAAATTAAGACAATGTTTCGTCGGGATTACGACAAACCGATGGCAGTGACTTATATGAGGCTTCGACACGCTGCCGTCTTCCGGGCCGAACACATACACGGCGTTGGGCGGGTGCTCGAAGCCGTGAAGCGACTCCGATCCCTTCCGAACTTCTACCGCTACGGGTACGACATCGGCGAACTGCTCGAAGGGGTAGTCGTAATTGATTATCTCGACATCGGCATACCCCTTCATCCGCTCTTCGCGTGGCAGCCGCTTCCTGAACGAAATATCCAACGAGACCCTCTCGCCTGTAAACCAGACCTGACCCAAGCCGTAACAGGACGCCAGCCGCACTACCATGCCGACGTTATGGGCGTATTTGGGGTCAATCAAGACGATGGCAGGAGGGCGGCCCATTGGAGCCTCCGACTTGTTTAATATCTTTCTTATGATCCGCCTCTCCTGCATGTCATTTAACCCCTGAGTAACGTGCGCCTAACGCTGGAATTGACCCGCCGCCCGCATGAAGCATCCATCTCAATCTGAGAAAGAGACGATGAAAGCAATGCTATCGGGCGCTCAGGTCGAATGACTTGTTAGACCTCTGATTGTCAGTGAAACATGTTTCCGATGCTTTATTCCTTCTACACAGGCACATGTTTCCGTATCAATACGCCGTTCCATATCTCGCTCTTTAGGGCTGGCCTGTTGAGGTCGGTGTAGGTGCCTTGGAACTTGCCATCTCCTTCTAGCGTGAATGTGAATTCACCTCTCTGAGTAGGTGAAAGCCACCACTCACCATGCCATGTATTGCCTGACAACTTCCCATGCACCGTACCGGGTCGCATGTCTGGCGCATCCCAGAAGCCGTTCAGAACAAGTTCTGAAGATTGACTCACGGTAGATTCAGTCACGGTTAAAGTGGCAGAACCCTGTACTCTGTTATCCTGACTCACCCACTGTGTATCCCAAGTACCGACAAAAGGTTTAACCATTGCTCGGTCTCCTCTCATTCTCGTCGGATTGCCCACGACTTCGCACCGTTGTCTAAGAGGTGGGTTTTAAGGCACAGTGCTTTTATGCCAAAACAAGCAGCGAGTCAATTCCTATACTTCAGTTGGCCGGAATAGAAGATGGTCTAACAAGTCATTCGAGCGGACGGCTCAATAGCAAACTTCTCTACAGCAAACTTCTCATCAACCTTCCTCGCGCATGAGAATGAATGATTGTGCGCCGCTGCACAATTTCAGCGTTATACGTGGCCGGGCATTCATGCGCCACAAATTTTATTTTGTTCTTCGCTCTTCGTATCTTGGCTCTAACATTCGCGTCCTGTTCTCTGTGACACTCATTCGAGGTTCAATAAGACCCTGCTCACACCTCGCGCCAAGTTCTTTTGTCTCATGTCTCTCCAATTGGGATGCGTTCCGTGCTTCTTTGGCAAGAGTGTTCATGCGTAATAACTGCCAGATGAGTACGCCGTTAATTCCTAGCAATATCAGAAACATCAAAGCCATGAACACAATAACAACTTCTCCCTCTAACTCAAATCCTTTCATCAGAGCCATCACAGCCACCATAATACCAAGCACCGTAGCAGTGGCTATGACCATAGACCAAATAATTGACTCTATCGATTTTTCTAGTGATTTAGAATTACTACTGCCTTTGATTACACTCAAGTCAATCCCGCAACGGTTGCAGTAGTTCATCTCTTTTGTCAGTGCAGCACCGCAAGATGGGCAATACATGTAATTTTACCTCTTGGCTCAGATACGACTTTGTGAGCTAGTAGGTTCGCCAATACTTCCTTCGGTAGGAGGAAGCGCACAAGGCCCGGTATCGCCCGCGCCCTTAGACAAGATACAAGGCGTCAACTGCATTGCCTTGTTCGATGGCAGCGATGTTCGCTCACGCGCAGTAAGTATTGGTCATCTCTCGGTTATGTGCGCTTGCGACAGACGGAGATAATACTCGGACTCGCGGCAGTGAGCGGCTCTTCATTCCAATCTCCGTACTGGCGAAGGATAGTGAAACCATTGTAGTGCAGCAGCGCCACAAGCTCCTGCGGGAAGGTATAACGCAACGCGGTACGGGTAATCTGCATGTGCTCCTGCTCACCATCGTGCCAGCGTTTGGTGCCTGTCACATGCACGATTTGCGCGACATGATCATAGACCTGCGTTGTCGTTATATGCACCTCGTATCCATCGGCGTTGATGTAAGACGGCCAGCGTACCTCCTCGCCGAGGGTTTCAAGGGTTACAAAGAAGCCCTCGCGCGTCTTTAGATTGGGAAACAGGGGGTTGCGCGTCTCGAAGGCGAACAACCCCTCATCATCTAAGTGTGCGTGCACGCACTGCAATACTGCCGCTTGCTCGGCGTTGGTCACAAAGGCTTGAAAGGCATTGCCAGTCAGAAAGATCAGCCGAAAGTGCTCGCGGAGGTCAAAGGTTCGCGCATCACCTTCTACCCAGCGTACCGACAAACCAGCAGATTTGCTCTTCGCCTGCGCGAGCATTCCTGGGACGATATCTAAGCCAGTGACCGGAAAACCTAATCTCGCAATCGGAATGGTGACACGGCTAGTGCCACAAGCAAGCTCAAGCACTGAACCACTTGCTTCCCGGGCCAACGCACTATAGAAAGCGACACCGGTATCACTGGCATCGGCCCTGTCATAGTTGACTGCGTCAGCGAACTCTTCGAGATTGTTGTGATCGAGCACCGCCTTGCCTCCACGACCGAGTGTCTTACACGATCAATATAACCATCGCCTCGTCCAATCAAAGATGCAAAGCATCGTGCATAGATGGCGCAGAAATGTCCAATTCTACGGCAGGTGTTAAGGCGGGTCATGTGAGCTATATAGACAGATCGTAGTAGTATAACGCCCTCCACGATCACACAAATATCTAACACGTGAAGCAAAATCGGAATGAGATCCGAAAGCCAAACTTTGTCAAATGAGCGATACGTACTGAAGTTCGTTATATCTTAGCCAATCTGAATTAGCGCAGGAGCAAGAAACAAAACTCTGTATGTGCGCCCCTGTTGAATGAGTTGTTGGGCGGCTCACGCAGCAGACCCTCCGCACAGCCTGCTACCCTAGCGGGACATAATCGTAATCGCCGATGCCTTGAAGCACAAGGAAGGTTGCCGAGCCATCTCCAGCATTAGCCACAAAGTGCGGACGGCGCGGTCTGACAGAATAGGTGTCACAAGGGCCAAGCCGCACCTCCTCTGTTGGCTCGCGCAGGAAAAGCCTAATTTGTCCTTCGATCACGTAAAACGTGTCATGGATATTGTTGTGGTAATGCCAGGGCACATTTTGTGTCGGTGAAATTTGAAGTTCGCTGATGCGGAAGCCGTGCCGCTCAGCATGAAGAGCACGGTGCTCGACTTCATAAAGATGGCTCGCATCCTTGATAGTTTCCATCTTTCCCTCCATATCGAGTCGCTGCCGCCTAACGCCCGAATTAACCCGCCCCGAGCGCAGGCATTCAACATAGGAAGGATAAATCAAAGATGAAAGGGATGCTACCGAGGCGTTGGTTTGAATGGGTTGTTGGGCGGCGCAATTAGAGAATACGACCATGTTTCTGTAAATTATGCCTCGCGCACAGAAGTTGAACATTCTCCGCCGTCAAGGATGTGCCGCCTTTAGAATATGGCACAATATGGTCGAAATGTAGTTCGTCCGTTGCGCCACATTCTACACACTTTCCACCATCGCGTTTCCATACGTGGAGTTTCACAGGTGTAGGAATTATTCGCCTTCTGACCGGATTCAAAGGGGCAGGAATAGAGAAATCTTCCTCCCCTTCGACGGCAATCAACTTAAATTTGAAAACAGTGCGCTCGCCAGATTGTTCTATCCAAGAATCCACTAAATGAAAGATACCATTATATGACCAAATTCCCGGATAGATTTTCTCATAGACACGAACCCTTTCAGGCTGCCTTACAACACTCTTATAATTTTGAGCGGTTAGATGAAACTTTCCGTTTTCTGTTAACTTTCCAGAGGGGTATTTCTCCGGCTGGTTAATTAGCTTCGGGTTGGAATACGCCTTATTGCGAGGGATATCATGCCCCTCGTAGATTAAAGTAAAGCCGCCATCCAATACTTGATCGTGATATGGAGCATTGGGGCGAAGTGACATCAGAATCACAGAATGAGTGCCGCCAATGGCAAAGTTCATGCCACGCTGAAGGCTAGAGCCTTCCCGTTGGCACATCTCAAGATAAGGAATAACTTCATTTGCCATATACACTATTCATAACACGACGACGCCCAACGCTCGAAATAATCTGCCGCGCTCACAACACCGATAACGGCAAGTCTTGCACATGAGAGCAACGCTATTCGCGGTTGGGTGCATGCCGTTGTTCGGCGCTTGTTGGACGCGGCTGCCCTATCTTCTTGATGATATCTTCCGTAACTTCACGGGCTGTGCGATCTTCTGTATCAATAGGCTCGCCAAAATGGGAGTCGCGATGAGCATCTGCACACTCTTCTATTCGGCGCGCAATCCACTCCGACCCCGGCCCTTCGATTCTAGTCGCGCGTTTCACAAGCCGTTTCTTGATGGTCGACAGACTGGCCTTTAAGCAGAATACCCTGAGCTCTGGGTCGAGATGCTTGAGACCTTTTGTGACCTCATCAAAATAGGCGCGGTGGCTAAAAGTCATTGGGACTATGACCGCGCCCGAAGCGAATAGACGAAACAGCCTGACGCCTGCCACTACGGACTTCCGCCATAATTCGATGTGCTGGAAATCGCCTGCTGCCGACCCTTTCAATTTGATCCACTTTGGCAGACGCATCAAGACTAACCCAGACCATTCAGGATCATATATCACGCTCCTTGAAAAGGAACGGCGTAGTAGTTTTGCTACTGTAGTTTTGCCGACTCCGAATGAGCCATTGATCATTATAATCATGAGAAATACCCGTGCAGCGAGAAATCCCCTAACGCCCGAATTGACCGGCGCGTCACACAGCGCCTAAACCGCGCAAGTTCTCGATGAGAAGCAAGCTAACTCCGCGTCCGGTCGAATGAGTTGTTATACCGCTATAAGAATCAACGCCGAAGACCTTTGCTGATATTAGCATTAGCTTCAAGAATGCGTGTGATCTGATCTGCGTCAGGCTCAAGAGACCAATTCCTGTGTTCGAATGTTCCGCCGAGAATGATTCCGTCTCGACGCGGAAACATATAGAAAGAGTCGCTCAGATAACAATAATCAATCTCCGGCTGCGGCAGCAGGACTTCTAGCTGACCGCGCACCGGGATTAGCACCGCATCATCGAAAAGTGCCTTTGATCCGAGGCCGGTGCAGTTAAAGATTATCGGCTCGGACAACAACGCGATTTCTTCACGGCTCCGAAATTCCTTCACCACGACCTTCCCCCCGGCGATATAGAAATCGCGCAACAGCGCATTCATGTACACGGGCGGTTCAATCAACATCGTGCTGAATTGTCTGACGTAAGGAGAGCCGAAGTAACGTTTTGGTTCTCGAAGAATCCTGGTCTCAGGATATAGTTGCGCTCCTCCGGGCAGTTCACGCTCGAACGGCGCGGGTTCTTGTTCTAATTCAAATGTTTCTACCCAACGAACTCCGTACTGGTCGCCGACGAGTTCCTGGAATGCTCTATTTGAAATCCGGCAGGCAAGACGGAATTGCTCAAGAAATGCCGCGCTGACCTTTTGCGAGTTATATAAAGAAGACGGGTACCATAGACCTCCAGCGACGTTGGATGTGGTATTAGGCGGGAGGTCTTTCGCATAGATAGTGACAGTGCCTCCGCGTCGTTGAAGAAGCCGTGCCACCGATAATCCCATGACCCCGCTTCCTAAAACGGCGAAGCGGTTCTGTTGGGCATCGCGCGCATGCTCAACCGCCAGGGTTGCCGCTCCCCATGATAGTGTGACGCCCGCACCGCCATGTCCGTAATTATGAATGAGGAGTTTCTCGCCCATACGCTCTGCTTTAATGACAAATCCTTCCGAACGATACGGTCTTAGTCCGACGACTGTGCGAATGAGTCGGTCTCTCGAAACACTCACGGGAGAGAAATGACGCTTCGGTCCACGCTCGGCGGCAAAGTAGCGCGGATTCAAACTACCCTTTGCCAGGACGAAGGCGCTCGCCGCCATCGCAGACGTGAGGAAACTCCGGCGGTCTGTTTTATTTCTATCCATAATAATTAGTCTTTACTTTGTGGGATAACGCTTGGCATCGCCCGCCGCGATGAACCGCAGAATTGAAGCAAGTCTTGCGGATGACATCCATGCTGATACAGGTCGGGTGCATGCCGTTGTTAGATGCCGTGTCATCGTTTGATTCAATGGTATATAGAGATGTGCTCCTTAAGCTCCGGCAAGAACTAAGTGATTACATTAGCTCATCGTTTGGCTGGCACAAGAGTCTCAATTTTCGCTGCCAAATCTTTGATGACTTGGTCCGTGGCATGCTCGTTTAGATGTGCGTCCTCGGGGCCAACTATCGACGGCTCGACCGTCACCGGAATGATATAGCTGATAAAGCCTTGCGTAAGATAGCTTAGATTCTCGACATACTGGGTTTCAGAAGTTTTATAGTACTTTCCGTTAAGAACATGCACGACTACGTCGGAACCTGCTTCGCGGACGGTCGTCGTATTGGGATGAGCGCCTACCGTGAAGATCACGGACTGCGCGCCATGGGAAGCTGCCAAGCGTTGCATCTCTTGTAGAAGACTGCGGGTCAGGTCAAGGCCGTACTGCACCCTCGGACTACGGGGCGAAAGCTGCATCGCCCTATCATTTTTGTCGGAATCGAAATTCTCGTATCTTAAATAACCTGGAAGCATATCCATTCGCCTCTGCCAATCATCCGTCACGGGGCCTTCATATTCAGTCAGCGGAGAATATGGGGGAGGAAGAATAGTCTGCGCCCACTCCTTTTCTCTGGGCCAAGGGGAAAACTTACGCCAGAGACGCATGAGCCTTAAGCTAGGAGTTTCTCTGACAGGTTGCCCCGTCAATTCTGTCGGACCACGGAGTTGACCATTCTCTAACCAGAATGTTGGTTTAGGGGTGCGGTCGTCGGGTATGCTGGATGGGAAGGTATTATTCCACACATCGTTTGCGGGAGTGAACCAGAGTATAACCAAATCGGCACGGAAATTTTGGTAGTATTCTCTAAGGGATAATAGCTGCTGATCTTGTCCTGTTGCGGGACCTCCCAGAGAGAAGACTTTGACTTTCTTGCCACTAGAGTTTAAGTGAACCTGTAGGCGCTGCTCAGGCATCCAGCCAAAGGCACACGCCTTAGCCTCTACCTGCGAATCTCCCACTAAAACAATCACAAAGTCGTCGTCCTGATATTCAATTGGCTGACCCCGGAACCCCAACTGGTGCCGCTCTGATTTGTAACTTTCTAATGTCTTCCAGCCACTTATAATTGGTTTAGGATAGTTAACTATTCGGAGCACGACCTCTATAAATATAAGCGCGATACTAATACTGACCAATATTGCCAGTGCTCTAGCGGCCCACCCATACTTCAAAGCTATTTTCTCCCTCTTGAACTTTCCATTACACAACAGAGGCATCTAACGCCCGGCATCACCTGCGCCCCTATTCAACTATCATGAGAGGCAGCGTGGTGGGGCGTCGGGTGCATGCCGTTGTTAGATACATCGTCATCATCAAAACTTTTTAACTTTGGCTGGCGATTACGAGATGGTTCAATTTGACAGGGGTTAAGAATTTGAAGCAATGGCTTTGTTAGCCCTGCAAACGAATATTCCTCATCATTTTTCCATGTAGGAGTATGCCTGAGTCATACCACTTTGGAAGCAGCAGATTCAATGGCGTGAGCGGCGGCACAGAACAGCAAGAGGTCTCGCGTAGTCTTCCAATTTGCGACTCGACATTTAACGCCCGAATTAACCCGCGCCGACGAGCAGCATTCTACCTGATGTTTAAAGGCAATGATAAAAGAGACGCTATTGAGACGTAAGGTTGAATGAGTTGTTAGATTTCGGGATAGCCAGACGAGACGCTGAAGGTACAAAGAAATTGACCCCACTCCTCTGGTAATCAA
Source organism: Pyrinomonadaceae bacterium (assembly GCA_036387415.1). Lineage (GTDB taxonomy): Bacteria > Acidobacteriota > Blastocatellia > Pyrinomonadales > Pyrinomonadaceae > DASVTU01. The sequence goes on along the minus strand of DASVTU010000019.1, from coordinate 15,544 downwards.
TATAAGCTTGCCCATAGGTTGCTCTTAATCGCTCCTCTTCATGCGCTGAACCAACAATCAAATAAACGGTCACCACACAATTGAAGGCTGCAAGATTGACGGTCATGCGGGGCATCAACCAAAGTGCCGGGATCATAGCGAAATTTAACGGATGCCTACTTATGCGAAATGGGCCCGTGGCTTTCATCTCTCCGTTTACGTCGAGGATAGGCCCCTGTCCTTCCGGCTCACGTGGTACAGATGTTTGGCCTCTAAGCAATGCCCATAGATTTGGTAGACCAGCAAATCTAAGAAATCCGATCTGCCGCGCGGCATACATCAGGTAAAGCAAAGAAACCACCTGTCCAAACTGCATCAACCGAGCTAATGGTCCGCTTACTCTGTATAACTCGCGGTCAGGCAACTTAATACCGTATAGGACCAATGCCCCGAAAGTGATAACAGCTTGGACGTTGTAGAACGGGCGGTACAACGCGTTACGTTGTCGCTCACTTAACATTTCAGTTGCAACCCTTTTAGCTGTCCGACTAGCTAGCAAGCTGTGAATGCCCGCGAAGAGTGCTGTGGCGGCCATGATTTTGACAATGCTCTTGAACATGCCCCTTGATACCTCAGCTTTATTTCCCAAGTCTATTATTGGGGGTTCAGATTAACACATCGCCCTGACTCTATCTAACGACGGGAAGTACGAAGAAATCTAATGCTCGAATTAACCCGTGCCCTGTTCAACGTGCATGAGAGGCAGCGTAGCAAGGCGTCGGGTGCATGCCGTTGTTAGGCGGCGGTAGACGAGATTGCTTTCTCCATAACATAGTTCTTCATCGATATTCCACGCACATTAACTTCTTGTTCCTTGATGATCTGAAAACCCCTCTTCTCAAAGAAGGGGCGTGCTGTAATACTAACCTCGGCAAATAGCTTCACTGCCCCTAGCTCCTTTGCTCTCGCTTCTATCGCCTTGAACAACAATGCGCCCACCCCATGCCCTATAAAATCCTGGCGGCAATAAAAGCAGTCGATATGTCCACTGGGCTCAAACTCCGCGAATCCAGCAATCACTCCATCTTCTTCGGCCACTTGGGTTACTCTTGAACTCAATCTTTCTTTCCAATGTTCATAATCCCTCTCTTTAGGAGCCCAGGCATCAACTTGTTCTTGCGAGTAATCTCGAATGTTGATCCCATGGACCGTGTCGTAAAACAAATCCATGATTTGCCGAGTGTCGTTAGCCTGGTAGTTCCGTATTTCCATTCTTCTAACTCGGAGACGATTTCAACTTCGACGCCTAACACCCGAATTAACCCGCCGCCCGCCACGAGCGATAATCCGCAGCGCAGGGCACAAGGTTGATGACAGTCACGCTGCGGGCGGTCGGCTTGAATGAGTTGTTCGGCGGCGGGCTGGTGGTAATAAGATGCTACGAATTAATCCACATCATCATGATCTGATTCTTTTAAAAACTCGCCTTATTCCGATATAAGCTGGTTCATTGGAGTAAAGAATCACATCTTCATGTGTATTTATATCTATCCATTTAACACGAAGTCTGGCAGCAACCATACCAAAAGAATCTGTAAGCACGATAACGCCAGATGTGTCGCTTTGGGCTGTATACTTCCAATTAATAGTGTTCATTGGAGATGTAAATTGCCTATCCTCGGGCGCGGCAGACTGAGTAACTGCATTACTGTGATACTTGACTAAAAATGCCGGTCTTAGCGATGAGGGAATTCTGCCGCTCCCGCTTTGGTATTCATCTGGAACTTCATAACATTCCCAAGTTCCTAAAAAATCGTTTCTTTGGAATGATTGGTTAGAGGTTGGACGAAGTGTTTGGTTCGCATCAGACTGATTAAGGCCGGATGCTTGATTTGAAGCGGGGCGTGAAAGAGTAACTATTATTAAATCACCATCGCCTTTGCTGACACCTACTTTAGTGCCGTCTTCGAGAACCCTCTCCTCCCCAAATCTCATTATCAATTTTACGAAAGGATTTTGAGCATTTGATGTAACAATAAAACTCAAAAAGCCCATTGTCATTGCACCTAAAGCAAATGCCAACGATCTCTTCGCCCAGAGTTTCATTTTCATGTGAAGATGCTCCTTATCGAAAACTCAGCATTAGTGCGCGAAAAGCTATCATCTCAATAGACCTGCGACAAGATAAATTTCGCTCGTATTAAGCTTCATAATATGAAGCCACCGAACGCCCGGCATCACCCGTCGTGCACGGGACTTTGATGATAAAAGACTTGTTGAGGTGCGCGTCCGCTGCATGCAGTTGTTAAGTGGCGCGTTGGTTGGACGCATCCCTTTTCGCTCATGCCGCCTCGAACTCTTCAGCCGACGCTTCGGGCACGCCATTTTTCTTCGGCTCTAGTGGCTGGTCAGACAAGAAACCATATTCGTCTTCAAGATGCGATGAGTCATACTTGAGAGTGACGCCGTTCTCATACACTTCTATCTGTCGGGCAGTGTACCCATCATCTCCCATTTCATACCCGGTGGGGTGCATGCCATTGTTAGATGCGCCGACAAAACAGGCCAGCCACACAATCATTTGACTATCGCATAGCAGTAGCTATCCCTCGGCTCATTGCTCACGTTCGGGTGCAGAATGTTCCGCCGCAGCAAACCTTCGCGCCCCATCCCCACCTTCTCCAGAACTCGCGCCGATGCGACATTCTCCGTATCACACAACGCCCACACACGGTAAATGCCTTCCTGTAACAATGCCCATTCCACCACTGAACGCCCCGCCTCCGTAGCAATCCCTCTCCCCCAGAAAGGGCGCGCCACGACATAACCGATATCTGCCTTGAAATTGTTGATACGTAGCTCGATCATGCCGAGCAGTTGACCATCTTCTCTTAAGGCAATTACCCAAGAAAAGTGAGAGTTAATGCCCCAAGCGGCTACACACTGCGTAAGATACTGTTCGGTTTCTTGAACATTCGTATGCGGGCGCCAGACGACGTGGCGTGTGACTTCCGTATCTTGAGCATAGAGGTGGAAGATAGCCGCCGCGTCAGAGAGGCGCGGAATCCTCAAAATTAGCCGCTCTGTATAAAGAATCTCAGGAGGTATCATCTTCTTCAACACTCGCAAGCATCTAACGTTCGAATTAACCGGGCGCACAGTCAACTACGTAACAGCCCACTTAACGATGAAAATCAAGCTAATTTGCGCTCCGGTTGAATGAGTTGTTGGGCGGCGCGTCTCGAAAATCGTAATGCCAACCCTATGTTTGTGCTTCACCTATCTCATACTCACTTTTTCTTTGGTTTATAGACGTAATTTTCAAACACATACTTTCACAGCACGGCGACAATCCGCAGGCAGATCATTAGGAACACGCGCATCATTTTTTAGGTTGATTGAAATAGTCCGGCTCACTAGTCGGCGGCACGATGTTCTTCAGCCGCATATAGGTAATTAAATTTCCGTAGTGAAGCCCTGAGTGAATAAGGTTGGCGGTCAGCACGCCGAGTTTAGTGGTGTCAGATCCCATGAATTTTACCATTTGACCGGCGGACGCATCTGTCATTCCGTCATATGCTCTGTCGCAATAGGCGAACGCGCCTTTAAGTGAGGTGATCAAATCAGCTTTCGAAGTTTTTGTTTTCTCAATGTTTCCGGCGGGATTTTTCTCGCCGAGAACGATGGAACACATTGCATATTGCGAGTCTGCAATATGTCCGATGATCTGCCCGTAGCTGCGGACTGTGTCGGTCGCCTTGAAGCTGTAATATTCCTCGGGAACTTTTTCAGCAGACAGAAGCAGGAAATTTTTTACGCCTCCGTAAAAACGCTTAGTATTTTTGCTAACTGGATTATCCGCCGCTGACGCGGTAACTTTCTTATCTTGAGCCATGATGCTTGTAGTTGACACAATAAAACAGAGGAGCAGAACAGCGGATAGAAGCTTTCGTATCAGTTTTCCAAGATGCTTAGAAGCCCTTACAGTGTGATATTGACGAGCGTCAACAGGTTTTCTACGCTCCACATCTTTTTTAGTAACGTCAGCAGTATTTTGCATTTTTCTCCTTTACTTTTCTTTAGTGACATTAATAGGGATTTGCATTTTGCACCTTACAGATTGCAGCTAGTCTTCCCAAAGCTCGTTGAAGACCGATCAATAGGCGGCTTACCTCCTACCCTTTGCCTCTTTAGCGAGTGAATGAATCAAAAATTTCCAACTCGCCAAGCTATGTCCTAATGAGAAAGCCCTGAGTTGCACTACGGCTCTTGCGATTGCCAAGTTCCGGTTATTTAGGATCCTAAAATCCAAGCCCAATGCTCGAACTAAAATTAGAGGATGCTCCAGAGAGCCTAATACGCGCAACACGTGAGAATTTCAATATGTTCCGGCGAAGAAATCGGACTAATTTGCCTGTCGGACATAATTAGCCTTTTTGTTAACGCGTGCGGATTGATTTTTCTTAAAGGAATATAAGTTCAGCTCGCCAAATCAAAATCCATTTAAGAAAGGGGTAGCCGCCCAACGCCCGACATCATCCGCCGCGCGCACAACTAAACAAGCATTCAAGCTGACGGATGAAGGCCGCGCCAACTCGTGGTCGGGTGCATGCCGTTGTTAGGCGCCGCCTGATTAGTTGTTACTTGTCGGATGGATAAGCAAGAATCCACTCCAATGCAGGATCGCGCCCCTCTTTGTAAGAAGTCCAATCAGGATCGATCCTTTTGTCGGGGATAATCCCCGGTGTGTCGCTTTCCTGAACCTTGTAGTACTGCGTTGAATACGAAACACTCAGGTGTGAATTCGGCAGGGAGAATGCACGATTCTCCGAATAGCTGTTCGGTCTCTGGCCGGTCGGCTCGCCTACGAGGATGGCATTCACCTCACTCCTGAAGTCCGCAGCATTAACCATACCCGCCGAGTAGGTTACGCGCCCGATGATGACAAACATTTGACCTCGCTTGGTGATGGCGGGCCGCTGCTTAAATCTCGAGATGATGAATTCGCGCCCTCGGCTGAAGTCGCCGCCGCCGTTCTGGCGCATATCAACGATGACGCGCTTGATTGGGTGGCGGTCTATAAAATCGAATAGCTCCTGCGAAAACTTATCGAAGGCGCGCTTGCGCGGGTAGCCGCTAAAGTTGAAGTAGAGGGTCTGCGAGTCTGGCAGGTAGGTGAACCATAGCGGCTCATCCGGTTTCTGGCGGTAGAGAGGTTTTTTGTTGGCCGCGTCAAGCCACTCGACCTGCTGGCCAGGCGCGAGGGCTTTTATGTCGAGCGAAAACCTCCTGCCTTTGTCATCCTCGAAGGTGTACAGCGCACGCGTCGTATCCGGTGCTAGCCCGAGGCCGTGCAGATGTGCCGGGTAAGTCATGTTGGCAGCATTGACGTCTAGCACGAACCCCCCGCTCTCGCCTTGGGAGATATAGGTTTGATCCCTCCGGCATGCTTCCTCAACGGTAGCATTGCCGAGCTTAACGACCCGCGCCCCGAGTGCCCGTTGGTAAGCTGCGGTGGCCTCGGTCACTCGAAGCTCCTTGCCGAACCAGAACAACCTGAGAGGCGCGCGCGGTAAAAGCCAATGCCAGCCGAGGTTGGTGTGGCCGTCCCCGATCATGGCGACAATCCGGCTCATCTCCATCACAATGTCGCTATCCCGGAGCGAAGGTATTTTGGAATTGAGTTCTGCGACGGCCTGCTCAAACTGTTCCCGCGTGACGCGGTGGAAGGCGTTCTTATGCCTGCGCGGCAGTTCCCTGGCAAGGTGCTGCAAATCCTCCCGCCAAGCCTCTTTGCTTAATGAGAGAGTGGGACGAATGAGCGGGCTAGGCGGCCCAGTCCTTTTGAGCTCTAGCCGCGCCTTCTCGCCGAATCCGATGAATTCCCCGACCAGCTTGCCATCACCGAGAGAAGCCGTGATTGAGCCTTCATCATCGTAAGATTCAACTGTCAAGGTTAGCTTACCTTCGGTATGGCTACCTTGAGAAAGTTCAAAATCCCCCAGCGGGGTATGCATGGTGCCGGTAATAGTCCCTTTAACACTCCTGATCTCCATCACGACGGGCACATCACCATGCGACTGTGTTTTGCCTATGCCTTCATACCGCCCTGAGACTTCGCTAGCTATGGATGGCTGACCATTGCGTCGCGCTTGTTGTTTAGAAGGAGCGATTTGAGCGAGGCAGTGCGTGACGAGCAGCAGATAAATTACGGTGACACCTGCCCACTTGTTAAATTTCCTTTTTGTAGTTCTCATCTGAAAACTCCCTATGATATTCATTTCTCGGCTACTACGAGGACATGGAACGTGTTCACGAAAAGCACAGTATTCGAGAGCGCCTAACGCTCGAATTAACCGGACGGGAAAGATTGTATCAAGCCTTCAATCTTGCGGATGAAAGCCGCGCTATTTCCGCTCCGGTTGAATGTGTTGTTAGGCGCGGCTCGACTAGATTTACAATAATTCATTCTATTTTGAAGATGCAGTTTGTGCAGAACTAGTTTGGCGTTTTTCCTGAACCTCAAGCCATTTGCCTAAAATAGCTAGAACAGTTCCTAATGCATAGAGAATCCATGAAATGACTTCGAACCTCCCATTGAAAGTTTTAAGCCTGTTAAGTCTGCCTGTTAGATGATAGAGAATTTCAGCACGAACCCGAACCAACTTTTCACTTTGTTGCATAGACTGTTCCTGCAATGGAGCTGCTGTGTTGATGTATTCTTGTGTTGCTCTTCCGAATGATTCAAAAAAAGCGTTCAAATCTGAGGCGTTTCCACGCTTTACCAACTCAACGGCTTTTTTCTTCTCCGCATCCCACCTTTCTAATGCCACAGAATATTGTTGCAGAATTAAATCCGCAGAGCGAAGGGCATTTTGAGCTTCTTGACTTAGGTCTGAAGGTAAGTCCGATAAATCTGTCAGACGGCGGATACTGTAAACCTCCTCCTGCAACACATCATGAGCAAAGAAGTGAGTCTCGGCAGTAGTTAGCAGCGCATAAGTATTCATGTGCTCTTTGCTATCACGTATGCTTCGCGGGAACGTGGAAAATATAGAATCTGGATTCGCCTCACTTAACATCAAGTCCACGCGGGAGAGAGGAGCCTTTATCTCGCGGTATCCCCGCCTGATAGACTCTAGCCGCTGCCGAAGAGCATCCTCATTCGAGGCTTGATTGAGGGCAGAACGTGTGGCCGCGAGGCGGGTAGATATGGTGTTGCTAATAACCCACGAGGCTAGAACTATGACCGCACTCAAAATACCAAAATAGGCTGCTCTAGGCATTGCCCAAGATTTGAATCTACTCCAAGTGATTGGAACACGACTCGCCATATTGCCAATCAATTCTTTCGTTGACGTCTAGATGCTCTTATTCCTGCTAGCGCCTAACGCTGGAGATAAGCTACCCGCCGCCGCATTCAACTTACAGTGGATAACGAGATCGCGGCGGCGGGTCAGCTTGAACGACTTGTTAGGCGCGGCACCGCGCGGACCTTTCTTCGGCGACATCAACGCCATGGAAACCTGCGGCGTCCGAAGCCTGCGTGTGAGAGCCGACTGAACTTTGTTCGCGCCGCCCTCTACGGGAGGAAATCGCAACCCGCGGAGGCGAATTCCATATTACGCGACCCCGCGCCGCCGCCCGCGTTCACGCCTATCGAGATGCCCAGCCCCCATTTAATCTCGGGGTGGCCCGACACTTCGAAGCGGGGGTTGCCCCACGTGGTTGGGGACAGATTCAGTCCGTTGTGCGAGGCGATAATGACCTCGCCGTCATACACGTGCACGGCGGTCACGCGAGCTACCGCGGAACCGACCCTGTACCTAAGCAGCACTGACCCGACGCTTAGCCGGTTGTCGTCGACGATGACGGGCGTCGGGATGGCGAAGTGAAACCAGTTGTCGGTGTTGGGTCTCGGCACGACGCGGATAAAGAAGCCCGCGCGCCAGACCGATTCAACACGGTCCGGGAACTCGATTTGCATACTGTGGCCGTGACTCCACATGGCGTGAGCTAAAGGCATGGTCTTTCTCCTTTCGGGGAGTGAGGTTAAGGTCGGCGAGGAGTGAATGAACCGCGCGTGGCGCGCGGGAGATTCCAGCGGTTCTGTCTGCCGCATCGCTTATAAGAGTGAGGATACGGACAGGCGGAGTGCTTATACTCTTAACCCGGCGGAAAGTAAAGACCCAAAACCGCAACCCGTTCATTGAACGGACGAAAGCTCATAACGCCCGAATTAACTAGGCGCGCATTCAACGCCGATATAAGCAAGCCTCGCGGATGAAAGCCGCGCTATTCGCGCTCTGGTTCAATGAGTTGTTGGGCCGCGCGACCCCGCAACGTGACCTGAATCCCAATCATGTATGGTTGCCTGACGCGGAGTTTTTGCCCCAACGATCCCCGACCGCCTTCAGATAAGACCTGAAGACATAGCCCCAAGGCACCACGACGAGAACCAAGACAATGCCGAAGATGCAATCGAACATCGTGTCTTTCATGTCCGCATCCAGACGGTTGGCAGCCCGCAGCCCGAAGGCGATGACCCAGATGGTTTTCCACAGCAGTTCGAAGAAAAGCAGCGGCAACATCTTGAGCGGGTAACGGATTCCCAGGAGTGCAAGGAGCGAAACCGCACCGAGCACGCTGCGCACGACTGTGTTCATGTGCGGTAGATTCTTAGGAGGGCGAACAATCCCCGACCACATCAGCAGCGCCAAGCCCAAGGCGATAACCAGGTAACCGGCTCTCAATAAGTAGAGCCTGAATGTCGATACGTCTGACACCGAACACCTCCCTTCGTTGGCAGCTTAATTACGTTGCCGCAACCAAAACTGTTTCAGGCAGATGTCACTATCCACGACGACTTGGCGGCCCAACGATCGAAATAAGCTGCCGCCTGCTGCCTTAAAAGATAAAAGAGATGCTGATTGGCGGTCAGCTTGATTGAGAAGTTGACCGCCTCTGAGCGACGCAATGATACGCTTCCAGTCTCAGTTCGTCGCTTTCAGGCGATATAACGCTCGAATTAACCCGCCGCACGCGAATAGCATTCAACATCTTCGTAAGCAAAGACGATGAAAACCGTGCTATCGGGAGGTCGGCTCGAATGACTTGCTGGGCTGCGCCTTTGCTTTGAAAGACATACCCAAAGAATCACTATATCTGCAAGCAATGCTTGAGCAAGATATATCAAGTGCCTCCAACCGGGTCCCAATCCGTTGTCACTATGTAGCCATTCTCTGTGATAAGACTCACTGGGGATTCGTTGAGAACCATAGCAATTGCGGTGAATTCCTCAGCCGTACCTACGGGAACAGGAACCTCTTGACCGGTGCTCAACTTTAACCGGATAGCACCTTGTTTCGTGTGGGGATTCCAACCAAATTGGAAACTTGTAATTGGGACTTTCGGCATGGTTTCTTTTTCTCCTTTTCACGTTTGACTTCAAAATCTGCTCTAACCTCTTGCCACGGGTAGAAGTTATCTCATAAATATATGGCGAAAATGGCAAAAACATTTCCTGCTTCGAAGCTTGGAACAGGCTGATCATTCAACTTTCTACAGTGATACTTTCACGCTCAAGTAGTTATGATATTAGTTCTAGAAAGTTCATTCCCACATAGCGGCCCAACGCCCGGCATCACCCGCCGCGCACTCAACTAAACAAGCATTCAAGTTAACGGATGAAAACAACGCTATTCGCGCTCGGGTTGCATGCCGTTGTTAGATGGCTTGCATCGATGGCAACAACCCCTTTGCCATAAGTACGCAGCTTATTTCCCGAGACGCCATTTTTCCCATTCTTCTTTCGTCATCCCGTAATAGTGCAAGTCAAAATATTCGCCTTTTGTGTACACCATTCGGCGAAGCGTTCCTTCCCGGGTAAAACCTCGTCCCTCGTGCAATCGAACGGATGATTCGTTATGGCCGTGAACCGACGCTGTCACTTTCTGGTAGCGCAGTTCTTCGAAGTAATACTTCAAAATCAACTCAATGGCTTCGGAATCATAACCCTTCCGCCGGTGTTCGCAGGCGATGCCGAGAGCATAGGCAAACGTGCCGTTGCGGGTGTTACAATCATGTGTGCTGATCCAGCCGACGGGAGTACCGGACAAATCTTCTATCACGCACCTGAACGAGCCGTCCTCAAGTCTCTTCTGAGATTCTTCGGCGAGCCACTTTACAGTGAACGATTGCGACACCGGAACCCAGACGTAATCAATGCCGCGTGCCATTTCGCTGTCTAGGTTCCACGCCGTAAAAGTTGCGGCGTCTGATGGCTCCACGCCTCTGAGCCTCACTTTTTTACCTTGCCAAAAATTCACTCAACTTCTCCAAAGGCGAAAGACACCTAATGCGGAGCTAAGCCGCCGCGAGCGCGCAGCATCTGACCTCATGTGCAACGACGATGATGAGAGCCATGCTATCAAGCGGTCGGCTTGAGCGACTTGTTAGGTGTCGCCGCTGAGGGAAACTACCTTTCATTTCAAATCTTTTTTCATCGGCACGAACTCGATCCTCACACCACCTCCCATATCATATTCAGTGCGCTCATCTCCTATATAGCCGCAAGCTTTGTACAACTTAAGTCCGGGAAGCGTTGCCATTAACTCAAGTGACTGAAAGCCGTAAGCTCTTGCGTCGCTTTCACATGCCGAGAGAATTGCTCGCCCTATCCCCTTTCTTGCCCATTCTGGATGCACAAAGAACGCCCGAATCTTTGCCGCCTCTACCTGCGGATCAAGCTCGCTTGAATCTCGACCGGCAAACTGGTCGCCTCCAAAAAGAGTTTTCCTCTTGCTCCAACCACCGCACCCAATCAACGTCCCGGAGCTATCGGCAACGAAATACGTTCCATCAAGAATAAGATTGGTGTCAACGCCGAAGACTGTTCTAATTGCTTCTTCAATCTGCGCCTCGGAATAATCTTCTCGACTCAGTCTTCGTGCCGACTCCACGATGAGCCGTTCGATTGCCTCTCGGTCATCCAGCTTTGCTTTTCTTATAATGTAATCCATGCGACCCTAGATAAAGACACCTAACGCCTGGCATCACCCGCCGCGCATACAACTCAGCGACGGCCAAGTCTCGCGGATGAGAGCAATGCTATTCGCGGTCGGGTGCATGCCGCTGTTAGGCGGCGCTTTAGTGAGAAGGCGACTGCCGTGCGAACCCGATCCGAGCCGCCCACCTCCGCCGTGCGACGGCCTTTCCATGTTCGGGTTGTTGGACTACCGGGGCTGGCCCCGTCGCAGGCCCCACAGTCCGCGCGCCGAGAGGATGACGGAGAAGAGCCCGGTCACGCCGAGCGCGAGGAGCGTCCAGATGAAGAAGAAGCCTCCGCTGGAGTTCGCGATGCCGCTGGCGACACCGACACCCTTCCCCTTCATGTGGATGATGGGGACGGCCAACGAAAGGAGCGACCCGAGCAGGAGTATGATGTACCCTGACCGCCGTTCGGTGAGCACCAGCGTTGCGTACAGCCAGACGACGGAGATGAGCACGCCCCCAATGAGGTTTGAGAGCCCTCCCGGCTCCATCCCGCGTACGATGTCGTCTGCCAGGTGAAGTGTAAAGAAGAGGATCGAGAGCAGAGACGTGATGGTTAACAAAACGCGGTGATTCATTTGACTTTCTCCTTGGTGCTCCTCCATATCAACTCCCTCTAGGCATCTCTACTTACATAAGGATTCAGAGAGCGCAATATTAACAGCGTGCCTAGCATTCACGTTCTTGCTTCGCTATTACGAGGGTAGTGTTAAGAATGTTGCAGGTGCCTAACGCCCGAATTAACCCGGCCCGCGCATACAGCATTTTACCAAGTCAGGGATTTCGATGAAGAAAGGTATGCTATCGCGGGCTCGGGTTTAGTGAGTTGTTATGTGGCGCATCACTTGTACCACTCAATTGACGCAATCTCTATAAGTGTATCTCCTGCCTTTGGGAATTAGCGTCATACAATAATAATCGCTTTCAAATACTCCCAGGTATAGATGATTCCTTACCGGATAGTTATAGGCAATATACATGTTCCCCATCTTCTCAAAACCCCTTTCAAAATAAGCGGGCGTGGACTTTGTGAAAGGCGCATTAAAAACAGCCAATGCAACTTCATCCTGACCCTTTACCATTAGAAGGACAGCAAAATCTTTTCTCCCATCACGATTGAAATCTGCGACTGAATAATACGGATGAACACTCTTCCCGAGGTCACGCCGCAACAAGGCGAGATTCCCTTTGTCCTCGCAATCATCTTCTGTGGCTGGACGTAGCCCAGCTCGATTCCCCAGCCATTTTCCCAACACCACCCGGTGTTGCGGCTGCAGGTGGGAGAAATAATCTTTTCGTGTTTGGGAGTAAGCAGAGCACGACGCTAGGGAGATGAGCAAAAGGGGTAGGAATAGATTCTTGACCATAACTTTCATAAGGTGAAGCCACATAACGCCCGAATTAACCCGCGCCGAGCGATAGCAACAATTTACAACGTGAGGAAGCATCATGAAAAGAGTGCTTATTGAGGCGTCGGGTTCAATGAGTTATTGGGCGCGGCCATGCAAAGCAAAGTTCCTTCCTATACTTAACAGCCACCCAAAGTATTAGCAATTAAAGGTTAAGGAGCAGGCCTGAACATGATATTGGACCTCTACTGTCCTGTCATTTTAACACTCCATGACGTAATTTATTTGTGGTTAACTATGGGCGAGGTTTAAAACGACGTTTCGCTCCGGCGCGTCTATGAGTCGACGGCATTATCTTTAGTAGAATTATAGTATGTACCGGTAAATATTGATTTTTAAATTGTATAGGAGTAAAAGTTGCTCGGGTTACCTACTAGAAAATAATGCCAATCCTTTGACTATCGTTTTGCTGACACTCAAAAAGTTGGGATTGAGAACCCTCCTTATTCTCATAGAACTGAGGTCTGCCATTATCGGTTTCGTCCAAATTCCTTTTTAGAATTTGATAGGTTAATTTTATGGTCTTAGCGCATTTACTAAGTGACGCCCCTATACCCTATAAGGGATTCCCATCCTTTACACAGTGGTCAATGTTCACTCCGGATATATATCGATGGGAAAGTTCTATGATAAATATCAAAGAACTTGAGATGTCCTCTGAAATTCTGCAAGCCATAAGATTAGTTATTAAAGATGCAGCTTTCGCGTGCCTTAATAAGTCGAAACGAACTGCAAAGGAGAAGGCCGAAATTCCATTGTTTAAATCTATGTGTGAGGCTTTAATCCCTGAAGGAAGCATAGACACAAAAGTCATTCTTAAATCACGACTCGCGATTTATGATTATCTAATAGATTTCGCGGTTACAGGTAAGAAAATCTCCATACCATGGATCTGTAAACTTCACGCTCTGATTTTAAGTACTTACAAATTCCAACGAGCCTCAAAAGCAAATTGCATAACAGAATGCTGCCACCAGCAACCAGGTCAATTCAAGCATTCAAACAATCGAATAGAGCGCGAAACCCAACAGGCTCTATTTGGTGCTCCTGTTGAGAGGACATCGGCAGAGATGCAAAAATACTGTCATGAATTACGCAGTAAGCTATTTCTAAAGGCACACCCGATTCTTCAAGCATCTTACGCTCATTATGCTCTAGTAACCATCCATCCTTTTGCGAATGGTAACGGTCGAACTGCAAGATCATTAGCTTTTACCTTCATGTACCGCTCGAACTCCATACCTATATTATCCTTGAATCAGGATCGAGTTGAATATATATCAGCTTTAAGAGCGGCTGATACAGGTGATTTTCAACCGTTTATAGAGCTGGTTCAAGAAAGGTCTATTGAGTCGGCAACTCAAATTAAACGTAGTATTTTGTCGGCCATGCAGCAGATAGAATCTTAAATAAGCCGACAAACTTTCTTCATTATAAGAACCGTATATGTTGTGGTGTTGAAATCAGCAGCATATAGATATGTTTCGCGCTGTAGTCAACTTATTAAAGGAGATGCGTTGATGGATAGAAGAGAATTTGTAGCCGCGCTTGTGGCGGCAGGAGTAGTATGCGCAGGGTTTAACACTGGCTGCGATAAGCCTGAGACGGCACCGCCTAAGTCTGCTTCAAATAACAATACTAATGCTGAATCTACTCCTGAAGGTGAGACGGCAAAGAACTCTAATAATCTAGCTGTTGATAACTCCAACGACAAAGGGCTGTCCGAAAAAAATTCAAGAATTAAGAAGAGTAACTCTGGACGCAAACCACCTATGGATAATCCGGTGCAAACTCAGCCTACCACCGAACCTGGGACAGTCAGGAATTCTAATAATCCGGCTACTGACAACTCTAATGGAAATAAACCCAGACACAAACCACTTACTGATAATCCGGCGGGAGGCGATTATACCAGCTGCTGGTGCGAAAAGAGCAAAGATTATGTTCCGTGCTGCTATGACGAAAAAAAGCGCGTCATTGCGTGTCCGAGCAAGTGCCCATTTTAACTTTTGTTTTCTGATAGAGTCCCGCATAGGACAAATCTTTAGGCATCTGTTTTAGTGAACAGATACCTGTAAAAATGGTGGAGCCGCGCTGCTCCAAGAGGAGTTAGCGGATATTATAAATTTCCGGACTGAATTGACATGAATGTTATGAGCGCTAATAAGATAGATTTCGAGCACGAAAAACTTGAGCTTGAGCGAAAGAAGCTTGAGCTTGAGGAGATGAAGCTTAACCATGCAAAGATAATGGACGAAAAGAAGTTAGCATCCGACAGTTTGGCAAAGCGCTGGACACAGTTTTCAGTCTTTATTCCGGTGATTATTCTATTAGGAGGTTTTTTCTTAAATTCTTACTCGGAACGGTTGAGGCGAGATCAAGCTCAAAAGGAAGAGTTGATAAAGCAAAAACGCCAGTTTATAGAAAAACAGTTGGCAGAATTCTACTATCCTATCCAACTTCGGTTACATAAAAATCATTCGGTTTTTGACAATTTTAATAAAAATCGAGAGGCTAAGACCGATATGAAACTGGCGAGGCGGATAGAGGAGACTTTCGTCTTACCCAATCATGAAGAGAACATTAAGATTATAGACGAGCATTTTAATCTCATTAAGAATGATTCTGACAATGCACAGAAACTCGCTCCACTCATGCAAGCAATGAATGCTTACGAAAGCCATGTCGCGGTATATAAGGCGTTAAAAGATACTGGCGATTACAGAACGCCCATTCAACTTAACGAACCCTTTCCTAAAGAATTTTTTCGTTTAATTGAAGTAAGAATTGCTGAATTGGAAAACCAGCGTGATGATCTTCTACCTTGAACCTATCCTAATGCAAGCGGCCTGTATTTATTCTGTATCCTTAAACAGTTGACTTTTCGTACGCCGAGAATCCAGCGCCCCACACCCGGCATCACGCGCGCCCCCACGCGACGTACACGAGGGGCCCGCTGATGTGGCGTCGGGTGCATGCCGTTGTTAGGCTGCGGCGTTCGTAGGACTGATATTTAAGCTAGAATTTGCTCGAAGATTACCATTGCCGCCCCTCTTACTTGCTCGGATTGCCGATCCAGTATGCGGAATTGTTCTCGCCATGCT
>DASVTU010000018.1:0-298518 GCA_036387415.1 Pyrinomonadaceae bacterium | reverse complement strand
TGGGCTAAGTCTTCGGCTTCGGCGGTATTCTGAGTCATGCGCAGACAGAGCGAATAGACGCGGCGGTTATGGCGTTCGTAGAGGAGTTCAAAGGAAGACATATCGCCGGACGCCGATGCTTGCGCCAACTCGTAGTCCGTCAGCGGTCGCGTCGGTTCGGCAGCGGCCTCTTTTTCGCCTTTGACGCTTTGCCAGATGGGGTAGGTAGTGGTGGCATTTATCATGGCTAGATAAACTGCAAGAGGTGTGCCATGTGGAAAGCTCGTAATTTGCTGAGTTTATAAGGATTTGGCGAGATTCGTAGGATTTGGTTGACCAAAACGGTTATCGTGTACGGAAAGCGTGTAAATGCAATTGAACTCGAAGCGAACTTATTTTCAGTTCGCGGTGTTTCGCGCGTAGTCGGATGGATCGGCGTGGGAGGTGAAAAGTTGATTATTCGGGGCAAATGCCCGGATAATCGTAGAAACTCAAGCGGAGGCCAGCAAATTGAGCGACAAGACGAACTATCCGGTGACGCCCGCCGTCCGCCTGCTCAGGGAGCAGAAGGTCGCTTTTGAGCCGCATCTCTACCAATGGGAGGAACACGGCGGAACCACCCGCGCGGCCTCGGAACTCGACGTGGACGAACACGCAGTGGTCAAGACGCTGCTGATGCAAACTGATGAGCGCAAACCATTTATCGTCTTGATGCACGGCGATTGCGAAGTTTCGACGAAACAACTTGCGCGTGCCATCGGCGCGCGAAGCGTCTCGCCGTGCGATGTGGCGACGGCGCAAAAGTTGACCGGATACACGGTCGGCGGCATCAGTCCCTTCGGCACGCGCACACGTCTTCCGGTCTACGCCGAGGCGTCTATCTTCAATCTACCCAACATTTACATCAACGGCGGCAAGCGCGGCTTCCTCATCCGCATCCGTCCAGAGGACGCGCGCAGGGTGCTCGCCGCGAAAGATGTGGAAGTGGCGATTCCCGCCTGAAAATTGCGGAATGCGGATTTCGGATTGCGGATTTGAAAACACGCAGTCTTTTAATCCGCAATCCGAAATCCGCATTCCGTAATTGGGGTTTTAGTTCCACCGTTTCTTTAAGCGGGAGGTGGCTCGTTGTTCAAAACATTCAGGATAGGGGCGTGAAATATTTCTGTTTCATGGATGAAATATTGTTCCATTCTCGCCTTGAATATGCTAGAGTGCACGGCGAGTTGAGGCAGGCACGCGTGATGTCTGAAAATTTGGGGCGATTCCGTGGGAATCGAGAGATATTTTGGAGTTTGAGAGCCGCATCCGGCTTTAGAGGAGCGAAAGAATGACAAAGACAAGCAGACCGAAGGTGAATCCGCTCAGCCGCCGTCCACGGCAACAGCGGCTTGTGATGGCGGTGCGCGGAGGTGCCGGAGTCGGTAAAAGTTACTTTATCCGCAGCATGTCGGAGGCGGGCATCGGTCGCCTCTGCATCTTCGACGTGGAGCGCAAGGCGCGTCTTTTGAAGGGCGTCGGCGCGAAGTTCGACGCGCTGGAAATTGAGCATCCAGACGAGTTACCGGAGTTTATCGACTGGGCTTTGTCGGGCGAAGGGCAGGAGCAGAACTACGGCTGCTACGCGCTCGACTCATGGGCGTCTTACTTCTCCGCCAAACACAGCGAGATGGTGGCGGCGGTACGCGAGCGCACGGGCGACCATCTGGCGCAACCCTCGGCTGAGGAGTTGGCTGCTGACCAGATGATTCTGCAAGGCGTTTTGCGCCGTCTCTGTATCGAGAGCGGAAAATCGGTCGTCATCGTTGACCAGATTCCGGCCAAAGGCAAAGAGGCGAAGGAAGACAACGAAGTCGGGCGCGTCTTGCCGATGACCGCGAGCGGTCTGGAATACTTCGTGGACATCATGGTGGAAGTCTCTCTGCAAGAGCGCGAGGGCGAAGTCGTGCGCGTGTTTCAAATCGTCAAGAGCAACAGCGACGCCTTCGAGGTCGGCTACGAAATGACGGGCGATGTCTCGTTCAAGGATTTTCTCGAACACATGACGGGCGAAACCGCCAACGACCTGCCGCTCGACGCACCGAAACCCTCTGCCGTGCCGGAGACGTTGGAAGAGAAGCCTTCGCCGCTCTCGCTCGTCCCGCCGCCGATGACCGTGCAGGAATTCATCGCCAAAGCCGAGCAGCACGGATTCAAGGTCGCAGACATCGTGACGGGAGCCAAGCTGTACCACAATCAGACCAACATTTATCGCCTGACGCCGGAACAGATTTCCGACCTCGACCGACGCATGACCGCCCGTGTCGAAAAGACCAAGACCGCGACGCCGCAAGAGGACACGACGCCCAACGCCAAGCAGGCCACAGCGACGGGCGAAGCTGGAAATGCACGCACGCCGCAGTCTGCGCGCAATCTAAAACGCGCCTAAACTGCGTAGTCTCAGATACGCCTGTGAAACGGCGTGTTGAAAATCGCCGGATTGATGCCGTTCCCCCAACGAGGCACCGATTCCGGCGATTTTCTCTATTATGCGGCGAAATAATTAGGGCTGGTGTGTCGGTGCTGGCAGGTAGCGTGCGAGCAGTGCGTCGAGTTTGTCGAAGTCGAGCGGCTTGGTCACGTATTCGTTACATCCGGCGTCGAGCGCGGGAGGCTCAAAGAGCGAGCGGTCGTAGGCGCTCAGAGCCACAATCGGCACGTCTTTTAATTCCTCGAACATGCGTAGACGGCGCGTGGCATCGATGCCGCTGGTGTGCGGAAGGTGCATGTCCATCAGAATCAGGTCGGGGCGTTCGCGCAACGCCACCACGACCGCTTCCTGCGCGTCCACCGCTTCCACCACCCGGCAGCCTTTCACACGCAACAACATCTTCGTGATGTAACGAATGTCGGGCAAATCCTCGACAATCATCACAGTAGACCCGTTGCCACGATTCTTGCCCATTACTCCAAAACCCTTTGCCAATTTCATAACCCCTTGATGCTTTCAACGAAAATTCTGCGAGCCGTGCACGTAAAACGTACGAATCAGTTTGAAGACAAAAGAGACGGGCAAAAGTTATTCCACACTTAGGAGTTCTCGAATCATCTCGCGTGCGCGTTCAAGCACCTTGCGTTCGTTGGCGAAGGCGAGCATCCCGCGCGCTTCTTCGACGGCGACCCAACGCGCCTCGTTGACCTCGCGGTCGTGGTCGCCGACATCACCCGATTGGTAACGGAGCAAGTAAAAATAGACGAATTTGTGAAAGCGCACGCGCACGCCGCGATGCATCGAGACGTACCAGTATTCAACCTTGTCAATCGGCGCGAGCAACTCCGCCGTGATGCCCGTCTCCTCGCGCACTTCGCGCAACGCCGCCGCCTCGTTCGCTTCGCCCGCGTCCACAATCCCTTTCGGCAACTGCCAACGACCCTCTCCGCCGACCGAAATCAGAGCCACTTCGACACGCGCCTCCACACGCCGGAAGACCACGCCGCCCGCCGAAACCTGCATTTGCGTCAACATTCGACTCATCCGGAAAGATTATACCGAGCCGCGCGGTTGCAATAAGAAATTCTTTGAGTAACTATACTTGCGCTTCCCTCGACAGACATACATTTATTCGGAGACATCGCATGAAATATGCTGAAAATATTTTAGGTCTAATCGGCAAAACCCCGCTTGTCAAACTCAATCGCATGACGCAGGGCATCCGCGCGACAGTGCTCGCCAAGATGGAGAATTTGAATCCCGGCTATTCAGTCAAGGATAGAATCGGCATCGCGATGGTGGAAGCGGCAGAGCGCGAAGGGAAGTTGAAGCCCGGCGGCACCATCATCGAAGCGACTTCGGGCAACACGGGCATCGGCCTCGCACTGGCGGCGTCGGTCAGGGGTTATCGCTGCATCTTCGTGATGACTGATAAAGCTTCTGTGGAGAAGGTGCGTTATCTCAAGGCGCTCGGCGCGGATGTGGTGGTCGTTCCGGCCTCTGCTAAACCCGGCACGCCCGACCACTACGTCTCCACCGCACAACGCATCGCGCGCGAAACGCCGAACTCTTTCTACCCGAACCAGTACGCGCATCCGTCCAACCCCGAAGCGCACTACCGCTCGACCGGCCCCGAACTCTGGGAACAGACCGACGGCAAGATTACACATTTCGTCTCAGGACTCGGCACGGGCGGGACGATTTCGGGCACGGGTCGTTACCTCAAAGAGATGAATCCAGACATCCGTATCATCGGCGCAGACCCGTACGGCTCGGTCTTCAAAACTTACAAAGAGACGGGCAAGACGCACGAAGCGACGCCTTATCTCGTTGAAGGCATCGGTCAGGAAGTTGTTCCAGACAATGTGCATATCAAGTACGTCGATGAAATCATCAACGTCACCGACCGCGAATCCTTCGAGTTATCGCGCCAGCTCGGTCGCCTCGAAGGCATCTTCTGCGGCGGTTCGACGGGGACGAATCTGTCGGCGGCTCTACGCGTCGCGCGCACGCTCGACGAAAACGGCCTCGTCGTCTTCATCGTTTGCGATACGGGCGAACACTATCTCACCAAGCACCATTCCGACGAATGGATGAAGGAGAAGCGTCTGCTTGAGCCGCAGAAGATTACGGCGGGATTGATTATCGGCACGAAGGGACAGTATTCGCCGAAGACGCTGGTGGCGGCGACGCCGCAGGAGCGTATCGCAGACGTGCTGGCGAAGATGAACGAATCCGGTCTGACCTATCTGCCTGTGATTGAAGAAGGACGCGCGGTCGGTTCGCTGCGCGAGAGTCGCGTGCTGGCGCGCGTGCTCGGCAATCGAGAATTGTTGGAGTCGCCCGTCAGCGAAGTGATGCAGACGAGTTTCGCGGTGGTTGACGTTGACGCGAGCATCGGCGACATCACGCGCCAACTTCAGGAAAGCCCCGCCGTGCTCGTCGAAGAGTACGGGCGCATCACAGGCATCATCACGCGCCACGACGTGCTCGACGTACGATGAAAAGCAGGGATGAGGACGGATGGATGTGGGATGAAAGGAGACAGCGAATGGAGCCTTTTGTCCGTTTCCACTTTTAACCTTTCCCCGTTTCCACGTCGCTTTCAGCCTCTTTCGTAGAAAGTGGCGCGGAGGTTTTCTTCTAGTTCGAGAGTTGAGACGGGGCGGAAGCCTTCGAGGTAGTTTGGCGGCATGAAGGTGTCTGCGCCTTCGACGGTGAGCGGAATCTCTGTGACAATCCACTTGTCGATGTCTGCGAGAAACGTGCGATAGATTTGCTGGCCGCCGATGACAAAGAGGTCGCCGGACAAGTAAGGCTTCAGAGAGAGCACCGACACACGCTCGCGCAAAAGTATGACCGATTCCTGCGGCTCTATCTCCGACGTTCTGCTCATGACGATGTTGAGCCTGTTCTTCAAAGGCTTACCGATGGAGAGCCACGTACGGTAGCCCATCACACAGGTGTTGCCCGTCGTCTGTTGTTTGAAGAAGCGTAGGTCGGACGAATAGTGCCACGGGATTGAGCCGCCTCGCCCGATGGCTCCCGCGCGGTCAACGGCGACGATTCCGACGATTGCCATAACCTACTACTCCACACAAAAGAATTTATCTACACCGGGTTGTCCGGCGGCGAAGCGACGATGCGGAAGTCTTCGAGCATGAATTGCGGCACGTTCTTTTGCGCCTCGTCGTGACAAGTGATGTAGTTTTCAAATTCCGACATCCGGCAACTGACATCCGCTTCGTAAATCTTCTCAGCATCCATGCCCGCGAAACGCACGCGCCAACTCTTCTCGCCGCGTCGCACGGAATCTAGAAAACGTAGTGCGTCGAGTTCCGTCGCGCCGGTTTCGGAGCGTGTGAAGAATTCGGCGGCCTGCACATGATGTGAATAGCAGGCGCGTCCCCTGTATTTGTCGAGGACGAGTCGGCGCTCGCCATACTGCCGGACAACGCGACGCGCCGCGTCCTCCGTCATGTGCGCGTAGAAAAGACCGTGCGGGAAGCAGACGAGGTTGGCAGCGAAACGGTCGCCGCCCACGTGTGACGATTGCCACACCGACTCGCCCGCGAATTCGCGCAGGTGGCTATAGATGGGCATGCCGAACTTCGCGCAGCACTTGTCGCGTCGCCCGTGCGTGCAGACCAGAAAGAGCGGTTCGCGCACGATGCTGCCGCCCTCCAGTGACCGTCCTGCCCTCACCGCGGCGATGTCAATCTCCAACAACTGTTCATAACTTTCCAATTCAAACTTCACGACAAACGGCTCGCGCTCGCGGCAACGCACGACGAAGAACGAGACGGTTGCGCCGCCCACGCGTCCGCGTTTGATAAATAGAAGACGCGAATGCGGAATCGCACGAAAGGTCTGGTTAAAAAACGCTTTGATGGCGGGCGAGAGCGCGCTCTCTTCGAGCGCCTTCGGCCCCCACGCGCCCGCATATTCGAGCAAGAGCCACGTGCCTCCGGTCGAGGCTGTGCCGAAAGTCTTTTCGGCGGCGCGGCGCGATAGTTCGGAACAGAAGAAGGGCTGTTGCATATCGTCGGCGTTCATCTGTCAACGACGGCAACAAGGCCGTGCAGGAGCAATTCGCGCAAGAATGCGCGCACAGTTCGCGCGTCGAGCCGCACAGCGGCGGTCTCGCACAACTCCGCGACCGAACACACGCGCCTCTCTTCGAGCGGCTGCAAAACGAGCAACGCATCCTCCGCGAATCGCCAACGCTTTTTGTGACAAGCGAATTCGACCACGCCGTTTTCCGCCTTCAATTCGAGTGGGCGCGGCGGCATCCAACGAAGCAGCGTATCGGGCGCATCGGGCAGGGCTTCGGCAGTTGCACTCGACGGCAGACTGAAACGTGCGCGCGATTCGGCGGTCGCGTCGTGTTCACGGAAGAAACGTTCGAGCACCGCGTCGTCCAACTCGGCCAGCAACTCCTGGCGTAGGCGTGCGGCGTGTGTCGCTCGCTCGTCGGCGTTCGCGAGACGCGGCATGTCTTGGCGGAAAGTCGCGCGCGCGCGCAAGCGTTCGGTGAGCCAGCGCATGAGGTCGAGTCCGGTTCGCTGGTGGATGCCGACCGTTAGATGGAGCGTCGGTTCGGCGAGCGGTTGGGCAACGTGCCACCAGCCGCGCGGGATGTAGAGGAGGTCGCCGTCTTCCAGCGTCTCTTCCCAGACGGGCGCGTCGGTTGGCTTTTGCGCTTCCTCGATGTCGTCAGCGACGGGGTACGGCCTCGTCATGCCGTAGACGCTCCAACGCTTGCGCCCTGCAACTTGCAGGATGAACACGTCGTGGTCGTCCCAATGGAGGTCGAAGCCGCGCGAGGTTTGCCAGCCCGCGTAGAGGTTGATTTGCACGCGCTCGCAGAAGAAGCGTTCGAGCACGGCGGCCAACTCTTCAGTCGGTTCGTGAAGCTCATCGACGGCATCGAGCACTACGGTCGCGCCTTGTCGGAGATAGTTGTTTATCTCGGCGGGGCGGAGTCGCGGGGTGAGACGACCCTGACGACCCTTGACGTAACGGATGTAGGAAGCGACGGGTGGCCTCTCGCCGTCCTGTACGAGACGGAGGCGAGGGAAGTCGAGACGATGATGACGGAGGACATAGTTGAGATGCGCCCACGGCATCATTTCCGTAAACTTCCCCGCGCCGCCCCGCACGTGCTTGTAGTTTTTTCCCCAGAAGGAGGCGAGGAACTCCTCCTCGGTCAATGGCTCTAAAAGTTTAGCGAGGCTGTTGATAACCACCACACGCGCATCCCGTTAAGTATCTCTGGTGTCCTTGTCGTCGCCGTTCTTGACGCGTTCGCGATTGATGCCGAGCGGATTTTCCCCGCCCAAACCCGATTCTGATTCCGTCGTATCGCCGCCCGCATCGGTGTTGTCGGCGTCGCCATCGGCGTCCGAAGCGTCGGCGTCGGTGATGGCGTCGGTGATGCCTGAGTCGGAATCCGAAGCATCGGCATCATGGCTATCGTCTCCGGTGGCGCTCAGACGCCCGCCGCCCGCCAAAGGTTCCGCCGAAATAAAAAGACCGGACTCGGAAGACACTCGTTCCTCTGCCTTATCGGCATTAACTTGTTCTGACATTTGCTCTCCTCCTCGTTGATGTTGGAACTGAATGGCGTCAAGCTTACGACGAGCCACAAAAAACAACAAGCGTACTGCGGCAGCGACGGCCGACGCGGCGCAACGCAACCTCGCACCATCCACGCGACAGCCATCGGTGTCCTTGATGTGGCGCATGAGTCGGTGTAGATTAACGGCGACGCGCGCACCTTCACGCTATGCACAAATACATCATTCGGCACGGTTCATCGCATGAGAGACGTTGAACCAGTTGAGCAGCTTCATGTCATCTCCAACATCACTTCAATAATTTCGTATGCGTTCAAAGAAGTTTCGGCTAGGGCCTCAACTCTTTAGAGAAGCCGCCCGTCCGGCGTTTTTCGACCAGGTGCACGTCATCTTCGGCGGCAGCGGAGCGGTCGGCGGCGCAACCGCGCTGCAACTCATCAGTCTCTTTGAAGAAGCGAGCAGCAAGAAACCACTGACTACGGAAGGCTCGCCGCGAGTCGTCATCACGGCGCGCACCAAACAGGAACTCCGACAGTTCACCAGCATCCTATACAGAATCCAGCAACGCGACCACGCAGGCCAGCCGACCGCCCTCGAACACATCGGCTACCGTACCGCGCGAGGCGTCGTCGTGGAATTAAATACGCTCGACATCGACCCAGACATCCCTGAGTTATCCGGCTTCTCCGTCGCGGGCGAGGCGGCGCGCAACGAGGCGATACAAAAATTCCTCGCGCTCGAACAACTGACTCTCGACTCGCCTCTGCAAGACAAATTCAAATTGGTTGAGTCCGCCATACGAGAACGCGTCGGACGCCCGTTCACAAATTTTCTCAGGCGCTACGCGGCGGAGAGAGGTCTGCCCGGCGACCGCACACGCTTTCGCTCCGTCGTCGTGGCGATACCGCTTGCCACCGTCGCCTCCTACAAATTAAAAGACCTCGAAGTTGCCTGTTCGTATCTCGGCATAGCTTCCCAAAGCAGCGAGATGGAAGAACTCAAGACGGCTTATCTGAGAGCGATACGCGATGATTTGGCACACGTCGCCGACGAACTGGCTGACGATGTTCTCGCCGCGCATACCACCGCCGTCGGCGGCATGTACGACGAAGAACTCGACGGCACACGCACCATTCGTCTCGGCTTCGCACACAGCGCGCTCGACGAACGTTTGCGTGACAAGCAAGCCTTCGCCGAACAACTCACAAAGTTGTATGCGGAACGCGGCATCAAGATGCTCATCACAGCGGCGGCCATCGGCATCGATTCGATTCTGGTACGCAAAACGCCGCCGCTCAATTCGGCAATCCGGCAGCAGTTGCTCGCCGTCAAGGCGCATGGGCATGAGGTCTTGTCGGGTTCCGAGTTGAATAAAATCAGAGAAATGCGCGTCTACGCGCCGGTTAATCTCGACCTTTTAGACGAACCGCATCAGCCCGTCTCTTTCAGCCATGGTCGTCCGCTCGTTCTCGATTACGTCTTGAAAAGCGGCGAGAATGGTTTCTTCACCGTCGCCAACGCCGACGCCCTCTATCGCGTCATGCGCGTTACGTCGAACTCGGAACTGGGTCTGCTGCTTGCGCGAACCGCCGCGCTCGGCGACGATCCCATTAACTCATGGTTCGTCGATAATATTTGCTACTACACCGAGAGCGACAACAGCCGTCAGGTATTCGACCTGCTGAACCAACCGCAACTCAGAACCAATCAAGTCTCCGGCCTGCAACCAAAGGCGCTCCAAGACCTCGGCTCTGCCAAGCACCAGGGCGAACTGCACACGCTCGGCCTGCTGATTCTTCTCCATCGCCTGCAAACCTTGAACCTCGAAGCCCTCCCGCGCAACGTAGACCTCAAGAGTTTCGACCCCAAGACGTTCTTCGAGACCCACTCACAAGCCCTATCCATCGAACACGTCGGCGGTTGGGATGTTGCCGCGCTCTCGTCCATGCTCGTTACGCTGGTGACGGCAAACACCGAAGCCGCCCTCGCTCCACTCAAGCATTATTACCAGACAGACCCCAATCGACAGGAAGCGATTCATCGAATACTGCGCGAAGTGATGTGGGCGACGCGCGCCGTGCCGTCGCTTGGCACACCAATCCTTTATGAAGCTGAAAGGCGTCGTCGCGTCATCGCGGGTTACTATGCCGCGCCGATAGACGAAGTGCTCACACACCGCGACTCCTTCGCAGAACATTTTCGTCGAAACTTCGGTCAACCTGTCGGGCGCAACCGGGATGCATACGAGAAGTTCATCGAGTTTCACATCGCCAACTTCGGCTTTGCCGACATTCGACCGATTGCTGTGCTGACCACAGCCCGTTCTGATGCTGAAGCGGTCGCGGAGAGGGTCGAGGTGTTTAGAGACGAGTCATCTTTCATCAACGCGCTCCAACGCCTTGAGCCTTACACCTACTTCACAACGAGCGGTCTTTTAGCACTTCTGGTGCGGCTCAAAGGTCTCGCACGTCTGGCGCATGGATTGGATTTCGGATTAGGCTCGGCGAATGAATTTCGCACCCATTTCTATCACGACGAGGACGGGCGTCCGTTATTGGTGCCGGGGATTGTAGAGGCGTTTCGGATGGTTTCCGAAGGGCTGGAAAAGAATACAGGCATGGAGCGACTCGACGGGCATTGGGGCTACTACATCGCGCCGTCCGCACGCGTCGAAGAGAAATAAGAAACCGCGACGCATGCCAGGTCGCGGTTCGTCCAACACGCCTTCCTGTTTCGTCAAACAACAAAACATGACTAGCGACGTTTCACACGCAACTTGCGACTCAAGGCCATTGAATCACTTTCTTTTTCCCCGCTTTTGACGAAGGCGACGGCGAAAACACGGGCAGCGAGTTGTCGGGTGAAGTAGACGATTGCAAGGGTTCTTCCGCTTCCGGCGTGCGACGGACGGGGCGTGCCTCTCGCCTCACGGTTTCTGTTTCGGCGGCCTCGTCCTTCTCCCGCGTCGCCGGAGTGGACGGTTCGCTGGCGCGTGCCTCCGTGGTCAACTTGCGTCGAGACGAAGGCGGCGCGGCTTCGGTGGTCGTCGCGCGTCCGCTTTCCGAGACCTCAAACGGCGTCGAAGCGTTTGGAGTCGTTTCAGTCCGGTTTGACCGTCCGACCTTTGAGTTCAAACCATCGCGCGCGTCGTCTATCTCGCCCGGCGTGACCGCGGTGACGATAGGCTCATTCGCGGCGGTTCCCGAAACGAGTACGTCCGAGACTTGTTGCGGCGGCGCGGGTTGGAGTGGAGCAGTTTGAGTTTCGACGGGAGCGTTTGCTGCTGCTGCTGTGGCGGCAGGGACATCCGGCGTGAGCGAGACGGGCGGCGCGACCTTAGCAGACCGCCGCGCACTCTTCCAGTAGGCGTCGAGGGCAACGCCTGCGACGAGAAGCAGGACGAGCGACAACGCGATGACGTGCCACGATTGGAGCGCACGCGCGGGACGCGCGGAAGGCGGAGGCGTTGCGTGTGTCGAAAGGGTTGAGCGGTGGTCGTGCGAGGGAGGAACAAGTGTGGCTTCTTCCTGTTCGCTCTGCTCCGGTCTGTCGCTCTCTGCGAGCGCGGCTTCCTGTACGTCGATTTCGGCGGCGACAACTGGCACCGACACGTCGTGCGAGTTGGTTTCCGTCGCCTCCGACGCGGCGACGGGCGGCGGCGTTTCTTCAATCTCCGACAGAGGAACGACCGCGTGGAAAGTGCCCACGGCAGGAAAGAATTTCGGCGCGCCGTTTTGCGCGTTGGTCGCCGCCGTCTCGCTCTGCGCTTTGAGTTTCGCGGCGCGGATAGCGTCGGCGTTTCTGAGCAGTTCGACAATCTCCGTAAAGCCGATGGCCTGCGCCCACTTCTCCGGCGTCGTGCCCTGCGGCGTACGTGCGTCGGGGTCGGCTCCGTTCGCCAGCAGCACGCGAACGATATCGGCATAACCTAAAAAGACAGCGACGATTAACGCGGTGGCTCCGTTCTCCTTCTTCGCGTTAACGTCCGCGCCCGCATCGAGCAATAGCTCAACTATGTCGAGATAGCCTCTGGTCGTGGCACGAATCAAGGCTGTCTGACCACCTTCACCGACCGCATTGACATCCGCGCCCGCCGCCAGCAGCGACTTGACGAGCGGCGTGTCGGCCTCGTCCACGGCATGCATCCATTCATGCGTGTCGATGGGCAGAGTGCTTTTGGTCGGTGAGGCCTGGGTCATCTTTTGCGTCTCCTTCAAATTCCGCGAGCGACGAGAGAAATTCCATACACAGACTTACGCAAGCGACGTTGCAGGTCAAGGGCGCATGAACCGCGTCGCTAACGCGCGACTTCGATGCGGTCGCCGGGTTGTAGGCCGGGGTCTGGAACCTTTCCCGCTTCGATGTCCTTGATGTCGTACCTCGTCGTGGCGAGGCGACCGTCCGCTCCCTGCCGCGCGATGTTGACGACCGTTGATGAAGACGACTGCGGCGACATGACGCCGCCAGCCGCCAGAATCGCCTGGGTCAACGTGAGACCGACGTGAAACTCCTTCTGCCCCGGTTGACGAATCGCACCCGCGATATAGAAATACTGCTTCGTGCTCGCCTGCACGGTAATCACGTCGCCGGGTCGCACAAGCATGTTCATGGCGCGTGCATCCGAGAGGTCAATTGTGGTACTGCGGTTCGTCGCGTGCGACATGACGAGCGCACGCCCCGCTTCGGGCAGAGGCTGTGCGGAGGCGAC
The DNA here is from genome assembly GCA_036387415.1 of Pyrinomonadaceae bacterium. Taxonomy (GTDB): domain Bacteria; phylum Acidobacteriota; class Blastocatellia; order Pyrinomonadales; family Pyrinomonadaceae; genus DASVTU01. The sequence continues at coordinate 285,782 of DASVTU010000018.1, read as the reverse complement.
GACCACGTAAAGCGGCACGCCCTCGCGCCGCAGAATCTTGGTTCCAGAATCCTTCACCAACCCGCTGACGATGATGGCGTGGCTCACGTAATCACGTACGCCGACGGCGACTTGCGGGGCGGCTGCACTGGCGTTCGCGCGTCGCTGCAACTGCGCTGTCAGTCGCGAGGCTATTTCGTCGGTCGTCAGACCCGCAACTTCCAATGGCTCTGCCAGAGAAGGATAATCGAGCAGTCCAGCGGTGGTGACGGCGTGAGCGGTCACTGCCGACGCACGACCATTGCGGACGTTGACCTCCAACACATCGCCGGGGCCGACGCGATAGACGGCGCTTGGGTCAAAATTGTCCGTCGCCGTCGTCGCGGCATTGGCGGGCTGACTCGAATTGTTAGACGCCATTCGTGCTGCCGACGCGGAGGATGGTGGTGGCGCGTTCGTCGTCGTCGTGTTCGACGCCGTTCGGTTCATTATTCGCGTCATGTTCGTCGCGGGTCTCGCCGCGCCGTCCGTCATAGTGGTGGTGCGCTCGCTTCGCGGTTCCGTGGTGCCGTTAGAGGATGCGCCGGAGGACGAAGCGGCCTTGATGCCGACCGCCGCTTCGCCTCCGTCGGCGGTTGTGCCCGGAGTTGTGTTTGGAGACGACGTTTCGCGCAGCTTCGCGTACGACCTGCCGAGTCGCTCATAAGCCTCTGCGTCCTTCGGGTTGAGACGGACAACCTGCTCGTAGGCATCGACCGATTCGCGCCAGCGTCCGAGTTTGGTGTAGGCGGTGCCGAGTGCGAAGTATGTTTCCGCATCGTTGTTATCGAGTACGATGGAACGACGGTAAGCCGCGACCGCTTCTTCATAACGTCCCGCGCCCGCATATTCGATGCCGAGGTCGTAGAGAGCTTTGGCATCGGTGGGAGTGACGCTGGGATTGACGGAGGTTGCGGCAATAGTGGTCGTGGTGATGGCGGCGGGTGCGTTCACCCTCTCGCCCGTTTTGCGCGTGGCGTTGCGTGGCGGCACAGTGCTGTCCGGTGTCGCTGTACGGGTGCGAGGCGGCGAAGCGTCGTCGTTGTTGTTCGGCAGTTTACTGCTGACGGCGACGCGGTTGCCCATCGTCGGCGTCGCTGTTGCTGCCGACGCTCTTTCGTTGGCGGCTGGCGCGTCGGTTTTCAGTTGCGTCGCCATGAAGGTGGCGGGCGGGTTGGTGGCATAGTCGGGTCGCAGGCGAATCGCTTCGTCGTAGGCGACCTGTGCGGCCACGTCGCGTCCAAGTTGCCTGTAGACTTCGCTCAGACGCAATCGCGGCTCCGCCCATTTCGGGGCGAGTTCGACGGCATGCTCGAACGCTTCGACCGACTGCCCGTAGAGACGCTGGCGCGCAAGCGCGATGCCAAGGCCGTTATAGGCTTCGACATCTTTTTTGTTGAGGCTGATGGCTCGACGATAGACGCCGACGGCATCATCCCAACGCCCCAACTCCGCATAGACGTTGCCGAGACTGTAATAAGCATTTCCGTCTTTCGGGTCGAGCGCGATGGCCTGCTCGAAGGCGGCGACCGCTTCCTGTAGACGACCTTCGAGCGCAAATCTCGCGCCTTCGCGGTAGTAGACCGATGCTCGTCCGCCTTGCCACATGGCGGTCGCAGGCGTCGCCGCGCCGAGCATCGCCACGCACGTCGCACACAAAATCAATCTCAACAAAAAAATCTTTTTCATAAGCTACACACCATCTCGTCTGCTCTCTTAAACACATACTCGCCGGAGCGATTTGGAGAACACGGAACGCGAAATCCCTACAGCCCGCGCAGGCGTAGAGTCGTCCGTGCGGAGGTCGCATCGCTCGCGGCGCAAGCGTTGTTGATTCAGAGTCTCGCCATGACGCATGACGACCGGGGAAGCCGCGAGGCAACTTATCGGAAGCAGGGCAATCGAAGCACGAGGATGCTGCATCAGTTTGCTGGCCGGAGCGGTCTCAAGACCGACGTTTGTGATAGGGGGCTGATTACCGGGCGGGAGAGCCTATCAGTAAATTTCTTGGCAACTAAGTCGCGAATTATATTCCAACCGACCCGCGTTGTCCATAAACTGTTCTCGCGGTCGCAAGAGACGTTCGCATGGGTTAGCAAAACAAGAGTCGCCGCCGCCGAGAGTACCTTGGCGACGACTCGTGTCTCGCTCCTTGACGGAGATTTCGCAGCAGTTAATCTACCGCGATTCGCATTTCTCGGAAGCGCCTTGCGAGTTCGTTGGTGGAGTGTTAGAGGGAGACTGCGGAGAAGGCATCAGAGAAGGAGGCGGGGGGGTCTGTTGCGTCGGCATCTGCACGGCTTGTTCGCGCAGTGGGCGATTTTGTTTGACCATCCATGCGATGAGGGCGACGGCCGAGGAGAAGTGCTGCGGAGAGAGAGAAGCCGACTGCCGGACGCCGGAAGAAGGCGACCAACGGACTCAAGAGAAAGGGACGCGGGCGCTCCGTCCGCTCTTTCGACGATGCGCGCAGTGCGCTCTCAGCAGCATGTTTTCGTAGTGCTCCGGCGAATCTCACATCCTGTCGCAGTTCGGGGACGGAGAGGAAGCGTCTGGCAAAGGTCGCACGCTTCGGCTCGCTGAGTTTGTCGCTGACGAAATCGTCTATCAGTTTATCTTTGGCGATTAAAAGCTGTTCGTAGTAATCGTCTTCGGACAACAGACGCCGCTCGACCTCTTCCCAGTTAGAGACCTGTTCGGCACAATGATGAATGAAGGGGCCAATAAAGGCATCCTTGTGTCAACCAGCGGTTATGGCGGCGATGCCTTTAACTTCGCCAAAGATAAGCTCATTGAGTTAATCGACGGTGGCGGGTTGCTTTATTTGTTGGAAAATCATGCGGGAGTGCGTGCTCGTATAGTCATGCCTGAAGAATAATGGTATTGCCTTCGAGCGCAAAAATTCCAGATGCGGAACTTAAGTCCTGAGAGGGATGCGCTCCGTTATTCAATCACCTTCCGCAACCTGCGCGAAGACTGATAACTTAAGGGTACACAACGGAGACGAACAGAGCCCATTCAGAGTCTGAGAACGACCCTTATGTCATAATGTTGAGCCTATAAACTTGAAGAAAGTAAGACCCGTATAATCGGCGCGCATACGAAAGGTACAGATTAACGTGGCCGCGGAGGGCGGGCAGCAGGTCGACGTAGCTTGAGGGTGAGGGGATGCGGGGGAGAGCAGAGCAGTCTACATTACCAGGTCATTGGTATCTCAATAAACTTTAACCGCCTAGCTTCTGGGAGTGTGCGGCAGGCAGACTGCCGCCGCCACATATCAAAATTACCTATTAAAAAATAGGGAAGCCAAGTACCAGAACTTCCGCCTGAGTCGTTTACCCCGCCCAGGCGGCTCGGGCAGCCTGATTTCACTCTCATAGAAACTGCGCGCTACCCGCCTAGCCTCGAAGAAGTGCTCGAACTCCTCGACCAACCCCCAGTAAGCGTCGTCGTGATGCCTCCCGGCCTCGATACTGTACTCGAACACGTGACTGCTCCCTTCGGAATCCGTGAAGCTGAACCTGTAGAACGTTGGGTGCAAAAACACGTGCGGGCAGGCTGCATGACGATTTTAGTTGCTGCCCTCGCCCGTCAGCACGCGCCACGCTCTGTGGTATTTCTCCAGCCGCTCTAACTCTTTCGGCCCGAGCCGATTTAGCCGCTGGATACTCATATTATCTTCCAAGTCCGCGATCTTAACCTGCCGGGCGACCGGGTTCGTCCGGACGCGCTCCACGAACTCCTGATAGCTCTCGCCCTCCCTGTGGGTGAGGCAGTCGACGGCCTCTAACACCTCCTCGGAGAATCCTGCCTCCCGCAGCCGCTCGAGTGTCCACTCTGTGTCCTCGACCACGTCGTGCAACACCGCGGCCATCATCGCAGCCTCCGTGTCCATCCGCAGCATCATCCTGAGCGGGTGTAGCAGGTAAGGGGCGCCCGCCTTGTCTTTCTGCCCCCTGTGCGCCCGTGCGGCGATGGAGACCGCGTCCTCGACTGTAGCCATTTTAGTCATACTTATTCGCACGCTCGCAGCGTCCCGCACAAGGGTATCTTACGTTGGGCGTCACACGACCGACGGCCACTTAGCCGAGACTTGAAATCCTTCGTTCCGCGGGTCGGGCGCACATGGTTGGGAAGCGTGGCGCGAGCTGAAATCGCTGATGCCGACTTGGCGTACCGTCACCCTTCGCCGGGCCACTCTAAGAAATCTTCTTCAGACTGCTCGGTCGTGAAGAACAGCCGGTGCTCCATGGCCTTATGGTTGGTGACGACCCACATCCTGTTATGCTCGGCGCTCCTGGGCTCCTCGACCATGAACCTCCATCCCAACTCGGTATAGGGCTCGATGACCTCCCGCCAGTAGTCGGCCGTCCAGCCCGACGACTCGCCGCCGCCGAGCCGGAAATAGACATCCTCGAACCACCCCTTCGAGACCTGTTTGAAAGCGGACTCGTCCATCCGTTTCTCCATCCCAGTATCCGAGCGCAGGGAGCTTCAGGTCTGAGTCGCTACAGGTCGTTCTATGAATGAAGCGCCTAACGCCAGGCGTTGTATGTTGCCTCAAGTGCTCTGAAGCGACAAGCCTCGCGGAACACGGGCGCAGACGCGTTCCCGGTGGGCAAAAATATTTTCCGCCGCCGTAAGCGTCTGAGCACGCCGTTTCCGCCTTTACTGTCGGGACGATATGATGGGCCGTGCGGGAAGGTCGAGGGCGTAGCCGAAGACTGACCGCGCGACTGCTCAGGGACGAATCGTCGTCCGAACCGGAGCGCGCCGCGTGCTGGCCGCGCGCCGGGGCCGGGGAGCGAGGCTTAAAACGCACGGCGCGCCGGGTACGTGGAAACGCGAGAGCCGAGCCTGACCACGCCGTGCGCCCCACCGCGGGCGTGCCGGGACAGACAACTCTCGCCACACAAGAGACTGTGGGCGGCAGAGCCCGGTTAATTCGGGCGTCGGGCGGCCAGACGTAGCAGGAACGGCGGCAGCTGCCCCAAGGGACGTAACACGATGCTCTGGATTTTATCCCTACCTGCGCTAGCTGTGATTGTCATGCTCGCCTACGCCCTCGGATACCGTGGCGGGAGGAAAGCGGCCGACCGCGCTGCGCGTCTTCGGGAGGAAGCGATGCGGGAGAGGAGGTACTGCGGCACGGCCCGAGTGCACATGGAAGAATTACAAGTCGTCAATGAGATTCAGCAACTTGAAAGAATGTATGACGACGTGTAGGCAGCTTAACGTCCGGCATCACCCGCCACGCAAACAACGCGGACAGCGGCAAGTTACCAATGACATTACCGCTGACTCGCGGTCGGGTGCGTGCCGTTGTTAGATTGCGGCTACCGATTCACAAAAGTATTATCTCAGGGTATGGAGCGATGAATGACCACTCGGTGCCATCACCCAGCAATTCCCATTTATACATCGCTTCATAATGAGGCCGGGCGCTGCTCATCAAGGAGTTGAAGTATTGAGGCAGGCTATAGCCCTCCTCACCACCAAAGATGAATGTCTCGAAATCTATTACGCCTCTGAAATGAAAGCACGTATGGGCGCGCCGCGGCTCGCTAGTGCCGACAACGATTTTTAACTCATCCCCGATCCGTTCGATATTGAGGATTTCGAGCCGGCTATTCTTTGTTGAATTAAGGCTCCTGGCAAACTGATTATATTGTTTATCTATACTCATCCCTATATCCAACGGGAGCAACCTAACGCCCGAATTAACCGGCGAGCTATCAACTTTGATGATAAAAGACCTGCTTGATTGCGAGTGCGGTTGAATGAGTCGTTAGGCGGCGCGATTACCACCCACCTCAGTTACCTACTGCTTGGTCACCGCAAGGAACTCTTTTAGCCTCTGTGCCCTTTCCCGAGTGACGGACGCCATACACGAATAATAAACCGCCGGGCGGATGCTGCCCCCTTCGTAAATTGAAGCCTCGCTCTCACAAGTCGCATCGCGGTATTGGGTCCACGATGCTTGCGCTCGCCGCAGCTTCTGCTGATCCCTGCCCTTGCCCCCGTAACCAGCTAACTCGGACATTAACTCATAATATAATGCGGTCATTTCGCCGCTTGCCTTTTGGTAATCACGATGTGCACAGGCATTAGCATCAGCCTGTGTGCCGGTTGCACTGCATGGGAGTTCGCTTGCCCCTTTCTCTTGTGAGAAAGACGTCGCACTCATTAAGCAAATGACGGCGATTACGCCGATGAGAATTCCTTTCATGATTTCCTCAGATTACCTCACAGTCGGGGGATGCCTAATACCCGGCATCAGGAACTTTCTCAGCGTCTTGTAAACTTGCGGTGGCATGTCAAGCTAAAATAGCTTCCTATGCGATAAACCCGCGTCTAATAACGGCATGCGCCCGACCGCGAATAGCGTAGCCTTCATCCGCGAGACTTGGATGCCTGTTCAGTTGTCTGCGCGGCAAGTGATGCCGGGCGTGGGGCGGACGATCCAGGAGGACAGCGATGTTCAGAAATCCACATACCGAGCCCTGCCATCCTTTTCTACCTGAAAATCTCGCTCGGATTTCCTACGCTTTGCTGAGATCGCCGACCACTGAAGAACCTCTCCCTGCGTTCGCGCCTCCACTACACCGCAGTGTCAATCTTCAAGTAGTACTCTTTCGTAGTAACCGTGCTATCCTCTGAACGCAGTCTGCAGCCCTCGAAAGAAGCGCGCAATGTCAAAGGTTGTCGCAATCATGTCCATGTCACTCGACGGCTACGTCGCCGACCTCAACGATGGCGTGGCCGAAGTGTTCGACTGGTACTTCACCTCGGGCGAGGTCGAAATCCACACCGGGGGGTCGGACCCCATGACCTTCAAGGTGTCCGAGCCGAGCGCCAAGCACCTTCGCGGTCTCACGTCCGGACTTGGTGCCGTGCTCACCGGTCGACGCACTTTCGAGGTCGCCCAAGGCTGGGGCGGAAATCACGCTTGGGGACCAGCATTCGTACTTACCCACCACATCCCCGCCGGATGGCCGCGACCCAACTCGACTGTCCACTTCGTGACGGACGGCATCGAAAGCGCCGTGAACCAGGCCAAAACCGCCGCCGCCGGAAAGTCCGTTGGTGTCCACGGCGCCGACACCATCCAGCAGTTGCTGAATGCTGGCCTCCTCGACGAACTCTACATCGACATCGCAGCGGTTCTTCTTGGCTCCGGAGTTCGACTGTTTGACCGCCTCGCCGACACGCCAGTCGTCCTTGGCAACCCGACTGTGATCGCGGGCGTCGGCGTTACACACCTGCGCTACCCGGTACGCAAGGCGTAGTCCTACCTCACAGCCTTTCTCGCCTGGCTGTAAGCGTCGTCTTGGTCAGACCTTCGCGCGCGAGGGCGCCAACGATGTCTTCCACAAGTAACGCGCCGCCGAACAAGGCGTTGGGCGTCAGGGAGGTTTTGATGTGGCCTTTTCGTCGAAAGGATAAACGCCAAGCGGGCAGCCGCGATGAAACCGTCCTGCGTGCGTTACTAGATACGCAGGAGTTGTGTTCGTTTACCTTCTCGGAACTGCCCGCGGAAAAGAAGCCCGTCGCGGAGCTGAAAGGCGGGCAGCACCTTCTTCATTTTGTTGACAGTGCTGGCAATGCTCGTTCCTTCGATCTGTCGTCAGTCTTCGCAGAGGGCGGCAGGTTCATGCATATATCCGTCCGCGTCGGGCTGACCTTTGCCGTTCAAGCAGACTGCATCGTCACCGGGAGCGAAGATGAGAACCCACAAGAAGCCTATCAGAGTGGCACTACTGTAGGCGTCCGCTTCCAGCCGTTCATGCTCCCGGAGTTCACAGGCGATACGAGCGAACTCGTAGGCAAGGGGCTGTTCTATAGAGGTCTGCATTTCTCTGGATCAATCACACCGGGAAATGTCTCAGTGCTCTGCCTGTGCGATTATTGCAAGAAGAGCTTTCGGTTGCAGTCGTTCCACGCTGGCTTCACCGATTTGACATATCTTTACTGCTCTGGTGGCCCGCACACGTTGGTCGCCAGCAGTTACATCGAAGACGCGCCGCCGATATTGGGTAAAGCGGACATGGCATCCGTCGCCCGTTTTGAACGTCGCCTCCCTCAGTGCAAAGAGTGCGGAGGCTGCTTTCGCTACATGAATCCGTTGCGGTGCCCACATTGCCGGGAACCGTTCATTGATTTCGAGCGTCATCCAGAAGAGCGGGAGAAAGAGTATTACGGCAATCATCTTTACGGCAGTTCAATACAGGTGTTTGAGGAGTCAATGTCATGAAACTGCCACCCAACAACTCATCGCACCTGACCACCCGATAGCATTTCTCTCAGGATATGTCCTCGCGGCGTAGGCAGGATGCCGTTCGCGGGCGGCAGGTGCATTCGGGCGTTAGCTGTATCTATTTCTGAGACCTCGTAAATAACAGGTAATGATTATGGAAGATGAACTCTTTGGCCGTGTAACGTGGGATAAAGATTCCCGGTGGAGCGGGGTAATGACTCTGGCAAACGGGAAAACCGCTGCGTTCGAAATCGATGGTGATGAACCAGTGGAGTCTATCACCGAAGCTGCTCGTAACACTTTAAACTTCCTGATAGCGAACGAACCTCTCATTCGTCACAGAATCGCGGTTTCAATGAGAAAGGTTTATAACGAGGGATGGCTCTACGAAAACACTCTTACTCCTGAGGAGCTTGCACAAAAGATTAATCTTAATAACGTTACAATTTTTGATGAAGGTGGCGGAGAGCTTTTCTATGAGGCTGATGAAGATCTTTTTGCGGGACATTGGGTTCAAGTTCCGATTGATGCAGATGGTGAAATCGGTGAACCGGAGATACACGGGTAAGACTGTTGTCGAAGAAGCCACTGGAATTGCAGCGACAGCTAACAATTCATCCAACCGGACTCGATAGAAGGCTTCTTTTCATCATCCTTCGCTGCGATAGTTGGATGGCTTACGCTCGCCAGTTAATTCGGGCGTTAGATTGCTTCCATCACAATGTGAATATCAGTGATAAATCTATGAAAGTTACCGCAACCGTGTTCTTACTACTGGTATCTGTGATCGCCGTCGGGCAACAAAAAGATAAGAAGACTACGCATCCGCCCCCCGGCAAATTAGTGGATGTGGGTGGCTACAGGTTGCACTTGAATTGCACTGGCAAAAATGGGCCGACCGTGGTGCTCATCGCAGGCGCCGGTGATTTCTCGTTCGACTGGGGCTTGATGCAACCGGAGGTGTCTCGTTTTACGCGCGTGTGCAGCTATGACCGCGCTGGGCTCGCATGGAGCGATCCAGGCCCGACACCTCGCACCATGAGGCAAGATGCCTATGAACTTCATACGCTGTTAAAAACAGCTCGGGTTCAAGCGCCATACGTGCTCGTCGGACATTCCATCGGCGGACTGATCGCGCGAGTCTATGCCGAGCAGTACCCTGCCGAGGTGGCCGGGATGGTGCTAGTTGATTCCACGCACGAAGATACAACCCTGATGTACCAAGGCAAACTCGTCCGTGTCCGGGAAGGGGCTAAAGGGGTGGCCGTCCCGCCCGTCCAAACAATGCAAAGCAGTCCCCCGAAGCCTGCCGCCGCAGAAGACATTGAACAATTCGAGTTCAACCAAAAAATGTTCGGCGCTCCAAAGACCGAACCACCTTTTGACAAACTGCCGGCGTCCATCCAGGCGATGCGTCTCTGGTTCCGGTCACAACCTCCGCGAGCAGCCGCAGGGCCGGATTTCTGGGCGGAAGAACTGCAAGCGATGTACACGGCGAGGGCTAAAAGTCCGCACCAGCTAGGCGATAAACCTCTCGTGGTGCTCTTAGCGAAGCCCGTTGGCGATAACCTGCCGCCCGGTATTTCACCCGATGATTGGAAACAGATCAACGAGGAAAAGAGGCGACAGAAGGTCGAGATTGCCAATCTCTCCCGAAACAGTAAGCTGATTGTGGCAGAAAGGAGCGGTCATCACATTCAACTCGACGAGCCACAGGTCGTGACGGATGCGATCCGCGTGGTAGTTGGGGCGGTGAGGCGCCGTTCCAGACTAGCGCCTTAATATTACACGCCGCAATCTAACAACGGCATGCACTCGACCGCGCATGAGCATTCTTCATATCGCTAGACTTGTCGCTGCCCCAGTTGAATGCGCGGCGGTTGATGTTGGCGTTCGGCCGCTCTGCTGAGTGGAAGCACCAATCTTTGAGTATATAATACGCGCTCATTATCGGTGGCGATGCACTGGAATCTGCCGAGGCCGCAGAGCGTCTACCGAATGCATCGTCGTACTTTTTACGTCTGCATCGTTAAATGTCGATTCCTGAGACAACATCTGCCGAAGCCTTCTGGCGCTACGCGGGAGGGAAGTGTCTGTTCGAGAGTCGGGGCGAGGCGTGGCGTGACATCAAAGCATGGCTCACCGCCCTGCCGCCTGTCGTCGAGACATTACACATCCCTTCGGTTAGTGAGCCGTTCCTCGCCTGGGTCACCTCGGGCGAGGTCGATTTCCAGGAGCGGGAGGACGGACAGCCCTGGACGACTCACCGGATTAAGAAGGGCTCTTTCTTCCTCACCACGGGCGGGGCCCCCTACGACGTCCGCTGGAGGGCGGTGAGCCCGGAGCCTTACGAGACCATGCTGGTCTTCATCGAGCTGCCGGTTATAGAGCGCGCCCTCGAGGAGGTCTTCGGGACAGGCGCGATCCACGCTCGGCTGCGAGACGCCTCGGCCTTCGACGACGAAGGCTTGAATTCGCGGCTGGGACTGCTGCGCGAGGAGCTGACGCGCCCGCAGGCGAGCCCCCTGGTCGTGCAGTCTCTCGCCCAGTTGATAGCCGTCCACCTCGCACGGAATTACGGGGTGACGGACGAAGAAGCGCACGGCACTAGCCCATCACTCCCCGGTCACAAGCTACGCCAGATCACGGACTGGATGGCCGAGCACATCGCAGAAGAATTCAGCCTCGATCGGCTGGCGGCTCAGGCTGGGCTGAGCAGGTTTCACTTCCAGCGCCTGTTCAAATCGGCCACGGGCGTCGCACCCTCGCGCTACCACATCGACCTGCGGCTAAATGAAGCCCGTCGGCTGCTGCGCGAGACAAAGATGGGTGTGGTAGATGTAGCCCTCGAAGTCGGCTACACGAATCCCAGCCATTTCGCACAGCTCTTCCGCAGGGAGACTGGCCTATCGCCGAGCGACTACCGCCGGCAGCGTTAACCTCCGCCCCGTCGAGGGTTCCCAAGCGCCATCCGCCCTCAGGCAGGAATCTCGCGCGTTTCTGTACCGATTTCCCACACGCCGCTCTCCTGTGTCCCTGCCCGCCGTTTCGAGCAAAATCACAACAGGTAGAGCAAAAGCCCCTGCGACAGCCAACCGCGCGCCAACTACAATCCTTTTTTTCCTGGAAATAGGATAACTGGAGGTAGAGCATCATGCGCGCAACAGTCATGTACGGAGCCGTCGACGTTCGTGTCGAGAACGTCCCCGACGCACGCGTCATCGAGCCCACGGACGCACTCGTCACGGTCACCCGTGCCTGCATCTGCGGCGGTGACTCTGGCCCTATAAGTTGATGAAGCCGACAGAGTCCGGCGTCGTGATGGGGCATGAGGCCGTCGTCGAGTCGGTCGGCGCCGACGTTCGCACAGTCAAAAAGGGCGACGAAGATTATCTACGGAAGGCGCACCTCAAGGCAGGGATCCTTCGATCGGAGGCATTACCCACTACGCCCCCTGGGAATCTGGTCATCTTCTACAAGGATTTCGAGTATTCGGACGGCCTCGTCAAGCTGGGAACGATTGATTCCGGCGTTGAACCCTTGAGCCGTCCCGGCCCACTGAAAGTGACGATCGAGCTGGTCAAGTAAGAGAAGGAAGGCATAGGAAATAACGATGAACGTGAATGGAAGCTACAAGGGAAAGGTTGCGTTTGTAACCGGAGCAGGAAACGGCATCGGACGCGCCGCGGCGCTGGCGTTTGCACGCGAAGGCGCCAGCGTGGTGGTTGCCGACGTTTCGGAAGAGGGCAACCGGGAAACGGCTCGCATGATTGAAGAAATTGGCGGGCGAGCGCTCGCCGTCACATGCAACGTGATGCGAGCCGAGGACGTGCGGGGCGCGCTTGCTAAGACCATCGAAGCGTTCGGGCGCCTTGACGTCGCCTTCAATAATGCGGGTGTCGAACAGAAGAAAGCGGCAACCGCGGAACTCGAAGAGGAAGAGTGGGACAGGATCGTCGACATCAACCTTCGCGGCATCTTCCTTTGCATGAAATACGAAATCCCCCTGATGCTCAAGCAGGAGGGCGGCGCAATCGTAAACACGTCCTCGGGCGCCGGGGTCATAGGCGTCAGAGAGGGAGCCGCGTACGTCGCCTCGAAACATGGCGTAATCGGACTGACCAAATCGGCGGCTCTCGAATACGCCCCGCAGAACATCCGCGTCAACGCCGTGTGTCCCGGGTACATCAACACCCCGATGATGGATCGCTTCACCGGCGGCACTTCTGAAGGACGGGAAAAGGTAATTGCGGAGGAGCCGGTCGGAAGGATGGGCCAGCCCGAAGAGATCGCTGCAGCAGTCCTCTGGCTGTGTTCTGATGCAGCCGCCTTCGTCGTCGGGCACGCCCTAGTCGTTGACGGCGGCCAAACAGTGCAGTGATGTTCGTCGCCAACTGTTACGCCGTTGCAGTAAACGCGACGGGCGTGGAGATCACGCTAGGCGGCGTGGCGGCGTTCATTGAAGACACTACGGAGTGCTTTGGTAGTCGGACGGAAACAAACCATGCGAGGAGTAGTTCTCTACGACCCGCGTGATATTCGCTGTTAGGAGGAAGGATGAAAAAGAGACTACTAGCGACGACCGTGCTGCTGCTTTCCATGTTTGCCCTTGCGCTCGCACAAGCGGGGCAGACGAAAGCTCCGCCAGCCGGCGCAGCACAGGCGGTAGAGGTGACGCGCGGCGGCTCGCAGCCCTCCCAGAAGGGGCCGGCAGAGAACTTCACTGGCTCTGTGCGTATCGACCCTCTGTTCCCGGCACGCGAGCCGTCACGCGCGGCTGGTGCCAGCGTCACCTTTGAGCCCGGCGCGCGCACGGCATGGCACACTCACCCGGCAGGCCAGACCCTCATCGTGACGGCCGGGTCGGGCTTGGTCCGGCAGTGGGGTGGCCCCGTCCAGGAGATTAGGTCTGGTGATGTGGTCCGGATACCGCCCGGTCAGAAACACTGGCACGGGGCTACGCCGACCACGGCCATGACCCACATCGCCATCCAGGAGCATGTCAACGGTAAGGTCGTAGAGTGGATGGAGAAGGTCAGCGACGAACAGTATCAAGGCCGATGAAGGGGCGAACAAGGCACACCGTAATGAAAAGCATGTCACGATTGTGAGCAATTACTTCAAAGGGAAACTCGTCGTCAGTACGGCGTGAGTGCTGGCGTACAAACACGAGACAGACAATTGTTACCGCAAGGTGAAGGAATTAAGAAATATAAAGGGTACGATTTGAAAAGGTTGAGTCTATCGGCCAGCGGAGTTTTAACGTTCGAGTCCTGGAATGTTTTTAACGTCGAGGGGCTAATGGTATTATCCCGGACACACGACAGCCGTTATCTATAAACTTCTAGATCATGCCGAGAAACTCGCCGGGCGAGTTGAAGGGGATGCGCGTGAGATTGGGGCCGGGCGCGAGCCGTCGGTGATTGCATCTGACCTCCCGTAGTTTTTCTTAAGCTGCTCTATTACGAGGTCGTATGACACACTGGCAGGTAAATGGACACGTTCATCGGTGAGAGCACGCGCAGTCATCTCGCGTGAGGTCTCAGGGTCGTCGCCGCTCTATGAAGCGAGAGACGATACCAGTGGCAGATAATTGTTGCCATAAGCTTCGGCGGTTCGATTTGGGGCTGGTAGCCTCTACGTGCGGGAAACCGGTTTATGCATAATCAGGGGGACCCTTAAATGAATGACGATTTCGACGAGACCTCGGAGCCTGAGCTGACGGCCGACGAGGAGGCGCTGTTAAAGGAGATGCCGACATTGACCGATGTCGGGCAGGCGCGACGCACCTTTATGGGGCAAACGATAGCGGGCGGCCTCGGTGCCTTCGCCCTGATGCTATTGGAGAAGGAGCAGGCGTTGGCCGCGCTCGCCACTGCGCCCGACGCGTCGTTCGCCCCAGCGGCGGCGCTGGAGAACCCCGTCAGGGTAGTCCTGAAGGTCAACGGTGTGGCGAGGACGCTCGAAGTAGATTCACGCATGGTACTGCTCGACGTCCTGCGCGAGCGGCTCGAACTGACTGGCACCAAGAAGGGCTGCGACCAGGGGCAGTGCGGAGCCTGCACGGTGCTCATCGACGGACGGCGCGTGCTGTCGTGCCTGACACTCGCGGCGACGGCAGAAAGCAAGGAGGTCACGACCGTCGAGGGTCTCGCGAAGGGGGACGAGCTGCATCCGGTGCAGGCGGCCTTCATCAAGTACGACGGCTTCCAGTGCGGCTACTGCACGCCGGGGCAGCTCTGCTCGGCCGTGGGGATGCTCGAAGAGGTGCGCCGCGGTGAGGTCAGCCACGTCACGGAAGACGTGACCGTGAAGACTACCCGGCTCACGGGCGACGAGATACGCGAGCGGATGAGCGGCAACATCTGCCGCTGCGGCGCCTACCCGGGCATCGTCGCCGCCATCCAGGAAGCCCATTCGGGCACAGAGACGGCGCGGACGTGGCGCTTCGTCGAGGGGGAAGAGCTGGCGCGGGTCAGGAAGGAGGGCGGAGCCGATGAGACCGTTTAAGTACACGCGTGCGAGCGACCCGAACGCAGCCGCCCGCGCGGTTGCGGCGAACCCGCAGGCGAAGTTCCTAGCGGGCGGCACTAACATTCTCGATTTGATGAAAGAGGACGTCGAGCGCCCGAACGAGCTTATTGACCTGACCCGCTTGAAGCTGGCCGAGATCAAGGCGGCGAGAGGCGGCGTATCCATCGGCGCGCTGGCGAAGAACACAGACACCGCCAACCACCCGCTCATCCGCCGCGACTACCCGTTGCTGACGCAGGCCATCGTCGCGGGCGCGTCGGGGCAACTCCGCAACATGGCGACTAACGGTGGGAACCTGATGCAGCGTACGCGCTGCCAGTACTTCTACGATACCGCGATGCCGTGCAACAAGCGTGAGCCCGGCAGCGGGTGCGGCGCGCTTGAAGGTCTTAACCGGATTCACGCCATCTTCGGCTGGAGTGAGAAGTGTGTGGCGACTTATCCGGGCGACATGGCGAATGCGCTTTACGCGCTCGACGCCGTCGTGAGAGTGAGGGGTGCTGGAGGGCGTGAGCGTACGATACCCATCACGGAGTTCCACCGCCTGCCCGGTGACACTCCGGAGAAAGACACCAACCTCCAGCATGGCGAACTCATCGTGGCGATTGATCTGCCGAAGTCCAACTTCGCGAAGAACTATTACTACCTGAAAGTCCGCGACCGCGCGAGTTATGCCTTCGCTCTCGTCGCAGTCGCCGCCGCACTTGAACTCGAAGGGGGCATTATCAAACAGGCGCGCGTCGTGCTGGGCGGCGTCGCGCACAAGCCCTGGCGGAGTGCGGAGGCGGAGGCCGCGCTGACGGGCAGTCCCGCCTCGGAAGAGTCATTCCGCCGAGCGGCCGATGCGGCGCTCAAAGACGCCCGACCGCTCGCGCATAACGCATACAAAGTTGAGCTTGGGAAACGCGCGATAGTTCGCTCATTGATGCGTGCGAGCAGGCTGGCCTGACGGGTTGGAAACCGGGGAGGGAATTGCGATGACGAGATATATCGGGAAAGAGATGAGCCGTGTCGATGGTGTGGCGAAGGTAACGGGCAAGGCGAAGTACGCGGCGGAGTTCCGCGCGCCGAACCTCGCCTACGGGTTCATCGTGCTGGGCACGGCGGCGAAGGGCACGATCAAGTCAATTGATACGCGGGAGGCGGAGCGCGCGCCGGGCGTCGTCCGCGTCTTCACGCATCTGAACGCGCCGAAGCTCGGGCCGAAGGCTTCGCACGAGCAGGCGCCGCCGCGCGCGACGGAAGAGAAGGACAAGTCATTCCGCGCGCTCCAGTCGGACAGAATCTACTTCAACATGCAGCCCGTGGCGCTGGTCGTGGCCGAGACTTACGAGCAGGCTCGCTACGCCGCCCGCCTCGTCAAAGTGTCTTACAACGCGGAGAAGCACTCGACCGACACGGAATCGGTGCGCGACCGCGCGCGCGTGCCATCGCAGGGGCCGCCCCCGAAGCCGCGCGGCAATCCCGAAGCGGCCATGAAGAGCGCGCCCGTCAAAGTCGAGGCCGAGTACCGCATCCCCGTCGAGCACCACAACCCGATGGAGCCGCACGCGGCCGTCGCCGTCTGGGAGGGGGATCGGCTCACGGTCTTCGATAAGTCGCAGGAAGTCTACAACGTGCGCAAGCACCTCGCGTCGAGCTTCGGCGTCCCCGAGGAGAACGTGCAGGTCATCTCGCCCTATGTCGGGGGCGCGTTCGGCTCAAGCCTCAGACCCAACTACTACCCGTCGCTGACGGCAATGGCGGCGCGCGAACTCAAACGTCCCGTCAAGGTCGTCTACACCCGAACGCAGATGTTTACGGGCCACGGCTACCGCCCGCACACGATCCAGAAGATCGCGCTTGGTGCGGAGCGAAGCGGGAAGCTCACGGCGATGATCCACCACGCCGTGCACAACACCTCGACCTTCGAGGAGTTCAACGACAGCACAACGGGATTCACGCGCCAGGTCTACGCCTGCCCGAACCTCTTAGCGCCGACGATGATTGTCGCCACGGATCTGCCGACGCCGACGTGGATGCGCGCGCCGGGGGCCGTCAGTGGCATGTTCGCGCTCGAATGCGCGATGGACGAGCTGGCCTACGCGCTCAAGATCGACCCGCTGGAACTGCGACTCATCAACTACGCCGAGCGAGACCCTGAGAGCGGCAAGCCGTTTTCAAGCAAGGCGCTCAGGGAGTGCTACAGGCTCGGGGCGGAGAAGTTCGGGTGGAAGGAACGCAAGATGGAGCCGCGCTCGATGCGCGACGGGCGGCTTCTCGTCGGGTGGGGGACGGCCACCGGCATCTGGGGTGCGTTCCAGATGCCCGCCACCGCCCGCATCATTTTCAAGGCGGACGGGACGGCGCACGTCGCCAGCGCGACGAGCGACATCGGGCCCGGCACCTACACGATGGCTACAATGATCGCCGCCGAGTACCTGGGCCTCACGCCTGAGCGTGTGAAGTTCGAGTTGGGCGACACGAATCTACCCCGCGCCCCTTCGCAGGGCGGCTCATGGACGACGGCGAGCGTCGGCTCGGCCATCCACGGCGCAGCCCTAGCCGTCACAGCTAAGCTGCTTGCGCTCGCGAACCGGGAAGCGGACTCGCCACTCAAGGGCGTGGCCGCCTCCGACGTCGAGATGCTCGACGGCAGGCTCCGCCTCAAGGCCGACGCGTCGAAGTCCGTCCGTATCTCCGATCTCATGCAGCGCAATGCTCTCACAGAGATCACGGAGACATTCGAGTCGAAACCCTCTGAGGAACGCCGCAAGTACGCGACGATGGCGCACGGCGCGCAGTTCGTCGAGGTGAAGGTAGACCCAGACCTCGGAAGCGTCCGCGTCACGCGCGTTATTGAAGTGACAGCCTGCGGCAAGATTATCAACCCGAAGGCATCGCACAGTCAGGAGATTGGCGGCGTCGTCTGGGGCATCGGCATGGCGTTACAGGAGGCGACCGAAATTGACCACCGCTACGGACGGATCATGAACCCGAACCTCCAGCACTACCACGTGCCCGTCAACGCCGACGTGCATGAGGTCGAGACGATGTTCGTCGAGGAAGACGACACCGTAGTCAACCCGCTCGGCGTCAAGGGCATGGGCGAGTTGGGGATGGTCGGCATCCCGGCGGCCATCGCCAACGCTGTCTTCCACGCCACGGGCAAACGCATCAGGGAACTTCCGATTACGCCGGACAAGTTGCTGTAGAGTGGGGTTGAACTATGAACGAAGTGCGAGCGTTAGTCGAAGCGTTCGACGGGGCGAAGCAGAGGGGCGAGCAGTGCGCTCTGGCGACCATCGTGAGCGTTGAAGGCTCTTCTTACCGGCGACCCGGAGCGCGCATGCTGGTCTGCGAAGGTGGTACGAGCACGGGCACAATCAGCGCCGGTTGCCTCGAAGGCGACGTCATCGAGCACGCGAAGCGCGTCATCAAGGCGGGCGAGGCTATGCTCATCGAATATGACACTGCCTCTACGAGCGACGAGATGGCCTGGGGGCTGGGGCTCGGCTGCAACGGCATCGTGCGCGTGCTGGTCGAGCCGCTCGCCTCCGGTTCACTCTACGTCGAGGCGCTGAGACGTTCGTGCGAGGCGCACGACGACGCGCACGTGCTGGTCGCGACCGTGTATCAACACATCCCGTCGGAGTCGGCGATGGCCGAGGGGCGCGTCGAAACCGGGGCGCGCCTCTTCATCAACCATGAAGGTGAAGTCAGCCGCGAGAAGCTGACGGACCCTGTGGCGGTGATGCTTGAGAGCGAAGTGCGGACGCTGTCGAGCGAAGGGGAAACATCGGGTGCCCGCGTCTATGACGTGGACGGCGGCTCCGTGAAAGTTTTCTTGGAAACGCTTCTGCCACCCGTCCCGCTCGTCGTCTTCGGAGCGGGGCATGACGCACTGCCGGTCATCGAGCTCGCGCATCAGTTAGGCTGGCAGACGGAGGTCGTTGACCTGCAGGCTCGCCCGGCCACCCGCTCTCGTTTTGCCGTTGCCGACAGGGTCACGCTCGCGCGCCCCGAAGATGTTGCCTTGCGGGTCAGCATTACGCCGCGTACCCTGACGCTCCTGATGTCTCACAACTACTCGCACGACCTTGCGCTGCTCAGGTTCTTGCTCAGTTCACCCGCCAGCTATATCGGGGTCATGGGCCCCCGCAAACGCACCGAGCGAATGCTGAGTGAATTGGCGGCGCGCGAAGACATATTCCGCCTTGAAGAAGCAGACTTGGCACGCCTTTACGCCCCATCCGGCCTGGACATCGGGGCGAACGCTCCCGCTGAAATCGCACTGTCAATCATCGCAGAGATGCGCGCGGTGCTGGACGGGCGGGGCGGCGGAATGTTGCGCGAGCGGCGTGGCTCCATCCACGGCAGCACAAGTGACGGCGAGCGCATCCCCTCGGCCGAGAAGCAAGAACTTCAAGTGGCGGTGGCGTGAGGGGCGAAGGCCGACGCGGAGGGCATTCGCACGGTGGTCGAAAACAACTCGGTGGGTGTCGGCGCGGTGATCCTGGCGGCGGGGTCATCATCTCGCATGGGGAGCCCGAAGCAGACTCTTCGATACCGAGGTGAGAGTTTGCTCAGGCGCGCCGCCCTCGCCGCGCTGAGCGCGGGGTGCCGCCCCGTCATCGTGGTGACGGGCGCGCACAGTGAGCTGTCAAGACGTGAGTTGGAAGGGCTCGACGTGCGAGAGATGTTGAATACCCGCTGGGAGACCGGGATGGCGTCGTCAGTGCGGGCGGGCGTCGAGGGGCTAGTCAGCGCGGACGCCGGTGCGGATGCAGTCATCTTGATGCTGTGCGACCAGCCGCATGTTACGGCCGAAGTCATCTCTGACCTCGTCGCCGCGCACCGCGCCACGGGGAGCCCCGTCGTCGCCTCGACGTATGGCGAAAGTTTCGGCGTGCCGGCCATATTCGGCAGAACGCTCTTCGCCGAGCTGTCGCTACTTGGAGGCATGTCCGGCGCGAAGCAGGTTATTAAGAGGCATGCTTCGGAGGCGCACTTCTTACCCTTCCCGGGCGGCGAGGTGGACGTTGATACCCCAGACGATTTCTCGCGCCTGATTGAATGCGAAAGCGCTTAGCGAAAAGGAAGGATAAGATATGAGAAAAGCATTTATCTCTTCTCATCGATAATCGCAATCTGAGCTCTTTTAATCAAGAACTTGAAGAAATAAACGACGCAAAGGAAAACTCATTAAAAGGTTATCAAACAATTTATCTGGAACTGCTAGAGCAACAGCGAAGAGTGCTTCATAGCATAGTGGGTCAGTTTGCAAACGCACGTCTCATAAATGTTGGCCTAGACTACGGCGTCGAAAGGTTTTAGTCTAGAACGGTTTTTAACCCCCAACAACATAAGCCCCCATTTTTACGATGTCGAAGAGGGGAAGTGTGTCCGCTCTAACCGCGCTCGTCGTCGTGGATTCCGACGACAACCGAGCCTTCGTCCGAAGGCTCCGGAACTCGTGTGGCTGACGTGTCGGTGTCAATCACACGAGAGCGGCGGGCGCACTGTCTTTTTGGCTCGGCGACAAAGAAGGCGGCAGACATTAAACAAGGAAAGGGAGACAGTTCTATGCTTGCAATGAATTTCCGTGGGCCTCTGCGGGTTCGCATCGACCATAAACCCATGCCGGAGATACTGCATCCACAAGATGCCATCGTCCGCGTGACGCGCTCTTGTATCTGCGGCTCCGACCTGCATTTATACAATGGCTCCGTGCCTGATACCCGTGTCGGGATGACGTTCGGTCACGAAGTTACCGGTGTGGTGGAGGAGGTCGGACATGAAGTGGAGAAACTGAAAATAGGCGACCATGTGTTGGTGCCTTTCAATATCGCCTGCGGGAAGTGTGTCTTCTGCCAGCAGGAACTTTATGGGAATTGCCATGAGTCCAATTCGCAGGCGACCGCCGTAGGAGGCATTTTCGGCTATTCGCATACCGGAGGCGGCTACGACGGAGGACAGGCAGAATACGTCCGTGTCCCCTACGCGGATGTGAGTCCGACAGTCATCCCGGAAGGCATGGACGAGGACGATGCGGTCATGCTCACCGACGTAGTGCCGACGGGCTATCAGGCCGCTGAGATGGGCGGTATTCAACAGGGCGACACCGTGGTGGTTTTCGGAGCGGGTCCGGTAGGCATCATGGCGGCCAGATGCGCTTGGCTATTCGGGGCAGGACGCGTCATCGTGATTGACCACGTTGATTATCGTCTTGAATTCGTAAAGAACTATGCTCCTTGCGAGGCCTATAATTTCAAGTCGCTTGAAGACGTGGTGTTGTTCATCAAACGGACGACCGATTGGATGGGGGCTGACGTTTGTATCGATGCCGTCGGGGCTGAAGCCGCAGGTCGTGTGATGCAGACGCTGCTCGGCAGGAAATTGCTGATGCAGGGAGGCTCGGCCACCGCGTTGCACTGGGCAATCAACTCCGTGAAAAAGGGCGGGATTGTCTCTATCGTCGGCGTGTACGGACCGATTGACACCCTTATTCCGATTGGGAATGTGGTGAACAAGGGCTTAACCATCCGTGGGAATCAGGCGTCGGTGAAACGGCTGTTACCGCGACTGATTGAGCATGTGCAGAACGGCATCCTCAATCCGAAAGCACTCATCACGCACCGCATTCCTCTGGAAGAAGTGTCGGACGCGTACAGGATTTTTTCAGCCAAACTCGATAACTGCATCAAGCCGGTGCTGCTGCCGCCGTCAGCCAGAAGCTAGGAAGGAATCGTCATGGAAAAGACAGTTAAAGACATGGAAAAGACAGTTATAGACCCGTCGCAAATCAAAGGGTGGGGCGTCGATGCCAATCCGCAAAACGACCCGACCTATCCGATGAAGAATCGCAACAACGGGGAACACGCGGGCTACAGTTGGGAGCGCCCGTCTCAGCAACCAGTCAGCGTCGAGGTTCTGCATTCCAACGAGCGGCCAAACGTCTCAGCCACATTCGGGACTTCGACGCCGCCCTCCGGGTTGAGCGGCATGATTCGTCGCTACGCTTTCAAATATAGCGAATCGAGTTACGGGCATTGGCTGCCGCTGATGCTGGCAGACCGTGTGGGCATGGTGGAAGGAGTCATCGATGACCTCGCGCACGGACACGTTCCTAATATCTTCGCCGAACGGGGTTGGAAGGCGGAGTGGAAACACAACAGAAAAAGTTTGGTGACGCGGGTTCTCGTTGGAACGGTTCTCGCTTCCGCAGCCGTCGTCTACCTGCGTAGCGGAAAGGATGATTCTTCGACGGAGAAAAGACGCCGTCCTCGTCGAACTCGCCGTTGAGCTTCGCCACGCACATGGGGTAGCCGGACAACGTTAATCGGGGAAGTCGCGCGCACTCCTCATTTTCAGCGGGCTGCGCGTGTCTTCCCGTCGGCGTGTCCTGACCGAAGCTCTCAACCTTCTCGTGCGGCATCGTCGAAGGTATGAGCGGCGTCCAGACAGTCCGCGGCGCGACGACGTTTTTGCCCCTTTGCTGGCTTCTCCAAATTTCACTCAAAGGAGCACTCCTGATGTTGAGTAGGCTGTTAAGAACAGTGTTGTTAGTGCTGCTGCCTGTGACGGTGTTAGCACAGGAAGGCGTGCCTTTCTTTACCACTGATTTTCCACCGGAAGAATTCGCGCAGCGTCGCGCTAAAGTTTATGACGAAATCGGGAGCGGGAAAATTGCTGTCGTGCAGGGCGCTTCGAGTCCGGCGGGGTTCGTCCGCTTCCGGCAGTCGAATGAGTTCTACTATCTATGCGGGGTCGAAGTGCCGCACGCCTACCTCTTACTGGATGGTACACAACGCAGCGTTTCCCTCTACGTGCCGCATCGCAATGAAGTGCGCGAACTCGTCGAAGGCAAAGTTCTCTCCGTCGAAGATGCCGAGATGCTCAGGCGGCTCTCAGGAGTGGACGCCGTTTATGGCACTGAATTACTGGCAGAGCATCTGGCGCGCTACGCCCGCTCCGGACAGGCGCGTACCCTCTTAACACCATTCAGTCCTGCGGAAGGTTTAGCGACGAGTCGTGACGGCGCGACTCGCGCCGTCGCAGATGTTGCCTCAGACCCGTGGGACGGCAGTGCTTCGCGTGAAGGGCGATTTATCGAGATGCTACGCACGCGTTTCCCTCAGTTTGAAATTCAAGATTTTTCACCCACCCTGGATAAACTCCGACTTATCAAGAGCCAGCGCGAAATTGCCTTGATTCGTAAAGCGACGCGCCTGTCATCCCTTGCCCTGATGGAGGCCATGCGCTCGACCGTGCCGGGAATCACAGAATACGAGTTAGATGCCGTCGCCAAATACGTCTACTACCGCAACGGGGCGCAGGGCGACGCCTACTATTCTCTGGTGGCAAGCGGACCCAACGCGTGGTTTCCACATTACAGTTCGGGCAAACGGAAGATGCTCGACGGCGACTTTCTATTAATGGATTATGCTCCCGATGTCGGCTACTACATGAGCGACGTAACTCGAATGTGGCCGGTAAACGGGAAATTCAATGCCTGGCAGCGCGAACTCTACGGCTTTTATTTGGATTGCTACCGTGCCATCTTGAAGCACATCAGGCCGGGCGTCGTCGCCGGAGTAATTAAACAAGAAGCTCTCCGAGACATGGAGCAGTCGCTTGCACGCACACGCTTTTCCAAACCTGTGTATGAACGCGCCGCGCGTGCATTTGTCGAAAGCTATCGTAGGTCAGCCGCTAATCCACGCTCTCAACTCGGACACTGGGTCGGCATGGCAACACATGATGTCGGGCAGGACAACGGCCCTCTGCGACCCGGAATGGTTTTCACTATCGAGCCTGCGCTACGTGTTCCTGAAGAGAAGATTTATATTCGCTTGGAGGACGTTATCGTGATTACAGAAAAGGGCGCGGACATTCTGACAGACTGGTTGCCGATGGACATCCCGTCTATCGAAAAGTTAATGACCGAGGAGGGACTCCTACAGCGTTACCCGCGTGATGCCCGATAGACTTTCCGGGGTTCTGGTGCAAAGGGTAGGGGACGCGATGCGACAGTCCAGCTTTTACCTCAGTCTGTGAACCCGTTCCTTATTCTCCTCTCAAAAGTGATAAGCGGTCAGGTGCATGTAAGGATTGACATTTTTTCGCGGCAGGAGTAATTAACATCTCTTTACGATGAACTGTCGTCAACAGATTCCTTATTTGTTGGCTTGTAGTAGTCACTTACTCATGACGAGATGCCCCACTTCAATGAGCTGCTCTTAACTCAATTCCCTGATTAGATTGTTACCAGTCGGTTGGCTCGTTAGCGCTGTCGCATCCCAGTTCGGCGGAATGGCATACCTCTAGCAATCCAGCCGCATTCGGCTATGTCCTCGGCACCTTTGTTGTAAAAGCATTACCTCGCTCAAACACTCACATAGAGAATTATCATGTGTTCCTGACTCTATGTACCTCAAGGCGCAGACCTTCGACACTTCTACATTTAAGCACCCAAGAAAGGCGGTCAAATGAACCGACGATACTCCACACGACTTTTCTTCACCTCTTTTGCTCGGCGGAGTGTCGTGCTTTCGCTCATTTTCGTGGCGCTCGGCTTTGGCACGTCGCTGTCGACCCGCGCTGCCTCCGCGCCCGAATTGCTGGTTGATACCGGACCTGCATCGACAAACACTATCGGAGGAAGTTCTCTGTTTAGCAAGGGCAGTACCGGCTGTTCGCCGCAGCCATCTTGCGGAAACTCCTTCCAGTTTCTGGGAGGCCAGTTCACGCTCACAAGCGCCGCTGCGCTCGATTCGGTCGAGGGATGGATGGGCGGATTCTCCGGCGGGAGCGTGGAGGTCAAGATTCGCGCCGACAACAACGGCCTCCCTGGAATCGTCATCTTTTCGCGGACCTATACGGTCGGCGCTCAGTCAGTCGGTTGGGCGCATTTCTCGAACTACAACACGATTATCGCGGCGGGCACGTACTGGCTGACGTTCGAGCCGGTGGAGAACACGAATTTCGAGTCTGTGATGCCCGTGGGCGCTCCGAACCCGCTTCAGAAGTATGCGTTTTTTAGCAACGGCAATAATCGCTGGATTAGTCTCCCTCAAGCGCGCACGTTAGGCATGCGGATATACGGTACGAGGTCGGCTATTCCCGCCTTCGGGACGGCGGGACGCGTAATCAGGGAAGGAGAATTTACTGCTTCCGACATCCTTCGCGGCGGCGTCGGCGAATTGAAAACGCGGCTCTTCGCTGGTTCCAGCGACGGCAATCAGGCCGCACGCGCGACAATCATCGAGAACGGCATGACCGTCGGCACGTGGTCTACTTCGGAGAACGGCCTCGCACGTGCGATTGCCTTCCGCACCTTCCAGAACAACACCAATCAAACCAAGACCTTCAAGCTCAAGGCTGTCCTGCATGGGCGGTTCGACGAGGCGTGGTTCGGCCTGCCTAACGGACGCCTGTACATGGGTGCGGCGGTTCGCATCTTCGACGCAGACGTGTTCAGCGATAGGCTGAACGCAAGCGGCGTCTCGGCTGGCGAGTTCCTGCTCGGTAGTTACGGTCTGGCGCCCGACCTTATCCCGACCCGCTTCTCGAAACTGCCCGAACTCTTCCCGGGAGGCGTCCTCGCTAACGTGGAGACCTTCATGTCCAACGGGCCTTTCGAGCAGCCCATCACTGTCCAGGTGGAAACCGGCTTCGTGACCGTCGCACCGCAGGAGACTTTCGTCGTGATGTTCGACCTCTCCACCGCTTCTGCTGCGGAGGGTAATACCAGATGTCATCAGGCTATTTGTCAGCCCGTCGGTGTCGGCAGCGTGAACTTTCACGACTCGCTCTCTCCCGCGCCGGACTTCTTCGTAGGAACGGACGGCAACCCAGTGACAGGCATCGAGGCGCTCGGCCCTTCAGAAGTTCCACCCGCTCCGGCGACGACCTTGACCCTGACGCCGGGCACATCCAACACCCCTATCGGGACTACGCACACCTTGACCGCTCTGGCGACGACCGCACAGGGAGTGCCGGTAGCCGACGCAGTGGTCAGATTTGAAGTCATCAGTGGTCCGGCGGCGGGGCTCAGCGGCGGCGCGGTAACGGGCGCAGATGGACGGGCGTCGTTTACCTATCCCGGCATTGGCGGCGTGGGTACGGATAACATTCGTGCCTACCTCGGCGGGCTTGAGTCGAACGTCGTCCAGAAAGTTTGGCATCAAGCGACCACTTCCACCTCGGTGACTTCTTCCGTCAACCCGTCAGACCTCGGACAAGACGTGACCTTCACGGCAACGGTCACTTCGAGCGTGCTGACGCCATCCGGCACAGTCACGTTCAAGGACGGAACGAACACCCTCGGCACAGCCGCGCTCGACGCTTCAGGCGTCGCTATCCTGACCGTGAATTCACTCACGACTGGCACGCACACTATCACGGCAGAGTACACGGCAACGACCAACTTCCTCGCCAGCGTTGGCACGCTCAACGGAGGGCAAGTGGTTAAGAGCGCACCGACGTTGACCGTTAATGATGTCTCGATTACAGAGGGAGACAGCGGCACGAAAGATGCCGTCTTCAGTGTGCACCTCTCCGCCGCGAGCAACCTGACAGTCGCGGTGAACTACAACACCACGAACGGGAGTGCCGCGTCGCCGGACGACTACCAGACAGCCATCGGAACTTTGAGCTTCAGCCCCGGAGAGACCGACAAGACCATCAACGTGCAGGTCAACGGTGACACTGTCTTCGAGTCGGATGAGACGTTGACGGTTAATCTGAGCATTCCAATCAACGCCACTTTCGTGAAGAGTCAGGGCATCGGAACCATCGTCAACGACGACCCCGCAGGCGGCACACTGAGATTCAGCCAGCCGACCTATGCCGTCCAAGAGAGCGCCACGGGTGTGAGCATCACAGTCGAGCGCACGAGCGGCGTCATGCAGGCGGCGACCGTTGATTACGCCACTTCAAACGTCACCGCTTCCTCCCGCTCGGACTACACTTCCGCCTTCGGTACTCTCTCTTTTGCTGCGGGCGAGACGACGAAAACCTTCACCGTTCTGATTAACGAGGATTCGCATGTCGAGTCGTTGGAATCGCTCCAACTCACCTTGAGCAACCCGACCGGAGACGCCGTGATAGGGCAGCCATCTTCCGCGACGCTGGAAATCACTGATGATGTTCCTGAGACGGTACCCAACACGAATGATGACTCGGAAGAGTTCGTGCGCCAACACTATCATGACTTTCTCAACCGTGAGCCGGACGCTTCCGGCCTCTCATTCTGGACGAACCAGATAGAAGAGTGCGGCGCGAACGTGCAGTGCCGCGAGATAAGAAGAATCAATGTTTCGGCAGCCTTCTTCCTCTCAATCGAGTTTCAGGAGACGGGCTATCTCATTTACAAAACTTACAAGGCTGCGTTCGGCGACATCCCGAATACGCCTGTGCCTCTGACTTTAAATGAGTTCTTGCGTGACACACAGCAGGTCAGCCGTGGCGTCATCATCGGACAGGCCGAAGCCGAAACACTGCTTGAGCAGAACAAGAGGGCTTTCTTCAACTCCTTCGTGCAGCGTATACGGTTTACCACGCAGTATCCTTCAACGCTGACGCCTGCACACTTCATTGACGCTTTGAATGCCAACACGGGTGCTTCGTTATCACAGGCAGAACGAGATGCGTTGGTCTCCGAGTTAACGGCAAATGACACGGTGCATGGCCGTGCTTCGGTGCTTAGGAAGATAACGGAGAATGGTGAGTTTATCGGGCGGGAGAAGAAGCCCGCGTTTGTCTTGATGCAGTACTTCGGCTACCTACGAAGGAATCCCCCAGATGCGCCAGAATTAAACTTGGACTTTCAGGGTTACAACTTCTGGCTCGGAAAGCTAAATAGCTTCAACGGGAACTACATCGATGCCGAAATGGTTAAGGCGTTCATCACTTCAGGAGAGTACAGACAGAGGTTCGGTCAGTAGCAGTGGAGGGATAGTGTTCTATGAAAGGGTTCTGTGAAGCTGTCCCCCAAATGTCTTCGCGCCGGTGTCCACGTCCCTCGCCCACGAGGGGATGAGGCCCAGCGCAGCGCGGCCGCTTTGCGCCCACTGTCCTTAGAGTCCGGCCGACAGCCAGCACCGTTTGACTCGGCGCGATATTGTACGGGCGGTGCAGCGGCAGGGATGGGTTCAAGTACGGCTCCTTTGCGTACCCATTACCTGTCGAAACAAAATATCAAGACCGCTGTGTGTCATCATGATTGACGTAGAGAAGGGGATATCCCGCTCCGCAATAAATTACTCACCTCCTGCCATCCTGCTTCAGATTACATCTGAGAGATATCGCCGGCCGGCGGCGTCTCATCCAATACACATCCGCATGATTGTGGTTATGCACGTCCGGTATATGTCAGCCCGTAAACTTAAAACGGGGCTGTAGTAATATCAAAATGGGGGTCTGTATCATTCCGACCGCCCTCGCGTGCGTACCCCGTCATCGTCCGCGCCTCAACCGACTTGATAGATGCCCACCTTTTTGCGAGGGGCGTAGGAATAATCAGGCCGCTCGTTTATAATCCTCGCCACAACCCACTTTCCCCCGAAAGTTCCCCGTTACCGAGTTGAGTGTCGGTTAGTTCGCGTATGTCACAAAAACCACCCGGAGATTCTCTGCCCGCCGCTGAAGTCGGCAGCGACCCAATCACGCGGCCGCAGGACCCTGAGATAGCGGCCTACTGGCTGGCTGCCGTCATCGACTCGGCTGATGACGCCATCATCACGAAGACGCTCGAAGGCATCATCACAAGTTGGAACCGCGGGGCCGAGCGCCTCTTCGGCTACACGCCCGAGGAGGTAATCGGCAAGCCCGTGACCGTCCTCATCCCTGATGACCACCTCGACGAGGAGCCCGGCATCCTGGCGCGCATCCGCGCGGGCAAGCGCGTCGAGCACTACGAGACGGTGCGCCTGCGAAAGGACGGAACACTCATTGACATCTCGCTCACCGTTTCGCCCATCAGGAAGCCGGACGGGACGATTATCGGCGCCTCAAAGATTGCGCGCAACGTAACGGAGCAAAGGCGCGCAGAGGATACGTTGCGCGCGCAGGCCGAGGTCATCAGCCAGGCCTACGACGCCATCTTCCTGCGCGACGCCTCGAACTCCATCACGCTCTGGAACCGGGGCGCAGAGCGCACCTACGGCTATACGGAGGAGGAGGCACTAGGGCACTCGCCGCACGAGTTGCTCAAGACCGTGCCGCCCGTCCCGCTCGAAGAAATCTACGAGAGCTTGCGGCGCGAAGGCTACTGGGAGGGGGAGCTTCTGCACACGCGCAAGGACGGGGAGCAACTCGTCGTCGAGACACGTTGGGCGACCGTGCGCGACGGGCGGGGACAGATTGCGTCTGTCCTAGAGATTACGCGTGACGTGACCGAGCGTAAACGGGCGGAGGTGCGGCTGCTCCAAGCGGCGGCCATCATCGAGAATTCGGACGACGCGATTATCAGTAAGGACCTCGACGGCATCATTCTCAGTTGGAACCCGGGAGCCGAGCGGCTCTACGGTTACACCGCGGCGGAAGCCGTCGGTCAGTCCGTCACCATGCTAATCCCCTCCGACCGCCAGGATGAGGAGCCGCACATCCTCGGACAGATTAGGCGGGGCGAGCGCGTCCATCATTACGAGACCGTGCGCCGCCGGAAGGACGGCACGTTCCTCGACGTCTCGCTTACCGTCTCCCCCGTGAGGGACACGGAGGGGCGCGTCATCGGCGCGTCGAAAATCGCCCGCGACATCACTGCGCGCAAGCGCGCAGAGGAGCAGGTGCGCGAGCAGGCGGAAGTCATTGAGACGGTGAACCGCCTCGGGCAGACGCTCTCGGGTGAGCTTGACCTGCACAAGCTGGTGCAGGCGGTCACGGACGCGGCGACGGAGTTGACGGGCGCACACTTCGGCTCCTTCTTCTACAACGTGCTGAACGAAGAGGGTGGCTCCTACATGCTCTACACGCTCTCAGGTGTGCCGCTCGAAGCCTTCCAGCATTTTCCCATGCCGCGCGCTACAGACCTCTTCGGCCCCACCTTTCGCGGCGAGGGCACAATCATTATCGACGACGTGCACCTCGACCCGCGCTTCGGGAAGAACTCACCCTACTACGGGATGCCCGAGGGACACCTCCCCGTGGTCAGCTACCTCGCCGTGCCCGTCATCTCGCGCTCGGGCGAAGTCTACGGCGGCCTCTTCTTCGGTGACCCCAAAGAGGGCGTCTTCAACGAGCACGTGGCGCGCATCGTCGAGGGGCTGGCGGCACAGGCCGCAGTCGCAATGGACAATGCGAGGCTCTTCGAGGCGGTACAGCGAGCACGGGCTGAGGCCGAAAAGTCTGCCGCAGAGAAGGAGCGCCTGTACCGCGAGGCGCAGGAGTCGAGTCGCCTCAAGGACGAGTTCCTCGCCACCGTCTCGCACGAACTGCGTACGCCCCTGACCGCCATCCTCGGCTGGGCGCACATGCTCCGCACCGGACAGTACAACGGCGACTCCGCCACCAAAGCTTTGGAGACGATTGAGCGAAACGCCCGTTCGCAGTCGCAACTCATCGACGACCTTTTGGATGTCTCGCGCATCATCACTGGCAAACTCCGCATAGACGTTAGGCCGGTTGACCCGAACTCGTTCATCGAAGCGGCCATCGAGGCGGTGAGGCCCGCAGCGGAGGCCAAAGGCGTGCGCGTGCAAAAAATCATGGATACGGGCGTGGTGTCGGTTTCGGGCGACCCCGTCCGACTTCAACAAGTGATGTGGAACTTACTGTCGAACGCCATCAAGTTCACGCCACGCGGCGGGCGCGTGCAGGTCAGGCTGGAGCGCGTCAACTCGCACGTCGAGATTGCTATCAGCGACACGGGCGCGGGCATCAAGACGGACTTCTTGCCCTACGTCTTCGACCGCTTCCGGCAGGCCGACGGGCGCACCACACGACAGCACGGCGGACTCGGACTCGGACTCTCCATTGTGCGCCACCTTGTCGAACTTCATGGCGGGAGCGTGCGCGCCGAAAGTGGCGGCGAAGGCGAGGGCGCGACCTTCACAGTGCTGCTGCCCGTTGCCCCCGTCTACCACAGAGGCGATGTTGATGCGCGCGTGCATCCGGCGACGAGAGACACGCTGCCTTCTTATGAATGCCCTGATAGGCTCGACGGGCTGAAGGTTCTCGTGGTGGACGACGAACCGGACACGCGTGAGTTGCTCCAAGCCGGACTCGGACGGTGCGGCGCGCAAGTGCAGGTCGCGGGTTCGGTTGCCGAGGCTTTGGAAGCGATAAGAGCTGACGCGCCCGATTTGCTGATTAGCGACATCGGGATGCCTGATGCAGACGGCTACGAGTTGATTCGACGCGTCCGTGAGCTTTCGGTCGATGACGGGGGAAAGGTGTCTGCTATCGCGTTGACGGCCTACGCGCGTGTCGAAGACCGGATGCAGGCGCTACGTGCGGGCTACCAGATGCATGTGCCCAAGCCTGTCGAGTTGGCGGAACTGGTGGCCGTGGCTGCCAGCCTCGTTCAGCGCGACAAATAATGCGAGTGTGTGAAAGCCTCTGAGACGCGGGGCGCACGTCGGGCATTATCAAGAGAGCAGTTTGAGAAGCGAGGAAACCCTCAGTTGAAGACAATCTTGATAGCGGATGACAACAGCGACTTCCGCGACATGCTCAGGGAGTTTCTTGAAGCTAATGACTACCTGACAATGGAAGCGACAGACGGCCAACAGGCCGTCGAGATGGCTGCACGCGCGCGCCCCGATTTAATCCTCATGGACTTGGGTCTGCCGGAAACGGATGGACTGTCAGCCGTCACCGCCATCAGGGAGCACATCACGACGGACGAGATGCCAATTCTCATCGTCTCCGCTTATGACAGGCTTGAGTATCGCACCGAAGCCATTAGCGCGGGATGCAGTGGCTATATCAACAAGCCCATCGACCTCACCGCACTTCTGAAGACAATCAATCTCCTGTTACGACCCGAAGAGGGTGTTGAAGAAGCGTTCGCTTAAGGGCGCGCACTTTTTCAGATGTGATGAACGACTTGAGCGTGAATGTCCTTCTCATCTGCGTCAATCCCGGTTGCTTGGAAGCAACGGATATCAGCTTTTTCTGGCTCTAGTACAAATAGGACGATTAGTGGAAACGACTATCATGTAGTGTAGGAAACGACTCATACATTTTCTATTTCTTGTAGCCAATTGAATTTTTGTACCAGAACTTTGCAGCCTGCATTGCTATTGTGAGTATGCCCCTCGCAGCTAACACACGTCTAGGTCGTTACGAAATCCGCTCGCAGATTGGTGCCGGTGGCATGGGTCATGTCTACCTTGCCTCCGACACCCTGCTCGGCCGCCATGTCGCCCTCAAGGTTCTCCCTCCTCAGTTCGCCGCTGACCCTCCGAGCCTCGCACGCTTCGTCCGCGAGGCCAAGGCTGCCTCCGCCCTCAACCATCCCAACATCCTCACTGTCTTTGACGTCGGCGAGCAGTCGGGCACGCACTTCATCGTCACCGAACTCATCGACGGCCTCACCCTGCGCGACTGGGTGCTCGACGCCCGCCCCTCGCTGGCCGAGTTGGCCGACGCCGTGCGTCAGGCTGCCCTCGCGCTCGCCGCCGCGCACCGTGCTGGCATCGTCCACCGTGACATCAAGCCCGAAAACCTCATGCGTCGCCGCGACGGCTTCGTCAAGGTTCTCGACTTCGGCCTCGCCAAGTCGCTGATGCCGAATGACTCGGCTGGCACGCCTGCCGACCGTCTCGCCGTGACGCAGCCCGGCATGTTACTCGGCACCGTCCGCTACATGTCGCCCGAGCAGGCGAGCGGCGAGGCGGTCGATGCGCGCACCGACGTTTGGAGCCTCGGCGTCGTGCTCTATGAACTGGCCTCTGGGCGCCCCCCGTTCGACCAAGCTGGCCTGACCGCCACGCTCGTTGACATTGTCTCGCGTGAACCTATACCACTGTCGAGCCTCGTGCCGCACGCGCCCGAAGCGCTGTGCCGCGTGGTCGAGCGGGCGATGCACAAGCAGCGCGGCGAGCGTTTCCCGACAGCCGTCGAGATGGCCGAGGCGCTCGCAGCCGCCGTGGGCGCGCCCGCGCAGTCGGGCGCGGCCGCGAGCGCAATGCTGCCACCCGGAGAGTCGAGACAGGCCGATGCCACCGTGATGGCCACTGTGATGATGTCGGCGAGCAGCGGTGCGGGAGCAGACGACGAAGCCGCCACCTCCCCGCCGCCCACGAACCTTCCGCCGCGCACGTCGGAACTCATCGGGCGCGGGCGTGCGCTGGCCGAAGTCACGTCGGCGCTGCGTACGCCCGGGGCGCGGCTGCTGACACTGACTGGCCCGGGCGGGACGGGCAAGACGCGACTCGCGGTCGAGGCCGGGCATACGTTGCTCGGCGACTTTCAGGACGGCATCTTCGTCATCGACCTCTCGCCGCTCTCGGATGCGGAGCTAATCGCTTCGCCTGTCGCGCAGGTGCTCGGCGTGGTGGAGCCGCCGGACGGCTCGCTCGCCGACGCGCTCGCACGGCATCTCTCGGACAAGCGGTTGCTCCTCGTGCTGGACAACTTCGAGCACCTGCTCGAAGGCGCGCCGTTCGTCTCGACGCTGCTAGCGGGCGCGCCCGGGCTGAAGGTGCTGGCGACGAGCCGGGCGCCACTTCGACTGACGGGGGAGCGTGAGTACGCGGTCGAGCCGCTGGAACTGCCCTCCCCGGCGAGTCTGACGCCGCCCGACGAACTGGCGCGCGTTCCGGCTGTGGCGCTGTTCGTGGAGCGTGCGCGGCGGGCGAAGCCGACGTTCGGGCTGACGGCGGAGAACGCGCGGGCAGTGGCGGAGGTGTGCCGCAGACTCGACGGGCTGCCGCTGGCGCTGGAACTGGCGGCGGCGCGCGTCAAGCTGCTGACGCCGCGGGCGATGCTCGAGCGGCTCGACCACAGTCTGAAGCTGTTGACGGGCGGGGCGCGCGACCTGCCGACGCGACAACAGACGATGCGTGGGGCGGTGGCGTGGAGCTATGAGCTGTTAGGGGAGGGGGAGCGAGCGGTCTTGAGGCGGCTGTCGGTCTTCGTCGGCGGGTGCACGTTGGAGGCGGCGGAGGCGGTGTGCGGGAGGGGCGGCGAGGATGTGCTTGAGGCGCTCGGCTCGTTGGTGGAGAAGAGTCTGCTTCGGCAGCGAGAGGAGCAGGAGGAGGGCGAGGGGCGCTTCACGATGCTGGAGGTGGTGCGCGAGTACGCGCGTGAGCAACTGGAAGCGAGCGGCGAGGCCGCGGCGGTGCTGATGGAGTTCGCGCGCTACTTCAAGGGGCTGGCGGACGAGGCCGAGCCGGAGATACGAAGCGCGAATCAGCTTACGTGGGTACGGCGTCTGAGCCGTGAGCACGACAACGTGAAGGCGGCGCTGGCGTTGCTGCTCGGCGCGGAGCCGCGAGAGGGCGCGTCGTTCGTAGCCAGCGTCAGGTCGTTCTGGGTCGCACAGTACTACAGTTTCTCGGAGCAACGCGCGTGGTACATGAAGGCGCTCGAAGCCGGGGTTCTGCCCCCGGCGGTGCGTGCGAAGCTTCTGAACGGGTTGAGTGGGTGTGAGGATAGGCTCGGCCGCTTCGACGCGGCGGTCGCCTACGCGCGCGAGGCGGTCGAGGCAGCCCGAGCCTCCGGCGACCGGGCTGTGCTCGGCACTGCTCTCAATGCCCTCGGGCGTGCCCTCCGGGGGGTCGGTGACCTCAGCAGCGCGCGCAACGTGTACGAGGAGTCCGTAGCGAACGCGCGTGAGTTCGGCCACTTACACAGTCTGTCAGCCGCCTTCTGCTGCCTCGGTGAAGTGGCACGCATAACGGGCGACGTGCGGGCGGCGCGCGCCTACTACGAGCAGGCGCTCGAAGCGCAGGGACGGCAGGTACGCTCCATCGCAAACGCGATTCCACTTGCGAACCTCGGAGGCCTGTCGCTTGAGGACGGCGACTACGCGGCGGCCTCTGGCTACTACCGCGAGTCGCTCGCCATCACGGCGGCGCTCGAAGACGGCTTCTCGACCGCCATCGCGCTCGATGGGCTGGCGGCGGTGGCACTCGAAGCCGGGAACGGACAGAAGGCCGCACTGCTGGCAGGAGCGGCTGAAGCTCTCTGTCAGGCTCAGGGCAGCCCACTGGACGCGTGGGAGCAATCGCTGCGCGACCGTTACGTGGCGGCGCTCCGCTCAACGCTCGACGCTGCGACGCTTGAGCGCGAATGGGGGCGCGGGCGCGCGATGACGCTTCGGGAAGCCGCCGCGGTTGCACTCGCCGGGTAACGTGCGCGGCGCGTGCGAATGGCCGTGCGAAGCAACTACAAAATATTATTTGCCGTTTCGCCGACAGTGCTCAAGGAATTCGCTGAATTCCTTGAGCACTGCGGTCGCGTATAGGCGTAACTGCTGACGGCCTCAAAAGATTCCCTGCCCCGGCGTCAGAATCCCGTCCGGGTCGTAGGTGTGTTTGGCAGAGACGAGATGTCCCCATACGGGCTGATAATGCCTTTGCCAGTCGTGCTTCGTCATCGGGACTGAGTCGAAGGGATACCTCTTGCCGCCGAGTTCGGTCGCACGTTCAAACAACGCGCGGTTGTTTGCGACGAGTCCGGCGGCGCGCTCCGGCGTCGGCGGCAGGGCGTTACGCAGCAGCGCGAAGCAGAAAAAGTGACGTCCCACGGGCGTGCGGAAGAGCGGCGCGGTGAACTTGTCGCGGTTGAAAGGGTAGATGAGGATAGGGCCTTGGCCGACGTCTTCCGCCGTCAAGTTATTGAGAGTCTCACTGATAAGCGTCAGCGCGTTCGCGGCCGGCACGAACAGATTGACCCAGGGATGCGGAACGTTCCACGCGCCGACCTGTCTGAGGAACGCGATGAGTGGCGCGAGGCGATTCAGGTAGTCGAAGTAAGACATGTCCTGCGCCGTCTGCGTGCCGGGGGTAAAGGAGAGGCCTGCCAGCAACGCCGCGTCGTCAGGCTCGCCGCCGGGCGCGAAGTATTTCGTCGTCTCCAACTGATAGAGCCAGCCACCCGAGCCGTCCGCTACAGCAAAACCCTGCACCGTGTCGAATCGACCGTCGTCTATCAAGTCCTCCAAGTCGGAGAGGAACGCCTGAAGGTCGTTGTAAAAACATTGGTAAAGCCTTGCGCTCGGCGGCGCGGGGATGAGTCGCACCCGCGCCACTACAACGAGCCCGACTTGGCCGAGTCCCGAGCGCGCCGCGTCGAAGAGCGTCAGGTTCTGCGACGGCGAGCAGGTCACAAGCTCCCCCTCGCCGGTAACGACCTGCAACTCCAACACGTTGTCAACCTGCGGCCCGTAGCGGAACGACTGGCTACCTATGCCGCCCAGTGAGAGCGTTCCGCCGATGCTCAATTCAATAAAATCAACAAGGGTCGGGGGGTCAGACCCTGCGGGATGGTCTACTGGAGCAGATCAATCCAGCGCGCGCCACCTTCGACGAGTGCGTCTGCCGTATTAACCTCACGGATGGCGGCAAGGGTAGACATGTCCACCACAGGCTATGGGTGAACTTCCATCCATTGGACAAATAGTACCTACGGGAATTGATGTTAAGTTTAGTAGGTCGCGCTGTTTGCCAGAATTGAAAAGCATAAAGAATGAGGCAGGAGTTACTCTTAACATATCCAGGTAAGAACTTAATTACTTCAGGTAACAACTTAATTTTCCGTGGACAAAACAGCCATGGTTAGAAGAGTTCGAATTTGATGGTTAGGTATTTTTTGGGGTTTTGGCGGAAGTCGTAGATGAGTTTGACGCTTTCGGCGGAGAGTTGGTTGACGTTGTTGTAGAGTTGTTCGTCGGTGAGGAGTTTGCCAGCGGTGCCTTCGCCGCGTTGGATTCCGGCGACCACGTTGTCGATGCGTTCGGCGGCGGTGTTGAAGCGGGCGATGGCGGCGCGTGCGTCGTTGTAGATGGCGTCGTCGGTGAGAAGTTTGCCAGCGGTGCCGCGTCCTTGACGCAGGTCGGCGATGATGATGTTGAGTTCGTCTACAGAACGGTTGAAGCGGGAGACGACGGCGCGTGTTTCATCGTAGAGGGCTTCGTCTGTGAGAAGGCGTCCGGCGGTGCCGCGACCGCGACGGAGGTCTTCGGCGATGCCTTGAAGTTGCGCGCTGATGGCTGTCACGTTGTTGTAGAGAGCGGGGTCGTTGAGGAAGCGTCCGGCGGAGCCTTGTCCGGTTTCGATGAGGCGAATCACGTCCTGTGTGTCGCGGATGGTGGCGTTAAGGTTGTTGTAGAAGGCTTCGTCGTTGATGAAGCGACCGAGCGTGCCCTGTCCTTCGTTGGCCTTTTGCGCGATGCCTGTGAACTCTTTGGAGAGTTGGTTGAGTTGTTGGACGAGTTCGTTGCCGGAGGTGGTGAGCGCCTGAAAGGTGGTGGAAGATTCGGAGGAGAGTGTGAAATCTTCGGGCACGGGTTCGCTGACGGAAGTGCCGGGAATGATGTTGATTAGTTTTTCGTTGCCGAGGAGGCCGGGCGAGCCGAGTTGGGCGGACGAATCCTTGCGAATCAAATCGGTAGCGGGTTTGCCGTCGATGACGGTGTTGATGGACATGCGCGCTTCGACTTTGGGGTCAGCGGGGTTGTCGGTCGGTGGCAGCAGACGCACTTCGTCAACTTTGCCGATGCGGACACCTGCGAGGCGGACTTCGGAGCCTGCGCGTAAGCCGTCGGCGTTCGCAAAACGCGCTTTCAAGTGAAGCTCTTTGCCAAACACGTCGATGTCGCCGGACGCGTTGAGGATGAGAAAAATCAACACCAGAATCGACACGATGACGAGCAAGCCGACGCGCAACTCGCGTAAACCGATGGTCTTTTTCTTTGGAGGCATAGTTTAGTCAAGGGATGAGGGCAGAGGGATGTGGGATGAATGTAAAGACAAAGACATTCTTATTCTTTTATTCATCCCTCATTCCGTATCTCGCATCCCTGCCTTTCAGTGTCCGCGCATGAAGCGGAGGATGTAGGGGTCGTCGGTTTTGCGTAGGGCTTCGTCCGTTCCGCTGAAGATGATGCCGCCTTCGCGGAGCATCATGATTTTGGTGTTGGTTAAGCACAACCGTTCGCCCTCTTTCTCAAACACAACTTCGCCCGCATCGTTGACGACCGCATATTCGTTGGTCAGATATTCGACGTTGTTCATTTCGTGCGTAACGAAAATCGAAGACACGTCTTCGAGGTCGCGCAGTTTGATGGCGAGTTCGCAGATGGTGCGCGCGGTGGGCGGGTCGAGTCCGGCGGTCGGTTCGTCGAACATGACGATTTTGGGGCCGCCGACGAGCGCACGCGCGATGCCGACGCGCCGACGCATGCCGCCCGATAGCTCAATCGGCATTTTATCAATCGCATCTTCCAAGTTGACGAAGCGCAGCATCCGTCTGACTTCTTCTTCCACTTCCTCTTCGGGCACGCCCTGTTCGTGCAGGCGATAGGCGACGTTATCGTAAACCGAGAGCGAATCAAAGAGCGCGCCCTCCTGAAAAATCATGCCGATGTTTTTGCGTACGCTCATCATTTCGGCTTCGCTGAAATCGGTGATGTCCACGCCGTCAACGAAAATCTGTCCCTCGTCAGGTTTAAGCAGTCCGAGGACGAGTTTGATGGTGGTGGATTTGCCGCCGCCCGAACCGCCGAGAATGATTTTCGTTTCGCCTTTATTAACTTTGAAACTAAGGCCGTCGAGAATCTTGCGGTCGTCGAAGGAGAGATGGACGTTGCGAAATTCGATGGCCGGAACGATGCGTCGATGGTCGTCTACTTCGGCGAATGTGGATTCGGCAGCATCGTCGCTGACGCCGCCGACCATCTCCGGCGAAACGTCCGGCTGCGGAGTTCCGATTTCTGTGTAAGCCATAAATTCTGTTCGACAACGTCAGGTCGGCAGACCTACCATAACCTGTAGCGCCTTAGTAATAAAGAAGTCGGCGATGATGATGGCAATCGAAGAGGCGACCACAGAGGTCGTCGTCGAGCGACCGACGCCGACCGTGCCGCCTTCGGTTCCAAGTCCCATGCGGCACGCAATCGTCCCGATGAGAAACGCAAACGCGAGCGCCTTGATAAAGCCGCCGATGATGTCGTCGTGCGTCAAACCCTGCCACACCCCGGACATGAAAGAAGAGGATGTCACGTCGTAGAGTTGCGTCGAGACGACCCACCCGCCCGCGATGCCGACGCCATCGGCGACGATGGTCAGAAGCGGCATGGTGATGAGCAGGGCAATCAGTCTGGGCGCGACGAGTTTGCGAACGGGGTCGGTGCCGAGCGCACGCATCGCGTCTATCTGTTGCGAGACGACCATCGAGCCGAGTTCGGCGGCGAT
Source organism: Pyrinomonadaceae bacterium (assembly GCA_036387415.1). Classification (GTDB taxonomy): domain Bacteria; phylum Acidobacteriota; class Blastocatellia; order Pyrinomonadales; family Pyrinomonadaceae; genus DASVTU01. The sequence continues at coordinate 246,626 of DASVTU010000018.1, read as the reverse complement.
GGCCGACGCGACGCGACCCGCAATCATCAAACCCGTCAATACAGGCCCCAATTCGCGTACGAGCGAGGTGGCGACAAGTCTGCCCGTCTGGTCTTGCGCGCCGTAGGATTTGAGCGTGGGATAGGTTTGCAGAGCGAGCACGCCGCCCGTGAAAACGCCCGTCAGCAGAATGATGGTTAGCGACCCGACGCCGATGACATCCATTTGCGCGATTGTTTCGTTGATATATGTCGGTCGGCGAAAGAGCCTCCGCGCAGCCCGCGCGGCAAGTAGAGTTGTCTCCTGTACTTCAAGCAGAGCGCGGGTGACAAAGTTCATGAGAAAGTTAGTGAACGAAACATCTCCGACCGGACGCCGGGATGTGCGGCACGGCCTCTGTTGTTTTTGGGTGTCTGAAGGCTGACGACTAAGACAAATGCCATCAAATCCAGTCTGAAAAACTTTTCATGTAAACAGCGTAAACAGATGATACGGTATGATGCTCAAAAACCTGTTGATGCGTCAAGCAGTAAATGTCCGCGCGCACAACACTTGACGCCTCGCCGCGAGGTCAACCCACAAGATACGAGACGGGCGACGGAGAAGATGTCAGCTTCCCGTTCGCCCGTCCTTGTGTCGGAGGTTCAATCTGTGTCGGAAAACTTTTCAGGGGCGCGCTCGGCGCAATCCGCCGTTGCGCCGACGCCCGCGCGGAGTGAATGCGGGAGAGGGGCTGGACGATTCCCCGGCAGCGTCGGCGTCGTTCATGTGGTTGGCATTGTTCGCGTTGTTGGTATTGTTTACGTTTGATGGGTTTACGTTTGATGGGTTTACGTTTGACGGTGGTGGGAGACGATTGTTTCTCCGCTCGAATCGGTCGCCGCGCGGCCTTCTTGTGCGTTGCCTGTCGAAGCCTTGCTGACGAAGTTCACGAAGGATGCCGAGTTGTTCAGACGTGAGCACGCGGCGAATCTTCAATTCCGTAAAGGCGCGTAGGCGCAGCGCGTTGGCCTGCGCCGCCGACAAATCGCGCACGCGCGCCTCAATCACACTCTCGTCGGCATCCTCCAAATAAATCGCGCGGTCGAGCGCACGACGCGCCTGACGGATGCTCATCAAGAGGGCGCGGCCTTCACGGTCTGTCTGCTGTCGAATCAAGCGAATCTGCTCGCGCTGTTCGGGCGAGAGATTAAGCCGCGCCAGCAATTCACCTTTGCCGTCGTCGCGGCGGTCGGGACGCGTCTGCCGCTGCTGTTCCGGTTCCTGCGCGTCTGGTTCCTGCTCCTGCGTCGAGAGCATCGACGCACGCGCGTCGTCGCGCCACGTTTCTTCCCCGCGGGCGGGCGCGACAAAAGAGAAGAGAAGCAACGTCGACAACGCGAGGGCGACGCGCGACGCGATAAACCTGTGATTCGTCCGACTCATTACCTGGAACCTCCCTTGCTTCCTCGTCTCTTGAAAAATTCGTGAGACGCGTTTCAAAAACTCCTCATGCAAGCACGCAAGGCCGACGGCGACGCCCAATCAACCACGCGCAAAAGTTAGTTGACTTCACTCAAAAGGTCATAAAGGCGCGGCAAATCTTCGTCGTTGCCCGCCACGTCGCGCGGGAGGCGGGGCGCAGTTTTGGTGCGCGTTGCTGTCGGTCGTCGCGTCGATGTGCCGCGCTCGGTCAATGTCGCACGCGTCGTCGTTCGCTTGTCCGGCGCGCTCACGGCGACGTAACCTCCGTCTGTCTCTTGCTTCTGCAACTGTGCGCGCAGGGCTTCGAGTTCGCGTCTGTGCGCGGCGACCAACTCATCGACCCGTGCTTGCGCGACTCCGTCCGAAACAGGCACGTTGACCGTCTCCTTCACTACTTCTCTCACGACGCGTTCGGGCACGCCCATTTGAAACGCGACGCCGTTGGAGTCCCAACGCACTTCCATCCGTGCGAAGGTGTGCACGACGAGCGCGCAAATGGCGAGCATCGCGGCGACGCTTGCGGCGCGCAACCACATGGGCGAGAGCGTGAAAAATTCCCGGAACGCGGCGAAGGCCGAACGCTTCACCGTTGCCGTCGTTGCAGATGTGTGAAATGCGTGTACGGCGTCGCTAGTCGCGGTCGTGGTCGGTTCAAACGCCACGGCAGACGCGACGCTCAAGGCTTCTCGACGCCATGCGCCGATGCTCTCGCGCACGCCGCCGAAGGCTGCCGACTCGTCGCTGCAAGAGGCGCAGACGCTCAGATGTAGCTCAAAACTTTCGGCCTCCGTTTCGTTCGCTTCGGCGTAGAGATACGCAACGAGGTCTTCGGCGCGCGGGCAGACGGACGGCGTCGGGCGCGTGTCATCGTCGTGGTGCGTCTGTGCGTCGCGTGGTTGTTCGTTCATTGTCAGGCTACCTCCAAACCATATTGTTCGAGCCGCAGGCGTAACTGCCGCAACGCCGTGTAGAGACGGCTTTTGACTGTGCTCAAGGGGATGTCGAGCGTGTCGGCGATTTGCTGAAAGGTCAACTCCTCAAACTCTTTCATCACAACAACTTCGCGCAATTCCGGCGGCAACGCCCCGACCGCTCGCCGCACCGCTTCCTTGCGCTCACGCGTCTCTGCGGCGCGGGCGGGCGAACCGTGGCGTGGCGCGACCGCATGCGTCGCCTCATCGCTTGTAAATCCTTCTTCCAGCGCGGTTTCAGGCCGCACGCGCGTGCGTCGCTGGCGCGTGATGCACTGGTTGACCGCGATGCGATGCAGCCACGAAGAGACTTTGGCCTCGCCGCGAAACCCTCTGAGACTACGAAAAGCGGCGAGAAACGTCTCCTGTGTGGCGTCGCGCGCGTCTTCGGCAGAACCGAGTATGCCGTAGGAGAGCGCGAAAATCGGTCGCTCCCAACGGCGCACGATTTCGCCGAAAGCCTCCGCGTCGCCCGCCAACGCATGTTCCACGATTTGCTCGTCGCTCGTCGCCGTTTTCATCCCTGTCATCTCGGACGCCACACCCGCCTCAAAGCCTCTCTCGCGCACACGGAAATTTAGACGCGCCACGCGCCGCTCCGGTCTGTAAATTATGCACCTCCTGTCAATTAACGCCCCACGCCCCACGTCAATCCACGCACGAAACCGACGCCTCCGCCCACGGCGCGACGCTAAATAAGAGATTTGATGTTTAATATCAACAACTTAAAGTTTGTTAAAACCATTGACAAGACGTGTTTCAACCACTTACTATGCAAGACGGTCGTGCGGCTCGCACAGGGGAGTCGCGACAGACTCAATCCTTACGTCGCCCGCCTTGATAACATTAACCTTTTCAGTCATTTAGCTTCGCTTTTATCATGCTCGAACGCTTCAGACGTGTGCGCCTGCTCTATATCGTGCTTGGAACGCTGCTGGTCGTCGGTCTTCTGCCGCTGGCGGTGGCGGGAGTGCTCCTGTCGGAGCGGAGCGGCGACCAACTGCGCCTCGTCGAAGGACGCTATCAGGCTCAGCTAGTTAAAGATAAGGCGCGTCAGATAGAGCTTTACGGGCAGCGTTACCGCGATGTGGTGACGGGTTTGGCGCGTGCTTTCGAGGTGGCGGGAGGCGTCCGTGCGCTGTTGGAGAACGAGAGCGACGCGCGTCTGCAAAAGGCCGTACTCGACGACCCCAACTTGATTGCGCTAGCCATCCTTCCCGTCGGCGATGTGCCGCACGTCGCTTACAAGCCCGATGTCATTTCGCGTCAAGAAGTTGACGAACGTATCGACGCGCTGCTGGCGCGCATGTCCGAGCGCGGCGTGGTTATCGGGAGGCCGCACGTTATCCGTTCGAGTCAGGAGATGGGTCTGACGGTCGCCGCGCCCGTGATGGGCGGAGGCGAGGGCGTGGAAGTCGTGGCGGCGGTGGTCGCCGTCGTGTCGTTTCAGGAGGTCTTCGGCGCCGTCCAGCAGCAGACGGGCATGAGCGAACGCGAACTGCTCGACCGTGGATTGCCTGTCATCTTCGTGGTTGACCGCGACGGGCGCGCCGTCGCGCATCCCGACGCCGTGGTCGCCTATTCCGAGCGTTCCATGATTGATTTGCGCGTCGTGCGCGACTGGATGAATACGAGCACGCAGGTGCAATCGGCGCTCGCGCCGTTTACGGTCGAACGCGACGGGCGCGAAATCGGCATGCTCGGAGCCTACGCGACCGCTGTGCTCGACCGTGAATCGCGTCTCGGCGTCGTCGCCATTCAGGACGAACGCGCCGCGCTCCACTCCGTCACGGAGATGCGTCGGCAAGTCTTCCTGATAAGCCTGATGGCCGTCTCGCTGGTGCTTCTGCTCGGTTATTTTCTCGCTAAAAAACTGGCGCAACCCGTGCTCGATTTGGCGGCGGGCGCGCACCGCATCGCCTCCGGCGACTTCTCGCAACGCATCGACGTGAGGAGTCGCACCGAACTCGGCGAACTCGGCAACTCCTTCAACCAGATGACCGACCAACTCGAACGGTTCATCGAAGACCTCCGCCGCGCCGCCGATGAAAATCGTCAACTCTTTATTGGCACAGTGAAAGCCCTCGCCGCCGCCATCGACGGCAAAGACCCCTACACGCGCGGCCATTCCGAACGCGTCGCGCGTTTCTCGCTCGCCATCGCCGAGCGTCTCGATTTGTCCGACGAAGAGATTGAAAAGCTGCGTATTAGCGCGCTTTTGCACGATGTCGGCAAGATTGCGATAGACGATAAGATTCTGAAGAAACCCGCCGCGCTCACCGACGAAGAGTACGAAGTGATGAAGCAGCACCCGCAGAAGGGCTTCAAAATCATGTCGCAAATCCCCGCCATGCGCGACTTCCTCCCAGGCATGTACATGCATCACGAAATGATGAACGGGCAAGGCTACCCGCAGGGCTTGAAGGGCGACGAGATTCCCTTGCAGGCGCGCATCGTCTCGGTCGCAGACACCTTCGACGCCATGACCACCGACCGTCCCTACCAGAAAGCCATGCAGTTCGACGCCGCACTCGCGCGCATCAAACACTTCGTCGGCACACGCTACGACGAACAGGTCGTCGCCGCCCTCGTCGAAGCCTGCGAATCAGGACAAATCACACCCGGACGCGTCCGTCTCTCGCGTCGCGCCAAAGAGCTTGCGTCCAATTCCACCAACGTCAAAACGCTTCCCACGCAACCCTCTACGCCGTCCGAACCCGCGCCCGTCGGGTAAGCCTGTCGGCGGTGGTTTCGCAGCAAAATCCGCATCACGAATCGCCCGCCGCTTTACTAAAGCAGCCGCATCCTCTTTACTAAACAGTCGCACCGCTTTTGTCGTGGTGCGGCTGTTGCGTTTATAATCAACGACTTTCAATTCCGAATTCTGATTCGTAAGGGTAGTTATCTAGCTCATGCCATTTTGGAGACGCAAAAAAGAAGACCGCTTTATCACGCTCGGTCTGAACGAACCGTCGGCCACGCCAGCCGTCAAGAAAGAAGACGAACGCGCCGCCGAACCAACGGAGACACGCGAGGCGGTGAGCGCGCGTCTGGAACCTCCCGCCCACCCTGCGACCGAGGCGACGCTCGAAGCCGCGCCCCTCTCGCCCGCCATTGAACCGACCGCGACGGGCGGCGCGCCGACTCCGCCACCTCTGCGCGAGACGACTTTCGGGACGGGCAGGGATGACAGGGAAGTGGTCGAGAGTCCGCGACCGCCTGCGCCGACCGCGCCCGCCGCAGGGAAACCGACGGCGGAGAAACCCGCCGCGCCTGCGCCGCGACCAGTCGTGCCCTCGCGTTCGCCGTTTACCACTTCGATACTCGGCCTCGACCGTTCGATGGAGGAGTTGCAGGCGGAGGAGGCGGCGCTCGAACAGGCGTTCGCGGCGCGTTTCACGCGTGCTATCGCGGCGACGCGTGAAACGTTGTCGGAGAAAATCGACACCGTTTTTCAGGGACGCAAGAGGATTGACGCGGAGTTGTTGGATGAGTTGGAGGAGGCTTTGATTGCCGCCGACATCGGCGTGCCGACGACATTGGAGATTCTGGAAACGGTGCGGCGCGGCGTTTCGCGCAAGGAGATTAACGACATCGACGCGCTCAAGCAGTCGATTAAATCTCAACTGCTCTTGATTCTTCAGGACTCGGAGCGCGAAGGCGTCGCGTCAGAGACGAGCGTGCCGGAAGACATCGCGCCCTACGTCATCATGGTGGTCGGCGTCAACGGCGTCGGCAAAACCACGACCATCGGCAAACTCGCGCAACGCATCAAGGCCGAAGGCAACGACGTTTTAATCTGCGCGGCAGACACTTTCCGCGCCGCCGCTTCCGACCAACTCGCCATCTGGGCTGAGCGCACGGGCGTCCCGCTCATCCAGCAGAAGCACGGTACAGACCCCGCCGCCGTTCTCTTCGACGCGCTCAAGGCCGCGAAGGCGCGCGGTTCCGACGTGTTGATTGTCGATACGGCGGGCAGGCTGCACAACAAATCGAACCTCATGGCCGAACTTGAGAAGATGAAACGCGTGGCGGGGCGCGAAGTCGATGGCGCGCCGCATGAGACGTTGCTGGTCGTGGATGCCGTAACGGGGCAGAACGGACTCGAACAGGCGCGGCAGTTTTTGAAAGTGGCGGGCGTGACGGGCATCGTCCTGACCAAACTCGACGGCACGGCCAAAGGCGGCATCGCCGTCGCCATTGCGAAGGAACTGCGCCTGCCGATTCGTTATGCGGGCATTGGCGAAAAGGTTGACGACCTCGTTGTCTTCAACCCGGAGCATTACGTCAACGGCCTCTTCGGATAAACGATTTGAAAACCCAACTCGAAACTCGAAACCCGAAACCCGAAGCCGCAGAGGTTGACCGTCGCATGATGCGTCGCGCGCTCGAACTCGCCGCCGAGGGCACGGGGCAGGTGAGTCCGAGTCCGCTCGTCGGTTGCGTCGTGGCGTCGGCGGAGGGTGAGATTTTGGGCGAGGGTTTTTACCTGTACGAGCGCGTCAAGCACGCGGAGACGCTCGCGCTCGAACAGGCCGGACGCCGCGCGCGGGGTGCGACCGCCTACGTCTCGCTCGAACCGCACGCGCACACAGGACGCACGCCGCCCTGCACAGATGCCTTGATTCATGCGGGCATTGCGCGCGTCGTCGCGCCGATTGAAGACCCGAACCCGCTCGTTTCGGGATTGGGGTTCGCGCGTCTGCGCGAAGCCGGAATCGAAGTCTCGACGGGTTTGATGTCGGAGGAAGCGACGCGGCTTAACGAAAAATACGTCCACTTTTTTCGACACGCGCGTCCCTTCATCCATCTCAAACTCGCCTGCTCGCTCGACGGGCGCATCGCCACACGCACGGGCGACGCGCGTTGGATAACGGGCGAAGCGGCGCGCGTGCGCGTGCATCGTTTGCGACATGAGTATGACGCGATTCTGGTTGGCGCGGGCACGGTGCGCGCCGACAATCCACTCCTGACCGACCGCAGCGGACTAGCGCGACATCGCCCGCTCACACGCGTCGTTCTCGATGCGCGGCTCGACGCGACGCCGCAGACGCAGTTAGCGCAGACCGCACATCGCAGCGACGCGCCCGTCATCGTTTTCGCTTCCGACGAGGTTGACGAAGAACGCGTGGCGACGCTTGAGGCGAATGGTGTCGAAGTGGCGAGGACGCCGCACGAAGGACGCGACCTCGCGGCGGTGCTCAGCGAACTCGCACGCCGCTCGATTCAGAGCGTGCTCGTCGAAGGCGGCGCGACCGTTGCCGCGCGCTTCCTCGAAGCCGGACTCGTTGACAAGGTGAGTTTCTTCATCGCGCCCGTCATCATCGGTGGATGCGAGGCGAAGCCCGCCGTCGGCGGCACGGGCGCGGCCAACATCGCCGATGCAATCCGACTCCGCGACACTGAAATCACACCACACGGCGACGACATAGAAATCACCGGCTACCCTCAAGTGAGAGAGGTCAGAGGTTAGAGGTCAGTTAAACCCAGATGCTTTCCGACCTCTAACCTTCTGACCTCTGTTTTTATGCATCTCCCGCGCGCGAAAAAGCGTTTTGGTCAAAATTTTCTCGTTGACGAGCGGGTGGTGGAGCGCATCGTGAGCGAGGTCAGGCCGCGCGCGGGCGAGACGATAATTGAGATTGGCGCGGGGCGTGGGGCGCTTACTTCGAGGCTGTTGGAGGGCGCGGGTCGCGTCGTCGCGATTGAATTCGACCGTGAACTCGTCCCGTTTTTGCGCGAGCATTTTGAGGACGCGGGCGACAGGTTCGAGATTGTGGAAGCGGATGCGCTGGTGTTGAATTTCTGCGCGCTCATCGCGCCGGAGAGCCGCGCACGCGTGGTCGCCAATCTTCCTTACAACATTTCAACCGCCATTCTGCAAAGACTCATCGAACAACGCGGCTGCCTGACGGAGTTGATTTTGATGCTGCAACGCGAAGTCGTGGAGCGGATAACCGCGCCTGCGGGTTCGAGCGAACGCGGTTATCTCTCCGTGCTGGTCGAGGCTTACTGCGAAGCGGAAGCCCTGTTTGATGTCGCGCCGGGTGCGTTTCGTCCGGTGCCGAAAGTTTGGAGTACGGTGGCGCGTCTGCGCGTGCGCGAGCAGACGGCGGTCGCGGTGGCGGACGAGGCTTTGCTGTGGCGAGTGGTGAGCGCGTGTTTCGCGCAACGACGCAAGACAATCTTCAATAACCTTCGTGCCGCGCCCGACACGTTGCGGCAAGACATAGAACGCGCCGGAGGCGTCCAGCAGATACTCGAAGCGGCGGAGATTGAACCGCAGCGACGCGCCGAAACCCTGCTCCTCATCGAGTGGGGACGACTCGCACATGCGATTCAATTGCGGAATGCGGAATGCGGAATGCGGATTCAAGAATAAGAAGTCGGAGTCGGAATCCAGGAGTCGGAAAAAACGAGCGCGAGCGCATCGCCGATAGTTTTATTCTGACTTCTGACTCTGACTTCTTGTTCTTAAGAATCCGCATTCCGCAATCGAAGGGTTTATTCCATGAAGCGTCGCGCGGCGGCGAGCGAGGTGCGGAAGATTTCGACGGCGGTGTCGATTTGGTCTTGTGTGTGGGTCGCCATGACTTGAAAACGGAAACGTGCGCGGCCGCGTGCGACCGCCGGATATTCGACGAGGTTGGCAATCAAGCCGTTTTCTTCCAGCAGTCTTCCCGTCCACTTCGCCAGTTTTTCGTCGCCGACGCCGACGGGCACAATCGGCGAAGGCTCGCCGAAGCATTCCAGTCCCGATGCGGTGAACGAAGCGCGTAGGCGTTGAATGTTGTCCTGCGAGCGACGGCGGAGGCGTTCGCCTTCCGGTGAGCGGACGATGCGGAATGCCTCGTTGACGATTCCGGCTTGAATGGGCGAGAGCGCGTTGGAGAAGGCGTGCGAACCGCCGTAGATGCTGACGAAGTGTTTGACGGAGACGCTGTTGGTGGCGAGAAAACCGCCGTTGCTCGAAAAGGTTTTCGAGAATGCGCCCATGACGAGGTCTATCTTGCCGAGCATGTTTTGCAATCCGATTTGACCCGTACCGTCCGGGCCGGACGCGCCGAGGTCGTGCGCCACGTCGAGCAGGAGAACGGCGTCGAATTCGCGGCAGGCTTCCTGTAGACGAAAGATGTTGGGGCTGTCGGAGTCCATCGAAAAGATGCCTTCGGAGACGACGAGAATGGCGTTATCTTTATCTTTGGCGCGAATCTTTTCGAGTTTGCGACGCGCGTCGGCGATGTCGTTGTGACGGAAGAAGGTGTGTTTCTCGGTCGCGGCGCGTGCGCCCTGCATGAGACAGGAGTGAGCGTTCTGGTCGAGGACGATGTGGTCGTTGGGACGGACGAGCGCCGCGATGGTGCCGAAGCCAGCCGCCCAACCCGTCGGGAAAAGCAGGACGTGTTCGGTCTGTAGATGGTCGGCGATGGTGCGTTCGAGTTGGCGCGAGATGCCTGTGTTGCCCTGTAGGATGGCGGAGGCCGCGCTGTGCGGGCCGTAGTCGGAGAGGGCGCGAATGGCCGCTTCGTGAATCGACGGATGCGAGGCGAGGCCGAGATAATCCTGCGAGCCGAAGTTGACGCCTTCGACGACGAGGCCGTTAGGGCTGCGGACGCGCGCACGCGTGGCGGGCGACGTTTCGAGCGAGCGTGCGTAAGGCCACGTACCAAACTCGATGCGCTGTTGAAGCCAGTCGCCGAGCGGTTTGGTGCGGTCTGTCAGGTGCGCGCCTTTGGGGTGCGTGAACATGCCGAGATGCTTGGTGAAGGCATCCGATTCTTTGACGTTTTCAGGGTTAATGACGTTTTCGGTGGTGGCGTTGTGGGGAAACATGCGGCTCTTTCTCCTTGCGAAATGAGTTCGATTAATGAATAAACGGCACGCCTTCCGCGCGTCAGCCGAAGGGCACACTTCGGGCGTGCTGTAAAAGTTTCTGCCGTATGAAATTTATGTGTGGGAGCACCGGCAGCCCTTCAACCGCCAGTGATAACGACAGGGCAGACACCGCCGGAACAATGCGCGAACCAGCAGTTTTTCATGCGCTTACAAACCAACAACAACCGCAACCGAGACGCCCTGCGACGCGATGCGCGATACAATCAGGCGCGTCGAAACACTTGCCGGAGACAGACGCAGGTCAGCACCTTGAGAGCAGGCGCGAAGATTTGTTTTGCGCTCACGTGCAGTAGTGACACACGTCGCTCCGGCTAGATGGGCGTTTTCAAATATGTTGCGGAATTGCTTTAGAGGTTTTCGAGAGCAAGACTACGGGAACTCTGTAGCCCGCGCAGATTAAACATATTGCGTCCGCTTGTCAACAGCTTGACGCGGAAGACATGCGACGCTTGCGTTGCATACGCGAATCGACGCATACATGCGTCGATTTAGCGAGACGAAATTAGCGAGAAGAAAAAACTGCCGGAGCATGAAATGATTCTTGCTCCGGCAGTTTTGATGTTCCGAGACGTGAAGGAGGTTGAAGGTTTAGACTTTCATCTTGACGAGTCCCGGCCAGTTAGCCGTGATTTTCTTAGGCCAACCCGCGTCCACTTTGTCCGTCTTCATGTCGTAGCGAACGTAGTCGTCGCCCTTGAAGAAATAGGCTTTGCCGTTGTTCCATGCGACGGCGGCGTCGACGCCCGCGTTGAAGGCGGCGGGGAAGCCCGTCCAGTTGCCGCTGATTTTTTTCGGCCAGCCCGCATCCACCTTGTCTGTCTTCATATCGTAGCGGAGGTATTGGTCGCCTTTGAAGAAGTAAGCCTTGCCGTTGTTCCAGACGACGACCGCATCAATTCCGGCGGCGAAAGCGCCTGTGAAGCCCGGCCAGTTGCCAGTGATTTTCTTCGGGTAGCCGGATTCGACCTTATCGGTCTTCATGTCGTAGCGGATGTACTGGTCGCCTTTGAAGAAATAGGCTTTGCCGTTGTTCCAGACGACCGAAGCGTCGATACCCGATTTGAAACTCGCAGGCCAGCCCGGCCAGTTGCTCGCGTCGAGGTTTCTGGGATAGCCCGTGTCGGTCTTATCGGCGAGGACATCGTAACGGGAGTAGAAGCCGCCATCGAAGAAGTAAGCTTTGCCATTGTTCCACAAAGCCGCCGCGTCCAACTTGGACAACCCGTAGTTCCAACCGATTTGACCACGACTCCAAACGCACAGGCTCAACACGTTGGCGTCCATGAGACAGGGAATGTGCGCGCCGGGGCAATTGACGCAGTTGTTATTCGGAAACTGTAACTGCCCGTGCAGACTGCCGCAGACGCACTTGCTGGCGGCGTATTCGTCGTCGGCTCCAAAGATATGACAGGTTTCGTGCGCGAAGACTGTATTGATGCTGTCGGTTCCCCATCCGTCGTTGTCGTAGTGCATGACGAGTTTGTCGTTGATGGCATAGGCGAAGTGATTGAGCGGATACTTGGTGAAGTAGGCAGCGTATGCCCATTTGGTGCCTTTGGCCGCCTGTATCGACTTGACGTACTTCGTCGTGTCGGCGAATCCCATCTGCTGTAGAGCCGCATCACGCCAAGGCACTTCGTAGACATCGTAGCCGCTATCGACGCTATCGTCGGCGAGGTGGTGGCGGATGTAGAAATTGTCTTTGAAGAAGTAGGCGATGCCGTTGTTCCAGAGGATGCCAGTATCGACGCCCGCCGCGAAACTGGCAGGCCAGCCCTTCCAGTTGCCCGTAATCGGCAGAGGATAACCGGAGTCAGTTTTGTCTGCGGCGATGTCGAAACGGATGTACTCCGAGCCTTTGAAGAAGTAAGCCTTCTTGTTGTCTTTCCAGGCGACGGCGGCATCGATGCCCGTGGCAAACGAGGCGGGGAAGCCTTTCCAGTTGCCCGCAATCGGCTTCGGATAGCCCGCGTCGGTCTTGTCCGTCTTCACGTCGAAACGGATGTACTCGCTGCCTTTGAAGAAGTAGGCTTTGCCGTTGTTCCACATGACGGCGGCGTCAATTCCGGCGGCAAACGAGGCGGGGAAACCCTTCCAGTTGCCCGCAATCGGTTTCGGGTATCCGGCATCAACCTTGTCGGTTTTGACATCGTAACGAAGGTATTGATTGCCCTTGAAGAAGAAGGCTTTGTCGTTGTTCCACATGACGGAAGCCTCGACGTTGGACGCGAACGACGCAGGCCAACCACGCCACCCGACGGAGATTTCTCTCATCGGCGACGGCGGAACGGAAACCGTCTCGAAACGCACGTCATAAACAAAACTCACGTTGGCATTCGGCTCGGCTTTGGCGAGAAAATCCAGCCCCTCCTGTACCTCCGCGAAAATTTTGGCGTTCTCGACCGCCGAGATTTGGAGTCCCGGCTGCGTGCTCGAAACCACTACCACGCCGACGGCAACTGAACCTTCGAGAACGAGACTCGTCGGCGTTCCGGTCGAGCGCGCGATTTTTTCGCCCGCGCTGCGGCGCGACCGTGCGACGGGCTTGCCCGTCTTATCGTAGAGCGGTGGTTCGTATCCCGGCGCGTCCCAACTGAGGGGCTTCGCACGCGCTGAGGCGGCGCTGCGACTTCTTGATTTCAACTGTTTGGCGTTCCACGCATCGACGGCAAGCTGCGAAACGGCATCCAACGAACGTGGCGCTTCGAGCTTCGACTTCTTCAAAGATTGCGGGTCAACGTCGTCGGGCAGTTCGGCTACCAGCACCTTGTCCGTAAATTGGTGTGTGATGCGTCCGCCGAGCGATTCAATCTCTTGCGCGGACTTTTCCATATCCTTTGTAAAGAGTAGTACGTCTTGAGGCATAAATCATTCTCCGTTCGGGAAGTGAGACTAAGAGGAGCGAGGCGATTGTCAATTGTTGTCCAGAGACCTGCGAAAAGATAGAGGTCAGAGGAGTCCGTAGCGGCATCCGCGTGCACAAATAACAGAGTGTCGGGCAGCGAGGGAACAAACAATAAGCGCAATTTCGCCGGAGGTCAACGACAATTCGAGTGAGCGATGCAAAGCGAACCGTCGGAACGGCCTGTCTGCGTCGTCAAAACGAAAGACGCGCGGCGCACAGCGGAGAAAAGCGACGGCGTGTGCTATAATCTGCGATTAACTAACCCCTTAGCATGTAATACATAGAGGGCGGGCAGTCGCCCACAAAAGACGGAGAGTAAAAAAACACAGTGAATAAGGTTGTAGAAATCATCCCGCTCGGCGGCGTCGGCGAGTTTGGGATGAATTGCATGGCTGTGCGCTACGGCGATGAAATGATTGTTGTCGATGCCGGAATGGGTTTCCCCGAAGAGAGCGCATACGGCGTCGATGTCTCGGTTCCGAATTTCGATTTCCTCGACCCTTACCGCGACGACATCATGGCCGTTGTCCTGACGCACGGGCACGAAGACCATCTCGGTGCGTTGCCATACATTCTGAAAAAGTTCAACGTGCCCGTCTACGCGTCGCACTTCACGGCGGGACTCGCCGAAAGCAAACTCGAAGAGCACGACCTGACCGAGAGCACTCTGCTTCACCGCGTCGAGCCGCGCGACGTTGTGGATATTGGCGTCTTTCGCGTCGAGTTCATACGCGTCTCGCATTCGCTGGTCGATTGCTTCGCGCTCGCCATCACGACGCCCGTCGGCACGATTATTCACACGGGCGACTACAAAGTTGACGAAACGCCCGTCATCGGCGAGCCGATTGACCTCCGCACGCTCCGGCGCTACGGACAGGAGGGCGTACTCGCGCTCACCTCTGATTCCACGAACGCCACCGTGCCGGGGCGCACGCCTTCGGAGCGCGCCGTCATCCCCGCGTTTGAAGAACTCTTCAGCGAGGCTGAAGGACGCATCATCGTCTCGACGTTTGCGTCGTCGATTCACCGACTCCAAATCGTGATTGACGTGGCGCAGCAGTTCGACAGGAAAGTCTGCGTGCTTGGTCGCTCGATGCTCAAGAACGTAGAGATTGCCGACCGCCTCGGCTATCTAGACATCCACGAAGGCTTGCTCGTCTCCTTAAACGACGCCAAGCGTCTGCCCGACGATGAGATTGTCTTTCTCGTCACGGGTTCGCAGGGCGAGCCGCGCGCCGCGCTCTCACAGATTGCCACGCAGAGTTACAAGGGCTTGACCATCAACGAGGGCGACACGGTTGTCTTGTCGGCACGCATCATCCCCGGCAACGAACGCGCCATCTCGCGTCTCGTCGGAGAGATTTACAAACGCGGCGGCAAGATTATCGACGAGAAGCGGCGACTCGTTCACGTCAGCGGCCACGCCTCGCAGGAAGACATACGCATCATGACGGAGGCGGTGCGTCCCAAGTTCGTCATCCCCGTGCACGGCGAATACCGCATGCTCTATCGCCACAAGGAGTTCATCAAAAACCATCTCGGCTACGCCGAGGAGAACGTCATCCTGATTGAGAACGGCGATGTGCTCGAACTCGACGGCAACCACGCCACCGTCATCGACAAACGCGAAGTCGGGCGCACCTTCATCGACGATTCCGGCTTCGAGGAGATTGACCGCGAGACCGTGCGCGAGCGAAAGCAGATGGCCTTCGATGGCATCGTCTCGCCCGTCGTCACCTTGAGCGAAGAGACGGGCGAACTCGAAGCGACGCCCGAAGTCGTCACGCGTGGACTCATCGGCATCGACGGTAACGGCTTCATCAGTGACATGCAGCGCATCGTCACACAGGCGGTCGAAGGCGCGACCACCGCCGAACGGCGCGACACCACGCTTCTCAAAGAACGCGTCCGCGTCGAACTCAAACGTTTCATCCAGAAACAGACAGGCGCGCGTCCCGTGATTGTGCCCGTCGTCGTGCAAGTGTAAAAGCAGCGGCCAGAGGCTAAAGGTCAGAGGTCAGTTAAAATCAAAATTCGAGCGACGCTGTTTCCGGTTCTTACTAACCTCTGACCTCTATCTCTTATGTTGACTCCCGACGTTGCTGAACTCTTGCGCCGGACGCGCGTCGAAGTGGCTCCGGCCACTTTCTTTCTCGTCGGCCTCCGGCACGAAGACTGGCAGCATCTACTTGAAAACCCGGAACTCAGCCCGCGTGCCCATGCGCCGTTCATGCTCCTGCGCGACCTGCACGAAACGACGCTGCTCGTCGAAGAGGAAGACTGGCGAACCATGCGCCATGCCGCACGCGATGCACGCGTCGAAGGCGGTTTCCGACTCGTCACATTCGACATCGAACTCGCGTGGAACGTCGTCGGCTATCTCGCGCGCATCACGGAGATTCTCGCGGCGGCGGGAATCCCCGTTGGCGCGCTCTCCTCTTTTTCGCGCGACCACTTGTTAATTAAGCAGGACGATTTAGCAAAAGCTCTGCGCGCACTCGGCGCACACGTCGCTGAACTGTGTTAACAGATTGCAAAATGCGGACTGACGAAGTATCGGCACTCTGTTTTTCCAATCCGCACTCCGCAATCCACAATTCAAAAACATGGCTTACGATTGGTCAAACAGGGTAGTTTTGATAACGGGCGCGTCGAGCGGCATCGGTCGCGCGTTGGCGGTCGAACTCGGACGGCGCGGCGCGCGTGTCGGACTCTTTGCGCGGCGTGTGGAGATGTTGTTGGAGGCGGCGGAGGAAGTCGAGCGCGCGGGCGGCAAGGCGCTGGCGCTCGCGGGCGACGTGCGCGACGCGGCGAAACTCGAAGAGGCGGCGGCGCGCATGCGCGAGCACTGGGGACAGATTGACGTGCTCGTCGCCAATTCGGGCACGGGCGTCGTCGCGCCTGCGACGAGTCTGCGTGCGAGCGAAGCATCGGATATTATTTCGATAAACACCATCGGCGTCGTCAACAGCGTCGCGGCGGTCTTGCCCGACATGCTGCGGCGCGGGAGCAGCCAACTCGTCGCGATTTCGAGCCTCGCCGCCTATCGCGGCCTGCCGAAATCCGCCGCTTACTCTGCGAGCAAAGCGGCGGTCTCAACTTTTTTCGAGAGCCTGCGCGTTGACCTGCGCGGCAAGGGCATCGACGTGACGATTATTCATCCCGGCTTCGTTCGCACGCCCCTGACCGACGGACGCAAAGGGAAACTTCTCTTTCTGATGGAACTCGACGACGCCATCCGTCACATCGTTCGCGCCATCGAACGACGCCGACGCACCTACGCGTTTCCGTGGCAACTCGCCAGCCTTGTGCGTCTGATGAAGTACATGCCGAATGCTTTGTACGACCGTCTTGGCAGCAGCGACCGCTCCTTTCGTGGTTGACGCGCGCCCTCACAAATCACTGACAATCTTGACTCGAAACTCTCGATTCAACGTTCAAAACTCGAAACTTTCATCATGTCTCTACTCCAAGCCATCATCCTCGGCATCGTTCAAGGTCTGACGGAATTCATTCCCATCAGTTCGACAGCGCATCTGATTTTCGCCAGCCGCCTCACAGGACTTTATGAAGGCGCTGACCAAGCTCTGCGCGCGGAACAGACGACGGCCACCATCGCCGTCATCCAACTCGGCACGCTCATCGCCGTCTTCGTCTACTTCGCGCGCGACATCTGGGCTATCACTTCGGCCTTCGTCCGCGACCATCTCGCGCTCATCAGTGGTGGCGGTGGTGGCCGCCGCAGCACGACCGATGCGATGGGGAATGCGGGCGCGAAGGGCGTCGGATTTTGGGCGTCGCTTTCGGACGAGGCGCGTCTGGGTTGGCTGGTGATTCTGGGTTCGATTCCGGTCGGAGTCGTCGGACTCGTCTTGAAGGAGCAGATTGAAGGGACGTTCACGAAAAATCTATGGGTCATCGCGACGATGATGATTCTGATTGCGTTGTTGCTCGTCTTGGCGGAAATGGTTGGAAAGCGTCGGCGCGAGATGAGCGAACTCGGCGTGCGTGATGCGCTGGCGGTCGGTTTCGCGCAAGTGCTGGCGCTCGTTCCGGGCGCGAGTCGTTCGGGTTCCACCATCATGGGCGGACTCTTTGCCGGAGAGACGCGCGAAACAGCCGCGCGCTTTTCGTTTCTCCTGTCGATTCCCGCGATTGCCGCGAGCGGACTGCTCGAACTCAAAGAAGCGTTCGAGAAACTGCCGCCCGATAGTGCGCTCCCGCTCGTCGTGGCGACGGTCGTCTCCGGCGTGGTCGGCTATGCTTCCATCTGGTTTCTGCTGCGTTTTCTACGCACACACTCAACCGGAATCTTTATCGGCTATCGGCTCGTCCTCGGCCTCATTCTTCTCCTCCTGCTCACACGCGGAACCCTCGAAGCGCAATAAGCGAAGGGACGAACGAGAAGAAATCGGTTCATTGTCTCATCGGCTCATTGACTCATTGCGTTCTTCCATCAATGAACCATCGAGTAAATGAAGCAATGAATCAATCCTTTTCCCTCATCCTTTCGTTTATTCCTCGCCGTGGGTGTGGGAATTCGGGTACACTTGGTGTCGCCCTTCCTCCCCTGCAAGTTGAAAGATTTTTGGAAAGTAGAGAGGGCGAAAAAGCTGAGATGAGCGACGAAGTTAAAAGTGAAATTGTTCCCCCTTCCCAACGCCCGCGCAGCCCGCGCGTGCCCGTCAATTTTTCGGTCGAACTTGAAGGACGCAACGCGAGCGACGAAGCTTTTCGTGTCAACGCCGAAGCCGTGCGCGTCAGTCGCGGCGGCGCAACGCTCGTCACCGATGCGCCGTTGGACGTTGGCGCGGTAGTGCGCCTGACGCCTCCTTTCGGTCGTTCGCTCGACGCCGAAGTCAACGGCGTTTGGGTGGACGAGACCGACGGACGACAGCGCATCGGCGTCAAACTGCTTGACCAGAACGGGTGGTTCGCCGAGTGAGCATCAAGACAGCCCGCCAGCAGACAGCCTCACCTGACAATTCGGTCGTGAACTGGATTGTGCGCGGCTACGACGACCGACGCGCACGCGCGCTCGCCGCGACGCTCGGTGTCGCACCCGTCGTCGCGGGTCTACTCATTGCGCGCGGCTACGAGACGGAAGACGCCGCACTCGCGCTTCTGCGTCCGACGCTTCAGCAACTCCACGACCCCGCCCTGATGCTCGGCATGCGCGAGGCGACAGAGCGTGTGCTCGCGGCGATTGATACGGGCGAGCGGATTCTCATCTATGGCGACTACGATGTTGACGGCACGACCGGCACCGTCGTGCTACGTCGCGCGTTGCAACTCCTCGGCGCAGAGACGGGCTTTCACGTCCCGCATCGTTTCACCGAAGGCTACGGCATTCGTCAGGATGTTTTGGAACGCGCGCACGCCGACGGATACCGTCTCGTCATCAGCGTCGATTGCGGCATCCGCGCGCATGAGCCGCTCGAATGGGCGCGCACAAACGGCCTCGACGTGATTGTGACCGACCACCACTTGCCCGACGAAGATGAAGGTGCGCCGCCCGCCTTCGCCGTGCTCAATCCGAACCAACGCGGCTGCACCTATCCCGACAAGAATCTTGCGGGCGTCGGCGTCGCTTTCAAACTCGCACATTCACTGTTTCGTGCGCGCGGGCGCGAATCACAGGTCAAGGGCTTTTTGAAGGTCGTCGCCATCGGCACGGTCGCCGACATGGCGCAACTCGTCGGCGAAAATCGCGCCATCGTCGCGCTCGGTTTGTCCGATTTGAAGAACGCGACCAATCCAGGCTTGCGTGCGCTGATGGAGGTGTCGGGCTTGGGCGACGGCGACGGGATGCGCGCATCGGATTTGGGTTTCCGCATCGGCCCGCGCATCAACGCGGCAGGTAGGATGGATGCGGCGCGCGCCGTCGTCGAACTGTTCGAGACGACCGACCACGACGAGGCGCGTCGGCTCGCACAGCATCTCGACGCGCGCAACCGCGAACGTCAAAGCGTCCAACGCATCATCACCGAACGCGCGCTCGCCGAGTTTGAACTAAACGGCGACTGCGCGAACGAACGCGTCGCGGTGATTGCGGGCGACGGCTGGCACAGGGGTGTCATCGGTCTCGCCGCGTCCAAATGCGTCGAACTTCTCCATCGCCCGTCCATCGTCATTTCGGTTGACGCAGACGGCACCGGACACGGCTCTGCGCGCAGCACAGAGGATTTTCATCTGCTCGACGCCATGACCGCTTGCGCCGAACTATTCGAGAGCTTCGGCGGCCACGCACACGCCGCCGGACTCGTCATCCGTCGCGAAAATATCGCTGAACTCCGTCGCCGTCTGAACGAGCAAGTGATCCTCGGTTCACCTGCCGGAGAGGTCGCGCCCTCGCTCCACATCGACGCGGAACTTGCGTCCGATGCGCTCAACGTCGAACTCTGCGACGCGCTCTGCGTGCTCGAACCCTTCGGCGCGGGCTGGCCGCGCCCCGTGTTTGTGACGCGCGACTTGCGCGTTGTCGGCGAAGCGCGCGTGATTAAAGAGCGACATCTGAAAATAGGCGTGGCGGGCGCGGATGGTCGCGTCCACGAAGCCATCTGGTGGGGCGGCACCGAAGCCTGCACAGCAACGCCACAGGCCGGACAGCGCATCGAACTGGCCTATGCGCTCGAAATAAACAACTGGCGCGACGAAAAACGTTTGCAGTTGGTCGTGGAAGACTTGAAAAGCGCGTAAATGGTAAATGGTCAATGGTGAATAGATAAAACCTGTCTTTCACTATTCACCATTGACCATTTACCATTTACCAAGCAATGCAAGAAGTGAGACGCAAAAGAGCGACGATGATTGGCTGGCGGACGCAGTTGCCAGTCGTCGGGCGCGTGCTGGCGATGGCGGTGCTGGTGGCGGGCATCGTGTTCGTCGGCGTCTCTTATTATCGACATCGCAACAACAAGCCGTTTCGCTTGCGCGGCGAGGCGGCGCAGTTATCGACGGAAGTTGTCGGAGTCATTGAAAACTACGAACGCCGTGTGACGAAGGGCGACCGTCTTCACATTCTCCTGCGTGCCTCGCGCGAGGTGAGATTCTCCGACGGGCATCACGAACTAGAGAACGTCCATCTTGAAGTCTACCCGGACGTTGGCGACCATCCAGACAAAATCACGTCGCAGCGCACCATCACCAACGAAGACAACTCGCTCATCTCCTTCAACGGCGATGTCAACATCGAAACGCGCGACCATCTCAAGGCCAAGACCGAAACGCTCAACTACAGCGTCAATACCGAATCGGGCGAAGCCACCACGCCGATTGTTTTCGAGCGCGAGAACGTGCGCGGGCGGGCGGACGCCGCCACCGTCGATGCCAAAAACAAACGACTCGAAATGCGCGGCAACGTCGAAATCACCGTCGAGCCAAACGCCAAGTCGAATGGCGAAACGCAGACCGTCAAACTCAATCCGCGCAATCGTCCCGTGACCGTTAAGTCCGCACAGGCCAACTTCGATCAGGCGACGCATCATCTCTCGTTCACGGGCGGCGCAACCGCCGTCCAGGATGCCGACGTGATGAGCGCCGACACGCTCGCCGCCACGCTCAACGAACAGAAAAAGATTCAGAAACTCGACGCGCGTGGCAATTCATATCTGCGTTCGATGGACGAGGGACGCGCGGCGGAAATCTTCTCCGCCGACATGGATTTCTTTTTCGATAAAGACCAACAACTCGAACGCGCCGACGCGCGCACCAACGTCCGCGCCAAAACCCTCGACGCCGATTCCGAGATGCAACTCAACTCGGCGGGCGAAGTAAACGTCAGTTTCATGGCGCAGGGCGAGCGCAGTCTCCTGCGTGAGATACGCGCGGGCGGTCGCCCCGTCGTCGTGCTCGCGGCGCCGAAGTCGAAGGCCGCAGACCCCGCCGCGTCGAACAAACGTCTGACCGCCGATGAAGTGAAACTCTTCTGGCGTGCGACGGGACGCGACCTCGAACGCGCCGAAGCCGCCGGAAACGCCGAACTCTTCGTTGAGCCTCTGCACCAGACGCCCGCCGCTGACCGCAAGACGCTCACCGCCCCACGCTTCGACGGCGACTTCTACGAGAGCGGTAATCACGCCAAACTCTTTACCGCGACGGGCGGCGCAAAGGCCGTCATTGACCCCGTGCTACCTAATCCGGCGCGCGGGACGCGCACGCTCACGTCGCAGAAAATGGTCGCCGCGTTTGCGCGCGAGACGCAGGCCGTCGAGCGCATCGACGCGCAGAGCGATGCGCGTTTCACGGAGCGCGAACGCACGCTCACGTCGCATAATATGACGGCGACTTTCACGGGCGCGGAGAAGCAGTTTGAGAAGGTCGAGGCGCAGGGCGACGTGAAATTCAACGAACGCGACCGCAACGCGCAGGCGGCGACAGCCGTCTACACGTCGGCTGATGAGGTGGTGCGCCTGCGTCGCGGCGAACCCGTCGTGTGGGATGGTCGTGCACGCATGAAGGCTAACGAGATTGATTCCGATTCGCGCAGTCAAATCTCTTACGGTCGCGGCAAAACCACGACGACCTATTACAGCCAGGAACAGACGGGCGGCGCGACGCCTTTCTCGAAAGTTAAAAGCCCCGTCTTCATCGCCGGAGACACGGCAGAGATTCGTCATGAATCGGGACTCGGTATCTACACGGGCAACGCGCGTGCATGGCAGGACGACAACTTCGTCAAGGCCGACCGCATCACGTTGCGTCGTGAGACGCGACGCATGGAGGGCGAAGGCAACGTCGAGAGCGCGCTCTATCAGGCGCGTCGCAAAGAGCCGAACGGCAGCCGCGTGGTCGTCCCCGCCTTCGCCACGTCGCATCGCATGTTCTTCTCCGACAACGAACGCTTGCTCCATTACGAAGGCAACGTGGACATCAAGCAGGGCACGGAACGCATTACGAGCGAGGTGGCCGACGTTTACTTGCAGAAGGAGACCTACGAGGCCGAGCGAACCATCGCGCAACGCAACGTAGTCATCACGCAACCCGGCAAACGCGGCACGGGCGACTGGGCGCAGTACACTACGGCGGATGAATCGGTGGTGCTCAAGGGTGCGCCCGCGCGCGTCGTCGATGTGGAGCAGGGAAGCAGCGAGAGCCGTCGTCTGACGATTTATCTGCGCGAAAACCGCGTCGTCTCCGACGGCGGCGAAAGCAATCAATCGTCTGGACGCGTGCGCTCGACGCACAAGGTCAAAAAACAGTAAATGGTAAATCGTGAATGGTGGTCGAGTGTCTTGAGACTTGAAAGATAAACCATCAGCCGCGAAAGCCTTCGTTTTTTCTATTCACCATTTACGATTTACCATTTACCATCTGAGAAATGATTGAGACGGCGACGAGAGAAGCATTGGAGGAACGGCGTGCGGATGTAGAGCGCGTGCCGTCGCAGGCGGCGTTGGTCGGCGTCGAGTTGGTGAAGTCGTATGGCAGGCGGCGCGTGGTTGACGGCGTTAGTCTCCACGTCGAGCAGGGCGAAGTGGTCGGTCTGCTAGGCGCAAACGGCGCGGGCAAGACGACCACCTTCTACATGCTCATCGGTCTTGAGCAGCCTGATGGCGGGCGCATTTTTCTTGGCGAAAAAGAGATAACGAAGTTGCCGATGTATTTGCGTGCGCGTCTCGGCGTCGGCTATTTGCCGCAGGAGCCGTCCGTCTTTCGTAAGATGACGGTGGCGGAAAATGTTCTCGCCGTGCTCGAAACGATGGGTTTGCGTCGGCGTGAACGCTTCAAGCGTCTCGAAGAATTGTTGGAGGAGTTTGGCATCGCGCATGTGCGGCAGACGCGCGGCGATGCCTTGTCGGGCGGCGAGCGGCGTCGGACAGAGATTGCGCGTGCGCTCGCCACCGAACCGCAATACATTTTGCTCGACGAGCCTTTCGCCGGAATCGACCCGAAGGCGGTTGACGACATTCAGGAGATGATTCTCTATCTGCGCGGGCGCGGCATCGGAATTTTGATTACCGACCACAACGTGCGCGAAACACTGGGCGTCACAGACCGCGCCTACATCATGGCCGAGGGTCGCATCTTCCGTGCGGGCGCGCCGCTCGAACTGACGGAAGACCCCGAAGTTCGCCGTCTCTATCTCGGCGAAAAATTCCGCATGTAAATTTCTTCGAGGACGCTGCACACGCAGGCGGAATCGGTTATAATTCTCCCGCGCCGGAAAGAAACGGCGACAATCGTTTAAGATAAAAAACTGACAATTTGATTCGCGGTAGAACCAAGCAAAGGTATGTCCGTTAAGCTCACCACCAATCTTTCGCAACGTCTCGTCCTGACGCCGCAACTGCGCCAGCGCATTGAGATGCTGCAAATGACTTCACTAGAGCTAGGCGACCTCATCCAGCAACAGCTACTCGAAAACCCGATTCTCGAAGAAGTTCAGTCGCAGGAAGAGAAACGCGAGATAGAGAAAGAGATTCTCGACCAACTTTCGAGCGGCACGGTGGGCGATATCGACGCTGCGTTGTTTGAAGGCGTCGCCGATTCGACGAACGGCGCGGCGTCAGCCAATGGCGCGGGCGACGCGGCATCGGCGGATGTGGGCGCGGGAGAGTTTGAAGCGACGGGCGTGGATGCGCCATCGACGGTTGAGGGCGCAGCCGGGGACGAAGATTTCGACGCAGCTGAGCCGTCGCGCGACGCTTTCGAGGAGATAGATTTCGGACGCGAGTTTCAAGACTATCTCGACCCCGGCTATAAGACGCAGGAATATGAGTACAAGGAAGACGGGCCTACGTTCGAGCAGTTTCTAACGCGTGCCCCTTCGCTCTCGGAGCATCTATCGTGGCAGTTGCACATGAGCCACGTTGACGAATCGCTGGTGGAAATTTGCGAGTCGGTCATCGGCAATCTTGACAGCGACGGGCGTCTCAATGCGACCAACGAAGAGATTGCGGCCTTGAGTAATTGGTCGCCTGAAGACGTAGAGCGAGCGCGGCAGATGGTCTTGCGACTCGACCCCATCGGCTGCGGCGCGCGTGATGCGCGCGAGTGTCTGCTCGTCCAACTCGAAGTCTGTGGCAAGAGCGACCGCCTCGCGGCTCAACTCATACGCGAATGCTCGCTCGTCGATTTACAGCAGCACAAGTTGCCCAATCTCGCCAAACAACTCGGTGTCACGGTCGAAGCCCTGCTCGAAGAACTCACGCACATCCGTCAACTCGACCCGTATCCGGGGCGTCGTTATTCTTCGGACGAGCCGATTTTGATTGCGCCCGAAGTTATCATCGAAAAGGTTGACGACCACTACGAGATTTATTTCGCGGACGACGGTAGCCCGCGCCTCCGCATCAGCCACAGCTACCAACAGATGCTCGGACGCCCCGACACATCGAAGGAGACGCGTGACTTCATCAAGGAGAAGGTGCGCTCGGCGGTTGATTTGCTGCGTAACATCGAACACCGTCGTCAGACCATCCTGCGCGTCGTGGAATGCATCGTTAATCGTCAGCGAGAGTTTCTCGACAAGGGCGTGCAGTACATTCGTCCGATGATGCTCAAGGACGTGGCCGAAGAGACGGGAATGCATCTTTCAACCGTGTCGCGCGTCGTCAATCGCAAATACGCGCACACGCCGCAGGGCGTTATCGAACTCCGGCGCTTCTTCACCGAAGGCATGACGAACGAAGACGGCGAAGAAGTTTCGACGCGCATCATCAAGTTGCAGATTAAAAAATTGATTGAGGATGAAGACCCGCACAATCCCATCACGGATGATCAGGTGGTCAAGATTTTAGCCAAGGATGGCATGAAGTTGTCGCGCCGCACCGTTGCGAAGTACCGCGACCAAATGCAGATTCCCGGCTCGCGTGAGCGGCGTGCGGTGGTCTAGTGCGTCGCGGCGTTGTTTCGCCGCACCACGGAGCATGCGCGTTCTGCGCCGCGTCAGAAGTTTTGTAATTCAAACATGACAAGGGAGTCGGTGCGGTCGGGCGAGCGTTGAAGCCCCGACGCGTCTTCGTGACACCGGCGAAAGGGGATGCACTGATGAGAGTTGAGTACACTGGTCGTCATCTCGACGTGACGCCCGCCATCCGCGCGCATGTCGAGGAACATTTCCGCAAACTCGATGAACTCTTCGACGGTTCTTCGAGCGCAAGCGCGCACGTCATCATCGAGGTCAACAAAAACCGTCACATCGGCGAAGTCCTTGTGCACTGGCGCGAGCACACGCTGACGGCCTCCGACACCAACGTCGATATGTATCAGGCGCTCACGCGCGCCATCGCCAAAATCGAAAAGCAGGCTATCCGGCTCAAAAAGAAGATTATCGAACGCAAGCAAGGCGCGACGCCGCTCTCCGCGCTCGCTCCTCAAGAAGACGTGCCGATCGACGGCCAACGCGACGGAAGCAACAGCGATGCATCGGGCGACAACACGGGGCGCATCATCCCCGCGCGGCGTTATCGTGTCAAACCGATGACGGCGGAAGAGGCCGCGCTGCAACTGTCGGGCGAAGATGACCAGTTTCTCGTCTTTCGTGATGCTGACACAAACCGCATCAGCGTCCTCTACAAACGCAACGATGGCAATTTCGGTCTGATTCAACCCTGAAAGCAGTAGCCAGTACACAGTAGACAGTAGCCAGCATAAAAACTTTAGTCAAACGCCTCTTAGGTTAGACTCTTAACGAATAAAAGATGAAAGCTTTTCTACTGACTGCTGGCTGCTGGTTACTGTCTACTAACTTATGAACAACAGTTCGGATGAGCGTCCGGCGATTTCGGTGAGCGAGTTTTTGGCGCATGCCCCGCCGCATCTGGAACTTCGAGTGCTCGCCGGAGCGCACGGCAGCGACACGCGTTACATCAACGCGCCACGTATTCAAAAACTCGGCCTCGCGCTCGCCGGATTCACGCATTACATTCATGGCGGGCGCGTGCAGATTGTCGGTCAGAGCGAAATCTGGTTTCTCGGTCAGTTGTCTGGCGAACGACGCCGCGAAGCGATTCACAATCTTGAACTTGAAAAAATTTCGTGTGTGCTCGTCACCAAAGGTTTGACGCCGCCCGACGAATTCGTTGAAGCCGCCGAAGCGTCGGCGCTCCCGCTCCTCCGCACTCCGCTCGTTAGTTCCATCGCCATCAACGTCGTCACAGAATTCTTGACCGAGACGCTCGCGCCGCGTGAGACGCGTCACGGCGTCTTGCTCGACCTCTATGGTCTCGGCGTGTTGATTGAAGGCAAGTCAGGCGTCGGCAAATCGGAATGCGCGCTCGATTTGATTATGCGCGGCCACCGTCTCATCTCGGACGACCTTGTCGAAGTACGACGGACGGGGCCGGAGCAGTTGCTGGGCAGCGCGCCGGAACTCCTGCGCGAACACATGGAGATTCGCGGCCTCGGCATTCTCAACATACGCGACCTCTTTGGCATCTCTGCGATTGCGGGGCCGAAATCCATCGGCCTCAGCATACGTCTGGAACGTTGGGAAGACGCAAAGGAGGTTGACCGTCTCGGCATCGACGCGCACACCATCGAAATTCTCGGCGTCCATGTACCGCAGGTGTTGATTCCCGTCAGCCCCGGCAGAAATCTCTCGACGCTCGTCGAAACCGCCGTCCGCGTCCACTTGCTGCGCGCACGCGGCTACGATGCGGCGCAAACCTTCGTCGCACGCCACACCGAGATGGTCAGCGCCGCAGAAGACACAGAGCAAACGAATGCGGATTTCGGATTGCGGAATGCGGATTGAAAAGCAGTAGTCAGTAGTCAGGAGACAGTAGGCAGTAGAAACGCATGGTTGCGTTGACATGCGTTGTGAGGTTCATTCTCAACTGCTTCCGGTCTTCATTCCGGCTTCTGAATTCTTCTTCCATTCCGCATTCCGCAATCCACAATGGGAAGGGTGATGAAGGGAAAACAGCGAGCAGCCGAACAGCCGACGACGAGCGCGCCCGACATCGTGATTATCACTGGCCTGAGCGGTTCGGGGATGTCTTCGGCGACCAATGCTTTTGAAGACCTCGGATATTTCTGCGTCGATAATCTACCGCTCACTTTGCTCCCGACCTTCGCGCGACTCGTCCTGCCCAACGACGAAGACCAACGACACATCGAACGCGCCGCACTCGTCGTCGATATACGCGAGCGACAATTCCTGAGCGAGTTTCCCGAACGCCTCGACGCGCTCAGACAGGAGAGCGGCTTGCAGGTCTTCGTGCTGTTTCTCGAAGCGTCGGACGAAGCGTTGCTGCGCCGTTTCAGCGAAACACGCCGCCCGCATCCGGCAGACACGGGCGACGGATTGCTCTCCGCCATCCGCGCCGAACGCGTCGCCCTCGGAGAGATTCGCGCGCACGCCGACCACATCATCGACACCTCCGAACACACCGTCCATACGCTCAGACGCCAACTCATCGAACGCTTCAGCCCCGACACCAACGGCACGTCGATGCACGTGCAGGTCATCAGTTTCGGCCACAAGCACGGCGGCCCGCGCGATACCGATTTACTCTTCGACGTGCGACATCTCCCGAACCCACATTTCGTCCCGAACTTGCGCGACCTTTCCGGCCACGACCGTCGTGTGGTTGAATATTTGATGCAGAGCGGCGAGGTCAAAGAGACTCTGCATCGCTTCGGCGATTTGCTCGACTATCTTCTGCCGCTCTATCGACGCGAAGGAAAATCTTACGTTACGGTCGGTATCGGCTGCACGGGCGGTCGCCAT
This sequence comes from Pyrinomonadaceae bacterium, assembly GCA_036387415.1. GTDB lineage: Bacteria > Acidobacteriota > Blastocatellia > Pyrinomonadales > Pyrinomonadaceae > DASVTU01. The sequence goes on along the minus strand of DASVTU010000018.1, from coordinate 218,734 downwards.
CGCTCTGTGATGATTGCCAACGCCCTCGCTCGTCGCCTCCGTCGCGGCGGTTTCGACACCTCCGTTTCGCACCGTGACGTGGGCAAAACAAAGCGACGGACACGTTCTGGCAAGACACATTCAGGCAATGCAGATTCAGGCGATGCAGATTCAGGCGATGCATCTTCAGATAAGACATAGCGGCGAAATCTGATTCCGAATGGAGAATGGAGTAAGCACATGGCGGAGAATGGCGGCAAGAGCGAAGCAGCAGGTGGTAGTGCGACAGCAACGCAACGCGTCGGCGGCGTGGTGGTGACGCACGGGCATCTGGCAAACGAGTTGTTGGCGGCGGCAGAGACGATTATCGGGCCGGTCGGACACATCTCGGCGGTCTCCATCGGTTGGCACGACGACGTTGACGCGGCGAGCAATGAGATTGAGCGCGCCATCACGCGCGTCTCCGAAGGACGCGGCGTGTTGCTCTTGACGGACATGTTCGGCGGCACGCCGACCAACATCGCCGGAATGTTTCTCAAGGAGGGCGAGGTCGAAGTGGTAACGGGCGTCAACTTGCCGATGGTTATCAAACTGGCGAGCCAGCCGGGCGATGAGACGCTGGCGGAAGTGGCGCGTCGCGTCTGCGATCAGGGACGCGAGGGCATCTATCTGGCGGGCGAGTTGCTTGCCAGTCCGAAGAAGAGTTAACAAAGAAATTATCGTGGAGTTGGTGAGAGGTTGAATGATTGAGCAGCAGGTGACGATTACGAATCGGTTGGGGCTGCACGCGCGTGCGGCGGCGCGTCTGGTGCGGACGGCGGGCGCGTATCGCAGCATCGTGAGGCTTGAACGCGCCGACAGGAGCGCGTCAGCGGATGCAAAATCAATCCTGAGCGTCTTGATGTTGGCGGCGTCGCGCGGCACGGAGTTGCGTGCCACAGCCGAGGGCGTCGATGAATCGGAAGCTCTCGGAGCGGTGTGCGCGTTGATTTCGAGTGGGTTCGGTGAATCCGATTAGACGCCGCTACGACGGGCGGCGGAGACGCGCGTTGAATCGGTCGGAAAAGTAGTTTGAGGGATAAAGGAACGTGAGCAGGTCGAGCAAACGGCGCGGGGCGAGGCGGGCGGTAGAGAGACGCTGGCGCGGCGTGTCCGTCTCGGACGGATTGGTGACGGGGCGCGTCCTGCGCCTGCATAGCGGCACGCGCCACCTTATCTATCGCACCACGCTCGACGAAGACGGCATCGAACTCGAAGCGCGACGCTTTCGCGCGGCGATTCGTCTAGCGCGACGACAGTTGCTCGCCATCAAACGACGCGCGGAACGTGCGCTCGGAGCCGAACACGCATACATCTTCGACGCGCATCTCTTGATGCTCCAAGACCAGAAGTTAATTGAGGATGTCGAGAGTTATATACGCAACGAGCGCGTCAATGCCGAGTGGGCGGTCAAGGTTGTGTCGGACAGATTGCTGGTAGTTTATGCGGAGATAAAAGACGAATATTTGCGCGGTCGAAGCTCCGACATTGAAGACGTGACGCGACGAATCCTGTTTGCGTTAAGCGGCGAAGGCTCTCCGAGCCAACGTCTGACGGGCGATGCCATCATTGTCGTCGAAGAGTTAATGCCGTCGGCGGCGGCGGAACTCGATTTGGCGTACGTGCAGGCGATTGCTTCCGACGCCGGAGGGTGGACTTCGCACACGGCGATTATCGCGCGCGGTCTAGGGATTCCGGCGGTGGTCGGCTTGCGCGACCTCTACCGACATGCGCGCACGGGCGACGAAATTATTGTCGATGCAAAGGCGGGCGAAGTGATTCTGCATCCTTCGCAGGGCAGCGTCGAACTTTATCGCGCGGACGCCACGCGAAGACGCACAGACGCGCCGCGCGAGACCGTCGCGGGCGACAACAACTCGCACGCGCCTCTGCTGACGCTCGACGGAACGGAAATCTTCCTGCGCGCCAACATCGAATTGCCCGCCGAGTTTGTGGGTGTCGCGCGTTACGGCGCGCGTGGCATCGGTCTGTATCGCTCCGAGTTTTTGCTGTCGCAACGCGGCGTGATGCCTTCGGAGGATGAACAGTGCACGGCCTACGTGGAAATCGCGCAACTGGCGGGCGCAGACGGCGCGACCGTGCGGATGTTTGATTTGGGCGGGGACAAGATGGGCGGCGATGCCGAGAGCGAAACGGAACGTAACCCCGCGTTGGGCTTGCGCGCCATCCGTTTCTGCCTGCGGAGCGAAGAGGTCTTGCGGACACAGGCGCGCGCCATCCTGCGTGCGGCGGCGCGCGGGCGTCTCAACATCGTGCTGCCGATGATTTCCGACCTCACGGACGTACGCCGTGCGCGGCGTATCATCGAAGATGAGCGTGCGCGGCTCACGTCGGAAGGACAGGCGACGGGCGATGTCCGCATCGGCGCGATGATTGAAGTGCCCTCGGCGGTTTTGGTCGCGGACAAAATCGCGCGTGAAGTCGATTTTTTCAGTCTTGGCACGAACGACCTCGTACAGTATCTACTCGCCGTTGACCGCAGCAACGACGAGGTGGCCGAGTGGTTTCGCTCGCTTCATCCGGCGGTGCTCCAAAGCATCGCGCGCACCATCGACGCGGCGAACAAGGCAGGGATTCCGGCGGTGGTCTGCGGCGAGATGGCGGCCACGCCGACCTACGCGCTGCTGCTCATCGGCCTCGGCGCGCGAGATTTGAGCATGACGGCTTCGTCGATGCCGCGTGTGCGACGGATGGTGCGCGCCGTCGGTGTGTCGCGGGCGCGCGAAATTGCGTCGGAGTGTCTGGAATGCGCGACCGCCGAAGACGTGGAAGAGCTTGTCCGACAACGGCTTGGAGCCGAATGGCCGCATCTTTTTCCGCCCGAATCGTTGCCAGCGCCGAAAGAAACAGAGTAGAATCATGCAGACGGGGCACACGACGCCTGTCCCGACCGACTCACCGCAACTGAATCGTCAATCTTTGAATCCGACACGTAATGTCAAATTTCTGGCCTCCGTCTCTACGAAAAACGCGGATTTCGTCGTTTAGTATGAGTGTCTGACGAAAGAAGGACACGCCTTTTGCGTCCCTTTTAGTTTACAATCAAGGAAGTGCGCCGAGGCGCACGCGCGGCCAACGCCCCGGCCTCGCGCGCGTCGCCAGAAATCGAAGGAAGTAGAGTGCCGTATGAAGAAATTTCTATCCGCCGCCGCTGTCGTGCTGTTCTGTTGCACGCTCGAAGCGTCTGTGCAGGCGCAGGCGTCGAGCGTTCGCGTCGGGCCGCTGGCCGACGAAGATGCTCCGGCGAGCATCCTGCCGTCGTCGAAAAACGACAGCCGCAAAGCCTCCCGCAACGAAACGACCAAACCCGCGACGCCCGCGACCGCTCCGGCCAAAACCGCGTCCAAATCTGCGCCGAAAACCGACGCTCCTGCCGGAAACGAAACCGCCAACAAACCCTCGCGCACGAACTCCAACAAGAGTTCCGCAGACGACGCTGCCACAGCAGGCAACGGCGGCGTGAAGGGTAACGCGGCGAGCAGGAATGCGACGGAGAACACCGCCGTCTCCTCCGCGTCGAACCCGACGCCGCTCAACACCAACACTCCGACGACCACCACCGATGCGCCCGAACGGACGAGTCCGGTTCTGGTTGCGCCGCTCGTCGCGCCCGCGAAAACGGATTCGCACGCCAATATTGATGTGCCTTCCAGCAAAACACGCGACGTTCTTTCAAACCCGACGGGCGCGTCCAACGCGTCCAAGAACAGTCTCGTCTCCACGCCGTCGAACACTGGCACGCCCAATCCAACGACGACGAAGACCACCAACAACCGCGCGCCAAACAACAACGCGCCCAACAAAACTGCTGCGTCGGCGTTGACCGCGCCAGCATCTTCCGACGCCGCGACGCCGACAAATTCATCCGCAGCAACAACGACGCCGACGACGACGCCCGCGCCTTCTTCCTCGACAGCAAACACCGCCAACGCGTCGCCTTCGTCAACATCCGACGCGACGCCCAACGGCACCACGGCGAACCCGAGCGCCAGCAACGCCAACATCACCCCTGCATCTCTTTCAACAGAACTCCCTTCAACCACTTCGACCGCCAACGCGCCCGCCGCGTCGCCTGTCGCCGCACCTGTCGTCGCGTTGCCGCCGACCGAGACATATCACGTCGGCGCGGGTGACGTGCTCGACATTCGCCTGCTCAATCAAGGCGCGACGCGCGAATCGACGCTCTTTACGGTGATTGATGGAGGCTTGCTCGAATATCCTCTGGCGGGCGCGCCGCGCGTCGTCACGGGACTCACGACCGATGAGATTGGTTCATTGCTGGCGGCGGAGTTGAAGCGTCGCGCGGTCTACGATAAGCCGCGCGTGATGGTCAGCGTGCGCGAGTACGCGAGCCACACGGTGCTCGTCAGCGGTCTGGTCAACGAACCGGGCGCGAAGATTATGCGCCGCGAAGCCATACCGCTTTATGTCCTTATTGCTGAAGCTCAGCCGAAGCCCGAAGCCGGACGCGCGCTTGTCATCGCACGCGCGACGGGGCAGAGCACTAGCGTCGATTTGTCGGATAACGCGGCGATGAGCACGCTCATCTACGCGGGCGACGTGGTGCAGGTGCAACCTCGACCGCGCGAGTTTTTCTACATCGGCGGCGCGATTTCCCTGCCCGGCCAAAAGGATTTTCACGGTGGCTTGACGCTCACGCAGGCCGTGCTCGCGTCGGGCGGTTTAATCGACGCGGCGAATGGTCGCATACGCGTCGCGCGGCAGGGCGCAGACGGTCGTCTCATCTCCATCGAACACAATTTGAAGGACATCGAGGCGGGCAAAGTTCCCGACCCCGGTCTGCAACCGGGCGACCGCGTTGAGGTCTTGCGCGGCAAACGTTAAGCACGAATTATTATTGCGAATCGTCAACCGTCGGGGCGATGACGGAAGTGCGTTCTCATCCGTATCTTGCCCGTCGCCCGTCGAGGTTGTATTATCCCGCGCGAAGGGTTGCAATTCCTCTCGGTCGAGTTCGTCCGCACGCTTCCAGCCACGGACGGCACAACAGACGCCTGAGAATCCCGACACCACAATGCCTGTAGCTTCCTCCCGGAGGGAAATATTTTTGATTATGAGAAACAAAATCGGCGTGATGGCGCTTGCGGCGGCGCTCATCTTCGCTCCTTTCACCACACTTGCTGCTTACGCTGCTCCCGACGACAGCACCACCTTCATCGACGCACAGGATGAGGAGCCGACTGCCGAAGAGGAGAAGCTTTTTAATCGTGGGCAAGACCTCTTCGTGCAGGGACGCCACGAACAAGCAGCCGCCGTCTTTCAAGACTTTCTTAAAACTTATCCGAATAGCGTCATCACAGATTTAATTCTGCTCTGGCTCGGACGTTCCTACATGCAGGTGGGCAAATTGCAGGAGGCCGAACAGGTCGGCCAACGCCTTCGCGCCATCAAGGACACACCCTTCATCGAAATTTATGACAGCGAACTGCAAGTTGCTCGCACCGAACGGCGCAACACGCCCGCCGCGATAACCAACACCACGACCTCTACACGCACTTCCGCCGCTCCGCCCGTGCTAACCGCAAACGCGAGGCCGACGCCGACTCCCGTCTCGCGCAGGCGTCAGCCGCAGCCGTCACCCGCACAACGAACCGCCGTGCGAACCACACCGACGTTAACCGTTTTACCGACGCCGACGCCCGAAATTGCTGCCACGTCGCCCCTCAATACGACACGCGGCAGACGCAGCCGACGCAGCCGCACCGTCAATCAACCCGCGCGCACCAACGAACAGACAGCCGCCCTCTCAAACACCGCCCCTGCCATCAGGCCGCCCGTCTCAAGACCGCTCCCGACGCCGACACCGACGCCCGTGCCTGTGCGCCAATCGCAACGCGCTCGCAACCCGCAAGTGGCGACCAACACGACGACGCCCACGCGTCTGCCCGTCGCCACGCCTACGCCCGCGCGTTCCGTGCCGTCGAGCAACGACCCCGCGCTTCAGGTTGCCAACAACATTGACACAAGCGACCCGTCGCCCTCGCAGAGTGGCGGCAGCGGCGGTGGCGGCACTGGCCTGAGTTTTACCGTCAAGCAAGTGCCCAATCTGCAACTCAGTCTGCGCCGCGCGTCGCTGGCAGCATCGCCCGGCCAAGTCGTGCAACTGCCGCTCGTCGTGACCAACTCCGGCAACAAGGAAGACCAGTTCCGTATCGAAACCGATTTGCCCGCGGAGTTTCAACCCACGTTCAGTCAGGCACAGGGCGGAACCGACACGGGGCTACCCATTCTCGTCACGCCGCAACTGGCGCGCGGCGCGAGCCTCGATGTCTTGCTCAATATCCGCATCCCCGAAAACGCGCCCGATAGCCGCCAGCATCGTTTCATCGTGCGCGCCGCCTCGCAGTCCGACAACGAAGTGATGCGCGTCTCCGATGCTTCGCTGACGGTGGTCGCCGCCGCGCTCGCCGCCACTTCCGACGTGAAACAGGAAACCGTGATGCCCGGCGAAACTTTCTCGCAGAGCATCTCGGTGCGTAATCAGGGAAGCGCGCAGGCGAGGAGCGCACGCGCCGATTTCGTCTTCAATCCCGAATTTGAACTCGTCAGCGCCAATCCAAGCCCGCTCGTCTACGACCGTGCTTCGCGCACCGCCATTTGGAGTCTCGGCGACCTCGACCCGCGCGAGGGACGCGACATCACCGTCAACCTCCGCGCCGTCTCCGACGCGCTCGCTTCCGTCTCGGCTCCGCGCGCACTCGGTCGCGGCACGATGCGAACTGCCAGCCTCAACATCCCCTCGAACTTCGACGGCCCCGTCATCAACATCGGTCGCATCCCACGCGCACGCATCGACGCCGTTTCGACCGGACTGACCGCCACGCCCGGCGACACGATTTACATTCCCTTCGTCGTACGCAATCCCGGCAACTACGCAGAGAGCTACAATCTCCGCATTATCTCACCGGGCGCGCCCTCCGGGACGATTTTCGCCGATACCAACGGCGACGGGCGTCATCAGGACAGCGAACCGACCGTGACGCAAACCACTGCGCTCGAACCACGCGGCGGACAGTTTCCGCTGCTTCTGCGCGTCGAGATTCCACGCTCGACGCCCGACCGACAGCAGTTCGCCTATAATCTCGTCACGCGCGCCGCTTCGCAAAACAGCATCGCGGGCGAAGCCGGAACCGTGCTCACCGTCGTCACGCCGCGCGTGCGCGTGCGTACCGAACAGGTGACGACCGAAGTCGTGCCGGGCGAAACGATTTTTTATCGTCTCGTCCTCGTCAACGACGGCGGCGGGTTGGCGAAGAATCTGACGGTCACGGAAAACTTGCCCGAAGCGATGGAATTCGTCTCCTCCGACCCGTCGCTCGATACGCAGGACGCGCCGGGCGGCGCGCATCGTTTCACCTGGCGCGTCGTCGAACTCGCGCCGGGAGATACGACCGTGCTGCTCGTCACGGTGCGCTTGAAACCGAGCCTCCGCGCGGGCGACGAGATTACGCCCCGCCACACGCTCTCGTATCAGGACACCAACGGCAACAGCTACACGGGACAATAGACGCAACCGACACCACCGAGACGCGGCTGAATGGCGGCAGACGACATTTCGCCGCGTCTTCGTGTGTCAAGGCGACGTGAAATCAGGTCGCACGCCGTTTTCGTCGCCGAGTGGCTTGCGTCCGGCGGCGTGCTTGTGGCGAAATAAACCGGATGACAGAGGCCAGCCAAATCGAACAGGAGAAACCGGACGCGATCGCGCAGCACAGACCGACGCCGACGACGGCTCTGTCGCCGTCCACGCGTCGCCGTCTGACGCATCTGCTCGTCGCGAAGTCGATGCTGGAAGTGCTGTTTGTCGCGGGGTTGGCGGTCGGGCTTCATTACGTCTTCTTTAATCCATACTTTCGCGGCTGGACGGAAATGAACGGTCGGCAGGTTTCGGGTTGGGCGATTCGAGAGGACGAGCCGTATCGACGCGTCGAGGTGCAACTCTATATCGACGACCATTTTGCGGGGAGTCAAATCGCGACGGGTGCGCGCCCCGATGTCGTCCGTGCCGGACGCGCCCGCGATGAATGGAACGGCTTCAATTTCGACATCCCCACCACGCTCGCACGCGGCGAACACGAAGCGCGCGTCTATGTCGTACACGAAAGCGGCGGCGGCGTTCGTCGCACGCTGCAACAACTGGGGCATCCTCTCCGTTTTCGCGTCGATGAAAGCGATGGTGAAAAAACGTCCACCGTCGCGCCGGGAGGAGAGGAAAAGCCTTGAGTTTCAAGGAGGGTGACAACGCGCCGTCTGCCGTAGGAGCGAGCGACGCGGCTTTTCCCGGCGAACGCGCTCTAGCGGCGTGGGAGATTGCGTCGCTCACAGTCTCGACGCTGATTGCCGAATGGGTCGTTTTCTCGCTCGGCGGCGGCAGCAACCTCCTGCTCGCCGTCCCGCTCGCCTTCGCTTTCGTCTTCATGTTCTGCTCGCATCGTCTACGCGGTGAAACGGCGCGCGACATCGGCCTGTGTCTCGACAATTTCGCGCAAGCCATGCGACTTCTCATCCTGCCGATGCTCGTCACAAGCGCCCTTCTCGTCCTCGTCGGAATCTTGAGCGGCAACGATTTGAACTTCGGCAAGTGGCGCGGCGGGCAGTCGATTTTCGGCGTCCCCGCGCTCGGTTTCCTGTGGGGGTTGATGCAGCAATACGCGCTCCAAGCGTTCATCAACCGACGCGCGCAAATCCTTTGGGGAAAGGGATTTAGGAGCGTGTTTCTGGTCGCCTTCCTGTTCGGGTTGCTCCACTTTCCGAACCCGTGGCTGACGGCGGCGACCTTCGCAGGCGGCCTGCTCTGGGCGTGGGTCTACCAACGCGCCCCGAACCTCTTTGCGCTCGCGCTTTCGCACATGTTGATGACTTGGGTGCTCGTCTCGACCGTGCCCGCCTCCGCGCTTCGTGGCCTCCGCGTCGGCTACAAATTCTTCGGCTAAACGCCCGACATCGGACTATCACCGACCATTCGTAAATTCAGTTATTAAAGCAGTTAACCACGCGAGCGGACGCGTCAAGTCGTTCTGACATTAGTGCTGTACGTGTTGAACGATGATTGCTATAATGCGTCGAGCCATGCTACGAGAGCGGGTTGGGCGGTCGCCGCTTCGCCTTTCGGGGTGGAGGGGAGGAAAGTCCGAACACTACAGAGCAGCGAGCCTGCTAACAGCAGGGCATCCGCGACGCGAAGTGATTGCTAGTCAATCATTTACGTCGATTGGGTGACGACAAGTGCAACAGAAAACAGACCAGCCGACGTGTCTGCCGAGCGTCTTCCAAGACGCCCGAACAGCCACGGGTGATGGGTGAAACGGTGCGGCCTCGCAAGAGGCTTAATGTAAGAGCGCACCGGCGCATGTGGTAACACGTGCGGCCAGGCAAACTCCTCGCGGTGCAAGACCAAATAGGGAGGCGTCAGAGAGGGCTGCTCGCCCGAAGCGCGTTCGACCTCGCAGTCGCGCTACGACCTCCGGGTCGGTCGCTTGACCCAATCGGCGACGGTTGGGCTAGATGAATGATCGCTACTTCAATCCCCACAAGGGTTTGAAGCACAGAATTCGGCTTACAGACCCGCTCTCGACCAGCATGGCATCCTAAACGACACGAAAAGCGTCGCGTTGTCTTCCCGCACCACCACGCGCGACGTTCCACATCTCACAGAGGAGAATAGATAATGGCGAACCGGAAAGGGGTTTTTATCGGTGCATACGTTCCGTCTGAACTCAAAGAGGCGTTGCGTCGGCGGGCTGCCGGAGAGCACCGGACGCTTTCACAGGAGATTACACGCATTCTGGAAGAAGCTGTGAACGGACGCCGACTGCCGCCGGGCGCAATCGACCGTCGCGCTCCGAACTCGCCCTCGCGCCGACGCAACAGCGACCCTCTCCCGCGCCGACGCAGGGACGACCTGCCATTCGTCCCTCCCGATAACCCGACGGGCGGAACCGACTGAATCGCTTCTGTCAACTAACTCACACTCACCCGGCACACACTGCCCGAAATAGGTTGTAGAGACAATTCCAGGTGCTCCCGGACTGCCGTTCATCTCACAAAACGGCATGCGTCGCCATTCCTTACGCTTTTTGCTACACTGGCGTGCAACAATTTGAGTTTCTCGTCCGTCGCATCAAACGCCCGTGAGCACCACACAAAAGCTGATTTTTCTCGTCGTCGGAATCGCCCTCGGTTTCGCCGTCGGCTTCGCCTTCGCCAACAACGTCAACCGACAGGAACACGATAAACTGCGTGCCGAAGTGACCCGCCTGCGTGCCGCCTCGCCGACGGCGACGGGTGGCGACGCCGCGAAATCAAACGCTCAAACCTCCAACGCCACCACCAACAATCCCGACGAGCAGATGCTCAGCGACGAAGAGATACGCAAAAAAGTCTCGCTCGCCGACGCCAATCCGAACGACCTCGACTACCAGCACGACCTCGGACGTGGCCTCTATCTCTACGCGATGAATTTCAACAAACCCGACCTCCTGCCCGATGTCGTGCGCCTACTGCGACGCGCGCACGACGCCGACCCGAAGGACGACAACGCCGTCATCCTGCTCGGCAACACGCTCTTTCTCATGGCGCAAAACGGCGACACGGCACGTTTCAGCGAAGCGCGCACGTTCTATCAAAAAGCTCTTGAGTTGAAACCCGACGACGTTTACGCGCGCACGGCGCTCGGTCTGAGTTATTACTTCGACCGACCCTCCGACCCCGCGCGTGCCATCAAAGAATATCGCAAATCGCTGGCCGCAGAACCGCGCCACGAAATGACCTTGCAGGGATTGACGGCGGCCTTGATTGCGACGGGCGAACTCACCGAAGCGCAAAAGAGGTTGGACGAATTGCAGAGCGTCAACGCGTCGAACGCGGAACTGCCCAACCTCCGCGCGCAACTGGCGCAGAAGAAGAACGCCTCCCGCGAGCAAAGCGCCAACCCGCCGGTCGCAAACACAACGGGCGCGCGGAATTAGCCGGAGCGTGTCAGTAGTGAGGAATCAGCGCGGATATTTTTTAGAGGGCTAAGCGGGCAGTTTTTGGAGTGCAAATTTGAAATATCTCATCATTCTCGGTCTGTTCTTATTTGTCGGCGCATACATCTTCTGGCGCATACGTCCGTATCTCTCGATGGCGCGACGCGTGCTCGGCATGCTGCGCGATGTCCGACGCATCAACCTCGACGGAAACCCGTCCGACATCCTGCGTCAACAGAGAACGTCCACGCAGCAGACGCCCCGACAGAAATCTTCCGCCGCCAACGAACGGCTCGTCCGTTGCGCCACCTGCGGCACTTGGACGCCCGCCGCACGCGCCGTCACGCTTCGCACCTCAAACACCTTCTACTGCTCACACGATTGCCTCGAACGAGCCGCCGACGCGCCCCGCCGCACACATAAGTCCGCTTCATAGTTCTACAACCACCATTCGTCGCAACTGCCATGATTGCGCGTCGCCATCGTCATGCAACGCCTTCGGCAGTCGCTTTTCCGGCACCAACCTCTTCGGGCAGCGGGTTGCCCGCTTCGTGGACGGCGCGGTCTGTGTCTGTGAAGAGTAGGATGAGCATGCCGACGACGAAGAAGAAGATAAGCGAGAGGATGCCTTGACGGTAAGAGTTTGTACTGGCGACGACGATGCCGAAGACGAGCGTTCCCATCCATGAAGTGCCGCGTTCGGAGACTTCGTAAATCCCGAAAAACGATGCCTCGCGTCCTTCGGGAATCATGCGCGAAAAGAGCGAACGCGACAACGCCTGCGAGCCGCCGAGCACAATTCCTATCATCGCTGCCATAAACCACGCCTGCGTAATCGTCTGGAAAAATCCGTAGGCGTAAATCACGATGCCCGACCAGATGGCGAGCGAGACGAGGATGGCGCGTTTCGTGCCGACGAAGGCCGCGATACGCTCGAACAACAAAGCACCGCCGACGGCGACAAATTGCACCATCAAAAATATGCTGAGCAGGAAGGATTGCGAAGTCTCAAGGCCGCGTGCGACGAAGAGTTCCTGCGCGAGAAAGATAGAGGCCGAGCCGATGACGGTTTGAATACCATCGTTATAAAAGAGATAGCCGACGAGATAACGAAACGTATAGCGCAGTCGCCGCAGTTCGCGAAACGTCGAAGCGAGTTCGGAGAAGCCGATGGTCAGAAGGCTCTTGCCTTCGGGCAAAGCTCTGACCGCATCGCGCGTCCTCAGACGCTTAAAAGCAATGATGGCAAATCCGCCCCACCAGACGCCCGCCGAGAGCAGCGAGATGCGAACGGCGAGTCCGGTCGTGATGCCGAGTCGCGGCGCAAAGACGACGAGCGCGAGATTCAACGCCAGCAACAATCCGCCGCCGAGATAACCGAGGGCGAAACCACGACTCGAAACCTTGTCGCGTTGGTCTTCGGTCGTGATTTCGGGCAGAAAAGAGTTGTAGAAAACAATCGCCGCGCCGTAACACAGATTGGCGATGATAAAGAGCAGACCGCCGAGCAAATAAAGGTTGCCCTCGATGAAGAAAAGGAGGCAGTTAGCCGTCACCGCGATGTAACAAAAGACTGCCATCAGCCGTTTCTTCAAGTTTGAATAGTCGGCAATCGCGCCGAGCACGGGCAAGAGAAAGACCTGTAAGACGACGGCGAGCATGATGCAAATGGAGAAGAAATTCTTCGCCGTCACAGCGAGCCGCGCCCTGCCAATCGAACCGAAATCGAAAATCGTTCCATTCTCTCCGAGGGCGGTTTGAGCGAGCACGGTCAGATAAGGGCCGAGCAACGCGCCGACCACCGTCGTGTAAAAAGCGGAGTTCGCCCAGTCATACATCATCCAACCGAAAATTTCGCGGCGGTCGTTTATCGGCGGCGCGTCGGGCGTGGACGCCGGACGAATGTCGGTGGTTGGAGCGTGTTCGGGGTCTGGGGTCGTCACGTTGTGGCCTCTTGCATGGAGAGTTGTTCAAGCGTTGTTTGCTGCTGCGAGGTCAAAATTTCGACGATGACGGGTGTGATGTCTGCGAGTGTGCGAACGCGCCGCCGGACGTGTGCGCGTGCTTGTCCCCATGCGAGCGTCGGCACAAAGTTCAGCGTGTGGTTACGCATGGAGAGGTCTTCGATGTTGCCGTGGTCGCTGGTGAGCATGACGGTCGTCTGCGTGAGGTCAACGCGGTCGAGCACCGCGCGGACGAAGCGCGCAAGTTGCGCGAGCACATGCAAAGCGCCGTCCATGTCCTGAAGATGTCCCATCCGGTCGGTAATAAAATATTCGTAGAGCGTAAAACGATGCGCGGCGGACACACTTGCCAGCACCGACGCGGCCTCCTCCGGCGTGCGAAGTGCGACGCCCTGTTGCGCCGCCGCGCTCGTCTCTGCACCCGCTTCGATGATGAGACGGTTGGTGAAATCGTGATAAACGGCGCGACCCGCGCGGAGGTCTTCGACGGTGCGAAAACGCATCGCGGCGGCTTCGACGGCGACGGTAGTGGCCGAGACCCAACGCGGGCGCGCGTTGAAGAAACGTTCGGTGTAGGTGTTGGCGAAGACGTTGGGCGCGATGCCCGCTTGTTTGAGTTGTAGAAAGATTGAGTGCTCGCGAATTATCTCGCGCATGGCTTCGTTGGGGAAGCCCTGTTTGTGATAACCGAGGACGGCGGGCGCATTCGTACCCGTTAGAATCGTCGTCTGCCCCGACGCGCTCTGCGGTCGCCCTTCGACGCCGAGACATGCGTCGGTGCGAGCGAGCACGCCGTCGTGCGGGAGCGATGGTTCTTCATCCTGAAAAATCGCGAGCGGCGAGGCCGCTTCCGGCTCAAGCAGCGAGAGCGGATTGTGTGCGCCGCGCGTACCGATGCCGAGGCCATCAACGAAAATAAGAAGCACATGCATAAGCGGCATTATAAACGAAGAAGGGAAGCAAGACAGTAGACAGAAACCAGTAGACAGGAGACACGAGACAGGAGCCAGTAGAAAAGCGCTGAGTGCGCCGAAGGTTAACGGCCATTTGATAAAGCTTCGACGGGCGAAGCACTCAAGCCTGTTTTCCTGCTGGCTACTAACTACTGGCTACTGTCTTCTTGCTCTCGTCTGCTTCTCTTTTATCCTCACGGGTCTGTTATATTATTCGTATCATCAGTGCCGCAAGCTTCATCGACACGCATCACTTCGGGCATTGTTTGTTAAGAAATTGGTGGCTGAAATCATGTCCCGCAAACGGAGAATGGAATGACGTACCTCAAAAAGTTGTGCGCCTCGGCGTTGGCGTTTGTCCTCATGTCGCTGTCGGTTCCGAGCGGTTTCGCGTCGCGTGTCGTCGCACAGAGTGTCACGACGAACGCCAACGCCGCCGCGCTTCCATATTTTTACGAGCCTTCGATTTCGCCCGACCGCGCGGAGATTGCGTTCGTGTCGGGCGGCGACATCTGGACGGTTGCCGCGACGGGCGGCCAGGCACGTCTGCTCGTCTCGCATCCGGCGACGGAGTTTCGACCCGTCTACTCGCCCGACGGAAGTCGTCTCGCCTTCACGTCAAATCGCACGGGCAACGGCGATGTCTACGTGCTGACGTTTGAGAGCGGCGAGCTTCAACGTCTGACCTTTGACGACGGCTTTGAACTTCTCGATGGATGGGCGCGCGATGGCCGACGCGTCTACTTCTCCGCGACGGCGCGCGACATCGCCGGGATGAACGACATCTACCGCGTCGGCATCGACGGCGGCACGCCGATGCAGGTCAGTGCCGACCGTTACGTCAACGAATACTTCTCCGCGCCTTCGCCCGACGGCGCGACGCTCGCCTTCACGGCGCGCGGCATCAGTTCGTCGCAGTGGTGGCGCAAGGGCAGCAGCCACATCGACCAGAGCGAAGTGTGGCTCATGCGCGAAGCGGCGGGCGGCGCGCAACAGCCCGTTTATGAAAACGTGACGACGGGCGGCGCGCGAGAGATGTGGCCGATGTGGAGTGCCGACGGGCGCAGCATCTTCTACGTCTCTGACAGGGGCGGCGCGCAAAACATCTGGATGCGGACGCTCGGAGGGCAGCCGCGTCAAATCACAAAGTTCGCGGGTGGGCGCGTGCTCTGGCCGTCTATCTCTCTGGATGGTCGCACGATTGTCTTCGAGCGCGATTTCAAAATCTGGCGACTCGACACGTCGAATAATGAAGCGAGCGAAGTGAGGATTACACGACGCGGCGCGGCTGCCGGACTCGCTAACGAACGCCAGAGACTCAGCACCGCGAGCGAACAGATACAGGAATTCGCGCTCGCGCCCGACGGCAAAAAGGTCGCCTTCGCGTGGCGCGGGGAAATCTTCGCCGCGTCGTCTTCTGAAGCGAGCGACGCGACGCGCATCACGACGACCGCCGCAGGTGAATCGCAGATAGCGTGGGCACCAGACAGCCGTCGCCTCGTCTACGTCTCCGACCGCAACGCCACGTCGCAACTCTTTCTCTACGACTTCTCCACGAACGCCGAAACGCAACTGACCAACACCGAACAGGCCGACGCCGCACCGCGTTTTTCGCCCGACGGCAAAATGATTGCTTTCGAGCGCGGCGGGCGCGAACTCCGCGTCATCATCACCGACACCAAACAGGAGCGCACGCTCGCCACAGCGAATCTGGAAATCCCGCCGATAAATTCCGACCGCTCCTTCACATGGTCGCCCGACTCGCGTTGGATTGCTTACATGCCCGTGTCGAGCAAACTCTTTCGCAATGTCTCGGTCGTTCCGGTCGAAGGCGGCGCGTCGCAGCCCATCAGTTTCCTCGCCAACCTTTTCGCCAACACTGTCTCATGGAGTCCTGATGGCGCGTTCATCCTCTTCGATTCGGGACAACGCACCGAAAACTTTCAACTCGCGCGCATCGACCTCCTGCCGCGCACGCCGCGCTTCCGCGAAGACCAATTCCGCGACCTCTTCCGCGAAGAGACGCCGCGACCCGTGAGAACTCAACCTACGCCGACGCCTGAACCGCCACAGACGACGCCGACCGTCGCCCCGTCGCCGTCTCCCGTCACAACACCGTCGCCCGTCGCGACACCGAATGCTTCGCCCGCTCCGTCGCCAACACCCACGCCAGTAGGAGCGATTGGACCTCGCATCACCGACGCTGATTGCCCTCCGGGAATGTCGAAGGAGAGATGCGAGGAACTCAACTTACAGCTTGCACGGTCTTTACAGGCTTTAGAGGCCCTAAAGACAAAGCCTCTGCAAATAGTCTTCGAGGGAATCCGTCAGAGGGTGAGCCTCTTGCCCGTCGGCATCGACGTGAACTATCAGACCATCAGCCCCGACGGCAGGTGGGTCGTCATGATTGCCAGCGCAGAGAATCAGCAGAATCTCTACGTCTACCCGCTCGACGAACTCGCGCGCGAGCCCCTCATTGCGCGACAGATGACCGCAACAAGCGGCGCCAAGAGCCTCGCACAATTTTCGCCCGACAGCCGCGAGGTCTTCTATCTCGAAAACGGTCGCATCCAGATTGTGCCGCTCGACCAACGATTGCCCTCGCGCTCGCTCGCCGTCAACGCCGAGATGGAGACAGATTTCTCGCGCGAGAAGATGGAGGTCTTCAATCAGGCGTGGCGATACATCCGCGACCATTTTTACGACACGAACTATCACGGCGTTGATTGGATGGCCGCGCGCACGACCTACGGACGACAGATTGCGGGCGCGCGCACGCCCGACGAGATGCGTCGCATCCTTCAACTGCTGGTCGGCGAACTCAACGCCTCGCACACGGGCGCAACCCCGCCCGCCGGTTCGACGCAAACCACCACAGGGCGACTCGGCATCCGTTTCGACCGCGCGGAGTATGAAAAGACCGGACGCCTTCGCATCAACGAAGTCTTGCCGCTCAGCCCCGCTGCGCTCGCACGCGACCCGAACAACGTCGAACGTATGCGCGAAATTCGCGAGGGCGACTATCTCCTCGCCGTCGATGGTCAGAACCTCGACGCGCGGACGAATTTTGATGAGTTGCTGAATTACAAAATCGGTCGCCGCGTCGTCGTCACCGTCGCAGCGTCTGCGAACGGCGCGGACAAGCGCGAGACAGCGGTGCGTCCCGTCAATCTGGCGACGGAGAAGGGTCTGCGCTATCGCAAGTGGGTCGAAGACCGGAGGGCTTACGTGGCGCGCGTCAGTAACGGTCGTCTCGGCTACGTCCACATGTTCGATATGTCGTCGGCCTCGCTCGCGCAGTTTTATCTCGACCTCGACGCCGAAAACCACGTGCGCGAAGGCGTCGTGATTGACATACGTAACAACAACGGCGGCTTCGTCAACGTCTACGCTATCGACGTGCTGGCGCGGCGCAGTTATCTCTCGATGACGCCGCGCGGCTTCGTCACCGCACCCGCCCGCACCTATCTCGGCCAACGCTCGTTGGAGTTGCCCACGGTGCTCGTCACCAACCAGCACTCGCTCTCC
This sequence comes from Pyrinomonadaceae bacterium, assembly GCA_036387415.1. Taxonomy (GTDB): domain Bacteria; phylum Acidobacteriota; class Blastocatellia; order Pyrinomonadales; family Pyrinomonadaceae; genus DASVTU01. Next base: position 201,262 of record DASVTU010000018.1, on the reverse strand, counting down.
GACGCAGAAGATTTTACAGAAGGCTACCGCACGCTCGGCCTCGGCAAAGTCGTCGGCGAGCCGACCGCCGGATGGATTATCTACACGTGGAATGTCCCGCTCATCGACGGCACGGTTTTTCGCATCCCACGCGTGCGCGTCACAGGCAGCGACGGCAAGGTGATGGAACTCAACCCGCGTCCGGTTGACGTGCCCGTCAAACGTCCCGTCGGGGAAAGTTACAGCGGACGTGATTCACAACTCGACGCCGCCGTCCGCGTCCTGCTCGGACAAAAGACCGAACATGACCGCGCGGGCCAGCAATAACGAAAGATTTCTAACTCGAATTCTTGCGTCGTTCCGTTAAATGGTTGGGCGTTTGCGTCGCGTCGGAGTCGGGGGGCAGGAGGTCGCGTTCGCGATAGAGACGTAGTTTGTTGTGCAGGGTCTTGAGACTGATTTGGAGAAGTTCGGCGGCGCGGGTTTTGTTGTTGTCGGTCTTTTGAAGCGTACGCAGAATCATCTGCCGCTCGACCTCTTCGATGGGCGTGCCGACGGGAAGCGTGATGGTGTCTTCGCTGCGCGCTTTGGCGCGTTGGTCGAGCGGGTAGGGCGCGAGGTGATGCCGTTCAATGATTTCGCCGGAGCAGATGATAACTGCGCGTTCGATGATATTGCGGAGTTCGCGGACATTGCCCGGCCAGTGATGCGAACGCAGGGCTTCAATCGCGGCGTTGCTCAAGAAACGCGCCGGACGCATGTGACGCTCCGCGAGTTGTGTGACGAGATGCTGCGAGAGTAGCGGGATGTCCTCTTTGCGGCGACGCAGCGGCGGGAGTTCTATCGTGATGACGTTCAAACGGTAGAGCAAATCTTCGCGGAACGCGCCCGCCCTGACGGCATCGTGCGGGTCGCGATTCGTCGCGGCGAGCACGCGTACGTCAATCGAAATTTCATGCCCGCCGCCGAGACGACGTACCGCGCGTTCTTCAAGCACACGCAAGAGTTTTGCTTGCAGCAGCGTCGGCATCTCGGCGATTTCGTCGAGCAGGAGCGTGCCGGAATTTGCTAACTCAAAACATCCCTGCCGACGCGAAACCGCTCCCGTAAACGCGCCCTTTTCGTGTCCGAAAAGCTCCGACTCCATCAGCGTCTCCGGTATGGCCGAACAGTTAATCGGCACGAACGGAGCATTTTTGCGCGGGCTGAGATTGTGAATCGTGCGCGCGACAAGTTCCTTGCCCGTGCCGCTCTCGCCCGTCAAAAGCACGGACGCCGACGACGGAGCGACCTGTTCGATGAGCGCATAAATCTGTCGCATCGGCTCGGAATTGCCGACGAGTTCGCCAAACGCGCCACGGTCGCGCAGTTGACGACGCAGAGCATTATTTTCGCGTCGCGCCTCGCCGTACTCAACCGCACGTTCGACCACCAGACTCAGTTTTTCAAAGTCAATCGGCTTCTCGAAATAGTGATACGCGCCCTCATCCTGAATCGCGCGCACGGCCATTTCGACCGAACCCTGTCCGGTGAGAAGAATGACGGCGATTTCAGGATGCCGCTCGCGAACTTCACGCAGCAACCCGAAGCCGTCGAGTTGTGGCATCAATACGTCGGTGATGATGACGGAAGGATTGAACTCGGCGGCGCGGCGCAATCCGGCCACGCCGTCACGCTCGGTAACGGCTTCGTAGCCAAGCGTCGCAAGCAATTCGACCAGAGTATCGGCGGCTGTTGGCTCGTCGTCAACAATGAGCACCCTTCCTTTCGGCATGGCCGAAAGTTTAGCACACAAGCCGCGCATTCAAAGATGGACAGGATGCAGCGACGCGCCGAAAATCAACGCGTCGAAGATGAGCGGGAGAAAAAATGGGCGATGGCGCGTGCGAGGGCGTTGGTGGTGAACTCTGCGGGTTGAATGTCGGTTTGCAATCCGTAGTCTGCGGCGGTGGTGGCGGTGATGTCGCCGATGCAGGCCACGCGCACGCCGTCGAGGAGAGGACGGAGGTCGGTGGTGTCGAAGAGTTGCGCGAAGTTGATGACGGTGGACGAACTTGTGAAGGTGATGCAATCGACCGCGCCGCCGACGAGCATGGCTTCGACGCGTGCGCGGTCGGTCGTTTCAGGACGGACGGTGCGATAAGCGGCCACCACATCGACGCGTGCGCCCGCCGCTTCGAGCGCCAGGGGGAGATAGTCGCGCGCGACGGCGGCGCGCGGGATGAGAAAATTCTTCTTCTCAAGACCCGCGCGTCCGCCCTCGTAGCTTTCCAGCGCAGCGTAGACGCCTTCGGCTTTGAACTGTTCGGGTACGACATCGACATGCACCTGTGCGTCGCGCAGACGGTCTGCCGTCGCCGCGCCGATGGCGCACACGCGCAGTTCATCCAACTCGCTCGCGTCGAGGCCGTGCGCCTCCATCCGTCGCAGGAAATGCTCGACGCCGTTCGTGCTCGTAAAGACGAGCCAGTCGTAGCCGTATAAATTATCAATCGCTTCATCAAGCGGCGCGTAAGATTCGGGGGCGACAATCTCAATGACGGGACAGGCGACTACGCGTGCGCCGTAGCGTTCGAGTTCGACGGCAAACTCCTGCGCTTGCGCGCGTGCGCGTGTAATCATCACGGTGCGTCCGGCGAGCGCCTGAGATTCGGCGTGCGTCGCGTCGTGCGAAATTTGTGATTCGTGTTTCGCCATACTGAAACTTCGAGCGTCCAGACCGCCGTGCGCGGGGATAGAATTTCCTACGGTGTAAGATGAATTTACTGTGTCAGACCCGCGAGAAGACGGTCAGCACCGCGCTCAAGCAGCATCGCGGCCAACTTCGCGCCCATCCGTTCGGCGTCCTGCACGTCGCCTTCGATGGCATCACGAATCACGTGTTCACCCGACACGTCTGCCGCCAGTGCTTCGAGACGCATCTTCTGCGCGCCGTCCGACGTGGCGTGCGCCGCGATAGGAACCTGACAACCGCCGCCGAGCGCGCGAAGCAGTGCGCGTTCCGCCGTGCATGCGGCGCGTGTGGGTTCGTGGTTGAGTCGCGCGACAATGCGGTTAGTATCTTCGTCGCCCGCGCGGGTTTCGACGCCGAGCGCGCCCTGCCCGACCGCCGGAAGCATTTCTTCGACGGAGATGAACGCGCTGATACGTCGCTCGAAACCGAGACGCCGCAAGCCCGCCGACGCGAGAATCACGGCGTCGTATTCGCCTGCATCAAGTTTGCGGAGACGCGTATCTACGTTGCCGCGCAGGTCTTTGATACTCAAATCGGGGCGCAGGTGTTTTAACTGCGCGGCGCGTCGCAGCGAGGATGTGCCGACAGACGCGCCTTCGGGCAAGTCTCGGAGCGAAGAGAACGTCTGACTCGCGCCCTCGCGCAAGACGAGAGCATCGCGCGCATCTTCGCGTTCGGCGATAGCGGTGATGGCGAGCGCGTCAGGGATGATGGTCGGCAGGTCTTTCAGCGAATGAACCGCGATGTCGATGCGTCCGTCGAGCAACGCTTCTTCCAATTCCTTCGTGAAGACGCCTTGGCCGCCGATGACGGCGAGCGGCACATCGCGCATCACGTCGCCGGATGTCTTGATAATCTCGATGCGAACTTCCGCCGTCGGCTCTACACCGACGAGACGCGCGCGAACCCACTCCGCCTGCCAGAGCGCCAACTTCGAGCCGCGGGAACCGATGATGAGATGATTCTTCATGAAAAGCGAGAGGTCAGAGGCCAGAGGTCGGAGGTCAGTAAAAAGCAGAACCGCAGAGTCGTAGTCTGTTTGAATATCAGTGGTCTTGCCGACTTTTAACCTCTAACCTCTATTCCTTTTCCAGTCCGAAAATTTCGCGCCATGCCTGCAAGTTTTCTTCGTCGCCGGTATCGTGTGAGCGGCGCATGCGGTGGATGACGGGATGAGAAATCTTTTTGACGGTCGAATGGAGCAACGCTTTGACGGCCTGCTCCTGTTCGGGCGTGAGCGTGCCGAGACGCGGGCGCAGGCGCTCGTATTCGGCGTCGGCGATGGCTTGAAGTTTCTCACGAAGCGCGCCGACCGTGGGGCCGATGTCGAGTTGACGCAACGCCTGCTGAAACTGCATCACTTCGGATTCGATAATCAACTCGGCGCGCTCGGCTTCGCGTTCGCGTTCGCGTATGTTCGACGTAACAACCGCTTCGAGGTCGTCCACGTCGAAGACGAAAAGATTGTCGAGTTTGCCGACCGACGGGTCAACGTTGCGCGGCACGCTGATGTCGATGATGAAGGCGGGACGATTGCGCCGCGCCTCGCGTGCTGCGCTCGCCATCTCCGGTGTGATGACATAGGCGTCGGCGGCGGTCGAGCAGATAACGATGTCGGCTTCGCCGAGATGCTCGGTCAGATTCGAGTAATCCACAGCCGCGCCGCCGAACTTGCGTGCGACCTCCTCCGCCTTGTCGTGCGTGCGATTGGCGACGAGGATGCGCGCGGCTCCGGCGTTCGAGAGATGACGCGCGGCGAGTTCGGCCATCTCGCCTGCGCCAACGAGAAGCACCGTCGCGCCCTTGAGTGAGCCGAAAATTTTGCGTCCGAGTTCGACCGCCGTGTAACTGATGGAGACCGCCGAAGCCGCGATGCCCGTCTCGGTGCGGACGCGTTTGGAGACGTGCAGAGCATGATGGACGAGTCTGTGCAGGACGCGCCCCGCCGTGCCCGCTTCGACCGCCACCGAATAAGCATGACGCACCTGTCCGATGACCTGCGGCTCCCCGACCACCATCGAATCGAGCGACGAGGCGACACGAAAAACATGCCGCACGGCAGCATCATCCGCATGCGTATAGAGATGCGGGCTGAAGACTTCGCGCGGCACGCGTCGCGCGTCGCTCAAAAAACTATTGACGCGCGCGTTGGCTTCCGCATCCTGCCCGCGTCCCGTCGCCGCTAAAACTTCGACGCGATTGCACGTCGAAACAATCAGCCCTTCACGTATGACTTCGCCATCCACAAGCGCCTGTAGACTCGTCGCACACGTCTCGTCCGTGAACGCGAGCCGTTCACGCACCTCGACGGGTGCGGTCTTGTGATTGAGTCCGACGAGAAGGATGGACATAAAACTGCTGCTTTATCCGAACATGTGATAGCCGCCCATGAGGAGCGCGCCGAGAAATGTGCAGACGACGAGCGCGAAACCAGCGACGCCGAGCCACGCGGCTTTGCGTCCGCGCCACTGTGTGCGGTAGTGAATCATGGTGAGATAGAGCACCCACGTCATCACCGCGAAAATTTCAATCGGGTCGTTGTGCCACATGCGACCGTTGCGCGCCGAAGACCAGAGAATGCCTGTCATGATGCCGAGCGACAGAAGTGTGAAGCCGATGCTGGCGGCAGTCGAACCGATGTCGTCAACGGTCGAGAGCGACGGCAGACGATGAAAGAAGGCACTAAAGGTCTTCAACTTCAACTCGCGCTCTTGCAGCAAGTACATCACGCTCGCGGCAAAGGCGACGAAGAACGACGCGTAAGCGAAAAGCAAGAGCGTCGTGTGAATCGGAAACAACCACGCCGCGCTGCCGTCCGTAACACGTTCGGGCGTCATGTTGGATGCGCCGCGCAAGAAACTCGAAGCGAAGACGATGAGCGCGACGAGCGGCAGCGTAAAGACGCCGAGCGCCTGCGCGCGGTAGCGATAGAGGGCGAGTCCGTAGGCGACCACCATCGTCCACGCGAGAAACGAGATGGTTTCGTGCAGGTGAAAGAGCGGATAATGCCCGTCGCCAATCCAGTCGGCCAGAATCGCCAGGGTGTGCATGAGGAACCCGCAGCCTACCGACAAAAGTGCGACACGCTCGACCGCGCGCCGTTTGTTAACGAACGCGAGAACGTAATGAATCGCCGCAATCACATACGCGGCGAGCGCAGCATATAGAAGGGGTTTCATCGCAGGCGGTCTATCCTGACAAGCACATCCCTATTTTAAGTGATGGATGAAGCGGGCGGCAAGCGCAGCCTCCGTGAAGTGTCATGCGGGTGTGGGAGCGTTTGGCGTCGGAAGAAATCTCGGATGTTGAAAGAGTGCGCGGGGACGTGAGAAACTTCCTCTGTGCCGACGACAAGTTAACGCCGCTTAGCCGAGAAGGGAACCATCCGAATCATGCCTGACCGCGCCGATGCATGGGAGTTGCTCTGCGAGTACACGAAGGGCAAGAGCCTGCGACAACATGCCATTGCCGTCGAAACTGCGATGCGTGCCTGCGCCGCGCGTTATGGCGGCACCGACGAAGACCCTGATGAATGGGGACTCGTCGGATTGCTGCACGACTTCGACTACGAAATGTTTCCAGACCCCGACGGCGGGCATCCCTTCAAGGGCGCGAACATCCTCTGCGGACGCGGCTACCCCGACCGCATCATCCGCGCCATCATGGGACACGCGACTTATACGAGCGTCCCGCGCGACACGGTGATGGCGCGTGCGCTTTTCGCCACAGACGAATTGTGCGGCTTCCTCGTCGCCTGTGCGCTGGTGCGTCCCTCGCGGAGTCTCGATGATTTGGAAGTCTCCTCGGTCAAAAAGAAACTGAAAGACAAAGCTTTTGCACGCAGCGTCAACCGCGACGACATCCATCAGGGCGTCGCAGAACTCGGCGTCACGCTCGACGAACACATCCGTTTCGTCATCGACGCCTTGCGCCCCGTTCAAAGCCGCATCGGTCTGGGATTGGAACAATAAGATTGCGGATTTCGGAATGTGGAATGCGGATTGAAAGACAAGAGGTTTTTTATTCCGCAATCCGAAATCCGCATTCCGCAATCGCAAGGCTTGCGCGTTGCTTATGTTGGAACTTATGCTGAGGGTGATTATCCGACAGTTTTAATTTGAGGTGTGGGCGCGGGGCGCGGCTCGTCGGGCGCAGAGTTTGAGAGAAACATCAGACCGACGGCGAGTGCGGCGAGCGTGAGAAGGATGGAGAGAAGCGCCGTCGCCATCGCTTGCAAGGTGCGGCGTCGCGCCGTGTGTCGGTAGACGAAGATGCTGGCGTAGGTAATCGTCGCTAGGGGAGCGAGAAGCACGGCGGCGACGGAAAGATTCGAGGTGTAAAAGTTTTCATGAAACGTGAGTCCGCGCGCGTAGGCAATCCAGAGGCTCGCGCCTGCACCCGTGATGGTGGCAAGCAGCGAGGAGATGAGTAGCAGCTTCCAGCGCATTCAGTGAAATTTGGTTGACTGTCGATGACCCGAATACTCTCTGATGAAGGCGAACGCCGCCAAGCATACCATAAGCCGCGCGCCGTCTCGCAGAGATAAATTTCCACACGTGCCGTCGGCGGAATTTTGAATCGGACAAGGACATAATGGTTACGAGAAACGCATTGCTCTACCTGTCGCGCCACGAAGGGCTGAAGGATTTCGCCACTCGCTTCAGCCCGTTCAAGAAGATGACGACGCGCTTCGTCGCGGGCGAAGACATTGAGGAAACCATCGCCGCCATTCGCCAACTCAACGCCATCGGCTGCACCGCTTCCTTCGACCATCTCAACGAATCCGTCACTTCCGTCGCCGAGACGGAGGAGGAAGTGCGCGAATATTTGCGTATCCTCGCGCGCATCGACGAGACGGGCATCCGCTCCAATGTCTCCATCAAACTGACGCAGTTCGGACTCGACATCGACCCCGAACTGACCTACAGAAACGCGCGCACCGTCGTCGCCGACGCCGCACGACGCGGTAATTTCGTACGCGTTGACATGGAGGGCTCCAACGTTACGCAAGTGACCATCGACATCTTCAAACGCCTGCGCGCAGAGTTTGGTTTGAACGATGTCGGCATCGTCATTCAGTCGTACTTGCGTCGCGCCTACGAAGACGTGCAAGACCTCTTGCAGATTCCGGCGCGCATACGCATCTGCAAAGGCGCTTACAACGAACCGCCCGAAGTCGCGTTCCCCGACAAGAAGGACACGGACGAAAACTACATACGAATCATGCAACTGCTGCTCTCAAGCGGCACGTACCACGGCATCGCCACGCACGACCCGAAGATGATTATGGCGACGCGCGACTACGCCAAGCAGCATGGCATCGGCAAGGATGCCTTCGAGTTTCAGATGCTCTACGGCGTCCGGCGCGACTTACAGGAACAACTCGCGCGCGGCGGTTACAACGTGCGCGTCTACGTGCCCTACGGCAAGCACTGGTATCCGTACTTCATGCGCCGTCTGGCCGAACGTCCGGCCAACGTCTGGTTCATCATGAAGAACATGCTGCAAGGATGAGCAGAGGGATTTCGGATTGGGGAATGATAAGAGAAATGCATTTTGTGTTTATTCATCGTTCTGCATTCATCATGTCATGCATCATTTTGCGTTCATTGGTTTGCACTCTGCATTGATGATTTGTTGAAGGGAAGACTCGTTACCGAAAGCTGAATTTCGATGAACGATTACGCGTGGATTTTATGGACGATACTCGGCGTCGTGTTAATCATCGCCGAAATCTTCACGCCCGGCTTCGTGCTGCTGTGGTTCGGCATCGGCGCGCTCGCCGCCGCGTTCGCGGGGTTGGTCGGCCTCGGTTATCCATTGCAGTTTCTCATCTTCTTCATTATTTCGATTACGCTGACCGCCGCATCGCGCACCATCTTCTCACGCTACTTCGTGCGCGATGAGGGCGAGGGCAGACTGAGGATGGGCGTCGAAGCGTTGCCGGGCAAAATCGGCACGGTCGTGTCGTCGAGTCGCGGCGCATTGCAGGAGGGCGCGGTCAAGGTTTACGGCTCGACGTGGACGGCCTATCCGGCGGAGGGCGAAGCACCTCTCGAAGCGGGCGACCGCGTTGTGGTCGAAACACTGCGGGGCGCATCAATCTACGTCCGACGCGTCGATGCCGCTCCCGATTGGCGCGGGCGCGAACTGACCGGAGGCACAGACGAATCCTGATTCATCTCACCAGACATTCCCTTAACGTAGAAATTCAACATGCTGGACAGGATAAAGACGTACAGGATGGCAGGAGGCGAAGAAGCGGCGAAAAGGGAAATGGAGAAAAGCAAAGATAATGCTCGGTGCTTCTTACCTTGCCCCGTGACCTGTTTCCCTCTGTTGTCTTCATCCTGTCTATCCTGCCAGCTTTTATCCTGTCCATCCTGTGAATTGTTTACTTGAACGGATTGCGTTCGGGCGCTTCGTCGTGGGAGACGTTGTGGAGCAGACCGCGCACAAGGACGTTGAGGGCGGGGATGCGGTGTCGAATCCATACGCGAAGCGGTGCAGGGCGTGCGCCGAGACGCGCTTTGGGTTCGAGCGCAGTGCGTCCGAGCGAAAGCCTCCGGCAACCGAACTTGATGGCATCGTCCACCACCGCTTGAAGCAGTCGAAAGTAGACGGGGAACTCCGCGTTGGCTTCTCTGTCGAAGCCGATGTAATAACCGACCGCCGTCTCGCCGTCGCGCACCGTGGTCACAAAACCGAGAATCTCCGTGTCTCTGCGGACGACGGTGCAGCGCATCTCTTCGCCGAGTCGTGCGGCGAGTAAAGGGATGAAATCGGGCGAAAGCGTAACGAGACGAAGGCGCGCGTTCTGGTGCGTCTGCATGTAGAGAGCGTGGAGCGCGTCGGCGTGCGCTGCCACGTCGCGCAGTTCTTCAACGCGGCAACCCGCCGCCGTCACGTCCTTCTCAATCTGTCGCGCAGTCTTCCGGTATTTCGACGTGAGGCTCGCCAGATAGTCTTCGTAACTCCGCCAGTTCTGCGGAATCTCAAGCACCATGTCGGGGTCTGTCTCAAGCGGACGGTAAGAGAATTTGGCGAGCGCGGTGGCTCCTTCGGCGTGCTCGTCGGGGATGTCTTTGACCATCACAAGGTCTGTGTCTCCGAAGAGACGGTCGGCGCGTCGAATCCTGTAGAGAGCTTCGGCGACCGGAGGCCAGAGCGCCGCAGGGTCTTCGCCACGACGAAACGCGACGCCGTGCATGCCCCACGAAAGAAGATTGCCGCAGACGAGCATCCTTTCTTCGATTCGTTCGAGCGGAGCGTTGACTTTTTGATGACGGGAAATCTTACGCACGCGTGCGGCAGAGATGCTGACGGTCTGTGCCGTGACCGCCGCGACGGCTTCGCGTCCGCGAAAGATGAGCGCATAACGTTGACGCAAATTCTCAGGCGCGGCCTCTTCGAGCACGCGCAAGTACGGACGCGAGAGAAAGAGTGAATCGTGCGCGGTCAAGGCATCCCAGTGCGTTGCGTCGAGATAGTCGATGCTGTCCGACAGGGCGAAGCCGAAGCCGCTCGGACGATGGCGCGCACGATGGCTGTCGCGTAGGTCGCGCGCCTTGTTGACCAACTTCTTGAGAGGTTTGATGTTTGGCATGAATTTGTTTGAAGAATGCGTGCGGGAATCTTACCGGAGAGTGCGGACGAAATCGCCCTCTGACAAGATAAACAATCCGGCGCGGAAACGTAAAGAGAAATGAATGTTTGACGACGGAGTGATAAGAGCAGGGAGGCTCAGGGAATCACGGTCGTTTGAAGGCTCAGGGGTTTTCCGTCGTGTCTTCTTCTTTGATGAGGGTGCGGGCGTCGCCGTCGTGCGAAAGATGTTCGACGGTGATGCGAGGTGCGCCGGGTTTGGGGAGTTCGTCGCCCGTGAAGCGCGCGATGATGACGGTGATGTTGTCTTCGCCGCCACGTGCGTTGGCTTCTTCGATGAGCGCGTCGCAGGCCGCCGCGAGGTCACCGCGCGATTGTCCGATGAGGCGATGCATATCTTCGGCGCGCAGTTTGCCGGAGAGTCCGTCGCTGCATAGGAGAAGAATGTCGCCCTGATGGATGTGGACGCGACCCGTGACGGGCGCGAGTTCGGCTTGCGCGCCGAGCGCCTGAAGAATCACGTTGCGAAACATGTGCGTCTCGGCTTCCTGCTCGCTAATCTGGCCGACATCGACGAGTTGCTGAACGAGCGACTGGTCTTTAGTGGTGAGTTTGATTTCTTCGCCGCGCATGACGTAAGCGCGACTGTCGCCGACCTGCACGAAGTCGAGCGTCGTGCCCGTGATGGCTGCGCCCGTCAGCGTCGCGCCCATTCCGGCGCAGCGCGCGTCTTCCTGACTGCGACGATGAATCGCATAGTTGGCATAGTCGGTGGCGTTGCGTAGACAATCGACGAGCGGTGTGTCCGGCCCGCACGTCCCCTCTTCGACGTCGTTGCCGATGAGCATGTCGCGCACGATTTCAACCGCCATCAGACTCGCCACATCGCCCGCCAACGCTCCGCCCATGCCGTCGGAAACGACCAGCACAAGACCACGCTCGCCGAGTTCAAAACGATGAAGCTCGTCGTGCGAGGCTTCGCGCTCCGTGCCGAGCCACGCCTTTTCGGTGGTCAAATCGAGGACGAGAAAGTTGTCCTCGTTGCCCGCGCGGATGCGTCCGATGTCGGTTTTTGCGTATAGCTCTACAAGCATAAGTGAATAGTAAATGGTAAATGGTAAATGGTAAATGGGTTCAATCTGTTTCCATTTACCATTTACTATTGACCATTTACCCGATTCTGTTGAGCGCCTGGTCTAAGTCGGCGATGATGTCGTCCACGTCTTCGATGCCAACCGAGATACGTACAAGGCCGTCGGTGATGCCGAGGCGTGCGCGCGTCTCCGGCAGCACGGAAGCGTGCGTCATCGTCGCCGGATGCGAAATCAGAGTTTCCACGCCGCCGAGACTTTCTGCAAGTGTGCAGAGACGCACGCTCTCAAGGACGGTGCGCGCCGCTTCGAGCGAACCCGTCTCGAAAGCCACCATTCCGCCGAAACCCTTCTGTTGACGCTTCGCCAAATCATGCTGACGATGCGACAGAGAACCCGGATAATAAATCTTCTCGACCTTCGGATGTTCTTCCAGAAACGCTGCGACGGCACGACCGCCCGCGTCGTGCTGCTGCATCCTCAAGGCCAACGTCTTCGTCCCGCGCAGGACGAGAAACGCGTCGAACGGCGACAGAATCGCCCCGACGCTGTTCTGCACAAACGCAATCCATTCAGCATCCTTTTCATCATTCAACACGACGATGCCGCCGATGCCATCCGAATGGCCGTTCAAATATTTAGTCGTGGAATGCACCACGATGTCAACGCCAAACTCCATCGGTTGTTGCAGGTAAGGCGACATGAAAGTGTTGTCGCAGACGACGCGTGCGCCGACGGCGTGCGCGACATCCGAGACGGCCTGCAAGTCAGTCACCGTCATGACGGGATTGGTCGGCGTCTCGACAAAGACCATGCGCGTGTTCTCTCGAATCGCACGCTCGACGTTCGACGCGTCCGACGTGTCAACGTAGGTGAACTCGATGTTGTAGTTTGAGAGGATTCGTGAAAAGAGACGAAACGTGCCGCCGTAGGTGTTGTCGGAGACGATGACGTGCTCGCCTGCTTTGATGAGCCGGAGCGTGGCGTCAATCGCGGCCATGCCGGAGGCGAAGGCGTAGCCGAAGCGCGCGCCTTCGAGGGCGGCGATGTTGCGTTCGAGCGCCAGTCGCGTCGGATTCTGCGTCCGCGCATACTCGAAGCCCTTGTGCTTGCCGAGTCCTTCTTGCGCGTAGGTCGAAGTCTGGTAAATCGGAACGGCCACCGCGCCCGTCGTCGGGTCAGGCTCGTTTCCGGCATGAATCGCTGTGGTTGCAAATCCCATAATAATTATTAAAACATTGATTCATCTCTCCATTTACCCATTAATCTCTACAATGAATCAATGAGCCAATGTGTAAATGAATCAATCGAAAATCCCCTGACTTAAGTAACGTTCCGCGCCGTCTGGAAAAAGTGTGACGATGCGTTTGTCCTGTCCGAGACGTTCAGCGAGGCGACGTGCGGCGGCTGCCGCGACGCCCGACGAACCGCCGCCGAGCACCCCTTCCGTCTCGGCCAGACGGCGCACGGTGGCAAACGCCTCTTCGTCGTTAATCTGCATAATCTCGTCGGCCATGCTGCGGTCGAGACACGGCGGGATGAACTGCATCTGTCCGATGCCTTCCACGCGATAAGTGCCGACCGCGCCGCCGCCGATAATCGAACCCTCCGGTTCCACAAGCACACAGAATACTCGCGGATTAATCTTTTTAACAGCACGCGCCAGCCCCGTGAACGTCCCCGCCGTGCCCGCGCCGCAGACCACTGCGTCGATGCGCCCGTCCATCTGTTCGATGATTTCCTGCGCCGTCGTCTCCTCATGAAACTGCGGATTGGCGGGATTCTCAAACTGCTGCGGGATAAAACTTCCTTCGATGTCGCGCGCCAATTCCTCCGCGCGGTCAATCGCGCCCTGCATCCCGGCGTCCTTCGGCACATATTCTATCTCGCCGCCGAGGGCTTCCATAATCTTCATCTTCTCAAGCGAGTAGCCTTCGGGCACGCACAGGATGACGCGATAGCCGCGCGCCGCGCCGATGAGTGCCAGACCGATGCCTGTGTTTCCGGCGGTCGGTTCGATGATGGTCGAACCGGGACGCAGAAGGCCGCGCCGTTCGGCGTCTAGAATCATCCCCAACGCGGCGCGGTCTTTGACGGAGCCGCCGGGATTCATGTACTCCAACTTGGCATAGATGCTCGCCAGCGGAGGCCGTGCGAAGCGCGCGAGGTGCAGGAGCGGCGTCTGCCCGACAAGTTCGATAATGTTCTCAACAGCAGCCAGCGGCATCAAGTTCCCCGGTTCGAGGCGCACGCGAAAATTAAATTGACCAAACAAAACTTTCCAAAATGTTAACGAATGCCGCATGGTAGCCCGCCCGACGTGACGTGTCAAACAAGGGATGAGGGCGAAGGACGGAGGGATGAATCGCAGGAAGGGAAAAGGTTAAACGGGGAACGAGAAACGGTGAAACGGAGCTAAACCCTTTTCCCTTTTAACCCTTTAATCATTTCGCCTTGTCTGCTTTCATCCCACATCCCTCCGCCTCATCCCTTGTATTGTTGACACGCGGGGCGCGAGCGTTTATGTTGTAGCCCCGTGAAGAACACGGACTCACCCATGCGGCCACGCGCCGTCTGCATCATTCCAGCACGCTACAACTCGACACGTCTCCCCGGAAAGCCGCTCCTGTTGATTGCCGGTCGTCCGATGATTCTGCATGTGTTGGAACAGGCAGCGCGTGCGCGAAACGTTGTGCGCGCGTTGGTGGCGACCGACGACCGACGTATCTTCGACGCGGTGCGCGGTGCGGGTTTCGACGCCCTGATGACGGGCGCGCATCATCGAAGCGGCAGCGACCGTCTCGCCGAAGCGGCGGCGATGCACGAAGATGCGGACATCATCGTCAACGTGCAGGGCGACGAACCGCTCATCGCGCCGGAGACGATTGAGAGCGCCGTCGAGGCGTTGATTGACGACGCGGAAGCGGCGGTTGCGACGACGTGCGAGGCCATCACGAATGTCGCCGACGTGTTGAGCAGCGATGTGGTCAAAGTGGTGACGGACGAGCGAGGACACGCGCTCTACTTTTCGCGTTCGCCCATCCCTTTTCCGCGTGATGCCGTGCAGCGACACAGTACGCTTGAAGCTGCGCTCGCGGGCGACGCGTCGCTTCTCGCGCGGTTCCGCAAGCACACGGGGCTTTATGTTTACCGTCGCAGCTTTTTGTTAGAATACTCGCGTTGGCCGCAAACCGCTCTCGAACGCGCCGAGTCGCTCGAACAACTTCGCATCCTTGAACACGGCGCGAAGATTCGTGTGGTTGAAACTGCGTGGGCGTCAATCGGCGTCGATACGGCGGAAGACCTTGAGCGCGTCCGCGAATTGATAGAGAAGAGAGGACGCAGAAGCTGATGAGCGATTGGATTGGACTCATCTTTATCGTCGCGCTGGTGTGCGTCGGCCTGTTCAGTCTGTCGCGTCTCGGGAAGCCGCCGAAACCTATCACGCCGGAGGAGTTTGAGCGGCGCGTCAAGGAGGGGCCGGGAGCGATGAGTACGGGCGTCGGCGCGGGGCTGCATGCGTTACAGAAGTTGATGAACCCGAAGGCGGCGGAGGCCATCGAGATACAGAAGGATTTGCGCGCGGGCTATTACGACGACCAGGATGAGTCGGGCGACGACAACGACAATTCAAAATGAAAAATGAAGAATGTAAAAAGGAAGAACAAGGATGAAGGCTTGGGCTTAAAAGTAAGCTCTCTTGTTCGCCTTGTTGTTTAATTTTTCATTTCCAAATTTTCATTAGGAGAGCTGATGCCAAAATACATTTTTGTGACGGGCGGGGTGGTTTCGAGTTTGGGCAAAGGGCTGGCGGCATCGTCCATCGGCTGTCTGCTCGAAGCGCGCGGGTTGTCGGTCGCGTTGATTAAGCTCGACCCGTACATCAACGTCGACCCCGGCACGATGTCGCCGTTTCAACACGGCGAAGTCTTCGTCACCGACGACGGCGCCGAGACAGACCTCGACCTCGGCCATTATGAACGCTTCACCAGCGCGCGTCTCACGCGCGGCAACAATTGGACGACGGGCAGAATCTATCTCTCCGTTATCGAAAAGGAGCGACGCGGCGATTATCTCGGCAAGACGATTCAGGTCATCCCGCACATCACGGACGAAATCAAGAGAGCCGTGCGCGCCGTCGCAGAGAAGGATGGTGTGGATGTCGTCATTGTGGAAATCGGCGGCACGGTCGGCGACATCGAATCTCTGCCGTTCCTCGAAGCGATTCGACAGATGGGCAACGAGGAGAATCAGCGCGGACGCGACGGCAACGGCGCCATCTTCGTCCATCTCACGCTCGTTCCATACATCGCCGCAGCAGGCGAACTCAAGACCAAACCGACGCAGCACTCCGTCCGCGACCTGCGCGAAATCGGCATCGCCGTAGACATCCTGCTGTGCCGTTCGGAGCGTCCGCTCTCGCGCGACCTTCGCTCGAAAATCGCGCTCTTTTGCAACGTCAAAGAGGAAGCCGTGATTGCCGCGCAGGATGTCGATACGATTTACGAAGTGCCGCTCGCCTTCCACGAACAGGGACTCGACGACCTCGTTGTCGGCGCGCTCGGACTCGGCGCGACCGCCAACACCACCGACCTCACACGCTGGCGCGAACTCGTCGCCACCGTGCGCGAACCCTCCGCCGGTTCCGTCACCATCGGCATCGTCGGCAAGTACGTCGAACTAGAAGACTCCTACAAGTCTCTGCGCGAAGCACTGACGCACGGCGGCGTCGCCTCGAACGTGCGCGTCGATGTGCGTTGGGTCGAATCTGAGAGTTTGATGGATGAGGATTACGAGGCGCGTCTGCGTGATTTCGACGCGATTCTCGTCCCGGGCGGCTTCGGCAAACGCGGCATCGCCGGAATGATTCGCGCCATCAACTACGCACGCAAATCCCGAACACCATACTTCGGTATCTGTCTCGGCATGCAGACTGCCGTCATTGAATACGCGCGCTCCAAGTGCGGACTCACGGGCGCGGACTCCACCGAATTCGACGCCGCCACTCCCTATCCCGTCATCTTCAAACTGCGCGACCTCGTCGGCGTCGAAGAGATGGGCGGCACGATGCGTCTCGGCGCATGGCCGTGCGTACTCACGCAAGGGAGTCTCGCGCGCGGGGTCTACAGCGGAAGCGCGGAGATAAGCGAGCGACATCGACATCGTTACGAATTCAATCCTGAGTTTCGTGAGACGCTCGAACGCGCCGGGTTGGTTTTTAGCGGGATGTCGCCGGACGGTCGTTTCGTCGAGATGGTTGAACTGCCGTACGACGTGCATCCGTGGTTTCTCGGCTGCCAGTTTCATCCCGAATACAAATCAAAGCCGCTCGCCGCGCATCCGCTCTTTACGTCCTTCGTGCGCGCCGCCTACGAGAACCGTATGCGCGACGAGGCGACCGTGAAGGAAACGGTCAAACAGGAATCGTCCACAACGGAACACGCCGTTGTCGCGGGCGACGACTAATGGATAATGACGGAGGGATGAAGTAGTAAAGAGAAGGAATGAAGGATGAGAGGCGCGCGGTGTTGTCGGGAGTCGAAACGGCGCGTTGATGGATTTTTATACGGTGCGAATATGGTTTACTATGCCATTACGCGCGCAGAGTTTCAGCCGGACGACAAGCCCTATTCGGTAAATCGTGAATCGTAAATCGTGAATAGAAAAGGCAGTCCAGTTTCGCAGTTTGAGAGATACGATGCGTGCTGAGGCTTGGCAACTCGTCAACGTCTATTTACGATTTACCATTTACCATTCACGGCTTTTCTATGCTTCAGTGTCCAACATGCGGTCGGCAGTATGCGTCGGGCGTCAACGCCTGCCCGGAGGACGGGACGGCTCTGCGCGCCGATGCGACGATGGAAGCCGACTCGCCCGTCGATTCGTTTCTCGGTCGCGTGCTCGACGACAAATATCGACTTGATGAGCGTCTCGGCGAAGGCGGCATGGGCACGGTCTATCGCGCGACGCATCTCTTGATTGAGCGACCCGTCGCCGTCAAGGTCTTGAACGGGCGTCTGGTCAACGACGATGCGGCGTTGGAACGTTTCCGGCGCGAGGCGCGTGCGGCGGGTCGCCTGCGACATACCAACGCCGTCGCCGTCACCGACTTCGGCGAGACGCGCGACCGCATCGTCTACATCGTCATGGAGTTGCTCGAAGGCTTGACGTTGCGCGAAGTGATTGCGCGCGAAGCGCCGCTCGACCCCGCACGCGCCGCCTCGCTGATGCTGCAAGCGTCGGCAGCCGTCGCCGCCGCACACGAAGCGGGCATCATTCATCGCGATTTGAAGCCCGGCAACATCTTTATCGTCCAACGTCCGCACGCGCCGCACCTCCTCAAAGTGCTCGACTTCGGCATCGCCAAACTCGCCACCGATGCGACCGACGGCGCGAATCCCATCACGCTCACCGGAACGGGCGTGATGATTGGCACGCCGCGTTATATGTCGCCCGAACAGTGCGACGGCGCGGTGCTCACGCCCGCCTCCGATGTCTACAGCCTCGGCGTGATTCTCTACGAGATGCTGGCGGGCGTGCCGCCCTTTAGCGGTGCGTCGCCGCTCGCCGTCGCGCTCAAGCATTCGTCCGAGACGCCGCGACGCCCGCGCGACATTGTGTCCGCCATTCCGCCCGCGCTCGAAGAGGTGGTGCTTCACACTTTGGAGAAGAAGCCGCAGGATCGTCCGTCGGATGCGGGCGCGTTTCGACGCGAACTCTACGCCGTCGCCGAACGTCTCGGCTTTGAACATGCCGCGGCAGGGTTCAGCGCGCCCACCATCGAGACGCTGCGCGACGCCGGAACTGAAACGCCTTCCGGTCGCCTCGTCATCGACATCGAACGACTCCGACAGACACGCGCCAATACCGCACCCATCACCATCAGCGACGCGCACGCGCCCGCAACGTCTGAATCAGCGGTCGTCCAAACTGGCGACAAATCTCCCGCCGACGTTTCATCAGCACCCTCTTCGTCAGCAGCATCTTCAACATCTCCATCAGCGACATCTTCAGCCGCTTCAACTTCATCCCCGACATCATCTTCAACAGCAGCCGCCTCATCATCCGACGCCGCGCACGCCGACGTGACGCCCGCGCCCTCCGCGCCGGATTTCTCGACCGATGCCGTGCGACGTGCATCGCGCGTCCGCGTTCCCGTGCAGAGTCAAACGTGGGGCAATCGTTTGCGGCAGACGCCCATGCTCATCGGCGCATTGGCGCTCGTCGCATTCATGCTCGTCGTCGCGCTCGTCGCGTGGCGTTCGTCCGACAGGACGAATAACACCGCGTCGTCGGTCGCAGGTGAAGGCGAAGAATCAGTCGGTCGCACGCTCTCGTCAGCCGACATCACGCCGCGCGCCGCGCCCGCCGCCAACGCCGAACCGCGCTCCGCTGCCGAATTCTACGAACGCGGCGCATACTATTTCTCCTCACGCAACTACGACGCCGCCATCCGCGACTATCGTCGAGCCATCGAACTCCAACCCGACTTCGCCAACGCGCACAATCGTCTCGGTCGCGCGTTGATGATGAAGGGGCAACTCGGTCAGGCCGCAGACGAGTTTCGCGAGGCCGTCAGAAAGAAGAACGGCGATTACCCCTCAGCCTCCTACAATCTCGGCTTCGCGCTCCAACTTCAAGGCAACGCTGACGAAGCCGTCAAGGCTTACAGCGAAGCCATCGAACGTCGCGGCGGCAACTACCCCGACGCGTATTTTCAAATCGGCATTATTCAACTCCGACGAGGGCGCGACGCCGAAGCCGCCGACGCCATGCGACGCGCCATCGAGCAGAACAAGGGACGCGACCCCGACGCGCAATCCGCGCTCGGCGTCGCGCTCGCCAAGCAGCGAGACTACGCCGGAGCCGAAACCGCCCTGCGCGCCGCGATTGAACAACGCGGTGGTGACTTCGCCGATGCACATTTCAATCTCGGCCTCGTCTACGACAAGATGGGTCGCATCCCCGACGCCATCCGCGAGTTTGAATCCTATCTGCGACAGCAGCCCGCCGGAGAGAATCGGCGTCTCGCCGAAAACAGCATCCGCGATTTGCGTCGCCGCGCGGCGCGCGAGGAAAGCAAGCAGCAATGATTGACGACAAAGATTTGAGTGAGACAGACAATCAAACTCCGCGCGACGAAGCGACGGAGATGCGACCCTTCAACGTCGGCAACGCGACATTCGGCGACGGGCGTTTAACCATCATCGCGGGGCCGTGCGTGGTCGAATCGCCGCAGCACGTCTTGATGCTGGCGCGCGAGTGCTCCACGCGTGCGCGCGATGCGGGTCTCGATTACGTCTTCAAGGCATCCTTCGACAAGGCCAATCGCTCATCACATGAAAGCTTTCGCGGCATCGGCGTCGGTGCGGCGCTCGCGGCGTTGCGCGCCGTCAAGGAAGAGTTGGGTCTGCCCGTCGTGACGGATGTGCACGATGTTTCGCAAGTCGAACAGGCGGCGGAGGTGGCCGACATGCTGCAAATTCCGGCGTTTCTTTCGCGGCAGACGGACTTAATCGACGCGGCGGCACAGACGGGTCGTGCCGTCAACATCAAGAAAGGGCAATTCCTCGCGCCCGCCGACGCGCGCAACATCGTCCGCAAGGCACGCGCCGCCGGATGCGAAAAGCTCTTGCTGACAGAGCGCGGCGTCTCATTCGGCTACAACAATCTGGTTGTCGATATGCGTTCGTTTCCCATCATGCGTAGCTTTGGCGCGCCCGTCGTCTTCGACGTGACGCACTCTTTGCAACTCCCCGGCGGCCTCGGTCATGCAACGGGCGGACAGTCCGAATACATCGAACCGCTTGCACGTGCGGGCGTCGCTTGCGGCGTTGACGCCGTTTTCATGGAAGTTCATGAATGCCCCGCACGCGCCTTGAGCGACGGGCCAAACGCGCTTCCGCTCGAACGTATGAGCGCGCTTCTCGCCATGCTCCGCGACGTTCACGAACTCGTCCGGCATCATAGCGACACTAAACGAACCGCCGCCACAACGAGCGACAAACGACCCACGGCCAACGCCGTCGCGTCAAAAAATTGAGCCGTTCAAAAAGTTCGAGCCAGAGTTTGTGCAGCAGACTATGTGACGTTCAGACAGCATCTCTCTTAACAATGAATACACTTCGATTTCTCTTAGTCCTCGTTCTGGTCTCCGTCTCTTTCGCCACACGCGCCGCCGCGCAGGAGGAAGCGCGTGCGGCATGGCAGGTGACGCGCTTCGACATCACGGCGAACACGGGCGCAGCAGCATCAGCGACGGGCGACCGCGCGCTCACGGTGCGCGCAAACTTGTCCGCACGCAATATCGGGCAAGGCGTCGGACGTACATTCACAGTACGTCTGAACCCGTCGGTCGAAATCAAATCCGCCACCGTCGGCGACGCCGCCGCGCAGTTCACTACGCGCGCCGAAGCACGCACCAAACTTCAACAGGTCACGGTCACGCTCCCCAACGGAGTCGCATCGGGCGGCGCGGTCAACGTCAGTCTCGACTACAGTCTGCCCGTCGGAGAAAACTCCGGCCTCGCGGCCATCTCCGGCGAAGGCGCGCAGTTTCTCCCACTCTCGCACTGGTATCCGACACCCAACACCGAATTCGCGCCGCGCGGCGCAGACACGGCTCCCGTCCGTCTCACGGTCAATGCCGCGAGCGGCGAAACCGTCGTCTCGACCGGACAGGTGACGGGCGCAGCGTTTGAACAGGCGCTCCATGCACAACCGTTTTTCGTGACGGGCAAGTGGGACACGATTGAAGGCGCGGGCGATGCGCGCGGCGTGAGCGCGTGGTTGGTGAGCGGCGCATCGGCGGAGGAACGCCAACAGGGAGAATCTCTGATTGCGCTCGCCGCCGCCGCGCGTTCCTTCTATGCTGGATTGCTCGGCGCGGCTCCCGACGCTCCCGTCCGACTCGTCACCGTACGGCGCGGCGCGGGCTTCGACATGGCGGGGACGCTCCTGCTCGACGCAGCCGTCTTTCGTCGCAGCAAGACGGATGCGGCCACGGCTCTGCTCATCGCCGAAGCGTTGGCGCGTTTGTGGATTGGCGGCGCGACCGGAGTGCAGAGCGAAGGCGCGGGCGTCGTGCGCGAAGGGTTGTCGCGTTATCTCGCCACGCTCTTTCTCGAAAAACAGTTCGGGCGCGACGTGGCCGACGCCGAACGAATGCGTATGGCGTCGGCTTACGCGGCGGTCGCACGCCGCGACGCGCCGCTCGCACAATCAACGCCCTTTGTCGATACCTATTTCGCGTCCGTCACCAACAAAGGCGCGATGGCTTGGCGACTCGTCGCCGAACGCATCGTCGGGCGCGACGCGTTTATGAACACGCTCCGGCGCGAACTCGAAACGAATCGTGGCGGCAAAATCTCGCTCGCATCTTTGCGCGCCGCGCTCGGTGAGCGCACCGACGAAGGTGTGCGTCGTGCTCTGGAAGGCATCTTTAATCAACCGACCGACACGGATTTAATCGTCGGGCTGCCGCAGCAGCGCGCGGGCGAATGGGTTTCGGCGTTGCGTAATATCGGCTCGATTGACACAACCGTGTCGGTCGTGGCGACGACGCAGAGCGGCGAGCGCGTCACGGCGCAGGCGACCGTGCCCGCCAAAGATTTCGGCGAAGCGCGTTTCAAAACCGCCGGACAAATCACACGCGTCGAAGTTGACCCCGAAAAGCTATACCCGCAACTCGACTACGCCAACGACATCGCGCCGCGCGCTCCCTCGACCGAAGAACTGCTCGCAGAAGCGGTAAGGCAGTTCGCGCAGCAGAAATATGCTCTCAGCGAACAGGCCGCGCGTTCCATCCTTCAACGCACACCACAGTCGCAGGAGGCGCGTACGTGGCTCGGTCGCGCGCTGCTCGAACAGAACCGTCTCGACGATGCGGAAAAGGAGTTTCGCGCCGTCGTCGCCCTCCCGCTCCCGACCGCTGCCACGCTCGCGTGGGCTAACATCGGCCTCGGCGAAATCGCCATGCAGCGACGGCAGACGGCAGAGGCCATCAAGCGTTTCGACGAAGCGGCGCGCACCGAAGGCGACTATGCCTCCGCGCTCGCCGCACGCGCCGCACGCATCAGAGCCGAATCCACGGCGACGCCGCCGCGCACCCTGGATGAATCAGCGAGAAACTTCGTCACGCAATTGGATGCAGCGATTCAGAGCGGAAGAAAAGTCGGGATTGATGCGCTCATCGTGCCGGGAGAGTTGAACGATTTCGTCCGTGGCCTCGTCAGCAATCAGCCTGAATCGTGGCAGACGCGCGTGCTCCGCACCGAACCGCTCGGCACGCAACGGATGGCCGTCGATGTCAGCGTCAACGCCAAAATTCTAGGGCGCGAACATGCTGGCACGGCGGTTCTCTTGCTCGCGCGCACGCCCGCGGGTTGGCGTCTGCTCGCGCTTCCCATCTTCGAGGTCAAGCAGAAAGCCGATGCATGAGTTGATGGAGAATGAACGACGCGCCGCACGCATCAAGCTGCTTTTGATGGACTGCGACGGCGTGCTCACCGACGGACGCATCACGCTGCTGGAAAACGGCGACGAAGAGAAAAGCTTTCACACGCGCGACGGCCACGGCCTCGTCCTCCTCCATCGCGCGGGTCTTCAATCAGGCATCATCTCAGGCCGCACGTCGAGCGCGGTCGAACGTCGCGCACGCGACCTCGGCATCACCTACCTGCGGCAAGGGACGTGGGACAAGATTAAGGATTTCGACGAAATCATCGTCGCCGCCGGTGTGCGCGAACAGGAAGTGGCTTTCGTCGGCGACGACGTGACAGATATTCCCTTAATGAGGCGTTCGGGATTCGGCGTCGCCGTCGCCGACGCCAGCGAAGACACGCGCGCACACGCGCACTACGTCACGCGTCTATCCGGCGGCTCCGGCGCAGTCCGCGAAGTTTGCGAATTCATCCTCAAGGTACAGGGACGCTGGAAAGAATTGATGAAAAGATATATCGAATAAAATGCGAAATCTTCTGGAGGTTTTATGAGTGAGATTCGGCACGAAATCCTGTTTGTTGACGACACGGCGGATACGCGCGACTTGGTTGAGTGGAGTTTGCAGCAGGAGGGATTCGTCGTCACCTCGGCGCAGACGGCGGACGAAGGTGTGGAGAAAGCGCGCGAGAAACGATATGCGTTGATTCTCCTCGACATCGGCTTGCCAGACAAAGACGGCCTCCAACTCTGCCGCGAGATACGACAGTTTGACGACCGGACGCCCGTCCTTTTCTACACCGCCTTCGCAGACCTCCTCGACCACGAAGAAGCGGCCAAAGCGGGCGCGCAAGGATGCCTCCGCAAACCCGAAGACACCGCCCAACTCGCGACACACATCCGCAAGCACATCGAAGCGCAGCAATAACAGATGCTTCCAGAAAAGTTTGAATCAGCCGCGACGAGCTTCAAGCATTAGCCCTGCGTGCGGTGGAACGTTTGCGAGCTTTAGTGGTTGAGCGTCGCGCGTTGCTCTTGCCCGTCGTCGCCCCTGCGGGCGGTTCCTTGCCCGTCTCGAAATATTTGTGACAGAGTTCGGTAAAGGTTTTGCAGACGGGCGAATTGTAACCGCCGTGCAGCCGCGCGAGTCCGAGTTCCCAATTGATGCTTGCGCCCTCAATCCACCACTGAACGAGACGACCCGACGCGATTTCGTCGCGCGCCGTCTTGCGCGGAACGATGCCGACGCCCATGTCCGTTTCGACCATCCGCTTGATAGCGGCCTGACGGCTCAACTCCATCGCCACCGTCGGCTTCAATCCCGCCTCGGCAAAAAATTCGTCAATCAGACGACGCGTGTTGCCGCCGCGCTCGCCGAGAATCAGTTTCTCGCCCGCGAGCGCAAACGCGCTGACGACGCGCTGCTTCGCCAGTGGATGACGCGGACTCGCGATGGCGATTAACTCATCCTGATTCAACGCCTCCGTCTCGACGCCGCGTGCGCCGACGGGCAGCGACACGAAGGCCACGTCCAATTCGCCCGCGAGTATCTGCCGGACGAGGGTTTCGCTGGTGCCGGAAGTGACGGAGACTTCGGCGTTCGGATGTCGGCGACGTAGCTCCTTCAAGATTCGCGGCAGCGGGTCGGCGGAGACCATCGCCGACGCCGAGCCGACGCGCAGACGCCCGCGTTCGGCTCCTGCGAGTTCGGCGAGTTCGGCGAGCGCGGCATCATGCTCGCGGAGGATGGCACGCGCGCGTTCGAGAAGTTTCTCTCCAGCTTCCGTCAAGACGACGCGGCGTGGCGTGCGAATAAAAAGCGGAAGGCCGATTTCATGTTCGAGTTGGCGAATCTGCATGCTGATGGCAGCCTGCGTGACATGGACGCGGAGCGCGGCGGCGGTAAAAGTGTGTGTCTCGGCGATGGCCGTGAAGGCTCTGAGTTGACGTATCTCCATCAATCTCTCCGGTATCAAGAATGGTTATCGCACAAATAAAATCTTTTAGTTTCCATTATACGCCGTCCGTTATTACAATTGCACAAGAAAATTATCGAGCGTGTTTTTTGGTCTGCCCGTGCAGTTTGTCTCACGCCGGAAAACCCCCATGAAGGCAAAGGAAAAATCGAAATCTCCCAAACTCGTCGCCGCCGCGCACGCCGCACCCGCACGCGCGGCGGAACTTGTCATCGGTGTGGACGGCGGAGGCACGAAAACGCGCGCCATCGTCGTTGACGAACACGAAGGGGTGTTGGGCGAAGGACGCGCGGGGCCTTCCAATCCCTTGCGCGTGGGCGTCGTGGCGGCGGCGACGGCGATTCGTCAGGCGGTTGACCGCGCATGTGTGGCGGCGGGTGTGCGGAGGGGCGAAATCGTCGCCGCCGAAATCGGACTGGCGGGCGTCAAACGTCTCGACCTGCGAGAGCGCATGACGGAGGCGTTGAAGGAACTCGGCATCGGTCGTCTCGAAGTGGTGTCGGATGCCGACATCGCTCTGTTTGGCGCGACGGACGGCAAGCCCGGCCTCGTCATCATCGCCGGAACCGGTTCGGTCTGCTGCGGCACGAACGCGCGCGGTAAGCATGCGTGCGCCGGCGGTTGGGGGCCGATTGTGGGCGATGAGGGAAGCGGTTCGTGGATTGCGCGTCGCGGTTTGCAGGCGGTGGCGAAGGCGACGGACGGGCGTGCGCCGAAGACGCCGCTCGTCGAGGCCGCACGCAAATACTTCAACGTGGCAATACCCGAAGACCTCGCCACGGCCATTTATACGCCGAGTATGACCAACGACCGTATCGCCGGATTCGCGCGTTACGTCATCGACGCCGCGCGTGCGCGTGATGCGGTGGCGCGCGAGATTGTGAGCGATGCAGGGCGCGAACTCGGCGCGGCGGCGGTCGCAATTATTGATAAACTGCACATGGGTCGCGAGAGTTTTCAGGTCGGGTATGTGGGCGGCGTGTTCGCGGCGGGCGACCTTGTACTGTTGCCTCTACGTCAGGAGATTCAACGCGCCGCACCGAAGGCGCGTCTTGCGCCGCCGCTCTTTGCTCCCGCCGAAGCCGCCGCGCGGATGGCGCAAGCCGCCGCACACGCGGCGCGCGAACAACCACGACAACTCGCGCTCGCGGGTTGATGTTTTGCAGACCACAGGCTCTCAAGCGACAACCGTAAAATGACCACAGACGGAGCAGAGCAGGTTCCCATCACGGAACAGGAGAATCCGCGCACGGCGAATATCGCCACGCTCTCCGCCGAAGGCATCGCGCGTTTGATGAACGCGGAGGATGCCGGTGTAGCGTCGGCGGTCGAACGTGTGTTGCCGGATGTCGGGCGCGCGGTGGATGGAATCGTGGAACGACTCGGCAACGGCGGGCGTCTCTTCTATGTCGGCACGGGAACGTCCGGGCGTCTCGGCGTGTTGGACGCGGCGGAATGTCCGCCGACGTTTGGCGTCTCGCCGGAGTTGGTGCAGGGCATTATCGCGGGCGGGTACGAGGCTTGCTATCGTGCGGTGGAGGCATCGGAGGACGACGAGGCGGCGGGCGGGCGAGACCTTGAGACGCGCGGGGCGACGCGGGCAGACGCCGTGGTCGGCATCGCCGCTTCGGGGCGGACGCCCTACACCGTCGGCGCGGTCGCGCACGCGCGCGAGACGCTCGGCGCGTTCACGGTGGCGGTCGCTTGTGTGCCGGATTCGAGGATTACGAGAGTGGCGGAAGTGTCGATTGTGCCCGTAGTCGGGGCCGAGGTGATTGCGGGTTCGACGCGTCTCAAGGCGGGCACGGCGCAGAAGATGGTGCTCAACATGCTCTCGACGGCGACCATGATTCGCCTCGGCTACGTCACGGGCAATCGTATGACCAATCTCTTGCCGCGCAATACTAAATTGCGTGCGCGCTCGGTGCGTATCTTCAGCGCGGAGACGGGCGCTGACGAGTCGGCGGCACACGCCGCACTCGAACAGGCGGGCGGCGACTTGCGAACCGCGCTCGTCATGTTCAAAACAAATCGTGCAAGGGATGAGGCCGAGCGTGCGCTCGCGAGCGCGCAGGGCGTGGTCGCGCGGGCGGTCGATAGGTTGCGGCAGAAGTGAACTTATAAGCGAAGACTTAGCCACGGAGACACAGAGGCACGGAGCAGTACAAAATGGGATAAGGGCAGATGGTGGAATATCGAAAGGGAAAAGGCTTTGGCGAGCGAGCGCAAGGGCTTGTCCTTGCGTCGTTTCATATCTCACCAATTCTCGGTTCATCTCGTCTCTGTGCCTCTGTGTCTCTGTGGCAGACTTTGACGCTGGTTATATGTGAAACTGATGAAGACAGAGAGGAATCATGTGACTGAAGCGAATGAGGATATGCGTCTGCATCCGTCGCTTGAAGATGTGCGGGCAGTGATTTTCGATGCGGGCGGCACGCTTGTGCATCCTGACTGGCCGCGTCTGGGGCGACTAGCGACGGAGCAGACGGGTCGCTCATTCAGCGACGAGGAGTTGCAGGAGGCTTTGAAGAAGGGCATGCTGGCGGTCGCTGAAAGATTGCAGCAAGGCCACCCGCCTTCAGCCGAGGAGCAACGGCGTCACTGGGTTTTCCGGCGGATGTACGCCACGCTCGGTCTCGACGCAGAGACGTGTGAAACACTATCCACGCGCATCGACGCCGAGCACGACGCGCGACACGTTTGGTGCGGACTTGACCCCGACGCGCCGCGCGTGCTCGGTGCTTTGAAGCGTCGTGGACGCCGCACCGCCGTCATCTCGAACACGGAGGATGGACGCTTGCAGGAGTTGTTCGAGTTGGTGGAAATCGCCGGACTCTTCGACTTCCTTATTGACTCCAAGATTGTCGGCCATCGCAAACCCGATGCGGCAATCTTTCATCTGGCCTTGTCGCGTCTCGACATCGAACCGCACGAAGCAGTCTACGTCGGCGACTCCTACGTGCACGATGCGCTCGCGGCTCAAGCGGTCGGCATGCACGCCATTCTGCTCGACCCGCTCGACCTGCATCCCGAAAGCGTCTGCCCGCGTATCCACGCGCTCAGCGAATTGATAGAGTAGAATTCAGAGTATTCCGGCTTCCGAATTCTGAATTCTATTCCCTGATATGAAACTTCTCGACCTTGCCATCATCGCGGCTTACCTGCTCGGCATCACACTTTTCGGCGTGTGGTTTTCGCGCAAGCAGGAGACGACGCGCGACTATTTTCTCGGCGACCGAACGGTGCCGTGGTGGGCGATTGCCGCGTCCATCGTGGCGACGGAGACTTCCACCATCACGTTTATCTCGGTGCCGGGCATCGCGTTTGCGCGCGGCGGAAATTTTCAATTCCTGCAACTCGTCTTCGGTTACATGCTTGGTCGCGTGGTCATCTCGTTGCTATTCATCCCGCTCTATTTTCGCGGTGAACTCCTGACCGTCTATCAACTTCTGGAACGGCGTTTCGGCCTCCGTATCAAGATGCTGGCAGCGGCACTCTTTGTCGTCATGCGAAACATCGCGGACGGCGTGCGTCTGCTATTGACGGCGATTGTACTGGCGGCGGTCTACATGGCTTTTCAGACCACGACCGACGCCGCCACCGCGCAGGCGCAGACCGAGACGGCCATCATCTTCTCCATCGTCCTGCTCGGCGCGGTGATGATTGTCTTCACATATTTCGGCGGGATGGAGGCGGTTATCTGGGTCGAGGTGGTGCAACTCGGCATCTACATCGCGGGCGCGCTCGCCGCCGCACTCGTTTTAATCAACGCCATCGGCGGTGGCTTCGGCGGGGCGTCGGCGCTCGGCGCGCAGTACGACAAGTTTGACCTCTTCGACTTCGGCTGGCGCACGACGAGTTACACGCTCTATTCGCCGACGAGTTTTTGGACGGCGCTGCCATTCAGCAATCTCGTCTTTCAGTTTCAACTGCCGTTCGACCTGACCAAGACCTATACCTTCTGGGCGGGGCTCATCGGCGGCTGCTTTCTGACGATGAGCACGCACGG
This sequence comes from Pyrinomonadaceae bacterium, assembly GCA_036387415.1. GTDB lineage: Bacteria > Acidobacteriota > Blastocatellia > Pyrinomonadales > Pyrinomonadaceae > DASVTU01. The sequence continues at coordinate 172,429 of DASVTU010000018.1, read as the reverse complement.
CACCGACCAGTATCTTGTGCAGCGTTACCTGTGCACCGACCGACCGCGCCGCGCCGCCGCCGCTTTGCTGTCGAGTGGTGCCGTCGTGCTCGCACAGTTTATCGGCTTCTTGTTCATCGGCGTCCTGCTGTTCGCTTTCTACCGCCCCGACGCCGACCCCGCATACGCGACGCTCACGGCGGCTCAAGCGGCGTTTCCATTCACGGGCGGCGACCGCGTGTTTCCAGACTTCATCACGAAGCACTTGCCGTCGGGTTTGTCAGGGTTGGTGGTGGCGGCCATCTTTGCCGCGGCGCTCTCATCTTCGCTCAACTCGATTGCCGCCACCGCCGTCAACGACCTCTACAAGCCCTTCGCGCCGCGCCGCACTGACCGACATTATCTGCGCGTCTCACACTGGTTGACGCTCCTGTGGGGCATCGTGCAAATTGGCGTGGCGCTCGCCTTGATGCGTCGCAATCGTTCGGCGCTCGACCAGGCGCTCTCCGTCGCTTCGCTCATCAACGGGCCGGTGCTCGGCGTCTTTCTCGTCGGGACGTTCATGCGACGCGTCAGCGAACCGCCCGCGCTCGTCGGCATGTTGGCGAGCATCGCCGTCATGCTCTACATTCGTTTTATGACGCCGCTCGCGTGGACGTGGTACGTCCTCGTCGGCAGCGCAGTGACGCTCGCCGTCGCGTGGCTCGCCAGTTTCGCCTTCGACTCCGCACCCGTCGAACGCCGCGACGAACTCGCGCCCGGCAACGCTACCGATTAGCATTCAACACAAGAGATAGACAGATGAATTCAGCAACGTTTCACAGACAACTCAAGACCTCGACTTCCTTCTGCATCGCCGCCCTCTTCGCGCTCGCACCCGCGCTCGCACCCCACGCACAATCTCCATCAAGACGAGACGCTGCGACTCTTAACGCTGCGACTCACAACGCTGCGACTCACAGCCTAGTGAGTCGCAACACTTCAAGCCACGACGCTTCGGGCGGCAACGTTGCGACGGCGACGAAGTTGACAGCGACTACGGCTGCGGCGTCCGTTTTGCCAGCATCCCTCTCGTCTTCATACAGGCGTCGCCCGTCGCGCGACGCGTTGAAGTGGGCTGACGGCGAATTGAAACGGATGACGTTGGAAGAGAAAATCGGGCAACTCATCTCCATCGGCGTCAACGCTTCGTTTCTCAATCAGGAGAGCGACGCTTACCGCGCTCTGCGTCGCCAAGTAGAGCAGAACCACATCGGCGGCATCATCCTTTTTCGCGGCCCCGTCTATGAATCGGTGCATCTCGTCAACCGCATGCAGCAGCACGCGCGCCGTCCGCTTTTGATTTCAGCAGACCTCGAAGCGGGCGCTGGGATGCGTTTTGAAGACACGATTAACTTTCCGTGGAACATGGCCGTCGGCGCGACGGGCAATCCCGAATACGCGCGACGACAGGGCGAATGGACGGCGCGCGAGGCGCGTGCGCTTGGCGTGCAGCAAGTTTTCGCGCCCGTCGCCGATGTCAACAACAACGCCGAGAATCCCGTCATCAACGTCCGTTCCTACGGCGAAGACCCATCGGTCGTGGCGCGATTCGTCGCCGCCTTCACCGAGGGCGCGCAGAAGGAGGGCGTCATCGCCACGGTCAAACATTTCCCCGGCCACGGCGACACGGCGGTCGATTCGCATCGCGGCCTGCCCGTCATCAACGTGGGTCGCGCGCGGCTCAACAGTCTCGAACTCATTCCTTTCCGCGCGGCGATTGCCGCAGGGATAGGCGCGGTCATGTCGGCGCACATCGGCCTGCCGCAAATTGACCCGACCGAAGTCAGCCCGCTGCCGCGCGACGCCGCCATCCGTCCGGCCTACGTCGACGAGGGTGGCGAGATTGTCGCGGAGAAGGCCGCACTGCCGGGCACGCTCTCGCCCGTCGTGCTCAACGGCATGCTCCGGCGCGATTTGGGATTCGACGGCATCGTCGTCACCGACGCGCTCGACATGAGCGGTCTCACCATCTACTTCCGGCAGGATGAAGCGGCGGTGCGCGCCGTGCTTGCAGGCGCGGACATACTGCTCAAACCCGCCAACGCAGACGACGCCGTGCGCGGCTTGCGTGAAGCGGTGCACGCCGGGAGGCTGACGGAAAAACGCATCGAGGAATCTGCACGGCGGATTCTCGCGGCGAAGTACGACCTCGGACTGGTCAAGCAACGCCTCGCGCCGCTCGATTCACTCGACCGCGCCGTCTCCACGCCCGCCGCACACGCGCTCGCACAGGAGATTGCCGACCACGCTATCACGCTCGTCCGTGACGAAGCGCGTCTGCTGCAAACCGACGGCGGCATCAAACCCGACGCGCGCATCTTTAATCTCGCTATCACCAACGGCGAAGACCGTTTCTGGATTGCCAACGCGTTCGCGGGCGCGATGGCGAGCGGGCGTCGGCAGATGCAGACCTTGATTCTCGACGGGCGTTCGACCGAAGAGGAGATAAAGAACGTGCTTGTGCACGCGGCGAAGGCGGATGTCGTCGTCGCTTCAATGTATGGGCGCGTGCGTTCGGGCGCGGCCAACAGCGTCGGCCTGCCGGAACAGGGCACGCGCGTCTTGTCGGAATTGATTCGACAGAAGAAGCCCGTCGTCGGCATCAGTTTCGGCAATCCTTACTTGCTGCAAAACTTCCCCGACCTCGGCACGTACCTCGTCGCATACGGCGACATGCCGAGTCTCCAACGCGCCGCCGCACGCGCCCTGCTGCGCGAAATCGACATCACAGGCAAACTTCCAATCACACTGCCCGGCCTCTACGCGCGCGGCACAGGTATTCAACTCAAAGCCGCGCCCGCCGCCGGAAGCGTCGCACATTTGGCGGACAGGTAGAAGCCGGAGAGATGTCGCTCGGCGGTGGTTCAAAAGAGATATGAAACTACTGCATCAAACGGTTGGAATCGCGGTTGTCGTTATCTTTCTGTTAACCGGACAATATATGGAATTTTACTATCCCGACATGGACGCGTTGGACGGCGGACGGCGAATGATGTTTCGTTCGAGGCATATCTATATCTTGCTGGCAGGATTAATCAACATTGGCATCGGCGTCTACTTCAGTTGGTACATGGAGCGTTGGCGAAGGGTTTTGCAGGTCGCCGGAACCGTCTTCATCATCGTCGCCACAGTGATGTCGGTCGCGGCGTTCTTCTATGAACCGCGACTGGCAAACTTGCAGAGGACTTTGACCCTGCCCGCCATCATCGGCATCTTCACGGGCACGCTCATGCACATGCTCGGCGCGTTGCGACAGCGCGGCGCAATGCGTCGCGGCGTGGTGGCGGCGGTGTTGGTGTCGGTCTTCGCGGTGCAGGGTTTCGGCCTGAATCTGCCGTCGGCGGTTCCTGCGGCGGTGGGGATGTCGGCGGAGCGTCTGGGGCGGATTGATGCGGCGGTGCGCGAATCTATCGAGCGACGCGAGACGCCGGGCGCGGTGGTGTTGGTGGGGCGTCGTGGTCGCGCGGTGTGGCGCAAGGCTTACGGCGCGCGTGCAGTGGTTCCCGCCCGCGAGACGATGACGACGGACACGATTTTCGATGTGGCGAGTCTGACAAAAATCGTGGCGACGGCGACGAGCATCATGATTCTGGTCGAACGCGGCGAACTGCGTCTCGCCGATCCCGTCTCGCGTTACTTGCCGGAACTCAAGGACGAGACGCGGCAGCGCATCACCATCGAGCAACTGCTCATGCATCGTTCGGGCTACGCGCCCGACTTCGATTTGCGTGAGTCGTGGACGGGCGCGGACGAAGCGTTGAAGCGTCTCTACACGGAACGTCTGCGCTATCAGCCGGGGACGCGTTTCGTTTACAGCGACATCGGATTGATTGCGCTCGGTGAAGTCGTCAGACGCGTGAGCGGTCAGCCGCTCGACGAGTTTGCGCGTCGCAACATCTTCGAGCCGCTGCGTATGCGCGACACGGGTTTTCGCCCGCGCAGGGAACTCTGGCCGCGTATCGCGCCGACCGAGACCGTGCGCACGATGCGTAGTTATCTGGGCGGGCTGCCGGATGCGTCGAACGCCGAGGGCGAAAGAATGTTGCGCGGTGAAGTGCACGACCCGACGGCGAATCGCATGGACGGCGTAGCTGGTCATGCAGGTCTGTTTTCGACCGCCGACGATTTGGCGATTTTTTGCCAGATGATTTTGAACGGCGGGCAGTATGGCGGCGTGCGTATTCTTAGTCCGCTCGGCGTGGCGACGATGACGAGGCCGCGCGCCGTGACGGATGAAGGTGAAGCTCGCGGCATCGGTTGGGACATAACGAGTAGCTTTTCGTCGAATCGCGGCGACCTCTTTCCGCTCGGCTCCTTCGGCCACACCGGTTTCACCGGAACATCCATGTGGATTGACCCGGCGAGCGAAACCTTCGTCGTCTTCTTGAGCAACCGCGTGCACCCGGAAGGCAAGGGCGACGTAGGCGCTCTGCGCGGGCGCATCGCTTCGATTGTGGCGGCGTCGGTGTTGGACACGTCGGTCGAACAGGCGCGTGACGAGTCGGCGCGTTATGCTGCCGACTTGCTGGCGAGCGCGGCGCGCATCGCTTCGGCAACCAATACGTCAGGCAACGCGGCGGGCGGCGTCGGTGCGCTGTCGCCGGATGCGGAAGTGTTGACGGGAATCGACGTGCTGGCGCGCGATGGTTTCAAACAGTTGGCAGGGATGCGTGTCGGGTTGGTGACGAACCACACGGGGCGCGACCGTCGCGGGCGTCAGACGATTGACGTGTTGCGCGAAGCGTCGAACGTCCGGCTCGTCGCGTTGTTTGCGCCGGAGCACGGCATACGCGGGGCGTTGGATGAGAAAGTCTCGGATGCGAAAGACGAGAAGACGGGTCTGCCCATCTATTCGCTCTACGGCGAGACGCGTAGGCCGAAGCCCGAACATTTGAAGGAACTCGACGCGCTCGTCTTCGACATTCAAGACGTCGGCACGCGCTTCTACACTTACATCTCGACGCTCGGCTATGTGATGGAGGAAGCGGCGAAGGTGAAGTTGCCAGTCTTCGTGCTCGACCGTCCGAATCCGATTAACGGCATAGACGTCGATGGGCCGGTGGCCGACGCCGATAAACTCTCCTTTATCTCGTACTACACGATTCCTGTCAGACACGGGATGACCATCGGCGAACTCGCGCAATTTTTCAACGAGCAGAAGAAACTCGGCTGCGACCTCCGCATCGTCAAGATGGACAACTGGCGACGCGCCATGTGGCTCGATGCGACGGGACTCATCTGGGTCAATCCTTCGCCCAACATGCGAAGCCTCGCGCAAGCGACGCTTTATCCCGGCGTCGGCCTGCTTGAGACGACCAACGTTTCCGTCGGTCGCGGGACGGATACGCCGTTTGAAATCGTCGGCGCACCGTGGCTCGACGGGCAGCGCCTCGCGCCTTATCTCAACAGCCGCGAACTCGCGGGCGTGCGTTTTGTGCCCGTGCGTTTCACGCCGAAGGCTTCCGTCTTCAAAGGCGAAGATTGCGGCGGCATCAACATCATCGTCACCGACCGCGCGCAGTTTCGTCCGCTCCGCGTGGGACTGGAAATCGCCGTCGCGCTCCGGCGTTTCTATCCGACGGAATGGAAAGTGGATGACTACCTCCGTCTGCTCGCCAACGCCGACACACTGGAACGCGTCCGACGCGCCGACGCGCCCGAAGATATTACACGCGCATGGGCGACGCGCCTCGACGAGTTTCGACGCGCCCGCGCACGCGCGTTGATTTATCGCTAACCTAAATTTAACAGGAGGGACAGGATAAAAACGTGCAGGATAGACAGGATGAAAAGCAGGGATAAGGTTAACAGGCGAAACGTGGAAAGCGACCGAACAGACTTTGGTTTTTGTCTTTCCATTTTAACCCTTTCCCCATCGCCTTCGTCTTATCTGTTCATCCCGCCTGCTTTTATCGTCCATCCTGTGAATTGATTTGAAAGGGAAATATGATGCGTAAAATTTGGCGAGTTTTGTTGATTGCTGCGACGTTGTTGATGCCGCAGGCGTCTGTGTTGGCGTGGCACGACACGGGGCACATGGTTGTTTCGCAGATTGCTTATGACAGATTAAACCCGCGTGCGAAGGAGCGTGTCGATGCGCTGACCAAGACGATTCGCTTCTGTGGTCGAACGTATGACGGCGTAACCATTAGCGTCTGGATGGACGACATCAAATCGGATTCGACGCACGACGATTTAGACCAGTGGCACTACGTCAACCCGCCGCTCTTTGACGGCATCGCGCCCGATCCAAGCATCAAGCTGACCGATAACAACGTGATAACGCGTACCAAGTGGGTCATCGAGATGTTGAAGAAGGGAACCGGCACGGACAAGAAGGATGCCGAGTTGCTTGGCTACATGGTGCATCTCGTCGGCGATATTCATCAACCGCTGCATGCCGCGACGCGTCATAGCGCGGGCAACCGCGATGGCGATTTGGGCGGCAACAAGTTCAAACTCAACCAGCCCGAAGCGACCAACCTCCATTCCTACTGGGATGCGGCGGGTGGTCTTTTCTATTTCTGGTCGCCGCCGCGTCCGATGGAAGATTACACGCGTCGCCGTTTCGATGCCTACGTGCGAGCGGTGGTCGCCGCGCATCCGGCCAACAACCTCGCTTCCGAATGGCGCGTGCTCGACCCTGAGAAGTGGGCGCAGGAGAGTTTCGATTTGGCGCGCACCGCCGCGTATGACTTGCCGGAAAATTCCGTGCCGACCAACGCCTACGCCGAGCGCACCAGAGATGTGTCGCGCCGTCGTATCGCGCTCGCGGGTTATCGTCTCGCACAACTGCTGAACACGATTTATCCCGACAACGTGACGAGATAGACGTTTATCACAAACGCGCTCTCATTAACCTTCAATCCTGACAGATAAACAGCAAAGGAGCTACACCCACATGCTTCCAAGCCCTCTCTTTGTGTCGCAGTGTGAGACGACGAAACTCTCTGCGCGTCTCCTTTTCATCTTCGCTCTGTGCATCCTGCTCGTCGCCGTGTCCGGCGCGCGACAGGCGCACGCGCAGGATACACGAACCGAATATCGAGCCTTCTGGGTCGATACGTTCAATACTACGCTCAACAATCACGCGGATGTCGTCAACGTCATCAACAATGCGAAGGCCGCCAACGCCAACGCCATCTTCGCGCAGGTGCGCCGACGCGGCGACGCGTGGTATCTGAACTCCCTTGAGCCGCCGCCGGACTTCACGCCCATCGCATCGGGCTTCGACCCGCTTCAGGATATGATTACGGAAGCACACGCCAACGGCATCGAAGTTCACGCCTTCGTTATCATGGGCGCGGTCTGGAACAAGAATCCGAACTTCGCGTCCTCCGCGACGCTCGGACGCCCCCTCAGCCCTAACCACGTCTTCAACCTCCACGGCGGCTACAATCCCGCGACGCAACAAATCGTCCAAAGCCCGAACAACTGGCTGACGCGCACGCTCCTGCCCGACAACGCTGCCAACGGCATCGGCTTTCAAGGCCATCGCTTCGGCTCGGATTTCTGGCTCGACTTCGGCCACCCCGACGCCGAAGCCTACAGCGTCGATGTCCTGATGCATCTCGTCCGTAATTACGAGATTGACGGTCTGCATCTCGACCGCATTCGTTATCCCGAATTCACCGCAACGGGTCAAACGCCCGCGAACGGCACGAACATCGGCTACAACCAGACGAGCGTCGAACGCTTTCAACGTCGGCACGGCATCGCCGTCGGGTCGCCGCCGCCCACGGCAGGCGACCCGCTCTGGTCGCAGTGGCGACGCGATCAAGTGTCGAATCTCGTCCGACGCGTCTACTTGAACGCCGTCGCCGTCAAGCCGCAGTTGAAAATCTCCGCCGCCTTGATTGCCTTCGGCGGCGGCCCGACGACCGAGGCGGCGTGGAACTCTGCGGAAGCCTATTGGCGCGTCTATCAGGATTGGCGCGCGTGGACGGAGGAGGGCATCCTCGACATCGCCATGCCGATGAACTACAAACGCGAAAACACGCCCGCGCAAGTTATTCAAAACGACACGTGGAACGAGTGGACGAAGAACCATCAGTACAATCGTGCGACCATGATTGGACAGGGCGCGTTCGTCAACTCAGTTGAAGGCACCATCCGACAGACGCGACGCGCGCTCGCGCCTTCGAGCACGGGCAACAGCAGCATCGGCATTATCTATTTCTCGATGGCGACCTCGAATATCGCCGTCGCCGCCAACCCGCATTCGTTCCCTGCCGGACAGAACACACCCGCACGTCCGTTCGCAGAGTTCGCTTCCGGTTTGACGACGGGCAAATCCGTCAACGGCCTGACGAACTACGAAGACACCGCCGCCAACCCGACGCCCATCTTCAGCCAGGCCGCGCAGATTCCGACGCTCTCTTGGAAGGCCACGCCGACGCGTGGACACCTGATGGGCTTTGCGCGACGCGCCGACTCGACGCCGCTCGATACGGCCACCGTGACGATTGAGAATCTCGACACGCACGCCACACGCACCACCGCGACCGACGGCGGCGGCTTCTATGGCGGCGTCGATTTAGCGCCCGGCCAGTATCTCGTCCGCGCCGAACTCGGCTCCGAGACGCTGTATGCTTGCGTCGCCACAGTCGCGGAGGGCGTGGTCACGACCGCCGATGCTGGAGTGGAAAACACCACGCCGACCACCGTCGCCGCGCTCACGCCTTCCATGCCCGACGGCGCGAACGGTTGGCACACAAGCGATGTCGGCGTCACACTGACGGCAAACGACAACTGCTCCGGCGTCTCGGCGACGGAGTACTCGACCGACGGCGGCGCGACGTGGCAAGCCTACAACAGCAGTTTTGTCATCAGTCAGGAGGGGACGACCACCGTCCATTTCCGTTCGACCGACCGCGCGGGAAACGTCGAGACGCCGCAGAGCATCACCGTCAAGATTGACAAGACCGCGCCCGACATCACGCTCTCGGCCACGCCGTCCGCCATCTGGCCGGCCAACGGTCGCACCGTCGCCGTCGAAATCGGCGGCACGGGCGCAGACGCCGTATCAGGTCTCGCCACCATTTCTTACGTCGTCACAGACGAATACGGCACGTCGCTCGGCATTCCTGCGCGCGCCCTCGGCGGCGGCAACACGGCGACATGGACTGAGATGCTCGACGTGGAAGCGCGCCGCGACGGTAGCGACCGTGATGGTCGTCTCTATCGCGTCACCGCTACCATCACCGACGCCGCCGGACACACCTCAACCGCGTCAGCCGACATCGTTATCCTGCACGACCGTCGAGAACGCTGAGGCGAACGAGATAGACCCCGAAACGGGGAGAACTCTTGAGGATGTCCGCAGCTACAGCAGCGACACCCGACAGTGAATCGTGAATCACTTTGCCCATGATTGAGAGGAAGGTGAGGGCGCTCAGGTCGCAAGCCGAACCGGAACGCCTTCGTCTTCCTCTCAACTCACGCCAGAAAATCGAAACGAAATGGACGACGGAATCGAGGCGCATCCAAAAAATTAGCCGGGACATCCATATTTTTAGATGGCAGGCGTTTTGGTGGGGCGTCCGTTGGCGAGATTTAGGGCGATTGCGTCGGCAGGGTTTGCTGGAATATAAGTTGCCTGCCGGAGAGTAACGCTTTTCTTCACCGGAAACGTCCGACGCGCACTCGTTCCGGTCGCATGTTGATAATCGAAAAAATTCCTTCCGCGAGCGTCTGGTCTTCGCCGTGCATCTTTTTGCCGGAGCGAGGGCGGCGCGAACGGAAAACTTCGCGGGTGCTCGCCGAAAGCGCCGTGCGATGGCGTCTGTCCTATCAAAGATGGTTATTCGAGCGATAAAATTTTTTAGTTTCCCTTACAAAGTTGTTAAGTATAGGATATGCTTCTAAAACTTCGAGCAAGCGGTTCGACCATCCTTTATCGACGTAAGTTGAAAATTCTTCTTGTGCGTGACGTGCATTCTCTCGTTGCGCGACCGTTCACAGAACTGAAGGTGAGATGATTTGCGGTATAGCTCATGCTGTGCCCTAGACGTTTCGCGCCGCTTCCTCTTTGACCCGCTTTGCCTTTGATACTTTTGAACAGGAGCCTCTAATGAAAAGACGGAGACTATTTCCCCTACTTCTATGTCTGGCGTTGCTTTTGAGTTTCGGCGCGACGGCCTGGGCGCAGGGCACCGCATCGCGCGTCACGGGCGTTGTGCTCGATTCGACGGGTGCGGCGGTTGAGGGCGCGACCGTGACGCTCACCAACGAGGGCACGAACGTCGATTTCAAGACCAAGACCTCCTCCACCGGAGCCTACACGTTCGACTCGGTGCAAGTCGGCACTTACGCCGTCGCCGTCGAGAAGAGTGGATTCAAGAAATTCGTCTCCAACAGCAACACAGTCAACATCAACCAGCCCGCGACCATCGACGTGACGCTTGATGCGGGCGACATCGCGGAGACTGTCACCGTGTCCGGCTCGGCGGAACTGGTGCAGACGAGCAGTTCGGGCAATATCGGCAACACGGTCGAGCAGCAGACACTCGTCTCTCTGCCCATCGTCGGCAATCGCGGGCGCAATCCACTCGCCTTCGTTCTCTTTCAGCCCGGCGTGACGCCCGACGCCAATACGGGCGGCGGCATCCACGTCCACGGCGCACGCGACCGCGCCTTCAATTTCACGCTCGACGGCATCGACATCAACGACACAACGGCGGGCGGCTCGAACTTCACGCCCATCCGTCCGAATCCCGATTCGCTGATGGAGTTTCAGGTTGTCACCAGCAACTTTACCGCCGAACTCGGCAGAAGCAGCGGCGCGCAGGTGACGCTCGTCACCCGTTCCGGGACGAACGAGTTTCACGGCTCGCTCTTTGAGTTTTATCAAACGCCGCGTTTCCACGCCAACGAGTATGTCAACACCATCAACCGCGTGCAGAGGCCGCAGTTTGTGCAGCACATCTTCGGCGGTTCCGTCGGTGGCCCCGTCATCCTGCCGCGCTTCGGCGAGGGCGGCGCTTCGACATGGAACGGCAAGAATCGCACGTTCTTCTTCACCAATCTTCAGTTGCTCCGCACGAATCAGAGTTTCTTCGTCAATCGCACCGTCTATACACAGCAGGCGCGCAACGGCATCTTCCGCTACGTGCAGGGCGGCCTCAATCGTAACGCTTCGCAGACGACCCCTTCCGTTGACGCCAACGGAAACCCTCTGCCCGGTCTAACGATTGGCTCCTACAACGTTCTTAACAACCCGCAGGGTCTCAGTCTCGACCCGACCACGCAACGCATCATCGGCGTCACGCCGTTGCCCAACAATTTCAACATCGGCGACGGACTCAACACCGCAGGTTTCGGCTTCGTCGCTCCGCAAGTCGAACGTCAGTACGACTTCACAGCCAAGATTGACCACAACTTCAACGACCGCCACACGCTCTACGTCCGTTGGGCACAGGGCGCGCAAAACACGTTCGGCGACAACGGCAACGGCGGCCTGCAAAGATTCCCCGGTTTTCCAAACTTCGTCGATACCTTCCGCAAGCCGCGCAACCTTGCAGTTAATCATCGCTGGACGATTACGCCCAATCTCGTCAACGAATTCGTCGTCGGCTTCAATCGCTTCTCCTTTAGCTTCGACAACCCAGACCCCAACATCAATTTCCCCGTCATTCTTAACATCCCGACCGACCCCTTGAACTTTGAGGAGCCGGTCAACAACGCGCGCAAGGTGACGACCACGCAAATCGTCGATAACCTGAGTTGGGCGCGCGAGGCACACACCATCAAGTTCGGCACCAACCTCCGTTTCCAAAAACACATCGACGACCGCAGTTCGGTGGCTGGCGGACTGACCCGCGAAGTGATTCGACTCGGCACGGGCACCAACCCCGTTCCGGCCTCGTTCGGAACGAGCAATCTGCCCGGCATCAACGGCACGGATTTGAGTCGTCTCGATAGCGTGATTAACGACCTGCTCGGTCGTGTCGGGACGATTAATCAGGCATTTGTGGCGATTGACGACAACACCTTCGGCCCGCCGCGCACGCGCTTTCTCTACGACGCGCGCTACCCCGAATTCGACTTCTACGGGCAAGACACTTGGAAGATACGCCCCAACCTGACCATCGACTTCGGTCTGCGTTGGGAGATGCGTCTCTCGCCACGCGCGCCGAACAATATCGTCTTGCGTCCCGAACAACGGCTCGCCGTCGGCGAACCCGCGACCGAGGCATTTCGCTTCGACGAAGGGAAACTCTACAAAGATTCGCTCTATCAGTTTGCGCCCTCCGTCGGTTTCGCCTGGGATCCGTTCGGCACGGGCAAAACTTCCATCCGCGCCAACTACCGTCTCGCCTACGACCGGACAAACACCTTTGTCTTCTCCTCGTTCATCTTCCAGAGTGCGCCGGGATTGACGCGCCTCGTCAGCAACGAGAGTTTCGGTCGCGGTGGCGGCCTCTTGCGTCAGGGCATCCCAGTGCTTTCATCCAATGATGTCACGCCGCTGCAATTCCGTCAGCCGCCGCCGTTCGGCAACACGACGCTCACGGTCGTTGACCCGAATCTGGTCTACCCGCGCACGCATCAATACTCCGCCAGTTTCCAACGCGAACTCGGTTGGAAGACCGTTCTCGAAGTCAACTACATCGGTCGGCAGGGAAGGCATCTCTTCGGCGGTTACGACGCCAATCAGGTAGACATCACCAACAACGGCTTCCTCGCCGACTTTGAACTCTTGCGAACCACTGGCAATAGCCCGCGCATCAACGCGCTGCTCGCAGGAGATTCGCGTCTCCGCACGGGTGAAACAGGCTCGCAGTTTCTCCGTCGGCAATCCGTCGCAGGCACCGTCAGGCTCGCTGACGGAACCACCACCAGCAATCTCGTCGCCAGTGGTTCGGTCGCGCAGGCGGCGTTCCTGATTGCACAGGGCGTGCGAAGCAACGGCGCACAGGTCATCAACGCCAACGGCTTCGGGCGCTTCTACTTCCAGCCCTACCCGCAGTTCACTGGCGCAGTCAACGTGATTGACAGCAACGACCGCTCACGCTACAACGCCCTCGAAATCCAACTCAGCCGACGCTTCTCAAGCGGCTTTAGTTTTCAGGCCAGCTATACGCTCGCCAAATCCGAAGATACGCGTTCGTTCGACCCGGCCTTCGCTGTCGCCAATCGGGGCGGCGACAATGCCCTCGGCACGACGGGCAGAGCAGGCCAGTCGGCGTCCAGCACGCCCTTCGACATCCGCAACCGCGACTTGAACTACGCGCGCTCGGACTTCGACCGTCGGCACGCCCTGCAAGGCTACGCGCTTTATGAGTTGCCTTTCGGACGTGGCCGTCGCTTTGGCGGCAACTGGAATAAACCGCTCGATTTCCTTCTCGGCGGCGTCCAGATGGGCGGGATTCTGCGTTGGTATTCGGGGCGTCCCTTCACAGTCTTCACAGGCGTCAACACCTTGTCGCAAGTCGTATTTACTCCGGCGAGTTGCCGTGATTGCTCGCCCGACATGGGACAGATGACGCTTGAGAGCGGACGCAACGTTTTCTTTACCGCCGAGCAACGCGCGAAGTTCTACGTGCCCGCGCCCGGCGAATCCAGCAACGTCGGACGAAACTTCTTTACCGGGCCGCCGATTTTTAATATCGACCTGACGTTCGGAAAACGTTTCCGCTTCGACGAGAGCCGCAATCTTGAGTTTCGCGTCGAGGCGCAGAACGCGACCAACACTCCGTCGTTCTCCATCGCCGACGCGAATCTCGCGCTGACGAGCGGTTCCTTCGGTCAGATACTCGGCACGACCAGCAGCACTTCGCGCAAAGTGCAGTTTGCTATGAAGTTCAACTTCTAAGACAGCAAACCGACTCTACGTTTGACCTTGAGTTGTTCCTCTAGGCCACAGCCTCGCAGGCGTGGCCGAGAGGTTCGTAACCGACGAACCCATGATTATTCGTCTACGCTTTATCGCCAGCTTGCTTGTGACGGCACTCTCGGCGGCATTCGCGCTCGCTTTCGCCTTGCCCGCTGCAACGCAATCGACGGACGCGCCCGTCGCCACCGTCACAACGTACGACCTCGTTATCACGAATGCGCGCATCGTAGACGGCACGGGCAACCCGTGGTTTCGCGCCGATGTCGGTATCAAAGACGGACGTATCAGGCGCATTGCGCGCATCGCGCCCGCCGAAGGTCGCAAGGCGATTGACGCGCGCGGGCAGATTCTCGCGCCGGGGTTCATCGACGTTCACACGCACACGGAAGGAATCTATAATCAGCCCGAAGCGGAGAACTTCGTCCGCATGGGCGTCACCTCGCTCGTTACGGGCAACTGCGGTTCTTCCGCCGTCGATGTCGGCAAGTTTCTCGGACGCTCCGCAGAACAGCCGCTCTCCGTCAACATCTCGACGCTCGTCGGCCACGGCAGCGTGCGCGCAGAAGTTTTGGGCGAGGCGAATCGTGCGCCGACGAGCGAAGAATTGCAGCGCATGGAGGGGATTGTGGGACAGGCCATGCGCGACGGCGCGCTCGGCCTTTCGACCGGACTGATTTATGTGCCGGGGACGTATGCCAAGACCGACGAGGTGGTCGCATTGGCGCGTGTCGCGGCGCGTCATGGCGGCGTCTATGCGACGCACATGCGCGACGAAGGCAACGGCGTCGTCGAAGCCATCCGTGAGAGTCTACGCATCGGCGAGGAGGCGGGATTGCCCGTCGAGATTTCGCATTTCAAAATTAGTAGCAAGAAGCTCTGGGGCAAGACGACCGTGACGCTCGGCATGGTCGAAGAAGCGCGTCGGCGCGGTCAGTCGGTGACGGTTGACCAGTACGTCTACACTGCTTCCTCGACTTCGCTCGACACGCTCTTACCGAGTTGGGTGCGCGAGGGAGGTTTAGAAGAAGGCAAGCGGCGTCTCGACGATGCGGCGACGCGCGAACGCGCCGCACGCGAGATGAAAGAGTCGCTCAAGCAGAGCGGCTTCAAAGATTATTCGTACGCGATGGTTGCCAGCCACCGCGCGAATCCCGCCTTCAACGGCAAATCAATCGCCGGGATTACCAAAGAGAAGCGGGGCAAGAGCGATGTGAATAATCAGATTGCTCAGATTATGGAGATGTACGCGGCGGGCGGCGCGGGGATGGTCTATCACAAAATGGATGAAGCGGACGTGCGACGCATCCTGCGCGAACCGTGGACGATGGTGGCCTCCGATAGCGGCGTCAGGCGTTTCGGCGAGGGCGTGCCGCACCCGCGCGGCTATGGCAACAACGCGCGCGTGCTCGGTCGCTACGTGCGCGAACTCGGCGTTATCTCGCTCGAAGATGCTGTCAGGAAAATGACCTCGCTCCCCGCGCAGACTTTCGGCCTGCGCGACCGTGGGTTGATAAGCGAAGGCTTCGCCGCCGACCTCGTTATCTTCGACGACGCGACCGTCGGCGACCGCGCCACCTTTGAACAGCCACACCAGTATCCGAACGGCATCAGCTTTGTGCTCGTCAACGGTGAGACGGTGCTGGCAAACGGCGAGATGACCGCCGCGCGTCCCGGCACGCCCCTGCGCGGAGCGCGCGAGAAGAATTGAGAGCGCAACGGCGCACGAAAGATTGAGATTTTTCCACTTGACCCGTTAGCCCCGTTCCGGCTCAAAAATTCGCTTGGCTTTGTTTGGGCGAATGCGAGCGCGCCAGTGGGATACGCGGTGTTGCATGTCATCACAGAGAGAGGACTACGCTATGAAACAGTATTTCAACAACCGTCTATGGAGGATGTGTTTATCCCTCATATTCTGTATCGGCTTTGGCCTGAACACCTTCGCGCAGGAGACGACCGGAACCATCACCGGGCAGGTCACAGACGAGAAGGGCGCTGCCGTGGCCGGAGCGCAAATCACCGTCGCCGACGTTCAGCGCGGCTTCGAGAGAACTTATCAAACGACGGAGGAGGGTGTTTACACGGCTCCCCAACTGCCCGTCGGAACTTATACGTTGACGGTCGAAGGCGCGGGCTTCAAGAAGCACGTACAGGAAAATATCGTCATCAACGTCAACGACCGCCGTCCGGTCGACATCGTGCTCGAAGCCGGACAGGTGACCGAGAGCGTCACCGTGACGAGCGACGCGGCGCTGATTCAGGAAAGCCCGACGCAGCAAAGTCTGGTCAACGGCGCGCAGGTGCGGCAGTTGCCCTTGAACAATCGAAACTTCGTCCAACTGGCGACGCTCAGCGCGGGCGTCACTTCGTCGCTTCCGAGTCAGGTTGGCTTCGGCGGTCTCTCCGTCGTCTCTCTGTCAATTAACGGCGGGCGCACTTCGTCAATCAACTGGCTTGTGGACGGCGCACGCAATGTCGATACGGGGTCGAACCTGACGTTGCTGACCGTGCCGAGCGTCGATGCCATTTCGGAGTTCACCGTCCTGACCTCCAACTACGCGCCCGAATTCGGACGCAACGGCGGCGGCGTCATCAATGTCGTGACCCGCTCCGGGTCGAATGATTTTCACGGCTCGCTCTACGAGTTCGTCCGCAATGACCGACTGAATGCTCGCAACCCGTTTCAGATCGTGCCGCTCGCGGGTCTCAACCGCTTGAACGGCGAAGAACGCTTCGTGCCGCCGCTCAAATACAACGACTACGGCTTCACCGTCGGCGGCCCCATCATCATGCCGCGTTTTGGCGAAGGCGGCGCGAGCACTTACAACGGGCGCGACCGCAGCTTCTTCTTCTATTCGCAAGAGTGGCGCAAGATTCGCGGCACGAACACGGCGGTCGGAACCGTCGCCACCATCGCGCAGCGCAATGGCATCTTCGCCACGCGCGTCAACGACCCACTGACCGGACTCGCTTTCCCGCGCGATGCGGCGGGCAACTACGTCATCCCGCAAGACCGCATCGACCCCAACGCGCGCGCCCTGCTGGCCTTCATGTCGCCGCCCAACGAATCCGTCAACGGAGTCTTCAATCGCTTCCGTCGCGGTTCGGGCGTCGCCGCCGATTTCCGTCAGGAGATTATCCGCATCGACCACAACTTCAGCGACAAGTGGTCGCTCAATGGCCGCTACATCCGCGACGATTTCTTCCGTGGCGACCCCGGCGGCAATCCCTTTCTCGACCCATTTAGCATCGGCGCGGCTGCCGGAACGCTCTACCCCAACGTAGCGGCGCAGGAGACGAGCACGCCCGGCGATAACTTTGTCCTGAGTCTCAAGACCGTCGCTTCGCCGACCGTGATTAACGAAATAGCGTTCGACTTCGCGAAGAATCTGATTCAGACATCATTCGTCGGCACAGGCTTGCGTAGCAACGCTCCCGGCTTCACCTCGCCCGAACTCTTTCCGAGCACGCTGCAAGGCGCTCTGCCGAGCATCGCCTTCACGGGCGCGGTTTCAAACCTGACCTTCACCAGCCCGCAGAATATCGAAAATCCGAGCTACACTTGGCGCGACAATCTGACATGGGTGCGCGGGCAGCACACACTCAAGTTCGGCGCTTTCTATTCGCGCGAAGCCAAGAACGAGAACGCCGGAAATGCCCTCAACGGCACCTACAGCTTCAACGGTTCGCGTTCCGGCAACGACTACGCAGACTTCCTTCTCGGCTTTCCGAGCAGCTATCTCGAAGACGAAAACGAAGTCAAAGTCCAACTGCGCTACAACACGCTTGAGTTCTACGCGCAGGATTCATGGAAGGTGACGCCACAACTCTCGATTGACTACGGCGCACGCTATTCCATCTACGCCAATCCCATCGACGAAAACGACCTCCTGACCTCCTTCCGCCCCGACTTTTACAATCCGGCTGCGGCTGTGAGAATCGAACCTATCAGCGGCAACGTCATCTCGGGAAGCGGCAACAGGTTCAACGGCATCATCTTTGCGGGAGACAATTCGCCCTACGGGCGGCGCGTTCAATCCAACCAGTACAACACGCTCGGCCCTCGCGTCGGTTTCGCCTACAACGTTTTCGGCGACGGGCGGACGGTAGTTCGTGGCGGCTTCGGTCTCTACTTCGACCGCACATTGGTCGGCATCGTCGAACAGAATGCTTTCGTCAACCCGCGCGTCAATTCCCGCGTCACGATTGACAACCCGCTGCTCTCGAATCCGCGCGCAGGCGTGGCGCGGACCACCGTCCCCACGCTCACGCTTTCGAGCACGGGCGACCCCTTTAAAATCCCGCGCACATATCAGTACAGCCTCGCCGTGCAACGTGAGATTTTCAAGGATTCAGTCTTGGAGGCCGCCTACGTCGGCACGTCGGGTCGCAATCTCCTGCGTCTCATCAACATCAATCAGCCTGCGCCCGGCGCACGCGCGGCTCTCACCGCGCAACTGCGCGCCAACGGCACGCTCACCGCGACGCAGTTCCCATCAATCAACGCCGTGCGTCCGTTCCTCGGCTACGGCGCGATTAACGACCGCCGCACCGAAGCCGACAGTAACTACAATTCGCTGCAAATGACCTTCAACAAACGCTTCTCGCGCGGCCTCCAACTCGGCGCGGTCTATACCTTCTCGAAGAACATCACCGATGCTTCGACCGACCGCAGCGACGCGCCGCAAGACCCGAACAATCCCGGTCTCGACCGCGCGCTCTCGCAGTTTGACCGCACGCACGTCTTCACCACCAACTTCCTCTACGAACTGCCCTTCTTCCGTGGTCGCACCGACGCGCTCGGAACCCTGCTCGGCGGATTCCAGATTTCCGGCATCTACACCGCGCAGAGCGGAACGCCGCTCACCATCACGCAGACCATCTCAGGGACGACGCCCTCCGGCTCACTCTTTCAGTTCACCGACCCGCTCGGAACCGGCAGCACCCTTCGTCCCAATCTCGTCGGCGACCCAAGCGGAAACGGAAGCATCAACCAGTGGTTTAACACCGCCGCTTTCGCTCCGGCATTCACGGGCTTCGGCACCGCCGGACGCGGCATCGTCCGTGGCCCCGGCATCAACAACTTCGACATCTCCGTGATGAAGTCTTTCCGCTTCACCGAAGATACCAACCTTCAACTGCGCGCCGAGTTCTTCAACGCCTTCAACCATCCGCAGTACGGCAACCCCGGAACCGCCGCGACCTTCGCGCCCGACCCGACTGCCCCGGCGGGGAGTTTCCCGACGCGCTTCATCCAGACCAACACGACGTTCGGCGTCATCACCACGACGCGCGACCCGCGCATCATCCAGTTGGGCATCAAGATGAACTTCTAAACGCCAAACACGATGCCTCCTAAATGCGTATGCCCGCAGAGTTTTCTCTACTCTGCGGGCATACGCGCATTTCGGAAACTGTGCTTAAATAATTTCCATGCCTCCCACTGAGAACAGAACTCTACTCTTGCGCGGCGCGCGTCTCGTCTTGCCCGACAGCATTGTCGAACGCGGCCAACTGCACATCGAACACGGGCGCATCAGCAACCTCTCAACCGCCGACGAACATTTCTCCGCGTCGCCATCAACCACCGTGCTCGACCTTGATGGCCTGACGCTCTTTCCCGGTTTCATCGACATCCACATCCACGGCGCAATCGGCGTCGATACGATGGAGGCCACGACCGAAGACCTCCGGCGCGTCGCGCAGTTTCTCGCGCGCCACGGTGTCACGGCATGGTTGCCGACGCTCGTCCCCGCGCCCGTCGAAGACTACGCGGGAGCCGCCCGCGCCGTCGAACAACTGATGCGCGAGCAAGACGAATACCCCGACGCGGCAGCACGCGCGCTCGGCCTCCACTACGAAGGGCCGTTCATCAACAGCGCACAGTGCGGAGCCTTGCGGCCTCCGTACTTTCGCACCTTCCGCGACGCCTCCGACCTCGACGCTCTGGCGACCATTAACCTCGACGGTGCGCGACACCTGACGACCGTCGCGCCGGAGATTGAAGGTGGAGTCGATTTAGTGCGCGAACTGACGAAGCGCGGCTGGATAGTCTCCATCGGCCATACGCGCGCCACCGTCGATATTCTCGACCGCGCGAGGGCTGCGGGCGCGCAACACATGACGCATTTTCTCAACGCCATGTCGCCGCTCCATCATCGCGCGCCGGGGCCTATCGGTTGGGGACTTCTCCACGACGATGTGACCTGCGACGTGATTGCTGACGGCATCCATTCAGACACGCTCATGCTGCGCCTCGTCCTGCGCTGCAAAACGGCGCAACGCGTCGCGCTCATCAGCGATGCCGTTGCACCGACGGGCATGGGCGACGGCGACTATCGTGTCTGGGGTGAAACGATTACGGTTAAAGACGGGCGCACAAGCAACGCGCGCGGCAGCATCGCCGGGTCGGTCATCACCATGAACGACGCCGTGCGAATGATGCACACGCTCGGCGCATCGCCGCAGGATGTGGCGCGCATGGCCGCGACTAATCCTGCGCGACTGCTCGGCATCGCAGACCTATGCGGCACAATTGAGGAAGGGAAACGCGCAGACCTTGTTGCGCTCGATGATGAAGGGAAAGTGCAACTCACGCTCGTCGGCGGGCGCGTCGCTTTTCAAGTTTAGCTGGCTGTTTGGGGCATCAGTTGCTTGAAGGTGCGGAAGCGTCTCCATCGTCTTCTTGATAAAAACCCGCGCGGCTATATGCCTCATCCAAAAGTTCGACCGGATGACACACGCGCAAGGCAATTCCCGCGAGTTGCGCGCCCGCGCCGATTTGCATGTGGCAACCGGGATTGCCCGTCGCCAACACTTGCGCGCCCGTCTCTGCGATGTGCTTCAACTTTTCTTCGAGCACGCGCGATGAGAGTTCTGGTTCGAGAAGGTTATAAACACCAGCCCCGCCGCAACACACGTCGCTCCCTTCGAGTGGCGCAAACCGTAAACTCGTAATCGCACCGAGCATGCCGAGCGGCTCATCGCTCGCGCGTTGCCCGTGAAGCAGATGACACGAAGCGTCGTAAGTCGTATAAACTTCATTCGCACTTACGCCACAGCGAATGCCAATCGCTTCGAGTTGTTGGCTGATGTCGCGCACTCGGCGGCTAAACGCCTGTGCACGTTCCTTGTATTGCACGTCGTCGGCCAGCAAGTGCGCGTAGGAGACGAGCATCGCGCCGCAGCCTCCGGCGTTGGTGACGATGGGCGGCGCGTCGGTCGAATCCGAGAAAGCATCGACGTTGCGACGCGCAAGCATTCGCGCTCCCTCCATGTCGCCCGCATGTGCATGGAGCGCGCCGCAACAGACCTGTGATTGAGGCGCACGCATCGCGCACCCGTTCGCTTTGAGCACGCGTTCTGTCGCACGATTCACACGCGCAAAGAGTCCACCCATTACGCATCCCTCGAAGAACAACGCTTCCGTTTTCTCCACGCGCTGCGACGCTTCTACTACTCGCACACCGGGAGATTCGTTATCGACGGATGTCGTCATCTCCTGAACTAAAACGCGTAGCCTCGACGCATTATCTCCTGTCGCCGTGTCTCGCGCGTCCGTCTGCTGGCGTAAATTTTGCTTGGCGGAACTGTCAAGTAAAGCTAACGCGAAGCCGAGACGCTTGGGGAGCAGCCGCGTCCGTCGTAGGCGAAGCAACAGTCGCGGCAGACGCGAATCTCGCAACACGCGTGCGGCGGCAAATGCCATCCGCAGACGCGCAGGATGAAGCCACACGTGTCGCAACAGTAGACGCAGCAAACGGCTCGTCCATCCTTTCGGCGTGCCGTGCGCGGCGATGTCCGAGCGCGCCGCTTCGAGAAGTTGCCCATACTCCACTCCGGCAGGACACGCGCTCTCGCACGCACGGCAACCGAGGCAGCGATTGATGTGTCGCGTGAACGCTGTCGAAGTCGCGTTCAAGCGTTCCTCCTCAACCGCACGCATGAGATAGAGTCTGCCGCGTGGGCTGTCGTTTTCGTCTCCCGTGTGCACGTAGGTCGGGCACGCCTCAAGACACAGCCCACAATGAACACACGCCAGAAGTTTCGACTCCTCCGCCGCCAGCGCGCTCGAAAGTTGTAATGAATGATTGTTCATCTGACTACTGGCTACTGCTTTTCAAAATCTTCCGGGCGAAAACGAATCTTGTGGGTCGAGTTGTTCTTTGATGCGATGCATCAGGCGCGCGGGAGCGGCGCGAACGTCGCAGGGGTTGAATGCGCGTTTCAATTCGACGGGCGCATGTTCGACGACAAGCGAGCCGCCGGAGGCGTGTGCTGTCCGTCGCAACTTCTCAAGCGCCGACGCGACCTGTTCTGTCTCAGCCGTGACGCGTTCGTGCACGCGCAGACGACCGATGCCGACGCTTGCATGCCAGAGGGCTTCCGTCTCGTTGAATGTGTTGCGCTTGAGCGTCGAGAGCAGCAGTGCTCCCAGTTCGCTCGGACGCGACGTGGCACGCCACGCGAGGCCGTCGCCCGACGGCAAAGTCGCTGCCGCGAAATCGCTCCACAGGCGCGAGTCGTCGGCGTGTGATGCGGCGGAAGAAACGCCGTCGATTTTGCCGAGCAACGCCTCGGCCTGCGACTGTTGATGCCGGACTGCGCTCTCGTTGCCCGCGAAACGGATGAGCAGAGCGTGTGCGTCGGCGTCGCCTGAGAGGTTGAGAGCTTGCGCCAGACGCGGCGAGACGAGTTCAAAGGCGACGGGTCGAAACTGCGTGCCGATGATGGCTCGCCCGCCATCGAGCAACGCGGCGAAGTCGGTTCCACGCACGACGACTGTCGCTTGATGCGAGGGAAGCGGGCGAAGCCGAAAAGTCGTTTCCAGAATCATGCCGAGCGTGCCGTAGCTGCCGACGAAGAGTTTGCACATGTCGTAGCCCGCGACGTTTTTCACGACGCGCCCGCCCGCCTTGATAATTTCGCCGCCCGCCAGAGCAACGCGCATGCCGAGCACCATGCTGCGCGGCGCACCATAAGATAAGGATTGCGCTCCGGCGAGTCCGGTGGCGGCGATGCCGCCGAGGGTCGCGCGCCCGTCGTCGGGCGGGTCGAGCGCAAGCCATTGTCCGGCGTGCGCGAGTGTTTGATTGAGACTGCGAAGAGTCATTCCGGCTTCGACCGTGGCGACGAGATCGGCTGGTTCGTGTTCGACGAGGCGCGACATGCGCGTGGTTTTGACGATGAGATTGACCGGACGCCGCAACGCCTGACCCGCATCAAGCCACACGCCCGCGCCCGCCGGAACAACCGACCATGCTTCGCTCGCCGCAAGACGCAAAATCTCTGACACTTCCGCAGCGTTCGCGGGTGTAACCTCGATTGCCTCGCGCGTCTCTCCGGCGCTCGTCACAGAAACATTCTCCGCGCCGACGATTGCGACGAGCGCGTTTGACGAGCGTTCGAGATTGAGTGGCTTCTGATGAGACGCGGAGCGTGCGGCGACGAAACGCGGCGACACGCCGACGTGTAGACGCGGCGCAACGGCTGTCGCTCGAACGGTGGCTGTCGCTTCAACGTTCGCGTCCTCAACGTTGTCGGTTGCCGCAGTCGCACCGTTCAAGCGTCGCTGCATTTCCGCATCTCCGCGTCTTGATGTCGCATCTGCGTGCCTCGCTTCGGTCTTCTTCGCCGCCGCACGCGCTTCGCCGCAGCCTTGAGGTGCGGGAATGATTTTGCCGGGATTGCACAAGCCAGCGGGATCGAAGGCGGCGCGGACGCGGAGCATCGCGTCGAGGTCTGCATCGGAGAAAACGAGCGGAAGATACGCGCTCTTGTCGAGGCCGACGCCATGCTCGCCGGTAATCGTGCCGCCCGCGCCGACGCATGTTTCCATAATCTCGCGTCCGGCTTCGTGCACGCGCGCCACTTCGTCGCGGTCGCGCCCGTCGAAGCAGATGAAGGGATGAAGGTTGCCGTCGCCCGCGTGAAAGACGTTGGCGATGCGTAGTTTGTATTTCGCGCCGATGCGATAGATGTCGGCCAAAACTTCCGGCAGACGCGAACGCGGAACCACCGCATCCTGCAACATCAAATCCGGCGAGATGCGACCCATCGCACCGAACGCGCCTTTGCGCGCCGCCCAGAATTTCTTCCGTTCGCGCTCGTCCGCCGCACGACGACAGAGACGCGCGCCGTGACGCATGCAGATGTCTTCGACGCGTTGCGCTTCATCGTCCAGCCCCGCGTCGAGTCCGTCGAGTTCGACCAGCAACGCCGCTTCCGCATCCAACGGCAGACCAGCCGCGAAGACGCTCGCTTCGACCGCGCGAATCGTCGCTCCGTCAACCATCTCCAACGCGGCTGGCAACAGACCTCCGGCGATGATGGCGGAGACGGCGCGGCTCGCATCGTCTACGTCCGCGAAATCCGCCAGCAGCGTGCGAACGGCGGGCGCAATCGGCGTTAGCCTGACGGTCGCCTCGGTCGCGATTCCAAACGTTCCTTCGGAGCCGACGAAGAGACCGAGCAGGTCGTAGCCCGACGCACCTTCGTCGCCACACGTCAAATCCACAATCTCTCCATCCGCCAAAACGACGCGCGTCGAGAGCACATGGTCAACCGTCGTGCCGTACTTGAGACAGTGGATGCCGCCCGCGTTCTCCGCGATGTTGCCGCCGATGGTGCACGTCGCCTGACTCGACGGGTCGGGCACGTAATGAAGATTGAAAGGCGCGACGGCGCGCGAAAGTTGCGCGTTAATCAGCCCGGTCTCGACCACGGCGAGACGATTCCCGGCATCAATCTTGAGCAGCCGACGCATGCGCGCCAGTTCAATAACGACGCCATCTCCCAACGCCAACGCGCCGCCCGACAGACCCGTCCCCGCCCCGCGCGGCGCGAACGAAACACCCTCGCGCCCCAGCATGCGAACCACCGCCGACACCTCTTCCGTCGAATGCGGAAAGACCACGGCGCGCGGGCGCGCACGGTAATGCGTCAGCCCGTCGCACTCGTAAACCAGCAATTCGTCAGGCTCGGTCAATAACTGCTCGCGCCCGACCGTGCGCCGTAGATTTTCGATTAAAGAGTCCACCGTTTGAGTCGCCGTTGGGAGTAGATTTTTTGTTCCGGCAGGTCGCCGCCAATGATACACTACGCGCACGCACTTCAGATAACAGACACGTAAACACACGCCAGCATGCGAGCAACGTCGGCGTTCACGCCGTTGCAGGATTCAAGAGTTCGTCGCGGCGCGTGCGGAAAAAGGACACGGAGACAATCAAATGAAACCCGGCACAGCAGTTCTCTCATCAGTCGCCGTGTGTCTCACTTTCGCCTCGTTTCTTCAGCATCTCTCTTAAACATCGAAAGACGAATGCTTTTCTACTGACTACTGTTTACTGACTACTGGCTACTGTTTCTTGTTTCCCGGAGGACTGGCGAAAGTGGAATGGTTGGTTGTTGAAGGGATGCGGACGCTGAAATTCGATTTGGTGTTGACGCTGGCGTTGGCGTCGATGTTTCTATTTGTCGGATACGCGTTGCAGCAGCGTCTTCATTTTTTGTCGCGGACGAGCATTCCGGCTCCGGCGATTGGCGGATTGTTGTTTGCGTTACTGGTACTCGCGTTGCGCGGGCGCGGCACGCTCGGCGTCGCTCTCGACACGACGCTCCGCACGCCTTTGCAGACCGCCTTCTTCACCACCATCGGCCTCGGCGCAACGCTGACACTCCTGCGCGCGGGTGGTTGGCGGATGGGATTTTTCTGGTTGCTGGCTTCGCTCACCGCCGTGGTGCAGAACGTGGTCGGCATCGGTGTGGCGCTCGCGTTGGGCGCGCCCGCCGCGCTCGGTATTATCTGCGGCGCGTTGACCCTGACGGGCGGCCCCGCGACGGGTCTGGGATTTACGAAGACCTTTGAGGAGATGGGCATCGCGGGTGCGGGCACGCTCATCATCGCCGCCGCGACCTTCGGTATCTTTGTTTCGAGCCTCGTCGGAAATCCGTTGGCGACGCTGCTCATCAAACGTTTTCGCCTTGCGCCGAAATCTCCCTCGCGTCGAGATGGTTTTGAAGGTGCGTTCGATGAGCGTGAGAAGGGCGGCGAAAACATCATCGCCGATATGGCGGACGAGGCGGGCGCGGGGAGCGAAGCGAACGAGGCCGGAACGTTGAGCGTCCTCGCGCTGGAGACGGACGAGGCGAGCAAGCCACCTCTGACGGGCTACGTGTTGCTCCGCAATCTGGCGACGATTCTCGCGGTGATGGGCGTTGGCGCACTCTTTAGCGCAGGGTTGGCGCGTGCGGGTGCGGGGCTTCCGCCGGAGGTGGGGAAATATTTGCTGTTGCCTGGTTACATCGGCGCGATGATTGTGGCGGCGTTGGTACGCAATCTGGACGACCGTTTTCGCTGGTTCAAGATTGACGCGCGGGCGGTCGAGGCTCTGGGCACAATCGCGCTGGCATTTTTTCTCGTCATCGCTTTGATGGATTTGAAGCTGTGGCAACTGTCGGGGCTAGCCGTGCCGATGCTGGTTATTCTGGTCGTCCAGGTTGCCTTGATGATGGCTTACGCGACGCTTGTGACCTTCGTCTTGATGGGACGCGATTACGAAGCGGCGGTGACGGCGAGCGGGCACGTCGGTTTCGGCCTCGGCATTACGCCGAACGCCGTCGCCAACATGGAAGCACTCACGGCGCGTTACGCGCCTGCGCCGCGCAGTTTTCTCATCGTGCCCGTGGTCGGCGCGTTCTTCATCGACTTCTCGAACGTGTTGATTATTAATTTCTTTGCCAACCTGGTGCGCTGAGACGCGGATTTTTGTTGACGCGACAGCAATCCTTCGCCGGGTTTCAAACGTAATTTAAGGGCAGACGATGCTTTCGCCCTTTCCCACAAGGATAAGCGTATGACTCGAAAAGTTTTCGGATTCGTTCTGGTTGCATGTCTGCTGTTTTCTCTCTGCGGTTCGCACGCGACGGCGCAGAAGAAGACGAACGGCAAACCCGACGGCGCAGAGGCTTCGTCGTCAAATGCGTTTGCTTCATCTGCGCCGCTACAGAAACTCGTTGACGAGGCGGCGCAGAGTGCACTCAAGCGTTTTGCCGAAAAGGGTTTTCAGGAAAAGAATCTGGCGATAACTCTGGTTGACCTGCGCGACCGCGAGCGACCCGCCAGTGCGAGTTTTCGCGGAGGCGAGCCTATTTATCCGGCGAGCGTCGTCAAGTTGTTCTATCTGGCAGCGACGCATCGTTGGCTTGAAGATGGGAAGATTCGTGATTCGGACGAGTTGCAGCGAGCGATGCGCGACATGATTGTCGATTCGTCGAACGATGCGACGCATTACATCGTGGATGTCTTGTCGGGCGTGTCGAACGGCGCGGAGTTGTCGCCTGCGGAGATGCGAAAGTGGGCGGAGAAGCGCGGTGTCGTCAATCGCTATTTCGCCTCGCTCGGTTATACCGGAATCAATGTCGTGCAGAAGCCGTGGTGCGAGGGGCCGTATGGACGCGAACGCGCGTTTGTCGGTCAGAAGTTGGAGAATCGCAATAAGTTGACGACGGATGCCACGGCACGACTGTTGACAGACATCGTGCTCGGACGCGCCATCTCGCCCGCACGCAGCGCGAAGATGTTGGACTTGATGAAACGCGACTACACGGGAAAATCGAGCGACCCGGACGACCAGGCGCACGGCTTTACAGGCATCGCTTTAACGGATAACGCAGGAGTCCGTCTCTGGTCGAAAGCGGGTTGGACGAGCACGACGCGCCACGATGCCGCCTACATCGAAATACCGGACGGCGCGCGTTTCATCCTCGTCACGTTCACGACCGACCACGCGAACGAGCGCGAAATCATCCCGACCGTGGCGCGCGTCGTCATGGCAGGCATGAGTGGTAAATAGTTAATGGTAAATGGTGGTCGAGGTTCGTCAATCTTGAAGGATGAATCGTTGGTTGCAAATGTCTTTGCTTTTTCTATTCCCCATTCACCATTTACGGCTTTTGTGACAGGAGCGCGAGTTTCGTCCAGCCGATTGGCTCGTTAGGGGCAAAATGATGCTCGTCGATGATGCGAAAATGGCGTCGGGTGTTTTTGATTACTTCGTTGGGCGGGTGGGTCTTGAAGCGAAAGAGGAGTTCAAGTATCTTGCTCACGAACGACGGCCTGACAGGTAGGTGAAAGAGATAGCCGCCGGGCGCAATTACTCTCGCCAGTTCGCTGAAACCCTGTTGGAGCGGGACGTATTCGAGCGCGCCGCTGGTGATGACGAATTCAAACGTCTCGTCGGCAAAAGGAAGACTGAGGACGTTGGCCTGCGCGAAGACGATTCGATGTTTCAAACGCGCATCCGTTTTGCGGACGGCACGCCGCGCAGTGTGGAGCGAGGAATTGGAGAGGTCAATGGCCGTGACATGCGCGGGGCGTTCGAGCACATTCAACAGGGCGAGCGTCAGGAGTCCGGTGCCGCATCCGGCGTCGAGAATCTTCGCACCGGATGAGAGCGGCAGAGGGTGCGTGCGGAAATATCGCTCGATGGAGCGGCCATAACGATTAAATTTGAAGGTCAGGTCGTAGAGATGTGCGAAGCGGTCGTAGAGAGTCTCCGCGCCCTGAGCCGTTTCGGTGGTGGTTGCTTCGCTCTGCATCGTTAACCTTATGCGCCCTTGTGTAGACAGAATGCGCCCCGTGGAAAGCAGCCTCGACGGGTGCGAATAGTTGAAGACGAAGTTTTAGTGCAATTGCTGTCGGAGCGTAGCATAGCAAATTCGCGTCCGGCGGAGAAATCAAATTCGGTTCGAGTAAACCCAGGCAAGGCGGGGACAACCGAGCATTGACTCGCTGAAAAGGAGAATCCCTGTGTTCGAGACAGAGCGCGACGCTCTCGCATGGTATGAAAGTCAGCCGCAGGTTATCACTAAAAAGTTTATCGACTCGATTCCGTGGAAGGAAGTGCAGGAGCATCCCATCAATCCAGAGTTTTTTCCGGTCTTGATTTACATGCGCGATGTCGAAAGCTACACGGAAATCTGGTATCGCGACATGCTGCGGACGCCTACAGGGCGCGACCCGTACATCCGCCGTTTCATGGACAGGTGGGGCGTCGAAGAGATGCAGCACGGAAGTCTCATCAATCGTTTTCTGGAAGAGGCGGGCGTGCCGACCAGCGAGCACTGGGTTGCAGAGGCGCGTGCCAAAGTTCCTTTCTCTTACTCGTTCACCGATACCATCAATTCCTATATCGCCAATCTCTTCGGGCAACATTTTTCCGGCGCGCACATGGTCTGGGGCGCGATTAACGAGATGACGACGCTGCAAGCTTACCGTCAATTGTGGCGCGCGGCGGGGCATCCCGTGTTGGAACGCGTGCTGCGTGCCATCGCGCATGAAGAATCGAGCCACGCGCATTTTTATTGGAGCATCGCGCGCATACGCCTTGAGCGTTCGAGGTTTACACGCGAACTGGCGAAGTTCGTCATCAATCGCTTCTGGAATCCGGTCGGGGAAGGGACGAAGCCGCGCAATGAAGTCAACGCCACGATTGGCAAACTCTTCGGCGGCGACGACGGCATCACCTTCTTTGATCGCAACGTTACACAACGCGTCGCCAAGTTGCCCGGCTTCTCTAATCTGACGCATACAACCAAAAGAATCGCCCAAGCCTCCGCTTCTCTGTAGGGCAAAAGTAAAAGCGCAAAAGGCAAAAGGGAGGAGATGGCGAGCCGTCTTTCTTCACTTTTGCCTTTTACCTTTAAGCCTTTGCCTTCGCGCGGGCGTTTGCCTTTTGCCTGCGAGCGATTGATGTGCGGTCGATAAATTGATATTTTGATGTCCGTTTTTAAGTCTTAATAAATTGGTAATCGGTGACGAGAAGAATGAGCAAAAATAATCCGACCGCAGGGAAACGAAATAATCCGTCTACAGGGAAAAGTTACCTTCCTTTCATCATCATCGGCGTCGTGCTGTTGGCCGCGCTCGGTTTGGCGGCGATGATGTTTCGCTCCGACAACTCCGGCGGACGCAGTTCGACCAATCAGAACACCACGCAGAATTCCGCAGACAGTAACAACGCGAGCCGCGCGGCATCGAAAGCCCCGCGTGCGCCGATGACCGTGGCGGGCGGCGCAGTCGGCGCGCAGCCTCCGCACACGCACGGCGACGCCAACGCGCCCGTCACGCTCGAAGAATTCGGCGACTACCAGTGTCCGCCATGCGCCGCGTTTCATCCCGAACTCAAGAAGATGGAAGCGCAGTACGGGCCGCGCCTGCGCGTCGTCTTTCGTAACCTTCCGCTCAGGATACACCAGTATGCTGGCGACGCGGCGCGTGCTGCCGAGGCCGCCGGGCTACAGGGTAAGTTCTGGGAGATGCACGATATGCTCTACGAGAAGCAAAGCGAGTGGGAGAAAGGGCCTGACGTGCGTACGCTGTTTGCCAATTATGCGCGCACGCTCGGACTCGACGTGGAGCGTTTCAAGAAGGATTTGGATAGCAGCACGGTGACGCAACGCATCACCGCCGACGTGCAGCGCGCCGACTCGCTCGGCGCACAGGGCACGCCCACCATCTTTGTCAACGGACGCGAAATGGGCGGCTCCTCCATGCAAGAAATCATTCAGAATACGCGCGTCAACGTCGATGCCGCGATGAATGTCAAAACACGGTAAGCACGATGGAACCGGACGACAGTGTTGCTTCCGTCGAACCGCGCGCTTCCGGTCGTCGTGCCGCGTGGTTCGACGCGCTGGCGGCGGCAGTGGCGCTCGTCGGACTCCTTGATGCCATCTACCTGACAGTGGAACACCTTGCGGGTCGCACCGTCCGCTGCACGGTTGTCGCCGGATGCGACAAAGTGCTTCAGAGTGATTATTCAAGCGTCGGTGGCATCCCGCTCGCCGCTCTCGGCGCGCTCGCTTACTTCGCCGTCTTCAGCCTCGCCATACTCTCCGCCTTCGGATACACACGCCTGCGCGTCCTGCTGACCATACTCGTCGCGCTGATGTTCGCCGCATCGCTCTGGCTACTCTACCTGCAAGCGTTTGTCATCCGCGCCTTCTGTCAATACTGCCTGCTCTCCGCCGCCGTCACCACGCTCCTGCTAATTCTGGTCGTCGCCGGACGACTTTTCCGCTTCAAATAAAAACTCGTTACAAAACAAGCCACAGAGACACAGAGATGTAATAGAAGTGAACTAACGTCCTTGCTTTGCTTGCTCTGTATCTCTGTGGCTAATACTGGTTTTGAAACTAAGTCCAACGTTCCTACACAAGTTCTTCCAACTCGCAACGCAAAAGCTCCGCGACGCTCCATGCCTGCGCGATGCAGCCGCGCGGGGTATGTGGTTCGTCGCCGTCGAATATTTCCGAGATTTGTCCGACGCCTGCATCGTGGAGATGTTCGCTGAAGCGCGCGAGCATCCCGCGCGCCGCGTCGAGGCTCTCAGGCGTGCGATTGTTAACACGCAGATACGCGGTGACGAACGCTCCCATAAGCCATGCCCAGACTGTGCCACGATGATAGGCTGTGTCGCGCGTGCGCCCGTCGCCTTCGTAGCGTCCGAGATAGTCAGGGTCGTCCGGCGCGAGCGAGCGGAGACCGTAGGGTGTCAGGAGCGCGCGTCTCACTGCTTCGACGATTTGAAAAGCGCGGCGACCTGTCACAAGAGCGTGAGGGAGCGAGACGGCGAAGATTTGATTGGGACGCATCGACGCGTCGGGCTTGCCACGCTCATCGATGTAGTCATAGAGACAGCGCGCGTCCTCATTCCAGAAGAGACCGTTGAAACTTGCGCGTAGACCGTCGGCGGCGGCGCGTGCATGATTGCGCGTCGCTTCGTCTCTGAAACGCGCGGCCATCTCTTCGACCGTGCGGAGCGCGTTGTACCAGAGCGCCTGAATCTCGACGGGTTTGCCCGTGCGCGGCGTCACCACATGACCGCCGATTTTGGCATCCATCCATGTCAGTTGCACGTCGGCGTTGCCCGCGCGCAAAAGGCCGTCTTCGGTGTCCACGCGAATGTCGTAGCGCGTGCCTCGTTCGTGCCAGAGGATAATCTCTTTTAGACGTTCGTAAAAATGCTCTCGAACGAAACCCTCATCACCCGTGCGACGCAAGAGTTCGCCGACGGCATGCACGAACCAGAGCGTTGCATCGACGGTGTTGTATTCGGGTCGGTCGCCCGCGTCGGAAAAACGATTGGGAATCATGCCTTCATTCAAATGTTCAGCGAAGGCGAGAAGAATTTCTCGCGCCGTGTCGAAACGGGCGGTGGCGAGCGTGAGGCCGGGGAGGGCAATCATCGTATCGCGTCCCCAATCGGTGAACCAATGATAACCCGCAATCACTGTGTGAAGATTTTCGCCGCGCCGGACGATGAACTGTTCGGCTGCCAACCTGAGCGCGCGAATGTAATCGTCGCCGTCATCGACGCTTTCTTCAGCATCACTTTCATCAATAACGATGCGTGCGCGTCGTTCTCGTTCGCGTGCTTCAAACGCGGCGGCTTCGTCGGCGGCGTGTGGTTCGGTCGAAGCGATGATGTGGACGCTCTGACCACTCCGAAGTTCAAAGATGAGCGTGCAGGGATTGTACAAATCTTCCTGAAAGTCGAAGCCACGCGCCTGTTCTTCCGTCAACAGGAAATTCTTGTACCAGACATTTTCTCCAAATACGCGCGCAGTATCGTGCGCGAGGAACAATGCGTAGTTGTTGCTTTGCTTCGAGGAACCGACGACGCTCTCGCCCGACGACGTTTGGGCGGCGGCAGCAACGACACGAATCAGCCCCGGTTTGATTTCGAGCGGCAAGAACTCGCGCGGGTTCTCTCGTCGGAGCGAGTGGTAGTCGCGAAAGGCGACGAGCGGGCGAATCTCAAGTTCGACGCGGCGACCGCGGTTGACGGACGCATGCAGTCCGGTTGAGGACGTAGGATGTTCCACGGTGGACGGATGCGGTTTGGTGGTTGAAACGAGGCGATAACGAATGACGATGGTGTTTTCGCCGTGAACCATAAAGACCGTTTTTTCGAGTTCGAGGTCTTCGACGCGGTATGTGAAAACGGGGAAGGGGTCGAGACGAAAGCCTGTCTGAAGGAGATAGCCTTGCGGATGCACGACCTCCGGCGGATAACGATTGGTCGAGAGGCCATACGGCTTGTCGCCTATGCGAAGTGTCTCTTCGAGTTTGGAGAGGAGCACGAAGCGTTCGGTGGGCGGGCGGACAGCCGCCGTGAGCAGCGCGTGATAACGACGCGTGTTCATGCCTGAAAGCGTTGACGAGGCGAAGCCGCCGAGGCCGTTGGTTTCGAGCCACTCACGCCGCGTGCTCGCATGCAAGTCGCGGCACACGTCCGCCGCAAAATTTATCATCTCTGTCTGATTCCTCCCCTGAACTGTTTTTGTATCACAGAATTTCGTCGTGGTTGCAAGAAAAACCCGCCGCAGGCGTTCAATGAATGGTGGATGAGAATTTCGGCGGGAGAATTTTCCTGACAGGAGTAAAAAGAGATGAGGAAAGCATGGTCGGCCATCGCGTGTGGCGTGGTGTTGGTTGTGGCGGGCGTCTTGATTTCGACGGCGGCGAAGACCGAAGCGCATGGTGGCATCGCCAACGATGGTGGTGTCGTCGGCGCGTCGCACGTCGCGCAACAAAGGCCGGATTACGTTTGGCGCGAGTCGCAGGCGTCGCTTCTAGAAGTAGTAGTTGACGGGATGCCGCTCGAAAAACTCGCGGGGCGCGGGAAACTGTATGTGGAAGCGGTGCGCGGCGCGGAGTACGAACTCCGCGTACGCAATCCATTTCCGGTGCGCGTCGCCGTCGCTCTTTCGGTGGACGGAATGAACACGATTGATGCCCGACGAACGACGCGTTGGGATTCGAGCAAGTGGGTCATCGAGCCGTATCAGACCATCACGATTAGCGGTTGGCAGATGAGTTCGGAGCGCGCACGCCGCTTCTATTTCACCAACGAGCGCGATTCCTACGGCGCAAAACTCGGTCGCACATCCGACCTCGGCGTCATCTCCGTCGCCTTCTTTCGCGAACGAACACGCGTCAGACCGATGACGAGGACGAGGCCGTATCCGCCCGACGAGATGCACCGCGAAGAGGGAAACGTCAGACGACAATCTGATGAAAGCGAAGCTCCTTCGAGTGCGGGGAGCGCGAGCACACAGGCGCGCAATCGTGCCGCCACTCCGCCTCCGTCTGCCGCGCCCGACGACGATTATGCCGCGACGGGCATCGGTCGCTCGGTGCATCACGATGTCCGTTGGACATATCTCGACCTCGACCCGCGTCCGGCTGCCGAAGTGACGATTCGTTACGAGTATCGTGACGCGCTCGTCAGGCTCGGCCTCCTGCCGCGTTATCCGCGCCCCGCGCCCGACCCGCTCGGTCGCCGCGAACGCTCGCGCGGATTTGAAGACCCGCGCTATAGCCCGGAGCCATGAGAAGGGCAAAGGACAAAGGGTAAGGGGAGATGGCGAAGGATTGTTTGTGCCTTTTGTCATCCTGTTATCTGCCATGTGATTTGTGCCTTGTGCGTCTGTGTGTCTGTGGAACAAATTTTCGGTCGGGGTGTCTAATGTTTATTGAAACCGACGCGAGGGAGAATTTATGAAGGCTCAATTCAGCAACCCGCTCGCATATGTGAGAGTGGCAGCGCCCTGTTCCGTGGAATGGAACCGCATGAGAGGCAACGAGCAGGTGCGCTTCTGCGACCAGTGCAGTCTCAACGTCTACAACCTTTCGGCGATGACCAAGCGAGATGCGGAGACGCTCATTATGAGCGCGGAAGGAAGGCTCTGCGTCAGATTTTATCGACGTGCGGACGGCACAATCCTGACGCAGAACTGTCCTGTGGGCTTGCGCGCGCTCAAACGTCGCGTCTCGCGCATCGCGAATGCGACCGTCTCGGCGGTGCTTAGTTTTTTCGCGGGAATAGCGGGCGTCAGCGTCTATTCGAGTTTGCGGAGCGACCCTGTTTTGACCCTATCGGGAATTGAGGTCGAGTCTTATGCAGTGCCGAAAAGCGAAGACGTGGAGATAATGGGAGGCATTGGCGCGTCGCCTGTTGAAGATATTCGGGGTCGAATACCAATACCCGTGTTTCAGGGTAAGAAAGAATGGACGGCGGGGAGAATGCAGATAGAAGAGAAGGGCGAAGCATGGGTGGTTGCCGAATGATGAAAGATTGGTGCTTGAGAGTCGTTTGATTGACGACTGAAAACGGAGAAGGCGTGACGCGTCGTGTAGAAACGATGCGTCACGCCTTTGTCGTGTGGGTGGATAAATCTTTTCTTTAACGTCGCGGGCGGAGGTCTTCGGTGTAGAGTCGTTTGTAGGCGCGGTAGTTCGCCATCACTTTGAAAACGTAGTCTTTGGTTTCCGTGAAGCCGACTTCGGATGCGAAGATGCCGGGGTCATCGTGGACGGCGCGTTTTACCCAACGCGCAACGTTATCTTCACCTCCGTTGTAGGAAGCGGCGACGGCTTCGGGTAGACCGGGGAAGAGTGCGGAGAGTTCGGAGATGTATGCCGCAGCGAGTTGAATCGAAACTTCGGGACGATACAAATCTTCGTCGCGCAGATTGCCGAGACCCGCCTGCGGCGCGTACTTCAAAGCCACGTCCATGACAAATTGCATCAATCCGCGCGCCGCCGAATTTGATTTCGCAGAGGGATTGAAGCCGCTCTCCTGTCGCATAATCGCCAGTATCAAACGCGGGTCAACATTCTTCTTCGTTGCCTCACGCAAAATCATCTCACGATATGGCGCGGGATAATCGTTGCGCGCCGCAACCGTGTCAGTCTGCACACGACTCGAACGTCTCGACGCAACGCTTCGCGCCGCGCCGCCGAGCGACTGTAGATGAATCGTCGCCATGCCGCCGTAGTAGGAATTTATCCCGTCGGGAATGGTTTGGTAGACGGCGCTGGCGGCCTCCTTCTGTCCCGCGCGCTCAAGGCTGTAGGCTTTGAGATAGGCGACCTCGGACGTGCTCGTCTGCACGCCGCGTGCAAAGGAAGCGCGCATCAATTCGTCGCTTGTACGGATGGCTGTCTGCCAGTCGCCGCGCGAAACGTCCAGACGCAGGCGCGCGAAAAGGGCGTTGGTGGCGGCGGGCATGCCTCTGAAACGTTCGCGCGTTCGTTCGACCCACGGCAGCGCATCCTCATACCGCCCCGCTTCACGAAAACTGTCGATGGTGTTGAGATAAGCATTCTCGATGCGCTCGCCCTGCGGAAAACGCTTGATGTATTCGATGTAACGCTCTGCCGCTTCGCCCGCGCGACCGAGGCGCAGAAGCGTCGCCGCGACGTAGTAAAAACCGTCGCGCCCCGGTTCGGTCTGCGGGTAGGTATCGCCGAGTTTTTGAAAAACGGGCAGGGCTTCGGCGTTGCGCCGTTCCTGATAGAGCGAACGACCGATGCCGAACATCGCCGCCGGAACGTTCGTGTCTTCGGGGTAGCGCGCAATCAACGCCTGCCAGTGCTCGCGCGCTTCCGCGAACGCGCGGTTGACGTGGTAGGTCGTCGCGCGGCGCATGTGGTCGCGTGCGCTGAGCAGGGCGAGTTGGCCGTCGGGCGTCCGTCCGGCGCTGTCCATCCGACGCGCGTTAGCCAATGCATCGTCGCTCTGTGGTTCGACCGTGAAAAACTCCGAAGCCCACACGGCCTGCTGCGAATCAGAAGACGGTTCCGCTGACGATGATGGCGGCGGATTCTCGACGCGCATGCAAGCCAACGTTAACGAAAGCGCAGAAACGCAGAGCAGAATCAATTGAGCCATTGAAACCTTCGATAATCCTTGATGAAACATTATTGCCGTCCAACGCAGCAGACGTGTCGCGTCGTGCGTTTCAGTGCCTGCATACGGGCAGACCTCGCGGCTTAGAGGGAGAGTTTGTGAGAGAACGTTGCACGGCGTGTTTCGTCTTGCGACGCTACGCGCCGTGCGTCGTCCGTCCGTCAGGTTAGATGCATTTACGCACAGGATGGGCAGCCACAGTCGCAAATAACTTCCGCGTTGTCGCCCGCGCCTTCGCAATACGCGCTGCAATATTTGCTGCCCTCATCAGCCGCACAACTACAGCCGGGGTGGGCGCATGTCTTTTGTTCGTCAGCCATTTTTGTTCTCCTTTGGGAATAAAAGTTCAGGACGCCCATTCTATCAGCCGGATGAAACAAAGCCTATGAGCCGGATGAGACAAAGCGCATCCACGGTTTAACGCGGGGCGTCTTCTTCGATGATTTCATAACTCGTCACGATTTCGGCGGCGGGTCGGAGCGTCGCCGCGACGCTGCAATATTTCGTCTCCGACAACTCTATCGCCTGCGCGACCGACTTTTCCGAGACGCCGCGACCGCGCACAATGTGTCGAACTTCGAGACGCGTGAAGGCGCGCGGGTGTTCGTCGCGTCGCTCGCCGCGTACTTCGACGCGGTAGTCCGTCACCTCCTCGCGTTTCTTTTTCAGAATCGAGATGACATCGACCGCCGTGCAACCGCCGAGCGCGATGAGCAGGAGTTCCATCGGCGTCGCCGCGCTCGCGCGCTCATGGTCGGTCTCAAGCACCTGCGCGTGCCCGCTCGGAGTGATGCCGACGAAAAGGTCGTTTCCGGCGAAATGAATCGTCGCTTTGGTATCTTGCTGGCTCATGTTTTCGTTCTCCTCCGTCTGTCTGCAAGCATAACATGCGTGCCGAACCATTTGGTTTACGTGACAAAAAACTCGGTTTTTCGCGGAAAATTTGTCAATTAAGACTGACGCGGGTGTGCGGCAAATTCGTACGTTACTCGAACAAAGACTATCAGTTCCATACACGTGTTGCCGTGGGATTGCATTTTGAAAGCGATTGCGGTGCAGCAAAATTTAAATGGCAACCCGACGCGCGTTTCGCCGAATCACACTGTCAACTTGCCTCTCCCCGACGCGCAAAGCGTGCGCGTTCCGAACACGAATCATCCCAAATGTGTGGTCGGCATAAGGCTTGCAAGACGTATCAGGTTCGCTTGGCCTGTGCCTGCTCAAATCTTTTTCTCTCCCACAAAGAAAAAACTTCTCCCCGACACAATTGAGTAGTGCAAGGCTTCTTAAAAAATTCGTGGTTCGACCACCGTTCTCATCATGGCAAAATTCGAGAACCAAAACTGGAGGGAAGAGTTGATGAACAGCATAAGACAAACGATTTCGGTGTTGCTCGTCGTCGTGCTCGTAGGCTTGGGATTGACGACGGCGCAGGCGCAGAGACGTGCGTATCGAATGACCGACCAACAGGTCGAGCAGCTTATCCGCAACGTCGAGACGCGCGCCGACCGGTTCCGCGCCAGCCTTAATCTCGCGCTCGACCGCAGCCGTATCGACGGCACAAATACCGAAGACGACATTAACCGTTATGTCCGTGATTTTGAAACCGCGACCGACACCTTGCGGACGCGTTTCAACAGTCGTCGCTCCGTCGCGAGCGATGTCGAAAACGTGCTCGCACGCGCAGCGGACATCGACCGTTTCATGAACGGCACCCCTCTAACGAGGCGCGCGCAAAACGATTGGTCGCTTTTGCGAACCGACCTCAACGTCCTGGCTAATGCTTACGGCATCACGGGACGTTGGGACGCAGGAGTCTCTCTGCCGACGACGGGCGGCATTTCGCAACGCCCGTATCGCATCACCGACCGCGAAGTTGAACGAATAATCCAGCGACTCGAAACCAATACCGACCGCTTCCAGTCGAGCCTCGGCACGACGCTCGACAGCAGCCGCATCGACAACACGCGACGCGAAGACCGCATCAACGAATTCGTACGCGAGTTTGAAGTGGCGACCGACCAACTGCGTACGCGCTTCAATAGCCGCGCCTCCGTCGCTGCCGACGTGGAAAACGTCTTGACACGCGCGCAACGCATCGACAACTTCATGCAGCGCAATCGTCTCGGCGCACGCGCCGAAAGCGATTGGGCGCTCGTTCGCACAGACCTCGACGCGCTCGCGCGCACCTACAGCGTCGCTTGGAACTGGAACAACCGCACGCTCCCCGGCGCGGGTGGCGTCTTGGGAAACAATAACCGTTACAACAACGACGGTCGTCTGACGGGCACTTTCACCCTCGACCGTTCGCGCAGCGACGACGCACGCACCATCGCCGACCGCGCCACACGCACCTTGCCCGTGAGCGAACGTCAGCGCATTTATGACCGTCTCGTCGCACGGCTCGAATCGCCCGACATGCTCGCCATCGAACGACGCGGCAATAGCGTCACCATCGCTTCCTCGCGCGCTCCGCAGACCACTTTTGATGCCGACGGACGCGAACGCGCCGAGCAATTGCCGAACGGCAGAACCTCGCGTGTCACCACCACACTTAGCGGCGACCAGTTGGTCGTTAGTTCAACGGGCTTCCGTGAAAACGATTTCTCCGTCACTTTCGCTCCGAGCAGCGACGGACAGACGTTGATGGTTACACGTCGCATCTTCTCCGAGCGTCTGACGCAGCCCGTCGTCGTGCAGAACACTTACAACCGGACTTCAGACGTAGCGC
Organism: Pyrinomonadaceae bacterium; assembly: GCA_036387415.1. GTDB lineage: Bacteria > Acidobacteriota > Blastocatellia > Pyrinomonadales > Pyrinomonadaceae > DASVTU01. Next base: position 133,083 of record DASVTU010000018.1, on the reverse strand, counting down.
AGTGGAACGTCTATAACGGCACCACCACCTCCTCCTACCCCAACAGCACCGGAAGCGTCGGCACGACGAGCGGCAGTTACGTGATTCGTGACGGCGAATTGCTCGTCGCCGCACTCAACACCAATCTCTCAACCAGAGAGACGCGCGACGGCGACCGCTTTTCAATGACCGTGCGCGAGCCTGTGCAGTTTGAGGGAGCAGTCATCGAAGGAACCATCTCGAATGTCAGTCGCGGCGGGCGCGTCACAGGCCGCTCCGAGTTGACCTTCAACTTCGACACGATTCGCCTTCGCAACGGCCAGACACATAGTTTCTCCGGCATCGTTGAAGGTGTCCGCACCGCGAGCGGCGAAACTGTGAATGTGGATAACGAAGGACAGGTGCGCGACGACAATCAGACCGACCGCACCGTGCAACGCACGGCCATCGGTACGGCTGTGGGTGCCATCATCGGCGCAATTGCCGGAGGCGGTAAAGGCGCGGCCATTGGCGCGGTCATCGGCGCGGGCGCGGGCGCAGGTTCCGTCTACGTGCAGGGTCGTGACGACCTCGAACTGATGAGCGGTACGGAGTTGAATATCCGCGCAAGTGCACCGAGGTAAACGTATCGTAACCGACGCCGCATGTCCCGCATGGAACATGCGTAGAAATAAGGGGCGACAGCCGCGAAAGGCCGTCGCCCCTTCTCTTTTCTGCACCTTGTCTCTATCGCGAGCTTGGTGAAATCTCATTCTGGAAACACTCGCCTGCCGACGTTTGATTTGTGCTATCATTGCTCATTGCAAACTCGAGCAATCCTCACCAGAAGAATTCCCGACCGGTGCCCCGCTAGATTCTTCGTTCGTGCGAAACCGCGTCTTGATTGACTATCGCTTGAGGCGGAGGCGTAGGCATTGATGAAGGAGCATCTCGAATGGCCGCTTTGTTAGTTGTTGACGATGACGACACAATCCGCGACACGCTCTATGACCTCTTTGCGGACGAGCATCTATGTCATGCGGCGGACACGGCTGAGAGGGCGCTGAGCTATCTCGACAGCGAGAGTTACGACGTGGTGCTGACAGACATTTCGATGCCGGGCGTGAGCGGGTTGGAACTACTCGGCTACGTTCGTCAAAAGCAGCCGGACACGCCCGTCATCATCATCTCAGGCATCGGCGACCGAACCTACGCTGAGGGGTTACTCAAGATTGGAGCCTTCGATTACCTTTTGAAGCCTTTTCGTCTGGAAGATGTCGAGGCCAGCGTCGCACGCGCGCTTGAACATCACAGGCAACTCGTCGAGCAACATCGCCGCGAACCTTCGCCCGACGCTTTCTGACAAACTTCCAACCGAGCGTTAACCCGTCAAACGAGAAACGCGCTTCGACCGCAGCCGAAACGCGTTTCAAACAACTTATCTCGTATCAGTCTTTCGTCAACACGGACGCATCAAGCGGCAATCGTGAGCGCGTGTCTGTGGCGCGTCTCCGTCTGTCGGCGTGAGATTTCCTGAGCCAGTTCGACGACGCGTGTGGCGCTAAACGGCTTGGTCACAACCCAGTCAACTTGCGCCGCTTTCTGTTCGCTGGAACCGACGACATCACCCCATCCCGTGATGACGGCGAGCGGCGCGGAAATGTTCTGCTCGCGGATTGCACGCGCCAACTCCCAACCGTTCATGCCGGGCATCCCGATGTCTGTGAAGATGCCGTCGAAAGTTTCCACGCAGAGCCGTTCCAGAGCGTCGCGCCCGTCCGTTGCGAGAACCACCTCGTAGCCCTCGCTCTCAAGAATATCGCGCAGCAGTTCGCGCACCGGAGCCTCGTCGTCAACGACAAGAATCTTCGTCCTTTGTGTGTCCGAAGGTCGGGCTGGCGGCGGAGAGTATGTTTCAACGGAAAAGACGGCAGGAGCAGCCGAGGGATTCAGTGTGGGCGAGGCGCATTTGGCGACCGGAAGTTTGATGCGGAACGTCGTGCCTTGTCCGACTTCGGATTCGACTTCGACCGTGCCTTCGTGGCGACGGATAATGCCGTAGCTCACGGCGAGGCCGAGGCCGAGACCGGCTTTGCCTTTGGTGGTGAAGAAGGGGTCGAAGATGCGCGAACGCACGTCGCCCGACATGCCGACACCCGTATCGCTGATGAGAATTTCGGCAAAACCGTCGTTTTCTATGGTCGAAAGTGTCAGCGTCCCGCCTTCCGGCATCGCGTCCACGGCGTTGAAGACCATGTTAACTAAAACTTCGCGCAACTCGGAACCTTCGCCTAACACCAGCGCATCGGACGAGAGTTGAAATTCAAGCGCAATCTGGATGCCTGCGGCTTCGGCGCGGTCTTTCCATCGCGGGCGTGTGATTTCGCTCACGTCTTGCAGCAGTTGAGTAATCGCCACTGGCTCGAAATCGTGGTCGCGTCGCTGGCGTGCAAAGTCCTGAATGCGCTTGACGGTTTTCGCGCCGTCTTCGGCAGTCTGGATGATGATTTGCAATCCGCGTCGAATCTTTTCGGGGTCGTTGGTACGCAACAGGAGTTGTGCGCGACCGAGTATGCCAGCGAGCGTGTTGTTGAAATCGTGCGCGACGCCGGAGGCGAGTTCGCCGAGCGCGGAGAGTTTTTCAATCTGCGTAAACTGTTCGCGGATGCGTTCCTGTTCGGCGATGTAGCAAGAGAGTTCTTCGACGTGTCGTTCGGCCTGCTCGGCCTGCGTCGCGGCGGACGCGACGTTTTTCAAGTAGGTCAGATAGGTGAAGTAGATGATGGCGACAATCGGGGAACCGACGAGGAGCGCGTAGATGCCGATGGTGTTGGAGAGTTTGGCGATGATGCCCGCCGCCGATGCGCCCGCGAGATATGTTATCGAAGTCCAGAGATAATATTTACGCCACGTCGGCCAGAAGGGTTGATTGCTTTTGAGCGCGGAGGCGATGGCGACCAGCCCTGTGTTAGAGACGTATTGCAGAAGCGCCATGCAGCAGAGCGCGGTGATGAAAGTGGCGGTGAAGCCGCCCGACAAATCGTTCAGACGACCGAAACACAATCGCATCACGAAGACCATCAAAAATGTCGAGCATGCTGTGGCGCCCGCGTTGAAGCCGATAACGAGTTTCTTCTTGGCGAAGCGCAGCGACGAACAGAAGGCTTCCGCCGTCGCCAGCAGGATGCCCGCGTCGCCGCCGTAGAAAAGCAGTGTAAGAAAGATGATGGTGTCGGAGACGGAAATCTGCGATTTGAGGCCGGGGACTTCGATGCTGATGCGAGACGTGATGACGCACGTGATGAAGACGAGCACCATGAAACGCACGTCAACCAGCGCGAAAGGGAAATGATAGGTGGAGTAGAGGACGACGAGGCCGCCGAAAAAGACCATCGCCCCCATGTAAGGTTTCGCGAACCTTTGCCAGTTCATCGTGATGTGTCTCGGTTCCTGTCGGCGGTGGGGTGTGTTCAGGAACTATTTTTGCAGAATAATGGTGTCGTAGCGGCTGCGGGGCTTGTAACCTGCCTGACGGTAAAAGTTGAGGGCTTCGTGATTTTGCTCGTTGACGAGGAGTGTGACCGCGCCCGTGTGAGCGAGAAGGTGATGCGTCAACTGCGACAGGCAACGTAGCCCGTAGCCTTTGCCGCGTTCTGCGGGGTTCACGTACACGCCTTCGATGTAGTTGACGTGCGGGGTATTGGCGATAATGTCGGCCTTGAAGATTAGACGACCGTCTTCAATCAAAACCCACACGCGCCGTTGTTCGATGCGACGCGCGCAACGCTTGCGGAATCCTTCCGGGTCTACTTCCAAAGGATTGACGCCTGTTTCATCGAAAGACATCTGCGCGTGGACGGGCATGATGAGTGCGAGGTCTTCGAGCGTGGCGAGACGCAGCCCCGGCACCGACGCATGCAACTCCATAGGCCATTTCTGTTCAAACAGAATCTCGCGCGCAAAGAGTCGCGGCGTTTGGCCGCTTTCCGAATAGTAACGCCAGAAACTCTCAACCTTTTCACTTTCGCCGAGAATTATGTGGCCGCCGGAAACGTTTTGCGCGATGCGCGCGAAGGCTTCGATGGCCGCCTCTGTGTGAGCTTCGAGCATCATCGCATGACCGATGAGAGCGACTCCTTCAATCGCTCCGGCGACATTGCGGCAGACATAGAACGTGCCGCGATTGAGCGGACTCACCAGCCCGTTGTCGAGAATGAGGCCAGTCAGAAAAACCGTGTGGAGCGGTCGGCGCGCGAGAAAGGCCAGCACTTCCGCCATCTGCGCGTCTGTCGAGGCGCTGACGGTGACGGACGATTGCGTTTGCCCGAAGGAGCTTGCGCTGTTGGCTTGAGAGTTTGCCAGGGCTGCTTGGCTACGCATATCACTACTCCTATCAATTTATCTTTCGGTGTGTTTCATCGTCATGCTGCTTCCGTGTCTTCCTACTTGGTGGTGACTGTGACGATGGTGGAGTAAGTGGAGGTGCCTATCTTGTTGACGGCGCGGACGCGATAGCGATAGGTCGTCCGCGTGGTGAGTCCGGTGTTGGAATAGCTGGTCAGGTTCTTGCCTGCCTGCGTGATTTTGGTGAACTTGGTGCATGTTGCGCCCGTGCAGCGTTCGATGTCGAAGCCGTCTTCGTTGTTTGAGTTGTCTGCCCACGACACGTTGATTTGAGTGGTCGAGGCAGCCAATCCCGACAACGCGGAGGGCGCGGGCGGAGCTTGCATGGCTACTTGAACGGCGCTCGAATAAGCGGAGTTGCCGTTGTTGTTGTAGGCGCGAACGCGATAGACGTAGGTCGTGTTAACGGCGAGTCCGGTGTTGCTGTATGCCTTGATGTTCGCGCCGAGTTGTGCAATCTGCACGAAGTTGGTGCAGCCCACGCCCGCGCAACGTTCGACGCGGAAACCGGTTTCGTCGGTCGAGTTATCCATCCATGACAGATTCACCTGAGTGGTTGAATAAACCGTGAAGTCGAGACTCGTCGGAACCGCCGGAGCGGGAGGCGCGAGGGTGCTGACAGAAACGGTGTTGGAGTAGTTCGAGTTGTCTTGATTGTCGAACGCATAGACGCGATAGACGTAAGGGGTGCTGACGGTGAGACCCGTATTGATATACGAGGTGACGTTGGCGCCAAGCTGTGCGATTTGCGCGAAGTTGGTGCAGCCTGCGCCCTGACAGCGTTCGACGATGAAGCCGTCTTCCTTGTCTGCGTTGTCCGTCCAGGACAGATTGATTTGACTCGTTGAGGATGCGTTGGCCGACAAATTATTGGGGCCGATGACAGTGATGTCTTTAACGAGCGGCATCGAGGGCGTATCGTCGCCAAGAACCATCGCCTTGCCAGCCTCCGCGCTGAGGTCGCCGACGAGCACACCGTCGCTGATGAGGACACCATCGCCAACCAGCACGCCGTCGCCGAGCATAACGCCGTCCGCCAACAACACACCGTCGCCAACTAGCACGCCGACGGCTTTGAAAATTGTGCCCTCGCCGATGGTGTCGCCCGTGATGGTCAAGATGTGGTCTGCGAGCAGAACACCGTCGCCCACCATTACGCCGTCACCCATGAGCACGCCGGAACCGAGAACCGTAATCTCCTTCGTCGCATCGCCGAGCAGGACGCCGAGGTCGTAAATTTTCTGATACTGCGTAATCAAGTTTTCGCCAGTGGCGAAGGTGTGGTCTAGAATGACGCCGCCCGACCACTGGAAGAAGAAGCCGTCGATGGTGGAATTGGGCGCGGGCACGGAGCACGTCGCGCAGAGCAACGGAGCGCCTAAAGGTAAGTTGGCCGTTGAGACATCGGTGCGAATGGCCTTCGCCAGCCGCATCGCGCCTTCGATATTGATTTGGCCTGCGCCCTGCTCGAAATGGTTGTAGCCTGCGAGCGGTTGCGCCGTGTACATCAAAATCGTTTTGACGAGATTGGGGGTGAGAGAAGGATTGGCTTGAAGCAGCAAGGCCGCCGCGCCAGAAACGATAGGCGTTGCCATCGACGTGCCGCTCAAGTACATCTGCTCTTTGTACATGCTTCCAGCGACATTCGTATCGAGTAAAGGATTTTCCCGAACGAGTTGATTGTTGGGCGCTTGCGCGTCGATGATTTTATTGCCGGGCGCAACCATGTCGGGCTTGAGCAGGTTGTCGTAGTGCTTAACGCCGAGTTCATCCGTCCAATAACTGCGCGTCGGGCCGCGTGAACTGTAGGATGTCATCACATCGTCGCCGCGAAAGTTCGTGCCGAGACTATTCGACGCGCCGACAGTAATCACCGAAGGGTCGTTGCCGGGCGAATGAATCTGTCCATAAACTTTATTGCCGAGACTATCTTTGCCTTCGTTCCCGGCAGCCGCGACCACGACCAACCCGGCGTCAACCAGACGACGTACGGCGAGGCACAACGGGTCGGTTTTATAGCTCTCCACGGCAGCCGTGCCGAGGCTCATGTTGACGACGCGGACGTTGTAAGTCGAGTGATGCACCATCAGCCAGTCGAGCGCAGAAATCAAGGCCGAGACGCTGCCTTTGCCCTGCGAGTTGAGCACGCGGAGGTTGATGATTTTGGCGGCGGGAGCCATGCCGAGGTAGGCGTTCTGCGCGACCGCGCCGTTGCCCGCGGCAATCGAAGCGACGTGTGTTCCGTGTCCGTAGTTGTCGGCGGTGACGGGCTGACCGAGGGCGTTGAGTTCGCCCGTGAAATCTTTGGTGTAAGCGACGCGCGTCGGGTCGCTTCTGAATGCGACGTGTTCGGCGAAAATTCCCGAATCGAGAACCGCGATGCCGACGCCAGTGCCGAGGTAGGCGGGCGAACCCATCGCGCGTGCGGCGTCTGCGCCAGTGGTCACAGAGAGATGGCCGAGAAGTTTGACTTCGCGGTCGAGCGAAACTTGCGCGATGTCGGGACGAGTGGCGAGAGCTTCGATGGCCGCCGCCGGAAGTTTCACGCCGCGGAAATTGAAGTTGTTGAAGAGACGCGACGTGCTCCCACCCAAATTCGCCAACGCGCTATCGAGCGACTGGTTCCAAGAACCCGCAGGCTGGATGATGACATCGACGCGTTCGCCATCCTTTGCCCCTCGCACCTTCTGCCGGAGGTCGTCGGAGATTTTGCGAGACGACGGTGCGGTAGTCGCGGCGGCGGCGATGTTGGTGTAACGGTCGAAGATGATGATGCCGACAAGTGGCATCAAGACCAACGCGAGCGAGGAAATTAATTTGATTAAAGGGGAGCGTGTGCTTTTTCTCATGTTCTCAAAAGGGGTCGAAATATTTATCGGGGCAACGGCGCGTTCATCAAAACAACGGTCGCGCTCGAAACCCTTTCGGCAACCACCGTGCCATGAGTTTTGAGATGAAAAGACGCGTTTTTGGCTGGAAAAACGAGGTTCTGCATCGTTTCTGAAGCGGGCGGTGACGGGTTCGGTCAGTTTGAGAGGACGGATTCTGTCAGTTTGAACGATGGCGTTTCGGCGCAAACTGTGGCAGTTATCATTCCGCTCGACAAATTAACCGGAGGGGCGGGCGCTTTCGATGGAGAAAAATTCGTTGCCGGAAGAGATTGAAGCCTTTCGCGACCGGATGTGGCGACGCGAGGAAGAGGCGCGCGTCGAAGACGCCATAGGCGCAGAGCGATTGATTGAGAGCGCGGGCTTCTGCGCGGCGATGACGGACGCGCGCAGGCCGGGAGCGTCGCTATACGTCGCCGTGTGCGGACGACGCGACGCGCACATGCCGCGCAACGTTCAGAAAGACCCGGAGAGTAGTCTGACGTGGCGCATTAAAGACGAGGTGATGCGGCGCGGGCGCGTCTACTACGCAAAACTCGCGCGCGGTGGACGCGCCACCTTCGTCGCCCCGCGACTCGTCCCGCACTTCCATGCGTTGTGGGGCGTAGCGCGTCGCAAAGAGAAGGAAGAGTTATCGCCGGATGCGCTGGCCGTCCTCAAAGTTCTCCGACGCGAATGGGAGATGGCGACCTGCGACCTTCGCACCGAAGCGCGCGTCCCCGAGCGCACACGCTTTACACGCGCGCTCGACGAACTGCAACGGACGATGAAAGTGATTCCCGGAGAGGTACTCTACGAGCCGTGGTTCACATACATTTGGACGCTCGCCGAAGCGAGATTCGCAGAAGAGTTGTCGCACAAAGTTAGACGCGAAGACGCGCTTCGTGAAGTGGCGCGTGCATTTCTGGACGGAGCCGGAATGACTCTCTTGGGCGAACTGGCGAAAGCCACCGGACTCTCGCGCACAGACGCCGGACTCGGCAACCACGCGCTCGTCGCCGAAGGCTACGCCGAACGAATCACGACGGGCGTCTATCGGCTCGCGGATTTAGAGACGCGTTTGAAGCAACATCGCATCCCTCCATCAGCGACGGAATAGCGCGATTTTCAGTCGCCCCTACGCCGCTCTGTAAAGAAAGTCTTATTCCTGTTTTTGTGATGTCGCAGCGTTGTCTTCGCGTCGTGCGGCTGATAGTCGTGCGGAGTGTAGGTTTGCTTCGATGTCTGTCGTGGGCGCGTCGAGTTCGAGGCGTGTTAATTCGAGTGCGACGGGGAGATAATCGCGCATCTGTCCGAGACGTTGGAGGGCGAGCGCGGTTTCCGCTTCGTTGGTGACGCGACTTGCGGCGGCCTCAATCATGCGAAGACGCGTCTCGACTTCCGCTTTGTGTTCCGTGGCCTGACGCATCATCTCTTCGAGGTGTGTGCGGTCGGCGCGCAAGTCCGTTTCCAACGTGTCGCGCGACGCGCCTTGCATCGTGACCGTCTGCTTCAAACGATTCTCGACCAACGACGACGCGCGTTGCGCGCTAGCGATGACGCGCGAGGCGGTCAGACGCGCCGCCAGTGTTTCGCCGTACGCGTCTGCGAGCAGAGGATTTTGCTGCTGCATCTCTTTGAGCGCGCGTCGTTCGTCGGCGGTCAATTCCGACTGGAACCACGTCAACTCGTCGGCGGTGATGCCGTCGGATGCCAAACGGTCGCGCAGTCTCTTTTCCCAACGACGACGGTACAACACCAGCGCAACGACGACACCAAGCGCCGCCAACGCAGCCACCGGCAGCGATACGAGTGTAAACAGCATCCAGACGGCTGGCTCGTCAACGGACGCGAAATATCGAAGCAGAAAATAGAGCGGCGGCGGCAACGCAATCAGAAAAAAGGCCAGCCACGGAGACAGACGAAGCCACTTCGCCGTCAATCGTTCTCCGCTCGTCATCCTGCGGGAATAGTTCTCACTCATGATTTTTCGTTGCGCCGCTCTCTGCCCGTCGAAGGTGCGCGAGAGAGCATGTTTCGGAATCGGCGGTCGGGCAAACGAAGTCGCCGCGTCGTTCTTCGAGTTTCAATATTTTGAATCGTCGTCGTTCACAAATTACCCTATCACGAAAGTGAGTTCGCACAAAAGTGCCATGCGCCGTACGTTTCCGGCCATCGACAGGCTATAATATCTTCTCCGATAGCCCGTGGCTTCCAAGAGAAGCACGTAGGAGATACGCATGAAACCTGGACTCATAAGAACCATCAACGTGTTGCTAACGACGCTCATCGTCGCCGCTTACGTCCCCGCACATGCACAGAGAAATATTTCCGACACGCGACGCAACGACCGTCGCGGCGTGCGCGCCGTCACGATTCCCGTCACGTTGCGACTGCGCGAGCCGCGTCCGCAGAGTGAGATGCAATCCATCGAATATCTGACCGTGATGGAAGACGGCGAAGAACAGGAGATTCTTTCGTTGCGCGGCGGTATTCGTTCGCCGCTCTCGCTCGCCATTCTCATACAGGAAGACCTCGTACCTTCCTTCGGCAACGAGATTAGCGGCCTCGCCGATTTCATCCGACGACTGCCGCAGGGCTCGCGCGTCTTCATCGGCTATCTTCGCTCCGGCACGATTCAAGTTCGACAACGTTTCACGGGCGACCTCGAACGCGCCGCCAAGTCGCTTCGCATCACCATCAGTTCGGCCTCCTTCGCGCCCTACAATCCATACGTGCCGACCATCGAAGCTCTCAAGCGTTTCGAGTCGCAGCCGACCGGCAGACGCGCCGTACTCCTCATCTCCGACGGGGTTGACGTTTCACGCGGCGTCAGTGTTTCATCGCCCGCGCAAAGCCTCGACCTCCAACGCGCCATCAACGAAGCCTTGCGTCGCAGCGTCGCGGTCTATTCCATCTACGTGCCGACCGTCGGCGGCACAGGCACGGGCGGTTCGCTTCTCGTTGGCAACGGGCAAGGCGCACTCGAAAGGCTTTCGAGCGAGACGGGCGGACGCGCTTTCTTTCAAGGATTGAGCGCGCCCGTCAGCTTCAATCCCTTCCTACGCGAACTCAACCTGCTGCTTTCGAGACAGTTTGCGTTGACATACCTTTCGACGCATCCCGGCAAAGGGCTGCATCGCATCAAGATTGTCTCCGCCGTCAGCGAAGGCGAGATTCAGTATCCGCAGGAATACACACGCTAAAGAAGGCAGAAGGCTAAAAGTACAAAGGCAAAAGTGAAGAAAGGCGGCTGGTCTTCCTTCTCACTTTTGCCTTTTACCCTTTTACTCCCTCGGTCGTGTCGAGATACTTAATCAGCACCACTTCATTGTGGCGCTCGTTGTAAATCATTTCGTCAACCATGTTGCGCGCGATAAGTATGCCGAAGCCGCCGGGACGCATCCCCAGTTGTTCACGGACGCGTTCGTGCTGCATCGGGTCGTTCTCAGGATTGAGTATCGCGGCATGATGAAGGGCTTCGATGTTGAACCCCTGTCCGGGGTCTTTGATGCGGTAGAGGACGATGCGGGGCGAATGAAGATAACTGACTTCGACGCTCTGCTTGGGGTCGTTTTTTCCTCCGTGTTCGATGGCATTGCGGAGCATTTCGCGGAAGGCATAAGTAACGCTGTCGCGCGTCGCGGCGGGGATGTCGGTCTTGAGTTGCGTCATCAATCTTTCGAGCGGGTCGAGCGCAGCGAGCGAACAGGGGACGCGTAGTTCAATCCATTCGGGACGCGCCGAGAGGACTTCGATGTTAATCTCTTGCGGAGCGAGCGTCACCGCCGACTTGACGGCGGAGAGCAGTTCATCGACATCGAAAGGTTTTGCCAGAAAGTCGCACGCCTGTTCGCGCATGGCGCTAACCACCGTCGAAGGCGTGGACATGGCCGTCATCATCACGACACGCAAATCCTTATCGTGCTCGCGCAGGCGCGAAAGCATTTCGAGGCCGTCCATGCCCGGCATCATGATATCGAGCAGCGCCACATCCACACGCTGCTTACCGAGCACTTCTAAACCCTCAAAAGCATCCGGCGCGACGATGACCTCATAACCCGCGCGCGTCAGCGCAACGCGCGTCAACTCCTGCAACTCAGCATCGTCGTCAACTACCAAAACCTTGTAAGCCATGTGTACCTCTGTCGAAAGTGCATAGTAAATGGTCAATCGTAAATGGAAAAAGCGTGTCTTATCTATTGACCATTTACTGATTCTCTGCCATTGCGAGAAAGAGCGCATCGGTGGCGATGCGTCGGTTGATGTTGACGGCGAGTTGGCCGCGCAGTTCTTCGATGCGTGCGAGCCACTGTGCGGCGCGCCGGCTCTGAATGCCGCGGCTGAGCGGTTCAAGACGTTCGCGTAAATCGTCGTTGACGAGACGTGCGCCGGGCGCGTCGAGAGACAGCAACCAGACATCGTGCACAAGCGTCTCCAACACGTCGAGACGCGGCTCGTATTCGTCTTTCATCTTCGCGTCGCTCAAGTTTTCCGCCGCGCGCAGCAGTTGCCCTCGATCAGTCTTCTGTCCTGCGAGCGCATCAATCACGTCGAGCATCGCGTCGCGGCGTTTGCGATAGTGGTCGATGTTGATTTCGAGCGCGAGACCGAGGCGACCGCGCGCGAGATGCGAAGCGAGACGCGCCTCCTCGCCGGAGCGTTTGCGCTGGCTAACGAGATATTCTTCAATCTCGCGCGCGGCAAGCGGCGCGAAACGCACCACCTGACAACGCGAACGAATGGTTGGAAGCAGACTCGCCGGACGCGACGTGAGCAGGATGAGATACGCGGTCGGGTGCGGTTCTTCGAGCGTCTTCAAGAGCGCATTGGATGCGGCCTCGTTGAGTCGGTCGGCATCTTCGAGGATGAAGACGCGCGCGCGTCCTTCAAATGGACGAAAGTTAGTTTCGCGTTCGAGTTCGCGGATTTGCTGCACGGTGATGGCGCGTCCCGCAGGGCGCAGCAGACCGACATCTCTGTGCTCGCTCCAAAGAATCTGCTTGTTGGCGTCGTTGTCGTCGGCGGGTGGGAGATTGAATTGGGCGATGCGCTGGCAGACAGGGCAACGGTCGCAGGCTTCGACGCCCGCGAGCGAACGACAGTTGAGCGACTTGGCGAGTTCGACGGCGAAAAGTTTTTTCCCGACGCCGTCTTCACCCGCGAAAAGCAACGCGCCGGGGACGCGATTGCTTGAGAGCATGCGGCGCAGAATCTCTTGTGCGCGCTGGTTTCCGACGAGCCGTGCAAACATAAATTTCAAAACTTCAGACGCATTTCAAAACAGCAATTAACCACGGAGGCACAGAGTCGCAGAGAAAATTAAAGATGAAAAAGCGTAATCCTTTTGATCATTCTACTTTGTGTCTCAGTGTCTCTGTGGCTGGTTTTGAAATAAATTCTTCATCCTCTAGGCTCGGAGGTTTTTGAGCTTTGAAAATTCGACTCAAGAAACGGCAGCACGATTTCCATCACCTGCTGCTGCGTCTCCTGCACCGAGCCGCCCGCGTTGACGATGCGGACGCGTTCCGGTTCCTCCGACGCTATCTTGAGATACGCATCGCGCACGCGCTTCTGAAAGGCCGTGTCTTCCACATCGAGACGGTCTTGCGGCGCGTCGTCTCGCTCGCGCCGACGTGAGCGACGGCGACTCTCGCCAACCGCCAAATCGAAGATGAGTGTGAGATGCGGTTTGAGTCCGCCCGTGGCGAGCGCGACGATTTCATCAATCAACGACGGCGGAAAGCCGCGCCCCGCTCCCTGATAGGCAACCGTCGCGTCGGCGTAGCGGTCAGAGAGAACGATATGGCCTGTGTCGAGTGCGGGGCGGACGTGTGTGCGAACGTGCTGCGCGCGGTCGGCGGCAAAGAGGAGAAGTTCGGCGAGTGGGTCAACCTGTTCCTCGGCTTCGAGCAACACTTCGCGTAGGCGCAGTCCGAGTGGCGTCCCGCCCGGCTCGCGTGTCGTCACGACCTCGTAACCGCGCAGGCGCAGTTCGCTGGCAAGCATTCGCAGTTGCGTCGATTTGCCGCTCCCGTCAATGCCTTCAAAAGTGATAAAAGCCGCGACCAACTATTGGAATCTCCGTGTAGATTTTTGAAGAGGAAGAATGTCGTCAGCCGTCAGAGCGTCCCGTCGTATCGCCTGAAGAGTCGTGCGACGACGGTTCGCCCGACGCCGAGACGGGACGATGTTCACCCGTCGGACGCCGTGCGTGAAGGATGGTCGAAATGGCGTGCTTAAAAATCAACTGCTCCTGCGAACCGGATTCGAGCAACACCGAAAACTTGTCAAAACTCTTGATACGACCAGAGAGTTTTGCTCCGTTCATCAAGTAGATTGTGACAGTATCTCTCTCACGACGCGCCGTGTTCAAGAACGCATCCTGAATGTTCTGAGGAGAAGATTTAGTGTCCACTGCTGACCCCGTGACGTTTGACAAAATAGGAATCGTCAGAGTACACCACGCTCAGAGACGTGACAAGTGATAGCCGACGCGCGACGATGAAATGTAAGAGTCGGACGCCGCGCCGCGCCGCTCACAACCTGCGCCCGTGAGGTTGAAAAAACTTCGTCCGTCGTCTTTCAATGTTCTGCGGTTGACGACGCTTCGGACGTGCACAACGCTTCGACGTATGAAGCGACTTGTGTCTGAACGTCGCCGTCGTCGCCGAAGCCTTCAAACCATTGGACGCCCGCCTCGCGTCGAAACCACGTCAACTGTCGCTTCGCATAATGGCGCACGTCGAGCTTGCTCTGTTCGACCGCGCTCTCAAGTGTGCGCTCGCCGCGCAAGTACTCGACGACGCGACGATACGCATGCGCGCCGAGTGCATTCGATGAAGCGGGCACGCCCTTCGCCAAGAGCGCACGCACTTCTTCAACCAGGCCGGCGCGAAAGTGTGCTTCGGTGCGCGCGTCGATGCGTCTGTAAAGTTCGGCGCGCGGAGGATGGAGGGCGCAGACGCGTATGCGTGCGGCTGCCGGATGCGGCTCGATGCGCGCGGGTTGCTGCTCGGAGAGCGGGCGGCCTGTCTGCAAACGCACTTCGAGCGCGCGTTGCACGCGCGACCAATCGCGCGCATGAAGGCGTGCGGCAGCCGTCGGGTCGAGGCGTCGGAGCAGACGATGGAGATGTTCTGCGCCGCGTCGTTCCCTCGCATCTGTGAGACGACGGCGCAGAGTTTTATCCGTCGGCGGGCTCGGAAAAAATGGCTCGCGCAACGCTCTCAAATAAAAGCCAGTGCCGCCGACGAGTAAGGCGAGATGCCCGCGCGCCTCAATCTCCTCAATCTTCGCCGCCGCCGCACGCGCCCATTCTCCCGCCGTGTAATCCGTCTCCGGCGACACGAAATCAATCAGATGATGTGCGACGCCGCGCCGTTCGTCGAATGGGACTTTGGCCGTCGCAATTTCGACGTCGCGGTAAACCTGTACGGAGTCGCAGTTGATGATTTCGCCGTCGAAGCGCAACGCGAGCGCGATTCCCAAATCGCTCTTGCCTGATGCCGTCGGCCCGACCACGGCGACTATCGGCGGCTTTGTTTGAGTAGAAGAACTCACGCGTGCGAGAAGACGAGACGAAGAATAACCACTAACCAGATGAGAGCCAGCAAGAGGATTGCGCCGACCATTTGCGCGCGAGAAAAGTTTGACAGCCGCATCAAGATAACAATTCCTTCAACTGTTCATCCGTGGGACGCACCAACGCGCGTCCGCCAAACTCGAACACCGGCACAAGATTCTGCTTCGTCAGACGATACATCGCACGCAACGCCCCGAAATCACGCGCCACATTACGCTCTGCGTACGCGATGCCATGACGCTCAAGCCATGAACGCGCGCCCGCGCACAGTGGACAGCCCGGCACGACGTACAGCGTCACAGAGGTTTTGTTCAGCATCGCTTTCATCAACAGACGACGGACAACGAACGATGGACGACAAAAGCCGGATGCGTCTCAATGGTCGGGCGTTAATTCATCCGTTGTCGATGGCCTATCGTCCATCGTCGGGTTCAATACGCCTTCGTGAGTGTAATGCCTGTGTAGTAAGCCTTCAAAATCTTTTCGTAGCTCCAACCTGCACGCGCCAACCCGTAGGCTCCGACCTGACACATCCCGACGCCGTGACCCCAACCGCGTCCCGTCAGGACGAAACTCGTCGGGTTGCCCTGTTCGTCGTAGCGCCGTTCGACGACAAAGAGTTGTTCGCGTAGCCCCAACGCGGTGCGGATTTTGCCGCCGCGAATATGTGCCGTGCCGTTTGTGCCCGTGACTTCTAAGTCGAGCACACGACGCGATGCGCCACGCGCGACGACGCGCAGATTCACTACCGAACCAATCCGCCCCGTCTGCCGCGAGAGACGAGCCGCAACCTGCGCGGGCGAGAGCGCGACAGTCCAATTCGCGAAGTGCGCGAAGCGGTCGGCGGCGGCACCGTTCGGCGCGGGGCGCACTTCCAGATAGTCAACCTCGCCGCGCGCATTCGTGTGATAGACGACAGGCTCGCCGCCCACAATCGTCACTTCGCGCATCTGATGAAGTTGCTCGCCGAAGGCGCGAAAGAGATAAGCCTCCTGACTGACGACCAACGAGCGTTCCGCTCCTTTGCCGTTGGGCGGTCGTAAGACCAGCGCGCCGCCTTCCGTCGGACGCGCCGTGGCTTTTTGTAGACGTAGCAAGCCGCGCGCTTCGAGTAGATGCGCGACGGCGTGCATGGCGCGTGCGCGTGACATCGCTTTTGAAGGCCGCAGAGTCGCATCGGCATGAAGCGCGAGATGCGCGTCGCGCAGGAAGATAGCGACATCAGCGCGATGGCGCGTGGGGATTTCTCCGGCATCGCTGAAGGAGAGAAGATAATCGACATCGGCCTTGCCGAGCAGCACGTCGCCGCGACTCTCGCCGTCGGTTGCTTGTGCGAGAGCGGTGGCGAAGGCGGGCGGTCGTATCCCTTCGTTCGTGATGACGGGCACTGGTTGTCGCGCGAGTGATGCCACGCTGACGACAAGGGCGCGCACTTCGTCCACGGTGACAGGAGCCGCGAGCCATTCATCGTCGATGCGCGACGCGGCGAGGCGGAAGCCATTGATGAGAAGAAGCGCAGCCTCGCGCGCGCTCGCGAGATTTTCCTGCTCGCGAAGGTTGAGCGGCTCGCGCGACGATTTAACGACGTAGGGTGCAAAGGCTTCGTGGCCTTCAGCGGCGCACTCGCGCGCACGCAGATAGGGAACCGCTTCGCCGCCGAAAACGTTCTCGGCATGTTCGGTGCGACCGCCGCATGTGGAAGTGTAGAGCGCGTTGATGACTTCGCCTTTGTAAGTGGCGATGCGTCCGCGCGTCTCTGCGACGGCGCGGTCGGTCAGCGCGTGTTCGGTCTGCCGTCCACCGTAGACTTGCGAACGTGTGGAAGGCAACACGTCGAAGCCTGCGGCGACGAAACGACCGCGATTGCTGAGGGCATAAGTGCGCGCCGCCACCGCTTGCGCCTTTAGTGCTTCGAGGGCGGGATAACCGCCCGGCGAGAGTTCGTTTGGCACGACGCCGCGCACGTAGTCTTCGAGTCCGACGATGTTAACGACCGTGAGCGTGCCGCGTTCGTTGGCGAAGATTTCGAGACGACCGCGATATACCTTCTCGTTGAACTTGAGCGGATACTGCGACTCATCAGCCGACGCAAACACGATGGGCGCACGCACGTCCATAAGCGGAACCAGATTGCCCGGCGCATACACCGCCGCGCCACGCATGACGGGCGCGCTGACACTCGCCGCGAGTCGCAGCTTGTTGGTTCTAGTCGGTTGGCTTTCGCGCGTGTTCGTTGCATCAGAGCGGATGGCGGCATCTTTCCGTTGGCTTAATTGAACGTCGCGTGCATTGGCTTTGCTCGAATCGCTCTGCGCGGCGAGGTCGGGCGCGTTCTCGCTCGGCGTCGCAAACGGCGGAGGCGCGTAGCGGCGCGGTTCAATCCGCACGCGCGCTACGTCGAGCGTAACGAAGTTCGATTGTACGTCGGGCGCGTGAAGCAAGAGGCCGTTGGTGGAGACGGTGACGGCGCGTGCATCCGTCGCCAGTCCGACGCGGATGGAGGGTTCGCCGTGCGCCGCGACCGAAGACGCAGCGACATGAGTTGTGAGCGGCGCCTCTGCCGTCTCCGTCGTTTCGTTGGTTGGCGACTCAAGAGCGTCGGTCGCTGTCTGTGTCGCGGTTGTTGTTGGTGGCGTCTCGGTCTGTGCCGGAGGATTGACGCGTCGCGGGCGCGTCTGTGTGCGGGTCGCGTCTTGCGTGAAGGCGAGAGACGAGAAGATGAGTGTGTGTGCGACGAGCAGCGCGACGAGTCGAAGTCGTTTGGAGGAACGCATCATTTGAAAACTTCACTTCCGGGAGAGGGGCGAGCAATTGTAGAACTCTTTCGTGCCCGAATGCCACCACTTTCTCACCCGTTCAAATTCCGAGGAGGAATTTCGCCAACAGACCGACGATGCCACCCGCGAGGACGACCCAGAGCACGTCCGCGCGAAAGCGATAGAGTGCGACGAACGCCGCCGTGCTCAACGCCAACGCGAACCAATTCGTGCCGCCCGCAAAACCTCGCGGCCAGATGACGGCTAGGCCGAAGACGAGCGCGAGATTCAGAATCACGCCGACGACCGCCGCCGTAATGCCTGTGAGCGCGGCTGTCAAATTCCGGTTGCCGCGCAGGATTTCGATATAGGGCGCGCCGAGAAAGATGAAGATGAAGCAGGGGAGGAAAGTTGCGTAAGTTGTGACGAGTGCTCCGATGATGGCGCTCGCCGTCGCGCTCATGCCCTGCGGGTGGTTCCATCCGGCCATGAAGCCGACGAACTGCAAGACCATGATGAGCGGCCCCGGCGTCGTCTCGGCCAACGCCAAACCGTCAACCGCCTGCACGCGCGTCAACCACTCGTAGGGCGCGACCGTCACGGCCTGCGTCACATAGGCGAGCACGGCATACGCACCGCCGAAAGTGACTAACGCGGCCTTCGTGAAGAAACGATATTCCTCCGCGTGCAGACTCGACGCGCCGCGCCATGCGACGAGCGATAGAAAAGGAAACGCCCACAGCAACACGCCCAACGTCAGAGTGAGAAAGAAACGTCGGCGCGACGGCAACGTATGAGACGGCGGCGGCGCGTGGTCGTCAATCACAATCTCTGCATCAGTCGTCGGCGTCGTGTCGTTTACGGTTTGATTGTCGTCTATAGTCTTCGGCTTCGGAGCGGCGTTGACGAACACGGAAGGCCAGAACCGCGCGCCCGCCAGTCCGAGCAGTCCGGCGGCGAGCACAATCAGTGGAAAGGGGACGCGGAAGAAGTAGATGGCGACGAACGCGACGACGGCGACCGCGAGATGCGCGCGACGTTTGATGGCACGCCCGCCAATTTTCAAAACCGCTTCGACCACAATGGCGACGACCACCGGCTTGAAACCCGCGAGCACGCCCGCCACCGCCGGGACATCGCCATAGGCCGCGTAGGTGTAAGAGAGCGCGAGCAGCACGAAGATAGAAGGGATGACGAAGAACGCTCCCGCTACGATGCCGCCCCACACGCGATGCATGAGCCAGCCGATGTAGATGGCGAGTTGCTGCGCCTCCGGCCCCGGCAGGAGCATGCAGTAGTTCAGCGCATGAAGAAAACGCTCCTCGCTCAACCAACGCCGTCGCTCGACGAGTTCGCGGTGCATGATGGCAATCTGTCCGGCAGGCCCGCCGAACGAGATGAAGCCGAGTTTGACCCAAAAACGCAAGGCCTCTCCGAAAGAGACGCGACGACGCGGCGACGACGCACCGACATGGCGGCCGAATCCCGCTTCGCTTTCGTCCGCATGTGTCGGCGTCGCCGTGTCGCTGCCTCGTTTAGATTGCATCGTTTAGTCTGCGCCTTGATGTAGAGATTCCAGAGCGGCGACAGCGAGCGTGTGAAAGCTTCGGCGTGTGCTGTTGATGTTGACGAAGGGGAGCGGGCGCGCGTGCGTGCGATTGGTGAGGAGGATAAAGATGCGTTCGCGTGTGGGGTCAATCCAGCAACTTGTGCCCGTGAAGCCGAGATGACCGAAACTGTCGGGCGGCAGCGACGCGCCCGCCGTCGAATCTTTTGTCGCGGCGAGTTGCCACCCAAAGGAACGTGCTTCGTTGAGCGTCTCCGTCATGTTGGTGCGAAACATCGCGCACGTCTCTGGACGAATCAGACGCGTGCTGCCGGAGAGAAACTGCCGTGCGATGCGAAGCGTCTCATGCGCGTTGGAAAAGAGACCCGCGTGTCCCGCCTCGCCGCCCAGAAAATAGGCGTTGCCGTCGTGCACCTCGCCCCAGATTAACTGCTCGCGCCAAATCGTCGGCGCGTTCGCATGCGCCTCGCCTGATTCGACTGTATCCAGACGTTCTTCGTCCGAGTTTCCCTTGTTCGAGCCATCTTTGCTCACGGTTTCTTGATTGCGGCAAACTTCTCGCTCGTAGGCGTTACCGCCGGATTCACAGGCCGCAATCGAAGTCTGCATGGCGCGTCGGGGATTAAAGAACGTCTGTTCCAATTGAAGCGGCTCGAAGATTTCGCGTCGCGCGAGATTCGCCAGTTTGGTCTGCGTGACAGTTTCGACCACCAGACCGAGAGTGATGAAACCGAGGTCGCTGTAGACGACGTTCGTGCCCGGCTCCGCTTCGAGCGTTTGCGACGCGATGGTGGCGAGCACTTTTTCGCGCCGTCCGCCCGTCGTGATGTAGAGCGGATGCCATGCCGGAAGCCCCGATGTGTGCGTCAGCAGTTGCCGAATGGTGATGCGGCGTTTGTCTTCGCGTTCAAACTCCGGCAGGTATTGTGCGACCACGTGGTCTAACTCCAACACTCCGCGTTCGACGAGTTGAGCCGAGAGGAGTCCGGTAACGAGTGGTTTGGTGAGCGAGGCGAGGTCGTAAATCGTGTCGAGCGTCGCGGGATGCCGGACGGGTTCACGCACGGCATCGCCAATCGCATCAGACAGCACGACGCGTCCCGCTTCGGCGACGACATAGACAGCCGAAGGGAAATCGCCCGCCGTGATGCGTTCCGCCAACATCTGCGAAATCGCTTCGTCGGGCATGCTGGCATTCACATCGCGCATGCTTTCATTCATCAACGTTATTCGTGCAAGCCATCATTTCAAAATTTGTCTCGCGTGTGCACGACGCATTCTTGTCGGTGAGAGTTCAACCGCGTGTTTTCAATCCGGCAAGTTCGGCGTGTTCGTGAATGCGTTCGAGCAGACGTGTGGCGAGCCAGAGGGCGCGGCGTCCGTCTTCGCCCGTGACGGGCGCGGGCGTCGAGTCCCGTGCGGCTTCGAGAAAAGATTCGATTTCGGCGCGCAAGGGTTCGATGTCGGCCACGTCGAGATGCTGTATGTGAACGCCCGGCCATGAACCGGAGGCGGATGGCGGCGCGAGGCTGCTGATGGAGGCGAAGCGCGTCGCGTAATCGACCGCGACGTAATCGTGCGGCTGAAAGAAACGCATCTTACGAATCTTCTCCATGCCGACGCGCGAGGCGGTGATGTTGGCGACCGCGCCCGAAGCAAACTCAAGACGCGCGTTAGCGGCATCTACGCGGTCGGTCAGAACCGGAATGCCGACGGCGCGCACGTCCGTCACTTCCACGTCGGCGCCGACGAGCCATTGCACGATGTCGAGGTCGTGAATCATCAGGTCGAGCACCACGTCGATGTCAAGCGAACGGGCGGTGAATTGCCCGACGCGGTGAATCTCGAAATAGAGCGGATTGCGTACGTGCGGGCGGAGCGCGACGAGCGCGGGATTGAAACGTTCGAGATGCCCGACCTGCAAGACGCGCCCTGAGCGACGCGCCGCCGCAATCATTCGGTCGGCCTCTTCGAGCGTGCGCGAAATCGGTTTTTCGACCAGCACATGAATGCCCGCTTCGAGCAGGGCGCAGGCGATGTCGCTGTGCGCTTCGGTCGGCACGGCGAGGCTCACGGCATCGACGCGACCGATGAGCGTTCGCCAGTCGGTCGTCCATTCCGTCTCTCGTTCGACGGCGACGTTGTGCGCCGTCGCCTCTTCGCGGTCGCAGACGGAGACGAATTCGACCTTGCCCTCGACGGCGAGCGCGGCATGGATGCGTGCGTGTTGGCGTCCGAGATGGCCGACGCCGATGACGGCGGTGCGTAGTGTCACGGTTTCACATTTACCTGTAGTTAAGATAAAACAGTAGACAGTAGTCAGCAGCCAGTAGACAGTAGTTTTGATTCATCGTTTCGACGTGCGTGGTTGCGTCGCACGCGCCATGATTAGCGAGACTGAATTTCAGAAATTCAATTCAGGAGATTGATTTATCTACTAGCTGCTGACTACTGTCTACTGACTACTGTTTCAGGGTGACTATACTTGCAACGTTTGACGCTTGCCAAGCGCGCTTGGCTTCTACTGTTTGCGGGCATCTGTGTGGTCTATTTTTACGGCCTCGGCGAGTTGCCGCTCGTCGGGCCGGACGAGCCGCGCTATGCACAGGTGGCGCGCGAGATGTTTGAGCGTGGTGATTGGATAACGCCGACGCTCAACGGGCAGACGTGGTTCGAGAAGCCCGCGCTGCTCTACTGGTTGATGATGATTTCTTACGCGACGTTCGGCGTGTCGGAGTGGGCGGCGCGTTTTGCACCGGCGTGTGCGGGAGTGTTGACGGTGCTGGTGGTGGGGTGGGCGGCGCGGCGTGCGGAGTTTGCGAGCGGAGTGGAGATGCGCGGCTTCGGCTATGTCGCGGCGGCGGTGACGGCGACGTGTGCCGGGTTGATGGTCTTTTCGCGCGCGGCGAGTTTCGACATTATTTTGACGGCGACTGTAGCGCTCGCGCTCGCCTGTTTCTTCATGTCGGAATTGGAAAGCGACGCGCGGAAGCGGCGTTGGCTGGCAGTGGGTTTTTATGTGGGAATCGGCCTGTCGCTGCTGGCGAAGGGGTTGGTCGGCGTGGTGCTTCCGTTGGACGTCGTGGTGGCTTACGCGATGCTGCGACGACGCGCGACGCGCGGTGTGCGTGCCGCGACGCTGGTGTGGGGAACTGTCGTGGCACTCGCTGTGGCGGCGACGTGGTACGCGCCCGTGTTGGCGCGGCATGGATGGAGTTTTGTTGACGAGTTCTTCGTTCAGCATCATTTCGCGCGTTACGTGTCGAACAAATACAAGCACCCGCAGCCGTTCTATTTTTACGTGCCGATTGCGGCGTTGCTCGCGTTGCCGTGGACGGCGTTTCTCGTCGCGGGCGTCGGCAGCGCATGGCGCGCGAACTGGCGCGCGGAGGATGCTGCGAGCAAGTTGCGCGTCTTCGCGTTGGTGTGGCTCGTCGTGCCCGTCGCATTCTTTTCTTTATCCGCATCGAAACTGCCGGGATACATTCTGCCAGCCTTGCCGGGTGCGGCGCTTTTGGCGGGCGAACGGCTGGCGAGATACGTGCGCGGCGAGGGCGGCGTCGGGGCGATGCGCGCGACGGGCGTGCTCGTACTCGCGGGCGCGTGCGGGACGGTCTACGCCATCATGAGCGGCATGGCGACGTTGGCGTGCGGGTTGGCGATTGGCGTGCCCGTGGTGCTGGCGGGCACGGTGGCGCTTCTCTGGTCGCAGATGAGAGGTTTGTGCGCGGGGTTGATTGTGGCGACGGCGTTTGTCGTGGTGCTGTTGATAACGGTCTGCGGGCTTGAGCGTGTGGGCGGGCGTGAATCGGTGCGTGAGCTTTTCGCGCGTGCGGCGGCGCGTGGTTACACGTCGGCTCCGGTGTTTCAGTTGCACACGGTCGAGCGGACGGCTGAATTTTATGCGGCGCGACGTTTGGCCTACGACGAGCAGGGCGAGCCACTGAAATTTGAAGGAGCATTTCAAGTAGCGGAGCGGGCGCAGGCGCATCAAGGCGCGGTGCTCGTCCTTGTGCCCGTCAAATGGGTTTCGCAGTTGACGGAAGAACCGTCGCTACAGACCGAAGTCATCGCGGATAACGGCAGACTCGCGCTCGTCGCAGCACAAACGAAACAAAGGTAAAGCAAGGTAAAAGTAAAAAGGTAAGAGGCGAAAGTGGAGGGAAGCCGCCTTCTACACTTTCGGCTCTTACCTTTTGCCGTTTGCCGTTTCTAGGGTGCGTTGTTAAGCGTGCGGTCGAAGAATTCGATGACGCGGCGGTCGTAGGCTTCGCCCTGTTCGCCTGCGGCGGAGGCGAGATTGTAGCCTGTGAGCGGGAGGTCGTTTCTCAGTTCAACTTTCGATTGGTTGGGGAAACATGCGGCGAGCGTGGTGGTCGAATCGCGCAAGGAAGCGGCGTCTGCGCCCGCGAGTAGGAGCACGTCGGCGTCGCGTAGATTGGAGGCGGCGGTGCAGGCGTCGGGCGCGTCGCCGTAGTTGCCGAGAAAGTAGACGCGCGTGCCGATGCGCGCGAGGAAGTGTATGAAACCGTTGTCGAGTCCGGTGCGGTTGCGTGCGGCTGAGTGAAGCAGTTCGTCGGGCGAGGCGGGCACGGAATCGAGCGCGAGCGCACGCATGTTCGGCTCGCTCGTCGTGGCGGCGACGAGCGCGGCATACGCGCCCAACTCGACGCCGTAGATGCCAATGCGGTCGGAGATGAGCGGGCGCTCCTGCGGCGTCTTGAGCGTGCGGAGATAACTGAGCGCGGCCAGCACATCGCTCGACTCGCGCGAGCCGAAGCCGCTCCAATTGACGGACGGGTTCAACCCGTGACCGCGCAGGTCAGGCCAGAGCACTGTGAAGTTGGTCGTCTCGTTGAGTTTGACGCCGAGATTGAGCAGCCACGAACGGTCTGCGCCGTAGCGATGCAACATGATGACGGCGGGTGCGCCCTCCGTCCCGCGCAGGAGCCAGCCGCGCGCCTTTGTGCCGTCGGCGTTCGTCCACGTCTCCTCTGTGGCCTGCGGCCCGCGATTGCTCATCACGAAACCTCCGGGCGTGACGAGATACTCGCGTTGCGGCGGGTGCACCACGCCGTAGACCATCCAGCTGATGAAGCCGACGATAGCGACGGTCAGCAGTAGTAAGATGGGCAGAAGTGCCTTGATGAGTTTTCGTCCGGCTCTGCGTCGAGGTGACATTCCTTCTATTGTAAATGACGAAAGCGTTGATGAACAGTTAATGAAAAGCGCATGCCGCGTCTAACGCTGGAACGAAGCAGCCGGGGCGACGCGCATGAGTAATCGCTTCTGTGCGTAGTCGATACCGCTCTGCAAATTGCTACGCGTCACAATACTACTCAAATCGACGCCGAGACCGACGAGCGTCTGCGCCACGCGCGGACGCACGCCCGTCAACACCGCTTCCGCGCCGAGAAGACGCAATACTTGCGCCGCCCTCATCAGCGTGCTCGCCACGTTGGTGTCTACCGTCGAGACGCCTGTGATGTCGATGATGGCGATGCGTGCTCCGCGTTCGATGACGCCGTTCGCCAGTGTGTCGAGCGCCCTCACGGCTCGCTCCGAATCGACAGTACCAATCAGCGGCATCACAACGATGCGATCGCTCAAAGGGATGAGCGGCGTGGAGAGTTCTTCGAGACGTGCGGCTTGCATCTGGATAATCTCGTCGCGGAGACGCGACTTGTCTTCTTCCGCACGCCTGCGCTCGATACCGAGAGCGATACCGTTGGCGACCGATTCCATCCCTTGAAGCGTCGCTTCGGTGAGCGGTTCGCGCGCAAACATCGCCATCACGCCGACCAGTCGTTCGTTAACTATCAAAGGATAGCCCGCGAAACCGACCATCCTCTCGCGCCTCGCCCATTCCTGATCGCCGACGCGTTCGTCGCCGATAACGGAATTGGTCAGATGCGGTTGGCGCTCGGCGGCGATGAGGCCGATTTTGAACTTGCCGACGGGCACGCGGCCATGCGCGCCGTCCGTGTGCGTATACATGCCCGCGCTCACTTGAAGTTCCAACACATTCTCTTTTTCGTTGAGCGTCCAGATGCGTGCAAACGCTGCGTTGAGATACTTGACCAGAGCTTCGACGCAACTTTGCAGCATCTCTCTAAGAGTGTCGCTGCGCGTCAGAGCGACGCCGATGTCGGCGCTCATGAGTGCGATACGCACGCGCTCCTCAAGTTCCTTTTCGGCAAGCCTGCGCTCTGTGATGTCGCGCGTGAAGCAACGCGTGTGGATAAACTTTCCATCCTCGCGCCGGACGTTTGAACTGATGAGAACGTGTCTGATAGAGCCGTCTTTACGGCGCAGACGTGCTTCGTAGTTATGCAAAGTTTCATTCTTCATGAGACGCTGAAGAATGTCTTGGATAGCGTCGGGGTCGGCATGGAATTCAGCGATGTGACGCCCGATATACTCTTCGGGCGCGTAGCCTGTGAGGTCTAGTTCGGCCTGATTGGCGCGTAGAATAATCCCGTCAGGCCCGACGAGATGGAGACCGACGGCGGCGTTTTCAAAAAAGTCTGCGAGTTCCTGCTCGCGCTGTCGCGACGCCGCCTCGGCCTGCTTGCGTTCGCTCACATCATGAAAAAAGATGGATAGACCGTCGGGCGAAGGGTAAGCGCGCACGTCGAACCAACGCCCAAGAGGCGGATAAAACAACTCGAAACTCACAGACACTTGCTCGTCCACAGCCCGTCGATATTCGTCGTGCGCTGGCGTGTCGATTAAATCTGGAAACTCGTCCCAGAGATTTTTACCCAACAGTTCATCTGTGCCGTTCTTGAGCGGCGACAGCAGTTCTGCCGCTTTGGAGTTAAGATAAGTGATGCGCCATTGCTGGTTAACAGCCATCAGACCATCAGTGATGCGGTCAAGAATGTTCACCGATTCGACATCTGTTTTTTTCATAGCCTGACTCCAACGAAAACTCTCACCCCGACGCATCGACACCAAATCTTCTCCGCCCGACTCATAACGTAAATCATCTTATTATTCCTTCGACTCGCGTGCCTGCTTGCACGCCGCAGAGTAGTCTTCCGGCGTGTTGACGTTGACGAAAAAGAGCGACGCGCCTTTCAAATCTGACAACTCTGACGGTTCGACCCAACGCGTGTGCGCCTGCCGCAGCAGGACGCGCGGGCGGAGTTCGCCTGCGGCGAGCAACTCTGCGGCACGCCGTAGACACGGCTCGCGTCTGTAGAGCGCGCACATCGGTTGCGGGCGTCCGTCCGCCTGCAAGGGCGCGACCGCCTCGAACTCCTCTCCACCCGTCGCTTCGCGCAGAGAAACGAGCCGCGCCAAGAGTTCGCCTGTCGCAAACGGTAAATCGCATGAGATGACCGCCGCCCAACGCTCACGTCCCGCCGCGAGCGCCGCATGTATGCCGCCAAGTGCGCCGCATCCACGGTAAACGTCTCGAACCACGGGCAGACGCCAGATGCCCGCATCCTCTTTTGCGCTGACGACCGAGATGCGCGCGGCGACGGCGGAGAGAGATTTGGCGGCAAGTTCGACGAAACTCTCGTTGTCGAATCGGAGGTGCGCTTTGTCCCTTCCCATGCGGCTCGACGCGCCGCCCGCCAAGATGAAGCCTTCCACGTCAGACATAAGCGGCAAGGTCTGCAATCGAATCGGAAAACTCAAATGGCGCGTGAGGCATCTTCGACGCTTCGTACGACGGACAACGACGCCGCACGCCCGCGACGACACGCGGCGTCTCCGACGCGAGGCGTCGCGCCGAAACCCGACGCACGCAGACCACTACGTGAGCGTAGACGTTTGACGAATTAGTGGTGTTGGTCGCCGACGAAACGGCAACGTCTGCACATGCATGTGTCGGCTTCATTGTAGCCGCACGTTAACACGCAGCGCGAGAGCGGAGCAAGATATGAACTGCGGATTGCGGAACGCGGAACGCGGAATGGTGAAAAAGACTTCTAAGGCTGGAAATAAAACTTGCAGGAGAAACGAAAGACGCGAATAAAGCGACGAAAAAAGCAGCCATAACGTCGCTTTCGACATCATAATTCCGGTTCGCAATTCCAGTTCTTTCAATCCGCAATCCGCATTCCGAAATCCGCAATCCAAGTAGCTTGACCGCCGTCGAAAGCGGACGTTATAGTCAATCTTGATGGCGTTCGGTCAAATCCCTTTCCTGTGTCCGTGCCTCGCAAGGCCATCGGTGCGGCGCTCCCTAAGTCGGTCGCTAAGAATCGACTCTTTCGGTTTTGAGGTATGTCGATGAAAAAATGCTTTACACGTCTGTTTGCTCTGGCACTCGCGCTCGGTGTGTTGTGCCTTCCCTCCATCGCGCAGCAAGCCGCCGCCGCGCGAACTGCGATGCCGAATGCGACATCGAAAGGCGTCGAGTTTTTTCCGCTCGAAGATATCCGCCCCGGTCTGAAAGGTGTGTCGCGCACGGTCTTCGCCGGAGCGGAGCCGGAGGAGTTTGGCGTCGAGATTTTGGGCGTGCTGCCGGGCTATCCGCAGCCGCGCATGTCGGTCATCGTCGCGCGCCTGTCGGGCAAGAATGTCGAGCGCACAAGCGTCTTCGCAGGGATGTCGGGTTCGCCCGTCTACATCGACGGCAAAATGGTCGGCGCGATTGCCTACAGCTTTCCGTTCTCCAAAGAGCCGATTGCCGGCATCACGCCGATTAAGCAGATGATTGATATTTTTGAACGCGGAACCAGCGCCGCCAATAACGCCAACACCAACAAGCGACAACGCGAACCACGCGCCGTCTCTTTCGCACAACTCGCTTCGACCGAATGGAAACCCGAATGGCCGAAACAGGGCGCGTCGAGCACGACGTTTATCGCGCCCGTGGCGACGGGTTCGCCGCTCGCCTCGCTGCTCGGACAACAGTTTGCGCCGATTGCCACGCCGCTCGTCTTCGGCGGCATCAACGCCGACACGCTCGCCCACTTCGCGCCGCAACTTCAAGTCAACGGCCTGTTGCCCGTCTCCGGCGTCGGCGGCGCAGCACCCGTGACGCCGCTCGGAACGGTTACTGAAAAGACGCTCGCGCCCGGCACGTCCGTCAGCGTCCAACTCGTTCGCGGCGACTATTCCATCGCCGCCTCCGGCACCGTCACACACCGCGACGGCGAGCGCATCTATGCCTTCGGGCATCCGTTCCTGAGCCTCGGCTCGGCAGACATGCCGATGACCGAAGCCTCCGTCGTAACCGTTATCCCGAACACTTTGAACTCCTTCAAGCTCAGCGTGCCGGGGCAGATGGTCGGCTCCATGTCGCAAGACCGCGCCACGGGCATCTACGGTCAACTGCGACATGCGCCCAAGATGATTCCGGTGACGATTAATCTCCGCACCAGCCGCGACCGCACAGAGAAGTTTTCCTACGAAGTGGCGAACGACCAACTGCTCACGCCGCTGCTCCTCAACATCACTATCTACAACACGCTGGCGTCGAGCGAACGCAGTCTCGGCGATTCGACCGTCAGCATTCGTGGCCGCATCGACGTGCGCGGGCAGGAGACGATTCGCATCGAGCGTCGCTTCTCCGCGATGGGCGCGGGCGCAATGGCCGCTGGTTCGGTCGCCGCACCCGTCGCCGCGCTCCTTTCGAGCGGCTTCGACGGAGTGGAACTCGGCGGCATCACGCTCGACATCACTTCGACCGACGAACGCTCCACAGGCACGCTCGACCGCATCGCGCTCGACCGCACCGAAGTCACACGCGGCGAGACCGTCGAAGTGCAGGCTTACATGCGTACGGAATCCGGCAAGCAGTTTGTCCAACGCATTCCCGTCGAGATTCCGACCGATATCCCGACCGGACAACTCCTGCTGTTCGTCGGCGACGGCGGCACGTTGCAACAAGTCTCCGCCGCGCAAAACTTCGTCCCGCAAGACCTCGGTCAACTCGTCGGCGCGATTAACAAAATCAAGAAGAACGACCGCCTCTACGTGAAGCTGTTTCGCATCACGCCCGGCGCGGTCATCGGCACCGACGAGATGCCAAACTTGCCGCCCTCGGTCGTCGCCACGCTCAACAGCGAGCGCACTTCCGGCGGCTTCACGCCGACCGTGCTTTCGCCCATCAGCGAAAAGGAACTGCCGCCCGCCGACTTTGTAATCTCCGGGCAACAGCTAATCGGCATCAACGTCGTGCGCTAGAGCGCCGGCGCTAAACGAACAGCGATGGACAGAACAGACGGGATGTGGAATTTCAATCCTGCATGTTCTGTCCATCTTTTTATGTTTCGCTCGACGGTTGATGAGAGTGCTGCTGATTGACGACGAACAAGAAACGCTGTTCGGAGCGTGGAACGTGGACGGTGGAATAGACGAGATTGGCGCGTTCAATCTCCGCGCGAAGCGACTCGCCGCCGAAGAGTAGCAAAGTGTTGATGCGGCTTGCCCATGCGACGAGGGCTGCGAAAATTTCCGTGAACCGTTCAATCGCGCGACACGTCAAGACATCCGCGACGGGAGCGTCCATGTTTTCAAAACGTTCTGCCAACACCGTCGCCTGCTCGCTACGCCCGACGCGCCTGATGGCTTCGCGCAGGAAGACGGCCTTCTTAGGAGATGCTTCGACCAGCACGGCGCGTAGGTCGGGGCGCACAATCATGCACGGGACGACGGGCAGACCCGCGCCCGAACCGACATCCACGACGGACGCGTTCTCCGGCAACCACCGAAGCGCAAGGAGAGATTCGAGTACGTGTCGCACGGCAAATTCCGACGGCGAACACGGCGCAACCAAGTGCAGGCGCGCGTTCCATGCGCGCATCTGTTCGTAGTAGTCGCCGAGGCGCGTGAGGTCTTCGGCGCTCAACGAGACATTGAACTCCGTCGCGCCCGTCTGCAATGCTTTCACAAATTCGTCGGCAAGTGATACGTTTCGTTCAGGCATGATTTCAAACTTCTCAGACCGGATTTGAAGCGACATGGTACAACGCTCGAAAAGTATGACGGAAGCGCAAAGTTCGGAGGCCGCGCAAGCTCTGGGCGCGGAACACGAACGCCTCGGACGCATGGTGACGGGCATCATTGCCGCCTACGCGCGCACGCTCGACGAAGCGCGCGTCAGTTCGGAGGCGTCGCCCGTCGAACTCGAACGACTTTTCGACGAGCCTCTGCCCGCAAGCGGCATGAGTGCCGACGAGATTCTCGAAAAGTTTACGCGCGATGTTTTGCCGCACGCGATGAATATTCCGAGTCCGCGTTATTACGGGCTGTTTAATCCGACGCCTCTGCCCATCGGCGTCTGGGCTGATGCGCTTGCGTCGGCGATGAACCAGAACGGCGCGGCGTGGCGCAACTCTCCTTCGGCCAGCGTCATCGAAGCGCGTGTGCTGCGTTGGCTCTGCGAACTCGTCGGCTACGACAAGGAAAGTTTCGGCACGTTGACGAGCGGCGGTTCGGAGGCCAATCTCATCGCTCTAAAATGTGCGCGCGACCGCGCCGTCGATGATGCGCGTGACGAGGGTCTGAGTCGTGCGGGAGCAACGCGCGGCGATCTCGTCGTCTACGTCTCCGAGCAAGGGCATTACTCTTTTGAAAAGAGCGTGGACATTCTCGGCATCGGACGCCGCAACCTGCGAAAGATTGTGACCGACGCCCGTTTTCACATCCGCACGGACGCGCTTCGCACGGAAATTGAGCGCGACATCGAGCGTGGCAACACGCCGCTCTGCATCGCTGGCGCGGCGGGCGCGACATCGACGGGCGTCGTTGACCCGCTCGACGAATTGGCAGACCTTGCGCGCGATTACAAACTCTGGTTTCACGTCGATGCGGCTTACGGCGGCGCGCTCGCGTTCTCGGAGAAGCATAAGAGGCGTCTGCGCGGCATCGAACGCGCCGACTCCGTGACGATTGACCCGCATAAGTGGATGTTTGTGCCGTTTGCATGTGGCGCGGTGCTGGTGCGCGAAGGCGGGCGCGTCCTGCGCGATGGGTTCGACATCACGCCCGAATATTTGAGCGAAGAACGCGGCGGCGCGGATGTCGAGTTTGATTTCTTTCGCTATGGACAACTTGGCACGCGTCGTTTCAATGCGCTCAAACTATGGATGGCATTGAAGAATCTAGGCGTCCGTGGATACGGCGAAATCGTCGAGCGGCAGATTGATTTGACGCGTTACCTGGCGAGCCGTCTGGACGATTTGCGGGATTTCGAGCGCGTTGGCGAAGTGGAAACCGCCGTCTGCTGCGCGCGTTTCGTGCCTGCGGGGATGATGGATGCGAGCGATATGGAAATTGATTCTATCCAGAGAGCTTTGCAGCAACGCGTCGAGCGAAGCGGCGAGGCGTGGGTTTCGACCACGGTGCTTGGCGGGCGTCGTGCGTTGCGCGTCAACGTCAATAGCTTTCTGACCGAACAACGCCACATCGACAATCTGCTAGAATTGCTCGGACGTTGCGGCGCGGAGTTGATGGCAGAGTTGATGAAGGAGAAGCAATCCTGATGAAGTATCGAGCGTTTGAAAAATCGTCCGTGTTTATGTTGGCCGCTGTACTCGTTTCGACGTTCTTCTATGCAACGTCGTCTGACGCAACGGCGCAAACTCGTCGCCGCGCCAACGTCGCCAGCGCAAAGAGACCGCCGCGAGCCAACGTCGGAAGCGAACAACCGACGAGAACCGGGACGCAAGAAACGAGCGCGCTCCGCTCGCTTCCGCGCATCGCGTCGCGTGTGGAATTCGACCACCTCGCACGCGTCCACACCGATTCGCCGTATGCGCTCCCGCACGTCATCTTCGTCATCGACCGCAAAGACAAGAATCGCATCTACTACGTCAACTCAAGGCGTTATCGCTTTCATAAGGACTTCGTAAATGGCACATATCTTTCGCTCGAACGCGGGCGCGAGTTTTTCGAGAACAACTACATGAAGCCCAACCGTCGCTTCATCCTCGGCACGCTCGCTTTCCAGACTCCTTTGCAGCGTTGGACGTTTGAATTCTGGGAAGGCGATTTGATTCCCACAGAGCAAATCAAACTCACTTCCGAGATTATCAATCGGACGTTCTACGAGCGCGTGGCCTACAAGCCGAATTCACTCCGGCAGGATGAAGCCTCGGCGTCAATCGCGGGATTGGAGCGCGTTTCGCAGAGCGAGATTGCGCGCGAACAGGCGTATGAACCGCTCCACGTCGCACGCGGCATCGGTCGGATTCACATCGTCGAAAAATTGGACGAACACGTCGAAATCGGCTCCAACGAAATCCTCGTCTTGAACGAAGTGCCGATTAATCTTCCGCCCGTCGCAGGCATCATCACGACCAAGCCTTCGACGCCGCTTTCTCACATCAATCTTTTGGCGAAGACATGGGGCGTGCCGAATGCTTACATCAAAAACGCCGCGCAACTTCTCAAAGAGTATGACGGATGGTGGGTCTCTTTTGAGACGATGCCCGGCAAGTACAACATCCGCCGCGCCGACCTCAACCAGTTGAATGAGTACCAGAAGCGTCTCGAAGCGCAGCAGAACGTGATGACGCCGCGCGCGGATTTGTCCGTCAAACGCATCGCCGCGCTCGGCGAGCAACGCGCTAGGCAAGCGCACATCTACGGCGCGAAGTCCGCGAATCTCGGAGAGGTGTTGGGCGCACGTCTGCCGGGCATTACAGTCCCGCAGGGATTCACGATTCCGATTTTCTACTACAACCAGTTCGTGCAGGAGAACAAACTCGAAGAAGCGATTTACGAGATGATGAACGACCAGCGATTCGTTCACGACCCGGCCTACAGGCGCGAGCGTCTCGGCGCGTTGCGCGAACGAATGTTGAAGGGACGCGTGAACACGTCGCTTGAGGCGGAAGTTTTGCGACGTGTGCGCGCAGAGTATGCGGGGAAGGGTTTGTTCGTCCGTAGTTCGTCGAACGCGGAAGACTTGCCGAACTTCAACGGCGCGGGGCTTTACAACACCGTGCCGAACGTCAAAGACGAAGCGCAGTTGATGGACGCGATAAAGAACGTGTGGGCGTCGCTCTGGAATTTCGAGGCTTACGAAGCGCGTGAGCGTGCCGGAATCGACCACTCGAAGGTCTACATGGCGGTGCTCTTGCAGGAAGGCATCAACGCCGATTCAGCGGGCGTGATGATTACCACAGACCCTTACGACCGCGACAACCGCGACGCCATCTACATCAGCGCGAAGCGTGGGTTGGGCATCAAGGTGGTCGAAGGAAAAAAGATTCCCGAACAGATTATCTACCGCCCACGCTCAAACGCCGTGCGCGTGCTGACGCGTTCGGATGAGGAGAGCCTGCTCACTTTCGACGAGAGCGGTGGCGTCAAAGAGATAGCGATTGAGGGCGAGCGTGCGGTGTTGTCGGATGCGGTCGTGCGTCGTTTGGCGCGTGCCGCCGCGCTTGTCAAGCGTCTCTTCAAGGGCAAGGAGCAGGACATCGAATGGGTTTTCATGCGCGGGCAAATTTTTATCGTGCAATCTCGCCCGTACATCACGGGGAGCTAAAAACTGATGAAGAAAAAAGAGAGCCGCTTTTGGTTCGTCGCCGCACGCGCGTTGTCTTCGTTGTTGTTGGCGATAAGCGTCTGCGCCTGCGCCGCGTCTGAAAATCGCAACGGCGACGGCGCGACAACGGCAACCACAGGCAACAGTGCGTCTGCAAACGGCGCGAACGCGGCGACCGATGCGAGCGGCGGTGCTCAGACAGGGACGGCGAAGTTTGACGCCGAGATTGCAAACCTTGAGAAGCAGGCGGAGAAGAACCCCGGCGACGACGAATTGCGCGATGCGCTCTCGCAAGCCTACCTGCGCCGCGCCAATGCTCTGCGCGACGCGCAACAGTTGAAGGAGGCGTTGCGCGATTATCGCAAGGCTCTGAGCAATAATCCCGATAACGAAGAGGCGCAGCAACGCGCGGCGGAAATCGGCGCGCAGGTCGAGGGAGAATTGACGGGCGAAAACGGCGAGCCTGCCCCGCTTCCCATCTCGCCTAACGTCACCACCGACGACCCCGGAGATGAAACTCCACAAGCGTCGCCACCTAAAGAGACGAAGAAGAATGAAAGAAGTAGACAGTAGTCAGGAGATAGTAGCCAGTAGAAACTCGTTGAATGCTTTTCAATTAGCTGTTAAGAGTCGCTGCTGAATGCTTTCTACTGTCTATTGTCGAAGAACAAACTGTCGCTGCCGACGAACAAACGGAATGCTTTTTCTATCCATCCCTTTCATTGACCACGACTGAAGAACAGGTGTGAAGCATTCCCACTGACTACTGCCTCCTGACTACTGTTCCATGTTGATTATTCCGGCGATTGATTTGAAGGACGGGCGTTGCGTGCGGCTGACGCAGGGGCGGCGGCAGGATGTCAAAGTTTATGATGGCGAGCCTGTGGAGATTGCTAAAAGATTCGAGGACGCGGGCGCGCGGATGCTGCATGTGGTGGATTTGGACGGCGCGTTTTCCAACACGACTTCGCGTAATCGGAAAGTGGCGCGGCGCATCATTCGCGCGTTGGAGATTCCGGTGCAGTTTGGCGGCGGTTTGCGCAGTGTGACGGATGTGCAGCAGTTGATTGAGTTCGGCGCGGCACAGGTAGTCATCGGCACATTGGCCGCCGAGTCGCCGGAGACGCTTGAGAAGTTCGTGCAACTTTTCGGTTTTCGCATCTGCGTCGGGATTGATGCGCGCGGCGGGCAGGCGATGACGCATGGTTGGGAGCGCGAGGGGAAAATCGGCGCGGTGGAACTGGCGCGACGCGTCGCGGATGCGGGCGTTGACCGGATTGTTTATACGGATGTCGCGCGCGATGGGACGCTCGAAGGCGTCAACATCGAGCAGACGTGTGCGATTGCGCGCGAGTCGGGTTTGCGTGTCACGGCGTCGGGCGGTGTGTCGTCGCTGGCGGACATCGAGGGGTTGAAAAGCATCAGCGAGTGCGGCGTCGATAGTGTGATTGTCGGCAAGGCGCTCTACGAGGGGCGCTTCACGTTGGAGGAAGCGTTGCGGATTGCATGAACGAGAGCGCGGACGCTTCGCGCGAGGCTAAAGGATGAGCGAAAAGGTTTTTGTCGATGGTGTGTTGGCTGGACGCGTGGCGTTGGTGACGGGCGGCGGCACGGGGATAACGGGCGGTGTGGCGCGTGCGTTGGCAGAGGCGGGTGCACGCGTGGTGCTCGTCAGTCGTAAGTTGGAGCATCTCGAACCCGCCGCCGAAGCGATACGCGCGGGCGGCGGCGAAGCGTCGGCGTTTGCGGCAGACGTGCGTGATTTCGCGCAGGTCGAAGGCGCGGTCGCCGCCGCCGTCGAAAAGTTTGGCGGACTCGATATCGTGGTCAACGGTGCGGCGGGAAATTTTCTCTGTGCGGCGGAGGAATTGTCGCCAAACGGATTCAGCACGGTGGTTGACATTGATTTGAAGGGTACGTTTAACGTCTGTCGCGCGGCGGTCGTCGAACTGAAAAAACGACGCGGCCTCATTCTCAACATCAGTGCGACGCTTCATTATCTCGGCACGCCGTATCAACTCCACGTCTCGGCGGCGAAGGCGGGCGTCGATGCGCTGACGCGCAATCTCGCCGTCGAATGGGGCGCGTACGGGATTCGCGTCAACGCCATCGCGCCGGGGCCGATTGAAGATACCGAAGGCATGAAGCGTCTCGTCCCCGCAGGCGTCAAAGAGAAACTCTTGCGCCGTATCCCGCTCGGTCGCTTAGGTCGCATCAAGGACATCGAACAGTGCGCCGTCTTCCTCTGCTCCGACGCCGCCAGTTTCATCAATGGAGCCGTGCTTGCCGTTGATGGCGGCCAGTGGCTCAACAATTCACTGCTCGGCTAGAAGCTCCGAACGACGAACTAAAAGCATCTGTGTAGAGGTTCAACGTTTCGCGTTCAGATTCAACGTTTCTCTTTATGATTGATTTGCAGCCCGCGACATTCGAGGAGTTTGAGAACGAAGCCGGACGCGGCAACGTCATTCCCGTGGTGCGTCGTGTGCTGGCGGATTTGCAGACGCCTGTGGGCGCTTTCTTGCGTGTGGCGGGCGAGTCGCGTTATGCGTTTCTGTTGGAGTCGGTGGAGGGCGGTGAACGTGTGGCGCGTTTTTCGTTTCTGGGCGCGGAGCCGGAGATGATTGTGCGCGGGCGCGGAGACGATACGATTGTCGAGCGCGGCGCGGAACATGAGACTTTGCGAGGCGTCTGCGCGACCGATTTTTTGCGCGATTATTTCCGTGGGCATCGACTGGCACGACGTAGCGGACTTGCGCCGATGGCGGGCGGCGC
Source organism: Pyrinomonadaceae bacterium (assembly GCA_036387415.1). Lineage (GTDB taxonomy): Bacteria > Acidobacteriota > Blastocatellia > Pyrinomonadales > Pyrinomonadaceae > DASVTU01. The sequence goes on along the minus strand of DASVTU010000018.1, from coordinate 96,710 downwards.
GGTCGGTTATCTCGCGTATGATGCGGTGCGCTGGTTCGAGCCTGTGTTGGACGAAACGGGCGGAACGGCAGCAGCGACAGGTAAAGACAGTGCAGCGACGAGTAAATCCGACGATGCCGTCTTTATGTTTTTTCGCACGGTGCTCGCCTTCGACCGCGTGCGACAGCAGATTGCGATTACGTCTGTGGTCTTCACGGACGAGGCCGGAGCGAGCCGCGCGCACCTGCGAAAACTCTACGACCACGCGGTAAAACAGACGGCGCGCATCGAAAAACTGCTATCCGGCAACATTCGTGCGTCTTCCATCGCATCGACGAAATGGCCGCGCCGACGCGCGGAGACTGTGACTGTCAAGTTTGCCTCTAATTGGACGCAGCAAGGATTCGAGCGCGCGGTTGCGGAAGTAAAAGAGCATATTGCGGCGGGCGATTGTTATCAGGCGGTGCTGTCGCAACGCTTCCGTACCAAAGTGGCGGCGCAACCGCTCGAACTCTATCGTGCGCTGCGCGCGACGAACCCGTCGCCCTACATGTATTTTCTGCGACTCGGAGATGAGGCGGTGGTCGGTGCGTCGCCGGAGATGTTGGTGCGTTGTCGCGGGCAACGTCTCGATTACAGGCCGATTGCGGGCACGCGTCGGCGCGGTGCGACCGAAGCGGAAGACTGGTTGCTCGGCGAGGAGATGCGCGCGGATGAAAAGGAAGTGGCGGAGCACACGATGCTGGTCGATTTAGGCCGCAACGACTTGGGGCGCGTCGCCGATTACGGCACGGTCGAAGTTGACGAATTTATGAACGTCGAGCGTTATTCACACGTCCAGCATCTCGTCACGCAACTGCGCGCACGCCTGCGCGACGACCGCGACCGCTTCGATGCGCTCGCTGCATGCTTCCCCGCCGGAACCGTGACGGGCGCGCCGAAAGTTCGTGCCATGCAGATTATTCGCGCGCTCGAACCCGAACCTCGCGGCATCTACGCGGGCGCGGTGCTCTACGTCGATTACGCCGACAATCTTGATTCCTGCATCGCCATTCGCACTATCCACATGCGCGACGGCGAGGCCAACGTACAAGCGGGCGCAGGGATAGTCGCCGACTCCGTGCCCGAACGCGAATATGAAGAGACGGTCAACAAAGCGCGTGCGCTCCTGCGTGCGATTGAAATGGCCGAGCAAGGACTCTGAAAGCAGAGGTTAGAGGTTAGTAAAAACAGAACTGATTTCACTAACTTCCAACTTCTAGCCTCTGACCTTTGAACTCTATTTTTTATGTTTCGCTTGAAAATATTTCTCATCGTCTTGTTGATTGTCTGTGCTACTGCGGGCTGCATGGACAGGTCGAAGATTGTGTACGGGCCGGACACGGCGCGGCGCGAGTTGGCGTTGAGAGGATATCGTTTCGACGAATCGATTTTTGTTCAGCGTGCGGGCGAAGGCGATGTGGCGGTGGTCAAACTTTTTCTCGTCGCGGGTATGAACCCGAACGTCAGGAACAGTCAGGGTGAGACACCTCTCATCGCGGCGTCGAAAAGTAGCGAGACGAAGACGGCGCAGGTGTTGATTTCGGCGGGCGCAGACTTAAATGCCGCAGACCTCGATGGACAGACGGCGTTGATGCGTGCGGTTCGTGAAGGTGCGGTGGAGATTGTGAAGTCACTCTTGGAAGGCCGCGCCGACGTGAACGCGCAGGCGCGGAGCGGTTCGACGGCGTTGATGTATGCGGTCTATAGGAACAAGCCCGAAGTCGTGCAGATGTTGCTCGACGCTGGCGCAGACGTGAACATGAGCGATGGCGATACGGGCGCGGCTCTGACATGGGCGGTTTATTACGACCGCGCCGACATTGTGCGTTTGTTTCTACTGAGGGGCGCTGACGCAAACGTCAAGAATCGTTATGGCGGGACGGCGTTGATGGTCGCTGCCGCGAAGGGCAACGCGGAGGTCGTGCGTCTGCTGCTCGATGCGGGCGCAGACACGTCTGCGAAAGATAACGAAGGCAAGACCGCTCTCGCGTGGGCGAAAGAGGGCAAGCGCGAGACGGTGGCAGCCATGCTCAAGGATTGGAGCGAGAAGAATAAGGACGAAGGATAAAGACTGAGGGATGAAAAGATGGGGAAGTGGGACAGGGGCGAAACGTGGAAAGGGAAGAAGAACCTTAACCGTTGCGCCTTTTTCCGTTTCCCTGTTTCCCCTTGCTCGCTTCGATTCATCTCAGCTTTCTCATCGTATTGATTGGTTTTTTGAGCGACGATTCGTAGAAATTTTGCCACAAAAACTCCGCGGGCGGTGTTTAGACATTAGAGGGAAGAGTGTGCCTGTGCCAAAGGCTTCGGTGGCTGGCGTGCGGTGTCGAGGTTGACCGGAGCGGCGCGGTGGTTGTCTTCCCAAGCATCCTATCAAACGACGGAGCGATAAATCCCTTGAAATTCAAAACTCTCATCAACGCATTGCTCGCCTCGGCTTTAACCATCTGTCTCCCCGTGCAAGCGACGACGATGCCGACGGATAAACAGAAGGCTAATGGCATCACGGCGTTTGTCAACGTCAACGTCGTGCCGATGGATAAAGAACGCGTGTTGGAAGGGCAGACGGTTGTGGTACGCGATGGCCGCATCGCGGAAATCGGCGCGGCGTCGAAAGTTAAAATCCCGCACGGCGCGACGCGCATTGAAGGTCGCGGCAAGTATCTCATGCCCGGTCTGGTCGATATGCACGCGCATCTCTACGCGTGGAATGAAACGCCGCTCTATCTCGCTAACGGCGTCACAACCATCTATAACCTCAACGGGCGACCCGTCCACCTCGCCTGGCGCGACCGCATCAATAGAGGCGAACTCTTAGGCCCGACTATCTACACCTGCGGCCCGACGATTCGCCGCGCCGAACGAGCCGACGAAGCGCGACGCATGGTTGAAGAACAAGCACGCGCGGGCTACGACTCCATTAAGATTTACAACAACATCAGCGTCGAAGCCTACGAGGCATTGATTGAGACAGCGCGGCAACACAAGATGCTCATCGTCGGCCACATCCCGCGCGCACCGGGGCTGGAAGGAGTCTTGAAGGCGAAGCAATCAATCGCGCACGCAGAGGAATACGTTTATACGTTCTTCAAAAACAACGTCGATGATGAAAGCCGTCTGCCGGAAGCCGTCGCCATGACGCGCGATGCGGGCGTGCAACTCACGCTCACGTTCGTCGCCTTCGAGCACATCATCCAGCAAGTCGAAAGCCTGCCCGCGCTTATCGCCAAACCGGAGATGCGATACATGGCTCCGTGGGTGCGCGCCGAATGGTCGCCCGGCTCTAATCCTTACAACAGCAGATTCGACGCCGATGGTCTCGTCAAACTGAAAAAATCCTTTGCGCTCCAAAAGAAACTGGCGAAGGCGTTGCACGCGGCTGGAGTCCGCATCGTCACGGGTACGGACGCGATGAATCCCGGCGTGGTTCCCGGCTTCTCAATTAACGAGGAATTGCAGCATCTCGTCGCGCTCGGCTTCACGCCCTTCGAGGCGATACAGGCGGCGACGAGTTATCCGGCGGAGTTTCTCGCAGGCGCGGGCGAGTTCGGCACGGTCACAACGGGCAAGCGAGCCGACTTGATTTTGGTCGATGGTAATCCTTTGCAGTCAGTGGCAAACATCGAGCGTCGCGCCGGAGTGATGACGCGCGGGCGTTGGTTGCCGGAAACGGAACTCCGTCGAATGCTCGAAGATGTTCCGGCGGCCTACGCGAGAGACGAGCAGTTCGTCAAAACAAAATTCGAGACTGACACCGCAAGCGTCCTCCGTTTCCTCGACGAGCAAGACCCTTACGGCAGCCTCGCCAACAAGGTCGTGACGGACATCATCAACGCGCAGGGCTACGCGCAGTACAGAAAGATTTATGACCAACTGCGGAAAAATTATCCGTCGGCGACGCTGGTGCAGGAGAACGCAGTCAACGCCCTCGGCTATCGTCTGCTCGGGTTGGACAAGAAGAAAGAGGCCATCGAAATCTTCAAGCTCAACGTCGAGGCCTACCCGCAGTCGGCCAACGCTTACGACAGTCTGGCCGAAGGCTACATGCTCGACGGAGACAAAGAACTCTCCATCAAGTTCTACAAAAAAGCATTGGAAATCGACCCCAACTTTTCCAACTCGATTCAAATGCTCAAGAAGCTCGAAGTCAAAAACGACGAGGCTCAACAAAACTAAAAAGCAGCGGTTAGAGGTAAGTTAAAAACTATCTTTAACTAACGTCTAAACTTTCGCTTCTGACCTCTGCTTTTCTCAAGCGCGTGGCGCACAGTGTACAATGAGCGTGCTGTTGCCGGACGGAGATGCCGCGCAACAGCACGCTCGTTTTAATATGTCTGTTTGGCTGTTGGTCTCATACTGACAAAATGATTCTCGTCATCGACAACTACGATTCTTTTACATACAACCTCGTACAGTATCTCGGCGAACTTGGCGCGGAGTTGGACGTGCGCCGCAACGACGAGGTGACGGTCGATGAAGTTGAAGCGAATTGTTGTCCCGACAGGATTCTGATTTCGCCGGGGCCGGGCACACCCGACGAGGCTGGCGTCTCGTTGGCTCTGATTGACCATTTCGCGGGTCGTGTGCCGATTCTTGGAGTCTGTCTGGGACATCAGGCCATCGGGCAGGTTTTCGGCGGTCGCGTCGTGCGTGCGCCTCTGCCCGTGCATGGCAAGTCGGTGGAAGTTTGCCACGACGGCAAGACGATTTTTCAAGGTCTCGAATATCGCTTCAAAGCCGCACGCTATCATTCGCTCGTAGTCGAACGCGAGACGCTGCCCGACTGCCTCGAAATCTCCGCCACCACGCCCGATGGTTTGATTATGGGTCTACGTCATCGCGAGATGAAAGTTGAAGGCGTGCAATTTCACCCCGAATCAATCCTGACCACCGAAGGAAAAATGCTGCTCGCCAATTTTCTCAGGTTATGAATTTATGAATGACGAAGCGCCGACGCCGGACGCGCGGCGACAACCCGCATGGCTCTTGCCGACGCCCGCGCGACGTGATGAGTCGCCGATGGGCGCGCCGCTTCGTGCGCTCTTGTTGCGTCTGATGCGCGGCGAAAATCTGGCGCGCGATGAGGCTGCCGCGTTGCTCGATGCGTTGCTCGACGGCGCGGCCACCGATGCACAGATTGCAGCGGCGTTGGTGGCGTTGGCGGTCAAAGGTGAAACGATTGAAGAACTCGCCGGGATGGCTTCGGCCATGCGCGCACGCGCGGTTCGCATCGAGACGAAGCATGAGCGTTACATCGACACGGCGGGGACGGGTTCGAGCACGGCTAAGACGTTCAACGTCTCAACAGCGGCGGCCTTTGTCGTCGCGGGCGCGGGTTTGCCCGTCGCCAAGCATGGCAGTCGCGCGGCGACGAGTCGTTCGGGCAGCGCGGATGTCTTGACGGCGCTCGGCGTTGGCGTCGGCGTCGCGCCCGAAGTCTCCGCCGAATGTCTCGACCAAATCGGCATCTGCTTTATGTTCGCGCCGCTTTATCACGGTGCGACGGCGCGCGTCGCCGGAGTAAGACGCGAACTCGGCGTCCATACGACGTTCAATCTGCTCGGCCCTCTGACGAATCCGGCGGGCGCGCCCCGGCAGATAATCGGCGTCTGGCATCGTGCGCTGGTCGAACCGCTCGCGCGCACGCTCGTCGAACTCGGAACTGAACGCGCGTGGGTCGTGCATGGCCTCGACGGTTTGGACGAATTGACGTTGGATGGCAAAACCGTCGTGGCCGAAGCCGACGGAGACGATGTGACTGTGTTTGAAGTTGCGCCGGAAGATTTTGGTCTGCACGGTTCGACGCTCGAAAACCTACGCGGCGGCGATGCGGAAGCCAATGCACGCATCATCCGTGAAGTTTTGAGCAGCGCACGACACGACGCGGCGCGCACGCTCGTCGTGCTCAATGCGGCGGCGGCGTTGTTCGTCGGAGGCGCAGCACAAAGCATGAGCGATGCTGCGCGACTCGCCGAACAGAGTATTGATGGCGGCGCGGCTCTCAACAAACTAGAACAACTCGCGAAGGCGACCAACCCATGACTTTAAGAGGCTAGAGGTCGGAGGCTGGTAAAAACATAAATCTTTTACCAGCCTCCGACCTCCGACCTCTATTTGGGAGTAACAGGAATAACTGAAGACGACATGCGTGCGAGCGATTTTCTCACGGGGATTATGGAAGACAAGCGGAAGCGCGTCGCAGAGGCATGTGGGCGAACACCGCTTGATGTTGTGCGCGTGGAAGCGGCGGAAGTGCGTCGCGGGTCGCGGCCACATGCGTTGCGTGATGCGCTCGGGGCGCGTCGCGGGCGTGTCAACGTGATTGCGGAATTCAAACGCGCTTCGCCGTCGAAGGGCATCATTCGCGCCGATGTCCGTGCTGAGGAGATGGCGCAGGCTTATGATGTGGGTGGTGCGGCGGCCATCTCCGTGCTGACGGAGCAAGACCACTTTCGCGGGTTGCTAGATGATTTGCGCGCCGTACGTCGCACAGTTGCGCTTCCGTTGCTCCGTAAGGATTTCATTTTTGACGAGTATCAAGTCTACGAAGCGGCGGCGGCGGGTGCGGATGCGTTGCTCTTGATTGTCGCTGCGCTCGACGACGAAACTCTCCGGCGTCTGCGTCGTTTGACGGAAGACGAGTTGCAGATGGATGCGCTCGTTGAGGTGCACACGGCGGACGAGATGCGTCGTGCAGGCGAATGTGGTGCGTCCGTCGTCGGCATCAATAATCGTAACCTCTCGACCTTTGAAGTCTCGCTCAACGTTTCGCGTGAGCTTGCCGCGCACGCACCTGCGGGAGCGTTGCTTGTGAGCGAGAGTGGCTTGCGAAACGGCGCAGACCTCCGCAGTCTTCGCGCGGATGGCTTCCACGCGTTTCTCATCGGCGAATCGCTAATGCGCTCCGGGAATCCTGCCGACGCCCTCCGCGCATTGCTCGATGAAGCGGAAGAAAAATAAGGGGTAAATGGGTAGAGGTTAAACGGGGAAATGGAGAAGAGATGTTAGCGAAAGCGTGCAACAGTTCTTTGCCACTTTACCATTTAACCCCTTCCTCTTTTACCTGACAGGATTTTTATGGTGCAGATTAAGATTTGCGGCATTACTAATCTCGACGATGCGCTGGCGGCGTTGGATGCGGGCGCGGATGCGCTCGGTTTCAATTTTTGGCCTGACAGCAAACGCTACATCACTCCGGTGGAGGCGCGGAGCATTATCGAGCACCTGCCGGAGACGGTGATGTGCGTCGGAGTGTTTGTGAATGAATGTGCGCCGGAAAGTGTTTTGGCAATGGCGGACGCGGCGGGCGTGAGCACGGTGCAGTTGCATGGTGATGAGGAACCTGAATTTTGTCGCGCATTGGCGGTTCGAAGCGTGATTAAGGCGTTGCGTGTGGATGAAAATTTTCATCCAGAAGATGTTGCGCGATATGGGACGGATGCGGTGCTGCTCGACGCTTTTTGCACGGAGACGCGTGGCGGCACTGGAAAGACGTTTGATTGGACGGTGGCGCGTCGTGCGCGTGCGTTTGTCGAGCGATTGTATCTGGCGGGCGGGTTGTCGCCGGAGAATGTCGGCGCGGCGGTCGCGGCGGTCGAGCCGTTCGCGGTCGATGTCTGTAGCGGCGTCGAGAGTGCAGCGGGAAAGAAAGACGCAGCGCGGATGCGCGCATTTGTCGCTGCCGTGCGCGAGGTGTCGGGGTAGCGTTCGGTGTCTGAATCTGTGGTCGTCAGTTTTTGAAAACGTCGGTGCTGGAAGATAATTTTCGCGCGTGGGCGAGATAAACCTTGACGCGCCTCCTGCTACTTCGGTTATGCTGCGCGTGTGAATGGAATTCCGCATGTGCGTCGCGTAGACGCGTGCCCCGCATCGAGTCCTTCGTGTCCCTCTTACATTTTAAGCAACTTTCAGGCGAGCCGAGATTGATGAGCGCGACTGCTCGAACCACAGATACGACCCGTGCGACTTCGCGCGACCAGGGACGCGTCTTGCTGATTACGGACGACCCGACGATGAGCGTCTATCGCGCGTCGTTGGAGGGCGCGGGTTTCGCTGTAGTTGAAGTGGCGGGCGGCGCGGCGGCTCTCGTCGCACTGGGGCGTTCACGCCCGCACATCGTCGTCGCCAACGCTAAACTCAGAGGCATCACCGCAGAGGAGTTGGCGAGGATGCTGGCGCACACGCAGGACGGCGTGCCGCTCATTCTCGTCGGCAACGGTGCGGCGACGAGCCAACAGCGCGGCGTGGCTCTCGCGATGGGCGCGTTTGACTACTTCCAACTGCCCGAAGAAGTTTCGCTGCTGCTCGCGCGCGTCGCGCAACTGGTGGCCTTTAGACAGACGATGGACAGGCTGCGCGCCGAGGCCGACCGCGATTACCTGACCGGACTCGCCAACCGCAGACGCTTTCGCACCGCGCTCGGACATGAGTTGGAGCGTTGGCGACGTTATAACTTTCCGTGCGCGCTCTTGCTTGCGGACATTGATTTCCTCAAGCGTATCAACGACGCGCACGGACATTCGGCAGGCGACATCGTGATTCGTCACGTCGCCAGCGCGCTCACCGAACACTCGCGCGACAACGACACGGCGGCGCGTCTTGGCGGCGAAGAGTTTGCGTTGTTGCTCGCGGGCGCGGATAGCATGAAGGCCGTGGTCGCCGCCGAACGTCTGCGCCAGTCGGTCTGCGCTGCGCCCGTCGAAGGTATCGGCGTCGTCTCCATCAGCATCGGTGTCGCCGCCTGTCCATCGCACGCGCGAACAGAACGCACGCTCTACGCCGCCAGTGATGCCGCGCTCTATCGCGCCAAACGCGAGGGACGCAACATGGTCTTGACCGCATCGGAAACGGGCGCGTAAGCAACAAGTCACCTCAAAACATCTTCATCCTTATCCTCAAGTTGCACGTCCCTGCTTCGTCCTCATGCGCCGATGCGTTAGACTGACAAATCAAAACCACACACGGGCGGCGGCGAAGAGTCTTTCATGTCTAAACAAGCGCAAACTAACCCCGATGCACGCGGACACTGGGGACGATACGGCGGTCGGTTCGTGCCTGAGACGCTCATGGCTCCGCTCGAAGAGTTGACCGAAGCCTACCAGGCGACGCTCGCTGACAGGGATTTCCAAAGCGAGTTTGAATCGTTGCTCCGCGACTATTCGGGACGACCGACGCCGCTTTTCTATGCCGCGCGTCTGACCGAGATGGCGGGCGGCGCGCGCATCTTCCTTAAACGTGAAGACCTCTCACACACGGGTTCGCACAAAATTAACAACGCGCTCGGACAGGCGCTTCTCGCGCGTCGCATGGGCAAGCGCCGCATCATCGCGGAGACGGGCGCGGGGCAACACGGCGTTGCGACGGCGACGGTCTGCGCGTTGTTTGGTCTTGAATGCGTCGTCTACATGGGCGCGGAGGATGTTCGTCGCCAGCGTCTCAACGTTTTTCGTATGCAACTGCTCGGCGCGGAAGTCCGCGAAGTCGAGAGCGGTTCACGGACGCTCAAGGATGCCATCAACGAGGCTCTGCGCGATTGGGTTTCGAGGCCGACCGATACTTACTACTTGCTCGGCAGCGCGCTCGGCCCGCATCCATACCCGCAAATGGTGCGAAATTTTCAGAGCGTCATCGGTCGAGAGGCGCGCGAGCAGATGCTTGAGAGGGAAGGGCGTCTGCCGGATGCGCTGGTCGCTTGCGTGGGCGGCGGTTCAAATTCCATCGGGTTGTTCTATCCGTTTCTGTCTGATGCGTCCGTACAGATGTACGGCGTCGAGGCGGGCGGAAGCGGCGACCAACTGGGCGAACACGCGGCACGCATGAAGCAGGAGGGCGGCGGGCGACCCGGCGTGTTGCAGGGCACACTGAGCTATGTCTTGCAGGACGCGGGCGGGCAGATTGCCGGAACGCATTCTATCTCCGCAGGTCTCGATTATCCTTCCATCGGGCCAGAGCATGCTTACTTGCATGACGAGGGGCGCGTCAGCTACGTCTCCGCTTCCGACGCCGAAGCCCTCAAGTCTTTCGAGACGCTTTCGCGGCGTGAGGGCATCATCCCCGCGCTCGAATCCGCACACGCGATTGCCTACGCGCTCCGACTCGCCGCGGAGATGAACCGAGACCAAATCATCCTCGTCAATCTTTCGGGACGCGGCGATAAAGATGTGCAGACCGTCGCTGATGCGTCCGGCCAGAAGGCGAATGAAGCGGCGTCGAGCAGAGAAGAAGCGTCGGGTGGAGAAACGGCTTGAGTCGCATCGGCGAAACTTTTGCCCGTTTGCCGCGTGAAGGGCGGCGCGGTTTCATTCCCTTCGTTACGGCGGGCGACCCGGACATCGGGACGACCGTTGAGTTAATCGTCGAACTGGCGCACGCGGGCGCGGACATCATCGAACTCGGCGTGCCCTTCAGCGACCCCGTGGCCGACGGCCCCGTCATTCAACGCGCGTCGGAGCGCGCTCTGCGAAACGGCATCGGAGTGGCGGATGTTTTGTCGGCGGTGACGGAGGCGCGACGGGCGACGGATGCGGCGATTGTGCTTTTCAGTTATTTTAACCCGTTGATGCAATTCGGTTTAGAGCGTTTGGGCGGGGAGGCGCGACGCGCGGGAGTGGATGGGGTGCTCGTCACAGACCTCGTACCGGAGGAGGCCGCAGAGTTGGCCGACATCCTCGCGCGCGAGGGGTTGGACGAGATATTTCTGGTCGCGCCGACCTCGACCGACGCGCGCCTGCAAATGGTTGCGGAGCGGGCGAGCGGATTCATTTACGCCGTTTCACGCGCGGGTGTGACGGGCGCGCGGACGGAGTTGAGCGCGGAGGCTGAAAGGTTAGTGACGCGCGTACGTGCCTGCTCGACGTTGCCCGTCGCCGTCGGTTTCGGCGTCACGAACCGCGAGCAGGTGACCGAAGTCTGGCGTTACGCAGACGCGGCGGTGGTCGGCTCAGCCATCGTCGCAGAGATTGAGAAACACGCGAGCGAGCGCGTCGGCAGGACTGAACTCGTCCGACGCGTCGGCGAGTTTGCGCGTTCGCTGTTGCCGGAAACCACGAAAATTTAGAGCGCGTTTCAAAACAGGAATTAGCCACAGAGACAGTGAGGCACAGAGAAAATTCAGATGAGATGGTTGAAATCCTATGTGTTGTTTCGCTCTGTGTCTCCGTGTCTCTCTGGCAAGTTTTGAACTGGTTTCTTAGTGTGAGACGAATTCTGCTGGCGAGATAACTGTTGAAATGGAAGCAGATAAAGACACGACCGGGCGCGAGCGCGGCTTCGAGCGAGGGGCGACGGTGCTCGTCGTGATGCATAGCCCGCGCGAAAAATGTTGGGGCGTGTTGGACGAAATAAACGCGGCTGGCGTATATTTGCGCGGCCTCGATTTGAATGCTTTCGACGATTGGACGCGCGCCGTAGCACACGACGAGCCGTTTATCGGCCTGACAGACGTTTTTTTTCCGATGTGGCGCGTCGAACGCATCGCCCGGGACGAGCGCGCGGGCGATGTCCCGTCGCTGGTCGAGCAGTTCGAGACGCGTACGGGTCGGAGCATCAGCGAGTTTTTGCGGTAGTTTTGGCGTTTTTTCGGTTTTCGGTAGCTGGTTCGGCAACGGTCGGACGAGCATGTATCCCCACTTCGATTTCAGTGAAAATATTTTCTGTTTCATACGTGAAACAGTGTTCCATTCTCGCGCCGTTTGTGGTACACTCTCCGCTGTTTGGTGAGAGACACAAATATAAAACGCGAGAGGGGACAAGAAAGAGTGATAGGAACAATGGCAGACAACAAATCGGGCGGCGACCGTGGCAAAGCGGTCGAAGCGGCGCTTCTCAATATTGAAAAAAAATTCGGTAAGGGGTCGATTATGCGCCTCGGTGAGCGCGAAGTCTCGGACATTCCGGCGATTTCGACCACTTCTTTGAGTCTCGATGCGGCGATGGGCGTGGGTGGTGTGCCGCGTGGTCGCGTCATCGAAATTTACGGCCCTGAAAGTTCGGGTAAGACGACGCTGGCGCTCCACATCGTGGCCGAAGCGCAGAAGGCCGGAGGCGTCGCCGCATACATCGACGCTGAACACGCGATGGATGCGGAGTACGCCGGAAAATTGGGCGTCGCCGTAGACGAACTCCTCATCTCGCAGCCAGATTCGGGCGAGCAGGCGTTGGAGATTACGGAGGCGTTGGTGCGCTCGAACGGCGTCGATGTCATCGTTATCGACTCGGTGGCGGCGCTCGTTCCGCGTGCCGAACTCGACGGCGAGATGGGCGACAGCCTGCCGGGCTTGCAAGCACGTCTGATGTCGCAGGCTCTCAGGAAACTGACCGCCATCGTCTCTTCCTCAAACACCTGTTTGATTTTCATCAATCAGATTCGAGAGAAGATTGGCGTCATGTTCGGTTCACCCGAAACGACGACGGGCGGACGCGCGCTCAAGTTCTACTCGTCGCTGCGCTGCGACATTCGACGCATCGGCGCGATTAAAGACGGCGACCGCGTGGTCGGCAATCGCACCAAAGTCAAAATTGTGAAGAACAAGGTTGCGCCGCCGTTCCGCGAGTGCGAGTTCGACATCATGTATGGCGAAGGCATCTCGCGCGAGGGCGACGTGCTCGACCTCGGCGTCGCGCACAAGGTGGTGGAAAAGAGCGGCGCGTGGTTCTCCTATAGGGGCGAACGTCTTGGTCAGGGACGCGAAAACTCCAAGCAAGCCTTGAAGGATAACGCAGACCTCCTGCATCGCATCGAGAATGAGGTGCGCGCTGCGCTCGGCATTCCCGGCTTCGCCGCTGAAGAGACGGAAGAGAACGCCGCCTCTGCAAGCAGCAAGAAGTAGTAGTAAATCCGACTCCGAAAAGTTTTCAGCCGCTCCGCAAGCTTGTCGTCTCCGTTAAAGGGGAGACAATCTGCGGAGCGGCTGAAAGTGTGTTTCGAGAAAGAATTCTTTGCGTCGCGTCGCACGACGGCGCATAATTCCGCGACGGAAGACACAGGAACAATCTTTCAAGTCGATGAAACAGTCAATCCTCATCAAAGGCGGCACGCTCATCACGATGGACAAGCATGACTCCATCGTGCAAGGTGACATCCTCATCCGCGACGGTCGTCTGGCGAGCATCGGCGAAGCCGACGCCACGGCTGTCGAGACGGTCATCGACGCACGCGGCGCGGTCGTCCTCCCCGGTTTCGTTCAGACACACATCCATCTCTGCCAGACGCTCTTTCGCGGAGCAGCGGACGACCTCGCGCTCATCGACTGGCTCAAAAAACGCGTCTGGCCGATGGAAGCCGCGCACACCCCTGATTCAATCAGGGCGTCAGCGCGTCTCGGCATCGCGGAGATGATTCGCGGCGGCACAACCTGTGCTTTGACGATGGAGACGGTTAATCATACGGAGGAGGTTTACCGTGCGGTCGAGGAGACGGGATTTCGCGCCACGGTCGGCAAATGCATGATGGATTCAGGCGACGAAGTTCCGCTCGCGCTTCAAGAGAAGACGGATGCGTCCATCAACGAATCACTCGCGCTTCTCGAAAAGTGGCACGGCAGCGCGGGCGGTCGCATACGTTTCTGTTTCGCTCCGCGCTTCGCCGTCAGTTGTACGAGAGAGTTGCTTGAACGCGTCGCTACACTTGCGCGCGAACACCGTGTGTTGGTGCACACACATGCTTCGGAGAACCGGACGGAGATTGAACTCGTCGAACAAGCGACGGGGCAACGCAATATCGAATACTTAAACTCGGTCGGCCTCGCCGCGCCGCACGTCGCGCTCGCGCACTGCGTTCACCTCAACGACGCCGAGATGCAAATCCTCGCGCGCACGGGGACGCACGTCCTGCATTGCCCTTCGTCCAATCTCAAACTCGGTTCCGGCATCGCGCCCGTCGCAGAGATGCTGGCGCGCAGTATCTCCGTCTCGCTCGGAGCCGACGGCGCGGCGTGCAACAACCGTCTCGATATGTGGACGGAGATGCGTCTCGCGGCGTTGCTGCAAAAGGTTTCGCGCGGCGCGGAAGCCTTACCCGCGCGTCGTGTCTTGCGGATGGCGACCATCGACGGCGCACGCGCGCTCGGTTTGGATAAAGAAATCGGCAGTCTCGAAATCGGCAAACGCGCCGACCTCACAGTCGTCTCACCGGAGCGCCTGCATCTCACGCCGCGCCCCGACATCATTTCCGCGCTCGTCTATGGAGCCGGAGCGAGCGATGTCCGCACCGTGCTCATCGACGGCGAAATCGTCCTTCGAGACAGCGAGCTGACAACGTTGGACGAGACGGAAGTTATCGCACAGGCACACCGAGAGTCCGCGCTTCTACGCGCACGCGCGTCGGTAAACTGACTGTTGCGTCACATTTCAAACAACAAAAAGATTCTCGGCTCCGGCGTACGTGGGCAAGGTTCGCGATGCGTTAGAGTTCGCGTTCGAGTGTGAAACCTCTCTTTGCTTCCAGTCTCACAATGATTGCGTGAACGTAGTTGATGATGCCTTCCGAATACTGTCCATGCTTGTACAAATCAGCAGATTTGTCTCCCAATTCTTTGCACAGTTTGTCCGGCAAATCCTTCTCCAAACTACCTCCCACCTGCAATCTCCACTCGCGTTCTTTAATGGCGAGCAGCAACAACAAGCCGCCGCCTTTCGAGGTGTCCTTAGAGCCTATGCCCCAACCTCTCGCAACCGCCAGAGAGTAATCAAATATTGGCTCGCCTCCGGTCGTCTCGACGACGACGACCGCAAACTCGATGTTTGATTTCTCCTTCAATTCCACCAACACAGATTCCAGACGCGCCTTCGACGCGGCATCAAAGACGTTCGCGTAGTCATTGACAAAACCCGTAGGTGGCGGAAGCGGGCTTTTATGAGTCGTTTGTGCAGCATTTTTATTAGCTGTTTGAACGTCGAGATTTTGGCGCGCGATGTCAGTCCCCGAAGCAAGTTGTTGATTCGAGTCGGACAACGCGCGAGAACCGCAAGAAGAATTCGCGCCTACCATGATGAACAACAAAAGAACGGCGAGTCTTTTGGTTAAAGTTTCACTTCTCATATTCTTTGTTTGGAGGCGCTTTGAGTAATCCGTCGCTTGCGCCGGGATTTTGGCGAGGTTAAATAGAGCGCGTTTCTGTGATGTGCGAAATCTGAGTGAGAAATCGTGATTCGACAATCACAAAGAGAAAGGGAAAAACGAAGAAGCACCCAAAAAATAGCTGTGCCAGCTCGGATGGAGCGGCTTGTGGGGGGCACAATCGGCGTCCGAACTGGCACTGGCGGGCACTTTCAATTCTGCTCTGAATGGTTTGGCTTGTGACCGGTTGCCTTTTGGGTGGCAACCCCATTCCTTAACGCAGGGGATTATACACCTGTTGTCAAACCTGTCAACGATTTTTTGTAACCTATTCGACAAAAAAGCCGCACATCTGGTTGAGTTGACAGATACCCGTTGTCTTCTTATACTTACCGCCTCAAACAGCTTCCACCGAATTCCGGCCAGGTAGCTCAGTTGGTAGAGCACCTGACTGAAAATCAGGGTGTCGGCGGTTCGATTCCGTCCCTGGCCACCAAAGATAGAAATAAAAGGGTTTGGCAAAGTTCTCGACCATTTCGCTAGTTGATGCGATTAGCAGATTTGCGGGAGAGAGCATGCCAAACCCTTTTTTAACGGCTCGACACAGAGCGTCGCTTCCTTAAACGACTGAAGGGAGAAGTGCTTATTTACACCTTCATGAGCGTTGCGCCATAACTTCAAGACATCTCTGCCCTAAAAATCATTGTCCGAACCGCTGCGTGCGTGCCTGCCAGTCGTTTTGTTACTCTAAGACTGGCTTTATTTGAGCATCCCGACCTCGCTCAAACACAAGTAGAAACAGAAAAATAGAATGGTGGAGCAACGAAAGGCCGTGCTTATCAGGCCGCCGATGCATTGTCATTGGGGGCCGACCGATGAGTGCCTACGTAACGGTAGAGTCACGCGTTTGAGCACGTCTTACCAGACCTGCTTTATTCAAACCAAAGCGCAGGTCGAATTAGAGCAACTGATTTTTATCAAACTATGGCTGCCGGATGAATTCGTGCAAAGCCGACAGTTCATCGCGCATGACATCATGCTGCGCGGCAAGGTTGTGCGTTTCTTGCCTAAAGTCGGGTTCGGTTTACAGTTCAGTGGACTCGCCGATGGAGAGAACGAGCTTCTTGACATGCTGGTGGATTTCTATCAGCAGCCTCCTGTGAACTAATCTGAACGCGGGTTAAATTTCATCCTCCAAATAAAAGAGACGACCAATCATCAAGATGGTCGTCTCTTTTATTTGGAGAGATGGTGGGAAGCGGGCGGGAGTGTCCGGCATCAGATTGCTGTCACGACATAAGCAGAGACGCATGCGACTTCGCGACATCGGCTGAGTTTGTATGCAGTGACGTAGATGCGTACACAGGTGCGTGGTTGCGTGTTGTCAGATAGTTAGTCTTGAGGAAGTTTAAGGCTTACTTCGACTCTGACATGGCAGCGATGTAGCAGCCGCGCGCGGTGGCGGAGAGCGGGTCGCGCGCCATGCGAACGTCGGAAATCTCGATGGGGAAATCGCCGCCCATCTTGAGCATGCTCTCAAACTTTTGCAGGAAACCGGCGGGGCGCGCGGTGCCGCCTGCGAGTACGATGGGCATCGGTCGGTCAATCTTCGGAAGTTGGCTCGAAGCCCTGAATTCGCTCCGCAGACGGTCAATCAAGGTTTGCAGCACGTCTTCGTAATAGATGTGCAGGGCACGCGAGATGTCGTCTTTAGGAGCGCGCGAAAGGTCGAGGTTCTCCTCTTTTTCGAGACGCACTTTGGTCGTATTCTTCTCGCCCATCACTTCCGCGACGCACCTGTCGATGTAGTCGCCGCCCTTCGGAATGCTGAAGGTAATCATCGGCATGGACATGAACGAGACGGAGACATTACACATGCCGCCGCCGCAACTGATACCAATGCCTGTGAAGTTTTCATCCTGCAACTCGGAGAAGACAACCGCCTGTCCTTCGTTGATGGAGCGCGCGTTGTAGCCGAGCGACTGAAGGAAACTTTTCAGTACGGCTTCGTGATAGACGAGCTTGCCGTTGACGCCTTCGCCCTTGCCGGGAATGCTGTAGTAGAGCATCTCGTTCTTGCGTGCGCGCGGGACGAGCCGCTGAATGATGAGCTGCATGATGTGCTGGCTCATCTCTTCCTGCGGGTTGAGCAGGCCGTCGCGCATCGGGCGGCGCGCATCGACGTTGAGGAAACTCGCGAAGAAATCGGAGTCGTTGCCGTAGACGTAGAGGTTTTTGCAGTTGCGTTCGTAGACGATGTTTTTGTGCTTCAAAACATTCTCGGCCATCTCGGAACTCGGAACTGCGACGAATGCATTAAGCTGCGTACGTGTCTCCGAGCCGTTCGAGCCATCGGCAGCGACGATGCGGCTGGTTCCGATGTCGAGACCGAATGCGCCCGTCTTAACGTTTGTGTTGGCATCGAGTTTCGACGCCACTGAGACCTGGTTTTTATCTTCCATGATTTGCTCCTTTAAGCGTGGTTGTGGGGCGACCTTTTGGTTGTTCGACCCTCTCTCAATGTGGCTTGCTCAAAAGTTTTTGATGAGCAACAACCTTCGATTTATCATTCGACGCAAGGCCGGGACGCTTGCACAAGTGATGCGAACTCTTGATTTTTACTCTTGTTTCGCCGTGTCAGGATTATCTTGAACGGACGACGCGTTGCCGCCGTTGTTTGCTGCCGTCTCGTTGCTCGACGAGCGCAGGTGGAGTTGCGACGCCATCTGATTGCGGTATCGTTCGCGCAAGATTCGACGCATCGCTTCGGGCGTCGAACGTGCATCTTCGACGCGTCGCTTGAATTCCTCTTCCGCCGTCTTCACGCCCGCCCAGAGCGTGCCTCCGAGTTTGTTGACAGTCTCGTCGTCGTACGTAAAGCCGAACTCGCTGACGCTCGCAGGCGCGACCTTGTACTTGTCCGAAATCCCCATCGCCTCGAACGGGAAGTTGCGCGCCCAGTCGTGATGGAAAGCAATCAACATGTTCTGCGGGTTGACAGAGACCAGGCCATGTGTGACGCAATTGGCATCTTCGATTTGGTAGCGGCTGCGTAAGATTTGTGTGAGCAGGCGGCCCGAAAGAATTTGCGCCTCGGTCAGTTGTTCATGGAGCGAACCCGCCTGGCTGTTAGTTTCAAAACTGACGCCGATAAAACTCTCGTTAAGTCCCACGTAGATGTCCTGCCCGTTAGCCCAGACAGAGTTGCCCGCATGATTGGCCGCATGTTCGTCGCGCACGATTCTGTAAATCTGCCCGAAGCGATCAATCACGTAATGATAAGACTGGTTCTTCTGCACGTATTCGAGAAGCCCGCGCGAATGGGTTTCGATTGAATCGTTATTGTCGGGCGTGAAAGCCATGAGGTGGCTCTCGGAGGTGTGATAGACGATGCCAATTGGCTCGCGTCGAATCGCGTCGCCGGAGACAACGCGCTCTCGATTAAAGACGGTGTAGCCGCGCAGGTGATTAGTGGTTTCGTAATTGGTCAAAATGCGCCCGCCGTTGCTGTAGCGTTCGTAGTTATCTTTCTGCTCGACGAGCCAAACTTTTTCCGGCTGGTAGTCGGGAAGATACTTTGCGCTGGTTTGGGTAAAGGCATCCTTCTGCGCGTTGTTAACGGAACGGGAGCCGTCCGCCGTCTGATAGCGTTGCGTAAGGTAGGTGTTGACTCTGTGTGTTGCGCTCACGATAACGGTGTAAAGGCCGAAGAGGGAAACGGCGACGACGACGATAGCGAAGCTGTAGAACAGATGGCGAAGTTGGTAGAAGCCGAAGAACAGGCGCGCGGCGTATGGCACTTTGTGACGCGTGAGAAGATGTAGACGTTCCTTCGAGGCGTCGGGCAGAAGTTTTTTTAGCTCATGGAAAATCAGATGGTAGAGCCAGAGTTCGAGCAGTTGATTGTAAAGAACAGGCTTGTTGAGGAACGGATGTCGCGCAATGAAACGGTTGAGTTTCTCGCGGCTTTCGGAATGGAGAGCGAGCGTTTTGTTAAGGAAGCGGAGACGTACTTCTGGACGTTCAAAAAAGTGCGCGTAACGCTCGACTATCTTTGAGAAGACTAGTGTTGTCTCGGCAGGGTTAATCTGGCTCATAGCGCGGTTGCTACCGTCGGGGCTAACAGTTAGTGATGTTTGATTACCGCTCCAAAACCGCACCAGGATAATCCTCAGTTGGCCTGAACTTCTGCGACCAATACGCTATCGGCGGCTCCCTTTGCGCGTAGTTGCGCTCCGTAGCGCGTCGCTTCGTCGCGTGCGGCAAAGCGTCCCGACTGGATTCGATACCACGTCCCGCGTTTCGGGATTTCCACAGCGACAGCACGTGCGTCGAAACCCGCAGCCTTCAAACTCGCCACGCGTTGATCGGCTTGAGCTTTGTCATTGTAGGAACCGACCTGAAGCGTAAATTTGCCGTCCGCGTCGCTGGCGGGTTGATTGGAGGGCACGGCAGTCTCAGCCTTGACCTCGGTCGCCGGAGCCGGACTTGCCGTGGCGACGGGTTCGACGGGCGCAACATTCTTCGTCTCCGTTGGGTCGGCGACGAGGGAGACCTTCTGCGTGGAAACTGCGCCACTATCACTTTCAACCACGTCGGTATCGCTTTCGGTTGTCGTGGTCGGCAGCGAGTCTTCGGTTGAGGGGCTCCTGTTGGTCGAATGATTCATCGAGATTTCGTTCGACGAGACGCTGCTGGCTTGCCCCTCCGACTTGATGAACCAGCTACAGAAGATGATGAAGGAGACGAAGACAAATCCGCTCAGCAGAAGCCACATCGGGCGAATTTGTAGTAATTGGACGCCGAAATTGTACCTGTCGAAATTTGACAGAGAATTGCTTGACCCTCGAACTAAGGCGGCTGTTTTTGCGTCGGACAAGACAGGCACGGGGAACGCTTCGGAGACGGGCAAATCCAGTATCGACTCTTCCGGCCAACTCGCTGTGACCATCTGTGCGCTTTCTGCCGTCGCTGTTATTTCTCCGTACGGCAACGGAGTTGAGTCAATTTCCAGAATCGAAGCTTCGTCGATTGCCAGTTGTTCGACGGGCAGCGTCTGTGGGGACATCGGCACAATGTCTGAGTCCTGCTTGGTATGCATGATGTTGGCATCCTCTGGGTGGGAATTTGTCGGGCGGGGTAAAGGGTTGGCGGGTGTTAAGACCGGAATCGTTTTAACATCTCCATCAAACAGAGTGGCGTCAAAAGTCGTCGAGCACTGTGCACAGATGATGCGTATCTTTCTGGTTAACAATTCTGCATCCACAGAACCTTTTAATTGACACTTGGGGCAGGTGACTTTCATGAGTTTGCTCTCCCGTCTCCTCTCTCGCGCAACACGCCCGCGCGCGCGTGCGCTCAACTAAGCCTTTTTCGCAGGAATAAGCACGATTTGTTGGTTAACCGCGTCTTTTTGCAGGTGAATAACAAGAACCAAGAGATGGCAGCCGCGAGGGTAGAGACCGCGCCGGACGTTCGGGCGGCGGCGGCGTTTAGAAGAGTTTTAGAAACATCAAAGGTTGCTTACTGCAGAAACGCGCTTATGGAGTCGGGGTCATCGCGCGACCAAAGGCATTCTAGCTCAACAAAAATGTTAAATCAAGTTTTTTTTGGAACAACAAAAAACCAGTTCCAGGAAATTGCTGAATATTCTTCTTGAAATGCTGCACGAACACATATAAAATGTGTTTAAGATGGTTTTAACCATCGCGTTAGCAACAATCCAAACCGATTCTTTTCCATCTCTCGCAAGCCTGTCTTTAATAACCTTACCTGAACCTTCCGACTCCTCGCACCCTAAAAGAATTGACCATCCAGCGTCTTTAGGCGAGTTTTCAGACAATCACTCTTATGAGTTCAAATAGTCCACAGCGTTTCGCTAAACCATTGATAGGATTGGTTATCGCACTCGGCGCGGGAATCGTCCTCTTCTCGGCATCAGGTTTGTCCGCGCCACAGTTAGACGTGACTTTCCTGCTTTTTGCAGTGATTACCATCCAGATGGGCACGCGCATCCTGATTCAGATTCCACAGGCCAAAGGATACGTGCCTCTGTCCGACGCTTTCGTCCTGTTGGGGATGTTGCTTTTTGACGGCGAGGCGGCGGTGGTTCTGGCAGCGGTGGCGGCTCTGTGCGGCGCTCTGCGTATGAATCGGAGGGGAAGTGCGCTGCTGTCGGATTCGATGGGAGCGGCGATTCCTGTATTTTTAATCGTTTGGATACTGCGTTTCTCGTTTGGTTCGATTACAGACTTGGGCTACAGCCGTTATTCGCAGACGTTGTTGCTGGCCGTCTGCGTCGCGGCGCTGATGCAGTCAGCGACATGCGCGTGGAGCATCGCGAGGAGCGAAAGCTCTGAATGGGGATTGTCGTTTTGGAAAAGATGGTTCAGGAATTATGCCTGGACGTTTGTGACCTATTTCGCACTCACGTCAGCCGCCGGAGTGGTCGTCAAACTCATTGAGATGACAGGCATTTATCCGTTCGTCTTGGTCGTTACCATCCTCGCGATTATTCATTTCGCCTACACCACTTACTTGAAAAATAAGAACGATGTCGTGGCGCATGCGAAGGAAGTAGAGCAACGTGCCGAAGCGCTTGAGGAGAGCGAAGAACTCTTTCGCAGCGCGTTTGACCATGCTGCCATCGGAATGGCGATGGTTTCCTCGGATGGACGCTGGCTGCGCGTCAACATGCATCTGTGCGCGATACTGGGATATACCGAGCAAGAACTTTTAGAGATGGATTTCCAGAGCATCACGCACCCGGACGACCTCGGTGTGGCGTTGGTGAACGTGGCGCGTTTGCTGAAAGAGCACACGCAAAATCACCGTATGGAGAAGCGTTACATACACAAGCAGGGGCATGAAGTGTGGGTTTTGTGGAGCGTCGCGCGCGTACGAGATTTGAACGGCGACGCCGTGCGGCTCATCTTCCAGATACAGGACATCACCGACCGTAAACAATCGGAGGAGCGTCTGCTCCACGATGCATTCCATGATGCCTTGACGGGATTGCCTAATCGCGCACTCTTCATCGACCACTTGAAACTAACCATCGCGCGCACCAAACGACGCGAAAATCAGATGTTTGCCGTGCTCTTTTTAGACCTCGACCGCTTCAAGGTCATCAACGACAGCCTCGGCCACATGCTCGGCGACCAATTGCTTATCGGCATCGCGCGTCGTTTGGAGGCGTGTCTGCGACAGGAGGATACGGTGTCGCGTGTGGGCGGCGATGAATTCACGATTCTCCTTGAGGATATTCAGGATGAAACAGAAGCCATCATGGTGGCCGAGCGGATACATAAAGAACTGGCGACGCCTTTCAATCTCGACGGGCATGAAGTTTTCACCACGGTAAGCATCGGCATCGCACCGAGTTCGACAGGCTACGACCACCCGGAAGAGATTATGCGCGACGCCGATACGGCGATGTATCGCGCCAAATCTCTCGGCAAGGCGCGCCATGAGGTGTTTGATAAAGCGATGCACGCTTTCGCCGTCAATCTCTTGCAGTTGGAGACAGACTTGCGGCGTGCGCTTGAGCGTCATGAGTTTTTTATTCAGTACCAGCCGATTGTGGCTCTCGACACTTTTCAACTTCGCGGCTTTGAAGCTCTCGTACGCTGGCAACATCCCGAACGCGGCCTTATCTCGCCGATGGACTTTATTCCGATTGCCGAAGATACAGGGCAGATTATTTCCATCGGCCTCTGGACGCTCGAACAGGCTTGCAGGCAGATGCGTCAATGGCAAAAGCAGTTTCCGTCGGAGTCGCTGTTTATCAGCGTGAATCTTTCAGGCAAACAGTTCACGCAGCCCGACCTCATCGAACAGGTGCGCGTCACTCTCGAATCGACGAAACTCGACCCGCGTAGTTTGAAACTGGAAATCACGGAAAGCGTCGTGATGGAGAACATCGACACCGCGACCGAGATGCTCAGGCAATTGCGTGCGCTCGGCGTGCAATTGAGCATCGACGATTTCGGCACGGGTTATTCGTCGCTCAGTTACTTGCACCGTTTCCCGATTGACACGCTCAAGATTGACCGCTCGTTTGTCATGAGGATGGTTGATAACAGCGAAAACATCGAGATTGTGCGGACGATTGTGATGCTGGCGCAGATTCTCGGTATGGATGTCGTCGCGGAAGGCGTCGAGACGAAGGAACAACTCGCGCTGCTCAGGAAACTCGGTTGCGAAAACGGGCAGGGATACTTCTTCTCGAAACCGACGGGCGTCGGCGGCGCAGAAAAGATTATCGCCGACACTTGCGCGCATTTACAGGCCGCGCCGGACTCAAGTAAAGTCAAACCCGCAGAGCCAATCATGGTCGATAACGTGAAAAATATCCGTGCATGGTCGATAGTGTAAGAATTATCCGTCCCGCGCCGGTTTCCTAGAAGCGTGTATGTCCACCGAACGCCGAGCCAGCAAGCGAGTTCAAACCAATCTCCATGCGCGTTGGGAAGGCATTCTGGCTCGGTACGACGGAACCATCACAGACCTTGGCGTCAACGGATGTTTCATTCTGACCACAGACAATGTGCGGCTTCAAGAACTCGTCCGGCTCGAACTCGAACTACCGAAAAAGGGCTGGATTTATCTCTGGGCGGAGGTGGTTTATGTAGCGCCGGAGATGGGATTCGCATTGCGCTTCACGGGCTTGAGCGATGCGGAGGAAGAGTTGCTAGTCGATTATATTAACGACTTGTAGAGGCCGCGGGAGCTTGAATCGAGAGAGGGCAACTTGAAAGTGTTAAAAAAGGGGTTTATGCTAAAACCCCTTCCTTACGAGGACACGTTCTTTCTTGGCAGAAAGTTAAGCGCGTGCAAAGGGAAAGCGGTGAGCTTTACGAGGGGCTTGCCGCTTTTTATTTGTCGCATTTTAACTTATCTGCATTTACGCCCTTCGTCTGTACGAAAACGTACGCAAATCATCCGCCTCGCCTGCGTCGCGCGATAACGCATCCGATTAAAACTCTTGCCACCAATCAGCTATGTCTGTAGAATTCCATCGCTAGCACAACTTACCAGACATGATACAAACTTGATATGCATTCAACAGTAGACGCCGTATATTGGCCGGAGCGTTCGACGAAGTGGGCGCGACCACTCTTTCTGGCCTCTGTCTCAGCCGGTTTTCCTTCGCCCGCGGAGGACTACATCGAGGGACGACTTGATTTGAACAAGCATCTTATCAAGCATCCGGTGGCGACATTTTACGTGCGCGTGGCGGGCGATTCGATGATTGATGCGGGCATTCATCCGGGCAGTATTCTCGTCGTAGACCGTGCGGTCGAGGCCGACGACGGCGACATCGTTATCGCGCGCATCAACGACGAACTATGCGTCAAGCGACTCTCCATCAAGGAAGGGAAGGTCTGGTTGCTGCCGGAGAACGCGGCTTATGAACCGATTGAAGTCACCGAAGAGATGGACTTCGAGGTGTGGGGCAGAGTCATGCATTCGATTCACTCGCACTAAAGCCGGAGAACTCAACGGTTAAAAAGGGAAACGGCGAAACGGTGAAACGGAAGTAAAAACAAAACGTTTGCTTCCGATGTTTCTCTTTCGCGCATCCCGTATTTTCTCTCGTCGCCATCGCTATTCGTCGCCTTCATCGTTTGCCTATCTCCCTTTACCCATTACCCGTTTAACCATTTCCCCGTGTTGACCTATGCTGCCCGTCTTCGCACTCATCGACTGCAATAATTTTTACGTCTCATGCGAGCGCGTGTTCAATCCGAAACTGCGCGAGCGTCCGGTGGTTGTCTTGTCGAATAATGACGGCTGCATCATCTCGCGTTCGGAAGAGGCGAAGGCGGCAGGCATCAAAATGGGCGCACCGCTTTTTCAGGCGCAGGAACTCATCGGCGCACACAATGTCGAAGTCTTTTCATCCAACTATTCTCTCTACGGCGACATGTCGCGGCGTGTGATGGAGACGCTGCAAGAATTTACTCCCGAAGTCGATGTCTATTCGATTGACGAGGCTTTCTTGCGGCTCTCAGGTTTCAGGCATGAAAAGCTGACCGAGACGGGCAACGAGATGCGCGAAACCGTCCGGCGTTGGACGGGCATTCCCATCAGCGTCGGCATCGCTCCGACCAAGACGCTCGCCAAAATCGCCGTCAACGTCGCCAAAAAATCGAACAGGGCGCACGGCGTCGTCAATCTCTTCGGCTCGCCTTATACGGATGCGGCGTTGGCGCGCGTCGCCGTCGAAGATGTGTGGTGCATCGGTCGCAATCGTGCGCGGCTGTTAAAGGACGCAGGAATCAAGACGGCGCGCGACCTACGCTCCGCCGACGACCGTTGGATTAGAAAGCACATGAACGTCGTCGGTCTGCGTATCGTTCACGAACTGCGCGGCACGTCCTGTCTGCCGTTCGACCAGTGTCCGTCGTCGAAAAAAAGCATCACGGTCTCGCGTTCGTTCGGCTGCGCGGTTGATTCGTTGGCGGACGTACGCGAGGCCGTCGCGCTCTATGTCTCGCGGGCTGCCGAAAAACTCCGACGCGAACGCCTCGCGGCACGCGTCCTGATGGTCTTTCTGGCAACCAATCGTTTCAGCGATGCGCCGCAGTATTCGCCGTCGGTGACGGTCAATCTTCCTGTTCCGACCGACGTGACGCCGGAACTCATCCGCTACGCGCACGAAGGGGTCGAGCGCGCCTTTCGTCCTGGTTATCAATTCAAGAAGGCGGGTGTGATGCTCGTCGATTTAGTGCCCGCCTCGCCCGCACAGGCCGGACTCTTTGACCGGATAGACCGCGCACGCGCACGCCGCGTGATGAACGCCATCGACATGATTAACAGGCGCATGGGGCCGGGGACGATTCGTTGTGCCGCCGTCGGCTTCAAACACCCGTGGAGCACACGTCTGGAAAAACGTTCGTCACGCTACACGACAAACTGGAACGAACTTCTCACGCTCCCTGACTAAAAGATGTCGTCCGTACGCAAACGCACGACGGTTGCGCCCCATCCTCCCGCTTCGGCTGGTGCGTCGGAAAAATGTGCGACGAAGGGCGTGTGCGCGAGAATCCGCCGGACGATTTCGCGTTGCACGCCGACGCCTTTGCCGTGAATGATACGCACCGAATGGAAGCCAGCGCGTCGGGCTTCAAGCAGATACTCTTCGACGACGCGCTCAACGTCGCGCGGCGTGATGGTATGAAGGTCGAAGACATCACCAATCTCAAGTCGCACGGGTTCGGGGAAGGGATTGAAAGGGTCGAGGTCGTCTTGTTCGTCGTCCATCGCTTCGTCTTCCTGCGCGTGCGTCGAGGGCAGAGAGTCTTCTTCTCGATGTACATACGCGCGGTTCATCGTTAAAGCAAACAAGCGTCGAATCCATTCGGTTAATTTCATCGGAATCAATTTCGCCTGACGGTGAGAAACCCTTCAAATCGCGTGCGGCGACCTCTCTTGACACTCGCGTGCGGGCACCTTAAACTCGCCCTCTTCCATTCTACTGCAATTTATTGGCGCAGATGTCGGATACCGGAACCCGTCGGGCGATTGAGTTCCGACACGTCGCGTCAAGCATCTGTTTATTAGAGGAGAGGAACAAAAAACGATGGGTAAGCGAAATAAAATCACGGTGGTCGGCGCGGGCAACGTCGGCGCAACGTCGGCGCACTGGCTGGCAAGCAAGGAACTCGGCGACGTAGTTTTGGTTGACATCATGGAGGGCGTGCCGCAGGGCAAGGCGCTCGACTTGGCGCAGGCCGCTCCGGTCGAAGGTTACGACGTGCGTCTCCTCGGCTCGACCAACAATTACGAGGATACAAAAGATTCCGACGTGGTGATCATCACCGCCGGATTGCCGCGCAAGCCCGGCATGAGCCGCGACGATTTGTTGAAGACTAACGCGGAGATTGTCTCAAACGTCGTTGACCAGGTGGTCAAATATTCGCCGGATTCGATTTTGATTATCGTCTCGAATCCGCTCGACGCGATGTGTCAGGTGGCGTTCAAGCGTTCGGGTTTTCCGAAGCATCGCGTTATCGGCATGGCGGGAGTGCTCGATTCGGCGCGCATGCGTTGCTTCCTCGCTGAAGCGTTGGACGTGTCGGTGGAAAACATCACGGCGTTTGTTTTGGGCGGACACGGCGACACGATGGTTCCTCTGCCGCGTTATTCGACGTGCGCGGGAATCCCTATCACCGAACTCTTGTCGAAGGAGCAGGTTGATGCCATCGTGAAGCGCACGGCCAACGGCGGCGCGGAGATTGTTTCGCTTCTTAAAACCGGCTCGGCTTACTATGCGCCGTCGGCGGCGGCGGTCGAGATGACGGAGGCGATTCTCAAAGACAAGAAGAAAATCTTGCCGTGCGCCGCGTATCTCGAAGGCGAATACGGCGTGCAGAATTTGTACGTCGGCGTGCCGTGCAAACTCGGCGCACGCGGCCTTGAGCAGATTATCGAAATCAATCTCACGACCGAAGA
Source organism: Pyrinomonadaceae bacterium (assembly GCA_036387415.1). Taxonomy (GTDB): domain Bacteria; phylum Acidobacteriota; class Blastocatellia; order Pyrinomonadales; family Pyrinomonadaceae; genus DASVTU01. The sequence continues at coordinate 69,175 of DASVTU010000018.1, read as the reverse complement.
ACGCATCGCGCTGCAAAAGAGCGCCGCCTCCGTGCAGGAACTCATCGACGTGCTCGGAATCTGAAGAATTAAAAAGTTAACAGTAAAAATGCAAAAAGGAAGACAGGGCAACTTGCTCCGTCTTCCTTTTTGCATTCTACATTCTTAACTTTTAATTGATGAGCATTTCGTTGATGACGCGTTGGAGTTCGTCGCGCATGATGGGTTTGACGAGGAAGCGGTCGCAGCCTGCCGTCCCGGCGTCGCGGCGCTCGGCGTCGGTGTCGTGGCCTGTAAGCACGACGACGGGGAGCCTGCGCCAGCGTTCGTCGCGTTTGAGCGCGGCAATGAGGTCGCCGCCGTTGGCGTCGGGCATCGCCCAGTCAGTTATCAAAAGGTCAATCTTTTGTTCGCTCATCACTTCGAGCGCGCGTGCGACGTTGGGCGCAGTCGTCACTTGATAGCCCATGCGTCGCACCAACTTGCCGAGCAACAGGAGAAGCTCCGGCGCGTCGTCAACGACGAGAATGTGGCGTGTGGTGGCTGCCGCGTGTTGTTCCGTGGTTTTGGCGGGCAGGAGAATCGAGTAGGTCGTGCCGGTGCCGAGTTGACTGCGGACGGCGACGTTGCCGCCATGCGCGGCGGCGATGCGTTTGGTGAGCGCGAGGCCAGGGCCGCGCGCCACGTTCGTCTGCGCGCCCGCCGCAGGAGAGAAGGCATCGAAGACGAAGGGAATCTCTTCGGGCGAGATGCCTTCGCCGGAATCTGTGAGATTGACGATGACGAAGCGGCGACCTTCGTCTCCGGCGCGTGTGCCTGTGATGGTCTGCGCTTCGACGAGGATGTGTCCGCCATCAGGTGTGGCCGCGAGCGCGACACTCAAGAGGTAACAGAGCGCGCGACGCGTCTGTCGTATATCGACGTGAAATTCCGGCGTCGGCGTCGAGACGCGCACGTTCAATTCGACGCCGCGCAACGCAGCTTCGGCGCGAAAGGGTTCGACCGCTTCTTCAAGCAACGCGTCGGCCTCGACATGTTCCAGATTGAGCGTGAGTTTCTGTTCCTGCTGGCGCGTAATCTCAAGCAAATCATCGACGATACGGCGCATGCGGTCGCCTTGTTCGATGGCTCCGCCGAGGAGTTGGCGGTCTTCCATGTCGAAAGGCTCGCGCGCCTGCAATTTGCTCTCGAAGAGTTCGAGCAGTCCGAGAACGTTGGTGAGCGGCAGACGCACGTCGCAGACGAGCGTGTTGACGAAGCTGCGTTTGAGACGTTCGAGTTCGCGTTGAGGTTCGGCGGCAGACGACAGGCGTTCGCGGTAGAGCGCCGACTGCGCCGCGAGAGTCACGGCATCCGCCAGCGAGAGCAGACTCGCCGTGTCGCCCGAAGTTGTTTGCATCTCGTCGGACGAGTTGGCGAAGCAGAGCGCGCCAAACGGCCTTCCTTCGGTCGAGAGTGGAAGCAGGAGCGCCGAGCGTGCACGGAGGCCGAACGCGCCGTTGGCGCTCAGCAATTCCTCGTCGCTCAAGAGACGCGGCTCGGAGTCTTCCGTCAACAACGCGGCGAAAGGCAAACGCGCGGGCTGGAAGTATTTCGTCGTCGCTTCGTCTTGCGAATCTCGCGCGACGACAAAGGCACGCCACGAATCCTCCGCGCCTTCGCATTCGTTTGAGGATAAGAGCAGACAGCAAAAATCAAACGAGACGAATTGCGCGACCTCTCGAACGGCGAGCGCGTGTGCGATTGCTTGAGGCGTCAGAGCACGCTTGAGGCGCGAAACGACGAGGGACAGATTTGCGGGGTGCGGTACGACCGTAGTCGTATCAGCTTGAACCATCGGCAAGTTAAACTCCTGAAGCGATAAAGGAAGGCTAAAATCAGAGGAGAGAGAATAGTGCTGGTGTCGGCGGCGGCCAAACTTGCGCCGACATCTAGAGTTTATCCACTTCGGTTTTATTCCGCAAGAACTTTTATTGACGCGACCAAAAGTTGTTCATCAGAAAACTCGAAAATCACGATTGCTTCCGTCTTTCAAGACGCGGGCGACGACATGCGCCAGTCGATAACGACGGCGAAACGCCTGTCTTGTATGCCGCAAAAGAAGAAGGGCAGCGTTGGCGCGAAATGCGTGGACGCTGCCCTTGATGTTCTGCCGCGCGTTGGTCGGTCGAGACTATTTCTTGAACCAGCCGAGCAGCCCGTGGATGATGGTTTCGCGGTTCTCTTCGTAGATGGCTTTGGTTAGGGGAATCGACATCGGGCAGACGCGGACGCAGTTTTGCGCGTTGCCGCAGTTGGTGATGCCGTCGTCGCCTGTGATGCCGGAGAGGCGTTCGTCGCGCGACATCTCGCCCGTCGGATGCATGTTTTGATAGCGCACCTGCGCGATGGCTTGTGGGCCGATGTACTGGCCGTCGCCATACTGCGGACAGGCTTCGAGGCAGCAGCCGCACGTCATGCAGCGCGAGTAGGCGTAGCGTTCGGCCACGTCTTCCTGATCCATGCGCGGGCCGGGGCCGAGGTCGTAGGAGCCGTCGATGTCAATCCATGCTTTGACGCGTTTGAGGTGTTCAAACATCTCCGAGCGGTCAACAACGAGGTCGCGGACGTTGGGAAACTTCGACATCGGCTCAAGCGTGATGGGCTGCTCCAACTGGTCAACGAGCGCGGAGCATGACTGGCGCACTTTGCCGTTGATGATCATCGTGCAGATGCCGCAGACCTGTTCGAGGCAGTTCATGTCCCAGACGGGCGGCGTGGTCTTGCGTCCATCTTTGGTGACGGGATTTTTGCGAATCTCCATGAGGCACGAAATGATGTTCAAATTCGGGCGATAGGGAATCGCGAACTCCTCCCAACGCGGCGGGGCATCTGGACTCTCGCGCCGACGAATACGAATCTCGACGGTCTTAGATGGCGTGCGATTGGCGAGCGTCGTGTTGATGGCGGCGGCGCGGTCGGCGTGTGCATCTGCGGTGTGTGCGCTCATACTTTGTCCGATTTCCCCCCTGCGTCTTCGAGTGATTTGTCCTGCTCGCGGCGCGTCTCGGCCTCGCCGTGGTTCACGTCTCTCACCTGCTCCTTGTTCTGATTCCAGACCGCCGGGCCAGTGAGGTCTTTCGGCTTCTGCTCCCAACCTTGCGGCGGAACTTGCTGCGCGCCGTCGGGAACGGGCAGACCCGACGCCTGCGCGCCGGAAGCAACGGCGGCGGTCGTCTTCTGTTCCTGCTTGCCTTTGCTGTAGTCGCGTTTGCGCGGCACGACGAGCGAGACATCGACGGCTTCATACGAAAGCACCGGCCCTTCGCCGGAATACTCCGCAATCGTCGTCTTCAAGAAATTCTCATCATCACGATTCGGAAAATCGGGCTTATAGTGTGCGCCGCGCGATTCGTCGCGGTTCAACGCGCCGAGAGTGATGACGCGCGCCAGTTGCAGCATGTTGTAGAGTTGGCGTGCGTGCGGGAGCGCGTGCGTCGCCCACATGTTGGAGTCGTTGAGAGAGATGCGGTCGAAGCGTTGGATTAACTCTTGAAGCTTGGCGTCGGTCGCCTTGAGTTTGTCGTTGTAGCGCACGACCGTCACGTTATCCGTCATCCACTTGCCCATCTCTTCATGGATGACATACTGATTCTCCGTCCCCGTCTGTTTCAAGAGATGTTCGTTAATCTCCTTCTGCCGACGCTGTTCGTCGTCGTAAATCTTGGAACCGTCCGCGCCGTTGCGCTCGACGTTCTGCGCGTACTCAATCGCGGCGGGAGCGGCGACGAAACCACCGTAGACGCAACTGACGAGCGAATTTGCGCCGAGGCGATTCGCACCGTGAATCGAATAATCGCATTCGCCCGCGGCGAGAAGGCCGGGGATGTTGGTGCGTTGGTCGAAATCAACCCAGAGGCCGCCCATCGAATAATGGACGCCGGGAAAGATACGCATCGGGACGTGTCGCGGGTCATCGCCGACGAACATCTCGTAGATTTCTAGGATTGCGCCGAGTTTGCGGTCGAGCGTCTCGGCGGGAATGTGCGTGAGGTCGAGATAAACCTGATTGTCGCCGCCGACGCCCATGCCTTCGAGGCAGACTTGAAAGATTTCGCGCGTGGCGATGTCGCGCGGGACGAGGTTGCCGTAGGCCGGATATTTTTCTTCGAGAAAATACCAGCGTTCCTTTTCAGGGATGGAGGAAGGCTGTCGCTTATCGTTGGCCGCGCGCGGAACCCAGACGCGTCCGCCTTCGCCGCGCGCCGATTCCGACATCAGTCGTAGCTTGTCTTCGCCGGGAATGGAAGTCGGATGGACTTGAATGAATTCGCCGTTGGCGTAGCGTGCGCCCTGTTGGTAACAGGCGGAGACTGCCGAGCCTGTGCAGACCATCGAGTTCGTTGACTTGCCGAAAATCAGACCGGGGCCACCCGTCGCCATAATCACGGCGTCCGCCGGAAACGCTTTCACTTCCAGCGTCGAGCGTTCCATGGCGACGATGCCGCGACAGACCTGATGGTCGTCCATGACGAGCGACAGCATCTCCCAACTCTCATACTTCTTGACCTTGCCTTCGACCTCGCGCCGTCTGACCTGTTCATCGAGCGCGTAGAGAAGTTGTTGCCCGGTCGATGCTCCGGCAAAGGCCGTGCGGTGATGCTTGGTGCCACCGAAGCGTCGGAAGTCGAGCAAGCCCTCTTTGGTGCGCGAGAAGGGGACGCCCATGCGGTCGAAGAGATAGATGATGGAGGGAGCCATCTCGCACATCGCTTTGGCGGGCGGTTGGTTGGCGAGGAAGTCGCCGCCGTAGACCGTATCGTCGAAGTGTTCCCAAGTGGAATCGCCTTCGCCTTTGGTGTTGACAGCGCCGTTGATGCCGCCCTGCGCGCAGACCGAATGCGAACGCTTGACGGGCACGACGGAGAACAAATCAACCGCATGTCCGGCCTCCGCAATCTTCATCGCCGCCGCGAGTCCGGCGAGTCCGCCGCCGACAATGGCAATCCTGATGCCGTTTTTTCCTGCTACTGCCATTAGTAAATTATTCCTCCCAAGAGTCCGCCGGGACGAATGAAAGCCATCATCGCGTTGATGCCGACCGCCAGCAAAAAGACGCCGAAAGCGATGCAGGCATAACCCGTCAAACGTTGCGCGCGTTCGCCGATAACGATGCCCCAATCGACGGCGAACAACCACAGTCCGTTCGCGAAGTGCCAGACGGTCGAGGTGATGCCGACGAGGTAGATAATGAAAATCGGAATCATCCTGAATTCACGCGAAACAATCTCGTAGGCACGGTCGGGAGCGTGCGCGACCGACACCGTGTTGAGTCCCGGAAGCAATCCGAAACGGAAGTTTAGGACGTGAAACAGGATGAAGAAAAAGAGGATAATCCCTGTGATGCGTTGAATGGTGTAGAACCAGTTGCGCGGGTAAGGATAGTGGAGATTGTTCGGTCGCGCCTCCCACGTAATCACCAGCCCGTAGATAGCGTGATAGAGCAGCGGAAGGAAGATGCCGAAGATTTCGATGAACAACACGTAAGGGATGGACTGCAAATCGTCCACCGCCGAGTTGAAATCTTCTGCGCCCGTCAGCGCCTTCGAGTTGGTGTAGAAATGCTCCAAGATGAAGAGGCCGAGCGGTACGATGCCCGTCAACTGGTGCAGCTTGCGTAGGATAAAGGTCTTACTTAAACGAACAGCCATGACTCAAGGTGTGCTCCCTTTGCCCCGAAGAAGACGACGACTCGGAGACTCGAAATCTTCTACGGGCAGGTGTGGCGCGCGTGTGCGCTGAACGGTCAAGATTGGTTGAACGCTCAAGATTATATAGAGGCGTCGCAGAAAAGCAATTGTCTACCGACGCCGACTTACACATCCGGCTGCCTCCCATAAACTCAAAACTTGTCCAGCCTGAGCCGTCAAAACTCATTTCCAACAAGCCGACTCCAAGTAGCAGCCCTTTTATAAAACGCCGACGTTCCACAAAAACAACAACGCCAGTACGACAAAAGGCAAGAGACCGACCGCAATCGTGCCGAGATATGTCACGACGCTCGCCAGTGCCCAGAACACGAACTGAACATTATCCTCGAATGACGGCGGCGCGGGTTCTCTATCGAGTCGGAGCCGTCGGCGCACGTCCCCGACACGGTTGGCGAGAAACTCTTCGCAAAACTCCATCCGGTACAAATTCGCGCTCTGCCGTCCTCGCATGAACGCCCTGTACACGCCTCGCGGCGCGATGACCAGACCGATGGCGAACGCCAGCAAGTCCAACAACCATCCCTCGTAATGATGCCGCAATCCCGTCGCCACTTCCCACGCGCCGATTTCGGCCTCGCCCCGCCAGGTCGTCTTGTACTCGGTCAGGATGTGATGAAGGTCGTGCAGCTTGACGGCCTTCGCGCGCCCTTTCGTGTTGGGAAAGGCAAACGGGAAAGGCCCGATTTTCATCTTGACCCAGTTAGCTTCGTAATCGCTTTCGGCAAAATTATTAAGCGTGAAATAGAGGCGACGGGCGTCGCCGAGCGTCAATTCGGGGTTGTACGTTACCATCGACCGTCACCTCCCGTAGTGTGGCCTATTTGTCCAGCGTCGATATTTTAATCTTATGTGGATATAAGGTGAAATGAAAAATGTTGCGCGTTTTGTTGAGAAAAACTTATAATTGAAACATGCAGATTGAGACTCTGAAAATATTCTGCGACCTCGTTGAGACACAAAGCTTTTCGCAGGCGGCGGAGAGGAATTTCGTCACGCAGTCGGCGGTGAGCCAACAGGTGCGCGGCCTCGAAGAGAAGTTCAAACGGCGTCTGTTGGAGCGCGTACGTGGGCGTCGTGAGATTCGTCTGACGGACGCAGGCACGGCATTCTACGAAGCGAGCCGCGACGTGCTTGCGTCTTACGCGGGTTTGCAGGAGCGGATGCGGCATCTGACGGGGACGGTGAGCGGGCGCGTGCGCGTGGCGACCGTCTACAGCATCGGCCTGCACGAATTGCCGCCCGCCGTCCGCCGCTTCATGGAACTCTACCCGCAGGCGAAAATCGACCTCGAATACAGCCGCACGACGCGTATCGTCCGCGATGTCTTGAGCGGAGCCATCGAACTCGGCATCGTCGCCTATCCCGAAAAGAAGCGGGGTCTCGAAGTGGTGGCTTTGAGCGGCGACCGCTTGGTGCTCATCTCGCCGCCGCAACACCCGCTCGCCAAGCGCAAGAAACTTCAGGCCAGCGACCTCAACAATCAGGACTTCGTGTTGTTTGAACGCGACATCCCGACGCGTCGCGCTACCGACCGCATTCTTCGCTCGCACGGAGTCACCGTCCAGCGCGTCGCGGAGTTTGATAACATCGAAACGATTAAACGCGCAGTCGAAGTCGGCTTCGGCGTCGCCATCGTGCCGCGTCCCTCCGTGCTCGACGAACAACAGAGCGGGCGGCTGGCCGTCATCCCACTGGCCGAACCGGAATGGACGCGCGAGGTCGGCATCATCTATCGCAGCGACCGCACGCTCTCCATCGCGGCGCGCAAATTCATCGAACTGCTCAAAGGTTAGTCTCGACAGAAAATTAGTTTCAAGTGGGATATAAAATTTGCCACAGAGGTACGGAGTATGCAGATTAACGAACAGTTGCTTTCGATTCTTATTTCATCTCTGTATCTCCGTGGCTAAAACGCGAAACCGATGAAAGATGAGTTGACAAGACTATCGGCTACGCGGCTCGCGGAACTTGTCAGGACGCGCGCCGTCTCGCCCGTCGAAGTCGTGGAGGCGCACCTGCGGCGCATCGAAGAGGCGAATCCGCAGCTTAACGCCATCGTGACGCTCGCGCCGGACGCGCTCGATTGTGCGCGGCGTGCTGAGTCGGCGTTGATGCGTGGCGAGGCGTTCGGGCGACTGCACGGTGTTCCTGTCACAGTCAAAGACACGATTGAGACTGGCGGTCTGCGAACGACCTATGGGTCGCGTCTGCGCGCGGAGCATGTTCCGGCGAGGGACGCTCCGGCGGTCGCACGCTTGCGCGCGGCGGGCGCGATTGTGCTCGGCAAGACCAACTGTTCGGAGTTTGCGCTTGAGTACACGGCGGACAATCCCGTGTTTGGAAGGACGAACCATCCGCACGACGCGACGCGGACGCCGGGTGGTTCGAGCGGCGGTTGCGCGGCAGCGGTGTCGGCGTGCCTGTCGCCTCTGAGTCTGGGCAGCGACCTCGCGGGTTCGGTACGCATTCCCGCGCACTTCTGCGGCGTCGCGGCGCTGAGGCCGACGACGGCGCGCGTCCCGACGGCGGGGCATTTGCCTCCGACCACGGGCGCATTTTCGCTCGGCGCGAGTCTGGGGCCGCTGGCGCGCGGCGTAGAGGATGTGGCTTTGCTCTACGACGTGTTGGCGAGAGACGTGGCGTTGGGCGAAGACGATACGGTAATGGCTAAGAACGAAGCTAAGAACGTTAAGGGTGTGGATGAAAGTGTTGGTGTAGGAAGGTCGGATTTCGTTGGAGGGCGAACACGTCTGCGCGGTTGTCGCGTCGCATGGTACACGGACGACGGCGTTGTGCGGGTGACAGAGGAGACGCGTCGGGCGGTCGTCGCGGCGGCTGATGCGTTGGCGGCATCGGGACTCGAAGTGGTTGAGGAACGTCCGCCGGGCGTAGAGCACGGCGCGCGTCTGTGGCATGAGTTGTTTTCGCCTGCAACGCAGAATTTTCTGCGCGAGATGTACGATGGACGCGTGGACGAGGGCGGTGCGATGGTGCAGGCCATGCTCCGGCGAAGCCACATGGCATCACGCCATGCGAGCAACGATGCGTCGCTTCATGCGAGCAACGACGCCGATGCGTTAGGTCGTTACTTTCGCGCATGGAGCGAGCGCGATGGTTTGCGTCGTACGCTTTTGGAATGGATGAAGCGGACGCCGCTCGTCGTCGCACCTGTGGGAGCCGTCGCGGCGTTCGCGCACGGAACGCGCAAAGTTTCGATTGGGGCGAGCGAGGTGAGCGTCTTTCGCGCCTTCGGTTATGCGCAGACTTTCAACGTCTTCGACTTGCCTGCGGCGTCTGTGCCCGCCGGACGCACGCAGGATAACTTGCCGATTGGTGTCCAAATCGTCGGGCGGCCATTTGCTGAGGAGACGGTGCTCGTCGCCGCGCGCATCGTCGAGGAAGCACTCGGCGACCATTTTCAACGCGGATAACAATCGGCTATAGTTTGATTTTGAAGCGCAGTGATTTTGAAGCGACGAGTGTGGTTTTCAGTTTACGATGCGATGCGGCTCGGACGCGCATCTCCCCTAGTTTACGGAGGCTGACATGGACAGTTTGTTTCTTTTGGTCTTGATGTTTCTGGCGATTAGCACGTTGGTGATAGCCGCGAAGACCATCAAGATTGTGCCGCAGGCGACCGTGATGCTGATTGAACGTCTGGGGCGTTTCAGCCGCGTGGCGGCGAGCGGCTTGAACATCATCGTGCCGTTTCTCGACAAGCCGCGCGGCGTCTACTGGACGAACGTGCGCCCCGGCATGGCTTCGATTGACCTGCGCGAGCAGTACATCGACCTCCCGCCACAGCCCGTGATTACGCGCGACAACGTGACGATTCACGTTGACTCCGTCGTCTACTGGCAGATTACTGACCCCATCAAAGCTGTGTACGAAGTCAACGACCTCGTTGGCGGCATCGTGCAGTTGACGATAACGGGCATGCGCGCCGTGATGGGCGAAATGGATTTAGACCACACGCTCTCCTCGCGCGACCAGATTAACTCCAAACTGCGTCTCATCCTCGATGAAGCGACGGACAAGTGGGGCGTCAAGGTGACGCGCGTCGATGTCAAGAACATCAACCCGCCTGAAGACGTGCGCCTGACGATGGAGAAACAGATGACGGCGGAACGCAACCGACGCGCGCTTGTCCTCCAAGCCGAGGGCGATAAGCAGGCCGCGATTACGCGCGCCGAAGGCGAAAAGCAAGCGGCGGTGACGCGTGCGGAAGGCGAAAAACAGTCGGCGATTTTGCAGGCCGAGGGCGCGGCGCAGGCACGTCTGCGTTCCGCCGAAGCAGAGTCGGAGGCCATCACACAGATTTCGCAAGCGATGCTCGGACACGGCAACCCCGCGCAGTATCTCATCACCGCGCGCTACATCGAGAGCCTCAAAGAGATGACGCGCGGCAACAACTCGAAAGTGATTTTCATGCCCGTCGAGACATCGGGGATGCTGGCGAGCGTCGGCGCACTCAAAGAGATGATTTCCGAAACGGGCGAGAAGCGTGCGGACGACGCAGGGACAAATCCGCCACGCCCGCGTCAACTACCAACATAAAGCAGAAGTCAGAGGTCGGAGGTCGGAGGTCAGTTAAAACAGAATTGATTTCACTAGCCTCCGACCTTTAGCCTCTGACCTATACTCCTGCCAGTTTGTGTCGTGAAAGCGCAGTGTAGCGCGAACCGCCCGCGCCGAGTTCGCTCCGCATCACGACCAATTCTTCGACTCCGAAGGCTTCACTTTCAAATTCTGTCCGTCGATGAAGTTCTGCGAGTGCGCGCGTCGAGGCGGGCGTACGCAGACGTGCGATGGTGAGATGCGGATGAAACGGGCGTTGCTCGCGGGTGAAACCTTCGTGGGCGCACTCGTCTTCGAAGCGTTGCTGCAAGCCTGCGAGTCCGCCGCTCGCGTCTTCGATGCCGAGCCACAGGGCACGCGCCATGCCACGCGGCGGGAACGCTCCCGTGCCTTTGACCGCAAGCGAAAAGGGAGCGACGGACGATGCGGCACGCGCGGCGGCGCGTGCGAGGTCGTCGGCGCGCGAGGGCGTGATTTCACCCAAAAATTTGAGAGTAATGTGTAGTTTTTCGGTGCGTTCCCAACGAGCGTCGGCGTGTGGCGCGTCGCGTCGCAGGCGCGCGATGTAGTTGTCGGCCTCCGCCTTCAACGCATCCGGTATCTCGACGGCGCAGAAGACGCGCCATTGCTCCGCTCGCCGCGCCGATTGCTTTGTCTCGTCTTGATTCATCTCGCGCGGTCTCCGCTTCGTCGCCTCACTTCCCAGCGGGCGAAAGCAGCAGCGTCGTTTTCGTTGCGCGCGCGACGGCAACAGCGCTGAAGGGAAAGACGCGCGGCGTCACGGCGAGCCAGTCCGCCAGTTGGTCTTTCCAATGCGGGCTGGCAGGGTCGCCCGACACGCCGAGCGCGATGCCTTGCTGCGTCTTATCCCAGTCGCCCGCGTCGGCGATGAGGCGCATCGAGACGGATTGACCAGCATTAACGCTGCGACTGCTGCCGCCCGTGTGTTGCGGGATTGGCGCAACGACAAACTGCTTGCCGACGACGGGCACGGCGGCGAGCGGATGTCGAAAATTCATCTCGCCCCAACGTCCCCACGTCCACGTCGATTCGTCTGCGCCGAGCCGTTTGGTCAAAACCTCACGCGCCTCTTGATAGCTGGCGAGCAGCAAGGCTTCATAAGAATCAAACTCCTTCGGGAGCCACGCGCGCGGTCGCGTCTGGATGAGCCAGTCGATGAAAATCTCTTGCGCGCCCCAACCGAACTCGCGTGCGCGTGCGGCTCCGAGCGCGGCGTCAAGAATCTTTTGACGGAAGGCACGACGCATCGCCACGGCCAGAGGCAACACACGCGACTCGGCAGACGCGATTCCATCCCACTTGTCGAACGCTGCGACCATCGCGCGCCACTCGTTCGCATCCGTCGAATCCGAGGTGGCGCGTGGTCGCGCCGTCTTCAAGACTTCGGCAGTGAAGATGGCGTCGGGGAAGGAGTAGGTGTCGGCTTGAATCCGTCGAAAATCTTCCGCCGATAATTTTGGCTTGGCCGAAAGCAAATCAAAAATACGCCGCGCACGATAGGGCGGCACCCATGTGTTTGAAAGCGCGTGTGGATAGTCGAGTCCGACGACGCGGCTGTTGGCCGTCACGATGATGCCGGAAGGCGGGTCGAAAAGGTGCGGCAATTCTCGGAAGGGAATAAAGCCCGTCCACTCGCCTTCGTCGCGTGTGCCGTCGTAGGGCAGATGTCCTTTGCCAGTTTTCCTGATGGGCACAGGCCCCGCGACGTGATAGCCAATGTGGTTATGCACGTCGGCGTAAACGAAATTGAAAGTCGGGCCTCCATAGTTGGCGAGCGCCGCGTCAAACTCCTTCCAGTTGCGCGCACGATTTATCGCATGAAAAGCGCCGAAGAAATCCTGCCCGGCGTCGAGCGCCGTCCAGCGCAACGCATAACGCGCATCGCCCTGTGCAAACACGACGGGGCCATGACGCGTCACGACGACATCCAGAGTCTCTGTATCAACCGCCGTCATCACGGGCGACTGTCGAACCTTAATCTCCTCACGACGCACTTCGGCCTCGCGCCAGCCGTCCGGCGTCATGTAGCGGCGCGGGTTCGCCGCGTCGAAATTCTCACGATAGAGATCGCTCAGGTCGCCTTCGAGATTTGTGATGCCCCAGGCGATGTGTTCGTTGTGGCCGATGGCGACGCCGGGCGTGCTGACCGCCGCCACTCCCGCCACGCGCATCCCCGGCATCGACAAGTGCACCATGTGCCAGATTGACGGAGCGGACGGACTGAGATGCGGGTCGTTGGCGAGCAACGGCTTACCCGACGCGCTGCGCTTGCCGGACACGACCCAGTTGTTGCTCGCCGCAGCATCCTCCGCATACAGCCCGACGCGTTCAAGCGAACGCCGCATCGCCACTTCCGCCGACGAAACCCGTCGCAACATCTCCGCAGCAGCAGCGATGTCAACGTCCGCCGTTTGAACAGCAGAAGCTTGAACAGCAGACACTTCATCAGCAGACGCTTCACCATGCCGCGTTTTGGTTCGCCTGTCGGTAGCTTTCGTGTCGCTGCCGACGAGCAGTACGTCGAGCGGAGAGACGGAGCGAAACATTTCGTCGCGGCGTTCGGGAGGCAAATCAAGAAAGGCTGCGCGCATGAGGTCACTCGTCCAATTGCTGGTCAACGCTTCGTCAAAAAGTTTGCCGATGAGCATCGTGTCGGACGGACGCCACGGGCGCGGTTTGTATTGGAGGATGCGAAATTCGACGGGCAGCGTCGTCGCGTCGCGCGCGTCGATGAAGGCGTTGACGCCGCGCGCATAGGATTCGAGCGCACGGCGCAGAGCCGGAGACGTGCGCGCCACGGTCGCTTCTGCCACTTGACGGAAACCAAATGTCCGATGACGCTTGTCCTCTTCGAGCGTTGCGCGTCCGAAGATTTCGGAAAGTTCGCCGCTCGCCGTCCGACGAAACAAATCCATCTGCCAGAGACGGTCGCTTGCCGTGACGTAGCCTTGCGCGAAATAGAGGTCGTCTTCGTTGGCGGCTTCGATGTATGGGATGCCGCGTGCGTCGCGCCGGACGGTGACGCGTTCGCGCAGAGCGGCGAGCGTAAGCGTCGTCGGAAGGGAAGTTTGCGTCGATGGTTGTGGGGCGGGCGTCTGCGTGTTTGAGGCACGAAGCGCGTGCGACGGCGCGACCAGCAGCAGTAGACATAGCGACAGGGCAAGGCCGACGGGTGTTCGTCTGTTTCTCATAAAGGTTCTCCGTGTCGGCGATTATATGACAAAGCGGCGGAGAGTGGGGCGTAGAAACAGGGAAGGCGAGTGATTAGCTGTCGGCGGTTGCATGAGTCGATTGGTGTCTCTTGATATGGCAGCAGTCCTTCAGGGTTGAAGATTCACTTCGTCGGCAAACGTATGCGAGGCACGCGGCGACGTGCCCTTCGATGCCAGACGCGTACGCTCAGCTTCTGACCATCCGCACAACGTCTGCACATCCTCAATCGAAAGTTTGGCGTCGCGATGCATCAGCGTGTAGGACGACATCGGCATCGAGCCGTGCTTCGTCAGTTGGCAGATGGCCTCAAGCATTTGGTCTGCGTCTTCGCGGTCGTAACGCGCCCAGTCTGAAAAGTCCAGATGCCTGCGGCCATGATTAACGTGGTCAACGACGAACCATGAGACGGGTGCGACGTTGCTGTACCAAGGCCAATCCGTCTTTTGTGAATGACAATCGTTACACGAACGCTCGAAAATCGTTTCGACCTCCGGCGTCAGTTTGAGGTGCGCTTCAATCGCACGCGCCTCGTCCACAGGCGAGTTGACCTTTTCAGGACGCATAACCTGTATCGCAACAAAAACAAACGCGGCCACCATCACGAACCAACGCAATCCTCTCAGCAGCAACTTCATCGTTAACCTTCCCTTCAACTCTCAAAGGCACACGCCCGCCCCTGAACGCAAAGACTCTCCGGCATCTCTGCGCCCGGAATTCATCTCTCTGTGGCCGAAATCTTCTGCGCTCGTCGCGTGCAAGCCGGAACTTTGCCGTCGTTTCAGCTTCGTCGTCGCAGGAGTGCGAGCGCGTGCGAGTTATGTTCGTTCGAGCCTGATGTCGCGGACGCAGCGAAGCACACCGTCGTCGCTGCGTTTGATTTCCATGACGGACGCAAAACTATTGCCGACACCGTAGCGTGCGCGCGTCTCTCTGTCGAGACGCGAATCATCTGCGAACAGGAAATTATCAATCCAACGTTCTCTATATCCTGCGCCGGACGCGCTCGAATGAATGTGTGCGGGAGGACTCGCGAGGCCGGGATATGAGGCGGGCTTGATGGTGCGAAATTCATAACGCCCCTGTTTGTCTGTGAGCATCCAACCCTTTAGTCGCGCGTTCGGCAATCCGCCGCTGTTCGGTTGTTCGGAATAGATGCCTCGCGCGTCGGTGTGATAGACGTAGAGCCTGACGCCTTCCAGCGGCGTCTTGCCGTCGTGTGCGTATATCGTCCCCGACACAATCAAAGGCAGACCGGGTTCGTCATGTGAAACCAAAGTGATCTTCCAGTCGGTGCTATTCGGACTATTCACGGGCGCATCCGAGAGCGCCACGGCGCGGCTGTTATTCGCACAACCACCCGCGCCCACGTGCAAAGCGGCAACACCCGCCAACGTAAACGTCGCGCGCCTGAGAAATGAACGACGATCCAAGTCATTATTGAAATCTTGCATCACAACCTCCACTTCAAGAATTGATTCATCAACTCATCGTTTGATTGACTCATTGCATCGTTAAATTAATGATTCAATGATTCATTGAGACAATGAATCAATACTTTCATTTCATCTTTTCCAAATGCTGCGCCACGCTTTACGCACGGCGGGCAGCGATTCTTGCAGCCACATCGGTTCGAGATGCTCTTTCCAGAGATCGAGCATGCCACGGTCGAGACGGAGCACTCCGTCGCGCGTCACTCCGGCGGGCGGAGGTGTGAGCGCCGCGAGACGTTCATACACGCGACTCCGTTCCTCGCCTTCGACGCGCGAGAGCAGATGCCACAGCGTGAGCGTATCGCGCGGTCGCGCCGCTTCCAGAATCGCAGCGACGGCCTGATGCCCGCCGTTTTCAAAATCAAAACGCGCGAGCGCGACGAGCAGAGACTCCGGCGCATCCTCGAAGAAGGGCGTGCCGGGCCCACGCCCTGGTTCCGTCATGCAGGCCGCGCCCGCAGGCACAACCGAATCGCGCTCCTCTGTCTCTAGCGCCACCCAACCCGAAGTGACATGGAGCAAACTCCTGCCCTTGTCGTCAACTTCGAGCGTGTAGGCGCAGCCGAGGTCAGCGGCGACCGCCGAAGGAGTGTTAACGAAGAAGATGCGCGGCGGCGCGAAGATGGTCGCGTGCATTTTGCCGCGCGCGAGTTCGAGACGATGTTCCAGCGGCTTCGTTTCGACGAGACGAATTCGCGTGTCGGGGTCAATCTCGACCCGACCGATGTTGGCGACTTTGATATTGGCGCGCGAGTCGGAGTCGGTCTCAAGCCATTCGCCGACAGCCAGTTGACCCGTCGCCCCAATCGCATCCGAATCAATCCGTGGCGCACCTTTCAGCCGCGACACTTCCCACGTCGGGCCCGTCGCGCCGACATAGAACCACACCGCCACGCCGCTCCCCAGCGCCAGCAAAAGGACAAAACTCGCGGCGACGGCGCGCGGCCAGTGGAAGTTGAAAGCAAAGCTTTTGGGGCGTCTGTCGCGTTGAACAACGGATGTCACCGATGCGTCGGTCGCGGGACGTTGCGACGGACGCGACGCTTCGTGTTTCGTCTCTAAGTCTTCACGTTTCGCCACGAACTCTTCATGCGCCCTCTCATGCTTTGCCAGCGACGCTTCAATCTTGTTCCACATCGCGGCGGGAGCCGTACGCTGCGGCAGAGATTCGGCGAGACGAATGCCGAGCCGTATCTCTTCAAACTCGCGCGCACACTTCGCGCATGCAGAGAGATGCGCCGAGACGCGGCTCGTCTCCGCTGCGGAGAGTTCGCCGTGAGCGTAAGCGGAGAGTTCCTTGCTGTAATGCTTCTGACCAAACATCTTTAATTCTGTTCTCCTCGAACCAACGTGTCGCGCAGGTGTGCGAGTCGCCGCGCGAGAATCTGATGACCGCGATTGAGCCTCGATGCGACCGTGCCCGTCGAGCAATTCAAGACCGACGCAATCTCCTCATACGATAGCTCGTCAAAATATTTGAGCAGGATGGCGATGCGTAGTTTCGGCCTCAGCGTCGCGATGGCAGTCTGGACGCTATCGGCAATCTCCCTTCGCGCGAAGCCATCCTCTTGAGATTTCTTCTCGCGTGGTTCGCGTGTTTTGAACGCGTCGCCGAAGGGAATGAAACGCCGACGTTTGCGTTGTTCGTCGATGCAGGCGTTGGTGGCGAGACGATAGAGCCACGTCGTAAACTCCGACTCGTTGCGAAACTGTTCGAGCTTCGTAAAGAGTTTGACGAAAACCTGCTGCGTCACGTCGTCGGCCACGGCCTCGTCGCCGCCGAAAAAATAGAGCGCGATGGAAAAAACCTTGTCTTTGTAGGCTTCAAACAGGAGACGAAACGCTTCGCGGTCGCCGTGTTGGCAGGCCGCGATGATATGCACAGCCGTTGGGCGTTGGCTCATCGTGGCACATGGCTCCGTTTCATCTTTCGTCAATACCATCATCAAACCTTTAGACGAGCCTCTGTCTTCGTTTCTTCCATTTTTATTACGAAGATTCGCCCGCCGATGTTAAGGAAAAGACGTAAAGCAGATGTAAAACTTCCGAATCCCGACCGTTTGCGGTGCTTTGGTTGACGCTTTCGTCAGAGGCGCATTACAATTCGCGCGGCGTTGCCGCTATTCGACGAGTTGCGCGTTAAATGATTTCCGCAGCACACGGCAACGCCCGCCGACGCTCCTTCAATTCCGGTTCAAGAAACGGTTTCGCTTCATGTCGCTACGTCGTTCAACAATCGCACGCGCCACGGTCGCGCTCGCAATCATTCTGTGCGTCGCGCTCTCGGCGCATGCACAGCAACGACCGCTCCTGACCGAAGACGTTGACGTGCTCTCGCCCGGCACGTTGCGTATCGAAGCGGGCATCGACTTTATGCAGGACGCGAAATTTCCGGCGTCCGGTTTGACGGGCGACCTGACGCGCATCGGCGTCATCGGCATCAACGTAGGCATCTCGCCCAACGTCGAACTCCAACTCGAAGGCGTCGCGCAGAATTTTTTGAGCATCAACACGGCGACGCCCAATCCGGCCATCCCGCGCAACTTCGCGCCCGGCAGCAACTCGACCAACGACACAGGCGATTTCACGCTCGCCACCAAAATCAAACTCCGCAATGAAACGCGTCGCGGCCCCTCGCTCGGCTTTCGCTTCGGCGTCGAACTCCCCAACTCAAGCGAAGGGCGCGGCATCGGCGTCAACCAGACCAACGCTTTCGGCACGATTCTTGTCGGCAAAAAGTTCGGCAGCGACGGACGCTTCAACACCTTCGGCAATCTCGGCATCGCCATTCTCTCCGCGCCCACGCAAGCCTTCACGCAGAACGACGTGCTGACCTACGGCATCGCGGGCATCTTCCGCGTCAATCCGCAGTTCAACGTCGCGGGCGAAATCAACGGGCGCCTCAACACGCGTTCGGGACGCGCGCCGCTCGGTACGGAATCCTTGTCGGAGGCTCGTCTCGGCTTTCAGGTAAAGGCTTCCGGTTTGCGTTTCGACTTCGCCGGAATCGCCGGACTCTCCGAATTCAGCCCACGCTCCGGCGTCACCTTCGGCGTCACCTACGACACTCCCATCGTCTTCTCGCCCGTCAAACAGTGACAACGGACGAATGACAAGTGAACCGATAAGTTTTATGCTTACGCTTCACTTATCGTTCATCATTCGTCGCTTTGATTATGTTTGATTGGCTGCGCGCCACCGCCGAGTGGCTTCAACAGTTCATCGTCAACGTTCCTATCTATTACGCCGCGCCCGCGATGGTCATCATCGGCGCGCTCGATTCGTCGCTCCTGTCGCTCCCCGAAATCAACGATTATCTCGTCGTCGCGCGTTGCTACAGCGACCCCACCGCCGCCTTCTACTTTCCGCTTTTCGCCGCCGCAGGCTCCGTGCTCGGCTGCCTTCTGCTCTACACGATTATGCGGCGCGGCGGTCAAGCCGTGATGCGTCGGCGTTTTCGCGCCGAACACATCGAACGCGTCGAACGCGCCTACGCGCGCTACGGCGTGCTCGCGCTCGCTATTCCGGCGCTCCTGCCGCCGCCGATGCCGTTCAAGATTTTCGTCGCCACCGCCGGGGCGCTCGAATACCCTCGCTGGCGTTTCATGCTGACTATCATGATTGCGCGCAGCATACGCTACTACATCGAAGGCACGCTCGCCGTCTTTTACGGCAAGCGCGTCGTCCTGTTTCTCAAAGACAACGGCCTCATGATGCTGAGCGTCGCCGCCACGCTCTCACTCATCGGACTCGCGATTTATCTAACAGTGCAACGCATCAAGACGAGGCGGAGCGTTGTCGTCAACAATCTGGATGCAAAGATCGTGGACGCAGATTTCGACCGGGACGAGACAGAGCAACAAACGGACGCCCCGACCGTTCCGATTTCAAAACAATGACACGCGACGCAGGCGACAGCGACGCGGAGACGCATCAGCGTGTTTGTTGTGCGGCAAAGTCTTTGAGTAGAAAGTTGTTGGAGAGAGTGTTGTTGAAAGGACATTGATTCATTTTGAAGTGGCTCTTGAGAAAAATCGGGAACGGACTCGAAGCGGTTTCGCAGTATCTCATCGCCTTCGGGCCGTTTGGCCTGTTCGCCATCGCGTTGCTCGATTCGGCTTTGATTCCGTTGCCGGGCGGGCCTGATGCGGTGATGCTTCTGCTCTCGGCGACACCGCAGGGACGCACTTGGTATCCGGTCTACGCGCTCGCCGCGACGCTCGGTTCCGTCATCGGTTGCCTCATTCTTTATTACATCTCGCAGCGTGCGGGAAGCCGCGCGCTCGAAAAATCGCGCGGCAAAAAGCAGGCGCGTGTGGAGGATTGGATGCGACGCTACGACGTGCTTTCGGTGCTCGTCGCGTCGCTGTTGCCGCCGCCGTTTCCGTTCAAGTTGTTCGTCGTGACGGCGGGTGTGATGAAGATGCGCGTCGTGCGTTTCGCGTCGGCGGTGGCAGTCGGACGCGCGTTTCGTTTTTTGTTGGAAGGCTACATCGCCGCGCATTACGGCGAGCACGCGAAAGACATCCTCGCACGCTATTATCCGGCCATTGGAATCGGACTCGCCGTGCTGCTGGTTCTGGTTTTTGTCGGGCGAAACTTGCTGAAGAATAGAAGTCAGAGGTCAGAGGTCGGAGGTTAGTTTCGGAGTTTGAATATGGTTGTTTGATGAGGGGCGGACAGCGAACGTTAACCGTCAGAAGCGAGATGTCGAGATGAGTGGTAGTTGTGAAACTGGTTGCTGTTTTAACTTGACCTCTGACCTCTAGCCTCTGGCCTCTCTTTTGAATCTTCGCGCTCCGGCCAAATCGCGGACGCCGTGTTGGCGTAAGAGTTCGAGCATGTAGAGGAAGACTTCGGCGGTGGCTCGCGCGTCGCCCGCCGCGCGGTGTCGGTTGCGAATCGAGACGGCGAAATGTTCTGCGAGCGTGGGTAGGCGGTGGTTGCGGAGTTCGGGCATGATGCGGCGCGAGAGCGAAACGGTGCAGAGTTGCGGGTTTATCATGCGTCGACCGGGAAAGACGCGTGCGAGTTCGTAATTGATGAAGCGCACGTCGAAGGGCGCGTTGTGCGCGACGAGCACCGCCGTGTCGGCGAAGGCGAGCCAGTCGGCGGCGATTTCACTGAAGACGGGCGCGTGTTTGACCATTTCGTCGGTGATGCCCGTTAGCCCGACGATGAAGGGTGGAATCTTCATCTGCGGGTTGACCAACGTTTCAAACTCGGCGACGATACGCCCGCAACTGACACGATATGCGCCGATTTCCGTGATGCGACAGGGCGGTGTCTTGGCTCCCGTCGTCTCGACATCGACCACGATGTAATCCGTGTCGCAGAGCGCGCGGTAGTCGTCGTCTTCGTGGAGAAGTTCGACATCGTGTGCGTCCGTCAGACGCAGACGCCAATCGTCCTTGATGAGTTCGGAGACAAAGAGCGCGGCCAAAGGTGGGTCGAGATTCGGGATTTGCAGGATTGAATCGGCTACCGTGACGGCGGATGCGCGCCCCTCTGTCCGTCGTAATAACTCAATCGCCTCCTGTATGAAGGGCGAGTCAGAGACGAGGTTGCGATAGGTCTGCATCGGCGGACATTGTAGCATGAGCGGGCGAAAGTGAAACGTCCGCATCGAACGCGAAAGGACAAAGCGAGATTCATGCGTTCAGAAGAGGTTATCGAGAGGTTTCGCCGGACGGGCGCGTTGTTGGAAGGCCATTTCGTTTTGTCGAGCGGCCTCCATAGCACAACCTATCTACAGTGTGCGCTGGTGCTTCAATATCCGTCGGAAGCGCAAGCCTTCGGTGAAGCCATCGCCGCGCACTTCAAGCAACAGAGCATCGAAACGGTGGCTGCTCCGGCCATCGGGGGCATCGTTATCGGCTACGAAACCGCGCGCGCACTCGGCGCGCGTTCGCTCTGGACGGAACGCGACGCGTCGGGACAGATGACGCTCAGGCGTGGCTTCAGCGTGCGCGCCGGAGAAGGCGTCCTCGTCGTCGAAGACGTGATAACGACGGGCGGCTCGACGCGTGAGACGATTGACGCTCTCCGCACGGCGGGCGCGCGAGTCGTCGGCGCGGCTTCCATCATTGACCGTTCCGGCGGACGAGCCGACGTAGGCGTCGCGCGCATCGCGCTCGCCACGCTCGACGTGCCCGCCCTCGCTCCCTCCGCCTGCCCCGCGTGCCTGCGCGGGGAAACGGCCATCAAACCGGGAAGCCGGAAAAACAGTAGACAGTAGAAAAACTTTTCGCCGAATAACTTTAGGCTTCATCCATCGAGCTATCATCATCAAAAAGCATTCAAACGTTCTTATGCTGACCACCGGCTACTGTCTACTGGCTACTTCCTCTTATGAATTTCAAACTCACGATTCAGTATGATGGGACAGATTTTCATGGCTGGCAGATGCAGGGTGTGCAGCGCACTGTGCAGGGCGAACTGACGCGTGTGCTATCGTTGATTGATGGGCAGCCAGTGATGTTGCATGGCGCGGGACGGACGGACGCGGGCGTGCATGCCGAGGCGCAGGTGGCGAGCGTCGTCTTGCGGCGCGAGATGACGCCGGAGAAGTGGCGTGCGGCGATAAATGGTAATCTCGAACGCGACGCGCGTGTGATTCGCGTCGAAGCGGTCGCAGAAGATTTTCATGCGCGCTATTCGGCACGCGGTAAAACTTACCGATACAGCATTTTCAACGAGCGTTTTATCTCGCCATTTTGGACGCGTTACGCGCTTCACGAACCGCGCGTGGTCAACATGCAATTGATGGAGGAACTCGCGCCGTTGTTTGTTGGCGAACACGACTGGACGGCCTTCTCCGCCGCGCAGACAGACGTGCAGACACGCGTGCGCCGTGTGACGAAACTCGAAGTGAAGCAACGTCGGAGCGAGCGCGGTCGCGGTCGTCTGATTGAAATCGACATCAGCGCCGACGGCTTTCTGCGTTACATGGTGCGCTCCATCGTGGGCACTCTGCTTGCCGCCGGACGCGGCGAGATGGACGCCGCGACCATCACACGCGCCATCGAAACAGGCGACCGCTCGCTCGCTGCCGCCACCGCGCCCGCGCATGGCCTCACACTCGTCCAAGTACACTACGAGTAAGCCATGAGCGATAAGCAGTGAATTGTAAAGAATGAGTAGTGGCGGGAAGTGGAGTGATTGGCGAATAAAAAAAGTACTGCTTTGACTGTTTGCTGCTTACTGCTCGGTGCTTCCTACGCGTTTGCGGTTGCGTGAGGCGGCGAATGGCGATTAAGATGCGGCGACGTTGAAATTGCTTAAAAGTATCAGAGGGATGAGCCGGGATGCTGGCGGATTTTGTTGAGGTTATAGATAAGACATCGCGTGACGAGGCGTTGCTGTCGCGCGTGGCATGGGAGCGTCTGCCGCGTCATGTGGCGATTATCATGGACGGTAACGGGCGTTGGGCGGCGCAGCGCGGGCAACCGCGCGTGGCGGGTCACCGTGCGGGCGTGGAGGCTGTGCGCGCGGCGGTCGATACGGGCGCACGTCTGGGAATTCAGGCGCTCACGCTCTATGCCTTCTCGACGGAAAACTGGAAACGCCCGCGTTTTGAAGTCGATGCGTTGATGCGGATGTTGAAGCGTTATCTGCGGCTCGAACTCGACGAGATTGACCGTCAAAATATTCGCTTTCAAGCCATCGGTCGCACGGAGGCGTTGGCGGAGAGCGTGCGGCGTGAAATTCAGAAGGCGTCGGAAAGGACGGCGAACAACGACGGCATGGTCTTGAGCGTCGCGCTCAACTACGGCGGACGCTCCGAGATACTCGACGCGGCCAACGCTGCCGTGCGTCGCCTTGTGAGCGAAGGGCGCGCGCCCGACGAATTGACCGAAGAGAGAATCGCGCGCGAACTCTACACACGCGACTTGCCCGAACTCGACCTCCTTGTGCGGACGAGCGGCGAAATGCGTATCTCCAATTTTCTCCTGTGGCAATCGGCCTACAGCGAAATTTACGTGACCGAAACCCTGTGGCCGGATTTCCGTCGCGTTCATCTGCTTGAAGCCGTCGTCGATTTTCAGCAGCGCGACCGTCGCTTCGGCGGCCTCCAACTCGTCGCCAATGCGAAGTAGAGGTCGGAGGTCAGAGGAGAGATGTCAGTTAAAAACAGAACTGATTTTACTAACCGCTGACCGATGACCTCTGACCTCTATCTACATGAAACGAATCATCACCGCCGCCGTCGTCCTTCCCGTTCTCATCGCTTCGATAGTTTTCCCGCCGCTGCATTTCGTTTTCGTTTTACTAGCCGCCGCCGCTACTTGCGCGGGGCTTTACGAGTTCTGGTGGCTGGCGCGTAAGCGCGGCGCGAAGCCGGACGTGGTGGTCGGCTATGCGTCGGCGGCGGCGATGCTGTCGGCCTTTTATTTCAATACGATTGAATGGCTCGTCGTCATCATTCCGGCGTTGGTAATTGCGTCGTTGGTGGCGGAGATGCTGCGCGGCGCGCCGTTTGAGAAGATGATTGAGTCGTCGGGCGCGACGGTGCTTGGCGTGCTCTACGTCGTCTTGCTCGGCGGTCATCTCGTCGCCGTGCGGACTGGATTTCAAGAGCCGACGATTGCACAGGACTATCCCCAATTATCGACGCATCTCCTCTCATTCTTCTTTCTCGTTCTGATGGGTTCGGATACGGGCGCGTACTACATGGGACGCGCCTTCGGTCATCATAAACTTGCGCCCACGATTAGCCCCGGCAAGACCTGGGAGGGCGCAATCGGCGGCATGCTAACGAGTCTGTTGATGGCGACGCTCGCGCACTTCTGGTTCTTCCGCGAATTGCCTTTGCAGGCGGCGTTGCCGCTGGCGGCGTTGATGAACGTGCTCGGCGTGGTCGGAGATTTGACGGAGAGCGCGCTCAAACGCAGTGCGGGCGCGAAGGATGCCGCCAATCTTTTGCCCGGTCATGGCGGTTTTCTTGACCGTCTCGATAGCTTGCTCTTCAATGCGCCGCTCATCTACTATTTTGCGCGCCTCTATTTTTCCTGAAAGGCATTGTTTCCTTTATCTCTTCGCACGAAAAATGAGAAACAAAAAGCTTTTGATGATTGTGGGCGGCGTGGTGGCGGGCGCGGTCTTGTTGGTCGTGTTGCTTGGAGGGGTGGTGGCGGGCGTCGTCTTCTACGCGGTTGCCAACAGCGACGCGGCGGAGACGGCGAAGGATTTTTTGCGGAGAGACGAAACGCTCAAGGCCGACATCGGCGAGGTGCGCGACTTCGGCTACTTCGTCACGGGTAAACTCCACGTTAACTCGCCGGACGGAGATGCGACGATTGAATTGAAAGTTGTCGGCGCACGTCGGACGACGAATGCAACCGTGCATCTCGTCTACCGCAACGGCCACGAATGGCGCGTGAGCGGCGCGTCTTACAAGAATGAGGCCGGAGAGTTGGTCAAGTTGCTCGACGCCTACGAGACGCCGGAGACGCCGCCGGAGCGCGCGACGCAAGAGGGCGACAGGATGACGCAAGAGCACGCGACTCAGGAGAGCGACAGGATAAAAGACGAGGCCGCCGACGAGACGATTCGAGATTGACGGCGGGTTAAAGGGGCTGGATGAAAACGACAGGCATTGCTGTTTTGGGTTCGACCGGTTCGATTGGATGCAATACGTTGCGTGTGGTCGAATCTTTCGCGGACGAACGTTTTCGCGTCGTCGCGCTCGGTGCGGGGCGCAACGTCGAGAAACTTGCCGCGCAGGTTGAGCGGCATCGTCCCGAAGTAGTGGCCGTCGAGACGGAAGAATGCGCGGAGGATTTGCGCGCGGAGTTGCACGGGCGTGGCGACGCGCCTCTGCCGCGCATCGTCGTCGGCGAAGCGGGGCTGGTTGAGGTGGCGACGCATGAGAGTGCGGATTGTGTAGTGAGCGCGACGGTGGGTGCGGTGGGTTTTGTGCCGACGTTGCGCGCACTCGAAGCAGGGAAGCGCGTGGCTTTGGCGAATAAAGAGACGCTGGTGATGGCGGGCGAGTTGATGACGCGTGCCGCGCGTGAGTCGGGCGCGGAACTCCTCCCCGTCGATTCGGAACACAACGCGCTGCATCAATGCTTGCGCGGCGAAAAACGCGCGGAGGTTCGTCGTCTGGTCTTGACGGCTTCGGGAGGCCCGTTTCGCACGGGGACGAGGCGTGAGATGGAAGAGGCGACCGTGGCCGAAGCGATGCGCCATCCGACGTGGAACATGGGCGCGAAGATTACGATTGATTGCGCGACGCTCATGAACAAGGGTCTGGAAGTTATCGAAGCTCGCTGGCTGTTCGGCTTTGGCGCAGACGAGATTGACATCGTGGTGCATCCCGAATCTGTTGTGCATTCGATGATTGAAATGGTTGACGGCTCAGTCATCGCACAGATGGGCATCACAGACATGCGCCACGCCATCCAGTACGCGCTCACCTATCCCGAACGTCGCCCCTGCGCGCTCCCTTCGCTCGATTTGACCAAACTCGCCACGCTCCATTTTGAAGCCCCCGACGTGGAACGTTTCCCATGCGTTGCGCTCGCCTATCGTGCGTTGCGTGCGGGTGGTACGCTTCCGGCGGTGCTCAATGCGGCGAACGAAGTGGCAGTGCACGCCTTTCTCGACGGGTTGATTCGACTGACCGACATCCCGCGCGTGATTGAGAGCGTGATGGACAGGCATGAGACAGGCGCGGTGGAAAATTTGGAGACGGTATTAGCGACGGACACGTGGGCGCGTCGCTGTGCGGGCGAGGAGATGGAGCGTTATCGTTTGCCCGCCGTCGAGCACGGTTAGAATGACAGCGTTTGACGCATGTGGCTCGTGGCTCGTAAACTCAATGCAACCGCGCGACGGGTGGCGGCCTCTAAGTTGATGAGTGGTCTGAATTTGTAGCTAAGAGACGGGAAACAAATGAGTTATTTAATCGGTGGACTGGCCTTTATTTTTATTCTCGGCGCGGCTGTCGTCATACATGAGTTCGGCCATTTTCTGGTGGCGAAACTTCTCGGCATTCGTGTCGAGACGTTTTCGGTCGGCTTCGGAAAACGTATCTGGGGACGGCGTTGGGGCACGACCGACTACCGCCTGAGCCTGATTCCGCTCGGCGGCTACGTCAAACTGGGCGGCGACGAATCCAACGCCGGAATCGAAGAGGGAAACGAAGAAGACATTCCCGCTGCCGAGCGTTTTGACCTCCGACCGCGCTGGCAGAAGTTTCTCGTCGCCGTCGCCGGGCCGGTGATGAACGTCCTGACCGCTCTCACGATTCCGCTCGTCGCCGCCATGACGACCGGCGTCGCCGTCACGCCTTCGCCCGTCGTTCACCAACTCAGAGAGGGCGGCGCGGGACAAGTCGCCGGACTCCGACCGGGCGACCGCATCATCTCCTTCAATGGCAAAGAGAACCCTTCGTGGGAACGCGTCCGCAACGATGCGCTCCTTTCGCCTGAGCAGGAGATTCCGCTCACGGTCGAGCGCGAAGGCACACGCATCCCGCTCACCATCAAACCCACCAAACGCACCGACGGCCCGGAGGTTATCGGCGAACTCGGCATCCAACCCGACTACGGCGACCTCCCCGTCATGATTGACCAGATTGCGCCCGACTCGCCCGCGCAGGCTGCGGGTCTCAAGGCGGGCGACTACATCATCGCGCTCGGCGGCACAGCCATCCGCAATAAAGAGCAGGTGATGCAGTACATACAGGACAACAAGACGGAGCCGATTCGCATGACGGTGAAACGTCAGGGCGAAGACAAAAACGCTGCGCCGGAGATGAAAGAAATCATGGCTCGCGTCGGTCGTCTGCCGAGCGGCAAAGACGGACTCGGCATCGTGATGGTGGAAGACGTGCCGCTTCAACGCGTCGGCCTCTTGACCGCCGCCTCGCACGCTATCGACCACAACATCGAGTTCATGCGCCTGACCGGACTCGCGCTCGGACAGGTTTTTAGCGGGAATCGTTCGGTGCGCGATACCTTCTCCGGCCCCATCGACATCGCACGCGCTTCGTCGCGCGCCGCTAACGAAGGCGGTTGGAGCGGCGTCTTCGGCATGCTCGCGTTTCTGAGTTTGAACCTCGGCGTCTTCAACCTCCTGCCGATTCCGGTGCTCGACGGTGGCATGATTTTCATGCTGTTCCTCGAAGGCGTGCTCGGTTGGGTTGGCCTGAAACTTTCGATGACGATGCGCGAACGCATCCAGCAAGTCGGGTTCGTCTTCCTTCTTCTGCTGATGGGCTTCGTCATCATCAACGACATCACCAAGAGCGTTTCGCGCATGAGCAGTTCGAGCAATCCGCCCGAAGCCGTCGCGTCACCAACGCCGCAGAAATAACTTATGAGACAGACGAGAGCAGTACACGTCAAAGATGTGCAGATTGGCGGCGGGGCGCCCGTCGCCGTGCAGTCGATGACGAAGACCGACACGGCGGACGTAGACGGCACAGTCCGGCAGATTGAGGAGATGGTCAAGGCGGGTTGCGAGATTGTCCGTCTCGCCGTGCCCGACAAGGACGCCGCCATTGCGCTCAGAGAGATTCGCAAACGCGTGCCCGATGTGCCGCTCGTCGCCGACATTCATTTTCACTACAAGTTGGCTTTAATGGCGCTCGAAGCGGGCGTCGATAAACTGCGTCTGAATCCAGGCAACATCGGCGCGCATGAGCGCGTGCGCGAAGTGACGCGCGCCGCCGCCGCGCAGGGAGTGCCGATTCGCATCGGCGTCAACGGCGGTTCGCTCGAAAAAGATTTGCTCAGGCAGTACGGCACGGCGACGCCTGAAGCGATGGTGGAATCGGCGCTCCGTCACATACGCATCCTCGAAGATTTGGACTTTCGGGACATCATCGTCTCGCTCAAGGCATCGGACGTGCATCGCACGGTTGCCGCCTACAGGCTTCTGGCGACGCAGGTTGAGTATCCTCTGCATCTCGGTGTAACGGAGGCGGGTTCGGCATTTAGCGGCTCGATAAAATCGGCCATCGGCCTCGGCATTCTTCTGCATGAAGGCATCGGGGAGACGATTCGCGTCTCGCTAGCCGCCGAGCCGCACGAAGAAGTGCGCGTCGCTTGGGAGATTTTGAAATCGCTTGAACTGCGCCGTCGCGGTGTGACGGTGGTGGCGTGTCCGACGTGCGGGCGTCTCGACGTGGATAACTTCGTCGGCATCGTGACGGAGATTGAACGCCGCCTCGCGCACATCGAAGAACCTCTGCATCTGTCAATCATGGGTTGCGCCGTCAACGGGCCGGGCGAAGCGCACGATTCTCATCTCGGTGTGACGTTCGGGCGCGGCGTCGGCATGATTTACAAACACGGCGTGCCGATGCGGAAAGTCTCCGGCGAAGACATCGTGGAAGCGTTCGTGTCGGAGACGGAAAAACTCGTTGCCGAAGGCTACGACCCGAAGGCGCGAGAGGAAGCCGAACTGGTGCAGATTAGCAAATAAGCTGTCGAGACATTTAATGGAAAAGGGCTGCTGTTTGATGAAACAGCAGCCCTTTGTGTTTTTCGACCTCAGTCGATGAATAGTTATCTTTCGGAGACTTTGACGTTGCTCCAAGAGCCTTGCGACGCGGGAGTGATGAGGCTGGCGAGTTCGCGTAGGGCTTCGAGGTGATTGTGTGAAAACTCGAATTCGGTTGCGCCGACGCGTGCGGCGACCTTTTTGGAGTTAATCAGATTGAGCAACACGTCGTAGGGCACGGAGACGCGCGTGCTCTCCACAATCTGTCCGCCGCTTCGCTCGGAGCGATACTGCGCCGACGTTCCGGCGAAGGGAAACTGTCTGCCGTCGGTCATAAAAACGAGGTCGTGCGCGTCGCGGTATTTGACATGGGTTGAAGTGGAATAAAAAACGATATCCACTTTGAGACGATTGAGCGGCATGCGCGGGTCTTGATGGATGAAGGAGGCGAGCAGATACAACTCGCCGTCGTTGCGCGCAAGGACGCGCGGGTGTTCGAGTGTGGTTCGCATGCCTCTGGAAGCACGGTCGAAGCTGGTCACAATCGAAGCGTTATGCTTGAAGGGCGACGGGGGAGGCACGGGGCAGGCTCTTTTTCTCTGTGCGAGACTCGGCGCGGCAGCGCAGACGATGAGTAGAGCAATGGTTAAAAAGAGTTTCGCAAAATTTCTCATGGGGTTTCGGTTCCATTCGGGGTTAGAGGGGAGAAGAGTCGGCCAGCGAGGTTAACGGGCGTCTGTGTGCTTTGCTGTCTTGACGAATGGAGAGTCCCCTGCGTGATGCGGCGGCGGTAGTGCTTGCCCTCGGTGCGGGCAGAGCGGGAGGCGGAGATGTGCATCTTGGGGGAACTGCTCCTTCGAGTAAAAGTTCACGGCAGAGGACGATGGTCTACAACAAGGCAAGGGGGCTTGCGCTGTCGGTCGTCTTCACGCCGAAACGGTCACTTTGATTTTTGAGTGCGATTTCAAAACTGCGGGGCAAAAACATTGTCCGAAGGCAGCGACTCCGACGGACATTTCGAGACTAACAAAAAAACGAAATTACTGCCAGCCAAATCTTTAGAAGGGGAAAAGGTTAACGAGAAAAGGGTAAAAGGAAAAAGCTAAAAGTGCGAAAAGCGGCGGCCATTCTTTTGGCGCTCGTTTCTTCTTTGCTTTTGCTTCTTGCTCTTTAACCCTTTGGCTTCTTTGATTTAGGGCAACGCTTCGATGTTGACGAAGAAGCGAAATTTGCCGGATTTCTGCACGCCGAGTAGGAAACGCACATCGACGCTCGCGCCGGGATTGAGCGGTTGCGCGAATGTGACGTTGCCCGCCGAGAGGCTGCTGTTCCAGCCGCCGCCGCCGGGCTGGTTCGAGGTGCCGCCGGGCATGGTCGCTTCGAGCGTCGTGCCGCGCACGGTCTTGTTGCCCTCGCTGGTGCTGACTACGATGTCGGACGAACTCCGTGCGCGAAGGTCTGCGATGCAGTTGGTGGCGGTACCGCCGCCGTTGCAGAACTGTCCCGGCGTCGGGAATGTGGTGATGTCAACGATGCGGAAGCGCAGACGTGTGATGGCGACGCCCGTGTTGTTGGTAAACGTTCGTCGAATATCAATCGTGCCGAAGGTCGAGTTTTGCGATGCGTCGCTCGTCATATCGCGCACGCGATTGGGCGTGTCGGAATTTGCCACGGACGGGTCGAGGTTCGTGTTGGAAATTGCGCGGAGGTCGTTGGCGACGGGAGACGACAGATTCTCCGGCCCCGGTGCGCCGAGACGCGCCTGTCCGCCGCCGCTCGCGGTGCCGTTGGTGTTCACATAAATGAAGTCCGAGAAATTGTTGTCGGTGTCCTGCGGGTAGGAACTCGACGGCGCGGGAGTGTTTGCGGCGGCGGTGTTGGTGTTGCAATCGTCGTTGTCGTTGCCGTTATAGCCGTGGCAGCCGCCGGGCAGTTTGCGTAGGAAACTGTATTCGAGCGGAAACGGTGTAATCGCGTTGTAGCCCGTGCCTTCACGATAGAGCGAATTGGTCACAGCATTTGAACCGACAGCATCGAGACGATTGGCGATGGTGAAGTTGGCGACGAGATTGGTGTTAAAGAGGGCGAGGCCGTCGTTGTCGGGGATGTCTGTGAGATAAATGGCGTCACCGGTGGCGAAAGTGCTGTTGCCCGACGGATAGGTGGCGAGCGAGTAACCGTTGAGCGCAATGTTGGTGCAGAGGAAGTGGCCGCGCGCCGGAATGTTTGTGTTATTCGGGATGGTGCAACGTAGCGTGGGCGTTGCATCGTTGAGCGTGGTGTTCGACGCGGAGACGACGCCGTAGCCAGTCGAGCCATCAACCGTGGTAACGACGTGCGGCGTGTCGCTGTTGTTGTAGATTTCGATGAACTCGTCGTTCGAGCCTTGCGGCCCGTTAAGGCGAAACTCGCTGATGATGAGTTGGCCTGCCGTCGCCGGAGCAGCGGCGACTTCCGTCCTCCCCGTGAGTCGCGTGCTCAAGTTGCTCTGCGTCTTCGCGCCGCCGATGCGACTCTGAGCAGCGACGCGGGGCGTCGTCGCAACAAACGCCGGACATAAAAGCATAAGGCAGAACAGGGATAGACCTGTCCTCTGCGAAAATTTTCTGATTTCCATAGAATATTTTGCTTTCTTGGGGAGCAACGCTGCGGGATGATAAACCAAGTGTTACGGCTCTGCAACTTTTTGCAAATCACAAGATGGATGCATCCTTCAACTCCGACGACTTCAACAATAATCATCCTGCCTGCTTCATGCGTTGCCGCGTCAACGGCAATTGTTAAGGATGAAGATGATGCTGTTTGAACCCGAATCGGTGACGACTAAATCGGCATCGGCGTCGCCATCGAAGTCGCCTGCGGCCATGCCCCGCAGGTTCTTTCCCGCAGCGATTCTCGGCAGCGACGTGAAGCCACCGCGACCGTCGCCCTGATAGACGGAAACGTCGCCGGATGCGGAATTGGTGGCGGCGAGGTCGGGGCTGCCGTCGCGGTTGAAATCGACGGAGGTAATCGAATAGGGATTGCGACCCGTGGCGAGATTTTTGGCCGCCGCGAAGCCGCTGCGACCGTCGCCGCGCAAGAGCGAGAAGGCTTCGGTGCCGTAGTTTGTGACGACCAAATCAAGTCGCCCGTCGGCGTCGAAATCTCCGGCGGCGACGGATGCGGGAGTGGCTCCCGCTGCGAAGTTTTCGGCAGGACGGAAACGCCCCTTGCCGTCGCCGACGAGGACGGACACGTCGCCTGAATGTGTGTTGGCGGTGGCGAGGTCGAGTTTGCCGTCGCGGTTGAAATCCGCGACGGCGACGGATAGCGGCCTCGCGCCGACGGCGTAATTTTGCATGGGAGCGAAAGAGCCTTTGCCGTCGCCGAGTAGGACAGAGATGTTGTTGGAACTCTCGTTGGCAAACAATAAATCGACGCGGCGGTCGGAGTTGAAATCAGCGACGGCGATGGCACGCGAGCCGGACGGCGTGGGGAACTGTCGCGGCTTCGCGAAAGCTCCTTTGCCGTCGCCGATGAGCACGGACGCGTGGCCTGCGCGTGCATTCGACGTGGCGATGTCAACATGGCCGTCGCCGTCGAAATCCGCCGCCGCGATGGACGACGGTTGCGCTCCGACGCCGTAGTTGATTGCTCCTGCGAAGCCGCCGCGACCGTCGCCGAGTAGGACGGACACATCGCGCGAGTTGAAGTTTGAGACAGCGATGTCGAGATGTTTGTCGCCGTCGAAATCAGCGACGGCGATGGCGCGCGGGTTGGTTCCGGCACGATGGTTGATGGCTCCGGCGAAAATTCCTTTGCCGCTTCCCATCAGAACGGAAACGTCGTCGGATGCGTCGTTTGCCACGGCGAGGTCTGTTCTGCCGTCGGCGTCGAAATCGCTCGCGACGACAAAGAACGCCCCCAAGCCGACCGGAAGCACAGAGGGCGGACGGAAGCCGCCGTGACCATCGCCCTGCAACACCCAGACGTTGCCCGCCGACTCATTGGCGACGGCTACGTCGGCTCGCCCGTCGCCATCGAAATCGCTCACGGCGATGTGATAGGGACTTGTCCCCGCCGCGAAACTCCGCGCCGCAGCGAAGCCTCTGCGCTCGCCGAAGATGATGGAGAGATTGTCGGAACTGAAATTGGCGACGGCAAAATCCGTCCGCCTGTCGTTGTTGAAATCGCCTGAGACGAGAGCGGCGGGCGCGACGCCTCCTGCGTAGTTGACGGGCGCGGCGAATGCTCCTTTGCCGTTGCCGACGAGCACGGAGATGTTGTTGGAGCGTGCGTTGGCGGTCGCCAAATCGACGTGACCATCGCCGTCGAAATCGCCAGCCGCGACGTGAAACGGGTTGAGTCCCGCGCCGTATGCGACGGGAGCAGCAAAGCCGCCGCGACCGTCGCCGATGAGAATCGAGACATCGTTGCTCTTGGAGTTTGCCACGGCGAGGTCGAGTTTGCCGTCGCGGTCGAAGTCGTTCGTGGCAATCGACAGAGGGCTTGCGCCGACTCTGAAATTTAACGACGCGCGAAACAACTTGTCGCTCCCGTCGCCGAGCAGAATCGAGACATCATCCGAGCCACTATTTGCCACGGCCACATCTGAGCGACCATCGTGATTGAAATCCGCCGCCAAGACGAAACGCGGACTTTGACCCACCGCAAAATTCAACGGCGTCAAGAACGACCCGCCACCACCCTTCTCGCCTAATAGAACAGAGACGTTGTTCGAGCCATTATTAACGACTACCACATCGCTCTTGCCGTCCGCGTTGAAATCGCTCACCGCCACCGAAACGGGTTCACGCCCGACTCCGATGCTCTGCGCCACACGAAATCCTGTTGCACGACATGCACCGATGCGCGTGGACTGTTGTGCTGCGGCGGCAGCAGTGGCGGCGACGGCGGGTGTTGTGCTCGCGTGCATCGAGATAATCAGCATGGTTGAAAGTAGGAGCGGGAGGCAGGTGCGAGCGTTGGGGTGGTGCGTCATGCGTGTTTCTTGCGGGAGCGAAGCAAAAACAGAAGGGGCACATTCGATTGTCCGAATGTGCCCCTTCTGTGGTTAAGGAGCGAGGCGGGATGCGTTGCCGCGCGCCGCCTCGCTGGTTGTTGAGTCAAACGTCGGAGCGTGCACTGTTAGGGCAACGCTTCGATGATGACGAGGAAGCGGAAACTGCCGCCCTGCTCGATGCCCGTCATGAACTGCACGGCGGCTGTGCCGTTGTTCGGGAGCGGTGCGCCGAGCGACAGGGTATAGGTGGTGTTGAGTCCACCGCCGAGTGCTTGCGTCGGCGGTTCCTCGATGGCGAGGCCAGTCACAGGTACGCTACACGGGGAGGTTAAGCCGAGGTAGGCGCAGGTGGTGGCATCGGTAACGCCCGTGACGGTGACGTTTGCGGACGAGATGGCACGCAAGTCAGCCGTGCCAACAGGCGACGGACGCGTTGTGATGTCCACGACGCGGAAGCGCAGGCGCGTGATGGGGCCGCCCGTGTTGTTGACGACGACGCGGCGGAACGCGAGCGTGCCGAGCGAACCGTTGGTCACAGGTGTCGTGCTCTTGACGCGGTTGGGTGCGGTGTTAGCTGTCTCCGGTGCGGTGCGGTCTAAGAGCGAGAGGCCGATGCTTGCGCCGCGATTAATTGGGCTGTCAATGTTCTCCGGCCCGGCTGCACCGCCGCGCGGCGTGACGCCGAGCGTTTCGTTAACGGGGTCAACGAAGGTGAAGTCGGTGGAGTTGTTGTCGGTGTCCTGCGGATAGCCAGTCACGGTGGAGATGTTGCGGACAAAGGAGAGTTGGCCGGTCGGCGTGCCAGTAATGTTCGGAATGCCCGTGCCTTCTTTGAAAAGACCAGCGGCGATTGTGGCGAAGCCAACGGAATCCATGCGCGTCCCGGCGTTCATGTTGGCCGGGTTGCCCGTACGGAAGATGGCGACGCCGCCATTGTCCGCGAGGTCAGGCGTGTACATGGCATCGCCGTCGGAAGGACGCACCTGTGAACCGTTAATACCCGGCCCAGGGACGACGTTGGGATACCCTTCAAGACTGTAGGGCGCGATGCCTGCGGCGGCTACGTTGTTTTCAATCAGGTAATGACCGTGTGCCGGAATCGTCGTGCCATTCGGGATGGCGGTGAGCGCGGTAACGGTCGTGCCGTTGGTGCTGTAAGCGAGTGCCCAACCGTCGGAGCCGTCCGTCGTGGTCACGGTAATCGGGTTGTTGGTCGGATTGTAGAGTTCGACGAACTCGTCGCGCGGGCCAGCGGGGCCACGCAGGCGAAACTCGGTGATGAGAAGATTGCCAGAGGTCGAACTGGTCGAAGTAGGTTTAATCTGCGCCCACCACGTCGCCCAGACGCCCGCAAACTGACCGGGGCCGAAGACTTCGCGTTGGAAGTCGGCAAACTCCTGAATCGTCCAGAAGTCGGTGTCGTTGACGGGGTCGACCATCGCGGCGCTATAGTCACCCCAACGGATGTTGAAGGGGCTGCCCGCGCCGATGTTGTAGTTGCCGACGCCTTCGCGGAAGGTCTGCGAGTCACGCATCGTGTTGGCCGGGTCGGTTCCGGCGCGGTAGGAGTAGGCGGCCTTCGGCAAGGTCAGGTGCGAGAAACGCGAGTAGCCGATGAGCACGTCGTTGTTCTGGTTGACGGCGATGTTGGTAAAGGCGAAGAACTGCCCCTGCGGAGCGGGACACGGCGGAACTGACGCGGCGGTGCGAAGGCCGCCCGAACCATTGTGACAGTTGTCGGCGGTCGGGTCTTCGATGCGCCCGCGCTGAATCGGAGGTTCGGCCGCGCCCGTCTCGATGGTCGGGTTAATCTGCCACCACTGGACGCCAGTGTGGTTGTCGGGGTTGGCCGCCGTCGAAGCAGATACGCCCGCGGCGGTTGGCACGGTCGGCAGCATCACATGATGTACTGACCAGAGCGAACCGTTACGCAGCACCGAGTTCTGTATGCGCGAGTCGTTGGCGGTGATGCGGTTGCCGGAAATGGCGTAGATGTTCTGTTGACGTTGGAGCATGTAGCCGCCGCTGGTGCCGATAATCGGGGCGTTGAAACGCCAAGAGTTGGGCGACTGCGGGAACTGTGTGCCGATGGTCAGGACGGGCGCGGCAGGCGTGCCCGTAATCTTGCTGAGGCGAAGCTGCCCGGCGGTCGAGTCCCAATCCTCGTTGAGATAGAGAGTCTCGGTCGTGTTGTCTTCGGTGATGGCGGGCGTCATGGTGAAGCCGCAGGCGAGTTCGGTCTCCTGTGTCGCACTGGCTAGACAGGTGGCGAACGAACCCTCGAAAGTCGAGACGGTCGAGAGCGTGTTGGCGTAAGCGGCAGCCTTGTTAATGACGTAGATGGCAGGGCCTTGAAAGCCGCTCACGGAGCCGAAGCCGAAGAGGTTAACCTGAATGGCAATCCAGTTTTTGTTGAAGCCGACGCTCGGATAGTCAGCCCACTTGCCGCCCGTTGCGGTGGCCGCCGCGTCGGCGTCGATGGCATAGCGATTCCACGTGCCGAGCGGGTCGTTGGTCTGCGAGACCGCGAAGAGCGTGGCCGACGTTTCGATCTGCGCGTCGGCTGTCGTCACGATGATGTAGCGGCTGTTGAAACGGTCGTAGTAAATCTTGGGGTCGAAGGTGGAGGGCGGCGTGCCGCCGAGCAACACCGTCGCCCAGAAGGCGTCGAGCGTCACGCTGCTCAAGACGACGCCCGCGCGCGTGTGCGTAATGACCTTTTCGTTGGTCGTCGTCACGACGTGATTCGGGCCGACCGCGCCCATCGTGTCGGGCGGGATGGAGCCGAGGTCTAACTGGTCGGACTTGAATGTCTTGGTCGGCGGAGGCGACTGTCCCGTCCCCGATGGAACCGGAGCCTGTTCTTCGGGCGCTGCGGGAGCTTCGTCGCCGCCGCTGCTGCCTGCAATCGGAACTCCGAATCCTGTACGGTCGATGCCTCTGGGCGGGTGGATGGGTTTAATCTGCATCGCGCCGCCCGCCTGCGCCGGAGCGAGTGAGCCTTGAGCGGCGAGCGCACTCATGTTGACGGGTGGAAGCACGGTGATACCGCGCGACGACGGTGCGATTGCCTGCCGACTCGTCTGCGACGTCTCGCCTTCGCCATCGCCCGCGCCCTCGCGTACCGCCGCACGCGACTGCGCGTAGACCGACGGGCTAAACGCGAAGCCCTGGATGAGCAGCAAAAGGCTCAGCGCAAGGCTGAAGCCTCTGGTCATCGTGCGGAAGGATTTTATTCCACTAAAAGGGGTAGTTCGCCTCGCCGTCACTTGTGCGCGAAAAGCCTTCACAAGAATTGACGGAGCGAGGGGTGTTCTCTTGTTCATCTGATTTCTCCACTTGGGATGATAGTGACGCTTCGGCGACTCTTCACGGGATTGAGGAGTGCGTGGCGGGGATGGTTTATATACGCGACGGATGCGTTATCTTATTCGGAAAGACAGCGCGAATGTGTTGAAGTCCTAAAATGTCAGAATCGTCTGGTTTGAAAACATAGACAGGCTAGGTTAGATACATTGCCCTTGTGCCCTGCGTGTACGGCCTTCTGTAATGCGGAAGGAAAGACATCTCTTCTGCGTGGGTGCTGCCGCAACCAATTTTAGATGACTTCGTTGCAAATAGTAGACTAATTGCCGCTATCTCGCAAGAGGAATGAATTAACAAAGTTAAAGAAAGGCACTACGCCAGACAGTTCTGGCGGGCAAATTCCGTCTTTAGTCGTACGTCGTCGCGGACAAATATCGCATTGCAGCAGAACTACTTACAATCGTTGTGCAGGACTAAGACCTTGTGAGAGCTTGAATCGACGGCGGCGAGGTCTGTGCGACCGTCGCTGTCGAAATCGGCCGTGGTGATGCCGCGTAGGTTCGTCCCCGCCGACACCGGAGGCATCGTGGTGAACTCTCCGCTGCTGTTTCCGAGGAAAATTGAAATATCGCCCGTCCCCGCGTTGGACACGACCACGTCAGCAAAGCGATTGCCGTCGAAATCGGCGACGGCGAGGGCGTAAGGTTGCGCGCCCGTCTTGAAATTCCTGCCGCCGGAGAAACGCCCACGGCTGTCTCCGTAGAGGAAGGAGAGACTGTTTGCGCCGTAGTTTAACGAAAGGAGGTCGGGGCGACCGTCGCCGTTGAAATCGCCGCCGATGATGGAGGCGGGATTCTGTCCGACGGCGTAATTGTGCGGTGCGAGGAAGCCGCCGCGCCCGTCGGAGAGCGCGACCGAAACGTCGTTCGACTTGTGATTGGCGACCGCCACATCCATGTGACCGTCGTGGTTGAAATCTTCCGCCGTGAGCCAGAAAGCCCTCTCGCCCGCCGGATAAATCTTGCGCGGGGCAAACGCGCCGCGCCCGTCGCCTTGATAGACGGAGAAACTGTTGGCGGTGTCGTTGGCGGTGGCGAGGTCGAGTTTGCCATCGCCGTTTAGGTCAGCGGCGATGATGGCGCGGGCGGTTTTTTCGAGTTCGAGGGTGGTTGGCTTGCCGAATCTCCCCTGACCGTCGTTGAAGACGACGGCGATGTTTAACTGCACGGGGTTGATGGTTGCAATATCGACATGGCTGTCGCCGTTGAAATCTCCCGCTGCGAGCGCGATGGGTTGCGCCCCGACGGCGAAATTCGTCGGTTTGCCGAAGCCGCCGCTCCTGTCTCCGAGAAGAATGGAAATCTCGCTCCGAGACGTGTTCGCCAGTGCTAAATCGAGTTTCTTATCGGCGTTGAAGTCCGCGACGACGACGCCCGACGCATTGAAGCCGACCTCGTAGTTCACGGGTTGGGCGAAACCGCCTTTGCCGTCGCCGAGCATGACGGAGATGTCGCCCGTGATGCCGTAAGCGACGACCAAATCTTTCTTGCCGTCCGCGTTGAAATCCCCGACGGCGACGAAGAACGCTTTGGCTTCAGAATTAGACGGGGCGGGGAGCGACGCGGGCGCGAAGCCTCCGTCCGTATTCGTGGCGAGCAAGACCGCGAGGCTGCCGTTCTGTCCGACGATGGCGAGATCGAGGCGACCGTCGCCGTTGAAATCGGTGGCCGCGCCGACAAGAGGCAAGGGGAGGGGCGCGAAGTTTCGTGCCGCCGCGAAGTGTCCTTTGCCTGTGCCGTGTGCGAGCGAAAGGTTGTTGGAGCTGTAGAAGACGGTGGCGAGGTCAATCTCTTTGTCGTTGTCGAAACGCGCGGCGGCGATGGCGACGGGTGTGCCGCCCGCAGTGTATTTGACGGAGGGAGCGAAACCGCCTTTGCCGTCGCCGTACATCACGCCGACGGTGTTGCCGACCGAATCGGCAACCGCTAAATCAATCTTGCCGTCGGAGTTGAAGTCGCCGTTGGTGACGTAGAAGGGCGCAGCGCCGACGGCGACCGGACGAGCAGCCGTGAAGCCGCCGCGACCGTTGCCGATGAGGATGGAAGCGTCGCGTGATTTGGAATTCGCCGTGGCAATGTCGAGTTTGCCGTCGGAGTTGAAGTCAGCGAGCGCGACCGACAGGGGAGCCGTGCCGACGCCGACGCTGCCCGCCAGCGCAAACTCACCCGCCGCGTCGCCCGCCAGCAACGAAACGTTGTTCGAGAGGCTATTGGCGATAACGAGGTCTGCGTGTCCGTCGCCGTTGGTGTCGCCCGACGCGATGGCGCGCGGGCTGCGACCCGCCGGATAGACGGTTGGAGCGTTGAAAGCGCCGCGCCCGTCGTTGAGTGCGACCGATACATCGTCGGAGCCGCTATTCGCCGTCGCGATATCGGGCTTGCGGTCGCGGTTAAAGTCAGCGACGACGAGCGCCACAGGTTCATTGCCAACCGTGAAACCGACGCTAGGACGAAAACCCGTCGCAGAACATTTCCGCGCGCCCTGCGACGCCGGATAGACATTCAGACCGAGAGACACCGCGAGCAACACGCACACGAGCGCCCACCGCGAGAAGATTACGAGCCGACGCAATAGTTGAATCCTCCATCCGTCATTCTTCGCGCGGCGGGCGCTCCTGTGGTGGGCGGGCGCGTTGACAAGTTCAGCCGACATCAGCACTAAAATTTATACTGATAACGCGCCGAGATGCTGCGCCCCGGCCCGTCGATGCCCCAACTCGGCCCGCGATAACTCTTGTCGCCGATGTTCTCGAAGTCGAGGGTGATTTGAGAACGGTCGTTGAGACGGAAACCG
This sequence comes from Pyrinomonadaceae bacterium, assembly GCA_036387415.1. GTDB lineage: Bacteria > Acidobacteriota > Blastocatellia > Pyrinomonadales > Pyrinomonadaceae > DASVTU01. The sequence goes on along the minus strand of DASVTU010000018.1, from coordinate 29,525 downwards.
CCGCGCAGATTAAAAAGCCCGTAGCCGGGAAGATAGGGAAAGAGCGGCGCGGAATTGGCTGTGCCGAGAACGCGCGTCTGCACTTGCGCGAGCGTTTCGCCCGTCGCAATCAGGATGGTTTCGTCGTTGGTTCCGCACCGACCGTCGGGGCCGGGCGCGACCAGACCGCGCACGCACGCGCCGCGACGGAAGAAGTCGCGGATGTCGTTGCGCGAGCGCGTTGCGCCTGTGCGACGGTCGGAGAGGTCGAGCGTCGAGAGACGTTCCTGTCGGGCGGCCAATGTCGAATAGGCTTCAATCCAGTAGCGCGTCGATGGTTGGTAACGCAGGCGCAGGAAGCCCGTCGGCGGCGGCGTGCCACCCTCGATGTTGGGTGGCAGACCCGTCGCTTTATCCTTCGCACGGATGTATGTGAAGTTTCCGGCAAACGTCCATTTATGGCTCAGACGCGCTTCCAACTCGTATTCCAAACCGCTGATGCGCGCGTCTGTGAAGTTGGCGCGCAGAAGCACGGGCGCAGACGAAGCGCCCACGAAGACGACGCCGTTCTGACGTTGTTCGACGATTTGCTGCTCGGCTAAAAAGAGACCCACCGCTCCCGGCGGGAGGATGAGCGCCTGTTTGACGATGGTGTCGTTGAGGTCGTTGACGAAGAAGGTCAACTCCGTGTCGAATCGCTTGCGTCGATAGCTGAAACTGAGGTCAACGTTATTGCTAATCTCGGAACGCTGTTGCTCGGCGGGAAGGCCCGTCGAAATCGCATTGGCGTCCGCCGTCGTGCCGATGAGGCCGCCCAGAGCGAGAGCCGTCGAGGCATCGACCTCGAAGCCGTCTCCGGTCAGTCCGAGCGTGCCGAGGTCGGTCATGCTCGGCGCACGAAAGCCGCGACTGAAGTTGAGCGTGATATGAAAATCATCGACCGGGGTGATGATGGCACCGAGGCGACCGGAAAAATCATCGACGCGCAGACTGTCGTCGGGAAACAACGGGCGACCGCCGACGAGCGGACTATTCGACGCACGCGATTGATAGGAAGCGACGTTGTAGCGCAACGCGCCGCTCAAGCGTAGCCTCTGCGGCACGGCGTCCCACACATCCTGCACGAACAATCCCGAAGTGATATAGCGTGCTTCGTCCGGCACACGCGGGCGCGTGAGCGTCGTCGTGTGATTGGCGGGATTAAAGGCGAAGGCGGGCGAGTTCATGCGTTCGTGATAGAAGTCGCCGCCGACGAGGAATGTGTTGGTGGGCGAAAACTGTTTGTCGAAATAGAAGTTGAGGCCGAAGACGTTGATGCGCTCGTACTGATGCGTGATAGCGCCGAGCAGATTGCCGCGTCCGCCTTGATTGACGCGCTCCTCGCGTTGACTGTTGAAAGAGCCGGTGAACGAAGCAGTGTCGAAGAAGCCCGCGCCCTGTTTGACGTAGCGCACGTAGGCAAAGTCGTTCATCAGATTGCGTAGGTCAGCGATTAGGTTGCCGTCGCCGCCAATCGTCTGGTCGTAACGTTTGCCGCCGTCCTGTTGCCCGCGTTGATAATTGAAGCTGAGATGCTGGTCGGAACTAAGCGCATAGTTTAAGCGAATCGCGCCGCCATACTGCGTGAAGGCCGTGTCGGTCAGGCGATTGCCGAGAATGTCCGACGGCAAACCGAGAAAACGCGTCACAGCCGAATGTGTGTCGATGCCGCCTGCGGGACGCAACGTGTTGACGCGGCGGGCCGCTGAATTGACAAGCAGGCCGAAGCGTTTGGTGCCATAAGTTAAAAGCGTGTTGCCGCCGAAGGAGAGGTCGGCGCTGGTGAAAAAGGTATTGAATTCGCCGTGCGTCTCAGGTAAGAGGTTGCCGTATTCCGGCCCTCGCGTGACGAGATTAATCGCGCCGCCGAGCGAATCGGAGCCATACTGCGCGCTGTTCGGCCCGCGCAAAACTTCTACCGCGCGGAGCGTGCTCGGCTCGTTCAAATTAAAGAAGGTGTTGATGCCGCCGCGTTGAGCCGACGTGGTGTAGCGCACGCCGTCGATGTATGTGACGACGTTTTTGCCCGTCAGACCACGCACGAAGATTGCGCCGATGGTCGGGCTGGTGCGCTGCAAAGCGAGGCCGACTTCTTCGTCCGCGACCTGTGCAAGCACCGCCGTCGTGCGAAGCCGCAAAGCATCTTCGGAAATCACGTTGACCTGCTGCGCGACCATCGCTGTGTCCTGCACCTGTCCCGTCTCAGCCGAGACGGTCACGGTCTCCGTCAGCGGATTGATTTCGAGCAGGACATTGACCTCCGCCACATCGCCCGCCGTGACCTGCGTCGGAACACGACGCGTGCTGAAATTCCTCTCGCTCACGCGCACTTCGTAAGTGCCTGTCGCCACTTGGTCGAAACGGAATTGGCCTTCCGTGTTTGACTTAGTGGATTGCAAAATCGCCTGCTGAGTTTGGACGAGATAAACTTTCGCGCCTGATACGGCCGCGCCCGAAGCGTCTCGCACCGTACCCGCGACGCTGCCCTTCGAGCGGTCTTGCGCCGATGCTGTCGTAGACATAAGCAGCAGTATCGTGACAAGGACGGCGGCAAAACCTTTCACATAGTCGCTTTTTCTTAACACGTATATCACTCCATTTTATGCTGAGAAGAATTGTGCAGGAAACTCAAACGACGATTGTGGCAGAGACGAGAAGCGTCGCTTCTTCACCGAGAAATTGACAAAAAGGCGACCGCATTGGTCGCCCGTCAGACAAAGAATTGATGGGGCGGCTAGTGGGATTCGAACCCACGACATCCTGAACCACAATCAGGCGCTCTAACCGCTGAACTATAGCCGCCACGAAGAGGACTCAATAGTAACCAAGCCGTTAAATTCTGACAAGCGCTCGCAACGGAAATTCCGCATCCCACGCGCGCGTAAAATCTCGTCGCGTCGAGCGTCTGTCTTACAAAGCAGAGTCGCGCTCCGAAGTTAAGACGAACTTCGCGCGTCCGTCCTGTTCTTATCTGACAAAAATACCCCCGGCTGGACTCGAACCAGCGACCCTCTGCTTAGAAGGCAGATGCTCTATCCACTGAGCTACGGGAGCCGAAAACCACACATCGGCAGCGATGTTAACACGCGTCCGACGGTCTTCGTCAACCACACCAAAGCGGCACACCACGGAAGCATATTTGCCATAAAAACATAGAGATAAAAGCCGTGGGCTTATGATAAAGTGCCCGCAACTTCAAGCCGAGGAAACAGGATGAAAACTACTTATGTGCGCTGGCTCGCACTCGGAGCCGTGACCCTCATCGCCCTCTATTTGTGCTGGCAAATGCTGCAACCCTTCATTGAAGTGTTGCTGTGGGCGGTGGTCTTGGTCATCCTCTTCAATCCCATCCACAAGCGCATCGTGGCGCGCACGGGAGCGCCCGGTTGGAGCGCGATGTTGTCGTGCCTCTTGGTGATTGTGACGTTTCTCTTGCCGCTCACGTTGCTGACGCTCGCGGTGGTCAACGAGATGTCGAACATGGCGCAGAACCTACAGGGCAACGTCGAATCCATTCTCGACCCCAACTCACCCGTCACGGGTCGTTACCTGCGTTGGCTCGGTCAATACGTCAACATCGACCAGTTGCGCTCTCAACAATTTATCGCAGAGCGTTTGAAGAACATGAGCGGCGCGATTGCCAACCGCACGTTCGGCTTCGTCGGTGGCTTCGTGTTGGTGATTGTCGAAATTTTCTTCGTCATCTTCACGATGTACTACCTCTTCCGCGACGGCGACCGCCTGCGCCGTGCGTTGCGCGAAGCACTGCCGCTCGAACGTCGAGAGGCGCGCGAAATCTTTGAACGCACGCGCGATGTCATTAGCGCGAGCGTCTACGGTGTGCTTGTCATCGCCGCGATACAGGGCGCACTGGGCGGCCTCGCCTTCTGGTTTCTCGGATTGCCTTCGCCGCTTCTATGGGGCGTCGTGATGCTGTTTCTGTCGATGATTCCGATGGCGGGAGCGTTTGTGGTCTGGGTACCCGCCGCGATTTATCTGGCCGTTACGCAGCAATACTGGCAAGCCCTCGTACTCGTCGGATGGGGCACGATTGTTATCGGCATGGTGGACAATTTCTTGCGTCCAAAGTTGGTCGGTGAGAAGACGCGCCTCCACGAACTACTCATCTTCTTCTCGGTGCTCGGCGGCTTGCAGATTTTCGGCGTCCTCGGATTGGTACTCGGCCCCGTCGTCGTCGCCATCACGTTCGCACTGCTCGACGTGCTACGTCATGCCGAAGGCTCGACGGATGAGCCGTCAACGGTGGCGACCGATAGCGCAGCGACGGATAACGTCGATACGCTCATTGAAGAACAAGCTGCGTTGCGTAATGTTCCGGCGGAAGCAAAGAGCGAGGGCGGCTGAGACGAAAAACGAAAGAGGCGACGTGACCCAAGACAAAATCGAAACGGACGCGACAGAGAATCCCTGGCAGACGCTCTCGACGAAGGAGGTTTATGATAATTCATGGATTAGCGTGCGCGAGGATAAGGTGGTGCGCCCCGATGGTGCAGAGGGCATCTACGGCGTCGTGCATTTCAAGAACAAGGCCATCGGCATCCTCGCGATAGAGGATGAGTCGATTTATCTGGTCGGACAGTATCGTTATCCGCTCGGAGAGTATTCGTGGGAGATTCCCGAAGGAGGTTGTGCGGCCGACGAGGAACCACTCGGCGCGGCGCAACGCGAACTTGAAGAAGAGACTGGCCTCCGCGCGCGTCACTGGGAAAGACTCGGAGCCGCGCATCTCTCAAATTCCGTCTCGGACGAGCTTGCCATCTGGTTTCTCGCCACAGGGCTGATGCAGGGCGAGCATCGACCGGAAGGAACCGAACGACTCGAAGTGCGCCGCGTCGGGCTTGAAGAAGCCACGGAGATGGTTCTACGCGGCGAAATCACAGACGCGCTCACCCTGCTCGCCATCATGTACTACAGGATTGCGCGAAAGCAGTTTTCGAAAACACCCGAAAACTCTCTAAATCTAAAAGAAACAACAATTTAGCTGGATAACGAAGAAACACAAAGACCGCAAGCCGACGAGTGGCTGGCGGTCTTTTGTGTGAAATCTAAAAAGGTCTTGCTTGAACGAAATCGCTCTACTTAGGCAGCGACGGATTGATCATCGTGCGTTTCGGCGAAGACGCGCCGACCGTTCAACGCATCGTCGATAATCTCGCGCACGGCGGCGACATCCGGGTTGACATCCATACGGTCGCAGGCGCGTAGGTGGCGCAAAATTCCTTCAGTCGCGATGTCGAGCGCCGTCCCCGACAGTTTTGAATAACGACGCGCCTGAATGTGGTCGATTGCTTGCAGCCGCTCGGTGAGCGGAAATGTCATGTTGAAAGTCACGTTAGTACCAGCTCCTTATGTTTCCGACCCTACAACACTATAGGGGGTTAATTTATTTACAAGGGCGAATTTTAGATGCTCCGGTCTGAATTCGGGATGCGTTTTTGTTGCAATCTCCAGAAATTTCGCACAGACCGACACACCTCTAGATGAATATTGTCACACACTGTCTGTAGTGTAGTGCCTTGGAAAACTCGATATTCTAAACGAACTTTATGGAAAATGCCAGAAAAATTTTAGACCACCGACTCGGCTTCGCCGTCAAGGCGATGGGCGCGGAAATTCCTTCGCACGACACACGTAAATATCAGAATTCACCACACTTACGCGTGAGCCTCGAATTCTTCGACCGGATACTTGATTATCTTGCGGCGAACCGCATCGCGCTTTACCGCCTGTCGAGCGAGTTTGCGCCCTTTCTGACGCATCCAGACAGACCGCAGTTTCATCGACAAATCGAGGAATCGCGCGCCGAAATTGAAAAAATCGCTCAAAAAGTCGTCGATTTGGGCGTGCGGCTCTCGTTTCACCCGTCGCAGTACATTCTCTTGAATTCGCCGGACGAGGATTTAACGGCGCGTTCCGTCGCGGATTTGGACTGGCAGGCGCGTCTGCTTGACATGTTCGGACAGGGGCGCGAAGGCGCGCTCGTACTGCATTTAGGCGGGGTTTACGACGACCGCGAGACTGCCATCGACCGTTATTGCCAGCGTTACGAACGTCTGCCGCGCCACATCCGCAATCATCTTGTACTAGAAAACGACGACATTCGTTTCTCCGTCGCGGATGTTCTGAAAGCACACAGCCGCACGGGCGTCCCCGTCGTCTTCGACTTTCAGCACCACCACTGCAACAATCCCGAAGGCATGTCGCTCAGGGAAGCGATGGAGCGCGCGGCTGCAACTTGGCCGCGCAGCGTGACGCCCAAAGTGCATTTTTCCAGCCCGCGCACGGAACTCCGCACGGTCGAGCGAAAAGTCAACGGGAAAAAGACCGCGACCCTCCAACCGCCGCTTACGACGCAGCACGCAGATTATGTGAATCCCTTTGAATTCGCCTATTTTCTACGGGAAACCGAGCCAATCGCCTTTGACGTGATGCTGGAAGCGAAGGCCAAAGACCTCGCCGTCATACGTCTCTGCGACGAATTCGAGAAGCGTCCGTGGCTCCTGACCGCCGACCGACGCGCCGATGTGCTCACGGCGCAAGTCTGAGTTAGGCAACCTAAATCGTTGTCTGCAAAGGGGTTTTTGAGGCGTTCGCCTTTAGTTTTGAGAAACGCATCGCCGCCCGTGAGTGCTACGTGTTGAAGCGTAGGGAAGACTCAGGGGCGGCGTTTTTTTTGCGTATCGCCTTGTAAATGATGTAGCGGAGCTTATTTTTTAGGCACCACCGTATCTTTCATACTCTTGCCGACGCGGAATTTAAGCGTCGTTTTAGCGGGAATTTGAATGGTTTCGCCGGTTTGAGGATTGCGGCCTTCGCGCGCTTTGCGCTCCGACAGCACTAATTTACCGAAGCCGGGTAGAGCAAATTCCCCGTTGTTTTTGACTTCATCGCTCGCCAAACTGGCAAGTTCTTCAAAGAACTCTTTGGCTTGCGAACGTTTCATCTCGAATTTCTCGGCGAAGTGGTTGAGCACTTCGGATTGTGACATGCGCTTCTTGCCTGCTTTGCTGGTCGCCATGGCGTGGTGTGACTACCTCCTGCGAAATCGGGAAGAATTTGAAAAAACTTACCCTTGCAGATATATCACACAGAATGGCATAAAGTCTCGAAAAAAAGCCAAATTTTGCAGATTCAGGCTGAAAAAAAACACTCATCACATACCGACGCCCGACAACCCGACCAACCGGGAACCAACAACCTGAAAGACCTAATTTACAAAGCAATCTCCAAGACAGGACGAATCTCAAACGCTTCGGCTCGACCGTCGAAGACTATGCTGCGCGTGCGTCCGCGTCTGCAAATAAAAGAGCGGGCGACCGTTGCCCGCTCCTGACCTGCTTCGTAATCGGGGTGGAGGGATTTGAACCCCCGGCCTCTCGGTCCCAAACCGAGCGCACTACCAGGCTGTGCTACACCCCGAATTTTTACCGCCGACGCCTCGACGACAGTCGAGACAAAAGCCTGTCGCACGCGCCTTTACATGCGTTGCATCTTAGCGACTGCTTCGGGCGCGGGTCAAGTTGGTTTCTGTAGATGCTGGTGTAGAAACGTCCGTGCGGCGTCTAGAGCGCGGGCGCGGTGGCTTAGATGGGCTTTGGTTTCGTCGCTCAATTCGCCGAAAGTTTGTGTGTAGCCTTCAGGGACGAAGATGGGATCGTAGCCGAAGCCGTTTGTGCCGCGCGGCTCGGAGATGATTCGCCCTTCACATTTTCCCTCGAAAAAATCGAGCGCGGCGGTCGCGGGATGGAAGATGGCAATGACGCAGACGAAACGCGCGCGGCGTTCGGCGTCGCCCGTCTGCGCGAGTTCGTTGAGTAGTCGTTCGATGCGCTGTTCTGCGGAAGCACCGATTCCGGCGTAGCGCGCCGAGTAGACGCCGGGCGCGCCGCCAAGCGCCTCGACTTCCAGACCTGAATCGTCGGCCAACGTCCATAGTCCGGTCTGAGCGGCATAGGAGCGAGCCTTGAGCGCAGCGTTTTCAGCAAACGTCGCGCCCGTCTCCTCCACCTCGGACGCCTGCGGAAATTCGACCAGACCGCGCAGGCGCACAGGCACGTCTCGCAGGAGCAACGCGAACTCACGCACCTTGCCAGGGTTGTGTGTGGCGACGAGTAGTTGTTTTGAAGTGGTCATGTTCGGAATGTCGTGCGACCGAAGCGTCTGGAAGATGAAAGAGAAGTGGGCGAGATGAGATTTAACTGCCGCGCGACAGTGATGTGTCTGCGGTCGAAAAATAATTCTTTGCCAGCCGACGCACTTCGCGCTTACAATCAACGGCAGACGTGGCACACACGACGTGTCTATGGTCGCGAGTCCTGTTTAAGAGCAAAGAGGTAAACCTCACTTGGATACAAGCGTCAAATCGGTTGAGCCGCCGCCTGAAAGAATAATGCGCGAACCTTTGGTAACACACGGCGCGGCAGAATCTCGACAGGAAACTCCCGACGACGTTCATGCACGCGAACTCGGCATGTGGTTGCGCGCCCTCGAAAGCTTCTTCAACCTTCGTAATCATCCGTTTACAGAAGCCGAACGCGCTGCCATCCTCGCGCGTGATTTCGGAGCCGAAACACAGATTGTAAATACGGTTTTGCTGCGCGTTTCGCAACTCGTCGGCGGCCTCACGCGCTTTGAAGCGGCTTCTTCGCTCGACGACGTGCAGCCGTTAAATGAGGCTGTCGGCGCATCTCTTTTTGAAGGCGTCGCGGCGGACGAACTGAACGCTCAAGACCCTTCTCTCGTCGAAATGGGCGAGGCTGTTGGCGACGCCTCGGTTATGTGCCGTGCGTTGCTGGAAATGCGCGCCGTCGATTTTTATTCATGGGCGAGCGTCGGCAAAATCCTGCTGCGACAAATAGACGCATCCGACGCGGCAAGAAAGTTTACACGCGCGGCTCAATACAGACATTCCTCCACCCTGCATCCGTCGCTCGTTGCACTCACGGAACGTCTCATGCCGGACGCGCTCGGCGTTGACATGCGCGCCGTCTTCTCGGCTCTCGCGCGTCTGCTCGAACGTCTCCACTTCATCGAAGCGTTGCTGCGCCGTGACCAGCCGCTCAAACACACGCTTCCGATTTTCACCCTCATCTACGAAGAGACACGCGCTCTCCTCGACCTGATTGAAACACGCGCGCTCCATATCGAAGGGATGGATGGAGCCATCTTCGATGCGCTCGACGGCACGGCCTACGCCGTCGGCATGGAGACACGCAAGGCGTTCGAGCATGAGTTAATCGGTTTGAGTACTTTGCGCCACGCACGTTCTCTCTATGCCAAAGTTGAGAGCGCGCATGGATTGCTACGCGATTGCTTTCAACAGTCTACCGTCTCGCTCGCGCAAATCTTCGACCCGACGCTCAACGGCGCGCGACTCTTCAAAGATTTCCAAAACAAACTCGACCAATCGCTCGTCCTGCGCGAAGACCTCTGGAAACTTCTGCAACTCGTCCGACGCGCCGAACAGGAACGCGACCGACGCCCGCTCGCTCCGCTACTCGAACAACTCATTGCGTTTCGTGACGGGAGTCTGCGCTATCTGATGTACAAAGATTGGGAATCTTACGAGCGTTTCGTGGAAGAGGTGGCGGCGGCGCGCGGTGCGGTCGAACTCGGCCCCGTCCTGCATCGTTTCAGCGCCTATCTCGAAACCCTCTTCGGCCAAATCAACATGCGCGCCGTGCTCGCCGATTTCCCGTTCGATTATCCTCAACCCTAATCTCGTCTCACTCAAGCGACGCGCGCAAACGCCGCCGCCCTCTCGACTCATCCAACGTTCAAACTTCTGCTCCTTCAACCAACCACGATTCATCTCGACTGACGTTCCGGCGCAAATCGTGCGACGAGCACGCCGAAGTTGCCGAATGGCGAACGCGTCCGCTTCTCAAAGCCATCAGAGATAAAACGCGATTCGCTCGCTGCGAACGGGAGTTGATTCAGTGCGCGTTCCAAAGCCTCTCCGTCGCCTCCGCTACGACGCGCGCCGCTTTCTCGTGCCACGTAAGAGATAAACGTGCGTGCCGTCTGCCTGTCGTCGGTCAGAGTGGAGACAGCGGGCAGCGCGTCGAATAAACGTCGCGGCGATTGTTTGAAACTCTCTGCGAGGGCGAACGTTCTTGCTGCCGCGCGTGCTTCGAGACAAAGACGCACGTTTGCCGCATCGCCCATGATGAGACGGTCGCCGATAAAAGAGGCCGCACCGCGCTCCTCGTCCCGCGACACAAGCATCTCCACATCGCCAACCGACACCACGCGCGCACTGCCGAGACGCTTTCGTACTTGCTTCTCCAACACTTCGCGGTCGCGCACCGCCACAACCAACACCGTACTCGCGCCACTGTTATCCAATCTCGCCGTGACCATCTCCGGCCCCGCCGCACTGAAAAATTCGCGCGGCGTTTCGATGCCGTAAGGCTTGAGAGCTTCTTCGAGAAAACGATTGACGAAGGGCGCGCTGAGCGCATCGAGTTGCGAAGAGATAGCCGCGTTGAATCCGCGCCACGCCGTCGCGGGGTCGCGGTAGTTGTAGCTTGAGATTTGGTAAATGTCGTGCGGGAGAAACTCGCTCGCGTAGGTCGGCGGCGCGTCCGCCGGAACGAGTGCTTCACCGACGCGCGCTCCGGCTCCACTCTGTAGGGCGAGAAAATAATTGTCCTCCACCGCGCCGTCGTGGACGCGCGTGCTCCACGCCGCGCCACCGAGCATGCGATTGGCGAGTTGCGGCAGGAGAGTCGCGATGGCGCTTTGCACGCGCGGGTCTGTGGAAAGCTGCCCCACGTAGGCCAACGCCGTCACCTCTAGAAGTTTCGGCGTACTGCTGCCCGGAACATAGCCAAACGCGAGCGACGCCTCTGCGTTCATGCGCTCACGCATCTCTCGAAGCTGTCCATCGCTCGATAAGGCCGGACGTTCGCCGCGCTTGGCCGCCAGACACGCCTCGACCGCGCTCTCGTCGTTGCCGATAATGACTATGCTGCCCGACACCGCCGCAATCATCTTGCGACGCGCATCGTCGGGCGATGTCCATGTGAGAAAAACGGTGTCGTCAGATTCCTTGCGCTCGCTCATGCGTGGCGAGCCATAGGTGCGACGCGCAAAGTCGCCGACTAATTTCTCGACCGTCGCGCGTGCGCGCGTGGCTCCCGTGTGAGTTTCGGCTACAAGAGCGGTGCGCGGAATAATCTTCAGCGTCTCGCTCGCTTGCTCCTCCGCTTCAAAGCCGAGCACGGTGATAGCAATCTGCGCGCGCGAAAGCACGACTGCCTGCGCGGGGCCGATGCCCGTCCAACGTGCGAGTTGGCTGAGCCAGCCGATTCTGCCGAAATCGCCGTCGATGCCCGACGGTCGCGCCAGCAGACGCCACGCGTCGGTCGAAACGATGCCGCTCGCAATCTCCGGCAGGCTGTCCGCCTCGATGTAGACGATGGCGTCCGCCGGAACGTAGTCCGCCATATCCACACGCTGCGGACGATTCCACCAAACCCACGCGCCGCCCAAAATCAACAACGCCGCGACGACGAGCAGCAACTTTCGGAGCATAGTCATAGACCAGCATCCTAACTTCTGCCATCCGCGCGAAGCAAGAACCCTCCCGCCACAGACCCTCCAACACTCACCGAAATAGACGCGTAATCACACGATATGAATCTGGAAGAACGTCGTCGGCGTTCCAAAAATAAACACGACAACAGCAAATTTTGAGTTATAAATCCAAACATGTCACCAAGTTAAACATTCAAAAATATTGATTGACATCCAACAAGGCGCTAGGTTAATATCTTTCGTGTCAGGCGGTGCACGGCTCCGACCGTGTGCCTTGAGAGGCTTTCCAGAGAGCCGTATTTGATTGAAAATGCGAGAGAAGCGGCGAGGGGCGGCCAGTCGAGTCAGCCCTTGAGCCGCGTTCTTTGAAACTCAACCGATAAAGGCACACTCCGCGCGAGCGGGGGTCGCAAAGCCAACGGGAGTCAAATTCGATGTATCGAGATTGACTTGGCCGGGTTGCCGAAGTGGAGGAGATTGTGGCGCATTCACGGTTCGACGGGTTTGAAACAAGCGTCCCTTCCAACTGCTTCTTCCATCTCTCAAACTTCATCACGGGCTACACCCGCCCAAGCAATACCGAAAGACGCCTTTCCTCACCGCTCGAAGTGCCGTCCGGCGACTCCATCAAGTTGGAACAAGAAACCCACATCAGCATGAAGCCCGCCACCATTACTACCAACGCAGAAGCAGAAAAAGTCCAAACTTCTGACGCGCGTGTCGCTACACCGCGCTCCCGCGTGCGCCGCGCACGCGCCCGTCTCCGACGCATCCATCGCAGAAACTCCGCCGCCGGAAAGGTTGAGAGGAATAAATAAATTCATGTTTAGAAAAAGTCTCGGCAAAAAGAATATTGTCGGTCTGGATATTGGTTCGAGTTCCGTCAAAGCGATTGAGCTACAGGGCAAGATTGGCGAACTCTCGCTGACGCATCTCGGCTACGAACACTTGCAACCCGACACGGTCGTCGATGGGCAGATTATGGAGTTGAACGACGTGTCGAACGCTATCGCCGGAATGTTCAGCACACACCAGATAAAGACCGAACGTGTCGCGGCGGGCGTGTCGGGCAGTTCGGTGATTGTCAAAAACATCATCGTGCCGCAGATGAGCCGCGAAGAGTTGGAAGAGTCGATTGACTGGCACGCCGAAGAACATATCCCCTTCGACATTGCCGACGTAAGCATGGATTATCAAGTGGTGGGCTCCGGCCCCGATTCGCTCCACGTTTTGATGGCGGCATGCAAGCGCGAATTCGTCGCCAATCTCAAACAGGCCATCCAACTCGCGGGCAAGCATCCATCCGTCATCGATGTTGACGCCTTCGCTTTGCAGAATTGCTACGAAGTCAACTATCAGCCTTCGGCAGATCAAACCGTGGCGCTCCTCAACATCGGCGCTTCGACCATGAACATCAACATCCTGCACGGCATCAAGAGCGTGTTTACGCGCGACGTTTCGGTCGGCGGCAACCAGTACACCGCGCTGCTGCAAAAAGAGTTCGGGTTGACGTATGAACAGGCCGAAGCGGTCAAACGCGGCGGCTCGTTGCCGTTGGGCACAGAGGCGCGCGACATCGAACCCGTCCTCGAAACAGTCTCGGACATGCTCGCTTTAGAGATTCAGAAGACCTTCGACTTCTACCGCGCCACCGCCGAAGACGGCGATGGAGGCGTGCAAAAGATTCTGATTTCGGGCGGCGGTTCTAAGTTGAAAGGTTTGACGGAATATCTGGCAAACCGCTTCGAGCTTGCGGTCGAACCCTTCGACCCGTTTCGCCGGATTAAAGTCGATGCACGGCGTTTTGACCCTGATTACATGAAAGACGTGGTGCCGGAGATGGCGGTCGCGGTCGGACTCGCTTTGAGAGGAGTTGAAGCCTAAATGATAAAAATCAACCTTTTAGAATCCGTCACTGACCGAGCGCGTAGCGTCGCGGTCGTGGAAGCGAAAGTTGCCAATCCGCGCATGCGTAGCCGGATGCTCTTGTTTGTCGTCGCCGCGCTGATGTTTCTCGGCATGGGTTTCGACTGGATGAGCGCCAACTCGGCTCACGCCACCGCTCAAGCCGACCTCGAACGCGAAGAGGCCATCGCCGCGCGCATGGAAGCCATCAAGAAAGAGCAGAGCGAACTTGAGAAGAAAATCAGCGAGATTCAAGTACGCATTGATGCCATCAAGAAGTTGCGCGCCTCGCAGCAGGGGCCTGTCTCTGTGCTCTCGTCGATAAACGACCGTCTGCCTTCGGTGGCCGATTTCCGTCTGGAAAGCATCGAGCAGAAAGCGGGCGAGCTGACCGTCGAAGGACATTCGCCGAACGAGGCGGCGGTCACGCAATTCGGTCGCAGTCTTGAGTTTTCGTCCGGTCTCTTCAGCAACGTAAGCATCGAAACCGAGCGCAAGAAGGTGGAAATCGCCGCGTCGGATTTGAAGCCCGAAGAGGGCGCAATTGACATGAGCGCGCCGAAGCCTGAGACCGTTAAGTTCAAGATTAAATGCAAGTACACGCCGCCGGGTTCTGCCGAAGTCGCCGTGCCGTCGCAGCCCACGGGGAACACCACCGCCGCCGCGCCCGCCGCCAATCAAATCGCGCAGAAGTAGTCGTCAAACTGTCAAAACCAAACGCCTGCGGCAGCACACGACGCACGACCGCCTGAAGGGAAACGAAAACCGATGAGCAAACTGGATTCACTGCAAGAAAAACCCTGGTACATACAACTCGCCGTCTTCGGCAGTCTGGCGCTCCTCCTCTACGGTGGCTTCTGGTATTTCATCACCAGCGGCACGCGCACCGAAACGCGCGAGATACAGGAACGCGTCGCCACTCTCCAACAGTCCAACGCGCGCGCACAAATCGCTTCGCAGCGACTCACAGAGTTCAAGGTCGCCTACGTCCGCGCACAGTCCGACTACGACGACCTCAAAGCTCTGTTGCCTGAGCAACGCGAACTGACGATGGTGTTGCAGGGCGTCCAAGACCGCGCGAAGGGGCGTCTCACCGTGCGACGCTTTACGCCGAAGGAAGAAGTGCAGCAGGATTTCTATTCGGGTAAGCCCATCGAAATCGAAGTGAGCGGCACCTATAACAATCTGGGTTCGTTCTTCGCGCAGATGGCCGCATACCAGCGCATCGTCTCCATCACCGACTTCAAAGTCACCAAACTCAAATCAGACCAGAACGAAGCGCAAGAGAATAACAACAAGACCATCGACGCGCAGTTTCTTATCACGGCCTACTACGTTTCGCCCGACAAGCTTCAAGGCGTCGCACCTGCACAACCCGCCGCCGCGAACACAGCGCAAGCCACCACAGCCGCCGTCGGTCAGGCCGCCAACGCCGCCCCACAAGCAAGATAAATTCTGTGAAAGAGAACGCGCCTTCGGACAATCCGGCGTGAGAATTTCAGGAGCAGATAATGAAGCAATATTCAAAAATGATTCGCAACACGATGTTTGCCGCGCTCGCCTCGGTCGCACTGCTACTGGCAGGCGCAACCCTCGCCGCCGCGCAAGGGTCGAACACTTCCTACAAGTCAACCAAGCGCGACCCGTTCGACAAGTACGTGCCTCCCATCAAACGCATCAAGAACAAGAAGGTCGCCACGCCCATCACGCCGCCCGCCATCACCGAGCGCATCGCGCTCTACAAGGCGAAGAAAGCCACCGCCATGTCCGCGCAGCAGCCCGCGCCCAAGCCGACTACCGCGCTGCTCATCAACGAACTCCAAGTGACGGGCATTTTTCGTACGCCGCGCGGTTATGCGGCGATGGTTGAGGCCACACCGATTCGTCTCTCCTACGTTATCTATCCCGGCGAAAATTTCTACGACGGCCTGCTCGTCGCCATCGAAGAGGGACGCCTCGTTTTCCGGCGCGAAACCCCCTGGACTGATGGACGCAAAGAGACGGCGGTTGAAACGAAACCTTTGCGTCAGCCCACCGTGGTCGAAGAAATGAGAACGACCAAAACCGCCTCTGCCACAACCAACACAAACACCTTTTCGACCTCTTCCGACGGAGCCCTCAAGAAAGAAGAAGCTTCGTCCGAGAAGGGCAACCAGTAGTCGCCCACGTCTGTTACGGCGAAGCGCGCGGCGAGAAGCCTGAGCCGTCCGCGCGCTTCACACAGACTCTTTACCCGCCGCGCCCTCGTCGAGAGCGCATTCTTTGACCCGTTTTCCCTGAGGGCTTCAGGGATTTTTTCTCAACAAAAACCCGGACGCTTCCGCGTGTGCGGCGCGCGCTTCAAATGAGCGACTTTGCTGTCAATCATACGAGCGTTAGCGCGTGGCGGACGCCAAAGGTGATTGTGCGTGATTCCCTAAAGGATAAAAAGATGACCTACCAGCCACACCGACTCCCTGCATTCACCGCAAGAGGCACGCTCGTCCTCTTGTTCGTGTGTTTGCTCGCGCCCTTCGTCCATGCCGACGAAAAGACTACGCCGCCCGTCGCCACCGCCGTCAGCGCCACCGTCTCCGGCACGACGACACGCATCGTCATCGCGGGCACAGCCCCGATGGCTTACGCCGTGCACCGTCCTGATGGTCAGACGCTCGCCGTCGATTTACCCGGCGTCGATGCTTCCAAACTCGCTTCGGTCTACGCCGTTTCGACGCCGCTTATCGCTGGCCTGAGAGTCGAACGCACGGCGACCGCCAGGAGCGGCCAAAGTATGCCGCGTCTCACAGTGACCCTGCGCGCGCCTGTGCGCGAACGTTCGCAGTTGTCCGACAACAAACTCGTCCTCGAACTCTGGCCTGACAACAACGACACAAAAGCCAAAGCCGCCAAAGCTGTCGAAACCACTAACAACAAAACGACAACCCCGGCCGTCTCCGTTCCGGCGGAAGCCAAAACCGTCGCCGCGCCTGCGCCCGTCGACACCAGCAACAGCGTCGCCGCTTCGTCCGAGACTTCCGTCTCGTCCGCCGAAGCTTCAACTGCCGACGCACAGAACCCGCAGGAACGTCGTCCCGTCGCGCCGACCATGACCACCGTCACGCCGCAGGGCAAACGCTACGGCGACCCCGGCTTCATGGGCGAACCCATCAATCTCAATGTCGTCAACGCCGACATCCGCGACATTCTCAACTACATCACGGAGCAGTACGGCGTGAACTTCGTCATCGACTCGTCGGTTAAGGCCGTGCCCGTCACGGTCAACGTCACGGAAGTTCCGTGGAACATCGCGCTCGATTCTATCTTGCAAGCCAATCGTCTCGGCATCGTCGCGACAGGCTCTATCCTGCGCGTTGCGACGGGCGAAGTGATTGCCACCGAAGCGGCCATTCAATCGAGGATTGCCGAAGCGCGTCTGAGTAGCGCGCCGCTCATGACGGAATTTATTCGACTCAACTACGCACGCGCCGTCGGCACGTTGGCGCAGGCCGCAGGTTCGGCTGGCGGCTTCGCGGGCGGCACGACCGCCGGAAGTTTTTCGGGCGGCTCCGGCGGCGACGCCACTGGCGCGAGTGGCGAGCAGGGAATTCTGCCCATCGTTTCGCGTCGCCTCTCGCGTCGCGGCAGCGTCGAAGTTGACGGTCGCAGCAACACTCTGATTATCACCGATGTCCGCGACAACATCGAAGCGATTCGTCAACTCGTCACACTGCTCGACCAACCCGAACCGCAAGTCGAAATCGAGACGCGCATCGTGCTCGCCACGCGCAACTTCACGCGCGACCTCGGCGTCGAACTCTCGGCGGTCGCCCTCGGTCGCAACGGCAGGGCAATCAATTTTGATACGACCAACGTCCTGCGCGCAGACCTTCCGAGCACCATCATCGGTCTCACGACGGGCTTCCTCGGAACCGTCCGCATTGATGCCGCCATCACCGCCGCCGAACGACAGGGCAACGCCAAACTCGTCGGCACACCGCGCGTCACCGCTCTCAACAATCGCACCGCGCAGATTGAAACGGGACAGCAAATTCCCGTCATCACGCCGCAAATCGGAGCCAGCCAGAACGGCGTTCTGCTCTTCACCACGACCTACGTCTCAGTGCCTCTGCGTCTCTCGGTCACGCCGCAAATCACCGATGTCGGAACCGTCATCCTCCGTGTAGTTGCGGAAAACAACACCGTCAACACCACCGTCACTTTCGGTAGTGGCGCGCCTGGCATCGACACGCAGCGCATGCAGACCGAAGTGCTTGTGCCCGACGGCGGTACCACCGTTATCGGCGGCGTGCTCAACGACGTGGAGAGTTCCAGAAAATTCCGCACGCCCGGACTCGGCTCCGTGCCCGTGCTCGGCAATCTGTTCAAGCGTTCCGCCAACGACCGCACCACCGCCGAAATCCTCTTCTTCATCACGCCGCGCATCTACCGTCCAGACTATCAGGGACGACCGACGAACGGCACGGTCTCCAACTCGACCCGCACCACTTCCATCTCGCAACCCGTGCCGATGGGCAACCCGCAGAGCAACACGCCCGTCCCCACACAGTCGCGACCTACCACGACAACCACCGCGCCCGCCGCTACCGAACAGCAACCGTCAGCGCGTCCCGACGCAACCGTCCGCCCGTAAAGGAGGTTCAAAAGATGTTCCGTCAAGCACTCGAAAACATCATCGAACGCACTGAAGGCTCGCTGGCGGCGCTCATCATGGGCACCGACGGCATCGCCGTCGAGAAGGTGCTGCTGCCCGAAGGAAGCGAAGCCAACCTTGATGTCGCCGCTGCCGAAGTGACCTCGCTTGTCCGCAACGCACAGCGCGCAGGCAAGGACACCGGCCTCGGCGGCCTGCGTGAAATGGTCGTCGGCTTTGAAGACATGACCATCATCGCGCGTCTCTTCACACGCGACTATTTCGTCGTCCTCGCCATGCGCGTCGATGGGAACATGGGTCGCGGCAGGTTCGAGCTACGCAAGGCCGAACTCTCGTTGGCACGCGAGTTCGCCATCTAAGACGC
Organism: Pyrinomonadaceae bacterium; assembly: GCA_036387415.1. Lineage (GTDB taxonomy): Bacteria > Acidobacteriota > Blastocatellia > Pyrinomonadales > Pyrinomonadaceae > DASVTU01. The sequence goes on along the minus strand of DASVTU010000018.1, from coordinate 11,025 downwards.
GTTCTTCTCTAACAACAAAGTTCCGGCACGCAAAGGCAAACATCTTGCTTTGTGTGCCGGAACTTTCGATTTTAGGGCTTGAAACTTTGAAACGTGACTACGGCAGACGAACGTGAGCCATGCCGCGCTGAATGATGCGTTGACGACGTTTGACGCGGCGCGGGTTTACCTTGGGATTGAAGACGGTGCGCGGGTTGGGAATCATGGCGGCGAGATAGGCGGCTTCCTGCGGCGCGAGATTGGCGGCGGGTTTGCCAAAGTATGTCTGCGACGCCGCCTCCGCGCCGTAAATACCGTCGCCCCACTCGATAACGTTCAGGTAGATTTCAAGTATGCGACGCTTGGGGAGCGTGCGTTCAAGGAAGTATGTGAGGAATGCTTCGCGCAGTTTGCGTGCAAACGACTTTTCGGACGAGAGGTAGAGATTCTTGGCGAGTTGCTGCGAGATGGTTGACGCGCCGCGTTTGAAGTTTGGCATCGCCGGAATCCAACTCGACTGGTCTCGCTCGCCTTCTGCCTCCGCCTCTTTCGCCGCTTCGCGTTGAGCCTCCTCCCAAGCCTTCTGGATGGCTTCGTAGTCGAAGCCGTCGTGAACGACGAAGTTGGAATCTTCGCCCGCGAGCACGGCGCGTTGAAGGTTGGGCGAGATGCGTGCGAGCGGAACCCACTGTTGCACGCGACGCGGTTCGCGTCCCTCTCTGCGCGCTTCGCTGATGCGCGTCTCAATCATGCTCGTCGTCGCGGGGTTCTCGGTCTTGAGTTTGGCGACACGCGGAAACGTCACCACCTCGTAGACAATCCACAGCGTAAAGAGCGCGAGCAGGACGAGCACGCATTTTTTGATTAGTCTCCACATAACTTCAACGCGGAGAATCTTAACAGGAATGCGTGCGTGCTTCTACCTATCGCCCGCCTGCTTCGCGCTCGGACGCGCCAATCATCTCCGCCACGATTTTCCCCGAACTCATCACACCGGGCAGACCCGCGCCGGGATGCGTCCCCGCGCCGACGAAATAGAGATTCGGGATGTCTTCGCTGAGATTGTGCGGGCGAAACCATGCGGACTGCGTGAGGATGGGTTCGACCGAAAACGCGCTGCCCATGTGGCTGTTGAGCGTGTCGCGGAAATGGAGCGGGTCGATGTAGTGTTCGGTGACGATGTGTTTTGAAAGGTCGGGCAGATAACGTTCTTCGAGATAGTTGATAATCGCATCGCGGTACGGCTTGGCGCGTGTGCGCCAATCGGTCTTGCCGCCGAGATGCGGTACGGGCGAAAGGACGTACCAACTATCGCAACCTGCGGGCGCGAGGCTTGGGTCGGTCGCCGTGGGTCGATGGAGATAGAGCGAGAAATCGTCTGCGAGATGCTTGCGTATGAAAATGTCTTCGAGCAGACCACGATAACGCGGCCCCATGAGAATTTCGTGATGCGCGACTGTGTCGTAACGGCGGTTGGTGCCGAAGTAGATGACAAAGAGCGACATCGAATAACGCATCCGCTCAAGTTTGCGTTTGGTGTACTTGCGCCTGAACTGCGGCGCGACGAGATGGAGATATGTAAACGCCACATCCGAATTACTCACCACCGCGTCGGCTCCGAGCACGTCGCCGTTCTTGAGGCGCACGCCGCGCGCACGTCTCGTCCGTTCGTCAATCATGATTTCGTCAACTTCCATGTCGAGCACAAGCGTGCCGCCCATATCCTCGAAGAGTCGGACGAAGGCGTGGACGAGTGCGCCCGTGCCGCCCATCGCAAACCAGACGCCGTACTCCTGTTCGAGTTTGTGAATCAGCGCGTAGATTGACGTGCTCTGGAAGGGATTGCCGCCGACGAGAAGCGGATGAAAACTGAAGACCTGACGCAGACGCTCGTCCGCGATGTAGCGGCTGACGAACGACGCAACCGACCTGTAAGACTGTAAACGGATGAGGTCTGGAATGACGCGCAGCATGTCGGAGACGCGCGTGAAAGGCTTGTCAATCAACTCGAATCCGGTCTTGAAAATCTTTTCGGCTTCGCGCAGAAAACGCTCGTAGCCTTGAACGTCAGGCGGATTGAATTCGCGTATCTGTCGGATAAGATTCTCGCGGTCGCCGTTGTAGTGAAAGACCGAGCCGTCCTCAAAGCGAATGTTGTAGAAGGGTTCGACCGGAACGAGTTGAACATAATCACTGCTCTGTCTGCCGCACTTCTCAAAGAGTTCATGAATGAGCCACGGCGCGGTGAGAATGGTTGGGCCGCCGTCGAAGATGAAACCATCCTGTTCGTAGACGTACGCCCGCCCGCCCGGCTTGTCGCGCTTCTCGACGACCGTCACGTCGTGTCCCTGCGCGCGAAGGAGGATGGCCGCATAGAGACCGCCGAAGCCGCTGCCGATAACAACTACTTTCATGTATTTCGAGTTTCGAGCTTCAAAGTTTAAGTTTCAGATTTCCGTCTGCGAATCGAGAGCCGTCTGCTCCGAACTCGAAACTTGAGGCTCGAAAATCGGTGTCGTCTGAAAGACTGCGCGGACGGCGCGAATCGTATTGCAATGGATTTCCACCGTGTCGTTGATGTCTGCCGCGTAACCGCCCGACATCACGGTGACGACAGGCACGCCTCGCTCGCGGCAAGCCGTGAGCACAAATTCGTCGCGTGCGCGCAGGCCGGGAATGGTGAGCGCGAGGCGTCCGAGTTTGTCGCCCGCGTAGGGGTCTGCGCCGCCGAGATAGAAAACGATATCGGGCGCATGCGCCAGGACACGCGGCAAACTCTCCCGAAGCGTCTCCATATAGGCGTGGTCGGAAGTGCCGTCAGGCAATTCGACATCGAGCGTCGAACGCGTCTTAAAGAGCGGATAGTTTTTCGCGCCGTGCATCGAGAAAGTAAAAACTTCCGCGTCGTCGGCAAAGATTGTGGCTGTGGCGTTTCCCTGATGAACGTCGCAATCGACAATCGACGCACGCCGAATCAAACCATCACGACGCAACACACGAATCGCCACCGCTACATCATTGAAGACGCAGAAGCCCTCGCCGTGGTCTGGAAAAGCATGATGAGTGCCGCCCGCGAGATTCGAGCCGACGCCATCTTCCAACGCCCAACGGGCGGCGGCAATCGTCCCGCCCGTCGCCAGAAACGAACGCCGCACCAGCGCCTTCGACCACGGCAAGCCGAGCCGTCGAATCTCGCGCGGCGTGAGCGTGCCCGCGCGTAGACGCGTCACGTAATCTTCCGTGTGAACGAGTAGCAAGTCTGCGATGGGTGCGGGTTGCGGCTCCAAGACTTGTTCAGGCCGCAACGTCGCCTCGCGCAAGAGACGGTCGCGCACCAACTCGAATTTACGAATCGGGAAGACGTGACCCTCGCCGATGTCCGCGTAATATCTTGATGTGTAAGCGACTCGCATAAAGATAGAGGCCGGAAGTCAGAGGTTAGAGGTTAGAAGTTGTGAAGTGGTCCCCACACTGTTTCGGATGTCTAACATTTAAGCATCCGAACTTTTGACCTGTAACCACTAACCACTGACCTCTAGTATTGCACAAGGCTGCCTTCGCGTTTGGCGCGACGAACGGCGCGCGCAAAGACCCAGAGCGAGAAGGGAAGGAGCACGGCGAGGAAGATGCAGAGCGTCATGATGGGTTCGCGCACTTCGGCGAAACTCTGGCCTTGAAGCAGCACGCGACGGATACCGTCGACGCCGTAGGTGGTCGGCAGCAGACGCGAGATGTAGCCGAAGCCTGTGCCGAGAAGTTGCGTGGGAAAGAGGACGCCGGAAAAGAGCGTCGCGCCCGTGCCGAGAAGAATCGCAAACGGGTCGCCGCGTTTGAAGACCATCGCGAAACTCGCGGAGAGGATGCCGACGGAAGCCAGTACAAGCGTCGTGAGCAGGAGAATCAGGAGTGCGAGCAGAAAATTTCCCTGATACGTAATGCCGAAAAAAAGCCAGCCGATAACTAGATATAACGACGAGAAAAGCGACGCCTGCAAGAAGTCCCACGCCGAACTAGCGACGATAAGCGTCGGCACATTTATCGGCGTCATCAACACGCCTTCCAGTGTTCCTTGCATCTGCTCGGAGCGGATGGCGGTGGCGAGGCTCGAAAAGCCGGTCATGAAATAGTTGAGCACCGCCAGTCCCGTAAGCCACGCGGCGAGCGGGTTGCGCCATTGCGCGAAGGCCGTCACGGCCTGACCGCTAAAGATTTGCGAGATGAAAAAGAGCGTCGTGACGATGAAGAAGATTTGCAGGACGCGAAAGAAAAATTGCAGTCGATAACTCAACATCAATTGGAAATCGCGCGCGACGAATGCACGCACACGCCCGACGAGCAACGCCAAACCTCTCATCGCAATTTCTCCATCTTCGCGGCTCCCGCCGTTTTCTCCGCGTCCGTCTCGTCCGCTTCGCGCTCGTAACTCTCCAACACGTCGAGCAGCGACGCGTGCTGAGTCTCACAGGAGACGATGTGTGCGCCGCCTTCAACCAACGCACGCACGCAGAGGTCGAGGCGTTCGTCAGAGGGTTCGCGCATGAACGTAATCGTGGCTGTCGGCGCGTCGTGTTTGTTCGTTGCGGCGTCGCGTCTGTTCGCTGTTGCGTCGTATGCGGCGGACGTGTCGATGTCGAAGGAGAGGCCTGCGAGCAGTTGCGAAGCGCGTTCAGGGTCGATGCCGCGCACGACGAGTGTAACGCGCTGTTGTTGTCGATGGAGAGCGCGGAGGTTGGCGGGCGTGTCGATGGCACGGATGCGCCCGCGTGTGATGATGGCGACGCGTCGGCAGAGTTCTTCGACCTCAGCCAGATTGTGCGAGGTGAGAAGAATGGTAGTCGGACGTTCGCCTGTGGCGAGCGAACTGATGAGGGCGCGCGTGCGTGCGGCGGCAACGGGGTCGAGCGAGCGCGTCGGCTCATCGAGCAGGAGCACGGGCGGATTGTTGAGCATCGCGCGTGCGACGGCCATGCGTTGTTTATTGCCGGTCGAAAGTTCACCGAAACGCCGTCGCGCAACCTCTTCGAGTTCGACGCGCGCGAGGAGTTCGGCGATGCGTCGGCGTGCGTCGCGGTCGTTGAGACCGTTGAGTCGCGCGAAGAACATGAGGTTCTGCTCCGCCGTCAGACGCCAGTAAAAACTGCGTTCCTCGGCGCTCGCCAGACCGATACACGCGCGCACGCTCTCCTCTTCACGAATGCTGTCGAAGCCGCGCACGGTGACCGAGCCGGAAGTGGGTTGGACGAGCGTGGCGATGATTTTGGTGAGCGTGGTTTTGCCCGCGCCGTTGCGTCCGATAAGGCCGAAGACTTCGCCTTCACCAATCTCAAACGAGACATCGCGCAACGCTTCGACGGGCGTGGCGGATTTGCGACGAAAGAATTTTTTCAGACGTGCCAGCGGGACGGGGTAAATCTTTGAGACATGCTTGATGGAAACCGCGACCGCCGCACCGCTTCGTTTGGTCGCACTCGCGTCGATTCGTCCGGTGGCAATCGCGTCGCTTGTTGGGAGGGATTGTGTAGGAGCGTCGGGCGTCGTGGTCATCGTCGTCGGGTCGCCGCGTCGCTGTGTCGCTGCGTCTCGTTCTATCGCGTCTTGTAGTTTCATATTATTCGGCGACTCATCTGGCGCGTTGGCGCGGGTCGAGGTATTCGCGGAGGCCGTCGCCGAGGAAGTTGAAGGCGAGCACGGTGAGCGCGATGGCGATGCCGGGGAAGACGAGCGCGTGTGGCGCGGCTTGCAGCGTGGCGAGGTCGCGCGCCTCTTCGAGCATCACGCCCCACGAAGGCGCGGGCGGCGGTACGCCCAAACCCAGAAACGACAACGACGCTTCCGACAACACCGCGCCCGCCATGCCGAGACTCGCCTGCACGATGAGTGGCTGAATGGCGTTTGGCAGGATGTGGACGAAGAGGATGCGTAGGTCGCGTGCGCCGAGCGCGCGTGCCGCCTGCACGAAATCATACTCGCGCACCTTCAAGACCTGCCCGCGAATCAGACGCGCGTAACCGACCCATCCGATGATGCAGAGCGCGAGGATTAACTTGTTCAGCCCCGCGCCCAAGAATGCAACCATCGCGATAGCGAGCAAGAGACCGGGGAAGGCGAGAAAGACGTTGAGGATGTAGCCCGAAACAATCCTGTCAACCCAGCCGCCGTAGTAACCCGCGACTGCGCCGATAGCCGTGCCGACCACCGCCGAAACCGCCACCACCACCAACCCGACGCGCAGAGAGATACGCGCGCCATAAATGACACGCGAAAAAACGTCGCGTCCCGTCGCGTCCGTCCCGAACCAATGCTCGGCGGACGGCGGCAGATACCGCGCCGCCAAGTCTGTCGCCGCGATATTGTGCGTCGCCACCCACGGCGCAAACACCGCCAGCAGCACCAGTAACGCGATAAAAATCAGTCCAAAGATAGCCAGTCGATTCATATCAATTGCGGAATGCGGAATGCGGAATACGGATTGAAAGACAGTCGTTTTCTAATCCGCGTACCACATTTAACGCAATCCATATTCAGCATTTGCAAATATTCGTATTCAGCATTCAACATTCCGCGTTCTTATTAATCCGCAATCCGAAATCCCCAATCAAGAGACACGGATGCGCGGGTCGAGCCAGCGATAGAGCATGTCGGTCAGCGTGTTGGCGATGATGTAGGTGATGCTGATGACGAGCACGCAGCCTTGTACGAGACGGTAATCGCGTTTGCCGATGCCGTCGTCTACGAGAAGGAGGCCGATGCCCGGCCAGTTGAAAATCTTCTCGGTGATAATCGCTCCGGCAAGGAGCACGCCGAGTTGCAGACCGAGAATCGTGACGACCGGAATCAGGCCATTCTTCAAGACGTGCTTATAGACCACCGTGCTCTCGCGTAGACCTTTGGCGCGCGCCGTCCGCACGTAGTCTTCGCCGAGTTCTTCTATGACGGATGAACGCACCATGCGTGTCAGGAGCGCGGAGAGCGCCGCGCCGAGCGTCACGGCGGGGAGGATGATGTCCTGCCAATCGAAGCGACCCGAAGGACGCAGCCAACCGAGCCACACCGCGAATAGATAAATGAGCATCGGCCCGACGACGAAACTCGGCAGACTGATACCGATTAGCGCGACCACCGATAAAAGATTGTCCGTCAATCGCCCGCGATTTTTGCCCGCGATGACGCCGAGCGGAATCGCCAGCGCAATCGCCACCAGCAGCGCGGCCACGGCCAGTTCAATCGTCGCCGGATAACGCGACAGAATCAAATCGACAACGGGACGGTTGGTGCGAAAAGAGTTGCCCATGTCGCCGCCGAGGAGCGAGCGCCAGTAATCGACGTAGCGATTGTCTGCGCCGTGCCAGTGGAATTGGCGTTGGCCTGCGGCGTCGGGCGTGAAGGAGAAGAAGAAGGCCGGACGGTCAAGCCCGTGTTTCTGTCGAAACTGTACAATCTGTTCGGGCGTCGCCTGTTCGCCGAGAATGGCGACCGCCGGGTCGCCCGGTACGAGTTCAATCAGCAGCGTGACGAGCGACACCACCGTCCACACCACTAGAAGAAGAATTACAATGCGACGCGCGGCGTCGAAAATCTTATGCTTCATCGAAGATGCGCGGTTGACGGCACAGGCACTAGAGCGAGATTCGAGATAACGGAAGGATGATAACTAGGAAAGGCGTAAATAGTAAATCGCAAATGGTAAATGGATAAAGCAAAACTTCTTCAAACGTCGGTCGTGAATGTCGAATGGATAGAGCGGATGCTTCTTCCGTTCACGATTTACCATTTACTTATTCAGCAAAAAACGTAGCCCGACGGCGTGTAGCGTTCTTCCTGCACTAAGGCCCCGACAACCGTTGTGCAAAATGAGGCGCAAATTCCGTCGAGCTACGTTCGAGGTTGCTGAAGGGCAACCAAGCTCAATTTTTCGTAGCAGACGGCGGTCGGGACGCCGTGTGAAGGGCAGCAATGCCGCCCGTTAAGTTTTGATATTCGACATCCGTCAGTCCCGCTTCGTTCATCATTCCTGCCAGACGTTTCTGGTCTGGAAAACGAGAGACGGAATCCGGCAAATATTCGTACGCACCACGCGAACCGCTCACGATGCCGCCGATAAAGGGCAAGACGCGGTTGAAATAGAACTGAAACAACGCGCGAAAGGCCGGCACGACGGGACTGGAAAATTCCAACACGGCGAGGCGTCCGCCTCTTTTCAAAACGCGTCGCAACTCGCGCAAGCCGTCTTCGACGCTTGTCAGATTCCGCAGCCCGAAGGCGATGGTGACGACATCGAACGTCTCATCTGCGAAGGGCAGACGGAGCGCGTCGCCTTCGACGAAGATAAGTTCCGGCGTGTGGCCGACGGCCTTGCGCGCCGCAATCTCCAACATCGGTCGGCAGAAATCCACGCCGACGATACGCGCCTGCCCGGCATTCGCCAGAGCGAGCGAAAGGTCTCCCGTTCCACATGCCACATCGAGCACGCGCGCGTCGTCGCGGAGGGAACTCTGCAACCGTTTCGCAACAAGGCGTCGCCAACGCTTGTCCGTGTTGCCCGACAAGAGATGATTCAAAACATCATAACGACCCGCGATTACGGCAAACATGGCGCGCACGCGGCGCGCGTGGTCGTTTTTCAAGGCGTTCTCTTGCGGGTGGTTTCCGCTTGTCACAATTATGGATTTTCGACCGTGGTTGGTTGCATTTGATTTGCGATTTGTTTGCAAATCAGCGATAGACTTCGAGCCGTGTCCTGTCGCTAAGGACGTTTGGGCGTCGCCGCGTTCGGGTTGGGCGGAGCCGTGGTTGTGGTAGTCGTGGTTGTCGGCGCAGTAGTGGGAGCGGCGACTGGACGCGGCGCGGCGGACGCGCCCGTCTGCGCGCCCAAGACTTCAAACTCGCCCGCGCGACCCATGCTCGCCTGCAACTGCGCGACATCGCCGACGGCAACCGCCGCAACCGCCGCATCGCGGAAGAGACGTGCGGCCACGCGCTGCACGTCGGCGGGCGTGAGCGCGTCGATGGCGCGGATTTCGTCGGTGGTACTCGTCTTGTAGGTTTGCGCGTTGAGCCATTCGTCGGCGGTGTTTTGCGTAGGGTCTGTAGCGGCGTTGAGCGTGGCGACGACCTCTTTTCTGGCAAATTCCAACTCGGAAGCGTTGGGCGGCGCGGAGGCCAGAGATTGGATCGCGGCACGCCCGCGTTCGAGCGCCTGCGCGGCCAGCGCCGTGGGCACGGAGGCTCCGAGACGAAAATCGCCCGGCAGCGAGTAAGCCTGATGCGTGACGAAGAAGGGACGCCCCTTCAACTCCGGCAGGCTCTTGAGCCAACGCTCGCGCACCAACACGGCGAGCACGCGCGCCGCCGCGCTGTCGCGGTCGGAACGCGCCAGACCGCGCACGGCGAGTCGCACCTCTGCGTCCGGCATCCCCGCGATATTAACAAGCAAAGTGCGCGCGTCGGGCGCGTCGGCGAGACGAAAGGTGGCGGGCACGTCCTTGTCGCTCTTGCGCCATGCGCCAAGAAACTGTCGCAGCACGCGCCGGACGCGGACGGGTTCGAGTCCGCCGATAACGACCAACGTCGCATTGTTCGGATTGAAAAAACGCTCGCGCGCCAAGCGGAGGTCGGCGCGGTCGATGCGCGCGAGGCTTTCCGGTAGCCCCGCGACGGTGCGCCCGTAGGGAAACGCGCCAAAGAGACGCGTGGCGATGGCGCGGTCGGCCATCGTCGCGGGTGCGACGCTGATTTCGCGGACGGTCTTGATGCGTGCGTCGCGCAGGCGTGCAACCACGTCGGCGGAGAGTTGCGGGGTGAGAATGGCGTTTCGCAGTAGTTCGAGCAGACGCTCGAAATCCGAGGCGCGTCCGGCCAGTGTCACGTCGATGGAGTCGAAATTGGTCGTCACGTCGAGCCGTCCGCCGAGTTCTTCCAACACGTCTTCGCGCGTCGAAGGGTCTGGAAAAAGCGAGTCGCCCAGGAGTGCCATCAAGCCCTCTTTGCCCGCCGTGTCGAAGGCCGCGCCGCTATGGACGCGGAGCTTGATGAAGACTTGCTGGTCGGACGGGCGTTGCCAGAAAAGCACGCGGAGGCCGTTGAGCAACTCCTCGCGCTGTGGTTCGGGCGCGCTCTGCGCGGCGACGTGTAAGAGGGGCGCGAGGGCGCAGGCGACGAGCAAAAGAAGGCGTCCGCAGAGTCCGATGCGTCGGAAGCGGCGACGGGCAGAACTGTTTTGTGCATTCATTGGAACACTGAAATTGCTTTGAAATGGTGGTCGAAAGCCGTTTCTTTACAGAATTTTACAGAGAAACTCGAACGGTTTTCCGAGTTGCGAAACGTCTCCGGGGTTCGCGGTCAGTTTAGATGCCGTCCGCCCAAGCGTCAACTGCCTGCACCCGCGCAGAAGTTGATTTTATCTAGCGCACCGTTCCGCCAAAAAGTGCATCCAAGTGTCTAACTAAGGGGCATCGCGGCTCCCAAACATGCGCGCCGCGCGACGCTCGTCAACTGAATTAAGTTTGTTATAATGCCATCCGACGCTCCGGCGAAGGTCACGGAGCGGAAACATTCGGGTTGCAACACCACTAAGATAAACAGCCAAAGTCGCGAGAAAGCTTTGCCTGCTTTTTCCCCGGACGGCAGCAACAGCGAGGTAGTTGAAAGATGAAACAGTGTCCGACATGCCAGGAAGAATTCGCCGATAAGTTTGGTTTTTGCCCCGTCGATGGCACGCCGCTCAACGGTCACATTCCCCACGCGGCGGAAAATCTTTGGTCAGCAGGCGAACCCGTCGGCGACGGAGTAGAAAATCCCACCGCCCCGACCATCGCGTCTGAATTTTACTCCGAAGAGACGTTGCACTCGGAAGAGGGCACCGCCGTCGCTGCCGGAATCGGAAGCGATGCAGCGATTGGCAGCCAAGTGAAGGGAGGGAGAGAAGAATATCACCTCACCATGCTCGAAGATGCTGGCCTCTCTCACCGCCTCTCCTCCGAACTCCGCGCCGTCGCTCATCAGTCTCAACTCACCTGGCCTGAGTTCAAACGCGACCCCAAAGCCTTT
>DASVTU010000017.1:0-8604 GCA_036387415.1 Pyrinomonadaceae bacterium | reverse complement strand
GAGGCGATCAAGGAGCTTCTGGCCGCGGTCAACATCGAGGAGCTTTCGGTCGAGCTGCGCCAGCGGATGAAGGAGGAGAACTCGCAGCAGAAGAAGCTGAAGTACTCCAAGCGGCTGAAGGTCGTGACCTCCTTCCTCAAGTCGGGCAACCACCCCGACTGGATGATCCTCGACGTGATTCCCGTGATTCCGCCCGAGCTGCGCCCTTTGGTGCCGCTCGACGGCGGGCGCTTCGCCACGTCGGAGTTGAACGACCTCTACCGGCGCGTCATCAACCGCAACAACCGCCTCAAGAAGCTGATGGAGCTGCGCGCGCCCGAAGTCATCGTGCGCAACGAGAAGCGGATGCTGCAGGAGGCCGTGGACGCGCTGTTCGACAACGGTCGTCGCGGGCGCGTGCTTCGCGGCGTCAACAACCGACCTCTCAAGTCGCTCTCCGACACCCTCAAGGGCAAGCAGGGACGCTTCCGGCAGAACCTGCTCGGCAAGCGCGTCGATTATTCGGGGCGCTCGGTTATCGTCGTCGGGCCTGAGCTGAAGCTGCACCAGTGCGGCCTGCCGAAGAAGATGGCTTTGGAGCTGTTCAAGCCTTTCATCTACAACCAGCTTGAGAAGCAGGGCTACGCTGCCACCATCAAGCAGGCGCGCGAGATGGTCGATAGGCAGGAGCCGGTCGTCTGGGACATCCTCGAAGAAGTGATTCGTGAGCACCCGGTTCTTTTGAACCGCGCGCCCACCCTGCATCGCCTCGGCATTCAGGCTTTCGAGCCCGTGCTCGTCGAGGGCAAGGCCATCAAGATTCACCCGCTCGTCTGCACGGCCTTCAACGCGGACTTCGACGGCGACCAGATGGCCGTCCACATCCCGCTCTCGCCCGAAGCGCAGATCGAAGCGGCGGTCTTGATGCTGGCCTCGAACAACATCCTGAGTCCGGCGTCGGGTCAGCCCATTGCCGTTCCCAGTCAGGACATCGTTCTCGGTTGCTACTACCTGACGCGCGACAAGCCGGGCGCGAAGGGCGAAGGCCGCGTCTTCACTTCAACCGAAGAAGTGCTGCTCGCGCTCGACGCCAAAGAAGTCACCACGCAGACGCCCATCAAACTCCGCGTCGTCGGCGACCTCATCGACTTGACGCAGGAGCATGATTCGCAGGACGTGATGCGCGCCACCGTGCAGGAGAACGTCCGCCGCGTCATCAACACGACGGTCGGACGCGTTATCTTCAACGACCAGATTCCGAAGGGCTTGTCGTTCATCAACGGCACGCTCAAGAAGAAGGGCTTGCAGTCGCTCGTCAACTATTGCCACATCCGCCTCGGTCATGAGATGACGGTCAAGATGCTTGACGACCTCAAGAATCTCGGCTTTCTCTACGCGACCAAAGCGGGCATCTCCATCGGCATCGACGATCTCGTCACGCCCGATTCCAAACGCGAACTCGTCGCACGCGCCGACCATGAAGTGCTCGAATACGACAAGCAGTATCGAGAGGGCGTCATCACCAACGGCGAACGCTACAACAAGGTTATCGCTATCTGGTCGGAAGTGACTGACCAGGTGGCGAAAGAGATGTTCCGCGCAATGGACGCACGCGAAAAGGCGACCAACGAGCAGAACCCGATTCTTATCATGTCGGATTCGGGCGCACGCGGTACCGCGCAGCAGATTCGACAACTCGCAGGCATGCGCGGCTTGATGGCGAAACCTTCGGGCGAAATCATCGAGACGCCGATTCGTTCAAACTTCCGCGAAGGCTTGAACGTGCTTCAATACTTCATTTCGACGCACGGCGCACGCAAAGGTCTCGCGGACACGGCGCTCAAAACCGCCGACTCCGGCTACTTGACGCGTCGCCTCGTTGACGTGGCGCAGGACGTGATTATCAGCGAGCAGGACTGCGGCACGCTCAAGGGCATTTCCTCGACGGCGATTGTCGAAGGCGGCGAAGAGATTGAGAGTTTGCGCGACCGCATCGTCGGGCGCACGGCCCTCGAAGACGTGATTGACCCCGTGGAAGGCGTCGCCATCGTCGAGTCGAATCAGGAAATCAACGAAGACCTCGCGGCGGCGATTCAACGTTCAGGCGTTCAGCGCGTCCGCATTCGTTCGGTCTTGACGTGCGAATCGCGGCGCGGCGTCTGCGTCAAATGCTACGGTCGCAACCTCGCTACGGGTCGCCCTGTAGACATCGGCGAAGCGGTCGGCGTCATTGCCGCTCAGTCAATCGGCGAACCCGGCACGCAGCTTACGATGCGTACCTTCCACATCGGCGGAACCGCGCGCCTCGAAGAGTCCAGCAAGCACGAAGCGCGCATGGACGGAACCATCAAGTATGTCGATTTGAACGTCGTCAAAAACCGTCGCGGCGAAATCATCGCGATGAATCGCAACGGCGCTTTGACCATTATCGACGAGCGCGGGCGCGAAGTGGCGCGACATCAAATCGTCTACGGCGCGCACATCCACGTCGAAAACGGCGCACGCGTCAAAGAAGACCAGATGCTCGCCACATGGGATCCGTTCACCTTCGCCATTCTGACGGAGGTCGCAGGTCACGTGAAGTTCCAGGACTTGAAAGAAGGCGTGACGGTTGACGAAGAGGTGGACGAGGTGACAGGCCAGTCGCGCATGGTCGTCAAAGACTCGCCCGACGAGAAGAAGCAACCGCGTCTAGAAATCCGCAGCGGCTCAAACAAAGTCCTCAAGACTTACCAGATGCCCGTCCGCGCGAATCTGATGGTCAGCGACGGCGAGGAAGTGGAACCCGGCGACATCATCGCCAAGATTCCGCGCGAGACAACGAAGACCAAAGACATCACGGGCGGTCTGCCGCGCGTCGTCGAACTCTTCGAGGCGCGTAAACCGCGCGAGACGGCGGTCATGTCCGAGATTGACGGCATCGTCACACTCGGCGCTATCTCGAAGGGCAAACGCAAACTAATCGTCACGGGAGACGACGGCGAGCAGCGCGAGTACGACATTCCGCGCGGCACACACATCAACGTGCAGGAAGGCGACCGCGTCCGCGCGGGCGAAGCCCTCATGGACGGGCCGCTCAATCCGCACGACATCCTACGCGTGCTCGGTATGAATCGCTTGCAAGAGTATCTCACGAACGAGATTCAAGAGGTTTACCGCTTGCAGGGCGTCAACATCAACGACAAGCACATCGAAGTCATCGTCCGGCAGATGCTTCGTTGGGTGAAGATTCGCGAAGTGGGCGACACGGAATTCCTGCTTGATGAGCAGGTTGACCGCTTCCGCTTCACGGACGAAAACGAGCGCGTCACCGCCGAAGACGGCGAACCCGCACAGGCCGACCCGCTCCTCTTAGGCATCACCAAAGCGTCGCTCTCGACCGATTCGTTCATCTCCGCCGCCTCCTTCCAGGAGACGACGCGCGTGCTGACCGAAGCGGCCATTTCGGGACGCATCGACTACCTACGCGGCCTCAAGGAGAACGTCATCATGGGGCGTCTGATTCCTGCCGGAACGGGTATGGAGTTTTATCGCAACGTCCGCGTCGAGCGCGACCAGTCGGCAGACCATGCACGCGAAGACCACGCGCTCGAAGCCATGCCCGACATCATCGGCGAAGCGGACCTCTCCACGCCGACAGTGCCCGCACGCACCGGCGCAACCGTGGCGGCGACCGCGACTGGCGATGGCGACGCCGCTGCCGCAGACGACGAAGAGTAATCAAACGACCGACGCCGCGCCTCCGGTCAATCGAGCGGAGGCGCGGCGCGCGTCTCAATCCAAACACACGACACCGGAACGGCGAGGCTCTCTGAACCTCGCCGTTCTTCTTTTTTAGACTATTTTCTCGCGGCGGGTTGCGCCTTTTCGCGGAATATTTTGAGGACTTCGCGTTTGTCGTCGTCGGTCAGGCTGTCGAGGCCGCCCGTCACCGCGAATTTCTGGTTGACCCACTTGCGTACCTTCGCCGCGTCGTATCCGAGCGCCTCCGCGCTACGCAAAATCGCGGCGTCGAGTGCTCCATCCGTCGCAGGTATCGTCGCGTCCGGCGCTGACGCCGCCGCAGCAGGTCTCGCACCCGCACTCGCAGGCGTCGCCTCGCCCGCGGCTTTGGGCGCAGCGACGGCGACGGGTTTGGCGTCCTGCATTCGCGCCACCTTCTCTATCTCCTCACGGCTGGCAATCCCACGTTTCACCTCGAAGCCCAACAATGCCAACGCGCGACCGACGGAAGAAGTCTCGGCGTTTTCAATATAACTCGTCTTGTTAACGTAGGATTCGCCGCGTACCTCGAAGGCGTGACCCGTGGCGGCGGGTTGCACGTCGTCCGGCGTCCGAAAAACTTCGGCACGCATCAGGATAAAGCCGCTCTCTGCGTCGTGCTCGACGATTTGCGTCGTGATGCGTCCGTCGGGGAATTTTTCATAAAATTTTTCGATACGCTCGGCCACCGGAATGTAGCCGTCAAAACGGTCGTTTCTGGATTGCGGGGTTTGTGCCATCGTCGTTTCGTCCTTTCGTCTGTGGTCGCCGGATTGTTGGTTGTTCTTATCATAACTGATGCCGTCTGCGAAATGCGCGTCGCAGTAAAAGAGGGGCGAAAAGGTTTTTGAAACTGTCGGGATGGGACGCGAAATACCCGCCAAAAGGCAGGAAATATGCGATTTTCGTGTCAGACGGCGGGCGCGCGTGTGGGACGGACGGCGGGTGGAAAGTTCTGAAATCAGCGCATCAAAGGCGTGCGTATGGAGGATGCCCATGCGCGCTTGACAGATGATTGCGTCATCCGTATAGTTTCTCGTTTGGACAACAGTCCAATCCCGAAGCGCAACGTCCAGTAGGTTCTGTCGGTGTGGAGGCGTTGCCCGACTATGCTTTAGAAGCGTAGGCGTTTGACAATTATTGTGGCGTAAACCTCGACGCCCCGCTTCTCCTCAGCGAGATGCGGCCAAGCGTTTCGAGGACGCGACGTGCGCTGAAGATTTCGCGCCTGCTCGCCTTACTAATGCGACGCCACAGAAAAGTTCGGCTCAAGGGAAGCCAACATCCACACCCGCCCGCGAGGGCAACAAAGTCAGAACATCCCTAGATTTCAATTTTTACTTAATGCAGGACAACCGCTCTTGCGCTGACTGCCGGACAAGTTCCGGCAAGAGGCAGGATGCGGGGTCTTTTGCGCCTCAGATACGGTAAACCGTAGTAAACAAAGAGGATTAAAAGAGCAGTGCCGACCATCAATCAACTTGTTCGCAAAGGCCGCGAGGCCGTCAAATACAAGACGGCCAGCCCCGCGCTCCAGTCGTCGCCGCAGCGTCGCGGCGTCTGCACGCGCGTCTATACGCAGACGCCGAAGAAACCCAATTCCGCGCTCCGCAAGGTGGCACGCGTGCGTCTGACCAACCAGATTGAGGTGACGACCTATATTCCGGGCGTCGGCCACAATTTGCAGGAACACTCGATTGTGCTCATTCGCGGTGGCCGCGTGAAGGATTTGCCGGGCGTGCGCTATCACGTCATACGCGGCACGCTCGATTCGGTGGGCGTCACCGACCGCAAACAGGGACGCTCCAAATACGGCGCGAAGCGACCCAAAGTGGGCGCGGCAGCCGCCGCAGGCAAAGGTAAGAAGTAAACAATTGATTCATTTCCTCATCGGCTCATTGACGATTGAACAGTCACAACGAGCCAATGAGTCGATGAACCGATGAACCAATGAGTAAATAACGAGATGCCAAGAAGAAGAGTTGTCGAAAGACGCGACGTGATGCCCGATCCGGTCTACAGCAGCCCGTTGGTGACGAAGTTTATCAACGGCATTATGTGGGACGGAAAGAAATCAACCGCCGAAGGAATTTTCTACACGGCGCTGTTGCAAATCGGCGAGAAGACGGGCGAAGACCCGCTCAAGGTGTTCAAACGCGCGATTGATAACGTGCGTCCGACCGTCGAGGTCAAATCTCGTCGCGTCGGCGGTTCGACCTATCAAGTGCCGATTGAAGTTCCGCAGGAGCGTCGCGGCTCGCTCGCGATTCGCTGGATTACGGGCGCGTCGCGCGCACGCGGCGAAAAGACGATGACTGACCGCCTCGCCGGAGAACTTCTCGACGCGGCCAACAATCGCGGCAACGCCGTCAAGAAGAAGGAAGACACGCACCGCATGGCGGAA
Source organism: Pyrinomonadaceae bacterium (assembly GCA_036387415.1). Lineage (GTDB taxonomy): Bacteria > Acidobacteriota > Blastocatellia > Pyrinomonadales > Pyrinomonadaceae > DASVTU01. The sequence goes on along the minus strand of DASVTU010000017.1, from coordinate 2,459 downwards.
GCCAACAAAGCTTTCGCGCATTATAAGTGGTAGATGAAGCGTAAATAGTAAATCGTCAATCGTAAATAGATAAAAACCGTCTTTCACGATTGTCGATTCACGATTCACGATTGACGAGTATCGAGTTATGGCTAAGCAAGACCTCAACAAGTTCCGCAACATCGGCATCATGGCGCACATCGACGCCGGTAAGACGACGACCACCGAACGTGTACTGTTCTACACGGGCGTCTCGCACAAAATCGGCGAGGTGCACGAAGGAACGGCGACGATGGATTGGATGGAACAGGAACAGGAACGCGGCATCACGATTACCTCCGCCGCCACCACCTGCTTCTGGAAGCGGAGCGGCGTCGAGCATCGCATCAACATCATCGACACGCCCGGCCACGTCGATTTCACGATGGAAGTCGAGCGCTCCTTGCGTGTCCTCGACGGCGCAGTCGCCGTGTTCGATGGCGTCGCGGGCGTCGAGCCACAGTCGGAAACCGTCTGGCGTCAGGCCGACAAGTACAACGTGCCGCGCATCTGCTTTATCAACAAACTCGACCGCGCGGGCGCATCCTTCCAACGCTCCTTCGATTCCATCATCACGCGTCTCGGCGCAAACCCGGTCGCCATCCAGATTCCCATCGGCCTCGAAGACCAGTTCAAGGGCGTCGTGGATTTGATTGCGATGAAGTCGCTCGTCTGGAACGACGAGTCGAAGGGCGCGGAGTATGTGACGGCCGACATTCCCGCAGACCTTCAAGAAGAAGCAGCGGCGGCACGCCACAAACTGCTCGAAGCCGTGGCTGACGTTGATGAAGACTTGATGATGAAATACCTCGAAGACGAGGGCGAAAGCATCACCGAGGCGGAGATTCGCGCCGCGCTTCGCAAAGGTACGATTGGACTCAAACTCGTCCCCGTCGTCACGGGTTCGGCCTTCAAGAACAAGGGCGTGCAGACGCTGCTCGATGCCGTGGTTGACTATCTTCCGTCGCCGCTCGACATCGAAGCCGTCACGGGTCTCAATCCCAAGACAGGCGAAGAAGAACCGCGCCCCGCAGACGCGAGCGCGCCGTTTTCCGGCCTCGTCTTCAAGATTATGGCCGACAAACATCTCGGCCAACTCTCGTTCGTACGCATCTATTCCGGCACCATCAAGGCAGGTTCCTACGCCTTCAACTCGGTCAAGAATACGAAAGAGCGCGTCGGGCGACTGATGCTCATGCATGCCAACAAACGCGAAGACATCGAAGAGGCGAGCGCGGGCGAAATCATCGCCATCGGCGGCATGAAGCAAGTCACAACGGGCGACACCGTGTGCGACGAGAACAAGCCCGTCGTGTTGGAAGCGATGGATTTTCCCGCGCCCGTTATTCGCGTCGCGGTCGAACCCAAGACGCGTCAAGACCAAGACAAACTCGGCACGGCTCTTTCGCGTCTCGCGCAGGAAGACCCCTCCTTCAACGTCTCGACCGACCAGGAGACGGGGCAGACCATCATCGCCGGAATGGGCGAGTTGCACCTGGAGATTATCGTTGACCGAATGAAACGCGAATTCGGCGTCGAGGCCAACGTCGGCAAACCGCAGGTCGCCTATCGCGAAACGATTACGCAACCCGCACCCGGCAAAGAAGTGTACAAACGTCAAACGGGCGGTCGTGGTCAGTTCGGACACGTCGAGATTGAAATCGAACCCGCACCGGGCGAAGGCTTCGTCTTCGAGAATAAGATTACGGGCGGCGTCATTCCGCGCGAGTTTATCCGCCCGGCCGAACAGGGCATCCACGAAGCGATGGAGCGCGGCTTCCTCGCGGGCTACGAGATGGTGGACATCAAAGTGCGTCTCGTCTTCGGCTCGTATCACGAAGTCGATTCCGACGAGCGTTCGTTCCACATCGCCGGAAGCCTGGCCTTTCAGGATGCGGTGAGGAAGGCCAAGCCAGTGCTCTTAGAACCCATCATGCGCGTCGAGATTGTGACGCCGGAAGAATACATGGGCACGGTCAACGGCGATTTGATGTCGCGTCGCGGGCGTATCGAGAAGATGGAACCGCGTACAGGCGGCGCGCAAGTTATCACGGCGCTGGTGCCACTTTCGGAGATGTTTGGCTACACGACCGACCTCCGTTCGTCAACGCAGGGACGCGCCACTTCAACCATGCACTTCGAACGCTACGAACAAGCGCCGAAGAACGTCGCCGATGAAGTCATCGCGAAGGTGCAGGGAGTCGCAAAATAAAGGATGAAGGATGAGGGATGAGGGATGAAATGAAATCTCTCATCCCTCATCCCTTAATTTACAAGGAGCGAGATGCAACATGAGTAAGGAAAAATTTGACAGGTCAAAGCCGCACGTCAACATCGGAACCATCGGCCACGTTGACCACGGCAAAACTACTTTGACCGCCGCCATCACCAAAGTGCTGGCGAAACATAATCCCAAAATCACCGTCCGCGCCTTCGACTCT
>DASVTU010000016.1:0-58462 GCA_036387415.1 Pyrinomonadaceae bacterium | reverse complement strand
TTGGGAGCGTTCGGGTTGGCGCGACGGGCTTCAATCGAGAGGCCGACTTCGCCGCCGGGTTGGAACGTCGCGTCAATGGCTCCGACGGGCGCGGCGTCCGTACCGATGGTGTTGCCGCTGACGACGAGGTTGACGTTGTTGGGGGAGGTGTTGTTGGCAACGTCGATGTAGATGCCCCGGCGCGTGATGTTGGTCAGGACGTTGTTGCGAATGTAGATAGTGCCGGAGACGTTGGTCTGGTCGTCGATGAAGACCTGAATGCCACGGTAGGAGAGACAGGGAGCCGCGCCCGCGCCGCACTGGTTGGGCGCGACGCCGCCGATGTTGCTGACGGTGTTGTTGTCGATGGTCAGAGAGAGAGAGTTGCCCGCGGCGGTGCCGTCGCCGGAGACGGAGATAACGCCCTCTTGAGCCGACGCTGCGCGTGCCACGTTGTTGAGGGTGTTGCCGATAATTTGAATTGTCGCCTTGCCGCCGTTGGCGTGGTGAGCCGAAATCGTGTTCGACGCATCAACCAGCGCGACCGGATTGGTGAATGTGGAATTTCGGATAGTCAGATTGGTCGTCGCAGTGGAGCCGGTGTTGTCGCCCGCGCCGTGTAAAACTCCCGCGGCCGTCAGATTGGAAAAGGTGCAGTTAGTGGCGACGTTGTTGGTCGGGCCGCCGATGGTCGTGGTCGTGTTGGAGGTGTCGCGCCCCAAGACGAGGACGCCGTTGCCGCCCGTTGAATCCGAGAAGGTCGTGCCCTGCACGGTCATGGTCGCGGTGGTCGCGCCCGTGTAAATAAGGCGGAGGCCGTCGCGCGCGGCGGTGTCGAAATTCGTAATGGTGCCGCCCGTGATGCTGTTGGTGCCCGTGATGCCGATGGCCTGGATGCCGTGACCGCCCGTGCCCGCGCCGCTGCCGCCCGCCACGTCGATGCCGGGGGTGTTGATGGTGACGCCGGAGAGGACGAGGGCGGACGAATTACGCACGTCGATGCAGTCGTTGCCGCAGTTGGAGAGCGTGCCGCCGTTGAGGGTGAACGAGCCAGTGTTGAGCTTGAGGAAGATGGCGTCGCCGTCGCCATCATTGTCGGGGATGAAATCTGTGCCGGCGTCGGTCTGGCCGGAGGTGATGTTGGCGTTGTTGATGGTGGCGGTGGCGACCGTCACGGCGGAGGATGAAGACTCGACGCGGATGCCGTAGCCGCCCGCGTTGTTGACGTTGGGAATGTTGGTGGTGCCGAACTGGATGTTGGTGGCCGTCGAGTTATTGACGAGGATGCCCGTGCCCGCGCGGGTGTTGATTTGCGTCGTGCCCGTCACCTGAAACTTCGTGCCGGAAACGTTGACGAGATGGATGCTCTCGGTAACGCCGGTAGTCGTGATGCTGGTGAAGGTCAGGTTAATCGGCGTGCGTCCGGCGGGGCCGTCGATGGTGACGGCGCGCGCGGCGGCGGCGTTGCTCGTCGTGATGTCGCCGCTAGTAACGGTCAGGGTGCCTGTGTTGCTGTTGGCGACGAAGCCTGCGTTATTGGCGTCAGGTGTAATGTCGAGGTCAGCGAAAGTGATGTTGCCAGTGTTGCTCGTCAGGCTGACGCCTGCGCCTGCAGAACTGTTGGAGGTCGTGTTGCCGAAGTTAGCTACGACCGCCGAGCTTGACATGGTAAGATCCGCGCCCGCGTTGCTTTGAAGATTCGTCGTGCCGCTGGTGAATGAGCCGCTACCGCCGCTAATGACGATACCGTTTGCGCCGTTAGTGACAGAGATGCTGGTGAAGGTCAGGTTGAGCGTCGTATTGGTCAGAGAGACGCCGACGCCTGTGCCCGTGGTGGTGACGCTGCCAGTGGAGACGGTAAGGCTACCGCCAGCACTGGTGACAAGACCCGCGCCGTTGGATGCTGTGATGGCGAGCGACGAGAAGGAGGTCGTGTTCGTTCCGTTGTTCGCAAGGTTGACGGCTGTGCCTGCGTTGTTCTTGCCGACGGTGGTGGCGGCGAAGCTGATTGCGGCGTTGGAGTTTTGAATGTCGATGCCGTTGCCGCCGGGGTTGGTGATGTTGGTCGCGCCTGTGACGTTGGTCGTGCCGCCGCCCGCGCCGTGCAGGAAGCCTACGGCGGTGTTGCCGGAAACCGTGAGCGTGCCGAAGGTGCGCGTGCCGGAGGAGTTGTTCTGAAGGGATACGCCGTCGGTGCCGCCGGAGATGGATGTGTTGCCGAAGTTGGCGGAGACGGTGGAACCTGTGACGAGGATGCCTTGCGTGGTCGCGCCAGAGATGCTTGTGCCCGCCGTGACAGCCATCGAACCGCCGACCGCCGAGAGAAGAATGCCCTGCCCGCCGCTGCTGTTCGATGAGATTATCTGGTCAAAGGTGGCGGCGAGCGTGCCAGTGGTCAGGCTCAAGGGGCGTCCGGTGCCGCTAATGGTCACGTTGCTGACGGTGAGCGTGCCAAAGTTGTTGCCGATGATGTCGTTGCCGACGGCATCGTTCAAGGTCAGGCCGCGAATGGTGTTGTTCTGGTTGAGCGTGACGGTGTTGCCAGAAGTGCTGTTGATGGTGGGATTGGCGGTTGCGCCGGGGAGCGAGTCGCTGCCCGCAGGCGGTGCGCCTGTTTCGGTTTGCAAGGCGAAGCCCTGACCGATGAGTTTCATGCCGCTGGTGAGCGTCAAGTTGCCCGTGTAAGCGCCGCTGCCCTGATAGATAAAGATGATGTCGTTGGGGTCTTTGGTGGGAGCGGAGGCGTTGTAGGCGGTGATGCTATTGAAGGGCGAGGTAAGACGACCGTCGCCGCCCGCTGCCGCCGTGTTGTCGATGAACCAGATGAGCGTGGGGCCGACGGTGATTTGCACAGTGGCGGTGTCGGTTTTGCCAGTCGCATCGGTGACTGTGTAGGTGAACGTGTCGTTGCCATTGAAGCCGGGGGCGGGGTTGTAGCTGAAGTCGCCGTTGGCACTGATGCTGACGTTGCCGCCGTTGGCAGAGGTCGTCGGGCCGCTCGCTGTGAGGCCGCTCGACGCGCCGTTGCCGACATCCGGGTCGCGGTCGTTGGCGATGAGATTGATTGCCCCGTTGGCGGTTGAGATGCGGACATTGCCGAACGTGGAGGCAACGTCGTTGAAGGCGATGGGCTGTGTTTGAAGCGAGCCGGGGACAAAGGTCGTGTTGCTGTCGAAATTGTCGTTGAAGGTGACGCCGGTGGCCGCCGTCGTGCCGTTGTTGGTGATGGTGACGGTGTAGGTGATTTCCTCGCCGGGGACGGCTTTGCCGTCGCCGTCCGTGTCAGGGAAGGAATCGACCTTCGTGGCCGTGATGCTTGGAAGGAACGCCGCAGGCTCAGCCGGATTGGCGAGACTCACTACGGCAGCATGATTGTCGTGCGTCGCCGTCTGAGCGTCGCTCGTCGCGGCGTTCGTTTCGGTGGAAACGACGTTCGGCGTGCGATTTTTGGCTGAAGGTGGAGAAGCGACGGCTAAGGGAGTAAGCGGTGTAAAGAATATGAGAAAAGAAATCAGGCTGGCGAGTATGGCTCGCGAACTGCGAAATTCGGTCGAACGAGTTGAATGCTTCATGGCGCTCCTTAGAAATTCATCTCGTCAACCTTGGGGGATTGAGAGAATGAAGTAGGTGGGTGAGAAAATGTCGGCAGATTGTCACCTGATGATGTGCTATCAAGAACTTTATCACTGGAATGCAGATTGGCAGCGACCAGTCGCTCTGTCAAGGCGGGCTGGCCTCAAGCGACTATCGACCGGATATTGTATGAGAATTTACCAGAATTTGAAACCAAAATTTGAGGCCGACGGGGTAGAGGGAAACGCTTTCCACGAAAATTCAAAGGATTCGCGTTTCCCTCCTGCCCCGACGACGTAGCCTGCGAAGATGGTGGGACGTGCAAGACTGACGCCTCGCACGCGCCACGATGAGCGGCGATTAAGCCGCGCGGTACGATTCGATTCCAGCCGTCGCGCCCGTGTACGATTGAAACGGGTCGGCTGAAATCGTCCGTGCATTTACGAGCGCGGCGGAAAGATGCCTTGCATCGCGATGATGAAGTTGAGCGTCAGGTACGGCATCATGTTGTTGTGCGGCAGACTCCCGCCTGCAATGGCGAGAGCATTGAAAGACATTGCTCCCAGCCCGCCGACGCTTGGATTGGCGTACATCGTGTTGCCGACGCCGTAGTAATTTCCTGTGACGTTGTTTTCGTTGCTCTGCTCAGATGTTGCTATCAGAGCATGCGCGTGGGCGGGCATCTCGGATTCAAGCAGCGTGACAAATTGGCTTCCGCCTTGCTGACCGAGGAAGTATTCGGACAGACCCGACCCCTGTCCCTGATGAATCGGGGCACTGCCTTGCAGGTTGGGGAGGGCGAAGGTTGATTTACCGTCGCCGCCGTAGAAGGTTCCGAGCAGCGAGAAGAGGGCTGTGTTCTGGGATATGGGCAAGAGTTGTCCATTACAGAACGCCCAGCCTGTGGGGGCGAAATTGAAGCCGACGATGCGAATTTCTGCGACAAAAGGGTCAGACATTGGGGTTCCTCCTAGTTTGGCCGCGGGAAAAGGCCGAACAGCGAAATGATGAAGCTAATGCTCAAGTAAGGCTGGATGTTGGTGTGCGGCTGGCTCCCGCCGGTCGGGCCGATGGATTGAGAGGACATGTTGACCGGCTCTAACAGACTCGCATAGGCTTGCGCCGTGGTCTGCGCCGAGACTGCGCCCTGCGGTGTCTGCTGCGTACCCGTGCCCGTCGAAGCCGAGAGCGGATGTGTATGGATGGGGATTTGATTGATGGTCAGCGTAACTTCTTCCACTCCGGCCCTTTCGCCGAGGATATAGTTACTACTAATGCCGGGGCCTTGACCTTGATGGAGCGGAATCCGCCCGCGCAGGTCTGGAAGGGCGAAGGTTTCCTGACCGTCGCCGCCGTAAGTGGTGCCGATGAGTGTAAAGAGCGCGTCGTTCTCAGAGATGGGGATTAACTGGCCGTCGCAGAACGCCCATCCGGCGGGCGCGAAATTGCCGCCGAACATCCTGATTTCTCCGATAAAGGGATTTGACATAATTTTTCCTCCTCAATTTAGTTCCGTGACGGGAAGATGCCTATCAGCGCGATGATGAAGCCGAGGGTCAGATAGGGTTGCCTGTTTTCGTGCGGCTGACTGCCCCCAACGTTTGTCACCGACTCTGCGCCCATGAGGGCGGGACTCGCAAACGGGCCATAGACAAACAAGGTCGATTTGGCGAGCACGTTGTTGGTCGGGTCGTTTAAGGGAGCCTGATTATTCGTCGCATTGAGGATGTGCGTGTGGGTGGGCATCTCGCTCTGGGTCACTGTGTGCACCTCTTGGCCGCCAGCTTGACCGAGGGTGAAACCTTGTCCGGTATGAATGGGGATACGGCCACGCAGGTCTGGAAGCGCGAATGTGGTCTGCCCGTTGCCGCCGTAGGTAGTACCGAGAAGTGAAAAAAGCGCCTGATTTTGATTGATGGGCATCAATTGCCCATTACAGTAAGCCCACCCTTGGGGGGCGTAGCCGAAACTGATGATTTTGATTTCGGCCAGGAAGGGTTCACTCATAACTATCTCCTTTAACGGACTTCGGAAAACTGTCCTCTAACTGATGTGTTGGAGTTAAGGAGCGCACTTCGACGCGTCTGTCGAAGCTGATTTTGATTTTTGCGAGAGACCTTTTGACTTGAAAGACCACGCATCCGAAGACGCATGTAGAGCAGAATGCTAATTTACGTAAAGCTTATCGGGATGTTACGAGGTTCCAGATACTTGGAACAGTGCGAGGGATTGTAATGCGTGTTTAGGGGAATTACAAGAAAAAGCTGTTTTGCCACGACAATTTATTGTTGTATGTTGAGACGCAAGAAAATAGACTGCTCGCGCGTCGGTCGCAGATGTCGGCGCGTGCATTCACGCATTATTCGTTGACGGGAGCGAGTTAAAATTCATGGAACAGAATTGGCCGGAACAGTTGACCGACGTTAATTTCGCCGTGACGTTGCGGCGTGCGACGCCGGAGGATGAAGATTTTCTGTTCAAGGTTTATTCGAGCACGCGTGCGGCGGAGATGGCGATGGTGCCCTGGAACGACGCACAGAAGCACGCCTTCTTGCAGATGCAGCACAAGGCGCAACGACAGTCCTACGACGAGAAATATCCGGCAGCCGATTACAACATCGTCTTTCTTGATGAACGTCCCGTGGGCAGATTGTGGGTCGTGCGGACGGATGACGCCATTCATCTGCTCGACATCGCCATTCTCACCGAACATCAAAACTCCGGCATCGGCACATATCTCCTGCACCAACTCATCGCCGAAGCCGACGCGTCGGGCAAAACGATGCGCCACACCGTCTACAAAGACAACACGGGGGCGCAACGCTTCTACGAGCGACTTGGTTTTGCGTCCACCGGAGAGGTCGGAATGTATCTCTTTATGGAACGCAAAAGCCCCACGGTCAACGCTACGCCGCCAACCGATTAAAGACCGCCTCGTAACGAAAGCCCTCAGCGTCGTGTCCGATGGGTACGATGAAAATAGCAAAAGTGCCTATTTGCACATGTTCCATCTGGTAGGTGCGTTGCGGGATAGGCTGCTTGACGGGTATGTGAAAAACGAGTGTAAAGCGTTCCATTCCTTCGACTTGCGGGAAATCCTCCGCGCTCACTTCGACGAGTTCAACCTCGACCGATTGCGTCTCGTCAAAATGAAGTCGAAATTTTGTGTGTAAAAGCGGGGCAAAAGTCTCTCTCGTCAAATTATCTGACATAGTGGTCGCCGTCGTTCCTTCCTTCGCTTTAATCAAACTTCGCGGAGCGTTACTTTATACAACCAACGCTGCGAAACCTCCATGTTAAACCGTCAGACCGCTTTCAGCGACGTGACTTTGGGCCTCGGCACGCAGAGGTAAAAGTGCCATAACAGACGCGCCGCCACAGCCCTCCACGGCTTCCAAACCGTGCTCAACGCTTCGAGCGCGTCGGGCGTCGGGCGCACGTCCAGACGCTTGACCTCCTGCAACGCGATGGCGAGCGCCAAATCGCCGCTCGGCCACGCGTCCGGCCTCAGCAACGCGCGCAAGAGATAAATATCCGCCGTCCACGCCCCGATGCCCTTTATTTTCATCAACTCCGTCTTCACCTCCGCGTCAGGCATCGCGTCGAGCGCCTCCAAATCCAGCCGACCATCGACGATGGCCTCGGCCAAATGTCGCCCGTAAACCGTCTTCTGCCGACTAAAACCGATGCGCTTGAGCGTCTCGTCGTCAAATTCCAGAAAGCGGCGAGGCGTCAGAGGCGACGCGGCGGCCAAGAGGCGCTCAAACGCCGCTTTCGCAGACGCCAACGAAATTTGTTGTTCGAGGATAATATTGATGAGCGTCGGAAATCCCCTCTCACGCTCCCACAGAGGTGGCGCGCCGAGTTGTTTCAAAATAGCTGCCAAATCCCCGTCGCGCTCCGCTAAATATGCTAAACCACGCGCGAGTTGCCGCTCCGTCAGGGCTTCCGGCACGTCTCGACGTGCCGCCCGCCACACGCTTTTCGTCATAGCAAACGATTATAAATCCCGAATTTCAAAACCTGCCACCGAGACGCAGCAACACAGCGACTCTCTCTGGAAGAATATGTTTGGAGCAGAAAAAAAGAGGGTCGCAGGAACTATTCTCCTGCGACCCTCCCGCTGTTAATCGAACGCCGGACGCTCGACTATCGACGCGGCGGATTAGGCGACGTGCGTTCGTCGCGCACCTCTCTCGTTTCGTGGACGACGGGAACGCGCTTTCTCGGCATCAAGCCGAGCAGACCCGCGAGGCCGAGCAATCCAAGCCATCCCCAATCGGTGTCGTCATCCTCTTCGCGCACATCGGCGCGTCGGCTTTCCGTCGTGCGCGTCGTTGTGGTCGCATTGGTATTCGTGGCGTTTGCGTTGCTGGCGTTGTCGTTCTGCGCCGACGCAGGAACCGCCAACATCAGAAGAGTCAGGCTCAGGCCGAGCACTCCGACTCTCAAAGTTTTGAACAAATTAATTTTTTCCATCCTCAATAGCCTCCCATGCTTATCAAGTGTATAAAGTTTGCTGCTGCCATGTGCGACGTTGCAACGTGGAGCGACGTTTTACGTCAACCTACTCTCACGCCTGACCGCGCACATCAGCAACTCGCAAACAAAAATTAAGTAAGTCGATGGCGCACGCATACTGTTGATTTCGCGCCCCGGCTCTTTCGTTGCTGTCGAAATTCGACCTTTATGAATTGTCGGAACCGCCGCGCGTCGGGTCGTTGGGTTGTGACGAAGCACTCGCGCCGCGTGCCGCGCGCCCCGGCTCGATGGGTTCGACATCAACGTCTGTGCGGCGCAGCGTCTCGCGCACCGTCTCCGTATGCTGCTCGACATCCTTGCCGACCACGACCTCTTCAACCACGCGCGCCTTCTTGTTCACCACCAACTCTTCATAGGCTTCCTTGATTTCAATCATGGATTCCTTGAAGGCTTCCGACTCGGTGCCGTGGAAAGTGTAGTCAACCGCGCGACGCTCGACGTTGACGCGTTCCTCTCGCAACGGCACTTCTTCTTCAACGGGTGTCTCCGTGACGCGCGTCTGCACACGCACACTGCCGCGTTCGACTTCGCGTTTGCCGACTTCCAGTTGTTCTTCTACCACGGGCACGGCAATCTCGCCGCGTCTCGCCGCGTTGGTTTGCGGCGCGGCGACGGGTCTGTGTTCGGCTGTCATTTCGCCTGTGTTGGAGCGTCCGGTCTGGTTGCCTGCGAAAGTGTTGAATGCGGCGTTGGTCGCGTTGGCATCGAAGCCGCTCCAACCTTCATCGCGCCATTGTGAGGCGCGTTTGTCGATTTCGACCGCTCCGTTTCCCTTCAAAATCGTGACGACGCGATTCGCCATCTCGTCGGGCGTGTTAACGCTAATCAGCGTCCCGCCGCGACGCACACCCTCCGCGTAATTGTGGGCTTCGTCTTCCGACACGCCGAGACGCGTCAGACCACTAATCATGCCGCCCGCTGTTGCGCCGATGCCCGCGCCCGCGATGAGCGCGGCGAGCGGCCCGACGGCCAACACGGGGCCGATGCCGGGAATGGCGAGCGAAGCGAGACTCAAGAGAAGCGCGCCCGCGCCGCCGATGGCCGCGCCCGTGCCCGCGCCCTTCGCCATGTCTTCGACCTGCTCATGCCCGTCTTCTTCGATGTACTCGACGGAGGCGTTTTGTCCTTTCGTCTCCTTCGACATTACGCTGATGTCGTCGCGCTGGACGCCCTCGTCGAGCAACTCTTCCACGGCATTTCGCGCATCGACGCGGTTATCGAATAAACCAACTATCGTCTTCGCCATAATCGTCCCCTTTCATTCATTCGCATTACCATTCGTATTGCATGGACACTTCCTGTCACGCGCTGTTGGTAAGCCGCTCGGTTAAATGCCTGTTCTCGCATCAACGTCGTCATCATCAAACCGACGCGTATCATCCGTTTGTGTGGGAGCATCGACGCGTTCGATGAACGCTTCTTCGGTGCGAAGTGTAATGCGTTGCGGCTTGTATGTTTCCACTTCGCCCTTCGTGATGTGCAACTCCTCTTTCAACATCAGACGCTTCTCAACGACCAGCACTTCTTCGAGCAACGAGACGATCATCGTATTGCCGACGTGACGCACAGGAATCGGGCCTTCCACGACGCGGTTGATGGGAACGCGTTTGACCTGAACCTCTTCGCGGATGAGCGGCTCATCCACAATCTCTTCGCGCTCATGCACGATTTTCTTGATGCGTACGCCGCCCGTCTCGACCTTGCGCTTCTCAACCTGCAACGTTTCGGCCACCACCGGAACAACCACCGTCTCGTCTTGTTCGCGTCCTCGTCCCTGACGTGCGTTGTCGCCTGCGTCGCGCGTCTCCCTTTCGTTCCTGAACTGGGAGAGACTGAACGGCAGTGTGAAACTGCCGTCGTTTTGGAGAAGCAATTCGTCAAACGGCACCCACGCCTGTTGACCATTTTCGAGATGCACAAGAACTTGTCCGCTATTACTACGTAACGATGTCGTATCGATACTGCCGTGTAAACCATCCTTGTCGGTCACTGGCACCGTTCTGGCTCTTTGCTGACTCATCACCGCTCCTTTCCACGCCGCGAAGATTCTCCCCGCGCTTAAACCTTGAACTTAAAAACCCTCATCTATGACCCGCGACGCCCGACGCCGAATCCGACGCGAGCGTCGCGGGTTGAAAATGACGTTGAGCCTCGAACGTCCGAGAACGTTCGAGGCTCAAGGGTTGTTAACGATTGTCTGTCCGGCCTTTGGTCGTCGTCGTGCCGCCGACCTCTTTCACATCGACATCGGTGCGCCTGACGGTATCGCTGACCGTCTCCGTCCGCTCGCCGACCTCTTTGTTAACGACCACTTCTTCGACCACGCGCGCCTGCTTCGACACGACTGCCTCTTCGCCGCGCTCAGTGACCTCGATGGTGCCTTCTTTGAAGAGATTTTCGGCGTCGCCGACCGGACGGTCAACCGGATGACGCTCGACATGGACGCGTTCTTCGCGCAAGTTCACTTGCTGCTCGACGGGCGTCTCCGTAACACGGCTTTCGACTCTCACGCCGCCGCGTTCGACTTCGCGTTTGCCGACTTCCAGTTGTTCTTCGACCACCGGAATCCGCGCCTCGCCGCGATAGATGCCCTCGGCTTTATTGTCGTTCCATTCCTTCTCGAAATACTCCGCATCGTCGTCGTTGCGCGAGTTGAAGCCGAGCACGATGCCGCCGCTCTTGACGCCTTCCTCGTACTCCTTCGCGCGGTCTTCGGGAATCCCTGAACCGACGAGCGCGCCGATGAGTCCGCCCGTCGCGCCACCTGCGCCCGCACCGACGAGTGCGCCAGCCAGAGGCCCCGCAACCAGCAGGCCGAGGCCGGGAAGCGCCACAGTAGTGCCGATAGCGGCAATCGCGCCGAGAATTGCGCCCGCCGTGCCGCCGATAGCCGAACCCTTGCCCGCACCTTCCAGAGCCTTGCTGCCAAACTCCGTATCCGCCGCGTCGCTGCCCTCTGGATAATATTTATTGCGTGTTTCATCAGACATTATGACGTTAATGTCGTCTTTGCTATAACCGCGGCGTGTAAGTGAATCGTAGGCGCGCTCGGCGCTCTCCCTATCCCTGAACATGCCCGTAACCATCTCCGAACGTCCTCTTGTAGCTCCCGTTGAATTTGCCATTCTTTCTCCCCTTTCACCAATCGAAAATCTCAATAAACAGAGCACCGCCCAGACGAGTTTCAGGGCTTCCGGTGCTGTGTACGATTTTGCGTCACCGACGCAACATGTAAATGTCAAGAAGCAATGAGCGTACCGCTTCGACTCATCAAATCTAAATCAATCGTTTCACATGCTTTAAGGCGGGGCAGCCAACTTCGACTGACAAAATTGCGGATAGACGCGGATGCGCGGTAACGCGTAAGATTGGCGGCGTTATTGAATATTCCCGGATGTTCTGTTGTTATCCCGAAGCCGTAGAGAGGTTTTTTTATGCTTCCCGAACTTCCCGCCGCATGGCGTCCGCAATTGGCCGACGAGTTGGAGAAACCATACTTTCTCAAACTTCAACAATTCCTCGCCGAAGAACAGAAGTCGCACACCATCTACCCGCGCGAAGAAGACATTTTTGCCGCGCTCCAACTAACGCCATACAAGAACGTCAACGTCCTCTTGCTCGGCCAAGACCCCTATCCGGGCGAGAATCAGGCTCACGGATTGGCCTTCTCGGTCAAACCCGGCATGAAGCCTCCCGCCTCGCTCGTCAACATCTACAAAGAGCTACGAGACGACATCGACGGCTTCCGCATCCCCAACAACGGTTATCTCGCGCCGTGGGCGAAGCAGGGCGTCTTGTTGCTCAACGCCGTCATGACCGTGCGCGCGGGCGAGCCCAACTCACACAAGGGCAAGGGATGGGAAATCTTCACCGACGCCATCATCAAGAAGGTTAACGACAAAAACAGCCCCGTCGTCTTCGTGCTCTGGGGACGCTACGCACAGAAGAAGACCGCGCTCATTGACACCTCACGCCATTCAATCGTCGAATGTGCACACCCGTCGCCGCTCGCCGCACATCATGGCTTCTTCGGTTGCCGTCCTTTCTCCGCCATCAACCGCGCCCTCCAAGCGGCAGGCAAACCCGCTATGGACTGGCAACTTCCAGAAATCTAAAAATCAAAAGGAAAAAGGAAAAGGGTCAACGGCGAAAAGGACAACGAACAACAGCACGGCTGCTCTTGACCCTTAACCGTTTCCCTTCCCTTTTTCCTTTACTCGCCTCGCTTCTCGTCCTTTCGCGGTTTCTTATTTTTTCAACGGCTCGGTTTCATACTTCGCTCTCAGATAGAGTGTGAATTGCACGACGGGTTCGATGACGACGGGATTAATCACGTAATCAAACCCGTCGCCGTTGAGCGCATTGAAGAAGAAGGTGCGACTCTTGCGCGCCCTCTGGACGGTGTAGCGGTCACGGTTGAAATAATCGCTGCTCACGTCCTCCGACTCATACGCCGTGTAGGAATCGTACATTTCCGTCGGGTAATAGATACTGGGTTTCTCTGCGTAGAGTTGCGGCGGGGAGAGAGGTTTGATGTCGAGAAGTCTTTCATACTTCGCCACCTTTTGCTTGATGATTCGCGCGGCTTCTTCCGTCAAACGACTCTCGACGCTGCTGATGTCCTTGACGATATAATCAACTTTAACGAGGTCGAAGATTTTCGATTGCGATGCCGCAATCACTAATTTGTCGAGCACCTCTTTGTCTCGATAATGAATGGAAATGTTCTTTTTCAACTCAAACCCGACGAGCTTCTCCTTTGCCACGTTGCCCACCAACTCAAATCCGTAAATCTTATTCTGCGCCGCGAAATCGACGTAGACATCATCGGCTCCGATACCTAACGTTCTTAACCGACCGGAGAAATCGTTGACCGTAGCGTCCATCTTCTGATGACATTCGGGCACCGTCGCGCATTCTTGCATCATGCCGAAAACCGCGACGTGTGCGTCGGCTTTCACGTTCATCAACACGCTCGCTTCGATAAACATGCTCGTCGGGCTTGGCGGAAGTTCTCCCTGTGCGAGCACACGTTTGTTGCGTTCATTCTGCTCCGCTCTCGCGTTACCGCCCGTCTGCGAATAACCGATATTGCCGCTCGCCTGCGCCCGACAAACCAACGCGCACGGCATCAACACGAAGCATAAAAACAGGATTCTTTTCATTCCCCGCTCCTTCAAGTTTAATGAAACTCGCCGCGAGGTATATCATAAAAACGGTTTCAGTTAACCAGAATGTGTGGCTTCAAAGAACCTTGAAGTCTCGCTTCGGCTCCTTTTCGACACAGACGCCGCGCCCGACGACATGCGCCTAAACCTTCCATCCATCACCGACGCCGACGCGTTCCGACGCCGTTTCCACGACGACGTGTGGCAACAGGCCACCGACGCGATTTGCGCGCGGCATCGTCTCGCTTACACGACCCTGCGACGTTCGACCCACGGCGAAAACATCATCTTCTTTGTTGACCAACGCTTCGTCGTCAAAATCTTCGCACCGCTTCGAGGGCAGTACGGGCGTGAAAGGGCATCGCTTGAATTCGCACACGGCAAGCTCTCGGTTGCGACGCCGGAAGTAGTCCACACGGGCGAACTCGATGGCTGGCCGTATCTTGTGATGACGCATCTGCCGGGTATCCCGATGAGAGATGTGTGGACGGAGATTGAAGACGGCGAGCGCATGGTGATTGTATCGCGTCTCGGCGTGGCTATGCGTGAGTTGCACGCGCACGCGGCTCCGCTCTCGCAAGCAGCCTTGAATCGCGACTGGCACGCTTACGTCGAGCAACAGGCACACGCCTCCGTCGAGCGACAGCGAGCCTGCGACGCGAATCCCGAATGGCTCAGGAGTCTGCCCGCCTACATCGCCGCGCGTTTGGAATTGTTGCCCCAGACGGATTACCAACCCGTGCTGCTGCACGGCGACATTCATCCCGGCAACGTCCTGCTCGCACAGACTTCGGGGTGCTGGCTGCCGTCGGGCTTATTCGATTTCGGTGATTCGTTTTGCGGATTTCATGAGTATGAATTCGTCGCGCCCGGCGTACTCATGGTGCAAGGCAGGCGCGAACTGCAACGGACGATGCTGCACGCCTACGGCTACACCGAAGCGCAACTCGATACGAACATGCGTGCGCGTTTGATGTTGCTCACCATCCTCTATGAATGCAGCGACCTTCGTAAGTATGCCTTGCGTCTCTCGCCCGCCGCTGTCCATCTCACGCTCGAAGAACTAGAAGCCGCCATCTGGACGTTTGCAGGCGATTAAAAAGCATCGTGGTCGGACGCAAGACATTGCGTTCGTCTGTTGTTACACTGTGCGCTTGAAAGAGATGATGCAGAGCCTTAGTCTTCAATCAACCGCCGACAAAGATGCCCCCGTCGATTTAACTGTGGAGGTCGCGCGTCTGGAAACGCTGCTGGCCGAGCGTCGCGCCGAACTCGCCGCGTTGCAAGCGGAGTTTCATGCGTTCCGCGTGCGATATACGCAGGTGGTCGGAAGTCGTCTGTCGGAATTGGCGGATGTCGAACGCGCTGTGAGGGAAGCGGAGCAGCGTCTACTCGGCGACGCGGCTGACGCGGGCGAAGAAGAAGACGCATCTCGAACGAGCAGCGACGGAGAAACCTCGTCAGCCGTTTTGCCTCTCAAGACCGCGCTTCGCAAGTTGTTCTGGTCTGTCGCGCGCATGTTTCATCCAGACCATGCTGCCGACGAAACGGAAGCGCGTCGTCGCCACACGATTATGGCCGAGGCGAGCCGCGCCTACCGCGAGGGCGATGCCGAGAGCCTCCATACGCTACTCGGTGACGAGGGTTTGCAATCCTATTGTGCGATGCCGCAGAACGACGACGCGGAGGAAGATTTGGCGAGCCGTCTTCTCGGTTTGAAGGAAGAATTACGGACGGTAGAATTCGGCCTCAAGAGAATCAGGCAAGACCGTCTCTATCAACTAAAGCAGTCCGTCGATGCAGAGGCACAGCAGGGACGCGACAAACTCGCGGCGGAGGCCGAACGGATTAGCCGTCAAATCGTCAAGGCGAAACGTCGTCTCGAACACCTTTCGTGAGAATTGGATTTGACACGTCGCCACAGCGTCGACTACACGCTGCCGACGCAAACGCTGTCGAGAGACGTTGATAACAGTTTGATGTGAGAGAGCAAATTTGAGCCGAGAGACGAGGAATTTTTGGAATATGTCAGCTATGTCGAAGAAGTTGGAAGTTAGAAAAAGTAAGATTTTCGGGAAGGGCTGCTTCGCCCTCGTCCCCTTCGCGCGGCGCAAAAAGATTGCCGCCTATGCGGGTGAACTAATCCGTGGCAAACGCAAAATTCAGAGGCGTCTTGACCAGCAGGACGCCATCAAGATTATTCAACTCAACGATGAAGTCGCTATTGACGGACTGGTCGGCGGCGACGAGACGGCCTACATCAATCATTCGTGCGCGCCTAACGCTTACATGCGCGTCGCGCCCGGCGACCGCATCATCTTCTTCGCGCTGCGCGACATCGAGGCCGGTGAGGAAATCACGATGGACTACCGCGACCCCACGCACCCGGAAGTCTGCAAGTGCGGCGCACCAAATTGTCGTTCAAAACCCGCTTCGTCTCGACGCTCATGAATCCTCTGTGAGGGTTGATTCTTCGCTCATACACGCTCAAATTCGAGAAATTGCGATGGGTTCCGTCGGCGTCGATGAGTTCAAAATTATTCGGCTGACCGGAAGGATGGTTGGCGGAAACAACTATTTTCTTCGTCGGCTGGTGATAGTCGATCCCGACGTGGTCGCTAAACGTTGTGCTAATTGGTGTTAGGGCGATATCGAAGTTATTGATGACAGTAACCAACGTGCCCTGCTGTCCTGCACCTCCACACGATTTACATGCCTCTCACTCCCACCCCACAAGGCAGCCAATTTTTTCGGCGCGTTTGTCATTATCGCGGCGAGCGGCGACGGCATCGCCGGGGTAGCCAGCGCGGGAGGCGCGACCACTCGCATAAATAATAGAAAAGACAGCAGTTGTGAGATTCTGCGATGTGCTGTAGACGCTCGGCGGCGCGAGTGTGATGCGGTGGGCTTCATTTTATTTATTTCGGTTCTGACAGGTGGTGTTGAATAAAACTGAGTGGGGCGACGCGGCTGAGTAGACCGAATAGTGGATGTTGATGCCTCTGCAAAGCCGTGAATTTGAGTGGACGGCTGCTTCGGGCATCAATTTGTTTGCAAGCGAGTGACGGGCGGCAAATGCGGCAATCACCGACCGGATTTCAAAGGACTACGCGTAAATGTCTCTAAATTGCGGCGCGTAGAATTCACATGCATGCGTGGGGATTAATGAAAATAACGGGCTTTGCTTCTGCAATTTAAGATTTAAGGTAGGGAAATCCTCAGGTTTGCCCAGACGAAGAATCGGCAAAGTAGGCTATTTAGCGTGAGACTGTCAAGCGGTTTTTCACAAATTCTTCACAAATTCCATCGCCAACGCAACATTTATGACACACTTTCCGCGTCATCGCCTGAATTCGTCGCTGAATTAGTTCTATTTGCAGATGAGGCGGGATGCGCGGAGTTCAGTGTGAATCTCTTTGTGGTAATTGCGTAGACGCGAGCTGTTCGCCGCCTTGTTCCGCTCTGAAATATTTCTCGCGATTGAACCATCCATTTATGAAGAGCTTGCTTTCGGTGATAGCTGTCGCTTTGATTTGGTTCGTTATGATATAGACGGGAACTGCATCTCGCATAGTATTAGGCTCTTGTCAGTGAGGCTGCCGGAGAAAGCTGTCTCCCGTTAGAACCGAGTCTGAATCGAGCGTCTACCTCGAAATTCAATATCGCGCGATTTACTCGAACGACTTTTGTCGCCCTACGCGAGCCATCATTCCACGCAAATACAAGAGGTGTGTGAACAATCACTTTGAAGAAACAAAATTTGAAAGGTGAATTTCAGAGTGCGTTGCATCATCCCCCCGACTCTTGACGCTGATTTGGAGAGCATCCCATGAAGTCACATTTTCGCAATCCTCTCGCAAGGCTCCTGCTGATTGTTCTGTTATTCAACAGTTTCGCGGGCTTAGTGCCGACGACGGCGCAGGCGCAGAACAGAATCATCGTCGTCAATGCCGACCAGCCGAACGTCTGGACGCTTGAGCAGGCACATTACCTGCTCGCGCAGATGCACAGGCGGAATCTGGATTTGAGGGCGAAAGCGTTGGAAGACCTTGACGCAAACGCTATCAACGGCCTCAACTTTGAAGTCTTCCGGCAACTAACCGAAATCGCGGCCAACTTTAATCAGGCCGATTTGGTGAATAACAGAGCGGCTTCTCGCAATCGACAATCTAATAACGAGCGTCGCCAGTTGTTACTCAATCGACGTGATAAGTTGCAGGAGGAGCAACTCGTACTGACACGCGCTATCTCGCAGTTGGAGAGCGAAAAAGCGAACGCCACAAGTCAGGAAGAAAAAGACCGCCTCACCGCGCAAATCACCGCGAAAACCGCCGAGCGCGCCGTGGTGAACTCTCAGATTGAGTCTACCAATAGCGAACTGACGAGCCTCGGCACGCCCTCCACCACACTCACGGCCACCGAAGCCGAAGGTGGTGAGTTTGAGCCTGATAAATTACCCAAGAGCACTTTCGACAAGGCGGTTGAAGATGCTGCCAAAAAGCAGATTGAAATGTTCAACGTCAACCCGCAACTCAACGCGACGCTCAAACTCGAAAACTTTTTGCAGATGCAATATGAAATCATCGCCAAGCAACTCACGCTCCTGCGCGATGAAGTCGGTCCCGGCGAACGCCTCCTCTTTCTCGAACTGCCTCAGACTGTCAACGTCGCGCATCACGAAGCAAACAAAAAATGGGCGCAGTCGTGGTGGAAAATCGTTGGCTATACGAAAAAGAATGAAGGCAGGAGCGAGCGTCAGAGGCAGCGTTATGCCGAGCGCAATAAGAATGGTAACAGTAATAATAATGGTGGTAACAGTAATAATGCGGGTGAGACTTATCAAGACAGGCTCAACCCTGCACCTGCCTCTACCTCAGAAAAGGTCAGAGAAATTTTGGGGTCATCTGCCGAAGAAGACCCCCGGAGCCGCAAGAGAGCCAATAACGTCGAATTCATTGATTTAGAAACGCCTCAAACATTCAGCACATCGCGTGGACTATTGTCGATAAATGATCGGTCTGTGCGAACGGTTGAACTAATTCCGCGCCAGAGTTCGCTCAATGTCAACGACATGAAATTGAAGGTCAAGGCGGGCGCACTCACTGCTGTAGCCTCATTCCTCTTTGGTTTCGGCGCGCGGCTCAACGTCCAGCGGCAGCGCGAACAGTTCACACAGTTTGTCCAACAGGAACTCTATTCGTCGGCCTTCGGCAAAGGGTCGCGCGAGTTCGGTTGGACGTTCACTCCGATGCCCGGCACAGATAGGTTGCACTCAGGTGTGCGTACCACTTATGCGGTTGTTGTCGTACCCGAAGAAGCGACTTCGCTCATCGTTGAATCCAACGGCTGTTACTTCCCACGCTCGGCCTATCAGCCAAACGATTTCGCTGACACAACGAATAGCAGGTGGACAGACACAAACAGGACGAGCCGTAACTGCGGCGGCAATAAAGCTTTCCTCGTTCCCATTCCGGGGGGAGCCAATGGGGACAATGATTTTTGGGTTGAGGGTCTTTCTTATCAGCCCGTCAATAAAGGCGAACGCATCGTAGTCGTTATCTCCGGTTACAATTTCTCTTCGCAGGTTGGGGCGCTTATCAACGGCGTGCCGCTTCTACAATCCATCGGTGTCGCGCAGCCTTTTCTGCTCGATGACAGCAGGGCTGGAATCAGGGTAGGCGAAATTTTTGAGAAGGAAAAAATACGCGGTAATATCGAGCGGATAGATGCTAATAGATTAGTGCTCTCCTTCGTTATGCCCCCGGATTTCGATGAGACACCAACGATTACCTTGATAGCGCCCGGTAAAGCAATTGACCTTAACTGGCTGGATAATATCAGCATCAACGGAGTTCCAAACTCCACATTGCTCGGCGACAATAAAAGGAAATGTAGCGCGACTCGTCCGCCACCCTGCGTTACCATCGCCGCACCGATGTTCAGGGGCGCTCCCGGCCCGCCTCCGCTCAGGATTGATAGCGTTGACGTGTTTCGCAACGTCAGCGGCGGGATGCTAACGGCAATAGTCACCGGAGCGGGCTTTAATTCTACACACAAGCTTTTCGTCAACGGCGTCGATGTCGGGGTGTCGCCCGCCACATCAACTCTCTGGCAAGCCCAAATCCCCGCGCCGCCTGACGCGACCATACAGGCCACGCTTTCGACAAGCGAGAAGACGATTAAGTCCAAGCCCGTCGATAACCCCGCTTTCCTGAGTGTCAGGAGAGTGAGCGTTGTGAGCTACGAGGCCGCGAACGGAAAGACGCCTGCATTCCTTGTTGTGAGAATCGAAGGGTCTGGTTTTAATGACGCGATGACGGCATCCGTCAGTGGAAGAGCGAGGATAGAGGAGTTGATTGTTAGTTCGTCAACCGAGGCCACGCTGACCATCAAGAATCCGGGTGCGGCGGAAGTGGTGACGTTAACCGACCCGCGTACCAACCTTTCAGTCAAAGCTGTGGTCACGCGCAAGCCGTCGAAGGAGACGGAGCGTTAAACTATGCAACGAGTTCGAAGCCGTCAGCGACTTTATTTCAATGTGTCGTCCGGCAACTCTAGGAGCGTTAGACGGGGAACGCGGGGCGGCACACGTCAGACCGTCGCGGCGACAACCCTGACCGTCGAGTCAGACCAAATTTTCGGAGCGCATTATGACTAAATCTTCCTACATAGACCTGCCACCCACACGGCGACCGCTCAAAATATTTGCTTTCGACCCGATGCTCGGTCGCGCAGCGAATCAAAGAATCACGATTGAAATCGCCAACGAGCCTGATTTGCAGATTGGGCCGAGAGGGTCGCGCGTTGAGGTGATTGATTACGACGGCGCAAACAAATGCTACTACACGCCCGTCGATCTAAATGCGCCCGGCGTCTTGATGCGAGGCGGGCTTGACCCGAACGAGTCTGTGCCCTGTTTTCATCAACAGATGGTCTACGCCGTCGCCATGAAGGTGATAGAGAACTTTGAACGGGCGCTCGGACGCAGAATCTCCTTTCGCTATAACCAGAAACTTCGCATCTTCCCACACGCGTTTCAGGGCGCTAACGCCTTCTATGACCCCGATTCGTTAGCCCTCTTTTTCGGATACTTTCAGGCGGACAAACTCAACCCCGGCCCCAATCTCCCCGGCCAAACCGTCTTTACTTGCCTCTCTCACGACATCATTGCACACGAAATGACGCATGCGCTCGTTGACCGCCTGCGGAAATACTTTATCGAGCCGAGCAATCGTGATGTCTCTGCGTTTCACGAAGGCTTCTCTGACATCGTTGCCATCTTTCAGCACTTCTCCTTTCCAGACATTCTCCGCGGCTTGATTCAGGAGACGCGTAGCGACTTGCGCTCCCCGACTCCCCTGATTGAACTGGCGCGCGAATTCGGATATGCCACAGGACAAGGCAGAGCGTTGCGTAGTGCTGTCGATACCAGCAAGACCAACGGCAGCGGCGGCGGCGCCGGAGCGCATGGCAAGCCTGACCCGCGTCTCTATGAGTCGGTATTCGAGCCGCATGAGAGGGGTTCCATTCTGGTCTCCGCAGTGTTCGAGGCTTTCTTTAATACCTACCAGAAACGAATTAAAGATTTGATTCGCATCGCTACGGGCGGCACAGGGCAACTGCCTGCGGGCGACCTCCATCCAGACCTCGTTAATCGCATTGCGGCGGAAGCATCCAGCACAGCACAGTCAATTCTGACCATGTGCATCCGCGCCTTTGAGTACCTGCCGCCCGTGGACATCACCTTCGGAGACTACCTGCGCGCTCTCGTCACGGCTGACTTCGAGCTTTCACCCGCAGACGAAAACGGCGAGCGTGCGGCCATGATTGAAGCCTTCCGTGAACGCGGGATTTATCCTGATAACGTCACGTCGCTGGCAGAGGAATCTCTTATCTGGGAGAGTGCCGAAGGAGAAGGCTTCCCCGATTTTGAAAAAGAGTTAATCGACCAACTGGTCGTCGGCGCACAGTTGTTGGGTCGCAGTTCAAGCCGCGACCCGTTTATGGCGCCGCCGTCTGAGAGTGAGGCATCGCAGTTCACCAATCAGTCATACGACTCGACCGACCCCGCACACGACGAGTACGGCATTGATTTGCAGAAGAGTGTGAAAGAAGAACTCGCCAGATATGCCCGCGACAACGCCGTCAAACTCGGCCTCTGTCCGGGTCGGAAGATTACTGTCAGAGGGTTTCACCCGGCCTTTCGCGTCGGGGCAGACGGGCAATTGTTGATTGAGATGGTGGCGCAGTTTACGCAGCGCGATGATCCTAAAGCCAATCAGGATTTCGGAGGCGTTCCTGTACGCGGCGGAACCACCGTTATCGCTTCCGCCGAAGGCAAGGTGCGTTACGTTATCTCCAAACCCCTGTACTCCAAAGAACTCAGCGATGAGAAGAAGAAACACGCCCAGGAGCGCATCGAGCGGCAACTCAGCTTCGTTGACGAGTGCGACCGCGCAGACCCGCACATCGCCTGGTATGGGTCAACGGAAGAAAAGGAATATCGCAACCGCATCGCCCGAACCATGAACTTTGCCGCCGTCCATAGAGGAATAAGACGATGAAAAACACCGCAGAGCACGTCATCGTGCGTATGTACAACGTCGGATTCGGTGATTCCTTCCTGCTCTTTATCCCGACGCCGGAGGGGACGCGCAAAATTCTCTTTGACTGTGGAGTCCATTTCCAGAGCAAAAAGCCGCGCCCGATTCAGGAAGTCGCACAGCAGATTGTCGATGATGCGAGGGACGAAGACGGAGTTTCGCGCATTGATGTCATCGTCGTCACACACAGGCATCAGGATCACGTCAAAGGCTTCGAGAGTTCCGCGTGGAACGAGGTCGAAGTGAAAGAAGTCTGGATGCCGTGGACGGAAAACCCGAAAGACAAGATGGGTCGAGAGATACTTGAGAAGCAGAGCGGCAATGCCAAAACTCTGCACTCGACTGTGCAGAGACTTTTAGCCGCCGCCGCCGCCAGCGATGAGGACCAACAAAAACTCAGAAGGATGGAAGGGCTGGCGATGAACTCTCTGACGAACGAGAAGGCGATGACGATGGTTCACGAAGGCTTCGCCGGAAAGCCCAGACGCGTCTTCCTCCCCTTCGAGAAACGCGAGGAGAATACCTTCACGCGCGATTTTCTTCCGGGCGTAAAAATTCATGCCATGGGGCCGTCGCGCGACCCGGAGGTGATACGCGACATGGATCCGCCCGCTGAAGAAACCTATCGCCATCTCGCGTTCGCGCTCGGCGGCGAGGCGGTCGAGAGCCACATGCCTTTTCGTTCCCTCTGGACGCTCGACGAGGTTGGCTATCTGGCGGCGGGTGGCGCTGAGCCCCTATCAGAAAAGGACAAGGAAAAACTGCACACGATGAGCGATGAAGATTCGTGGGGATTGGCCGTCGCGCTGGAAAAGGCGGTCAACGGTACGAGCCTGCTGCTCATGCTGCAAATTGGCGACGCCTACCTGCTGTTTCCCGGCGACGCACAATGGGGAACGTGGAATTCCGCGATGATGGATAAGGAGTGGCGCAGATTGCTGTCGAAAACCACCTTCTATAAAATCGGTCACCACGGCAGTCATAATGCCACGCCGAAGTCGTTCGTCAGTAAGTTGTTGCCGGAGAATTTCTGGGCGATGGCCTGCACGGGGCCGACGGCGAATTGGACAGACACGATTCCCCTACCCAATCTGATGAGCGACCTCCGCTCACATTCACCCAAAGTCGTTCGCAGCGACAAAGACGACGACCCAGCAGCAGAACAACATTTTACGCGCGAACAGCACGGTTACTTCGTCGATGCGAAGATACCAATCTACTCCGATTCCGACGCGTAAATTGTTTTGGTACGAAAAGGGCGGCAAAGGGGCGTGTGCAAAGAGCACGAAAGGGATGCTATCGGGGTGTCTGGTTGAATGAATTGTGATGCTGCTCGCGCCTCATCATTACAGGTCTACTTCCGGCGGCGATACTTGAATTCACAGCCCTCTTTGTCCTTGAAGGTTATGGAATCATCCGAAGTGGTAAACTCGTAACTAACTTCGGCGTCGTTGGAAGTTGAAATCTTCAGATGGTCTTTGTCCAACACTTCGTAACGACCCGCGTCCCAGACGGGATGATAGAGGCTCTGCTTTGTTTCATCTCGCTTGCCGAAATAGATTCCCCGCTCTGAAAATTCAAGTTGGTCGGGATATTTCTCATCGCATTCAGTCGTCGTAATTTTCTCCCACATCCCAATCAAAAATCGCGCCTTCGTCCCGCCTGCGGTTGATTTATTCGACATAGATTTTGTTCTCCCTGTTTGAAGTGCCCGACTCACAGACACACATGACAGGTGTGGCCGTTCGTGCGCGCTTCATGCTAACACGAACGGCCACAGAGAGTCGCAAGAGGACGAGTCCTCAACGGCGTTGCCGCTTCAAGTGGTCTTTAGAGACTTCTGACCAGTTTGACGATTTCGTCGTTGGCTCCTACGTCCGATGCCTTGCCCGTCAGCACTTTGCCGATGTCACGCCTGGCGCGAGCCTTCGTGTCGCCGGAATCGCTGACCAACTGAGCCATCTTCCTGATTTCTGCGGGACTCGCCACGACGTTCTCATCCAGCAAATCCGCAGCGGCATCCATGTCGGCTTCGCGGTTTAGAAACCGTGTGCCGATGCGTCTGGCTTCGATAACTGTGAAGTGTGGGCGCAGCACTTCGTTTTGCAGACACACATCAATTGCCTCAAGGCCGTCGGTGAGGTGGTCGCCGCCGATGGCTAAGACGAGCACGGCGTCGGGCGTGGACAGAATCTTGAGCGCCGCTTCGGCGTGTGCCTCATTCTGTGCGCCCCGAACCATGACGTTTGTCTCTCCCGTCAAACCCATCTCGACGCCGCCGAGGTCGTAATCGACTTCGACCATAATCCGATAAGTGCCGGGCAGCGGGAACAACGCGCCCTGCGCGCCGCGCAAGAGCGTGAGAGAATTTTCGATTGTTTGACCGGGTTCCAGTAACGCGAGGTCGTGTTCTTCGAGACAACGGACGATGGGCGAGAACGTCCGCACCGTGCCGGACGGGTCGATGACCTTGCCCTTGACGAACCCTGTTTTGATGCTCAGGCTGCGCGGCGCGGGCAACGGGTCGTCTGAGATGTTTTTGAGCGCGAAGTTGATGCGGACGGGAGCGCCGAGGGGAATGATGTTGTTCACCGGCTCGACTTCGAGGACGAGTCCCTGTGCATCTTCCATCATGTCGTCGGGGCTGATGGGCGATGTGCTGTATGGGCGTCCGAAAGGAACGCCGCCGGGACGCACCCACATGTCGGGCATGTGCCTCAGTCGCTTCTGGTCGTCGGGAGCATGCGACCAGAGGATGTTATTCGGGAACTGCTCAGGCGGGACGGCGCTCGCGGCGATAACGTCAGTGGTGTTCATAATCCCCGTGTCGGCGGTGTTGTGATAGAGACCCATCGCGTGGCCGACTTCGTGTAAGGCGGTGCGGAAGAAGGGAAACTTCGCCGTGCCGAAACGCATGCCCTTGACGAGTCCCCAATCGTTGGTGTTGGGAATCGTCCAGTGCGTCGAGATGCCGACGCCTTCGCGCGGAACGTTGTTGGAATCGGTCGCGCCGTTGTCATACATGATGCCGCGCGGGGTGGAGTCGATTTGGCGCACGCAGAGGATGTGGTAGCGCCATTCCGTGTCGAGGCTAACGGTGCTGCGCTTCGAGAGCATGGCGGCGTGCATCTCTGCGTCAGACCATGAGTCGCCGCTTGGTGCAACAACGTTCGTGTCACTCTTATCGACGGTGACTTCCCATCCGACCTTCTCGAAGACCTGTTGCCAGTTGATGCCCGCCCCGTTGTCCAGCGGTCGCTCCGAGCCGGAGACGGTATCAATCTCGATGACTGCCCGCCGCAGAAACTTCGACACCCATCCCATCGTCAGCGAACCCATGACGGCGCCGGAAGCATTCTTCACGTCGCCCGTCAGATAGTCGCCGCTCGAAGGATAGCCGGAGGGAGCCGTCGTCCACGACATGAGCGCGGTGTAAGTGCCTTCGAGCGCGAAGCTGTTGGTGGCGGAGGTGAAGCGATGAAGCTCGAAGCCGAGAGTGAAACTTTTAGCCTTTGTCAGCCCTTCGAGAATCTGTGTGACGCGTACGTAATAACTGTAGCGAGCGCGTGCGAAGACGGGGATGCCGTTGGCGGGATTAGGCTCGACCGGACGCGGAAATGGAAACGGCGAGCCGGGCGGTGGAAAGCTGATGCGATGGAGATACAAATCCCCGCTGGCGGTGGTGTTCGAGCCGTTGCGCTCAATCCTCATCGTCCCGTCGTAGTGGAGTGGATTAAAGAGCGGCGAAATTTGGAGGGGCGTGTAGCGGAGGAGATAGCATCCCGCGCGGAGACTGTTGAAGTTGAGGGCTGAGATTGAACTGAGGATGTCGGGGCGGGCAACGAGGTCGGGTCTGTGTGCGAGGAGGGTGGTGAGGGTTTCATCAGTCGCAGACGAGTTACGCGCCGGGTCGGGAATCGCATCCGGCAGAGAGGGCGGCGGCTCCTCGGGGCTTGGCACACGTCCCGACAGAGGCACATAAGAAGATGATGCGAGGCGTTGCGGCGGTTCGGGGGCGTAAACCGCCGCCGTACCGGAGAGCGGCTCGATGAGGCGTTGAGGTTCCGACTTTCCGGCTGTCTCTTTGTTGACTGTTTCTTTGGTCGCGGCTGTCTCTTTGGTGGCGGGTTTAGCGCCACGTTTGGAACCGGATTGGCTGCGTGTTTTTTGTCCTTTGCTACTACTCGCTTTCGTCGCTTTTTTCTTCGTGGGACTCATGGAATCTCCTTACATTTCAGTTAGAGGGTCAAAACAGCGTTGCTGAAGGGCAGTTGCTGAAGGGCGATGGGCTGAAGGAAGTCTGTCCTGCTTATTCAGGGAAGACATCGTGCCATGACAAGCGAATCACGCCTTCGGGCGTGGGCGCGACGGGCGGCGCAATACGCGGCATCGCGTCCATCGTGGCGTCTCCGCGTTTTCCAGTCTGTTCCAGTCGTAGAGGAACAGTCGCTCGTAGTAGGCCGCGCGTGTCGCTTCGTCCCATTCTTCGTGGGGAACTTTTTCGTCTGTCAACAAGTTAGGGTTGTTAGGTTCTTTACTCATCGAATGATTCCTTTCCGGGCAGGATTTTGCCTCGCGGCTATCTACGCAATTCTTTAACTCAACTCTCTATTGCAGGAAATCCCCGACGCCGAAACTGAAAGTGAAAGATCCTTTCGGCTCTCCGGGTCTGCGGTCTGGATTGAATGAATAGCCGCCACGAAGCTCAAGTCCGAAAAATTCAAATTGCAATCCCGACCCGACACCGTAACGGAATCCCTCTCGACCGCCCTGGCTTCTGATTCGCGCCGCGTCAAACATCACAACCGGGCCAATCGAAAAGGCGTTAAGCTCGCGTCCCACTGTCAAAATCTGTGATTCGGTGTCATCCAGAAACTTTATCGCCAACGCCCTCGCGGCGGGTAAACCGGAAGTCTGAAAGTTGTCGTATCGAAGTTCCAGCGCGTCGGAAGAATTTTGTAGGGTGGTTCTACGATTATTCAGGTCTGTGCGCGACACAACTATCGGAGCATCCGTTTGTTTGTGCACTTCATCGAGCGCCTTAATCACCACTGTTAGCGCCGCCGGATTCGGTGGTGAAGTTGGTTTCGCCGGAGGAAAGCCTTTGACGAGTTCCTGTAACTCCAACGTGGCATCGAGACCATTACTGACAAATTGCCCTTGTGCATCAAAGACTATCTTTTTCTGCGCCTCCTTGATGATGTCGAGCGCGTTCACAATGGCGTCGTCACATTCGGCAATCAAGTCTTCCGTCTCCGGCGCGACGCCCTGTGCTAACAGCGTCTGAAGGGCGCTCTGCAAGTTTGACAGGTCAGTCTTCAAGGATTTGAGGTCGGCCTTCGCAATCTGTTCGACGTAGCTTGGTGTTTCCGAAACGAACAACGTCGTGAGTGCTATTCGCAGAGACTCCGCTTTTGCTTCATCTCTGAGAATTCTAAAAGCTGTGGGAATCTCTCTTTGCACTTCCCTGTCGATGGCGGGCTTAGCCCAAAAGGTAGCGACGTAGGTGGTGTTGAAGGAAACGAAACTTTCGCCTCCGACGGCAGACGGCAAGCCCGTGCGCGAGAGACGCTGCTGAGGAAAACTGCGTATGAAAGGCACGCTCCGAATCGCCCAGTCGGCGCCGCCGATGAAATTCTGCTCGACGTTGCCGCCGAAGAAACGCTCGGCAACGGGCAGCACTCCGCGACGGTTAATCTTTCCCGCCGTGAACTGCGCTTCGACGCTCATCGGCCTATTGCTCCACGGGTAAAAGCGTGTCTTGTAGGCGGAGTCAAAAATATGTTTGATGAAGTCAGTCCGCACATCTGCATCAGTCGCGTCGCCGTTGGTGCCTCCGAGTTGCAAGCCGTAAGAGGTTTTGAATTTATGGCGTCGCAGCCGCCATGACGCGCCGACGTATGTTTTCAATGATTCGTAATCGCCGCTGACGACATCCGTTATCAACGCCGAATTTTGATCGAGATTGGTCTGCCTGTTGCCGCCTTCCAGCGAGACTCCGTATCTGAAAATTATCTCTTTGCTCGCCTGTTTGCCGAAGGCGTTCTCCTCCGGCTGGTCGCCGAAGGCGCGCGTGTTCGCAAAGAATTGCACGTAGCCTGTTCCCTTTTTAATGTCCAGCCCGTCTTCGGCGGGCAGATTGGAATATTCATAACCGCCGCGCCAACGCAAATTTCTGAGCCATGCGGACGCAAAATCCCGACTCCCTTCCATGCTCGCACTCCCAACACCGCTCGATGAAGCGCCCGCGCCTTCCACGCTCAAGCTCTCAAGCACGCTGTTCTTCAAATCAACCTCGACGCCCGCGCCCAACAGATTTTTTCCGCTTGTGAAACCAACAGTGGGTTGAGGTTTGACGACTGAAAGGAGACGTTTCAAAGCTCCGGGTTGCTTCGCGGTCGCACGACTTTTCTCAGGTTGTTCGTAGATAGGCGACGCGGCGGAAGGCGTGATATAGGAAACGTCGAAGGTGATTTTGACCGTATGCGGATTGGAAGTTGTATCACAGTCAAGGAATATCGGTCGGGGCAGAGCGGTGTACGGAGGTTCGGTGGGAACAATGATTGATAATTCGCTGACGATAAGCTCTTTTGAAGTATTCAAATCAGCGACGGTGAAGCGATTCATCGTCTGTAACGGCAATATGCCTAATAAACCGCTGACACGATGCTGCACAGAATTAAAGATTGCATCATCAGACCTGATGCTTATTTCACGAACAACATAGCCGTCGCGTTGATAGTCGCTCGGAGTTTGTGTCTGACACTTCTGCTGTCCGAAAGTCGCATGGGGAGCACATAAGAAAAGCAACAGCAGCAGTATCAATCTATGAAATCGGCTCAGTGTAGACATCGGTTTAGGTCTCACCTCTTATTTAAGTAAGGCCGTGAAAGCCAGCAGGTGGAATGAGTCTGGGGAAGCGGTGAGAGGCATGGATTATCCATGCCTCTCACCGCTTGCGCTGTTGCGTTCTAGGCGATGTCTAAAACTGAAACAACGCGAGTGCGGAGTCTGCGTAGGTTCTGGCTGCGTGCGTCGGCCACACGATCTAACAACTCCATGCTTCTGTCGTCGGCTGCGTCGCTGAAGACATCTTCGTCTGCGTTGTTGAAGAATGCGCTGATTTCGTCAGCTTGCGGCTGCTCGACCACCTTATCCGCCGCACGCGCCACAGGGCCGAGCATGTAACGCGTCTGGTTCTCGGAGAGGCCGTCGGTGGCTGTATCTTCCGCCTCTTTCTGCTTGCCGGGAGCCTCGTTGTTGAGGTCGATGTCGATTGAGATTTTGGCGGTGAACTTGTCGCCGTCTTTTTCCAACAGCGCGAAGTGGATGACCCAGACGGCCTCCACTCTTTCCTCCACCTTCTTACAGGTTTTAGTCAACCCGAATTCGATTTTTTGTGTGGCGCTACGTTTGAGACCGACCCGCACCGAAAGGGGGGTACATTTATTTGAATCCTCTGGCATGTTCTTTCTCCTTTAGTAACGGCTTATCAGAACTAAGTTGATTGTGGTGGCAGCGTCTACGGGCTTGAGCTTTGGTGAGTCCGCCTGTCTGGTGAAGATGAGGGGCGAGAAGAATAAGCGCGTTCGCAGACAGCTTCCGTTGAGAAGCACGTTGGCGCGTGCTTCACACTGCGTTTCAATGATGTAACTTCTGTGCGAATTACGAAAAACTTGACTAACTGGTTTCAGGCGCACGCACTGCTAACGAACCCACAGCCCTTTCAGCGCCTTAATTGCCTGTTGGATTAATGTGGCGGCCCTGTCCAAGACGGTGACCCTCGCTTGCTCCTCCCGGCTGAGGCGGGTCATTGAAACTGAATCATCTGAATCCCCGCCGACTCTCCGCGAAGCTGCGTGCTGATGCTTCTTAATTTCTTCACCTCGTCCTGATATGGCTCTCCCGACGTGGATTTCGACATCCTCGCATCTCCCTAAGTTAAACCCGCTTCATCTGCTGAAAGACGAAATTCACCTGAGATGAAACTGTTTCACCTACTAACGCCCCGAACAGCTTGGAGAACTATCATTATGGAATTCGGGAAAGCTTCGCGCGCCAATGGGGTCTTGTCAATTCGCCCGAAATGTCCTTACTGCGCGAAGGTTGAAGCAGTGATTTGGTAGACAAAGCTCTCGCGGCCACCATCGTCCGTCCTTGTTCCCACACGCAGCCCGCCTATCTTTTCCACGGCGCGCTGCGAACGCAAATTATCTCGACCAACAAGAAAGATAACTCGCTCGACGAATCTGAAGGCATGCAGCAGCATGAGTTGTTTCATTTCC
This sequence comes from Pyrinomonadaceae bacterium, assembly GCA_036387415.1. Classification (GTDB taxonomy): domain Bacteria; phylum Acidobacteriota; class Blastocatellia; order Pyrinomonadales; family Pyrinomonadaceae; genus DASVTU01. The sequence goes on along the minus strand of DASVTU010000016.1, from coordinate 28,312 downwards.
CTGTTGTAGACGCCGCCCCAGCGAGACCTCGACAGGAACGTCCAACCGATTTCTATCTCGCTTTTATCTTCATCGTATCCATGAAACCGCGACGACCCGATGACTCGTCCGTCGTTTGAATCAATAGCGATTAACGCCCCACCGGATTCCAGTGCCTCACGAAAGAACTCCTTGAAAACCTCTTCCTTGTAGCGGTCTTTGTTCGGATGTTGTTCCCAGATGAGCGAGTCTGCGGCGACGGCGTAAAGATCATGAAAATCATCCGGTCGAAGCGGACGGAGTTCGAGCAGTCGGCCTTTCAAAATGGGTTGAAGTTCAAAGGGCATTACTTGCTCCTGTCGATAAACTTTTGATGTCTGACGCACTCAACGAAACACTCTTTTGACGCTGCGGTGATTTTTGAGGCCAGTTGAAAGTCTTTACTCACTACCACAACCATGCCTCCGTTGTTAGGCAGTGCCGTGCACGGCAGAGCAATCTAACGATTCAGTATCAGCGACGGGTACGAGATGTTAAAGATAAATGCCCTGCTTATTGCCCCGTGCGCTGCCTTCCGTTGTCGGGTGGCGTCTGAGCCTTTGCGGGCGGCTCAACACACGCCCCGTCAATGATGTTGTCTAACATATTCGCCTCCTCGTCGCTGACGCCGCTGTACTGCACCTCCTCTCCGAAGACAGCAAAGTATCGCCAGCGCGTCCCGTCCGACGCACGCCCGCGCAAATCCACCCCTTCTTCTTTGCCCGACCTCCACGTCTGAATTGTTAACTCAGTCGCAGTTAGTATCAAATCGTCCGAAGGGTAGCTGTGTGCATACTGTCCGCCGTAGCCATTAAGCTTTATGCGTCGCTTCTTACTTCTGACCTTTATATTCCAGCCCGCGCCGTGCAATCCTCTGCTCCTCTCGACTGATGCCCCTCTCGGTACTGGCACACGCAGCAGCCACCCCAAACGCCTCCCGTTAGTGCGCGTCTCGGAACAGGCAAGAATTATTCGTCCGTGGCTTGGAGACTCTTCTAAAACCGCATGGATTTCCTTTGTGGACTCGTCCACAATTTTAATTTGAGGGAGGAAGCCCGCAGCCCAAAAGAAGACCACCTTTCCGCAGTCGGCGGAACTTGGAGGGCGAAGATTGAAGGAGCCAGCAACGTCAGTTTCCGCGACGCCCCGGCATCTGCTCATGACGACCACACCCGATAAAGGCTGACCCGATTTCGAGCGCACGGTGCCAGTTAACTCGGCTGCCGCACATATCGGAGGCAAGCCGCAGATAAGCATTAGAGTGGCGACGAAATATTTCATCAAGTTCGTACCTCGAACTTCAAGAGAGCGACCAAGCGACGATGCTAAGCATAGCGGAGCGGCCTTAGCCTGTTGATGGCTTCTGTTACGCGCAACTAAAGTATGCCGCATTGCCTCAGGGTCGGAAAGGGCTTGCCGTGACGAACACTTTCGCAGAGTCGCCGGAAGAGACACGCTTCACCTTTCGCATGACGACGCCGACCGCCTGAGTCTGCCTGCGTGAGCGACATAACAGCACACACCTCCATCAGCACGCGACGCGTCTCGCCAAGTGCCTCTCGTCACGCGTCGTTGTGGGCATATTGAAGTAGAGTCTGTATAATCCGCTCGTTCCCTGAACCCCTTTCAATCAACAGTCATACTTGTCACCGCCCTATATGTGTGTCTATGTCACGCGAAACTAATCAAGTGCCACCACCGTCTGACCATGAAACAGGTGAGATGTTGGTCGACGGTTTGCCGAGCGCCGAGATAGCTCCTTACTGGCTCTCCGCCATCATCGAGTCGGCGGACGATGCCATTGTCAGCAAGACGCTCGACGGCATCATCATGAGTTGGAACAAGGGCGCGGAGCGCATCTTCGGCTACACCGCCGACGAAGTAATCGGCAAGCCTGTGACCATCCTGATTCCCGAAGGCCATTTGGACGAGGAACCCGCTATCCTCGCGCAACTGAGGGCGGGCAGACGCATCGACCACTATGAGACGGTGCGTATCAGGAAAGACGGCAGCCTTGTTGACATCTCCCTCACAGTCTCTCCCGTCAGAGGGCCTGACGGCACCATCACCGGAGCCTCGAAAATTGCACGTGACATCAGCGAGCGCAAACGCGCCGAGAAGCAGTTGCGTGAGCAGTCCGAGATTATTGAGACGGTCAACCGCCTGGGGCAGACGCTCGCAGCGGAACTCGACCTTCATAAACTCGTACAGGCCGTGACGGACGCGGCCACCGAAATTAGCGGCGCGCATTTCGGCTCCTTCTTCTACAACGTGCTCAACGAAGAAGGCGCATCCTACATGCTCTACACGCTCTCCGGCGTGCCCGCCGAAGCCTTCGCGCATTTCCCCATGCCCCGCGCCACAGACCTCTTCGGCCCCACGTTTCGCGGCGAGGGCACAATCCTTATCACGGATGTGAAAAAAGACCCGCGCTATGGAAAGCACTCGCCCTACTACGGCATGCCCGAAGGCCATTTGCCCGTGACGAGTTATCTGGCCGTGCCTGTCATCTCGCGCACGGGCGATGTTTATGGCGGTCTCTTCTTCGGCCACCCCGACGAGAGCGTCTTTACCGAACGCGCGACGCGCATCGTCGAGGGACTCGCCGCGCAGGCGGCGGTCGCGATGGATAACGCAAGACTCTATGAGGCAGCGCAGCGTGCACGCGCCGACGCCGAAAAGTCCGTCGAGGAGAAGGAGCGACTCTACCGCGAAGCGCAGGATTCGAGTCGCCTCAAAGACGAGTTCCTCGCCACCATCTCGCACGAACTCCGTACGCCGCTCACGGCCATACTCGGTTGGGCGCACATGCTCCGCACCGGACAGCTTGCAAGTGAAGACGGGTCAAAGGCACTCGAAACCATCGAGCGCAACGCGCGTTCGCAAGCACAACTCATCGACGACCTTTTGGATGTCTCGCGCATCATCACGGGCAAACTCCGCCTCGACGTGCGACCCGTTGACCCGAACTTCTTCATTGAGGCGGCCATCGAAGCGGTGAGACCCGCGGCGGAGGCCAAAGGCGTGCGCGTGCAAAAAATCATGGATACGGGCGTGGTCTCGGTCTCGGGTGATCCCGTCAGGCTCCAGCAAGTTGTGTGGAATCTTGTCTCGAATGCCATCAAGTTTACGCCGAAGGGCGGGCGCGTGCAGGTCAGATTGGAACGGGTCAACTCGCACATCGAAATCGGCGTCAGCGACAACGGGAGTGGCATCGCGTCGGAGTTTCTGCCCTACGTCTTTGACCGCTTTCGACAGGCCGACCAGCGCACCACACGGCAGCACGGCGGACTCGGACTCGGACTCGCCATCGTGCGCCATCTCGTCGAACTTCACGGCGGAAGCGTGCGCGCCGAAAGTGGCGGCGAAGGCAAGGGCGCGACCTTCACAGTGCTGCTGCCTGTCGCTCCCGTCTACCACAGAGGCGATGTTGATGCGCGCGTGCATCCGGCGGCGAGAGACACGCTTCCTGCGTTCGATTGTGCTGAAAGGTTGGACGGGCTCAAGGTGCTTGTGGTTGACGATGAGGCTGACACGCGGGAATTACTTAAAGTCGGGCTAGGGCGATGTGGCGCGGAAGTTTGGGTTGCCAGTTCGGCGCAAGAGGCGCTAGAAGCCATCGAAAATGCAAAGCCGGATTTATTGATTAGCGACATTGGCATGCCCGACGAAGACGGCTACGCCCTGATTAAGCGTGTGCGCGCGCTGTCCGTCGAGAGTGGCGGGCGCGTGCCAGCAATCGCCCTGACTGCCTACGCGCGAACGGAGGATAGGCTTCAGGCACTCAGGGCGGGCTATCAGATGCACGTGCCCAAACCTGTCGAGTTGGCCGAACTCGTGACGGTGGTCGCCAGCCTCGTTCAACGTAGCGTGTAACGTTGTGAGAAGCTTCAAGGTTGAGGAATCTCCAAGAAATCTTATTGACCTATAGCTCCTTGCGGCTATCACTTCGAGGCATTCTCCTTCAACATGCGTTGTGCTGTCCGTCGCTTGATTATGCTCCGACCACAGCCGCTACAAGTCGTTTCGCAGCGCAGACTGCGCGTCGGTGTCGAGCGCGTCAAATGCACGTTGTGTCAGGCCGTAAGACATACGGGAAAAACTCGACGACCTCGGCAGGCAAAATTGGATATTTGAACTGACACATCCCCGCGTCAATTCTAAATCCGCAATTTCATCACGTTGGTACCCCGTTTTCCTCTTACGACTTCCCGTATATTTTGTATGCCTCTTTCACCTCCAGGCGACGCGCTCGAATCAATCCGTCTTTCAGTTTTTCGCCGCCTAACGGGTCAACATAATCTCTACCCGTGAAGCCCTCCGACGCTTTGATGCCGAAGACGCCGATATTGAACATGAAGACAGGTTCGGTCAGCGCCTTGAACCAGTGGATATTATCTTTCTCGTCGGAGATGGTTGAGACCTCCCCGACGCCGAGCACCTTGTCTTCCGTTGGCTTGATGAGGAGATGCTGTGTCTCATCAGCAACGCGCTCAAAAAGCCAGCCGTGCGCTTCTCCCTTGAGCATCATGTGCATTGAGGCCATGTTGCGATGCCCGTGTGGGACTATCGCCACACCGCGTTTCATCGCATAAAAATATGGTGCAAAACTCAATTCTTTGGGTAAGCCTTCGACCTGTGAAAAATCAACGTTCTCAGCCGATTCATGGTCTTCAGGGAAGATGGCCGTCCTCGCCAAATGCTCATAATCAATAGCCGCCAGCAAATCCTTCAACTCGACACGCGACAGTAAAGCTTCAATCTGCGTCTGCCACTCAGACGGCTTTATTTTCGCGCCCCTCAAACCCTTCGTCACATCTTCCATCTCGACCAGCCACTTATGGACCACGGGTTTAACAGAACCACCAAGCGCATCGGCTCGGCATAAGTTCCTGGCAAGCGAGAATGTAAGCAAAGAGCCGAGTATATTTCGTGTAAAAGTTCGACGCGATAATTTCTCCATGTCTATCTCCTTCCGCCGCTTGTCAGGTAGTCGGCGCTTCGTTCACACAAGCCTAGATAACATAAAACTTGGCTCAAAGGCGAATGTTTCTCAATATGACTTCATTGATGCAATGCTGCCAATATATCTATCCTCATAACAAGATAGGCGACGCCCTCCTGTTTCGTTTCAATCGATTTCCTTCGCTGCGCTTTGGTGTTGAACAGTTGCCTTTTATTTGTTACAGTTCCCCGCTTGGAAAGGAGTGTATCAACATGCCTGAGTCAATCCCCGAAGATTTGATTACGGTGCGTGAGGCAAAGGAACTGCTCGGCATCGGAACAAAGAAGATGGCACAGTTGCTGCGCGATAACGTCATCCGGTTCTACGAAGACCCTCTCGACGCGCGGGTTAAACTTGTAAGCGAAACCGATGTGCGCGCCCTCATCATCAGGAGGAAGGCCGCATGAAAACCATCGCAGTCGCCAATCAGAAGGGCGGCGTCGGGAAAACTACAACGGCTGTGAATCTTGCCGCCGGTTTAGCGGTCGCTGGCTACGACGTGGCTCTGGTTGATTGCGACCCTCAAGCGCACGCCTCAACCTTTGTCTATGACCGCGAGAAACTGGACATCACGCTAACCGACGTAATCTGTACGCGTTGGGACTATTCACAACCCGGCCGCCCCGTCAAGCTTCCTTTTGAAGACATTAGAAGCGCGGTCTATCAGACCGCATTCGAGCGTTTAGACGTAGTTCCCTCAAACCTCGGACTAGCGTCATTCGACCGCGATACGGCGCAGGCGATTGACCGTCTGGAAGAGGCTCTGAGAGAGATTTCCGAGCATTACGACTTCCTTATTCTTGATTGCCCACCAAATCTCGGCCTCCTGTTCACGGCGGCATTGAAAGCGGCGGAGTTCATTATTGTGCCCATTGCGGCGCAATTCCTGCCTTTGGAGGGCGTCGGAGATTTACTGCAAAGTCTCGACGAAATGATTGCACGCCGTAAATTAAGCATTCTCGGTGCACTCATCACTCTTTTCGATGGCCGGACCAGCCTTTCAAAGAGTGCGTTGGAGTCGGTACGCGCGGAGCCGACCATCGGGTCGAAACTGTTTGAGACGATGATTACTGTTAATACAAAATTGGCTGAAGCGCCCGCCTTCCATGTGCCAATTTATGCTTACCAACCTCAAACGGCAGGCTCAACCCGCGCTATTCAGCAATTCGACGAACTAACCGCCGAAGTGCTTTCACGTCTTCAATTGCCAACAACAAAAAAGGGTGAAGGCAATAGATTTAAGGTGGCTAAATAATGGTGAAAAAACCTCAAGAGCAGGAACAACCACGTGAGGCAAAGCCAAAGTTTCGCGGTGTTTTACCAGCCAACTATCAAATACGCCGCTCCCCTTCTCCCATGGCTGATATGCTGCGCGATGCCGAAACGCATAAGCCTGTAGAAAACACACAGCCTGTGGAAAATCCGCCGGATTCCAGCCATGCAAATTTTGCCAGCCTAGAACCAATTGCCAGCCACGAAAATATTGCCAGCCAGGCAGAATTTTCTAGCCAGGCAAATTCCACCCCACCTGCCCTACAAATTGCCAGGCTAGAAAATTCTGCTAGCCTAGCAAAAACTGCTAGTCCTAACGCCGATTTATTAGCAGGGCTACCGCAGGTCAAAGGTTATTTACGTCTTCACCACCAATTGATAGATCATTTATTCCCGCAACTTGACCCAAAAGAGCAAGCCGTCTATCTACATCTCTATCGTCTATCATGGGGATTCGGTAAACCTACTGTTTTCATCAGTAACCCACGACTTGCCGAGCGCGCCGGAATGAGTACGCGCGGAATACAAGACGTAACCGCGCGTCTGGTTAGTAAAAATCTCATCTCTAAGGTGCGTCAAATTATAGGTCAAGGACAAGAGCAGGGGATTGAATGGAGCGTGGAAATCCCTCCTAGCCTAGCAAAATTTGCCAGCCACGAAAATTCTGCTAGCCTAGCAACCGTTGCCGACAATATAGAAAGAAAAGATTTAAAGAAAGATTCTAAAAGGGAATCGGCTTCGCCTAATCTTCAAAACTGCCCAGATTGTCATGGAACGGGTTTCCAATACGTTGATGAATTAGATCGAGCCAAAGGCGTAGAAAAGTGTCTACACAAGAATCTGGAATGAACTTTATCCTCAAAACGTACCAAAGCAGAGAACCAGAGCAAATAAGCGAAAGACAATTCGTCTCAACTTGGACTCAGAAGAATAGCATCCCAACGTAACTGCTTGAAAAATTGTTGTTTCATCGATTAGCAAGCAGTTTCCGATAATATCGCTTTACAGAAGCCTGCCGTGCTTGAAAGTTTTTCATGTGGAGTACTGGGCGGCGATTAGTATCGCCGTGAGTACGAGGGATTGAGCGTAGGGAAGCAGAGCGAGAGGAAAGGCTGAGATTGGGCAAAATTCTGTGGGAGAAACTTAGACGGCCACCGCTCGTGAGCGGTGGCCGTCGTTTAGCGTGGGGAGGGTGGTTGTTGATTGAACAAATCAGTTTGTGTGGCCGCATGAAATTAGAGGCGGACGTACTCGAAATCGAGCGGTCTGCCTTTGATTCCGGCGGGTGGCGGGGCGATCCAGTTGGCGAATTTGCCTGGCTCGGTGACGGGATGCATGAGGCTTCGCACGAACTCGCGGTCTTCCAGCGTCGGCAACCATTCGGCGCGCCGCTGCTCAAACTCTTCGCGTGAGATGAGATTTCCGTGAATGTCGAAGGAGTGTCCGGCAAACTCTCCGACGTGTCGATGAAAGCGTGTGCTCGGCAAGTAGAGTTTGGCGTCGATGCCTTCGTCTGCAAGATATGAATTCCAACGTGCGAGCGCGCGTTCGCAATCCCTCACGTATTCGCCGCGTAAGACTTCGTTGAGTGCATTTCTCAAGGGCACTTCGCGCGTACGGAGTTCGCCGTCTTCGACCACCATCAGAGAGAACGTCCCATCCGTCGCCACGTGGTCGTCGTACTTCTTCTGTTCCTGATAACGACCTTTGAGTCCGGCGGCGAAGAAGTCCGCCGAGTTGGAGCTAATCTCGCTGCCAAAGAGGTCGAGTGAATAGCTGAACCAGAAGTTGATGTGCTTCTGGATGATGTCGAGCGGGATGCCGCCAAGTTCGCGCACGTCGCCGTCGGTGCTCTGCTTCAACAACTGCGCTGTGCGCCTGACGACGCGTCCCACGCCCGTCTCGCCTACGAAGAGATGATGCGCTTCTTCCGTCAGCATAAACTGGCAGGTGCGCGCGAGCGGTTCAAAGCCGGATTCGGCGAGCGCGGAGAGTTGATATTTGCCGTCGCGGTCGGTGAACATCGTGAAGCAGAAGAAGTTGAGCCAATCGTCGCAGGGCTGATTAAAGGCTTCGAGGATACGTGGCTTGTCGGGATTGCCGCTGCGACGTTCGAGCAGGGCTTCGGCTTCGTCGCGACCGTCGCGGCCAAAGTAGCGATGCAGGAGATAGACCATCGCCCAGAGATGACGCCCTTCTTCGACGTTGACTTGAAAGAGATTCCGCATGTCGTAGAGGGAAGGGCAGGTCTTGCCGAGTTCGCGTTGCTGTTCGACGGAGGCGGGTTCGGTGTCGCCCTGCGTGACGATGATGCGGCGCAGCGCGTTACGAAATTCGCCGGGCACTTCCTGATAAGCGGGCATGCCATAGTTGTCGCCGAAGCCGACTTTGGCGTCGGGGTCAGCGGGTTTCAAGAAGATGCCCCAACGGTAGTCGGGCATCTTAACGTAGTCGAAGTTTGCCCAACCTTCAGGCTCGACGCTGATGGCGGTGCGAAGATAAACGTCCTTCTGCTGAAAGCCGTCCGGCCCCATCTCGCGCCACCAGTCGAGATAGTTGGGGAGCCATTTTTCCAGCGCCCTCTGCAAACGCTTGTCTTCCGAGAGATTCACATTATTCGGTATGCGTTCGTATAACTGCATCTGTAACTATGTTCTCCTGTAATCGAATTTTGCCTGCGTCGGCTTGCCATAGTTACTGAGCGCACCATGTTCGCCGACCGCGTTCGGTCGCTGGAAAATCCAGTTTTGCCACGCCGTCAAACGGCCATAAATTTTTGTATCAAGCGACTCCGGCCCCGCGAAACGAAGCGACGCTTCCATGCCCGTCAAAGCGTCGGGCGACAGAGACGTGCGCTCCTCGATGGCGACGCGAATCTCTTCTTCCCAATCCAAGTCGTCGGGCGCAAAAGTCACCAGACCCGCTTCCTCTGCGGCTTCGGTGTCGAAGCGACCTTCGTGTCGGAGCACTTCGTCTGCCTTCTCGGGTTCCGCGAGGAAACGCGATTGGAGACGCGTCAAACCGTTGCTCATCGGGAGCGCGCCCGCGTTCAACTCGCTCGTTGCAATCTCGACCACGGCTTCGGGGTCGTTCAACATAAACGTCCGGTCGGACGCGAGCGCGAGTTCGAGGAGATTACCCGCGAAGCAACTGCCCGGTTCAATCAACGCGAAGAAACTCTTGGCCGTCAAATCCAGACGCCTGAGCACGCGCGCCATATGAAGCAGTATTTCTCGCACTAACCAGTGTTCACGATGCGCCGTGAGCGTCTCGTCAATCTTCAAAACTTTGTCGATGTCGCCCTCTGTGCGTAGGCAAACCAGCCCCGTTTCGAGTTCGTTCATTCTTAGATGCAGGAGCGCATTGTCGAGTTCGCGATAAGCTCGGAGCGGCCAATAACGGTCGCCGAGTTCGACCATCTCTGCGGGCGTCGCAGGCACGTCGCCTTCGGGCGCACGCAATGTCAACTCCGCATAACGCCGCTCACGATAGAGGCGCAGACTCACATACTTGTACTCACGACCGTCCGCACTCGCTTCAACTTCAAGCGGGTTGAGACGGATACCGGTCTCCGCGCGTGGCGTCTGGTTGCCGTCGCCCTCGACGATTTTCTTGACGCGTTCGCTCACCGACTCTTGAAATTTGCTCGTCGGGAACGAATCATCAATCAATCCCCATTCCTTCGCGCGTCGGCCTTTGAGACCCTCTGCGAGCGTCGAAAAGACATCGGCGCGGTCGCGTCGCACTTTTCGTTTATCGACGAGGCGCGTCAGGCCGCCCGTGCCTGGCAAGACGCCGAGCAAGGGAACTTCGGGAAGGGAAACAGCGGAATTGCCGTCGTCTACCAGATAGATTTCGTCGCAGGCGATAGCGAGTTCGTAGCCGCCGCCGGAGGCCGTGCCATTGAGCGCGGCGAGGTAACGCTGGCCGGAATGCTGCGACGCATCTTCGATGGAGCAGCGCGTCTCGTTGGTAAACTTGCAAAAGTTGACCTTGAAGGCGTGCGACGATGTGCCGAGCATGTAGATGTTCGCGCCCGCGCAGAAGATGCGCGGCTTGAGGCTCGTCACGACGACGACCTTGACTTCCGGGTGCTCGAAGCGCAGACGCTGGACGCAATCGGCCAGTTCAATATCGACGCCGAGGTCGTAGGAGTTGAGTTTGAGCTTGTAGCCTTCGGCGAGCGTCGCGTCTTCCTGCACGTCCATCGTCAGGGTCGCCACGGCTCCGTCGATTTTGAGTTTCCAGTGTTGATATTGTTCGGGCGCGGTCTCAAAGTTTATCATCTACACACAGACTCCAATGATTCAATCAAATGTCGCTAAAGAGAAAAATTATCGCGATTCGCAAGCAGATGATTATAGCGGTTGCATGGCCGGATTGCATTCCGGCAGAGTCGGGAAAGCCTCTCGATATTGTCATTTTTTATGGCAGATTCGGTCGCGGAGGTTTCGGATTAGGCACGTCGCACGTTATGATTGACCCCGACAGCCAACAAACATGCAGCGACTTCGGAGAACGCGGCGCGGTTGCGACCGTTACGAAGGTTTGCCAAGCATATCAACCATGAGGAGAAGCCATGAGCGCGGACACTTTAACCATCACGGATAATCGCACCGGCAAGCAGTACGAAATTCCCATCGAGAATGAAACAATCAGGGCGATGGATTTACGCAAAATTAAAGCTTCCGACGAAGACTTCGGACTGATGACCTACGACCCCGCGTTCATGAATACGGCTTCCTGCAAAAGCCGTATCACCTTCATCGATGGCGACCGTGGCATCCTCGAATATCGCGGCTATCCCATCGAGCAACTCGCCGAGCAGAGCAATTATCTCGAAGTCGCATACCTCTTACTCTATGGCGAACTGCCCACCGAAAAGCAACTGCAAGAGTGGACGCACAATATCACCTACCACACCTTCATCAACGAGAACATCAAAAAGGTGCTCGACGGCTTTCACTACAATGCGCACCCGATGGGCATGTTCGAGAGCATGATTAGTGCGCTCTCAACCTTCTACCCCGACGCCAAAGACATCTTTGATGTTACCTGTCGGCAGAAACAGATTTATCGTCTCATCGCCAAAGTCCCGACCATCGCCGCCTTCGCCTATCGACATCGCATCGGCATGCAGTATTCCTATCCCGACAATGACCTCAGCTACGAAGGCAACTTCCTCAACATGATGTTCAAGACGACGGAGTTGAAATACAAGCCCGACCCTGTTCTCGAACGCGCCCTGAGCGTCCTTTTTATCCTCCACGCCGACCACGAACAAAACTGCTCCACCAACGCCATGCGCTCCATCGGCAGCGCACACACAGACCCTTTCTCCGCCATCGCCGGAGCCGCCGCCGCGCTCTACGGCCCTCTGCACGGCGGCGCTAATGAAGCGGTCTTGCGTATGCTCCACGAAATCGGCTCGGTCGATAAGGTTCCCGAATACGTCACACGCGTCAAGAATGGCGAGTTTCGTCTAATGGGCTTCGGCCACCGCGTCTACAAGAATTACGACCCGCGCGCACGCATCATCAAACAGGTGGCCGACGAGGTTTTTGAAGTGACGGGCAAAGACCCGCTCCTCGACATCGCCCTCGAACTCGAACGCATCGCACTCGAAGACGAATACTTCGTTCAACGCAAACTCTATCCCAACGTCGATTTCTATTCCGGCATCATCTATCGCGCGATGAAATTTCCCGTGGATATGTTTCCCGTCCTCTTCGCCATCCCGCGCACCTCCGGCTGGATTGCTCAATGGGTTGAAATGCTCACCGACCCTGAACAGAAAATCGCGCGTCCACGCCAAATCTATCTCGGCCACCAGAAACGCGATTATCAATCAATGGAGCAACGCACCGCCGCCCAAAGCAACGCCGCCACCGGATGAAAACTAATCCTTCAACGGTCAAAACACGACCCATAATCTCTCCATGCGTCTGATAACGTCGGAGGCTGGAGAAGTTCTTACTCGAAAAGTAGTCGGTCGCGACCTGATACGGTATCAGGTCGCGACCTACTACTTTTTGCTATCTGTTAGCTCATAACAATTTCGGGGCGATGCTGCACCTCTGTTTTCCTGTAAAAAAAGCGACGCGGCCTGAAGTTTTTCATTGCTAAAGATGTGTTAGGCAATTATATTAGCGCCCCACCAACAGGGTCGTCCCTTCACACGCAGTTCACTCTCAAACCTTGTCCCCACACGTCAGGAGGCCAATATGGCAATACCCATCCCTGGAAACCCCTTTGAAATCAAATCCAACTCCAATCAAACAAGGAAAATCGCCCATTTCTACAACAGCGAAGCATACCTCGCAGGAATCTTCGCCCACACCGCCAAACTCGACGGTAACTTCGACCCCATCATCGATGTTCTCTCCACACGCAAGAACAACTTCTTCCGGCATTACCTGACAAACTATTTCCTCTACATCATCAACGACGACACCCCGCCCATCCCCACACCCGACGACACAGACCAGAGGAAAAGATATTCACCCTTCCTCTGGCTCGACGACCGCGAAAAGTGGGATTTGACCAAATATAACGACAACTATTTCGCTCGTTTGAAGCGCATGCTCGCGTCTGCGGCGGCACGCGGCGTCGTCGTTCAGCTAACTCTCTTTGACGGAGCAGGGATGCGCTTTCTCACGCGTTGGCCTTACAACCCCTGGAACGAGGACAGAAACATCAACAATGTCGTCACAGGCTCAAATAGCGCGATGCCGAGCTTCTACACCGACCGCGATACCCCTGCGCTCGACTCCAACGGACAACCCACCACTACGCTCGGCAAGATTCAAGACGCTTTCATCGCCAAAGTTGTCACCGAAACGCTCGGCTACTGGAACGTAGTTTTTGAAATCATGAACGAGCCGACGGGCGGCACACCCGCGATTCGCGCCAGGTGGGCGGACATCATCACTGGTGTCATCAACAACTACACGAAGGGGCGTCGGCTCATCTTCTACAACGACCACAGTTTTGATCCCGCGCATCCGAAGGGCGGTCAGGACGTTAACGCTTGGAAAACTCTGCCGAATTATAAAGCTCTCGACGGCGTGATTTTTCACGGCGACCCGAATAACTTCCTCCCCGACAGCACCCCTGCGTGGGAATTCACCGCAGATAAACTGATTCAGGCTTCGAGCGACACACACAACGAAGTGCAACGCGAGGAACGCATCTGGAACAGAGACACCACCACGCGACTCTTCAGCCGCCATATCATCTTTCAGGCCGAAGCAGGAAAAACCACCGCCGCCGATGGAATCGGGCAAGCGACGCCGCCACCGACCAAAATTTTCCACGCGCCCTTCTTCGGCAACTGGAACAAAATCTCGACCGACGCGCCGCACTTTCACCTACAGTTCAACGCCAATGGCCGCTATTTCGCCATCACTCCCGCCGCCGATACAGTCACTGACCAGGGGCGTATCGTGAGATACACAGACCAGCAGTTCGTCACACGTCGCGACGGCGGCACCAACGAGCTTACGTTCGCCTACACGCTCAGCCCCGACGGACAGGAGCTAAGTTATGCGAATGTCGTGACGGGACGCAGACAAACCTTCCGGCGATATGCGGGCGACATCGAGCCGTTTCTGTACGGCTGGAAAAAGGTCGGTGAGAGTTCGCCGTCCGCGACGCCCGTGTTTCTGCTTTACTTCAGACAGGACAACACCTTCGTCGCACGCGACATACAGAATTTCCAAAACATACTCAATCAGGGACACGTGATCTTCATCACCAACGACCCGCCGCACATTACTTTCCACAGCACCACACACAACTCGCGCACGCCCTACGCCTACGCCTTCTACAACAACGGCAGAAGCCTACGCCTGACCAACCTCCAAAACGGACGCATCCAAGATTTTAGCCGCACGACGGAAGGACTCCCCGTCTAAGAATGAAGGACTGAGAGGCGGTAGAGTCTGAAAACCCTGTTGAGTCTGCAAACTCTGACGTAATGAATGTTATCGGACTCCACCGCCTTGCTTTTCCCTCTAATCCTTTCTCCGTTTCCCTTTTTTTGAATCTCTCTGTGCCTCTGTGTCTCCGTGGCTAATTCCGTAAGCATGAGCAGTTTACTTGCCGTCGTCGAGAGTGGCGATGGCGGTTTTGACGCGTGTGGGTTTGTCGAATTGTGTCCAGGCGAAGAGGATTTCGTTGTCGAGGCGTGCCATGCGTGGGAAACCACTGGAACGCGCGATGCTTGACTTGGCGACGACGGCGACAGGATCCAGCTTTCCGTCAGGATGAATGCGGCGAACTTTGACCGCGCCGCCCTCTGCCGTGCCGGACAACCAGCAGACGAGCGCGGAGCCGTCGCGCAGGAGCAACACGTCTGCGCGTCCGACAGCGTTTCCGTCGTCAACCTGCGTGGCCTCGCCGAAGGTCGCGCCCGCATCGTTTGAAAAGGCGATTTGGACGCGTGGTTTGTCGCCCGCTTCTGTGTACCACGCGACGGCCACGCGTCGCCCGTCGGCGGCAATGGTCGGGCCGTTGACGGGACAGGCGCTTATCTCCCAATCGTCAACGTGGACTGGCTGCGGCTTGCTCCAACTGCCATTCTGCAAACGTACGAAGTAGATGTCGCGCACTTCGCGTTCCGAGCGGTCGCGGTACACGACGATTGCGCCATCCGATGTGAAGGCTGCCGCCGTCTGACAACATTCGCAGACGCGTTCGTCGAGCAACGCCTCGTCGGATAGTTGGCTGTCCTCATCGATGTTGGCGTAGCGAAGCGTCATGCTGACGGGCGAAGGGGCGTGGTGGTCGTCGCTTTCGCCTTTGACATCTTTGAAGTTGCGGCCATCAAGCCACACCGCGCCGACGCGCCCGTCGGCCTGTGGCAACAACGAAACGAATCCGTGCTCGGTCTTCGTCTTATCCGTGTGCGGAACGACGGGTTTACTCCACGTCGCGCCGCCGTCTTCGGAACGTGCGACATTGACATCGTATGCGTATGTACTCGACCCGCTCTTGACGAGCCAGTGCGCGGTCAACTGTTGCGGAGACTGAGCGACGACCGATGGAAAATCAGCCCAGTTGACAAACCAGTCGTCGCCTTCGGCAACGCGTCGCGGCTCCGACCATCCCTTCGCATCGCGCACCGTATAACGCAACGCGTGATGTTGCTCTCCGATTTTTTCTACCCAACTAAAAATGATGCGTCCATCCGTCGTCGCGTAGAGTTCCGGCTCGCGGCTGTCGGTTCCGGCGGGTGAATCAATCTCGCGTATGGCGAGCGTCGTGGTTGGCGTGGGCGTCGCGGGAGGCGTAGAGGTTGTGGAAGTTTGTTGGCAGGACATGACGAACGCTGCTGCCATGATGAGTGAAAATATGCGCGCGAGTTGTCGGATTTTCATGTGGACGGAAACCTCTCCGGGTGTAAAAATCTCTCTTGTTCTCAGTTCAAAGTAGCTTATGATAATGTGGTTGGGCAAACCTTTGTTTTAACCTCGCGTCGAACTTCGGCGACGGCTCACTCGTTCTTTTCTCCAAATGCGAATTAATCATTTATCCTCAAGCCGCGCGCGAACGATGGCGATGGTGACGCTGCTGGCCTTGTCGCCGCTGGCTTATCTGGCGGGCGTGGCGCTCATCCGAAAATATGACCCGAACACACACATCGGTTTCGAGGTCGGACGCAGGGAGGCTATACGCGCGGCGGCGGATTATGCAGGCAGTCGTGGCGTCAACGTCAACGGTTGGAGTAGCGGCGTGCAGGTTGATGCCGACAACGACCGCTACTTCTATTATCGCTTGCACCAGAGTTCGGAAATAAATCGTGCCACACGCATCGCGCCTGAAGCCGTTATCCGCGTGCTGTTCATCTCGCCCGATGGCAGAGAGAGGATGCAAGTCTCGCTCGGCAAGGAGGGGCGTCCGCTCGGTTTCGAGCGCACGCTGCCGTCCAATCTGGAAATTCCAGACCCTGGTGAAACCGCCACACGCGCTCTCGCCGAGACTGCTTTTCGCAACCTGACCCAACAAGATGCTTCCGCGCCGCTCGACGCGCCGGAGTTGAAAGAGGAGCGCAAATTCAATCGTGTGACGCGCAGTTATTCTTGGCGTCTGTCCATGCCAACGCTGCCCGAACTCGATTTGCGTGCCGAAATCTCCGTGCTCGGCAACGTCGTCACGAAAGAGCAAGTGACAAGTAAATTCGACGAGGCGTATGCCCGCGATAATTTTATCAATCGCCACATCGCGTCAAAGTTAGCCATGATTCCCTTCGCCTTGTACGTGATGTTCATGGCAATCTACGGCCTCCATCGTTACATCCAGCGCACGCGGCAAAAGGAAGTCTCGCATGTGAGGAGCTTGCTGGTGTGCGGATTGATGGCGGTGGCGTTTATGATGATGTCTTTGCAGACCGACTTCCTCATCTTCAACGGTTCGCAGGG
Organism: Pyrinomonadaceae bacterium; assembly: GCA_036387415.1. Lineage (GTDB taxonomy): Bacteria > Acidobacteriota > Blastocatellia > Pyrinomonadales > Pyrinomonadaceae > DASVTU01. The sequence continues at coordinate 11,596 of DASVTU010000016.1, read as the reverse complement.
CGTCGAACAGTGGTCGGTCTCGCTCATTATTCTACTCATCTCTGGCACCATGTTTCTCCTGCTCGGAGCTTTTCTCGGAATGGCTTACGGGAGCGGCGAGGGAGACATGCGCGAGGCTTACCCCGGAAAACTGACTTCGCTCGACGCGCTCATCACAGGACGTGTCTTTTCTCGAAACGTCGGACGCGCGATTTGTATCGGCGCGGCGATTGGCGGCTGGACGTTGTTTGCCAGAGTGCTCATCTTGCTTCCGTGGTCGCTCAGGCCCGACATGGGACAGGGCTTGGCCGACCGTTCCTACACCGTTCTCTTCGGACACCTGACCTGGGCGATACCGCTTTTGATGCCCTTCTTCGCGGTGGTGTCGGCGGTCATCGGACTCTTGCTGCCGCTCTCATTTCTGCATCATCGTCGTCTGCGCTCGAAGAAATTGTCGCTCGCGCTGCTGGCTTTGATGTCGCTCATCTCAAGCGCGCTTGTATTTCAAGAGCAGCCCGTCACGTTCATGGCAGGACTGCTGACGGCCATCATCGTCACGGCTTCGCTGCTCGTCTCGTTCTTCGTCTTCGACCTCCTGACCGCCATCATCAACATCGCCGCTCCCGCCCTCTTCATCTTCATCATCTACTTTCTGGCGCAACCCGCCGCATCGCTCAATCGTGCAGGCTACGTCGCGGGCGGCGTGGCGCTCGCGTTGCTGGCGCTCGCGGTCTTCGTCTGGTATCGAGGCCGTGAATATCGTGACGACGAAGTGCGACCGCTCTATGCGCGCAACCTCGCCCACAGGCTCGGCTTGCAGGCCGAAGTCTCCGCCGCGCGTGAGGCTCAGACGCGACTCATGCCGCAAGAGTTACCACGGCTCTCAGGCTTAAACGTTGCAGCGTCGTGTCTGCCCGCGCGCGTGGTCGGTGGCGACTTCTACGACCTCTTCGTCTTCGACGAAAACAAACTCGGCATCTTTGTCGCAGAGGGCGGCGGGCGCGGACTCGGCGCGGCTCTGACCATCGCCTTCGCCAAAGGCTTTATGATGCCGCGCATCGGCGCGGGTTATTCTCCCTCCGACATCATCTGTAGCTTGCAAACGCAGTTGGCTCCGTTGCTCGAACAGGATGAAGAACTAGCCTTCGCTTATGCTGTGGTCGATACGTCGCAGAAGACGCTGGCTTACGCGCGCACAGGTCACTACCCGCAAGTTATCACCAGCCGCAACGGACAGCAGCGACAGCAAGACCACATCAACCGCACGCGAGAAGAACATGAACTAAAAATCCCTCTCTCGGCGGCGACGCCCGATGCCAACTGCATCGTCCGTGAAGCCACGATTCAACTCGACGAAGGCGACGCCATAACTTTCGTCACCGACGGAGTGGTGAGAAGTCTTCCGGCGGATAAAAAAATCTCCATCGAAGAATGGGCGCATGGCCTCTTTGCGCGCGAGGCTCGACAGGCGAACCGCACGCTTCAGCAGAGTCTCGACAAGGCTTTGGAGCGGCGTGCACGACACATCAAGAAAATCGGAATCGAAGACGATTTGACGGCTGTCGTGATTCGCTTTGAACCTTCGGGAGCGACGCGATGACGAAGCGGCGACAATTCTTGTCGGTCATTATTCTCGCCGTCGTCGGCTACGCCGCCATCTCTTTTCTCTCGCCGCGTTTCAACCCTTCCGCCATCTGGCATTACAACCTCGACCGTTCCACAGCCATCACGCGTGCGCGTCAAGAGGCCGCGCGCAGCGGCATCGACGCCGCAAACTGGAATGCAGCCGTCACCTCAAGTTATCAATCGCAGACGGGCTATTTCTTTTATCGTTACCCTGAGTCGGCCAAAAAGGCGATGCTGACGCCCGTGCTGACAATGGTCAAACTGGCCGAACCCGCAGGAGAACGACGACAGTTGAATATTGCGCTCAGGGTCGACGGAGCACTCGACAGCTTCACCTTGCGCGATGCGAGCAAGACGCGCGACGAAGGCGCGACGCGCGACGAGAGCGGGGCTGAAAAGTCGCCTGTGCCAATTGAAAAGACACGTGAGGCGGCGTCGGCAGCACTTGCGCGACTCGTCGGGAGCGAGGCCGCGCAGTTTTCTCAAGTTTCGGAACTCGAACAGGGCAAGAAGGGCGTTCAGTATGTCTGGGAGCGGACGATTCCCGGCGAGAATGATTTCAAGATTCAGGTGACGAGTCTGGTTCGTGGAGAAGTGGTGCGCGAGTTGAAGTTGATTACGTGGATTTCGCCGCGTTTTATCGACGAATACAACAGCCGCCGCAATTTCACGCGATTCTTCGACCTCATCGGAATATTTCTGTGGGTGTTGACCTTGATTGTGACCGCGACCTTTTATCTCATCGGATGGGTGCGCGGCGAAATCAATCATCGTCTGTCGCTCATTCTCCTGATTGCGCTTTTCATTCTCGGCATCGTGCGTGCCTTCTTCACGATGGCGTTCGACACCCAACTGGCGAACAATTACGAAGCTGACGCCGGTCGTCTAACGTTTCTTGGCGTCGTGCTGAGCATCGCCGTGCCAGTCTTCCTCTTTGCGCTCATCATGATGATGCTTTGGAGCGCAGGCCACGCCCTCGCGCGTCGCTCCGGTCTACGCAGTTCGGCATCATTCATCGCGTTGCTCAAGGGTCGTCTCTTGTCGAAATTGACGACGAGCAGCATCGCCGACGGCATTCTTCTCGGTGGAATTCTGGGAGCCGTTCCGCTGCTCATCGCGGCGAGCGGACTCTTTCCCAATCTCCAATTGAACCAGCCCGACCAATCGTTGTTCATAGCACGCTCGCCCGTGATTGCTGCGCTCTTTCAAGTGCCGAATCTCACTCTCCTTGCCGTCTACGGATTTCTGTTTCCGTTCTTCGGCGCATACCTCGGCGGTCGCACGCGGCGCGCGGTTCCCTTGCTCACGCTTCTCATCGGCGCAGCGATGCTGCTCGATGAGACGATGTATCAATCATCTGCGGGCGGGGCGATTGCCGTCGCCGCGCTGACCATTCTCGTTGCCGACCAGATTTTTCGTCGGTTCGATTTTCTCACTTTGATGGTCGCGGCGCAGGCCGCCGCCGTCGCGTATGCCGCATGGACGTTGCTGGTGCAACCATCGTTTGCGTTGCGTGGCGCAGGCTGGCGCGTTCTGTTGGCGCTCGCTGTGTTGGCGGGTGCGGCGTTGGTCTTGAGTTGGCGGCGTCGTGAGGCGGAAGACGAGACGCTCGTTGGGGAAGACGTGACGACGCAGAGCGCGGCTTTGCAGAAAGCCGAACGCGAACGACTGTTGGCCGAATTTGGCGTTGCGCGACGCGCGCAGCAGCACATGTTGCCCGCCGTGCCGCCACGAATTTTCGGCTACGAGATTGCCGCGACGTGTCGCCCCGCGCGCGAAGTCGGCGGTGACCTCTACGACTTTCTTGTCCTGCCGAATGAACGCGTCGGCATCGTTGTCGCAGACGTTTCCGGCAAAGGCGTGCCCGCCGCGCTCTACATGACGCTGACGAAAGGATTGCTGGCATCAGTCGCGGAAAACGAAAGCGACCCCGCCGCCATCCTGCGCGAAGTCAACCGACATCTCTACGAAGTCTGCCGCCGCAAGGTCTTCGTCACGATGCTGCTCGGCGTGCTCGACCCCGCGACGCAAACCTTCACCTACGCGCGCGCAGGCCACAATGTCGGCATCTGGCGGCGCGTGTCGCAACAGGCGTCGCATCTCCTTCGCGCGCCCGGTCTCGGTCTCGGCCTGAGTAAAAGCAAGACGTTCAACAAGACTCTCCAAACGGAGACCATTCGCGTCGAACGCGGCGACGCACTCCTGCTCTATTCCGACGGCATCACCGAAGCGATGAACGCCGCCAATGACGAATACGGCGAACAACGCCTGCTCGACACGCTCGCACGCTCCGACGGGCGCAGCGCCGCCGAAACACAAGAGGCGATACTTGAAGACGTTGGTGCATTCCTCGGCGAGACGCCGCCGCAAGACGACATCACCATCGTCGTCGTTCGCGTCGCCGAAGGATGACGGGATTTATTCATTGAATCATCGGGTCATTGACTCATTGTGTTATTAAATCAATGAATCAGTGGGTCAATGAGCCGATGAGCTAATGAGCCAATTATGTATTAGCTGTGCTAAAGTTATCGACACCTTCAGAGGGAAAAAGCGACATGCCAAATCCATTTACGCTTCAGAAAACGATGCGAGATGACATTTCGGTCATCGGCGTCGAGGGTTATCTGGACGCTCACACGGCTCCTGAGTTTGAGAAGGCTATCCAGTCCGAGATTGACGCGGGTCATCTACGCATCATCGCCGATTGCAGCAAACTCACTTACATCTCTTCGGCGGGGCTTGGCGTCTTCATGAGTTTCATCGAGGAGGTCAGGGAGCAGGGCGGCGATATTAAGATTTGTTCACTGAGTCCGAAGGTGAAACAGGTCTTTGAGATTCTGGGCTTTCAGGCACTCTACGATTTATGCGACGACTTGGACGGCGCGGTGCAACGCTTCGCCGACGCGCCTGTAAGGGAGGACTGAGCCGTGCCCGCACTCGAAAAAAAGTTTACGCTCCACGTCCCTTCATCCACCGAAAATCTCGCGCTCATACGCGAGTTTGTCACCAACATTGCCACACAGTCGGGGCTTGAAAGTTCGGATGTCGCCAAGTTGGAACTCGCTGTGGACGAAGCCTGCGCCAACGTCATCGAACATGCCTACGGACACGACACGACGAAGGAAGTCGTCGTCCGCGCGACCTTCGATGATGAGACGTTGCGGATTGATGTCGAAGACACGGGACGCGGCTTCGACCCCGATTCAGTTCAACCGGAAGAACTCGAACGGCTCATTCAAGACCGTAAATCGGGCGGCCTCGGCATGCGTCTGATGAAGACCATCATGGACGAAGTTCACTACGAAATCGAACCCGGCAAAAAGAACGAGCTTCACATGCTCAAACGAATCAGAAAGCAAAAGGCGGATGACGGCAGCACGGTTTGACCCAATTCGTTTAGAAGCGTTGCTCGAATCGGCGCAACTGCTTCATTCCTCACTCAATCTCGAAGACCTGCTTCGGCATCTCTTGCGCTCGGTGATGGGTCGCCTGCTCGTCAGTCGCGGCCTCATTGCGGTCGAAGACGAAGGCGAGATGCGTCTCGCACTGGTGCGCGGTATCAAGGGCTTGAAGGCGGGCGAACCTTTCGACGAAACAGCCGCACGCGCGGCAGGCATCCAACTCATTCTTCCCATCGGACAGGACGAACATCCCGTAGGCTTTCTCGGTATCAGTCGCCCACCGGGCGGAGAGGTCGATGCGGGCGAGGAGGAATTTCTCAAGGCTTTGCTCGGCATCGCGGCGGGCGGCATCGCCAACGCACGCGCCCACGCGGAGGCTTTTCGTCTCAATCAAGACCTCGACCAGAAGGTACAGGAACTCCGCGCGCTACTCGATTTAGTCCGTGGCCTAACTTCCACGCTCGAACCTGACGCCGTTGCCAGCCTTCTCATGTTCACGCTCGCCGGACGTTGGGCGGTGCGGAAGTATGCTGTCGCCGCATGGCGCGAAGGGCATCCGACCGTGCTGCGTCAGAAGGGCATGGCCTTTCCCGACCTCAAAGAATTTCAGACGACGCTCCAAGCCTTGCCCGAAGCTGCGACAACCGAAAGCCTCCCCGAAGGCGATTTCAAGGAAGCCGTCAGAGCGCAGCAGGGCGCGCTCATCTTCCCTCTGCGCTCAAGCGATGCGTCGAGCGGCGTCGTCATCCTCGGCACGCGCTTCGGCAACGTCCCCTACACAGATGCCGACCTCGAATTCGGCACCGGACTCGTCGCGCAAGCCGCCGTCGCTTTCGAGAATTCATGGTACGTTCGCGAAACACTCGAACGTAAAAAGATTGAACAGGAACTCGCCCTCGCCGCGACGATTCAACAACAACTCTTTCCCGAATCGCTGCCGCGCATCGACGGCTACGACCTCGCCGCGCACAATCGTCCCGCGCGGCAGTGCGGCGGCGACTACTACGACGCGCTGCCCATCGTCGATATTAGCGACCATCATCACTATCTCTTTTGCGTCGCCGATGTCTCCGGCAAAGGTCTGCCCGCGTCGCTCCTGATGAGCAACATGCAGGCCACTCTGCGCGCTCTACTCGGTCGCGTCCCCTCGCTCGCAGACCTCGCCGCGCGCACCAATGAACTCCTCCATGCCACCACTCCATCGAATAAGTACGTCACCGCCGTGCTCGTCCAGTTCGACCCCGTGACGGGCACCGCGCGCTACGTCAACGCCGGACACAACGGCGGCCTTCTCCTGCGCGGTAGCGACGGCGAAGCCGAATGGCTCAAGCCGACGGGTACGCCGCTCGGCCTTCTCGCCGGACTCCCCTACGAAGAAGCAACGATTCAACTTCAACCCGGCGACCTTCTCGCGCTCTTTTCCGACGGCATCCCCGAAGCGCAGGACGCGTCCGAAAATGAATTCGGCGAGGAGAAACTTCTCATCCACCTCCGAGAGATTTTCAAGGAACGCGCGGACACAATCGTCGCCAGAGTTTTTCAACAAATCGACATCTTTGCAGGTGCCACTCCGCAATACGACGACATCACCCTCATGGTTATCAAACGCGGAGCAGCCGACGGCGCGTGAGTTCCCCTTCACACATCGTCGTCGGTCTCGGCGAACTCATCTGGGATTTGCTGCCCGACGGCAAACAACTCGGCGGCGCACCGACAAATTTCGCATACATTTCGCATCTCCTCGGCGACGATTCAGTCGTCGCCAGTCGCATCGGTGCGGACGAGTTGGGACGCGAAGCCTCCGCACGTCTCAGACGTTTGGGTATCTCCACGCAGTATCTTCAAGTCGATGCAACACACCCGACGGGCACCGTCGGTGTCCGCATCGACGCGTCGTGCGGAGAAGCACATTTTGCCGTGAATGAGAATTCGGCGTGGGATTATTTGGAATGGACGCCGGATTGGGAAAGGTTGTCGCCACGCGTCGATGCGGTCTGCTTCGGAACGCTCGGCCAACGCCACACACAGGCGCGAGCCACCATCATTCGCTTCCTTGAACGCACACGCCCCGACGCCCTGCGCGTCTTCGATGTGAATCTGCGACATTCCTTCTTCACCGCGGCCATGCTCCGCAAGTCGCTCGAATTATCGACCATGGTCAAACTCAACGGCGACGAACTCTCCACCGTCGCCGGGATGCTCGAACTTGAAGGGGATAGTGTCGAGACGCGATGCCGACGGTTGATGAAACTCTACGACATCGAGTTGATTGCGGTGACGCGTGGCGCGGGTGGAAGTTTGTTGTTGACGAAGGACGAGACGGTCGAGCACAGGGGCTTTCATGTAGAAGTGAAAGACACGATAGGCGCGGGCGACGCCTTCGCCGCCACACTCGCGCACTTTCTTCTACGTCGTGCGCCGCTCGGCACGGCGAGCGAAGCCGCCAATCGAATCGGAGCATGGATTGCTTCGCAAGCGGGCGCGACGCCCGTCGCCGATGCGTCGCTTCTTAAAAGTTTGCTCCGCCAAACATGACGGACTCTCGCGCCCGCGTTCCGCAAACATTCACACGCGACTCTGCCGAGAATGTTTCGCCGTCGAGCAAGGAGATGTCAGGCGGCGAAGAGTTTGCTGAGGCTCGTCTCCCAATTCGAGCGGACGACCGTGCCGTACATCTCGCGCTCCTTCTCTCTCCTTATCGCGCAGGCGCGGCGGAAGGCCGCTTCCTCTCCATACTCGTCGATGGAAACCCACGTGCGTGCGAGGCGTCCGGGTTCGGGGTTCCACGTCACTTCGTAGACGTTTCTCGTCAGGCGTTCGCCGTCCTCTGTCTTGACCACTTTGGTCTTGCGTTGGACGCCCGTGATGCCGGAGCGATTGCGCGGGTTACGCGCGATGACCAATCTGTCTGTGCGCGGCTTGCCCAGTTCCTTCTCCGACTGGTTGCGAAAACTGACGGCCTTCTCCAAAGCCTTCTCTTTGCCGCCGCACGATGCATCGCTGAAAAACTTCACACGACGCGCGCCGTCGAAGGTGACTCTCACGTACCATCCGTGCGTGTTGCGCTCCGGTTGGTCGATGCGACTGATATTCTTGTGACCACTTTTAGCCATATAAAGACACTTGCTTGCTCGAAGTCGAGCGTCCTTTCGGATGAATTTTGAATGAATGGATAATAGGTACTGTGTGCAGGAGTTATTGTCAAGCCCCGTTATAAAGACGTGTGATTCTCGCCACCACTTCGTCATCAACTCAGACCGATAGCGACTACTCCCCGCACGAAGCAACTCGTCAGCCCTCGCGAATTTTTACTTGACGCTGCCCTTATTCAATCTCCAAAAAACGATTGAAGCAACTTCTTTCGTCCCTTCCGCGCTCTCCTTGTCTCTGACGGGGACGAAGACGAACTCATAATCGTTGCCCTCAAGCTTGATGGCGCTAACCTGTTCGCCCTCATAATTCCAACGGACGGGGCGCGGGAAATTTTCCGAGCGGTCGTTGAAAGCAGCGACGATTATTTCTCGCGCGGCGGCAACTACCAACGCATCGCGCCACGGCAGTTTCGGCGAAGCGAAAGTCGCCGTCGCGTTGTTGCCGTTTCGCCGGAAGGTAAACTTGTATTGATTGAATTTGCCGGAACCGTTGCTCACGGTCTTGTCGGATTGGATGTCGGGCGCGCGGGGCGAAGATGCGACGGCGGCGTTGGAAGGCGAACTGTTCGCGCGCGGAGCGCGTGCGGTTTCGGCATTTCGTCCGTTGGTGGCGCAAGCGGAGCACGACAGGAGCAAGACGACGAGGCCGGGCAGCGTTCTCAACATGTGAGTGATTCTATCCCGATTCTCACCGAAACGAAATTCGCACAAAGAAAGACCGCTTATCACTTACGAGAAGTGATAAGCGGTCTGTTTGTTCGGAGGCTCTGTCCGGGTGGTTACGGCAGAGCTTCGATGTTGATAAGGAACTGGAACTTACCGCCGCTCTTGACGCCCAGGAGGAACTGCACGTTGATGCTTGAGCCGTTCGTCAGAGGTGCGCCGAGGTTGATGGTTCCAGAGGAGAGCGACGAATTGACGCCGCCGCCGTTGGGTTGCGCGGGCGGTGTTTCGAGCGTCGTTCCCTTGACGGTCACAACGCCGACGCCCGTCACAGTGGCAGTCGTGTCCGCAGAGGTTACTGCGCGGAGGTCAGACTGTGTGGCGCCGCCGAAGACATTCGGACTGTTGAGAGTCGTAATGTCAACGATGCGGAAGCGGAGACGCGTCACGTCGCTGCCCGTGTTGTTGGTGAACTTGCGACGGATACTGATTGTACCGCCCGGATAACTGCCCGTACCCGATAGCGCATCGACGTAGTTGCCAGTCACACGTACGCGATTTGGCGCAGCAGAACTGCTCACCGCCGGGTCGAGAAGTTGCGACGAGATAACGGGATGGTTACGCACAATCGGGCTGGCGAGATTCTCCGGCCCCGGTGCGCCGAGGACGGGCGTCGGGTTGTTGCCGACCGCCGCGCCTGTGGTCGAGACGACGAGGAAGTCCGCCAAGCTGTTGTTGGTGTCAATTGATTCACCGTTTCCGGCGGGGTCTGAATTGAACTTACGGACGAAGCTGTACTGCGTGATACTGCCGAGCGCCCCCGCGAGATTCGAGCCTTCGCGGAGCAGGTCGCAGTTGTTGCCCGTGTTGAGGTCGAAGCCGACAGCATCGAGGCGCGTCGTCGAACCGATGTTGATGAGGTTCGACGTGTTGAAGAGAGCGACGTTGCGGTCGTCTTCAATTCCAGCGGTGAGCGTCTGGTTGCCCGACGCGTAAGCGCCCAGGCTGTAGCCGCTGCCGACGAAGAGATAATGTCCGCGAGCCGGAATCACCGTGCCGTTCGGGATGACGCCGATAATGACGGGCGTCGCGCCGCACGCCGAGCCGCTCTTGACGAGCGCCCAACCCGTCGAACCGTCAGAGACGGAGACGGTGACGTTGGAGCCGGTGTTGTTGTAAATCTCGACGAACTCGTCGTTGGCATCGCCAGTTCCGGTGGAGCCGGGGCCGGAGGTGCGGAGTTCGCTGATGATGGTCGTGCCGGGGTCGCTCGTTAGTTTAATCGTACCGACGGCTTGCCCGTCGCTGATGTTGGCGTTGAGCGGCGTGTCGAGATTGACGAGGAATGTCTCGTCAGTCTCGGAGGTGTCGCCATCGGCCAAGACAGGCACGGAGATGGTCTGCACTCTCTCGCCCGGAGCGAAGGTCAGAGTGCCGGTCGTCGTGGTGTAGTCGCTGCCCGCGGTGGCCGGGTTCGCGCCGCCGTTGGCCGTCGCGAAGTTGACGGAGACGGTGTTGGTCGAGGCCGCCGAAAGAACGACTGTGAAGGTCATCGGTGCCGAGCCGGTGGACGGTTCGCTGACCGAGCCGTCGCGGACGAAGATGTCGGGCGGCGGCTGAATCAAGGTGATGGTCGGGTCGTTCGGCGCGCCTGTGGACGGGTCGTCCGTGGGAACGTCGGAGAAGTTGGAGCCGGAGACCGTGCCCTGATTCGAGACCTGCGTGACGCCGCCGGGTAACGGATTGTTAACCGTCACCTTGAAGGTGATGGTTACGCTGTCGCCCGGATTGAGCGTGCCGATGTTGATGGGAGTCGTCGGGGGATACGCACCGCCGCCTTCTTGTTGCGCGGCGCGACGACCGACTGCGGAAGACGTGCTCGTCGCAGTGTTGTTGCGGCTGACGACTTCGCGTGTGGCGGTCGGTGTGTTGCGTCCCTCGCGACCGTAAACGGCGTCGCCTTCCAGTGCGTTGTAACGCGCCGGAGCGTAGGAGGCTTCGCGTCCGTTGGATGTGCCGAGCGCGCCGAAGTAGACGGCGTTTGTATCGCGTCGGTTGCGGCGTGCGGGTCGCGCATCATCCGTCAAGCTGATGTTTGAGAAGGATGCTGTCTGAACGTCCGCGTCGCCGTTGGCGGCGTTGTTATCCGTCGCGGGGTTATCCGTCATGGTAAGTTCTTCGACGGTTGGTTCTTCTTCAGCACCGCCTTCGCCGTCACCGTCGCCGCCGGGGCCGATGGTGCCGTTCTGGACGCCTGTCGGCGGTATCGCGCAAGCGACGCCGTAGACTGGTGTGCCCGCCTGCGAGGCGTTGCCTGCCGGGATGCCGTTGGCTGCCGCGAGCGCGGCGAGGCTTGACTGCTCGACGTTGACGTTGCCGCCGTTCACGTCAGAGACGTTAATGAGACCGTTGCCGCTGTCGAGGGTGTTGCCGCTCATGTCGAGACAGAGCGTTGCCGCGTCGTCTGTGATGACGCGCACTTCGCGGAAGGTCGCCTGAAGGTTGTTGATGTTGTTGCCCGTGACGGTGTAGCTGACGGTGCCGTCGTTGATCGCACGCAGGTCGAGCGACGGATTGGAATTGTTCGCGCCCCTGTTCCTGATGGAATTGTTCATCACCGAGGCGTTCAGGTTGGGAGCGTTCGGGTTGGCGCGACGGGCTTCAATCGAGAGGCCGACTTCGCCGCCGGGTTGGAACGTCGCGTCAATGGCTCCGACGGGCGCGGCGTCCGTACCGATGGTGTTGCCGCTGACGACGAGGTTGACGTTGTTG
>DASVTU010000015.1:0-22307 GCA_036387415.1 Pyrinomonadaceae bacterium | reverse complement strand
CCCTGGGTACCCAGGGTACTTTCTACCCTGGGTACCCAGGGTAGAAAGTACCCTGGGTACCCAGGGTACTCTGGGTACCCAGGGTACCCAGACTCAAGCATGGCTTCAGCCTCTTCCGGAAGGTTCACCGTGTAGACGCTTCCGGCATGTTCTCCGGTATTCTCGCCCCACATGATGAGGCCGACTTGACGGAGGCGGAGAAGGTTTTTACGGAGGGTTTTATCCGAGCCGATGTTGGCACCCGCCATAATCTCTTGACGCGAAATCTGTATGGAGCGGACGGGCGTGATGGCTCCGCGTGTTTTGGCATAAAGAAAATCGTAAATCTGTTTGCCCTTGCCCTTGAAATGTCCGGAAGGGACGGCCTGGCGACCGATGGAATTCGCCACTTTCATAAAGTCGCGGACGGGCGCGACGGGTTGCGCGGGCTGCGCGGATTGACCAGCCGCTTGACCATCCGCTGCCTCGGTGGTCGCGGGCGTCGCTTCGGCGGCGGGAGGTTCGCGCGCGTCGGCAAACTTTTCAATCAAGCCGCGACTCAGTTTGAACTTGTCTTCGGTGGGTGCAGTCTGTTTGGCGATGATGTCACTTAGCCCGCTTTGCAGACCTCGTTTGCGTTTCTGGCTCATATTCTGCCAACAACTCCTTGCTGAGTTTGAGGAAGTCGAAACTTCCCGGAGCGGTGGAATCGAATTCGATAATCGGTTGACTGGCCGAAGCGGCCTCGGCCAGACGGACGTTCTTGTGGATGATGGTTTGAATCATCAGACCACCGAAGAAGTCGAAGACTTCATTCTTCACGTCGCGGTCTAAATTTTGCCCTCGATTGTAGAGATTCAGCAGACCGCGGATAACAATGTCGTCCTTCTCGTAGGCGTCGCTGACGCGCGCGATTTGGCGCATCAAGTCGGTCAGGCCGTAGAGCGCGTAGTAGCCGCAATCGACGACCACGATTACTTCATCTGCGGCGACGATGGCGTTCATGGTCGCGGTACGCATGGCGGGCGGCGTGTCGATGACGATGTAATCATACTGGCCGCGCAGTTGCCGCAGTCGCAGACGCAGGAGCGAATCGCGGTTGTGGCTCGCTTCGAGACGGTTCTCCAAATCGGGCGAGATAGCGTTGGCGATGAGATGGAGGTGGGGCGTAATCTCCTTGACGTAGGCGCGTATGTCGGGCGCTTCGGCGCACAGAAAATGGTAGGCCGTGTGCGTCAACTGGCGCGGGTCGATGCCGTAGGAGATACCGAAATTGCCCTGCGAATCGAGGTCGATGCCGAGCACGCGTTTGCCATGATGCGAGGCCAGACAAGCCGACAGATTGACGGCCACGGTGGTCTTGCCCGTGCCTCCTTTGGCGTTTGCCAGCACGATTGTTTTCATGCCGCCTCCACTCTCCTCTGCACCTCGCGCATCTCGATGGCTTCCAGCGCCAGTGCGATGTATGTCGGAATCGAACGCACGCCCCGCTCCCAACGCGAGACCGTCATCGTATCGACGCCCAGACGTTCGGCCAACTTGGCCTGACTCAGCCCTAGAGCGACCCTGCGCGTCCTCAGTTCGTGCATCGTAATGGTTCTTTCCATAGCCGCGGAATATAGACTTATTGCCTAGTCGGGTCAATAAATATTCTTGATGGGCGCGAGATTATCTGCCGCTGCGAGCGTGGCGTGTGGAAGCATGGATGAAAATTTTATGAAGTTTCCGATAAAAGTTATTTTAAGAACGAAATAGTTGACTACCTTTCAACTTTAGACCATCATTCTCCAGTCCGTTCGCCGGTTTATTTCAAACGTGGTCGTCCAACGTTTCAAGGTTTACATGTTTCAGAGAGGATGTGAGGAAGCCTGATGTCGAGCGAACAACCGCCCTTGACGCCGCCCGCGCGTGAAGCACTGGCGCCGCTGCGTTTCGACCCGAAGACCGCCGCGCCATTTTGTGAAAAGTCCGTGTCGGAGGAGACGCGCAGGGCATACCGTCGCGTCATACGCGAGTTCTTCGCCTTCGTGCAGGGCATTCATCCGACGCTCGTCACGCCCGCGCACCTCCTGCAATGGCGCGACGGTTTGAAGCATCGCAAAAAGAAGGCGACGACCATCTCTTTCAAGCTCTCGGTGGTGCGTTCGTTCTTTGAGTACTTGCGCGCGGGCGGCTACGTCATGTTGAACCCGGCGGCGACCAGAGTGGTGCCGCCGCCAGCCATCTCAAACGAACTCGCCGGACGCGCGTTGACCGTCAAAGAGGTGCAATACCTGCTCGCCGGGCCTGACCGCGCGAAGCCGGACGGGGCGCGCGACTACGCCATCATCCTGACCATGCTCAAACTCGGTATCCGCGTCAGCGAGGTCTGCTCGTTGAAGGTTTCGTCGATGCATTGGAGTCATGGCCGTTGGATTATCAAGTTCAAGGTCAAAGGCGGGCGCGAGCGGACGCTGCCGCTTCCGGCAGAGGTCAAGAAGGCGTTTGACGAATACCTCAAACTCGACCGCAAACGGCGCGAGCGTCTCCACAGCGACGGCGCCGACGCCTTCATCTTTCAACCACACACCAACTATCGCACGCTCGAATTCAGCAAGCCGCTCTCGACGCGCATGGTCTGGAACATCGTCCAGCGTTGGGCGAATTACGGAGGCATTGGCCGTGTCTCGCCGCACGACCTCCGTCGCACCGCCATCACCAAAGCGCTCGATCAGGGTTTGACCTACCGGCAGGTGCAGATGATGAGCGGACACCGCGACCCCAAGACGGTCATGAAGTACGACCACGGACGCGAAAATCTCGACCAGAACGCCGTCAACTTTCTCGTCTACGAAGACGAGACCTAAGTCTCAGCCTCGCGGCCAATCAGTGACCACCACTACGACGACACGCCACGCTCCGCCGACGGAGCCGAACATGGAAACGCCCGAACGCTTCTGGCAACCCGTCACAGAGAATGCCTACCGGATGCTCGGTCTCGCGGGCGGCGCTTTGCAGAGAGAGATTTACGAAGCGGCGGCGGCACGTCGTCGTGCGTTGCAGTTGGGGTTGGCGCGTCCGACGCCGTGCGACGCGCTGTGGCTCGGCGCGTGTGAGAGAACGGAGAACGGCGTGCGCGATGCCCTGGGACGACTGGCGCGCCCTTCGCAACGCATACGCGAACGCCTGTTCTGGTTCTCCGAGATGCCGGAGGCCGTCGCGCAGGCGGGCGCGGGGTTCGACGATTTGCGCGCCGGAGTCGAGGCGTTGCTGGCGCGAGATGAAGCCACGGCGCGGCATGATGCGGCGCTGCTGGCCTATGCGTCGGCGTTTCGTTTCGACGGCGGGTTGAAGGATGCGGAGTGGTGGGCGCGCGCGTTGGGTTTGTGGCGCGAAGTGGTCGAGCGCGAGGAGTTCTGGTCGTTTCTGTTGGCGGCGGATTTGCGTGGCGAGTTTGAACAACTGGCGACGCATGGCGAGATTCGTAAACTGCGAGGACAGACTCTGCGTCGGTTGACCGCTCCGCTCGTCGAACTGTCGAAGGATGCCATGCTGCGCGGCGATTTCGCGGCCTGTCAGAGAGTCTTCGCGGTGTTGCGCGTCGCGCCTCTGCCACGGGCGCTCGTCGCGGAGTACGAACGCGAAATCATCTCTCCTTTGGACGAGAGTCTGGAAAATCGTTGCAGGGAGATTCTGACTAACTTCCTCATCGAACGCTTCAAGAGCTACAAAGACAACGACAACATCAAGCTCTGCAACGAGACGCTGGCGCGTTTCAAGGATGAGGTGAGGCCGCAACTCCGACGCATCCTCGAACTGGCCGGAGCCGAAAGCCACACGACGCGTCGCGTCTGCGAGACGGGCGCGTCGTATCTACGGCAACTGGCCGTCGGTTATCCGGCGTCGCGCCGCGATGTCGGTACGCGTCTACTGGAAAAAGCGTGGGCGCTCGCGCCGCCCGCGAGCGACGCCGAGTTGCTCATCGCGGAGGAGTTGCGCGAGCGCGGGCGCGGCGACTTCATCAAGCCGAGGACGGAGGAGGAATATCGCGCGAGCCTCGCGCACCAACTGCGCCCGCAGGAAGAACTCTTCGCGTCGTACTTGAAAGAAGACCTCGGCGTGAAGACCGCGGAGAGCAGCGGCGTCTCGACGATGTTGTACGTCGTTTTCGGCATGTGTGTACTGCTCGGCATGTGCCATCGTTGCACGGGCATTCTGAAGCCGTCGCCGAGGGTCGGCTTCAATACGCCCAACTTCAATTTCACGCCGACGCTCAAATACACGCCGCCCAACATGAACTTCTCCATGCCGCCGATGCCTCCGATGCCGCCGCCGTTATCCTCGAAGGCTAACCCGCTCGCGGTGCACGTCATGGAAGTGCCCGAACTGCGACGGAAGTTGGAGAGGAGGCGCGTCGTCGTCGTCGATGTGCGGAGCACGGAAGAGTATTTGGCCGGGCACATCGACGGAGCGATTTCTTTGCCGTGGGGAGAGTTTGCGAAGTATGCGGGCGACTTGCAGCGAGGCGGTCGGCAGTTGGTCGTCTACAGCGACGAGAAGCGACCGCGCAGCTATCTCGCCGCGTTGGAATTTCAACGCCTCGGCCACCGCAACGTCGCCATCCTCGCGGGCGGCTATGAAGCATGGCTCGCAGACGCGACGCCACCAGCGACGCCGCAGACCAACACGACGCGCAGCCGTTGAAATGGAGGATTGTGAAGATGTCGAACGACGTGGCAACCGCGCCGCGAATCGAAGTGCCTCTGGACGCGCTGGTCGAACTCGCCATCGACTGGTGGCGCTTCGACCGCTGGCTCGCAACACATGACGGGCACGAAGCCGCCACGTCGCACGCGCGTCTGCTGTCGCGGCGTCTGGGTCGATTTTTGAACGAACGTGAAGTGACGGTGCGCGACGTGACGGGATTGAGATACGAGGCGGGGCTGGCCGTCGAAGTGCTCGACGCGTTGACGGACGAGGGTTTGCCGTCCGGTGTGGAGATGGTCGATGAGACGGTCGCGCCCATCGTCATGTGGCGCGGCGCGGTGGCGAGGCATGGGCAGGTCGTCATTACGCGTCGCGGCACATGACCGGAGCGAACACGGGCGGCGCGAGACGCGGCGCGCGTGTGAAGTGGCCTGAGGCGCGACCGAGAGCGCCCTTCACAGACGAGGGTTTTGTCGGATGAAGCACATCAATTACGGGATTGATTTGGGCACCACCAATTCATGCATCGCATGCATGGATGGCGACGAAGTGCGCGTCGTGCCGAGCGGCGACCAGATGAACGTGACGCCTTCGGTGGTGCGCGTCCTCAGAAGCGGCAGCATCTTGACGGGCTTGCGCGCGTACAACGCCGTCGTCACCGACCCAGACAACGTGGCCGCCGAATTCAAGCGTTTGATGGGACAGAAGTACGAGAAGACGTTTCCGTCGGCGGGGCGCGCGATGTCGCCGGAGGAACTGTCCGCCGAAGTCTTGAAGTCGCTCCTGACGGACGCGCGTCGGCGGACGGGCGAGGACGTGCGTGCGTCTGTGATTACCGTGCCCGCCGCGTTCACGACGCTGCAATGCGAAGCGACGGCGCGGGCCGCGCAGTTGGCCGGACTCGAAGAGTATCCGCTGCTGCAAGAGCCGATTGCGGCGGCGTTGGCGTACGGCGTGCGCGCCGACGCGCGCGGCCAACGCTGGCTCGTCTTCGACCTCGGCGGCGGCACACTCGATGTTGCCATCGTCTCGACGCGCGACGGGCGTCTGAGCGTTTTGGAGCATCGCGGCGACAACCATCTCGGCGGCAAAGACGTTGACCGTCTCATCGTGCAGAACATCTTTCTGCCTTTCCTCGGCGAGCAGTTCGCGCTGCCCACGGCGTACGCGGACGCGCCCGAGTTGGGGCGTCTGACACGCAAACTCAACGCCGTCGCCGAACGCGCCAAGATTGATTTATCGACGGCTGATGAGACGGTCGTCAGCTTCATCGACCTCGGCGAAGACCTTGCGGGTACGCCCATCGAAGCCGACCTTCGACTGACGCGCTCCGCGCTCGAAAGCGAAGTCGAACCGTTAGTCGCGCGTTGCCTGCGACTCGCAGAGGATGCGCTTGCGGGCGCACGCATCGAGGGGCGAGACCTAGACCGCATCCTGCTCGTCGGCGGCCCGACGCAGATGCCCTACGTGCGCTCCGCCGTCAGCGCGCAACTCGGCGCGCGCGTCGATTTTTCGCTCGACCCGATGACGGTCGTAGCGCGCGGCGCATGTCTCTACGGCTCGACCATTGAACGCCGCGCCGACGCCGCAACGAAGACGAGCGTCGCGGCTCCCGGCAAGGTGCGCGTGCGTCTCGCGTTCGAGTCGGTCAGCGATGCTTTGCAGTGTCCGGTGGCGGGCATCGTCGAACGTCGCGCAACAAATGTGGCGGGCGAGGGAGGCGAGGCGCGCGAGGCAAGGATTGACGCCGCAAGCGGCTACTGGACGAGCGGCTGGCATCCGCTTGGGGATGATGGTTATTTCGAGATGCCCGTCACTTTGGAGGAAGGGAAGACTTCCGTCTTCGTCCTCAGCCTGCGCGACGCGTCGGGACGCGTGCTCGAAGCCGAGCCGCGCGAGTTTCAGATTCGACACGGTTTGACGTTCAGCGCGCCGCCGTTGCCGCACACCATCTCGGTCGAAGTCGCGGAGGCGGACGGCGAACGCATCACGCTGCATCCGGTCTTCCCGCGCATGTCTTTGCTTCCGGCGGAAAAGAGCGTCTCGTTTCGTGCGGCGCAGACGCTCAGGCCGAGCGAATTGGAGACCTCGCTCGCCATCAAACTCTGGGAGGGCGAAGCCTTCTCCGAGCCGCAGGCGAACACTTGGGTCGGCAACATGCATATCAGGAGCGAGTACGTGCGGCGTCCCATCCCGGAAGGCGCGGAGGTGCAACTCCATATCAAAATCGACGCCTCGCGGCTCATCACGGTCGAGGTCTTCGTGCCGCATCTCAACGAGCATTTCACGGAGCGCATCTACATCCCGCAGGAAGAGGAACCGAACTATCTCGAACTCTTCACGTCGCTTCAGACCGAACTCGAAACCTCGCTCGCGCGTCTCGATAGATTAGAGGAACGTCTGCTGCTGGTGAGCGCGTCCGATGCGGCGGCTGAGGATGTGGAGTTTCCCGAACTCGTCTTCGAGGAGGACGAGTTGCCGTCCGACGAACGCGAACGCCGCGCGCTGCTCGAAGAACTCAGCCCGCGCCGCGAAGCCCAACGACTCCGGCGCGAAATCGAAGACCTCGACATCGAAATCGGACTCCAACAGGCGACCGGAAGCGAACCCGAACACGACCTCGCCAAAGGCTACGTCGAGCGTGCGCGCGAACTGCGTGCACGCATCGCCAACCTCGAACGCGAGAGCGGCCTCGATAAGCGCCGCGACATCTTCGAAGATGCCCTGCGCCTCGCCTCGGAGATTGCGGAGGATGTCGTCAACTACGGCGACGCCGCGCAGAGGGAACGCTTTCAAGTGCTCGACAGGGAACTGCGTCGCGCGGCCTCCCATCAGGACGCGCGCGGCGTCCAGAAGTCGCTCGTCGTCTTGAAGCATATCCGTCGCCAGATACTTCACGCGCAGGAATGGTTCTGGCGCGACTGGTTCGCCTACTTCCAGCGACCCGGACGCCGTTTCGTCAACGCGGAGGAGGCGCAGAAGTGGCTCGCCTCCGGCGAAGCGGCGACCGCGCGCGGCGACCAGCCGGAGATCGAGAAGGCCGTCAGAAAGCTCTGGGAACTTCAGCCCGTCGAAGAGCAGCAGGCCGACAGCGAACGCGCGCTGCGTCCCGGTTTGAAGTTGTAGAGACGAAGCGACGAAAGTTGTAAAGACGAAGCGATGAAAGTGGTCTGGATGAATCGACGGAGTTGGCAGAGTGGAAACCGTCTGGACGAATCGAGAGCGAACGGAAGGCTTGAACGGCGTGTGCGCGTAATGAATTGTTAATGCTTGTTCAGTCTACGCCGACGGCGTTGAGATGCCGCGAGCGCGCAGAGCCCCGTGGCGAGGGCGCAGAGGGTGGCGGGTTCGGGCACCACGTCGCGCCTCTCATCTTTCAGACGCGTGAGTTTTGGCGGTCCATCCCTCTCGCAGATAACGTTCTCAAACATGCATAGAGTGATAGGGAGCGCGGCTGCCGCCAGCAGTGTATATCTGGAAAATTTCGGTTTCGCCAATGCCTCCGCCGTCCCTTCGTACGGGATTTCGCCGCAGTCGCAGACGGTGCCCGTCACGTCGCCGAGGTCAACCGTCTGGACGGTCGTCCCGCCTCCGCCCTGCGGCGTCTGACCGCTCTGGACGGCATGCCGCGCCGCATCGCCGCTCCACTCGACGACGCCCGCCCGCGCCGTCATGGCTGACGAACAACCGACGATGAAAAATGCGAGGACGAACTGCGATAAGAGGGGCGTTCGCATGAGAAAATTTCCGTTCCGGGAGCATGTCGTGTGAGTCGCTCCCTGGCTCGCGAACCGACGGGCGCAAAAATTATCCGGCGGGCATCATAATCGAAACTCACAACATTTCGACAGACATATTTCTCTACATATTCCCATTATACAGGCCAATCCATAAATACATGAGAAATAATTGCTTCATCCTGTTAGCAATATTTTTGCATGAACCTTCCCGCCCACTTGCGCGGGCTATTTTCGCGCGCGTGAGCATCATACACGTCCGCCGCTCAAACGGGAGCGTCGAGCCGTTCCAAACAAGAGTTTGACATTGCTTTCGAGAGGTGTAACATCGGCGCACGCAGTTGTTCTCCGGTCGCCGCGAGCCACGCGCGTTCGCGTCCAAGCGGTTCCGTCACAACGTCGAGCGCGTAGGCTCCGCGTGCGTCGGCTCTCAAGCACCGCGCACCGTCTCCAAGACGTTCCGAGCGCACACTCACAGTCTCATCCGTCGCCGTTCAAACACCACGCATCCGACAGGAGTTTGACGAATGATTTCGCACTCGATTCCGACACACGCGCGCCGTCGCTTCATCTTCGCCTGCGTCTTCGTGTTCACCATCGCGCCCGCGACGTTTTCCCTGATGCCGACGAACGCGCGCGGCCTCGCAGCAGGCGCGTGGCAGGACAAACGCGCGACGGCAGACCGTCTGCACGCCGAAGGCCAACGCCTCGTCGCGGAGGCGACGCCGGACGCCTTGCGTCGCGCGATTGAGAAGTACAAGGAAGCGTTGCGGCTCCGGCGCGAGTCGGGCGACCGCGCAGGCGAAGGCGAGACGCACGGCGCACTCGCTTTCGCCTATCACACGCTGCACGAATACGAACAGGCCATCGCACACTACCGCGAGGCGCTCCGCATCTACCCGGACGAGCCGAACATCCTCTACAACATCGCCAGAGATTTCGTCTCGCTCAGCCAGTACGCGGAGGCCGTCGAATATTTCACGCGCGCGCTCGCCGTCAATCGTCGCGCGGGCGACCGCCTCGCCGAAGCCGACGCGCTCATCGGTCTGGCCGACGCCTACGACGGGCTGAACCGTTACGAGAAATCGGTCGAGTATCTGGAACAGGCGCTCGCCATTCATCGCGCACAGAAGAACCGTCAGGCGGAGGGCGTCGCGCTGACCAATCTCGGCAACGCCTATCTCAATCTCGGCAGTTATCGCAAGGCCATCGAATACTACCAACGCGCAGAGGCCATCTATGCGGAAGTGCGCGACCGCCGCAACGAGGCGACGACGCTCAGCAACATCGGCTTCGCTTTCTTCAATCTCGAACAACCGACCACCGCCGCACAGTTCTACGACCGCGCGCTCGCACTGCATCGAGAGTTACGAGACGACGCGCAGGAGGCCAACACGCTGACGAAAAAGTGTCTCGTCGAGAGCGTGCTCCGGCGTTTCGACCGCGCGCTCGCCGACTGTGAACGCGCACTCGCGTTGCATCGCGCCGTCAGAAATCGTCTCGGCGAAGGGAGGACGCTCGATGTCTTCGGCAGAACCGCACGCGCGCAGGGAAAGCACCGCGAGGCCGTCGCCTATCTTCAGAGGTCGCTGCGTATCGCACGCGAAATCAACGCGCGTGCGCGCGGGGCCAACACGCTCGCCGAATTGATGATGACCTGGAAGGCTCTGGGCGAGACGCGTCTCGCTATCTTCTATGGGAAATTGGCGGTTAACGCCTATCAGGAAATCCGCAGCAACATCCAGCGCCTCGACCCGGAGACACAACGAGCCTTTATCGATTCCAAACAGGACGCCTATCGCACGCTGGCCGGATTGCTCATCTCGCAAGAGCGTTTCGGCGAGGCGCAACAGGTGCTCGACATGCACAAGGAGGAGGAGTTTTTCGAGTTCATCCGTCGCAACAGCAAAGAGGCGGAGACGCTCAAGGGACGCGCTGCGTTGACGCCTGAAGAGTCCGCACTCAAACAGACCGACGACGACGTGGCCGCCATCGGCGCGCGTTGGGGCGCGCTCAACGAGAACTCTGCGCGCACGCCCGTCGAAGAGAGCGAGTTAAAGAGTCTGGAACAGCGACTCGAAGTCGCCAACGCGGCCTTCCAGCAGTTTATCGACGCGCTCTCGCAGCGACTCACCAGCGCCGGACAGACCACCGCGCGCGCCAAACAACTTCAAGAGACGCAGGCGCAGAGAGAGGATTTACGCGAACTCGGCGCGGGCACCGTCGCGCTCTACACGAATCTGGAACGCGACAGGTACAGCGTCATCCTCATCACCAGAGAGACGCAACTCGCACGTGAAGTCGCCATCGACGCCGCCGCGCTCAACGAGAAGATTTTTGCCTTCAAGCAGGTCTTGAAAGACGACCGTTACGACCCGCTCCCGCTCGCGCAAGAGCTTTATCGCATCCTCGTCGCGCCCGTCGCGAAACAACTCAAGGACGCACATGCCGAGACGCTCATGTGGTCGCTCGACGGCGCGTTGCGTTACATCCCCATCGCGGCGCTCCACGACGGCGAAAAGTATCTGGTCGAGAGCTATCGCAACGTGGTCTTCACCTCGGGCTCGCTCGGTCGTCTCCGCTCGCAGCCGAGCGCGGCGTGGAAAGTTTTGGGCTTCGGCGTCTCGAAGAAACACCCGGACTTCACGGCGCTGCCCGCCGTGCCGCAAGAGTTGCGCGGCATCGTCCGCGACGAGAACGAAACGACGCCCGCCGCCGATAGCAACGCGACCGCCGCTCACCCGACCACTGCTAACCCGACCACTGCCAACCCGACCGCCGACGCCAACGCGAAGGGCATCCTCCCCGGCCTCATCATGCTCGACGAAGCCTTCACCGAAGAGACGATGCGCGCCGCGCTCCGCAGGCGTTATCCGGTGGTGCACATCGCGAGCCATTTCAACTTGCCACCCGGCAACGAAAGCGATTCGTTTTTGCTCCTCGGCGACGGCAGCCATCTCGCGCTCGATAAGATTCAAGTGGCTCAGAACCTCTTTTCGGGCGTCGAACTGCTGACGCTCTCGGCGTGCGATACGGCGTCCGGCAGCGCGCCCGGAGCCGACGGCAAAGAGGTTGATAGCTTTGGCATCATCGCGCAGCGACAGGGCGCAAAGGCCGTCATCGCGAGTCTCTGGCCTGTCGCCGACGCGAGCACGCAGTTGCTCATGCAAAGCTTCTACCGTCTCCGTCAAGCGCAACCCGCCATCTCCAAAGCCGAAGCCATGCAACAGGCACAACTCGCACTCCTGCACGGACAACTCAAGCCAACTGGCACGACTGGCAACGCGACCGTCGAAGCGAGCGCCGCCAGCCGCAGCAAACTCTCAGCCGTCGCAGCCAACACGACGGCGCGGCGTTTCACACGCGACCCCGATGCGCCCTTCGCGCATCCCTACTTCTGGGCGCCCTTCATCCTCATCGGCAACTGGCGGTGAGGGGATTGCGGATTGCGGAATTCGGATTGCGGATTGAGAAAGCGGAGTTCATGCGTCGCAGAGTCCGCGAACCGTCGGGCGAAGACGTCAACCGTCAGGCAAGGACGAGAAAAGCGTATGCGTAGGTCACCAGTCACACGTTCAAAGCTGTACGGCTGCTGGTCGCTCGCAGCCATCTGCTGCCTCTTGCTTTCCTTCCCCAATCCGCAATCCGCAATCCGCAATCCGCAATCGAAAAATCCTCAATCTGTCGTCGCCGCGACGACGGCGGTGCGGCGCGCGTTGCTTGTCGGCATCTCGAAATATCAACGCGGTCGTGGAGGCATGGATTGGGACGACCTCAATTCCGAACCCGACGTAGACTCGCTCAGAGAAGTGCTTATCGCACGGTTTCAGTTTCGCGCCGAGGACATCAAGGTGCTCAAGAGTGGCGCGGAGACGACGCATCGCGCCATCGTCGAAACCTTCCGGCGTTTCCTCGTCGAGCAGACCAAACCGGGCGACATCGCATACTTCCACTACTCAGGCCACGGCGGGCAGGTGCCCGACACGGACGTGCCCGGCAACCCCTCGGTCGGCGACGAACTCGACGGCTTGGACGAAGGCTTGATTCCGTCCGATTACGTCAGCAAAGACGACGGCTCCAAGACCATCCGCGACGACGAACTCGGCATCCTCCTCGACGAACTCAAACGACGCCAACCCGCCAACGTGACCGTCTCGGTCGATAGTTGTTTTTCGGGCACGGTGACGCGGAGCGGTCGTTTCAAAGTGCGCGGGCAGCGTTGGACGGGAGCGTCGCCGCGCGTCTCTGCGACGGCGACGCGTGGGGGCGGCGCAGAGGAGAGCGCGGGCGGTTTCCTCTCGCGCGGCGAGGCCGCCGCGAAGGGCTACGTCGTCATCTCCGCGACGCGTCACGACGAGTTGGCGTCCGAGTACGAGGACGAGCACGGCACGGTGCGCGGACTGCTCAGCTATGCGCTGGTCAAGGCGCTGTCAGAGGCCACGCCGGAGACGACCTACCGGGACATCTTCGAGCGCATCAACGAAGAGATGTCCGCCGACAACGGCGAGCAGAACCCGCAACTCGAAGGCGACCTTGACAAAGTGCTCCTGAGCGGCGTGGCGCTCGCGCCGCAGAGCTATTTCCCCGTGGTCGTCAACAGCGACGGCGACATCACACTCCAAGCCGGGGCGCTGCAAGGCATGACGGAGGGGTCGCGCTTCGCGCTCTTTCCGCCGGGGACGAGAAGTTTTGCGCCCGCGACGCCTCAGACACGCGCGGCGACGGGCGACGGCAGCGACGGCAAAGGCGTCGCGCCGTTGGCTGAAGCCGTGATTGTCCGTCTCGGCTCCACGACTGCGGCACTCAAGTTGTCGGATGAAGCGGTCGCTGGAGGCATTAAGCCGGAACACGTCCACACGGCGCGCGCCGTCGAGACGCTGCATCGCTACGGCGACAATCGTCTGCGCGTCGCACTCCACGGCTTCGCCACACACGCACGCGCCGACGAACTCGCGCGACTCCTACGCGCGCTGCCGCTCGTCCGACACGTCTCTGCGGCGGGCGACGCGTGGGACGTGCGGCTCTGCGAGGGACGCTGCCCCGACGAGAAAAATGAGAAAAAAACAGCCGCCACCGTCGCCGCCGTCGTCGAGGCCGGGGCGGTCGTCCTCCAACGCGAGGACGGGTCGGTCGTAGCGACGGCGACGAGCGGCGCGCGGCAGCCGGAGGAGATAAAAAACGCGCTCGAAGGCGAGGCTCGCTGGCGTTTCATCAATGCGCTGGTGAACCGCAATCCACACTCCAAAATTCGCATCGAGATGCGCGTCGTAGCGGTCGAAGTGGAACTCGATAAAGCGTCGGGGTTGGTTAATAAAATCTTGCGCGACAAGG
Source organism: Pyrinomonadaceae bacterium (assembly GCA_036387415.1). Classification (GTDB taxonomy): domain Bacteria; phylum Acidobacteriota; class Blastocatellia; order Pyrinomonadales; family Pyrinomonadaceae; genus DASVTU01. The sequence goes on along the minus strand of DASVTU010000015.1, from coordinate 8,574 downwards.
AGTTACGACAGACGGATGGCGGTCGTCTGGAATTCTCGGAGGGCGAGCATGTGATGGTCGAATTAAGAAACACGGGCGCGTCGGACGCCTTCGTCACCGTGCTCGATTTACAGAACGACGGCAGCATCAATCCGCTCTGGCCGCACCCGGAAGTGCCCAAAGCACAGGAGAACAAAATCCCCGCCGACAGACGCTGGCACAGGCTCCCGTGGCCTTTCGTCTTTCGTATCGAAAAGCCTTACGGCAGAGAGATTTACAAGGCCATAGCGACCGACGCGCCCGCCGACTTCAGCCCGCTGCTGGACAAAAAGTTTCTCCGTCGCTCGATGGACGCCGCGCAGCAAAAGGCCGCCGCCACTCCGCTCGGTCAACTACTCCAGGCCGCCGCCGACGGTCAGCCCTCCACACGCGCCGCCGGAGTCAATCCCTCCGACTGGGCGACCGCCAACGCAATCTTCTTCGTCAAACCACACCCCTGACGCCACGCCCACGCGCCCACCGCTTCACCATCAACGTCCGATAACACCGGAAAAAACGACTCCGCCGCGCCGTGCTTATCGGACGCGAGTCTGCACTGGGTTGGCGTGCGGGCACGACGGATGGAGAGGAGAAGTGGGGCGGAATCGCCCTCCAATGCGTTTGAGATGGAAAAATGTATTGGGAGTCGTCCGGGAGGCTAAAAACGCGTCCAGCGTCCGGCATTCGCCGGGAAACCGCATCAGAACTGTAGTTTGAGAGCCAGTTGGACGGAGCGCGGGCCGCCGATTTGATAGAGTGGGCTGAGTCCGCCGTTGACGCCGCCTGTGCCGAGGCTGCGACCGAGCATCTGCGTCGATTGACCGAAAAGGCGTTGGCCGAGGTCGCCCACGGGGTCGCCGAAGTTGGGGTGGTTGAAGAGATTGAAGAATTCCGCGCGGAGTTGAAGACGGAATCGCTCGTTGAGTGCGAACTGTCGGCGTAGCGCCGCATCGACCTGCGAGAAGCCGAAGCCGCGCAACGCGTTTCTGCCGAGCGTGCCCTGCCGACCGGAGACGAGCGCGAACGCCTCACGGTTGATGCGTCTGCCACCGGGCGCGGATGCGTCGCGGACGTAGAGTGGAACGCCCGCGATGAGATCTGGGCGTTGCGCCTCGACGAGATTGCCGATGATGCCGCCCGTGCGTAAGAGCACGTTGACGGGCGTCGCGGTGCGTGCGCGTAGGATGGCGTCGAGCGACCAGTTGGCGAGCGCGGCGCGTGCGAGCGGGTGGCGGGGCAAGGAGGTGCGGGGAAGCGTGTAGGTTAGCGCGGCGTTGAAGTTGTGGCGCACGTCGAAATTCGACGAGCCACGTTCGAGTTGCGGGTCGATGTCGCGGAAGAAGTTGGAGGCCGAATCGTCAGAGTCGTCGTCGATGGAGTGCGCCCAGGCGTAGGAGGCGTGCGCCTGAAATCCGCCAGAGAGACGGCGTTGAAATTGAAGTTGAAGCGCGTGGTAGTCGGAGGAGGCGGAGTTGGTGACGATGCGGATTTCGGAGAAGCGCGGGTTGGGATTGAGGAAGGCGGCGCCGCGCAAGAGACGACGACCGACCGCGCCGACGTAGGCCGCCGTGAGCAGTTGCTTCTGCCCGAACGGTTGTTCGACGGAGATGTTCCATTGCAGCGTGCGCGGCAGTTGGAGCTTGGGCGAGAAGGCGTAGATGGTGCCGTAGGGCGGGTCGAGATTGAGCGGCGGCGGTGCGGCCTCGACGGGCGCGAGCGGAAACGCCACGTCGGACAGGATGCGCTCTTTGCGATAGGGAAACGTGCTGCCGAAGACCTGTCCGGCCTGTCCCGTGCCGAGGTCGTAGAAGATACCGAAGCCGCCGCGCAGAGTGGTGCCGCGCGCGGGCGAGAGTTGATGCGCGAGGCCGAAGCGTGGGGCGAAGTTGGCGTAGGTGGTCTGCCAGAGCGGAGTGCCACGCGGCGCGAAGTCGATGCGCGAGGGGTCTTCGAGTTGGTTGATGGTGAAGGGATGTCTGTCTCGGCGCTCGCGCGGCGGCGGGTTGAACTCCCAACGCAAGCCGTAGGTGAAGGTCGTCTGCGGCGTCGCGCGAAAAGTGTTCTGGGCAAAGGCGGAGAGGTTGGCGAAGAGGGCGCTGCGCGGCTCGGCTTCGGCGGAGACTTCGACGCGCGACGCGCGCCCCGCGCCGTCGATGATGGAGCGGACGCCGTTGGTGTGTTCGTCTCCGAAGACCACCGTCTGCGCGTAACGCAAGGGACGATAGACGGGCAGGAGGAGACGACCATCGACGCCGAATTTCAGTTGGTGCGCGCCCCTCAAGACGGACAGACTGCCGACGACGTTGAACTGCCGTTGGAGATTGTCAACGATTCTCCCCAAACCGAAATTCGAGTTAGCGCCGCCGCGTAAGAGGAATTGAAAACCGGCGTCGGTGTCGGTGGCGACCGTGGGCGGAAAGAGTTGGGCGGCGGGCGGCGGACGTGCGCCGCCGAAGTCGTCGAGCGAGAGCGTGGTCGCGCCGCGCGTGCGGCTCCAATTGGCGCGTAGATCGCCCGTCACGCGTGGCGAGAGGGCGAGGGTCGCTCCGGCGGTCAGCGTCTGCGTGTCGAGCGCGGTGGTGTTGCGCGTGTTGAGGCTCTGGCCGCTGAAGCCCGTCACGCTCACACCGCCGCGCTGCACTGTGCGCGAAGGGGCGAGGTTGAGACGCGCGAAGAGATTAACGCGCGGAGCGAGTGCGAAGTCTGTGCGGAGGCTCGCCGCGTCGAGCCGCGAAGGGTCGGAATAGCTCGCGGCGAACTCGGCAAAGCCGTTGCCGAGATCCGCGCCGTTGGGCAGCGGGAACGCGTCGAGGAAGGGACGCAGCGCGGAGGGCGCCGCCGCACGCGCCGACGACGCGGGGACTTCCGTGACGGCGACCTGCGGTTGCCGTAGACGCAAGCCTTCGTAGGAGAAAAAAAAGAACGCTCGTTCGCGTACGAGCGGGCCACCGAGGACGCCGCCGAAATCGTGCTGTCGAAGCGCGCCTTGCCGGAGGCCGCGACTGTTGCCGAAAAAGTCGTTGGCGTCGAGCGCGTCGTGGCGGAAGAATTGAAAGAGCGTGCCGCGCAACTCCGACGTGCCGGAGCGGGTCACGATGGAGACCTGCGCGCCGGGCGTGCGACCGAATTCGGGCGCGTAGGTCGAAGTCTGGATGCGAAACTCCTGCAAGGCATCGACGGAGACAAGATTGTTGGTGCCGCCGAGCGTGGTCAACGCGGGCAGCGAGCCGCCCGCCGCCTGTCCCGGCGTCGCGCCCGCGCTCACGCCGATGTTGGCTGAGACTCCATCCACCGTGAAGTAGTTCGCGTTCGCGCGTTGGCCGTTGACGCTGAACTGCCCCTGCTCGTCGAACCTCGTACGCGTCAAAATCACGCCCGGCGCGAGTTCAAAGAGCGTCTGAAAACTGCGTCCGTTGAGCGGCAGATTTTCGACGAACTGACGATTGACCACCGTGCTCACCGACGCCGATTCCTCGACGCCCGACGCATGCTCGATGATGGTCACCGACTCGCCGATTTCGCCGACGCGGAGACGGACGCGCAGAGAGAGTTGGTCGTTGACGTTCAAGACGACGTGGCGAATCTCCAACGGCGTGAAGCCGTCGCGATATGCCGTCACGTGATAGCTGCCGGGCGGCAGCAGAGGAATCACATAACTGCCTTCCTCGTCGGTCGTGGCGTGTCTCTGGAACGCGGTGCCGAGGTTGAGCACGGTGATACGGACGGAGGCGACCACCGCGCCCGCCTCGTCGAGCACCGTGCCGCTCAGCGTCGCCGTCGAAGACTGTGTTGCTGCTGTTGTCGTTGTCGTCGCCGTCGCCGTCGCCGTTGTGCCGTGCGGCGAGCGTGCGAGGGCATGCGTCTCTGTGTGGCGTGCGAGGTGGAAAAAAAAGATGGCGAGCACGGTCGCCGCGTAGACGAACCGACGGAGGACGGCAAAACTCTGTGCGAGCGTCGCCGAATGAATAGCGAACTTCCGTTTACTCATACGCGGCGAGGATGGCGGCGGCCAATTTTTCCGAGGCGGCGAGCGAGCGCATGAAGGGCGACGATTTGATGGCCGTCGCCGTGCGCTGTTCCGCAGAGATGGTCAGCGCCGCGCGCACCGTCTCGTCGTGCGCGTAACTGAGTTCGAGCAGACGCACGGCGGCGCGACGCGCGTCCGTCTCATGCGCGCTCTCGGACTGCGAAGCGACGGCGGACGCCGCGCCGAAGTACATGCGTATGTCTTGCGCGAGGAGCGCGTTGGCGCGTCGGTAGGCGTGCGTGTGTTCACGAATCATGCCGACCCACTTGGCGCGCGCCGACGCGTCCAGCGCGCGTGTCTCGGCGGGCGAAAATCTCTCGACCAAACGCTGCAACGCAGACGCGCGCAGGAGCGCCTGTCGCGCGTAGTTCATCATCCGTTGCGACGCCTGTTTCATCTCCGCTTCGATGCGTTCGTCGCCCGTGAGGCGCGCGGCGAAGTAGCGTCGCAGTTCGGCGTCGGCGGGCGCGCGGGCGGTCGTCACTTCAACTTCGCGGACGCTCTGCTGCCCCGTCTGCGACGATGATGCCGACACGCGTTCGCGCCGGAGTCGTTCCTCCACCGTCCAGACATCGACGACCACGGACGGATGTCTGAGCACCGTATCAAGCGCACGCAGAATGTCATGCTTGCGCTGCTCGGTCTCGACCAACGCCTCGACGTGGAGCGCGCCGCTCGCGGTTCTGCTCATGCTGACCTGTTCGCCCAGATTCGCTTTGACCTGATGCAACAGATAAGCGACTTCGATTTCGAGTTCGCGCGAAGCCGCCGACGCCGCCGTCGCTGATGCCGGAGCGACGCCGCGCGCCTCGCGTGCATGGTCAGTCGTCTCGTCAGACGCGGGCGTGGCGAAAGCGGCGTCGGACGGATGCTTGGACGTTTCGCCCGTCGCATCCGCACGCGATGCGCCCGTCAGTTCGGGTTCGGGTTGAAAGAGCGCGGGCGCGAGCGTCTCGACGGGGCGACGTTCGAAGCCGCTCTCGATCAGACGCCATTCACGTATCTCGCCCGCACGCTCAACGACCACGGTCTGCTCGATGGCATGGAGGTCGGCGCGCGTCAACGTCAACGTCGCGCGCAGCAATCTAGTCGCGCCGTCGTCGGTCGCGCCATCGTTGGTTGCGCGGTCGCCGGAAGCAACAGCGTAGCCGAGCACGTACGCGCCGAGTCGTTCTTCGACGGAGATGCGTCCGGCGTCTCCCGTGAGTTTGGAGAAATCCGCCGCGGAGGGCGTGAGCCGCCAGATGTCAGCGGCGTCGAGCAGAGCTTTCGCGTCCGCGTCGGCGGCGAGGTGTTGCGGCTGCGCGTCGCGACGGTAGACGGTGCTCGTCCCGTCGGCATCCGTCCACGCGCCCGCGACGAGTTGGTTGCGTTCGTCGTAGACGCGCCGGAGACTAACCGACAGGCTCGCGCTCTGCCACGTCTCGATGCGACGACGCGTGACCAACGCGCCGCCCGCGCCGCGACGTTCTTCCAACGTGATGGTGCGATGGACGGCCTCCGACGCGTCCGCCGCGATGCTCGCTTCCGCCGATGCCGAACGTCGCAGGAGTTCCGCCGCCGAGACCGTCGGGACATGCAGACGTACGGCGACCAACGTGACCACCAGCACCAACGCCAACGCGGCGACCCACGCGCGCGGCTCGAAACGAAGCAGACCCATCCCGCCCGACACGCGACTGGAGAGACGCGCGAACCACTCACGCCATGCGCGCACGCCGAAACGTTGCGGCGCGTTCTGATTTTCGACGGGCGGCACGCGCACGTCCGTCGCCCGTTCTCCATTCGCCGACGGCGCATGCGTCTCGTTGGCCGACGGCACGTGCGTCGTCGCGGCAGAGAGCGCGGCGAAACGTGGCGCGAGTCTGCGTTGTTCCTCCGCCGTGAGGTCGTGCTCCGACGTGCTCTCCGCCGTCTGCGAGGGGTCTCGATAGACGACCTGCACAGTCGGCCACGGATGGCTGAAACTGAGCGTCGCTTCGAGCGTCCGGCGGTCGCTCAGGACGATGCGCGCCGTCTGTCGATACGCGCCCTTCGGCGGCACGTCGTCCACGTCGAGCAACAACAGGCGCAACTCCTGCTCGCTGACGATTTCGATGAAGTCGATGCGTTCGTCGAGATTGACGCTGAGCGTCTGCTCACACACTTCGCCGCCGACGCGTTGCGTCGCCAGCAAGTAACCGTTGACCGTGATGCAAAGCTCCTGCGGACGATGCTCGAAGACATCCCGCGCACGTCTGCGACAACGACGCAACGCCGTCTCCGCTTCCCCGCCCGACAACCCGCCGCCACCACCGCCTCCACCCGTCGCACCGCCGCCAAAGCCGCCACCACCGAAGCCGCCGCCGTCTCGACCACCACCGTTTTTGTCGCTGCCTTTGCCGCCATTTCTGCCGCCGCCATTTTGGTCGCCGCCGTCGCGTCCATGCGTATCGGTGCCGAGCGCATCGGTCGCGTAACGTTCGGCGAGGAGCGGCAGGCCGAGCACGACGTTGACCGCATCGAGGCACTGTCGGCAACTGACGATGTGCGCGAGCGTCGCGCCGTCTATCCCTTCGGACTTCCCTTCGGCTTTCGTTGCGCGCTGGTCGGTCTCGCCTGCGGCGCGTTCGGCAGTCTCCCGTTCTTCGCGTCCGTCGGTTTCGTCCGCGCGGTAGAGCTTCGACAACTGTGCGTGCGTGAGGCAGTCGCCACGGCACGACTCGAAAATGGTCTGCCGGAGGTCTTGCAGTAATTCGTCGGTCGTCCGCGCGTAGACACTCTCGGCCTCCATGCGCGTCATCGCGGCTCCGCGCAGGAAGACGAGGCTCGACGGATTTTCGAGAAACGTTTTCGCTTCGCCGCGCGCCAGCCGCAGACGCTCCTCGACGGCGGGACGCGAACCGCGCATCACGCGCGCAATCTCGCGCGGGTAGTAGCCGTGCATGAAACGCAGGATAAGCACGCTTCCGGCCTTCGATGTGTTCTTGCGTAGACACGCATAGCGGCAGACCTGCCGCAGTTCGTCTTGCAGACGCATCTGCTCGCGCGGGTCGTTGGCGCGCAGTCCGATCTCCACCGCATCGTAATCCACGATTGAGAGCGCGCGTTGCGGTAGTCGCAGACGCCTCCGCACCTGCGACAGATGGAGATTGCGTAGGAGGCGATAGAGGTATCCGTCGAGATTTTGAATCGCGTCGAGGTCGGGACGCGCGAAGGTGAACTGGATGAAGGCATCATGGACGAGGTCTTCGGCTTCCTCCTGTCGGTCGCACGTCAACTGTCGCGCCCACGCGCGCAGACGCCCGTAACGCGCGAGAAAGAGTTCCTCATGGCGTCGGTCATCGACGGCGTTGTTGGCGGCGGCTGTTCGCAACATCGTTTTGCCGGAGCGGACTCATGAAACTTTAGAGAGACGGCTTCGCTCTTGCGTGGAGGTGCGACGTTCAGGAAGCGGAAGCGAGAGACGGCTCAGGCCGCCAACCGCCTTCATAGACAAGACGCTCGAACGAGCCTTGAACCCACGTCCTCGTCAGAGTTTTTATTACCCCTCGTCCGACACGGACGGGCTTCGTTGCCTGTCGATGCGCCGCAAAAAAAGAGGGTGAAGCCTCGACCCACAAGCCCCACCCGCGCGATGCGGCCACGCGTCTCGACGGACACGCGTGGCCGTGGCTTCCGTGACAGCTTCCGTCAGATTTTCTTCACCAAGCATTCCGCAGACGAGCGCACCAGGTTGATGGCTTTAATGCAATCTTCTTCATTTCGATAGCCTTCGCCCGATGTCGCGATGATGCGATTATTCGCGGCCTTGAGATGCCAACGCCATTCGCCTGCGGCGTCTTTCCAGTAGTAGTAAATCATCTGTTCTTTTTCTCCTGTGGTCTTCGTCCCGTTCAAATCAAAACAGACCGCACACGCCTTCCAGCCTGCCGGAGATACGTCAAGCGTCGGTCTCGCCTCCCGCACGTGCGACGGCGGCAGCGCGAATCGCCGTCCAGTCTTCGACGTGAAAACTACCCCCGAACTGCGACTCGGCCTGCTCCGGCGTGTAACCCCCTTGAAGCAACTCTGCGATGAGCGCGGACTGTTCGCTAATCTCCGCGTCCGAGAGCCGACGCGCGGGAGCATTCATCGGCGCGACTGGTTCCGGCATGCCTGCCACGGAGGTCGCTGGCGGCGTTTCCTTCCGACGCGGAGAGGGCTTGTGGTTGAGACGTCGTCGGAGGTGCGCGGAGAGGAACGCGGGCACGGATGAAACCGAGCCGGTCTTGGCCGCCGCTTCCCTCAATTCGCGCACCAACACGTCGGCCACTTCGCCCCAACGTTGCTGCTCGTTCGGCGGCGGTTCCACGCCCGTCAACTCCCTCGCCGCGAAGCGCATTTTTTCGCGGAAAACGCGGAACGCGTCATCATCATCATCATCATCAGTCTTAATATAAGTCTTAGGGAACGCGGAAGCCTCTTTATTTTCAACAAGATAACCCTGGGTACCCAGGGTACTTTCTACCCTGGGTACCCAGGGTAGAAAGTACCCTGGGTACCCAGGG
>DASVTU010000014.1:0-142722 GCA_036387415.1 Pyrinomonadaceae bacterium | reverse complement strand
GGCAGTAATCATTCCGGCGCGCGTCGTCGCACCAACCAGAGTGAACTTCGGCAACTCTAGTTTGATGGAACGGGCGGCGGTGCCCTGTCCAATCATGATGTCTAGTTGGTAGTCCTCCATCGCCGGATAGAGCACTTCTTCGATGGCGGGATTAAGGCGATGAATCTCGTCGATGAAAAGCACGTCGCCCTCTTGCAGATTGGTGAGGAGCGCGGCTAAATCGCCGGGCTTTTCGATGACCGGCCCCGCCGTCGAACGCATCTCCGCGCCCATTTCGTTGGCGATGATGTGGGCGAGCGTAGTCTTGCCGAGTCCGGGCGGCCCCGTCAGCAGTACGTGGTCGAGGGCTTCGCGGCGATTGACGGCGGCGCGGATGAAGATACGCAGATTGCCCGTCGCACGCTTCTGCCCGATATATTCGCCGAGACGCGTCGGGCGCAGAGAGAGTTCAAATTGCGTCTCTTCATCCAACGCACCGGAGCGAACGTTGACGGGTTTGGGTTCATCCATAGCAGAGGTTAGAGGTCGGAGGTCAGTTCAAAACAAACAGACTGATTCTCTCCGCCCTCTGTGCTCATCCTTTCGAGAGCGAGCGCAGGCTGCGACGCAGGAGAAGTTGGACGGTGAGTTCGCCGCCTTCCTGTGCGGCCTGTGCGATGGCTTTCTCGGCGGCGGCGCGTTGGTAGCCGAGATTGACGAGCGCGGAGAGCGTGTCTTCGCGCAGGGCGTCTTCAGTCGGCGGAGCGCCCGCCGTCTGCGCCTTGTATTCCTCTTCGAGTGCAGGCGAGGAGAGCGCGGCCATCTTGTCGCGCAGTTCGATAACGAGGCGTTCGGCGGTCTTCTTGCCGACGCCGGGTATCGAAGTCAGACGCGCGAGATTGTTGGTGCGAATCGCGGTGATGATTTCGTCTGCGCTCATGCCGGAGAGCATGGCGATGCCGGACTTGGGGCCGATGCCGCTGACAGAAATCAGCAGGGTAAACAACTCGCGTTCGCGCGCCGTTTTGAAGCCGAAAAGTTGCAGGGCGTCTTCGCGGACGTGTGTGAAGACGCGCAGCGAAATCTGTGCGCCCGCTTCTTCCATGTCGTAAAACGTCGAGACCGGAATCGTGACTTCGTAGCCGACGCCGCCGACATCCAGAATCACACTGGTCGCCTGTTTGAAAAGTAGAGTGCCCGTTAAATGCGCTATCATTCTTTATTTGTGCCGAGAGAAGAAATTTCGGGAGCGTCTCTGTTTGCGTGTAAATTGTAGTTGAAGCGTGCGCCCTTCGGCAACGCGGGAGCATGATGAAAAGTTGAAAATGAAAAATGAAAAATGAAGAAAGAGACGACGATGAAGGTGCGCGCGTCGTCTTGTAAAGAGCTTTTTACATCTGGCATTTTTCATTTTCCATTTGTTTAGGGCTATACTGAGTGTCAATAGGGTGCAGTAATGAAATCGGAGAAAATTTCGGAACTAACGACGAACCGCCTGAGCGTCTACCTGCGTTGTCTGAACCTCTTGGCGGCTGCCGGTATCAAAACTATTTCGTCGCGTGCATTGGCCGACCAGTTCAATCTCAACTCGGCGCAGATTCGCAAAGACCTCGCATACTTCGGCGAGTTCGGCGTGCGCGGCGTCGGCTATTTCGTCGATGAGTTGCGACAGCACATCACGAAGATACTCGGACTCGACAGCGCGCATCGCGTCGGCATCGTCGGCGCGGGAAACCTCGGCACCGCGCTCGCCAACTACAACGGTTTTACCGCCTCGAACTTCACCGTCGTCGCGCTCTTTGATAACGACCGGGAAAAAATCGGTCATCGTGTGGGACACGCCGGAATCGAAGTCTACGATGTGCGGAAACTGGCGCGCGTCGTGCGCGAGGAAACAATCGACGTGGCGGTGATTGCGGTTCCGGCGCGCGTGGCACAGAGAGTTTTGAACCAAGTGATGTCGGCGGGCGTGAAAGCCGTGTTGAATTTCGCGCCCGTGCCGCTTCATGCGCGGCTCGGCGTCAAGGTCAAAACGGTTGACTTGACAATCTCTCTGGAGAGCCTATCGTACTTTCTGGCGCGTCCGCAGATAACGTGTGTCACCAATCCGCGCGGGATTCTCCCCTTTGAAGAAATCGCGCAGAGGGAAGAACGAAAGTTATAGAGCAATCAAAGACAAAGGAGTACCCGTCATGCAGAGCCACTTGCTGAAAAGAATTTTGCCGTTCGCGTTGATGTTTCTCGTCGGCGCGGCGTTGGGGAGTCTGCCCGCCTTCTTCGGCGCGCGTTATGCGAAAAAGCAGCACGTCGTCGAGTTTCAAAGAGCGCATCGTGATACGGATGTCGTCGTGCGGAAAAGGGGTTGTCGCGCCTACAGACGAAACTTCAATACGCAAGCACACGGCTGGACACGAATTCTATCGACCGAGAACGCGTCGGATGGACGCTTCACGAATCGCAAATATACGAATCGTCAAGGCTGGACATCGGCGTCGATTCTCTACAGGCCGAATCCGCAGTACACGGAGGCGGCACGTCAGGCCGGAACCGGAGGCGTCGTGCGTCTGCACGTCACGTTCGGCGCAGACGGCAAGGTGTCTGACATCCAGACCATCTCCGAGTTACCCGACGGTTTGACGGAAGAAGCCATCGACGCTGCGGAGCGGATTCGCTTCATGCCTTCGACCTTGAACGGTCAACCCGTCTCGACGCAAGGCACGATTGACTTCCTCTTTCATCCGATACGAACCGAACAGTGCGAGTACGAACACTAGATGGATGAGCAAACCGCGCGGCGCGAGATTGTGCGCGTCGGCCAGTTGATGTACGAGCGCAGCTACGTTGTCTCTTCGGACGGCAACGTGAGCGTCCGCCTCGACGACGGGCGCATCCTCGCCACGCCCACGCAGACCTCTAAGGGACGCATGACTGAAGACATGCTCGCCCTCACAGACATCGACGGCAAGCCGCTCAACGACCGCCGTGCTTCGAGCGAACTGGCGATGCATCTGCTGATTTACCGCGAACGCGCGGAGGTGCGCGCCGTCTGCCACGCGCATCCGCCGCATGGCTCGGCCTTCGCCGTCGCGGGGTTGGCGATTGACCAGCCGATTCTGTCCGAAGTTATTCTGACGCTCGGCTGCGTGCCGCTCGCCGACTATGGCACGCCTTCGACGGATGAACTGACGGCGGCCATGCTCCCGCTCGTCAAGCATCACAACGCGCTTCTGATGGCGAACCACGGCGCGGTGGCTTACGGCGCGGACGTATGGCAGGCGTTCGACCGTCTCGAAACGCTCGAACACACGGCCAAGATTGCCATCCTCTCGCGTGCGCTCGGCGGCTCGAAAAATTTGCCGCCCGACGCCATCGAAAAACTCATCAACGTGCGTGAAGCCGCCGGATATTTGGACGAGCGTGCGCGTTGCCAGTCCTGCGGCTACTTGCACGAAACCAAGATTGTCTGCCCGACAGGCGAACGCTCGGCGGCGACGACAACGACAAGCGGCGCGAAGCGAGCCGCCACTAACGGCGCGGGCAAAATCTCTCTGACGCGAGAGGAACTCATCGAGTTGTTGTCGGAAGCGGCGCGCTCAAATTCGTGAATCGTCAATCGTGAATAGACAGAAACGAGTTTTGTTGTCACGATGAAGGACGAACGATAAGCATCGAGCGATTCACGATTTACCGTTCAGGATAACGGTTGACGATTCATCACACAGGAAAACAGGAGAAGACGAATGGCGCAAGAAGCACTCGGCATGGTTGAAACAAAAGGACTGGTGGCGATGATTGAAGCGGCAGACGCGATGGTCAAAGCCGCGAATGTGACGCTCGTCGGTTATGAGAAAATCGGCGCGGGCTTCGTCACGGCGATTGTGCGCGGCGATGTGGCGGCGGTGAAGGCGGCGACGGACGCGGGCGCGGCAGCCGCGCGTCGCGTCGGCGAACTCGTCAGCGTTCACGTCATCCCGCGTCCGCACGGGAGCGTCGATGAAACGTTGCCAATCGGCCTCAACGGTTAGTTGGTCAATCGTAAATCGTGAGTGGTAAATTGCCACCGCTTTAATCTATTTGCCATTGACCATTCGCTAAAGAATGATTATCGCGCGCATTCTCGGCACCGTCGTCTCCACGCAAAAAGACGAACGGCTCAACGGGAAAAAGCTTCTCATCGTCCGTCCACTCAATCTTGATGGGACGGAGGCGAGCGGCTACGTGGTCGCCGTCGATACGGTCGGCGCGGGCTTCCATGAGCGCGTGCTCGTCGTCGCCGGTTCTTCCGCGCGCCTCGCGCAAGGGATGAAGGACACGCCCGTCGATGCAGCCATCATCGGCGTCATCGACACGGTTGATATAAGCAACTCGTAAATGGTCAATCGTAAATAGAACTTTCTTCGTCCGGTCACGATTTACCATTCACGATTTACCCTTTACGATTCACTAAAGATGCAATTGGCGCGCGTTATCGGGACGGTAGTGGCGACGGTGAAGAACGATGCTTTGGAGGGGCGCAAGCTTCTGGTGATTCAATCGCTCGACGCGCGTCTTGAGCCGCAGGGTAAGCCTTTGGTGGCGCTCGATGCCATCGGCGCGGGAGTCGGCGAACTCGTCTACTGGTGTCGCGGCAAGGAGGCCAGTTTTCCTTTTCGACGCGAAGATACGCCGACGGATTGCACCATCGTCGCCATCGTCGATTCGGAAGCGCATGTGACGAACAGGAGCCGCAAGAGATGATTCTGGCGCGCGTGCTCGGCAACGTCGTGGCGACGCAGAAGAACGAGCGTTATGCGAACGCACGCGTGATGCTGTGCCAGCCCGTGACCCTCGAAGGCGAGGAGACTGGCGCGACCATCCTCGCGCTCGACTCGGTTGATGCGGGCGAGGGCGACGTGGTTTTAATTGTGCAAGAGGGTTGGAGCGCATCGACAGCGGCGACCGGAGTGGCAGGCGCGGCGATTGACACGGCCATCATCGGCGTCGTTGACCGCATTGATTTGCTCGAAGACGAAGTGCAGAGCTAGAGGGATTATGAGTAGCGAGCAGGAGCAGATTCGTTCGATAGCCGACCGCATCACGCGTCGGCTATCGGAGAACGCGGCGAGACAGAGCGACGCGACGCGGGTTGGAAATTCTGCGGGCGGCGACGAGGCTGAACTGTCGGCGCTGCGTGCGCGTCTGTCGGAAATACAGCAGCGTCTCGCGCATCTCGAAGCGCACATCACGCATGACGAATCGTGCAGTTCAGTGGAGATGCAACCCTCCGCCGCTCGCCGTCTTGAGGACACGCGCGCGGGAGTTTTTCAGCCACAGAGAGAGCGCGAGAATCCGTCACACGCAACAGAGGTGCGCTCGACGTGGCTGAGCGGCACCTATGTTCCGGCGGCGCATCCGAGCGAAGAACGCTTCGGCATCACGGAGGCCGTCTCGGAGTTGGTCGATTACTTCGAGCGAGAAAAAACTTGCAGCATCGAACCCGGTGAAAAGCCCTGCGACCACTGCGGCATGTGCAACTCACGCGGGTTTTAATTTGAAGACAGCCGCAATCTTTGCGCGTCCGCTAGCTGTAACGCGAAAATCAAAGAGAGCTTGAGGCAAAAGAGGAGAGGCCATACACGTCGTGTGTGGCCTCTCCTTGTTAGTGTTGGTGATTAAAGCTGAAACTGTCGAGACAACGCTTGTCGCTGTCCTTCAAGTTGTCGTCGCGCACGTGGCGGATAAATCGCGTCGTGCGTTAACGGTTGGTGTTAGTCGTCGCGCCGCCTGAATTGCGTCTGAGCGATTCGGAATTGATGGTGGGCGCTTGTCGTGCGCTTGGGTCGGCGGTAAAGAGCGGTTCCTCCTTAAAGCCGTAGATTTTGGCGGCGATGACCATTGGAAACTGCCCGCGCGCCGTGTTGTAGTCGGTCACGACGTTGTTGTAATCGGTGCGCGCGACGGCGATGCGGCTCTCGGTGCCTTCAAGCGAATCTTGAAATTTCAAAAAATTCTCGTTGGAACGCAGTTGCGGATAAGCCTCTGTGAGCGACAGGAGGCGTCCGATGGTTCCGCCGAAACTGTTGTTGGCTTCGATGACGGCTTGCTTCTGTTCCGGCGTCTTGTCTCCGGCCTCGCCTTGCGGTTGCGCGCTCGTCGCGTTCAAGAGGCGCGAACGCGCTTCAGCAATCTGCCCGAAGACTTCCTGCTCCTGTATGCCCGCCGCTTTGGCCGCCTCGAAGAGATTCGGAATCAGGTCGGCTCGTCGCTGAAGCTGTGTTTCGATGTTCGCCCACTTATTTTTAACTTGCTGCTGTTTGCCTTGCAGTGTGTTGTAGCCACATCCGCTCGTCGAAACAGTAACCAACAAGATGAAAGCCAATAACCCAACTCTCTTTTTATTCATTGCCATTCTCCTAAAGTGTGTAAATCAACCGACGACCGATGAGTAAGAAGCGACTGTCGCCCCTCATCCTCCGTTCGTCAAGACGAGACTATCAACTGCTTCGATGACCCGCTCAATCTGTAAAAGATAGACGGCGAATAGCTCGTTGGCCGCCGTCTCATTTAGATGTCTATCGCCGCCCGCGCGCAACTCAAAGATGCGTTCAAAGGGCGCGGGGTCGAGTCCGAGATGTCGCACGGTGGCTTCGACGCATTCGCGCTTCGTGACGGGCGGCTGTTTCCCGCTCAACAGCAACACGGGCGCAAACAAGACGGCGAAACTCGACAAACTCTCGCGCATCAAATCCTGAAGTTTTTCCGATGAGACGGAAGCCGGGATGTAGAGTCGCCGCAGTTGCAGTAGTTTGCTGCGGAGTTCGTATTCCGTCTGGTGTCGCAGATTCACGTCGGAGATAGTCAAGCCCTCGAACGGGTCGCGCCCGTAGAGAACGACGCGCGCGCGTTCCATCTGATGAAACTCAATCGGAAACACGTCAGCCGCATCGCGCACTTCCGCGAAAGTGAAATAGACGGGCAGAGGATGTCCGAGCCTCTGCCATTCACGCATCGGCGCTTGCGCCTGTCGTAAATCTTCCGGCGTGATGCGCGTCAAAGCGATAAGAAGATTGTAGTCTGAGCGCAGTTCGATGTGTTCGCCCGTCGCCGCCGAACCGTACAGCACCACCGACGCTAGATTGTCGCCATGCGTCGCACGCAAATCCCCAATCAAATGATTGAAAGCATCCTGCGCTACTTTATTAGCCATCACGCCACCCTTCTCGTAGGGATGAGGGCGAAGGGATGAAGGATGAAAAAGAAAAGCACTACTTTTATCATCACACTTTTATCCCTCATCCCTCCGCCCTCATCCCTTATATCACCAGCTTCCGCCCGCGCCGCCGCCGCCGAAATCACCGCCACCGCCGAAGCCTCCAAATCCTCCGCCGCCACCACCGCCACCACCGCCCCATCCGCCGCCACCCCAACCGCTCGAACTACGTCCACCGCCGCCGAGGCCGCTAAAAAGATTGGCGAGGAGCAATGCATTCAAACAACCACCACCGCCACCACCGCCGCGTCCTCCACCTCTCGACATAAGGAGCAGAAGGAGAATGACGCCGCCGATGAGACAACACGCGCCCGCGCTCAGACTACTCTGTCGGCCTCTGACGCCTCTACCCCCAAAGGGGTCGTCTTCGCGTGCGCGTTGTTGCGGACGATAGGCGCGGCTCTGGTCGATGCCTTCGGCTGTGAAGCCGCGTTTTTCCGCCATCGTGGCGATGAAAGTTTCGACGGCGAGCATCATGCCGTCGCTGTAACGGTTTTGGCGAAACTGATCGCGCATGCGCCGCCCGATTTCGCCCACCAATCCGTCCGGCAAATCGCCTTCGAGATGGCGGCTCACCTGTATCTGATACTTGCGGTCGTCAACCGCGACGAGCAAGAGCAGCCCGTTCTTCTCGCCCTCGCTCGCGCCGATGCCCCAACCCCGCGCCACCGCCAACGAATAATCGAAAATCGGTCGGTCGCCCGTCGTTTTTACCGTCACGACAGCAAACTCGATGTCGGCACGTTGTTTCAAGTTTTCCAGCATCGTCGTCATACGCTCTTTGGTCGCGGGTTCGATGATGCCTGCGTAATCGTTGACGAAGCCTGTCGGCGCTGGCAGCGGCGACTGCGAATACTGCGCCCACGCCGCACTCGACGCGCCGAAGACGAGATAGACGAGCACAAATATAGCCGGACGGGTCAATACACTTTTGAATTGCATCAGTAGCATGAATGATAACAGTCGCAAGACGAGAAGCCAAAAGCCGAAAGTACTTCTCGCTTCGTCCGCGCCTATGATTTTCCGTTCATCAAATAAAACGCGGCTTTCAACAAATAAAACTCAGCCCTCAATCAGACGATGGAGCGCGTAAAAAAGCGCGACCCCGCCGAAAACCACGATAGACACCAACGGATTCTTTTCTTCGAGATGATTGACTTCCGGTATTAAATCGCTCGCCGCTACGTAGAGAGTCACGCCCGCCGAGAAGGGAAGCGCGTAGACCACCGCCTCCACGACGCGCGACTGAAGCAGCGCGACACTCAAGACTCCGGCGAGCGTCGCCGCGCCGATAACGAGCGTCGCCATGAGCGCGTGCGCCGCCGTGCGTCCCGACGCGAGCATGATGGAAGCGGCTGTAAACCCTTCCGGCACTTTATGTAACAGGACGGCGATGAAGACCAGAAGCCCGACTTTGCGGTCAACCAGAAAGGCCGCGGCGACCGAAACACCGTCGAAAAAAGTATGAATCGAGAGACCGCCGATGGCCGTGTAAGCCGCCGACGGGCGCACCATCGCCTCCGTGTGCGTCTCCGCGCCGAAATGAAAATGGGGCGCGATGGTGTGCTCAAAGAGATGAATCAGCAAATAACCCGCCAAAAGCAGCGTCATCGCCCCGACCACCGCTTCGCCAACCGCGTCGCCCGTCGTCCCACGCGTCCATGATTCGACCACTTCCGGCATGATTTCGATAAAAATCGCCGCCAACATGAATCCCGCGCCGAGTGCGACCAGATATTTGAGGAAACGTGTGTTACGGAGCGACGAGCCGGGGCGTGCCAGCAGCACTCCGCCGAGGACGTTGGCAAGCGCGACAAGCGTGCCGAAAAGCAGGAGTTGGCCGAAACCCATTGGCGTTCAGCAAACCTCTCGAAGCCTTGAGCGGGATGATGTACGAGCGTGATGCAAACTATACAGGAGACGGGCGCGCTTGGCTATGGCTTAACTCCATACACACCAGTACACCAAATCGTGCTTAAAAATGTATATTAAGCTGTGTTTTTGCTCTTGACAGGGCTGTCAGGAGGGGCGTACTATGCGCGACGGGTGGTAAAAAGTGGCTAAAAGTGGGCTGCTCAGAGCATCTTGGAGCGAATCGTTAAAGTTATACTGTAAGTTTTAAGCAATCCTGGCCCCGTCCAGCCGCCGAAACTCTATGTTAAGAGGAAATTACACGGCGCGCATCGACTCGAAGGGGCGTCTCAAAGTGCCGACCGCCTTTCGACGCTATATAGAGGAGAAGCACGGCGTCGAGTTTTACGTGACGAGTCTGACGGGCGAAAACGTCAGAATTTACCCTCTGCCCGAATGGGAGTCAATAGAGCAACGTCTGGCGTTGCTGCCTTCGATGGATCCTTCGAGGCGTAAGTTCCTTGACCGCACCAATTACTACGGCCAACAGGCCACGCTCGACGGGCAGGGACGGCTCCTCGTCCACCCGCTCTTGCGGAAAAGCGCAGGCGTCGTCGGCGAAGTGGCGGTACTAGGCTATTTGACATACCTGGAAGTTTGGGAGTTGGAACGCTTCGAGCAGCGGCTTCTCTCCCAACCCTACACGGAAGAAGACGAGGCGGCAATCGCCGGTCTCGGAATCTAAAGTAGTGATGAGTAATGAGTTATGAGTGTCGAGCAGAATCATGGCGACCATTCTGTCCTCCGCTCAACGCTCGGCACTCATCATTTATCCCTTGAAAGTTGTTCTTTGAATCTCGGTCTTGAGACCACGGGGCGGTGGTGATGCAAGCGTCGGAAGGGGGGTCTGGCGCGCCCCATCGCCCCGTGTTGCTACAAGAGACGATTGAGGCACTCGCGCCCGCGCGCGGCGGCCTTTTCGTCGATGCCACGCTCGGACTCGGCGGACACTCCGAAGCCATCCTCGAAGCCTCGACCGAGACGCGCGTCATCGGCCTCGACCGCGACCGCGAAGCGTTGCGGTTGGCGACGGAGCGACTCGCACGTTTCGGTGCGCGTTTTCGCGCCGTCCATGCCAATCATGAAGACCTGGCGCGCATCGTCGCCGAGGCGGGCGAAGGGGAAGTAAACGGCATCCTGGCAGATTTGGGTGTCTCTTCGTTGCAATTTGACACGCCGGAGCGGGGTTTCAGTTTCCGCCATGATGCGCCGCTCGACATGCGTATGGACGCGGCGGGCGACGAAGAGACGGCGGCGGAACTCCTCGCGCATCTCCCCGAAGAAGAGATTGCGCGCATCATCTTTGAATACGGCGAGGAACGGCGTTCGCGTCGCATCGCTCGCTGGATTGTCGAAAGACGCGAACGCGGCGAACCCATCCAGACGACGCGCGAACTGGCGGAACTCGTCGCACGCGCCGCCGGACACAAGCGCACCGACCGGATTCATCCGGCGACGCGGACGTTTCAGGCTCTCCGCATCGCTGTCAATCACGAACTCGAAGGATTAGAGCAGTTCATCGAAACTGCCGTCGCTCTTTTACAAACGCAGGGACGCCTCGCCGTCATTAGCTTTCACTCGCTAGAAGACCGCATCGTCAAACGTACCCTGCGCCGCCTCGCAGGCCAATGCGAATGCGACCCGCGTCTGCCCGTCTGCGCTTGCGGGGCGCGCAAGGCGGTCGAGATTTTGACGCGGCGACCCATTGTGCCGACCCCCACCGAAACGGATGAAAACCCGCGCGCACGCAGTGCCAAATTGCGCGTCTGCTTGAAACTTTGACACCAGCGCCCGACCCGGCGTGGAAGCGAACTCCGACAAACGTGACCCCTCTCCTCATGCTCGACCCATTGGCGCTCCGAGGGCGGCGACGCCTGCTGCCATAGAAGTTTTTTCGAGGTTAGAAATTAAGATGAGAAGAATGCCCCGGCAACACCAGAATCGAAACGTGCGACGCGAGCGCGACCCCCGCGCGCTCACGCGTCAGGCCGTCCTGCTCGTCTGCGGTCTCCTCCTCGCCGTCGGCTTCGTCTTGGCGGCGCGTCAAAAGTTCGTCGCCATCAATTACGGCTACGAGAGCGAAAACTTGCGTCGTGAACGTGAACGTCTGAAGGAGGAGCACAGACATCTTCTGCTCAAACTCGAAGAGACAACCACGCCCGCGCAACTCGAACGAGCCGCACGCGAAATCGGCTTGCAACCGACGCGCGCCGCCCAGTTGAGCGTCGGAATGGAAGTCACAGATACGGACGCCACGACACCACAGCGCCATGCTTCCCCTGCCTTTGTCGGCGCAACGACTGGCGGAGCCGCCGCCTTCCGGCGTTAGATGCTCGCTCGACCGTACCCCGATGACGGCGGTGCGCGGCACCGAACTCCCTTTGAAGGGACTGCACAGATGCGAGCGATGAACGTCTCTTGCCCTCCGGTGCGCAGATGGGTTCGGCGTGCACGCACAGGAATCGAAGGAGGAAGCAGTACCCGTTTATGAAGTCCGGCCTGAAACCCACGCAGTCAAAATTAGTGCGACCCGACGCTTCGCGGCGACGCGCGTTTGTGGTCGCTATTTTTCTTGCGTTCTGGATGGTTGTCATCGGCGCACGGCTCGTCTATCTGCAAACTTCACAGTACGAGTTTTTGAGCACGCGCGCACGCGCCCAACAACAGGGCTTGATTGACGTGAACGCGCCCGTGCGCGGCCAAATTCTCGACCGCACGGGACGCGAACTCGCGCGCAGCATCGACACCGATTCGTTCTTCGCCGCACCCGACGAGATTGCGGATGCGGATGCGGCGGCGCAACGTCTCGCGCCTCTGTTGGAGACGGACGCGTCGAAGTTGGCGGCGCGTTTGAAGGAAGCGAAGCAGGCGCGAAGACAGTTTGTGTGGCTCGCGCGCAAACTCGACGTAGAACGTGGCGCAGAGATTCGCGCGCTCGACATTCGCGGCGTTCACGGTTTGAAGGAGTCGAAGCGTCGTTATCCGAACGGAGCGTTGGCGGCGCATGTGCTCGGTTTCGTCGGTTTGGATGAGGGCGGACTCGGCGGCGTCGAACAGTTTCACAATGCGTCGCTCAAGGGCGCGGGCGGAAAGCTCTTGATGGAAGCAGACGCGCGTCGTAAATCTTACGACAGCGTTGAGAACTCGGCGCGTCCCGGTCAGAGCGTCGTGCTGACGATTGACCAGACCGTGCAGTATCGAACGGAGCAGGTGCTCGCAGCAGCCGTCGAACGCGCCCGCGCCAAATCCGGCTCCGCCATCATACTCGACCCGCGCACGGGCGAGATTCTGGCGCTCGCCAACGCCCCGACTTTCGACCCCAACGAGGCGAACAAAATTCCGCCCGAAGCACGCGCCAACGAGGCGCTGCAAAATATTTACGAACCCGGCTCGACCTTCAAAATCGTCGCCTATTCCGCCGCGATTGAAGAGAAATTGGGCAAACCGGAAGACCGCATTGATTGCCAGATGGGTTCGATAAACGTCTTCGGTCGCATCGTGCACGACCACACAGCCTACGGTTCTCTGACTTTGACGGAAGCGTTGGCGAAGTCGTCAAACGTCGCGGCCATCAAGTTAGGGATGCGCGTCGGCAATGCGCGCATGTACGACTACATACGCCGTTTCGGATTCGGCGCGAAGACCGAGGTTGAACTCCCCGGCGAAACGCTCGGCCTCCTGCGTCGTGTCGAAAAGTGGCATCCTTCCTCGATTGGCTCGATTGCCATCGGTCAGGAAATCGGCGTCACGCCTTTGCAGATGGCCGCCGCCTTCGCCACGATTGCCAACGACGGCGTGCGCGTCGCACCGCATCTCGTACGCGAAGTGCGGAGCGCGGACGGCGCGCCCGTCGAACAGTCGAAGCCGGAGGAGAGACGCGTCATCAGCACCGAGACGGCGCAGTCCATCCGCCAGATGCTTGAGAGCGTGACGGTCAAGGGCACAGCCAAACTCGCGCAACTCGACGGCTACACGGCGGCGGGCAAGACTGGCACGGCACAGAAGATTGACCCTAAGACGCGCGCCTATTCAAAGACCAAGCACGTCGCATCGTTTGTCGGCTTCGCGCCCGTAACGAATCCTTCCGTGGTCATCATCGTGGTGGTTGACGAACCTGTGGGCGCGTATCACGGTGGCGATGTGGCCGCGCCGATTTTTCGTGAGATTGCCGAATACGTCTTGCCATACTTGAACGTCACGCCGGATGCCGAATTCAAACCCGCGCCCACGCAGAACGAGTCACTTCTGTTGGCGCGCGGGGCGAGTTCTCGTCAAGCGGACAAAACTAACGATGGTGCGACGGCGGAGAGTGTGGAATCTGTTTCGGTCGGTCTGCCGGAGGTGGCGCGCGTCGGCGTGGGTGACGCGGGCGAAGTCGTCTTTGCGGAGGCGGGCGAGCGTGCGTTGTTGATGCCGAATCTTCGCGGGCGAAGCGTGCGCGATGCGGCGCGCATCTGCGCGCAACTCGGTCTGGAACTCGAAGCGCGCGGCGAGGGGCGTGCGTTGCGGCAGAGTCCGGCGGCGGGCGCGAGCGTGGAGGCCGGACTCATGGTGCGTGTCGAGTTCGGGAGAAGCGATTGAAGTTGTGGAGGTGGAAAAACTCGTCGCCCTAACGTTCACATCGCGCAGGCGAGAGTCAGGAACGGAGCACAGTTGAGCATCATGCCAATGCCGTTTTCGCTGAGTACGAGCCAACAACAGAAGGAAATCAGGCGCAGAATCGTCGGATGTCGTGACCGTTTGCGCCGGACGCGCGGAACGCAGAAAATAGCTGAACGCGCCACAGTGTTGGAAGCAGACGGGAGCGTGTCGTACGCGGAAGAAGTTCTGTTGTGCGATGCGTCGAAAGGAGACGAAGGGACGCGCAGTGCGGGCGTCTCGCCGTCGGAGAATGACGGAGGGGCTGCTGTCGAGAGGCGAGAATCCGGCGCGGAGGAAGAAGGCATAGAGGCGTGAAGATAAGAGAGGCAGCGCGTTTGATGCGCGCTTCGTTCGCCGACGGGGCGGGCGACGAGTTCTTTGACAAAGAGATAACGGGTTTCTCGATTGATTCGCGTGCAGTGGCGACGGGCGAACTTTTCTTCGCCCTGTCGCCCGCAGATTACGCGGGAAAGAGTTTCAGCGCGACGCACTTCACAGACGCACACAGCTTTATCCCGCAGGCGTTCGCGAGCGGCGCGGCGTCGGTCGTAGCGCGGCGTGAACGCGTCGCTGCCGACGAAGCGTTGCAGCCATACGCATCGCGTCTGTTGTTGGTCGATGACGGCATCGAAGCCTTGCAGATGTTGGCGCGTGGCGTGGTCGAAAGTTGGGGACGCAAGGTGGTCGGCATCACGGGAAGCGCGGGCAAAACGACGGCCAAAGATTTGACCGCTCATCTGCTTTCGCACGCGGGACATCGTGTGTTGCGGACGAAGAAGAATTTCAACAACGAACTTGGCGTGCCGCTTTCGATTTTGCAGATGGAGACGGCGGGCGCGCGGCCTGCGAATTTCGACGTGGCGGTGTTGGAGATGGGTATGTCGGTGCCGGGTGAAATCGCCCGGCTCTGCAAGATTGCGTCGCCGGACATCAGCGTTGTCTTGATAGTCGCGCCCGTGCATCTTGAGTTTATGGGTTCGATTGAGGCCATCGCTCGCGGCAAGGCGCAGCTCGTCGAAGGTTTGAAGCCGGGCGGCATCGCCGTCTTGAACGCCGACGACGAATACGTGGCCGCGATGCGCGACAAACACACGACGGGGCAGACGCTCACCTTCGGCATCGCCGGGGAGGCCGACGTTTCGGCCAGCCGGATTGAAAGCACGACGCTCGGACTGACGCGCTTTCGTCTGCGGACTCCGCACGGCGAAGCAGACGCGGAGTTGCCTCTGCCGGGGCGTCACAATCTAATGAACGCACTGGCGGCGTCGGCGGTGGCCGCGTGCTTCGAGATGAAGCCGGAGGAGATTGCGGCGGCGCTCAAGACCGCAGCACCTTCCGAGATGCGCGGAGAAGTCTTGCGTTTCGCCGCAGGGTTCACTGTGGTTGACGATTCGTACAACTCGAACCCGCGTTCGCTCCTGAGCATGGCGCAGTCGGTGGCAGAGAGTGGCGGGACAGAGGCGTTAACGGAGGACCGGCGGCGCATCGTCCTCGCGGGTGAGATGCTCGAACTCGGTGCGGAAGGAGCGCGGATGCATCGTGAGGCCGGACAGGAAATCGCGGGGATGGGTGTTGATGTGCTGTGGGGCGTGCGCGGGTTGGCGCGCGAGTTGGTCGAAGGCGCACGCGCGGCGGGCATGAGCGCGGAGGCGACGCAGTTCTTTGAAACATCGGAAGATGCCGCACGCGCGCTCGTAACGGAAGTGCGCGAGGGCGACCTCCTGTTGGTCAAGGGGTCGCGCGGCGTCCACATGGAGAAGGTGGTCGAGCAGTTGCGGGAAACGTACACATTGAAAGATTGAAACATTGATTCATTTGATAATGGTGTGATTAGTCAATGAATTGATGTTTCAATTCATCACGATGATTTACTACATCTTTTACGAGTGGCTATTCAAAAACCTCGGCGGCCCGACCGAGCAGTCGGTCTTCGTCAAGGCGTTGAACGTCTTTCAGTACGTCACGTTTCGCACGGCGTATGCGACTATCACCGCGCTCTTAATCTCGCTGTTGTTCGGCGGACGCGTGATTCGTGTGTTGAGGAATTGGAACGTCGGCCAGCAAATCCGCGAGGAAGGGCCGCAGGCGCACATGGCGAAACGCGGCACGCCGACAATGGGCGGAGTGCTCATCATCGGCTCGGTCTTGATTTCGACTCTGCTGTGGGCGCGGCTCGGAAACCTCTACATCTGGATTATCCTGATTGCTACCACGCTGTTTGCCGCCATCGGCTTCATCGACGATTACCAGAAGGTTGCCAAGAAGCAGAGCCTCGGTCTGACGGGTAGGAAGAAACTCGCCGGACAACTCATCATCGCGGCGGGCGTCTGGGCTGCGCTCTATTTTTACGGCGACTACTCCTGGAACGTTAGTCTGCCGTTCTTCAAGGCGACGGCGTTGTCCGACATCACGAAAATCGGGCCGTATCTTTATCTGCCGTTCATCGTCTTGGTGCTGATGTTCACGTCGAACGCGGTGAACTTGACCGACGGGCTCGACGGACTGGCAATCAGCGTGACCTTCGTGGCGATGGCGGCGTTGACGGCTTTCACATACGTCACGGGCGACGCACGTTTCGCGGGTTATCTGGGTCTGGAACACAGACCGGAAGTGAGCGAGTTGACGATTTTTTGCGGTGCGATGGTCGGCGCGAGCCTCGGCTTTCTCTGGTACAACGCGCCTCCGGCGGAAGTCTTTATGGGCGATGTCGGGAGCCTCGCCATCGGCGGAGCCATCGGCACCGTCGGCATCCTGACCAAACAGGAATTTATCCTGCTGATGGTCGGCGGCGTGTTTGTCATCGAGGCGATGTCGGTGATGTTGCAGGTCGTGTCGTTCAAACTCACGAAGCGGCGCATCTTCCGCATGTCGCCGCTTCATCATCACTTTGAACTCGGCGGATGGAAAGAATCAAAGGTCGTCTTTCGCTTCCTGATTCTCGCCATCCTCTTTGCGCTCTTGAGCATCTCGACACTGAAACTACGCTAACAAGAATGCGGATTGCGGAATTCGAATCGCGGATTGAAGAACGAATTGGAAGTGAACGGCAAAAAAGTCTTGGTCATCGGGGCGGCGCGGAGCGGCGTGGCGGCGGCGCGTTTTCTGTCGGAACGTGGCGCGCGTGTGGCGTTGAACGACCGCAAGCCGATTGAAGAGTGGACTGAGGATGCGCGCGGGTTGAAGGCGGAGGGCGTCGGGTTGGTGGCGGGCGATGTGCCGTCGTGGTTGTTAGACCAGATTGAGTTGGTGGTATTGAGTCCGGGCGTGCCGTCGAAGTCGATTCCGGTGAGGTATGCGGAGCGCGCGGGCGCGGAGGTTATCGGGGAGGTCGAGTTGGCGTGGCGATACTTGCGCGGGCGCGTCGTCGGCATTACGGGGACGAACGGCAAGACGACGACGACGAGTTTGATTTTCGCCATGCTCCGTGACGCTGGATTGACAGTGCAGGTCGGCGGCAACATCGGAACGCCGCTCATTTCGCTGGTTGAGTCGTCGCGAGAGGATGGTTGGACGGTCGCGGAGCTTTCCAGTTATCAACTTGAGACGATTCGTGATTTTCGTCCTACCGTCGCGGTCGTTTTGAACCTGATGCCTGACCACATGGATAGATACGAAACCATCAACGACTATGCGGCGGCCAAGCATCGCATCTTTCGTAACCAGACGGCGGAAGACGTGGCCGTGCTTAATGCCGACGACGAGATTGTCGCATCGTGGGCGCGTGGGTTGAACGCGCACGTCGTCCGATTCAGCACGACGCGCGAACTCGACGAAGGATTATTTCTGAGGGGACGCGAGATTGTGTCGCGGACGCGCGAGGGCGGCGAGCGAGTTTTAATGATGCGCGAGGACATACGCCTGCGCGGAATGCATAACGTCGAGAACGTTATCGCGTCGCTGTCGGTGGGACTGGCCTGCGGCGCGTCGCCGGATTCGATGCGCGAAACGGTCAGACACTTCGCTCCCGTTGAGCATCGTCTCGAACTCGTCACGGCGATTGACGGCATAGAGTTTTACAACGACTCGAAGGCGACCAACGTGGATGCGGCGTTGAAGGCTTTGGAGGCGTTCGAGGATGCGGAGGGGCAGGTGGTTTTAATTCTCGGCGGTCGCGGCAAAAACGCGCCTTACGCGCCGCTCGCGCCGCTCGTTCGTGCAAAAGCACGCGCGCTGGTGTTGATTGGCGAAGACGCCGGACGCATCGAGAACGAGTTGCGGGAGTTTGCTCCGACCGTCGAGCGTGCGGACGACATGCACGATGCTGTGCGTCGCGCACAGGCGCTCGCGCGTCGCGGCGACATCGTACTGCTCGCGCCCGCCTGCGCGAGTTTCGATATGTTTGAGAGTTACGAGCATCGCGGGCGTGTGTTCAAGGAAACAGTCAACGGATTGCGGAGTGCGGATTTCGGATTGCGGATTGAAGAAGCGAAAGCTTCCTGATTCGTTACACGGTTTTCAAATCCACATTCGGCAACCCGCATTCCGCAATTGAATGGGTTATGGCGAAGAAGTTACAGACAGATGAGTGGTTGTTTGCGGCGACGCTGGGGCTGGCGCTGTTCGGTGTGGTGATGGTTTATAGCGCGTCGGCGGTGATGGCGGCGAAGCAGAACGGCAGCCAGTTTCACTACGTCGTGCGGCAGGGCGTGTGGACGCTGGTGGGGCTGGCGGCGATGTTGGGCGCGTCGCGTTTCAATTACGGATTGCTGCGAAGCACGACGGTCGTATACGGGTTGTTAGGATTGGCGGTCTTGATGCTCCTGGCGGTGTTTGCGTTTCCGCCCGTCAACGGGGCGCGGCGTTGGATTCGTGTCGGCAGCTTTACGCTGCAACCTTCGGAGTTGTCGAAACTCGCACTGGCAATCTTCCTCGCGCGTTTTCTCGAACGACGCGCGGGCGAGGAGGGAGCGTTTCTGAGGACGTTCGTGCCGTCGGTGGCGGTGACGGGATTGCTGGTGTTATTGGTGGTGGTCGAGCCTGATTTGGGCACGTCGATGATGCTGGCGGTTATCGCTGTGGTGGTGCTTTACACGGCGGGTGCGCGACTGTCGCACATGGCGATGGCGGCGGCTCCGGCTCTAGTGGTTCTCGTCGGGTTGTTGGTCTTCGTGCCGTGGCGTTTGAAGAGGTTGATGGCGTTTCTCAATCCGTGGGACGACCCGCAGGGAAGCGGTTATCAGATTGTGCAGTCGCTCTTGGCGGTCGGTTCGGGCGGGCTTGACGGGCTTGGCTTCACCGAGGGGCGACAGAAGATGTTCTTTCTGCCGTTCGCGTATTCGGATTTTATCTTCGCGGTGGTGAGCGAGGAGTTGGGTTTGATTGGCGCGTTGACGGTAGTGTCGATGTTTGGTGTCTTTCTCTGGCGCGGGATGCGTGCGGCTCTCAACGCGCCGGACAGATTCGGAATGCTGCTCGGAATAGGCATCGTGACGGGAATCGTGGCACAGGCTCTTTTCAACATCAGCGTGGTGCTGGCGTTGGTGCCGACGAAGGGCATTCCTTTGCCGTTTATTTCTTACGGTGGGTCGTCGCTGGTGCCGACGCTGTTTTCAGTCGGCATACTTTTGAACATCTCGCAGCAGGCGACCTTCAGTGGTAGCGAGCGGGGCGCGCGGCAATCGACAGAAGACGTGACGACGACTGTTCCCCATTCCCCGCGTCGTCGTGTTGCGTCGGTCGCGCCGCGCGCCGTTCCCCCGCGTGCACCCGTCGTCGTGCAGCAACCGCAACGTCTGCCGTCTCGCACGCGAGGTTAAAAAATGCGCGTGCTCATTGCTGCCGGAGGGACGGGCGGACACATTTATCCGGGCATCGCGGTGGCGAAAGAGATTGTGAGCCGCGCCGCGGCATCGTCGGTGCGCTTCGTCGGGACGGCGCGGGGATTGGAGACGCGGTTGGTGCCGCAAGCGGGATTTGAACTTTCGCTCATTGAAAGTACGGGGCTGGTGAACATGGGTTTGCGCGAACGTCTGCGCGGGCTGTCGATTCTGCCGAAGAGTTTGCTGGCGGCGCGGCGGCTGATACGCGAATTTAGGCCTGATGCGGTGGTGGGCGCGGGCGGTTACGTATCAGGCCCTGTGCTGCTCATGGCGTCGCTCATGCGCGTGCCGACGCTGGTGATGGAATCAAACGCCGTGCCCGGTTTTACGAATCGGACGCTTGCGCGATTCGTCGATGCGGCGGCTGTCTCGTTCGATGCCGCGTTGCCTTACTTTCGCGGTAAAGCTGTGGTGACGGGCAATCCCGTCAGGCGCGAGTTCTTTGACATTCCAGCCAAACGGCGCGACCCCGCGCGTTTCTCCCTGCTGCTCTTTGGCGGCTCGCAGGGCGCGCGTGCGATTAATGAAGCGATGGTGGCCGCGCTCGCGCATCTCGCGCCGCAACGCGACGTGCTCGCCATCACGCACCAGACGGGCAAACTCGATTTCGACAAGGTGCGAGAAGGATACGCGGTGGCGGGTTGGACAGAACGCGCCGACATACGCGAGTACATCGACGATATGGTGGCGGCCTTCGCCGCCGCCGATTTAATCATCTCGCGCGCCGGAGCCACGACGAGTTTCGAGTTGATGGCAGCGGGCAAGTCGGCTTTGATGATTCCGCTCCCCGGCCAACTCGAACAGCGTCGCAACGCCGAAGCGATGCAAGAGGCCGGAGCCGCGCGGATGATTCCGCAGGAAGATTTGACAGGCGAGGCGCTCGCCAAAGAAATCGCCGCGCTCATCCATGAGCCGCAGCGCATCACGCAGATGGAAGAAGCGAGTCGCCGCATGGCTCGTCGCGACGCCGCAGAGGCGGCGGTCGATATGATAGAAAAGCTGATAAGGAGAGGTCAGAGGCTAGAGGTTAGTTAAAAATTGTCTTTACTAACCTCTGACCTCCAACCTCCGGCCTCGAGAGTTTTGAAATGTTCCGAAGAATTCAACACATCCATTTTGTCGGCGTGGGCGGCATCGGCATGTCCGGTATCGCGGAGGTGCTGGCGAACATGGGTTTTCGTGTGTCGGGTTCGGATTTGAAACGTTCGGTGGTGACGGATAGGTTGCAGAGCGTGGGGGTTGAATTCGTCGAGGGACACGGGGCGGAAAACGTCAGCGACGCGCATGTGGTCGTGCGTTCGACCGCCGTACGCGACGATAACGCGGAAATTGAAGAGGCACGGCGTCGTTCGATTCCGGTGATTGCGCGGGCTGAGATGTTGGCCGAGTTGATGCGCCTGAAGCCGCACACGGTGGCCGTCGCAGGTTCGCACGGCAAAACGACGACCACTTCGATGATTGCCACCGTGCTCGGATGCGCCGAGATGGATCCGACGGTGGTGGTTGGCGGCGTGGTCGGCGCGTTCGGCTCGAACGCGCGTCTCGGCAAGAGCGATTTGATGGTGGTCGAAGCGGATGAGAGCGACCGCTCGTTTCTAATGCTGTCGCCGACGATTGCTATTGTGACCAACATCGACCGCGAACACATGGACTACTACGACGACATGACCGACGTGCGAAAGTGCTTCGCCGATTTCGTCAACAAAGTGCCGTTCTACGGCGCGTCTATCTTGTGTCTTGACGACCCGCACGTGCAGGACATCATCCCTTCCGTGACGCGACGCAGAATCACTTACGGGTTGAGTGCACAGGCCGACATCTCTGCGCGCGAGGTGCGTTACGACCAGGATTTCGGTTCGCGCTTCAAGGTGCGGCGCGGCAGCGAGTTGATTGGCGAAGTGAATTTGCGCGTGCCGGGGTTGCACAACGTCTACAACGCGCTGGCGGCCATCGCCGCGTGCTTCGAGCTTGAGGTCGAGTTCGACATGATTGTGCGCGGGTTGGCGGAGTTCACGGGCGTTAATCGTCGCTTCCAGTTCAAGGGCGAGGAGGCGGGCGTGCTCGTCGTTGACGATTACGGACATCACCCGACGGAGATTAAGGCGACGTTGGCGGCGGCCAAAGTCGGCTCACGCGGACGGCGCATGATAGTGCTCTTTCAACCGCATCGCTATTCACGTACGAAAGACCAGATGGACGAATTCGCGCGCTCGTTCAATAACGCCGACGTGCTGCTCGTCTCGGACATCTACGCGGCGAGCGAAGACCCGATTGAGGGCGTGACGGCGGAAGCACTGGTCGAGGCTGTCAAACGCTACGGACACAAAGAGGTGCGCTACGCGGGCACGCTCGACGATTCGGCTGCCGCACTGTTCAGCGAAGTGCGTACGGGCGACATGGTTATCACACTCGGCGCGGGCAACGTCTATCGCGTCGGCGAACAGTTGGTGGAAATGCTTAGGGAGCAGAGGCCGGAGGTTAGAGGTTAGATGTCAGTTAAAAACTGTCTTCCACTGACCTCTGACCTCCGAACTCTAATTTTATGTTGAGTGAAACGCAGAACACGACGGACATGAGCGCGCGGGATGCGGCGATTCGAGATATTGCGTCGCGTGTGGGCGTGCGTGCGGAGCGCGGGCGGCGTTTTGCGGAGTTAACGAGTTTGCGTGTGGGCGGCGTTGTGGATTGGCTGTTCTTGCCGGAGACGGAGCAACAGGCGGCAGAGGCGGCGGGCGCGCTCGACGCTGCTGGCATCGCGTGGCGTGTGCTCGGCGCGGGCAGCAACGTGCTCGCCGACGACGCGGAGCATCATTACGTTCTGCTGTGCATGCGCGAGGTCAAGGGCGAGGCGCGTTTCGAGGGCGAGCGTGTTTCGGTGAGCGCGGGTTATTCGTTGCCGCGTCTATGCGTGGATGCCGCGCGGCAGGGGTTGTCGGGTATCGAAGGGTTGGGCGGCATACCGGGCACGGTGGGCGGCGCGTTGTGGATGAACGCGGGCGCGTACGGGCACGAAATCGGGATGGTCGTGGAGACGGTGCGCGTGGCGCGCGGAGGTCGTGTGGTCGAAGTCGCGGGGAGCGAGGTTGAGTGGAACTATCGTCACACCTCTTTTCGTGAAGGCGAACTGCTGCTCGGCGCGACGCTACGTCTGCGGCACGACGAGCCGGAGAAGATTCGTGCGCGCATGGAGGAGGCCAAGCAGAAGCGTTTTGCGACGCAACCGCACGGCGCACGTTCCGCCGGATGCTTCTTCAAAAATCCGCCGGGCAGCGGCCTCAGCACTGGCAAGATGATTGACGAGATGGGCATGAAGGGCGCAAAACGCGGCGGCGCCGTCGTCTCGCCCGTCCACGCCAACTTCATTGTCACCGAAGGCGACGACGCACGCGCCGCAGACACGCTTGCGCTTGCCGAAGAGATACGCGAACGCTTCCGACATGAGCACGGCATCGAGTTGGAGTATGAAGTCGAATTGTGGGGCGCGAACGTCGCTTCGCTAAAGGATGAAAACGGAGCCACTGAGGCGGACGAAAGTTCGACTCGCAACCCGTCGCCAACCGCCACCGGACAATCGACGAATAGTGCGACATCACGCGACGCGAA
This sequence comes from Pyrinomonadaceae bacterium, assembly GCA_036387415.1. GTDB lineage: Bacteria > Acidobacteriota > Blastocatellia > Pyrinomonadales > Pyrinomonadaceae > DASVTU01. Next base: position 119,520 of record DASVTU010000014.1, on the reverse strand, counting down.
CCATCCGCCACAGGCGGAGAAAGATAGTAACGAAAGAGTGACGGCAGAAAACGAGCGCGCACCGGAAAGAGACGACGTTTGACGTTCCGACAGCACTCTTCTCAACAGTCGTCGGCGTTCATTAGTAATTTGCGAAGGAAAGAAAAATGTTAAGAGAGCAGGTCATCACACCACGCGCGGGACGCGCCGGAGCAGCAGGCGGTGCGACGCAGGCGGGAAAGAGACGCGCCAGCGGCGGCGATGTCGTGCAACGTCCGGCGCGACGCGGCGGCGCTTCTCGCGGCGGCAACGCTGTCGGCGCGACGCGTGGGAGGGCGTTGGCGTTCCTGCCGCTCGCCTTCAAACTTCTGCTCGCCGCGTCGGTCGGCGTGGCTCTCTTTGCGGGTTATCGCGCGGCGGCTTCGGCTTCGTTCTTCGCCGTGCGTTCGATTGAAGTGGACGGCGCGGCACGCTCGTCCGCCGAGGAGATGAGAACGATTGTGCGTCGTGCGACCGCCACGACGGGCGTCTGGCGCGCGGACATCGCCGCCATCAGCGCGGAACTAGGCAGACAACCGTGGGTGCGCGCGGCTGTCGTCTCGCGCGTCCTGCCATCGGGCGTGCGCGTGCGCGTCCGAGAGCGCGAGCCGCTCATGGTGGCACGCACGAACGCGAGTGGTCGCCTCGTCTGGGTTGACGAAGAAGGCGTCATGCTCGGCAACGCATCGACGACAGACCAGCTTAACTCCTTCTTCATACGCGGGCTGGATGAGACGAGCGGCGACGCGTCGCGTCCCGAAAATCGCGAGCGCATGAAGAAGGTTTTGGAAATGAAGCGCGAGTGGGAAGCGGCGGGATTGGCGGGTCGCGTCAGCGAAGTCAATCTTGGCGACGTGCATGATGTACGCGCGCAGTTGACGGGGAATGATTCGCAAATCGAAGTGCGCCTCGGCGGTCGGGATTTTGGCGCGCGACTCGACGAAGCCTTGAAGACGCTCGACAAGGTGCGTCAAAAACGCCCCGAAATCGTCGTCACGCGGCTCGATGCGACACAGGTGACGTTTGACGCGGCGCGCGCCGCACGCGGCGGGCGCGTCATCGTCGGTCATAAGCCGGGCGGCTCACAGTCTCCGCACGAAACGACAGACCCGCTCACGGACAACACTGCGACGGACAACTCCGCCGCCGCTCCCGTCGCCGCTGTAAAGAGCGTCGATAGCGTTAAGGAGAAAAAGCCGTCCGAACATCGCAGAGACGAGCGTCGTGATGAGAACAGGGCGCAACGCGCGGCGGGCGAAAACAAGCAGAAGCCGAACAACACGCGCGAACGGCAGGTGAATGGGCGCACGCCTTCGGGCGTCGCAGGCGAGAGGCCGCGTCGGGTCGGCTGATGTGAGGGTCGATGCGAGAGGGTCGTGTTTGAATCATTGCATAGGAGTGAAGCTGTTTTTAGTGAATTGCGTTGCGGGCGAACAGGATGCGTCGTTGATTGATGAGAATGGAGTTCGATAAACGGAGCGAGGTGAAGGAGTAAAGGGGAATGGCTAGACGCGCGTCGCATACGGTCGGCTTAGACATCGGGACAAGCCGGGTGACGTGTATCATCGGCGAGCCGGGTGATGCGGGGTACGTTGACATCATCGGCATCGGCGAGGCGGAAGCGCGCGGCCTGCGGAAAGGCGTCATCGTCAAACCGGATGCGGCGGTCGAGGCGATTAAGAAGGCCGTCGAAGAGGCCGAGCGGATGAGCGGTCTCGAAGCCGAAGAAGTGACGATTAATCTCGCGGGTTCGCACATCATGGGCTTCAACGGGCAGGCGATTGTCGCCGTCTCAGGCCGCGACCGCGAGATTACGCCGGACGACGTGCGCCGCGCCATTGATTCGGCCTGTGCGATTCAACTTCCCGCCGGACGCGAGATTGTTGACCGTCTGCCACAAGAGTTTATCGTTGACGACCAAGACGGCATCAACGACCCCGTTGGCATGATTGGCGCGCGTCTCGCCGTCAAAGTGCACATCGTGACGAGTCCCGTCACGTCGCGGCAGAACGCCATCAACGCCGTCAATCGCGGCGGGCTGGTTGTCGCCGATATGGTGCTCGAACAGTTGGCCGCCGCCGAAGCGACGCTCTCCGACGAAGACAAAGAGTTTGGCTCCGCGCTCGTTGACATCGGCGCGGAGACGACCGGGCTGATTATCTATCAACGCGGCGCAGTACAGCACACGGCGGTCTTCGCGCTCGGTGGCTCGCATTTCACCAACGACATCGCCTTCGGTCTGCGGACGCCGATTCCCGAAGCCGAAAAACTCAAACGGATGAGCGGTTGGGCGTCGAGCACTTCTCTGAACGAGATGGAACGCGGCGAACTCATCGAAGTGCCTTCGGTGGGCGGACGCGGGCCGCGCCAACTGTCGCGCCAAATCCTGTGCGACATTCTCCAACCGCGTGCCGAAGAGGTTCTGATGCACGTCGCCGATGAGATTCGCGAATCGGGCTGGGAGAGACAGTTGTCGAGCGGCGTCGTGCTGACGGGCGGCGGCGCGCTGTTGGGTGGGATGGTCGAGATAGCCGAACAGGTGTTCGATGCGCCCGTGCGTTTAGGTTACCCGGAGCGAGATCGCTTCGGAGGTTTGATTGAAGACGTGCAGAGTCCGGCGTGGGCTGCCGCCGCAGGGCTTTGTTTGATGGCACAGCGGGCGCAAAGCGCGGAAATGCGCGCCACGAATGGTCGTCGCGGAACGACGGGTGGCTTGGGTGCGCTTGTGTCAAAATTTCGGAATCGTTTTAGTAGTATTTTCTGACAAGTTGTTGTATGCTGCCGCGCCAGCCGGCACAAGATGTAGTCCGCAATATATGGGCATAGTCGGCGCGCACAGCCCAAGATAAACGATGAGGCGCTTTTGAAGTGAACCAAACTTCAAGCGAGAGAGGATTTATGAATATGACACCGGAAGGTCGCCAACCGGGTAGCGGGATTAATATTTTTATCGACGACGATCCGCCCATCACAGGTGCGCGCATTAAAGTGATTGGCGTCGGCGGCGGCGGCGGAAATGCCGTCAACCGTATGATTGAGGCCGGCATCGAGGGCATCGAGTTTCTCGTCGCCAACACAGACTTGCAAGCCTTGAAGCGTTCGCGCGCTCCTATCAAGATTCAACTCGGCAGCAAACTCACTAAAGGGCTAGGCGCAGGCGCGAACCCCGATATGGGACGCAACGCCGCGCTCGAAGATACGGAAAAGATTATCGAAGCGTTGGAAGGCGCCGATATGGTCTTTGTCACGACTGGTCTCGGCGGCGGCACGGGCACGGGCGCGGCTCCCATCATCGCCAGTTTGGCAACGGAGTTGAACGCCTTGACGGTCGCTGTCGTCACCAAGCCGTTTCACTTCGAGGGCAAACGGCGCATGTTGCAGGCCGATCAGGGCTTGCGAGAATTGCGTGAGTGCGTCGATACGGTCATCACGATTCCGAACGAGCGTTTGTTGAATACGGTTGACCGCAGCGTCTCCCTGCAAGATTCGTTCAAACTGGCCGACGATGTGCTGCGACAGGCCGTGCAAGGCATCAGCGATTTGATCACCGTGCCGGGTCTAATCAATCTCGATTTCGCCGACGTGAAGGCGATTATGCAGGGCATGGGACTCGCGCTGATGGGTGCGGGGCGCGCGAGCGGCGAGAATCGCGCGCTGGTGGCGACGCAGCAGGCTATATCTTCACCGCTCCTTGAGGAAGCGACGATTGAGGGCGCGAAGGGCGTGCTCATCAATATCACGGGCGGCAGCGATCTGACGCTCTTTGAGGTCAACGAAGCCTCTTCGGTCATTCGCGAGGCAGCCGACGACGACGCGAATATCATCTTTGGCGCAGTGATTGATGAATCCATGCGCGACGAGATGAAGATTACCGTGATTGCGACCGGCTTCGACAAAGAGATTGCCGACCTCGGTACGACGACGCAGACCAATCCGATTGTGCCGCCACCGCCGCGCTATACGCCGCCGCGTCCCGGCAGCGCAGACGACCACCCGGCGCGTCCCGGCAATCCGTCGCGCTCCGACGATTTAGACGTGCCGACCTTTATTCGTAAGAAAGCAGACTAAAGAAGGCAAAAGTAAAAAGGCAAAAGGTAAAAGAAAAAGGCAGAGTGGAGTGGACACGTATTCATCTTCCACTTTTGCCTTTTATCTTTTGCCTTTTCCTTCTTTAGTTTGCCTTTTTCATTTATGTCGTGTAGCATGTCGCCAATTCCTGACAGGATTGTCAATCTATCACGGGTTCCGAACATTTCTCGTTTTTTCAGAAGGCCGTCGTATGTGCCGAGGAGTAGTCAGCTACTTCCGAGGTCTGGCCTGTGCAAAAAAGACTCGCCTGAGCTATATCAGGAACATCAAACCCCGCACGGAATAAACATTTCCGGCTCAACGACTGTTGAAGAGGAAGACAATAAAGGTGAATCGTAAACTTATTAGAACGACACTCGCGGAAGTTAAGGGACGCGGCGACGCGCCGCATCCGAAAGAACGTGGCAGCAGCAGTGGCGGCGGTAGTGATTCGTCGGGTCGCGGCGAGCGTCCACATCGCGGCGGGAGCAGCGGTAGCGGCGGCGGTAGCGGCAGCGGTGGCGGTGGTGATAGACATCAATCCTCCGCTTCCAGCTCTGCATCGCAGAACTCGTCTGCCGCCGCACAGGGACGCAAACGCATTCCCTCGGCTGATACCAACGCCGAAATCTTCTACTACAAGAAGCAGATGGACTCACACACGTTGATGGTCATCGTGCTGATGGACGGCGAAGAGATTGAAGGGACGATTGAGTGGTACGACAAAAACGCGCTCAAGGTCAATCGCAAATCGCTGCCCAATATCATGTTGCTCAAACACAACATCAAATACATGTACAAGGCCGAAGACCGCGAAGGTTCGAGCACTGGCAGCTAAAACGAATCTCGCAATCCAACGAGACCGACGCGCCCAGGCACTTCACCTCCTTCCTCACCTGTTTCGGTAGCATCGAGCAATGACCGACGCTTCTCAAACTTCGACGCAAGCTTCGCCCACCCGCCGCGACGACGACGAGCAGCAGCGACCACGCATCGGCATCACAATGGGCGACCCCGCAGGCATCGGCCCCGAAGTCGTCCTCAAAGCGGTGGCCGAGCCGGAGGTCTTGCGTCTCTGCGTCCCCGTTATCATCGGCGACGCGCAACTGCTCGCGCATACGGCGCGCACGCTCAACCTCCAATGCGGCTACGAGATTGTGCGGCGCGGCGAACATCTGCACGAAACGTTGGACGCGCCGACCATCTATCATCTCGACAACATCGGCGCAAACGTCGCGCCGGGTGTCGAATCGGGCGCGGCGGGACGCGCGGCGGCAGAGTACATCGAGGCGGCGGTCGAACTCTGCGCGGCGGGCGCGCTCGACGCGATTTCCACTGCGCCGATAAATAAACGCGCACTATTCCTCGGCGGCTACAGCTTCCCCGGCCACACAGAGTTCCTCGCGCATCTATCGGGCGCGCAGAATACGGCGATGGCTTTCGTGGCATCCAATCTCCGCATCGTCCTCATCTCAACACACGTCCCGCTCGCCGAAGCGATTCGCATGGTCGAACGCGACCGCATCATCAAAGTTGTGCGGCTGACGCACCGAGAGTTGAAGCGTTGGGGAATCGAGCGCCCGCGCATCGCGGTCGCAGCGTTGAATCCGCATGGCGCGGAGGGCGGATTGTTCGGCGTCGAAGAAGCTGCGGAGATTGTCCCGGCGGTTGAAGCATGTCGGGAAGGCGGCGAGATGGACGTGAGCGGGCCTTATTCGGCTGATACGGTTTTCCTGCGCGCCTCGCGCGGGGAGTTTGATGCGGTGGTTTCGTGTTACCATGATCAGGCGATGATTCCGGTCAAGTGCCTGTCGTTCGGCGAGGCCGTCAACGTCACGCTCGGCCTGCCGTTCATACGCACTTCCGTCGACCACGGAACGGCATTCGATATTGCGGGACGCGGCATCGCGGAACATTCGAGCATGGTCGCCGCCATCACGCTCGCCGCGCAACTCGCACGCACCGACGAAAGACAATGACGAACGGAAAGAATTTATCCATTGACCCATTGACTCATTTCTTCATTGTTTCCATGAGTCGATGAATCAATTCTTTTGAGGATTTAGATGGCCGTTACTACTCCAACCTCCGGTCGTATTCTAGTCGCCGACGACGACCCTGCTATTCTGCGTCTGGTAACAACCATTGTGGAGAAGGAAGGCTACCAGGTTGTAGCGGCGCGCGACGGGCGTGAGGCTTACAAACTTCTGCAATCGGATTCGGATTTTATCGCGGGCATCTTCGACGTGATGATGCCGCACATACAGGGGCCGGAACTGGTGCGTTACATGCGGACGGAAAAGCGCCTGATGCGTATCCCTGTGATGATGATGACCGCCGAGCAGAACCCGAAACTTTCTTCCGACAGCTTTGCCGCAGGCGCGGTCGTGTTTCTCCCCAAACCTTTTACCACTTCGCAACTGCAAGTCATGCTGCGTATGCTCATCAGCAAGGCCAGCGCATGAGCGTCGGCGGTTTGCTGACCGATGCTTCGTCGCCCGCGCTTGCGCTCGCATCGTCAAGGCAAAGATGCATGTGTGGCTTGCACAATCAACGGAAGTCGGAAGGGAGAAGACTTCAATGCGTAAGTTTCCAGAGTTGCCGCACGCCGCAACGTTTGTCGCCACCACGGCGCGTCGCCGCGCACTGTTTCTCTTTGTGTTCGTGCTGTTTTTGCTGAGCACAGCAGGGACGACATCCACGACGCGCGCGCAATCGGGGCGACGTTCGCCCAAGAATCCGTCGCCGCTTCCTTCACCGACGCCCGCGCCTGCTCCCGCCGCTTCTTCCTCGACGGATGAGAAACCGAAGACGGGCGACGCCAAGACCGCGCTCCATTCCTTCGTCGTTTATGAAGACACCAACGTCCGCGTCAACCTTCCGCTAGGCACGAACACCGTCGTGGCTAGAGGCTTCGTGGAGCGGATGCGCGAGGCGGCAGACATCTCTGTCACGGCGGGCGGCAGGAGTGACCGTGGACGTGCGCGCGAGGCCGCCAAAAAAGAGACGACGGCTTTCGTGGTGGTCGTGCAACTGGACGAGGTGGAGTTTAGCCGCACGGGACAAGTAGACCCGTCGAATCTCGTCGTCCGTTATTTCGTCTACGAACCCGCGACGGGAACGCTCAAGCATCAGGGCAACGTTTACCTCCGTCCGTATCAATCGTCGGCGCGTGTGGGCGGAATGCGCCTGCCTCTGCCCGGCGGCTCGCGCAGCCCGATGGCTTACGAATACATACTCGAACAGGCCGGAAGCGACGCCGCCGACCGCGTTTTGGGCAAATTTAATATACGCCTGCCCGACCGACGCTAAACCAAACGTTAAGACATCCATGCATACATCGAGACACCGGATGACGCTTGTGCTGTGCGCGGCGACGTTTTTTGTCTCGCACGCTTTCGTCTCGCCCGCCGTCGTCGCACATGCTTTCCAGAAAAAGGTGAAGGGAGCCTTGCGCGAGAAGGACGCGCGACGCGCCATCTCGACCACGAACGGCGTCGAATTGCCGACGAGCGCGGTGCGCGTCACGTCAATTGATTCGACGGCAACGTCGGCGGAAGTCGTCGCCGGAATCAAGACGGCTTTTCGTTTCCGTCGAAGCGGCGAGGGCAAGCAGAGCAAGTGGGTCGTCGTGGAGGTGCGAACGGGCGAGCGTCGTTGGGACGACCTCGAACTAATCCTCCACGCCCTCAACGTCGTTGCGCGTCCCGCCATTCTCACAGACCTTGAGACGCTCGCCGCCGAACTCGAAGCTAGGCAACTACGCGAACGCAAAAAAAACGACGACAGCAAGAACGCCAACGACGACAACGGCGAACAGCAACAGAAGACCCGACGCGCCGACGTGGAAGGCCAGAGCGATGAGAAGCAGAGCAAGAATGAGAGCAAGGATGGCGAGTCGGAGGCGGCGGCGAATGAACTGAGGCGGGGCGCGTTGGTGGCTAAAAGTTTCTCCGCGTTGCTTTCGTCTGCGACGTTGGAAGCGGAAGTGGATGCGGGTTTTCGTCTGGTCAAAGAGACGGGCAGCAAGTGGCGCGTCGTAGAGATGCGAATCGGCGATTCGGAATGGCGCAGCGTCGATGCGTTGGTGGCGGCGGCGAACGCAGATAAGAACGCGCGCGCACGCGCCGACATGGAAGTCCTACGCGCGGCGCTCGAAGCCTTCCGACGCGAGCGCGGCTTCTACGTCGTCGCCGAAGACCACGCGGCGCTCGTTGACCACCTCAGCCCGCGTTACCTCCCGCGCATCATTCGCTTCGACCCGTGGCACAGACCCTACAAGTACACAGGGACACGCGAACGCTACGTGCTGCGCTCCGACGGCGCGGATGGCAAAGAAGGCACTGCCGATGATGTTGCGTACACAAGCGCGTCGTAGAAATCGGAAAGCGATTTTTGATGATGGACTGGCCGTAAGGCCGCGATGGTTCGATTCATGTCGGCGCATCCCTGTTTCGCGGGTTCAAACACTAAATTCAAATCTCCCGTTTCGTCGCTCGACGTTCAACAAAAATCACAAATCTAAAATGTCTTGACGTGTTGCGAGCGCGGGTGTTAGGTTTCAAATGTGGCCTCTGTTGAAGGGTTGAAAGAGCGCCGCACGCCCCTGCCGCCGTCTCACGCTGCACCTGTTTGGATGTTTCACTGACGGGTGGAGAACTTCCGGCGAATGGCGCTTGCCCTCATAAGGAGAAAGTTTTGGTGACTCAACGCCGGAAGTTGCTGCTGGCAGACGATTCCATAGCCATTCAGAAGGTTGTCAGTCTAACCTTCTCCGACGAAGGCTTGGATGTGGTCACGGTCGGCAGCGGCGAGCAGGCTCTCCACCGACTCGAAGATGACAACTTACCAAGCATCATCCTCGCAGACATTTTCATGCCCGCTCCCAACGGTTACGAACTGTGCGAGCGCATCAAAAGCGACCGACGATTTCAACACATCCCTGTGCTGCTGCTCGTCGGCACGTTTGAACCTTTCAATGAAACGGAGGCGCGCAGAGTTGGCGCGGACGGCGTTGTGACAAAACCTTTCCAATCAATTAAAGACCTTGTGAGCAAAGTCGGCTCGCTACTTGGCGGCGGCAGTCGTGCCGAAGAGGAGGCCACGACACAGGATTTACCCGCCACGCCGAAGTCGCCGCCGTCGCCGCCGCCCGTCTCTGCTTCCGCCGCCACGCGTTCGTCTTTCGACACTGGCGGCTCGCGCACGCAGCAGATTAACAGTAGCCCGACTTCGCCGCTTCCATGGAATGAGCCGAGCATCACTGCGAGCGGAACGAGTGTCGATGCTGACAGTCGCGGCGTCGGCGCTAAAGCGAGCGAACAGGAGATTCCGGTCGCGGCTTCTGCCGCCGAAGTCTCTTTCGCAGACATCGGGATGGACGACCAGATGATTGAAGAACGCCCCGTCGCACAAAATGATGAAGACGCGCCCGCGCCCTTCGTGCTCCGTCCCGATCTGGATGAAGACGACGCTGCCGCGCCCGAAAGAGACGCGCCGATTCGCACCAGAGATGCGGATGAGATGAAAGACGAGGATGAAGATGTGACGTTGATAAGCGGCTCGTCTTCCTTCTTCGCGCAAACGCCTCACGCCGAAGATTCGCTTCTGGACTTGGACGAAGGTGAGCCGCCGCAGGCCATGACCGAAGCCGACGACTTCATTCTCGACCTCACAGACGATGCGCCTGCTCCCTCGTCTCCATCGACCGCCACCCGTTCAGCAGTATTCTCAACCGCAGCATCGACGGATGAAAATAGAGCATATCCGGCGGGAGCGTCGGCGAGCGTCTCAGAAACAAACGCGATGGACGAAGCAGCGCCGGAGATGTTTTCAGCCGGGGCGGTGTCGGAAGTTGACACGCAAGGTGCGTTCGCAGAGGCCGCACACGGCGACTCCGAAGACGACGCAACCGACGAGATGCCGACCATGATCGCCGTCGCTACCGCTCCGCCGACCGACGAGGATACGGGCAGCATCGCGCCGGAAAGCGATGACCGGAATGATGCTGTCGGAGCCTATGGCTTGCCGCGCGTTTTGGAGAAATCGGGAACCATCACGAACACAAGGGTTCCCGGTTTAAGCGGACAGGCATCGGGTTCGTTCGCGGAAGCAGCGGGCGTCGGGAGAGAGACGAGCGGCCTCGTATATCAAGAACCTGACACAAGTTCGGTCGCTCAGCCAGAGAGCGCGGGCGGCACAGAGCAGACGAGTGCGACGGCGGCGACGGGCGGCGGGCAGATTACGCTCGAACAGTTGTCGCCCGAAGTCATCGACGCGATTGCTCGTCGCGCCGTGGAACATCTCTCCGAGCGCGTCGTGAGCGAGATTGCGTGGGAAGTGGTTCCAGATTTGGCCGAACTGCTCATCAAAAAACGTCTCGACGAACAACGCTAAAGAAGGCGAAAAGACAAACTAAAGAAGGCAAAAGTTAAAAGTAAAAAGGCAAAAGTGAGGAGCCGCCGTCTCCCTCGCTTTTGCCTTTTACCTTTTGCCTTTTGCCCTCGCGCAAGCGTTTGTTACTATAGTTGCCAGTTATGGAGATTCCGAAAACTTACGACCCGAAACAGGCCGAGAGAGAGCACTATCAACGCTGGGAGGCGCAAGGATGTTTTGCGCCCGAAGCGAATCGCAATCCGGACGCGCACGTCTTTTCCATCGTCATTCCGCCGCCCAACGTGACGGGTTCGCTTCACATGGGACACGCCTTGCAGCATACCTTGATGGACGTAATGACGCGTCACAAGCGCATGCTCGGCTATCGCACGCTCTGGCTCGTCGGCACAGACCATGCGGGGATTTCGACGCAAATCGTCGTCGAACGCGAACTCAAAAAAGAAGGACTGACGCGCCACGACCTCGGACGCGAAAAGTTCGTCGAGCGCGTGTGGCAATGGAAAGCGCAGTCGGGCGGGCGCATCGTGGAACAGATGCGGCGCGAAGGCGCGTCGGTCGATTGGTCGCGCGAACGCTTCACGATGGACGAAGGCTTGTCGCGCGCCGTCCGCGAGTTCTTCGTCACGCTCTACGAAGAGGGTTTGATTTATCGTGGCGAGCGCCTCATCAACTGGTGTCCGAAAGACCAGACCGCGCTCTCCGACCTCGAAGTCGATAAAGAGACGCATGCCGGAAAGCTTTACTACTTGCAGTATCCGGTGAAGACGGCGGACGGCACAGAGCGTCGTCTGACCGTCGCCACGACACGACCCGAAACCATGCTCGGAGACACGGCGGTCGCCGTCAACCCCGAAGACGAACGCTACCGCGAACTCGTCGGCGCGACCATCCAACTGCCGCTCACGACGCGCGAGATTCCCATCGTCGCGGATGAATTCGTTGACCCCGCCTTCGGCACGGGCGCGGTCAAAGTCACGCCCGCGCACGACCAGAACGACTATGAGATGGGCGAGCGCCACAATCTCCCGCAAGTCGTCGTTATCGACCACGCGGCGCGCATGACCGAAGCGGCGGGCGCGGATTTCGCCGGACTCGACCGCTACGAAGCGCGCGAGCGCGTCGTTCAGAGATTTGAAGAACTCGGCCTGCTCGAAAAGGTGATAGATTACGAATTCGCCATCTCGCGTTGCGAGCGTTGTCGCACGGTCATCGAGCCGCTGATTTCATTGCAGTGGTTCTGCAAACAGGGTGAACTCGCGCGTCGCGCGCTCGACCTCGTTCGAGAGCGACACGAACCGCATTTCGTCCCCGAAGTTCCGTGGGAGAAGGTCTACACGGACTGGCTCGAAAACCTTCACGACTGGACGCTCTCGCGCCAACTCTGGTGGGGACATCGCATCCCCGCGTGGTACGACGAGGCGGGCAACGCCTTTGTCGCGCGGAGCGAGGAGGAAGCACGGCGCGCCGCCGGAACCGACAAACTGACGCAAGACCCCGACGTGCTCGATACATGGTTTTCGTCCGCGCTCTGGCCGATTTCGACGCTCGGCTGGCCTGACAATACGCAAGACCTCACGACGTTTTACCCGACCGACGTGCTCGTCACGGGACGCGACATCATCTCTCTCTGGGTGTCGCGCATGATGATGACGGGGCTAAAGTTTGTGGGCGAGAAGCCCTTCCGCGATGTCATGATTCATGGCATCGTGGTCGATAAAAACGGGCAGAAGATGTCGAAGATGAAGGGCAACATCGTTGACCCGATGGACTTGTTCGAGAAGTACGGCGTCGATGCCACGCGCATCACGCTCGCCGCCGCGAGCGCGGGCACAGATATTCGCTGGCGCGACGAACAGGTTGAATCCTATCGCAACTTCGCCAACAAAATCTGGAACGCCGCACGTTTCTGCCTGATGAACTCGGAAGGCGCGACCGTCGGCAGAGGGTTTGAAGGCGACTCCGACGCTTGGGCGTTGCACGACCGTTGGATTCTTTCGCGTCTCAACCGGACGGCGCGCGATGTCGATGCCGCTATCGCGAACTATCAATTTCACGAAGCCGTCTACAGTCTCTATCATTTCTTCTGGGACGATTTCTGCGACTGGTACATCGAACTGTCGAAGACCGACGTTGCCGCCGCCGAGGCTTCACCCGCGCGTGATGCGGCGCGCAGTCGTCTCTTGACGATTCTGGAACAAGCGTTGCGACTGCTGCATCCGTTCATGCCGTTTATCACGGAAGAACTCTGGCAACGTCTGCCCGGCGTCGGAGAGAGTCTGATGCACCCGGCTTATCAAGGCGCAGAGCCGACCATCATGCTGACCAAATACCCGCAGGCGAACGATGAACTTTATGACGACGAAGCGACCGCCGAAATGGCGCTCGTCATCGAACTCATCTCGCGTGTTCGTAGTATTCGTTCGGAGATAAATGTGAAGCCCGGCGAAAGAATTGATTTGCTTGTCAGCGCATCTGACAGCGGCGCGCGTGAGATAGTTGATAAAGCTTTCCGTGACGAGAGAGAGCAAATTACGCGTCTGACACGTGCGGGAAATATTCGCTTCGTCGAACCGTCTGACATTCCGCGTGCGTCGGCGCGTGCGGTATTGGCGGGCGGGGCGGAAGTCGCCGTGCCGCTCGAAGGGTTGATTGATTTCGCGCAGGAGCGTGAACGTCTAGGGAAGGAGCAGACGAAGTTGCAGACGGAAGCAGAGCGTCTGGAAAAGCAACTCTCTAATCCGCAATTTACCGAACGCGCGCCCGCCGAAAAAGTCGCGGAGTTGCGGCAACGGGTCGCGGACATCGCGCAACGAAACAGTGCGATTGAGAAGATGATGGAGGCGCTCTCAGCATGAACTGGCTCGACGAAGGCGCGCTCTTTTCTCAAATCGGTGCGTTTCTACAGGAAGATTTAGGACGCGGCGATATTACGACGCAATCGGTCGTGATGCGGCAGCAACGCGCGCGCGGACGTTTTCTCGCGAAAGAGCCGATGGTCGTCGCCGGACTCGAAGCGGCGGAAGCGGTCTTCTCCACGCTCGACGCGCAGCAGCAGATAGAAGCCTTCGTCTCGGACGGCGAAGAAGTGGAGGCCGGAAAAGTTATCGCGCGCACAACTGGGTTCGCCGACGTGTTGCTGGCGGGCGAGCGTCTCGCATTGAATCTCATGCAGCGTCTGTCGGGCATTGCGACATCGACTAAACAGTTCGTGCGAGCGGTTGAAGGCACTGACGCGCAGATTGTAGATACGCGCAAGACCGCGCCGGGGCTGCGGATGTTGGAGAAGTATGCGGTGCTCGCGGGCGGCGGGCGTAATCATCGTTTCGGTTTGGACGACGGCGTGCTGATTAAAGACAATCACATCGCACTCGCGGGCGGCGTCGCCACGGCGGTCGAACGTGCGCGCAAGGCCGTCGGGCATCTTCATAAGATTGAAGTCGAAGTTTCGACGGAGAACGATTTGCGCGAGGCGGTGGAAAGCGGCGCGGATATTCTCTTGCTCGACAATGTGACGCCGGAGGAGACGGCGCGCATGGTCATCTTGGCACGCGAACTCCGAACGGGAGTGATGCTTGAATCGTCGGGCGGCATTACGATTGAGAACGTGCGCGCGTATGCCGAAGCAGGCGTCGATTTAATCAGCATCGGCGCACTCACGCACTCCGCACGCGCGATGGACATCAGCTTCAAGATTCAGCCTGCGTAAGCGTAAGGGTCTCGCGCCTGTCCCAGTTGGCAATCGTTTGACGCGCAAGACGGAGAAGAACAAGCATCTCCGAGCATAAGCTGGAACCGGATGATGCGTGCGGCGTGTAAATTTTGTCTTCGCGGCGTCGGAATCGGGAGACGAGTGTCTGAGGGCTTCCGTTTGATGAAGCGATTTTGAAATTCGAGTTAAACTGTTTTCGGCGGGAGGAGTTACGGTGATGCGTTTTTTGGCGATGCAAATTCACATGGCGCGACGGATGTTGTGGGTGTTGATAGCGATGTCGGCATTAGTTCTGTTTGTTTCGGAAACGCCGTCGCAGCAGCGTGGTCGCCCCTCGCGTCGCACGACGAATCCGGTACGACCGCAGCCCGCCGTGCCCGTCCCTTCGCCGCTCCCGACACCCGCGCCGCGAACCACCAACCCCGCAGACCCGACGCTTATCAGCACCGCCGACGACCAACCCGCCGAACAGTCGACGCGCCGTGGCGCTCGCACGCGCCGCAACGTGGAAGCAACCGAATCGGAGAACGAGGCGCTGCGTCGGACGGTGAATAAACTCTCGACGCAGGTCACGGCGCTGGCGGAAGATTTGGGCGACCTCCGAAGTCAACAGCGCACGCTGGTTGACCTCGAACGCTTGACGCGTGCCGAGCAACGCGCCGAAGGTTTTCGCGCGCAGTTGCGCGACGTGTTGGAGAAGGAGATGGGACTTCAGGCGCGCATGGAGCAACTCGATTACGAGCTCCTGCCTGACAATATTCAACGACGCGCGGCCTTGACCGGAACCTTCAGGCCGGAGGAATTGCGCGAACAGATTCGTCGTCAACTTGAAAGCGAGAAGCGGCGCGTGCAGCAGCAACTCGATTTGCTCACGACGAGCCGCACGCGACTCGAAGGCGCTATCGCCAATGCTGATACGGAAGTCGAACGACTCCGTGCGCGCGTCGAAGCCGCAGAAAGAGAAACGGACGCGACCGGTACTACCAGCACGACCGGAACAAACACTGCGGCGCCAGCCGTCGCTCCGGTAACGCCGACCACAACAACGACGACTCAAAGCGAACCGCAGAACAACATTCCGCGTTGAAACGTGAGGTTTGAATCACGACGCGTTCAATGATGACATTCGCCGTCGCTCCAACGTATCGTTTGAGTCGAAGGATTTTGAGAAGTTTGATGGGCGCAATCTCGCAGGTCGAGCTTTATCGTCTGATTGCCGAGGCGACGGGTCGCGGCGAGCGCGTTGTGGTGGCGACGGTCGCGCACACACGCGGCTCGACGCCGCAACGTCGCGGCGCGAAGATGCTTTTTTTCGAGAACGGCGAAGTGGCCGGAACGGTAGGCGGCGGTTGCATCGAAGCGGAAGTCTGGGCGGAAGCACGCGAAGCGATGCGCCACAACGCCTCCGCGCTTCATCGTTTTAGCCTCACGGCTGACGAGGCGAGCGAAGAGGGGATGGTCTGCGGCGGCACGATGGAGATTTTTATCGACGTATGGAAAAGCAGGGATGAGGGCGGAGGGATGAGGGATGAAAGCTCACTCTGATATGTAAAGTTTTCTAACTTCACATCCACCGTCTACCCGCCGCCCTGATCTCTAATTTAGGAGGTTCGTATGCCGACATCTTTCATGGAAGATTACAAAGAGAAGCACAAGCATCCGTTGAATCGTCTGACGCACGCGTTTGGCATTCCGATGATTGTGGTGTCGCTGCCGCTCTTTATCTTCAACTGGCGTTGGGCGCTCGCGCTGTTCATCGTGGGTTGGATTCTGCAATTCGTCGGGCATGCGATTGAAGGGAATCAACCTGCGTTCTTCCGCAATCCGGTCTATTTGCTGGTCGGGCCTTTGTGGTTGGTACGGCGCGCGGCCGGTATCTTTCGCCCGTCACGAACGTCCACCAAAAACGTCGCTGCCCCGAAGCGCGCTCGCTAGAGCATGAGTTTTCCTGACGAGCCAACATTACATCAGACTGAGACAATCGCCGGAGCGGTGGCGCGCGTTCTGAAAAGAGGTGCGGTCGCCGCTCTTGCTACGATTGTGGATGCGCCGCCGAGTGCGTGCGACGTGGGCGCGAAACTGCTGGTCGAAGAGTCGGGCGCACGTGCGGCGGGCACGTCGGGCGACGCGGCGCTTGATGAGGAGATTGCTGTACAGGCGTCCGTCTTTCTGTCTTCGCGTGCGGAGGCGAAGACTTACAAGGTCGAGGAGTTTGCAGGCGGCAACGCAAAAGAGACTGAGGGCGGCGTTGGTTTGAAGGAGTTTGAGAGTGTTGGTGTTGAGAGCGAGCTTGAGAGCGGCGGGAGATTGGAAAGATGGAAGGGGATGCGCGTGCTGTTCGAGCGCGTCGAGCCGGAACCGCACGTCGTCGTATGCGGCGCAGGGCATGTCGGCGCGGCGTTGGCGCGGCTGGCGGCGTCGGTCGGTTACAGTGTGACGCTGATTGACGACCGCGCCGAGTTTGTTACACGCAGACGTTTTCCCGAAGATGGTATCAAACTCGTTGCCGCCGAAGATTGGAGGCGTCCGTTGCTTGAAGCCATCGGTACGGGTCGCGGTGTGTCGGTCGCCGTCGTCACGCGCGGGCATAATGAAGACGAGGAATGCATGCGCGCCGTGCTGTTGGCGCGTCCTGATTACGTCGGGATGATTGGCAGCCGCCGCCGCACAAACATCGTGCTCGAACGCTTACGCGAGACGGGTGTTGAGACAGAATTGCTGAACGAAGTTCGCGCGCCCGTGGGTCTGGACATCGGCGCGGTGACGCCGGAGGAGGTCGCGCTCGCCATTCTCGCGGAGATTGTCGCAGAGCGACGCGGCGGCACGGGCGCTCCGCTCTCCGCGTGGCGTCGCAAGTAGAAGTTGCGAAGACAGTGTGACGATATACGGAGCGAATGTGCGTCGTTCCCGGTTTGTTGTTCGAGTTGATGTCGTAAGTTTGATTGAGCGAATCCAGTTGTCGCCTCGCTGAAGCCCGCCGCGTCCATTCCTTATTTCAAGAAACTGCATTACGATTTCGATTAATGACTTTACAGGTTGAAGCAGAGGAACGGCATGAGCGTCGTGGGATTGCGATGTTTCGCGCATTGTCGCATCGCAACTTCCGTTTGTTCTGGGCGGGCGCATTTCTGTCAAACGCCGGGACGTGGATGCAGGCGGTGGCGCAGGGGTGGCTCGTTTTGAAGTTGACCGATTCGCCGTTCTGGCTTGGATTCGACGCATTTATGGGGACGCTGCCGGGACTGCTGCTGACGCTGCTCGGCGGAGTGTTCGCAGACCTCGTTGACAGGAAGCGTCTGCTCATCTACGCGCAATACATCGCGGGTCTGTCGGCGTTGGTGCTGGCCGTGTTGGTGGCGACGGGTGTTGTGAAAGTATGGATGGTGCTTGTGCTGTCGTTCGTGACGGGTTGCAGCATGGCATTGTCCGGGCCTTCGTTTCAGGCCATCACGTTTGATTTAGTGGGGCGCGAAGATTTAGCGAACGCGATTGCACTCAATTCGACACAGTTCCAGTTTTCGCGCGTCATCGGTCCGACGCTGGCGGGCGTCACCATCAAGTTTTTCGGACTGGCGGGGTGCTTCTTTCTCAACGCATTGTCGTACGTGGCGATTGTCGCGGCGCTCTCGCGCGTGCGGATGGAGAAGAAGGCGGACGGCGTGGAAGCGTCGCCTTCAGCAGCGGCAGCGACAACGGCTATGGCGCATCCGGTGGGCGACCGTCGCGCTCTGTGGCGCGACTTCGTTGAAGGGTTTCGTTATGTCGGCGGACGCCCGCGCGTGCGTCTGTTGTTGTTGGCATCGGCGTTGGTGAGTTTCTTCGGTGCCCCGTACCTTGTGATGATGCCGATGTTTGCGCGCGAGGTGTTCGGATGGGGCGAGATTGGATTGTCGTTGATGATGGGGACGGCGGGCGCGGGCGCGCTCGTCGGCGCGTTGATGCTGGCTTATCTCGGCAACTTTCCGCGCAAAGCACTGTTTATGCTCGGCGCGGCGTTTGCGGGAGGGGCGTGCATCATCGGCTTCTCGCTCGTCGGTAGGCCATACGTTTCGCTGGCGCTGCTGTTCGGCGTCGGGTTTTCGATGGTCGGATTCTTCGCCGTCGCCAACATGCTCTTGCAGCAACTCGTACAGGATGAGATGCGCGGTCGTGTGATGAGCATGTGGATTTTCGCTTTCATCGGCACAATGCCGTTCGGGAGTTTTCTCGCCGGAGTGGCCGCCGAACGCTTCGGCGTGCAGTGGGCGGTGGCGGCGGGTGGGTTCGTCATTGTCGCCTTCGTCGCCCTCGCGGGGATAGGTAACAGACATCTGCGCGAACTCCCTTGAAGCGCGGCGCCGATTTTCAGAACTCGCCACAGAGACGCAGAGACAACAGAAATAAAGAAGATTCGCGTTGGCTTTGAGCGGACGTTACGGAGTTGAGCGTCTAGGTCGAAAGAGCATCGGCAAAGGCTCTTTCGACGGGACTGCGCCCGCGTTCGTCAAACCTCGGAACCGGCGGCGCGTAGGCATCCGTCGCATGAAAGACCGTCTGCTGGATGTCGGAAGTTTGAATGGCGGGCGCGTTGGTAGTTTGAATGGCTGGTTGCGATGTGTTTGCAGTTTGAATGATGAGAGGCGGTTCGATTTTAGCCTCTAAGTGTGGGAGTTTTTCCGGTGCGAGCGTGGACGAGGTAAGACTGTTTTGAGGAACCGGAGTTTCTGCCGTCGATAAATTGAGTGCGAGGATTTTTCTTTTGCCTAACAAGCACGGCACGATGTAGAACCATTGAATGTAGCCAGCCGCAAACATTCCCATCCAGAATAGAGGCTCCATTTCCATGCTGTAACACGACCGACAGAGATCGCTGTTCACGATTACATAGATGAGGCTCGCGGGGAAGGATGATAAAAACATCGCGGCTGCAAGCAAGTTATAGAGACCGGACGTGGCAAAAACAACTTCGCCGTGGCTGAGTTGGAGTATGCGGAAGATAGCGAAGGCCGACCACCAGAGTGTCACCCACAGGCTTTTGACGCTGTATTGACGAGAGTTTTCCATCAGGTTTCACCTTTGTCGTACCGCCGCAGACGCAACCCTCGAAGGTGCGTCCGGCATCAACCGTCCCGAGCGATTCGCACACGATTTTTAGACACCACGCGCAGAAGATTTGTTCCCGAAGCGACGCGACGCAGAGACGTCGAGCGAGGGCGTACATCATCTCGAAAGTTGTTTTCCTCGCCGCGCAAGACGGAGGGCGTCGCCGCGTTCTATCAAACGAGGGGACGCGTGCGCGCGGGAGATGTCGAAGCGCAGGGAACGCGCCGCCGCTTTCAAATTTGAGGAGAAAAAATATGCGAAGCAGAGCAATCGTGTGGAGTCTTTTGTGTGGCTTGATGTTGGCAGCGGCGTTGACGAGCGAAACACGCGCGCAGGGCGTCATCGTGCCGCGACCGTGCGGGCGTTGCCCGCGTCCGATGCCGATGCCGCGTCCAGTCCCTCTGCCACGCGCGCTGCCCGTTAAGTCAATCAAGATTGACACCAAAATCTCGGCGCAGGTGGCGACCACACACGTCGAACAAATCTTTCGCAACGACACGGATGCGACGCTCGAAGGCACTTACTTTTTCCCGATACCCGAAACGGCCTCCATCACGGAGTTTGCCATCTGGGAGGGCGACCAACGCCTCGTCGGCGAAGTTCGTTCGCGCGAAGAAGCGCGCCGCATTTACGACCAAATCGTCCGCAGCCAACGCGACCCCGGCCTGCTCGAATACGCCGGAAAAGATTTGTTTGAAGCCAGCATTTTTCCCATCCTGCCGCACTCCGACAAGAAACTCGAACTAACCTATTCGCAAGTGCTGCGCGCCGAGACGGCGACCGTCTCCTATCGTTACCCGCTCGGTACGGGTCGCAACATGGCAACCATCGGCACCGTCGCGGGCAGCATCGAGATTCAGGGGCGAGACCCCGTTCGCAACATCTATTCGCCGAGCCATGAAGTTGATGTAAAGCGCAGCGACGGGGAGCGGCGGGCGCGTGTCTCCTTCGAGTCGCGTGGCGGCAGCGAGCCGCAGGACTTCCAACTCTTCTATACGCTCTCAAAGGAAGACTTCGGGCTAACGCTCTTGACGCACCGCGAACCCGGCAAGGATGGTTATTTTCTTCTGATGATTTCGCCGAAAGAAGAGATGGCGGAAGAGGAGTACGCGGGTAAAGACATCGTGTTTGTGCTGGACACGTCGGGTTCGATGGCCGAAGCGGGCAAGATGGAGAAGGCGCGCGCGGCGCTCCGCTACGGCGTCCAGACTCTGCGCGCCACCGACCGCTTCAACGTTATCTCTTTTGCGGGCGAAGAACATTTGATGAGCAGCGGTTTGATTGCGGCTGACGATGAAGGGCGCGCGCGGGGCGTCGCCTTTGTCGAGCGCTTGCGCCCCGTCGGCGGCACCAACATTAACGATGCGTTGCTGGCATCCCTCAAACAGTTTGAGTCGAACGAACGACCGCGCATGCTTGTCTTCATGACGGACGGGCTGCCGACTCTGGGCGAGAAGAACATCCAACGCATCATCGAAAACGCACGACAGGCGCGCACTCCCGGCACACGCCTGTTCACCTTCGGCGTTGGCTATGATGTCAACACAACCTTGCTCGACAAACTCGCAGCGGAGAACGGCGGCGTCGCGGATTACGTCGAACCGAAGGAAGATATAGAACTCAAAGTGTCGAGCTTCTTCTCGAAAGTGAACTATCCCGTCCTCACCGATTTGGCACTCCACATGGGCGGCATCGAAACCGATTTAATATACCCGCGCACGATGCCCGACCTCTTCCGCGGCACGCAGATTACACTCATCGGTCGCTACCGCAACGCAAACGACATGAGCAACGTGCTGGTGCGTCTCAACGGCAAGACGGGACAACGCGTGCGAAATTTTGCCTACAACAATCTTCGTTTCCCGTTCACCTCGAACGAGAACGATTTTCTGCCGCGACTATGGGCGACGCGGCGCGTCGGCTGGTTGATGGAACAGATTCGCTCCAACGGCGAGCAGCAAGAGTTGCGCGATGAAATCGTTGATTTAGGCACGCGCTACGGCATAGTGACGCCTTACACCTCGTACCTTGCGCTTGAGCCGGGCGCATCGACGGCGTTTGCCACCGACCAGACGATGAGAGCGGACGGCAGTCGTCCATTGCCGAGCGTGATAAGACCGGAGCTTCGCGGCTCGGTGCGGGCGAAAACCGAACCAATGAAGAGAAGACCCGCCAACACCGCAAGCGGTAATGTGCGGAGCGGCGAAGGCGGAGGCGTCGATGCGCCGCCGCCCGCCCCGGTGACGGCGACAACGGGCGCGGCGGCTGTGCGTCAGAGCAGGGAGGCGCGTAGGCAGCAAGATGCGATGCGCGCAGACGACGCGGAGCAGGAACAGTCGCGTTCGAGCACGATGCGCCGTGTCGGTGGCAAGACTTTCTACTTGAACGAAGGCGTCTGGACGGATGCCGAGTTCGACGCCGACGGAAGGATGCCAGAAACAACGCTCGTCTTCGGCAGCGACGAGTATTTCCAACTACTCAAACGCGAACCCAAACTCGCGGAATTCTTCGCCCTCGGTGAGCGCGTGGTGGTCGTCTTCAAAAACCGCGTCTACCGCGTCAGCGCCACCAAGTAGGAGGCGAAAGGTCGAAGTAAAAAGGCAAAAGTGAGACGCAACAGTCGTCTTCACTTTTGCCTTTTACCTTTCTACTTTTTGCTTCTCTTGTCGCGCGAGTTCGTGTACAACGGACGGGTGGAATTCTTTGTTTCACAAGAGGGCGAGCGCCGGGCGGGTCGTGTTTGAGTGTGAATGTTGAGCGATTCTGTCTTTGACGGAGATGTCGAGAATGAGAATGGAGACGGTTGTCCGGTGGCTTGAGAGACGCGTGTCTGTTGCGTCGTCGCTGGCATTAGGGGTGATGTTGGTGTCATCGCTGTTGATGAGTACGAGCGGAGCGGCGATGCAGGATGCTGCGGCGGCGGATGGTTGGGCGGTGTCGCGGCAGGGCGTGGCGGGGAAGGATTTGAACGCCGTCTATTTCGTCGATTCCAAACGCGGTTGGGCGGGCGGCGACGACGGCATCATTCTTCGCACGGAGGATGGCGGGCGACAGTGGAGGCCGCAAGTCATCAGCACCACCGACGGCATCAACGACCTCTATTTCCGCGACAAGGAAGATGGTTACCTCCTTGCGGGCAATCGCATTTTCGCCACCAACGATAGCGGGCAGACGTGGCGCGAGACCATCCAATTTTCGGCGGCGACCTTTGGCGGCGCGATGCCCGAACTCTATAGCGTGCGCTTTGCCAGCAAGAAAAAGGGATGGGTGGTCGGCTCTGTGAGTCGTCGCGACCGCGTGGTCGATAGCCTTGTGCTCTACACGAATGACGGCGGCGTGTCTTGGCAACGATTGCGCGTGCCGACGCGCGACGAGTTGATTCACCTCGATTTCATCAACGAGAAACGCGGCTGGATTGTCGGCAACGCGGGCGTCGTGCTCCACACGCGCGACGGCGGAGAGACATGGACGCGGCAGACGACCAATACCAACGTGACGCTCTTTCACGTCGATTTTCGCAACGAGCGCGTCGGCTGGACGGTGGGCGAGCGCGGCACAATCCTGCGGACGACCGATGGCGGCGAATCGTGGTTTGCGGTCAACGCGTCTCTACGTTCGACGCTTTTGAGCGTCAAGTTTGCCGACGACGAAGAGGGTTGGATTGTCGGTCGCGGCGGCGTCATCCTCCGTTCGGAGGACGGTGGGCAGACGTGGCTACGGCAGGAGAGCAAGACACGCCAGAATATCTACGCGCTCTTTCTCGACAAGAAAAACAACTGGGCGGTCGGCGGCGACGGCACGATTTTGCAGTACGAACGCTGAAAAAGCGCCAATCGTAAATAGTAAATGGTAAATGGAAGAAGCCTTCGCTTTGTCCATTTACCATTCACCATTTACGATTTACTTGACTATTGATTGTCTACTACGGTGCCGAACGCGCCGACTTGTTCGGCAACTTTGCTTTTGTCGCCGACGACGACGAGCGTCATCTTGTCGCCCATGAGGTATGTTTTAGCGATGCGCTGAACATCCTGCGGGGTGGTGGAGATGACCTTTTGCACGTAGGTCGTCAGATATTTGTCTCCGAGGCCGTGGAGGTCTGCGAAGACGAGTTGGTTGATGACGCCTTGCCGCGAAGAGTTTTGCAGAACGAAGACTCCGGCGAGGTAATTCTTGATGCCCTGCAATTCTTCCTCGGTCGGCGGCTCTTTCTGAAGCCGTTCAATCTCGTAGAAAATCTCTTTGATGGAAGGGCCTGTGACGGCAGTTGTCACGTCGGCGACTTCAATCCAATAGGCGTCGCGGTAGCGCGTCGAAATCTGGCTGAAGGGCGAATAGGTGTAGCCCTTCTGCTCGCGGATGTTGGACGTGATGCGCGAACCGAAGGAGCCTCCGAGCAGCGCATTCGAGACGACGAAGGCGATGTAGTCGGGGTGGCTTGGGTCAATCACGGGCAGGCCGAGATAGAGCGTCGATTGGGCTGCGCCGGGACGGTCGATGAGATGAATCGTGCGCGTCGGGGTGGTTTTTGGGATGTTGATGAGGGGCGCGTTGCCGCGCGTCCACGCTTCAAACCCTTGCGTGATGGCTTTACGCATGGCGTCGGCGTCGAAGCGACCCGCGACGTAGATGCTGGTGCGCGCCGCTCCGAAGTTGTCGCGGTAAAACTTCTGTACGTCTTCAATCTTGTAGCTGTTGAGCATCGCTTCGGTCGGGAACAGTCGCCCGTAAGGATGTTCGGGGTAGAGAAGTTTGCGAAAACGCTCGCTGGCGATGTTGCCGGGTTGCGTCTTGGCGATGGTGAGCACACGTTGGCGGTCGTTTTTGAGTCGCGCGAGTTCGGACGCGGGAAGCAATGGACGCTGAATCACGTCCGCCATTAAAGCGACGAGTTCGGGGCCAAACTCGGAGAGCACGTCGCCGTTGACGGAAGTCTGGTCGACGCCGACGGTGATGTTGAGTTGGCCGCCCATGCGCGCGGCTTCTTCGGCAATCTGCACGGCGGAACGCGTCGCCGTTCCTTCTTTGAGAAGGTCGCCTGTGATGTCTGCGAGCCACGTCTGCTGCGCCGTTTCGTTCAAATTTCCGGCACGCACCACGGCTCTCACCGTCACCTTCGGCACCGAACCGTAAGGGACGAGCGTGACTTGCATGCCGTTTTTGAGCGTAAAAGTCTGTTTCGGCGGCAGCGTGAAGGCTTTGGGTGCGCCTCCTTCGGGCGGTCGCTGTTTCTGCTGCGCGGTGCTGGGTGCGGCAGCGGTCGTGGTCTGCGCGAACACGGAGGCCGCCCCGCACGCAATAGACATGACGAGCAGGCTCGATGCGATGAAAAGCTTCTTGAGGTACATATCAATCTCCATCTGTTTGGCGAAACACGAAAAATTCTTAGCGACCCGCTGCCCCGGCTGCCCCAGCTTCGATGGCGAGAACGGTGCGATTGGTCGAACGCAGATACTCGCGTGCGGTGCGTTGCAGCAGTTCCGGCGTCACTTTGCGAAACTCGGCTTCAAGCGTGTTGATACGTGAAGGGTTGTCGTCAAAGAGTGCGAGACTGGCGAGAAGGTCGGCGCGACCGAAACCGTTGAATTGCGTCAGTGTGTCGTAGAAGTCCGAACGCAGTTTGACGAGCGCGCGGTCGAGCGCCTTCTGGTCAAGCGGCTTGCTCTGCACATTCGCAATCACCGTATCGACGGCGGACATAATCTGGTCGCTCGTCGTCGTGTTGTCGTGGAAGAGATAGGCCATCCAGAGCATGGGGCCGTTGTAGTTGTAGAAGTTGCCGAGAAGATTGATGCCGCCATCGACGCCGCCCGTCAAGGCGCGACGTTTGACGAGTTCCTGATAAAGAAGACTGTCGTCGCCCTGCAAGAGAATCTGGTCGAGGAGTCCCATCGCGTAATATTCGGGCGTGTTGCGTTCGGGCATGTGATAGGCGAAGGCGAGCGCGGGACGTTTGGCGAGCGCATCTTTCTTGCTGGCGCGTTTCTCTTTCTCCTGTCGCGGCTCGGCGAGGTCGGGCGTCGGCGGGAGTTTCGAGGCGGGAATCTGCGCGAAATATTTTTCGACCATCCGGCGCGCGTCCGCTTCGTTGAAGTCGCCGACGACAGTGAGCACGGCGTTATTCGGCGCGTAGAAGGTGTTGAAGAAATCCTGCACGTCCTTGAGCGTGGCGGCTTCGATGTCTTTCAGGTCGCCGTAGAAATTGTGCGCGTTGTACCAATTAGTGTTGGCATACTGCGGCATGTCGAGCCAGGGGAATCCGCCGTAGGGCGTGTTCAGGACGTTGACCTTGACTTCGTTGCCGACGACGCCCTGCTGGTTCTTCAAGTTCTCTTCGGTGATGGCGAGGCCGCGCATGCGGTCGGCTTCCGCCCAGAGCGCGGTTTCGAGTTTGTGCGCGGGCATAATCTCGAAATAGTTGGTGAAGTCGAAGCGTGTAGAACCGTTCAGGATGCCGCCGTTTTGCTGGACGAGTTTGATAAATTCCATCTTGCCGAGATTCTGCGAACCCTGAAACATCATGTGTTCAAAGAGATGCGCGAAGCCCGTGCGGTCTTTCGGCTCGATGCGGAAACCAATTTTGTAATAGACGGCGACGGCGACTGTGGGCGAGGTCGGGTCGGGCGAAAGAACGACCTTGAGACCGTTGGGCAGTTTGTAATAAGTGACGGGAACGCTGAATCCGGTTTTGCTGTTGGCGTTGGTCTGCGCTTGCGCCTGCTGAACGGCGGAGAGCGCGAGCAACGCGCCGAGTGCGATTCGAGCAAACGAGCGAAAGTTGATTCTCATAAAACCTCCGTGGCGATTTGTGAACAGAGAGCCGGAGAGCGTCCGGCATCTTCGGCGCGGGTCGCCGCGAAACGTTCGGGCAACCCGCCATCATGATGTCGAAAAAGTGTGGAAAACTTCAGGCGCGGAAAAGACGTGCACGCACTCCGTTGGTTATCTAAAGGCTCATCGCTCGATGTGAAGCTGCGAGAGTCGAAGCCTTGCCGGAAGTCGAACCGGACGCACGCACGTTTCTACGCATCACATTTTTACGTCGCCTCACGCGATTTGTTTCATACGTTATTTCGGAACGAATCACGAATAAAACGACGCTTGTTGCGGGTTATCGGAGAGCCGGAAAAGTTTCTATCTCTGCGGATTTGTTTCCGAAAATTCGGAAAGCAACCCTCCGGCGTGGAGCACGCATCCCAAAAATTAGCATAGCAATACCCAACGCCGCGAGAGGGGAATGCGGACAGTTGGGAAGGATGGTTCTCCTGTGATTTCCGCCCGACGTGCTGACCACGCGCCGGGCGGCTTTTTTTTGTAGTGTGATGGATTCAGTGTCAAGGTAGAGAGACATGCGAACGTAAAGACGCCATGAGGCGCGAAGGCCGACGCGCCGCATCGCAAGACGGCGACTCAAAATCTGTGCGGCGAATTCTCCCACTCCTCCTTCGTCATCCCGTACCAGAGGAGGTCGAAATATTCGTTGTTTGTGTAAACCATCCGTCGGAGCGTGCCTTCACGAATGAAACCGAGTCGTTCATGCAGCGCAATGGACGCCTTGTTGAAACTATACACGCTCGCCGTCACCTTCTGGTATCGCAGTTCCTCAAAGTAATACTTAACGACCAGCAAAATCGCTTCGCTCGCGTAGCCCTTTCGACGGTGTTCCTCCTGCGTCACGATGCCGTAACTGAACGTACCCGTGCGATGGTTGCAATTGTGCGTGCTGATGCTGCCGACCGCCGCGCCCGACGTGTCTTCGATAATCCATTGAAACACATCGTTCTCAAGTTTCTTGAGCGAGAGCGCCTCTGCTTCTTTGCGCTCATGTTCCTGCGAGACGGGCGGCCAGAGAAAATCCACCCCTCGCGCCAACTCACTGTCGAGATTCCACAGGCTAAACGCCCCTCCGTCCGAAGGCTCGATGCCCCGCAGCCTGACACGTTTTCCCTGCCAGAAATTCATCTCTCGCTCTCTATGAAAATCAATGTCGCAACGTGATGCCGCGCTCCCGACAATAGACGCTCATCTCGTCGAGAACCGCGCGTGGCGGTAGAGACATTCGTGGCATTCCGCGCGTCGTCCAGAAGACCTCACCGCCTTCCGGGAGTCGCCGCAGACTTCTCTTGAGCGCCGCGATGCCCCGCATGCGCGCCTTGCGCGAAGTGACCTCCGCGTGCGTCTTGAGGCGATTGGTTCCGGGCAGTAGAGAAAAATACCACTCGCCGCCCGTCTGCCAACTGTATAACTCGTAGCCCTTCATGTGGGGTTGCTGACCCACACGTCGCGCGTTTGCGACACCTGACCCTTGCACGCCGCTGACGAATGCGAACCACAAAAGTAAAAGAGTGAAGATAGAGAAGGCGCGTCTCATGCGACTCTCCAAGATAAGACGTAATTTCGTCTGATGCTCTTCCCAGAGCCGAAGGCGCGACGACGATAACGACGAGCAACGGCAGTCGAGAATTAAGCGGCGCGCGTGCCCGTGTAACGAATCATCGGCGCGCCGGGCATGTTGACTTTAATCGTGCCGTCGAGTTGTTTGTTTGCCACCTGTCCGGCGATACGCGCGTCGAAAGTGCGTCCCTGAAAATCGAGTGAGACATCGGCGTCGAAGCTCTGTTCGTCGGAAGTGATATTGCTGAGCGGCACGTTGCCCATCTGCGAGGCGATACGTCCACGCATAGAGCCGTCGCCGTTGCGCTCGAAGGTGAGCGTCGCGGGATGTTTGCCGAAAGGTGTCATGACTTCAAGATTCCATGTGCCGACCATCTATGTGTCTCCTCCATGTTCTGTGTTGGTGGCGCTCTCCGCAGTCGTCGGGGCGTCGCTGTTTGCCGCCGTCGCCCGCGTGGTTGCGTCGTAGGTTTCCAGACGCGCGCCGGAGCTATCGTAAAACTCTATCTCTTCCGCATAAGGTTTGACCTGTTCGACCAGAGCGGCGGCATCACCGACGATGACGATAACCGCCCTGTCGGGTTTGATGTGCGCGCGCGCGACGCGTTCGACCTCTCCAATCGTCACGGCGGCCACGCGGTCGCGATAGGCTTCGAGATGACCCGTGGGAAGATGATGCATCTTGATTTGCACAAGTTGGTCGATAAGACCCTCCTGCGTTTCGAGTCGCATGGGGAAGATGCCGTTGAGATAAGACTTGGCATCATTCAACTCTTTCTCCGTGACGGCTTCGTTGCGGATGCGTTCGAGTTCGTAAAAAAACTCTTTAAGCGATGCGCCCGTGACGGGCGTGCGGACTTCGGCGGTGGCGCGATAGGTTCCGGCTTCGCGTCGCGCATCGAGGCTGGTGTATGCGCCGTAGGTGTAGCCCTTCTCTTCGCGCAGGTTCATAAAGAGACGCGATGAAGCGGTTGCGCCGAGCACGGTGTGCATGACGAGCGTGGGAAAGTAGTCGGGATGCGTGCGCGTGATGGCGGTGTTGGCGATGACGATGTTGGATTGCGCAGAGCCGGGGCGGTCAACGACGTAGAGAGCGCGGCTACTGTGTTCCGGCAGCGCGGGAAACTCTTTCGACGGTACCTCGCCGGGTTGCCACGCACCGAATAATGCTTCGATGCGCGGGAGCAACGCCTCGCGCCGCACGTCGCCGACCACGACGAGCACAGCGTTGTTTGGGATAAAGGTCGAACGATGAAAGTCTGACAACTTTTCGCGCGTCAACGCTTCGATAGACTCGACCGTCGGGGAGACGACCGCGTAAGGGTGCTCTCCGTAGACGACGCGCGCGACCATCTCGCTGGCGAGAAACGAAGCCTGTGCTCGTTGTGCGATTAAGTTTTGCTGCGCGTTTTGTTTAGTCAGTTCGAGTTCGTCTGCGGGAAACGAGGGACGCAGCGCGATATCGGCGAGCAGTTCGAGGATGCGGTCGCTGTAGGCGGCGAGCGCGGATGCGGCGACGGTGGTGTAATCCGAGTTGGCTCCGGCGGCCAGCGTTGCTCCGAGGCGTGCCACTTCGTCCGCGAGTTGGCGGCTGTTGAGCGTCTCGGTGCCTTCGGTCAGCATGTGCGTCAGGATGTCGGTCAAGCCGGGGAGTTCGGGCGGGTCGAAGGCATCACCCGTCCACAACGCAAGACGAAAACTGACGAGCGGGACGCGCGCCGACTCCACCACGACGACGCGTAAACCGTTTGCGAGCGTCGCCTCTTCCGGCGTCGGGATGTTGAGCGGGCGCGGCGCGAGCGGCGCGGGCGGTTGCTGTCGGAACTCTTCAGTTTGATTAGGCATCGTGTAGCAGCTTCGCTCATTGGCTCATCGGTTCATTTCTTCATAAAGAAATGAACCGATGAGCCAATGGATAATTTTTCCCCTTCATAGTTGCTGTTGTGGTGCATCCGTCGGTTGTTGCGGTTTTTCGGGATGCGGTTGGTCAGGCTGAACGGGTGTCGGCGGCGGTTCGGTTGTTGACGTGGGCTGCGTCGGTGGCCTCGGAGGCACTTGCGGAGGCGGCGCGCCGGGTTGCTCCGGTTCGTTGGCGGGACGCGCGGCAGCGGCGTCTCCGGTGGTCTCTTCAGTCGCCGGAAAAATCTCGATGACGGCGCAGTTGTCGGTCAGCAAGTAGCGCGCGACGACCTCTCGAATCTCTTCGGGCGTGACGTTTAAGTATCGTTCGATTTCCGTGTTGAAGAGATGCGGGTTGTCGTCGTAGAGCGTGTATTCGGCAAGACGCTGCGCGCGGAACAACGCGGATTGATGGCCGCGCATGGTGTCGTTGAGCAGGTTGTTGCGTAGTTTCTCCATCTCGCCGTCGGTCGTGCCTTCTTCGGCGAGACGCCGAATCTCCTCGTCAATGGTGAAGCGAATATCGCCCTGCGTGTGTCCCGGTTTGGGGATGGCGAAGATGTAGAACGAAGAGGGGCCGCGCCGCTCGCCGATGCCGCCCTGCACGGCGACCACCGATTCATCGCCCTTCACCAGCCTTTGATAAAGACGCGAACTATCGCCTTCAAGCAAGAGGTCGCTGGCGAGCGCCAACGAGTAGTAATCGTCGGCGCGTTGCGGCGGAGCTTTCCAGCCGAGCATCAAGGCTGGAAGCTGCGCGAAGCGGTCGTAGTAAGTTTCGCGCCGGACGGCCACTTCGACGGGTTCCGAGACATCGACGGGCGGCGGCGCGGGCTGTCGCGGAATGTCGTTGAAATATTTTTCGATGAGCGCGCGGGCTTCGTCCGTGTCGAAGTCGCCGACGATTGAGAGCACGGCGTTGTTGGGCGCGTAGTAGATGCGGAAGAATTCCTGTATGTCTTCGATGGTCGCGTCGTCGAGGTCTTCCATCGAGCCGATAGTCGAATGCGCGTTGGCCGGATTCTTGAAGATGAGTTCGTTGAGACGCAGGAAGGCATTGGAGTAGGGGCGGTTATCGTAGTTGAGCCGTTTTTCTTCCTTGACGGCCTCGCGCTGATTGTCGAGATTCTCCTGCGTGACGCGGAGCGAGCGCATGCGGTCGCTCTCCAACCAGAGCGCGAGCGGGAGTTGGTTGGCGGGGAGCGTCTCGTAGTAGTTGGTGCGCTCGCTCGAAGTGGTGCCGTTGAGCGTGCCGCCGGAATTGAAGATGTACTGGAAATGACCCGCCTTCGGCACGTTTTCCGAACCCTGAAACATCATGTGCTCGAAGAGATGCGCGAAGCCCGTGCGCCCCGTGCGTTCGTTGCGCGAGCCGACGTTGTAATAAACGGCGACGGCGACCACCGGCACCGAATGGTCTTCGCTGAGAACGACGCGCAGGCCGTTCGCCAATGTGAATTGCAGAATCGGAATGGGTGGCAACGTGAAAGTTGATGACAAATCTCAATCCTCTGCAAAGAGGTCAGAGGTCGGAGGATGGAGGTCAGTGAAAGACAAAATGCTTTTACCGACCTCTCGCCTCTCGCCTCCGACCTCTGCTTTACGGAGTCGGGGTGTTGTTAATCATGCCGCGCAGTTCGGAGCGGAGGCGTTCGATTTCGGAAAGCTTCTGCTGGACGCGGTTGAATAGTTCCGATTGCGCTTTGACGCCTTCGTCGATGAGAAAGGCGGCGGCTTCGGCGCGCGTGCGGAAGACTCCGGCCTGAACGAGTTGTTCGAGCTTGTCCTGCGCTTCGGGCGTCACTTTGACGGCGACGACGTAATCATCCTTCGCCGCGATGGCACGCTCGATGGTGCGACTGATGTCGCGACCGATGGAACTGAGCGTTTCGCGTACGGACGTGGAGACGCGTTCGCCTCGATGTTCATCGCCGGGGTAGTCGTCGTCATCGTCGCGCAGCATCAGGTCGTCAATCGGCTCGACGGGTGCATTCAAGTCTTTATCACGGTGTGGGTCGTAAGGATTACTCATTCAAACCTCCTCTGCCATTCAATCATGGTCGCAGATGCCCGACTCTCGGCGGGCGAAAAGCTGTTTGTTCCGATGTGGTCTTTGAATGCTCACAGTCATTCTACGGATGCGCTGAAACAAGCGTCAAGCGCGCTACCGCCGACCGCGTTGGCAAAAACCTCTCGACCGGACTCAGGTACCTTCGGACACCGTTCCGGCCACGTAGAAGATAACGAAGCGGCGCCGCGGCGTGTTTCAAAAGCCGCGTCATCGCGCGTCTCTTGCACGCACACTCTCGCGGTCTGCGGCGCATGCCGTTAGAGGTTTCATTCGTCGTCTGTTTTTGTGCGTGCGTCGGCAAACGTGATATAAAACGGCGAGCATTCCAACGCATTTGCGCTTTAACGGAAACGACACGAATCGTCCGACGACGGCGACGCGGCTGACCGAGCCGACCGCAACGGCTCATGCCTTCGGCAACGACTTCATGCCTGCGGCAAGGGTTCGAGTCGCACGCGCCTCCGACGCACCACCTCGTTTCAAGGGAGCAAAAAGATGAATCGCAACACGTCTCGCCCGCGTCAAAAGTTCTCTCTGGCCTTGCTCGTCGTCTTCTCGCTGCTTCACGCGGCGACGGCGACAAACATATCTGCACAACAACGCTTCAACGCACATTCGTCCCTCGCCGCGCCGAACAACGCGCAGCAGGGGCTTTCCATCAGTTATGAACTCGGCATGTCGCGCCCGACGACGCATCTCTTCGAGGTGACGATGACGGTGGCGAACATCTCTGCGCCGCAGATTGATGTGGAGTTTCCGGTGTGGGTGCCGGGCGCGTATCGCGTCGTCGATGCGGCGCGCAACGTGCAGGAGTTTCGCGCGGGCACGACAGGCGGGCAGTCGCTTCCCGTCAGGAAAACTCACACCAACTCCTGGCGCGTCGAGACACGCGGCGCGAACGCCGTGCGCGTCTCATACAAAGTCTATGCAGACAACTTCGGCGTCAGCGGCGCGCACCTCGACGACACGCACGCCTTTTTCAACGGGTCGCTGATTTTTCCATACGTCGTCGGCGCGAAGGAGCGCCCCGTCACGTTGACGGTCAACAGGCCGCCGCGTTGGACGACCATCTCAACAGGGCTTGAGCCTGTCGCCGCTCGTCCCAACACCTTCGCCGCGCCCGACTACGACACTTTCGTGGATGCGCCTTTTGAAATCGGCACGCACAACGTCCTGCGTTTCGACTACAAGGGCGCCGCCTACGAAATCGCCATCTACGGCACACATAACTACGACCTCGAACGTTTCCGCGCCGAGACGGAGAGCATGGTGCGCTCGCAAGTGGACATGATGGGCGGCGCGCCCTTCCGTCGCTATGTCTTCATCTTTCACATGCTGCCGCGCGGCGGCGGCGGCCTCGAACATCTCAACTCGACCGCCATCAATCTACGCAAGTTTGCCGGAAACACTGAAGATGGTTGGGAGAGATTTCGCGGCGTCACGTCGCATGAGTTTTTCCATCTCTGGAACGTCAAACGCCTGCGCCCCGGCGTGCTCGGCCCCTTCGACTACACGCAGCCCGTCACCACGCGCGACCTCTACGTCTCCGAGGGCATGACGAGCTACTACGGCTCGCTCCATATCATGCGGAGCGGCCTCTGGACGCGCGAGCGTTTTTATAGAGCGATGTCGAACGAGATACGCGAGTTGCAGAGTCTGCCGGGCAGACGCATCCAGACCGTCGAAGAGTCGAGCATCAACACCTGGTACTCGCACGACGACCCGCTCAACACGTCGTTCAGCTACTACAACAAAGGCGACCTCCTCGGCATGTTGCTCGATTTGGAGATTCGCCAGCGTACCAAGAACGCGCGTTCGCTCGATGATGTGTTCCGTTATCTCTTGGAGAATTTCGGTCTGCCGAAGGCGGGTTGGGAGCCGGGCGGTTTTCAAAAAGCGGTTGAGACGGTAGCGGGTTCCGATTTCGGCGAGTTCTTCACGCGCTACGTCGGCGGCGTGGAGGAGTTGCCCTACGAACGCGCGCTCGGCTACGCGGGTTTGCGTCTGGAAAAAAAGGAAGCGCCGCCCTTTGACTTCGGCGTCGAATTCGACGACACAGCCGCTTACACGCCGACTCAAACTGCCCCGCAGGGAGGCGTCGGAGCGACGTTCTCGCAACTCGGCAGCGGACAACCGACTGGCATCGTCGTGAACGGCGTCAGTTCCGAAAGCCCCGCCTACAACGTGCTGGCGTCGAACGATATTCTGCTCGCCATCGGCGGCGAACGCGTCGCGCCCTCAACGCTTCAAGCGCAACTCGCACGTTTCCGCAACGGCGAACGCGTTCTCGCCACCATCTTTCGCGGCGACCGTCTGCTCGAAGTCTCCTGGGTGATGCGTACGACTCAGACCGCCGCATACACGATTACCGAAGACCCTAACGCCACACCCGAACAGCGAGCCATACGCGATTCGTGGCTCCGGGGTGCGAAGCCGCCGACCGCCACGCCGCCGTCGGCGGTAGGCGTAGCGAGGAACGGGCAAGCGGTCTGCGCTCCTTGCACGTTTTCGTCGTCTCGAACCATCACGGCTAACGAGGCCAACGCGTCGTTTATACAGGCGGGTCAGCGTCCGCCCTATGCACTGACGGGAGACGTGCAGGAGGTTGTGCTTCAGGAGGAGACGATTTTCTCTCGCGTGCACGGCGAGCGAAATCAGCCGGGCATGTGGATTATGCCGCGCAGCGAAATCGAAGGGCTGACGCCCGCGCAGATTCGAGACCGATTCGCTCTACCCGACATGCCCGTCTTCGTCTCGGACGTGTACGTGCCCGCCGGAACGCGCTTGCGTGTCGGGACAGTCGGCGCGCAAGCCGGATGGGGAAGCGGCGGCGCAATCCAGTATCAACTGATGGAACGCCTGCCGACCACAGCTTTTAGAAACCGTCGGACGCTACGGTGAATGACGAACACGACATTTGAAACGAGTGGTAACCGAAATGTGCAGCGACGAATATGACTGCGCCGACGACGATGTCTAGCGACGAATACGTCATCGACGAAACGAAGATTGTTTTCGCGTCGGGAGCGTGCGCGACGTTTGCGTATCCGGTGGCCGAGGCGTTGGCATTCGATAGCGCCCTCGTCGTGCGGCTCGAGGTGCCGACCGGAATCGTCTTCAACGAAAACGTCTACGGTCTCAGCCCGTCGGGTGAAACGCTCTGGCAAGTCGCCGCACGCGCGCACGTCAACGCCGACAGCCCCTACGTCAACCTCGCACGCGATGGCAACCGCGTCGTCTTAACCAACTGGGACGGCCTCGAACTCACCCTCGACCCCTCGAACGGCCACATTTTGCGCCAACGACACGTGAGATAAGAAAGGGCAAAGGGTGCAGGGTAAAAGGCAAAAGGGAAGAAATCTGCCTTCTGCGCCCTTCTGCCTTTGACCTGCTTTTGCCCTTTACCTTTTCCTCTTGCCCTCGCGCAAGCGCGGGTCTTTTTACATTTTGCCGCGATTTCCGGCGCAACCTTGCCGCCGTTCCACTCATCCATTACACTACATCCACCTGCCTTCGGGCGGTCTTTTTGTGGCAGGCCATGCTCGCGGATGCGAGTTGACCTGTTTTTGTAAATCGGTTTCAAACAGAGGTTTGCTCCGTGAAGAATAAAATTTCATCCGCGCTGGCGACGTTTCTCCTCCTCGCACTACTAATTCCTTCTCTCGTCTTCGCACAACAGACGCAACAGACGCCGCCCGCCGCACGTCGCGGCGAAGCCGAACGCGGCACCACGCGTCCCAATGCCACCGCGCCCGAAGGACGCACGCGTCGCAACGCGCCCAACGCCGAAGCCTCCTCCGTCATCGAGCAGGATTTTGCCGAAGCCCTGACCGTGATTCAGGAAAACTACGTGGACGGCAGCAAACTCGAATACAACAACGTCTTCAAGTCGTCCATTATCGGTATGCTCCGCTCGCTCGACCCGCACTCGAATTTCTACGACGCGAAAGAGTTTGAGGAACTGCGCGCCGACTGGCGTTCAGAGTATTACGGCATCGGCGCAACCATCGGCGACCGCAAAATCGGCGACAGCACAGACACCTACATCCTCGCCACCTTTGAAGGCACTCCGGCGGCCAAAGCCGGTCTGCGCTACGGCGACCGCATCGTCGAAGTTGACGGTCAATCCGTCAAGGGGAAGGCGTCGGGCGAAGTGCGCGACAAGTTGCGCGGGCCGCGTGGTTCGGTCGTCCGCATCACGGTCGAACGCGCCGCGACCGACAAGAAGGAAGTCGTCGAAATTACGCGCGATGCGGTGAACCAGCCGACCGTGCCCGATGCATACCTGATTCGTCCCGGCGTCGGCTACATCGACATGACGCGTGGCTTCAACTACACGACCGCCGAAGAGTTTGTCGGCGCGCTCGAAGAACTACACGCGCAGGGCATGACATCGCTTGTGCTCGACCTCAGGAACAATCCCGGCGGACTCTTGGATCAGGCGGTCAAAGTCGCCGAGCGTTTCTTGCAGCGCGAGCAACTGATTCTGAGTCAGAAGGGACGCGGCACACGCGGCGGCGGCGACAAGGAATATCGCTCGTCGAACCGCACGCCCGACACGACGCCGCTCGTCGTGCTCGTCAATCGCAATTCGGCGTCAGCCTCGGAAATCGTCGCGGGCGCATTGCAAGACCACGACCGCGCGCTCATCGTCGGTGAGACGAGTTTTGGCAAGGGTCTCGTCCAGAGCATCATGCCGCTCGACTACGGCACAGCCCTGACCTTGACGACCACCAAATATCTGACGCCTTCCGGTCGCTTGATTCAACGCGACTACTCCAACGGCTCGCTCTACGATTACTACACGCGCGGCGGCCTCGGCCAACGCGACGAAGATGATGACAAGGAAGCCGAGAAGACGCCCGCCAAGCCGACGGGCGAAGCGACGCGCACGGATACGGGTCGCACCGTCTATGGCGGCGGCGGCATCGCGCCCGATGAGGGCGTCAAACCGCGCATCTTCAATCCGCAACAGCAACGCCTGATTGACCCGATTTTCGCCTTCGCACGCGAACTCGTCAACAATCGCATTTCCAGCTTCGACACCTACAAGGTGCAACGCGCGATTGATTTCAATCATGACATGGCGGCGGCGGATTTCCCCGTCACCGACGACCTTTTCAAAGCGTTCAAGACGTTCGTCGCGGGCAAGAAGGAGTACAAATTCACGCCCGTCCAACTCGACCGCAACCGCGAATTCATCGCACGTCAACTGCGCTATGAAGTCGCCACCGCCGCTTTCGGCACAGTGACCGCCTCGCAGGTTCTCGTCAGCGACGACCCGCAGGTCGCCAAAGCCATCGAAGTGCTCCCGCGTGCACGCGAACTCGCGGCGGCAGCCATGCGCGGTCGCAATCCGCAATCGAAGTCTTACGACGAAGAGTAAAGACCGCAGCAGCCATTCAACTGAAAGAGGCCGCATCTTTGTGCAAGATGCGGCCTCTTTTGTTTCGGCGTCGCGCGGTGTGTGCCGGGCGTCACTCTTCGCCTGTGTCGTGGTGCGGGGCATCGACGGGCTTCGATTCCGGCGAACCGCGCTGTCGCAACCAGACGGTGAGCAGCACCATGAGACCGATGGCGAGAAATTCGCTCTGCCAGTTTTGCAGCGATTCAAACCAGAAGCGCGACGTGCCGAAATACTGTATGACGGAAATTTGTTGACCTCCGTGTACCTGCATTTCTTCATTGTATTCGCCCGCGCCGCCGACGGCATGGAGCGCAAATGAAATGAGGAAAAGTAGCAGGAAGGTGAGCGACAGGGAATACTCGTACAACTTCAAAATCCAGCCGCCGCGACGCACAGGCCACGGCGCGTCCTTTTTATTCTTCGACTGGCGCGGGTCTCTATCGACGGGATTCTCTTTGTCGGGGTCTTTCGATTCGGCGGAGCCTTTCTGATAGAGGCAGGTGGTGAGAATGATAAAAGCGAACATCTGTAGAAACTCGCTCTCCCAATTCTCCATCGTCGCTTCGAGGAAGTGACTCGTCGTGAGATATTCCGTGTAGACGATGGTCGGCTGCCGGTGCTCTCGCTGGTCTTCGTTGTACTCCCAAAAGCCGACGACGCTCTGGCCGACGATGAAGGTGCAGAAGAAGAGGCCGAACATCACGATGGAGAGACCGTTGTTACGAAAGAAGCGTCGCATAGATTTATCCTTCTGAAAACGAAGTCGGTTGTCTTCGTCTCCTCTGGTTGCCCGCTTGGTCGTTAATTTCTCTCTGGTAACGTTGCGCGCGGAAGTAGATGACTGGGGAATGCGTCTTCCGCGAGCGTTTCCGGTCGCCTCATTCCTGGTGGGCAAACTGCTGCGACTGCGGTTGGGGAGCGGGTTTGTCGTCTTGCTCCGGCGGCTCGGCGGCCTGTCGCTTCAACTCTTCCAAATCGAGTTCGGTTGAGGCGCGTGTGTCGGCCTTGAGCACTCGTTGCATCTGTTCGAGCGCATGACGATTCTCATCCGCATCGCTCGACGCCACGCAGTCCGACGGCACGACGAGATGAAAGTCGCGCATGTATGCATCGTTGGCGGTGAAGAGAACGCAGATGTCGGCGGTGAGTCCGGTTAGGATGAGCGTCTTTACCTGCAAGTAGTCGAGCAGGGTGTCGAGCGTCGTGGAGAAGAAGCCGGAGTGTTTTGGCTTGAGCACGAAATAGTCGTCGTCGCCGGGTCGAAGTTGTTCTGCGAGGGGACGCCCGCGCACGTCGTCTTCGAGACAATGCGCCAGAATCTTCTGGAAGTCCGATTGCCACTTACCGAAATTATCGTTGACGTAGA
Source organism: Pyrinomonadaceae bacterium (assembly GCA_036387415.1). Classification (GTDB taxonomy): domain Bacteria; phylum Acidobacteriota; class Blastocatellia; order Pyrinomonadales; family Pyrinomonadaceae; genus DASVTU01. The sequence continues at coordinate 81,110 of DASVTU010000014.1, read as the reverse complement.
CGACGGGGATGTTGGATTGCTTGGCGCGTCGCTTGAGCGCGGCGAGTCGTTCGGCCATCGGCAGGGCAAATTGGAGAAGCTGTTGGCCGCTGTCGAATTCGAGATCGTTGATGACATCAATCAGCAGGAGCGCGATGTCGGATTTGTCGGGCACATTGCCGTGTAAATCCTCGTTCTTCGCAGGCATCTCTCGTTTATCCTCGACGGACAAAATGCGTCGGAAGCTCGGACGAAAAAAACAGAAGGGGATTTCTACAGCGAACGGCCTTACAAACTTTTAGCGTTTGTGCTTGAAAAAATCAAACACTCCGACCGTCATTCCGGCGAAGACGCCGATGCGCGGCGCAGACGGATTCAGTCCGAAGCGCATCCCCGCATCGACGATGAAACGACGATTAACCTGATGTGTCAGCGCGCCGAGCGCGTAGACGCCGCGCGGTTGCGCTTCGTCTAAACTCTGCCCGGAAATTTCGCCGATGATGCCCCAGTTGTTTTGAAACTGATGCGAGACGGCGAGCGCGGCCTGCCCGCCATGATCCCAACCGCTTTCGCCTTCGCGGCCTTGAACGAGAAAAGCGGCGTTGAAGTCAATGTTGGTCTCCCCGAATTTATGACCGACGAGACCGAGAATCTTATGGTCGAAGCGGCCTGAGCCGAGACCCTTCTCTTCGCTCGCCGTCGGCAACTTGACGTAATAAGCGAAGCCCAACGCCGGACGGCTCTCATTTGATTCCACGGCGACAACTTGAAAGCCCAGTTGTGTGTCGCCGACGCCCGTGATGCGTTGGCCGTCCAAGTCGGTTTCGGATTTCACCGCGTCGAGATTGATTTCGAGCAGAAGCCGCTTGCTCGCAGCAAAGCGCAGCGCGAGCGGCACGCTCTGTCTCGTATCGAAATCCTCGCCGCGATAGTTGGCGTCGTAGCCAATCTCGACTTGCAGCACGCCCGGCTTCTGAAACTCCGTCGGCTTCGCCACCGTCGGACGACTCGGCTTGACGAACTCTTCTTCCTCTTCCTGTTCCGGTTTGTTTTGTGCGTCGGTTGGCGGCGGCAGGCGGTCGGTGATGGGGAAGATGAGAGATTGCTGTTGTTGCGCGTGTGTGAGAGCGGGAATGAAAAGAAGGACGAATAGCAGCAGCACGGATTCCGGTTTAATTTTCATCAAGTGTCCTCTTCGCCGACATGGTTTGAATATCCATCCCTTCTTCTGCGCCCGCTTGTCATTCTTAACACGTTAGTCGCAGCACACTATCATGCCGCGACGGCGAATCTCTGTACGCTCACGTACACACGTCGGCGCGAAGGGAACGACCAAAAGCAAACGGGGAGATGAAAGAGTAGCATCTCGCTCTTTCATCTCCCCATCGGAACGGAGTCGGCCGTCGTTTATTGAGCCGCAGCGTCTTCCTGCATCACGCCGAAGACGTTGCCTTCGGTGTCGTGACAATAGGCGAGATAGCCGACGCCCTGAATCGGCATCTTCGCCATGACGACCTTGCCGCCGTGCTCGACGATGCGCGCAACGTATTCGTCAACGGAAGGCACGTCAATCGAGTTGACGTAGTTGATTGACCCGCCGCGTTGGAACAATCCGCCGTTGATGCCGGGTTCGTCTGCCGCGCCCGTCGAGATGAGCCAGTAGGGTCTGGGGCCGTCCCACTTCCGCGACTCCCAACCGAAAACCTCTTTGTAGAACTTGAGCGCGCGTTCGGGTTCCTCCGCGCTGATTTCAAAATGGACTACTCTGGGCATTTCTGTCTCCTGTTCTGTGCTGTCTGTTTGAAGAGATACGCAAGCGACGACGGTTCAAGACGCGCGTCTTCACTGTGCTCCGGCGTTAATCGATTCGTGTGCATGGACGACGCGCCACGTATTGCCTTGCTTGATGTAAACGCTGGTCATCTTGCCCGTGAAGTTCATGGTACGACCTCCCATGTTAACCATCACGGCGTGGTTATAAGTGAGGATGGCCGTGTCGCCGTAGACCTGCACGCGCGGGTTGTGCATCTGGAAGTTGATGTACTTGAACATCTCCGTGAACTCTTCAAACTTGGGCAGGAAGGTGGTCTTCGGGTCGATTTCGAGGTAAGGGTTGTGCGCCGAAAAGTAGGTGGCATCTTCCGAGAGGAAGTCTGCATAGAAAGCCTTGTCCTTGCGTTGCCATGCGCTCACGGAAGCCTTCTCGCGGGCGATGATGGCCTGTGCAATCTCATCATTCCTCTGCGCTTCGACGGGCGCGGCGTATCCGGTTATGACCGAGACGCCCCACGCGGCGACGAAAAGCAACAGCACCAATAGGACAAGGGAGAGACGAATTCTCATCATATTCCTCCATTCGATTTTGTGCGGCGACGCTAAGGCCGTCCGCGTGTCAAATTTCGTGCGAGGTTTTAGCAAAAAGCGGCGGCGTCCGTTGCAACGCGAGAACAAGTGTTCAGGAAGGCACGCCGGACATCGTGATGAGCGAGAGGGTGGCTCCCGAGGGGTCGTTGATGACGCAGAAGCGACCGACGTTGGGAATGTCTGTGGGCGGGATGCAGACCTTGCCTCCGAGTTCTTCGACGCGTTTGGCGGATGCGTCCACATCATCGACGGCGACGTAAGCCATCCAGTGCGAAGGCGCGTTGCCGTATTCCGACCCCATTTGATAGATAGCGCCGGAGGGCTTATCGCCCACCATGATTTCGTTGTATTCCATTCCCTCCACATCTCCCCGCTTTAATTTCCAGCCGAGAAGTTCGGTGTAAAACTTTTTGGAAGCTTCTGAATCGGTCGAGGCCAATTCGTACCAGATAAAGCTTCCGTGCGCGAAATTTTCGTGTTCAGCCATCTGCATTCTCCTTAACGTTGAAGTGTCGCGAAACAGACCCGTCCGCCATGCCGGACGCGATGCCGGTTCCGCTGGTCTTGATTTCGATAGACGAAAGTGCTGGCCTGTTAAAACACCGAACAGGCCGGACGCGAGGTTCGTGCGAGGATGGGAAAACTAAAGAACTGGAACGAGCAAACTTGAAATATTTTCGGAGAATGAAAGGTGAGTTCGTCTGTTGCGAAACTCACCCTTCGCTCCTGCCCTTGCTCGTTCTCGACGCCGATTCAGGCGTCTGCCGTCGTGTGGAAACTGTTGTTATGAGCGGCTCTTTCGCAACGGGCGACGAGCCGCTCAATCGAGATGGAAGCGACGAGTCGCCCGACGGAAATTAATGTGCGACGAGCCACTCATGAAATACTTGCGACTCTTCGGTCTTGCCACTCCAACGTGCGCGATTCTTGCCCGTCAGGGCGAGCACCATCGCGTGATGCTGTCCGGCGCGGTCGCCGAGTCGCTCGAAATAGTTGTAGAGGCGGTCGAGTTTCTGAACGGACTCGCGCGCCGCGTCGATGGTTTTGAACGAAAGGACGTTGCGGAAGAAACGCGAGTAGACGTTCTGTTCCTGTCCGGTTGTGGTGTAGAGGTCGAAGTAGCCGGAGATGTGTCCGGCGGACTGCAACACCTGCGCGACGTATGACGGACGCGCTTTCACCTGTCGCACAATCGCCGCGATGTCGGTCGTCCCCGACTCGTACAAATCCAGAATCTCGTCCTTCTTGGAAAACGGTAGCCTGACGCGTTCCGAAGTTTTTTCGGAAGGCTCAGCGACGACGCTCGTCTCCGGCTCGTCTTCGGCATATTCGAGTTCGAGCGAGAGCGGCTGCGTGTAATCTTGTATCAACTCTTCTGTCGTCATCTTTCAAACCTCCTTGACAGTGAGCCGTGAGCGGCGAGCAATGAACAGATTTTGTCTTTGACTGCTCACCGCTCACCGCTTCCTGCTTACTTGCCTTTAGCTGGCGCGGCGTACGGCTCCCGCTTCCTGCTGCAAGCCCTTGAGATGGTCGATGAAACTCGACGCGGCGCGCTTCGACAATTCCTCCGTGCGGCAGCGCAAAGTTGACTGACACTCCTCTTCAACGTCCACGCCCGCCTCACGCGCCAACGCGCGAATCATGCCGAGTTGCTTGGGCGTAACGAGGTCGGCCATCGACTTTGCCAACGGGTCGCGCGGAAAGTCGCCTTGCTGCGGCGCGGCTCCTTGCGTCTCAATCACGTCGGATTCGCGCTGGTAAAGTTCGCGCGCGATGCCAAACTTGATGGCGGCGCGTTTCAGCGCGTCGTGCTCGGCCTTCTTGATGCCGGTTTCGTTGTCGGCGGTTCCGGTGCCGACGCCTTCACGCGTCACGCCGTCCACGGTGATAGCGGCGGTGACGGCCACCATGTCGCCAATCTGCACGATGTTGCGGACGGAGTGCGACCATGTTGGGGCAACGCGGTCGAGGATGTCTGCGACCGTATGCCATTCGACATATTCGACCATGTGCTTGTTGCCGTTGCGGTCAGTCCAGCCTTCGCGCGACTTGACCATGCGCGGGTCAATCGGCTGGCGCAGGGTACGCAGCGTGCTGGTGAACGCGAGCGGCACGACGGGCGACCCCGTGGAGATATTCGCCGCCGCGTGTTCTTCTGCCGTCACGAATTCCAAATCGTTCGACAATTCTTCAACCGCCGTTGCGGTGGTATCCATCTGTTTCTGTCTAGCCATTTCCGTATGCTCCTCTTCGTCTGTGTGTTTCGCGAGCGAAACGGCCTCGGAGAGTTCGGCGAAGGGCTGCGACGCGACGGTCGCTGCTTCTGCTGGAGTCTCTGCCGTCTCAATTTGCTCCCGTACGAAACGCGGCGCACGCTTAGGGGCGATGGTCGCCTCGGTTGCGGCATCGAGTTTCTCGGATGCGTTACGTGGGTCAGTGTTGGGCGTTGCTGTTGTGTTGATGCCGCCGTCGGTCGCCACGCCTTGAGCGGCGACGACAGGTTGCGTAACCGTCTGCTGTTTCGTCACAGCTTCGGAATTCTTGTGCAGAAGCGAATGCTTGACGGCGAGAATATGCTCGCAGCGATAGCCGGGGTCTTCCGTCGATTGCTCCTCAAACTCAAGACAAGAGCAACGCACCTTGCCCGACTCGTCGCGCCACACTTCGTAGCTCGAACGGCGTCCGCGCAAGGAAGGGGTCGTGACGCGAAAACGGTCGCCCTCGCGTGTCACCAGACCCATGGCGGCGATGCCCTGTGCGCGCTTGTCGCGCAAAATCGCCTTTTTGTCGGTTACGGCTGTTGCTGTTCCGGCCATCGTCTTAACCTCCGCAAATACTTGATAAATCTAATCTTACGCCGCGCGCTCGGCGGGCATTTCGCTAACCAACGGCTCGACCGCCTTTGGCTGTTGCGGCTGCGACGGCTGCAACGCTGCGGTCGAACGTTCCTGCAAACGACGCTCAAGCTCTGCGAGTCGCGTCTCAAGTTCCTCGACGCGTCGCCCCTGCCGATGCACGGTCTTGAAAAGGCTATCGAATGTCTCCCAGATATATTCGGTACTCACGTCGCTTGCTCCTTGTCTCTCAACCAGATACGCACTGTGTGTGGTACGCTCTGTTTCATACGTGAAACAGTGTACCACGGTTCCTATCTTGTTGCAAGCATAAAACAAAGTGTTGCATCTGGGATTTTACTGTGCTATGTTCTTGGACAAGGAGGGAAGGGCGCGCCAAACCTCCGGTTTCGGTTGCGCGCCAAAAGGAGGCCAAAAATATGGCAGAATCAGCAAAAAGCTTAGTAAATACGAAGGAATTAGGGCGTGCGATACGCCGCAAACGCGAGGACGCTGGCTTGAGCCTGCGCGATGTCGCGGATGAAACAGGCGTTTCGGCGTCCACACTGTCGCGCATCGAAAACGGCACGGGCAAGCCCGACGCCGACAACATCGCGCGTCTGACGGCGTGGCTCAACGTGCCGATGGAGCGCATCATGGGCGGTCGTCAACTCGACGGCGACGAAAACAAACCCGTCATCTATTTCGCGCAAGAGCCGACGCCCGACATCGTTGAGGCGCACCTGCGCGCCGACCGCAACCTCTCGCCCGAAACCGCCAAAGCCCTCTCGGAACTCTTTCGCGTCGCCTACGCGCAGTTTTCCCACCCCGGCGAAGACGCACGCGACGCGCGCGAGCGAAATCGCCGCAAATAATAGACAGGCTTAAAAGTTTATGAGGCTCTCAACTCACCGGAGTTGAGAGCCTCATTTGCGTCTGAAAGGAATGCTGTTTGAGGATGCCGTAAGCTTAGTCCGCTGCCGTCGTCTCCATCTCAGAACTGCGTGCGGTCTGCCCCAGACCTTCGGCGACGCGCCTGCCGTAGTCTTCATCGCATTTGCTCAAAAGCGTAATCATGCGTTGCTGTATGTCGGGGTTGCAGTCTTTGAGCGCGCTGACGAGATTGTTGATGAGGTCGTCGCGTTCCCAAGCCTCCATCGTGCGATAACGTTCGCCTGCCTGTTGGAAGTCGTTGGTGCGGCTGATTTTTTGACGCACGACGTGGCCTTCGACGTAGGGCGTGTGGTCTGCGCCCGCTTTGGGCGCTTCCTGTAGACCGCCACGGCTGCTCGGTTCGTAATTGACGTGCGGATTTTCGCCCGCCTCGTTGCCGTCCACGTAGTAGGTCATCTGACCGTCGCGCTGGTTGGTGGCGACGTGTTTTTTCGGGCGATTGATGGGCAGTTGGAGGTAGTTTGCCCCGACGCGATAGCGTTGTGTGTCCGAGTAGGAAAACGTCCGACCCTGTAGCATTTTGTCGTCGGAGAAATCCAGACCGTCAACCAGGACGCCCGTGCCGAAAGCCACTTGTTCGACTTCCGCGAAATAGTTGGTCGGATTACGGTCGAGCACCATGCGTCCGACGGGCAACATCGGAAACTGTTCCTCCGGCCAGATTTTGGTGTCGTCGAGCGGGTCGAAATCGAGTTCGGGGTGGTCGTCGTCGGACATAATCTGCACGCGGAGTTCCCATTCGGGAAAGTCGCCGCGCTCGATGGCGTCGTACAAATCTTTGGTTGCGTGATTGAAATCGCCAATCTTGTCGGCCTCGGCTTGCGTCAGAGAGCGGACGCCCTGCTTCGGAATCCAGTGATACTTGACGAGCACGCCGACGCCTTCCGTGTTGTACATCTTGTAGGTGTTGACGCCCGCGCCCTCTTGCTCGCGGTAGTTCGCAGGGATACCGCGCGGGCTAAAGAGCCACGAAATCATGTGCATAGATTCGGGCGTCAGACTGATGAAGTCGAAGATGCGGTTGGTGTCTTGGCGGTTCGTCACAGGGTCGGGCTTGAAGGCGTGCACCACGTCTGGAAATTTCACAGGGTCGCGGATAAAGAAGATTTTCAAATTGTTGCCGACCAAATCCCAGTTGCCGTCCTCGGTGTAAAACTTGACGGCGAAGCCGCGCGGGTCGCGCAAGTTTTCGGGCGAATGTCCACCATGAATCACCGTCGAGAAACGGACGAAGACGGGCGTGCGCTTGCCCTTCTCCTGAAACAATCGGGCGCGTGTATATTTGCTGGCGGGTTCGTCGCCGATGGTGCCGTAAGCCTCGAAGTAACCGTGTGCGCCTGCGCCGCGTGCGTGCACGACGCGTTCGGGGATTCGCTCGCGGTCGAAGTGCGTAATCTTTTCGAGAAACTGATAGTTTTCCAACACCGTCGGCCCGCGCTCGCCGACCGTTCGCGTATTTTGATTGTCGTAGATTGGATGTCCCTGTCGGTTCGTCAGAATCGGCTGCTCGCCACCATTCTCCTCTGACTTTGGCTGATTCTCTTTATCGTTCATTCACCCTCCCTTTCATTATTCAAGAGCATAATTACTGCAAACAACAGCACCTACCCGTGTTTCGCCGCGTTTCATCTACAAATACGGTCATAACAATCGGTGTGGATGTCAGCGAAGACATAAGAATTTCGCTTTCCATCCGCGTCGCCGGAAAGTGCATCGACATAACTTTGCTCTATGCGATGCGAGGAAAATTAACCCGCCCGCACGTCAAGTTCCAGCATCCCGACATCGGTTAAAGGAAGTGAAAGAACATGCCGGGGCATGTATAATCAATTTCGTGGACGAAGAGTTTTTCCGTTGACGCATAGGACGGAGAGCGTATGCCGACGGTTCTGCGAGTTAAAGGCTACAGGTTTTTCTTTTTCAGCTTGGAAGGACAAGAGGCGCCGCATATCCACGTTGAAGCGGCTGAGAAATTCGCCAAGTTCTGGTTGACGCCCGTATCTCTAGAGCGGTCGCGTGGCTTCCGCAGCGGCGAGTTATCGGAGATTCTGCGGATTGTAGAAAAGAATCGGGATTTGTTTGAGGAGAAATGGCATGAGCACTTTGGCGATTAGCGTCGAGCCGCTTGCCGTCGATGTGGATTGTACGGATGATGCGTTGCGCGTTGTGCTGGCGGATGGGCGTGAGATTTCAGTGCCGTTGCTGTGGTTTTCGCGTTTGCAGAAGGCGACGCCGGAGCAGCGGCAAGAATGGCGACTGATTGGAGGCGGAATCGGTATTCACTGGGAAGCCATCGATGAAGACATCTCGGTCGAAAGTTTGCTGGCAATCAAATAAATCTTGCTGCTTATCCGGGAAGTGAAAACAGTGCCGGGGCAGGAGTCATCAATTTCGTGGACGAAGAGATTTTTCCGCCGACTTTTAAGGGGAGACAATACGAGTTGCGCGCGTTGGGATTGCGCGATTTCGCGGGGCTGCGTCGCGACGACGAACCGTTAGACCCGTTTGCATTGGCGGATTTTGCGAAGTTGATGGTGGTGGATTTTGAGAAGATTGCGGGGCTGTCGGAGGAGACGCGCGAGCATCTGTTGGGTGGCGGAGCGAATATGTGGTCGGGCGGGACGTGTTCGCGTCCTCTGCCGAACGGTTGGCGTCTGGTGATACTGAATCCAAAGCACGGACGACAGCGCAACAACGCGACGTTGATGGAGGAAGTCTGCCACGTTTTTCTCGGACACAAGGCCAATCGCCTCTCCATCGTGGCGCAGAACAAGCAGGGGAAGACCGTAGCGCGCGATTACAACGAGGCCGATGAGGAGGCCGCTTACGCCGTCGGGGCTGCCGCGCTGGTGCCCTACGGCGCGTTGCGTCGGATGATACGCGCGGGCAAAACTTCCATCGAAATTGCGCGCCACTTCAACGTCAGTCGTGAGCTTGCGGAGTATCGGATGAAGGTGTCGCGCCTGTGGTCGGAGTATCGTATGAGGCACCCGGAAGAAGACGCCGCACGCCTCGCACGCCGGAATGAATACTTGATGTTGGAAAGCAGACGGCAGAGGGCGGAAGGCACTAAGCAGTAAGCAGGCAAAATGGGAATTCGTTTCTTTTGCTGCCGCTTGCCTCTGCTGCGACGCGACTCTGCCGCTTCTTGCTTTTGCTACTGACTGCCCACTGCTGACCGCCTTCTGCCTGCTGCTTTATGGAGCGAGGACGTGACACGCCGGAGCGTTTGCGCGAGTTGCGCGATTACGTCAAGCGACGGATAGATTACCGTTCCTTTTATCTTCGTTATCTCACCAACGACGCGCGCCAGTCGGGCGCACGCCTGCAATCGCTCTGTCCCATTCCTTCGCACGCGCATAGCGGCAAAGGTCATCCGAGTCTTTCGATTGATTTACAACGTGGTCTCTTTCATTGCTTCTCGCGCGACGAGGGCGGCGATGCGATTAGTTTTTACGAACTGATGCACGGCGTCTCCTACAGTCGCGCGGTCAGCGAGATGGCGCGCGAGTTGGGCTTTGAGACCGAGGGACGACACCAACGCTCGCTCGCGTTTCGTGCCGCGCCCGACGCCGAGACTGCCGAACTGCCGACGACCGAGACGCTCGACGCGGAGCGTATGCGCGCCATCTGCGGCGCATTCTTGGAGACGTGCGGCGTGGAAGACCAGACGGAGGGGCTAAACTATCTGGCACGCAGAGGGATTGACCGAGCGACGGTAGGGCGTGCCGGAGTGGTCTACTTTCCACGCCGCGCTTACCGTCGTGTAATGCGACGGATGCGCGAGCGTTTCGCGCTCACGGAGTTGCAGCAGAGCGGTCTTTTTAACGGGCGCGAGCATCTGACCTTTTATCGTCATCGTCTCTTGTTTCCGTTTCGCGTCGAAGGGCGAGCCGTTTATCTACAGGCGCGGACAACTGCGGCGGGCGTCGAACCGCGTTGGCATAACATGCGCGGCGGCGTCCCGTCGCTCTACAACGTCGATGCGCTTGACAGACTTGCGAGCGGAACCACGGTCTATCTCGTCGAAGGTTTTACGGACACGCTGACGCTCATGGCAAACGGCTTCGCGGCGGTCGGTCTGGTCGGCGTAGGCGGACTCAAAGAGGATTGGCTCGCGCCGCTCGGACGCTTTCGCATCGTCGCCGCCTTCGACCCCGACGCCGCCGGACGCCGCGCCTCCACGCGTTACGAAGAGATGTTTGCCGCACGCGACATGCGTCTCGTCTCGCTCACCCTTCCCACAGATATCAACGACTTCTTTCGTCAACACCCATCAGCCGCTCTGGAATTTACCTTGATGACCGAGGCAGCACTGGATAACATCTGACATCTCCCTGTTATTCCTTTATAATCCCTGCTTATGGCCGAAGACCTGAGCGCAGTTAGCAAGCCGAGGGCGTATCTGAGCGTCGCGGACAAGCTGCGCCTGTTGCTCGACATCACGAAAAAAATCAGCCGCTCGCTCAACCTCGAAGAAGTCCTCATGCTTGTGATGGACACGCTCGATTCGTTGCTGCCGTATGATGCGGCGGGCATCTATGTCATCAAGTGTCCGAAACGAAGCGATGGCACGGTTAATCCCCACGGCAACAGCGAGGACACGATTTTTCACGCCGAAGCCGTGCGCGGCTACGACATCGAAGAGATGATGGAACTGCGTCTCAAGGTCGGGCAGGGACTCATCGGCTACGTGGCGCAGACGGGCGAAGCGGCTATCTCGCCCGACGTGCGACTCGACCCGCGCTACGTCAACGCGCGCAAGGAGACGCGCTCCGAGATGGTTGCGCCTATCATCTCCAACGACGAAGTTATCGGCGTCTTCGACCTTGAAAGCGACGAGGTGAACGCCTACACGGAAGACGACAAGCACGTCCTCGCGATGCTCGCCTCGCAGGTCGCCATCATCATTGAGAAGGCGATGCTTCATGAGCAACTGGTTGAGAAGAAGCGTCTGCAAGGACAACTAGAGGTTGCGCGCCACGTCCAACTCTCTCTGCTTCCGCCGCGCGACCCGCAACTCGAAGGCTTCGACATCAGCGCCTACAACTTTTCGACCGAAGAAGTTTCGGGCGACTACTACGATTTCGTTAGTATCTATGAAGACCATCTTGGCCTCGTTATCGCAGACGTGTCGGGCAAAGGCGTTCCGGCGTCGCTGCTGATGGCCTTCCTGCGCGCGTCGCTGCGTGCGGCGATTCATATCGGTTACGCGCCGAACGTCTCGATGTCGAAGGTCAACTATCTTCTCTGGGAATCAATCGAAGCAAACCAGTTTGTCACCGCCTTCTACGGTGCCCTTGACGGCACGAACCGCACGCTCGCCTACGCCAATGCCGGACACAACCCGCCGCTCCTGATTGAGAAGGACGGCAGCGCGCGTTACATCGAGCGCGGCGGCCTACCGCTCGGCATGTTCCGCGACGCGAGATATTACGAATATTACTTGCCTATCGAATCGGGACAAATCCTCGTCCTCTACACGGACGGGGCGACGGAAGCGTTGAATGCGGAGGGTGTCGAGTATGAGCGTGAGCGTCTGGAAAAGGTTGTCCATGCGGCTCGTCATCTGAGCGCGCGCGAAATGATTAATTTCATCCACACAGACATCCTCGAATGGACGGGCGGGCGCGGCTCTCACGACGACGTGACCTTCATCATCATCAAAGCACTCTGACAAATGCGAAATGCGGATTTCGGATGGCGGATTTAAGACGACGTGTCTTTATAATCCGCATTCCGGAATCCGCATTCGTACTCTTGTCTTCTGTCGTTTAGTGCGCCGTCAATGAAACGTGTGCGTAATCGCCGCCGGGCGCAAGCGACGCGCGATACTTGCCGTAGTTAAATTCGGCTTCGGTGTCGGAAAAAGCATAAACGTCGAAGCCATAAGCGTCGAAGTAAGCCACCAGATCGTTGTTCTGGTAGAGAAAGATGGCAGGGCTGTAGCCTGCGTCAACACGAATTTCCAGTAGGCGCTCAATCACTTCCAGCGGAGCGAATACGCGCGCCGGGTCTCTATAGGTTGCCATATCGAAAGCGCCTCCTTCCCAAAGGATAGCGGGCTGGCGCTCATGTCGTTCTTCGGACGCCTCCCGCGCCTTGCAACTGTTATGATGTACGAGAAAAGTGGCGCGGTTGTTTGCGTTCAGGGTTTATTTTCGGTTACAAATATTTATAGAAATGGTGCGCGAGAAGCGTCCTGCCAGACGCCGCGCCCGAAATACTAGAACTTCATCACGCGCAAGCGCCGCTGAAACCCGGCACTCACTTTCGGCGTTCACGTCAGTTATTTAAGATTTGACACATTGAGAAAAGGGTTTAGAGTTGAAGGCGTCTCAAACTGCGCTTCGGAATCCGTCGTTGCGGGATTCGGGATTTTCGGAATCACAGACTTCTGAAACCCCGTCTTCCGACTCTTGATTAAGAATTTATGAGCATTCAACCACCGCCCCCCGCACCGCCGAGCACGCCGCCAGCCGCCGCCCCACCGCCGTCGTCGCAGGCGAACGTCGTCCCCGCACTGAATTTCATCGGCGTACTCCAACGCATGCTCGCCGTCTCCGACAAGGTGAGCGACCTCATCTTTTCGCCCGGACGACCGCCGCAGATTGAACTTCTCGGAAGATTGCAGCCCGTCTCCGTCCCCGGTCTGGAAAAACTTCTGCCCGCGCACACGGCGGAAATCTCCAAGTTGATTATCGGCAACCACCTACGCGCCGGGCATCACTTGGCCGCCGCGCAAAATCTGGAAAAGTTCGGCTCCACAGACGTTTCTTTCAGCGCCCCCGGCCTCGCGCGTTTTCGCGTCAATATCTTCATGCAGCGCGGCACGCACGCCATCGTCATGCGCGTGATTCCGCCGCGTCCGCCGCGTTTCGACGAGTTGAATCTGCCCACGCAACTCCGGCAGGTCGGCGAACTCAAAAACGGCGTCGTGCTCGTCACGGGGCCGACCGGAAGCGGCAAGAGTTCGACGCTCGCCGCCGTTATCGACCACATCAACGAGACGAAGTATTACCACGTCGTGACCATCGAAGACCCGATAGAATTTCTCCATCAACACAAGAATTCCACCATCCATCAGCGCGAACTTCATTCCGACACGCCCGACTTCGCATTGGCCTTGCGCGCCGCGCTCCGGCAGGCTCCGAAGGTGATTCTCGTCGGCGAGATGCGCGACCGCGAAACCATCGAAGTCGCGCTCGAAGCGGCGGAGACGGGGCATCTCGTCCTCTCGACGCTTCATACCATCGACGCCTCCAAGACCGTTGACCGCATCATCGGCGTCTTTCCCAAGAACGAAGAACAGGCCATCCGCACGCGCATCGCACAGTCGTTTCGCTACATCATCTCGCAGCGTTTGATTCCACGCGCAGACCAGAAGGGACGCGTCGCCGCCATCGAGATTCTGAAAGCGACTTCGCGCACTAAAGAGTACATCGAGCGCGGCGAATCGGAAGGGAAGTCGCTGATTGACGCGATGGAGCAGGGCGAACTCGAAGGCATGCAGACCTTCGACGGCGTTATCGAAAAAATGGTGCGCGAGGGCGTCATCAACAAAGAGGAGGGCATGGCCTACGCCACCAACCAGAACAATCTTCTCTTGCGGCTCGCCGATTTCGGCGGCGGAAGCGGCGCCGCCCCGTCCGCTGCGTCGAACGCTCCTGCCGCGGCGTCGTCGCCGCCACGCCAAAACGGTTCGATGCTCGACATGATTGAGTAAACCAAGCACCCACAAACGTTTACGCGATTCGAGGGCAGGGACGACAAATCCCTGCCCTCTTGATTTATGAGGCCGAGATTTGAGCGGAAGCCGTTATAATGGTTGCGCGCGATGTTTTTTTGTTGAGAAGCGAGATTCAATGCTTTTTATTGCGACGGAGCAACCACGCGTCGCTGTCGGAGGCATCCAACGGCGTGTTAATCGACCCGATGACAACTCAAACCCGAACCCGCGCGCGTCGTAAATACCTGCTATTGCTGGTCTTAGTTCTGACGACGGCGGGATATGCGGCCTCTGCCGCGACCCGCCCGCAGAAGGCTCCGGTCAAAACGACCGCGACCGGACAGGCGGCGGATGCGCCCGACGCGGCTCTGCGCGTTGACCTTCCTGCGAGCGGCGAGGTGCGCGTCGAAAACAGGCGCGGCGGCGTGAGCGTCGAGGTGTGGGGCGAAAAATACGTCTCGGTGACGACGTTGGCGGTGGGCGCGCGTGCGCCGCAGCGTCGTTCGCCCGTGCGTCTCGAACGTTCCGACAGTCTGCTCGGCATCCGTGTGGCGCAGGCCACGGGCGTCGCCGCGCGTCGCGTCGATTTGCGTCTGCGCGTGCCGTCGAATGCGCGTGTCAGCGTCTTCACGGGGAGCGGCGAGATAGAGGCGCGCGATGTGCCCGCGTCGCTTGCGGCGCAGACGGTTTCTGGCAATATACGCGTTGACATCGCCGCGCCGCACAACGCCGAACTCACAGCGCATTCGCTCAACGGAGAAGTGGTTTTCCAAGACGAGGCGGAGGCGCGTGCGCCGCGTGTCAGCAAAAAGAAATTTCAGACACGCCTCGGCGCGGGCACGCGCGTCGTACGCCTGTTTTCCGGTCGCGGCGGCATCAACATCGCGACGCTTGCGCTGACGGCGACAACAATCGGCAATCGTCTTACTTCCGTCGCCGACAACCGTCCTTCCATCAACGAAAATCGCACCCACGCCGCGTCAGGCCGTTCGCTTCAAACAGATGAAGCAGCAGCCGCTTCTCAAACGGACGACGCAGCGACAACGCGCCGTCTGCCTTCGCTCAAAGGCGGCGGCAGCGGCGTTGCTGTGGGCGCGATGCCGAGTGCGACGCCCGCGCCGCAAACGTCTGAGACGCCCGAAGAGGTTGATGAAGATGAAGTGGTGCGAGTCGAGACGGAACTTGTGCGGCTCAGCGTCGGCGTGGTTGACCGCGCGAGTGGTCGCGGCATCGTCGGTCTGGCGCAGAACGATTTCAAGTTGTACGAAGACAACGCCGAGCAGCAGATTACCTCTTTCGAGAGCGCGTCCGCGCCGTTCGACCTCGTATTGCTGATTGACCTCTCCGGTTCGACCGCCAAAGTGACCAACATCATACGCGCCGCCGCGCTCCGTTTCGTCGCCGCCGCGCGCCCGCAAGACCGCATCGGTATCATGACCTTCGCCGGAACGTTCAATGTCGTTTCGCCTCTGACGATTGACCGCGAAGCCTTGCGCTCCCGCATCAACACGATGGAGCGACCCGCAGGCGATACGAGATTGTATGACGCCATCAATTCGGCGATGGAGCAGATGATGAAGGAGTCTGCCGAGACGCGCCGACGCGCCATCGTCCTGATGAGCGATGGCCTCGACAGCACGCTGCCCAACGTCACGGGCGTCGGCTCGACGTTGCCTTACGAGGATGTGCGGAGTCGTGTGCAGGAGTTCGACGGCGTGTTTTATGCCATCTGGACGAGCACTGAATACGAGGCGTTCAGCCCCGAAGACATTCAACCGGAGACCTTCGATTTGGTGCACGACCGCATGCGCCGACTCGCCGAAGAAGGCGGCGGAGTCTTCTACTCCGTGGAGCGACTCGAAGACCTCGCGGGGACGTACGAGCGCGTCGTCGCCGACCTCGGAACCGTCTACAGTCTCGTCTACAAGCCGACCAACAAGACGCGCGACGGTCGCTGGCGCACCATCCGCATCCGTCTGCCGCATCATCCCGACGCCGTGGCGCGCGGTAAACGCGGCTACTTCGCACGTTAGCGACAGCAAATCGCGGAACACCCTCCGGTGCTTGAACGTAATCTCTAGAAGCTTCATAATCTCCCAAAGGGAAATTTGATGAGCGAAGAGACCACAAAAAATATGTCCGACCGACGCCCTTTTGAAGAGAGAGTTTTCGCGCGCTTCGACGCTCTCACCTCCGGCCTACAGGGACTCGATGCGCGCCTGCAAAATCTGGAAGCACGCGCACACGATACCAAGCCAATCTGGGAACTGGCTCTCAAAGAAATCATGGAAACACGACGCGAACTCGCGGACACCCGACGCGAATTAACGAGGCGTCTCGACCGCATTGAAGCGATGGCGCTTGAGACGCGCGTGGGCTTGCGTGATGCGGAAGACCGCATCGAAAAGCTTCAATCAAGACCTTTGCGATAGTTAAACCGTCCTCGCCTCATCCAACCAATTTCACGAATGGCCGCAAAGGTCGTTCCGACGGATGCTTTCGATGATACAAACTGCAAAGTGGTTCGAGCGCGAGTTTGGTTTTACGCTCCATGTACGGATGTATCCGAACGTGTTGGAACGTCTGCGCGGGACGCCCGCGCGACTCGCAGACCGTCTCGTCGCGCTGCCGCCTGAAACGCTTACGCGACGCGATGGCGATGCATGGTCGATGCAGGAGCACGCCGGACACCTGCTTGATTTGGGAGCGTTGGACATCGCCCGACTCGATGATTATGCTGCGGGCGCAACGATGCTCCGACCCGCCGACCTCCAAAATCGGAAGACCCACGCCGCCGATCACAACGCCAATTCGATAGAAAACATCCTCAAGGAATTTCGCGCCGAACGCATGGAGTTTGTCCGTCGTCTCGAAGAGTTTGACGAATCGTTTATTGAGCGCACGGCGATTCACCCGCGACTAAACCAAACGATGCGCGTGCTCGACTTCGCCTTCTTCGTCGCCGAACACGACGACCATCATCTCGCGCGCATCAGCGACCTCATTCGCCGCTTCGATGCCCGCGCCAATCCCCGTTGAAGCGTTGCAACTTACTTAACCCGACGCCCGCCGAAACGCTCGAATCTCCCGCGAAACGCTTGAATCTAATGGGAAAAACTGTCTCGTGGGAGCGGCATCGCGGGCGGCGATTTTTGCGTCTAACCTCCGTATGCTGATACGGAAACAAAGAAATAGATTCTTAATCGCTATCATTACCACGGTCGCTTTAGTCGTCGCTTCGGCGGCGTGCAACAACGGTCGTGCGCCGCGTCGCAGCATTGCTCCGGCGGCAGCAGCCGTCGTGCAACCGCCTCGCAGGACTCTCGCGCCGTTGCCTTCGCGTCCGTTGTCGCCGCGTTTGCAGTCGATACGCGCGAGCGCCATGCAGGATGCGGCGACGGTGCGCGGGCTTGAGTGGAAGAATGAAGTCGGGATGACTGAGCTTTCGGGTTGGGAGTATGGCACGCGGACGAAGGAGGTCGCGGAAGTGTTGGGCGGCGACGACCTCAAAGCCTTGAGCACGTTGGCCGTCGCGGGCGGCATCCTCCCGACGGGAACAGATTTGGCAACGCTCGCCGTGAGTTTTACAGCCGTCACAGCGGGCGCGACATACTCGCCGCTCGACAAACAGGTGTTGCTGCTTCAGCCCGACAAATCCGACAAAACGCGCACTGGAGATGCTTCGAGAGACCGCTCGCTCCTGACTCACGAATTCGTCCATGCGCTGCAAGACCAGCATTTCGACCTGCTCCGGTTGGTGCTCGCGCGTCCATATAACTTCGACCGGATGGAGGCGGCGTTTGCGCTCGTCGAAGGCGACGCGATGAACGTGCAGCGACGCCAAGAGAGCGGCGAGGCTTGGGCGCGGCGTTCGCTCGAAGAGATTGCGCGGCAGGAGGACGAACGTTTCGGCGTCTACCGCAAAGGCATCGGCGCTTTCTTCCCGCCGCTCCTGACCGAGACTTTTATCTTTCGTTACCGCGACGGCGCGCGTTTCGTTGAGACGCTCAGGCGTAGTCGTCCGGCCTTCAGTGTTGACGAGTTGTTTCGTCGTCCTCCCGTGTCGAGCGAACAGGTCTTGCACCCGGAAAAATATCTGTCTAACGAAACGCCGCGCGAGATACGCATTGACGAGCAGGCTCTCGCCACCAACGGTTGGCGAATGACCGCATCGACGCCGCTCGGAGAAATCGGCGCACGCGGACTCTTGATGGCGGGCATGACCTCGCCGCGCGAAGCGACGCGTGCGGCGGCGGGTTGGGGCGGCGACCGCGCATACGTCTTCGAGCGTGGCGGGACGGGAGCCGTGCCGCTTTTCATCTGGAAAACTCTCTGGGACAAAAACGAAGACGCACAGGAATTCTTTCGCGCCTACAACGCGCTCCAACGCCGACGTAACCTTGCCGAAGTGAACCGCGCGACGAACGGCGCAGGCGACCAGACAGCGACGTTGTGGCGCGAAGGCGGCGTCTGGACGCATGTGCGTCTGGAAGGCGACGCGGTGCTCGTCGTTCGCGGGGCTGAAACCGACATCCAGACGGCGCTCAAATTCGCACAACCCTGAGCCGTCGAAGAAACTGACGACCACGACTGCCACCAGCGCTTTCAACCGCAACCAGTAACCGCAACGCAAAACGCCTCGCTTCTCTTTGACAAAGAAGCGAGGCGTTTTAGTCGCAATCGTTGTATGAAATGCGACTCTCAAAGTCGCTGCTACATCGGCAATTCGTTGTACTGTCTCGCAAAAGGAACGAGGGCGGCAAAAACCGTCTCTGCCGGAAGCGCGTCGCCTGCTTTCAGATTGTAACTGGGGACATCTTCGAGCGGCGTCAGCATCAATTTGCCGCTCGCGTCGCGATGTGCCATGAAGCGGAGATTCAAAGCTGCCACATGCACAAGGAAATCAGGCACGGCTACCTGCTGAACGGGCGTGGCCTGCGGGGAGGCGGTCGTTTGCGCGGAAGGCGTCGTCGTCGGGGAAGGTCGCGGGGAAGACGTTGTTTGTGTGGAAGGCGTCTGTTGCGTCAAGGGAGTGACGCTCGCGCCGGGCGCGGTTTGACGCGCGGCGCTGATGGCTCTGCGTGCCTGCACTGTTTGCCGTGCGAGATGCGGATTGCCGAAACTGACCGCCGTCCACCTCCCGGCATCGACCTGCGAGACAGTAATGGTAGAACGCACTTGATCTCTGACCATGACGGGATAGACGGACTGCGGCACATCGCTGAGCAACAGATTCGGGTCGCTTCCCGGCTGATAGGCGCGCAGAGCGTCGAGTTTGACCATCAACACACGAATGGGTTCGCCAAGCGCGGCGGTGGAAACTTCGGCGACCGATTCAAAACCCATCGCGCGGTAGTTCTGCTCGTTGACGAGTTTGGCGAGCGTGGCGAGTCCACGGTCGGCGGCAGATTTGGCGTCGGCGTGCGTCGTTTGGCCTCCCTGTTGATTGTCGTTTCGATTCGTCGTTGGCTGTGCCTCCTTGTTAGTGCATCCTTGCGCGAGCATCACAAGCAGGATTATCGACATCGCTCCGGCGACTGTAAACGGATGACGCATGATGGCATTCTCCTTTCACTGTTTCGTGATGTTATAAAAATCATCCCAGTGTGTGTGATGACCTGTGCTGCTCACGTAGTAGTCGTAAGTAATAATCTCCTCGTTGCCGACGTTGGGTGCCCAGGGGTCTTTCATGTAGACGTAATTGACGCCATCAATAGAGACGTATCCTGAGACGACCATCATGTGCCCGCCGCCGCCCGGCCAGTGCCACGAAAAAGCAAACGGTTTCTTCTTGCAGTAAATTTGTTCCTTGACCTGCTCCCAACTCAAAGCCGTGTTGGATGTCCGGTCAGCGGTGTATTGATACTTGTTATATTCAGGCCACCCGCCGTTGACGCACGCGACGGGCACAGGGCTGTGGCAGCAGTCCGAGCGGTTGAACTGCTTGTTTGCTTCGTCGCACTGGCTGATGTTGCCGCCGAGGAAGTCCATCGTCATCTCGCCGCTCGCCGCCCAACACCACATGCTCGTTTCCTGCGGACGTAAGGTGACGGATTGCGTTGAAATAGGTTCGGGCGCGCAGACGCAACCCGACAGACACAGGAGCAATGCTCCACAGCAGAACCGGAGGAAAACTTTCATGACACTCTGCTCTCCTTTCAGAATGGCTTGCGGCGGCGGAAATTTTTTGAATGGCTCACGAATGAAAGTTAAAAGCTACGAGGCGTTCGCACGGCGAAAGAGCATGCTTGTGAGACGTTTAAGAGAACTGCTGAAGCGGGCAGAGAGTATGCGGTTTGGCTTGAGGGTGTCAATAGAAATTTTGGTCGAAAGAGGAAACGCTTGACGGCGCATCGGAAAATGATTGACGCAGACACGTAGCCTCTCAAAACTCCCTTGATTGAAGATTGCCGTGGCGGACAACTAGTGCGCGATTGCGCGACAACGGTGGCTCTTGCTGTGGCGTCGAAACGGAAGTATGCTGAGAGCATCAAAAGAAACCGGACGCTCCCCGCCGATGGCACGTTCAGAAACAGTTTGCCCCGAATGGAGTCCCCAACATGAAACTCAACATGAAATCATTTGCGCCGCGACTCACAGCGGCGTTCCTCTTCGCGTTCTTCAGCCTCGTCGCGGTTCACGGACAGGCGAGAGATTCGCGCATCATTTCGGCACGGGCGGGCGGGGTTAACTTCGTCTCCGGCGCGGTGGATGTCCTGCGCGACGGCGATTGGCGACGACTGGCCGCGACCGACGAACTGCGAAGCGGCGACGTGGTTAAGACCGGAGCCGACGGACTCGTCGAAGTGCTGCTGAATCCCGGCTCGTATCTTCGTCTCGCGGGAGATTCGGAGTTTGAGTTGACGGACGCATCGCTCGACGATTTGCGCCTCAAGTTAACGAGGGGTAGCCTCGTCATCGAAGCGACGGGCTACGGCGACCAAGAGGCTTTCATCAAGATTCAAACTCCGCACACGGGCGTCTCCATCATCAAAAGCGGCGTCTATCGCATCAACGCGCTCGCCAACAAGGTCAGCGAAGTTGTGGTTTACGACGGGCGTGCGTTGGTCGTCGGCGCAGGAGATGTGGATGCGACGTTGTTGCGTGGCGGGCGGAAGGCGCGCATTGGCGGTGTGGGCGGCGGCGCAACGGAAGTGGCGAAGTTTGACAAGAAGCTTGAGCGAGACGCGCTCGACCTGTGGAGCATGGAACGCGCGCGTTCGATTGCCGAAGTGAGTCGCAAAATCTCAAGAGGCAACATCAACGCGCTCCTGGCAAGCAGGCAGTTTGATAAGTTCTGGTACTCCGCCGAATTTGCAGTTCCCGTGCGCGGAGCATGGTTCTACAGCGCGTCGAGAGGCTGCTACACCTTTCTCCCGTTCTCCGCGGGATGGAGTTCACCCTACGGCTTCAACCATTCAGCCCTCCTCGCGTGGATAGGCAGCACAGGCATGTGCTACGAGTGCTATGACCGCAGAAACAACGGCTATCAACCCAACTTCGGCAACGCTACCCGAAACAACACGCAGCCGAATCCGATTGAGCGCACACGCTCCGAACCGCGCGAACCGACGCAGGGCGGTTTCCCCAGAAACGGCCCTGCTTCGCGCAAGATTGACCCGCGTGCGCCAGCCGACCAGTAGAGATTTGCCTGACACACGCGACTGATGGCGACGCAAAAGACAAATCTTCGTCGATAGTCGTTGTCGTCGTTCTTGAAACGAATCATCTTTGACGCCTCGCCGGATAGTGTTACACGTCCGGCGGGGCGATTTCGTTGGCGACGATGAGAGCCGAATGAGAGACGGCGGCGACGCCCTGACCGGGAAAAGTCGTATCACCAACCATGTAGAGATTCGGCAGCGACGTGCGATGCGTGACGGAGTTTGTGCCGAAGACGCCGAGCGTTTGGCCGACGCCGCCGACCATGCCGAGTTTGCGGCGCGTCTGTTCGTAGAAGGTACGAGGCGTCGCCGTTTCAATCACTTCGATGCCGTCACCGAGTTCGGGCATCGACGCGTGAAGCCGTCGCCAACAGGCTTCGAGCCTCTGTTGGTCTTGCTCCTCATGCGAGGTCTCGTCCTGATGAAAGCTGAACCATTGTTCGGCTTCGGTGAAGGTCGAAACGGTGACGGCGCGTTTGTTCGCGGGCGCACGCGCGTCCCACGCAGGCGCGGCGCTGAACATCAAAAGCGAACCTTCGGGATTAAACTTCTGCCCGCTCTGCCAGTCGGTGAGCGCGAGGATGCGCTCGCAAGGAAGACGCGCGGCTGCCGCTTCATCCAACCCCAGATAGAGAAGATACGCGCCCCAACCATGCAAACTTTTCAGGCGCGAGCGCACGTCCGCAGGCGTGCGATTCAAGCCGACGAGTTTCCCATATGTATCCCACACGGTCAGATTACTGACGACAGCGCGGCGTGCTTCCACACGTTCGCCGCTCAGCAAATCGACGCCGACGGCGCGGCCACTCGCATCGTATGCGAGCCTGAGCACAGTGGTGTCGAAGCGTACGTCGCCGCCGCTCCGTCGAATCGCTTCTGTGAGCGCGTGTGCGAGTGAGTCTGCGCCGCCGCGTATCGCGTACATGCTGCGACGCGGTTGCGTGAGCGCCACCGCCGCGTAGAGATAGGCGCACTCGTCGCTCGGCGTCTGCGCGAAGATTTGAAGCTGCGCGTCGATGAAGCGTCGGAAGCGTTCGGAAGTGCGTTGGAGATGCATGGCCGCCGTGTGATTCATGGCCGCGAGCACGCGCGGAGCATAGCGTGCTTCGGAAGCGATAAGCTTCATGCGCTGGAATTTGGAGGCGTCGGCGAGCGCGGGGAAACGGAGTGCGACGCGTTGGAGCGTCTCAGCGATGGGCGCAATCTCTCGATAAAATTCGACGGCGGCGTCGGCACATTCGGGAAAGCCGCGCCGCAGCGCATCATCGAACTCCGCTTCCGTGCCGCCGACGCGGATGTCTGTCGCGTCGGGCAGACGGACGACGTAGGCGGGCGAGACGGCGCGAACTTCTGGCGCTCCGACGGGGAGTTCGGCGAAGATGCGCGCGTGTATCTCTCCGGGTTGCCATGAGGCATAAACGGACGCGCCTTGCTCGAAGATGTAACCGGAATGTTCCACGGTCGCGGCGCAACCGCCGCCGCGCGTCTCTCGCTCGTAGACGCAGACGCTCAAGCCCCTCGCCGCGAGGAGCGCCCCGGTGGTCAATCCTCCGATGCCTCCGCCGACGACCACGACATCGTAAGCCATAGTTTTTAGAAGATGAGAGCGAGCGCATGTGCCGTCTGCGCGAGCGAGTTGAGCGTCGTCTCGGTCGTGCCATTGTTGCGGTTCTGCAGTTGAAGATATTCGACGACCAGACCGATGCACTGGATTCCGTTGAAGACGAGATGAATGATGAAGCAGGGAAGCAGACGCCCCGTGCGTGCGCGTATGTATGTGAGCGCGAAGCCGAGCATGCCGACCGCCGCGATGACGCCTAGATTGTTGTAATACTGCGCGACGTGGACGAACGTGAACAGCGTTCCGACGGCGACGACCGCCGCCGCCATCCCGATAGCTCGCTGCAAAGCGGGATAGAGTATGCCGCGATAAACCATCTCCTCGACAATGGGCGCAGTCGCGGTGGCGAGGAAAGCGGTTGCCAGTTTCGCCGAAGGCGAACTTTCCAACATCTGGTCAAACGGCGTCTTTGCGCCGCCGAGCAGATACGTGAAAGCGAGGCCGAGCGCGAGCAATCCAACCGCTATCGCCACGCTCGTCCAAAGACCCACATTTTCGCTCCAACTCCATCCAATCGTCTCCCTGAATGGCCGCCGTCCAAAGTGTGTGACGAGTGCCCAGACGAGAAGCAGCGTCAGCAGATGCGCCGGAATGGTCGAGATGATGCCGACGAGCAACACGTTGGCATCGGTGGTCAACACCGCCGTTATCTCCGCGATGTTGGCTCCGCGATATTTGTAGAAAACGTATGGAAGCACCGCCGCCGTCTGCACGATGAGCAACAGCGCGATGCTCGCCAGCCACACCAGCACGCCCGCGCCCACGCCCCACGGCGGATTGTTCGGGTCAATCTCTGCGGCGGGCAGAGCGGGCGGCGGTTCGGGCGCGAAATCCTGATAGGGATTTTCCTGAAAGGGTGTCGTCGGTGTGCTCACGATGTGGGGAGTGTAAGAGAGTTTGCGCGAAGCGGTCAACCGCGCCGCTGCCAAACGACTCGCAATCAAGAATCAGTTTCAAAACTTGCTACAGAGACACGTGGACACAGAGGAAAGAAGGTTGTTTGCAAAAAGCGGAAAGCAGACAAAATAGTCCTGCATCTAACTGCGTTTTGCTTTCTACATATCTCCGTGCCGCTGTGTCTCTATGGCTAGTTGTCGTTTGCAAAAAGGGCTTGGCGGGGTGCACGTAATTTTGTGCCACAAAACCCTCGCGTGCGGTGTTTACATATTTGAGTCGGAAATACAGATTACGAGAGGGAAACAGATGCGTAAATTTCTCGCCGCCGCGTTAATTATCGGCTTTTCGCTCATCACTCCGAACAGCGACGCCGCCGTCCGCTCCAACGCCCAACAACGAGCGCAGGAGATAGCGGCTCACTTCAACAAGAGCAAGCATAAGGTCAAAGAGAAATACGGCGTCAGGGTCGAGAAGTTTTTGGAGATTCGCAGCGAACTTGCTCTCAAGAGAGATGCGAGGGACTACGCCGGAACCTACATCGCCGACTTTGGCACACCACTCAACATACAGGTCGCTGCCGACGGCAGAGTGGAAGCAAACGGCTCGGAACCCGCGCCCGGTCGTGAACGGCGATTCACACTGAGGGACGCCAGAATCGAAGGTGCGTTGCTGACCGCCACAAAGGTTTACGACGACGGAACCACAGAGAAGTTTGAGGGCGTCTTCCTCAATATGACGACGCGTACCAACTTGAACGATACTCGCGGCACCACCGTCTTCGGCTTGGGCGTCTTCTACGACCCGCCCAAAACTGGTTACGGCTTCGTCGTCAACCGACTATTCTACACACACAGACCATAGCGACAGAGCACACGCTTTGTTTACGGCGTCGAACATCGGGCAAGGCGAACTGGTTCAACTTGAACCAGTTCGCCTTGCCCGATGTTCGACGTTCGTCTGTCTTGAACACGTCTGTCGAGTCTAGTCTTGCGAGTCGTTAAAGTGGCTCGCCATCTTTGCGCGCACGGCTTCCATCAAGAAGGGGAGCGAATCGTCGCCGAGGTTGGCGGTCGGGATGGGCGCGTCGATGTACATATCGACAGCGCCGCGTCGAAAGATGATGGAGTCGCGCGGCAAGACCTGCCGCGTGCCGACGATGGTGACGGGGATGATGGGCACGCCCGCCTGCAAAGCGAGTTTGAATCCACCTTTTTTGAATGGTTGGAGTGCGCCGTCGCGCGAGCGCGTGCCTTCGGGAAATATGAAGGCGCAGATGCCGTCGCTGATGCCGCCCGCCGCGCGCTTGAGTGTCGCCACGGCATCGTCGGTCGAAGCACGGTCAATAGGGATGTGTCCGCCGCGACGCATGTGCCAGCCGAGAAAGGGGATTTTGAAGACCTCCTTTTTGGCGGCGATGCGTAGTTGCGCGGGAAGGTAACCGAGCATCACGGGAATATCCATCCAACTTTGATGCGTCGAGAGAAAGACATAGGACGCGCCCGGACGGACATGCTCCGCGCCGTGCACACGGACGCGCGTCAAGGTCGTGCGCGCAATCATTCGGCACCACGTCTGCGCGCACCAATGCTGCCGACGCCCGCGCGGGTCGAACACGGAGACGGCGAGCGAGAGCGTGCCCATCACGATGGTGTAGAGATGGATGAGCGGGATGGCGACCAACGAATGAAGATAGTTAACCAACGTCGGCGGGCGCGGCGGTGCGGTACGCGGCGCATCCGTCGGCGACGTGTCGCTCGTCTGACCTGTGTTGTCAGCCCACGTCGTGTCGTTTGTCGCTGTCGTGTCGCGTGCGTGTGATGTGTCGCTTTCGTCGGCAACTTCCTGTGCGGTCGCGTGGTCGCGTGGCGTCGTCGCGCCGTTTGCGAGCGTAGCGCGAGCATCATTTTTAGTGTCAGTTTTGATGGAAGCGTCGCTTCGTCGCATGTGCTTACACGGTGGTTTCGTCCGCGTCGCCCGATGATGTGGTGATAGTGCTAGTAGTGATGCCGAAACGCGGCGCGGCGAGCAGCAGGCCGATAATCGTCTTGGCGTCTTCAATCTCGCGCGACGCAATCATGGCCAACGCACGCGCAAAGGGCATCCGCACCACTTCGACCAATTCGTCTTCTTCGAGTCGTTGCGCCGTGGCGCGCAGTTCGGTCGCAAGGAAGACCCAGAGTTTTTCGGCGCAGAAGCCTGGCGTCGGGAAAAATTCCGACAGAGGCTCCATCCGTCCGGCGACCACTCCGAGTTCTTCCTCCAACTCTCGCGCCGCGCAAACTTCCGGCGACTCGCCCGCTTCGAGTTTGCCCGCCGGGAGTTCGAGAAGATAACGCGCGGGCGGATGACGATACTGCCGCACCAGCGCCACTGTCATATCATCGAAGACCGCGAGGACACTCGCGCCACCGCCATGACGCACCACCTCGCGTGTGTACGTCAGTCCGTCTTCGCGCACCGTATCGACCGCAACTTGAAAAATGCGCCCGCGAAAAACTTCTTCGCTCGTCAGAACTTCGGGAGTTTCTTTGGTCATAAATAGTTAGCAGTAAGCGGTGTGCAGTATGGAAACGATTGAATGCTTTCTACTGTTGAGAGTTAAGAGCACACGCCATGCTTTTTTTACTGCTTACTGCTCACCGCTTACTGCTTTCTTGCTCTCACGTTCTCGGTCGGTCGGTGGCGTTGGCTGGGCGCTCGTCGTTGACGCGTATGCCGGAGACGTTTGATGCGAAATAGAAATGGCGCAAGCCCGTGGGCGAAAAGTATTCGCCGGGTTGCGGGTCGGCGTTGATGCTGAAGACCGAAGGCTGATTAACGTCGGGCGTTGCCAATGTCATCGTAAAGACGTAGCCATTCGAGACGGGCGCATTGCCGCTCAGTCGCGCGTCGAGCGCGCCGACGGAAATCAGTTCATCGAAAGTGCCGTAGCGGCCATTGGCGGCGAGGAAGTTTTCCTGCGCGACGGCAATACTTCGTATCGTTTGAAGCGCAGAGGTTTCGTTGCTGTTGATGATTTTGTTTCGATAGACGGGAACGGCGATGCCCAACAGAAGAGCCGTCATCGGAATCAGGAGCAGCAATCCTATCACCAAGATGATAACCCACGTTGGCCGCTTCTTCTTACGCCTCTCGTCCGTCGCTTGTGCCGCCTCGCTCATCCTTGTGACCTTTCGACCCCTTCCATTTCCAGAATGCTTTTCACTTCTCCGACAAGATACAGCGAACCCGTCACACAAATCAGCCCGCCGGACGGCGTTTGCGCGCGCGCGACGCGGAGGGCTTCGCGGACAGACGGCGCGAGCGTGATTGTACTCGAATCCGTCGCGGGCGGAATAGCGTTCATCAAATCGACGGGCGAGGCGGCGCGCGGGTTAGCGGGTTGCGTCAGAATCAAACGTCGCGCGAAGGGGAAAAGCGTCGCGCCAATTTCGTCAAGTTCTTTGTCGCGCATCGCGCCGAAAATCATGCTGACGGGCGCATGGACGAACTCTCCAAGATAGTCGCGCAGAGCGCGTGCGCCCGCCGGATTGTGCGCGCCGTCGAGCAGGAGCGGCGGCGCGACGTCCGCGAGCATTTCCAGACGACCGTCGTGCTCCGCGCGTTCCAGACCTTCGATGATGGCAGCGCGCGAAACAGGAAAACCCTGCTCGCAGAGCACTTCTGCGAGTTCGATGGCGACCGCCGCGTTGTCCGTCTGATGCCGACCGCGCAGGGCGAGAGTGACGTTTTCGTACGTGTCGCGTCGCGTGGTGAAGGATGCACGGAGACGACCATCAGGCGTCGCTCCTTCGACGCGGATGTCGCGTGTGGCGAAGCGCGGCGCGACGCCGCAGTCAGCGCAACGACGCCTGATGACCGCTTCCGCTTCCGGCGACTGCCGTGGCGCAACGACGGCGGCGTGGATGCCGCGACGAATGATAGCAGCCTTTTCAGCAGCAATCTCGGCAAGCGTTTCGCCGAGATATTCCTGATGGTCGAGCGCGACGGGCGTGATGGCGACGACGGACGCGCCTGCCACAGTCGTCGCATCCAGACGCCCGCCGAGTCCCGTTTCGAGTATGGCAAGTTTGATGCGCGCTTCGCGGAAAGCGACGAGCGCGGCGGCTGTGACCTGCTCGAAGAATGTCGGCAACGCACCTGTCGCGCGTTCCACATCGAGCGCCGCCGCGCGTGTGCGGGAAACGACGCGAGCAAAATCTTCACGTGCAATTTTGTTGCCCGCGATGCGTATGCGTTCGGTGATGGAGACGAGGTGCGGGGAGGTATAGAGGCCAGTTCGGACTCCGGCGGCACGCATCATGCGGTCGAGCATCGCGGCGGTTGAGCCTTTGCCGTTGGTACCCGCAATCTGCACGGAAGCGAAAGCGTCCTGCGGTCGTCCGAGCGCGTCGAGCAAGGCTTCGGTGTTGGCGAGTCCGAGTTTGATAGCCGCCGTTTCATGTCCCAGACTGAGAAGATAACGGAGCGCGTCGTCAAATTGCATGCGAGGCTCAGCATACACGAATCCACGACGATTGAGAGACGGAAAAAGCAGCGTCGGCGATGTCGTTGGCGATGTCGTTTTTAAGCTTTTGACTTGGAGGCTTGGAGGGGCGTCGCGTGAGTGTTTGGCGTCAACGTGCCTTTGCCGTTGTTGTTGGCGCTAGTAGTAACAGCGGCGGCATCGGGCATAAGCATGTGGGGCTGAACTTCTGGATTGAACATGAAGTTGAGCGATTTGATGAGAAATTCGCGCATCTCGCGTCGGTCAACGACGGCATCAATCATGCCGTGTTCGAGCAGAAATTCGGCGCGTTGAAAATCCTTCGGAAGTTTTTGTCGAATCGTCTGTTCGATGACGCGCGGCCCGGCAAAACCGATGAGAGCTTTGGGTTCGGCAATCTGTATGTCGCCAAGCATGGCGAAACTGGCGGTGACGCCGCCCGTCGTCGGGTCGGTCAGGACAGAGATGTAAGGCAGGTGCGCTTCGCCGAGGAGCGCAAGCGCAGCGGAAATCTTCGCCATCTGCATCAACGACAGAGTGCCTTCCTGCATCCGCGCGCCGCCCGACGAACTGACGGTAACGACCGCCGCCCGTTCGCGTATCGCGCGTTCAATCTGAAGCGTAATCTTCTCGCCGACGGCGGAACCCATCGAGCCGCCGAGGAAACTGAAATCCATCGCCGCGACGAGCGCCGGATGTCCGCCGATGGTGCCGCGCGCATTAATCACCGCTTCGGGAAGACCGGATGAGAGTTTGGCCTGTTCGAGACGCTGCGGGTAAGGCTTCGTGTCGATGAACTCCAACGGGTCGGACGAGACGACTCCTTCGTCGAGTTCTTCATACTCGCCTTCGTCGAAGAGGATGCCGAGACGCTCACGCGCGCCGATGCGGAAATGGTAGTTGCAGTGTGGGCAGACCTGTAGCGATTCTTCGAGTTCGCGTTTGAAGAGGGCAACACCACATTCGTCGCACTTGCAGAACTGTCCTTCCGTCTTGACGTTCCGCATGTCCGCCGGGACGGATTCGATTCGCTGATTCTTTTTGCGAAACCACGACATAAGATTTAGCCCGGTGCGTTGCTGCGACGTTCGACCGCAAATGAAGGACGAGCGGATAATATCACTTTTTTCGCCGCCGCGTCTGCGTTCGTGTTAGATAAGCGCACCCGTCTGCGGTTTCTCCCCGACGCTCTTGAGCGCGGGAGCCTCGCCGTGGCTGTTGCCATTGATGCCGTGCAACGATGCATCGCTAAGGCTTTCGCCGCTGCCGTTGTTGTCGCTGCCGCCATTCGTGCGACGTTCGACGGCTTCCATCAGTAAGCCGACAATCGTGCTCTCCGCTTCGTCCCAGTCTCCGCGCAGAGTGCAACCTGCGGCGTTGCGATGGCCGCCGCCGCCAAACCGCTCGGCAATCCGCGCCACGTTAACATCACCCTTCGAGCGCAAACTGGTGCGATAAACTCCGGGCGCACTCTCTTTCATAAACACGACCGCTTCGACCTGCCCGCAACTCAAAGGATAATTGACAAAGCCGTCGCCGTCTTCATCCGTCGCGCCGGAGGCGTCCTGCATTTCGAGCGACTGCCGCAACCACGCCACGCGCCCGGATGAGTCGCGCCGCGCCGTCGAGAGCACGCGGCTCAAGAGTTCGATTTTGCTCCACGAATAGTTGCTGAAGACGGCCTGCGAAATCTTGGCGGGTTTGACGCCCGCGCGCACAAGTTCGGAGGCGACCTTGAAGGTGCGCTCCGTCGTGTTGGAATAATGGAAGGAACCCGTGTCGGTAATCAGCGCCGTGTAGACGCATTCGGCAATCTCTTTCGTGGGGCGGACGCCGATGGCTTTGCAGAGATTGTAAATCATCTCGCCGACGGCGGAAGCGGTCGAGTCAATCCAGTTGATAGTGCCGAAGAGTGCGGTGGTGGCGTGGTGGTCGATGTTGACGACGAACTGGTTCTCCAATTCGGCGAGGCCAGGACGCGTGATGTCGGAGCATTCGATAACGAAGACCGCATCGTAAGGGCGGTCAACCGCTTGCGTCACGCGGACACTATCGACGCCGGGAAGTTTCTCATAAGAATGCGGCACGGGGTCGTGCATAATCACTTCGGGTTCTTTGCCGAGAGCACGCAGAAGCCAGTACAGACCGAGTGACGACCCCAAAGCATCTCCATCGGGGCGAATGTGCGAAGTGATGGCAAATCGATGCTTCGATTCGATTAACTCAACAACTTGACTGAGCATGTCAATTTAAGGGATGAGGGATAAGGGCGGAGGGATGAAGTAAACGCTGATTCTCAATCAGCAATTCTTTCATCCCTCATCCCTTATCCCTCATCCCTCGTATCTCCTCTCTCTTCTGCTGCGACAGCCGCTTCATCTGCCGGGGGAACGGCGGCGGGGCTGTCGGCTTTGATTTCCGTGAGCAGTGCTTCGACGCGCGTGGCCGATTCTTCGATGGTGTCGCGGATGAAGTGAATCTCCGGCGTGTAGCGCATGTTGAGCGCCGCGCCGAGTTGGCGGCGCACATAGGGCGCAGCTTTACGAAGCGCCAACATGGCTCCCAGTTTTTCCTCTTCCGTCCCCGTCAAAGTTACGTAGACACGTGCGTCGCGCAGGTTGTCGGTCATGCGTACATCCGTTACCGTGACCGACATAACGCGCGGGTCATCGAGTTCATAACCGACAATCTGAATAATCTCTTCCCGAACGAGTTCGGCAACTTTCTCAGGTCTACGCATGGCAAAACAGGGATGAGGGCGGAGGGACGTGGGATGAACAGGAAAACCATTCATCCAATTCTGCTTCACCCCTCATTCCTCATCCTTCAACCCCTTTTAGAGTTCCGTGGCAGCGACTTTCTCGACCACGTAGGCTTCAATCTGGTCGCCGACCTTGATGTCGCCGAAGTTTTCGAGGCCGATACCGCAATCGAAACCCTGTCGAACTTCGTTGACATCATCCTTGAAACGACGCACGGACGCGATGCCGCCTTCCCATGCGACGACTCCATCGCGGATGAGGCGTGCGCGTGCGTTGCGGCGGATAACGCCGTCAACCACCATGCAACCCGCCACCACTCCGGCGCGCGGCACACGGAAGACTTCGCGCACATCCGCCTTGCCGAGAATGCGCTCTCGCTCGACGGCTTCAAGCATGCCAATCATGGCCGCGCGAATCTCCTCTTCGACCTTGTAGATAATCGAATGGAGGCGGACATCGACGTGCTCTTGCTTGGCGAGGTCGGCGGCGCGTGTTTCGGGTCGGACGTTGAAGCCGATGATGACAACGGCGCTACTTGAAGACTCGGCCTGCGTGGCCGACGCCAGCATGACATCCGACTCGGCAATCGGGCCGACGCCCGAACGCAAGACTCTGACCTTGACCGCTTCGGTCGAGAGTTTTTGCAGGGTGCTTTTCAAAACTTCGACCGAACCTTGAACGTCGGCCTTGATGACGACGAGCAGTTCTTTCACTTCTCGTTCGCCGAGCGCCTCGATGCCGCGTTTGGTGGTTTGCAGCAGCGTGTTCGTCCGCGACACTTCCTGTCGGTGCGAGGAGATTTGTTGTGCGCGCGTGATGTCGGCGACGACCTGAAAAGGGTCGCCCGCCTGCGGCACGCCTTCGAGTCCGAGCACTTCGACGGGTGTGGCGGGGCCTGATTCAATGATGCGCTCGCCACGGTCGTTGAACATGGCGCGCACCTTGCCGAAGACCTGCCCGACGATGAACGGGTCGCCGATGCGGAGCGTGCCTTGCTGCACAAGGACAGTTGCGACCGTGCCGCGTCCCTTGTCGCGTTTGACTTCGAGCACGACGCCGGAGGCAAGGCGCGTCGGGCTGGCGCGAAGGTTAAGGAGGTCTGCCGTGAGCAGGATGGTTTCCAGGAGTGTGTCCAAGTTTTCGCGTCGCTTCGCGGAGACGGGAACCATTTCCGTCTCGCCGCCCCACTCGACGGCCTGCAAACCCTGTCCGGCGAGTTCCTGCCGCACACGGTCGGGATTGGCGTCGGGGCGGTCGATTTTGTTGATGGCGACGACGATTGGCACTTTCGCCGCGCGTGCATGTTCGATGGCTTCTATCGTCTGTTGCATGACGCCATCGTCTGCCGCGACGACGAGCACAACCACGTCGGTCGCACGCGCGCCGCGCGCACGCATCATGGTGAATGCTTCGTGGCCGGGCGTGTCGATGAAGACGACGCGACGCGTCTCGTCGGGGATGTCCGGGTTGGGCACGTTGACGCTGTAAGCGCCGATGTGTTGGGTGATGCCGCCCGCCTCGCCAGCCGCCACGTCGGTCGTCCGAATCGCGTCGAGCAGCGAGGTTTTGCCGTGGTCAACGTGACCCATGACGGTGACGACGGGCGCGCGGGGCAGTTCAACGTCGTCGGTGTCCTTCGCAATTAAGTCTTCAAACTCTTCTTCGACCACCGACTCTTCAAAATCGACGAAAGCCACGTCGAAGCCGAAGCGTCGCCCGAGATCAATCGCCACGTCGTGATTCAAGGGCTGGTTAATCGTGGCGAAGACGCCGCGCTTCATCAGCAGCGCGACGACATCCTTCGGCTTGGTGCCGAGTTTCTCCGCGAACTCTTTAACAGTCGCGCCTTCCACCAGCCGAATCGGTTTTAGCAGTTCGGTGGCTTCGCCCGTCTCGCCGTGAATCGAACCCGCGATGCGGTCTTCGAGCGAAAGCGCACGCGGCGGCGCAATGTAATCGCGCTCGTAGCCGCGCCCGCGCGCGTCTCTGCCGCCGCGCGCCGTGACGTTGCCGCGCGGGGCGGGGCCACCGCGACCGCCTCTGCCCGCGCGTTGGCGACGCGCGTCGGCGGGCGGAATATAGGTCGTCTGCGGCGTGGCGGTTTCGCCGGGCGTGCCGCGCGGCGTGGCCTGCAAATCGTTGGACGGTAGATTTCGGTTGCGTCCGCCGCCACCGCCACCATCGCGTCCACGCTCGCCGCCTCTACCTGCACCGCGTTCGGGTGCACCTGTGCCACCGCCGCTTCGTCGGTCGCGTTCGCGTGGAGAGACGGGTGCGGGGACGGGCGCGACGGGGACGGGCGCGCGCTCGCCCTGCCGCACGACGCCCGACGTGAGCGCGGCGGAGGTCGGACGTAAGACTCTGACCTGTCGCGCAGGCGGCGTCGCGGTCGTGGCGGCGTTTGCCGTGTTTGGCGTCTCCGAGGGAGGCGCAGGAGCCGTCTGCGTCGCGGGCGGCGGCGTGGATTGCTGCTGCTCGACGGGCGCAGTGGCGGTTGCGTTTGAAAAGTTCATTGTTGCTTCGGCTGTCGCCAGCGTGTCCGGCGCGAGGTCTTGTTCTTCGACGGACGGGACATGCGCCTCTGCGGTGTCGTCGGTCGGTTCGAGTTGGGTTTGCGTCGCGGCGGACGAGGCGGTTGCTGCCGCCGGAGGCGTCGCGGGCTGCTCGGCGCGTGCGGCGGGAGCGAGTTTTTTGACGAGGCGTGCGGTAAACGAAGTCTTGGTTGCGCCTGCGCCGTCTGGCGTTTCGGTCGGAGGCAAGGCCGTCGGTTCGGTGTCAACGCTCGCATCGAGTTCAACAGACAGAGGCATGTCGGCTTCCGCTGTCGGCATCGAAGCGGAGGCTTCGGCAGCGACCGCCGGTTCGTCGTGGCGTTTTTTAACGATGCGGATGGCGCGCGGGGCGGTCTTCTCTTTGGGCGGGAGATAACGGCTGCGAATCTTCTCTGCAAGCTCTTTGGAAATCGTGTTGGAGGGCACGCTCACGTCCACGCCCTCGCGGCGCACCTCTTCGAGTATGCGCTTCGACTCCTGCTTGAGTTCTTTGGCTAAATCGTAAATCCGAACCTTGGACGGGACTGTTGTCATGCACTTCCTTCTTCGACGCTTTGCTGTAAAACGGCGTCGCACGCTTCAAAGGGTTAAAGGAACTCGTCGCCTCTCTGCCTTCTTCAGCCTTGCGACGCTCTTTGCCAAGAGCGTGAAGACGGAGAAGACCGTCAGGGCGGCGGGGCGACGACGCGCGCCACGCTCCACTTTGCCAGAGGCGGAGCGCACGCGCGTCGACGGTTATTCATCTGCGCTGCCGGAAGCATCGTCGGGTTGCTCTGTGTCGTCAGCGCCAACACCCGTCGCGGAGGCTTCCGCGTTCTCCGATTCGTAGACCGAACCGGATTGAGCCGTCTCCGGCGCGGAGGCTTCTCCGCCCAAATCGGCCACGGGTGAATAAGAATCGTCTCGGTCGAGCGTGTCGTCGTCCGCATCGACGGACTCTCGCACGTCTTCCATCGCCGCGCCGCTCGTTTCAATCACCGCCGCTTCGCTGGAAGTGATGTCGGGCGCGGGCGTAATCGTATCGGGGCGCAAGTCGCGTCCCGCCTCCTGCAAGAGAAGTTCTGCGTCCGACATCGGCTCGGCTTCCGTCAACGCCACTTGGTCAACCGACTCTCCCGCGAGAATGTTGTCCTCGGCGCGAAACGGCGCACCCGCCTCGACCGCTTCGTCATAACCCGCGTTGGTCGAAGCATCGGAAGGACGCACGTCTTCGCCATCGAACGACGGGTCGGCTTCGACTGAAACCGCATGCTGCTCCACGGTCTGCCCCTCGCCTCGCTCTCCCGAAGCCGCATCCACCGATGCGCTTGCGCCAGCCGAATCAGTCTGACCGACCGACCCCACTTCGGTTGCATCCGTTGCATCCTCATTCGCCGCCGCCGACTCGCCAGCCGCTTCGACTGTGGACGCCCCTTCAGCACCCTCTCCATCATTCGACGCCGCAGTTTCATCTTCGTCCGTCGCGGGCGACTGCGCGCTCGCATCTCGCGCGGCGACGACAGCCTGCGCCGAACTGAGAATCGACTCCGCTTCGTCAAGCGAGATGTCGAGATGGTCAACGAGGTCGTCAATCGACGTGGCGGCCAGCGTGTCGATGTCGTTGATGCCATGTTCGGCGAGCGCGGCGGTGGTCGCGGCGGTGATGCCTTCGAGCGCATCAAGCGGAACGGTTCCGCCCGACGCAATCAGCGCACCCATCTGCGCCGCAACTTCCTTCTTAATCTCTTCCTCGCTCCTGATGTCGATATTCCACCCGACCAACTTGGTCGCCAGTCGCACGTTCTGACCGCGTTTGCCGATAGCGAGACTCAGTTGGTCTTCGTTAACGATGACTTCCATCTGCCGACGCTCGATGTCGGTGATGCGTACCTGATTGACCTTCGCGGGCGACAGGGCGTTGGCCGCAAACACAGAAGGCTCGTCCGACCATTCGATGATGTCAATCTTCTCGCCGCGCAACTCACGTATAATCGCCTGCACGCGCGAACCCTTCATGCCGACGCACGCGCCCACCGGGTCAACGTCACGCTCGTTCGAGGCGACGGCAATCTTGGCGCGTTCGCCCGGTTCGCGCACGGCGGATTTGATAACCACCGTCTCGTCGTAAATCTCCGGCACTTCCATCTCAAACAGACGCCGCAAGAGTTCGGGGCTGGTGCGCGAAACGACGACCTGCGGCCCCTTTGCCTCCTTCGACACGTCTTCGATAACGACGCGGATACGCTCTCCCTGCGCCCACTGTTCGCCGCGCGACTGTTGCTGTCGCGGCAGGATGGCTTCGACGTTGCCGAGGTCAACAATCAAGTCGCCGCGCTCGAAACGTTTGACGTAGCCGTTAACGAGGTCGCCAACCTTGTCGATGTATTGCTCGTAGACGTTGGCGCGCACCGCATCGCGCACCTTTTGAAAGAGAATCTGTTTGGCCGTCTGTGCTGCGATTCTTCCCATTTCTTCCATCGGCATCGGAAGCTGTAGCTCGTCGCCGACCTCCACTTCGTCGCCCGCCATCTCGCGCGCTTCGTCGAGCGAGAGTTCTTTGCCGGGGTTCGTCACTTCTTCAACGACTACCTTCGAGGCGAACAGTTCCAGACCCGCCTCCGCCGTCCATTCGACTTGAATCTCCTCACCCGATTTGAACTGCTTGCGAGCCGCCGCGCGCACGGCCTCCTTCATCGCCTCGATAACGAGGTCGCGGTCAATGCCATGCTCTTTGCAGAGAGCGTCGATACTTTGCGGAATGGATGCACTCATAAATTCAACTTTAGAGGTCGAAGGTTAGAAGTTAGAGGCCAGTAAAAGAATTCTTGTTTTTACTAACCTCTGATATCTAACCTCTAGCCTCTCTCTTTCGGCTATTCAGTTGTTCTGCGAGCCGCCCTGTTCGGCGGCCTTCTGTCGCTCGCGCTCCTCGGCGCGGCGAAACTCTTCCTCGACATCAATCTCAAGATTGGCTTTCACGATGCCCTCAAACGGAATCTCGACGCGTCCGTTGGTTTTATCGTCGAAAACCACCTTGTCGGATTCCAGACCGACGATGCGACCGCGAAAATTGCGTTGACCGTTGACGGGCACGCGCGATTTGATTTTCGCGGATTGTCCGGCGAAGCGTTGGTAGTCTTCGCGTTTGTATAGCCCGCGCTCAAGGCCGGGCGAGGAGACTTCCAGTGTATAGGCCGAATGGATGAAGTCCTCCACGTCGAGCAGCGTGCCGACGTGCAGACTCACCGCCGAGCAATCTTCGTGTGTCACGCCGCCCGGCTTGTCGATGAAGATACGCACGACCGCCGCGCGACCCGATGCTCCGACTTCCGTGTGGACGTGTTCGAGGCCACGCTCCGTCACCGCACGCTCGGCAATCTCCCGCACCCTTTGCACAATCGAATCCCCGTCCATCAGCCTTCCGGTCTCCCTCGAAAAACTCATTAACGCGCAAAAGAAAAAGTGGGCGCGAACCCACCGGACGACAACTCCGCGCTCCGAGCAAGAGGCGAATTATACGAGAACGCCGCACGGGAAGCAAGCGACCACACAGACGCGCGTCGGCGCTCCGGGCGACGACGGAAACCGCCTGCTCCGCGCCTTTTTCGGATATTTTTTCGTGCCCCTGCGTGCGTCGCATGTTGTTGCGGCGGAGGCGTCCGTCCGCCGCCTTACTTCGCTGCGGCGCAACGGCTGTCGGTCGTGTTTTTGTCGTCGATGTCGAATTTCGTCTTGGGCGAAGCGGCCTCGACGGAAGCCTTGCCGATTTTGCGGCACATGTCGATGGTGGCCTTCACTTTACGTTCGGATGCGTTGTGCGTGAGGGTTATCTCGCAGTCGTTTTTGGCGATTTCGCCCGTGCCGCGCCCGTTTGCGCCGTCGGCCTGTGTGAAGGCGTAGGCTCCTGTGGAGGAACTCAAAAACAGCGCGTCGCCGCTCTTGTCGTCCTGCAAACAGACGTTGAAGGGTCTGCCAATCACGGTCGAGACGACGCCAAAACTGCCCTCCGTGCGGGCTGTCAACGTCCGCGTGAACACGAAACGTCCGCCGCTCACGACATCCATCGGGCGAATCGGGATAACCTGTGTGTTGCCGCCCGTCATTTGCACGACGCCCGTCGCATGGAGCAGCAGCAACGCGTCGCTTTCGATTCCTTCGAGTCCGGTCGTGGCGACGGTCAGAGTAGTGCTTTCGCCGCTCTTCAAATTCAACTTGCCAACGCTCGGAGTCACGACCACGACGCGAAGCGTGCCGGAGACTTCGACGGCTCCCTCACGAAGCGAAATTTTGGTCGCGCCCGCGATTTTCGTGGGCACGCGGAAGATAAGTTTGCGCGGCGATTCAGCGAGCTTCTGTAACTGTTCGTTGTTGACGTAGAGCAGTGTATTGGAGGCATCGCCGTCGAAGAGACCTATGATTTCGGCAGGTCGTCCTTCCTGTCCGATGGTGGGAAGTTGAAAATCATTCGGCGTGGGCGTCGCGGCGCGCATGGCGTTGGCGACCGAAGGTGGCAGCGGCACACTGACTCGGCCCAACTCCTGTCCGTCTTTACTTTTAAGCACGACGTGGATGTCGCCCGACGCAGCTTTCTTACCGGAAGCGACGGGAATCGTGAGCACGAATTTATTACTCGCCGAGAGAGAGACGCTTGAGAGCGAAGCACCTTCCTGTCCGCCCTGCTTCGGCTTTTCCAACTCGACGGCAAAGTCGTTCAACGCGGCTCGATTGCGGGCGCGTTCCTCTTCGGTCGCACCGTAAGGCTCGACATCGACCGTGCCGGAAATCTTATCGCCCGCCGCCGTATCGTCGGGCAGATAGGCGTAGATGTTTCCGTAGAGGAGGGATTCAAAAGCAATCGTGTAGAGGCCGTCGTCGTTGTTTTTCAAACGCGCCTTTGCTTTGCCGCCCGGCGGCGGAGACGTTTTTTGTGTCGAGCTTTCGGCGTGTAGACGTGCAAGGGAGAAATAAACGACGAGCACGACGAGTGTGGCGATTCCCAAAAAGACTTTGCCCCGGGCTTCGAGTTTCATGTGTAGAACCTCCTCAGGTATGATTTGCGAAACGGACGTGCGCGAGATGTGTGAAAGGTTGGCGCGTCGTCTCGTCAGACGCCACGGCACGGGGAAGAGAACTGCGCGAGGGGTGCTAGGCGGCAGCGATAAAGATGCTTGCCCTGTGAGCGTGAGCGAAACGCCGGATTCCGCGAGAGTAGCGTGGCGCGCAGATGAATATCACTTGTGGCATGCCTAGTCAAACAAGAGCCGGACGATACGAGCCGAGACGGTGCAACAGCACAACCGAAATTAGCCACAGAGACACAGAAGCACAGAGACGAAATAGAACTAGGAAGCAACGCTTGTCAGTTGTTTGCTCTGAGTCTTGGGCGCTCCGGTGGTCGCTTCTGCAACGGACTCTAGAGAGCTTGGGGAAGAAGAAAAAAACTGTTGACATTAGTCTGAAAGAGGCATATCGTCCGCTCAACTCTGGGCATCCTGAAACGACGTGTTCTTTCAGGCCAACGTTTTAACCATAATCAGTCTCCACTGATTAACCTCACGTCCCCTTACGATAACACGCAGTCTCTTTTGAGTCTGTCGTTACCCAATCGGATTTGAGCCTGTTGCAGTATTCAAAGCAGGCAGCCGAACAAAACCTGCCATCTACGGGCGTAGCTCCACTACGGGGGAGTAACAATTGCCCCTGTTCCTCTCGCCGACGGTGCTGCGCCACCGACAACCTGTGCCCCAACCCCTTAGAGGAGAAATCCCATGAATACCCGTATGCTTGCGTTGGTGAGACCTCTCACACTCATCATCTTCGCCGTAGCCCTTCTGGCTCTCTCGCAAACTCAAACACGCGCCGACGAAGTTTTTATCGCTGGCAACACGAATGGTTGTTTCGGCTTGGGCTGTGTGCCGCCGAGCACCAACGGTGCCTATCAGAATGCGACGCTTCTCGGCCTCCAATACAACAACGCGACCTTTAGCGGAACGACCGCCGGAGGTTTCCTCGGTCTCGGCGGCAACCCCGTGCCCGGTGGACTCAATCAGGACAATCTCG
The DNA here is from genome assembly GCA_036387415.1 of Pyrinomonadaceae bacterium. Lineage (GTDB taxonomy): Bacteria > Acidobacteriota > Blastocatellia > Pyrinomonadales > Pyrinomonadaceae > DASVTU01. The sequence continues at coordinate 41,226 of DASVTU010000014.1, read as the reverse complement.
GCTCGTTCAGTCTTGCGGGTACGCTGGCAAACTACAACGACGAATCCTTCACGCTTCGTGTGACGTTCACAGACCCGCAAGGCATCAATGGCACCAACACGACGCTCTTTACCGCGACGCTGACGGGCATGGTGACTTCGACGGCCAACGGCGGCGTCTTCATCAACTTCGACAACGACACGCCCGTCCTCTTCACCTTCACCGACACGAACTGCGGGGCGACCACCATCCCCGGCCAGCAAACCACTTGCGGCACCGGTTCCTTCTTCTTCAACGTCAACGATGTGGCGATAAATCCGGGTCAGACGGCCTCTCTGACAGGACAGTTTACGAATGCAAGCCAGGTGTCGGCTGTGCCCGAACCCGCCACGCTGCTCTTGCTCGGCACGGGTCTGACAGGCATCGCAGCGAAACTGCGACGGCGTAAGAACCGCGCCGTCAGACAAGACGGTTAAACTTGCGTCGCTGATGTAGGGCGTGTGCCCGCGTGCCAGCCGCGAAAGTTGCGCTTGCACGGCGGACACGCGCCCGCCCCCTTCGAGTCGGTCAGACTCAGAACAAGACGGAGTGATACCGATGATTACCTCAACCCACGCGCCCTTCGTGCGACACACGAACTGCCCGCACGTTGAAACGTTGCGAGCATATCAAGATTCAACACTCTCGTTCTTACTGCGCGAGCCAACGAGGCGTCATATCGCCGCCTGCGACTTCTGCGATGCAGCCCTCGAACTGCTTTCAAAACACGCGCCCGTTAGCGAACCTCCCGCGCCGGAGCCGATACCCATGTACATGCTTCTGCTCGCGCAAACCATCATGCCGCAAAAGACTTACGGAGAACGTGCAAGACGAAAGCACGCAGCCTAAGCGAGTGCGGGGCGTGCCACAGAATTTCGTAGCACGCCCCGCACTCGCTTACCTCTCTCGCACAACTCTCCGATTCACGATTTCACCGCCGGAGTCGAACGCGACTTCCGACGTGAACTGAGAGCGGCGCAAACGTCTCATGGGTCGTCTGCGCCGCCTCGGCTTCGAGTAAATTTTCCGACCGATTCGGACACTGCCGCCCGTCCATCCGGCGACAGCAACGCTCAGGCGAGTTTTGCTTTAACGATTTCACTCACGGTTCGACCATCGGCATTGCGTTCGGCGAGACGCGCCTGCGCGCCCTTCATCACGGCGCCCATGTCGCGCATCGAAGACGCACCCGTTTCCGAGATGACTTCGGCAACCACCCTTTCAATCTCCTCGCGCGTAGCGGCCTGCGGCAGATAGGATTCGATGACGGCAATCTCCGCAGTCTCCTTCGCCGCCAACTCCGCGCGTCCCGCCTTCTCATACTGCTCGACCGAATCGCGTCGCTGCTTGACGAGCGTGCGGAGAAGTTTGGTCATCTCATCGTCGGTGATTTCGCCGCCCTTCTCAATCTCGCGGTTCATCACGGCGGCCTTCACCATGCGAAGCGTCGAAGTGCGCTCCGCGTCCTTCGCCTTCATCGAGGCCACCATGTCGTTAACAATGCGTTCCTTCAAACTCATAAAATAGATTCAACCTTCCTTTCACTTCGCGGCACGTTTCTTGTCGATGGCGTCGCGCAGGTCGTCGAGCGTCGTCATGGGGCCGTGGACGGCGGCGATTCTCTTCACGTCGAGTCCGAGACGCTTTATCGTTTCGGCAAAGTGAATCGTTGAGTCGTTGACGGTCGTCGGCCTGTACTTGCCGTTGGCGGGCAGGTTAACGAGGTCGCCTTGAAAGACGAGCCGCTCCTTCGGCAGATAGACGATGAGCATCTCCTCGGCGTGCGGGCTGGGACCGATGTCGATGACTTCGACGGTCTGCTTGCCGTCGGTGAAGACGCGCTTCTTGTTCTGTAGAAACTCAAACACGACGGGGCGTGGCTTGGTCGTCTGGTCGTCGGGGTTGATGGTAAAGGTGCCGGACGCCATGCGTTCAAAATAGCGTTGGTTGGCGGGCGTCGTGACGACGGTGACGCCTTCGGCGATGTAGCTGCGGAGGCCGCCGGAATGGTCGTCGTGATGATGCGTCACGACGATGTACTTGACGGGCTTACCCGGAAACAACTCGCGCGCCTTGCTGTAGGTCGGCTTCGGGCCGCGACCGCCCGCGTACGGCTCGACCATCAACACGTAATCTTCAAACTCGACGGCCAGAGTGTTCGCCCCGCCCTCAAGCAGATAGACGCCATCGGCCAGTTTCGTCTCTTTGGTCGGAGGCGGCGTGGGTAGCGGGAGTTCCTCGTAGCCTTCGGGTTTGGCGAACGCGCTCTCCGGCGGGCGCGTGTTGAAACGCACGTCCACATACTTCACATCTTCGAGCGTCTCGCCGTTTCTTTTCGTCACGCGGGCGGTCGGGACTTTGAAGCCGCCGACCGTGCGGTAATCTGGAAATATTGTCTCCTGCAAAGCATCGCCGTCCAACGGGTCTGTCACCATCTGCTCATACTTCGTCAAGAGATTTGTTCTGGTATCAAAGAAGAGAGTGGTGAGAACGCCGTTGGCCGTGGCAAAGGCGACGAGATTGTGCGTGCGGCCTTGATACATCTCTTCACCGAGCCAACGCAGCGTCGCCGCGCGTTCGAGAGCGGTCAACAGAAGCAGGTGCGGGAGGCGACGGACAAAGTTGATGTTGTTGAAGTTGGCGAGGTTGACGGGCGCGACGGTCTTATCAATCGGATTGACGAAAAAACCGTTGCCGCCGCTGATGACGGTCTTTCCACCGAAGACGAAACCGCCAGGTAAGGGGTCGCGGTTTTCAAAAATATATCTTCGATTCCGCAGGTCAACGAACAAGCTCTCATCCCTCGACATCGCATCGAACGGAGGATTGACGCGCACGCTCTGATTACGCGCGTAAGAAACGCCTTTGCCTGTATAGGTCACATCTTCCGTCGCGCGCAGGGCATCGAGTCCGCCGAGCGCCGCGAGTCCTGCGTCCAAAATACGGCGCGCACGCACGTATGAATTTTTGGTGACACTCCTGGACGGCGCGGATTGCGGGATGCGTCTCTGCGCGAGGGCGGGCGGCGCGGCGGCGAGAAGGCAAAGCAACAAAGCGAACACCAGGCGAGACATGCTATGCGGAGATATTCTGTACACAGGGGATTCTCCTTTTTCGTTAAGAGTGGAAGTTTGACGTTGGAGGCTCGCGCTCCAACCATCTTCAACGACTTTCAGACGCCGCTTGTTCGACTCTTTTCCCGTGGCCGTTCGAGCGCGAGAGATGCGCCTGAAGGAAACGACCCGTGTGTGATGCTTGCGTCGCCATAATATCTTCGGGCGTTCCCGTCGCAACGATTTGGCCGCCACGGTCGCCGCCTTCGGGGCCGAGGTCGATGATGTAGTCGGCGGTCTTAATCACGTCCAAGTTGTGTTCGATGACGAGGAGCGAACCGCCCGCTTCGACGAGCGTGCGGAAGGCGGCGAGCAGTTTGTTGATGTCGTCGAAATGGAGTCCGGTGGTCGGCTCGTCGAAGATATAGAGCGTTTTGGCTCCTGTGCGTTTGGAGAGATGCGCGGCGAGTTTGACGCGTTGCGCTTCGCCGCCGGAGAGCGTCGTGGCGGATTGTCCGAGGCGCAAGTAGCCTAAGCCCACATCGTCGAGCACGCGAAGGCGATTGGCAATCTTGTTGACATCGCGGAAGAAGGTCATCGCTTCGCGGACGGTCATGCTGAGCACGTCGTTGATGTTCTTCGAGCGATAACGTACGTCGAGAATTTGCGGCTTGAAGCGCGTGCCCTTGCACTCTTCGCAGACGAGTTCGACATCGGCGAGAAACTGCATCTCGACCGTCACCGTGCCGTCGCCTTCGCACACGTCGCAGCGTCCGCCCGGCACGTTGAAGGAGAAGAAAGACGGGTCGAAGCCTTTGGCCTGCGCGTCGCGTGTTGAAGCGAAAGCTTCACGAATCGCGTCATAAACTTTGATGTAGGTGACGGGATTCGAGCGCGGCGTGCGACCGATGGGCGACTGGTCAACCAGTATCACGTCGTCAACGTGCTGCGTGCCTTCGAGCTTTTGAAACGCGCCGACTTGCCCCTGCCATTCGCCGCGTTGCTTCTTCATTCCCGCATAAATCACATCGTGCACCAGCGTCGATTTACCCGAACCCGACACGCCCGTCACGCACACGAGCATTTCGAGCGGAATCTCTACGTCGATGTTTTGTAGATTGTGCTCGGTTGCGCCGCGCACCGCGAGACGTTTCTTCTTGGGCGTCCGGCGCTGCTTCGGTTCCTTAATCTCGGTTTCGCCGCGCAGGTATTTTCCGGTCAGTGTGTTGCCGTCTTTGAGCAATCCGGCGAAGTCGCCTTCGTAGACGACGCGCCCGCCAAGTTCACCCGCCGCGGGGCCGATGTCGAGAATATGGTCGGCGGCGCGCATCATCTCCTCATCGTGTTCGACGACGAGCACTGTGTTACCGATGTCGCGCAGGTTGTGCAGCAGTTTGATGAGACGTTCCGAATCGCGCGGATGGAGACCGATGGAAGGTTCGTCCAGGACGTAGAGCGCGCCGACGAGCGACGAGCCGAGATTGGTGGCGAGTTGGATGCGTTGCGCCTCGCCGCCCGAAAGAGTCGAAGCGAGACGGTCGAGCGTCAGATAATCCAAACCGACATCGACGAGGAAACGCAGGCGACGACGAATCTCAAACAGCACTTTGTCGGCAATCGCCGTCTGTTCGGGCGTGAGTTCGAGCTTTTGGAAGAAGGCGTCGGCCTCTTTTATCGAGAGCGCGCAGACGGTGGGCAACGTCTCATTGCCGACGCGCACGTCGCGCGCCTCCTGCCGGAGTCGTCCGCCGTTGCAATCGGGACAGAGCGTGTAGCCGCGATACTTCGCCAGAAAGACGCGAACGTGGAGTTTGTATTTCTTCGTCTCCAACCAAGCGAAGAAGCCGCGCACGCCCGCCCAACTGCCTTTGCCTTCGACGATGGCGCGTTGCTGCTGCCGCGAAAGTTCCGCGTAAGGCACATCCATCGGGATGCCTTCCTGTCGGCAGAAACGCTTCAACTCCGTGCGCGCCCAATCGTGCTGCGGCTTCGTCCAGGGTTCAATCGCGCCCTCGTTAAGCGACAGCATCGGATTCGGGATGACCAAATCCAAATCGAGTCCGATGGTGTTGCCGAAACCCTGACACGTCGGGCACGCGCCGTAAGGATTATTGAAACTGAACAGGCGAGGTTCCGGTTGCGCGTAGACCGTGCCGTCGTACTTGCATTCAAAGCGTTCGGAGAAACGCAACGCACGCGGCTCGGCCTCCGCCGTCTGCACGACCGCCGCGCCGTGTCCTTCGATGAAACAGGTTTCGAGTGAATCGACCAGCCGCTCGCGCACGTCCTGACGTGCGACGAGACGGTCAACCAACACAAAGACGCCCGCGAAATCCGTCCGCGTGTAATCGTCTGGCGAACGCAGTTCAATCGTCTCACCGTTGCTGTAGAGACGTGTGAAGCCGCGTTGCATCAAGCTCATAATGTGGGCTTGCACGGCACGCGCGTCCGTCGTCGCGTTGCCACCCTCCGCTTTTTTGCGACGCTTGCTCGCACCCGTCTTCTTCGCGCCGCTCCCGCTGCTGCTGCCGTCGCCGTTCGTCTCCACACGCATCCCCGCCTCGGCAGGAAAGAGGACGTAGAAACGCGTCCCCTCAGCGAGCGTGGCGAGCACTTCCTGCGCCGCTGACTCCGGCGAATCGTGATAGACCTCGCGCCCGCAGACGCGGCAGATAGTCGTCCCGATGCGCGCATAGAGGAGGCGCAGGTAGTCGTAGATTTCCGTCTGCGTCCCGACGGTCGAACGCGGGTTGCGCGTCGAATTCTTCTGCCGGATAGCAATCGCGGGCGGGATGCCGCGCACCTCGTCCACGTCCGGCTTATCCATCCGTTCCAAAAACTGCCGCGCGTAAGCCGACAGCGATTCGACGTAGCGACGCTGCCCCTCTGCGTAAACCGTATCGAACGCCAGCGACGATTTACCCGAACCCGACACACCCGTCACCACCGTCAGGCGTTCGACGGGGATGGAAAAACTCACGTTCTTGAGATTATTAACGCGCGCTCCGCGCACTTCGATGGCTTCTTCAATCATGTCTCAAATACACGCCGCCTACACATAGCAAACATTCCTGCCTTACAGCGAAACACACATAATAACCCGATTCATCGCTGAAACGAAGCGGACAGAAAAGGAAAAAGTGAAAAGCAAAAGTGAGGAGCAGGCGTCTTCCCCTACTTTTACCTTTTGCCTTTTACTTCGTGCGAGCGTTTACCAACGGCAGTCGTAGCGCGCGAGGCCGATGCGCCATGCGCCTTCGCCGAGGACGGGGATGGAGCCGTCGAGTGAGAGAGGGGCATCGTGCGGACGGCGGACGCGGTAGGTGCGTCCGGTGGGTGCGCCGACGGAGAGGACGATTTTGTCGGGTTCGATGGCAGTGATGGTGGCGTCACGCCAGTCTTTGCGGCAACGCAGGATGAGACGCGAGCCGACGGGCAGCGACGAGAGTGTCAAAAAGTTTTCAGGCGTCGCGGCGCTGTCGCAGACGTGCGAGTTTTCAGGAATCGTTGCCAGTGGAGCGATGGAAGCGTTGTTGGAAGGAAGGGAAGCCTTGTTGTCGGGAGAGAGGATGATGCTGTCGGCAGAGATGGGAATGCTGGTTGTGGAAACCTCGATGCCGGGAGAGACGGAGAGGTCGTCGGATGCGTTGATTTCACACACAGTCTCCGGCGACCTCTGGATGTCGGCGCTCACGTCGTTTGTCTTAGACTTCGAGCGGTGAATCTTCAAAAGGTAAATCGGGTTGAGTTGGCGCGTTGCTGTTGGCGGCGTAGGCGCGCAAGGCCACCGACAGAATCAGAAACGCGACGCCAATCCATGCGAGCGCCCAGAAAAAGGCCGGAATGCCTGTCGCGGCAGCCATGTTCGCCGCATCGGTTTGTGCGCCGCCCGCGAACGGCGTCGAGAGAAAGAGCACCGTCTTCAAATCGAAAAGCGCGTTGAGAATGCATTGCACGGCGAGAAAACTGACTAGAAACGAGGCCGCGCGGGCGCTCATAAAACGCGAGGCGGCGACGAGTCCGACGAAAAGTGTGCCGCCCGCAAAGAGCGTGAACATGCCGGGAAGCGCGCCATTAGAGAGCGGGCTAAAGAAACCGTAAACGACCGTCAGAGTCAGAACCAACGCGGCGGAAGCAACGAGCACCATGCGCGCCGCAAACGAACGACGTATCAGCGTCAGGAGCAGAGCGCCGTAGGCCATCGCGCCGAGGTAGCCTGCGCTCGACACAAAGAGGCTAGAGATGAGTCCGCCTCTGGTCGAATAAACCTCCCCGCTTCCATCCATCGACACATTGAGACTGTGAACTTCGTTGCCCGTCACAAAGGCCGCCAACGCGTGTCCGCCCTCATGTATAAAGGTGACGAAAATGCGGAATGGATAGGTCAGAATTTCCGCGAACGGAATAAACCACAACGCCACTGTCAGAGCGGCGGCGATGAGCAGTGTGCGAACCTGCGGGCGCGCATCGTGTGCAATCATTAGTTTCATAGAATCTCCGCTTCAACAAAAACTTACGGACTCCTAAACTGATACGACATTGTACGATGAAGCGTTCAGGAAAAAAAGGGATGAGGGCGGAGGGATGAAGGATAAAGCAAGAGGGGTTAAAGGTTAAAAGGTGAAATGGGGAGAGGTGAAGATGACGCCCTTTAACCTTTTGACCCTTTTCCCTTTTCGCCCTTGTCTTTCCTTTCATCCCTCATCTCTCCGCCCACATCCCTTTCGTAGTCGCCTGATTTACCGCCCGTCTTTCTTTCCAGACGTACATCGGTAATCGTCATCGCTTTATCGACGGCTTTGCACATGTCGTAGACGGTGAGCGCGGCGACTGTGGCGGCGGTGAGGGCTTCCATCTCGACTCCGGTCTGTGCCTGAGTTGCGGCTTCGACTTCGATAAAGACGCCCGTGTCCTCGACCGTGGCGCGCACTTCGACGTGCGTGAGCGGAAGCGGATGACAGAGCGGGATGAGTTCCGACGTGCGTTTGGCGGCCATGATTCCGGCGAGTCGCGCCGTCTCGATGGGGTCGCCCTTCGGCGTCTGATGCGCGCGCACGGCGGCAACCGTCTCCGGCGACATCAACACGCGCGCCGATGCGACGGCACGCCGCGCCGTCGTCGGCTTCGCGCTCGTATCCACCATCGCCACGCGTCCCTGTTCGTCTAGATGAGAAAGTTTTTTCATGTGCGGAACCGAGTATGCAGAAAGCGCGGGGCGTAAGGCAACAGGTCGGTGAAGTCGAATTCATCCCCTCAAATGATTGCTCCATTCTCTCTTGCTTCGACTTAGACATCAAAAAGTGAAGTTTTAGCGAGAGACGACACACTAATTCATCCATCGACGGCAAACCGCGTGTCCGACGGCAAACGTAACTTAGGCGATTGCACAGAGAGCCGCGAAAGGAATGGAGAGCGGATGATGGGAAGACGAGTCATGAAAAAAGTTTTCAGCAAAATCTCGCGCAACTCCAATCCGTCGGCTCGACCTGCAACGTATCTTGGCTGATTCAATTAACTGCTAACTTGAAAATTTCGAGAGGATGAAACAGATGAAAAAGAATTTCCTGATGTTGGTGCTGGTGGCCGTCGCATCGCTGACCGTGATATCGGCTGATGCTTTCGCGCAAATGAACCCGACCGTGGGTGGCGCGGCTATGTACCGTAACAAATCTATCGTCGAGAATGCGCTCAATTCTCCGATTCACACGACGCTTGTATCCGCCGTCAAGAGTGCCGGATTGGTCGAAACGTTGAGCGGCAAGGGGCCGTTCACGGTCTTTGCTCCAACAAACGATGCCTTCGCCAAAGTTCCGAGCGATGCGCTCAATTCTCTGATGCAACCTGAGAACAAAGCCATGCTCACCAAAATCCTGACCTATCATGTGGTGCCCGGCAAGATGGACGCCAAAGCCATCATGAAAGCCATCAAAAAGGGCGGCGGCAAAGCCACTTTCACCACCGTCAGCGGCGACACCCTGACAGCGCACATGGACGGCAACGCCGTCGTCGTGATGGATGAAAAGGGCGGCATGGCGCGCGTTACCACCGCTAACGTCTACCAGAAGAACGGCGTCATTCACGTTATCGACACCGTTTTGATGCCCAACTAAATCAACACGGCAAAAGTAAAAAGGTAAAAGGCAAAAGGAAAGACACGCCACGTCTTTCCTTTTGCCTTTTTATCTTTACCCTGAATTATCCCGGCAGTCGCACAACTCTAACGACCGTGCCTGCGTCAACCGTCTTGCTTCCTTCGGGCAAGATGACGAGCGCGGTCGCGCGTGTAAACGCTACGAGGTCGGACGACCCGCCCCACTTCAACGGCTCCGCAATGAGTCGGCCTTCTTCGTCCGTCCGCAGTTTCGCCGGAAGATAACTCATGCGCTCCGACGCGCCCTTCGCGGGACGCGCAAGCACGGCTCGTTCTTCCTCCAACGCCGACGCATGGCCGTAGCCCTGCATCGCGCGGAGCGCCGTACGCGCAAACAGATTGAACGTGACGGAGACCGAGACGGGATTGCCGGGCAGACCGAAGACGAGTGTCGTGCCGAGACGCGCAAAGACCGTCGGCTTGCCGGGACGCAACGCGACGCGCTCGAAAAAGATTTCCGCGCCGAGTGCACCGAGAGCAGTCTTGGTAAAATCGTAGACGCCCATCGAAACGCCGCCGGACAAGACAAGCACGTTGGCACGCGGGGCGCTCTCCGCAATCAGTCGTTTCAACAATTCAGGGTCGTCGCCCGCGAAAGGCAGACGCTCGACGCTTGCGCCCGCCAGTTCTGCGTAAGCCGCGAGCGAGTAGCTGTTTGAATCGCGTATCTCGTCTGCGCCCGGTTGCTTATCGACGGCGACGAGTTCCGTTCCCGTCGCCAGCACTGCGACGCGCGGGCGACGCCTGACGGTGACCTCCGCATAACCGAACGAAGCGAGCGCCGCCATTGACGCCGCGTTGATTTCCATGCCCGCGCGAAGCACCGTCTCGCCCTTGCGGATTTCGCTCGCGCGCCTAATGAAGAACTGCCCCACCATCGTCGCACGTTCAATCTCGACCATCGCGCCGTCTTCGAGTTCGCGTGTCACTTCGACCTGCTGCACGCTGTCAGCGCCCGCAGGCAACGGCGCGCCCGTCATGATACGCACGGCCTCGCCCGCCTGAAGCGTTCCGCGCCAGCCGCGCCCCGCCGCCGCCTCGCCCACGACGCGCAAGCGCACGGGCGCATCCGTCGTGTCGCTTGCGCGCACGGCGAATCCGTCCATCTGCGCGCGGTCAAACGGCGGCAAGTCCGAATCGGCAGAGATGTCTTCGGCGAGCACACGTCCGAGCGCGGCGGCGAGTGCGACGCGTTCTGACGCGAGCGTCCTAGTCTTCTCAATGATGATGCGGACGGCTTCCGCGACAGGAATCATACGTATGAAAAATGGAGGCGCATCCGTCTGCCTCCGTGCAAAAGCAAAAGCGGTTGCCTTTCAATTTACCGAAAGGCAACCGCTTCGTAAGTGGCGGAGCCGACGGGACTCGAACCCGCGACCTCCGACGTGACAGGCCGGCGTTCTAACCAACTGAACTACGACTCCGCATGTAAGCTCTAATTTTCAAATGGGCGGCCACTACCGCTCTCGCCCTTCGTCTGGTAGGCACGGAGGGACTCGAACCCCCAACCTCTTCCTTGTAAGGGAAGCCGTCTACCATTGACGTACGTGCCTGCTCGGTCTCTCCGCTGCCTTGCGTGTAACGTCTGGGCAAAATCATCAGAGACGCGCGCTTCAAATAACATGGCTTCCGTCAGTCGAAAATTTCGACCCTGTCATTGACGGGATACGCGACACTTTAAGAGATGCCCTCGCACGGTGTCAAGCGCACCCGCGACGCCTTCGTATCACTTTGCGGCGCACGCCTCGTCAAGCCGCTCTCAAAACCCGACACACTTTCTACAGAAGCCACACGGGCAACTCGCGCGCCGCCTCCCGGCTCTTATTTTTCGATGCCTCTGCAATCGGCGACGGCTCTTGGGGCGTCGCGTCTTCTCGGTCAACGCGAGGTGTAGTCGGCTCATCCTGCTCGCGTCTATGCGAGAGCGGGCGGATTAGCACGGCGTTCACCTGTTCGTCCAATCTGCCGATGACGGACATACGCTGTTCGCTCCTTCCAGCCGACGCCCATTTGCGGCTATATTCAACGTGAACATCCGATGTGAAAGAGTTTAAGCCCGTGTCCAAGTATTCATCAAGCCCGAAGCTCAAGATGCCGAAAAGAACGTCGCCGACACTGCACGCCCTTGTCGCCGTTCTCTCGACGCTCGTCGTGCTCTGCGGCGTCGCGTTCTCAAACGCACATGCCCAACAGACCGACGCGCCAACACAAACTCAACAGCAGCGACCGCGACGCATCGGCGCATCGCCCAATCCGACGCCGCGCGCAACACCCGCCGCGACGCCGCGCACCGGAGGCACAAATTCTTCATCATCCTCTGCGGGCGAGGAGGTTGACGAAGACGACGTAGTGCGTGTCGAGACGGAACTGGTTTCGGTTCCGGCGGTTGTGACCGACCGCACGGGGCGCGTGTTGACGGGTCTACGCGCCGAAAATTTCATCCTCCTTGAAGACGGACGACCGCAACGCATCGCCAACTTCGCAACCACGGATGCGCCCTTCGAGGTCGCCCTGTTGCTCGACACTTCCGGTTCGACGCGCGCCGAAGTCGGACTCATTCGTCGCGCCGCCAACGTCTTTATCGACGCGCTCAGGCCGGGCGACCGCGTTGCCATCCTCGCCTTCAACACGCGGCAGGACGGCGCAGACAAACTCGCGTCGGTCGAAATCAAAACGCCTCTGACCGACGACCGCAAGACCCTGCGCGAAGCCATCGACACCGTTGGCGCAAGCAACGGCACACCCTTCTACGACGGGCTGGAACGCGTCGCCGTCAACATTTTCCGCGAACCGCCGCGCGAAGACGTACGCGGACGCCGCGCGCTCGTCGCGCTCACGGATGGCGTCGATTCGACGAGCGAAGCCGATTTCGACGAGGCGCGTGAGCGTCTCAAACAGGCTGGATTGGTCTGTTATTTCGTGCAGGTCAACACCGAGGAGTTTGTCGAAGAACGCATCATGAAGGATTGTCAGGACGACGGCACGCTGCGTCTCTCGCGCGCGCAACTTCAACGCTACCGTCGCATCTTCGCCTCGCGCGCAGACTCGTCCGACTACGCGAGTTTCTGTCGTCTCGGACAGTTTGAACGCATGAACATCAGCCGCACGCTCTACAATCTTGCGCGACAGGAGATGGACGCGCTCGCACGCGACTCCGGCGGCAAAACATTCCCCGTCGCCGACTTGCAAGAGGCGCGCGCAGCCTTCCGTCAGGTCGCCGCCGAAATCGGCACGCAGTACAGCCTCGGCTACTACCCGACCAACAAGACACGCGACGGACGTTTTCGCGCCATCCGCGTCCAAATCAAAGGCATCCGCGACGCGCAGGTGCGCGCACGCGAAGGCTACCAGGCGCCAGGAACATGAAGCCGTGAGCGGTAAGCTGTAAGAAGTGAGCAGAAGGTGGTAATGAAGTGGGTGGCAGGTGTGAAGCAGTTTGAGTGGAATTAGTCGAAGCGATTCGTGTTTGAAAATCTTTTGAGAGGTGTCGCAGAGTTGATTAACGAACAGACAAATGGCAGCCGTGCGTTTGAACGCATCGTGCTGATTGTGCTTGATAGTCTCGGCATGGGCGAGATGCCGGACGCCGCCGCGTGGGGCGATGCCGGAGCCGACACGCTCGGTCACATTTTGGAATCGCGCGAGGTGCGTCTGCCGAATTTGCAGCGTCATGGGTTGGGCAATATTCGTCCACTTCGCGGCGTGCCGCCCGTGGAAAATCCGCGCGCATCTTTCGGTCGTTGCGCGCTCGCCTCGAACGGCAAAGACACAACCACAGGCCACTGGGAGATGGCGGGCATCATTCTCGAACGCGCCTTCCCAACCTATCCGCAGGGCTTTCCCGCAGACATCATCAATCGCTTCATCAGCGAGACGGGCGTCTCCGGCATTCTCGGCAACGTGCCTGCGTCGGGCACGGAAATCATCAAAGAACTCGGCGCGGAACACGTCCGCACAGGCAAGCCTATTGTCTACACTTCCGCCGATTCCGTCTTCCAAATCGCCGCGCACGAAGGCGTCATCCCCGTCGCGCGTCTCTACGAAATTTGCGAGACGGCACGCGCGATTCTACGCGACGAGCACGAAGTCGGGCGTGTCATCGCGCGTCCCTTCGTCGGCGACGAGGGCGCATTTCGTCGCACCGAAAATCGACACGATTATGCCGTCCCACCGCCGCGTGAAAATCTGCTCGTCGCGCTCAACGAAGCCTCGCTCGACGTGGTTGCCATCGGCAAAGTCGCTTCCATCTACGACGCCGCCGGAGTCACACAGGACATCGCCGCCAAGAACAACGACCAATCCATCGACCAGACTATCCGCGCCCTCCGAGACGACACGCGCGGACTCATCTTCTCCAACCTCGTCGATTTCGATATGCTCTACGGACACCGCCGCGACGTGGAAGGCTACGCACGCGCGCTCGAACATTTCGACGCGCGCCTCCCCGAAATCGAAGCCGCCATGCGCCCCACAGACCTCTACATCATCACTGCCGACCACGGCAACGACCCCACCTATCGAGGCACAGACCACACGCGCGAATACGCCCCGCTCGTCGTCTACGGCCAGCAGGCACGCGCCGGAGTCAACTTGGGCGACCGCCAATCGCTCGCCGACATCGGACAGACCATCGCGCACAACTTCGGCCTCCAACTCTCGGCAGGCGAAAGCTTTTTGTCGTCAATCGTGAATCGTCCATCATAAATGGCAAATGGTGAATAGAAAGAACTGCTTATATCTATTCACCAATTACGATTTACCATTCACCATTTACGCATCTGGGTCTTTGAGCACGGCGATGTAGGGTAGGTTGCGGTAGCGTTCGGCGAAGTCGAGGCCGTAGCCGACGACGAAGGCGTCTGGAATCTTGAAGCCGAGATAGTCGATTTTGACTTCGCGTTCGCGGCGTTCCCATTTGTCGAGCAGGGCGGCGAGTTTGACGCTCTGTGCGCCGCGCGCGTAGAGATTCGGGAGAAGGTAGGAGAGCGTCAGCCCCGTATCCACGATGTCTTCGACGACGAGGATGTCGCGTCCTTCAACGGCCACGTCGAGGTCTTTCACAATCTTCACCTCGCCCGACGTGCGCGTGGACGAACCGTAACTGGAAATCGCCATGAACTCCATGCCGAGTCGGAGGTCGATGGCGCGCATCAGGTCGCTGATAAACACAACAGCGCCCTTCAGAATACCGACGAGCAGCGGATTGCGCCCCGCATAATCGCTTGCGATTTCTGCACCGAGTTCGGCGATGCGCGTTTGAATCTGTTCGGCGGTAAAGAGCGGTTCGAGATTCGGGTTGGTAAACTCCGACATGATACGGGCGGAAGAAGATGACAAGTTTGCCTCCAAATTTCCAGCAGAATAGAATCGACAACCTAAAGAATCGAAAACTTCCGGCGTAATCCGGCGACGCGTTTGCGCGCGCGCCTCTTGGTGCGACATACTATGAAAGGTTTCACCACAGGTCAACATTTGAAGGCAGAGGTCAGAGGCGAGAGGTTAGAGGTCAGTGAAAAACCATGCTTTTCTTCTCTTAATTCTAACCACTGACCTCTAGCCTCTGGAATTTTATGGCAGACGAACAATCAACACGCGACCGCGTACGCGCTCTCGTCCGCGACGTGCTACAGAATGCGCTTCCCGCAGACGAAACCGCCGACACCTCTCCACCGCAATCAATCTCAACTCCGACAAACGTCGTAGCGGAGAGCGCCACGCCGGAGCAGACATCAGCGACGCGCATCGTCAACGTCGCAGCTTCGCCGCGCGAAGCGAAGGAAGATGCTCCTATCGCGCGCGACGAATCTTCCAAAACCATCATCACCGAAGACGACGTGCGCGACCTCGCACGCGGCGCACGCCTCCGCATCGCCGAGAGCGCACGCCTCACGCCGCTCGCCGCTGACATCGTGCAGGAACGCGGCATCGAACTCGTCCGGCGCATCCCGCGTCGCGGTTCGCGCGCCTCGAAGCACGTCGCCGTCGGCGCAGACCACGGTGGCTATCCCATGAAAGAGGAACTCAAAAAGTTTCTCGTCGAACTCGGCCATACCGTGCGCGACTTCGGCACCGATTCCACCGATGCAGTCGATTACCCGGACTTCGCACACGCGGTCGCACGCGCCGTCGCCGAACACGAATCCGACCTCGGCATCATCATCGACGGCGCAGGCGTCGGTTCCTGCATGACCGCCAACAAAGTTCCGGGCGTCCGCGCCGCCGCCTGCTACAGCGTCAAACTCGCTCAAAACTCACGCGAACACAACGACGCCAACGTCCTCACACTCGGCAGCGGTATCATCAACACGCAAGAGATGCGCGACATCGTTCGCACCTGGCTGGCGACGGAAATCAGCGAAGACCGACACAAAAAACGCGTCGCCAAAATCCAAGCCGTCGAGCGGCAGTACAAGTGCTAAAATTTAGCGGCATAGCATTTATGTGAGAGTCAGACGAAAATCTCAGTGGTTATTTGTAGGAGTCTTGAATGTCATATTCACAGAACGGCGATTTGGAGCACCTCGTTGAGCAGATAACGGATGTTATCGTGGCGCGTTTGAACGGCGACGTGGAGGAGCAAGCGGGGCTGTGCGGGTGTTCGTCGGAGTGTTTCAATCGTTGCCCGGAGAGGATGCAGCGGATTGTGGATGCGGGTGCGTCGCGTATCGGGTTGGTGTTGGGCGAGACGGCGACGGCGAGGGACTGGGCGAGTCTGGTTGACCATACGTTGTTGAAGCCGGAGGCGACGGAGCGGGACATCGCGCGTCTGTGCGAGGAGGCAGCGAAGTTTCGTTTTGCTAGCGTGTGTGTGAATCCGTCTTGGGTGCGTGCGTCATCGTGCAACTTGCGTGGGACGGGCGTGCCCGTGTGTACGGTGGTCGGGTTTCCACTGGGAGCGACGCTGGCCGACGTGAAGGCTTACGAGACGCGGCGTGTGATTTTGGATGGCGCGCAGGAAGTGGACATGGTGATTAACATCGGCGCGTTAAAAAGTGGGGACGACTGCGCGGTCGAGAGCGACATCCGTGCGGTGGCGGAGGCGGCGCATGAGTACGGCGTGTTGTGCAAAGTGATTATCGAGGCGGCGTTGCTGACGGATGAAGAGAAGGTGCGCGCGTGTCTGGCGGCGAAGCGCGCGGGCGCGGATTTCGTCAAGACTTCGACTGGATTTGCCAAGAGCGGCGCGACGGTGGCCGACGTGGCGTTGATGCGACGGACGGTGGGCGCGGAGATGGGTGTCAAGGCGGCGGGCGGCGTGAAGGGCATCAGCGACGCGCGTGCGATGGTCGAAGCGGGCGCGACGCGTATCGGTGCGAGCGTCGGTATCAAAATCGCGCAGGAAGCCGCAGGGATAAAGACGAACGGCGTTGCGAGCGGTTATTGACAGAAACAAGTTGGTCAGGAGTGTTTGTCAGGAATGTCTCTGCGCGTGTGTCAGGATATATGTCAGGATTTTGCATCGGAATCTCGCCTTTGAAGTAGTCGCCCGACTACGAAAACTAACTGCATAAAATTTGTTTCAGGTGTCGCAATATATTTGGACGGCGATGCGTCTTGTCCTCACAATACGTCTATCTTTCCATAGCAGATGCGAATAAAGAATCGCGCGAAGTGCGGCGTGCGGATTGCTTTGAGCGATTGACGACGAGATGTGCGACGCGCCTCATTCGGATGAAATGTCTGACGAGAGAGCGTCGTGTCGTTGGTGTTTGAGAGTGTTTTGTCGTCGGAAGTTTTGGATGAAAGTTTGGTGTGGTTTGAGAGGGGTTTGGAGAGATGTTGAGAGAGCAATTTGCGGGTGCGAACAAATCGAGCACGTCGTTTCTGTCGCCGTTGGAGCGACGCATGGCGAGCGTGGTGTTGCCGAAGATACCATCGTTTTTAGAGACGCATCATCTGACGATGCTGTCGCTCGTCTGGTGCGCTCTTGTTGTGGCGTTCAGTTATCTGGCACAGGAGGACGTGCGGTGGTTGTGGGGTGTGTCGTCGATGATTGCGTTGCAGTATGTGACGGATTTCTTTGACGGCAAGGTCGGCAAGTATCGCGATACGGGATTGGTCAAGTGGGGATTTTATATGGATCACTTGCTGGACTACGTTTTCCTGTGTTCGCTGGTGATTGGTTACGCGTTTGTTTTGCCCGTCGGTTCGCTCTACTACTTGCTGCTGACGCTGGCCGTGTTCGGCGGCTTCATGGTCAATTCGTTTCTCTCTTTCGGAGCGACGGGGAAGTTTAATATCAGCCATCTACGCTTCGGCCCGACGGAATTCAGAATCGCACTCATCATCATCAACTCGCTGCTGGTTCTCTTCGGCCTCAAGCACATGACGAAGGTGTTGCCTTACGTGCCCGTCTTTGCGCTGCTCGGCCTGTCCATCGTCGTCTACCGGACGCACAAGAAAATCTGGCGCATCGACATGGCGTTGAAAGAAGGCATGAAGGATGAGCGCGTAGGGACGAAAGAGAAGAAATTGGTTCGTTGAGGCGTCGGGTCATTGACTCATTGCTGATTAAATCAATGACTCAATAAGCCAATGAATCAATGAATCATTCCTTTCACCTCATCCCTTATGGCTTTGCCCTCATCGCTGCTTTTCGTCTATGCTCCACGTATCTCGATCTTCCAGTTCAAGAGGCGTTGGAGTAAGAGTGATGGCGACGGAAAAAAATATTCTGGCGGTGATTCTCGGTGGCGGCGCGGGCACACGTCTATTTCCTTTGACGCAGCATCGTTCAAAACCTGCTGTGCCGCTCGGTGGCAAGTATCGTCTGGTCGATATTCCGATTTCAAACTGCATCAATTCGGACATCATCAACATCTTCGTGCTCACGCAGTACAACTCGGCTTCGCTCAATCGACACATCGCGCGCACGTATCGCTTCTCGCAGTTCTCCGACGGCTTCGTTGAGATTCTCGCCGCCGAACAGACGCCCGAAAGCCCGCAATGGTTTCAAGGCACGGCGGACGCCGTTCGACAAGTGTTGCCGCACATCCGCGACTGGCGTCTCGACACGCTGCTGATTCTCTCTGGCGACCATCTCTATCGCATGGACTACCGCAAATTTCTCGCGCGACATTTCGAGACGAAAGCGGATGTGACGATTTCGGTCGTGCCGTTTGCGCGCGAAGCGGCGGAGGAGTTCGGGCTACTCAAGGCCGACGCGACGGGTCGAATTACGGAGTTTCGTGAGAAGCCGAAGGGCGCGGCGCTCGAAGAGATGCGTGTCGATACGACGGCTTTCGGCCTCAGCGCCGAAGAAGCGGCCAAGCGTCCCTTTCTCGCCTCGATGGGCATCTACGTCTTCAACTATTCGCAACTGGAAGAGTTGCTCGCGCAGAATACTTCGTGGGTCGATTTCGGGCGCGAAGTGATTCCGGCGGCGATTAAAGGCGGCAACGTGCAGTCGTTTCTCTTCAATAGCTACTGGGAAGACATCGGAACCATCTCGGCCTTTCACGCCGCCAATCTCGACATGTGTTCTCTGCTTCCGAAGTTCGATTTCTTCGACGCCGAAGCACCCATCTTCACGCGCTCGCGTTATTTGCCGCCCTCCAAAATGCACAACTGCCAACTTCATCACTCCATCATCAGCGAGGGCTGCATCATCAATCGCGCCACGCTGACCACATCCGTCATCGGTCTCCGCAGCCGCATCGACCAGGGCGCGCATCTCGAAAACACGTACCTGATGGGCGCAGACTATTACCAGACGATAGACGAGATGCGCGCCGACATCGCCGCCGGACGCCCGCGCATCGGCGTCGGCGAAGGCACAGTGATTCGTCATGCCATCGTGGATAAGAATGCGCGCATTGGCGCGGGCGTCCGACTCGTCAATGAAAGTGGCGTCCAAGACTTAGACTCGCCCGACGGCAACTACTACATCCGCGACGGCATCATCATCGTTCCCAAAAACGCGACCGTCACGGACGGAACGGTCATCTAACAGTAGACAGTAGACAGCATAAAAACGATTGAAAGCCTTCTTTTCGTTCACTTATAAGTGAACGAAAAGAAGGCTTTTCTACTGACTACTGACTACTGACTACTTCCTCATAATTTCGCCGTCGCGGTCGGTGGAAAACTGGCGTCGGCGGAGTTCGGGCGGGGCGGACTGTTGTTGCTGTTGTCGTGTGTCGTCTTGTGCGGTGGTGTCACCGGAAGGCTTGTAGATGTAGCTGTCGCGTGCGCGGACGACGAGATTGGGACGATAGACGCGGACGCGGATTTGGCGTCGTCCGGCCTGCGCCGACTGCATTTTCGGGTAGTAGCCGAGGCTGTACTGGCGTCGTAATTCTTCTGCGATGGCGGCGAATGATTGAGTGAGATAGCGTAGGTCGTGTGCCTCGTACTGTCGTCCGCCGGTCTTGTCCGCGAGTTCGCGCAGATAGCGCGAGCCGAGTTCGTGTTCGCTGCGGCTCGAACCCGCGCCACCACCGCCGCCTCTGCCACCGCCGCCGATTGTGCCGCCGCCGGGCAAGGGAATCGGGAGCGGGAAGGGAAATCTGCCGATGCGGATGGTGGGCGAACGGCGCGAAGGAGGCCAGGACGAGCCGCCGTTGTCGGCGTTGCGGTCGTAGGTGTCGTAGTGGACGGGATAGATGAGCGCGTCGAGTTCTTCGGCGTCGCGCACGGTGCTCTGATAGCTGGCGCGTTGGCTGGAAGTGTCTACGCCGTCGGTAAAGAGGACGATGGCTTTGCGTCCGTCAATGCGGTTAAGACGGTTCTTGATGACGAAATCGACCGCATCATAAAGTTTTGTGCTGCCGCCACGACGCGTGCGTCGAATGGCGTTGCGGAGAGCATTGCGGTCGCTCGTCGCTTCGGAGACGACTCGTACGCCGTCGTCGAATGTGACGACGAGCACGCGGTCGTCGGCGCGGAGTTGGTTGACGAAGGCGATAGCGGCGTCCTGCATCTCTTCGAGTTTGAAGGCGGTCGAGTTACTGGTGTCGATGACAAGCGCGACGGTGAAAGGCTTTTCGACGGTGGCAAAATAAGCGAGTTCCTGCTCAACGCCATCCTCGTAGATGCGGAAATCTTCCTTGTAAAGATTGGGGATGTACTTGCCGTCTCTGTCCATGACGCTGACCGGAATGGTGACGAGCGACGTGTTGACGCGCACGACTGCATCATCTTCAACCTCTTCCTCGACATCGTTCTCTCGCGTCGCGGCAGGCGGATTCGGACGCGTCGGACGCGGGTTGGCTTTCGCGTCCGCACCGCCGCCGGACGTGCGTGGCGCAGTAGTTGACGGAACGTTTGACGACGCGGGCGCAGGCGTCGGCGCATTGCCTCCGACGCGGCGGGCGCGTGTCTGCGCGACGGTTGACGACGTGGAAACAGCGAACAGGGAGAGGAGCAAAACAATGGCAGCAAACTTTCTCATGTCTTGTTGACTCCTTCTGGCAAGACCGAACGGGGCGCTACGGACGACGAGGCGCAGACGCCTTCTTTGATGCACATCGCAGGGGAAAGGATGAATGCAGAGTGCGAAACCGTGAAGAAAAACAGCAGACAGCAGCAGCCTCGAAACCGATTGTACGCTTTTCTCCTGACTGTTGACTACTGTCTACCATCTTTATCATTCCGCCGCATCATTCCGCCGCAATGGCGTTGAAGATGAAGGGAAAAGTGCCCCACGTCTGTCCTCTGTGCTGCGGGCGAAAAGCGAAGAGGACGACGCGCCCGCGCCCGACCGACGTTTCCGCGAGCGCGACTTTGCCTTCGATAAAACGACTTCCGAGCAACCAACCGGAGCGCAACACGTCGCGCGCACTGTAACGCGCGACGACTCGGACGCGCGCGTCGTCCGTCACTTCAAAAGCCGAACTGTTGATGAAATAGGCGTCGGTCGTGCGTGAGAATCCGCGTGCAATCGCGTGCGAGGTGTCCACGTCGAGCCGGACGATGGAGCCGGGCGCGTAGAACTCGGAGGATTTCAGACCTTCCAGCACGTTACGCAGGGGAAGATTGAAACGCTTGATGGCGAGTTCGGTCGAGGCGTCGAAGCAGATGAGCGTGCCGCCCTCCTCGACAAAACGGCGTAGATTCTCCACGCCCGCGTCGCCGATGCCGCCCGCGAATTCCGCAGGCGCAGTCTCCTTAGCGCGCCCCGCGACAATCTCGCGCGGGCGTTGCGAAGGTAGGATAACGACATCGTAACGCGCACGCAGATTTCCGGCGCGCACCTCGGCGTCGAGCAACGCACGATAGGGCACGTTAAAAGTGTCGAAGACAAAACGCGTCCAGCCTTCGTCCATCGAGGCGAGCCAACTCTTGTAGAGCGCGACGCGGACGGAACGCGTGATGGGATTGCGTACAGGCGACGCATCGCCGCGTAGAGCGAGACCGAGCGCGCGGCGCACTTCGTCTTCATCGCGGACGAGAGACAGACGACGCTCGGACGCGCTTTCACGGATGGCGACGACTGGCAAGACCTCGATGCCCATCTGCATCGGGAGCGTCCAGCCCGCCACGTCGTATGGACGTTCGGCCTCGCCGCCCGCCGTCCGTCGGTCTGGATAAACCTGTCGCTCGAACAACGCCTGCACGTTGGCGCGGTAGGGTTGTGCGAGGAAGACGAGATAACTGCCGAGCGGCGTTTCGTGCGCGTTGCGTGCGTCGAGTGAATCATGCGAAAGATGCAACTCCGCATCCATCCGATGAACTTCGACGCCCTGTGCGACGAGCGCGCCAATCATTCGCGCGAGATTTTCGTCGCGTGCCTGTCCAGCCGGAATGAGATATGCGAGCGGACGCGTCGCAGAGTCGGGTCGCCAGTCGAGCGCGCGGCGTCCGAGTTCGTACGTATTGCGTAGGTAACGCGTGCGATATTTGGCGGCCATCGAAAGCACTGCGCGCGAAGCGACGAGTTCCATGGCGAGGATGTCGCGCGGTCGCCACATTCCGCCCGGCCACGGGTCTGGAAAGTTGGTGGCGCGTTCGAGCGCGGAAGGCATGCCGCGCGAGTTGGCGGTGCGGAGTTGTTCTGGTGTGACGTTGATGGGCGTCATCAATTTCGCGCTGGCGGCTTCGGAGAGGATGCCGACAGAGTTGTGGTAGTAGGGCGCGGTGCGAAAACCGCCGTGCCACCAAGTGTCGTAGAGCGCGTTGGTGATAACGCCCTGATGTCCCGCGCTCTGTAAATCGGCAGCGACCTTGTGACCGATGAGCCCGACTTCGCGCAGGAGCACGGGCGCGATGTGCGGGTTGGGCGGGTCGTAGAAGGGTGGGATGAAGAAACGCGAACCCGTCGTGCCTTGCTGGTGTACGTCGTAGACGATGTTTGGAAACCACTCGCGCCAGAAGAGACGCGTGAGCGCCTGCGTCTCGCGGAGATTGAGCATGAACCAGTCGCGGTTGTTATCGTGTCCGGCGTAAGCGTGATAAAGCTCCGGCGGTTCCGTCCCTTCGTAGGGCGTGCCGAGTGTGCGGCGATACCATTTGGCAACGATGTCGTTGCCGTCGGGGTTGGCGGAAGGAATGAGCAGCAGAATCGTGTTACTCAAAATCTCGCGCGTCTCGGCGTCCTGTGCAGACGCCAACTCGTAGGCCAACTGCATCGACATCTGCGACCCGACGATTTCCGTCGAATGAATCGAGCAGGAAATGACGACGACCGTTTTGCCTTCGCGCACAAGACGTTCGCGTTCCGCATCGTCGCGGATGGTGCGCGGGTCGGCGAGGCGTCGTTGAAGCTCTTTGTATTTTGCGAGGTTGCGTATATTCTCAGGCGCACTGATGTAGGCAACGACGAGCGGACGCC
Organism: Pyrinomonadaceae bacterium; assembly: GCA_036387415.1. Classification (GTDB taxonomy): domain Bacteria; phylum Acidobacteriota; class Blastocatellia; order Pyrinomonadales; family Pyrinomonadaceae; genus DASVTU01. The sequence goes on along the minus strand of DASVTU010000014.1, from coordinate 18,233 downwards.
CTAGCGACGTCGTGCCGACGGTTTCCATTTGGACGCGCGTGGAAGCGCGGTCGAGACGCGCGAAGTAATCGCGTATCTGTGTCCAATCGGCGACGCGTCGGTCGTCGCCGGGCGTGAAGCCGAGCACGGAGAGAGGACTCGGAACGGCGTCGGTCGCGCGGGGAGAAGAAACAGGCGCGGCGGCATTCTTGGTCGTCGTGTTTGGTGTCGCGCGAGGGCGACGACGCTGTTGCGGCTGAGCGGAGACACGCGCTGGCGCGAGCAGAGAAGCGGAGAGAAAAAGGGCAATCGCGAGTCCAAAAAGAACGGGGCGAAGCAAAACGGGATGCATCCTGATAGTCTTTCAAATGAATTGGGTAGTGATGAAGCGTCGGCGGAAGAAGCGTCCGGCCTGACCGGAAACGTGTCCGTCGCGACGAGCGAGTCTAGCACACACGTCGCCCGAAGACCGCTCGCGGGGCGACTCTTCTACTGGTGGTCGCTGTTTGTCGCCGCCATGCTTTTACTCCTCCTCGGCCCGCCCATCCTGCTCGTCTCCTACCTCGCGCGCCGACGCCACTGGGTCTATCCGTGGGCGCGTTTCGGCGCACGTAACTGGCTGCGTCTGAGCGGTTGCCGCGTGCGCGTCGGCGGGCGCGAACACCTCCGTTCCGACGAGACCTATCTCTTCGTCTCTAACCATCGCTCGTTTCTCGATACGGCGTCGATTTTCTATTACGCGGGCGACGGACGCCGCATCGGTCTACTGGCGAAAAAAGAACTCCTCAAAGTTCCCATCCTCGGCTACGGCATGAGCTACGTCAACATTATGGCGATTGACCGCTCCAACCGCCAACGCGCCATCGAAACCGTCCGCGCCGCCACCGAACGCATCAAAAGCGGCATCTCCTTCGCCGTCTTCGCCGAAGGCACGCGCGCACGCCCCGGCCAACTCCTCCCCTTCAAAAAAGGAGCCTTCTACATGGCGCGCGACGCCGGAGTCCGCATCGTGCCCGTCGCCATCAAAAACAGCGACACTCTCATGGGCAAAGGCACCGGCACCGCACGCCCCGGCACCATCGAACTCGTCTTCCTCCCCCCCGTCAGCACACACGGACTCGTCGACGAAGACATCACACGCCTCAGCATCAACGTCCGCCAAATGATCGCCGACGAACTGGAAAAAACGGAAGACAGAAATCAGTAGATAGTCCGCAGAAGGCAGGGGATGGATAAAGAATCAGTAGATGGATGTATGTCTCTAGGATGTAAGATAATCACTCGCAGAGGATTCTTGTACATTAGCCTCTTGATGAATGGGTTGATGCTGCGGCTGTTGCTCGGCAGCCCGTTTCAACAAGCGTCTCTTATCATTCTTCGTAACACCTTCCGATATACGCAGACGCGCTAGCTCGACATTTTCTTGGCTAATGTCGCAGAGCAAGAAATGTCGGTCATGCTGGCGACAAACTAAGCCCACTGTTCCTGAACCGCCAAAGGGGTCGAACACTAAGCCATCTTTTGGACACGAAGCTAAGATAATCGGTTCAATGAGTTCTGGTGGAAATGTGGCGCAGTGTGCGCCCGTGAATGGGCTGCCTGTAATACGCCAGACGGACTGAATATTTGCGCCCTTTTCTGTCAGCATGGCTGAACGCTCATAGTGGTAGCGTTGCTTTTTAGAAAACATAAAAATGTATTCGTGTGCGTGAGTAGGACGGTCTTTGACGCTTTCACTGGATGATGGGCGATGCCAAACTACATCACATCTGAGTATCCATCCATCCTTTTGCAACGCTAAAGCTACCCGCCAAGGCATGCCAACTAGGCTCTTCATCGGTAGCCCCATTGCATAAAATGCTTTGTTGCGCTTGGTGCGTCCTGTGGTTGGAACGCCGTTCATGTGTTTGCGGCTATAACGTGAAGTTTTCCCCTGTGAGCCGCCTTCGCGATGCTGGCTAGTTGCTCCCACATAACTGTCGCCAATGTTTAGCCACAACGTGCCATCATTCTTCAGCACACGTCTCGCCTCGCGAAACACAGACACTAAAGCATCGACATACTCTTGAGCGGTTTCCTCCAACCCTATCTGCGCCTCGTTGCCGTAATCGCGCTGGCCGAAGTAAGGCGGCGACGTAATGATTGAATTAAAACTTTCGTCGGGCAGCGTTTTAAGGAGTGTTAGTGCGTCGGAATGCTGTACCGTATCGACTAAGTTTGTGAAGTCAGTCATATTTATTTTTCCACAATACTTTCCATAAAAGGTTCAATGAAATTTCGTTCTATCACGTTTGATAAAGAATATCGCTTTATCAGTCCATACAATTCCCGCACGGTCGAGTAAGGCATAAACCGCGCTTGTAATGCGCGAAAAGCAGCGTTGTTTGCCTCCGATACCACTTTGTTTCTCAGTTCGTTTGGCGCGAGGATGGTGAATTTGGTTGTCATTGACGGAATGGTATTCATGAATTTCAGCATTCGAGTTAAACCGGAGGTAACGCCAGTGCTGTGTTCAACTTCAATCACAGCCGGGATGTACCTGAAGTCATCGCTGAACCAGATACAATCAATGAGCGAAGCTGCTCGTCCGATTTCAGCACTATAGAAAATAGGAATCTCCTCCAGAGATTGAATCACACCAGGCAATTTACCGAGGGCGATATCTCCTATCGGAATAGCGCGATCATTTTTAGCAATCCATGTGCGGAAGTTCAAGGCATTACCTATTTCCACCAGCGCGACCTGCATTTGTGTATGAACTTTTTTGGCCTCAATTGTATCGAATTCATCGCCCAACATTGCAGGCGTAATGTTAATTTCACCAAACTCCACATCTAGTTCTACTTCGGAGATGAGCTGATGGCATTCCTTCTCTCTAATTTCTCCTAAAGAGTGTTTCTCATCTGGACACCACATGAGGTGTTTTAATCTCTTATTTTCTGTATTGCCGGTATAGGGATTTATTCTCTGAGGGTTGCAGATAAAGAAATGCGGCGTGTAAGCAAGCATCGCTTCCAAAACAGAACGAGTGTTGCCGCCTCCGCTGAACAAACGATCGAAGTGAATTGGATAATTCAGCCTTTTAGAGAAGACAAAGGCCACAGTTGCTAGTTGATTAGTGCTGATGCGATCTAAAGAAGCATTGGCTTCCGTTTGCCCGCTTTTCCATCGCTTAAATTTGATTGGGCCTTCGGGTGTCACTGCCTCCGTAATTCTAAACTTACCCTTACCGCTAGGGTAATCGTATACTTTTTGCGTTCCTAATTGAGCAATTGAGTTCACTAGATCAGCAGTTTTCAACTTAGGCATAAAAGCTCCAATAAGATTGAATGTGTATGCATTATACATACAATTCTTAGTCCGATAGTTTTATCTGACGAGTCTTCGATCTAACCCTCGGAGAGCAAGCGTTTAATCGTTGAATTGTTCCACTGTATCGCCAGTTTCGCATGCGAAACTGCACAATTGCGAGCGATGGACAGAAGACTTAAAAACAGAAAAGCGGCGAACCACATCGGATTCGCCGCTTTTTTTACTGCTTTTTGCTTTGTGCCTTTTGCCGAGTGCTTTACGGTTTCTTGGTTGGCGCGGGCGTGGGCGTAGGCGAAACGTCTTTGTCGGGTTCGCCTTCGTCGATGATGCGGACTTTGCCGGTCAGTTTCTCGAATTCGGTGAATTTGACGCGCATGCGGAGATGAACGACTTGGCCGCTGCGGAAGATGAGGTCGTCGTCGGCGTAGGTGTAGGTCGGGAACCAGAAGCGCCCGTCGATTTGTTCGCGGTAGGTCTCGAAGGTGGGGTAGCGGCTGTCTTTGCCTTCGGGGACGCCTTTGCCGCGCGCCTTGACGATTTGATAATCCTGCGTGTCTACCCAGATGCGTCCCTGAAAGAAACGCTCTTTGGTCTTCTTGGGGTCGGGCATCACTTTGGGAGCGACATCGAAGATATGTAGGTCGAGTTCATCGATTCGCTCTTTGCCGACGTAGTTGAAGTTGTAGAGATGCGCCTTCTCGGCTTCGAGCGCGAAGACCTGTATGCCGCCGAGGTCGTCCAAATCCTCAGCCGAGATGGTGATGTCGGAGATGGTCGAGAGAGGAAAGAAGAGAATCTTCTCGAAGCGTTTGCCGCTGTCGTCGAAGACGAAACGCGAGACGCGGCGATACTCGCCGGAAATCTGCCCGCCGAGCCCGATGGTCTGAAGCACGGCGTCGCGTTTGAAACTGTACTGGCTCAGAGCCTTGCGAAACTCCGTCTCCTTCGCCGTCATGGCACGCACGATGCGGTCAACGTCCACCGCTCCGCCTGCGCCCGTAGACGTGTTGGCCGCCTGTTGTTGCGGTGCTTGCGCTGACGCGTTGCCCGTCGTCTGCGCCCACGCCTGCGTGGTCAAGGCCAACGCCAACATCGAAATTGATAAAAGAATTCTTTTCATAATTTTCTATGGGATTTTTCAGGATTCGGCGCGGTTTTCGACACCAACCGAGGCCACAACCACGCATTTCAGCACCTTCTCAGATGCATCTTTTCGTCTCGATGTTGCCAGAAACGAAAGCGTTTTAACTGATTCGGACAAACGCTCATGCCTGATTTCGCTTGCTTGTGGCTACGATTGCCTGCTGCGTCGTCTAATCCACGAATTCGACTTCGACGCGGCGCGGGATGATGCCGCGCGTTGCGCCTTCGTCGAGGAGTTGTTGGACGGCGGTACGTCCGCGCGCGGTGTAGTCGAGCGTCAGGTCGTTGACCCACATGCCGACGAAGCGGTCGGCGAGTTCCGAGTCCATGTCGCGCGCAAACTGCATGGCGTAGCCGAGTGCGTCGGCGCGATGTTCGAGCGAGTAACGAATGCTTTCGTGTAGATATTGAGAGACGCGGCGGATGGTTTCCGTGCCGAGTTCGCGGCGGATAACATTGCCGCCCATCGGCAGCGGCAAGCCCTTCCATTCGTGCCACCATTCGCCGAGGTCAACCACCTTGTGCAAGCCCATCTTCTGATAAAACAGTTGGCCTTCGTGAATCAGTAGTCCGGCGTCGCAACGCCCGTCCTGCACCGCTTCGATAATCTGGTCGAACGGCACGACCTCATACTCGAAGTTTGGACACAGGATGCGAAGCGCGAGAAACGCGCTCGTCAGCGTGCCGGGGACGGCGATGCGGAGGCGCGATAAATCTTCGGTCTTGTACTGTTCGCGCGCGACGACGATGGGGCCGTAATTGTCGCCGATGCTGGCACCGTGCGGCAGCAGCACGTACTTGTCTGCGATGTAGGCGTAAGCATGAAAGCTAATCGCCGTGACATCGTAGACGCCGCGCATGGCTTTCTCGTTCAAAGTCTGGATGTCTTCGAGGACGTGTGTGAATTCGAGTTCGCCCGTGTCGAACTTGTTGGTCGCCAGAGCATAGAACATAAAAGCGTCGTCCGAGTCGGGCGAATGAGCGATGGAGATGGTTTGCGTGTTGGTTGAAGTGGACATGATAAAATCCGTGTCTTATGGCTCCTCGTTTGGTTCCTCTTGATAGCGGTCGCGCCCTTCCGCTTTGCGTAGCAGACGGAAGCGGTTGTTTTCAAATAGATAATAAAAGGCTGTGAAACTTCGCTGCATATCGTAGTGCGACCGTGTGACGACGAGCAATTTGCTGTCGAGACGAAAGCCGCGACCGCGTGCGGGGTCTCCCTCCGGGTCGGGGATGTCCATGTATTCCAGTGGCGGCCAATAGACTCGCCCCGTCTTCGCATCGACGACCGCCATCTGCGCGCAACCCGTCCCGCATCCCCAAAATACGACCGTGTAATGTCCCGCAAAATTCGGACCGTTGCGCGAATCCTCACGCAACCTCGAACGAAACATCCGCGCCCTCCGATGGTCTAAACGCACGGGCGCGACGCGGCCTCTGTACGCCTCTCTCGCGGGATAATCCTCGAAACGCGGCAGACTTGTTCTTTGAATCCCGACGCGTGAACGTCTCGCGTCCGCGCGGTTCTGTGCCCGACTGCCGACGATGAAAAGATTTAAGATGACGACGACTAATAAAGCGAAGCGCAGCATTCTTCTCAACAAGCAGGAAACTCCCCGGACGCCGGACGTTGTAAACAGAGGACGTTCAAACAGAAGTCGTTTCATGTACGACCGGATGATAAAGCGTGTCGCGTTCGACCGCTTGAAATCCTGCCTCTTCGATAAGCGCGACGATCTCCTGTTTGCTCATCTTCACCTCCTGATTCGATTCGACCGAGTAGCTTTCCGAGAGTTCGCCGCCGTCTGTGATGGTGCCGTCGAGGTCGTTTGCGCCGTAATGGAGCGCGACCTGCGAGAGACGCTTGCCGAGCATGACCCAGTAGGCTTTGATGTGCGGAAAATTGTCGAGCATGAGACGCGAGACGGCGATGGTCTTCAGCGAGTCGATGCCGGACGGCCCCGGCAAGTGCGCGAGTTGCGTGCCCGCAGGATAGAAAGCGAGCGGGATGAAACACTGGAAGCCGCCCGATTTGTCCTGTTGCTCGCGGAGTTGGATGAAATGGTCAACGCGGTCTTCGATGGTTTCGATGTGGCCGTAGAGCATCGTCGCGTTGGTCTTGAGTCCCGCCGCGTGGACTTTGCCGGAGAGGTCGAGCCAACGCTGCGCGTTTGTCTTGTGTGCACAAATCATGGAGCGCGTCGGTTCGCGGAAAATCTCCGCGCCGCCGCCGGGACACGAATCCATTCCGGCAGCCTTGAGACGCTCAATCGTCTCCTCGTCGGACATCTTGTAGAAGCGCGCGAAGTGGTCAATCTCGACCATCGTGAACGCCTTGAGATGAAGTTGCGGATACTGGCGTTTGAGCGAGGCGAGAAGGTCTGTGAAGTAACTGAAGGGCAACTTGGTATTCAAACCGCCGACAATGTGCAACTCCGTTGCGCCCTCGCTGACGGCCTCGCCCGCGATACGCAGAGACTCTTCGATGTTGTGCGTGTAGGCATCAGCCTCGCGCGGCGTGCGATAGAAGCCGCAGAACTTGCAGTCGGCATAACAGATGTTGGTCGGGTTGAAATGGCGATTGACGTTATAGAAGGTCGTCCGCCCATGAAGGCGACGCCGCACGGTATCGGCCAGTTTGGCGAGCGCGGCGAGGTCATCAGTCGCATAGAGCGCCATGCCGTCGTCGAAAGTGAGACGCTCGCCCGCTTCCACTTTGGCGACCATCGCGTTGAGTTTCGGATCGTGTGAAAAATTCATAAGTCAGTTTTGAGTTTCAGGTCTCGGATTTCAAGTTTCAAGTTATGGTTGCCAGATGGAGTCAGGCAAACTCTAAACTCGAAACCCTGAACTTAAAAAGACCGCCCCGCCGAACGTCGCGAGCAGGATAATGCTGACGAAGGCGTTGGTGGTAAAGAACGCGGCGTTGAGTCGTCGCAGGTCGTCCGCGCGCAGGAGCGAGTGCTGGTAGACGAGCAGAGCGCCGGTGGCAATCACTCCGGCGAGTGCGAGCGCGCCGAGTGAAGTCAGCAAGTATAACCCGACGAGCGCGGCGAACGCTCCCACGTGGAGCAGCCGCGACATCAGAAGCGCACGACCGATACCGACGCGCGCCGGAATCGAATGTAGTCCCGTCGCGCGGTCGAAATCGCAATCCTGACACGCATAGAGCACGTCGAAACCGGCAGTCCAGAGCAGCACGACGAGCGACAGGATGAGCGGCACGGGACTGTCGAGCGCGCCGCGCACGGCAATCCACGCGCCCGACGGCGCAATGCAGAGACACCAGCCGAGCACGATGTGCGAAAGCGACGTGAAACGTTTCGTGTACGAGTAGACGAGGACGGAGGCGAGCGCGACGGGCGCGAGCAAGAGCGTCATGCGATTGAGCATCGCCGCCGCGAGGAAGAACAAGGCTGCCGCCGCGAGCGTAAACGCCCATGCGAACGAGAGCGAGAGCGCGCCCGACGGGATAGCGCGCGTGCTTGTGCGTGGATTGCGTGCGTCGATGTCGCGGTCGGCGATGCGGTTGAAGGCCATCGCGGTCGAACGCGCGCCGACCATCGCCACGGTAATCCAGAGCATCTGCCACCACGTCGGCACACCGCGCGCCGCCAGCAACGCGCCGAGCAGCGCAAAGGGCAAGGCGAAAAGTGTGTGCTCGATTTTTATCATTTCGAGCGTCGTGCGAATGTTGTGCGTGACGGTTGCCATCTTCCTCTTTTGATGCTGAAAGTGATGCTGAAACTGTCAAAACTATCGAACAAAACCCGTCGCATCAGTGCTTCTCTCGAACCACGTTGCAAAGTTGAGGCCGAACTTAAAGCCGCATGAAAAGCTTACTTTTCATCCGACGCCTTTGCAATTTGCGAGGGGTGATGTTTGCGGATTGCAGTCTGCCAAAGCGAATGGTGATTCAGGGCTGGTTCGCCCAGTAGTCGGGTCGTTCGGCCATGTGTGGGTCGGGGCGTTCCATGAATCGTTCGGGTCGTTTGAGTTCGTCGAAGCCGAAGCGACGGTAAAGCTCATGCGCATCTTTGGTTGCCAGCAGCCAGCGACGCAAGCCCTGCACGTCCGGGTGCGCCAAAATTACTTCGACGAGCCACTTGCTCAACCCGCGCCCGCGCTCCGACTCGACGACAAACACGTCTGCCAGCCAAGCAAACGTCGCATAGTCCGTCACGACGCGCGCGAATCCCACCATCCGTTCGTCCTTGTAAATGCCGAAGGGCAGCGAGTTGTCCACCGAACGCTGAACGACTTCGATGGCGCGTCCCTGTCCCCAGTAGCTTTCGTTGCTGATGAAATTGTGTATCGCCGCGATGTCGAGACGCGCGCGGTCGTCGCTGATGGTGTAGTCGCCTCTCTGCCATTCGTGTGTCATGTTGGTTTTCTCGTCGAGCGTGATGTCGAATCTCAATCGCCTTCAATCGTGACGGGTTCACTGGCGGTCGGGTCGCCGCGCCAACGCGTCGTCTGCGAATGCGGCACGTCGAACTGGTCGAGGATGCGGAAGACGAGGTGGTCAACCATCTCTGTGATGTTTTGCGGGCGATGATAGAAGGCGGGACTGGCGGGAAGAATGCGCGCTCCGGCGTGCGCGAGGCGCAGCATGTTTTCCAGATGAATCGTGTTGTAGGGCGACTCGCGCACGACGAGCACCAACTTTCGTCCCTCCTTGAGCGTCACGTCTGCCGCGCGATGAATCAGATTGTTCCCCGCGCCCGACGCAATCGCGCCGAGCGTCCCCATCGAACAGGGAACCACCAACATCCCCACCTGCCTGTGCGACCCAGAAGCGGGCGGCGCGGCCAAGTTATCCAGACGATGCAGCCGCACCAGTTTTGAATCGACGGGCAGGCCAATCCATTCGTTAATCGACTTCTCATCACCAACGGCGAGCGACGCGCCGAGTTCCACGCGCGCCACAATCAACGCCGCCTCCGACATGACGAGATTGATGCGCTCCACGACGCCGCTCGACGCGAGATGGACGAGCGTGCGATGCGCGTAGATTGCGCCGGAGGCTCCCGTGATGGCAACGGTCAATTCCATAAAAGCAGAGGTGAGAGGTTAGAGGCCAGAGGTTAGTGAAGACAGTTTTTAACTGACTCCTGACCTCCGACTTCCGACCCCTTGTTTGTGCATCTTACGAGGCATGGTGCATAGACGCAAGCGTGCTCCCGTTTCTGCCGTCAGCGTCGGGATGATAGAATGCGAGGACGTTTCAATATCAAAATCGACGGGGACGAGTTTTTGAAACGACGATACCCGAATCTGTTTTCGATTGGTTTATTCCGCGACAAAGAAGATGAATCTACAAGAGATTGAAAGATTGCTGCGCGCACACAAGCAAGGCGAATTGGACACGGGCGAGGCGGCGCGTCGGCTCGGCGAACTCCATTTTGAAGACATCGGCCACACGCGTCTCGACCATGCGCGTGCAACGCGACAGGGTTTTCCCGAAGTCGTTTTTGGAGCGGGCAAGACGCGCCAGCAAGTGGTCGAAATTGTCGAACGTCTCGCCGCGCGCTCGCCGAATCTTCTTATCACACGCACTGACGAAGCGACGTTCGGTGAAGTCCGCAACGTCGTGACCGACGCCGAATGGCACGACGCGGCGCGTCTGATTCGTATCCGACGCGACCTGACGGAGCAGGGCGTCGGAGAGATAGTGGTCGTGACGGCGGGGACGAGCGACATCCCCGTGGCCGAGGAAGCCGCGCTCACCGCCGAGACGATGGGCAATCGCGTCAGACGCATCTGGGATGCGGGCGTGGCGGGGATTCATCGTATCCTCGCCGAGCGCGAGCGCCTGCGTGATGCGCGCGTCGTCATTGTCGCCGCCGGGATGGAGGGCGCGTTGCCGTCGGTGGTCGGCGGCTTGGTGGGTGTGCCTGTCATCGCCGTGCCGACGAGCATCGGTTATGGCGCGTCGTTCGGCGGCGTCGCCGCACTGCTCGGTATGCTCAACTCCTGCGCGTCCAATGTCACGGTCGTCAACATCGACAACGGCTTCGGCGCGGGCTTCGTCGCCGGCCTCGTCAACCGGAAAGTGCAGCCGGAAGGTGCAGAATGCGGAGTGCAGAATGCAGAATGACGAAGAATAAAAATTTCGCATTCATCCTCGTCTTCTGCACTCTGCACTCTGCGTTTTGCATTCTCTCCGTCGGGTGCGGCGCGCGGCGGGCGCCCGACCTCGGCCGCATCTTCGCGGGCGTGCGCGGGCGCACGGGCAAGCGCCCCGTCATCGTCATCCCCGGCATACTGGGCTCGCGCATCGTCAACCGCCGCACGGGCGAGGTCGTCTGGCCGAGCGCCTTCCGCTCGGACGTGGACGGCCTGAGCCTGCCGGCGACGCCCGACCTCGAAAACAACCGCGACGAGCTGGTCGCCGCGCGCATCATCGAGGCGGCGAAGCTGGCGAAGATAGCGCCCGAGGTCTACGTCTACCACCACCTCCTGCGCGCGCTCGAAGACTACGGCGGCTACCGCGAGGGCGACTGGGAGGACCCGCCCGAGGGCGGCGACGCCGACACCTTCTACGTCTTCGCCTACGACTGGCGGCGCGACAACGTCGAGTCGGCCCGCCAGCTCGCCAGGCGGGTCGAGGCCCTGAAGCTCAAGCTCGGCCGCCCCGACCTGCGCTTCAACGTCGTCGCGCACTCGATGGGCGGCCTCGTCGCGCGCTACGCCGCGATGTACGGCGACCGCGACCTCCCGCCGGCGGGCGAGGCGCCGCGGCCGGACTGGGCCGGGGCGAGTTTCGTCAACAAGATTTTCATGTTCGGCACGCCGAACGGCGGCTCGGCCGAAGCCTTCGCCGTCCTGCTCGAAGGCTACTCGGTGACCGAAGGGCTGCGGCGCCGCGTCCACCTCCTCAACAAGCTCTCGCGCGAGGACGTGATGACCATGCCCTCGATTTACCAGCTCCTGCCGCACCCCGCGCAGGCGCGTTTCCTCGACGCCTCGCTGCGCCCGCTCGACGTAGACCTCTACGACCCGGCGGTCTGGCGGCGCTACGGCTGGTCGGCCGCCAACGACCCCGCGTTCCGCGAGGCGTACGCGCGCGGCGCGGCGCGCGGGCTGGAGGCGCCCTCGGGGAAGGGGACGCTCGAAGAGCTGGACGCCTACTTCGAGGCGGCGCTCGCCCGCGCGCGCCGCCTCCACGAGGCGCTCGACGCGCGCGGCGCCGAGACGGAAGCGGCGGAGGCGGGCGGTTCGCCCGTCAAGCTCTACGCCTTCGGCGGCGACTGCGAGGAGACGCTGGCCGCGCCCGTCATCCTGCGCGACGAGAAGGCGGGCCGCTGGGTGACCCTGACGCGGCCGAAGTCGCTGCGGGGCGCCGACGGCCGCAAGCTGCCGCGCTCGGCCGTCGTGCGCGCGATGTACGCGCCGGGCGACGGCCGCGTCACGCGCGACTCGCTGATGGGCCTCGGCCTCGGCGGCGGCGCGCGCCAGAGCGCGCTCTACGAGACGCCGCTCCCCGTCGCCTACGCCTCCTTCGCCTGCGACCTCCACAGCGACTTGCAGAACAACAAGACGCTTCAGGACAACGCCCTCACCCTACTCGTCAACGAGTTGATGAGCTGAAGGCGGAAGCCCGGCCGTCGGGGCGGGCTGAGGGAAGGCAGAAGGCAGAGTGCAGAAGGCAGAACTGAAGACGAGGGGCCTGCCCCCTTTCTTCACTTCTGCCTTCTGCACTCTGCCTTCTTACTTACCCGAGCCCTCCCCGGACGGTCGGGCTTCTGCCCGGCCTAGAGGCCAGCGAGGGCGCGGGACTGGACGTGGGCGACGACTTCGTCGAGGGAGACGTCTTCGGACTGCTTCGTCGCGCGGTCGAAGAGTTCGACCTTGCCGTCGGTTATCTTCTTGCCGACGGTGAGGCGGAAGGGGATGCCGACGAGGTCCGCGTCCTTGAACTTGACGCCCGCGCGCTCGTCGCGGTCGTCGAGCAGGACGTCGAGGCCGGCGCGGCGCAACTCCGTGTAGAGGCGCTCGCCCGCGTCCGTGATCTCCTTCTGCTTGACGTTGGTGACGGTGACGACGACGTCGAAGGGCGCGATGGCGCGCGGCCAGACGATGCCGTCGGCGTCGTGGCTCTGCTCGACGGCCGCCGTCATGATGCGCTCGACGCCGATGCCGTAGCTGCCCATCACGATGGGCGCCTCCTTGCCGTCCTGCGTCAGGACCTTCGCGCCCATCGACTCCGAATACTTCGTCCCGAGCTTGAAGATGTGGCCGATCTCCATCGCCTTGAAGATGTCGAGCGCGCCCGCCTCGCAGGCGGGGCACGCCTCGCCCTTCTGCACGGTGCGCAGGTCGGCCCAAAGCTCCGGCCTGATGTCGCGCTCGACGTCCACGCCGCGCAGGTGGTGCTCGTCCCGGTTGGCGCCGGTCGTCATCGCGCGCCGCCCCTTGAGCGAGTTGTCGGCGACTACGCGCAGCTTCTTTTTGGCGGCCGCGGCCCTGTCGCGCGCGCCGACGCCGCCGAGGCTGCCGGCCGAGGCGCCGAGCAGGTCGCGTATCTCCTCGGGGTGCGCGGGGCGCACGTGGGAGGCGCCGAGCGAGTCGCCGAGCTTGACCTCGTGCAACTGGTGGTCGCCGCGCAGCAGCGCCAGCGCCGCGTACTCCTCCCGCGTCGCGCCGTCGGTGGCGACGTAGACGAGCGTCTTGACCTGGCGGTCGGCCGCGGCGCCGCCGGGGAAGGCGACGAGGTCTTCGATGGTGCGCACGCCCGGCGTCGGGAACTCCTCGGGCGCCGGGAGCCCGGCCTCGTCTTCGACCGCGGGGATGCGGGAGGTGGCCTTCTCAAGGTTGCCGGCGTAGCCGCAGCGTTCGCAGACGGCGATGAAGTCCTCGCCCGCCGAGGTGCGCGCCATGAACTCGTTCGACTCCGAGCCGCCCATCGCGCCCGACGAAGCCTCGACGATGTGGTACTTGATGCCGCAGCGGTCGAAGATTTTCTTGTAGGCGCCGCGCTGGTCTTCGAACGACCTGTCCAGGCCAGCCCGGTCCACGTCGAACGAGTAGGCGTCCTTCATGATGAACTGCCGGAGGCGCATCAGGCCGGACTTCGGGCGCTCCTCGTCGCGGAACTTGGTCTGAATCTGATACCAGACCTGCGGGAGCTGCTTGTAGGAGCGCAGCTCGTGGCGCGCGATGGAGGTGAAGACCTCCTCGTGCGTCATGCCGAGGCACACGTCGGCGCCCTTGCGGTCCTTGAGGCGGAACATCGTCTCGCCCATCACGTCCCAGCGGCCGGACTCCTTCCAGACCTCGGCCGGGTGGATGGCCGGCAGGAAGAACTCCTGCGCGCCGACGCGCTCCATCTCCTCGCGCACGATGCGGGTCGCGCGCTGCGCGACGCGCCAGCCCAGCGGCAGGAACGAGTAAATCCCCGCGCCGAGCTGCCGGATGTAGCCCGCGCGCAGGAGCAGGCGGTGCGAGACGACCTCCGCGTCGGCGGGGTCTTCGCGCAGGGTGGGGATGAAATACTGTGACCAGCGCATGTGGGTTCTTGACGGCCTCTCTTTGAAGACGTTCTGCCGGCGAAAACGAGCCGCCATTCTCGCCCACCTGCGGCGCCCGACGCAACACCGCCCGCCCGGTCACTTACACTTGCCCCGCCTGTCGGCGTGGTAGATGGCGTTTATCTCGGCCTGCGAGAGCGCGCGGTTGAAGATTTCCAGCTCGTCCACCATCCCTTTGAAGGGGTAGATGCAGAGGCCGGCCAGGGCCTTGCAGCCGACGGCGGTCGTGCTCGGGTTGTTCCGCAGCGAGCCGGTGAAGGGCGCGGCGGCCTCCAACTGCCCGTTGACGTAAATCTTGACGGTGCTGCCGTCGTACGTCCCGGCGACGTGATACCACTGGTTGAGCGCGAGCACGGTCGTCGAGGTCACGCCGCCGACCGCCGGCGTCGTGCTGAAGACGTAGAAGTTCATCCGCTGGTTGGTCTGGAAGCCGAACTCCCAGGAGTCCAGCAGCGGGGTGCCGATGTGCCCGAGGCGCGCCACCGGGTGCATGACCGGCGAGGCCGTCGCGCGCGCGTAGACCCAGTAGTCTACGGTGATTTCGTTCGGGGCCAGCGCGGGCGAGGCGCCGAGGTCTACGTAGTCGTCCACGCCGTCGAAGACAAAAGCCTGCGCGACCTTGCCCGGCGCGTAGGAGGCGCCGTTGACGGGCGTGCCGTTGAGGCCCGCCACGAGGTCGTTCGCGTTGCCGTCGCCCGGCCACCAGCCGGCCATCCCGCACGGCGGCCTGACGCAGGAGACGGGCTTGCACTTGCCCGCGCCGCCCGCCGCGTAGAGCGCCTTAATCTCCCCCTGCGTCAGCGCCCGGTCGAAGATTTCGACCTCGTCCACCAGCCCGCGGAAAGGGTAGTTGCAGGCGCCGCCCGTAATCTTGCAGCCCACGGCGGTCGTGCTCGGATTGTGCCGGACGGGGCCGCTGTGCGGGGCCGAGGCTTCGAGCGCCCCGTTGATGTAGAGCCTGACGGTGCCGCCGTCGTAGGTGGCGGCCACGTGCCGCCACTGGTTGAGCGGGAGGACGGAGGTCGAGCTGATTGTGACCTGCGTGCCCGCGACGTTGCGCGTGGTGAAGTAAATCTTGTTGTTCGGCATGTAGCCGAACTGCCACGAGTCGGGCACGGGCGTGCTGTGCCCCCAGCGCGAGACGGGGTGCGAGACGGGCGGGGGCGCCGCGTGCGGGTTCATCCAGAAGTCCACGGTCAGCGCGGGCGGCGCGAGGGCGGGCGACGCGCCCATGTCCACGTAGTCGTCCACGCCGTCGAACCTGAAAGCCTGCGCGACCTTGCCCGGCGCGTAGGAGGCGCCGTTCTGGGGCGTGCCGTGGAAGCTGCCCGCCAGGTCATTCGGCTGGCCGTCGCCCGTCCACCAGGCGACCATCCCCGGGGGCGTCGGCGTACAATTCGGCGTGGGCTGCGGGAGCGCCGCGGGGCTTGCGGCGACGCCTCCGCCCGACCCGCGGGCCGCGCAGAGAGCGGCGGCTGCGGCCAGCACCGCGAGGAAGAGGAGCGTTGCCCTGAGGTCGGGCGTCGGGTCGGTGCGGCATGTCCTGTTCGTCATCGGGTGTAGTCCTCCGCGGGCGCCAGCGCGGGCGCCGAGGGGCGTGGTCGAGGCGAGGCGGGGCGTGCTTTATATGCGGGCGGGCGCGGGCTGTCAAGTGGATTGGGTGAAAAGACGGTTCACCGCGCAGACGCGAGGGGGCACGGCCGGACGCTCCGGCCGTGCCCCCTCGCGTCTCCGCGGTGAACTCTTACCCGGCGCGCGGCGCCCGGGTTACTTCCTGCTCTGCTCGGCCGGGTCCCTCTGGAGCGCCTCGATTTCGCGCCGGAGCGCGCCCTTGAGGTCTTCGTCGGTGGCGCGCTCGGCCGCCTTCTTGAGCGCCATGAGCTGCGCCGTCTTGAGCGCCTGGTCGGCCGGCACCTTGACGTCCGGCTCTACGCCCGTGCCCTCCCAGTTGGTCTTGGTGACGGGGCTCACCGCGCGCCCCCTGGGGATGAAGGCGCCGAAGTGCTTCGTGAGGCGGTTGCCGCCGCCGGGGTTGGCGCCGCCGCCGGTCGTCTCGCCGACGATGGTGGCGCGCTTCAGGTTCTTGAGGTTGTAGGTGAACTCCTCGGCGCCCGAGAAGGTGTAGCCGCTCGTCAGCACGTAGACGTCCTTGCCCGTGTAGCGCTTGCCGGCGACCTCCTTGCGCGTCCAGAACTCCTCGACGCGCTCGCCCTTCCCCTCGCGCCAGTGGAGCGAGTTGAGGTGGACGGGGTCGGGGCCGAAGAGGTAGGAGCAGATGAGCGCGACCATCGCCGGGTCGCCGCCGCCGTTGCGGCGCAGGTCGAAGATGATGGCGTCGGTGTTGGCGAGGAAGTTGAAGGCCGCGGCCACGGTCTCGGCGCCGCCCTCCGGGTCGAGGAAGTTGCGGAACTCGACGTAGCCGATGTTGCCCGGCAGCCGCTCTATCTTCTGGAAGCCGTAGTTGATGCGCGCCATCTCGCGGCGGAACTGCTCGCGCTCCCCGGCGCTCGGCTCGCGCGGGCCGCCCGCGCGCTCGGGGATGGGCCGGGCGGAGTAGCGCACGCGCAGGTGCTTGTCCCGGCTCACCTCCTGGAGGTCGGCGGTCAGCTTCTCGGCGAACTGCTTCGCGCTCGTGATGCGGTCGTACTCGCCGCGTTCGAGGCGCGCGCGGACGGCCTGCCCCGCCTTGGCCGCCGTGTCGGGGAAGACGTAGGCCTCGTCGAGGCGCTTGACGAGGGCGTCGATGACCTCCCTGCGCGCGGCGGCGTCCACGGCCATGTCGGGCTGCTCGGGCGGCTCCTGCCGCGCGGGCGCGGCCGCCGGGTCGCCGAGCATGAAGCACGCGCAGAGCGCGAGGGCGAAGAGCGTTTTAGAGTTCATCTTTCTCCGGTTCTCCTTGCTAAATTTGCTGCGTTTTTGACTGATGACTGAAATCGCGTTTCAGTCACATATTACGACGGCCCGGCCGCCGGGTTCCAGTTTCTTTGGGCGGCGGCGCGGCGCGGGGGTCGGCGTTGCGGCGCGGCGGGGCGTGAGGTAACATCGGGCCGCCCAAAAACAAGCCGTGACGCGGGCGGAAAAAGCCCGGAGGAGCTGAAGAGGATGAGCGACCTTTTGAACGCGCGCCTGGCCGAGGTGGACCCGCTGATCGCCGGCGCCGTGGACGACGAGGTGCGGCGGCAGGCCGAGGGGCTGGAGCTGATCGCCTCGGAGAACTTCGTCTCGGAGGCCGTGCTCGAAGCGATGGGCTCGGTCTTCACCAACAAGTACGCGGAAGGCTACCCGCGCAAGCGCTACTACGGCGGGTGCGAGTTCACGGACGTGGTCGAGCAGGCGGCCATCGACCGCGCCAAGGAGCTGTTCGCGGCCGAGCACGCCAACGTCCAGCCGCACTCGGGCTCGCAGGCCAACATGAGCGTCTACCTCGCGGCGCTCCAGTACGGCGACACCATCCTCGGCATGAACCTCTCGCACGGCGGCCACCTCACGCACGGCCACCCGATGAATTTTTCCGGCATCAGTTACACCGTGCACGACTACGGCGTCTCGCGCGAGACGGAGCAGATAGACTACGACGAGCTGGAGCGGCTCGCGCAGGAGCACCGGCCCCGGATGATAGTCTGCGGCGCGTCGGCCTACCCGCGCGTCATCGACTTCGCGCGCATCGGGGAGGTCGCGCGCGCGGTCGGCGCGCGCGTGATGGCCGACATCGCGCACATCGCCGGCCCCGTCGCCGCCGGGCTCCACCCCTCGCCCGTCCCCGAGGCCGACTACGTGACGACGACGACGCACAAGACCCTGCGCGGCCCGCGCGGCGGCCTCGTCCTCTGCAAGGCCGAGCACGCGGCCGACGTGGACAGGAAGGTCTTCCCCGGCATCCAGGGCGGCCCGCTCGTCCACATCATCGCCGCCAAGGCCGTCGCCTTCGGCGAGGCGCTGCGCGAGGACTTCAAGGACTACCAGCGGCGCATCCTCCAGAACGCGAAGGCGTTGGCCTCCGAGCTTCAGGAGCAGGGCTTCCGGCTGGTCTCGGGCGGGACGGACAACCACCTCGTCCTCGTGGACGTGTTCATGGACGGCAAGGGCGTGACGGGCAAGGTGGCCGAGAAGGCGCTCGAAGCCGCGGGGATTACGGCCAACAAGAACACCATCCCTTTCGACACCAACAAGCCCTTCGTCGCCTCCGGCATACGCCTGGGGACGCCCGCGCTGACGACGCGCGGCATGGGCGAGGAGGAGATGAGCCGCGTCGCGCGCCTCATCGCC
>DASVTU010000013.1:0-47007 GCA_036387415.1 Pyrinomonadaceae bacterium | reverse complement strand
GTAGCTGTCCCAAGAGGTGCGGTAGCCCTTGCCCTGCATGGGCGAGACGCCGATGCCGAGGTTGCCCGTGGCGACGAAGCTGCCGTTCTGGAAGACCTTGAACCATGCGGGCGTGTGGCCGCCGGGGCCGCTGCAACAGGTTGAACCTCCGCGCAGGTTAATCATCGGGGCGGTGCCGTTGGCGTCGCCGACCGAAAGCTGCTCCGCGCCGGGGACGAATTTGATGAAGTTCGCGTCGGCGTAGGCTTTGTTAACGGCGTCGCCCGCGTTGACGGGGTTGCCGACGTTCGTGATGAGCGCGTTGTTGGCCGACAGACCCGCGCCGAATGTGTTCGCACCCGTCCAGAGGTTCGCGCCGCCGAGACGCGCGAGGTTGCCAGAGATTCGCGTGTCGCTGATGAATTGGGTAGTCGCCGGGTCGTTGATGCTTGAGATGATGCTGTTGCCGGAGGGAGTGCTGCCAGCCCCGCCCGGCGCTGTCGTCATTTTCGAGCCGTCGGGGAAAATCAAGCCGCTGCCCGTCGCGCTCAGTCTCACGTCTCCGTTGACGTGAAGTTTCGACAGAGGCGAGGTCGTGCCGATGCCGACGCTGCCCGTGGGCAACATGGTGAAGAGAGGCGTGCCGTTGCCGAGGTTGTTGTTGATAACGTTGGTCTTCGTATCCTTGACGATGTGGAACGGCTGGTTGTCGCTGAAGACGAAGCTCGAACCGCCCGTGCCCGCGCCGAGGACGGCTGCCGCGCCCGTCGTCGTCGAGGACGGCGTGGAGATGACGCTCAAGACGGGCGTGATGCCGCCCGACCCTTGCGCGAACCTGAGTTCCGCGCCCGCTGCTGCCGATACGGTGAGTTTAGTCGTGGGGTTGGTGTTGCCGATGCCGACGTTGCCCGTGGCCGTTTCGGTAATCACGGAATCGCTCAGGGTGCCCGCGTTGTCGAGCCACTTCGTCAGACGGCCCGTGGTGCCAGTGCCCGCGACGTTGGGCTGCGGATTATCGACGGTGTTGACGAGCAAGGCTCCCGCGTCCTTTGCCGAGTTCAAGACGGTGCCGTCGTCGAAGCGGATGCCGCCGCGTGCGCGAATCGTGCCCGCCACGTCGAGCGTCGCTTCCGGCTTGTCCGTGCCGATGCCGACGCGACCGTCCGGCGTCACGCGCATCTGTTCTTGTTCGGTGCCGGAGAAGACGTTGCCCGTGCGGAAGGTGAGCGCGCCGTTGGTGCTCGTCACTTGGCCGTTCTCGCCGTCGTGCGCGGTGACGGTGGCGGAACGTTCCTTCCCTTCCGAGAGGACGCTCAGCGAGACTTCGCTCTCGGCGGTTTCAATCTTCTGCGACTGACGGCTTGCAGTTAATGCCTGCGACTGTGCGGCGGTCAATTCCTCCTGTCGCAAACGTTTGACAGCCAACTGCCCCGCCTCGATAGAAACGACGCCGAGCCGCTGCCGGAGCGTGCCCTGTAAATCTTTGACCGTCACCACAGACAAGTACGACCCGTCGGTCATGGCCTGCGAAGCATCCGTCCTCTTCCAGTCAAGCACGTTCCCCTGACGTAGACCGGAATCGAAAACGAGTTCGCCCGCTGCGTTGTAGAGAGCGACCCGCATCTGCAAAACTTGCGCGGGCGCAGTGAAACGAACGCCGGCCGTTGAAGTCGAGACCGTCACCACCGTCGAGGCCGACGGCGACGAACCTTGTGCCGGAGCGTCGCTTTGAGCCACGGCGGCATTAGTCAAAAGAATTGATGAAAGTATGATTCCGAGCAGATAACGTTGGATTGACATCTCTGTGTTCCCCTGTCTTGTGGTTTCCCTTCATTTGCTAACGCGTATATTCCGAACCGGAAGGATCACCCAAGATTTCTTCGAGACGAAAGGAACCGAACATCTCTATCCCTAAAACACGTTTCTCTCACAACTCATCGCCACACATCCGCTCTCAACGTTATGAAAATTTTCCGCAAAGTCCATTTATCAGAAATAGACTAAAACTCATTCGGATGCGCGTGAAACCGTCTCAACGCTGACCCATCAAGACCTCGATAAATGCGTTCTTCACATCTGCCGAACATCCGCCGAGGAATGGCGACGCAAGACACTGACACACATTCATTGAACCATTTTTTCATGCCGGCATTTGGCAACTCCACCTTCATGCCCTTTCGGATAATAGAATCCCGACCCCCTACAGTCTGGACATTGAGCCGCATCCACCTGCGTAGCCGCTGACGGGTTCAGAAATTTTTCGATTAACGCGTCGGCCTCGCCTGTACGGTGAATGGTCGTGGCATATCCGCCGGGGTTGGTAATTCCCTGTCCGGTTGCTCGAAGATGCTCTGCGTATCTTTTGCATTCTTCTATCGAATATTTAGAAACAGCACCCACACCCACACGATTTTTTTCTTCCCGACTTTCGCCGTCCTCGTCCCGCTCTGTGTTGTGTGTGTGTATTTCTTTTAGTTCTTCTTCTTTTATGTCGGCAGGACGTGCAGGGCCTGCATTACGTGCAAGGCTTGCGCCAGCCGCAGGGCTTGCACCTCCCGCAGACCCATCATGGCTCGGAGGAGGCTGTACGTAGAACACTAATCCCTGTTCAATACCCTTCCCGAATTTATGCTCAACCTTCTCAATCAATCCTTTATTGATGAGGCTCTTTACAGCCTCATGGGCAGACCTCGGCGATATTTTGCACCTCTCTGCAAGCCGTGGCATCCCTATGAAACAAGTAGGGTTACCGTTTCCCCATGACAGACGAAACAGATGCATGTGTACCAGTTGCTCGTAGGCCGAGAGATGCCCGTAAAGCAGGTCTGTCAACTGATGATACTGTTTAGTGAAACCCTTCTTGGAGGGAAGACTTTTCATCAAATCGAGTCTTCCTCCTGACTCCTCCTGATTCGCCTTTGAAACCCTTGGCCTTGCAGGACGTGCAGGGCTTGCAGGAGATGCAGGCCCTGCATTTTGCAGACCTAAATCGACAGATTTTGCAGGGCCTGCACCTGGTGCAGGGCTATCCGGCACGCTCTGAGGCGGTTCAATATTCCATGCATTGGCATACTTATTGGGCTTGGGCTGCTCTTTGACTGGCGATAAAACGGGCGGTTCTGCCACGCCTGTTTCATCCGTCTCTTTGGGCTTCTTGGGTGATTCAAACAGCCTTTTCAGCGGCGAGTTGCTGCTCATCTTGTTTAGCCTTTCTGAGATCGCCTTCCCTATACGCGTGATCGAGCAACTCTTCGGAGATAGTGGTTTCGCCAAAGCGCTTCATCATTTCATAGGACATTGCACAAAGACTCAGGATGTCTCTCGGCACCCCTCCGGTCAACTCATACATTCTAGAGAGAGAAGCATCAGGAAAAGGGTTTTTAATCTCAGCAAAAGTGCAGCGATGAATAACCATGGCGTGCGTCTCTTGCTGTGTGAGTGGGGAGAGCAGCGAAGGGGCAAAAACACGGCTGTATAGAGCTTTGTTCTTCTTGTCGAGCAAGCGGTCGCGCAACTCCAATTGTCCGGCTAAGACGATTTGCACCAACTTGTACTCAGGTTTTTCAAAGTTGAGCATGGAACGGATAAGTTCCAGCATTTTGAAAGTCAGCTTTTGCGCCTCGTCAATAAAGACGACCACTATCTTGTCTGCTTCGTCCTGATCGAGCAGAAAGTTCTGAAAAACGTCCAATTGCTCATGCAAAGACCTCTTGGTCGGCAAGGCAAAGAAGACACAGATGGCTCGCAGCAGAGCGAAATGTGACGGATACTCCGGAGATGGAAGCACACAGGTGACGGCATCATCCTCGCGAGCGGCGTAGTCGTTATAAAGGAAGCGAAGTATCGTGCTTTTGCCGAGACCCACATCTCCCAGAATGGCAGTCAGTCCCATCCGTGCATCAATGGCGAACTTTGACCGATTGACGACGGCTTTCAACGAATCCGTCATATACATCGAATTCGGATTAGGCGAGAGTGAAAAGGGAGTTTTCTTCAACATACCACTGCGATATATCAGAATATGTATGATAAATCAACGCCAATTCTTCACCACTGGTGTAAATTTGGCGTCACATCTTGATAGAAATTATTGATTCCGTCGATAAGTCTCTGCTTCCCGTAGAAACTGACGAAGGAAACAGCAAATAGCACGCGAGAAAACTTCTACTTGATTCTGACGGAGGAAAACCGTCTCACAAAAGGCGATTTTCCCACAAAGTTTCTTGCAGTCACGCTTCAGTGGAACAAATTTTGTGGTGCTCAAACCCGCAAGTTTTGCCGTCTCAAGTCTTTCCATTGTCTCCAAATCAATATGGACGCGTAGGAGAAAAATAGTTCTTGACTCTGTACCCGACTACAGAGTTTATAATTTCAGTATGGAGTTTCGAGAACACCGGAAGAGAGGTGCGGAAACGGGATGAACAGGGCAGCGACAAACTCGGAGCAGACGGACGCGCAGCAGGAAAAGATGCTGAAAATCGGCGAAGTGTCCAAACAGAGCGGCGTTGGGATTGAGGCGTTAAGGTTTTATGAGCGGAGCGGGCTTCTAGGCCGCACGGCGCGCACGGAGAGTGGCTACCGCATATACGACCCCGAAGTGTTAGAACGTCTCGAATTTATCAAACGGGCGCAGGTGCTCGGTTTTTCGCTCGACGAGATTAAACAGGTCATTAACGAAAAGCGTGCAGGCCATAGTCCCTGCGCGGCGGTGCGCGAAATCGTCCGCCGACGACTTCAGGAACTCGACGAGCGGATGCGCGAAATGAATCGCTATCGCGATGACCTGGCGGCGGCGCTCGCCAAGTGGGATGAAGCGGGCGAGGTCGAGGGACATATCTGCGGTCTGATTGAAGCGACCGAAATCGACCACCGCATCGCACGGAACAAGTTGACGGGGAAAAGAAAGGCAGGGAAGTAAATCATGTTGACGCAGACGAGCGAATTGGTGACTGATCCCGTCTGTGGGATGAAGATTGACCCACGGACGGCGGCAGCCGTGGCCGAACGCGACGGCCAGACCTACTACTTTTGCGCGCCCGCGTGCAAAGAGCGGTTTGAAGCCGCAACACGCGTTGGGACGAGCGCGTCAGCGCAGTCGAGTTGCTGTGGGGTCGTCGAAGAAGCGGCGACAACGCAAACGGGTTGCTGCGGTGGAGGTGCGACGAGTGTGCCTGTGCAATTATCAATCTCGAAGACCTCGCAGGCATCTCACGCGCATGAGGCGCGGATGAGTCACAGTGCCGCGCATGGACTATCCGGCGACGGCGCTGCGGCGCACGCTCATCAGGGACACGCAGAGATGCGTGAGCAGACATTGGAAGAGTCACAGGCCGAGAGCTACCGCGTGATGATGCGGAAGTTTTGGTTCGCAACTGCGGTCGGCCTGCCTCTACTGCTCTTGATGTTTGCGGAATTCATCCCGTCGTGGCACGAAGAATTGATTAACTGGCATCAAGTCATCGGT
Organism: Pyrinomonadaceae bacterium; assembly: GCA_036387415.1. Classification (GTDB taxonomy): domain Bacteria; phylum Acidobacteriota; class Blastocatellia; order Pyrinomonadales; family Pyrinomonadaceae; genus DASVTU01. Next base: position 41,564 of record DASVTU010000013.1, on the reverse strand, counting down.
ATCGTCGCGGCGCTGGCGACGCTGTCCGTACTGGCGTGGTCAGGCAGTCAGTTCTTCGCGAGCGCGTGGAATGGTCTGCGGAATCACAACACAAACATGGACACGCTGGTCGCGCTCGGCACAGGCTCCGCGTGGATTTATTCGACCGTTGTTGTCCTCGCGCCCGGCCTGTTTCCAGTCGGGACAGCCGGGATGTATTTTGAGGTGGCGGTCATCGTCATTGCGTTAATCCTGCTCGGACAGGCGTTGGAGATGCGTGCCAAGAGCCGTTCGAGCGCGGCGATAAGGAAGCTGCTTGAACTGCAAGCCAAGACCGCGCGCGTCATACGCGACGGACGCGAGATGGATGTCAGCATCGAAGAAGTGGTCGTCGGCGACATCGTTCTGGTGCGACCGGGTGAGAGCGTTCCTGTAGATGGAGTGATAGTGGAAGGCGAGTCGGCGATTGACGAATCAGTGGTGACAGGCGAATCGGTTCCGGTCGATAAGAGGGCGGGAGATGATGTCATCGGGTCAAGTATTAATAAGACGGGAGCTTTTACGTTTCGCGCGACAAAGGTTGGCAAGGAGACGGCGCTCGCGCAGATTGTGCGGATGGTCGAGCAGGCGCAGAATTCGCGTCCGCCTATCGGGCGGCTCGTCGATGTGATTTCGTCCTACTTCGTGCCGTCGGTGATGATTGTCGCCATCGTGACTTTCCTCGCGTGGTTCAACTTCGGCCCCGCGCCTGTCTTGAATTATGCGGTGGTGACGATGGTCGCCGTGCTCGTTATCGCGTGCCCGTGTGCGCTCGGTTTGGCGACGCCGATTAGTTTGATGGTCGGCATCGGCAAGGCTGCGGAGCATGGCGTGCTCATCAGAAACGGCGAGGCGTTGGAGACGGCTTCACGCCTGACGACCATCGTGCTCGACAAGACTGGCACGATTACCAAAGGCAAGCCGGAACTGACAGACGTGTTGCCGCTCGGCGATTTCGCGGAGAGTGACTTGCTCGAACTCGCGGCGGTGGCGGACAGACGCAGCGAACACCCGCTCGCAGAGGCCATCGTGAATGGAGCGCGTGCGCGCGGCATAGAGGTCCGTGAGACGGAAGAGTTCAACGCCGTTCCCGGTCATGGCGTTGAAGCGACTGTGGGCGGAAGGCGCGTCGTCGTTGGAAACAGGAAGTTGATGGAGCGGGAGCGCGTTTCCATGTCGGAGTTTGAAGAAACTGCTGCTCGTCTGGCCGACGAAGGCAAGACGCCGATGTTCGTCGTGGTGGACGGACGTGCAGCTGGAATACTCGCGGTCGCCGATACGATTAAGGAAGATTCGATTACTGCTATCCGCGCGCTCGAACGAATGGGCGTCGAGGTCGTGATGATAACGGGCGACAACGAGCGGACGGCTCAAGCTATCGCGCGACAGGTCGGTATTCGTCGCGTGCTGGCCGACGTGTTGCCGGAGGAGAAGGCGCACGCGGTCGAGCGACTTCAGGCTGAAGGGAGTCCGCAGAAAGAGCGAGGCGGTCGCGGCGGGCGGCTCGTCGGGATGGTGGGCGACGGCATCAACGATGCGCCGGCACTGGCGCAGGCCGACGTGGGTTTCGCCATCGGCACGGGGACTGACGTGGCTATCGAAGCGGCGGACGTAACGCTCGTCGGCGGGTCGCTGCGCGGCGTCGTGACGGCCATCGAAGTGTCGCGTGCGACGCTCAGGAATATCAAACAGAATCTATTCGGCGCGTTCATCTACAACGTGCTTGGCATCCCCGTCGCCGCAGGAGTTCTCTATCCGGTCTTCGGCGTGCTGCTGTCGCCGATAGTCGCGGGCGCGGCGATGGCCGCGTCGAGCATCACAGTTGTTACGAACGCAAACAGGCTGCGATTTTTCGAGCCGAAGACGGTCGAGGAGGTGCGTGTATGAACACGACGGAAATCGTCGTCACTGTCGCGGGGTTGGCAATCATCGCGTGGATTGTCTGGTACTTCTGGCTGTGGAAAGGTGAGACAGTCACCGCCGAGGTCAGGGAGCGAGGCATGCAGGAAATCGACGTGACAGTCAAGGGCGGGTATCAGCCCGCATCAATCGTGGTGAAAGCGGGGCAGCCCGTGCGTCTGAACTTCACGCGCCGCGAGGCGTCGATGTGCGGTGAAGAGGTTGTCCTGCCCGGCTTCGGCAAGCGGGCGCATCTGCCGCAAGACCAGAGCGTGGCGGTCGAAATCTTGCCGGACAAACCGGGCGAGTACGAGTTCACCTGCGGCATGAACATGTATCGCGGCAAACTCATCGCAGAGTAAGTCGGCTGTGTTCTCGGTCGGTAATCAGGCCATGCGTTCTTGAATGTTCGTGTGTCCGGTGCGTCCAACGTCGAGTTGAAATTCACTCAACGCATACGACGCTGTTGTCAGGAGATATGTGGAGAAAAGATGAGAAGAAATCTGTCTATGGCGCTGCTCGGTTTGGTGCTGCTGTTCGGTAGCGCGGGCACTTCCAGCGCCGAGGTCAAGCGCATAGAGATGCGTATCGCGGGTTACCTGTGCGGCAATTGAGTCTACAACATACAGAAGGCCGTGAGCCGTCTCGACTACGCACCGAAACTCAAAGAGATAAACATCACCGACATCAAGCGCGGACTCGGCACGTTTACGCCGAAGCCTGACAAGCCTGTGTCGTTTGCGACGTTGAAGGCCGCGCTCAAGAAGGCGGGCTACGCGCTCGACACGGCAGAGATTAGCGTCGTCGGCACACTCGCGCGCGACGGGAAGGGGTGGGTCATTGTCAACGAACCTTCAGGGCAGCGTTTTACCCTCGAAGGCGCGCACCTCGAACGAGTGTTGGACGGAGTGGTCACCGATGGTCGCGTCGAGATTGTGGGCGACTGGAAGACCATCGGAACGGGCGTCGCCGCGCGCGAAGTCATCACACCGCGCGACGCGAAGAAAGTAGAGACGGCGACTCCAAACACAAACACGCGCTCTGCAAATCTCAGCCAATCGCCCGCCGTGAAATTTATCAAGACGGGCTATCACGCGCTGGAAGCAAGCGCGTCTTCAGGCACACTGACTCGCACGGACATCGCGGCTCCAGCGGTGCCGCCCGCTCCGATTCGCGTGACTTCGCCGGGGCTGACCGTCTACAGGGGCGGCGCGTTGGTGCCTCGTCTCTATTTCATCAAGCAGCACCTCGGCGACTTGGATGTGAGCCGTCAGGTGCTCGACGTGAACGTCTCTTATACGCCGACGCCGACGCTTCAGTTAGAAGTCGAAATGCCAATCGCACGCGTCTCGTTCGACGATGGCGTCGCTTCCGGCTCGGAGGCAGGCTTGGGCAATGTGACGCTGTGGGGCAAGTATCGCTTTTTCCGTACCGTGAAGACGTACGGAGACCGTCAGGCGGCGTTGCGCTTAGGTCTTGAACTGCCGACGGGCAACAGCGACGCGCCAAGTGAAGATAAAATCAACGCGCACGCTTTCGTCAGGCAGCAACTCACGCCCATCTCGGGCGGCTTCTCTCCGCACATCGACGCGGCCTTCTCGCAGGCCGGAGGAAGGTTAATCTTCGGAGGCAACGTCGAAGGCATTTTACGCTCCGAGCGCGATGGCTTTCGGATGGGACACGAAGTGAGAGTCAACACCGACCTCGAATACGTGCTGTTGCCATTCAAGTACGACACTCCGGGTAGAGAGCTATTCGTCATCCTTGAGACAACCTTTGTTCATCGTGGATTGGGGCGACTTAATTCCGCTGTCGTCCGCGGCAGCAACTCGACCGAGTATACAATCGCGCCGGGACTTCAATACGCGGCTGACCCACGGTTTGTGATTGAAGGAAGCTTGCAGTTGCCCGTCGTGCGTAACACCGGGTCGCTGGTTCTGAAAAATGACAGAAACATCCTGCTCGGCATCAGGTATCTATTCTAAGCAAGAGGCAATGTTGAGAAGAATCATTACGGGGCTGATACTGCTCGCCGCGCTCGCCTCTCCTGTTTTCGGGCAGGGGACGCAGCAAGCGCCTCCGCTCGCGCTCAGAGACCTACGTGGGCGCACCATTCGACTGAGCGACTACCGTGGCAAAGTCGTCCTCCTGAACTTTTGGGCGACGTGGTGCCCACCCTGTCGTGCAGAGATACCTGAACTAATCAAATGGCAGAGGGAGTATCGCGGTCGCGGCCTCCAAGTCGTCGGGATAACTTATCCGCCTCAGACGGCGCGTGGAGTGCGTCGTTTCGTCAGAAAGTTGAGGGCCAACTATCCCGTAGCGATGGGAACGAAGGAGACCAAAGCCCTCTTTGATGCGGGCGAGACGCTGCCGCTGACGGTCGTCATCGACCGCGACGGAAACATTCGAGAGGTGATTGAAGGCATTCTTCTGCCCGAAGAGTTCGAGCAGAAAATAAAATCTCTGCTCCGGTAAACCGAAGGTCGAGAAGACGCGTCGAAGTCTCTTGACAGGGAAGCGTCCGAAGCGGCCACCTTTGAGTTATGAACGCATAACGGCGACCTTTGTGTACGGCGATAGTGCATTCGTGGCTTAAGTAGGATGTTCCGGGTGCAGCCGACGCCTGAATTACAACCGTTGTCGATGGTACGCCGCTTGCTCCGAAGTCTGTCGCCCGTCAAAGACAGTGCGTGTACTGAGAGCGCAAACTTTCATTCGCTTCAGGTACAGATGAAATAACGAATATCGTGTGAGCCGCCACCGTGTAAGCTCCAAACTCCCGCCGCCTCCCCGCAGCTTCCATATCACGTCCGCGCATCGCAGTTAGAAGGAGAATCTTAATCATGCCGCATCCCTCTAAGGTAGTTACGTCCGCCGTCCTGTTGCTCGTCTTTTCTCTGTGCGCGAGTGTTCCGGCGAGCGGTCAAGTCGTGTTGGGTCGCGGCGGGAACGGTCGCAGAGTAGGCCGCATCGTCTTGCCCACACCGCCCTACAACCCGGACGCGGGTGTCATAAACAGTCCGAAGACTCGCCGCACCACTTCCACCGACGCTGCACCACGACGCACGGCCAAACGTAGCGCCAAATCCGTCAAAAGAAACCCGCGCCGTGCCACTCCGCGCAAACGTCGCATGGGGCGGAGCAAGCAGAGGCCATGAAGCATACGAGCGCCGTCACCGACGAGAAATGCCCGCGTTATACCGCCATACTTGATTGATTCTGTTTCTTCTCTGATTTAGACGGTCGCCGGGGTTTTTTTAAGTAAGCATTATTAGCCCGCTTCACGTAAATCGCTTTAGTTTTAACGTAAATCCCACACTATTCTACATTTAAGATAACTTGGTAGTATTTTTGCAAGAAGCTACGGATTCTCCCTGTCAAACCTCGGAATCACGTTCACACTCTCATAGCGAGCTACTGCACAAGAGTTAATGTTCGCCTAGTATGCCTTGCTATGGCTGTACCTCAACAGGAAGGCGCAGCCCCTCTCTTTCTCACGAGGAGTATTTGGAAAATCGGCGAACATGGCTTCGTCGCAGTCGTAAATGACTGATTTTTCAAACACTCTCCCACAATACATTTACTGCGCTTCAACCACGGAGGACTGTTATGCCTTTACACATGACCTCACGCAATCTCAGTGCGAACAAACTTCTCGCTTTACTCCCACGCGAAGAGTATGAGCGTCTTCTTCCAAATCTGGAGAGGGTGCATTTATCCAGAGGCAAGTCACTCGGTGAGGCGGGCGAACTTGTCAGACACGCCTACTTTCTCCTGAATGGAGTGGTTTCTTTGCTCTCTATGACTGAGAACGGAGAGACCATCGAAGCGGCAATGGTCGGCAACGAAGGAGTAGTAGGCATCCCTGTGATTCTGAGAGTAGATGTCTGTCCTTACAGAACTATCGCGCTGACGCCGGTTAATGCGATGCGGATATCGGCAGGTGCGCTTAAAAAAGAGCTTGACCGTGGAGAGCACTTGCAAGATTTACTGCTCAGATATATGCATTCAATCTTTATTCAGGTTTCTCAATCAGCCACCTGCAATCACTTTCATAAGATTGAAAAGAGACTCTGCCGCTGGCTGCTCGCCATGCGCGACCGTGTGAAGGAAGATAACTTTCACTTAACTCAAGAATTCATCTCCGACATGCTCGGTGCTCCCCGCAGCAGCGTCACGGTAGCCGCCCTTAAACTTCAAGATGCAGGCATCATTCGCTATCAGAGAGGCCACGTCACGATTCTCGATGAGAGAGGTTTAGAGGCGGCAGCCTGCGAATGCTACCGAACCGTTAAGAAGGAAACCGAGGAATTTCTCGTTGCGTAACTTTTGTAAAAATTTTTCTGATTTGTGTCGAAATCCGACGGACAGAACTCTGACGTTGATGTAATCTCGCGGCTGTTAAGGATAGGCACGGTCGCTCAACCGGGCGACAATCAGGTTAGTCTGAGCCCGCGTCTCTCACGCGTTTCTCCCTAAATAAGCCCAGACCTCTATTCAGGCTAACCACCTCAGCAGTTAACTACACAAAGGTGAGTTATGCAGTCCTTCGCTTTGTCTTATGTTCTGTGCGGAGATGCGATATTGACGCTTTGCCTTCGAGTGGAATGCTTGGAGGTGAAGACGAGTCTTCATTGTTCGCGTGCTTATTCGCCATAGTTCAAACAAAAGCCCTGCTACCATTTCGCGATGGTAGCAGGGCTTTTTAACGGCACAACCTCCGTGGCATTGCTGCGCTCAAGACGTACCGCCTAGTCAGCACCCATCTTAGCGCACAATGCGGCGGCAACTCAAACTAAAACTTGAGAGCCGACGCATATTTTTGCACGCCTCTCACATACCCGCTTCAACACGTCGTTTCCTTGCTGCTTCCGGCACCTACGGGCTGGTCGTAGTGTCAACGTCCGCTCCTGACAAGTCTTGCCTACGCCCGCCCACAGCGTTGACGTATGCCGCTTGCGTGGAGAGTGGATTTAATCAACTGAGGAGCTACAAGAATCATGAATAAGAAAGTTAAGATAGGCTTGTTGATGGTCGCTTTTGGCGCGTTGGCGAGCATTTTGTTCTGGGTCGGAACAAACTCGTCCGCTAAGATTCAAGTTCAAGCGGAGCAGGCCGAGCACGTTAAATCAGAAAACGTGTTCGCACGCATTAACGATAAAGCCCGCGCAGCCAAGGGCGGCGACGAGAAGGCTGTGAGGGCGTTAGCCGATGACATCGTTGAGACCCTCACCCCGTCGGAAGTGCCCGTCTTCACCAAGGAGTCGATGAAGGACAGGGTGGCACGCGCCGAACTCAACTACCGTAAGGGCAAACGTAAAGGCGTGACGGAAGTCGATGCCGCCAAGACGGTGAACCAACTCGCCGCAGACCTCGGTGCCCCGGACTTTGCTAAAACCAACTCAAGACAGGTCAGGTCTCTGCGCGTCAGCATGATGATGGGCATGCCCAACCTGATTTCCCCTGACACACCCACAACCAAGAACGGTCGCGCTTCGCTGCCGGACATGTCGCCTGCCGAGGCCGTCTCCGTGTCGTTGATGATGCTGCACCAGAAGATGACCAACCCGGATTATCAGTTGGGGCAGAAAGAGTTTGACGATAATCGGGACAAGAAGCACTACGAGAAATGGCAAGCTCACCGCGCCGAGAAGACCAACAACGGGCACCACAACAAAGGCCCTGTGCTCTGGGCGATGGATGCTCGTTATCCCAACGGCAAGAGCAAGAATCGTGAAATCAAGGAAGCCGTCACCCGTGGCGCTGGTGCCATGAAAGTCGAAGACTTGACAGGCTTGGCCGATAAAACGCTAGACAAGCTCGGCATCGAGCGCTAAGGGAGGAAGAAAACCATGATGAAAAAATACTTATTGCTCATTGTCGCGCTGTTCATAACGGGTATGGGTACGGCTTGTCAGTCAGGACCGCCCGACCCCGGCTTCAGGGTCTCGACGTATCGCACGACGCTCGACCCCATCACTGGACTCCCCGTCACTTTCTCCCACACCAACATTCTGCTGAGCGGAGCATGGGACAGGGACATCGGAACGCCCAGAGGCTCTCTGACCGTTTTCCTCTCGCGTAACACAGGCTCCAGCGGCTACGTCAATGTCGATAACGGTAGAGCGCCCGCCGTCTGGGAACTCACGGAGGATAGCGGCGCGTGTGCCGGACAGACTATCGCGGAAGAGATTTATCCCGGCGAGAACGAAGATATTTACTGCACAGACTTCCCGACGTTTATCTTCTTCGCCTCGCCCGCGTTCATTGATAAAACCGACCCGCCCGCGTCGGTCACGATTAACGGTCAGGGCATCAGCACCGCTGGCGGCATGCCGAACGTCGAGTATTGGGATTCGTACGGTAATCTCGTCGGCCAGCGACAGGCGACCTCGGTCGCGGGCGACGGTAGTTGGCTCAACGGGCCTGTGCCCGACCTCTCCAACGCGGGCACGGGTACTTTCGTCGTGCGCGTGAAAAATCCCGACGGCGCGCTGGCGGGCATCGCGTACATCGACGTGTGGTATCCCTACATCTACGAGCCGCCTCCGCCGCCTCCGGGCTGCGGTGGTGAACCGCTCGACCCACGCATGGAGCGGCCAATCTGTGATTATGAATACTCTTACTGAGCTTCCATTGCCCTCCGAGATGTGTTAAATCGGATGGGCGCTGGATGAAATCTCAGTGCTGGTTGAAGACATCACTCTCCGGCCTCCGTTGCCACGGTTTCAAACTGTGGCAACGGAGGTCGCATCTTATCTGTTCTGTCATCGCAATGAAGATGAATATCCTGCAAGCGTTGAGACTCAAGAACGGTGTTACGCAGTTCTCTAAGGGACTGGCGCTCGCCACCATCTCCGGCATTCTCGTCTTTACCGCCTGCCCTAATTACGACATACAGCCGTTCGCCTGGATAGCAATCGTCCCGGTTCTTTTGGCAATTGATAAAGCATCGTCGGTATATCGTGCGGTGTTCTTTGGTTGGTGGACGGGAATAATCACCAACGTCGGCGCGTTCTACTGGGTTATCGGGCTGCTTGAACGCTTCGGGCGGTTACCGCGCGCCGCCGCAGTGCTCCTGTTCCTGTTACTGTGCGCGTATCAAGGGACGAGGTTTTTGCTGTTCGGCTGGATTGTGCGTGCGATTCGGAACCACACGAAACTGCCTCTCGCACTTGTCGCACCGCTCGCTATGGTCACGTCCGAGTTGTGCATACCTCTCATCTTTCAGTGGAATCTGGCGGCGATGGAAGCATGGCAACCTCAAGTTATCCAGATTGCAGACCTCACGGGGCCGCTCGGCGTGACGGCCTTGCTGATGATGATTAACGGGGCGGTGTATGACGTTTTCACACAGGGACGAGAACGTCGTATGCCTGTCGCCATCACGTCTCTGCTGGTGTTGGTTGCGGTGCTTGTCTATGGTCATCTGCGTATCGGGCAGATGTCGGAGTTGCGCGACGCGGCTCCGAAGATAAAAGTCGGCGTCGTTCAGGCCAACGTCTCCTCCGAACAGAAAATCGTTAGAACTCGCTATGCCATCAGTAAACGTCTCGCCGACCTCCAACGTGGTTCCAAAGAACTCGAAGAGGCCGGAGCCGACCTCATTGTGTGGCCTGAGTCGAGTTACCCTGTGCCGATTGACCGACAGGCCGACGGCGACTGGCCTCTGCAACATCCCTATCGCATACGGCAGGGATTCACCGTGCCCCTCATCATGGGAGCAGTCACTTACGACGCGACCCAACCCGGCAACTATCCATATAACAGCGAACTCATGCTCGACCGCGAAGGCAAGTTTGTCGGAAGATTCGATAAGAACTTCCTGTTGGTGTTCGGCGAGTACATACCGGGATTGGAAACCTTCCCGTCGCTGCGAGAATTCTTACCACCCGCCGCCGGACATTTCTCAAGAGGCAAGGAGATTGTAACGTTCCCTCTGCGAACCGCTGACGGTCGCAAATGGCGTCTGGGGCCAATGATTTGTCTGGAAGACATTCTGCCCGTCTTCGGGCGCAAACTCGCCGCACACCATCCACACCTCATCGTCAACATCACAGATGATTCATGGTTCGGCGATACGAGTGAGCCGTGGCAACATCTCTCGCTCAGCGTCTTTCGCAGCGTAGAACTGCGTACCGAAATGATTAGAGCCGTCAACCCCGGTGTCTCCGCACACGTAGACGCCACAGGTCGCATCCTTGCTCAAAAGTATCCGGCAGATGCGGTCGAAGCCTCGCGCGAGGCGAAGGCCATTCTCTCTGAAGTGGCTCTCATCGAGGGCGGTCACACAGTGTATGCGGCGGTCGGTGATTTGTTCGGCTATCTTAACGTGGCAGCCGTCATTTTCCTGTGGTTCATACTGCCGCGCTGGCGGCGACGCAAATCAGCAATGGCCTGACGAGGTGTTTTTAATACGGCGATGAAAAAACTCTCTCAGTGGACGAGTCTGCATTTATTGTTCTTGCTTCTGGCGTGTGCGGGCTTTGCCTGTTCCAGTCATTCTTTCCAACGCTATAGGCTGAACATAAATGAAGACAAGAAAGATGCGCCTGTGGTCTACATGGCGCTAGGGGATTCGACCTGTTTAGGGGTGGGAGCACGCAAAGACGGCGGCTACGCGGCGCGTATCTTGACGCGCATACGACAAGCGCGTCCTGAATCACAATTAATTAACTTGTGTCGGGCTGGTGCGACGGCTAACACGGTGCTCCGTGAACAAACCAACCAAAAGGATAGCGTGCATCCGACGCTCATCACGCTCAGTGTCGGGGGCAATGATTTAATAAGGGGAGTAGAGGAGGGAGCGTTCGCAGAAAAATTTGAAGAGATTGTCTTGCGACTAAAGGAATTCGGCGTACCCATCGTCGTCACCAATCTACCGGATATTTCGTTAGCGCCCGCGCTGCCAGCGTCGATGCGCGAAGACGTACGCCGTCGCGCAATAGTTTTCAATGCTCGTATCGGAGAGATAGCCAAACGTCATGGGCTACTATCGGTTGACCTTTATGGAATGAGTCGTGAGGTAATTCCGGCACATCCAGAGTTTTTCTCGACAGACGGCTTTCATCCTTCCGACGCAGGCTACGAGTTCTGGGTGGAAATGATGTGGCCGGAAGTCAAAAAAGCAATTTTTCCGGCTGACTAATTTTTGGCGGCCTTGTCGCGGAAGACCTTGATGAGTTTCTTGATGGCTTGGGCGTCGCGGCTATCGGGCTGTAGTTTGAGGAAGGTTTCGAGTTCGTCGGCTGCTTCGCGGTAACGCTTCAAATTATTTCCGTACAACAAGGCGAGTTGCCAGTGGACTTCCGCCACCACGCCCTTGACGAGTTTGTTGGCGCGCTTCAACTGCGTTTCAGCTTCTTCGTATCTCCCGACCTCGCGCAAGACTCTGCCGAGAACCAATTCGGCGTTGAGGGAAGAAGGCGGCAGGGAAGTCGAGCGACGAAAGGATTCTATCGCCTCCAACTTCTGTTTTAAGTTGTACTGTGCGTAGCCGAGCGAATAAAAAGTCGAGGCGCTTTTCGGATTGACCTCCACGGCCTTCGTCAGTAGGACACGCGCCGCCTCGTACTGCTCGCGTTTGAGATACTGGTATCCGAGCGTATTCAACGCCGCGAAGTAGTTGGGAAAGATTTCGATGGCCTTCTTCAACTCGCCCAACCCTGTCTCGTCCCTCCCTTCGTCCAGATGCGTGACGCCCTTCTCGTAAGCCTTGCGTGCCTCGGCGGGTACGTCCTGGGCGAAGACCGTGCCCGCAGGATTATTCGCGCCCGGATTCTTGCCCGTCTCGCGTCGCCGGAGATAAAAATCCAACTGGACGTTCTCAAATCCCGCCGTGCGAGAACTGCCGCCGGGCAGACGATAAGTGACGTTGGAAATCTCGACCTCCTGCGTCTGCTCCGCGAAATCGCTGCCCAAAGGCATCACCCTGACCTTGTAGCGTCCCGCAGGGATGCGACTGAAAAAGTAACGACCGGAACTGTCGGTTCTGGTTCTGCCAATCATTCTCGAAAAATCGTCCAGCAATTCGACGTGCGTTTCGCCCAACGGGCGTCGCTCCCTGTCAAAAATGTGGCCGTTGATGGAATTGCCGCCCGTCACTTGAACCATCGCCGCTGCCCCGACCACGCCGAAACTACTTCCCACTGACTCGGCAAGACCCGCCACAGACACGATGAACACGAAGATTCCGACGCTGACGGACACATACTTGGCTTTGAACATAAAATTACTCCCCACGGGCAACAGGCTTCGTCGGACGGCATCAGGATTCTAGGAATTTTTTGAGGCGGCGTCCACAGCCATTTTCAAATGCTCCGAAGACGAAAGATTGAATGCCTGTCAGGTTTGGATGCGGAGCGCGTCTGTCTGCTTCGAGCGCGAGCGTTCGTGGAAGAAGCCAGCCGCGTTCGCCAACTGTACCCAGAGCATGAGAGCAGGCATTAACACCGCCGACGGCTTTGGCGCACGCGGAATCGACGCGCGAAGCAGTTTGAGATAAAAAGCCGCGTCGGGCTTGAACGTTGGTGCGCCGCGCGATTCACGTCGAAGATGAAAGCGTCGTGCGCCGCGCCCGTAGCCGAAGTGCTGTCGCCAGAGTGTCGCGAGCGTCAGTGGATGCGAGTGATAAAGCAATGCTTCGGGAGCATAAGTCATGCGTCGTCCCGTGGCGAGCCAACGGTCGCAAAACTCACGGTCTTCCGACGTTCTAAACTTCACGTCGAAGCCGCCCAACGCGTGAAAATGTTGTGCAGAGAGCGCGAAATTATTCGATGCGAAGAATCGTGCGTTGTGCGGGTCGGGATTGAAATACTCATACACCACGTCGATGATTAGCTGGCTCGTCGCGGAATAAGGGTTGGACGTGAGCGCGTTGAGTGTGCGCCCGCCGACGATGCGGTCGGGCGTCTCGGAGAGGCGCGCGGCGAGCGTACGCAACCAACATGCTTCCGGCGCGCAATCGTCGTCTGTGAATGCGAGAAACTCGCCGCACGCATGCGTCGCACCGAAGTTGCGCGCCGCCGCAGGCCCTGCGTGCCTCTGCGTTAAAAGCTTTACATCCATCCGACCACGAAACCCGTCAACCACGACGGCGGGCGACGTGCTGCTCTCGTCATCCACTAAGATGACCTCAAACCTCTGCGGCGGATAGTCGAGCAGCGAGAGGGCTTGGAGACACTGTGCAAGCTGCGCGGGGCGCTCGAAGGTCGGGACGATGATGGAGCAGAAGGGTAGTTCGCGCTTCATGACAGTTTGCTTACTTCAGTGCGCTTGGCTTGCTTCAAGATACTTTGCTTGCTTCAAGACACACGGCTCGGCGTCTCGATTCGACGTTGTGGTGCACGTCGCAGCATCGCACGCGCCGCGTCGATTTCATCCCTGCCGAATTCGCCCAACATCAGGAATGCCGCCACCGTAAAAACTCCCGCCGACGCGAGTTTGATAAACAATAAAAGACCCGACGCGGGAACATACGCGTTCAGCGCGTAGACCGTTGCGCTGATGAGGATGCTGCGGCAGAGCGTCGCGGCGGGCGGAGAGACGCGCCACAGACGGCGCACCAGTTCCAACGTAACGACGACTCCGGCAGAGGCGAGACAAGCGGTGACGGCTGCTGCGGCTTGTGCGCCCGCGCGTGGAATCAACCAGAGATGCCCGACGACGGCACAGAGCAGGAGCGGCCATGCGACGTGGAAAGTCCAGCGCGTCTTGCCACGGGCGATTATCATGCTCGTCATCGCGGAGAGCATCAGGAGCGACCAAGCGCCGAAAACGAGCAACCGCAGCAACGGCGTCGCTGGCAGAAATGCCGTGCCGAAAACGAGGACGACCACCTCCGAAGCAGCCCCGGCCAACGCGGCGGCGAGTGGCAGCAGAAAGAGCACGGCGCGCAACGACTGTCGGCACAGTTGACGCGCACGCGTCACGTCGCCGTCGCGCAGGGCGCGTGCGAGAGTGGAGAGCAGGGCAGGGGCGAAGGCGAAGGAGAAAAGAGTCAGCAGGAGCGACACGTTTTGTGCGACGCCGTAGTAACCCGCTTCCGCAGGTGTCGCGCCGAGCGCCTTGAGCAATATCAAGTCGAGCCTGCTGTATAAACTCATGCAGAGCGCGGAGGCGACGAGCGGCAACGCATCGACGCAGAGACGACGCATGGAGCGTGCGTCGCTTTGAAACAGACGTGGGCGCACGTAGAGACGGCAGACGCATAGTTCGATGAGCGAGGCGGAGATGATTCCCCAGATTGCGCCGGAGAGTGCTCCGCTCAGTTCGACGAAGACGACGACCAGCACCAGTCTCGTCGTCCAACGCGCGGCGGTCGCCAGCGCACGCTCACGGAAACGTCCCAACCCGATGATGATGGTGCGATGCGCTTGCGCGAGGCAGAACAGAGGCACATCGAGCGCAAACAGGAGCAGGTAGCCCGTCAAGGCAGGTTCGCCGAACATGCGTGCGAGCGGCGCGGCGGTCGCCCAGAGAAGCAGCATCAACGCGAAACCGACGACGAGGTATAGTCTGACAATTACCGCCCCGGCGGGTCGCCAGTCTTTCGCGTCGCCGACGAGTTTGATGGCGGGGCTTGAAAGCGCCGCGCCGACGTTGGCCTCGACCCAGACGACCACCACGCCGGAGAGTGCGAGCAGCCCGTAACCTGCGGGGCCGAAGCGACGACTGAGGAAGGCGGCGGTCAGGATGCCCACGGGGACGAGCAACGCCTCCGCCGCGAACATTCGCGCCATCTGGCCGAACAACTGATACGCGGGCTGCTCGTCCGTCATCGGTCTCATCGTCTCAGATTTCCTCGCTCGCCAGTCGTCCGCGCCTGTCGCCTTCGCTGAGGTATCGCTCGCGGTGAAATTCCATATCGGACAACTTCCGCATCGCATCACCCGCGCCGAGCGCATAGCCCACCATCTCGCCCGCACCGTCGAAGGCGAGTCCGACGATGAGTGCGGGCAACAGGCGCGGCAGCATGTGGCGCGGACGACCCGGCCTTGAGAGTTCGCGCACGATGCGTAAGCAACGCACAAATGGGATGAGCGGCGCGGCGACGGTAAAGAGCGCGCGTCGCGGGAGAGACCACGCGCGCGAGCGCGACGCGGCGAACAACCGACCGCCGTTGAACCTGAGCGGGATGGAGGAGAAGGGGACGGAGAAATTCTGGTGAAAGGTACGCGCTTTGGGTTCGAGCCAGAGACGATGCCCGCGTGCGCGTAAATCCCAGTGGAGAATGCTCTCGGCGTCGAGCATCGCTTCGAGTCGGTCGCCGTAGGGCAAAAGGATGTCGCGTTTGTAAGAGCCGTTGTGTCCGGGCAAGTGTTCGCGTTCGCCGCCCTCGTCGGGTTCGAGCCATTGCGCGTATTCGATGAGAAGATTCGCCCAACTCGTCGTGCTGCGCGGGTTGGCGTTGGTCATCACGGGGCCGACCGCCGCCCAATCCTCTCGATGGCGATGGATTAACGCCTCCGCCCATCCCGGCGCAGGAAACGCGTGGTCTTCCACAAAAGCCACGACCCGCGCCGATGCTGCGCGCACGCCCGCCGCACGCGCTCTCGCCGTCGAACTCATGTGGCCGACTTCGATTATCTTGTGACCAAAAAAATCGCCCATCTCCGCCACGTCAAGTTGCAGCCTGTCTGCCGAGGGCGCAACCAACACTATCTCCAACACCTCTCGCTTCGCTTGCGCCCGCAAATGCCTCACCGTCTTCCGCACGGTATCGTAAGTGTCAGGAGTGACGACAACGACGGATAATTCTGGTTCTCTCATTGCACTCACATGCCCGCTCCCCGTTATCAAATGAAACTGGTGTCACTATGAATTGAAATTGATGCCGCACGATTTGCCATGCGGCAATCTTCCGACGACACATGCAGACAGAGACTAGGTTGCGTTGATTTCGATGACACGTTTCGTCGTCGTTGATTCAAGGGCGGCGAGCGCGATTTCAAGCGCACGTTGCCCGTCATGCAGAGTGCTTTCGACTGCGCCGTCGTTCCTGATGGAGTCGATAAAGTGTCGCCATTCTTCCGCGTATGAGGCGACGTAATCGCCGCCCTTTCCCGACTGTCGAACCATGCGCGGCATATCCCGAAAAAACTTCGCGGCGCGACGCAACCGAACCCCGACCGCGCCCGGATATTCGCCCGCCTCGTACAACTCAAGTCCGTCGGCGCGATAGCATGAGAGACGCAACCAACGTCGCTCGCCGTAGACTTCGATTTCGTGATTCTCGCCCGTGCCTTCGGAAAACGCGCAGACGACCTGTTCGCCGTCCGACATCCGTATGCTGACCGTGACTGTCTCGTCTCCGCTTGCGCTCGAAGCAGAGACCTCGCGCGCCTCGCTTGCGAGCAGAAAGCGCAGGAGGTCGAAATGATGCACGCCCAACTCGAATTGTGCGCCGCCACCCGACTCGCGCCGTCGCCTCCATTCGGGATAGGCGGGATTGCGTCGTATGCCGCTCGTAAACACCGTGCGTACCAACTTGATTTCGCCAAGTTCACCGCGACGGATAATCTCACGCGCTTCGCGCACAAGGCGATGCCAACGCATATTGAAGCCGACCAACACCTTGAGCTTTCCATCAACGGCGGCACGCTCGCGCAGCAGCCGGCATTCGTCCAGACTCAACGCCAAAGGCTTCTCGACGAATAGATGCTTGCCCGCTCCGAGCGCGGCGAGCGCGATCTCCGTGTGAAACTTCGGAGGCACGCAGACCGCGACGGCATCCACGCCGCCCGACTCAATCATCTCCCTGTAATCACTGTAGCGTCGCGCCACGGCGAAGCGTTCACCGACGCTCTCAAGCGTCGCAACGTCAACGTCCGACAGCGCCGACACCTCCGCCTCCGGTATCCCGCGCAACGCGGGCAGATGGCGAGCCTCCGTCACTCTCCCGCAACCCACAATCCCCAATCGAACCGCCATGCTGTTCGCCGTCAAGGTGCTTTCACCGCCTGCCCCGCGCCTCGGTCGGAACTCTCCCCGGAACCTCCCGCATCTTCTGTTAGTCCTGCCCCTCCTGTTAATGCGTAGACCAGAATCTTGTGACCGGGAGCATCCGTGATGCTGTGTGCGAGACGGAGTTCTGCGTGTTGGCCTTGTTCGTCGAGCAGCGTACGCAGACTCATGTGCTTCACGTTGCGTTCGTTGATGATGATGTAATCGACTCTCTCCCGACGCGCACGCTCGACGAGCTTCACAAGACCTTCGTCCGTGAGCGCGACGTGTCGCCCTTCGGCGTAGAAGGCCGCGACCGGAACGGTTGACATCAAGACGGGCGAGCGTCCCGCCGTCTGCTCTTTAATCCACAGCGCGGCGCGCTTCTGCCCTTGATAGTCGCTCCACTTATCGCCGCGCATCAGATAGACCGACAAAGGAAGCAGCGACGCCAGCAACGCCGCGACGACGAACGGCACGACGAGCCTCCGCGCGACGCGCAAAAAGCGATGCGTTGCGGAGAGCCTTCGCAGCGTGGCGTCCGTCCATGCTTCAAATTCCAGAATGCCCTTCACGACCCAACACAGAAGCAGCGGCAGCAACGGCACAAGGAAACGAATGTTCGGCAGCGTCACGGCGTAGCCCGCCATGGTCGCCGCGATGAAAGAGGCGAGATACATCTCCCGCGCGACACGCGCACGCGTCCACGCCGTGCGGAAAAGTCCCAATCCGGCGAGCAGCGTGAAGGCCGTCGGGAATATCAGGTTGAAGACCTCAAACTCGGAACGCAACGCCTTCGTGAGTTGCACAATGGCGGTCGTCGTGTCCGGCATGAACGTCGTCGCCGTAGGCAAAACGTCGCCCGGCGCACGCGTGCCCTGCCACAGATGTCCCGCAAACTTCTCGCTGAGCATCCACGCATCCGTCACCGCGTGGACGTAGACCAGATACGGCAAAGCGAGCAGCAGGAAGCCCGCGCCGAGCGCCAACGTGTCGCTCGCCACGTCGCCCCATGAACGACCTGTTTTGAAAACCCTCATGCCGAGAGTCGGGACGAGCAGCAGGAGCGTAAAGCCCGCCGCCTCCGGCTTGAGCAGGTAGCACGCGCCGAACAGCATGCCCGCCAGCAAGTACGCGCGCCTCCTTCCGCCCGCGAGCGCCGACCATCCGGCGAGTACGCCGCACGTAAAGAAAAGCGTGTAGGTCGATTCGGTGAGCAGCGTTGTCGAGTAGTAGACGAGCAGCGGATGCATTGCGACGAGTGCCGCGCCGAGTCGCGCGGCTCGAAGGCCGTACCAGTTGCGTATGTGCAGGAACGCGGGGACGACGAGGAGGCTGCCCGCCAACACGGACACCATGCGTCCGGCAAACTCCGCGTCGCGGAAAAGCAGCGTCGAGAGGCCGACCAGCAGAGGATAGAGCGGAGGATAGTAGGCGCTCAGTCCCTGCCGGAAATCACCCGCGACGAGATTGCGCCCAAGCGTCACGTAACCGACGCCATCCGGCGAAATCACATACTCGAAGCACAGGAGAAACAGCAAGCGCAGGAGAAACGCAACGAGCGTCCAACCAACAATCGTCCGTGTTTCACTTCGCGCCGCACGACGCGCCGACCCGCGTCGTCCTTCGTCCGTCTCTCGCGTCGCATGCGTGTCTCTGCTCTGCGACGTGTCAAACGGAGAGGCCGCCGCGTCGCGTTCGTCTTCGAGCATCAACGCCGCACGACGCGCCGGACTCAGCCCCGCGTTGCTTTCATCCACGGCCTGCGAGACCCTGCCAAACACGCGGCTACGCATCGTTTACACTTCCCGCCGCAGTCGCCGGACGAATCAGACGGACGCGCGCGAGCGCCCTCCTCAGCGTATGTGCGAAGTAGCACAGCGCGAAGACCGTGCCACTGTAAAAATAGTAGAGGCACTGCATCACGAAAGCCCTCGACGCGAACCACGCGCCGCGTCGTGCGTTAAAAAATCGGAGCAGGCGTAGATTGAGCAGAAAGACGGCGACGAGACACACAAGCGTCCCTGCGAGAAGCGATGGATAAAAGTAAGTGAGCGCGGCCAACACCACGCCGCATCCCGACAGCATCGCGCAAACCCGCTCGCGCACGCGCAAGTTGAGGTCGTTTATCATCCCACGGCTTTCGAGTATCAAACGCGACCACGGAATCGCGCGTTGCCAGACATCCGCCCGCAGCAGAGAAGCGAGCGTCCAACGCTTCAGATGTTTGACCTGCAATTCGCGTTCGAGCACGACCACGAAACCCCGACGGCGCAGGCGATAGCCAAGCTCGATGTCTTCGATGGATGGCTCGACGTATCTCGTCTCGTCGAAGCCACCGATGGCCTCAAAGGCGTCGCGGCGCACCGCACCGCATCCCGCCCAAAAAGTCTCAGCCGACGGCGAGCCTTGCTGATGTACGAAGTGATGAAGAAGGTTTTTGTACTGTGAGATGAAGTTGGTCGCCGCGGGCGCATCGTCGTAGGAGCCGAAGACCGCCGCGACGTGTGTCTGTGTTTGGAAGTGCGCGTCCACGCGGCTGAGCGTCTCGCGTCGCACGACGACATCCGCGTCCACGAAGACGAGCAGACGCCCGCGCGCGTGTCTCGCACCATGATTGCGCGCTGCCGCAGTCCCGCGCCGCGAAGCCAGTCGGAGCACACGGACGCCGCGCGCCTCTGCTCTCGCGGCGCTCGCATCCGTCGAACCGTCGTCCACGACGATGATTTCGTGAGCCGCGAAATCCGACGCGATTAAAGCGTCGAGAGCTTGTTCAAATTGATGCCCGCCGTTGTGGACAGGCACGATGACCGAGATGACCGGAACACTCTTCAACGCGCGCCTCACATTTCTATTCAATGACAGTTGACGCCGCCTCGACACATTCCGGCACAACTCGCTCGATGGAATCCACGCGCGACGCGACGGGCGTCGCGGCTTCTTCGCCCGACGCGCCCCGGCGCTCCTCGTAGTATTCCTTTTCGGTGTTCACGTTCCAGAGGTCGTAATTCGCGCCCTGAATATTTTTCACGGCCAGCAGCGCGGTCAGCATGGAGTGGTCTTGATTGTTGTACTTGTGCATGCCGTTGCGACCGACGAGTTGCAAATTTGAAAACTTGTCGAAGAAGCGTCGCAGCGTAGCGAGCGACTGTTGATAAGAGGTGTCATAAACCGGATACGCTTTCGGCACGCGAACCACCGTGCCCTCCTGCACTTCGTCGGCGCGCAAAAGACCGACTTTCTCCATCTCACGCTTGCCCAGTTCGACGAGTTCCGCATCCGGCATGCTCCACAGGCTGTCGCCCTCGAAGCAGAAATATTCGAGTCCGAGACATGTCTGCTCGGCGTCTGGAACCATGTCGGCGCTCCAGTTCTTATAGTTCTGTACGCGACCGAGTTGGACATCGGGGTCGTGTATGTAAATCCAGTTGTCCGGGAAAAGGTCGCGACGATTGACGATGAGCACGACGGTGATGAAGTCGCGATATTGCAGGCGCTCGGCGGCATCAAGAACTTCTGCGGGAGGCGGCGGAGTGAGTTTGCGAACGAGTTCACGGATGGGCATGCTGCTGATGAAATCCGTGCCGTGGAGCGTCTCGCGGCGGTCGCCCGTTTGAATCTCGACGGCCACGATTTCGTCGCGCGTCCAATGAAGATTCTCCACGCGCGCGCCCGCGCGTATCGTGCCGCCACGCGCACGCACGATGTCGGCCATCGTCTCCCACATCATGCCCGGCCCAAGTCTCGGATAGTCGAATTCGTCGATGAGAGTTTTGACGGCGTTTCCGTTGCGCTTAGGTTGACGAAGCAGGATGTCTTTCAAGACGACGGTGAGCGATAGACCCTTGATGCGTTGGGCAGCCCATTCGGCGTTTATCTCGCTGCACGCTATGCCCCACACTTTCTCCGTGTAGGACTTGAAAAATTTCTGGTAGAGACGCTTGCCGAAGCGATTCGTGACCCATTGCTCGAAAGTCTGCTCCGTCTTCTCCGGCGCGAGACGCGCACGCAAGTAGCTGAGCAGAATCAAAGCGCCTTCCCACAATCCGAGTTTGAAAAGCATCGCGGAAGCGCGCAACGGATAGTGGAAGAATTTCTTGTGGTAATAGATACGTGAGAGGCGTTTGCGTCGGAGGAAATCTTTCGAGGATAAGACCTCGCGCCAGAGTTGTTCGGCGGCTCGTACTTTGGTGTAGAACCTGTGTCCGCCGATGTCGAAACGATAGCCTTTATGATTGACCGTCTTGGCCAGCCCGCCGACCATCTTGTCTTGCTCAAGGACAATCGCGCCAATGTCGGCTTTGCAAAGCTCGTAAGCTGCTGTTAAACCCGCCGGGCCTGCTCCGATGATGATGACGCGCCTCTTCAAACATTCTCCCATTCGGATTGCTAGTTAGATTAATACAAGCGATGTAGGAGGACACACATGGCGCGACCAACTGCACAATGCCCGCGCAGTTGAGCCATCCTTACGTCCCCGGATAGAACATTGTAAGACCTTAATGGAATCGAGTGGAAAATAAAAGTGGAATGTAATTAGTCAAAGGAAGGTTCGAGCGCAAACAGCATGAAACGTTTCAGACAAAGGCCATGCGTCACATGCCGACACCGACGCCGGACTTGTGCGGTCGAAACGAGAGCTTCGACGAAAAGGAGTCGCTTGGCAAAACTGCTTGTTTTCGTGTTAGTGTTGCCAAAATTTCTGTCGCGGCGGAACCGTCGCGTTACGTTGCGGACGCGTTGATTGATTATCGAAGAAAGGCTGTTAAAAAGTGAGCAATAAAGAGACGAACCAAGTGGGCGGGACTGAAAACATTCAACTAACCGACCTCGTTATCAGGGTCAACACCGTGCTGACGAACGACCCGTGTGCGCTCTGCGGCGAGGCGACCGACCCGACGGGCATCGACCTCTATCTCGCGGACAGACTCGCCCTCGTTTGCCATACGTGCGGCCTGTTTCATGCGCCCGCGCTGGTGCGTCTGCTTGATTTGGCGAGCGCGGCCAACACGTTCGTGAGATCTGAATACGAAATGTTCAACATCCAGACCGACGAAAAGCCGTTGTGAATTTTCGACGAGAGACGGCGAACAACGACTCTAACGAGCATGCAAAGATACTGTTGATGCCTTAGTCTTCTGAACGCAAAGGCGTCTATCCCTCCTGTTGTTCGCGCGTCGAGATTATCAAACGCGTCGCGCACGCGATGCTTTGTGCATCAACCCGCACAACCCTCTAGCAACTCATTTCAACGACAGAAGATTGAAGGCTCTCGTATGCGCGTTTGAGTTCTCGGCGTCAGGCGCTTTGGCGTTGCGGCGTGCGCGCGGCGTGCCACCTCTTGAGAAGCGCCTCCAACGCCACCGCGTAGGGCAGCCACATTAAAGCGACCGACAAGCCCGTCACGACGAGGAGCGAGAAGAAGGTGAGATGCCCTGTCAGTTGTTGGGTTGCGGCGTGTGCCAATGGATACCACGTGCACAACGTCAGCAGAAGCCCGTAGGCCAGGCCGCTGCGCCGGAGCAGTTGGCGGAACAGTGCCTCGTAGACGACGCCGAGGAGGATGCCGAAGCTGGCAAAGGTGGCGACTACGGAAAACGACCCGGAGAGCGTAAAACTCGGCGCGTCGCCGTTGGCGACGGTAATCGCGCTCATCCCCGTGCGCGCCCCGACGCCGATGAAGACTCCCGCCAGTAGTCCGAGAATGGCCGCCGCCGAGAGGCTTTTGAGCGCGAAGACGACTCCTTGCCGACGTGCGACGAGAGTAAATCGCCACGCGCTCAGCAGCAATGCAGCAGCGAGTAGAAACACCATTGCGCGAAGACCTCCTCGCTCTGTCTGATGTCAAAGCGTCGGTCGATGTTCAAACCGACGCTTTGACGTGGCGGCTTTGTCTACCTGAATCGCCCGCGGTATTCGCCGGAGAGGATGAAGGAACGAATCATCTCCGCACGCAGCAGACGCGCGCGCGCCGTCTCCTCGTTACGCACGTCTTCGCCCGCGAGACTGTGGTTGTTGAGTTTCGTCAACCAGAAATCGTAGCCGTTGAAGTTGGTATCGGGCGCGTCGTCGGGGTTGCGTCGGAGATAGCCGAAATACTGCATCAAGACAGCCGCCGGATTGTACTGGCGGTTGTAGACCGAGCCGCTGTTGGTGACGCTGAGAAGCGCGCCCGCGCGCCCGTCGGTGTCGCCGGAGCCGTAGGCAGCAATCGCCGCGTCGCGTTCGGCCTGTGTCGGCGTCGTCTCGGAATTTTGGAACAACTTATCGACAAACTGCGCGGCGGTCATGCCCTGTGGAAACTCCGCGACGAACTCCGCGCTCGACACCCAACGGCGCGCGTAGTTGAGCGTGTTCTGTTGAAGTTGCTGCTCCCAGTTGCCCTCGCCGACCACGACGCCGCGCCCTATCTCCTGCGTGTCGCGCAGGAATTCACGGAAGCGCGGCAGCCCGCGAGGTCGCGTCGCGCTGTCGGTGAACGTCGCCTTGTAGACGCGTATGACCTGATAGCCCGTGCGCTGAAACTCTATCGACAGGAAGAACGCCTGCGAGACGCTGACACGACGGAAGTCGAGACAGGCGTTGTTCGAGCCGCAACCCGTAATCTGGTTTATCCAGAAACTAAAGCCGGAGGCGTCGGGCGGGCGGTTGAGAAAGTCGTGGTAGTGCTGCCGCACGAAGAATTGCGGGTCGTCAATCGGATTGGTGGCGGAAGGCGCGGCGTCGTTGTCTTCGATGGTCAGGACGGCGTTGCTCCGACCCGCGAGGACGGCTCCGCCCGAAGGATTCGAGAGAGTGAGATTGACCGTCTCGTCTCCTTCCTGAAAACCGTCGTCGGTCAACAGGATGGTGAAAGACTTGCTCGCCTCGCCGGGAGCGAAGCGCAACGTGCCGAGGGCGGTCGTGTAGTCGGAACGCTCGGAGGCCGTGCCGTCGTTGGTGGCGTAGTCGATGGTGAGCGAGCCGGAAGTGTCGCCGGAGCGTGTGACGTTGACGACAAATTGGTGGTCGCCCTCGTTGGCGCGCAGATTGCCCGGGCCGAACTGAAGGACGGGCGTCGTGTTGTTGAAGATGACGCCGATGCCTTGAGCGTCGGCGATGGTCGCGTTCGAGGGGTTCGACAATTGGACGAAGAAGGTTTCGGCGGGTTCGTCAATCGTGTCGCCGTTGACGACGACGGTGATGGAAGCAGTCGTCGCGCCGGGAGCGAAGGTGAGCGTGCCGCTGGCTGGTTGGTAGTCCTGTCCGGCGGTCGCTGTGCCGTTGGCGGTCTGGAAATCGACGTTGACGGTTCTGCCCGTAGCCGCCGAGAGCGTAACGAGGAAGACGGCGTTGGTCGTGCCGGACAAGCCTTCGGAGACGCTGGTGTCGCTGATGGAGATGGAAGGGAACTTGCTGCTGTCGATGATGTTGAGCGTGGCGCGGCTGCGTGGGCCAGCCACGTCGGGGGTGGTCGGGTTAAAGAGGATGAGTTCAACCGTTTCGTCCGGTTCGGTCGCGCCGTCGTTGACGATGGGGATGGAGACGGTCTTGACGGATTCGCCGGGAGCAAAGGTGACGGTGGTGGCGACGGCGGTGTAGTCCGCGCCTTCGGTGGCTGTGCCGCCGCCGACGGTGGCGAAGTTGATGGTGAGCGAGCCTTGTTGGAGGTCGCCGCTACGCAGGAGCGTGATGACGGCGCTGCCGATGTCTTCGATGACGTTGTAACGCACTGCGCTGAATTCGACGATTCCGGCTGTGCCCGCAGGGTTACAGGGCGAGAATTCGGAAGTGCTGCGTGCGCTGCCCGTGGGGTCGCTGGCGGTCGCCGTGATAACGCGTCCGGCGGGCAAGGGCGCGGGGATGGTGGCGTTGAAAGTGGCGTTGCCGTTGGCGTCGGTGAAGGCGCCGGTGCCGCCGAAGAAGCGTGCGCCCTCGCCGTGGAGCGAAGGGTCGCAGGCGCTGTTGGTGAAGAAGTCGATGGAATAGTTGAGATTGGGTTTGCTGTTGAGCGTGCCCGTGATGGTGGTGGTCGTGCCGTTGGTGGTGACGGTGTTGATGATGGGGAAGTTTTGCCTGTCGTTGCCGCCGATATCGCCGTCGCCCACGTCGTTGGGGTTGGGGCCGGTTTCGTCTATGTCGATGCCGAGGCCGCCGTTGGAGAAGATGTTGTTGCGACGAATGGTATTGCCTTCGGTGGGAGGAAAGAGGACGGCGATGCCGCTCTCAGCGTTGAAGGCAATCGTGTTGAAGGGCGCATCGGGGCCTTGCTGCTGGACGAAATTGTCGTGCGCGGCTTCGATAATCTCGATGCCGTGTTTGCCGTTGCCGAGGGGTCGCACGCCGCTCGCGTCGGTGCCGATGAGGTTGCCGCCAATCTGGTTGTTGCTGGTAAACGAACCTGTCATGAGGATGCCGCTCGCAGCGTTGCCGGAAATCACGTTTCCGGCGGTGGCCGCAGAGCCGCCGATGTTGTTGCTCGCGCCGGAGTTTATCCAGATGCCGACGAAGGCGTTGCTGAGAGCGACGCTGCCAGTCGCATCGGTGCCGATGTAGTTGCCCTGCACGGTGTTTTGCGAAGTGACGATGCCGGGCTGAATCATGATGCCCGCCTGACCATTGCCGGAGACGACGTTACGCGCGCCCATCGCCGTGCCGCCGATGACGTTCAGGGTCGTGTTGACGAAGATGCCGTGACTGCCATTGCCGAGTTTGGCGGTACCGCTCGCGTTCGTTCCGATGTAGTTGCCCTGCACCTGCGTCGCAGACGCGCTTCCCTGAATGATGATGCCGTTGACGCCGTTGCCGGAGATAACGTTGCGCGCCGCGGGGTCTGTGCCGCCGACGCGGTTGTTGCTGTTGGTGGACGAGAAAGCGCCCACGCGCACGCCGTAGAAGTTGCCCGCCGCGACGTTTCCGGTGGCGTCGGTGCCGATGAAGTTGCCTTCGACGCGATTGTCGCCGGAGATGTTGAGACCGATGCCGTCGCCGAGGGAGAAACGATTGATAACGAGTCCGCGTATGGTCGAACTGCCGATGTTGACAACCAGTCCGCTCGCCCCAGTCCCGCTCGAAGTGTTGATGTTGCTGCCCGACAACTCGATGAGCAACACGGCGTTGTTGCCTTCGGGCAGCGTGTTGGGCGACGCGCCCGGCTGCGTGTAGCCATCGATGACGGTGATGTCGGTAATCGTCGGCAGAGCGGTCGCGGGCGCGATGGTACGCACGCCCGTGCCGGGAATGTTGAAGGCGATGGTGTCGGTGCCCGGCACGACGTTGGCCTCCTGAATAGCAGCGCGCAGAGTACAATTGCCCGCACCGTCATTGCAGACGCCGTCTCCGGCGTTGCTGTCTGCGCCGTCGCCCGTCGAGTTAACGGTGAAGGTCGTCGCGGCGTGCGCCGTCGGTGCGAGGTGATTGGAAAAACGCTCCGGCAGCGCGAGCCATGTCAACAGGCAAAGGGCAAACGCCAGAGCGAACAGAATCTGCGAGCGTCGATTTCGTGTAGGCAAGCGAGGCATGTATCTCTCCTTGATGGCAGCGAGAATCAAGATAGTATCTTTGGGTTGACGATTAACGTCGCGGCGTGAATTGAAACTGATACGTGGGGAGAAGTAATCCGAAACACCTCTGTCGAGCCTGCGAAGCTTACAGGTCTCACACGATGGCTGTCAATTTTGCTCCGACATTCAACGACGACACGATGAAAACGAAACGTCGCACACCAATCACATTCAATTCCAGCGAGGCGACATGAGAGCGTTGCGACGCGGTGGCAACGTGTGGGCGGTTTCCAAAGATTTGTTAGACACGCGCTCTCGCAGCCGACGATTCTTTCGCGTCTCCCACACGCTG
The DNA here is from genome assembly GCA_036387415.1 of Pyrinomonadaceae bacterium. Classification (GTDB taxonomy): domain Bacteria; phylum Acidobacteriota; class Blastocatellia; order Pyrinomonadales; family Pyrinomonadaceae; genus DASVTU01. The sequence goes on along the minus strand of DASVTU010000013.1, from coordinate 14,867 downwards.
CGACAGCCATTCTCCAATCACTTCGACGACATAACGCTGCTCCTCGCTCGTTAGCTCACGCCCCTTCTCAATCTCATGCCACTTCTCCAAACAACCACGGCAACAAGTCGCCGTCGCATGTTGCGCGACGAACACGGGATGATTGCGCCACGGCGTCTGCTTGCCGTCGTTGGCTGGTTCGGCTGGCGCGAGCCTCTTTTCGATGAATGCCGCCGCGTGTTCGAGCACCGTCTTCATCCCTTTGCTGGCGAGGTGTTCCGACTCTTTCCTGCCTAGCCGGATGCGTTCGCGGAATTCCGATTTCCGCAATCTACTGAGAATTTCCTGCACATCTCTCATAAAATAATTGTAACCTCGCGCAAGATGTTCTGAAAACAGCGACCGACGGATGTGCGCGCGTGGGTTCGAGACGGCGGCTCGGCGCACCTTCTGACAGATGTTGACACGTATAAACGTCGAGAGTAGATTTCGTAGCGATATTGAGCGCAAGTTTTCGTTATCTCATCGGCGGCTCGCGCGTTGGTCGACGAACTTTTCAGGATTCCGTCGCTTCACGCTCCAAACTTGCGACCAAAACATCTACGGAATTATCTCCGGTCTTCTCACAGGAGAATCTTTGTGAACAATCTCGGTAAAAAAATCGAAATGCTCGCCAACGTCGCTATCATCTTGGTGGCGCTGTTGCTCGGCGGCGTCTTAGTCAAGCGTTACTTGTTGCCGCAAAATCCAAGCCCACAGGCTCAAGCGCCGACGCAAATTCCACCGGGCACCAAACTCTCTCTCCCCGGCGTGGATTGGAGCAAGAGTAATCGGACGCTGCTGCTGGTGCTTTCCACAGATTGTCGCTACTGCACCGAGAGCGCACCGTTCTACCAAACGCTGGCACGCGAGAAGGCCAAGCATCAGGATACTCGTCTGGTTGCCGTCTTGCCGCAGGATGTCGGCGTCGCGCAGAAGTATCTAGGCGACCACGGCATCTCGGTTGACGAGATTCGACAGGCCACGCCCAACGCCTTGCAAGCCAGAGCCACCCCCACCCTGATTATCACTGACCGCGAGGGCGCCGTCATCGAATCGTGGGTCGGCAAACTACCGCCGCAGGAAGAGACCAAAGTTCTGAACCGCTTTTTCGCAGAAGACCGCCCCACCGATTGACGGCTAAGCCGTTCCGCTTCGTTCTATGCCCCGCCCTCTGGCGACGAATCACGCGCCGGACGCTTCCGTCGAACCCCGCGCGAAATGGTCTGAAAAAATGCGTCCTATAACGAGAATTTTCATACCTCCACTTCCACGATAACCTTTCAAAACATTCATCTCATCTAACAACAAAGAAACTCCAAACAGCGCTGAAGCGGCGTCTGTTTGGAGTTTCTCTTGTGTGCGGGAGGCCCGCGCAAGGTTGTTTGGAATTTGTTGTTATGCCGTGATGTAACCAGTGGCAGTGTCATCCTCCATGATGGTGTTTTCACTGGAGGAAGCCGTGAAGCTGCCAGACGTTTCGTCCTGCGTGATGCTCATACGCGTCTTGCTTGCCGTGAAAGTGCCCGTAGCGATTCGAGACGTGCTACCAGAATCGTTGGTTCCAGTCGTGACGCGCGTTTCAAGCGTGTCGTTGCTGTCGGTGGCTTCTGTGTCGAGCGTTGCAGTGTCGAAGGGTGTCGTTATGACGGTTTCGCCGAGGCCTGTAGACATGTCGATGGAGCGAGTCGTAGCGGTAAGGGGCGTGATTTTATCAGTGGTAAGGTTGGTAAAGGTTGTGTTGTCGACGGTTGTGTTGACTGTGCGGGTGGCGGCTTGGGTACTGCCGGATGTCAGGAATAGGGTAAGGGTCAATGCGAAGACCAGGACGGCGATAGTTTTGGAGATGTTCTTGTTCATAGCAATAGTGTTCCTTTCGGTCGGTTGGTTCTCTTGTTGCGAGTGAATATGTTCGTCGTTTTCGTGCGTGGGTTCGGTGACGTGGGGAGTGCCATCGGTCGAATGAACATCAGTGACCGTGGTTCCGTGGTGTTCTTCGTGCTCGTCGGTAGCCGTAGTCGTGAGAATCTCGCTTTGCGTCATGGTTGCCTCCCTTTAAGGTGTCAAATCTTGTCCGTTCAACTGTAACGACATGAGTAAATTCTTTTTTGAAAAACGCGAAACCACAGTCTCCCGAAATTTTTCTTCGACAGACTTTTCATCCACCTGATTTTCGTCAACGCGTCTGAGACCTCTGTGCGGACGATGACAAAAGTTAAACGCCGGAGAGACATGGTTTGTCTCTCCGGCGTCGATTAGTCTGACGGCTTGCTCCTACGCTGGCAGTGTTAGGGGTTAGGCCGCGTCTCTCTTTGTGGTGTCTTCGCTCGGCGGCGCTTGGGGCATGGTGCCCGTGCGGACGCAGGAGGGTATCGGGTTGGGTGATTGGCGATGCATTGCCCAACCGAGGAGAGACCCGACCAATGCGTTCGCCGCGAACATCATCGGCGAGACGATTCCGCCGTAAGCGCAGTAAATAGTCTGGGGCAACACCACGGTAAAAATAACCCCTGTGAAGAAGAAAACTTCGTCGGGTATACGTTCGCTAATTTGGGCATCGAGATATGCGCCCAAAAACCTCTTGCTACTCATTGGAACTACGTTGCTCATGCTGCGCTCCTTTCTCAAAATTTGTGTTGCCCGCTTGTTAAAAAATCATCTCCGCTGCTTGAACGGTTTGTGCCGGAGTCTCTGTGAAGCCCAATTTCTATTGGACTTCGTGCACTTCAAAATCCCTTCTCCCGACTCATTTCAAAGATTCCGCGTCCGGCGCGTCCCATTCATTTGATAACGACTCCGAAAATATTTTTTTCAAAGAAGCACTCCTGCAACATCCGTTTTCAAATAACCGTTGGTTTCGCGTCCGTGTCGGTGCGCTTGTCAGGAGAGACAACGAGAATTCTACTTTCAGAAACTAACCATCAGTCGTCTTAACTACATAAGGGTAGTTCTTACCAGTTTGGCATTGTTACCCAACCTCAAGGGGGACGTTCTCAAGCATTCGATTCGGTGTTTTTGTTTTCCTGTTTATTTCCCGTCTTATATTGTAAGGAGGTGGGAACGAGATGAGTGAAGCGAGCGCGAATGCCTTGCAACAGTTCGATGAGAACTGCGCCGAATATCACGACAGGCTGTTTCGTTATGTTTTACGTCTGACGGGCAACGTCGCCGTCGCGGAAGATATAACGCAGGCAGCTTTCCTGCGTTTTCTCCAACACATGAAGAGAAAGCAGTGGGAAATGGTCATCAAGAGCGTCCCTGCATACCTGATAATCATTGCCGTCAACCTGTGTAAAGACATGTGGAAAAGCCCGTGGGGAGAGGAGGGGGTAGTGAGTTACGATGATGAGGAAAACGAGCAAATTCGTGCCGCAATGGAACGCAAAGCGAAGGAATGCGACGATTCGGCTGAAAAGCTTGAAAATCGCATCCACTTTGAGGAACTTTACAATTCCCTACCTCTGCACATCATCCTCGGCGATCTAACTGAATACGAATCGGAACTTCTCACTCTCAACGCAATTGACGAACTCTCCCCCGACGAGATTGCGCCAATCGTTGGCAAGGAAGTGTGTCAGGTGCGCTATCACCTGCAACGGCTCTATGCGAAACTTCGCTATCGAGCACGCACGCTTCTTAAAGAAACCGGCGGCAAGCTCCCTTAGCCGCAGGTTTATGATGGCATAGAAGCGGCGGATTAGTTGTTGCACTAAACTATGCCCCGCAGAAAAACATCTAGCTTTTCAGAAAACTAGGTGGAGGTTAATAGTCGTGCAAAAAAAGAGTCAGTACATTGGTAAACCCGACGACGGCGCGGCGACTCGCCGTACGTCCCTGCTTCGAGGGAGAGACATCCGTCCTACTCTTGACCGGAGGGAGCCTGTGTCCCTCCGGCGACTCCTGAAACAAGATGTAGTGCCGATTGTCGCCGCCAGCAGACGTGATTCTTTCCGTCTTCTCTCTGATTTGTTTGTTGTATGGTCAGCGAAGTGGAATCAAACTCCACTTCTCCCGCCTTCCATATTCCTGCACCATTTGTCCGCAATACAGGGAACCAATCCACATCAACATCGTATGCCTCGGGTTGTCGAGAAATAGAAATTATTCTATTTTCTCCGATGATTCCGAGGCATCCGAAACGTGCAGTCGCCGCTGACTGCATTTTTTAGGTTTGCAGAACTTGAGGGATTGGAGGATATTATGAACGCCCCAAAGGATATGGAAAAAGAGTTGATAACTTCACTGTCGAAATTGATTCTTGAAAGAGACGACGACACGCCCTGGCGTCTGACCGAGCAGGAACAGGCTCTGGATGAGTTGAAATGTTCCAACACGGCAATCGGCAGATGGATTAACGATTGGGATTTCCCGTTTTTGATCGAGACGCTGCTGTTAAACGACGCCGTATTCGCAGAAGAATTTCCCGGTGTGAACTCGACCGCCGAAGAAAGGAAGCAGTTAGCCAACACTCTGGAAGCGCACTGCGAAGATTGCGCGCGCTGCTATCGTAAGCGGGCTTACGATTTAGAGTGGCAAGTGCGTCTCAAGAGAGTCTTCACTGAGAATAAAGAGCGCGTCGGTACAGCCATCGCACGCGCCGTCGGCAAAGGCTAATCGAAACCGAAAGAACCAACCATTCCAAGACGTGTCTCAAACGAGGCACGTCTTGTTATATGTCCGGGTTAATTAATTATCCGCGATGCTTCGAGCCAAAAATGTCGGCAGAAATGAACCCTTTATTATCGGACGGAAAACCGCTCGAAAATTTGACAGCCTTTTTTGTGGGTAAATCGTCTAATATGTTTGTTACCGCGCCCGCGTCGCGGTTTTAGAATAACTGCGCGGAACATTCGTGGCATCTTTCCATTATCTCTCTGATTTTCATTATCTCTCTAAACTACACAGTGAAGCATTTGACATACACACCCCTCGCGCGAGTTGCGCGTTCTGCTTTCCCGACATTGTTTTCATTTCTCATTCTGCTCGTCGTGTTGACGGACGGCAGGAGCAGCATCGTCTCGTCCGCCACAGCACAGGGCGAGACGAGCACGCCGCCATCCGTGACCGTTAGCCTACGCTCTTTCGGAGCCGTCGGAGACGGCTTGAACGACGACGCTCCGGCGTTGCAACGCGCGCTCGATTCGCTCGCCCAGTCGGCTCTCGGCGGCGACGCCACACTCGTCGTCCCGGCTGGACGCTACGCGCTGATGACTCCCGTGGCGAAAAACTTCGAGAACCGCATCAATTCCCTCAACATCATCGGTGAGATTCCGTTTGACGTGCCGGAGTCGGAAGGGCCTGGGCGCGGACTCGGCCTCTCGTCCGAGTTCATCGTCAGGCTCGGCGACGCAGACGCGCTGAGCATCTCGTCGCTCTCGAACGTGCACATCCGCGATGTGGTCTTCATAGGCGATTTGGCTGTCAGCAACGATGCGCGAATTGTGCTTGGGTTGAGCGAGATTGGTAATGCGACGGTGCGCCACTGTGAGTTCTACGGGTTGGCGAGTCTGACCGCCAACGGCGCGCTCATCTACGCGCACCACAGTCGCCTCAATTTGGAAGATTCCGCCTTCCTCGGATGCACAGCCAACGCCGGCTTTAACACGTCCGTCGTCCAGAATACGCTCTGGCGCGGAATCACCGTCAGCAACACGCGCTTCATCGACTACGGCAACCGCCCAGACTACTTTTCCAAGACGCCCTACGCTGTGCCGCTCTCCTGGATTAGCATCGGCAACGCCGCTGCACACGACGAAGAATCCGCTTGGCGAGAGGCCATCATCCGCGACGTGTTTCTCGACGAAGGCGGCTACATCGGCCTGACCTGTCGCCCAGACCTCTTTGCTCCCTACATCCCCGGCGGCGGCCCCATCGACCTCGTACACATCTCCGGCCTCCGCATGAACGTCTCGAACCTCGACGCACACGGCTTGCAACTGGCACACGCCAACCGCCTGATGATTGAGCGTTCATTCTTCGGTTGGAGCCAGAACGCCGATACGGCGATTACCATGTCAGACATCGGCGAGGCGATTATCGACCAGTCCGAATGCGCCGTCGATGCCACGACGATTCGCGCAGAGGCGTCCGTCGGCAGGCTCGACGTGGTGAATTCGATTTACCAGACTCTCGATTCGCTTGCACAAGTGACCAATGTCGTCAACACCACGCCGGACGCCGACCCCGTGCAACACGTCCGGCAACAGTTTCTCGCACTCGTCGCGCGCGAAGCAGACCCCGCCGCATTCTTCTACTGGTCAAATCAAATCCTGCGTTGCGGAAACGCCGCGCAGTGCGTCGCAGACAAAAAACTCGCGCTCAACAACTATCTCAACACACACCCGTCCGCCACCTTCGACATCTCAGGGCGCGTCACGGGCGACGACGACGCGGGCTTGCCCGGCGTTACCATGACGCTCACGGGTTCAGCCGCCTCGACCGCCGTGACGGACAACGAAGGCCGCTACCGTTTCGCACGACTGCCGACGAGCGGCGTCTACACCGTCACGCCGTCGAAGACTTACTACACGTTCAACGCTCCTAGTCAGACCTTGACGACGCCGAACGGCCAACGCGTCGCAGATTTTCGCGGCGCGATTAACCGCTACAGCATCAACGGTCAGGTCACGACTCAATCCGGCGCTCCGCTCGCAGGGGCGACCGTCGCGCTCTCCGGCTCGCGCACCGCTTCCGTCGTCACAGGCAACGACGGCACCTATCGCTTCGACGCGCTTCCGGCGGGCGGCACCTACACCTTGACGCCTTCCAAAGTTAATCGCACGTTTCAATCCCCCGCGACGTTGACCTTCCAGAATCTCACGGCTAACCAAACCGCTCAGTCATTCGTCGCCGTGACGGTCAATTATCAAATCAGCGGGCGTGTGACCACACCCGGCGGCACGCCGCTCAGCGGCACCAGAGTAGACCTGACGGGCACGGGCACCGGCGCGGCCTTCACCGACGCCAACGGTAATTACTCCTTCGTCGTTCAGGCCGAAGGCAGCTACACTTTGAGGCCGACGCGCGCCAACTACGGTTTCACACCAGCATTCCTCTCATTCAACAACCTCTCGAAAAACGAGACGGCCAACTTCAACGCGCTGCTCAATAACTACAACATCAGCGGAACCGTCACCCTCAACGGCAGCGTCCCTCTGAGCGGCGTGCGAATGGTTCTCAGCGGCGGGCAGACGGGCGAGATGTTCACGGGCGACGACGGCTCATACTTCTTCACCGTCAAGGCTGATGGCACCTACACCGTCAAGCCGTCGCTTGATGGACACTCCTTCCGTTCGGCTACGACCGGACTGTCGAGCGAAACCATCAGCGGCATCAATCGCCATCACGCCGTCAATTTCATCGGAAAATCGTCGCACATCATCAGCGGAAAAATCACCACGGCGGGCGGCGGCGCGGTCGGCGGTGTTTCGGTCAGTTTGAGCGGCACGCAGTCTGCGGCGGCGGCGACGACCGACGCCGACGGCAATTACAGCATCGTCGCACGCGCGATGGGCAACTACACCGTGACGCCCTCGAAGACCAACTACGATTTCACATCGCAGACACTCTCCTTCAACCAACTTGAAGCAGACCAGACCGCCAACTTTACAGGCGCGAAGAATCGCCACAGCATCGCAGGCCGCATCGCAAATGCGAGCGGCGCGGCTCTCGCTAACGCGACCGTCACACTCTCCGGCGCTCAAAACAAGACCGCGACGACCAATGCCGACGGCAGATACTCCTTCGACGAATTGCAGCCCGTCGGCACCTACGTCGTCGCTGTCTCCAAAAACAATTACTCTTTCAACATCGCCAACCGGACTTTCAATGGGCTGAACACCGACCAGACAGCCGATTTCACGGGCGCGCTCGTCAGCTACACCATCGGCGGTCGTATCACAACGAGCGACGGCGCGCGACTCGGCGGCGTCGCCATTATTCTCAGCGGCTCGCAAAGCGGCTCGACAATGACTGATGCTGACGGCAATTATTCGTTCACCGTCACGGCTGAGGGCAACTACACCCTTACACCCTCGAAATCTCATTTCACCTTCAATTCTCCTTCTCTCTCCTTCAACAACCTGAGCGCCCATCAGTCCGCCGATTTCCTCGCCACTCTCAATCGCCACTCCATCAGCGGTCGCGTCACCAACACCGACGGCAACCCCATTGCAGGCGTCCTGTTGACGCTCTCCGGTGCACAGAGCAGCACAGCGACGACCGATGCCAGCGGCAACTACTCATTCGCGAGTCTGCCTGCGGGCAACAACTACACAGTGATGGCGAGGCGCGCCAACTACACATTCAACGTAGAGAGTCGGACGGTGAATGAGTTGGGAGTGAACGAGAGTGTGGATTTTGTTGGAACACTGGTTGATTACTCCATCAGCGGTCGCGTCGTGAGAGATGACGGATTGGCGCTCGACGGCGTCGCCGTCACACTGACAGGCTCCGCGAACGGCACGGCGACCACCGATGCGGACGGGCGTTATTCGTTCAAGGTCAAAGCAGAAGGTAGTTACACGTTGATGGCAAGTCGCGCCAATCACACCTTCGCTCCCGCCAATCGCAGTTTCAATCTCATCAGCGCAGACCAGACCGCAGATTTCCTCGGCGCTCTCAACACCTACAACATCAACGGCATTATCAGCGATGGCCTGCACAAGCCGCTCGGCGGCGTCAGAGTAGTCTTGAGCGGCGACCACGCGGGCGAAACGCTGACGAACGAGGCGGGCGTCTTTTCGTTCAACGTCAAGGCAGAGGGCAGCTACACCCTGACGCCTTCAAAAACAAACTACACTTTCAGCCCGACGGCGCAGACGTTCGCGCGGCTCGGCGAAGATAAACCAGCCAACTTCTCCGGCAACCTGATTCAACTTCTGCAATTCGGCGAGGCCGTCTACAGCGTCTCGGAAGGCGCGGGCACGGTGCAGTTCAACGTCGTCCGCATCGGCGAGACATCCGGCGCGGCGCAGGTCAACTATGCCACGCTCAGCGGCACGGCCTCAGACCGCTCCGACTACTCCGCCGCCTTCGGCACCTTGCAGTTCGCGCCGGGCGAGGCGTCAAAGACCGTCAATATTTTCATCACAGACGACGCCTACCTCGAAAACGCAGAGACGTTCAGCGTCGCTCTCAGCAATTTGACGGGCGCGACGTTTGGTGCTGCTTCGACGGCGACAGTCACTATCGGCAACAACGATGCCGCCGACGCGCCCAACCCCGTCAAGTGGGATGCGGGCTTCAACTCCGAATTCTTCGTCCGGCAGCACTACATCGACTTCTTTAACCGCGAGGCCGATTCTGACGGTCTCTCCTTCTGGCGTGGGCAGATTAACGGTTGCGGCGCGAATGTCGCGTGTGCCGAATCGCGTCGAGCCAACGTCAGCGCTGCCTTCTTCGTCTCCATCGAAAACCATGAGACGGGTTATCTCGTCTATCGTTTCCATCATGCGGCCTACGGGCGGCGCATCGCCGGAACCGTGCCGCTCACGTTCAGGGAATTTCTGACCGACGTGAAGCAAATCGGTCGCGGCGTGGTCGTCAACGTGGGCAACTGGAAGGAACAACTGGCGCAGAACAAACAGGCTTACGCCGACGCGTTCGTCAATCGGACGGAGTTTCTCGCGCTCTACCCGTTGACCATGAGTGCCGAAGCTTTCGTCGATGCGCTCAACGCCAACACGGGCGCATCACTCTCGCAGGCCGAGCGCGACGCACTCGTCGGCAGACTTCAGGCCAATCAGACGACGCGCGCACAGGCGTTGATGGAAGTCGCCGAAGATGCAGAGTTTCAGAGACGCGAATCCAACCGCGCCTTCGTCTTGATGCAATACTTCGGCTATCTCCGACGCAATCCAGACGACGCGCCGGACGGCAACATGGCTGGCTTCAATTTCTGGCTCCAAAAATTGAACAACCACAACGGCAATTACATCTCCGCCGAAATGGTCAAGGCATTCCTCACGTCGCCCGAATACATAGGGCGCTTTGGTCAATAAATTTCGCCGCCACCACAGGCGAAATCTCCGACGCCCGTTTGCTCGAATCTCCGCTTCCGAATTCGTCATGAAATAACAAAGCCACGTCATCGCAAGATGACGTGGCTTTGTTTTCTTGAGGTGGAAGCGTCGTTACTTCCTGAAGTTGAAGAACGCGCTGTGCGGCGTTCCGTCGTTGAGTTGAACCACCAATTCGCGGCATGTGCCCGCGTACGACTTGTCGGTCTTCCAGTTGAAGCTGTAGCCGCCGACGCTGATGTCGTGGCGGAGACTGCTGTTGCCGGGCGCTTCGGTCGGCTCTAACGCGCCGAGCGGGGCTTTCGTGTTGCAGTCGATTTGCCTCGACGCAGGGAAACCGGCGGCGAAGATGTCCGGCCCGTAGTTGTTGCCGAGGTTGAATTTGACTGGAACGGTGGAACCCGCAGCCGTGTCGTTCGAGGCGGGCGCGTTGGCGATGGGGCTGAAGAAGCCTGTGAAATCGTAGATTGAGTTCAGCGTGAGCGGAATTTCAATCGTCGGAGTATCGCCGTCGTTGCTATTGATGCAGAGCTTAGCGGTGAACTGTGAAACGCTCAGTCCGGTCGAATCGAACGTGACGGCCACGTCGCTCGAACTCTGCGGCGCGGTGGTTCCGTTCTGCGGCGCGACGGAAACCCACTGGACATCCGCGGGCGCGTCGCAACTGCTCGGCGCTTCGGTGATTGTCCAATTCAAATCCGTCCCGTGAGTCGTGCTGTTGTTGGTTATGGTCAGGGTCTGCGTGCTCTGGCTGAGGGGCTTGAGCGTTTCGGTCATGCTCGGCGGAGCGGCGTCAATCTGTGCCTGACAGGTGGCGGGCAGGTCGAACGCCTGTGTGCCGTCGGTCGAGCTAAGGTTGCTGCCCTGATTGGCGCTCGCGCCGAGACCACGCTTGGCAAATGCCTTCCAGATAAGACAGGCATTGGCGCCGCCCGTCAGTTGTTGGTCTGCCTGAATGATAGCGTCGCGTCCCTGGACGAAACCGGGGCGGCACGGTTGAAGCTTCATGCCGTCGATGACGAGTTGGATGGCGAGATTGTTGCCGCCCGTGTTCCACGGCGCGTAGACGTTCGGGTTGTAGCCGTGCACTTCGACCAAGTTCCAGTACATCTCCCACAGCATGCTCGCCCATGCATAACCGACGCCATGCGGAATGGCGAGGCCGCCAATCTGGCCGTAGGTTGTAGGATTAACCGACATGTCGGTGGTGTAGGGCGTCGGGCGAATGCCGCGTCCGGTTGCGGGCTGGAAACTGACATAGCTGCCGATGCTGCGTTGTGTGGTCGGCGTGTCGGCGGGGCTGGTCGTCAGGACGAGACCCATGAAGTCGCTCCATCCTTCGCCCATCTGCTCCTGATTGTTGAGACAGTTGACGACGGTGCGCCCGCCCGTCAGACGGTTACTGATGCCATGACCGTATTCGTGTCCGATGATGGCGGCGTCGAAATCGCTATCGCGGCTCGGCTCAGGGTTCTGGTTCACCTGAAGCGTGGCGTTAAAGGGGAGGTTGGCTTTGTAGAGGTTGCCGCTGGCCTGTGTAACCATGATGGCGGGGATAACAATCGTGGCATCGGTGCCGCCCATCGTGACGGGATCGCCGGGCGCGTTGCTGGCGACGATAGCGCCGATGGCTCCGGCGTTCTGCGCGTTTTTCACTTTGACCACGAAGTCGCAGGAACCACGGTCGAGGAGCGCAATCTTTCCGGCGGGAAATCCAACGAGCGGTTCGCAAGCGTCGGTTGACGAGACGCCCGCGCCGTCGTTGACGAGCGCGACATCGCCTGTCAATCCTGTATTCGTGACCGCAGGGCCGAAGTTTGCGCCCGTCGCAGGATAGTTTCCAGCGATGGCCGAGGGCGGATTGACGACGACCGCGCGGATGAACGGATACGTCCAGACGAACATCTGCATGCGCGGACGCTGGCCGTCAACGGGAGTGAAGAAATTGGCGTTGTTCGTGCCGCTCCCGTCCTGCGCTTCGGCGCGCACGTCGTCATTGCCGCCGACGGCGACGTTATTCACGACGGGGCCGCGCCCGTAGTTGTTGACCTGAAAATTGCCCGATGCTTCGTCGAAGCCGTACTGGTAGAAAACGTCGTGGACGATGTTGTTCCAGTAGAAGAGATTGGTGACGGCGGCGTTGCGGGAGGCTGGCGCGGCTTGCGTCTGGTCAAACGGGAAATCGAATTGGAGATTCGCGCCGCCGCTAGGGTCGCTGCCGGGGTCTACGTTGTTGTTGTTGTCTACGTCGGTGTAGGCATGGACGTTGTTGCCGCGCGTGACGGTGAACTCGGCACCGGGAGCGCCGTTGGTATCGTGCCAGCCGAAGGGCGAGGCGAACGCGTCGGCGGGGTTCGTGACGAGCGTGCGCGCGCCGTCGTTCGGGTTCTCGAAGGGGAACGCGAAGACGTTGTACGTCGAGCCGTCTATGACGTTCGTGGGCGCGGCGACGGCGGCAGCCGCGAGCGAAGCGCGCGACGCTGTGGACGCGACGAGCGAGGCCGAGGCGGTGGCCGAACGTGGCTGCAAGTTTCTGTTGCGTTCGACATCGGGCACGGCGCCCGTCCAGTTGTCGTGGTCAACGTAGTCGTCGCCTGCGAGGATGGAAGCGTTGGCGGCATCGACACTGATGCTCCACCAGTGTTCTCCGCTCGCTTCGGCAAGCTCGACATTCCAGACGAGTCGCACGTTGCTATCATCGACGGGCTGGTATGCCAATCTGGCGCGGATGGGTTCGGAGGCGACGCCGCCCGTGCTGAAAATCGTCTCGCGTTGCGCGCCCTCTTGCGTCTCGATGACGGCGAGCGGCTCGGTGAGCGTCAGTTCCAGATGACTCACGACGGCTTCGACGGCCTGCGCCGGAGAGAGCGAAGGGCTGTTGCTGTTGACGGCGGCCTGCAAGTCTTTGACGAAACTGCTGTGGAGGTTGATGACCGAGCCGTCCTTCGCCACGTTGATGCCGAGGTCGGAGTCTAAAACTTCGAGTCCCGCAATCTCCTGCCTGAGATAAATGTGCGTGACGCCGTTGTGCTGGCTCGTATATTTGTCTTTCTCTTTTAACTGAGTCACATCGGATTCAGCGAGACCGAGTTTCTGTCGATTTTGTTTGAGAAAATCGACGGCGATGTCGGCGGGCTTTCCTTTGTTAGCGCCGGACAGCGACGTGCTTTTGCCAGACGGTTTGATGGACACCGTTTCGCGTTTGTGGCCGAAGGATTTTTGTTTCTTGTTCGCCTTCCCTTCTTTGTCCGACTGCGCCGTGGCACTCACGAAACCGACGGGGAGCGTGAGCATCGACGCGAGCAGCGCGAAGACGAGGAGCAGCGAAATCTTGTTCAGATTAGAGTAATGCCTTTTCAAGTGGGAACTCCTTTGTGTTTTTGAAATGGTTATCGAGACAGGTGGACAAAGCGGTAAAGGGAGGCGCTAATCAACCTTGGGAGTCGAGAAGACTAACTGGAAACTTTACCGAACAGTTTTATTTAATTTCTCAGGTAAGGCGTTTTGTATAGACTTTCCTGAACAGGCGTTGTGCAGCGTGAGGGACAATATCTTGGATTTAATTCCACGTCAAGCAACCGCGCAGCTCATACGGCAACGCCACGGGTTAATTCACAAACAGTGAAACGCCCGCGCAAGAGTTGCTGACTCTTGCGCGGGCGTTTCGGGGGAGACTGTTGAGTTTGGGCGAAGGTTCAATGCTTCAGATTATTTGCCTTCGTGCTTCTCTGTCTGCGATGCGTTCGCACTGGCTTTCAAACTCTGTTCGATGGCGGCGAGACGCTGTTCCATCGAGGCATTAGCGGAACGCAGTTGGTTCACTTCGGCGCGGAGTTGATCAACCTCTGCGGTCTTCTCTTGCAGTTCGGTGGTGCGCTGTTCCAGTGCCTTGACCGCCGCGAGGCTGACGCCCGCGAGGTCTTGGACGCCGATGGAGATGTTGTTGGTTCCGAGTCCGAAAGCCTGATAGAAGTCTTCAGCCATCGGCCCCATGTGGCGCACTTGCTGACCCTCCGTGATGTAGTTCCATGTGCTCACCGGAACCTTGCGGAGACGTGCGAGTATGTCTTCGCCATTGGTGAGTTTGAAGTTCTCTTTCGTCGAACGGCTCGACGTGCAGTTGAAGACGCCGCTGCCCGCAGGGAGATTGCAGCCCGTCGTGCCGCCGAGGTTGGTGCGGAAGCGGAAGCCGCCCGTAGCGCGTGCGGCAAACTCGTTGTTCGCCGTGTTGCGGAAGGTGTCGGCGCTCGCCGTGGCCGAACCGTCGCTCCAGATGAAGGTACCGGAGAAACCGTTGTTGGTGGCGAACTTGCCCATCGCGGTGGTGTGGTCTTGGTCGGCAGTCACGTTGTAGCCGAGCGCGACGGCGGCGAGGCCGCGGATGTTGAAGGTGTCGGGGTCGCACTTGCCGTTGATGAGCGGCCCGCCGGATTGTGCTTTGTTGCCGAAAGCGACGCCGTAGGTGTCGCAGACGCGGTTGCCTGCGCCCGCCGAGAAACCGGCAGCGCCCTTGACTTCGTTGCCGCTACCGAAGGCGATGCTCGAAGTGCTGCGTGCAAAGTTGGTGTCGCCGAAGGCGAAGGCATAGAGACCCTCGGCGGTCGAGTTCGAGCCACCCGCCCAAGAGAAGAAGCCGACCGTCGCGTCGTCCCACTCGTTGTCGGCGTAGCCGGAGCGGAACGCGCCCTTGTAGCTGTCCCAAGAGGTGCGGTAGCCCTTGCCCTGCATGGGCGAGACGCCGATGCCGAGGTTGCCCGTGGCGACGAAGCTGCCGTTCTGGAAGACCTTGAACCATGCGGGCGTGTGGCCGCCGGGGCCGCTGCAACAGGT
>DASVTU010000012.1:0-42238 GCA_036387415.1 Pyrinomonadaceae bacterium | reverse complement strand
CATCATGATTGGACAGGGCACCGCCGCCCGTTCCATCAAACTAGAGTTGCCGAAGTTCACTCTGGTTGGTGCGACGACGCGCGCCGGAATGATTACTGCCCCCTTGCGTGGACGTTTCGGCATCGTCTTTCATCTCGATTTTTACACGCACGAAGAACTGGAACTCATCGTCATGCGCTCAGCAGACATCCTCGGCGCACAGATTGAAGAAGGCGGCGCACGCGAGATAGCGAGGCGTGCACGCGGCACACCGCGTATCGCCAATCGACTCCTGCGTCGCGTGCGCGACTACGCCGAAGTGGAATACGACGGGCGCATCACGCGTGAGGTCGCGGAAGATGCGCTCAACCGCATGGAGGTTGACACCTTCGGACTTGATGAAGTTGACCGCAAACTTCTCCTGACCATCATCGAAAAATTCGACGGAGGGCCAGTCGGCCTCGGCACCATCTCCGCATCAATCCATGAAGAAAAGGATTCCATCGAAGAGATAATCGAGCCGTACTTGATTCAAATCGGCTTCCTCAACCGTACGCCGCGCGGGCGGATGGCGACGCGCCTCGCCTATCAACACTTCGGCCTCTCGCCCACGCCGCAAAGCCCCGGCCTGTTTTGAAGGGATGAGGGATGAGAGCGAAGGGATAAAGGACGAACCGGAGAGGCGAAAGGGTTAAATGGGTAAACGGCGAAAGGGTAAAGAGAAAGCGAACGGTCGTTCGTCCTTTCCCATTTTCCTCTTGACCCATTTACCCCGCTTCCATTCATCCCGCATCCCTCCGCCCACATCCCTTCCTACCGCGCTCACGTCGTGCGCGTTTCTGTTGGCGTGCATGCTTGTTATATGCGGCGAAGTTTTTGCACAGCGACGCGCGCCCCGCCCGCCCGCTACATCTCGCGCCTCAACCGCCGCAAGCACAGATGCGACGCAGACGAAGAATCGTCGCAACGACTCCGACAACAAACAGAAGAAAGCAGCCGCCGTCACTAAGCGTCAACGCGAACAGGCCATCGCCGCGCTGTTGGAAACGGCGGACGCGGCGCGGCGAATCGAAGACCTAGACCAACGCGCCGGAATACAGACGCTCGTCGCCGATGCCCTCTGGCAAGCGGACGAGGCGGCGGCGCGTCTGCTGTTTCGACGGGCGTGGGAGACGGCGACCGCCTCCGACGAGGCCGAGCAGGAAGCGTCGAAGAATGAAGCGGGTGCGCCCGCGACGGACGTGTTCACGGATGCGCGCGACGAAGTTTTGTTAAAAGTTTCGGCGCGGGATTCGCGTCTCGCAGAACTCTTTTTGCAGCAACTCGTTCGAGATAAAACCGTGGACAATGGACGCAACGCGTCGGAAACGCGAACGTCTAATTCGTCCGAAGCGCAACCGACGGGCGCAGAAGAAACGTCAACGCTCAAGCGACGCACGGCGTGGCGCGCGTTGAGCGCGAGCGGGCAGCGACGCGCGGCGCTTGCCTTGCATCTTATCGCTCAACGAGAGAGTCGCCGTGCGGCGGGAATCGTCGCGCCCGTTGTGGATGAAGGCGCGAGCGCGGAGTTGGTGTCGTTTCTCTTGCACCTGCGTCCGTCTGCGCCCGTCGAGGCCGACGCGCTTTTCGCACGCCTCCTGCGAAGGACGCAGGCCGATACGTCTGCCGACGCCAACGACGTGTTGCTGCTTTCAACTTACGTCGTCTCGCGGGAGTTGCTTGTGGTCGTCGATGAGCGCGGCGGTTTGCAGTTTCGCCCGACGGCGTGGCAGAGCGTTTCGGACAACGACGCGCAACCAGACGCGCCGCCGTCTGCCGTGCGCCGTGCCTTCTTCAACGTGTCGGCTTCGATTCTCTTGCGCCCGCAGCCGACCGCCGGAGACGCGGGCGCGCGAAACGTCGCACTCTATTTTGCGATTGGTCGCCTGCTTCCGTTCTTCGAGCGTGAAGCGGCGGAGCGTGTGCCGGAATTGCGTGCGCGTTGGGCGTCGTTGGGGAATGAGTTGGAAGCGGGTCGGCGTGAACGTCTCGCGTCGCAGAGCGACGTGCAGAGAGTCACGGCGAAGAATCCGACCGACCCGCTGAGTTCGCAGTTGGACGCGTTGGCGCGTGAAAGCGACCCGCAGAGACGCGACCGCATGCGCGTCCAAATCGTCAGGGTAGCCGCGCAGAGAAGACTCTGGGAGCGTGCGCGCAGCGTCGCCGCGCAAATCGAAGACGCCGCGCCACGCCGCGACGCGCACAACCTCATCGCCTATCATCAGATTAAAAATCTCGCACGCGATTTCCGAGACGAAGCGCCCGTCGCTAATGATGCGCCCGAAGATTTCGAGCGTGCGGCGATGTTTGTACGTAATCTGGATGTCGTGCCGTGGGTGCGCGCTCTGGGGTTCGCGCAGGCCGCCGCGCTGGCCTCGGAGAGAGGACGACACGCACGCGCCGGAGAGCTTTTGGATGAAGCGTCGCGTCTGGCGGAGACGAGCGGCACGGACGCGCGTGTGCGTGTCACGTCGCTCGGACTTGTAACGTTGACCGCCGCACGCATCGAAGCCGCGCGTGCGTGGCAACTCCTGCCCGCGCTCTTGCAGACGATTAACGCCCTCGAAGATTACACGGGCGACTCGTTGGCGGTCGCTTCCGCCGAAGGCGAACAGGCGGGAGCGTCGGCGGCGGTCGAAGTGGAAGATGAGAAGGAAGCCGAACTTCACAGCATCCTGGATACGTTTCGTCTCGATGAACTTTTTGCGACAATGGGGCGACTCGATTTCGCGCGTGCGTTAGACGAAGCGCGGACGCTCAGACACGACGTGCCGCGCGCACGCGCCATCATCGCAACGGCACGCGTCGCGCTCGCACGGCGCGAGATGAAGCGTGTCGGGCGAGAAACGCTTTGACGTTGTTTCGTTCTCTCGCACGTCGGTTGTTTCCATGTCTTCCATGTCGTCGGCTGAAGCTATGAAAGCGTCTGCGAAAAAACCTTCTTTCTTTGCGCGCCGCCTGTGGGACGTGCGGAATCCCGCGCCGTGGACGACCATTCTCAGCCATTCCCTCCATCAATTTCACGAAAACGACCTCTTCACGCCCGCCGCTGCGATGAGCTATTTCGGACTCCTGACGCTGTTTCCCGCGCTGCTCGTCTTTCTCGCGCTGAGCAATCAAGTGGCGGCGGGGAGCGAGATGCTGGCGCGCATCGTGGAGATCTATCCGGGTTCGAGCGAATTCCTACGGACGACTGTGCGCTCGTTGCAGAACGTCGGGACGAGCGTCATCGTCAGTTGCATCGTCGTCGTGTTATGGGCGGGTTCGTGGGTCTTCGCGGTCATCGAACGCGCGCTCAATCGCATCTGGGGCACACGCCCGCGCACGTTTCTGCACGGTCGCGCGCTGACGCTCGGCATGATTGGAGCCATCGGCATCGTCTTGCTCGTCTCCGTGTTCACGACTTCAATGCTCGTCGGCTTGCAGCAACTCGCGGAGCAACTCCCTTTGCGCGTGCTCCGGCGTTACACGGTGCTGACCGTCGTCGGCAACGCTTTCTGGCGACTCATCTTCGGACTGGCGAGCACCTTCATCACCATCTCGGTCTTCACGCTCGTCTATCGTCTGGTGCCGAGCGGGCGCGTGGCGACGCGCGACACGTTGCCGAGCGCCGTCGTTGCGGGGTTGCTCTGGGAAGGCGCGAAGTATCTCTTCGCGTCGAGCCTCCAATTTTTTCATTACGACCAAATTTACGGCTCGGTCGGCGCGGTGGTCGCCGTGCTGACGTGGAGCTACGTGTCGAGTTTGATACTGATGTTTGGCGCGCAACTCTCCGTCGTGCTTCATCAGGAACACCACGTCGCGGAAGTCGAAGCCGCAGCGACGGATTAAGGGAAACCTGATGAGCGACTTCGTTATCGAAGTGGAAAACGAGCCGCGCGACGAAGACCGCCGCCGGGTCTTCGACGGCCTTCATGAGTTCAACGCCGCTCGCACTAACGACCCGCGTTGCGACCGCCTGACGGTCTTTCTCCGCGATGCGGACGGCGAAATTGTCGGCGGGCTGTTGGGCGAAATCTACTGGGGCTGGCTCAACGTAGAATCCATGTGGGTTGACGAGTCACTGCGGAGGCGGGGCTTCGGTGCAAGGCTGCTCGCAGCCGCCGAGCGCGAAGCCGTCGAGAGAGGATGCCGCTTCGCCTACCTCGACACGTTCGGCTTTCAGGCACTTCGCTTTTATGAAAAGCTCGGCTACGAAACCTTCGGCACGTTGGAGAATTTTCCGCACGGCGACGCCCGCTACTTCATGAAGAAAACCCTCGACCGGCGAGATGAGAATGAAGTCGCTCAATAGTGCTTTCTGCCTGCTACCTTCTGTTATGCACATTTCGGAATTTGATTACGAACTCCCCGAAGAACTAATCGCGCAGCATCCGCCGGAGCGACGCGACTCGTCGCGCATGCTCGTCGTGGAGCGAGCGGAGAGGCGTTGGCGCGATTCGTATTTTTCGGAGTTGCCTACGGAGATTCGCTCGGGCGACGTGATTGTCGTCAACAACACGCGTGTCTTTCCGGCGCGGCTCATCGGACGACGCACGCCTTCGGGCGGACGCGTCGAGTTGCTGCTCGTCAGAGAGTTAGTGACCGAACGTGTGTCGGGCGCGAGCGAGACGGCGGGCGGCGAGGCGCGTGTGTGGGAAGTGCTCGCGCGTCCGGCGCGAAGGCTTGAGCGTGGCGCGCGGGTCGTTTTCGGTGATGGGCGTCTGCGCGCGGAGGTGTCGGAAGTGTTGGAGGAAGGGCGGCGTGTGGTGAGCTTCGAGTGCGATGGCGATTTCGATGCGCTGCTCGACGAGACAGGGCAGACGCCGCTTCCGCCGTATATCAAACGCAGCGATGATGCCGCGACGAGCGCGGCTGACCGTGCGCGTTACCAAACCGTCTACGCGCAACAACGCGGCGCGATTGCCGCGCCGACCGCCGGACTCCACTTCACGCCGGAGGTCATCGAAGAACTCCGTGCGCGCGGCGCGCAAGTGGTCGAAGTGACGTTGCATGTCGGTTATGGAACTTTCGCGCCCGTGCGTGCAGAGGATTTGCGCGAGCACAGGGTCGCGGCGGAGCGTTATGAAGTGAGTGCTGAAGCGGCGTCTGCCGTCAACGCGGCGCATGCCGAGGGGCGGCGCGTCATCGCTGTTGGCACGACCACCGTGCGTGCTCTAGAATCGGCGTTCGCGGAAGAGGAAGTTGACGGTCAGATTCGCGCGGGCGCGGGCGAGACGGCTTTGACGGTGACGCCGGGTTGGCGGTTTCGCGTCGTGGATGCGCTTCTGACAAATTTTCATCTGCCACAGTCGTCGCTGTTGCTGCTCGTCAGCGCGTTCGCGGGGCGCGAGTTGACGCTTGCCGCTTACCGTCACGCCGTCGCCGCGCGCTATCGCTTTTACAGTTACGGCGACTGCATGTTTATAATTTAGCGACGAGTGATTCGAACGCCGGGGTGTTAGGATTAATGGTGTGATTTCGTTGCCGGGGAGCGCAGAAGAGTATGGCCGTGTTGAAGAAGCTTCGCTCGCGGTTGTTTCCGTCGAACGTGGAAGAGAATGGAAACGCGTCGAACGTCGCCGCCGAACAACTTGTTGAGACACCGCCATCGTCTCCGCTGCCGCATTACGACATTCGTCCCTTGACGCTCGCGCAGTTGGATGAACTCTGGCGACTCGACCAATGCTGCTTCGTCGATGGCGAAGCCTACAGCCGCGACACTTTTGAATACCTTCTCACGTCGCCCGATTGCATCGCCTATCGCGCCGTGACAGACGACAATACGATGGTCGGCTTCATCGTTGGACTCATCGAACCCGACCACACCGGACACATCACCACGCTCGGCGTCGCGCCCGAACATCGCCGCCGACGCATCGCCAACCGTATGCTCGAAAAGGTTGAGGAGGGTTTCTGTCGTCGCAACGTGCGCGTCGCGCGCCTCGAAGTGCGCTCGGTCAACATGGGCGCGCAGGAGCTTTACCGCAACCTCGGCTACATCGTCACACAACGTCTGCCGCGCTACTACTCCAATGGCGGCGACGGACTCCTCATGATTAAATCCCTCACAGACGATTCCAACGGCAACCACGAATAAGCAAGCGGTAAAAAGTGAATGGTAAATGGAAGAAGCATTCGCTTTATCCATTTACCATTCACTTTTTACGATTTACTCTTTCTTTTGCCTGCTTTTACTGGCCGACGAAGGCCGAGGCTCTGACCTGTGTGTCAACGAGTATGCTCATCTCGCTCGTCAGACTTTCACGGTTGGCGAAGAGTTCCCAGACCGTGCCTCCGGCGGGCGGCTCGTTGCGCGAGATGATGCGGCTGGCGAGACGAAAACGACTGACGGGACTCGGATGCGTATCGTCTTCGGTCGTCTGTCGATGAATCGCTTTGTTGAAATCGGCTTCGATGGTCTTCTCTTCTTCGGTGCCTTTCGATTCTGGCATCTCGTAGAGATTCTGCATGACGCGATTGGCGTTTATCGCCGCCGAAATCTCCTTCGACGCCAGGTGGTCAAACTCGACGCTGCGGTAAATGACGTGGCTGAGACCCTCTTTGAAGGCTTTCGCGCCGTAGTTGAAGACCGCCACACGGTCAGCCATCATCTCTTGCAGACGCGTCGCGCCGTGGCTAATGCGGCGGAAGATGAAATGATAGACGCGCAGGAATTGAAACGCGATGTTCCACCATGTCGCCTGTCCGCTCTGAATCATCGAGTGAGCGAAATTAATCATGTCGGCGTTGACGCGAATCGCCACGTCGCCGCCCGCCGTGTCGCGGTGTGTGAAGTGGCCGTATTCGTGCGCGAGCACGGCGCGGAAAGAATTTTGCGTGAAGCCGTTTAGGACACCGATGCCGAGAATCAAGATGCGTTGCGCCTTGTCCTGCTTCCTTTCGCGGAAACTGCCGCGCTCGTAGACGGCGAGGTCGGTGCCGGGCGTGACGCGTATCTCGTCAATCGGTCGCGTGCCGACAACCTGCGCCACTTCGCGCGTCAGCGCCCACAGCCCCGGCGCTTCCTGCTCGCTCAGACTGCGACCGGGGTCTTCATCCTTCTGACGCATAAAGAGCGAGCGAATCATCTGAAAGATGGTCGCCAACGCGCAGACGACGATGATGAGCAGTAGCTTGATAGGGATGCGACCGAGCGAGATGAAGCCGTAGATGACGGAGCCGGAGATGAAGACGACGAGGCCGAGCACGACGGGCAGAGAGATGTAGTAATAAAAGCCCGCGAAGTTAATCAACGCTTTATAGAATTTCCGCAGAGAGGCCTGCTGGCTGCCCGCGAGGTCGTTGGGGTCGGAGTTTTCTATTGAGCGCAGGGTCTTGTTGGAAAGAATCTTGCCGAGCACGAACAAGATAAAGAGTCCGGCAATCCACGCGATGCTCAAGTACAAAGCATAAAAAGCATACTGCCAGACGGTGGCTCGCGTGTGGATGCCTGAATCGAGAAACTGCTGCACCATCTCCGTGGGAAGTCCGAGGCTTTCGGCCAACTTGATTTCCCTCTCGGCGACGATCCAGTCTTCGTCCATCGCGGCGCGGATGGCCTCGTAGTAGTGCGTGTACATCACGCCCGGATGCTCATCGACGAGCTTCTTCGTCGCCTTGCGGAAAGTCGCCTCCTTTTCCAAATTGAGCGAGAGGTGCGCGACCAGAGCCATATAGGAAGGGTCGTTGTATGAAGCGTTCGCCGCCATCTCGTCGGCTTCGATAGCGAAGGCGAGTGCGCGTTGTTTATCGCCCTCGGTGCCCTGCTTGTTCGCGCCCGGAAAGGCGAGCGATTCGGCGAGGGTGAACAAGTTTTCGGGCGAACGCTTCACCTCGACCGCTTTCTCTAACAACGGCAACCCTTCAGCCGCACGATTCGCTTGCACCAACGAAATCCCCGCACGCCTGTTCACCGCATCGAACTCCGGTGCTTTCACTCTCACCTCTTCGTAGAGCCGCGCGGCTTCCGCGTAGTCGCCTCTGTCCATCGCCTCGGTCGCACGCTTAAAGGTCGCCAGCGACGCGGGCGCGATTTGTTCCAGTTGTGCCCAGATGACCTTCTCTTTCTCCATGTCGCGTCCCGGCGGGACCTGCTGCGCCGACAGCAGAGCGGACGAAGACAGCAGAACGAGCACGGCACAGACGAGGCTATAGAATCTCTTTTGAATGTGCATGAGGGATTTCCTTACTTTAGACGTTGCAAACCCTGCTTCGGTCTCTAAAGCAGCGAGGACGGAAGCGAGACGAGTGTCGGGGCGTTGCGTATTTAACTCTTGCGGAGTTCTGTCAAGACCTGCTTGGCGACGGATTTGAGGGTATCGAAAACGCCGTTGCCTTTGGCGGCGATGGCTTCATGGACGGGTTCGTCTTTGCGACGGAGTTCGCCAACGAGGTCTTCGACTCCGAGCACGTTGGGGAGGTCGCGTTTGTTGAGTTGGAGGACATAAGGAATTTTGTCGAGGTCGTAGCCGTTGGCCTTGAGGTTCTCTTCCAGATTGTAGAGCGATTCGACGTTGGCATCCATGCGCTCCTCCTGCGAGTCGGCGACGAAGACCACGCCATCAACACCCTTAAGAATCAATTTGCGTGAAGCGTCGTAGAAGACCTGACCGGGCACCGTGTAGAGATGAAAACGCGTCTTGAAACCGCGTACGGTGCCGAGTTCGAGCGGCATGAAGTCGAAAAAGAGCGTACGGTCGGTTTCGGTCGCGAGGCTGATGAGCTTGCCTTTGGAGGCGGGCGCGGTCGAATCGTAGATGTATTGCAGATTGGTCGTCTTACCGCAGAGTCCGGGGCCGTAGTAGACGATTTTGCAATTGATTTCGCGCGAAGCGTAGTTGATGAACGTCATAGCAGTGAAAAATTAAAAAGGAAAAATGTAAAAAAAGGGAGAGGGAAAGTTGCGCGAATGGTCGGTTTTGCCTTTTACATTCTCAATTTTTAATTGAAAAGGCTGTCGATGTCTTCGTCGGTAATTTCGGCGAAGAGCGACGTGTCGGAGTCGCGTTTGAGGTCGGCGAGGCGTTGCACCTCCTCGAAAATGGCGGCCAACTCACGCGCCGCCTGTTTGACGCGCAATTTGATGAGACCGAGACTGGAACGCTCGTCAAACACCACGACCAGCAGGACGCGATTGATGATGCAGATGTGGATGCTCTCGCGCTCGCCTTCGTGCGAGAGGGTGGGAAACTCCTTCTCGCCGATGAGACGCGCCATGCCGCCCGTCGCCGCGACGTTTCCGGCGGCCAGAGACGCCAGACTCGTCGTGTCGAGCGCGCCGACATCGCCCTGGACGGCGATTTGCTGCCCGTTTTTGTCTACGAGGAAGACGACACGGGCAAAAGATTCGAGGCGCAGTTTCGAGAGCGCAGACTTAATCTGCTCATACTGCTGCTCGTGCATTATGATGGGAGTGTCTGTCATTAGAACACTATTGCTTTCTCTCGCAGGACGCGGACAGGGGCAGGTAAAGTCTGAAGATGCCGCTCGGAAACTTTGGATTCAAAAGGAGTTTGCTCGTTGGAATAAGTTGTTCTAGCGGTTCGAGCTACGGGGATGAGGGCATGGCTCGCCACTCCTTTGACAATCTAACACAGCGTTCGTCGCGACTTCAACTGTTTTTCTATGTTGGCCGTTGGTTTTACCCTTTCAGCAGGCGCCCGATTCCCCGCAAACCCCACTCCCACGTTGATTTATGTCCGATGCTATGGTAATCTAGCGCATAGTTTGGCTGTCCGTAATAGAGTCGCCAGTGATAAATTGAGTGCTTCGGAATGAGTGAGCCTGTCATCAAGGGTGTGAAACGAACTTCATCCCGCCCTGCACCACATCATGCATCGTCGGAGCCTTCGGCGAAAAGCCGTAAGCTAGTTGCCCAGACCGCAGCACGCCCCATGCCAAAACGCTCGACGGCGGAGAAAGCTCCTGTGCGTAAAGCCACTCCAACGAAATCCGCGTCTGCCGGAACAGGAAGCAAGTCTGCGCGCCCATCCAAATCCAAACAGACGAAAGCAGCGCCGCCCGCCAAGAAAACGGCAAAAACTCGCGCCGCAACCCCGGCTCCGTCGAAATCAACCAAAAAGATCGCCGCGCGTCCCGTAACCGTTCAGTCGAGGAAAAGCGCGCCCGTCAAAAGTTCTGCTCCAGCCAAGTCAACGTCCGCCAAAACAACTGCGACGGCTGCCCGAAGTCGGCCTGTAAAACCTTCTGCCACAAAGTCTTCCGGCACAAGCAAGCCGCACAGCGCGCGACCGTCGCACCCGCCGACGCCGCCGCGCCAGCCGACGCGCGATGAGGCTGCTGCCCTGCGCGCCTTCGAGCGTGCCCATAAAGAGTTTGTGCGCGGTCGTTTCGCAGATGCACGGATGTCGTTTCGCACGCTCATCGAGCAGCATGCGGGCGTGGCGGAAGTGACGGCGCGTGCGCGCACGTATCTGGCAATCGCGGAGGCGCGTCTGCGTTCGGAAAACAATCTGCCGCGCGACGCCGAAGCACTCTATGACCGTGGTGTGATTGAACTTAATCGCGGCGATTACGTGGCGGCGCAGGAGATGTTCGAGCGCGCGCTCAAGCAGGACGACAAAGCCGCAGACATTCATTATGCGTTGGCGGCGGCGCGTGCGCGGCTCGGCTCCATCGTTTCGGCGCTCCAATCGCTCGAACGCGCGCTGGATTTGCGACCCAACCTGCGCGTCCGCGCGCAGCATGACCTTGACCTGTCGGTGCTGCGTAACGAGCCGGATTTTGAACGACTCGTCTTTCCAGCCTCACGCCCCTAAAGCGCCGACTGCTTTCACCTTTCACTCGCACATCACTCTCCGCGTCTCCCTCTAGCCGTCGCCTCTCTCCACCACAAAGCTTTCGAGGACAACTCTTTTGAGTATGCAAAGAGCATCTCTTTTGAGTATGATTCCGTCTCGGGCGTGGGGCGCGTCCGTCGCGTGGAGGCTAAGGAGCAGAGCGAGGCGTTGCATACGGAAGCAGAACAGGGTCTCAAACTGGTTGCCATCGGCGGCGGCACGGGTCTCTCGACGGTGCTCGCCGGTCTCAAGCGTCTGGTCGGAGCGAAGCCCGAAGAAGTCGACGCCGCCGGACGCACACTCGAATCTCTGTCGGCCATCGTTACCGTCTCGGACGACGGCGGAAGCAGCGGGCGACTCCGCGACGAACTACAGATTTTGCCGCCCGGCGACATACGCAATTGCATGGTCGCGCTCTCCGAAGATTCGACGCTGATTTCGCGTCTCTTTCGTTATCGCTTCGGCGGCGAAGGCCAACTCAGCGGTCATAGCTTCGGCAATCTTTTTCTCGCCGCCCTGACCGACGTGACCGGAGATTTCGTCGAAGCCGTGCGACTCTCCTCCGAAGTTCTGGCGAGCAAGGGGCGCATCTATCCCGCGACTTTGAACGACGTGCGACTCGTCGCCGAACTCGAAGACGGCAGAGAAGTGCGCGGCGAAACCAACATCACGGCATCACGCGCGCCCATCCGTCGTCTACGCCTCGAACCTGAACAGTGTCTCCCGCTCCCCGACGCCCTCGCCGCGATTCGCAGCGCCGATGTCATCACGGTCGGCCCCGGTTCTCTCTACACCAGCCTGCTCCCCAATCTTCTCGTCGCGCGCGTGGCCGAAACCATCGGCGCATCCGATGCCGTCAAGATTTTCATCTGCAACCTCATGACACAGCCGGGCGAAACCGACGGCTACACGGCCCGCCAACACCTTGAGACGGTTAAACGCTACGCACACGAAATCCACTTCGATTACATCGTCGTCAACGACCGACGCATTAGCGACGTGCAGGCGGCGCGCTATGCTGCCGAAGGCGCGCAGCAGATTGGTTTGACCGACCATCAGTTGGAGCGACAGTTTGGCGGCGAGACGGAAATTATTCGCGCCGACCTGCTCGACGAAGGAGAGAAAGTGCGGCACAGCCCGGACAAGCTCGCGCATGTCATCATCGATTGCTACGTCAGGGCGCGTGCGGGCGACGTACACCCCGCCAAACATCCGGCCAACCTTGCCGCTCCGTACTCTTGAATATATGGAGAAACAAACGCAAAACCCAACTGCATCTCCGACCACTGCCGCGCCGCTCGACGTGCTTATTCTCGCCGCCGGACTCGGCACGCGCATGCGTTCGAGCACGGCGAAAGTGCTGCATCAGTTGGGCGGTCGCCCGCTCATCGCGCACGTCTGTCGCACCGCCGCCGCGCTTCAGAAGGAAGCGCGTCCCATCTACGTCATCGTCGGACATCAGGCGGAAGAGGTTAAAGCAGCGGTGCGCGAAGAACTCGGCGCGGACGGCGCTGTCTTCATCACACAGACCGAACAACGCGGCACGGGCGACGCCGTGATGTCTGCGCGCGACGCTCTGGCCGACGCCAACTCGACGTTGCTTGTGCTCTCCGGCGACGTGCCGCTCGTCCGCGCAGAGACGCTCGGCGCACTCGTCCATCAGCATCGCACGCATCGCGGTCGCGGCGCGTCGTGTACGGCTCTCACAGTCCGTCTCGACGATCCGACCGGATACGGTCGCATCATCCGCGACGCCGAGGGACGCTTCGAGCGCATCGTCGAACAGAAGGACGCTACGCCGGAAGAACGTCAAATCAACGAAATCAATGCCGGAATCTACTGCTTCGAGACGCGCACACTTTTCCCCGCGCTCGCACGCGTCCGACCCGCCAACGCGCAGGGCGAATACTATCTGACCGACGTGCCCGGCATCCTTCGCGCCGACGGCGAGGATGTCAGCATCTATCACCACACGGAGGCGCGCGAAGTTTCCGGCATCAACACGCGTGTTGAGTTGGCCGAGTTTGAGCGTATCGTGCGTAACCGAACGCTCAGGCGTCTGATGCTCGATAGCGGCGTAACCTTTATCGACCCGCAGCACACATACGTCTCCGCCGACGCGCAAATCGGACGCGACACCGTTGTCCATCCTGGCGCACACATCGAAGGGCGCACGGTTATCGGCGAGGGCTGCGAGATTCGCGCGGGCGTCCGCATCACCAATTCGCGCATCGGTAACGGCGTCGAAATCAAAGACCATTCGGTCATCGTCGATTCGGAAATCGCAGACCAGTGCAGCGTCGGCCCCTTCGCGCACCTGCGTATGAACGCGCAGATGTTGGAAGGCTCGACGGTCGGCAATTTCGTCGAGGTGAAGAAGTCGCGTCTGGGAAGCGGCACGAAGGCCATGCACCTGAGCTATCTCGGTGATGCCACCATCGGCGACCGGACAAACATCGGAGCCGGAACCGTGACGTGCAACTTCGACGGTAAGAACAAACACCCGACGACCATCGAAGATGATGTCAAAATCGGTTCCGACACGATGCTCGTCGCGCCCGTGCGCGTCGGCGCGCGTTCGATGACGGGCGCGGGTTCCGTCGTCACCAAAGATGTCGCGCCCGACACGCTCGTCGCGGGCGTTCCGGCGAGGCGTGTGCGGCGTCTGACCGCTGCCGCAGAAGATAAGGATGCGTCGGTTGAAAAAGCAGCGAAGGAAGATGAGAAACATGCTGTCGGAAACGAGGCCGACGCGAGTGCGTCGCAGACGACGATACAGGACGATGCTGGAGGCGACGCCGCGACGCTCAACAGCGAAGGGCTGACGCCAGCGGGCAATAGTGAAGAAACTCCCGTCGTGGTCGGCGAATAGCGGTTTTCGTCGAGTTAGTAGCGATTCGTTTCCACGCGTCCGCCATTTAACACGAATCTGATTTCGACTATTGAGTTCGACGGCGAAGTGACCCCGCTCGTGCTTCCGCGCAGCAAGGTCTTGAGACGCGAATTTGCATATTTAGCGCGCCTTGTTTGCTTGCCTTTCCTCTCTCACGCTCGCCCTCCAAGTCTTAACGTCTATTCCGTTTTGTTTCCGCCTCCGGTGAAGCGTTGCGCGCACGTCGTCGATTATTTTTAGATTGTATTTTCATTATCTTTTGTTAGACTGTCCGCCAAACAATCCCCCGTCCAAGCCTGAAACAGCCTCCCCGCTGTTGCTACTTGAAGTGCCGCGCCGCCTTTGTGCGTTATCTTCGCTTCCCCGAATATCAATAATCATCCCGCGAGTCTGAAGTACGTAGAGCAGGAGGGTTTTGTCCATGAGTCGAATGAGGGTGTTTCGTCATGGGACTGCGCGGGTTGTGAGGTTGAGGCTGGTTTTTCCGGCGGCGTTCATGCTCTTGGCGGGCAGTTTAATCTACCAACCATTCGACGATGCGGCAGCGTCGGCGTCGGTTGGCGGCCAGCAGCGCGAGCAATCGAGTACGACACAGCCCGCCGCGAGCGAGCAACCATTCATCCCTGGTCGTTGGCTACAGACTTCTCCAACGTCGCCCATTCCCGGCTCGCTTCCGCCGGAGCAACCCGTTTCGACGAACATGGCCGCCGCGACGGAGGAAGGTGAGGGCGGAGTCGTCACTCTGGCACCGGGCACCACGATTACTTGGCACGCCGCCGACAACCCGCACATCGTCAACGGCACTTACGTCGTCCCGTCGGACACGACTCTGGTTCTCGAACCGGGCGTCGTCGTGCAGATAAACAACAACAGCACGTTGCTCGTCGAGGGACGCCTGCTCGGTCGGGGAACGCCCGACAATCACGTGACCATTCGCGGCATCTCGAATGCCTTCTCCGACCTCGTTGTCCCCGGCACGGTCGAGTTTGACTACACGGACTTCTTCGCGCAAACCGACCCGCGTTCCGGCGGGACGCTTCTCTACCGCAACTGCCATTGGGGCAACTACGGCACGTTCTACTCCACCGACTACTACACGGAGCGACTGCCGCCTTACTTCCAGTTCGACCATTGCAACTTCGACGGCGATGAGGCGAGCCTCTGGATTCAGGCGGGCACGGCGGCCATCCGCGATGTTTCATTCACGGGCGGCGCGTACCCGTGGCTCAGCTATGCCTATCTGTACCTCGACGACGTGCGTTCGGAGAATGGCGGCATCAAGGCCGACGGGCTGCGCTTCGGTCTGGACGGCAAGCTCTATTTGAACAACATTCAGGTGAGAAACAACACGAAGGCCGGACTCTATCTCGGCGGTGCTAACCGGGGCGGCAACTACTTTCTCGGCCCCGACAACGTTATCGAGGGCAACGCCTATCCCGTCAAGGTGGATAACGCGGGCGTGCTGCCCGGAAGCCACGTCCCCGCCACAGGCAACACGAACAACTACGTGCTCGCGGATGCGTCCAACGGCCACGTCGATTGGCTCGGCCCGATGGTCTGGTCGCCTCTCGCCGTGCCTTACGTTATTCAGGAGCCGATAAATTTGCGCGGCGGCGGAACGTGGACGATTCTGCCGGGCACGACCGTCAAATTCGGGCCAAACTTTTCCGGCATCACGGACGAATCGCTCGGCGTCGTCGCGCGTGGCAGACCCGACAACCCGATTCACTTCGAGCGTCTCGACCCCGCGCAGCCGTGGGGCAACATCGGCAACACGCGCGGCGGTAATCGCTATTCGCACATCATCCTTGAGGGCAGCAGCTCTGGCATCAACACGACTACGCAGAACGGCGCGTTCGCCTACGTCGAAGATTTAATCATCCGCAACAACAACGTCGGCAGCGGCGGCGGCGTCATCGTGACGGGCACGCGCTACACCGACAACGCGCTCGGTTATGCGATTGCGGGTACGGGTTCCGGCTCGCGCGGCATCCTCAATGGCGGCCCCGCGTCGCCCAATTCGTTCGAGCGCAATGGAGTCGCCGTGCGCGCGTCCGTCACGATTCAGGCGCGCAACAACTGGTGGAACTCTCCGACCGGCCCGACCACGCCAGCCAATCCCAGCGGCACGGGCGACCCCATCGAAGGCAGCGTCGATTTCATTCCCTTCTTCACCGCGCCGCCCGACTACAGCGACCAACCGCCCGTCGTGCGTCAAGAGGAACTCTTCGTTACTTACAACCCCGGCGAGAAGATTACCGTCAAGTGGAACTCGGAAGACGACCGTGGCATCGTCGCGCATCGCATCCTCTTCAACAAGGCGGGCAACTATCCGACACAATTCCAGACCATCATCAACGACCTTCCAGCCGACGCGCGCAGCTATGAATTCACGATTCCGGCGATTGGTTTTCAAAGCACCTATCCGTATTCGACCATCCGCGTCGTCGCCGTCGATACGGTGGGACACGAACGTTTCGATGACCAGTTCATCCAGATTCCATCGGGCGAGATGCGTGGCGAGTTGACCTTCACCAGCAACATCGCCGGACAGACATTTCGACCCGGCGAGCGCACCAACATCACCTGGACGGCGGCTGGCTACGACCCGACCGACAGCGATTTCTACATATACATCGTCCTGAACGACCGGACGTTCATCTCGCAGGGCGGCGCGTTTCTCCATTACGGCAGTTGGGAAGTCAAGATGCCATACGTCAGCACAGACGTGGCGCGCATCGCGGTGGCGACCTCCTCCACCTCGAACCGCATCAAGTGGTTCTACAGTCCCTACTTCAAAATCCGTCCCGATACGCGCATCGGCGACGCGCCGCCCTCCATCGCGCTCACCTTGCCCGCCGACGGCGCGAGCTACAACGCAGGCGACACCGTGCCGATTGCGTGGACGGCTTCCGACGACGAATCCATGCGCTCCTATAATCTTCAAGTCTCTTACGACAACGGGCGCGCATGGTCGATGCTCGCCGAAGATTTGCCTGGCACGACGACGAATTACAACTTCCAGACCGCGCCCGGCAGCGGTTTCAACAGCGTCCGTTTCCGCCTCACCGCCTTCGACCTGCGCTTTCAGGAAACTTCCGACGGCGCGGCTCGCTCCATCTCGCTGAGGCCGACGCCGCCGCCCAATCTCACGCCCAGAACCGCTCTCACACACCCGACCGCCGATTCGAGTTTCACGGCGGGCGTAAGCATCATTCTCCGCGCTGATGCCACGGACGACGATGGCACCATCACGCGCGTTGACTTCCACAACGGCTCCACGCTCATCGGTTCCGACGCCACAGCGCCTTATGAAATCACTTGGAGCAACCTTCCGGCGGGCAATCACTCTCTGACCGCCACCGCGACCGACGACCGCGCAGGCACAACCACTTCGGCGGCGGTCAACATCGTTGTCAACGCGCAACCCGCGCCGCCGACGACCGTCCCCGGCGTGCGTTGGGCGGCCATCTACAACGGCCCGTCGAGCGGCAACGACGAGCGACCCGAAATGTTGCTCGACAGTCAAAACAACGTCTATCTCGTCGGGCTTTCCAGAGGCATCGGCACGTCCACAGACATCGCCGTCGTCAAGTACGACACCAACGGCAACCAACTCTGGGTCGCGCGATTCAACGGCACGGGCAACGGCAACGACATTCCCTACAACGCCGCGCTCGATTCGGCAGGCAATCTCTATGTGACGGGCACGACATGGCGCAAGTATAACTTCGACGGCGGCACCGAGTTCGATTACGTCACCATGAAGTTCGACCCGCAGGGCAACCGCCTCTGGACGAAGCACTACGACGGCAACCGGATGAACGACATCCCCTACGACCTCGCGCTCGACGCGTCGGGCAACGTCTACGTCACTGGCGGCTCGCTCTATATCGGCGTCTTCAACTTCGCCGTTGACCGCATCGCCACCATCAAGTACGACACCGACGGCAACCAACTCTGGTTACAGACCTACGACACCGCCGACCGTTGGGGCGCAACCGGAACAGGCATCGACGTTGACTCGCAAGGCAACGTCTTCATCGCGGGCAATGTCACCGTGGCGACCATCAACGCACACAACACAGACCACAACATCATCGCGCTCAAGTACGACGTGACGGGCAATCTTCAATGGGTCGTGCAACACGACACGCCCATCACACACGGCGGCGAAGATTTCGACAATGCCGAGCGCATCCACGTCAACAGTCAGGGCGTCTACGTGCAGGGTTCGAGCATCCCCGACGGCAACAGTTACGACGTGTTGATGCTGAAATACAATCCGGCTAACGGCCAGCTACTCGCGCCGCCGCGATATTGGAGCGGCCCAAACCGCGACGACCCGAACGATTGGGAGTTCGACGGTGCAGGCAACATCTACACGACCGGCGTCTCCGAGCGCGGCTACGACTACGGCTACTTCTTCACGCTCAAGTTCGACGCCTCCTTGAATCTTCAATGGGAACGCCTCTACAACGGCCCCTATCCAGATGCCTTCGACGCGGCCTTCGGCCTCGGACTCGACGCGACGGGCAATGTCTATGTCACGGGGCCGTCGCTCGGTGCCGATGGCGACTACGACTTCGCCGTCATCAAGTATCTCAGCAATGGCACGGAGAGTTTTGTCAAACGCCTCGAAGGGCCGGACGGTCTGGACGACAATCCGCAGGATGTCGCCGTCGATTCGACGGGCAACATCTATGTCGGCGGCGACACCAGAAGCGCCGCCGGACATCTCAACTTCCTCGCCGTGAAGATTCCTCAATCCACACGCACTCCGCCGCCCGCGCCGCAACCGACGCCGGGGCCAATCAGGGGAGGCAACGGCGAACCGGAACCGATGCCCACGCCCGGCCCCATCGGAGGGCGCGACGAAGACGAGCCTTAGTCCTGCATCCGATTGCCAAACAAAAGGGACGGGGACAAGCGTTGAGGGCTTGTCGCCGTCCTTTCGCGTCAAGATGCGCGCCTCGCCAGTTTTTAATCGTTCACACGGTCGCCCAACGCCACGCTCGCCGGAAAATACCGGATTGCTGTAGTATTAATCGTCTCTATTGGTTTGCTCTGCCGGGTTACGGGCAGTAGAGGCGAAGGAAGAACAGGCGAGGCGGGATGCTCTTAAAGTTTGCGGGTGTGATGGGCATCGTTTTGTGCATCATGTTTTTTGGCATGGCTCTCTATCTCTATTCGCACGGCGGAAACTACGGCGTCGCATTGCTTCTGACACTTTCAAATCTCTACGCGGGAATTAAGTTGTTCAAATCATCTCGCCGTAAAATTTAATCATCCATAAAGGAAACCGGATATGTGTGGCATTGTTGGATACGTCGGTAATAAACAGGTCGTGCCCGTCATCATCGACGGATTACGCAAACTCGAATATCGCGGCTACGACTCGGCGGGCATCGCCGTCGTCGATGAGGCGCACCATCTCGACATCCGTCGCGCCGAAGGCAAACTACGCAACCTCGAAGAAGCGATTCGCCTGAAGCCGCTCGATGGAACCTACGGCATCGGCCACACGCGTTGGGCGACGCACGGGCGTCCGACCGAGGAGAACGCGCACCCGCACCGCGATTGCACGGGGCGCGTCGTCGTCGTCCACAACGGCATCATCGAAAACTATCTTCAACTCAAAGACCGTCTCCGCACCAGCGACCATGTTTTCGTCACCGAGACGGACACGGAAGTCATCGCGCATCTCATCGAAGAATATCTGAAAGAAGAGGAGACTCTGGAACGCGCCGTGCGCCGCACCGTCCACGACCTGCGCGGCATCTTCGCGCTCTCCATTATCTCGACCGACGAACCCGACACTATCATCGCCGTCCGTCAAGGCCCGCCCGTCGTTATCGGCCTCGGCGACGGCGAATATTTCGTCGCCTCCGACGTGCCGCCCATCCTTCACCACACGCGCGACATCTTCTTTCTCGGCGACGGCGAAATCGCCGTCTTGACGAAAGACGCCGTACGCGTCATGGATTTCGACGGCAACGCGGTCGAGCCTGCACAGCAGCGCATCACTTGGGATCCGATTATGGCGGAGAAGGGCGGCTTCAAGCATTTCATGCTCAAGGAAATCTACGAGCAGCCGCGCGCCGTCCGCGACACCGTGCAGGGTCGCATCTCGCTCGACACCGGACGCATCTTTCTCGACGAGATGAACATCTCGCCCGCCGAATTCAAACGCTTTAACCGCGTTATCATCGCCGCCTGCGGCACCAGTTGGCACGCCGGACTCGCCGGAAAATACATGCTCGAACAACTGGCGCGCATCCCCGTCGAAGTCGATTACGCGTCGGAGTTTCGTTACCGCGATCCTGTCATCGACGACCAGACGCTGCTCATCGTCATCTCGCAATCGGGCGAGACGGCTGACACCATCGCCGCCTTGCGCGAAGCCAAAGAGCGCGGCGCGAAAGTGCTCGCCATCTGCAACGTGCAAGGCTCGATGATTACACGCGAATCCGACGGCACCATCCTGACGCACGCGGGGCCGGAAATCGGCGTCGCTTCCACCAAAGCCTTCACGTCGCAGATGGTCGCCATCTATCTCTTCGCGCTCTATCTCGGACAACTACGCGGCGTGCTCGACGAAGACGCCTCGCGCCGACACGCGCAGGAACTCGCAGAACTACCCGTTAAAATCGAACATCTCCTCAGCGAATCGGACGAGTATGAAGAACTCGCCAAAGAGTTTTTCCGCTCGACCGATTTTCTCTATCTCGGGCGCGGCATCAATTTCACCGTCGCGCTCGAAGGCGCGTTGAAACTCAAGGAGATTTCCTACATCCACGCCGAAGGCTATCCGGCGGGCGAGATGAAACACGGCCCCAACGCCTTGATTGACGAACGCCTGCCCGTCGTCGTTATCAACACGCGCGAAGAGGGCGACCGCGCCTCCGAGTTGCGCTACGAAAAGACCCATTCCAACATCGTCGAAGTCAAATCGCGCGAAGGCGTCGTCCTCTCCGTCTTAACCGAGGGCGATGAGATGTCGTCGAAAGTCTCCGACCACGTTATCGAAGTTCCATCTTCGAGCGACCTCCTTTCGCCCATCCTCGCCGTCATTCCGCTCCAACTCCTCGCCTACCACATCGCCGTCCGTCGCGGCTGCGACGTAGACCAACCCCGCAACCTCGCCAAATCGGTGACGGTTGAATAGAAAGGTTGTTAGCTGTATTTGTGAAGGCGGGAGGAAGTTATCTCGGACGAAATAGAAACCGGTGCAACTGGCAAGCCCAGAACGCGCTATGTTATTTTACTTTTCGTTGAAGCCTTCCGTGTTGTGCGCCCGTAGCTCAGTGGATAGAGCGCTTGCCTCCGGAGCAAGAGGTCGTAGGTTCGACTCCTACCGGGCGTACCAATTTCTTCAAATAGAACAATCGGTTTCCCTCCCGGCCTGAAGCCATCGGCAACGTCCGCTCAACTCACGGAATCATCAAGCTGAACAACTAACCACGCTTCTTCTCAGGCTTCGCCGTAAAACCACGACGCTCCGGCAGTTGCTTGGTAGGAGAGAAAGTTTCGCCTTTGGTGGTTTTGGTTCGTTCGAGGCTTTCCTTCTTGATGGCTTCCTTGAATCGTTTTTTAGCACGTTTATTCATAACGAGGATTATACCGTAAAAGTGACGGAGGCGCGTGTCTGCGTTTCGCGTTGCGGCGGATAGCGGTCGAAAGAATGAGGCGCGTCGTTCAGATTTGGTTAAGCTCGCGTATAGACAACAGAATTTGCTTCGACTATATTGCTTGCCATTCTTGTGCAATTCATCGAATGGGCTTTAGCAATCTACCGAAGCGAGGTCAAAAGCCGGGATGGGACGCTTTAGCATTCTGCCGAAAGAGGAGCAATATTTCTCCCTTTTTTCACAGATGACTTCGTACATCTACGATGCGTCGCGTGAACTCGTACAGATGTTGGCCGCGAGCAACAGCGACTACGCAGGCCATTCCAAACGCATCAAAGAGATTGAGCACAAGTGCGACGAACTGACGCACGACGTTTCCACACGCCTCAACAAATCCTTCATCACGCCCTTCGACCGCGAAGACATCTATCTCCTATCGAGCGCGCTCGACGACATCGTTGATTTGATTGACGACGCCGCGCGCACGATGGTCATGTACGGCGTCAACGAAGTTACCCCGCACGCGCGTCGGTTCGGCGACGTGATTCAACGGATGGCGGTCGAACTCCACGAAGTCGTCTCGATGTTGGAGAAGCCTCACGGCATCTCGCCGCGACTCATCAAGTTGCACGCACTGGAAAATGAAGGCGACGAGATTTATCACAAAGCGGTCGCAGAACTTTTTCACAACGCGACCGACCCGCTGGTGGTCATTAAGTGGAAAGACATTTATGAGAAATTGGAAGCGGCGATTGACCGTTGTGAAAACGTCGCCAACATTATCGAGAGCGTGATTATCAAGCATTCCTGATTTCGATTCATCAACAGGGATTCCACTTCGCCTATGACTGTGACCCTCTCATTCGTCATCCTGATTATCGTCTTCGCACTCGTCTTCGATTACATCAACGGCTTCCACGACGCGGCCAATTCCATCGCCACCATCGTCTCGACGCGCGTGCTCTCGCCGGGTCTCGCCGTGGTGTGGGCGGCATTCTTCAACTTCATCGCGTTTATCATCCTAGGCGAAGCGGTGGCGAAGACCATCGGGAAAGACATGGTGAATATCAAGGCGGTGGCGGCGGAGGCGCAGTTGTGGGTTCTGCTGTGCGGACTCATCGGCGCGATTGTCTGGAATCTCATCACATGGTATTACGGCATCCCTTCGAGTTCGTCGCACGCGCTCGTCGGCGGTTACGCGGGCGCGGCGGTGGCAGCGGCGGGCTTCGGCGTCCTTTTGCCTAGCGGTTGGACAAAGACGCTGCTGTTCATCGTCCTTTCGCCGCTCATCGGCGCGCTGCTCGGCTTCTTCATCATGGTCGCCGTGATGTGGATTTTTCGTCGTTGGTCGCCCGCACGCGTGGACGGTTTCTTTCGCAAGGGACAACTCTTTTCAGCGGCGGCCTTTAGTCTCGGCCACGGCGGCAACGACGCGCAAAAGACGATGGGCATCATCGCCGGAGTGCTCGTCGCCTCGAACCTCGACCCGCAGGCGACCACAGACATTCCGCTCTGGGTCGTGCTCGTTTGTCATGCCGCGATTGGCCTCGGCACGCTCTCCGGCGGTTGGCGCATCGTTCACACGATGGGTTCTAAAATCACCAAACTCAAACCCGTCGGCGGTTTTAGCGCGGAGACTGCCGCCGCCATCTCCATCATCGGCGTGACCTTCGGCGGCATTCCCGTCTCGACGACTCACACTATCACGGGCGCGATTGTCGGCGTCGGCGCAACGCGTCGTCTCTCCGCCGTCAAGTGGGGCGTGGCGGGTCGCATCGTGTGGGCGTGGGTCTTGACGATTCCGGCAGCCGCTCTTATCGCCGCCGTCTCCTACTACGTCGTCCGGCTGTTCTAGCGCGATTTCCGAAATGAAAATCGAGAGAGTTTTTTTGCCCTCCCGTCGGCGGGCGTACGCCTTCCCACATGCATCTTGCACGACGGCGGCGGACGGCATAGGCGTTGGCACTGTGCTTGCTCTAGTCTCTGAAAGGAAGGGGCTGCACGTTCGATTAGCGTGCAGTCGGGCATCAAGTTAAAGCAAACGGGAGGCTAGTCATGGACTTTTTTGAATTGTTAAAGCAAGACCACCAAAAAGTGTCGGGTATCTTCGAGCAGATAGAAGCGGCGGGCAACGCGACGAGGATGCGGCAACAATTGTTCACGCAGTTGAAGCAGGAACTCGACCTCCATGCCAACATCGAAGAGAGCATCCTTTACCCGATGCTGAAGCAGGCGGCGGAGACGCGCGACATCACGACGGAAGCCTACGAGGAGCATCAGGAAGTCAAAGACCTGCTCGCCGAGTTGGAAGGCACGCCCATCGAAGACGACGAGTGGGAGTCTCTCCTCGCGGAGTTGAAAGATAACGTCGAGCATCACGTCGATGAAGAAGAGAACGAGATGTTTACCAAAGCGCGCGAAGTCTTGAGCGACGACCAAATCAGCGACATCAGCGAGCGCATGCAGGCCGCCAAGCAACAGGCACCGAAATCTGCTTCGGCCAGCTAAGGCGTCAAGCCATCCCGCGTTCGCTCTCGAAAAGTTTGACCGGAGAGTCGCCGGACGTGATGTTCAAACAGAAACGGATAGAGCATGAGATAAACCAATGCTCGTTTCGCTTTCCGTCTACATGTCGCGTCCGGCGACTTTTGTCGGACACGGAAATCAAACGCGCGTCGCACCGACGCCGCGCCATAGTTTCATCAATCGTCCATCGGATAACTCAAACACTCTCCTGTCGTCTCGTTCTCGCATCCATCCTTCGAGGCGTTTGAGTCGCCACTGCTCTATCCGAGTTTTCGTCGTCGCTTCCGAGAATTCGCGCGACGATTTTACATGCTTCTTGCGAATCATTGCGGCTTGACTGGCAAACGTTTTCCCTTCCGTCTATCATCTGAACAACTGCTCCCAAATCCTATCTGGTTTCGCAGTAATCACTTTTGTTGGAGGACTCATGCGAAGATTCGCTTGGTACAATCTTTTACTGGCCGCGCTGCTCCTCACGTCGCCGCTCTCTGCTCCACGCGCGCAGCAAACACGACAGACGACCAAACAAAGCGCGACGGCCACCGCCGCCGCTAACACTCGCGCCCTCGCGCCCGCGCCAACAGCCGCGATGGCTGCCGCACGCACTGCGGCGGAACGCATCACGGCGGCGCAGTTGAAGGAATGGCTCTACTTCGTCTCGTCCGATGAGATGGCTGGCCGCGACACTCCATCCAAAGGTCTCGACGACACGGCGAAATTCATCGCCGACAAACTCGCCGCTCTCAAAATCAAACCCGCGGGCGACGGCGGTACGTATTTTCAAAAAATCGAACTGATTAGTTCCAAAATCAATGCAGCGCAGACGAGCGCACAACTCGACGGTCGCACCTTCAAATACGGCGAAGATTTTCTGGCCGGGACGACGAGCGGCAGCGTCAGCGGCGAACTCGTCTATGCCAGCCACGGCTATGTCATCAAGTCGAAGAACATCAACGCCTACAACGGCCTCGACGTGCGTAACAAGATTGTCATCGTGGCCGCCGGAATGATGCCGCAGGGCGTCGCGCGCGGCGAACTCAAGGGCAAAGCCGGCGAAGGCGACTGGGATGATGCCACCAGTTATGCGCGCAAGAACGGCGCGAAGGGACTCATCCGCCTTCCGCGAAACTTTGAACGCACATGGCGTATGGGTCGTTTCATGGCCGACCGCGACACATATCAGGTCGCGCGTTTTGTCTCTCCCGAAAGTCGGGATGGCGGCGTGCCCACCATTCTTCCGTCCGCCGCCATGATTGACGCGCTCTTTGCCGGAGAGCGACGTAGCGGCGCAGACTTACTCAAAGCCATCATCGCGGGCGAAGCGGGCGAATCCTTCAGTCTCAATCCCAACAAGAAACTCAGCTTCAACGTCAACTCTGCCAACAAGACCGCGACCACGCAGAACGTCATCGGCATACTCGAAGGCAGCGACTCCAAACTCAAGAAAGAGTACGTCGCCATCGGCGCGCATTACGACCATGTTGGCGTCGGGCGACCCATCAACGGCGATTCCATCTATAACGGCGCAGACGACGACGGCTCAGGTACGGTCGGCACGCTCGCCATCGCTGAAGCCTTCGCACGCGGCGCGCGCCCCAAGCGTTCGATTCTCTTCATCTGGCATTGCGCCGAAGAGAAGGGTCTATGGGGTTCCGAGTATTTTGCCGAATACCCGACAGTACCGCTCAAACAGATTGTCACCCAACTCAACATCGACATGATTGGTCGCAGTAAGCAACCCGGTGACACTAAGGAAGCCAACAAATTTCTCACCGGCGCGAACGAAATCTACGTCATCGGCTCCAAAGAGATGAGCACCGAACTAGGCGAATTGAGCGAGCGCATCAATCGCTCTTATCTCAATCTCTCCTTCAACTATCTCTACGACGACCCCAAAGACACAGAGCGTTTCTTTTATCGCAGCGACCACTTTAACTATGCCAAGAAAGGCATTCCCATCATCTTCTACTTCGACGGCGTTCACGAAGACTATCACCGTCCATCCGACACGCCCGACAAAATCGACTATCAGAAGATGGAGCGCGTCACACGCACGGTCTTCATGACCGCCTCCGAACTTGCCAACGCTCCCCAACGCCCCACCGTTGACAAGCCGCTGACACCCGAACGCATGAATCGTTAATCCTTCAAACAACCCGCGAGGGAAGGCTGCTCCGACACTACGACGAGTGCCACAGCCTTCCCTCTCCAATCTTCGCACACCGCACACCTTCTTCGACGCATTACCTTCCCGCCTTCTTGACATCGCCTCTCGCCGACGTATAATTTCATCTTCACAGCGCACGGGCCGATAGCTCAGTTGGTAGAGCAGCTGACTCTTAATCAGCGGGTCGCAGGTTCGATCCCTGCTCGGCTCATTAGTCACAGCAACAGGTTAGAGGTAGCAGAAATGCTGCCTCTTTTGTTTTTCTCCCTTTCTATCGTTTTGATTATTTATACTTTCAATCAATAAGTCTTCATTCATACTTTCTCATCACATCCAGTAATGGAGTGTTGAGCGGGAGCGTGCGGGATGACGGGGTGGAGAACTTTTGGGTGGAATCTTCGTATGAGACTCAACTGATGAGTGGCCTCGCTGAGATAAACGTTTGGGATGTGTGAAACGAATGTCTGAACCGTCGAAAAGTTTGGAGAATGTGCCGGGAAACGAAGCCGGGGTTGCAGCGACGGCGGGAAGTTCCGTGCGCGTGGAGGAGGTGTCTGAGTTTGCGAATGAGCCATCGCGGGCGACGGAGGCATCACAGCAGGGCTTGTGGGCGGCGTTGCGGGAGGCGGTGCATGGGTCGCAGAGGGATTTTACTGAGGGGTCGATTAGACGCGCGATTGTGATGCTGTCGGTGCCGATGGTGTTGGAGATGTTGATGGAGAGCGTGTTTGCGGTGGTGGACGTGTTCTTCGTCGCCAAACTCGGTTCGGATGCTGTCGCCACAGTCGGACTAACGGAGTCGATGCTGACGATTATCTACGCGTTGGCGGTGGGGCTGAGCATTGGCGCGACGGCGGTGGTGGCGCGGCGCACGGGCGAGCACGATGTCGAAGGCGCGGCGCACACAGCCGCACAGGTCATCTTGATAGGAGTGGTCGTGGCGCTTGCGCTCGGTGTGAGCGGAGTGTTGCTTGCGCCGAAGCTTTTGGAAGTGATGGGCGCGACGCGCGGCGTCATCGAGCAGGGGTCGGGTTATACGCGTGTGATGCTCGGCGGAAACATCGTGGTGGTAATGCTGTTTCTGATTAACGCGGTCTTTCGCGGGGCGGGCGACGCGGCGATTGCGATGCGCGTGCTGTGGCTCGCCAACATCATCAACATCCTGCTCGGCCCATGTTTCATCTTCGGCCTCGGCCCCTTCCCCGAACTCGGCGTGATGGGCGCAGCCGTCGCCACTACCATCGGTCGCGGCACGGGCGCGCTCTACGCTTTTTCAAGACTGATGCGTCCCGGCGGTCGTCTCCATGTCGCGCGTCGCCACTTTCGCTTCGAGCCTGAATTGATATTCCGCATTCTGCGTCTGTCGGCGTCGGCGACGTTTCAGGTCTTCATCGGCATGGCGAGTTGGATTGGTCTGATTCGCATCCTATCGAGTTTTGGAAGCAACGCGCTCGCGGGTTATACCATCGGTATTCGCGTCATACTGTTTGCGCTGCTGCCTTCGTGGGGCATGAGCAACGCGGCGGCGACGATGGTGGGGCAGGCTCTCGGAGCGGGCAAGCCGGAACGCGCCGAACGCGCGGTATGGCAGGCGGGCTTCTATAACATGTGCATTCTCGGCAGCGTCGGACTCATCTTCGTTGTCTTCGCACGACCGATTATCGGCCTGTTTACTTCCGACCCGGCGGTCGTTCCATACGGCGTCGATGCGTTGCGCGTCATCGCGTGTGGCTTTCTCTTTTACGCTTACGGAATGGTTATCACGCAGTCGTTCAACGGCGCGGGCGACACGCGCACGCCGACTATCATCAATCTCTTTGTCTTCTGGCTCTGGGAGATTCCGCTCGCCTACCTGCTCGCCATCCCTTTCGGCTTCGGCCCGCGCGGGGTCTTCCTCTCCATCACCATCGCCTTCTCGACACTGGCAATCGTCAGCGCCGTTATCTTCCGTCGAGGACGCTGGAAGACGAAGATGGTGTGAGAAGCGAGGAATGAAAGCGAAGGGATGAGGGATAAAAGTTGAGGGCAGCGCATGGGCTGCCCTCTATCTTGGTTGGGTTGGTGTTTGAGAAGCGCGGGGAAGCGTTACTTGCCGCCACCCTTTTTACTGCCGCCGCCCTTCTTGCTGCCACCGCCCTTGCTGCCACCTTTGCTGCCGCCACCGCCCGGCGTGTCAACGCCGACGGCTTCCTCTAACGGTTCGACCGCGCCGATGACCGCGCCCTTCGCCGCGCCCGTCACTGCGCCGACTAACACTTCACCGGCAATCTTCTTGGCGCTCGCAAGCAGTCCGCCGCCACCGCCGCCGCCCTTCTTACTGCCGCCCTTCTTGCTGCTGCCGCCTTTCTTGCTGCCGCCCTTCTTACCGCCGCTCTTTGAGCCGCTGCTGCTGCCCTTCTTCATCAGGTCGGGGCTTGATTTGCGTGCGCCTGACTGTTTACCGCCGCCACCTTTCTTACCACCACCACCGCCACTACCGCCCGACGACGAGGACGACGATCTCTTTCCTCCGCCTGATTTCGAGCCAGCCTTTTTAGTTGCCATGCTTTTCTCCCTTATCAAGTTGAAATGGTCACAACATGAACA
Source organism: Pyrinomonadaceae bacterium (assembly GCA_036387415.1). Lineage (GTDB taxonomy): Bacteria > Acidobacteriota > Blastocatellia > Pyrinomonadales > Pyrinomonadaceae > DASVTU01. Next base: position 13,636 of record DASVTU010000012.1, on the reverse strand, counting down.
ACCTATCAAACCGCGTATCGTCTGTCACTAAAATTCTTCGACGACGAAGCATTAACTATGCGACGACGTAGACGCAGCAACTACTCAAGCAACAGCAGCGACTCTCAAGCCGTCGTCGAACGATGCAGATGCGTGATGCACGGACGGAGGCTTGCTTCGAGTTCTTCATCGGTCGCGCCTGCCGCGAAGTTTGGAAATAGAAACCACTGCTCGACGTGCGTGGCGGATTCGCCCGGTTCGAGCATCTGGATGGGAGCGAGTGTTTCGAGTTCCATGAAGGAACCCGCCGTGTAGGCTTCGTTATTACTGTTGTAATCGGGATAGTTCGCGCCCTCACGGTAGGCCACTGATTTGACAAAGAGTGTTTCGCCGAGCAGGTAGGCCGACCAGCCCTGCTTGTTGAGGATGCCGACCTTCTGCGGCGCGGACGCCTTCTCGTCCGTCTTCAGACGAATGAATCTCTGACCCAAACTCCAACGCGGGTCGCGCAAGTCCGTGTAATGCCAGAGCACCAACGGACGCGCCGGAAGCACCGTCTCATCCCATGAACGATAAGGTTCCTGCGGAAGAATCGTCTCGCCGCCGCCGCGCATGATGGTCAACGCCCACGGCGCAACCTCGATGCGCCAGAGATTTCGATTCATGATGATGTGCCGCACCGTCACGCCCGAACCTTCCATGTCGAGCGCGACGTGCATCTCCTTTTGAATGCCCGTCGGCTGCTCGATGGTCTGCGTCAGACGTATCGAGCGTTCGGATTCCGACTCGAATTCGACAGGGGCGTTGTCGGGCACGTAGCTGCGCGGCAGAGACTCCGGCGCCGTCCAGAGACGATGCCCGCCAAGCGGCTTCCATTCACCGAGCGTCGTCTTGACGGAAGCGTCGGGCACTTCGCCGAAGATGTTCTCCCCGCCGTTGAAACCGTAGCGAATGATGCGCGGGCCGATGTCTGTGGTGACAATCAACTCGACGGTCGAGTTGGATAACCTGTAGCAGTTAGGTTGACCGAGATACGAAACCTTTTCCACTTTGCTCTCCCCGTTGCACGAATGCGAAATCTTGCGCTAACGCGCCCGCCGCAGTTTACCATTGAAAAGCAGAGGCCGGAGGTTATAGGATTTGTCGCCGCCTCGCATGTCGTTCTCGCGCGCCGTTCAAATTTTATCCTCGCAACGTTTGCCCGCTTCACTATCGGATGCCGTCGGGATTTTAAATTCCGGTCTGCCGCTCACAAAATGGGTTACAGAGAGTTTCATTACCGTTGGGAATACGAGCTTGAGTCCAGCCCGGAGATGCTGTGGCCGCTGGTTGCTGACACGAATCGTTTCAACCGCGACGCGGGTATGCCGTCGGTGCGTGATGCGCCGCCGAGCAATGGCGCACGGAAGTCTGACGGCGCGGAAACGAAACAGCGTGCGGCATGGCGTCGTCTGCATCTCTCGATGTTCGGCTTCAAGGTGGCGTGGGACGAAGAACCCTTCGAGTGGACACGACCGCACCGCTTCGGCGTCGTGCGTCATTACACGCACGGGCCGCTCGAACGCATGCGCGTGACGGTCGAACTCGCGCCGCGCGACGGAGGCGGGACGCGTCTCGTCTACCAATTATGGGTCATGCCGCGCACGGCGCTCGGCGCTGTCGCTATCCCGTGGCAAGTCGGAGCGCGCAGCGCGCGAAAGTTCGCAAAGGTCATTCGTCGTTACGACCGCCTCGCGCAGCAGGGGCAGACGACGGCGCTCCCGCTCGCCGCGCCCTCGCAACTCACAGACGGCGGTCGCGTGCGCTTGTCTCTGTTGAGCGAGAGGTTGATTAAAGAAGGCGCGTCGCCCGAACTCGTCGCGCATCTCGCGGAGACCATCGAACACTCCGACGACCTTTCGCTCGCGCGCATACGCCCCTACGCGCTCGCCGATTACTGGCAAACGCCGCGACGTGCCGCGCTCGAACTCTGTCTCACAGCGACGCGCGCGGGTCTTCTCGATTTGCGTTGGGATTTGCTCTGCCCGCTCTGTCGCGGCGCGAACGAATCGAGCACGACGCTTCGTGAGATGCCGACCGAAGCACACTGCGCGAGTTGCAACATTGATTTCACGGCCAACTTCGACCGCTCCGTCGAAGTTACTTTTCGTCCTAATCCGGCGGTGCGACAGATTGAGGTGCGCGAGTTTTGCGTCGGCGGCCCGCAGGTCACGCCGCACATCGCGGCGCAATTGCGCGTCGCGCCCGGAGAGACGCGCACGCTCACGCCCGCGCTCGAAGAGGGTCGTTATCGTCTCCGCGCCATGAACGTCGCGGGTGGACAGTTTCTACTCGTCGCGCCGGACGGCGACAAGCAAGCCACGCTTCAAGTCAACAGCATGAGTTGGCCTGAAGACGAACGACGACTCTCGCCCACGCCGTCGCTCAGCTTCGAGAACGCGACCGACGACATGCAACTCCTCATCCTCGAACGCACGGCATGGGGCGACCAAGCCGCCACCGCCGCCGACGTGACCGCGCTCCAACTATTCCGCGACCTCTTTGCCAGCGAAGCCCTGCGTCCCGGCGACCGCATCTCCGTCGGCAGCATGACGATTCTCTTCACAGACCTACGCGGCTCAACCCGCCTCTATCGAGACATCGGTGATGCCGTCGCCTTCGGCGCGGTGATGAACCATTTCGACGTGCTGCGCGATGCGATTGCCGACGAGGGCGGCGCACTCGTCAAGACCATCGGCGATGCCGTGATGGCCGTCTTCCGTCGTCCCGCGTCCGCCTTGCGTGCCATCGTCCGCGCGCAAGCTGCGCTCGCCTCGCCGCCCGCGAACATGCGTCCGCTCTTGCTCAAAGCAGGCATTCATAGCGGCGCTTGCATCGCCGTCACGCTCAACGGTCGGCTCGACTACTTCGGCTCCAACGTCAACATCGCCGCACGCCTCGAACCACTCTCGACGGGCGCTGATGTCGTCATCTCATCCGCCGTTCGCCACGACCCGAAGGTCGCCGCCATGCTCGAAGACCCCGAAGGCGAACTTGTCGCCGAACCTCTGGAAACAGGACTCAGAGGCTTCGACGAAGAACGTTTCGAGTTGTGGCGCGTGATGCCGAAAAAGAAGCAGATGCAAAATGGAGAACAGGAACACTCAGTTCGACAGTGATAACGGGAGAGTTGAACATGAACGAGTTGAAGTCGGCGCGACGGTTTCCGAAGCGGCGTTGGATGGCATTGGCGCTGCTCGTCGCGTTGTTCGCGTGGGTGGCGTTCGACCTCTACGCCCCGCGTCGGACGAGCCTGCGTGATTTCAATCCCGACGAAGTGGCGCGGCTAGAGACGGCGATGTGGCGTTCCTACTACGGACGCGAGCGCCTCAAACTCTTTCTGCAACTCGCCGAACTTTTACGCACTCAGTATCGTCTACGATTCTGGCGCTCGAACGTCACCGCCTTCCGCGCCGCCCGCGCCGCCTTCGTCTTCAAAGACGGCCACAGTCGCGCCGACTACGAAAAAGCTCTGCCCGATTTAGTGAAATTCTACGAAGCCGTCCGCTCCGTGAGCGACACGCCCTTCGACACCGAGCGCGCCGCGCGTCTCGAACTTGAATGGTGGATTATTCACCGCGAACGCAAACGCCACGCGCCCGCCGACCTCGAACGCGCGCTCGCCGAACTCCCCTCCGAACTCTACCGCGTCCCCATCGAACCACTCGCCGAACACGCACGCCTCCGCGCCCAAGCCATGCTTATCCGCGACGACCGCGCCGAAACAACCAACGGCGTCACCCAACAAGACTGGCAACACATCGACGAACTGCTCCACGCCTCTTGGCGTTCACTCCATAAAGTTGTCAACTGAATCGCGGAATGCGGTTTCTACACATGACGAAACGCGATTGCGGATTGAAACATCTGTCTTTCAATCCGCAATCCGAAATCCGCATTCCGCAATTCTTGTGTGTCCCGGCACGCGGGACGAGGGTTAGCTCTATCAACCCTCAATGGCGTCGAGGACGCTGGTCGCTTTCTTCTCGTAGGCGAGAATGGCGGCGACGTTGCGTTGCTCTGTGGTGGTGAGCATCGTGTCCTGATATTGTGGGTTCGGTTTGTACCAGGGGAAGCTGACGAAGTAATCCTGCACCCATTTGTCTTTGAAGACTTTGCCGTGACGCGCTTGTATCTCGAAGCGTAGTTTGCGTGCGTCTTCGAGAAAGAGTCCTTCGAGCAGCGTGGGCGCGACGGGTTTGGCGCTCAGTTCTTCTTTGAGACGATTTTCGTATTTGGCGATGGTTTCGATGTTCTGCTTTTCGATGTCTGTGAGGTCTGTGTCCTGAAAGGTCTCGGACGGCTCGTACCAGGGTTGACTGTAGAAGAATTGCGCGAGCCATGCGGTGCGGAATTGCCGACCGCGCCGCGCGTAGACTTCATTGCGTAGGAGACGCAGTTCGTAGAGGCCGAGGCCGCGCAGCATCTCTTCCTTGACAGGCGTCTTTTGAAACAACTCCATATCGCCCGCCGAGATGGCGACGTTGCGTTGCTTCTTTTGCGCCGCGTCGATGGTGGCGAGATTGCGTCGTTCGATGCTGCTCAACTGCTTCGGATTGTAGGCGTCGTTTGGTTTGTACCAGTATCGTTCCGCGAAATATTGCTGAAGCCACGGTTGGTCGTCGAAGCGTCTGCCGTGGATGGCTTCGATTTCGGCGCGCAGCACGCGCCATTCGGCTCCTGTGTGTTGGCCGAGTTGTTTGGCGGTGACGAGGCGTGTCTGGTAGAGACGCATGTCGCCCGGCTCAATCTGTTCGTGCCGTTTGGCCTCTTCGATGCGAATCACGTCGAGATTGCTGCGCTCCTTCGCGTTGAGCGACGTGTTTTGAAACTGCGGGTCGGGTTTATACCACGCACGCTCTTGCAGGTAGTTTTTGATGTCGGGGTCTTTGAAGATGCGTCCGCGACGACCGAAAACGAGGCCGCGCAGCAACTTCAAATCGTACTCGTTCAAATCCTTCAACTGCGCGGGCTGAATCGTGCGCTTGGCAAAATCGAAATTCTCCCATGCCTTGAGCGCGTCCTGCGCGTTGGCAGTCGTCGCTTGCAAAGTTTGGGAGACGAGCAAGAGGGCGACGAAGAACAACGTGCATCGTCGCAGCGTGCGGATAACTTGTGACACAATAACGCTCCTTATGTTTAGTGTCGGCGCGGACGACCGGGGTCGATGCAGACGAGCAGCGCGGCCAAACTCTTTCGCGGCGCGACGCACGAAGCAGAACCGTCGGGATGTTTCTGCGCTAGCGCGCGGCTTTCCCTGCGATGTTGCATGGCAGAAGGATAAAGCAGAGCCACGCCGGGAAGAATGAAAGAGCAGAAGCGTCTCAGGCGAGAGTCTGCGACCGGAGCAGGTGTCCGTCCGCGCATGTGAAGGAGATTGTTCGCCCGAAACGCATAGCGATTCGTCAGACAGTTCCGGCGTGGTTTCTAGAGAACGGCTTTTTTCAAGCGTTGCAGACCCTTGCGCGTCGAGACGTAGGATTTTGCGAGCGCGTGGCGTGTCGCGATGGAGGCCGTGGCGACGGCATGTGTCTTCGAGTGCTTCGGCTGCACGCATGGTGCAACAGTAGCAACGTCCATGCAACGCGCTTGATGCCTGTAATAGTCGTTGATGAAATCTTTCATCTCAAACTGCGTCCAACTCATGCCGTAATGCTCGGCTTCGCGTGTCGCCTCGTCAGCCATCCAGTTGTCGCGTGTGATGCGATAGGCGGCAACGACTGTGCCTGTGCGGTCTGCGCCGTGTTTGCAATGAACTAAGATGGGCTGGTTGTCGTGCGTGTCGATGAGCGCGAGCACTTGTTCGAGTTGTTGTTTTTGCGGGCGGCTGTAGTTGCCGAAGGGCACATTGAAGTAGCGCAGACCCGCGCGCTCGGCTTCCGTCGCTTCTTGCTCGGCGCGGCGGTCATCGTCGCGCAGGTTGATGATGGTCTTGATACCGAGTTCGGCAAGTTTTTTCATACCGCCTTCTCGCGGTTGCCCGCCGCGATAAAGTCGCTCGTTGACTCGTTGAAAGTTCGGCAACTCTCGATAACGCGGCGCGTCTTGCGCCGTCGCCGACATCGCACACGCCGACGTGACAACGACGAACGCTATCAACCTGCCAAATCCTCGCACGATGAAACCATCCCCATTTGCTCGATGCATAAACGCCTCTCTTTCTGTTTCGCGCCGCATCATAACATCTTCACATCTACGCGCGAAATAAGAATACAATAACGCGCATGAGAAGAGATGAATCGTTAGAGACAGATGACGCAGCAGCACACGTAAACGACGTGACAGACGGAGAGGCAAGCGATGTCTGAGGCGACGGGAAAGATTGACCGCCTCTCGCTTCGCAGGCGTCCGGCTGGTGTTCCGGTCATGCGGCAGAACTGGGGCAAGCTCCTCTTTATGCACTGGCCGATTCGCTCCGAACTGCTGCGCCCTCTCATCCCGCGTCGTCTGACGATTGACACTTACGAAGGCGACGCCTGGATAGGTGTCGTGCCGTTTACGATGTGGGGCGTGCGTCCGAGTTTCGCGCCGCCCATGCCGTATTTGAGCCAGTTGCACGAATTGAACGTACGCACCTACGTCCATCTAGACGGCGTGCCTGGCGTCTGGTTTATGTCGCTCGACGCCAACAGCGCGCTCGCCGTCTGGGGCGCGCGGCGTTTTTTCTACCTCCCATACTTCAACGCACGCATGAGCCTGCGGCAACACTCTCGCACCATCGACTACCACTCCCGACGCACGCACGCCAAAGCGCCGCCCGCCGATTTCGACGCGACGTGGACAGTCGGCGAACCGCTCACGCAATCCGAACCCGATTCGCTCACGTTTTTTCTCACAGAGCGTTATTGCCTCTATGCGGCCCGGCGCGAACAGGTCTATCGCTGCCGCATCTTTCATCCTTCGTGGCCGCTTTGCCGCGCGGATGTGTCGTCTTATCGTTCGACCATGATTGAATCACACGGGCTACCGACGCCCGCAGGCGAACCGCTCCTGCATTGCGCAGAGGCTTTGGAGGTCGCCGTCTGGCCGCTGCGACGCGTGTGAGGGCAAACGCGTACGAGCGTCTCCGGCGATGCGTTAACTTCGTCCGACGAGGCGCGCAGAAAGTTTTTGACTCTCCGGCGTTTGCTTCCGTGTGCTTTCTGGCGCTATAAAGAATAAGTATCGACGTGATGGCCGCGTATCGCTTCTGTAGGGGAGCGCGCGGGCAAAGCATCTGCGAAAGTGGCGGAATTGGCAGACGCGCCAGACTTAGGATCTGGTACCGAAAGGTGTGGGGGTTCGAGTCCCCCCTTTCGCATTGAATTTCGAGCGATGTTGGTCGGTAACATTTTATAAATTTCTTTGAGGAAGGATGCCCGCCCGAAGCGTTCGGCAGAATGGGCGGGCTTTTCAGTTTTATGAAGACAGAATTGGTTGACCATTCAGCGACACGTAAAGAACTGAAAATCGAGATTGACGCCGCCGAAGTGCGCGCCGCATACGACGACATCAGCGACCGTTATGCGCGTCTCGCCACCGTGCCGGGTTTTCGCAAAGGACATGCGACGCGCGCGGTTGTACGCCAGCGTTTCAAAAACGAGATTCGCAGCGAAGTGCTACAGGAGATTGTGCCGAAGGCGATTGGCGACGCAATTGTGGAAGCAAAGCTCAACGTCATCGGCGAACCCGACATACATCTCGACAACGATGCGGCGCTCAACAAATTCGGCGAGCAGCCGATTTCCGTCCACGCGCACGTCGAAGTTATTCCCGATGTCGAACTCGGCCAGTACAGGGGCGTCGAAGCGTCGCGTCGCGTGCGTCCGGTGACGGACGAGATGGCGGACGAGTTGATTCAGAACTTGCGCGAATCGTCTGCGTCGCTCCAACCCGTCGAAGACCGTGGCGCGCAGGTCGGCGATACCGTGACCGTTAATTTTCAAGGCAAGTTCATCAAGAGAGACGAAGAAGGCAACCTCCTCGAATCGACCGACGAACCCATCAAGGCCGACGAGGTTGACGTAGTGCTCGGCGGCGAAGGCGTGCTTGAGGATTTCACTAGCCATCTGCTCGACGCGCGCGCCGACGACGTGCGGACTTTTACCATCAACTACCCCGAAGATTTTTCTTCGCAAGGATTAGCGGGCAAAGAGGTTGAATATACGGCGACGGTGACGGCGGTGCGTCTCAAAGAACTGCCCGAAATGGACGACGAGTGGGCGAAGAGTCTGGGCGAAGATATTGATACGATGGAGAAACTGCGGGAACGCGTGCGCGAGAATCTCGCGGGGCGCGCGAAGTTTGAATCCGAACAGCGCATGCGCGAAGAGGTGATGAACAAGTTGATTGAGGCTCATCAGTTTGAAGTTCCCGAAACCCTGCTTGAGCATCAGACCAATAGCCTCTTGCGTTCGACGCTTCAGGACATGGTGCAACGCGGTCTCGACCCGCGTTCGCAGGACATGAACTGGGAGAGCTTGCGCGGCATGATGCGCGAACAGGCCGACCGCGACATGCGCGGTTCGCTCTTGCTCGAACGCATCGCCGACGAGGAAAACATCGACGTGACCGAGGAAGAGATTGAAGACGAAATCAATTCCATCGCACAGGGCACGCGACAAACAGTGGAACAAGTACGTGCTGCCTTGACAAAGCAAGGAGGCGAACGTAGCATCGCCGACAGGTTGCGCCACCGCAAGGCGCTCGACCTCATCATTGAAAACGCGAGCGTGCGAGACGAAGAGTGGCGCGAAGAAGCGGAGGCGGAAACTGCCGACGCTGCCGATGCAAACGCGCCGTCTGAAACTCAAGAGAGCGAGACGACGGCCACCGCCAACAATGCAACTTCTTCTGCGGCAGGAGTCAACACGGCGGCAGCAGCCGTCGGCGAACACAACGCGGAGTCGTCGCCCACACGCACCGGAGATGAGAGTTAATTTCTCGCAGGCAAACGTCTCGTCTGGTGATACAATAACAGTGGCAGGAGTTTTGGGAGTTACGGTATGGCTTTAGTTCCAATGGTGGTCGAGCAAACGTCGCGCGGCGAACGCGCCTTCGACATTTTCTCGCGCCTACTCAAAGACAACATCATTTTCATCGGCACGCCCATCGACGACCAGATTGCTAATCTGATTGTCGCTCAACTGCTCTTTCTCGAAGCCGAAGACCCTGAGAAAGACATCAATCTCTACATCAACTCTCCCGGCGGTTCAATCACGGCAGGCATGGCGATTTACGACACGATGCAGTTTATCCGTCCCGACGTGACGACCATTTGCGTCGGCCAGTGTGCTTCGATGGCCGCGCTCTTGCTCGCGGCGGGCGCGAAGGGCAAACGCTTTGCGCTTCCCAATTCGCGTATCCTGATTCACCAACCTTCGGGCGGCGCGCAGGGTCAGGCCACGGACATACGCATCATGGCCGAGGAGATTATCCGTATGCGCGAGTTGACCTCCAACATTCTCGCCAAGCATACCGGACAGTCTTACGAAATCATCGAGCGCGACGTTGAACGCGACCGCATCATGTCGTCGTCGCAGGCTAAAGAATACGGCTTGATTGATGAAGTAATCGCACACCGCGAGTAGTTACCGACGACGGACGACGGACGATAGAACATCGCAATCCTCGTCCGTCGTCTAACGTCTATCGACCATCTTCAACGGAGTTCCCTCAAACGCCTATGGTACGTCGAACCGATGACACGTTGCGCTGCTCGTTTTGCGGTAAATCGCAGAACGAAGTGAAAAAGCTTATCGCCGGCCCGACCGTCTACATCTGCAACGAATGTATTGACATCTGCAATGAGATAATCACGGACGACCAGCAGGCCGAAGCCGTCGCGACGCGTCCGCCTCTGCCGAAGCCCGCCGAGATAAAGAATTTTCTTGACGAGTATGTCATCGGTCAGGAGGAGACCAAGAAGCGTCTCGCCGTCGCCGTCTATCAGCATTACAAGCGCATCGAGATGGCGCGCAGGCGTTCGGATGTCGAGATTCAAAAGTCGAACATCCTCCTGATTGGCCCCACCGGTACGGGCAAGACCCTGATGGCGCAGACGCTCGCGCGTATGCTCTCGGTTCCCTTCACCATCGTCGATGCGACGACGCTCACCGAAGCGGGATACGTCGGCGAAGACGTTGAAAACATCATCCTTAAACTCTTGCAGGCCGCTAACGGCGACGTTGAACGCGCGCAGCAGGGCATCATCTACATCGACGAAGTTGATAAGATTTGCCGCAAGGACGAGAATCCTTCGATTACGCGCGACGTGTCGGGCGAGGGCGTGCAGCAGGCGCTCTTGAAGATTCTGGAAGGCACGGTCGCCAACGTCCCGCCGCAGGGCGGACGCAAGCATCCGCATCAGGAATTCTTCCCCGTCGATACCACTAACATTCTCTTTCTCTGTGGCGGCGCATTCGTCGGACTCGAAAAGGTGGTCGAGCGGCGTCTGCGTAACAAGTCGATGGGCTTTCACGCAGAGATTAAGGGCGGCGTTGACCGCTACGCCGATGCGCTCTCGCAGGTGCAACCCGAAGACCTTGTGCGCTATGGTCTGATTCCAGAATTCGTCGGTCGCCTGCCCGTGACGGGCGTGCTCCACGAACTCGATGAAGGCGCGCTCATACGCATCCTGACCGAACCGAAAAACGCGCTCATCAAGCAGTATCAAAAGAAGTTCGACTACGACAACGTGAAACTGCGCTTCTCGGACGACGCACTGCGCGCCATCGCGAAGCAGGCGGTTGAACGCAAGGTCGGCGCGCGCGGACTGATGATGATTATGGAAGAACTGCTGCTCGACGCCATGTATACGCTTCCGTCGCAGAAACGCATCAAAGAGTTCGTCATAACGACCGAGATGGTCGAGCGTCGCCGCGCCATTCCGGGCGAAGCACTGACGGGCGTTGACGAAGCCGCCTGAGAAATTAAAAAGTCAAAATTAGAAATGTCAGAAGGAAGGAGCGCGAAAGTTGTCGCTTCTTCCTTTTTGCATTTTCCCCTTTTAATTTTTCATTTTGCCTTCATAGTGGCGGAGGGGCTGAAAATAGTCTAAAATCATTTCTTAAAGAGGACAGGGCGAGCGGCCTCTGCGTGGCTCGCCCTTGTGCCTTCTGTAGCTCTGGTCAGCCACGAAAAGTTATTGATTATGGACGAATATTCAGACAACGCACCTAAAGACATAACGCGCCTGCCGATGGTGCCGATACGCGATGTCGTCATCTTTCCGTTTACCAAAGTAGCGTTCAAGATTGGTCGCCCCGGTTCGGTACGCGCGCTCGAAGAGGCGCTCGCCACCGACCGCACCATCTTCCTCGCCACGCAACACGACGCCTCGGTCGATGAACCTCTGCCCACGCAGATTTACGGCGTCGGCACGATTGCCCGCATCCTTCAAGCGCAACGACAGGAGAACGGGCAGACCAAAGTCGTCGTCGAAGGACGTGAGCGCGCCACCACCATCCGCGTCGAAAATAATAACGGTGCCTTCACGGCCATCGTGCGCCGCGCTCCCGCCGTAGCGGAGACGGGCGCACGCATCGAAGCACTCGTCCAGCGTCTCGGCCAACTCGTTGAACAGCACTTGCGTCTCGCGCCCGAAGCGCAGACCGACGCGCTGCAAACTGCGCTCAGGAATCAGGACACGTCGCACTTAGCCGACGCGCTCGCGTCGCAACTCCGCATCACAGTCGAAGACAAACAGGGACTTCTGGAAATCTTCTCCACGCACGGGCGTCTACAACGTCTCGTCGAGATAATGGAACTCGAAGTTGACAAGCGACAACTCGACCGCACGATTCAGGCACGCGTCAAGCGACAGATGGAGAAGGCGCAGAAGGAGTATTATCTCAACGAGCAGATTAAAGCGATTCATAAAGAGCTTGGCCGCAAAGACGAGAAGGCCGAGATGGAAGACCTCCGCAAGCGTATCGAAGACGCGGGCATGAGCGAGGAAGCCAAAGAGAAAGCCTTGCAGGAACTCCATCGCCTCGAAGCCATGCCGCCGATGTCCGCCGAAGGCACTGTTTCGCGCACCTACATCGACTGGCTCTTGAGCGTGCCCTGGAAACAGAAATCGAAAGAGATTAAAGACCTCTCGAAAGCAGAAGAGGTTTTGAACGACGACCATTACGGTCTGGAAAAAATCAAAGACCGCATCCTCGAACATCTGGCCGTTCGTCAGTTGGTCAAGAGTCCGAAGGGTTCGATTCTTTGCTTCGTCGGCCCGCCGGGAGTCGGCAAAACGTCTCTGGGCAAATCCATCGCCCGCGCCACGGGGCGCAAGTTCGTACGTCTCTCTCTGGGCGGCGTGCGCGACGAAGCGGAGATTCGCGGCCACCGTCGCACATACATCGGCGCTCTGCCCGGTCAAATCATCCAGATGATGAAGAAGGCGGGCACGGTCAATCCGCTCATCCTGCTCGACGAAGTTGATAAACTCGGCGCGGATTTTCGCGGCGACCCATCAGCCGCGCTCCTCGAAGTTTTAGACCCTGAACAGAACAACACGTTCCAAGACCACTACCTCGACGTTGAATATGACCTCTCGAAAGTGTTCTTCATCGCGACGGCCAACGTGCTCCACACGATTCCGCCGCCGCTTCAAGACCGTCTGGAAATCCTTCGTCTCTCCGGCTACACCGAGCGCGAGAAGTTGGAGATTGCCAAACGCCATCTCGTCGTCAAGCAGGCGGAAGGCAGTGGCTTGAAGGCCGAACAGGTCGAGTTCACAGATGAAGGCATACTGGAAATCATTCATTCCTACACGCGCGAGGCGGGCGTCCGTAATCTCGAACGCGAAATCGGCTCCTGCTGCCGCAAAGTGGCGCGCAAGTTGGTCGCAGAGAATGCGGGCGAAGGCTTCAAGCAGATTGTTAACGCAGAGAGCGTGCGCGAGATGCTCGGCCCCATCAAGTTCAGACAGCAGAACGCGGCGGCAACAAACGAAATCGGTTTGGCCGTCGGGCTGGCATGGACGGAAGTGGGCGGTGAAGTCTTGCAGATTGAATCGACGCTCACCAACGGTCGCGGCAACGTGACGCTTACCGGAAAACTCGGCGAAGTGATGCAGGAGTCGGCGCAGGCCGCATTGACCTGTATCAAGTCGCGCGCCGAACGCCTCGGCATGAATCTCGAATTCATACGCAAGCGCGACCTCCACGTCCACATCCCCGAAGGGGCGATTCCGAAGGACGGCCCCTCGGCGGGCGTCACGCTTGCCACCGCGATGGCTTCGTCGCTGGCGCGCGTGCCTGTGCGTCGAGAGGTGGCGATGACGGGCGAGATAACGCTGCGTGGCAGAGTGTTGCCCGTCGGCGGCGTCAAAGAGAAACTGCTCGCGGCGCATCGCTACGGCATCACGACCGTGCTCATTCCGAAGGACAACGAGAAAGACATCGAAGAACTGCCCGAAGAGGTGCGCGACACGATGACCATCGAACTCGTCGAGACGATTGACGAAGTGCTCGCACTCGCGCTCGAAGACGCTTGCCCGACCGATGCCGGAGCCACAGACGGAGCCGCTCACCCACCCGTCTGGACGACCGACCCGCCATCGCAGAGCACGCCGACGATGGCCGACTAACGCTTTGCTCGAAGGGCGACGTTGAACTTGCAAGTTCAACGTCGCCCTTCG
>DASVTU010000011.1:0-77818 GCA_036387415.1 Pyrinomonadaceae bacterium | reverse complement strand
GGACTTCATCAAGCTTTCATGCCACTTGCAGTTATCCGCGTAGCCGCCTGTCCAGAAGCTGTTCACGCCCCAATTCGTGTTGGTCTTCTCTGTTTTAGACGAGCTATATTCCGAGCCGGAACGATCCGTTTCGTAAGTGGTGTAGGAGACGTGGATGAAAGTTATCCACCCGAGCAGCACCATCTGGGCTATGACAAGCCCGGCCCACTTGCGCATCCCGGAGCGGCTGACTGATAAGCCATGCCGCAGAGCAGGCCAGAACGACCGGGTGTCGGCGAGAGCCACGGGTAGAACGGCCGCAGTCAGCAGATTCCAAGACAGACTTGTAACACCGAGGAGGACTAAGGCGAACGTCAGCGACATCGCGCCTACGGCGAGCGCGACCGCCGAGACGGCTAACAAAACGCCCCAGCCGAAGAGTTCGAGTGCCAGTGCACGCCAGAACCACCGCCCCATGATAGCGACGGGGGAGACCACGTCAATCTGTCCCTGAACGACGACTTGGAAAATTAACGCCGTCGTCCACCCGACATAGATGACACGCAAGAGATACGTGATGACAAGACCGACGGACAGGGAGAGACTAAGGGTCAAGAGCTTTACCGACCACGGAGCGGCAAGCATCGCGGCCAGAGCGGGAACCGCGACCAGCGCGTTGAAGGCCGTGCTGACGGTTACGAAGAGGCCGAGCGGGACGAGCAAGTCCGCGTACCGGCGCAGCCTCTCCGTGGCGTCCGACAGTGATAAAATGAGCATTAACCAGACCGATAGCACGGCCAGCGCCAAGATGATGAATCCTGCACTTTGGCGGGGCTTTAGCTGAGGCACGGATGCGGCCTCCCAGAGAAGGATCAGGCTAGTGCCGAGGAATGCGACCAAGCGTAAGAGTGCGGTCGGAGAGGTGTCTCGGCTCATGAGGATTAAGTCTCCATTCGTTTTCAATCATACGAACCGCCGAGCTAGCTGGCAAGAGCGCCGTCTAACGCCCGGCATCACCCGCGCCCCTATTCAACGTACATGAGAGGCATGTTGAAGGGGCGTCGGGTGCATGCCTTTGTTGGTCGGCGCGTGGAATGCTACGGATTGCCTTTGAGCTTCTTCAGCGCCTCGATTGCGTCTCTGTTGTTGGGGTTTAACTCTATTGATTTCTCATAGAATTTGATTGCCATCTCCCTGTTCCCGCTTCGCGTATATGCTTCAGCCAAACTGTCGTAAACATTCGCTGAGGATGGATACGCATCGACATTCAACTTAAAGATTTCCATAGCTTGTTCGAGACGGTTCTGGTTGATGAGCCTGTAACCTAACTGGTTCAGGAAGGTTTCGCTGAAGACTGGTTGTTGCGGGTTTCTCGACCGGCTTTCATTATAGAGTTTAAGGGCATGCTCAAACCCTCCTTGCTCCATGACTCTCAGGAATTTCTCTTCAGTAGGGGGAGGCTGAATCCCGTTGCGTATTTCAAATTTGGCGATATTCTCGACAGCGCCGCTCCCCTGAGAGACACGGCTGATAAACTCTAAGGCGCGCCCATCTCCTTTGAGGTAAGCATTAAAGAAATTCAGTGTGTAGTGGCAGACCGTCTGATACCCCCGTTTAGCCGTCTCAGGGGTTCTCGTCGGTGTCATAGTAGATTGAGGGCCGAACATCGGAAAGCTGGAAAAATCCTGATGAAGCATCCCCGTAAGTTCCAACCGATAGCGGTTAGAGTATTTTAGTGTGTCGAAAACGGCTAAATTCGTTGCCGGTTCCACTCGATACATATACATCCAAGGGACACGCACGTTTGCGGGAGCGTAATAAGGCGAACTGGTCGCCAGCTTAATGAATGGCGTGACCCCGAACGTGGGATCGAGAGTGACTATCGCATCAACATCGGTATCTCGCATCACTAGATTTAACCCTACAACCCCGCCCACGCTATACCCGATTACGCCTAGCCGATGACGATCAATGTTGGGGAAATCATGTACTGCCCCGATTGCGTGTTGAAGGTCGAGAGCCTGTGTCTCCAAGTCGAGCGCATTCTGGAACTTCAGATTTACGTCGAGCGATGTCGTACCCAGTTGCGGGACGGTGACGACTACATAACCGTGACTGGCTAAATACTCACAAAGTACAACATTATCCTGCGAACTGTTATTGAGACCCGCGGAGTAAACGATTAGCGGGAAAGTCCCGTTGTGCGGCACTGCATTCTGAACGGCGGCCATCCGCGTCATCATCAGGCTGTTGAACTCATCTCCTTTGAGGTTGGCACGGAGGTTATCAGCATCTCGCTTTTCAAGCAGGCTGTTTAACTCCGCGAAAACTGAGCGCGCTCCGGTAAAGGGCATGTAATCTCGATACAGCATTCTTGCGGCATTAGCTCTGATTTTTCTTGCGGGATACCAGACGCTAACACGTATCGGACGCCCTCTACTTTCAGCTTGCGGGTAGCCGTTAGCATCCTCTTTCGCCTTCCAGCCTCTCGAGTAATCATGTTTGTAGATGAACCTGAAACCCACGGAGTAAGAACCTGATTTAAGGTCGCCCCACAAAGCAGGCGTCTGGGCACCAGCGTAAGAAGATGAGATGACGATAAGTAGCAACAACGGTATTATCTTAAGCAACGACCGTGTAGGTTTGCTCACCTGATTTCTCCTCTCCCCTAAGGTGGCGCCCAACGCTAGGCATCACTCGCCGCGCATTCAACGTCATATATATTCATGTATTGCGCATGAAGGCTGCGCTATTCGCGGTCGGGTGCAGTCCCTTGTTGGGCGGCGCGGGGCAGATTCAACCTAAAATCTTGTCACAACTATACAATTTGGTTTTACCCCTTTTGAGCTTAACGTCCTTGCGGGAAACAGTAGGCCGTGCGACCGGCAACTCTGTGCCCTCCGGGACAAGCCACATTTCATAGCTTAGCTTCTCGCGGAATCCGCCATCCACGACCGTAATTCTTACGGATTTCAAAGCCCTTGCAACAACCAAATACTTTTTCATTCTCGCGCCGTAAGCCAGAGCCGCACCCGACTTACTGCCAACGCTGGGAGCATAAACGATAATATAGCCGCGCACCTTCGGCTGATTCTGCAACTCTAACAAGAGCTGGTCGAGATGGAGCAATTCAAAATCACACCCATAAAATTCAGTTTCGATTAATTTCCTTGCGTCATCCTTCGCTAAGGATTGAATGGATGCAAACGGGATAAGGCAACATGCCAGAGCGAATACTTTGATAAAGTTCATTTCGGTATTCTCCTCTCAACTAAGCCGCACGACGCCCGAATTAACCCGCCGTCCGACGATACTATTCAACTTCACCGCAAGGATACAAGGTTGATGAGAGACAAGCTAAGGGTGGTCGAGTTCAATGAGTTGTTCGGCGCCGCCTTGCGCTGAAATACGTCTCGTTAAATAGGTCAGGTAGATTAGCACAGGCATAAACAGAATACCTGTCACCAAGCCGGGATTATATCCTCTGATTAAGACTGCCCACACGCAATGGGCAATGACATTGAGGAACTCCATAACAATCCACACCCAAACAACCATTCTTGCCCCTTTCTTGGCAGGCCGCACCCAGTAATAGAAGCAGATCAATCCGGCCAAGAATAATAAGGCATTAGATATCGCAAAGGCAGGTTTGGCTAGCAGTGGGGCATCTTGGTAAATGAGCCTCATCAGAGGGAAATTCTCATAGAACCCAAAGATGAATTCCTCAGCCGAATGAATGGCTTGCAGAATGATGAGCGAGAGAAAGGCTAGTGAAATTCTGCTGTTCATTCTTTAGGTAAATAACCAGAAAGGGCCTAACGCCCGAATTAACCCGCCCGAAGCCAGCCCGCTACTCGCAAGATAGCAAAGCTAGACAACTCGAGCATGAGAGCCTCGCTGGCGAGGGTCGGGTTCAATGAGTTGTTCGGGGGCGCATGGCAGAAACGCGCCAACCCAACCTCTATAAGTTTTTCATTCTCCAAGGAATCCATCGAGATACATCCTTGCAATACTGTCGGTATGATTCACCAAACTTCTGCCTTAATATCGGCTCTTCATAAAGCACTACCACGAGGAAGAAGATGATGAACGCCACGGCTGTGTATTCAAACAATCTCCACGAGGCAAAGAACAAAGCTTCGCCCAGAAGGATTGATAGAATCCCAACATACATTGGATTCCTAACATAACGGTAGAGTCCCCGCACGACAAGTTCTTTTGGCGGATCAATCGGAGCGGGTGTTCCTCGACCGGCAAACGTAAAATCCCAAGCGCACCAGAAATAAATTGCCGCGCCGATCAAGACCGGCAACAATCCAAAGTAGCGCGAGACACCAAGGTGCATAGGCGGCGGAGCAGAGCGAGAAGACAATAACCAGTAAGGGACTAACACCGTAACTGTCCCCGGCACCAGAAAGGTAAAAATTATCGTCTTAACCAGAACCATTGTTACATTTTACGAAAGCCGCCGAACGCCCGAATTAACCGGCGAGCTATTAACCTCATTGATAAAAGACTAGCTGATCGCGAGTCCGGTTCAATGAGTTGTTATGCAGCGCTCTTTTACCATTCAACGCACATTAAGGAACATCCTGCCGCCACGCTTCAGGATGAAAGACAGCAAAATACATCAGCAGAATCGGAATAACAAAAGGCAGCGCGACAGAAAACCAAAAGCCAAGCGCATAGGTCATCCTTCGATGAGATTCGAGGTCTCGAAGACGCGGTAATCTCTCCGAAAAAGCCCCCAGAAAATAGAAAATATTCGCGACTATCATGAAGAAGATATATCCCATGCCCTGAAATAAGATTGTAAAGAGCGTGATTTCTGCAACAGGAATGTGCTCACTGAAAACGCGCAAGACAATAAGATAAGCGATGAAGGCGAGAAGGCCAGCTACGACAAGACCAATGTTGTAACGTAAGCGGCGAGCTTCCCACCATTGGAAGGCTGACAGGTTCGCATCATCTGAAATTTCCGTCGCCATTGCTATCTATTCCTGAGAAATTCAATACAAGCAGCATAACGCCCGAATTAACCCGCCCCAAGCGAGCAGCGCACAATTTACATCAGAGCATGAAAAGAATGCTATTGAGGCGTCGGGTTGAATGAGTTGTTAGGTGTCGTTCATCATCTGAAGACTTTTAATCTTATATATTATCTTAGGACTAATTGAGTACCTTCAATGTTCAGACTCAACTTATCTGTCGAGGTTTACCATGGCGAATACAATAAGGATAACTATACCGATAAAGAAGCACGTAAAACTTAACATGACAGTTCCATAATTATAAACTCTGTCAAATGTATCAATGGAAAACCGTTGCCTAATCGCAGCGCCTATTCCTATCATAGCCATAGACGAGGTTATGATAGAGAGGACAAAGAGGCCGAAAGAGAGTGCAACTAGCCCTTTCAAAGTAGGGTTAGTAAAAAGCTTCTCTATGAATGCAACCATTATAAGAATTGAGCCAGTACTAAGAGTAGTCAGATGTTTGCATGTATCATAATGTAGCTTCCAGCCCTCTTCGAGAGCTTTCTTCTCAGCCATATCCTGAATTGATTGCGAGTTCTGTTCTTCTTCGTCGTTACCCATAATAACCTCCTTCATAAATGAGAGACTGCTAACGCCCGAATTAACCCGCGCCGACGAGCAGCCTTCAATATACGCGGCGAGACGAGATGATGAAAGCCATTCTATTGAGGCGTCGGATTGAATGAGTTGTTAGATGATGCCATTGAATACAGCTACCCTCCGATTTGTCTTAATAGAAAGAACATGGCTACTATGAACATAGAGAATACTATTCCAGAACAGATGACGACAATCCACATTACCCTTCTCATTACAGAAAAGACGTGGGATAAATTCATGCTAACGGCTAGTTCAAGGTTTACATCTTTCAGTGAATTCTCAAGAGGGGTAAGACAAGCGTGCAACCCCCTAGCGCAAGCTGTAGCTCCGATAATGAAAAGCACAGAGGTTATTATCCCAAGAATTAAGATTGATCGTTGTAATGATGGTGGAAGGTCTTTAGATAAAACATAACCTATTATGGCAGCCGTAATCGTTAGATAGAATGCGCTCCCTTTGATTAGAGCATCCAGCATTTGCCAAAACCACTTCTGCTGAGATTCGTAGATGAATTTAAGGCCATCTGCCCGAACTTCAGCTTCTATGGCTTTAGCATTAGCTATATTTTGTACGGTTTTACTCTCATTTGCAGACATCAAATTTTCTCCATACTAGAAGGCATCTAACGCCAAGCTAAGCTGCCGCGCACGCAACGCCGAACCCACGCCGGTTCTCGATGAAAATCACTTTATCTCGCGGTCAGCTTGAGCGACGTGTTAAATGGCAGCGTACCAGCACGCCGCTCGCGCACGCCATTAAAGACCTGGTCCCGCGCTCTTACTCAACAGCCGAGATAACGAGCGTGCATGGTTAAAGCATTCAGGCCATGGGAGCTTCAACGGCGCGTGTGGCGACACCCAATGTCATGACAATCTCGCATGCAGCCTTCAATTTACCCCGCGACATTTAACACAGATTAGACGCCACGGACAGCAGCATTCTAAAAGTTTCACTATAAGTTAGCATTATCAATTAACCAACACCCATCGCGTCCGATAATGTTAATTATCTTATCTCGGATAAGTTCATTATCGGACTCCGGATGAATTAGTGGCTTGTCTTCATTAACTTCAATTTAGGGTCTTAACTGGTTAATGCGTTTTGATATGTTGGAACAGGGGTTATTAAGGCTTAGACGCAGTGGGGTTGTGGCATCTTCTTGACACTGATTTGCAGTAACCTATGCCCTCAATGTAGGTAGTAGGAGGCGGTCTCATAAATACTTCGGAGGGTGCGAGTGCTTCGATTTTCTTGAGAAACATATAGGCTCTAAACGCTATCGGTTATTTATGTTGGGAGTTATCAGACGGTGTAGTGCAATCCTTGATGTGCGTTTTCAGTTTCTCTGCCAGAGAGCGTACGTGCGGTTCTTCGACCATGCTTAAATGGTCGCCAGGCACGTCGTATGTGAGGACGCCTCCCTGTGCCAGCACGCTCCATCCTTGTTGCTTGTCGCGTGTAAACTCTTCCGGTTCTTTGAGTGCATAGAAGAGCGTGACGCTGCCGGGATAGATGCGGGGCATGTAGTCGCGTAACGCCTTGTAGTTCGCCTGCTGGATGTTCTGTAGAGTTTGCGGCAAGGGTCGGCTGAACTTCTGAAAGATTTGATAGACAATCTGCCACGTCCGGTAAATCATTCTGCGCCCGACGCGTCGAACTCTTTTTCGCAGATACGTTAGACGGTCGGGGTCGCGCAACAAGACGCTCAAATGCACACGCAGCTTATGAGTCAGTCCTTCGCTTAGAAGCGTGTGCGGGGCAGTTGAGGGTGCGAGCTTGGTGTGGCCTGCGGGCGAGGTGTCGAAGAGTGCGACGAGAGCGGCGCGTTCTCCCTGCGCGTGAAGCTGTAGCGCCATCTCGAAGGCGACGATGCCGCCGAAAGAAGCCCCGCCCAGATAGTAGGGGCCGACGGGTTGGAGGCGGCGAACCTCCTTGAGATAGAGAGCGGCCATGTCTTCGATGCGTGTGAGCGGCGGCTGCTGGCCGTCGAGTCCCTGCGATTGAAGACCGTAGAAGGGCTGCTCCGCGCCGAGGTGTTTTGCCAACGCACGATAGTTGAGGACGTTGCCGCCGACGCCGTGCACGCAGAAGAAGGGCGGCTTCGTGCCGACGGGTTGGATGGGCACGAGCGACGACCAGGAAGGCGTCCGGTTTTCCCCGCGCAGCACGTCGGCTAATCCTTCGATGGTCGGAGTTTGAATGAGCGTGGCGAGCGGCAGGTTTTTGCCGAACGCCTCTTCGACACGGATGAAGAGACGCACGGCGAGCAGCGAGTCGCCGCCCGACTCGAAGAAGTTGTCTGTGATGCCGACGGGACGCACGTCCAGCACGCCCTCCCAAATCTTCGCCAGTTGAATCTCCAACGCATCGCGCGGCGCAACGAAAGTTTTTTCCGACGCGCCGCGCGCATCCTTCGGCGCGGGCAACGCACGGCGGTTGACCTTGCCGTTCGCCGTCAGCGGCAACGCATCTAACGGCACGAAGAAAGCGGGCAGCATGTATTCGGGCAACGTGCTCTTGAGGAACTCGCGCAACTCGCCTGCCGACGCTTCCGCGCCAGCTTGCGAAACGACGTAGGCCACCAGAGTTTTGCCGCCCGTCTGGATGTCGTCTCTCACGACGGCGACCGCCTCGCGCACCGATGCGTGTTGTCGCAGACGCGCTTCAATCTCGCCCAACTCGATACGGAAGCCGCGAACCTTAACTTGATTGTCGAGACGATTGATGTACTCGATTTGTCCGTCGGGCAGGTAGCGTGCGGCGTCGCCCGTGCGGTAGAGACGCGCGCCGTGCGTATCGGCGAACGGGTTTGGCACGAACCGCTCGGCGGTCAAATCAGGTCGGTTCAGGTAGCCGCGCGCGAGGCCGTCGCCGCCGATGTAGAGTTCGCCTGCTGTGCCGACGGGGACGGGCTGCATCTGCGCGTCGAGCAAGTAGATTTGCGTGTTGGCGATTGGTCGTCCGACGGGGACGCTCGCCGTCGCCGTCGCGCCCGCTTCTACTCGATAGACGGTTGACCAGACGGTCGTTTCGGTCGGGCCGTATAAATTCCAGACTGCTCCGGCGCGCGCGAGCAACTGGTCGGCCAAGTCGCGCGGAAAGGCTTCCGCGCCGCACAACGCCTTGAGGCGGCTGTCTCCTTGCCATCCCGCTTCGACCAGCATGCGCCACGTCGAGGGAGTAGCCTGCAAGACGGTTGCGCCGGACTCTTTGAGCTTCACGAGCAGGCGCCTCGCGTCAGCTGCCGTCTCCCGACTGACAAGCTCGATGCGTGCGCCCATCATCAACGGCAGGTAGATGTCGGGTACTGCCATGTCGAACGAAAACGTGGTGATGGCGAGCAACGCATCGCCCTCGTTCATCGCGGGTTGTTCGCGCATCGAGTGCAGAAGATTGACGACCGTGCGATGCGGAATCTGTACTCCCTTCGGTTTTCCGGTCGAACCCGACGTGTAGATGACGTAAGCCAGGTTGTCGCTCGTCGCTTCGTCCGTCGCCGCGCCCGTCAGGTTCTCCGCGCTCTCACTCGCCGACGCTTGCCATCCCTTGTCGAGGCAGACGACCCCTTGGGTGGCGTGTGCGGGAAGGTTTTCCAGCAGGTGCGTCTCGGTCAACAAGACGTGTGCTTGCGCGTCTTCGAGCATGAAGGCCAGCCGTTCGGGCGGGTGCATCGGGTCGAGCGGCACGTAAGCGCCGCCCGCTTTGAGTATTCCGAACAACGCGGCGAACGTATCCGGCGAACGCTCCATGAGAAGACCGACTCGCGTCTCGGTGCCGACGCCCAGCGCTCGCAGACGATGTGCGACGCGGTTAGCCCTTTCGTTCAACTCGCGGTAGGTCAACTGCTCACCTTCAAATCGCACCGCAACTCTGTCGGGAACGCGTGCCGCTTGCGCTTCGAGCAGTTGATGAAGACAAACATCCTTCGGAGTCGGGCGCGCGGTGTTGTTCCATTCCCTCAGCAGTTGCCGACGCTCCGGCTTGGTCAGCATCGGCAAAGTTGACAGCCGTTGTTCGTCGTCTGCGGCGATGCCTTCGAGAAGAGTTCGGAGGTGTCCGAGCAGGCGCGCAATCGTCGCGGGAGCGAAACGACTTGTGTCATAAGAGACTTTAAGACGGAACTCCGGCTCGACGTGCGCGGTCAGTGTGAGCGGGTAGTTGGTCTGCTCGATGAGTTGGAGGTCGAGCCTTCTGTGCGCGTCGCCGTTGGGGATGGAGACTGAATTTAACGAACGCTCTTCAAGAATGACGAGACTCTCGAAGAGCGGCACACCCGCAGGTACGTCGCTCCATTTCTGGATTTGGACGAGGGGCGCGTGCGCGTGTTCTTCCAATGCGGTCTGCTGCGCCTCTAACTCTTTGAGCCACGCGTGCGCGGAGATTGGCGGCGGGACGCGCACGCGCGCCGGAAGTGTGTTGATAAGCAACCCGACCATCGTCTCCGCGCCGTCCAAAGTTGACGGACGATGCGCCCTCGTGACGCCGCAGACGACATCGCTCTCGCCGCTGTAGCGACCGAGCATGAGCGACCAGACTCCAAGCGCCAACGTCTCAAGGCTCAACCCGCGTCGCCGCGCGAGCGCGCGCAACGCTTCGTTCAACTCTCTGGAAATTTGAACCTCTTGCTCTGCGTGGTTCGCTGCGACGTTCGCGTTGACGGGCAAGCCTGCGCCGACGAGCGGCGTCGGAGAAGTGAAACCGCTTAAATCCTGCCGCCAGAACTGTTCGGAAGATGCTCGCTTCTGCTGCGCTTGCAACCATTCGACGTAATCGCGGAAAGGGCGCGCCGGCTCAAGGCTTAAATCTCCGCCGACGCGCAACACATCATAGAAGGCGAAGACTTCTTCGAGGACGACTCTGAGAGAGCGTGTATCGAGCAGCGCATGATGGAAAGTCCAGACGAACTGGCAGGCGTCTCCGTCCAACTCAAAGAGAGACAGACGCATGAGCGGGGCTTGGTCGATATCGAAGCCGCGCCGACGCTCCTTGAGCAGATATTGCGTCAGACGTGCCTGTCGCTCCTGCACGGACAGCCCGCGCCAGTCGTGCCGCTCAAGCGGAATAGCGACTTGACGGTGCACCTCCTGCGAAGGCTCGTCTTGATTATGCCAACGGAAAGTCGTCCGCAGCACCGCGTAACGCTCGACGACTCGCCGCCACGCTTGCTCGAAGGCCGCCACGTCCAACCGCTCGTCCAAAGCGCAGACGAGTTGCTGAACATCCACGCCGGACTGCCGTGCGTAGAGACTATGAAAGAGCATCCCCTCCTGCATGTGCGTGAGAGGATAACGCTCCGCGATTCCTTCACGGTCGCGCCTTTCCTCGTCGGTTGCATGCTTCAGCATAAATGCTTTCCGAAGCCTAGCGGTGTGAGCATTAGCGACTAAGCGAACCGCGTCAGCGACTACGAACGCGTCAACGATATTCGTAAGCCCCTGCGTCGGGGTGCGCGGCGACGGGGCGTCTGTAACCGCTGAAGTCGGTATCGATATTGAAGACCGCTCCCGCGTCGTCGGTGAACGAGGGGAGCGCAACTCCCTTGTCGATGGCGGGCGAGTTGCGCGTCAGGCGAAAGTCTTTGGCGGACGTGGAAGCGAAGCCGCTTACGCGCGCCAGCCACACGTTATCGTGAATCTTGAACGATGATTGGGCGGCATTGTCGAGCACTTGCTCGCCCGTCGAATAGCCGAGATTGTTGAGGATTTCGCCGGAATTCTTCTCGCCCGCGAGGTAGACGGCGTATCGGTTGCCGACGAGAGTATTGTGCGCGATGAGCACGTTTTGCGAACCTTTGTAGCCGCGCCGCGAACGCTCGTCCCAGATGAAACAGCCGGAGTCGGCGTTATCGTAAGCGACGTTGTTGAAGACCCAGATGTCGTGCGTGTCATAGTTGGCGTTCTCTGAAGAGACGCCGATGCCTGCACGATTGCGATAGACCTGATTGCGATGGATACGCACGTAGGATGCCCCGTCCACGTAAATGCCGGTTGACTTGTTGTTGTAGACCGTGTTGCCGACGACCTCGCCGTGCGTCGCGCCGAGCCAAATGTCGATGCCTTCCGTCATGTTGTCGCGCACGGTGTTGCCGCTCACCGTGAATCCGTCGGCGATGAGACTGATGGCTTGACCGTAACCCTGACCTTTGAGGACGGCTTCGCTGACGGTGTTGTCTTTGATGACGATATTGCGAATCAACGAAGCGTTGCGACGCGAATTGTTTTGCCGACTCGTGTCGGTGCTGATGGCGTGCAGTTTGGCGCGCGAGATTCGGCAGCCTTCCACCGTCAGGTTGTCTGCATCGAGGAGGATGCCCGTATTCTCCGAGTTGACGATTTCGAGATTGACAAGACGCGTGTAGGGGCGACGCAGTTCGACGAGCGCGCGATTCTGATTGCCTCCTCTCGTCTGCTTCTCACGCGAACCGTCGATGATTGCCGTCCCTTTATAGCTCGTCAGAGTCACTTCAAGATTGGGCGCGCCGCCGCGTTTCATCACGACCTGTTCGTAGTAAGTGCCCTGCTCGATGAATATCGTCGTGCCGGGGCGGACGCGTTCGAGCGCGGCGTTGATGGTGCGAAGCGCGGTTTCGGGCGTCTCGCCCCGGCGCGCGTCGTCGCCGCGTGTCGAGACGTAGAGAGCGCGCGAAGCAGGCGTCGCAGCGGTTCGCTCCGCACAGGCCGTCAGGCAGACGGATGCAACGAGGCAGAGGCACGACAGCAGAAAAAGCGACGACGCGACGCGCCTTCGACGTTGAAAAGATTTTCCGAACATAACGGTTGAACCTGACAGCTTCGTTCTTATGCACGCGCGACGGATTCGCCTTCTCAACGTGAAGGAAAGCGATAAAACAATCCGATGCCGCTTTCGGTGCTGTTGAAAGAGCGTGCGACGCGGCTCGAATTGCTGTCGATGGTAGAGGCGAAACCGTAGATGGAAAATCCTTTGGGGAGATTGACGGTGGCGTAGAAGTTCACGTCGTTGCGACGGTCTTGCCGCCCGAAGTTAGAGGAAGTAATGTCGTTCGTCGTGTAGTCGCGCACCGAGTAGCGATAGCGAAAACTCATCGTGAGGCGTTCTTTGATAGTGCTGCCGACGAGCAACAACAGCGCGTTGCTATGGCGATTGAAGATGTCGGAGCGCGCGTTGTTCTGACTGTACTCGTAGCCGATGCCGGGCGTGAAGAAGGGGCGCACGCGGTAGCGCACGTCGGTGCTGAAACGGTGGCGCGCGAGGTCGCGATCTTTGAAGGCCGTGTAGATTTCGCGCGCAAACTCGTAGCTGGCGCGTGTGCGAACGCGACGCGTCACGCGACGCGCATACTGCAAACTCGCTCCGTTGACGCTGTTGAAGACGGTGTTATTGAGAGATGAAACGGGGTCGTCCTCGAAGGATGAGAGGCGACGCGGCGTGACAAAGTAGGTGAACTCAAGACGGTTCGCGCCGAAGTCGTAGCCGAGCGAGGCATCAACGTCGGTCGAATCGGCGTTGCGTAAGTCACTGAAGACGTTGCGACGCAGGCGCAGTTCGCCGCTTAAGGTCTTGCGGTCTGCGCGCACGAAATCGTAGCCGAAGTTTGCTGAGAGAGTGGTAATCCAGAGCGCGGTGCGCGGTTCGGTGTCGGACGCCTGAAAGTAGTTGTTGTTATAGTGCGGCAAGACGCCGAACTCGACGTGATAGCGACTCCCGCTCGCGCGTCGCGTCGGCGGAATGTTCTGTCCGGGGCGGTCTTCGCGGTTCGGCTGTGCGGCGTCGTCCAACTGACGTTGAGAGTCTTTTTCAGATGGTTGTTGCGCGTTGATGTCGGACGCGGAGGACGCGTCACGTCGCTCGCGTCGCTCATGCTCAGACCTGCTCCTCGAACGAGAATTCGATTGCGACCCGTCGTTCGTGTTCGTCTGCTTCTGTTCGTCGCCAGCGGTGTTGGTATTCGAGTTTGTGTTCGATGAAGACGACTGCTGAGCCATTGCGCCTGTGCAGGCGAGCGCGACGAGCACGACGAGTAAGGCCGGTAATGCCGCCAAGTTTTTCCTGCTTCTCATGATTTCATCCCCCTGTGTTTGCGCGATTGCTGCCGGGTCGCAAAAGCCGTTGAGCGTTCTTCCGACGAGATTAAGGCTCCGGTGGCCTTTAGTTTAGCATTAAATGCGCGCGGTTTTGGTTATCTGACACCGCGCGTTTCAACAAGTTCCACCCATCGGGCGGGCAGAAACTCCGTCTAAGATTCACGCCGCGCCTTCGTCCATAACACCGTCTGCTTCCCCGACGCGAGCCGGTACAACCCGACGAGGTAAGCAAAGTTGCTGACGCAAAAATAGTAGGGCACATAGAACAGTTTGATTTTCATGCCGAGCCGCGTGAGCGCAGCGCCGCCCGCGGTCAAAAGATAGAAGACAGCCTGCGCGACTGCGGCGGCGGCGTATACGTCCAAACGCGGTCGTTTCAGCACCAGACAGATGTTTACCGCCAGGGCGACGAGCATTAAGACGGGGACGAGAGGGCGCAGCAGTTTGTGTGAGACGGCTTGAAAGTAGGCGAGCGCGGGCGCGCCCTTGAGTAGTTGCGGCAGCATCAAGAGCGATTGCAGAAGTCCGGCGGAGATACGGCTGCGGCGCACCATCTCGGCGTTCATCGAAGCCGAAGGCATCTCCTCCGAAATCGCTTCCGGCTCATAGACGACGCGTGCGTTTTGTCTAATCACCGCCATCGCAATATAAAAATCGTCGTTGATAACGTAGGGCGGCGGCGCGACATACAGACCTTTGCGGACGGCGAGAATCTCCCCGACCGCGCCCGTCGTAAAACTGAATTGACTCTCCTTGAGACGGATAAACGACTCGTAACGCCAGTAAAGATTCTCCGACTCGCCGACCTCCGATTGCGTGCGGCGCAGAACCTTTCGCCCCGTCGCCGCACCCACGCGTTCGTCCGCGAAGTTTCGCACCAGCTTCAAGAGCGCATCAGGGCGGTAAAGATTGTTGGCGTCGGAGAAGACGACGACCTCGCCGCGACACAAAGGGAACGCGCGATTGATGGCCGCCATCTTTCCCTTTCTCTCCGGTTGAAAGTGCGTCGTCACACCGCGCCCGGCATACTCGCGCGCAATCGCGGGCGTGGCATCATCCGAGCCATCGGCGACGACCGCGATTTCAAGCCGCTCCTTCGGGTAATCGAGCGCGAGAGAGTTTTCTATCTTCTCTCTAATCACTTCCGCTTCGTTGTAGGCCGCAATCAACAACGTCAGCGACGGGCGCGCGTTCTCATCAATCTGGACGGGCTTCGGTCGCACGGCGGCGAGCACCCACATCAGCAATGGGTAGCCGAAGTAGGCGTAGAAAATCACGACGACGGAAAACCAGAAGGAGAACGTCAACAAACGCATCGCTTACTCCCTTTCACCCTCTTCGTCCCGCGTGTCGGGCGCGTCCTCTGTGCGCAGGGCCACCATTACGCGACGAGCGATGCCGTCCCAGGAGTAAATCGTCTCCGACAATTCGCGCGCGTGCGCGCCCATCCGACGCGCGCGCGGCTCGTCATTCAGCAGAGCGATTAACGCCTCGCTCAACTTCGCCGCGTCGCGCGGCGGCACGAGCAATCCCGTCTCGTCGTGTTTGACCGCTTCCGACAATCCGCCCACGTCGGTCGCCACGACGGGCTTACCGAAACTGTAAGCCACTTGTAGCGCGCCACTCTGGTAAATCATCAAGTAAGGGAAGACGACGACGTGTGCGCGCTCGAACAGGGCGGCGACATCTTCGAGCGGGACGTATTGCAGGTGGAAAGTGACCGCATCGGCGATGCCGAGTTCGCGCGCGCGCGTTTGCAGAAACTCGATGTCAACGTCGGGGTTCGGGTAGCCTGCAATGATGAGGTGAGACGCGGGCACGGCGCGCTTGACTCCGGCGAAAGCATCTATCAGGTATTCCAAGCCCTTATATTTAGTCAATGTGCCGAAGAAGAGCACGACGGGCACGCGCTCCGGCACTGAACGCAGCAGTTCGATTTGTTCGCGTTGCGCGTCCTGCTTGCTTTGTGGCTCCTGTGCGCTCCGTCCCGCTGACTCGTCGGCCTTCATCTCGTCGCCGATGAACACGCGTTCGTTGCCGTGCGGGATGACGTGCACACGGCTGGCGTCGCCGCCGTAGAGTCGCAGGAATTCGCGTCGGTTAACTTCGGAGTGAACGAAAATGTCGGAGAAGCAAGAATAAATCCGGCGGAAGGCGGCGCGGTCGAAGCCGGATGTTTTGACGAGCGCGGTCGAGTCGGGACTGATGTTGAACGGCGCGACGTTGTGGCAGACATCGACGAGCCGCAAACCCTTCGAGCGTAGCCACATGAGCGGTAGCAGGTCTGTGGCGAAACGTATCTCGCCGAACTGCACTACGTCTGGACGCGCGCGCTCCAAATGCCGGACGAGCCGCCACCATTCACGGTAATACATCGCGGCGCGCACCGTGCGGCGGAGCGCGCGTTTGAGCCGCGCTGCGAGCGACGACGACCACTCCACCGCGCCCGCCGGACGCGTGTTCCACAACCGGATGATGGTTTCTACTTTGAAGTTGTGCGGCAGGTGCGCGAGTTCGTAATCGCTTTCCGTCACGAGCGTGACCTCCGCGCCCTGCGCGGCCAGCCCGCGGCAGAATTGATATGCGTAATGAATCATGCCGCCGCGTCCGAGAAATTCCACGACGAAGTGCCGCCAAACGGCGGGCAGTGCACGCCGCGCGTCCGGTCGGCGCACATCTTCGTCCGCGCGTCGGCTCTCCGCCGCGCGCAACGTCGAATCGTTTTCCCTTACCGTGCTCGTCGGCATAACGAAACGTACAAGTCCTGCAACTTCTCAACCCACGCCTGCGCGCTGAACTCACTCTCGGCGCGCGCCCTGCCCCTCTCTCCCATCTCTCGCGCCAGTTGCCTGTCGCTCAACAAGGCGATGACGGCTTCCGCCAGTCGGCTTGCGTCAGGCGACTCTAACAGAAGTCCCGTCTCGCCGTGCCGCACAATCTCCGCCGCGCCGCCCGCTTTGGTCGCTATCACCGCAAGCCCGCACGCCATCGCTTCGATAATCGCCGTCGGCAGCGCGTCGAAATCCAACGAAGGCAGCACGAATAAATCAGACGCCGCCAGAAGCTCCGCCACGTCACCGCGCATTCCGGTGAAATGAACGCGCCCGCTCACTCCGCTCTCTTCCGCACGACGACGCAAAGCACTTTCGAGCGCACCGCCGCCGACAAAGAGAAAATGTGCTTCCGGCACGCGCTCAAGCACACGCTTCGACGCCGCGATGAGCAGTTCGTGGCCTTTGCCTTCGCGCAGCACCGCGACCGTAATGGACAGCGGCGCGTCGTGCGGAATACCAAACTCCGCACGTCTACTTGCGCGCGAAGAATCGTGCGGCAGTTCAAACTTCGACAGGTCGATGCCGTTATGCATCGTGACAATGCGCGCGGGCGGAAACCCTCGCGCGATTTGCTGTCGGCGCAACGCTTCGGAGACGGCAATCACCGTCTGCCCGAAATGTCGCCGGACGAAACTTGCCAAACGCTCGACCGCATGCCCGCGCCCGTGGGCAACGTCTCCGGCAGTGAGATAACTCTCGACGTGCAGCGTCGAGACGACTGCGCGCCGGAGCAAACGTGCGGCGAGCCGTCCCCACACGTCCGAGTAGGTCAGGTGCGTGTGAATCACGTCAATCTCGCGTTCACGCACGAGTCGCAGCAGACGGGCGAAGGCGGATGCATCGCGCAGGTTGCGCGCGTTCAAAACCGTGACGGGCACGCCCGCCGCTGCGAGTTCGGCTGCTAGCGGATTGCCCCCAATCACTTTCAGACAGGCGACGTGAAGTTCAAAGCGACTCGCGTCGAGTCGGCGCGCGAAGACCGGAACTAGACGCTCCGCCCCGCCCATCGCCAGCGAATCAATCAGCCAAAGCAGGCGGGTTTTGTTCGCCGGGCGTACTCCTGAAACAGTCGCCTCCATGTCCCAACCTCCGCCGCCTGCGCCGTCTTCGTCATCCCTGTCGCGTCGCGTCGATTAACTACGGGGGCATTCTGCTGCTGCTTCTTCTTGCGCCCCACGCGTTCGACCGTCTGCCGTTCCTCTTCCAGCGCGCGTTCGGCCAGAAAGACCGGAAAGAAAATCTCCAACAATCGCGGCGACACATCCATCGCGTTGCAGTGCGAGAGCAGGTGTCGGCGTGTGAGTTGCGCGAACCAACTCGGCTCAAGATATGCGGCGCGAAACGCGACCGACGGTTCTGCCCAACGTCCCAACCGCCACGGGTAGCTCAAGGCGTAGCTCGTCGCAAACAAAAACATATCCCAGAAAGGCGTGCTCTCTTCCCTGAAGCCTTCCCAATCGACAACGCCGATGGTATCTCCCTGCAAAATCAGATTGCGCGCCCAAAAATCGCCCTGCCGCGCGACGAGCGGCAATCGCTCACCTCCCAACTCGCGTGTCAATTCCTTTACTTGCGACACGAGCGCACGCTCTTCCGGCAGGAGCGAGAAGGCACGCCCGAAATCCCGCAACGGACTGACGACGTATTCATCTGCCGTCGCTTCGTCGAGTTGTGCGGCGCGAACCTGTGTCGCACGTTGGAAGCGCACTATCCATTCGCTTGCCAGCCGGAAATGGCGCGCGGCGAGTCTGCGCGGTCGCCAACTGTTACGCATCTCGAAATAGATTGAACGCCCGCCGACGAACGACTCTAGAAAAATCATCAGGCCGCGCTCGCCAAACAACGCCAGCGGTTGCGGCATCGTCGCGCGCAACTCCTCGCCCACCCGACCATGAAGCTCTCGCATCATTTCGTGCTCGTGCGCCAAGACCGCGCCGTGACGTTCCTCGCCGCCAATCTTCGCCACCGCACACGGTCGCGTGCCCGCGTGGTCGAAGATAAAGAGCACCATTTTTTGACGTTCGGCGTGGCGGTAATCGTCGAGCGAGAGAAAGGAGAGCGCGCCGCTCGTCGTGACTCCGGCGCGACGGAGATGGTTTTCCAGTTTGACGGTCAGCCACTCGATGCCTGTGTCGCCCGTCTCCGTCGAACCCTCGACTCCTGCGTCAGCCGCTTCCTCCACGCTGTTTCTTTCCGAAGAATTAGCCGCCTCTATTCGCAGCACCGGCACTGCCGCGCGCGTCGCCAACGCCGAGGAGCGCGCGACGAGCGCCCACACCATCTCTCGCCGCGAATGTGGCACGAACAGCTTGTCGATGTAGAAACGGAGCGCCGACGGGTGGTCGAGCGGAATCTGGTAACGGTCGTGCCATCCGTAGCGGATGCCCGTCGCTTGCTCTGGTAATTCGACTATCATCTCGGACATTTCATGCTCTCATGCACCGAAGGCTTGCGCCCGCATTTCATGCGGTACGTGCCATCATTACAAACACTCATTACTGCGTCTTCTTCAGAGAAGAACCGACAATCGCACGCGCCTGCTCGATGGTTTCGCGCCCGACGAGCCACGCCACGCCGACATAAATCGCGCCTCCGGCCACCACCGCCGCGCTCAAGCCTATCCACTTCGGTGAGCCTTTGAGGACGGGCAGCAAAAGCTGCAAGCCGACGACCATCGCCGCCGCCGACAGGATGGCAGTTTTGAATTCGCCGAGCAGTGCTCTCATGGACACTTCCATAATCTTGCCCGCGACGTAGAGATTGACGAGCGTGCTCGCGCCCGTCACGATGATTTGAGCGACGGCGACGCCGAAGATGCCGTAGCGTGCGCCCCAAATCAACGCCGGAATGAGCACGGCGGCGCGCAACACGCCGAGTTTGACGAGGATGTCGGGTCGCCCCGTCGCCTTGTAAACGTCGCCCGCGTGCGAACCGAGCGAACGCAAACATCCTGCGATTGACAGCGCCTGTAGCGTCGCTATGGTCGGTTGCCATTGCTCCCCGTAAAACGTCGAGACGAACAGGCCACCGAGCACCGCCAGCCCGACGCCCGCCGGAACGGTCAGCAGGGACAAGTAGCGAAGCGTGACGAGAAACGCCTGTCGGAGCGCGGGACGGTCGTCCTGCAAACGCGAATAGATTGGAAAAGCCACTTTGCCCACGACCCAGATAATCATCGTGATGAAGAGTTCGGGCGTGCGATAAGCCAGCGTATAAAAACCGAGTGCCACGCTTCCCAAACGTCCGACGATGACGTAATCAATGTCGTGCACGATGGCGGCGATGACGTTGACGGAAACAACCTGCCCGCCGTAGCCGAGCATGCGGCGCATCGCCTCGCGCGAAAACTGCCAGCGCGGACGCCACGGCACGACTATCCACAGAGCAATGGTCGAAGCCGTCGCGCCAATCAACTGTCCCCACACCAGACTCCACGCGCCCCATCCCCACACCGCCAACAATATCGAGCACGCGCCCTTCAAAACGGCCATCGCCAAGTCGGGCGCGAGCCGCTTCTTGAATTCGAGCTTGCGCCTGAGCAGCGCGTCGTGCGTGTTGCCGAGCGCGTTGATGATAAAGACGAACGAGATTGTTCGCAGGATGGGAACGACCGCCGCGTCGTCGAAGAAACGTGCGACGAGCGGCGCGCAGGCGTACGCGACGGCGAACCACAAGACGCCCGTTGCTAGGCTGACGACGAAGGCGATGTTGGCGGCCTGTTCGGGTCGCTCGCGTTCGTAGATGAGCGCGGAACTGATGCCGAAGTCGCCGATGGTTTCCAGATAGGCGATGACCAGGAGCGCGAACCCAACCTCGCCGAACTGCGCCGGTGCGAGCAGGCGCGCGAGAATGACGGTGCTGGCGAAGACGAGCAGTTTGCTTCCGGCGAACGAGACGTAAGTCCATAAGACGCCGCTCACCGCGCGTTGTGCGAAGTTGCTTGCAGCAGGCGACGACGGGTCGTTCGCGTGCGCTTCGACCGCTTCGCCCGCCGCGCCCTTCGAGACGACGGCGAAAGCGTCCGGCGCGGTTCGCCTCATCTCTGCTTCAGACTCGCCTGCTTGCTTCAACAGTCAACACACCCTCTTGCTAAACCAGCCAGTGAAAAACTTGAGTCGCTGCCACCGCTTCAACTGCTCACGCCACCCTTGACGCCCGACGGGTCGGAGCAACGGACTGTGCGCCATAATCTTGGTCATCGTCGCCAGCATAAAGAAGTCGAGATGCACGGCGTTCGTGCTGCCACTTCGCCCGTAGCCTTTCAAAAAATTCTCTCTCGCCCTTTGCGACATCTCGCTTGAGAGATGATAGCGAGGCATCGTTTCGAGCATGCCGAGGAAGTAGCAGAGGTCGTCGTAGACGATGCCGCGCGCGAAGCCCTCGAAGTCAATCACGGCGACGCGTTCGCCGGAGAAGATGACGTTGTACGGAGCGAAGTCGCAGTGTCGCCCGACGATTTCGTGTTCGCCATTGAAGACGGCGGCCTTTCTCTGCTCGAACTGCTGCGCGATACGGCTGGTGAGTTGCGCCTCCAATCCGAGTTCGCGGCAGGTCACCAGTTCGTCACGAAAGTCGCGCTCGATTCTTTCGTAGATTTCCACGGGGCTGCCCGCGCGCTTCGTTATTTCATGGAAGGTCGCCAGCCACTCGCCGCACGCTTCGACCACCCGCAAAAGTTGTTCGCGCGCTTCCCTGTTCTTTCGCAGGCGCGACCAGCGCAACGCGCCGTCGAGTCTTTCGCCCGCGCACTTCTCCATCAGGAGCGCGGCGTGTTCCGGCAAGTGCGCGAGAGGCTGCGGCACGTTGAGGCGCGCCGTGCGACGCGTAAACTCGCGCCAGAGAAGTTCGAGCGCGGCGTATTCATTCTGAGCGAAACTGCGTCCCGCTTCGACGGCCTGCGCGGGCTGCGCCCTTCCCGGGCGGTGCAACTTGAGTATCGCCCCGCGTTCGGGCACGCGATAATGATGGGGCGAGGCGAGTTCGTAAACCTCTGAATCGTGACCGCCGCCGCGCCGCGTGAAACTGATGTGGGCCGCGCCCTCCGTCGCGGCGTCGTTCGGGTCAGCGAAGAAGCGTGCGGCTCTTTTCGCCACCTGTTCTTTAAACTCGGTGCTTAGAGCATCGCGTGGCGCTTCAACTGCGCGATGTGAATATGTCAGACTCGTTTCGGCCTCGCGCACGGTCTTTGTTTGAATCTCGCGTTCGGTCGCCGCTTGAAACAGTGCGCGCAGTTTCGCCACGTTCTCGCGCAACCCGAACTCCGCCGTCACCTTCTCCCGCCCGCGTTCGCCCATCTCACGCCGCATGGCTTCGCTCTTGTACAGAGAGATAATGGCGTCGGCCAAAGCCTGAGCGTCTGCGTGCGGGACGAGCCGACCGTTGATGCCGTCTTCGACAAGTTCGGGGATGCCGGAGATGCGCGTAGCCACGACGGGCAGGCCGCTCGCCATCGCCTCCATCAACGCGACGGGAATGCCTTCCATTTGTCCGTCCGGCGCGACGGTGCTCGGCAGCACGAACAAATCCGCTCCGGCTAACAGCGACGCAACCTCTCGCTGCGTTCGTGCGCCGAGCAGTTGAACGCGTTCGCGCATCTCTAATTCGTCAATCAGACTTTCCAGCCGCGCGCGCTCTACGCCTTCGCCGACGACGAGACAACGGAAGTTTGAGGAGAGATGTCCTGCGAGGAGATGGCAGGACTCAATAAGATACCTGATACCCTTGTATGTTTGTAGGCTGGCGACGCACAAAATTGTGAATTGTTTGTCACGGCCATCAAGCGCGCCGCGCTCGCCGTCGTGCTCTGCGTCAGGTCGCGCATCCTTCGCAGTCGTCGTGCCGTACTTCTCCGGCTCGATTCCGCAATGGACGACTTTAATCTTGTCCGCAGCGACGCGCGGCGCGCGCCGGAGAAGATACTGGCGGTTGAATTCCGAGATGGCGACGACGAAGTGCGCGCGCTCAATCTTCTGCC
The DNA here is from genome assembly GCA_036387415.1 of Pyrinomonadaceae bacterium. Lineage (GTDB taxonomy): Bacteria > Acidobacteriota > Blastocatellia > Pyrinomonadales > Pyrinomonadaceae > DASVTU01. Next base: position 55,332 of record DASVTU010000011.1, on the reverse strand, counting down.
GAAGCATGCGCTGATGGACGAAGATGTCGTGCGCGTGCGCCGTAAAACTATAGGTCGCGCCGGTCAATTCCGAGATGACGAAGGCAGCCAGCGCGGGATGCGTCGCGTAGTGAGCATGCACATGGCGGATGCCTTCACGCTCGACGAGACGTGCGAAATAGACGGATTTTGGGAACGTGCCGAGCGCACCGAAAAATAGATTTCTCGAACCCAACGTGCCCGTGAGCACAGACCAGACGAGCTTCACATAACGCAGCGGCGTGCGACGCAGGAAGTGGAAGTTGGCCGCACAGATGGCGCGCGAGAGAAACGGTGTGTAGTGAACCTGCGGCATCAAACGCTCCGTCTCGGCGTGACGCACGGGCGCGTCAGTGCGCAGCAGAGGAAAGATGCGCACGCGTGTGCCCTGCCGCTCTAATTCGAGCATCTCGCGCAGGATGAACGTCTCGGTCAGAAGCGGAAACCGCGACATAATGTAAACGACAGGCGATGCGGTCGCCTGTCGTCGCTCGCTCAACATCGCTGTTCTCCACGCTGGTCGTTTGGTGACAGTTGGTGACAGTCTTAATCAAACGACGAATAAGTTTTCCATCGCAGTTATTCCTTGCGCGCAGGGGAGAGATGTGCGGCTTGGATGGTCGGATAAATGACGCTCAACCATTCATCCAGATAGACCAACGCCGGATGCGGGTCGGGCGCGCGGCGCGCGGCGATGTGTTTGGCCGCCGCCAGCAACGCCGCTAATAGCCATAGGTAATGAATGTAATGACCGTGCAGGAAGAGGCTCGTCGTGAGATAGCCGATGAGGCCGAGCGCGCACGACGTGACGAGGCTCGCCGAGGCGTGGCTTCCCGCTTCCTTGAACATGCGAACCGCCGCCCACGCGTTGAACAACGTGACGCCGATGACGACGACGAAAACGAGCAATCCGACCAGCCCTGTCTCGGCGGCGATTTCCAGATAGAGCGTATGCGGGAAACGACGGTGGGCGAAGTCTTCGTAGCTGCTGACGGTCGCGCCGACGTGCTCCGCGTATTCATCGTAATACTCCGAAAAATTTCCCGCGCCTACACCGAACGCCGCGTGGTCGGCGAACATCTCCCACGCCGTCTCCGCCAACAACGCACGCTGTCGGAAGGACGAATCCTCCTTGAGGACTCGTTCATCTCCGCCCGGCACCAACTCGCGCAGACTCTTGAGTCGTCCGCCGAACTCGGTCGGCACGACGATGAGCAGCAGCGCGAGACATCCCGCGCCGAGCAACAAGTGACGCAGTTTGATTCTCTTGTGTATCGCCGCTAGCAGCAAGACAAGCACCGCTGCGAGCGCGCCTCCGCGTGAGTATGTGAAGACCAATGCGAGCAGAATGACGCCGAGTGAATAGGCGGCGACGAGTTTGAGCCAAGCGGTCGGTTCGTCCCACACGCGATAGAGCGCGAGCGGCACGAGCGGCACGAGCATCTGCGCGTAGAAGTTCGGGTCGCTCACCGTTCCGGCGATGCGCGGCTCGTAGACGTACTCCGTGATATGCGCCAGTTTGATGCGCCCGAACCCGCCGAACTCGCTGTTGTAAGAACCGGTCAGAACCTGGAGGACGCTGATTGTGCCGAGGAATGCACCCGCGAGTACGAGCACCCAGACGACTCGCCGCAGCGTCAGACGCGAGTCGGTGAAGTTGGTGACGATAAGGAACAGAAGCACGCCCTTCACGTGGTCGAAGAGTCTTTCGTCGGCCAGTTCGGTATTGACTGCGACCGTCGTCGAAGCGAAGATAACCGCACCGTAGAGCACGAGCAGTACAAACGTGACATCGACGACCAACTCCCCCTGCCCCGCCCCGAACAGGAAACGCCACGCCAGCATAAGCGTCAACAGCACGCCCCCCAAGAGCAGCAGCGACGGCAACCCGTAATAACGCACACCGACTTCCGACACGTTCGTATAGAAGATTGCCACGAGCGCCAGCATCGCCGTCTCCGGCTGCCGGATTACGGTTCGCGCGCCGACGATGGCGAACACGGCCGCGAACAAAAGCAGCGGGAGTAGAAGCCGGAATTTAGTCGGCAGCCACACGGGAGCCGCCCCGACGAGATAGCCCGCTCCAAGCGCCAGCAGAACGGTCGCGCCCGTGAGAAGCAGGATAAGCATTGTCGCCCGCTCTCTCGTGGTTGGCATGTCTCCGGTCATTGTTTTTAATTCGTCAGGTATAGCGTTCGACTTTCTGCGTCGGCCTGAGTCTAGACATGCGTGCACGCTTCCACTGCCGCAGGTAATTGAGCGCGAGCGCGAAGAGCAGTCCGAGCAGCAGTCCGACTGCGCCGCCCACGCCTAGTTCGCGCAGCCATGCGGCGCGCACCGGTTCCGTCGGAACTTCGGCGCGGTCGAGCACCTTCATTCCGTAAATGAGGTAGAACTCCTGCGCGTAGCGGCGCGTCTGTTCGGCGATGGCGTTGACGAAGTTGGCGGTGAGTTGCGGATCGGGGCCTTCGACCGAAACCTCTAAAATATTGGTGTCGGGCACAACGACCGTCTTCACCTGATAGGGTTCGGTCTGCGCGCGTGCGAGTTGCAACTGCGCCTCAGCGCGTTCACGCACCGTACGGCTCGAAGGGACTTTGGCGAAAGTGGCGACGACGCTGCGGCGGTCGAGCGTATCGAGGCTATCGACGATTTCTTTGGGTGCGGTGATGTTCTCGCTCGGCCCGACGACGAGCGTCGTGGCGGCGCGGTAGGTGGCGGCGCGTCGGGAAGTGAAAAGAGCGGTCGAACCAAAGCCGACGAAAAATGCTAAAACTATCAGCCACCAGTAGTATCGCAGAAATCGGGCGGCGTCTTGCAGATTCATCGTCACCTTTTACACCGCTCCGTCTCCTTTGACAACCACCGGCACGGTTCTGAGCAACAGTTTGAAGTCGAGCAGCAGCGACCAGTCTTCGACGTATTGCAAGTCGTAATTCATGCGCGCCGCGTCGGTCGTATTGCTGCGCCCGCTCACCTGCCAGATACACGTCAGACCCGGCTTCATGTCGAAACGGCGCAACTGGTTCCAGCCGCCGAAGCGTTCCATTTCAAAGGCGCAAATCGGGCGCGGCCCGACGAGGCTCATCTCGCCGCTCAAGACGTTGAAGAGTTGCGGCAACTCGTCGAGGCTATACTTTCTCATCACGCGCCCGATGGGCGTCACGCGCGGGTCGTTCTTCAACTTGAAAAAGACATCGCCGCCGCAGTTCTGTCGCAACTCCGCCGCACGCGACTCGGCATCGTTCAACATCGTCCTGAACTTCCAAATCGTGAACGGGCGACGATAATGACCGATGCGTTCTTGCTTAAAGAAGACAGGGCCCTGCGATGTGAGCTTAATCAAGAGAGCCAAGACGAGAAAGACCGGCGAGAGTATGAGGAGCAGCGCTATTGCGCTCAGGAAATCGACCAGACGCTTCAACAGCAACAGCACGCTTTCGTGCGACACGGGCACTAGAGCAAAACTCGGAATATCTGTGAGCAGGTCAACCGGATGCCCGACACTCACAAGCTGTTGGGTCGGTGTTTTGAAGTGGCGAATTCCCCCGTAGTTCATTAGAAGCGCGTTTCCCCTCTTGTTCGACATAAGTATTTCCATCCCCCGGTTCGTTCTTTATAGGCATCAAATGTATATAAACAGAACAGGCGTCACGTTACAGAACGGCTAATCCCGCCATTCCCCGCCTCGCCTTCAGCTTATCTACCTCGTGTTCAAACTCGCGTTATCCTGAGTTTATGCCGACATTCGGCGACATTTATGCTTTCTAAGAATTGATTTAGCAAAATGGCTCAGGCCACGCGATGCAACGATTGATGAGCACGTCAGGGAGGGAGCAATAAATGTTCCAGCTAATGGCGGGAAATCAAGGACATGAACAACAGATGCGAAACACAATAGAATTGCAACAAAACTCGAAAGACTCGAACAGCGTGGCCTGAAGAGAGGTTGTGTTGCGAAAATTAATTTGAAACAAGGAAGGCCGTGAGTGGGCTCAGCAGTGTTGTGTTTGGCAAACAGAAGATTTTCCTAACAATTCAAAATCGCCCCTCCATCTTGTGTAGGCTGATGAACGCCCCTTCAATATCCCGCGGTGAGCGACTAACTGTCACGCAAAGTCGCGTCGCGCTCGCGCGTGTCGCTGAGTCGCAGAGGCCCAACGCTTTGTCTGGGAACAATCACACGAGAGCTCGAAATTACTCCTATGGGCAAAGCCAATCTTCGTGAAAGTGACGTCATCAGAAATCGGATTTTAGACCCTTCCCCGAGCGACCATTATGACGGAGGGCTTTTGAGGTTTTTGTGCATGCACTTCTCGACGCCCTTCCCTCTATCTAATTCATCAACGTAATGGAAGCCTGTTCCATGACAGTCTGTACAGCTCTGGAAGTTAGGCGTAGCCTCATCCCTTTTAGAATCTTTCTTTTTATTCTTATCTTTATTGGGTGCCACTGTGGACAGGCTGTCCTTCTTGGTTTGGCTGTCCATACCGGACAGGCTGTCCAACGTGAACACCCGATATTCAATTCCCTGCTCCATGTTACTACCGAAAATACGTCCAGTCTTCTCAATCAAACCTTTGTTCACGAGCTTGCCAACTGCTCGCCGCATCGTCGTGAGAGGCACATTACTTCGTTCACTAAGGCGTGGGTTACTGATGAAACAAGTATCTTTATTCCATCCCCATGAGAGTCGATAGAGTTGTGTATAGATAGCCTGCTCATCGGGGGTCAGCCACCTACAAAGATGGTCTGTATAACGATGCGGAAGCCACAGCCGCCCCGCAACGTCTGGCACAGTAGAGAGTAAATTCGGGATGTCCGTGTTGGACAGGCTGTCCGTAGTGGGCGGGCTGTCCTCTTTGGGCGGCCTGTCCACTGGTAGAGGGGGAGTCTGTTCAACGGGCAGGCTGTCCAAGACGGGTTGGCTGTCCATAGAGGACGGGCTGTCCACCACGGTCAGGCTCGGCTTCTTCTCGCCAGGCTGTTCGTTGATAATCTTGGTGAGAAAGCGACTCATGCGGCAACCTCTACGGCGGCATCTTCGGCGGCGGGGTCTATATATTCAACCGTCACCTGTTTGGACTCGTTTAGGTGCATGTAGTCGTATGCTTTATCGCAGATTTTCAGCACATGGCGGGGAATGCCTTTCGTAATCTCGTATATCCGGTCGAGAGCTTCATCTGTGAAAGGATTGGTTATCTCCGCGACCTTGCAGCGATAATCAATCATCTGCCGCATCTCCACATCGGTCAGGGGATTCAGGAGCGCGTAGGAGTGAATACGGCTCTTGATGGCCTTGTTTTTCTCGGCGTCCAATCTGGCTTTTAGCTCAAGTTGCCCAGCGAGCACCACCTGAATCATCTTGGCGTGATTAGTCTCGTAATTGAGCATTGCCCGCACGCCTTCTAACAGATGGTTTCCGAGTAGTTGCGCTTCGTCTATAAAGATGACGACGTTTCTCTTGTTTGAGTATTCATTTGCTAGAAACTCAAAAAGCTTGTCATTCTGGTCTTGTAGGGAACGCCGCGCTTCAATGCCGAAATCGGCGCAAATACTTTTGACCATCGCAAACAGAGAAGGGAACTGCGGCGTCGGGATGAAGGTAGCTGTTACGTCCTCTTTGGAGTCGAATTCCCCGTACAGGAATCGCAGGAGCGTGGATTTACCCATTCCGGCATCGGCAAGAATGGCGACAAGTCCCTGACGGCGGTTGATAGTTCCGCGCGATTGGTAAAGTACGGCCTTGAGATTCGGAGTGATAAAAAGACTGTTAGGATTCGGAGAGATAGAGAAAGGGTCAGTTATCTTCATAAAGCAAGACTATAACTCTGTTAATTCGTGTAGACAAGAAAATAAATCTGTCAGTAGTGTAAAATTCGACGTTACGTATGTAATTAAAAGTTCGTTCCTTTTCTGGGGAGGGACAAGCAATTGCTTAGTTCTACAAATTAGAAGGCGTATAGCGGCTGGCTCTCCGGCTTTTGATAATTATTTGTTCATATACCATTATCTTGATTTCATTCTCTAATTTCAGAGCCGTAGCATCTTATTCCCATAACGCATTTTATCGGAAACATATATTAACTCTACGAAATTATTGATTTATAGTCTTGTCTTTCCAAAACCTGGTTATTTTATTAGCCTGTCTCTGACAATATATTCAAGCCTTCAGCTTTGAGTGGGAACACTTCTCGACGCCCTTGCCGCGATCTAGTTCATCAACGTAGTGGAAACCTGTCCCGTAACAATCCGGACAGTTCTGGAACTTTGGCGTAGTCCTCTCTCCTTCCGCCAGAGACTCCGCCCGCTAATTTTAGTTCGTCGCGCCAGTTTTGGCATGCTTATCAAACAAAAGGCTTTACCGTTACCATGAGAGTGACGGTAGAGTTGAAGGTAAGCTAGTTGCTCGAATGGCTCCAACTGCGGGAGAAAATGGTCAACGATCTGATTTCCGAGTTTGAGATATCCGGCTACGGGCGGGAGACTTGCCAGTAAATCAGGGGCTGGGGCTTCATGCCTTGTCTCTGTGGCAGGGCTTGCCTGTGTGGCATGCCTTGCCACTGTGGCAGAGCTTCTAACACGTCTTTCATCGTCAATGACGTAGAGGTCTGCGATACCTTTAAGCTTACGCCTCTCCATCCTCTAAAGCCTCCGGTGGTACGGTATCGAGTTCATTCATCGCTGCCACGCGTAGGGAAGTGCGGCAGCGTTTAACAATTTCTCGGGGAACACCTTTAGTCAGGCGGTGAATCTCCTTGATTGTCTCCTCCTCGTACAGAGGGCGCACACACCCGGCAACTGATAAGCGAAAACTAATCATGGCGCGCGTCTCGTCGGGTGTCAGCGGGCCAAGCGTAGACATGCTGGCGGCGCGCGAGAGTAATGCCTTTTTGAGTTTTAGCTTGTTTCTGAGGTTGTTCTGACCAATGAGGACGATCTGTAGCATCTTGGCTGATGCAGATTCAAAATTCGTGAATTGCCGTATTAACTCGAATTGCTGACCGACGAGCAGTTGTGCTTCGTCCACAATCAAAACGGTATTCTTTCCCGCCGCGTAGTTTTCAACCAAATAGTTTTCAAACTCCTGTAGCTGGTCGAGGTTCGTCCTCCGGCGTGGAAGGTCTACTGAGTCGGTCACTCGCTTCAGGAGTTGCAGGGCGGAGGACAGATCGGGATTGGTCAGTAGGATAACCTCATACGATGGCTCGGAACGATAGAGGTCGTAAAGCCTGCGAGCGAGGGTAGACTCACCATGTCCTACGTCTGCATAAATCACGCTCAAGCCCGCCCGGTCGTCGATGGAGAATCTGGTGTAAGCGAGAGCGCGTTGGTGCTATGGCGTCAGGTACAGGAAACGTGGGTCTGGTGAAAGCGCAAAAGGCGGCTCAGTTAGCCCGTAACGGCCTATCAAGCGCATAGTTGCGGACACACTAGATGAGTCGGGTTCTGTCATGCTCGCGCCTTATATCATGTCAACAGCGCATTAAGCAGTGAAAATCATACTATAGTCCTGTTTTCATTGTGGCTATTGTGCTCCCGAAGGGAAGCATTCGCGTCGGCGTGTCTGGTTGTAAACCTATCTTCCGCTTTCGCCCGTTGTCCTGCTTGGTCTGGTCACCCACATAAAGCCGGATGCCAATCTTGACATACTTGTCTGGATTGATTCTGCAATAGCTTAGCCGAAGAGATCAGGTGGCAAGTCAAGCGCGACGGCGAGAGCCAAGTCGAGGGCGATGATTTTCTCTGCGGAGAGGGTAGCGATGAAATTCGTCAGGACTGACTTTTGGAGACTAATCAGGTTGTCGCAGTGAATACTGCTGTCGTGTTTCAAACCGTCTTCGACTCCTACGGGGACCTGCGTCGCCAGCTCGTCGTAAGCTGTGTAAACGGGGGCGCAGATGACCGAAGAGTATTTGGAGTCGATGAGCGCCTGCCGGCTGACGATACAAAAGACGCGGAAGCGCTTCGGGTCTCTACTCGTCGGATGCGCAACCCGGTAAAATTCGCCGCGCCTCACCACTCCCCCTGAAAGGCAAGTACATCTTGCGCTTCACGGTTCAAGCGCACATGCCTTCGCTTGATGATCTCCACATCACGGTGGTTCTGTTCGTTGCGCTTGTGTCGCGCGATGAAGCTGCGCAGAGCATTCTCGATAAACTCGGAGCGGTTGCGTGACTCACCGGCTAACTCGTCAATTGCTTCGATCACATCTTCGGATAGGGTAACGGATGTCTTCACTTTCATACTACTAATGTACTACTCTATGAAAGGACGGTCAACGAGTAGGGTGTTATCTACATGCCAGTTACCGACAGAGATCGACACTTTAACTCTTCGGGCGTAGATATCTGCGGCGATGTCTGATCTACTTACGAACAACTCATTCAACCCGACGCCTCGATAGCATGCCTTTCATCGCTGAGTGATACCTTGGCTTGAAGGCTGCCCGCTCGGCGCGGGTTAATTCGAGCGTTAGATGTCTTGCTTATCAATAGGCGACTGAAGTCATGCGGGAGTATTTAATCCGCCCGCTTGATGATGAGGAGTTCTCCATCCCCTACGCGAGGCAGTGTTGCGAAAATTATTTTAGAGCGTACAGGGTTACCGGCGGCTCTTCCTCAGGCGGTGATCTGAAAGAGCGAAGCGACGAACTTCGCCTGTCCTTGTGAATCACTTCCTGCTAATCTTTTAACCTGCCCTTTGCGAATCATATTTACCGCTTCAATGCCTTCGAGCGTGCGCTCCGCCGTGTGGAACCTCTTGAAGCATTGTGATGCTCGCATCTTCTTCTTGATGAAACGGTGGTCCTGCTCGATGACGTTATTCAGGTATTTCACGCGCCTGAGCTTGCAGTCCTTCGGCACCATTCGCTCCTCTTGTGAAGTACTGAAGGCTTACGGATACGCGGCGCTCTTATCTACACTGATAGAGAACGGAAGGCGGCAATGCTCTGCCCTCATCATATTCTTGAAGAATCGCTTCGCTGCGGAAACATCACGCTTCGCGCTGAGCATGAACTCAATTGTTGACCCTTCTTTATCAACGGCGCGATACAAATATTTGCATTGCTTCCCGACCTTGATGTACGTCTCATCGACACGATAGGACGTGCCGCTCATCTTCAAATGAGGACGAATGCGTTTATTGATTTCAGGTGCGTATCTCTGTACCCAGCGAAAAACCGTTGAGTGACGAATTATTGCGGAATGCGCTGGCCGAGTGCTCAACACGGAAGTTGAGATCAGGCACGGGCTCAAGCGAGCCGAGGTCATTCACCTCGCTACGATTTAGACGCTCCCCGGCGAAAGAGGTTTGAAATCCAAAGACGCTTAAGATATGCTAACTTTTCTAGACGTACCTCAGAGGTATAATCCTGCGGCCTTAGTATGCCTCGCGAAAGATATGTAATACCACATCCAATCTAGATGTCACCGCAAGCGGAAGAGACCAAAGTAGATAGTCAAGTTCAACGAGTAGCGGCGCTGCTGGGCGAGCGCCTCGGGGGACACCTTCTTAGCATTCTCTATCACCCGCACGCCTTATCTAAGGGGGGACTCGTTCTGGTCTTTCAGGATGACGTAGAGTCTATCCTAGACCTCATTACAGAAGCTTACGAATGTGTCCCACGTGATCTTTCGTTGTACTGCGTTCGACGCTCTGAGTTGTTCGAGCTTGCTTTGCCGACGTTTACCTTTGTTCATATATTGAACAGACGCCTTCACGTAGCCCATTGCCTCAGGCATGAGGCTCATGTGCTTTATGGCGTCGATCTTCGAGATGAGATACCGCCGCCGCCCGACTCTACCATGCTCCTCAATCTGCACGTGGAGTCGTGTGCGCACTCCATGCGACCCTTCAACATCCTCGCAATGCTGGCGCGCAGAGAATACCTTGAGTTAATTAAGGAAATTGAATGGCAGGTTAAGTGTCTCATGTTCACGGCGCTGATTGCGCGGGGCGAATGGGCGACGACCATCAATTCTATCCCGCCAAAATTCGAGCAGGCATATCAGGACGAGCAGCTATTGGCGTTATGGAATGAACTTACCGACTTGAGTAAGTCTCTCGACTCGACGGATGAAACCTCCTGCCGCCGCTCAGCATACGAGGCAGTTTGGCTCTTCGAAAGTTTTCTATCCGGGCTGAGGAGATACATTTGATGAATGTCACTACTGAAGATTACGAGCGGGCTGTCCATGACTTCGTCGCTGACATGCACCCGCTGGGCGATGACGTGGTGAGCATTCTTCTGTACGGCTCGGTCGCGTGTAAGAGAATCAACCCCGGCAAAAGTGACCTGCTCGATGCTACAGTTTTCTTACGCGACGAAGTCTTCCAGGATAAGGAGCGATTTCTCAAGACGCTCGAAATTATGGTCGAATCCTGCCGGCGAATTTCACGGAAGGGAATACCGTTCCACCCATTCTTTTATTTCAGTCAAGCCGAGGCCAGTTGCTATCCGGCACCATATATGTCGAGTTGGGAATCGGAAAAGACGAGCCAAGTGCTCTGTGGTGAAGACATTCGACCCCGGATCCGCAGCAGGGAGTTGAGCCGCGCCGTCACTGCCAATGCTTTTTTTGAGGGGCGCCGGAGTATGGCGCACGTCCTCACAGTATACCTGAGCAGGGAGGACTGGACGCCCCAAGATCGTCTGGACATTATTCACCGCTTAATCTCGCTCAAAAAGTTTATGACCATCATGGCTTGCTTTGCCTTAGGCATTTCCGTCGAGGCGTCACGAGCCGTCGTAGAGTTGGAGAAGGCGCTCCCCAATCTCGACACCAGCGTCCTAAAAAGGATTGAGTCTTTCAGAAACCAGACCGAGCCGCGCGAGGAGCTAAGTGACCTAAGGGGGCTTCTCCGAGAGATGTTGATCTTCGTAGAGAATTTGCACGACCGGATAATTGAAAGTAGGCGCACTCGCCTTTGAAGGTTTGAGGCGACAAATGAACTCCGGGCGAGGATGGTTAGTGAATAGCAAACCCCTCACCCTTGCCGATAGTCGCGTCAGCTGGTTCCCGTGAAGTATTGTTGAATCCGCGGTGAGTATACAATCCCGAGCGTGCATGGGCGCTCTGCCGTGGCAACTGACACAGAGTCACTGCCACGCCCTGACGAAACTTTTCAACTTGGTAGACCGCGCTCCGCGCCCGACCGCCATCATCGCTCAGGCAGAGGTCACTATGCCCGAACTTGCTCCGGCAGAGTAACCTCCGCCTGATGTCACTTCGTCTGGCCGTCCATATTCAAGACAGGCGTCCGCGGCTGCCTAAGATGAGCGCCACACACTACATTTTGCTCATCGGTTTCGTCTGCCTCAGACTTTTTCATGGACGACTAAGTAGGCCGCCGCTCGCGCTGCATCGAGGTGCTCACGAGGGCACTAGAACCTGTCCGTGCGTTCTAGCAGCGCACGTCAACTCGGAAAAGGCAAGTACCCGCGCTATCCTGCCCTGCTGACGGCTATGATTTAGAGATTCCCCGGTGGGGAAACTTCTTGACGTAGGGGTTATGCTTTAATTATCGTGAAAAAATGAGTATTCCCGAAACCCTCGACAGACTCAAAGACTGGGCGGAGAGAAACGACCTGATGCGCGCCGTCGTGCTGATGGGCTCGTCGGCCAGAGCGCTGAACCCTGCCGACAGGTTGTCGGATATTGACGTTCTACTGTTTACGACCGACCCTCAAAAATATAAGAACGAAGGGGAATGGCTCGAAGAAATCGGTAAACTGCTCTCCTGCTACACCGGGTTTCAAGTTGGCAATAATACTTTCGTCAAAAGAGTCTTCTTTGAAAATGGCGTAGGCATGGATGTCACGCCTGTTAATGTCAGAGTGCTTGACCGGGCATACAGGTATGCCCGGTTTAACACAAAGCTGCGCAGCAAGCTGCCCTCTTCCTTCCGCACCAGAAGAGAAAAGGTTATCAGGACCTTCGCCTTCTACCTGCGTAGGGGAATGTCTGTGTTGGTGGATAAAGACAATTATGGAGGTAAATTAAGTTTCATAGAGGCTGAGTTTAGGTATGTGCCGCCGGGCGCGCCCACGCTTCAAAAGTTTGAGGAACAGATACACCAATTCTGGCAGACCGCTATGAGGATGGCAATCAAGCTCTACAAAAGGGAGTTTCTTACAGCGAAGATTGAAAGCGATCATTTTTTGAAACTAAATCTGCTGACATTGTTGGAGTGGCACGCCAAGTGTATTAACGGCTGGCAATTCGAGACATGGCATTATGGTCGATACATCGAGAAGTGGGCCGACCCGAAGATTGTTGAGAGCCTCAAGTTCATTTACGGGCGTTATGATGAAGCTGATAGTTGGAACAGCTTGTTAAAGACTATGGAGTTGTTTGAAAGAGTCTGTCATGAGTTGGATGACTGTCAAAGATATAAGTACAACAAGCTGCCGGAGCAGCGTTTTAGGGAATGGATAGAGGAACTGCACCGTGATTCTTTAGGCGCGAGCGGAGATGTAGTTAAGTTCTGAAGGCTAATGACCCCCCGTTCGCGTCTGTGCGGGGTGCAATGAATGCGCGCCAGAGTGCAAGATGTTAAATACGTCAAGTCGTCTCGCCAGAGCGATGTCGTCACCTATGATGTCGCTCGCCGGCATCGTCTTCAGTAACGTCAATGCGGCAAGCGTGGGCAAATTCATTACGCTCCGTGATGCTCACAAAATTGTTCTATCAACAGTCGTCTAATCTTTGCTGGCAGCAGTCAGCGGTAGCTCTGAAAACGGTAAGAGCCTTAGCCATAACATTCTCCGGTAACGCGAAGCACATCCTGAAGCGCTGCCCTGATTCGTCCCCGAACATGTGGCCGGGCGCTACGACCACGCCCCGGTCGAGGAGCTCCGATATAAAGCGCTGGCCGGAGAGTTCCTGTATCTGAACCCAAAAGAAGACCCCCGCGTCGGGCAAGTTCGGGACGAGCCGCGGTATGCTCGCCAGCTGTTTACTTACCAAGTCGCGCATCCGGGAAAGTGACCGTAGGGTAGAATCGAGCCACGCTCTGCCATCGCTTTTGAGGGCTTCAATTGCCATGAGTTGGCCTGCCCAAGATGTCGATCCGACAAGTGACCAGTGTGAATCCCGTAACCGAGCACACATCTGCTTTTCAGCGAGCGCATATCCGACCCGCTCACCAGCCAAGCCGTACGCCTTCGAGAAGCTGTGTATGCGTATTTCGGACGGTAACAAGGGGCGGTGTCCATCGAAGTTGATGCCGCCTAGGAGCAATTTGTTGTAGACCCGATCATTAATAAGGAGCGCGCCCACTTTTGAACACTTCTCCGCTAATATGGAGAGGTCTAGGTGATGGTCCAAATTACCCGTCGGGTTGTGCGGATAGTTCCACACTATACAATGGCATGTTTCATCAACGAGATTCGCCAGTCGCATCACCATTGAGTGATCCGGCACATCGCTCGCGTCATAATATATCGGCTCGTGGCCGAAGAAACGGGCGAGTTGGAGATACGGTGAGAAATAGGGACGAGGCAGGAGAACCTTTCCGGGTGTCGATAGGCTGAAGCAGGCACTTAGGCCTGAGGCCGCTCCGGCTGTGACTAGGACGCTCTCATACGGTACATGCTCCACTGAAGCGATCAGTTCCCGCAGAGCGGGTAAGCCATCGCGCGGTGCGTAGCGGCATGAGGGGGCAACATCCAGACCAGGCAGAAACGAACTGCCTATCGTTCCAATGGAGAGGTCAATCATCACAGCACCCGTGGCCCGAGCTAGTCCAGTTGGCCCAGCCGGTAGAGACTCAAGGAACTCCCTGGATATGAGGTCAAGTTAAAACCGGCCGCGAGGCGCTCCTACCTCGACCCGCAGACGCCACTCAACATTATAGTAAGGACGCACTTGCCCTGGCTAGACTGCCTGCACCGAAGATAGAGGGTTTGCGGCGTTGTCGCCGCAAGTGGTGACCTGCCCTACCGACCCGCTCAAGCGGTGGACGCGCAGCTTGCGGTTCTCACGCTCCAACTCCCACAACCGAGCACATTCAGACATCAACGCGGGGCGATTCATGCCGACCTCTACCCCTTGCGTCGAGGCAGGTGGAGACAAGAATGCGGAATAACATCGTACCCCACAACAGCTTAGAATCGAGCTTGCGCATGAACAACTCGTCGAGGAACATAGGCACCAGCGCACAGACCGCCGCGTCGAGCTACGGCTCTCTTTCGTGGCTGATTTCCCAGTGCGTCCGGTGCTCCTTCCCGCCGTTTCTTCCCCCGCCGACGTTAAAGAACCACAGTGTTGTAAGCCTCGGCCTTCTGGATGAAGTCCGCCCTTGAGCGGAAGCGCTCGACGTCGTAGAACTCGTCCTCGACGAGGGGGTTGGGGGGCTGTCTCTACGTTACTCTGCCAAGAGTGTGCGCGGCGGGGTCGTCGTGTGAGAGAGTCCGCGCGCCGACTCCAACACCTTAACGGACTCGCTGTAGGCACTGCGCCTCCACGAGCAGACGAACTCAGTGCCGCAGTACCTGCGAAGGTCGGCCTGTCACGCCCTGCCCTCCTCCGCGTATAGTGTTTCTGCCAAGAAGACGTTTACGAGCGGAGAACCGAGCAAGGCCGATTCGCATTCTACACCGGCGTCGCCTGTCTTGGTAGCCATCGGTTCTTGTAGAGTTGCCCGTCGGCCGCCGTTGGCGAAGCTCGACGCCTGCGCGCTCTAGCACAAGGCGGCGATGAGTGCGGCGCAGGTCTTCTGCGGGAAGCGGCGGAAGGGCCTTAACAACAAAGAAGAGAGGGCGTGGGTCTCTTCGCAGCAGGTTCATAATCTTTCTCCAGTAAGAAGTTGTGGCTGACACCTAAACTCTTATCGTGGATTATGAACCCTCATCTTTTACTCTCCTAAAAGTGATAAGCGGTCAGATGGAGACCTTATTGACTTTGACGCTTGTGGTTAGTACAGTCAGGGTAAGAGCAGGGAACAGGCGTTCATTACGCTCTGCATCTGATAGAAGCCGAGCAGAGTCGAGTTAAGGGGAGCGGATGTGACAGGGAGAGCCGAGTCGTGGAGAACGTCCGAACCAGAGTTGCCGAAGCGTTTTACCGGGCCGATTGCCTCGACCCGTTGCTAGGGAGCTACCTAACGCGCTTTCCCGTGGAGGCCGCGACTACGGCCACCGAGCTGGATTCGGCCGACGGAGAGACTGGACCGCTGCACGGCGTCCTCATCGGTGTGAAGGACATCCTCGCCACCCGCGAGAAGGTCGCCACCGGGCAGAGCAAAGTTTACGACGAACGGTGGTGGGCTGGTCGGGACGCCACCATAGTAGCCCGGCTGCGCGAGGCGGGTTCGGTGGTGCTCGGCAAGACCTCGATGGCTGAGCATGGGTTGTCCCGGCCAGATCCGGCACTGGACTTTCCGGTGCCTCGCAACCCGTGGGACCCCGACCGCTGGACCGGCGGCTCAAGCTGCGGCAGCGCAAACGGCATTCCGGTTGAACTGTTCGACGCCGCTATCGGCACCGACACCAATGGCAGCATTCGCATCCCGGCCGCACTGTGCGGGGTGACCGGGTTCAAGCCGACCTATGGCCTAGTGCCGTTGGAAGGATGCCGACCGCTGAGCCGTTCGCTGGACACGGTCGGCTCGCTGGCCCGCACGGTTCGAGGGGCAACGAGCGTGCTCGCCGTCATGGCGGGACGCGCCGAGCACCCTGTGGCCTGGCGGCGGGACTTGTTTGGGGTTCGCGTGGGCGTGCCGTTCGAGCTGCTGGAGAAGGCCGCCGGGCTGTCCACGGACTGCGCCGCCGCCTTCGACCGCGCGCTGGAATCCTTACGCACGGCTGGTGCCGAGATCGCTGATGTCGCGCTAAACGAGGTGTTCCCGCTATTCGCCGCTCAACTCGTGACCATGCTGGCCGAGGCTTTCGAGGTACACGGCGAGAATCTACGGCGGTGCTGGCCTGAGTTCAGCCGCCCATTCCGCCGCCTCGTCGCGCTCGGTGGCTTGGTAACTGAGGCGACTTATAACCGGGCGCAGGGATTTCGGCGGCGGACAACACACAGCCTACGCGCTACATTCGACGACGTCGCGGTCATCGCGACGCCGACTTGGCCGACCACCGCGGCCCGATACGACGACCCGGTTGCCATGCAGGCAGTCTCTTGGCTGCCCAGCACTTGGAACGCGGTCGGCTTCCCGGCCATCGCCGTGCCCATGGGCTTCGGCACGGACGGCCTGCCGTTATCCCTGCAACTGGCCGGAAAGCCGGGAGACGACTTCGCGCTCGCCGCCATCGCCGATTGCTACCAGTGGCAGACCGAATGGCACCTGCGCGCTCCCCAACCCGATCCGGCCGTCACTCCCGTCGCGTTAGCGGAGCTGCATTCCGGGCCGGGCGGTGAAGACCAGCGCGAGTGGCTCGCCGCGGCATTGTCCGACCGGGGGTTGAGCATTGAGGAGGCCGAGCTGGCTGAGATTGCCAGCACATGGGTCAAGGTATCACGAGCGTTCGGCACGTTGCGGGAGGTACCGCCTGAGATGGTTCCCACACCGTGATATGTACCCTCAAGCTGGCGTGAATTCTCACTCGCGGTTTTATCTTGGTCGAGCGGCAGTTCGCCGTGCACAACTCGGCTACGCTAGGGGCAGCTAGTACACTGCGGGTACTGGCGACTTCGGTGACCTGATCACCCACTTGGAGTTGCCAGTGCACAGAGGTCTTCCGAAGGAATCACTATGGCTGAGAATTCGTGGAAAATCCTGAGTAAAGGTCAGGATCCGCGCTTGGTGCTCGCGTTAGACTTCAGCAACACGGGTCGGCTGCAAGCAGGATTCCACGACCTCGTGCCGCGGCTCGATCCGCCGATGACCGTGTGGGAGGCGCTGCCGCCCGCCCCCCAGCAGGTCGCCTCGACGGGCTACGTGGACTGGTGGCTGGGCGATGTTCGGCGGAGTAGCCAGACGGTGCGTGCCGTACTCGGCTACTGCGCGGGCGCGGTCTTCGCTGCGGAGATGGCCGAGCGTATCGCCACTTGGCAGGACGAGCCGCTGCTGATACTCCTTGATCCCGAACTGCCCAATGCCCTCGGCCTCTACCGTGACTTCCACACTGTCGGCGACGCGATGGCTTCCGTGCTGTCACAGGACGAACTGCGCGAGTTCCATGAGGCGGGCCGTCGGGTGCAGGAGAAGTTTGGTGACGAAGACCTCAGCTCGGTCGGGTCGGCGCTCGGCGAGGTCTTCACCGTCACCATAGCCACCGCCGCTGAACGTCTTGGCTTGGACGATGAGATTCGCGACGAACTAGCCGGTGTGTTCGGCTCGCTGGTGGAGTATCTGGTCGCGGCTACGCGGTTCGACCCACGCTCCATCTGGGCTCGCAACATCGCGATCCGCTCGGTCAAGCCCGGCGACGAAGCGCCGATTAGGCATCTGGTCGAGCACGAGATCAGGATAGTGGTTGAGCACCACCACCTGCTCCGCCACGACCCCACCGCACGGGCAGTGTCCAATCTGCTGGCTGGCCGTACGGCCCAATAACCGACCACATCCCAGAAGAGACCGGGAGTCATGGAGAACGCTGGAATCCCCTCCGTCCTGCTACCCGAATGGTTCGAGCGTCAGGCCGCCGCCACCCCTGATGCGGTGGCGTTGACGACCCCGGATGCAGCGATGACTTACGCTGAGCTGAACTCACGTGCCAACCGTCTCGCTCGTCACCTGGTGGCGCTCGGTGCCGGGCCGGAAAAGCTGGTGGCCGTGGTGATACGACGCTCTGCCGAGTTGATCGTCGCCTTCCTCAGCGTACTCAAGTCTGGTGCCGCCTACCTTCCAATCGAATTAGACAACCCGCTGGAGCGCATCGCGTTCATGATGCGTGACGCACGCCCAGTGCTGGTCGTCACCACTGAGGCCGACAGGCACGTCGTCGAAGGTCTAGACGTTCTCTCGGTTGTACTCGACGACCGTGAAACCTCCCGGCTACTGGACGGCCGTTCGCCCTGCGACTTGGGTAACACCGACCGCACGGCGCTGCTGCTGCCCGGCAATACGTCGTATGTCATTTACACCTCGGGCTCCACCGGAACGCCGAAAGGCGTCGTTATCGAACACCGTGCATTGGTCACCTATCTCGCCTATGCGCAGGCTCACTACCCGAGCGTGCGCGGACTGGCGGTGCTGCAGTCCTCGGCAGCCTTCGACATGACCATCACAACCCTATACACGCCACTGGTATCAGGGGGATGTGTTCACGTGAGTGCGCTGGAGGAGCTAAGCGTCTCCCCTGACTTCCTCAAGGTCACGCCCTCGCATCTGGCACTGCTCTCCACGTTGCCGGACACCGCGGCACCGACAGGGGAGCTCGTCGTCGGCGGCGAGATGTTGCTCGGCGAGTCCGTAGCCGAGTTCCGTCGCAGACATCCAGACGTTACGATTATCAACGAGTATGGCCCGACCGAGGCGACTGTGGGCTGCTGCGCGTACTTCGTGCGGCCGGGCGATTCCGTGGAGCCGGGTGCCGTTGCAATCGGCTATCCGACGTGGACAACCGAGCTGTATGTACTGGACGAAGAGCTTCGGCTGGTCGCGGCCGGAGAGGTCGGCGAACTCTACATCAATAGTGAGCAACTCGCACGCGGTTACCTCCACCGTCCCGGTCTGACTGCTGAACGGTTCGTCCCTGACCCGTTCGGGCAGCCGGGGTCGCGGATGTACCGCACCGGCGACCGCGCCCGCCTATCGACCGACGGGAAGTTGGAGTTCCTCGGCCGGTTGGACAGCCAAGTCAAGATCCGTGGTTACCGGATCGAGCTCGGCGAGATCGAGTCCGTGTTTCTGCGGCACCCGGATGTTGGACAGGTCGCGGTTGCTGTGCACGACCAGCACGTCGTCGCGTATGTCGTCTCCGCCGACGGGAGCGAGCTCGATGAGCGACAGTTGCGCGAGCATGCCGCGGTGAGCCTACCAGGGTACATGGTACCTGACATCTTCGTTGAACTGAGCACTCTCCCGCTCAACGCCAACGGCAAGCTCGACACGCGTGCGCTGCCCGTACCGCGATTCAATTCGGCGACATCATTCCGCGCACCGCGAACGCCAGAGCAGAAGTTGCTGTGCGATCTGTTCGCGCGCTATTCTGGTACGGAAACCGCGGTCGGCGTGGGTGACGACTTTTTCGCGCTCGGCGGCACCAGCCTCGGCGCGGCACAGGTTGTGAACGAGGCACGCAAGCACGGCCTCATGTTCACTGTGCGAGACCTGATAACTAACCGCACTGTGGCCAAGCTGTCAGACGAGTTACTCTAGGAGGAGATCGGGAAATGGACTTGGCCGAAGCCTCGCCCGCCACCGGCCGTGAGACGGCGATGTGGTTGTTGGAACAGCTCGTCCCCGGAAGCGGCGTGAACAACCTGAACGTTACTTTCAGGGTAGAGGGCGCACTTCGGCCTGACCTGCTCGGCCAGGCTCTCCGCGTCCAGGTGCGACGGCACGACGTGCTGCGGACGGTATTTCACGCAGATGGCGGCACGCTCACCAAACGAGTGATGGTGCCCGAGGAGGCTGAGCCGACCATCGCACATCGGGATTCGACCGAGGAGACGCTGACCGCTGATCTCGACGCGTTCGTGGCCGAGCCCTTCACGCTCAAGGATGATCAACTGTTGGTGCGGGCCGCCCTGTTCCGTCTTCCTGACGCGCATGTCTTCTGCCTTGTGGCCCATCACCTGATCGTGGACGCCATGTCCATGTCCATCCTCCAGAACGAGCTAGTCGGTGGCTACGACACCCTTCTTGCAGGCAAGACGCTGTCCGTCGAGCAGGTGCAGGCGACGCCGGAGGCCGCGCCCGCACCTGCGTCTGTGGAGTTCTGGCGCTCCCTACTCGATGGCTACGTGCCTTCGGCATCCTCGCTCCGCGTAGGGAAGCAGGACCTCGGCGAGCCGACGCTGAGCGGAGATGCCGTGCAGCGTGACCTATCGACCGGGGCAAGGGATGTGGTGCACCGGCTCCGGCGGGAGTTACACGCACCGGAATCGGTGATCCTGCTCGCCGCGTACTATCTGCTCCTCAGCCTGCACGGCGCGGGGAGCGACCTGATAGTTGGTCTACCCGTCAGCACCCGGCCACCAAATGCCCTGTCGGCCATCGGCTACCACATCAACGTTCTCCCTCTGCGGGTGCGTGTTGATCCGTCCGGCAGCTTCCGCGCGCTGGTCGCCGCCACGCGGAGCATCTTCCTGGAGGCTTTGGGGCATGCGAGCGTCCCGGCCGAACTGTTCGTCGCGCGCGACGCGCGGGCGTGGCGCAGCCCGCTGTTCCGCTTCCTGTTCAACTACGTCCCCCATGTCCACGACGCCGTCGGCATCGACTTCACGATTGGCGGCCTAGCCGCCCGGCAACTGGTGGAGGTGGAGAACGGCTTCAGCCGATTCGACCTGGAGTTCTTCGTTCCCCCGCTCCCTTCAGCCGAGCGCATTCGGATCAGGGCAGTGTTCCGCAACCAAGTGTTCACCCGGGATGAGGTCGAGCTACTGCTGTCCCGCTACGACGAGCTGATCGTCACCGTCGGAGGCAATGTGGAGCGTCCGGTTGACGGCTGGCCTCAGCCAGCCCGCGAGGACAAGCCCGCGCCCGTGCCGACAACCGCCGACGACGGCGGGCCAGACTGGCTCGTTAATGACCTGTTGGCGCTCTGGCGGGAACTGCTGCGACGCGACGGCATTGAAGCCGATGCCAACTTCTTTACCTCTGGCGGGAATTCGCTGATGGGTGCGTTGCTGGTACAGCGGATCAAGAAGTCCATCAATGTTCCGGTGAAGCTAGCCGACCTCTTCGCCAATCCGACGCCGAACATGTTGGCCGCTCGGTTGAGGGAGCGCTTGCCGTAGTTGTGTGAGTGGGTGCTGCGGCGTTTGTGGTGGCGGTAGCGACTTGGTAGATGGCCTTTGTGCGCTGGTGGCACGGGGACGGCGAGACGGGTGCGGGCGGCTCTCGCGGGCGTGATATGGCAATACTAAGCTTGCTAGTGGGAGTACCTCCAGCAGTGTAAGTTGGGACTCTTGTGCTCCGAATACGTCGCTGAATCGGTTGCGAGATCAACGAAGGGAGGCGTTGTCAGAATGAACTTGGACTTGATGCGGCTTTCCGCGATGGGCTGGTTCTCCAAGACGCTCGGGGCGGCAGCGAGCCTTCGAGTGGCCGACGCGCTCGGTGACAGCACGATGACTTACCAGGAAATTGCTGTGAGGACGGGAGCAGCCGCTGAACCCCTGCATGTGGTGCTGCGCTCGCTGTCAATGCTGGGCGTCTTCACTTACCTGGGCGACGGGAAGTTCGTCAACAGCCCGTTGTCGCACCGTCTGCGCGATGATCACCCGGAGTCGATGCGGCACTACGTTATCTTAGCAACCGGACTCTACACCGACACCTTCGGCAACATTCTGCACACCATCAATACCGGCGAGTCGGCCTTCCGCGCCCGTCACGGTATGAATCTCTACGGCTACCTCGAAAAGCACCCGGAGGACGCCGACATTTATGACAACGCAATGGAAGACCTCACCCGGCAGGTTTCCACCGAACTGGCACAGATGTACGACTTCTCGCAGGTGCGGTCGGTAATCGATCTAGGCGGTGGCAGAGGAGCCATGCTCAAGGCAATCCTGCTGGTCCACCCACATCTGACGGGGGTCGTGGGAGAGCGCGCAGACACGTGCCAGCGCGCTGCGGCAGAGCTGCAGCGGCTTGGTAACGCGGAACTGCTGAAGCGGCTCAGCTACGCCGAGGTCGACATCCTGACCGATGTCCCAAGCGGCTACGACCTTTACACGCTCAAGAACGTCCTGCACAACTGGAATCACGCTTCTTCGGTGCGGATCCTGCGGAACATCTTAGCCGCCATGACCGAGACGGCCAAGCAGGGCGGAGGCACAGTCCCACGTCTTCTGGTCATCGAACCGCTCGCCGGGCAGGAGGTCGATTGGCTGCGCGCGCTGTTTCAGATGACCGTTTGTCAAGACGGCACCGAGGGACGTACCGAGAGCAGCCAGATGGCCCAGCTCAAGGAGGCGGGATTCACGGTCGAGCGGGTCATCCGCCTTACCACCCGCCACGCCGTGTTCGTGAGCACCCCCGACGGGACAGGGAACTGATTCGGTGGCAGGTAATGGCACATTGACCTGACGCCGACTGCGTTCGGTGTCGGCCTCAGCGACGACATTCATCCCTGATTAAGATGGGGTTTTCGGCAGACCCGCGTTGCGCCCATTCGGAGCCCCCGACGAGATAAACCCATCAATGGGTGTCACCGTACTCCGTGTGCATCAACCGCTTTACGTCTGAGAGAGTTTCGCGGGCGATCTCACGGGCGCGCTCGTTGCCGGAGAGCAGAACCTGCCGTAGGTAACCCCGATCTCGCACCAACTCCGTCCGTCGCGCGCGAATCTCGCGGAAGTGCTCGTTGACGACCTCCGTGACGAGGCGCTTGAGCGCCGCGCTGCCGCCGTCGCCGACCTGCTCGGCGACCGACTTAGGCTTCCAGTCCAAGCACAATGCCGCAAGCAGAAGCAGGTTCGACACCTCAGGCCGGTTAACCGGGTCATACGTGATGTGCCGGTCGGAGTCGGTCTTGGCGCGCGAGATCATACGCGCTGTCTCGTCGGTGGTCGCGCTGAGCGGGATGGAGTTGTTGCGGCTCTTGCTCATCTTCTGACCGTCGGTTCCGAGCAACACGGGCGCGTCGCTCAGCAGTGCATCGGGCTCCGGGAAGTAGGGACGGTCGGGGCTGTAGCGACGGTTAAACCGCCGCGCGATGAGCCGCGCCAACTCCAAGTGCGGGACTTGATCCTTGCCGACAGGCACGACCGTTCCCTTGCAGAATAGGATGTCGGCCGCCTGATGGACGGGATATGTGAACATCAGTCCCGACATCGCGGCTTGACCGGAAGCGACCATCTCGTCCTTGACGGTCGGGTTGCGTCCGATTTCTGCGACGCTCACCAAACTCAGGAACGGTAGGAAGATCTGGTTGAGCGCCTCGACCTGGGAATGCGCGAATATGGTGGCACGCTCCGGGTCGATACCGACCGCAAGGTAGTCGGTGACGAGCGCGTCCACGTCGTCCGGCAGTGACTCCGGGCTGTCTCGATCTGTAATTGTCTGGTAGTCCGCAACCAGCACGAACATCTGCACGCCGAGGTTCTGTAGGCGCACACGGTTCTGAAGCGTTCCGAAGTAGTGCCCCAAGTGCAGGTGCCCGGTCGGTCTGTCGCCGGTCAGGACACGATGGGCAGCGGGGTTGCTATGTATGGCCTCCTCAAGACGCGCGCTACGCGCCTCCGACTCAGCGAAGGACGGGTCTATCAGCGCGCCGCCCTCGGGCTCGCTTGTGGATGACTTCATGGATGTATGGTCTATGGGTTTCACTCCACCCACGTCACGGTCTCCTCGACCGAGACGCGGGATGTGCGGAAACTGTTGGCTGGATGGTCGTGATCGGGCCAACCGAACGACACGCCGCAGACGATCAAACGATTGCCGGGCAGATCGAAGTACTTCCGAATGAACGGGGCGTAGTTAGCCAGCGCCGCCTGTGGTACGGCACCGAGGCCGAGGCTGTGCGCGGCCAGCAGGAAGGTCTGCAAGTACAGCCCGCAGTCGATTGCACCGTAGACACCAAGTTCCGCTTCGGTGGTGATGATAGCGGCGTGTGGCGCGCCGAAGAACTCGAAGTTCTTGGCTACCTGCTTCGCCGAAGCCGCTCTGTCAGCCATAGCGATGCCCACACTGCTGTACAACTGGAAAGCGCACTCCATCCGCCGCCGCAGGTAGGGATTAGGGTATCGCGTCGGGTGCGAGAAGTCCGGGTTGCTCTCCACGGCGGGGGCATGTGCGGACAGCGCTGCCCGAAAACGCTCGGTACCTTCTCCTACCGTGATGAACACGTGCCACGGTTGGGTGTTGCAGTCCGAAGGCGACCTGCGGGCGAGGTCAAGAATCCGGGTGATAGTCTCCCGCGAGACTGGATCGGGTAGGAAGCCGCGGCAGCTCCACCTACCTTCCAGAAGCCGGGCAAGGCATTCCGTGTCGTCAGCGACGCGAGTCGCGGTGTCGGCTGTGCTCATGCGCTCAGTAAATCCCTTTCCATAGGGCTGGCTGATGTGGTCATGACGTTTCCGGGTGAGAGACGAGGCAGAAGCAGACTTCTAAATCGTCGGCATCCGCGACGACCGTCTACCCCGATGGCTTCGGACTTGTGTATCCTGTAATATAGTATACTATCCGCCGGGGGCGGCAAAGAGTTACGAGCATGGCGAGTGTCTAAATCGTAGCCGTCAGCAGGGCAGGATAGCGCGGGTACGTGCCTTTCCGAGTTGACGTGCGCTGCTACAACGCACGAACAGGTTCTAGTGCCCTCGTGAGCACCTCGATGCAGCGCGATTGGCCGCTACGATTTAGACACTCCCGAAGCATGTCCTAAAACATATGCTCAAAGCTGTTCTCTGAGTGGTCACTCGGAGGAGAAGTGTCATATAATGAGCGCGGCGTAGCGATTGTCGGCCTCGCGTGCCGCTTGCCCGGGGCGAACGATGTCGCGGCCTTCTGGATGAACCTCATCTCGGCACGCGAGAGCGTGCGTCACTTCTCAGATGATGAACTGCGCGCCGCCGGAGCGGCTCACCACTGTGATCCCCATAAGACCGAGATGACCAGCCAACTGCCATCGTTCGACATGTGGCGGAGGTTCTCCTCAAGTGCATGCGTGATGCGCTGGGCAACAACCTCAACTTGGACGACGACTTCTTCCAGCGTGGCGACAACGAACCGTCGCGTTGGACACCCAATCAAAGTTTCAATAACAACCGACTTGTTGATCCACAGGCCGTCCCATACGAGTCCTCTCGCGAGATTTATCAGCGCGCTTGCCGCGTGTTTAGAACGCTTCGTGGACTTGAGGGACGCGAAAGACGTGGAGCAGCAGATTGGTGCCCATGTTTGATTGAGCACTGTGGCCCGTTAGGGTTCGGCCTCCGCCACCATCAGCCAAAATTTAGCCACGACAGTTTGTTCTATGGCGTAGCAGAAGAGCAACGGCAGCTCGCAGAGTGGGTGTCACGCAACAGATACAGTGATTTCTGCGGCCTGCGGCAAAGGAGTTACAACCATGTCCACACAAATGGTTTCCGGGTCATCACTCGGAGGAGAAGTGTCATATAATGAGCGCGGCGTAGCGATTGTCGGCCTCGCGTGCCGCTTGCCCGGGGCGAACGATGTCGCGGCCTTCTGGACGAACCTCATCTCGGCACGCGAGAGCGTGCGTCACTTCTCAGATGATGAACTGCGCGCCGCCGGAGTCCCCGACGAGGAGCTTTCTAACCCCCGTTACGTCAAGGCGAAGCCCGTCATTGACGATCTTGAGAAATTCGACGCGGCATTCTTCAACATGCCGCCGGCCGAAGCCGAGGTTCGCGACCCGCAGCACCGTCTGTTCCTTGAGGCCGCATACACGGCCCTTGAGGACGCCGGGCGGAATCCGTTTTCCGGGGGACGCGTCGGCGTCTATGCCGGAAGTGGTCCTAACAGTTATAAGGAGCTTAACGTCGCGTTCCACCCGGATCGTATGCGGGTGCTCGGGCATATGCCGGTCGGCATCGCCAACCTGGCCGACTACATCTCGACGATTGTCTCCTACAAGCTCGGCTTGCAGGGGCCGAGCTTGAACGTACTGACCGCCTGCTCCTCGTCGCTTGTGGCCGTACATCTTGCCGTCCGCGCCTTGCAGAACGGAGAGGTTGACACCGCAGTCGCAGGCGGCGTCGCGGTCGAGCTACCGGCAGTGTCCGGGTACTACTACAGCGAGGGCAACATCTACTCGAAGGGCGGTCACCTCAGACCCTTCGACTCCCGCGCCGACGGGACGATATTCGGTACCGGCTGCGGTGTGGTCGTGCTCCGGCGGCTGGAGGACGCGCTACGCGACGGCGACCGAATCTACGCCGTCATCGAGGGCTCGGCGATCAACAACGACGCGAGCGACCGCGTCGGCTTCACCGCTCCCAGCATCAGCGGTCAGCGCGCGGTGGTTCAGGGAGCGTTCGACGACGCGCAGATCACGGCCGCTGACGTGGACTACGTCGAAGCCCACGGCACGGGAACGCTGGTCGGCGATCCGATTGAGATCACAGCTCTCAGCGACGCATTTCGCGCGCGCGGGTATCGAGGGGACAAGCGCGTCCTGATCGGGTCAGTGAAGGGCAACATTGGACACCTCGGCCCGGCAGCCGGCGTCGCCGGATTGATCAAGACTGCGCTGGCGCTCCGCCATGGACAGATTCCCCCGAGCATCAACTACGACGAGCCGAACCCCAGAATCGGCTTTGAGGCGACGCCTTTCGAGGTCGCGACCACCTTGCAGGAGTGGCCGCGATCAGGGGCGCGCCGCGCGGGCGTCAGCTCGTTCGGCATAGGCGGGACGAACGCTCACATCATCCTCCGCGAGCCGCCGCCGGTACCCGAGAGCAGCCCGTCGCGCGCATGGCAGCCGCTCTTGTTCTCGGCGAAGACGGAGACGGTACTCACAGCGCAGCGAGACAACCTCGCGGCCCACTTCGCGAGCACCGTCCCCAACGACGAGCGACAACTCGCCGACGCTGCCTATACTCTGGCTACAGGCCGGCCACACCTGCGCCACCGCCAAGCGGCTGTCGTGGCCTCGGGAGCCGATGCGGCGTCGGTGCTCCGCGGTGGGGGGGCGCGGCGCGACGGTCGCCTGCTGCCAGCCCATCGCACGACGGGCAAGGGGCCGAAGGTAGCGTTCCTCTTCTCGGGTCAGGGATCGCAGCACCTCGGCGCGGCGGCGGGACTCTACGGCACCGAAAAGGTGTTCACCGAGACGGTGGACGCGCTGGCCGAGGAGCTTCTGACCCTTGCCGACCTCGACGTTCGTGCGGTCATCCGAGGCGACGCGGCGGTGGCTGACCGCGTCGATGAGACGCAGTTCGCGCAACCCACACTGTTCGTGATCGAATACGCGCTGGCGCGCCAGTGGATGCACTGGGGGGTTCAGCCGGTCGCGGCGATTGGGCACAGTGTGGGCGAGTTGGTGGCGGCCACGGTCGCTGGCGTGTTCGAGCCCGGCGACGCGCTACGGCTCGTCGCGGGTCGCGGCTCGCTGATGCAGTCGATGGCAGCGGGCAAGATGCTGACCGTCCCCGTCGCGGCGGACATGCTCAAGCTTCCAGACTCGGTTGCCGTTGCCGCCATCAACGCGGCCGACCTGACGGTCGTGGCGGGCACGGACGAAGAGATCGACGCGCTGCGCGAACGCCTCGCCGCCGATGGCATCGTCGCGCAGCCGCTGCACACCTCACATGCGTTCCACTCCGCCTCGATGATGGGCGCCGTTGAGCCGTTCACCAGGCTGGTCAGCGAGGTCACACGGCGGCGACCGTCCTTCCCAATCGTCTCCAACGTCACGGGGGAATATCTCACCGACGAGCAGGCGTGCGACCCCGCATACTGGGGCGCACACCTCCGCCAGCCGGTACAGTTCTCGCGCTCCCTGACACGCCTGATAGAGGACGGCTGCACCGTCTTCCTCGAAGTCGGTCCCGGTCACGCGCTGACCACGCTCGCGCGTCGGCATCTGAGCGCCGCCGATGCAGTCGCGCTGCCGTCGATGCGCCATCCCCGCCGACTGGAGGCCGATGGCGAGACGCTGGCGGCAGCACTGGCCACCATGTGGACTCACGGGGTCGGGATAGACTGGCACGTGTATTTCGGGGACGAGAGCCGTGTGCGCGCCGAACTTCCTACCTACCCCTTCGAGCGCGAGCGCTATTGGTTGGACGGGTTAGCCCAGCGCCCCGCCCCACCCCACGTCGCCGAGCCGGGACTGGTCGTCACAGACGACGCCCACTTAGGTGCGACGGCCATGGGGGCGACCGCCGCCAAGGTGGGCAGCAGCAACGAGGCCCGGAAACCGGAACCGGAGCCGGAGCACGGCGTCCGCCTATTCTTGCCGATGTGGGTTGAGCGTACTCGGAGCCAAGTGCCCCAGCAGCTCCCCACAGGGATCCGTTGGCTCGTCTTCGTGGGCAGGGATTCGCTCGACGACGAGCTAGTGGCTAGCCTGCGCCACCGGGGAGATATCGTGACGACCGTCTCCGCGGGCTCGCAGTACGAGCATATTGCGCCGGGCCGTTATGTCGTCGCGCCCGCGGCAGAGGCCGATTACGATGCGCTCTTCGGAGCTCTGCGTGCCGCCGATGCGCTTCCAGACCGAATCGTGCACCTGTGGCTGGCCGACAACCGCGCCGCCGAGCCGTCGTTGCTCGACGACGCCGAGCGGGAGCAGGAGTTTGGCTTCTACAGCCTACTCGCATTGGCGAAGGCGCTCACCCGGCATGCGAACAGCCGCCCGTTACATGTCGATTTGGTCAGCCGCGGGGTGTTCGGGGCTGTTGGCGACGAGTTTCTCAAGCCGGCTCGCGCCTCGGTCGAAGGCATCGTCAATCTGCTGCCGCAGGAGCTGTCCCCCACCACCTCCCGCCATATAGACCTGCGCGCCCACCCGTCGGCTGTGGCGACCACTGGCGACGAGGTGCAGCCGCTGCTGACGGAACTGCTCGACGTCTCGGTGATGCCGAAGGTGGCCGTCCGTGGTCGCAAAGCTTGGACTTGGTCCTATCATGAGACGCCCGTGGTGCCAGTCGCCGCCGCGCCGAGGCTGCTGCGCGAACGGGGCGTCTACCTGATCACCGGCGGTCTCGGCGGTATCGGACTCGTCGTCGCCGAGGACCTCGCGCGCCTCGTCCGCGCTAAGGTCGTCCTCACCTCGCGCTCGCCGTTCCCTGACCGTGACGCTTGGGAGGCGACGCTCGCCGACTCGCAGGGCGACCCAGAGGTGGTGCGCAAGATCGAAGTCCTGCGACGTATCGAAGAGCTAGGGGGCTCTGTGATCGTTGCTCAGGCAGATGTGGCGGACAGCACGTCGATGCAGCGCGCCCTGGAGCTCGCTGAAGCCCGGTTCGGCCGCATCAATGGAGTCTTCCACGCCGCCGGCCTGCCCGGCGGCGGCATGATGGCAGTCAAATCGCGGGCTAGCGCCGAGGCGGTCTTGAAGCCGAAGCTCGGCGGTTTGCGCGTCATCGACGAACTGCTCGCCGATCGGGTGGACTTCGTAGTGCTGTTCTCCTCAATCGCCTCGGTGGCTACCGAGTTCGGCCTGTCGGACTACGGCGGCGCGAACGCGGTGCTCGATGCCTATGCCCACGCGCATGTCGGCGGGCGGGCGCACATGGTGTCGATTACTTGGGGCGGCTGGAGCGAGTCCGGCATGGCGGTGAACACCTACCGCCTGGCGACGCCGGAGTTCCGCGCTATGCAGGTAGGCCTCCACTTCGAGGAAGTCGAGCACCCCTTGCCCATCTATCGCGGTCACCTCAAGGACGACGACGGCCTGACGACGCAGTTCACGACGCTGGTGGAGCCAGACTCCCACTGGGTGATCAAGGAGCACCAGTTCAACGGGACGCAGGTGGTGCCGGGAACGACGTTCCTCGAACTGGCCCGCGCGGCATACGCGGAGATATCAGATGTGCGCGACGGCGCGCTGATCGAGCTGCGCAGCGTGCAGTTCATGGCTCCGCTGGCAATCACGGGTCCGACGGAGATTCGTACCGTCTTCTTCGGCGAAGGGCCAGAGCATAGCTTCTCAGCCGTCGCCGCGCCGCGCGGGCATAACGGACGCCAGTGGAGGGAGTACGTGCGCGGGCGAATCCGCCGCACATCGGCCGAGCCGCGAAGCTTAGACACGGCTCACCTGTGGTCAGGGCTGCCGTCCCAGGGCACCGGGGCAGAGAGTGTGAGGTCGTCGGGGGTCGTGACGCTGGGCGAACACTGGCAGAGCGTCGTCGAACGCCGCGCCGATGGCGGGACTATGACGATGGCACGGCTCGAACTACCGGCACCCTACCGCGAGGAGACGAAGCGGTACGTGCTGCACCCCTCGCTGCTCGACTGCGCCACGGCAATCGTGCTTGAACTGCCGGAGGCGACAGGCCCCGGCAAAGGCTTCCTGCCGTTCTCCTACGGGCGCGTGCTCGTCCGCCGCGCGCTGCCTGAGCGGCTCACCACTGTAATCCGCCACAAGAGCGAGCCGACCAGCCAGCTCCCATCGTTCGACATCGCGCTGGTGGCCGACGACGGCGACGTGGTGGTCGAGATCGACGACTTCGCCGTCCGGGTGTTCGACCGGGAGAAGAAGCGCGAGCTTTTGTCAGGCGGTGCAAACGGGGAGTCACATTCCGGTAACGGGGCAGCGGATCAGCCTGCGGGCGCGACCATCCGAACGATACTGGGACTGCCCGAGCGGAAGGACACGCGGCTGACGAATGCGGCGGGCCTCACCGCCCTGCGGCAGATTCTCGACGGCCGCCTCGGGCCCCAAGTGATCGCCGTAAACGAGGACCTCGCGCAGACGCTCGCGCGGGCTTCGGCGCTGACCAGCGACCGCGTCGTGAGCGCGGCGCCAGCGAGGCGGGCACCGGACGGAAACGGCACCGCGACGGAGCCCCAGCGCGGCGGGTCGGCGGCAGCCCCGCAGCCCGAAGGCACGGTGGCGGAGGTTCTCCTCAAGTTCATGCGTGATGCGCTGGGCAACAACCTCGACTTGGACGACGACTTCTTCGAGCAGGGCGGCAACTCGCTGGTCGCCGTGCAGGTGGCCGCCCGCGTGCGGGAGAACCTGGGTGTTGATCTTCCGCTCGACCGCTTGTTCGAGGCGTTGACGGTTCGCCAGCTGGCAGAGATGCTTGAGGGCGAGATGCGTAACCGTGGCAAGCTGGTAGCCAAACCGGTCAAGGAGGTTGAGTCCCTTGCCTAAGAGGTATCCCGACGGCTGGTCGGCACCGGCGCGTGAGAGTAGCCACGGCGGCTCGGCCTCGCCCGATGCGCCGACGGATGCGGAGGTTGTAGGGTCAAGCCTGCCCACGCACCAGCCGCGAACTTCCGGGGGGTCTCTAGAAACGCTCGTCCCGTACTTGGAGGCGCAGCCGCGCCCGTCTCTGCGCCTGCTCTGCTTCCCACACGGGGGGGGCACCGCATCCAGCTTCCACGGCTGGCAGTCGCTGATCGGCGAGGAGGTGGAGGTCTGGGCGATTCAGCTGCCCGGCCGCGAAGGTCGCCGCCACGAGACGCCCTATCGCCGTATGGCCGCAGCCGTCGGCGATCTCATCGCGATCCTCGGCGCGCATCTCGACCGGCCCTTCGCGCTCTTCGGCCACAGCGTGGGAGCCGACTTGGCCTACGCGCTCGCCCTTGAACTGCGCCAGCGGGGCTTGCGTGCGCCGGAGCACCTGATCGTCGCGGGGCAAGTGCCGCCGCTCGACCGGGTGATTGCCGACCCGCTCTATCTGCTTGAAGACGACGAGTTGCTCACACGGTTGGAGCAGTACGGGGGGATCCCCAGCGAGTTGCTGGCACGGCGGGATGCTTTGCAACTCGCGCTGCCGCGGCTGCGCGCCGACTTGACGATGTCGGAGACGTTCGCCGTCACGTCGGCGGAGCGCCTCAACGTGCCGATCACCGCCTTCGGCGGCCTGCACGACCGGACTCTCCACGCGCCAGACATTGAGCGCTGGGGCAAGTTGACCGACGGTCAGTTCCGCGTCGAGTGGTGGCTAGGCGGCCACTTCTTCGTACACACGAACGCGGAGGAGGTCGTCGCGGAGTTGCACTCCACGCTGGCGGCCTCGACGCGCGGGCGAGAGGAAGGATCAACCACCGCGTCACCGCCGCTCGTCCGCCCCGAAGCGGGGCGCGCCCCGCTCGCTATACGGCGGGAGGAGGCGGCATGCCCGGCGGCTGGGGCGGGCGACGTCTCGCCAGTGACGCAGGACGTGGCTGCGGCCATGTCGGAGGTGGCACCGTCCCTAAGGATCGAGCTTGATGACAACTTCTTTGACGCCGGTCTCGGGTCGCTCGCGCTCCTCCGCCTCCAGACCGCGCTGCTCGCTCGCGGCTACGAGCTGGATCTCACCGATCTCTTCCGCTGGCCGACCATCCGCCGCCTTGCGGACGCGCTGAAAGAACGGCGTGAGGACGCCTAAGCAGCGAAGGATGACGGCTCGTCAGCTCCGAGCGCGGCTACGGGCTAGCTCGACCCGGCGACGATCCGCGTAAGGAACGTTGTCGGCACGCTGCGACCCGCGCGGCAGACGAGTGGGACGGGTGCCGACGGATCCCACACCAATGGCCTCAGTATCGCGCCGGGTGAGCGGTGGTGAGGCCAAGCGGCAGGATCAAGCCCGCCCCAGCGCCGCATCAGGTCGATGATCAGCGGGTCGACGGGCGTCCAGATGCCGTCAACCTCCACCTCAGCCCAAGTATGGGCGCTGGAGAACGGCAGCGCGATCATCAAGCCGTGCACGATCCGCGCCCTGCGACCAATGCGCCGACATTCCTCTACGATGAACTTCGAGCCCGTCCAGCACTCAGTCAGGCCGATCCGCTGCGCCAGCGCGATGTCACCGACTAAACGGGGAGGCAACAGGCAAAACTCGCCACTTGCGACCTCATCGACGACCGCCGCCGCGTCATCGGGTAGCACTGGCCAAGTCGCGCTCTGGGTCACGGTGAACTCGGCGGCGGGAGTCAGGTGACGCAGCTTGACGGGATGACGGGGGTCATCGGGCAGCACGACGTATTCGTTGACCGGCTGTATCTCGTCTGACACCTTTGGGATGTACGAGACGTGAATGCGTGCCTCTCCCGCCTCGACCAGCCGCTCAAGGGACGTGCGCCAGAGTTTGATCCCAGCCAGCGCGTCCTTCGCCACACCGTGCCGGAGTCCGACGTAGTGGAGGTCACACTCCGCGTAGGTGTATTCACCGTCCGCGGACTGACCATGTAGCCCTGCATGGCGGAGGGCTTCGAGCTCGTACTCGCCGAGCCCGAACTGTGTCAGCGCGTCCTGCGCATTAAAAGTGTAGTCACCAACGTCTCTGGGAATCTGGCGCAGCCGCGCGCACAGCGC
The DNA here is from genome assembly GCA_036387415.1 of Pyrinomonadaceae bacterium. Lineage (GTDB taxonomy): Bacteria > Acidobacteriota > Blastocatellia > Pyrinomonadales > Pyrinomonadaceae > DASVTU01. Next base: position 22,307 of record DASVTU010000011.1, on the reverse strand, counting down.
CGCAAGATCATGCACGTCATCGTTGTTTGATAGCGAGCGGTTCACAACTATTGTAAGAGACAGCAACTATATATTATAATCTTGGTATAGCGGGCTCTAGTGAAGCAAACATTACCTAGAGCGGGTGTCTTTCAAGCAGCTTATACGGCAAACGGCTCAAGTCTTTGTTTCAATAGTTGAATTTGATCTCGCACTCCTTCCAAATGCAAGTAGAAGGTGTGAGTCTGTCACTCCGTTGGATCTCCAAAGCCATAGCTTCGGAAGCCCTCAATGCCGTTGAAATGGTGCGTGCCCGGCACCAACTTGCTGTCGCAATGGCTGACTCGATAATGCTTCAAGAGCTGACATCTATAGCCCATGGTAGCCGAGGTGAGTTTATAACTGCCTCAAGACTTACGCAATCACGAATAATAGCCCGAAAAGTATCTCCTGACGGTCGAGCACAGCCTCGGCGTAGACCGACCCGCTACGCTTTAAGACGCCGAAGGCGGTTGTTTGCCCGTAATGCGCTGACCTCTTGCCGCGAACACGGCAATCAGTGAAGTATGATTCACTGACTTCGAGTCCGCAGCCGGAAAACGGCGATGCTTCCCATAATTTTGAGGAAGCTCGAAACATAATTTGCGTTCGCTTATTTTCGGCCGCCTGCAATGGCGGTTTAGTTTTCACATCCAAGCAGCTAGCACTCACCAGGTGCGCTGCCTCCCTAGAGCCGGCCTAAAGCGTTATGTCACCTACCACCTCGGATATACCCATTGAGGAACCACGTCACAAGTTCCGCGACACTGCTAAGATGATGCGGCTGAGCCAAGACAACTGGCAGGCCGTGCAGAAGAGCGGGTTGATTGATCTCTTCGCATCGCCCGACGGCGACGGCCACCTCGTCGATCATCGCACGGGCCATGCGTTCGTGAATATGAGCTCCTACTCATACTTGGGGCTCAATGAGCATCCGGATGTCATCCAGGGTGGGATCGACGCCCTGACATCGGAGCGATGCACGGGCTTAGGCATCACGCCAACGCGCATCCGACCGTCGCTATTCACCCGCGTTCAAGAGGAGTTGTCTGAGCTCTTCGGCGCGCAGTGCCTGTACGCCGCGTCATGCAGCGTAGCGACCGCAGGGCTCTTGCCTCTCGTTTCGGCGGGTGCGCTGAGCGGTGGCGAGCCGCGCGTGACCGTGTTCGACAAGCGCAGCCACTTCTGTATGGACTACATGAAACCGGCATGCGCCGACGAAGCGCCCGTCCTCATTGCGCCGCACAACGATATAGAGTTCCTTGAAGACATCTGCCGACGCCACTCTCGCGTCGCCTACGTTGCAGACGGCGCATACTCGATGGGCGGCGTCGCAAACCTCTCGGAGATACGCCGCCTTCAGGAGATGTACGGGCTGTTCGTCTGGTTCGACGACTCACACGCAATATCCGTCATGGGGAGCTCGGGTGAGGGCTACGTGCGCTCGCAGCTCGACGAGCTCGACGATCTCACGCTGATCACCGCCTCGCTGGAGAAGGGCTTCGGGTGCGCCGGGGGCGTCGTGATGCTGAAGCGCGGCACTGACTCAAGCTTCATCAACACCTTCGCAGGCCCCATGTGCTGGTCACAGACGCCGAGTGTCGCAAACCTCGGCACCGTACAGGCGTCGGCGCGCTTGCACCGAAGCCCGGAACTGGGGCGGCTCCAGCAACGGCTGCGAGAGAACATGGAGCTCTTCGACCGTCTGATTCCGACAGCGACGAGCGGCAGCCAGATCCCCGTTCGGGCACTGCCGGTGGGAAACCGTGACCTCGCGATCTCGATCTCCCGGCAGCTCTGGGACGAGGGGTTCTACTGCGCGCCTGTCCACTTCCCGGTCACCTCGCGGGGCCGCGAAGGCTTGCGTGTGATGGTGCGCGCGAATATCGAGACGAGCACAATGGAGCGCTTCGCAGTGCTCCTCAAGGAGCTCGTGGTTCCCCATCTCCTCACCTAGAGGGTTCTCTAATGGAAGTCTTACAGACCACGCTGCAACCGCCGGACGGTAGCGCACTGGCGCGCTGGTGCAGGAGCCTAACCGTGACGCCCGGGCCAAACCTCGAGCGCTTCTATAAGGCACAGACCAGCGCGGCTGACATCGTCCTCTACGACCTTGAAGACGGCGTCCATACAACGCTCAAGGATGAGGCGCGCCAAGGGCTCCAGACGCTGAGCAGTGAACGGCTCAAGCGCCCGCTCGGGTTGCGCATCAACTCGCCGCGCACGGACGAAGGGCGGCGCGACCTCAAGATGCTTGAGTTCATGCCGGTGGAGCCGCTCGTGATCGTGCTGCCGAAGGTCGAGTCGGCGCATGACGTACAGTTGGCCGACGAACTGCTGACGCAGGCCGGTAGTCAAGCGTGTCTGTGGGCAATCGTGGAGAGCGGCGTCGGCATCATCAACGCTTACGAGATCGCGCAGTCGTCGGCGCGGCTCGCGGCGCTCTCGTTCGGGGCGGCCGACTTCTGCGCCGAACTGGGCATCGCGATGAAGTGGCAGCCATTACTGTACGCGCGGTCGCAGGTGGTGCTTGCGGCCCGCACCGCTGGCATCGGCGTGGTTGACTCGCCGACGTTCAGGCTCGATGACCCCGAAGTGCTCGCGTACGAAGCGGCAGCCGCGGCCGAACTTGGCTTCACAGGGAAGATCGCCATTGCCCTCAGGCAAGTCGAAGTCATCAACTCGGCCTTCACCCCAAGCTGCGAGCAGGTGGAGTGGGCTACGTCGGTCGTGCAGACGCTTGAGGACCACGACAGCTCTATCGCCGTAGTGGGCGGTCAGATGGTCGGGCCACCGTTCCTGCGGTCGGCGCAGCGAATCCTGACGCAGGCGAGGAAGGCGGCGTTATGAGGCCACCGCTGGCATTCGAGCAGGTCGGAGAGAGTCGGTACCGCGAGAGTCACGGGCTTTGGTACGACGAGTTCGACGTGGGTGACATCATCGAGCACCGCCCCGGCCGCACCGTCACCGCGGCCGACAACACCTTCATGTCGCTGCTCTCGCTCAACGGCCATCCACTACACATCGACGAGCACTACGCGTCGGAAACTGAATTCGGCCAGATCGTGGTGTCGAGCCTGGTTACGCTCTCAATTGTGGGCGGCATGACGACGAACGGGACGAGCGCGCGTGCAATCGCGAACCTCGGCTGGACTGAGATTCGCATGCTCGCGCCGGTGTTCCCTGGCGACACCATCTATGCCGAAACCACCGTCGTCGCCAAGCGGCTGTCGAAGTCGCGGCCCAACGCTGGGATCGTCACGTTCGAAAGCCGCGGCCTCAAGGCCGACCGGACGGTCTTCATGGAATTCACGCGCTCGGCGCTGATTCCGCTTCGCCCCGACGACTCGCGATGAGCCGGTCGAATCGCACCACGGCAGACGACTCTATCGAGCGCCCGGCGCTGCCGGTGCTTGACCGCCGCAGTGTGGAGCGCGCTACGGACTTGGCGGGGCTGGTGCGCGCGATGCGTTCGGCGTACACGTCGGACGTATCACGTACAGCACTCACCCCTCCACGCATGACCGCGTTCGTGTCGGATCCGCATCGCGTGTTCGGCGCTATGCCGTCGATCTCCGATGCGCTCGGTCTGTTCGTCACCAAGATTCTCGCCGCAGTGCCGACGCCCGGCCGCATGCCCACGATTAGCGGTCTGGTAGTCGCGCTCTCCACGCGCACGGGTAAGCCAATCGCGTGCCTCGACGGAGCGGCGATCACGAACCTGAAATGCGCCGCAGTCACAGGGCTCGTGACTGATGCGTGTGCGCCGCAGGACGTGTCGACAGTGGGCATCGTCGGCTCCGGTGAGCTCGCGTTCAGCCAGGTGCAGGGCATCTCGTCGGTGCGCGAGGTCGAGCGTTGGACGCTCACCAGCCGTCACCGCGCCAACGCCGAGGCGTTCGCCGCGCGCGTGCGGGGCTTTCTGGGGCCGCAAACGGACATCCGCGTTGTCGACCGCATCGAGGACGCGCTCACAGGCCATGACGTAATCTGTACGGCGACCAGCTTGACCACACCGCTGGTCGCCTCGTTCGTCGTCCCGGATGGTACGCACGTCAATTGCATGGGGGGCCACGCGCTCGACAGCCGTGAACTGCCGAACGAAACCCTCGCGCGCAGCCTCCTCCTCGTCGAAGACCGCGAGATCGCCGTCGCGGAGGCCGGTGCGCTGCATCGCAAGGCGCTTGACCTCTCCGAGATGCTGGCCGCCGACACCCGAGAGCTCCGAGCGCGCCCGACAGTGTTCAGCTCTACGGGGCACGCCCTGCTCGATCTCATCACCACGCACCACGTCTTACAATTGACGCTGGGGCGCGAAGCATGGGACGCGGCGTGAGGACTCTCGTGACCGTCTGCTCGGGCACTCCCGGCGCTGCGACGGGGAACACCCCGGTGCGCACGGAGCATATCGTGCTCGCCCCGGCACACCGTAGGTCGCGGCCGCCGCGGCAGATGCCGGGGTCGTCAATCGTCCGGGCAGTCAAGCAGCACATGGTAGTCCCTGACCTTTGGTACGGATGCATGAGGATTGACCGTCATGTCGCCTACAGCGACGCGCGTGCGCGGACGGAGCTCGGCTGAGAAGATGCAATGACCATGAGTATACTGCGAGGCGACGATGCCTGACATTATCGACCTACTGCGTGACCGTCTCCGTGCAATGTCGTTCGGCGACGCACGGATTATTTTCGTGCTGGGTCATCCGCGTTCGAGCATCGGCAAGGGGCACCTCGCCGCGCGGCTCGCGTCGCTCGTCAACGAGACGGCGACGGTGATTAAGTATGAGGGGATGCTGAACACCAACGACAGCAATAACCATCCATCGCCCACCGACGACATCGCGACCTACGCGCGCTTCTGCTCCGACGTTGTGATGGGGTGGCCGAACCAAATCTTAGCTGGAGAGGTGGTGCGGGACTTCATCGACACCTACGGCGGTACGGATCGGGAGCACCTGATGTTTGTGCCGCACCTGTCGCAGCACCTCGCGCTGCACTTCCACGCGGCGTGGCAGGCGTGTGGGAGTCCTTCGACTCTGTTCGTCGAGCTTGGAGGCACGCTGACCGACCAGGAGCTCGTCGCGTTCGCCCTACCCTGCGTGGCACAACTCAAGGCGTGGCACGGGCGGGTCGGGGTCGTGCTTCTCACAGAGGTGTTCTATGACGGGGCTGAGCCAAAGACGCGGCCGATCCGGCAGGCGCTCAGCGACGCGCAATCGTTCGGCCTCCAGTTCGATGTCGTATTCTTGCGACTGCCAGCCGGTTCGCCACAGCACGACATCGAGAGCGTGCCTAGTCAGGTCGAGGCCAAGCTCCGCGAATCGTGCGTCTATGGTGGCCGCTCGCCGGTCATCGTCCCCGTCCCACACTTCTCGACAGAAGCGCTGGACGGGTACCGCGAACACTTGGCGCGCTACGTTCACTTTCTCCCGCATGCCCCTGCTCAGCCCGCACTGACGCAGCAGGCGTGCTCCGAGGTGAGGCATGGCTAACATCGGGCTCTACGCGCTGCCCTTCGGCTTCGGCCCCGCGAGCAAGGCCATCGCGGTCGCTCAAGCTGTGAACGAGCGGTCGAGCCAGCCAGTGCACTGGACATTCGTCTCCAGCGGGATCGGGCTCGAACTAATCCGCCGGTCAGGGCTGCAAGGGTCATGGTGCGACACCGGTAAAATTGATGCCGACGAGGCGCTCGCCGACCATCTCGCCGAGAAGTTGGACGCGATGATTGTCGTCATGCATCGCCAGTGGGCGCACCTCCTCGCGCCCCGGTTGCCAGTCTTCTGTGTCGATAGCCTGGCGCATATGTGGCACCCGGACGCGTTCGACAAGTTCGCTGGCTTCCGGCACATCAAGCGGTACTACGTCCAAGACCTGTTCGGTGCAAGCGAGGCGATGAGGCGCACGGGGGTGCCCCACGTGGTTGCCGTGAGCCCGATCATGGCCAAGCCCTCCGGTCGTGGAACGCGCTGGCCGGGGCGACCGATCATCCACCTCGGCGGGCTGCTCACGCCATTCACAGACGAGCGCGTCGACGTCTATGTGGCTGGCATCATTGACCTCATGCGCAAGGTGGCACCCGAGGCGGTGTTGCTCACCAGCGAGGAGGCCACGCGGCGCTTCGCGCTGCTCCTTGAGGGCGTCGAGCACGATTCGCCAGGCCCGTCCGACGCCATCGAGGCGTTCGCGGCGGCACCTATCGTTTACTCGACGCCGGGGATCACGGGGCTCATCGAAATGTGCTCCACGCGTGCGCGGATGGTGCCGTTGCCGCCAGCGAACTACTCGCAGGTGCTCACCATCCGTCGCTTCGTGCGCGCTTGGCGTTCCAACCTCTCCGAACCGTGGACTTATCTTGACGACGCCTACGTGTCGGTCGGCGACGATCTTCCTGAGCCCGAAGGAGTCGCACAGGTCATGAGGTTGAACGCGGAGCAGTTGAAGTCGCCGGAGTTCCAGCGCAGGTTCGTAGAAGCGGTCGGCCGCGCGCGAGATTCCGATCTGACCCTCCCCGACCAGTTCTGCGGGCCGCCGCTCGGAGCCGACTACATCGCACGCGACATCATGGCCTGCCTCGAATTATGAATGGGCCTACTCATGAATCGGTCGGCGGCGGCCTATCGCTCTCCGACATTGCCGAGGTCGCGTGCGCCCGAAGCGACGCCGTGCACATCGTCGAGCACGACCCGGCCCGATATCTTGAATACTGCAACGAACTCCTCGGCGAAGCGACCCCTCCTTCGACACTGCTACTGCTGCGCGACGAGCAGCAGCAGGCAGCGTTCGTGCTGATCCGCGATTGCATCAACTTCGGCTCTGGCTTTCATCTGGAGCTCGTAAAGCGCCCCGGCCTGTCAGGTGCGCGCACGATTGAGGCGGCGCTGCTTGAGAATGTTCAGGCTCACGGAGAGCCCGACGGACGGTGGCTGGCGGGGGTTACACCGTCCGAGTGCGCCGAGATGTTCGGCCAGCCCCGATCCGGCGCGCCGATGGAACTGATGACGATGTTCGCCACGGCGTGGAACGAGTTCGGCGCGCTGTTGTGCGAGCGGTACGACGGGCAAGTGGCAGGCCTTGTTGAGGATGCTGGTGACCAGCCGGGGCGCATGATCGAACTTCTCGGGCAGCTGAGCTGCTGGCGCGACATCGCGCACTTTGAGGAGTTGACGCTCCCGTTCATGAAGCGCGCTCGGCTCTCTGTCCTCGGCCTTGAGGTGGCGGCCCGGTTGCACAGTCGGCGTCGCTTTGTCGGTGTCGTGGACATTGCGAGTTTCGCCGACAACCTCATCCCCCACGTGCTGAAGATCGACGGCCTGCTTGCCTTCGCCCCGGAGTTGGAAACGCGAATCGAACGGGGGTGCCTCTTGGAGTACGGGTCGCCCGAAGAGGTGTCCATTCGCGCAGGCGCAGTTGCGGTCTGCGCGCGCCTCGCCTCGGTCGCCGCCTCGGCCGAGCGGTCGATCATGCCGCTAGAGGTAGCATCACGGCTGTGGAAGCGCGGCCAAAAGTCGGTGTACAAGCAACGGCCGCGTCATCGGGCTCGCTGCTTCGCATACTGAGGTACGACGTCGACCGAGGACGACGAGGAGCAGAGTAATGGTAGCCCCCGACCAGGAAACGGTGCACATCGGTGATCGTGTTGGGGAGATCGCCGCGTCCAATCCGCAGCACGTAGCTTTGCGCTTCGTGGGCCGCCGGGGCGACGAGCAGGTGGTGACCTATCACGAGCTAGAGTCCCAAGCGAATGCCTGCGCGCGCGCACTTGAGCGGCACGGGGTCACGGAGAGAAACGTTGTGGGTCTAGTGCTAGGCCGATGCCCCGAACATCTGACCGTGACGCTCGGCGCGTGGAAGCTCGGTGCCACCGTAGTCCCACTCAACCCGGCGAGTTCGCCGGATGAGTTGCGCCAAGTGGCATCGCTGCCGGGTGTGGTGCTCGTCGGCTCGACTCCGAATGCGGCGATCCCGCTCGCCCCCCTGATCACCCCGGGCGATGGCTCTCCGATGCCGGGACGTGGACTGCCGCGCGCGGGGGCGATGACCGGTGGCACGACCGGCCAGCCGCGAATCATCCTTCACGAACGCAGTTGGCGCATCCCGCGCAGCGCACTCGGCGGCTCGGACGCCGCCGCCAGCGGCCAGCGCATCGGGCAGGTCCAACTTGTGGTACTGCCGCTGCACCATGCTGGCTTCTCGGCCTTGTACTACGGCTTGGCTCTGAAGCATTCCATCGTGCTGTTGGAGGAGTTCACTGGTGCCTTGTTCTTCGATGCTATCGAGCGGCATCGCGTGAACTACGTGCGGCTGGTGCCTTCCTACATGCGGCTCGCGTTGGATGCACCGCAAGCGGCGACTGCCGACCTCAGCTCACTGGAGGCGCTCAGCCACGGGGCGGCCAAATGTCCTCAGGGTGTCAAACGGCGCTGGATAGAGCTTCTCGGGCCCGAACGGGTATACGAGGAGTACTCGTCGATGGAGCGCCTCGGCCGCACGCGTTGGATCACTATGATTCGGGGCGACGAGTGGCTGCGCCATCCGGGCAGCGTCGGGCGCCCGCAAAACTGCGAGGTGCGCATCGTCGGCGACAACGGGCAGCCGCTGCCTGCTGGCGAGATCGGGCTCGTGTTCGTCCGCGCTCCCGGTGCACGGCAGCCGACGTACTTGGGCGACGGGCAGCCGCTGCCCGAAATGGAGGACTTTCGGTCGGTCGGGGATCTGGGGTACCTCGACGCTGACGGCTATCTCTACCTCATCGGTCGCAGCGGCGAGGTGATCAACACCGGTGGCAGGAAAGTTCGTGCGGGTGAGGTCGAGGATGTGTTGCTGCGCCACCCGGCGGTGGCAGATGCCGCGGTCGTCGGCGTTCCGCACGAGTACCTCGGCTCGGCGCTGCACGCTATCGTTGTGCCGGGCAGCGCCGTGACGCCCGAAGAACTCGAAGCGCATTGCCGCGCGCATCTGGACTTGGCGCGCGTCCCGCTCAGCTACGAGCTTCGCGGCGACCTCGGGCGCAGTGAGAGCGGTAAGCTGCTGGGAGCGGTACGGGCTGCGCTCGGCAAGAGGTGAACTCAGCCCCGTTTTGCGCGTGAATGTAACTCGTTCACAACGTCGAATTCCGCATCTGCGCTGAAGTCGATTGGCGCAGCCTCGCCCTCGCTGATCAGCTCCTCTAGATCGATGTAAAAGCGACCCGATGTTTGGAAATGTCCGAGCGCGATGCGGCGAATGGTATCGACGTTGATGCCCGCACCGAGCGCTACGTGCGAGGCCAGTTGGGGCCAATTCTTGATGTCGAGCATCGAGGCGGCCAAGCGCTCCGAGATGTGATTGATATCTACGATGCGGAAGGCCATCTTGACCTTCTGCTCGTGGGGGAGTGTCACGAAGTCACTCGCCCGCAACCCGCCGGAGACACCGTGGAGGATGGGGCGGTCGGGCTCGCGGTCGAAGCGCTCGACGTCCAGCATGCCGCGGTCGGTGGTCGCCATGATCACAGGTATTCCGAGCGCGCGGCAGCGTTCACGAATCTTCAGTTTCATCGCCATCGAGTCACACTCCTCGATCAGCAAGTCCAGCTTGCCGCCCGCAAGCAGGAAGCTGTCCATGTTCTCGTCTGTAACTCCGGCCTCAAACACGCGCACCCGAGCATATGGATTTATCTCTAAGATCCGCCTCGCAGAAAGCACCGCTTTTTTCACTCCCAGCCCGTCGAGGCCGAATGGCAGGCGGTTCATGTTCGACAGTTCAAGATGGTCGAAGTCGGCAAGTCGGAACTCACCGCCGACCTCCTCTAGCACCGCCGTGAGGGCCGTCGGGAAGCCCATAGACAGGCCGACGCTGCCGAGGCGCAGCGAACGAAGACGGTCCTGCTCCTCGGCTGTGATCTTGTTCCGGTTGCGGCGGGTGCGCAGTTCGCGGTACTCGGCCTCGGGCAGGATGTGGATCAGTCGCCGGCTCCAAGGGTAGTAGACCCAAGTGCCATAGTTCGCCTCTTCTTGAGGAGTGACGATCCGCGCTGCCTCTCTTTCAAGCTCGTCGCGGGTGAGCCTCTGACCCGGCGGTAGGCGGGCTTCGACGAGCCCTATGAGTTGCGCGTGAATTTCATCGTGGACGAAGAGCACTGCATTAGAGGCGAGCAGCCGTTCAAGGGCCACGCGTGACGCCCTGTCCGCCGGCGTGAAGAAGGAAGCCTGCCAGATGCCAGCCTCCTTGCGCGCTTCTTTGGCCCGGTCAGCGAGTTCCGAGAGGAGACTATCCAACGTCTTTCTCCTTTGAGAGAAACCAATCCGACGGACGATTTCCCGTAGATGATTAGGCAGGAGGATGATGGTCGCGGGTTCGTAGATACCAGCCCGGCATCTGTATGACTTTCAATGCGACCAGCATAGACTTCGATTCCCAAGATAGACAGGTGGCCGGAGTATGTCAACGAGGCTCGGAAAGGGGTGGCTGCGCGTGTCAGGCGCGCCGTGGTGCTCAGTCTCCATGCCGTTGAAGGTAGAGGTTGGCGAGGCCGCGGAGGTCCTCGACCTCGAAGGGCGCGAGCGGGGAAAGGTCGCCTCCGAACTCCTTGTTAAGCTTGTCGACGAGGTGGATGGCCGCCAGCGAAGAGCCGCCGAGTTCGAGAAAGTTGGACTGCGCCGTCACGTCGTTGCGTTGCAGCACTAACGCGGCTGCGTGTACGACGATGTCGAGGACTTCAATATCGGTCATTGCGGATTCTCCTTTACCGTCCTTGCTGAATCAAGTGCGGTCAACTCCTCCCAGACACGCAGATGCAGGGCACTGATCCGCGCCCAGTCATACAGCGGTCGGAGGGCGGCCATCCGCCGCGCCGCCTCACCGATCTCTGTGTGGGAGAGTCTGTCGAGGCGCTCGCGCAAGTCCTCCGCGGACGACCCGTAGGGCAGGGCTGCGTCGCCGAGCGTCTCGGTGAGGTACGGCCAAGGCGAGGTCAGGCACGGCACACCGCGTCCGATGGCATCGGCAACCAACCCGGTCGTCAGCATGGCGTCACCGTAGAACGGCAGTACCAGTAGGTCGACCGTGCCCAGCAGCGCGTCGTACTCGCTCTGCGGCACGTAGCTGTACGGCCGGGCTACGATGCGGCGGTCGGCGGGTGGTTGCTCGTCTTCTCGTAGCGAGAAGGTGACCAACTCGATGTTGTCCCGCGCCGATCCGGCGACCGCCGCCATAACGAGGTCAACGCGCTTGCCCGGCCGTGGCGCGCCGATGACGCCGAGCCGCAGAACGCCGTGACGAAGTCCTAGCGACGCTTCAACTGCCCGCCTGTCATTGCCTGACAGACGCATGCCGGGTTCGCCGAAGCAGCCGTGGGGGATAACATGATGCTGCGCGCGAGGGGAGTACGGCAAGGCAGCCCGAGCCTTCTGCATGCCGTACACGGAGTGGTGGATCACGGCGTCGGCAGCTACGGCCCAAGCTCGGTAGATCGTGTCGTTCTCGGGGCTGGGATCGTGCGGCGTGAGGTTGTGCTGCGTCCACAGGATCGGGATTCCGTGCCGCTTGAGAGCGGTGATGAACCGCTGGTGAAGCTCGGCCTGACGGGGCATCATGCGCTCAGGCCAATGTAAGTGGAAGCCATCGCAGTCTGCCACAACCTGCTCGTCCAAGCCAGCCTGATACGTCCAAGGAATCAGTGCGATGTCGTCAGCCAGCGCGCTGTACAGGCAACGCACGTAAGAGTGCTGGGTGGACGGGCTTAGGATCCGGTACTTCGGCTGAACTGTCCAGCGGAAGGTGAGGTGGCGAGCGGGCTCGATGTCGGCTTGATGGACACGCGGCAACTCGCCCCAATAGCTGCGGTACTCGCGGATGCCGTCAGTGTCGATGGTGGTGACGACGTGCGGCCGAGTAATCTCGAAGGTGACCCGCAAGGGCCGGTCTTGACTGTCAGCGACCTGTAAGGCGACGATATCTGGCACTGCGTCGAACCACAACTCCTCCTCGATGGAGACGGCGCGTCCCCGCACGCTGTAGACCGCACGGCGACGCGCCGCGAGCCCGGCCGTTTCGAAATGTGCGTTTACCTCGCCGGTGCGGTGCCAGCCGTGGTGCTCGATGGTGATGCCGTCGGCATGCTTCTCCACGCTCGCTGGCGCTCCGGCCGGGGCGAACGTCACGCCGTCCTTGATAGCGAACGGAAGCCCGGTCGCAAGCGGGCTGTCAACCGGAACCTCGAACAGCCCCGGGCTCTGAAGGGCAGGTAGGTAGTCCGTAGTGGTCGCCCCGACGAGCGGCAGCACGAATGAAAGCTCCTCCGAGTGGTATGACCACACGCCATGCCTGCGCGCATCATCGAACCACAGCACGCGGTCGACAGCCTCGTCGCTCGGCTGCGACCGTTCGGGAGCACCGCTGAGGCCCACGGCTGCCAGGGTCATCTTTCCGAGGCAGTCGAAGGTCATCTGTAGCCGCCGCGCCGGACCGCGATAGGCGTATGGCGAGCGGTGCTGATGTGCCCGGATGAGGCCGCCAGCGAACCAATCGCGCAACGTCGCGAAGGCGCGTTCAGCCCGTGCGAGCCACGGCGCGGCGGCCTGCTGCGGGATCAGTCCGTGCTCGAAGCCCAGCGCTGCCATCTCCAACGTCAGGCAGAGCGCGAGCGCGCCAGCGGAACGACCCCAGGGGATGGCCGCGCCGTTACGCGCCTCCACGAACTCGACCAACCCGAGCGCGTGACTAGCACCCCGAGACCAAGCTTCGCCGAGCCGGTCAACTAGCGGAGCCGCGAAGAGGTAACAGTCTAGGGTGTAGACATCGAAGCGACCGGCTCGGTGGCGGGCGTCGTCAACGAACCCACCCGACTGCTCGGTGAACAGGGCGCGAGTTCGCTCGATCAAATGATCAAGCACCTCTCCCTGTGCCGCGAGCCCGAGCCTTTGGCGCGCCAGCTCGCAACGCGCCAGTACGGGTACATAGTTGCGGGGAAGTGAGGTTTCCAAGCTCTTGATCGCGTCCGTCGCGTCGCAGGCTGTACGAACCTGCTCAACCTGCGCCGAGTCCAGCCCAATCAACAGCGGGTTGTCGGCGAATGGCCCCCAACGCGCCAGGGTCTCAGCGATACGGTAGGAGAAGAACGTGCTCGTGGCGCTGCCGTCGACACGGCTGAGCAGGGCGCGCAAGACCTCTTCGGTCGGGCGCCCCGCCACGGTTTCGACGCCCGCGTCCGCCAGCAGTCCAAGGGTGTAGATCAGGTCGGCGCGGGCGTCCGGCCCTACGGGATAGCCAGCCAGCACGCGCGGCAGCGAGAGCCCGGGCGCGTGCCGTTCGGCCAACTCCTCAAGGGTCGAGACGACAAAAGCCCGCAGTGCGCTCACAAGGTTGGCGCACTCGACTGGAGCCGGCGGCTGATGCGGGATGGTCGTCATGGTATTGGTGCTGGGCAGCGTTCGGGTCTTGATATGATTGTGAAGTCCCAATAATACGTCTATGCTTAACTCTTCCGCCGTGAGTATGAAGCTCTCATGCTCGATGGCAATACTCAAGACTCTTTTGAGGGTGAGCCGCTCTTAACGCATCGGAACTCCGTCGCCTTATTTTCAAAGACACGAACAGGCGGAAGAATATCACATGAGCACTTTAGCTACCGAGTAGGCGCTGGCACGTCTATTGTTGAAGAATCTCTGGAGGGCTTCTCGTCAAACTCGGATCAAGGCCAGACTCAAAAACTTCTCAAATTCTCGCACTCCCTGCAACTTTTCGCCCGCATGATCATATCGCTTGCGCTCGGCGAGCGAAATGCGGACAATGTGGCCGGAGGTTACATGCGAAATATCGCTTGTTGATTGAGCAGGATGAGGACGGGCGGTTCACTTGCTGCGAGAGTTCCATCGCTGCGCGGTCACCTCTCAAGGTGAGACGAGAGCGCCATCGAGAATATTACACACCGTCACTTCGTCGTTCCTGACCACAATGAAGTTGCTAAGGTAACCTTAAGAATCACCATTCGACAGGTCGGGCTTCCGACTGACAAGCTTGGGACTTTGCTATAGCAGCAGACTATCAATGAAAAGAGATTGCGGATGATTCGCGTGGAGAATCTGGTCAAGCAGTTCGGCGACGTGACAGCCGTCAACGACGTATCGTTCGAGGTGCACCGTGGCGAGGTCTTCGCCTTCCTCGGGCCTAACGGAGCCGGGAAGACGACTACTATCAAGATGCTCACGACGCTGCTCAAGCCGACGAGCGGCCGTCTGGAGTTCGACGGGCTCGACCTGACGGCTAAGCGAGACGAGGTGCGCAAGCGCTTCGGCGTCGTCTTCCAAGACCCGAGCCTCGACCAAGAGCTGACGGCTTGGGAGAACATGGAGATTCACGGCGTCCTCTACGGTGTGGCGCGGCGCGCGCGGCGGGCGCGCGCCGAGGAGTTGCTCAGACTCTTCGAGCTCTGGGAGCGCCGCGACTCGTTCGTCAAGACCTTCTCCGGCGGGATGCGTCGGCGTTTGGAGATCGCGCGCGGGCTGCTGCACACACCGAAGGTTCTCTTCCTGGACGAGCCGACACTGGGGCTCGACCCACAGAGCCGCAACCAGATGTGGATACACGTCAAAAAGCTCAACGAGACAGATCAAGTGACCGTCTTCCTCACCACGCACTACATGGATGAAGCCGAGCGCATAGCTGACCGCATCGCCATCATTGACCACGGCCGCATCGTCGCTATCGGCTCGTCGGCCGAGCTGAAGGAGCGAACCGGAGCCGACTCGCTTGAAGGCGCGTTCCTCGCGCTGACGGGCACGACCATCCGCGACGAGACAGCGGGCTCTGCCGACCGGATGCGGCAAATGGCTCGCATGTGGAGCAACCGGAGATGAGGGTCGTCTACGTGCTCTGGCTGCGCGAGATGAAGAAGTACCTGCGCTCGCGCACGCAGGCCTTCGCCTCTCTAGGCTCGCCCATCATGTACCTCGGCGTGCTCGGCTATGGGCTCGGGCCGGTCTTCCGGCGCGCGGGCGAAGGCGATTACTTGCAGTTCATGGCACCGGGCGTCGTCGGGATGACGGTGCTCTTCGCCTCGATATTTTCGGGCGTCACGCTGCTGTGGGACAGGCAGTTCGGCTTCCTCAAGGAGACCTTAGTCGCGCCCGTGCCGCGCATCTGGATTATGCTGGGCCGGACGCTCGGTGGCGCGACGGTCGCGACGATTCAAGGGCTGCTCGTCTTCGTCGTCAGCCTCATCGCAGGCTTTCGTCCCGTCGGCTTTGCGTCGTTGCCGACGGCACTCTTCCTGGTGATTCTGACTGCGGTGGTTTTCACGGCACTCGGCACGGCGCTCGGCTCAAGCCTGAAGGACATGCATGGCTTCCAGTTCGTGACGAACTTCCTCGTGATGCCTATCTATTTCCTCTCGGGCGCGCTCTACCCACTGGCGAACCTGCCGAAGGTGCTGACGGCTCTGACACGTATAAACCCGCTGACCTACGGCGTGGACGGGATGCGCGGCGCACTCACCGGTATGACGTACTTCGGTATCGGCTTCGACATCCTCATCCTCGCGGTGGTCGCCGTAGTGCTGCTCTATGTGGGCGCGTGGCGCTTCTCTAAAGTGGAGATCTAGGCCTCGACAGGACCGATAAGGGATGCGTGATTAACCGGTCGAGTCTAATTTCGAGAATATCTGTATGCCTTCCCTCTCTAGACCTTTTAGTCTCTGCAATCGCAGTGTCCCTTTCCTTACCTTTAGTTGAAGACAAATCATTACACGCTAAAAATTGTCGAGAGTCCCTTTCGGCTTCCTTAATAAAATCGTAGACGAAGGCTCGGTCTTTCCTCAACGCTTTGGCGAGCATTGTTATCGTCACGCCTTCACTTTCAAGTTCTAGAATTTTTAAGAGAATAGGTGCAGTATCGCGTGTAATTTGCACATAACCACACTTTTGCGAATGGCACTGTTGACTATGAGGGCGAGCTAGAACATCATTTGCCGCGATTTTGCTCGTCAAATTCGTGCAGGGAGGCTCAAGGTCGCGCACGCCTGATCGTTCCGTGAGCGCACCATGACATCGCAGTTAGACATCTTCGGCGGGGCGGGCGGCGCACGAAAAACGGCAGCCGATCTCCCCGAAGGCTTCCGATACAAGCCTGAGATTATCGGCTCGGCCGATGAGGCCGCGCTCTTGGCGTTCGTGCGTGGGCTGCCCTTCCGGGAATTCGAGTTCCATGGTTACACGGGCAAACGCCGCGTGGTCTCATTCGGCTGGCAATACGACTTCTCCTCGCATCACCTGCGGAAGGCTGATGACATCCCGGACTTCCTCCTCGCGCTTCGCGTGCACGCCGCCGCGTTCGCTGGCATGGAACCCGGGGCGTTGCAGCATGTGCTCATCACGGAGTACGGCCCAAGCGCAGGTATCGGGTGGCATCGCGACAAGGCAGTCTTCGGCGAAACGGTCGGCGTCTCGCTCCTCGCGCCATGCGTGCTCCGCCTGCGGCGGAGGGTTACCGAGAAGAAATGGGAGCGGGTGAAGGTAACTGCGGAGCCGCGTTCAGTCTACTACTTGAGCGGTCCGGCGCGGACGGATTGGGAACACAGCATCCCACCGGTGGGCGCTCTGCGCTATTCGATCACCTTCCGCAACCTGCGCGGAGACTAAGCACGTCATGTCTTAACGACCGTTGAAAAGCGGGAGCGAAGTTCAATGAACTTCGCTCCCGCTTTTTATAGAGTCTGCTATCGGCTCTATGAAGTGGCATCCGACTTCAGTGGTTACATGTCAGCCGCCACTTTTAATAGTGGAACTGAATGTTTCCGCGACTGATGACGCGTAGCGACCTGTGCTCGTTCTTCGTACCCGTCACGTCCAAACCGAACGTATCGAGTGTGCCGGGTTCGCCGTTGTCTTGCACCGTCACGGTGAACGTGCAGCCCGTTCCGCACTCGCCCGAGAACTGGACAGTGTTCGGCGCGATTAACACAGAGTTGAGAACCTTGCCGTTGACGTGCAGGCCGGTCACATGGTTGACGTAGTTGAAGTGGCCCTTCGCTGCGCCGTCCGTGCAGCCCTTTTCCGGCTGCGAGTTGAAGCCGAAGGTGGCGCGTCCCGTGCCGGTGGCAAGTTGGTTATTGCTATCTGGATCGGGAACAGGTATCTGCCCGCCGCCGGTCACCTTGGGCGCGCATGTGATTGTCGGCGTAGGAGTGGGCGTAGGAGTAGCCGTCGGTGAAGGACTCGGCGTGGGCGTCGGCTGCACGATGGCGCCACAGGCAGAGATGTTGTTGCTATCGAGCGTCACTGCGCCGTTGAGCGCGAAGACACTGCCGGCCAAGCTGGCGCCCGTATTCAAGGTGGCGCTAGTGTGGGCCACAATGTTTCCTACAAATTGAGTGCCCGTGCCGATAGTCGCGGAACTACCGACCTGAAAAAACACATTCGACCCACCCTTGCAGTTTACACTGCAAGGATTATTGATCACGACGATGGACGAAACCGTAGCTGTTGTGAGGGTGCTCCCTATCTGGAAGACGAAGAGGGGATCACACACGCCCCCCGCGTCGAGGGTGAGTATTCCCGTCAACTGAGCTGACGTATCGAAACAATAGACGCCCGGCCCGAGTGTCTGTCCACCGAGGTCTTGACCGGTCAAGTCAGTGCCGCACGGCAAGCCATCTAGATAATTGTATTCGATCAGGGCATCGGCCTGAGCCTGAGCTGCGACCGGATCACCTAAATGTGTCGCTCCGGTTATGACCGGAGCGCCGGTGAGTGCCAGCCCCGGATAGATACCCAGATCGCCGTTGATTACGGTCAAGCCCGTGCTTGTCACCGCCGTGGCGGCCAAGACCGCATAGGTCGTCGTCGTGCCTCGCGGCACTGTGCTTTGCGCTGAGGTGGTGGGTGTATAAACAAATGAGACGCCTGCTGCGCCGAGAAGTATGGCGAGCGCCACACCTGTAAAGAATCTGATGTACTTGTGAGTCACTATATTTTCCTTATCCGAAGTTAAAGCCGAAGCTGAGTGGCACGATCCTGTCTTACTTCAACATCACGCGGCGCTTCACGGCATTGAGGCATATCATCCGACAAGTAACATTAACTTCATGTCAGCAGCCCTGCTCGTTGCGGCTGGAACATCCCGGCAGTTGAGCAGAGTCCGGCACTCGCCGAATTAAAACGGGGGTGTGGGAAAAGCAATTTCGAGGAAATGAACGTGGGTTCTGCGAATATACTTGCGTTCGGTCAAGTATAGATGAACGGCCGTGATTGATACCGTTACCAGCTTTCTCTCCCGCGATAACGCGAGCTTAGTCGGGTAAGCATTTGTTAGGGCTTGAGAAGTTACAGATTAAGCCAAACTAAAGCGACCGTCTGTGCGGTAGTACACATATAGAGAAGTATTTAGTATTACTTCGTTGAGTAGTTGACAGGTATGCAAGACGTATTTCATAACGATGTGGACGCGCTACGCTCGTACTCTTTTTTTACCGCCCCGTAGCACTCACATGCATTCGTCTCCAACCTGCGACGGTCGAGGATGGTCACTTGCCCACGCGTATAACGAATCATCTTCTCATTTTGGAGAGTGCCCGCAGCCCTCGTCACTATGGAACGCGTCACACCGAGCATCATCGCCATGAACTCGTGCTTCATCTCAAACTCGTCTCCCGGCGCATGGTCGTGCGTCATCACCAGCCAGCGCGAGAGGCGTCTGTTCACCCCGTGCGAGCTGATGCAGGCCGCCGATTGCGCGACCTGTGTAAAGAAGGCGTGGATATAGCGTTGCAGCATGTTTTGAAGCGCCCCGCCGCGCTTGAGTTCGTCTCTGAGCGCCTGAGCAGTTATGCGCATGGCGCTGCCGGACATTTGGACGAGCGCACGGGTCGGTGTAGTGTTCATTCCCAAAACCACCGGGACACCTAACATCCCCTCGCTGCCGATGATTCCTACTTCTCTGGGCGTCCCGTCTCGCATAACGACTAAAAGCGAGATGAGTCCGTCGTTAGGGAAATAGACGTGTTTGATTGGCTCTCCGCTCTCATAAAGAACTTCCATTAGGGGCAGGGGAACGGATTCCAGATACGGAATCAGGCGCTTGTATTCTTTACTCGGCAGAGCGGCGAGAAGTTGGTTCTGGATGGCTGGCGTTCGAGAGTTCTTGGGCAACAAAATAGCTCCTTGACTGTAGTCCGTTGGCAAAACCAGCAGACGGCACAAGGAGATGGTTCTTACTCAGTTCCTGATGTCGAAAGATGAATTCCGTAAAGAACGGCAGCAATAATTATACTCTAAGCGATGAACCCCGTCTGTGTTCTAACACACATATCGCGTGTATAATCTCGGTGCCATACCCGACACCTTGAAGAAGGAGACTTTCCTCACACATGTCGCAGAGATCGGTTGAACCGACGGGCAATAAGCTTCTCGCCCGGCTTCCTCAGGAGGAGTATGAGCGTCTCCTGCCGTACTTGGAACACGTTCCCTTTGTACTCGGCGAGGTCGTTTACGAGTCTGGCGGGCAGATGGGTCACATCTATTTTCCAACCACCGCCATCATCTCTCTGCTATACATGATGGAAAATGGCTCGTCCGCCGAAATGGGGGTAGCGGGTAACGAGGGGCTGGTCGGCATCGCGCTATTTATGGGAGGCAATACGGTGCCTAATCGTGCTGTCGTACAGAGTGCCGGAGAAGCACTCAGGATGAAGGCTCAGGCGCTTCAGGAAGAGTTCGCGCGGGGCGGCACGTTTCAACGCTTGCTCTTGCGCTACACGCAGGCATTGATGACACAGATGTCGCAGACGGCGGTCTGCAATCGCCTCCATACCGTCGAACAACAACTCTGCCGCTGGCTGCTACTGAGCCGCGACCGCTTAAACTCGGACGAGTTGGTCATGACACAGGAACTCATCGCCAACATGCTGGGCGTGCGACGAGAAGGCGTTACTCAGGCGGCAGGGCGGTTGCAAGAACAGGGACTGATTTCTTACGTGCGGGGTCGCATCACAATGCTTGACCGGAGCGGTTTGGAATCGACCGTCTGCGAGTGTTACCAGGTGGTCAAAGACGAATATGAGCGACTGCTGGCTTGAACGTGTCATCTCATCTTATCTAAACTTACGAAAGAGTTGCTCGGCGTTCAATAGACTGTCTAACAAACGATTCGACCGGAGATGCCTAAGCGACTCTTGTGTAGTTTCTTTGAGTATTGTGCGATAGCTTAGTCAACTAAGGCGCACGGCGGCGCGTTGAATAATGCGAAAGTGGAAGATTTCCATCAGATTACCTTTAGGTGCTTTTTCACTGGCTAGGTGGTGAGTTCACAATGGAGCCGCTTGTGAACCCTTATACTACCAGCTACGTCATAGTGGGTCAGCACGAAATTCCATTGCGATACGGACCACACCCACCTGCACCTGCGGCTAAGCGCCGCGGCGCTTTCGGGGAAGAAGATCAGCGTCAGGAGAGCGACCTCGTCGGGCGACGCGGTACTCGACAAGTACCCGGACCTCGATGAGGAGGTGGCGCGCGCTTTCAGCCGTCACTTCAACGACCCTTCGATCTTCGACGACCACATCAGAAAGAAGCTGGAGTGGGTGCACTGGCGCGAGCGGTTCGAGGAGTCGCTCAGGCGCGGAGAGCACCCGCCTGTGATGCCATACCGCGCCTGACACGACCTACGACTGGGTCGGGGAGAGGAGGGCGTCTCGGGCCGCGAGCGCGATGAGAGCCGCCCGCACACTGGTGAGCAGGAGAAAGCCGCGCCCGTGCCGCGGGCGAAGTCCCTGCTCGGCGCGCTCGAACTGTGGGGCAAAACTATTCATCTCGATGCGCGCGTCCGAGACCTCCGTGAGCTGCTCGCATCCTCTGACGCGAGACCCCAACGGGACGACCGGGCAGACCTCGCGCGGCAGTTGGCCGAAGCCGAGCGCGATTTCGAGCGCCACCATCAGGGGGCATAGCCGATAAACTCTTTAGAGGTTTCTATTAGTGCTTGCCGTAAGCATGTGGTGAAAGAGTCAATGACTGCGATCTTAGTTAGATTACGTCTTTTGGAATATTTTTAAATATCTATAAACATGACTTGTAAGGTCGACGTTCGATAATTTTTGTGGATTATCTCCTCAAGATGTTTCGATGCTGATGTCATTAGCATATCCTCCTAAGGGATTGGGATGCTGCGTTGATTCTACCGAGGATAGCATTTCGTAAGACTGTTCTTAGTACTATAAAGAGAACTTTTTCTGTATCAAGACTCGTCGAAACCAAGCCTAAAGCCTTTAGCGAAATTTCCCGTAAAGAAAGCCTAACGCCCGAATTAACCCGCGCCGAGCATGCAGCATTCCAGCAAATCGTAGAAAGCGTTGATGAAAGCCACGCTATCGCGGGTCGGGTTGAATGAGTTGTTTGGCTGCGCCCGGTGATACTCAAGTCTACTCTCTAATGGGAGCTATTCTGTCAGTTGAGTTACAAAGTGATCGGAGAGCTACACCTCATTACCCTTCAAGAGCCAAATGAACATCTCGCGCCCGTCACCCTTTTCAAACTTCGTATCGCAGAACATTATCACGGATGTGCCACGCGAGAAGTATATCTTCCTCAGCTTTGTTCCTTGAACTTTTCCCCATTCCTCCCGCACCTTCTTCATGGCTGCTACAAAGCTATCTTTGTGCTCGGGCTTACGCTTCTCATCCTCAAGAAGATTATAAATGTCTTCATATTTCGCTTCATTCAGTAGTCCATGAAACTCAGCAACCGCTCGCCCTGCTACCTCCTGCTCCCGACGATTAAAGATCGACATATCCAGGCAGGAGGTAAGCGATAAGATTATGGTAATCAGAGAGAGGTGCTTCCAAGTGAGGACGCGGTTTGTAGTCAACATTTTGCTCCTCTGTTTTTAAACCCAATAGCAGCCGCACGCCCGGCATCAGCGGCGCGCCGACAACCTAGAGGATAAAGGCAACGATGGTTCGCGCGTCCGCTGCATGCCTTTGGCATGCCGTTGTTAGACGGCGGCCCCGGAGGGCGCGTGCGCCGAAGAGTTGAGATCCAACTGACCATCTGAAGCTACTTCATAGCTCGGTGCTGCTGGCGGGTACAAGTCGCTGATGATTTTGATTTTGATGGCAATAGCGAGGACGGCAAACGAGAGGGTTAATAAGCGTTCGATCAACCCTAACGGCTCCGATTCCAGGGACTTCATCAAGCTTTCATGCCACTTGCAGTTATCCGCGTAGCCGCCTGTCCAGAAGCTGTTCACGCCCCAATTCGTGTTGGTCTTCTCTGTTTTAGACGAGCTATATTCCGAGCCGGAACGATCCGTTTCGTAAGTGGT
>DASVTU010000010.1:0-31705 GCA_036387415.1 Pyrinomonadaceae bacterium | reverse complement strand
CACCCAGACCACCCAGGGCAGAAACTGCCCAGACCACCCAGGGCAGTTTCTGCCCTGGGTGCCCAGGGGTCATCTCCAATAGACCCAACAATTTACGGGAACCCTAATACTTCTTTTAAGACGTATAAAAAAATTGATGATGATGAGGCTGCCGCCGCGCTCGCGCACCTGCTCCGGCACACGACGCAAGAGGTGACTGGGAGGGAACCATCCACCGATGAAATCGAACGCTGGATGGAAGTCTTTGAAGTGCTTGCGGCTGAGTTAAAGATTGCCGCCGCACGCACAACCGTCTCATCGGCACCAGCCTTTCTCGCAGAGCATCTCCGTCGGCGTCTCTGGAAGAAAGATAAGAAGCAAATCGAGGCCGAAGGGCAGGCATCTCCGTCGGAGGGAAACGCGCAGATTGACAAGAGCAAATGCCCTGACTGTGGCGGAAGCGGTTTTTATTATCCGGCGGGCTTCGACGGCGGTGTGGCTAAATGCAGGCATGAAAAGTTGACTGAAGTGCCTTAACGTCCCATTCAAGTGCTTTTATTCGATTCACAAGAGGTTAGTTTCCAACAAGTTTCACAAGATTACGCGTCGAATAATACCAAAACTTATCTCCACTCTACCCGAAGTCCTGCCTGAAAGGGCGTTTACCGGAAACAGCTATGTAGGCAACGGATTGGCCTGATTATTTGACGAAAACATGATAAGCCCACGGCTTTAATTGCAGCCGGGTAGTGCCGTCTAACTCAACAGGCTCTGCGCCCAAATAATCAATATATTTTCCGTGATACAGATTTTCTTTGAAGGTCACGGTCTGCGTCGCATCCGAGAAATTTAGCACGACAAAAAACTTGTCGTTTTCATTCTGGCGGACGAAGCTGAAGACTTTAGTGGGGACACTGTTGGGCACTAAAATCATCCGCACGCCCATTGTGCATTCCAGAGCGCGGTATTATTTTTCTTCAACGCGAGTAACGACGGTTGGAACTGGATAACGAATTCACCCGCGCCGTTTTCAGGTTCCAGCGCACACCACTCCGCGTTACTCGCGGACGCACACGACCACTACTTCCTGAACGCCGCGAATGGTCGCGCCGTCAACTTCGGAGATGTGCTGGTCGCCTACGTCTATCTTGACCCGTCGAACCCGCCGAGCGAGATTATGTTGTCATACAACGACGGCAAGTGGGGGTATCGTGCTTACTAGGGCGCTAACCTTCTACCGTATGGTACGGACAGCACATTGAGCAGACGCTACATGGGCGCATTGCCGACAGCGGGGCAATGGGTGCGTCTGGAAGTGCCCGCCAGCCAGGTTGGACTCGAAGGGCATTCGCTGCGCGGCATGTCTTTCTTGCTGTATGGCGGGCGCGCAACGTGGGATAGAGCGGGTAAATCGACGCCACTCGGCGCTCTCAGCCCACCATGACCGCTCCGCCGCAGGCCACGAAAAGAGTCGGGTTAAACTCGAAGCGACGAAAGATGGTCGAAGATATTCTGCCGGAATAAGTCTCGGTCTTCAATCAGCTTTTCAACTCCATCGAGGCGAAGTTCAAAGGACTTCGCCTCTGCTTTTTAACGGTGTCTGAAAACAGCAACTCTGTTACGTCAGGCGTCACGACACGCACCGCGAAGTAACACTCGTCTTCGTAAAAACCCTCCGATTGACCTCTCCAAGTGGCGGGAGTATGATGCGTCCGTCGCACGCATCCGTTGACGGATTCCTCAGTTTCGTCGAACCCGCGTTCTCTTCGAGACTTCGGTCACTAACCCTCGCCGACAGCTTTCTCACTTATGAGCAAGCGAATTTTCTTATCTTCAACTTACAAGGACTTAAAGACGTATCGGGCGCGTGTGCGTGCGATGCTGAGGCAAATCGGTGCCATCGACATCGCGATGGAAGATTTCGGCGAGGTCGAGCAGCAGCCGAAAGACAAAGACTATTGCCTGAGCCACATCAGAGAAGGCAGCGATATATTCGTCGGCATTTACGCTCACCGCTATGGCTCCATCCCGCCGGGCGACACCATCTCTATCCTTGAAGCCGAATACGACACGGCCATCGAAGTAAACCTGCCGACGCTCATCTTTATTCTCGACGACGGTATGCCGTGGCCGCCTGCTTTCATCGGCGACGACACCGAAAAACTCCGCCTTAATCAATTCAAGCAGAAACTCCGTGAAGCGACCGTCGTTGAAACCTTTACGACTGAAGAAGATTTGGTTTCAAAGGTTGCGACGAGTTTGAGCAGGCTGTTTATTGAAAGAGAAATAAATGTCCGGGGTAAAACAGAGGCGAAGGCGGAGGAGCTTGAACGTTGGGATGATTTGAGCACGATTGATAATTGGGAAGTGGACGTGTCTCCGACCTTCTTCGGACGGCAGCAGGAGATTAGGTTGTTGAAGACGTGGATTGTTGACGAAGCCTGTCGTGTGGTCACGATTCTGGGCATCGGCGGCATCGGCAAAACTTCCCTCGTCAGCGAATTGACGAGACAGATTCAGGATGACGCCGAGGCGCGTTTTGATTATGCCATCGGGCGCACGCTCAAGAATTCTCCGCGCTTGAACGACGTGTTGGCGGAAGTCGTCGGCATTCTCGCGCAGGAGAAGGATGTCAGGCTCGCCGGAGACATCAACGAAACCATCAATCTTCTTCTCGGACTACTAAAAACTCGTCGCTGTCTATTGGTTCTCGATAATGCCGAGGCAATCTTGCGTGAGGGCGACATGCAATACCGACCCGGCTATGAAGATTACGGCAAACTCTTCGCGCGCTTCGGGGCGGTGCAGCACAGGGGTTGTCTGCTTATTACGAGCCGCGAGAAGCCGAGGGAGATAGCCAGACAGGAGGGAGCGCAACTGCCTATCCGTTCCTACGAGATGGAGGGTCTGGATGAGAAGGATGCTATCCGTTATCTCAGAGCGAAGGGCGTGTCGGGCACGGACGACGAGCTTCGGAAAGTAGTGGCCTACTGCAACAACATTCCCTTCATGCTCGAATTTATGCCCGAAAGAATCAAGCAGGTTTATCAGGGAAGCATCGAAGAATTTCTCAAAAATCCGGGGCCTCCGCCCTCCGACTATACGGAGATTCTGGACGAACAGTTTAACCGTCTGTCGCATCTGGAAAAGCAAATCATGTACTGGCTCATGGTGAGTCGTGAGCCGGTTTCGTTTCAAAAACTTCGGGAAGAATTGTTGCCGACAGTCCCCATCTATGACTTACAGGCTGCCGTCATGTCGTTGCGCGGACGCTCTCTCATCATGCCTCACGCCGCAGGTTTTACGCAGATACCCCTCATCATGGAATACATGACGGGTCTCTTCGTGCGTCAAATATGCGTAGAAGTGACGACCGGAAGCCTCTCTCTTTACAAGAGTCATCCATTATGCGAGGCGCTGACCAAAGACTACTTGCGAGAGACGCAAATCTATCTCATTCTTCAGCCCGTCGCACGGCAGTTATTGAAGACATTCAAGACGACGCAAAAACTAGAACAGAGATTCAAGCACATCCTCGACTCTCTCAAGCCGAAGGATTTGACGCTCGACCCCGACCCTGGTTACGGAGCGGGCAACATCATCAATCTCGCCTCCCACCTGTCGATTGACCTCTCCGGCTACAACTTCTCGCACCTCTCCATCGAGCAGGCGTTTCTCAGAAATGTGAATCTGAACAACGTCGATTTCTCCCACGCGCATTTCTCGAAGATCGCCTTCACGGAGACGTTGAATTTCATCATGTCCGTCGCCTGTAGCCCCGACGGTGAGTTCGTGGCGGCGGGCGATTCCATCGGCATGGTGAACATCTGGCGAGTATCGGACGGGGCGAAACACTTTACCTTCAGAGCGCATCCGAATACGGCCTGGGGAATGGCTTTCAGTCCCGACAGTCAGACACTAGCCACGGGCGGCAACGACCATGTGATTAATCTCTGGGACGTGCAGACGTGTCAGCTCAAAGCCTCTCTGCCGAATAACAAGTTATGGGTGGCTTCCGTGGCTTTTAGTCCTGACGGTCGCCTCCTGGCGAGCGGCAGCGGCGACTGTACCGTCAAACTCTGGAACGTCGCATCCGGCCAATGCCTCAAGACCTTGCAGGGGCATACCGAGTATGTCCACGGCATTGCCTTTAGTCCTGACGGCAATCTCCTTGCGAGCGCCAGCACCGACCGGACGGTCAGGCTATGGAGCGTCGCCGAACAAAAACAACTAGGGGAGTTGCTTCACGACGAGCCTGTCTTCACCGTCGCGTACAGTCCCGATGGTCGTCTGCTGGCGACGGGCAGCGCCGATAAAATGGTGCGGCTCTGGGACATCGCGCAACCCTCTGAACCGCGTTGCCTGCACACACTGGCAGGACATCACGACCACGTTTCGTCGGTTGTGCTCAGCCCCGACGGTCAAACTCTGTGGAGCGCAAGCCACGACCAAACGATAAAGAAATGGGACGTACGCGACCTCACCGTCGGACATTGCCGTGCGACGCTCGTCGGTCATACGCACGATGTTCACTCGCTCGCACTGACGCGCAACGGCCAACTTCTCGCCAGCGGCAGCAGCGATATGACGATGCGAATGTGGGAGACAACGAGCGGAAAATGCGTGCAGGTCTTTCAGGGTTACAACCGTTCGATTGAGGCAATCGCGTGGAGTCCCGACGGTCAAACCGTCGCGGGCGGGAGCGGTGATAATCTGATTAGACTCTGGGATGTGGCGACGCGGCAATGTCGTCGCATTCTGAAAGAACATCAAGAGCGCGTCACGACGCTCGCTTTCAGCCCTAGCCGAGACGTGTTAGCGAGCGGCAGCACTGACCGCACCGTGCGTCTCTGGGACGTGCGTTCCGGCGAATGCTTCAAGGTCTTCGACGTGCACAAAGAGCGCCTGCGAACCGTGGTCTTCGCGCCGGACGGCAAATTGTTGGCGAGCAGCAGTTGCGACAACACGATAAAATTATGGGACATGGAGATGTACAACTGCCGCGCAACTCTCGAAGGTAGTCAAAACCTTGCTGGTACAATCGCCTTTAGCCGAGATGGGAAGCTGCTCGCCGCCACCTCCGAAGACTACACAATCAAACTATGGGACGTGTCAGCGGAGCGACCTCATCAAGTTCTTCCGGGACACGAAAGCGGTTGGGCTACCACAATCGACTTTCATCCGCATCAACCTTTAATGGCAACCGCAGGCCACGACTATTCAATCAAACTCTGGAACATAGAGACGGGCAAGTGCGTCGATACCATAACTGGACACGCCAATCGCATCAATTCCATCGCCTTTAGCCCTGACGG
Source organism: Pyrinomonadaceae bacterium (assembly GCA_036387415.1). Taxonomy (GTDB): domain Bacteria; phylum Acidobacteriota; class Blastocatellia; order Pyrinomonadales; family Pyrinomonadaceae; genus DASVTU01. The sequence continues at coordinate 26,411 of DASVTU010000010.1, read as the reverse complement.
GCGTGTCCTCGTCAGCGGCAGCGCAGACCGCACCGTCAAAGTCTGGGACGTGGCGACGCATCAATGTCTCGATACCTTGACGCATCCCGATTACTGGATAAATTCCGTCGCCTTCAGCCCCGACGGTTCCATGTTCGCCAGCGGCGGCGCGGCGCAGACCATCTATCTCTGGGACGCCAAAACTCGCTCCCCTCTCGAACGCATGCGCTTCCCCAAACTCTACGAGGGCATGAACGTCGCGGGCGCAACCGGCCTCACGCCTTCTCAGATTTCTACTCTACAGGAATTGGGAGCCGTCGCTTCCGCGCCGTGAGTATTCAGAAAAATCACTTATTCCGAACGCTCTACGAACCAAGTCGAAGGAACGAAGATGGCATGCAAGGATTCCATGTGATGTGGTCGGCGCCGTCGGTACAGGGAAAGCACCGGAGCAGTCTTGAAGAGAAATTCAAAGCCCCCGCCTCGCATGATGACGAGCACTACAGCCTGCCCGACTATGACATCCTTTTAACGATTCTCTCCGTCTTGAAATGGAAACAATTGAACGGCACGATTAAGTTGTACGGCGATAGCAGGGCTGTCTCCTACTACGCGCAACTGGGCATGCTCGAACTCTGGGACGCGTACAACACCGAAGCTCTCGACGGTATCGACTGCGACGAAATCAATCCGAGTCTTTTCTGGTCTGCCGGCAAATTCTTTGCGTTGCTAAATGAGCCGAGTCCGTCCGTCTATCTCGATTTGGACATGGTTATCTGGCGGAACCTTGAAAAGTTTCACGACGGCGACGCGGACGCACGTTGTACGCACTGGGAGGCGGTGGACGATTCGAGTTGGTATTGCCGGATAGAAAATCTGCGACGCGCGCCGGATTACGAGTTCAAGCGTGGATTGGATATGGATTATCCGCTGGCGGCCAACACGTCGATTATCTATTTCAAAAACGAGGCGTTGAAAAATTATTACGCCAGTGAGGCGCTCCGCTTCATGAGGAACAACTGTCGCGGCATGACCTTCCCCAACGCCGCGACGCCGGAGATGTTGTTCGCAGAGCAACGTCTCTTGCCTCTGTGCGCGAAGGAGACCGACTCCCTGTTGTTGCCTTACATCGACGTGGTATGGAGTGCGAGCCGTTCGTGCTTCGAGCCGCCCAATCTCGAACTCAACGTGTGGCGCTTCTATTCAATCCGCAATCAACCCTTGTTGACGCACACGTGGCACTACAAACGACACATCGAAGTCGAACCCACGGTGAGGCGTCAATACTGCCTCGATTTGGTTAACGCCATCCTCGAAGAATTTCCGCAACAGTTCGGCTTGTTACAAAACATCGACTTTCTTAGAAAATATCTGCCCGACGCGTGAACGCCGCGACGTTTCAGAAACCACGCCGGACGACATGCGGGATGCCGTGCAACGGCGAGCGTCTTGGCCGAAACCGTCTCATTTAATTCGACGCGGGCGACAAAAGGCTTGAAAAAAACTTGTTCCGTTGGTAGGCTCAGCCCCACTGATATCCGCCCTTGAAATGCACGCGCACAATGTTTATGCGCCTGCGCCCTGCGCGAGACGGGAGAGCCGCTTGCCCATTCTCTCCGACTTCGCGCCCATCTTAAATTCGGAGTGCCTTTCGGAGAGCCGTAGCAACTTCCGTCTCCAACAAAATACAAACGAGCCTCTCGCATAAGCACGCACGCGGCGACCGCCACACGCCACACGCACGGTTGACGACCCAAGTCTGCGCGAATCGGAGAGGCGAGCGCGGACGCAAAAACTTTCCTTTGACAATCTTTTCCCGACGCCTCTTCACACACTTTTGATTGAAAGAGGCAATCGGCAATCCCTTCAGTATCGCGGCGCACGACCGCCGCCTCAAAGAAAGATGAGGATGCATGAAATTATCCGCTACGCCTTCTAAACTCACATTCCTACTAACGATCGTCCTGTCAGTCGTCATGTTGGGTCTACTTATCCCGCCAGCCATTTCTATCCACAGGGATGCTCCGGCGCGTGCCGTCATCCACACGGAAGCGTCGCCGCTCACGCCATCTCAGGCGCGCGAAAGATACGGACGCATACCGTTGAGTTTCGAGGCCAATCGGGGTCAAACCGCGAAGGAGGTTGACTTCGTTGCGCGCGGCGCGGGCTACGCATTGTTTTTGACGCCCACCGAGGCCGTCTTTCAATTACGGAATGCGAAACAGGCGGCGCGGACTGAAACCGCTTCCGTTGAAACCGATGATCCGCAATCCGCAACTCCGCAGATGTCCGTGTTGAGGATGCGACTCGTCGGGGCGAATGCCGGAGCAAAGGTTGAAGGCGCGGACGAATTGGCGGGCAAGGCCAATTACTTTAACGGCGACGATGCGACGCAGTGGCGGACGAACATTCCCACTTTCGGGCGCGTGCGTTACAGCGAGGTGTATCCGGGCGTTGACGTGGTTTATTACGGGAACCAACGGCAGTTGGAATACGACTTCGTGGTCGCGCCCGGACGCGACCCGCAGGCCGTGCGGCTTCGTTTCGAGGGCGCGGATAGAGTTGAAGTCGAAGCGTCGGGCGACCTCTTGCTCGGCGTAGGAGAGGAAACAATCCGGCAGCCGAAGCCTGTGGTCTATCAGGAAGTGGCGGGCACGCGGCGCACGGTCGAGGGCGGCTACTCGGTCGGGCGCGACGGGCGCGTCGGCTTCACGTTGGGCGCGTACGACGCGCAGTTGCCTCTCGTCATCGACCCCGTTTTAGTCTATTCAACCTATCTCGGCGGCAACGACAGCGACGAGGGCCACGACATCAAGGTGGATTCGGCGGGTCACGCTTACATCTGCGGCGACACCGCCTCGACCAATTTCCCCACCGCGAACGCCTACGATAGCTCCTTCGGTGCTGGCGTTTTCACCGGCGCGCGCGACGCCTTCGTCACCAAACTCAACACGACTGGCGACGCGTTCGTCTACTCAACCTATCTCGGCGGCAGCGGCAGCGGTGCATTCAACGGCGACGACCGTTGCTTCGGCATCGACGTGGATTCCACTGGCAACGCTTACATCGCCGGGGAGACTCATTCTGAGGATTTTCCCACCGCCAATGCCTTTCAAAGCACATACGGCGGCGGTCTCTCCGATGCTTTCGTCACCAAGCTCAACCCGGATGGTAACGCGCTCGTCTATTCGACCTTTATCGGCGGAACGATTTTCGACGCCAGCGGTGATATCGCCATCGACTCCTCCCGCAACGCCTACATCACAGGCCGCACCACCTCCTCGGACTTCCCCGTCCTCAATCCTATTCAGGCCGCGTACAGCGGCAGCCCCGGAGCCGACGCCTACGTCACCAAACTCAACGCGGATGGCAAGGGGCTCGTCTATTCGACCTACCTCGGCGGCAGCAACGGCGTCGAGGGAGGGTTTGAAAACGGCGCAGGCATCGCGGTTGATTCCACAGGCAACGCATACGTCACGGGACAGACACGGTCAACCGATTTTCCGACCGTCAACCCGATTCAGAGCACTTTCGGCGGCGGCTTCCCCACAGGTGACGCCTTCGTCACGAAGGTCAAAGCGGATGGCTCGGCCTACCTCTATTCAACCTTTATCGGCGGCAGCGAGAACGATAACGGAATCGACATTACGACTGATTCCGCTGGCAACGCGTACATTGTAGGCGTCGCTGCTTCGGACAACTTTCCCCGCGCCAATGCATTCCAAAACGCGTTCGGCGGCGCAGGCGATGGCTTCATCACCAAACTCGCCCCGGATGGTTCGGCCTACGTCTTCTCGACCTATTTCGGCGGCTCAGCCAGCGATGCGTGCAATGGCATCGCCCTCGATTCCGACGGTAGCATCCTCGTCACCGGTGGGACTGCCTCCGCGAATCTCGCCCTCGCCCGCCCCATCCAAAGCACGCTCAACGGCACCGCCGATGCCTTCGTCACGAAGTTCAACCCATCCGCAACCATGCTCGTCTATTCAACCTATATCGGCGGCAGCGGATTTGACAGAGCCAACCGCATCGCGCTCGATCCCGCCGGAGACGCCTACGTCATGGGCATTACCGTTTCGACCGACTTCCCGACCCTCACGCCCGTACAGGCCGCGAACGGCGGCGGCGACACCGACACCTTCATCACCAAGCTTAGCGACCTGTCAGCCCCGACACCGACGCCAACCCCGACCCCAACACCCACGCCAACGCCCACTCCAACCCCAACGCCGTCACCGACGCCAACTCCCGCGCCCGTCTCATCGACGTTTCAATTCAATCAGGCGTCCTATCCGGTGAACGAGGAAATTACCTCTGTGACCGTCACCGTCACACGCAGCGGCGACACCACCGCGCCCGCCACCGTTGACTACGCCACCGCCGACGGCACAGCCACCGAGCGCGCCGACTACACGACCGCCCTCGGCACCTTGCGCTTCGCCGCCGGAGACACCTCCAAGACCTTCGACCTGCTCGTCAACGAAGACTCGTATGTGGAAGGCGCGGAAAGCTTCTCCGTCTCGCTCTCGAACGCGACTGGCGGAGCAGGGGTGGGCGCACAATCGACCGCCACCGTCCAGATTGCCGACGACGCCACAGAGCCTTCAACCAATGCTATCGACGACACGCTAACCTTCGTCGGCCAGCACTATCATGACTTCCTCAACCGACAGGGCGACGCCAGTGGTCTCGCCTTCTGGGCGAACCAAATCACCAGTTGCGGCAACGACGCGGCCTGCATCGACGACCGTCGGCAGAACGTCTCCGCCGCCTTCTTCCTCTCGATAGAATTCCAGCAGACGGGCTATTTCGTCATACGCACCTACAAGGCGTCGTTCACGGATTCACCTGCGCGTCCGCGTGGGATGCCGCGTTATCGTGAATTCCTGCGCGACACGCAGGAGGTCGGTCGCGGGGTGGTCGTCAACGTCGGTGATTGGGAGCACCAACTAGAGACGAACAAGCAGGATTTCCTACGCCGTTGGGTACAGAGCGCGGAGTTCGTCGCGCAGTTCCCCGAAAGCATGACCGCCGAGGCGTTCGTCGATAAGTTGTTTCAAAACGCCCAGGCGACGCCGACGACGGATGAACGCAACGCTGCTATCGCGGCCTTCGGCGTCGGTGGCGTCGAGGGACGCGCCGCCGCGCTGCGTAATGTCGCCGAAAGCGCGTCGGTCTATAACCGCCAGTACAACGCGGCCTTCGTGCTGATGCAGTACATCGGCTATCTGCGCCGCAACCCCGACGACGCGCCCGAACCCGGCCTCAACTACGCGGGCTACGATTTCTGGCTCACGAAATTGAACAACCACAGTTCACCCGGAGCAGACGTGCGCGACGAACTAGTGGCTCGCCAACGCATCCGTCGCGCGGAGATGGTCAGAGCCTTCCTTATCTCCGGCGAGTATCGCGGCAGGTTCGGTCAGTAAAACGCCGCACGTTCTAGCAGCAAGCAACACACGGCTCAGCCGTCCCGTGAAGAGGGGACGGCTGAGCCGTGTATTGCTATTACTTTCCCTTCGTCGGTGAAGATGTTGCAGACGTGCGGCGCATCGCTTAAATAAAGTCGCTCGTCGGAGCGAGTAGCAGTTATAATCAAAAACATATTCACAAAACGACAATCGGGGGACACGTAAAATATGCGTTGGAGAGACCGTCGTCAGAGCACGAATGTGGAAGACCGACGAGGCGTATCGCGCGGCGGGCTGGCCGTCGGTGGCGGGCTCGGCACTCTTGTCTTGATGTTGCTCGCCTTCCTGTTTGGCGCAGACCCGCGACAGTTGCTCGAACAAGTTCAAAACGATTCCCCGCAAGAGACCCGCACCGCCCGACAGGTGAACCCGCAGGAAGAAGAGCTCAAACAGTTCACCTCCGTCGTCTTGGCCGAGACGGAGGATGTATGGAAGCAAATTTTTCAGCAGGCGGGGAGAACTTACAGAGAGCCGACGCTGACACTCTTCACCGGACAAGTCCGCTCGGCCTGCGGAGCCGCAGGGGCGAGCGTGGGGCCTTTCTACTGTTCGGGAGACGAAAAGGTCTACATAGACCTTTCCTTCTATCGTGACATGAAGACGCAGTTGGGCGCTCCCGGCGATTTTGCACAAGCCTATGTCATCGCGCATGAGGTCGGCCACCACGTCCAACATTTATTCGGGACGACCGAACAGGTCAGCGCGAGGCAGCGGAGGGTGAGCGAGGCGGATTCCAATCGTCTCTCGGTCATGCTCGAATTGCAGGCAGACTTCTATGCGGGCGTCTGGGCGCATTACGCGCAGAAGCGCGGCATTATCGAATCCGGAGACATTGAGGAGGCGCTCGGCGCGGCCAGCGCAGTCGGCGACGACCGACTCCAACGTCGTGGGCAGGGCTACGTCGTTCCCGATTCATTCACACACGGCAGTTCCGAGCAGCGCGTCCGTTGGTTTAGAAAGGGTCTGGAAACGGGAGACATCAGGCAGGGAGACACCTTCAATGCGAGGGGACTCTAAAGCTTAGGCTGAGCGGAAAACAATCCTCTCAAGAAATGTTCCGATTCTCGTTCACAACTTTTCAACACGTCGCAGCAGCACATGGGCTGCCGTCTTGAGTGTTCCGGCGGCGAAGTCTCGCGTCTCTTGTCTTCTTGAACGACGGTCGCAGAGAAGGAGTCGAAAGCACGGACAACTCCTCTGCGACCGTCACGTCTCGAAAAAATCTCTACCACGCGAGCCTCACTACCTCGCGCCAGACTTACTTCGCCGCCCCGCCCGTCACGGTAAACTTTATATCGCTCGGACTTTGTGCGAGTTTGGTGTCGTTGCTGTTGTAGGCTTCCACTTTGCAAGTGTATGTGCCGGGTGAAAGCGGTTTATCCAGAACGAAAGATGAACCATCGACGCGCTTGTTGATGTAGTCATACTCCGTCTTGGCTTCAGATGAACTGTCGGCGTAGATGCTGAACTTGTAGTAAGCCGCGTCGGGGTAAGAATCCCATTTCACTTCGATGTTGCTTCCGCCGATTTTCGCGCCTGCCTTCGGATTCAGCAACTTCAAATCCTGTTTGAAGAGGTGCGTGTCGGGCGCGAAGAATGTCCGTCCCTCTTCAATCTTGTACTTGGCCGTCTGGACAATGCCCGAAGTGGCGAAGACGTAATATTTAGAATCGAAGACCTTCACGATTAAGCCTTCGTAAACTCTCGGCGGCACGTTTTTGATTAAATACTCGCCGCCCTCGTCCGTCTTGGTCGTGAATGTTTCGCCGCTGCATCCGCCGAAAAACTGGTTGAATGTTTCGCAGAGTTTTACTTCCACGCCCGCGGCTGGCCGTTCGTTAAAAAAGACTTTGCCTTGCACGTTACCCTTGCCCTCCGCGGGCTTCTCTTTTTCCACGCCCGTGCCCGAAGAAATCACGCCGTCGGCATCCGGCGCGGCGGGCGACGGGGTTGACTTCGCCGTCTCTGTCTTGGTGTTGGTGTTGGTCGGTTGAGTCGCCGTGTTGGTGTTTACTTCTCCGGCAGATTTGCAGCCCGATATGAGCAGGGCTGAAAGCAATACGAGAGCAACAACTTCTTTAACTTTCATTGACACTGGCTTCATTCTCCTTCTGCGTGCAGTCTCTCGAACTTCCCTTGCAAATATGACCGCGCATTATAACGCTGCGCCGTAATCCTGCCGAGCCCAATCATTCAATCTACGTCGTGGGCGATGATTTGAGACACACATCGTCGAGGCGTCGGCCTAATCTGGACATCGAATTGAATGCGTGGTATCAATACCCGGCTCAAAACGCAATCATTCAACAACCCTTCCACAGATTATGACAAAGCGGTACGTGAATTATCTCGACTTATGTAATCATCCGATGCCTTCCCTTGTCGCCATATCCTTTTAACCCGGTCAACTGTTACACATTCAAAGGAGATCCCACGTGAAGCGCAGAACCCACCTACCCTCAGGCAAAACTTCCGTCTTGCTGATATTTGCGATGCTCATGTTAACGCTCGGCCTCCCCGCCGATTTTACCGAGGTGACCGCACAATCAGACAAAGCGGAGAAGACTAACAGAAAGCCGAAACAGTTTGGTTTCCGACCCGAATCAATCTCGCTTAACGCGCCCGGAAAAACCCAGCCGTTGACCACCGCCCAGAACGGCAAACCACTCGACATCGCCGTCGGCCTGCTCAAGCAAAACCGACAGAAGTTCGGACTCGCCGAATCCGACTTACTCGATTTGAAAGTGATGGACGAGTATCAGAGTCAGCATAACGGCGTCACGCACGTCTATCTCAGGCAGCAGATTGCGGGCATCGAAGTCGTCGGAGCCGAGATGAGTTCCAGCGTGGCGAGAGACGGAAAGGTCATCAATCTCCACAGCAGTTTCGTGAGAGGACTAAGCGCCGCCGCCAATCGCAGCAACGCTTCCCTCTCGCCTGTGCGCGCGATTGAAGCCGCCGCACAGCATCTCGGATTGACGATTACGGAACCGCTCGAAGCACTCGAAACGCCATTCGGGGCGCAACGCGAGACGACTTTCAGCAAGGGCGGAATAGCTCTGGAGCCGATTCGCGTCAAGCTCGTTTACCAGCCTGTCGCGGAGAATCTGTTGCGACTCGCGTGGAGCGTCGAGGTCAGCGAAGTCGGTGGAGAGCATTGGTGGAACATCAGCGTCGATGCCGAGACGGCTGAGATTCTCGCCGGACACGATTACATTGACGAAGATAACTGGGGCAAGAATTTCGCTCCCGATGTTGAGCGAAACAGAAAACTTGCGGCGCGGCGTGCCAACACGGCGCGCGGCGCGTCGCTCGCGGCGGCACCTCTGGCGACCGTCAATGATGGCTCGTCTTACAATGTCTATGCCTTCCCGCTCGAAAGCCCGAACGACGGCGCGAGCACGCAAGTGTTCAATCCCGCCGACGCGCTCGCGTCTCCCTTCGGCTGGCACGACACGAACGGCGTGGCGGGCGCGGAGTTTACCAGAACTCGCGGCAACAACGTCCATGCCTACACCGACATTGACGCGAACAACACCGTGGACACCAACAGCGACCCCGACGGCGGCGCGAATCTTCAGTTCAACTTCCAGTTTGACCCGACCCAATCGCCCGCCCTCAATCGCCCTCCGGCGGTCGTCAATCTTTTCTACTGGAACAACATCATCCACGACGTGTTCTATCAATATGGCTTCACGGAGGCGGCGGGTAATTTCCAGTCGAACAACTACGGGAGAGGCGGCGGCGCTAATGATTACGTGCAGGCTGAAGCGCAGGACGGCAGCGGCACAAACAACGCCAACTTCGGTACGCCGCCCGACTCTGGAACTACTTCGGCGCGCCCGCGCATGCAGATGTTCGTCTGGACGTATCCTCTATCGAACGCGGTCATCGTCAATCCGCCCTCGGCCATTGCGGGCAACTATCCATCTTCGAGCGCGGCCTTCGGCCCGGCTCTGACGAACACAGGCGTCACGGGCGATGTCGTTCTCGCACTTGATGCCGCGGACGCGTCTGGCCCTTCGACCACAGACGGATGCAGCGCACTCAGCAACGCGTCGAGCGTCGCCGGAAAAATCGCGCTCCTCGACCGTGGCACTTGCGGCTTCGTCGTGAAAGTTAAAAATGCACAGAACGCGGGAGCCATCGCGGTCATCGTCGGAAACAACACGCCCGGCGACCCGATTGCGATGGGTGGCACGGATGCCACCATCAACATTCCCTCCGTCATGGTCACACTCGACCACGCTAATCTCTACAAGGCCAATCTTCCCTTCAACGCCTCTCTAAAGATTAACCCGAATCCTCCTCCGAGCCGTGACAGCGACTTCGACGCAGGCGTCATCGCACACGAATACGGCCACGGCATCAGCAACCGCCTGACGGGCGGCCCTAGCACTACGTCGTGTCTGGGGAATCAGGAGCAGATGGGCGAAGGATGGAGCGACTTCATCGGACTCGTCGTGACCACCGACCCATCCGACACGGCGACGACCGCCAGAGGCATCGGTACTTACGTCAGCTATCAACCGGGAACCGGCAACGGCATTCGCCCGACGCCCTACACCACCGACATGTCGGTCAATCCCTCGACATACAACACAATCAAAACGGCGGCAGTACCTCACGGCGTCGGCTACGTCTGGGCGAGCATGCTGTGGGAAATGTACTGGAACTTGGTCGAAGTGCACGGCTACAACCCGAACGTCTACGCGCCGTGGAACACGGGCGGCAACAATCTCGCCATCCAACTCGTCATCGACGGCATGAAGCTTCAACCATGCAGCCCCGGCTTCGTCTCCGGTCGCGACGCTATTCTTCAGGCAGACCAACAACTGACGGGCGGCGCAAACGCCTGTCTTATCTGGAAGGCGTTTGCCAAGCGCGGCCTTGGCCTGAGCGCGACACAGGGCAGCACTGGCAGCGTGACGGACGGCACGGAAGCGTTCAACCTCCCCGCCTCCTGCGAGACGGTGACGACCAACACAAGCCTCTCCGTCAACCCCGCGACAGGCACTTACGGCGGGACGGTGAATCTCTCTGCGACGCTCACCGATGGCACTAACGGCATCGTTGGCAAGACCGTCAGCTTCACACTCAATGGTGCCAGCGCCGGAAGCGCCACGACCAACGCATCGGGCGTCGCCTCGCTCTCGAACGTCAGTCTCGGCAGCATCGCGCCCGGAACGTATCCCAACGGCGTCGGCGCGAGTTTCGCGGCGGGCGGCGGCTTCGGCGGCAGTAACGCCACGAATACGCTGACCGTCCTAGCAGGCGCAACGCCAGTCGCTCCTACGGCACTCACCGCCACGGCTGGCTCCAAACAGGGTCAGATAGTTCTTCGTTGGACGGATAATTCAAACAACGAGAGCGGCTTTAGAATCGAGCGTTGCACGGGCGCAAACTGCACCAACTTCGCGCCGCTCGTCACGGTCGGCGCAGGCGTCAACACCTACACCAACACTGGCCTCGCTCGCCGCACAACCTACGGTTACCGCGTCTACGCGTACAACGCTTCGGGCAACTCCGGTTACTCCAACGTGTCTTACGCAGCGACCAGATGACAGTCATGCGCCTTATAGCGCGGACTTGTTTCTGACACGAAAACGGCGGGTCGCTTGAAAGGCGTCCCGCCGTTTTACTTACCGGATAAAACCATTTTCAGATGACTCTGCAACAGGATTGCCCGAAAGCACCGCGTCGATTATTCTACGGGGCAACAAAGGGCTGCCCGCGCGCTTAATTCTACGACTTTGGAAGGATGATGTTCACGTTGTAACACCACGCTTCGCAACGCGCCGCGCCACGGCGCTACATTACCGAAAGGATGTATAACCTTTGCGAATCATTCTGGTAGTGTCAAAAAATTCTCTCGTTAGAAGCGGTTTGCGTTCGCTGCTTTCGAGTGCTGGTTACAACACTTGGGGAGTAGAAACAGTGCGTCGTTGGATTACGCCCGCACAATCAACTCAACTAATCCCGCCTCATCTGGTGTTGCTCGAAGTCGATAGTGTCCTTTCACGTAGTGCGGTCAAAGAGGCGCAACAAATCCGCGAGTTTTATGGCAACTCGTCCCTGCCGATAATCGTCGTCACAGTTCAGGAATCTCCCGCCGAGTTGAACAAACTCTCAACTTCTAATGCTATCAATGGATATATTTCATTAAGCAGCGGCGCTGCTGAGTTATTGGAGATGGTGAGGCGTTATCTGCCCTAAATGAGACAACTCATTTATCGTCGCGGGCGACACGGACTCCCGCTCGCATCCGTCCATCAACACTTGAAGTAGACGCTGTTGAACTTTAATTGTTCAAGAAATATTGGACGACTTCTACATCTTTTGGCGTTAACTGGCCTTCTTGATAACCTTGCCGTTCTTCATGACAAAAGAGACCTTTTTGAGCGTCTGGATGTTGTCGAGAGGGTTTTCCGTCGTGGCGATAATGTCGGCTCTCAACCCCACTTTGATCGCTCCGCGCCGACTCTCAACTCCGAGCAGCCGCGCTGCATCCGTCGTCATATAACGGAGAAGGTCTTTATTGGCGACTCCGGCTTCGACGAAACTATCAATAATCGAAATCGCCTGCTCGCCGCGTGTTTCGTCCTCAATGTCGAAGAAGGCATCCGAGCCGTAAACCATCGGCACTCCGATTTTGTATGCGCGTTTGAGTCGGTCAACGTAATTCACATGAAACGCTTTTGCCTGCTCTGGAGGCAAACCCAAATACTCGGCTAGTTTCACAGTAAACTCTGTGCCGACGAGCACTACTTTGTTTCGCTTGGCTAACTGCAATGTCTCATCAGACATGTGAATGCCATGCTCGATTGAAGCGACGCCCGCTTCGGCAGCGTTGCGTGCGCCGCGTTCGGTGCCGCAGTGAGCGGCGACTTTTAATCCGGCGTTTGCAGCTTCCTCGACGACAAATTTTATGTCGTCCACCGAATAGATGTATGGTTGGTCGTCAACGACTATTTTGATAACTCTTGCGCCGTAGTGGATGTTTTCGCGGATGGCTTTCCTGAGTTCTTCCTTTGAGTCGGCGAAAAAGTATTCGGGTTCTGAAATCCCGCGACGTTCCGGTTGAATCTGGAACTGGCCGCCGAAGGGCGCGATGATACGCCCGGAATTAATCATGGTCGGGCCGGGAACGATGCCTCTATCTATCGCCACACGCAAAGCTGTGTCGGCATAATTTCCGTTGTTTCCGACATCACGAACGGTTGTAAAACCCGACTCAAGCATCGTGAGTGCGTTCGCTACTCCCTGAATGGCGCGGTAAGCGGTGGGACTCGATAATGTGTTGGAGAGTTGGTCTTGGCCTGCACGGACATTGAAGCATAGATGTGAATGCGCGTCGAAAAGACCCGGCAGCACTGTATATTTTGAAAGGTCGATAACAGTCGTGCCCGGAGGAAGCGAGATGTTACTGCCGATTGCCTTAATCGTATTGCCGTCAACGAGAATAATCTGATTGACCAACGTCGTGCCGGTTTCAGGATCAACCAGTTTTCCGGCTTTAATAGCCGTAACCTCCGCGCGTCCCGACACGGCGAAGAGAAACAGCAGCACAACGGTTAGACAGTAGTTGGAAATATTTCTTGGGAAATTCATATAGGTTCCTTCTCCGGTGTAGTCTACAATTTGTGAGTCAAGACAAATACAGCTTTAGATTAACCCAATTAAAGCTTTTTCACTTATAAATCCGACCGCTTATCTTTTGTGGCTCTATTCATGTAGCAACGATGTGACGGGGATATAAAAACAGACTCTAGATTTTCGGCCTCACAAGAGAAAACACCGCCCATAGAAAGTTCGTGTCAACAATTTTTCGGAAATTAACCGCGAAACTACATTAGAACAATCAGACTCCAATAACGTAATCTATTGGAAACTTGTTCCCGGAGGTGGCTTATGTTCTGTCCCCAATGTGGCGCTAACCAAAACGACGAGCTTAAATTCTGTAACTTGTGCGGCGCGAACTTGCAGGCCGTCCGTCAGGCGGTTTCTCGACGCGACACGGACGAGAAATTTGATTGGAGCAAGACATGGGTCAAAGAGATGTTTCTCTCCGAAGGGGAACGCAAAAGACGCGCGCATGAGTTAGAGCGGCAACGCGGCATCACGCCCGAAGTGAAACGCTACAATGAAATTAAAGCAGGCGTCATTACTTCGTGCGTCGGCCTCGGAATGGCAATCTTTCTCTACTTCTTGATGCAGGGCATTATCCTGAGCGGTCAGAATCCGCCGCCGGAAGCGGAGATTCTCAAGCGCATCTGGATTGCCGGAGTAATTCCGTTTCTCATCGGAATCGGGTTGATAATTAACGGCATGTTCGTGAGCAAAAAAATCGTCGAAGCCCTCAAGGAAAGAGAGCCGATGACGACGCCGCCGGATGAGTTGGGAGCAAACTCAGGCCAAAATTACTTGAAGCCGGCAGACACGTCGGAGATGGTTCACTCAAGCTTCAGCGTCACCGAAGACACGACCAAGCACCTGATAAATTCTCGACCGAAACAGTGAGCCTCGTCAGCCAATGCTGAGACATGCCCGTCAACGACGGGTTTGATTGTTGAAATCAAAGTTGAATGCCTGATGAAATCAATGCGAAGAAATAGTACTCGGTAGTTCAATACGGACGTTGGACGCAGACGCGTTCCGTTCAAAGAGGAGACCGCTTGGACATCAAGGCTTACCTCGCACGCATCAACTATCACGGTTCGCTTGCCCCCACTGCCGAGACTCTGCGCGAGTTGCAAGTCGCTCATTTGTTGGCGGTGCCTTTTGAAAATTTGAGTATTCATGCGAAGCAGCCGATTGTGCTCGACGACGATGCTCTGTTCACCAAAATCGTCGGACACAGGCGCGGCGGCTTCTGCTATGAAGCCAACGGTCTGTTTGCCGCGTTATTGCGTGCACTCGGCTTTAATGTCTCAATGCTCTCAGCCGGAGTTGCCAAGAAGGAAGGCGGCTTCGGGCCGGACTTTGACCACATGACCCTGATGGTGATATTAGAGCAGCGTTGGCTTGTCGATGTGGGCTTTGGCGATTCGTTTCGTGAACCGCTCTTGCTTGACGAACGGGGCGAACAGGTACAGGGCAGACGCGCCTATCGCGTCATCCCGGACGACGACCATCTGATTCTGATGCAACGTGACGATGGTGATGAATGGGAACCTCAGTATCGCTTCACCTTGCAGCCCTACGAGTATGCCGACTATGTAGAGATGTGTCGCTATCACCAGACTTCGCCGCAGTCGCATTTTACTAAAGCGCGTATCTGCTCGCGTGCGACGGCGGACGGGCGCTTGACGTTGAGCGAGATGAGATTTATCAGTACAAACGAGATAGGCGAGCGGCAAGAGCGGGTGTTAACAAGTCACGAAGAATATGAGGCGATGCTACGCGAGCATTTTGGAGTTGTGATGTAATGCTAGTGCGGCGTACGTCTTTCATGAGGTTGGCTCGTTAGAAGACGAATGGAATCATTCTTGTTGTTCTTTTCTTGTATTCCAAATATCCCTGCACTGAGGTTGCCAAATATTTTTCCTCTTTGATAATCGTCCTCACAGTTTCCCACGCGAGGTAGACGAACATCAGCAGAAACCATAGAGAGCCACTGATTACAAAGTTCCCAATAACGATTACGAGCTTAGATAAATACAATGGATGGCGAATGAATTTATACGCGCCGCTGGTAATCAGTTCTAAAGGCACATGAGAATCGAAACACGGCGAATAATTGCGGCCCAGGCTTCGCAACGATTTGAAGTAGAGAACTGTGGCGAGGATGATCAGTATCATCCCTGCAAATCGCATCGAATGACGGTCGTGAACTTTGAGCAGGAATTCCGAGTTTGACCAGAACGAGGTGAGACAAAGAAGATTCTGTGAAACGTATAAGAAGTAGCTGACAATCTTGTATCTGGGATTGGTGTCGGCTGGCGTTCGATGTTCGGCGTAATGCCTCTGGCGTCTTATTTCGAGGTGTTTCGCCGCCCAGACGACTGCCCAGTAAATCTGAAATAGGCTAAAAAAGATTGGATAGAGTTCCTCTACTTCCACACGTCCTCCGACGAGATTGCATGAAACTAAGCGTCCACATCATCACCTTTAACCATGCGCCCTACATCGCGCAGGCCGTCGAGAGTGCGCTTAATCAAGAGACGAATTTTGATTACGAGATAGTCGTCGGTGAAGACTGTTCGACCGACGGAACGCGAGAGATTTTAATTGATTTACAGAAGCGACATCCAGATAAGATTCGTCTGCTCCTGCGTGAACACAATCTCGGCGCTTATGGCAAGAACAACTTCATCGACACACTCTATAAGTGCACGGGCGAATACGTCGCACTGCTCGATGGCGACGATTACTGGACATCCCCTCACAAACTGCAAAAGCAAGTCGATTTCTTAGATTCGCATCCAGATTGTAGCGTCTGTTTTCATAACGCACTGGTCGTCAGTGAAGTCGCGCCGCAAAACAGCAGTCTCTTCAACGATGCAGACCAGAAGGAGATTTCAACCCTCGCCGATATTGTGCGGAGGAATTTTATCTGCGCCTGCACGGTCATGTTTCGACGCAATCTCTTCGGTCGGTTTCCGCCTCTCTTTTACAAGGTTTTGAATGGAGATTGGATGCTCAGCGTCCTCAACGCACAACACGGAGATATTGGTTATATAAATGAAGTGATGGCGACTTATCGAATACACGAGGGCGCAGTCTGGACGCGACTCGGAGGCGTGGAACAGTACGCCTCGCTCCTGAAGACCTATGATGCGATAGACCGACAGACCAGACATCAGTACACACATGTGATGCGCGATAACGTCTTACTCCTCAAGAAACTTCAGAGGGAAGCCGCCGGGCACGGCGCGCGAATCTCTCTCGATGAGTATCGGAAGGCGACGCGGAGCGGAGATGTGAAGAACGCGCTGCCCTTTCTATGGAAAGCTTTGAAGCTTGCGCCCCTCGAAGTGTTGACCCCGCGTCGCGTCGCGTCGCTACTAAAGAATAGTCTCTTAGGACTCGTCGGCGGAAAAAGGGAGACCTAATAAGTTCTCTCGAAAATCATCAGCAGTAGAAAACGTATCTCTTAGACCGCTCTTGCCTCAACGTTCAAGGAGCCGTCCGCGTCCGTTCGGCGAATGTCAAGCAGTTGATTGACAGATAATCTCGCCTCGCACCAAACGCTTCAACTCACTATTGACACGCCTCATACGTCCGATAACATCCACGGTTTAATGATTTGCAGCATTTATGCACAACCCGCGACTCTTTGAGCAAAGTAACATGCCTGCTTCAACGCGTTCGTCGCTCTTGGCGATGCGGAATTTGTCAATATTTGTGCAAGCCTCCCTGAATATCTTAACTGTACTGTTAGCAACAAATTGCGGCTATTTTATCGGACGTGTTTGTGTTACTTTCCCTCGGTTCTTGTCGCTGTGCGGCGGTGTTAATCTCGACACGCGACACAATCATATGGCGGGACTGAATCGGGTTTACATGGTCATCACGCGCCTCCCGTTCTACGTCGCTCCCGACGAACACTTCAACGAGTGGATTATCGACTATCTGCCGATAACCACACGTGCGCGAGCGACAGTGAAGACTCATTATGTCAGGAAGAATCAGCAGACCTTTAAGAAGTGAATTTCAGACCAAGTGTAGACGAAAGGAATCACGGAATGGCTAACATCGGAGCACGCAAAATCTTCTTTATCCTCATGGTGGCGGCGGGCATCGTCCTGTTGGGTATGTACGCAATCCTGAAGGTCAACGGCGGCAGGCCGTCGAGCGGAATGCTGGTGGTGGGCGTTGTCGATTTGGTTGTCGGACTGGTGCTGCTGCGGAGGCTCAAGGAGGGCGTCGGCAGCAAGAAGTAAGGCATCATCGACGTGTGCAGGCAAAGCTGCGAGGCGACGCCCAGAACGCGAACGAGTATCGAGCGTTTGTTGATGATGCGAAACGCCTCAAGTCGCGTCGATTTGTTCGTGATGCGCTTGAGTTGTTCGCGTTGAGATCGAGTTGTTTGTGAATGGTAGGCGAATTGAATCAGGCCGCCAGTGCAGAGAGTGCATTGGCGGCCTGATTGTTGTTGATGAACTCGCTCGGTGCTTGCCCTGATGCGACTCTATCCTTGAGAGATTGGGTCGCATCGGGGCGAGCGCCAGAACGAGTCAGTCGTTATTGGTTGTGTGGCACTTTCACGTTGACGTTGCGGGTGGTTGAGTTCCCTGCGGCGTCTGTGGCAGTGATGGTGATGGTGTAGATGCGGCCAGAGCCTCCGCCCGCGCGTTCGGCGCGCAGACGCACGTGGTTAGCATCAATGACCTCCCAGTCGGGGCCAGTGTCGCCGTCGCCCGTGCCGTTGACGGGTTCGTTGCTCGCGACGCTGAGCGAGCGTGTGATGGCCGACGGTGCGGTGCAGTTGTCGGCGACGTTGTAGTTGACTGTCACGTCAACCATCTTGTGGTTGGCAGGCCACAGCGAACTCTTGTCCACGGACGCGCCTGTGATGGTCAACGTTTCGGCGTCGTTGACCGTCACGTTGAAGCTGGCGGTGGTGGTGCTGTTGTCCTGCCGCGTGCCTGTGAAGGTGACGGGAGTGGTTCCGACCGAGAAGAACGAGCCGGAGAGCGGGCTGCTGCTGACCACACCGCAACTGCCCGTGACGGTCGCCGCCGCATAGCTGACGAACGCTCCGCACGCGCCCGCGTCGTTGTCCTGCACAATGTCTGACGGAACGCCGAGCGTGCACGGCGAAGTGACACAGAAGGGGTCAGCCGTCGTGATAGTGAGACTCCAACCACCGACCATGCTGCCGATGTCTGTGCCCGCGTCGTCAACCACATAGAGGCTCCATGCGCCGTTGGGGTTGAGGTTGTTGAAGGCCGAGAGCGCCGCCCCGTAGGGAGCCGCCGGAGCGGGTGCCGGGAAGGTGTCGCCTGTGCCGCTGTTGGTCGGGCGGAAGGTGCCGGAGACGACCGCAGTGCCGATGGCGGCTGCCGCGTCGTCGAAGGTGATGCTGGCGTTGACAGCATCGGTGCCACCGCCCACGTCGGACATCAGGATTACTTTCTGACCGCTGGGGCTGACCATGAGGATGTCAACGTCGCCGGGGAAGGTGTGGTTGAAGCCATGCAGCGTCGCCGTGACTTTGGTCACCGTGCCGCTGATGCCGGAGATGTTGATGTTTGACGGATACGGGTTGGAGGGCGCGCCCGTTCCGGTTCCGGTTCCGGTCGCAGGGATGGCGATGCTAGTGGCATTTGCGCCGTTGGTTGTGCCCGTCAAGGTTGAGCCGAGACGGATGGTGTACGAGACGTTGCCGAGATTGGTCGCCCCGTCTTGCAGTTGGAAGGTGGCGGTGATGTTGTCGCCGCAGTTGCCGCTCGGTACGAAGGTGAACGACTTGGACACCGCCGCGCCGATGGGACTCAGCACGCCGTAACTCTGTGGCGCGCTCGGCGCGTTGACGCCGCCGCCGGGTTGCAAGGTGGCGACGAGGTTAGTAGTCAAGCCTGTCCCGACGTTTCGCATCGGGAAGCTCATCGTCACGGTTTCGTCTGGGTCGGGCGCGTTGTTGGCCGGAGAGGCGCTCTCGGCAACGACTGTGGCGGGCGGCACGGCATTGATAATCGGCGTGCCAGGGATGCCGCAGCAGTAGTACAACTGTCGCGTGATTTCGAGTTGGACGCAACCGAGCGTACCCACGTCGGCAGCGCCCGTGTCGGCGATTCTCAGCTTCCAAGTACCGTTTATCTCCTTGCCGTTGAGCGCGGAGAGCGGAGCGTCGGGCTTGAACGCGCCCGCGAAGGGAGCGACGCCTGCGCTGATGGCGGTGGCCGCCGCGTCGTCGAAGATGGTAGATACGCCGGAGCAATCGTTGGCGCCGGAGCCGAAATTGTCGCCGCTGCTGCCGCGATTGTTCGAGAGCGCGACGGAGGTTCCATCAGGAGCGATGAGGCTCATAATGAGGTCGCCGTCGAAGGTATGGTTGAGGCGGACGCGGACGTTCACGTCGCCAATCATGCCGGAGTCTGTGACGACGATTGGAATATCGACCGTGCTGACATCTGGAAGCGCGATGGCGACGTTGCCCGTGCCGACACTGAGGGGCGCGCCGACGCTGGTCGGTGCGCCGACCTCCAAGACGTAGGTCTTGGTGACGGGGCCGATGCTGCTGTTGATTTCGATGGTGAGCGTGATTTTGTCGCCGCAGTCGGCGGTTGCGGGAACGGTGTAACTGATATTACGCGTCGCGCTCGTTCCGCCGGAGATGTCGCCGTAGCTGGCCGAGCCGCCGCCGACGATGGAAGCCGTCGTGCCAAGCGCGTCGGTACCGGAGAGCGGGTTGGTGAGTTGGACGGCTAACTCGATGGCTTCGCCGGGGTCTGCGTAGCCGCTGAGGTCGCACGCGTCGTTGACGACATCGACGGTTCCGAGAAGAAGGTTGGGCACATCGAAGGATTCTGTGACGGTGATGGGCGTGGTGGCCGCAGGCGTCACGGATGCGCCGTAGCCCATGCCGCGCGTCGCGAAGCCAGCCCAGATGTCCGCCTCTTCGATGGCACCGCCGCCCGTCGCGGCGCTGGCGGCGAGCAGCGAGTTGCGCCCGTCGAGCAGTGTCGGGTTAGCGGGGTCGAGTTTCATGGCGTCGGTGACGAGTTGCAGCATGCGCTGGTTGCCGGTGGCGAAACCGAGACGGTTAATCAGACGCGCACGCACTTCAAGGAGCGCCATGCACCAGACTTCGCCGATGTTGTGGACGGCGTGTGCCGAACTCGAACCGATGGGGCCGCGCGGGAAAGCGCCGTCGGTAAGATTGATTTTACCCGCGTCGATGTCTGCGAAGGTGAGCGGGTTGTGCGGCTTGCCGTTGGCGCCGAGATTGGTTTTGACGGCGTAGGGGAAGCGTCGGATGCCGTAGTAGTAGTTGTCGTTGAAGGCGGTCGGCGCGGTGATGGTCAGCGTCGAGTAGCCGCCCGTCGAGTAGATGCCGTTCACGTCCTCGTCGGCTGACGCGAGCAGCGAGCGCGCGTAGAAGTCAGACCAGCCTTCGCCCATGCCGCGACTCATGTTGGCCGACAGGCCGGAGGCGTTCGAGTGAAGACGGTTCGACGTGCCGTGCGTCAACTCATGGATGAGAATCTCCTGGTCGATACCCGAAGTGCGGTCGGGCGTCGGACCGTCGAAGATGTACATCTGCATACGTCCCGGTGTGCCGTCGGGCGAGGTGGAGAAGTTGGCGTTGCTCGTCCCCGAAAAGTCCTGCCCTTCGGCGAGGATGGCATCGTTGCCGACGCCGCCGCGACCGAAGTTGTTGGTCTGGAAGTTTCGCGCCGCTTCGGTGAAGCCGAGTTGGTAGAGGCGGTCGTGGTAACGATTCGTCCAGAAGAACATGTTGACGACTTCGCCGAAACGATAGCTGGCGAGCGTCGGCGAATCACCGGGCGCGGGGATGCCGGGCGCGGGATTGTAGGCGAAGTTGAAATTGCGCGAGGCCGAGACGGCACGGCTTCCGGCGTCGATGCCGTTGGGCGAGAGCACGTCCATACCCGCATCGACGTTGTTGCCCGTCGTGGTGGTCGCGCCGTCGTTGAGCCAGGGGTCGTTCAGAGGATGTTCGGTGATGAGCGTGAAGCTTGTGCGCGGGACGGCTGCGCCCTGAATGCCTGAGCCGGGCAAGGCGTTGGAGGGCGAAAGCGGCGCGGGGCTGTCGCTGTTGTAGACGACGTAGGTGGCGGGCTGCGTCTGGTCTTCGGTGATGTTCTTGCGGAAGAACAACTGGCCGTCTTCGGCGTCAACGACGGTGTAGAAGGCCTGGGGGTCTTGCCACAGTGTCATCGACCAACCGAGCACGACGAGGCCGGAGTCGAGCGTGAAATAAACTAAATCGACTTTGGTATCGTCGGCGAAGGGGCCGCCCGCGAACACGAATCCCTTGCCGTCAGGCGAGGATTCTTTGATGACTAAATCGTCTGGGTTGACGGCGACGCCAATCGTTGCGGCGGCTTTGGCAACCGCCTCGGCTGCCGAAATACCCGGCCTCGCATTCAACTCTTTCTCGTCAACGTCGGGCGCAAGCGTGCCTGTCGTCTGCACCAGTTCGCCTTCGGGCGTCAGCGCAGCGCGCAGTTCGCCCTGAAAGACCGGAATGTCGTTGAAGGTCTGTTCGAGCGAAACCCAAGAGAGATTGCCCGAAGGGTTGGTGTATTCCGCGGTCTTCTTGAGTCGTGCGACCTGTTTGGCCGACAGACCGTAGAGACCTTCGTTCGAGGACAGGAAGCGACGCACGACGCGTTCATGCGCTTCGGCGGAGGACGCCGTCAGCCGATTGCTCGCCTCCGACGCGCTGACCACTTCGGGCGCTTCCACGAAATCATTCTCTCGGACGCGCAGACCCGGAACATCCTCGGCGAGACGCGCGCGGGCGGCCTTCATGCGCTGGCCGCGATTAGCCTTCTTCTGTTTACGTTCGTGACTCGAACGCTCCTGATGGCGTTCCTTTTTGATTTGTGCGGCCTTCGAGAGACTGCCACGGATGTCGTAATTTTCTGTGCCGGAAGGTTGGTCTTGCGGACTCTCCTGCCGACGAGAACTCTGGCTCTGGCTCGCCACCAACGGCGAGAAATTCCAGACGAGGGAAAAGATAATCAGCGGCATCGCCAACGCGAGCATAAGATTTTTGTAAACGGGACGACGAGGGACGGGGGAAATCGGGGGTCTTTGTTTCATCGGTAGGCTCTCCTGGGGTGTTTGAAATCATTTCCGAAACATCGCTTCTCGACCATGTATGTCGCGTGTGAGGTTTCGGGATGGGTTCTAGGTCAACGGTTCGCACACTTGCAGATGTCTCGGTCGAACCCGAACATCATCGCAGGGTGCTGTCCAAACGGCTTGTGAATTGTGTTGGATGAAGTGCTAACGGTGCTCCGTATCAGTTTCGGTACGTTCGTCATCGCCGTAGAGCACGAACAACGCCGCGTAACCGTGTAGAGACTTCTCTTCTCCAATTGAGGACGAACTGATAAAGTTCAGTTCGCGCAGTCGAATTCACCTGAGAGAGGGAGAATACGAATTTAATGTTTTGGGACTAAGAGAGGCGTGACCGCTATCTAAACGAGAGCAAATCAATCGACCTACGTTCGCATGGGCAGGGACACTATACCCTCAAGGCCAACGTGTCAATAGAATTTTTGGATTTCGCCCGCCCGAATCCCTGATGTGAACGCTGTCGGTCGCTCCTATTTAGACGCCGAATGCCTCAACGTTTCTTGAATCGTCGCCGCCGTGTTTCGCCAATTCTCGACGCGGAAGCACACCCAATTCGTTGTCAAGGCCGCGCAAAGAATCGTTAATAGCCGAGAGCAAACATGAGAACCATTCACACCGCACCCTTCACAGACCAGCAACCCGGCACTTCCGGTCTGCGAAAAAAAACACGCATCTTTATGCAGCTGAACTATTTAGAGAACTTCGTGCAGGCGGTCTTCGATACCTTGCGCGAAGACGCGCCCGACGGCTTCGGCGCAGAGACGCTGGTCGTCGGCGGCGATGGACGTTTCTACAATCGCCCCGCCATCCAGACGATTCTCCGCATGGCCGCCGCTAACGGGTTCGGGCGCGTGCTGGTCGGGCGTGGCGGCATCCTCTCGACACCAGCCGTCTCTGCGGTCATCCGACGCCGCGACGCGCTCGGCGGCCTCGTCCTCTCCGCCAGCCACAACCCCGGCGGCGTGGACGCAGATTTCGGCATCAAGTACAACATACGCAACGGCGGCCCCGCGCCCGAAAATCTCACCGGACGCATCTACGAGCACACGCTCAAAATCACGCGCTATCTCACGCTCGAACATCCCGACATAGACCTCGAACACGAAGGCCGCATGCGTCTCGGCGACACCGAAATCGTCGTCATCAATCCGCTCGCCGACTACACGGCTGTGATGGAGGAGTTATTCGACTTCGAGGCTCTACGCGCACTCTTCCAGAGCGGCTTCAGGATGCAGTTCGATGCGATGAACGCCGTGACAGGCCCCTACGCCCGCTACATCCTCGAAGAACGTCTCGGCGCGAGCGCAGGCACCGTCATCAACGCCACGCCGCTCGAAGACTTCGGCGGCCATCATCCCGATCCTAATCTGGTACATGCGGCGGAGTTGGTCGCGCACATGCACGCGACGGACGCGCCCGACCTCGGCGCGGCATGTGACGGCGATGGCGACCGCAACCTCATACTCGGACGCAACATCTTCGTCACGCCGGGCGATTCGCTGGCCGTCATCGCGGAGTACGCGCGCGAATGCATACCCGGCTACCGTACAGGCTTGGCTGGCATCGCACGTTCGATGCCGACGAGCACCGCCGCCGACCGCGTGGCCGCATCCCTCAATATTCCCTGCTATGAGACTCCGACGGGCTGGAAATTCTTCGGCAATCTGATGGACGCCGGATTGTGTACCATCTGCGGCGAGGAGAGTTTCGGCACCGGCTCGAACCATGTTCGCGAGAAGGACGGACTGTGGGCTGTGCTCTGCTGGCTGTCGATTCTCGCCGCGACGCGCAAATCCGTCGTCGAAGTCGTACTCCAACACTGGCATCGCTTCGGTCGCAGCTACTACCAACGCCATGATTACGAAGGCTTGCAGGTGGCGGCGGCGACTCCGATGATTGAGGCGCTACGCGATAAACTCCCGACGCTCAAAGGATTCACACTGGGCGGGAGTCGCATCGAGCAGGCCGACGATTTCAGTTACACAGACCCCGTAGACGGTAGCGAAAGCGCGCATCAGGGCATCCGTCTTCTGCTCGAAGATGGCTCGCGCATCGTCTGTCGACTCTCCGGCACAGGCACCGAAGGCGCGACGCTTCGCCTCTATCTGGAACGTTTCCTTAGAGATGACGGCGACGGAGATGTCGCGGAGATTCTTGCGCCTCTCACGCAAGCCGCGAGGGAGTTGCTAGAACTTCGCGCGAGGTGCGGCAGCGACGTGCCCACCGTTATTACCTGAGAAATTACCCTTTGTTCTCCGCACTTCCTTGCACCGGAATGGAAAACCAACCACTACTAGAGGCCTGTTTTCATCACCTTCAACAAGACGAGCCTCTTAAACCCTCATGCGGACAAAGACAGGCGTTTACTTCCCCGCTTTCCGAAAAGTTAGGCTTAATTTTTCCAGAAACTGAAAAATAAGTGTTGATGCACAACGCACCTCATGTTATAAGCCGCATTATGGCAACACAAATCGAAACAAACCCTCCCGGTTCAGCAACCAACGGTCGCCGCAAGTCGAAACCAAAAACTCCCTTCTCCATCTCACCGAACCCGAACAATCTCTACTTTACGCCGTCTCTGGAAGCCGCTGTCTTTAGAACGCGTTTCTGCGTCGAGCAACGGCAGGGATTAGCGGTGATTATTGGCGCCGTCGGCCTCGGTAAGACGAGTCTGGTCAGGTATTTACACACCGATTTCGATTCGAGCGAGGATACCGTCTCAGTGCTCATCCCGACACCGACCTTCAAGACCGAATTCGCCATGATTGCCAACATTTGCCAACTCGTCGGGTTGCCGCCGCGACGCTCGGCGCAGAAATATCAAAGCGACCTCGAAGGATGGCTGCAAGAGCAATACAGTCAAGACTTTAACGTCGTACTTTTCATCGACGAGGCGCAGAAGCTCACCGATTCAATGCTGGAAATGGTGAGGGCGTTCCTCAACTTCGAGACCAACGAGGAAAAGCTCGTCCAGATTGTGCTCGCAGGCCAGATGGAACTCTCCAACCGTCTACGCTCGCAGCAGCACAAGCCGCTCTACAGCCGTATGATTGCCCCGACCGTGATGAGCACGCTGACCGTCGAAGAGGTTTCTGGAATGATTGCACACAGGTGCAAGCTTCATAAATTGTCGAACCCCTTCCCCGCCGAGACGGTCGAGCGACTCTGGATGCTCACGGGAGGCATTCCGCGCGAAACGCTCCGCGTCTGCTCAATGGCCTACGAGATGTCAAAACTCGCCAATCTCGAAGAAGTGCCTGTCGAACTCCTCGAAATGGCCTATCAAGAGATGCAATTGCGTGCCGACGACGCAGAGGCCGAGGCATGAGCAACGAACGAACAAAACCACAAATCGGTGGCCTGGCCTCCCTCCTGCAAACGGCGAAGCAAAAGAAAATCGAGCAGGAACAAGCGGCGGAAACTCAATCTTTGCTTGACGTTACGTCTACTCCAAGCAGCTTAACTGCCCAGGGCAGTTTATCTGCACAGGGCAACCTATCTACCCGCAGCACTTTGCCTGCCCAGGGCATATTCCCTGCATCAGGTACACAACGCAGGAAAATTGCCCAGGGCAAGCGACCTGCCCATAGCACCAGAACTGCCCAGGGTGAAATCTCGCCGCAACGAGATTTCATGAAATCGGCCAACTCGGTCGTCAGAGATGCGCTTCGTAACGGTCTCTTTCGTGGCAAGTCGAAACAGATTTATGATTATCTCTACTCCAAGACGAGAGGCGCGGTCGTCCCGCGTATGTCGGCGCAGCTCCGTCGCTCCGAAATCATGAATGGTTCGCACGTCGGTTCGACGCACACTTTGAGGGATAATCTGCGCCACCTCAAGTCCGTCGGCCTCGTCAATTGGGAAGAGAAGGCGGGCGAGCAGGACGGCAACGAATACTTCGTCTACCTACCCGAAGAGGCACATCTCCCCTTCGATTTCGACGGCAATCCAGTACACCTAAACACCCAAAATTCGACTCCTAGTGGAGACAAAACGGAACGAAATTTCGAGGTTGACCCAGGGCAGTTCGACTGCCCTGAGCACCCAGACCACCCAGGGCAGAAACTGCCCAGACCACCCAGGGCAGTTTCTGCCCTGGGTGCCCAGGGGTCATCTCCAATAGACCCAACAATTTACGGGAACCCTAATACTTCTTTTAAGACGTATAAAAAAATTGATGAT
>DASVTU010000009.1:5000-114112 GCA_036387415.1 Pyrinomonadaceae bacterium | reverse complement strand
CGTGATTACCAACTCCGAAGGTGGTCGCACGACGCCCTCGGTGGTGGCTTTCACGAAGGACGGCAACCGTCTGGTGGGTCAGGTCGCCAAGCGCCAGGCCGTCACCAACCCGGAAAATACGGTCTATTCAATCAAACGCTTCATGGGGCGTCGCTTCGAGGAAGTGAGCGAAGAGATTAAGCAGGTGCCCTACAAGGTGCAGGCCGCCGGAAACGGCGACGTGCGCGTCAACGCGGGCGGCAAAGATTACAACCCGCCTGAGATTTCGGCCATGATTCTTCAGAAGATGAAGCAGTCTGCCGAAGACTATCTCGGCCAGAAGGTGGACAAGGCGGTCATCACCGTCCCGGCCTACTTCAACGACGCGCAGCGCCAGGCGACGAAAGACGCCGGTAAGGTCGCCGGGCTCGAAGTGATGCGTATCGTCAACGAGCCGACCGCCGCCGCGCTCGCCTACGGCCTCGGCAAATCCGAATCCGAACGCATCGCCGTCTACGACCTCGGCGGCGGCACGTTTGATATTTCCATCCTCGAACTCAACGACGGCGTTTTTGAAGTGCTCTCTACGTCGGGCAATACCTTTCTCGGCGGCGAAGATTTCGACGAGCGCATCATCGGCTGGATGACGAATCAATTTCAGTCCGAGACAGGCATCGACCTCCGCCAAGACCGTCTCGCATTGCAACGTCTGAAGGAGGCCGCCGAGCGCGCCAAGTGCGAACTTTCGTCGCTCTCGGAAACCAACATCAACCTCCCCTTCATCGCGGCAGACGCCTCCGGCCCCAAACATTTCAGCAAGACGCTCTCGCGCGAGGAGTTTGAAGCCCTCGTCGCAGACCTCATCGAGCAGACGGTCGAGCCGTGTCAGAAGGCGCTCTGGGACGCCAAACTCCAACCCACAGACATCGACAAAGTTTTGCTCGTCGGCGGTCAGACGCGTTCGCCCATCATCGGTCGCACCGTACGCGAAATCTTTGGCCGCGAACCTTCGGCGGAGATTAACCCCGACGAAGTAGTGGCGATGGGCGCGGCGATTCAGGGCGGCGTCCTGACGGGTGACGTGAAAGACATCGTGCTGCTCGACGTGTTGCCGCTCTCGCTCGGCGTCGAGACGCGCGGCGGTCTGTTCACCAAAATCATCGAACGCAATTCCACCATTCCTCTGCGTAACAGTCTGACGTTTACGACCGTGGTCGATAATCAGTCTTCGGTCGAGATTCACGTCTTGCAGGGCGAGCGCGAACTGGCGCAGGGCAATCGTTCGCTCGGTAAGTTTGAACTCGTCGGCATCCCGCCCGCGCCGCGCGGTGCGCCGCAGATTGAAGTGACGTTTGAAGTGGATGCGAGCGGCATCCTCAACGTTTCGGCGCAGGACAAAATCGGCGGGCGCGAACAGCAGGTACGCATCACGCCGACCTCTGGCCTGTCGTCCGAAGAGATTGAACGTCTGATTAATGAAGCGACCACCACCGCCGAAGCCGACCGACGCCTCAAAGAAGTCATCGGTCTGCGTTCCAAACTCGAAAGTCTGGTGCGAAATACGCAGCGTAGTTTTAGAGAGTTCGGCAACGCCCTGCCGCCCGACGCGCGACAGGAAGGGCAGCGTGTGCTCGTCGAAGCTGAAGCCGAAGTGGCGACCAAATCCGAAGATGCGGAGGCTCTCCGGCGCGTCATTCAAGCCGTCGAACGCTTCGGCACACAACTCACGATGGCGATGATGAATCCTTCGACAGATAGCAGTAGTGGTAGCAGCGGCAGCAGCGATGCTACGTCGAAGGAGATGCAAGACCCTAACGAAAGGTTATAAAGACGTAAATCGTGAATCGTCAATCGTGATAAGATAACGGCTCCGTTCTTATTCTTATCACGATTGACGATTCACGATTTACGATTGACGAGGAAATGAGTAGCAAAAGGGATTACTACGAAGTGCTCGGCGTGAGCCGTGGCGCAAACGAGCAAGAGATTAAAAGCGCGTATCGCCGTCTGGCGGTTAAGTTTCATCCTGACAAGAATCCGGGCGACGCTTCTGCGGAGGAGAAATTCAAGGAAGCGGCGGAGGCATATTCCGTGCTCTCCGACGCACAGCAACGCGCACGCTACGACCGTTACGGTCACGCAGGCGTCTCAAGCAGCGCGGGCGTAAACTGGGGCGGGGCTGCCGGTTTCGGCGGCATCGAAGATATTCTCGGAGACCTGTTCGGCTTCGGCGACGCGTTTGGCGGACGTGGAGGCGGCGGTCGTCGCTCCGCCGCGCAACGCGGTTCCGACCTGCGCTACGACCTTGAGACGACGCTCGAAGAGGCCGCGCAAGGTATGACGGCGCAGTTGCGTATCCCGCGCCTCGAAGCCTGTGAGAAATGCAAAGGGACAGGAGCGGCGGAAGGGACGCAGCCGGAAAACTGTTCGACGTGTAACGGCGCGGGGCAGGTACGTTATCAACAGGGCTTCTTCTCCGTCGCGCGCACGTGTGGGACGTGTCGCGGCACGGGTCGTATCATCCGTACGCCGTGCGACGAATGTCGCGGCGCGGGGCGCGTCGAGCGTGAGCGGATGATGGAAGTCAAGATTCCTGCGGGCGTCGAGACGGGTTCGCGTCTGCGAATCGCGGGCGAAGGCGAGGCAGGCATGAGCGGCGGCCCGGCGGGCGACCTCTACGTCGTCATCCACGTCAAAGAGCATGAGCGTTTTGAACGTCAGGGCAGCAATCTCTATGCTTCCGTGCCTGTAACTTTCGCGCAAGCCGCGCTCGGCGCAGAGATTAGCGTCGCGACGCTCGACGCCGAGCAGCAACTCAAGATTCCGGCTGGCACGCAGACCGGAACCGTATTTCGCTTGAAGGGCAACGGCATGCCTGTGCTCGGCGGTCGCGGTCGCGGCGACCTCTTTGTCTCGGTCACCGTCGTCACGCCCACGACGCTCACGCGCGAACAACGCAAACTCCTCGAACAACTATCCCAAATCGAAGACCAAGACCTCGCAGACAAGGGCTTGATGGACAAAGTTCGCGACATCTTTGGCTAGAAGCGACGATAGACGATTGAACACGGACGATGGTTGGCTAAACGCCTAATCATCGTCCGTGTTTTCGTCTTCGACCACATGCTCCCGCCCGTTTTGCATCAAAACAAAACGTTCTCCAATCATACAAAATCCATAATTCCACCGTTCTCCAAGCTTGTCATATCAGCCTTCGCATAATCGTCTTTCCCGTTTAGTTGCAAGCATTAAACTGTTTTTTCAAAAGCTCAAGCGAGACGCGGCATGTCAGTTGCGATGGCTGCTGATGAAAGTTTGCTGATTCGCGATTTTTTTCGCCGCAACTCTCCCGTTACGGACGACAACCAGTTGGGAGCTTTGGACATGAAACGACAACACTTCGCTAGTCTTTTCGCCGTTTTGCTTCTCGCGTTTTGCTCAAACGTCGGGCTTGCCGCCAACGATGCGGAAGAAGACACGGACACGCGAATGATTGCGGCGCGGGTGGTGGAAGTGACGGATGCGCGCATCTCCGTGATTGCGCGTTCGGGCGTCGAGCATGTGATTGCGATTGACAACGCCGACACGAAAGTAAAGATTGACGGCAAATTAGTTTCGCTCAAAGACGTACGTGAGGGCGACATCGTGACGGTCGAACTCGATGAAAAGAACCCTTTGAAGTTTGCGCGCAACATCGAAGTCGAGGCGCAAGCGAATAACCAACAGGTCGCGCGCGGAGAACGCGCACGCCGACACTAAACGGATAACAAGTTCGCCGGTCAAGCTTGACGACCTTTTGAGCGTCGTGTCGCAGCCACCGGCAAAACGAAGCCGCTTTGCACCCTCGCAGTAGCAAAGCGGCTTTTTGTTATTGCAGAACGCTTCTATTGCGGAATTCAGACTAAAAGACAACTTGTTTTCAAATCCGCAATCCGCAATTGTCAGAGTCTGTAACGAACCTTTTTGCGGCGGAGGGCTTCGTCTGCTAGGTCTAAGTTTTGGAGTCGGAGGGAAACGTCCGCGTTGAGGTCGAGACCTGCCCGTTCGCCTGCTTCGAGTTTCACAGTTCCGGCAGCGGCAATCATGGCGGCGTTGTCGGTCGAGAGATGTCTGGAAGGGAAGTAGGCGGGGATGCCGAGACGTTGCGCCGCTGTCGCTGCTGCCTCGCGGAGAGCGCCGTTACACGCGACGCCGCCTGCGACAATGAGCGTGCGCGGGCGATGCTCCTCCGCTAGTCTCTCCGTCGTCGTCACCAACGAGCGGACGACGACCGACTGAAAACTCGCTGCCAAATCCTTAATCGCCTGCGACGCCTCTTCCCCATCCCTCACAGGCTGCAAACCGCTCTCGCGCACGTATTTTGAAACAGCCGTTTTGAGTCCGCTAAAACTGAAATCAGGAAGACCGTCGCCCATGCGCGGCACACTGAACGCGACCGCGCGCGGGTCGCCCTCGCGTGCCAGACGCTCAATGATGGGGCCACCCGGATAACTGAGTCCGAGCATCTTCGCCACCTTGTCGAATGCCTCGCCCGCCGCGTCGTCGCGCGTCCGCGCCAGCACTTTGTACTTGCCCGCCTCCGGCACAAGGAAAAGATTCGTGTGCCCGCCCGACACAATCAACGCAAACGCCGGATACTCAATCGGCGGATTCTCGAAGACCACCGAATAGATGTGACCCTCAATGTGATTGACGCCGACGAGCGGCTTCTCTAAAGCGTATGCCATGCCCTTCGCGTAGGAGAGGCCGACCAGCAGCGACCCGACCAACCCCGGCCCTGCCGTCACCGCGATGCCGTCAATCGACGCCTTCTCCAAGCCCGCACGCGCAAACGCCTCTTCCACCACTGGCACAATCTTGTCCAGATGCTCACGCGAAGCGAGTTCTGGCACCACTCCGCCGAAACGCTGGTGCACCTCAATCTGCGAAGAGATAACCGACGACAACATCTCGCGCCCGCCGCGCACAATCGCCGCCGCCGTCTCATCACACGAACTTTCAATACCAAGTACGAGCATCGTCTTTAACCAGAACCAAAGTTGTCTTTGAAACTCAGAATTGTATTTGAAAAGATTGTACCAGCGACGCCTCTCGGTTTCTATCGACGAGAGCCAGCGCATTGAACGTTGCGGCCTAGGTTTGTTCGTAGAAACTGAGGGCAGAGTCGCCTTGTTTGAGGATGCGCCAGCGGCGTAAGTTTCCGATGTCGTCGCGGAGGTTGTTCTTGTGATGATGTTCGACGACGAGGATACCTTCGTCGCGTAGGAGCGCGCCTGTGTGTTGGCCGAAGGCGTCGAGAGTTGGAGCATAGTCGATGGCGTAGGGCGGGTCGAAGAAGGCAATGTCCCATGCCGTGCCGCCGCGCCAGTCTTCGCCGCCTCCGGCGATGGTGCGCCGTAGATATTCAGCGGCCTCGCTCATCACGACTTCCGTCTTCTCTTCCGGCACGCCGCACAGGTCGAGATTAGATTCGACGAGGCCGCACATCTTGCGCGAGCGGTCAACGAAGGTGACGAACTCTGCACCGCGCGAAAGGGCTTCGATGCCGACCGCGCCCGAACCAGCGCATAGGTCGAGAAAGCGCGCGTCTACGATGCGCGGCGCGAGGACGTTGAAAAGCGTCTCGCGCAGACGGTCGGAGGTCGGGCGAATCTGCATGGAAGGAGGGCTTTTCAAAATCCGCCCGCGATAGAGTCCGGTGATAATCCGCATGATGGAGATGAATTTAACACAGAGAATGCGCGTTCGCGTTAAGAGATGATGCGGGGCAAGACGCCGGACATCTTTCCGGCATCACGCGGCGGCGAATGCAACGAAAGAGATATGAGAGACACGCGGGCGGTCAACGTCGAACGATTATTCAAATTCAACTAGGGCTTATTCAACGTCAACTTAACGACCTGTGTGCGTGCGGCGACGAAGAGTTCATTGCGGTCATTGAAGACGAGTCCGAAGGCGACGGGGACGGGTTTAAAAACGTCTAGATAACGGCCGTCCGCGTCGAAGACCTGTATGCCCTTGCTGTCGCTGACGTAGACGCGTCCCTGATTATCGACGGCGATGGCGTGCGGCGCGCGAAACTGTCCGGGCTGATCGCCGTCGCTACCGAAGCGGGTCATGAAGCGTCCGTCGGGTGTGAATTTGAAGACGGCATCGTTGAACGAGCCGAGCGCATAGATGTTGCCGAGGCCGTCAACCGCGACGCTCATGTCGAGTTCGCTCCGGTCGCTCTGGCTGCTAATGGCGGCGCGGATGACCTTGACGGCGCGACCCGTCGCATCAAAGCGCACGATGTCGTCGCGGTGATGATGGAACGTTGCGACCAGCCCACCATCGGCTGCGACCACCACATCGTCGAAGGCGTTACCTTCATTGTATGCAACGTCGCCGAGCAGTTTGCCGCTCGCGCCTTCGTAGCGTCGAATCTTTCCGCTCTGCACGACGTAGACCGTTCCGCGTCGGTCGGCGGCCAAACCGCGCAGAGGCATCTTGGCATCGACCATCCATTGAGTGATGAACTTGCCCGCCGCGTCGAAGACTTGCACACGCCCGCCCGTGTAGTCGCCGACATAGATGTGTCCCTCCGCATCGACGGCGATGTGGCGCGCGTCGGTAAACGACCCCGCACCGATTCCCTCGCTCCCGAATTTGAGAGCGATGCTGGCAAAACCTCCTGCGTCGCCCGCAGGCGGCACCGCTTTCGCGCCCACCGTGCTCATCACTTTCTGTATCTCTTTCTGTACGTCCACCGTTGCCACAGGCGGCGGCGGTGGGTTCGTTCTCCCAGACGAAAGATAACCAAAGAAAGAGACGGCGCTCAGCACGATGCCCAACACGGCGATGAGCGCGATGCCGATGAAGACACGCACGAACGAACTCGCTCCGGTTTGAGGTCGAACGTCGGCGGGTCGCTCTTTTTCGGGCGCAAGCATCGTGCTCCCGCAAAACGGACAACGCACTGTGCGACTGTCGCTCGCGTCATCATATTCGAGCGGCGCGGAACAAGTAGGGCACTTGAGTGGATGAAGCATGGCTTCTCGTTTCCTTTCCAGAGCGATTGCCTGGCGATTCCTTTACTACTCTAGCCGATGGCGGCGAGGCCGAAGCGTGCGTCGGCGCGGACACGTTCGACGAGCCGGGATGTTTCGCGCGTGCGTCCACGCGTGGTCAGATAATGTTCGGCTTCGCGGCGCGCGTCTTCGAGTATTTCGATGTCGCGCACGATGTTGCCGATGCGAAAGGTTGGGACGCCGGATTGCCGCGTGCCCATGACTTCGCCGGGGCCGCGAATTTCGAGGTCTTTTTCGGCGATGCGGAAGCCGTCGGAAGTTTCTTCCATGATGCCGAGACGTTCGCGCGCAACGCTTGTCTGCTTGTCGGAAGCCAGGAGGACGCAGAAGGATGCTTCCGCGCCGCGACCGACGCGACCACGCAATTGATGAAGTTGCGAGAGTCCGAATCGTTCGGCGTGTTCTATAACCATCACGGACGCGTTCGGCACATCAACGCCGACTTCGACCACGGTCGTCGCGACGAGTATCTGCGTCCGCCGCTCGACGAAGCCGCGCATCACTTCTTCCTTATCCGCCGCTTTCATTTTGCCGTGCAGGAGTGCGATGCTGAAATTGGGAAAGATGCGGTCGCGTAAGTGTTCATACATGCGGGTCGCGTCCTTCAAATCCATCTTTTCCGATTCTTCGATGAGCGGATAAACGACATAGACTTGCCGCCCCGCGCGTACCTCGCGCTCCACACCCTTGTAGACTCCGGCACGTTGGTCTTCGCCGACGACGACCGTCTTAATCGGCGTCCGTCCGGGCGGCATCTCGTCGATGACGGACACGTCAAGGTCGCCGTAGACGGTCATGGCGAGCGAACGCGGAATGGGTGTGGCGGTCATGACAAGCACGTCGGGATTGTAGCCGCGTTCGCGCAGCGCGGCGCGTTGGAGGACGCCGAAGCGATGCTGTTCGTCAATCACGACGAGTCCGAGTTTTTGAAATTCGACCGCCTCCTGAATCAACGCGTGAGTGCCGATGCAGGCGTTGACTTCGCCCGCCGCGATGTCGGCATGAAGACGACGCTTCTCAGCCGCACGCAGACTGCCGATGAGAAGTTCGACGCGATAGGGCGTCATGGCGAGCATGCGTTTGATGTTGCGCGCGTGCTGCTCGGCGAGTATTTCGGTCGGCACCATGAGTCCCGTCTGATAGCCGTTCTCCATCGCGGCGAGCATGGCCGACATCGCCACCGCCGTCTTGCCGCTCCCGACATCGCCTTGCAGCAGACGGTTCATCGGCACGTCGGATTGCATGTCGTCGAGGATGCGCGTCAGTGCGCGTGTTTGCGCGCCCGTGAGTGTGAAGGGCAGAACCTCTTCGATGTGTGCGCGCACGCGGTCGTTGATTTCGATAATCGCGCCCTTAGGTTCTTTGACGCGCTCGCCGCGACGCAGGGCGATGGCGAGCGCCACCCAGAAAAACTCTTCAAAGATAAGACGCATGTGCGCGGGGCTGCGTGCGCGTTCGTATTCGGCGAGCGGTACGTCGTCGGAAGGGAAGTGGATGTGTCGGAGCGCGTCAGCACGACTGACGAGGCGTTGACGCGTGATAAGTTCGGAGGGCAGGGTTTCTTCAATCGCCGCGTCGTCGAGCAGACCGAAGACGGCATGCATGATTTCGCGTAGACGCTTGGCGCGAAACTCGCCAAGCTTTCGATAGACCGGAACGCGACGACCGACATGAATCGCCGCCAACGTCGGGTCGCTCGTCTCCTCTTCGTCCTCCGTTTCATCAGCATCCACTTCATCAGTTGTCGTCTCGGATGTTGTCGTCGTGGATACTGTCGTGCCGTCTTCTTTCTCGACGCGTCGCTGCGTCTCCGCATGCGCGCGCCCATCGGTCAAAGCATCCGCCGCGCCCTCTTCAGCGTGACGAAAGAGAGCGGGTTCGGGCGGCGTCCATGTGCCGGGGAGCATTTCGAGTTCGTCGGGCTTGTTGAGCCTGAGCGCAAATGTGTTACGCCGCGAGTCCCATTCCCACTTGCCGTAGGCGACGAAACGCGAGCCGCGCTCGAAGCGTTGGCGATTGTAGGCGACGATGCGTTGCCCCTGCCGACCGGAGACGAACCACCAGACGACAACCGGCTTGGCCGTGCGTTCAGGGTCGCTCGCCGTGATTTCAAAAATGTACAGCGGCGGCGCTTTCGGCGAACGATTCTTGCCGACTTGAAAACCGCCCGCAACGCGCACAAAGAGTTCGAGCGACGCTTCCGTGCCGTCGCTGAGGTCTGCGATGCGCGCGAGGTTGGAACGGTCTTCATAGCGCATCGGCAAGTAGTTCAAGAGGTCTTCCACCGTCGCTTCGCCCGCATCGTGATGCCCCGCGACGGTCGCCACGGCCAATGCCAGACGCCGCGCCGTCGGCTGACCCATGCGCGCAATGCCGTGTTTGTGAAGCAGGATAAGAGGCGTTTGAAGCGTAAGCATTGAAGGGGGATTGAATCATCGCTGCATCGGTTCATCGACTGATTAACTTAAAGAGTCGGTGAACCGATGCAGCGATGATTAAATGGTTTTAGGCTGTTGCCGTGTTGGCGGGCGCACAGAAGCGTTGGAAGGCTTGCGTCAATTCCTGCGCTATCTCTTCGGCATACTTATTTTCAATTTGATGACGCTCAAGCATGTAGACGAGTTGGCCGTCTTTGAAAAGCGCGATTTGTGGCGACGACGGCGGGTAGGGTGCGAAGTGTGCACGCGCCTTGTTCGTCGCGTCGATGTCGGCTCCGGCGAAGACGGTGATGGCGCGGTCTGGACGAACGTCCGATTGCAGCGCCATCGCGACGCCAGGACGCGCCTTGCCCGCCGCGCAACCGCAGACCGAATTGACGACCACCATCAACGTGCCCTTGCTGTCAGCCAATGCTGCCTCAACCTCTTCAGGCGTGCGCGTCTCTTCGATGCCGATACGCGTCAAGTCTTCGCGCATCGGTTTGATTAGTAATTCTGAATACGGCATGTTCGATTTCTCCTCGATGTAATAAAAGTTTGACAGCCCGCACCCTCACGAATTTGAAGAGTGGCGAACTTTTGCTGTTGATTACTCAACAGCGGCAAACGTGTCGTCCGACAACTTCGCTGTCGTTTTCGACAAAATTTCTTGCCTGAACATTTTAGCACGACGGCGACTCAGGCTCGCTCGATACGGATACGTCGCGGGTCGTCGCCGTCGCCTTCGATGCGTACGCGCCATGTGCTCGAAGGCAACGGGTAGCGACCCATTCTCTCTGCCCATTCGATGACAATCACCGCCAACTCCTCGGCCAACAACTCGTCAAGGTCAACTGCGTGCGCTGCCGTCGCGCCCTCGTTCAAACGATAGAGGTCGAGATGATAAAGCATCAGTCGTCCGCCCGCGTATGCGTTGACGAGCGTAAAGGAAGGGCTGGTCACTTCATCTTCATCAATCTCCAACGCATCGGCGATGCCCTTCACGAAAACAGTTTTGCCCGCACCGAGCGCACCGTCGAGCAACAGAACTTCGCCACCCACAAGACACGCACCCACACGCGTGCCCAACGCGAAAGTTTCCTCCGCGCTCTGCGAAACCCATTCGCCCGCCGGAACCGATTCGTGTGTCATGACACTCAAAACTCTTTCCCTCTACACCATCGCTCTATCAGCGACGACCGCCAACACTTTTACGTCTGCCACGATGCGTGCGGCTGTTCTCCCTTCGGGTCGAGCGCGTGAATCGCCGCGCCGATGTGCTCGCGTATGTCCGACGCGACCATCGAACGCATCCCGCGCTCACGCGCCGCCATATCGCCCGCCAAGCCTCCGACGAAGACCGCCGCCAACGTCGCCGCGAAAGCATCCGCTTCCGTCTTCAGCGTCGCAAATTCTTGCGCGTTGAAGCCTGTGATGATGCCGGTGAGCGTGTCGCCGGAACCTGCTGTGCCGAGTCCGGCGTTGCCTGTCGGAACGACGACGACGCGACCATCCGGCGCGGCGACGAGCGTGCGCGTTCCCTTCAAGACTAAAATCAGTTGATGCGACACGGCAAATTCGCGCGCCACATCAACGCGATTGGCGCGCAAACGTCGGGCTTGTGCCTCGTCGTCCCCGCCAAGCAGACGCCGCATCTCGCCCGCGTGCGGCGTGAGGATGAGCGGCGCTTCCTTTGAGCCGCGCAGTTCGGAATGCCACGGCGCGAGAGCATTCAGCCCGTCGGCGTCTATCACGATGCATTTCGTCCGTCGCTCGACGAGCGCACGCACGAACTGTCGTGTGTCTTCATCGTCCGAAGTCAAACCGGGGCCGACAGCGAGCACGTCTGCACGCGACGCGAGTTTCATAACCTGTTCGACGGCTTCAAGGTTTGTCGCACCCTGAGCGGTTTCAGAAAGCGACGCCGTTATCACCTCCGGCATCAGACGCGCGGCGATGGCATCGGACGCGGAGGCGGGCGTGGCAAGCGTGACGAGTCCTGCGCCTGAACGCATCGCGGCGTCGGCGCAGAGCACAGCGGCTCCGGTCATGTGGCGCGAACCCGCGACGATGAGCGCATGGCCGTGCGTGTTCTTGTAGGAATCGGGCGTGTAGCGCGTCTGCTCCAACCACTTTTGCGCGTCGGTTGTTTCGGCGAGATAGAGTTGTGATGTGGTCGCTTCCAGGAGCGCGGGCGGTGAGCCGACAGGTGCGACGACGAGTTGCCCGTTGAAATGTGCGGCGGGAGGAAGCACATTGGCGGGCTTGGGCGCGGTGAAGGTGACTGTCACGTCGGCCTGCACCGCCGCGCCGATGGGTTCCGTGGCGTCCGCGTCGAGGCCGGAGGGTAGGTCTAGTGAGACGATGAGCGGGGTCGGGTCGGCGGCGTGCTCGCGTGCTTGACGGACGAGCGCGATGTGCTCGACTACTTCACGAAAGATGCCTTCGAGCGGGCGCGTGAGTCCGGTACCGAAAAGCGCATCGACCATGATGTCGTAGTGCGCGCCCTTGCTCGCGCGTTCTTCCCACGCGTTGATGGTGTCGCATTCGACGAAAAAGAGCGGGGAAGGGCGTTCTTTCGTGCCCGCATGAAAACTGGCGAGATGGCGCACCATCTCAAAATTCGTCCGCGCGTCCCCCTTTGCGTCCTCGACGCGTCCGAACAAAACCACGTCAACCTTCGCACCGAGCATCCAGAGCGTGCGTGCGAGCGCCGCGCCGTCGCCGCCGTTGTTACCGCGACCGCAGAGGATGAGCGCGGTTCGACGCGCGAGGTTGTGGGAAAAATGCGAGGCGATGACGCGAGCCGCAGCGTTGGCGGCGGCTTCCATGAGCAGGAGGGAGGGCGTGGCGTATTGCTCGCTCGTCAGGCGGTCAATCTCACGCATCTCCGCCGCTTGAATAATCTTTTGCACGCGGGAGATGATAAAGAGAGAGCCGCGCGCGGGTCAATCCAAATCCCGTGCACGGCTCAACGTCTGCGGTCTTCCACATTCTCGCGGCAACGTTTATCGGCAGACACAAAAATAGGCGCTTGATTGCGCCCTCTCTGCTTGGCCTGCCACTACGTTTCCGCCTTTTTCTCGGTAATCACAAGAAAGACTTAATCAGAAAGCTTCTCCAGAAAAGTCTGAGAAAAATTCAAACAAACGAGTGGCGAGGAATTTCGAGTTAAAAAACCGAACGAGCCGGACTGGTTGAACCAATCCGGCTCGTTACTGGAAGGAGCCAAACCCTATTTCAGGAATTTGTAAAGCACCCGCCCGGAGGCTTGCGCCCTACGCGCCTTAAACTCTATTTTTGCGACGCTTTACGTCGCTTGCGGACTGCCGCCGCCACGCCCGACAAGCCTGTGCCGAGCAGCAACATGGTGGCTGGTTCGGGAACGGGCGTCGAGACGGTGGCCGAAATTCTCGTCACGCCGCCTGTGGCGGGCGAATCGAGGAACAGCGTATTGCCATTCGTCAGGTTGTTGAGTTGATAAGTGACATTGCCGAGCGTCAGGAATGTCTGGTCGAAGACGATGCGAACGTCGCTGCCGTTCGCGATGACGGTGCCGGACAGCGTGCCGCCGAAGACACCGCTTCCGGCAGTCGGCGCAGTCTGGTTGACCTGAAGCGTGAACGGCGTCGAGGAGAAGGTTCCCGCGCCTGTAAGCGTCAGGGTGCCTAAATCGGCGATGGTGAACCCGCTCGGAGTGCCGGTGTCGACCGTCGTGGGCGGTTGAGCGGTAAAGGTCAGAGAGGCCGTGCCAGAGCCGGTTGTAGTGGCCGTTGCGCCAGGCGCGCAGGCCGCGCCGAAGCATCCGGCGGTGCTGAATGTGACCAAATCTGCGCGTGCTTCACTTTGACCGAGCGCGAAGATGGCGAGTGCTGCAATACTGAGCGCAAAAGGCTTCATTATTGTCAGAATGCGGTTTTTCATGAGTTGACTACCCTCCGTCTATCCTTGTCGTGACTTTGCTGAAATTTTTCAAGCCCCTGATTACGCTTGCTTTTGTTTCGCCGAATCGGGGCCGTGCTGACTGCGTGCTGCTTTTGTTAAAGCGACGCGAAACCGCACTTCCGGCGACGCCTCTAGCCGACTGAGGAAGTATTGCTTTCCCTTCTCAGTCTCTTCGGGAGCGAGGAGGTAACTTCCCAAAGTGCCGAGCAGCCTATTCTTGAGGACTTCAATATCGCAAATAAACGCGCAATGCTCCCACAGTTTCAGAAAAAATGGAAGAGTTTTGTTCGGCTTCCAGAAAATTTCTGCGTGTGGAAAGGCATCGCGTGAAAGGCGAAACGGGTCGGGCGAAATCGTCTCAACCCGTTTCATTTTCAAAGAGTTACAGGTTAATCCGAGAAGCTCGGATGACTTTCAGACGGCGTTAGAAAATTAGCTCTCTTTGGACGAGTTTCGACGCCGACGCACACGCGCCGCCACGCCTGCCAAGCCCGTACCGAGCAAAATCATCGTCGCGGGTTCGGGAATGGGCGGCGGTGCGTTCGGATTTCCGAGAGAGCCGAAGAAATATTGGTCGGGGCCTCCAAAAACACTGCCGAGAGTTGATGCCAGTCCGAGACGTAGGTCAGGGTTGGCGGCGAAAAGCGCATCCAGACGAGCCGCCTGCACGGCATCGAGACCGAAAACGTGGTCAGACCTGCCGCCGCCGGGGCCGGGTGTCGCCGTCAGATTGCGAAATTCGCCCGTGTAGAAGAACTGGTCGAGCACCGTGCCGTCGTCTTTGTAGGCGGTCAAGACCAGCGACTCTCTGCCTTGAATCGTGAGCAGATTATCGTTTCCGGGTTCAACGATGTCGAGAAAGATGCCGAGGTCGGAGGCGTTTCGCACGCCCGACTCGCTGACAAGCTCGGAAAACAGGATGGTTTTTGAGTTGACGCCGTTTTTGGCATCGCCCTCGCGCACATCTTGACCGTTGACGCGCCTGACCGCGCCCGATTCAAAGCCGTCTCTGTCTTTCACAGAGCCGTTTTCTTGCAACGTTAACACGGTCGGGACGACGCCCTGACCCGACGGCTGCACCACTCTTGGGCCGAGATAGACGATGTCTGCTCGCACGTTGTTTCCAGCGATGCCGACGAAGAGGAGCGCACCTGCAATCAGCGCCAGATTGGTAAGGCTTTTATTCATAGTCGTTTAACCTTCTTCTAGAACTCAGGTTGGTGGTCGAAGCCTCGCTGATATTGAATCCAACTTTGCAGGGAAGCGAGGTAAATTGTATGGACTACAAATTTGCGATGACAGCAACGCTTTTGTGTGCTTCTGTTGAAGAGGAAAGTAACAATGCAAAGAATGTTTCCAGAAGTTTCTTGTGAGATTCGGCAGCGTCTCGACAATAAAAAGGCCGGATTGAAGACTC
The DNA here is from genome assembly GCA_036387415.1 of Pyrinomonadaceae bacterium. Classification (GTDB taxonomy): domain Bacteria; phylum Acidobacteriota; class Blastocatellia; order Pyrinomonadales; family Pyrinomonadaceae; genus DASVTU01. The sequence continues at coordinate 99,284 of DASVTU010000009.1, read as the reverse complement.
TTATCTTCAATCCGGCGCGCAAGGGAGGCTTGATTTAGTTCGCGGAAAACTTAGTTTGTCTTCTTCGCTGCGTTTTTGCGGCGATGGCGGACGTTTCCGGCGACACCAGCCAAACCCGTACCGAGCAGTATCATCGTCATCGGTTCAGGCACCGGAGCATTGGGGTTGGGTTCGGCCACAGTGCTTTCGTCCCTAGGCCCGATGCCCTGAAAACGCAGGGAGAGCGATTCGGCAATCTGTTGCGCGGTCAGTCCGGTAAAATCGCCCGTGATGGTAAAGGTCGCGCTCGTTCCGGCAGCGATACCCTCATTGACCTTACCGCCGCCAAAATTACTGCCCGTCAGCAATGCGACATCGAAGACACCTGCATTCTGGCCTGCTGTCGTCACCGCACCAGCCTGCACGTCAACATCCTGCCCGATGGTGAAATTTGAGTTGGTCGAACTGAAAATGGAGTAGCCATTTGGCCGAGTTCCGGCAAGGTCGAAGCCGATGCCAGTGATTGTGCCACTGGGAGCAGTATTGTTGACCGTGAAGGTGAAACTGTTGCCAGTGAGTGTGTAGTTAGTGACGGTTGCGGTCGCGCCGAAGCCACCCGTGAAAGTGACGGTGGCGGCTTGAGCGGCAGTGCTAAGAACCATCAAGACAACGGCGGCGGCGGTGGTTAGAAATAGTTTGCGAAACATTCTTTCTCGTCTCCCTTAGAGTCGAATTGAAATTGAGTCTCCGTCACGTTTAAGCATAGTCGGAGAGGCAAGGTTAAAGAGCTACGTATGCAAGCACAATAGAAACTGTGAATTAACGAGGGTTTTATTGGCTTGCTGTCTATCGAATACAGGCAATACTCGCCAGTTTCCAAAAAGTCTGGAAACACGACGTGTCCGGCGAGAGATTTAACGGAACGCCGCGAGGATACAACAAAACGTTTAGCAACGCTCTGTGTTTTTTAGTCTTTGATTGTCGAATCTTTAATTTTTGGTTGTCGAGGATGTGGCGCGACGACGCATGAAGCGTCCCAACACGGCTTGCGTCGCCTGATTCAGTTCCTCGACGCGCAAGAGTCTCGCCACGGCGAAGAAGACCGCGCCGCCGACAAGCATCGGAACCAACGCTTCGATGAGACGCGCGCCGAGTCCGCGTCCGCCGAAGATGGCGAACAGCCAACGGTAAGCGAAGTAGCTGACGATGGAGAGGGCGGCGGCGGCGATGGCGATGCGGAGAAACGACGAGAGGATGCGTCGGCCTTCCAGTCGTTCGATGCGACGACGCATGAAGAAGATGAGTGCGAAGAAGTTGACGAGCGCGACGGAGGAGGTCGAGAGCGCGAGCCCTGCGTGCGCGTAGCCGTTGGGCGTTTCGGGCGTGACGCCGAAGTTGGAAAACAGCGCGCGGAAGAAATAGCCCGCGACGGCGTTGACGGCAATCGAGACGAGGCTAATGATCATCGGCGTCCGCGCGTCGTTCAAGGCATAGAAGGCGGGCGAGAGAACTTTGATGGCGGCGTATCCGGCGAGGCCGATGGAATAGCCGACGAGCGCGGCGGCCACCATCTCCGTATCAATTGACGTGAACGCGCCGCGTTGAAAGATGAGCGCGACGATGGGACGACCGAGCACGATGAGTCCGCAGGCGGACGGAACGGTCAGAAGAAAAACGAGGCCGATGGATGAGGAGAGCGTCTGTCGAAAGTTTGGAATGTCGCCGCGCGCGGCGAAGCGGGAGATGGTTGGGGTGGTGGCCGTTCCGATGGCGACGCCGAAGATGCCGATGGGCAGTTGCATCAGTCGAAACGAAAAGTCGAGCCACGAAGGGCCTGCGTTGATGCCGGAAGCGTAGAAGGTATTGATGAAGACGTTGACCTGCGTGGCCGCCGTCCCGATTATCGCCGGAGCCATCAGACGCATCACTTGACGCACGCCGGGGTCGCTAAAACTAACGAGCGGACGAAAACGAAAACCCACGTTCAAAAGCGACGGCACTTGAATCAAAAACTGCATCCCGCCGCCAATCAGCGTGCCGATTGCCATCCCGATAATCGCCCATTGCGACGCCGTATCCGGCACCACGCCCGGAGCAAAATTCCTCTGCCACGCGCCGCCACTCAGCCAGTAGGCGAAGGCGAGGCCGCCGATGATTGAGCCGACGTTAAAGAGCGTCGAGGCGGAAGCCGGAATCCCGAAGCGTCCCTTCGTGTTCAAGACGCCCATCGCCACCGCCGCGAGTGCGACGAGGAGGATGAAGGGAAACATGATGCGCGTCAGAGTGGTGGCGAGCGCGGCCTTTTCAGGCGAGAAACCGGGAGCCATGAGCGCGACGATTTGCGGCGAAAAAAGAATGCCGAGAATCGTGATGAGGCTCAGGACGACGGCGAGTGCGTTCATCACCATGCTGGCGAGACGCCATGCCGCTTCTTCGCGTTCGCGTTCGGTCGCGCCCTGTCGTTCGAGATAGTCTGTGAAAGTTTTGACGAAAGCGGCGGAGAGCGCGCCTTCGGCGAAGAGGTCGCGCAGCATGTTCGGGATGCGAAAGCCGACGAGAAAGGCGTCTTTCAGGAACCCCGCGCCGAAGAAGTATGCGAACAACTGGTCGCGGACGAGCCCGAGCACGCGCGACCCCATCACCGCAATCGAAACTATGCCCGCCGAACGCGCCACGCTCTGACGTTCACGCGCCGCGCCCGTCGCCGCCGACTCGGTGGTAGTCGTCGTATCAGTTGCGATGGTCGTCGCATCTTTTGTTGCGGTGGCGGCTACCTCTTCGCCGGGAACCGCGCCGGAAGGAGTCTCGGCCTCGCCCACGCGGACGCCTGTGTCCTTCGTGACCTCGGCATTTTCGAGTGCGGCTTCGGCTAACGCCTCGGCGCGTTCGTGTGGCTCGTTGTCGGTCGCGTCTGAAGCGTCGTCGGGCGTGCGATTCATTGAGTTTGTGTGGGCGGTCGCCGTGGGTCTTGGTTACTGAATGTGTTGAAGGTCGTAATCTTTGATTTTGGTGAGCAGCGTTTTGTAACTGACGCCGAGCGTTTCGGCGGCGCGCGTTTTGTTGCCATGATGCGCGCGCAGGGCTTCGACGATTTTATGCCGCTCGACGAGGCGCACTGCGCGTTCCGCCGTCTCCGCGAGCGAACCGGAAAAATCCATCGTCGCCAAACTCTCCGCAACGTTTTCGTGCGCGTTGGCGTTCGCGCCTGCCTCGCCCGACGCTTTATCGCTCCGGCGCATCGCACCGTACATCGTAGCGCCCAAACCCAAATCGCGCGTTTCGAGCACGGGTGTGTCAGCGAGGATGCAGGCGCGTTCGATGGCGTTCTCAAGTTCGCGCACGTTGCCCGGCCACGTGTGGGCGCGGAGGGTGGCGAGTGCTTCGTCGCTGATGGTCGCTTCGCATTTGCGTAGCTCTTTGCCGAACTGCGCGGCGAAGTGGCGCGCGAGCAGTGCAACGTCGTCGCCGCGTTCGCGCAACGGCGGAATCTCGACGGGGAAGACCGCGAGACGAAAGAAGAGGTCGCGGCGAAACTCTCCGCTCTCGGCTTCCTGTTGCAGATGTCGATTGGTCGCCGCGACGATGCGGACATCGACGGGCACGGGCGCGCGTCCGCCGATGCGGTCAACCGTCTTCTCTTCAATCGCGCGCAGGAGTTTGCCTTGCACGGCGAGCGGGAGTTCGCCAATCTCGTCGAGAAACACGGTGCCGCCCGTCGCCAACTCAAACTTGCCGGGGCGACGTTCGTTCGCGCCTGTAAACGCGCCGCGCTCATGGCCGAAGAGTTCGGATTCGATGAGTGTCTCGGGAATCGCGGCGCAGTTGATGGCGACGAAGGGTTTGTCGCGGCGAGGGCTGAGATGATGAATGGCGCGTGCGAAGAGTTCTTTGCCCGTGCCCGATTCGCCGAGCAGAAGGACGGTCGCTTCGGTGGTGGCGACGCGTTGCGTTTCGCCGACGGCGCGTTTGATAGCTTCGGATTCGCCGATGATGCGCGGGAAGCCGTAACGACGCGACCACTCCTCGCGCAAGAGGATGTTTTCGGTGCGGAGTCGCGCCTGTTCGAGCGCGCGTTCGACCAAGAGCAGGAGGTGATTGGAGTCAACGGGCTTTTGCAGAAAATCGTGTGCGCCGTCTTTCATCGCCTGCACGGCTTCGTCAATCGAACCGTAAGCGGTCATCACGACGACGGGCACGAAAGGGTCTGTGGCGCGTGCGGCGCGCAGCACGTCGAGACCGGAGCCGTGAGGCATTCGCAGGTCTGTCAGGACGAGACGAAACGGCGCGCGGGCAATCTCCTGAGCCGCCGCACGCGCGTCCTCACATTCGGCGACGGTGTAGCCCGCGTTCTCCAACGTCATCGTCAGCACGCGGCGCAGACTGTCTTTATCTTCGACGAGTAGTATGTCAGGCATGTGTGCATAGATGAACGGAAAGTGATTGATTCATTGCTTTATCTGTTCATTGACTCAGTGCATCATTAAATCAATGAATCAATGAGTCGATGAATAAATGCTTTCGGTTCATCGTTGAATGTGTGGCGGATGGTAGCGACGCGCGCGTGCGTGTGTCAAGCAGACGGTCTGACGACGAGACTCATGCGGCGACGATAAAGAGCGCGGGCGCGGCTCGGAAGAGAGCACGCGCCCGCGAATGGGTTCGGGTTTGAGTTCGCCGTTTATCTTTCGAGGATACCGAGGGTACGGCGTCCGGCCATCGCGTTGGCGTTATTGATGGAGGCGGTGTCGAAGAGGAAATGGGAACTGCCGCCGCCGCTGGTGTCGAAAGAAGGGGCGAGAAATCCGCCCGTCGGGCCGAAGCGGGCGACAATCCAGGAGCCTAAAGATTGCCCGTTGCCGCCGCCCGAACGCGAGACGCGCCCACCACCAAGCGCCAGCACGATTCCCTGAAAATCATCATTGCCGCCGATGTCCACATCGCCCGTCACGATGAGTAGACCGCTGCCACCGTTCAAATCACAATTGCCGTCAACAAAAGTGAAAGCCGAGTCGCCGCTCAGTCCTTCATTGGCGACGCCGCCAAGTTCCGAGGCAAACTGTGCTCCCGTGTAATAGCGATCCATGTCTTTGGCGAGGTCTCTCGCTTCCTGAACAAAGGCGCGTGCGGCGTCTGCTGTGACAAGAAAATATGGAGTAGCGGCGCTCGGAGGCTTGGTTGCGGGAATCGGCGTCAGCGCCGTCGGCCAGAGCGGAGCGGTGGTTAAAGGAGGCACGTTCGGTACGACGTTAAGGTCGAGAATCGCCAACTTCGGGTCATCAACCGTTGAACCTTTAGTGATGCCGGCGTTGATTTTTGTCCAATCGTGAAGACTGATGGAAACAGCGGGTTTGTTCGGCGCGGTCGGGAATGTCTGGTCTTGTCCCGAATACTTCTTCGCGTTGCTGCTGCCGAGGTCAAAAGAAGGCATCGTGCTGCCGTCGTCCGAACCGCGAATCACAATCGTTGAAGGCGACTGGACGTTGAAGAACAGACGTGTGATGACGGTGCGGAGTTGTTTACGCGCGCCCTTCGGGCCGTAGCCTGTCGCCTGAATTATCAAACGGTCGGGGATGTAGTTAGGGTCGGCGAGTTTGGCGGTAATCAAGGCCGGAGTCGGATATTCGGGGTCAATTATCTCGACGCTGTAGGAACTGTGACGGAAAGGACTGAAAGGCTCGTTGGCCGGATTGAGAGTCACGCGGTCTGGATAGGTGTTGCCGGGGCGCGTGTAGTTGTAGGGCAGCCAACGCGAGAGACGCAGAGGCACGTCCGAGTTGTCGGCATGCTTGGCAGGGTCGCTCGGCTTGTTGGAGTTCTGACGAGTCACGGCGCGACGAAAATCGAGCAGGTTTGCCGGATTCACGCCCGTCGATGGATTGCTGGCGAGAACCGGATTCGGCGCAGCGTTGCCGCGTAGGGCATTCATCGCTTCCTGCAAACCGGCCTCGGCGGCTTCGTAGGCTTGCAGTTCGGAAACGGCGTCGAAGGAGCTTGAAGCCGTCATCGAAGTTGTCAGAATGAGCGTGCCTCCCGCCGTCAAGAGGAGCGTGGAGAGAAGCAGCACGGTGATGAGGGCGGCTCCGCGTTCGCCTGTACGGCGCTGTGTGGTCGGGGCTGTCGAATGTGCGTTCATGGAATAACTCTCCTGTATCTTCAAAGCGCGTTAGTATCCGGTGGCAGTGGCATTACGCAGGTGCACGTCCGAGACGAGTTGGACGCGCGACGCGGGTTGGTAACCACTAGTGCGGGGCGTGCCAAATGCCGGTAAATCGACGCATATCGAAATCACGACGTATCCGGCCAGTTGCGGCGTCAACGAGACTTCATTAACCAGCGGGGGGTCGGTGGTGATGGGCGCAGGAACCGTAGCCGGAGCCACGCCCGTAATGTTGCAAGTGTTGACATCTGAGGTGTAGCTGACCTGTTCGCGGAAATAACGAATCGTGATGGCGTCGATGTTGGCGAGCACCATGCTCTGCGCGGCGGCGGGCGGCGCACCCGCCTCGAAACGAATGTCGCGGCGGACGAGATAGCGTCGGTTGGGGATGAAATTCGTGTCGGTGTGAAGGATGTATTTCACATCTTCGTCCGCTTCGGTGGCGATGCCGTTGATGGTGGCGTTTGAGTTGAGATTGGCGCGCACGCGAATCGCCGTCGCATTGCTATCTTGCGCGACGATGCCGTTGTTCGTCATGCCGAAGCCCGCGTTGGCAATCTCGCGCGACATAGCGTTGAGCGCGCGTTGCGCATCGGAGAGCGCATCGGAACGTTGATTTTCACGACGCCGCACGTTGAACGCCTGCGCCACCAACGTCGTCGCAAGACCCATCACGACGAGCGTCACGGCTAGAGCGATGATGAGTTCGACTATGGAGAAACCGTCGGCGTTTTTGTCACGCGCTTCGGTGTTATGCGCTTCGGTGTTAGGCGGTCTGGTGTCACACGGTCTAGTCATCTGTTTTGCCTTTCGACACACAAAAATCGTTGCTTCGGCTTCGACGAAGCGTTACTGCATGTAATCCCCGACTTTGAGAGAGGTGCGTGTGGTCGTCAGAGAGACGGGAGCGAACGACCATTCGACGGTTCCGTTAGTGGTGCGCCCGCCCGCAGGCCGGACGGTGACGGTGATGGTCTTGCGTCTGGGCGATGTCGCCGGGTTGGGGAGCGAGCCGGGCGCGTCGGTGATAACGGTGGTCACGGCGTAGCTGCGACCGTAGCTATCGACTCTGACGGGCGTCGGAGTGGCGGTAGTCGCGTTGAGCAGAGCGTCGTCGAAGGGAACGTTGCGTAGGCGTTCGAGGCGACGCTGTGCGACGGCAAGCGCCATCGCGCGGTCGCGCGAACCCGAATTGTAGTTGATTGAAAAGATAAAGAGAGACATCGTGCCCAGGACGGCAATCATCATGACGAGCATGGCAAGCACAATCTCAAGCAGCGTAAAGCCTCGCTCGGACTTCGCACGGCGCACGACGCGTGGCGCATCGACGTGTCGGCGCGTCTGTTCTTGATTCTCGAAACTCATCTTGTCTTTCTCCATCGAGTTGGTTGCCTTGTACATGACAGGCATGCTGGCTGGTAAATTCGGAGGCGTCCGCCGAAGGTCGTTGGCAGAAGCGCAGGTGCGCGTCAGTAACCCGCGTTGACGGCGGATGAACTCATCTGCGTGCGCGTATTGACGTTGGTGGTGGATGAGAGCACGGTGGCTCCGGCGTTGACCTGCACAGCGACGGCGGGCGGGTTGTAGTACGACTGGCTGCTGCTCATGATGTCGCCCGATTGCCTGACGCGCATGGGAGCCGGGGTGGTTTCGCCGTCGGTCAAACCGACGACGACATCCTGCGTCGCACGTCCGCGCCAGTCGAAAGAGACGGCGACGTTGTTCTCTACGTTGAACGTCACGCCGTGCGGCAGAGTAATGACGCGCGTGCTCAAGTTGCCGTTTCCGGCGAAGTCCATCGTCACGCGATACCTGTTAGGCTCGACGGCGTTGATAACCACGTTGGCCGACTGCGCGGCGGTCTTGGCGCGGCGGCGAATCGAATCGACGCGCGCCTTTTCCAGATAACTCGTAAACTCCCGCTCGGCATTGGTCAGACGAAAATTGCGTTGTGCTCTGGCGGCCTGCATTCCGGCCAGCGTCGCTCCGACGATGACGATGGCGAGCACAATCAACAATTCCAGCATCGTAAAGCCGCGCTCACGCCTCAAGCGGCGCTCCCTCTGCGAACAATCTATCAACGGCACGTTCATCTTTGCTTCCTCCAAGCCAACGCATCTGCGGCTCGCGTCCTCGGACAATGTGCGGACGTGGCTTGCCTCATTGAGTGCAAAAGTGAGGCCACGCGCCCGACGCGAAAGAAAACCAGCAAACACGCGCCTTTCATTCTTCCGCTGACGAACCCGGACGTTACCTTCCGTGACACCTTTGGGAAACCCGCTTCACACCTCGCGCCACGCAGTTGCAGACACAAGCGCAGACACAGGCGCGAAGCCATAAGCACAGCCGAAACGAACGAGCGTTACATAGTTCCTGTCACCGTTAGAAACAGTCAGAAGTTTGCGTGACACGAAGACGACGACGCAGCAACCGCCCTTCATCGACGTGCAAACACCGTAGGCATCATGGTTTAGGAGCTTTCGTCGGACGTGCGAGAGAGGCGCGGTGTGATAGTTGCTGTAGTGAGAACTGGCCGCGCGTGTGGCGCATGTCAATTGAGACCTGGTTATGCGCGACACGCGCGTCGCCGAGCAATCGACCGCGAGTGAGGGTGGCAGTGCGGAAGCTCTCGAAAGATGCTTTGCCACCATCGCGGTTTCTTCAAGCAACAATCGAAACAGCATCGTCTCCTTGCGTGCGGGGCCGCACGTCGCGCGCAGGTGGGACGTAAAAGCGCCCCGGCGACTCTCAGGCCGTCGGGGCGCGATTTTTTATTGCGGAAGGCGGATTGGTAGAACCGGGAAGACAGGAGTCAGAAGCCAGAAGTCAGAAGAAAGTTAGAAGTCAGAAAAGAAGACGAGAGCGAGTGCATTGCCGATAGCTTCTCTTCTGACTCCTGAATTCCGACTTCTGGCCTCTGCTTTTGAATCCGCATTCCGCAATTACTTGAGTTCGTTCGCTGCGGGTTCGTACTCGTCTGTGCGCGCGGGTTTAGCGGGGTCAAAAGCGGTGTCTGCCAGGCGCATGGCGAGTGAGTGGGGCGAATAGGCGAAAGGCGCGGGGCCGCCGCGTGCGCTCTGTAAGTCGGCGATGAGCCTATCCTGTGTGGCGCGGAAATGAACGGCACTGCCGCGTTGATTGAAGATGACAAAGAGAAGCGTTTCGCCGCTCTGTGTGCGGAATTGTCCGACGAGTGCGCTCGCACCGTTGTCGGTGCGAATAAGCGTGCCCGTCTTGGCGATGATGCTGCCGCGACCGAGTGACGAGCGATAACGCTTTTGTAACGTTCCCGGGTCGATGCCCGCGACGGGCATGATGTCGGCGGGCGAGAGATTGTGTTCGTCCAATTCGTCAAACAGCGCGCGGTAAACTTTCATCATGCCGCGCGGCGTGAGACGATTGACGCCAAGCCCGCTCGTCGAAGCGAGGCGCACTTCGGCGTCGGGCAGACCGACTTCGCTGACGAGAAAACGACGGACGCCCTGCGCGCCGCCAAGCATGTCACCGAGACGCTCGGCCATGAAATTGTTCGAGTAGCAGAGCAGAACTTTCAGAACATCAACCAGCGTGCTCGACTTGTGCGTCAGCAGCATGCGTGCACCCGACGGCACCGAATCCGTATAGACCGCGCCCATCACGGAGACGCTCGGAAGCGTCTGCAAGTCGGCGGTGTCGCCCGTGGCGATGCGTGCGTCGTACCATGCGCGAGTCGCTGCGGCGGGTCGCCGCGTGGCATCAAGCGTGTCGTAGAGTTGTTCGCCCGAACGCAACGACGAAGGGCTGAAATTCATTGTGAAGCGCGGCGCGACAACGAGGTCGCCCGTCACGTTGCGAATCCCCAGACGGTTCAACTCGCGCGCCAGCAACACGGCATGTTCGTAGTGGAAAGATGGGTCGCGGCCTGAGATGATGAGGTCGCCGTTAATGGTAGAGGTCGCGGCGTCGAACGTGCCGTTTGTCCAGACCGCCGTGGCGAAGCGATGTTGCGGGCCGAAGGTGCGGAGCGCGACGAGCGCGGTGGCGAGTTTGACGGCGGACGCCGGATTGAAACCCTGCTCGGCGGCCTGCTCCATGACGACTTCGCCGCCGAATGTCTCGACCAGCACGCCCTGTCGCTGAAACGTCGCGCGTTCGGCGGTGAGCGGTAAGAGGTCGTCGGCGGTAATCGGCAGTTCAGCCGTCGGCAACGTGGCGGGCGGCAGCGACGGTACTTCAACCGGAGTCGGCTCCGGCCTCTGCGTCGCAAATGAATTCTCCTGCGCCGTCGCCGTCAGCGCGGACGCCATAAGAAGTGCGGCCAGCAGCATCGCTTGTTGAATCTTTCGTCCCATCATTCTCGAATCTCTTGTTCTCGCACACAAATCAAAGGCTGTGCATGCTAGCACAGACGTTCGGAGGTTCGCCTAAATACTTGAAAGTAAAGGAGAGCGAACCTTTGATGCGTTCACTGCGTGTACGGGATGCATGCAAGATGTACACACGTCGAATGGGGTAGCAAATTCCATTCCGGCTCAAGAGAGGGCAAAAGGAAAAGGGTAAAGGGCAAAAGTGAAGAACGACTATTTGAGTGCTTCTTTACTTTTACCTTTTACCTTTTCCTTTCGTCCTCACACCAGCATTTGCCTTTTTCTTTTGACATTGCCGCGAGCGCGTACATAGAATCGCGTGCGTGATTTGAGCCGCGTGTTAAAAAACCATCTTGCAACGAGACAACCAACCCGAACCCGTTACTATCGAAAGGATACGCGCAGTTCACAGCGAACGCGCCCGCGCCATTCGCGCGCGGCTCGCGGAGTTTCGCGACGTTTGGCAACAACGCTGCGACCAACGTCTCTGGGAAGAACTCGTTTATTGCATCTTTACCGCCGGAGCGTCGGCACGCATGGGGCTGCGTTCGGTCGAAGCCGTGAGGCCGTTCTTGCAGGCGGGCGGGCATGAAGAGTTGGCGTCGGCGCTCACGGGCGTCCATCGTTATCCGAGGGCGCGTTCGGGTTACATCGTCGTCACGCGCGACTATCTTCAACAGAACTGCGGCATGCGTCTACGCGAACGGCTGGAAAGCTTCAGCGACCCGCTCGAACGCCGCGACTGGCTCGCACGCGAACGTCTCATCAAAGGTCTCGGCTACAAGGAAGCCAGCCACTTCCTTCGTAATATCGGTTTTCGCGGTTATGCGATTCTCGATAAACACATCCTCCGCAGCCTTGCGGAACTAGGCGTTACGGAATCGCCCCAACCGCCCACGACTCGCGCCAAATATCTGGCGACCGAACAACGTCTACGCCGCTTCGCCGACGACGTTGGCATCAATTTCGACGAGCTTGACCTGGTTCTCTGGTCGATGAAGACAGGCGAAATACTAAAATGAATGCGGAATGAAAGAGATTGACTCATTGATTCATTGCTTCATTGAAGGGACGAGTATTTGATTGCATCGATGAGTCGATGACCCGATGAATCAATCTTCTCCAATCCGCAATCCCCTACGGAGTTCTCCCAATGAAAAGAATCCTTCACACGGCGGCGAGCGGTCTGGCCGCCTTTGTCATGTGCGCCACGTTTGTCGCATCGGTCGGCAGTAGTCGTAGCGTCTACGGCGCGGCTGCTGCGTCGATGTTCGATAAGGCTCGCGAACGCGCCCAACGCGCGTTGCGCGAAGGTGAATTTGAAGCGGCGGAGACGATTTACCGCGAGTTGATAGAGAAGAACCCGCGCGATATGACGGCACGCCTCGGATTGAGCCTGTCGCTGCTCAAGCAGAGAAAGAATCAGCAGGCGTTCGATGCGGCGGCACGCGTCGTGGCGATTGAACCGATGTCGCCGCGTGCACACTCCCTGCTCGGCTCGGCTCTGCTGGCGGCGGGTGATTTTCGTCTGTCGGTCGAGGAGTTTCGCACGGCGCTCAGTTTCAAATCCGACGACGCGATGGCGATTGCGGGCATGGCGATGGTCGATTTTTATGATAACCGTCTCGCGCAGAGCCTCGCGGGATTGCGTCGCGCCGCCTATCTCGACGCTGACGAGCCTGATTACATCTACAATCTCGCGCAAGTCGCCGCACGCTCCGAACGTTACGGCGAAGCCGCCGATGCCTACGAACGTTTCCTACGCATCGCGCCGCGCACAGACGCCGACCGCCGCGCACGCATACGCGGCCTCATCGACTTCCTACGCTACCTCGGCACGCAACGCGCACTCCTGCGTCCGGCGGGCGCAGACCGCGCCGTCGTTCCGTTTCAACTCGTCAACAATCGTCCGGTCGTGCGTGTGCGCGTCAACGGCTCGAAGGAGACGCTGCGCTTCGTTATCGACACGGGCGCGGGGATGTGCGTTATCTCGAACGATGCGGCGAAGCGTCTCGGCTTGCGTCCCGTGGCGCGCGGCGGGACAGCACGCGCCGTCGGCGGCGGCGGCAAATTTGAAATCGTCTACGGCTTTATTCAGTCGTTGCAGATGGGCGAGGCGCGCGTGGATAACGTGCCGATTTACATACGCGAATTCTTCAACTCCGGCGAACAACTCGACGGCTACATCGGCCTCTCGGTCGTCGCCAAGTATCTCTTTACGATTGACTATGGCGTCGGCGAAATGACGCTGCTGCGCGACGACGAACGACCGCCCCTCGACGCCGCGACCGCGACGGCGACCGCGCCGACCACAACGCCGACCGCTACGCTAACCAATGCCATCGAACTTCCCATCCGCACTACTTCGAGCGGCTTTTGGAGCAGCGAAATCCACGTCGATGGACTGAGCAAGCCGGTCAATTTCATCGTCGATACGGGCGCGACCATCACGGTCGTCTCCGAAGACCTCTCCGAGCGTGAGCAGATGACGCGCTTCGAGCAGGCCGCGCGCCTGCGTGTCTACGGCGCAGCCGGACTGACGGAAAACGTGCCGATGCTTTTACTGCCGCGCGTGCGCGTCGGCGCGGCAATGCGTCCAAACGTCTCTGCCGCCGTGCTCGACATGGACTCCATCAACGAGACGGCGGGCTTCGAGCAGGCGGGCATCCTCGGCGGCAACGTGCTCAGGCATTACCGCGTCACGTTCGACCTCCTACGCGCCGTCGTACGTCTCGAACCGCTCGTTAAAGAGATGCCGTCGGAGGACAACAAAAACATCGCGCCCGTGGTGGCGAATCAGCCATGAAGCAGAGCATCTATCTGGAAACGTCGGTGGTCGGCGCGTATCTCGACAACGGCGAGCCGTTTCGTCGCGATTTGACGATTCGCTGGTGGGAACATGAGATGTCTGAATACCGCGCCGTCGTGTCGCCGCTCGTCCTGCGCGAGTTGCAACGCGTCCCCGAACCGCATCGCACGGGCTACTTGAAATTAGTCGCTCCGCTTGAGCAAGTGGAGTTGACCGACGAGGCGACCATCCTCGCCGAAGGCTACATCTCGCGCGGCATCTTTCATCGCAAGTACATCGCTGACGCGCTTCATGTTGCGGTCGCATCGTTCCACAAGATAGACTATCTCGTCACATGGAACTTCGGGCATCTGGCAAACGTGCGTCGGCAAGCGCGTATCCGTCTCTTCAACACAGCAGCGGGTTTCTTCGTGCCGATGATTGTGACGCCGGAGTTTCTAGTCTCCGAATTAACAGAGAAAGAGAGCGGGTGAATCGTAAACGATAAATAGTGAAGCCGGAGTGAGAGACGACAAAAGAATCGTCCTCAAGACCAGCCATTTATCATTTACCATTTACTATTCACCATTTACCATTAACGATGTATCGTAAGCCTAGATTTCTCGAAATGCTTCACGCGATTCAAGAAGAAATGTCGCGCGAAGCCGACTATGATGTCGAACTGTTTGCCGAGATGACTCGTTCGGGCGAACGTCCGAACCACGGCCCGGAACGCAACGTGCGCGGCTACAAGAGCCGTGCCCCGCGCGCCGACGAAGTTTCAAAGAAAGAGCGGCCAACCGCACCTCGAAAACGAGCGACGAGATGAGTAAGGAAGTAAATAGCAAACCGTCAATCGTCAATAGAAAGAACCGTTTTTATCTATTTACCATTGACGATTTACCATTTACGAGTTGTTAAGCTATGGACGAGATGTTTGAGGCAATCGGGTTGGAAGTGCCGAGCGAGAAGGATTTTAACTATCTCGCTGAACAGGCTGGCGATCAAGGGGAGGCGACACAACTTTCGCGTCGCGGCGCTGTGCTGCATGGTCGTTGCTGGAAATTGGGCGAGGGGTTGGAAGTCTGGACGGTGCTTTACGAATCGGGCACGGGCGATATTTTCTACGCCGATTGCCGCCCCGGTTTTCGCGCGCGTTACACGCAACGCATCAGCCCGTGGGCTTTGACCGAGTACGACGAAGACGGCGAGGCCATCGTGCACGGCTACTGCGACAGTGCGGACACGGAAGTCCTCTTTGAGTTGCAGAATTTGACTGAGGTGGGGCCGGAGGGATTTCGCGCGCAGGAGTTGCACGTCGGCCTGTGCGGGTTGGCGTATCGCGCACGCGTCTGTGCGAGGCCGGAGCGCATGCGCTGGCAGCCGCTCGAAGACTTCGCGCCCTCGCGCGCCGCGCACGAAAACGATTGGAGCCTCTGCGGGCGCGTCATCTCCTTCAAGACGCTGCACAATCCCTTGTCGGGAAGTGCGCTCTACTGGGTTTATCTCGACCTCGCGCGTTTGAAGTTGGAAGTGCTCGTCAATAGTCGCGCGTTGCGCGGCGGCACACTCGAAGTCGGCGCTACGCTCTCGGCGGAAATCTGGTTGCAAGGCCACGTCCTCGACCATCGTGCGCTCCTCTCCCGCTACGAGGGAACCGACAACTCTTATTCGCGCGCTGACTTCTGGACGCTCTTGAAACGAAGAAACTAAAAGCAGAGGTCAGAGGTCAGAGGTCAGAGGTTAGTGAAAACAGAACAATGCTTTTTACTAACCTCTGACCTCTAGCCTCTGACCTCTTATCTTGTGATGAAACGTCTCGCCCTCTTCGCCCTCCTGTTCCTCATTCTGTGCGCCGTCGGACTCTACTTTTTCAATCAATACTGGATTCATCGTTTCGACCCGCTCATCGCGCGCCACGCAAGCGTCTATCGTCTCGACCCCGATTTGGTGTGGAGCATCATCCATGAGGAGACGTATTTCAGCCCGTGGAAAATCGGAGAGGACGCCGAAATCGGTTTGATGCAGGTGACGCCGTTGGTCGGGCGCGAATGGGCTGCGGAGACGGGCATCCGCGAACTCGAACGACAGATGGCACGCGACCCACGTGCGTTACTCCGCGACCCCGAACGCAACATACAAGTCGGCTGCTGGTATCTCGAAAAAATCTCGAAGGAATACCGCGACACGCCCGACGCCGAAGCGCGCATGGTGGCGGCCTACAACGCGGGGCCGAGCCGCGCCGTCGAATGGAACCGACGCCCCGCCAACACTCCGCCCCTCACCGCCGAACAGTTCATCGCGCGCATCGACATCCCCTCCACACGCGCCTACGTCTCCAACATCCTCGCGCGTTATCGCCAACTTAAAATAAGTAAGCAGAAAGCCTCCCGATTGCCGAATTCGGAATTCGGATTGCGGATTAAAAGACGAGAGATTGTTTTTATCAATCCGCAATCCGCAATCCGAACTCCGCCATCACCGACGGGAGTTCGTCGGTGACGTATCGGCAACTGCTGGCGGGCAATGCGGATTTCCGTCGTCTGTGGTTGGGTCAGGTCGTCTCGGAAATCGGCGACTGGCTCAACAACATCGCGGTGCTCGCGCTCGCGCTCGAACTGGCGGGCAGAGGCCACGAAGGACGCGCGATTGCTTTCTATGCGATTGCGCGCCACTTGCCGCTTTTCATCTTCGGCCCCATTGCGGGCGTCGTCGTTGACCGCAGCGACCGTCGGCGCGTGATGATGGCGGCGGACATCGCGCGTGCGATTCTCGCGCTCGGATTCCTGCTCGCCGAGAGACGCGCGGCGTTGCCACTGATTTACACCGTCGGTGCATCCCTGTTCGCCGTCTCCGCCTTCTTCAACGCCGCCAAGCGTGCCACGATTCCGAATCTCACACGCAACACAGACGAACTGCTGAGCGCCAACTCGCTCTCCGCTTCGACCACCGCCACGACCATCGCCGTCGGCTCTGCGCTCGGCGGCATCGTCGCCACCTTCGTCGGTCGCAATCTCGTCTTCATCATCAACGCGCTCACCTTTCTCGCCTCCGCCGAACTCATCCGACGCATCCGCACTGCCACACAACAGAGGCACAGCGACGCCGCAACGCTGAGACATAGCGACGAGGTGAAAAGGGGAAACGGGGAAAGGGCGAAAGGGAATGGTAAAACTCGCTCTGCTTCTGCCTTTAACCGTTTCAACCTTTCACCTTTTCCGCAGTTCGGTTTTATCCTGCGACGTGCGGCGATTGATTTTCGTGAAGGGTTAAGATACGTGCGGAGCGATGCTGCGCTGTCGGCTATCTTTGTGGTGGCGGCGGGTTGGGGATTGGGCAACGGTGCGGCGCGTGCGGTTTATAGTATCTTCGGCGCGCATCTCGGCGAGCAGACGGCGACGGCGTGGGTCGAACGTCCGACCGATTTCGGCATCTCCGTCTTGTTCGTGGCGATGGGTGTGGGCGGCGCGCTCGGTGCGCCACTGGCGCGTCGTTTTAATCAGGCGGCGGGCGAACGCCTCGGCGCGCGCATGGGACGTTCGATTGTGCTCGACGGAATCGGGTTGACCATCTTTAGCCTGATGCCGAATCTATGGGGAGCGGCGGCGGTGCTCATCGCGCGCGAGATGAATTTCGCAATCTGGTGGACGGCGCAGCAAACCATCATGATGAAACGCACTGACGACCGCTTCGGCGGGCGCGTCTTCGCGTCTTATGAAACTTTGACGACGCTGATGATGGTCGGGGCAATGTTTGCCTCCGGCGCGGCGGCAGACACTTACGGCATACGCGTCGTCGCTGCGACGGGCGGCGTTATCATAACTCTGGCGGGTCTGCTCTGGTTCGTCTTTCGCTTCAAGCGACACAAGGAGATTGATGGATAAGGAGTTTGACGAATGACGACGCTCTACTGTGCGCGTTGGGTTTTGCCCGTTGCGTCGGAAGCGATTGCGGACGGAGCGGTGGCGGTTGAAGGAACGCGCATCGCGGGCATCGGTGAACGCGCGTCTTTGGAGAGTCGTTTCCCCGACGCGCGTGTAGAGGATTTTGGTGAGGCGGCGATTCTGCCCGGCTTCGTCAACTGCCATTCGCATCTTGAACTGACGGCGATGCGCGGGTTTCTCGAAGCCGAGGAGGGCGACTTTCAGGCGTGGCTCAAGAAACTGACTTTGACGCGCATGTTTGAGATGACGGAGGACGACCTCGCCGTATCTGCGACGTGGGGCGTCGCGGAAGCGGCGCGTGCGGGCGTGACGTGCGTGGGCGATGCATCGAGCGCGGGCGCGGCGTCGATGCGTGCGCTCTGCGACGTGGGCTTGCGCGGCACGGTCTTTCAGGAAGTGTTCGGGCCTGACGCGGCCTTTGCGCGCGAGCAGTTGGCGGGCTTGCAGGAGAACGTCGGGCGTCTGCGTGAGTCTGCGACGGAACTCGTCCGCGTCGGCGTCTCGCCGCACGCGCCCTACTCTGTGAGCGGCGCGTTGTATGAGTTGGTCGCGGACTATGCGCTCGATGAAAATCTGCTTTTGATGACGCACGCGGCGGAATCGCACGACGAAGATTTGTTGATGCGAGAGGGGCGCGGCGTGTTTGCGGAAAATCTGGCGGGGCGTGGCATCGAGTGGCGTGCGCCGGGAGTTTCGACGGTGCAGTATCTCGCCGCGCACGGCGTCCTGCGCGCACGACCGCTCCTCGCGCATTGCATCAGAGTTGACGACGCAGACATTCAAACCATCCGCGAGACGGGCGCACGCATCGCGCATTGTCCAAAGTCGAACGCGAAGTTCGGTCATGGACGCGCGCCATTTGCCGCCTTCATCGAAAATCGTCTCAACGTCGGTCTCGGCAGCGATTCCGTTGCCAGCAACAACACCGCCGACCTCTTGGAAGAGACGCGCTTCGCCACACTGATTTCGCGCGCGGGCGGCGACACGCTTGACGACGGGCGCATGTTGAATGCGACCGATGCGCTCCGCGCGGCGACAGAGGGCGGCGCGCGTGCGCTCGGTCTTGAGGCGGAAGTGGGGACGCTCCGAGAAGGCGCAGAAGCCGACCTCGCGGTCGTTTCACTTGAGGGTGTGCATCAACTCCCCGTTTACGACGCGGCGAGGGCACTCGTCTTCGCTTCGTCGGGGCGCGATGTTCGGCTCACGTTGGTCGCCGGACGCGAAATCTACCGCGACGGCCACGTCAAGACCGTCGATGAAGAACGCCTCCGTGCACGCATCAAAGAAATTTCCGCGAAACTGTCGCGCGTGAAAACGTAAGTCAAGTTGCGGAATGCGGAATGAAAAACAGTAGACAGTAGCCAGTAGTCAGTAGGAAAACAAATGCGCGTTTGCTCAACTAGCTCGACATATCGAATGCTGGATGCTTTTCTACTGACTGTTGTCGAATGACAATCACAATGCTTTTCAACAATCTACTCATCGTGGAAACTACTTAAAGCTTTTCTACTGGCTGCTGACTACTATCTACTGTTTTGCAACTTTGCGAGTTGTGGAGCGTTCTTGATGAGCGGCGCGAATTTGTTGTGCGGCGTAATGGGTCTGGGATGTTTTGGGAGACGTGGAGGGGAGTTGTGATGTTGAGATTAAGAGCGGACTTGATGGTGGGAAGTATTTTGTTGTTGATGTTGTGTTGCATGAGCGTGGCGGCGTGCGGCGCGCAGAAGGGGAGCGGCAAGAAGCAGTCGCGACCGACGCAGGAAAAGCCGGTCGCCGTGGAGACGCCTCTGCCGACGCCTGCGCGCGAGGGGAAGGGAGAAAAGATGAGTGGCGAGTTGAAAGTTTTGACGGAGGGGCGATATAGCAGTGTCGGGAGCGCGTTCGTCGCTGTCGTGCGCGATGCGGAGAGTTATGCGGAGTTGCGCGCATTAATCGACGCGTTGCCGGAGATGAGCGCGGACTTTTTCAAGAGCAACGTGGTCGTCGCGGCGTTCCTCGGCGGGCGACGCACAGGCGGCTACGGCGTCCAAATCACGCAGGCGACCGAAGGCTTGATTCGCATCTCGGAAAGCGTCCCGCCGAAGGGAGCCATCACGACGCAGGCGTTGACCGCGCCTTACAAAATCGTCTCCGTGCCTCTGCCGGAACAGACATCGCTGGTGTTCGAGACGGGCGAGGCATGGGTCAACGCGTCGCGCCCATATCGTGTGAGGGGAGGCCAGTTCAACGTCAGCGGCGGCTTCGCCGGACGCATGGAACGCTTCACGCTCGAAGGCGAACTCCGCACGTCGCGTCTCGACAAACTCCTCAGCATCGCCTTCGCTCTGAAGACCACAGGCAACGCCAAGCCGCGCGCGCTGCAAACAATCGCCACGGGCATCGCTGATACAAGCGGTTTTGTCATTCGTCGGCTGGAAGGCGGTTCGCTTGTCGAATGGCCGAACGGCGGTCTGCGCGCCACAGGCAAGTTCAACCGCAACGAAGACAATCTCTCCATCAACTTCGAGCCTCTGCCATCCGACATCTCTGATAGCTTCGGTGGTGCTGGCAAACTCGAAGCCAACGCAACTGCGCCCGCACCCGCACCGCCTCGCACACCACGACCGATGGACGAGCCGATGTGAAAAGAACGGAACGACGCGCGGCTCAAGCGATTCAGGGCCAAAACGATTCAGCCGTCAAACGTCGCTTCAAGAGCAACGTTTGACGGCCGAATCGTTGTCAGTGTTCCGAAAAGATGAAGGGCAAACGCTAATCGCCGGTTGCGTTAAGCGCAGCAGGCGGCAATTGCTTCGTCGAAAATCTCCAACGCTACGTCAACATTTTCGCGTGAGAGGATGAGCGGCGGCGACCAGCGAATCGTATTCGCGCCCGCGCCGAGGATGATAAGGCCGCGATTGAAACATTCCGTTTCGATGCGGTCGCGGAGTTCGGGCGCGGGCTTCATCGTGTCGCGGTTTTCGACGAACTCGACGCCAATCATCATGCCGAGGCCGCGCACATCGCCGATGCAATCATGCTTCCGCATCAATTTTCGCAAACCCTCTTGCATGTAGTTGCCGACCTCGGCACTATTGGCGACGAGTTCGCGTTCGAGTATTTCCATGGTCTTGAGCGCGGCGGCGATGGCGACGGGATTGCCACCGAAGGTCGAAGCATGCGCGCCGGGTTTCCAATCCATCAAATCGGCACGCGCGACGCACGCGCCCATCGGCAACCCTGATGCGATGCCTTTGGCGAGACAGATGATGTCGGGCTTCAAGTCGTAATGCTCGCACGCGAACATCTTGCCCGTGCGTCCCATGCCCGACTGCACTTCGTCAACGACGAGAAGGATGCCATGCTCGTCGCAGATTCGACGAAGCCCGTCGAGGAATTCGCGTGGCGCGGGCACGTAGCCGCCTTCGCCCTGCACGGCTTCGACCACAATCGCCGCAACCTCCGTGGGCGGCGTCGTGGTTTTGAAGAGTCGATTCTCAATCCAATCGAGACACGCGCTGCTGACGGTTTCGGCGTCGGATTGTTCGCCCGTGAACGGATGACGAAAGACGTTCGGATAGGGCACATGCGTTACGTCAAGCGCGGAACGTTTGAAGCCCGTGCGCTGCGCTATCTTCGATGAAGTGAGCGACAGCGAGCCGAGCGTGCGACCGTGAAAGCTGTTGAAGAAGGCGATGAACTTTTGTCGTCCAGTCGCATGCATGGCGAGTTTGAGCGCCGTCTCGACGGCTTCAGTGCCGCTGTTGGCGAAGTGTGTGCGCGTCGGCGAAGGCACGGGCACAATCTCGTCGAGTTTGCGCGCGAGGTCGGGCATGTGTTGGTAGTAGTAATCGGTGCCGCACATGTGTATGAGTTCGGCGGCCTGATTTTGTATCGCGGCGACGACTTCGGGATGACAATGGCCGGTCGAACAGACGGCGACTCCGGCGTTGCAATCGAGAAAGATGTTGCCGTCCACGTCTTCAACCCACACGCCCTGCGCGCGGCTGGCAACCAACTTGAAAGACGGACGCGGGTAAGACGGCGTGACGTATTGTGCATCGGCTTCGACGATTTTCTGCCCGTTGGGGCCTGGCAAGGCGGTCTTGATTTCGGGACGCTTGGGCGGCGCAATAGTAGACATAAAAGTTTCTCCTTAAAGAAAGCGAGGACGCAAAGTTTGATTGGATAGGACTAAGAGATACAGCGGGAAATAGAGGAGCGAAGCTAATCGGCAAAGATGTTTGCGCGTGTGTCGAGCGGACGGAGAAATTGAAGACTAAATGCGTGCATACGAAATTCGTCCATCAAATTTACTCGGAGGGCGAAGCGCATTCTAACATTAGGCTGTGCGATGTTTCCAACGCACACCGTCGCGTGTGTCTTCGAGCGTGATGCCGCGATTGGAAAGCTCGTCGCGGATTTGGTCTGCACGCGCCCAGTCACGGCGATGACGCGCCTGTTGACGTTCATCGACGAGGGCTTGAATCTCGGAATCGAGCGCGGCTTGTTCTTCCGTGCCGCCGAAGAGGTAGAGGACGGAATCGAAGCGTGCGATTAGTTCGAGAAGTGTGTGCTGGTCGTCTTGTCGGAGTTGATGACAGTCGAGTGCGGTGTTTACTTCGCGGCGCAAATCGTGAATCGCGGCTAAAGCGACGGAGGTGTTCAAATCATCGTCGAGTCCGGCTTCAAACTCGCGGAGCGCGCGTTCCGCCGCCTGTTGCATGTCGGGATTGGAACCCGCGTCGGTGCGTGCTTCGGCGAGGCGCGTGCGGAAAGTTCGCAGTTTTTCCACCGTGCCTTCCGCGCCGCGCAGAGCCTCAAACGTGAAGTTGAGTTGCTTGCGATAGGGCACACTCAGAAGCAGATAGCGGATGGCGGGCGCGGTGTAGCCTTTGGCAACGAGGTCGCGGAAGGTGTAGTAGTTACCCTTCGTCTTCGACATCGTTTCGCCTTCCACCTTCAAGTGTTCGGCGTGGAGCCAGTAGTTGGAAAACTTCTTGCCCGTCGCCGCTTCGGATTGTGCGATTTCGTTTTCGTGATGCGGGAAAACGAGGTCGATGCCGCCCGCGTGGATGTCAAACGTCTCGCCGAGATACTTCATCGACATCGCGGAGCATTCGATGTGCCAGCCGGGACGACCGCGACCGATAGACGTGTCCCAACCCGGCTCGTCCGCCGATTTGGAAGCCTTCCAGAGCGCGAAATCACGCGCGTCTTCCTTCTCGTACTTGTCTGTATCCACGCGCTCGCTCGCGCCCACGATGTTGCCCTCGAAGTTGATTTTCGAGAGCTTGCCATATTCGGGAAACGAACTAATGCGATAGTAAAACGAACCATCCGACGCGTAGGCATGACCACGTTCGGCGAGACGATTGACGATTTCCACCATCTCAGGGATGTGACGCGTGGCACGCGGCGCGATGTCCGGACGCTCGCATCCCAGAGCGTCGAAATCCTCCCACATCGCTTCGATGAATCGCGCGGTGTAGTCGTCGAGCGACAGTCCGGCTTCGCGTGAACGGTCGATGATGCGGTCGTCCACATCCGTGATGTTCATGACGTGCGTGAGGCGATAGCCCTTGAATTTGAGATAGCGGCGCAGAGTGTCGCCGAATACTCCAAGCGAACGGAGGTTGCCGATGTGCGCGTAATCCCAGACGGTCGGGCCGCAGAAGTAAAGCCCCACCTCGCCCTCGCGGATGGGGTGAAACTCTTCGAGTTGACCGGAAAGCGTATTGAAAAATTTAAGCATCACTCATTCGCCACGACCACAAGCACAGACGCCCCGCCGCGTTCTCTACGGCGAAGCGTTCGCCTGATTTCTGCACAGTGCGTTCGACAGCCCTGCGTCTGCCAAACTACTCAAGCACAAAGTTATATGTAATCACGCCGGAAACTTTGACGGGCTGGCCTGAAAGCCGCGTCGGTGCGAAGCGTGCCTCGCGCGCCGCCGCCACCGCCGCTTGCTGCAAAAGCGGATGACCCGACGCCGCGCGCGCCGAAACGACATTGCCCTCTTCGTCCACGACAATCTCCACCACCACCGTACCGGAAGCGCGTGCGGCTCTGGCCGTCGAAGGATAAGCAGGTTGCGGCTTGCTGATAGCTTTGCCGTTCAAGATGCCGCCCTGAAGGACTTGCCGAAGGTACGACTTGCGTTCGGTAGGTAACACCGGATCGGAGACGCTCGGACGCTCATACGTATGGTCAGAAGTCATGACCAACATACGCTCGGCTCTGAGGGATGTCTCGACTTCTGTCTGCGCCGGTCGAAACAGGTTCAAGACCATGCTGGATGCGACGCCGAGACCAAATGTCAGGACGGCGACGAGTAGACGTAAAATCAAATGCTGCATGTTATTGCTCCTTCCAAATCGAAACGCGACAAAACTGATTCGATTGATGCCACCATTTTGACAAACGCCGGAGCGGAAATGTTCCGCGATTTGCGGGCGCTATCAAACAAGACCCCGCGCTTATATGGAGAGTCTAGGCAAGGAAGCGCAACCAGTCAAATTAAAGTCTCTGCCGGAGCCGCGCGAGAGCTTTTTCAGCGAGTTGTTGGCCGAAGTTTTGACCGAAAAATCCGACGCGGCAGTCGGCTCGGCGCGTCTGTCTGAAATTCGGCGCGTCTATTTGAAATGTTGGAAACCCTGCGGACGAAGATTCTCAACGCGCTCGCCGTGACGCAATTTGATGCCATCGGAGGCGTCGGTCACTTCGCCAATCTCCGTCGCACGGACGCCGCCGATTTCGTCAGGCAAACGCGCGGCGTTACGCGGGCGGACGGTGAATAACAGTTCGTAGTCCTCGCCGCCGTCGAGCGCGAGGCGCGATGCGTCGAACGACTCGGAGCGTGCCTGTTCAATCAGAGGATTGACGGGAAGGCGTGCGGCGTCGATGAGTGCGCCGACGCCGCTTTCGCGGCACATGTGTGCGAGGTCGGAAGAGAACCCGTCGCTTAAATCAATCATCGCGGAAGCAAGTTTCTGTTCGCCGAGCAGCAGTCCCCAATCGACGCGCGGGCTTGGACAGAGATGACGCAGCATCAACTTTTCACGCGCGCCCGACAACGAATGTTTTTGAACCGTAGGCGAAACTTTGCGCCTGTTTTTCAGCACGCTAGACCGCTTCAAACGTGCGCCGCTTTCGAGTAATTGCAGACCCGCAGCCGACCCGCCGAGCGCGCCTGTGACGAAGATGCGGTCGCCGCGACGCGCGCCCGAACGAAGCACTGCACGCCCGCGCGGCGCTTCGCCCACGACGATTGAATCAATCACGATTCGTTCTGTCGTGCGTGACAGGTCACCGCCGACGAGCGTAACGCTGTGTTGGTCTGCAAGCGCATAAAAGCCTTCGTAGAATTTTTCCAGAAAGTTGCTGTCCCAGATGTCGGGCGGCACTCCGATGGAGAGCAACGCCCAACGCGGACGCGCGCCCATTGCGGCGATGTCCGAGAGGGAAACGGCGAGCGCCTTTTGACCGAGCAAGTATGGCACGGTCGTCGCACGTCGGAAGTCAATATCTTCAACTAAAAGGTCTGCGGTGATGAGCGAATCGTGACCCGCGCGTCCACGTATGACGGCGGCATCGTCGCCGATACCGCAGAGCAGGGACGAATAGTGAAGGCGGCGGGATGAAGCGGATGGTTCCCTTGCTTCATGTGGTCGGAGCGTCTGTCGTTGAAGTGCCTGCTGACGGATACGTTTGATGAAATCGAATTCACTGCGGGCGACGGCGCGGCGTCGAGAGGATGGCTGCCCAATGAGTCGCCCGTCCTCGTCTTCATCCCACATCCCACATCCCTCATCCCTTACAAATGGCGGCGCATCGAATCGAGTCCGGCTTCGATGGTTTCGAGCGAAGTGGAGAAGGAGAAGCGGAGATGTCCTTCGCCGTGCTCGCCGAAGACGATACCGGGGACGGTAGCGACCCGCGCGCGTTCGAGAAGAATCTCGGCGGCGGTGCGGCTGTTGGCGTGGATGCGCGTGACATCGGGGAACGCGTAGAAGGCTCCGGCGGGCACGGCGCAGGTGAGTCCGAGTTCGTTGAGACCCGCGACAATGAGGTCGCGTCGCGCGCGATAGGCTTGGCGTGTCGGTTCGAGGAAGTTGGAGACTTCGTTGAAGGCGGCGAGCGCAGCCCACTGCGAAGGCGTCGAGACGCCGTTGGTCGAGTAAAGAAGCGTTTTGCGTAAGCCCGTCATCCAGGGTTCGACGGCGACGGCATAGCCCATCCGCCAACCCGTCATCGCATAAGACTTCGAGAGCGTAAACGACGTGATAGTGCGTTCAAGCATTCCGTCGAGCGAGGCGATGGAGACATGTTCGCCGTCGTAAACGAGGTCTTCGTAGGCTTCGTCGGCAATCACGATGAGGTCGCGCTCGCGTGCGAAACGCGCCACGGCTTCGGCTTCGTCGCGTGTGAAGACCGTACCCGTCGGGTTCTGCGGGGTGTTGTAGTAGATGGCGCGCGTGTGCGGCGTTGTGTAGCGTTTGAGGGTTTCGATGAAGCCGTCGCGCCGTGCCTCTGCGGTCGGGACAAGCACGGTGCGGCCTTCGCAGTGTGCGATGAGGTCTTTGATGGGCGTCCAGAAGGGCGAGAAGACGAGCACTTCATCGCCGGGATTGACAACCGACTGAAACGCGCCGAAAAGTCCCTGCATGCCGCCATTCATAACCACTACATCTTCCTCGCGCGCCTCTATGCTGTTGCGTTCGCGGAGTTTAGCGGCGATTGCCGCGCGCAGTTCGGCGATGCCGGACGAAGGCGCATAACGCGTCCTGTTTTCGTCAAGCGCACGCGTCATTGCGGCTTTGACGGGGTCGGGCGTGTTAGGAAACGGTTCGCCGCCCTCAAACTGGTAAACGCTCGCCCCTCCCGCGCGTAACTCCATGACACGGTTGCGGATATTGACAATATCGGAGAAGCCGACGCGTTCCAGACGCGCGGCGAGGCGAAACGATGCGGTTAAAGTAGACGCCACAGAAACACTGAACCTCCAACAATTTATGCGCGAGTACGTCGAATTATAGCCCCTCGACTCACATACCGTCCAACAGCGAAGAGGAAAACAGTAAAACAGTTGGCAGCGGACAGTAGCCAGTAGCCACCCTAAAAACGTTTGAGTGCGTCTTCAATTGGCACTTAACAAACGAATGCTGTTGCATCTCTCATGTGCTTTTCTACTACTCTTTGCTGACCGCTTAACGAGAAACAAGCGCCAATTTTTTTTACTGGCTACCGCCTCCTGTCTCCTGCTTTTGAGCATTTGGGGTTATTTACAATCCATATCGTGTAAAGAGGTGGCGAGTTGGTATGTTGTGATTTCGTTGCAATGTTTTAATTTAGCGACAAATCGCTCGAATTACAGGAAAAGCGTTAGAATAGTGGCGATTTTGGCGTCGGTCGCGCAAAGCGGCGGTAATGGCGCGTGCGCGGAACACGATTTGCCAACTTATTTGGCGTCTGCAATAAAAGGCACTCATTTGAATAGGAAGATAAGGAGAATTTGACCGATGACTCTCAATAATAAAATTTTGCCGGTGGCTCTGGTCGCAGCATTGCTCGGCGGTTCGGTCGGCGCATTCGTGATGCGTCCGAGTTCTAACAGGGTCGAAACCCCTGCCGCAAGCGAAACCACCAAATCTCTAAACAACGTCGCACCAGCTCGCACCGATGATGCGACCACCGGGACTGACAACGCCGATGTCGCGGGCACGTTGGACGGTGGAAGCACCAACAAACTCGACGATTCCAACCTCTCCGACGACGAGCGTGAAGCATATCGCGCAGGATTTGTCGATGGCGCACGCACCGTCGGAAGCGGCGAAGGTGTCAAAGGCAACACTTTAGTGGCGGCGGCTGCTCCGGCGGCGACCCGCGTGGTCTATCGCGACCGCACGCGAACGCGTACGCGCTATGCGCGCAGCAGCAACAATGCACGTCAGGTCTATTACGACTACGAACAGCCGCGCAAGCGTTCATTCTGGTCGAAACACCGCGATAAGCTGACGGTGGCGGGCGGCGCAGGCGCAGGCGCGATTCTCGGCGGATTGCTCGGCGGCAAGAAGGGTGCAGCCATCGGCGCACTCGCAGGTGGCGGCGGTTCCGCGCTCTACACCTACAAGCTACGCAAACGCAATCGCAGGTACTAACTTTTCAAGCCTCGAACGCGCGATGAGACACGTCTGGAACAAATCGGCGCACGTCGCCGTCACATTCCTCCTCATCGCACTGGCTTTAACCCTCCGGGCAGCTTCACTTACGAGTGCGGCTGCCCTTTCGTATGCGCCCGAAACCACTTCCGAACAAACTTCCGCGCCCACGCACGACCCTTTAACCGAAACCGCACGACCAGACACATCGCGCTCCGACTTACTCCATTATTATCAAGCGCTTCAAGCCAATAGTCGGCCTCAGAACCGGACGAGTCGCATACGACTCCAAACCAACCTGCCAAACCCCGCCACTTTGCCACAACCCGTCCGTTTTCAAGAGGTTAGAGGGCAAGGCTTGCTTGCGAGGGTGTGGATTAACGGCTCCGGCGCATACACCTTCGCTATTGATACCGGAGCAGGGGCAACTATCCTCTCGCGTCGGGTCGCGCGGGAGGCGCGTGTGGCGCTCGAAGGCGGCGAGTCGCTGCGAATCAGCGGCATCAGCGGTCAGCGTTCCAACCGGGGAGAGCGCGCACGGATACGCACACTGGCATTCGGCGAACGTGATAACCCCTTTCCGGTGAATGGTTTAACCGTCGTCGCTGACGGTCTGCCGGAAGGTTTAGACGGCATTCTCGACCCGACCGAAACGCTCTCGCCGCTCGGCTACGTCCTTGATTTACCGAACGGCGTTATGAGTGTTTTCGACCCGCGTCAGCATCCCTTGCGTCAAAGCGACACGCAAGTCGATGAAACCGTCGTCGCATGGCTCACAGACGCAGAGAGCCGACGCCCCTTCGTCATGCTCAAGGGCGGACGCCGCGCCCTGCTCGATACGGGTTCCGGTTTCGGCCTCGCCGTGACGGAACACGCCGCGCGTGCCATCGGCATCGTTTTCCAAGAGGGGCGCGAACGAAACGAGACGCGCGACCTCGGCGGCGGGCGCATCGGAGCACGCAGAATCAGGCCAGTGACCGTCTATCTCGGCGGTCTCGCCCTACGCCGTGTGCCGACCGACCTGCTTCTCGGCGCAAGCCCCAACGCTCCCATCCTGCTCGGACGCGACGCTCTGCGTCCCTTCCAACTCACCTTCGACCCCGCCAGCCGCCTGATTCGCATCAAGGTCGTCTGACAAAGACTTCTTGTGCAGCGAGGTCATCTTCTTCGTTCCTGACAAGAGAAAGAGCATTGACACCTTTCGGCGTCGCGAGTAACATGGCGCTGGCTCATTCCTGTTGCCGATTTAAGCGGCGCACATTCAAGAATTACTTCAACTGACGAGCGAGGTCGGTTCGAGCCTCGACGGAGGCGACCCGAAAAATCGAATGAACCGAGCGGCAGTCTCCATCCCCGAAAAACTCTTCTTCAAAATCGGAGAGGTGTGCGACATCACCGACGTACAGGCGCACGTCTTGCGCTACTGGGAATCGGAGTTTCCCATGCTCGCCCCGCAGAAGAACCGCGCCGGACAACGCACCTATCGCAAACGCGATGTCGAGATGGTTTTGCGTATCAAAGAACTGCTCTACGAAGATCAGTACACCATCGCCGGAGCCAAAAAGAAACTCACCAGCGAACTGCGCGGAGCCAGCAAACTCAAAGTCGTGACGCCGGAAATGAGCGCCAACGCGCCCAATGCGAGCACCGCATCGCCGCCGCCGACTTTGAACGTCGCTCCCGCCACCGCTCCTGTCTCGCAGAGCATCGAACCAACGTCTGCCGTCACGTCATCACGCGCTAACTTCGATGAAGTCAACGCATCTCCCGCGAGTGTTCAAACGGGCGTCCCGATGACCGACGAACGACGCGCCGCCATTCGTCAACTGCGTCAAGACCTACACGAACTCTTGAACCTCCTCGACTCGACCGATACGACGCCCGACACGCGTCGCCAATAACTTCGCGCTTCCACGCCAATAACTTTCTCTCAAACACACAGACTTCGCCTCCTGTCGCGCCCGCCGGATTTGACAAAATTCATGGCGGGTCTTAATTTACAAAGGCATTTGACGGGATGTGGCGCAGCCTGGTAGCGCGCACCCTTGGGGTGGGTGAGGTCGCTGGTTCGAATCCAGTCATCCCGATGAAGCGAAGGGCGTTCAACTCATGAGTTGAACGCCCTTCATCTTTTTTCACACCGGCACTTACTCTGACACCGTATGCTTTTAAGATAAATGAGATGAGAAGTTAACAAAATTATTGATTGATGAGTCGATTGAGATTGGCGGCGGATTCGGGCTTGAGTTGCTTGAGAGCTTCGTATTGCTCGATGGCTTCTTCGCGGTCGCCGTTTTTGACGTAGAGGACGCCGAGACTGTAACGCGCGTCGGCGTCGTCGGGCTTGAGGCGGATGGCCTGTTGATAGGCGGCGACGGCTTCCTGTGAGCGGTTTAGTTTGCTGTAGGCGTTGCCGAGGTTGAAGTAGGCGTCGGCGTCGTTGGGATTGAATTTAACGACCTTTTGATAAGTTTCGGCTTCTTCTTTGTGCATGCCGAGACGGTCATAGGCGTTGCCGAGATTGAAATAGGCGTCGGCGTAGTCAGACTTCGCGGCGATGGCTTTGCGATAGGCAGCAGCCGCTTCTTTGAACTGTCCCAGACCCAGATGGACGTTGCCCAGAGCATAATGCGCCTCTGCGAAATCGGACTTGATGACCGTCGCCTGACGATAAGCCGTCGCCGCTTCTTTCAACTGCTGCATGTTTGAATAGGCGTTGCCCATACGATAAAACGTCTCGAAATCCTTGTCGTTGCGCGCGACCGCCTTCTTGTATTCTTCGACGGCTTCCTGATATTTCTTCTGCGAAAAATAGACGTTGCCGAGATTGTAATGCGTGTTGGGGTCGTCCGGGTTCTGACGCGCCTCTTCCTCAAACTGCTGGCGCATCACCTCCACTTGCTGCTGCTCGGCAGCGAGTTGCGCTTCTGCGGAGGGCGGCGTGGCTGACGCGGAAGGATTGCCCGCATCGGTCGCGCTTTTGCGACACGCGGTTTGAACGAAAGAGAGAATCAATATTGACGAGAGAATGAGCGGCAACTGTTTCATGATTTTATTCATACGCGGCGACCATCATAATTTACTTCGCGCGGATGGCAAACCGGAGCCGTTCAAATTCCGTCGAGACGAGAACATGCGAAGACGCGTGCGTCGAACTCAAAGCGGCAAAAGCGGTAGAGGCGTCGAGCGTTGCGTTGCGGTGCGCGGCTTGTCGGGATTTGGGATTGTGGTTGCGTTCAATCTTTGAGTTCAACGATGGCGATTTCGGATGAGAATGTTTTGTGCACGGGACATTTGTGCGCGATTTCTTGAAGACGCGCGATTTGTTCGTCGGAGAGGTCGCCGAGGAAACTGAGGGAGCGTTCGATGCGATGAACGAAGCCATCGGTCGTACTCTCGCAGTCGGCGCAATCTGTGGCGTGAATTCGTTGTTGACGAAGGCGCACCGTGACGCGCTCAAGCGGCCACTCTTTACGGCGCGCATAGAGCGTCACCGTCATCGAGATGCAACTGCCGAGCGCGGCCATGAGCAGCGTGTACGGGTCAGGCCCTGCATCGTCGCCGCCGAGGGCGGATGGTTCGTCTGTGATGAACGTGCGCCCGTCGCCGTAGCGCACCTCGTTTTGCAGGTTCAAGAGAGAAGTGACCGTGACCTCGTTCATTCGTGGCGTCTCCTGAAAATCATGGACGCGGACGGCAGACCGCCGCCCGCGCGAATTTCGCGTGCCCGTTCAAGGTAACGCCTTCAAGCACGGCAATCAAGAGACGACGAATGCGACGAGACGGATTTAGGTTTTCGATTTTTCCTGAGCGCCGCGCCATAAAAGCACGGCTCCGGCGGTACACATCAGTGAGATGACGAAGACGAAAGGAGTGCTCGTTCGATGCCCCGCCGTGGCCTGCCCGTGCATGGCGATGAAGACCTGTGCAATTGCCAAGACAATCAAAAACCAGCCAATCAAACGCTGTATTTTCACTCTCCCTACCTCCTCACAACTATTCGCATAGAGATTTCCAACTGTTTAGACACTCTTCGAGAAATAAAGTTCCACAAGCTAAAGAAGGCAAAAGGTAAGTAGCAATAGCTGAAAGAATCACTCGCACCTCTTCACCTTTGCCATTTTGCTTTTGCCTCTCGCGTTTTCCTTTTCCTCGCACCGTCTGTTGTCAGCGTCGAAGGCTTGCAGCGTCGCCGACGTTGCGGCTACACTCGTCGCGCTCCAATTCAAAATAATTAAAGCGTTTGTGGATACCCAAAAGAGGCGAGGAGTTTCAATGAAAATTCATGAGTATCAGGGCAAGGAGTTGTTGAGAAAATTCGGCGTGGCGGTGCCGCGCGGGTTGGTCGCGCGTTCGCCGGAGGAGGCGTATCACGCGGCGAAGGAACTCGGCACGGAGGTGGTCGTCGTTAAGGCGCAGATTCACGCGGGCGGGCGCGGCAAGGGCGGCGGCGTCA
The DNA here is from genome assembly GCA_036387415.1 of Pyrinomonadaceae bacterium. Taxonomy (GTDB): domain Bacteria; phylum Acidobacteriota; class Blastocatellia; order Pyrinomonadales; family Pyrinomonadaceae; genus DASVTU01. The sequence goes on along the minus strand of DASVTU010000009.1, from coordinate 67,475 downwards.
AACTCGCCAAGAGCGCCGACGAAGCGCGCGAGATTGCACAACGTATGCTCGGCATGAAACTCGTCACGCACCAGACGGGAGCGGAAGGACAGGAAGTGCAGACGCTGCTCATTGAGGAAGGACTGCCGATTGATAAGGAATTTTATCTCGGCATCGTGCTCGACCGCGCGACCGGAAGACCTGTCTTCATGGCTTCCGAGGCGGGCGGTATGGACATCGAAGAAGTCGCGGCGCACACGCCCGAAAAGATTCTCAAAGAGACGATTGACCCTGCGGTTGGCTTCCGTCCGTTTCAGGCGCGACAACTCGCTTTCGGACTCAATCTGCCCGCCGCGCTCGTCAATCAAGCGGCGAAATTTATGCAGACTCTCTATAACGCTTACGAGCAGATGGACGCGTCGCTGATGGAGATTAACCCGTTTCTCCTGACGAAAGACGGTCGGCTGATGGCGCTCGACGCCAAAGTGAATTTCGACGACAACGCAATGTTTCGTCATCAGGATTTCTTGAACCTACGCGATTTGAACGAGGAAGAACCGCTCGAAATCGAAGCCTCGAAGTTTGATTTGAACTACATCAAACTCGACGGCAACATCGCCTGCATGGTTAACGGTGCGGGACTCGCGATGGCGACGATGGACATCATCAAACTCGCGGGCGGCGAACCCGCCAACTTCCTCGATGTCGGCGGCGGCGCATCGCAGGAACGCGTCGAAGCGGCCTTCCGTATCCTGCTCGCCGACCCGAACGTCCGCGCCGTCTTGATCAACATCTTCGGCGGCATCGTGCGGACGGACATGGTGGCGCGCGGCGTGATTGAAGCGGCCAAGAGTATCGGCATTAAAGTTCCGGTGGTCGTGCGTCTGGAAGGTACAAACGTCGAAGAAGGACGACGGCTTATCAGTGAATCGGGCATGAACTTCACCGTCGCCAACGGCATGAAGGACGCCGCCGAAAAGGTGGTTGCGCTCGCCGGATGAACGCGACGCAGGGGGATGTTGTGAGGTGCGAAGATGAGCGTGCAGGAAGATAACAATGAGTTCACGATGCCGGAACGAGACGTGACGCCGCCGGACTTTGATGTCTCTGCGCCGCCGCGTCGCCGTGTCTCAGCGTCGTTGCTGAAGGTGCTGGTGCTGGTCAGTCGCTTTGGTTTGGCGGCGATGTTTTTGCTGGCGGCGGGTGCGAAACTCTACACGCTCAACGATTTCGTGGCGAACATGGCTAACCTCGTCGATGTGCGTTGGGTGTGGCCTGTGACGCTGGTTGTGATTGCTGCTGAGTTGCTGGCGGCGTTGCTTTTGATTGTGCCGCGAACGGTGCGTGCGGGCGGCGCGTTGTCGGCGCTTTTGCTCGTCGGGTTCGCGGGCTATGCGCTCTACTACGTCTACGTTTTGCACGGCGAACCGCTCGAATGCGGCTGCTTCGGCGGCCTGATTGCGAGTCAGTTAGGCGTCAAAACGGCGCTCCGCAACCTCGCGTTGCTCGTTCCGGCGGCGCTCGTCATTTTCGGTCAACCAATCGTCCGCAGAGGCGCGACGCGACGCGCCTTCGACTGATGGCGGCGCACGTGTTCTAGAGGAGAACGAATGGCAACATTGAGTTTTTGGGGCGGCGTCGGCACCGTGACCGGCTCGAAGTACCTGATTGAATCCGACAAGGGCAACGTGCTCGTCGATTGCGGGTTGTTTCAGGGTTACAAGGAACTGCGCGAGCGCAACTGGGAACCGCCGCCCTTCGACATCGCCAAACTCGATGCCGTTATCATCACACACGCGCACATCGACCACACGGGCTACCTCCCGCGCCTCGTCCATCTCGGCTACCGCAATCCCGTCTACTGCTCGCGCGGCACGTCTGATTTGCTCAAGTTGCTCTTGCCAGATTCCGCGCGTTTGCAGGAAGAGGAGGCCGAATACCGCAACCGCAAAGGGCTGACCAGACACCAACCCGCGCTCCCGCTCTACACCGAAGAAGATGCACGCGCCACACTCAAACTTCTTCAGCCCGTCGCCAACACGGGCGAGCCGGTCGAGATAAAGCGAGGCTTGCGCGCGGGATTTCGCATCGCGGGTCACATCCTCGGTTCGAGTCTGGTGCTGGTTGAAGTTGATGATGCGGGCGCGGACGGCGCGGGGCGTCGAGTCCTTTTCTCAGGCGACCTCGGCCACTACGACCAACCCATCATACGCGACCCCGAACCGCCGCCCACATGCGATTACATGCTCGTCGAATCGACCTACGGCGACCGCCTCCACGACCCCGAAGACCCGAAAGACGCGCTCGCACGCGTCATCAACGAAGGCGCGCAACGCGGCGGCCCCGTTCTCTTTCCGGCGTTCGCCATCGGTCGCACACAGGAGTTGATTTATCACATCCGCGAACTCGAAGACGAAAAACGCATTCCGATTCTGCCCGTCCGCGTCGATTCGCCGATGGCCGCTTCCGCCACGCAAATCTATAGCCAACGCAAAGAGGAACACGACGAAGAATACGCGAGCGTCCTCGCTGGACATCGACATCCCTTGCGGACACACTCGATGCTTACGGCTTCCTCGCGCGAAGAATCCAAGCGACTCAACGACGAGCGCGGCTCGCGCATCATCATCTCCGCCTCCGGCATGATGACAGGCGGACGCGTCATGCACCACGCGCGACGCATCCTGCCGGACGAACGCGCCACCGTCGTCTTCGTCGGCTATCAAGCGGGAGGAACCACCGGACGACGCATCCTCGACGGTGAACGCGAAGTTCGTATCATGAAAGGGATGGTGCCCGTGCGTTGCCATGTCGAACGTATCGGCGGCCTCTCCGCGCACGCCGACTGGCAAGAAGTCCTCCGTTGGCTCAAAGGCATGCCGCTCCCGCCGCGACGTTCCTTCACCACCCACGGCGAACCCGAAGCCGCCGCCGCGATGGCCGCACACATCCGCGACGCCTACGGCTGGCGCGTCGATGCCCCGCAATACGGCGAGCGCGTGGAACTTGATTGAAATCAGGAATGGGCGAAAACGGAAAGGGTCGCGCGGTCGATGTCGAAACGTTTGTCTTGCCCGTCGTGTGACGGATGAGGTGACGGCTGAAATAGAGCGCGGCGCGCGGGCTGTGTTATATTGGAGAGTCTTAACATCAAAGCTAATTAACGTCGATGGTCAAGCGAATCGTGAATGGACAGGGCGGCTCGGTCTGTTGACGATTGACGTTTTACGCATCGCGGATGCGAGGAGAAAGAGCGTTGAGCGTTCTCGTTGATAAAAATACGCGGCTCGTCGTGCAGGGCATCACGGGCAAAGAGGGCACGTTTCATACGAAGCAGATGGTGGAGTATGGGACAGAGGTGGTCGGCGGCGTGACGCCCGGCAAGGGTGGGACGACGCACGAAGGCATTCCGGTCTTCAACACAGTTGCGGATGCCGTCAGAGAGGCGGGCGCGAACGCTTCTGTGATTTACGTGCCCCCGCCGTTCGCGGCGGACGCCATCATGGAAGCGGCGGATGCGGGCGTGCCGCTCGTCGTGTGCATCACCGAGGGCATTCCCGTGCTCGACATGGTGAAGGTGAAACGCTTTCTGGCAGACAAGCACACGCGGCTCATCGGCCCGAACTGTCCCGGCGTTATCTCGCCCGGCAAGTGTAAAATCGGCATCATGCCCGGACACATCCACAAGGAAGGACGCGTCGGCGTCGTCTCGCGTTCGGGGACGTTGACCTATGAAGCGGTAGGACAGTTGACCGCGCTCGGCCTCGGTCAATCCACCGCCATCGGCATCGGCGGCGACCCCATCGTCGGCACGACGCACTTGAACGCCCTCGCGCTCTTTCAAGACGACCCCGAAACGGAAGCCATCGTGATGATTGGCGAAATCGGCGGCTCGGCTGAAGAGGAAGCGGCGGAGTTTGCCAGAGACAATGTGACCAAACCCATCGTCGCCTTCATCGCCGGACAGACCGCGCCTCCCGGTCGTCGCATGGGACACGCCGGAGCCATCATCGCGGGCGGCAAAGGCACCGCCGCCGAAAAGATGAAAGCACTCACAGAGGCCGGTATCCACGTCGTCCAATCGCCCGCCGACATTGGCACCGCCGTCCGAGACGCTCTCGGCTCACGCGCCACGGCATGAATAGTTGAATCGAAATTGTCTGCGAGAAGGGCTAAGCGATGAGCAGCGACGAAAGGCTTCGAGAACTAGAGCAGACAAATAAAATACTTATTGAACTTGCACGCAATACCAGCGAGCGGGCTGACACCCATCAATCGTGGATAGATGAACTCGCTAGAGCACAAGTGAATTCAGAAGCCAAAATAGCAGCACTGGCCGACGCACAAATCCGTACAGAGGATGCGCTAGCACAACTCTCCGCTTCTCAAAGTCGCATAGACATGGTGATGACAATTTTGGCTGAGAAAATGTCTGAATTAGCGGAAGCACAAGCTAAGTTGGCTGAATCACAGATACATACTGACCGTCGTTTGGATGCCTTGATTGATATTGTGAAAGAAGGCCGCAACGGCAGGTCGGAGTAAGTTGAATCAAATTCTATTTTCTTTGAGGACACAATGGCTGAACAGACAGGAAATTTGACATTCGGAATCATCAAGCCCGATGCGGTGCGCGGAGGGAAGACGGGAGCGATTTTGCAACGCATCACGGAAGGCGGTTTTCGTCTGCGCGGGATGAAGCTGATTCACATGACGCGCGAGGAGGCCGAAGGCTTTTATGCGGTGCATCGTGAACGACCTTTCTTCGGGGAGTTGACGAGTTTCATGTCGAGCGCGCCGTGTGTGGTGCTCGCGTTGGAGAAGGATGGCGCGGTCAAGGCGTGGCGCGATTTGATGGGCGCGACCGACCCGTCCAAAGCCGACGAGGGAACGATTCGCAAGGAGTTTGCCGCGTCCATCGGCGAGAACGCCGTCCACGGTTCCGACTCGGAGGAGAACGCCGCCATCGAAATCGCTTATTTCTTCAGTCGCCTCGAACTCGTTTCGTAAATGGTAAATCGTCAATCGTAAATCGAAAAAACGGATTTTTCTCATCACGATTTACGATTGACGATTCACTAAGGAAAAGTTATGTCGATAATTTCTGACATCATCGAATCAACGAAGGCCATCATCAAGGGTATGGGCGTGACGTTCTCTTACATTCCGAGGGAGAAGTGGACGGTCGAATACCCGGACGAACCCGTAACGGTGCAGCCGCGTTATCGCGGGATGCATCTGTTGCACGTTGACGAACTCGGCAGGGAAAAATGCGTCGCGTGTTACCTGTGCGCGGCGGCGTGCCCGTCGGATTGCATCTACATCGTGGCGGCGGACGACCCGCGTCCCGCCGAAGAACGCACGGGCGTCGATGAGCGTTTCGCGAAGGTCTACAATATCGACTACGGACGCTGCATCTTCTGCGGCTTCTGCGTCGAAGCCTGCCCGAAAGACGCCATCACGCATGGCTACAACTTCGAGTTGTCGGTCTATAGCCGCGCCGACCTCTTGAAGACCAAAGACGACCTCCTGATTACCAAGCAGAAACAGTCGCTCAACTACCGCGTCGCGTTTTCCGACGAAGACGTGAACTCGGAATACAAAGAAGTCTAAAACCAAAGCAGGATTAAAAGTGGAAGCGGGTTAACGGGGAAAGGGCGAATTGATAAGATTCGTCTTTTCCTTTTCGCCTTTTCCCTTTTTAACCTTTCCCCTTGATTTGAGTTTATGCCGTCGCTTCTCGAATCCCGCGAAGTCTCAAAAATTTACCAGATGGGCAGCACGGAGGTCGCCGCGCTGAGCGACGTTTCGTTGTCGGTCGCGGAGGGTGAGTTCGTCGCTTTGCAGGGCACTTCGGGTTCCGGCAAGTCGACGTTGCTCAATCTCTTCGGCGGACTCGACCGCCCAACGCGCGGCGAAATCGTCTTCGAGACGCGTTCGCTCGCGCCGCTCACGAAGAAGGAGATGGCGCGTTATCGACGCCATTCGGTCGGGATGATTTTTCAGAACTTCAACCTGATTCCAACCATGACGGCGACGGAAAACATCGGACTCGCGCTCGCCTTCGGCGGCCTGCGCGGGCGCGAGCGCGACCGCCGCGCACGGGAATTGTTGGAACGCGTCGGCCTCGGTGATCGCGTCACGCATCGCCCCTCGGAACTTTCCGGAGGCGAGCAGCAACGCGTCGCCATCGCACGCGCGCTCTCGAACCGCCCGCGCGTCCTCCTCGCTGACGAGCCGACCGGCAATCTCGATTCGACACGCGCACACGAACTACTCGGACTACTTCGCGGGATGGTTGACACAGACCGTCTCACTATCTTGATGGTCACACACGACCGCGAACTCGCGGCGCACTTCGCCGACCGCACAATCGACATGAAAGACGGAAGAATACCACAGGGATGAAGGCAGAGGGATGAACAGAATTATTCATTGATTCATTGATTTAAGAGGCAATGAGTCAATGAGCCGATGGGTCAATGAATCAATCTTTCTACCTCATCCCTTGCGATGGGAGTTGCCTTATGCGTGATGATGTGCCGACGGGTATGACGTTGGAAGCGTTGCGTTCGGTTCCACTCTTTGCGTCGCTCGACGACGGGGCCGCGTCGGCGTTGCGCGCGTTGTTGGAGCGGCGCGAGGCGGTGGCCGGAAGCGTCCTGTTCCGTTCGGGCGACGCGGGCGACGCGCTCTATTTGATTGAGAGCGGGAGCGTGCGTATTCACATCCACGATGCCGATGGAGAAGATTTGACGCTCGCCGAACTCAAACGCGGCGACTTCTTCGGCGAGATGGCTTTGCTCGATGGCAAACCTCGTTCGGCTGATGCGAGCGTGACGGAAACGGCGCAGTTCGCAGTCTTGTCGCGCAAGGATTTTTTGGAGTTTGTGCGAAGCAATACGGATGTCGCGTTGCGTATGCTATCGGCGATTGCCAACCGTCTGCGACAGACCGACCAACTCCTGCGTCAACGCGTCTCGCGCAACGTCAACGAAGAGATGCAATCGCGCCTCACGCTCGGCGACCGGATGGCTGACCTTCTGGCAAGGTTCGGCGGAAGTTGGATGTTCATCATCACGGCCTTCAGCATCATCGCGCTCTGGGTGTTGCTCAATACTTTGCTGCTCCGCGAGGGCAGTTTCGACCCCTATCCGTACATCTTCCTCAGTTTCATTTTGAATGTTATCGCCAGCCTGCAAGCGCCGATTATCATGATGTCGCAAAATCGCGAGGCGGGCAAAGACCGTCTCCGCGCCGACCTCGACTACCAAGTCAACCTCAAAAACGAACTCGCCCTCACAGAAGTCCTGCGCCGTCTCGACGTGCTCGAAAGCGAACGACTCCCCATGCTTTTTCGTGAACAGAGAGCCGAAAACAAATAATTGCGGAATGCGGAACTCGGATTGCGGATTGGCAGAACAAGAAATCAAAAGTCAGAAGCCAGAATAAAAGTAAGAAGACAAATTCGTCTCAAGCGGCAAAGCTTTTCTACTGTCTACTATTTCCGGCTACTGTTTTCAATCCGCATTCCGCATTCCGAAATCCGCAATCGGTTTTGCCTTGCCTGCTGCGCGCGGCTTACAATGTCGGCGTTACATCCCAATTCAAATCGGGTTTCTATACGGCTTCATGATTCAGGCCATCTTGTTTGATTTCAACGGCGTCATTATCGACGACGAGGGTTTGCAATTGAAAGCATACCGCGAGGCGCTCGACGCGGAGGGTGTCACGCTCACGGACGAAGACTACTACGGCTCGCTCGGCATGGACGACGCCACTTTTCTCCGTTCGATTTACGAGAAGGCGGGGAAGGAGTTGAACGATGAAACCATGCGTTCTTTGATTGCAAAGCGTTGGGAGATTCATCGCCATCTCTACGGCGACGAGTTGCCGCTATTTCCAGGCGTCGTCACATTTATCAAGGCGTTGGCGCGCGTCTATCCGCTCGGTCTCGTTAGTATGGCGCGACGCGAGGAGATTGATTACGTGCTCGAACGCGCGACGCTCAAGAGTTATTTTTCCATCATCGTGAGCGCGGAGGAGGAACGACCCTGCAAGCCCGACCCGTACTGCTACCGTCGTGCCCTCGAACTACTCAACGAGCGACGCAGCGAGGCGCACGTCTTGCCGCTGCGGGCGGACGAATGTCTCGTCATAGAGGATTCGCCGCCAGGGATTAAATCCGCACGCGCCGCTGGAATGCGTACGCTCGGCGTCGCCAACACCGTGTCCGAAAAGGCTCTGCGCGAAGCGGACGCCGATGTCGTCACCCATAGCCTCGCCGACTGGACGACCGACGCCCTGCACCACGTCTACAACAAACGATGATTGCCGAACGGAAGAAATTGATGCATTGATACATCGGCACATTGATTCATTGGTTTATTGGCGCATGGCTTTAGATAATCGACTGCTCTTAGCCTTCAATGAGTCAATCAATCAATGAATCAATGAATCAATGAGTTAATGAGTCAATCCTAATCGTTCCGCAATCCGAATTCATCAATTCCTTTATGACTCCTGCCGACAAAATCGCTGCGTTGGAGGCGCGACGCCATTTCACACTGGCGTCGATGCAGCCGGATGCGGCGATTGATTTGGCGCATGCCGCGTTGCTCGTCGCTGCCGAAGACGAGCCGCGTTTTGATGTCGCAAAGTATCGCGGGTTGTTGTATGAGATGGGTTTGGAGGCGCGTCGGCGCGTCGAGCGGCATGCGGATGCGCCCGTCCTCGCGTTGAACGATTACCTGCTCGGCGAACTCGGTTTTACGGGCAATCAGCAGGATTATTACGACCCGCGCAACAGCCTGCTCAATCACGTGCTCGACCGCCGCACGGGCATCCCGATAACGCTTTCCGTCGTTTACATGGATGTCGGACGCCGCGCCGGATTGCTGACGGAGGGCGTCGGGTTGCCCGGCCATTTCGTCGTCCGCGTGCGCCGCGATGCCGACGACGAGCGCGGTATCATGGTTGACCCTTTTCAGGGTCACATCATCGACGAAGACGATTGCCAGCAGCGCCTTGATGTCGTCTACGGTGGACAGATTCAACTCTCGCCGGAACACCTGCGCCCGATGACCGCACGCGAAATTCTCGTCCGCTTGCTGCGTAACCTCAAAGGGATTTACGTGCAGGCGTCGCTCTATCGAGCGGCGGTCGCCGTGGTCGAACGCATCCTGCTGCTCGCGCCTCAAGCCGTAGAGGAGAGGCGCGACCGCGCCGTACTGCTCGCGCAAATCCAACGCCTGCCCGAAGCGATTGCCGACATGCAGAGCTATCTCGACTCCGCACCGCCCGCGACGGACGAAGAAGCGGCGCGCGAACAACTCAAGAGGATGCGCCTGCGGCTCGCCATGCATAACTGAACAGTCCGCAAAACAGGGCGACGGCTTTTGGCAGACATCCTCAACAGCAGCGTCTTCAAGTAATGCGCCGTCGTAATATTTCGAGGTCAGAAACATCTCTATGAGCTTCTTCGATATTCTCCGTCTCGCTTTGAGAAACTTGCGCGAGGCGAAACTGCGCGCGGTCTTGACGACGATGGGCGTGGTCGTCGGCGTGGCGGTGATTGTTACGATGGTGTCGTTCGGTCTGGGTCTGCAACGCAACACGGTCGAACGTTTCAAAGACCTCGACCTGTTCAACGAAATCACGGTTTCGGGTCGCAACATCGCGGGCATCATCACGGCGCAACTCGAAAAGCGCAGCGGCGGCGACGAAAGCGCGAACCAAAATGAGAACGCCGACGGCGACCGAGATGCAGAGGCTAACGACGATGACGACGGCGACGATTCGCCGCGACGCGGCAACAGAAAGTCTTCGCGGCGTGCGCTCGACGATGCGGCGATTGACGAAATTGCGCGCGTGCCCGGCGTCGCTTACGTCGAGCCAAACGTCGATTTTCGCGCCTACGTCCGCGTTAATGGTCACGTCCGGCAACAGACGATTGGCGGCGTGCGCGTGCCGAATGCCGCCTCGCGCTTCAAACATTTTGCCGCCGGAGAAATGATTAGCGCGCCCGATACGGACGAGGCCGTGGTCGATGAGGGTTATCTGAAAATCTTCGGCTACAAGAACGCGCAAGAGGCCGTGGGGCAAATGTTGGAACTTCTCGCGCCACCGGAGCGTGAAGGGAGAGCAGGCACAAAGGAGGCGAACGCAGACGACGACAAAAATGCTAGCCGCGACAACGAACCGTTGAGTTTCTTCGGCATTCCGCTCGAAGATTCGGATGGAGGTGAAGGGGCGAAAGATGGCGACGACGGTGCGGACGGCGCGAAGAATGATGAAGAGTTGGTGGCGCGTCGTTTTCGTATCGTCGGCGTGTTGAAGAACGAGATTGAGGAGAGCGGCATGGGCGGTTCGAGTCGTTTTCGGGGACTGATGCCCGCCGCCAACGTCTACGTGCCGCTTGCGTTTGCGCGCGAATGGTCGGCGTCGCATCGTGATGTGTTGGACGAAGTGGCGGTGCAACTGGCGCGGCAGAGCGGCGTGCTCGATGCGAGCGAGAACGAAGGATACGAATCGGCGACGGTGCGCGTCGATGACCCCTCGATGACGAAGGATGTGTCGCGGCGTCTGACCGAGATGGGCTTCAGCACGTTCAGTCTCTTCAATCAACTCGACGAGATACGCACCTTCTTTCTCGTCGTCAACTCCGCGCTCGGCCTGCTCGGCAGTATCTCTCTGCTCGTCGCTTCGCTCGGCATTGCTAACACGATGATTATGTCCATCCTCGAACGCACGCGCGAAATCGGCATCATGAAGGCCATCGGCGCGGACGACCGCGAGATAAAACTAATCTTCTTCGTCGAGGCGGCAGTGATAGGTTTTGCGGGCGGCGTGGTCGGCGCGTTGGGCGCATGGGGCATCGCGCGGCTGGCAAACTTTCTCACATTCAAGTTTGTCCTCCAACCGAAAGGCGCGTCCTATATCGACTTCTTTTCGCTCCCGCCCTACCTCTGGCTCGGCGCGATTCTGTTTGCGATGATTATCGCCATCATCGCGGCTTTGTATCCGGCGGCGCGTGCCGCGCGCATCGACCCCGTTCGCGCACTCAGACATGACTGACGCGCATCATGCTCGCGCCGCGCCGCGACGAACACAACGAGCGTCGGCGCAAAACAGTTCGCGCCCACTGACGAAATAATGGCGAACTAATGACGAACAAAAGAAGGAGAACGGCGCATGTTGAAACGTCTCGCTCGCATCTCGGCTCTGATTTGTCTGACCTTGTGTTTCCTGACAACGACCGCCACACACGCACACGACGGCGCAAAGGCGCAACGCGTGCGCCGCGAAGTCGCCGTCACGTTTGACGATTTGCCCGCCACCAATCTCGTTAGCACGACGGCGGTGCGAGAGATGACGCGAAAACTTCTGAGCCGCATTAAGGCGCACAACGTGCCCGTCGTCGGTTTCGTCAACGAAGGCAAGTTATGGAGAGACGGCAAGCAGGACGAGGTGCTCGTCTCGACGCTCGAAATGTGGCTCGACGCGGGCTTCGAGCTTGGCAATCATACCTACTCGCATCCCAACCTCCATACCATGACGCTCGTCGATTACGAGGCCGATGTCGTGCGCGGCGAAACCCTCATACGCGACCGCCTGCGGCAGAAGGGAATGCGGCTCAGGTATTTTCGGCACCCGCATCTCTACACCGGACAGACTCTCGAAACAAAACAATCGCTCGACAAGTTTCTCTCCGAGCGTGGCTACGAAATCGCGCCCGTCACGGTGGATAACGCCGATTACATCTTCGCCTTCGTCTACGCCGACGCCAAACGTCGCGGCGACCGCGCTACCATGAAACGCCTCGCCGATGCCTACATTCCTTACATGGAACAGATGTTCGAGTTTTTCGAGAAGTTGTCGGTTGACGTGGCGGGCTACGAAATCAAACAGACCTTGTTAGTTCACGCCAACGAACTCAACGCAGATACTTTTGACCAACTCGTACGGATGATGCGGCGTCGCGGCTACGCCTTCATTACGCTCGAACGAGCGTTGCAGGACAAGGCTTATCGCCTGCCCGACAACTACGCGGGGCGCAGAGGCGTCTCATGGCTCCACCGTTGGGCTATCACCAAAGGCATGGGCAATCTGATTGAGACTGAACCGGAGGAGCCTAAGTGGGTGCGCGAACTGTTCAACGCACGCCAGCGCCGCGCCGCCAGCCATCGAAACAGAAGCACGACCGTGAGACAAAATAGGAGCGTTGCCGCAGCAAGATAACGCTCCGCAAGTCGGCTCATTAAAGCAACACGGCGACGAGATAACGTCTCGTCGCCGTGTTGTTTTTTGAAGTTTGCGAGTGCTGGAATTATTCGGGAGCGGGAGTTATTTGTGCTTGTTGACGTACTCCGTCGCTTTTTTCGGCGTGTTCATTTCGCGGATGAAAGCAGCGTTTTCACGCGCCCATCCCATGTGCTGTTCGACGAACGGGCGATACTGTTCGGTCGGTTGATTCTGGGGATTAAAGAGGCCGAGTTTTCTGGCGACTTCGCGGATGAGTTTCTCGTTGCGTGTGGTTCCGGCGGCTTGAAAGAGCTTGTGACGATTGTTTTCGTCGGCGCTCATGGTCGTCGCGTTGTCGTCGGTGCGGCGGTTGGTGTTGTCGGCGGAGACGGGTCTTGTACGCGCGTCCTCGGGTCTACTCGCGGTGTTTGTTTGAGCGACGGCGTTGCTGTTGGCTGCGCTGTCGGTGTTCGTGGTCCGCGACTGCTCTTTGCAGCCGTGACTCATGAACGAGACGACCAACACCGACGCGATGATGACAGGCGAATGTCTCATGGCTCCCGCTCACAAATTGAAACCGGAAAATTCGGACGCTTTACGTGCCGACGTTTTTCGCGTCGAACACGTTTTCTGCGTCAGCCCGTGAGAGGCTTGCCGCAACGATTGCAGAAACGCGCGGAGGCATCCTTTTGCACGGTACCGCATGAATCGCATGTGCGACCGACGCGGAGGTCTGCGCCGCACGTGCCACAGAACATCGTGTTTGCCGTGACCACCGAACCGCATGTGCCACAGCGTCCCGGCATCGGCGGTACGTAGCCGCCCGCCTTGCGCGCGATGTGGCCTTCGATAATCTTCCATGCGTCTTCGGTCAACTTATACTGCCAGTATGCGCCGAGCGCAGGCGCGGCCAACAGCAGCGAACCGATGCCAGCCGTCAGAATCACGATGGCCGCAGCGACGGCGGCCTTGTCGAGCCACTTCTGCATGCCGATTTCGACGCGCGTGCCGCCGTGTTCGGGAGTCACCTTGATGGTCATCGCGGCGGAGAGTCCGGTCAGGTCGCGCAGCGTTCCGGTCTTGCGCGCCTGCAACACTGCCGTCGCGGAAACCTGCATCGTCTGCACTTCAAAAGCATCGTCGGTTTCGAAGAGTTGATGCAGTTCCGACATCAATTGGGTCACGTCGGCTTCCACCCCTGGGTAATATCGGTTATCCATAAACGAATCTCACAAATCCTTTCATTTCCACAACGTCAACCAACTGCTCCCTATTCTACGTCAAAACGCGTCCGGCAGTTCACACACGGCGACCGAAAGGGAAAGAGAAAGGGGTAAACGGGGAAGGGTTAAAGGATAAATGGTTCGTTCCCCTTTCGCCCTTTCCCCTTTTCTCCTTATTAACCCTTGCCTTGATTTATTTTTTCGTCTCCGACGGAATCTTCTTGGCGGCTTCGACGATGGATTGCGCGTTTTCGATGGCGAGTTCGAGCGATTCACGTTCGCCGCCCGCCTCTATCGCGTCGCGCATGGTGGTCAGTTGGGGAAGGATGCGACCGGCGGCGTCGGCGAGTTTGCGTAGGGCTTTGGGGACGAGCGGACTCTTGGCGGCATGAATGGCCGCGTCGTCGATGTTGACGATGGCTTCGTCGAGGATTTTGGCAATGTCGGAGAAGAGTTGCGCGCGTGTGCTCGGCGGCAGAGCGCCGAGTGTCTCCTCGTCCTTCTGCGCCAACTTCTGCGCCTGTTTGGAGAGGAGGGGCGACGACTGGCCTGTCGCGGCCTGCATTCTTCGTTCGACGGCTTTGACGAAGACGCCGATGCGTTTGTCGAGTTCCTGATTCTCGCGTACCTGTTCAATCTCTTCGGGCGTCAGATGCTCGCGTTGCGTCAGCGACGCGGCGTGCGCCGTGAGCAGTGACGCGAAGAGGACGAGAGACGCAATCGTGGAGAGACGAAAAACGAGGCGAGGGCAATAGCTGTTCATGAAGAAATTTTACTCGCTGAAAGAATTGTTGACTCTCGCCGTGTGGCTTGGCAGCGACGGGCGTGCAGGCGAGAGAGAGACTGATTTTTCTGTGCGACAGGGAAGCGACCTGTTGCCGTCGAGCGACTAATCTTGCTGCGGCTTCTCCGGCGCGGGAGCCGTCGCGGTTCCGTGGCCTTTGCTGGTGTCGCCGGACGCTTTCTCTTTTTCGTCGGGGATTTCGCGCAAGACCGTCTGACCGTAAAAACTGTTGAGCGCGTCGGCGCGTGCTTGTCGCGTGAATTCGTAGGCGGCGCGGATGTTGACGGCATCCTCAAACGGCGTGCTGCGACGAATCGTTTCAAGTCGCGGCCCGTGCGCTCGGAGTGTGAGTTCAAAGCGTTTATAGATGTCGCGGAATTTGTCGCTGACCTTGCCGCTGTCGCTCACCTCCTTCCTCTTTTCCAGAAAACGCAACGCATCTTCGAGCAACGCCTGATAGATGCCGATTTCGGCTGCTGCCGAATCGAAGCGTTCGCTGGACGTGAGTTGCGCGGCGCGTTCGAGATGCGCTTCGGCCAGTTCGAGACCGATGCGGACGCGCTTCTTCACGTCGCTCTCCTGTTCGAGACGCGCGCGGTCTTCGTTGGGGATAAACTTCATCACGGGCGGCGCATGCTCCAAGGTTTGCGTGGGAGTCTGCGCGTGCGCTTCCGCGCATGAGAAGACGGCGCTGCAAAACACGATGCCGAGCAGGCTCGCGGCAAACGCGAGCGGCGAACGCGAGATGTCGATTGCGGAGTGACGTGCGTTAGTATCCATCATCGCCCACCCTTTTTTTTCCCTTCACCGAGCTTGATTTGATTACGCAAACTTGGCAGACGCAAATTGACTCGCTCCACTTCCATGCGATTCGCCTGTGCGTCGGCCTTCGTCAAAAACGTTTCATAAAAAACGAGAGCTTCGTTGTATTCACCGAGTTTGTCGTGCGCCCGCGCGATAAGATAGAGAACGAGGGCGAGTTCGGGACGCGCCCGATTGAGCCACTTGTATTCGTCCAATGCTTCGCGATAAAGCTCCGACTCGTTGAGCGCGGTGGCGAGATTGGCGTGCGCCGTGTAGTTTTCCGGCGCAGCATGAACCACCAACCGCAAGACCCTGACCGCTTCCGCAAACCGTCGCGCCTGTAGGAGCGCCGCGCCGAAGCCCGTCGCGTGGTCGATATTGTTGGGTTCGAGTTCGCGGGCGGTGCGGTAGTGTTGAAGCGAACGCGCCGGGTCGGAGACGCGATAGAGCGAGCCGAGACAGGCATGGACGGAGGCATTGCGCGGGTCGCGCTCAACCAGTTTTTCGAGCGACGCGCGGGTCGCGGGAGTGTCGTCGCATTCCGTCAGCATCTCTGTCCGAAACGTCGCTACCTCGTCGGACTTCTTGAACTCGTCCGGCATCACGTCGAGTATCTGAAGAGCTTCGGATTTGCGCCCCATGCGCGCGTAAATTCGTGCGACGTGGAGGGTAGTTTTCCAATCCGACGGCGCGGCCTCGCGGACAAACTGCAAATCGCTCAGAGCACGTTCGCCTTCACCCGTCGCCACCAGCGACTCGGCGCGCAGCATTCGTGCGGGTACGAAATCGGAGTCGATGTTGATGGCACGTGTGAAGCTCTTTATCGCTGCCGCCGCGTCGCCCGTCTCGCGTTCGGCTTCGCCACGCGCCGTCCAGTCGGAAGCCTTCGCGTGTTCGTCATCCGTGGCGCGGCGCAGCAGAACGAGCGCCTCCTTCTTATCACCCGCGCGCATACGCACGTCGGCCAACGCGAGGAGCGCCATACGATTTCCGGCTTCGAGTTCGAGCGCGCGACGCAGCGGCTGTTCGGCTTCGCGGTCGCGTCGCTGTCGCGCGAGAAGGGAACCGAGCGCGGCGGGAGGCATCGCCCACTTCGAGTTCAATTCCGACGCACGACGAAATGCCTTCTCGGCATTGGCCGTCTCACCGAGCGCGACGAAGGCCGCGCCCCTCTGAAACTCTGCTTCGGGAAACTCCGGTCGGAGCCGGATAGCCTGGTCGTAAAATTCCAGTGCGAGTTTGAGATTCTCTGCGTCGCCTTTGGCGTGTGCGTTCTGGCCGCGCTCGAAAAGTTTAACGGGGTCGGCGTCCGTGTCGTCAAACACATCGTCGCTGCTGCCCTGCGCGCGCGCCGACGCCGCCGCTGAGAACAGCGCGAGCGCAAGAGCCAGAAACACACGCAGACTTGGACGGGAGAAGACGATGCCGAGTCGCGAGTGAAAAAAAGAGGGCATGGAAAACAACTACTTTTGAATCACTGTTTCTGAATCAGGAATGAGCGCCACAAAATTTCATTGTCGGATTGAAACGAGGCGTTTGCCGGATGAATATAGCATGCGTTCTCGCGCCTCGTCCACGCGTTTGTCCGCATCCACATCGACACAATGCCGCTTCCGTCAGACACGACGACGCATTTGTCAGACGCGCGCGGGAGGCTGCGGGTTGCGTCGCGAGAGAAGCATGCGATAACATGCGCTACGCAATTCAAAATCAACGAAGCGACATAATCGAACTCGTCAACAAGAATCGTGCGGCGACACTACTGCTCGGCGGTGTCCGGTGCGTGGAGCAAACAGGGCTGTGAACAGTTGGGCGATTGAAGAGATGCAAACAGACGCGGCGGAGCACATCTCGGTCTCGCCCGACGCGCAAGCCAAAGAAGATGCCCTGCGCGCGTTGCTGCGCGAGATGGGTTCGGTCTTGGTCGCCTTCTCCGGCGGCGTCGATAGCTCCTACGTCGCCTACGTCGCAACGAGCGAACTGAACGAACGCGCCCTCTGCGTCACGGGCGAATCGCCGAGCCTCGCCGCGCATCAACGCGCGGAGACCGAGGCTCTCGTCGCACGTTTCGGCTTCCGACACGAAATCATCCAGACAGCCGAAATCGAAGACCCGCGCTATCAAGCCAACGCGGGCGACCGTTGCTATTTCTGCAAAGCCGAACTCTACGCCAAACTAGCGCCGCTCGCCGTCGAACGCGGATGCGCCGTCGTCATTGACGGCTCAACCACGGACGACCTCGGCGATTATCGTCCCGGACGCAAGGCGACCGCTGAGCACGGCGTCCGCAGTCCGCTCGTCGAAGTCGGGATGTGCAAAACGGAAGTCCGCGAATTGAGCCGCCGCGCCGGACTCCCGACGTGGGACAAACCCGCTAGCCCTTGTCTCTCCTCGCGCATCGCCTACGGCACTCCCGTCACCATCGAACGGCTGCGGACGGTCGATAGCGGCGAAGAGATTATGCGACAGATGGGCTTCCGCGAATTTCGCGTCCGCCATCACGACGAACTTGTGCGACTGGAAATTGCTCCGGCAGAACTCGACCGCGCACTCGCGCGCGAGGTGGTAGACGAACTGGCGCGACGTTTCCGCGCCCTCGGCTTTCGCTACGTGACGCTCGACCTGCACGGCTTTCGCTCCGGCGCGATGAATGAAATGCTTAAAATTAGTAAATCGTAAATGGTAAATCGTAAATAGATAAAACACGCTTTTTCTATTCACCATTAACCATTTACCATTTACCAAGTGTGGAGACGATTATGGCAAAACCGATGTCGATGGTGGATGATGGAAGGCACGCACATGAGGCAGAAGGCAATCCTTTCGAGTCCATGATGCAACGCTTTGACCGTGCCGCGCAGTTGCTTGACCTCAATCCAGACCTCTACGCCGTGATGCGCGTGCCGAACCGCGAGTTGAAGGTCTACATTCCGGTGCGTATGGATTCAGGGCGCATCGAAGTCTTCGAGGGTTTCCGCGTGCAGCACAACTTTGCGCGCGGCCCCGCCAAAGGCGGCATACGCTATTCGCCGGATGTCAATATCGACGAGGTTCGCGCGCTCGCCGCGTGGATGACGTGGAAGTGCGCCGTCGTCAACGTCCCGTTCGGCGGGGCGAAGGGCGGCGTCATCTGCGACCCCAACCAGATGTCGCTCGGCGAACTCGAACGACTCACGCGCCGCTACGCCGCCGAACTCATCGACTTCATCGGCCCCGAAAAAGACGTGCCCGCGCCCGACATGAACACCAACGAGCAGACGATGGCGTGGATTATGGACACCTACTCCATGCACGCGCGCCATACCGTGACGGCGGTCGTGACGGGCAAGCCGATTGACCTCGGCGGTTCCTCCGGTCGCCGCGAAGCGACGGGGCGCGGTCTGCTTTTCGTCATCACCGAGGCAGCTAAAAAGTTCAACATGAGCCCGCCATCGACCCGCGTCGTGGTACAGGGTTCCGGCAACGTCGGCGGCATCGGCGCACGCCTCCTGCATGAAGCGGGTTATAAAGTGGTCGCCATCTCTGACGTTCAAGGCGGCATCTACAACCCCAACGGCATCGACATCCCCGAAGCCCTCAAACACCTTCAGGCGACCCGTTCATTCGAGGAGTTTGAGGGCGTCGAACGTGTCTCGAATCAAGAACTTCTGGAACTCGACTGCGACGTTCTAGTCCCCGCCGCGACCGAAAATCAGATTCGCTCCGACAACGCCGACCGCATCAAGTGTAAGGTGCTGGCCGAGGGAGCCAACGGCCCGACCACCGCCGCCGCCGACGAAATTCTTCACGAAAAAGGCGTCTACGTCATCCCCGACATCCTCGCCAACGCGGGCGGCGTGACGGTCTCCTATTTCGAGTGGGTGCAGGACAGAATGGGTTATTTCTGGAAGGAAGACGTGGTTAACGCGCGTCTCGGAGATGTCATGGTGGCGAGTTTTAACGATGTCGATAAGTACGCCACGAACCATAACGTTGACACGCGGACGGCAGCATACATGCTGGCGATTGACCGCGTGGCCTACGATACGCGCATGCGCGGCATTTACGCGTGATAAAAAAGTGTTGGTTTTTTCGCGCTAAGTACAGAAAAAGTCTTGATTTCCGCGCGAATGTAGAGTATGGTCTGGCGGAATTTGGTAGGGAGGGGGAGAGTCGTTTTTGTGCCCGAGACGCCGACCTGCCCGCACCAGCCAAACTCCCGTTGTTGACAGTGGCGTGCTTGTTTTCGTATAAGCATTAACGCCCCACGCAATTAGACAGTTTACAGTTGAGAGGCGCGAAGAGGCAGTTTTCAGCGCCCGCGAGCACCGTGAAGTGTTCGGCTCCTCTCGCTGCTCCGCTCCATCTACAAGACGTTTTCGGTCGAGGGCGGTAGCAGTTCTACTTTTGACTTTTGTGTTTGTACGCTTGTAGTTGGAGCGTCCGCGTCGTCCGGCCAGTCTGGAAAGCACGGTCGCCCCCTTCCGCAAAATTATAAACTCATTTCGCAGGAGGAATGCGATGAGACTCGCGAGAAGAGCGCTCGTCTTTGCGCTCGCAATGTTGGTGCTGTGTGCCGCAGTATCAGCCCAAACGTTACGGCAGGAGAATGACCCACGAAACATCGCTCCAACCGTTGGCACAGGCGGCTCACCTGGTGGGCCTACCGGACTCTTTACCATCTATGATGGTCAAACCCTACGCAAGGGAGAGTTCACTTTCAGCGTTGCTTATAGCAACTATGACCGCGACCCAGGCAACGTGGATATTGTCGAAGTTCCGGTCAGCTTCCAGGTTGGTCTTTCCGACTATCTTGAGCTTTTCTATAACACTGACGCTTATCGCGGAGTCAAAGTTAATAACCCGCGTAATCTGTCAAGCTTCTACCTGCCGAACTCACAACTGTTCTTCGGCGCGGGCATTCTTGGCAGCGGCCCTGCCATTATTCTCGCACCTGAGAGGGTGAGCGGCACGACCATTCCAGCCGGCGCAATTTTCCGTCCGGCCTTCTGTCCGGGCTGCGTCAACGCCGGTTCAACCGGAGCGCAACGCTCGTTCTTCCTGGGTGGTCAACCGTTCGTCCAGTTTCCGTTCGTTGGCGGCGTCGGCCCCAACCTCGGTCTGACGGGCAACAACATCGCTCCGCCGTTCACCAGCCGTCTAGGCAGTGCGAGCGGTGGCGGTGGCGGTCATTTCGGCGCGGCGGGCAACTTCCCCGGCGTCGGCTCGGTTTTCGGCTCCATCCTGCCGGGCATCGTGCTCTCGACCCGAACCATTCCGGCCAACCTGACGTTCCAAGCCTTGATCGTGCCGGATACGTTCACGCAAGCGCCTGTCTACTTGCCGGACGCGCCGTTTATCAATCGTCTGTACGGCGAGTCGGCGTTCAACACGCATACCATCGGCGCGAACATCCGCTTGACGGGCCCGAATAATCCCTTGAGCGTCAACCTGATTCCGATGTACCGCTTCTATCTAGATAAAGCGGACGACGCTGACGGCTTCAACCAGTTGCAGCGCGGCGCCAGCCCCGGCGGCGACATCGGCGACTTCGGTCTGTTCGGTGTGGTCGGCGGACGCCTGAGCCGTTCGGTTCATATGGCCGTCAATTTCGGCTACTTCCTGAACAGCAATCCGAAGTCAGACGCCTTCGGCGGCGGCGATGTCATCTTGCTCGACCGTCCCGATGAATTCATCTCCGGCATCGGTTTCGATTTCCCGATTAACGAGCACTTCCAGCCAATCGTGGAAATGAAGACAGTGCACTACGTCGGCGGACGCACACCGAACGCGTTCCCGAATAATCCCGTCGATTTCCTCGGCGGTGTGCGTATCTTCCCGCGTCGTTGGATGGGCTTCACGGCAGCTTATCGCGCCCATCTTAACCAGCAGGGTGAGCGCCTCTTCGGCGGTGAACAAGACTTTCCGCGCGGCTTCGATGAATCTCGCGACCCGCACGGCTTCATGTTCCAGTTCTTTGCCGGACATCGCAACGAGCGTGCGCCCGCAGTTCTGCCGAACCAGCCGCCCGTCGTAAATCTGACGGCTTCTTCGTCCAGAGTGCTCCTGCCTGCCGAGTGCGGCCCCGGACAGCGTCCGGCTCCGTGCGAAGGCTCGGGTTCAAGCACATCGGTTTCGCTCGCAGCCAACGCGACCGACCCAGACGGCGATACGTTGCTCTACACGTACTCGACGACTGGCGGGCGCATTGTCGGCGACGGCCCGAACGCTACGCTTGACCTCTCAGGCGCACAGCCCGGCACCTACACGGTGACGGTGGAAGTTGATGACGGCTGCGGCTGCGTCGCCTTCTCATCGACCACCGTGACGGTTGACCGTTGCATCTGCGAAGAGATCCCGGTGGTTTGCCCGACGGTCAGAGTCAGTTGTCCGGATTCGGTGCCCGTCGGCTCGCCGATTACCTTCACCGCCTCGGTCGAAGGTGGCGATACGAGCGTTACACCGACCTTCAACTGGTCAGTCTCGGCTGGCACCATCACCAGCGGTCAAGGCACGTCCTCGATTACGGTTGATACGACCGGAATCGGCGGTCAAACCGTGACGGCGACGGTGGATGTCGGCGGCTACGGAGCGGAGTGCAGAGCTTCCAATAGCTGCACCACGTCCGTGCTGGCCGCGCCTGCCAACCCACGTAAGTTTGACGAGTACGGCAACATCCGCTTCAACGATGAGAAAGCACGTCTCGACAACTTCGCCGTGGCGTTGCAGAACGAGCCGGGTTCGCAGGGCGTCATCATCGGCTACGGCGGACGCCGTGGTCGTGCAGGTGAGGCTCAGGCGCGCGCCGACCGTGCACGCGACTACCTAGTCAACGAGCGCGGCATCGAAGCTGGTCGCATTACGACCATCGACGGTGGTTACCGTGAGGAGTTAACGGTCGAGCTTTGGATCGTGCCGACGGGTGCAACCCCGCCGACCGCCAGCCCGACGGTTGATGCCAGCGAGGTGCAGACGGCGCCGACTCCGCGTCGTCGTCGCCCGCGCCGCGGACGCCGCGACTAAACGTTAAAGAAACGCTCGCGTCTATCGCTTCGGTGACAGTCGCGACCCTTACCGAATGCGGGCGATGTTTCCGTCAAAAGAAACATCGCCCGCTTCGCTTTGTGCGACGCCGCTTGGCGTGCGTTTGAGCGTACAACCGCGCCCGCCGTCCGAGGCATCCTACGGGAGACGTTTCGCTCTCCTTTGTCGTCAGATGAATTAACCCGTACAATAAAATTGAGTTTCCGGCGCTCGCGCCTCGCGCAGCGTTCACAAATTTTTTGAGATAAAGATGCGAAGATTCATGATTCAACAAACCCGACGCTTTTACTCTCTGCTTGTTCTTTTCGCGCTCGTCGTGTCGCTGTATGGCTCGGTTCCGGCTGTTGTTGCGGCAGCAACGGACGGCGAGGAGGAGGCCAATGCGGCGCAGGTGCCGTTTGAATGGGAAGTTACAGGGCCGATGGGCGGCGACGTGCGTTCGCTCGTCATCGACCCGCAAGACCCGCAGCGTCTCTATCTCGGCACGCTCGACGGGCAGATTTATCTCTCCGTCAACGGCGGGCAGCGTTGGGAGCGACTCGCGGGCTTCAATCGCCCCGGCCTCTACATCGACAATCTGATTGTGGACCCGCGCAATTCGCTCATCATCTATGCCGCCGCGCATCGACACAAAGAGCCGGGCGGCTTCTTCAAAACGACCGACGGCGGCGCGACGTGGCGCGAAGCGCGCGAACTCAGAGCCGAAGCGATTCATTCGCTCACGCAGTCGTCGGCGAGTCAGGATGTTTTGCTCGTCGGGACGAATAACGGTGTCTATCGTTCGGACGACGCGGGCGATTCGTGGGTGAAATTGCAGAATACGGGAATGACCAACACCAATGTCGAATCGCTGGCGGTTGACCCGCGCGACGACAAGGTGATTTACGCCGGAACGTGGCATTTGCCCTTCAAGACCACCGACAACGGGCAAACGTGGACGGCCATCAAAACCGGCATCATCGACGACTCCGACGTATTCGCCATCGAACTCGACGAGCGTAACCCCGACCACATCATCGCGTCGGCTTGTAGCGGCATTTATGAAACCAAGAATGCCGGAGCCAATTGGCGCAAGGTCAACGGAATTCCGTCGCAGTCACGCCGCACACGTGCCATCGTGCAGCATCCAGTCAATCCCCAACTCATCTTTGCGGGCACGACCGAAGGCTTCTGGCTCTCAGCCAACGGCGGCAACGACTGGCGCGTCACGACCAGCCGACAGAGTTTCGAGGTCAACGCCATCGCCGTGCATCCGAAGAATCCGCAGACGGTCTACATCGGCACCAACAACTATGGCGTGATGATTTCGCGCGACGGCGGACGCAGTTTCCTACCGAGCAATGATGGTTATAGCGGTCGGCGTGCCTATTTCATCCTGCCCGACCGCGAACAACCCGGACGCATCTACGCCACCACCATCAACACCGCCACGGGCGGCGGCTATTTCTACGTGAGCAATGATGGCGGCGAGACGTGGCAGCCTTCGACCAAGAGCATGCCGGGTCGCTTGATTGCCTATTCGATTCTGCAAGACAGCACAGACGGGAATTTAATCTATCTCGGAACAAATCTCGGCCTCTACGTTTCGACCGACCGTGGCACATCTTGGGCGTCGATAAATGCGCCTAAGCCTAAGCCTGAGCCGAAGAAGAAAACAACTCGCGGTCGTCGCGGCACGACAACGACGAGCCGCGCCGCTGTCGCACAGCCTGAACCGGGCACGGTACGCGCTGCCGCCGCAGCAGCATCGGCAGCAAGCGCAGCCGCCGCGGCGCGTCCCGACGAATCGGTCAAACGCGCGCAGGAGGCGCTCAACGTTGCGGGCTACAATGTCGGCACGCCCGACGGCGTGGCGGGCACGCGCACCGTCACCGCGCTCAGGAAGTTTCAGACTGTGAAGGGCATCCCCGTCTCAGGTAAGTTTGACGAAGCGACGCTCAACGCGCTCGGCCTCGGCGGTGGCATGCAAACTTCCGGCGGCGCACAAGCCTTGCAGAATGCGCCCGTTATTTTGACCGAGACCATCAACGCGCTCACGCACACCTACGACCAACGCGATGGGCGACACGGCATCATCGCCGCCACCAACGCCGGACTCTTTCGCAGTTACGACCCCGCGCTCGGATGGGAAAGAATTCTCTACGGCAACGGCCTCGATTCGCGCACGCTCTGCATTTCAACGACGGCGAAAGACCCGCAAACCATCTTCGTCGGCACGGCGACGGCGGGCGTACTCGTCTCGCGCGACGCGGGTGCGACGTGGCAACAGTTGACGGGCATCCCGACGGCGGCCCCGATTAACGTCATCGAGCAAGACCCGCAACGCCCCGAACGCGTCTATGTCGGCACGACGCAAACCTTTTACATGTCGCAGGATGGCGGTCAGCGTTGGTTGCGTCGCGGCGGCAATCTTCCGCTCGGCAGTTATACGAGCGTCCTCATCAACCACCAGAACACCGACGAAATTTTTGTCGGCGATGCGTGGGAGAAGGGCGGCGGAGTGTTTCGTTCGACGGATGCGGGCATGACGTGGCGACGCGTTGACCCGACGCTGCCGAGCCGACGCGTCTGGGCGCTCGCGCTCGACTCGCGCGACCCCTCCAAGATTTTCGTCGGCTCTCATTCGGCGGGCGTCTACGTCGCACGACGCGACGCCGCCAGCAGCACCGCCGTCGCCCCGACCGCCACGACACCGACCGTGGACGGTTCCAATAAATGAAAGCATCTTGAGCGGCGACCGCAGGCGAAACGACAAAATTTACCGTCAAAGTAACCTCTAAAATCAGCAAAGCGGCGACCGTGAGAATCGATTCTCATGGTCGCCGCTTTGGTGTCTGGTTCATGCAAAATTCTTGCATCAGGCGTCGGTGCCCTTGTGTCTGAGTCCCCCCAATTGCTGCATAATATTATCTTTATGTCGCGTTACGCCTTGACACATCATCAATCAGGCGTGTAAATTGCCCCCCTACCTGGTCACATGGCCGGTGATGGGCGGATCACGCGGGTGATCCACGGGCACTATGGAATTCGAAAACTTTAATCGCCTCCTTTTCCGATTTCAAAACGGCTCGCAGCGTCCCCGCCTCAGAATCTTTCCATTCGTCCAATCACCAAGCAGCAGTAATGTATTTGAACAGAACTATGCCAAACGCTCTGGGCGTCTCACCCGTCGCGGTTGAGTAGGAATGGATGTTCGAGGCCGGGTATGGCGCGAAATGCTCTCTAGACGCGCCGAAATTTCCAGAGGAGTCCGACAGGAGTTTGCATGTCCACCGAAAATAACAATCCGATTGATGGCGACGCCGCCACCAATCAATCCCAGACCAACGACGCTTCGACCACCAACAACGCCACCGACGCGCCCGACGCGACGAACGCCGAGCCGGTGGCCGCAGCCGCTACGGGTTCTTCCTCAGCCACCTCTTCCGCAGCCGCTTCCAAAGCTCCCTCCGCGCCGCCCGTCGCCGCACAGTCGGTGCGTTCGTCGTCGTCCGATGATGATGACGACGATGAAGACGGAGGACGCAGCGGCGGCGACTTCGATTTCGGAGCGATGCTCGACCAGTACGAGCAGGAACAGGCTGCCTTTCAGGAAGGCTCGGTCGTGCGCGGCACCGTCATCGGCATCACCGAACGCGGCGTGGTCATTGATTTCGGTTTCAAATCCGAAGGCATCGTCAATCAGGAAGAGTTCGTCGAAAACGGCACGATGACGGTCAAACCGGGCGACGAAGTAGAAGTGCTCATCAAGAGCATGGAGTCGCAGGAAGGCGTGCCCATTCTGTCGCGCGCCGACGCCGTGCGGATGCGCGCGTGGGACGTGTTGGAGCAGGCTTACCGCGACAACACGCCCGTCAAGGGACGCATCGTAGAGCGTGTCAAGGGCGGTTTGCGCGTGGATGTGGACGGCGTGGCAGCTTTCTTGCCCGGTTCGCAGGTTGACGTGCGCCCCGTGCGTAATCTGGAAGCGTTGCGGAATCAGGAGATTGAGGCCAAAGTCATCAAGCTGAATCGCAAGCGTTCCAACGTCGTGCTCTCGCGCAAGGCGATGCTCGAAGAGAAGAACGAAGGCAAGAAGGGCGAGACGCTCGACCAACTCGAAGAGAGCATCATCGTCGAAGGTCAGATTAAGAACTTGACCGACTACGGCGCGTTCGTTGACCTCGGCGGCATCGACGGCCTCTTGCATGTCACAGACATGTCCTGGGGACGTTTGCAGAATCCTGCGGAACTCTTCAAGGTTGGCGAGACGGTGCAGGTCAAGGTCATGAAGTTCGACAAAGAGCGCGAACGCGTCTCGCTCGGCTACAAGCAACTGTTGCCCGACCCGTGGGAATCGGTCGAGGAACGTTTCCCGATTGGCGGGCGCGTCAAGGGCGTGGTAGCGAGCGTGACGGACTACGGCGCGTTTATCGAACTCGAAGCGGGCGTTGAAGGCTTAGTGCACGTTACGGAGATGAGTTGGTCGAAGCGGATGAAGCATCCGTCGAAACTCGTCAACGTCGGCGAGGAGGTGGATGTCGAAGTCTTGGGTGTTGACCCGAAGGCGCGACGCATCAGTCTCGGCATGAAGCAGGTACAGGCGAATCCCTGGGCAACTCTGCGCGACCGTTATCAAATCGGCACGCGGGTCGCGGGTCGCGTCCGCAATCTGACGGACTTCGGCGCGTTCATCGAAGTTGAAGACGGTGTTGACGGACTCGTCCACGTCTCGGATATTTCGTGGAACAAACGCATCAAGCATCCAGGCGAAGTGTTGAAGAAGGGGCAGGAGATAGAAGCTGTCATCACCAACATTGACACGGAAAACCGTCGTCTTTCGCTCTCCATCAAGGACACCGAGCCGAGCGCGTGGGATAGATTCATCAACGAACACAAGCCGGGCGACATCGTGCATGGCAAAATCACGCGTTTCGCTAATTTCGGCGCATTCGTCGAACTGGCGGAAGGGCTGGAAGGTTTGTGTCACGTCTCGGAACTATCGGACGAGCGCGTGGAGAAGCCAGAAGACGTTGCACAAATCGGGCAGGAGATGGAATTCCGTATCCTCCGCATCGAGCAGGAGTCGAAGAAGATTGGCCTCTCGGCTCGCGCCGCCAAGCACGACGAACCCACAGTTGACACCAAGAGCTATTCGACGGAAGCGGGCGGCGGCATGGCGTCACTGGGCGAATTGGCTGGCCTCGGCGGACTCGCCTCGTCAGGCGGCAGTAGCGGCGGCGGCAGTAGCGAGGGTGGTGGCGACAGCGACGACGACGGCGACCGCTAATCGACACCCCGGTTTATCGAACAAACGCCCCGCGCGTGATTCTCAAGCGAGACTCAAGCGCGGGGCGTTGCTTTTGGGCCACCACCCGCGCGTCGCCGAAAAACCTCTAAGCTATTGTTTAGTAAGGAATTCTTCTTGCTAGAGTTTGCCTGTTTCTGTTAATTTACTGCCTACTGCATTGGAGTTTGGATTAAATTCTTTTGACCTGTCGGGTCGTTGAGGCCATCGTGCCCTGTTCGGAGCGAGGTGATAACCGTATGACAAAAGCGGAGTTGGTTGAGGATGTCGCGGAAGCGGCGGAGTTGACCAAAAAAGATGCGGAGCGGTTGGTCGAAATCGTCTTTGAGAGCATTATCGACACGCTCAATCAAGGCGAAAAGATTGAGTTGCGTGGTTTCGGGAGTTTTCGCGTGCGCGAACGCGGAGCGCGTCGCGGGCGCAACCCCAAGACCGGCGACCCCGTTGATATTCCCGCCAAGCGCGTGCCTTACTTCAAGCCCGGCAAAGAGTTAAAAGAACTCATCAACGAAAGCACGGCTGCTGGCGGTGGGTCGTCCGCCGCGACCGGAGGCGGCACGAACACCATAACGCATCCCACCGCCGCAACGTCCAACGTGTCAACAACTAACGAAATGCCGAATCCTGAAACAGCAACCGCGACGGCGGAAACTTCGACCGTAAGCGCGAGCGAAGGCGGCGTGAGCGGTAGCAACGTCACCGGAGACGAAGGCGACGGCAGCAACGCGCCGAATCTTTAACTATTTGCCGGAAACATGCGGGTGAGTTTTTGTGGATAGGCTGTGGACACCGTGGCGCTTCGATTACATCAAGGGTACGAGCGGCGAAAAAACCGGCTACTCATCCTCCTGCGTCTTTTGCTCCATCCGTGATGCCGACGATGACCAACAGACGCTCGTCGTCCATCGCGCACGCTTCAATTTCATCGTCCTCAACATCTATCCATACACCAGCGGCCACCTCCTCATCGTCCCCTACGAACACACGCCCGAACTCGACGCCGCCGCCAAAGAAACAACCGACGAATTGATGGATTTAACCAAACGCGCACAGACCGTCCTGCGCGAAATTTATCGCCCGCACGGCTTCAATCTCGGCATGAATCTCGGCCAATCCGCCGGCGCCGGAGTCGCCGAACACATCCACCTTCACATCATGCCCCGCTGGCACGGCGACGCCAATTTCATGTCCACCATCGGCGAAACACGCGTCCTCCCCGAAGACCTCCACACGACCTACAACCGACTGCACGGCAAGTTCTGAATTCGTCAATCGTCATTGGTAAATGGTAAATGGTGAATAGATAAGAACAGTTCTTTCTATTCACCATTTACCATTTACCATTTACTGTTCTTAGGATTTGCGTGTAACTGCTTCGTCTTCGACTTCGCCGCCTTTGCTGATGGGGATGTCCGAAGGGCGCGAGTAGCTGATGCCGCGTTCTTCTGTGTCGAGTTCGGGGAGCGGGAGCGCAGGCATGGTGCCGGGCAGGGAGGGAGGATTGAAACCGGGATAGTCGATGCGCGCATGATAGATGGCGACCAGTGAAATGATGATTGATTCGCGGACTTTGGTCAGTTCGCGCAAGGAGAGGTCGCATTCGTCGAGTTGTCCGTCGCTGACGATGGCGTCGAAGATTTTGTTGATGATGGTACGGATGTTTTCGGGGTCGGGGCGCGCGAGCGAACGTGCTGCGGCTTCACATGAATCCGCGAGCATCATAATCGCCGCTTCCTTAAACTGCGGCTTCGGGCCGGGATAACGAAACTCCGCTTCGTCAATCACTTCGCCTTCGGCGGCCTGCGCCTGTGCTTTGCGTAGGAAGTAGTGAAGGGTGCGTGTGCCGTGATGTTGCGGGATGAAATCGGAGATTTGTTTGGGCAGACCAATCTCTTTCGCGAGTTTCAATCCGTAGGTGACGTGGCTGGTGATAATACGCGCGCTCTGCGTCGGTTTCAGACGGTCGTGCGGGTTGTCGCCTGTCTGATTCTCGACAAACATATCGGGCGCGGCGGTCTTGCCAATGTCGTGGTAGAGCGCGCCGATGCGAGCCAGCAGGGGATTGGCACCGATGGCGCGGCAAGCCTCCTCTGCGAGTTGCCCGACGGCGTGCGAGTGCTGGTTGGTGCCGGGCGCGCGTAGGGCGAGTTGGCCGAGGACGGGGAGGTCTGCGTTGGATAGTTCGAGCAGTTTGATGTCGGTCAGGATGCCGAACATCGATTCGTTGACGGGCAATCCGCCTGCCGTAAAGATAGTGGTCAGGAGTCCTCCGGCTGCGCCGCAGACGACGGCCAGCAGCACGCTTCTTAACGTCAGCGGTTGCTGCGCCGAAAGAATCACGGCGAGCGCCATCACGGCGTTGACCGCACCTACAATCAGACCCGCCAGCGTCACGGATTGGCGTTCGCGATAACGACCGATGCCGTAAATCGCCGCCGATGATGAAACCATCGCGTAGCACGTCGTGAGCATGCCGTTGTGCGCGAGAAGACCCGCGAAGATGGCGGTCAGGAATCCCGTAATCAACGCGAGTTGCGTATCGACGAGCAGTGCTATCAAGAGCGCGGCGGCGGCAAAGGGAATGGCAAAGCTCCACATCGTCGGGTCGTTGAACGGCGCGTTAATGGCTTGCGTCGCGCTGCTCTCGGCGAGGATAAAGCCGATACGCATCAAGACTAATTCGATGAGGATGGCCGAAGCGACGAGCGCGAATGATTTTATCTGCGAGATGGGGAGCGCGGTAATCGTGCTGCGGTATTCGGTGAAGCGCCACGCTGCCCCGTAGAGCGCGGCGACGATGAAAAGAAGGCCGATGAAGTGATGTGGTCGGCGTTCTGTATTGCTGTAGGCGCGGATGGCGGCAAACTGCGCGAGCATCTGCGCCGTTACGGTGTCGCCGTCGCGGGCGACGACCTGATTGCGTTTGAGTGTGATGGTGCTCGGAGCGACGGCGCGCGCGGCGGCGGTGCGCGCGGCATTGGTGGCGGCCTCGTTGTAGAGAAGGGTCGGTGCGAGAGTGGGCACGAGAGTGGAGGCCAACGCTTCGCGTTCGGCGGGCGTCCATCCTGCGAGTTGGGAAAGACGGTCGCGCAAAGTTTGTCGTGCGACGGAGAGACTGACGAGACGGTTTTGCGCCGTGATGATGTCTGTGAGCGAGTTGGTACGTGCGTCGATGATGCGGATTTCCGGTTTGATGTAGGGCGCATCGCGGTCTTCGTAGACGTAGCCCTCTGTGATTTCGCGCAGGAGGCTTGTCAGACGCTCAAGCGCACCCGCGTCGAAGCGATGCGCGACGATGGCGCGTGCCGCTTCGTCGCCGCCTTGTCCTGCTTCTCCCGTCCACGTCGTTTGGCGAGTCGCGTTCTTGGTGTCGCTTCTTGACGAGTTGCTGTTCGGCACGTTGCTGTTGTTGCCCGTCGGCTCCGTCTGTTGGCGAAGCCGTTCCCACGATGCGCGAAATTCCTGTACGACCACTTCGCCGCGCGCAGGGTTGTAATTCCAGACGGGACGCGTGGCGTCGGTCGCTTCGTTGCGCCGACGGTCAGTTTCGCGCGCGTCTTCGATGGCGATGTCAGCGGGAGCGATGATGGTCGAGCGCACTACATCGCCTTCGTGATAAAGCTCGTCGGGCATGGGCGTGTGCATGCGCGCGAGCAGCAGCGTCGTGGTGAGTGTGAGCGCGGCGAAGCCGATGATGAAGCGCGTGGTTGGGCGAAACCAACGGAACGAACGTGCCACGTTTAGCAACGCGGCATCGCGCCAGGTGGCGACGGAGGATGTGAATTTGGGGCGACGTTTGCGGCGCATGTCTCAGATATAAATGACAGAGGGGAAATGGAGAAATGGGGAAATGGTTGAAGAAGCGACCGGGCCGCCTACTACATCTTTCTTCGCCTTTTTCCCTTTAACCATTTCCCACTGCCCCTGTCGCTCTAGTTGCCGGCGGCGTGCTGTTCGAGTGTTAAATCGCGCGCCAGAATTTCGCCCGCGCGTTCGATGAGCGGACGCAACGACGCAGGGTTGACGGCGGAGACGGCGAGACATTCGCGCGCACCGTTCTGGGAAGTTTGACGCATGATGGCGTCAAGGTCTTCCGTCTCTACAAGGTCGGCTTTGTTGAAGACGACGAGACGCGGAATCTGCGCGTGGCCGAGTTCGTTCAAAATCCTCTCAACCGATTCCAGTTGCTGCTGCCAACGCGGGTTGGCGGCGTCTACGAGATGGATGAGCAAATCGCTATCGTCAATTTCTTCGAGCGTCGCGCGAAAAGCGGCGAGCAGGTCAGGTGGCAGGTCGCGTATGAAGCCAACCGTGTCGTTGATGATAACTTCCTGTTCGCGCGGCAGACGGAGGCGCCTGGATGTCGGGTCGAGCGTGGCGAACATCCTCTGCTCGGCGTGCACTTCGCTCGCGGTGAGCGTGTTGAGCATGGTGGATTTGCCCGCATTGGTGTAGCCGACGATGGAGATGATGGGAAGTTCGCGGCGCGTCCGTTCCTTGCGTCGCTCTTGTCGTCGCTGTCGTTGCGTCTCGATTGCTTTCTCAAGGCGATTGATGCGGTCGCGCACGCGCCGTCGGTCGGTTTCGAGTTTGGTTTCGCCGGGGCCGCGTCCGCCGATGCCGCCCGCGAGACGCGAGAAGGCCGAATCGTGTCCGGCGACGAGACGCGGCAGGAGATATTTTAACTGCGCGAGTTCGACTTGAATCTTGCCGTCGCGCGTCTGCGCGCGTTGGGCGAAGATGTCGAGGATGAGTTGCGCGCGGTCGATAACTTTGAGGTCGGTGGCTTCGGAAATCGAACGCACCTGTGCGGGGGAGAGTTCGCGGTCGAAGACGATGAGGTCTGCGCCGAGACGCAGCGCGCGGACAATCAACTCTTCGAGTTTGCCACGACCGAGCACGGTGCGCGGGTCGATAGCATTGCGTCGCTGGATGATTTCGTTGTGCACGACGATTCCTGCCGACGTAGCGAGTTCGCGCAGTTCGGCCATCGACTCCTCGGCCTCCATCATCGACCCTGTAGGAACGCCGACCAGAATCGCGCGGTCGCGCACCTCAGCGCGTCGCGTCGTACGACGACTGCGCGCAATCTCTTCTTCAAGCGAATTGATGAGCGCGAGGAAATCAACGTCGAGTTGCGAGGGAATCTGCGCTTCGAGAAATGCGTATGCGCCGTTCGTGTCTGCGTCAACTTCTGCGGCGGTCGTCGGCAGCAGATGAGCCGCGCGGACGAGGCCGGGCAGACCCGTCCGCCCATCGACATCCACCGCGACCATCAAATCGAGACGCAGGAGCGCGAGGTCGGCGAGGTCGTCTTGCGTCAACTCTTCGCCGCGCAGGTGCGTGTGGACGCAGCGCAGTCCGCGAAAGCGGTCTTCGGCGACGCGTGTTCGTTTCAGGTCGGGGAGTTCAATGCGCCGCGCATCGCCGACGACAACGTATTCGACGTAGCCTTTGCGGTCAATCAAGACGCCGATTTGCCGTCGTGTTTCGTGCGAGAGTTCGGAGAGTTGGCGCGCAAATTCTGGCGTAACGATTTGCTGTGGCGCGATGCGCCGCGAGTAGAGTTTTTCGATGCGGCGGAGTTGGTTCGGTTTAAGACCCTGTGTGTTGCCGTGTACGGTACTGATGTTGTCAATCCTCCTTACGTTCTATATGTCCGGCATGCGTTGCGACGCGCGTCTGCGACGCCTGCGCTGGCGGTTTCCGCGCTATGAATCGTTGGCAGTTACAGAAAGAGGGAAGCGAGCGGAAGGAAACGAACGCCGGATAAAACCTTTCGATGTGGCTCTCTGCAAGGACACTTTGCTTGGTCGCTTTAGAGCACCGCGCATTTGCCGAAACGGACGGGTGAAAACACACAGGACGCCGCCGGAAATGCGCTCCAAAATTGTTCTGACCGGAACGAATTATAACATACGTCGCACGCCGTCAAGCACGAAAACGGCGCGAAAAATTCAGCTTTCGTCGCGTCAGCGAAATCGCGCGGCGTCGAAATTTTTGCTGAAAAGGCGTGGCGCTGTGTCGGAGTTTCGCTGTTTGTTGAGAGGGATGCTGAATAGACACGACTCCTGCGTGCGTCGTATCATGTCGAGTATTCTGAACAGCATGGATTGGCCTGCGACGAGTCCAAAATTTCGGATTCAAAGGCTGTGAATTGCGAGGCTTGAAGCGGCATTTTCGTCGGTGTAGAGAGCGAAGGCGGTGCGACGCAAGGCTGAAGCGGGAAGTACGGGCGGAGACGTTTGGCGAGTTGAGGAGATTGGAGAGTTTTTGGAAATGAGTAATACGGGGCGGATTGTAGGTGTTGACCCGTCGGCGGCGATTGCGGGTGGCGAAGTGGTCATCGAGTGCGCCGACTACGATACGAGCAATCCGCGTCAGTGCCGCGCGTGGTTCAACGAAAAGCAGGGCTGGCTCGTCGGGCTGTCGCCGCGCCGTGTGTTGGCGATTGTGCCAGAGGAAGACGAGGGCGGTGAAGTCGCATTGACGCTTGAGAGCACGGACAACTTCAAGAGCGCCGCGACGCGCGTGGTCGTCGGGCGCAAACTCGCCGAAGACATTCATCAAGTTGCGAATCCGGCGTTTGACCCCGACGACGGCGCGCTCTACGTGACGCGTTCCGGTGCGCGCGGCAAACGCATGCCCGTCTCGCTCTTTCGCATCAGCCGTGAGGGCGAACTCGTCAGTCTGCACGGCGAGATTACGAATCCGACGGGCATCGCTTTTGACCGGACAGGGCAGATGTTTGTCAGCAGTCGTCTGGACGGAACGGTCTACCGCGTCACGCACTTCAACGAAGCTATCCCGTTTGCGGAAAATCTCGGCGTGGCGACGGGGCTGGCTTTCGACAGCGCGGGCGTGCTCTACGTCGGCGACCGTGCGGGCGATAGCGGCACGGGCACGATTTATCGCGTCAACACAATGGGCGAAGCGGAGGAATGGGCGGCGCTTGAACCCTCCGTCTCGGCCTATCATCTCGCGTTCGGGCCGGACGATGCGCTCTACGTGACGGGGCCAACCGTTTCGAGTTTCGACCCCGTGATGCGAATCAGCCGGAGTGGTCGGGCGGAAGTCTTTTATCGTGGCTTGGGACGCCCGCAGGGTCTCGCGTTCGACCGCGAAGGCAATCTCTATGTGGCGGCGTCTCTGCGCGGGCGGCGCGGCATCGTGCGTATCTCGCCGGACGGGCGGGACGCGCGCCTCGTCGTGGCCGGAATGAACGTCGTCGGCCTCGCGTTCAGCGCGGCGGGCGATATGGTGGTCGCGACCAATGATGCGGTCTACAGTCTGCCGCTCGGCATTCGCGGCATGCTCGTCTAAATCGGCACCCGAAGGAAATGAAGAAGCAATTTACAGGATAGACAGGATAACAACGTGCAGGATAGACCGGATGAAGCGAATGAAAAAGCTAAAATGCAAAATGACAAAATAAAAGACGGCTCGGAGTTGTCAGTTACTTTATGCCTCTTACATTTTTAATTTTGCATTTCCTTTATCCTGTCCATCCTGTTTCCGCCCTGTCTATCCTGTGAATTGCTTATGAATTGCGTATTTTGACACGCCTTAAAAGCGCATGTTAGTGTGTCAAGCTTCGGTATGCAGCGGCGGCGTAGACTGTGAGAACGGGTTATGGACAACTTCGATTTTGCGGAGTTTATTCTCTTTTTTGTGGCATTGATTTTTTCGTTGTCGCTGCACGAAGCGGCGCACGCGTGGATGTCGAGTCGTTTCGGCGACGACTTAGCGCGTTCGCAGGGACGCATCACGCTCAACCCCGCCTCGCACGTTGACCCCATCGGCACCGTCCTCTTTCCGACACTCGCCTTCTTCACGGGAGCGCCTCTACTCGGATGGGCGCGGCCAACTCCGGTCAATCCTCTGAGTTGGCGCAACAAACGCGTGGCGAATATCTGGGTTTCAGCGGCGGGCGTCATCGGCAACTTCATCATCGCCATCGTGGCGGGCATCGCGTTGCGCCTGTTGGTCGAGTTTGAACTTGTAGGCGGATTCACGGGCGACCTCCGGCCAGTCTTTTCCGATTCCGGCATCGCTGAGGGAGCCGTCAAACTGCTCGAAAGTTTCTTCCGCATGAACATCGGACTCGGAGTTTTTAATCTGATTCCGATTCCGCCGCTCGACGGCAGCAAGATTCTCGGCAGCCTCTTGCCGGAAAGATTCGAGACGGCGATTGAATCCATCGAGCAGTTTGGTTTTCTGCTGCTGTTCGTCGCGGTCTTCACGGGAGTTTTCGGCGTAATATTCGGCTTCGTGATGCCTCTGGCTTATCACATCTTTTTCTTTGGACGAATTTAGTAAACGTTAATGAAACGAATTTTCAGCGGCGTCCAGCCGACGGCCAATCTCCACATCGGCAACTATCTCGGCGCAATCCGCAACTGGGTCGGTCTACAGCATGAGTACGAGAGTTTCTTCTGCGTCGTTGACCTCCACGCCATCACCCTCCCGCAAGACCCGAAACTGCTCGCCGAGCGAACGCTGAGCGTCGCGCGTATCTATCTCGCCGCGGGGATTGACCCGCAAGTCTCGTCCATCTTCGTGCAATCGGATGTCTGGGAGCACGCCGAGTTGGCGTGGCTGCTCAACTGCGTAGCGCGCATCTCCGAACTCGAACGCATGACGCAGTTCAAGGACAAGGTGCGTAAGATGCGCGAGCAATCGGGCGCAACCAACATCGCCGCCGGAATTCTCAACTATCCCGTGCTGATGGCCGCAGACATCCTGCTCTACCAGACCGACCTCGTTCCCGTCGGCCGCGACCAGAAGCAGCATCTCGAACTGACACGCGACTTGGCGATTCGTTTCAATCGCGATTACGGCGAGACGTTTCGCATCCCCGAACCCTTCATCCCTAAAGTCGGCGCAAAGATTATGTCACTCGACGATGCGGCGAAGAAGATGTCGAAGTCAGACGAATCGGACGCAGGCCGTATCAGTCTGCTCGACGGCCCGGACGCGATTCGACGCAAGTTCAAACGCGCCGTCACCGATTCAGGCACCGAGATACGTTTTGACGAGTCGCGTCCGGCCATCACCAATCTCCTCTCCATCTATCAACTCTTGACCGGCAAATCGCCTGAAGAAGTGGAGGCCAATTTCGCGGGCAAAGGCTACGCGCATTTGAAATCCGAACTGAGCGACGTGACGATTGAATTCCTCAAGCCGTTTCAGGAACGCGCCGAAGGCTTCAGCGACGCAGAACTACGACGCATTCTCGACGAAGGCCGCCAACGCGCGCAGTCGATTGCCCGCACCACGCTTGATGAAGCGAAGCGACGTATGGGACTGGGAGGAGTCTAGACGCCTGTGACCGTGGAAACGCCATCGAACAACGACGAGGAGCGACGCGAGGATGCAACCGTCGAGGCGAGCAGTACTGCCGTCGGCGGCGATAGCGATGCTTCCATCATCGCGGACGTTGACAGCGGCGCGAACGCGATTCCTGCGGCGGAGGCAAATGTTCCGGCGACTGATGAAGAGATTGCTGCGGGCAGCGTCGCCACGCTCAATGCCGCAGCCGCTTCGGCGCAGATTAGCGTCGCGGGCGCGTCGCCTGAAATCGTCTCCGACGATAGTGGCAGCGGCGAAGAGTTGAAGCTAATCCTCGGTGAGTTCACGGGGCCGCTCGACCTTCTGCTCTATTTGATTCGACAAGAACAGGTGAGCATCTATGACATTCCCGTGGCGCGCATCACGGATGAATACTTGCGTTACCTACGCATGATGCACGGCATGGACATCGCCGTCGCCAGCGAATTTCTTGTGATGGCGGCGCAACTCATCGAAATCAAATCGAAGATGCTCCTGCCGCCCGACCCGACCGTGGAAGGCGCGGAAGATGCCGCGGACGACCCGCGCCGCGAACTCATTAACCAGTTGCTTGAGCATCAAAAGTTCAAGGCCGCCGCCGAGATGCTCTGGTCGCGCGCCACGGTCGAACAGGCGACCTTTACACGCGCGCCGCTCGAAACCGACAAGCACAACCCGGAAGTTTCGGCGGGCGTCTTCGATTTGTTGAAAATATTTCAGGAGATACTCACGCGTCGCAAAGAGGAAGCGATGCTTGAGATTGAGCGCGATGAGATAACGATGGCCGAGATGCTCGAACGCCTACGCAACATGATTCTTTCGGCGGGCGAATTGAACCTCCGCCACTATTTTGAACAGGCGCGCTCGCGTCGTGAACTCGTCCTCGCGTTTCTCTCCGTGCTTGAAATCGTTCGCACCACCGAAATCGTCCTCGTCCAGCAGAGCACGTTTGGCGACATCGTGGCGCGCATCAATAGTTAGAGTGTGTCAAACATGACTGAGCAGAACCAAGACCGCATCGAAGACGAAAGCATCTCGACCCCGGAGAGCGACCACTACACCGCCGCCCCGTCCGAAGACGACGCGGACGAGACGGAAACCATCGCTCTCTCATCAACCGTCGAAGAAGAAAGCGAAACTGTCGCAGACGCTTCGGCTGTCAGTAAAGAAGACTTGGCCGACGAGTCGGATGCGGCGGAGAACGCCGTCGGCGTCGCGTCCCCGAGCGCGCCAGTGTCGGACGGCGGTTCGTCATCGAGCGACGAAACTCTCGTCGGTGAAGCGTTCTTCGCCGTGGCGGATGAAGAGGTTGTCGTCTCGGACGAAGAAGAAGATGCGGACGAGATGTTTGACGACGATGAAGAGGACGACGAGGACGTGTTCGTCTACGATGCCGATAAGGAGGAAGCGACGGAGGAGGCTCTGCGGCTCGCTCGGCTGCAAGCGATGGCGGGGCCGTTCGATCTCGGCGACGATGTTGCGCCCGGCGGCGGCGTGCGGAACATGTCGGAATTGATGTCGATTATCGAAGCGTTGATTTTCGTCTCCGACGAGCCGCTTCAGGTCAAGATGATTGCCGACGTGTTGGACGAAGAACGTGGTTGGGTGGCGGTCGCCGTCGAAGAATTGGCGAAGGAGTTTAACGAAAGAAACGGCGGCCTCATCATGCGCGAGGTGGCCGGAGGCTGGCAGATTGCGACGCGTCCCGAATATCACGAACACATCCGCGCCTTCCTCAAATCTCGTCCGAGCGCCAAACTCTCGCTCGCCGCGTTAGAGACGCTCGCCGTCATCGCCTACAAGCAGCCCATCACGGTGCCCGAAATTCTAGAGATACGCGGCGTACAATCTTCATCAGCCATCAAGACGCTCTTGGACAAGCGTCTCATCGTCGCCAAAGGCCGCAAGGAAACCGTCGGTCGCCCGATGCTCTACGGCACGTCCAAAGAGTTTCTCCTCCAATTCGGCCTCAAAGATTTGTCGGAACTTCCAAGCATCGAAGACTTCGACGATTTAACAGGCGGCGGAGCATGAAAAGCAAAGGTCAGAGGCGAGAGGTTAGAGGTCAGTAAAAACTGATTTCACTAATCTCCCGCCTCTGACCGACGAGTTCTATTTTATGGAAGAACGTTTGCAAAAATTGATTGCGGCTGCCGGAATCGCTTCGCGGCGTCATGCGGAGGAGATGATTACGGCGGGCGAAGTGACGGTGAACGGCGAGATTGTGCGCGAGTTGGGGACGCGCGCAGACCCTTTGCGCGACCACATCAAGGTACGCGGGCGGTTGATAAATCCTTTATTGCGCGAGCGTGAGCGGGTTTATGTGTTGCTCAACAAGCCGCGCGGGTATCTGTCGAGCGCGGCTGACCCTGAGGGGCGTCCGCTTGTGACGGAGCTTGTTCCGGCGTCGCTCGGACGTGTTCATCCGGTGGGCCGTCTCGATTTCAACACAGAAGGTTTGTTGTTACTAACGAACGATGGGGAGTTGACGAACTTCATCACGTCGGCGCGCAATCGTGTAGCGAAGGTTTATGAGGTGAAGGTGAAGGGCGTGCCGACGGAGGATGCGATTGAGCGTCTGCGTCGCGGCATCACGCTCGACGATGGAGTGCGAACCGCGCGCTCGGAGATTACCAAGACTGGCGAGACGCGTACCAACTCTTGGTTCGAGGTCGTTCTGCATGAGGGACGCAATCAACAAATCCGTCGCATGTTCGACCAGATTGGTCATTCCGTTTTGAAATTGCGGCGCGTCCAGATTGGTGCGTTGCGCGATGAGACGTTGCCCGTAGGCGCATGGCGTCTGTTGTCGCCGGTCGAAATTTCGCGTCTGAAAAAAGTCGGCGGCGGAAGCAAAGAGAGCGCGAAGCAGCCGAAACATTCGACGAAACGCAACGCGACGCGCACGACGCCGGAGAACAAACGGACGCGCGCCGCCAGTCACGGAAAACGGCGGCCATGAGTTACAATATTAACGATGAAAGCAGCATGATGAACGATGAACTGAAGAATATTTCGTCCATCGTTCGGCGTTCATCGTTCAGAGTTCTTGTAAGGGGGCGTGCATGGAGTTTGAATTAAACGAAGAGCAGCAGCAAATCAAGATGAGCGTGCGCGAGTTTGCGGAGGGCGAGATAAAGCCGCACGTCATGGAGTGGGATGAGACGCAGCATTTTCCGGTCGAACTGCTGCCGAAATTGGCCGAACTGGGTCTGTTGGGCATCATCTTTCCAGAAGAGTATGGCGGCGCGGGAATGGGTTATGTCGAGTATGTAACCATCGTCGAAGAACTCTCGCGCGTTGACGGTTCGGTCGGCATTTCAGTCGCGGCGCACAACTCTCTCTGCTCGAATCACATTTACATGTTCGGCACAGAGGAACAGAAGCAGAAGTATCTCGTACCACTCGCGCAAGGCAAGCATCTCGGCGCGTGGGGACTGACCGAGCCGAGCGCAGGTTCCGACGCTTCGGGCACGCGCTCGACCGCCGTCCGACAAAACGGCGGGTGGCTTGTCAACGGCGCGAAGAATTTCATCACTCACGCGATTCATGCCGATACGTGCGTTGCGGTGGCGAGCACAGATAGGTCGAAGGGCAACAAGGGCATCACGGCTTTCATCTTCGAGAAAGGCATGAAGGGTTTTGCGCCCGCGAAGAAGGAGAACAAACTGGGGCTTCGCGCGTCGGAGACAGCAAGCGTCGTGTTTGAAGACTGCTACGTGCCTGACGAGAACCGCGTGGGCAACGAAGGCGAGGGCTTTCTTCAGTCGATGCAGATTCTCGATGGCGGACGCATCTCAATCGCCGCGCTTGCGCTCGGCATCGCGCAGGGCGCATACGAGTCGGCCTTGCGCTACTCGAAGGAACGCACGCAGTTTGGCAAACCGATTTCGGAGTTTCAGGCGATTCAATTCAAACTCGCAGACATGGCGACGCAGATTGACGCCGCGCGCCTTCTCACCTATCGCGCCGCCTACATGAAAGATCAGGGCAAGCGCGTGACGAAAGAATCCGCGATGGCGAAACTGTACGCGGGCGAAGTGAGCGTGCGCGTGTCGGAAGAGGCGATTCAGATTCACGGCGGCTACGGCTACACGAAAGATTATCCGGCGGAAAAATACTGGCGTGACTCAAAACTCTGCACCATCGGCGAAGGCACCTCCGAGATTCAACGCATGGTTATCGCCAAGCAACTTCTCAGGAGTTTGTAGAATTGCCGGAAGATGTGCAGATGATAACGAGCGGCGGGAGCAACGCTTCATCCAAGACTGACGACTTCGGAGGCTGCTCGCGATGAGCGAAGAACCGACAGAGAGATTGGGTGACGACGCTTCATTCGAGTCGCGCGTGCTCGCGGAACTGTCGTCGATGAACAATCGTCTGACTTCGCTGGACGTGAGGCTGACCTCGTTAGATACAAGGCTGACCTCTCTGGAAGACAAGGTTGACGCGCGTTTGCGCGAGACGCGTCCGATTTGGGAGGCCGTTTTGTCGCGGCTTGATGTTATGGATTCCAAGTTGGACGTTCTAGGGCGTGATTTGTTGGAGACTCGCGCGGAAACAGAATTACCAAGAGACGTGTACCGCCTGCTGCCTGAGCATTGTTAATGGAAATTTCAAGTTTAGTTGAGCGCGTCTTGAACGGCGATGTGCGCGCCGTGGCGCGTGCCATCTCAAAGGTCGAGGATAATCAACCGGACGCTTTCGCGTTGATGAAGGCGATTTTTCCCCGTACGGGGCAAGGGTTAGTCGTTGGTATCACAGGTTCGCCGGGCGCGGGAAAGTCGTCGCTGGTTGACAAGTTGGCGGGGCTTTATCGTCAACGCGGTGAGCGCGTCGGCATCGTCGCGGTTGACCCTTCGAGTCCGTTTTCGGGCGGTGCCATCCTCGGCGACCGCATACGCATGCAGACGCTCGGACTCGACCCAGGCGTCTTTATTCGCTCGATGGCGACGCGCGGGCAGTTAGGCGGACTGGCGCGCACGACGGTTGATGCGGTGGCAATTTTGGATGCTGCCGGGTACGAGAAGATTGTGGTGGAGACGGTGGGCGTCGGGCAGGACGAAGTGGAGATTGTGAAGGCGGCGGACGTGTCGGTCGTGGTGCTTGTGCCGGGGATGGGCGACGACATACAGGCCATCAAAGCGGGCATCATGGAGATTGGCGATGTGTTCGTCATCAACAAATCCGACCGCGAAGGCGTGCTCCGCACGGAGAAGGAACTCGAAGCGTTGCTGTCGTTGGCGCATCGTCCTGACAATTGGATGCCGCCGATTGTGAAGACGGTGGCGACGGAAAACAAAGGGTTGGAAGAGTTGGCGGCGGCCATCGAGAGTTATCGAGATTTTCAGAAGGGGACGGATGCGAGCCGCACGCGACGCAATGCAATCGCCCGTTGGCGTATTCTCGAACTCCTGCGTGAGCGTCTGCTCGCGCACGCGCTCGACGCGAACGGTGCGGCGGCACAACTCGACGTGCTCGCGGCAGAAGTGGCGGACAAACGTCGTGATCCTTATTCCGCCGTTGAAGAAATCATGAAGACGACGAGCCGCGAGCAGTAATCGGCAGCGCCTTTGCATCAAAAGAGTTTTTTCGTTAGTTAAATTCCCCACGTGATGCACGCCAACGCTGGTTTATGGACATGAAGATTGAACACATCGGGATTGCCACGCCTCGAATTGCGGATGCGTTGGGGTTTTGGCGCGACGCGCTCGGTCTCACAGTGGTTGAGACAGAGGAGATAGCCGAGCAGGGCGTGCGCGTGGCGATGTTGCCCGTCGGAGAGCCGCGCATCGAACTCCTTGAGCCGACGCATGCGGGGTCGCCCGTCGCCAAATTTCTTGAGAAGCGCGGCGCAGGGATACATCACATCGCCGTGCGCGTCGATGATATTCGCGCGACGCTTGAGCGTTTGAAGCAAAAGGGAGCACGTCTCATCGACGAGTCGCCGCGCGTGGGCGCGGGCGGTTGTCTGGTCGCATTCGTTCACCCCTCGACGGCAGGCGGAGTGCTTCTCGAACTCGTCGAGCACACACCGGAGAGCGTCGAGTCGGCGCATACTGAATAACGTGTCTGGAAAGGACAAGCATCCATCTTGATTCTTAACACCAAGAGCCTCGCCGCTTTGAAACTGTCGGCACTCGTTGTCGTCGTCCTGATTTTTCCGTCGAGCCTTCTCGCGCAACGCACACGACGCCCGCGTACACCGACGCGTACGCCTTCACGTACGTCACGCACAACAACCACCACGGCACGCACTCCTGCGCGCACCGCGACGACCGCTGCTCCCGCCGCGGCGAACAGAACCGGAGGCATCAATCTGTCCGGGCAGGACGTGTCGCTCGTCGTCGAAGGGTTGGGCGTGCCGCCTCCGGCGCGGGCGCAACTTGCGGCCAATCCGCAGGCGCGCAAAGATTTCGCTAAAGATTTGAAAGAGATGTTTGCCATCTCCGAAGAGGCGAGGGCGGCGGGTTTCACGTCGCGACCGGAGATTCGGACTCAACTCGAATTGTCGCGTGCCTTCGTACTGGCGCGCGCCTATAGCCAGAAGCGACAGCAGGAGGCCGGCGTATCGCCGGAGCAAATCGTCTCGTCGGATGAGATTGCGGCGCTGCTCAAAGAGCCGGGACAGGAGGCGAAGTTTCAGGAGTTCTTGCAAGACTATCAACGCAATCGTCCGGCGCAGCAGGGCGCGGTCACGGCCACGGAAAGCGACGAGTTGAGGCAGCGTTGGGCAAACGTCATGGTGTCGAGCCGTAAGGCCGTCGTCGCCGGAATGGATAAGGAACGCGCGCACGAACTGATGGTTATGTACCAGCACGCACGGCTTCTGGCGAGCGCGTATTTTAGAGACCGTCTCGAAGCGCAGACCAAAGCGACGGAACAGGAGATTGACGCCTACCTCGCCGCGCATCCCGAACTAGATTCCAAACAGGCGCGCACCAGAGCCGAAGAAGTTTTGCAGCGTGTTCGCAAAGGAGAGGATTTCGCTGCGCTGGCACGCGAGTTTTCCGCCGACCCAAGCAACAAGAATCAAGGCGGCGACCTCGGTTGGTTCGGTCGCGGCGTGATGGTCAAACCGTTCGAGGATGCGGCCTTCGCGCTCAAGCCGGGCGAGACGAGCGGCCTCGTCGAAACGCAATTCGGCCTGCACATCATCCGTCTCGACGAGCGACGCACGCAAAACGGCGCGGACGGCAAACCCGTCGAACAAGTACATGCGCGTCATATCCTGATTTCGACGGGCGACTCGGCCAGAGGCCGCGCGCCGCAGTCGCCACGTGAACGTGCGCGTGAGGCGGTTGAGCGAGACAAGCGCGTCAAGTTAATCGAAGCGATTGCGGCGCGTTCTCGCGTCACGGTCGCGGAAGATTTTCAGGCCGACCCGTCGGCGGCAGTACGCTAACGTCGCCGCCGCAGGGCAGAGGAAGCGACGAACGCCCGCGTGGGTTTCATTTGAGATTCGAGCTTTGAGCGCGTGCGAAGTTGGGCGTATGTCTGATAGCATGCATTTCCCGCAGGAGGCAGGTTCTCTATCTCTCAAACTCGGAGAACACGTGCCGTATCATTGAAGAGTTTTAGAAAGGACGTATATTAAACTTTGAAGGCAACAACAAAAGCAATAGTCGCCGCCGCCGTCGCCGTTGCGATA
Source organism: Pyrinomonadaceae bacterium (assembly GCA_036387415.1). Taxonomy (GTDB): domain Bacteria; phylum Acidobacteriota; class Blastocatellia; order Pyrinomonadales; family Pyrinomonadaceae; genus DASVTU01. The sequence continues at coordinate 23,151 of DASVTU010000009.1, read as the reverse complement.
GCGGTCGGGCTAATCGTGTGGCAGGCCAAAGCCGGACGCACGCACGCCGCTAACATCACCGCTGAAGACATGGCAACCATCGCCGAGAGTCTGCCGCCGCAACTGCGCGCGCAGCTTTCCACCAGCGAGGAGGCGCGCAAACAGTTTGCACAAGACTTGCGCGAACTATTCGCCGTCGCGGAAGAAGGACGCAAGGCGGGCATCGCCGACAGACCGGAGATTAAACGCCAACTCGAATTGATGCGTTTCTTCGTTATCGGCAGGTCTTTCATGATGCAGCAGCAGGAGGCCGGAAAGCAGCAGGAGCAGGTCGTCTCGAAAGAAGAGATGGACGCCTTCTTCAAGGAACCGGAACAGGACAAGAAGTTTGGCGAGTTTGTGCAGGACGTGCAGAAGATGGGGCTGCTGCCGACGGCGGAACTGCCCGAAGAACAGAAGCAGGAATTGAGACAGGAGTGGGCGCGCATCTCCATCTTGCATCGCAAGGGCGTCGCCGCTGGTCTCGACAAAGACCCGAAGACGCTCATGCAAATCCGTCTACAGGAAGCGCGACTTATCGCTTCCGACTATGCGAAGGGCTGGACGGAGAAGGCCAAAGCGACCGACGCGGAGATTAACGACTACCTCGTCAAGCATCCCGAACTCAATCCCGAAGAGGCGCGCAAGAAGGCCGAAGATGTCTTGAAGCGCGCACGCGCGGGCGAGGATTTCGAGGCGTTGGCGAAAGAGTTTACGGACGAACCGGGCGGCAAAGAGAAGGGCGGCGACCTCGGTTGGTTTGGTCGCGGCCAGATGGTCAAGCCGTTTTCGGACGCGGCTTTCTCGCTTGAGCCGAACGCCATCAGCGATGTCGTCGAAACACAGTTTGGCTTCCACGTCATCAAATTGGAAGGCAAACGCACGGAGAAAGGCGCGGATGGCAAGCCCGAAGAACAGGTGCACGCGCGCCACATCCTGATTAAGACGGGCGGAGCCGGGCAGGCCGCCAACCCTTTCGCGCCGCCGCAGTCGCCGAAGGATCAGGCGAAGGCCGCCATCGAAGAAGAGAAGCGACAAAATCTTCTCAAGGAAATCGTGAGTCGCTCGAAAGTGACCGTGGCGGAAAACTTCACCGTCAAGGCTCCGCCGATGCCAGCGCCAGGACAGATGCCGATGGGCGCTCCGGGCAGCGCGCAACAGCCGCCGTCGGGAAGTCCCGCTTCGCCACCGCAGGGCGGCGAAAATCCTGCCGCTCCGCCCGCGTCAAAACAGTAAAGAACGAGGGGTAAAAGGTTAAAAGGTGAAACGGGAAACGGATTTAATTCTTTATCCCTTTCTCCTTTTAACCTTTCCCCGTTTCCCTTTTTGACTTTTTCCGCCACGCTCTCATCCTTGCCTTTCATGTTGCAACTCGGCGATTACCGTGTGGATGTCGTGCCCGATGCAGAGTTTCGTCTGGACGGAGGGGCGATGTTCGGCGTCGTGCCGCGTGCGTTGTGGTCGAAGGTCTGCCCGCCGGATGAACACAATCGCATCCGCATGAACATGAATTGCCTCTACGTCGAAGCGGCGGGCGAACGCATCCTCATTGAGACGGGCATTGGCGATAAGTGGTCTGCGAAACAGGCCGCGATGTACGGCATCAATCGTCGTCGCTCCTTGCGCGAGTCGGTCGAAGCCGTCACCGGACACGCGCCCGAATCAATCACCATCGTCGTCAACACGCATCTACACTTCGACCACGCGGGCGGCAACACGACGCTCGACGAAGCGGGCACGCCCCGCGCGACGTTTCCCAACGCGCGATATTTTGTTTCGCGCGATGAGCACGCCCACGCCGAGTCGCCGCATGAGCGCGACCGCGCCAGTTACATGCCGGACAACTGGAAACCGCTCGAAGCGTCGGGGCAGTTGGAATTAAAGCCGTCGTCTTACGAAGTTGTTCCCGGTCTTCGCATGGAAACCATCGCCGGACATTCGCGCACGATGCAGTGCGTACGACTTGAGCGCGGCGGTCACACGCTTTTCGGCTTCGCCGACCTCGTTCCGATGCGCGCACATGTGCCGCTCGCGTGGATTATGGGCTACGACCTCTATCCGGTCGAGACACTCGAAGCCAAGCGTCGTCTGCTGCCGCAAGCCGCGCGCGAAGGCTGGCTCTGTCTCTTCTATCACGACCCTGACGCGCCGCTCTGCCGCATCGTCGAACAAGACAGTAAACTCCGCGCCGTCGGCTACGAAGAGAAGCAAGACGGCTTCATCCCCGGCGAATGAATACTCTGAAGCATCAATTTAGAGACGAGGAAACATAAGAATTTTATGGCGACAGCACAGATAGGAATTATTGGTGGGAGCGGCCTGTATCAGATGGCCGAGTTGAAGGATATTGAGGAGATTCGTGTCGAGACGCCGTTCGGGAGTCCTTCGGATGCTCTCATCACGGGGATGTTGGAGGGCGTGCGTGTGGCGTTTCTGCCGCGTCATGGACGCGGGCATCGTTTCAGCCCGACGGAGTTGCCGTTTCGCGCCAACATCTACGCGATGAAGATGTTGGGCGTGGAGCGTATCCTGTCGGCGTCGGCGGTCGGTTCGTTGCAGGAGCAGTATGCGCCGCTCGACATGGTTATCCCAGACCAGTTCTTCGACCGCACGCGCGCACGCGCGCACGAATCCACTTTCTTTGGCGACGGGATAGTCGCGCATGTGACGTTCGCGCATCCGGTGTGCGGCGAGTTGGGCGACGTGTTGGAAGCGGCGTGCGGCGCGGCGTCGGTGCGAGTGCATCGCGGTGGCACGTACCTGTGCATGGAAGGCCCCGCGTTTTCGACCAAAGCCGAATCGCACGTCTACCGTTCGTGGGGCATGGACATCATCGGGATGACCAACTTGCAGGAAGCCAAACTCGCGCGCGAAGCCGAAATCTGCTACTCGACCCTCGCGCTCGTCACCGACTACGATTGCTGGCATGAGGAGCACGATGCGGTGTCGGTCGAAACGGTGGTCGAGTATCTGAACAAGAACGTCGCCAACGCGCAGAAGATAATGCGCGAGGCGGTGCGCCGTCTAAGCGGGCAGACGCGCGGCTGCCAGTGCGGCTCGGCCATGAAAAATGCTATCTTCACACCGCCGGAACTGTGGCCGGAAGCGACAACTAAAAAGCTGGAAGCAATCATCAAAAAGTATCGTCAATCGTAAATGGTAAATCGTGAATAGATAAGAAGCCGTCTCTTGCGAATAACGATTGACGAAAAAGAGGTAAATGTTATGAAGAAATCTTTTGTTTTGAGTTTTGCGCTGGCGCTGACGTGGATTGTTGCGGGCGACGCGTTGAACGTTAGCGCGCAAGACAAACGAGAGCGTCTGCCTGTGCCTCCCACCGTCTTGCGCGACGCCGATTTGGAGAAAGAGTCGAAGCACAATCTGGAAGTCGCACGCCACTATTTTCGTTTGAAGAAGGCTTACCGCGCTGCCATCGCGCGTTGCGAAGAGATTATCGCGGGCGACCCGACCTTCTCACGTCTCGACGAAGCCCTCTACATCGCCGGACTCAGCAGCCTGCGCCTCTCTGAAAATCAAGGTAAACAAGCCGCCACGCTTCCGGCAGACAAACTCCGCGAAGATGCGCGCGACTATCTCTCGCGCATCGTCAACGATTTTCCCGACAGCAAATTCCGCGAAGAAGCCGAAACGCAATTGAGTTCGCTCGGCGGAGTCAAGAAGGCAAGTCAGCAATAAGCGGTAAGCATTGAGCAGTTAAAACGCCTCGACGTTCGACGTTTGTTTCTACTGCTGCCGATACTCTTTACTGCTGGCCGCTCATTGCTTACTGCACACTTTCATTCTATTCACAGGAGAAATCACAAGTGTCATTGTTGGTAGTCGGTTCGGTGGCGTTCGATGCGGTCGAAACGCCTTTTGGCAAACGCGAAAAGATGCTCGGCGGTTCGGCGACTCATTTTTCGTTGGCCGCCAGTTTTTTTACGGACGTGCGCGTCGTCGGCGTAGTCGGCGGCGACTTCGGGCGTGATGAGATGGAAGTGTTCGAGCGTCACCAAGTGGAGACGAGCGACTTGGAACGCATCGCCGACGGCAAGACTTTCTTTTGGAGCGGGCGTTACGAGTACGATTTGAACACGGCGCACACGCTCGATACACAACTCAACGTCTTTGCCGATTTCAAGCCTAAGCTGTCGGACGCGTCGAAGGAATCGCGCTTCGTCTTTCTCGGTAACATTCAACCCGACCTTCAAAGCGAAGTGCGCGAGCAGGTTGGCGGCGCAGAACTCGTCGCGCTCGATACGATGAATTACTGGATTAACACCGTGCCCGATTCAGTTGTCGAAGCTATACGCGGTGTTCACGTCGTTATTATCAACGATGCGGAAGCACGCCAACTTGCGGGCGAGCCGAACCTCATCAAAGCGGCGCGCAAGATTCTGTCGTGGGGGCCGAAGGCTCTCGTTATCAAGAGGGGTGAGTATGGCGCGGCGTTGTTCACGTCGGAAAACTATTTCGCGATTCCCGCCTACCCGCTCGAATCCGTCTTCGATCCGACGGGCGCGGGCGACACTTTCGCGGGCGGCTTCATGGGTTATCTCGCCAGTCAGGATGAAATAACAGACGCGTCGATGCGGCGCGCGATGATTTTCGGCTCCGTCATGGCCTCCTTCAACGTCGAGGAGTTTGGCACGGAGCGCGTTGACCGTCTCACGCAACGGGAGATTAACGAACGCTTTCGCGCCTTCAAGCAGATGACGCATTTTGAAGAGATACCTTTTGAACGCGCCGTGCAAGCCGCTAACTGAAGAACGCTAACCCGTCAATCGTCAATGGTAAATCGTAAATAGAAAGAGCGGTTTTATCTGTTTACGATTTACCATTGACGATTTGCGATTCGATGTATAATTGCCGCCGTTTCGTCGAAATCTTAAACTTCAAGAATCTGGGGGAGTTGCGATGTTCTGTCCTGTCTGCGAATCGGAGTATGAATCGGGCATTGAGACGTGTCCTGACGATGGCTCGGCGTTGGTCGAGCGTCTGACGCCGGAAAATACCTTGCGCGACCACAGCGAAGCGCGATTTGTGCCTCTGCACAACGTCGGTTCTCCGGCGGAAGCCGAGATGGTGCACGACATTTTGACGCAGAACGGTATCCGTTCCGCCATCCAGTCGGGCGGCATGGACGCCTTCTCGCCGTTGCTTTCAACCACTGCGCCCGGCGCGGTCGTGCTCGTCGATGAGCGCGATTTCGACCGCGCGGAAGAACTCTACAACTCTTTCTTCGGCAGCGACACGACACCGCTCACCGGAACCACGATGGAAGAAGACGCAACGACGGCGACGGACGACAACGAGGACGTACAAGCCTCGCAAGCCTCCGAGCAATAGCATCAATCGCATCATGGCGAGCAGATACGTCCGGGAGTTGTGAGGCCACGCGCGCACGTGCTTCGGGTCGTCTGCCGGAGCAGGCTCAGGCGGAGGTGGAGAGATGGCTGAGACGAGTGTTGATGCAGCGATTGTGGTGATGATGACGGCGGGGAGTCGTGAAGAGGCGGCGCGTTTGGCGGAAATGTTGGTGGGCGCGCGGCTGGCGGCGTGCGTGCAGATTATGCCGGAGATGGAGTCGGTCTATCGCTGGAAGGGAACCATCATGCGCGAACCTGAGACGCTCCTACTCGCCAAAACCACCGCCTCCTGCTTCGCCGAATTGGAGCGCGAAGTCCGTGCGCTGCACACCTACGAGACGCCCGAAATCATCGCCATCCCCATCACCGAAATCTCCTCTCCGTACTTCGACTGGCTGACTGCCAGCGTCGCCGCGCCGCGTCTCGCGCTCTACTCGGAGACGCGCACCGCCGCGACAACGACAACATCTGCCCCGTCCGAAGCGATCGAGGATTAGAAGGCTTTCATCTAACAGTTAAAAGATAACGGCACACCGGATAGATACGCGTCCGGTGTGCCGTTTCTGTTTGAGCGACCGTGGAAGGCGAAGACGTTTTTAGTAATCGTATGTCACAGTTTTGTCCATCTTACGTAGAGAATCCTGGCTACGGACGATGATGTCCACCACTTCGGCGGGCGAGTCCGTCAGATGCAGCAGATGCATGTCGGCGTCGTCAATCTTTCCTTCCTTGAGCAAAATTTCTTCTATCCATTTCATCATCGCGCCCCAGTAAGCGGAGCCGAAAAGCACGACCGGAAAATTTCTAATCTTGTGCGTCTGGATGAGCGTGAGCGCCTCGAAGAGTTCGTCGAGAGTGCCGAAGCCGCCGGGGAAGATGACGAAGGCCGTGCTGTATTTGACGAACATCGTCTTTCGCACGAAGAAGTATTTGAACGTCAACGAACGTGTGAGATAAGGATTGGCTTGCTGTTCAAACGGAAGTTCGATGTTGCATCCGACAGAGATGCCGCCCGCTTCGTGTGCGCCGCGATTGGCCGCCTCCATGATGCCGGGACCGCCGCCCGTGATTACGGCGAACCCTGCGCGCGCGAGAAGCGCGGCGGTTTCCTGTGCGGCCTTGTATTGCGGGTCGTCGGGAGACGTGCGCGCCGAACCGAAGATGGAGACGCCGCGTGTGATAGTCGCCAACTCGTCGAAGCCTTCGACGAATTCGCCCATGATGCGAAAGACGCGCCACGTATCCGTGTTTGTGAACTCGTCCGGCTTCGGCGTCTCAAGCAGTTTCTCATCCTGCGTCGCGCCTCGCGCCCGCGAATCTTTGTTTTTAGTTTTAGCCATAAGAGGAAAGAGGCCAGAGGCGAGAGGCGAGAGGTTAGTTGAAAACATCTTGTCTTTCACTAGCCTCTGACCCTTGACCTCCGACCTCTGCTTTTAGAATGCCATGATGTTGTAGCCGCAATCGACGTGGATAACTTCGCCTGTAATGCCGGAGGAGAGCGGGCTACAGAGGAAGAGTGTGGTGTTGCCGACCTCGCGTGCTTCGACGTTGCGGCGGAGCGGCGCGCGCTCGGCGTGATGCTTGAGCATCGCGCCCATGTTGCCGACGCCGCGCGCGGCGAGCGTGTTAAGCGGTCCCGCGCTGATGGCGTTGACGCGAATGTTGTGCTTGCCCAAATCCGCCGCCAGATAGCGCGTGCTCGCTTCGAGTGCGGCTTTCGCGACGCCCATCACGTTGTAGTTCGGCACGACCTTTTCCGCACCGTAATAAGTCATCGAGACGATGCTTCCGCCTTCGGTCATCAAGGGAGCGGCAGCACGCGCCAGAGTAACGAGCGAGTAGGCGCTCACTTCGAGCGCCGTAGCGTAAGCATCGCGCGAAGTGTCGAGATATTCGCCTTCGAGCGCCTCTCGCGGCGCAAACGCGAGACTATGAACAAGAAAATCGAGACGCCCGAAATTTTCCTTGACCTGTCTGAACGTCTCTTCAACCTCGTCGGGTTTCACTACATCACACTGAACGTTGAAAGAGCCTGTGAAATCGCGCGTCAAATCTTCGACATTCTCGCGTAGGCGTTCGTTCTGGAAAGTGAAAGCCAACTGCGCGCCCGCCTCCGACAACGCCTGCGCCGACGCCCACGCAATCGAGCGTTTGTTGGCGACGCCGAAGATGATTCCCTTTTTGTTTTGTAGCATGGGGAGTCCTTCTCAGTTGTTAGACGATAGACGATGAACGACAGACCATAAAACCCGGTTCACTAGGGTCGCTTAATCGTCTATGGCCTATTGTCCATCGTCCAAAAGCTATGCCGCCGCGCTCTGTTCCGCGCCCGACATCAGACGCGCATACTCGCCGCTCTCCACCCATTTGAGAATTTCCGACACGCGCCAGACGGGGAAGGGATGCGTCAGGCCGGAAGCGATGATGTCAGCCCAGAAACGGTCGAGCGCCTTCTCGTCGTAGTTCTTCTGGAAGTCGCGCGCCTGTTGTAAGAACTGTTCATAGTCAACTTTGGAAGCAAACGTGCCGCCGCACAGTTTCATCATCGTGCGACCGATAACGTCTGCGTCCTGCGTGACGAGAAGCGCGGCGCGGTCACAAGACAACTCTGCACGGCGTGCCCACGCGAGAAGCGCGGCGCGCATCGTGCCTGAAAGAATCTGCGCGACGATGCTGGCAATCGGCGAAGCGGCGAGCGCGACATTGGCGAGCGCCTCTAAGAGTCGTGCCGCCGTCAGATAAAGCACATGCTCTGCGTGAATATGCCCGACTTCATGCGCGATAACGGCCAGCACTTCTTCATCCGTCAAGCGTTCGATGAGCGCGGAATGAAGCACGATGACGGGGCGTTCGACGCCGCCCGTGAAGGCGTTGACCATCGGATTCTGCTGCACGAAAAGTTCTGGCAAATCGACGCCGAGCGTAGTGCAGGCGACTTGCAACTTCGCATGAAGGTCTGGACATTGCTGCGGTGTGACGCGCACGGCGCTCGCCGTGAAAATCACACGAATGGCGGATTCGCCCGTCACCGAGAGAAGTTTCTTCAACGCCGAGTCGATGCCCGGAATCGTCCGCAGAGCGGCGAGCGCGCGACTGTCCGCCGGATGCACGTATTCGTGTTTGTCGAGTTCGGCGAATTTCTTGTGCGGCTTGTTCGACAGCGGCAGACGACAGCGACCGCACTTCGCCGCCCCGCCCGCCTCGCCGCGTGTTTGGTTCAACTGCCCGCAGTAACGACAACGCATCGGCATCGAACCACTCTCGCCGTTCTCGCCGGAAATGTTTTGAATATCTGCCATGTTTTCTCTTCCTTCAACTCCTCTACAAATAAAGCACTGGCTCTGCCGGAAAGACCTTGAAAAGCCGTGCGTTCGTGCAAGTATCAACGATGGAGCGGCGCAAAGCAAACGGGGAAAGGGTCAGAGGTTAGAGGTCAGAGGTTAGTAAAAGCATTCTGTTTTTAACTGACCTCTAGCCTCTAACCTCTGACCTTCTCGTTCAGTGTTTGAAGTGGCGCACACCTGTCAAGACCATCGCCAGTCCGTGTTCGTCTGCGGCGGCTACGACTTCGGCGTCGCGCATGGAACCGCCGGGTTGAATGATAGCGGTGATGCCCTGGCGCGCGGCTTCGTCGATGCCGTCGCGGAAGGGGAAGAAGGCGTCGGAGGCGAGCACCGTGCCCGAAACGGGGAGTTGCGCGCGCATCGCGCCGATACGGACGGAATCAACTCTCGACATTTGACCCGCGCCGACGCCGACCGTCTGCCCCTCTCGCGCGTAGACGATGGCGTTCGATTTGGTGTGCTTGCAGACCGTCCACGCAAAAAGCATCGCTTCGATTTCCTCTCCGGTCGGCGCGCGTTCGGTCACGACGCGCAGTTGGTCGCGTGTCAGACGGTGCGCGTCGCGTGTCTGCACAAGCAGGCCGCCCGTTATGCGTTTGTAATCCAAACTCTGCTGTTCTGTTTCGACGGTCGCGCCCGCGCGAAGGACACGCAGATTCTTCTTCGCGCGGAGGGCTTCGAGTGCGGCATCCGAATAGTCAGGCGCGATGACGACTTCTGTGAAAATCTCGGTCATGGCACGCGCCGCCGCTTCGTCAACCGCCCGGTTGAAAGCGACGACGCCGCCGAAGGCCGAAACGGGATCAGTGGCGTGTGCGCGTCGGTAAGCCTTTGCGGGCGACGCGCCCGTGCCGACACCCGACGGATTCATGTGCTTGATGATGGCGCAGGCGGTGTCTTGAAAGTCGCAGACGAGTTGCCACGCCGCGTCCGCATCGACGTAGTTGTTGAAAGACATCTCCTTGCCTGAAAGCAATTCGGCGGAAGCCACGCCGTACTCGTCGCTGTGGTCGTCGTCTGCTTGGTAGAGCGCGGCGTGTTGGTGCGGATTTTCGCCATAACGCAGGTCGCGGATTTTATGAAGCGAAAGGCATAGCCGTTCCGACAAGGCGCCGGATGCGTCTTCGACGTTTCCACCGTTCGCTTCCGTCGCGATCGTTTCCGCATAGAGATGCTGCTGGCTGAGGAATTCGACGATGGCGCGGTCGTAGGCGGATGTGCGTCCAAACGCGGAGCGACAGAGCGCCGCGCGCATCTCAAGCGACAACTGGCCGTTGTGTTGATTCATCTCGACGCTAATTTCGTCATAACTCTGCGGCGAGACGACGACGGCGACATCGCGGAAGTTTTTCGCGGCGGAACGAATCATCGAAGGGCCGCCGATGTCTATCTGCTCAATGGCTTCTTCGTGCGTCACGCCCGCGCGCTCGATGGTTTGCTCAAACGGATAGAGATTGATGACAACCATGTCAATCGGTTCGATGCCGTGTTCGGCGATGGCGCGCATGTGCTCGTCTCTGTCACGAAGGGCGAGCAACGCGCCGTGAATGCGCGGGTGGAGGGTCTTGACGCGACCGTCGAGCATTTCGGGGAAGCCCGTCACGTCCGCCACGTCGCGCACTTCGATGCCTGCGTCGCGGAGCGCCTGCGCCGTGCCGCCCGTGCTAATGAGTTCTACGTCGAAGTTACGAAGCGTGCGCGCGAAATCGACGAGTCCGGTCTTGTCCGAGACGCTCAGGAGCGCGCGGCGAATGCGTCTTAATCCAATAGGTGTTTGTTCGGTCATTACTTTGAAAGATTCAGGTTTGCGGGTTGAAGTTTCGGTTAAAAGGGTAAGGTGAAGAACAGTAGAAAGCCGTTCAACATCAAAACAAAAGCAACCGCCGCCATCGCCAGAGACAACCACAGAATCGGTCGGGACGTAATCAGAATCGCGACCGACGCGAGCACGATGGCGATTTGAAAGAGGGCTTCGGAATAATCGAAATTCGGGTCTTGACGCATCGCCCTGTCTCTCTGTTCCTGAAAATTCCGCGCACGCGCCGAGAGTTCCTTCTTGCCTTCGCCCTTGAGTGGGTCGCCGGGTTCTTTGGGGTCAGGCTCGCTCTCGTAGCGTTCCACCGTCTCTTTATACTGGTCAAGCCGGCGTTGAAGTTCCTGACGCGCCTCCGGCGTCAACGAATCCTGTCGAACTCGCAACTCGGTTTCCAATTCGTCAGCCGCCAGCCGATAGGCCGTCTGTCGAACGTTCTTCGCCTGATAAAAAGCCCACGCATCGCTGGCCTCGATGTTGTTGCCGAGCATGTCTTCGGCAGCGTTGCCGCCGCCGAGACTCGCGATTGCCAGCAGCATCGCCATCAACGCAATCGCAAACGCCACTCTTGAACGAAACTTCTCGTCCACCGCACTCTCCGCCGCTTCCAGAATATGGTCGGCGGCATCACTCGCACTCATGAAATTTATTCTCCCCTATCTCGAATTAATGTTCTCGAACACGTTGGAAATCTTTAGACGAAATGCACGACTCTCTTGAGAACCAACGTTGTCCGATGGATGAATGTTAACAGATACCTGTCTCTTTATTTACGCAGCATGAAACTCGACCGCAACGAGCGTATGCGAAGTTTGCGCTGCTTGGTCAGAGAGAGCTTGATGTCGATGCGGCGCTCGGAGGGCGACGTGTTAGCCGCCAGATTGTTTCCGTAAAAACCGAGCACGTACTGCCCTCGGAGGTCGTCGGCGATGGCTTGAAAGACGGGCGCGAGGTCGTAGCGTGCGGCGCGCGGGTTGATGGCATCTTCGGCATCGCCGACGGTAAAAAACTGTCCGCCCGTCTCCTTCGCCAATTCGCGAAAACCTTTGGCGGTGGAACGTGGGACGAGCCTGCCGTCGCGCGGCGCGTAGAGCGGCAGATGTATCACGTAGAACGACACGTCGCGCGCCAATGCTTCTTCGATGACGGTGCGTGCGCGCGTCGTGCTCGCCGTGTCCAGACCGTCGCTGATGAGAATCACGATGCGTCGTTCGGTGGGAGCGGTTTCCGATTTTTCGTAGGCGCGAACGGCGGCGAGTGCCGCGTCAAAAATCGCTGTCCGACGATTGGGGAGGGCAGGCAGAAGAAAAGCCTCTTGAACTTTCGTCTGGTCGGTGGTGAAAGGAACGGTGAGTTTGGGTTGATCCCAGAAACGCATCACGGCGACGCAAGAGCTTTTGCCGAAACGCGCGAAGAGTGCGAGCGCGGTTTCTCTCTGCTGCGTGATGATGTCGCGCGTGGAGCCGGAAGCGTCCAGAAGGAAGGCGAGCGCGACCCGCTCTGCGCCCGATGCGAAGTAGGCAATCTCGACGCGCGTGTCATTACCGCGCAGGCTGAAATCGTCGCGCGTCAAACCCTGTACGCGTCGTCCCGAAGAATCTGTGACGAAGACGGGCAGCGTCAGAAGATTCGTCTCGACGCGAATCACCTCATCTGTCTCCGGCGCGTTCTTCTGTGCGGAAACATGCGCGCAGAAAAGGATGAGCGTGGCGATGGTCGCAAAGAAAAGAGAGACGGAGCGAGGCGCGCGGGGCGAGAAGGGAGGTGGAGAGCCTGCGCGTCGAGGGAGCAATACCGCCATCGGGCTTAAAACAAGAAACGCCCCAAGTAGAGAATACTCAGGATGACGGCGAGCGTGATAATGATGATTTTAACCAGAGTCACAACTGAATCCTCGGTCTGGAAACAGGGAAGCGGAAACAACGAGAATCGCGGAACAGCATTGTATCGGCGCAGGACGGATTGTGTCAATGTACTCGGATGTATCGCGCTTGCGCCGTTTGCGTCGTCGATTTGCAAATAAATACGCGAAAAAGCGTGTTCAAGTTCCGTTCTGTGGGTTTACCTACGCGTCGAAAGCGAGGCAACGCGATTTCGCGAACAGCCCTCTGAGTGGTATAGTTTGATTCAATCGCGAAGACTGTTTTCATAGAGAATTTCGAGTTTGAGAACAACGCACAACCGCCAGCATTACAGTCGCAGAACATCGCAGAGGATTGCCCTCATGCTGCTTCTGCTCGTCGCGCACGCCTTCATCGTGAGCGCGACGCACAGCCATCGCGTCCGGCTTGTTGAAGACGCGTTGCTGTCCGGCAGCGCGGTCGTCCAAAGCGACTCGGATGCGAGTGCGGGGCTGGAATCCGGTGCCCACGCACAATGTCTGCTGTGTCGTTTACAGCGCAGTCTCATCGCAGACCTCTATAGTCCGGCTTCGGTCTATGATGCCTCTCTCCAAAAGTTCGCGTGTGGCGAAGCGTCCCCGACGCCCGCACATGCGAACGAAGCTTTTCTGCTTCCCGCCGGTCGCGCACCTCCGCTCGCCTGAGAATCTTTTGCCACGTCAGTCACAGACTGCTTTCGCTTCAACGTAAACGACGCCGCACTTCCGACGCATTCGTCGCTGTGCATGTCGTCCAAGCGACGGGAGCCGTCGAGTGATACGTCAGTCTTTCATTTTCGACGAAGCTGATTGTTGACGGGCATCCATTCAAACGACCAATCAGCAATGAACGCGCCGTTTTTTGCGCGTCGATTCTGGAATTATTTGATTGTTGAAGGAGCGATTCTCAATGCGACGAAGATTGTATTCGGCATTTATTCTCATGATTTTTTGCGCTGTCATGTCAGCGCCAACTCTCGCGCAGACGGCGGGCGCGACGCTTCGCGGCGCTGTGACACTGGCAGACGGCGGGACGCCTCTGCATAACGCTATCGTGACGGTGGTGCAACTGCGACGCTCGGTTGAGACAGATGAAACGGGCGCGTATGAATTTCAGCAGCTTCCGGCGGGCAACTACACCATCCTCGCGCATCTGGAAGGTTTCCCCGACGCCGCGAAAAATATCACGGTCGCGTCGGGCGCGTCAGCCACGTTGGATTTTCAACTCCGCCTGACGGGTTATCGCGAAGAAGTGACGGTGACGGCGACGGGCAGCGAGCAGTCAACGTTCGAGTCGTTTCAATCTGTGACTTCGCTCGACTCCATCAGGATTGCAGAGGAGAGCCACCCGTCGCTCGGCGAAGTGCTCGACAACGAACCCGGCGTCGCCAAACGCAGTTTCGGGCCGGGGTCGTCGCGCCCGGTCGTGCGCGGCTTCGACGGCGACCGCGTGCTCATCTTGCAAGACGGAACTTCCACTGGCTCGCTCGGTTCGCAGTCCGGCGACCACGGCGAACCCATCGACGTTTTATCGCTTGAACGTCTGGAAATCGTCAAAGGCCCCGCCACGTTGCTCTATGGCAGCAACGCTCTGGGCGGCGTCGTCAATGCCATCACGGGACACGATGCCGCGCACGAAGGATGGCGCGGTTATTTCACGGGGGTCGCCGGAAGCAACAACGCGCAGGGCGGCGCAAGCGGCGGCATCGAATACGGCACAGGCAAATGGATGTTTTGGGGCAACGGCACAGGCCAACGCACAGGCGACTACACGACACCCCTCGGACGCGTCGAAAACACCAAGACGCGTTCGACGAGCGGCCTCGGCGGCTTCGGTTGGTACGACGAAAAGGGTTTCTTCAGTCTCACGTATAGCCACGACAACCGTCGTTACGGCATTCCGTTCGCTTCCTTTTTTGAAAGCGGCGGCACCGAAACAGGTTCGGACGTTGACGTGTCGATGCGCCGTCACGATTTGAAATTCAACGGCGGCTTCCGCGAACTCGGCACCTTTGTCGATGGCTTTCGACTGACGCTCGACTACAGCAACTATCGCCACAAGGAACTCGAAGGCGAAGAAGTCGGGACGCGTTTCAAGAACGACCAGTTTACTTATCGCGGCGTCTTCGACCAACGCAAGACCGGACACCTCACAGGCAGCTTCGGCTTCTCAGGCTTCCACCGCGATTACGAATCAATCGGCGAAGAAGCACTCGCGCCGCCCACGACGCAGACCTCCGCCGCCGTCTTTACGTTGCAGGAACTCGACTTCGACCACATTAAATTTCAATTCGGCGGACGCATCGAACACAACGCCTACAACCCGCAACGCGATGCCTTGCCGCGTTCGTTCACAGGCTTTTCGGGCGCCGCAGGCATCCGCGTGCCACTCTGGACGGGCGGCGCGTTCGTCGCAAATTACACGCACGCTTTTCGTGCTCCCGCGCTCGAAGAGTTGTACAACAACGGCCCGCATCTCGGTAATCTGACATTCGAGATTGGCAACCTCAACCTCACTCCCGAACGCAACGACGGCATCGATTTCTCTCTGCGCCACACGTCCAAACGCTTGCGCGGCGAGGCGAATCTTTACTATTACAACATCAAAGATTTCGTCTTTCTCGCGCCCACCGGAGAGATTGAAGACGGACTCATCGAAGCACAGTATCTACAATCGGACAGCCGTTTTGTCGGCACGGAGTTGAACCTCGATTTCGCCGCCCACGAAAACTTCTGGGTCAATCTCGGCTTCGACTACGTTGACGCCCAACTGAAAGATTCCGGCACTCCGCTCCCGCGTATCCCGCCCATGCGTGCCCGCGTCGGTTTCGACGCGCGTTTCGAGAATTTCAGCATCCGACCCGAAGCCATCTTTGCCAAAGACCAAGACCAAATCTTTCCGACCGAGACGCGCACGCCCGGCTACGCGCTCTTTAACCTGCTCGCCTCGTACACGATTCCAAGACCACACTACGCGCACATCTTCTCCGTCAACGCCTTCAATCTCGGCGACCGTCTCTATCGCAACCACCTCTCTTTCATTAAAGACCTCGCCCCTGAAATCGGGCGCGGCGTGCGCTTCACTTACACCATCAGATTCTTCTGATTCGTTACGCGCCCGAACACACTCGCGGCGAGACTAAAAGACGACAGGCGCTTGCATTTAGTCCGATGCAAGCGCCTGTCGTCTTTAACGTTTCCCTTGTTGTGCTCGCTTACGCTTATCTCGCGTCATTCGTTCATCCGTCCGGCCTGTCTCCTGTCTTTTATCTGCCCACGCAATTTATGCTTTAATGACCTGAAATCAAAAGCGCATTGGAGCATCCCAAAGCTTGTTCGACACACATCGAAATCTTCAATCCACACACACGTACACGGCGAAGCAAAATCAGAGAGAGCTTTTTATAACGCTCGGCAAGTGGGGCGGCATCTTCCTCTTTCTCATCTGCGCCGCAATCACGCCGCATGCACAGACGCTCAACGTGCGTATCACTATCAACTCGCTTGCGCCGCCGCGTGCACAAGTAGAAGGATTTCGAGCGGATGCAACGACGACTTGGACTTTTCGAGACTCTTATGCGGGCATCTCCGGCCTCGACGGACGATTGGAAAATCTCTCTTTCACAGACTCCAACGATGTCCGGGTTTCTGCCCGAAGACTCGCGCCGGGGCATTACGTCACGGAGCGCGCAGCGACCAAATTCAGTTATCAAATCAAACTCGACCCTCCCCGCGTCGTGTCTGAAGCCGCACACGTCTCATGGCTCGCCAACGAGCATGGAGTCTTGATGCTCGGCGATTTATTGCCATTGCCGTTGACCGACGCGAGAGTGAAATTCAACCTGCCCGCAAAATGGAGTCTTGCATCAGCAGAGACCACGACTGCACATCACGAATTTAATATTGCTAACGCCGAAGACGCCCTTTTCTTCGTCGGTCAAAACTTGCGCGAACGACGTCGCCGCGCAAACTCGTTGGAGTTTGCTTTTGTGACCACAGGCCAGTGGGCGTTCGATGATGAAGATGCGTCGGAAGCGGTGGAAGAAATTCTTGTCGAACATTCAAAAATCACGGGCATCAGGCCGCGCGGTCGGGCGTTGATTGTCCTCACTCCCTTTCCGACAAACACTGGCGCAAACATGTGGAGCGCGGAAACGCGTGGCCGGACGGTCTTTTTCTTATCCGGTCGTTTGCCCTCCGCCACCGCCGCGCTCGCACAGTTGAACGTGCCTCTCACACATGAACTCTTTCACCTCTGGGTGCCGAATGCTCTCGCATTCGATGGGGAATACGATTGGTTCTATGAGGGATTCACTCTCTATCAGTCGATGCGCGTCGGCATGCGCTTGGGGTATCTTTCATTTCATGATTATCTGAATGCGTTGGGTCGCGCCTTCGACGGATATAATGCCGCGAGGGGTCGCGAAGAAATCTCTCTCCTTGAAGCATCAAGACGGCGCTGGACGGGCGCAACCCCACTTGTCTATAACAAAGGTATGCTCGTCGCCTTTCTCTACGACCTGACGCTCAGAACGCAAACTTCCGGCAAACGTTCCCTCGACGATGCCTACCGCGAACTCTTTCGTCGCTATGGGGCGACCGACAAAAGGCGTAATGCCAACGATGCAATCACCGAGATTTTAAGCAGCGCGCCGGGAATGCAAAATTTAATCCGACAACACGTACACGGCGCGTCTCAACTTGACGCGGCGACGCTCTTAACACCTTTCGGGCTGCAAACGGAACCGGGCGGAGTGCGTACGCGCATCTCTGTCGCCCCTTCACTTAATCGTGCACAGCGCGATTTGCTGCGCGGATTGGGTTACAATGAAGGGCGTCGTTGATGGTTTTCAGGAATGCTTTGAACGACAAATTAACGGCATGCAGTATTCGATTAAAGATACGGCTTCGACCCTTGTGCATAACTGCAATATTTCATTCGTCTCCTTGTCATCAAAGATTCGCAATGTCCAAAAGCCTTAAATTCTTCCCACAAAATATGAATCACGCAAAGTTATTGCTGCTGCTCTTCTGCGTCGCCATGATAAGTGCTTGCAGCACGCTCGCAGGCAAAGAAGAAACCGGCGTCGTCATCGCACGCCGCGCTCAGGTACGCAGTTCCACCGCCGTCGTCGCCGCCGATTTGAAGGAAGTCGTGCGTGGTGAGGTAGTCGATATTCTTGATTCGACAACGGCTGACAACGGCGAACAATGGCTGCGTGTGCGTACACGCGAGGCTGACAATGTGGAAGGTTGGATTGAAGCGCGCAACGTCATGCCGCAGGAATTGCTCGACCGCTCGCGCTCGCTCGGCAAGGAAGATCAGAGCACGCCTGCCCAAGCCACAGGCCAACTTCGTGCGAGTACCAATCTGCGTTTTTCTCCCGACAGGAATGGTAATGACAATATCTTGATGAAGTTGGAGAGCGGCGCTCGATTCGAGATTGTCGGCTGGAAGCGCGTGCCGAAACCAAAGACATCTGAAACCACCGAAAGCGACGACACTCCGAAAGCAGGCGCGGCACAACGAAGTGAAGAGAGAAGTAGACGAGACGGCGACGAACCCAAAGTGCCCGAAGAGGCCGAAGAGCTTTGGTATAAAGTTCGTCTGCCGCCTTCAATTTCCCCTGCGCCCGCCGGGTGGATTTATGGCAAACAGGTTGAATTGACCGTCCCTAGCGATATTATCTTCTATCGTACGGGCCGCGAATTCGTCGCGTGGCAAAGG
>DASVTU010000008.1:0-65933 GCA_036387415.1 Pyrinomonadaceae bacterium | reverse complement strand
TTCAGGTAGTGAAGGGATTACCGGACGGGTTGACGGAGAGAGCGATAGCGGCGGCGAGGCAGATCAGGTTTACGCCGGCGCAGAAGGACGGGAGGACGGTATCGCAGTGGGTGACGGTAGAATACTCCTTCAATATCTACTGACGCTGTTCCAAGATTTATCGAAACTCTGTGCAAGACAACAAAGCGGCGACGCTCATGACATTGGAGCGTCGCCGCTTTGCTGTGCATGCGTAGTTTTTAGAGACGACGAAGGATGTCTGGTTTGTCTGAATCGTTTGGGCGGCTATCGCGCGAGTTGTTCGGCTATGAGGCGTATGCGGTGGACGCCTTCTTGCAGGCGGTCGAGCGAAGTGGCGTAAGAGATACGGATATAGCTGTCAAGTCCGAAGCCCGCGCCATCTGTGACGACGGTGTGTGCTTCTTCGAGAAGTCGCTTGGCAAATTCGCTGGAAGTTTTCACGTCGCCGTTCAAACAATCGCGGACGTTGGGGAAGGCATAGAATGCGCCCTCCGGCGCGACGCAACGAAAACCGGGAATGTCGCCGAGCGCCCCGATTAACCAATCGCGGCGACGACGATACTCGGTCAGCATCTCGCCGACACACTCCTGCGCGCCCGTGAAGGCTTCAACCGCCGCCGCCTGTGCGATGGATGTCGGATGGCTCGTCGAGTGGCCTTGCACTTTGAGCATCTGTTGCATCCATTCGGCGGGAGCGAGGGCATAGCCGATGCGCCAGCCCGTCATGGCGTAAGTTTTGGAGAACGAACCCGCGATGCAGAGATGCGAACGCAATTCGGGCGCGAGTCGCGCGGCGCTGAAAACTTCTGCGGGCGGATAGACGAAACGCAGATAACATTCGTCCGAGATAGCGTAGATGCCGCGTGCGACGACCGTTTCCATAATCTTGCGAAACTCGTCGGGCGGAATCACGCGCCCCGAAGGATTCGACGGCGAATTGATAATGATGAGTCGCGTGCGTGACGTGATAGCGCGTTCGACCTCGCGGGCGGTCAGTTGAAAGTCCGTCTCCTGCGTGTCGATGAAGACGGGAGTCGCGCCGACGAATTTGACGATTTCGGGAAACGTCACCCAGTAGGGTTTGGGAATCAACACTTCGTCGCCTGCTTCGACCATCGTGACGATAGCGTTGAAGATGGCCTGCTTGCCGCCCGCCGTCGCCATCACCTCGGAGGCATCGTAGCGCGTGCCGAACTCGCGTTCGTAGTAGTCGATGATGGCTTGTTGGAGAGGTTTTGTTCCAGATGTCGGCGTGTATTTCGTCTGTCCGGCGCGCATCGCTTCGATGGCGGCAAGTTTGATGTGCTGCGGCGTATCGAAATCGGGTTCGCCCGCTCCGAGGTCAACCACGTCAACGCCTGCGGCGCGCAGACGCAGTGCCGATTGCATGGCGAGCAGCGTCGAAGAGACCTGCATCCCCGCGACGTTTCGGGCGACGGGGAAGGTGTTTGCTTTTTTAGATTCCTGCATATTGATTCTTAAATTTTGAATGTTGCAATGGTAACGTGCCTCTCCGCGCCCCGCAAGCCACGAACCTTGTGCGTCCTCGTCAGCCCAAAACTACGACAGCGCGATTCACTCCCGTGTGAACCGCGCTGCCCCGTGGATTCAGATTGGAAAGCAACAGCCGTCGCGCGAACCGAAATAACGCTCGTTGCGCGCATCCCCTGCGAAGGGAAAAGCCGCGGTTAGCTCCTCTTTTTTGAGCCACCCTTCTTTCCTCCGCCCTTCTTCGCGCTACTTTTCTTGGCAGCTTTCTTGCTCGACTTCTTCGCGCCGCCCGTCTTGCCGCCCTTCTTGGCCGGAGCCGTATCGGTCTTTTTGCCGTAACCGGAACCGCCCGGCTTGTTGCCGCCGCCCGACATCTTGTTGACGGTCGCCCACGCGCGGCCTTCGGCCTCGTCCTTCGAGACGCCGCGCTCTCTGTAACCTTCTTCGATGTGTTCGGCCTGTCGTTCCTGCTTGTCCGTGTACTTCGACTTATCGCCTCTAGGCATTCTTTCGTCCCTCCGTTCGATAGAGACGCAGGCGTCGATGCGTGCCTGCGTGGTTGCTTCGTGCGAGGTTTAGACTCGGAAAACGACGCGAGTATATCACGCGATGACGCAGACGATTTCAGACTTTATTAAACTTCTTCCGCATCCGTTCTTCCACCGAAAACGGCACCAGCCCTTCAATCTTGCCGCCCAGTTGGAAGACCTCTTTGACGAGACGCGAACTGACGTAACTATAATCCTCTGCCGACATCATGAAGACGGTTTCGATGCGCGGGTCTTGCCTCCGGTTCATCAACGCCATCTGCAATTCATACTCGTAATCCGAAATCGCACGGATGCCGCGCACAATCGCGTCCGCGCTCTGTTCGCGCGCATACTTAACCAGCAACCCCTGAAACCAATCGACACGCAAACGACATGCGGCGCTATCAATCTCGTCGAGCGCCTCTTCCAACATGTCGCGCCGCTCATCGACCGAAAAGAGCGGACGCTTCTCCGGGTTGACCAAAATGGCGATGATAATCTCATCAAACAACTTGCACCCGCGCGCAATGATGTCGAGATGCCCGTTGGTCACAGGGTCGAACGAACCGGGATAGATGGCACGCCGCATATGTCGTCAGTAATCGTCGTTAGTCATTGGTCAATAGTCGTGGGTCAATATGTGGGTCAGACTAAGATTCGAGCCGCGCATCCATCGTAATCTCCGCCTTGAGCAGACGCGACACGGGACAACCCGCTTTAGCATTATTAGCCGCCGTCTCGAACGCCGCTTGCTCCGCGCCCGGAATCCTCGCGGTCACATCCAGATGGACGGCTGTGATGGTAAACCCTGCGTCGGTCTTATCGAGTGTCACCGTCGCCGTCGTGTTGATGCTCTGCGCCGTCATCCCCGCGTTGCCCAATTGACCCGACAACGCCATCGAAAAACAACCCGCATGCGCCGCCGCAATCAACTCTTCTGGATTAGTGCCGATGCCATCTTCAAAGCGAGTGCTGAATGAATATTGCGTGTCGGATAAAACCCCGCTCGCCGTCGAAATCCTGCCTTTACCATCCTTGATTCCACCTTCCCAAACCGCTGAAGCTTTTCTTTTCATAATCGTCCTCCTCCGCACATCATAAACGCAGCAACCTAATATAGCCATCCAGTGCGAGACGCCAACCGACGCGCCCGACACATAACGATGAACAATTTGACGTTGCTCTTGAGCGGCGACGATTATACAGCAGGGCTGGCTAAGTTGTGCGCTGTTCTTGAGATGGGGCGAGGGAGAGTTTCATCCTCTTGACATGACTTGCGGGCGGTGTTTCAATGGTGGTCAAACGTGGTGAGTTAAGGCGACTTGCGGCCACGTAAAATAAACAGCTAAACAGCTCGGCCAAGTCTTTCCACAGACCCGTTTCGTCAAGTTTCTTTACGAAATGCCCCGCGTTGTTTGGCGCGGGGTTTCTCTTATGTGCCGGACGCGGGGTTGTGGGAAGCGAAGTCGCCGGAGAGGATGACGGGAAGAGCATGAACGATTTTCTTGAAACATTGAAGGAGCGAATCGTCGTTTTCGACGGCGCGATGGGAACGAATATTCAGGTGCAGAATCTGACGCCTGATGATTTCGGCGGACTCGACGGTTGCAACGAGTTTCTGGTCGTCACCAAACCGGAAGCGGTCGAGCGCGTGCACGCGGGCTTTCTCGAAGCGGGCTGCGACGTGATTGAGACTGATTCGTTTGGCTCAACCTCTATCGTGCTCGCCGAGTACGACATCGCGGAACGCGCCTACGAGTTGAATCTCAAGGCCGCCCAGCTCGCGCGTCGCGTCGCGTCGGATTATTCGACCAAAGAGAAGCCGCGTTGGGTTGCGGGTTCGATGGGGCCGACGACCAAGTTGCCGAGCCTCGGCCACATCAGTTTCCTCGACATGAAAGCCACTTATGCCGAACAGGCGCGCGGCCTCTTGGACGGGGGCGCGGACATCCTCATCGTCGAAACCTGTCAAGACCTTTTGCAAACCAAATCGGCGCTCGCCGCCATCTTCGAGACTTTCGCGTCGTTGAAACGGCGTGTGCCCGTAATAGCGCAGGTGACGATTGAGCAGACCGGCACGATGCTTATGGGGACGGAAATTAGCGCGGCCTTGACGACGCTCGAACCTTTCCCCATCGATGTCGTCGGCATGAACTGCGCGACGGGGCCGAAGCAGATGAGCGAAAATGTCCGCTATCTCTGCCAGAACTCGAAGTTTCCCGTCTCTGTGATTCCGAACGCGGGGATACCGGAAAACGTCGGCGGTCACGCGCACTACAAAGAGACTCCCACGTCGCTCGCCGAAGACCTCTTGCACTTTGCGCGCGACCTCGGTGTCAACGTCGTCGGCGGTTGCTGCGGCACGACGCCCGCGCACATGAAGGCGGTGGTCGAAGCCGTACGCGATGTCACGCCGCAACGCCGCGAAGTGCCGCGCGTGGCCGCCGCCTCGTCGCTCTACATCCAGCAGCCTTACCGTCAAGACACTTCGTTTCTCATCATCGGCGAGCGCGTCAACGCCAGCGGCTCGAAGAAGATGCGCGACCTTCTCAACGCCGAAGATTGGGACGGCCTCGTCTCGCTCGCTAAAGAGCAGGTGCGCGAGGGCGCGCATATTCTGGACGTGAACGTCGATTTCGTCGGGCGCGACGGCGAGGCGGATATGCACGAACTCGCCTCGCGGCTCGTCACCAACGTCACCATTCCTCTAATGTTCGATTCGACTGAATGGCAGAAGATGGAAGCGGGCTTGCAGCACGCGGGCGGCAAGTGCATCTTGAATTCGACCAACTATGAAGACGGCGAGCCGCGTTTCGCCAAAGTTATCGAACTGGCGCAGGAGTACGGCGCGAGCGTCGTTATCGGGACGATTGACGAAGAGGGCATGGCGCGCACCGCCGAAGGGAAGTACAGGATTGCCGAGCGCGCATACAGACAGGCGACGGAGCAGTTTGGTTTGCCCGCCGACGACATCTTCTTCGATTCGCTTGCGCTCCCCATCTCCACGGGCATCGAAGAAGACCGCCGCAACGCCGCCGAAACCATCGAAGGCATCCGCCGCATCAAGGCGTCGCTTCCGGGTTGTTTCACGCTGCTCGGCGTGTCGAATGTTTCGTTCGGACTCAATCCGGCGTCGCGCGTCGTCTTGAATTCCGTCTTTCTGCATGAAGCGGTCGAGGCGGGACTTGATGCGGCGATTGTGAATGCGAGCAAAATCCTGCCGCTCAATCGTATCGGCGAACGCGAGTTGAAGGTGGCGCGCGAGTTGATTTACGACGAACGACGTTTCGACGGCGACGTTTGCACGTACGACCCGCTCACAGAGTTCACCACACTCTTCGAGGGCGTCTCGACCAAGAAGGAGAAGAAGGACGAGAGCCACTTGCCCGTCGAAGAACGTCTCAAGCATCACATCATCGACGGCGAAAAGATTGGTCTGGAAGAACAGTTAAACGTCGCGCTCAAGAGCTATTCCGCGCTCGACATCATCAACACCATCCTTCTCGACGGCATGAAGGTGGTCGGCGACCTCTTCGGCAGCGGACAGATGCAGTTGCCCTTCGTGCTTCAGTCGGCGGAGGTGATGAAGGCGGCGGTCAAGTTTCTCGAACCCTTCATGGAGAAGAAGGGCGGCGCGACGGCTAAAGGCACGATGGTTCTGGCGACGGTCAAAGGTGATGTCCACGACATCGGCAAAAATCTCGTTGACATTATCCTGACCAACAACGGTTATCGCGTCGTCAATCTCGGCATCAAGCAGCCAGTCGAAAACATCATACAAGCCTTCGACGAACACAAGGCCGACGCCATCGGCATGAGCGGGCTGCTCGTCAAATCGACGCTCATCATGAAGGAGAATCTTGAGGTTTTGAACGAGCGAGGCATCAGCGTGCCCGTCGTGCTCGGCGGCGCGGCGCTCACGCGTCGTTACGTCGAAGACGACCTCAAATCCATCTATCGAGGGCAACTTTTCTACGCCAAAGATGCCTTCGACGGCCTCCACACGATGGACGGCCTCGCTGGAGATGCGAACCAACAAGCGACGGCGGAAGTTGCAGCAAACGTGGCTGCTAGAGCCACGACTGACGCAAACGTAAGCAGCGCCGCGACGGTAGAATCCATTATTCCGGCTTTAGACCAAGCGAGCGCGGATGATGCGGAAGACCTCGTTGGCGAAGATGCCAAACTCGGCATTCGCGCGCCGACGACCAAGCCGCGCGCCGCACGTCGCGCCGTGGGCGACACGACGGAGACGAAGCGTTCCGAAGTTAATCAGCATGCGCCGATTCCGCGTGCGCCGTTTTACGGGTCGCGCGTGGTTGAAGACGTTTCGCTGGACGACGTTTTCAGCTTCGTCAACGAGACAGCCTTGTTCAAAGGCCAATGGCAGTTTAAGCAGGGGCGCAAGACGAATGATGAATATCGCGCGTTTGTCGCGGCGAAGGTACGCCCCGTCTATGATGAATTGAAGGAACGCTCGAAGCGCGAAGGGTTGATTGTGCCGCGCGTGGTCTACGGATATTTTCCTTGCCAGTCGTCGGGCAACGACCTCATCGTCTACGAGTCGGACGAACAGACCGAACGCGTGCGTTTTACTTTTCCGCGACAGCCTTCGGGCAAGCGTCTGTGTCTCGCGGACTACTTCGCGTCGGAGGAGTCTGGACGCATCGACGTGGTTGGCTTTCATCTCGTTACGGTCGGACGTCGCGCCAGCGCCTATGCACACGAATTGTTCAAATCCGACAGCTACGCCGACTATCTCTATTTTCACGGGCTGAGCGTGGAGAGCGCCGAAGCGTTGGCCGAACTATGGCACAAGCGCATGCGCGAGGAGTTAGGGATTGCCGGAAGCGATTCGCCGGAGTTGGCGAAGCTCTTTCATCAGGGCTATCAAGGCTCGCGTTTCAGCTTCGGTTATCCGGCCTGCCCGAATCTCGAAGACCAGACCAAACTATTTGCGCTGCTCGACCCCGCGCGCATTGATGTCGAACTCAGCGACGAATTTCAGCTTGTGCCCGAACAATCGACCTCCGCCATCATCGTGCATCACGATGAGGCGAAATATTTTTCGATAGAATGAGATTCCGTTAATCGTCAATGGTAAATCGTAAATGGATAAAAACTGTTTTCATCTATTCATGATTTACCATTGACGATTAACGTTCTTGAAGTATGTCTCCGACCGAAACGAAACCGATTCAAATCGACGCGGAAGCGGAGCAGCGCGACGGTTCGCCGGAGAACGTCGGCGGGGAGCCGACGCCGGACGGACGCATCGAGCCGACGCCCGAAGAACTCGGCGTGCTATCGTCGATGGAACGTCTCGCTTTCCGCGTCGCGCACCGGATGAACCGTGGACGTTGGAAACGTCTCTGGACGTTTTGCCAGCGCACCATCGGCGCGGGTTGGATACACGTTGCGACTTACAACATCATGCGCGTCTACGGTCTAGAAAACCTTGAGGCCGCGTCGCATGAACGCCCGCTCCTGCTTGTCGCCAATCATCGTTCGTTCTTCGACATGTATGCCGTCTCAACCGTCCTGTTTCACCGCACGCGCTGGCGTAAGCAGCTTTTCTTTCCGGTGCGCGGGCGTTTCTTTTACGAGTCGCCGCTTGGCATGCTCGTCAATCTGGTAATGGGCTGGTGGTCGATGTACCCGCCCGTCTTCACCACCGCCGAGAAACGCATCTTCGATAAATATTCGTTGCGACTCCTGACGGAACTCTGTCGGCACGGCGCGGGCAACGTTATCGGCTTTCACCCCGAAGGCCGCCGCAATCTCAACGACGACCCTTACACCTATCTCCGACCGCAACCCGGCATCGGCAAACTCATCAAAGACGCCGCGCCGCAAGTCGTCCCTGTCTTCGTCGCCGGACTCAGCAACAATTTAACAGAACAGGTGCTACGCAACTGGCGTCGCACGACTCCGATTCGCATACACTTCGGTGCACCGCTCGACTTCTCCCCGTTTCTCGACAAACGCGACCACGTTAGAACGTACAAGGAGATTGCCGATTTCGTCATGGCTCGCATCGCCGAACTCGGAGAGCAAGACCGCGCGCTTCATGCCTCGCAGGAGCCACAACGCGCGGAGATGGAAAGCCGTCTGGGAGAAAAGGGGAAGTGGGTGAAAGGGTGAAGGGAAGGTAAAAGGCAAAACAGAAATTGCTTCTGTGCGAAAGTTGGTTTCCTTTCGTCTTTCCGCTTTTAACCTTATCCGCGTTTACGGTCTTGAAACATGTCTCTGCCGTTGGTCATCATCAATCCGGCTTCTGCGGGCGGCGCGACGGGCGACGCTTGGCCTCGTCTCGCCAGTAGTTTGCGGACACACTTCGGCGCGTTCAACTGTGCCTTCACCGAACGCGCGGGCGACGCTACGCTGATTGCCGCGCGTGAGGCCGAAGCTGGAAGGCGTTTCATCATCGCCTGCGGCGGCGACGGCACGATTTCGGAAGTTGCCAACGGCATCCTCCGTTCGGGTGCGAGGGCGGAACTCGGTGTGTTACCGAGCGGGACGGGCGGAGACTTTCGACGCACGCTCCGCATCTCGGAGGGTGCCAACGAAGCCGCGCGTGAATTGCGCGAAGGACAGACGCGTCGCATGGATGTCGGGCGCGTTACGTTCATCAATCAGGAGGGTGAAGAAGAGAGTCGTTATTTTTTGAACGTCGCTTCGCTCGGCATGGGCGGCGCGGTTGTCGAACGCGTCAAGGAGAACCCGCTCGCGTGGTTGCCCGCCAATGCTTCGCGCGTGCTCGGTGGAAGAGTCGTCTTCGCGGCGGCGGCGTTACAAACGACGCTCACCTTCAAGCAACCGACGGTTGAAATTCAAATCGACGACCGCCCCGCATTTCGTCTGCGACTCACAAATCTCTGTGTGGCGAACGCGCAATATTTCGGCGGCGGCATGAAGGTTGCGCCCAACGCCAAGTTGAACGACGGCCTGCTCGACATCATCTCCATCGGAGATTTAAGCCAACTCGGCATCCTCGCAAATTCCTATCGTATCTATCTCGGCACGCATCTCGGCATGCAAAAGGTCAAACACCGACGCGCCAAAAGACTCACCGCGCATTCCGCCGACCCCGACGAAACCGTCAGACTTGAGATTGATGGAGAACTCGCCGGACGCCTCCCCGCGACTTTCCAAGTCGTCCCCGACGCGTTGCTCCTACGCAGTCCTTAAATTTCGTAAATGGTGAATAGTAAATGGTAAATGGAAAGAACAGGTCTTATCCATTTACCACTCGCCATTTACGATTTATCCGTTAAACGCTTCACTGCCGAGGAAATTCTTGCGGAGATAGACCACCGTATCGTAGAGGGTGTCGGCGGGGTCGCGGGGCGCAAAACCGAGTTCGCGTGCGGCTTTTGATGAATCGAGATACCAGAAGTGTTCGGCCATCTCAATCTCTGTGGGTTCGACGGGCGGCGCGAGGTTCCAGTGTCGATAGAGCGCGTGGATGCCGCGTGCGCCTGTGATGGCGAATTTGGAGGGAAGGGAAAAACGCGGCGCGGGGGTCTTGGTCAAGCGTTCGAGGCGCGCGAAGAATTTGTCGAAAGTCCAGTTAACCGCGCCGAGCAGATAACGCTCTCCATGACGCCCGCGCGCCATCGCAGCGCGGAAGGCTTGCGCCGCATCGCGCACATCGACAAAGCTCAAACCTCCCTTTGGAGTGGAGACGATTTTGCGTGCGAGAAAATCGAGTACGACTTTGGTGGAACTGAGTCGTTCGTCGCCGGGGCCGAGCAGCAGGCTCGGATTGACGATAACGAGACGCAAACCCTGTCCCGCGAAATGTTCGAGCGCGACGCGTTCCTGATAGACCTTGCTGGCGTAGTAAGGCCAACGCGAAACGATTTCCATAGGCGGCGGCCAATCTTCGTCGGGCATGGCTTCGCCGTCTTCCGTGACGGCGATGGTTCCGCTCGAAGAAGCCATAACGATTGACTTGACGCCGCCCGCGCGCGCCGCGTCGCAGAGCAGTCGCGTCCCGTCAACGTGCAGCGCATACATTTCATGCGCGTCCTCCCGCTCGCGCGAGACGCGCCCCGCCAAGTGATAAATCTCCGAGACGCCTTCGACCGAACGTGCGACATCTTCAGGCGACGTAATCGAACCGTTAACGGTTTCGAT
Organism: Pyrinomonadaceae bacterium; assembly: GCA_036387415.1. Lineage (GTDB taxonomy): Bacteria > Acidobacteriota > Blastocatellia > Pyrinomonadales > Pyrinomonadaceae > DASVTU01. Next base: position 55,749 of record DASVTU010000008.1, on the reverse strand, counting down.
GCCGAGTTCGGCCAGCCACGGCGGAGCGTTGGTCGTCATGACGCGGAGGTTTTTTGCGCCCGCTTCGATTAACTGCCGTACGAGATGCGTGCCGAGAAAACCCGTCCCGCCCGTAATGAGCGTGATGGGTTGCGCGCGTCGGGCAAGAGCCGTCTTCTTCGTCGCGGTCTTGGCGCTTACCGTCTTTGTAGACGACGCCTTTCCACCGCTCTTTTTAGCGGCTGTCTTTGTCGTCGCGCGCTGTTTTGTTTTGGTCGTCGTTGCCATGTGGTCAGAAAAGTAAGCAGCCAGTCGATTGCGGAATGCGGATTTCGGATTGCAGATTAGCAGAAGAATTTAGCAGCCAGAATAAAGACTGAATGCAGTTGAGAGTAAAGGCGCATCAAGATTTTCTATTCAACCAATCATTTCTACTGACTACTGGCTACTAAATTCTGACTCCTGTTTTTCATTCCGTAATCTGAAATTCGCATTCCGCAATTCATCAGTCTCCGGTGTTGGCGAATTGGTCGAGCGTAGTTTGCGCGTCGGACTCGTCGTTGGCGGCGGCGGCGCGGCGTTCGTTGCGCCAGCGACGGCGCAGAGATTTGGCGTCGAAGGCGTTCTTGGTGCCGTCACGCAGGTTTTCGACTTCGTGATGAACGAGCGCGGCGATGAGACGGTAAGCCTCGGATTTGGACATCCCTTTGGTCAGGTCTTCGAGTTCCTCGATGGAGAGAAAGCGACCTATGCGTGCGCCCACGTCGCGGCTTCTGAGGACGTTGGAACCCTTCGGCAGCGCCTCATAGGTTCCGTAGATGTAGATGGGAAGGATGCCTGTGCGCGAAGTGAGCGCGAGGAAACCGAGCACGGGTTTGAACTCGGCCAACTCACCTGTGAGCGAGCGCGTGCCTTCGGGAAAGATGAGCGCGGTGTATCCCCTGTCGAGAAACGAGCGCGCGTGGCGCAGCGACTTGCGTAAGGAACCCGAACGTTCAATCGGGACGAGGTTGGTGAAATTGTCCATGTAGGCGCGCTTGTATTTGTTGTCGAAGAAATAGTCTGCGGCGGCGAGCGCCACCATGTCGCGCCCCTGTTCGCCGAGCGCGACTTTGACGAGTCCCATGTCGAGATGCGACGTGTGATTGGCGGCGACGATGAAGTTGGTGTGGACGGGTATGTTGGTGCAACCAGTGCAGCGCGTATGGAGAAACCTTTCATAGAACACGCGTTGCAACACGTCGAGTCCTTTGTTGCCGACGGTGCGGACGAGCGACGGGATATAAATCTCATCGTCGTCATCTTTGCTCTGTTCGTGCGTGTGTTCTTCCATCGCTTTGCGATGCGCGGCGGTGGCTTTGCGCGTGACCGCGCCTTGAAGTTCGCGCACGTCCTGCACGGTGTTAAGCGTTTCGGGCGAAAGGAGTGCGCCGCCCGCCTGCTCGATGGCCGACGCCAGTTCGACGAACATCAAACTGTCGAAACCGATGTCGGCGAGACGCGTGTCGAGCGAGACCTGCGCGCGTGGTCGATTGGCGACGTGTGCCACGATGTCGATAAGCCACGCCGCATCGCCCGTGCGTTCGTCTTGTCGCCCGCCTCCGGTCGCAGCGGCCTGTGGGTTTTCTTCTATCGCCTGCATGGCGGCGAGCACTTCGCGTCGTTTGACTTTGCGCGTTGCCGTGCGCGGCAGTTCGTCTTCGGTGAAATGGAGCACCTTGATGCGTTTGAAGAAGGGAAGCGTGGTTGAAACGTCCTTGAAGTGTTCTTCGATTTTGCGATGCACGCCCTCGCGCGAGAGCGTGATGTCGTGGTCGTAATCGGGGACGACCATGCATGCCACCTTCTCGCCTAGCCCGTCGGGCAAGCCGACGACGCTCAGTTCTTTGATGTATGGCGAATTGATGTAGAGTTCTTCAATCTCATCGGGGTAGACGTTTTTGCCATTGGTATCGACGATGATTTCCTTCGAGCGACCGACGAGATAGAGATTGCCGTCGTCGTCCAGACGACCCAGGTCGCCCGTGTAGAGCCAGCGATTTTGGAGCACAGCGCGCGTCGCTTCGGGGTTCTCGAAGTAGCCGAGCATGACGTTGGGGCCGCGCGCCACGACTTCGCCGATGCCGCTCGCGTCGGCCTTCGCGATTTTGAGTTCGACGCCCGGCAATGGTTTACCGACGCTCGACGCGATGAGACGATTCTGCGGTCGCGTGACGGTGAGAACGGGCGACGCTTCCGTCAGACCGTAGCCTTCGAGAATGGTGAAGCCGAGTCCGTGCATCTCTCGTTTCACGTTTTCGCTCAGCGCCGAGCCGCCGCTAATTAGATAACGAATGCGCCCGCCCATGCCGCTGTGTATCGGACGAAAGACGATTTGACCGAGATTGAGTGGCGTATTGTCGCGCAACCAACTGTTCGCGTTGATGAGTAAATCGGCGGCGCGTCCGACCCATTCGCCGTTCTCGTTGAGACGATTCTTGATGCGTCGGTGCAGCATCTCCCACAGGGCGGGCACGCCAACCATGCCTGTCACATGCCCGTTCTTGATGGCACGCGCGAGTTCTTCGCCGTTGAGTTCGGGGAGATACGTAATCTGCGCGCCGCGACTGAGCGGAGTCAGAAAGCCCGTCGAGAACTCAAACGTGTGATGCAGAGGCAAGACAGACAACACGCCGTCGCTCGTTGACATGTCGAACACGGACGACAGCATCGACACCATGTTGGTCATGTTTTTGTGCGACAGCATGACGCCTTTGGGATTCCCCGTCGTGCCCGAAGTGAAGATGAGCGACGCGAGCGACTGTGCCTGTACGCGTTGCGGAAGGAGCGCGATGCGTTGGTCTTCCGTCTTCTCGTCAACCAACTCGAACACTTCCGCGTAACGCCACACGCTCACCGCTTCGAGCTTCGCCTCCGTCAGACGCGCGCTTAAATCAGCATGCTTTTCATGCATCTCCTCGCTCGTCACGATACCGACCGCGCCGCTCGCGCGGACGAAATTGATAATTTCATCCGTCGAGCTTTCAGGGTCAACGGGCACGCAGGTCGCGCCCGCTTTGACGACGCCGAAATAACTCAAGCCCCATTCGGGCGCGTTGTGGCTGACGAGCACAACGCGGTCAGACGGTTTGACGCCTTTGGCGGCGAGAAATGCGGCGGCGCGCGTGGCGAGTTCCTGCAAATCGGCGTAGGTGTATTGCTCTTTGCGCCCGTCGCGTTCGATACGCATGGCGACGCGCGTGGCGAAACGTTTGGTCGATGTGTCGAAAAGTTCGAGCAGGTCGCGGTAGGTGTAGACGCGTTTGGGCTGCGCGCGCATATCCTCTTCGAGCGTCGGGAAGACCCACTTCTTGAGGCCGGGGAAGTGGACGTTCATCCAGTAGTCGTACCAGTCTATCTTCTCCGGTTGCCAGGAGAGCAGCGCCTGTTCGTCTTTGCGTATGTGCGAAAAGAGCGAGCGCACGTTGTCGGCGCGAAAGATGTAAGCGTTCTCCACCATGAAGGGGCTGAACATCTCGAAGGCTTCCTTCGTCTCGCGCGTTATTTCTTCAACGCGGTCAACCTGTTCCTTCGCGCTGTCAATCACATCGGCGAGACGACCGCCGCCCCAACGCGGACGCACGCGGTCGAGCAATGAAGAAACTTTCTTGGCTGCCGCGTTGACCATCGGCGTCGAAGTCGAATCGAAGCGCGACGGCGTGACCGCACGCGCTTCCATGCGTCCGGCAATCTCGTTTAAGAATTTGATGCCCGAATCTTTCTCCTGAAAATGCTTGCGCTTGTACATCCCCAAAAGTCCGACGATGCGACGCATCTCATTGGGATTGCTGTCGCCCGTCGCGGCTTGATAGACGAGTCGCGGTTCCTTGACGCACGCCTCGGCAGCGACGGCGAGCATCACCGATGCGACGTAATCGACGGGCGTGATGTCGAGTATCAATTTCTCGTTGACGGGAATCTGCGTCTGCCCTTTGAGCGTGATGAAGATGAGCGGCGCGGTCGTCGTGAAGCCTTCATTCCAACCGGGAAAGGGATAGACTTCGGCGGATTCGACGATTGATGGGCGCACGATGGTACGCACCATGCCTGTCTCGGCGGCGACCAATTGCTCGCCCAGACTCTTCGTGTAAGTGTAGATGTTAGGCCAGCCCCAGAACGCGGCGCGTTCGATGCCGAGATTGGTCAGGCGTTCACGCGTCCAGATTTTTCGCTCACGCGCGACGGCCAAACCCATCGCGTCGAGGTCGTCCGGGTCGCGTCCTTCTTCAATCAGGCGACGGCGCGCGTTCTCACGAAAACGCGCGGCCTGCATCGCATCGCGCGCTTCGTCGCGCACGCGTTCGGCCAACTTCGCACAATCACGAATCTCCTGCGCGGCGTCGAATGCGACGCCCGGTATCTCCTCGCGGCGAGGAAAATAGCCGAGCACGGGGTCGCTCTCCCACACGGCTCCCGAACGATTGCCAGCCACGAAGCATGTCGAAACGTGGACGAGCGCCGGACGCTTCATGCGTCGCGCAAACGTGATGACGTTCTGCGTGCCGACAACGTTGGTGCGAAGCGCGCTCTCCAAAGTCGGGTTGAAAGTAACATTGCCAGCGCTGTTGATAACGATGTCGATGTCGTCGGCAATCGCCTGCGCCTCTTCCTCCGTGTAGCCGAGATTGTCTTCCCCAATGTCGCCGCCGACGATGCGGATTTTGTCCTTGATGAATCCTTCGAGCGCGTCGCCGTAGCGTTCGCGCAAGGGGTCGAAGGGCGGCGCGGTGATGACGTGATCCCAAAAACGCGTCTCCGATTCGGCCTGCGAACGCGCACGCACCGTCACGTACACGCGCCCGACCGCGGGGAAGCGATAGAGCAACATGCTCAACGTAACCTTGCCGAGAAAGCCCGTGCTCCCGATAAGAAATATCTTCCTGCCGTTATAAATTTCTGTCGGAGATAATTTCATAAGCCTTCTATTCCATATCGCAGACGGCGATAACGGGTTGATGCAGCATCGTTATCTCGGCGGAGCGTCCCATGTAGCTGCGCGCCATCGCAATCGCTTCGGTCAGATTGTCGGCGCGTTCCCAACCCATGCGCTCAGGGACGTGTGCGTTTTCAGCTCCGGCGGCGATGACGCGCCCGACGTGTTGCCGACCGTTTTCGCCCCAATACCACATGAAGAAGGGATGCGCGCCATGGTAAGCGTTGCCGCGACGGTACATCTCGATGTAGCTCGGATTGTTGGCGAACTCGCGTTCGTACTTATCGCGCAGGACGGTCGCGTCACGTGTTTCGGGCAGGAGCCGATTGAAGAATTCGATGTAGCTCGGATGAAAGTTGTGGTCGAATTCGTCGTAGCAAGGATGTTGAAGAATCAGTACGCCGCCTTTTTTGAGCAGAGGCTTGTTGCGATAGAAGTTGAAATGGTAGCCGAGCGCCATCACCTGTACGAGCAGCGGATTCAGAATCGAATAGACGTTGTAGGGCGAAATATCGGGAATGCCCGTGATGAGAATGTCGCACTGGCCGTTGACGGGGATGGCGTACTGCTCGAAGTTCTTTTCCAGAATCCGCGCGTGCGTCGGTTCTGTGCGTCCGGCGTGGCAGGCAATCATTTCATACTGCGCGGGAAACGAATGCAACAACTTGCGACGCGCGGCGCGCGGCATGGCGCTCATCGTTTTACGCATCGCCTCGAACTTGAAACGGTCGAAGGTGGAAAAGTCGTCCTCGTTCTTCAAGAGGAAATTCAACTCGCCCGTGTACATGCGATTGTTGAGCGCCGTCTCGATGTGGAAGACGTTCATGTGCTCATCGACGAGTTTGCCGAGACGATTGACCTTGTGATTTAGTTCCGAACGCTTGGGATCCATGTAGCTGTCGGAATCGCGTATGGTCTGGGGTTCATGGTGCGCGCGCAGAGATTCATAATCGCAGAGGCCGACGGCGACAGACTTGTGCCCGCCGTCCATCGGTACGAGATTAATGTTGACGTAGATAACGAGGTCGCTCGCGGCGGCGCGTGCGTTGATGCTGAGAGGTTCTTTGTGCTTCGTCTCGCCGAGCACGACCATGCCCTGCGGGTCTTCGGCGTCGTGGTTGTAGTAGCGTTCGGGGTGAAACTCTTTGAAGATTTTCGCGCCGACCATGCGGCGCATCTCCCACTCGGTCATCTTCCGGTGGAGGGAATTGGCGATGATGATGTGCACATCGTCGACGCCATGACCGGCGAGCATGTCGAGCACGATTTCGAGCACGGTCTGACGTATGTCGGGAGTCGCCATCGGCGGCAGCGGCAGACTGATGTCGTCTACGGCAATCGTCACTTTCATGCCGGGTGCGAGTTGCGCGAAAAGCGGGTCGCAGTCGTGCGGGTGATTCAAGGCGTAGCGAATCGCCGCCTCGCGATTCGGCAGACCCTTGATTGGCGGTTTCGGATAGATGACGCGCGTCCCGATAGGCAAATCTTCGAGGATAAAATCTTCGCCCGAAGGAATAATGCGCGGCGCGCTATCGCGGTCGATGTAGACGACGGATTCGTGTACTTTTCTGCGTAATTGAAGGCTCATAATAAGTAGTCAGGAGACAGTAGCCAGTAGTCAGTAGAAAAGCAATCGGCTTGTGCCTCATGCGGGCTACTGGCTACTGACTACTGGTTACTTCAAATTGAGAATCGGCCAATCGTGATGCAGCGCCGTTTGGCGCAGGCGCATGTCTGGGTTGACGGCTGCCGGATGCCCGACGATGGAGAGCATGGGTAGGTCGCTCATGCTGTCGCTGTAGGCGTAGGACGCGCTGAGGTTGATGTTTTCGCGCTCGGCGTAAATCCTAATCCAGGATGCTTTGGTGGCGGCGGCGAGTACGGGCGGCAGCAGTCGGCCAGTCGCCACGCCGTTGACGAACTCAAGGCGGTTCGCCACGTATTCGTCGATGCCGAGATAGGTCATCAGGGGCTTGACAGAAATTTCGAGCGCGCCCGTGACGACCACCTGACGCAGACCGAGGCGTCGGGATTTTTCAATCAAATCGAAGGAACCGGGAAAGACGGCGGGCTTGAGCACGTCCTCGAAGAGTTCGTCGGCGAAAAAACGGAGGCGGTCTTCCGTCTCGCCTTTGTAGCGTTTGAAAAAGAGGTCGTTGAAGACTTTGCGGCTGTACTGGTCGGTAGCGGCGAAGATGGGCAGACTCAACAGCGTCGCCGTGCTCTTTTTGAGACTGCGCCAGAGCCCCTGCTGGTTCTTGGCGTAGAAGCCGAGCGTGTGCACCAGATTGGTGCTCACCAGTGTGCCTTCCAAATCGTAAAATGCTGCGGCTGCCAAACCGTCCTCCAAAAGAAGAGTTGTTGCGAAATCTTAGAAATTCTTGTCCGGCGTCACCCGGAGATGTGCGTGTTGGAGTGAAAATATACTCTATTCAGCCACGTTTTTGTAAGCAGTAATGCGCGTACGGCGTCGCGGCGGGGGTTTGTTGGGGCGTTTGTGGTGCGCGGACGCGCCGACAGAGTGGGAAAGCGACGAAGCAGCGCGGCGAAATTCGACGGAGAAGGGGACGAAAGAGCGCGGGGAGTAAATTTTATGGACGTGCACAAAAAATCGTCGGATGCGGGCGCGCGAGCCGTCGTTGGAGCCTATTTGTTGAATCCATGGGGCTTGTAATTGAAGTGACTTAATATATTTAAGCCTTGATGCAAAATTTATTGCAAGACGCTGCAAGATTTGTTGCAAAAACTCTCTTGACGGGTTGACAAAATATCCTGATAGCCTCTATAACGATGCCTTGCCTGTTGGAGAAGGGCGGTAACCATCTCACCTTTTGGTCGCTGCAACTGTTAAGAGGGTTTGTTTCGCTTCCGTCAACATTTTGGGCACACACCAAGCGTTTTTATTATATATCCGATTCCGGCATCTTTTCGTTGATGCACGCCCATCCGTGTGTGTTGGAGCCGACACCGACCCGGTTCACTAAACCCACTTTCCACAATCAGTTAGCAGAGCTTGGAGGAGAAGAATGAAAAGAACGTTTGTTTCCCTGTTGGCGCTCGTCGCGCTTGCCCTCACCCTCGTCTTCAATGGTTTTGCACAAGAACAGGAGCAGCAATTTCAGGCCAACCGCGTCGCAGGTCAGAACCAAGAGAGCAATAAGAAGGAAGATGCGAACGGAAAGCTTGAGTTGTCGTGCGGTACCGTCCACCCGGACGCCGCGACAGCAGAATTGATTGAAAATGCCAGTGCCCGTTTCATGGCGAGCCGCAAGGCTGACGGCGGTTCCGCCGAAAGAACCGGAACGGTCAACGTCAATGTTTATTTCCACGTCATCACAAATACGTCGGGCGGGGGAAATGTCTCTGATACAGTTATTGCCAATCAAATCAAGGTTTTGAATGATGCGTATAGCGGCGTCACGGGCGGCGCCAACACCATCTACCGTTTCACGCTCGTTGCCACCGACCGCACCGCCAACAATACCTGGTACACCTGCACGGGCGGCACCTGCGAGCGAGAGATGAAGACTGCCCTCCACAGAGGCGGCGCGGCTGACCTCAACTTCTACACCAACAACATGGGCGGCGGCCTGCTCGGTTGGGCGACCTTCCCTTCCAACTACGCCAGCGACCCCGTGATGGACGGCGTGGTTTGCCTGTTTTCCAGCCTTCCCGGCGGCACCACGACTCCCTACAACCTCGGCGACACGGGCACGCATGAAGTCGGCCACTGGGTCGGCCTCTATCACACTTTCCAGGGCGGCTGCGCCCGTAGCGACACCAACGGCGGCGACTTCGTTGCCGACACCCCGGCGGAACGCTCCTCGGCAGCCGGTTGCCCCACCGGACGCGACACCTGCACTGGCACCCGCTTCCCCGGTCTCGACCCGATTGAAAACTTCATGGACTACACCACCGATGCTTGCATGTACAAATTTACTGCGGGACAGGCGGCGCGTGCAGATGCCTTGACGCTTCAGTATCGCGGCCTCTAAGAACAGAAACAGAGTTTCTGCGCTTGATTCAAAAAGGGACGATTCCGAATCGGAATCGTCCCTTTTCACTTTCGCGCATTCGTGCCGCGTCAGGATTCTGCACAGGTACTATTGAAGAACCGCTTCCAGTTTCTTCAAACATTGGCTTCGGTGTCGCTCACGGAATCTTCCTCAGCGGCGAGCCAATCTTCGAGTTCACTCGCCGACATCCCCTCAATTTCCGCGACGAGTTGCGCCGCCGCTTCGTCGTCAATCTCCTCAACCTGCTTTTGCAGGATGAGCACCTGCATTTCGGCGATGGTCGGCGCTTCAAACAGGGTACGCAAAGAGAGTTCGACATCGAATGCGTCGCTGATGCGTGAAATGAGTTGAGTCGCCATCAGCGAATCGCCACCAATCTCGAAAAGATTGTCGTGGATGCCGACTTCTTCAAGACGCAGCATCTCGCGCCAGATGTCAACCAACTGTTGCTCCAAGCCCGTGCGCGGTGCGACATAGGTTGTTTGCACCGACGGGCGCGGGTGTTTCAAAGTTGACGCGTTGAGTTTGGAAAGCTCTTCCAGAATCTTTTCCGTCGTTAGTTGACGACTGGCGGCCAAGAGTTCCGGCAAGCGTCGTGATGAGATGGCGACTTGCGGCGTGCTGATGGCGTCGGAAAGGACGCGCGTGAACGCCTCGGCGGCTTCGTTTGGAGTGATGCCTTTCGAGTCGTGGGCAGCGGCTTGATTGCGCGCCGTCGGCGGGTCGCTCGAAACGTCGTCAGGCGACGATTCGGCGAAGTTCGCAGCCCGCGCGTCGCCTGTTTTTGCCGACTGGTCGAAGGCCGAGACGTTGTTCAATCTTTTGACGACGTACTCTTCAATCTCGACCAACTCATTGCCGTCTTCGTCCATCACGATGATGTCGCATGCGATGGTCTCCTTGCGTGATAGGAGGTCGTCGTCAACGTACCTTGCATAACTGAAGATTTTTCTCGGCAGCGGTTGTCGGATGGTCAAACGCTTGTAGGCGAGCGGCAGAAAGGCTCCTTCGCTGTCTCCTTGTATGAACCCTGTGGCGGCGTCGAGCAGCGCCGGATGGAGTTGGAAGCTTTCGAGGTCAGACTCAAACTCCTCCGGCAACTCGACGTAAGCCAAGCCTTCGCCGGAGCCGAGATGAAAACGCGTCACCAGTTTGCGCCAACGCGCACCGAACTCGACGAGTTTTCCGCCGCGTGCGCCGGACTCATTGCTCTCATCTCCATTTTTCCGTCGCGCTTCGCCGCCGTGCACAACTTGGCTGAACCTTTCAAGTATGCCTCGCATGTCGTGTCTCGGACGCGGCGAACTTGCGCCGACGCCAATCTTCCCGCCCGCGCGTTGCTGCCACACGGCGTCGCGCCCGTTACCCGCCGCGACGTTTTCCAGCACCGCAAAACTAAAGTCGTCGCCCTGTTTTTCGATTACTGTATGCACTTCTTTGCGCTGGCCGTCTTTGACGTGCAGAGGGGCGCTGAAGACCATGTTTTCGATGACAATCGGCTGACCGTCCGCGTGCTTGGCGAAAGCCGCCCGCGCCATCTCAATATAAGCCGTGCCGGGCAAGACCGCGTGACCCATGACGCGATGTTCGTCAAGCGCCCACTTGTCCTGCGCGCTCATCAGCGATACGTAGGTTTCGCGCCCGTGATTCTCGTCGAGCTTATGGTCGAGCAACGGGTGTTCCCGTTCAGCAGGCGGGGTCGCGTGAAGAATCTCTTGAAGGCTGTTGGACAATCTCGCGTTTGCCGCCTGCCCGACTTCCAGCCACGCGTCCCAGTTGAGCGAGAGGGTAAAGAGTCTGCCGTTGCGGCTGCGTTCGTGCGCGAAAGCATCGAGAAAGGCATTGGCGGCACAGTGGTCAACCATGCCGGGGCTGCCGCCGAGAGCCAAGAGGGAAGAACAGTAGACAACGAAATCCAATTCTTGCCCGCGAAAAATCTCATCCAGAAGCAAAGCCCCTCTCACCTTCGGGGCGAGGACGTTTGATGCAGCCTCCAATGACTTGACCTGTATCAACCCTCCCGGCGAAACGCCCGCCGCGTGTATCACGCCGTTGATGCGACCGAAGACTTCTTCGGTGCGACGCAGAACTTTGAGCATCGCGTCGCGGTCGGTCACGTCCGCGCTCATCACTAAGACTTCCGCGCCCAGTCGTTCAAGCTCAAGTATCTTTCGTATCCGACGGCTCACCTCGTTCTCAGCGGGGTGAGCAGCGAGCCACGCGTCGTATTGTTCGCGGGTAGGGAAGTCAGAGCGACAAGTGAGTACGAGCTTGGCCGCGACGGTTTGCGTTAGTCGTTCGGCAAGCGTCAGACCAATTCCACCGACCCCGCCCGTGATTAAATAGACTCCGCCCGCGCGCAGTCGATTGTTAGCTTTGAGCATCTCATCGAATCTCATCGGCTCGTAGTCGGGCAGCCACCGATGGCTCCCGCGATGTGCGACGATAGGCACGGCGGCTTCGGCGTGAAGCTCCGCGAAGAGTTGCGCGAAAAACTGTTCTTCGCGAGGCGACCCTTGTGTGGGGAGCACAATGTCTATGTTCCGGCAGGAGACATGCGGATACTCTCGCGGGATGACGTGACAGGGGCCGAGCAGGAGCGCCTTGAGCGGTTGCAAATCTTCTTCGCCAGTCACGTCGTGAAGGTTGTTGGAGATAATGTCGAGATGCGTGGCGGCTCCTCTGGCTTTATTACCGAGCGCCTGCGCCAGTAGCAGTAAGCTGTCGAAGCTGAGGGCTTGCGCCTCCGCGTTTGTTTCGACGGTATGAGAGTGCAAAGCAGACACGCACCACGCATGCACGATGCGGTCGGGCAGCTTACCCGCAGAACGCAGCTCGTCGAGCAACGAATCGTAGTCGGCTTCTGCATTAGGGCTGATGGCGAAGTGGGATTCGTCTAGTCGCTTGAAGCCGCTGCCGCGCGTGACGGTGAACACGTCATGCTGTTCGCGTGCCAACTGTCGGGCAATACGCGCGCCGACGCCGCACTCGTCAACGAACACCAGCCAACAACCTTTGCGTTCCGGCGTCGCGCCGCCTTGTACGGAGAGGTGCGGCGGCGAGCGTTTCCAGACTGGCACATAGAACCAATCGGCGAGGTCTTCTTCCTTGTCCGTAGGGGTCTCGACGGTCGGCAGGCTCGCGGCGCGTGTTTGCTCCTCAATCCAATACCTACGCGTTTCAAAGGGATAAGTCGGCAGAGGGATGCGACGACGCGGCACGCCGTGCGTCTCAGCCCAATTGAGGGCGATGCCCGCAACCCACAGTTTGCCCGCCGTGCTGAGCAGAAACTCGCGGTCGGAATAATTCTCGAACGAATGACGAAGCGACGGCAGTGCGAGCACTTCCCGCCCTCCCCCGCCCGCGAGATGCTGCAACGCCCACGCACACAAAGCCTGACCCGGCCCAATCTCCAACAAGATGCGATTCGGCTGCTTCCGCAATTCCTCCAACCCTTCGGCGAAGCGCACGGTTCGACACATGTGCTCTGCCCAGTAGCGCGGGCTGGTGGCCTGCTCCGGTGTAATCCATGTCCCTGTCACGTTAGAAACGAAAGGCACCTGTGGCGGATGCAACTCGATTGAGGCGAACAGCTTCTCGAAGTCGTCGAAGGCCGGGAGCATCATTTTTGAGTGAAAGGCATGAGAGGTTTGCAGGCGACGACAGACCAACCCGCGCGCCGTCAGTTGACCCTCGACCCGCGCAATCTCCTCTTCCGTCCCGGCGATGACAGACATCGCGTGGCCGTTGACGGCGGCCAGCGAAAGCTCTCGGCCGAGTAGCGGCAGCACCTCCGTCTCAGATAGTGGGACGGCGAGCATCGCGCCGCGCGGCAGCCTTTGTATTAGCTCGGCGCGTTGCGCTACCAGACGCAACGCGTCTTCTACGGAGAACACGCCCGCGATGCACGCCGCGACGTATTCGCCGAGGCTGTAACCAATCATCGCGCGCGGGCTGACGCCCCAAGCCTCCCACGTCCGCGCCAGTGCATATTCGATAACGAACATTGCTGGATGGACGTTGCGCGTCTCGTCCAGAGGCTCGCCCTGTCGGGTCTCCGGGCGCAGCATCTTTCTCAAATCAAGTCCCTGACGAGTCGCCGTGCCGTCGCCGCCGGATGCATCCACGTTCTGCCCCTCGTTGGGAAAAAGAATCTCTCTCAGGTCGAAGCCCATGATGCCGCGCAGAGTTTCGCAGCATTGCTCGACGTGCTGACGAAAGGTTGGCTCAGTCCGGTATAGTTCCTCGGCCATGCCAGCATAGTGGTTGCCGAGTCCCGAAAACATAAACGTCACGGCGGGGTCGTCGTTCCTCTTGACACCCGTCCGCAGACGCTTAGGGTCTCGCGCCCTGAGAGCCGCGAGACCGTCTCGGAGGTCGCGTGCGACGACCATGCGACGATGATTAAAGCCCTTCCTTCCGGCCTGCAAGGTGTAAGCAACGTCGGCAAAATTTTCGTCGGGATGTTGTTCGAGATGTGCACACAGATTGTCCGTCGCGGTTTCCAGCGCCGCAGCGGTCTTCGTCGAGAGGACGAGCAACTGCCACGGCGGAGCGACTTCGCTAGTGACAGACGGCGGCGCTTCCTCGACGACCACATGAGCGTTGACGCCACCGACGGCAAACGAACTGACGCCCGCACGTCGCGGCGACTCCGGCGACTCCCACTCCCTGAGTTTGGTGTTAACGAAGAAAGGGCTGGTGGCGAAATCTATCTCTGGGTTTGGCTCCTCAAAGTGTAGGCTCGGCGGAATCATCCGGTGCTTGAGTGAGAGTATGGTTTTCATCAGGCTGGCGACGCCCGCCGCCGCGTCGAGATGTCCGATGTTGGTCTTGACGGAGCCGATGGCGCAGAAATTTTTCCTCTGTGTGCTCGCGCGAAACACCTGCGACAGTGCGGCTATCTCCGCCGGGTCGCCCATCGGCGTCGCCGTCCCGTGCGCTTCGATGTAGGTGATGGTGTCGGGTTCAACTCCGGCAATCATCTGCGCCAGCGCGATGACCTCCGACTGCCCGTTGACGTTGGGCGCGGTGTAGCCGACTTTGACTGCCCCGTCGTTATTGATGGCTGAGCCTTTGATGACGGCGTGTATCGTGTCGCCGTCGGCGATGGCGTCCGACAGACGTTTTAGCAATAGTATGCCGACGCCGCTGCCGCCGAACGTGCCTTGCGCTTTGGCGTCGAAGGTGCGGCAGTGTCCGTCGGAGGAGAAAACGCCGTCACGCGCGAAGTACCCGACGCCTTGCGGCAGATTCAGCGCGACGCCGCCCGCCAGCGCCATGTCGCATTGATAGTTGAGGAGACTTTGCGCCGCCAGATGTGTCGCTACGAGTGAAGTGGAGCAGGCCGTCTGCACGGTAACGCTCGGCCCGCGCAGGTCGAGTTTGTAAGAGACTTGCGAGACCAGAAAATCTTTGTCGTTCGAGATTCTGACGGGCAAAGCTCCTTCACTGTTCACCCGCTCCATATTCGACATGAGGTTGCGGAGCAAGTAATAGCCCATCCCCATGCCGCCGTAGACGCCGACGAGACCGTCATAATTTTCCACGTCGTAGCCCGCGTGTTCCAGTGCTTCCCACGCGCAAGTCAGAAAGAGACGGTGCTGCGGATCCATTATCTCGGCCTCGCGCGGACTCATGCCGAAGAACTCTGCATCGAAGAGTTCGACCCCTTCCAGCACGGTGTTCGACTTCACGTAGTTGGGTGAACGCAGGACGCTCGCGGACACGCCCGCCGCCTTCAACTCCTCATCCGAAAAGGGCGTCACCGATTCAACGCCGTCGCATAGATTCGCCCAAAACTGGTCGAGGGTCTTCGCCCCGGCAAAGCGCCCGGACATGCCGACGACGGCAATGCCTTCCAGTGACTCGTTTGCATTCATCTCACTCATTATTCGTTCTCCCCTTCCGGTATCTATGAAAACACGCGCGCCGACGCCGCACTGAACAGCCTTTGTCTCAACCGCCCGATACTCGCTCCGACGCTTCCGAACGACAAGCTATCGCTGCTCGCTTGCCGTCGGGTTGCGCTTCGCCCTCTTGCGCTGTTCCATGATTTGCTTTTGCTGCTTAACGGCTTGAATGTTCTTTCCGGCGCGTCCTTGAATCTTCTCCAAAGAGATTGACTTCGGCTGAACGTCGCCGAGGTAGGCGGCGAGCGCCGCTATCGTCGGGTAACGCAACATCTCGACGATGGGCACGTTCTTCCCCGAAAGCTCCTGTAGCTTGTTACGCAGACGCAGCAAGAGCAACGACGTGCCACCCACCTCGAAGAAGTTGTCGTGGATGCCGAGATGTTCGATGCTGAGAATCTCTCGCCACACACCCGACACCATGACTTCGACTTCGTTGCGTGGCGTGACGTATTCGGTGGCGATGCTTGGGCGGACGCCGTTCGGGTCGGGCAATGCCGCCGTATCGAGCTTACCGTTCGGCGTCAGCGGCAGCGCCTTCAGGAAGACGAAGCTGGAAGGAATCATGTATTCGGGCAGCTTCACTTTGAGAAAGTCGCGGAGCGCGCTGACGCTTAGCTCAGGGCGGCGTCGTCCGTTCGTCGCATGCTCCAACGTCGCCGCGCCTTGATGCGACGTTAAGCTCTGTTCGCGGCGGATGGCGTAGAACATGTAGACGTGAACCCCGTGTCCCGCACCGTTACCTTCGACGTTTAGCACTTCGTCCACCACGTAGTCGTAGCCGTGGCGTTCGAGCAGTGCGATGATTTGCTCCGATAGCTCTCTGGTTTCGACTTCGAGCACCAGTTGTTTTATCTTCTTCCAGTCGTCGTCCTGAATCCCTGCCAACACATCCAACTCACTCTTCTCAACGTCTACTTTAAGCAGGTCAATGCGCTCGATTCCGTTCTCGCGGATGATGGACGAGAGCGTCCGCAAGCGACAGGTATATGTCTTGCTCCTGAAACGCTGCTGCAAAGCCTCGTCGAGTTCGCGGCGGTCGATAGACTCTCGCAAGTTATCCGGTATCGACTCATGCTGGTAGATGAGCGAAAGGGCAGTCTCTTTGTTGCTTTCCAAATCGGAGTAGCGACCGGAGAGGCCGGGCAGTTCCGGGTAAAAAGTGAAGTTCGCTTCGCCTTCGCTGTCCGCGATGCCGTACTGAAAGAGTCGCGCGTCAATGCCGTAGAGGTTGACGTTGGCGTGGAGCACGCGGAAGGTTTCCGGGATGGGTTCAAAGGCGTAGATGGTTGCGTTCCGACAGTGTTGGCCTGCGAACAGCGTGAACATGCCGATGTTTGCGCCCACATCGAAGATGCAATCGCCGTCGTTGAGGGTGATGCCGTGTTGCAGGTAGATGGAGTCTTCAAAAATCTCTTTGCAAGCAGCGTGAGCGTGAATCGCGCTCACGTAGTGAACAATCATACCATTGGCAAGTTTGACGTAAGGCTCCTCGGTGCTCAGACGCTTTTCGTCGAACAGCAGGTTTCGTGGCGATTCCGACTGTTCCTCTTTCGGCACGACGTAAGCCACCAGTTGCTTGTCCCCGAACGAGTCGTCGCGGGCGGCGACCGCCACATCCTGCACACCGGGATAACGACCCAACACCGCCTCAATCTCGCCTATCTCGACGCGGTATCCGCGCAGCTTTATCTGTCGGTCGAGTCGTCCGAGAAATTCTATCTCCCCGCCAGACATGTAGCGCGCCTGGTCGCCTGTGCGGTAGAGCCGCGCGCCGTGTGTTGTGCCGAAGGGGTCGGGGACGAATCTGTCGGCGGTCAGTTCTGGACGCCGCCAGTAGCCGCGCGCCACTCCCGCCCCGCCGATGTATAACTCGCCGGGGATGCCTACGGGCAGCGGTTGAAGGTGTCGGTCGAGGATGTAAATTTCGGTGTTCGCCACCGGGCGTCCGAGAGGAATCGTGGCGTTGACCTCTTCGACCCTGTGAGTCGCAGACCAGATAGTGGTCTCCGTCGGCCCGTACATGTTGTGCAGTTCGCCTGTCGCAGCGTCGCGAAGTTGGCGCGCGAGTGCGACGGGCATCGCTTCGCCGCCGAGCATCAACTTCGGCACCGATGCGAGGACGCCGCGCGAAACTTCGTCCGCGCTGATGATGCGCGCCATCGACGGCGTGCATTGCAGATGCGTCACTTGATGTCGCACGATTTGCGCCGGAATGGATTGGTCTTCGCGGCTTCGTCGGCTGAGCATGCTCCACTGCTCTTTGAGCAGGTTCAGTTGCGGCAGCGACGCCAAGACGGATTCGGCATCGACGCCGAAATCTATCAGGCATCCAATCTCGTTGACCCCGACGCCACGGAGTTTTTCAACCATCCGTAGGCATGTGCGCGGCGTTCCCATCAGGCTGCTCGTCTCGAAGTAGCGTTCAAAGGCGAGGGGAAGCAGGGACTCGATGGTCGCTTCCGCCAAGCCCTCGCTCGCGCCGTCTTGACCGAGGCTGCGCGCCAGATTCTTAATCAAATCGACGGAGCTTCTGAGGTAGTTGGTGAATGGCGCGCGGACTTTCTCTTTGACGACTTCAAGGTCGCGGTCGATGAAAGTATGCAGCATCAGCGTGACGTGTCCGTCGAAGCCTCGTTCGGAGCACGCACGACGATAGACCTGAATGTTTTTTTGCAGGTCTTCGATGCTCTGCCCAAGCAGATGTGTCAGCACGTTTGCGCCAATCTCGCCCGCGATGCGGAACGTCTCAGGATTGCCTGCGGCGGTCAGCCAGATGGGTAACTCTCTCTGAACGGGACGCGGACGAATCTTGCATTGCACTTCGTTGCCCACACCGCCGCGCGCCGCCGTCGCCTCGCCGCGCCACAGACGGCGCACGGTTTCGATGTCGCGCAGCATCACCTCTTTGCGGTCTGCATACTTCTCCGGCGCGAAAACGAAGTCGTCGGCGTGCCAGCCGGAAGCGAAGGAGATAGCCACGCGACCGTTCGAGAGGTTGTCAACGACAGACCATTCCTCTGCCACGCGAATCGGATTGTGCAACGGCAGTACGACGCTGCCCGCTCTAATCTGCACGCGCTCGGTGATGGTTGCCACCGCCGCGCCCGTCACGGAAGGGTTCGGATACAGGCCGCCGAAGGCATGGAAGTGGCGTTCCGGCGTCCAGACGGCGGTGAAGCCATGTCGGTCGGCAAACTTCGCTCCTTCGAGCAGGAGACGATAACGGTCAAACGTCGTTTCTTCGTCGTCGCTGGCGAAGTAGAACATGCTGAACTGCATCTCTTGTCCCGCGAGTGCGGGAGCAATTTCGACGGTGCGCGCCGTGTCGTACTGTTCCTTTTGCAACACCACGCGAAAGCCGCGCGCCAGCGTCCAGAACAATTCCAGCACGGAGATGTCGAAAGAGATACTGGTGAGTGCGAGCCACGTTCCCGTCGTCCCGTCGTTAATGCGCTCGTCCATGCCTGTGAAAAAGTTGACGACTTGGCGATGCGACACCATCACGCCCTTAGGCTTGCCCGTCGAGCCGGACGTGTACATGATGTAAGCCAGATTGTCGGGGCGCACCTCGCACGCGAGACGCTCCGTGCGTGCACGCGCAATCTCCTCTGCTTCCTCATCAATAAGAATGACGCGCCCGCCGAAATCGACCAGACCGCGCGCGGCCTCTGTCTGCGTCAGCAACATCGTCACTTCCGCGTCCGACAGCATGTAGGACAGACGCTCCGAAGGGAACTCAGGATCGAGCGGGACGTAGGCAGCCCCGGCCTTGAGGATGCCGAGCAACCCGACCATCATCTCGACGGAGCGTTCGCACAGAATCCCGACATGCGTCTCCGTCCCGACGCCGTGCGCGACGAGATAGTGAGCCAGTTGATTTGCACGCTCGTCTAACTCGCGGTAGGTAATCTGTTCGCCGTCGCAAATGACGGCCAACGCGTCGGGCGTGCGTCCGGCCTGTGCCTCGAACAACTGGTGTATGCAGAGCGACGCCGGATAGGCACGCGCCGTGTCGTTCCATTCGCGGAGCATGAGCCTCCGCTCGGATTGCGTGAGCATGGGCAGGGCGGATAGTTGTCGTCCGCCGTCGTCGGCCACGCTCTCCAACAGCGTGACCAGATGTCCCGCCATGCGTTCGACGGTCTCACTCGCGAATAGGTCGGTGTTGTACTCGAAGGCTCCCGACAACTCGCGCCCTTCTTCTTTCATCACCAACGTCAGATCGAATCTGGCCGCGTCGTTGGGCGGCGTCACAGACTTGATACGCAAGCCTTCCATTTCCAGTGGAGCGGCGGGCGTGCTTTGCAGGATGAACATGACCTGAAACAGCGGCGTGTGGCTGAGTTCGCGCTTGACCTGTAGCTCCTCGACCAACTTCTCGAAGGGCACGTCCTGATGCGCGAACGCCTCAAGCGAGACATCTCGCACGCGTCCCAACAGTTCGTCGAAACTAGGGTCGCCGGAGAGGTCTGCCCGTATCACCAGCGTGTTGAGGAACAGCCCGATGAGTTGCTCCAAATCAATGTGATTGCGTCCGGCCACAGGCGTCCCGATGGAGATGTCCTGCTCGCCTGTGTAACGATGAAGCAGGACGTTGAAGGCCGCCAGCAACGTCATAAAGAGCGTAGCTCCGCGGCGTTGGCTCACGACCTTGAGGCGGGCGGTCAACTCCGCGTCAATCTGGAATCGCGCGACCGCTCCACGGAAACTCTGCACGGCGGGGCGCGGGTAATCGGTCGGCAACGGCAGCACAGGCGGCGTGTTGTGCAGTTGCTTCTTCCAGTAAGCGAGTTGCGATTCCAACAACCCGCCGCGCAACCATTCATGCTGCCAGAAAGTGTAATCGACGCATTGAATCGGCAACTCCGCCAGAGGCGTTGCGAGCCTCTTGGAGTAGGCATCGTAGAGGGCGGAGATTTCGCGTTGGAAGACGCCGAACGACCAGCCATCCGAGACGATGTGATGCATCGTGAACAGGAGCACGTGTTCGTCGTCGCGGAGTCGCACAAGCGTCGCGCGCCAGACAGGCCCGACGCCGAGGTCAATCGGCTTCGAGACTTCCTCCGACACCAACTGCACAAGCCGCGCCTCCCTCTCGGACACGTCGAACTCACGGAGGTCTATGACCGGAAGCTCGACGTGCGCGTGCGGGGTGATGACGTGGACGGGCGTGCCATCGACTTCGTTGAAGGTGGCACGCAACGCTTCATGCCGACGCACAATCTCGTCGAAGCTCTGTTCGAGCGCGGCGATGTCGAGCGCGCCTTCGAGGCGAAAGATGCCGGGCATGTTGGAGAAGGCGACGCCGACGCCGAGTTGATAGAGAAACCACAGGCGTTGCTGCGCGAACGAAAGCGGCAGGAGTTGACCTCTCTCGGCGGGCACGATGGGCGGCAATGCAGCGCCCGCGCCCAAACCCCTCAGCGACTCCACTTGGCGGGACAGTTCCGCAATCGTCGGCTCCTCGAACAAACTACGCAGGGGCAGTTCGCAACGGAACGCTTCACGGATGCGCGAGATAACCTGCGTGGCGAGAAGCGAGTGGCCGCCAATCTCGAAGAAGTTGTCGGTGATGCTCGCCTCGCTAATATTGAGCACATCCATCCAGATGTTGCACATGATTTCTTCGGTCGGCGTACGCGGCGCGACGAACGACCCGACATCCGCCCTGTGTTGGTCGGGCGCGGGCAGCGCGCGACGGTTCACCTTGCCGTTCGGCAGAAGCGGAAGGCTCGCCAGCGGGACGTAGGCCGACGGGAGCATGAACTCAGGCAGACGCTCTTTCAAGAAGTCGCGCAACGCGGCGCGCGTCGGCTCTCGTCCTTCTGCGAAGACGAGGTATGCCGCGAGACGTTTCTCTCCCGGCGCGACCTCGTACGCCGTCACCGCCACCTCTTCAACATCTTCGTGCTTCGCCAGCACCGCCTCAATCTCGCCCATCTCGATGCGGTAACCGCGCACCTTCACCTGATGGTCGAGACGCCCCAGGAATTCTATCTGGCCGTCGGGCAGATAGCGCCCACGGTCGCCGGTGCGGTAAAGACGCGCGCCCTCCCGCTGGCCGTAGGGGTCTGGGATGAACCGCTCTGCGGTCAACGCAGGACGGTGCAGGTAGCCGCGCGCCAGTTGCACGCCGCCGACGTAAATCTCGCCGCCCACGCCAACGGGCACAGGCCATAGCTGCGGGTCGAGCAGATAAACTTCGGTGTTGCTGATTGGTCGTCCGATGGGCGTCCGCCTCGCGTGTCCGTTCCCGGCGGAGGCCGCGTAACCTGTCACGTAGACGGTCGTCTCGGTCGGCCCGTATCCGTTGAAGATTTGCAGTCCCGGCGTCCGCGCCAGAATCGCCTCAAGCAGTTCCTCCGCTATCGGCTCGACCCCGACAATCACCCAACGCAAAGGAAGCGTGTTGCCCCCCTCCAACCACTCGCGCAGGTCTGGGAACATGAAGACGGGGACGAAGGCGCTGGTGATGCGGTTCGCGCTCACCCACTCGCAGAAGGCCGTGCCGTCTGTGCGTACTGCCTCGGGCGCGATGTGGAGCACACAGCCGTTGGTGAGCGCCGAGAAGATTTCCAGCACCGTCACGTCGAAACTCAGCGTTGACCACATGCTGCACGCGTCGGCGGGCGAGAGCGCGTAGCGACAGCGCAGGTCTGCCTGATGATTGACGACTCCGCGATGGCTGCATGCAACGCCCTTCGGGAGTCCCGTCGAGCCGGAGGTGAAGAGGACATAGGCCAGATGGTCGGGTGAGATTTCGACGTTCAGGTTCTCGTCCGACTCCGACGCAATCGCGTCAGCGTCACGATCAAGGCAGACGACCCGCGCGCCGTCGCTCGACAACAGTCCGGCAAGTCCTTCCTTCGTCAGCAGGACGGGCGCTTGCGCCTCCTTCAGCATGAATGTCAGCCGCTCCAACGGGTATGCCGGGTCGAGCGGCACGTAGGCTCCGCCGGCTTTCAGGATGCCGAACACCCCGACCAGCGTCTCAACTGAACGCTCCAACAGGAGGGCGACCGTCGTATCTACTCCAACGCCTCGCCGCCGCAGATAACGTGCGAGACGGTTTGCGCGCGCGTTCAACTCGCCGTAGGTCAATTGCTCCATTCCCATCACCACGGCGGGATGCTCAGGGATGCGCGCGGCATGTTCCTCGAACAACTGATGTAGACAGAGGCTCTGGTCGAAGTCGCGTTGCGTATCGTTCCATTGCACCAGCAACCTGTGACGCTCAACGTCGCTGAGCAGAGGCAACTCTGCGACGCGTGTATCCGGCGCGGAGGCGACCCCTGCGAGTAGATTCTGGAAATGCTCCATGAAGCGGCTGACGGTCGCCGGGTCAAAGAGGTCGAGGTTGTACTCGACTTCTCCGCGCAACTCTTCGCCGGAGTCGTCCATGAGCAACGTCAGGTCGAATCGTGTCGCGCGGCTGACGACGCGCACCGAACTGGCCTCTAACCCTCTCAACTTCAACGCCGCTCTCTCGGCGTTGTTGAAGGCAAACATGATTTGGAAGAGTGGCGAGTGGCCGAGGTCGCGTTCCGGCTGCAAGTCTTCAACTAGCTGCTCGTAGGGCAGGTCTTGATGCGTGTAGGCTTCGAGTGTAGTTTCGCGCACGCGTCGGAGGAGCGTGCGAAAGTCTGGATTGTCGGAAAGGTTCGACCGGAGTACGAGTGTGTTGACGAAGAGGCCGATGAGTCCTTCAATCTCTCTGCGGTTACGACCCGCGACGGGCGTGCCGACTAACACATCCGTCTCGCCCGTGTAACGGTAGAGAAGCGTCTGGAAGGCGGCCATGAGCGTCATGAAGAGGGTCGCGCTCTCGCTCCGGCTCAACTTTTTCAGCGACTCCGCCAGAGCTTTGGGAAGCGTAAACGAATGGTTCGCGCCGCGAAAAGTCTGCGCCAGAGGTCGGGGTCGGTCGGTCGGTAATTCGAGTACGGGCGGCGCTCCCGCCAGTTGCTCTCGCCAGTATTGCAATTGCGACTGAAGTCGTTCGCCCGTCAACCACTCTCTCTGCCAGAAAGCGAAGTCGGCATACTGGACGGGCAGAGGCGACAATTCCGGCGGCTTGGACTGGGAAAAAGCCTCGTAGAGTGCGGACACCTCTCGCATCAAGATGGCGTTAGACCAGGCATCCGAGACGATGTGATGCAGCGTCAGAAAGAGCATGTGCTCGCGCTCTGCGAGTCGCACGATGAGCACGCGCATGTGCGGCCCATGTGCGAGGTCAAACAGTCGTTGCGCGTCTTCCTCACCCAGCCGCAGGGCTTCGGCTTCGCCCTCGGCCTTGTCTAGTCCCGTCAGGTCAACCAACGTTAGCTTCGACGGTTCCGGCGGCGAGACCACTTGCACCGGGCGACTCTTGACGACCATGAAACGTGTACGCAACACCTCATGCCGTTTCGTGATTTCGTTGAAAGTCTCTTCCAGCGCCGCGAGGTCGAGGTAGCCCGACAGACGAAACGCCGAAGGGATGTTGTAGAAGGCGCTGTCCGGCTCAAGCTGTTCGAGAAACCAGAGCCGCTGTTGAGCGAATGAGAGAGGCCGTTCGGCGAGGTTGGAGGGCGCGAGCGGGACGCTTGCGTCGGTCGTCGCCTGCGCGCCGACTCGTTCGGCGAAACTCGCCAGCGTCGGAGACTCGAACAGAGCGCGCAGAGGGAGTTCGACTTGGAAAGCCTCGCACACTCTCGAAATCAACTTCGTCGCCAGCAGAGAGTGGCCGCCGAGGTCGAAGAAGTTGCTGTGCACCCCGACGCGCTCGACGTAGAGCACGTCAGCCCAAATCTGCGCCAGCGCCTCTTCGACAGGCGTGCGCGGCGCGACGAACTCTTCAGTCGTTTCGTCGCCCGACGCTTCCGGCGGCGGCAACGCGCGTCGGTCAAGTTTGCCGTTCGCCGTCAGCGGAAACTCATCCACGAACACGAAGGCCGACGGAATCATGTAGGCGGGCAGCAACCCTTCGAGGCGAGCGCGCAGTTCGCCGCCCGTTAATGACCGCCCTTCTTCGACCGATACGTAAGCGACCAGACGCCGCTCGCCGGGCACATCCTCGCGCACCATCGCCAACGCCTCGCGCACCGCGTCGTGTGCGCCGAGCGCCGCCTCTATCTCGCCGAGTTCGATGCGGAAGCCTCTGACCTTGACCTGTTGGTCGGCGCGTCCGATGTATTTCAGACGCCCGTCGGCGCGGTAGGCCGCCAAATCGCCGGAGCGGTAGAGACGCGCGCCGGGCGATGCGGAGAACGGATGCGGGACGAAACGTTCAGCCGTCAGGCCGGGGCGTTTGAGGTAACCGCGTGCGAGACCCGCGCCTCCGACGTAGAGTTCACCTGCGACGCCGACGGGCACGGGCTGTTGCGTGTCGTCAAGGACATATACTTGAAGGTCGGTGAGGGGAACGCCGATGATACCGCCGCGTGGTTCTCGCGCATCGCTCAGGCTCAACGGATGGTAGGTGACGTGGACGGTCGTTTCCGTGATGCCATACATATTGACGAGTTGCGGCCTCTCGTCGCCGTGTCGCTCGAACCATCCTCTCAGACTCTGCGCGTCGAGCGCCTCTCCGCCGAAGATGATGAGACGCAAAGCGAGCGGCGCGGAGATGTCGTCGTCAGCGTCGGCCTCCGCGAGTTGCGTGAAAGCCGACGGCGTTTGATTCAAGACGGTCACGCGTTCGCGGCTCAACAACTCATAAAAATCTCGCGGCGAACGGCTCACCATGTAAGGCACGACGACGAGGCGACCGCCGTACAACAATGCGCCCCATATCTCCCAGACCGAGAAGTCGAAGGCGTAAGAGTGAAAGAGCGTCCACGTGTCGTTCTCGTCGAAGTTGAAATGATTTTGCGTGGCGTTGAAGAGGCGCACAACGTTGTCGTGCGTCACCGACGCGCCTTTCGGTTTGCCTGTCGAGCCGGAGGTGTAGATAACGTATGCGAGATTGTCAGCCGCAGCCGCCGCAGGGAAGTTCTCCGCGTTCTGCCGCGCGAGTTCTTCCGTGTCTGTGTCGAGGCAGATGTGTGCGGCGCCCGTGTCCGACAGCTTCGCGCTCAGACGCTGTTCGGTGAGCAACGCCGCGACCCCTGCGTCTTGCAGCATCCACTTCAGTCGCTCCGCCGGATAAGATGGGTCGAGCGGCACGTATGCGCCACCCGCCTTGAGCACGCCGAGCATGGCGACAACCATCTCAACCGAGCGTTCCAAGAGAATGCCGACCAGCGTTTCCGTCCCGACGCCCGAATCGCGCAGACGGCTCGCCAGCCGATTCGCGTCGGCGTTCAGTTCGGCATAAGTCATCTGTCGATGCTCGAAGACGACGGCCACAGACTCAGGCGTGCGCGCCGCCTGACGTTCAAAGAGACGATGGAGGCATTCGCCCTGCGAGAAACCAACACCGTCGCCGCTCCATTCGACCAACAACTGTCGCGTCTCCGCTGCGGTCAACATCGGCAATGCCGCTATGCGCTGTTCAGGGTCGTTCACGACGGCTTCGAGCAACGTCTGGACGTGCCCGCTCATGCGTGCGATGGTGTCTGCGTCAAAGAGCGTCGCGTCATAATCGAGACGGGCGTTGAGCCGCCCGTCCGTTTCTTCCAACGCAAGCGTCAGGTCAAACTTCACACGGTTGCCTTCAATCTCGAACGAATGCAATTCCAGACCCGGCAACTCAAGTTTGCCGAGTGGGGCGTTTTGCAGAATGAACATCACCTGAAAGAGCGGCGTGTGGCTCATGCTTCGTACGGGATGCAACTCCTCGACCAGTTTCTCAAACGGCATGTCCTGATGCGCGTAAGCCGCCAGCGAAACTTCGCGGACGCGTCGAAGCAGTTCGCGGAAAGTGGGGTCGCCGGAGAGGTCTGTACGTATGACCAGCGTGTTGACGAAGAAACCGATGAGGTTTTCCACCTCGGCGCGGTTGCGGTTAGCGACTGGCGTGCCGATGCTGATGTCTCGCTGTCCGCTGTAGCGCGAGAGCAAAACGTCGAAGACGGCCATGAGCGTCATGAAGAGGGTCGCGCCTTCGCTGCGGCTCAACTCTTTGAGCGCGTCCGTCAACTCATGCGACAGCACAAAGGAGTGGCTCGCCCCGCGCGGGGCGAGGCGTGTGGCGCGCGGTCGGTCGGTCGGCAACTCAAGCAGCGGCGGCGCATCGTGCAGTTGCCGCCGCCAGAACGCGAGTTGTTCGTCGAGCACTTCGCCCGTTAGCCACCCTTGCTGCCACTGCGCGAAGTCGGCGTACTGGATAGTGAGTTCGGGTAGCGGCGACGGACTACCCACACTGTACGCCCCGTAGAGAGCCGCCACTTCTCTCAGCAGCACTCCCATCGACCATCCATCGCTGATGATGTGATGCATCGTCAGCAGCAGGACGTGTTCGTCCTCGTTCAGCATCAGGATTTGCACGCGCCACAAAGGGCCATCCTTGAGGTCGAATGGCCTATCGGCCTCTTCGGACAGGATTTGCCGCACGCGCTCCTCTGCATCTTCCGCACTCAAACTGGTGAGGTCGAGCGGCGACAAGTTCGTGGGTTGCGGTGGGTGGATAACCTGAACGGGTTGCCCGTCTGTCACATCGAATGTCGTCCGCAACGCCTCATGTCGCCGGACGACCTCGGAGAGCGTTAGTTCCAGCGCCGACAGGATGAGTCGCCCCGACAGGCGCAACGCAATCGGCAGATGATAGGCCGCGCTGTCGGGTTCCATCTGGTTGATGAGCCAGAGGCGAAGCTGCGCGAAGGATAACGGCAATCTTTCATCTCTACTGACGGGCGTCATCGGCGGCGACGCCGCGCGTTGTCCCGCGCCCTGCGCCGCTTCGACCACCATTGCCAAACCGGCGACCGTCGCCTGCTCGAAGAAGGCGCGCAGAGGGAGTTCCACGGCGAACGCCTCACGCACACGCGAGAGCGCCTGTGTCGCAAGGAGCGAATGGCCGCCGAGCGCGAAGAAGTTATCGTGGATGCTGACCTGTTCGACCTGAAGCACACGACCCAGAATTCCTGCCAGTATTTCTTCGGTCGGCGTACGCGGAGCGTGGTAGTCAGTTAGCGTGTCGCCTTGCACGTCGTCTGCGGACGGCAAAGCGCGCCAATCAATTTTGCCGTTGGGCGTCAAGGGAAGGCTTTCGAGCAGCACAAACGCGCCCGGCAGCATGTAGAGCGGGAGTTTCTGCTGTAGGTATGCGCGCAACTCTTCCATGCTCAGCGCAGAACCTGACGCGCCGACCACATAGGCCACCAGTCGCAGCCCGCCCACACGGTCTTCTTGCGTAGTCAACACCGCCGCGCGCACCCCGGCGTGCGCGCGAAGCACCGCCTCTACTTCACCCAACTCGACGCGGAAGCCGCGCACTTTAACCTGCTGGTCGGCGCGACCCACAAACTCGACTCTCCCGTCGTTCAGGTAGCGCACGATGTCGCCCGTGCGATAGAGACGCGCGCCGTGCGACGCGGAGAACGGATGCGGGATGAAACGTTCAGCCGTCAGGTCGGGGCGACGCAGATAACCCCGCGCCAGCCCGCGACCTCCGATGTACAACTCGCCTGGGACGCCGACGGGCGTCGGTTGTAAGTGTCGGTCGAGGATGTAGAGTTGCGTATTCGGGATGGGGCGACCGATGGGCGGAGGCGGCGCGGACGGCGTACGACGCTCGACCGTGCCCGAGGTGGTGACGACGGTGTATTCGGTCGGGCCGTAGGTATCGGCGAGCATGAAGGGCTGATGCTGATAGCCAGTGGCCTTGAGGTTGTCGCCGCCCGTCGTCATCAGTCGGAGCGGCGTCGTCTCCGGCCACTCAAGCGACAGGAGAATTTCCGCCATCGGAGTCGGTTGAAAACTCACTTCGATGCCGTTCGTCAGGAGCCAATGCTGCATCTGCTCAGGCGAGCGACGCAAATCTTCCCCGGCGATGTAGACGGTAGACCCCGCAACCCACGACGGCCACAGTTCAAACACCGACGCGTCGAACGAGAGCGACGCCACGTGCGTCGTCTTTTCGCCAACGCCGAGCGCGAAAGCGCGTCGGTGCCAGAAGATGAGATTGAGCAACGCGCGGTGAGTTATCTCCACGCCCTTCGGAACGCCTGTAGAGCCGGAGGTATAGATAACGTAAGCCAGATTATCGACGCTCATGCGGCGCTGCGGGTTCTCTGTCTGCGCGCCTTTTATTGAATGCCAATCGGCGTCGAGACAGACGACATGCGCGTCGCACGGCGGCAGGCGTTCCGTCAGGTGCGTCTGCGTGAGGATGACGGACGCACGCGCATCTTCGACCATGAAGGCGAGACGTTCTTGCGGGTATTCAGGGTCAAGCGGGAGATAAGCGCCGCCCGCCTTGTGCACGCCGAGCAAGGCCACCGCCACGTCCAACGAACGCTCGACGCAGATTCCGACTCGCACCTCCGGCCCGACGCCTAGAGTTTGCAGATGATGTGCCAGTTGGTTAGCGCGCGCATTCAATTCGCCGTAGCTTAACTGCCCATCCTCGAACACCACCGCCACGCCTTCCGGCCTGTTCATCGCCTGCGCCTCAAACAGTTGATGTACGCAGTTGTCAAGCGGATACTCCGCGTCAGTCTCGTTCCAGACGACGAGTAGTTGCTGTTCCTCGTCCGGCGTCAACATCGGCAACTCTTCAATGCGCTGCCCCGCGTCAACGACGACGGCTTCGAGTAAACGACGGAAATGACCCATCAGACGTTTGATGGTCTCCTCCTCGAAGATGTCCGTGTTGTATTCAAAGAGGACGCGAATGTCGTTGTCGCCGTCGTGAGGGACAACGCCGACGTGCTGCTCTGCGGGAAGTATGAAGACCACGTTGAGGTCGAATTTGGCGGAGCGGTTGTGCGCCTCCATCAAACTCATCGACACGCCCGGCAACTCCATCTCACCCATCGGAGTGTCGAGGAAGGCGACCATGACTTGCATAAACGGCATGTAACGCATGTCGCGTTCGGGCTGTAGCTCCTCGATTAGTTTCTCAAAAGGCAAGTCCTGATGCGCGTAGGCTTCGAGACAAACCTTTCGCACGCGAGCCAGCAACTCGCGGAACGGAGGATTGCCCGACAGGTCAACGCGCAGAGGCAGCGTGTTGACGAGCATGCCGAGCAAGCCTTCGATTTCGAGGCAACGACGATTTGCCACCGCCGTCCCGACGCAAAAGTCTTCCTGTCCCGTGTAGCGTTGGAAGAGCGTCTCGAAGATGGAGAGCATGGTCATGAACAGCGTGACGCCTTCGCGGCGGCTGAGGTCGCGCGCGGCGTCGGCGAGGCTCGCCGGAATGTCGAGCGTCAACTCCGCGCCACGGAAACTCTGCACGGGCGGGCGCGGTCGGTCGGTCGGCAGATTCAAGAGGGGTGGTGCGTCCGCGAGTTGCTTTTTCCAGTAAGACAGCAATTGCTCCAACGTCTCGCCCTGCAACCACTCTCGCTGCCAGCAAGCGAAATCGACGAACTGCACGGGCAGTTCCGGCAGGGGCGAGGGCTGTTCGTTGACGAAAGCCGTGTAGAGCGTCAGAAACTCGCTGAGCAACACGCCCTGCGTCCAGCCGTCGTGAACGAGGTGGTGCTCGACGAGTACGAGCACAAACTCCTCATCTCCCAACTGCAACACTGTGACTCGCAGCAAAGCCCCGCGCTCTAAATCGAACGGGCGTTGACCTTCTTCGAGGATAAACTGCTCGACGGCAGCCTCTCTCGCCTCTGCGGGCAAATCACGCAGGTCAGTCAACGGCACAGCGAAAGGCTCCGGCGGTTGGATAATCTGCACTGGGCGACCGTCGCGTGTCGGGAATACGGTACGGAGAATTTCGTGTCTCCGCACAAGTTCGGTAAAAGTCTGCTCGACCAATCGCACGTCCAGACGACCATTGAACCTTATGGCGCGCGGGATGAAATAAGATGTATTGCCGACGAGCAGTTGGTCGAGAAACCAGACGCTCTCCTGCGCGAACGAAAGCGGATAGGCGTGGCCGCGCTCAACCTTCTCAATCGGTGGCAGACTCAATGGGCGCAGGTCTTGTTTGATTGCCGCGATGCTCTCGGCCAACCCTGCGACCGTCGGCGACTCGAAGAAGGCGACCAGAGGCAAGTCGGTCTGAAGCGTCTCGCGCAGCCGCGCGATGATTTTAATGGCTAACAGCGAATGACAACCGAGGTCGAAGAGATTGCTGTGCACGCCGAGTCGGGTCAGGCCGAGCACCTCTTCGCAAATCGCCGCAATCATCTCTTCGACCGGAGTGCGCGGTGCCACATAGTCTTCATCAGCCACGTTCGTCGCAAGCGCGGGCGACGGCAGCGCGCGTCGGTCTATCTTCCCATTCGGCATGAGCGGCAGAGAGTCCAACATAACGAACGACGTTGGAACCATGTATTCCGCCAGCTTCTCTCTCAGATGGCCTCGCAACTCGCCGACCGACGGCGCGGATTCCGGCTGCTCGGCCACCAAGTAAGCGACCAGACGCTTCTCCCCTTCGCCGTCGCCATCGCTCGCTACTACGACCGCCTCGCGTATCTCCGCATGTCCGCGCAACGCCGCTTCAATCTCGCCGAGTTCAATGCGGAAGCCCCTGACCTTGACCTGATGGTCGAGGCGTCCGAGATACTCAATCTCACCGTCGGGCGTGTAGCGCACGATGTCGCCCGTGCGATAGAGACGCGCACCGTGCGACGCGGAGAACGGATGCGGGATGAAACGTTCGGCGGTCAGGGCAGGGCGTTTGAGATAGCCGTCGCTGAGACCGTCGCCGCCGACGAACAATTCGCCCACGACGCCGACGGGCACAGGCTGATAGAACTCGTCGAGGACGTAGAGGGAATTAGCGGCGGTCGCTTTGCCGATGGGAATTCCGTCAGGCCACTCGTTTTGTCGTGAGAGATTGTTGCCGAGCGAGTAGATGGAGCAGTTGACGCTGGCCTCGGTCGGCCCGTAGCCGTTGTAGAGCACACATTCGTCGGGGACAATCGCGGAGATGCCTGCCACCAGTTTGCGTGTCAACTGCTCGCCGCCGAGGTGGAGCGTTCGCAAAGCAGGCATGCTCTCGCCGTAGGCGACAATCTCTTTGATGAAGGAGGGAACGGCGTTGATGGTGTTGATTGAATGTCGGTTGGCGTAGCGAACGTAGTGGAGGAGGTCGCCCGTGCCGCTCTTGTCGAAGAAGTACAATGTGCCGCCGAACAGCACGGTCGTCAGAATCTCAAAGATGCCGAAGTCGAACCAGTGCGAGAGGGTTTGCAGCGTCTTCGTGTGTTCGCCGAATCCGAAGTAATCTCTGCTCCACATCAGCAGAGGGAACAGATTCTCATGCGAGATGGGCACACACTTCGGCGTGCCCGTCGAGCCGGACGTGTAGATGGCATAGAGCGTATCGTGCGCGGCAGCGTTCAACTCCGGTCGCGCGGCAGGACGTGCGAGATAATCGCCGCTGTCGAAGACGCCGGGAGCGTTCGGGTCATCGTTCTTGGCGGCGCTCTTGTCGGTGGCACGGTCGAGACATATCAGGTGCTTGAGCGAAGAAACGCGCGTAGCAATGCGCCGCGCCGTCTTAAGGTACTTCTCCTCTGTGACGAGGATTTCGATTTCGCACTCGTTCAGAATGAACCCGACTCTCTCTATCGGCTGCTGCGGGTCTATCGGCACGAACCCGTGCCCCGATTTGAGTATGCCCAGCACTCCGACGAGGAGATGCGGAGCCGGGTCTATCATCAGTCCGATTAACTTACCTCTCATGCTCTGCCCCATATTTCTCGCTCTACAGGATTGTTGAAGTTGATGATGTCTCGCACGCCGCCGACTAATGCGTGAGTTCGTCTCGTTTGATGTCGAACTATGTGTTCTCAATCATCAACGAGTTCCATAATCAAGTTAGCTAGTTGATTCGCCTGCGCGTCCAATTCGGCGAAGGTTAAAGACGACTTATCAGCAACCGCCGCTGCCTTTTCACTGTTCTTCTGCGCCTGTGCTTCAAAGAGCGACTGCACGGTCGTCGCTCCGGCGACGGAGGGTGGACGGGCGTTGCTCCAAACGTCGAGCATGGTGCGCCGTTCGTCCTCGGTCAGCAGCGTCAGGTGTGAGATGCGCTTGTCCGGGCGCTCGGCAATTTCGTCGAGAAGGGTGAGGAAGTGGCCTGTCAATCGCTCTAACATGGCCGCGTCGAAGAGGTCTGTGTTGTAATGAAACCAGGCGGAAAGCTCGCCTTCAATCTCAATCATCTCAAGTTCCAATTCGGCGCGTGCATGTCGTCTTTCGAGCGGGCGCAAGCGCAAAGGAAGAACGGAGTTGCCGCCATTGCTGCCGCCACCATTGTTGCCACTATTGCTGCCGTCGCCGTCGTCGCGGGCGCGTGTGAACACGTCGGCGACACCGCGATGAGGTTTCTGCAAGATGAAAGTCGTTTGAAAGAGCGGCGGGCGACTTGGGTCGCGCGTAGGATGGAGTCGTTCGGTGAGCAGGTGCGTCGGAAAGTCTTGATGTTGCAAACCTCCGAGAACCGTCTGCCGCACCTGTTGGAGAAAATCTCCGAACGAGGGATTCGCGGAGAAGTCGGCGCGCAACACGATGACGTTGAAAAAGCACCCGACCACGTTTTCAAAAGCAGCGCGACTGCGCCCCGAAATCGGCGAGCCGACGAGGATGTCTCGTTGTCCTGTGTAGCGACTGAGCAAGACTTGATAGGCCGCGAGCAACGTCATGTAGAGAGTGGCCTGTCCGGCGTGCGCCAGTTTTCTGAGTCGGGCAGTCAGTTGGCGCGAGACGGTGAAGTGATGTGACGCGGCAGGATAGGTTTGCACGGGCGGGCGCGGCTTGCTCGTCGGAATGTCGAGCAGCGGCAACTCGCCCGACAGACGGCTCTGCCAGTAAGACCACTGCCGCTCGCCTTCAGGCTGCCCAAGCATCGCGTTTGACCAGTAGACGTAATCCGTGTAGCGGCTGTCGAGGGCGGGCAGAGACGCGTCCGCGCCCGTCTTCTCCGCTGCGTAGAGGCTCTGTAGGTCATCGAGCAGCACCCAGAACGACCATCCATCAATGACGATGTGATGAGCCGTCACCAGCAGCACATACTCTCGCGCCGAACGCGAAAAGAGCTTGACGCGAAACATCGGGCCTCGTTCCATGTCGAACGGATGATGAGATTCAGCGAGCAGGCGTTCGCGGAGTTCCTGTTCGCTCCAACGCGTCGCGTCGGTCGTCTCGAAATGTAGTTGCGGTGTTTCGTGAATGCGTTGGACGGGCTGACCGTCGCGGAGGTGAAAGGTGGCGCGCAAGGACGAATGCCGCTCAAGCAGTGCACTGAGCGCGCGGCGCAATGCGTCCGCATCGAGCGCGGCGGCGATGTCGGCGGCAAACGCCACGTTATAGGCGGCGCTCTCCGGCGCGAGTTCGCACAACACCCAGATGGCTTGCTGCATCGGCGAGAGCGGATGCTCGGCCACTTCCTCGACGGCGGTGATTTCCGCCGACTCCTCGACCGATGGCGCTTCCTCAATCAGTTGCAGCAGTTGTGTCGCCAGCAGGCTCAGACTGTCGCCTTCGAGAAACTTCACAAGCGGAACCACGACGTTCAAGTCTGACTCAATCCTGTACTTCAATTCGGCTGCTGCCAGCGAGTCGAGTCCGGCGGTGGCGAGCGATTGCGACAGACGAAGCGACCACGGCGAAACCTTCAAAACTCCGGCCACCCGCCCGCGCAAATATTCTTCCACGAATCTGAGGCGCTCTTCGGGCGGCGCGAGCAACAATTCATCGCGCGTGTGTTGACGGCTGCCGGTTTCCTTCACGGAGTGGCCCGTCAAACTGCGCGCCGCTTCGTCCAAAGTTGAAGCCAAAAATCTTTCTCGACAGAGATGACGTTGAATTTTGCCGCTGGAAGTTTTTGGGATGGTCGAAGGTTTGATTAAGACGACGGCGTAAACCTGTAATTCATGCTCCACCGCCACCGCGCGTCGAATGGCGTCAATAATCTCCGGCAGTTCTTGCGCCTGCTGCGGCTGTTCGACCTCCTGCACGACGACCAGTTGCTCCTCGCCCGCAACTGTGACGGTGAAGGCCGCGCAGCAACCGGGACGCAGCGACGGATAACTCTGCTCCGCCGTCTGCTCGATGTCTTGCGGGTAGTGGTTAAGGCCGCGAATGATAATCAGGTCTTTCATGCGCCCTGCGACGAACAATTCGCCGCCGTGCACGAATCCGAGGTCACCCGTGCGTAGAAATGTTTGGTCGCCCGTGTCGGCGAGGCGTGCATGGAATGTCTGCGCTGTCTCGTCCGGCCTATTCCAGTAACCTTTGGCGACGCTGCCGCCGGAAACCCATATCTCGCCGATTTCGTGCGTGTCGCAGGCGGTTAACTTATCTGGATGAACAATCACGACCTGCTGTTGCCCCAACGCCTTGCCGCAACCGACGAGCGCCCGCTGCGACGCCTCCGCCGACAGAGGCTCGACCGCACGATTCTTCTCAAGCGCCTCGGCGTCGAAAGTCTTCGCTACGTATCCGCCCGATTTCGCGCCTCCCGAAACCATCAGCGTCGCTTCGGCCAACCCGTAACAGGGGTAGAACGCCTCGCGTCGAAATCCGTACGGCGCGAACGCTTCGGCGAAACGTCGCATGGTCTCCTCACGCACCGGCTCCGCGCCATTGAAAGCCACGCTCCAACTCGACAAGTCGAGTCCGACGAGTTGCGCGGGTCGTGCGCGTCGTACACACAAATCGTATGCGAAGTTTGGAGCGCCGCTGGTCGTCGCACGGTGACGGGCGATGGCTTGCAGCCAAAGCGCAGGGTTCTGTAGGAAGGAGGCGGGCGACATCAAGACGGCGGAGATGTTCGCGTAGAGCGGTTGAAGGATGCCCGCCATGAAGCCCATATCGTGAAAGGTCGGCAGCCACGACACGTAACGGTCTGTCGGCGCATGCGCCATCGCACGGCGCACCAGTTCGGCGTTGTGCAGCAGATTGCTGTGCGTCAGCATGACGCCCTTCGGCGTGCCCGTCGAGCCGGACGTGTACTGAAAGAAGGCCAGTTCGTCCGCCGCACGCGCTTCTTCGCGCCAATCGTCCTCGGCGGCGGCGAGGTCGTCAGTCGCCAGCCACGCCAGTCGCTTCAGTGCGTCCGCCTCCCCGACGCGTGTCTCCATCCGGCGCAAAATGCGCGTCGTGGTCAACGCTGCCAATGGCCTCGCGTCGGCGACGATGGATTGAAGGCGTAGCAGTGATTGGTTCGGACGCGGCGGGTAAGCAGGGACGGCGACCGCGCCCGCATAGAGACAACCGAAAAAGGCCGCGATGTATTCCAGCCCCGGCGGGTAGAGCAATAGCACGCGCTCTCCGGCCATGTTCAGGCTTTGGAGGCGTGTGGCGATGATGCGCGCCTGATGTTCCAATTCCGCGTGCGTCAGGCGCGACTCTTCGTTCTCGCCGTCGCGCAGGAAGGTATAGACGACGTGCTCCGGTTGGTTGAGCGCACGTGTCCGCAGTAGCTCGACCACGGTTGAAGGTTTATCTTTCATCTCGTAAAACGCTAGTGTTGTGGGAATTATTTTGAGACGGGAACATCTTCCGCGCAGACTTTACCTAGACGACGACCCCGAACAGGCTCGACGAATCTCGCCCGCCCCGACGCGTCTCTTCCTCCCAACCTTTCACTTGCCCCTTCTTCAGTTCAGCGATAGCAGTACGCCTCGCCGGATAGCCGTCCGGCGTACTCTCTTCAGGTGCGCCATGCTGCTCTATGGCTAGTGTGAAGAATCTTACAGCAGCAGCAATGTCTTTCTGTTAGCTTGGCAGGAAATCAACTATGAGACCATGCTCGTTCGACGGCGCGTTACAAATAACTTCACCTGCCTCGAACTTTGATACATGTCTCGTCCACACGCCATGACCTTCCAACCCGGACGAGCGGAGCAATTCCAACGCTTCTCAAATTTCTTAACGTTGCGCTCTCAACCAACCCAGGAGCCTTGTACGAGAGACATCAACCCCACGCCCGACTATCATCTTCACCGAGTCTCTGTATCTGAGTTTGCAAACGATGTAGAGGATGCTTATTGAGTGATCAAAGCAGCGGCCTTTAAATACGGATGGTGTCGGGAAAGAGTGGAAGCAGGTGAAGGTTATCTGCTCACGTCTCAGTTCGCACCGGAACCCGCACGTCTGGGTTTAAGGGCGAGCACTTCTGACTGGCTGACGAGTTTTTTCGTTCGTCCAACGGGTCAGGGAAGTGACGAATCTCACCTCTCTTGTGCATTTTTGTTCATTTGATTGGACTTACGTCCAGGAGTTTGCGTGCCACGTTTGCAGTAATAAGATCAATCAGGATGTCCAGCGGAAAGATACACCACGTTTCACTTTGATTCAATATGTTTATTTTAGAATCGCATCGTGTGGTATATAAGTTGTTTGTGATGCTGGACAGTGGGAGTATAATCGCACTTCACCTATCTCACTGCTTTCGCTGTTCACATTCTTTCCGTCTGAATCAAAGGAGGCTTCCACAATGCGTCGTACACAGTACTTCTTGACTCTTCTGTCTGCCGCAGTTGCTATCGCTCTGTTGCTCATGCCATTTCGTGCAAGTGCCATCACATACGGGCACATTGACTCAAACAATACTTATAGCAACGTCGGAGCGTTCATCGTCCAGTCGCCGACAGGCGAAATCTATCCTCTCTGTTCAGGGACATTGATTACTCCGAATGTGTTTCTGACCGCGAGCCACTGCACACAGTATTTCACGGAGGTTCTCGCTCCTGAGGGCTACACCGCTTACGTGAGCTTCGACAAGTCAATACCTTTCGGGAGTTTGACTAGCACAAAGACCAAACTGCTTGCGGTCAATTATGTCGTCACCAATCCGAACTACAATCCGAGCCAGAGTGATTCGGGCGACATCGGCGTGCTGATACTTAAATCTAACGTCAAAGGTATTGCTCCGGCGACTCTCCCGACCTGCGGCCTGCTAGATCAGCTCGTCGCTCAAAACGGATTGAAGGATGCAGTTTTTACTGCCGCCGGATATGGTTTGCAGAATCGTGTGGTGGGTCACGGGGTTCCTTACTTTCAAGACGCGAATCCGATACCTAGAATGTATTCCTTCTCTACCTTCAATTCCCTCAACGGAGGTTACCTTCGTTTATCACAAAATCCGGCGACCGGTAACGGCGGGACTTGCTTCGGAGATTCCGGCGGCCCGAATTTCCTCACAGTCAACGGGCAACAGATTCTAGTGGGGATTACCATCACAGGCGACTCGGTGTGCCGCTCGACGAACGTTGTTTACCGTCTTGACACACCCTCAGCGCAAGCATTCTTAGCCTATGTCAATGCTGCATACGGGACTACCATCCCAACTTCTTGTTAGTCTGGAAACTTTGGGGCGTCTTTGATTCTTGAGGCCGATAACGCTGACGTATCAAAGACGCCCTTCTTCAAACGCGACCGACGCCTAACAACTCATTCAAACGGACACGCAATAAGCAAGCCTTTCATCGAGAGCTTGTCCATATCGGTGTGTGTTCTTTTTTTGCCATAAAAATAATTCTCGCGGTGTTTTATTAATGATGGTTTTAATTGGAGGGATATTTTATGAAATTGTGTGCAAAAATTTTCCTATTCGGGTTTTGTTCTCTTTTTCTTTCGACGTTTGCCGTGAAGGCTCAAATTGGCATTGTTGACAGATATGCCGAGACTAAACCGGCGCTTGTTGTTCTGGGGACTTATCATATGGGAACTCCCGGAAACAATGTCGTAAACGGTAAAGTTGACGATGTTACCAGTCCGGAACGACAAAAGCAGATAGTTCAACTTATCGAAAAGCTGAAGAAATTCAAACCGACTAAGATTGTCGTCGAATGTGACCTTGAGAAGGACGCGAAAACTCAGGAAATTTACGATAAATACTTGTCTGGAAACTATCAACTCTCGAAAAACGAAACCAATCAGATAGGTTTTCGCTTAGCGAAAGAGGCAGGTCTTAAAAAAGTTTACTGTGTTGATTGGAGTGATTTCTGGGATGATCCTTCTATCAGTTATGAAAAATATGCTTCCAAAGATGCCGAGTTGGATAGTTTTCTAAAAGGAGTTTATCGAAATCTAAAGAAAGAAGTAGATGAGGAACACGAAAAACTATTCTCACTGTCCATTACAGACCAACTTATTCTTCTCAACCAACCCGACCGAATAGAGAAAAACCATAAAATCTATTATGACCTCATGCGAATCGGACGCGGTAAAGATTATATCGGAGCAAATTATGTTTCGTGGTGGTATAGAAGAAATCTGACAATTCTCGACAACATCATCAGAATCACCGATTCGCCGAACGACCGAATCCTTGTAATTTACGGCTCTGGGCACCTTAAACTTCTGACGCAGTTTGCAAAAGAATCAGATTTTTATGATGTTGAAAGTCCTTTGAAATATCTGCAATGTAAGAAGTAAAAATCTTTATTTCAATAATCCGTTTTTGTCGCGACATGCCGTCGAACCACTCATTTATCCCGATGCCTCGATAGTATTCTTTTCAACGTTGATTTATCCTTTCCGTGTCGGATGGCTGCGATTGGCGCGGGTCAGTGCGGGCGTTAGGCGGCTATCTTGTTCTTAAATAGTCTTTGTATTTTGATTAGGGGAGAAGAATCTATAGATACTCTCGTTAAGTAAATCAACTTGTATTGCTGAAAAAAGGTGATTATGTCTCAAAGCCATATCAGTCCAATTTCTTCGCGCGAACGCATCGAAATTCTTGATGTGCTACGCGGACTGGCTGTCTGCGGCATTCTTATCGGCAACATGCAGTGGTTCTCCGGTTACGGAATGATGCCTCCGGTTTTGGCGCAGCAAAGCCCGACCGCCGACCAAATCACGCATTTTCTGGTTCACTTTTTTGTCGAAGGCAAGTTTTATTCGATTTTTTCGTTTCTGTTTGGTTTCGGCTTTGCACTGCAAATCGCGCGTGCGGAAGAACGCGGCGACCTCCACGCTTCGCTTTTCAAACGGCGTCTGTTCTGGCTGTTCGTCATCGGTTTGCTTCACGCTTATTTGCTGTGGGCTGGTGATATTCTCAGCATCTATGCCGTGATGGGCTTTCTGCTTCTTCTGTTTCGCAAGAAAACAAACGGCGCGCTGCTCAAATGGGTGTTCGCCCTGTTGGTGATTCCGATTCTGACATACATTCTGTTTTATATTTTGTTTGTCGCCTTTGTTGCGCCCGAAGCATTAGCGAGGCTGGATGCCGCACAGTTTGATTTTTGGAACCAGGCAGTCAGAAAGGTTCAGCAAGGCAGTTACCTGCAAATTATCACCGATTTTAACCTGAATTATATTGTCGGCAGGTATCTGAGTCTGTTTTTCGAGATGCGTCTGCCGAAAATACTGGCGATGTTTTTGCTCGGCTTTTATGCATATCGACGCGGGTTCTTTCAGGATTTATCGAGTCATCAGCCGTTCACTCGCCGCGTGTTGAGATACGGACTTATTTTAGGTCTTGTCGGCAATATCGCTTTTGCGGCGTTGGCGGGAAAGGAAGCCGTGCTCCCACCAACGCCTGCGGGAATCGGAGGTGTTATCAGCTATGCCTTCGGCGTTCCTGCGCTGGCGCTGTTTTATATCGCCTCGGTCACAACGCTGTGGCAAAAAGCGAAGTGGCGGCGACTGCTCTCCTTTCTGGCTCCGGTCGGGCGTATGGCTTTGACCAATTATTTACTGCAGACGGTTATCTGCGTTCTCATTTTTTACGGTTACGGTTTCGGTCAGTTCGCAAGATTCGGAGCGAGGAAGGCGACGTTGCTTGCGTTTGCCATCTTTCTATTTCAGATATTGATGAGTGCGTTGTGGCTGAAGTATTTTAGTTATGGCCCGATGGAGTGGATTTGGCGACAATTAACATACCGACAACGATTAAATTTACGGCTTAATCGTCAGCAGACGGAAGTTGACTTGCCTTTGTCAAACTGATTTTGTGCAACACGCTCCTAACAAGTCATTCGAGTCGGCGCCGAATGAGCCAACCTTTCATGCGAGACTTGTCGTTAGCTCAGTTATTTGCGGCGCGACTCAATTCCAGCGTTATGCCACTCAACTTCGTGTGATGAGGAAGCAACTGTTGCGGAGAATATTCCTGTACTGTCTTGCTGCTGCCTTAGTTCTAAGTTCTGTCATTTCGTATGGTCAGTCCAACGAAAGGGACAAGTATCATAAATGGTTGAATGAAGATGTGGCTTACATTATCACGCCCGATGAAAAGCAACGCTTCTTAGAGTTAAAAACGGATGAGGAACGCGAGCAGTATGTTGTCGCGTTTTGGCAGAGGCGCGATCCTGATGCGGATACAGAAGAGAATGAGTATCGAGATGAGCATTATGAACGCGTGACTTATGCCAATAGTAATTTTACTTTCGGCGATATGGCGGGCTGGCGAACTGATCGTGGGCGCACACATATCCTTCACAGCGAGCCGCATGAAAAGCAAAACACAAGTTCTGGAGAGATTTGGAAGTATAGGTATATTCCGGGAGTAGGAGCAGATATTGAGTTTGAGTTTATTGATTTGTCAGGGACAGGCGATCTGCGGCTTATTCGGCAGCCTTAATGTTCGCGCCGTCGCAATAACGCCCCTCAGTCGCCGCGCCCAACTTGATTATCAGCAAGTCTCACGAATAAAAACAACGCTATTTTGCGGTCGGCTGTATGGCATTGTTATGCTCTGCGTGTTGCGTTGTTCAAGCATCTTAATGGGGAGTCTTCCCCTTACGTGTAACCCATGTACGAGATTGAACTTTTATCTGAGGAACAGGCAAAACCGCTCCTGCCACAGTTGGTGGCTCTTTTACAGGATACAGTTGATAGCGGCTCGTCGGTCGGCTTCTTGCCGCCTCTGACATTTGAGGCAGCTGAAGACTATTGGTTGGAAACCTTGAATGAAGTCGCGCAAGGCAAGCGCCTGCTACTTGTTTCGAGCGAAGCGGGTGACGTGACGGGCGTAGTGCAGCTTGCACTCGTTACCAAACAGAATGGCTTGCATCGTGCAGAAGTCCAGAAGCTTCTGGTGCACACGCGTTTTCGTCGTCACGGGATTGCGCGTGCACTCATGGGTGCGGTAGAAGAAGCCGCGCGCAAGGCGGGGCGGACGCTTCTTGTGCTTGATACAGAGCAAGGAAGCACTGCTGAGCAGTTATATGTGAATTGTGGTTATACGTGCGCAGGGGTCATCCCACAGTACGCGCGCAACGCCGACAATGCATTGATTACTACAGTGGTTTTCTACAAGTTGATATAAGAATGCACCCTGCATCTAACGCTCGAATTAACCCGCCGCGCCACAACTAAACAAACATTCAAGCTGTCGGATGAAAGTCGCGCTGGCTCGCGTTTAGGGGTGAATGCTGCTGCTAGGCCGCCAAATGCTTTCTAGCTCTTTGACATCTAAGCCATGAGGCGATAACTTCTCCTTACTCACCGAAAATTTAATCCCCAAGAAAGGGTCAGGGAAATTATGGCGAAGAGTGGTCATAAGGGCATCAGCCGTATTGATTGCCCGGAACGAAAGACTGTCGGTTGGTATGTTAGGGTGAGATTAAAGAATGTCACCAAGTCCAAATTCATTAGTGATAAGGCTCATGGCGGTAAGGAAGCAGGTCTGAAGAAGGCCGTTGAATGCCGCAATCAGCTTGAGAAGGAGTTAGGCAAGCCGCGCACGGATTGGGTAGTGGTGGGCAATAACCCACGCAACAATAGCGGCGTGGTCGGAGTGCGCCGAGCGGTCAAGAAATACAAAGGAAAAGACGGGACGATTTACCTGAATGAGGTATATCAAGTGTCGTGGCACGCAGGAAGAGAAAAGAAGGGGCAAACATGCGTCTCGATTAAGAAGCACGGGGAGTTGGGTGCTTTTCGTAGAGCATGTGCGATTCGTCGGCAGAAAGAGCAAGAGATGTATGGGAAGGTAGTAGTAAGCAAGTGGGCGGAGACATTGGGCAAGGTGTGCGCCGCCTAACAAGTCGCTCAAGACTCCATCTTGACGGATGGGCGAGGCATTCATCCGTCAAGATGGAGTCTTGATACAAAGCCTCCCGGTCGGCTTATTTTCTCTCACCCAGAGTTCCAGGAAGGTTTGAAGTGTTGGGTGGAGATAGATCATAAAGTTGCTCTTGTGATGGTGGGGCTTAACACAAGAGCAACGTATCGTGTATGTGGTCAGTAATGACCGAATAGATTTTCTGCAAGCGCGCTATCATTGCGGAGACGCCACATCTAACAACTCATTCAACCCGCCCGACCCGCGATAGCATACCTGCGATTATTCCTTATAATAGCAAATCGTTTGCAAATTGCTTCGTCTGTGATATAACCCTCGCAATGCTAAAGGGTTGCGGTAGCATTGCTCTTACAAATCTTCACTTCTCAAACACCATGAAATTCATCTCAGGAATCCGCACTTTTGAATCTAAAAATGGGCGAATAGAAGTTAGTTTGGAGCATTATCACAGAGCCTCAATTGGATTGCTTTCCGGCACACAGATTTATGTATATCCTAGAAAAACAGAACATGAGCTACCTAAAAGTAAACGTAAAGTAGATATCCGTGAAGTAATAATTTCGTTGTTTAGTCCGCAAAATTGGACGCATATATGGAAGTTGGAAATTAGTGCCATTGACCGACCGGGATTAACAAGAAAAATCACTAAGATTCTCAAGGATTTAGAAGTCAATATATTTATTCAAGAAAGTTTAATTGCTAACTATGAGCAGGATTTTACAGTATCAATAATTGCAGACTTCGGTAAGTATTTT
Organism: Pyrinomonadaceae bacterium; assembly: GCA_036387415.1. Lineage (GTDB taxonomy): Bacteria > Acidobacteriota > Blastocatellia > Pyrinomonadales > Pyrinomonadaceae > DASVTU01. The sequence continues at coordinate 13,084 of DASVTU010000008.1, read as the reverse complement.
GAAAGGTTTGTTGTAAAAGATAGAAAGGTAAAAGAGATTCCGAATGCAGAACTTTGGGACGGAATAAAAAACAAATTCTCTGTCGAGGATAATGAAGAAGATTTTGGAATCACAATTCAAAAATTTGAGCCAATAAAATTTCTTACTAATATCAGCGAAAATGAGGTCGTCAATGGAATTAGTGAGAACGAGATCGTCGATGGCGCTCGTTCAAGCAACAGAAAGAATCAAATTGAATATGATGCCCTGGTAAATTTTTACAGAAACCCGCGCCCTATCCCTGTCAAGAAAACAGGCATTGGTTTAGAACGATACCTCTTGACCGCATTGGATTTATCTGACTGGATAAATATTGATTTGGATACAATTCAAGGAACTATTTTTTCGGATACAGAAGAAAAATATATAATCATCAGATTTTTTGACCCTAAGCTCTTAGTGGCACATTTAGAGATAATTCATGGCAACCATGTGGGAGCGATACACGAATTTACCGAAGCTATCCATGACATACACCCTGAATATAATATAATTAGTTCATATAATAGAATTGAGGATGACGCACATTTTGCACACTGGCACGTCCTTATCGACGTGACAAGCAACCCCACATCTCTCAGTGCACTAATTGATAAAATAAATGCTATTGCAACAATTCCTCATATAGAAGTTAGGCCGATTGATTACTCCAAGCAGTTGTTAGAAACAATAAATAATCTACCTCCGACAGTTAAACAAAAGAAGGAAGGGAAATCTCAGAAAAGTCCGACGACGAATGTCGCGATAATTACTGAAAATAGAGATGAGGAAATACGTGTTTTAAGAGAGTCTGTTAATTTAAGCCTTTCAAAAAGTGAAAAAGAGGAGCTTTTACAAGAAAAGAAAAAGTCGCTCGATACATTAAAATCGCTTAGGAATACGCTCTCTTTAGATATAGAAAGAAAAGTAACGCGGACTAAGTTCATCTTTTGTGTCTTACTTATAATCTGTTTTTTTATACCGATTCTTTGTATTTACTTATTTACCTGGACGGTGATGGAACCGTGGGTTTGGGTAATTAGTGTTGTCCCTATTTTATTAGGATATTTATATTCAAGTATAAGAAGTGCATCCTTCAACCCACAAAGATATTTGGAGAAGTATAGAGACGATTATAAACGCAAAAAATATACTGAGAATCAATTTGAAGAAGAAGAGATTAATACACTTGTAGAAGAAATCAAGGTGATTCAAGGTGAAATTGATAGTATTAAAAGAATGATGAAACAGCCAAGTAGGTGAGCATTAATTTTCTAGCCGCCTCACCTTTAGGAAGTTAATACATCCGCAATTTTCATACTGCCACACTCAATCGAAGCGTTATCTGCACAAACAATCCAACGAATTTTCCCTTCACAGAGGCTTTACCCGACAATTCAGAAAGTCCTGCATATTCGTTTGTTGATATGCAATTATACAGTCTGTGCACCTTAGGGCTAACGGTAGAATTACGCGCCGGACTTTAACGCCGATGTGCTTCGGCTTCGACTCGTTTATCGGGTCATTATCCGGCGGAGTGCTTCTTTGGCGTTTGCGTTCGGATGAGGAGGCCGAGTGCCGCGAGGCGGTAGCGTTGTAACTCGTCGGCGCGATACCTGATACTCGCCGCCCTACGTCGCTTATGATGCCGTGAAGTCTCACATCATGCGTGAGCCGCCCGAAACGAGCTACGTCTGTTTATGTTTCGTGTGATACTTTGTTGCAAAAGTGATAGAGCGGGAATCTCATGGACGATAGCATTGTGCAAAACTCACACACAGAGCCGGGGTCACAGACGCCTAAAGGTGCTGCGTCTTTTCCCGTCATCGGGCTAGGCGCGTCGGCGGGCGGGTTGCAGGCGTTGAAGGGCTTTTTCACGCACATGCCAGCCGAGAGCGGGATGGCCTTCGTCGTTATCATGCACCTGTCGCCGAAGCATGAGAGCCACGCCGCCGCGTTGTTGCAGGCAACGACCGAGATGCCCGTCACGCAAGTCACCGAAGCCGTCAGGGTCGAGCCGAACCACGTCTACGTTATCCCGCCGACGAAGAATCTTGAGATGAGCGACGGGCATATAAAACTCAGCGAGCCGCAACCGTTGCGCGGAGGCAAGCAAGTCGCCATCGACCTGTTCTTTCGCACGCTCGGCGAGACGCATAAGCAAATGGCTGTCGGCATCGTGCTGTCGGGGATGGGTTCGGATGGTACGAACGGCCTGAAACGCATCAAGGAGCAGAACGGGCTGGCGTTCGCGCAAGACCCGAAAGACGCCGAACATGATTCGATGCCGCGCCATGCCATCAATAGCGGTCTGGTCGATTTCGTGCTGCCCGTCACGCAGATGCCGGACAAGCTCATCGAAATCTGGCGCAACGCGAGCCGCATCAAGTTGCCGCCGGAGACAGAACCGCCGCCCGTCGTTAGTCAGGAAGACGGGGACGAAGCAGCCCTGCGCGATATCTTCATGCTCTTGCGCTCGCACACGGGACACGACTTCACACACTACAAGCGCGCGACCGTTTTGCGTCGTATCGAGCGGCGTTTACAGGTCAACGGTTTGCAGACCCTCACGGCGTACCGCGATTTTATGCGCGAACATCCGATGGAGACGCAGGCGTTATTAAAAGATTTGCTCATCAGTGTGACGAACTTCTTTCGTGACCGCGCGGCCTTTGACGAGTTGGAGCGTGAAGTCGTGCCGCTGCTCTTTCACGAAAAGACGACGGGCGACATGGTGCGCGTGTGGGTGGCGGGTTGTGCGACGGGCGAAGAGGCATATTCGGTGGCGATGCTGCTTCTGGAACGTGCGGAACGGCTCCCGTCGCCGCCCGCGATTCAAATATTCGCCACAGACATTGACGAAGCGGCGATTGCGACGGCGCGCGACGGCAGCTACACGGAGACCATCGAGGCGGATGTATCGCCGGAACGCCTGCGCCGTTTCTTCACGAAAGAGACGGGCGGTTATCGTATCAAGAAGGACGTGCGCGAGCGAGTGTTGTTTGCCGTCCATAATCTGATTAAAGACCCGCCGTTCTCGAAACTCGACGCTATCACCTGTCGCAATTTGCTGATTTACCTCAATCGCGAAGCGCAGATGCATATCTTCGAGTTGTTTCATTTCGTGATGCGCCCCAACGGGTTTCTGTTTCTGGGCAACTCGGAATCGGCAGAGGGCGCGGCGCGTCTGTTTGCGACCGTGGATAAAAAGCAACGTATCTTTCGCGCCGAAAGCGTCGCACGCACCGCCACGCGTGTGCCGAGCCTGCCGCTCGGCATCCCTCTGCCGCGGCACGGTTCCGCATCGCAGACGGAAGGGGTGCGCGAGCGGCAGAGGATTTCTTTCGGCGAGTTTCATCAAAAACTTTTGGAGCAGTACGCGCCGCCGAGCGTCATCATCGATGCGGCTTACGACATCGTTCATCTGTCCGACCACGCGGGAAGATTCCTGCAATTCGTGGGCGGCGAGCCGTCGCACAATCTCCTGAAAGTCGTGCATCCAGAGCTTCGGATTGAACTTCGCACAGCCCTGTTTCAAGCGGCGCAGACAGGGAAATCGTTTGAAGCGCGGCGCGTGCGAATCAAACGCGACGATCGCGATTTTTACGTCAACATGATTGCCCGTCCCGTCAGCGGCGATGCAGCGGGAGTATCGAATAATTACTTTCTCGTCCTCTTTGATGAGGTTGAAGGATTGACGGGCGCAGAAAGCGGCGAGCATGGCGCAGACGAATCAGAGCCGGTCTTGCGTCTTTTGGAAGAGGAATTGCAAAGGTCGAAAGAGCAGCATCAGGCGACCATCGAGCAGTACGAGACGCAAACCGAAGAACTGAAAGCCTCGAACGAGGAACTGCAAGCGATGAATGAGGAGCTTCGTTCGGCGACCGAAGAACTTGAGACGGGCAAGGAAGAGTTGCAATCGGTCAACGAAGAAATTCAGACCATCAATGGCGAGTTGAAGCAGAAAATCGACGAACTCGCCGTCTCCAACAGCGACTTGCGAAATTTAATCACGTCAACCAATTTGGCGACCGTCTTCGTTGATGGTGACTTGAACATCAAATTCTACACGCCGCGCGCACAAGACCTTTTCAGTGTGATTGCGTCGGATACGGGGCGCTCCCTCTCGGACATCACGCACAAACTCGATTACCCGGACATGTTGCAGGACGTGAAGCGGGTTCTCGACGAGTTACATCAAACGTCTCGCGAAGTAGCGAGCCGCGACGGGCGTTGGTACATCGCTCAGGTGTCCCCGTATCGTTCGACTGAGAACGACATCGAAGGCGTCATCCTGACCTTTATCGACATCACCAAGCGCAAACACGCGGAAGCATCTCTGCTCGAAGCGAAAGAGCGTATGGCGCTGCTTGTGGAGAGCGCAAAGGGTCACGCCATCTACACGATGGACGCTGACGGGCGCATTGATTACTGGAACATCGGCGCGCGGACTCTGTTTGGCTACGCTGAGAGCGAAATCATCGGGAACTCTACTGCGTTGCTGCTCACGCCCGAAGACCGCGAACATCAGGTGATGAAACGCGAGATGCGCGAGGCCAACGAACGCGGCAGCGTGAGTGATGAACGTTGGTACGTTCGCAAGGACGGCACGCGCTTTTACGCGAGCGGCTTCTTGTCGCTCCTGCGTGACGAGCGCGTCAAATCGGGCGCGGTGCATGGCTACGCGATGATTACACGCGACCTCACCGAGCGCAAAATAGCTGCGGATGAGTCCATACGTTTTCAAGCACGTTTGCTGGATGCCGTCGAACAGTCTGTAATTGCCACAAACCCGGACGGAATTGTTATCTACTGGAATCAGTTTGCCCAAAAGCTCTACGGATGGACGGCACAAGAAGCTATCGGTCGTCAGATTATGGAGTTGACAATGCCGGAAATAATGTCCAAGCAAGCTCTTGAGATTATGTCTCAACTGCGACAGGGCAAAAGCTGGTTTGGAGAGTTTAATGTGCAGCGACGCGACGGCACGACCTTTCCGGCACAAATTATCAACTCGCCTATCCACGATAGCGAAGGGAATTTAATTGGCATTGTCGGGGTTTCCATCGACATCACCGAGCGCAAGCGGCAGGAAGATTCGCTGATAAAACTGACGCGCCAATTTGAGCGACAGTCCAACGTCTTCAACACCACGCTTTCATCTATCACCGACTTTGCCTACATCTTCGACCGCGACGGGCGTTTCATCTACGCCAACCAGCCCTTGCTCGATCTCTGGGGGTTAAAGCTCGAAGAAGCCATGGGCAAGAATTTCTTCGACCTCCAATATCCTGAACATCTGGCGTCGCGGCTTCAGCAACAGATTCAACAAGTCATCGACACGCGACAGGGAATCAGGGACGAAACACCCTACACCAGCCCATCCGGCGCGCAAGGGTTTTATGAGTATATCTTTACTCCTGTCTTCGCCGCTGACGGGACGGTGGAGGTGGTCGCAGGTTCGACGCGCGACTACACGGAACGCAAACGAGCCGAAGAAGTTATCCGCAGCAGCGAAGCGAAACTGCAAAAGTCGCATGAGGAATTGGAGCGACGAGTCGCGGAGCGGACCGCCACACTCTCCGAAATGAACGCCGTTTTGCAGGAAGAAGTCAGAGAGCGGCAACGCATCGAAGGCGAGCGCGTCGAGTTGCTGCGCCGCATCGTCTTCGCGCAAGAGGACGAACGCCGCCGCATCGCACGCGAGATGCACGACCAGTTCGGGCAGCAATTGACCGCGCTCAAACTGAAACTCGACGCGGTGAAAGAAGATTGTGGTAAGCAGGAGAACCTGTGCGAACAGGTCGAAGCATTACAAACGATTGCCATGCAACTCGACGCCGACGTTGACCACATGGTCTGGGAAATGCGCCCGACGGCGCTCGACGATCTCGGCTTAAAGTCCGCGCTCTCCACCTACGTCCAGAATTGGTCAAAACATGTCGGCATTCACGTCCAACTGCACGCGAGCGGCATGGACAGGGAACGCTTGACGCCGGAGATTGAAACCGCGCTCTATCGCATCGCGCAGGAAGCTCTCAACAACGTCGCCAAACACGCCGAAGCCGCCAGCGTCGCCGTTGTGCTCGAACGTCGTGTTGGTCAAGTCTCACTCATCATCGAAGACGACGGCAGAGGTTTCGACTTGCAGCAGATATTAAAGGCTGACGACAAAGGGCTAGGGCTAATCGGCATGCGCGAACGTGCCGCGCTCGTCGGTGGCACGGTCGAGATTGAATCGCAGTCGGGTGATGGCGCAACCGTGGCCGTGCGGATTCCCACGCCGCCCGCGCCGGAGACGGGAGAGGCAGATGAATAAACTCCGCATCCTTTTAGCCGAGGATCACAAAACGATTCGCGAAGGGCTAAAACTTCTGGTCAACTCGCAGCCCGACATGGAGACGGTCGGGGAAGCAGACAACGGGCGCGTCGCCGTCCAACTCGCGCAGCAACTCCTGCCCGATGTTGTCGTGATGGATGTTTCGATGCCGGAGTTGAACGGATTACAGGCGACGAAGAAATTGAAGCAGAAATGTCCGCAAGTAAAAGTCTTGACCCTGACACGACACACCGACGACGGCTATCTGCAACAACTCTTGCAGGCGGGCGCGAGCGGTTATGTGCTGAAGCAGAGCAAGTCGGTGGAACTACTGCGCGCGATTCGCGCCGTCGCCGACGGACAGACATATCTCGACCCGGCGATTACCGAAAAGGCCGTCACGCAAATTCGTAGCGGCGGGCGACTCGCGCGCGGAGCATCACCCGACGCGAATCTGAGCGAGCGCGAGGCGGAAGTCCTGCGCCTCATCGCGTGGGGCTACATCAACAAGGAAGTCGCTGCGCGCCTCAACCTGAGCGTCAAAACCGTCGAAGTTCATAAGGCTAATGGAATGCGTAAAATGGGCATGACAAGCCGTGTCGACATAGTGCGCTACGCGCTCTTGCAAGGCTGGCTGCAAGACACTTGATACCTTCCGGGCTTCTTCTGTTCATCCCTTCACCATTAGGGTAAATCCCTTGCTCGTTTCATCCACCTTCCCCATATCCAAAACTCGCCGCATCAGTTAAAAACTAAGTTATTAGCCTGCAAGGCATACGCGCTGCCTCCTCGCAATATTGGAGAGAAGCGTTTGACAGTTGGCTGTTTCGTCTGGTGAGTGCTTTTGACGGGACTGCGGAACGTACACAGGGGGGGACAACGGGAGGAAGGGCGAAGTCCCCATAAAGGGCTTCACCTCTCCGTCCGCGCTCCAAGTAGTTTATTTGGTTAGCAGCGACGTGCGGTTCGCTCACACAATTGCCGCGCTCTCCCGTCATGACAACAAGCATCGGTTACAACCAAACGCCCGGTTCAATTGCCAAAGGTCAACGTGCGCCCGTGTCAGCGCAAACTACCAACGCGTGCGTAATGGTAGTCGAAGACCACGCAGACACGCGTTTCCTGCTCAGAACCATGCTAGAGATGCGCGGCGGCATCAGCGTTGTCGAAGCGGAAAACGGCGAGATGGCGATTGCGTTGGCGAGGGACGTGCACATTGACCTCATTCTGATGGACACAGACCTTCCATTGCTCGACGGGTATGCAGCGACCCGCCGCATACGTGAACTGACATCCACACATAAAGTCCCGATTGTTATGCTCTCCGGGCACGCGCAGCCTGCGGCTCAAGCCGAGGCGTTTGCCGCCGGATGCACCGATTACCTCGTCAAGCCGTTTTGTTTGGGCGAGCTTGGTAGCTTGCTGGAACGACACCTTTCATAGAACAAAGCGAATTAGTTAAACCGACACAAGATTGGCAGAGAATTTTCCTGATGTGCAGTATGCTTCTTTCAACACAAAAACTCTTCGGCTTACTCGAACTCGACGCGGCGGGCACGGTGCTCTATTGCAGATTGGAAGGCGACGACAATTTGGTCAGTCCGGCGGTAAATGTCGCAGGGCTTAATTTCTTCTCCGAAGTCGCTTCCTTCGGGAACGTCGAAGAGTTTCATCAACATCTCGACACTTTCAAGAGGAGCGGCGAGCAGGCGAACAGCTTTATCTTCAACTGCGACTACATAGACGGCGCAGTTCCGGTCAGAGTCCTTCTGGCGCGTATCCGCGAACGCACCAACGGCGAGCAGACGAAATCTTTGCTCGTACATATCAAGAAAGCCGCCTAGCTTTGAAGCAAGAGAAAATCGCGGGCAAAACAATTTGATGGCGAATCACGACAAAAGCAGGCCAGTGAAATGATTCTCCATGAACGCTGCTGGCATCGCCCCGGCGGTCAGCCGAACTACGCGCGGCGCGGTCAGTCGTTTCAGTCGGTGAAGATGGGTATGCGAGTGGGGATGATGAGGCTATGCGATTAAACGTCGGAGAAGCGCGTGCAACTGTTCTGAGTTTTCGTAGTAACAAATCCAATCGTGCCCGCTCACATTAACGTCCGTGCCAGCCACATCTTCGGAGACCTTTTCCGGCATCACGACGAGCGGCGTCTGCCCGTCATATCTGGCATGGTCGCGCAAACGTCGCCCGGCGCTCAAAGCCTCTTCGGGTGTTCTGCCTACAAGATTAATTAACACCAAATCGGCATGGATAACGACATCGAGGCTCATCCATTCAAGCGCATCTTCTAAGTCTGCGGCCACAAGCAGGCGGTAGCCAAGTTTGCGTAGGTTATTCGTCAAACTGGGTCGGGTATCGTCGTCTTCTTCGACAAGAAAGATAGTCGGGCGTGTTTCTTTCGGCGGGCTAGTAATTTCGCGCATCAGGACTCTCCCTGTCTTTGGTCGCGTGTAAAATACAGCAGATGGCACAATGAGAAGGGATGGCTTGTTCTTCCCGATGTCGAATGATGGATTCTAAAAGAACAACTAACAATCTTAACCCCCCTTAGGAACCTACAGTTCTGTACGGTTAAGCACGCAGCAACGCCTTTCGCCGCGCACGGTTCCTGATAAAGCATATTACGCCGTCAGCTTGGGCAGGTCAGCATACAGGCGTTCGTACTCGTCTCTGATGACCTGATAACACTCGCAAGCCTTTGCTTCCAATCTCTGACGGTCAATGACTTGAATATTACCGCGCTGGTAATTAATTACTCCCTCGCTCTTAAACTCACCCGCAGCTTCGCTAACACCGGCGCGTCGTGTTCCTAGCGTAAGTGCGATTAGCTCATGAGTCAGTCGGAGTTCATCCGTCCCCACGTAGTCGTGCATCATCAGCAGCCAGCGCGCAAGCTGTTGCTCTAGACGATGGAGCTTATAGCAGGCTCCCGATTGTCCGGTCATGCTGAGCAGCATCTGTGTGTAGCGCAGCAGCAGACGCGGCATCTCACTTCTGCCCGCTTGAAGGTCTGTTCTCAACGCATCAGCCCTTAGACGCATGGCGGTGCCCGCGACGTGGACGATAACGCGTGTGGGTGAAATATTTCCACCGAAGAAAATACTCAGCCCGACCATCCCCTCGTCTCCAATGGGGCCGACTTCGACCGTCGAACCATCCTCCATTGTGGAGAGCATCGAACATACCGCCGTCTCAGGAAAATAGACGTACTCAATCTGCGAGTCAGGCTCGTAGATTACTTCGCCTTGCGGGAGTGAGACGTGCTCAAGTTGGGAGAGGATGTCCTGCGACCCTGAGATACTCAAAGCGGCAAGGAGCTTGTTTTCGCTGGCGCGATGCGGGGCAGGTGAAGTGTGCATAGCTGAACGTCCTTAGCTCCATCAGTGTTAAAACCCCCTGGCTGGTAGCGTTCGCATCATAACACACTACGCTAGTTCGTAGGTCTGAGCAGCCCCGAGCGGTCGCACCAGCGTCATGTGTCGAAGGCATCTCGCTCACCCTTCGAGCGGACTCTTGACGCCTCTGCCGCCTTTGTTCAGCACATGTGTATAGATCATCGTTGTCGAGACATCTGCATGTCCTAACAATTCTTGGATGGTGCGAATGTCATAGCCGGATTCGAGCAGGTGCGTCGCGAAACTGTGCCGCAACGTGTGGCAACTGGCAGACTTATTTATCCCAGCCATTCTAACCGCGTCCTTCACCGCCTTTTGCAACGCTGTTTCCGCGATGTGGTGTCGCCGCTCCTGTCCGCTGCGAGAATCGAGAGAACGCTTCGAGGCGGGAAACACATACTGCCAGCCCCACTCCCGTTCGGCATTCGTATACTTCCTCGCCAGCGCGTATGGCAGATATACATGCCCGAAACCTACGTGCACATCCATCTCATGCAACGCCTTCACACGCTCCAACTGCCTCTGCAACGGCTCGACGAGTGTTGATGGCAACACAGTTACACGGTCTTTATTACCTTTGCCCTCGCGAACAGTAATTTGAAGTCGTGTGAAATCAACGTCTTTAACACGCAAGCGCACACATTCCAGCAACCTCAGCCCCGCACCATACAACAGCGATGCCATCAACCACTTATCCTCGCGCAAATGGCTGAGCACCACCCTTACCTCATCTTTGGTCAACACCACCGGCAACCGCATAGACTTCTTCGCCCGCTCGACATCATCCAACCATTCTATCGGCTGGTCGAGCACTTCACGGTACAGGAACAACAACGCCGATAACGCCTGATTCTGCGTCGAAGCAGCGACCTCACGCTTGACCGCTAAATATGAAAGAAAGGCACTAACCTCGCTCGCCCCCATCTCCGACGGATGACGCTTCTTGAAAAAAAGGATGTACTGACGAATCCAACGAATGTAAGCTTCCTCTGTACGGATACTATAATGACGCATGCGGACAGCCTCCCGCACACGGTCGAGCAGTTGTGACATGACGGTATTCTCCCTCAACGGGCGGGCATCTAATCAGGTGGGCGGGAACTGCTAAAATATGTTCGGAGTAATGAAAAATCAAGAGGAAAGTGTAAACACACCCGGATTAGACGCCAAATCGGGCGTAATCCAAGGCCACCCATATTCTGGAATAAAAGTAGATACGGCGAAAAGGATATCTTTACTGATAGTCAATAGTCCGTCTACTATGCGTTAGGCGTCTAGAGTGTTTGCTGAGACGAGTCATTATCCACGAGTAATATAGCTCACCCCTTAGGGGGTTATACCAAGGAGAACACCCATGAGTACGTCGAGCAGTGACAAAACCGGCCCGAAACTATCGCCGGAGGCAAAATCCGAAGGTGCAAATGACCTTCGAGAGCAGGTGGCGGCATTGATTGCGCTCACTATTAGTGAACGAACAGATTCGGGGCGAAAGGGGAAAGGGGCAGGTTCCATAGGTTGGATTGCAGCCGTTACTGCGCTCCTTGCGGCTGTAGGCTCATCGCTCGGAGCATCGCAATCGCTATACATGTCAACGCAGATCAATGAAACGCAGCGACAGATTAACGCCCGCCAAGAGAGACTCGATATAGAAGGGCGTCGGACTGCCGAGAACGCCCGCATAGGAAATTTATGGACGTTCTATCAAGAGGCTTGCGGGCAAATTCCTCAGGACGATACCACCAAGTGGAATGAGTATGGTCGGTGCGTATTCCAGACGCCGACTGGTCAATCACCCACCGGAGATTTCCTCCAAATTTCAGATAACAAACGAATTGAGTGTTTGAAGTTGAGCAAGATGTGCGGCCCTCGGCCGTTGGCTTCACCTTGAGGATCAATAGCCGTCAGAGATGTCCACCCACGACGCCGCCTAACAACGGCATGCACCCGACGCCCCTTCAGCGTGCCTCTCATGTACGTTGAATATGGGCGCGGGTGATGCCGGGCGTTAGACACGCTGTGCTTACTCTACGCTTGATATTCACATCTATCGCGCTGGCGCTTCTTCTGTTCAATGATAATGATCCTTGCATCTTAGCTTGAATGGTATCTTTCAGGTGTCGGAGGCATCTGCTATTAGCTACTGTGGTGGGCGGTCTAACAACTCATTGAACCGAACTCGCCGATTGTATGTCTTTCATCAACCTTGAGTCTTGCGCAAGTTGCTTTCATTCGCGGCTCGTCGGTTAATTCGGGCGTTATACCTCTTCTTGGTTATGGCAAAACTAATCCGCTGGGAAACACCGTTTACCGACACTCAAGTTCCATCCGTCGGGTTGTTGATTTCGACGAACCCCGACGGAGCCGATAATCTGAAAGCCGTAATTGCTCCTCACGGCTTAGACGAATATCCGAAGTATCTGGTGAACTTTGGGAATGTTATTGCCTTTACCTGTATAGAGGAGGCATTCTGCCCTGAAAGGGATTTTGATTCCACGATGTTTGAAGAAAGAAATTTGTCTGCCTATCAATACCTTGATTCGCCTTGGCTGAAGTCATACGAGGGCGGCAGGCAATTTATTGCCGGAGGGCATCCCGGCCCGTTCTATCACTATTTAATTTCGGGGGGAGATAACAATGTGGAAGTGATTACACCAAATATTCCGACCATAGATATAATCGAACAAAAAGGGACATTGCTAATCGAGTACGAGGTATAACAACGGCATGCACCCGACGCCCCGCCACGAAGCCTCTCATGGAGCTTGCGTAGGGGCGCGGGTGATGCCGGGCGTTAGGCCGCTCTCATCGCGGGTGGCGAAATTGAAAGTTTCGGGGCCGAATCCTGCGCGAGAAAACGGTTGCGCGTCGCGGGCGGGGCGTGATTTAGTTCACCGGGTCGCGGCGCCAGTCGCGATTGATGGACGTGGCGCGCTCCGCATCATCTCAATCTGCGTCGCGGCCTAACAAGCGCATGCACGCGACCCGCGACACGAGTGATTTTATGTTCCTGCATTGGGGCTGGCGGGCGCGTGATGCGCGGCGTTAGATTGCTGGTTGAATGGACAGTCCCCTGCTCCCTCAAAATGTTGTGAGTTGTGTGCGAGGTGGCTTGCGTGGCTTGAGCCCCGCGCGTTACCCATGCCTCACCATCTGGCATGGCTTACCGCCGGCCGGCGAGGCGGGGTTTGAATGGCATCCCGTGTGAAGTCACAGGCGCGAGTTGAGCTAAAGAGCGGCGCCATCTAACATCGGCATCCACCCGACCCGCTGAAGCATGGATGTCATGCGCAAGAGTGAATGCCTCCGCAGTTGTGTGCGGGCGGGTGATGCCGGGCGTTAG
>DASVTU010000007.1:0-17999 GCA_036387415.1 Pyrinomonadaceae bacterium | reverse complement strand
CATCATGATTGGACAGGGCACCGCCGCCCGTTCCATCAAACTAGAGTTGCCGAAGTTCACTCTGGTTGGTGCGACGACGCGCGCCGGAATGATTACTGCCCCCTTGCGTGGACGTTTCGGCATCGTCTTTCATCTCGATTTCTACTCGCAGAAGGATTTGGAAATCATCGTGCATCGTTCGGCGGAGATTCTCGGCGTCGAGATTGAAGCGACGGGCGCACGCGAGATAGCGAGGCGTGCACGCGGCACACCGCGCATCGCCAACCGCTTGCTCAGGCGCGTGCGTGATTACGCGGAAGTCTTGAGCGACGGGCGTATTACGCAGGTCGTGGCGCGCAAGGCGCTTGATGAGATGGAAGTGGATAAATTCGGTCTCGACGAAGTTGACCGCAAGTTGCTCGCGGCGATTATCGAAAAGTTTGACGGCGGGCCGGTCGGCGTCGGCACCATTTCGGCTTCAATTAGCGAGGAACGCGAATCAATCGAGGAGATAATCGAGCCGTACTTGATTCAAATCGGCTTCCTCAACCGGACGCCGCGCGGTCGCGTCTGCACGCCTGCCGCCTACAAGCATCTCGGTTTCTCGACGCCCAAGGGCGTACGTGATGCACTGGCGAGTTAGGCGCGGCGAGCGACACGGAAGATAAGATTTTGCGTCGCGCGTGAAGCATCTGCACGAAAGAGTTCTGTGCAGGACGATTTTTACTTAAACGTAATAATGAGGCCACTATGTTTGTCACGAACGGGTTTCCCTTTGAGGAGGCGGCGGTGATGAAATTTCAGGGGGCGGTACTCAAAGAACGTGAGGTTACATTCGCAATCGTCATCGTGAAGAACCACGTCGTCGAAAACAGTTTTGAGGCGGACACGACGAGTCGTGGTTTTCAGAAAGTTTTTCCAGGGATTCCGATTGTGTTGATGGCGCAGGATTTCGGCAAGGCGAGTTTCTACGGACGCAAAGACATCGTTGATTTCTTAACCAACGTACCCGTCAACGCGATTCCCTGGAAGGAATACAGCATCACTTGATGCGTAGCAGTTGACGGCAAATATCAATCAAACGAGATTCGGCTGCATGCTTTAACGCGGAGGCCGAACAACGCCGGGCGGGCGTCTGGGAATGGATCGGGAGCCTTCCAAGATGCTCGCCCGCGCGCTTTTAGACGGCAAAAGTAAAAAGGCAAAAGTGAAGAAGGGACGCTTGTTGTCGTTGTCGCCCTGCCTTTACATTTGCCTTTAGTTTTGTCTCTTGCCCTTTGCCTTTTACCTTTTTACTTTTGCCCTTCGCGGATGCGTTCGCGCATTTCTCTCACGGCGTCGGCGAGGCCGCTGAAGATGGCGTGGGCGATGATGTTGTGACCGATGTTGAACTCGGCAATCTCTTGAATCGAAGCGAGCGCGCGGACGTTTCGATAGGTGAGGCCGTGTCCGGCGGCGACGTGTAAGCCATACTGCGCGGCGAGCGTCGCGGCTTCTCTTAGTCGCTGCAATTCGGCTTCGGCGTGTTCGCGTCCTTCCAGATGAACGGCGCGTGCGCCGAGCGTCGCTTCGGCGTAGACGGCGGTGCAGAGTTCGACCTGCTGCGCGCCGACCGCGTGCGCCGCTTCGATTTGACGCGCGTCGGGGTCGATAAAGAGACTGACGAAGCGCCCGCCCTCGCGCAGACGGTCAACGCTGCGACGCACCGTGTCCATCTCTTCCACCACATCCAGCCCGCGTTCCGTCGTAATCTCTTCCGTCCGCTCGGCCACCAGCGTCACGGCGTCGGGTTTGGCGTCCAGAGCAATCTGCATCATCTCGTCGGTCGTCGCCATCTCGACATTCAGATAAGTCGTCAGCGCACGACGCAGCGTAAACAGGTCTTCATCCTGTATGTGCCGACGGTCGCCGCGCAAGTGGACGGTGATGCCGTCTGCGCCCGCCTGTTCGCACAGCATGGCCGCCGCCACGACGCTCGGCTCCGGCGCACGCCGCGCCTGCCTCACCGTCGCCACATGGTCGATATTAATGTTAAGTCGCGCTGTCATGGCAACTCCTCAAGAGATTAGAGGTTAGATGTCGGAGGCCAGTAATGATTTCAATTCACAAGGCAATCGTTCAGCTTTGGAAACTCGCTTTTATTAACCTCTGACCTCTAGTCTCTGACCTCTGCTTTCAAATACGGTGCTCGGCGCTGGCGAGTTCGGGCGGCACGTCGCTTTCGGGAGCGGTCATGTTGCCCGCATGAATGGGCGCGCGTGTGTCTGCGCGGCGTGTGAGTTCGCGCACCTGTTCGATGGCACGGTCGTAAGTGCCTCTGCGCGCCTGTGTGCGAATCGTCCAGACTTCTTGGAGCATGCGTAGGCCGTCGCGCAAGGGGCTGAGTTTGCTGCCGTCGTTGTGATCCCAACGCACGGCGCGTTCGAGTAGACGTAAGCCCGCGAGATGCGCGGCGTAGAGCAGTTCGATGTCGAAACCGAAACGGTCAATCGTCGCAGCTTCGACGACCGGACGGCACACGTCCATCCGAAATGCTTTGAAGCCGCACTGCGTATCCCAGATGGGCAGCCCCGTCGTCAGACGCACAAGCAGATTGACGGCGCGGCCACCCTGCTCGCGTCGCCACGGCTGATGTACGCCGATGAGGCTGCGGTCGAGCGCGCGTGAACCGAAGACGACATCGTATTCGCCCGAACGAATCGGCGCGACAACTTTGGGCGTCTCCGTGATGGGCGTCGAGAGGTCTGCATCGGAGAAGAGTGCGATGGGCGCACGCGCGGCGAGTAGTCCCTCGCGCACGGCGTTGCCTTTGCCACGATTCGGTTCGACGCGTATCACGCGCGCGCTCGTCCGACCCGCGTCGGCGAAAGTTCGTTCAGCCACGGCGGTCGTCTCGTCGGTCGAACCGTCGTCAACCACGATGACTTCGCTGTCGTACGACTGTTCCTTGAGATAATCGAAGATGGCGTGGAGCGATTTTGCGAGGCGCGGCGCTTCGTTGTATGCCGGAATAACCAGAGAGAGAGATAAGGGCATCGAGTCAATTAAACCTCATTCAGCAATCGTAAATCGTAAATGATAAACGGTGAATGGATGAAGAATTTGTTCTTTCCATTCACGATTTACCATTTACGATTCACTTTATTTATAGCACAGCCGACGCCTCGCGCGCGATTTCGGCAACGGACGGCGGGCTATGCTAATATCTTTTTGACGCATGTGCGGGCGCTCCCCGTTTTCGCGTCCGACAGAGACTCGGAGCATCAACGTTTTATGAGCAATAAAAGTTTCGGTCTGGTGGCGGCTGTCACGTTGATTCTGGCATCGGCGTTGGTCGGGGCGATGGTCGGGAGTCCGTCGCGGCAGTTCTTCACGTCGGGCGAAGCCTCTGCGGCGACCATCGGCATCGAGCAGTCTTATAACGAAGCCTTCAAGGTGGTGGAAGACAACTACGCCGACGAGGTTGATTACGAAAAGGCCAATCAGGCGGCGATTCAAGGGATGCTCTCCTCGCTCGACCCACACTCCAACTTCTTCACACAGGCCGAATATCAAAAGCTCCTGCAAGACCAGGATTCGCGTTTCATCGGCATCGGCGTCAACATCCTGCGCCACCGTGATGGCGTCTACGTGCAAGCGCCCGTCGAAGGAACACCCGCCGCGCGCGCGGGGCTTCGCTTCGGCGACCGCATCGTCGAAGTTGACGGCAAAGACGCGCGCGAATGGACGACGCTGCAAGTCTCAAACGCCGTGCGCGGCCCGCGCGGCGAACGCGTCACGATAAAGATTGAACGCGCGGGCGCACAAAATCCGCTCTCCTTCACCATCACGCGCGACTCTGTGCCGCTGCCCTCGATTCGCGAATCTTTCATGGTGCGCCCCGGCACGGGCTACGTCGCGCTGACGGGCGGCTTCAACCACACCACCGCCGAAGAGTTGGAAGAGGCCGTCGCCCAACTCAACAAGGAAGGGATGCGCCAACTCGTCCTCGACCTACGCAACAATCCCGGCGGCTTGCTCGACCAATCCATCGGAGTCGCCAGCCAGTTTCTTCAACGCGGGCAGACGGTCGTCTCCGTGCGCGGGCGCGACGACGACCAGCAGAAGGTCTACAAGAACGTGAGCACCGACCCCGTTGAGTTTCCGCTCGTCGTGTTGATTAACCGCAACTCGGCATCGGCGTCGGAAATCGTCGCGGGCGCGATTCAAGATCATGGGCGCGGCCTCGTCGTCGGCGAAACGAGTTTCGGCAAGGGTCTGGTGCAGCGCGTCTTTCAGCTTCCGCTCGGCGCGGGTCTGACGCTCACGACCGCCAAGTATTACACGCCCTACGGTCGCCTGATTCAACGCGACTACTCCAACGGCTCGCTCTACGATTACTACGTCCGCCACGACGCAGAAGACGAACCGCAGCCCGCGCAACCCGGCAAGCCTTCGCTCCCCGCGCCGCCCAACGCCGCGCTCGCCGCGCCGACGCCGCAGCCGACGCCTCCACCCAAGCCCAACGGCCCGGCCATCACGACCGCTGCCGGACGCGTCTTCTACGGTGGCGGCGGCATCACGCCCGACATCGAAGTCAAACCATTGGACGTGGCGACGCCTGTGCGTGCGCGCATCTTTGAAGCCTCTTTCTACTTTACGCGCCAACTCGCTGCGGGTCTCGTCGCGGGTCTGGAAAACTATCGCGTCGAAGAACCGCAGCCGGGTCGTTATCCGCGACCGACCGACTACGTAATCAACGACCGCGTTATCGAAGCCTTCCGCAACTTCGTCCGCCGCGATACGGCAACGGGTTTGACGCTCGCGCAAGTGGATGCCGACCTCGACTACGTTCGCCTGCGTCTGCACGACGACATCATCACCGCCGCCTACAGCACCGCCGCCGGTTCGCGCGTCCTGCTCGACAGCGATCCGCAACTCCTGCGCGCCCTCGAAGCACTCCCCGAAGCACGCCGCCTCGCCGAAAACGTCAGCCGTGGCTTCTCCGTCAACTAAACGCTCCGAACAATCAACGACCCGCCGCAAGATGAGGAAAGTTTTGGTTATCGGTTCTGGCGGGGCGGGCAAGAGTACATTCGCACGGCGTCTGGGCGAAGTGCTCGGCCTCGAAGTCATCCATCTGGATACTCTCTACTGGAATCCGGACTGGATTGAGACGCCGAGAGATGTGTGGCGCGAAAGGGTCGCGAAGTTGGTCGAGCGCGAGGCGTGGATTATCGACGGCAACTACTCGAACACTTTCGACATACGCGTCGAAGCCTGCGACACGTTGATATTTCTCGACACCGCGCGCACAGTCTGCCTCTGGCGCATCATCAAGCGCGCGTTCATGTACCGGAACACGAACAGACCCGACATGGCCGAAGGATGCCCTGAGCGTCTCTCGCTCGAATTCGTGCTCTGGGTCTGGAACTATCCGACACGGACGAGGCCGCGAGTCCTTGAGTTAATGAAGACGAACGCCGAACGCAAAATGATTGTCCGGCTTCGCTCGCAGTCCGAGATAGAAAGTTTTCTCGCCAGCGCAAGAGACATTTAATCAATCACGCGCGCGATGATGCATTTGAGA
Source organism: Pyrinomonadaceae bacterium (assembly GCA_036387415.1). Taxonomy (GTDB): domain Bacteria; phylum Acidobacteriota; class Blastocatellia; order Pyrinomonadales; family Pyrinomonadaceae; genus DASVTU01. The sequence goes on along the minus strand of DASVTU010000007.1, from coordinate 12,451 downwards.
TAGAGAGTTTCGGGGACGCCGAGGAGAACTGGATGGTCGCGCGATTGGATGCGTCGTTCGACGAGTTGGAGACGGCGATGTGCGTCGCGCGCGGCTTCGTTGATGAGTTCGAGAAAAGTCGCTTCGCTCATGTGATAGGAACAGGTGCATGTGACGAGCGTGCCGCCGCGTTCGAGAAGTTTGAGGGCGCGCAGGTTTATCTCTTTGTAGCCGCGCGCGGCGGCGGGGACGCTGGCGCGATTCTTGGCGAAGGCGGGCGGGTCGAGCACGATGGTGTCGAAGCGTACGCCCGCCAGTTCCATTTCGCGTAGGGCGTCGAAGACGTTGGCCTCGCGGAATTCGACGTTCGACGCGTGGTTTAATTCCGCGTTTCGACGCGAAGCCGCGACCGCTTCCGCAGAGACATCGAGGCCAACCACTGTTTCGCAACGCGCCGCGATGTTCAGGGCGAAGCCGCCGTTGAAGGTGAAGCAATCGAGCGCGCGCCCGCGTGCGTAGGAGCGCGCGGCGGTGTGGTTTTCGCGTTGGTCGAGGAAGGCTCCGGTCTTCTGACCGCCGAGCGGCGCGATGCGGAAACGGACGCCGTGTTGCACGACCTCCATCTCCTCCGGCACGTCGCCGTAGAGAACTCCTGCACGCGACTCCAATCCTTCGAGGGCGCGGACGCGCACGTCGTTGCGTTCGATGATGGCGCGCGGGCTGAATTCTTCCACCAGCAATTCGACAAACAACGCCTTCAACGCGTCGGTTCCCTGCGAGAGCGTCTGCACGACGAGCACGTCCGCGTACTTGTCGATAATCAGCGACGGCAAGAGGTCGCCTTCCGAGTAGATGAGACGAAAGGCATCCGCACCTTCGACCGTCGCGGCGCGTCTCGCGGCGGCTTCACGCAGACGCACGCGCCACCATTCGCGGTCGATTGTTTCTTCTTCGTGCGTCAATAGACGCAACGCAATCTCCGAACGGTCGCTCCACAACGCCTGCCCGACGTGCTTGCCGCGCTCGTCGCGTACGCGCACGACCGCGCCGCCTTCCGGCACGCGTCCCGCATCGCGTCGCACGTCGCTGCGATAAATCCATAAATGACCACCGCGCGCACGCTCCGCGCCGCGACGTGTGACGGTAATCTCCGTTTGATTCGACTCTTGTTTCAACATCAATTCATTGAACCACTCTCGGCGAGTTTATTCAACGAACTGCGCGACACAGAAATTTAATGAATTTCGTGCTGCCGGGGCTTGTCTCGCGTGGCGTGTAGTTGTAGCCTAGAGTCGCGTTTTCTGTAAAAATTTTGGTTGAAACGAAACCATGAGGGAGGTTATCTCACAATGCCTGAAGTTGGAGAGATGGCTCCGGAGTTCGAGTTAAAGAGCAGCCTGGGGAAAGATAAGAAGGTGCGGCTCTCGGATTTCCGTGGCAAGCAGAATGTGGTGCTGGCGTTCTACCCGCTGGCGTGGACGCCTGTCTGAACGGCGCAGATGCCTGCGTACGAGGCCGACCTCGAACGCTTCAAAGGCTACGATGCTCAGGTCTTGGGCATCTCTGTCGATTCCGTTCCGTGCAACGCCGCTTGGGCGAAAAGTCTGGGTGGTTTGTCGTATGACCTGTTAAGCGATTTTCATCCGAAGGGCGAAGTAGCGCGCAGCTACGGCGCGTGGCGAGAAGCAGACGGCATCTCGGAACGCGCTATTTTTATTATCGATAAGGACGGCAAACTCGCCTACAAAGACATTCACGACATCGGCGACCAACCCGACAACGAAGACTTGTTCGACGTGCTCCGAAATCTGTAAAAGCAGAGGCCAGAGGTTAGAGGTCGGAGGTCAGTTAAAGGAAAAACTGATTTGACTGACCTCTAGCCTCTAGCTTCTGACCTCTAACACTATGGCACTCTCACGCAAATGCGTTCCGTTCACGCCGTTCGAGCGCGAACTGTCGAAATCCAACATCGCTATCGTCACGGCGGGCGGCGTACACCTGCGCGAACAGGAACCCTTTAACATCGCTGACGAACTCGGCGACCTCGGTTTTCGCGTCATCACGCCCGACGTTGATGCGTCGCAGTTGATGGTCACGCACCATCACTACGACCACTCGGACGCAGACCGGGACATTAACGTCGTCTTTCCTATCGACGTGCTGCACGACCTCGAAGCTGAAGGCTTCATCGGCGGCCTCGCCAAAAAACACGTCGGTTACATGGGCTACACCATGCAACTCAAGGCGATGTACGAGGGCACCGCGCCGGAGATTGCCAATGAGATTGACAAGGGTTCGCGCGCTGACGCCGTTATCCTCACGGGCGGTTGACCGAACGTGTGCCACCGCACGGTCGTTGCGGTTCAACGCGAAATTGAAATGCGCGGCATTCCCACGGTGTTGATTACGGTCAGCCCCGAAGTTTCGGCGCAGATGCGCCCTCCACGCGCGCTCTATCCCAAAGGTTTCAAAATCGGCAACAGCACCGGACGCCCCGACATGCGCGAACTCCAACGCCAAGTCGTCCGCGACGCCCTCTCGCTGCTTCTCGAAAACACACGCCCCGGCTCCGTCGTCACGCGCGAATACGCCGACTACGGCGAACAGTACGAGCCACCTCGCGTCAAAAGCTGAAAAAGCAATAGACAGTAGACAGTAGAAAGACACTCCGCGTGCGACTGTTGAAAGGGATGCTGAAGAAACGCGCGACGAAGTTCTTCATGCTGGCTACTGTCTACTGACTACTGTCTACTGTTTTCTGTTACAATCGCCTTCCTTCGCACAGAGGATTGCTTAGCTGTTTTCGTCCTCACCTTCAAGCGGGCTACAAGCGCGGAACTTCAATGCCCTGCGGGGCTGCACGTCATACGTCGTTGACAAACTAAACCCGAAGATTCTGACACGAATCCGGTATCACGGTTTCAAACATCCATTAGTAAGGAGAGTCGAAAAATGGTAACAGATGACGAACTGCGTCAAATCATGCCCAATCTCAAAGTGGACAAGCGTGCCTTGATGTTGCCTTTCATTCAACAGGCGATGCAGGAATTCGGCATCACCACCTACCTGCGTGAAGCCGCCTTCCTCGCGCAACTCGCGCATGAATCCGCCGAACTGCGTTACATGGAAGAGATTGCTTCTGGCGCGGCCTACGAAGGACGCAGAGACCTCGGCAACACGCAACCCGGCGACGGTAAAAGATACAAGGGTCGTGGCCCGATTCAACTGACGGGACGCGCCAACTACAAAAAGTACGGCGACATCCTCGGCCTCGACCTCATCAACAACCCGACGCAAGCCGCCACCCCGCAAGTCGGATTCCGCATCGCGGGTCTCTACTGGAAATCCAACGGCCTCAACGAACTCGCAGACGCGCAGCAGTTCAAGACCATTACCAAACGCATTAACGGCGGCTTCAACGGCCTCGAAGACCGCATCAAATATTACGAACGCGCCAAGCGAGTTCTCAATCAAGACGCGGCGACGCGCGCGATTCCCTCTGTAGAAATAGGCGGAACCAGAGCGATTGCGCCCATCGGCACGGGCACAGCAGGTGGCGGCGCGGAAGGCATCAGTGTGCCGCCCAACCTTTCGCGCGGCATCCTGCCCGGAGCCGAAGACGCGGGCGCAGCCAAGAAGGGCGGCGCGAAGAAGTCTGCCGCCAAAAAGAGCGCGTCCAAGAAAGGCGGCAGTAGTAGCAAGGGCGGTAGCAAAGGTGGAGCGAAAAAGGGCGCGTCCAAGAAAGGCGGCGCACGTCCGCTCGGTGTAGTCAAGAAAGAGGGCGAACGCGGCGGCGCAACGAAGAAAGGCAGCGCGAAGAAGGGCGGCAGCAAGAAAGGTGGCACGTCCAAGAAAGGCGGCGGCAGCAAAGGCGGCGGTAAAAAAGGTGGTGGCGGTAAAAAGGGGGGGAGCAAGAAGGGCGGCGGCAAGAGGGGCATCCTGATTGAGATGTAAAATCAACGCGACTCGCTCAAGTTGATTTTTGCTCACTCGCTCAAGTTAATTATCAGGGCGCGGTTGTGCCGAGTGTTCAACTAAGAACATTCGATGCGATGCGCGCTCCGACGCCCGCCACGGATTGTTAGAAGAGGCGTCCGGCGACGCGCTGACGGCACGATTTCCTCCGAGGTAAATCGTGCATGGCGCGTCGCCGGACGCTTTTTCTTTTGCCGGTCGCGTGGCGCGTTTTATGGCGGGGCGCGAGTTGGCGATTTGCTATTTTGAATTTGCGGTTTAAGATTAACGCTAATCGGGGAATCATTTTGAATATGCTTAAAACTATCGGACTCGTCACGGGTGGCGGCGATGCGCCCGGCTTGAATGCGGTTATCCGCGCGGTGGTCAAGACCGCCGTCGGCGAATACGGGATGCGCGTCGTCGGCATCGAAGACAGTTTCGAGGGCTTGCTCGGCGAGACGCGTACGCGTCCGCTCACGCCGAAGGAGGTGCGCGGCTTGCTGCCACGCGGCGGCACGATTCTCGGCACGCGTAATCGTGGCGGCTTCGTCGAACGCACGGAGAGCGGCGAGAGCCATAAGCCGGAGCGTGTCTATCGTGAGGCTATCGCGAACCTCGAACGTCTCGGCATTGATAGTCTCATCGTGCTCGGCGGTGAAGGCACACTGGCTATTGCGTCGGAGTTTGCCCGTCTCGGCGTCCCCGTTATCGGCGTGCCCAAGACAATCGACAACGACCTCGCCGCGACCGAAATGACATTCGGATTCATGACCGCGCTCGACATCGCCACCGAAGCCCTCGACCGCCTGCACACGACGGCTGAATCACACGACCGCGTGATGATTCTCGAAGTGATGGGGCGTCATGCCGGATGGATTGCGCTGCATTCGGGTTTGTCGGGCGGCGCAGACGTGATTCTGATTCCCGAAATTCCCTTCTCGATGGAAGCGGTGGCGCGCAAGGTGCAGGAGCGCGAAGATTGCGGTTCGCAGTTCAGCATCATCGTCGTCGCGGAAGGCGCGCATGAAGTGGGCGGCGGCGAGATTTATCAGGAAGGCGGCACGCGCGAAACGTCGCCGCGACTCGGCGGCGTCGGAGAGTTTTGCACGATGGAAATCGCGCGGCTGACCAGGAAGGAGGCGCGTTGCGTCGTGCTCGGCCACTTGCAACGCGGCGGCAGCCCCAACGCTTTCGACCGCATGCTCGCCACCAATTTCGGTTCCTGCGCCGTGCGCGCCTTGATGGACGGCAAACACGGCACGATGGTCGCGCTCGACTCTGCTGTCATCAGGACTGTGCCGCTCTCGCAAGCCATCGCCAACATCAAGACCGTCCCGCCCACAAGCCAAATCGTTCGTACTGCGCGCGATGTCGGCATCTCCTTCGGCGCACCCGACGAAGATACATTTCACAGACAGAAAATCTGCTAAACAAACGACAGACAACGGACGAGGGACGATAAAAGCCAGCAAGCCTTTATCGTCCCTCGTCGGTTGTCTATGGTCGCTTGTTAGAGGACGTGCGAGAATTCTTCGAGGAATTGGAGGTCGAGCTCGCCTTCCGTCTGTGCGGCGGCTTCCGTGGCGAGATACTCGAAAAGTTTGCCGACGACGATGGGGTCAAACTGCGTGCCCGCTCCGGCGCGCAAGCGTTCGATGGCGACGGTTTGCGGCAGTCGCCCACGGTAGGGACGGTTGCTCGTCATTGCGTCGTAGGCATCGACCGCTGCGATGATGCGTGCGCCGAGCGGAATCTCTTCGCCGGACAAGCCCGCCGGATAGCCTTCTCCGTTCCACCATTCGTGATGGTGCATGACCATCGCGCGAATCTCTTCCATGTGCGGCATTCCGGCCAACGCCTGCTCACCGTGATGGACGTGACGACGCATCACCGCCGTCTCCTCCTCCGTCAGACACGTCGGCTTACACAGGACGTTTTCCGGCACGCCGATTTTACCGATGTCATGAAGCAGCGCACCGAGTTTGATATACATGGCGCGTTCTTCCGAGAGGCCGCAGCAGAGCGCCACGCCTTCCGCGAGCCGCGCCGTGTTCTTGGAATGTTCGCCCGTGTAAGTATCTTTGGCGAAGAGGAGACTGACCAGCGTCTTGACCATGGCGATGAAGGAGCGTCGCGCTTCGAGTTCCAACTGACGATTGCGCTCCTTAATCTGACTCAAGACGAGCACGTTTTCGATGACGTTTAAGAGTTCACGATAGCCGAACGGCTTGTGTAGATAGGCGGCGAGGCCGAGTTCGAGTAGTTCGCTCTGCTCGTCCGCGTTGTTGGTGCGCGCCGTCAGCATGATGACGGGCGTGTTTCTGAGCGCCACATCCTCGCTATCAAGCAACTCAAGCAAGACCTCTTTGCCGGAAAGGTCGGGCATCATGTAATCGAGCAGGATTAAATCGGGATGCGACTGGCGCGCTTGCAGTAAACCCTCTCGACCGCCGAGCGCACCCTGAAAACGATAGCCCGCACGCTCCAAACTCAAACGACCGAGACGCAACAGCGAAGGGTCGTCGTCTACGAACAGAATCAGTTTTCTTTGTTCACGTGACATTTCCAGCATGGCGTGTGCCCACGCGCTGCGCCTTTTTTTGAAGACGACGATTGCGCGCTCCTTCCTTTTCAAGATGAGTCGCGTGAGATGGGGCTTTGATGTCTGATTTCGCAGACTCGACGGGAGAGTTCGGGATACGAGTGCTGCTTTTTGCGCCGAGACAAGTTAAGCTGGCAGAGAGCAAACCGAACCTAAAGAGTCGGAACTTATCTTGTCAAGACGACCGGAGAGAGTATAGTCTACATTTTAGATTTCATTCCATTGCAATTTTGTTACATTTCATACCCGCACTAAAACCTAACGGAATCGAGGAACAGAACCAACGTGACCGCCAACGTCAAGCAACGACTACAAGCCGAACTCGAAGAACTCGACAACGAACTGCGCGTGCATCTGCCGCGCGAGATTAAACGCGCGAAGGAATTCGGCGATTTGCGTGAAAACGCCGAATATCACGCCGCACTCGCCCGCCAGCAATTTGTACAGGCGCGCATCGGCCAACTGCGCCAGCGACTCAGCGAGATTTCCTCCATCGACACATCGAAAGTGCCGCACGACAAGGCGGCCTACGGTTCGACCCTCGTACTCTACGACGCCGAACGCGACGAAGAAGTCACCTATCGCCTCGTCACGCCCGAAGAGAGCGACCCGCAAGCGGGATTCATCTCCACCGTCTCGCCCGTCGGTCGCAGCCTGATGGGACGCGAAGAAGGCGATGAAGTGGTCGTCCGCACGCCCGACGGCGCACGTAACTTCGAGATTCGCAAACTCACCACGCTCCACGACGAAATCGCCAGCCAGAATGCGACCGCCAGCGACGAACCAGCTGCCACTACTACAGACACAGGTGACGAATCCGGCGAGGCTCAATGAGAATCGCTTCGCTTTCATCGCCGGATGAGAATCACTTCACTTTCATCAATCATTCCGGCGACGTGTCGCGCGTCGCCGCCGGACATCGCTGCCGTTCGTCTAACAACTCTCACGCACCTTCGCGGCTCGGCAACTTGCTTGACAAGGCGTTCGGCGCGTCCCTATGATGCTGTGATTTCAAGGGGTTGGGCTGAGGTTTTAACGGCCTGTTTTGAGGGGTTCAAGGAGAGAGGCGAGAATTTGTTCGGGGCAAGCATTGGACGCGGCGCGCAGCGTATTATCAGCACGATGGTGCAGAGCCTCGCGCGCGGGCGGATTAGTCCGAACCTTCTGACCGTTATCGGCGTTTCAATCAATGTCTGTTCGGGTCTGCTCTTTGGTCTCGGCCATTTCTTCTGGGCAGGCGTTGTCTTAACGATTGCCAATCTCTTTGACATGCTCGACGGGCAGGTGGCACGCCTTTCGGGTCGCGTCACAAGTTTCGGCGGCTTTCTCGATTCGTCGTTCGACCGTCTATCCGACATGGTGGTCTTCGTCGGCCTGATGGTCTTCTACGCGCGCGATACCGAATTTCACTCGACGCTCAACGTTTTTCTCGCCGGAGCGGCGATGATGGGTTCGGTGATGGTCAGCTATGCGAGCGCGCGTGCGGAGAGTTTGATTGAGAAGTGCGATGTTGGTTTCCTGCGCCGTCCCGAACGCGTGGTTCTTTTAATCATCGGCGGACTCTCGACGCATCCCGGTTCCGACAGTATGTTTGCCAACCGGATGCCTGCGGTGCTGTGGCTTCTCGCCATCGGTTCTTACTGGACGTTCGCGCATCGCATGTACTACACGTGGCGCGAAGTGGAACGTCTGGACGCCGAGGCGAAAAAAAAGAAGGAAGCCACGACCGACGCCGCCGCGTTGTTGCCGGAGACGGCGAATACTGCGACCGACCAAGCATCCCCTGCTGCGGAAACCTCGTCTAATGCTAGTTCGGAACGCCGGACTGCGCCGAAGATTGCCGACAGCGCATCTGCTTCCCACTGACCGGATTTTTCGGGGATTGACCTGCGTTCTCCCTTTGACCCTTGAGGTAACACAAACCTTGATTATCTGTCCCTGCTGCGGCTCCCGTTTTGAAGGCGACCTTCGTGAAGGCTGCAACGCATGTGGCGCGCGTGCCGTCGGGCCGCCGCTCGCACGCCCCGAACACGAACTCCCCGCCTACGGTCGCGCGCTTTTCGTCTGTGCCGCCGCCGCCATCCTTTTTCTGACATTTCTCGTTAGCACAGTGGCTGCGCTGTTGGAGAGCAAGGCCGCGTCCATCGGTTTCTGGAACGTCGTCGCCGCTGCCGAGACCGCCGCGTGGCGTCTCAAATTCGTGGCCTTACCCATTGCCATGCTCGCCTTGTGGGCGAGCGTGCGCGTATGCACGACAATCAAGCATCAACCCGCGCGTTTCGGCGGTCGAAGTTTCGCGTGTGCGGGCGTGGCGATGTCGGCCTTCGTTGTCTTTGCCGTCGTGTTGCTCATCGGCGTGACGGTGCCCGCGCGTCTGCGCCAACGCGAACTCGCGCTCAAGGCCGCTGACCAGGCTCTCGTCTACGCGCACCACCGCGTCTTGCTCGACTATCAATCGCGCTTCGGCACACTGCCGACGGCGGCGAGCGATTTGCAGCGTTTGCCTCAAGATGCTTCTGTCGCGTTGGTACGCGAGATGATGGAAGCAGGCACCTACTCGCCCGAAGCGAGCCTTGCATCGCTACCCGCTTCGACGCGCAAAGGACGCGGCGGTCGGCGCGTCAAAGCCGTGCGCGTGAGCGCCACGTCAACCAAAAACAATACGGACGACGTGACGGGCGAAGGTCTCTCCTTCACTAATTACACGCTCGTCCTCGCCGGACGCGACAAGATGCTCAACACGCCCGACGACATCTGGATTCGTGACGGCATCGTCGTCGAAGCTTCGCCCTCACCCAGACAGACGCCGCTTGCGCCGTCGGCCATCAAACTCAAGACTACGCCTTAGTGTTCAAGTCGGAATCACCGTCTTGTCATCAAGTTGAAACCGACGACCTTTCCCTAACATGGGTATTTTCAATCTCTTCCGCCGCAACAAAGTAGACGACGAGGCCGCGCGACGCACGCAACTGCTTCGCCTCGGACGCATCACCGAGGGCACCGTCTTCGATGTCACCAGCGACGCGTCCGGTCTCATCACACACATCTTTTTCAGTTACAACATCAACGGCGTCGATTACGAAGCATCGCAATCGCTCGACGACGAGCAACGCGCACGCCAAGCCGACTACATCCCCGGCGCACGCATCACCGTCCGCTATAACCCACGCCAACCGGGCAACTCCGTCGTCGTCTAACAACAGCAGAGGTCAGAGGCAAGAAGTTAGTGGTCAGCGGTTGATATTTGACTTTACCGACCTCTAGCCTCTAACCTCTAGCCTCTTAATCTTTATGTTCAGTCGAATCCTGATTGCCAATCGCGGCGAGATTGCCGTCCGCATTATTCGCGCGTGTCGTGAACTCGGCGTGTCGCCCGTCGCCGTTTATTCGGAGACGGACGCCTCGGCGCTCCACGTCCGTCTCGCCGATTCGGCATACCACATCGGCGCGGCTCCTTCGTCGGAAAGTTATCTGCGGATTGACCGTATCATCGAAGCGGCGCGTGCGTCGGGCGCGCAGGCGATTCATCCGGGCTACGGTTTTCTGGCTGAAAACGCCGACTTCGCGCGGGCTGTGACAGCAGCGGGACTAACCTTTATCGGGCCGCCAGCCGACGCGATGGAGTTGATGGGTTCAAAGACCAACGCGCGCCGCGCCGCACGCGATGCCGGTGCGCCCGTCGTGCCGGGGACGACCGAGCCGCTTCAATCTCAACAAGAAGCGCGCGAGACGGCGCGCGAGTTCGGTTATCCGGTGATGCTCAAGGCGGCGGCGGGCGGCGGCGGCAAAGGGATGCGACTCGTCGCGGGCGCGGACGAGATCGGCGAGGCATTAGAGGCGGCGCAGTCCGAAGCCCTCGCGGCCTTCGGCGACGCGGCGGTCTATCTCGAAAAGGCCATCGAACGCCCGCGTCACATCGAGATTCAAATTTTCGCGGACACGCACGGCCACGCCGTCCACCTCGGCGAGCGCGAATGTTCCATTCAACGCCGCCATCAGAAGGTGATCGAAGAATGTCCCTCGCCGATTAACGACGCGGGACTGCGCGAGCGGATGGGCGCGTCTGCCGTCGAGATCGCGCGCGCGGCGAATTACGTCGGGGCGGGCACGGTCGAGTTTCTCGTCTCCGACGTGACGCGTGAGTTCTACTTTCTGGAGATGAACACGCGCCTGCAAGTGGAGCATCCGGTGACGGAACTCGTCACTGGTATCGATCTCGTGCGCGAGCAGATCAACGTCGCGGCGGGCCAGCCGCTCTCCTTCACGCAGGCGCAGGTCGAGTGGCGCGGCCACGCCATCGAGTGCCGCGTCTACGCGGAAGACCCCGACAACAATTTCCTGCCCTCGCCCGGTCGCATCACGACGCTGCGCGTCCCCGCCGGACCAAACGTGCGCGACGACGGCGGCGTCTACGCGGGCGCGGAAGTCTCCATCTACTACGATCCGATGATCTCTAAACTCGCGGCGTGGGGACGCACGCGCGAGGAAGCCATCGAGCGCCTGCGCCGCGCGCTCGCGGAGTACACGGTGGGCGGCATCAAGACGACGCTTCCCTTCTTCCGCGAGATCGTCCGTGACGCCGAGTTCATCGCGGGACGACTCGACACGGGCTTCATCGAGCGTTTCAACGAGCGACGCGCCGCGTCTCTCAAGGCGACGCGCGACGCGCCAACAGACGAGGCCGCGAGCGACACCCGACGAGACATCGCCATCATCGTCGCCGCCCTCGCCGGGTCGCAGAAGAACGCGCAGGCAACCGTCGAAGGCAACCGGCCAAACGAAACGGAGCAGCCGAGCCAGTGGCGCGTCAACGGGCGCATCGCACAACATCGCTCACGCGAGCTGTTTTGAACGGAGCTAATCTCGACCACGGGAGCCGGAATCTTAAATTCAAACTTAAAGCGCGTTTCAAACAACACTTCATGCTTTCTTTGCGCCTTTGCGCCTTTGCGTGAGTTATTTGCTTGCTCAAGAATAAACTCACGCAAAGGCGCAAAGGCGAATAGTAGTTTTCAAACGCGTTCTTATAATCAGGTATGAAACTCACAGCGGAAGTTGACGGGCAAAGTTATGCGCTCGACCTTGAGCGGCGCGAGGGGGCGCGCGTCGAAGCGACGGTCGAGGGGCGGCGCTATGAACTCGAAGCGCGCGAGACGGAGGCGGGAGCGTTCCTGCTGTTCGTTGACGGGCGCGTCTATGAATGCCGCGCGACCCGCGCGAGCGCGGCGGGCGGGGCGAGCGAAGTGCAGATCGGCGACGAGGTATTTCGCGTCGCGCTCTTTGATCCGAAGCGACTGCGCGGCGCGCGCGGAGCGGGCGCGGAGGCGAGCGGGCGGGCGCAGGTGGCGGCTTCGATGCCGGGCAAGGTGGTGCGCGTGCTCGTCGCGGAGGGCGCGCTCGTGGAAGCGGGCGACGGTTTGGTTGTCGTCGAAGCGATGAAGATGCAGAACGAGTTGAAGTCGCCGAAGTCCGGGACGGTGGTTGAGGTGCGCGCCGAGGCGGGCGCGACGGTCAACGCGGGCGACGTGTTAATCGTCGTCGAATAAGGTTTGGATCAGAATCACATGAGAGAAGCGGGAGAGGCGGCGGCGGTCGCGCCGGAAGATTTGCGCGTGCTGCTGTGGGACATCGACGGGACGCTCCTGCGTTCGACGCGCCCGGGCGCGTTCAAGGATTACACCGTGCCCGTCCTGGAGAGCATCTTCGGCACGGCGGGGAGCATCCACGAGATGCGCGTCTCCGGCATGACCGACTTGCAGATCATCTGCGAAGCGCTGCGCGACGAAGGCATCACGACCGAGCAGGTGCGCGCACGCGTCGGAGAAATTCGCGCGCGCTTTATGACGGAGATGGAGCGCGTCGCAACTCGCGCGGCGGCGGATCAGAGTCCGCTCTTTCAACTTCTCGCGGGCG
>DASVTU010000006.1:0-65779 GCA_036387415.1 Pyrinomonadaceae bacterium | reverse complement strand
GCGCGGGTCGCGGAAGATGTTGATGTTCGGCGACCAGAGGGTCAGGCCGTGGAAGCGCGCGCGGTTGCCCTGCCGCTGCGCCTCGTGGTACTTGGCGCGCGCCTCCGTCGAGATGACCTCGGCGACGGAACGGACGAGCCGCGGGTTGAAGGTCGCGCCTAAGCCTATCGCCTGCGGGAAGACGGTCGCCGTGCCGTTGAAGGCGACGCCGTGCAGCGCCTCGTTCCACCAGTCGTACTCGGGGATGCCGAGGCGCGGGATGGCGGGCGCGGCGTTCATCATCTGCGAGACCTTCTCTTCGAGCGTCATCCGAGAGACAAGGTCTGCGACGCGCCGGTCTAAGGATAGGCTCGGGTCGAGGTACGGCGTGCGTCCGTCGGCTTGCGGCACTTGCGCGGAGACAGGCGAACTGACGACGACGAGGCAGAGCGCGAGTGCGGCGGCGCGTGAACCTCTGGCGAGATGTTTGATAGACATGTCTTTGACCATTCATTGAGCCGCTGGCGTGCGGCGCGGAACTGTCCGGCCAGTAACATCAAGCGCACCGGACGGGCACTCAGCAGAGAAGTTTCGACAGGGGCAGTCTGTTTCAACCAGCGCTTAGCGGCAGCTCGGCAGAAAACAGAGACTCCGGCTGAAGAACGGCATCACGTGATTCTGGAAGCGGTCGGCCACCTTGCTCGTGTGGGTGCCCTGATACACCTCGAAGCTGTTCACGATCCCATACTTATCGAGGGCTTCATGCAGCTTGCCGGCGTCGTTTCGTAAACCGTCCTGGTCCCCTACGTCAATCGCTATCACGCGATAACGGCGGAGGCTCCCGACATACTGATCCACAAAAGCCAGCGGCGCGTTGGCCGCCCACTTCGCGAGCACGTCAGGCTGGGGCACGCCGTCCTTCGTAGGCAGGTCGAGGTAGAGCGGCGGGTTCTTCGGATTCGGCGACCACGCCGCCGCCGTGGCGAGTTGAGCCCGGGCGAAGAAAGGCAGATTCGCCGAATCCGAAGGCGACTTCACAGCCTCCAGTGCCTTCGCGAGTTCCGGGCTCGCGGGCCCCGCCGTCCGCGGGGACAGGCAACATGGGCTCATGACGTACAGACTCCCGAACACGTCCGCGTGCTTCATGCCGATGCGCGTCGCGCCGTACCCGCCCATGGAGTGGCCCACCAGTCCGCGGCTCAGGCGATCCGGCATCGTCCGGTAATGAGAGTCGATGTATGCGACCAGGTCGCGCGACGAACTGCTCGAAATCCCCGGTCGTGACCGAGCTCGAATACATCGAGCCGTTGTGCAGCGTCTTCGCGTCGGGCAGGACGACGATCATCTCCTTCGCGCCCCGGGCGAAGGCGCCTTCGATGGTCTGCGGCACGTGTATTTCGCGGGCCCACTGCTCGGCGCCGATGGAGTAACCGTGCAGGGCGTACAGTACCGGGTAGCGCCGCGACTTTTGCCTGGCGTAGCTCGGCGGCAGAAACACCAGCACGTCGCGGGCGACCGAATTCCCCTCCAAGTTGCCTTCCAGGGCGGCCCCGCGGACCTTAATGCGCTCCACCATCACGGGCTTCGCGCCGGGCACCGCCGGGGGCGCTTCGGTCTGAACTTGTGCCCCAACCAGAGTGCCAAGAGCGGCTGTTACTGACAGGGCTAACACGCAGAAGATTCTCATAGGTGTCACTGCCCCAGAGAGACGACGGTCACCGACTTGGGTTCCAGTTTCAGGTTGAGCTTTCCGCCTTGAACCTTCGCCGCGATGGGCTTCGGCGCGACCGTGTTCGGCGCCTCGAAGGTGTTAACGCTGTCAACTTTGGGCGCCGTCAATGTTTCGCCCGTCACCGCTGTGGCTGTGACGCCGTCTAGGCTCGCCTCGATCTCGGCGGGCCGGTTGGGGTCGACATTCGTGATTGCCAGCCACAGCTTGCCGTTCGCGTCCCGGGCCGCGACGGCGTCCACGCGCGGCAGAGTGATGTCGCCGTGTGTGTAGTTGCCGGAGTTGAAGGCGACCGGCACGAACGTGGCGTCCTGGAACGGCACGTACATCTTGAAGACATGATAGGTCGGGGTTAGGACCATCTTCTCTTTGTCCGTCAGGATCATCGCCTGGAGGACGTTGACCATCTGGGCGATGTTGGCCATGCGCACGCGGTCGGAATGGCGGGCGAAGATGTTGAGGTTGAGAGCGGCGAGGACGGCGTCGCGCAAGGAGTTCTGCTGGTACAGGAAGCCGGGGTTGCTGCCGGGCAGCGGCGCATACCACGCGCCCCACTCGTCTACGACGAGGGCGACCCTCTTCTGCGGGTCATACTTGTCCATGATGGCCGAGTGCTTCTGGATGAGTCCCTCCATCTCCAGCGTTTTCTTGAGGATTTGGGCGTACTCGGCCTCGCCGAACCCGACGGACGAGTGCTTCTTGTCCCAGTTCACGACCGTGTAGTTGTGGAGCGAGAGCCCTTCCATATCCCAGCTCCACTGGCGGTTCTGGTACGCCTTCATGACGGCCTCGGTCCACTCGGTGAAGCGCGGCTCGCCGCCGCCCGGGCCGACGGCGATCCTGAGCATCTTCTCCTTCTCCTGCTGCGCCGGGTTGAAGTTTCGGACGAAGCGGCTGTAGATCTTGAGCTGGCTCACGTAGTAGTCGGGCGTCATGTTGCCGCCGCAGTCCCAGGATTCGTTGCCGATGCCGAGGTAGGCGATCTTGTAAGGCGTGGCGCGGCCGTTGGCGACGCGCTCCTTCGCCAGCGCCGTCGGCTGCGCGGCGGTCAGGTACTCCAGCCACTCGGCGGCCTCCTGCGGGGTGCCCGAGCCGACGTTGACCGAGAGGAACGCCCCGGCGCCGATCTGTTCGAGGAAGTCCATGAACTCGTGCGTCCCGAAGGTGTTCGGCTCGATCACGCCTCCCCAGTTGGGGTTGAGCGTCTCCGGCCGCCGGGGGCCGATGCCTTTGCGCCAGTGGTATTCGTCCGCGAAGCAGCCGCCCGGCCAGCGGACGTTAGGCACCTTGATCGCCCTGAGCGCGGCGACCACGTCGTTACGGATGCCCCGGGTGTTCGGGATGGGCGAGCCCGACCCGACCCAGACGCCCTCGTAAACGCCTTTGCCGAGGTGCTCGGCAAACTGGCCGAAGATTTGGCGGTCGATCTTCGCCCCGGCCTTTGAAGCGTCGACGAACAATTCGACCTTCTGCGCGGTTGCGGGGGGGGCGACCAGCCCCGCAACTATCAGGGCAAGACAGAAAAACAGTGCGCGCATGGCGAGTGAACCCTTTTGGCCCGAACCGTGAGTGGAAGGGCGAAACAAGTGGAGAAAAACGTGCGGTGCGCAGACGAGACTCTGCCCACCGAAGGCTGGCGTATCAGGCGGTGAAGGGGGCGGCGGCTATGATTTCGGAGGCCGGTGTCGAAGCCATTTGTACCGCTCCGGAGACATGTGACACTTCTAGCCCGCCCCGTTCGCCAAAGCCCAGTCGCAAATCATGAAATTGAGGGGAACTGTTTGCCGTCGGATTGTCCCTTACGGGCAACCGGCAAACGCGGGCATTATAGACGAACTTCAGGTGTTGTAGGAAATATCTCTTGGGTTATATGACAAGTAAGGTAGGCCCGCAAAGGAGACGGTCGTGAACACTTCCGAATGAGGAGGCCCGATGAAGAACGAGACCCGGTACCTCGCACCGAGGGTGAAGGCCAAAACGCCGAGGGAAGCCATTACGGGAAAATAGAAATTTCTGGTTGGGTCTCCTTTTGCGAATGGAATTGACTCAGGGCAGCGGGTGCGGTTGAACGCGGGAAGATTACAACATTTAATCAAAGTTTCTGTATGTGGGTCTGATGGTGTGTCTGCCCTTTCATGGCAGGCAGCCGTCGAGGCACGAAGCGAGGATGTCGATGCTTTTGTGGCACTGTGTCGCGGCTTGCGCATGAAGTGTCGCACCAGTGGTGGGGGCACCAGTTGTACCCGTCGCAGATGGAGGGCGGATGCTGGTGGAGACGCTGACGAAATACTCGGAGATGCTGGTCTTGGAGGCGACGCAGTGACAGGAGAGCCTGCCTCTGCTGCGGCGCTTCGAGCGGGAGATGTATCTGCTGTCGCGGATCAACATGCCTTTTCCGGAGCCGCCCTTGATGCGCGTGGTGGACTTAGAACATGTGTACTACTCGAAGGGAGCCATCGTGATAGACGCGATGCGCGACCTGATTGGGGAGGATACGTTGAACCGGACGCTGCGGCGACTGCTGCGCGAACACGGCGCAGCGAGCCCGCCTGCCACCACGCCGGACTTGCTGGCAGCCCTGCGTGCGGAGGCCGCGCCGGAGTACTACGCGTTGATAGAGGAGTGGGTCGGCGAAGTGTCGTTTCTCGACTTGAGAGTTGAGGCCGCTTCCGCGCAAGCATTGTCTGATGGCCGTTAACGTGTGACCCCGACGGTGCGAGGCCGCAAGACGTTCGACCCTGCCGGCGGCATCAGGCCGATCGAGGTGCCGCTGGATAAGATGATAGACGTGGCCGTGTACGCGGCGCTCCCGCTCAGCACGGACGCCGCGCCGTTACACGCCGTCAAGCATCAGCTCCGTACAGGCCAGACCGAAGTGACCTTCGAGGTGCAAGGCCAGCCCGACTTTATCAGCCTAGACCCCTTCGAGCGACGCATCGAAGCCGAGCGCGCCGACAACATCCGCGAGCTTCAAGTGTCCCGACCGCCCTGACGCCTTGCATCGGGATATTGTATCCACTCCTTCGACTCCTTATCGTTGGAGTCATTTCGCAGCGAGCGACCTATGACCCGTTCTAGAGAAGCGAAAAGCCGCCCCTGAACAGACACGGGGCGGCCTCTCTTTTCATGTTTGTGCTAGTTACTGCCCGAACCTTTGTCGGTACTCGATAGACTGGATAAAGGCTTTGACCATCTCGGCGTCCACGACGTTGCCGTTGAAGTCGTTGAGCTTGTTGAGCCAGAAGAAGTAGCCTTCGAAGTTCGGGTCGGGTTGCCCGTCGAAGCCTGTATCGTCGGGGTCGCGGCGTAGGTAGCCGACGTACTGCATCAGAACGAACGCCCTGTTGGTCTCGGCATGGTGCAAGTCCGAGTCCTCGGCCACCGCCCGCAGAGTCTGCGCCCTCGTCTTCGTACCACCCGTCAGCCCGTCGATGAGTGATTGCCGCTCGGTCGATGATAGTGCCCCGCCCGTGTTGGAGTTGAGCGCATCGACGAACGCCTCTGGTGTCATCGAAGCGGGGTAAAGCGCGGCGAACCTCTCGGAGGCAACGAAGGCGTTAAAGTAAGTGGCCTTGTTCTGCTCAAGGCGGGCGCGCCAGTCACCGACGTTCACTACCACTCCTGCGCCAATCTGCTCGGCGTCGGAAACCATCTCGATGCGCCTGATGGGGACGGGCTTGCCCGAGAGGTTGCCGAAAGCAGCCTTCCGAGCCTTGTAAGCGAGGTAGCCGGTTTCCTGAAATTCAATCGAGAGGAAGAAAGCCGCTGAGACATTAATCCGCTTTACTTCACGGCACCGAGCGACCCCGCCGCACGACTCAATCTCGTTCGTCCAGAAGGCGAGGCCAGAGGCGTCGGGCGCGCGGTTGAAGAAGTCGTGGTAGTGCTGGCGGACGAACTTTCCGGAGTCATCGATGGGGTTGGCGGGTGTCTCCGGCACGTCGTCGGTAATCTCAATGGTCGCCGTCTCGCGCTGTCCGAGCACGAATCCGCCGGAGGGGTTGCTGAGCCTGACGAACGTAACCTCGCTATCCTCTACGTAAGAGTCGTCGCTCAAGAGAACTTGGAACGTCTTCTCGGTCTCGCCAGCGGCGAAGAGCAATCGGCCGACAGCCCTGGTGAAGTCGCATCGGTCGAGAGCCAGCCCGAGCCTGTCCGAGCACTTCAAATGCGACGCGCTCGCGTCAGTTGCGTAGTCCACGCCCGCGGCCAGCGCCGTGTTGCCGGTGCGTCTGACCGTGATGGTCAGGCCGCCTGTGCCCTCGCCGTCTGTGTAGACGGCTTGAGTGAACTCGATGCGGTTGTCCGATGGGTCGTCGTCCCTGATTGTCACGGTGGCGGGAGGCGTGCCGATGATGGCGCTGCCCTTCACGTTGCTCAACGAGACGCCGAAGGTCTCGTCCGGCTCGTGCGAAGAGTCGTTGCAGAGGGCGACCGTAAAGGTCTTGTCGGCTGTATCGTCGTCAGCCCAAGTGAGCGTGCCGGAGGCGTTGACATAATCGACGCCTGCGCTGCACGCCGCGCCGCCTGTGGCCGTGCCGCCCGAAGTCGTGAAGCTGACGGAGGTCTCACCTGCGCCGCCGAAACTGCGCCCGACCCTGAAGGTCACAGTTCCCGCGCTCTCGAACGTCTCGAAGGGAGCGAACAGCATCAGTTGGCCGCCGGACACGACAGTGACAGTGATGGCGACGGCGTCGGTGTCGGTCTTGGCGCCACCCGCGCCCGTGTTGCCTTGGTCGTCCGTGGTCAACTGTATCGAGGCCGCTCCCGTGAAGCCCTGTGCGGGCTTGAAGGTCAAGCCGTTCAACGCCGCGTTGACGTTGGCGAGCGTGCCGGTGAAGGCCATCGCCGCGTCGTCCGTGCCGTCGCCGCCGACGAAGGTGAGCCCGACCGTACCGCCAAGCGTCAGCGTGCCTTGAGTCGCTGAGAGCGTGAGCTTGACGGAGCCGGTGCCAACGTCTACGTCCGCGACCGACAGGCCGTTGGGACTCGAAAAGACGATTGGGGTCTGACGGGGCGTCATCCGTGCGACAGGCACAGAGTTGACGGGTGCGTCGTTGAAAGCCGTGACGTTGACGTTGAAGGTCTGCGGTACGGAGGTGTCCTGCCCGCCGCCCGCTGTCCCGCCGTTGTCCTTAAGGACGAGGGTGATGGCTGCGCTGCCGTTGGCGTTTAAGGCCGGAGTGAAGGTGAGCGTGCCGTCGGGGCTCAACGATGGCGCGACCGAGAAGAGGCCGGGATTCGTATTGCCCGTCACGATGAAAGAGACGGACTGGCCGGCCTCGTCGGGCGACCCGGGGCTGATGCCCGTAGCCCAACCGACGATGGTTTGCGCGCCCGAGTCCTCGGCGACGGTTTGGTCGGCGCCCTTCATGAATGCAGGCGCGACGTTAACTGCGCTGACGCTGAGCACGAAGGTGTCGCTCATCGAGCGGCCGTTCGAGCCAGTCACGGTCAACGTAATAGTGGTTGTGCCAGAAGCGTCCGCGGCAGGGGTTATCTGGAGCGTGCGCGTGGAGCCGTCGCCGGAGATGGAGAGATTAGCGTCGGGCACGAGCGTCTGGTTGCCCGAAATGGCGGTGACCGACGAGATGCCGAGAGCCGCGTCGCCGACATTGAAGGAGAACGAGAGCGGCGTGTTCCTGTTCGTGGCCTTGTGGGTGACATCTTCGATGGAGGGGTGCGCCTCGAAGGCGCCGATGTCCACGGTCTGTATGGTGTCGGCGTCGGCGGCATCGGCGCGGCGCGGGAAACCGGCACCGCGCTGGTCGGTCGTCAAAGGGTTGTTGTCCCTGTTAACGGCCAGCCCGTTGTTGCCCGCGTCGAGCGCGGGGCTCCCCGCGAGCAACGCGTGGGTGCGCGTCGGGCCGCCGTTGTCGGCGAGCGGGCCGAGCCGCGCGTTGATGGGGGCAGCCGACGTGCCGACCTGATCCCCGGCGACATTAAAGCCGGAGGCGTCGCCGACATTGCCGACGAGGTTGTACCCCTGCGAGTTGAAATTGCCCGACACGTCCGGGCCCGTCCCGCCCCCGTTGCCGGCGATGATGCTATTCCTGACAACAGCGCGGACGGTCACGCCGAATACCTCATTGACAGTCACGCCGGGCCCCTCGTTGGCGGTGATCGTGCAGTTCGTGAGAGAGCCGCTATGCACGGCGCCGCCCAGGCCTGTCAGGCGGTTGCCGCTGATGGTGGTGTTTATCGTCGTCACTAATTGGTCGCCCGTGTTGTAGATGCCGCTGCCGCCGCTGCCAGCGTTGCCGCTGACGGTGCTGTTCGTCAGGCTCCCGATGCCGTGGTCGATATAGATGCCGCCGCCCTGACCGCGGACGCCGAGTGTGCCGAGCGGGGCGCTCCCGCCTCTGCCAGCCACGTTGTTGCTGACTGTGAGGACTGTCAGGGTCGCAAAGTCTTCGACATAAATCCCGGCGCCATTGCCACCTCTGCCGCCGCGGATGTCGCCGCCGCCGGAGCCGTTGCTGGCGCCGCCCACGCCTGTCATGTTCTCGCTGACGGTGCAGTCCGTCATCGTCAGCGAACCGAAGGAGCTATAGACACCGCCGCCGTCGCCGCCTCTTCCGCCTTCACGGTTGCTTTGGCCGCCGCCTCCGGTCGAGTTGCCCCTGACGACGCAGCCGCTCATCGTCAGATGCCCACCGAAGTTGCAGACCGCGCCGCCGTCGCCGCCCGCGCCGGCTGTGAATGCTTCGCCGCCGGCGCCCGTGCTGTTACCGGTCAGCGTCACGTTCGTCATCGTCAACGTGCCGTAGTTCAGAACGGCGCCGCCGTTGCCGCCCGTGCCGCCGAAACTGGTATTCGCGCCAATCGAGCCGCCCGCGCCAGTGCGATTGCCGGTCAGCGTCACGTCGGTCAGAGTCATCGTGCCGCCGTTCACGATGCCGCCGCCAGCACCGCCTCCACCGCCGAAGGCGTGCGCGAAGCCGTCAGGCGTTCGACCGTTCGCCACGGTCAGGCCGGAGATGCTGATGACCAGAGAACTTTCTACTGTGAAGATTCGATAGTCGCCGCCCGTGTCCCTACGCACGGTCAGCAGGGACGAGCCCGGCCCGTTGAGCGTCAGGTTGTCGGTGATGTCGGGGAGCGCGCCCGTCAGGTTAATCGTGCCCGTGACGGAGAAGCCAATTGTGTCGGCTCCGGTCGTGGCGTTGGCTTGCTGGATGGCAGCGCGAAGGGTGCAGTTGCCCGCGCCGTCGTTGCAGAGGTTGTCAGCAGTGTTGATGTCAGACTCGTCGCTTGTGGAGTTAACGGTGAACACCAGCGCGGCGTGTGCGGTGGGTTGCGCGAAGTGGAGGAAACAGATCGATGAGGTGATTAGACCTAATAGTCCGACAAAAGTGAGTAGGGACGGCAGTATTCGGGCGTTGTTACGCCGAGCATTGGTGCGAGGCATTTATCATCTCCTAAGGACGACGCTACTGAGTTACTTGGAAAAGGGAATTACGTCGATGATAGGCTTTATACGGGGCGCTCTAGGAAGAGGTGGAACCATGTCTTATCTATTCGTGAGTATTCCCGACATAACCTCAGACGAATTATACGAGTGGAGTATATTCTGTCAATGATTTATAACCATATCCAACAGTCTCTCCGTCTGATAGTCAGAACTCTGTAAAAGTAGCTGGCCTATCGTCCGCGTCCGGTTGTCGTCGAAAGCGGTCGGCTCCGACGCGTTGTTATGCGGCATTCAATTACTTCGACTTTGCGACAATTCAAATTCAAAATCCTCGCAAAGTAAATCGACGTTTCCAAAATCACACGGAGCTTCATCCTTCAAATTAGTTTGGTACACGACCCCGTACGGCGTTGGCTCGGGCACTACAGGTGATACGGCCAGTGGCGTCTGCTGGCAGGCGCGCGTGCATTCGCGCTTTGAGTCGCGCGAGGTCTTCGGACGCCATCGCTGCGAGCCGTGGACCGACGCTCGGCCCCCCGAGGATGGTCGTCCAGTAGTCGTCGAAATCAGCGAATGTCCGTTGCACGGTGATTTCCCACGTTTCGACCGAATCCAAACCCGCACCAGTCCACAAGTCACGCATGGCGTCTGTCCGAGATGCGTCAGGACTCGGCGGTTCCGGAACTGCCACGCCCAGCTCACGCATTTCAACCTTCAACGCCTCGTAAGGAAATCCACCGCCAAGCATGTCCCACGCGTAGGCTGTGACCGTGCCACCCGGGCAGACCACGCGCGCCATTTCGGCAACGCCCCTAGCGGGGTCGGGGACGAAGAAAATCACTAGCGGCATAACGGCCACGTCAAACGTGTCGTCGGGGAAAGGCAGTGCCATCGCATCGCCCTGACGAAACTGTGCGACACGCGCGGCGGGTCGTGTGCGGGCAAAGGCGAGTTGCCCCTCGGACGGGTCAATCCCCTGTACCGAGACTGGCGCACACCGCTCGACGAGCATTTCGGTGAAGGCGCCGTTGCCGCATCCAACGTCGAGCCATCGCAAACCTGATTTGGGAGCAAGCCAGTCGAGGAAAGTTTCACCTGCCAGCTGACTCCACTTGCCCATGTATCGTTCGTAAGCAGCCCCATCGTCGAAGCGGATTTGATTGGTCATATGAGTGTTTTCTTCCGGTTGGACTACCCCGAAAAGTGTTGCTATATCGTGGTCTCTCATGCCACTTAACCAGCGCATAAGCGGCGCGCACAGCACATGAAGGAATGAAACACCTGCTGATTTGCGCGCCCCTCCGTACGATTCATAAAAGGCGCGCTGAAGGGGCGTCGGGAGCATACCGTTATTACGACGCGATTCGATGAGCGGCATCAATGCCTACGGCAGAATTTCACCTCAGTAATGAAACCCTTACTTCCGCTTCACTACGCCTAACAACCCGACCAACTCTTTATTACATTGTCGTTGCTTGGGGATATAAACGTCACGCGTGGGAAGATACACCTGCGAGACGCATCCATCCAAATATAATGCATTCCGGCAATGTAGTTGTTCCTTAAACACCGAAGCGAAGTCATATAGATTCACCTTACCCTCCGAGAGCACGATGTAGACCTCGTCGGGCGACTTCACCCCAATCCCATTACGCATGTATAGAGATTGAGAGTCGGGCTTTAGGTCTTGGTTTACCTCACCGTCGATGACCATCAGCGGCCCGGATTGCGTGGCTTCATGAACGCCCGCCCTCCCACTTATCGTATTAAACTTTTCCGATTCAATTATCCCAGCGCCGTCGTCCGTGACGTAGAAGACGCCGTTCGGCCTCAAATAGAAGTTACCCTCGCCGCCGCGCAGATTAAGAGGGCTCAACGTCGCGCCATCTTCAATATGAAGCCCTTCGGGCGTGTAATTCTCGGAGTAGATTCCGGCGTTAGTGAGGGCGAGCAGGTCGCCGCCGATTTGGCGGTAGGCTTGGTCTAAAGAACCGTAAGGGACGCCGGCGGAATTTTTCCAGAGCACCTTGACGAGCGCCGCCTTCAAATCGACACGGAGAACTATATATGTCGCTCGGCGGGAGGTAAGGCAACTGACTTCGAGACCCTCGACAGCATAGACAGAGCATTCAAAGTCAGGGCGATGAGATGCCTTTCCTGGGCTGGCCGAGTTTCCGCAGGAGACAAGGAACAGCACGCCGAGAGGTAGAAAAATCCTGGCACGTAAAAAGCAAGACCTCATACCGCTCTACCGCCTCTTCGTTTGTAATTGAATGTATGAAGCATAACGTCCTTCATGTGTTTCTAGACGCTGGGCGGTGGGTACACAACGGAGCCGTTTGTGCGGCTGTGTTGCAGCAACCAATCCTGAGCTATAATCTGCCCTTCAGTTCAGCCCTCACTCTCTGGGAATCACACCCGTGAAGCAGATTAAATTCTCGTTCAAGTGGCGGCACTTCGAGCCGACGATATCCTTTTGTGCGTCCGGTGGTATTGCCGCTACCAGCTCTCCTACATGGATCTTGAGACAATGTTTCCGCTCGTTGTGTATGGCCGAGCGGGCGATTGAAGGCATCGAGGCTATGCACATGATGAGGAAGGGGCAGGTGAAAAGGTTAGACGGCAGGGATGCGGTAGGACAGGCGAAGTTCGTCGCGAGCCTCTTCGGGGTAACCGCCTAGTTGAATGAGTAGCGCAGCCTTCCTCTGCCTCAACACAATATTTGCAACACAACCTGAAAAGGTTAGCTGGCAGAAACTCCGCCAAGTAGGCAAAGTTCGTCAGGAACCTCTTCGGTGTCGCTGCCTCAGAAGATGCACCGTAGAGCTTGCTCTTACCTCAGAGCAATTCCTGCAACACAACCTTTGAATGTGCCATTTCCTTCTTCGTCAACATAGAAGGAATAGTTACCCGCAGGTAGTTTAGCGCTTTAACGAAAGTATGGAGCTACATTTCCTGCGATAGTTTTTATCTCTTTTTTTGAAAGTTTCAGTTGGCGAAATGCTTCCCAAGATTCGCGCGGCAAAAGGTTGTTTCCGAGTGCCGCATCTGTGCCGTAGAGTATCCGTTTGACACCGATTTGGCGAATCAATTTGACTAAGAGTTCGGAGACTTCCGCCGAGTTTGTCGGATGTGGGTTTGTCGCCACATCAAACCAGAGCTTTCGTGTTCGAGAATCCTTTTTCGCAACCGCATCAGCCAGCACTTTAATGACCGAATGCCCCGGAGGATCATCATAACCCGGACCCGAACTGGCAATATGAGCGATCTGTACCGGAATATCGGGAGCGAATGAAAGCAATTCCAGAAACGCGCGTGCCTGTTCAGGTCCGTAAGGTCGTTTTTTGGAGATCGACGCTCTCATATGCACGATGATCGCCATTCGCCGAGAATTTGCCGCTTGGAAAACTTTCTTTAGTTTTTCAAAATGTTCAGGCATCTCCGTCTGCACATCCGAACTGCCGAAATGCAGTTTGATTCCGTGGCGGAGATTCGGACTTTTCGCACAACGCGCAAGCTCATCAAGAGCATATTCTTTGAGCGGGTTGAAGCTGCAAAATGCAATCAGCCTTTTTGGAAATAGAGCGGCTTGGGCAGCATTCCAATCATTTTCCGCTTTGACTTTGGCATATTCATCCGGCGGTTCCGAGCCGGGTCTTCCATACCCATATGCCGTTGATAAAAGCACGGCTCGCCGGATTCCTGCCTTGTCCAGCAATCCGATGACATCTTGAGCCGTAATCGTTTTTAATCCAGAGGGTTGAAAATCAACGCGAGCTTGACTGAACAAATGCTGGTGATGATCCGCCGCAGGAACGATGTGCTCGGATTGGGCTTTTGATCGAGAGGACTGTTCGTGTTGGGCAATCGCTGTGGCAGAAGACAAGACAATCAATGAAAAAGTCTGAAAAACTAAAAATAGTCTTTTTACCATAAAATAACCTCCGGAATCGTTTACAACTAGAAAACACCACGGGCGGATGGTTTGTGACAAAACTAATCGCTTTGAATCTGCGGTAGTTTTGCAAAAAATTCGTGACTACACAGGATATTGAAGTTGACCAACATCTGTGGCGCAGCTAATTGTGGCCAAAAATTATTTGCAACACTACCCGAGAACAGAGGTTGGCAGATATTTTCTTAGCGGTGCGTTAAAGAATATAATCCTTGCCACAATAGTGCTCCTGATTATGCTGCTGCCGATGAGACTAAATTTTGACGGCCAATGTTCTAACCCTCTTGGTCATGGGGGCACCTTGCAGATGCTTAACTATTTCTAAACGCGTCCGGGGCGGCGACAGCCGCCCGGCACAACGTCCGCGCCCGCGGCGAAAACTTCCCGCGCGCCGCGAATCATCATAGGAGTGAGAGGCCTTGCAACATACACCTCGCAGAAACGTCTCAGTGTGTGCCGTCGTGCTCTCCGCCGCGCTCCTCCTCGCCCCGGTCGCCGCCGCGCAGCAGGGCATCGAACATCTCGACAGCCGCGAGGCATTCAACGCCGCGTCTTCAGGCCTCTCGACGATTGACTTCGGCTCGGTCGCGCCCGCGCGCGGCTTCGGCAAGTACCAGCCAGCCGAAGGGCTGACGGCGGGCGGTGTGACATTCCGCGCGCGGGGCGGCGCGCGGTTCGGGCCGGGCCTGATTTACGTCTTGAGCGCGCACTACGGCGGGATGAACCCAATGCTCAATACGGGCACGCTCCCGCTGCTCGGCTGGGCCGCGCCGAACCAGCCCGGCAACGCCTCGCTCGACGCGACACTCCCCGCGGGCACGACGGCCGTCGGCTGCGACCTCTGGACGCAGCAGCCCTATGCCTCGACCATCGAAGTCACAGCCACGACCTCCGACGGTCGGACGCAGACAGTCGTCGTTAGCACACGCAACAGACCCACCGCGTCCTTCGTCGGCTTCATCTCCGACCTGCCCATCATCTCCGTCAGTTTCCGACCCCCGAAGAGAGTGTCGGGTCTGCTGCTCGACAACTTCACCTACGGCCGCAAGGCCGAGGGGCGGAGCGTGCGTGCGTCCACCCCAACCGCCGCGCAAGAAGGGCATGCGGGCGAGGTCGCGGCAGTGACGCAGACGACGCCCCCGACCTCTCCGACCAGCGCGCGGCCTCCCGCCGCGCAGACCTCGGTTCCTGCTCCCGCCGGACGACAGCGGGAACAGACTCCTTCTAACAACGCGGTCGCGCGCGGCACCATCGCCTACATTCGCGGTGGTACAGAGATTCGTCTCATCGAGTCGGACGGAACTAACGACCGGCGGCTCTGGACGCACGAGTTTGCGAAAGAAGGCTCGGCCATCCACGACCTCGCGTGGCGGCCCGACGGCAAGGAACTCGCCTTCTCCAGCAGCCACCTCAACGTCGCCTCGCTTTACCACGCAGACATCTATGCCGTCCGCCCCGACGGCACAGGCTATCGCAAAATAACCAACTCGCCCGACCACTCGGAACTCGCGCGTTACCCGAAAGGTGCCGTCAGCGTCACCATCCGGAACGAGCAGCCCATATGGAAGCAGTCGCGCGCGCGCACCGGCGTCTTCTTCGTCTACGTCGTCGGGGCCGACGAGCCGCAGCCCCTCACGCTGCCGCCAGGCTCCTCGAAGACACTTCTGTTTAAGAACGTGGCTGACTACGGCGACCACGCGCAAGCGGTCGTCGCCATGTACGGGCAGTACCGCTGGTTCATCCCCGGCGTGGACGTGAAGGCCGGGCGAACGATTAAGTCTCCCGACTTCCAGATCAGCGGCGATGGCTATGAACTCTTCGGCGCGTTTCGCCCCACTTGGCGCAGCGACGGCTCGCGCCTGAGCTTCCGCAACGGCCTGTGCCTCGTCAACACTGTGCCCGCGCAGCCCACGCCCGGCGAGTTCGTCTTCCAGCCGCTCTTCGCGGGCAAGCACCCGTCGGGCGCGTGCGCGTGGGACTGGGGGCCGACGCCCGCGCTCGCAGACCAAATCATCTACAGCGCGAACTCCGACGGCGAAGGCACGAGCATCCACCGTGTCAAGGAGGGTGGCGCGCACCCCGGCACAAAACTCCATGCTTTCAGCGAACTCGACCTCCAACTCCTCTCAGACCTGCGCTGGCTGCCCGACGGCTCCGGCTTCCTCTACTCCTTCCCCGACCTGGCATACGAGTTCGGGAACATCTTCCGCTACGACCTTGCGACGAAGCGCGCCACGCAATTGACGAAATACGAGGGCGAGTACGCGCGCCGCTTCGACATCTCACCCGACGGCGCGTGGGTCGTCTTCGAGCGCGCGAAGAAGATGGACGATGACAAGGATGTTGACCTCTGGATCATGCGCGCCGACGGGAGCGAACCGCGCCTGCTCGTGCGCGGCGGCCTCGCCCCATCGTGGCGTTGACCGCCAGCGATTTAGTGGCTTTGGCTATTTCTGCCTACGCCTGCAACGGTTTTTCCTCCGCTGTCTCTATGCCGTCTCTTGATTGTTCATCTGTGGGTGAATCTGAGATTACGCCGCGTCTAACAACGGCATGCACCCGACCGCGAATAGCGCGGCTCTCATCGCTAGGCTTGCGGCTGTCAAAGCTGTGTGCGCGCGAAAGCTTATTTCGGGCGTTGGGCGTCTGTTGATTGTGAAATTAGGAAATTATGAAAATCACACTTGCTCTTGTTTTCCTTGTGCTTTTGCTTGCCCAGAACATCTTAGCGCAAGACAAACCTGCTTTGTCTGACGTTGACCGCACCCGGCTAGCTGAGGCGTTTAGAATTGGTGAAACTTTAGGAAATCAAGTATGGAAAGAGTGGGATAAAGCTCCGTTTGCCGTGCTGCTGGTCACGCCGGAATATGAGTTCCTAATGCGGCATCCTCGAACTTCCCAAGATTTCACTCTAATAGGCTATGACACGCTTTTGAAGACCAGCGTCTATTTTCGTAAGCGGACTTTGTCACCAAAACTTTTAGCGACCTTCCCTGCTGTTGGCGGAGTCCCAACAATTGTCATCGGTCAAGCGGAAAATACATCAAAGAAGACTTCCACGCCTTGGGTGGTGACACTACTACATGAGCATTTTCATCAGTACCAGAATTCCCAGCCAACATACTATCAGGATGTGAATGCGTTGAACTTATCCCGGGGCGACCAAACGGGTATGTGGATGCTGAACTACGCCTTCCCCTATACCTCGCTCGAAGTTAAGCAGCAATTTACCGTCTTGAGCAGACTGCTTACGGAACTCTTGCAGGTCACGGATAAATCTGAATTTTCGACAAAACTTGCTGCGTACCTGAAGGCCCGGCAACAGTTTAAAATGATGCTCAACCCTGATGATTACAGGTATTTTTCATTCCAAGTGTGGCAGGAGGGCATAGCAAGGTACACGGAATACCGTATTGCCGAGTTGGCGGCGAAGAAACACAAGCCGAGCAAAGAGTTTCGAGCATTGAAAGATTACAAACCGTTCAAGGAAGTTGCTGATGAAATCAAGAGCGGCATTCTCAAAGAACTATCAACACTTCAACTTAATGATTATCAGCGCGTGGCATTCTATCCACTGGGAGCGGGTGAGGGGCTATTGCTCGACAGGATAAATCCACAATGGCAGAGTCGTTACTTTACGGATAAATTCTACGTTGATAAATATTTTGACGTAGCGAAGTGACTACGAGCGAGGCCCAACATGGCGCTGCACCTGACCGCTCGATAGCATGGTTCTCATGGTGCTTTGTTCCTTGCTGCTTGGATGCTGCTCGCGGGCGGCATGTGAGCTTCAGCGTCCGGCGGCTTCAACTATGGCGGGTTAAGAGGCAAAATATATGTTCGGTTTCCTGAAGCGGCGACGCGCGCAGCAGTGTCCCAATCACACAAAGTTGCCGCCTGAATTACAGGAGGCAGAGTCCCTGCGTCGCGCCCACAAACTCGCGGCTGCCCACGAGGTCGCCATCGGCCTGTTGCTGGCCGAGGACAGCGCCTTGTACGACCTTCTGAGAAGGGCGGAAGTATATGCCGGCGCTCAAGACTTAGACCTGAATTTCGCCGCCCTCAGATTCCCGCGGACGGCCGATACGGGTGCTCATATCCTGGGTTACATGTGGGATTGGATTGATGCGCACGCCGAAGAGGCAATGGCCGAAGAGATCATCGGGCAGGTGCGAGAGGCGGTCGAGGCGGGAGAGTTGCCGCGTTCCGCAGACGAATTTATCGACGAGTAGATATGCGGTGGCAGCCATTTTCACCTCGGGACGCCGCCGAACAACGGTCTGCACCCGACCGGGAATAGCACGGCTCTCATCCGCGAGACGCCTGCAAATCACGTTGAGTGCGCGGCGGGTAATGCCGGGCGTCCGGCGAAGGAGGATTCACGCGTGACAGATGAACCATTGTTCATTGCGATCCGGGACAGTGATCCGGCGTTCCAGCAGACCGTGCGCGATGCCCAGGCGTCGCTTGCCGAGTTCCGCCACTATTTGCAGTCAAGTCAGGCCGCTGAAGGGTATCCTTGCGTCAAGACGCGGCTAACGTCCGGTAAAGAAACCGCATTCGTTTGGCTGCTCGCTGTGCGGGCGACGCCTTCTGGCTTCATAGCTTCCGTCTTTGAGATACCGCCGGAGTTCAAGGGGATACAGGTCGGCGACATGGTGGAAGTGTCGGACGACGGGGTGATGGACTGGATGGTGAATCAGAACGGGGTGCTTCATGGGGGCTTCTCGTTGCGCTATCAGCGGTCTCTGCTGCCACCTGAAAAGCACGCCTGGTATGATCAGCACATAGGAGTGTCAGAATACGCCTGACAATTAGTGTTGCGAGAATTAATTTAGAGCGCAGAAAGTTACAGGCTGCTTTTCCTCAAGCAGCAACCTGAAACAGCGAAGCAACAAACTTCGCCTGTCCCTACGCATCATTTCTTGCTAACCCTTTAACCTGTCGTTTCCTTAGCATGTTCACGGCGCGGTACAGGTACTTACATGTTTTCCCGACTTTGATGTAGGTCTCATCCACTCGATAGGGCGTGCCGCTCATCTTCACATGAGGACGTATTCTCTTGTTGATCTCAGGAGCATAACCCTGTAACCAGCGAACGCACAGCAAGAGGACATCCGGCGCGTAGTGTCGCCACTTGAAGGGCGAGGCGTTACGATTCATGAATAGACCTGATGACTCGATTTGAGAGAACGTGAGGGATGGGTAATAGCTGAAAGGCTATTTTGCAACACTGCCCTATAACTCACAAATCTGCTTATCCACCTTCTCCACACCCATCCTCAGTGCAAGAAATGTTTCTATCAGTGCCATCGGCAGCAGCACGATGAGAAACACTGAGGTATAGTAATGTCCATCATACAAACGTTTCACACATCTAACCAGAATGAAGCTGAGAACTGTTAAAGCTACGAGGTATGTCACGCCGCTTCGTGAAGGCGGGTCGCTGCCAGCCATCGTCGAGGCTGACGATGATGGGCTTTATGTACTGAAGTTTCACGGGGCAGGGCAGGGAGCTAAAGCTCTGATAGCGGAATTGGTGGCGGGTGAACTCGCACGGTGGTTGGGCTTGCCCGTGCCGGAGATAGTATTCATCGAACTCGACCCGACCCTCGCCCGTACCGAGCCTGACCCGGAGATTCAGGACTTAATCAAGGCAAGCGCCGGACTCAACCTCGCGCTCGACTACTTGCCGGGGTCGATTACGTTCGACCCGGTAGTTGATAAACCCAAACGTGAATTAGCCTCGTCGATTGTCTGGTTCGACGCCTACGTGACTAATGTTGACCGCACGGCACGTAACACGAATCTGCTTATCTGGCACCGTGAACTCTGGTTGATTGACCACGGCGCGGCACTCTATTTTCATCACGACTGGACGAACTACCTTGAGCGGAGCCAGAGCCACTTCCCGCAAATTAAAGACCACGTACTGCTGCCGTTGGCAGGGGAGTTGGCGGAGGCCGACGCGAGATTGAGCGAGAAAATAACGCCGGATGTCGTTGAAGAGATTTTGAGTCTGATTCCTGATGAATGGCTCGTTGAGGGAAGTCCGTTCGCTGAGGCGAGTATGCATCGACGCGCCTACGCGCAGTATCTCATGACGCGGCTTTCGTCCACGCGAAATTTTGTAAAGGAGGCGACGGATGCACGAACTTTGTCCGTTTGACTACGCCGTGATTCGCGTCGTCCCAAGAGTCGAGCGGCAGGAGTTTATTAACGCTGGTGTGGTCGTTTCGTGTCAGGCACGAAATTTCCTGAAGGCCAAATTCGAGTTAGACCGCGCGCGTCTGGCGGCGCTCGACCCGCAACTCGATGTGGTAATCATCCAGAAACACCTTGACGCCATCGTCCTCATCTGCGAAGGCGGCGCGGAAGCGGGGCCGATTGGCCTCCTCCCGCAACGCGCACGTTTCCACTGGCTGGTCGCGCCGCGCAGCACGATTATCCAGACCTCACCCGTTCATACGGGGCTGTGTCATGACGGCGAAGCGATGTTGGAACACTTGCTGGCGCGAATGGTTCGCTCCAACAATTTTGCCGACTCTGCCAAAGAATAGATTTGAACATGTAGCCGCGCGCGAGGGAAACTTGGTCTCGGAATGGAAGCGTGGCTCGTCAAGGTGGTGAAGTAGATATGAAAGACCTCTCTAGCGTTCCGTTCTCGGTGCTTGACCTCGCTCCCGTCAAAGCGGGAAGCACGATTACCGAATCCTTTCGCCATACGTTAGACCTCGCGCGACACGCGGAGCGTTGGGACTACCGCCGCTTCTGGCTGGCCGAGCACCACAACATGTCCGGCATCGCCAGTGCGGCGACCTCCGTGCTTATCGGCCACGTGGCGGGCGGCACCGAACGGATACGCGTCGGGTCGGGTGGAGTGATGCTGCCGAACCATGCGCCGCTCGTTATCGCGGAGCAGTTCGGCACGTTGGAGGCGCTCTATCCGGGGCGGATTGACTTGGGCGTCGGGCGTGCTCCCGGCACAGACCAGCGCACGGCGCGTGCGCTCCGGCGAAACCTGACGACAGGCGAAGATGATTTCCCACGCGAAGTGGTCGAACTACAGTCATATTTCGCTGCGTTGCAGCCGGGGCAGGCGGTGCGCGCGGTGCCCGGCGCAGGGCTGAACGTACCGATTTGGCTTTTGGGTTCGAGTCTGTTCAGCGCGCAACTCGCCGCCGCGCTCGGACTCCCGTTTGCTTTCGCCTCCCACTTCGCGCCCGACTATTTGATGCCCGCGCTCGATGTTTACAGGAACCAGTTTCAGCCGTCCGAAACGTTGAAAGAGCCTTATGCGATGTTGTGCGTTAATGTCTTCGCGGCGGAGACTGACACGGAAGCGCGTCGGCTCTTTACGTCGATTCAGCAGCAGTTCATCACCCTGCGTCGCGGGGTGCCGGGGCTTTTGCAGTCGCCGGATGACATCACGCCGGAGAGTTGGTCAGCAATAGAGCGGGCGGGCATCGAACATGCGCTCACGTATTCGTTTGTCGGTTCGGCGGAAACTGTCCGGCGTGGGCTGGAAGCCTTTATCGAAGCGACGAAAGCCGACGAGATAATGGTGACAGCGCAAATATTCGACCACGCAGCGCGTCTACGCTCTTTTGAAATCGTCGCAGAAGTGCGCGACGCTTTAGACAGAGAGCGCAGAGGCCGTGCAGCGTGAATCGCTCACCGCAACTTGCGGCGGCGGCTTCAGTATGAAAAATTTGTATCCGCAAAGTGAACGAGCGGCTTCGTGCGGCTCAAAGAGAAGATGAAAAACCACGCCCGCGAACGCGGGCATTACCGTTCAAGGAGGATGTTATCTGTGATTAAAACTAACGGGTATGCGGTCGAGGGCGCGACCGCGCCGCTCGCGCCTTTTTCATTCGAGCGCCGCGAGCCGGGCGCCCACGATGTGCAAATCGAAATACTCTATTGCGGCGTCTGTCATTCCGACATTCATCAAGCGCGAAACGAGTGGGGCAATTCTATCTATCCGATGGTACCGGGGCATGAAATCGTGGGTCGCGTCGCGCGGGTGGGTTCCGAGGTCACACGGTTCAAAGAGGGCGACCTCGCGGGCGTCGGCTGTTTCGTAGATTCGTGCCGCGTCTGCGCCAACTGCAAAGACGGCGAGGAGCAATACTGTAACAATCATCTCGTTTCCACTTACAACGGCACGGAGATGGATGAGAAGACACCGACCTATGGCGGCTACTCGTCGCAAATCGTCGTGGACGAAAATTACACGCTCAGCATCCCGACGAATCTGCCGCTTCCAAACGTCGCGCCGCTGCTCTGCGCGGGCATCACAACCTACTCGCCGCTCCGCCGCTTCAACGTCGGCGCAGGCCAAAAGGTTGGAGTCGTGGGCTTGGGCGGGTTGGGACACATGGGCGTTAAACTGGCCGTCTCGATGGGCGCTGAGGTGACGGTCTTCAGCACGTCGCCATCGAAGGAACAGGACGCACTAAACCTCGGCGCGCATCGCTTCGTCGTCACCAAAGACCCGCAGAAACTCGAATCACTCGCGGGCACGTTTGACTTCATACTCGACGCCGTCTCGGCTCCACACGACCCGAACATCTACCTCAACCTGTTGCACAGAAACGGAGCGATGGTGCTTGTCGGTGCGCCGGAAAAGCCTCTGGAAGTGCAGTCCTTCGCGCTCCTCACCAACGGGAGGACGCTCGCCGGTTCGATGATTGGCGGCATCCGCGAGACGCAGGAGATGCTCGACTACTGCGCGGAGAAGAACATCAGTTCAGACGTGGAGATTATCCCCATCCAGCAAATCCATGAGGCTTACGAGCGGACGGTCAAGGGCGACGTTCGCTATCGCTTCGTGATTGATATGAAGTCGCTCTAAAGAAAAGCGGCGACCCTTTACAGTGCATCCCGACCATCCTGAGACTAACCAAGCGAGCTGGTCGCGGACGAAAATACGGAAGGGCAGGGACACAACCTGCCCTTCCAGTTATTGCCGTTTTGTTAGTCTGAAAATGTTGCGGCAACTTTTGTCCCTCACCAGACGCGTAAGAGACGCTTGACGACCAACTCCAACACGTATCCAAACAGGTAGACCACGACGGCGCTCACCAGAACGTGTAACGCCAACTGGCTGTAGCCGACTATCCCCGGCTCGGCATAGTTCACACGCGGCACTCCCAACCACTCAAGCGCCAATCCGAAGGTTATCTGCGAAGGGAAGGTGACGAGCATTGTGCCTAGCCCGCGCAAGTTTATCCACCCGCCGCCCGTGTACCGCAACTCATCCTGCACGACGTAGACGGCCAACGCCACGTAAAGCAAACTC
Organism: Pyrinomonadaceae bacterium; assembly: GCA_036387415.1. Lineage (GTDB taxonomy): Bacteria > Acidobacteriota > Blastocatellia > Pyrinomonadales > Pyrinomonadaceae > DASVTU01. Next base: position 43,398 of record DASVTU010000006.1, on the reverse strand, counting down.
AAGAGGGCTCCGAGGCGGGATTGATAGAATTTCATGCTGTTATTCATCTCCCATTTCGACAAAAACGCTTCGCGCCTGACGCCAACTCCCTGTCGGAGCCTGTGCGCAAGATGAAGACGGACGGAACTTGACTAGACAGGGCGATTAAAGTATGTTGTGGAACTGAACAAAGTCGGGCTGGCTGCCAGAATCCGCGTTTTATCAGTCATTTCCTACCAGCCTTATCAAAACGTCTAAAGCCGAAGCAGTCCTACTGTAAACCAAAATCACCGAAATCTCGGCCTGTTTCCGAGTGTTTCCGCACACAATTCAGGAGTCCCGCATGTCGTTTCCCAAACGCCTCAGCATCTTGGTGTCCGTCGCAGTTTTCGCACTGGCGGCTTCCGCACTACTTTTCCCATTCAATTTTCTCACGGTGCTGGCGTCGCACACGCCGAACCCGACGAGCGTCACCGTGGCCGGAAGCCTTCAAAGCGAACTCGGTTGCCCGGGCGATTGGCAGCCCGAATGCGGCGCGACGCATTTGACCCATGACGCGAGCGACGACGTGTGGCAGGCGACGTTCTTTGTGCCCGCGGGCAACTGGGAATACAAAGCTCCCCTCAACGACAACTGGAACGAGAACTACGGCGCAAACGCGCAGCAGAACGGCGCAAATATCCCGCTCTCGCTCGGTTCAGCACAGAACGTCAAATTTTATTACGACCACAAATCGCACTGGATTACCAGCAACCGAAATTCGGTCATCGCGGTCGCTCCCGGCAGTTTTCAGTCTGAACTCGGCTGCGCGGGTGATTGGGATCCGTCCTGCCTTCGTTCATGGCTGCAAGACCCGGACGGCGACGGCACCTATACCTTTCAAACAACGGCCCTGCCTGCCGGAAACTACGAGAGCAAGGTCGCGCTCAACGAAAGTTGGGATGAAAACTACGGCGCGGGCGGGGCGCAAAACGGAGCCAACATCCCTTTCACCGTCGCAACTAATAACGCCCCTGTGACTTTCAGCTACCACGCCGCCACGCACGTACTGACGATAAATACCGCCGCTCCCGTCGGCAACGTCCAGTGGGACGGGCTGCGCCACGACACCTTCGACAGCTATTACCGCTCTCCGTTCGGCGCAGTGCCCGCCGGAACGGGCGTCGCCTTGCGTTTCCGCACAGACCACTTCGACGTGGATGGCGTTTTCGTGCGCGTCTACACCTACAACCCAGCGACCGACACGACCACAGGCCCCGTCGATTACCCGATGACGTTCCTTGAGAACCGCACCGAAGGAAGCACCGTCTACGACATCTGGACACATACGCTCGCCACGCCCGCTTCCGCATCGATTCTCTACTACAAGTTTCGTGTCACGGACGCGGCGGACGAAGATTTCTACAGCGACGCTTACAATGACGACCACGACAATCTCCAACAAGGCGGCACGGGTGCGGCCTCCGACGGCGAGCCGTTTCCGTCCTTCCAGATAACCGCTTACGACCCGAATTTCCAGACGCCCGACTGGCTCAAGAATGCCAACGTCTATCAAATCTTTCCCGACCGCTTCCGCAACGGCGACATGACAAACGACTACTGCCGCCCCGGTTCGACGGCTGGTTGCCCGACCTTCTACGGCGACCAGATGCCGCTGCTTCGTGAGCCGTGGAACACGGCCATCGGCGACCCGCGCCAGCCCGGAGAGTTTAACGGGCAATACGGCACGCAGTTCTACGGCGGCGACCTCAAGGGCATCGAAAACCAACTCGACTACCTGCAATCAATCGGCGTTGACACGCTCTATCTCAACCCGATTTTCAAGGCTCGCTCGAATCATCGCTACGACACGGACAACTTCCTCGAAGTTGACCCGGCGCTCGGCGGCGACGCTGCTCTAGCCTCGCTCACAACCGAGATGGAGCGACGCGGGATGCGTCTTATCCTCGACGGAGTTTTCAACCACTCGTCTTCGGATAGCGTCTACTTCGACAACTACCACCGTTACAACGCGCCCGACGGCGGCTGCGAGAATGCCGCCTCGTCCTATCGTAGCTGGTACAACTTCTTCAACTCTCACGCGCCTTGCGCCTACGGCGATTATGAGGCGTGGTTCGGCTTCGGCAGCCTGCCCGTCTTCCGCGACGACTCGGCAGGCGTGCGCGACTACTTCTACCGCACTCCCGGCGCGAACGTTACGCAATACTGGTACGAGCGCGGAGCGTCGGGTTGGCGCTTCGACGTAGCGAATGAAATCTCGCACAACTGGTGGAACGAATATCGCCCGTTAGCCAAAGGTTACAAATCGGACGGGCCGCTCGTCGGGGAAATCTGGCCGGACGCCAGCCAGTGGCTCGCGGGCGACCAACTCGACTCCGTGATGAACTATCGTTTCCGCAAAAACGTCCTCGGCTTTGCGCGCGGGCAGTTTAATTGGAGCGACAACGATAACAGCGGCAGCAACCAGATTGTCGCTCTCAGCCCAAGCCAATTCGACCACGCGCTCCGCTCCGTCCGCGAGGATTACCCCGCGCCCGCGACCGCCGCGATGCTCAACCTCCTCGACTCGCACGACACGAACCGCTCGCTCTACGTCTTGACCATCAACGGAGACAACGGACTCTCCGAGGCTAAAGAACGGCTCAAGTTCTCCGCGCTCTTCCAGTTCACATACCTCGGCGCGCCGATGGTCTACTACGGCGACGAAGGCGCGCTCGATTCGCCATCGCTCGCTAACGGTGGGAGCGGCCCCGAAGACGACCCCTATAACCGCGCGCCTTATCCGTGGGCTGACGAGGCGGGCGATGCCAACGTCTACGGCCCCGCCGACCCGTCGGTCGTCAGCTACTACACGACGCTCGCACACATGCGTAAGCAGCACCCGTCGCTCCGCAACGGCGCGTTTGAGACGTTGCTCACGGGCGACACGACACCTTCCACGACCGACGACAACACTTACGCCTTCGCACGCACGGGCGGCAACGAGACGGCCATCGTCGCGCTCAATAACGGCAGCAACGGCAACACGTCGAGCGTCCCTGTCGCAACCTACTTCGCCGACGGTCATTCGCTTCAGGATGCCTTGAGCGGCGCGACCTACACCGTCGCAGGCGGCCACGTCAACCTCTCACTCGCAGCCCGTAGCGGCGTGGTACTCTTCGACGCATCAGCCGCGCCCGTTGACACGACCGCACCCACAGCTTCCGCCAGCGTTAACCCATCCGCCAACGTCAACGGTTGGCACAACTCGACTCCGGTAACTGTCAACCTCACCGCGACGGACGCGGGCAGTGGCATCAAGGAATTGCGCTACTGGGTCAACGGCGGCAACGTGGTGGTCGTCGACGGCGACGCGGCCAGCCTCACGATTAGCACCGAAGGAGTTACTACCGTCCAACTGCGCGCCATCGACAACGCCGGAAACATCAGCAACCTCGCCACACAGGTCGTCAGGCTCGACCTGACTGACCCCAACGCGAGTTGTCCGACCGTCCCGGATGCAAACGCCGATGCAAACTGTCAGGCAGCCGTCCCCGATGTAACCTCCGGTGTAACTGCTTCTGACAACCTGACGCCCGTCAGTTCGCTCACGATTACGCAAAGTCCTGCGGCGGGCACGCTCGTCGGCGTCGGCAGCCATACCATCAGCGTCACGGTCACTGACCTCGCAGGCAATAGCCACACTTGCTCGACCGTCTTCAACGTCAAAGACGCCACCCCGCCGAGCATCACCAATGTTTCGGCAAACCCGTCCACCCTGTCGCCCGCAAATCACAAGATGAGGGATGTGACCATCAACTATGGCACAGCCGACAACTGCGGCGCGGTGACGTGTGCGCTCAGCGTCACAAGCAACGAGCCGGTCAACGGCACGGGCGATGGCGATACAGCACCCGACTGGGAGGTGTTGGATGCACACCACATCCGCCTACGCGCCGAGCGGTCAGGCGCGGGACGCATCTACACCATCACCGTCACTTGTACCGACGCGGCAGGCAACACGTCAGTCCACACAGCGACGGTGACGGTTCCGCGCGGACGTTAGCGTGGTTCATAGAGGCGTCCCCGCCCCTATGACTGGAACGGCAATTATTGTCGGCTACAAGGCTGTGCTGAGGCGGGCGGCTATCTGTTAGTCTGCTAGGAGGCTTGCGCTGGCGGTGAGCGACGACTTGAGAAAACCGGGGTGACTTAGTGCCCTCCGTTCTCAGACTTGCCAGCGCAATTTGCTATATCGTGCACGGCTTCACGCCGTCTACTTACTGCCGTCGTGTGAGATTACTTCGGTTTGACCAACTCCGCGAACCTTCTCTGTGTTTCGTTTGACCAGCCGGGAATCAACTCGGAAACGACGCCTCGCTCGTCAACGATAATCGAGAGCGGCACGGAAAGGTCGTCAGTGGTGAACAATCGCTCGACGAGCGGTAGTCCGCCGACGAGCACCGTGTAACGCACTGGATGGTCGCGCAGGAAACCTTTAATGTCAGCCTTTGGCTCGGTGTCTACGTTCACTCCGAGAAGGTCAATTCCGCGCGCGTCAAGCGGCAAGCGCAGGCGTTCAAGTTCCGGCATCTCACGCGCACACGGAACGCACCATGTCGCCCAGACGTTGATGAGCGTGCGGCGACCGGGACGCAACTGCTTTGCCAGCGTCGTCGCTTCGCCGCTCAACGTTTTAACAGGAAGGTCGGGCAAGGGTTGGCCGATGGTCATCTTCAAGCCGCGCGCGAAAACCTCTGCGCGCGTGAGCGGGTCGGGGAGTTTGGCACGCCCGGTCGTCGCTGTCTCGATGCGGCCTGCGCCTTCTCTCAGCACGATGGTCGTTCCGGCTCTTGTCTCACCCGTGAAGCGTTCCACTTTGCCGCCCGGCCATGTCACCTCGACCGACTCGGCCTGCGCGTCTTTGCCGAGTCCGAAGAGAAGACGCGGGTCGTGTGCGGAGATGAAGCCCATGCCGCCGTTCTTGATTTTGGTGAGTGTACCTGCGGAAGTCTTGACGCGCACGACCGCCCCATAAGCGTCGCGCCCGCGTTTCGCCGCACCTTCGAGCATGACGCGGAGAGAGTTGTTTGCCTGACCGATGTTGTTTCGGAAGAGCAGATGCGTCTGCCCCTGAATCGTCGTCATGAAAACATCCAAATCGCCGTCGTTGTCGAAATCTGCGAAGACGCCCGCGCGACCGTCGGTAATCGAATCAATGCCGGAGACTCCCGACACGTCTACGAAACGACGCTCGCCCCTGTCGCCCAGATTTAGATAGAGCGGGTCGCGCTCGTAGCCGCTGAAAGAAAAACCCTCTTGATTGATGAGTTGATTCTGGTCTACGCGGAGTGCGCCTTTCTCTTTCTTTCCGTCATTTGCCTGCGTCACGACCTGACGCCAGAAGTGGCTTCAAGTGTCCTTCATCGACTTGCCGGAGATGAAGCCGTTGGGCGTGAAGATGTCTTCCCAACCATCGTTGTCGAAATCGATAAAGCCGCCGCCCCATGCCCATCCGCCGCTGAAGCCGCCGACTTCCGCCGTCACGTCGCGGAACTTGCCTTGCCCCAAGTTCTCGAAGAGGTTGTTTCCGGCGGCGAGTTTCTTGAGCACGTTGTCCTGCGGCTTCGCGTTCGGAAAGAGTCGGGAGAGGATTCGATTGCCAGCGGTCGATGACATGTTCGTCGTATGGAGGTCGAGCCGTCCGTCGTTGTTGAAGTCGCCGAAGGAGACGCCCATGCCGTTGCCTGGGTCGAGCACGCCGCGCTCTTTCGCCTCGTCAACGAAGCTCTCGCCACGGTTGATGAACAACGCCTTTTCGCCGAAATCGTTCGCCACGTAGAGATCTGGCCTGCCGTCCTCGTTCACGTCTGCGAAGGCGGCGGCATAACTCCAACGCTTATCGTCAACGCCCCACTTCGCCGCCTCTTCGCGAAACGTGCCGTCCGGCTGCGACACAAACAGCAAGTTGGGCGTGCCGTTCGTCGCGCGAAACCATGAGTCGGGCGTCACCTGACCATAGCGGTTATACGAGGTGACGTAGATGTCGAGCCGCCCGTCGCCGTTCACGTCGCCCGCGACGGCGCTGAACCCGATGGCCTCTTTCGACACGCCCGCTTCCAGAGAGATGTCCTGAAACGCCAGCTTGCCGTCAGGCACCAGACGGTTCTCCAAAAGGATTTGGCTGCCGACTGATGAGATGAACACATCCTCGTCGCCGTCGTTATCGTAGTCGAGCGGGAGAGGGGCGCTGCCGCTCGCCAGCGACAACGCGCCCGTCGCGGCGGAAGCATCACGAAAGCGTCCCTGACGGTCGTTCAAGTAGAGATGGTTTCGGTCGGACGCGGTGACGAAAAGGTCAATCCATCCGTCGCGGTCGAAGTCAGCCGCCGCCGCGCCGTGCCAGACGAAACCCGTGTTGCCCTGCGTGCCGTAAGTCGGGCGCTGCGCGGAGACGCCCGCAGGCACGGCGACTTCCGAGAAGATGTCTGTGGATGCCACCATCGAGTCGAGACTGACGAGCGACCATGATTCAAATTGCCAGCGCCCCGGCGCGGCGTAACGCACCAAGACGTTCGTCACCCCGCGCGCCCATTCGCGTCTGCCTTCCGTATCCCGACCGATAACGTAGAACGCCACCCTCGCGCGCCCACCCGCGCCGACGACCGCCGTCGGCTCTTTCGCGCCCGCAACAGCCTGCGCGCCATCCTCGAACTGCGCCTCCTTGACCTTGAAACGCACGTCCTCAATCTCCGAAAAGTGTTCGAGGAAGGATTCCCAGTCGCGCATAAACTCTTCGCGCGACATCGGTCGAAGTCCGCCCGTCGTGGCAGAGGTGTTTGCGGCGGTTGTCGTGCCCGCCATCAACAGCGCATCGCCTTTCGCCGGGAGGAGTTTCACGTCAGACGGGGCGGCCTCCCATCCGTGCGTGCCGACCCACTTAAACTGGTTCTTCGTGGCCGACGGTCGGGAAGGGAAAGGAGAGGCGGAAAGTCGTGCCGGGAGAAAACCTGCGGTGTGCGGGAGATTGCGGTCGCGCACGGCCACCGACAACTCCAAAAGGTCGTTTGCCAGCGACTCGGACAAGTCTTCAATGACTTCTAAACGCTTGCGGTCAACTGGCGCGGACTGCTGTGCGAAAGCATCCGTGAACGGGACAAGCGGAAGGAGGAGTAAAAGCAGCAGGGCGACGACACTCATGGAGAGGCGCACGGGAGCAAGACGTTTTAAGAGCATATTGATATAGCGTTAAGTTGACGATTGCGCGGAGCTTATGTCGCTCCGCATCATTCTGATGATTCAGGAATTCGCGGGGTCTCCGCTTTAAGATTACTCAACTTACTATAACCGTCTTTCATCCGGCAAGCTAAGAGTCCACGAAAGTGTCAATGCTTCGACGCGGGCGCGATTCCGGCGTCGCTGTGTGCGACGGCTTGATGTAAGTCAGCGAGTTGGACATCTCAAACCTCTCAGTTCTACTGATAAATGATGTCTGAGGAAAGTTTTGAGCCTGCCATATTGTGTGCGTCTTAGCTTTTCTGCTGGATGTAAGATTTCAATTCGACTGTCGCGAAGCCATACTGATAACGCTTTATCGCATAAGTGATAAGCCGACGCATCCCTGCGTTTCCAGCCACATGCCGCTCGGTCGTTACTCTGGCATACGATTAGCTAACCCTCAAGCGTCACGCCCAATCCCTCACGGTTTCCGTACGTTCTCCCATGTTACGACTTCACCAATGGAGGACTTCTCATGCTTCAAGAAAATTCCCATCGCCGCCGCGTCGCGTGCGGCAGACCGCATCTCTATGTTGCTTTGCTCGGATTAGTTTTCTTTTCTCTCGCTGCGACTCCCGCCTACGCCGTCGGCAGCACTTTCTTCGACGGCTTGGACTTCTTCGACACCGCGCGTTGGCACAAGGCCGACGGCTGGACTAACGGTAATCCCTTCAACGTCGGCTGGCGCGCAGACCACGTGACATTCGCCAGTGGTTTCATGAGCCTGCGGCTCGACACAACGCCTTGCCCGTCCGGTTGTAGCGGCAAGCCGTACGCGTCGGGTGAGTATCGAACCAACGATTATTACGGTTACGGCAAATATGAAACGCGTTTCAAAGCGGCGAAGGGAAGCGGACTTGTCACCGGGTTCTTTACCTACACAGGCCCGTCCGACGGCACGCAGCATCACGAAATCGACATCGAAATCTTGGGCAAAGATACGACCAAGATGCAGACCAACTATTTCGTCAACGGCGTCGGCGGCCATGAGGTGATGGTTCCGCTCGGTTTCGACGCGGCGGCTGGCTATCACAACTATGCGTTTGTCTGGACGGCGAATAAGATTGAGTGGATTGTCGATGATGTAGTGGTACATACGGAATATGCCGCCGCAGGTAAGCCGCTGCCGAGTCTGCCGGGGAGAATCATGGCGAACATGTGGGCTGGCACCGGTGTCGATAGCTGGCTTGGGCCTTTCACGTATCCGGGCACGCCGATTTACGCGAAGTACGACTGGATTCAGTATTTCGTACTCTAAGCGTGTGAAGCGATTTATTGCTTCTTCTATCGACAGTCACACGCAGTTCCGTCCCTAGTTGATAAAAAGAAACGGCGCGGTCAAGAGACGCTCTCCGCGCCGTTTCCACACTTGCGCGGGTCGAGCCATATCAAACTATTCTAAGCTTAACCGCGCGATTGCCAACGACGAGCAGACGTACAGAATGGCGCAGTCGCTTAGCTTGTGCCGAGATGTCGATGGTCAACCATCAAACAACGGTTCTGTACGACTTTTATTCCGGCCTGAGCGAGCGTCTCCGCCACCGCCTCGTTGCGGATGCCTGATTGCATCCAGACCGCTTTCGGCTTCTTTGCCAGCATGTCGTCGAGATGAGACGGAACATCCTCCGAGAGACGAAAGAGGTTGACCAAATCCACGTCCACGGGTATCTCAATCAACTTCCGGTAGACCTTGTGGCCGAGAATGTGAGTTACATCGGGATAGTAGACGGGCACCGGAATTATCTCGAAGCCCGCCGCATCGAGATAGCGCGGGACGTAGAAGGCGGGTTGGTTGGCTTGCGCCTCCGTTTTGATGCCGACAACCGCGATGGTTCTCGTCGCGGCGAGCAACTCGCGGATGCGTCCTGTCTCGTTGATGATGTTTTCCTGCCAGTTTGTCATAGATAAAGTATGTGGTTTGAGCGTGCTTACTGCATGGCACGGTTGCGTTCGTTAAGCGTTACATGCGTCGAAAGAGTTGACATAACGCATGGCGATTTGCTTCAGACATCTCCGTCGGCTTTCACCTTGAGCACGACGAAGGTCACGTCGTCGTCTTGCGGTCGTCCGCCCGCCCAAGTCTCTCCCTCGCTGACGAATCGCGCGATAATCTCCTCCGGCGCGAGCAGCGCGACTTCGGCGAGCACGCTCCGCGCGTGGTCGTAATCCCTCATCTCGCCCGCCTCGTTGAACATCTCTGGAAAGCCATCGCTCATCAGCACCATGACATCGCCCTGCGACAAACTCAGTTCAATCTGTTGATATGGAAACGCGACGATGCTGCCCAGAGGCATCCCTTTAATCGACAACTCTTCGACCGCTCCGGTCGAACCATGATAGACGAGCAACGGCGGCATCCCGGCGGCGCTCACGCGCACCTCATTGCCTTCAACCTTGAGCATCACCATCGCCATGTATAGCCCGCGCAGATTCATGGCTTTGAGGGCGCGCGACGAATCGCGGAAGAAGGTGCGGATGTCCGGCTCAGCGGCATAAGCGTTGAAGAGACTCTTGGTCGCCGTGACCATCGTGCCAGCCTTCAAGCCGTGTCCCGTCGCGTCGCCGACGACGACAGTCAGCGTGCCGTCTGTCGAGATGTGGAAGTCGTAGTAGTCGCCGCCGACTTCGGTCGCGGGCTTCATGTAGGCGGCGATGTCGAGGCGCGGATGGCGCGGCACCTGCTTCGGGAGCATTGAAAGTTGAAGGCCGCGCGCCTCTTCGAGTTCCTGTGCGCGTCGCTCGTTCTCTGCGCGTTCCTGTTCGTGCTTGAGGCGCAGTTCGGCTTCCGTGCGTTCGTGTTCCAGTTGGCGCGCGGAGAGTTCTTTGACGTGCGCGAGTTGTGCTTCGAGGTCTCTGTTGGTGCGCGCGAAATTGCGCGCGAGAAAGACCGAGACGGAGACGGGCACGGCGAGCAGGATGACGAGTTCGTTGACGTTGCGGAGCATGTCCGGGAGACGGAATCCGGTGAGTTCACGCGCGACCAGAAAACTCATCGCGATGGCGAAAAGCGCCAGCCCCGTCATGATAATCCATGCTCCGGCGCGTCGCTTGATGAGCGCACGCACCATGATGCGGATAGCCTCGATGAGCGTTAGCGCGAGGCAAAGACTGACGAAGTAGAGCGTGATGTATTCGCGTACGTAGACCACCGTGACGCCGACCAGCGCCAGCCATAACGCGAGTAGCCCGTAGAAGCGTTTCGTTAATTTCTCGTCGAAGGCGACGTAGAGAAACGCCAGCAGCGACGAGAAAGCGATGGCGTAGGCAACGACGAAGAAGATGAAGCTGAGTGCCGCCATCATTGCGCTACGCGCACCGCTCGGAACGTCGCCGTTGAAGAGATTCGAGAATACTACCGTCGCCGCGAGACTCAAGACGAACAGGCTGTAAAAGATGTTGGCGCGTTCCTGTCGATAGAAGGCGTAGAGCAAAAGGTGTAGCAACGCCAATGTGAGGAGCACGCCGACGAACAGGAGATGCGTACGCGCCTCGCGCGAACTCTGCCCGTAGTTCAAGGCGGCGGCATCTGCGGGTTGGACGAAGGCGCTAAAGCCCGGCGACATGTGTGCGCGCGCAAGCAATCGCCCGACTCCGTGAGTGGCCTCACGCGCGGCTTTGTATGAGTAACGAATGGCGAACGTGTGCGCTCCGCCTTCGGTGAAGACGAAGGGCACGGGCAGGCCGCGCGGATTTTCTTCCACGTCGCGGTCTGTGCCGATGACGCCGAAGCGTCGGAGCAGTTTGCCGTCGAGGTAAATCTCGGACGCGCCCCAATGCCTGACACGCAACGCGAGCGGTCGGTTCACAATGTCTTCATCAACTTCCACATGGAGGCGAAACCACGCCATGCCATCCCAACGCTCGGCGACACCCGTCCCGACCGGCTTTGACACAAGTTCGTCGAAACCCTCTGTCGCCCATGCCGAATCGTCGAAATCTTTGGCCGCCCACGCCGGGTCGTCGCCCATGCGGTACAGCCACGCCGCTTCGTCCAACCACGCGGCATCCTTCTGCATATCCTCCGCCCTGAGCTTGAGCGGGGCGGCGGCGTCTGCCGCATGAAGCGACGTGGAAGCAGCGAGCAGGAGCCACGTGAGCAGGACGAAGCGGCGTGTCAAACGGCGAAGAGAAATGACGGCATGAGTTTTCATATCGTGGTGTGACGACATCAGTTGTTATGCAGCGTCAAAAAATCACGACTTCTACGTGCGACTCTATCTCACAGGCGTTCAGGCGCGTAGAGTAACACGATTTTCGAGCATCGGAAGTTTCGGCCTTCCGACATGTCGCGCTCGTTCCTTCTTGTACGGGAATTTGAAATCATCAGGAACACTGGCCGCAGGAGGTCGCAGAGATTCGAGCTAAAAAGCGAACAGGCGCGTCGGCATTGGGAGCCTCGCGCCTGCTCTAATCGTGGTCACTGTCCTCACCCCAGCAACCACATGGACGGAAGGATTCACCAACCGTCCGGTTGTCGCACATTTTACAGACATGAAACGTGCTGTCAACCGGAATAATTCAAGTTTTTGTAATGTCAGGAAACGATTAAAGATAGATAGCCTTGCAAGAGTCGTGCAAAGAGTGCGACGGCATCAAACATACGATGCGCGTCCACATACATCGCTCGCGGGCGCCCGTCCGCGTGGAAATATAAAGCCACGACGCTTGTATCGAGCGTTGTGCGCTTTTGGCATGGAAAGACAACAAGCACGAAATGCGTATAATGGTCAGGCTCGATAAATTTCCTGAACCGTGTGAGGCTGGCAAACTCGAAAGGAAGACCGACGATGCTTCGACCGACAATTATTCGCTCCGTAATCCTATTCTCTACACTACTCTGCGTGCTGGCGTTGGCGGGCTGCAATTCCGGCGGAGACAATGCAACACCCAACTCCGCAACTTCCAACACTACTAACACGACCACAACACCCGCCGCGACGCCTACTCCCGCGACGGCGACCACCAACCAGTCCAGCAGCAACTCCGCGACAGGCGGCAACGCCAAAGCGAAACTCAATTTGAACACTGCCTCGGAGGAGGAATTTCTCGCCAACGTCCCCGGCCTCGGCAAACGGATGGCGCACGAATTCGAGGAATACCGCCCGTACAAGAGCGTGCAGCAGTTTCGTCGTGAGATGGGCAAATATGTCGGCGCAGAACAGATTGCCGAGTATGAAAAATACGTCTACGTGCCGATAGCGGAGAACGAAGCGGACGCCGCGACGCTGCAACAAATCCCCGGCCTCGACGCAACCGAAGCCGGAGCGTTGATAGCGGGTCGTCCCTATGCTTCGCGCGATGCGTTTCTCGCCAAACTCGCCGAGAAAGTCTCTGCGGAGGAATTGGCCACGGCGCGAAACTATCTGAACAGCCGATGAGTCCTGCCGATATTCTATCGCGTCTCCGGCGGTTCCTACTCGTCCTCTCCGTCTCGCTTTTCGGCGGAGCAGTGCTCGAACTGTGGCTCGTCAACCACACGGAAGATGCCGTGCAGTTAATACCGTTCGTGCTGTGCGGGTTCGGTTCGCTGGCGGCACTCGCCGCGCTGTTTCGCCCGCGACGCGCGACCGTCTGGTGCTTGCGCGTCTGCATGCTACTGGTCTTGTGCGGCGCACTCTTTGGTATCTACGAGCACGTGGAAAACAACATCGCGTTTGAGCGTGAGATAAACCCCGCCGCACGCACAGGTGACGTGCTGTGGAGCGCGTTAGGCGGCGCAAACCCGCTGCTCGCACCCGGCGTTCTTGCGGTGGCCGCAATCCTCTCGCTCGCCGCCGCTTACCGTCATCCCGCGACAAGCGAGCACGAAGAAACGAACGACTGACAAAGGGCAGCACGGCGACATGAGACTTGAACGATGAATACATCGTCTAACAATTCATTCCAACCAACCGCTCAACAGCATTCCTCAGCATTCCTCGCATGCACGAATCTAGCGGCGTCGGCGTCGTCGGTCGTCATGTTTGAGGCTCGTCGTTGTCGTCGCTGCTCGCTTCATGCATGCGAGAGCCGTACTTTGTCTGGACGAGAGAGGATTTTATGAACGTTGCTGCCGCATCTCCTGCGAACGAAAGGTTGAGGGCTTATGGAGCAATCCTGCGGGGCGGTTTGCTCGCAGGAGTTTTGGATTTGACGGCGGCGCTCGTTACCAACAGTTTCCGTGGCCTCAGCCCGGTTCGGATTCTGCAATCAATCGCCAGCGGACTACTCGGCGCAGACTCCTACATGGGCGGCTGGAAAACCGCAACGCTCGGAGTCTTTTTGCACTTCGTTATCGCGTTGGGAGCCGCCGCCGTCTACTATGCTTTGAGCCGCAGACTTCGCTTTCTCGTCCGTCGAACGATTCCAGCGGGCTTGCTTTACGGCGTCGCGGTCTACCTGTTCATGAACCTAGTCGTCTTGCCGCTCTCGGCCTTTCCGCACCAAATCACATTCCGCGCGCCCCTACTCGTTACAGGTTTAATCGTCCATATGCTCTGCGTCGGGTTGCCCATCGCGCTCGTCATTCGTCGATATGTGGACGGCGACGCGACGGAATATTGAGGCGCGTGAGGGCGTCGGAGCGGCGACCGTGGCGAGAATGCCTGTTACGTCGAAACGAATCAAAAAATCATCTCCGAAGCATCGGAACTCGCACACCGCGACGCGTGGCAAGCGAGAAGCGACGCGAATGGGGAAGCGTTACGTGCGTTGATTATCTGGGAAGACGGTTCTCGCGGCGAAGACGACCTGACCGCGGAGCTTGCCGAGAGAGCACGCGACATCGGCATCACGGTAGAGGAATTGAAGACGATTTAAGCATCGTCAATTCATCTGCATTGGTTCATCTGCATCTGCAATTTTTCACACAAGCCTCGGCACCGCTTCGTCTGATAACGTACGCATATATGTAGTCAAAGCCAGTCAAATACGAATGTAACTTGCTTCTGATGTTATCGGACGTGCGTGATGTCGAATCAGGGAAGTCGGGCTGCGAGGCGTTGACCAGTCCGTTGAGGTTGTGATTATTTAACGACTTAGGGTTAAACGATTAGGTTGAGTTTGTGTTATGAGAATGCTGGTTGTGTAATCAAACGCACTATCAACCTAGAGGGCAATCTTTACAAAATCTTTATAACTTTTATGCCATCCTATGCATGCAAGCTTTTCCATCAAGCAACGCTTCGTCTGTCCCTTTAGATTGTTATGGCTCGAACGACCTTTGGCCTTTTTCCTGTGGGTAGACGAAAACTTATTTTGGGTGGAATTCTATTTCTTTCAGGACAACTATGGCAGGAACAGTCTCGACGGACATCCACACGACATTGACAGACGCGCAGGGTCATCCCCATACAGCGACGCCGCGCGGGCGCTATCTCTTCGTTCTATCGTTGACCGCGCTGGGCATCGTCTACGGCGACATCGGCACTTCGCCGCTCTACGCGATGCGCGAATGCTTTCACGGCCCGCATGCGATTGAATCCACGCCTGCGAACGTTTTCGGCGTGCTGTCGCTCATCTTCTGGGCGCTCATACTTATTATCTCCATCAAGTATTGCGTCTTCGTCTTGCGCGCAGACAATCAAGGCGAAGGCGGCATCCTCGCGCTCACCGCTCTGGCGACGCCCATTAAGATTTTGAGCAAAAGCGAACGCTGGACGCTCGTCGTGCTCGGCATCTTCGGAGCGTCGCTCCTCTATGGCGACGGCATCATCACGCCTGCCATCTCAGTGCTCGGTGCAATCGAAGGTTTGAACGTCGCGACGCCTCTGTTTGCGCCCTATGTAGTTCCGATTACGATTGTGATTATCGTCGGGCTGTTTCTGATTCAGAGTCGCGGCACGGCGAAGGTCGGGCGTTTGTTCGGCCCCATCATGCTCGTCTGGTTCTTCGTCATCGCGATGCTCGGCATTATGCAAATTGTGCGCCATCCATCGGTCATCGGCGCATTTAATCCGGTTCATGCATTCAGTTTTTTCGCGCGTAATGGCTGGCACGGTTTCCTCGTACTCGGCACGGTCTTTCTCGTCGTGACGGGCGGCGAAGCCCTCTACGCAGATATGGGACACTTCGGAAAACGTCCGATTCGCATCGTCTGGTACACGCTCGTCCTCCCTGCGCTCTTGCTCAATTATCTCGGTCAGGGCGCGCTCTTGATTGAGAATCCGGCGGCGGCGGAAAATCCCTTTTATCGACTCGCGCCCGAATGGGCTTTGTATCCGCTCATCGTACTGGCGACTTGCGCCGCCATCATCGCTTCGCAGGCGCTAATCTCCGGCGCTTACTCGCTCACGATGCAGGCTATCCAACTCGGCTTCATGCCGCGCTTGAAAATCGAGCACACATCTTCAACCGAGATGGGACAGATTTATATTCCGGGGCTTAACTGGGCATTGATGCTCGGATGTATTGTGATCGTGGTGGGCTTCGGTTCGTCGAGCAATCTTGCCGCAGCATACGGCGTGGCCGTGACCGCCACGATGGTTATCACGACGGTCTTGCTCGGCGTCGTCGAGCGTGAGAAATGGGGATGGAGTCTGCCGCTTGCGCTCCTGCTCTCGGCATTTTTCCTCATCATCGACCTCGCGTTTTTCGGCGCGAACATCATCAAGATTCCGGCGGGCGGTTGGTTCCCGCTCGTCGTCGGCGCGGCCATCTTCCTGTTCATGACAACGTGGAAAAAAGGCCGCCGCATACTGGCCGAACGTCTCTTATCGCGTGCACATCCGATTGAAGATTTCCTGCGCGACATCGCCAAAAACTCGCCCGTGCGTGTGCCTGGGACAGCCGTCTTCATGAACGGCACGGCGACGGGCACGCCGCCCGCGCTCCTGCACAACCTCGAACATAACAAGGTTCTACATGAGCGCGTCGTGCTATTGACGGTGAAGACGAGACAAGTGCCGCACGTCGAGCCGAGAGACCGTGTAAAGGTCGAGTCGCTTGGTCATGAATTTTATCGTTTGATTATCAACTACGGTTTTATGGAAGACCCTGACATCCCATCTGTCTTAGAAAGTTTGGAGGCACCGAATCCGACCTTTAACGTGATGGAGACGACCTATTTTCTCGGTCGCGAGACGGTGATTGCGAGCAAGCATCCAGGCATGATGCTGTGGCGCGAGAAGTTGTTCGCACTCATGTCGCGCAACGCTTCGAGCGCAACCGCTTACTTCTGCCTGCCGCCGAATCGCGTCGTCGAGATGGGTTCGCAGATTGAGATATAGCCCGCGCCGTTTGAACCGTGTGTGATGAGTCAGCAGATGCACATCCTCGTTGTTGATGACGAGCCGCAGATAGCGCGCGTCTTACGCACGGGGCTGAAGACTCACGGATACGATGTGCGCGTCGCCGCCGACGGCGTCTCGGCGATGGAGACATTCGGCGACTGGCATCCAGACCTCGTTATCACAGACCTCGCGATGCCGAACATGGATGGGCTTGAACTCTGTCGTCGCCTGCGCGTCGTCTCGCAAATTCCCATCATCGTGCTCTCTGTGCGCGGCGAAGAAAAGACCAAAGTCGAAGCATTGGATGCAGGGGCTGATGATTATGTCACTAAGCCTTTCGGCATGGACGAGTTGCTGGCGCGCGTGCGCGCCCAACTACGTCGCGCGACGACGCCTTCCGCGAACGAAGCCTCCGCATCTGTTTTAGAAGATGGTGACTTCCGTCTCGACCTCGAATCTCGCAGGGTTTTCGTGCGGGAGAGCGAAGTTCATCTGACGCCCAAAGAGTACGACCTGCTGGTGCACTTCGTGCAACATGCGGGCAAAGTCCTCACGCACCGGACGCTGCTCGCCGCCATCTGGGGCGGCAGTTATACCGAACAGGGCGAATACCTGCGCGTGTTCGTCGGGCAACTGCGGAAAAAGATTGAGCCGAATCCTTCGACCCCGCGTTACATCCTCACCGAGCCGTGGGTCGGCTATCGCTTCAGTTCCGGCGCATAACCCGCCTCTGTCTATCCTGACAAACTTTTTATAAACACTTTACGCCCTGCTTACACGGCAGGTCGTATATTCAGGCGCTGACAATTTGTTGGCTGAGGTTGCTCGCCGTGCCGCCGCTTCACATCATCAAAAATATTGTCATCGTGCCTATCTACGGCATTCATCGCGAGGTCGTCAACGCGCTACAATACGCCGGGTCAATCTCGAACGACGGGGTGAAGGCTGTTCACCCCAAACACTAAATGATTGGATAAGGATGTACGAGAAGAAGCGAACGGGTTACATCGTAGGAGTGTTCGGCGTTGTCGCCGTGACGGGCGTGCTCAAACTGTTCGGCGAGCAGGTCAATTCGACGACCGTGGCGCTCGGTCTGCTTCTCGTCGTGCTGTTCGTCGCTACGAGGTGGGGTTCGCGTCCAGCCGTTTTGTCTTCGTTGTTGAGCGTCGTGTGCTTCAACTTTTTTTATCTGCCGCCTGTCGGCAGGCTCTCCATCGACGACCCCGATAACTGGATTGCGCTGTTCGCCTTTCTTATCACCGCAGTTACCGCCGGACAACTCTCTGCACGCGTGAAGCGACGCGCCGAAGAAGCCGCGGCGGGGAAGCATGAGATTGAGCGGCTCTACACGGAGCTTCAAGATGCTTTCGAGCGAACGAGCCATGCCAAAGCTCTTGAGCAAAGCGAGCGTTTGAAGTCTGCGCTGCTCGACGCCGTAACGCACGACCTACGTACGCCGCTCACGTCCATCAAGGCGTCCGTCACCACACTGCTCAACGACCATCGCTGCGAGACTAACGAGCAGCGTTCTGAGACTGACGAAGACCCCGGCACGCTCGACGCGGAAGGACGACGAGAGATGCTGGATGTTATCGACGAAGAGACCGACCGCCTCAATCGCTTTGTCGAGGAATTGATGGAACTGGCGCGCATCGAGGCCGGAGAGATGCACTTGCGCTGGCGTTGGGGTTCAGTCGAGGAGATTATCACGACGGCTCTTGAACGTGCCGCGCCGCTCACACGCTTTCATCAGATTCGGGTCGGGATTGACGAGGGACTACCCACCGTGCGCGTAGACGACCGCTCCGTCGCAGAGGTCGTCTATACGCTGGTTGACAACGCGGCCAAGTACTCGCCCGTCGGAACGCACATCAACGTCGAGGCCAAAAGCACAGACGACCAGACCGTCGAATTGAGCGTCGAAGACGAAGGCCCCGGTATCCCCATCGAATTACGCGAGCGTGTCTTCGACAAGTTCTTTCGCGCCATGCGAGATGGCGATTCAGGCACGCATCAACCGTCTGGAACGGGAATGGGGCTGGCAATCGCAAAAGGCATCGTGGAAGCGCACGGCGGGCGTATCTGGATTGAAGATAATCCACGCAACCGTGGGAGCCGCTTCGTGGTCAGGCTCCCCGTAGGCGACGGGGACGGAAACGCCGTCCACGGCAAACACGAATTAAGCATTAGTCTGGATGAACGACAAGCAGCGCACACTCATCGTCGCTGACGCGTCACAAATTACGCGCGCCGCATCTGAAACTGACGACAACCATTCGTTGATGAATTGTGTCTCTTCGCCTAAAGTAGCGTTGAGTATGCGAATATGAGTTCAAGGCCACCAAGTTACCACGTCAGCAATGAGGCCGCTTCTAAGCTTTACCGTGTCGGTGGCCTGACCGCAGGGGTTTACCTGCTCACGTGTCTCTTTTATCTCAGGGGCGCTCAGGTGTACACGCGCACGGCGCGAGAATTGTTCGCATGGTTCTGCGTCCTCGCCTTGCTCCCTCTGTTTTGGAAAGGTTATCAAGTAGTCAAAAACTCGTCCGATGTTCAGACGACTCGTTTGGTCGTCGGCTTCGCCGCACTATTTTGCCTCTTCGCGTTCTGCACCGTTCCCTTCCATTCGACGGATGTCTTCGGCTACATCAATCGCGGCTGGCAACAGGTTCACTATCATCAAAACCCTTACGTCTATCGTGTCGGCGACATCCCGCAGTGGCAGCAAGACCCGATGCTGTGGAACCACTGGATTTATAACCCCAATCCATACGGCTTCCTATTCACCCTCTTAACACGCTTGCTCTGCTGGCTCGGAAACGGCAACTGGTGGCTCACGCTCGCCTTATTCAAAGCAATAAACGTGCTGGCGTATGGATTCAGCGCGGGGCTCGTCTGGTCGGGCGCGAAACTGTTAGGCCACGCGAGACCCATCATCGCTCTGTACACGTTCCTGTGGAATCCTCTCATCTTGATGCACCACATCGCCAACGGCCACAACGACGTTCTGGTCGGCTGCCTGCTCGCCCTGTGTATCTACCTGACGATAAAGAAGGCGTACGTTTGGATCATCCCGGTGCTGGTTGCAGCCACACTCATTAAGTACGGCCCCGTGCTCCTGATACCTCCGGCGCTCATTTTCATCACTAAAAAAAGTGGTTGGAAAGTGGCCGCCCTCGGATGTCTGTTGGGCGTAGGGTTCGCCGTCATTGTGAGCCTTCCTTACATGCACGATTGGCAGCAACTCAAGATTGAGGAAATTCGTGATAACGCCACACTGATAGACAATTCTCTACACTCATTTCTCATTCATATCTATGGAACTATTGCACGGCTCATCCCGCCTCTCACACAGTTTCACGGAATGGTTAATGCCGCCATCAAGACAACGCTAAGGGTCGGCTTTCTGCTCTTTCTTATCGTTCTGGCCTTCAGGATATTGAAGAATGTTTCAGCAGATAAGTTCATAGAAAAATCCATCCTCATCATGTTCGTGCTCATCTGTGTGGTCAGTTCAAAGTTCAACGCATGGTATCTGGGGATGTTCCTGGCACCCGCCCTGTTTCTCATAGAAGAACACTGGCTGCGGCGCTTGATAGTTCTCATCACATGCACCGAACTGCTCTCGATAACTTTCTTCAAACAAGCATACATGCTCAACTATTTCGTCATGCTTCTTCTTCCGACCCTGATAATATTCAGACAGGTACGGAGAGAAGAAAGATTAGCCGCGACATCCGTTGAAGAAACGCCTGTCGCTCCCGCCTTCGCTGCCCCGCAGGAACCATAGGGGCTTATCGCATTTATTTCTTGGAAGCAGTTGAAAGCGGCGCGATTAGGGGAGACATATTTTACAGGCATGATAACCGGCAATTTGTGCGGCTATATCTGAGGCGAAATCTAGACGTTGTTGCGGCAAAATCCTGTCTACCCATTCGCAATCCGGCAGGTGATATATTCTTAAACTCTGATTGCCGATAACATGAACGCCTGCTCCCACGGTCGTCGGTGCATGACTGACGTTGGTTGAGATTGGGCGCCGAGGAACATGCGCGACCGGTAGCCTGTAAGAGGTGTTGGATGGCGGCGGCAGGTGGGCGGAACCCGCGGGAGATTGTGTTAACGTCGTTGCCGTGTTGGCGTCGGTGATGGCGCGTACGAAGCCTGCGGCGAGGAACAACACAATGAAACTCAACATTGCCAGCATCCACGCCGCATCCGTAAACCCGACCAGAGTCCAGAAACCTTTCAGCAGATTAAACGCCGGAATTATCCAGAATATCGAGTAAGTATTGAAGAAAGTTTCGCGTGCGTATTTGAGCGTCATGGAGCCGACGGTTGAAGGTGAGGGGACGGCTTGAACCGTCGGGAGAGGGCTGAAGATACTCTGCACGCTAGTCGAACCGGGAGTCGCGGGAACGTTGCGTGCCTGCGTCGAACGCCAGTCCGCTCCGGTTTCATAAGCCGTCTGCGGATTATCTTGCCTCGCAACTTCCCTCGTCCGTCCGCTCACTTCGATGTCGAGCGGCGCGGTCATCCACGCAGGGAGTTTTGATTTTGCATTCACAAACTCAAGCAGAGACGGGGTTGCTGAGGGGTCGGCGGCGATTGCCGACTCTAAAACTTCTGCGAGACTCGCGTGTTCCGGGCTGATGCTTTTGATTTTGCTCAAAAGTTTAGACGATGCGGGGTCTACAAAATCGGCTCTGGTGAAGAGAAGATTTTCGTCGTGATGTTCCGTCCAGAGTGACGGTCGTTCAGCGAGTGAAATCAATGAAAGGTAGATAACTAACGCGGAAAAGTTATCTATATCGGCGTTGAATAAATCGGCGCGACGCGCTGGATGCTGGTAATGCTGGTGCCCTACTTCGCTCGCTTTCAAGCCCGACATGGCAGGCACAAACATTCCATCCAAATCCACCAGTCGAATTTGTCCGCGTTCGATGATGATGTTGCCGTGCTGTAGGTCTCCGTGCGCGATTTCCGCTTCACGCAGCACGCTGATTAACTTGACCCACTCGTCTGCGAGATGCCAGAGCACCTCGCTCCTCCCCATCACTTCATCCAGATATACGTCCAGCGTCGGGCCTTCAATCCATTCCATGACGAGAACGGGATACCTCTGTCCGCCGATGAGGATGGCTTTGGGTAAATATCTAAAACGGGGCAATGCCGGAATCGTGTGGAGGCTCAGGTGTGCATCAATCGCTTCGTATCTCTGCTCGCGGTCGCCGAGATAACTCCGAAAACAACGCACCGCCAGCGCCGCGCTGTCGTCTTTGGACTTGAGTTTGAAGACGTAGGCGAACTGACCGGACGTGACCAGCGGCATTCCCAGACGGTCGATTGCCGGAAGCGTGTCTTTGAGTTGCGACTCATTAAAACAGAGACTCGGACACTGTACGGCTTCGGCAAAGTGTCGCGCGGTAGGCCACGAAGTTGTCATGAGGGCTGACATTCGATTATTAGCTCACACCGACCGTCTCAGGCATCCTCGACGGCGATTCTCAGAACTGCAAAGTCGTCATCCTTAATCTTGTTGGCGCGACGTTCATCCTTGACCAACACTTCGAGCGCGTCATTTTGTGATGTCGCAAGCAGAGAATCAAACTCTGTCTTGAGACGAGAGCGTTCCTCGCAAAGTTGAAGATACCAAGCCGCGCTAGCATCCGTTAAAAGCAGCAGCACGTCTCCATATTCGACCGCTCCCGATTTGAACACCGCATGTGAAAGCGCCGTCTGCTGCTGTGCTTCGTCCGACGGCACAAGCAATGGATACGAATTGAAGTCTTGATAATCCGAGATGGGCATCGCGCAGCATAGAGTGTCGCCGCGCAGATGGATGAGGCAGGAATCGCCGAGCGCGACGGCATGCCAGTAAAGATTATCATCGAACACATGGAGTTGGAGTCCGACGAAAGCTGCGTGCGAACCGGAGCGTGCTTTCTCTTCCGCGTACCAGGGGAGCGTGCGTCCCTTCCAGGAATCGTGCAGCCAGTGCGACTGTTCAGCAACCCACAGACGAAAACGTTCCAGAGACGGAGTTGCGGACGCATCCTGTACCCATGAATCCGCCAGTCGTCGCGCCCATGTGCCGGAATCGAACGCTTCAGTTGCTCCGTCGGCGACGGCATAACGCAACGCCTCAGGATTGATGCCAATGGCATCTTCGCATTCCGAGAAGGCTGCGCCTTCCTTCTGCATCAGAAAGTGTCGGGTCTCCAAACGCCACTTGTTGTGGGAAAGCACCATGTTCTAATTGATAGAGAATCGGAGAGTCTTTTAGTTAGGCTCCATCCAGATGTGGGGTGTCATGCCTGTGAGGCTGGTGCCTATCTCGTAAAACTGGACGACGGATGAAGGGTCTGCGTTAAAGATAAATCCTCTTGAGCCTTCCACCGCGCGCACGCCGAGTTGTTGGGCGGCTCCGAGAAAGTTGTCAGGCAAGGTGCTGGAAATGTTGAATAACGTGCGCGCGAAACCGTCCGGCAACTCATCTGCGCTCGCGGGATATTCTACCTTGTAAGTGCGACGCGCAGAGACATGGCAATTGAAAAGAAGCACTGTCCCGTCGTCTGTGCCGAGCGACACAATCTCGCGCCCGATAGCCGTCGGGTCTCCGTCGCCCGATTCGCCGTCTGTGAGATGGAGCACGGTGGGCGGGAAGCCGCGCGGATGCTGCGCCAACCATTGCTCGATGATTGACTTGGCCTGTGTGAGCGCCTGACACATCGGCGTTCCGCCGTCGGCGAGAGGATAAATCCAAGTGGGAAAGCGAACAGGCATTTCGACTGCCCCGCCCGCCCCGTCAGGCACACGCTTAAAACGCGTCTCAATGCGGAGAGGATATTCGGCTACATCGGCGATGGGTATCAACGTGCGGCTAGCCAGTGCGCCACCGAACGCCGAACCGACGTGGCGACCATAGCCGATGACTGAGATGTAATAATAGTTGCGTACTTCCTCGGTCTTGGTGCAACGAATAACGAGGTCGTGCAGCGTGTGATTGACCACATCCGCCACGTAATCGGCCTTGCGAATAATCGTGTCGCCGCTGAAAGGATCGGCCATTGAACCGGATTGGTCGATGAGCAAAATGATGCACGTTGGATTGGCGCGCGTGATTTGAGTCGAATACACCCCCTGAAACCTCCGCATCACTGTCAGTCAATTGCCTTATCATAAACCACTTTATTGGTTGACGGTTTACTCAAAACGTTTGCGTCCGGTGTCAACGAAGCAATCGCTCGTCAAAACCGGCGTCGGGTTGGGTGTTGTAGGCGGGCACCTCCGTCAGACTTTTATTAGCCAGAATCCCCAGATAAATAAAGAGCGAGAGCACCGTGAATGATGCTTGAAGCAGTTGAGTGATGAGTGTATAGATGCTGACCATGAAGATTGAAGGGTCACCCTCTTGCCCACCAAACCAGCCGCGACCTGAAAGATATAGAATGCCCACGATGAGTATGCCGAGGAGAAATTGCGTGGCAAAAATACCCAAACGGTAGCCCTCAGTTAATTCGCGGCTTCTCTGAAATGTGTCTGTTATACCCTTGTCTTCGATGACCGCGATGGGGACGACGAGAGCAAACATTAAACTAAGGATGATGCCCGGAATAATAAGAAACAGATAACCAATCCATGTGATGAGGGTAAAGAGGAGGGTGCATAAGAGCACCTTGCCCCATTTCTTCAGCGCCCAACGGTAAGACTCCCCAACTGTCGGATTTTTTCCAGTTCTGAAGAATGTCATCACAGCATATATCAAGGCTCCTGACATCAGACTTCCGCCCGCGTATTCCAAAAGCCAGTTGATGCCTGTACCACTGCCTGCGGGCGCGGTCTGTAGAAAATACTGTACAAGCGCGTGTGGCACAGCCAACACCAAAACGATTGAAACAATCAGCCCAAAATTGTATCTGTATAATCTGAAGGTGGGGTTGAGCACCGCGCTGATGGAATCGAACGGCGGAATGAAAAGAATCACGGGGAGAGTTCTTTCGTCCGTGCCCGTTTCGGCCTTGAACGAAGACGCACGCGCGTCCCCTTGGTAGTGTGTGCCACGGCCTTCGTCTCTCAGGCGAACACCGCATTGTTCGCACACGTTGACCTCTTCCGAGTTTATAAAACCACAGTTAACGCATGTTTGATGAAGCATTGTGAGGCTCCTTGCTATCTTCAACTTTGCAGTTGTGGTGAGTGAGATTTCAACCCGACCCCGTCGACAGATTCTTGAACCATTGTGAAGTGGTCGGTCGGCACCGGATAAACTTCAATCCGTCTGGAAGAGAGACGACATCAAGCATCGGGTTAGCAGAGGCGTCGCTCCCGTCGTCCTCCACGCGCAGTGTAACCAGCGGGACTGGTTATGTTGGCGGCGGCTAATCTCTTATAGCACGAATGTGGGGTTTGTAGACATATAGAAATTGACGACTCCGAGATTGACGGCGGCTGTTAAACGTACAACACGGTCAGCGTTTTTGCGTCTGTATCTGCCGCGCAAACTCCTCGGCTATCAAGCGGTTGACCCAACCACGGTGATGCCCTGCAGAGTGCGGGTTGTCGAGAGAGAGTGCGGGCATCGCCGTTTTGACGGAGTTGACCTTTGGCGCCCAATCCGCGAAGGAAATTCCGCTCCGCGACGCCCACGACTTGAGCCAGTGGTATGAGTCGCCCTCGTCGCTCCAACTCACGACGAGAACCGAACCATGCTCCCTGGCGAAAGAGGCGAGTCTTTCCAGTACGGATGACTCTAACTCCGCCATTGAAGGCCGCCCGTCCATCTGCGCGAACGCTTGTTCAGATAAGCGTCGCCGTGTTCGCTCCTGTAAGGCGGCGCGGACGCGGAACCCGATTTGTGAACGCTCAAGGATGAATCGCAACGGCCTCGTCATGCTGCCCCAGACGGGGCTTCCCGCTAAGACAGTCTTGTGCCGCTCGCCGCTTCTGAAAGCGAGGTCGTCCACGAAATCGTTATCGCAGCCGAGATACAGAATCACCGATGGCGGACGCAGTTGTTTCGTCCATCTGTGGAGGCTGGTTAACTCCTGCTCGCCGCCGAAACCCGCCACGCCCAGATTGACCACTCCGAACTTCTTAACATAAAAGCCCTGTTCTTCCTGATTGAGAATCAAGTCGAGTTGGGAAGGGTACGACATATCTGCGGGCAGCCCCGTTCCCTGCGTGTAAGAGTCGCCCACCGTGAAGACAAGAGATTCGTAACCGTCGAAGTTTTCCTGAAAGTTGGCCGTGCCGAGTCGGTTGGAGACGCTCTCCTGCTGAAAGTCAGTCGTCTTGTAGAGGTGCGTGGCGGGTCGAAGCCGGAACGCGAGGTCGGGGTCGTATTCGTATGCGGCGGGGATAATCGGATAGTGCTTTGGGGAGAACTGACGCAGACTTAGTTCCGCAATCAACAACACGACGACCGTGGCGAGCAACACCACTGAAATCTTTTTGAGCGATTGCTTTATCGAGGATAAATTCATGGCTCGGCAGTGATTTCTCGCCTCTCGGCTATCATCCGCATTCCGTATTTCGACCGGAGCATAATTACAGGTTGTGCACTGACAGGATGACGCGGCGCGAGGCGTAGTCGCCAGTGGCGTGCCACCGTGGCGAGGATCAGCATTCCTTCCATCCACGCGAAGCCTTCACCGATGCAACGCCGTGGCCCGCCGCCGAAGGGGAAATAGCAGAACTCCGGCATCGAACGGCGCGCATCATCCGTCCACCTCTCAGGGTTGAAGCGTGTGGGTTCGGCGTAATAGCGTTCATGCCGATGCATGACGTATGGACTCAGGAGGACGAGTGAACCAGCGCGAATCGTGTAGCCGCCTGCGTGGTGGTCGTCAATCGCGCGCCGCATCATCCTCCAAGCGGGCGGATAGAGGCGCATCGCTTCACGGAAAACCTTCTCGGTATAGGTCAGGCGCGGCATATCTCCGGTGGTTGGCAAACGCCCTCCGAGCACCGCATCAAGTTCGGCGTGCAGACGTACTTCCACTTCCGGGTGCTGCGAGAGGAGATACCAAGTCCACGTCAACGCCTGTGCAGAGCCTTCGTAGCCGGTGAGAAAGATGGTCAGAGCCTCGTCGCGTATCTGCACGTCGGTCATCCACCCTTCGGCGTCTTCCTCCTGCGCGATTAACAGCATCGAGATAAGGTCGCCACGGTCTTCCCCGCTCTGTCGCCGCTCGGCAATCAGTCGATTGATAAACCCTTCCAGCGTCGCACGCGCCTTCTCGACGCGGCGGTTCTGCGGTATCAATATTCTTTCCAGAATTTTGCCCGTCGGAAGATAAAATGTCTTGAAGCCTTTGATTGCCGTCTGCACGGCGGCGTTAATCTCGCCGCTCACCTCTTCCGTATCGCGGTCAAACAGCGTCTTCCCGACAATCGACACGGTGATACGCTTCATCTCCTCTGTCACCTCAAGCGTCTGTCCATCCTCCCAACGCTCGGTCACGCGCGCCGCATACTCCGCCATGACATCACCGTATGCGGCGATGCGCTCGCGGTGAAATAAAGGATTGATGAGCTTTCGCTGCCGACGATGAGCGTTGCCTTCACTCGTCACCAGACCTCGACCGATAAGCCTGTTAGTGCGGTCGATGCCCCGTCCCTTGAGGAAATTTTTATAGTTATTGACCAGCACGTCGCGGACGTAATCAGGATGATTGAGCAGGTAGATTGACTGCCCGCCGATGCGAAAGTGAACGATGTCGCCATATTCCTGTGAAGCGTTCAATAAAAAGCTGAGAGGGTCGCGCCGCCCTGTGGCTAACAAGTAGCCGTCGAGCGGATTAATTTTCGGCCCCGGTGGCAAAAGCATTTCGGGCATTCATGTCTCCACGCTGACAAAAGTGATAAAGGAACGTTAATTAACGGGCGGCGCTTCGAGCAGACCTGTCGGCTCCGGCATCGCTGCATAAGAACTCCACGGGTGGATGTCGGCGCTGAAGTTCAAAGACGCGCCTGCGTCTGTGGGGTGTCGGCTCGCCGCCAGTCTGCGGTAGGTGTTGAGCATCAGCGGCAACACCGCGCCCGGTGAGAAAACCTCTTCATAACGCCGACGCGAGGCGCGTCCCATACGCTCGCGCAAGCTATGGTTGGAGGCGAGAAGGTTCATCGCGTCGGCCAACGCCACGGGGTCGCCCGGCGGAACGAGCAGGCCAGTCTCCGGCGTAATCATGTCGGCCACGCCGCCTATCGACGAAGCTATCACAGGCACTCCGCACGCCATCGCTTCGACGATACCGTTCGGCGTCCCCTCCGTGAGCGAAGGGAGGACGAAAACGTCTAGGCTTCGCATGAAGGCACTTTTTTCTTCCATGTTCGTGTAAGCGCCGAGGAAGTTGCAGCGATGCGCGACGCCCGCCGCCTCCGCACGCGCGACGGCCATCTGCCGTTGCGAGCCGATGCCCGCAATCTTCAGGAAACTATTGACGAACATCCTGTACACAGAGGCGAAAGCTTCGACCAAAACCAGCGGCCCCTTGAGAGGTTCGAGGCGTGCGGCGAATCCAAAAGTCACACGGTCGGGCGACTTCGCGTGCGGTTCATACCCGTTAAGTAAATCTTCTGTGATAACGGGGAGCACCGAAAGCGGGAGTTTGTAAGGTAGTTGCTCACGACACTGGCGAATGAGGCTCGGCGAGAGCGCGGCCAACTCCGAACAGAGCGGAAGCGAGGAGACGAACTGCTCATAGTAAGCGGCGAAAGCCGGTGGGTGATACGGCATCCCCAACTCTTGATAGAGCACAGGAATGTTTGCTTCACGCGCCGCACGAATCATGACCGACGCGCTTGGGTCGGGCGTCATCACGTGGGCGACATCCGCACCAGACTGCATGAAGTAGTCGCGGCATTCTCTGAAATAACGACTCGCCACGCGCGTGCTAATCTTCTGCGCTCGCTGGCGGATAAGGCGTTGGGAAGGCGGAAACGCTTTGAGCAAACTCGTCGCCACTTTGCGCCCCGCGCTCAATGAAGTATTCATCCCCGTCGAAGCGATGGTGTGAACGGCGACGCCTGCGCTTTTCAAACGCATGTAATACTGGTCGGCGGTTGAATGCGGGTACATGAGCAGCACCGACGGCTGATGTTTGGCGGCCAGAAGTTGGGTCGCGTAGGTCACAATCGTTTCGTCCGCGCCGCTGATAGGCCCCATAAACTGGCCTTTGCAAAGCACAATTCTCATTATCCAGACCTCTCCGTCTCACCTTTAGAAATCACATCAATTATCTTGGTTTTTAGCTTCCACGCTGACCGTCTTCCCAACGCGCTAGGAGGAAGCGAAAGTTGGAAGGTCGCGTAACGCGATGGGCGAAGCCCAAAGGATGCAGGCTCAATGCTGTCAGCAAGTTCTTCTGTACGGTGAAGAAATGCCCGTGTTTGAGACCGCGTCCGGCTTCCCAGATTAGATGATTCGCCATGTTGCGCGAAAAGCGTCGGCGGGCGTCACGCCGCTTGGCAGCCGGAGCACCGAGAGCGCGTGGCAGTTGCAGCCAGTGCTGGCGGTGTGTGCGTGTGATGAGTCGCACCATCTCAGCGGCGTTGGAGGTGAATTGTTTGGAATCCGGCGTCGCCCGACGATAAATCGCCACGGGCTGCTCGACCGCGACCACGGAATAAAGTTCCGCGAGACGAATCCACAAATCCCAATCCTCGATACCGGGAATCGTCGTTCCGGGCAAGCCGATGCGATAGAGACACGACCGACGGAAGACGGCGGAGGGGCAGGCGATAAAGTTTCGTTCCAGCAGTTCCCAAAAGATGTCGCCTTGCGGACAGGGATTCGGATAAACGTATCTGGTCGGGAGACAGTTTTGGTCTCCTAAAATGGCCTGCCCGTAGACGAATCCCGCTTCCGGCGCGGACGCTAACGCGTCGCACTGAACATCGAGCGAACCTTGCAGGCGCACGTCGTCGTCGTCGAGAAAAGTAATGAATTCCCCGCTGCTGGCGAGGATGCCGAGATTGCGCGCGCCGCCGAGTTTCTGATTGCGTTCAACGCGCACGTAGCGAATACCCTTCAGCGCGCGGCACACTTCCGCCGTCTCTCCCGTCGAGGCATCGTCTACCACCACGATTTCGACATCCGTGCCCGCACTTCGCGCACTCTCGACGGCGCGTGGGAGGAGATGCGGGCGGTTGTAGGTAGCGATGATAACGCTGACTCGCGGTATGAAGTTGCTTGGTTGCGAAGTTATTAATCCTCTCAGCGAAATCTATCTCTCTGCGCACACGCTCAACTTGCGCCGGAACACGCTCCGGTGCTTATATGCTCTGGGTCGATTCAACGTCTGGCGAGATGCTTTAGATTTAACGCAGGTAGAGCTTATCCGTCAATGAGGTACGCGCCGAAATTACGACAGAGGATGGTGAGGAGTGGTCAATGCCCGGATTAAAAGTATTGCTCACCAACTTCAGGCTCGCAATGCGGACAGGCACAGAGCTTTACGTCCGCGACGTTGCTTTGGAACTGCTCAGACGCGGACATTCGCCGTTCATCTACAGTCCGCATCTCGGTGAACTCGCGCGTGAGTTGTCCGATTTCACCATCCCCGTCGTTGACGACCTCAACCAAATTTCCACCCAGCCCGACATCATTCACGGACACCATCACACCGAAACCATCACCGCCCTCTTGCA
Organism: Pyrinomonadaceae bacterium; assembly: GCA_036387415.1. Lineage (GTDB taxonomy): Bacteria > Acidobacteriota > Blastocatellia > Pyrinomonadales > Pyrinomonadaceae > DASVTU01. The sequence goes on along the minus strand of DASVTU010000006.1, from coordinate 13,300 downwards.
CTTCCCTTCCGTGCCTGCGATTTATGTCTGTCACGACTGGTACAGCCCACTCGACAGGCCACCTGATTTGTCACGCGTGCGCCGCTACGTAGCGATTGACCAGACCTGCTACGACAAGCTCATCTATTTGTGCGCCGTTCCCGAAGAACGTCTACGACTCATACACAACTTCGTTGACCTCGAACGATTCAAGCCGCGCGCTCCGCTCCCGCCGCGCCCACGACGCGCGCTCGTTTTCAGTAACTACGCGCTTGAGTCGCCTCACTTGAAAGCCTTACGCGAAGCCTGCGCCGAGGCAGGCTCGACGCTAGATGTAGTCGGCTCCGGCGTGGAGGCCGCCAGCGCACAACCGGAAAAGCTTCTCGGCCAGTACGACCTTGTTTTCGCCAAAGGACGCGCGGCTCTCGAAGCGATGGCGGTCGGAGCAGCCGTCGTCATCCATTCAGGCATCAGGTATCTCGGCCCGTTGGTGACGGCGAGCGAGGTCGAGCGTCTCTTGCCGCTCAACTTCGGCATCCGCACGATGTTTCCGAAGCGTTTGACGCCGGAGGAGTTGAAGCACGCCGCCGCGCAAGAGATTGCACGTTACGACGCGTCGGACGCGGCTCAAGTCTCGCAGCGCATCCGCTCGCTGGCAGACCGACGAACGACCGTCGATGAACTCATCGCGCTCTACGAGGAGGTTATTTCGGAGAACAACATCCAGCCCGGTATCGCTGAAATGGAAGCCGACCTACGCGCCGCCGCCGCATACATTCGCTGGCTCTCGTCGCACATGAAGAAAGAGTACGACTCCGTGAACAACCTGACCACGCTTCGACTCAAGCGGCGGCTAGTGGAGCTTCCCGTCGTCGGGAAGCTCTCACACGCCATCGCGCGTTGGCTTGCCAGCCCATTGGCAAAGTGAGACTCAAGGCGGGCAGCATGGCAAATATCGATTCGAGGCGAAAAGATTCCTCACGGCTCCCGCATAAACTTCGGACGTTTTAACTCCCCGAAACCGCCGCCTGCCGTCTCTGCCTGAGCGACGCCGAGACGTAGAGCAAGCCCCTCGCGCCCAGAATAATAAACAGAAACCAGAAGACGTAACGTTGTCGATATAACGCGCCCGCGTTTGCCACCACCATTCCGAGAGTTGTCACACCGATTGCGGCAATCAGGAACAACAGCCATGCCGACAACGAGCGGCGTGATTGAAATAAACCAATGACCGCCAGAATTTGCACGACGTACATGACCAACATCTCCGCACCGGAAATCAACTTGCCCGTTATGCCGACGCGTGGGCTATTCGCCAACCACGTATCAGGAAAAGGGGCTAAGAAACCAATCACGCAGGCGCGTGGAAGATATTGAAGAGCGTCTGCGGCGTCTTCAAACGCCACATGCGCGTCAATTGTCGAGTTGGAATCAGGATAACCCACGACAAAATTTTGACGTATCGCCCCCACACGCAAAGCTGCGCTGTCGGCTCTCGAACGCAAAAATACCCACCAGCCCATCTCTTTCTCGCCTGAAAACCCCGCTCCTGTCCGCATATTTTCGGCTCCCGTCGGTTGTGGCATTCCAACAATGGTTGTGCACGCAGACGACGCGGGCGCGACACGTTTGACGCCTCTGAAACGCAACACACCCAGATACGTGGATGGTAGAAGAAGCAACACCACGACGACGGCAGATAGAAGATTTCCCGCTAGGAAACGTTTAGCAAGCAATTGCCTGATGAACAACAAAACAAGTGCTAGAGAGACTACGACCAAAACCATCACTTTGAATTCAGGTCTCACAAGCGCCATGAGAACGATAAGAACCCCTCCCGCGAAACCTGTGACAAGCCCTCGACGCCACCCGTATGTTTTCGTCAGCCAACCGGAAACGACGAGCAAGAAGGCCAACGTCGTGGCGATAAACAGCGAGTCTTTGAGGAGTTGTAAAGTATGCAGGAGGAACGACGGCCAGAGCGCCACCGCTCCGGCGGCGACGAGTCCGGTTTCCGCGTCAAAGGCATTTTCCCCAAGTTTGTAGATAAAAATCAGGATTAATAGATAGTAGAGAAGGTTCAGCGGCTCGACGCTCAAGACGGAGAAGCCCACCAACGGGCTATATAGAGCGAATTGGATTGAATCGAGTTTGACATGAAGCCACGCCGGAGTAGTTAGCCAAGACCGGAAGCCTTCCGACGCGAGTTTATCAACCAGTTGGATGGCCTCTTTCTGATAAAGGTAACTGTCGCCAAAAGCCTTTATCATCCCGTCGCGGTCGATAATTTCAGGCAAGAGCGCGAGCCGACCAACCAAGTAGAGACCGATGGCTAAGCAGAGATGTAAGGTTGCCGCCGCTAGTAAATAAAGACGCTGCGGGTGGTTCGCCGCGAGGGTAATCTTTCGGAGCATAAATCTTCGATTGTGCGGATAGCCTTCTCTGTCTAAAGACTCGTAATTGTATCATCCTGATTCATTTGCAGAAGGTCAGTCTTCAGGCTGTTAAATTAACTGAACTATACCACCCCCTCCAAATATTTCGCTTGAAATCCTTCAGTCGTGAATGATATAAACCTGAAATATGATTCCTGAGAGCGTTTTCTCCATCTCGCCGAACCCGCGTTTCTTCTACGTCACACCCTCGATTCAGGCGGCGATTGCCAAGACTCAATATGTCATCCGCGCTCGACAAGGGTTGACCACCATCATCGGAGACGTAGGCTTGGGTAAGACTTCCCTCCTCCGTCTATTGACAAACGACTACGACGACCATCCAGACTATACAACCGCCTTCATCGTCAACCCCAAGCAGACGAGCGAGACAGCCTTTCTCAAAGCAATCTGCACGGAATTCGGCGTCAAAACCAAACGAAGCCTCCGAGAAACCGAATATGAACTGAGGGCATTTCTCATCGACCAATATCAGGCGGGTAAAAACGTCGTCCTCTTCATCGACGAGGCGCAGCAGTTACGCGGGCCGATGTTCGAGCAAATACGACAGATTCTGAACTTCGAGACGGACGAAACCAAACTCATCAATATCGTGCTCGCCGGACAGGTGGAACTACGCTACAGACTCGCTGACCGAACCAAGAGGGCGCTTGTATCACGTATCGCCGTCTCATCGACGCTGGACGCGCTCACGCCCGAAGAAACCAACGGCATGATCGACTTTCGTTGTACCGTCGCGGGAGTTAAAAACCCGTTTGAGCCGGAGGCCGTGCAGTTCGTCTACCAGTGGTCTAAAGGCGTGCCACGCGAGGCCATCAAACTCTGTGCTATCTCCGTCCAATATGCTGCCCTCAACAATCTAAAGAGCATCCCCGCCGGGCTGGTCGAGGCAGCTTCCAGTGATATTGTCAGACCCTCAGAGAGTGAAACCGTCGGGACGATGAAAGAAGCACGCGCCCTATGACCGATAAGAAATACAAGACCTTTGCAGATGCCGAGCGAGGGTCGCTCAAACATCTTCGTGCAGTCCAATCCGAGGCTCCTCCTAGCCAGCCACAACCTAGCCAGCCACAGCCTAGCCGGCTACCAGAGCCACCTCTAGCTGGCTACGATAGCCGGCTACAACAGAGCCAGCCACAGTCTAGCCAGCCACAACGTAGCCAGCCACAACGTAGCCAGCCAGAAATTACCAAGCTGGATTTGATGTCCGCGTTGCCCGAAATAAGCGGTCACACAGAGATACCTCATCAACTAATCGACCATCTATATCCGCATCTAGACCCCTATGAGCAGGCCGTTTTTACTCAACTCTACCGTCTGTCGTGGGGCTATAAGAACAATCATTGCCACATTAGCAACGACCGACTGGCAGAACGCGCGGGCATGAGCGTAGCCAAGCTAAAGCAGGTTACCAGGGGACTTGAAAGCAAAGGACTGATTAAGAAGGTAAGCACCCCCCACGGTCAAAACGTTGTTCAAGGAGTTGAGTATGAGGTGCAAACATCCTCTTGGCAGCTACGACGTAGCCAGCCACAACGTAGCCAGCCAGACGATAGCCAGCTACAATATGCCCCCAATAAAGAAGAAGATTTAAAAGAAATAGATAAAGGCGGGCGTTGCCCTGATTGCTTCGGAACCGGATATTGGTATCCCGAAGGGTACGACAAAGGCGTCGCAAGATGCCCACATGCAAGAGCGAAAGGGAAGTAAAACAGCGACATGAACCAAGTAGTCAGCATAACTCTATAAAATGCAGAAAGTTCCCATTGAGGTGTCATGTTTCCGGTAAATGGACTTTGCGGAATATCACGGTAAGTCGTATAAAGCAGCACGTGCTGAATTTTAGTTGGAAGGCTATCGACTAGTGACTTTTACATGGGAATTGAACCGAAGACTGTGGGCGGATGATGTTTACAGTAGTGGTTCAGATCCTTGAGAGTGTCGTGATAACGCCAAGGAAGAATCATATTCCGAGGTAAAGAGAGGGGCCGCGCAGATGTTTCTGCGCGGCCCCTCTCTTTGGTGTGGTCACTGATTATGTGGCCGACGATGGTTTACTGTAGCGCTTCGAAGATAATGTAGAAGCGGAAGCCACCGCCCTGCGCGACGCCGAATAGGAACTGCACGTCGATAGACGAGCCGTGTGCAAGCGGCGTTCCCAAGGTGATTGTTCCGGACGACATCGAGGAGTTGAGTCCGCCGCCCAAGGCGCCCGAGGGCGGCTGGTCGAGAGTTGTCCCGTTGACGCTCATTACGCCGCACGGGTTCGTGATAGAAACCAACATCGGCGAGGTGATGGCGCGCAGGTCTGCTGTGCCCGTCGGCGCAGGTCCAGCTGTTATATCGATAAGGCGATACCGCAGACGCTTCACGTCGGTGCCCGTCATGTTAGTGAAGGTGCGGCGAATAGCCAGCGTACCGAGCGGGTAATTGCCGGTGTTCGAGCGCGTGTCGCTGTACGGGCTAATGATGCGCTCGCGGTTTGGCGCCTGCGTGCTGGTTCGGCAGGGCGCGACCATCGAAGTGGAGATTTGCGTGATGCTGCTCAGCGTCCGCGAGGCGAGGTTCTCAGGCCCCGGTGCGCCGAGCTTCTCCGGCGCAGTGGATGCCGAAGCCGAGAGCAGCCAGAAGTCGGCTGCGTTGTCGTTCGTGTCCTGCGATTGGCCTGTCGTTAGCTTGCGTACAAAGCCATGCTGGCTGACCGTCGCAGAATTGGCGACCGGACTGAGGTTGCCGCCCTCACGCAGCAACGCACAATTGTTCGACGTGTTGGCGTCGAAGCCGACGGCGTCGAGGCGGTTGACTGAAGAGAGCGCCGCCATGTCGGTCGTCGAGAAGAGGGCGACGTTTGAATTAGTCCCGATGTCGGCGGAGAGCGCCGCATCGCCCTCGGCGTAAGAGCCGAGCGAGTAGTTCGCGCCCGTCAGGAGGAAGTGACCTCTGGCGGGAATGACTGTCTCGTTCGGGATGATACCGACGAGGGCGGGCGTCGCATTGCAGTCCGTTCCCATCTGGTAGAGACCCCATCCGGCCGAGGGGTCGGAGGCTGCGACCGTGATGGGCGTGTCGGAATTGTTGTAGACCTCAACGTACTCGTCGAGCGGGTCGCTGGCCGCACTCGCGCTGGGTGTCTCCTCGGGGTTGGCAACCTCGACGGACGCCGAGGTTGCGTTCGTGTGATTGCCAAACTGTAAGGGGTTGTCAAGCGAGTTGGAGTCCGCGCCGGGACCGAAGGCGCGCAGTTCGGAGATGAGCACCGCGCCCGCCGTGTTCACTGACGTGATGGAGCCGGTGGCCTCGCCGTCGCTGATGTGCCCGTGCAGGACGTTCGACAGTTGTAGTAGAAACGTCTCATCTGACTCGACTGCGTCGTCGTGGATGACGGGGACGACTACGGTCTGCATCCTTTGGCCGGGCTGGAAAGTGGCTGTGCCGTTGGTCGTGGTGTAATCGCTGCCGGAGGTCGCCGCGCCCGCGCCCGTCAATGCGGATGTGTTGAAATCGACTGAGACGGACGAAGTCGGAGCGCGGTCGAGCGTCAGCGTAAAGAGCATCTGCGCCTGACCTGAAACCGGCTCGGCCACACGCGCGTCACGCGCGGACACGGCGGGCAGACGGACGATGTTGATTGAGATGGTCGCTTCTGCACTGGTCAGGGGCGGCGCTGTACCATCACCCGTGTCCGTCACCGTGAATTTGAAGCCGTCGGCACCGACGTAGCCATTGGCGGACGTGTAGGTCAGGTTCGGCGCGTTGCCGCCGAGTGTGCCGTGCGCGGGCGGGGAAGTGACCGTGTAGACGAGGCTAGCAGCGGGCGTCTCCTCGTCTGTGCCGGTCAGGGTAATGGGAAGGGGAGTGTTTTCGTCGGTCGTGAGCGACTGGCCGTTCGCCGTCGGTGGTTGGTTGACCGCGTGGAAGGTGAGGTCGAAGCCGCCGTCGAGCGAAAATGCACCGCCGGATGAAGTGGCGACGACGCCCTGCCCCACCGTACCTTCGACGCGCACGGAGCCTTGCGCGCTCACGCCGCCACCGCCCGCGACGACCGATTGCGTCAGTTGCGGGACGGATTGACCGCGTACCGGCGCGACGAGGAGCGACAGAAGAAGAATGATGCTGATGCTGTGGCGCATGACTCTCACCTGCTTCCCTTGCAGACTGCGGCGTCGGAATGCGCCGTGCAGAGCAGCTTCTTTAATCCATCAAGCTGTTCCTGCTGCTGTTTGACCTGCTGCTGAAGCGCGTCGATTTTCACGTCGCGGTCTTTGAGTTCTTCGTGCAAGCCCTGAATCGCCGCTAACGCCACGCCGTCAGGGTCTATGGTTGCGATGTTTCTGTCGCCTTCGCCGAGTTTGAACGTGGCGAAGAAGTCCTGCGCCATCGGCCCGATGTGACGGACGGAGGCAGCCTGCGACTTGTAGTTCCAAGTGGAAATCGGAAGTCCGAGGACGCCGCGCAGGATTTCACGCGGGTTGACCGCCGCGAAGTTGGCCTTCATGTTGCGGTCGGAGAGCGACGACCACGCGCCGCTGCCTGCCGCGAGCGACACGCCAGCCGTGCCGCCGGAGTTCGACGTGAGTTCCGTCGAACCGTCGCTTTTCATCGAGAGCTTGCTGTTGGTGAGCGTCATCGTCGCGGTCGTGCTGTTGAAGATGAAGCCGGTGGTGAGCGCCGTGTTCGTGTAGAAGAAGGAGCCGTTGACGGCGCGCACGTTGAAGGAGTTCGTGACCGTAGGGTGGAACTGCGTTTCGATGTCGGGGCTGGTGCTGTTGAAGGAGTAGGTGAGCGGGACGGAGCGGTCGGAGAAGACGAACGTGCCAGTGCGCGGCGCCCCGTTGATGGTCGAGGTGGAAGCGCCGTAGCCGAGCGCGACCGAGTTGGCGCCGGTCGCCGTGTGCCCCTCGCCGAGCGCCACCGTGCCGGTGTTGGCCGCGACCGAATTCTTGCCCACCACGATGGCGTTGTCGCCGAGCGCGCGCACGTTCTCGCCGAAGGCCGTCGAGTAGAGGCCGATGTTGGCGTCGTCCCACTGCGTGCCGTTGATTGAGCCGGCGCGGAGCGCGGCCTTTCCGCCGAACCACATGAAGCGCGTGCCGCTGCCCTCCACCGGGATGCCGCCGCAGCACCCGCTGTTGTAATCGCTGACGGCCAGAATCGAGCCGTCGTTCTCGACGCGGAAACGCTCCTTGTCGAAGGTTTGAGTGAAGCCGCCCGACCAGTACGTCCCGCTGGCGCTGAGCGAGAGGAGCGCGTCCTGCCCCGCCGTGCCGAGGCTCCTAGCACCGACGAGCTTGAGGTTGATGAGGTGGTTCGTGCTGCTCGTCGTCTGCTGAGCGGACGGCGCGAGTTCTACGTCGCCGTTGACATGCGAGGTGGTGACGGACGAACTGCTCGCATTGATGGCCGTAACGATGCTGTCGCCTGCGGACGTGCTCACGGATGATGCGGTCGTCGCCGTGTTCGCCGTTGTCGCGGTCGTAGCGTTGCCGCTCAGCGTCGCGGTGATAGTGCCTGCGGAGAAGTTGCCGGAAGCGTCGCGTTTGACGATTGAATTGGCGGTGTTGCTGTCCGTCGCCGCGTTGGCCGCGCTCGCACCGCTCGCCACGCTCGACGCGCTCTGCCCGCCGACCGCACTGACGACGGTCGCGCCCTGCGTTCCCGTGACATCGCCGCTCAGACTACCACTGAAGGCGGCGGCGGTCGCAGCCGAGACGCTACGGATGGCGTAGGGCGTCGCGGCAATCGGTTGACGCGGTGAAAGCGTAGTAAAAGAGGCGTCGCCAACATTACGGACGCCTATCTCAAGGAAGCGTGGCGTGCCGGGGAAGGCGTCTGCGCCAAAGTCCAACTGCACCGTGAAGACGCCGTTGGTGACGGTCACGGCCTGTGCGCCTGTGAATTGAAGCGTCACGGGCGAGGGCTGCGGCTGTTGCGTGCCGCCGCTCGCGGTGTCGAAGAGTTTGAACTCCAACTCGTAGCTGCCATTGGACGGAGCGCCGCCGTTGGTCAGCCGTCCCTGATAGGTGAAGGCGCTGCCCTGAGCCTGCGCGGGGTGCGCCGCAAACAGCATTAATAAAGAGATGAAAAGTAGCTTATACAGAGCAGTCTTCGGCGACATGGGGAAATTCTCCTTCATTTTTAATTCTGCGGCGCGTGGGCGGCAGGTCGTGTGCGGCACGGCTGACGGCGAGCGGACATTGATGTCGACGTGAGCGTCAAGATGCGGCAGGCGAAGTAAAGCCCTGCATAACGCTACGCGTCAGGAGGGCAGATGATTGCTTCTTAGGATTCTAGAGTGGCTGGATAAAGTGCCGGGAGTTGTGAAAGATGTCAATGAGTTTGAGCGTGCTTTGCGTCTACGTGTGAAGTCTCGCCGACGATTGATTTAAACTAACGCTCAGTGAAGCAGTTGTGACTGAATTTAGATGAATGTAACCGCTAAACACTCACGAAATTAACTTAACCCATTCATTCGCGCAGAGTCAATAGATAAATGAGCCGACCATTTACCACCGGCTCCGTTTTCACCGGAGAAGTAGAGTGTCCACGAGCATGGCCACATGACATAAAATATTTGATGTGAGATTTCACATAGTAGTCGAGTATAAGCAACATGGCTAAAGAGATAGAGATTCGGCCAGGTGATAACTAGGAAAGTGATTGCTGCAACACTACCTTAAATTGTCACCACCCGCACAAAACATTGTGCAGCGAATGAAATTTTGCAACACTATCGTCGGGCGACCCCGTATTCTCAAGCCCTGTCGTCGGGGTAACTGTCAGCCTTTCGTGATCATCAACACCTTGGAGATAAAACCTATGCAGAGAGCACAACAGCCCCGCAGCCTCAGAATGCTCATCGCATCCTGCTGCCTGCTAGTCGCAACCGCCGTAAACGCATCGGCTGCCGGATGGACGACGAGCGGGACGATGATTATCAACCCTGCGGGCGGGCAGTTCACCATCGCCGGTGTTAACTGGTACGGCTTCGAGACGAAGGACAACGTCGCGCACGGCATGTGGACGAAGGACTACAAGAACATCATCGACCAGATTAAGCAGCACGGCTACAACACAATCCGCATCCCTTTCTCAAACGCCATGTGGGAGACGAACCCCGTTCCCAACTCAAACCAGCTTAGTGCCTGCCCGGAATGCAAGGGTAAGCGCGCCCGCGACATCATGGCTCTTATCGTTAACTACGCAGGGTCAGTGGGCTTGCATGTGATTTTGGACAACCACCGCTCTACCTCCGGCAACTCGGCGCAGGAGAACGGTCTCTGGTACGCGTCAGGCTTCACGGAACAGGCGTGGATTAGAGACTGGGTAAGTGTGCAGGAGTGGACACACGGCATCCCGCAGACGCTCGGCGCGCCCGATGCCCTGACGGTGAACTATCTAGCCTCGGATGGCCTACCCATCGTCCTCGGCTATGACCTGCGCAACGAGCCGCACACCCCGTCGCGGAAGGCTTACGCCGACGGCGCGACGTGGGGCACGGGTGACGGCATCAGCCCCGCGACGAACCCGAACCCTAACCCGTTCGCGCCCGCCTGCGTCGCCACCTCGACCTGCCACGACTGGCGTCTGGCCGCCGAACGCGCGGGCGACACCATTCTCGGCGAGGCGCGGCGACGCGGTTGGGACTACCCGCTCATCTTCGTCGAAGGCACGGGGATGTACCCGACTGCTTCTGGGACGGCTGCCTCCGGCCCGTATGATGGCTACTGGTGGGGCGGCTGCCTGCTCGGCGTTAACGGCAACGCCAACAACCCCGGCGCGCCAATCGTTCTCAACGTCGGTGGTAACGCCTCAAGCCTCGGCCCGGCGGTGGACAATCAACTCGTCTATTCCGCGCACGACTACGGCCCCGCGCTCTACCGGCAATCATGGTTCAACGCCTCCACCTGCTACCGGAGCGGCTGTTCCGCTTCGAGCCTCGCCGACGTATGGAAGAAGTTCTGGGCGCACCTCAACTTGCCGGGCGGTGTCAACCCCGTGGGCGCGGGAGGCGGCTCCTACCCGTGGGGGAACACTGGACACGTGGGCTACAGCCAAGCGCCCGTCTGGATTGGCGAGTTCGGCACGGGAAAGACCGACGCAGATGTCGTCTCTTCAGGCGCGGGGTCGCAGGGGCAGTGGTTTACTGACATGATTAACTTTATCGAGAGCAGCCACGCACGCACCTCTGCCAATGACTCCGGCCTCCCGATAACGAATCTCCACTGGACATACTGGGCGCTCAACACGGAAGACGGCTACGGGCTGCTCGGAAACAACTACGCTGGTCTGGCGAATGCGAAAAAGCAGTACTCGTTCCTGTGCCAGATTCAATCGTGGCCTTTCGCCTTACCACAAGGAACGGGCACAGGCCAATGTGGTTCGACCGGAGCACTGCCAGCCGCGCAGTGATGCACGCGAGTTATCAACCCGGACGCAGGACAGTAGCGGCAACCTTCGTGTATGCCGTGCGAGGATAGGAAGTACCCGCACAGAGTTTGTCGAACCCAGCCCGAGCAGGGACTGGACTGATACTGTCAGCGCTTCACCTCTGTCGGTGCTCCCGCGACTGTGAAGCGCCCCTCCATGAACGAGGTCGTCGCCGCGTCGGCCGAGCCCGCGAAACCGGGCTGCTTGCCGCCGACGCTCACACGGAACTCGCCCGGCTCGACGAACGCGCGGCCGTCGTCACGGATGACGGCGAGCTGGCGCGGGTCGACCGTGAAGCTCACCACCCGCTTCTCGCCAGGCTTGAGGCGCACGCGCTCGACGCCCGCCAGCGAACGCACGGGCACGCGCACTGACGCCTCTACGTCCGTGACGTAGAGCTGCACGACCTCGTCGCCCTCGACGCGCCCGGCGTTCTCGACCGTGGCGTTCACCGTCACGCCCTGCGTCGGCGACACGCGCGGCGACGAGACTTTGAGCCCCGAGTATACGAACCGCGTGTAACTGAGGCCGTGGCCGAACGGGTAGAGCGGCTGCCCACGGAAGAAGCGGTAGGTGCGCCCCTCCATCGCGTAACTCTCGAACGGCGGCAGTTGTTCGACGGACTTGTAGAAGGTGACCGGCAGCCGCCCCGCAGGGTTGTAGTCGCCGAAGAGCACGTCGGCGATGGCCGTCCCTCCCTCCTCGCCCGGGTACCACGCCTGCATGATGGCCCCAACGTGGGCGTCTGCCCAGTTGACCGCGAGCGCGCTCCCGGACATGAGCACAAGCACGACCGGCTTGCCCGTCGCGGCGACGGCCTTGAGAAGTTCCTCCTGGCGCGCGGGGAGGTCGATGTTTGTGCGGTCGCCGCCCGCGAAGCCGAGTTCGGTCACGTTCATCTCCTCGCCTTCGAGCTGCGCCGAGATGCCGAGGACGAGCACGACCGCGTCCGCCTGCTTCGCCGCGTCCAGCGCCTCCGCGTAGGGAGAGCCGGTCGTCTGTTGTGCGGGCGGCTGCCAGACGAGTTTCGCCACGGCCCCGATGCGCCCCTCGAAATACTCAAACTTGAGGTCGTAGCTCCTGCCCGCTTCAAGCGTGACCTCTCCCGTCCGCGTTGTCGGCGCGTGCTCGGTCCAGTCCTCCACAATCAACTTCCCGTCGAGGTAGACGCGCAGGCCGTCGTCGGCGGTCGCGCCGAGGCGATACTTGCCCGAGACTTGTGGGATGAGCTTGCCCGTCCAGCGCGCCGAGAAGTCGTCGGCCGAGACGCCCGGCGCCGGGTTGGACATGCCCCAGTCGAAGTCCACGGCCTTTTCGTCGCGCGTCAACACGGGCGCGCCTTCGAGCCGACGATTCGCGAAGAACTCCGCCTTCAGGTCGCGGAGCGCCGAAGGCGGGACGGGGACGCCCGAAAACTGCATGAGCGGCGTCCCCTGCGCGTAGAGCACCTTCGTCCGCGGCGAGACTTTCTGGCGGATGCCAGCGAGCGGCGTGGTGGAGCGCGAGGGCTGGCCGTGGTAGTTGCCGAGCAGCACCTGCGCGTCGTCCGCGTTCGGGCCGATGACGGCGATTGATTTCAAGTCCTTGCGGAGCGGCAGGATGTTCCGCTCGTTCTTGAGCAGCACGATGGACTCGCGCGCCGCTTCGAGCGCGAGCCGGCGGTGCGCGGGCGAGTCGTTCTCGGAGAAAGGTGTCCGCGCGTACTTCACCATCTCGGGCGGGTCGAACATCCCCAGACGGAAGCGCGCCTCGAACAAACGTTTGACGGCCGTGTCGATCTCGCCTTCGGAAATCTGCCCCTGCCTCACGGCCGCGACGAGCGCACGGTAGACGTCGCCGCATTCGAGGTCGGTGCCGCGCTTGACGGCCAGGGCCGAAGCCTCCTCGGGCGTCTTCGTGAAGTTGTGGCGGCGGAAGATGTCGTCGATGGCTCCGCAGTCGGAGACGACGTAGCCGTTAAAACCCCACTCGCCGCGCAGGGTGTCGCCGAGCAGGCGCGTGCTGGCGCAGGCCGGCTCGCCATTGACGCGGTTGTAGGCGCACATGACGGAGCCGGCCTTCGCCTCCACGACCGTGGCGCGGAAGGCCGGCAGGTAGGTCTCGCGCATGTCGCGCTCCGCCGCGTCGGCGTCGAAGCGGTGACGCTCGGGCTCGGGGCCGGAATGCACCGCGTAGTGCTTCGGCGTCGCAACGACCTTCAGGTACTTCGGGTCGTCGCCCTGCAAGCCCTTGACGAACTCGACGCCGAGCCGTCCCGAAAGGTAAGGGTCTTCGCCGTAGGTCTCCTGCCCTCGGCCCCAGCGCGGGTCGCGGAAGATGTTGATGTTCGGCGACCAGAGGGTCAGGCCGTGGAAGCGCGCGCGGTTGCCCTGCCGCTGCGCCTCGTGGTACTTGGCGCGCGCCTCCGTCGAGATGACCTCGGCGACGGAACGGACGAGCCG
>DASVTU010000005.1:0-10103 GCA_036387415.1 Pyrinomonadaceae bacterium | reverse complement strand
GCCAGCGGGGAAGTTTGGCCGCGAGCGTAGGCTTCGTAGAGCTGTGTGATTTCACGAATCAGGATAGACATTGACCAGGCATCGCTGATGATGTGATGCATCGTGACGAGCAGGACGTGCTCGGTTGATGAGAGTCTCAGGAGCGAGGTACGCAGCAGCGGGTCGGAAGAGAGGTCGAAGGGTTGTTGGGCTTGGCGTTGCGCGTAGTCTCTGACTTCTCCTTCTTGTTGGTCTGTGGGTAAGGAGTCGAGATTGATGATGGGCAACGCCTGTCTCGCGGCTGGACGAATCTTCTGCACAGGCTCGCCGTCGATGGCCGGAAAGTTGGTGCGGAGCACTTCGTGGCGTCGTGTAATCTCGGAGAGTGTCTGTTCGAGCGCAGACGGGTCGAGTTGGCCTCGCAACCTGACTGCGACGGGCATGTTGTAAAAAGGGCTGCCGGGCACTAACTGGTCGAGAAACCAGAGACGTTGCTGCGCGAACGAGAGCGGTCGAGAGTGGTCGTGTGAAAGAGGCTTTAGTTCGGGAACGTCGCTTTCGTGTGTCGGCGTGCCTGCCTGCTCGATTCTCCTTGCTAACTCCGTGACCGTCGGCGACTCAAAGAGATGGCGCAGAGGCAACTCGACCTGAAATGTTTCGCGGACTCTACTCATGACCTGCGTGGCGAGTAGAGAATGGCCGCCCAATTCAAAAAAGTTGTCGTCGATGCCGACCCGTTCGACGCCAAGCACCTTCGTCCAGATGGACGCGAGAAGTTCCTCGGTCGGCGTGCGCGGCGCGGCGTAGGATTTGTCCGTGGCAAGACGCGTCTCGCCGGGCGCAGGGAGTGCGCGAAGGTCAATCTTGACGTTATGTGTAAAAGGTATTTCATCGAGCGTCACAAAAGCCGACGGCAACATAAAATCCGGCAAAGTCTCTTTAAGAAAGCGTCGCATTTCAGAATTTGACATGGCTGCCGCGCCTCGCTGCCACACCAGATAAGCGACCAGACGTTTATCGCCCGGCACGTCCTCGCGGACGACCACCACCACATCACGCACCGACGGATGTCTGCCGAGCGCCGTTTCAATCTCACCCAACTCGATACGCAAGCCCCTGAGTTTGACTTGATGGTCAACGCGTCCGAGAAACTCTATGTTTCCGTCGGAGAGGCGTCGCGCCATGTCGCCGGACTTGTAGAGTCGCGCTCCCGGTTCGCGGCTAAACGGATGCGGGATAAACTTCTCGGCGGTCAGAGCAGGAAGGCCGAGATAACCCCTCGCGACGCCGACGCCGCCCGTGTAGAGTTCACCGGAGACTCCGAGGGGAACGGGCTGAAGATTTGCGTCGAGCAGATAACATTCGGTGTTGGCGATTGGCCGACCAATCGGCACGGTGCGGTGCTTGATGTTCGGATGGCACGTCCAATCAATCGAGCCGATTGAAGTCTCTGTAGGGCCATAGAAGTTATGCAGTTCTCCGTTCAGGCGTTGATAGAAACGCTCGGCGGTCGCCAACGGAAGCGCCTCGCCGCCGCAGATAACACGCGTCAACGCGTCGCACGACTCAAGCCCCTTTTCTTCCAGAAAGACTTGAAACATGCTCGGAACGAAGTGAACGGTGGTGACACGTTGCCGCGCAATCAACTCGACGAGGTAGGCACTATCGCGTTGCTCTCCGGCGCGTGCGACGACCACGCCTGCTCCCAACAGCAACGGCCAAAACAACTCCCAAACCGAAGCATCGAAACCGAGCGGCGCTTTGAACAGCACCCTGTCCGTCTCTGTCAGCCGATGTCTCTGCTGCATCCAGAGCAGGCAGTTGCAGACGCCGCGATGAGGCACCATGACGCCCTTCGGTCTCCCCGTCGAACCCGACGTGTAGATGATGTAAATGAGATTCGCGGCGACGACACCGCTCGAAGGATTCCGTTCGCTCTGCCGTGAGATGACATCACGCTCCGCATCTATGTCAACAATCTGCGCGGCGTGTTCGGGCAGACGCCCTGCAAATTTCTGCTCTGTGAGCAACACACGCACGTCCGCATCCTTTAGCATGTAAGACAGACGCTCTCGCGGATAATCGGGTTCCAGAGGCACGTATGCGCCGCCCGCTTTCATGATGGCAAACAGCGCGATTACCATCTCCAACGAACGCTCCATGCAAATCCCCACAGACACTTCCGCACCGACGCCGAGCGATATGAGATGCTGCGCGAGACGGTTGGCTCGCGTGTTCAGTTCACGATAAGTCAATCGCTCGTCTTCAAAAATCAACGCCGACGCATCGGGCGTGCGCGCCGCCTGTTCTTCAAACAGTTCGTGCAGACATTTGTCGAGCGGGAACTCCTCCCCGGTCTCATTCCATTCCCACAGCAGACGAACTCGCTCCGCTTCCTCCATCAACGACAACTCGGACACGCGCTGCTGTGGGCGAGCGACGATATTTTCCAGAAGCGTCTGGAAGTGTCCGGCTATGCGTCTGACCGTGGCGGCGTCAAAGAGGTCTGCGTTGTATTCCCATACCCCGAACAATCCCTGCGCCGTCTCCTCGATTGAGAGAGACAAATCGAACATCGCAGCGCCCGTCTCAACTTCGACTTGCGCGAGCGTCAGGCCGGGAAGCTGAAGCGACTCTCTGGGAGCGTTCTGCAACGTAAACATCACTTGAAACAACGGCGCATGACTCATCTCACGCTTCGGCGCGAGTTCTTCCACCAACTTCTCAAACGGAACATCCTGATGCGCGTAAGCGCCCAACGTCATCTCCCGCACACGCTCCAACAATTCTCGAAAATCAGGATTCCCATCCAGCCTCGTCCGTAAAACCAACGTGTTGACGAAAAACCCTATCAGTCCCTCCACCTCCGCACGGTTTCGTCCGGCAATAGCCGTCCCGACAGACACATCATCCGCCCCGCTATACTTCGATAAAAGCACTTGAAAAGCAGCGAGCAGGGTCATAAACAGCGTCGCTCCCTGCTCCTGACTCTTCTCTCTTATCTCATCCGTCAACTCCTTGCCTATCTTCAACTCCACGCTCGCTCCACGATAGCTCTGCACAGCTGGTCGTGGCCTGTCGGTCGGCAACTCCAACAGCGGCGGTGCATCCTTCAACTGCTCTTTCCAGTACGCCAGTTCTGCTTCTAATCTCTTGTCGGTGAGGTTCATTCTTTGCCAGGCGGCATAGTCGGCATATTGAATAGTGAGTGGCGCCAGCGGGGAAGTTTGGCCGCGAGCGTAGGCTTCGTAGAGCTGTGTGATTTCACGAATCAGGATAGACATTGACCAGGCATCGCTGATGATGTGATGCATCGTGACGAGCAGGACGTGCTCGGTTGGTGAGAGTCTCAGGAGCACGCTACGCAGCAGCGGGTCGGAAGTGAGGTCGAAGGGTTGTTGGGCTTGGCGTTGCGCGTAGTTTCTGACTTCTCCTTCTTGTTGGTCAGCGGGTAGCGATTGCAGGTCGATGATGGGCAGGGATTGTTTTCGGGTCGCGGCAATGAGTTGCGTGGGCTGGTCGTCGATGAGTGCAAAGTTGGTACGCAGGATTTCGTGCCGACGTAGTGTTTCGTCAAAACTCTGTTCGAGCGCGGCGACATCGAGCGTACCGCTCAGTCGCACGGCGGCGGGGATGTTGTAGGTCGCACTGTTGGGTTCAAACTGGTCGAGAAACCAGAGTCGCTGTTGGGCGAAGGAGAGCGGCGCTTTGCCGTCGCGGGGCATGGGTTGGATGGTTTGCGTCTGCTGCGACTGCGGCGCTTGTTCGTCGGTCTGTTTGGCAGCCTTTTCGCGCAGCAGCAGCATGAGTAGCGACTGCTGTTCGGGTGTCAGGTCATCAAGGCCAACGGGGAGTTGTTCGGCAGGATGCGACGAATCGTTGGGCTGCGACGGCTGTGCATCGTTTGCTTTAGGCGTTGCGGGCGCGACGTGTTGATGTGCGGATGGAGGTTTCGTGGCGCGACGGTTGAGGAGATGTTCGAGCGGGTCGAGGCTGAGCGAGGCGACGAACTTCGCGGCAGCGTCACGCGAAATTTCTGACTGTCTTTCGTAGAATTCGCGCTCCGAAAGCAGGCGTCTAAGCGCGTCGCGCCACGGAGCAATGTCTTGTTTGGGCACGATGGGAAGCGGCAACATGTTTTCATTGAGGCGTTCAGTGAAGCGTTCGATGGGACGCACGGGGAGAAGAAAATCTGTGCCCAACTTGGCCTCTG
Source organism: Pyrinomonadaceae bacterium (assembly GCA_036387415.1). Taxonomy (GTDB): domain Bacteria; phylum Acidobacteriota; class Blastocatellia; order Pyrinomonadales; family Pyrinomonadaceae; genus DASVTU01. The sequence goes on along the minus strand of DASVTU010000005.1, from coordinate 5,911 downwards.
GTAGACCGCCTATGTCGCTGGCGAGCACGGGGATGCCGCGCAGCAACGCTTCGACCACCGTCAGCCCGAATGATTCCTCCCACAGAGACGGGACGAGCAGCACACGCGTGCGCGAAAAGATGCGCTCGATGTCCGTAGTTGGTTCTAACAGTTCGACGTTGGGCAGACTTTCCAAAGCGCGTCGGTCTTCTTCGACCGCTCCCCATGTCAACACGCCCGCGAATTTGACCTCCGGCAACCACTGCGCCAACGCCTCGAAAATCGAGATTCCTTTAATCGCGCAGGGGTTCACCATCGTGACGAACTCGCCGTCGAAACTACCCAGACGCGGAAACGGCGCGGAGCCGTAACACGGCCAGTAGATGACATCCGATTGGAGTCCCGACCACTGTTCGATGTAGCGTGCGACGTAGTTGCTGATGGCGACAATGCCGCCAACCTGTTCGATTAACTTTGCCCTGCCTGCACTCGGAAAGAATGCCTGTGGCCCGAAGGGTAAGAACGAGACGGTGTGAACCAGATAGACCACTCTCTCCGCACACACCTTCAACAAAGCATCCAGCAAATTATGCGACGGGTCTTCGGAGGATAAGAGCACGCGCTCCGGCTGAAATCGTTCGACGCGTTCGATTAAGCTTGTGCGTAGTTGTGTCGGTTCTCGAACGGCGTGAACCGTGACGCCGCGTAGATGGAAGCTATCAACCTTGCCGTCAGAGACGACTTCGATGCCTTCGGCTTTGACCTCTGCGATGAACTCCGCATGTGTGACGCGGCTCGGCACGCCGAGGGCTGGCACGACGACCTCGACCGTGTGACCACGTGCGGCGAGTCCTTCGGCTATCGTGCGATTGATTTTATTTGCCCCGCCATAAATCGGCAGATAGGGCAGATTCATGGTGAGCAATATTTTCATCTTGAACCGCCCATTTTTTCGAGCATGGCTTTCACCTCATGCGGTGAAAGTTGCTTCAACTGGCTAAGCATCTGCGCTAAATCGGTCTTGTCTTCCTGTTCAACCTGTCGTGCCAGAATGGCTTTCGTCATCTCGATGACGGTCGGCGTGTCGAAGAGTAGGCGCAACGGCACTTCGACTTGAAAGGCTTTGCGAATCCATGAGGCGAGCTGCGTGAGCAGAAGCGAATGGCCGCCCAACTCGAAGAAGTTGTCGTGGATGCCGACCTGTTCGACGCCGAGAAGTTCCTGCCAGATTTTCGCCAACTCTTTCTCGACCGGCGTGCGCGGCGCGACAAATTCTGCGCCCAGTTGTGGCCGCGACTGGTCGGGCGCGGGCAGCGCGCGTCGGTCAACTTTTCCATTAGGCGTCAGAGGCATGCTGTCCAGCGCAATGAAGGCCGATGGAATCATGTGTTCCGGTAGTTTCTCATGTAGAAAGTCGCGCAGTTCGCCCGTCGATGGTGCGGGATGTTGTGCGCTTGCGACGAAGTAGGCCACCAGCCGTCGGTCGCCGTGCGTATCTTCTCTCGCCAGCATCACACATTCGCGCACGCCCGCGTGCGCGGCCAGCGCCGACTCAATCTCTCCGAGTTCGATACGGAACCCGCGCAGTTTCACCTGACTATCAATCCTGCCGAGATATTCGATGTCGCCGTCCGGCAAGCGACGCGCGAGGTCGCCCGACCTGTAGAGCCGCGCTCCTTCCGACGCGGAGAAAGGATGCGGGATGAAACGTTCGGCGGTTAGCTCGCCACGATTGAGGTATCCCCGCGCGAGTCCGGTTCCGCCGACACAAATCTCTCCGGGCACTCCGATGGGCACAAGTTGACCGTGACCGTCCAAGAGATAGACTTGCATGCAGGCGAGCGGTTGGCCGACGACGCTGCTGGCAACAAAATTGAGGTCTGCCGCAGTCAGCCGACGAGATGTGACGTGCACGGTCGTCTCCGTGATGCCGAACATGTTGATTAACTGCGGGCGTTCGTCGCCGTGTCGCGCAAACCACGGTTTCAGGCTTTGCAGTTCGAGGGCTTCGCCGCCGAAGATGACCAGACGGAGTTTCAAATCTTCCTTCTGCCCCGCCGCTTCCTCCGCACGCATGAACTGACGGAAGGCGGAAGGCGTTTGGTTAAGCACCGTGACACCTTCGGCGCAGAGCAAACGATGGAAAGCCTCTGCCGAGCGACTCACCCAGTAAGGTACGACGACCAACCGCCCGCCAAAGAGAAGCGCGCCCCAGAGTTCCCAGACCGAGAAGTCGAACGCGTAAGAATGAAAGAGCGTCCACACGTCGCGTTCATCGAATTGAAAGTCGGCGCGTGTTGCCTCGAAGAGTCGCGCGACATTTTCGTGGCTCACCAAAACGCCCTTCGGCTGGCCTGTCGAACCCGAAGTGTAGATGATGTAGGCCAGCATTCCGGTATCCGTTTCGAGACGTGGATTCTCGTCGCTTTCGACGGCAATCTGCGGCCACTCGGCATCGACCAACACCGTGCGGCAGTGATGTTCGGGGAGCGCGTCCGTCAAGTGTCGCTGCGTGAGCAGAAGTCGAGCCTGCGTGTCTTCGAGGATGAAAGAGAGACGTTCCTTCGGATAGGCGGGGTCGAGCGGCACGTATGCGCCGCCCGCTTTGAGAATCCCTAAAATGCCGACCACCATCTCGACCGAACGCTCGACGCAGAGCGCAACGAGCGATTCCGCGCCGATGCCCGACTTCACCAAGTAGTGCGCCAGCTGATTCGCACGGCGGTTCAATTCCCCGTAGGTCAAACGCTCATTCTCGAAAACAAGCGCGACGCTCTCCGGCGCACGTCGCACTTGCGCTTCAAACATGCTTTGCAGACACGCGCACGGCGAATCGCTTGTGAACGTCGGATTCGATTCCGACAACAGTTGACGGCGTTCGGCTTCGTCCAGGAGCGTGAGTTCGGAGATACGCGCCGATGGTTCGGCCACAATGCTTTCGAGCAGCATGCGGTAGTGCTCCAACATGCGCTTGACGGTCGCGGCTTCAAAGAGGTCTGTGTTGTATTCCACAGAGGCGACCAACGCCTCTGGCGTCTCCACCAAAGACATCGACAAATCAAACTTCGCCGTCCCGCCCTCGACCGCAAGCGGTGCGAGCGTCAAGTCTTTCAACTCCATCGTCGGGAGTGAAAAGTTTTGAAGTTGGAACGCCACCTGAAACACAGGCGCGCCCCATCCGGCGTCCCATTCCGGTCGCAGTTCTTCCAACAATTGTTCAAAGGGTAGGTCTTGATGCGCGTAGGCTCCGAGCGACACTTCGCGCACGCGAGACAGCAGTTCTCTAAACGTCGGATTGCCGGAGAGGTCTGTGCGGAGCACCAGCGTGTTAATCAACAGACCGATGAGGCTCTCCGTCTCGACGTGGTTGCGATTGGCGATTGACGAGCCGACGAGAATGTCCTCCTGCCCCGTGTACCTGTAGAGCAAGACCTTGAACGCCGCCAGCAGCGTCATAAAGAGCGTCGCGGTCTCGCGTTGGCTGAGAGTCCTGATTGCCTTGCTCAAGGTTGCGGGTAAGGCGAGAGTTTGAATCGCGCCGTGGTCGGTCGGGACGGGTGGACGCGGTTTGTCCGTCGGCAGATTCAAGGTCGGCAGACCGTCGCCGAATTGCTTTCGCCAGTAGGCGAGACGACTCTCCAACACCTCGCCACGCAACCACTCGCGCTGCCAGTGTGCGAAGTCAGCGTACTGTATAGTGAGTTCCGGCAGCGGCGACGGCTGGCCGTCGGCGAAGGCTTCATAAATGGTCGTCAACTCGCGGATGAGCACGCCCGCCGACCATCCATCGCTGATGATGTGGTGCATCGTGAAAAGGAGTATGAATTCATCTGCGGCGAGGCGTATCAAGAGGGTTCTGAGCAGAGGGTCGCGCGCCAAATCAAAAGGCTTGCGTGCTTCCTCGTTGGCGATGCGGAGCGCCTCCGCTTCACGTTCGGCATCAGGCCACTCGCTCAAATCAATCGACGACAGTGCAGTCCGCGCCTCTGCCGCAATCACTTGAACCGGACGCCCTTCAACCACCGCAAACGTCGTCCGCAGGACTTCGTGCCGTCGCACAATCTCATTGAAACTCCGCTCCAACGTCGCAACGTCGAGTCTGCCCTTCAGTCTCACGGCGCTTGGGATGTTGTAGGCGGAGCTTTCTGGCATCAGTTGGTCGAGAAACCAGAAGCGTTGTTGAACGAACGAGAGCGGCAATTCGCCTCCACGCGGGATTGGTTTGAATGAGATGCCCTGCAACGTCTGCGCGTCGCGGCTCAAGGCTTCCACCTTGTCGGCCAGCGCGGCGACCGTCGGCGCTTCAAACAACGCGCGCAGAGGCAATTCGACGTGAAACAGTTCGCGCACACGCGAAACGACCTGTGTGGCGAGCAGCGAATGTCCGCCGAGTTCAAAGAAATTGTCGTGGATGCCTGGACGTTCAATCTTGAGCACTTCCGCGTAGATTCCCGCCAGCATCTCTTCGACGGGGCTGCGCGCGGTGGCAAAGTTTTCGGACGACTCCGGCGTGAGTCGTTCAGGCTCCGGCAACGCACGTCTATCAATCTTGCCGTTAGGCGTGAGCGGCATTTCTTCGAGCGAGACAAACGCCGACGGCAACATGTACGCGGGCAGACGTTCGGACAAATACGCGCGCAAGTTATTCGACGCGACCGACGCATCCGCGCGCTTCGGTACGACGTAGGCCACCAGACGCTTCTCCGCAGATTCGTCTTCCTTCACCACCACGACGGCCTCACGCAGTTCGGGATGCATGCCGAGCGCGGCCTCAATCTCGCCCAACTCGATGCGATAGCCGCGCAATTTCACTTGCTGGTCGATGCGTCGGAGGAATTCAATCTGACCGTCGGGCAGGTAACGCGCCCAGTCGCCCGTCTTGTACAGACGCGCTCCGCCCTCCGCGCCGAACGGGTCGGGGATAAACTTCTCCGCCGTCAGTTCCGCGCGATTGAGATACCCGCGCGCGAGTCCCGCCCCGCCGATATGCAACTCACCCGCGATGCCCACAGGCACGGGCTGCAATTCCCTGTCCAACAGATAGACTCTCGCGTTATTGATGGGACGACCAATCGGCACGGAGCCGACGCCTTGATGTTGCGATGCACCGTTCGGCTCAAAAACCGTGGTCGTGATGGTAGCCTCCGTCGGCCCGTAAGCATTTTTCCAGCCGACGTTATCGCCCGCCAATTTTTGCCACGTCGCCAACTGCGCCGACGAAACCTTCTCGCTCCCCGTCACCACCAGACGCAGGCTCGACGGCAACACCGCCTCCCCGCGAGACAACGCCGCGACCCATTCGTACCAGTAGGAAGCAGACAGATTCACGACGCTGATTTTTTGTCTCTCGACGATGCCGAGAAAGCTATGGAGCGCGTAGTCGTCCGGCGGCATGAGGACGACCGTCGCCCCCGCCGTCAACGACGCGAACAACTCTTCCGCCGCCACATCAAAGCTCATCGAAGCAAACTGCAACACCCTGTCCGCGGGCTTTAGTTGATAATTCTCTCCAACCGCGCGTGCATGATTCGACAACGCCCCATGAGCGATGCACACACCCTTCGGCCTCCCCGTCGAACCCGACGTGTAAATGACGTAAACCAGATTCGCCCCCGACACATCACTAACAAGATTCTCCCCACTCTCTCGCTCAATCGACTCCCGCTCCGCATCCACGCGTATCAACTGCGCCGCATGTTCAGGAAGCGTCTCAATCAGCCGCTCCTCCGTCAGCAAAAGGGAGATGCCCACGTCTCGTAAGATGAAAGCCAAACGTTCAGGAGGATACGATGGGTCGAGCGGCATGTACGCCCCTCCCGCCTTCATCACTCCCAACCACCCCACCACCATCTCCACCCCTCGCTCCACCATCACTCCCACTATCTCTTCCTCTCCCACTCCTCGCTTCCTCAGATACCTCCCCAACCGATTC
>DASVTU010000004.1:0-141143 GCA_036387415.1 Pyrinomonadaceae bacterium | reverse complement strand
TATGCCCCAGCCGGAGCAATAGCGCCTTGATGTTACTGGGGCTACCTTCAGTATACAGATCAACGAAAGCGAGTAGCTGTTGTAACTCATGGACGCTGCCATTGCCTATGAAATTCTTTTCCGATTCACCGAGCCTTTCTTCTTCAAGCCGTATCTCCTCTTCAAATTCTGCGAGGCGGTTTTCGTCTATATGACGACCCTGCGACCTGAGATATCTCAGGTAAGTGACATGCTGCCGCGTTATTTCGAGCGCGAAGCGCCTCACTGCTTCATCTGAAATTTCTTGTTCCACTATCATCCTCACGCTTCAAAGAAGAGGCATAACGCCAGGCATCACCCGCCGTGGCGAGACGTGATTAGCGGCAAGTCTTGTGTATGAGAGCCGCACTATTCGCGGTCGGGTGCATGCCGTTGTTAGGCAGTCGCGGAGTGCCCAACACTTGCCACGTGCGACTTCCAGAAAGCCGTCCTCACAAACTTATGCGACTTTCGACGGCTTGTTCAGCAAGTTCAAGTTACGGAGTCTCCCTCGCTTTTCGTCTTCTATCTTTCTCTTGTACTCATCTTCGATTTTTTTAACAATGTTCTCAACTTCGGGCCCTAAATCTTTAAAGAAGATAGAAGTTTTAAATGCGATGTACCTTTTGTGGTATTCAATGTTTCTCTTAACCATATCGTATCGCTGCTTGCGCTTGTCATAAGAGCCTAATATTTCATTAGAAGTTCTTATGAGAGCTGCGACGAACCATTCGTATTGTTCAAATTTTTCAGGGCTGCCGTCGATTTCCTGCCTATCGAAGTCGAAGAACTGCTCGAAACGCTTAGGGAATGCGAATATCGGATACTGGATCGTCCTGTCGAGGTACTTGTCCCAAAGCGCAATCGCCGTAGCTCTTCGTTGATTTTCTCGGTTCTTTAGAATTTGATACACCCCAACCCCAAGCGATGCCGCGAAAATCAGAGCTGACGCAAGAGGCGCTATAGCAGCAAGTTCTTTCAGGGAGGTGATTAGCTCTGCGGGCATTTAGTCGACTCCTCCTCGACTTTGTCAATTTAGGGTGCAGCGGCCTAACGCCCGGCATCACCCGCCGCGACGAACCACAGAATTGAAGCAAGTCTCGCGCATGAGAGCTGCGCTATTCGCGGTCGGGTGCATGCCGTTGTTAGGCTGCTTTACGAAGAATTGCTCTCAATAGCTTTCTTGGGCTTTCGTTTGCTTGCGTGAATTCTAACTGCTGTTCCTTCTGCATCAATGAGTTGCGAAAGCTCGCTAGCTATTTCACGGGCCTTTTTACTCAGTTTTGGCCCTTCGTAGATGAAACTTTTGCCAGTCCTTTCGTTCTTAAGCTCAATTCTTGTCCGACGGCTTGCCAGCCAAGATTTTATGATTGTCGCCAGCCCCGCTATAGTAGCTGTGGCCGTGCCGGAGATGATTACAGTCCCTATTTCAATAGGATCAGGGCCGGCTAATTCTATTCCTTTACCGGGGATAAATCGGACTGGAGCATTTAATTTTCTCTCTGGAAGTTGTTGAAAGAATCCAACATCGACGATTTCCTCAAGGCCCTCAGTATAACCATACTGAAGCTCTATCTTCTCTGCCATATTTTTACCTCCTTATGAAGGGTCGATTTCCGGGCCACATTGCAGCCTAACGCCCGGCATCACCCGCCCGCACCCAACTCCGCTACGGACAAGCTAACGATAAGAGGCGTGAAGAGGCGTGCTAACTCGGGTCGGGTGCATGCCGTTGTTGGGCGGCGGCCGATACCATGATGATACTGCACACCCACTTCACTCATCTTTAAGGTTGAACCTTTTATCCGCCTCTTCGGCGATGCTAGCCATCCTATTAACAACGATGTCTTGACTGGCTTCATCTAGCCAGCCCTCATGTTCGGGAGTGGTAACGTCAAATTTGTCTACCGTCCAATTACAACCCGTCTCACTTAGCTCTGCCCTCCTCACCACGTTAATTTTTATCCTTAAGCCGGGGAACGGTGGATTACTATAAAAACGCTTGAGAATGAAATCCTCTATTGTTTCGGCATCAACTGTTTGTCGGCTCATAATTTTCCTCCTTACATTCACACATCCTGTTGGCTATTAGCCGCCCAACTAGTATTAGGCCGCGCCTTTCGGCATAACTCCGTAATAGAGCGTGAAAAGCCGAACCATTCGGTATAACTCCGTAATGGGGAGGGAAAAGCCGAACCGTTCGGCCTAACTCCGCCATGGGGCGTGAAAAGCCGCGCTTGGGCGGCCTAACTATTAGTCACCTTCGACGGGCGCGCCCGCGTCGCGCCAGGCTTTCCAGCCGCCGGCGAGGGAGTGGACGTTGGTGTAGCCCATGCGTTGGAGGTTGTCGCAGGCGAGGGCGGAGCGGTAGCCGCCGCCGCAGTAGAGGATGAGTTCGGCAGTTTTGTCGGGGTGTTTGGTTTCGATGTCGCGCTCGATGACGCCGCGCCCCAGGTGCTGCGCGCCGGCGGCGCGGCCCGCGTGCCATTCGTTGTCCTCGCGCACGTCGATGAGGCGCGCCGCGGGGTCGGCCGCGAGGCGCGCGCGCGCCTCCTCGACCGTGACTTCGTGGACGCGCCGTCTGGCGTCTTCGACGAGTTGTAAGAAGCCGGCGGAGTGTTTCAAGTTCGTGCCCCACGGCCGGCGGCGCGCCCGCGGCGACGACGCCGCAGGAGTGTGGCGGCGAGGCCCGCGCCGAGCAGCGTGACGGTCGCGGGTTCGGGCACGGCCGCGGGGCCGAAGTCGTAGCGGATGGATGCGACCCTGTAGGTGCCGCTCCCTGTGTCGGCCAGCGTGATCAGCGCGAGGCCCTGCCCGCCGAGTTGGAAGGTGAAGACGGGCGGGTTGCGCCGGGCGATGTCGTCGGTGAGATAGACCGTGCCCGACAGGGCGAAGGGCACGGTGATGAGCAGGGTCGGGCCGGACGCGCCGACCGGCACGACGACGCTGTCGGAGGTGAAGACGAGCAGGCTGTCGCGGTTGACGTAGTAGGTGGTTCCGTTGCTGACCGCGGTGATCAGAAGGTTGCCCTGGAACGAGGCGGTACCGGAGGCGGTGACGGTCTGGCCGGCCGTCGCGCCGCGCTGGCCCCTGAAGGTCTCGGTCACACCGTTGAAGGTGAAGCCGCCGCCGGAAAACGTGCCGCCGTAAACCTCGTCGATGCACGAGGGGCACGCGTTGATGGTGCCTGAGGTGATGACGAGCGGCTCGGCCGACGCGCCCGACGCCGCGAGGGCCAGGAGCGCGAGAGCGAAGCAGAGGGGGAAGAAGCGTCGCTTGATTAGTCCGATCAACTTGGGTTCTCCTTGATTCCCGCCGCGCGGGCCGGCGGCGCGGGGCCGCGGCTTGAAAAGCCCGACTTGAAGAAACTTTCATTGGCCGCGCGCTTCCCGTTAATTCTCGGCCGGCCTCTGTCGGCGCGTCGCGTCGCACCCATCGCGCGCCGCCGCTTTAGAAAACAGGTGCGCGTCGATTATAATCCTCGTTTGATAACTGCACCCACAAAATTTAAGCATTTCATTCCGAAGCGCGCGGCCGAGGTTTGCGCCGCGCCGCGCGAGACGCGGGAGAACAGTTTTGTCCAGCGAACAGTTTGACGTGACGGTGATCGGCGCGGGGCCGGGCGGTTACGTGGCCGCGGTGCGCGGCGCGCAGTTGGGCCTGAAAGTGGCGCTCGTCGAGAAAGACAAGCGCCTCGGCGGGACGTGCGGCCTGCGCGGCTGCATCCCGACGAAGCAGTTGCTCATGTCGGCGCACGTCTACGAGCAGACGCAGCACGCGGCGGAGTTCGGCGTGCAGGCGTCGGAAGTGAAGCTCGCCTTCGCCGACGTGCAGAAGCGCAAAGAGAAGGTCGTCCTGAAGAACGCGAAGGGCGTCGAGTACCTGATGAAGAAGAACCAGGTGACGACCTTCACGGGGACGGCCCGGCTCGCGCTCCCCGGCAAGGTGGAGGTGGCGGGGGCCGACGGCGCGAAGCAGACGATCAACACGAAGAACATCATCATCGCGACGGGCTCGGTCGTGCGGCCCATCCCGGGCTTCGAGACGGACGGCGAGCGGGTCGTCAACAGCGACCACATACTTGAGTTGAAGGAAGTGCCGAAGTCTCTGATCGTGCTGGGGTCGGGCGCGGTCGGCGTGGAGTTCGCCTCCGTCTACTCGCGCTTCGGCGCGGAGACGACTTTGGTCGAGCTGCTGCCGCGGCTGATGCCGCTCGAAGACGAGGAGGTCTCCAAAGAGCTGGAGAAATCTTTCCGCAAGCGCGGCATCAAGTCGCTCACGGGGACGAAGCTCGAACGGGTCGAGAGAACGGACGCGGGCGTGAAAGTTACGGGCAAGGACGCGAAGGGCGGCGACGTAACGCTCGAAGCCGAGATGCTGCTCGTCGCCGTCGGGCGGATGCCGTACCTCGAAGGGCTGGGGCTGGAAGGCACGCAGATCAAGGTGGAGCGCGGGGCGATTCAGGTGGACGAGTTCTGCCGCACGGGCGAGCCAGGAGTTTACGCCATCGGCGACGTGATCCCGACGCCGTGGCTCGCGCACCTCGCCTCGAAGGAGGGCATCCTCGCCGTCGAGCAGATCGCGGGCCACGACGCGCGGCCCGTGAACCTGCGCCAAGTCCCCTCGTGCACCTACTGCGACCCGGAGGTCGCGTCGGTCGGACTCACCGAGGCGAAGGCGCGCGAGGAGGGCTACGACGTGAAGGTCGGCAAGTTCCCCTTCTCCGCCTCGGGCAAGGCGCGCATCCTCGGCGAGGAGGAGGGCTTCGTCAAGATCGTCGCCGACAAGAAGTACGACGAAATCCTCGGCGTCCACATCATCGGCCCGCACGCCACGGAGATCATCCACGAGGCCATCGTCGCGATGCACCTCGAATCGACGGCCGAAGAACTGGGCCGCACCATCCACGCCCACCCGACCGTCTCCGAGTCCGTCATGGAGGCGGCCGAGGGCATCCACGATCTGACGATTCACATTTAGAGCTGTTAGCGATTAGCTGTCGGCCGTTAGCCAAACCGGGAGGCGACTTGGTTGAAGGCTTTCGGCTAACGGCTTCCGGCTAACAGCGAATCGCTAACAGCTAACAGCTATCCCATGTCCACCGAGATGAAACGGAAGGCCGCGCGCGGCGGGGCGAAGGCGGCCGGGAAGAAGGCCGCGAAGGCCGCCGGCGGGAACGGCAGCGCGGGGGACGGCGGCGGCGAAGGCGCGTCGTCGCTGCCCAACGTGTTCGGCAGTTACACCGTGCCGGCGGAGGACGCGATCTGCCGGGCGGAGACTTCGCTGACGGGCGAGCAGCTTTTGGAGATGTACCGGCACCTGCTGCTGACGCGCGTGGTCGAAGAGAAGCTGGTCAACCTGTACCGGCAGACGAAGGTGGTCGGCGGCGTGTTCCGCTCGCTGGGGCAGGAGGCGACGGCGGTCGGGACGTGCTACGCGCTGCGCGCGGAAGACTTCATCGCGCCGCTCATACGCGATCTCGGCGCGGTGCTCACCAAAGGCATCCGCCCGCGCGAGATTTTCGCGCAGTACATGGCGAAGGCTTGGGGGCCGTCCGAGGGACGCGATTTGAATATCCACTTCGGCAACATGGAGAAGGGTTTCATCGGCCCCATCTCGCATCTCGGCGACATGATTCCCGTCATGACAGGCATCGCTCTGGGCGGGCGGATGCAGAAGAAGAATCTGGTCGCGGTCGCCTACATCGGCGACGGCGGCATGAGTACGGGCGCGTTTCACGAAGGCTTAAACTTCGCCGCCGTGCAGCGTCTGCCTGTCATTATCGTCGCCGAGTACAACTGGTATGCCTACTCGACGCCGACATCGAAACAGACGGCGGTCAAAAATCTCGCGGACAAAGCGGCGGGCTACGGCATCCCCGGTCACATCGTCGATGGCAACGACATCATCGCGTGCTACGAAGTGATGCGGAAGGCCGCAGAGACGGCGCGTGCGGGCGGCGGCGCGTGCATCATCGAAGCCAAAACCTATCGACGCAAAGGACACGCAGAACACGACGACCAGCGTTATCTTCCGGCGGGCGAACTTGAGATGTGGGAGCGGCGCGACCCCGTTGAACGCTACGAACGACACCTTATCTCGAACAACATCGCCACGCGCGCACGGCTGGATGAAATCGTGTCCGACGTGCAACGTGAGATTGACGAAGACGTGGCGTGGGCGGAATCGTCGCCGATGCCCGAACCCGAAAAGGCGGCTCTCAACGTGTTCGACAACTCAATCGTCCCACCCGCATTTCGTCCCACGGTCTTTGGAGATTAGTAAACAGTCATTATGTCAACGGCAACTAAAAAAGAGCACAAACAAAATCGTCCGGCGCGCGGTGGCGTAGCGACGTTCGTCGAGGCGATTCGTCAAGGATTGTGGGAAGAGATGGAGCGCGACCCGTCGGTCTTCATCATCGGCGAGGACGTGGGCGCGTACGGCGGCGCGTTCAAGGTGACGGACGGGTTGTTGGACGAGTTTGGCGAGGAACGCGTGATTGATACGCCGATTTCGGAAGCGGCGATTGTGGGCGCGGCGTGCGGCGCGGCGTTGATGGGGATGCGACCCGTAGCGGAGTTTCAGTTCATCGACTTCATCTCGCCGGGCTTCGACATGCTGACCAACTACGCGGCGAAGTGTCGTTATCGTTGGGGCGCGGGGCTGCCGACCGTCTTTCGCGGCCCGTGCGGCGCGGGCGTCCATTCGGGGCCGTTTCATTCGGTCAACGCCGAAGCCTTTTTTCTCAACACGGCGGGACTCAAAATCGTCGAGCCTTCGACCGCCTACGACGCCAAAGGCTTAATCAAAGCCGCCATCCGCGACCCAGACCCCGTGCTCTACTTCGAGCACAAGAAGCTCTATCGCCTGCCGCGTCTGCGTGAAGAACTTCCCGAAGACGACTACATCGTCGAAATCGGCAAGGCGCGCACCGCACGCGAGGGACGCGACCTCTCCATCATTACTTTCGGCGCGCAGGTACTAACCGCGCTCGACGCGGCAGCCGAACTTGAGAAAGAAGGATTGGACGTTGAAATCATTGATTTACGCACGCTCGCGCCGATGGATAAACAAGCCATTCTCTCGACGGTGAAGAAGACGAACAAGGTGTTGGTATTGCATGAAGCGGCGCGCACGGGCGGCATCGGTGGCGAGATTGCGGCGACGATTGCCGAAGAAGCGTTCGAGTGGTTGGACGCGCCCGTCGTGCGCGTCGCCGCGATTGATACGCCCGTGCCCTATTCGCCACCGCTCGAAGAGTATCACTTGCCGCAAATCAAAGACGTGCTGGAAGCGGCGCGCAAACTGGCGGCTTATTAAACGCAGAGGCTAGAGGTCAGAGGTTAGTTAAAAACATAAACCCGTTCTTCAACGCGAGCGTGAAGATTGACTTCGACCGACGCCTTGAGATGCTTTTACTGACCTCTGACCTCTAGCCTCTAACCTCTTCCTTGAAAGGAGTGCGACGATGCCGAAGTTTTTAATCGAACGTGAGATTGCCGGAGCGGGTGATTTGTCTGCCGGAGAGTTGCAGGCTATCTCGCAGAAGTCTTGCGGAGTGTTGCAGAACATGGGGCCGCAGATTCAGTGGGTGCAGAGCTATGTGACGGGAGACAAAATCTATTGCGTCTACATCGCGCCTAACGAGGAGATGGTGCGCGAACACGCACAACAAGGCGGCTTCCCCGCTAACAGCGTTTCCGAAATCAAGTCGGTGATAGACCCGACGACCGCAGAATAATCACTAGAGGTCAGAGGTCGGAGTTGAGAGGTCAGTGAAAGAGTGAAACTGATTTTTCCAACCTCCCGCCTCTGACCTCCGACCTATATACTTTGGAGAATTTATGAGCACAGAAGTTGTCATGCCGCAGATGGGCGAATCCATCGCGGAGGGGACGATTACGAAATGGTTGAAGCAGGTCGGCGAGACGGTCGAGCGCGACGAGCCTCTGTTCGAGATTTCGACCGACAAGGTGGACGCGGAGATTCCTTCGCCCGCCGCCGGAACGCTTCAGGAGATTCTTTTCAAGGAAGGCGACACGGTTGAAGTCAACAAGGTGGTCGCGCGTATCGGCGAGGGCGCTGGCGCGTCGGGTGGAAGCGACGGCGCAGTTGCCAGTGCGACCACCGCGCCCGCCGCTGAACCAGTCTCCGGTTCCAGCCCTGCACCACAGCAAGCGCAGGCGAGCGTGCCCGTATCTCCGTCCAGTCAGGCCGCCGTCTCTGCGCCGCCTCCGCCGCAACCGCCGCCCGCCGCACCGCAGACACCAGCCGCAACGTCGTCTCCACAGCCGACCGCACCGCCTCCGCCTCCGAGCACAACAGGAGGAGCAACGAGCGCGGGCACGATTCACACAGGCGCTCCGGCATCCTCCGGCGACAACGGCGGCGCAAGCCTCGGCGAACAGACGCGCGAAGAACTCCGCCGCACGCGTTCTAGCCCGCTCGTACGCAAGATTGCACAGGAACACAACATCGACATCTCGCAACTCGAAGGCACGGGTACGAGCGGACGCGTCACGAAAAACGACATCCTCAGTTTCATCGAATCAGGCGCGCCGGCCGCCGCTGCGACTGCCATGCAACCCGCCGCGAGTGCCGCGCCACAACAGCAGCCTCCGAGTCTCCCATCGTCGCCGCCTTCTTCGCCGCCGCCCACCGTCGTGCATCCCGGCGAAGGCGACCGCGTGGAAACGATGAGCGTCATGCGTAAGAAGATTGCCGAGCACATGACGATGTCGCAGCGCACGTCGGCACACGTCGGCACGTTCTACGAAATCGACATGACGCGCATCGCACGTCTACGCGACCAGCACAAAAAATCTTTTCAGGAGCGCACGGGGACGAAACTCACCTACATGCCGTTTATCTTTCAAGCGGTGACGCAGGCGATTCGCAAATTTCCCATCTTCAATTCGCAGGTCAGCGGCGACCAGATTATCTACAAACGCGACATCAATCTCGGCATGGCCGTCGCGCTCGATTGGGGCTTGATTGTGCCCGTCATCAAACGCGCCGACGACCTCTCGATTTCCGGTCTCGCACGCGCCGCCAACGACCTCGCCGACCGCGCACGCGCCAAACAACTCAAGCCCGACGAGGTTGGCGGCGGCACGTTTACCATCACCAATCCGGGCGTCTTCGGCGGACTCTTCGGCACACCGATTATCAATCAACCACAGGTCGCCATCCTCGGCGTCGGCACGATTGAGAAGCGCCCCAAAGTTATCACCACGCCCGAAGGCGACGACCTCATCGCTATCCGCACGATGGCCTATTTCGCACTCAGCTTCGACCATCGCATCATCGACGGCGCCGACGCCGAACGCTTCCTCGGTTACATCAAAGAGTTGCTCGAAGCGGCGCAGTTCACCGTCTAAACAACCCAAACAGCCACCCCGCGCAACCCGAAAACGCCGTGTTTCAATCAATGAATCGCGGCGTTTTTAACTGCGGATTGCGGATTCAAGTAAGCCTTTGCTTTTGAATCCGCAATCCGCATTCCGCATTTGGGAGGGCTGAATATTGCAATCAAATGACGATTGAATGATAAATCGCTTTTGCGTGGCTTCGGCGGGCTTTTCTGCATCTTACCCTCTTGACTTGCTCAACGGGTTCGTTAAGAATTCGAGCGATTCAGGATTCCCGAAAATTCAGCCTCGCGGGTTTCGATTAGATGGGTGGCAAGCGGCGTCGTTAAGCACAACTCGCTTCACCGGACATCAACTGGCAGATTTCGTCGGCATGGCGGAGACGTTTTGAATCCGTCGCCGTCGCAACTTGCGGAATGGGAGGAGCGACCAAAGGGTTTCCCCGACATTTTACGCATCATGGAGATTAAGAATATGACTGTTAACGGTTCCAGAAGATTTCAGTTCTTTGCATTCGCATTCAGCCTCATGCTGGCTCTCACCACCGTCGCCTTCGGGCAGGACACGATGAGTCAGGGCGGCGGCTCGACCAACACGCGCAGCGTCGCCAACGGCGAGAAGGCCAAGATTAAAGGTCTCGTTACCAGCCGAGACTTCGACACCAACACGATTACGGTGCGCGACGAAAACGGCGTGAGCACGGTCGTGCAACTCTCCGACGCCACGCGCGTCAAGCAGAAGGGCGGCTTCTTCGGCGGCGGACGCAGCTACCCGCAGACGAGCATTCTTCGCGGGCTCCGCGTCGAGGTTGAAGGACGCGGCAACGGCTCCGGCCAATTGTCGGCCACGCGCGTCGAATTCTCAGGCACAGACCTTCGCGTCGCGCAATCTCTGGAAGCGCGCGTTGACCCGGTTGAGAATCGCGTCGGCACGGCTGAGAATCGCATCGGTCAGGTCGAACAGAACGCGCAGCGTCTCTCCGGTCAACTCGATGAACTGGCGGCTGTCTCTAATGCCGCGCGCGGCGGCGCGAAGGCCGCACAGGAAACGGCTGACGCGGCCATCACGGGCGTCAACGCGACCAACGAACGCATCTCTGCTCTCGACGATTACGTTGTGCAGCAAAACATCGCCATCAACTTCCGCGTCGGTAGCGCCGTCTTGACGCCTGAGAACAAAGCCAAGCTCGACGACATCGCCAAGCAAGCCTTCAGCGCCAAAGGCTATGTTCTCGAAGTGAGCGGCTTTGCCAGCGCCGACGGCTCGACCGAAGCCAACCGACGCCTCAGCCAGCGTCGCGCTGACACGGTGATTCGTTATCTCGTCGAAGAACATCGCATCCCTCTGCGTCGCATCATCACGCCCTACGGCTACGGTGAAGCGCAGGCCGTCGCCGACAACTCGACGCGCACTGGACGCGAGCAGAATCGTCGCGTCGAAGTCAAAGTGCTCGTCAATCGCGGATTGATTCAAGGCGCGCCCGTGATGAACGTGCCCTCAACCGCTCCGCAGTCGGAGAACCCGAACTAAAAGAGCGCACCTGAAACCGAGAGACGCGGCGAATCGGGAGACCGGAAGCACAAGCTTTTGCATCTCATCGGTTCGCCGCATCTTTTTGATTGCGGATTGATGAAGATTGAATCATTGTGTCAATAAAGAATTAAGCCGTTAGTTAATTGAACCGATGAAGCGATGACCAAATTTCTGCCAATCCGCATTCCGCAATTCTACGGGGGTTTAGCATGAAAAAAGTTTCGACCGTCGCGTTATCTCTGCTGTGTGCGTTTGCTGTGTTCGCCTTCACGTCGAGTCCGACGGACGGGCAGACACGTTCGCGCAAGCGACGCGCCGCAACGATAACAGCCGCGACCACCGTTAAAACTTCTCCTGCTTCGTCTTCGCCTACACCAATCGTCGTGCCACGTCTGCCGCCCGCCGATGCTTCTGCGTCTTCAAACAATGCGCCGACAACGCCCGTCGCCGTCCCGCAGAATCCTTCGCAGGCTCCTCCTCTGCCGACGCCCACGCCGCAAGCCCCTGCGCCCGTATCCAACGAAACCGCTGAGGATGAAGACGAGGAAGTGGTTCGTGTGACATCGAATCTGGTGGTCGTGCCTGTGTCGGTGACGAACGCGAACGGAGAGCCTGTGACGGGTTTGAAGCGTGAGGATTTTCGTCTCGAAGAAGAAGGACGCGCGCAGGAGATAGCGCAAATCGGCGACGCCGAACAGGTGCCGCTCGACATCGCTATCCTGTTCGACACGTCGAGCAGCGTGACGGCGAAAAGTTTCTATGATTTCCAGCAGGAGGCCGCCGCGCGTTTTCTCAAAGAGGTGTTGAAGCCGATTGACCGCGCCGCCGTCTTCACGCTCTCCGACAAGCCGCGACTCGAACAACCACTTTCGTCGGCCTCGGTCGCTTCCATCAAGTTGACGACGATTCCGGCGGCGAGCAAATCCACGCCGACCGCCTTCTACGACACCGTGATTAGCGCCGCACGCTATCTCGCTGCGAACGCGCCCGGAAGAAACAGGCGTGTCATCGTCGTCATCTCCGACGGCGAGGACAACTTCAGCAGCATCGTCAGAGAAACGACGCTCGCCGCCGCTCGCGGCGACATTGAGAAAGCAGAGGCCGTCAAGCGCCAGCGAGCGCAACACACGCGCGCCGTTCAAGAAGTGCTGCGCGAAGTGCAACGCGCCGACGCCGTTTTCTATTCCATCAACCCGACCGGCTCCGGCTTTCGTCTCAACGACATCAGCACGCGCGCCCAAAACTCCATGCATCAAGTTGCCGAAGCGACGGGCGGCACCGCCTTCGTTCCCGACGGAACAAAAGGCTTCGATACCGTCTTTCGCCAGATTAGCAACGAACTGCGCGCACAGTATCTCCTGCAATACTATTCCAACAGCGGCGCAGCGCCCGGCAAATTTCTCGCCATCAACGTCCGCGTCCCCGCGCGCTCCGAGCTACGCGTCCGCGCGCGTCAAGGCTACTACGTGCCACAGCCGAAATAGAGGTCAGAGGTCAGAGGTCAGACAAAAGATAAGACATAAGACATTCGGGTGACGATTCGCCTCTAATCTTTTAACTAACCTCTGACCTCTAGCCTCTGGCCTCTACTTTCTTCACATTTCCAGAAGCACGTCGGTGAGTTGGTTAATCACGTCGAGCAGCGTGCGGCCTGCCTGGTCGAGACGGTTGGAGGCGGCCATGTTTTCGGCATCTTCGGCGCGTTGCGCGACGCCGCGCAGGCGCGCGTAGTGGCGTTCGAGTCCGGGCGTCAGACGAAATTGTGCTTCGAGTTGGTCGAGTCCTTCGCGGATGTTGCGTAGGTTTTGCGTGAGCGCGTTGCGCGTCCTCGTCGCGTCAGACGTTTCCACTTGCGTCCCGACGAGTTCCAAATCTTTCGACAGCCGACCGTAGAGATAGACGAAGCGCGTCAGGTTTTTTATCTGGTCGCCGAGTTTGATGCGCGCCGTGTTGGCCTGCGCGGAATCGAGCCGCGAGGTGGATGAAGCGTTGGTGGTGCGCCGTTTTTGTGGTGTCGTCCGGCGCGTGCGTGTCTGCGCGAGACCAAGCGCGGGAGAGAGCAACAAGCAGATGATTAATGCACCAATCAAAGATTTCACAAATTCGCCCTCCTTCAAAGGCTAACCAAAACAGGATTTTTCTCGACTCAAACGCGTCCGCTCGCATCCGTCTTCGCCCCAACCGAAACGGCACGCCCCGACCCGTACGGACGTTGAAGAATTTCTGCACAGACTATTCTCATTTTGCCGTCCGAGCGTCAAGCCGCCGTGAGGAAACCCGACGGCATGTGTCTCTTGCGAGCGCGTCGCCCCGCGCGCTTCTCTGCTGCTACAATAAACTCGAACTTCAAACGGAGACTACCGACGATACGATGCAGACAAGAGCACTACAAGTTCGCCGTCTCGGTCGCATGGAATACGGCGCAGCGTTGCGCGTGCAGAAGGAGACGGAGATGGCCGTGCGTCGCGGCGAACAACCGGACACGCTCCTGCTCGTCGAACACCCGCACGTCCTCACGGTCGGACGACGCGCCACGCCCGATGCCATTCTCGCCACGCCCGCAGAGTTGGACGCACGCGGCGTCGCCGTCTTTGAAACGAATCGCGGCGGCAAGATGACGTATCACGGCATCGGTCAAGTGGTCGGCTATCCCATCATTAACCTGAGTCCCGAACGCGAAGACGTGCACCGTTATGTACGCGACCTCGAAGCGGCGTTGATGCGTGCGCTCGCGGATTTTGGCATCGAGAGTTTTCCCATCAAGGGTTTGACCGGAGTGCACACAACGCACGGCAAGGTGGCCGCCATCGGCATCCACATTGCGCGTTGGGTCACGACGCACGGCTTCGCTCTCAACGTCAATACGGATTTGAGTTTTTTCAACTTAATCATCGCCTGCGAGGGCGAGCCAGTCACGTCGATGAAGGAGTTGCTCGGCCACGAACTCGCCCTGCGCGATGTCGAAGACCGCATCATCACACGCTTTGCTGAAGTCTTCGAGATGACGCCCGCGAGCGTCGAAGCATGACGCATCGGTCTTGACGTTTCAAAACCGACATAGTCACAGAGATGCAGTGATGATGAAGGCAAAGCCAAAACTAAAAGGGTGAAAGGCAAGCCAAGCGCATCTTCATTTTTACCCGTCTCTGCGTCTCTGTGGCATGTTTCGTACGATTTCCTAGACACACACGCTTCCGCCGCTCGACTTCAAAAATATGTACGAAATCCTCTTTTCACTCGGACTGCTCGTTGCGGCGGTGACATTCGTGCTGACGCCCATCGCGGTTCTCATCACCTCCATCGCGGCATACAGAAGCGTCAAA
The DNA here is from genome assembly GCA_036387415.1 of Pyrinomonadaceae bacterium. Classification (GTDB taxonomy): domain Bacteria; phylum Acidobacteriota; class Blastocatellia; order Pyrinomonadales; family Pyrinomonadaceae; genus DASVTU01. The sequence continues at coordinate 126,895 of DASVTU010000004.1, read as the reverse complement.
CGCGACGCGCGGATTTATGTCTTGAAGGCTGTTGTGGCTCTTGTCGCGTGGGCGGTTCTCACGTTGGGCGTGCTGTTCGTGCTGTTCGTGCACGTCTTCGGCATGGCTCATCGCATCAATCCCGAAGTCGCGCCGGAAGCGGGGTCGGGACTCGTCATGCTCGTCGCGTCTTCGGTCTACGCGCTGGCAAATTCGGGGTTGATTTATTGGACATCACGACGGCAGGATGCCGTGCGCGTGTGACTGGCCGTTCACTTCATCACGCGCAACTCGCCTTCGTCTCTTTGCTCGCTTACTATTCAAAAATGACGTTAACACTCGAACACATCCGCGAAGCGCACGCGCGCATCCGTCCGCACATCCATCGCACGCCCGTCGTCACTTCACGCGCCTTTGATGAAGCGACGGGGCGGAGCGTCTTCTTCAAATGCGAGAACTTACAACGCGCTGGCGCGTTCAAGATTCGCGGCGCAACGAACAAGATACTTTCGCTCCATGAAGACGAGCGACGGCGCGGCGTCGCGGCCTATTCTTCTGGCAACCACGCGCAGGCCGTCGCACTTGCGGCGCGCGACGCGTGTGTCCGCGCCGTGATTGCGATGCCCATCGACGCGCCCAAATCCAAACTCGCGGCGACGCGCGGCTACGGCGCAGAGGTCGTCTTTTACGACCGTCAACGAGACGACCGCGAACGGGTCGCGCGCGACATCGCCGAACGCGAAGGACTCGTTCTCGTACCGCCATACGACGATTACCACGTCATCGCCGGACAGGGCACCTGCGCGCTCGAACTACTCGAAGACGCGCCCGACCTCGACGCGTTCGTCGCGCCCTGCGGCGGCGGCGGACTATTTGCGGGCGCAAGCACGGTGATAAAAACCGTCAGCCCGCAGACGCGTTGCTTCGGCGTCGAACCTGACACGGCGAACGACACGCGCCAGTCGTTTCAGAAGGGCGAGCGCGTTCTGATTGCGCCTCCGCCGACCATCGCCGACGGCATGCGTAATCAATCGCCCGGCGCGCTCACCTTCCCCATCCTGCAACGGACAGCCGACGACGTGCTCACCGTCTCCGACGACGAGATTACCGAAGCCTTGCGCTTCATCCTCCTACGCATGAAGCTGCTCGTCGAACCGACGGGCGCAGCCTCGGCAGCCGTCGTCCTTTTCAACAAACTTCCATCCGAACTCCGGCGCGTCGGCGTCGTCCTCTCCGGCGGCAACGTCGACGCCGACGTGCTCGCGCACATCCTGCAAAACGATTCACAGGATAGACAGGATGAAAAGCGAGCAGGATAGACAGGAGGAGAAGAAGGAAAGGGTATAGGACAAAGGCGAAAGGAAAAGGAAGGCTTCTTTTGCTTATTCAGTGACTTTTGCCTTTGACATTTTTAATTTTGCATTTCCTTTATCCTGTCTATCCTGGACGTTTTCATCCTGTACATCATGTTAAATTTCTAAATGCTTACATCGACCGTAAAAGCGACATTCGCGCTGTCGAGTGTTAAAATAGCCGTACACTTAAAAACCTTTGGAGCAAATTAGATTTGAGCCGCGAACTAAAAGTTATCAGCAATCCTCCGACGCCGCAGCGACCGCCGCGTGCGCCGAAGCCCGAATGGTTGAAGATTCGCATCGGCGACCCGACGAACCAGAATCACGTCCTGCGTCTGATTGAGGGTTTGAACCTTCACACGGTCTGTCAGGAAGCGCGTTGCCCGAACATCTTCGAGTGCTGGTCTGACCGCACGGCCACCTTCATGCTCGGCGGCGACATCTGCACGCGACATTGCGGCTTCTGCGCCGTCGGCAAAGGCAAGCCCGACGCGCTCGACCCCGAAGAACCACGCCACGTCGCCGAAGCCGTGCGACATTTGAATCTCGCGCACAGCGTTATCACCTCCGTCAACCGCGACGATTTGCCCGACGGCGGCGCGTCTCATTGGGCGGCGACGATTAGGGAGGTGCGCGCACTGAATCCCGAATGCAAGGTCGAAGTCCTCATCCCCGATTTCAACGGCGATGAAGCGGCGCTCAACACCGTGCTCGACGCCGCGCCCGACGTGCTCAATCACAACACAGAGACCATCGCGCGCCTCTATCGACGCGTGCGTCCAGATGCCAAGTATGAACAGACTTTGACGCTTCTGCGCCGTGCAGCGGCGCGACGCGACTGCGAACGGCGCGGTATGCTCACCAAGAGCGGCATCATGGTCGGTCTCGGCGAAACGTTTGACGAAGTGGTGGAATTGATGAGGGATTTGCGCGCCGTCTCATGCGACATCCTGACCATCGGCCAATATCTCCAACCGCACGCGCGACGCCTGCCCGTCGAGCGTTACGTGACGCCCGAAGAGTTTGCGCGCTGGCGCGAAATCGGCATGGAGATGGGCTTTCATCACGTCGAATCGAGTCCACTGACGCGTTCTTCCTACCACGCGCGGCAGCAGACCGAAGGCGCGGGCACGCCTGCCAGTTAAAAAATTCCGGGTTCCGGGTTACGAGTTCAATGCACGCACTCGTAACCCGGAACCCGAATCAAAATCGAAACTCCGAACCCGCCGTTTCTCAATCAAGCGTCCCTGAAATCAGTACCGTAAGCGTCGCGGACGACGCGCATGATGCGTTGTTCGTGTCGGCGTGTGCCGAAGTACCAGAGGAGATAGACGAGGTTCAGGATTGCCCATGCGATGAGCGCGGCGAAATAGAATTCGGCAGGCGGAAACTCGCGCGCCACGGCGGGCAGCAGTTGCCATGCGCGATAGGCCGAGAGCAGAATCGCGGCTCCGCCAAGCAACCAGAAATGAATCGTGATGAAGCCGACGAATGTCTGGTCGGCGCGCAAGGGCACGCCCGCAAACTGCGCCCCGCCGAGCGGAAACAGATATTCAGCTTCGATGCGATGGGCTATCAGGACATCTTCCTGTACGAGTTGGTTGATGCGCTGCTCGATGCCCGTCGCGTAGACGCGCGCGAAGAAGACGTAAGTGAGAAAGTATGCCGACTGGACGCCGACCCAGATGACGAAGAACGGAATGAGCAACGCGGTGGCGCGAAAAGTGTCGGTCATGCTCGCCATCGTCATGATGATGAGCGCGACGATGGCGAGCATAACGAGGCGGTAGAAGTGGTCGAAATACCTGCCGAGCATGGCGCGCATGCGTTCGAGTTGCGCGTGGAGCACTTGCATGCGTGTTTCAATCAGGACGTTTTCGGGCATTGTTTGTGGTGTTGGTGAAGCCATGCCATCATCATTCCTTGAGCGCGCGGTTTATCAGTCTTTGCGGGCGCGTCGTCTCTATTTCTCTTTTGGCGTAGCGCGTTTTCGATTCGAGGTCTTGGGCAGATACTCGTCTGGAATCGTGTTGCCGGGGCGTTCGGCGTCCCAGTAGACGGTCACCACCCACCAACGCTGCCCGTCTTTCAAAAGCTGAATACTGTTGATGCCGCGCACGAAAGGCGCGGGGTCGTTGGCCGCGCGTCGCGCTTCGTAGGTGCTAAAGATGTGCGCGATGTTGCCGTAGATTTGCGTCTGCCGCGCAATCTCTTTCTCGTAGAAACCCATCTTCTCGGTGTTCTTATTAACGCGCTGATAAAACTCGTCCACGTCGAAGACTCTAGCCGTCGCGCCGCCGTCGGGTCGCGGGGCGGTCGGGATGAGACGCGCGCCGGGAACGAAAAGAGAACGAAAACGTTTCTCGTCGCGCCGTTCGCCCGCCGCGCCGGAAACCGACTCGTAGAGCGCGCGCAGAATGTTGTCAATCGAAGAGACATCGGCGGGATTGGCGGCTGGCATCGTCTCACGCTCCTCCTGCGGCGGACGGTTCGGGCTTGCCGCTGGCGCAGCGGAAGACGGCGGTTCGCTCGGTGTTGTTTGTTGTGCGTGCGCGTCGTCGGCGTGCGCGAAAAGCAGGACAACGAGCAGCAGCGAAGCCATCACAGAGGCTTTCTTCATGCGAATTTACCCTCACAAACTGATGATTTTATCCGCACTGGTTCGAGTGTCGGACGCTCTGTTACAATCCGCTTTATATTGGACGGCACACCAACGAGTGTCAAACTATTTATTGGACGATGGACGACGGACGATAGACCATCAATAGAAGCAGACGGGCGATGGTCTATCATTCCATCGTTTGATTAAGAATCATGAAAGCTGTCATTTTCAAAGAGCACGGCGCGCCCGATGTGTTGCGCTATGAGAACGTGCCTGAGCCTTCGATGAGGGCGAACGAGGTGCTGTTGGAGGTGCGCGCGTGCGCGCTCAACCATCTTGACGTGTGGGCGCGCGGCGGACTACCGGGCATCGAGATTCCTCTGCCGCATATTTTGGGCAACGACATTGCAGGGGTGGTGCGCGCGGTGGGCGAAGTGGTGGACTGGGTGCACGTGGGCGATGAAGTGATGTTGCAGCCCGGTGTATCGTGCGGGCATTGCCGCGAATGCCTGAGAGGCGCCGACAACCTCTGCCCCGACTACGACATTCTCGGCTACCGACGCGATGGCGGCTACGCCGAACTCGTCTCTGCGCCTGCCGTCAACGTCATCTCGAAGCCGCAGAATTTGAGTTGGGCGGAGGCGGCGGCGTTGCCTCTGGTGACAGTGACAGCGTGGCACATGCTCGTCTCGCGCGCACAGGTGCAGCCGGGCGAAGACGTGTTGATTCATGCGGCGGGGAGCGGCGTCGGTTCGGTCGGCATTCAGATTGCGAAACTGCGCGGTGCGCGCGTGATTGCCACCGCCGGCTCGGACGAGAAACTTGAGAAGGCGCGACTGCTCGGCGCAGACGAAACCATCAACTACACGCGCGCAGATTGGCCGAAAGAGGTCAGGCGTTTGACGAACAAGAAGGGCGTGGAAGTGGTTTTTGAGCACACGGGCGTGGAGACGTGGCTTGGGTCGATTCAGTCGCTCGCACGCGACGGTCGGCTCGTCACCTGCGGCGCGACCAGCGGCTTCGACGCGCGCACAGACCTTCGACAAATTTTCTATCGACACATCTCGCTGCTCGGCTCCTTCATGGGTTCAAAATCCGAACTGCTCGACGCCATGAAGTTTGTCGAACGCGGCCAGATTCGCGGCGTCGTTGACCGCACGCTGCCACTCTCGGAAGCACGCCACGCGCACGAACTGATGATGGATAGAGCGCAGTTCGGCAAACTCGTTCTGATACCTCCCACGCACAAGTAAACTCCCGAAGAGACGCGAGCATGAGCCGCGAGACATCCATCGACATCGTTATCTGTACATACAATAACGCAGCCCTTCTTGACAGGTCTCTGGCGACGATTTCGAAGCAACGCGTGCCGCCGGGCGTGAACTGGCAGGTCTTGGTCGTCAACAACAACTGTACGGACGAGACGCCGGAGGTGGTGGAAAAACATTCGCGTTTGAGTGCGACGTCGATTCGGATGGTTTCGGAGCCGACGCAAGGGCTGACGCAGGCGCGCGTCTGCGGCGTGCGTAACACAAGCGGAGAATGGATTGCGTTTGTCGACGACGACTGCCTGCTCGCAGACGATTGGGTTGCCGAGGCGGCGCGTTTTGCGTCGGAGCATCCTGCGTGCGGGGCGTTTGGCGGGCGTGTGATTCTCGATTGGGAGATTGCGCCTCCGTCTTACGCGTCGCACCGTCGCTATGCTTACGCGGGCAAAAATCATGGCGAGACGGCGCACCGTCGTCCGTGGCTCGCCGGAGCGGGAATGGTCTTGCGTAGGCGTGCGCTTGAAGAATCGGGCTGGCTCGACAAGCAGTTTCTCGAAGACCGCACTGGCAAGCGACTCGTTTCGGGCGGCGACATGGAGATTGGCCTGCGCGTCGCGGCGAGGTACGAGGTCTGGTACAACCCTGCTTGCGAGCTTCGACACGTCATCCCTGCGCGGCGTATGTCGCGTGAGTATCTACGGCGCATTACCTTCGGTCTCGGCGCGAGCCGTCACAATGCCAGCGCCTTGACGTGGCGCGGCTCCTATCCCGGCTGGCTTTTCTATTCATCCCTCTATTCGCTCATGTTCGGCGCGCACGGCGCGTGGCAACTCGTTCGAGAAGCCTTGAGTGAACGTGCCACCGTCGATGTCGCGTTGGCGTTCAGTCCTGTACGCGGATGGTGGACGGCGATGTGGGGCATGTTGCGGATGGACGCGGCGGAGCGACGACAACTGCTCGGATGCGCCGTCGCCGCACGCAAACAAAACCCTTGAGAGTTTGCGCCGAACGACATGGCGGCATACTGCGAATTGCTTTCTTGATTCTCATGCCTGTTCCGCACAGCCTCCGCGCCCGTCACGCCGTCTCGCGGTTTCGCTTCCGGTCGCGTCGTCGGTTATACTCGTCGCCTGTCACTCCTTTCGGCGTTTTGACCGTTACATTACATAGTGTTGCGGCCTAGTCGTCCACCAAAACAGTTTAGAATTTGGAGATTTATTTAATGAGTTTACGCAAACTTTTAAGAGGCCGCTCGCTCGTCGCGCTCGCGCTCGCAGCAAACGTGTTGGGCGCACCCGCCACCTTGCGCGCCGCTTCTGTGTTCGCGCAGCAGACGGCGGCGCAGCAGGGCGCAGGCGCGTCGTTGCCGCGCGGCGTCGAGCGCGTCACGTCGGTCGAGGGCATCACAGAGTATCGTCTCACGTCGAACGGCATGAGAGTGCTGCTCTTCCCAGACCAGACCAAGCAGACCATCACCGTCAACATCACGTACCTCGTCGGCTCCGGCCACGAAAACTACGGCGAGACGGGCATGGCGCATCTCCTTGAACACCTCGTCTTCAAGGGAACGCCCAAGCATCCCAACATCCCGCAGGAACTAACCGCGCACGGCGCGCGTCCCAACGGCACGACATGGGTTGACCGCACCAACTACTACGAGACGTTCGCCGCGACCGACGAGAATCTCAACTGGGCGCTCGACCTTGAAGCCGACCGCATGGTCAATTCCTTCATCGCCAAGAAAGACCTCGACAGCGAAATGACGGTCGTCCGCAACGAGTTTGAGTCGGGCGAAAACGACCCCTTCAGCGTCATGCTCGAACGCATGATGTCCACCTCTTACCTCTGGCACAACTACGGCAACACCACCATCGGCGCACGCGCCGACATCGAAAACGTGCCCATCGACCGCTTGCAGAACTTCTATAAAACTTTCTACCAACCCGACAACGCCATCCTCCTCGTCGCCGGAAAATTCGACGAGGCCAAAACGCTCGAACTCGTCAGCAAATACTTTTCATCCATCCCGCGCCCAGCGCGTCAGATTCCCAAGTATTACACCACCGAACCGACGCAGGACGGCGAGCGCACCGTCACGCTCCGGCGCTCTGGCGACACGCAACTCGTCGGCGCGCTCTACCATGTGCCGTCCGGCTCGCATCCAGATTTCGCGGCGGTAGACATCGTGGCGCAGATTCTCGGCGACACGCCTTCGGGTCGTCTTCACAAAGCTCTCGTCGAGACGAAGAAGGCGAGTTCGGTCTTCGGTTTCGGCTTCCAGTTCCGCGACCCAAGCGTGGCGGCCTTCGGCGCGGAGGTGTTGAAGGATGCTCCGCTCGACCCGGCGCGCGACGCGCTCTTGCAGACCGTCGAAGGCATGACGACCACGCCGCCGACCAAAGAAGAGGTTGACCGCGCACGCGCCAACATCTTGAAGAACATCGAACTGACGCTCAACAACTCCGAACGCGTCGGCCTTCAACTGAGCGAATGGATGGCGATGGGCGATTGGCGTCTCCTGTTTCTTCACCGCGACCGTCTCCGCAAAGTGACGACGGATGAAGTGGCGCGAGCGGCGTCGAAGTATCTCAAATCGTCGAACCGCACGCTCGGCATGTTTATCCCGACGACCAATCCTGACCGCGCAGAGATTCCGCAGGTCAAACCCGAAGAGATTGCGTTGATGGTGAAGGATTACAAGGGCGACGCGGCCCTCGCAGCGGGTGAAGCCTTCGACCCCTCGCCCGCCAACATCGAGTCGCGCACGCGTCGCAGCGCCCTGCCGAACGGTTTGGAAATCGCGCTCCTGCCGAAAGAGACGCGCGGCGACACGGTGGTCGCGGCCATGACGTTTCGCCTCGGCGACGAGAAGAGTTTGATGAACCGCGCGACCGCCGCCGAACTCGCCGCCGAAATGCTCATGCGCGGCACCACCAAACACACCCGACAGCAGATACAAGATGAACTCGACCGTCTCAAGGCGCGTGCGAGCGTCTCCGGCGGAGCGACCAACGTGGTCGTCTCCATCGAAACGACGCGCGAAAATCTTCCGGCGGTGATGCGTCTGGTTGCGGAAGTTTTGCGCGAGCCGTCGTTCCCCGCCACCGAGTTTGAACAACTCAAACGCGAGCGGCTGGCCGCCATCGAACAGCAACGGAGCGAGCCTTCGGCGATGGCGCAAACCATCTATCGCCGCCACACCGGCCCTTATCCGAAAGGCGACGTACGCTATGTCCCGACGGTTGACGAAGCCGTCGAGGAGTTGAACCGCGTGACGCTTGAAGATGCCAAGAAGTTCTACACAGATTTCTACGGCGTCTCGAAGGCGGAACTCGCCGTGGTCGGTGATTTCGACGAAAAACAAATCGCCGCCCTCGCCAACGAACTCTTTGGCAACTGGAAAAGCCCGCGCCCGTTCACGCGCGTCGCCAGCACTTACCGCGACATCGCACCCGCCAACCAAAAACTCGAAGCGCCCGACAAGGCCAACGCCTTCTTCATCGCCGGACTCAATCTCAAAGTACGCGACGAGCACCCGGATTATCCCGCGCTCGTCCTCGGCAACTACATGCTCGGCGGCGGCTTCCTGAATTCGCGTCTCGCTTCGCGTATTCGTCAGAAAGAAGGCATCAGCTACGGCGTCGGCTCGCAGTTGCAGGCGAGTTCGATTGACGAACTCGGCTCCTTCATCACCTTCGCCATCTACGCGCCCGAAAATCTCGACCGCCTTGAAGCGGCCTTCAAAGAAGAGATTGCGCGCATGCTCAAGGAAGGCTTCACCGCCGAAGAGATTGCGGCGGCCAAGAGCGGCTATCTCCAATCGCGTCAGGTCGGACGCGCACAGGACGCCAGCCTCGCACGCACGCTCACTAACTATCTCTTCCTCGACCGCACGCTTAACTGGGACGCCGAATTCGAGCAGAAAATCGCCGCACTCACGCCCCAACAAATCGTCGAAGCCATGCGCCGCCACATCGACCCCTCGAAAATCACCATCATCAAATCCGGCGACTTCGCCAAAGCTGCCAAGCCCGCAGCCCCGACGAAGTAACCGCTAAACGCCGAACTTGCTGACGGAAACGGCGACGATTCTAGAGATTCAAATCTCCACAATCGTCGCCGTTTTTATTATCCTTGACAAAACCCAAGCGTTGGATTATCGTCGCGTTAACTTGACTAATCGTAGTCAAGCGGAGAGAGATTCAGAGCAAACAACTTTTTTCTAAAATGTATTCTCACTCCTCAACACAAACAACTTCGGCGGAATCGCCGCATCATCATCCACAGCCTCGCCGCAACGATTGCGGCGAGGCTGATACCTATCCAAAAGGAGAAATCACCATGAACAAACGACCTACATAGGAGGAGAGCCGAGTTTATGGCTACCATCTTACGAAAAAACGGCTTCGATTTCCGCATCTATACCAACGACCATCGGCCACCGCACGTCCACGTAATCAAAGGCGACGGGGAGGTCGTTATCGAACTCGGCGACGAGCACAGCCCTCCGTTAATCCGAGAAATTTACAGTATGCGCGACCGCGATGTCGCTTCTGCTTATGATTTAGTTATCGAATATCAAATAAGACTGCTGGAAGCATGGAGAAGAATTCATGAAGGGAGGAGCGGCTAAAACGCTGAAGGAACAGATAGCGCAGGCGCGTCGTGCGGCAAAAGCCGCCGATGCGACGGAGCCTCGCGTGGAGTCGGCGCGTTACGATTCGGAATCGGCGCGAATCGTGATAGACCTCAGCAACGGTGCGACGTTTATGGTTCCTGTGACTTTGTTGGAAGGGCTGGCTCAAGCGTCGGCTGCCGACCTCGACGAGATGCAGGTGACGCCTTCGCGTGCCGGATTGCATTGGGAGAAGTTGGATGCCGATGTTAACGTGCCGGAACTCCTGAAAGGCATCTTCGGGACTAAAAAGTGGATGGCTGAATTGGGGAGACAGGGCGGCAGCGTCACATCTGACGCGAAAGCGCAGGCCGCCAGAGAGAATGGCAAGAAGGGCGGACGCCCGCGCAAGGCTTCTTGAAAGCTGCGAATTTTTAACTTTATTTCCAAAGACACGGCGGCAGGTTGAAGAGATTTCTTCCCTGCTGCCGTTGGTGTTTAGGGTTCGGGGGTGGCGTTTGGTTCGGGCGAAGTAGCGGCGGCGTCGGGGTCGTCGGTCTCTTCGTTGGGGATGTCGGTGTTGGAAGGGGTGGTGGTGGCGGCAGGGTTGTCGCCGGGGTCGGGGGGCGGTTGTCGCCATTGGTCGAGGATGCGTAGGACGGTGCAGTGGTCGTCGTCGTAGACTTCTTCAAACCATCCGCTGTCCATGGCCGTGTTGTAGAACTCGTCATGCACTTCCTGCTTGTCGGTGAAGACGTAGCGCGCTTTGAAGCGTTCGCGGATGATGCGCGCGGGGTCTTTCTCTTTGCCGAGCGTTATCTCTTCGTGGAGTTTGAAGAGTTCCTGATTCTGGTCGAGCAGGTATGTGGGGTCGAGGCCGGAGACGTAGGAATGGCGGGGCGAGAAATAGAAGAGGCGCGGGAAATCGTCCCAGTCGGTATTGAAAATCGTTTCGCCTGCGGGGACGTTGGCGCGTATCCATTCCATGCCGCGCTGGTAGTGGTCGGGCGGCGCGCTGTCGGCAATCTCGTTCGACGCCGATTGCACGTTGGCAATCGTTTGCAGACCGAGCAGGACGGCGACGACGGCGGCAACGGCGTATTCAAGGAGACGAGCACGCTGCTGTTGTCGTGTCGTGGCGGGCGTCGCCTGATGGTCGAGAAATGGTTTGAGTTCGTCGAGCACGTCGGTCGGTAATTGACGAACGAAGGCGCGTGCGCCTTCAAAGATGGGTTGCAGCGAGAAGGCCGCGAAGAGGACGGCGAAGGGCGGCCAGTATTCGGCGAAGCGTTTCCACTTGGCGTTGGCGAGCAGCAAGATGGTAGCGAAGACGAGAAAAAAGAGCGGACGCGCAGCGAGTTTGCGGTCGCCGCTCTGGAAGGCGATGTATCCCGTGACCATCGCCACGCAGGCGACGCCGCTATTCAAGAGAAACTCCCAGGTGTTGTAAGGATACCACTCGCCGCCGACGCTCGCGGTAAAGCCGCCCTTCGTCGCCTTCATCAAAACGTGTTGGATAAAGAGTTCGATGTTGTGCGGAAAGTAGGGATTGATAACGAAGCCCGCGAGCGCGCCAACGAGCGTCAGAACGACAGGACGCACTTCAATGCGTCGCTCGCTCCAAAACATGACGCACGCCCAGATAAACGATGCCGCGCAGAGCAACGCGAACATGTCGTAGCTCAGCGCAAAGAGAAATGTGAGCGGCAGGAGCCATCCGTAGCGTCGTTCAAAAAGGAGATAGATGCCGACCACCATTAGGACGATAGAGACGCTCATCGCCTTTGCCATGTTCATGCGAAACAGAAACGGCGTCGAGCAGGCCATGAGCGCGACGAGCCAGACGAGCGGATAACGTATGCGATAACGAAGGATGAGCCAGTAGCAGGAGATGACGGCGAGCGTGCCGAAAATCATTGTGCCAATCTTGGCGGCGAGCACCGTGTCGGCAAACCACGTATAGGGAATCTGTAGGATGTGAAAGAGAAAGTGATGGTCAACATAGTCGGTCGGGTTGAGCGTGGTGAGCGGCAGCGCCGTGAAGGGCGGCGGAAACTTTCCGCTGCGGATGCCTTCCCAGAGTATCTGACTCCAACGGACGTGATAATAGCCGTCGAAGTCGCCGCAGCAGATTGAGCCTGTCGAAAACTGTAACCACCAGAAGACAAACCCGACGACCACCACGCCCGCCAACATGTAGAGCGCGCGTGCGCCCGCCCACGACGACCATGCGGCGCGCAGACCGCGACCACTCTTCGCTTCGTGCGCGTCGCTCGCGTCGTCCACTCTGTGCGCGTCGCTCTCCTGCTCGATGCTGCTGTCCGGCGTTGGTGCGTCGCTCGTTCGTTCCTCGACGGGAACGCTGCTTTCGATATTCTCCATAGTTGAACCGATTTCACCTCTCGGCCTGTCCGTGAGTTCTGCGCGATAGCCGACGTTTGGAATGCGGCAAACATAGCACACGGGCGCGTCGCATTTGAAGCACACGCGCCCGCCGGATGTCGAGGAAAGTTTAGTTAGACGTGCGTCGATGCGGAAAAGGTTGACGCGTCGCCGCCGCCGCCCGCCTCTGTCGAGGAAACACGCGATGCTTTAACGCGTCCGTCCGCGACGCGGGGACGGAGGGTTGGTGGTGCCCTTCTTTTTGGGCGTTATCTGCTGCCAACTCTGTCGTTCCTCCTGCATCACTTCGCTCACTATGGCCTGCACCTTCGGCAGCAGGATGATGCTAGATTGCTGCATCGAATCGGCGAAGAGTTGCGGCATCACGGAGAGAGTCTTTTTGCCCGTCGGAGATTGGTAGAAGACAATCAAATCGCGCAGTTCACCATCTGTGAAATGCTTATCGTAGACGGTCAGGCTAATCTCCTCGACAAGCTGTTGAAAGTTGATGCGCTGCATCAGTTTCTCCCTGATACGCTGGTGCGCGCGAAGCGCAGACTCCATCACGCTTTTGCGTAACTCTGCGCGCTGCTCGCTCGTCAGTCCCGTCTCGTTATCAATCATCTGATTGTAGATGACGGGTAGGTCTCGCTCCTGCTGAGAGAAGATTGAATTCATAATCGCCTCGGTGTTTTTCTCCGCGTTGGTGACGCCCAGGAGTTCTTTAATCAGAGCACGCTTTTCGGGCGTCATCGTCGTGGCGGTTTCTTGCGCGTGGACGCCTTGAGCGGTGACGAGGACGACGAACAGCAGCAGGAGGCGTGCGAACGGGGCGGGGTGAAAAATTTTGTGAAGCATGGTGTCTCCTTACGTGATAGCAGTTTGCGGGACAAGTTTAACCGAAGACGTTTTGAGAGTCGCGCTCAACGATTGTGGGCGTTGGCGTAGAGCGTGAGTAAAGACGTTTCGAGGTCGGAAAGTTGAAAAGGCTTGTTAACGATTTTGTTGATGAGCGTGGGGTCGGGCGTGCCGCCGGGGATGGTCTGCCCGTAGCCGGTGGCGATGGCGATGAGCATGCGGGGCGCGACGAGGCGTGCTTCGGCGGCGAGTTTGAGGCCGTCCATGCCAGGCATCGAAAGGTCTGTAATCATCAAATCGAAGCGTTCATGGGAGAGCGCCGCAAGCGCCTCGGAGGCATTCTCGACGGCGGTTACTTGCTGGCGCAAAGTCTTCAACATCTCGACCAAAACATCGCGCACCACCGCCTCGTCATCAACGACGAGGACGCGTCGCGGCGGGAGGATGGCGCGTCGCGGTGTGGGCACGACGGGCGTGGCGCGCGGGTCGCGTCGCGTCTGCGGAAAGGTCAGGCGAAAGGTGGTGCCGCGTTCCTCTTCGCTTTCGACTTCGATAGTTCCGCCGTGGCGATGGATGATGCCATAGCTGACGGCGAGGCCAAGCCCTGAGCCTTGCGGCCCTTTGGTGGTGAAGAACGGCTCGAAAATCCGGTCGCGCAAGGAAGACGGCACGCCGTGTCCCGTGTCGCTGACTTCGACGATGATGAGGTCGTCCTGCTTGCTTTCGCGCAATTCGATGCGACCGCCTTGCGGCATTGCGTCGAGGGCGTTGAAAATCAGATTAACGAGAACTTCGCGCAACTCCGAAGGGTTGGCGGCGATTTCGTCGTTGCCTTCGTAGGTCGGCAGGAATTGGATGTGGTAGTTGACGCCGCGCGCACGCCCGTCGTCTTCCCAACGAGTGCGCGTTAGTTGCATCGCGTCGGTAATCAGTTTGGCGACGGAGACGTTGGACAACTGCTCGCCGGGAGTGCGACGTGCGAAGGTCTGAATACGGCGGACGGTTTCGGCGGCGTCGAGCGCGGCGGTTTCGATGATTTCGAGATTGCGTCGCTGCTTTTCGTCGGTCGTCGTGCGGAGCAGGAGTTGTGTGCGACCGAGGATGGCGGCGAGCGCGTTGTTGAAATCGTGTGCGACGCCCGCCGCGAGTTGGCCGAGACTACGCATCTTTTCGCTCTCGGCTTCGCGGTCGGCGCGTTCGAGTTCGCGTTCGAGCAGACGCACGTTTTCGATAGCGACGCCCGCGAGGCTCGAAGCCATGCGCATCGCCGTGACATGTTCGTGCGTAAAGGCCGAGAGTTCGGCGCTCTGCACTTCGATAGCGCCGAGCGTGCGTCCCATGAAGGCCATCGGCGTGACGAGCGATGAGCGCGGCAGACGCGGGTCGAGGTTGCCGCCGATGTGGATGGTCGGTTGGTCGGCAATCGCTGCGAGATAGTCATCTGTGATAACGGTTTGCCCGGTGGCGACGGCGCGGCTGTGCGGGCTGTTCGTCATCGGTAGCGGCGGGAGCATCGAGAGGTCGAGTTCCTCGCCCTCGCCCCAGACGTAGACGGCGGTGCGCTGGTTGCGTTCCTGATCGTAGAGCGAAACAAAGATGCCGTTGCAAGGCGTAGACGCGATGGCGAAGTCGCGCAGCGCACGGATGATGGTGATGAGGTCGCGCGCCGTGCCGAAGACCTGCGCGAGCGAAGCGAGGCGGTCGAGCAGCGTCTCATACTCGACGATGGACTGTTTCTCGGCGTGGCGCGCTTGAGTCTCAGCGCCGCCCACGGTTTCGTCAACGAGCGCGTCGTCCGCCTGCCCTGTTTCGTTCTCCTGCTCCATGAGCGACCAATACGAGACTACGACACGCGTGGTTACGTGCGACCGCCACCACCACGCATACGCTTGATGAGGTCGATGAGATCCATCGGGTTAATAGGTTTGGTGAGGAAGGCGTCGAAGCCGGATTCGAGAGCGCGGTCGCGGTCGTCGTACATGGCGAAGCCGGTCACGGCAATCATCGGGACGGTGCTGTAGGTGTTGGTGGCGCGGAGTTTTTCGGCCAGTTCATAACCGTTCATACCGGGCATGCCGATGTCGGACACGACTACATCAAACTGCTCGGTCTCCGCCGTATCCAACGCATCCAGAGCGGAAAAGACCGTCACGACATCGTAACCCGAATAGCGCAGGAGCATGGCGAGCATCTCCGTCACGTCGGGCGAATCATCAACCACCAGTGCGCGCGGCTTCGAGGTCTGCTTTTCGGTATCGTCAATCGTGAGCGTCTGCGGCTTGTTGCCGTCATTCGGGTTGCCGGACAAGATGTAGCTCGACATCATCACGGGGAGTGAATCGACTACTCGATGCATCTCTCCGGTCGGGAAATTGTTTTGCATCGTCATACCTTTCCGCCGTGCGTTTCAGGCAAACGCGCGGCTCGTCAATCAATCACTGCAAAAGATTTCTAACTCTGGGAAACCATCGCCCCGCCCGCGAGACTCGACAGTCACAACTCGACGCCCCGAATTTTGCGACGACAAAACGGGGACGGGCGGCGATGCTCATTCGCCCATCAAAACGTCAATCTCGAATCACACTTCCGACTCATCCGGGCGGATGAGCCTTCTGCTCGATAAGTTTTTCCAGCGAGTCCGTGAGCACGGTCGGGTCAACCGGCTTCGGGATGTGCAAATCAAAACCGGCGAGGTATGCGGCCTCGGCGTCTTTCTTCGTGGCATAGCCCGTCAGAGCGACAGCCGGAGTGTTACGCAGATGCGGCATCTGACGTAAACGTTTCAGCAATTCGTAACCGTCGATTTGGGGTAGTCCGATGTCGGACACGATTATATCAAACCACATCGAGGCGGCGATACGCAACGCTTCCGCCCCCGTTTCGCAGAGCGTCGTTTCAAATCCCTGCCGCTCGAAAATGGCCTGCAACATTTCCAGCGTGTCGTTCGCGTCTTCGACGATGAGCACGCGGCGGACGCTTCCGACGGGACGCGTCGTTGCGTCCTGTGTCCGGTCGTGGTCGTCCGTCGATGCAATTTCAGCAGTCTGTTTGGCGCGCAGCAGCGGCAGCGTGATGGTGAAACGGCTACCGTGACCGTTGCCGTCGCTGGCGGCAGCGACCGTGCCGCCATGCGCTTCGACAAAGCTTTTGACGAGAGCCAGTCCGATACCGAGGCCGCCGTAGGCTCGCGTCGTGGACGCATCGGCCTGACGAAAACGGTCAAAGACGTAGGGCAAAAATTCGGGCGGGATGCCGCGTCCCTGATCTTCGACGTGGATGCGCGCTTTGGTCGCCGTATGATCGCAGGCGACGCGCACGCGCCCGCCTTCGACGGAAAACTTGACGGCGTTGTTGAGTAAGTTCCAGAAGACCTGTACGAGCCGTGTGCGGTCGCCGGAGATGGTCAGAGGCGTGGCATCGTCGAGACGCGGCGTGTATTCGATGTCGATACGGATGCTTCGTTTGTCGGCCTCGGCGCGGACGGTTTCAATCGCTTCGGTAAGCACCGACGAGAGCACGACGGGCATGCGCTCAATCCGCATCTTCCCGCTCATGATGGCCGACATGTCGAGCAGGTCGTTGATGAGGCGGGCGAGCGATTGCGAGTTCTTGTCGATGACGGTGAGGCCATGCGAGATGTCGGAGTCGGAGAGTTGGCCTGCGCGCATCATGTGTACCCAACCGATAACGGGCGTGAGCGGCGTGCGGAGTTCGTGTGAGAGCGTGGCGAGGAATTCGTCTTTGGCGCGATTGGCTTCTTCGGTGTGTTGAAAGAGGCGCGCGTTGTCGATAGTGAGCGCGATGAGCCGCGCGAGGTCTTCGGCGAAGGCGAGTGCGGGTTGCCCGTAGCGCCGTCCCGACTCGGCTGACGCGAGCGCAATCGCGCCAAACGTGCGACCGCGCGCTATCAGCGGCACGCAGACCGTCGATTTCGCTCCCAGTTCGCGCATCATTTCCAGATGCTCTTTATCGTGAGCCATCGCCGCCAACAATTCTTCGGTCATGTCGAGATAGAGTTCGGAGCGTCCGCTCTCAATCACTTTCGAGAGGCCGTGCGCCAACCCGCGTCGCGGCGGATAGCGGCGATTCATTTCGCGCGCCAACTCCGCCTTGACCGGATTGGCGTGCGCCATCAAGCGATGCGTCGTCCCGTCTTCTTCGATGATGTCAATCGTGCACCAATCGGCGATGCGCGGGACGACGAGCCGCGTGAGATTCTCAATAGTCGTCATGTAGTCGAGCGAGGAGGCGAGCAATTCACTCGCTTCAGCGAGGCAGCTTAACTTTTCGACCGCGCGTTTCTGGTCGTCGATGTCTGTGGCCGAACCGAACCACTTGACGATGTTGCCCGCCCCATCGCGCAGAGGCATCGCGCGTCCGAGATGCCAGCGATAACTGCTGTCGGAAGCGCGTCGGAAGCGATATTCAATCTCGTAGTTCCGACCCGTCTTGACGGCGGTCGCCCAACCCTTCAGACATCGTTCCACGTCTTCGGGATGAATCACGGGTTGCCAGCCCCATCCTTCCGTCTCTTCGGGCGTCATGCCCGTGTACTCGTACCAGCGTTGGTTGTAGTAGTCGAGCCATCCGTCGGGGCGTGCCGTCCAGATGATTTGCGGCATGGTTTCGGCGAGATAACGATAACGCTCCTCGCTCGCCTCGGCCTCGGCGCGTGTGACGCGCTCGCTGGCGAGCAAGGCATCGAGTTTTTCCTCGGTGAGTTTGCGGTCGCTGATGTCGATGCAGGAGCCGATGAAGCCGATAAAACTCCCGTCGGGCGAAAATCTCGGCACGCCATTACTTAGTACCCAACGGTATTCGCCGTCGTGTCGCCGCAAGCGATACTCCGCAGCGAATGAGCGGCGCGCGTCGAAGTTGGTCGTGTAGACGCGGAGGCAGCGTTCGAAATCGTCCGGATGGACACCTTCCATCCAACCGTCGCCAAACTCCTGTTCGGACGTTCGTCCGGTGAATTCGAGCCACGTCTTGTTGAAGAAGTAGCAGAGTTTGTCTGTGCCCGCGACCCAGATGAGGACGGGCGCATGGTCGGCCATGATGCGGAAACGGTCTTCACTTTCGCGCAAAGACTGCTCGGCGCGTCGCTTCTCGGTAACATCGTGGAAGACGAGCACGACGCCCGTTATCCTGCCGCGCGCATCGACGATGGGTGCGCCGCTATCCTCGACCGGAATCTCCCTGCCGTCTTTCGCCAGCAGCAACGTGTGATTCGCCAAACCGACCACCGTGCCTTTTTCGAGCACAGTAGCGACGGGGCTATCCATCAAGTCGCGCGTTTCTTCGTTGACGATACGGAAGACTTCGGAAAGTTGTCTGCCCTGCGCTTCCGTCTCGCGCCAGCCCGTCATGTTTTGCGCGACGGGATTCATAAACGTCACGCGCCCTTCGGCATCGGTGGTGATAACGGCGTCGCCGATGCTCCTGAGCGTCGTGGAGAGACGTTCACGGTTGCTCTGCGCCGCCGACTCGGCTCGTTTACTTTTCTCCGTTAGATAGCTGATGAGCGACGCCACTAGCAGAAAGACGCCGACCTGCAACCAGCCTTCAAATCCTATCCGCAGCGAATGGACGGGAACGATAAAGAAGTAAGCGGCGACGAGCGCCGAGAGAATGATGGAGAACAAGCCCGGCGCGCGTCCACCGTACCATGTGGCGTACATCACGACGCCGAAGAATAACGCGAAAGGAATCCGTGACCCTTCCCAACCCATCATCCCGCTCAGCAAAGCCATCAGGATAATTGCCACGACGGTGAGCGCGACCACCACGCCATATCGACGCCACACGTCGCCTTGCTCCGACCGCGCCTGCGATGCCGACGCAACGGCAGGAGTGTGCGGCATGGAGTCGCCGACGGACACGGGTTTACCTTTTGCGGGTTCGCTCATTTCGCTGTTTCGTTCTCGTAGACGGCATACGTGGAAGAAACCTGAAAGCCTCGCTCTGCGGCAGGCTGACTAATGCGGCGTCGCCATCGACTCTCGCGCCTGACGATATTAGCCAGCCCGCCCCGTTTCTGCTAGTCTCATCCGCAATCTCTGTTAACAATTTCTTCATAAAGGACGGACACTTCGTTTGTATCCGGCAGGCAACCTCTTTATCCCCACTTCGCACGGTCGCCTCGAAGCGATTCTGAAGGAACCACGCGCGCACGGCGAACACGCGTCGCCGCGCGGCGCAGCACTCGTCCTCCATCCGCATCCGCTCCACGGCGGGACGATGCACAACAAGGTCGTCTTTCGCGCCGCGCGTGCCTTGAACGACGCCGGACTCGTCACACTTCGCATCAACTTTCGCGGCGTCGGCCACAGCACAGGCACGCACGACGAAGCGCGCGGCGAACAGGACGACGCACGCGACGCACTCGACTATCTCGCCGCGAAATACGAAGGACTGCCGCTCACGCTCGCCGGTTTCTCATTCGGCGCACGCGTCGGACTGGAATACGGCGCGACCGAGCCGCGCATCAGCCATCTCATCGGCATCGGCACGCCCGTCAACATGTACGACTTCGCCTTTCTCCAAAACATTCGCCGCCCACTCCTCCTCGTCCACGGTGAACAGGACGAATTCGGCGACATCGCCCGCCTCCAATCCCTCTCTCAACAAATCTCCACCCACCACACACGCGTCCAACTCGCCATCATCCCCAACGCCGGACACTTCTTTGAAGGCCAACTCGACGAAATGAGCAGCACCATCCGCGAATGGATGGAAAAGCAGGAATAAGGGCGGAAGGTGAGGGATGGAAGGAAGAAGGTGAAAGGGAGAAATGGTTAAACGGCGAAAGGATTTCAATTTCTTTTCCCTTCGCCCGTCACCCTTTACCCGTTATGCTTTTCCTTACCCGTTTCCCCGTCTCCCCTTTTAACCTTTTGCCCTCGTTCGGTCTTCATCCCTCATCCCTCCGCCCTCATCCCTTACTTGAGCGGCCACAGAATCGGCACCAGCAACATGACAATGATGAAGACGGCGACGGTCAGTATTGAGCCGACTTTGACGAAATCGAGGAAGCGGTAGCGTCCGGGCGTGTAGATGAGGACGCAGGCGGGTTCGAGCGGCGTGAGAAAAGAGCAGGAGGCGGCGTAGGTGACGGCGACGGCGAAGGTGCGCGGATTGAGGCCGAGCAGCGTGGCGGTCTTGACGGCAATCGGCAGGACGACGAGCGCGGCGGCTTGATTCGACATGGGCTGCGTCAAAGCCACCGTCAAAATAAAGAAGCCGCCGAGCACGGCGAGGCCGCCGTATTGCTGAAAGTTGTTGACGATGATGTCTGCGAGATATTGGTCGGCGCGTGTCTTCTCCATCGCCGTCCCGAAGCTAATCATGCCCGCGATGAGCACGATGAGACGCCAGTCAATCAGACCATAAATCTCTTGCGTTCGTACTGACCGCGTGACGAGCAGGAGCAGCACGGCCAACAGCACCGCCACCGACAGAGGCATGTCGATGCCCGTTAAATATTTCGACACGGAGAGGAGAAGGAAGAGGAGGAAAGCCGCTATCGCCCAGGTGCGTTTGCCCGCCCGCCCGCGACGCTCCGACACATCTTCCAACAGCAACAAGTTGCCCTCGGTCGCCAACTGCAAGACGCGCTCGCGTTGCCCCTGTACGAGCAGCACGTCGCCAAACTTCAAGCTGACCGTGCTCATCTTCGACAGCAGCGCCACGCCGTGACGATTAATCGCCAGCACCGTCAAATCAAAACGGTCGCGAAAATTTAATCCCTTCAACGTCCGCCCGTTCAAATCCGAGCCGCGCAAGACCATTACCTCAAACAGTTCTACGTCGCCCGCCTCAAGGTCGCGGTCGCTCACCTCCGAGTCGGCCTTAATCTCGATTCCCGCCTCTGTCTTGACGCGCAGGATGTCTTCGACCCGACCCTGTACGAGCAGCACATCGTTGGCCTCAACCGTCTCGACGGCTCGCGGCGCGATGCGACCCTGCACGCCGCGCATGATGCCGAGCACGGTCAGGTCGAGCGCGTTGCCGAGGTTGGCGTCTTCGAGCGTCTTGCCGACGAGCGGCGAACCTGGAAGCACCACCACTTCCGACATAAACTCGCGGATGTGATATTGCTCCGTCAGCGAATCTTCGCCGCCGCGCGCCGGAAGCAGGCGAATGCCGAGCAGGAGCATGTAAAGCATCCCGACGCCCACAATCGCAATCCCCACCTTCGTCAATTCAAACATCGAAAACGGCTCGAAGCCGAGTCGCACCATCGCGCCGCTCACGGCGAGGTTGGTCGAAGTTCCGATGAGCGTGCAGGTGCCGCCGAGGATGGCTCCGAAGGCCAGCGGCATCAAAAGCTTCGACGGCGAGACGCGCGTACGTTCGGCCAGACCGAGTACGACGGGCACAAACATCGCGGTCGTCGTCGTGTTCTTCATGACAGACGCGCAGGCGGCGGCGACGAACATGACGAGCGACGCGAGGCGAAAGGCGTTGCCGCCCGCGATGCGATGAAGCCGACGCCCGACCAAATCAACGACGCCCGTTTTGACGAGTCCGCCCGTTAAAATAAAGAGTCCGGCGATGGTGATAACGATGTCGTTGCCGAAGCCCGCGTAGGCTTCGCCGACGGTGAGTGTGCCAGTCAGGACGAGTCCGAGCACAAGAAGGATAGTCACGATGTCAATCGGGATGCGCTCGGTCGCAAACAGTACGAGTGCGATGAGGAGCAACGCGAGAACGATGGCAATCTCGGTAGTCGGCATAAAGCTTCTGTTATAATCAAACCCTGAAATTTAATTTCCGGTTCGTGGTTCTTCGATTTGCTTGTGCAAGAGGATGCAAGGATACTCCGTCCTCGCCAAATCGCAAACGCAGAATCCGGCACCGCATTTTTACAAGGGGAATTGACTATGACAAGGCATCGCCTTCTCGTCATCGAAGATCAGGACGACCTCGCCGCGCTCTATGAAAAGACGCTCACAAAGGCGGGCTATCAAGTAACGAACGCTTACACGGGCGAGGAAGGCGTGGCGGAGTTTGAGGCCAATGGAGCCGACGCCATCCTTCTCGATATGACGCTACCGGAAATGCACGGCCTGCAAACCCTGCGAGAAATCCGTCAAACGTCGCCCACCGTGCCCGTCCTCGTCGTCACGGGCGAGACGAGCGCCGAGACACGCGCCCAATGCGAAAGCCTCGGCGTGCGCGGCTATCTCGCCAAGCCCGTCGCCTACGACGAACTGCTCGCAGCCTTCGAGCGCATCCTCGCGCAACCTGCCGAGGAAGAATATCAAGTGGTCACGTTACGACTTCCGGCGCGCGTCATCCGTCATCTCTCCGAAATCGACTCTAATCTCGAACGCGCCGTCACCATCTTGTGCAACTGCGAAGAGACGGAGCAGGAGCCGAAGGCCGTCGCAATGAAGGCGGATTAATCAGATTTCACGCGCATAGATTATTGGAAAGTCTTTTCAATCGAACAACGATTGAGCGACGGCGGTGGCGGCTTTTTTGGGTGCGCGTTTGGTGTCGGTTTTGTTTGAGCCGGGATGGTGTGCGAGGTGTTCGGCGTTGAGTCCGAGTTCGCGCAGGGTGGCGGCAAACTTGGGCGCGCCGTGCATGGTGATGATGCGTTGGGCGTGGGATTCGCGTGCGAGGCGGACGAGTTCGTCGAAGTCCGCGTGGTCGGAGAGCGGGAGAATCAAATCGACGCCCTTGTACATGTAGGGCGCGCTCTTGCTCATCGCCCAACCCGTGAGCATCATCGTGTAGCGACGTTCGATGTTGGTAATCATCGCGCTCTTGCGGCACGACGGCGGCGTAATCAAGACGCGACCGCTCAAGTTGTGGCGGTCGTACTTTTCATACTCGCCCGAAAACTCCACGCCGAGTTCGCGATAAATCTCCGACATATTCCAGACCGAACCGTGCAGCGTGACGCGATAACCGCGTCGCAGCAAAATCTCAAGCGCCTCCTGACTCTTGCCGAGAGCGTAGGCGTAGACGACGGGCACGCGGTCGTCCGAGAGAGCGCGGTCGCACGCCGCATAGAGTCGGTCGAAGGTCGCCACGTCGGGCGGGAAACGATATTGCGGGTCGCCGAAAGTCGATTCCATGATGAGCGTGTCGCATTCAACGACGACGGCCTGCTCCGCCGCGACGTTTGGCCGCAACTTGATGTCGCCCGTGTAGACCAGACGCTCACCGTCAGCCTCGACAAGTATCTGCGCCGAGCCGAGACAATGCCCCGCCGGAAACATCGTCAACGCGTAACGTCCATAATCGCGCCGCTCGCCGTAGTTCAACGTCTCGACTTCGGCCTCGCCACGACGATGACGAAAGATGCGCGCCGTCTCCGGCGTGGCGACGATGGCGCGATGCTCGGCGATGTGGTCGGCGTGCGCGTGCGAGATAACGCAACGCTCGCGCGGCCCGTCGGCGTCGAGCCACAAATCTAGGTCGGGCAGATAGAGTCCGTCGTGATATTCAACTCTCAGCAAGTCGCTTGCTCCTTCATGCTTCACGGCACGCACCACGGAATCCCGCCGGGACACTCGCCCCGCCGCTTGCCGTCGCGCACCTATTCATTTATTTTCGGGAGAATTTCAAGCACTATTATAACATGAGAACGACGCTCGAAGGTTCGCTGCACGCAGGGTTTTGAACGTTTAGAAATGGAACAAGAGAGCGACAAACCAACCACGACGGACGCGCCCCACAACAGCACGACGACGGACGCGCCGCTACCCGACTCGGCACCGCTCGACTCTCCGGCAGAAGCCACCGAGCGACGACGCGCGACGCGGCGTATCCTTCGCGCCGAGTTCTTTTATCTATTCGGACTCGCCGCCTTCACGGTGCTCGCCTCGTTCGCCTATTTCTACGCCTATTTCGGTTGGGATTTTCGTGCCGCGCAAGCCGTGCAGTCGCTCTCCGTGCCCGGCGTCGCCGAATTGATGCGCTTCACTTCCGTCTTCGGCAACGGTTGGACGCCCTACGCCATGACCGCCGCGACGATGTTCGTCTTCATCCTCATGCGTCGGCGCAGCGAAGCGGCGGGTATCGTCTTGAGCGCGGCGGGCGGCGGATTGCTCAACGCGCTGCTCAAGACGCTCATCCATCGCCCGCGACCTGACCCGATACTCGTCAAAGTTCTCTCCGTTCAACGCTCGCTCAGTTTTCCTTCGGGACACGTGATGTTCTACGTCTGCTACTTCGGCTTCCTTTTCTTCGTCGCCTACGCGCTCCTGCCTCGCGGCTCAAATGTGCGCCGCCTCACGCTCACGCTCGCCGCGTTGCCCGTCCTGCTCATCGGATTCTCACGCGTCTATCTCGGCGCACACTGGCCGAGCGACACACTCGGCGCGTATCTCATCGGTAGCCTATGGCTCGCCTTTTCACTCGACATGTATCGTCGCTGGAAGCAGCGCGCGACGTTCAAGAAACTCTCTGCCGACACCAACGTCACGGAGTAAAACCAATCTCTCTCCGAATCAAATGAAAATCTTTCCGGGCATCGCCGGTTGCGTTCATCGTGATAATCATCCTCTGGGATGCCTTTGAAGCGATTGTGCTACGGCTTGGCGTGTAAGGCGTTGAGAAGTTCTGCGGCGCGGTCGGTCAGTTGGGTAGGATTTTCGGCGAGGAAGACGCGTCCTCCCGTCTCCTGCGCGAGCGTGTTCAGATAAGCCAACGCTTTCTCGTAAACCTTTTTGCCGCGCTCTTTTTTGACGAATGCGGGAAAACCGAGCACGTGAACCTGTATCTTCTGCTCGCGCAGCAACGCGATGAGTTGATCCGGCTTGTATGTGCTGCCTCTGTCTTCCCCATCGGTTATCAGGACGAGAACTCGACGCATGCCCTTGTTGTTGTCGCCCGCATCCCTTTTCGCCAGATGCTCTGCGGCGACATAGAGCGCATCCGTGATTGCCGTCTGCCCGCCCTGAATGAACATGTTATCCATCGCGCGGCTGAGTGCGCCTCGATTTCGCGTGAAGTCCTGTAACAACTGAACGTTGTCGCTGTCGACGAAGCGGATAACGAATGTTTCATCACTCGCGTTGTTACCCGCGACGACTGTTCTGGCCGCCTCAATGATGTCGTCCAGCACAGCGCGAAACGAGCCTGAATTATCAACCACCAGACCGTAGACGAGAGGCTGGCTCTCCGTCGCAGCTGTCGCGGGCGTCGCCTGCGGCGTGGCCTGACTCTGTGCGGACGCGTCGCCTGCGAGAAGCGCGAGGACGACGAGAAGCAAAACTTTAGTCCGAAAAAAACGCATCGGGATAACTCCTCAAATCAAAGCAACCATGCCTGCCATGAATCAGCGCGGCGACTATTACGGTACGAGACGCCAGTTGTTCGTCGGCTCTGCGGGTATCTGTCTGTGTCGCTCAACCCAGTCGATAATCAGTTCGCGTATCTCCTCGCTCGAACGCGAGACGACCGGAGCATTCTTGTACATCGTGTAGCCGCCGCCACCGTTAACGCGATAGTTGTTCGTGGCGAGACGAAGCCGCTGCGCGGGGTTGAGGGGTTGCCCGCGAAAGCGCAAGTTTTGCACGCGCTGTCCGACGGGCTTCGAGATGTCGAGTTCGTAGGCGACGCCTTCGGCGATGTCGAAATTGTAGCCGGGAATCTTTTCGTTAACCAACTCGGCGGGCGTCTTGCCCGCGACGTATGGAAGAAAATACTTCGCAGAGTGTTCGAGCGCCTCCTTGAGTTGCTGGCCTGTCACTTCGATAACGACGAGCGTGTTTTCGTAGACGTAGAGCGCGGCGATGTCACGCACCGTGACCGCGCCCGCAGGGATGCGCGCCTGCGGATTGAAACTCGCCACCATCGAAACGTCGGCCTTGCCCGCCTCTAACTGCACGCGCTGAATCAAATCCAGAATCGCCGTATCACGCAGACGCGCATCCGTCGCC
Organism: Pyrinomonadaceae bacterium; assembly: GCA_036387415.1. GTDB lineage: Bacteria > Acidobacteriota > Blastocatellia > Pyrinomonadales > Pyrinomonadaceae > DASVTU01. The sequence continues at coordinate 100,937 of DASVTU010000004.1, read as the reverse complement.
GTCAACTCGGCGGGCGATTCGCCGATGGCGCGACCGAGCCACGCCTGCGTCTCGCGGTCGTAAGGTTCGGTTAGTTTCAAAATCTCCGCATCGTCCGCCACGCCTTCCACGGGAATCGTCCGCGACTGTTTCGCCGCCACATGCCAGCGTGGAAGCCCACGGACAGCCATGTCCTTTTCCAGATACACGTCGGCGCGCGCCACATGACGCGACCAGTGGTTGGCCTGCGTCAAGAGCACGCCGTTAATCAACAGCGCGGGCACTTCGCGGTGCGTGTGTCCCATCAAAATCACGTCGATACCCTGCACTTGCTGTGCAATCGCAATCGCGGTGTTCTCGTTGGCGACCTGACCGGGATTCAACTCGCCCGTCCGCATGTCGCGCTCCAAACCCATGTGCATTGCGACGACCACCAAATCGACGCGCTCCCGTTCGCGCAACACCTGCGTCCACTTGCGCGCCTCCGCGACTGGTTCACGAAATTCCAAGCCGCGATAATTCTCCGCGTTCTCCCAGGCAGGGATGCCCGGCGTCGTCAGGCCGAGCACGCCGACGCGCACGCCGTCCAACACCTTGACGATGTAAGGCTTGTGATAAGTCTCGTCCGTTCCGGTCTTGTAGGTGTTCGATGAAAGCCACGGGAAACGCGCTTCGCCACGCGCTTTTTCAAGCACACGGAGGCCGAAGTTGTATTCGTGATTGCCGACGGCCATCGCGTCAAACTCCATCGCGTTCATCGAGAGCATCACAGGGTCGGGCGGCTGGTTGTTTTTCTTGTTGTGGTAATAGGCGAGCGGCGTCCCTTGAATTGTGTCGCCCGAATCGACGAGCAAGACGTTGGGATTCTCCTTCCGCACTTGCCTGACGATGGTCGCCGCACGCGCCAGGCCACGCGCATCCGGTTTGTTCGTGTAGTAATCGACCGGAAAGATGTTGCCGTGAATATCCGTGGTCGAAAGAATGGTAATCCAAGCCCTCTTGAGTCTCGCGCGTGCGGGTTGTTGCTGCGCGTGCGCGCTCTCCTGCACGACGGAGACAAACACGACGAGCATCGTCAACATGCACGACAGCACGAATCTCGCCGGAACCGATTTACTTGATGACATTTTCCAACCACCCTTCTCAGACACTCGGCTTGCGCGTCGCCGACGCGTAGATTTCGACCGCGCTCGCGCCGCTGATGCGTCCGTCGTAGACACGCTCGAACGCGTCGCTTGCGCGCACGGATTCCAACTCCTCACGGTTTTCAAAATAGGTGCGCCCGCGCTGCATGATGACGAACGTGTCTGTGGGCGCGTCGAGGGGATTGTACTGCACGTCGGAGATGGTGCGCGAGCGGAGGTCTGTGCGCCCGCAGCGTTGGAGGTAGTAGCGAACGACGCCGGGCGTTTCGTGCGCCACGGTTGCGCCTACGGGTGCGCGCTCGCAGATGAAGTTGACGGCTTCGCGCAGACCGTCGTCGTAAAACTCGTCGTGTGGAAAGTAGTAACCCGCACGATTGGCGGCGAGGGCGTTGGTGTAGAGCGCGTAGTGAGGGTTGTGCGCGTAGGCTGTCCACGCCGGCAACGCGACGAAGACGAAGACGGCTGCCGCGCCCCAGACGACGTGCGGCCACGGAGTCGAGACGCGCGACAGAGAAGTCGCCGCGCCCTGCTTCAGTCGCGCGCACCAACGGACAAGCGCGACGATGCCGACTGCCGCCGTCATGTAAACGAACGGCAACAGCGAGAGCGTGTAACGCAACCACTTCGCGCCTGCGAGCGAGTAGGGCACAATCCAGAGCACCGACATCAGAAGCAAAAATGCCGCTCCCGCTTCCTTCCTCCGCCTGACGATTTCTATCAACCCCACGCCGAACGCAACGAGCAACGGCAGAGGCATCTTAATCAACATAAAGAGCAGATAGAAATAGACTGGCGTGCCGCCGAAGGGCGTCTTCGACATTAAGTTGTCGTAGAGCGTCGCGCCCATGAGATAGCCGCGATGCGTGAGCAATCCCTCGCTCGAATAGGCTGAAAGATATTGCCACGTCTGCGGGAGCAGCAGCGACGGATTGGCGACGATGAATGCGACGGCGACGACGAGATAAAAAATCCACGGAGTGCCGCCGCGCGGCTCACCTGGTTCACGTTCGCCGCGGACGTGGACGAAGTGGTGGTAGAGCATGTTAAGGCCGAAGTAGTGCGGGAAATATTTCGAGGCGAGCATCAAGGCGAACGAGATGCCGCTCAAGATGTAGTTGCGCCGTTTGGTCTGGGCGTCGAAGCCGCTTGTCTGCTTAGCGCGCACGTAGAAATAGAAAGCGAACAGCATGAAGAAGACGAGCAACGTATCTTCTTTAGCGATGCGATTGTATGTGACGGCGTTGATGCCAAACGCCCAGAGCGCAGCGGCGAGCAGCGCAGTGCGACGCTCGAAGAAGCTTGCCGTGAGCAGAAACAGCGGAAAGATCGTCAGTGCGCCGAGGATGATATTCGGAAGACGCACCGCCGTTTCGTCTGTTATCCGATTGTTTGCCGGGGCTGCTCCGACGTGCGCGTCGTTCCACGCACGCGCCGCCCGCATCGAGACAAAGATGAGCGTCTTCATCAACATCGGATGCTCGGCGTTGGGCGTGATATTACCCTGCTCGTAGGCGCGGGCGGCTTCGAGTTTGTTAATCTCGTCTTCGGCAAATCCGATGCGACTGATGCCGCCGATACGCAAGCCGAAGCCGAGCACCGCCAGCAACACCAACACGACGACGGCATGGCTCTCCAAAGCCTCGACCCACTCACGACGCTTCACGCCCGCGCTCGTCGCCGCCGCACTCGCTTGCTCCGAAACTAATTCAATCGAACGTGCCAATGGAAACCCCTGAGAGCAGAGGTCGGAGGTCAGAGGCTAGAGATTAGCAAAAGCAAAAATCTTTAACTAACCTCTAACCTCTGACCTCCGACCTCTGGGTTTTTTGTTTCATTTCAGCCGTGACGGCCTGCTCGGCATCGCCCGCGACCGCGCCCAGAGAAAGACCGCGACCGACAAGCAGAGCGACGCCGATGGCTGTCCAGCAGAGCATGCGCGCCTTGCGAATGATGGCGAGCGTGACGCCCGTCGCTGTGCCGAGTTGGAGCACTCCCGTTATCAATCCCGTTCCGGCTTCGTCAACCCCGACGCGCATCGGCACAAACTTGAAGACGACGTTGATGACACGATTCACCGATTCGAGCACGAACGCCGTCAGGAACGTCGGCGGCGAATCGCTGATGAAATAGAGCGTGACGAAAACCTCCGCGACGCCCGCCAGATGAAAAGATGCTTCGAGCAGTAGGATGGGGAGAAAGCGTGCGCGGTTGCGTTCGTAAAATCCGTAGATGCGTTGTTCCAGAGAGCGCACGCGCTCGCGCCGCGTCTCCGGCAGGAAGCGTCGCCCTACGCCGCGCACGTAGAGTCGTTCGAGCAGCCCGCTCAAAATCTTCCACTGACGATTCATCACAACGCCTGCCAACGTGATGACGAAAATCACACCGACGAGGATACCTATGCTCACTCCGCGCAGGGTGTTCGACAGAGGAAAACTCGCCAGCAGCGCCAACGCGCCGCCGAAGACAAAGAGCGCGACCGACAAACTATAAAAAATATTCTCGACCGCGATGGCCGACAGACCCGCGACGAGCGGCACGCGGTCGCGTACGAGCGCCGCCTTCGCCGGTTCGCTCACGACGATGCCGAGCGGAAGGATGTTGCCGAGCGCGTCGCCCGTCAGATACGCGCGGAAGGCATCGCGCAGTCGCAGGGCGTGCGGCGGTTCAAAACACATCGTCCACGCCAGCGCACGCACGACGAAGCGACAACCGGAGAGCGCGAGAACGATGATGAAAGCCGCGCCAAGCGCGCGTATGTCGTTGATGATTTCCGCGACGCCCGCTTTTCTGACGAAGTAGACGAAGAGGAGGAGTCCGAGCGCGGCGAACAGGATTCCCGTCGGCGCAAATCTTCTGGACGCGCTTTTTCCCTTTTCGTTTTGACTCATGCCCGTGTCGCCGCGCGCGTGCGCTCCGTCGCTGTGTACGTGTTGCTCATTACGTTGCATGAAAATTCCGTCTCAAGATACGACACTCAAGACGCTTGTCTCAAATCTGCGCGCCCCATTCTCAAGGCTCACGTCTCGCCGCGACTCGATGGTTCGAGCGGCAACGGCTTTGATTCGCGTCGCAACTCTCGCGCCACTCCTCCGAGTATTTCCGTCGGGCGCGTCGCATTTGGATTTACCTGCACTCCAAAACCGGAATTAGCCACGGAGACACGGAGATACAAAAGGAAAAGGTTAAAGGTAAAACGAGCAAAGGTCAGAGCGAAAAGTAAGCATGACATGTGCTTTATCTTTTACCTTTCCATCTTCCACATCTTTCCCTCTGTCCCTTTCAGTCTTCGCCTTTGCCTTTCTCCGTGTCTCCGTGTCTCTGTGGCAAAATTTCCGTCGGTCGTGTCGTATAAATCCGACAAATGGCGAAATCCGCACGTCGTACGTCGCAACTGCGGTTCGTCTTTCCCGACGCTTTTCGTTTGCCCAGACGGCGTTGGCGAGTTGACCGAAGGCGCTCCTCTGAGCGATGCTACAGGGCATCACCTAAATCTAATTTTGTGAGTGAACACAGATGAGTAAAACAGCACCCGAATTGTTGAGCGGCAGCCCTCTGACCATCTATTCCGAAGATGAAGAGATGTTTCGCGCGAGCGTGCGCGAGTTTGCCGAAGGCGAAATCAAACCTCTGCGCGAAGAGATGGACGAGCACGCCAAGATGAGTCCGGTCATCATCAAGCACCTCTTCGACCTCGGCTTGATGGGCGTCGAAACGCCCGACGAATACGGCGGCGCGGGCGCGTCGTTCTTCACCGCCATCATCGGCGTCGAAGAACTCTCGCGCGTTGACCCTTCCGTTGGCGTCCTGATGGACGTGCAGAACACGCTCGTTAACAACGCCTTGATACGTTGGGGCAACGCTGAACAGAAGAAGCGTTACCTGACCCGACTCGCCGCCGACACCATCGGTGCCTACGCCTTGAGCGAAGCCGGTTCCGGCTCCGATGCATTCGCCATGCAGACGCGCGCCGTCGAAGACGGTGACTCATACCTTTTGAATGGACAGAAGCTCTGGATTACCAACGGCAACGAGGCGGAGATTTTCGTCGTCTTCGCCAACGCCAACCCCGAAGCGGGTTATCGCGGCATCACCGCCTTCATCGTCGAAAAAGGTTTCGAGGGATTCAGCGTCGGCAAGAAAGAGAACAAACTCGGCATCCGCGCCTCCTCAACGACCGAGATTATTTTCGACAACTGCCGCGTGCCCAAAGAGAACGTCCTCGGCGAAGTGGGCAAGGGCTACAAAGTCTCCATCGAAACGCTCAACGAAGGACGCATCGGCATCGGCGCGCAGATGATTGGTCTTGCGCGCGGCGCATTTGAAGCGGCGCTCGCCTACACTGGCGAGCGCATCCAGTTCGGCAAATCCATCAACCAGTTTCAGGGCGTGCAATTCCAACTCGCCGAACTCGCCGTCGAACTCGAAGCGGCGCGTCTGATGGTCTACAATGCCGCGCGCCTCAAAGACGCCGGACTCCCCTTCGTCAAAGAAGCGGCGATGGCAAAACTCTATTCGTCGCGTGCCGCCGAACACATCTCATCGAAAGCCATCGAACTCTATGGCGGCTACGGCTTCGTTAAAGATTATCCGGTCGAAAAATTCTGGCGCGACTCCAAAATCGGAGCCATCTACGAAGGCACCTCCAACATGCAACTTCAAACCATCGCCAAACTGATGATTGACGGCAAACAGCCGAAGGTTCAATAGGAGGTCGATGGTCAATCGTGAACAGTGAATGGCAACGCTCTTATCCATTTGCCGTTTACTATTCACCATTCACCATTCACTAATTATGACATCGCGCATTGAAGTGTTTGAGCAGATGCTTGAGGGCGACCCCGGCAATACGCTGGTGATGTTCGGGCTGGCGAAGGAGTACGAGAAGGCGGGGCGTGATGCGGAGGTGGTTCGCCTGCTCGTCAAATATCTTGAGGGCATGAACGACGAGGGCAACGCTTACGGAATGTTGGCGCGTGCTTACGAGCGTCTAGGCCAACGCGACGAGGCACGCGCGGCTTACGTGCGCGGCATTGAAGTCGCGCAGGCGCACGGTCATCCGAGTATGGCTGAAGACTATCGCCTGACGCTTGAGACGGATTACGAATAACTGGTGAATGGTGAATAGTAAATGGTGAATGGATAAAACCCGTTCTTTCTATTCACCATTGACCATTTACTATCTACCGGATTTGGAGAGTGGAGATTATGGCGACCGAAGCGAAGGCGCGCGAATATCGCGGTTTGAGCCGCGAAGAGTTGATTGACATCTACCGCACGATGTTTCTCTCGCGGCGGATAGACGACAAAGAGATTCAACTCAAAGGCCAGAATAAAATCTTCTTTCAAATCAGCGGCGCGGGACACGAAGCCGTACTGACGGCAGCAGCGATGGCCTTGAAACCCGCGTATGACTGGTTCTATCCCTACTACCGCGACCGCGCTCTCTGTCTCCAACTCGGCATGACGCCGCTGGAACAACTCCTGTCCGCCGTCGGCGCGGCTGCCGACCCAAACTCACACGGTCGCCAGATGCCTTCGCACTGGGGACACAAAAAACTCAACATCGTCTCGCAATCGTCGCCGACGGGGACGCAGTTTTTGCAGGCCGTCGGGTGCGCCGAGGCGGGTTATCGCGCCGGATTGATTGACGAGATTCGAGACAAGATTGCGGGCTTCAAGGGCGACGAGGTGGTCTACGTCTCGACGGGCGACGGCACGACGAGTCAGGGCGAATTTTGGGAATCTCTGAACACGGCGTGCAATTTGAAATTGCCCGTGCTCTTTCTGGTTGAAGATAACGGTTATGCCATCAGCGTGCCCGTCGAAGTGCAGACGGCGGGCGGCGACATCTCGCGTCTCGTCTCAGGCTTTCCAGACCTCTTTATTCAAAAATGCGACGGCACAGACCCCGTGGAATCGCTTGAGACGCTTAGGCGAGCGGTCGAATATTGCCGCGCGCGTCGCGGCCCCGCGCTCGTCCACGCAAAGGTCATACGTCCTTACTCGCATTCGCTCTCGGACGACGAAAAGCTCTATCGCCCCGACGAAGAACGCACCTCGGATGCCGAACGCGACCCGATTAAACGTTTCGGCGCGTTGCTCGTCGATGAGGGTTTTGTCACGCAGGAAGAGTTGCAAACCATTAAGGATGAAGTAGATGCGGCGGTCGCTGAGGCAACCGACGCCGCGCTCGCCAGCCCGCAGCCCGAACCGCCGACGGCGACCGATTGGGTCTACTCTCCCGACGTTGACCCGACCGCCAAAGAGTTCGACACAGAGGAGGGCGCGACGCTCTCCGGCAACGCGGGCACGATGGTCGATTTAATCAATCGTTGTTTGCATGAGGAGATGGCGCGTGATGCGCGCATCGTGGTCTTCGGCGAAGACGTGGCCGACGTGTCGCGCGAGGAGAATCTCGGCAAACTCAAGGGCAAGGGCGGTGTCTTCAAGGTGACGGCGAACTTGCAGCGACAATTCGGCAGCGCGCGTGTCTTCAATTCGCCGCTCGCGGAGGCCAACATCGTCGGACGCGCCATCGGCATGGCGACGCGCGGCATGAAGCCTGTCGTCGAGATTCAGTTTTTCGACTACATCTGGCCTGCCTATCATCAGATACGCAACGAACTCGCGCTCATGCGCTGGCGTTCGGGCGGCGACTGGAAGGCTCCGGTCGTGATTCGCGTGCCTGTCGGCGGTTATCTCAAGGGCGGCGCGGTCTACCATTCGCAATCGGGCGACACGATTTTCACGCACATTCCCGGCCTGCGCGTCGTCTACCCGTCGAACGCGCTCGACGCCAACGGCTTACTTCGCACCGCGATTCGCTCCGACGACCCCGTTATCTTCCTCGAACACAAGCACTTATACCGTCAGGCGTACAACAAATCGCAATATCCGCCCGACGGCTTCATGATTCCCTTCGGCAAGGCCAAGACCGTACGCGAAGGCACAGACCTCTCCATCATCACCTACGGGGCGCTCGTCCAACGCTCGCTCGTCGCCGCCAAACAGGCCGAACAGCAACAGGGCATCAACGTCGAAGTCGTTGACCTGCGGACACTTGCGCCCTATGACTGGGCTGCCGTCGAACGCACCGTTCGCAAGACCAACAAGGTCATCGTCGCCCACGAAGACACGCTCACGCACGGCTTCGGCGCGGAAATCGCCGCACGCATCGCCGACGAACTCTTTGAATATTTGGATGCACCCGTCCGCCGCGTCGCCGCGCTCGACACCTTCGTCGCCTACGCGCCCCAACTCGAAGACGCCATCCTCCCACAAGTTGACGACGTATCCCGCGCAATCACAGAGCTTTACAGCTACTAGACGATCGCGGAATGCGAATTTCGGATGGCGGATTCAAAAGCAATTTGTCTTTTGAATCCGCCATCCGAAATTCGCATTCCGCAATTCTGCACGGTGGTGCATTCCGTACACGAATGTATTGTATCGTTTCGTTTCAGTGTGGCGTTTTTCCCTTCGTCCCTAACGTAAACCTTGCAAATAGATAAGTTTGCGTCCTGCGGCATGCTGCTTGCCATCTCATTCTGTTGTTCCCATTTAACTTCCGTTACAAACAGCGACATTTGAATTAGGAGGGAAATTTCGTGATGAGTAAACGTTTGACTCGTATCGCGGGCGCACTCGCCCTCGTCTTTGCCTTAACCGCTTTAGCCTTCGGACAGACGCCGCAGACACAAACCACCACCACCGTTACCACGCAGAAAACCGAAGCCGTACAGAACGCCGATGGTTCTTGGTCGGTCGTGGAATTCCCTGCGGATAAAGAAGTTATCGTTAATCTGACGCCCGGCACCAACATCACCGGAGCGACGGGCACGGCTAAAATCATGCGTATGAAAGACCATACCATGATTAACCTGAACCTTGCCGGACTCGCCACCGACATGAGCGGCTTGAATCTCTATGCCGTTGACCCGTCGGGCGCAGTCACCATGCTCGGCCCTGTCCAGTTAGCCAACGGCGCGGCGACACAGACATTCACCACGCCGCTCAACAAATTCATGCTCGTCCTTTCGCCCGAAAGCAACCTGACCAGCTACGCCCCGACGACCAACGTCGCATTCCGCAGCGCAGCCCCGCAAGGCTTCGCCGTCGTGCCGTTGGCGAGTTCGGGCGAACGTGATGGCGCGGCTGTCGGCGAACGCGTCGCCGCCGCCTCGACTTCCGGCACGACTCCGGCCTACCGTGCGCCCCTGCTCGGCATCCCGAACTGGCGTAAAGGCACCGACACGCACATGCGTATCAACTTCGCGGGCGAACTGACAGGCTCGCGCGCCAACGTCTTTATCGAACCGCGCAAGGACGGCGCGACCACCATCAAGATGCGTTTCCACGAACTCAAGGAAGCTCCCGGCGGCAAACGCTACGTGCTCTGGGCGGTCGGGCCGAACAACGACTATCACCGCCTCGGCCAGGTCGTGAACACGGGTCAACGCAACGAAGCGCAGATTCAGACGGAAACCGGACTCTCCGATTTCGGTCTCTTTATCACCACTGAAGACGTAAACGACCCGCCACCATCCGGCACAGTCGTCGGCACGGTCGTCGTCGACAGGACTGCTCCGTAACCCTCTGTCGGTCGATTGACACGGCACGGATGCGCGTCCGTGCGACCACAACCGAAGTTAAAAAGAGAGGCCGCTTCTTGATTTAGAAGTGGCCTCTCTTTGTCTTTCCTGAAACCCGCTCGGCGACGTGCGGCGCTATTCTCCGTCGCCGCGTGGGAAAGTTATTGACTTGCCTCTGTAAAAAGAATTATCTTTCCTGTGTGCCGTGCCAGACCCCTTCGCACTGGCCTCCCCAACAAACCGACCGGATTCGCAGACCAGAAAGCCCTTTTCAACGGGTCATACAATCCGCAAAAAAAGTAAGCAAAGAGAAGCAGAGATGCCTACACGCAAGTTCCCCCTGTGGCTGGCGTTCGTTCTGTTTATCGCGTTCATCGCCGCCCATGCCACCATCGTCTCCGCGGAAGAGTCGCTTCCCCAACTCATCCGTCGCGTCAAACCCTCGGTCGTCTCCGTCGTCACCTACGATGCCAAAGGAGAACCGCTCATGGCGGGGAGCGGCTTCTTCGTCAGCGCGGGCAAGGTGATTACCAACCTCCACGTCATCGAGGGCGCGCATCATGTCGAAGTGCGGACATTTGACGGCAAGGGCAAGACCTACAGCGTCGATGGCATCATCGACATCGACGCCGAAGGCGATCTCGCCGCCTTGAGCGTCAACGCTCCGAGCGAGCGCACGCCCGCGCTCGAAGTCGCGGCGGCGTTGCCGGAAGAAGGGGAGAAGGTTTTCGTCATCGGTACGCCGTTGAAGTTGGAAGGCTCCGTGTCGGACGGCATCGTCTCGGCGGTGCGCGAAGTGCCGAACCTTGGCAGGATTATTCAGATTACCGCGCCCATTTCACGCGGCAATTCCGGCAGCCCCGTCTTCAACATGCGCGGCGAAGTAATCGGCGTCGTGACCATCAAAGTGACCAACGGACAGAACATCAATCTGGCGATGGAAGCGGCGCGCATCAGTGGACTCCGCCCCGGTCAGAGACTTCTCAGCTTCGACGAACTCGCCACGCGCACACGCAACGACGGGCAAGCGCCCGAAGCCCTCGCCGAATGGTGGTATCGCAACGGCCTGAATTCGCTCTGGCTCGGCAACTACGAAAGCGCACTCACACACTTCGAGAATGCGGTCAGCAAGAATCCGAACCGCGCCGAAGCATGGATTCAGGTCGGCTTCTGCAAGCTCAAACAGGGCAAGAACAACGAAGCCATCAAAGCCTATCAGCAAGCTCTCAAACTTCGTCCACACTCCGTCGAGGCGCTCAACAAACTCGGCGACGCCTACTACTACGCCGGAAATTTCAACCGCGCCCTCGACTCCTACAAGCAAGCCGTTCGCCTGCAACCCGAAATGGCCGAAGCCCACTACAATCTCGGCATGACCTACATGGAAATCGGCGACCGCCTCTCTGCCGTCGTGCACAGCCAACTGCTCAAGACGCTCGACCCGCAGTTGTACCAAAAACTTCTCCGCGAAATCGAACGCTGACGCTGACGCGTAGGCAAAAGTAAAAAGGCAAAAGCGAGAGGAAGATGGCTTCTCCTCGCTTTTGCCTTTTTACTTTTTCCCTTTTTTATTCGCCTGTTTGGCTGATGAAGATGTTTTTATCGACGCTGGTCGGGTTGCCGATGACGACGAAGCGGATGTTTTTCATGTAGGTCTTGGCGACGCGTTGCACGTCGGCGGGCGTGACGGTGCGGAGTCGTTCGATGATTTCAAATGAGTTGCGCCAGCCGCCGCCGATGAGTTCATACTGCGCGAGGTCTCCGGCCTGTGCCGCGTTGGTTTCCTGTCCCATGTAATGGCGTGTCAGATAGTGCTGAACGGTGCCGTTGATGTCGTTCTGGTCGGTCGGCTCATTTTGAAGTCGCGTAATCTCTCCGAGCATGACGCGGACGGCCTGATTGGTATCAGTCGTCGTGACATAGATGCCGCCGAGATTCGCGCTCTGACTCCAAAGAAACGCATCGGGCGCGTAGGAGAGATTGCGTTTGTAGCGCACTTCGACGAGCACACGGTTTTGCAGAATCGTCGAGGCGATACGCATCGGATAGATGTCGGCAGCCGTCAGCGACGGCGCGGCGAAGACGCCTTGAATGTAGTTGGTCGGCAAGCCCTTCGGCGTGATGTCAACGGTCGAGGCGTTGAAGGTGAGCGGCGGCAAAGTCGGTTGCTGATATTTGCCGCGCGGGAGTTTGCCGAACGTGGCGGCGATGCGTTGTCGCAAGGCTTGCGGGTCGAGGTCGCCGACGACGACGAGCAGCAGGCGCGAAGTCTGCATCGCTTGTTGATGATAGCGTCGCAAATCTTCGACCGTGAGACGCCCGACAGATTCCGCTGTGCCGCGCGGGTTGTTGAGATACGGATGCCCCGCATAGGCGACCTTCGATTGCAGCACTTGGAGGTAAGAATCCGGCACGTCAGCGTCGTCGCTCAGAGAGACGACATGACGATTGCGGACGCGTTCGACATCATCTTTAGCGAACGATGGACGCAAAGCCACGTCGGTAAAAATCTCCCATGAGCGGTCGAAATTGACGCGCGTCGTGCCCATCGTGAGCGCGGAATAATCGTAGTTGACGCCGTAACTGATGCCCGTGCCCATGCGCGAGAGTTCGGTGCGCATGCGCTCGCGCGGAAAACGCGAAGTCGCTTCGGTCGCCGCATCGAGCATCAAGGCTTCGATTCCGGCGTTGGCCGTCGTGAGATTGCTCGCACCGCCGCGCAGGAAAAGCCCCGCGACGACCGTCTGACTGCCCGCACGGCGTTTGACCAAGACCTTGAGACCGTTGACATCAAACTCCGTGACGAGCGCGGCCTGCTCCGCTACCAGATTGCGCGCGGGGGTGGCTTTGTCGGTCGCGGCTTGTTGCGGCGCGGCAGACTTTTCCGCCGGAGAGGTCGTAGTCGTGACGGTCGTCTGCGCCGAAACAACAGTAGTGACGAAAAGGATGAGGACGAAAAACGTAATCGAATTAAGCTTCTTCATTGGCCGATAAGCTCCTCCGGTTTGAGTTGCACCTGCTGCGCCGTTTCCTCCGACATCAAGGCCAGCCCGACGTGCGGTTTGCCTTGAATGTATGTGGTCACGTAGCGGCTAATGTCGGCGCGCGAGGTGGCGCGGAGGTTCTTCAAGTAGCCGCGAAAATATTCCAGCCCCGTCGAAGACCACCAGAAGGAAATCGTGTGCGCGTAGTCGCTCAACTTCTCGCGCGAGTAGAGGTCGTCGGCTTCGAGAAGTGCTTTGGCGCTCTCAAGTTGTTCGTCCGTGTAGTAATCGCGGTCGTTGAAGCGCGCCACCTCTGCGTAGATGGCGCGTGTGGCGGCGCGTGCTTTGTCGGGCGTGGTCTGCGCGAGAATGGTGATGGGGCCGACGTTGCGTTGCGTGTAGTAATTGATGCCGATGCCAGTCACTAAACCCGTATCGGCGAGCGCGCGTTGAAAACGCGAATTGGGTTGACGGAGGATGAACGAGAAAACGTCTGCCGCGTAAGTTCCGGCATCGTCTTTGCCGATGGAGGGGCCGTGCCAGCCGATGTTGATGACGACGTTTTGCACGGGCTGCTTAATCACCGCGCCTTCGCTCCGGGTGAGCGGCGGATGCTCGACCAGAGGATATTTGACGAATGGGTCTTCGGCGCGCGGCCACTCGCCGAACAAATCCTTGACGAGCGCGAAAGCACGCTCCGGCACGACATCGCCCGTCACGATGATGGCCGAATTGTTCGGCACGTAGTAGCGATTCTGAATGAGTCGCATCATGTCGGTGGTCGCCGCCGAGACGGTTTGACGGTTACCGCCCGGACTCTTGCGACTCGGATACTTGTAGAACAGACGGTTGTTCAACTCCGATTGCAGGAAGCCGTAAGGGTTCGACTCATGACGGTCTAACTCGCCGATAACGACTTCGCGCTCCTGTTCAAACTGCCGCTCGTCGAACAAAGGATAACGCACGGCGTCGCGCATAAAGCGCATGGCGACCGGAAAGTTTGGGACGGTCGTCGTGAAGTAATAGTTGACGAGTTCTTCCTGCGTCTGCCCGTTGAAGATGATGCCAAGTTGGTCAATCGTCTGAAGATATTCCTCCTTCGTCTCGACGGCGCGGTTGGCCTTGAAGAACATGTGTTCATAGAGATGCGAGAGGCCGTTGAGTTCGGGCGGCTCTGTGTAGGAACCGTTCTTGACCGCCAACTCCACCGTCACAAGCGGCACCGAATGGTCTTCGAGCACGATGACTTCCAGACCGTTAGCAAGCACTTGATTGACGAGCGGCGTCTGTGCAGGCGCTTGCGTCGCAGGCGACGCAGCAACGTTGGTGGCGGTAGCCGTCGGCGTCGTGCTTCTCGTCGTTGGACGCGCCGGACGCTGCCTCTGGACGGCAACTGCGGCGGCATGCGCCTGCGTCAGCGAAGCTAACGGCGCGACTAACGACACGACGAGCGCAAGCGCGAGAAAATAGCGTGGCATAAATTTTTTCTTCATAAACACCTAAATTGTTTTTGACATAACCAGACGCGGCGGGCACATAGCAGTCATTCCGAGAGGAAGGCCGACTAAACCGATTCGCGTTTGATTCGGACTAATTTAGAGTCGAATCATAACACGCGGGGTTGCTCGCCAAAAGCAGGGATGTGTGCGAAGGGATGCTGGATGAACGGAAGTTGGGAAATGAGTGAAAGGTGATGCGTAAAAATGGAAAGGTCGAACGTAAAAGTGGAAACGGGGCGAGGTAGAAGGGTGAAGGGATGCATTCCCTTTTCCCCTTTTAACCTCGCTCCGTTTCTCTCGTCGTGTTGCTTTAGTATGTTTTTGTGGTTTCGAGCACGCGTTGGCGCAGGGCGTTGCGGTAGGGATGCGCGAGATGCGTCATGGCGTTGTTTGACCATGTGGCGCTGATGCTGTTTCGCTCATGGCTGTCGGCGACGACGCGGAGGCTGTAGGTTTGGCGCAGGCGTGGCACGTGGAGCACTAAGCGTCGGTTTTGCGAATTGAGCGGAAGTTTTTCGCCCGTGCAGAGCACTTCCTCGCTGCCGTCGCGGTCGATGTCAACAACTTCCAGCATCCAGTTTTCGCCGCGAAATCCGGCCACGTCGAGCGGCTCGCGCATCGTCATTTGATACTGCAAACCGCGACGTTCGAGCAGACAGAATTGCGCCGCGCCATTCGGCGTCGCGCTCTGGATGGTCGCCACGGCCTGACGCGAACCGATGCGGACGAGACGTGCATCGATGATGACGGCGCGTGTCAACGATTCGGCGATGCGTTGCGCGTCGTCGGGCGAGAGTTTGGCAGGCCATTTCTTCGCAGAGGTTTTCGTCTGCATCACGGCTTGCGCGGCGTCGTCGGTGCGCGTCGTGGCGTTGGCAGTGTTGTTGCGTGCGGCGGAGCGCGGCGTTGTCGTCTCTGCCATTGTGGATGCGGCGGCGGCGGTGGGCGTCGTCTTGTGTCCCGACCATGCGAACAGCAACGCGCCGAGCATCAACGTGAGCGCAAAGACGGTGGCCGCGCGAAAGAGGACGGAAGTGCCGTTGTTGAGCGTGGCGATGGTCGAGGCGAAGGGTTGTGCTTCGGCTTCGGCGGCGTGGGGTTCGCGGGGCGGCGGCGCGATTGATCTGGCGAGCATGGCGCGGACTTCCGTCGCCTTGTTGGGACGCTGCGCGGGATTTTTGACCAGCAGCGTGTGCGTCGCAATCGCCAACTGACGCGGCAGGTCGGGGCGCAACGAGAGCAGAGGCGGCGGCGCGGAGGTCGTCTGTTTGACGAGCACCGCCGAGGCCAGTTGGTCTGTGAACGGCGGACGACCCGCCAGCATTTCGTAGACGAGCACGCCGACGCTGTAGAGGTCGCTCGCTGCGCCCACCTTCTGCCCCATGCATTGTTCCGGCGACATGTAGCGCGGCGTGCCGATGACGAGGCCGGATTCGGTCGTCCCATAGGTGCGCGTCGCTTCCGCCGAAGTGGCGAGCACTTTGGCGATGCCGAAGTCGAGCACGCAGACGCCGCGCTCGTTCAAGATGATGTTGGACGGCTTCAAATCGCGATGGACAATGCCGAGCGCGTGAGCTTCGGCGAGCACTTCGCAGATTTCCGAAGCGACGCGAACGGCGCGTTCGGGCGCAAAGTTGCCGTCGCGCGCAAGGGTTTCGGCGAGCGTCTGCCCCTCGACGTATTCCATGACGATGAAGGGGCGACCGTCGGCGAGTCGTCCGGCGTCGAAAATCATGGCGGCGCGCGGATGCCTGAGACGCGCCATCGTGCGCGCCTCGCGCATGAAACGTTCGGCGACTTCGGGGTCGGCGGCAAACTCTTTTTTGAGGACTTTGACTGCGACGGGACGTTCGAGGCCGAGATGCGAAGCACGATAAACCGTGCCCATGCCGCCTTTACCGATTTCACATTCGATGCGAAATCGTCCGGCAATGATTTGGGGGATATCCATTTCCTGACCCTCTCGTACGAAACGAGGGTCGCTCACCAGAACCTTGCGCTACGCTTGCGAGAAAGCGTCAGATGACGGCGCGCGGGGGGTCGAGCGGCGCTCTGGTAGATTGTTATTCAGTCGTTGTTCTTCTTCTGGAAACTGGGAGATGCCACGTCTGCATGCTGTGATGCGGGAGTGGGAAGTGAATATAGCATTTCTCGTCGGCGTTGAAAATGTTTTCTGTGCAGTGAAGAAATCGACGCGCCACGCCCCGCCGCGTCTACGTCAGACGCACCGCCGCGCGCTGGTCGGAGCGTGACGCCGCGACGCGACGCACGCGTGCGTCAATGGCGAATTTCAGGAGATGCAGCGTCGCGCCTGTTCCGAATATTCCCCACAGCACGCCCGTCAACAGCCGCCGCAGGTTGTCGCCTTCTCCGCCTGTCGCGATGGCGTGGAGCACGTCGAGCGGCAAGAGGGACGCCAGCGCGAGCGATAACGCAAACGGCGGGAGTCGTTTCTTCCTGATGAGCCAGATGAGGAAGACGAACGCGCCCACGATGATGCCGCTGCAACGCCAGCACACGGGCATCTGCACGCCCCACACATGCGGCGAACGCTCCGCACGTTGGTGACACCAGAGGCTTCCGGCGAACATGGCGACGCGATAGAGAAAGAAAAAGAATGTGGCGTGGAACATCTTGAAGCAGACGGCGGCTTCGGAGTTGATTGAAGTCGCAGCGCGCGATTTACTTGAAAAGAATCGGCTGGAATTGTCCGTTCGACGCTTTCGCGGATTCGTCCCAACTGTGTATCGCGGCGACGATGCTTGCTATCGGAAGGTAGACCAACAGGCAAAGCCCTAAGGTGATGATGGCGATGATGAATGTCAGAACAAGATGAGCGACGAAGATTCCTATTCCGAGTCCGGCCTTGTTCGGCACGGCGATGAGGCCGAGGCCGGGGAAGAAGAAACTGATGAGCGCGGGGATGATGGGATGCATCTGCTGACCACCGCCAGCGGTCGTCTGTTGTTGATAAGATTGCGGCTGGTAGGTCATGGGCGCGGCGGGCGGCGGTTGATAACCGGGCGGCGTAGTGGGCGGCCTATATTCTCCGGTGGGGTAGGCCGACGTGGTTGATTCCTGTCTGGGGTCTGTGTCGGCGCGCCACGACCCCGGTTCGGGAACGGGCGCTAAACCTGCGCCGCACCTGACGCAGAAACGTGTACCGTCGGCGTTCTCTCCGCCGCAAGAGGGACATAAAATCATTTTGCTTTTTTCTCTCCCTTTTGAATTTCAGTCTTATTAGAATTTCGACGTATCGGAAAGGTCGAACCACTGGCCTTCGCCGCACCATCACGGTTTTTGAAAGGTCAAACGTCGCCACTTCAAACGGCGAGTCTCTAAACATCGCCACTCGCCGCCGCAACGGAGACCAACGGCGACGAATCTTTCTCACAAACCAACTGAAATGTCCAGCCACTTCATTCTCATCCACCCATGTCGGGCGTCCAGAAAATCTGCCCGTTGGCTTCGACGTGTCGGCGCAGCCCGCGCTCCGGCAACTCCCCTTCTTCAAGGCCGAGGAAAGTAAAATGCGGCAGGTCGCTCCGCACAGTTTGAAACCAACCGTGGCGCGCCAGTATGCGACGCACGTGCTCGTCGTCGTACTCAAACGCGTCGAACGCCAACATCGCCAAATGCTGCGACGAACCCGGCGCAGCCACCGACTGCAAGATGGTTTTGGAAAAATCCTTGCTAAAGAGGATGCCTTCCGTCTCTAGTTTGAGCACTTCGGCAATCTGCTCGTAGAGCGACAAGCAGCGCAGACGCTCGCACTGTTCCGTCAGTAGTCGTCCCTCGTTCCGCCAGTGTTCGAGCGCGGGCGCGACGCGCGAATTCCAGAGCCGCAACGAATCGTTGAAACTGCGGCGTCCGGCCTCCGCGCCTCCTCGCGGCGTTACGTCCAACCCCGCGCCGCGCGCCTCCTCGCGCGCCTCCACGAGTGCCTGCATCGCCGCCGGTTGCAGTTCGATAATGACTTCGCCAAAGGGTTCGGCTTGCGGCGTCGCCTCCTCTTGAAAACGCAACACCTCTTGCTCGCTCGAAAAGACGCACACGGGCGGCACACGCACGCGCCTCGAAGCGACGAACATCGCGCCATACTCCTCAAGCACACGACGCGCCACCGCGTCTCTGCGCGAGCAGAATCCTTCAAGCCTCACGCCGTGAAGTTTGAGCGATTCGCGCAACGCCGCTCCGAAGGGCGTCTCATCCCCTGCGGCGTCGTCGTTCAAATTTTCTCCATGATGATTAGACAAAAGTGAGCGCGTCTCCCCGCGTCTGTGCTTGCGTCTGTCAATGCGACGAACACTCGACGACCCGACGCATCATAAAGATTTAGAACGCGCGCGGTCAAACACCGCCACTTTCAACAATCCTCCGACGCCGCTTGCAACACTTCTCGTCTGCCAACGAGCGTCTGCCTTGTTGTATGCTAAACGCGAAATCGGAGACGCGCGAAATATTTCTTCGACGCGCGACGTTTTTGTTTTTGACGACACAGGAGATTCAGCGGGCAGCGAGGCGCAAGCGATGAACCAGCTTCAGCTATTTCATGAAATACTGGCGACCTACCGCCGACATGGATGGACTTTGAAGCGCGTGCTGATGCGCGCCGAAACGTTAGCGCAACTGCACGCCGAAGCTGGAGGCGACGTACGCTTTGAAAACGTCGCCTTCACGGAAGCCGCTTTCGATGCCATCTGGCTGTCGCGTCCTTCGCATGAGCGACGCGAAGCATGGGAACTGCGCCTTATCGCCGAGACGCCCTACGCGTTGTTCGAGTTGTTTGAAGCGGATGAGGAAGAAGAAGACCGCGAAGATGTCCGGCGCGAGATGGAAGCCCGCCTGCGCGAATATCTCAACTTGTAAACCGTG
Organism: Pyrinomonadaceae bacterium; assembly: GCA_036387415.1. Classification (GTDB taxonomy): domain Bacteria; phylum Acidobacteriota; class Blastocatellia; order Pyrinomonadales; family Pyrinomonadaceae; genus DASVTU01. Next base: position 81,864 of record DASVTU010000004.1, on the reverse strand, counting down.
AATAGCGATTGGTAAATGGCGAATGGTGAATAGAAAGAACAGGTCTTATCTATTCACCATTCGCCATTTACCATTTACCAAACTTCAGTCTTGCCCCATTTTGACGGGTATTTCGATGCGGTTGCCGTCGCGCATGACGACGATGCGGACGACGCTATCGGGGATGGCGCGGTCGATGCGCGCGAGAAGTTCCTTTTCCGTGCGAATGGGGACGCCCTCAAATTCGAGTACGATGTCGCCTTCGCGCAAGCCCGCGATGTAGCCGGGGCGGTTTCGTATGACCTCGCCGAGGCGTACGCCGTGAATATTCAACGACTCGACAAAGACGCGTTCGAGTTCGTTCGGTTCGATTCCCAAAAAGCCTTCGCCTTCAGGCCGCTTGTCGAAGGCCGCCGCGAGTCGCTTGCGTTCCTCGGCGGAGATGGTGGTTAACTTCGTCGTTTTTTCGACACCGTCGCGGATGAAAATCAGGTCAACGGTTTTGCCGACGGGCGTCGAGCCGAGCGAATCCAGAAGCTCTTTTTCGCTCGTCACTCGCCTGCCGTCGAAGGAGGTCACCACGTCGCCGCCGACGAGTCCGGCGAGGTCGGCGGGCGAACCCGGCGGCGTCACCGAGTTGACCAACGCGCCGTTGTCGCCGTCGTCAACGTCCACGCCGATGTATGAACGGCGCGCCGCAGCCGTCGGCGTGGAAGACGCATCCTCGTCCGAACCGACGAGACTTTGCAGGCCGCCGCCCACCGCGACGAAAATCGCGATGGCGATAACTATCCAAAGCATCCAGTTTGCGCGGCGCGGGCGGCAGAACGATTGAAGTATGCGGAAGGGCGAAGACGGACGGTTGAGCGTTGAGGTTTGCGGCGCAGCGCCGGGCGTCATCGCCCCAAACTCCGAAGGCATCCCGAAAGTCGGCGTCGTGTTCTTGACGGCGGGCGGCGCGTCTGTGTTGAAGCGTCGCGTCTCGGCAAACTCCTCGACGCCCTCGCCCAGACGATAACCGCACAGACGACAGAAACGCATGCCGCGCACCATCGTCGCATGACAACTCTGACACGTCTGCGTCTCGAAGTCGTTCGCGCTCGTCTTGTTGCCCGCGTGTTCTTTTTCGGATTGCATAATTTTTTGGCCGTTCGCGAAAGGTTTGTGGCGTAAGCATAAAGCTTCCGGTGTCTTTAATATACGCCATTTGGAGCCTGACAGTTGCATATTGTTCGCCTGCGGCATAGACTCTTTGTGCATTCCAATGCCCGAAAACCCGCTTGTTTTGCCCGAAAAATCGCCTGTGGGCGGCGTCGCGGTGGCCTCTGGCATGGAGAGTGCTTGAGAGTTGTGCGAATCGCATCGGCGCATTTCGTTTCAGGACGGAGGCCACCAAGAGACGCGCGCGACAAGCCGCGACGGGTCGTGCGAGCGAATGTGCCTCGTCCGATACGGTTTCGCTCCCGACAGTTTTGAGAGAAAGATAGGATTAAAAAAGTGGAAGTGACCAAAGCTCTCGCCGCATTGCAGCCGCTCTACGGCAAAGATAACATCGAGATTGTGACCGACGACGGCACGCGCGTGCGCGGCGTCGTCCGCAGCATGAAGACGACGCAGGCGCTCACCAAACCGAGCGTCAAGATGGAACGCGCCGACGGCGAAATCATCAAAATCACGTTCGACAAAATCACAGAGATTGTCGATCACAACCCGGAGACCGTCGGCAGCGAGCCGTCACCCGTCAGCAGTTAAAAGTAATCACACGATTCTATTCCGTTGTTTTTACCGCGCACGGTTCACCGCTGACTTAATCACTTTCTTCTCATGTTTGACCTCTCTTCCATCGACTGGCGCGCGACGCGCCACCGTGGAATCTTTCTACACGTCCTGCGGCACGACGAGGCGACGGGCGACGCCACCGTCTTTATACGCATGCAGCCCGGCTGCTCTTATCCGGCGCACCGTCACAGGGGCGTGGAGGAAGTGCTCATCCTTCAGGGCGGCTACCGCGACGGGCGCGGCGAACATCGCGCGGGCGACTACATCATCAACGATGCCGATTCCACGCATCACCCCGTGGCACTCAGCGGCGCGCAGGATTGCATCATGTTCGCCGTCGCGCATGGCGGCATCGAACTGCTGAAATAATCCGAAATTTTTCCGCTTCGCTTCGTCCGCGTGCAGTTCGTCGCGGGCGGTTATCTCTTTGGTCGCCAACGCTGTTTCATTCGAGTTATACTAGCGTCGGCCTGAACGGTTGTGGTTTAGGATGCGAGGGAGATGGAGAGAATTCAGTGATGATGATTGAAGATTTCGGGGCGCGCGTGGCGAGTGTTTGGGACGGATTGCGTCCGACCACACGCAGTCTAGTCGAACGCGCACTCGTCTCGGCGACGACGATACCGCCGCCGCAGATGTCGTCGGCGACGGGAATCGGCACGCCCTACGATGCACGTGCGGAATGGGAATTGAGCCGACTGCTCGCCGCGCTCGATGAACGCGCCACCGAACAGGGCGCGAATGCTTTGAGCGTCGAACAGTCGCACAAACTCACGCGCATGACCGAGACATGTGCCTTGATGCTACGCAATCAAGCACGCTCGGCGGAAGTCTTCGCACAGTTGCTTGAGCGTGCGTTGCGCGCACATGATTTTGCGCGCGTCGATGAACTGGCAGACATGCTGGTGTCGCGTGTGGCGCCGAGCGAGAATTGTGAAATGGCGCGGCACGCGAATCCGGCGGTGCGTGCCATCGCGCAGGAAGGCTTGCTGCTGAGGCCGACTTCGGTGCTCGTCGAGATGCTTGGCGACCCTGTGGACGCGGAGGTGGCGCGCGATGCGCTACAGAGACAGGCCGACGAACTTGAGTCGGAAGAGGCATGTTGGATTGTTAACGCCTTGCGTCGCGCCGAAGCATCCGAAGATGATTTCTGATTGATGAAATGCATCGTGTCGAAACGTCAAAAGGCCGCTCACTTTCGAGCGGCCTTTTGACGTTTTGTGTAAACGGTGCGTGTCTATCTTTGAGTTTGCGCGTCGCCGATTTCGCGTAGTCGTGCGACGACCTGTTCGATGAGCCAGTTGGGCGTCGAGGCTCCGGCGGTGACGCCGACGCGTTCGAGGCCGCGAAGGTCTGCGGCGTCGATTTCGTCGGGCGTTTCAATCAGAAAACTCTTTTCGCATTGCTCGCGGCAGACGGAGAGCAGTTTGATGCTGTTGGAGGAATGTTTGCCGCCGATGATGTAGAAGGCATCGACGTGTCCCGCGAGCGCGCGTGCGGCGTCCTGACGGTCGCGCGTGGCGGAGCAGATGGTGTTGATGACCTGCGGCTCCGCGTCGGACTTGGCGCGCACGGCCTCCGCCGCTTCGAGAAATGTGCTGAGTTTGATAGTGGTCTGCGAGACGACGAGCGGCGCATGAAGCGACGGCAAGGCGGCGACTTCGCTCGCGTCACGGACGACGTGCGCGTGGCGCGGCGCGTAACCTCGCACACCTATCATCTCCGGGTGGTCGGGATTGCCGACGACTACCACGTCGCGATTCTCTGCGGCGGCGCGTTCCGCAAGGTGCTGCACCTTCGTGACGAAGGGACAGGTGGCGTCAATCACACGCCCCGCACGCGCTTCGAGTTCGCGTTGCACTTCGGGCGTCACGCCGTGGGCGCGAATCACCGCTGTCACGTCCTGTCCGGCTTCTTCGGGTGAGTTGACGGTCGTCACGCCTTCGGATTCGAGACGTTTAATCTCCTGCGTGTTGTGGATGAGCGGCCCAAGCGTGCGGACGCTGGCTCCTCCGGCGAGCGCCTCCTCCGTCATCTGCACGGCGCGCTCCACACCGAAACAAAACCCGTATTCCTCTGCTAAAAGAACCTGCATAATCAGCCCTTCGTACTCCGTCGGTCGATTCAAACTGCGGCAGACGCGCCCGAAACCGACGCATCGCGCGCGTCTATTCGCGCACCGCAATCTTAACACACCGTCGCCGTCCGACCGTAACGACTCGAAGACTGACCGACGCGTCAGGCAACCGGAAACCACCCGACGCAAATCAGGATGCTGATGGCGACGAGCACAAGCCCTCCCAGCATCCCGAACGCGTCGGGCACGTAGTCGCGCATCTTCTTAACAAACATGTAGATGTCCGCAACCATTACAATCGTGAATAAAAGTTGGCGTGGACGGCTAGAGGATGGGAGACAGCAGACAGTTGCCTCCGGCGATGTCCATAAACAGGATGCCGTGCCAAGCCCAGTAGCCGCCGCCTTTATCGCCGTCGGGCATATTCGGAACTTTGTCACATAGAGCGCCAGTGACGCAGCTTCTCCTGTTTTCGTCGTACCAACCTTTCGGACAGTTGCATTTGCGCGTACAGCCTTTGAAATTTATCGGCTTGGCGTCGTAGTCCCAGACGTTGTTACCCCAATCGCCTGCTCCGACCAGACTGAACGCACCGATTTTAGTCGCTTCCTCGGTTGAGACGGGTCGGTTTATAAGATTACACAAGGATTGACTGTTATTACTGGAAAACCATTCGGTCGCCTTCGTCGCACAAGCCTCGGAGCATTTTTGCTTCTTGTTGTAGCTGGTAATGTTCGGGTAACTCGCTACCCCGCCGAAGTCTATCCATTTCACGGGGTCGCCTTGATTGACCCATCCGTTGCCGCCCTGCGGGCCAATCCAGCACCAGCAGGTTTTACTGGCATAAGCATCGCCCGCCAGCATGAGTGTGAACAGAACGAATACGCAGAGTTTTATTTTCATGACGGAAATCTCCTGTGGGGAAGTGGGGCTTGTTGGGAGGGGTGCGAGTGAGAGCCATCGTTGCCCTGATTTAAGGATGGCAGCCCGGAGTGAATTGAGCGACGCGTCATGTTTCTTCAGAGGAGGCTGATTAGTTTGCGGTAGGAATTTGTTAATCAGCTAAAGAACATGCCCGGCACGTGTAGGCCAAACTAGAGAGCAACTGTTATACCAACAGCAAACAGAGTGGAAACCGAGCAAATCGGCGTTTCGTCATGGCGGAAATCGCACGGATGTCAACAAACGTCCACAGTGCGGTCTACGTTTGTTGACAGCCCAGCGACTCGTTAAGAAATTCGCCTAATCACGTTTCGCTAGACGACGGACGAGGCTTGTTCGAGTTGTTTGCGGTAGCTTTGGATGTCGGGGCGTGAGAGATATGTGTTGAAGTAGTCTGCGCCCCATTTCTGTTGGAGATTTTCGAGGAGGGTGCGCGCGCGTGTGAGACGTTCGCGGGCGGCGTCGGAATCGTTAAGGCGTTGGCTGGCGAGTCCGGCGAGGAGCCATGCGCGCCATTCGGTTTCTTGATGACCGAAGCGCGCGGAGTTTTCCTGTGCGCGCAGGGCGGCGGACAGTGCGGCTTGAGAGTCGCCGCTTTCGAGCAGTGTTTCGGCGTGGGCGAGCAGGGCGGCGGAGATGAGTTGTTGATTGCCGATGGAGGTCGCGGCATCGAGGGCTTCCTGCGTGGCGGCACGCGCCTGTTCCTTCGCGCCAGAGAGCGCCTGCGCGAGTCCGAGCACGGTCTTGGCGTCGATGGTCGCGGTTTTATACTCGGTTCCGGCGAGCGCGATGGTCTGCTGGCTGCGTGCGACGGCTTCGGCAAAACGTCGCTCGTTGAGACTGACGTGCGCTTCGTTGAGGAGAACGAGAGAGAGCAGTTGTTTACTGTTGATGTCGGGGCGTTGCGCGATGGCGCGGACTTCCGTGAACGCGTCGCGCGATTCCTTGTTGCGGCCTAGTCGCCAGAACATTTCGCCTTGATTTAGTTTGCCGTAGGCGGCGTTCAAATCGCTGTTGGACGACTTAAAGATGGCGTAGCTCTGTTCAAAATGGCGCAAGGCTTCGGGGTAACGCTCCATGTCGCCGATGACGGTTCCGAGGTCGAGATGCGCGCGGGCGATTTGCGCCGGATTCTTCGTCTCCTCGGATTCCTTGAGTTGTTCCTCAAACGCTTTGAGGGCTTCGTCGAAGCGTCCTTTGCTGCGGTTGGCATGACCGATGAGGCTGAGCGCCTGCGAAGTCTCGCGATGATATTTGCCGTCGCGGTAGAAGGGCAGAGCCTCGTTGACGTGCTTCATGCCATCGTCGATGTCGCCCTGCTGAATACGCAGGCCGCCGAGCGAGAGATGCGCGCGGGCGACGTTGCGCCCCGCCTTGTAACGCTCGGCAAACTCAAGCGCCTGTTTGAAATGTTCCTCGGCTTCCTTGAACTCGCCGCGCAGGAGAAAGGCGTTGCCCAAGTCCATCAAGCCGCGCGTGGCGAGATTTTCGAGACCGTTGGCGCGTGCCAGATTCAGTGCTTGCGTGGAAAACTCCTGCGCCTTCGCCGTGTTGCCCGCGATACAGGCGACGCTCGACAGTTGCAACAGCGTCTTGATGCGCTGGTGTTGGTTCTGGTCGGTGGAGCGCGTGATGTCGAGCACCTGTTCGAGATACTTGTTAGCCTCGTCCACTTTGCTCATCTTCTGCGCCATGTTGCCGCGTTGGTAGAGCACTTCTGCGACGCCTTCAAAGTTGCTCGAATCTCGATAGAGTTTCTCGGCGCGGTCGAAGGCGGCGGTGGCGTTGGGCGCATCGTTTTTGCGACCGTAGAGGATGCCGAGGCGTAGGAAACCGGCGGCGGATTGCGGGTCGCGGCGCGTCGCTTCGAGGTAGCTTTCAATCGCCTTGTCGAGTTTTTCGTCCTTCTCGTAGGCGCGTCCCAAATCGACATAAGCGTACGGCTTCTCTGCGTCGGAGACTTCCGCGACGAGATTGCTGTAGTTCTCCACCGCGTCTCTGAAATTGCGAAGCACGGTGTTCTGCATCGCTTCCCAGTAGAGACGCTCGACCTTCGGCAACGTCGATGGGTCGGCGACGAGCGACTGTGCGACGAGCATCTCCTCTTTGGCGCGGTCGTCGTAGTCTAATTCCATCCACGCCTCGGCCAGACGCGCGTGCGCCAATGGATAACGACCATCAATCTTGACGGCGGTTTCGAGCATCTTGCTCGCCTTGTAGTAAGCGCCTTCTCGCAGAGCGTTCTCGCCGTCCTTGTACCAACGCTCGCCTTCGGGCGACGGCTTCGAGGGCGTGGCTCGCCAGAAGAACTGTTTGACGCCCCAACCACCGAGCAACAAGACCGCGAGCAGAGCGACGATGAAGCCCGTGCTCCAACGCGGATGGCGCAACTTTTGCGAGAGCGTGCCGAAGGCGCTGGCGCGCGGTGTGCCGGATTGGAGTTGAATGATTTGCGTCGGGACGGAATCGTCGTCGCCGCTGGGCAACGCGGCGGCGATGGCGTGGAGGTCGGCCTTCAAATCTTCGGCTGACTGGTAACGCGCTTCCGGTTTTTTGGCGAGTGCTTTGAGCGTGATGCGGTCGAGTTCGGCAGGCACGCGCGGGTTGACGGAGGAGGGCGGCGGCGGGTCAACGTAGAGCACTTGCGCGCAGATGTCGAGCGCGTTGACGCCGGAGAAGGGCGGACGACCTGCGACGCATTCGTAGAGCAACGCGCCGAGGGCGAAGATGTCGCTGCGTGCATCGACGTGTTTGGCGCTGGCCTGTTCGGGCGAAAGATAGAGCGGTGTGCCGATGACGGTTCCGGTGTGCGTGCGTGTGACGAGAAGGGTTTGAGCTTCGCGGTCGGCGTCGGAATGATTGCCGGAGACATTCTCGTTTTCGATTTGCTTGGCGAGGCCGAAGTCTAGCACTTTGACCTTACCGCGCTCGTTAATCATCACGTTCGAGGGCTTGATGTCGCGATGGATGATGCCGCGACGGTGCGCTTCCGAGAGCGCGTCGGCGACATCGCGGATGATTTCCACGGCGCGACGCAAAGTAAGTTTGCCGGAGGCGAGGAGTTTGCTTAAATCGTCGCCGTTGACCAACTCCATGACGATGAAGGGATGGCCGTCGGGCGTTTCGCCGTAGTCGTGGATGGTGGCGATGTGCGGGTGGCTGATGGCTGAGATGGAACGCGCTTCACGCAGGAAACGCGCGCGAAAATCGTTCTCGTCGGCGGTGGCTGTCGGAATCTTGACGGCGACGCGGCGACCGAGATGCGTGTCCTCAGCGATGTAGACGACGCCCATGCCGCCCTCGCCGAGTTTGTCGATGATGTGATAATGCGAAATTGTTTGACCAATCATGGAGACGGAATTCCTTTGACTCCGATGATTCCCGTACGTGACGGAGCGAAGCAGAGGGAAAGGTGCAAATAGCACTCGCCGCAGAGGGTCTTTGACGACGGCAACTTGGCTGGACTCCCAAACAAATTCCGGCAGAGCCGCATACTATGCCAAAGCCCGACGCAATTCAATATGAATTTTCACCAAAAGCCGCTTCAAACCCATTTCAAAACTTGCCGCCGGGAGACGGAGTCGCAGAGAAAATTAACAGTCGAAAGATTGAATCCTTTTAATGATTTCGCTCTGTGCCTCTGTGTCGCGGTGGCTAATCCTTGTTTTGAAGCAGTTCGAGAAGGTAGGGCGCGAACACGACGAGTCCAATCAAGATGGCTCCGAGCGCCGTTATCAAGACGGCTCCGGCGGCGACATCCTTCGCCTTCGCCGCCAACGGATGAAACTCCGGTGATGCCACATCGGTTAGAAACTCGAATGCCGTGTTCAAAGCCTCCGCCGTCCAGACCGAGATGATAACGAGAACTATCCAGCACCACTCCGCTCTCGTCAGACCGAAAAACAATCCGGCGACGACTACCAAGAGCGTCGCCGCCGCATGAATCCAGGCGTTATGCTGCGAGGCAATCATCACACCGACGCCTCTCAGCGCGCATCGGATGCTGCGTATGCGTCCGGTGAAGGTTAGGCTTGTGGTGTTGTTATGCATACATGTCGAGGCATCATCGCCGCCCCGTCGCCTCTCACGCGCTGAGGTCTACTCGCTTGCGCCGATAGCTTCCTTGATGGTCGGCCACATCAGCACCGCCCATAATTCGTAGCCCTCGTCGGACGGGTGAAAATTGTCGGGCGAGAAGAATTCTGGATGCTGCGGGATGAGTTGGTGACTCTTTTCGTAGGCGTCGATGAAGCGGAGTTGGTGGTGCGCGGCGATGTCGCGGACGCGCTCGTTATAGGCGACGATGCGGCGGCGTGCTTCGTCTCTGAGAAACTCCGGCACGGCGGGCGCGAAAGAGATGTCCGGCATCCCCGTGACGACGATGGCCGCGTCGGGCGCCTTCTCCTTGAGCGCCACAATCACCTGCTCGTAATTGCGTCCAAACTGTTCGACCGGAAGATTGCGCGTCACATCGTTGATGCCGATGCCGAGCGTGATAAGCGTCGGGCGCGCTTCGGCGACTCGTGCAACCTGACTACGCAAAACGTCGGCGGTCGTCGCCCCGCTCACGCACAGATTGACGAGGCGCGACGTAGGCCGCACGCGCTCGATGCGTTCAAACACGCGCGCCACGTAGCCGCCACCCTTTCTCGCGCCGACTCCCGCGCCTGTCGAATCACCAAGCGCGACATAAATCACAGGCTCATTGCGTCTCTCATCCGTCCCCTGTTCGTCCACGTCCTGCACCTCTCCCTTCCACATAATCTTGTCCGCCGTAATCCTCTTTCCACCGCCGCACGACAACGACACAAGAACAAGACAAAGGGCGAAAAAGAGTAAGGGGAAATGGCGAGACGGTGAAACGGCGAAGCGGGAAAAAGATTCGCCCGCCGCCGCATCCACCCCGACCTCATTCACTTTCATCTCTCCCCACCAACTTCGCTTCATCTTCCCTTTAACCCTTTACCCATTTCCGCTTTTCATCCTTTAACTTTTCACACTTTTCCCGTTTCGCCCCATCTTTGATTCCGCGTCACATCATCTCGTTGGTTCTGACGGGTTCACGGAGGATTTGGTCGGCGGCGGCGCGTGCCGTACGCGCGGCGTCGGGTTGTGCGTCGCGGAGATTGCTGATTTGCAGGAGCGATTCGCCCGTGCGTGAGAGCATGCGGAAAAGGTCGCCTTCTTCGGCGCGTGTTTCGCGGACGAGCGTCGGCCAGTCTGCGCCGAGCGCCCAACGCGTCGCGGCGGCGGCGGCGGAGAAATTTATCTCCGGCGCGGGTTCGAGTTCCTGTCGCCATTCCTCGCTCGCCACGTCGTAGGCCACCTGCTCGAATTTCGCGAGTGCTTCGACTAACGCGTGGTCGAGCGGGAGTTCGCCATAGTCGCGCTCGGCATCCGACGCGAGCGCAGACATCAGACCCGCCATGCGCGGCGCGTCGAGTCGCGCAAGTAGTCCGCGCTCAATCGCTTCACCGACCAGCAGCGGACGGTCGAGACGCAAATCCGCGAGCCAGCGACCGCGCTCCGTGATGCGCTCCTCAGCGAAATCGAGATAACCGAAACGATGAAGCACGCGCGCACGCCGCTCGAACGGCTGCCAAACTTCGTCGCGCAACGCGTCGATGCGACGTTCGATGCGTTCCGCGCCTCCCGCTTCCTCCACCACCGACCACAGCGCCTCCTCGCAACGCACGCGCATCCCTTCGTCGCCGCCCACGCCGACGGCGAGACTGTCAATCAAATCGTTGATGATGGCGATGGCGTCGTCCATCTCGCCACGCGCTTCGCGCAGACGCGGTTCCCTGAGCGGCGCGTTAGCGCCCGCGCGCACGTCGTCTAGAGCCTTCGCGCGACCGCTCTCGGCGAGTTTGTAAGTCTCGCTAAAAACTCTGCCGACGCGTTCGAGCGCCAGCGACGCGCGTCGCCCATCTTCGCGCACGCCGACGAGGCTCGCGCCGCGTCGCTCCGTCACGAAGACGAGACGACGACTCCCGCGCCCTATCCCGACGACGCGACCCGGCACAACCTCCTTGTCGAGCCAACGCATGTATGCTTCGCTGCGCGTCTGCGGTGCGCTTTCATGCAGACGCGAACGCGCGCTCGCCAAGCGTTCGAGGCCGCGCGCCAACTCCGGCGAGAGGTCGCACCCGACTGCCGTGAGCCGCTCTTGCATCCGTCGTTCCAATTCCTTCAGACTCCGTTCCAGACGCGTAATCTGTTCGACCGCCTCGCGGCGCGCAAAACTGCGCTCGGCAATCTCGCGCACTTTGGCGAAACTGCCATAAGCGTCGAGCAGATTGAGAAGCGTCGTGTAGGTCGCGCGAAACTGACTTTCGAGCGGGTCGGGCGGCGCTTCGAGTAATGCAGCCATCTTCTGCGGGTCTTGATGCATGCCGGGCGCGGCGACGATGAAGCCAACGTGGTCGCGTCCGCGTCGTCCGGCGCGTCCGGTCATCTGTTGCAACTCGGATGCGCGTAAGGGTCGCCAGCCGCGTCCTGTGCGTACGTCGATGTTGGTCAGGACGACTGTGCGCGCTGGAAAATCTACGCCTGCCGCGACCGTCGCCGTGGCAAAAATCGCATCCAGAAGTCCCGCGCTCATCAAGTGTTCAATCGCCTGTTTCCATCCCGGCAGATGCCCCGCATGATGCGACGCGACGCCGCCGCGCACAGCCATCTCCCAATGCCTGTGCTTCTGAATCTCCGGGTGCTGTTCGACCAGACGGCGCAACAAATCGCGTCGGGCTTCGCGTCGCGCATCGTCGCGTTTGTCCTTCGGCGCGAGCGCGGCTTCGGCTGCCGCTTCGTCGCAACGTCTGCGCGTCGGCAAAAAAACTATCGCGGGCAGGAGGTCGTAGGAGCGGAGCGCGGAGAGAAGTTGGGCGGGCGGCATCTCCGGCAGGTTGAGCCGCGATGAAGTGTTGCGGCGTTCGGGTTCGCCGCGCCCGCCGCCGCCGAATCGTCGCTGCGTATGACGCGCGCCCGCCGTCTGGACAAACTGCGCGACTTCGTAACTGAAGCGTCCGGCTTCGTCAAAGAGCGGCGCGAGCGCACCGTCTGGATAGAGAAACGCGGCGCGCAAGGGGACGGGACGCGCGCCCGGCCTTGCCACGACGCCACAACGCACGCCGCGCACCTCCGCTATCCACTCCGCGAGTTCGTCAGCATTGCCGACCGTCGCCGACAACAGAAGCATACGCACGCGCGGCGGCGTCAGGATAATCGCTTCCTCCCAGACGTGGCCGCGTTCCTCGTCGGCGAGGTAGTGCGCCTCGTCGAGCACAAGCAGGTCGGCTTCGACGTTTCTGCCTTCGGCGGCGTTACGCATCGCGTCGAACAACTGGTTGCGATAAACCTCTGTCGTGCCGACGATGAGCGGCGCGTCGGGTCGCTCCTTGCGGTCGCCCGTCAGGATGCCGACGCGTTCTGCGCCGAATTCGGCAGCGAATTCGTGATACTTCGAATTCGTCAGAGCCTTGAGCGGACTGGTGTACCAAGCGCGTCGCCCCGCCGCGAGCAGACGGCGAATCTCCTCGCGTGCAATCCACGTTTTGCCCGAGCCTGTCGGTGCAGTGACCAAAACGTCTTCGTGTTCGAGCGCATTGAGGGCTTCGAGTTGGAAAGGGTCGGGCGTGAAGACGGACGACGCGGCGGGCGTGCCGATGCCTTCGAGTAGACGACGTAGCGGGCGCCCGCGCGCCGCACGCGCCGCGACACGCGACACGTCCGAAGTATCCGGCGCAGAAGATGATGATGAGGCGCGCGACGACTGTGTGCCGCCGCGACCGCGACCGCCACCGCTACTGCTCGCACCGCGCCGCGAAGCGTCGCTCTGAGGACGCGAGGACGACGAGCCGTCGTCGTGTCGCTTCCTCTGCCCGCCGCCGTCGCTTGCGCCGCGTCCGTCGGACGATTCATTAGCGTTTCGTCCGCCTTTGCGTCGGCGTCGCCCGCCTCCGCCGCCTTCTCGAAATCGTGGCATACGCGCCATTCTACCCTAGCCCTTTGTGAAACGGGCATGGCTGATGTTAACTTTTATCGACGCCGCAGCGTCTCTGTCGGTGGCGGGGTGCGCGCTTTGCTCGTCGGATGGGGCAGCGTTTTATCTCTCGACGGAGCGCAACGCGTCGGTGTCTGCGAGCGTCTAAGGATTCTGGCGCGCAGTTTGGTCAAACCTTTGAGGTTCAGTTGAATAGAGGCGCGCGGCGTCTCGCACACGGCGGGGTGGCGGAAAGAAGATGGCAGAACTTTTTCAAAATTTCGAGATTAATCGCGTCCCGCGTTGGCCGCTCGTGACGCGTCTGCTGATGGGTTCGATAGTGCTCCATGCTCTTTTCATCACGGCGATTGCCTACGCCCCGACCGTCCGCAGTATGCTGCAAATCGCGGGGATGTTTGCCGGTGCGGAATATGTTGACGAGGATTATCAACGCATCAATATCCGCGAACGCGCCACCATGCTGACCTTCGCCAAGCCCACCGAAAAGCTCTACTATCCGCCCGGCTATTTCACTAACTACGCGGAGAATCCCGCGCTTCCGCCCGTCGCAGACGCGCAACTCATCGAACAAGTGCGACCCACGCCGCCGCCTCCGATGCCGCGACCGCGGCGCATGCGCGCAGCCAAGCCTCCACCCATGCCGACGCCGGAAGCGACGCCCGAAGCGAGTGCGACGCCGGAAGTGGCCGCCAACAACCCGAACGACGGCACGACTCCTTCGCCGACGCCCGTCCCCACGCCCATGACCGATGAGGAACTCGAAAAGTTGGCCGCCGAAACCAACGTCAAACGTTTTCCCAATATCAACCCCAAACCTTTCAAAGACCTTCTGACGAAAGGCAAGGAGATGATGGATGCGGGCGTCATCGACCTCAAAGGTTCGATTTCCATCACGATTGAGGCCGACCGCAACGACGATGGCACGCTCGCCAACGTCGAAGTCACCAAAGTGAGCACCACCGACGAGAACTTGAAAAACCTCGCGCTCGAATTCATACAGGCGCTCAGCGGCAGTCGGGTTCTCGCCGCGCTAGACGGCACGAAGCATCTCACGATGGATATGGAATCGAACCCGACGGAGATTACCGCCGTTATCAAGACACAGATGGAATCCGAAGCCGTTGCCAAAGACAAGGCGCTCGGCTACAACGGCATGCTCTTTTTTCAGGGCATGAGGAAAAAAGGGCGCGACGAAGAGGAGATTTACAAGAACACCAAAATCTCCGCCAACGGCAAAGAGATGACGCTCAGTTTCGCCATCTCGCGCGAGGTGGCGACCAAGATGCTCAACAAGCAACTCGCCAAACCACCCGCGCCGCCAGCCCCTGCCACCTGAGCCTTTACTCTGTGAGCGCAATCATGCATTACTCTTTAGAGAGCAAAACTTTCGCGCCGCCTGTTTCGTAATTGATGAACCGAGAGAACGATGAAGCGTAAACTTCCCGCCACACTGCAACGCCGACAGCAGCACGAACGTCGTACGCGACTCGCGTCGAGACGCCGCCGCATGGTCGCGGGTTCGCTCATGTTCTACGTCGTGCTTGGCACGCTCGCGCTCAACATCTCGCACGTCTCGTCCGCGTCAGGTTCCGCTCTACGGCAGCAGACCGAGGCGAAGGTCAGACAGGTTCGCCGCCCGAACACCAAACCGCTTCAAGATTTTCTGACGAACGTTCGCTCACGTTATCGAAGCGGCGAACTCTCGCTCGACGGCGCGTTTGAGTTGTCGATTGAGGGCGAACGCCTCGCCGATGGCACGCTCACCGATGTCGTCTTCTCCGGCAATCCTAAGGCGGAAGCGAACCTCAAGCCGTTGGCTCTTGAGTTTGTGCAGTTGCTCAACGCCGACCGCATGCTCGCATTTCTCGGCGACGAAGCGGGGCATGTCAGCATGCGTCTGCGTTTCGACGACGAGCGCGTCTCCGTCCGCATGGAGAACGAGTTTGCGACCGATGAACGCGCCAGAGAGAAGGCACACGGCTACGGCAATCTCCTCGGCCTCGCGCGCTTCGTCAAACGCGGACGCCCCGAAGCCGTCGTCTTAAACAACCTCACCGCCTCCGCCAATGGCAAGCAACTCGTCCTGAGTCTCGAAATGTCGCGCGAATCGCTCGGCAATCTCCTGTTCAAGCAAATCACGCCCAACTAACACGCGCCACGGCAAGCGACGACGCCTCAAAACAGGCTCGCTTGCCTCTCCGAGTATCGCTCCCGTACAATCAGACGTTGCGCTCGTTTTGATAACCAAAGCGCACGCGAATTGTTTGAGCGGCTTTGCTGTAGTTTCAGGCCGCGTGTCTCTTTGCCACAGGATTTTCAGCCATGATTGACAAATTTCTAACCAAGCTTTTCGGCAGCAGCAACCAGCGTTACATCAAACAGTTGCGCCCTCTCGTCGAGGAGATTAACGCGCTTGAGCCGTCCGTCCAGAAACTCTCCGACGACGAACTCCGCGCACGCATCGCACAGTTTCGCGAGCAGGTCGTCGCACAGATTGACGAGGCGGGTGGCGACAAGGCGGAACGCAAGCGTCGCACGGAGGCGGCACTTGAAGAAATCCTGCCGGAAGTCTTCGCCATCACGCGCGAGGCGTCGGTGCGCGCCACAGGCATGCGCCACTTCGACGTGCAGCTTATCGGCGGCATCGCTCTGCATCAGGGACGCATCGCCGAGATGCGAACGGGCGAAGGGAAAACGCTCGTCGCTACGCTTCCCGCAACCTTGAACGCCCTGACGGGTCGCGGCGTCCACATCGTCACCGTCAACGATTATCTCGCCTCGCGCGACGCCGAATGGATGGGTCGCATCTACAAGTTTTTGGGTCTGACCGTCGGCGCAATCGTCAACGATTTGGACGACTGGGCGCGCAAGGATGCCTACGGCTCCGACATCACCTACGGAACCAACAACGAATTCGGCTTCGATTACCTGCGCGACAACATGAAGTTTGACCTTGCGACCTGCGTGCAGCGCGAACACTTCTACGCCATCGTTGACGAAGTAGATTCGATTCTGATTGACGAAGCGCGCACTCCGCTCATCATCTCCGGCGCGTCTGACGAGGCGACCGATAAATACTACAAAGCCGACGCCGTTATCCCGCATCTGGTGCGCGCCAAAGAGGGCGCGGACGGCAAGCCCGGCCCCGGCGATTACATCGTCGATGAGAAGCAGCATTCGGCTGTGCTCACGGAGGAGGGCGTCGATAAGGCCGAACGTCTTCTCGGCGTCGGCAATCTCTATGACCCCTCGAACATGGAGATGCTCCACTGCGTCGAACAGGCGCTCAAGGCGCACACGCTCTACAAACTCGACCATCATTACGTCGTGCAGGAAGGCGAGGTCATCATCGTCGATGAGTTCACGGGACGCTTGATGAAGGGTCGTCGCTGGTCAGACGGTCTGCATCAGGCGGTGGAGGCGAAAGAGGGCGTCAAAATCGAGCGCGAAAATCAGACGCTCGCCACCATCACGCTGCAAAACTATTTCCGTCTCTACGAAAAACTTTCCGGCATGACGGGTACGGCTGAAACGGAAGCCGCCGAATTTCATGCGACCTACAAACTCGATGTCGCCGTCATCCCGACGCACCGCGACATGATTCGCAAAGACAACTCCGACGTGATTTATCGCACGTTGCCGGAGAAGTGGGAGGCCGTCGTTGAAGAGATTCGTGAGCGACATGAGAAGGGGCAGCCCATCCTCGTCGGCACGGTGTCGGTCGAAAATTCCGAACTCATCTCGCGTCGTTTGCAGAAAATCGGCATCCCGCACAAAGACGAGCGTGGCATGTTGGAGGTTGAAGACCAACGCCGCGACGAGGTTCCCGATTATCACTACGTCTTGAACGCCAAGCACCACGAACGCGAGGCGGAAATCGTCGCGCAGGCCGGACGCAAAGGCGCAATCACGATTGCGACCAACATGGCCGGACGCGGCACAGACATCCTTCTCGGCGGCAACCCCGAATTCATGGCGCGCGAATATCTCAAGCGCAACGAGATTGACCCCGACGAGGCGACCGAAGAGGAGTTGAACGACGCGCTCGAACGCGTCAAACCGATTGCCGAAGCCGAACACAAAGAGGTGGTCGCGGCGGGCGGTCTTCACATCATCGGCACCGAGCGACACGAATCCCGACGCATCGACAATCAGCTACGCGGTCGCGCCGGACGACAGGGCGACCCCGGCTCGTCGCGTTTCTTCCTCTCGCTCGAAGACGACCTGATGCGTATCTTCGCGGGCGACAAAGTGAAAGCGTTGATGCAGCGTCTGGGCATGGAGAAGGGCGTCGCCATCGAATCCGGCATGGTCTCGAAGCGCATCGAAGCGGCACAGAAGTCGGTCGAAGCGCGCAACTTCGAGTCGAGAAAGCATCTGCTGCAATACGACGACGTGATGAACCGCCAGCGCGAAACCATCTACGGCTTGCGTCGGCAGTTGATGGAAGTGCCCGACCAGCGTGAGTATCTCTTGGGCGACACGGGCGTCGCGCGCGACCTCCTCGCAGACATCACCAAGCAGTACATCAACCCCGCCGTCGCGCCCGACGATTGGGACGTGGAAAACTACAAGGTTCAACTTCAAACCATCTTCGCCTTCGACGCCGACGCCGAGAGCGTCGATTTTGCCGAGATGAGTTCTGAGGAGATTGAGGAACGCGTCTGGGAACGACTCCGGGCGCAGTATGGCGAGAAGGAAGCGCAGGTCGGCGCGGAAGCGATGCGGACGTATGAGCGTATCATCATGCTCAACATCATCGACGCGCAATGGAAAGACCATCTCCTCGCCATCGACCACTTGAAGCAAGGCATCGGTCTCGTCGGCTACGGGCAGAAAGACCCGCTCGTCGAATACAAGAAGGAGAGCTTCGACCTCTTTCAAGCCATGCTCGACCGCATCGACACCTTCACCATCCGTTCGCTCTTTAACCTGCAAGTCGTCGCCGAGCAGCCGCCTGAAACGTTGCAACGACGCGCGCCGCGTCGCCCGTCGCAGCTACAGTTCACGGGGCCGAATCAGGGCGCGGCGGCTGCCGGAGAAGAGGCCGGAAAGATTCGCACCGTCCGTCGCGCCGAAGCCAAAGTCGGTCGCAACGAACTCTGCCCCTGCGGTTCTGGCAGGAAGTACAAGAAGTGCTGCGGCGCGACTGCGTAAATTTGCTCCGTTCGCACGGCATCGCTCAAACGCCTTGCGCATCAACCACAACTTGAGGCGGAAACCTTCATCAACAAAGCGGGACGAACGCCAAACTCGTCCCGCTTCGTTCTTACCGAACCTTCTCTCATGAGCACCGACATCACTTCCACCAATCCGATTGTGCAAGCCATCGTCGCGGGCACCGCCCCTGCGGCAGCGCGTCTGATGGCGGCGCGCGGGCTGCTTCCGCTCCCGCAGGAGGATTTACTTGAAGTTCTGGTGGCCTTGCGTGCCGACGCCGACGAGGAACTCTCGCGCGAAGCCGCCGCCACGCTCGGCGAGCAGGAACCCGAAACTTTTTTGAACGTCGCTTCAGCCGCCGATGCGTCGCCCGCCGTGCTCGGTTATCTCGCCGAGCACGCCGCCCACACCAATCACGAACTTCACGAAGCCGTCGTGCTCAACGCGCGCACGCCCGATAAGTCAATCGCCGCGCTCGCCGGAGCCAGCACCGACGGTTCGCTCCTCGAACTCATCGCCATCAACCAGCAACGCCTCATCCGCGCGCCCGACATCATCTTCGCGCTGCTTAACAATCCGGCGCGCACGCCCGAAGCCGAACGGCGTGTGCGCGAAACACAACGCGAATTTTTCGAGAAGGAGCGCGGCGCGCAGCAAGTCGCGGAGGAGTTGCGTGCGCGTGGGCAACACGCGGCGGCGGAGTTCGTCGAGACGGCTGAATCAATCGGCAGCGACGAAGGCATCACGGTGGAGGATGCGTGGCTCATCGCCGAACACATCGAAGTCTCCGATGCCGACATCGACGATTCGTGGCTGCCGCTCGAACGTTTTGAAGAACTATTCGACGAAAGCTACGAACAACGCGCCGCCAACGTCGAACGCATCATCAACGAGGCACGCGCCGAAGGCGGCGGCGAAGTCGCTCCCGAACGCATCTCGCTCATCCGTCGCGTCATGCTGATGAAGGTCAAAGATCGCGTCAAACTCGGCATGAAGGGCGACCGCGAGGCACGCGCCATCCTCATCCGCGACGCCAACAAGGTCGTCGCCCAAGCCGTCATCCATAATCCGCGCCTGACCGATCAGGAAGTCGAAGCTATCGCCGCGATGCGTACTGTCTCGGATGAAGTCTTGCGTCTCATTGCGCTCAACCGCGCATGGACGCGTTCCTATCCCGTCATCCACAATCTCGCGCGCAACCCGCGCACACCCATCGCCACCGCCATCGGCCTCCTCAACCGCCTCTACTCCAAAGACCTCAAAACCCTCTCCCAAAATCGCAACGTCTCCGACGCCGTGCGACGCCAAGCCAACCGTATCGCCCTCACTCGCACCGGAAACTAAATCGCCGTAAATAGTAAATGGTAAATCGTCAATGGAAAGAACCTGTCTTATCCATTCACGATTTACCATTCACTATCTACCGTCTTAAAAAATCTCCGACCCCTTGCGTAAGACCGACCACGCGACATCGGTCAACGTATGGCTCGCCGCTCCCCACCAGAGTCCTGCGAGCACGGCTAACCCCTCGCGTCTGCCGATGCCCTCCGCCGACACGTTTGCTTCAATCACCCGCCATGCGTGCGTCAACGCCGTCCAATCCGGCGGCGCGCCCCCGACCAACATCGCGCGCAGGTAAATACCGCCCGCCACGACCGACCCCACGACCGCCGCGAAATAGACGACGCGAATCAGCGTGCCGAAAATGATGCCATGCGACCAACGCGAACGATGCCGAAACATCGTCTTATAAGGCCACCACAGAAAACGGAAGACGCCCCAACGCGTATACTGCCGCGACTGTATATCCAAATCAGGCCCGAACATAAACCCGCCAAATAACATCGCACACGTCGCCAACGTCGCCAGCAACACATCGCCTGTCACGCCCCACGCCGCCGCGAAAGTCGGCACCGTCAGCACCAGCGTAATGGCATCGTGTGTTTTTCCCGAAGGCATAAAAGCAGTATCAGTAGTCAGTCGGCAGTAGACAGTAGAAAAGCAACAGCAATCGGCAAGCTGCCCCGTGAACAACGAATTACCTCAAAACAATCCACGAAAACTCAGCCGCGCAACGATAAAAAACATGATACTACAACCATCCGGTTTTTCTACTGACTACTGGCTATTGTCTACCGTCCACTGTTTCCCCGTTTGCCACTCACCCGACGGCGCGTTACACTGTGCCTACATACCTGACTGAACAATGACTAAACAACGCAGCCCGCTCCAAACCAATCTCGAATACTTCGCCGCACGCACCATGCTCTCCACGCTCGGAGCCTTGCCGCGTCCCGTCGCCGTCGCCGTCGGGCGCGGCGTCGGTTGTCTCGCCTACACGCTCGCCGGAAAACTCCGACGCACAGGCATCCGTAATCTCGAACTCGCTTTTCCCGACATGGACGACTCCGAACGAGCACGCCTCCTACGCAGTTCCTTTGTCAGTCTGGGTCGTCAACTTGGTGAATTCAGCCAGTTTCCGCGTGCGACCGTTGAATCCATGCGCGGCCTCGTCGAGTATGACGGCATAGAGATTCTGCACGAAGCACAGCGACGCGGGCGCGGCATCATTTTTCTGACCTCGCACCTTGGCGCGTGGGAAATCCTCTGCTTTGCCCATTCCGCACTCTATAACCCGATTAGCTTCATGGTGCGACGCCTCGATAATCCGCGTATCGAGGAGATGATTGAACGCGTGAGGACGCGTTTCGGTAATCAACCGATTGACAAAAAATCCGCCGCGCGCTCCGCGCTCAAACTCCTGCGCGACGGCGGCACGCTCGGCGTCCTCGCAGACCTTAACACGCATCCGCACGAGGGCGTCTTTGTGCCCTTTTTCAACCGTCTAGCCTGCACGACGGGCGGCGTCGCCGTCCTCGCGCTCCGCACAGACGCCGCCGTCATCCCCGTCTGCGCCCCGTGGGACGACCAACGCCAGCGATTCGTCTTCCACGGCAGTCCCATCATCGAACTCGTCCGCACGGGCGACCATGAGCGCGACGTTGAAATCAACACCGCGCGCTTCACCGCCGCCATTGAGGAACAGGTGCGACGTTTTCCAGACCAGTGGCTCTGGATTCATAAACGCTGGAAAACACGTCCCGCAGGCGAACCCGACATCTACAGCGAACCAAAAGACCACGAAGGTTCCGTGAAAATTTCTACACAAACTACCCGCGAAACCACATTTAAGACATAAACTGACAAACTTCTCAGCCTTGAGAACCCCTTATGAGACCTGCCGTGAGAAATTTTGCAACAAATATCCCCTTAGTTTTCAATAACTTACCTCTGACAATTCCCATCTGTTACGAATTTGTGTAGAAATATTGTATTTTGTGCTTGACAGTTGGCGAAAACTCGGTTAAATTTCACACACGTTACGAAGCAATAGAAATTCGTGGAGACGCTTCGGTGATGTTTGAAGCAGACGGTGGTTGGGTTTATACAACTTTCCGGGTCGGAATCAATTTTATTTAGTTTTCTTTATGATTCCAGAGAGGGTTGTGCAGGTTATTTAGCTATTTTCTCGCCCATCCCCAACGACCGCCTAAATCGCCGGGTCGCCCGTATGTGACGATCTCCAGCAATGTCAACGCCACCCTGAATCTCCGAGCCTGCCAAAAAGTTCTAGCCTCGTTGTTTTCTTCCCTAGAAACAACGAGGCTCCTTTCTTTTATCGACACATTTTTACCAATAAGTCGCAATTATTCTCGATTTGTGACAAAAGCGGGGCTGATGTCTTTTATCGACACCAGCCCCGCTTTAGTTTTCTCATTT
This sequence comes from Pyrinomonadaceae bacterium, assembly GCA_036387415.1. GTDB lineage: Bacteria > Acidobacteriota > Blastocatellia > Pyrinomonadales > Pyrinomonadaceae > DASVTU01. The sequence goes on along the minus strand of DASVTU010000004.1, from coordinate 60,145 downwards.
CGCCGGAAAACCACGGAATTCGCCGGAAAACTACGAAAAACGCGTTGGTTTTCCCTCTCGTGTCCGACGCGGACGCTCATGCAGCAGTTTTGTCATGAGCGTCCGCGCGGATTTTTTACTACTTCGACCCGATAACGGGGCCGTCGCCTACGACGAAGTAGCCTGCGGGCGCGGGGACGGTGTGGTTGAGCTAAAGCGACGGACAACAAACTCGTCTTGTTATTCATCAGCTTCTATATCGCCATGCCGCCATCGACCTGTATGACCTGACCTGTGATGTAGCGCGCGTCGTCGGAGAGAAGGAAGCATGCGACGCGCGCCACTTCTTCGGCCTCTGCGAGACGCTTCATCGGAATGTGTTCGAGCAGTTTTTGAAGATAAGCCTCGTCGAGCGCGCCCGACATATCAGTCGCCACCAGACCGAGCGCGAGCGCGTTGACCGAGACGTTGCGGCTCGCCACCTCCTTCGCCAGCGCCTTCGTCAAACCAATCATCCCCGCCTTCGACGCAGAGTAGTTTGACTGCCCCGCCATCCCCACGACGCCGCTAATGGATGAGATATTCAGCATCGCGCCGCCGCCTTCCTGTCGCAGCATGTGTCTGAGCGCCGCACGCGCGAAGTTCCAAGCGCCTTTCAAGTTCGTATCGAGCACATCGTCCCACTCGGCCTCCTTCATGCGAAGGATAAGGTTGTCGCGCGTTATCCCTGCGTTGTTGACGAGAAAATCTATGCGACCGAAAGACTCTTTGACCTGTTTGACCATCTCCGCCGCCGCATCCGTCTGCGCCACATCGCACTGCGACGCGAACGCGCCGACGCCCGACGCTTCAATCTCCGCCTTCAACTCCTCGGCAGCCTCCGCACTCTTCGCATAGTTGAACGCGACCGATGCCCCGCGTCGCGCTAATTCCAACGCAATCGCACGACCGATGCCACGCGTCGCTCCCGTTACAATCGCCACCCTGCCCGAAAAAGGTTTCGATTCGTCTGTCAAGATTCCCGTCCTCCGTTGTTGGAAGCATTGATTGAAGCTTTATGCCTCGGAATATAACAGAGCCTCCATCTGACATGGTAGGGGCGAAGCGTGGAGCGTCGGCGACACGTGCGGGGCGGTCGGACGTGTGTGGCGGGCTAACGGCGTTTGCCGCCGCCGCGCTTTTATTGTAAAGATTTCATGAGCAATTCATCCGAAGTATTAAAAGAGTCGGGACAGATTCGTGGAACGACGTTCCCTTGTGTCTCCGACCGTGATTAAAGATTCGAGAAGCTACCACGGAGGGTAATAACGAGCATGAAGTTAATCGTTCTTGGAGCAGGTTACGCCACGCGTCTCTATCCGCTCACGCTGAACCAGCCGAAGCCGCTACTGACCGTCGCGGGTAAACCGATGCTTGAACACGTGCTGGACAATCTGGCGACGATTAAAGACATCCAGCACGTCTACATCGTCACCAACGAGAAGTTTGTCAATCATTTTCAAAGATGGGCGGAAGGCTATCAGGCGCGTGGGCGCGGCCTCGATTTCACCGTTGTCAACGACCACTCCACCGACGACTCGAACAAACTCGGAGCCATCGGCGACCTCCATCTCGTACTTAACGAGGAGCGGATTGACGACGACATCATCGTGGTGGCGGGCGATAATCTTTTCAGCCACGGCCTCGAAGAGTTCGGCGAGTTTTGTCGCCGGATGAACGCGCCCGTGCTGGCCGTCTATGATGTCGGTGACCTTGAAGCGATTAAGAAGTACAACGCAATCGAGGCTGACGAGACGGGCGCTATCACATTCTTTGAAGAGAAGCCCGCCGAGCCGCGCAGCACACTCACGGGCATCGCGCTCTACTACTACCCGAAACATACGCTCGGATTGATTCGCCAGTACATCGGCGAGGGCAACAACCCTGACCAACCGGGGCGGCTTGTGCAGTGGATGTATCAGCGCACGCCTTTCTACACATGGCGCGTGCCCGGCCTCTGGTACGATGTCGGCTCGAAGGAAACGCTCGAAGAGGCCAACCGCATCTTCACGAAAACAAAGAGCGGCGACTAATCGCCTTCCGTGGCGCAGACTATGAGGAAGGCGCGAGCGACCGGAGCGACTGCTTGACACTCGCGCGGGGCGTCCGTTAGCTTCGGGATTTTCGTTCAACCAAACTGAATCCGACAAACCACTCGGCTTAAAGGTACGACGGTAAATGCTTGACCTTCATTACGTCCGCGAAAATTTAGACAAGGTGCGCGCCTCGCTCGAAGCGCGCGGCTTCCCCGTCGCGGCGCTCGACGATTTTGCGTCGCTCGACGCCGAACGCCGTCGCGTCATCGCAGAATCCGACAAACTCAACGCCCAACGCAACGCGTCGAGCCGCGAAATTGGCGCGCTTATGAAAGAAGGACGGCGCGACGAAGCCGACGCGCGGCGCAAGGAAGTCGGCGCACTCAAGGAGCGCATCGCCGAACTCGACCACGCGCGCGACGACGCCGAACGCCGCATGTCGGAACTTCTTTCTACCATCCCGAACATTCAACACGCGTCAGTGCCGACGGGCACGGATGAATCCGACAACGTGGAAGTGCGTCGTTGGGGCGTCAAACCTGAATTCGACTTCGAGCCGCTCGACCACGTTGACCTCGGCACGTCGCTCGGTATCCTCGACCTCGAACGCGCCGCCAAGATTGCCACCTCGCGTTTCGCCATCCTCAAAGGCGCGGGCGCACGCCTCGAACGCGCGCTCATCAACTTCATGCTCGACACACACACCACAGAGCATGGCTACGAGGAGACGCTGCCGCCCTTTATCGTCAACACCGCCTCGCTCTTTGGCACGGCGCAACTTCCTAAATTCGAGCAAGACCTTTTCAAACTAGAGGATGAGCGCGGCCTCTACCTAAGCCCGACGGCGGAAGTGCCCGTCACGAATATTCACCGCGATGAGATGCTCGACGAATCGCAGTTGCCGTTAAAATTCGTGTCGTACACGCCCTGCTTTCGTTCCGAGGCGGGAAGCTACGGGCGCGACACGCGCGGCGTTATTCGCCAGCACCAGTTTGAGAAAGTCGAACTCGTCAAGCTCTGCTTGCCGGAATATTCCTACACGGAACTCGAATCGCTGACGCGCGACGCCGAAACGATTCTGCAAAAACTCGGCCTCCATTATCGCACCGTCACGCTTTCGACGGGCGACATCGGTTTCGGCTCGGCCAAGACCTATGACATCGAAGTCTGGTTGCCCTCGCAGAACACTTTCCGCGAAATCTCTTCGTGCTCCAACTACGAAGCGTTTCAGTCGCGACGCGCACAGATTCGCTTTCGTCGCTCAGGCGGCGGCGCAAAACCCGAATACGTCCATACCTTGAACGGCTCCGGCCTCGCCGTCGGTCGGACGTGGCTCGCCATTCTGGAAAACTATCAGCAGCCCGACGGCTCGGTCGTCGTCCCTGAAGCCCTACGCCCCTACATGGGAGGAATGGAAAAGATAGGATGATTGCGAAACGCGATTTAGGACTGCGGATTGATAAAGATGCGAGTGGTTGACACATAAATTGATGCGGATTAATCAAAATGCGGAATGCAGATTAAAAGAAACGTTGTCTGTTCTTCTAATCCGCATTCCGCATTCCGAAATCCGCAATCGTAAGGCCGGAGGCGTTACTCGACGCGGAGTTGATAAGGCATCATCGCCATGATTTCGCCGCGACGGATGCGACTGAAGAAGGCTGCGTATTGGAGCGTGCGGCGCACGTCTTCGGGGAGAGATTCGAGGGCGGCCTGTTGTTGACGGCGGACGCTGATACTGGCTTCGCCTTCGTCCGAGCCAAAGATTTCTTGAACGAGCGTGCGCTGTGCGGGGAAGACGACGCGGCGCACTTTGTTGTCGGCGGGAATGTTGGCTAACTGTTTGGCGACTTCGACGGCGCGGTCGAGTCCGCCGAGTTCATCGACGAGTCCGTTCTCTTTGGCCTGCGCGCCCGTCCAGACGCGTCCCTGCGCGATGGAGTCGATGTACTCGCGTTCGCGCCCGCGCGCTTCGGCGACCTTCGGCACGAACACGTCGTAGTAGTATTTCCTCAGCGTCTCCTCAAACTTCGCGCGTTCTTCCGTCGTGAAGGGTTCGGTCTCGCGGAAGATGCCAGCGTTCTTGCCGCGCAGGATGTACTCGCTCGAAACACCCGTCCAATCATAGAAACCCTTGAGCACGGGCTTGCCCGCGTAGACGCCGATGGAGCCTGTCAGCGTAGAGGGTTGCGCGAGGATGCGATTCGCGCTCATCGAGATGTAGTAGCCGCCGGACGCTGCCATGTCGCTCATCGAAACGACCACGGGCTTCTTCCGCTTGGCCGCTTCGACCGCCTTCCAGATGATGTCCGACGGATACGTCACACCGCCCGGACTATCGACGCGCAGCACGATGGCCTTAATGTTTTTATCGTCGCGCGCATCCTTCAAGGCTTTGACGAGCGTGTCGGAGCCGATGCTTTCTTCGCCGCCGAAGCTGCCGTCGTCGGACTTGCCCGACCCGATTGCGCCTGACGCATAGATGACGGCGATGCGTTCGCCCATGTCGAGTCCGAGCGATTGCGCGGAGACGCGCCCGTACTGCGAATGCCGCACCAGATTGAGTTCGTCACCGTCTTTATAACCGAGACGCTTTCGCAGTTCCTCCTCAACTTCCTCACGATAATTCGCGCCATCAATCAAGCCGAGTTGCTGCGACTCGCGCGCATTGAACGGCGCGTTATCAACCAGCGCACGCACGTCGTCCGCCGACTTGCCGCGCGTCTTCGCCACCGTCTCAACGTAGCGATTAAAGAAGTCGTCGAGAATCGCGTTGGTCACTTCGCGTTGCCCCTCGGACATCTCCTTGCGCGTAAACTGTTCGGGCGAATTCTTGTACTTGCCAATCTGATGCATGTCCATGTAGACGCCGAGTTTGTCGAGCGACCCGCGAAAGAACATCGCTTCGGCGGCGAGACCGTTGACCAACAAATCGCCCACGGGCGCGACGTAGATGCGCTCACACGCCGTCGCCACGTAATACTCCTTGTCGGTCGCATACTCCATGAATGCGTAAATCGGCTTGCCGCCCGCACGATAGTCCGCGATGGCCTCGCGCAGTTCGTCGGCCTTGCCCCATCCCGTAGTGAGCAGATTGATGTCGAGCAGAACTGCACCGATGCGTTTGTCGTTCTTGGCCTTCCTCAGTTGTTCATTGAAGTTCGACAGAGATTGCGACGACCCGCCGAATAAACGACTTGCGAGCGGGTCTTCGTTTCTGTGGTCAGGCAGACTCCCGCCAACGTTCAAGACCAAGACGCTGTTATCTTTGATGTCCGGCTCGTTATCCATCGACATCAACAACACGACGACGCCCACGATGCCTATCATCACCAGCAACACGACGATGCCGCCGATGATGAAGACAAGTTTCCGAGTTTGTGACATTGCCATAAATTTGATTACAGAATTCCAGTTAAGATTTGATTCGGCCTTGTCAGGCCACATCTAGTTTACGAAGCGGAAGCCGAAAAGGTTTTCCGATTGCGAAACACTCGAATTGCCGAACGCGGATTTCGGATTGCGGATTGATAAAACACCGGAGGCGGATTTTGGATTGAGACTGAATTGGAAATTGCCAACCGACAAAAATGCGGAACACAGATGCAAGACACAACCTGTCTTCCAATCCGCATTCCGCAATCCGAAATCCACAATTTGAGTGTTCCGCAATCTGCAATCCGCAATCATTTTTTGACAATCCACCCGCCGCCGACCACCTCCTCGCCGCGATAAAAGACGGTAGCCTGTCCGGGCGCGATGGCTCGTTGCGGTTGGTCGAAGCGGACGCGGACGCGCCCGTTTTCCAGAGGCGTAATCGTCGCGGGCGACTCTTGATGACGGTAACGCACGCGCACCTCCGCGCGCACTTCTTCCTCCGGTTCATCGAACGCGACCCAGTTGACGCCCGCCGCCGTAAACTCATCGCTCAGCAGTTCCTCGTCTGCGCCGACGACGACGCGGTTCTCTTTCGCGTCGATTCCGACAACATACAACGGGAGCGGATTCGAGATGCCGATTCCCCTGCGTTGCCCGACCGTGTAACGATGAATACCCGCGTGTGTGCCAACGACGCGCCCGCGCGTGTCAACGATTTCGCCCGCCTCCGGCGCATGCTCCTGCATACCTTCGGCTTCGAGATAACGGTCGATAAAACCCGCGTAGTTGCCGTCGGGCACAAAGCAAATCTCCTGCGACTCGGCCTTCTCCGCGACTGCCAGATGATGCCTGCGCGCCGCCTCGCGCACGTCATGCTTCGACATCTCGCCGAGCGGAAACATCGCGTGTGAGAGTTGTTCCTGCGTCAACTCCCACAGGAAATAGGTCTGGTCTTTTCGTTCATCCATGCCGCGCAGCAGACGGTAGCGATTCGCTTCGGCGTCGAAGCGCACGCGCGCGTAATGCCCCGTCGCCACCTTGTCGCAGCCGAGGCTTCGCGCCAAACGGTCGAGCGAAGCAAACTTCAGACGGCTATTACACGCGACACACGGAATCGGCGTTTCGCCTTCCAGATAACTTGTGACGAAAGGCTTGACGACATCGCGTTCAAAGTCGCGTTCGAGGTTCAAGACATAGAACGGGAAGCCGAGTTCTTCCGCCACGCGCCGCGCATCATACACGTCGTCGAGCGAGCAGCAACGCGACGGTAGAGGGTCGCCGTTGGCGTCCACATTGATGCCGCGATTCTGATTCCACAACTGCATCGTAAAGCCGACCAACTCATGTCCGGCTTCCTTCAAAATTCCCGCCGCTGCCGAAGAATCGACGCCACCGCTCATTGCCACTGCAATCTTCATAACTGGTCAATCGTGAATGGTCAATGGTGAATGAAAAAGCAGTTTCTATTTACTATTGACCATTTACTATTTACGTTTTTTCCTCTTGTTTGCCGCCCCTTCACGGCAGATGCTAAGATGCACGCATAGACTTTGAAAGCTGCTTTAAGTGCACATTTAAGGATACCTGAAACGACGCGAAACGTCAGCCTGTGGGACTAATTAAGGGCTTTGAGTTGACTTTATAAAGGCCAATCTCGAACGACAAAATTTGAAACTTGAGACACGAATCTCTGCACTAGAAACCGAAAATTTATGGAACGAGCCATCGAAGAATTTACCGTCACCGAGGAGCCTTATTATCTCGCCGTGGCGCGCGAAGTCGAACTGTTTGAAGCGGCGCACGCGGCGCGTCTGCCCGTGATGCTCAAGGGGCCGACGGGTTGCGGCAAGACGCGTTTCGTCGAGCACATGGCGTGGCGCTTGGGTCGCCCGCTCATCACCGTTGCGTGTCACGAAGACCTTTCGGCCACAGACCTCGTTGGTCGCTTCCTACTCGAAGGTGAGGAGACCGTCTGGCACGACGGGCCGCTCACCGCCGCCGTCCGTAACGGCGCGATTTGCTATCTGGACGAAGTGGTCGAAGCACGCAAGGACACCGTGGTCATCATCCATCCGTTGACCGACGACCGACGACGCCTCCCCATCGAAAAACGCGGCACGATTCTCGACGCGCCCGAAGATTTCATGCTCGTCGTCTCCTACAATCCCGGCTACCAATCGATACTCAAAGACCTCAAGCAGTCCACGCGGCAACGATTCGTCGCACTCGAATTCGACTATCCGCCCGCCGAGATGGAAGCCGAAATCGTCGCACGCGAGGGCGGCATCGAAGCGCAGACGGCGCGCGACCTCGTTCTCATCGGTCAGAAGGTCAGAAACCTGCGCGGCCACGGCCTCGAAGAAGGCGTCTCCACACGCCTCCTGATTTACGCCGCACAGATGATTGCGCGCGGCATCGCGCCCATCGACGCCGCCGAAGTCGCCCTCTGCTCGCCCATCACCGACGACCGCGAACTCCAACGCAGCATCCGCGAGATTGTCACCACCGTGATTTAGCAGCGATGCGACGCGTTCAACTCAAATCAAAGTTCAATGATGAAAGTTTGTAGGTGAAAATTTATGAACGACGAACTTGCCGAATTCTATTTGCAGGATGCGCTGAGGGTGTTTCGTAATCATAAGGCGTTGGCGGAAGGGGCGATGGCGCAGGTGAGCGATGAGGAGTTGTTGGTGGCGATTGACGAGGATGCCAATAGCATCGCGGTGCTGGTGAAGCACATGGCGGGTAACATGCGTTCGCGTTGGAGGGATTTTTTGACGACGGATGGGGAGAAGCCTGACCGACAGCGTGATACGGAGTTTGTGATTGACGAGGGGACGACGCGCGAGACGGTGTTGGAGTGGTGGAGAGAGGGTTGGCAGTACGTGTTTGATGCCGTCGAGCCGTTGAAGCCGGAAGACTTGTCGCGGGAAGTGTTCATCAGGGGTGAGTCGTATACGGTGCTCAAGGCGATTAATCGACAGATAGCGCATTACGCTTATCACGTGGGGCAGATTGTGTTTCTGGCGAAGCATTTCAGGTCGGCAGAGTGGAAATCTCTGAGCATTCCGCGCGGGATGTCGGAGGTGTTTAATCAGGCGTCGGACGCGGAGCGAGCAGAGATAATGAAGGGCGGCGGCGCGACAGCAGGAGGGGCGTCGCGGGATGAAGCGAAAGAGTAGTCGATGAGCGAACGCGAGGACGAAGAAGGGACGGCGTTTGAGACCGAGGGCGACGGGGCGGAGGCTTCCGTCGGTCAGCCGTTGGAGAAGGCTTTGCATGAGCGTCTGGGCGCGCCGAAGAGTGCGGGCGAGCGGCGGACGCTGGCGGGCGCGGCGCGCGTGTTGGGGAAGTTGCCGGGCGAGATGGCGCGTGCGGCGTTGGAGGTGAGCGCGGCGTTGGCGGGCGTGAGTCTGCGTGTCGGCATGGAATTTTTGCGTGCGTTGCCGGAGGCGGCGCGGGTGTTGGACGCGGATGAGTTGCGCGCGTGGGGCGAGATGGGAAGGCGTCTGGCGATGGCCGACGTGGAGACGGGCATGGGCTTTCTGGCGTCGGGCGTCGGCGAGATGTCTCTGGTGCCGCGCGGGGCGCGTCTGCCTCTGTTTCAGGTGTGCGGGCGGCAGATGACGCTCTCGACTTCGATTGCTTTGGAGACTTTCCGGCGTGCGCCGGAACTGGCGCGCATCACCGGAGACGCCGACGCGCTGCAACGCATCATCGAAGTCTCTCTGGAGATTGCGCGTCGTTCGGCGAAGCACAGCGCGGATTTTCTGGCGACGACGCCGCGCGTCGTCGAGAGTCTACAGCGACGCTTCGGCACGGAGCGTGCGACGGAGTTGCTGCATGCGGCGACGACGCTGGCGAGCGCGTTTGCGGTGCGCGCGGGCGGCATCGCGGCGGATATGTGGACGACGCTGCCGTCGTCGATTGAAGCGTTGAGCGCGGAGCATGTGTTGTTGCTGTTTCGTCATTCGGAGAGATTTCTGGAACAGGGCGGAGCGGCGGCGTTGCATGCTTTGATGGCGGGCGGCGAAGTCTTGCGACTCGTGCCGGAAGCCTTCGAGGAATGGGTGGAACTGCTGCGCGAAGTGGCGGCGCAGAGCAACGCGGGCTTGGTTGGATTGGCGCGCACGACTCCCGCGTTTTTTCAGTCGCTCGTCGCATCGGCGCACTCAGACCGCGCGCGTGTGGTCGAGTTGGCGCAACGTGTGCTGGCGGCGGCGCGCGAAGTGGCGCGTGTGGATACGGAGGCGGCCATCTCCTGTTTTCGTTCCGGCCCGCAGGCTTTGCGGACGACGACGATTGAACAGTTTGAGCGTTGGGCGAGCGAGGGATTGGCGGGCGCGGGCGCGCGTGATGCGCGTGCGCGCAGGAGTTACTACGCGCTTGAGACGCGGCAGAGCAACGAGGCGCTGCGCGGCGGCGTGGGGCTGGCGCTCGACGAGGTGGCGCAGACGTTGCGCCTGTACGTCGAAGGATTGACGGGGCGGACGCTTGATGTCGCGCCACTCGCGGCGGTGCCGGACGAATCGCGCATCGGCGACGGTCGGACGATTCATCTGCCGTCCGCCGTCGGTGAGTTTGAGACGGACGCGCTCAATTTTCGTCTCTACAAAGTGCTGGCGGCACACGCCGCAGGCCAAATCGAATTCGGCACGCACGAACGCGAAACGGGCGACCTTCGCGCCGCTTACACTTCCATCGCAGACGCCTACGCGCCCGAAAACTTGGACGCGCTCGACGCGTTTGCGCTCGATGGTTACATCAACGAAATCCAGAAGGGCGAACAGGCTCTCGCGCCCGCAGAGGAAGCGAGGCGGGCGCGTGCGGCTGAGCGCAAACTTCCCTCGAACGGCGACTATCGCGCCGTGCTCGCGCTCTTTCCGCAAGCGGGTTTGGCGACGCGAATCTTCGGCACATTGGAGAACGGGCGCATCGACCGACGCCTGCGTCATGCCTATCGCGGCCTGAATCGCGACCTCGACCTGGTGCGCGAACACTTGCGCGCGAACCGACCGCGCATCGTCGCGCTGCCGATAACGCTTGTGCCGTTCGAGTTGCTATTTCAAATCACACTGTGCGGCGGCGCGCTCGGCGACGCGCGTGCGGTGTATGGTCAGATTGTGTCGGAGTTGGAAGGCATCGTGGCGGATTACCTGATGAGCGCGACGGCGACGGTCGCCGATACATTGATGGCGACGAGTCGCGTCTATTCGTTGTTTCAATCCGTCGTGCCCGACATGCAGGAGCGCGAGGAACAGAACGCGGAAGCGCCGAGTGACGCGACGGGCGAGAGCGACGAAGAAGAGGGCGACGAACGCGAATCGCTTGAGCGCGAACAACAGACGCCGCAGCCGCAGCAGAAGCGCGACGCGCGTGAACTCTTCAACGCGTGGGCGAGCACAGAAGCGTTGGAGGGCGAGCCGGATGAACTTTTCGGAGCCGAGCGTTGGATGCAGGCCGAGATGTCGGAACAGGATTTGGAGTCGGGCGAAGTGGCCTTCGCTTACGACGAGTGGGATAGAGAATTGTCGGACATGCGCGTCGGTTGGTGTCGCGTCGTTGAGAAGCGCGTCCGTCGCGGCGACCGTTCCTTCGTCGAACTCACGCGCGCACGCCACAAGGGCGTCATCTCGTCTATTCGTCATCAATTTCAGTTGATGAAGCCGGAGAGTTTGAAGCGCGTGACCAACGAACTCGACGGCGACGATTTCGACTTGAACGCGCTCGTCGATTACGTCATGGACAGACGCGCCGACGGCCAACAATCCGAACGTCTCTACACGAAGCGTCTCAGGCGCGAGCGCGATGTCGCCGTCTCGTTCCTGCTCGACCAATCATCCTCGACGGCGCGCACCATCGGTCGTCATCCCTTGCAGCCCTACACGCATCCCGGCAGGCGCATCATCGAAGTCGAGAAGGAGGGACTCGTCTTGATGAGCGAGGCGCTCGAAGCCGTCGGCGACGTGTATTCGATTTACGGGTTCACGTCCGAGGGGCGGCGCAACGTCAAGTTTTATGTCGTCAAAGATTTCGACGAGAATTATTCGGAGGAGGTCGAGCGACGCATCGGCGGTATCAACTATCAACACAACACGCGTCTCGGCGCGGCGATTCGTCATGCCGCCACGCGCCTCAAACGTCAGGAAGCGCGCACGCGCCTGCTCATCGTCCTCTCCGACGGACGACCCTATGACCACGACTACGGCGATGCACGCTACGCACGCGAAGACACGCGCGAAGCACTCCGCCAAGCACGCATCGACGGCATCACGCCTTTTTGCATCACCATCGACCGCGATTCGGAAACCGAACTCCGCGACCTTTACGGCGAAGTCGGTTACACGATTATCGACGACGTGCTCAGTTTGCCCGAACGCATGCCCGCTATTTATCGTCGGCTGACGACGTAAAGGTAAACTCTGCGCGCACGTCCGACGTATCTTCTGCCGCACTGTCATCAGAACCATTGCACAAAATCCGGTTGGTAAATTCAGGCGAAAATCGTTTTCACACGTCAAAATTTTCATGCATCACGATTCCAGCATAAAAGGAGTTTTCTCATGCCTCTCGCGTCAAGCAAACGCATCTTCGGTCGCTTCCTGACAGGATTCATTTTGAGCGTCGCCGCTTTGTCTGTTGCGGTGTTCGCTCCGGCGGCGAGCGCGCAGACCGCGCCCGTCGTTGCGGCAAAGTCGAAAACGAGCCAATCGCGCTTTGCGAAGTTGGACGGGATGCGCGTGCATTACGATAACCACGGCAAAGGCGACGAGGCGTTGGTCTTCGTGCATGGTTGGACGTGTAATTTGAGTTTCTGGCGGATGCAAGTGCCCGCCTTCGCGGGACGCATGCGCGTTATCGCCGTTGACCTGCCCGGTCATGGAGAGAGCGACAAACCACAAATCGCGTACACGCAAGACCTCTTCGCGCGCTCGATTGATGCGGTGCTCAAAGACGCGGGAGTCAAGCGCGCGGTGCTCGTCGGTCATAGCATGGGCACGCCCGTCATACGTCAGTTCTATCGCAAGTACCCTGAGAAGACGCTGGCGCTCGTCATCGTTGACGGTGCGCTTCGTCCCTTCGCGCCGCGCGCCGCGATGGAACCGTTCATCGCGCCGATGCGGACGGCGAACTATAAGAATGTGGCGAGCGAGATGATTGACGGCATGCTCAACGCGCAGATGCCCGCGCCGCTCCGCGCGGAGATAAAAACGTCGATGCTCTCGACGCCGCAGTACGTCGCCGTCAGCGCGATGGAAGGCATGGTGGACGACGCCATCTGGACGGAAGACCAAATCAAAGTTCCCGCGCTCGCCGTGCTCGCCAAGTCGCCCTTTTGGCCTCCCGACAACGAACAGCGTTACCGCAAGGTTGCGCCCGATATGGACTATCAGATGTGGGAGGGCGTCACGCATTTTTTGATGATGGACAAGCCCGACGAGTTTAACCGGACGCTCGCGAGTTTCCTCGCGCGCCACCATCTGCTCAAACAGAAATAACCAAACCGTTGCACTTCGCATCAACATTCGTGACGTTCTGTCGCCATACTCGTCTGCGAAAAACGCAAACCTATATCGGAATCCGAAGGAGTAAAACAGGATGGACAATCAAGCAGATCGCGACGAAAGCATCAGGAAACTCGGCGAGATGATTCAAGGCATCGAGTTTGCCATGCTGACCACCGTCGAAGACGACGGCACGCTACGCAGCCGACCGATGGCGACACAGCAAGTTGAATTCGACGGCGACATCTATTTCTTCACGCGCGCCAGTTCGCCTAAAGTTGACGAGGTGGAACAGGAGCACAACGTCAACGTCGCTTACTCGAATCCCGAACAGCATCGTTACGTTTCCGTCTCCGGCAAGGCGCGTCTGGTGCGCGACCGACGCAAGATTGAAGAACTCTGGAAGCCCTCGCTCAAGGCTTGGTTTCCCGATGGACTCGAAGACCCCGACATCGCGCTTCTTAAAGTCGAGGTCGAAAAGGCAGAATATTGGGATTCGCCTTCCAGCCCCGTCGCGCATCTCGTCGGCTTCGTCAAAGCCGTCGCCACTGGCACGACCTTTCAACCCGGCGAAAACGAGAAGCTCAATTTGAAATAGTGTTCAGAGGTCGGAGGCTAGAGGTTAGTAAAAGCATTCTGTTTTTAACTAACCTCTGACCTCTAGCCTCTGCCCTCTGCGCCTCCGTGGTTGAGCGCATTTGCGGCGTTGGGTTATATTGAACGGCGTGTGCGGAGGGGTAGCATAATTGGTAATGCAGCGGTCTTGAAAACCGCCGCCCTTGCGGGCTTGCAGGTTCGAGTCCTGTCCCCTCCGCCATTAGTCTCGACATCAATCCTGCATCACACTTTTACACGCCTGACGCCGCACGTCGGCTCCGTCGCTCCAGTGAAAAGGCGGACGAGAAGTGCGGCGACGCAATTCGTACGCATACGTACAGACGCTCTATCGCCTTCGACGTAAGCTGAGCGCGACGATGTTGCTACTTTCGTGTAGTTCATGTCGTTTCCTGTTCGAGAGGGGATGCATGCGGTCATGTGTCCTCTCTCGTTATTGTTGTGCAGATTTTCTTGCACGACCGCGCAGCACGCTTGTTATCAAGCCCGATGTGCTAGAATGCTCGCTCCGATAAAGATGTTGATTACTTGGAGAACGACTTGGAGAGCAATCGTAGGCGAACCGCAACGGTCGCCGTGTTATACTCCCAAATCGAAACAAACTAAACGAACTGACACAGGAGGAAGAATTTAATGCGAAGAATTATAGTCCTTTCGGCGGCGCTCGCCCTGACCACTTTTCTGGCGGCTTGCGGTGGCGACGGCGCGGGGAACGCGAACAATGCGAACAACGCCAACAACCGGAACGCCAACACCACGGGCGCGATAAACACCAACACCAATGCGACGACAACGGGCAGCCCCGCGCGCGAAGGTGTCGTCGAGACGAACGCCAGCATTCCTGCCAACGCCAACGGCAATTCGGTCTCGTCTAACACGGCGGTCGTCACGAACAACAACGGTAACAAAAACACCGCGGGTGTCTCCACGACGAACAATGCTAATCACGCGAACGGCAACGCTAACCATTCCAACACGAATCGAAACGGCAATACCAGACCCTAGTTTCGAGCGGCGGGTTTAAGTTGTGACCCGCATCTGCCACGTTGCCTGAAGGGCGGGAAAGCTGCGGCTCGCCCGCCCTTCAAAGTTTTGCGCGTTGCGAGTCCGGCAAAACTTTCGATTCAAATCTCCCCGACAATCAAGGCAACGCGCTTCCTCTAGCGAGTGTCATAAAGAACATGACAGGAAGTTTTATGTGGGAAATGTCGAGCACGACGAGCGCGTCGGCGGCTCCGATTTTTGCCGCGACGAGACGGATGCTGTTCGGCGCCGCCATGTTTTGGCAGGGTGACGAGAACACGCTCGAACGTCTCTGGCGTTGGACGGAACCGCTCCGCAACTACGTTAATTTTAAGTGGCAACTGGGCAATTTCGTCTTTTCGGCGAGCGACTTGGCGCTTGGCCTCGGCGTGTTTCTGCTGTCGGTCGTTATCTCGCGCTACCTCCGCGCCTTTCTCGAACGGCGCATGGCCGCGCACCCGCACCTCGACCCCGGCATCCAGTACACCATCCTCCGGCTCGTCAACTACGTCATCACCACCATCGGCGTGCTCTACGGTTTGAAGGTTGGCTTAAACGCTGACCTGACATCGCTCGCCGTCGTCTTCACTGCGCTCTCCGTCGGCATCGGCTTCGGTCTGCAATTCATCGCGGGCGACCTCGCTTCGGGCTTCATCCTCCTTTTTGAACGCCCCGTCCGTATCGGCGATTTCGTCTCCGTCACAGGCCCCGACAGCAAGATTACCGAAGGACGCGTGACGAGCATCAACTTGCGGACGACCGTCGTGCAGACCAACGACCACATCTCCGTCATCGTCCCCAACTCGAAACTCGTCAACCAGAATCTCGTCAACTGGTCTTACGGCGGGCGACGTTCGCGCATCTCTATCCCTATCGGCGTCTCCTACGATTCCGATGTCGAACTCGTCACACAGACGCTCCTGCGCGCCGCCGAAGGCGTGAACTATCTGCTGCCCGAACCGAAGCCGAGCGTGCAGTTCATGGAGTTCGGCGATTCCTCGCTCAACTTCCGCTTGCTCGTTTGGACTGACCGCCCGCGCCGTTATCCGCAAATCAAGAGCGACATCAACTACAACATCCGTCGCCTCTTTCTCGAAGAGAAAATCGAGGTTCCCTTCCCGCAGCAAGACCTCAACGTGCGCGGCGGCGTGCTTCGCGTCGAGCCGAAGGACGAAAGTCTGCTCGGCAACAATCGTGAGCGCAAAGAGACGGGCGAAGGGCGTCTTGAGGAAGCGGGCACGCGCGGTTAGAGGATGAAAGCGAGGCTCAAGAGCGCGTCGTCGCTTTTGTTGCAGAAACGTGCGAGCAAGGGTAGGCTAGTGGCGGTGTCTGAATGGTCGTTCATCCAGCCGTCGTTCCCCGATAAAAGTAAGGATGGAGCAATTCCCCTGATGCGTTCTTCGGCTCGTTCCGTCTCTCAGACTGCGCGCAATGCCGTGCCCGATAAGCGTGAAGCAATCATTCGCGCCGCCACGCACGTCTTCGCACGAAACGGTTATTTCAATTCCAAAGTCGCCGACATCGCGCGCGTCGCCGGAGTCGCCGACGGCACAGTCTATCTCTACTTCAAAAGCAAGGAAGAGATTCTTCATTCCATCTTTGAACGCAATGCGGGCGAAGCCATCGCCGAAGGCCGACAGCAACTCTCCGACCTCGAAGACCCGCGCGAAAAACTGCGACGCATCGCGCGCATGCATCTCGAACGCCTCGGCGCAGACCGCGATTTAGCCGTCGTCTTTCAAGTCGAACTACGCGGCTCGACGAAGTTTATGGAGGAGTTTTCCGCCGCGAGTCTCGCCGAATACCTGCGTCTGATTCGTGAAGTCTTCGAGGAAGGACAGCGCGCGGGGATGTTTCGTGCGGAGTTGAATGCGAAAGTCGTGGCGAAGATTCTCTTCGGCGCTCTGGACGAAATGGCGACCAACTGGATTTTGTCGAAGCGGCGTTACAAGCTCGCTCCGATGGCCGATCAGGTTCTCGATATTTTTCTCAACGGAGTTAACGCCCGATGACGACCACCAACACCACCCCGACCACCGTCGAAGAGACGAGCGCCGATTCACACGCAGAGACAAACGCCGTGACGCTGATGAACGGAGCCTATGCCAGAAACTATCCCGCGCGCGTGCCGATTCACCCGAATGAACCCACGACGCTCGCAGAGATGTTCGAGCAGGCCGTCGAACAGTATCGCAAAGAGGATACGCTCAACTACAAACGCGACGGCGCGTGGCGTCGCATCTCGTCGGACGAACTAATCCGACGCGCACGCCACATCGCGCTCGGACTCCACGCGCTCGGCCTGCGTCGCACGGAGCGCGCGGCGTTGCTCTCGGAAAACTGTCCCGAATGGACGCTCGTCGATGCGGGTTGCCAGTTGTCCGGCATCATCGACGTGCCCATCTATTCGACGCAAGCGCCGCCGCAAGTCTGCTACATCCTCAACGATTCGGGCGCACGCATCCTCTTTATTCAAAATCGCGCGGCTTACCAGCGCGTCGCCGAAGCGATTCGTGATTGCGCGCGGATAGAACACGTCGTGTTTCTACTGGAAGATGAAGCGACCACGGAAAACGCTGCGACCGACGCAGGCGACACGACGCCCGCCGCCGATGTGTCCAACGCCATATCGCTCGCCGAACTCGAAGCACGCGGGCGCGCACTCGAAGCCGAGCAACCCAATCTCGCTGCCGAACTCTCGCGCGCCGTCCGAAGCGAAGACATAGCCACTATCATCTACACTTCGGGCACGACGGGCGAACCCAAAGGCGTCATGCTCACGCACTCGAATCTCATCACGAATCTCATCGACATGGCCGAACGTCTCGAATTCGGCTCACAGGACATCTCGCTCTCCGTGCTCCCGCTCTCGCACGTCTTCGAGCGCGTCGCCATGTACATGTACCTCAATAACGGATTGACGGTCTTCTACGCCGAGTCGATTGAAAAAATCGGCGACAACATGCGCGAAGTGCGACCCACGCTTCTGGTCGCCGTGCCGCGCCTGTTTGAAAAGATTTACGCGAGGATTCAGGCCAAAGCAGCGGAAGGCGGCAAGGTCAAAGCCGCGCTTTTGGCGTGGGCGGTCGAGGTCGGCAAGCGCCACGCGCGTCTCGCACTCGCACGCAAACCCATCCCCGCGCTGCTCGGCTGGCAACACAAAATCGCCTCGCGTCTGGTCTTCTCGAAATGGCATGAGGGCGTCGGCGGTCGTGCGCGGATGTTTGTGTCGGGCGGCGCGGCGTTGCCTGAAGAGATTGGTTACATCTTCGCGGGCGCGGGGCTGCCCATCGTGCAAGGCTACGGGTTGACGGAAACGTCGCCCGTCATCTGCGCCAACACTCTCGAAGACAATCACATCGGCACGGTCGGTCGTCCGATTAGAAACGTCGAAGTGCGGATTGCCGAAGACGGCGAAATCGAAGTGCGCGGCCCCAACATCATGCTCGGCTACTTCAACAAACCCGACGCCACCCGCGACGTATTCACCACCGACGGATGGTTCAAAACCGGCGACATCGGACGACTCGACGCCGAAGGCTTCCTCAGCATCACCGACCGCAAAAAGGAACTCTTCAAAACGTCGGGCGGCAAGTACATTGCTCCGCAACCCATCGAGCAACGCATCAAACAATCGCGCTTCGTCAATCAAGTCGTGCTCATCGGCAACGGCAGAAAATTCCCCGCCGCGCTCATCGTGCCCGACTGGGAACAACTCCGTTCCTACGCCCAACTTAAAAATCTCAACATCAAAACGCCCGCCGAATTCTGCTGCCACCCGCGCATCATCGACCTCGTTCAGAGACAGATAGATGCGCTCACCGCAGACCTTTCAAACTATGAGCGCGTTAAAAAAATCGCCCTCCTCGAACGCGAACTCAGCATCGAAGGCGGCGAACTTACACCCACGCTCAAAATCAAACGCCGCGTCATTGACGAAAAATACCGCGACGTAATCGACGAACTCTACAAAGAATAAGCCCTCGGAATTGGGGATTGGGGATTGCGGATTGCGGATTCATAAAAGTGGCGGAATGCACAGGAGAAACAATCTATCTTCCAATCCGCGTTCCGTGTTAGGCATTCCGTAATTGGCTGGTTGCGCTCGCCGGATGAGGTGTCTATAATGCGCGCGTTATTAACTAATGCCGCCGCACTCGCAAAAGGCGTGCGATTTTCGACCTTCCATTTTTCAAGAAGATAAAAGAATAGATGTCGAGCAATCTTAATTGGAGAGAGCGCAGTCGTGTCCCGACGCGACGCACGACGCCGCTCCTGCGTTCCTTGAAGGCCGGACTGATGCAGTTGGCGCGTACCGCCCTAACCGAGCCACACCAACTCGCCGTGGAGAATCACGCCGTCGGTCTGCGTCGTCTACCCGCAGAGATGGACGGCCTCCGTATCGTCCAACTTTCAGACATTCACCACAGCCCTTTCACCGGACGCGAACAGATTGAACGCGCCATCGAAACCGCCAACAGCCTCCAACCCGACATCATCGCCCTCACAGGCGACTACATTTCGCACGAACGCGAGTACGCGCAGCCGTGCGCGGAGTTGATGGGGCGTCTGCGTGCGCGTTACGGCGTTTTCGCAGTTCTCGGCAACCACGACCACTGGGTCGATGCCGCGCTCGTCACAGACCTCTTTCGCGCCGAAGGCATCCGCGTACTCGTCAACGAGGGCATGCGTTTCGAGTACAACGGCGCGTCTTTCTGGCTCGCGGGCGTGGACGACACGATGGTCGGGCAGGAAGATTTGCCGCTCGCGCTCGCCGGTTCGCGCGCAGACGAGATGAAACTCCTCCTCGCGCACAATCCCGTTATCCTTCGTCGCGCGGCACGCGCCGGAGTCGATTTGGTCTTGAGCGGCCACACGCACGGCGGGCAAGTCACGCTTCGTTCCGAGCGTTCGGCTTCAGGAAAGGTGCGTCGGCGCATCCTACGCGGCCTCGGTCGCCACGGCGAGACGCAGATTTACGTCACGCGCGGCCTCGGCACAGTCGTCCTCCCCGTCCGCTACGGCTGCCTCCCCGAAGTCACACACCTCCAACTGCGCTGCGCGGAATAGAAAAAAGTGATGGATAATGGGTGATAAATGATGAGATAAAACAACTTGTCTTTGTCTCATCACTCATCACTCATTACTCATCACTCATCACTCAAACTATGTCTTCCCGCATCTTTACCGTGCCCAACTTCCTGACCGTGATTCGCATGGTGCTGATTCCGGTCTTCGTGATAGCCCTTTACTATCAACGGTTTGCGTGGGCACTCGCGATTTTCATATTTGCCGGAGTGACCGACGGCTTGGACGGCCTACTCGCTCGCCGCTTCAACCAGTATTCCCAACTCGGCAGGATTCTCGACCCCATCGCCGATAAACTCTTGCTGGTCACAGCTTTCGTCACGCTCTCGATGCCCTCCGTGATGTCGCCCGACGCGATGCCCGACCCACATCCGAGACATCTGCCCGTCCCCTTCTGGGTCACGACCGCCGTCATCAGCCGCGACATTTTCATCATCGTCGGCGCGGCGGCCATCAACGTGGTCAC
This sequence comes from Pyrinomonadaceae bacterium, assembly GCA_036387415.1. GTDB lineage: Bacteria > Acidobacteriota > Blastocatellia > Pyrinomonadales > Pyrinomonadaceae > DASVTU01. Next base: position 40,016 of record DASVTU010000004.1, on the reverse strand, counting down.
AGGTTTTCGCGGCTTTCGTCCCTCCTGGCTCGGCAAAATCAATACGGTCGTGCAGCTTACGGCCATTGTCGCCATCCTCACCGCCGCACGCTTCCCGCCTCTGCGCGGCTACCTCCCGACCGTCTATACCACCGTCTTCGCCTTCGCACTATTCTCTGGCGTCCACTACGTTTTCTGGGTTTCCCGCCTCCTCAGCGAAGACCGTAACCAGCGCGACAACAGCGCCTGATCTTCCTCAAAATCCTTATTTTGCAACAACTTAACTCGTCGAAAACGAGTCGCGTTATTTTTTGGCAAATAAGTTGACAAGAAGAGACTCAAGTATTATATTATCGACAGATTCAAGTGCGCCCCGAAGAATTTAGAGCGAGATAGTTCGTTTGCGGGGTGCATGAAAATGTGCAACGACCCTGGGTTCGTGCCGCGTTCGCTCTCGACAGGGCGGGCGTCAAACACAAAATTTCGGAGAAGCAAAAGCAATGAGCAAGATTATTGGTATTGATTTGGGAACGACTAATTCTGTGGTCGCCGTGATGGAAGGCGGCGAACCGACGGTAATCACGAATTCGGAAGGCGGTCGCACGACGCCCTCCGTCGTTGCCTTTACCAAAGACGGAAATCGTCTGGTCGGTCAGGTTGCGAAGCGTCAGGCCGTGACCAACCCTGAAAACACGGTCTATTCGATTAAACGCTTCATGGGGCGTCGTTTCGACGAAGTGACCGAGGAGAAAAAGCAGGTTCCTTATCAGGTGCAGCCCGCCGGAACGGGCGACGTGCGTATCAGCGCGGGCGGCAAAGACTACAGCCCACCTGAAGTTTCGGCCATGATTCTGCAAAAGATGAAGCAGTCGGCGGAAGATTATCTGGGACAGAAGGTTGACAAGGCGGTCATCACCGTTCCGGCCTACTTCAACGACGCGCAACGTCAGGCCACAAAGGACGCCGGACGCATCGCCGGACTCGAAGTGATGCGTATCGTCAACGAACCGACGGCGGCGGCGCTGGCCTACGGTCTCGACAAGAAGAAGGATGAAACCATCGCCGTCTTCGACTTCGGCGGCGGCACGTTCGATATTTCCATCCTCGAAGTCGGCGAAGGCGTCGTCGAAGTGAAATCCACGAACGGCGACACGCACCTCGGCGGCGACGACATCGACGAGCGTCTCATCGAGTGGATTATCGAAGAGTTTAAGAAAGACCAGGGCATCGACCTCTCGAACGACAAGATGGCCTTGCAGCGTCTCAAAGAATCGGCGGAAAAGGCCAAAATCGAACTTTCGACCGCGATGGAGACGGAAGTCAACCTTCCCTTCATCACGGCTGACCAGTCGGGGCCGAAGCACCTCGTCATGAAACTGACGCGCTCGCGCTTCGAGCAGTTGATTGACCCGATTTTGCAACGTCTCCGCACGCCCGTCCAACAGGCGATTAAGGATGCGGGCGTTGAAGCCGGAAAGATTGATGAAGTGGTTTTGGTCGGCGGTTCGACGCGTATTCCTAAGGTTCAGGAAATCGTCAAGGAGATTTTCGGCAAGGAGCCGAACAAGTCTGTGAATCCAGATGAAGTGGTGGCGGTTGGCGCAGCCGTGCAGGCGGGCGTCCTCTCCGGCGAGAAGACAGACATTCTGCTGCTCGATGTGACACCGCTCAGCTTAGGCATCGAAACGCTTGGCGGCGTCTTCACCAAACTCATCGAACGCAACACCACGATTCCGACGCGCAAATCGGAAATCTTCTCGACCGCTTCGGACAATCAGACTTCGGTGGAAGTCCACGTCCTACAGGGCGAACGACCGATGGCGACCGACAATCGCACACTCGGCAAGTTTCATCTGGTCGGGATTCCGCCCGCACCGCGCGGCATGCCACAGGTCGAAGTGACGTTTGACATCGACGCCAACGGCATCGTCAACGTCTCTGCCAAAGACATGGGCACGGGACGCGAGCAGAAGATTACGATTACCGCTTCGTCCGGTCTGTCGAAAGACGAAATCGACCGCATGATGCGCGAAGCCGAATCGCATTCGGCGGAAGACGTGAAGAAACGCGAGGAGATTGAGTCGCGCAATCGTCTCGACGGTCTGACCTATCAAGTGGAGAAGACCTTCAACGAGAACAAGGAAAAACTCGATAGCGCCAACGTCTCCTTGCTCGAAACCGCCATTGCCGACGCCAAAAAGGCGCTTGAAGAGGGCGGTGCAGAACGCATGAACGACGCCTTTAACAATCTCCAAACCGCCTCGCACAAACTCGCCGAAGCTCTCTACAGCACGACGGGCGCAGGCGGCGGTGCAACAGGCGCAGGCGGAGAACAGGCTTCGGCGGCGGGCGCGTCCGGCGGCTCCACGTCCGGCTCGACCGGCGGCGAAGATAACGTCATCGACGCCGAATACGTCGATATTGACGACAACAAGTAAGCTAATTGCGGAATGCGGATTTCGGATTGCGGATTGTCGGAAGATTTGCCATACAGGTTTAGTTAACTGAGAAGGCGCAAATCGTTCGTAAGATTCTTACAATCCGCAATCCGCATTCTGCAATCCGCAATTGAGTGATGGCAAAAGAAGACTACTATCAGGTGCTCGGTATCAAGCGGGACGCCAAGCCGGAGGAGATTAAGAAGGCTTACCGGAGATTGGCACGCAAGCATCACCCGGACGTGAATCCGGGCGACAAATCCGCCGAGGAACGCTTCAAGATGATTACCGAAGCGCACGACGTGCTCTCCGACTCCAAGAAGCGCGGCATCTACGACCGTTTCGGGCAGTATTCGGATAATCTGGCCGACGCGGCGGCGCGTGGCACGGCGGGCGGCGAACGCGGCGCTCCCGGCTTCGATTTCACGGGCTTCGATTGGGGCAACGCCGGAAGTTCGTCGTCTTCTTCGTCGGGCGGTTCGAGTTTCCGCGACATCTTCGCAGACCTCTTCGGCGGCGGCGCAACCAAACAGGAACGCGAACCCCCGCGACCGATGCCGCAACGCGGCGCAGACATCGAAATGCCCCTCGCGCTCTCGTTTGAAGAGGCCGTGACGGGCATGACGACGAATATCACCGTGAATCGTTCGGAGCAGTGTTCGCGGTGCAACGGCGCGGGCGATTCGGGCGGGCCTCTGGTTGTCTGTTCGACGTGCAAAGGGTCTGGACAAGTACAACGCGCGGGCGGGCGACTCCGTTTCGCGCAGGAGTGTCCCGACTGCGCGGGCACGGGCAAACGTCGTAGCCCCTGCGCGCTCTGCAACGGCAAGGGCACTGTGCCTAAGACGGAGCAGGTCAAGGTCAGGATTCCGGCGGGCGTCGATACGGGTTCGCGCGTGCGCGTGCCGGGCAAAGGCGAGGGCGGACGCCTCGGCGCACCGGCTGGCGACTTGTTTATCATCACCAACGTCGGACGCCACCCCTACTTCACGCGCAAGGGCGACAACATCTACGTCACCATCCCTCTGACCGTGCCCGAAGCCGCGCTCGGCGCGAAGATTGAAGTGCCGACCGTCGAAGGCAAGGCGCACTTGCGAATCCCGCCCGGCACGCAGTCAGGTCAACGCTTCCGCTTGCGCGAACGCGGCATCCCGTCGCTTCGTAACGCGCAGGCGCGCGGCGACCAGTTCGTCGAAGTGCAGGTCACGCTCCCCAAAGTTATCTCCGAAGAGACCAAAGAACTCTTGAAACGCTACGCGCAACTCAACCCCGAAAATCCGCGCGTCGCAATGGGCTTGGAATAGAGGCCAGAGGCTAGAGGTTAGGGGTCAGTTAAAAACTCTGACACTAACCTCTGTCCTCTGACCTCTGACCTCTAAACTTATGAAACGCAAAGGTGGCACATACACAATCAGCGCGGTGGCGTTGCAGTACGAGATTCACCCGCAAACCTTGCGTCTCTACGAGCGTGAGGGATTGCTGAAACCGTCGCGTTCGGAAGGCAACACGCGTCTCTACACCGACGCCGACCTCGAACGCCTCGAACTCATCCTGTCGCTCACGCGCGACCTCGGCGTCAATCTCGCGGGCGTCGAAATCATCCTCAACATGCGCGAAAAAATGGACGCCATGCAGCGCGAATTCGAGCGTTTCTTCGCCTATCTACAGGCGCACGCCGAAGAGTTTTCTCACTTCACGGAAGTGCCGCCGCCCGAAGCGGGCGCGCTCGTCCCCACCACGCGTACCGCCACGCTCCAACGTCGCCGCACCAACCAGCGCAGCTAACTCGCTGACACGCCTTTTCATACAGACGCCTGCAACTTTCTTATCAAGTCTGCGACGGAAGCAGGCTCGATTTTTGTCTTGTTTTCTTTAAAAACGACGTGTAAAGTCCCCGCCCTGTTAGCGTTTTTCATCCCCAGACATTCGCGGTTTCGACCCGCAAGCATTTTTCCGACGCATCGGCCATCCCACCTCTAGCCGTCTGCTGCGTCCGTTACTCCGCCCAACTCAACTCCTGAACCTGCGCCCCGGCGATGGCTGCTCTCGCGTGCCTTGTCGCCGTCGGTCGCCGTCTCGCTCGTCGCCGCGCGTTCGCTTGTCGCCCTGCATCTCCACATGCCGGACGCGCGGCGACGCTAAATCTCCATGCCCTCCGAGGAGTGACAAAACATGAAACGCTTCGACACCTTCTCCCGATGCATCTCCGAGACGCTTTCCCCTTTCCTCAAGACACTCTCCAAACGCGTTTTATTGAAGTGCCTTTCGTCCGTCGTCCTGCTTTCCGCGACGGCGCACGGCGCACACGCGCAAGACCTCGACAATGTTTCCATCAGTGGCCGCGTTGCGGACGAAAACGGCGCGGTGATTCCCGGCGCAACCGTCGTCGCCAAACTCGTCTCCGCCGCGACCGAGCGCACGGCGACCACCGACGCCGAAGGACGTTTCCGCATCGTCGAACTTGAGCCGGGCACGTACGCCGTGCGCGCGTCGTTCGCGGGATTCGCGGGCGAGGAGAAGACCAATCTCTCGACCGTCGCGGGTCAAAATGTGCAACTAGATTTCGCCTTGCGTCCGGCGGGCGTCTCTGCGGAAGAGACGATTACGAGCGACGCCGACGCGACGTTGATTGACACGACGCGAACGGTCGTCGGCGGCACGCTCACGCGCCGCGAACTCGAATCGCTCCCGCTTGCCACGCGCTCGCCGCTCGACCTCATCTTTACACTCGGCGGCGTCACGGAAGAACCGCTCTCCACGCGCGACGCGGCGGAAGACCGCGACCCCGATGCGCGCTCGTCGGCTGAGCGCGCGGCGACGACGCCCGAAGAAGCCGGAACGTTTGCCCTCGCGGGCGGCGCGGCCTACTCCAACAACATCACCATCGACGGCCTCGACAACAACGACGACCGCGCGGCGCGCGAGCGTTTTCAGCCATCGCTCGAAGCTGTCGAAGAGGTACAGGTCATCACGAATCAGTTCTCCGCGGAGTACGGGCGCGCGTCGGGCGGTCGCGTTAATCTACGCACGCGCGGCGGTCAGAATCACCTTCGCGGTCGCCTCTTCTATTTCTTCCGCGACGAATCGCTCGATGCCAACACATTCAACAACAATCGACGCGGCTTAAAGCGTCTGCCCTTGCAGCAACACAACGGCGGCGGGACTTTGAGCGGCCCCGTCCTGCTTACAAGTAAGTATCTCGCCCCTCTGCGCTTCGACGGTCGCGGTCAAACCTTCTTCTTTTTTGCCTACGAACTCGACACCACGCTCGATTCCGCATTGATTGACGCGCTTGTGCCCGTCGAATCGAATCCGCTCTTTCCGCTTCCCACGCCGACCACGCTCGCGGGGCGTCGTCTCGAAGCGACGGCTCCAACTGCGCCCAACGCGCCCGCCGAACTTGCTCCCTTCGTCGCGCGCACCAGCACGCCCTCGCGCCAGCACACTTTCACCGCGCGCCTCGACCACAAGTACACAGACATGCACAACGGCGCGTTCCTCTATCAACGCGGACGCTTCAAAAACCTGCGACAGTTCGGCGGCGGCCTCCGTCTCGCAGATGCTTTGCAGGCACGTACACGCGACACAGACGCGCTCTCCTATTCCGACAACTACGTGTTTTCCTCCACGCTCGTCCATCAATTGCGCGCACAGATTTCGCGTCTCGCTCCCGCGACGCAAACGCGCGGCGGCGGCGCGTCGGCACAGCGTCCCGTCGTGTTAATTACCATCAACGACCCGCTCGACGCCGTTGACCCGTCCGACCGTTCCGGCACATTGGTCGCCGGTTCCTCGACAAGTGGGGCGACCGAGCGACGCGAGACACGCTGGCAGATTCAGAATTCTCTGACCAACATCGTCGGCGCGCACACGCTGAAATTTGGCGGCGACGTGCAGAGCATACGTTCCACTTTCATCGACCTCTCGGACGCCTCCGGCACATTTAATTTTGCGAGCGCCGCAGATTTTCTCGCCAACGTGCCGAGCCGTTTTCGTCAGCGATTTGAAACCGCTTCGGTGCAGAAGAATATCTATACGGGCGTCTTCGCGCAGGACGAGTGGCGCCTCAGTTCCAACCTCACGTTCACTTACGGCCTTCGCTACGAACGCGAAACCATCATCCACGACCGCAACAACTTTGCGCCGCGCGTGGGCGTCGCTTACGCGCCCGGCAAAGGCGGCAAGACGGTCGTTCGTCTCGGCGCAGGAATCTTTTATAACCGCGCGCTCCTTCGCACGATTGACGATTTCACACTCGGCAAACAGTTGATTGAATTCGACACCGACGACTTGCCGAGCGACCAACGTCGCGCCTTCATCGCCGCGCATCTTCGTTTCCCCGAAACGCTCACGCCTATGTCTGCGCTCGTCGCAGAATTCGGTACGCGGCTCACGAATTTCTCGCGTCGCCTTGAACCCTCTCTGCGAATCCCTGAAAGCTATCAGTTCAACGTCGGAATCGAACGCGAGTTGGCGCGCACGCTAGTCGTCGAAGCCAACTACACGTTCAATCGCGGCATCCATCTCTGGCGCGAGTTCAACGCCAATGCACCCGTCCTGCCGCGCGGCTATGCGGATTTCGCAGACTATCTTCTGTCGCGCGACTTCGCCAACTTTCGCCGCGCCGACGGTTCCCGACCGCTCTACGATGCCGCCACCGCAGGCGAACTCGTCCGCTTCACAGACGCGCCGCCCGACCCCTCGAACAGCGACGCCGCTGTCGCGCGCATGTCGGAATTCGGCGTGCCCGTCTCCGTCGTCAATCTCAACAGCATCAACTCGACCAACGCGCTCGACGCCGCACTCGCCGCCGTCAACGCGCTTCGTCCAGACCCGACGCGCGGGCAGATTGAACAACTCGCGGCGCTCGGCAACAGTTTTTATCACGGTCTTACGCTCGAAGCCCGACGCCGCTTCGCTGGCCGCGAAGACGGTTTCGGCTTCTCCCTTCGCGCCGCTTACACGCTCTCACGCCTCGTCGATGACGGCATCGTCAATACTTCGAGCGCGCTCCGCGTCGGCGACTTTCGCGGCGAACGTGCGCTGAGTCTTCTCGACCGCCGCCACCGCTTTGTCCTCTCCGGCACGTTCGACACGCCGCGTCGCGCGCTTCCTCTCTTGCGCGGCCTACGCCTCTCGCCCATCCTCCGCATCTCGTCGGGCGCGCCCTTCAACATCAGCATCGGCGGCATCGACCGCAACCTCGACGATGTGAACAACGACCGTCCCATCTTCACGGGCGACGCGAGGCTTCTGCGTGCGCGTCGTCGCGGCGAGGCGCTCGACCATCACCTGCTCGACGCCTTCGCGCTCCCCACTATTGGCCGCACGGGCAATCTCGCGCGCAACGCCGGACGCGGCCCCTCCTTCTTCATGCTCGACATCAACCTCACGCGCGAGTTTCGACTCGGCGGCGCGCGTCGCCTGCGCCCCGTCATCGAGATTGATAACGTCTTGAACAAAACCGTCTCGACCTTCGGCGCGGAGTTCATCAATTTCAACGCGCTCAGGCCGACGGCGACACCGGAACAGAAACAGGCGTTTCTCGACACGTTTCTCGTCCCGACGCGTACGCTCCGCCCGCGGCAGATGAGCGTCGGGCTTCGTCTCGATTTCTGAAAGCGAACAAAGAAAAACCAGCGTTGCTTTCGCATCTTGAAAGCAACGCTGGTTGAAGGGGTGGAACGATGTGACAAAGCGACGGCGCGTGTCACAAAACGACGATGGGCGAGCGCAATCAGGGCGCGTCTTCGTCGTTTGCGCCTGTCACAATCGCGGGCGCAGCCGTCGGAGTCGCAGAGATGCTGACGCAAGCGGCGTCCGTACCGCTGCCCGTATTGTTGTCGCCGCAGACCACCTCGAAGAGAGTGAGGGTCATGCCCGCAGCTTCTTGCGAGATGGCCGGGCCGAAGTTGTGAAAGATGGTGGTGTTGGCAATCCAGGCGATGGCGGAATCTTCGAGCCTGATGGCGGAACCGTTGTTCGGCGTGTTATCGACCGCCGGATTCGAGCGGAAGCCCGTGCCGACGATACGCCCGTGGTTCATCGTGAGCCTGCTGTTTTGAATCGCGCGGACGCCGATGTTGCGGTTGTTGTCGATGTTGCAGTTGTCGATGTTGACGCGCGAAGTGCCCGACAGACGGATGCCTTCGAGGAAGTTGCGAATCGTCAGGTTACGCAAGGTGACGATGCCGGTCGAAGGGCTGTTGATGCTGACGCCGATGCTGTTTTGACGATTGGTGTTGGCGGCATCGCCTTGCACAACGGCGTCGATGTTGGCTTCCACGCCGCGCGCTGCTTCAATCTCGACGTTTCCGAAACCGGAGGGGAGCGGCGCAATCGTGATGGTTTCGGCGAAGCGTCCCGAAGTGACGATGATAACGCGACCGTTCATGCCCGCCGTGCTCGGGGCAATCGGGCCGGAGCCATCGGCGGCGTTGCCGAGGGCGGTGCTGCCGAGCGCGCCGTTGATGGTGCCGAAGATGCGGTCGGTGGCGCTGTCGGCGTCTTCAGCCGTGCCGACACGACCATCGCCGTCGAAGTCGCCGCAGGTATTCGGCGCGACGAAAGGTTGAAAGGGATTGCAGTTACCTTCGACGTAGACCGGATGATTGGCAGAAGCATTCAGCCCGCTCAAGGCGACCGCGCCGACCATGACGACCGCTATCAGGGTGAGGCAGTAGACCCTGCTAAACTTATTTGCAAAAAATTTTGCTGTGGCTTTCATCTGTTTCTCCTTCTGGGTTAAGAGGCAAGTTGGGAATCGTTGTCGGGAAAAGATGAGAGAAAGTTGTGCACACGTAATGAAGACGAAGTTATCGCTTCGACACGTTCGTCCCTTTAGTTAGCACGCGAGGTTGACTCTCTTTTTTTCGGAGTTTGCTCCTCAGGAAATTCTTGAAAGCTGTGAGCCAAGCTCCAGACACTTGTTCAGGCATGAGAACCGTATCGCTACAGGCATTTGAGATGACGGAGTGTAACCTATCGGCGCGAGGCTGCAAAGAACTTTTTCTCAACTCCCCGGCAAACGCGCGCTCCTGAATCTCCATCTGCCGTCGATAGAACTTGGACTTCCGTCGATATGGCTTTGCTCTCGACTTTACGTGTGCGGCAGCGAACCGGATTGCCTTACTTTCACAACCGTTGCCGCGCTGATGCTCGATGCGGAGAAAGCAAAAAGCCGTCCTCGGTTGAGAACGGCATGGAGTCGCGTTGGTTGTGGAGCGAGGAGCGGCTAGTGTGAAAAGCGCGTGCGAGTCGTCGTGGCGTGGGCGGCGTTGGGGGTCGCCGCGCGCCTGACGGATGGCGTCGGTGTTTCTTGTCTCGGCGACATCTTCTGCACGTGCGCGAGCAGAATCTTGTGGCAACGCTCACGCGCACGAAGTATGCGTCGCTTCATCCATCCGTTCATGCTTCGACACCCCTCTTTCTCGAAAACGTATCGAGGAAAGCTTCGATGACACGCGGGTCAAACTGCTTGCCTTCGTGCTGGCGCAATTCCGCTACGGCCTCATCGTGCGTGAGCGGCGCGCGGTAGGGACGCACGGCGACCATCGCGTCGTATGTATCAACCACCTGCACGATGCGCGCCATCAACGGAATATCCTGACCGCCGAGACGGTGCGGGTAGCCTTTGCCGTCCCAACGTTCGTGATGATGCTGTGTGCGGACGCGGAGTTCCGCCGGAAGATTGAAATAAGAAGCGAGCAGTGCGCCGAAGTTCGGATGCATGTGAAGGATAAATTGCTCGAAGCGCGTCGGTTTGCGCGGGCGATTGAGAATCTGTTCGGGGACGAGGATTTTGCCGATGTCGTGCATCATGGCGGTGTAAGAAAGTTGCTGCACGCGTTCGTCGTCGAAGCCGAAGGCGCGTCCCGTGGTATGCGCGAGTTTGGCGACGCGCAGACAGTGGAAATAGGTTGACGGGCGTGTCTGCTTGAGACGCCTGACGAGGTAGTGCATGCCGTCGCCGCTGCGACGCTTTTCCCCGACCGCCTTGAGCCGCGCGCAGACTCTTTGCAGATAGCTTGCCCAACTGCTGTTGACTAACTGCATCGTCGCTGCGCCCGGAATTTCCAATCGCATCTCATCAATCATTCAGCGTGCTCCTCCATAAATTGTGGACACAAAATTCAGGATGAATCCTGCCAGCGGTCGTTCGAGTCCGCACTTGCTGTAAACGTTAACGCTGCTGGTTTGCCGGGGGCGTGACAGAGGTATTTATGCACGCGATATGCCACGTTTCCCAGATGAAACACGCGCCCTCCACCCGCACAAACGCGTGCAGAGCGTGCTTAAACGCCGCGCCCGTTAACGCTTCAAAAGCCGCATTTGCAGTTAAAACTTAAAGACTTACGCGAGATTGCGACGCGCCTTGTCGTCGTTTCGGTGAATTGTTCGCTAGGCGCGGAGGTTGCCGATTGCTTCATCGTCTACACGATTTCGTGTTATGTACGATGTCGTACAGGGCATCGTTTTGACCGACTTTTTTGTCTGAACCGAGCGACGCGCGGAGTGTGTTAAACTCACCGCCCGACCCCGTAAATTTTGCCTCCGAGATTTGAGACTGATGAGCGATGGAGCAGGAGACTCGCCAAAGAGTCAGGACGAGGAGATTGAAACGGCGTTGCTCGACGCCGAGTTATTCCTCAAATACAAAGCGCCGCAACGCGCCGTCAAGCGACTGCTGAGCGCCATCGAAGAACACCCGCGCTCGGTCGTTTTGCGAGAGAAACTGCGCGAGTGTGCGGCGACTCATAAACTGCTCGAAGAGGCTGCGCGCCAGTGTCTTGCGCTCGCCAATCTCTACATCGCCCGCGAGGATTTCGAGACCGCACACGAACGCCTACTGCAAGCCAAACACTTCGACCCGCGCATCTCCATCGCCACCGGACTCGAAGCCATCCGTCGTGCGCGCCGACCCGAACTCGCCGTGCCGCGCCCCGACGCACACGCAGCGACGACTAAAGAACGCCGCATCGCCACACTCTCCGGCGACCTCTCCATCATCAGTATCTTCGATGTCGTACAGGTGCTCGAAAACTCACGTCTGACGGGAGCCATCACCGTCGATGGTTTTGACAAGCAACAGAAACCGCGCGAGGGGCGCATTCTCTTTAACGAAGGGCGCATCGTCGGAGCCGAGAGCACCGGAGCGACGGCCATCGACGCCTTCCGCCTGCTCGTCGAAATCACCGATGGTTCGTTTGAGTTTGAAAAATCGGCGCAAGAGTTCCCCGTCCAAATCCAAGCCCTCAGCAACACCAACCTCATCCTCGACACACTGCGCCAACTCGACGAAGAAAACCAATGAAAAGTTGAAAATGAAAAATGGAAAATGGAAGACGTAAACGAGAGAGGCGTGGGGCGGAAGCGGTCTCTTTTCGCCACTTCTTCTTTTTAATTTTGCACTTTTAATTTTTCATTTTTTAGTCGAGCAAGACGCGTGAATTGAGTGCTTCGGCGCGTTCGAGTGCGGCGAGGAGTCGGAGGAATTGTTTGTAGTTGCGGCTGCGCGCGTTGAGTCGTTCGCGTTCGGAGATGGAGAGGTCGTTGCGGAGCATGAGGTCGAGGAAGTCGTAATAATCGGGAGTGGCGGCGAGTGGGAGTTCGCGTGTGTAGGTGGTGCGTTCGGCGTCTTCGGAGGTGAATCCGGCGAGGGCGTCAAAGAGGTTGTCGGTGGTGACGTGCGCGGCTTCGCGCGCAAACTTGATAGGCAAACGCAACTCGAAGAAACGTAGGCCGTCGGGCATCGTGATGCTGCGGAGACTCTTTGCGCCTTCGCCGTCAAAGAGAGAATCGCGGTCAACGAGCACGCGCAGGAGTCTCGGTTGTTCTTCTTCGGGGAGGGTATCGAGCGCGAGTTGCATGCGGTCTGCGAGAAACTTTTCAAATTGCGCTTCAATCGGATACGTGATGCGCCCCAGACATCCGACTGGCTCGCCTTCGCCCGCCGTCTCCGACGGCAGATGCGCCGGACACGTCTCGCAGATGATGGTTTCCGTCTGCATGCGTTCAATCTCGACCGCCGCACGCTCGACAAAACGCATCTTCTCTTCCGTCGGCGCCGATGCCTCGCCCGTCGTCAGGCGCGTGTGCAAACTGCCCAGACGCCCCCACGCGCGCAAGTGTTCCTCCTCGTAACGTGCGCGCAGAGGGCATTGAAATTGAACGGCAAACTCTAGAGACAAAACTTTCTCACCAGCCTTCCCCGAAAAACCACCCGACACGACGGACGCAAGCGATGCCTTCAACAAACGAGAGACATTCGAGACGACCCACTCCCGCGCGTCACATCGAAGCGACGGAAATATCATAACAGAGGACGGAGGGATGAGTGGAGCGGGCGTTGTTCGGCGCGGACGGTTAACAAGATTCTGTCTCAAGTTCGTAGTGGCAGCCGAGAGTTTGGCAGACATCACGGAGGCTGTTTTCGTCGGTCGTGGTTGAAACGTAGAAGTGGTCTGCGGGCAGGTCGTACCAGTGGAGGATGGCTTGGTTGTTCCGGTAGACGTGCAGATGGTCGCACACTTCCGGCTCGGCGAAATTCTCCGCGATGTCCGCGAAGCCGCGAAGATTTGCTTCCGTCGCTGGCATGTAGAAACCTTTCGCGCGCAGACCGAAGACGCCCGTCGAGAGTCTGTTTTCGTAAACAGACGGCCTCGCCAGCAGGTATGCTTCGACCTCATGCACGGGCGTCCCCGCCGCGTAGAGAATGGAATCGGGCGGCAGAAGACGCGGGAGTTGACGCAGGAATTCCGAAAAATCAAGGGGCGGCGAAACCTTCCAGCACGGCGTATCGACGAAGGCCGGAAGCTCTGCTTCATCTCTGTTTTTTGAGTTCATCGGTTACGACACCACGTGAAGTTTCTATTGATTGATTCGACGCGCGTACGTCTGGTCAAAAATCATCACGGCGACGACATAACGCGTCCGACGCGCGTATTATATCCTCGTCTGGGGAGTTTCAAATGGTAACGACCGCCACAACTTTTCCGCCGGGGCCGCGACACATAATTCCCGGCGCACACTTCATCTCGTTTCGTCGCAACCCGCTCGATTTTTTGATGCGGCTTCAGCGCGATTACGGCGACATCGCCTATTTCAAGATGGGGCCGCAGCACGTCTTCGTCTTGAACCATCCCGACTACATCAAGGACGTACTCGTCACGCATCACGAACGCTTCCACAAGGGACGCGCACTGCAACGCTCGAAGCGTCTGCTCGGTGAAGGGTTGTTGACGAGCGAGGGCGCGCATCACCGACGCCAACGCCGTCTCGCGCAGCCTGCCTTTCATCGTCAACGCGTCGCGGGCTACGGCGCGTTGATGGTCGATTGTGCCGCGCGCATCTCCGAACGCTGGCACGACGGGCAAACGCTCGACATCGCCGGAGAGATGATGCGGCTCACGCTGTCAATTGTCGGCAAAACTCTGTTCGACGCCGATGTGGAGCAGGACGCCGGAGAGGTCGGCGCGGCGATGAATGAAGTGATGGAACTCTTCAACCTTCTCCTGCTGCCCTATTCCGAGTTTTTAGAGAAGCTGCCGCTCCCGCAAACGCGACGTTTCCAGAGGGCACGCGACCGTCTCGATGCCGTCATTTATCGCATCATTAACGAGCGCCGTGCGAGCGGCGAAGACCACGGCGACTTGCTCTCGATGCTTCTCCTCGCCGAAGACGAGGAGATGGACGGGAGCCGCATGTCGAACGAACAGCTGCGCGACGAAGTGATGACCATCTTTCTCGCCGGACATGAAACCACCGCCAACGCGCTCGCGTGGACGTGGTATCTGCTCGCAGAGCACACGGAAGTCGAAACGCGGTTGCATCAGGAGATTGACGCGGTGTTAGAAGGCGGGCGACTTCCGCGCGTGGAAGACCTCGCGCGCCTGCGCTACACGGAGATGGTCGTGGCCGAAGCGATGCGTCTTTACCCGCCCGCGTGGGCGATTGGGAGATTGGCGGTTCATGAACACGAAGTCGGCGGTTATACGATTCCGGCGGGGGCGTTGGTTCTCGTCAGCCAGTACGTCATGCATCATGACCCGCGTTACTTCCCAGACCCTCTCCGCTTCGACCCTGAGCGTTGGACGACGGAAGCGAAGGATGCACGTCCCGCCTTCTCTTACTTTCCTTTCGGCGGTGGGCCGCGTCGCTGCATCGGCGAAGGCTTCGCATGGATGGAGGCCACATTGCTCGTCGCCGCGCTCGCACGTCGCTGGCGTATGCATCTCGTCCCCAATCAGAAAATCGAAACCTCGCCCCGCATCACACTCCGCCCCGGCAAACAAGGCATACGCATGACACTCGAAGAAAGAACCTGACGATTGAGGAATGCGGATTTTGGATTGCGGATTGAAAAGACAGCCGGTTTTCCAATCCGCAATCCAAAATCCGCATTCCTCAATGGATTGTTGCTTGCGTGTTTGCGTTGCTGTTAAGCTGAAACGCTTTGTGGTTTGCTGTGGCGCGGGCGTGTTTGAGACGGCGAAAACGCGCGGCGCGCAGGATGGAGGCGACGAAGATGGAGGTTACGCAAGAGGTTTTGGAGATGTTCAGGTTTGTCTGTCCGGCGTGCCGTGGGAAGTTGGTTTTGCAGGAGCAGGCGCGTCGCATCAAGTGCGTCGCGTGCAGGCGCGTCTATCCGATTGACGACGCGGGGATTCCAAACATGGTGGCCGAAGAAGCGACCGTCGAAGACGAAGAAGCCGCTCCGCAAACTTGAGCGAGACGGACAAGCGACGACACAGAAGCGACCGCCGCCACCCGACTCCGGCAGCAACCCGAACACGAAGGCGAGACGACCGAAAGAGTCTGCCACGAACCATTTTGAGATGCCGCATTTTACGTCCACGCTTGCGTCAACCGTCTCGACCGACGAAGCTCAACGACATGAGACGAAGCAGCAGCCGCCGCCGCTCGCGCCCGCGCGTTGGGACTGGCACGCGGAGGTGCGGCGTGTGCTCGTCGTGCGTCTGCGCTCCATTGGCGATACGGTGCTCGCCACGCCGTCGCTCCATGCGCTGCGTCGTTTCCTGCCTCATGCGCGCATCGACGTTTTGCTCGAAGACTGGGTTGCGCCTCTGCTTGAAGGCTCCGTGGACGTTGACCGCATCGTGACCATCAAACGCGAGAGCACGCTTGCACGCCTGCGCGTCGCACGCGAGTTGCACGCCGCGCGCTATGATGTCGCCTTCAATCTCCACGGCGGTTCGACCGCCACATTTCTCACACGCGCCACGGGCGCAACGCATCGCGTCGGCTATCGTGATTATCGTTACCACTTTCTGCACACCGACACCGCGCCGCCCGCCGCCGCGCTCTGGCAACGCGCCAAGACGCATTCCGCCGAACAACAACTGGCGCTGCTCGGTTGGACAGGCGTGCCCGTCAGCGACCGACCGCCGACGCGACTCGTCGTGACGGAACGTGCCGCGTCGGGCGTCGCGGAGAAGTTGCGGCGCGCGAAGTTCGACGCGGCGCAACCGTTCGCGTTGATTCATCCGGCGGCAGCCTTCGAGTCGAAGACGTGGGACGTGCGACGCTTTGCGCGCGTCGTTGATTACTTGCGCGAGCGCGGGTTGGCGTCCGTGGCGGTCGCCGCGCCGCATGAGACGGAAATCGTCGGCGCACTCGAACGCGAAGCGGGCGCGCGCGTCGTCGCGTTGGCTGACCTTGAGTTGCCGGAAGTGACGGCGCTCGCGCAACGCGCGCGTCTCTTCGTCGGCAACGATAGCGGCATCGCACACATCGCATCAGCCGTCGGCGTCGCTTCGGTCGTCGTCTTCGGCTCATCCAACGTCGCGCACTGGCGTCCGTGGACAAACGCGCCCGCCGAAGTCGTCCGCGAAGAGATGGCCTGCGCGCCGTGCGCCGGTTATACGTGCTCCGAATTCGACGCGCCCGAATGCATCCGCCGCGTCTCGGTCGAACGCGTCACCGCCGCCATCGAGCGTGTGCTTGCGCAGACGATAGACAACAGACGATAGACGATGGACGATGAAGGACGGAGCATTTTTGATGAAAGTTTTGATGGTCAAACGTCCATAGTTCGGGGTCTGAATTGGAAGGAGTTTGCCGAATGCCGACATCGACGCCGCCGCCCTATTTCCCACAAAACACTCTATCGCCAGGCGATGAACGAACGAGGCGACGGATAAAATTCGCGCTGTTCGGATGTCTCTTTCTGGTCGTCGTCGCGTTGGTCGGCGTCGTGTGGGGCGTCTTCCATCTCATCGGAACGGCGCGTTGAACGACGAGAGGCGTCCATCGTTTTTGAGATGATTATCTTTAATCGAGGAGTGCGTGTGGCATGAGAGTGAAGCGGAGGTTGGTCGGCTTTGTGGTGTTTGTGATGTGCTTTTCTTTCATTGTCGAGGCGGCGGATGCTGCGCGTGTGGGTCAGGTGTTTGATGCGGGCGTTTTGAGTGAGGCATTGGCTGATGAGGATGAGATGCTTGAGCCGTCGGACTTTTTTAAGGAGTTCCCGGAAATCAAGTGGGGAATGAGTTATCAGGACGCAAGGAAGGCGATTGAGAAGCGCGGGCATCGTCCTATCGGGTTCAAAGGCGTCGAGACGGAGGTGGCGTGGAACGGAAAGTTTAACGAGATGGAGGGACGCGGGACGATTATTCTGAAGGAAGGCGCGGGCGTGGTACAGATAAGCGTGGTGGTTCATGCGTTCGAGAAGAAGAAGGATTTGTTCGAGGCGTGGCAAAAGAGGTTGACGGAAAAGTATGGAGCCGCGAAGGATGAAGATACGAGCGTCGCCGACGAAAAGCTGTGGAGATTAAAGAACGGATTCGTCATCCTCATCAGGTCTTTGAAGGAGGCGGAAAGCCCTGTGGTGGTGATTCAGTGGGTGAAGGAGTGAAACGCGGCGGCGATGTGATTTTTGTTGAAGCAGCGTGTGATTTTTGTTCGTGGAAGCTATGCAGACATTGAGACATGAACGCGCGGCGGAGATTGTAGACGGGATGCGCGAGCGGACGGTCGTGGTGTTCGGCGACGTGATGCTTGATGAATTCGTGTGGGGCGACGTGACGCGTATCTCGCCGGAAGCGCCCGTGCCTGTCGTGGACATCCGGCGCGAGTCGGTCAGGCTCGGTGGCGCGGCAAACGTGTTGGCGAATCTGCTGGCGCTCGGCGCGCGTGCGTCGGTGACGGGCGTGGTCGGCGACGACCGCGCGGGCGAACGTATCAAGTCGGAACTGCGCGAGATTGGTGCGCTTGGTGCGGATGCGTCGCTCGTCGTTGACGAGGGTCGTCCGTCTACGCTCAAGACGCGCATCATCGCGCACAATCAACTCGTCGTGCGCGCAGACCGAGAGCGACGCACGCCCGTCGATGCGCGCACAGAGGAACGCATCATCGCGCTCCTGCGGGATGCGCTCGCGGGCGCGGACGCGCTCGTCGTCTCCGACTACGACAAGGGCGCAGTGACGCCGCGCATTCTCGCGGAAGTTTTGCCGCTCGCGCTCAAGGCAGGTGTTCCGGTTTTAGTTGACCCGAAGTTGCGAAACTTCGACTCGTATCGACCCGCCACGCTCGTCACGCCGAACCATCACGAAGCCCTGCGCGTGACGGGCAGCGAAGACGTTACGGACGAAGGCATGGCGCACGCGGCGCGACAGATTCGTGAACGTCTCGCGTGCCGTTCGGTGTTGATTACGCGCGGCGAGCAGGGGATGATGCTCTTGGAGAGCGACGGCGAACCGGTTTACGTCGGGACGGTGGCGCGCGAAGTCTACGACGTGACGGGCGCGGGCGATACCGTGATTGCGACGCTCGCCGCCGCGCTCGCCGCCGGGGCCACGCTCGTCGAAGCCGCCATGCTCGCTAATCATGCCGCCGGAATCGTCGTCGGCAAACTCGGCACAGCCACCGCGAGCGCCGAAGAACTCGTCCGCTCCGTCGGCGGCGAATAAGAGTGCGTCTCGAAATCTGCCACAGAGACGCGGAGATAGAGAGACGCGATAAAAGTCTGAAGCCACATCTTTTTCATTTGCTTGCTTCGTGTCTCTGTGGCTAATTCTGATTTTGAAACGCGTTCTAAACGTTGCACGAAAAATCGGTCTGAAATTCGTCTGTCGCTATGTCCATCAAAAAGATAAACGTCCCGACTTTTGTTCGCGCGCTCCTTCTGCTGTCGCTCACGTTCGGAACGCTCGCGCCCGCCGCACGCGCGGCAGCAACCCCGCAACAACAGCAACGCCAGCGCCGCGTCAATCCGTCGCTCCCCGCAACGACGCCAACCTCCGCACCTTCTCCGTCTCCGACGCCAACCGCGACGCCCTTATCACGCGCATTACCACGCGCGACGCCTGCGCCCGCGTTTCGACCAGCGCCGCTTGCATCACCGACTCCTTCTCTCAACGCGACGCCGACCGCGACGCC
Source organism: Pyrinomonadaceae bacterium (assembly GCA_036387415.1). Classification (GTDB taxonomy): domain Bacteria; phylum Acidobacteriota; class Blastocatellia; order Pyrinomonadales; family Pyrinomonadaceae; genus DASVTU01. The sequence goes on along the minus strand of DASVTU010000004.1, from coordinate 21,201 downwards.
TTTTACCGCGTCGCCGCAGAGCGCGACCACCACCGTCGCCGCCTCGCCGAACTCGCTCGAAGGGTTGCGTGCGCGCATACTGGAAGTGATGCGGCAGCCGGAACTCGCCTCGTCGCACGTGGCAGTCAAGGTCGTTTCGCTCGATACGGGGCGGACGCTTTTTGAAGAAAACGCCAACAAGTGGATGCAGCCCGCGTCGAATATGAAGCTCTACACGGTCGCCGCCGCGCTCGACCGTCTGACGCCCGAATTTCGTTTCACCACGTCGGTCTACGCTCCGGCGCGTCCCGACCTCGCGGGCACGATACGCGGCGATTTGACCGTCTACGGGCGCGGCGACCCGACCTTCGCCACGCGATTTACGGGCGGCACCGATTACTTCAAAGCGATTGACGAATTCGCGTCGCGCATCGTCGCGGCGGGCGTCCGTCGCGTCGAGGGCGACATTGTTGGCGACGAGAGTTATTTCACGGGTTCGCCGATTGCGCCCGGTTGGGAATGGGACGACCTACAGTGGTACTACGGCGCGGGCGCTTCCGCGCTCACCATCAACGACAACGCCTTCGACCTCTTTGTCAAACCCGGCGCACGCGAGGGCGCGTCCTGCATCGTCACGACGGGGCCATCGCTCCCGATGGAGATTCCCGTCTACACGCTTGCGCCCGACACCGATGCGCCGCCCGACGTTCAACTGCCGCAACTACAACGGATGCGGATTCTCAACCGCACGACCACAGCACCGCGCGGCACCAAGAGAGAACTAAGCGTTTATCGCGCCGTCGGCGACAGTGTGGTCGAAGTTTCCGGCAGTCTTCCGCTCGACGACGCGGGCTATTCGGCCAGTCTCGCCGTCGCGCATCCGGCGTCGGTCTTCATTTCGATGCTGCGCTCGTCGCTCCAACGTCAGGGCGTCCAAATCACAGGTCGCACGCGCACTATCGACGCACGCGCACGCGCCGCGTCGCCGCTCGAAGTCTCTGCGTTGGTGGAAATTGCCAGCCGACAATCACCGCCGCTGAGCGTCATCGCCGCGCAGACCCTCAAACCGAGCCAGAATCTCTACACCGAACTGCTCCTGCGCGCGCTCGGCAAAGCGACGCCAACCGTCGTCGCCGACACGCCGGAAGCAACCGACGTGGCCGGACTCAGAGCCGTCAAGAGTTTCCTCGGCAGCGCGGGCATCGACCCGCAAAAGGTTGTCATGCGCGATGGCTCCGGCCTCTCGCGCGCCAATCTCATCACGCCGGAGACGACGCAACAACTCTTAGCCTTTATGAGCCGACATCGCTACGCCACCATCTACCGCGACGCGCAACCCATCGCGGGCATCGACGGCACGCTCCGCAACCGCATGAAAGGCACGCTCGCGGCGGGCAACGTCCGCGCCAAGACCGGCACGCTCAGCACCGCCACCTCGCTCTCCGGCTACGTCACCACGGCGGCGGGTGAAAGGCTCGTCTTCTCGCTCATGATTAACAATCCGCCCGCCGACACCAACCCGCGCGCCTCCTTCACCGACGCCATCGCCGTCCTGCTCGCCTCCTTCGCGGGACATTCATAACTTTGGAGAGGCTAGGAAGGATTGAACCATTGAAGCATTGATTCATTGATTCATTGATTTAATCATGCAATGAACCAATGACCCGATGAAGCAATGATTCAATCCTTCCTCACCTCTGGATTCTTATGAAATTCGCTAAATTTCACGGCTACGGCAACGATTACATCGTCATCGAGGCGCAGCGGTTGGCGGCGACGTGGCCGACGCTTGCGACGGGCGCGTCGCACATCAACGTGTCAAACGCGTCGAACGTGGGTGTGTCGGAGGTTGGCGTGTCGGATGATGAGACGGGCGCGTTGAGTGATTTTGTGCGACGCATCTGCGACCGTCATTACGGGGCGGGCGCGGACGGCGTGGCGCTCGTCAGTCGGATGGCGGAGGCAGAAGCGGCGGAGGCGGATTTTCGTGTCCGCATCTTTAACCCGGACGGGAGCGAGGCGGCGATGTCGGGCAACGGCACGCGTTGCGCCGCCGCTTATCTTCATTTCGAGAAGCAGTGGTCGCAAGAGGAGTTGCAGCTCGCAACTCGCGCGGGCGTCAAGCTTTACCGTCTGCGTGGAGTGTTGGGCGAGGGGCGTTTCCGTTTTGAAGCGGAGATTGGGAAACCGCTTTTCGAGACCGCGTCGATTCCGATGCTGACCGGAGAACCCTTGCCCGCCGTCCGCAACTACCCGCTCGAACTCGACGGAGGCGAAACCGTCGCCGTCACCGCGCTGCAAATGTGCAATCCGAATTGCTGCATTTTTGTTGATGATTTCGCGTCGGTGGACTGGCGTCGGATAGGCCGCACGGTCGAGACCCACGCGCAGTTCCCCGAACGCACCAACGTCGAATTCATACGCGTCCGCGACCGCCAAGCGATAGAGGTGCGCGTCTGGGAGCGCGGTGTCGGCGAGACGCTCTCGTCGGGCACGGGCGCGTGCGCCTCCGCTGTCGCCGCCGCGTTCAACGGCCTCACAGACCGACGCGTCCAAGTTCAGATGCCCGGCGGCCTCCTCGAAGTCCACTGGCGCGACGACGGCGAAGCACTCCTCACGGGCGACGCCGAGTTTATCTATCGCGGCGAACTCTAAAGATTGATTCATTGATTCATTGTTTGATTGGCTCGTTGATTTAATCCGGCAATGAACCAATCAGCCGTTGAAGCGATGATGCAATCCTTGCGACGGCGTTGTTGTTTTGTCACAATTTCGTTACCGCGCGTGCTTGCCATCCCGTAAAGACTTGTGTTAGTTTCCTTTACACGACAAGCGGACATTACGGTTCGCTTGTCTTTCATTTTGTGTAGGGTGCTTTCAGCGCTCCGCATCAAGGATGTGGTCCCCAACTCCGACTGACGTTTTCCCTAACTCCTAGAGTCGGAGGTCGAGTCACCGAGAAGCAAGACAGGACTCGCGCGTCGCTGAAAGACTTAACCATCGGGAGGAGAACCGACGATAATGACAAAATCCCTCTTGGGCGGAGGCGCGGCACTGGCGCTGCTTTCCGCTTCTTTCATGTTTTATGCGAATCCAACCGTAGCCGAACCCCTCGCACTATCTCAGGAGCCACGAATTCAACAGACATCCGAGCTTTCGGGCATCACTGTGTCCACGGATGCGACCAACGTCGCTTCCGACGTAGATGTCATGTTTGAAACTGATAACACCATCCACGTCCGACCCCGGACGGTGCATGGCGCGGCCAATACCACGGCAAACGGCACGGTAAACGGCAGCCGGACAGAAGCTTTTCAGCAATCTCCGGCCAGCCGAAAGAGCGACGTGGCGGACGCGTCCAACGTTCCGGCGCGGCCTTTTACAGCCACCGCCTACAGCCTTCGCGGGCGCACGGCGAGCGGCAAGACGGTCGCCAGAGGTCTCATCGCCGCCGACCGACGCGTGCTTCCTCTGGGAACGCGCGTGCGTCTCGACGCGGGACGTTATAGCGGCGAATATCTGGTCGCCGATACGGGCGGCGCAGTACGCGGTCGCAAAATCGACATCTGGGTTCCACACACCAGCGAAGCCATGCGCTTCGGTCGTCAGACGGTGAAACTAACCGTCCTGACCAAATCCAGAAAACCAACCGCGCCCACCACCCGCGCCAAAAAACGCGACTGAGCGACATACGCTCAACAACTGAATAGACACACGCAAAGGCCGTTACCCGCAAAGGTAGCGGCCTTTGTTGATTGCGGAATGTGTTGATTGCGGATTGCGGAATGAAAACAGTAGACGGTAGCTAGGAGACAGTAATCAGGAGAAATGCTTGTTGAATAGATAATCTCGACGGGTGTTGCTCTCGAACGCTTTCCGTTTCTCATTCTGGCTTCTGTCTTCTGAATTCTTCTTCCAATCTGCATTCCGCAATCCGCAATTCGCAATTGAGTTGCGGCTACGGGTTGGTGGCGGTTAAGATGCGGGCGAAGCAAACTGAAATCTTTTTGGGCGTGAAATGGCTTTGGGAATGAATGCGTCCGCAGCATTGGTCGGGGCGGCGTGGGCGGCGGTGTTGTTGTGGCTCGTCGGCGCGGCTTTGACGTGGCGCGGGATTGGGCGACAGCAGACGCTTGCGCCCGCCGCCTCCGACAGAGACGCATTGACGGGCGACGACGCGCCTCTCGTCTCGATTCTCGTTCCCGCGCGCAACGAGGAGCGACGCGTGTTGGAGCAGGCCGTGAGGTCGATGCTGTCGCAGGATTACGGAAATTTCGAGGTCGTCGCCGTTAACGACCGCTCGACGGATGCGACGGGTACGATTTTGCGTCTCATCGCGCGTCAAGACGCGAGACTCCGCGTGGTCGAAGGCGTGGAACCGCGCGGCGGTTGGCTCGGTAAACCGTATGCGCTCCAACAGGCGTTCGAGGTGTCGCGCGGCGTTTGGGTCTTGGCGACGGATGCCGACATGATTTTTGAGGGGACGGCTGTCCGAAGCGCCGTCGGGCATGCGCTCGCAGGTCGCTACGATGCGTTGACGTTGCTGCCGCGCGTCGATTGTCTGACGTTCTGGGAGCGCGTCTTCATGCCGTCGTTTGGCTGGTTTATGTTGATGGTGTTGCCTTTGGAACGAATCAACGACCCGCGTCGGCGCGAGGCGTTGGGCGTGGGCGGTTTCTTTCTCATCCGACGGGCCGCGTTGGAGCGCGTGGGCGGCTACGGCGCGGTGCGTGGCGAGGTGACGGAAGACTTGCGGATGGCGGAGATTTTGAAGGGCGCGGGCTTTCACCTGCGCGCAGAGTACGCGCCCGACCTCGCGCGGACGCGGATGCAGACCAATTTCCACGAAATCTGGGAAGGCTTCACCAAAAATCTCTTTGCCGGGGCGAAGTTTTCGTTGTGGCAAGCCGCCGTCGGTTCTCTGGGTGTGCTGTTAGTTTCGGTCGCGCCGCCTGTCCTCGCGCTCTGGTCGGCCTTGATGCTCGCGTCGGGCGCGGGCGGCATCTGGTCAAAACTTTTACTGCCGACTTGCTTCGTGTGGCTCTTACAGATAGTTATCTTCGACTTGATTAACCGTCTGTGGGAGATTCCGCGCGTCTACGCCGCGACCGTGCCGCTCGGCCACGCGCTCTTCGTCGCGATTCTCTTGAACTCGGCCATCCGCATCGCCACGGGGCGCGGCGTCACATGGAAGGGTCGTACGCTCTACAAACGCGGAAAGTAGGCTGACAGACGATGAAGCAAGAAAACGAAAATGATGATATTCCTCAACCTGAGCCTCTAGTGGAGGTGCGGCGTGGTTCGATAACGGAGTCGAGACATCGCGGGCACATCGTCGCGGTTGACGGCGACGGCGTAATCGTCGCGCGGCTCGGTGCGCCGGAGACGCTCACATATCTCCGTTCGTCTGCCAAACCGCATCAGGTCGTGCCGCTCGTCGCTTCCGGCGCGGCAGACCGTTTCGGTTTCACGCCGCAGGAGATTGCCATCGCCTGTGGTTCGCATAGCGGCGAGCCTCTGCACGAAGAGACGGTCGCCGCCATGCTCGGCAAAATCGGTCTCGACGAGACGGCCTTGAAGTGCGGGACGCACGAACCTTTCAGCAAAAAAGTGGCGACCGAATTGCGCGAACACGGCCACCCGCCACGCCTGCTGCAAAACAACTGCTCCGGCAAACACGCAGGAATGCTCGCGCTCGCACTCCATCTCTCTGCTCCGACAGACACTTACGACCAGCCTGCCAACCCCGTCCAACTCGCTATCGCGCACACCATCGCGCAGTTTTCCGGCGTTCCGGTGGAGGACATCGCTGTCGGCGTCGATGGTTGCGGCGTGCCCGTCTTCGGCGTCACGGTGCGCGCGATGGCGCTTATGTACGCGCGTCTCGTCTGCCCGCCCGCAGATTTTGACGAACCGACACGCGACGCCTGCCGACGCATCACGTCGGCCATGACGACCCATCCAGAGATGGTCGGCGGCGCGTCCGAACGCTTCGACACCGAACTAATGCGCGCCACGGGTGGGCAAATTGTCTCGAAAATCGGCGCGGAAGGCGTCTACACGGCGGGCGTCGTGCCCTCCGAAGCGTGGCCGCGCGGGCTTGGACTGGCGTTCAAAATCGAAGACGGTGAAGACCGCCGCGCACGCCCGACCGTCACCATCGAAGCCCTACGCCAACTCGGACTCCTCAACGACCGCGCTCTCGAAGCCCTCGCGCCCTACGCCAGTTTCCCCATCAAAAATAATCGAGACGAACTGGTCGGCGTCGTTCGTCCATCATTCAAACTCGAAATTAAAGGACAAGTGTGACGCAAAATCGGACGAGTGTACTACTAGACGAGTATCAAAATCGTGCAAATTTTCATTGCGTGCCGTTTGTAGATATTGCCCTTGAAAACTGTCGGAATTCGCAAAAATGCGTCATTATTGACTTATAAATTTAATTTTCACTTTGTAAACGATAGTGGCGGTCATGGCACGGTCGTTGCAGAAAGGGAAAGCAGATAATATTGTGGGGGTTACTTAGAGTTATCGGGTCAGGCTCGGAGACAGCGTAAATGAAAACTTTGGGGGAGGTTTTCATTTAAGCCAACGCAACCACCCTTCGGGGGAACGGGGAGGTTGATAAAGGCAAGCAGTCAAAGGGCATCGGTTGTCGGGTTGCTGACGTTGTTCTGTAGATGCTTTGGGGGAACATCGCAGATAGTCAGCAACCCGCAATTTTTTGTCTGATTAACTTCAAGACAACTATTCACAAATCGGAAGGCGCGTCGAACCGACAAGTTCGACGCGCCTTTTTTATTTCCCGCGACAAATTTATTTCCGCGCCATACAAACCGACATTCAACTTCCGTCAGGCGCGAACGCGGACGTTTCAGCAGCTTCCCTTTTATCTTTCGCCTCTGCCAAGAAGACGCGCGGGGTCGGTTTCCTGCGTGATGTCGTCGATGTTGAGACGCACCATGCCTCCGGCGTCGGTGTAGACTTGCGTGGTCGCCGCCTGCGCGCGACGGTGTAGGAAGACCGCGCCGCCGAGCAACCCGCCGATACCGAGACAGGCCAGAATTGAGACGCCTGACACGATGAGCACGTTTAAGACCGTGCTTCCGGTCATTTCGTAGTAGGCGCGTTGCGCGCGTTTGAGCGCGTTGGGACTCTCGCCGAGCCAGCGCACGTCCTTTTCCCACTTCACAGCGTCAATCAACTGCGCCGCAGCCGCTTCGTCCGGCGCGTCGAAAACAAAGACCGAATAATTGCCGACGCGACGATAAGCCGACGGCACGGGCTTGCCCTCTGCGCGCAAGGCGTCGATGCGTTGTTTGATACGCGCATCATTGTCGGTGGCATATTGAGGCGTCGTGAATTCGATGATGGCGAGGCGTCCCGCCCCACCGTAGGGACTGGTGACGGCCTCCGCGCCGCCCTCGAAAGAGACGGCTTCGAGCACCGGATGCTCGCCCGTCGCCTTTTTCAGCGCAGGCAGCGTCACGGCATAAGCGGTCGTCTCGTTGACACGCTCCCATTCGGGCAGATGCAGCACCAGAGGAGGGTGCTCGCCCGCTTCACCGTCCAATGTCTCGGCAAAGACGCGCGCAAAAGCGAGCAGTGACGCGTCTTTCGCGTCGCCGCTCGATTGGGCGTTTGCGCCCTTGATATAGACAAAGTTTGCGCCTTTGATAAAACTGATGTGCTTCGATTCGAGGACACCGATTGCTCCGAGTTCGGCAATCACGTCTGTGCGCGCGGGTATGCTCCGAGCGATGTCGTATTTCAAAAACGAGTAGGCGGCGGAACCCGAACGCATCCTTATGAGTTGGACGAAAAATTTCTGCCCGTCCTTGCCGACGTACTCACGCGTGCTCGCTGAGACGATGCCGAAATCTCCGGGCGCAGACTCTCCAGAAGCTATAGGCGGCAGACTCGCTCTGCCCTGCGCGCGAAAATCACCGACCTTTTCCACCAACAACTTTGCGGCGGCATCCGCATTAGCGGCGGCGGGCGGTGTCTGCGCCGTCGCCGGAATGAAAAGAAACGTGACGAGCGAAACAAGAAGCAGCAGTTTTGGCAGCAATGTTGAGATACGCACAGTGAAACCTTTCTAATTTTAGAGACCGAAACGCCATGTGCCAGGTGGCGTGGCTCGTCGCCGCGATACGTTTTTGATGTGCCCGCACGGGGCATCGTTGCGTCCAGACAATAATAAGCGAAAGGGCGAAATGGGGAAATGGTTAAAAGGTAAAGGGTTGAAGCGTTGAAGAATGAGACGGAGAAGGGCTTGAGTTGAAAAGTCAGTGCAGAACGGATGTAGTTCGAGATTTGAACACAGTTTTCGCCTGCGCTTCGTTCTTCGTTTTGTTCTTCACTTTTGCCTTAGACCTTTAGCCTTGCCGGTGTTTCATCGTGGGCGGCGGAGTTGACGCAGGAGGAGGTCGGCGTGGCCGCGCGGGTCGGGGATGTTGTCGAGGACAACTTGTGCGGTTTGTTCGCTGGCATCGTCGAGGACGACATCGCCGAAGCGCAGGAGACGCTGCATGGCGGTGGCCGAGACGGTCACGTTCTGAATCTTGCCGAGAGGGATATTGGTTGTCGTGCGCGAAATCAGACCACGGTCGATGATGATTTTGGAATCGGTCAACGTGTATTGCACGCGGTTGCGGAGGATGTGGTAGTAAGCGGGGATGAGCAGGAGCGCGAGCGCGAGCGGAATCGAGATGAGCGGCGAGATTTCGAGCGGGAGGATGGTGAGTAGGATGACGAGCAGAACGGCACCGAGCGCGGCGGCGACGTAGCCGAGGCCGACGAAGAGAAGCGTCGGGCGCACGACAAAAATAATCTTCTCGACATCCTCCGTCGCCCCGCGCGATGGAGGCGTTGGCGGATGACTTTCGCGTCGTTGAAGCACGCTCTGCGGCGTCTGAGAGTTGAAGAAGGTCTGCGCGGTTGGCGTCGTTGCGCTGTCTGCGAGCGGCGTGCGCGCTGAAGGCGGCGCGAGGCGCGTGGCCTCCGTATCGACAACTGCGCCGCACCCCGCGCAGAAACGCGCTCCCGTAGGCACTTGTCCGCCACAATTCATACAATACATTTCGCAGTAACCTCTCTCGAAAGAAGGCAAAAGGCAAAAGCAAAAAGTTAAAAGTGAAGTGAGACGGGCGACGCACTGCCTTTTTACTTTCGACCTCGACGGTCTTCTATCTATGTTTCGATAGCAATTTCTTCATGGACGATTATTCGCTTGTGCCCGCCGTCCGCACTGCGTCCAACAACTCGACCGGATCATATGGCAACCCGACGACGGCACGCGCGCCCTCTCCCAACGCCTCACGCCGGACGCTCTCCGCAGGCGCGGGCATGAGCAAAATGACGGGCAGTTTGAGTCGACCGCCGTTCTGCTTGCGGAGTCTGCGAAGCGTCTCTAAGCCGTCGATGCCGTGCAGTTCGTAATCGAGTAAAAGAAGGTCTGGGCGTTCGATGCGGAGGAGGTTGAGCGCCTGCTGTCCGTCAAAGGCCGCGCGCACTTCATACCCGGCGGCGCGTATCAACAGATTGACCTGCGCCATCCGCACCGGGTCGGAAACCGTCAACAACAGACGACGCGGCATCACCTCACCCCGCGCCCGCCGCTCGCGCTCACGCGCACCCGCTTCCGCCGAAAGACGCGCCAGTTGGTCGCCGTCCGCACCTGTCTCAACCAACACCGGCAACGCGCCCGTCTCGACCGTTCTCGTCTCGCGCACCACATGCGAAGCACGCGAGGCGGGGCGGACATACGTCGCGGACGAGTCTTCCGTCTTCGGCGTCGCTTGCGCGTTAACAGCCGCCACGCGCGACTCATCCGTCTTCTGCTCCGTAGACACTTCACGCGGTGCATCATTCTTTGACGCGCTCTCACTCGCTTCCTCAACCACGGTCTCAGCCTGACTCTCGACACCTGCCGCCGTCCGGCTGCCAGCAACTTTCAACGTCGAATCATCATTCAACGAATCATCAATAACTGAAACAGCCGCCGCTTTCGACACGGACTTTTCAGCTTCCGGCACAGAGGTTTCATCAACTGCCGTTTCATTAACTGGCGGCGTTGATGTTTTCGCAACTTCCGGCGTCGCAGTATCTACGGCTTCCGCCGTCGAAGCATCCACGACTTCCGGTGTCGAAATGTCTGCGACTTCTGCCGTCGAAGTCGTGGCAAATTCCTCTGTCGAAATCGTCGGCTCGCGTTGTTTGTTGATGGAGGCTTCGGCTCTCTCGAAGAGATTTTCCACGTCTCTCCCGTCTGACGGGAACGACGCGAGGCCGATGGCGATGTCGCTCTCGCGGCGCGTGGCTAGAAACTTTTCGCGTGCGCGCATCAGTGCGACGCGTGCGTTAATCGCCGTCATGCCGGGCAAGTAAATCAGCAACATCGTCGGCCCGTAGAAGGCCACGGTGTCGATGCGTCGGAGGTTGAGTTTGAGAAAGCCGTGGGCTTCGTTGAGCAGGCGCTCGCGTTCGGCTGGATGGGACGCGGCGGCGTCTGCCGCGCCGCTATGAGTCTGCGCGACGGCGAGCGCGAGCGTGCCTTCCGCGCCGTCTTCGATGTCTGCGCGAACGGTGTCGAGCAGCAGCAGAAAGTTGTCAATCTCGGCGTGCGGTTCGCCGACGACGGGAGCGGCGCGGCGTCCCGCTTCGGCACGCCAGAACAGCGCGTCGAGTCGCGCACGCAATTCGACGGGACGTGTTGCCAGCGCGAAGTAATCGTCCACGCCGATGCTCAGCGCCGCATTTCGTAGCGTGCGTTCGTCTTGATGAAAAAGAAAGATTATCGGCAGCGCATAGGTCGCGGCCTCGGCGCGCAGGCGATGCGCGAGCGTCACACGTTCGCTGCCTTGCCCGCCGCGCATCTCGAAGATTGCCACGTCGGGCGCGAACTCTGCGATTTCCGACGCGTCGAAGTTGGCCGATGCGCGTGTGCGTGTCTCATAGCCCGCTTCCGCGAGTTGACGTTCCAACTCTGCCGCGACCATTTCGTCGGCGAAGATGAGGACGCGTCGCGGCGTGCGCGCACGCGCGCTCTCCGACTGTCCGGCTTCACTTGTAACTACATGCGACACGTCCGGCGAAACTCCAAAAATTTATTACGCGCCGACGCCACAGATGCACGCGCGCACGTCAATCATACCTAAAACCACTAGCCCGCCGAAATCTAAATGAGACGCGGGCGACGTTTTCTCGTTTCAAGCGACGGTTCGACGTTGTTTCCGACGCTCATTTGCCAATCGCTCGCTCCGTTTCGGATGAAACGCGAAAGGGACGGTTTTGAGAAAACCGCCCCTTCGTGTTTACCGAATGAAGTTGTTTGCGCGTCGCTCGTCGTTGCTTCACTGGCTATGGAGCATCAGTTGTCCGTTCGGCAAACGCACGGAATAGACGTTGCGCTCGTAGACGGGCGCGGGCGCTTCCGCCGGGGCGGCGGCTTTGATAGCGGCAAATTGCGCGGGCGAAACGGTTTGCGCCTTGCGCGCGGCTTCGGGGTCGCGCATCAACGCGTAACGCTGCGAGATGCGTCGCACGTATTCGCGCGTTTCGCTGTAGGGCGGCACGCGTCGGCCATACTTCAAGACCGCGCCTTCGCCCGCGTTGTATCCGGCGAGCGCGAGCGCGACATCGCCGTCGAAAAAGTTGAGAAGGTAGCGCATGTAACGCGCGCCGCCTTCGATGTTCTGTTGCGGGTCGAAGATGTTGGAGACGCCGAAACGCGCGGCGGTCGCGGGCATCAACTGCATCAGCCCGCGCGCTCCTTTATAGGAGATGGCGCGCTGTTTGAAGGCCGACTCCCTGTGCATGATGGCGTAGAGCAAAACGGGGTCAACGCCATGACGCGAGCCGGAAGCGACGATGAAGCCGTCAACCTGTGAGTTTCCGGTGGTGAAACCGTCGAGCGAACGGCTTAGTTTCATCGCCACGCTGCTCGCTGCTGCCGCCAGCCCCGACACGCTCTCGCGCGGTTGTGCGTCGCCCGTCATCGCCGCGCCTCTCGCAGAAGTGTGTGCCGTGAGACGTAGCTTGCTTTTCGGCGGGGCGGTTTTCTGGACGGGAGCAGTCTCGATTTTGACGCCGTTCGACGTGTCGAAATTGTCGAAGTGGTAGAGATTGCCTTTTTGCGCCTGCGCGGCGACAGGCGCGACGAGCAGCACGAATGCGCTCAGGAGAACTAGCCTTGTCATAATTTTAGGGGATTTCATGGAGGGTAAAACCGACGGTGGCGGCTGTGGCTCGACGCTTTTTTTCGTGGTCGCGCGTGAGACAGTCAGGCCGCGTGGATGGAATCGCTGCTTCGGGAATTTCAAAAGCGTCTCTCGCCGACGCTAAAAACAGCATAACACGCCACACGAACCACGGCAAGGATTTTGTTTAACTGTTTAACTTTAGTTTTATCTATTATTTGAAGACGCGGCGTGACACGTCGAAGGTGCTTCGCAGGGGTTGGCGCGAGGGTTTTCGTCGGAGGTCTTGACAGCACATGTATGATTGGTGCGCTCCGAAATCGAGAGCGCACACCAAACCCAACCCGCCCGGAAACCGACGCGCGTCCCCACAGACGCGTCTCACCCAAAGCGCGTTCCCCACAAGCGTGCCTCGCTCAGGAGAACCTCCATGAAGAAAATCTTGATGCTCCTCGTCGTTTTGTCTACTTTTTCTGTCGCGGTCTCGTCACAACAAAACAGCAGCAGTTCCGCAACCAACGCCGCAAATTCCAACGTCGCTCGAAAAACCGGCCCCATCTTTCGCGCCACCAAAGACCAAATCAAACAGGCACAGTCGATGCTCAAGCAACGCGCTCTCTACCACGGCGAAGCGACAGGCAAACTCGACGCCGACACGCGCGTTGGTCTGAAGAAATATCAGGAAGCGGAAGGTCTCAAGGTGACGGGCACGCTCAATCGCGCCACGTTGGAGAAGATGAATATCACTCTGACGGATAAGCAGAAATCAATGCCGCAAATCGGAAACAAGAACGCCATGTAAAAGGCTTTCTAGCCGCACCGTTGACAGTTCAAGATTTCGACGCCGCGACGTGCGCGACTGAAACAGTATTTTTAGTTAAACGTCCGGCACACAACAAATTAGAGGGGCAGAGGATTCGTCTTACGAAACGCGTGTCTTTCGTCGCCACGCGTTCGTTAGGCAAGTCCTCTGCCCCTCTTACCGCTTCGCTTCGGTGGTGCAACTTCGTCTCGGAGTTCACCACGCTTAACGTCGTTCGTGTTCGTCGTCCTATGCGGACGCGCCCTGCGCTTCGAGCAGACGCTCAATGACGGCGTAGCTTGCTTCGAGAGCCTCTGAAAGTTTTTGCGGTTCGGAGCCGCCGCCCTCGGCCATGTCGGGTTTGCCGCCGCCGCGCCCGCCAATGATGGGCGCGAGTTCGCGTATGACCTGCCCCGCCGGAATGCGTTTCGACAAATCATGCGAAGTCCGCACGATGAGCGACGCCTTGCCGTCTGCGCGGCGTCCGAGCACGACGACGCCGGATTTCAGTTGCTCCAAAAGCGTGTCCGACAACTGCCGTAGCGCCGCCGCGTCGAGGTCGCTCGCCTCGCGCGCCACGACGCGCACGCCTCCCGCCACCTCACGCGCCTCGCCGCCGTTCGACGCCGCACTTCCTGCGCCCATCGCGAGTTTCAGGCGCAACTCGTCGGCCTCGCGCCGCGCGCGTTTGAGTTCCTCTTGAAGTTTTTCGACCGCTGCCGGAATCTCCGTGCGCGAGGCGCGGAGTTCGCCCGCGATTTGGTCAACGAGGGCTTCCGTCTCACGAAAACGCGTGAGCGCGTCAGCGCCCGTCACGGCTTCGAGCCGTCGCGTGCCGGAAGCGATTGATTCGTCGCGGACGATTTTGAACAGACCGATGTCGCCCGTCGCGCGGACGTGCGTGCCGCCGCAGAGTTCGCGCGAGAACGGCTGACCCTCAACGCCCGGCACCGTCAACACACGCACTTTCTCCGCATATTTCTCGCCAAACAGCGCCATCGCGCCCGATTGCATCGCTTCATCGAGCGAAAGAATGTCGGTCTGGACGCGCTCGTTGCGAAGGATTTCATAATTGACGAGACGTTCGAGTTCGGCAATCTCGTCGCGCGTCAGGGGTTGAAAATGGGTGAAATCGAAACGCAGACGATTCGGCGCGACGAGCGAACCGGCCTGTTTGACATGCGTTCCCAAAACTTCTCGCAGAGCGGCATGGAGGAGATGGGTCGCCGTGTGATTACGCCGCGTCGCATCGCGTTTCTCCACGTCAACATGCGCCGTCACAACGTCGCCCACGCGCAAACTCCCACGCTCGACCGCGACGCGATGAACGATGAGACCGCTCGCGGGCGCAATCGTGTCGTTGACGATGACGTGGGCGTTCGCATTAAAGAGGATGCCCGTGTCGCCAACTTGCCCGCCCGCTTCGGCATAGAAGGGCGTTTGTTCGAGCACGATTTCGCCTTCGTCGCCTGCGCGCAGTTCCTCAACCTCTCCGTCGCCGTTGATGAGCGCAACGATGCGTGCGCCATCCGTTTTTGTCTCATCGTAACCGCGAAACTCGCTCTGCCCCGTGCGCGCGGCCACGTTTGCATAGACGGGTTTTGTCTTGGCATGTGCCGCTTCGTGCGTGCGTGCGCTCTTGCGTTGAATGTCGCGCAAGGCCGTGTCGAACTGCTCGTTGAAGTTGGTCTCGTCGAGTTTGAAGCCGCGTTCTTCGAGGCTGACGCGAATGAGGTCGCGCGGCGTGCCGAAGGTGTCGTAGACGCGCGCAAGTTCTTTGTAGTCGGGCAGCGCGCCGTCGGGCGTGGTGGAAAAGAGCGCGTCTAGTTTTTGAAGTCCGACGGTCAACGTCGAGCCGAAGCGTTCTTCTTCGAGTTTGACCATGCGCTCGATGAAGTCGCGCGAGGCTTCGAGTTCAGGATAGGCGGCGCGCATCAGTTCAACGACGCGCGCAGTCACTTGATGAAAGAAAAGCCCATCGAAGCCGAGTGCGTGGCGTCCGTGATAGATGGCGCGGCGCATGATTTTGCGTATGACGTAGTTGCGCCCTTCGTTGCCGGGGAGAATGTTGTCGGCGATGGAGAAGGCGGTGGCGCGTGCATGGTCGGCGATGACGCGCATGGCGAAGCCCGCCTTCGTGTCTTGCTCGTAGGCACGCCCCGCGAGTTCGGCGGTGAAGTCGAGAAGCGGACGGATGATGTCGGTCTCGTAGTTGTTGGGCACGCCCTGCATGACGGAGGTGATACGCTCGAAGCCCGCGCCCGTATCAACCGCAGGTTTAGGGAGCGGGACGAGCGTGCCGTCCGGTTGGCGGTCGTATTGCATGAAGACGAGATTCCAGATTTCGACCGTCGGGCTGCCGTCCTGATTGACGTATTCGGCGCGGTTAAATTCGGGGTCTTCCGGGTGTTCGCCCGTGTAGTAATTGATTTCGCTGTTGGGGCCGCAGGGGCCTGTGTCGCCCATCTGCCAAAAATTATCCTTCTCACCGAAGCGCAGGATGCGTTCGCGCGCGACGCCCGCTTCAACCCACAGTTCGATTGATTCGTCATCATCCTTATAGACGGTGAACCAGAGACGTTCGAGCGGCATCCGGTAGCCGTTCAGGAGGAGGTCGAGGGCGAAACGGATGGCGTCGCGTTTGTAGTAATCGCCGAAGGAGAAATTGCCGAGCATCTCGAAGAAGGTGTGATGCGTGTTGTCGCCCACGTCGTCGAGGTCGTTATGTTTGCCGCCCGCGCGCAGACACTTCTGCACCGAGACGGCGCGTTTGTAAGGACGTTCATCGACGCCGAGAAAGACATCCTTGAACTGGTTCATCCCGGCGTTGGCGAACAGCAGCGTCGGGTCGTTGGCGGGCAAAAGTGGACTCGAAGCGACGCGCGTGTGTCCCTCGCGCTCAAAATATTTCAGAAAAGTCTCACGAATTTCGTTTCCGGTCATCATTTGAAAATTAAACTTCCTCTACTCAATTTGGATAAAAGTGTAGCACGCAGGATTACCAATTGCGGAATGCGGATTTCGGATTGGAAAACAATTCTGTTTGTGAATCCGCATTCCGCAATCGTCTGTCAGGTTTCGTCTGATGCTGAATCAGCATCATCTTCATCAATGTTTGATGCGGAGGCTTCGCGCACTTTGCGTATGACAAGTTCGTAGGAGAAGCCGCGACGGAGGAGGTGGTCGAAGAGACTTTTGGTTTCCTGTCGGGTGGTGGGGCGACCGCGCAGGCGCGTGCGTTTGGCAATCGCGTCGTCAATCAACTTCTCTTCGGGCATCTCTTCGTAGACGAGATCGAGCGCGGCGGCGGCGGTTTCGCGCGGCACTTTCTTCATCTGAAGATCGCGCGCGAGGCGTTGGCGTCCGACGGGCTTCATTTTGACGCGGTAGGAAGCGAACCCGACGGCGAAACGTTCATCGTCCAGATAACCGTATTCGCTGAGCCGTGCGAGCGCATAATCGACCGCCGCTTCGTCTGTCCACTCTTTTTCCAGCAGGCGGTTGCGCAGTTCGGCGACGGAACGCGGCTTGGCGGCGAGCAGTTTGACGGCGCGTTGCAGCGTCCGCTCGCGCGCCTTCTGCGGGTCGAGCGGCGCACGCGGACGCTCCGGCGCTTCCCCTTCGCCCGCGTTCACGGCACGTCTTCTTTTACGTTTGTACATCTTCGTCAACTACTCTAACCTGACGGCCAAGCGCGCGGCAAATTGGAGAATTTAATGACGGACGGAATCTTAATCGTGGATAAGCCTGCGGGATGGACTTCGCATGATGTGGTGGCACGCGTGCGTCGTCTGTTGCGTGAACGTCGCGTGGGGCACACGGGCACGCTCGACCCGTTTGCGACGGGCGTGCTGGTCGTCCTTGTCGGTCGCGCGACGCGTCTGGCGCAGTTTCTCGCGGGAGCTGAGAAGGAGTATGAGGCGGTGGTGCGTTTCGGCTACGCGACGGAGACGGGCGACTTGACGGGCGCGCGGCGCGAGACGAGTGCGACGGAAGATGAAGGGGCTGCTGTCGGAGATTGTGCGGAATTCGACGAGGCGCGCATCGAGGCGGCGTTGGCGTGCTTGCGCGGCGAGATTCTGCAAGTGCCGCCGATGTATTCAGCGAAGAAGGTGAAGGGACAAAAGTTGTACGAGTTGGCGCGACGGGGCGAGGAGATTGAGCGGCGTGCGGTGCGCGTCGTAGTTCGCGAGTTTGTCGCACGGAAGCACGAAGGGGAGTTGCTGCGGCGCGGCGCGGACGGGACGTGCGACATGGATGTGCGCGTCATCTGTTCCGCCGGAACCTACGTCCGCACGCTCGCCGAATCCGTCGGAGAACGACTCGGCACGGGCGCGCATCTTGCCGCGCTCAGGCGCACGCGCGCGGGCGAATTTCGCATCGAAGATGCGTCGAGTCTGGACGGTTTGAAGGAGTTGACAGAGAAAGAGTCGTCAGCGACGGGCGACGCGGGCGCGTTGGCGCAAATTCTTGTTTCTCCCGACGCGGCGCTCTCTTGGATGCCGTTTCTGCATCTAAGCGACGAGGAAGCGCGGCGTGCGCGCCACGGCGCGGCGGTGCGTTTGAGCAGCAGCACGGCGGCGGACGCGGGATGGACGGACGGCACGCATGTGCGTCTGCGCGACGGGCGCGGAAGTTTGATTGCGGTCGGCGTCTACAGCGCGTCGAGCGCCGAACTCAAGCCGCGCGTGATGCTGGCGACGGCGGACGACGAGTAGCGGTTTCGGTCGCAAGTTTGTGCGCGAATTAAATCGCGTTTGAAATAGGCGAACCCGCCCGTCGCGCGAAAATAAGCATTGACTTGCTGCCCCTTCGCCTGTGGTATACTGCCACTAGAGAGCAGCGAGGGGTGGATGAAGTCCTTGACTCGCCTCCGCGAGCGAAGCGGTTCATCATTGTCTCCCCGTTTGAAAAACAGTTGCATTGAAGGGTTGGAAAAGTTTCGACGGCGCGGCGGGCGCTTCCCGCGCGAGCGCAGCCGTTCATAGACGCGCATCGAAGCTTTATCCTCAACGGAAACGACTACCCAACAGCCCGCGCCGACACACGCATGTCCGACGCGAAAAGGCTGCTGGCATGGTCGTACAACGAGGGCGTGATTTCCCCACGCCGTCCACGCGCGCGAAGCCGACTTAAAGAGGTTTGAAGAAGAGGCTATGCAACAGCAGGATGGCAATCATAAATTTAACATCAGCGAGCGACTCGAATCCTTGCGCCGCGAACATGAGTTATTGCAGTGGGAAGGTTCTTTCCGCGATTACTTTGAGTTAGTCTCGCAAAACCAACGTCTCGCCCAACTCTCCCACGCACGTATCAATGACATGATTCATGCGGCGGGCATCGAGAAACTCAACGAAGGCACGCGCGACGAAGTTGCCCGCTACAACTTTTTCGCCGCCGAACTCTTCGGCATCGAAGAACCGATTGCGCGCATCGTCGAATATTTCAAATCGGCGGCGCAGCGTCTGGAAGTTCGCAAGCGCATACTGCTTTTGATGGGGCCGGTGGGCGGTGGCAAATCCACCATCGTCACGATGCTCAAGCGCGGTCTTGAAGACTGGACGCGCACCGAACAGGGAGCCGTCTATGCCATCAAAGACTGCCCGATGCACGAAGAACCGCTCCACCTGATTCCACACGAACTGCGCGCCGAAATCGAGAAGCATTACGGCATCTACATCGAAGGCGACCTCTGCCCGCAATGTCGCTATGCGCTCGAACACACCTACGGCGGACGCCACGAAGACGTGAAAGTGCAGCGCATTCTCTTCTCCGAGAAGCACCGCGTCGGCATCGGCACCTTCGCGCCCTCCGATCCCAAATCGCAGGACATCACCGAACTGACAGGCTCCATCGACCTCTCGACCATCGGCGAAGTCGGCGTCGAATCAGACCCGCGCGCCTACCGCTTCGACGGCGAACTCAACATCGCCAATCGCGGCGTCATGGAGTTCGTCGAAATGTTGAAGGTGGATGAGAAATTCTTGTATTCGCTCCTCACCCTGTCGCAGGAGCAGAACATCAAGACCGGACGCTTCGCCATGATTTACGCCGACGAAGTTATCCTCTCTCACACCAACGAAAACGAGTACGTCTCCTTCGCGGGCAATCGCAAAAGTGAAGCCCTGCAAGACCGCATCATCCTTGTGCGCGTGCCTTACAACCTCCGCGTCTCGCAGGAGGAACGCATCTACTACAAACTTCTGAACCAATCCGAAGTTCTCAGAAACGTCCACATTGCGCCCAACACTCTGCGCGTCGCCGCGATGTTCGCCGTCATGACGCGGCTCGAAGAACCCAAACGCGCCAACGTAGACATCGTTAAAAAGATGAAGCTTTACGACGGCGAAGATGTCGAAGGCTACAAGTCGAAAGACGTGCGCGAACTCAAAGAAGAAACCATCCGCGAAGGCATGGACGGCATTAGCCCGCGCTACATCATCAATCGTCTCTCGTCCGCGCTCGTCCGCGATGGTGTTACGTGTATCAACCCGATTGACGCGCTCCGCACCATCAAGAGCGGCTTTGAGCAACACACGGGCATCAACGCCGAACAGCGTGAGCGTTATCTCAATCTCATCTCGGCGGCGCGCAAAGAGTACGACGAACTCGCCAAGATTGAAGTGCAACGCGCCTTCGTCTATTCCTTTGAAGAGATGGCGCGCACGATGAATAATAACTATCTCGATAACGTCGAAGCCTACTGCAACAAGGAACGCATCAAAGACCCCATCACCGAAGAGGAGATGGAGCCGGACGAGCAGTTGATGCGCAGCATTGAAGAACAGATCGGCGTCTCCGATAACGCGAAGAACACCTTCCGCCAGGAGATACTCATCCGCATCTCCTCTTTCTCTCGCAAAGGCAAGCAGTTCGAATACACCTCGCACGAGCGGCTCAAAGAGGCGATTGAAAAGAAAATCTTCGCCGACCTCAAAGACGTCGTGAAGATCACCACCTCTTCACGCACGCCCGACCCCGATCAACTGCGCCGCATTAACGAAGTCGTAGACCGCCTCGTCAAAGACGGCGGCTACTGCCCCGTCTGCGCCAACGAACTCCTCACCTACGTCGGCACGCTCCTCTCGCGCTGACCGCCGGGACGCGCGCAACGCAAACCATGCAAACGCCAACGCCCGCGCCTTTCAACTCCGAAGGCGCGGGCGTTTTGCTGGTGTCATATGGATTGCGCGAAGAACCGAAAGAGCGGCTTAAATTCTTTTAAGGACTGACGACCATGAGCAAGCAACCTCACCGCCAAACACAACAGAAGCCGGACGTCTCAGCCCGCGTGGCTGCTCTCATCGAAGAAGCGCGGAAGAATCAAGGTGCAATCCTAAATTTGTCTGGCGAAAAGTTGACCGAACTGCCGGAGTCCATCTGTAATTTGACTCAGCTTCAAGTTTTAGACCTCTCCGGTAATAGATTGACCTCCTTGCCGGAGTCTATCTATCAGCTGACTCAACTCCAGGATTTAGTCCTCTCCGGTAATAGATTGGCCTCCTTGCCGGAGTCCATCGGCTGGATGACTGAATTGAAGAGATTATATCTTGATTACAACCAACTGATCGCACTGCCGGAATCGCTTAAGAATCTCAAATCACTCAAAAGACTATATCTTCATGGCAATAATGCGCTCCATTTACCTGCCGAAGTGCTTGGAGCTAAATGGCAAGTGTATCGCCACGAGGAGGCAGCTAATCCCGCCGAGATTCTCAACTATTACTTTCTGGTGCGGGGCGGCCCGCGTCCGTTGAATGAGGCGAAGCTCATTTTGTTGGGGCGCGGCGCGGTGGGCAAGACCTCGCTCGTCAACCGGCTCTTACATAATCAGTTCAGATTTGGCGAGGAGAAGACGGAGGGCATCCGCATCACCGAATGGCCGCTCCGGCTCAACGGCAACGAGGACGTGCGGCTGAACGTGTGGGACTTCGGCGGGCAGGAGATCATGCACGCGACGCACCAGTTCTTTCTCACCCAGCGCAGCCTCTATTTGCTCGTCCTGAACGGGCGCGCCGGCGGCGAAGAAGCGGACGCCGAGTACTGGCTCAAACTCATCGAGAGCTTCGGCGACGAGTCGCCTGTCATCGTCGTGCTCAATAAGATCAAAGAGCATCCTTTCGACTTAAACCGTCGCGCCCTCCGACAGAAGTACCCGTTTATTCGTCACTTCGTGAAAACGGACTGCGCGGACGAAACTATCGGACTCGACGAGCTTCG
>DASVTU010000003.1:0-110972 GCA_036387415.1 Pyrinomonadaceae bacterium | reverse complement strand
AGATTTACCGTTCACGCAGGAGTTTCTCGCGCTGATGCTCGGCGTGCGGCGCGCGGGCGTGACAGAGGCCGCCGTCATCCTTCAAACTGAAGCCTACATTACCTACCGGCGAGGCCACATCAAAATCATCGACAGAGAAGGGTTGGAGGATTACACGTGCGACTGCTACGACATCGTGAAAGCAGAGTTTGACCTCCTGACGGCGTAAGAGTTTAGCTAATCCCTACCTAATCGGTTCACTCCCTGAAGGGACTTTCTTCACTTCTCATCCATCACTGGTGAGCCAACTATATTATTGCCCTAATTAGGCTCCTTTTGTATTACGTGGCAACTTTTCCGGCAAGTCCACTTCATCATCAATTAGAGCATCTACGATTAAGCCAGATGTCCTAGCATACTTCAACAAAGTCAATAAAGAAGGTACTCGTAGCCCACGCTCGTATTTGGAAATCTCTTCTCGATTGAGTTTCCCAACAAGGTCCAGCCGTCTAATCATATCGTCTTGTGAGAGATCAAGCATTTTGCGTATATAAATCAGCTTCTCGGCAAGTCTTGCTGGCTTTTCACGCGGAGTACGACCCATCAGGCTTTCCCTCCTGATAAATCGTCTCCTAGTCGGTTCCACTTGCGAACGGGGCAAGATGCCCCTAATATAACGTCGGAAGCTAATTTCGCCTGAAGCCAGTTGCTTACTACTAGCTCCACAGCGAAGCACATTATTCGTGCAGTCGCCCCACGCTATACATTACTTGCTTAAGAACCTTGACAATGAACAAAAGGAAAGCAGGATGGCCTGTTATCTAACATAGAGGATAAACGAGGCTCTGCTACTTAAGGATTATAACAATGAAGGGTAATCATTTCAGGCTACAGATCATATTTATTAACCGCATCTTGATGACAATCTTACTAATCTCAGCCTACACGGTAAAACCACAACAAACACGTCAGCGACAAAACAACTCTCTATCTACTCCTATTACTGCTAAATCAGCAACTCCAAAGTGGTTTTTATTCCAAAGCCCTGACGGTGATTTCACCTTAGAATTTCCCGCTCAGCCGAAGCGCATACAAGATCTACAGGGGGCAATAACGGTAGTAAGACAATATGTCTTTGCGGACAATATTATGTGGCTCGGTATCGCCTTTGAAGATTATGGTGGCAAACCGGATAGTCCTGAGAATAATGACTGGGGATTAAAATTTGAGGAGACCTTCTCACGGCTGTCAAGAGAAAATGGGACTAAAATTGTCCAATTTCGTCGGCTGACAAAGAGCACTTATGAGCTAGAAGCTTGGACTCCTGCATCAACACCAAACGATTATCAGCATTACTTGACACGTGCCACTTTACGCAATGCACGGGCATATAGAATGGCTTGCCACTCACTCATTAAAAACCAACAAGTTAATAAGAAAGTATGTCGTCGTTTCTTCGATTCATTTCGTCTCCGAGGGCTACCGCATTAAGCAAAGGCAACATTAGATGAGTAGCACCTATAAATTAACATTACGTCAAAAAGCTATTCTTACCTGGTATCACGAGCGCCCAATGAAAAGGGCGGCACGGCTAGAACAGCAAGCAAGGTTGTTGGAGACCGTGCGCCAAAAGATGGCACAAATGTTTAGCTCGGAATATGAGATTAAAGTAGGCATACTGCATGATCAGCATATTGGTGCCATTGTTGGAGATATTCGATTCAGAACCTTTATCTATAATGAAAATCTCATTACAGTTGTTCCGGTGGAAAGATGCTTTTATTGTGAGAAAGATACACTTCTCGGAGCAATTTATGATCTCGCTGAATTGGGTGAGGCGCTAGAAGAATTTGAACTGGGGCTTAGACACCAATGCAATTCTCTGAGAAGCAGATGAGGCCTGTTAAGACTGCAAAGACTATATCTATAAGATGATGGACCGCCATTTCATAATTAATCAAACTAAATGCTTCTGAATATGAGTTTTGAATCATCATCGCGTTAATGAGAGCACAGCTAGCTTAGATAGGAACAGATTCGTGCAGCAAAGTCTATTAAGGTATGCCTTCAACTTATAGACTCGCTGTAGAATCAGTTAATAGAAATTAATTCATAATCTATTCTTCATTAGACTTCTCTAAATTCGCCTCTGTAAGCACTAAATTCATCTTCAATAATCTCCCCTTCGTCATTGTGGCTTCTCTCATGTCGAATAGCCTTGGTCAGCACCTTCTTTGCTTTCTCTAGCTTTTCTAATTTCCTGTGAAGTAAATCAAAGAACCGGTCAAATTGGTTGATGTTCATCATGGCTTTTGGTGTCTTTTCTTTGTGATGTCCAACTAACAAACTAGAAGCAGTCTCATAAATACCCTTACGTAATTTTCAGCCAGCGTTTATTGAACCTCTCAGATACACATATATTCATTTAAATCGCCTCTGGTCAGTCTTGTGCGGAAAATATTCGACCAGTAAAATGCTTTGCACTCTCCATGCGGATAGTTGCTAATCTTTATTAACTTGACTGACTATTCCTCACGGCATCCCACTATCAGGAGAAACCCTCATGAGCAAGTTAGGAGTGTTTATTAGTTGGTCTGACAAGAGAAGCTTAATAGTAGCGGAAGGGTTAGCCCAGTGGCTCCCGACCGTGCTTCGTAACGTTGATGCTTTATGGTCTGACAGAGTTGCGATTGGCGAACAGTTGTTTGGGGAAATTAATGGGATGCTAAAGCAAGCTAATTTCGTCGTACTCTGTCTTACTCCTGAGAATGTCACGAAAACATGGATAAATTACGAAGCAGGTGTAGTGTTTGGTAAGACTGAAAAGACAGCGAAGGTTTGTCCGTATTTAATCAAAACCGACCCGGACTTCACGCGCATTAAACTACCTACACCATTAGCGCATTTTAATGGAGTGATGGCAGATAAGAGTGGCACCCGCAAACTCATAAGCGAAATTAACAAGGCCACCAAAAATCCTCTTTCTAATAATGCCCTAAGTGAAATATTTGAAAAAAAGTGGCCTAGGTTAAAGAGAGTTTTAGACAGAGCTGCCTCTACGCCGCCACCACCGCCACGAATAGACCCTATCGATGACTTTATGAAAGTCAGCCGGGACATAGAATGTCATCGGGACAGACTTGAAGGGAGATTTCTAAGGCTCATTGACCAGACCATCAATAGTTATGTATCCGGCACCTATTCATTGAAGAAGACCGTTGACGCTGCTTACGCAGAAATAGAGAACAGCAAAGAAAGGTATAAGAACAGAAACAGTTTACTCGTCGGTAATGTTCACGACTTTTTCGTTGAGCATTTCAAGAAAAAAGATCTTAAAAAAATCATCGAGGGAATGCAGGCTGACTTGAAATCCAGTTCCGGCCCCATTGAAATGCGCCAGAGACTTACGGCTCGAATGTTGGACATATTGCTTGAAGTATTCTCCCGTTATCATCGGACACTTCAGAACAAGTTGGAAGAATACCGTGGTAAAAGGTGACCCTTATCCCATAAATACCCGATGAGGATTTCAGGCGGCAAATTTCTTGCCGAGTTTCAACGCGCCTCACTACCGGTATTTATGAGACTGCTTCTAATAACAAAACAAGTTGCATGGATTGTGAAGAAAAGTAGTTGCGTAACTTGAAAGAAAGGACTATTTTTCTTTGACTGACTATGCCGACAGATCTGATCAGAAAACAGTTCCTATTAAATGAAGCGGAAAATGAGCAGATTGAAGCTCAGGCAGCGCAGCAAGGTTTGTCTGTCTCGAACCTAACCCGCTTGCGATATGGCCTAGAGCCGCTTGAAATGGGTGGTAAGCGTTCCAATACAGGCAGGTCACGTAAGACACAGGGCAAGAGAGCCATTAAGCAAGCTAGCAAGAAAAGCAGAAAGTAAATTCCCTTTTCAAACTTAAAGGAGCTTGAGATGTCTACTGAGATTGTCAGGCGAGATGTTGAAGAAACAGAGGAAATGCTTGACTACTCGGAACCCGACCCTATTGAATTTTGGGAGCAGAAACAGCGCGAGCTAATCGTAAGCGTAGTGGACTATAACCTCTCAACGTTAGCTGATCTGGTTTCAAATCGAACCATCGATACGTCCCCCAGATTTCAACGGCGATTTCGTTGGGATCAGAAGCGACAGTCTACTTTAATTGAATCATTTCTTATGAATGTTCCCGTCCCACCTATCTTCTTAAACGAAGATGAATATGGGAAGTATTCTGTTATAGACGGTAAGCAAAGATTAACAGCAATTACTGATTTCCTAGCCGGAAGGCTTGAGTTAAGTGGCCTTGAAATCTATAAGGAGCTCAACGGAAAGACATTTAGTGACTTACCGCCGAAGCTGCAATCGGTTATGAGAACTAGGCCGACTCTCCGGGCAACAATTATCCTTCGCCAGTCTGACCCTGACATTAAATATGAGGTCTTTCATCGCTTGAATACTGGTGGTGTCAAGCTTAACCCTCAAGAAATTAGAAATAGTGCGTTTCCTGGGCCATTCAATGATTTACTTTGGGAATTATCTGACAGTAAACATTTCCATCAGCTACTTGGAATTAAGAACAGAAGAAAATCAGTATTATATAAAGAGATGCGTGACATTGAATTCGTGCTGAGGTATTTCACATTTAAAGAGCACTGGCAAGATTTCACAGGCAGCATGAAGCGTCTCATGGATAGATATATGGATAATAACAAAGATATACCTCTGCACCAAGTGAACGAGTTAAAGGATGATTTTCGTCATACCCTAGAATTAGTAGATGAGGCATTTGGACAATATGCATTCAAGCGTTGGCAACCGGAGAAAGGCCAGTGGCGCAGTGTAGTGTTAGCTGCTTTATATGATGCTCAAATGATAGGAGTGAGAGAGTTCAAATTGAACCAGCTTATGGGAAAGCAGGATCAAATAACTGAGGGGCTGAAATCGTTATTTCAGAATGAAGAATTTAGAAAGTCTATAGATGCAGCGACGAATACTGTAGTTAATTTCCGCACTAGGGTAGAAATGATTAGAGAGATGATATGGCGTATCGTTTAAGGTATTCGCGGCATGCCCTCCTCCAGTGCACTAAAAGAATTTACAGATTCCCTTTCAATCGCTGAAGAACTTCTGAAGATT
This sequence comes from Pyrinomonadaceae bacterium, assembly GCA_036387415.1. GTDB lineage: Bacteria > Acidobacteriota > Blastocatellia > Pyrinomonadales > Pyrinomonadaceae > DASVTU01. The sequence continues at coordinate 105,860 of DASVTU010000003.1, read as the reverse complement.
GAAAGAGGCTATTCTAACCCACCCAAATCACATGAACAGAAAGCCGTTCAGGGTTTACGGGGAGGTGTATCCGTCTTGGTCGTTGCTTCCTTTGAACGCTTTCTCAAAGAGTGCATTGAAGAACAGTTAACTACGTTGACAACGCATCCAGCCATTTCTCTAAACAACCTTCCCGATGAGCTTAAAGTTTGCAGCACGTTCAATACACTTGAGCGGGCAATGAAGGGGCAGCGCTTTCAAAAAGCACCTCCTAAAAAAGATCGTCTAACAGACGTAGAAGCCGCTTGTAGAAGGGTTATATCTAATGTTGTTAACCCTGATTCATTTAGTGCTGTTGGCGCAAACCCTAACTCTGACAGGGTTGGTGAAATGATGAAGAATTTAGCCATCCGAGATGTGTTTACCGTACTGCATAGCAGATTCGAGCGAAAGTGGAGAAAGCCAGTTGCCCATACCTTTATCCGCGATAAACTGGATGAGATAGTTAATCGCCGTCACAGGGTAGCGCACACCGCTTTAGCACTAGGTATATCCCGCGGCCAGTTAAAAGAGTCTGTCAGATTTTTGAAAATATTAGCAGAGCTTTTGGACGATGAAGTGAGAAGAAAAATTAGCGGGTTTAGATAATCTAGACCATATTGATGTGGATTTCACGGACTCTTCTGAGTTCTGGTTATTCATTGTCTGTCGTCTTGTAAAGCCTTCTTAACTTTGAATTTTTTATGACTCGAATGATTTACTTTTCCTTATGTCTATCCCTACCATTTTTGAATTGAATGACTTTATCCTTTGCTCTTATCGAAACTAGCGTTTCTTCAACTTTTTCCAGCCTTGAGCGCAGATGCTTGTTTTGAGTAACCATGGCAGCATTTTCAGCCTGTAATAATTCATTAGAGCGCCGTAGCCGTTTGGTTTCGCTTTCTAGGTCTTTGTACTTGTCAACCCAAAAGGCGACTTCATTGCGACTATTCTGGAGACGTTCTTGAAGTAAAATCTCATTATCAAGCTTAGTTCCTACCACAGTTATATCGTGGGATTCTACATTTTGAGACTCATCTTTATTTCGGCTCGCTCTAATTTGCTTAAGGCATTCGAGTGGGTAAGCACGATTTCGCAGCGTGCCGCGACTACATTGGGCAAGCCGCGCCAGTTCTTTCTCCGTAGCAGCGATCTGCGGGCTTTCTTCAAGAGTCTTCAATGCGGCCGCGATTCTATTTGATAGATCCTTGTAATCGGCAGCATTTCTCTTGTCATAGGGAGCCTGATACATAAGGGTGCATCATTCGTCTGAACTCACTTCATGCGAGTCGAAGAAGCGAATAACTGCCTCAGCTTCACTTGCAGCCTCTTCGTGGTAGGTGCGGGCATGTGCGTATTCGGCCTCTTGAGCGCGGGCACGATTTTCTAGTGCGACTCGCTTCCAAGCGTGCAACTTATACTTTGGAATAAGCCCGTTAGAACATCGCACTGGATTACATCTCAATTGCCCTATACAAGGCGGGTCTTCTTTAACACCGTCCTTGACGATTTTTCTTTGCCCTTGACAAAGCCCGAGACCGACATCGGTTAGCGGTAACCCCTGTTTTGCTAACTGTTCGAGCACGTCGTCCGTCTGAATGCCCTGCAGTGCCATACCTTGAAAGAAGGAAGCTCGGCGCGATTTTAGTTCTTCAGCACCCCCTCCTGCCACTGGCGAATCAGGATGGTACAGCTGACTAACGAGTTCATGGTTTGCATCATAGATGGCTTTCCGGCCTGCCTCACTGTTAATGTTTCCGTAAGAAAGGGTGACATTATTTAATCTCCGATTCAAGGCATCATAACTGTGCTTCAACTGATAAGTTATGAAAGGAAGGTTCAAACCGGCCCTTCGCATCTGGAAGACCAACGTATGTCTAAATTTATGAGCATGAAGCTGGTAATCTTTCCATTTCTCCTTTGTGTCCACTATTCTAAGATACTTATTAAACCAGTATGTGAATCTTCCTGAACGTGAGCCGGTGCCGGGGGTATCCCCATATGTCTTAGTTGAACGAAATAGCTCATTCGATTCAGTTAATACGGCCGTCTCCTCCAGCAACCTCACTGCATCACGAACTATTGCTATCGCCACCCACTCGTCCTGAGAGGCGGGAGAATCAATCCCCTTTTGTTTGATTTGAGTCCCTACAAGCACCCATCCGTCGGCATGGTGACGCACACAACCAAGTTCCAAGGAGTTGAGTTCGCTTAGTCTTGCCCCTGTATACATGGCTATTAGAAGTTGAGCCGCTTTCCGAGCACGCCCTATAAGTCTACCGAACTCTTCAATACCTCCCTCTCTGCGGCACCACGTAACATACTTACTCTTGGCTTTTACAAAGGCGTTCTCATCTTTACACTCAGATCGGCAAGCATATCTAAACTCCGTAAGTCCCCTTACATACTCCTCGAATAAATTATTGAAATTAGGTGCTGCTGATAAAAAGATGTTGGAGCCTTCCCCTAGTTTCGTCGTGTCTTGTGGGATGATGTTCATGGCAACGAGAAATTGCTTAACATCAGAGGTGGCCTTGTTTGACAGAAAGCGGAAGAGATCATCAGGTAATCGTTCGTATGGTTCTTTGCGTTTAATATTCCAACCCAGATTTTTAATATCAGTCTCATTCCACTTTAGCGGGCCGCAATAAAGTAAAGGCTGAAGCATTGGACTACCAAGGCACATGAACACTTTCTTGATGATGGGGAGTTGCCTCCCCGCGTAAGTTGTAAGCGCGTCACTTATGTCCTCGGTTTCTATATCAGATAATTTACTAACCAGGGTGTAGCCCGCGCCGGATAATTGCTTTCGCAGGTGTGATAGAAAAAGAGTCACTGCTTTAATTTCGTTAACAAGTGTCGCAGGGTGAGCGTTGCCGTGGCGACTTTGACTGGGGAAAACCGCCATCGAATGAGTACTACGAATGAATGTAAATCTCTTTAGGTCTGTTATAATTTCCTCAGTTAGGTCATACGTTAACTTTAAATTCAACCAGTTTATCGTTAGGCGATCAGCGTCGTAGATCTTCAGTCGTTTGTTATCGCGATCTACCCAACACCAAACCTCATCACTGTAAACCGACTGGCTCGATACTGCTAAAGTAGGGCGAAACCTGAAATTCCCACTCGATAGTTGGCGCAACGTGTTAACGTCTTCTTGAGAAGCCAAGTGCGAGGTGAGCTTTTGCATTTTAAACGTCATTCGTCACCGCTCGGTGGGTCAGGGGATCAAGATGATAATCAGCGCAGTTAGCTATTTCCCGCGCCCATTCTACGTCTGCCTTATCGAACTCCAGCATAATTCCATCTAAGACGGCAAGTGACTTCGCGTAGTGGGCCGAGTTCGGAGCATCATTTAAGCCACCTGAGAGGGCCATGCTGATCTCGCTTTGATAGGCGATTAATAAAGGAAGATGCTTCTTGATGATAAGAACATTGGGACACGTCAGGCACATATTGTAATAAGTACATGGTTGCCCTTCTCTATAGGTCGGCAGCCTTTTGACACTTGATGGCGGGTCATAAACATCCTTACAATCGCAGAAGACACCTTTATAGATCACACCTTTCTGCCTCTGTGTTTCTGCCGTCGCGTATGGTTTAGGATTACTCTCGAAGTCTTCAGCGTTCTCATGTATTCGAGAAAGTGTCTCTGACACTTCTCGGCGCGCCTGCGGGGCAATCTGGTGAGAGGCTAGGTATTTTTGTGTCGTACTTGCGCTCGCATGACCTGCGACGGCTTGAATTTCAAAAAAATCCTTGCCCTCTCGTACCATCTGCGTGATTTTTGTCGGTCTGCATCGTCCTAAATTCAAGACCTGTGGAACATTTTCCTCATCCGCGTGCGTCTTTAATCGCAGTACACGCGACCAATGAGAGAAGTAGAAATGATTAAGCCTTATCACACGGCCATGTTCTGCCCCGAAGCCGTGAGAATCAGCTTGATATATGAAAAGAAACCCCTTATCTGGCTTTCTTGTTTTAGAGATTAATGGCTGGGTAAGCTGGAGAATAGTATTAATAGTTCGTCGTATGATGAGCGACTGCTTATGTCGCAGTGACATTGCGTCCTGTGCGGAGTCAAACAAACCCAGATGCAAATCCTTTTCACCAGTTGATCTGGCCTTGTAATATCGAATGTATGGTAATCCTGTTAGAGGATGTGATTCTTTTAAGCAGTCACGCTTGAGGTTCAATAATGTCTCGGTGTTCAGACCCGTCTCTAAACAGAGCTTGATTGCCAATGGCGCAATAAGATCAATGCCAATAATAGATGTAACTCCTAAGCGATGGTACACTGCGTTAATACCGCCGTGGTATCTCGACGCTGCTTGAAGGAACCCACTATGGGTTGCATCCTTTTGTATATTAGACACCACCGGGCGGCATTTCATTACATTTTCAAAATACCAGATCATGTTTTCCCACTTAGCCCAAGGCTTATCACGGATACCGTTGTATAGCTCTTTTCCTCCTCCTACTGAGTCCGGCTCAGAGGCCGCACGCGTAGCTCCTCTGCGTGCGTCAACCCCAACCCCTGTCGGTTTGTATCCACCCACAATCCTTACTGCGTAATCAAGACTTGGTGCCAAGATTTTCCGAATAAACTCTAATTCATTATCTTCATAGGCCACACGGAAGAGGGTCGAACGTTGTAGTGGCCCAACCTGCACTGGGAAGATTATGGGCGACGCTGTGAGACCACACTCTGCTGCATAGCCAAACAATGCCTGTAGTACTTGCAGTCTAGCCTTTACCGTATGCGGCGAGAGTTTTTGCTTACGCCAGTAGAGCGATGCGTTGTGCAGAACGACTTCATCACAATGAACTGATAGTAAGAATCGAGGGTCATTGACGAGCCGGTCATCAAACCCGTGAGATTTATCTAGTAATGTTTTATAGGCTCTAACGGTAGCCCTTAGTGCCAGCTTAGTAGCATCATTCTTATAGCGCAGGGCGAAACGCTCACAGAGCCAGTCAAGCTGCGCATACGGATGCTCACAGGTAGGTTCGGGCGGCTTGGAGGGTAACCGTGTTATCTTGCCTCTCATATAGTATGGCCTCTTCGCTCCTTATGTGACCGTTCGGGGAGATATGTGTCTTCATAAATGCGTTGTGCCTCCTCAAATCTTACATGCCTCTTTCCCTTTAGCGACTGCAATGCCGTGATTGGAATGGCACTATAAATCTCGGTGGTGCTGATGTTCGAGTGTCCAAGTATGCTTTTTAGGACGAGCATTTTATCCAGCAGTTCCTTGCCGAACTCACTCTGCAACACAGAGAAAGCTGTGCCGTGGCGAAGCCTGTGCGGAGACATCTCTCTCTCACTTCCACCTTGGCGCGTCCAAGCAGCCTTGATTGCTTTCTGCACAGAATCAATCGTTAACGGTCGGCCGTGTGTGGTGAGGAACATTGGCTTCTCTGGTTCAAATACCCCCCAGCCCTTTACTAGTGTGTATCGAGCAGAAGAATGATAGCGTCTCACCCTAGCCAGCATAGGCCGGCTGATTATGGTAAAGCGGTACTTAAACTTGCTTCCATCATAGGGTTTACTTCCGGGAATGAGGAGTGGGTAGTAATTGACCTCGTCCGGCCAATCACTCTCATTCGGCAGGGCATTACAGCTTAATCGCACCAATTCGGAGACACGAATGCCGGTGTCGTACATGAAATGTGTTGCGACCCTTTGACTCTCATTGTGAAGTCCCTTGAGTAACCTAGTAACCTGCTCTGCTGTAACGAAACGCGGGAGACGCCTGTGTGGAGATCTAGTAAACGTGCGTCTTCCCCAAGGAATGTTTTGACATACCCGCCCCCCATCTGCTGAGGTAAGCCACCTATAAAACTCCCGAACTAACACCTCACGATTATTGATAGTCGCCTCGGAGGTTCCTTTGGCACGCTGGTAACCCAGCCAATCCAATATGTCACCATCCAGTATCGACACCAGCGCGCTGTCAATATCCACTCCGACAAATGCATCGTTCTCCTCAATCCATTTACAGTACAGATTAAGAACATTAGCTATGTGTTTTTGCGACTGCTGAGATCTGTTATGTTTCTGTAAGTGGCGCAAGTAAAGAGTAGGGTGTACGAGTACGCGTTCGTGCGCATTGAGGAATATGTATGAAGTCGAAGAATGACTAATATATTTGTGCAGAATCATGCGTTAATGAAGGTAACACTCTTATTTAATCCTAGCATTCGTCATAATTTTATCGTGCTGAAATAATACTTAGGTATGTGCTCCTTTAGCACTAGCCGCACCGTTATATTACATCTGCTCATCGCTTGCAAGTCGTTGAAAATATACGCTTTAGGGAGTGTATTTCGAGTCAAGCATCTTGATAATTATGCACATTGGAACTTGAACCCTAATTTTGCCCTTCCGGCAAGCTAATGGCTCCGAGCGTGGGGCCTTTTGCTCATGTTGTTGGAGTATTCACTTGATGCAAATATGAGTGTTGAAGTGCTTCATAGATTACTCGCTTGATCTGTCAGAAAACCTACGCACCCGGAAGAAAAGCAAGCGGGTAGAGCGTCCACACCCGTGTTTCGACTAAAACATTCCTTCGCGTTGAAATAGCAGTTCAACCCTGATAAATTAATCTATTCGGGATGTCTTGCTACTTCTAAGCTGCTTACCGGCAAAAGGCTAAATTTCTAATGCAGGTGGTCAAAAGATTAAAGGGAAGCGTGTCTCATAAATGAGCGATGTCAAACTACAATTGACTTGGGAAAATCGTGGTAAGTATGCCAAAGAGACGATCACGCCCATCGTCCTTAAACCGGTCAAAGCCAAGTCTCTTAAACCCGAACTAAACACCGGCAATATGATCATCGAGGGCAACAATCTTGATGTGATGGCGGCATTGCTGACGGGTGGCTTCGCCTTGCGCGGGCAGGTTGATCTGGCACTTTGGGATCCCCCATACAATACTGGAAACAACGACTTTCGCTACAGCGATGACTTCTATATTTCTAAAAAAGAAGTCGAGGAAATGAAGGCACGTGCGCCGGTCAAGGACGACTGGGACGTGGTGTCGGCGACCGACCCCTCCCGACATACGAAGTGGCTAAACTTCATGGAAGTCCGGCTGCGGAAAGCTCAGGAATTGTTAAAGCCTAGCGGTGTAATCGCCGTCTGTATCGGCTACCAAGAGTTATTTCGCCTAGGCATGTTGATGGACGAACTATTCGACGAAGAGAACCGTCTGGGGATCATTAACTGGCAGACGTCTTATTCTGCGAAGAATGACTCTTCGCACATCTCGACCGCCACCGAGTATGTCCTCGTCTACGCTAACAACAAGAACGCTGCGATGACTGGATTACTGGAACGGACGGCGGCAATGGACACGCGCTACACCAGCCGGGACGGCGATCCAAATCCGTGGAAGGGCGGTGATCTTAGTGCCAAGGCCCACCCGAAGCCTGAAGACTATGGTATTCAGTCGCCCTTTACAGGCGAGATACACTACCCGCCAGGCACGCGGCGTTGGGGTATTCGCAAGTCCGAAATTAAGCGGATTCTGGAACTATGGGGCAGCACATACACCCAGATGAAAGACCCAAACTCGACCCTTCCATCATTAGTTCTAGAGGGCACAAAACTTAGGGATGGGAAGCTCTCGACGCCTGCTACGGTACTTAAAGAGGCACGGAAACACGCCTTAGAAGTCCGCGACGCTGGCGTGTGGCCGGAGATTTATTTTGCGTCCGACGGTGAGGGCAGACCTGCCGTGAAGGTGTATCTCAAGGACGTTAAGAAGGGGCGCATTCCGCTGACCTACTGGGCGGACGAAGACTATGCATCGCCCTTCGATATGGGCAGCCAGTCGTGGGAACACACCGAGAGTGGACATAGCCAAGCCGCTCGCAACCTGCTGGATGCCATCGTCGGCACGCAACACAACTTCGATACGGCAAAGCCTATAAGATTGATCGAAAAGATCCTCCAACTGTGGTGTCCATCTGACGGCATGGTGCTCGATGCCTTCAGCGGGTCGGGCACGACTGGACATGCCGTACTGGCACTCAACAACCAAGTTGAGGAATCGAATCGGCGCTTCATCTTAATCGAGGGGGGTAGTGGGCGGGATAGGTTTTGTAACACGCTGACCGCCGAGCGTGTGCGGCGTGTTATCACGGGCAAGTGGGCGGCCGGTAAACAGCCACCATTGACTGGCGGGTTCACTTATTATGAAAGCGGTGGGAAGATCACGAGGAAGGTGATCATGGAATCGGCACATGAGCAACTTGCCGACATTATTTTGCAGTCTGCAGACGACGTCGGAGACCGCATTGACTGCCGCTTAGAGAACCCGTCTGGCTACGTGATTGGCAAGACCCGTAAGGGCAATGCTATCGCCTTAGTATGGCGGAATACGCAGGTTCTCACAAACGATATCTACTATAAGATTCTGGCCGAAGCGAAAAAGCTAAAAATGAAAGCACCAGTGTTTATTTACGCCCGGGCTAGCGATGCTGTCGATGATGATGGCTACCAGTTCTGTCTTATTCCCGATAAAATTCTTGCTGCACTAGGCATTCGCAACGGCAACGAATTGGAGGGCGGTGAATGATAGAAATAGTCTTACGCCCTTTCCAGCGTACAGCAGCCGAAGAAACCTTAGTCCCCCTCGACATGTATGAGTATGGTCGTCGTGGGACACTGCCCAACGGCATTCCTTTCCCTGCCGTTCGGTTGATCAGTGCTATTACAGGCGCTGGTAAAACGCCGATACTTGCCAAAGTAGCAAGTGGGCTAAAGGATTCCATAATTTTATGGACGACGCCTGCATCTGCGGTGATCACCCAAACCGTTTATAAGCTAAAGAACCAGTACCGGCACATCCTGGGCGACGACGTTAGGGTTTATAGCGTCGTCGATATGACGCCTGACCAGTGGAACACTGTGCTTAATGCCCCAACAGGTGTCTCGATCCTCGTCTGCACCGTGGCACTATTTAACATCGAAGATAAAGAAGGACGCTCCATCCACGATAGTGGGCGTTGGGTTCAGTTAAAAGAGAAGGATTTTGGGGGTAGCCGTGAAAGACACCGACTGTTTGTTGTTTACGATGAGGGTCACAATCTGACCGCGCAACAAGCTAACCTATTACTGGAATTGTCACCCCGTGCTGTGATCATGGCGTCAGGCAGCGATCAGAAAGGCGGCGGACTGTCGGCGCTCATTCACACGGGCGGGAAACCTTGGTCAGAAATCATCCCGACGCTAACGACGAAAGTTGAAACGCCGCAGGTAGTCAAGGAGTCGCTGCTAAAGCGGCGGATAGAAATGGCCGACTGTGATCTTGACCGTCGCGCCATTCTGGATCGCGCAGTTAAGCAACGACAACACTTGGAAAGTCTGATTGTTGCGCGAGGTGAAACCGATAAGCCCATCGCCTGTTACGTCGTAAGCGATACGAAATCCGGCATTGAAGTCTGGGATGAGTTGTGCGCGTTAGGTGTCCCCGCCAATAAGATCGCCGTACATTTAAGCGGGGCAAAGAAAGCTGTGGAAGCAGATACAACACATCCGCGCAGCGGCTTCTGGGACACTTATTCCGCAAAGATGTCTCCTGTCGAAATTCAAGATGAGGGCTTTACACACATCATCTGGAATAAGGCGCTTAAAGAGGGATGGGACGAACCGTGGGCTTTCGTGGCTTACATTGATGGCGTTAATAGTTCTATTAAAGATATCCAGCAAAAAATCGGTCGGTTCATTAGAAATCCATTTAGAAACGAAGCTGGTGATCCCATCACACCTTCAGACGAAGAGCTTCAAACTGCTTACTTCTATCTGCGGCAAGATAATGAACAGTTCAAACATCTATTGGCAGAAGTAAAAAAGGATATGACGTCTAAGTATCCGGGCGTCATTGAGGTCACAACTCTAAAGCGGGAATATCAGGAAATCCAGCCGCGAGAAATAGTCACTATTCCGAAACTACTCGTCCAAGCAAACCGACGTAAGCTTGAGAAACTGCTTGACGAATCAATACTAAGACCAGCGCGTAAGGACTGTGTGGCAAAGGGAACAATTATCACAGGCGCGCTCGATCTTGAGTCAGAACAGATCATAATTCGTGAAGCCGAAAAGTATGGCACGATGGTACAGGCAACAGTGGCAGAGGTGGTGAAAGAGGCGCTACGGCAAGGCGATAGACGGTTGATTGATAAGGGCTGGTTGGACTCCAGCGTCTGGGACAATGCCAAAATGCGGACTAAGATCGCTTATTCTTCGCCCGCGTATAGCCAAATTAAGGCACAGGCTGAAGCCTTCCTCGAAAAAGTCCCATTATGTCTTGAGATCGTGGAAACGCAGCTAGAGTGGGAAATCTGTCCCGTTAAAATAGCGGTGCCGCGTGATGGCGAAACTGATCCGAAGATCGTGGAAATGGTGCGGGAAGCAAACGCCCTACACGAAGTCTACAACGGGCTAAATGACGATGAGCGCGAGGTAGCCTACGCGCTTGGTAAGGCGAAATGTAAATGGTTTCGGAATCCGGCAACCGTGGGTTATGGGATCAGGTTGAAACGTCCGTCACTTGGCAACACAACCTTCTATCCCGACTTTATCGCCATTAAGAATGGGCGCTACTTTTTTATTGAACCGAAGGGCGCGCACCTGCTGGAGGATACAAAACTCTCCAAGCTGTTACAGCTACCAGGCAGTAACTTCGATATCTTCGTGATCGTCAGTACGGACGATGGGCGGAAAGATGTTTATACAATCACGGGTAAAAAGAACTTTGAATCCGCAGAAAAGGCTGTGAACTGGACTCTGAAACAATAGAGGACAGTGGGGAAATAAAATCCTGAGAGTTTTCATCTCTGGGCTGAAGTTACCCATCTGTTGGTTAGAGAGGTATATCAGATTGGCATCAATACAGTTTACGTATGCCTTCGGGAATGGGCGCCTCATGCGCTTGCCTCAGCCTACCAAATTAAGTTCTTTTAAGACATTGCTCCCCATGATAAATTTATTAGCAAGATATAGCGTCTAAAGACTCATAAACTAACAGGACATTATTTCGCATGGGTCAAGAAATCACGCAAAAACCATATCATCCAAAACATTAATTTAAGATAAAAGCTGATGTCGTAGTCACTGTATTACGCAAGAGAATTTTTACTCTATAAAAGACTGCCGTGATGCGCGACCTTAACGACATCCGCGCGCAGTTGGTCTTCGGCGGCGAGCAGCGACGATTCGACTTTCTCTTCGATGTCGCCGGTCAATAGAAAACTTCTCTCGCCGAGACTGAGACGCAGGACGATGGAATCGTTGTTGCGCGAGGGCGCAGTGGCGTCCGTCGCGGCTTCCGGCCATAACACGCGCGCCCTCACGTCGCCGAATCTCAACACGTCGCCCCTGCCGACCGCGTACACGGGCACGCCGCGAGCAATCGTCGCGTCGGCTAAACGTTTGAACTCTCCATCGTTCTCCGGCATACGCGCGACGAGTGCGGCACGCACACGGAAATTTCGCACGACATCACTCAGGCCGTCGATGTGGTCGGCATCCGCATGCGTCGCCAGCACGTAGTCAACCGCGTCAAGCCCACGCCACCAGAGATATTCCGAAACCACTGTCTCGCCGATGCTTCGCGTGTCGCGTTCAAAGCGTTCTGCTTCGTCGTCGTCGTCCGTGCGTGCACGCGTGTCATAGCGCGGACGGCCTCCGCCGTCAATCAGCCACGTCGTACCATCAGGCATCGTCACAAGAGCGGCATCGCCCTGCCCGACATCGAGGAAATCGACGTGCAATCTCCCATCAGCACGACCCGCGCTCAAAGGATGCGCCAACATCACGACCAAAACTGCGACGAGCGACAACGCCGTAAGTTGCAACCCGACGCGACGCCATGCGGTTCTCTCTCCGTCGCCGTGTCTGTTCGGAAGGCGGAGGGGCTGCCAACGCGCCAGCGCCACCGTCAGAACGGCGAGCAGTAAGTAGTACAAGAGATAAATCGACGATGCCGCGCCGTGGTATTCCGGCACGCGAACGCTCGCCGCGCCCGTCATCGTAAAAGGGTCAACACTGTGCTCTGTGAGCCATGATGCTTGCTCAATCAACCAGACGAAGGGAGCAGCGAGGCGGAGGCTAAACTGCGCCGCCGCCAACGCCAGCAGCGCACAGAGCGACATCAGCGCCATGCCTGCGCCGACGAACACGTTGAGCACCGAGGCGGCGAGCGAGAGACGGTGAAAATAGAGAATCATGAGCGGCAGCATGCCCGCCTGCACACACGTCGCAACGAGCATCGCCGCGAACACGTAACGCAACAGTCGTTGCACACGCCATCTTTCCAGACGTGCCGCCAGAGGAGTCTTAAAAAGTTTGTAGCTGTAGTTCGCGTGCGTCATCTCGCGCCGCCAATGTCGCTCGCTCCAAAAAAGCGTCTCGCCAAGCAGTCGCCACCAACGAGGACACACGGGCGGGTATGGCGTCTCGCGCGACGGTCGCCATTCGCCGACCGCTTTAAGTTTCAGAAGCAACGGCCATGCAATGGTGACGATGACGAGCACCGCAAGGAAACTCAACTGAAACGACGGGTCAAAGAGTTCGACCGGACGACGGATGAGCAGGACAAGCGCCGCGCCGCCGAGCGCATTGACAGTCGCCGCGCGGCGATGGAGGACGGGCGCGAGCGTCAGTATCGTAAACATCAACGACGCGCGCACCACGGATGCTTCCGCGCCCACCGCCAGCGCATAGCACCACGTCAGGAGAACCGACGCGGCAAACTGCACGGCTCGCCGCCGCGTCACGCGCCGCGCCAACCACCACGCGAGGCCGCCGACGAAAGTGATGTGCAGCCCGCTAATCACCAGCACGTGAAACGTGCCGCCCTCGCGGAAACGTTCCGCCGTGATGCGCGAAAGACCTTCGCGATTGCCCAGAAGCGAGGCGTTGAGGATTCCCGCCGTCTCTTTTGAAAAGAGACGATTGACCCTTTCGACGAGCGCCGCGCGCCAATCGTCAAGCCAAGCGAGCGGCAGCAAGACGCGTTCATCGTCGAGGCGTTCGATGAGCAGGAGGCTCTTGATGGTGCCCGTGGCGTCGAGTCCGCGTTGTTCGAGATAAGCCAAGAAGGAAGCGCCGCCCGGATTGCGAAATTTCTCCGCGCGCACCAGCGCAACCATCACGCGCACGCGTGCGCCCCGACGCAATTCCAATGCTTCGTATTCACGACGCGCTGCCGCCGAAGCCTCGTCGCCGTCCGCGTTTCGCACAGAGGCGAAAAGTTCGACCGTGCCCGACGCCGCGTGTTCGTCCTGTTTGAATCTTAATTTTTCAACTCGCAAACGGAAACGATAACCGTCGGGCGACCATTCGGGCGCACGCACGACGACGCCCGTCAGTTCGACGGGTTCACCGGAAGCGATATGCCCGTCGGTGTAAAAACGGCGCACGCGATTTTCGTGCACTGCGCCCTGTTCGACGACGGAGAGCGTCGCGCCCGCCGAGGCGAAAGCGAGAAGGACGAAGCATGTGGCGTGCGTTGCGCGCCGGAGCGCGAAGGCCAAAGTTGTCAGGAATGAGAGAAGCGCGAGCGTGGCGAGACAGACGACGAGCGGCAATGCGAAGTTGCCCGCCAGCACGCCGATGGAGAGAGAGGCTGCCAGCAGGGCAAGCGGAGAAGAGTTAAAAGACGATTGGTGGGAAACCGCGCGCACGAATCTTCAAAACGGGCTGCCGGAATTTGCCGCGAAGAGTTGAAAAGCAAGACGTGTGTGGCGGTGGGGCGCTACGTTCGGTAATCATACTTCCGTCTGCGTCGGGAGGAAAGTCTAAATTCACATTGACGGGAGCAGTTTCGGATAATCGAAGCAGTTTCAGATGTGGTGCGGGGCGGTGAGGGCGATTTTGCAAAAGCGACAACGCCGCCGCGTCGAGTTGGTTCGACGCGGCGGCGTTGTTTGTTGAAAGGAATGCTGTGTGAAGCAGAGGAATCTCCGGCGAGACTCCTCTGCTGTTGTTGTTTAGTTGCTCGTCGCCACGGTGACGATGTTCGAGTACGCGGAGTTACCCGACGCATTCGAGGAGCGGACGCGGTAGCGATAGGTCGTGCGGCGCGTCAGTCCGGTGTTTGCGTAGGTGGTGACGTTGGCCGCCGTCTGTGCAATCTGCGCGAAGCTGGTGCAAGTCGAACCCGCGCAGCGTTCGATAAGGAACGCGCTTTCGTTGTTCGAGGTGTCCGTCCAAGCGAGATTGATTTGCGTCCTTGAAATCGTCGTCGCCGTTAGATTGGTCGGAGCCGACGGAATCGGATTGACCTGCGTCGTGGCGGCGGCGGTGTTGGTGTAAGCCGAGTCGCCGCCGTTATTGAAGGCGCGGACGCGGTAGGTGTAGGTCGTGCTGGCGGCGAGTCCGGTGTTCTGGAACGTCGTCGCGCCCGCGCCGACGGTGGCGACCTGCGCGAAGTTGGCGCAGCCCGCACCCTGACAACGCTCAATCTTGAAGCCGTCTTCGTTGACCGAAGCGTCCGTCCAAGCGAGATTAATCTGGGTGGACGAAGTGGCCGTTGCCGTCAGATTGAGCGGCGCGGCGGGCGGCTGCGGAGCCGCGGGCGTGGTTGCTTCGGCGTTGTTCGAGTAACCCGAATCGCCGCCCGTGTTGAAGGCGCGCAGGCGGTAGGTGTAGGTCGTCGTCGCGCTCACGGTGTTGTCGTTGTAGGTAGTGGCGTTGGTTCCGGTCTGTGCGATTTGCACGAAGTCGGCGCAGCCTGCGCCCGTGCAGCGTTCGACGCGGAAGCCGCTCTCGTTGTTCGAGTTGTCAGCCCACGCGAGGTTCACCTGATTGTGCGCCGACGCGTTGGCAGAGAGGTTCGACGGGTCGGCAGGCGGTGCGGGCGGCGTGGTGGTCAGGCCGATTTCCCAGATGCCGCGCCCGTGCGTGGCGATGCGAAGGGTACGCGAGGAGTTTTGAATCGCCATGTCGAAGACCGCGACGCGCGGCAGGCCGTTGCTGAACGGAACCCAGTTTGCGCCGCCGTCGGTCGAGCGGTAGACGCCAATGTCGGTGCCCGCATAGAGGATGTTGGAATCCGCAGGGTCAACGGCGAAGCTATCGACGGGCACGTCGGGGATGCCGTTTCCGGCGGGCGTCCACGTCGTCGCGCCGCCCGCGAGGTTGGTGGTCTTCCAGATGTGCTGTCCCGCGCCGAGACCGAAACCCGCGAACGTCGCATAGGCGGTGTTGGAGTTGTTGGGGTCGATGACGGTGCGCGCGACATACTTGGCCGGGAAGGAGGCATTCGTCACGTCGGTGAGCGTGCTGGAACCAGACGTGGTGGCGAAGACCTTGCCGTTGCCGAGGCCGACGATGCGAACGGCGTCGCTCTGCGGCGAGATGCCGATGGAGGTCAGGGCAACACCCGCGACGAGTTGTTGGCTGACGGCGGTCATGTTGGTGCCTTTATTCGTGGAACGATAGAGACGGTCGGAACCGTAGTAGAGCGTGTTCGGGTTGCCCGGCCCAAGAGCCATCGGCGCGTAGAACTCAGCCGCCGAGTCGTTACAGTTGATGCCGTTGGCCGTGCCGCCGCAACCGTAGAAGACCCAACCGTCGTCGTGCGCGTCGGCGGTAGTGGTGACGCGTCCGAAGCCCATGAGCGCACCCGGCGAGTTGTAGTAGGTGTGATACATGGTCACGTTGGTCGTGTCAGTGGCGTTCTGGTCGATAAGTGCGAAGCCGCCGTCGCCGTAGTCTGCGCGCGTCCAGGTGTTGTCGGGTTTCTGCCACTGCGTACCGTTGTCCTGCGTGCCGCCGATGAGGAAGTAAGGGTCGGTCGGATGGAGCGCGATGGATTGAAACTGCGTGGCGTTGAAGCCAGTGTTGTTGAGACTCGTCCATGTTGCGCCGCCGTCGGTGGATTTGAAGATGCCGCCGTCGTTGCCCGTGTAGACGATAGACGAATTTGAAGGAGCGACGACGATGGCGTGCGTGTCTGCGTGCAGGCCGTTGGCGGAGGTGGCGAATGTTGAGCCGTTGGTCGTGCGCTTGAGCACGCCGGAGCAGACGCTATTGTTCTGACCGCCGATGAGGACGTTGTTGACGTTGTTGGGGTCAACGGAAACAGCCATGTTGTAGCTGCACTGGCCGCCGCAGTGGCCGTTCGCGCTACTGATGGGCGCAGACCATGTAACGCCGCCGTCGATTGATTTACGCAACTGCCCGCCCTCGCCGTAGATGGAGCAAGAACCAGTGCCGGGTTCGGCGGTCGTCGCGTAGACGGTGACGGTGGAACCGATTTTGTTAATCGCCAATTCCGCGCGATAACTGACGGAAGCGGTGCCTAGTCCGAGGGTGCGGGTGAAGGTCGGGGTCGCGGCGAGCGCGTTGGTGGTGCGCCAGATGCCGCCGTCGTTGGTGATGGTGCTGCTGTTGAAGCCGACGACCGTGGCAAGCATCGTGTTCGGATTGCCCGGCTCGAAAACCATGTCCATGACGGCGCGGTTGCCGCCATTGGCGGGCGTCACGTTCAGCTTGCTGAAACGCGGGTCAGCCGACATCGCGTTGGTTGCACGGAAGACGCCGCGACTCGCCTGTGCGACTGGCGCATCGCAACCGATGCCGCCGATGCCTGCCGCAGACGAGACGAAAATCGTGTTCGGGTCGGTCGGGTGAACGAGAATCTTTGAGATAGCGCGACCGGAAAGAACGTCGCTGCCCGCTCCGTCGAGGTTGAAGGGGCCGGAGAGAGTGGGTGTCGCGCTCTCGGCGTTCGTGATGCGATAGACGCCGACGCCGAAGAAGCTATCGCAGGAGAATTCGGCCTCGCCCGTGCCGACGAAAAGCGTCGTCGGGTCGGACGGAGAGATAGCAACCGCGCCGATGGCAAGCGACTGCGCCGCGTCCATGATGGCCGTCCAACTCGTACCGCCGTCGAGCGTGCGATAAAGTCCGCCCTGCGCCGTTCCGGCATAGACGATGTTGGGATTTGAAGGGTGAACAGCGATGGAGACGGTGCGACCACTAACGGGCGTCACGATGCCTTCGGTCTGACCGTTGGGAATCGGAGCGGGGCCGGTGGATGTCCAAGTCGTCGTGCTGCTGGCGCTGGCCGTCACGGCTTCGCCGTCGGCGTTGGCGACGAGTGCGCCGTCGGTGCTCGTCTGCTGCGTCGTGGAGCGCATGCTTCGCTGTTGTCGCTCTAATTCACGGAGAGCCTTCACACGCGGGCTGTTCGACGGGTCGAAGGGAAGGCCGCGCAACTTCTTGAAATGTTCGCCGCGCAGGCGCAGAAACGTCTTTTTATCAATCTTGTTGAGCATGAAGGCGGGAAGGTCAGGGTCGGTTATCGTTGTTCCGGCCTGTTGGGTTGTGGGAGCGGCGGCGGTGGTTTTCAGCGTCGCCTCTTTTTTGAGGTCTTGGGCGTTGGTCGATAAGGCCAGCATCGGCAGAACCAGAGCAAGGCTCAATAGCCACGCAGAGAAATTCCTTCTCATTAAAAAATCCTCCTCGGAAATTAAAGGCAATCGAAGTTAAAAAATTTCTTGAGAGTGTCTGGCAAGAAAAGCTTCGGTTGAAAGCAGTATTCTCCAAACTCTCAAACGCATTAACAGTAGAAATGCTCGTTTTTGTCGGAGCGTGAGAACCTTCAAAAGAGAATCATTTGAAGGGCGAAAGAAAAGTTCAAACTCGCTCGCGCCGTCCGGGGCACAGGAGAGAGTTTCCGCGGCCATCCCGCAAACGTCTGGGCGCTCGCGGACTGGTTGAAGATTGCTGATGAATTGACCGGAAACGCAGCCGCATCCGACGCGCCTCTGCACGAAAAATCCACAAGATAGTTATTCGCCGCGAGACTTTTGACGGAAGGTGAAAGCAGCATAAACGTTAAATGCCGATCTTTGGAAACCTTGAAGAAGAAGTACGAAAATCTGGAGACGAATTCGACAGCCGAAGGGTTTCTACTCACAGAAAACGCGTCGGAGTAGGCGCACAGGCTGATTGTCAAACGCTGACGAATTAGTTGTAAAAGGGGGGTTGAAAGGCGGCTCGTTTTCTCGACATCAGAGGCATTGCCGGGCAACGAAGCGGAAATAGAAAGTTTTGCTGTTAACGCAACATTAGATGCATCGTTTAGCGCAGGAGTTGCCCGACGAGTTCGACGTGATGAGTTTGCGGAAACATATCGAAGGCCATCAGGGAATCGAGCCGGAAGCCGTGTGCGTTGAGGATTTTGAGGTCGCGTGCGAAGGTGGCGGGGTCGCAGGAGACGTAGGAGATGCGTCGGGGTTCGAGGGCGATGATGCCTTCCAACGCGCCGTCGTCGGCACCAGCCCGGGGCGGGTCGAGCAGGACGAAATCGACGGGCGCGAGTTCCGCCGCGTGTCTCATCAGCCACTCGCTGACGCTTGAGGCTTCGACGCGCGCATTCATGAGTCCCGCGTCTGCGAGATTACGCCGCGCGTAGAGGCAAGAGGCGGGGTTTCCTTCCACTGCGACGACGCGCGCGAAGCGACGTGCGAGCGGCAGGGTGAACAGGCCGACGCCGCAGTATAAATCGACGGCGGTCGCACCGCCGCTCGCCTCTCTGGTCGCTTCAAGGATGAGCGGCGCGAGCAGTTCGTGATTGATTTGAAAGAAACATTCGGCGTTGAAACGGTAACGCTCGCCGCCGATGGTACGAAGGCTTTCGCGTTCGTCGTCTGCGCGTCGCTCCCGCGCTGCGCCGTCGCCCTCTCCCGCATCCCCTCGCGCCTCCGTCTCGACCGCTTCCCTGCTCGCTTGGCTTTCAACGCCGAGGGGCGGCGAAAGCGTCGCGCCGTCGTCGCCCGCCGCCGCCTGAAACTCGCCCACATCCTGCGGCAAACGTCCCGCCATCATCTCCTCGCGCAAGGCCGTTAACTTCTCCTGCAACGCGGGGACGACGACGGGACATTCAACCACGTCGCAGACATTGTGCGAGCCGCGTTCGTAGTAGCCGAGCAACTCGCGGCGCGGGTCGTATTGCCATTGCGCGCGCGAACGGTAATGCCACGGGTCGGGCGCGGGTGTGATGGGGATGTGTGCGGGCGGGGTGAGACGCGCGATGCGTTGGAGGCAGTCGCGTACGATTTCGACTTTCGCGCCGAGTTGCGCTTGGTAGGTGAGTTGTTGAAAGTCGCAGCCGCCGCAGCGTCCAAAATAGGGACACGGCGGCGCGACGCGCACGGCCGAAGGCGTAATTACTTCTTCGATGGACGCAAAAGCCACCGCTCCACGCACGCGTTCGATGCGGACGCGGACGCGGTCGCCGGGCGCGGCCAGCGCGACGAGCAGGGTTTTTCCTCCGGCGTGCGCCAGCCCCAAACCACCCGGCAGTATGCGTTCGATTTCGACCTCGACCGTGCTCGTCGTTGTCCCACGGTCGCGCGCCTGCGAGGGTGCGCGCGACCGTCTCTGTTTACCCATATGATTTGAAAGAAACGAAAAGCTCAGTAGGGTTGATTGCCCGACGACTGATAGGGCGGTTGCGGTTGTTGTGTCCAGGGTTGCGACGGAGGAGGTGGGGCGCCGTATTCAAATCCGACGTTTTCCACATCCATCTCTAGACCGCCGACGAATCCGGCGGCGATGTTATAAATCAAAGCGTAGAGCGCGCCGAAAATGAAACCGATGACACCGTAGAAAATCGGCGCGAGAATTACACCGATGAGGCCGAAGCCGAACATGCCAGCCGCAGCCGCGCCGCTCTCAGACGAAGCCGCGCTTCCGGCCAGCATCATGATGAGCGCGACGGGTATCATGATGATGAGCATAATGCCCGCCATGACCACCGCAAATATCTTGGCCGTGGAAAGCACGCCCACACGTTTAATCTGCATCTTTGCCATTAGTTTTCTCCTTCTTTCCCGCTGGGGGAGGTTGGTTAGAGGTAGAACAAAACTTTAGAGGTAGAACAAACTCAGACGCGGCACGTCGCGTTCTTCGCGCAACAGTTTCGCCAGCAAATTATCGAGCGTCTGCTCGTAGGTCGCGCGCTCCATGCGACTGCGGTAGGGGCGCAACTGTTCCTCCGCACGCACGCGTCGCGCCTCCAATTCTTCCGCCGACAGACCCGCACGCAACGCGCGGTCGAGCAACTGCTCAAGGTCGGTCAAGGCGCTTTCAAGTTGCTCGGCGTTGGGGCGCGCGGCCTGCGCGAAATCCTTCTCCAAATCTTCCAGACGCGAAGCAGCACGCGCCAACGCCTCCGCGAGTTCCGCTGCCTGTGCCGTGCCGCGCACGCGTTCCGACGCGCGTCCGACCGATGCACGACACTCCGCGAGATGCGCCTCAATCGCCGCTCGCGGAAACGGAAGACCGTCGTTGCCATTGGTGCTGGCAGCGGCGTCGCTTGCTGTCGCGTTCGCGCCGTCGGCGGTCGCCGTTGCGGATGCTGCATGCGTGCTCTCGCTTGCGCCGAGTTGTGATTCGAGCCATTCGGCAAACTGCGCCTCGACCTCCTCCTGACAGTACAAGAGAGTCTTGACGCTACGGCGTCGCGGGCGTGCCTCGTAGGAATCGAACGCACGCTCGATGCCCCGCAGGGCGACGTGCAACGGCACGCCCATGCTCTGCCAACTCTCAATCAAAGCCCAGTCAATCGGACTCAACAGCAGCGTCTTTCCCCGCCGACGGATGAAAGCGTCTTCAATCTCTGTGAAGTAATTAAAGTAATTCACAACAGTATCCAGAATTCAGAAGCCAGCATTCAGAAGAAAAAACTTCGGCTGCTTTCGTCAAATCTGCTTCTTATTCTTCTTATTCTGACTCCTGAATGCTGGCTTCTGAATTCTGATTTCGCTCATGAATCAGGCGCATGCCATCGAGCGTGAGCGCGTCGTCAACGGTGTCGATGAGTTCTGAGCCGGTGGCGATGAGCGGCGCGAGTCCACCCGTGGCGACGAAGCGCGAGCCGCCGCCGAGTTCTGCGTCCATCCGTCGCAAAATCTCATCGACCAGCCCGACGTAGCCGTAATAGAGGCCGGATTGAATCGAGCCGACCGTCGAAGAACCGACGACGCTCTGCGGGCGTTTGATTTCGACGCGCGGCAGACGCGCCGCACGTTCAAACAAAGCCTCCGCAGAGATGTTGATGCCCGGCGTGATGACGCCGCCGACGTATTGACCTTCACGATTGATGGCATCGAAGGTAGTCGCCGTGCCGAAATCTACGACGATGCACGGCGTCCCGTACTTGTGTCGTGCGGCGACCGCATCGACGATGCGGTCTGCGCCGACATCCGACGGCGGAGTATAAAGGATGTCGAGTCCGTTGTCCGTCGTGTGGTCGATAAAAAGCGGCGAGAGATGAAAGTATACCTCCGACATGCGCTTCAGAGTGAAATTGAGCGGCGGCACAACCGAAGCGATAGCGACCGCCGTGATGGCCTTGAAATCCACCTCGCCCAACTCGAACAGGTTGCGCGCAATCACGCCGTATTCGTCCACCGTGCGCGCACGCTTCGTCGTCAGACGCCAATGCACCACCAGCCGTTCGCCCTCGAACACGCCGAGCGATGTATTCGTATTTCCAACGTCTATCACAAGTAGCATAAGTTTAGAAACGACGTGTTAACTATCCTGACTGAGCACTTCTTCAATCGCGTCGGCGGCGGCGCGTGCGCCGTTTTCGCTTCGGATGCGACGGCCAACCTCGTCGGCTGTGGCCGCGTAGGACGGATTATTTAGCAGCGCGCTCAACTCCGCCGTGGCGCGTGCGGCGTTGTAGGCTCTGCGCGGCAGTGTACGCGCTGTGCCGAGGCGTGTCACGCGTGCGCCGTTATCGGGCTGGTCGTGTGCGTAGGCGACGACGAGCGTCGGCTTGCCTGCGCGCAACCCTTGCGCCGTAGTGCCGATGCCGCCCTGATGCACGACGGCGGCGGCGCGCGGAAAGAGTTCGCTGTAGGGCGCATAGTTGAATGCGGCTACGTCGTCTCCGTCATCGGGCGGGCGATTGCGTTCGTCGCCTATCAACAGGACGGCGCGACGACCGAGAGCGCGTGCGGCGCGGATGCTCTCGCGGTAAAAATCCTCCGCGACCCAAACCGCCGACGAACCGAGCGTAAACACAATCGGCGGCGTGCCCGCGTCGAGAAATTCCAGAAGGCGCGGCGGCATTCCGTTCTCCTCGCCGGGTTTGTCCCAACGGTCGTAGAAGGGAAAGCCCGTGACGCGGACGTGCGGCGGCCAATCCTTTTGCGGCGCGCCGATGAGCGACGAAAAGAGCGCGAGGACGAGTCGCGGCGAATGTTGGCCTTCAAAGATGGGATTCCCGCCGCGCGGCAATCCGAGTTCGGCGCGCAGTTCATCAAGCGGTTTCACCATCCTGCGCGTCAAGTTTTTGGCGAGACCAAAAATAAGACGAGTCGCGCCCGTGCCCAACGCGAACACCTTCGTCAACCACTCCATCCCAGGCGCAACGGGCGGGTCGTAAACGGAGAGAAAAGAGGCGGGCGCGAGGACGCTCGAAATCCAACGCACGCCCGAAGTTTGCGCGACCGACGGCCCCATGAAAGATAAGGGATGAGTTAACAGCAAATCGGCTCCGCGCACGGCCTCGCTCAAATCCTCGTAAGATTCGCGCAGGTACGGCAAGACCAGTTCTTTAAGGATGTAGGTGGGGCCAGTCAGAGGATGCATCGCCTTTGCGATCATCTCGCGGTTCTCTTCCGGCGGCGCGAAGTCGGGTCGGATGGGATGCAGTTCCAGTCCGGCGGCGACCATCTTATCGCGGTAGAGTGCGCCCGTGGCGACGACGGGATGATGTCCCCGCGCCTTGAGTTCCAACGCGATGGCGATGTACGGATGGATGTCTCCGAACGAACCGAACGTGTTGATGACGATGCGTTGGCCTTCGCCGTTTCGGGTCATGAATTATTTGACGGGTTCACGTCGAAAAACTTCGGACTGGCGGGTCAATCGACTGAGACACGAAAGCAAGACGAATTTCATCCCGCGCCGCGCTCGTCTCTCTTATTCCTCTCGCTTCTCCTCGAACAACGCGCGCATCTCGTCGGGCAGAGGCACGGGTTTGCCCGTCCGTGTATCGACGAAAACTCCGATTTGCACGGCTTCGGCAGCAACCGCTCCACTTTCGTTGCGAAAGGTGGCGCGCATGGTGGCGGACGTACGACCGATGGCGGCGACATCCATGCGCCCTGTGCAACGGTTGAGGAACCGGAGCGAAGCGCGGTAGTCGATTTCCGTGCGGACGACGACGGGCATCAAACCTCGCTCAAGCATCTCCGGCACGTCGAAAAACTCATGCAGGAGTGCCATACGCAAATCTTCGAGCCAACGCACGTAGACGATGTTGCTGACTATCCCCGCCATGTCCACATCATACGGTCGAATCGGAAGTTCCTTCTCTGTGCTAATCAATCGGCCTCCTGCCTTCCCCTCAATCTCTCGTTCAACGCTCACCGCTTCCTGATTTCTATTTTCACTTTACCGCTTTCTACTTACCGCTTACTGCTCCCTAACCGCCGTCACGTCTCCGGCATGCACCGTTCTGATTTTTCCGTCGAAGGTTTCTACACGCAAAGCGCCGTCGCCCGCAAGCCCGCGCGTCACGCCCTCGAAAATTTCCGCGTCGAGCGCAACCCTCACGCGCTTGCCCGTGGCATAGGACGAATGCTTCATCCATTCGTCAAGCATCGCCTCCGCGCCGCCCGCTCCTTCAAGACGCGCATAACGTTCGCCGAACGCACGCAGCAACGACCGCAACACATCTTCGACAACTGGACGCGCGCCCGTCTCCGCTTCGACCGACGTGGCCGTCGCACGCAACTCCGGCGGAAAAGCGTTGTCCGTCAGATTGATGCCGATGCCGACGATGCCCGCGCGTCCGGTTTCGGTCTCCAACATCTCTGCGAGGATGCCGCAGATTTTACGTCCTCCCGCCAACACGTCGTTCGGCCATTTGATGTCAACCGCGAGCGCACAGGAATCGCGGAGCGCGTCTGCCACGGCGAGCGACGCCATCAGCGTCAACAGAGGCCACGCGCGCATCTCCAAACGCGGACGCAGCACAATGCTAACGTACAATCCCGCATCCTTCGGCGAAACCCACTCACGACGACGACGCCCGCGTCCCTCCGTCTGCTCTCGCGCCACGATGCACAAGCCTTCCGATGCGCCGCGCGCGGCCTGCCGCGCGGCCTCCGTGTTGGTCGAAGCGAGCGAATCGAAACGCAGAATTAAAGGATGAAAGGGTCGGCACATGCGTCGTCGTGAGTATAAACGAAAGATGCGTCTCGACACATGAAGCGATGGAGGATGTTGAGCCGCAACGAGCAGCCGTTGAGCCGCGACGGGCAGCGACAACAATGCCCGCCATCTCATGTCGAGACGGCGGGCATTTGTTCGTGTCCAAACTTTTAACGACCAGACGGACTAAGAACCGGACGCGCGATTGACGACCGACGGGTCGGCGGGTTCGAGTGTGTAACGCAGGATTGCGCCGACACCGCCGAAGTCGGCCAGTAGCGCCGCATCTTCGATGAACGTGACGCGCGCCGAAGTCTGTTGTGCTTTGGTGACGAGTTCGTCAGCCATCACGACCGAAGTCGTTTCAAGTTGGTCGCTCACAGCATCGCTGCCCGCCACCACGGGGTCGTCCGTAATCACCACTTCGAGTTCCAATTCCTCGATGTCCTGCTCCTCTGCTTTGATTTCCTGTATCGAAGCGGTGAGAAGCAACTCGTCCACTTGTCCCATCGTGAGCGCGAGCAGAGTATCGCGTGCGCCGACGACGCCGAGGCCGCCCGAACGATAAGCGTTTATCAAACGTTCGACCTTTTCGGCATCGGTCTGTGCATCATGCTCACGCATGCTTTCCAGAGTGGTCGAGAAGATTTCGTGTTCGGGTGTGTTGATGTCGAGGCTGACGACATCAATGATTTTTTCCTCTAACGCCTTCGGAAGCTGCTCGCGCAGGAGCGGGATTATCTGCTCGTCGCCGGAGAGGATGACGTGTTCGGCTCTCTCCTGATTAACGATTCGTTCGAGCGTCTCAATCACCTCTTTGGCATGGTGCAAATGATAGTTGTCGATGTGGCGTTGATAGCGCATCTGCGACCAGCCGCCGACCTGCGAGCGATTCGTCTTGACGTTCTGAATCTCTTCGATGTCAACGGTTGTGCCGCGCCCGAAGACGAAGACGCGTGCGCGGTTCGTATCGGCGAGCAGCACGGCATAGCGCGGGTATTGGTCAATCAGGCGTGCGAGCGGATAGAGATGCGGCTGGTTGTAAATATAGAGACGATGGTTTTCGATGGGCGCTTCGAGTTGCACGGCCTCGAAGAACTCGTCCGCTCCGGCACAGGCGAAGATGGCAATCGCGTTGGACGACGCCTCGGCCTTCTCCGTGAGGTAAGTGTTGATGCGCTCGACATCGCGGTCGAAACTCTCGCGCGCGGGCGTGTGCGCCGCGTAGGTCTTGGCGCGTTCACGAAACTCTTTGCGTAGGAAGCGGTCGAAATCCTGTTTCCCGTGCTGGTTGGCCTGCGCGTTGAGATACAGACTGATGAACGGCAAATCGGTCGGCTCGAACGCCGCCAAACGCCCCATAAGTTTATTCAATGACAACCCTTTCTCACTCGCTGACATATCTCTAACCCCTTTCCAATCTCCGAATGTAGTAGAACGCGAACCACGACGCGACGCGAAAACACCAACGCTTCCCTGCATCAATCGCGTCGCCGTCTAAATTTCTTACGGGGGAATACCGGGGATATTAGCATGCGCTCAAGGCACGCTCCAACTTCGAGACAGGTATTCAGCAGGCATTCAAAGGAAACTAGACGAAGCGAAACGGGCGCAAGGCAATTGCAGCATCGCCCGTCGCCCGTTTCTATTTCACTGTCAGCGTATCTTTTGATTTATCCGAGCACGCCGCGAAACTTCGATGCGTGTACGGCGTAGCCGGGGAAGATGGTTTGGAGATTGGCGTGCTTGAGATGCTTGTGCGCGGCTTCGCCGAACACGTCGCGGAAGTCGGTGGTGAGGGCGAGGTCGCGTCCCTCGAAGAGTTGATCGTTGCGAAGTCCGGGCCATTGCCCGTAGACGCGTCCGCCGCGCACGGCGTTACCGATGAGGAACATGGCGTTGGCGTGGCCGTGGTCTGTGCCGCGCGTGCCGTTTTCGCGTGCGGTGCGACCGAATTCCGACATCGTTAAGATAGCGACATCATCCATGCGCTGTCCGAGGTCTGTGACGAGGGCGCTGATACCCGCGCCGAAGTTCTGTAGAAGATTGGCGAGTTGACCGCGCACGTTGCCTTCGTTGCTGTGCGTGTCCCAACCGCCCGAATCGGTGAAGGCGATTTCAAGGCCGACGCCCGCCTTGATGAGCTGCGCGATTTGCAACAACGCTTCGCCGAAACGATTGCGCGGATACTGCGCGCCGTTCTCCGGTCGATACTGCGCCGGATTGACCTCCTTCAAAAACTTAATCGCCTCGAACGTCTCTTTGCCCGTGCCGCCGAGTGCATCGTTCACAGTCTCTTCATAAATATCCTCGAAGCCGCCCTGCACGCTCTGCGAGGAGGCTCCGGCGCGAATCGAGAATTCGGAGAGATTGCGTATGGCGAGCGCGGGCGCACGTCCCTGCAAGGCGCGCGGCAGATTTTGCGTGACGGCGACGGCGCGAAACGGCGACGCCTTCGCATCGGAAGCCGACTGCAAATAACGATTGAGCCAGCCGTCGGGCGTCGATTTCCTGCCGGGCGTGCCCGATTCCATGTAGTCCTGTGCGTCGAAATGTGAACGCGTGTTATCGGGCGACCCGGCAGCGTGAACAATCGCCAGACGCTTCGCATCCCACAGCGACTTGAAGGGCGCGAGCGCGGGATGGAGTCCGAAAAAGCCGTCGAGATTTATCGTCGCCTCGCCGTTGTCGCCGCGACCGGGCTGCTGAATCGCAATCGTCGGACGCAGGTCGTAGTAATTTCTCTCGCCGTAGGGCACGACCATGTTGAGGCCATCGACCGCGCCGCGTTGGAAGATTGTGATGAGCGTCTTGCGGCGACCGTAGGGCGAGCGTGTCAAACCTTGGGCGAGCGCCGCACGCTGCAAAAATGACGGCGCACTCTGCATCAAACCGATGCTCGCCAGAGCCACGCCGCCTTGCTTGATGAAAAATCTTCGATTCGTATTCATCGTCTTAAACACCTCTTTATCAAACCCCTCGTTACTGACGCTGAAACTCCGGCGTGCCGAGAATCAAGGCCGCGATGCGTGCGACTTCCGTATTGCCGACGGTGGCAACAGCCGTCTCTTGTCTGGCGGCACGACGCGCCTGACGCATATCGCGACTAGTCGTTGTCTGGTCGCTCATCGTTTGGCCGCTGGTCGTCGCGGCTGTGGCGACGGGCGCGTCGGTTTGTTCGCTCAGTTGTTTCATCAAAGTTGCGCGCGTTCTAGGCGACACGTCGCCTTGCAGAATCAGTTCGAGGAAGCGGTCAACGACGCGTTCCTTGTCGATGACGCGGTTCGACGTGACAGCATCAACTCCGACGAGGCGCGCGAGATTGACGCGCGTGCCCGCGATGCGATTCGCGGAGAGCGCGAGCACGAAATTCAGACGCTCGACGAACAAACCCTGATTGACCCAATGCTCGGAGGTGTCGGGATAGCCGGTCGGCGCTTGATACAGGTAGAGCGGTTCGCCCATGCGCGCAATCCATTGATGAAGTTGCGGGCGTCCGTCGGTGTCGCCGCCGAGCGTGCGAATCGCGCTCACGGCAAACTCGAAAGGCGTCTTAATCTTGGCGCGACGCGCTTCCGTCGAATTGAATTCCGGTGATGCGAAGAGGGCGCGCAGCGTCGCGCGAACGTCGCCGTCGGACTTCGTGTAGGCCGCCGCAACGCGTTCGACGAGCGCAGGGCTTGGGTTATCCGCGACGAAACGGCGCGCGAGTTTGGTCGCCATAAACTTCGCCGTCGAGGGATGGCGCGCGAGGATGTCGAGCACCATTTCGCCATCGCGGATGCCGCCGCCCGCAGGAATCTTTTGGCCGAGCACGGTCTTCTCGCCGTCGTCGTGGAGGCGCGCGGCGAAGTGGAATTGTCCGGCATTTTCGAGGCCGAGCGCGCCGCGCGGGTCGGCAATCGTCCAACCCGTGAAAGCACGCGCCACCTCCTGCACGTCCTTCTGCGTGTAACCGCCCTCGACGCCGAGCGTGTGCAGTTCCATCAACTCGCGCGCGTAGTTTTCGTTAATGCCGCGACGACGGCGTTGCTGCGCGGGTCGTTGCTGCTCGCGCGCCATCTCGCCTTCAACGCGCATGGTCGTCGCGTCTTCATTTCCGCGTTGCCGCATCCGTTCACGATTGCGACGCGGACGAGCGTTGTCATCCTGCGCGCGTCTGCCACGCATGCCGCCGAGCATGTCTGCGAACGCGCGTCTTCTACCGCGCCCGCCGCCTGCATCGGGGCTGACGCTCTGAAAATTATCGAGATAGAAAAGCATCGCGGGGCTTTTGGCGGTCGCCGCGAGGAGGTCACGGAATTTACCGAGCGCATGCGGGCGAATCACGTCGCGGTCGTACGAAGTCAGGAGCCAACGGTCTGCACCCTTGCCCGCGAAGACGTTGAAGTGGTTCGTCCAGAAATCGACCATTACTTCCTGCAACTGCCGCTCGCTGTAGACGGCACGCATGATACGCGCCGACTGCAACTCGGCCATGATGCGTTGCGGCGGCTGAAGACCATTCTCGCGCATGTATTCAAGAACCACGCGGCGATATGCGCGCCTCTCCTCGTTGTCGTTGCCGCGCGCCGCTTCCGCATCCATCCCCGTCATCATCTTATCAGCAAGCGTAGCGGTCTTCTCTACGGGCGCGCTCATATTGGGAGTGTCGTCGGGCACAGTCATCTGTCCTGCGGGCGCGGCGTTGGCATTCTTCGCGGGTGCGTTGTTCGGATTTTTCTGTGCCTGTGTGCCGCCGTCTCGGTTGTTGTCGCGGAGCGCGGCGAGGTCTGCGGGAAGTTCGCCTCTGCGTTGCAGACGCCGGACGAGTTGACCGGGATTCGGATACTTCGCCAGAAGTTCGCTGTTGCTCATCGAGAGCGTCGGTAAGTTTCGCAACTTCGCTTCCGCCACTTCGTCGTTGATGCTCTGCGGCTCAAGTTGCTGCTCGATGTAACGCTCGACGCCGATGCGCCGCACGCGCTCGACATCTCCGGGGCGCACGCCGAAGCCGAGACGGTTCAGCACATGTACGATACGCGCATCTTCGCTCAGACGCTGCGACGCTTCCATGCTCTGCGGCGCGCGTTGCTGCGCGCTCGCTACGCCGACCGCGAAACTCTGCGAGACGACCGCGAGCGCGACAGACAGCACCATCGCCCGATGCGAAATTCGGGACGCGTCGCCCCGTCGAATAAACTTAAAAACTTTCATCGTAATGTCGCTCCGAATTTTAAACGTGATAAGAGATGCTTGAATTCCGAGTTTGGTCAAAAATATCCCGGTTCACTATCACGTCAACTTAGACGCGCGGGAGGGCGAAATGGTTGAAAAAGTTGAGGGGCATGATGACCGGAGACAAATGCGGTTTTGAAGGCTTTCTAGTAAAAATCGTGGCTTTTCGGTCAAAAACTTCGAGAACAAAGAGCCGCGAACAAAACCGCACCGACAGGGGAGGCAGGGTGTATCGCCGCTCGTTGTGTCGCTCGAAGCAGCACTGAATTTAGTCTGAGTAACAGCAGAAACGAGTGCCACGCCGACAAAAATTCGTCTTAACGCAGAGGGCGCGGATAGCTGACGGGGCTGCGGTTCCCTTCGTTGTCCACGGCGCGCACGCCGAAAAAGTAGTTGTCTTTCGACATCCTTTCGACCGTGTAGGTGGTCACGCGTCCGACCATGCGCGCGTGTGTCCAGTTGGGCGCGGTCGTGTCGCGCCAGACGATTTCGTAGCCCGCGAGGTCGGGTTCGGTGTTGGCCGTCCACTGTAAATCGGTGTCGTTGGTCAGACGTTTGGTGAGGATGCGGACATCCTTGGGCGCGGCGGGCGCGTGGGCGAGCGCAGCGAGCGCGGCGGCGTTGACGCGCGCCACTTGCGCGATGAACTGGTAATCGACGAACTGCGGGAGGTCGCCATACTGGACGCCGTTTTCGATGCGGACGTTTTGATGCTGGTGGTTGTAGTCCTCGTTCGGCTCGCTGAAGCGCACCGCCGGATAGCCCTGTTCGAGAAAAGGGATGTGGTCGCCGCCGCGCAGGTAACGGTCGCGCCGATAAATCATCTGGACGCGGAAGCCGGGCATGTAACGCTCGCCCGTCTCCTTGACGAAGCGCGCCAACTGCCGCGACGCCGAATCGTTTTCGCCGCCGACGCTGCGGCGCGTCGTCGCTTCCTCCGCCGTCTCGTTCGACGGCACGCCTTCGGCGAAGACGCGCACCGTACGACGGTCGCGTACGCCATTGCCGCCGAGCGTATTGCCAACGATGTCGTTGGTGAACATCCCTTCGATGTTGAGTTTCTTCTGTCGCGCCTGTTCCGCAAAATAGGTTGCGCCCACCAAACCCTGTTCCTCGCCAGCGACGGCCATGAACACGACGGTCGCATCGAAACGCCGACGCGACATGACACGCGCCATCTCCAACACCGCCGCCACGCCCGACGCATCATCCGTCGCTCCCGGCGCATCACACTCCGCGTCGGTCGGACTGCTGCACATCGAATCGTAATGGCCGCTCACGACGTAGATGCGTCCGGCGGATTGGGCTTGCGTGCCGCGCAAGGTGGCGACGACATTTGAGATACGCGTCGGTCGTGCGATGCGCGGGAAACGTCCGGGTTGTTGCTCGAAGGTCTGCAATTCGACTTCGAGCCGTCCGCCCGTCTCGTTTTTGATGCGGATGAATTCATCGCGCAGCCAGTCGCGCGCCGCGCCGATGCCGCGCGTGGGATTGTCCTGCGTCGAGAGCGTGTTGCGCGTGCCAAAGGAGACGAGTTTGAGAACGGAGTGTTCGATGCGTCGCGCGTCGATTTCGGCGAGCATGCGCGCGATTTCGGCGTTCGGCCTTGTGGTTCTTATCTGCTCGCTGCTCGCGTCCGTTTGGTCAGACGCGCGCGTCGCTTCCACGCGTCGCACGCCGCGCCTCCGTTGCGCCGACGACGCGGGCGCGAGCGCGTGGATAAAGAGACAGACGAGCAGACACGCAGCGACAGAGACGCGAACGGGGCAAAGGTTTCTCATCATTTTGCGCTCAAACTTTCTGGATGTTTGGAATGTTGTTCGTCGTGCCGGACACACGCAAGCGTAACGCGAAGCGGCGGGCGGAAGCAAAGGGAATCAGAGCAGTAGACAGTAGACAATAGATAGTAGCCAGCATGAAGAACTTCGTCGGACGCTTCTTCAGCATCTCTCTCAACAATCGAACACGTGATGCTTCTCTATTGGCTACTGACAACTATCTACTGTCTACTGACTACTTTTTCCAGCCCCTTCTCTTTCGCGTTGGACGAGGAGACGGCGGAGGATTTTGCCGGAGGGCGATTTGGGAATCTGTTCGATGATTTCGAGTTTGCGGAGTTTCTTGTAGGGCGCGACGCGCGCGGCGACGAAAGCCATGATTTCGTCGGCGTCTAAATCGTCGTGGCGCGCGACGATGAAAGCCTTCGGCACTTCGCCCGCTTCGTCGTCGGGGCACGGGATGACGGCGGCGTCGGCGACCGACGGATGCGCGAGCAGGATGGCTTCGATTTCCGCCGGCGCGACCTGAAAACCTTTGTACTTAATCAACTCTTTGGCGCGGTCAACGATGAAGAATGCGCCATCCGCATCCACGTAGCCGATGTCGCCCGTGTGCAGCCATCCTTCGGCGTCGATGGACTGCGCGGTCGCTTCGGGGTTGTTGAGATAGCCCTTCATGATTTGCGGGCCGCGAATCAGGATTTCGCCTTCCTCGTCGGTGCCGAGTTCCGCGCCCGTCTGCGTGTCGATGATTTTGCATTCGGTGTTCGAGACGGGCATCCCGACAGAGCCGTACTTTTGCCACTGCGCGTCGTGCGGAGCCATGTGCGTCGCGGGGCTGGCCTCCGTCATGCCGTAACCCTGTTTGATGTGACAACCTAAACGCTGCGACGCGGCACGCGCCATCTCTGCACCGAGCGGCGCGGCGGCGGAGAAGATGGTGTCGAGTTTCGAGAGATTGTAGTTATCGACCGACGGATGCTTGGTGAGCGCGAGCACGATGGGCGGCACGAAGTGCGCCATCGTGACGCCATGCTGCTCGATGAGGCGGAGAAGTTGTTCGAGGTCGAAGCGCGGCATGGTGATGAGAGTCGCGCCTTTGTAGAGTCCGAAACTCATAATCACGGTCATGCCGTAGATGTGAAAAAGCGGCAAGACGCAGACAAGCGTGTCACCTTCACTGGCATGTTTGCTCGCGTCAATCTGGCAGAGGTTCGCCACCATGTTGTAGTGCGTGAGCATGACGCCTTTCGCCATGCCCGTCGTGCCGCTTGAAAAGGGTAGTGCAACGAGGTCTTGGCGCGGATTTATCTCGACGGCGGGCGCTTCGGTGCCGTCGGTTTCGAGCAATTCGGAGAAACTGGTCGCGCCTTCGGCTTCGCCAAAGACGAACAACTCGCGGACGCTCGAAGCCCTGACCGCTTCCGTCGCTTTGTCGATGAACGGCGGAACGGTGATGAGAAATTTGGCGTCGGCATCGCGGAGTTGGTGCGCCAGTTCGTCGGCGGTGTAGAGCGGGTTGACGGTGGTGTTGATGCCGCCGAGTCGCGCCACCGCGTAAAAGATAACGGCGTATTCGGGAAGATTCGGACTGAAGATGGCGAACACGTCGCCCTTGCTGAAACCGCGAGCCGCGAGACCCGCTGCGACACGACTGACCGCTTCATTCAACTGCCCGTACGTGTATGTGCGCCCCGTCAGCCCGTCGATGAGCGCCGGGACATCTGCGCGTCGCATCGCACCTTCAAAAACAAAATTCGGCAGAGAGACTTCAGGAATAGATACATCTTCGTACGGGCCACGAAAAATCATAGAAGTCTCCTTAAAAGAAATGATGAGCGAATAATGACGAGTCATAAGTGATGAGCGATGAGTTAAGAAGAACTGCTTTTACTCATCAGCCATCACCCATGACTCGTCACTATTTCGTTTAGCGGATGCGGTAAGCGCGGCCTCGCCAGACGACGATGATTTCGCCGCCGAGTTGGTCTGCGATGCGGCGCAAGTCGGGTTCGTCGGCGACGAGCGCGCGGAACTGTTCCGAGCCGCGACGGACGTTGGTCGTGGCTTGTCCTGAACGGTAGGCGGTATCCACCCATGCGCCGTCCTGACGCCGGAAACCGCGCCCGCCGACGCTTCGTGTTTCAGCTTCCGGTTCCGAGTCGGCGGCTGTCTGCCCACGCCTCAACACCTGTGGGCTTTTGGCTCGCGCACGTTGCGAACGTTGATAGGATGGCGGTGGTTCGTATTGCTGCTGGCGATCGTCGCTTTTATCACCGCCTCCGGCACGCGCGGCGGGCGCGCCTGCCGCACGCGACGCCGTGGAGTCATCACGGCGCTTTCTCGTCTCGTCGGTAAAGATGGTGGTATTCGATGTCGCGTTTGCAACCGTGTCGCGGTCTGCGGTTTCTTCCTTCTCCGCTCTGGGCGGCGGAGGGACTTGTTTTGCCACCGTCGCGGACGCGGGCGCCGGAGCACGGTTTTCAGTATCTTCGCGCGTTGCTTTCGCCGCCATCTCGGCTGTTTCGGCAGGCGTCGTCATGTTCGCGCCCGCACCTTCGCTTCTCGCCTGTTCGGCAGATGGCGCGCTCAAACCGGAAGGGGCAGCGTCGGCATTACCCGTCGCGGCTGTGGTCGGTGCGGCGGCGGTATCTTTGTTTTGTACCGGAGCAGTCGTGGTGGTGGTCGTTGTGGCGTCGGTTGTCGGAGGCGCGATTAAACCGACATCGCCCGGCGGAGTTTGAGTCTCGGCGGATTTCTGTTCCACAGTGCTCGTCGTCATGTCGGTGTTGGCGACGGGCGCAGGCGCTCTTGCTTCTTGATTCCTGGCAATAAAATCGCCTTTCGATTGTTGACGCCACGCGACAAAAGCCACTGCGCCGACCATCAACAGAGCGAGCGCCGGAGCCGCATAACGCAACACTCGCGGAGAGAAGATGGACGCAAGCCACGTCTTCCACGTAGACGGAGTAGCTATGGTTTGCGTCGCTGTAGCATGACTCTTTTCGAGTTCGACGGCGACTCCCGACGCGAGCGTGATAGTGGTCGCAATCTTTCTGCACTGGTCACAGTCGGCGAGATGAGCGACATAGAGAGCGCGTGTAGCGGGTGGCAGGGCGTTTTCGGCATAGGCGCTCAGTTCGTCGGCGTCGAGATGCGCGGAGGTTTGCGCCGCATCGTGGGGCGATTCGTATCCGTTGCCGTGCGCGTCGGCGTCGGAGGCATCAACGTCGCGCGCGGGCGAGGCTCCGCTGCGTCGCGCCTTCTCCCGATGCCCGCGCAACAACCAGTCAATCTCTCTGTCGAATTCTGATTTCATCGAATACCTACAAAACGCCTGCTCCCTGCGGCTATCTAGAGAACGCGCCGGAGCCTCGATTCTTGCGCTGCAAGTTCGGCGACGAAAGCCGACTCGACGACGAGAGCCGACGATGACGACAAACGTTTGCCACCGACGGTTGCCTCTGCTTTCTCAACTTCGCGCATCCTTCCATGCTCTAATTCGTTCACTCCGACTTCTATGGCTCCTCTCCTCGCAACATCGCCGACTCGTTCAACCATCCCGCCGTCTTTTGTCTTCTCGCATCTTCTTTCTCATCTTCTCTCATCGGAAACCGTCTCGGCCGGACTCGTGGATAGTACGTGGCCGAGGTCGGTTTCGAGATGCGCGGCAACCTGGCTGAGCGTCTGTGCCACTTCATCGCGCGTCCAGCCGTGTTCGGCGACGAGCAACGATTCGACTCGACGCCGTATCTCGACCTGCGCGCGTGCCAATCGGCGGCTCGCCGTCGCTTCGTGCACTCCGAGCACTGCCCCGGCTTCACGCAAACGCAGTTCGTCGAAATAGTACAACTTGACCAGTAAGCGGTCTTCGGCGGCAAGCCCGCCGACCGCACGCGCCAACGCCTCTTGAACCGCACGCCCCGCCTCCGACGCGGCCAATGCATGTTCCGGGTCGGGCGCAGTAGCGACGCGGAAACCGTCTTCGCCATGAGCTTCAGCTTCATTCAGACGGTCGAAATCCGAGGCATCCTCCGTCTGCACCAACCGCGACGTACGACGATGCCTATCGACCGCCAACTGCCCGACCACCGCGCGCAACCATCCGCCGAGCGAGCCACATCCCGAATAGTACGCGAGTTTACCGGAAGGTTTTCCGTCGGCGCGCGTGCGTAAGCCGTAGAGTTCCGCCCACACCGACTGCGCCAGTTCTTCCGCCTCCGCTTCGCCCGCGCTCGCGCCACGCGCCGCCGACAGCAACGTGGCTTTGTAGCGTTCCATCAAATCGTTCCACGCCGCTTCGTCGCCGCGCTCGCAAGCAATTACCAAGACGATTTCGTCGGCGTGCAAGTCGTCGAGAAACTTTTCAATCTCGCTGGCCGATGCGTCCGGCTTGGCCCGTAACAGATACTTCTCAAGCGTCGCACGCAGACGCGGCACAACATCTGTCGCCGCGTCGAGCGCGCGACCGCCGCCCGCACGCGCCAGTATGCGCGCCGCGCCTTCACGCAAGAGTTCTTCTGTCTGTGCCGCCTTCTGCTGGCTCATCGCTTCCGCTTCGATGCCTCGCTTGCCCGAAACGTATGCTCTCAAGAAACGAACCTATGCTATCACGAAGCGCCCGCCCCGCGTCACAAACTGTCCGCAATTTCGCCCGCTCCCATACGCTTTGA
Source organism: Pyrinomonadaceae bacterium (assembly GCA_036387415.1). GTDB lineage: Bacteria > Acidobacteriota > Blastocatellia > Pyrinomonadales > Pyrinomonadaceae > DASVTU01. The sequence continues at coordinate 69,975 of DASVTU010000003.1, read as the reverse complement.
CACCCCTCGCGCGCCTGCGATAGAGTCAACTTTCAATTGTGGATTGTGGATTTCGGATTGCGGATTGGAAGACAGTAGTTAGTAGAAATAGTTTGTTGTAGGAATGCTTTGTGAGCTTTGCTGTCGAACACCTCCCGGTTTTCCTTCTGACTCCTGAATTCTTCCGCCATTCCGCATTCCGCAATCCACAATCCGCAATCGAAACTATGCTTCGCATCACGGAAATTTTTCGTTCGATTCAAGGTGAGTCAACCCATGCGGGGCGGCCATGTTCGTTTGTGCGCCTGACGGGTTGCCCGATGCGCTGCGTGTGGTGCGATAGCGAATACACTTTCACGGGCGGCGAACGAATGACGATTGACGAGGTATTGGAGCGCGTGCGCGTGTTCGGCTGCCGACTCGTCGAGGTGACGGGCGGCGAGCCTCTCGCGCAGCGAGAGGCTTTCGCGCTCATCACGCGCCTCTGCGATGAAGGCTACGAAGTTTTAATTGAAACCGGCGGCTACATCTCAACCGAAAAAGTAGACGAACGCGCGTCGCTCATCCTCGATGTCAAATGTCCTCTGTCGGGCGAAGCCGAACGCAACCACTGGGCGAATCTCGAACGCTTGCGCGCAGATAAAGACGAAATCAAATTCGTCATCGCGGGTCGCGCCGATTGGGACTTTGCGCGCGAAGTAATTACGCGTTACGACCTTGAACATCGCGCACGCGCCGTGCTTATCTCGCCTGTCTGGAACGGAGTAGATTTGCAGGAAGTGGCCGATTGGATTTCGACGAGCGGCATGGACGTGCGTATGCAATTGCAGATGCACAAACAAATCTGGGGCGCAGAAGCGCGCGGCGTCTGAGAGAACAGGTACGAGGCGCAGGGATGAGGGATGAAAGAAGGAAGAGATTGCTTCATTTCATCATCGGGTCATCGACCCACTGCGTGATTAAATCAAATGAATCAATGAGCCGATGAGTCAATCAATCAATGCTTTCCCTCCATCTCTCCGCCCGCCTGCCGCATCTCTTGCCGTTTGTCTCGTTTCGGGCGGAATGGATTCGTGTGTGACGGCGGCGGTGGCGCGTGAAGAGAATGATGAGGTGGCGTTTCTTCACGTCTCGTATGGGCAGCGGACGGAGGCGCGCGAGCGGCGTGCGTTTGGAGAGATTGCCGATTATTACGGCGTGGAAAAACGGCTCGCCGTGTCGCTCGAACATCTAGCGCGCATCGGCGGTTCGTCTCTGACGGACGCGTCGATTCCGGTAGCGGCAGCCGACCTCGCATCGCGCGAGATTCCGACGAGTTATGTTCCTTTTCGCAACGCGCACTTGCTGGCCGTCGCCGCAAGTTGGGCGGAAGTTTTGCGTGCGTCGAGCATCTACATCGGCGCGGTGGCCGAGGATTCGTCGGGTTATCCAGATTGCCGTCCCGAATTCTACGAAGCGTTTCAACGCACGATTGATGTCGGCACGCGTCCCGAAACACACGTCCGCATCAAGACGCCCGTTATCTCTCTGCGGAAGTCAGAAATCATCCAACGAGGGTTGGAACTCCGTGCTCCGCTCGCGCTCACGTGGTCGTGTTATCAAGCGGAGGAACGTGCATGCGGTCGTTGTGATTCGTGTGCGTTGCGCTTGCGTGCGTTCGGCGAGGCAGGCGTCGCAGACCCCGTCGCCTATGACTGAAACTGTCTGAGTTGCCTGAAACTGTCTGAAACGTCCTGTTTTCGCGTGCTTTTAGGAGCGCGTCTGTGATAGTTAAAGACCGCTTGCGGGAGGCTTGGGGCGGCGTCGCGGATTGACAACCGACGGGGGTATGGATGCATCATAAGCATCGGCCTATCAAGAGTTGAGTGTGCTTACGCATTTCATCAGAGGAGACCACAAATCATGATTACCAGCTTTATCTCACGTGTCGCCATCGCCGCGCTGCTTGTCTGTTTGTGCGCTGCCGCAGCGTCGGCGCAAGTTACACAGGCATCCGGAAAAGTCACTTTGAAACAGGCTGATGGTACGGAAGTTCCGGTCAAGGATGCCATCATCGACTTTTTCCGTACCGACATTGCAGGCAAGTTTCAGACGAAGACAGACAAGAACGGTCGCTACGTTCACGCAGGTATTCCGATTCAGGGAACCTTCACCATCGCTGCGAGCGCGCCCGGCGCAACTCCTTCCTTTATCACCGGAATTCCCATCGGTCAAAAAACGAGCAACGATTTCGTCCTGTCTCCGGGCGACGGCTCCAGACTCACGCTCGACCAGATTAAAGCCAACGCCACCGTCAGCCCTACGGCGGGCGTGCCGCGAGCGGCCAGCGCGGAAGATAAAGCCAAAGCTGCCGAGGCGGCCAAGAAGATTGCCGAAATCGAAGCGAGCAACAAGAAAATCGAAGAGTCGAATGTGACCGTCAAACGCACCTTCGACGCCGGAAACGAAGCCTACAAAGCCAAACGTTACGATGAAGCCATCACTCTCTACAATGAAGGTCTCGCCGTACGCCCCGACGAAGCAGGGTTGCTCGTCAGCAAGTCTTTCGCGTTGATTGGTCGCGGCGTCGCGCGTTTCAATGAAAGCATTCAAAGCAAGAGCGATGCGACGCGTGAGGCCGGTTTCAAGGATTGGAGGGAAGCCGCCGAAGTCTCCGCTAAGGCTGTGACCCTGACCAAAGCCGCGCCCAACGCCACCGACCCGACGGCAGCGGCCAATCAGGTGCAGAACCGTCTCGCCGCTCTGACGGCGCGTGCCGAGGCGATGAGGTTTGTCGCCAGTAGGGTTGACAAGTCGCAGGCCGACGCCGGAATTCAGGCTTATCAGGATTTGATGGCCGCCGAACCCGACCCCGTGAAGAAGAACAAAGCCCACGCAGACATGGCGAAAATGCTCTTTGACGCGGGCGAATACGACCGCGCATCCGCCGAATATCAGAAAATCATCGCGGGCGACCCCGAAAACGCCGAGGCGAATCTCTATCTCGGCTTCTCTCTCTTCAACACGGGCGACAAGGCCAAGTTTCAGGAAGCCGCCAACTACATCGGGCGTTTCGTGGAAAAAGCGCCCGACACCAATCCGACAAAGGGAGAGGCCAAGTCTATCCTCGAATTCCTGAAAACCAACGAAAACATCAAACCGATGAAGATTGAGACGCCGCGCCCCGCTCGTCGTCGTGGCTAAGCCTTTCAGTCTCAACAGTTTGACTTTTTAATTCGTTCGACAGACCGCGCCGGAGGCGATAACTTCCGGCGCGGTTTTTCTCTTTCAAAACGACCTCTAAACATTCATCTTGACAGACAGTTGCGAAGACAGTAACATGCTTTTGCAACGATGTTTGTCATCGTTGGCCTATAAACAACCTAGAGCACGAAAAATCAAGCATCGTCCGACATCACGGTATTTTTACCGCCCCGCCCGCAAACACGCTCTCTAAACAGTGGAATATCTCTAAAATGTCAGCCAAACTCGGCGAAATCCTCGTCCGCGAAAATCTCCTGACCCCACAACAATTGCGCGAAGCACTCGATTTTCAGCGCGAGAACGGGGGGCGTCTAGGTTTCAATCTGGTCAAGCTGGGCCTCGTTTCCGACGACATGATTACCGCCGTGCTTTCGCGCCAGTACGGTGTGCCGAGCGTCAATCTTGAACTCTTCGACATCGACGATTCGGTCATTCGCCTGATTCCGCGCGAAGTGGCGGAGAAATATTCCGTCCTGCCACTCTCGCGCGTCGGCGCGACGCTGACGCTGGCGATGGTTGACCCCACCAACGTCTTCGCGATGGATGACATTAAGTTTATGACAGGCTTGAACATAGAGCCTGTCGTCGTCTCTGAGGCGAGCGTTCAGGGGGCGATTGAGACGCACTACACACAGTCGCGCGAAATCGAACTGGCGAGCATGGTTGATGTCAGTCTCGACCATCACGGCAACGGCAATGGAAACGGGAACGGCAATGGCAATGGTTTTCACGCCGACGAGTCTATCTCGTTGGATCAGTTGGACTTAGACTCGGAAGCGGCGGAGGGCGTGGAGATCGTCGAAGAGGACGACGAGATCGACCTCTCGAACCTGACGCGTCTGAGCGAGGACGCGCCCGTCGTGCGTCTCGTTAACGTCTTGCTGGTAGATGCTTTACAGCGCGGCGCGTCCGACATTCACGTCGAGCCTTACGAGCGCGAACTTCGCATCCGCTTCCGCATCGACGGCGTACTCTACGACGTGATGCATCCGCCGATGCGACTGCGCGATGCGCTCATTTCGCGCATCAAGATTATGTCGAAACTCGACATTTCGGAGAAGCGTCTGCCGCAGGACGGTCGCATCAAGATTAAGCTCAAGACGGGCGGGCGTTCGCGCGAGTTGGATTTCCGCGTTTCGACCTTGCCGACGCTGTTTGGTGAAAAAGTTGTGCTTCGTCTCTTAGACAAAGAGCGTCTGATGCTCGACATGACGCGTCTCGGTTTCGAGCCGGAGTCGCTCGTCAAATTTCAGCGCAACATCTCGCGTCCATACGGCATGGTGCTCGTCACAGGCCCCACTGGTTCCGGCAAAACCAACACGCTCTATTCCGCACTGCAATCCCTGAACACATCTGAAACCAACATCATGACGGCGGAAGACCCCGTTGAATTCAACTTAATGGGCATCAATCAGGTGCAGATGAAAGAGCAGATTGGTTTGAACTTCGCCGCCGCGCTGCGCTCCTTCCTGCGACAAGACCCGAACATCATTCTCGTCGGCGAAATCCGCGATTTTGAAACCGCCGAGATTGCCATCAAAGCCGCGCTCACGGGTCACCTCGTCCTCTCCACCCTCCATACCAACGACGCTCCATCCACCATCTCGCGCTTGATGAACATGGGCATCGAGCCGTTTCTCGTCGCGACGAGCGTCAATCTCATTCAGGCGCAGCGACTTATTCGACGCATCTGCTCCGAGTGCAAAGTCGAGCACGCGATGCCGCCCGAAGCCCTCACCGAAATCGGCTTTTCGCCCGAAGACGCCAAAAACATGAAGACCTACAAGGGGCGCGGCTGCAAGACTTGCAACGACACGGGCTACAAAGGCCGCGTCGGTCTCTACGAGGTGATGGAAATCACGGACGACATACGCGAGTTGATTCTGATTGGCGCATCCGCCCTCGAACTACGTAAACGTGCCATCGAAGACGGCATGATTACGCTGCGCGAATCGGGTCTCTACAAAATCAGAAACGGCATTACGACGGTGGAAGAAGTTGTGCGGGAAACGGTGGCCTAAAACGATGTCAATCATGCGACCTCTCATCTTATCAATACTCATGCTCGCGCTCGTCGCGGGTGGCCTGCCCGTGAGCGATTCGCTCGCGCGTTGGAGTCGGCGTCCGAGCGTGAGCCGAGGCAAGGGAAAACATCTTCGACACCGCCGCACGCGCGCATGGTGGAAACGGCGTCGCGCCTTGCTCCGACGCAGACGCGCACGCGCACTGCATCGCAGGCAACTCATCGAAACTGCCGCCGCACCGCGTCGCGCACGCAGCGCCACGACCAAAGTCAAAGATTACACCGACGGCAACACCTCGATGAACGGCAACGTCTCGGTCAGCATGCCTGTCAACGAGCCTGCGCCCACCGCCGCGCGCCGCATCTCACGCAAGAATTCGCGTCTGTCCGCTGCGTCTCGCGTCCTGATGGATTCATCCATCCAAGCGCGGACATCATCTATGGCGCGTGCTCCGTTTGATTTAACGCTGCCGGGTTCGTGGAGCAGCAGCGCGAACAGTGTCGGAGAGATGAAATTCGTGGTTCGTTCGGTTGACGGGCAATCCGCCGGAACCGCCTCGCTCGCGCCCGTCGCCATCAACGGCTCGGACGTGGCCGTCGCCCCGCGCACAAAAATGCTCGGCGGGGTGCCGCTCAGCGTCTTGCGTCGCACGGTGATTGACAAAATGGTTGCCGAAGGTGGTTGGGTCGTCAACGACATGGAACGCGAGATTGAAGGCCGCCGCGTCTTCGTCGTGCTCGCACGCACGGGCGCAGCAGCCAGCACGGGCGAGCAGCAAGCACTGACCTTCTACTTCACAGAGATTGATGGACGCATCTATCGTCTCGCCACCAACACGCCCGTTGCATTAGCCGAGCCAGTCGCATCTGCCTCGGAAAAGATTGTCTCGACCTTCCGCGTGAGCGGCAACGGCGGAACCGTAGCTGCCAAAACACCCCGCTAATCTTTAGCGTCAAACTGGCTGGCACGTCTCACAAGGCCAGCCGTACGTTGTGAACCATTAAGCACCTCATTTTAATTTACAGGACAACATCACATGACAGGTAACGAAGCACCAGCCGAGCCACTCTCGCTGTCGGAACTGCTGAAGAAGCTGATTGAACTCGGCGGGTCAGACTTACACATCACCACGAATTCGCCGCCGCAAGTCCGCGTCGATGGACATCTCCGCTCCATCGAAGGTATGCGCGCGATGACCTCTGCCGACACCAAGACGCTCGCCTACAGCGTGCTGACGGACGCCCAGAAGCATCGCTTCGAGGAAGCTCTCGAACTCGACTTCTCTTTCGGCGTGCGCGGTCTATCGCGTTTTCGCGCCAATCTTTTCAACCAGCGCGGCGCGGTCGGCGCGGTCTTTCGCGCCATCCCCTATGAGATAAAATCCTTCGAGACTTTGGGGCTGCCGTCCGTCGTCTCGCAACTCTGCGAGCGCCCGCGCGGTTTGATTCTAGTCACGGGGCCGACGGGTTCGGGTAAATCGACTACGCTCGCCGCGATGATTGATAAAATCAACCGCGAGCGTCATGAGCACATCATGACCATCGAAGACCCGATTGAGTTTCTTCACAGCCACAAGAGTTGTCTCATCAATCAACGCGAAGTCGGGGCTGACACCAAAGGCTTCGCAGAAGCTCTCCGCACGGCGCTTCGCCAAGACCCGGACGTGGTGCTCGTCGGCGAAATGCGCGATCTTGAGACCATCGAATCCGCGCTCCGCATCGCCGAGACAGGCCACTTGACCTTCGCCACGCTGCACACCAACAGCGCCGCCTCGACCATCAACCGCATCATCGACGTATTCCCCGCAGGACAACAGGCGCAGATTCGCGCGCAGCTTTCGCTCGTCCTCGAAGGCATTCTCTGTCAAGCATTGCTGCCGCGCGCCGACGGTCGTGGCCGCGCCATGGCACTCGAAATCCTCGTCCCCAACAATGCTATCCGCAACCTCATCCGCGAAGACAAAATTCATCAGATTTATTCGATGATGCAGACCGGACAGGGCAAGCACGGCATGCAGACCTTCAACCAGTCGCTCGCCACGCTCTATCACAAACGCATGATTGCGATGGAAGTTGCCATGCAGCGTTCTGCCAACGCCGACGAACTGCGCGAGTTAATCGAGCACGGCGCAGGCATCAACACCGGCGGCGCAAACGGCGCAAGACCCGGCGGCCAACATCCCTCGCCCTACGCACAGCCGCGTGCCGTCGGCTCGCGTCCCAACGTGAGATAAATATTTTGGCAAATCGTGAATCGCCACAAGAAGAAATCAGTTCTTCTATTGACGACTTACCATTCACGCTTCACGACTGACGATTCAGGAGTTTTTAATTCATGCCCACTTACGTCTTCAAAGCTCGCAATCGCATGGGAGAAGTTATCGTCGGCGAGCGTCCGGCGGAGAACCGCGACGCCTTGCGCCAACTCTTGCGGCGCGAACAGGTCATGCTCACCTCTGCCAAAGAGAAGGGGCGCGAGATTGCGTTGCCAAAACTCGGCGGGCGCAAGAAAGTTAAAGCCAAAGACCTCTCCATCTTCACGCGTCAGTTTTCCGTCATGATTGACGCTGGTCTTCCGCTCGTCCAGTGCCTCGAAATTCTCGCGCAGCAACAGGAGAACAAATATTTTCAGCAGGTACTGACGCAGGTACGGCAGGACGTGGAGGAAGGTGCGACGCTTGCCATGTCGATGTCGCGACATCCGAAGGTCTTCGACCAACTCTTCGTCAACATGGTTGAAGCGGGCGAAGCGGGCGGTATTCTCGACCTCATCTTGCAGCGTCTTTCGACCTACATCGAAAAGATTGTCAAACTACGTCGTGATGTCCTCTCGGCCATGATTTATCCGTCGGCGGTCATCGTCATCGCCGTGGCGGTCATCTCCGTCATCATGATTTTCGTCATTCCCTCGTTCCAAAACATCTTCCTTGGCCTCCTCGGCCCCGGCGAACAACTTCCCCTCCCCACGCGCATCGTCGTCGGCATCAGCAACTTCGTCGCAGGCTTCGGCGGACTGATGGTACTCGCCGGAATCATCGGCGCGGTCTTCGCCATTCGCTATTACTACAAAACAACCGGCGGGCAGCGACGCATCGACTACCTCCTTCTCAAGTTCCCAATCATCGGCGGCATTCTCCGCAAGGTCGCCATCGCGCGCTTCTCCCGCACGCTCTCGACGCTGCTCTCCTCCGGCGTGCCCATCCTCCAATCCCTCGACATCACCGCGCGCACTGCTGGAAACGTCATCCTCGAAGAAGCGATTACCAAAATCCGCATCGGCGTCGAACGCGGCGAAAGCTTCATCGAACCGCTCAAAGCCACCGAGATGTTTCCCAACATGGTCGCCCAAATGATCGGCATCGGCGAACAGACCGGTGCCCTCGACGCCATGCTCGGCAAGATCGCCGACTTCTACGAACAAGAAGTTGATGCGGCAATCGCCAACCTCCTCACCCTCATCGAACCCATCATGATTGGCTTCCTCGGCGTCACCATCGGCTCCATCGTCATCGCCATGTACATGCCCCTCTTCACCCTCATCGGCAAACTCTCCGGTGGCAGCTAAACGCCTGACAAGGAAACTGTAGAGGGCAATAAAGTTTGTAACTGCAGAAAGCAGTTAACTTAACTCCAGTTAAGTTAACTGCTTTTCTTTTGCCGATTTACGGTGGCTATTTTACCGATTGCCTCTGGGAAGAAACTATGAGGATATAGGCTAATAAGGCATCTCGTGTGTCGAGGGCGTCACTGGCATGGGGAGCATTGCGCGAGTTTGAATACAAGCGTGGAACAAAAATTAAGGGCGGGAGGGTGGTGAGTTTATTTCGGTTGCTTGAAGACTTTGCCGTTCTTCATGACGAAGTTGACGTGTTTGAGCGTTGAGATGTTGTCGAGTGGGTTGTCGGGCGTGGCGATAATATCGGCGAATTGACCGGGGGTGATGGCACCGCGCACTTTTTCGACGCCGAGCAGTTGCGCTGCGTTGGTCGTCATGGCTTGCAGGATGGATCGCGCGGGGATTCCGGCTTCGATGAAAGTCTCTATCTGCGACATCGTCCAGGTGCCGCGCGTTTCGTCGGGCGCGTAGAAGATGAGGTCGCTGCCGAAGGCGAGCGTGACACCAATCTTGTATGCCCTTTGCAGACGGTCAACGCTACGCGCGTGCCAACGTTTCGCTAGTTCCGCAGGGATTTCATAGGCGAGCCATGCTTTTTCGGTGAAGTCTGTGCCGACGAGCACGACGTTGTTCTTCTTCGCGATGGCGAGCGCCTCATTTGACATGACGAAGCCGTGCTCAATCGAAGCGACGCCCGCCTCGGCGGCGTTGCGCGCGCCCTGTTCCGTCACGCAGTGTGCAGCGAGTTTCAGCCCTGCACGCGCGGCTTCGTCAATCATGTATTTGATGTCGTCTACGGAATAGATGTAGGGCTGGTCGTCGACGACGATTTTGATAACCCTCGCGCCGAAGTGCGCGTTGGCGCGGATGGCCTTACGCATCTCGTCTCTGGTATCGGCATAGAGATATTCCGGTTCGCCGAGTTCTTTGCGTTCGGGCTGAAGTTGATACTGGCCGCCGTAGGGCGCGATGATGCGCCCCGAATTGATGATTGTCGGGCCGGGTATCAATCCTCCGTCAATCGCACGCCGGAGGTCTGTGGCGATGTAGTTGCCGTCGTTGCCGATGTCGCGGATGGTGGTGAACCCCGCGTCGAGCATGTCGCGTGAATTGACGACCGCATGGATGGTGCGCTCGGCGCTGGTGTGCGTTAAGTCGTAAAAGAAGAGTGACCCGCGCTCGCGGCCTTTCTGTTGAATCAGGAACGCCATGTGCGCGTGACAATCGAAAAGACCCGGCAGCACGGTTGAACGAGACAGGTCAATCACCGTCGCGCCCGACGGTATCTCGATGTTCGCGCCGACCGCTTTAATCCGCGCCCCCTCGACGAGAATTATCTGATTATTCAAGGTCGCGCCCGTCTCAGGCACGACCAGTTTGCCAGCCCTGATGGCCGTTATTTGCGCGTGTGCGTCTATCCTGACAAAGACCAAGACGAAGAGGATGAGCAGGAGAATTCTTTTCATCATTTTCATTTCAAACATGATTACGCTCCACTTAATTTATAGAATGCGTCACGGCGAGGCTCACACGCGTCGATGCACGCCGAAGGCCACTTAAAATGAAACGCTATAACTCGCGCCGGGGTTGCGTCCGCGTTCGAGGATGACGCCGAATTGGTGTCGCCCGCGTGTGTAGTTGAGGAGTGGATGGACGCGCACGCCGTCGAAGAGAATGGTCGAACTCCAACGCTCGTGGAAGTTGATGTTGAGGCCGCCGATTGGTCGCAGACGGTCTTCAAATGTGCCGTAGGCAACACCGATGTAAGGCGCGATGGGCAATCCCGTCCGATGTTTGAGGCTCTTGCTGATGGTGGCATAAAAGGATTGACCGGAGGGCGTGCCGATGCGGTCGGAGCTTGTGCCGAGGATGAGCGCGGGGCGCCTGTGCGTCTCCGTCAGAGCGACGACGTTTGCCAAGAGGCTCACCTTTCCGGCAAGCGGATTGTATTCGACTCCGGCGGTCAGTCGCGGGTGGAATCTATACGTTAGCGTGTTGCGCCATTTGGCGCGGTCAATCTGATTTGAGATGACGCGCACGCCGTATGTCCACTTATAGGAATCTCCGTTTTCCGTCCCGCTCACGGCGCGACCCTCGCCCGGTCAAAGCGGTCAACTCGGAACCGACGATGCCTCGCTCGCGCGCGTCTTCGTCGAAGCGACATCTTTGCGTCCCTCTTGCTTTCGCGCGTCGGCTGCTGCTGCGGCTTCGGACGCCGCGAGCATGGCGTCAATCTGTTTCTTCAATTCAGCTTGATTGACGATGCCGGAGATGACTCTGGCGATGCGTCCATCTCTGCCGATGACGACGGTTCCCGGCAGCGCCGCGCCGAGTCCGAAGCGCAACATGTCGGCGGACGTTGCGCCCGTCCAGATGGGAAAGTTGATTTTCGTCTCTTTGATGAACTGCAAAACTTTGGCGCGGTCTCCCGCCTCGTCCGCCGAAGCGCCGACGACCTGCACGCCGAGCGCGGCATACTCGTTTTGAATCGCCGCCAAATCCGGCATCTCCTGTCGGCATGGCACGCAGTAGGTCGCCCAGAAGTTTAAGACCACGATGCGCCCGCGCAACGCGCCGAGACGTTGTTCCGCGCCGAATAAATCCTTGAGCGTCAAATCAACTTCCTTGCCGACGACCTCGGACGCTTCGCGTTCCGCGATGCTCGACGTCAGCACTTCGAGCGCATCGACGCGAAACGTCGCCGCCTTGCCACGCTTCCGCACCGCGCCCGCGACCGCCACGCGTCGCCCGACAAACTCCAACCAGTTTTTCCCCGGCAGACGAAACTTGCCCTGCTCCAATTCATACAACGCAAAACGGCTGCCCTCGCGCACCGCCAGCAACGTCGGGTCGCCGCCCTCGACGCAATCCTTCGCCCGCAGCAAATCTTCCGCCGTGCCGTATTCGACCTTGTGGCGGTCGGCCTTCGCCCAACATTCCGCGCAGCACACGACCTGTCCTTCGAGTTTCGCCGTCGCCGTCTGCTGCGCCATCGCCGTTCCGGTCACGACAAGGCAGAACAGCAGACCTATCAACATTCGCTTCATCCGTAAATCTCCCCGAACATATGGACGTTTCAAGCAGTAGAGAAACTAAAGATAACTCGCGCCGCATCAAATGTCACACATCCACCCGAAGCGCATCCCGAATCGCTGAAAACGCATCTCCGAATGTCGAAAGGGAGCAAGTCATATCGAAAAAGTAGAGGGAGCCGCGCCGAAGCGTCTGCTCCCTCTATCCGTTTGTGGTTTGGTTTAGGGTAATGCGTTCGTGTGTCTTTAAGCGGGGAGACTCGTCGATGTTTGAGTCTCCCCGCAGGAGGCGTTCAAGGTCTTACTTGAACTTGAAGTTGGCGCGGTGTTCGCTGCCGTCGTTGAGCCGGATGACTAATTGACGACAGGTTCCCTCCCAGGCCTTCTCCGTCTTCCAGTTGTAGTGATACTGGTCGCTTCCGGCGTCGTAGGTGAGAGTGCTGCTGCCAGCCGTGTTCGTATCCGTCACTTCGACCACCGGGTCGTTCGAGTTGCAGGTGATGACACCGGAGGCGGGATAGCCCGCCGCGAAGATGTTCATGCCCTTGTTGCCGCTCAGACTCCATTTCACCGGAATCGCACGCCCCGCGTTCACGATATTGAGCGTGGGGAGATTGCTGATGGGTGAGAAGAAGCCCGTGAAGTTGTAGAGCACCGTCACGGTAAACGTGCAGGAACTCGCGTTGCCCGCCGCGTCGGTCGCGTTGACGACGACAGGGGTTGTGCCGACGTTGAAGACGGTGCCGGAAGGTTTGCTGTAGGCGAGCGTGGGTGTGCCGCAGTTGTCGCTGACCGTCGCCGCAGGGTAATTGACAGCCATGCTCGTTGCCGGAGTGTTGAGCGGCAGCGTGACGACGATGTTTGACGGACAACTGAGGACGGGCGCGGTGTTGTCAACGACGGTGACGGTCTGTGTGGCCGTCGCCGTGTGACCGCTCGCGTCGGTCGCCGTGTAGGTGATGGTGGTCGTTCCGAGTGGGAAGACGTTTCCGGCAGGAACGCCGCTGCGCGCCACGGTGACCGCGCAGTTGTCGCTCGCGTTGGCGTTGCCGAGCGTCGCATCACCGACGAACGCCGAGCAGGAGACGGCGTTGGCTCCGGTTCCGACCGTGAGAGACGGCGGAGCGGAGATGGTCGGGTTCTGGTTATCGACCACGGTGACGGTCTGCGTGTCTGTCGCCGTCTGACCGCCGCCGTCCGTGACCGTCCAGATGACAGTCGTCATGCCGACGGGGAACGACGAGGGAGCATTGTTGGTGACGTTGAAGCCCGAACAATTACTCACAGCAGTCGCGTTGCCAAGCGCAACGTTGGTGGCCGCGCATGAGTTGTTGTCGGCATTGACCGTGATGTCGGACGGCGCGCTAATGGTCGGCGTGTCTGTGACGGTCACGGTTTGCTGACAGGTCGTGGCATTGCCGGAGGCATCTGTGGCCGCCCATGTGATGACGGTTGTGCCGACCGGATAGGGTGCGATTAACTCCTCGCCGTCACTACGGTCGCCGCCGACGCTCACAGCGCAGTTGTCGGTCGCAGTCGGCGCAACGACGTTGACGTTCGCCGTGCACTGGTTGGGAGCGACGCTGGTCGTGATGTTGGCCGGACAAGTAATAACAGGGTCTTGTGCATCGACCACCGTGACGTTGAAGCTGCAACTCTGCCCCGACGCAGACGTGACGTTGACGGTCGTCGTGCCGACGGGGAAGAAGGTGCCGGATGCCTTACTGACCGTGATTGCGCCGCATTCGTCGCCGCCCGTGGGTGCCGGATAGTTGACGATAGCGCCGCATGAGTTGGCGTCGGTGTTGACGTTAACGTCCGAGGGACAACTGAGTTGACAGGCGGAGCCGCTGCCAGTGATGGTGACGGTTTGCTGACATGAGACAGTGTTGCCTGCGAGGTCGGTCGCCGTCCAAGTGATGTTGGTCGTGCCGACGGGATATGGCGAATCCAAACGGAGGCCGTCGCTGCGAATGCCCTCCACGGTGGTGCCCGCGCAATCGCTGGTCGTCGTCGCCGTGCCGACATTAATCGCCGCGAAGCCGGAACCGGGAGTGGTTTCAGGCGCCGTGATGTTTGCCGGACAGCTAATCGTCGGCGGGTCTAGAGTGCCTTGCACGGTGATGTTGAAAGTGCAGGGGTCGCCGGAGTCGCCGGAGAGAATCACGGTGGTGGTGCCGATGGGGAAGAAGGAGCCTGACGCGTGGCTGCGCGTGATGGTGCCGCATGTGCCGCCCGACGTGGTTGGGTCGGGATAGCTGACGTTCACGCCGCAGGAATCCGCCGGGGCGGTGACCACGATGTCTGTCGGGCAGGAGATGTTGCAGACCGGAAGCGGGTCGATGGAGGAGATGTCGAGCGCGAGGTTGTTGCGTTTGTTCGACTCGTTCGTGGCAGTCGTGACGCGTGAGATGTTGGCGATGCTTGTGCCGGCCGGCGTCGCTGCATCCACACTAAAGGTAAAGATGAAGGCAGCATCGGTGTTGGCGGCGAGCGATGAGCGTGTGCATGTAATCGTGCCGCTCTCGCCGACTGCCGGAGTGACGCAGTTGAAGGCCGCGCCTTGCGTCTGCGTCGCGGAGACGAAGCCCGCGCCGAAGGGAACGTCGTTGAGGACTAGGACGTTCTGCGCGGCGTCGGGGCCGTTGTTGTTGACCGTCACGATGTAGGCGATGTTGCTGCCGGGAGCAACCTGCGAGGGGCCGTTCATCGTGAGCGACAAATCCGTGCTCGCATTGGCGGGGTCAAGCACCTCGAAGGTCGCCGAGACAACACCCTGCGAACGGTTGTTGATGGTTCTAACCGTCCACATGCCGACCTGCGCGAGTGGGCCGGTGGTTGGAAGCGTGAATGAATCGCTGTAGGGGTCGGAGGTAATGTCGGTTTGCAGTGCGACTTTACCGTCGGGAGTTATCCATTGAACGCGTCGCTGGCGAAAGCCGAAGATTGATTGCGGCGCGCCGACAACTTCGGCGCAGACCGTCTGCCCCAGATTGAAAGAGGCTTGCGGCGTCGCGCAATTGGAAGCGAGCGTGATAATCGCTTCGCCGCTCTGAAACACGGCGACGGGCGAGAAGGCGTAGACGGGTTCGAGCGACGCGAGGCCGCTCATGTGCTGTTGTTTCGTTAATTTGTTAGATAGGTCGGTTCGATTACTTACGTGAGTTTTAAATGCATGATCGGTATTCGCAGAGGATGAGGGGGAAACCGAAAGGATGTTGCGCGGAAGCAGATGAATTGTTGAGGCTGAGGAAGCAGTATAAAAAGCCGCAGCAACGACGATGAACGAAAGCGCCAGCAACGCGCCGAAGCGACCCCTTGAGGGTGAGGTGCGCGGCGTTTGCCTAACGTTCGGATTTATTCGACATAGAAATTTTTTCATCTTCCCAACACGGGGGAGAGGGGTAGTGACAGGGCGGGGACTCATAAAACTTCCTCCTCATTTTTTGGAATTGTTAGGGTTAAAGCGACAGACTGTGCAGAGACTTTCAGTTTTGCGGCCTGTTGGGGTCTCTGAACAGTAGAATGTTTGTGGACTTTTCGACCGACGAGGTACTCTCTTGATTTTGCGTCGAGAGCAATGCTCGGAGATGCAACGTGGCAAGTAGCCCTTCAGAAACGGACGCATCCTATACACACTTGCGTCCATAGTCAAGTCAAACGGCCCCGTTCCGCGAGGAATTTTGGAGTAATTTGGGCGACGATTTCCGCCGAGATTCATTTGCGCCGTCGCTTTCCGCAAGGCGAAGTGCGACTATGCGTTACTGGAAAGCGCGGTCGCGCCTTTGGTATCGCTCGAACGGCGGTTGATGGCGCGTCGCATTGCGCGGGCGACTAGAGGCCGAAGCGTTGTTCGTATTCGCCGGAAGTGATGAAGGCGCGCACCATCTGCGACGTGATGTAGTTGCCGCCGTGGTTGTTCAGTTTGGTCAACCAGAAGTTATAACCCGCGTAATCGAGATTCAACTCCGGCGCATCGTTCGGGTTACGACGCAGATAACCGAAATACTGCATCAAGACAAACGCGCGGTTGTATTCGCGCTGGCTAAACGCCGCGTTCTCCGCCACTTCGCGCAAAGCCTCGGCGCGTGTAATCGCCCCGCCGCTCAATCTAGAGACCATGCTGTCTCGCTCCTCTATCGTGAGCGAATGGCCTGTGTTGGCGTTGAGTTTATCTACGAACTGCGCGGCAGACATGCTCGAAGGATACTGCGCGATAAACTCCTGACGAGAGACAAACTCGTCTGCGTAGGCGCGTTTGTTCGCTTCCAGACGCTCTTGCCAGTTGCCTTGATTGACGATGATGCCGCGACCTATCTCCTGCGTGTCGGGCAGAAACTTTCGCAGACGCAATTGCTCGCCTGTGTCGAATGCGGCTTGATACATCTTGTAGACGAAATAGCCCGTCTGCTGAAACTCCGTCGAGACGAAGAAGGCCGCCGAGACGTTTTCGCGGCACACTTGCAAATCGGGGTTGCCGCAGTTGAGCGTCTGATTCGTCCAGAAGTTGAGGCCAGCGAGGTCGGGTTCGCGGTTGAAGAAGTCGAGGTAGTGTTGGCGGACGAAGAAGCTGGCACTGAAACTGCTGCCGTTCTTGACGGGGCTTTGGCCGCTGGCAGCGTCGTTGTCGATGATGGTGAAACTGATGGAGAAAGTGAAGCCGGAAGCGGGGCCTGATAAATGCGTCGTGTTGACCGTAAAAGTTTCGGATGCTTCCGCGTACACGTCGTCGATGATGAAGACATCGAAGCTCTTGCTCGTCTCGTCGGGAGCCAAGCGTACCGTGCCGATGGCCGCCGAGAAGTCGGAACGGTCGGAGGCGCTCTGTCCCACCGTCTCATAAAAGACGCTGTACGTGCCCGTCGCACCGCTCGGACGATTGACGATTACTGTGATGCGTCTCGCAGATTCGCTCACGTCGAAAAGCCCGTTGCTCGTCTGCACAACGAGAGACGCATCCCGGTCCGCAATCGTCGCCGTGCCCTGCGAGTCGTCGATGTGCACATCGACGACGGGGTTGGTCGTGCTGCTTCGTTTGAAGAGTAAACTCTCGCCCGTTGCGACGCCTGCTGCCGCGCGACACGGCGCGGCGACGCATAAGATTAAAAGACAGGCCAACCCGACGAAGCGGGTCAAGAGAGGCGCGGCATGTGTTGATGCGGGCACAGACATGCGAAGCATTTGATGTCTCCTAGAACAGACGCAAATATATCTCGAACAACGGTCGGGAGTTTGGGAGCGTCGGCGTGCAAACTTCGCAGTCGAAGGCCGCTTGCGTTTGTGGCTATTGTAAGCTGTTGAAGTCGGGCGAGCCTTGCGGCGTGGAAGGCGGCGAAGCCTGTTTACTATCTCGAATCAACTTCCTCAAGGTGCCGGATTCTACAAGCCGCGCTTCCCGATGGTCAAGTCAGTGAATAGCAAGTTTTTATCCCGCAGACGACCCGACGTGTTGCCACGACTCGTCCGAAACACGCCACGTCCGTAACGGAATTGCAACGCAAACGTAACGCGAATAGGTGAACTCCGGTTAAAATCCTGTTGACATTTTTCTGATTATGCGTGTACTGTGTGGCCTCCACTTGCTCTGTAATTTTCTCAAAAAGTTTAACCTACAATCGAAACGCAATTTTTGCCCGTCTTGCTTCAAGATGTGGCTTCGCGGCAAGCACGCGCCGTCAGGCGGTGATGCAGCAAGCAAGGTTTAGTTAACAGTCTCGCAGATTTCAAGCGGGTTGGCGCGACCTCCCAACGCGGCGACTCACACCGACGTAAAAGTAGCGAACACTCAGGTGCCGCCCCACGACATTTAGACGTTTTGCACGCCTGAGAACCTGTTCTCGTTTCACAACCTCGACGGTCGAGCGTCCTCACAAGCACGCCTGACTACTCTCAAAACCCACAATAATCGGGAGAAAATCGTGAGGAGACACATGAAAAAGATTCTATTTCTGACCGCGACCATCGCGGTTCTGCTGCTTGCCATCGCCACCACAAACCAGGGAGTTTCCGCCAACAACCCCAAATCCGCACTCGGCGCCCCCGACAAATTAGCCCGCGCTGAAGCCAAGAGCCGCGAAGTGCTCGCGCAGCGTCTCGGCGACCTCGGCGTCAACGATGTCAGCGAACTCAAGACCAAACGCGTCTTTGAAGACGACTCGGCCATGCTGCACACACACGTCCAGCAAACATATCAGGGCGTGCCCGTCTTCGGCGGCGAAGCCATCGTGCATCTCAACGCCGACGAAAGCGTCGCTGCCGTCACCGACGACTTCGCCAAATCCATTTCGGTCAGCACGCTTCCCAACATCACAGCGGACGATGCCATCGCACGCGCCGTCGCCGCCTACGGCTGCTCCGATTGCCTGACCGCCGCGCCCGAAGCCGAACTGTTTGTGCTGCGTTACAAAGGTCGCGACCGTTTGGCCTACCGCGTCCAGTTGCGCCGCGAAGACGGCACGCCTGCCACCGCCATGCCCGCCTATTTCATCGACGCGCATAACGGCAGCAAAGTCTGGAACTACAACAACCTCCAAACCGCCTCCGGCTCGTCGCTCTACAGCGGCACGGTCACCATCAACACTTACTTCAACGGCTCGACCTATTACATGGAAGACATCAGCCGCAAAATCGGTACTTTCGATAATCGCAACACGACGTCTTCTACCTATCGCTTCACCGACGCCGACAACATCTGGAATTCAACCACGCAACGTGCGGGCGTCGATGCACACTACGGTGCGGCCAAAGTTTATGACTATTATCTCAACGTGCACGGTCGGCGCGGCATCGACGGCGCTGGCGGCCCCGCCTATTACACTTCCGCCGACGGCGTGACGGGTCTCATCAGTTCCAAAGTTCATTATGGCGTCAACTACAACAACGCCTTCTGGAACGGCAGCTACATGACCTACGGCGACGGCAACGGCTCGTCCTTCTCACCGCTCGTCACGCTCGACATCTGCGGCCACGAAATGACGCACGGCGTCACCGAGCGCACCGCTCGTCTGACCTATTCAAACGAATCCGGCGCTCTCAATGAATCCATGTCGGACGTGTTCGGCGCGATGGTCGAACGCTCCGTGCAGGGACAGACCAGCAACACATGGAAGATTGGCGAGCAGTGCTACACGCCCAGCGTCGGTGGAGATGCCCTCCGCTACATGGACAACCCGCACGCCGCCAGCAACAGCGGCTACACCGCCGACGACGACCCCGACCACTACAGCGAACGCTACACCGGCACAGCCGATAGCGGCGGCGTCCACATCAATTCCGGCATCGCCAACAAAGCCTTCTATCTGCTCGCCGTCGGCGGCACGCACCATCGCGGCGGTTCGATGACTGGCATCGGAGCCGACGCAGCCGCACGCATCTGGTATCGCGCGCTCACCTCCTACATGACTTCGAGCACCAACTTCCGTGGCGCGCGCACCGCCACGCTCAACGCCGCCGCCGCCATCTATGGTTCCGGCAGCGCCAATTACAACGCCGTCGCACAGGCATGGTCGCTCTGCGGAGTGGTCTAAGCCAGTAAGCGCGACGAAAACAATTTACGAAAATTCGGAAGCGAGACGGTTTCAAGCCGTCTCGCTTTTTTTGTCGGTCGTTTTCAAAAAAATCTCTTTCGGAAAAACTCCGCTTCAAGCACAATACAGTCCACGTCGCTCGCGACGCTCCACTGTGCGGCGGTCAAAAAACCAATCTTCGGCGTCTCTCGTAATATTAGTTGGACACTCTTAATTCCCTGCCCCAAGAGGACATCATGACCCGACCCCTACTGCTTCTCACGCTCCTCGTTCTGCTCCTGCTTCCCGCAAACGCAACGGCGGCAGCGCAAGACAAACGAGACAAAAGCATCAAGACTTTCACCGCCTCGCTCGAACGACTCGACGGCTTTCTGCCGCTCTACTGGAACGCCGAAGAGGGCAAGCTCTACATGGAAATCTCGCGTTTCAATAACGAGTTGCTTTATCAGGTTTCACTGCCGACGGGCGTCGGCTCCAACCCGATTGGACTCGACCGTGGACAACTCGGCGACACACGCGTCGCCTTCTTCGAGCGCATCGCCAACAAGGTCTTGTTGATTGAACCGAACCAACGTTTCCGCGCGCTCAGCGACAACGCGGCGGAGCGTCGCGCCGTCGAAGAATCGTTTGCGCGTTCGGTCATCTGGGGCTTCAAGGTCGAAGCAACGGAGGGCGAACGAGTGCTCGTCGATGCCACATCCTTTTTCATACGCGACGCGCACGGCGTCTCCGACCGTCTGCGCCAGACCAATCAGGGGCGCTTCAATCTCGACGAATCGCGGAGCGCCTTCTATCGACAGAAGACCAAAAATTTTCCGCAGAACACCGAAGTCGAAACCACTCTCACCTTCACTTCCGACGAAGACCCCGGCGCGCTCGTCCGCGATACCGTCCCTCTGCCACGCGCCGTCACCGTCCGCCAGCATCACTCCTTCGTCGAACTGCCCGACCGCCGTTATCAACCCAGACGTTTAGACCCACGCGTCGGCGTCTTCGCCATCGAGTTTTACGACTACGCCGCGCCCATCAATGAAGCCATCGAGAAGCGTTGGATTGTGCGTCATCGTTTGGAGAAGCGAAACCCCGACGCGCCCATCTCCGAGCCTGTGCGCCCCATCGTTTATTACGTTGACAACGGTGCGCCGCCCGCCATCCGCGATGCTTTGATTGAAGGTGCGTCGTGGTGGAACGAAGCGTTCGAGGCCGCCGGATTTCGCAACGCCTTTCAGGTCAAAGTGCTGCCCGCTGATGCCGACCCGATGGACGTGCGCTACAACATGATTACGTGGGTACATCGCTCGACGCGCGGCTGGGCTTACGGTTCGAGCATCGTTGACCCGCGCACCGGAGAGGTCATCAAAGGCAACGTTACGCTCGACTCGTTGCGTGCCCGACAGGATTATCTCATCGGCACCGGACTCGTCCCCTCCAACGAACGCAACGAAGCGACGACGACCCGCAACCGTCACACGATGACGACGAGCGACCGCCGCCACGCCGCGACGTTGGGCGACCACTCCTCCTGCGCCTTCGCCATGATGCACGATGCCGATTATCTTTTCGGCGCGGAGGCTGCCAACGACGCGGCGGCGATGTCGCTCGCGCGCATACGCCAGTTGTCCGCGCACGAAGTCGGCCACACGCTCGGCCTCGCACACAACTTCGCCGCCAGCACTTACGGGCGCGCGTCCGTCATGGATTACCCCGCGCCGTTGGTTGAAATCAGAAACGGCAAACTCGACCTCTCCAACGCCTACGCGCGCGGCATCGGCGCGTATGACAAGTTTGCTATCCGCTATGCTTACGCGCAGTTCGCGCCCGGTGCGAATGAAGACGCGGAACTCGAAAAGATTTTGCAGCAAGGCACGGCGTCCGGCATGTTGTTTATTTCCGACGCGGACGCGCGACCTGCCGGAGCTGCACATCCGCTCGCCAATCTATGGGACAACGGCGACGACCCCGTTGCCATGCTGCGACATGAAATGGAAGTGCGTCGCATCGGTCTCGCGCAGTTCGGCCTCGGTAACATCGCGCGCGGCACGCCGCTCTCGTCGCTCGAAGCCAAGCTGCTGCCGCTCTATCTTCACCATCGTTATCAACTGCAAGCGGCGGCCAAATCGCTCGGCGGCGTCTACTACACTTACGCCGTCAAGACCGCCGCCGACACCGCGACGCCCGCCTCCGTTCAAGAGGTGGTTCCGGCGACACGACAGCGACACGCACTCCAAGCAATCCTCGACACCATCAAGACGGAAGAACTCGTTATACCGCAAAGAATTCTCGCACTGATTCCGCCGACCGCCTTCGGCTATCAAGGCGGTACCGCAGAGCTTTTCAACAAACGCACCGACCCCACGTTCGACCCCATCGCCGCCGCCGCCATCGCCGCCGACCTCACCATTAGCGAACTACTCGAACCGCATCGCGCGGCGCGTCTGATTGAGTTTCACGCACGACAACCCGCGAATCCCGATTTCAAACATGTCACGGATGCGCTCGTCGCGCAGACATGGAAGACGCCCGTTTCGTCAGACCCTTTTCAAGCAGCCGTCGCGCGAGCCGTCCAGAGTTTGACCGTGACTAGGCTGATGGATTTGGCGGCCAACGCCGACGCCTCGCCGCAAGTACGCGCCGTCGCTACCGACGCGTTGCGCGCGTTGATTACCGTCATCAACGCGCCGTCACCGCCCCGCAGCGGCATGGACATCGCGCACCGCCGTGCGACGCTCGACGACATCGAGCGTTTCCTCGTGCGACCGGATGCGCCGCGTCGACAGACCGCGCCGTTGCCGCGCCCGCAGGGCGACCCCATCGGCGCGCGTTAGCGATTGCAGTAGCGGTTATGTTTGAAGCGAATTTTGTTTAGCGATTGCGAATCTCGTAGGCGAGCAAGTGATTATCTTTCGCCGTGTGGAGCAGCCCGGTTGTTTCGTCAACGAAGAAACGCTCGTCCGGGTCGCTTAGGCGTATGGCGCGTTCGGTCTGTCCGTTGTTGATGTTGACGCCCGCGAGGCCGTTGCCATCGCCCGGCAAATCCGTGTAGTAGTACATCCACTCGCCGCGCAACGCAGCGAGACGGCGACGACGCAGGAGAAAACTCGAAAGCCGTTCGAGTTGTCGCGCCGGGTCG
Source organism: Pyrinomonadaceae bacterium (assembly GCA_036387415.1). Lineage (GTDB taxonomy): Bacteria > Acidobacteriota > Blastocatellia > Pyrinomonadales > Pyrinomonadaceae > DASVTU01. Next base: position 47,426 of record DASVTU010000003.1, on the reverse strand, counting down.
AGACGGTCGAGCAGACGCTCCTCGACATCCACCGAAGGACGCGGCAACGCACGCCCCGTCCTCAACGATTCAACTTGTCGCGCGCGACGTACGGTGGACGTAGCTGTCGCTGTCGACGATTCGAGACGCGAGGCGACGCCGAAAGGCGTGAAGCGCGTAGAAACGTAGTCGCGCGCCGCGTCGGTGGCGAGCGATTGCAACGCGGGCATCGCCGCCGCACGCAGGCGCACGCCCGAACGCAGACCGCTCGCAGCACGCGCCAGTTGTGCGCCACGGAAGGCTGCGGTGGCGACGCCGCCGTAACGAAAATAGAGCGCGGCGGCGCGTGCTGCGACAGCAGTAACAGTGCGTAGGATGCCGCGCCCCGGCGCGTTGTGGCGCGCACGCCAGATGCGCTCGCCGCTTCTCACGTCGATGCCCTCAATCGTGTTCCGCCCGCCGACCACCGCCTGCCCCGCTTCATTGATAAGTACGAAGGCTGCGCGCTCGACGCCGTGCGAAACTTTGCTGCGACGTTTGCCCGTCGCGGCGTCGATGAAGATGAGGTCGTCGCGGTCGGCGATGAGGATAGTCGAGTCGTCGGGGAGGGCAAGGTTGGTGATGCCCTTGTCCGCGCCCTTGTAGCGCCAGAGCGTCTTACCCGTACGCGCGTCAATCGCGCTCACGCCGTAGGGGCCGCGCTCGACCGTCTCGCCGTCGCGCAGGCGCGCAAACTGCCCGCCCGTCCGCACGTAGAGGACGCCGCGCGTGAGCAGCATCTCCGGCGTCAGACCGAGGTCCTTGGCTTCCCACTCGACTTCGCCCGTCCGACGCGACACGGCGCGCACGCGTCCGCGTCCAGACGTGTAGATAAAACTCTCGTCAAACAACGGGTCGGCTTCCGTCAGCGCGAGTCCGTCTTCGTTGACGCGAAAGCGTTCGCGCTCGCGCTCCTTGCCCGTCTCGGCGTCCACGGAGGTCGCGCCCTCGTAGAAAAAGAACAGACGCCCGTCGAGAAACAGAGGCGCACGATAATTGTCGAGCGTGTATGCGGTGTCGCCGTCCGCACCCCAACGCGCGGGCATCATCTCCACTTCGCTTTCAACTTCACGTCGCCAACGCTCGTCGCCCGTCGCCAAATTGAAAACATGAATCGACGGGCGACGCTTGAAACCCTCGCGCGCACGCCCGCGCGCATCGCGTACCACGACGACTGCCAACAGACGCGCCGACGCATCGACCGCCATCTGCATTACCGCGCCGCGCACGCGCTCGCTCTGCCAGATGGTGTCGCCCGTCAGAACGTCTGCGGCTTCGATGCGTGTTTTGTCGCCTCGCTCGAAGGTGAGCAGAACGAGGTCTGTGCCGGGAATGGGCGCGACATCCGTTTCGTCGAGACGCGCATTCTTGCGTCGCCAGAGCGCCTCACCCGTCTCCGCGTCAAGCGCATAGAGCGAACGCTCTGTGCCCGCCAGCATCACTCCCATCTCCGTCGGTTGATAAAAGCGCACCGCGCCGTCGAGTTTCACAGACCAACGCGGCGGAGCAGCATCCGTCGCACGCGCAGCGTCGCCGCTCGGCGCGGCCATCGCGCTCGCCGCATGCAGAGCGACGCATAAAACGCCAATCAATAAAATCCGTCGCCGCGCCACGCGGTAGTCATGCGTGTGTCGGTCTGTGCTGCGCGTTTGTCTGAGAGTAATGGTGAACATTGATGGCCGCTTTCTTTGATGAAAAATCAATCCATGCCGGGAGTGTAGACGCTTTCTGCGCTTCGCTGCCAGAGACACGGCGGAGGCACACGATACTTGATGAAGAAAACGCTCGCGGCGTTTCCCTCCGCTGCGATTCTTTCCGGCTCGGTTGTCGTCAAGCGCCGCGCGGTCGGGTATAATACGGGCGTCTCCGCGACAATTCCTTTCAAAAGAATTAGGAGTAGACAAATCATGAGAATCTTATCGCTCATCGTCGTGATGCTCTGTGTGCCGCTCATGGTGCTGGCACAGCAGACGCCAACGCGTAAGGCTTTTCCATATGACTATAAGCAGGTCGATTTGCCGAACGGCCTGCGTCTGGTGACTGTCCCGACCGACTACCCGAACCTCGTCGCCGTCTATATCGTCGTCCGCACAGGTTCGCGCAACGAAATCGAACCCGGCAAGAGCGGCTACGCACACTTCTTCGAGCATCTGATGTTTCGCGGCAGCAAAAACTTCTCCGCAGACGAGCGCGACGCCATTCTCAAACGCGCGGGCGCATCCTCGAACGCCTACACGTCGGACGACCGCACGGTCTATCACGAAGTCTTCTCGAAGGAAGACCTCGACAAAGTGATGGAGATGGAGGCCGACCGCTTCCAGAATCTCCAGTACACGCCCGAACAGTATAAGACCGAGGCGGGCGCCGTGCGTGGCGAGTATGACAAGAATTCCGCTAGCCCCTTCTCCAAACTCTACGAGACGTTGCGCGCCACCGCCTTCAAAAAACATACCTACGCGCATACCACGATGGGCTTCATCAAAGACATCGAGGACATGCCGAACCAGTATCAATACAGTCTCGATTTCTACAATCGCTACTATCGCCCCGAATACACCACCATCGTCATCACCGGTGACGTAACGCCGGAACGCGCGCTCGAACTGACCAAGAAATACTGGGGCAACTGGAAGCGCGGCAACTACTCGCCACGCATCCCCGCCGAACCCGCGCAGGATGCGCCGCGCTCCGCACACGTCGATTGGGCGACGCCGACGCTGCCTTACATCGCCGTCGCCTTCCGCGCTCCGGGCTTCTCCGATGTCAAAAAAGACAAGGCCGCGCTTGACCTCCTCGCGCCCATCGCGTTTGGCGAAAACTCCGAACTTTATCAACGCCTCGTCCTCAAGGAACAGAAGGTTGATTTCATCAGCCCGTCCGCCGACGATCAAGCTGACCCCGAACTCTTCACCGTCTTCGCGCGCATCAAAGACCCTAAGGACGTTGATTACGTGCGCGATGCCATCATCGCCACCTTCAAACGTTACACGACCGAAACCGTGCCGCAGGATAAACTCGACGCGACGCGTTCGCGCGTGCGCTACAGCTTCGCGCTCGCCATGAATAGCTCCGAAGCGATTGCCGCCGCGCTCGCGCCCTACATCGCACTCCGCAATACGCCCGAAGCGATGAACAAGGTGTTTGCGATTTACGACCAGATTACGCCTGCTGATATTCGCGCCGCCGCACAGCGATACTTCACTGACAACAATCGCACCGTCGTCACGCTCGCCACGAAGACCGCAGGTAGCAAGGAGGCAGGAAATTGATGCGACGTTTTCTTTCAACCACTCTCGCCACTCTCGTCATCGCACAAACCATGTTCGCAGCGACGACGACCGACAACAACTCATCCGCCAAGACACAGGGGCGCGAGCCTTCACACATGAATAGCGTACTGCTTCCCAACCGCTCTCCGCTCGTCTCCTTTCGCCTGCTCTTTATGACGGGCGCGGCCTCCGACCCGAAAGGCAAAGAGGGCGTCGCCGCGCTGACCGCCTCGATGCTCGCACAGGGCGGCACGCGCACCATGACCTACGAGCAGATTCTCAATGCGTTTTATCCGATGGCCGTCTCCTTCAACTCGCAAGTGGACAAGGAGATGACTGTCTTTAGCGGCACGACGCACGTCGAAAATCTCACGCGCTACTATGAACTTATCAGCCAGATGCTCCTCGACCCCGGCTTCCGCGAAGACGATTTCAAACGTCTCAAATCCGACGCGATAAACTTCCTTAAAGTCTCTCTGCGCGAGGCCAATGATGAAGAACTCGGCAAGGAATATCTCTACAACATCATCTACAACAATCACCCCTACGCGCATCACAACGTCGGCACGCTCTCGTCGCTCGAACGACTGACGCTCGACGACGTACGCGATTTCTACAAGCGAAACTACACGCAGTCGAATCTCGTCATCGGTCTGGCGGGCGGTTATCCTTCGAGTTTTCAGCCGCAAATCATGGCCGATTTCGCGAAGTTGCCGCTTGGCGAAGCGTCGAAGACGAAGTTTGCCGCGCCCAAAGTTGACGAAGGGATGCGCGTCGAAATCATCAAACGCGACACGCGCTCGACCGCCGTGTCGCTCGGCTTCCCATTGAGCGTCAATCGCGCGCACAAGGATTGGCCTGCGCTCGCCGTGGTCGCGTCCTACTTCGGACAGCACCGCTCGTCCAACAGCTATCTCTACCAACGCATACGCGAAGCGCGTGGTCTAAACTACGGCAACTATTCCTACATCGAATACTTCCCGCGCGGCATGTTCCAGTTCGAGCCTGACCCGAACCTCGGACGGCAGCAGCAGATTTTCCAAATCTGGATTCGCCCCGTCACACCTGAAAACGGTCATTTCGTCCTGCGCGCCGCGCTCTACGAACACGACAAACTTGTGCGTAACGGGATGTCGAAAGAGGATTTCGAGGCGACGCGCGAATTCCTGACGAAGTACGTCAACATCCTGACGGCGACGCAGGGCGCGCAACTCGGCTACGCGCTCGACAGCCGTTACTACGGCATCGCCGACTTCAACACGTACATGCGCGACCAACTCTCGAAGCTCACGCTCGACGATGTGAATCGCGCCATCCGTCAGCATCTCAAAGCCGACCGCATGCGCATCGTGATGATTACCAAAGACGCGGAAGCCTTGCGCGAGGCGCTTGTCGGCGGCAAGCCTTCACCCATCGTCTATCCGCCCAACGCAAACAAGCCGAAAGAGATTACGGACGAAGACAAAATCATCGAAGCCTACAAAATCAACGTCAAAGCGGATGATGTGGTCGTCGTTCCCGTCGAGCGCGTCTTTCAGTAAGATGAAAGGATGCGAGCGGGCGTGTCGCGCGTCCGCTTCGTGAAATCAAGAGAGACGGGTCGAGAGTCAATTCCTCGCCCGTCTCTTTTTGTTGGTCGAACTTCGTTCCGTTGCGGCGTCCGTCGTCCGCCGGGGAATCATAATGATTTGGGTTTACATTCTTTTCGCGTTTCTTGCGGGAGTTTTGATTCCCGCCCAATCAGGCATCAACTCGCAACTCGCGCGATGGTTGGGACATCCGGTGCTGGCGGCTCTGGTCTCTTTCGTCGTCGGCGCGTTCGTGTTGTCGGTCTACGCGCTTTTCCTTCGCTCGTCGTGGCCGACGCTTGCATCTCTGGCGGGCGCCCCGTGGTGGGTCTGGACGGGAGGATTCTTCGGGGCGTTCTTCATCACCGTCGCCGCCGCCTACGCGCCGAAACTCGGTGCGGCGACATTCATCTCGGTCGCACTGGCCGGACAAATGCTCGCTTCGCTGGCTCTCGACCATTTCGGACTGGTCGGCTTCGAGGTGCGCCACGTCACTCCGTGGCGATTCGTCGGAGCGTTGCTGGTCATCATCGGCGTCGTGCTGGTGCGAAGATTTTAGTTGAATTCTGAAACACGTTTGACGGACGCGAACGACCGCTCAAAACGTGTTAGAGTTCGCGTCTGACGGGGCGGCGTGATGCGCCTTTCGTCGCTCTCAATTGAACTTGCTACTACCGTGAGGAAAATATGAAATCATCTCTGTCTGCTGAAACGACGCAGGAAATTACTACGCGACTACAACAAGCCAACCGCGAATTTGCCGACGCCTATCCGGGCGAAACCGGACGCCGCCAACCCGTGCACACCGTCTACGGCGGTGCACACCTTTTCAAAGCAGACACGACACAACGTCTCGGCTCGCTCGCGCTCCGCTCTCTCGAACAGCACGCTACGGATGCCTTCGACTTCGCACGCGCCATCGGCCTCTCCGGGTCGGAACTCTTGCCCGCTTCCGCCGCAGAAGACGCCGCGCTCTTGGAGGATGGTGGCGACAATCTCCGGCGCGACAACAAGCCCGCGTGGCTCGCCGAGACTATTCACGCGCGTGTCATCGAAAAACTGCGACGCGAACCCGTCGAAGATTTCCGTATCGACTTCGAGGACGGTTACGGCAATCGTCCCGACGCCGAGGAAGACGCGCACGCCGAAGCCGCCGCACAAGAGACGGCGCGCGGCATCTCCGCCAACACACTCTCGCCCTTCATCGGCATCCGCATCAAACCCTTCAACGAAGAACTACGCGAACGAAGCACGCGCACGCTCGACATCTTCATCTCCACCGTCGCGAAGCAAACAGGCGGCACGATGCCTGACAACTTCGTCGTCACGCTGCCTAAAGTCACCATCCCCGAACAGGTCGCCGCGCTCGCCGACCTCTTCGACCTACTCGAACCCGCCAACGGCCTCGCGCAAGGCTCGCTCAAGATGGAGATGATGGTGGAAACCACGCAATCCATCATCAACCGACGCGGAGAATCCAATCTTCCTCTGCTGCTCGACGCCGCACGCGGGCGTTGCATCGCCGCGCACTTCGGCACGTACGACTACACCGCCAGTTGCAACATCACCGCCGCGCACCAGCACATGACGCATCCCGCCTGCGACTTCGCGCGGCACATGATGCAGGTCGCCTTCGGCGGCACAGGCGTCTGGCTCTCCGACGGCGCAACCAACATTATGCCCGTCCCGCCGCACCGCGCAGTCGCCGGAGGCGCAGCATTAACGTCCGAGCAACTGGAAGAAAATCGCGCCGTCGTCCATCGCGCATGGCGGATTCACTACGAACACATTCAGCACTCGCTTACCAACGCCTACTATCAAGGATGGGACTTGCATCCCGCCCAACTCCCCACGCGTTATGCCGCCGTCTATGCCTTCTTCCTCGAAAGCCTCGAACCCGCTTCCGAACGTCTCCGCAACTTCGTCGAGAAGGCCGCCAAAGCCACGCTAGTCGGCGATGTTTTCGACGACGCCGCCACAGGGCAAGGTCTACTCAACTATTTTCTGCGCGCCATCAACTGCGGAGCCGTCACCGAACAGGAGGCGCTCGAATTGACGAGTCTCACCCTGCCGGAACTGCGTTCCGGTTCGTTCGTCAAAATTTTGAAGAATCGGCAGAACTTGGAGTAAATCGTGCTCGCTCAATCTAAGCACGACGGATGAAATGCGCGGCTCCCCAGCCGAGAAGTATGAGCAACGCGAGGATGAGCCAGTTATACTCGTTGCCGTAGGTGGCGACGGGGTAGTGGTTGCTAATCATGGTGAAGACGAGCGGGACGACCATGTATGTGTTGTGTTTGGAACGGAGTTTGGCGCGTGCGGCGAGCGCGGCGTCGGGCGATTTCCCTTCTTTGACAGCGGCAATCATGCGGCGTTGCGTGGGGAGGATGTGCATCCAGACGTTAGCCGCCATGATAGTTCCAAACATCGCGCCGACGTGGATGTATGCTGCGCGACCGCTCATCACCCGCGTCAGGCCATAGGCGACGCCGACGACGAGCGCGTATGAAACCGCCGCGAACAGTAACTCGCTTTTGACGAGCGGTGACCGCATCATCAAGTCGTAAACAATCCCCCCGACGATGAGCGCGCCGACGCCGACGCCGACGGCAGCGCCGACGCTGATGTCGAGCACATCCGCATCAACCATGCCGCCGCCCATATAGTAGACGAGCACCAGCAAGAACATGCCGCTCAGCCATGTGAATGCGGCCTCCCAACGAAACCAGTGGAGCGGGCGCGTGCCCGGCGTCTTTTGCTTTTCCACCACGTAAAATCCGCCGCTATGAACCATCCAGACCTGCGGCGTCTCGCCCCTTTTCGCGTCGGCTTCTTCCTTCGACAGTTGACCGTCGAGCCATGTGAAATAGTAGGTCGTGCCAATCCAGAGGATTCCGGCGAAGACGTGAAACCAGCGCGCAAGCAGGTTGAGCCATTCGCTGACGTTGGGGTTTATTTTCATCGACTAACTCCCGCGATAGGTTGAATATCCGAACGGGCTGAGCAAGAGAGGAACGTGGTAATGCTGCGCCGCGTCGTGCACGCGGAAGATGATTGCTACTTCCGGGTAAAAGCCTGCGAGGTTTTGCGAAGAGAAATAACCACCGGTGTCGAAGCGCAGGCGGTAGGTCGCCGCTTCGAGCGAAACGTCGTCGGGCAGGAGATTGCGTAGACGACCGTCGTCGTCGGTCGCGCCTCTCCCGACGATGCGCCAGTCATGTTCATCGGTTTGCATTTCTAAAACGACGGCGAGACCGCTCGCCGGACGACCCCGCGACGTGTCGAGAACGTGTGTTGTGATTGCGCTCATGTGTCGAGAAGCTTCTGCAAACGCAGGTGCGTGATGCGACGTTGTTCTTCGGCGGCGATGCGAAGCTCTGTATCGTGGTCGTTGGCGAGGCGTTGCCGCAGCAGACGCAGCATCTCTTCGGCGGTCTTGCCCGTCGCGCAGACGATGAAGATGAAACCGAATTTGCTCTCGTATGTGCGGTTCGCTTCGGCGAGCGCGTCCATCGTCTCTTGCGACGCCCCGCGTGCACCCGCCTGCTCGCCCTCCGACCACTTGCGCGAGCGAGCGGCGGCGGCGACGTTCGTCTTGCGCTCCCCTATCTTCGGATGACTGCGGAAGGCTTCGAGCCAATCCTCTTGGTCGAGACTCCACCAGATGCGGTCGGCCTGTTCCAGAAGCGCCGCGAGGTCAACAAACGGACGATGCTCCGACAACTGCTCCGCCCAACGACGCGAGCCGCAGCAGTTGACGAGTTCGGTGCTCGCCGCTTCGGCGGGCAGAGAGTTGAGTCGCTCAAGTCCGTTCCCGATGTTCGATTGCGCGTTCGCTTCTTTCAAACTCTGCCCTCGTTTACATGACCATAGAGGCGCAAGCGACTGACGCCGCCGTCGGGAAAGATGTTGAAGCGGACGTGAGTCGCCGCACCGACCGCCGCGTTTAATTCTTCTTCATAGAAATGTCGCGTGTGTGCTTGCAGACGCGTGCGCGGCAAAAGCTCTCTCCACGGCAGCGACGAAAGCGCCGACTCGTCCAACGCGTCGCCCGTAACACCGCCCGGAGCGTCGCAGACTTCGAGCCAACAGCTTTCGGGAAAATTGCCTTTGAAGTGCGCCGTGTCAACCTCGATGCGTCGAATCGTGCCGCGTGCGCCCAGACGAATCACGACCCAATCGTGTCCCGCCCCACGTCGGCGGCGTGTCTCCCATCCGTCGCTCATGTCGTGCGCGCGTCCCGGCATAATCAGATTGTGACGATGACCGAAGAACATATCGCTCGAAGCGACGACGAGGCCGCCCTGTTCGACCGCCGCCAAATCAATCTCGCCGCCCGCGCGTGCGAGGCGCGACCAGTCGGGCACGACTTCACCGTAAACCCTGAGCCGCGCCACGCCGCCGTCCGGGTAAATTTTGAAGCGCAGGTGCGTGAAGCGTCCATCGTTGGCGACGGTGAACGGGTTCTGCGAGTCGCCTTGAAGCGGCGACTGCGGAAGAATCTCGACCCAACGCACGCCCGCGTCCGTCAATTGTTCGACATCTGGAACGCCGTTCATCGTACACGCTTCGATGGAACACTGTTCGGGATAATTGCCTCTGAAGAAACTCGTATCGACCACGACACCGCGAACGATGCCGGACACTCCGAGGCGGATGAGACACCAATCGTAGCCCGGCGTGCGACGACGACGCGATTCCCAACCGTCCATCCATTTACCGCGTTCCGTATACTTGCCTTCCATCCAGACGGGCGCAGACGCCTTGAGCAAATTCTCTTTCGGCGCGAAGAAATCGTCGTTGGCAAACAGCACTGCGCCGCCCAGACGTTCTGCCGCGAGGTCAACCAGTTCGGTAAAGTCCATCAAGCAAGTCTCCACATTCAATCAATCAGTCTCCACGTTTGAGCAACGCGCCCGACGGCCTTGAAGCGAAACGTCCACGGTCGAAAATCTTTTCTCCACGCAGATACGTCTCTTCCACCACGCCGCGCAAAACATGACCCGCGTACGGCGTCAACTTATGTCGATGCTCGATGAGCGCGGGCGCGACGCGAAACTCCGCCTCGGCATTCCAGACACAGAGGTCTGCATCGAAGCCTACGGCGATAGCGCCTTTGCGTCTCTCCAATCCGGCGAGCGCGGCGGGCGCGCTCGACAGCCAACGCGTTAGATGCGCAAGACCAAAACCACGTTCGCGCGCCAGCGTCCACATCAATGGCAGACGCCACTGCAAAGACGAAATGCCGCCCCACGCCTGAAGAAAATCGCCCTGCTCCTTGCGCTTCATTTCCGGCGGGCACGGCGAATGGTCGGACACCACCATGTCGATGATGCCTGCGGCGAGCGCCTGCCAGAGTTGTTCGCGGTTTTCGCGTTCGCGTATCGGCGGGCAGCATTTGAATTCGGTCGCGCCGTCGGGCACGTCTTCGGCAGCGAAGTAGAGATAGTGCGGGCAGGTCTCAACGGTCAACGGCAATCCCTCGTCCCTCGCCTCGCGCAAGAGCGGCAACGAGTCAGCGGACGAATGATGAACGATGTGCACACGCGCGCCCGTCTCGCGGCATAGACGAATCATCAACGCGACCGCCTCATCCTCCGCACGGCGAGGCCGCGAACTCAAAAACGTCGCATAACGTCGCGGGTCAAGATTCGTCGCTTCCAGTTGCGCCTCGTCGACCGGCTCAGGCACCTCCGCATGCACGATGAGCACGGCTCCGAGTCGTGCCAACTCCTTCAACGCGGGTCGCAAGTCGTCTTCCGTCACATGCGGAAACTCTTCGACGCCCGAATGAATGAGAAAACATTTGAAGCCCGTCACGCCTGCCTGTGCGAGCGGGCGCAGTTCCTTCGCGTTGCCCGGGACCACCCCGCCCCAGAACCCGACATCCACCCAACACTTTCCCTCAGCCGCTGCGAGTTTCATTCTCAAACCTTCCCCGGTCGTGGTCGGCGGAATGCTGTTGAGCGGCATGTCAACGATGGTGGTCGTGCCGCCCGCCGCCGCCGCGCGCGTCGCCGTCTCGAATCCTTCCCACTCCGTCCGCCCCGGCTCGTTGACGTGTACGTGCGAATCGACTAACCCCGGCATCACGACCGACTCGCCCACGTCAACCGACGCACAACCCGAAGGCAACTCATCGAATGCGCCGACGGCGACAATCCTTCCGTCGCGGATGTGGATGGCCGACGGCCTCGCTCCTTGAGGCGTTACGACGCGCTGACCGCGAATAACAAAATCGGGCAAAGGCATAGCGGAACGGAAACCGACGGTTCGTTGCTCTCGCAACAGGACGTTGACGGCAAAAATGTTTACTACTGCAAGGCTGTGCAGCGGCGTCGCCGTCCGGCGCACGAACTTTTCATCAAGCAGCGACGGTGCTTCTCAAAAACTCTCCGAGCAGATTCAAAGCCACTTCGAGACGGTAGTTCGCCGTCGAACGCAGGTCGTCAATCGGCACGACCTCGCGCGATAGTTCATCCTGCGCGGCGGAGATAGCCTGCTCATCAATCTCGCTGTTTCTCAAAATCGCCTCGGTCTTCTCACACCGCACCACCGTCGGCGCGACGCTTCCGAGCGCAATCCGCACATCCTCCAAAAGCCTTCCCTCCACACGCGCGGTCGCCGCAAAACAGACTTTTGAAATCGCCTGCGCCTTTCGTGTGCCGACTTTTCGATAATAATGCTGGCGCGCGTTTTCCTGCGTGCGCGGCAGACGGATACGCGAAATCAACTCGTCGGGGCGCATCAAGGTCTGTTTGTATCCCGTGTGAAAATCTTTGTACTCGACGAGCCGCGAGCCGCGCGCGGCAGAGACGAGTTCGATTTGTGCGTCATAAACCAGCAGGGCGGGTGGCGAATCCGCTGCGGGAGAAGCGTTCGAGATGTTGCCGCCGAGCGTGCCGCGATTCTGAATCGCGAGACCCCCCGTCTCGCTCGCCGCACGGCACAACATGGGAAACTCGCCTCGGAGCGTCGCATGATTTCGCACTTGCGTATAAGTAGTCAACGCGCCGAGCGTCAAGTGTTCCGGCGTCTCTTGAATGCCGCGCAATTCGTCGAGATGAAGGATACTGAAAAAGTTTCGATGTGCGAGTTTGCCCGCTTCGAGCAGCACCATCAAATCCGTGCCGCCCGCGAAAGGCCGCCACACTCCCGGCTCGCCCTCCAACAATACGAGCGCCTCCTGCAAGCTTCGCGGCACTTTCAATTCATACACGGGCAGGTATGCTCTCATGCTTTTCGGTTCCGGCAGGCATGGACGACGGCTTCAAAGATTTTCACGTAGCCCGTGCAGCGACAGAGATTTCCGGCGAGCGCATCTCGAATCTCTGCGTCGTCGGGCGTGGGGTTGCGTTCGAGGAGGTGGACAGCGGCGATAACCATGCCGGGCGTGCAGATGCCGCATTGTGCGCCGCCGCAGACGATGAACGCCTCTTGCACGCCGTGCAGTTGTTCGTCGCTCAGGGAGATGCCTTCGATGGTTTTGATGTTTGCGCCTTCGACCTGCGCGATGGGGATGAGGCAACTGTTAACGAGTTCGCCATTCAACATGACAGAGCACGCGCCGCACTCGCCTTCGCCGCAACCCTCCTTCGTTCCTGTCAGACGCAAATCTTCGCGCAGCACGTCGAGCAGACGCATCATCGAATACGCTTCGACGGTGTGCGCCACGCCGTTCACCGTGCACGTCACGGCGACTTTACTTGTCGTCTCAGCCTCTCGCACTCGCACCTTCTTTCATCACATGCATCAACGCTTCCGGCATCAACGGTACATGGTTGACGCCAATGCCGATGGCGTTTTCGATGGCATTCAAAATCGCGGGAGCCGCGCCGTCCATCGGCAGTTCGCCGATGCCTTTCGCCCCTCCGGCAGGCCCCTGCTGCGCGTGGTTCTCCTCGAAGAAGACGCGAATCGGCGGGATGTCGGCGGAGGTCGGGATGATGTAGTTCGTCATCTGACTATTGTGCATGCGACCGTCTTGCCAGACGACATTTTCAAAAAGCGTGAAGCCGATGCCTTGCGCCACGCCGCCCTCGATTTGTCCTGCGGCGAGCACCGGATGAATCACGCGCCCGACTTCCTGCAACGCGACGAAATCAACCACACGCGCTTCATACGTCAACGTATCGACCGTGACTTCCGCGACGTAGACCGCCCACGCAAACGCTCCGTAAGCGTCGCCCTGATATTTCTCGTCGTCCCAATGCGTGCCTTCGGGTTGCTTGTACTGGCTGTAGGATTTGAGCGTGCCAAACTCCTCGATGTATCCGGCGCACGCCGCACGCCATTCGTCCGGCGTGTAATCGTCTTTGAGAAATCCGCTCCGCACAAGCGTCTGCTGCAAGCCGAGCGCGGCTGATTCGACGAGTTTGCCGACAATCATGCAGGTACGCGAGGCGACCGTCGGGCCGCTGTCGGGCACGTTGGCGGTATCGGGTTGCGCCATGTCGATGTCTTCATATTCGAGACGCAACGCTTCCGCGGCGATTTGCGCGAAGATGGTATTCGTGCCCTGACCAATCTCGGTGCTCGCCGCAAGCACGCGCACGCGCCCCTCGCGCGTCGCTTCCGCGCCCACAATCGAGCGCAGAAATTCTTCGCCCGAACCTGTGAAGCCTGCGCCGTGCATGAAGGAAGCGAAGCCGATGCCACGCTTGATGCGGCTCGCGTCGTTTTCGCGCGTGAAGCGTTCGCGCTTCTCCTGATAGTCGCTCAGTTCAAACGCGCGCTCCAATAGTTTCGCCATCTCGACTCGTTCGCGGATAACCTGTCCGGTCGCCGTCGTCTCGCCCTCTTGAATAAAGTTGCGACGGCGCAGTTCTTCCGCGCTCAGGCCGATGGTGCGCGCAATCTTGTCCATGTGACGTTCCAGAGCGAAGATGCTCTGCGGCGCGCCGAAACCGCGGAACGCTCCATGCGGCGGCACGTTGGTCGCAACGGCGCAACTCTTAATCCGTACGTTTTCACAGTAGTAGGGCCCCGCCGCGTGAATCGTGCCGCGCGAGAGCACGACGGATGAGAGCGTCGCGTAGGCTCCGCCGTCCACGACGAAATCAATCTCCATCGCGAGCAACTTGCCGTCGCGCGAGACGGCGGTGCGATGTCGCGTTTTCGAGGGATGTCGCTTGGTCGTCGCAGCCATATCTTCGGCGCGGTCGTAGACGAGTTTGACGGGCTTGCCGGATTTCCATGCGAGAAGCGCGGCATGTCCGGCAATCATCGAAGGATATTCTTCTTTGCCGCCGAAGCCGCCGCCCGTCTCCACTTGAATCACTCGAATCTTATTTTCCGGCAGGTCGAAGAGTTTGACCAGAGCTTTGTGCACGTAATAGGGGCACTGCATCGAACCCCAGACCGTGACGCCTTCCGCCTCGTTGGCGATGGCGATGCAGCCGTTGTTTTCGATGTAGAGTTGTTCCTGCGCGCCCGTCCAATATTCGCCCTCGACGATGAAGTCGGCCTTGTCCCACGCCTCGTCAACGTTTCCTTTATCAACCAGAAACGATTTGAAGACGTTATCCTCGCCCCAGATAATCTCTCGTCTGTTCACAGAATCTTCAAGCGTAAAGACGGCGGGCAGCGGCTCAATCTCGATATGGACGGCGCGACGCGCTTCCTCCAATAGATATTTGTCGTGATGCGCGAGCAGGAGTACGGGTTCCTCGCGGTGGTTGACCGAGCCATCGGCGAGATATGGTTGGTCGAGCAGAATCAGGGCGACGGCGTTCATGCCGGGAACGTCTTTCGCAGTGACGATGACAAACTCGTCCCACGGCAAACCTTCATCGAATGAAATGCTTTTGATGCGACCGCGCGGCGACGGACTTCGTACGGTCGTGCCGTAGAGCATATCGGGGAAATGGAGGTCGTCGATGTAGCGCGCCCTCCCTGTCACTTTGTCGCGGCCTTCTTTGCGCGGGACTGTGCGCCCGATTACATGCTTTGGCATCTACCGCTGTCCTTCTTCCGAATCTTGAATTGGTGCAGAGGGTTTCTATTGTAACTTCGCAGATGGCCGACGCGGAAATCGCCGCGAGAATTTCTTTCGTCGCCGATTGCCGCGCCGGTTTGCGTTGTGTCTCGCGTGGAGTTCATCAAGCCTCGATGGTGAAGGGCGGGTCGAACGTGATGCCTGCGTTCCGGCTGGCAATCCAACGCAGCAGATAGACGCTACGCGGGTTAGTATCGCCGCCGAAAGCGTTAGGTATCAACTCAAGGAAGAAATGCGCGAGCAGGTCTTTATGATAATCAATGTCGGCCTCAACCTTGATACAGTCGGTCAATCCAATTTTGGTCGTGTCGTTTTCGTGCAACGCTAACTGCACATTGGCGACGTTGAACTGCGTCTGCTTGAAGGTTTGCGTCGCGCCGTGATGGGTGGAGGTTGAAGAGGTTTTGAAGAGACCCTTGCGCGCCGCCTCTTCTATTCTTTTGACGATGGCCTTGTCAGCCCACGCGAAGAAGCGGTCGGGTTGCATGTCGTCCCAAATCAAGCCCTTGAAGTAGTCGAGAGGCTGGCTGCCGTCCTGCCAGTCCATTACCCTGATAGCTTCTGTGATGTTGAGGATAGCGGCTAGTTCGGCCTCTTTGTTCTCAATCAAATTGTTATAACGCCGCTCTGCCGCCTTCTCGTCGTCTTCGCCTTGACGGAAGATTTTGAAGAGGCGCTGCTCGCTATCTTTCTTGAGCACATCCCATCTCGCCTTGCTGAACCTGAAAGTCGATTTTTTCGGCAGCAGCATCACGTCTACACGTCGCACTTTTTTGTCGGAGACCACGACGGGAAAGATTCCGGCCTGCTCGTATTTCGAGGCGGAGACGACGACCGTATAACTGTCTAGAATCGTGTTATCGAAGAAGGGCACCTGAAACTCGATACTGTTCCGGTTGGAGGGCGTGTTGAAGGTTAGTCTCTTCTTTCTGCCGTCGAGGATGGTGATGTTGAGTTTGGGGACGGGGCTGATGGGGTTGCGTGTTCCGTCGAAGATGGTAAGCGCGATTTTAGCGACAGGGGGCATCTTGGTTCTCCTTGAGAAAGAGTAAGTGGGGTCGCGGTAGAAGCGAGGGCTTCGGAGCGGTTACTTAACACCGCCGGAGAATACTAAAGTTTGAGATTTATTTCTACGTCTTCGCCACGCGCACGTCATCAAGACGCGTGCACGTCGCGTTCGTCGAAAAGATGAATGGTCGCACCTTGCGGGGCGACCATTCATGGCAACAATGCTGATTTGAGCGGAGACGTTCACGATGCCTGCGCGTTACTTGAGCAGGTATTCCTGCATGAACATCACCGTCGCGTAGAACTGAAAATCCTGATTCTTCTTTTTGGCGAAGCCGTGGCCTTCGTCTTTCGCCATCAGGAACCAGACGGGCGTGCCGTTGCCGCGAATCTTCTCGACCATCTGCACTGATTCCGTCTGAGGCACGCGCGGGTCGTTGCCGCCCTGCACCACGAACATCGGAATTTTGATGCGCGTCGCATTGTTCATCGGCGCAATCTTCAAGAGAAATTCGCGCATGGCGGGGTCGCGCTCGTCGCCGTATTCGACGCGGCGGAGGTCGCGTCGATAACTCTCCGTTCGTTCGAGGAACGTGACGAGGTTCGACATGCCGACGACGGGCAGAGCGGCGCGGAGTTTGTCGCTATAGAGCGTGGCGATGGCGAAACTCATGTGGCCGCCATAGGAACCGCCCGTGACCATGATGCGGTCGCCGTCGAGTCGCGGGTCGGTCTTAATCCAGTCGATGAGTGCGCCGATGTCTTTGTATGAATCTTCGCGCAGCATGCCGTTATCGAGTTTGAGAAACGTCTTGCCGTAGCCGGATGAGCCGCGCACGTTGGGGTAGATGATGGCGACGCCCATCTCGTTAAGGTAGAAATTGCTGCGACCGAGGAAACCGGGGCGCGACTGTCCTTCGGGGCCACCGTGGATGTTGATGACGACCGGACGCTTGCCCGTGAACTTCGCGGCGGGCGGCATGTAGAGGAAACCTGAAATCGTCTTGGCGTCGAACGTCTTCCATTTGACGAGTTCGGGTTCGGAGAAGTTTTCGATGTTGAGGCCGCCAGTTTCGCTCTGCGTCCAACGTTCGACTTTGCCCGTCTTCACATCGAGCGAATACACGTCGGAGGTTGAACGCGCCGAGACGAGATTGAAGCCGAGTTCGCGGCTATTCTTGTGCCAACTAATGCCGCCGATAAGTCCGACGGGAAGCGTCGGCGCTTTCATCTCTTTGCCGGATTTGGTGTCGAGCAGGCGAAGGCGACCGATGCCGTCTTCGTTGGTCACAAAGGCAATCACCCTGCCGTCTTCAGAAAGCTCAAACTCGTCCACGTCCCACTTGATATGGTCGGTCAGATAAGTGTGCTGCTTGGTGGCGAGGTCAACGTAGGCGAGACGTTGGAACTCTGATTCGCGGTCGGTCGTGACGTAGAGACCTTTGCCGTCTTTGCTGAACTGCGCGCCGCCGTAAGCGACCTTCTCGGCTCCGCCTTTGGGCGTCATCAAGGTCTTCGCGCCCGTCGCCACATCAGTCAACCAGAGGTAACTCTCGTTGGCCGAGACATATTCGCCGACGCAGACTTTGGTGTTGTCAGGCGACCAGTCGTTGACGCCCCAACCGCCGCCTTCGAGTTGCGCGACCATGCGCGTCGTCTTCGGGTCGTTAGGGTCGACGACGTAAATGTCCACGTCTTTGCCCGTGCGCCGCGTCGAACCATAAGCGAGCCAGTTGCCGTCGTGCGACCATGTGCCGCCCGTGTTTCTCGATTTGCCGTCGGTCAACAAGGTGACGTTGCCGTCGTTCATGTCGTAGCGATAGAACTGGAAAAACTCGTTGCCGCCGATGTCTTTGGTGAAGAGAAAATAGTTGCCCGTCGTCGGATGAAACGATGCGCCGCGCACGGTTTCGGGGAAAAAGGTCATCTGCCTGCGGTCGCCGCCCGGAAATTTGACGAGATGCGCCTGCGCCGTATCGCCGAAGCGCGTGCTGATGAGCATCTCGCGTCTCGTCGGATGCCAACTCGACAACGCAGCCGCGCGGAACTCCGTGTAGCGTCCGACGGTTTCAGCCACCGTCAAAGGAATCTTGGGAACGCCTTCGACCACCAGATTGTCGCCCGGCACGACGAATCCCGTCTGCGCCGCAACCGTCATGGCGCACAACAAAAGCATCGCCAATAATTGGATTGAATTTTTCATCTGCTAACTCCTGATTGAAGAAAAGAATCGTTTGCAGTGGACGTGGTTTGAGAAGGCTCATATTAAGAGATGCCGCATCGCTATGACAAGGGTCAAAACAGTAAATCGTCAACAAGTAAATCGTGAATAGAAAGAACGTGTCTTATCTATTCACGATTTACTTGTTGACGATTTACGATTAACGCTTAACGACCGCTTGCGTCGTTAAAAACTGGTGCGGAACAGGTACGACATCTTGATGAAGAAGGTGCGACCGTTGCGTCGCAGACCGGGTTCGAGTTGGCCGTTGTTGAAGTTGCTGAAGCCGTTGCGTTTGAGGTCGTCGTTATAGCCGACGTAAAGAGAAGTGCCGGGGTTCGGCGTCCAGCCCAACAGGAATTGCCCCTTGACGCCGGAAAAGAGCGTCTCGTAGTCGATGCGCCCGCGCGCGAAGATGAAGCGTGTGAATTGGTAGGTGCTGCGAAGCGAATAGATATTGGTATCGAAGGCGAGCAGACCCGTATCGCGTCGGACGAGACGACTCTTGGTGTAGAAGATGGAGGCGCGCAGCGCGTTGGTCGGCTGGTAGGTAAAGTCGACGTCGAGATTGAGGGCATCGCCGGGGCCGGGGTCGAGCGGCGGATCGTTGGGACAGTTGTTCGTGCGGCAGAAGACGGCTCCGGGGCTGACGCGCGGGAATTTCGGCCCCGCACCGAAATCCAAATCGAATGCGCCCCAGTTGCGAACGATGAAGAAGTTGCCCGAATATTTCTTGCTCCAACGCGTGCCCGCGTAGGTGAAGAAATTGTTGCGACGCGTCTGACGTTCGTTGTCGTCTCCGGCGAACGCGCCCGCCGTACGCGGCACGCCCTTCGAGTTAACACGACCGAATCCGATGGCTTCGTCAGGCGTCAGGCGGACAGCGCCGAACTCATCTTCAAAGAGGCGTTCGTAGTTGTGGCTGATGCCGAAACCATAATAACTCTGACGTGGGAGGCTGAGTTCGACGAGCCATTCGTTGCCGTAATTCTGTATGCGACCCTGCCAGTCGAAGTTGGTATCGACGAGATAGTGGAGGTGATAATTCCTGAGCTTGGCCTTCGTCTTGGGCGTCGAGTTGTAGTAGACGAACAGACCTTCGCGATTCGTGTTTTTGCGACGAGTGAAGCCGACATCGGCGTTATAGTTGGAGGTGCGCCCCTGCCCGTCGAAGTTCCAACCGAAGTTTCGTCCATCTTTGTCAATGCGGAAGGAATAGGCGAAGCCGTTGCCGGTGCGATAGAAATCGTTGTCACGTTGCGGGTCGTAGAAGAAGGCGCGCGTGGTTGTGCCGAGCACCTGAAAGCTCATCGTGGTCTGCTTGTTGAGACGAAAACGACCGTCGAATCCTCCGAGGCTATTATGCTTATCGACGAAATTGGAGGTGGTCGCAATGAAGCCGAGGCTGTTCTCTTTGCCCACGTCGCGCTTGAGACGCAGCACACCGACCAGCGCATTCTGGTCAACGAGACGGATGCGATTATCGAACGCGTTGTTGAGAGGATTCGCCAGAAACTTTTCTTGATTCTCTCTGATTGACGTGCGCTCGTCTTCGTTGTAGTTGCCGGGTGCATTGTCGGATGCAACCATCAATCCGAAGGTGTTGCGACCGCGCTTGCCCGTCAGTTTCACGGCGTAGTCCGGGTCAACGATGGTGCGCGTGTGGACGACTTGGAGCGGCGTCTGGAAAATGTCGATGCCTTCGAGGAAGAAGGGACGCTTCTCCTCGAAGAAGATGGGGAAGCGTTGATTAGCGGTGACGACCGTGGCGTCGGCTTCGACCTGCGCGAAGTCGGGGTTGTAGGCGAAGTCGAGCGTGATGGTCGGAGTGATGCCGAGTTTGACGGTGACGCCGGGGTCATAATCAATCGGCTGGTTGACGAAGCGACCGGGGTCTGTGAGGCTGATTCGGTTTAACGCAGCAACGTGCCGTTGCTCGGAAGATAGCGCGGAGACGCGCCTGCCCGTCTCGGAAATCGTCAGACTCGGAATCACTTCGAGCGTCCGCTCGGTGGAGACGCCCTCCAGCCCCGTGATGCGTCCGGCCTGATTGAGAAAGCCCGAATTGTCGCGCGACATCGGCATCCACGAACTGCGCTCGTTGTTGAGATGTTTGACGGTGCGGATGAAATGGACGCCCCAGAACTTTCCTTTGCCAGCTTCGTAACGCAGCGACTTGAAAGGAATCGCCACTTCGACCGTGAAACCGTTTTCCGTCACGACGCCTTTCGATTCCATCACCACGTCGATGCTGAAATCATCGCCCTGCCCTTCGGTGAGCACGCCGTCGGCCTGCACGCCGAGCGGGTTAAAGAAGAATTCATAGGCTTTGCGTTGGTCGTTGAAGGTGTCGAGGGTGAGGCCAATCCAGTCGTCGTCGAAGATGTTGTCGCGTTTGGCGATGGTGGCGCGCACTTTGCCGGGTTCGTCGGTGGCGCGAAAAGCGATGTAGAGAAACTTCGAGTCGTAACCGATGAGCGCCTCGGTCGGATGCGTCGGGGCAACGTTGTCGCCGGGGCGCACTTGATAGAAATTCTTGAAGACCGCTGCCTGCTTCCAAATCTCTTCGTCGAGTTTGCCGTCGATAACTGGCGGCTTGTCAAACATCGTGACGCGCGTGGGGTTGGCCTTGTCGGGCGTGAGCGTCATGGCGGCTTTGCCCGTCGGGAAAACGTCGGGGTTAGCGGTGGCCGGAATGCTCGGCCCCTCTGCCGTCACAGTGGCGGGCAAGGCGGAAGGCTTGTTGGCTGAATTCGCGCCGCTGGTCGTGCCGTTGGCTTCGCCCGTCGCGCTGCCGTCGGTGGCGGCGGGGAGCGTCGTAGTGGAAGTGGACGCGGGCGTTGTTTCGGTTAACTTGTTAGTGGTCGTCGTGGTAGTTGTCGTTTCGCCCGAAGACTGCGGCGTGGGAGCAGCGTTGGCGGTTGTTGTGGTTCCGCCTGAAGACTGTGTGGTCGCGGGTTCCTGCAAAGTGAAGACCACATCGAGACGATTAAAATTCTGACTGACGTGTGCCGTCGCGCCCGGCTGCAAACGGAAAGAGAGCAGCACGTCGTCTCCACGCTGCTCGACCACTGCTGCGCTAAAGCCCTGTCCTTCGATGTCGCTCTTAACGAACGCCGCTTCCGAATGCGGTATCAGGACGTTGAAACGGTCGCCCACGCGATAAGCATTGTAATCGTCGAGCCGCACGTCGGAAGTGAGTCGGACGCGCGAGCCGTCGGCGGTTGCGATGGTGCGTAGTGTAGCGATGCGTTTGAGCGTGGGGCGCGGTGTCGTTGATGGGGAGCGCGTGCGGTTGTTGGTCTTACGTGTGGCTGCCGAAGCAATCTGCTCTTGAGTTTGCGCGTTGGCGTGTGAGAGCAAGCAGGGCGAAAGCAACAAGAGCGAGGCTACGACGAGAAGCAGCTTTTTATTCTTCATGATTATGTCTCAAGCAGTTGGTCGGGGCAGTCGGCAGAAACGCCCGAAAGATTTCACTCGCTTCCAAGTGGCGAGCTATCAACAGTCAGATGCGGGAACCTATCCTGCAAGAATTTGCATTGCACTACTAGACGAACGTGCGTTGGTAAATGTTTCGTGGAAAGTGTAAATCTGTTGTAAAAAACAGAAGACTCAATACGAAATTTCGGACGCCCGCTATAAAGGACGACAGACGATGGCTTTTCGTTAACGCTCCGGCAAAAGATTCGTCTGGTTGCTTGTCGCGTCGAGTCGAAACTTTCGCCGGAGCGTGCA
Source organism: Pyrinomonadaceae bacterium (assembly GCA_036387415.1). Taxonomy (GTDB): domain Bacteria; phylum Acidobacteriota; class Blastocatellia; order Pyrinomonadales; family Pyrinomonadaceae; genus DASVTU01. The sequence continues at coordinate 25,610 of DASVTU010000003.1, read as the reverse complement.
CAAAGCGTCTACCTCTTCGTCCGTGTTAGTGACCGATGGACGGAAAAGGTTTCACCTATCTCCGGTCAGTCGTTTGTAAAAATTTTCAATCCGAAATTCTTCCAGCCTTCGAGAATGGGAGAAACTTCCAAACCAGTTTTCGCGCGCAAGGTTCTACACGTCGTGCGTCGCTCAGCGTTGACGCAGGATGATTTGCCCGTCGCCCGTGCGAAGCGTGAATAGATTTCCGCCGCGACCGACGCGCCAACGCCGCACGCGTCGTTCACCGTCGCCCGATTCGTTTCCATCTTCTGCCGCCGCCATGCCGTCGCTGCTGACTGTTTCGGCATTGGTTTCGATGGTTGCATTGGTGTCGGATGGAAGCGCGAGCGAAATGGAGCCGTCGCCCGTCTGCGCGGCGAGTTGGGCGAAACGCCCGTCGAGTGTAATGCGACCATCGCCTGTGCGCGCGTCGGCGGCGCCTTCAAAATCGGTGATGCTGATGCGTCCGTCGCCCGTCTGCGCGCGGACGCGCCCGCGTCCATTGCTTACATCAATCGCGCCGTCGCCAGTCTGCAATTCGACTTCGCCGTTGACGCCCTCAATGCGTAGACGACCGTCGCCGGATGATGCGCGCACGGCGGCGTTGCGCGGCACGTAAACGTCGTAGTGCACCGTCGCGCCCGAACTGAAGGAGACGATGCGATTGCCCTCGCGCTTCACTTCGCGGCTGAAAGATTTATCGAACTCCGCGACGAGGGAAACTTCGTCGCCGCGTTGCTCCGCACGCAATTTGATGCCCTGCATCTCGCGTTCGTCGTGCGCGCGTTTGGAGGCGGTAAACATCACCTCCGGCTTATCCCATGAATGGACTGTGATGTGTCCGTCGAAAGTTTCGACGCGTACGCGCGGAACGCCCGTCGCCGGAAAACTCTTTGACTCCTGCTCGATACGATGCGTGTCGCCGTCGTAGTCGCTGCCCTCATGCCCTTCGATGTGGATGTGCGGCTCGACGTTCACGTCAACGCGCGGACGCACCCTCACGCGCGCCGCATCACGCTCTGCGCGTGCGGCTTCGCGCGCCGCGTTCCTCGTCTCGCGCGCAATATCCTTCTGCGCCTTCTGCATCTCTTTGCGGACTTCTTTATCGACTTCCTTGCCGATTTTCTCGCCTAACTCACGGTTGAGTTCCTGATTGATTTCACTAGCCACGTCCTCATCATCGTCGTCATCGCGCGGCGTCTCCGACAGGAGATTGGTGACGGGGCTGACGCCGCGCCCGTCGCGCGCGTAACGAATCGTGACCTGACCGTTGACGCTGTTAAGTTTGACGAACGCGCCGCCGCGTCCGAGTCTGCCCGCCAGTTCGCGCCCGACATACTCGCCACGCCGGACGGGTAGGCCAAAATCGTTGTTGATAGCGCCGTGCACGGTGTTGACGCGGAGTTCTGCGTTGGCGTCGGAAGGGATAGTGAGATTCAACTGGCCGTTGACCGAAGAGAGTTCGACGGTCTTGGTTTCGTCGATGTGGTCGAAGACGGCATCGAGGCGACCGTTGACGACAGAGAGACGCGCACGCCCCGCCAACCCGCGCGCCTTCACCTGTCCGTTGACAGAATTGGCGTTGACATCGCCCCTGACGCCTTCGATGTCGAGCGCGCCGTTGACAAGATTAATCTGGTCGAGTTGCGCGCCGCGCGGGACGGTGAGTGTGTAATCGACCGCCGCCGGATTGTTGTAGCGTCGCGGCTCGTCATTGTTCCAAGTGGTCGAATCAAACGGATACTTGGTCTTGATGCGGATGGCGTCGGCGTTCGCCTCGATTCTGATTTCGGCCTCCGCCAGACGCTCCGCCGTGTACGCGCGCTTGACCGCATCGACGCGCACCTCATTGCGTTCCCAGGCCACGATGCGAACCGCGCCCTGTATATTTTCCAGCGTCACGCGTCCGCCCGCCGCGAGCGGATAAGTGCGATGAAACTCCTCGCGCAATTCCTCGCGCCCCTGTCCCTGTGCAAACATCCGCGTGTCCGCCGATGTCAACAACAAGACAATTGTGGCCGCCGCCAATCCCGCTCTCAATATCCATCTTTTCGTCTGCATCTTGATTTCCTTTTCCGACATCGCTTTTGTCTGCCCCACAACTTAAAAACTCATTTCAAAACCTGCCAACGGAGACGCGAGAGACACGGAGTGAACAAATGAATGATGCTGAAACTATTATCCTGCCTTTGTGCCGCCGTGTCTCCGTGGTTATTACTTTTGTGACTCTGTGGCTATTCCTCTAAGGCGCGCGTCGTATTCGAATCGCTCCGTTAACGGTCTTGAGCGCGAGTTCACGCCCGCCCGCGCCGATGACGCCCGACATCTTGCGTTTGCTATAGTTGCCCTGCACGCTGATGGGAAAATCGGTCGTGACATCGCCGTTGAGAGTTTCGGCGCGCACGTCGGTGCTCGTATCGGCGGGCAGTTCGAGTTCGATGCTGCCGTTGACGGTTTCAAAGTCGAGCATGCCCGTCCAATTGGCGTTGCCGAAGCGTGCGTTAATCGAACCGTTGACCGTCTTGGCTTCGACATAGCCGCGCGTCGAAACTTCGATTCCGCCGTTGACCGTATGCGCGCGGACATCCGCGCCGAGCGAGCGGGCTTCGACTTCGCCGTTGACCGTGCGACCATCGAAACGTACTCCTGCCGGAACACGGACGACGAACTCGACCACGACATCATTGTTGCGCGTGTGCGAACGCCACGCATCGCCCGGCTCGCATCCGTTCGGGCGAGACGCGTCGCCGCTCGGATAGACGGCGCAAATCGTGACGCCGCCCGCATGTTCGAGAAGACGGATTTCGACTTCGCTCGGATTACTCTTGCGTCCGCGCTTGGTCGCCACCACTTCGGCTTCGCCGCCTGCAGCCGCCTCGGCGCGCACGTTACCGTTGACGCCTTTAATCTCAATAACGCGTCCCGCCGCAAGCTGCTTGCGCCAGCGAAACTCGTTCTGGTCGTTGTCTGCCATCGCCGCTTGATTGTCGGTCGGCGTCATCGTCGCTGCTACTGCGGCAACGCTTTCGCTTTCCGTCTCGCGGTAGTTGCACGCGCCCGTCAGTTGCACGGTGGCACCAAGCATGACGATTGACATCAACATCACTTTCGTCGCACGCGCCAACATCTCATGTCGCTTCATCTTATCTATCCTTTCCAGACAGTCTCGGCTCGGTCGAACTTTTAAGCTTCCAATTTTCCGTCCGCTCAACCTATGAACACCGCACGCGCGAGTTTTGTGGCAGAAAATCTTTAGGAAAACAGAGAAAAAAAGGAGTACGAAGGAGTAAAAGGGGAAACAGGAAAATGGGCAAAGGGTAAAGGGGTAAGTCTCATTCTCATTCCCTTTCACCGTTTCCCCATTTAACCTCTGCCCCTTATGTTCATCCCTCCTGCCCGCCTCGCAGCCTACTTCTTTTTGAGATGGAGCGTGCCGCTGAAGGATAAGAGAGTGAGTTCGGCGTCGCCCGTGCCGACGGTTCCGATGAGACGCCCTTGCGAGAGTTCCTTGAGGGGTTGCGCGCCGCTCGCGGTCTTGACGAGAAAGTCTGTGATGATTTCGCCTTCGGCGACGACTCTGGCGTTGAGTTTGAAGGAAGAATCGGAGGGCAGCGTCAGCGCGACGCTGCCGGAATGAGTTTTGAAATCGTAACTGCCGCCGCGCGCGAGTGCGCCCGCGACGTTGACATCGCCGCTCAACGTGTTGGCTTCGATGCGCGTGTGCGTCACGCGGTCGAGGTTCACGTCACCGCTCGTCGCGCGTGCGATGAAGTAGTCGGTGTCTTCCTTTGGTCGCACGTCTAGGGCGTCCACGGTGCCGCTGTAGGAACGCACGCGAATGCGCCCGCTCGAATTCTTGAGAGAGAGGTTGCCGCTGATGCTTTCAACTTCGAGCGCACGACTGATACCGCTCACGCCGATGTCGCCGCTCAAGGATTCGATGCGGGCTTCGGCCACGTCGCCAACCTCCACGTCGCCGCTCCGCACCTTCAACACCACCGTCGCGCCGCGCGGCACGTCCAAAACGACGTTGCTTGAGCCGACGCAGCCGCCCGTAATCATCTCGCCCTCGTCCGAATTCGAGATGAGCACTTCGACGCGCTTGGCAGGCTTGGCCGCGCCGCCTGTCGCTTCCGACGGACGAATTTCGAGACGCGCCGCATCGTCGGCACGCGCGCGTATTTCGCGTTTGTCCCAACCATGCACCACCACGTCGCCCGATTCCACACAGAGATTGACAATCACGTCAGATTCAGCCGCCGTGCTCTTCGCGCGTGCGTCGGCCTTCTGCTCGTCTTCTTCGGCCTGATGCCGCGCCGACGTATCGGCGGCGAAGGCCGCGCCCGGCGAAGCCAGTGCGAGCAGCAGAGCGGCGGTGATTAGTAAACGGTTCAGCTTCATTTTCGATGATTCCAATTCAACAATTATTGCGATGAATTCCAGTTAACGTCTCGCCTTCAAGTTTCACACCGACATCGGTTAAGAAATTTTCACGTCGCGTTCGTCGGCGACGTTTCGCATCAACGTCCGAGCGCGGCCATCTGCGTCTGGTCTGCCACGGTGGTCAACAGTTCGACCTTCGATTGGTAAGCCGCGAAGAGAAAATCTTTGGCGTCCTTGTCCTGCGGGTTGCGCTGAGCCTTGCGGCGCGAGGCGGTGATGGCCTTGTCCAATTCCGCGACGTTGCGCTCCAAATCCGCACGCAGAGCGGGACGCAAAGCCACGTCGCCGCCCGCCTCGATGACACGATTGAGCGACGCAATCGCTATCAGATAATTCTCCTCACCCGGCAGAGCCAATTCCTTCTCGTCTGACGGACGCGCGCCGTCGGTGGCTTTGGCGACGTTGCTCTCCGCCGCCATCGTGCGCGTCTGCGGCTGACACTTCGCGCGAACTTGCCGCGAACTCGCCTTGACCATCTCCACGCCGACACCGCGACGCGGCGACGTGACAGCGTTATCTCCGTTCGACTCAACGACTTGCGGTACACGTGCCGCGCCCTGCGACGTTGCTAGGTCTCTGTCATTCGCGTTCTGCACGTTTGTCGTCGTGCTGACAGACGCGGAATTTTCTTTGTTAGAGGCCATTTCCGTCGGCGCTTTATCAATCTCCGGCGTACGCACGTTGGCGATGATGACGCCGATGACGACAATCGCGGCGAGCGTGGCGAAAGCCGTGGCACGCGCGGGCGAGAGCGTGAAAGATGCCGCGAGCGTCGCCAACCACTGGCGCAAGTTAGGTTTAGCGTCGGTCATGGTCGCGGCGTGGGGTGGCGGCGCAGAGGGTTGAAGTTCTGCGATAGAAGCATCGAGCCGTTCGCGCAGACGCGCAGAGGGCACGACGACCGCATCCTCGTAGGCAAAAGCGGCGGCAAACATCGAAAGTTCGGCCTCGGCCTCGCGCACGGCGTCGGCGCAGGCGTCGCAGGCGGCGGCGTGCGCTGCCGCATCTTTCATCGTGGCGGGAGAGAGTTCGCCGTCCAGATAAGCCTGTAATGTTCCTTCGTCCAGACAATTTTTCATCGGCGTCCTCCAATCTTTCCGTACACCCTCGCAAATTCCTTTCGTCCGCGTGCCACCAAACTCCCGACGTTGACTTCGTTGACCGATAGCGCCGAAGCGATTTCGCGATACGATAACCCCTGTTCTTTCAACAATAAACAACTCCGCATCGGTTCCTTGATATGGTCGAGCGCGCGACGCGCCTCCTCAATCTGTGTCCGTCGTTCGTAATCTACATCGAGCGCCGTCGTCACCCCGTCCGTCCCCGCCGTCGCACTTTTGGCAAACTCCTCTTCGCGCGCATTAGCCCTACTGCGCCCTCTAAGAGTATTGCGTGCAACGTTTATCGCCACACGAAGGAGCCACGCCCGCAGCAATTCGTCGCCGGGCACGGCGTCCATGTGATGATAGAGCTTGAGAAAGACCTCCTGTGTGACATCCTCTGCCAGCCCCACATCGCGCACGACCGCGTAGGCCGTGCGATACACGGCGCGATGATGCAGCGTAAAAGCGTCGTCGAAGACGAGCGTGGGGGCTGCTTCTCGTTCCATCGTCTGTGACACAGAGTACATCAAGGCTCTCGCTGGTTCGCTCATAACGCCGCTCACATACTGCAAACACCACCGTAGCCTGTTTTGTGGCAAGAATTTACCAACTGCGGAATGATTAGGATTTAGTCATTGACTCATTGATTCATTGACTCATTGAAGTCTAAGAGCGGTCGATTATCTAAAGCCATGAGCCAATAAAACAATGAATCAATGTACCGACGAATCAATGTATCAATTTCTTCCATTCCGAAATCCGCATTCCGCAATCGCGTCGCGCGTGGTTCTGTTGTAGTCTTTTAACTGACACATAAATCACAGAAGCGCGACCGTGGCGGAAACATTAAACGGTACTCTTAATCCAATGGTTTCACAAATTACCGACGAGGTACGGACACCGCGATGACGAGCGACGAGACCACCAGCAGCCTCCCCGATGCGCTCCGCGACAGCCCTTTCATGCGCGCCTGTCGCCGCGAGCCTGTGCCTTACACGCCCGTCTGGTTGATGCGCCAAGCCGGACGCTACATGCGCGAGTACCGCGAAGTGCGCGCACGCATGTCGTTTCTCGAACTCTGCAAGACGCCGGAACTCGCCTCCGAAGTGACCGTCTACGCCGCCGAACGCCTCGGCGTAGATGCCGCCATCATCTTCGCCGATATCCTTCTCATCCTCGAACCCCTCGGCCTCCAACTCGAATTCGCTAAAGGCGAAGGCCCCGTGATTCATAATCCCGTCCGCACCCCGCGCGATGTCGGGAGACTAATCGAAGTCGAAGACGTGAGCGCGCTCGATTACGTCTATCAGGCTATCTCCATCACGCGCCGCGCCTTGCGCCCCAACCTGCCGCTCATCGGTTTCGCGGGCGCACCCTTCACGCTCGCTTCATACATCATCGAAGGCGGCGCATCCAAAAACTACGTCCACACCAAAACCCTGATGTACGAAGACGGCGGCGCGTGGCACGCCATGATGTCGCTGATAGCGCGTGCGCTCGCGCGTTATCTCAACGCGCAGATTAACGCCGGAGCACAAGCCGTCCAACTTTTCGACTCATGGGTCGGCGCGCTCAGCCCCGACGATTACCGCCAGTACGTCTTGCCGCACACGCGCTACGTCATCGAAAACATCACGCGCGGCACGCCCGTCATCCACTTCGGCACAGGCACGGCGACTCTGCTCGAACTCCAACGCGAAGCCGGAGGCGACGTGATCGGCCTCGACTGGCGCGTGCGTCTCGGCGAGGCGTGGCGACGACTCGGAGACATCGCCGTCATGGGCAACCTCGATCCGGTCGTCCTCTTCTCAAACGTCGAAACCGTTCGCGCGCACGCGCGCCGCATACTCGAACAAGCGCAGGGACGCCCCGGCCACATCTTCAATCTCGGTCACGGCATCCTGCCCGAAACGCCTGTTGAAACGGTCGTCGCGCTCGTCGAAGCCGTGCATGAGATGAGCCAACGGAATTGATTCATTGTCTCATTTAGTCATTGCTTTCAATGAGGCAATGAACCGATAAATCAATGAATCAATCTCATAAGGGTTTTATGAACCAAACTTACGATGCTCTTTTGCTTCTCTCCTTCGGCGGGCCGGAGGCGATGGAAGAAGTGATGCCGTTTCTTGAAAATGTCTTGCGCGGCAGAAACGTGCCGACGGAAAGAATGCGCGCCGTCGCTCATCACTACGAACTCTTCGGCGGCGTCAGTCCGATTAACGAGCAGAATCGTCGGCTCATCGCCGCGTTGGAAAAAGAACTGGCCGACAACGGCCCGCGCCTGCCCGTCTACTGGGGCAACCGCAACTGGCATCCCATGCTCGCTGACACGCTCAAGCAGATGGCAAGCGACGGCATCCAACACGCGCTCGCTTTCGTCACGTCCGCTTACAGTTCTTTTTCGGGTTGTCGCCAGTATCTCGAAGACATCGAACGCGCGCGTGCGGAGGTCGGTGAGCGTGCGCCGCGCGTCGATAAGCTGCGCGTTTTCTACAATCATCCCGGCTTCATCGAACCCAACGTCGAACATTTAATCGCCGCTTTGAACCAGATGCCGGTAGACAGACGCCGCGCCGCCCGCGTCGCTTTCACCGCACACAGCATCCCGCAGACGATGGCGACGAACTCCGATTACCACACACAACTCATGGAAACCTGTCGCCTCGTCGCTGAAGGCGCGGGGCACGGGCGTTGGCAACTGGTGTTTCAGAGTCGGAGCGGCTCGCCCATGCAACCGTGGCTTGAGCCTGACATCTGCGACCATCTCAAACAACTCAAGGCGGAAGGGGCGACGGATGTCGTCATCGCTCCCATCGGTTTCGTGTCAGACCACATGGAAGTGATTTACGATCTCGACACAGAGGCGCGACAACTCTCCGACGAGATTGGCCTCAACATGATTCGCGCCACGACCGTCGGCGCGCATCCCGTCTTCGTCAAGATGATTCGAGAGTTAATCCTTGAGCGCATGGATGACGCCACGCCGAAACGCTCGCTCGGCACACGCGGCGCAAACCACGACGTTTGTCCCGTCGGCTGCTGCTCGTTGGGAGCGGGCGGAAGACCGTAGATAGTAGGCGGAAAGGCCATGACAGTAGAGCAGAAGCGGCGTGTGGTCGTTATCGGTGGCGGCGTGAGCGGCCTCGCGGCAGCGCACGCGCTTGCCGAGCGAAGCGCGCAAGATTCGTCGCCGTTTGAAATCGTGCTGCTCGAAGCGTCGGGTCGTCTCGGCGGCGTCGTCCAGACGCATGAGCGCGATGGATTCTTACTCGAAGGCGGCCCCGATTCGTTTATCTCCGAGAAGCCGGAGGCGCTGCAACTGGCAAGACGCATCGGCCTCGCTTCGCGTCTGATTGAAACCAACGAGGCACACCGCAGGAGTTTCGTCGTGCGCGGCGGGCGTCTGCATCCGACGCCCGAAGGCTTTCAACTTCTCGCGCCCTCGCGCCTCTGGCCTTTCATTACCACCGACATTTTTAGTTGGGCTGGCAAGGCGCGCATGGCGCTCGACCTCGTTCTTCCACGTCGCGCGCCGCGCGCCGATGGTTCACCGAAAGACGAAAGCCTCGCGGCCTTCGTGCGTCGCAGACTCGGACGCGAAGCACTCGAACGGATGGCGCAACCGATGGTCGGCGGCATCTACACAGCCGACCCTGAACAGCTTTCGCTGCGCGCCACCATGCCACGTTTTCTTGAGATGGAACGCGCGCATCGCAGTCTTATCTGGGCAATGTGGCACGCGGCGCGCAAGCAACGCGCAGACCGACGCAACTCACCCGGGTCGTCAGAAAGCGACGCGACGAACGCTCGCCACGGACGCGACACGAACGGCACTAACAATTCAAGCGATGCGGGCAACGTTGATGGTGTAAACCAAGCCGACAAAGCGCACGTTAAAAGCAACCATCGCGCGGGCGAAGCGAGCGGCGCGCGTTACGGTCTGTTTCTCTCGTTCGATGGCGGGATGCAAGTGCTCACAGACCAACTGGCCGCGTCGCTTCCGCCAAACTCCGCACGTCTAAACACACGCGCCGAATCTCTAGCCTTTGATGATGCGACGCGACAATGGAAGATTCTTGTCGCTCAGACGAACGGAGCGGCGGACGTTGCCGCCGAGACGATTGTTGCCGATGCTGTCTGCCTTGCATTGCCCGCTTACGCGGCGGCGCATCTGCTTCATGGTGTTGATGCGACACTGGCCGCCGAACTCGACAGCATCAAGTATGCGTCCACGGCGACGGTTAATCTCGCATTCCGTCGCGCAGACATCCCGCACGCACTCGACGGCTTCGGCTTCGTCTCGCCTCTCATCGAACGACGCGCCACGCTCGCCTGCACGTTTAGCAGTGTGAAATTCGTGGGACGTGCGCCCGCAGGTCATGCGCTCTTGCGCGCTTTCGTCGGCGGCGCGTTGCAACCCGAAATGTTTGCGCTGGATGAGGAGAAAATAGTCCGCGCCGTCAGGCAGGATTTGCAGCAGTTACTCAGTGTCGAGAAACCGCCTGTCTTCTCCGTCGTCAAGAAATGGCCGCGTTCGATGGCGCAGTATCATCTCGGACATCTCGAACGCATCGAACGCATCCGCCAACGCCTCCGCACACTTCCCTCACTCCAACTCGCAGGCAACGCCTACCACGGCGCAGGCATTCCAGACTGTATCCGTAGCGGCGAAAACGCAGCAAGTGAACTGGTAAATGGTAAATGGTGAATGGTGAATAGAAATTGCTTTTATCCATTCACCATTCACCATTTACGCTTAGAGATAAATGACGTGCGATTTGCGCCAGACGTGTGAGGGGATGGAGCCAGGCGGCGCGGTGGTGAGAAGGATAAGGTAGTTGTCGTTGTTGGAGGGCGCAATGCGTTGCCAGAATTCCGCTTGCGATTCAAGGGTCGATGGCTCGTCGGCGGGCGCGACGTGTGCGAGGCGGCGCAGCGATTCATAAAGATGTTCGTGCTCGGAGCCGTATCGTCCTGAATCGTCGTCGAGCGTCAGGCGCACTTCGGCGCGTTCGTCGATGAAGTGTTTGACGAAGGAAGCGGCGAGCGTCACGCCGCGTTCAAAACGCGCGGCGAAGTCGCCGTCTTTGTCTTCGCCCGCAGACTCTTTACTCAGCACGTCTCGCTGCTTCGTGCCCTTGCCTGCCCGTTCCGTCTCGGCACTTCGATTCCCTGTCGCAGCATCGTTGGCGACATTCATCTCCGCGTACGTTTGTCTGCCCGCGCGTGTGTCGAGAACGATGTGGACGCGGCGTTCGTCTTCCGCCGTAAACTCGCGGACGGTGAGACGATTGACGCGCGCCGTCGCTTTCCAGTCGATGTGTCGCATGTCGTCCTGCGATTGATAATCGCGCAACGAGTAGAGGTCGTGGCCTGCGCCGCGCCGCATGGAGGCGATGCGTCCGGCATTCATCGGCAGGAGATTCAGTTCGTCGCTGGCGGGTTCGGGTCGCGGGTAGATAATCAAATCGACGTTGCGCGCACGCAGACGACGGCGCAGGCGAAAGAAGCCGAAGGGAAAGCGTGTCGAGAGTTCAAAGCCGGTGATGAGGACGTGGCCGCGTGTCGGGAAAACTTGTTCGACACGTTGTTCGACGCGCGCCTGATGCGGCACGTACATGAAGTATGCGAGCGGGTGTTTGTTGAAGCGCGGGCGCGACAGAAGATGCTGCCAGAAACCGCCGCCGTCGTCCGTTTCGGCGCGGCTGCGCGCTTCGACCAAAATGGAGAACGACGGCAGGAGTCGTTTTGTGTTGTGCAACGTGACGAGTACGGGAGCGGGTTCGCCCGCGAAGATGTGGTCGGGGAAACGCGCCGAGACGTTGAGTTCACGCAAGGATGCACGCGCCGCGGCCCACGCGACGAAGAGTGCGGAGGCGAGCACCGAGAAGATTAAAAAGAGAAGATTGTTGCCCGTGTTCCATGCCGCGAAAGCGACGATGAGAAAGAGGCCGATGAAGATGAGTCCGCCGGAAGTGAGTTGAAAACCAAAATCGAGCCGCGCCGCTTCCGCACGCGCCGAACGCGTCAGAGGCGGCACGACGAAGACCAGCATCAACACGACGAAGACCAGCGATGCAATCGCGCCCGTGCGTGCCAAGTCCCAATCGCCCGCGCGCCGCGCCGTGACCGTGACAATAGCCGCGCCCACACCTCCGAGCACAATCAGCGTCCGCAAAACTGCGCCGCGCCACGAATACAAACTTCGACGTGAAGACATGAAAATTTAGATGCCGGATGCGAGCCGTGAGCCGCCGCGCATCGCTAAAATTCAACTATCTCGGCGGATGAGGGATTTATGTGCCGTTGAAGCCTGCGCGCATGCGTCGAATGTTTGCGCCGGGGAATTTTCCGGTCGCTTTGACGATGACGAGCATGCGTGCCGCCTCGGCGCGCGTCGCGCCGCCATAGACGGCCATGAAGCGTTGCGCGGGGTTAACATTGGTGTAGTAGAGAGTGCCTGGGTCGCCGCATCTCGAAGTGAAAACTTTGTGCTGTGGAAACAACGACTGTGCCTGCAAGCGTTCGCTCTCCGAGATGAAACGCTCGCAATCGGTATCTTCCGCGCGAATGCTTTTGAGTATGATGGCGTAGAAAAACTGCGTCTCTTCAATCACACTATTCTCACTGATTTCAAACGGCAAATCGTGCGGCTCGAAGGTCGCAACGGTCTTGCACGGCACGGACGGATTGAAACAAATCCGTGGCGGCTGCGACTTGCGTCGCCGTTGAGCGGCGTGGTTCGTCGTGTGGCTCGAAACCACAAACGTCGCGGCAGCAAACAGCACGATGAAGACGAGTCGAAACATACGGAGTTTCATCCTCAAACGCTCCTTTGAGTGTAATTTTTCAGAACCAGCCGCCGAGACACAGAACAACGCTAAGGAGAAATCAGGAAAAGGAAAATGGTTCAAAGCAAAGGCATCAATACGAGCGCAAGGGTTGTCCTTTTCCTCGTTACCCCTTTGGCCGTTTGCCCTGCATCTCTTGTGAATGGTTACGGCTGAAACTTTTTAGAGCGGCACGCTCACCGTCTTCATGATTTCGGAGAGCACGGCCTCGGCCTCTTCGCTGCGGCGATAGAGCGACGAGGAGAAACGCGAGTTGACGACGAGGCGGTGCGCGAAGACGGGCAGGACGAGTCGCTTGATGTCGTCGGGCACGCAGTAGGCGCGGTCTTCGGTGAGCGCCAGAGCCTGCGCGGCGCGAAAGAGCGCGAGCGTGCCGCGAGGGCTAACGCCGAGGTCGAGCATCTCGGATGAACGCGTCGCGGAGACGATACGCATCATGTAGTCCACCAACGCTTCGTCCATCGTCACGCTCGCCACACCGCGCTGCAACTCGACGACCTCCGCGCTCGTCATCACAGGCCGCAGGCGTTCGAGCGGGTCACCCTGTTCGCGGTCGCGTAAGATTTCCTTCTCAATCTCGATGTCTGGATAACCCATTCGCAGACGCAGCATGAAACGGTCAACCTGCGATTCGGGCAGAGGGTAGGTGCCGTGATGCTCAATCGGGTTCTGCGTGGCGATGACGATGAATGGTGGTTCGAGCCTGTAGGTTTTGCCCTCGACCGTGACGTGGCCTTCGGCCATCGCTTCGAGAAGCGCGGACTGCGTTTTGGGCGTCGTGCGGTTAATCTCGTCGGCGAGGACGACGTTAGCGAAAATCGGCCCCGGCTTAAACTCGAAACCACCCGTCCGCTCGTTGTAAATCGAAAGACCGATGACATCCGACGGCAGGAGGTCGGAGGTAAACTGGATGCGTTGGAAGGAACAGTCGAGCGCCTGCGCGAGCGCGTGCGCGAGAGTAGTTTTGCCGACGCCCGGCACGTCTTCGACCATCAAATGTCCGCCCGCCAAAAGCGACACGATGGCGAGCCGGACGGCCTCCGTCTTTCCCTTGATGACGCTCTCGACCGCCGCGCGTAGCCCGTCAATCGCTTCGGCGGGCGCGAGCGGAGCCGCCGATTGCCCTTCCCTGTTCGCCGTCTGTAAACTTCTCATTCGTTAACCTCTGTTCCAAACTTATTCTACATATTTAGCCGCACGCTCGCACGCTTTTACCGTCGGACGACGGAAAATTAAGCCGACGGCGACGGCAGACGCACACCATTTGCGCGCACGCGCACGCCTCCGCCGCGTGTGACTTCGCGGTGCGCGGTGTAGTAAACTTCGTGCTGCTTCATGGTTGCTATTTCGCTCGCTTCGGAGACTTCGACAGAGGTTCGGAGGCGTCGAAGTCGCGTAAGAGTTTGGAACCGGAGACGGATTTGTTCGTGTACGAAGCGGCAGCAAGTAAAGATTTTGAAAATGTGAGAAACGATTATGAGACAGGAAAATAAACGTCACAGACGCGAGAACGGCTTTTCTCTCATCGAGTTGATGATTGTGATTGCCATCATCGGCATTCTCGTCGGCGTCGGTGTTCCGGCGTGGCAGGCGAGTGTGCGTTCGACCAACGAAGCGAACGCCATCCGCACGCTCAACACCGTCGCCACCGCGCAGGCAACTTACTACAACTCCAAAAACCGCACGGGCTACGCTACCTTCGACCAACTCGTCGAGAATGGCCTGATGGACGCGCGCTTCAAGGGCGAAGCGCCCGTCGTCGATGGTTATGTCTATACCATGACCGTGACGGCCAGAGCGCCCGGCCAACCCGCCGCCTATGCCGTCAATGCCAACCCTGAAAAGCCGACGGGCGTCACGGCGACGGGCAGCCAATATTTTTATCGTGGCTCGGACACCAGCGCCGTCCACGCCAACTCGGAGCAACCGGCCACCGCCAACGATAAGCCCGTCGGCGGTTAAGCAGTTACGACGGTTCTCAACCTCTCAGGACAAGCGAGCGTGCGCGCCAAACGCAAACTCACGCTCGCTTGACGCTTTCCGAGCGGCTTTGTTAGCATCTGCTTCTTAAAAAAAGTGCACGCCCGCTTAGCTCAGTGGTAGAGCACACGCTTCACACGCGTGGGGTCAGAAGTTCAAGTCTTCTAGCGGGCATTTATCAATCTTCAAAATGAAACGGCTGCCTCCGACTGGCAGCCGTTTCGCTTTGCGCGTCTCTTAAACCTTACTCGGTTTCGTATTCCGTCCGATATGGCAACCTAACCGGGCGTGATTAATCTCTCCACAAAGCGACGTAGGCGTCGGCCAGAAGGTCGCGCCAGGCGGTGTAGTTGTGTCCAGCGTCGGCCTCTCGATAGATGACCTTGTAGCCTTTGGCGGCGAGCATGGCATGGACGCGGCGGTTGATGTCGAGCAGCGGTTCGAGTCGTCCGACATCGAGATAAAACTTCATTGGACGGTCGCGTCGCGGTGCGTCGAGACGCGCGAGGGCGGTGACGACGCGTTCTTCGTCAATCTGAAACGCGGAGGATTGACCGCCGATGCGCGCGAAGATGTCTGGATGCCGGAGCGCCGTCCAGACTGAGATGACACCGCCGAGGCTTGCGCCGAGCAGGGCGCGCGATTGGCGTTCGGCGCGCGTGCGGTACTCGCTGTCGATGAAAGGCACAAGTTCCTTCGCCATGAAATCGGCGAACGTGTCGTTTGCCCAGTATTCCTTCATACGGTCAACCGGATTAACGAAGACGATGATGAACGGCGCGACTTTTTTCTGTTCAATGAGCCTATGGGCGATCAACGCGGCTTGCCCGCGCTGCATGTAGTCCAACCCGTCTTGAACGTAGAGCACAGGATAGCTTTGCCTTGATTGTTTGTAGCCGCGCGGCAGGTAGACTCCGATTTTGCGGGCGCCACCCAGCAGACGACTCGGCACTTCGTCGATGACTACATCAAGCACGCCGTCGTTATCAAGAGTCGTCATGTTGCGGGGCGTGTTGGCGCGAGTCTGACCGTTCTCCTGCGGGCTAACGGGATGGCCTGCCGCGTCGTCTCTGATATAGGCGGACGGGCGATAGTTGGGCATGGTGAAGAAGGAGTTTTCGCCGCCGACCCCATTATCGAGTTTCTTGGGGTTGAGCGGGTCGAGCATCCATTCGCCGTCGGCGATGAGTTTGTATTCGGCGCGCGTCGCAAGAGGAAAAGTGCGTGTGATGTATTTGATGTCGGTGCCCGGAACTGCGCTCAACGTCATTCCGCCCGGCGACCAACTCGTAAAATCGCCGACCACTTCCACGCGTCGCGCCTTGCCGCGATAGACGAACGTCGCTTTATCTCCTTCGATGATGGGCGAGGCACTGGCGCTCTTGAGTCGGGCGACGAATTCGGGTGTCTGCGCCGCGCGTTCCACTCTCTCTTTCTCCTCCGGCGCGATGCCGCGCAGGTGTATACGTCGAAACGAGGTTGCGCCGCTCGGCGTGAGGGTGGCGAAGACGACGCGCGTGTCGCCCGCCGCGACGGGCACACCAAAGTTGTAATTCCCTTCCGCATCGACGGGGAGTTCGCGTCGCTCGTCCCCAACCATCACGAATGCGCGCGTGCGAGGCGACAGCCGCCCGCGAAGTGGCAACGACGCGCCCGCGTCCAGACGCACTTCCGTATCGTCCCATGATGCGGCGTCGGCGTCGGGCGGCGGCGGTTGTTTGACGTAACGCGCGGCAACGATGTCGGGCAACATGATGTTGCGCCCTTCGGCGATGCTGGCGGCGAGACGCACGTATCCGGCCATCGACCATGCGAGCGGCGTGGCCGAACCCGTCCCTTCGCCGAAGCGAAATTCCGCGCGCGGCGATGCTTGCTTGTCCCAAATCTGTTCGGGAAGCATGAATCCTTCGTTGGCGAAGCCGAGCATGGCGTCGAGCCTACGACGCGCCGCCTCGCGCTCGCCGCGCATGAGTTCATACTCGCCGCGCTCGCCCGCGAGCAGCACCCACGGTCGCCCGCGTCCTGTGTAGTTGCCGTCGAAATTCCACGGGCGTCCGTCGTCCATCTCGCCGTAGCCGTCGTGGTTGTAGCGATAGAAGGTCGCGCCGTTGGGCGTCTCGACACGGATAACTTTATCAACCACGGCGACCGACTTGGCGACGAGCGGGTCTTGCGGACTCTTGATGCCGAGGCGTACCAGTTCGAGAAAACCCGCATCCACAATCTCTCGTTCATCGAATGTGCCTGCACCGTTGTTGAGTTCGCGCGGCTCGCCGTCGTTGGGATTGCTGTTCTCGGTAATGCGTAGGTAGTAGTTGCCGTCGCCGTGTTTGCCGCTGGTGGTCGCCGTCCAAGCTTCGACGTTGCGCGTCCATTCGTCGGCAGCAGCCGTGTAGATTGCGACGGAGGCTTGGTCGTCGTTGCGGCGCGCAATCTCGGCGGCGCAGACGAGTCCGGCAATCTCTGCCGCAATCGTCGAGGGCGAATAGCCGGACTCTTCTTCCCAACGTTCCTGCGGCGTGTAGGGGCCATGCTTGACGATGAAGTCGGCGGCGCGTTTCGCATGCTTCGTCCACGTCTGGTTGTCCGTGCGTCCGAGTTGATAGGCGAGAATCAGAGGATAGGCGACTTCATCCAACTGCAACGAACCCCAGAACGGGCGACCGTCGAGCCAGGAGTTTTGTGGAAAACTGCCGTCGGCTTTTTGCTGTACGCGAAACATGTAATCGAGCGCGCGGTCAGCCGAAGCTTTGTCGCCGAGAGCGTAAAAGGCGGTCGCCACTTGATACAAATCGCGCGACCAGACCAGATGATAACCGCCGACGTTTGGCTCGTTGGCGTTTGCGCCGCCGCCCCACGGCACGGACAACGACGCAATCATCGCACCGCGAAACGTCTTGTCTTCATGTGCCTTCAAGACCATCGCCACCATGTCGAACTGCGCCTGATACTTCGGCTCGACGCGTCTCAACGACTTCAAATACTCATGCCACCCCGTCTCATATTCCACGCGCGCACGCGCGAAGCCCTTACTGAGAGAAGCGCGTGCGTTCGTCAAAGCCCCGACGGGTTCTCTGCCGAAGCCGAGCGCGAGCGTGAACGGCGCATCCGCTTTCACGCGCGCTAACTGCACCACGTTGCCATCAACCGCGCGTGCATAACCGACAGCCGCTTCGCTGCGCGCTTCGCGCTTATCGTCCGTGCCCGTTCCGAATGATTCGCTGAGTGTGGTTTGCGAGTTTGGTTGCCTTAATTGAAAGAGGCCGTCGCTCTCGGTTTGAAAGTAGCCGTTGGTCACGAAGTCGAAGCCACGGCTGGCGACGAGCGCGGAAGCCTTGTCGGCATCGGAGGCAAGGAGCGCGCCTTCTTCCGTCCACGCCGAATCATGCATGCCGCTATTGTGGAGCGACGGATCGTAGTAGACGTAGAGCGCATAAGGCGTGCCCGCCGCGCGACTCTCGAAGCGCACGTCGATGAGAACCGTATGGCGTTCGGGGTCGGTCGTGTAGGTTTTGGTAATCGTCCATGCGCCGCTGCGCGCGGTATTGATTTGACGAAACGAGAGAGCGCGCGCGTCGAGCACTTCCGTTTGATGCGTCGCATCCGTGCTCTCCGTCTCGACGCGACGACTCGCGCCCCCCGCGCCATTGCCGCTCACGACGACGAACTCAAGCATCCGCGTGTTGGCGACATCCACGGTCGGATAGTAGACCTCCGTCATGCCGCCGTCGCCCAACGTGAACCAGACTTTCGACTCCAACGTGTTCGACGTGCCGACAGCCTTCTTGCCCGCGCCCGCCCATTGCGCGTCCTTGCCCGGCGCGCCCGGCGCAAGAAGATTGCTCTCCGTCTGCGCTCCTGCAATCGACGACCACGCCAATATCAAACAGAAGATTCCGATTAGTCTGCGTCGTAAATTCCTACCCACTGTGCGCCCTGAATTATTAATCATGTCTCGTCGTTCTAAGATGTCGAGCCGCCTCAGCCGCGACGCCGACCGAGCATGTCAAAGCCGACCGCCGTCACCAGCACCGCGCCCTTGACGATGTACTGCGTGTAGTTCTGCACGTTCAAAAGCGACATGCCGTTGTCGAGACTCGCCATGATGAGCGCCCCAACCACTGCGCCGAACACTGTGCCGCGTCCGCCCATCAAACTTGTGCCGCCGATGACGCACGCCGCGATAGCATCCAACTCCATCAAGTTGCCCGCGTCCGGCGACGCGCTTCCGACGCGCGCCGTGTGAAGCAATGAAGCCACGCCCGCCAGCACGCCTATCAAACAGAAGGCCGCGAGTATCTGTCGGCGTAGACCTATGCCGGAAAGACGCGCCGCGTCGGGGTTGCCGCCGATGGCATAGAGGTATCGCCCGAAGGTCGTGTTCTGCGTCAGAAACGCTCCGGCCAGCGCCACGCCCACCAGCACCACGACCGGAACAGGCACGCCGCCCTGCGAGTTCATCAGGTAAATAAAGGCCAGAATAAGCACCGACGGAATAACGATGCGCGCGGCGGTGGCTCCTGTGCTCGCGGCGGAAAGCCCGTGTCGCCGCCGCGCACGACTTCGCCGCAGGTTCGTCCACAGGAGCGCAGCAATCGCCGCCAACGCCAGCACGATGCCGATTGTCGGCGCAACGAGGTCGCGTCCCAGTGACTTGAAGAAAGGCAACTCGACGGGCACCGTCGCGCCTTTGCTCAATCCTAAAATGACACCGCGCCACGCGAGCAGCCCGCCGAGCGTCACGATGAAAGCGGGGATGTTCGCGTAAGCCACCAGGCTCCCTTGCACCGCGCCGATAATGAGGCCAACCACGATAGCCGACAGGAGCGACGGCACCAGTCCCCACCCTTGCGTCATGGCCGCGATGCCGCCCGCCAAACCAACCACCGCACCCACGGATAAATCAATCTGCCCCGCCACAATCACCATCAGCATCCCGACCGCCAGCACGCCCGTCACTGCCATCTGCTGCAACAGCTTCGAGAAGTTGACGCCGCTCAGAAACAGCCCGTACGGATAGCGCGCATCGGCGGTCGCCCACTGAAAGAAGACCCAGATGACAACGAGCGCAAACAGCATCGTATAAGCGCGCAGGGATTCGGTGGGCAACTTCCAACGACCAACCTTGACTTGCGGAGTCCCGTCCGCCGCCACTCCCGGCGGCACGACATCCGCCGTCACCACGGGGCGGTCAACAGCAGGTTCATTCGCAGGTTGAGACATAAGCAACGCTCCGTTTCACTAACAGTTCGTCAACATTCAAGTTGAAATCTTCATCCACGAATAGCAATCTTGAAAATCAAGCGGCGCGGCGTGTGTGTCCAGTCGCGCAGGCCATGACGGCTTCGGGGGTCGCTTCGGCGCGTCGGAATTCGCCCGTCAGGCGTCCTTCGTGGAGGACTATCACGCGGTCGGAGAGGCCGAGCACTTCGGGCAGTTCCGAGGAGACGAGGATGATGGCGAGGCCGGTGCGCGCGAGGTTATTAATTTGCGCGTAGATTTCCTGCTTTGCGCCAACGTCGATGCCGCGCGTCGGTTCATCGAGAAAGAGGACGCGCGGGTTCGTCAAGAGCCACTTGGCGAGGACGACCTTTTGCTGGTTGCCGCCGGAGAGCGTTCCGGCGATGGTGAAGACGGAACCGGCTTTGACGCGGAGGTCGCGCGCCGCACGTTCGCCCGCCTCCGCTTCCGCTTCGGTGTTGGTGATGAAGCGACCCGACAGACGCGTCAGACCCGCGAGCGTCATGTTGTTGAGAATGGTCTGTTCGAGGACGAGGCCGTAACGCTTGCGGTCTTCGGTGACGAAACCGATGCCGTGACGGATGGCGTCCGACGGTCGCGTGATACGCACGGCGCGTCCATCGACAAGGACTTCGCCGCGCATCATGCGTCCGGCGTGCGCGCCGAAGATCGCCATCAGAAGGTCGCTGCGTCCCGCGCCCATCAGCCCCGCGACACCTAAAACTTCGCCGCTCCGCACGCTAAAGCTCACGTCTTTGACGAGTAGTTTCCCTGTGACATTGGGGTCTTCGACCGTGATGTTGCGCGCCTCGAAAACCGTCTCGCCGCGCGGGTGGTCGGCTGCCGGAAAGATGTCGCCGACTTCACGCCCGACCATGCGCGCGATGATGCGCGGCTCGTCGAGGTCGCTTGTGCGGTCTGTGCCGACCGTGCGACCGTCGCGCAGCACGGTGATGCGGTCGCTCATGCGGAAGACTTCGCCGAGTTTGTGCGAAATGTAAATCATGCCGACGCCGCGTTGTCGCAGTTTGTTGAGGAGATGAAAGAGCGTCTCGACTTCCGCGTCGGTGAGCGCGGCGGTCGGTTCATCAAGGACGAGGATGCGCGCCTCCTGCGAGAGCGATTTGGCGATTTCGACGAGTTGCTGTTGGCCGATGCCGAGATTGCCGACGGGCGTGCGTGGGTCAACGGGCAGATGAAGCTCGTCGAGGAGTTTCTGCGCGCGGCTGTAGAGTTCTTCCCAACGAATGACACCGAAGCGGCTCGGCTCGCGTCCCAGAAAGATGTTTTCGGCGATGCTCAAATCTTTGACGAGCGAGAGTTCCTGAAAGATGACGGCGATGCCCGCCTGCTCCGCATCGCGCACGCTCTGGAAGCGATGCACTTCGCCGTTGAGCCGCACCTCGCCGCCGTACTGCGGGTGCGGATAGACGCCGCCGAGAATTTTCATCAACGTCGATTTGCCCGCGCCGTTTTCGCCGACGAGCGCGTGAAACTCTCCCGCATGGAGGTCAAACGTCACGCCGTCGAGCGCACGCACGCCCGGAAAAGTCTTTGTGATGTCGCGCATCTCCAACAGCGACGCGCGGTTTTCGGATTCAGTTTGCATTTACGTTTCAACCCAAGAGGAAGCAGAAGACGACGAGCGGCGAGCAGCACGGACAAAACTGCCCGCCGCCTCTCGCGTTGTGATTACGGCCTGTTCGCGTTGGCGTTGCCTGTGTTGCTATTGCTTGTATTGACGTTGCTGTTGCCCATGTTGGCGTTGCTGTTGCTCGCGGTGTTGCTGGGACGCTGGCCGGGCGGGACGTTTTTGTAAACGTCTTCCATCTTGTGATAGCCGTCTTTGATGATGGTGTCCATCACGTTGTTTTTATCGACCACAATCGGCTCTTGCAAGATGGCGGGGACTTTGAGTTTGCCGTTGTCGATGGCGTCGGGCGCGTCGATTTTTTCGCGGCGCGCGAGTTTGATGGCCGATTCGACGGCGCTATAAGCGAGCGGCTTAATGGGCTTGTAGATGGTCATCGTCTGACGACCATCGACGATGCGCTGCACGGCGTCGAGTTGTGCGTCCTGCCCTGTGACGAGCACTTTGCCTGCGAGCGGGCCGAGCGCAGAGATAGCGCCGCCAGCCGTGCCGTCGTTAGAGGCGACGATGGCTTGAATGTCGTTGCCCGTGCGCGTCAGGGCGTCTTCCGTGATACGCAGCGCCTCGCTCGCCAGCCATTCGCGCGCATACTGGTCAGAGACAATCTTGATGTCGCCACGGTCAACCGCCGGTTTGAGAACATTCATCTGGCCTTCGCGCAGCAGTATCGCGTTGTTGTCGGTTTGCGAGCCGCCGATGAGAATGTAATTGCCCTTCGGCACGTTATCGAGCGCATACTTCGCCTGCATCTCGCCGATTTTGACGACCTGATGCGACACATAGAGGTCAACGTCGGAGTTGCGTATCAGGCGGTCGTAACTGATGACGGGAACGTTCTGCCGCTTCGCTGCTTCCACAATCGCGGCGGCAGCGACGCCGTTGTGCGGCGCGACGATGAGAACGTTGACGCCTTTGGTCAACATCGCGTTGCATTGGTTAATCTGCACTGCGTCGTTGCCGTCGGCGACTTGCACGTCGATTTCCATGCCGAGTTCTCGCGCACGCGCCTCGACCAGTTCCTTGTCGCGCTGCCAGCGTTCTTCCTTGAGCGTGTCCATCGAAAAGCCGATTTTAATCGGCCCCGTCGTCGCCGCGCCCGACGCGTTGTTGTTTGCGCCGCCGCTGTTCGCGCCCGGCTCCGGCGCACTCACGCAACCGGAAATGACCGCTATCGACAGCCACATCGCTGCCAGTAAAACCGACATCCGCGCTTTTGCGTATCGCATTAGTTGCTGCTCCTCGATTGTTATTTTCGACCGTCGAACAAAATGCTCTCGTCGTGCGTGCGCCGCGCCCCGGCGAAAGACGCACGCCTGCGCTTCCGGCGCATGACGCGCCCGCCGCCCGCGAATTTCTGAATGCCTTCTGAACGCGAACGCCTCGCGGCAGGCATCCCTCATCGGGTAAGTGAATCAACGGAAACAGACTGTTAAAACGTGCGCTTAGCTTATCAAAGGGGTGGGGAAAAATTCCATTGAATTTTTAGCTTTCAGATGATATTTGTTTTCGCTATCAAGAAACAGTTGAAAGCTGTAGACTGAGCGAGCCACACACAAAACCGAACGCGGGCATGTCCCGTCGCGGCTTGGTCTGCGAACTTCATCAAAAATTTGACGTTCGCCTTGTGCGGATACTTGCATCAACCCTCGCGTGCCGTCTCCTATCCGTGGCATGCGTCTTGAACTAATCGCGAAATGATTCTCATGGAGGATTCGGCAATGAGCAGCAAGTTTTTCCATTCCTTCTGCGTCGCCTTGTGTCTTATGGCGGTCGTGCTGTTTTCGTCGGTCGCCGTCCGGGCGCAATTCCGCGCCGCCGTGCAAGGCACTGTAACAGACCCGGCGGGCGCTGTCGTCCCCGGCGCAAACGTCACGCTAACGAGCAATGAGACGGGCAAAGCCCAGCAGACGCAAACCAGCGACGAAGGCTACTTTCGCTTCTCCGGCCTCGCGCCCGGCAAGTATACGCTCAGCGCCGAACAGACGGGCTTCAAAAAGAGCACGGTGGAAAACGTGCAGATTGCCGCCGAAGAGACGCAGGGCGTCGGCATCATTCTGACGACGGGCGAAGTGGCTGAGACGGTGACGGTGACTGGCGAATCCGTCCCGCAACTCGACACCGAGACGGCCAACATACGCGGCGTCATCACGACCGCCGAAGTGCGACGCCTGCCGCAAGTCGGGCGCAATCCTTACGAACTGGCGCGCACCGCGCCCGGCGTGCTCGGCGACACGGCGCGCGGCGGCACGGGCAATCAAGCGCAGTTCATCCCCGGCGTCGAAGCGGTCGGCGGCGGCTCCAACACAGGCATTTTTCAGACCGAGAATCAGACGCAAATCAGCGCCAACGGTCAACGCGTTTCCAGCAACAACTATTTAATCGACGGCGTGAGCGTCAACAGTCTCGGACTCGGCGGCGCGGCGGTCGTGACGCCGAATCAGGAGTCCGTCAAAGAAGTTGCGATTGTGACCAGCACCTACTCGGCTGAAGACGGACGCAACACGGGCGCGCAAGTCAAAGTCGTTTCACAAAACGGCACCAACGACTTCCACGGCTCCGCCGTCATCAACTACGGCTCGCCCAAACTCAACGCCTTCAACCAGTATTTCGGCTCCGCGACCGCGCCACGCCGTCCGACGCGCGTTGACCAATACGAGCGCAAGTTTGCCGGAAGCTTCGGCGGCCCCGTCTACCTGCCGCGCTTCGGCGAGGGCGGCAAGTCATACCTGAGCGGCAAGAATCGTCTCTTCTTCTTCGTCTCCTACGAAGGCCTGCGCCGCAGCACCACCAACTTCAGCGACATCTTTATCGAGACGCCGGAGTTTCGCGAATACGTCACACGCATACGACCCAACGGCCTCGCCGCCCGACTCTTCAACTTTGAAGGCATCACGCCGCGCGTCATCGCGACGGGCTTGCAGACTTCCGGCGTCAACGGCCCCAGTCGAGCGATTCAAGGTCGCGCGGGTTTGAGTTTCGACATCGGCTCCATCAATTCGCCCGCCGGGCAGAACGTCAACCCGCCCGCCGACCTCAACACCTTCTTCGACGGCATCCCCGATGTCACGCTCGCACGCGTGGCGATACCGAACTCGACGCGCGGCAATCAGTACAACACGCGCTTCGACTACAACCACAACGACCGCAACCAGTTCGCCGTCAGCACCTACTTCACCAAACTCGACGCCTTTTCCGGTTCCGGCAGCGCGCGTCCCTTTGAAGACATCTCCTTTCAGCCGTTCAATTCCGCCGCCACCTTCACCTACATCCGCACCTTCACGGCCAATGTCCTCAACGAAGCGCGCTTCAACTTCACTCGCTTCAACGCCAACGAACTCGCCGACCTCGGCTCCGAAAATCTCTCGATTCCGCGCCTTCAAGTGCAGGGTTTCGGTCAGGCATTCAGTTTCGGCGGCGCGCCCAGTTTCGGCATCGACCGTGGCCGCCCCAACAATCGCACGCAGAACACCTATGAACTACGCGACGTGTTGACGTGGGTACGCGGCAATCAGGCCTGGAAGTTTGGCGGCGAAGCACGACACGAACAAGACAACAACAATCTCATCTCCGGCGCGCGTCCCGAATTCGTCTTCAAGAGCCTGCTCGACTTCGCCAACGATTCGGCCTTCTTCCAAAACATCGACATTGACCCCGTGACGGGCGGCGCGGCCAACGGTCAACGCTATTTCCGCTCCAATACCTACGGCCTCTTCGTCCAGAATGATTGGAAGGTGCGACCCAACCTGTCGCTCAATCTCGGCCTGCGTTATGAATATCAAACGCCGCTCACGGAAAAAGAAGGGCGTCTGACGAATTACATCTTTGGCGCTAACGGATTGGTTGACGGTCGCATCGTCGCGGTCGAACGTCTCTACAATCCCGACCGCAACAACTTCGCGCCGCGCGTCGGCTTCGCGTGGAGTCCTTCGCGCTTCGACGACAAGCTGGTCTTCAGGGGCGGCTTCGGCGTCGCCTACAACCGCATCTTCAACAACATCCTCGCCAACGTGCGCGGCAATCCGCCCTTCTTCGCGCGCCGCTTCGTCTGCTGCGCCTTTCAGGACACGGACACCGACGTTGCACGCCAGATTTTCTACACCTTCAGCCCGACGGGCTCGCCCACAGACTTTCCGCCGAACCCCAATATCACCCCCGGCATCGACCCGCGCAACGGCGGACTCATCGACCGCCGCACCGGCGACATCATCTCCACGGAGCTTTACGGCGCCGAGCCCAACCTGCCCAACGCCTACGTCTACGCCTATTCCTTCGACGGCGAATATCTGCTTCCATACAACCTCGTCGCCTCGCTCGGCTATC
>DASVTU010000002.1:0-69592 GCA_036387415.1 Pyrinomonadaceae bacterium | reverse complement strand
GAGGGAGGAGATGGCCGAACCTTCGTTAGCAGCGCGACGCGAAGCGAGAAGGTTGGGGATGGCGATGGCGGCGACGATGCCGATGATCGCGACGACGATGAGGAGTTCGACGAGGGAGAAGCCGTGTTGGCCTTGTTTCTGTTGCATTAGTTTAAGTGTGCTCCTTAAGTGGTGAGATGTTTTGTAAGATTTAAGAACGTTCGCGCTCGTCAGGTATCGTCTCAGGCTCCGCGCCCTGTATTGCGCGATTTCGGGCAATCATCGCTAAACAAGCTTTGTGCCAGAGGCGCGAAATTCTCACGGAGAGACAAAATCCTCAGCTTTTATGCGGTTTTCGCGTCAAAATTCGTCGCCCGCGTGCGAGGTTTGGAGGGACACGAAGCGTCGGTTAACAAAATTCGTCAAAGGGTGAGTGACGAATTTTGTCAAAAGCCGGCAGGCGCACGCCTCGGACGCGGAGTGAGCGGAGGGGCTTAATCTGGTCAGCACGACGAGGGGAAAGCCTCTTTCGGGAGGATAGCTCGGAGGCGTGCAGGGAGAGACGCGGAGGCTGCGAGGAATAACGCGAGAAGTGGTCGGGGTGATAGGACGGTGTGTGAGACGGGCGGACGAGTTCGTCTACGCCGCGCCATCAATCAATGGCTTGACTACTGGCATCAGCAGCACCGCCGACTTTCCAACGGATAACTCCTGATTGGTCGATGTAATAGTGACGCCAGATGGCCGCCATCGAAGGGTCGGACGGGACTGCGGTCGCCGTGTAACTCGCGGAAGGTGTTGCTGCGTCGGGGGTTACGACGAAAGTGTATCTTGCTTTCTGGCCGCTGCGAAGTCGCGTGTCGCCGATGTAACCGGCGTTGCCGAGTGCGGTCAAATCGCCGTACCTGTCATTGCTGGAACGGTAGGATACCTCGCTCGAATGAATCAGACGCAATGCGCTGACGACCGAAGCGGATTTCGCCGCCTGACGCGCGCTGATGAGATTCGGCACGGCAATCGCGGCAATGATGCCGATAACTGCAACCACAATCAAAAGTTCGATAAGAGAGAAGCCGCGCTGTCGAGTTTGTCGGGAGGTTGACTGCTTCACAAAGTTTGCTCCTGTGGATTCAAAAGTTAATCACTACCTATTCCCGCCCGAAGTTCTGCAACGGACATGCCACGAATCCGGTCAGTTTGACGCTTATCCGTCAAATTAACTCGAACTCGTTCAAAAGTAGATGAAAAACGTCTTGATTCAGGGGAAAGCGTTGTCGGCGGTCGTTCATTGTGCGCGATTCATTCTCCACTGCCGCTGCCGCGAGAGGCGGCGTCGGTACGGAGTTGCGCGGTGAGGTTTCGGATGCCGTGTTTGTCTAGGAGGTGCCGGAGCGAACGGACGGAGAGGTGGAGAATGTCTGCGGCGCGCGTCTGGTTGCCGCCCGTGCGTCTCAGGGCTTCGAGCAGATAATTTTTTTCCAGATGGTCTAGATGCGCGACGAGATTCAGTCCCTCGTCGGGCAGTTCAAAGGCCGACGCCGAGCGTGCGGGGTTGTAGTTGGTGATTGATTGCGGCAGCGATTCAGGTTGAATGGTGTCGGTGCGTTCGAGCGCCACGGCGCGTTCGATGGTGTGTTCGAGTTCGCGGACGTTGCCCGGCCAGAGGTATCGCTCAAGGAGTTCCATCGTCTTATCGGAGACGGAGAGCGTCCGTCCGGTCAGCGTGCAGAATTTCTGGACGAAGTGCTCGACGAGGTCTGGAATGTCCTCGCGTTTTTCGCGCAACGGCGGCAACTCGATTGGAATCACGGAGATACGGTAAAAGAGGTCTTCACGGAAACTCGCCTGCTTGACCATCGCCGCGAGGTCGCGGTTCGTCGCCGCGATGACGCGCGTGTCAATCGAGATTTCTTCGTGCGCGCCGACGGGACGCACCTTTCGCTCCTGTAACACGCGCAAAAGTTTGACTTGCATGGTCGGCGACATCTCGCCGATTTCGTCCAGAAAAATCGTCCCCTTGTCGGCGGCCTCGAATAATCCTTTGCGGTTTGCCGTCGCGCCCGTGAACGAGCCGCGCACGTAGCCAAAAAGTTCGGATTCCAAAAGCGTTTCGGTAAACGCGCCGCAGTTAATCGGCATGAAAGGCTTGTCGGCGCGCGGGCTGAGCGTGTGGACGGCGCGTGCCACCATCTCCTTGCCCGTGCCGCTCTCACCCGTGATAAGCACGGTTGACTGCACGCCCGCCACCGTCTCAATCATCTGATAAACGGCCTGCATGCGCCCCGAACGACCGATAATCTGGTCGAGCCTTCCGCGCTCGCGTTGCGCGCGTTTGAACGCGCGATTCTCCTGCACCAGATGGAGACGTTCGAGAGCCTTCTCAACGATTAACTTCAACTCGTCAACGTCGAAAGGCTTCTGTACGAAATCGTCCGCGCCGAGTTTGAACGCCTCGCGCGCCGTCTCGACCGTGGCAAACGCCGTCATCATCACCACCGCCACATCCGGCATCAACTCGCGCGCCGCACGCAACAACTCGATGCCGTTCATGTCCGGCATCTTCACGTCCGAAATAATCAAATCGGCGGGGTCTTCCCTGAGCATCGTCAACGCGTGCCGCCCGTTCTCCGCCGCGCGCACCTGATGCCCCGCACGCCCGAACACCAGCGACAACAACTGCCGCATGCCCTGTTCATCATCGACGATTAAAATGTTAGCCATAACTTATAAGAGGCCAGAGGCTAGAGGTCAGAGGTCAGTCCTGCAAGGAGCGTAGCAAGCCATTTACTAATCGTCCGACCTCTTGAAGTTGTATGTCTATAGTAGAATGTTGTTCTGCTTTAAGATAACCGAGCCGCATAGCCAATTCCAAATGTGTATCAAGTTCCAGCAGTGAACCTCTGGCATTACCTAAGAATTGTCGAAACTCGGCTTTCGACCTTCGCCCCTGTCCCTCTGCAACATTGACCGGAATCGAAACCGCCGCCCGTTGCATTTGATTGCACATTCCGTATGTTTCTTCTCTTGGCAACGCTCGACTTACATTATAAATCGTGACAACTAAATCCATCGCTTTCCGCCATGCCACTAAATCCCGATGACTTCTAATTGAACTACTCATGTCCGTTGTCCACTGACCTCTAACCTCTAACCTCCGACCTCTCGGAAGTTGCAGGTAGTTCGACGGTAATGGTCGTGCCGTGGCTTTCGCGGCTGCGGACGTTGATTGTACCACCATGATCGCGCACGATTTGATAGACGATGGAGAGGCCGAGTCCTGTGCCGCCTGTGTTGGATGATGAAAACGGCTCAAAGAGGCGTTCGACTTGTTCGGGCGACATGCCGCGTCCGGTGTCGGAGAAGGTGATGCGGAGTCGTCCCTGTCCGGCGCGACGCAGTTCGGCGCGGAGGCTTCCGCCTTCGGGCATCGCGTTGAGCGCGTTGCGCGCGAGATTCCAGAAGACCTGTTTGACGCCTGCCGCGTCGGCCATCGCCTTGACGGGTTCGTCCGGCAAATCCTCTTCGAGCGTGTGGCCGTCGCGGAGTTCGGGGCTGTGGCGCAGGAGCGTGAAGGTCTCGCGGAGGGGTTCGCGCATGTCAATCTCTGCGAGCGCGACGGGGCGCGGTCGCGCGTAGGTGAGGAAATCGGTGATGATGCCGTTGAGCCTGTCGGATTCGCGCAAGACAATATCCATCAACTCTTTCTGACCGGAATCGTCGTTCATCTCGGCGCGCAAGACCTGAATCGAGCCGCGCATCGCCGCGAGTGGATTGCGAATCTCATGCGCGATTCCGGCGGCGACGCGACCGACCGCCGCGAGTTTGTCCTGCCGCCGCGCGGTGTCTTCCATCGCGCGTATATGCGTTAAATCCTGAAAGGTAATGACGAGACCTGTGGTTTCGCCGCCTTCGGTCGAGAGTGGGAAGATGCTGTAGCCGAGACGCAGGCGCAAACCCTCGGCCGTCAAACAATCGGACTCGAAACGCGGACTCGTATTGCCTTCGGCGGCGGCTCGCATCGAGGCTTCGATTTCGCGCCGGAGGTCGCCGAAAAGAATCGAGACATCTTCACCTCGCAAGCTCTCAGCACTGTATCCGGTCATCTCCTCGGCGGCGGTGTTGAATGTGAAGATGCGTCCGTCTAAGTCCGTCGTCACGACGCCCGAACGAATCGACTCGACGATGCGTTCGTGTATCGCGCGCAGGTTGGCGAGCGCGTGCGCGGCTTCTATGAGTTGAACGTCGGAGCGCGACTGTCTCTCGGCGAGACGCGCCGCTAACAACCCGACGACGAAGAAGCCGACATTGTTCAGACCGATGGTGCCGACCGCCTGCGCCGTCGGAACCAAGATGGCTTCGCTGCCAAGACGCGACGGCAGCCAGCCGAGCGCGGTGGCGAGCATCACGGCTGTGTAACAGACGGCGCATCCGACCGAGAGCATGAGCGCGCCGCGTGCGCCGAGAAAAATACCCGCGACCGAGATAACGACGAGATAGAGAGCCGTGTAGGGCGAATGCAAATCGCCCGTCGCCCAGACGAGCCACGTCACCAAAAGGATGTCGAATGAGAACTGCGCCCCAGCCTGTGCGCGCAAACTGAGGGCAGAGAAGCGCAACACCAACGCGTATGCGAGCGAGAGTGCGGCGATGATGCCAACCAAAAACGTCCAACGCACCCCGCCGCCCACGGAACCGCCGAAAATCTCTCCCGCCCACGCCGCGCTCGCGGCGAGCAGAAAGACCGACGCCACAAGTCGTCCGGCAATCAGCCAACGCAGTTTATGGCCGAAAGTCCGCGCGTCGTGTTCCGGTTTCGCGTCACGCTCCCGCATCATGCCTTTAGCCTAACACAAATTATGGAGGGCAAAAGGTAAAAGTAGAAACGCACCGACACGATAGCCGACCGCTATTCCGACTGTTTTTGCCTTTTATTTTTCGTCTCCGGCGACGCGCCAAAATCGGTGTTGCAAAATACGTCGCGCACAGTTAGATTGTCGAAGCCGTGCCGAACATGATTTCAAGGTGGAGGTCTCCCCGACCAACAAAAGGGTTGCGCCTCTACGTCATCAACGAACGTTGGAGGAAAGGACAGTGCCGACCGGAACATGCCCTGATTGCGACGCCGATGTCCATGTCGATACCGACTCCGATAAAGGAGACATGGTGACATGCGACGAATGCGGAACGACGTTGGAAGTAGTAGGTCTCGACCCCGTTGAATTAGATATCGTCGAGGATGAAGAGGACGACGATTTCGGCGACGAGGACGAAGAGGAGGATTACTAAAATCTATCGAAGCAGCAGCCAGTAGTAGGCTGAACGGGAACAAGTCGGGTCGCTAAGGCGACGTGCAGTGGAATCGATTCTGGCCTCGCCCGAGGCTCGCTTATCGGCTCGACTGCGCTTTCTGCTTACCGCTCTCGGCTTTGTACCCGACACGACTCTGGCGAATCTGAAGACCCTGCGGCGCGCTAATACGGATGGTGTGAAAACGTCCGTCGCGCCGTTTTTCTTCGGGCGGGTAGTAGGCCAGAACGTAGGAGTTGACGACTTCTTCGGCCAGTGCTTTGAATAACGCGTCGTAATCCTTATCGACGGCATAGATATTCGTGCCGCCCGTCTTCTCAACCAGTCCGCTCACGTCGAGCGGCGTGGGCAGAGGCATCTGCGCGACCGAGGCGAGCAGGCGCGTGTAGGAAGGCAGCGTCACGGTATAGATGCTTACGTCCGCGGCGTTGGCGCGTTCGATGACGGTCTGCGGCGCAACGGTGTCGCCCACGGGAAATCCGTCGGTAATAACGACCACCGCGCGTTTCATCAGACGCCGTTCGCGTGTGCGCGGCGCGTTGCGAACGAGCATGCGAACGGCGTCGTCGATGGCATCGTAAGCGTGCGTGGAGAGACCGTTGATGTCGCGTGTCATGCGTTCGAGCGCGCGGTCGAGTTTCTTGAGGTCGCTGGTGAACGGCTGTTGAACTTTCACGTTCATCCCGAAACTCATGATGGCAAAGACCGACGGATGATTGGAGAGGCGTTTGGAGAAGGCGCGCATCGCGTTGCCGATACGCACCATCTCTTCAGGCGTCATGCTGCCGGAAGCATCCACGGCGAAGACCACGGCGACGGGACGCGGCTGTCCGCTGCGACGTTCGACGTTGAAGAAAGAAATCGGACGTTCAACTTCGTCTTCGTAAATCTTGAAATCTTCTAGACGCAGATTCCGCACCGGACGCCCCTCCGCATCCGTCACTGACACGTCAACCATCACAATGTCGGTATCGACGCGCACCACTTCTTCGTCAACCAACTCCGCATCGTCGTCCTGCGTCTTCGCGGCATCAGACGGAGGATTGACGCGTCGCGGTCGTTCCGTCTCCTGCGCGGGTTGCGGTTGTTGCGTCGCGGCGGTCTGCGCGCGTGCGGATAGAACGGAGAGAAGCAACGCGCAGCCGAAGACCGCGCATAGAGATACGAAGCGAAAAAAGGAAAACTCGCTCAATAATTCGCCGGAAGGGGACATAAAACCTCGCTCTCGACCCGGCGCGTTTTTTGCGCCGCTCTACTCTCCTTGTATTTCATCGAATACAGGTCGGGAAACAGACGGGGTGCGCCCGCAAATAGTATCACATGGTCTCGCCGGGAAGCTCCGTTTTCAGGGGAGAAACCACCGCCATGATAGCAATTATCGGAAGCGGTGAGCAGTGGGATGCAACAGCAGCAGCCGACGCTGCCACCGGAGGCAACACGGAGCGTCATCCTTCGCATCAGTGATTGAGTCCCGACGGTTCCGGCTTCGGTCGCCGCAAGTGGACAATCGCGTCGCGCGAGCCGCGTGATATAATAATCCGACTGCGTTTGGCTCGCGTGTTTCCGTCAATCATCAGGCAAGAGGTAAAAACGAGATGCGTTTTCGTAGGACATTTGGCGCGTTGGTCGTTGCTTTGGCGCTCGCCGTGGGCGCGTTCGGGCAAGACAAGACGACGGGCAGCATCAAGGGCAAGGTTCGCGTAGACGGCAACTCGACGCCGGACGCCGTGGCTGTCATCGTCAGGCAGGGCGAAGAAGAAGTGAAACGCGTCGCGACCAACAGCAAAGGCGAGTTTGTCATTCAAGGACTTCAGCCGGGTCTCTACGGATTGACCTTTCGCAAGCCCGGTCTGAGCATCGGCACGATGGAGAAGGTGGAAGTGCGCGCAGGGAAGACGCGCTCGCTCGGCGGCGACAAACTCTTCCTGCCCGTCGATACGGGTTCGCTCGCCTTCATACGTGGCAGCGTCTTCGACGAAGCGGGGCGCATCGTGCGCGGCGCGCGTGTCGATATTGCCTTCCTCAACTCCGATGGCTCGACCAAAAAACTCGACGGACGCATCACCAGCGAGTTCGGCCTTTTCCAGTTTCGCCTCTCGCCCGAACGCGCCCGCTATCTCATCACCGTCCGCGCTGACGGTATGGAGACGGCCAAACAGGAAGTCGAAGTTGAAGGCGCGACGAGAAACAACATCGCCATCACACTCCATCCAGCCGCCAAGTAGTTGACATTGCGGCGGCCAACATCGACGCAAGACGACAATGCCGTGAAGGATGCGACCCATTCAAACGAGACGACGCGCGAACAGTTCCTGACCGCGCGACAACTCGCTGCCATCTTGCAGGTCAGTGAATCGACTGTGCGCCGACTCGCACGCGAAGGTCGCATCCCCTCCATCCGCATCACTGCGCGCATCACACGCTTTCATCTTCAATCCGTCCGCGAAGCCCTCGACGGCGACGCCACACGCCGCACCCCGCGCCAATCACGCCGCTCCGCCGCCGACAACGGCTCAGACGATTCGCAACTATCTTTCCTGGAATTTATTAACAAAGAATAATCGGACTTGCGAAACACAGATTGAAGCACAGGCGCTTCTTCAATCCGCACTCCGCAATCCGAAATCCGCAATCAAACGTCTCATCGTTTTTCGAGTTGGCGCAGGCGTTCGCGTAGTCGCGCGACATCGCGGAAGACGATTTCGAGGGCGATGGCGACGACGAGCAGGATGCCCGCGAGCAGCAGCAGGATTGCGCGCGTCGTGAGCGGGGCGGGATTGGAGAAGGCCGCGAGCAGTAGTGTCAGAAGGCTGCCGATGATGATGATGAGCAGCACACGATAGGGCAATGCATCGCGTCGTTGATTGCGTTCTTTCATTTCGTTTGGCGTCGGCGCATGGAAGCGGCGAACGCGGAGATGTCCACCCACTTACCGTCGCGTTTGAGATAGACGCGCGGCTCTGTCGCCGGAAATCGGCGTGCGAACTGCGGGTTAGCGGCGAGCAACGGCGCGATGGTCGAACGCTCGCCCGTCGTCACGCGCCACTGTCCGCCCTCGCGCACCATGTACTGCCGCGCGACGATTTTGCCCTCACCCTCGATTGGCTGCCGCGCACGCCCGTAGAGCACCGCGTCAACCACCGCGAGGTCGCCCGCCACACGCACCGAGTTGATTTCCAGTCGGTCAAGCTCATACATTCCGCGCGCACGATTCATCCCACTCACAAAACGCGCACGCGAGATGCGACGCTGCGACGCCGACGGCAAAGCATTATACAAACCACCGAACTCGCCCGCACGCAACATCTGAAACGCACGCTCCATCGCACGCCGCACGTCCGCCTCATTGGCGGCCACTGTGACCGTCGATGTTCCTGTCGCTGACGACCGCGCCGCATTAATCGTCGCTGACAGATTCGTCGCCGCTGACGGATTCACCGCCGCCGCGACATCCTGCGTTGTCAAAGAAAACGATGCCATGACTGCCAATGTCGTCGCCGACACCATCAACGCTGACAGCGCGAATCTATTCATCCCCGATATGCGTCGCTTCACTTTCAACCCGCCTTTATTCATTCTCAACACGATTCCTTTCATCCTCATCTTTAATTTGCCCGCGAGGCTCGACACTTTCGCTCCCCGCTTGCAATCGGTTACGCTTCTCGACGAACCACGCCAGAACTCCGAGCGTCGCCACGACAAAAGCCGCGTCGCTTCGTCTGTTCAGTATCGCGAACGCCGCCGCCGCAAGACACGCGAGAGTTATCAAATTCCATAGCCGCGATGAACCGGGCAGCGTATCGTACACGCGCGATAAAGCCGACGCGCGCCCTCGCTCAAAATCCTCATCCATCGAAGCATTGTCGCCTTCTTCTTCTGCTTCGTCATTCTCTGCTTCGTCGTCCTGCGTCGCTTGGTTGCGTTCGTGCGCGGCCACCGCCGTCGGGTCATCTCCGACATCTTGTTCCACGAATTCATCCGGCGTTGCGTTGCTTCTGCGTCGCATCGTGTCGTCTTTCAGCATGACTCGTCGAGATGCCGTTGTCGGTTATACGTCGGGCCACGCCGACGCGTTTCCGACTTGTCAAAAATTTATTGGATGAGCACTCGAATGGATGTGGCAATCGTGCGCGGAGGGTAGCACGCCTGATTGTCACAGGGCTGGACGCGGATTTTGACGGGAAGCGTGCGTTCGCCTGCGGGCGTGTTGCTGGCGATGCGGAGCGGCAATTTTATCGTCGCTTCGCTTTCGTAGACGGCGAGCGGCGTCTGGTCGAAGTTGAATTTCTTCGTCAACGCCTTCGGATAGACGGGCTTGCCTACGTCGATGCCTTCGGCGACGGTCGCTTCGATTTGCGTCGGGATGAGATATTTGTGCGTCGGCGGATTGGCATTGATGTGGTAGCCCTGCGCGATTTCGAGTCGCACCTCGGCGTCCGCCGAACCACCCGCACGCACTTTTACTTCCGACGGATTGACATTCACAACCTGCGACGGCGGCGCTTGTGCGGTCGCTCCGGCGACTTCCGTTGACGGCGCTGCGTTATTAGTAGATGCGGTGGCCGTGGCAGGCGACGAAGCGGGCGCGACCGTTTGATTCGCCGTCCTCTCATCTGTTGCGGAACAGGCGGCGGAGAACGACACGATGATGGAGCAGGCGAGCAGAGCGATTATGTTTCGGCGCATGGGTATGAGTTTAAGGCGACGGGCGCAAAACTCTCAAGTCGCTGCTCCCGTTCAAATTCGTATTCTTGAGACGTGGCTCTCGTCGCGGTCGTTCGACGTTTATTTGCGAGATGCCTCGGCAACCGTCTGCCCGCCAAAGAAGGCGCGCGTCGCCGCCAACATGCGACGCAGACGACGCAACACCTTTGGCAGAATCCACGCCAGTATCAACAGAAAAATAAAGATGACGACCAGAATCACCGCCGGATGCAGCACCGCCAGAACGAGCGCGCCGACGGCGAAAACGTCTTCCACGATGGAGAGCGTCCAGTTGGTGAACGGCTCAGGGCTGGTGTTGGCCGCAGCCCGCACGGTCGCCTTTGTCCCGTGGGTCGAGAGCGCGAGCGAGCCGCCGAGCAGAAGCGCGATGATGCGTACCGTCGGGTCGAGATTGGCGGTCGCGGAGACGGCGATGATGGCTCCCGCCGGAACGCGTATGAACGTGTGCACGGCGTCCCACACCGTATCGACGTATGGAATCTTGTCGGCGACAAACTCAATCGAATAGAGAAACAGCGCGACACCGATAATCCACCAGTTATCGAGCACCGCCAACCCGCCCGGCAGACGTGCCAAACCAAAATGCTGTAGCAGCCCCAACGCCGCCACCGTCGCATACAGATTGATGCCCGATGTCCACGCCGCGCCGAGTCCCAAACCGAGTATCTCAACGAGGTTCATTCTTCTTCCTCTTCTTCCGCGCCGCCGTGTTTGTCGGCACGTTTGATGCCGAATTTTTCGAGACGGTATTGGAGCGTGCGAAAGGTGAGGCCGAGTAGTTTGGCGGCCTTCGTGATGTTGTAGTCGGTGCGCGACATGGCTTGTTCGAGGAGGTTGCGTTCGACATCCTCGAAGTTGACGCCTTCGGGCGGTAGCTTGAAGCCGCTTTCCGATGTCGGACGCGTCTCCTGCCGGACTTCGAGCGGCAAATCTTCGACCGTGATGAGGTCGCTTTCGGCGAGGAGGATGGCGCGCTCGATGGCCGACTCTAATTGGCGGACGTTGCCCGGCCACGCGTAGTCGGTCATCACTGTGCGCGCTTCGGGAGTCAGCCCGCGCACCAGACGCGAAGTGTTGCGCGTGTGTTTCTTCAAGAAGAAACTGATGAGGACGGGGATGTCGTCGCGGCGTTCGCGCAAAGGTGGCACGTCGATGGAAAGGACGTTAATGCGATAGTAGAGGTCGTCGCGGAAACGCCCGTCGGAAACCATCGCGCGGAGGTCGCGGTTGGTGGCGGCAACGACGCGCACGTCAATCTTGATGGCGCGTGTGCCGCCGACGCGGCGAATCTCGCGTTCCTGAAGTGCGCGCAGAAGTTTGGCTTGCATCGTAATGTCGAGTTCGCCGATTTCGTCGAGAAAAAGCGTGCCTTTGTCGGCGACTTCAAACAAGCCTTTCTTCTCGGCGTGTGCGCCCGTGAACGCGCCGCGCTCATGTCCGAAGAGTTCTGATTCGAGTAGGTTCTCGTTGATGGCGGCGCAGTTGACGGCCTGAAACATCTCTGCGGCGCGCGGGCTTTGAGTGTGGATGGCGCGTGCGATGAGTTCCTTGCCCGTGCCGGATTCGCCGCGAATCAAGACAGTCGAACTCGAACGCGCCACCTTGAGAATCATCTTCTTGACAGCTTCCATTTCGGTCGAAGCCGAGATGATTTCCGTGTCGAGTTCGTCGAGACGCGCGAGCGCGCGACGGATTGTTTCGAGCAGCGTCTCGCGGTCGTAAGGTTTTTCGAGATACTCGAACGCGCCACGCCGCAGGGCTTCCTTCGCAGATTCAATTGAGCCGTGCGCCGTCAGCAGAATGACGATGATGGACGAATCGTAGGCGAGCAGTCGTTGCAACAGTTCGACGCCATCCATGCCCGTCATTTTCAAATCGGTCAACGCCAAATCGAAGCGATGCTCTTTGGCAATCTTGAGCGCCGCCTCGCCCGACGAGGCGGTCGTCACGTCGTAGCCCTCGCCCGACAAAATCTCTTCAAGTATCTCTCGCTGTAACTTCTCGTCGTCTACGACGAGGATGCTTTTACGTGCCATCAGTAACTCCCATTGCGGAATGCGGATTTCGGATTTCGGATTGGAAGACGGATTGTATCTAACCCGCGCGCCTCATCGGTTTTGTCAATCCGCATTCCGCAATCCGAAATCCGCAATTTTTATGAATCTCCATTCCTTGTGGTCGGTAATTCGATGATGAAGGTCGTGCCTTCGTCCGGTTTGCTTTCAACGAAGATTGCGCCGCCGTGGTCTTCAATCGCCTTTTTGACGATGGCGAGGCCGAGGCCGGTGCCGGTGTCTTTGGTCGAAAAGTATGGTTCAAAAATTTGCGGGAGATGTTCGGGCGCGATGCCTTTGCCAGTGTCGGCGACTGCGACGCGCGCATGCCCGTCCGCCGCCGAGAGCGTAATGGTCAGACGCCCTCCTTCGCCATTGCCTTCGATTGCTTGCAACCCGTTGATGATAAGGTTTGTAAAGACGGAACGTAAAGAGTCGGCGTCGCCTTCGACGACGGGAAGCGGCGTCTGTTGTTCGACGCGCGTTTCGATGCCGCTCTCCGACGCCTGCACTTCGACGAGACTCAACGCGTCCACGACCGCCGCATGGAGGTCGAGCGGACGCAGGTTCAACTCGGAAGGTCGCGTGTAGCTCAGGAATTCGGAGATGCGTTTGTTGATGCGCTGGACTTCCGTCTTGAGGTTGTCGGTCAAACGCCCGACCTTCTCGCGTTTCGCGGCGTCTTCGGGCGCGAGGCTGGTGCGGAGGTGGTCGAGCGTCAGGTTGATGTAGTTAAGCGGGTTGCGAATTTCGTGTGCGATGGCGGAGGCGAGACGACCGATGACCGCCGAGCGTTCCATCTGGTTGACGCGGGATTCGAGTTCGCGCGCATGACCGAGACGCATAATCATCTCGTTAAAAGTAGCGGCGAGCGCGCCCATCTCGTCGCGTCGGTCGGCGGCAGGCACGCGAAAATCAAAATCGCCCGCCGCCACACGTCGCGCCGCTTCGGAGAGGTCGTTGAGCGGGCGCGTGAAACGCCAGACGAGAATGCCCGTCGAGAGAATCGCGATGAGCATCACGACGAGCGTCGGCCAGAGCGGGCGCGCGGCTTGCGACGGCGTGACGCGGTTCGGCGGATTGGCCGAGCCGAGCACGATGAAGATGTAGTTGGTGCCTTTGTCGGTGTTGACGCGGAAGGGAAACGCACGCGGTTCGCCCGTGCGCGGCGGTTGCGAGGTGATGGCGGACGAGGGAAGCATTTGACGAATCTCGTCGAGCGACGGGTCGGCGGCGACGAGTTTGGGCAACGGAATTTCCGAGATGTTGAAGTAGTGATAAGTGCCGTTGGGAAGCGTTTCGGGTTTGTATTTCGGGTCGAGGCTATCGTCTATGCGCCCGTCCTCGTTGACGACGAGAATATTCTCGACCCGCCGCGCCTCTTTCGTCAGCAACGGATTGTTCGCCTCTTTTTGGAGGTCTTCCAAGTACGCACGCGACGACAAACTCTTGACGGCGAGCGCAAAACCGGCGGCGAGCGCGCGTTCCTGTTCGGTAATCGCGTTGTTGAAATTGGCTTCGGCCAGTCGGTTCTCGGCTCCGATGCGTCGTCCGGCGCGGCGATTCAAGGTGTACTGGACGCCGAGCGTGGCGATGAGCAACAGCGCCAAGACCAACAATAACCGCGCACGAAAACTGAAGAAATGTTTCGGTAATCTCATCTCGCCACGTCGCTCTCCGGCACAGGCCCCAACGCCGCTTCCGGCAACC
Source organism: Pyrinomonadaceae bacterium (assembly GCA_036387415.1). Classification (GTDB taxonomy): domain Bacteria; phylum Acidobacteriota; class Blastocatellia; order Pyrinomonadales; family Pyrinomonadaceae; genus DASVTU01. The sequence goes on along the minus strand of DASVTU010000002.1, from coordinate 55,817 downwards.
TCCGACAACTTTTGATTTAGATGCAAAAAAATTGGGTTGCCGCGTCTCCGTTCAGATGTTATAGTCGCTCTAGTCTCTAGCGCAAACCTAAGCGCGCGCGTACCCCTCCGGAGACTACAGGGAACTCTCCCGCCTCATCGTCGAGAATTGAAGTTTAGAAGAGCAACGAGGAATCTCTCGGAGAAGCTTTGATGCAATCTTTCCACACTTCACGTCTCAGATGGATGCATGGCGCAACTGGCGCGATGCAAAAGAGCGCGTACCAAAAAGCAAAGCTCTGTTCATTGCATCATAAACGTTAACCCGCGGCTCGCTGCCCCCGGCGCACCCTCGTTGAAAAGCGCACGGTTCGGCTTCGCCGCTCTGCTTGTTTTTGCAGCGAGGATTTTGTTAATGACACGTACATCCCGTTCCCCTGTGGTGACGCTCGTCGCACTCGTTTTAGGCTTATCATTCACCTTCGCAGCCAACGCTGCACCCTCCAAGAAATCATCAAAGCCAGCTGCTCCTTCTAAGACTTCCGCCAAAAAATCACGCGTCGAAAAGGGACGCGACAAGTCTGCGAAAGGAAAGGCGTCGGCCAAAGAGACGCGCGTCGAGAAACGCGAACGCGATAAGCGCGACCGCTCCGCCAAGAACGACCACCGCGAGACGGCGCGCGAGAAGCGCGAGCGTCTGCGCGACGAGAAACGTGCGGCGCGCGAAGACAAACGCGCTGCTAAAGATAGAGACGACGACCGCTCAACGAAGGGCGGTCGTGGCAAACTCTCGCGACGCGAGCGTCTCGCCGAAGCCCGCCGCGAAGCCGAACGACGCCGACGCGAAGAGGCCGAGCGACGCGCCGAGATTGCGCGACGGATAGCGATTGCGCGTGCGATGGCGATTGCGCGTCAACGTGCCGCCGATCAGGCGCTTCGAGACGAAACCATCGGCAACATCCTGCGCGACGACCCGACGGGCGAAGACCCGGAAGTGCGCCGCGTCGCCGTCGAAGCATTGGCTGGCAAGGCGGGTTCCGTCGTCGTCATGGATCCGAAGACGGGACGCGTCTACACGGTGGTTAATCAGGAATGGGCTTTGCGTCGCGGCAACGTGCCCTGTTCGACCATCAAACTCGTCACCGGACTCGCGGGTCTCTCCGACCGCGTGATTGACCCGGTGCAGACCGTGAATATCTCCGAAGGCACTTTCCGTCTTGACCTGACGGACTCGCTCGCCTATTCCAACAACGGTTACTTCCAGAAGGTCGGCGGCCACGTCGGCTTCGACCGCATGATGAGCTATGCGCGCCAGTTTGGTCTCGGCGAGCGCACAGGCATCAACCATCCCAACGAGTCGCCGGGACGCCTCCCCGTCTTCAAATCCGGCTACGCCGTCAATCACATGTCTTCGCACGGAACAGACGTTGAAGTGACCACCGTGCAACTTGCCAACATGGCCTCGACCATCGCCAACGGCGGCAAAATCCTTGTGCCCCATCTGCCGCGCACACCGCAGGAGGATGTGAGATTCAAGACGGAAGTGCGTCGCCAGTTGGATGTCCCGCAGGAGCATTTGCGGCGTCTCATCCCCGGCATGATTGGCGCAGTCACCTACGGCACGGCCAAACTCGCCAACGACGCGACACAGACCATCGCGGGCAAGACCGGAACCTGCACCGGACAGGGTTCCAAAGTCGGTCTGTTCACAAGTTTCGCGCCCGTGCACGACCCGCGCTTGGCCGTCGCCGTCGTGACGCGCGGTTCGGGCGAACGTGGCAAGACCGCCTCAGCCGTCGCTGGAAAGATTTATCGCGGACTCAATCATCGCTTCGGCAATCGCGGCGGCGCACAACCGATGTTGGCGACCGAAACGCTCGCGCCGCGTCCGAAGATTGATGCGCGCACTGCCGCCGCCGTCAGCGACGAAGACAGAGAAGCCGACGCGGCGGATGCTTACGTCATCAGCGAAGCGACCGACGCGACCGCCGCCGGAAACACCGACGACGCTTCTCGCTCCAACGTCAAGAGCACGCTTCAACCCGTCCAGACGCGTCCCACCGATGTCACGACGCGACCCGCCGCTTCGCCTTCGGTCGCGCCCGGTACAGGTCTGAAAACGGGCGAACGTCCGCGCCGCGTACTCGAAACCACTCCGCAATAGTTCACAACATAAGTGCAACATTCGAGGTTCCAAGTTCAGCCGTTTAAGCGGCTTTGAACTTGGAACTTTCGTTTTTGTAACACAATTTTTCGAGCCGCTTTTTAACATCTTGACAGTTTCGGGCGGTTGTAGCAGTATCACGACGCATCGCGCGCGGAAACCCGAAAACGTACCCCAACGACCTAAGCACTCTCCCAACGGCGGAGCAGCATCGACGCTGGAAGCGAGACGGCAACTACCCGTCTTTTCTTTGCATCTGAAATGTTACGTGACGCACAGGCGTCCCACGCGTGCCACCCCTACATATTGCCGGTAAATTTTTGAACGACGAATATCGCTTGGAGGATATGCGACCAATGAACAAAGTAATTAGAACTCTCACGTTGACCGCGATTGTGGCAACATTTGCGTTGCCCGCCTTCGCGCAAACTCCGGCGCCGACAACCGCCGCGACTCCGGCAGCCACGGCAGGCGCGCCACAGGTCGATGAAAAAGCCAAAGCCGATTTGTATGAGAAGTGGCGCAGCAACCGCAAAGAGAACCAGTCGGTTGCTTACACAGCGGGTAAAGAATACTTGCAGAAGTACGGCACGGATAACGACGCCTATGTCACAGCCGTCAAGAAATTCGTCGATAACTACGAGAGAGCCAAGCGAGATTTCGATTTCAAAAAAGCACTCGAAGCCAAAAATTACGCCGAAGCCTTCCGTCTCGGCAGAGAAATTTCGTCGGCCAATCCCGACCGGACTGATGTCAAACTACTTCTCGGCTGGACGGGCTATCTCGCTACCGTCGATAAGAACGACGCGCACATCAGCGAAGCCACCAACTACGCACGCCAAGCCGTGCAGGACATCGAAAATGGTCGCCAGCCTAAGGGCACGGATGCAGCGGGCGCAGAGATTGTGAGTTGGGCACCGTTCGGCAGCCGCGAAGACGCGCTCGGCGGTCTCTATTTCGCGCTTGGTTCTTTTGCGACCAAAGGCGATAGGTCGGCGGAAGCGACACAGCACTTCTACAAGGCCGCGCAGTTGAACGGCTTCACCAAAAAGGAACCGAACACCTACGCCAATCTCGCGGGCGCATATGAGTTGAGCGAGTACAGGAAGTATGCCGACGATTACCGCGCGATGACGACCGCTGACGCGTCGGCTGCCGAGAAGCCGGAAGCGAAGGCGCTCCTCGCGAAGTTGGACAACGTGACCGACCGCATCATCGACGCCTATGCGCGCGCCATCTCGCTCGCCAGCGATGCGAAGTATGCCTCGCAGAAAGCCTTCTGGATGAAGAAACTGACCGCGCTCTATAAGTTCAGAAACAACGATTCGGAAGCGGGTCTCAACGAATTCATCGCGGGCATCATGAACAAGCCGATGCCAGCGCCGACCCCTGCGACCGACACCGCCGCTCCTGTTGCTCCGTCCACCGGAGCGGGCAATGGCGCGGGCATGGGCAATGGTGCCGGAACCGGAACGGGTAGCGGTACGACTGGCCCGACGACAACAACGACGGGTGGCGCGGCCATGAAGCCCGCCACGCCGACGGGAACAACCGTGACGCAGACGACTACCACCGTAACGAGTACCACCACTCCCGCGAAGCCTATGCCAGCGAGCAACGCAAAGCCGAAACCCTAACCGCTGGCGGGAACCGAATAGTCTGGACGACTCCGAGCATTCGTTTTAGTTCAACCAAAACGCCGGACGCGCATGTCGAACATTTTCGACGCGCGTCCGGCGTTTTGCTACAATCCCCGCCCTATGACGAAACCCGAAAAAGCTTCGAACGACCTCACTGCGCTGGAAGCGGCGCTCGCCTACAACTTCCGCGACCGCTCGTTGCTCGAACGCGCTATCACGCATCGTTCTTGGGCGCACGAACAGGTCGGCCCCGGCGAGGAGTTGAAGGCGCGACAGTTGCATAACGAGGCGCTGGAATTCGTCGGTGATTCCGTGCTTGGCCTCGTCGTGGCCGAGTATCTTTTTCAGGCCAACCCGGAAGTGACCGAAGGCGAACTGTCTCGGATGAAGCACCGCCTCGTCAGCATGCAGACGTTGGGACGCGCCGCCAAGCATCTCGGCATCGGCAATTTCTTACGCTTCGGACGCGGCGAGGAGAAGACTGGCGGACGACGAAAACGCGCCTTGCTAGCCGACGCACTCGAAGCCCTGCTGGCCGCCATCTATCTCGATGGTGGCTTCGAGGCCGCGACCGCCTTCGTACTCCATGCGCTGAAACAGGAATTGGCCGAAGCCACGCCGGAGGCCGCCGCCGCTGCCGATTTCAAAACCATGCTTCAGGAACGCTTGCAGGCCGCGCATCTCTCAGCGCCGCAATACATCGTCGCCGAAACACACGGCCCGCCGCATCGACGCGTCTTCCACGTCGATGTGCAATGGGAAGGCGAGCAGGTGCGCGGCGAGGGTCACAGCATCAAAGCGGCTGAGATTGAAGCCGCACGCCGCGCGCTCGAACAGATTGGCAGCGAACTACCGACCGCCTCCTAGATACTTGACCGTCGCGCGCACAGTTATCTACGATGAATTTCTATGAAGAATGAGCCTACGGGAGCAGGAATCGCAGAGCCGCCTGCTGAAGCAGACAGCCAACATCTTTCGAGCAGAGATGCGGAAGCGGCTGGCGAACGTCGCCGCACCGATTCGTCAGACGATGGCGACGACGAGACGAAGCAGCAGGCGGACACGTCGCGTAGCGTGTGGCGCGAGTATTTCGAGTCGCTGCTGGTAACTGCTGTCATGGCCTTGTTCGGTATGACCTTTATCGTGCAGGCGGTGAAAGTGCCGACTGGCTCGATGCAGAACACCATCCTGATTGGCGACCATCTACTGGTCAACAAGTTCATCTTCGCGCCGGGCAAGTCGCTGCCGTTTCTGCCGCAAAGAGAGATTCGACGCGGCGACATCATCGTCTTCAAATATCCCGGCAACCAGTTTGACCCACGCCTCGACGACCCGGATGAGATGGGCGACCGCCCGATTGATGCGACGAGCGTGCCCTACGTCACCAACTTCGTCAAACGTGTGATTGGGATGCCGGGCGAGCGCATCGAAGTGCGCGGCGAGCGCGTCCTGATTAACGGCCAACCACTCGCCGAACGACGCGTTACCGCCACCAGCCCCGGGCACGATACGCGAATCGACGACCCGCTTCGCCATGCGCCGCTCGTCGTCGAAGATTTGCCCGCGCCCGAAGGCGAAGGCGCGTATAATGCCTACTACGCGCCCGAAACCAGAGCGATGCCCGATGCGGCTGACGACCTCTATGTCTCTCCCGATTTTCATTTTGGCGTCGGCGGCAAGGCCGCGGTGGTTCCCGCAGATAGCTATTTCGTCATGGGCGATAACCGCGAAGACAGCCACGACAGCCGCGCGTGGGGTTTTGTCAAACGCGACCTCATCATGGGTCGCGCCATGTTCGTCTATTGGTCTTACGACGAGAGCGCACCCTCACAAGGCCACTTCCTCTTAGACTTCTGGCACAATTCGCGCTGGAATCGCACAGGCACTTTAATCAGATAACTTCCGACGACCGTGATACGTGGTCTGCGGTTACCACTGGCAAGGGGGACAAAAGCGATGGCAGTCTGGTCTTGGGAACTCGGCGGCTTAACGTGGAAGGAATTGGCGCGTCGCGTCTGGTCGGAGATAAACGAGGACGAAGTTTTCGGTCGCGCCGCCCAACTCGCATACTACTTTCTGCTCGCGCTCTTTCCGATGCTGCTCTTTCTCATCTCGCTGCTCGGCGTTGTCGCTGGAGAAAACAGCGAGCTACGCGCAGACCTCTTCAGGTATCTGAGCACGGTGCTGCCCGGAGAAGCCTCCGACCTTGTGAGCACGACCGTCAACGATGTCACGCAAGCAAGCGGCGGCGGCAAACTCTCCTTCGGCATCCTCGCCGCGCTGTGGGCTGCTTCAAACGGCATGGGCGCGGTCAGCGAATCGCTCAACATCGCCTATGACGTGAAGGAGACTCGCCCGTGGTGGAAGTCGCGCGGGGTGGCGGTTCTGCTGACGGTGTCGCTCGCAGTCTTGGTTATCACCGCACTGCTGCTCGTCCTCTACGGCCACGGTATCGCAGAGATGGTCGCCGCCAAATTCGGTCTCGGCGAAGCGTTTGAATTGGCGTGGAAGATTCTGCAATGGCCGGTGGTGCTCGCCTTCGTCCTGCTCGCCTTCGCGTTGATTTACTATCTCGCACCAGACCTGCGCGACCACAAGTGGACATGGATAACGCCCGGCGCGGTAATCGGCGTCGCGCTCTGGTTGCTCGTCTCCTTTGCCTTCCGCACCTATCTCCATTTCTTCAACTCCTACAGCGCCACCTACGGCTCGCTCGGCGCGGTCATTATCCTCATGCTCTGGTTCTACCTGACGGGCGCGGCGATACTGATTGGCGGCGAAATAAATTCCGAGATTGAACACGCCGCCGCCGAAGCGGGCGCACCCGACGCCAAAGAGGAAGGCGAAAAGAGTCCCGGCGACAAAACGGGCGAAAGGACTCCTGACGACAAAACGACAGACCGTACTGACGACGCCACAGCAACAACGCCAACCGCCTCCAAAACCACGACCGCCCACCGCCAAAGAGATAAAGCCTCACAGACGACTACCAACGCCGCGACACAAAGGACTAGCAAAACTCCTAACACCAACACGCGCGAACGAAACGCCTACGCCTCCTCCGTTAACGCACCGCCCGCGAAGACGACGCGACGCAGCGGTCGTTCCTTCAGCGTAGGAAAAGCCGCCGTCGTTTTCGGCGCGTGGGCTTTATCCAAAGTTTGGCCGGGCAGGAAAAGGAAGGGATGAGGGAAGGAGTTGATTCATTGACTCATTTGAGACATTGATTGCCCGATTAAATCAATGTCTCAAATGAGCCAATGAGTCAATGAATCAATTCTTTCAGTTGCTCATCTGGGATAGTGCGAGTTCGAGTAGGATAATCTTTTTGATGCCTTTGAAGAGAGGTTCGATTTCGCACCATTCGGTGAGGGCGTGGGAGTCGCCGCAAGGGGCTGCGCCTGTCGAAATCGCAGAGACGCCCGACAGCAGCGCCGCACTTGAGTTGTTTGAACCTGCCAGCGAAATCGGCGGATTCTCGAAACCCATCGCGATATGAACCGCTTCGGTCATGCGTACAAGATGCGACTCACGATGGCCGGGAATCTGCGCGGCGGGCGTGGTCGAAATCACTTCCGTCTTCACCGTCATCCCTTCGCGCCCGGCTTCCTCACGCAGGATATCGGCAATCTTCTTCTCCAACTCGCTCATCACTTCATTACTCGTCGAACGTAAATCGACGGTAAACCACGCGTCGGCAGCCTTAGCGTTAACGACTTCGGAGCCGCCCATCATGCCGATGTTCAAGTTCGTCGGCGGACTCGCGGGCAGCGGCAGGGCATAGATGCGCGCAATGGCGCGCGCGAGTGGCAACGTCGCGGAGTAGGGCGGAGTTCTCGAACGCGTATGCCCGCCGGGGCCGATGAAGTGATGCTTGTACCAGTTGATGCCGATGCCGCCATAAGTAAATCCCTCATAGCCGCCATCGAGCGCGATGTAGTGGTCGATTTTGTCTCTGTTATCTTTGACGAACTCCTCCGCGCCGCGCAGAGAGGTTTCTTCCTCTACACTGAAAAGAAAAATCAGATCGCCACGCGTCTTGATTTTGGCGTGATTGAGCGCGCGGATACTCGCCAGCATGGCTTCGATATTGCGCGTGTCGTCGCCGACGCCGGGCGCGTAAATTTTGCCGTCGCGTATCGTCGCTTCAATTTTCAAACCGGGCTGAAACACCGTGTCCAGATGTGCATCGACCACCACCGTCGGGCCGCCGCCCGTGCCTCGACGCACGGCGACGAGATTGCCCGTCCGGTCGTAGTAGACCTTATCCAAATTGTACCCGCGCAGGATTCTCTCGACGTACTGCGCCCGCTCGCGCTCCTTGCCCGAAGGCGCGTTGACCTCCGTAATCGCCTCCCATTCGCGCAACGTCTCGTCACGATTCTTCTCGACGAAATCAAAGGCCGCCGCGACCTCCGTGCGTGCCATCAACGCGCGTGCCTCTTTCGTCAACTGCGTCTCCACGCGTGCTTGCTGCCCCTCCGCGACGACGCAGTTTAAGAACATCACACAGCAGACGAACATCAAGAGCGAAGAAAAGTTTCTCATTCTCGATTCCTTCAAGGACGACAAAGCTAAATTGTGAATGATTTCTACTCGAATTAAAACTGACCCGAAAAATCAAAAAATTCGACTTGCAAGGTACAAGTGTAACATAGAGGTTTTCCGTCGATGGAGATGCGACGGGCGCAGAAAGTCGTTAACGATGCCAGTAGTTTTTGATTTTTGGCGAGAGGATGGGGAAGGGAACGTACTCGGCTTGGCGTCCAGCGCGGCGCAATTCTTCGACCATTCGCATCGCCCCGTCGGCGTTGCGCGTGTGTACCATGATGCTCGAAGACTTCTGGTGTTGGGGATTGGCGGCGAGCCATGCGGCGACGGCAAAGCCTGTGCGTTCGTCGTCCAGCGTGTCGGAGTGATAGTGTTCGGGCAGGAGGTCGTGGTCGAGAAAGATAGCATCGTAGGAGGATGCGGCGAGCAGTTCGATGGCCTGCGCGGGATTGATGGCAATGTCCAAGTGGTCATGCTTGAAACGTTTGGCGAACCATTCGTGGCGGAGCGTATCGTCGTCGAGGAGAAAGACGCGGAGCGTGGCACGAGGCGCGGAAGTCGTTTGAATGCCGAGTTTTCTCAGCAGTCCTTGTAGAATGCTCATGCGGCTAATCCCGAAAAAACCTTCGCGCGAAGATAGACGAACGCATGACCATCGAAATTTCCTGTCGGATTAACATCGGTGCCGACAAATATAACACAACGGGCGCGCGGGCGGCACGAACGCATCAGCGTCCGGCAAGCGACGGGAAGCCGAATGCGAACGCATGCAGAGGAAGAAGGAGAGGTGTGCGAGAAAGAATGTGGTGTTCGCGCTTGATTGCACGCGCGTGTCATGGCATTCTTGAGGCAAGGGTACTCCCATGCTCCCTTATGAGATGTCTCTACTGTAACCGACCTCTGAAGATGGCTGGCATGAAATGCGGCGCGTGCCGCCGTTTCGTGCTTCGTTGGCCGCACATCATCGTCCTCGTCATTCTCGCCGCCGCCAGTGTGCTCGGCCTGCTCGAACTACTTTTCAGGATAATCTAAAAACAGTAGCTAGTAGACAGCAGCCAGCATAAGAACTTCGGTTTGACGCTTCTTCATCACGTCTCTTAACCTCAACAACACGCGACATGCTTTTCTACTGACTACTGTCTACTGGTTACTGTCTACTGCTTCATGAAACAGATTTTGCAAAATCTTAAAACGGGCGAGGTCAAGGTGACGGAAGTGCCTGTACCGTCGGCGCAGAGGGGACGCGTGCTGGTGCGTGCGCGTGCCTCTCTGATTAGCGCGGGGACGGAACGCCTGACGGTGGACACGGGACGCAAGAGTCTATTGACGAGGGCGGTGGAGCAGCCGGAGTTAGTCAAGAAGGCTTTGCAGAGGACGCGCGACGAAGGCTTGCTGGCGACCGTCAACGCCGTGCGCTCCAAACTCGAAACCTCGACGGCGCTCGGCTATAGCGCGTCGGGTGTGGTCGTCGCGGTCGGGGAAGACGTGACGGAGTTTCGCGCGGGCGACCGCGTGGCGTGCGCGGGTGTCGGCTATGCGTCGCATGCGGAAGTTTTGTCTGTGCCGAAGAATCTGTGCGTGCGCGTGCCGGAGGGCATCGGGTTTGGAGAGGCGGCGTATGGCACGCTCGGCGCGATTGCTTTGCAGGGCGTGCGCCTCGCTCAGCCGACGCTCGGCGAAGCGGTGGTGGTGGTTGGTTTGGGGCTTCTCGGACAACTCACGGTGCAGTTGCTCAAGGCCAACGGTTGCCGTGTCTTCGGCGTCGATTTGGACGCGCAGAAGATCGAACTCGCACAAGGACTCGGAGCCGAACGCGGCAGCGTGCTCTCCGCCGAGACGAAGAAATCAGTGCTCGATTGGACGCGCGGGCGCGGCGCTGATGCGGTGTTGATTACGGCGGCTACGTCGTCGAACGAGCCTCTGGAATTGGCGGGCGAAGTTTCGCGTCTGAAGGGACGCGTCGTGGTTGTCGGTCTCGTCGGGATGGAAGTGCCGCGCGACCTCTACTTCAAACGCGAACTCTCGTTGCAGATTTCCATGTCGTACGGGCCGGGGCGCTACGACCCCGCATACGAGGAGCGCGGACACGATTATCCGTTCGCCTACGTGCGTTGGACGGAGGGGCGCAACATCGAAGCGTTTCTCGATTTGATTGCCGCCGGAAGCGTCGATGTCAAACGCCTGACGACGCACCGCTACGCTATCGGAGAAGGCGAACGCGCTTATCAGTTGATTACGGGCGAAACGGGCGAATCCTATCTCGGCGTCTTGCTCGAATACGATGCGGAGAGAGAGATTCAACGCCGCATCGAATTACGCGGCGACGTGCGGAGCACGTCGGAGTCCGTGGCGACGAAGAAGTCTGAGAGAAGCGTCCGCATCGGTTTGATTGGCGCGGGCACTTATGCGAAGGCGATGCTCTTGCCGAACTTCAAAGCGGCGGGCGCAGAATTTCGTTCGATTGCCACGGCGTCAGGCGTGACGGCGCACGACATCGGAAAGCAGTTCGGCTTCGGCGTCGCTGCGTCGAGCGCGGATGAAGTGATTCGTGACGAGGACGTGAATCTGGTTGTCATCGCCACGCGCCACGACACGCACGCACCTCTTGCGGTCGAGGCCTTACGCGCGGGGAAACACGTCTTTGTAGAAAAGCCTCTGGCATTGTCGGATGAGGAATTGGACGAAGTGTTGGCAGCGGCGAGGGCGGCTGCGACGGCGACGGGAGCACGTTTGATGGTCGGCTTCAATCGTCGCTTCTCGCCGCACGCACGCGCTGCCGCAGAGTTCTTTGCCGGTCGTCAGTCGCCACTCTCCATCGTCTATCGCGTCAATGCCGGACGCATCCCACGCGAGCATTGGGTACATGACGAACGCGAAGGCGGCGGGCGCATCATCGGCGAAGTCTGCCATTTCATCGACCTCATGCAGTTCTGGACAGCGAGCACCGTGGCGCGCGTCTATGCTGAATCGGTCGCGGCGCGTAGTCATCAGATTGTTGATGAAGACTCGGTGATGATTAGCCTCGGCTTCGCCGACGGCTCCAATGGCTCCATCGCCTATCTCGCCGAAGGCGACCGCGCGCTCGCCAAAGAACGCATCGAAATCTTCGGCGAGGGGCGCGCCTTCGTTATCGAAGATTTTCGCAGCGCCACCGCTTACCGCGACGGGCGCGAGGAGAAGACGAAACTGCGCGCACAGGATAAGGGACAGGCGGACGAAGTGCGCGCCGCGTGTGCCGTCGTGCTCGAAGGCCGCGACGCGCCCATCGCGCTCGAAGATTTAGCCGCCACCACGCGCGCCACCTTCCGCATACGCGAGTCGCTGCGGACGAGGGAAGCGAAAGAGGTCAGAGGTTAGAGATTAGCGGTCAGAAAAATCTCGCATCTTGTAGTCGCTTTGCATCGAGCAGCCAGATTGCGAGACAGAAAAAATAAGACGAAAAATAGCGTTTTATGCGGTTACTGACCTCCGACCTGTAGCCTCCAACCTCTGCTCTTGCTTTCTCTGTTTCGAGTGCTATAATCCGCCTCGCTCTGCACGGGTAAAGGTTTTCAAAGTAGTACGGAAGCCAGTCGCGCCAACGAAGTCACACCCCCGCGCGACGAAATTGCAAACGGGATTCTGAAAGAAACACTCTCTCAAGCATGTCTTCCGACAACGCCAAAAAGCAGCCGCAACTTTTCGCCGTGCCCGAAAGGGAAGAGGCAGAGGTTCCGTCTGCGCCCGCCAGTGTCGGAAAGTCAATCAAGCCGCCGCGCGTCGCCAATGAGCCATCGGTCTGCCCGCGTTGCTTCGGGACGGGTTACGAAGTCGTCTCCGGCAAAGGCGCGCGACGCTGCGACTGCCGCACGGAAAACAATCGCACCAAACTCATCGAAGAAGCGCGCATCCCGCGTCGCTACGACAACTGCTCCTTGCAAAGTTACTATCCGGCGCAGGGCAACGGCTCGCAACTCAAAGCCTTCAACTACGCTTTCCGCCTCGTCCGCGAATATCCGGCGGTGGATAGGGGACTGTTGTTTATGGGCACGGTCGGCGTCGGAAAGACGCACCTGTCGGTCGCCATCCTGCGCGGGCTTTTGGAGAAGGGCGTGCCGTGTCTGTTCTACGAGTTCGGTTCGCTGCTCAAAGAGATTCAGGATTCCTACAACAAGATTTCGCAAACGTCGGAGATGCGTCTGCTCGCGCCCGTCTATCAGGCCGAAGTGCTGGTCTTAGACGAACTCGGCGCGTCGAAGCCGACTGATTGGGTCAAAGACACGATGATGCAAATCATCGGCACGCGCTACAACGACAAGAAACTTACCATCTTCACCACTAACTATCTCGACACGCGCCGCTCGCCCACCGACGAAACCCTCGAAGACCGCATCGGCGTCCGTCTCCGCTCGCGCCTCTACGAAATGTGCAAAACCGTCGCCGTCGAAGGCGAAGACTACCGCCGCAGCTTCGACGCCAAAATGTAGACGCGCTTCTCTGCGTCGCTTCCGTGCACGAATCTCCCATCCCGCATCAGTTCAACTTCATCAGTCGCATCTCGATTTGTTCCGCAGAATCGGGCACGGTTCGTCGTCCGACGTATCCGTGTGTATAATGCCGTGACCGTGAGAGGTTCAAGATAATCCCTTTTCAAACCGCGAATCAGATAGCCACAGATGCCTAAACGCACAGATATACAGAAAATTTTGCTCATCGGTTCCGGGCCGATTGTGATTGGACAGGCCGCCGAATTCGACTATTCCGGCACGCAGGCGTGCAAGGCTCTGAGGGCGGAAGGCTATGAGGTGGTGTTGGTCAACTCGAACCCCGCAACCATCATGACCGACCCCGAAACCGCCGACCGCACCTACATCGAACCACTCACGATTGAATCGCTCACCGCCATCATCCGACGCGAACGCCCGCAGGCATTGCTTCCGACCGTCGGCGGTCAGACCGCGCTCAATCTCGCCATCGCGCTCTCTGAGGCGGGCGTGCTCGATGAGTATGGCGTCGAGATGATTGGCGCGAAGCGCGAGGCGGTCAAGGTTGCGGAAGACCGTCGGCTGTTCAAGAAGGCGATGGACGAAGAAGGGTTGCCGATGCCGCGAGGAGGTTTTGCGCGGACGTGGGCTGAGGCCGAAGAGTTGGTTGAGGCGACTGGTTATCCGGCCATCATCCGTCCTTCGTTCACACTTGGCGGCACGGGCGGCGGCATCGCCTTCAACCCGGAAGAGTATGAGGAGATTGTGCATACGGGGCTGGCCGCTTCGCCGATTCACGAAGTCTTGATTGAGGAATCGATACTCGGTTGGAAAGAGTATGAACTCGAAGTAATGCGCGACCTGGCGGACAACGTGGTCATCATCTGTTCGATTGAAAACTTCGACCCGATGGGCGTCCACACAGGCGACTCCATCACGGTCGCGCCCGCGCAGACCTTGACCGATGTCGAGTATCAAACCTTGCGCGACATGTCTATCGCGGTGATTCGCAAAGTCGGCGTCGAGACGGGTGGCTCGAATATCCAGTTCGCCGTCAATCCCGCGAACGGCGAGATTCGCATCATTGAAATGAACCCGCGCGTGTCGCGTTCCTCGGCGCTCGCGTCGAAGGCGACCGGATTTCCGATTGCCAAAATCGCCGCCAAACTCGCCGTCGGTTACACGCTCGACGAGATTCCGAACGACATCACGAAGAAGACGCCCGCGAGTTTTGAGCCGACGATTGATTACGTCGTGGCGAAGATTCCGAAGTGGAATTTCGAGAAGTTCCGCGAAGCCGAGGACGTTTTGGGAACGCAGATGAAGTCCGTCGGCGAAGTGATGGCGATTGGACGCACCTTCAAAGAAGCTTTGTTCAAAGGCTTGCGCTCGCTCGAAGCGACCACGCCCCTGCGCCTTGAGAACGTCGCCGACGACGAACTCCAACGCAAACTCGCGCGTCCCAATTCGCAGCGCTTCTCCTACATCACCTACGCGCTCCAACACGGCTGGTCGATTCCAGAAATCCATCGCCTCTCGCGTATCGACCCGTGGTTTCTCGAACAACTGCAAGACGTGATGCAGGTGCAAGACGAAATCGACGGGCGAGAGTTGGCTGCCGTTTCGACGGAGGCTCTGCGTGAAGCGAAGGAGGTGGGACTCTCTGACCGACGCATCGCTTACTTGACGGGGAGCCATGAAGACGAAGTGCGCGCACATCGCAAGAGTCTCGGCGTCGTGCCCGTTTACAAGCGCGTCGATACGTGCGGCGCGGAGTTTGAATCGCACACGCCTTATCTCTATTCGACCTACGAGGAGGAAGACGAAGCCGCGCCGACAAATGCGCGCAAGATTATGATTCTCGGTTCGGGGCCGAACCGCATCGGTCAGGGCATCGAGTTTGACTACTGCTGCTGCCATGCCTCGTTCGCGCTTCACGAAGCGGGATTCGAGACGATCATGGTCAACTGCAACCCAGAAACCGTCTCGACCGACTACGACACTTCCGACCGTCTCTACTTCGAGCCTTTGACGTTTGAAGACGTGATGAACATCATCGACGTGGAACGTCCCGAAGGCGTCATCGTGCAGTTTGGCGGGCAGACGCCGCTCAATCTCGCCATGCGTCTGCATGAAGCGGGCGCGCCCATCATCGGTACCTCTCCTGATTCCATAGACCTCGCCGAAGACCGCAAACGCTTCGGCACGCTCCTCAACGAACTCGGCATCCCGCAACCGGAAAACGGCACGGCCACGTCGAGCGAAGAGGCGAAAGTGGTGGCCGCGCGCATCGGTTATCCGGTCCTGGTGCGTCCGAGTTATGTGCTCGGCGGACGCGCGATGGCCATTGTCTACGACGAACGGACGCTGGACGAATACATGCGGACAGCGGTCGAGGCTTCGCAGCAACGTCCCGTGTTGATTGATAAATTTCTTGAGCGCGCGGCGGAGTTTGATGTCGATGCGCTCTCCGACGACGAGACGTGCGTCGTTGCGGGAATTCAGGAGCACATCGAAGAGGCGGGGATTCATTCGGGCGATTCGTCGTGCGTCTTGCCGCCTCAACGCATCGCGCCCGAACATCTTGAAACGATGCGCCACTACACGCGCATCCTCGCACGCGCGCTCGGCGTGCGCGGCCTCCTGAACATTCAGTACGCGATAAAGGACGACCGCGTTTACGTGCTCGAAGTCAATCCGCGCGCTTCGCGCACCGTGCCGTTCGTCTCGAAGGCGACGGGCGTGCCGCTTGCACGCGTCGCGGCGCTGGTCATGGCCGGACGCCCCTTGAGCAGTTTCGGTCTCCCGCCCGACCTGTCCGTCACGCGCTTCTTCATCAAGTCGCCCGTCTTCCCGTTCGTCAAATTTCCGGGCGTTGACCCGGTGCTCAGTCCTGAAATGCATTCGACGGGCGAAGTGATGGGCATCGGCGAGAGTTTTGGCGAGGCATACGCGAAGGCGATGCTCGGCGCGGGGCTGGAATTGCCCGCGAGCGGCATGGCCTTCATCAGCGTCAACGATTCGGACAAAGGACAGGCGGTGGTGCTCGCACGTCGTCTCGCGCGTCTCGGATTCAGTTTGATGGCGACTCTGGGAACAGCGTCTCGTCTTAAGGAGGTCGGGCTTGATGTCGAGACGGTCTTCAAGGTCAACGAAGGACGCCCGAACATCGCTGACAAGATTAAGCAAGACGAAATCGCACTGATTATCAACACGCCACTCGGACGCGCTTCGCACTACGACGAGCAGGCGATTCGACGCGCCGCGCTTCAACACGGAGTCGCATGTGTGACGACGATGACGGGCGCGCAGGCGGTCGTCGAAGCCATCATGGCACGCGAGACCACCGACATCGAGGTCATTTCATTGCAGGAACTTCATGAGGACAGTTTCAAGTTTCAAGATTCAGGATGGAAGTCGGAAGCAAATCTGGCTTTGAAGCTTGAAAGCTGAAACACCATAGAATTATGGAAATCAACGACCCGCAGACCATCAGACGTATTCTCGACGAATGCCATTCAATCGCCGTCGTCGGTCTTTCCGCCAATCCGATGCGCGCCTCAAACGGCGTCGCCAACTACATGAGGCAGCAAGGGTATCGCGTGATTGCGGTCAACCCGAACGAGCGCGAAGTTTTTGGCGAACCCGCCTTTGCGTCGCTTTCGGACGTGCCGGAGAAGATTGATTTGGTAGACGTGTTCCGTCGTTCGTCCGAAGCGGGACAGGCGGTTGACGAAGCCATCGCGGTCGGTGCGAAAGCCATCTGGTTGCAGGAGGGCGTCATCGACCACGCGGCGGCCAAGCGTGCGCTCGACGCGGGTCTGCTCGTCGTCATGAATCGCTGCTGGCTCAAAGACCACGCGCGGATAAAACGTTAAGCGCAGGAAATCAGAGATAAAGACAGAGATGATGTCGGCGTCGCTGCTGTTGGCTTGTCTCGCGTGCGCGACGCTCGCTCTATCAGCACCGCACCGCATCGTCTCCGCGTCGTCTACGGTTGTTCAGTCGCCGACGCCCGTGCAGTCTTCGTCCGCCCTGTGTCCGAGGGTAAATGTAAGTTGTCCGTCCGACAAATGCGGCTGCAGCACGACGACGAGCGCGACGCCGCCCTATGCAGGCATGGGGAACGAGGAACAGCCGACGCCTCCCGCGCTCAAGCCGCGAAAGTTTTAGACGTGCGACGGAAGCGGCGAAGCCTTTGTCGGTTATCTCAGAGAAGCAGTGTGGAGGAGTTTTGATGTCGGTTGAGATTCGCGCGGTAGTGATAACGGTGAGCGACCGTTGCGCGAGAGGCGAACAGCGAGACGAGTCAGGAGCGACGCTCAAGCAACTGCTCGAAGATGCGGGCGCGAGCGTCGTGGCGTCGTTGGTGGTGCCGGACGACCTCGAACCCCTGTCGGAAAGGCTGCGCGAATACGCCATGCGCGCCGACATCAATCTCATCATCACGACGGGCGGCACAGGCTTTAGCCCGCGCGACAACACGCCGGAGGCGACGCGCGCCGTCATCGAGAGAGAGACGCCCGGCCTCGCCGAAGCGATGCGTGCGGAGACGCTCAAGCAGACGCCATTGGCGATGATTTCGCGCGGCGTCTGCGGTATTCGTTCCGGCACGCTCATCATCAACCTGCCCGGCTCGCCCACCGCAGTGCGCGACTGTTTCAACGTCATTCTTCCCGTCCTCGCGCACGCCGTCGCGCTCCTCGACGGACGACCGCACACGGAAGCGAAATGAACGACGAATCAATGAAGGATGCGAGAGACGCGAGCCTTCGTCTCAACCATCACCGTCGCTTGTTCGACGCGACGCGGTTTTTGTCGGTCGCGTCTACGTCGTGGCAAAAGCAAAACGAGCGTCGGCGGAAAAGTTGATTGACAACGCCGCCCGCTCGCGCCTAGTATTTCTTTCGTTCAATAAACTTACCAGACGCGCACAACGCGCCGTACACCGACAACAAAATGCTGAGCGCGATTCTTCTGCAAGTGACCATGACGACCGCTGCCGCCGATGGCGCCGTGTCGGACATCGGCAGTCCGCTGACGGCCTACTGGCCTGTGATGATTTTCTTCGTCTTCGCCGTTATCTTTCCGGTGCTGCCGATTGTGTTAGGGCGCATCGTGCGTCCGAGCATCTGGCAGAAGTCCAAGATGCGGCCTTACGAGTGCGGCATCGACCCGACGACCGAAGCCCACGACCGTTTCACCGTGCGATACTACATCGTCGCCATGCTCTTTCTCATCTTCGACGTGGAGACGATTTTCCTTCTTCCCTGGGCGATTATTTTCATGGGCAACGATTTCACTTTCACCAAATTCGCGCTCCTCGAAATGTTCGTCTTCATCGGCATCCTCGTCGTCGGCTACTATTACGCATGGCGCAAAGGCGCGCTCGAATGGGCATGAAAGGATTGGCGATTGCAGATTGCGGAATGCGGATTTGAAAGCACACGCCTTTTAATCCGTAATCCACAATCCATAATCCGCAATTGATATGGCTGAACATCCAGAAGGTATTGTACTGACGACGGTTGATTCGATATTCAACGCTTTGCGTCGGAATCTGGGCGCGACGGCGATGGACATCAAGCCGGTCAAAGATGTCGTTAACTGGGCGCGCAAGTCGGCGTTGTGGCCGATGACGTTCGGGTTGGCGTGCTGCGCTATCGAGATGATTGCGACGGGCGCGGGTCGCTTCGACATCGACCGCTTCGGCGCGGGCGTTTTTCGTCCTAGTCCGCGACAGAGCGATTTGATTATCGTCGCGGGCACGGTGACGTTGAAGATGGGGCCTGTCATCCGGCGCATTTACGACCAGATGCCGGAACCGAAGTGGGTGATTGCGATGGGCGCGTGTGCTTCGACGGGCGGCCCCTTCGATTCCTATTCGACGATGCAGGGCGTTGACCGCACGATTCCGGTTGACGTGTACATTCCGGGTTGCCCGCCGCGCCCTGAAGCGTTGCTCTACGGTTTGATGCGCCTGCAAGACATCATCATGCGCGAAGCGCCCTCCGCCTACATCTTTGAATCCGACGGCATGGTGCGTCGCCAACGCCAACTCGAAGGCGACGACGAATTACAGGAAATTTCGCCGACGGATAGAGAAGCGTTGGAAGTGGTCGCCGCCGAGACGAAGTAGAGAAGCAAAGTCGAGCGGAAGCATGTCAGGGGAAAGGTTAAAGGAATCCATCCTTTAACCTTTCCCCTTTTCCTTTTAGCCCTGTTTGTCGCTCCGCAACCCGACGAGATGCCGCGTGTCGTTTATCGCGCGGACGCGGACGAATCCGTCCGCGTGGAGATCGAAGCGCGTGACGCCGCAATTTGATGAAGCAATCCAGACGGGACGAAGCGCGGGAGCGTCGAGCGCGCCCATCAAGTGGAGCGCGAGGATGCAGATGGTTCCGGTGTGAGAAAAGAGCGCGACGGTTTCGTTGCGGTGCTGTTCGATGATGCGGTCAAGTTCCGAGGAGGCGCGGTCGAGCATCTGTCGATAGCTCTCGCCGCCGAGCAGGACGTGTTCAAAGTCGCGTCGCAGCAACGCGGCATACTCGTCCGGGAAGCGTTCCGCCGCCTCTCCAAATGTCAGCCCTTCCATCTGCCCGACGCTGCGTTCGCGGAAAGCGACATGCGTCTGCACCGTCAAACCCGTCGCACGCGCGAGCGGTTCCGCCGTCTGGACGGCGCGCAGGAGGTCGCTCGAATAAATCGCCGCGACGCTCTCCGATTGAAGCGCACGCGCCGTCGCCTCCGCCTCCCACATGCCGCGCTCGGAGAGCGGCGTCGGCGAGTGACCGCCGAAACGTCGCTCGGCGTTGCCCTGCGACTGTCCATGCCGAATCAAAATGATGCTTGTTTTGTCAGACATAAGCGAACTAACGAGGGCAAAAGTAAAAAGGTAAAAGGCAAAAGAAAGAACTATGTCTTCACTTTTGCCTTTTACCTTTTTACTTTTGTCTTCTATGCGGCGACCATTTCGGCTTTCATCTTTTCGGTCTGGTAGTGCGTGACGAGGGAGTTGATGATTTCGTCGAGCGCGCCTTCCATAACAAGGTCGAGTTGGTGGATGGTGAGGCCGATGCGGTGGTCTGTGACGCGATTCTCTTTGAAGTTGTAGGTGCGAATCTTTTCGGAGCGGTCGCCGCTGCCGACCTGCGAACGGCGTTCGCTGGCGAGCGCGTCGTGTTGCTTCTGTTCTTCGAGTTCTTGCAAACGCGCACGTAGGACGCGCATCGCTTTTTCGCGGTTTTTAATCTGCGATTTTTCGTCCTGCATCGAGACGACGGTGTTGGTCGGCAGATGCGTGATGCGGACTGCTGAGTAGGTCGTGTTGACGCTCTGACCACCCGGCCCCGACGAACAGAAGGTGTCGATGCGTAAGTCTTTGGCATCAATCTTCACGTCCACCTCTTCGGCTTCCGGCAAGACGGCGACGGTGATGGCCGACGTGTGGATGCGACCGCTCGCTTCCGTCTGCGGCACGCGCTGCACGCGATGCACGCCCGATTCGTGCTTCAATTTTGAATAAACTTTGTCGCCTTCGATGAGCGCAATGCCCTCTTTGATACCACCGACGCCGGATTCCGACGCGTCGAGAATCTCCATGCGCCAACCCTGCCGCTCGGCGTAGCGACCATACATGCGTAGCATCTCGGCGGCAAAAATCGTCGCTTCGTCGCCGCCCGTTCCGGCGCGGATTTCCAGAATAACGTTCTTCTCGTCGTTCGGGTCGCGCGGCAGGAGCAGGATACGCAACTCCTCCTCGGTCGATGCGATGCGCGTCTCCAAGTCAGTCAGTTCGACGCGCGCCATTTCGCGCATCTCTTCGTCGTCGCTCGAATCGAGCAATTCCTTCGCGCCCGCGTGTTCTTCCTTGAGCGTGCGCCAGAGACGATACTTCTTCACCATCTCACCGAGCGAGCGATGCTGCTTGGCCGTCTTGGCGTAAGCCGCATGGTCTGACATGACTTCGGGCGCGGAGAGTTGCGCCGTCAGTTCTTCGTAGCGCGCTTCAATCTGTTCGAGTTTCTCCAACATGGTTGTTCACTTCTCTTTCATCGACATGCAGCGACTATTTTATGCGAGCGGCGAGGCGACGACCTCTGCGGGTTGCGGTTCGAGTTTGAGCGATTCCTTAAGCGCGTGGATGGCGACTTCGAGTTGCGTGTCGTCGGGTTCTTTGGTCGTGATGTTTTGTAGCCAGATGCCGGGCAGCGTAATCAACTTGAAGACGAAACTGCCTTCGCGCTTCGCCGACACGCGAATAATCTCGTAAGAGATTCCGGCGACAAACGGGATGAGCACGATGCGTACCAGCATGTTGTAGAGCAGCGAATCGAATTTAATCAACGAGAAAAGCACGATGGAGACGAGCATCACGACCATCAGAAAACTCGTCCCGCAACGCGGATGCTGTCGCGGTTGGATGCGCGCGTTCTCGACCGTCAGAGGCAAACCCGCCTCCCAAGTGAAGACCGTCTTGTGCTCCGCGCCGTGATACTCGAAGACACGACGGATGTCCTTCATCAACGAGAAACTAAAAATCATAATCAGAAAGAACGTCATCCGAATCGCGCCATCGACGAGATTGAAGGCGACCGACGGGCGCACCGGACGGAGATAACCGCGCACGCTCGCATAAGCACGCGTGTACCACGGCGCTCCTGCGTTCGTCGCTGTCGCCTCAGTAGACGTATCGGCTGCGTTCTGCGCGGCGGGCGTGTTTTGCGCTTGTTGAGCAATCGTCGGTTCAGACGATGCGGCGGGCGTTGCCCATCCCGCGCCGATGAAGAGTGCGTTGGTCAGGACGAGCGGCGCGACGATAAAGAGCATGACGTTGAAGAAGAGTGCGAAGGCGATGGAGCCTGCGGCGGCAGCCGTGGTGCCTTTTTTCATCTCGTCTTCGGCGCGTCGTTTGGTCGGGATGGGAAAGAGGCCGGGAACTGCGCCCGTGATGCCCGCGAAATCACCCTCGCCTTCAATGACGGCGGGCGTCAGCGCGACTTCGACTTCTTCTGCTTCCTCTGCGTCGGCAAAGGCTTCGTTGGCGGAATAGTTGAGAGCCTTGATGCCGAGTCCCATCGACTGGACGAGCACCGCCGCGCCGCGCAAGACGGGCAGTTTGAGCAACGGATACTTGTCGCTCCACTTGGCGAGCGTCGCCGCCGTATGGACGACCGTGCCGTCGGCACGCCTGACCGCCACCGCGTAGGCGTTCGGCGTCCGCATCATCACGCCCTCGATGACGGCCTGCCCGCCCACAATCAAATCTCTCTCGTTGGTGCTCATGGGTTCCTCTCAATCAGACCACGGACGATAGACCATTGACCATGAAAAACAAGATGCTTTTATCGTCAACTGACATGAAAATGTCGGGTTTTTATCGTCCATCGTCTGTAAACAAAACGCCGACGTTGGGCGTGTTTGGCAGTCGCTGAAAGCATCATTTCGATGCAGGAGTGGGCGACCGCCGGACGCGTAACGTCGGCGTAAAGGTTTGTCGGGCTAATACTGGCGGCGTTGCAATGGCCGCATCTGGTTGTGTCTCAATGAGTTAGGCTTGCGTGGCGGTTGCGCCTTCGGCTTCCGCAGGGGTGGGCGCGGGCGTCTCGCTCTTTTTGCCGTAGCGTTTGTTGAAACGGTCGACGCGTCCGGCGGTATCGACGAGTTTCTGCTTGCCTGTGAAGAACGGGTGACAGGCCGAGCAGATTTCGACGTGGAGGTCGCCTTTGCGGGTCGAGCGCGTTTTGAACGTGTCGCCGCAGGCGCACTGGACAGTAATTTCGTGATATTCGGGATGAATTCCTTGCTTCATTTTTCGCTTCCTCTACTGGCGCGCAAATCGCGCCGTTTTCAAAAATAATATGATACGTTCATGCGTGCGTATCGTCAAGTTGAACAGGCATTTAGAGTGTTAGATGCGCGCCGGAGCGCCGGGGAATGTGTATTGACAGCACGCGAGAACGCATGTTACAAACTTTCTCACATCTCTTTCGCGTTTTTGTTGAGAACCTTAGCCGAAAGCGCCTCCAAGCGAATATTTGAGCGTTAGTTTTATCTCGAAGTGTGACTGCACGGGTGAGATGACAGACGAAACCAAAAGTCCGACGGACGACCAATCCGGCGACACTTCGCCGGACACCACCGACACGCCGCGCGCCGAGCGCACCCCTTCTTCCCCGCGAACCGACGATAAAAGTCCAAGCCCCGGCCACGCCAGCTCGGACGCAGGCAGTCTCCCGCCGCCACCCGATGCCGAACAACCCCGTCCGACGCCCGAAAGTCAGGCCGCATTAACAGGCAAAGCCCCTTCCGGCAGTTCAACTTCCGGCACTACCGTGCCCGCCTCGTCGTCCTCCGGCGGTGGCGGACAGCAGTCGTCAAACGCCGCTTCTTCCGGCGAAACTCAGGAGGAGAAAATCGCGCGCCTCAAACGCATCGTTGAAGAGGCCAAAGCGCGCAAGGCCGCCGCGCAACAGGCCGGAGACACGTCGCCCTCTTTTGAACTCGACACGCGCAAAGACGTTCCGACAGCACCCGCTTCGCCCGCTCAAATCACTGACTCGACGGCAGTTACAGCCACAGACGCGGGCGCGTCTACAACGACGACAGAGCCTCCGGGCGGCGCGTCGCCCGCCGTCGGTGACCCGACGAAAAGCCCTTCGCAGTCGGATTTGGAAAAGGCTGCCAAGATTGCCGACGCCAAAGCGCGTGCAGCCGCCTCGAAGAACGCCGCAGGCGAAAAACCCGCGCCAGCCGCCGCCAAGCCAACCGCGCCCGCCGCAGCGACCGGAGCCGGCACTCCAAAGGCTCCCGTCAAGAAAAAAGAGGAAGGGCCAAAGCCGACCGATGCGTCCGACCACCCGCTCGTCAAAAAACTGCGCGAGAGGTTCGACGGCGCAATCGACGCCGCCTCCGCGTTTCTCGGTCAACTCTCCGTCCACGTCGCACGCGAACGCATCGTCGAAGTCTGCGACGTATTACGACGCGACGAACAGACGCCCTTCAACTATCTCAGCGATTTGACCTGCATCCACGCTCCCGAAAACTTCGACGCCCCCTTTGAGATTGTTTACCAACTCTATTCGATAAGCTCGAACGAGCGCGTGCGTCTCAAGGTGCGGACGGATGAGACGGAAGGCGTCGAGAGCGTGACGGGCGTGTGGCCTGCGGCCAACTGGATGGAGCGCGAAGTCTACGACCTGTTCGGCGTCCCCTTCAAAAATCACCCAGACCTCCGTCGCCTACTCCTGCCGCTCGACTGGGAAGGGCACCCGCTTCGCAAGGATTATCCGTTGGAGTTCATTGAAAACGAATGGACGGCGAAGCATCTGCCGGAGTTCTCCGAAGTCGAGCGCGAGCAACTCGAACAACGCCGCGCCTACGGCTTGGAGGTTCTCTCGTCGCCCTATGAACGGCGTGTCCGCGAAATCTTCCGCGCGGGCAAGGAAGTGATGCCGAAGGAACACAAGTAGAGCGAACCCAACGGTCGGTCACATCAAACATGGACTTAAAGGAACTGGCTGAACAACACGATGTGAAACTCTTCGATAAACTCGAAGACGCCGAGGCCGAAGGCTACACGCTCACCGAAACAATGCGCCCACGCAACGTCTGGAACCGTCAAAGCGCCTACACCGCGACCCTCTACAAACTCGCGGGCATGAAGCGTCGCGGCGAAGCAACCCAGATTGGCATCATCCTCGACCCGTGGAGTGTCACGGGTTGCTATAAAAAGGAGGAAGCATGAGCGCAGATAGAACCACCGAAATTCTCAATTATTTAAGCGCCATCGCCCGCGAGGTCGGCGAATTTCGCACCGAAACAAAAGCGCATTTTGTTGAAGTAGATGCGCGCTTCGAGCGGCTGGAAACAGAGGTAGGCCAATTTCGCACCGAAACCCAAACGCGCTTCGAGCGGCTCGGAACAGAGGTGCGCGAGATGAACTCAGAAATACGTGGTGTGCACAATGAAGTGCGTGTTATTACCACGCGACTTGACCGTCTCCAAGCGAGGATTCTTGACACACGCGCCGACATCAGCGACTTAAAAGCGCGTGTCGAGGTGCTTGAAGGTAAAACGTAAGGAATTATGCATCAAGTAGAAGTTGCGACAACCAGAGAAACGCTGCTCGACAGCCCCGAAATGGTCTTGAACATGGGGCCGCAGCACCCTTCGACGCACGGCGTTTTGCGCGTCATTCTGCGCCTCGACGGCGAGACCGTCATCGACCTCGATTGCGACATCGGTTATCTCCATCGCGGCATGGAGAAGATTGCCGAGAACCGTCTTTACCCAATGATTGCGCCTTACTGGGACAGGCTCGATTATCTCGCAGCAGTCTCGAACGGACTCGTCTGGGTTGAGACCGTAGAGCAGATGATGGGTCTGGAAGTTCCTCCGCGCGCGCATTACCTCCGCACCATCCTGACGGAACTCAACCGCATCTCGTCGCACCTTCTCTGGCTCGCCACACACGGCCTCGACATCGGTTCGTTCACCGTCCTTCTGTGGGCGTTGCGCGAGCGCGAGGAGATTTTGAAGATTTTCGAGCGACAGTTCGGCGCGCGTCTGACGTGTCATGCGTGGCGCATCGGCGGGATGCCGAACGACGCCTATGAAGGTTTTGCGGAAGACGTGCAACGCTTCATCGACAACTTTCCGCATCGACTCGCGGAGTATGAGACGCTGCTTTCGGAGAACCGCATCTGGCTCGGTCGCACGGTCGGCATCGGCGTCATCTCGGCGGAAGATGCCATCGCCATCGGTCTCTCCGGCCCCGCCCTGCGCGGTTCCGGCGTCGCGTGGGACATCCGCAAGGCGCGACCCTATGCCGCCTACGCCGACATGGATTTCGACATTCCGGTCGGCGAAAACGGCGACACGTACGACCGTTACCTCGTCCGTCTCGAAGAGATGCGACAGTCGCGGCGCATCGTGCAGCAAGCTCTCACGAACCTACCGGACGGCCCCGTCAACGCCAAGATTCCGAAGATTATCAAGCCGCCCGCAGGCGACTATTATCATTCGATTGAAGGGCCGAAAGGTGAAATCGGTTGTTATCTCGTTTCAGACGGTTCGAGCCGTCCGGCGCGTGTGCGCGTGCGTCCGCCGTGTCTCATCAACTTGCAGGCGCTTCGTCAAATGTGCCTCGGCCACTTGGTCGCCGACGTGGTTGCCATCATCGGCACGCTCGACATCGTGCTCGGCGAAATTGATAGATGAGGTAGTCAGTAGACAGTAGTCAGTAGCCAGCATGAAGAATGCAGCGGCTTTCTCTACTGATTTCTGACTACTATCTGCTGACTACTATGCAGGTTGTTCATCTGAAAGTGCAGAAGATGACGCGCGAGGCATTCGCGCCGTTCGGGGTGTTGATTGACAGTCGTGGCGCGTGGGAAGTTGACCTCGGCGACGGCGTACCGAGTCTGACGGGCGCGACATCGGAGCGACGCGGCTTAGAGTTTGACTTCATGGCGCGTCATCGCCGGACGATGCAGGTCTTCTCGCCGCTCGCCTCGTCGCAGGCCATCATCTGCGTCGCACCGCCGAACGCAGATGTGGCGCCCGATGCGGGAAGCGTCGTCGCCTTCTTTGTTGACGGGCGTTTGCCTTACGCCTATCACAAAGGCACATGGCACACGCCGCCTTTTCCCGTCGGCGAGTGGTATTCGTATCTCGTCATCGACCGGAGCGGGACGCTCGAAGACGATTACGAGCTGGTTGATTTGAAAACGACGCGAGGCTGCACGTTCGAGATTGATGTTTAACTCTCCGCCCGGAAAGAGAAATATCATGAGCAGCGACAGGTTCACAGAGATTATCAACTACTTAAGCGCGATGAGCCGAGAATTTGGCGAGATGCGTGCAGAGATACGTGATTTGCGTAAGGAAATGCACGCCAAATTAGATGAGGTGCGCGGCGACATTCGTCATCTAGCGCGCAAGGTTGACATCATGAATCAAGATTTACTGGACTTGCGTGCGAGTCAGCGAGATTTAGAGTCGCGCATGGATTCGTTGGAAAGGAAACAAGCGTAAGCAGTCTGAATTTTTGTTGAAGAGTATGTTCAATCTACTTTTTGCGCCGCCGAATTTTATCGACGAACTGTTGCTGCGTTTCTTTAACGCGGAGACGGTGAATTATGTCGTGTGGCCGTTTATCCAGATTGGCGCGGTGGTGACGGCGATTGCCGCGTGGGCGGCCTATGCGACCTATCTGGAACGTAAGATTTCGGCGTTTATGCAGGCGCGTCTGGGGCCGATGCGCGTGGGCAAGTGGGGACTGTTGCAGCCGATTGCCGATGCCATCAAACTTTTGACCAAAGAAGACATCGAGCCGGATAAAGCCGACCATTACATTTTTCGTTTCGCGCCGTACATCTCGGTGGTCGCTGCGTTCGTCGTCTTTGCCGTCGTGCCGTTTGCGCCGGATTGGGGCGTGATTACGGACATCAATATCGGTTTGCTGTTCGTCTTGTCGGTCTCTTCGGTGGGTGTGCTGGCGTTGATTCTGGCGGGCTGGTCGTCGAACTCGAAATACGCGCTGCTCGGCGGCTTGCGTTCGAGCGCGCAGATGGTGTCATACGAAGTTTCGATGGGACTGGCGTTGATTGGCGCATTGATGTTTGCGCGCACGCTCTCTCTGTCGGGCATCGTGCAGGCTCAGGGGTTGGATTCCATATGGTACGTCTTGTACCAACCGCTCGGCTTTGTGATTTTCATGGTGAGCGGCATCGCGGAGAACAATCGCGCGCCGTTCGATTTGCCCGAAGCCGAATCGGAACTCGTCGCGGGTTTTCACACGGAATATTCCGGCATGCGTTGGTCGCTCTTTTTCATGGCGGAGTATGCGGCGATGATTGTGGTCTGCGCCGTGGCGACGACCGTCTATCTCGGCGGTTGGTATTTTCCGGGCGTGTGGCGTCTGGAAGATGAATATCCGAATCTCTACGTCATCGTTAGTCTGATTATTTTCGTCAGCAAGATGGCGGTGCTGCTCTATCTATACTTCTGGCTGCGCTGGACGTTCCCGCGTTATCGTTACGACCAGTTGATGGACTTGGGTTGGAAGTGGATGATTCCGGCGGCGCTCGTCAATATTACTTTGACAGCCATTTCACTCTTCGTCGTGCAGGCGCTCGACGGGTGGCGCGGCATCAACACGGTGGAATCGCTCGGCCTCGGGTTGAACCTGACGGCGACGGGCAAGGCGGTCATGATTACGTTCGGTTGGGGCGGGCTGTTCGTCGCGGCGGTGGTGCTCTCGACGATTAACTGGCGCTCGCGCGATTTCAATCTCAAGAAGCAACGCAGACAGATTCGCCTCGTCGAAGATGTGCCCAAAGGCGCAACGGCGGTGGCTACTACCACCGCCGCCGCTCCGGCGACGAGCGAAGGAGTTTAAGAAGGGATGAGGGATGATGGATGAATAAGAAAAGTGCAAATTCCATTGACGCGCTTTCTGACTTCATCCCTCATCCCTCCGCCCTCATCTCTTAAAAGGGGAGTTATTTATGCCAGCAGTGATAGTTCCGCAGCCGACGTGGAAAGAGAAGTTGAAGCGTTTCTTTCTCGTCGATTTGATTGACGGGTTAAAGCTAACGCTGAAATTCAACATCGGCGCGTTGACCGACAAGGATGCGGTGGCGGGCAAAGGTATCTATACGGAGCAGTATCCGAAGGTGCGACCCGAAGTTGCGCCGCGCTTCCACGGTGCGCCGCGTCTCAATATGGATCCTGAGACGCACGAAACGCTCTGCATCGCCTGCAATCTCTGCGCGTTGGCGTGCCCGGAAGATTGCATCGATGTGATTCCGATGGACATCGAAATCATGACGGCGGGCAAAGCGCGTAAGAAGAAGGTGCTCGACGAGTTTATCTTCGACACGTCGCGCTGCATGTTCTGCGCGCTCTGCCAAGAAGCGTGCCCGACCGCGTGCCTCGAACTTACGCAGGAATTTGAACTCGCCACCTACTCGCGCGCCGGTTTCGTCTGGAACCGACAGATGCTCGAACAGGGACGCGAAACAGTCAAATACGAATCGTAACCATTGCGGAACGCGGAACGCCGATTAAGAAATCCGGCGTTTGAAGCCGCCATCCGCCATCCGAAATCATATGATTCTTTCTGGTTGGGAATCGGTCTTCTTCTGGGTGTTCGCAGTTGCGGCGCTGGTGGCGGGGCTTTTAACCATCATGGCGCGCAACGCCGTCCACTCGGCGTTGTTTCTCATCTCGACGCTCGTTTCGGTCGCTGCGTTGTTCATTCTGCTCGGCGCGGAGTTTATCGCGGGCGTGCAAATTCTGGTCTACGTCGGCGGTGTGATGGTGCTGTTTCTGTTCGTCATCATGCTAGTCAACGTCGGCGCGGAGGAACGCGGAGGCGAAGAACTTTTTAACCGTCGCGGGCAGGTCACGGCGGCGGTCGTCTTCTCTGTGCTGCTCATCATCGGGCTGATTTCGGCGATTAATCAGGGTTGGGCGGGACTGCGCGAGCGCGACAGGGGCTTGCTTGCCGAAACGGCGCAACAGCGCGCCGCCGCGCAAGCCAGACTCCGACCCGCCGCGACAGGCACGTCGCGTATTTCCAGAGACACGCAGATTGTCGGCGCGAGCCTCTATCGTTTCGGCGCGTTGCCTTTCGAGATTGCGAGCGTGTTGCTCTTGGTCGCCATCGTCGGCTCCGTCATGCTCGCACGCACGGCGCGACAGGAAGCGGCGGTCGATGATGTTGCGCCGGAGGATGAAACAGTAGCCAGTAGTCAGTAGGCAGTAGCCAGCATAAGAACGTTTGAGTGCATCTTTAACTGGCATTAATAACGGATGTCGAATGATTCTCTCATGTGCTTTTCAACTGCTCTTTACCGACTGCTGAACGGAAAACACGCGCCAAGTTTTTCTACTGACTACTGACTACTGTCTACTGTTCTTCGTTCCCGTTTGATGAAAACTTTATGACTTACTTTTTCATTTCGGCGATTGTTTTATGGCAGGAGGCGACGGCGGCGATGAGCCGTTCGGAGCAGATTTTGGACGGCATCCGTCACCCGGATTTGTCGAAGTTTCTGGTTATCGGGGCGCTCTTGTTCGTCATCGGCGTGGCAGGCGTGCTGACGCGTCGCAACATCATCGTCATCTTCATGTCCATCGAATTGATTCTGAACGCGGCCAACTTAAACTTCATCGCGTTTGCGCGCTACTTGCAGGATACGGGCAACATGAACGCTGTCGCCGGACAGGTTTTCACTGTCTTCATCATCGTCGTCGCGGCAGCCGAAGCCGCCATCGGCTTAGGCATCGTTATCGCCCTCTATCGCAATAAAGAGACGATTTTTGCAGACAAGATTGACCTCTTGAAGTGGTAAATGGTGAATCGTAAATAGTGAATGGATAAAAGCAGTTACCATTTACCATTTACCATTTACCATTCACGAATCCTATGCACAGACTCATCTGGCTCATTCCGCTCTTGCCGCTCGCGGGCGCAGCGATTAACGGACTGCTCGGACGGCGGTTTCGTTTTTCGGAGACGCTCATCGGCTCTATCGCCGTCGGTTCCGTGGCGCTCGCGTTTCTGCTCGGACTCGCCGCCGTCTATTCCTACGGCTACAGTGACCATCCAATCTGGCCGAAGGCTTACGTGACAAGCGACGATGGGGCGTTCGGTTATACGTGGATTCCGGGCGGCGCGGTCGAGTTGACGCATGGACTTAAGGAACGCGCGCACATCGAATCGATGGCGGGCGTGGAAGAAATAGCCCGTCGTCAGGCTGCCGAACAAGGTTTGCCGCCCGGTTCACCGGTTCTCGTCGGCGCGCCGTATGTTGAAGAACGACGCGGCGTGGGCGCGCTCTTGAACGTCGAATGGAGCTACCAACTCGACGCGCTCTCGTCCGTCTTCATTCTCATCATCACGGGCGTCGGCCTCTGCATCTTCATCTTCGCCACCGGCTACATGCACGGCGACCCCGGTTTCTATCGCTTCTTCGCCTACCTCGGCCTCTTTATGTTCTCGATGCTCGTCCTCGTCATGGGGTCGAATTTCATGATGATGTTCGTCGGGTGGGAAGGCGTCGGGCTATGTTCGTACTTGCTCATCGGTTACTACTTCGACCGCAAAGAGGCGGGCGACGCGTCACGCAAAGCCTTCATCACGAACCGCATCGGCGACTTCGGTTTCGCGCTCGCCATCGCCGCTATCATCGCCACCTTCGGCACAACCGAATACCGCTCCGTCATGGAACAGGCGAGGGCTTATCCGATTGAACTCATCGGTGAATGGGGCATTCTTACATGGATTGCGTTAGGGCTGTTCGTCGGCGCGGTTGGCAAGTCGGCGCAGATTCCGCTTTTCGTATGGCTGCCCGACGCGATGGCAGGCCCCACGCCCGTCTCCGCTCTGATTCATGCGGCGACGATGGTCACAGCGGGTCTCTACATGTTGACGCGCACCAACGTCCTTTTCCAACATTCGCAGACGATGATGCTGGTCGTTGCCGTTGTCGGCGCAGCGACCGCGCTATTTGCCGCGACCATCGGCATCACGCAGAACGACATCAAGAAAGTTTTAGCCTATTCGACAGTCTCACAACTCGGCTTTATGTTTTTGGCGTGCGGCGTCGGCGCGTTCGTCATCGGCATCTTTCACGTCATGACCCACGCCTTCTTCAAGGGCTTGATGTTTCTCGGCGCAGGCTCGGTTATTCACGGCATGCATCACGAACAGGACATGCGACGCATGGGTAACCTGCGTAAGTACATGCCGATTACCTACATGACCTTCCTCGCCGGATGGCTGGCGATTTGCGGCATCATCCCTTTTAGCGGTTTCTGGTCGAAAGACGAAATCCTCTGGAACGCCGCTTCGACCACCTACATTCCCTATGGCTGGTTGCTCTGGCTCGTCGGCACTCTCGCAGCCACTTGCACGGCCTTTTACATGACGCGCCTCGTCGCCATGACTTTCTGGGGCAAGGAACGTTTTCTCGAAGTCACGGCAGGCGGACAAGCCGACGAAGCGCACGCGCACGGCTACGACGAGCAGACCAAACCGCACGACGCGCGCAACGAATCCGCAGGCGACCGACCGCACCACGAACCGGGCGAACACGTCGGCATCGCACACACGCTCGACTCCGCACACGCAGACGACGCGACGCACAGCACAGCTCACACCGTCGCACATGCAATACATGATGCGCACGGCCACGACGAGGCTCATGGTCATCAACACGGCGCGCATGTGCCGCACGAATCGCCGCCGTCGATGTGGATTCCTCTGGCGGTGTTGGCGACGCTTTCGGTGGTCGGCGGTCTGGTCGGCATCGGCCCTGCGTTTCATGCAATCACGGGCAGCGAGCATCCCGGCGGGCGCGTCCATATCGTCAACTGGCTCGACCCCATCATCTGGAATCCCGCCACAGGGCAGTTCGGCAAAGAACACGCGGCGGGCGGTGCGCAGGAGCACGCCGAAGCGAAAGGGCGACAGGAAAAAGGCGAGAGTGAAACTGCGGCAGGCAGCGCAAGACACGCCAATGTAGATTCACAATCGTCTGGAAGCGAACTGCTTCTCGCGTCGAACGATGCGACGCTGCTGGCGCAGGCGGGGACGGAGCGAAGTGAAGCGGGCGCGGGTCACGATGCTGCGAGCGGCAAGAGTGAAACGGGCGCGGGTCACGCCACTGAGACGGGCGCGACGTATTCGCCATACGGCGACACGGGTTTCAATCTCGCACATGCAGCGGAGCACTCGCTCGGCAGCCACGGCGCGGCGGAATGGTTGTTCATCGGGATTTCGCTCGCGGTCGCGGCGTTGGGAATTCTTCTCGGTCTGCTGTTCTATGTGTGGAGGCCGCAGATGGCGAACGCGTGGGCGTCGCGCCTGCGTCCGCTCTATCGCGCCAGCTTCAACAAGTATTGGATAGACGAACTTTACGGCGCGTTGTTTACGCGGCGCACGATGGACGCGGCGCGCGGCGTCTTTTCGTTTGATTCAAAAGTGCTCGACGGCGCGGTCAACGGTACGGCGTGGCTGACGCGCACGCTCTCGCGCGTGACGGGCAACGCCGACCGCTACATCGTCGATGGATTGGTCAATACCATCGCGGGTTTTATCAAAAATCTGATGTCGCCAATGATTCGCGCGACGCAGACCGGACTGACGGCAAATTACGCACTCGTTATGGTGTTCGGCCTCGTCATCGCCTTCGCACTCTTCTTCGGCAGAGACTTGCTTACGGCGGTACGCGGCGTGTTCGCCATGATTCAGTAGACAGTAGACAGTAGTCAGCAGCCAGTAGAAAGACAGTTCAACTCCGGCGGCTCGCTGACAACTGGAACACCAAATTGGCATAACAGTTAGTGCATAACTAACTCCATGCTTTTCTACTGACTACTAACTACTGTCTACTGTCTACTGTTTTGGATTCCCATGAAAATTCCTCTTCTCTCTATCATCACGTGGTTGCCGGCGATAGGCGCAATCATCATTCTTGTGCTCTTCAAGAAGGAACGGACGGGAGCGATTAAGAAGTTTGCGACCGCCTGGTTCGGGCTGGTGTTTCTGGTGTCGCTGGCGCTCTTGGGCTATAACCGCGCCGTAGGCGGCATGCAGTTCATCGAAGACGCACAGTGGATTCCGATTATCGGCGCGCGATACCAGATGGGCGCAGACGGCGTATCGGTGCTGCTCATCATGCTGACGACGCTGCTCGGCATCATCGCGTCGCTCTCGTCCTGGGAATACATCGAGAAGCGCGAGAAGGAATATTACGTCTTGCTGCTGCTGTTGCAGACGGCGGTGGTCGGCGTCTTCGCGGCGATGGATTTGTTCCTCTTCTATCTCTTCTTCGAGGTGTCGCTCGTCCCGATGTATTTCCTCATCGGCATCTGGGGCGGCGAGCGGCGTCTCTACGCGGCGATTAAGTTTTTCCTCTACACACTTGTCGGGTCGGTCGTCATGCTGCTCGGCGTCTTGAAGATGTACTTTCTAACTCAAGACACCGCGCTCACTAGCCAAATCACAGACGCGACGATGCGCGTCCTTGCGGGCAACGACCAGGCGTTTCAACTCGTTAGCAATACTCTGGATGCGACGCTCAGGAATCCAGACACGTCGAAAGTCACGGGCACTTTCAATATTCTTTACATGCAGGCGATGGGTTCGGTCTTGCCGATGGGTACGCTTCAAGTCTTGCTGTTCTTCGCCTTCGCGCTCGGCTTTGCGATTAAGGTTCCGATGTGGCCGTTTCACACGTGGCTGCCGGACGCGCACGTCGAAGCCCCGACCGCAGGCTCCGTCATTCTCGCAGGGATTCTTCTCAAACTCGGCACCTACGGCTTCTTCCGTTTCAACCTCCCGATGTTTCCTGCGGCCTCCGCCGACCAGAGCTACTTCGGCGGCTTCGGCGTCCGCAACGTGATGATTGTGCTCGCCATCATCGGCATCATCTACGGTGCGCTGGCGGCAATGTATTTCGTCGTCAAACGCGACGGCGACGTGAAGAAGTTGGTCGCCTATTCGTCCGTCTCTTCGATGGGCATCGTCATGCTCGGACTCTTCGCGTTGAACCCCAACGGCATCAACGGCGCGGTGCTCCACATGATTAACCACGGCATCTATTCGGGCGCGCTATTTTTGCTCGTCGGCATCATTTATGAACGACGACACACGCGCAACGTCTCGGAGTTTGGCGGACTCTCGCACGTCATGCCGGGTTACGCGACCGTCTTTCTGGCGATGGCGATGACGGCCATCGGACTGCCGCTCCTGTGCGTCTTCATCTCAGAATTCTTGGCGATGCGCGGCGCGTTCGAGGCGAATCCGGTGTGGGCGGCGTGGGCGGCGCTCGGAATAATTTTGAACGCAGGCTACATGCTCTGGCTCTATCAACGCATGTTCTTCGGCAATATCGACAACCCGAAGAACGAAAACCTGCGCGACATGAACAAACGCGAGTGGGCTTACATGCTGCCGCTTGTCATCCTGTCGCTCTGGATTGGCGTCTATCCGAAACCCTTCACGGACTTCATCGTGCAACCTGTCAACGCCGTCGTCCGCCACGTGCGACCGGAATATCCCGTGAACGGCACGCCGAATAATCAACCTGCGACGGCGCAAAGAATGGAAAAATAGAGGTCAGAGGCGAGAGACAAGCAGTCGATGAAATTCTAAACTATTCTTAACTAACCTCTGACCTCCGACCTCTTGAGAATCATGTTTCTACTTCAAGCATCGACGACCGAGTTGTTCAATGTGCGCGATTTGCAGTTGATTGCGCCGGAATTGATTTTGACGGTGTGCGCCTGCGTGGTGTTGGTGATGGAAGTGGTGCTGCCGTACAAGCGTGGCCGCGCGACGGGTTATTTCGCGCTCGTCGGGTTGCTGTTGGCAACCATGTCGCTCGTCGTGTTGGGTTGGCCGTTCATTTCGCAAGCGGACACGACGCCCCTCGGCGGTTTCTATAACACGATACGCATCGACGGCTTTGCGATTCTCTTCAAACTCATCTTCCTGCTCGCCGCCGCGCTGACCATCGCCGTCTCGATGCGTTATCTCGACATCGAAGGCGAACAGCGCGGCGAATACTATGCGCTCGTCCTGTTCGCCACCGTCGGGATGATGTTCCTCGCCTGCGGTTACGACCTCATCGTGCTCTACATCAGCCTTGAGTTGATGGCATTGACCTTTTATGTGCTCGTCGCTTACACCAAACGCGAACGACGTTCAAACGAAGCGGGAATGAAATATTTTCTGCTCGGAGCCTTCTCGTCGGGCATCCTTCTGTACGGGATGTCGCTCCTGTTCGGCATCGCGGGTTCGACCAATCTCGGCGAGATTGCGCGAAGCGTCGGGGAGACGCTGCCCGCCGTCGCCCCAGGTGCGGAGATTGACCCCATCAGTGCACTGTTGAGGCCGATGTTGTTGCTCGGCATGATTGCTCTGGCGGCGGGTCTATTCTTCAAGATTTCCGCCGTGCCGTTTCACATGTGGGCGCCGGACGCCTACGAGGGCGCGCCGACTTCCGTCACAGCGTTTCTTTCGACGGGTTCCAAAGCCGCGAGCTTCGCGCTCTACGCGCGCATCTTCTCGGAGGCTCTCGGCGACCTGCGCTCAAACTGGGAACCGCTGCTGGCGCTCGTCGCGGCAGTCACGATTCTGGTCGGCAACTGGGCTGCCGTGACGCAGACCAACTCGAAGCGACTACTGGCCTATTCGTCAATCTCGAACGCGGGTTATCTCCTGCTCGGATTGATTGCCGGAAACACGTACGGCTACGTCGGCCTCTTTATCTATCTCGTCGTCTACGTCTTCATGAACATCGGCGCGTTCGGCGTGATTATCTCTCTGCGGCGTCGCGGCCTCATCGGTGACGAAGTGGAAGACATGAACGGACTCGGCCAGAAAGCGCCGGGCACGGCGTTGATGATGGCGATTTTTATGCTCAGCCTCGGCGGATTGCCTCTCACTGGCGGCTTCATCGGCAAGTGGTTTCTGTTCGGCGGACTCCTGCAACGCGGCGACGCCGATGGTCGCACGTGGTTCTACTGGCTGACGGCGTGGGCGGCTCTTAACACGGTCGTATCGTTCTATTACTACGTGCGTTTTATCCGCGCCATGTATCTCGGCGAACGCGCGACGGACGAACGACCTCTGTCGCTCTCGCCCGCGCTTCAAACCGCGCTCGTCGTGTGTGTCGTCGGAGTCGTCCTTATCGGCGTTTACCCGCAGCCGTTGATTAACATCGCAGAGAAGTTGCTCGCCCCGCTCGTCTCGGCGGTCGGAGCGGTGGCGTTGAAATAAACGCTCATCCGAGCACAACCCAACGAAGGATTAAGGAGTCAGAAAACATGAAAACCAGAAACAGTTTCCTTAACCTATCAATCCTCGCGCTGGTGCTGGTTAGTCAGATGGCCTTTGTCGTGCCAACTGTTCAGGCCAGCCAACACGAAAACCACACGTCAACCACTACCACCACGACGACCACCAGAAGAGTCAACACGCAACGCACAAGTCGCTGCCGTACGAGATGCAATCGCGACTATCGCCTCTGCATGAGGGGCATCGTGAATCCCAACGCTGCACGCTGTCGCGCACGTCTGCGCAACTGCCTGCGTCGCTGCCGCTACTAATTGAAATTTGCCGATTTGCCAGAGGCGACGTTCTCATGAGAGCATCGCCTCTGGTTTTTTATGTGGGTCTTTTATCTCTTCGCCGCGCTTATCATCTGGCAAAGCATCATCGCGCTCATCGGCGGCGTGCGCTATCTCTCCTACGTCCGCCGCGAGATAGACGCGCCGAGGCCGCTCTACATGCCGCTAGCCTCGGTCGTCGTGCCATGTCGCGGACTCGACCAGGGCTTGCGCGCCAACTTCCACGCACTCTTTCGTCAACACTATCCGCGATACGAACTCATCTTCGTCTCCGACCGCGCGGACGACCCCGCCATCGCCGTCGCGCGCGAAGTGTGGCGCAACGAAACCGAGCAGGGAAACGACGTGGCGACGGCGGTGCGATTCGTCGTGGCGGGTCGTGCGCGCGACTGCGGACAGAAGGTGCACAACCTGCTTGTCGCTGTCCGAGAGATTGACGCGGCGAGCGAAGTTATCGTCTTTGTCGATACGGATGCGCGACCGCGCGCCGACTGGCTCCGCTCTCTCGTCGCGCCGCTCGCGGACGAAGGCGTCGGCGCGGCGACCGGCTATCGTTGGTTCGTGCCCGTGGTCGGCAATTTCGCCTCGCAACTCCGCGCCGTCTGGAACGCCTCTATCGCCTCCGCGCTCGGCGCGAATCGTCATCGCAACTTCTGTTGGGGCGGTTCGACCGCGATTCGACGCGAGACGTTTGAACGCGTCCGTATCGTCGAAGAATGGCGTGGGGCGCTCTCCGACGATTTCGCCATGACACGCGCTCTTGCGCGTGCCAAACTCCCGATTCACTTCGTGCCCGACTGTCTCACCGCTTCACACGAAGATTGCAACTTCCGCGAACTCGTCGAATTCACTACGCGGCAATTGAAAATCACGCGCGTCTATGCGCCGCATCTCTGGACGATTGTGCTCGTCTCCAATCTCGCGTGGTCGCTCGTCTTCTACGGTGGCCTTGCGCTCACCGCGACGCGCGCCGCGCTCGGCTTCTCCGTCGAATGGCCGCTTGCGCTTCTGTGCTTCATCTACATGCTCGGCATGTGGAAGGCGTTTTTTCGACTGCGTGCCGTCTCGCTCGTCCTCGAAGACGCCCACGCGCAACTCCGCGCGGGTGCGCCCGCGCATCTATTCCTCTGGCCGCTCGCGTCCGTGCTCTACGTCTACAACGCCTTCGCCGCGCTCCTCTCTCGACGCATCGACTGGCGCGGCATTACTTACGAATTGAAATCGCCGCACGAAACTGTCATCATCTCCGGCGTTTCCACGGAAGAATCGCCGGAAGATGCGACCGTCGCCACTACTACTGCTGCTGCCACCGCAACAGAAATCAAACGAGAAACCACGCATGCTTCATAAAGCCGCACAGCTTTATCAACTTCTACGTTCAACGGCGCGCGAAAAACAACTCGGCACGGTCATCTTCTTCATCACTTCGCGCTGCAACGCCAAATGCGAAACCTGCTTCTATCACGAAGAATTAAACCTACCCGGCGATTTGACCTTCGAGCAGATTGAAAAAACTTCGCGCACCATGCCCGCCATCACAGACCTCTGGCTCTCCGGCGGCGAACCAACCCTCCGACACGACGCATCGGAAATCATCGACACCTTTGTTCTCAACAACAATGTGCGTCGCATCATCATCCCGACCAACGGCCTTATCAAACGCCGCGTCTACGACATTGTTGACCGCGCCCTCGGCGCGCACGCCGAACTAGACCTCTATCTCAACATCGCGCTCGACGGCTACGGCACGACGCACGACCGCATACGCGGCGTTCCGGGCAACTGGGAACGGACGCTCGACTGTATCCGCTCGCTCTATCCGCTCAAAGAGAAGTACACAGACCGCTTTCGTCTCAACGTCAACACGGTCGTCTGCGCCGAAAATTTCATGGAGATTGAAAAACTCGCCGCGTTCCTCTGGGAGAATTTTCGTCTCGACGGCCAGTATTTCAACATCATCCGCGGCGAGACGAAGGCGGGCGACCATATCAAGCATGTGCCGCCCGAACTGCTGCCGGAGATGTATGCCAAAGTCTCCGCGCTCACCAAACGCTACGGCGAGAGGATGTTTGCCGACGACGACGCGAGTACGCGTTTCGTCAAAAACATTGCCTACGTCGGCGCAATCACCACACACTACCGCACCCAACTCTCCAACTTCGCGCACCCGACCGCGTGGCCTTTCCCATGCACGGCGGGCGACACCACCGCCGTCATCGACTACAACGGCGACGTGCGCGCTTGCGAACTCCGCGAGAAGTTTGCGTCGCTTTCCGATTACGACTACGACTTCGGCGCGCTCTGGTCGGCGCATGAGCGACAGGCCGAACTCCATGCCATCGACGGAGGCCGCGCCTGCTGGTGCACACACGTCTGCTTCATACACGATTCCATGCGTCATTCGCGCCGCGCGCTGCTCTGGGAGTTGCCGAAAAATTACGTGCTGCGCGAGAAGTGGTGAAACGAATAGATAAACGGCTGCCGAGACTTACGGGATAAACGGTCAAGAG
The DNA here is from genome assembly GCA_036387415.1 of Pyrinomonadaceae bacterium. GTDB lineage: Bacteria > Acidobacteriota > Blastocatellia > Pyrinomonadales > Pyrinomonadaceae > DASVTU01. The sequence goes on along the minus strand of DASVTU010000002.1, from coordinate 16,361 downwards.
TTTGCCGAAGCAAAGCCATCATCAAAAGAGTTAGGAGGAATGACGATGAAAATTTCAGTGCTGACGGCGAGAGTGGTTCTGGGGTTCGCGTTGACGTTTGGTGTGCTTCCGTTGGGACGGGTCAACGTCGAGGCGCATCACGGAGGGGCTGATTACGATAAAAGCCGGTCGGTGACGGTGAGTGGCGTGATTGTCGAAGCGAAATATGCGAACCCGCATTGCGAGGCGCGTGTGCGGGCTGACGGCAATGTCTGGTTCATTGAGTTGAGCGCGGTGTGGCGCATGCAACGTCGAGGGGTGACGGCGGCGATGATTAAGCCGGGGACGACGGTGACGCTCACGGGCTACCCGCACAAGAAGAAGCCACATGAAATGAAAGCCATGAAATTGACGGTGGACGGCAAAACTTACGAGTTGGTGTGATGCAGGAAGAGACGGCGCAGACGTGGTTGGAATGGTTGGAGGCGAGCGGCGCCGCCGTGGCGATGCGCGAGTGGACGCTGCTGTATCCGTCGGTTGAAATCGCGCATATCGTCGGCTTCGTCGTGTTGGTAGGCGGAGCGTTTTTGTTCGACTTGCGTCTGCTCGGATGGGCGCGGCAATTGCCCGTCTCGCAACTGGCGCAGCATCTTTTGCGTTGGTCGCGTGCGAGCCTCGTCGTGGTTGTGCCGACCGGACTCTTGATGTTTACGACCAACGCGACGAAACTGGCCGTCAATCCCGTCTTCCAAATCAAGTTGGCGTTGATTGCGGCGGCAGGCGTGAACGCCGCCGTGTTTCGCCTGTGGTCGTCGAGGTCTATGACGGAGTGGGACACGGACGCGCGTGCTCCATTGGGCGCGAAGATGTCGGCGCTGCTTTCCATCGTCTTATGGACGGGCGTGATTTCGTGCGGGCGTCTCATCGCGTACTTCTAAGTTGACGACGAACGATAGACCACTGACGCAGACGATGGACGATAGACTACGGACGATGAAAAACCGATGAGCTTTTATCGTCCGTGGTCTATCGTCTGATTTGAAACTTATGCCTGAGAATGACGAACGGGATGTGGGGCGCAAGAGCGGCATGGCTTATGCTGCGGGACTGGCTATCTTCTTTTCGGTGCTGGCATTTCTGGGCATCGGGTGGTTGCTGGACAGGTGGTTGGGGACGAGTCCGTGGCTGATGGTGGCGGGCATCGTCGTGGGTTCTGCGGTCGGTTTCTACGAGTTTATTCGCATCGTTTCAAAATTGAACTGAGGCGATGCGCTGCCGAAACTCGACATCGTAAACGGACGGATGTAAAATCTTCTGTTCAATAATGAGTGAGACAGCCGACAATGCGCGTTCGGAGGCGTTTCGGGGCGCGGCGGGCGAAGAAGACCCGGCGGCGATGGAACGACGCATCTTCCGCAGCATGTGTGTGGCGGTGGCGCTCGCCGTAGTTGTGGGTGCGTTGGTCGCGCCGTGGCGTGTGACGACGGGGATTCTCATCGGCGGCGTGCTCTCGCTTTTCAATCATCATTGGCTGCGGACATCCGTGGCGGCGGCCTTCGACGCGACGGATACCGGAGCCAAACCGAAACTTCGCATCGCTCGTTACATTCTTCGTTATCTTGTCGCGGCAGCAATCATCGCCGCCGCACATCAGTTGGAGATTGCGTCGCTGACGGCTATGCTGTTGGGGATGTGCTCGTTTGTCGTGGCGGCGCTCCTTGAAGGTTTCATACAGTTAATCTTTTCTTTCATACATCGAGAGGAAATCTGATGTTCTTATTTACTCAACACGAAGCGGCGGCAGCGACCGCCAAACATGGCGCGGAAGCGGCGGCAGCTGAACACGGAGCCGAAGGTGCGGCGCATCACACGCCGCCGATTGTCGAATTCGTCAACCACTATATCGGCGAGCCGGTGCATCATTTTCAGTTGGAATACACGAAGCCTCTGTGGGACAAGTTTTTCGGCGCGTTCGGCACGACCGCCGAAAATGTGTTCGGCGCATACACGGTGGAGAACGCCGTGCCGTGGTACACGGTGATGTTCATCATCGCGTGCATCTTTAGTCTCGTCGCGGTCTGGATTCTGAAGGGGCGTCTGTCGGTAGATGAGCCTTCGGACGGGCAGCAGGTTTTGGAGGGTGGTGTGCTCAACATCCGTCAAATGCTCTACGACAACGTAGGGCCGCACGCCATGAAATACTTTCCCGTCATCGCGACCTTTGCCGTCTTGATTCTGATTTCCAATTTGATGCCGCTACTGCCGGGGCTGATGCCGCCGACCGCCTCAACCTCCGTCACGTTTGCGCTCGGCATCACTTCCTTCATCTATTACAACTCCATCGGTATCAGGGAAAACGGGTTGTTCGGACACCTCCGTCACTTCATGGGGCCGGTTCTCTGGATTGCGCCGCTCATGTTTCCGATTGAACTTATCAGTAATTTCGTCCGACCGATTTCGCTCGGCGTTCGTCTATTCGGAAACATGTTCGGCGACGAGCAGATTGCCTCGACCGTCTCAGGACTTGCGCCGTGGATTGTTCCGGTGGTGCTGATTCCGCTCAGCGTCTTCGTCGCCATCATGCAGACGTTTATCTTCGTCCTGCTGTCGATAATTTACATCGGCGAAGTCTCGCACGGAGCACACGAAGGACACGCCGAGCATGAGGAGCACGACAGAGCGCACGGTGTGGCACACAACGAAGGCGAGATGACGAGTGCGCCCGCCTAAATCCGCTACGCTTCGCCGACGCAAGATTTTTGATGGTTTGAATTTTAGTAGTTTGATAAGTGGCATTTTGTTGAAGCGCGCATTGAGCGGCACGGGCAGATGCGCCCGCGCGCGTTGAGGCGCAAGCGAGAGGAAAAATTCGCAGAGTCGAGAGAAGTTTCGAGCCAGACGAGGGAAGGGAGCAAGGTCGTTGGAATTTTTGGTTCTCGAAAGTTGAGAGCCGCGAGAGCCGACATCGCTGGAGCGCCGTTGTAAGAGGGGCGGCGGATACCGGATGGAAGCGAAATTATAAACGCCCGCGTGCTTTGTCTACTTGACCCCTGTCGGCTACGTTCTTCATCGAAACTCTCTGAAGCGCAAGACGAAAACTTCCGAAGGAGAGAAGACAAATGATTAAACTGAGAATGGCTTTCTTCGCCGTGGCGGCCTTTTTGATGACCGCCGTTCCGACGTTCGCGCAGGCCACCGCAGAAGCGGGCGACAATATCAACACCGTGAACAAGTATCGCGCGATTGCTGCCGGATTCGGCTTTGCCATCGCGGCGGCGCTCGGCGCGATTGGACAGTCGCGTATCGCGGCGGCGGCGGCGGAAGGTGTGGCGCGCAATCCGGGCGCGGGCGCACGCATCCAGACCATGATGATTCTCGGTCTGGTGTTTATCGAAACGCTGGTGCTTTTCACGTTGGTCATCGTGTTTACGAGAGTCTGAGCCTTCTCGTCTGATGAGAAGCGAAAGTGCGTGCGCGGCTGGTAGCAGCCGCGCACGCATTTTTCGTTAACTCGGAGTGCCAAAAGATTTTCGACCGCGCGGCTCTTGCAGAAAAGCGATGCTTTGTGTTTTAGTTATCGAAACTTTGAAACCGTTCCCCGCCCGATAGTTCAAACGTCGTCGTAGCCCCCAGTGTTTCCCCTCTGTTTCATTCCCCGTCAGAAATTTATCAAGAAGGCGGACGAAAAAAGCGTCTTGCCCACGAAGGCAACGCGTCTCCATCTGAAAACGGGCTGCCGTAAACTTTGTCAGCCGAAAAGGGATAAACAAATATGAGAAGAACGATTCTGGTCTTGCTGATTTTGATGGCGTGCGTGCTGCCCGTAGCGGCGGACACAATTTACCTGCGCGACGGACGCACCGTGCGCGGCACCGTGCTCGGTTTCATCGGCGGACGTTTCGCCGTTCGCGTGCCAACTTCCGGCACCAACGCCACAACAGGCGGCCTGCGAACGACGCGACCCGGCGACGAAGAAGGTGAAGTGCAATTCTTCAGGCCGCGCGACGTGGAACGCGTCGAGATAGAAGGACGCTCGCTTGAAGAAGCGCGATTCACGACGCGCACGGTTGAAGTCGCACTCGCGCCTAACTGGATTGATAGCGGCGTCGAGTTGCGTCGCGGCGAGCGCGTGCAGGTTAGGGCTTCCGGCACCATCGTCGCGGGGCGCACGCGCATCACGCCCGACGGGCTGCGTTCGACCGACCCTAACGCGCCGCTTCCGCGCGCCTCCGAAGGCGCACTCATCGGTGCGGTCAGCAACGACCCTAACGCGCCGATTATCGAATTGGGTTCGACGCGTGAGTTCGTCGCAGACCGCGACGGGCGTCTCTATCTCACCGCCAATCGCAGCACCTACACCGACGCGCGCGGCGCATTCAACGTGCAAGTCCGTACCGAACGCAATTTGACGCCGACGCGACGCACCGACACGGCAAACAATCGACGCAATAACGACGACGAAGACGACATCTTTGGCGGAGTGGACGACAATAGTCGCGTCGAGCCTGCGCCGACGCGTCCGCGCACGCCGGGCGGCGGCATCGGAGGCGGCTTAGGCGACCCGACGCGCAATCGACCGTCGAGGCCGCGTGATATGACCATCGACATCCCCGCCACTTCGCGCGGCACAGACACACGAATAGACCTCTCGGTCGGCGACCGTGTGACGATTGAAGCGACGGGGCAAATCGTCGCGGGTCGTCGTGTGGGAAGCGTGCCGCCCGAAGGCGGACGCGCCGGAATAGGTTCGGTTTTTGCGAGCACCTATCCTCTGCCGCAGGCCGGGCCGGGCGCGCTCATCGGCTACATCCGCACGTCCGACGGGCAGGCTTCGCAACCTTTTCTCGTCGGAAGTCGTTTGGAGTTTACAGCGCAGTCCGAAGGCAGGCTGATACTGCTCGTCAACGATGACAACTACGGCGACAACAGCGGCAGTTTCAGCGTCACCATCAGGTACTAAGCGACGGAAGACAGTAGTCAGTAGCCAGCACAAAGAGGGTTGGACGTTCCTTCAACATCTCTTTCAACCATCGAACACGCGACGCTTTTCTACTGACTACTGTCTACTGGCTACCGTCTACTGCTTGGTGTCACCATTGCGCGTCGCGGAATCGGTGTGATACGCTCACATGCACTTATTCTTCAAAGAGCATTAAATGCGAGGCGAATCCGGCAGATGAAAACATGTCCGAAATGTGGCAGGGAGTATGAGGACGCGAACACCCTGTGTCCGTCTGACGGTGCGGTTTTACAGAGAGACAAGGACGAGTTAATCGGTCAGACGCTTGCGGGCAAGTATCGCGTCGAAGAACGTCTCGACGAAGGTGGCATGGGCACGGTCTACCGCGCGACACACATCTTGATGGAGAAGACTGTCGCCATCAAAGTCCTTCATCCTTCGCTCGCCGCCGACGATAAAATCGTCGCCCGCTTTACACGCGAAGCCCGCGCCGCATCTCGCATCTCGCACCCGCACGCGCTCAACGTCACAGATTTCGGCGAATCGGAAAACGGTATCGTCTTCCTCGTCATGGAATACCTGCGCGGGCGGACGCTCAAGGATGTCATCAGAAGCGAAGGCCCGATGCCTCTGCCGCGCGTGGTCGAGATTATTCGACAGATGTGCGGCGCGCTCGACGCGGCACACGCCGAAGGCGTCGTCCACCGCGACCTCAAGAGCGACAACATCATGCTCGAAGAGACGGGCGGCGGCGACTGGGCGAAAGTGCTCGATTTCGGCATCGCCAAGATTCAGGAACCCATCGGCACGCAAGACCCCGGACTGACCGCGCCTAATCTCATCATCGGCACACCGCAGTACATGTCGCCGGAGCAATGTTCGCAGGCTTCGGAGATTGACGCGCGCTCCGACATCTACAGTCTCGGCGTGATTCTCTACGAGATGCTTGTCGGCCATGTGCCCTTCACGGGCGATTCGCCGACGGCCATCATGATGAAGCACTTGCAGGAGCCTGCACCGTCCGTCATGGAGGAACGCGCGGATGTGCCACCCGCCGTCGGTCGCGTCGTGTTGCGCGCGCTCTCCAAACGACCTGAAGACCGTCAGCAATCGGCAGGCGAACTCTCGGAGCAGTTGTCGCTCGCGGCGACGGGCGAGGAAGCGTCCGCGACAGCCGCCGCGACTGTGGCGGCACCAGCCGAAACGTCGCTCGGCGACACCAACCGCATCGTCGTCCCGACTTCGCCCAACGAAGCACCGCGCATGACAGCCAACGAGGAGCACGACGAAGCGACGGTCGTGCACACGCGCCCGCTCACATCCGAGCAGGAGATACCGAGTATCCTCGCCGCCGATACGGCCCCGCCTCCTGCGTCGAGTTTTAATCCGCTACGCATCATTGTTCCCGCGTTGGCGTTGTTGGTCGTCGTCTTCGGCGTGGTCTATTTTCTCCAACGCAACTCCGGCGGAACGACGCAGGAGCAGAATGAACCGCTCGCCATCGACCCGCAGGGACAGCCCGTGCAAGCCGCGCCGCCCGCCACCGGCGAAGGCGAAGCCAACATCACGCCCGGCACGCTCACTCCCGGCACCACGCCCGACACAGGCGCGACCACTGGCGATTCGGGTTCGACAACCGCGACGCGAAACGATAACCGCAACGACTCGGCACAGTCGCCTACGCCCGGCAACGACAACGCGGGCAGCGAAAACACGAACACCAGCAACGACAACACACAGTCGGACGACAACTCGAACGCCGAGCCGGAGCCGACTCCTCAACCCACCAACCGCAACACCAATCGTCGCGGCGCGCCGCCCGTGCTCGTCAACCCGACTCCCGAAGAAGAGGACGACGATGCGCCGCCGCCACCCAAACCTAAAAAGGAAACTCCCACGGCGACCCCTCCCGTGCTCGAAGCGCCCGCTGAGAATAGTGCTGCGTCGTTCGGCTCTGGCGCATAAAACCGTGTTGCCGGAAATCAACTTTTGAACTGTGAAGAGGAGAGAACTGATGAAGCGTCTGGCATTCGTCGTCCAGTTGGTGTGCGTGCTTTTGGTCGGCGCGAATGTGGTTTCCGCGCAGCAGGATTGGTCAAAGGTCGAAATTAAAGCGACACGCGTGGCGGGCAGTGTCTACATGCTGGAAGGCGCGGGCGGCAACATCGGCGTGACGGTCGGCGACGACGGCATCCTCATCGTTGATGACCAGTACGCTCCGCTCGCAGATAAGATTCGCGCCGCACTCAAGAATATCGGTGAAGGCAAACACCTACGCTTCGTCCTCAACACACACTGGCACGGCGACCACACAGGCAGCAACGCGCAGTTCGGTCGTGAAGCATCAATCATCGCCCACACCAATGTCCGCAAACGTCTCTCTACCGAACAGCGTCTCTCCCTGTTCAATGAAACCGTCCCGGCGTCGCCCAAAGAGGCGCTGCCCATCATCACCTTTGACGAATCGCTCTCAGTGCATTTCAACGGCGAGGAGATTCGCGCCGTCCACTTCCCGCACAGCCACACGGACGGCGACAGCGTAATCTTCTTTACAGGCTCCAACGTCGTCCACATGGGCGACAATTTCTTCGCCGGGAAATTTCCCTTTGTCGATTTAGATAGCGGCGGAAGTGTCGAAGGCATGACGAGAAACGTCGCGGACATCATCAGCAAACTTCCCGCAGGCGTCAAGATTATCCCCGGCCACGGCCCGCTCTCGACCGTCGAAGACCTGCGCCAATATCAAGCGATGTTGACGGAAACGACGGCCATCGTGCGGCAGCGCATCGCCGCCGGAAAAACCCTCACGCAGATTAAGGCCGAAGGGTTGCCCGAAAAATGGAAGACGTGGGGCACGGGATTCATCAAAACCGATTTTTGGTTGGAGACCATTCATCGTAGCCTCTCCAAAACGACGAGAAGCGACAAACAAAACAAACGTCACCCCGCCAAAACCACAAGCAAAACCAACAAGAGCGCCAAAAACGGCAACACAAAACACTGGCATCCACACGGCCACACACATTGATTCAACACACATCGCCGACACGTGATTCATCGTCTGTCGCATCAAACTTGGAATCCTTGCGCGCCCGCCAAGAAGTTTTTCAACGCGCGATGGCTCTGCGGACGTGTGCGAGCAGCATCTCCTCATCGTCAAACACCAACCCCACGTCCACCACGTAACACGGAAGCGCGAAGCTGAGCGAACCTAGTTTCACCGCATCCTTCGCGGTCGTCAGAAACGCCTGCGCCTCATGAGCGGCGGCTTCGCGTGCGAGCGCGTCTACATCCACTTGCCTGTAAGCATGGTGGTCTGAAAAAGAACGCGTGTGGCTCAACACGTAGCCGTCGCGCCGCAGATGCGCGAAAAATCCTCCCGGATTACCGACGGCGCAGAAGGCCATGAAGATTGTCGTTGGAGACTCCTGTGCATTCGTCGCAGACTCCTGCTCGTTTAGCTGCGACTGCTCATTGCGTCGAGTAGTTTGGGAGTCGAGCCGTCGCAGTCGGAGAGTTTTTAGCCGGGACGTGAGAATCGCCGCGCGTCCGTCGCTCAAGCGTTGCGCTTCGCCTCGCAGGGCGTCGATGTCATGCGCGAGGTCTGCGCGTGTGATGATGATTAAATCAGCGCGCGCGAGTTGTTCGAGCGACTCACGCAGACGCCCGTGTGGCAAGAGATGCGCGCCGCCCCACGGGTTCGTCGCGTCGAGCGTCACGATGTCGAGATTGCGCACGATGCGTAGGTGTTGAAAACCATCGTCGAGGATGAAAGCATCGCTCCCAAGATTCGTAGATGACCAACGTGCCGCCGCAACGCGGTTGGCGTCACTGACCACCGCGACCGACGAGTCAAGCAGCATCTCCGCGAGCATACGCGGCTCGTCGCCTCCCTCGCGCGCATTCGCCAGAACAGTTTTGCCGTCCGACACAACGACGCGTCGGCTCGCTCCGGCACGACCATAGCCGCGCGTAAGTATGCAGACGCGTCGGCCTTCGCTTGCGAGTTTGCGTGCGAGCCATTCGACGAGCGGCGTCTTGCCCGTGCCGCCTACGGTGATGTTGCCGACGCTGATGACGGGCGCGTCGAGTTGGTGAATTGTGAGCAAACCGCGCCGATAGAGCGCGAGGCGTGTCTGCATCGCCGCGCCATAGAGGAAGCCGAGCGGAGGAAGGATGAGTGAAGAGGGTCGAAGCATCAGTGCGAATCGAAGATGCCGAAAGCGATTAAAGTTGAAGTGATGCGAGAGACGACCGAGGTTGAAGTGATGAAAAGTTGCCTCTTTTCATGATGCATCACGAAAGACAGACGCACGAAAAGCCGTGACTCAGACGTGCATTCGCGCCGCGACGTTGACGGGCAAACCTGGGTTCGTGTGTGTCGAGTCAGCATCAAAAATAGGCGCGAGCATTTCGATGGTGCGTTCGGTTGCGCCGCGATTCTCGACGAGAGCGGCAAGCGCGTTATCTCCCATGCGCTCACGCCGTTCACTGTCATGCAACAACTCTCCGAGAACCCGCGCCAAAACCGTCGGCGCTTCGTCGTCGGTCACATCAGGAATCTGCACCAGCGCATCGCGTTCGAAAAATTCGCGGATGATCGATTTGAAGTTGAAAGTGTGTGCGCCAGTGACGATGCAACGGGCATAACTCGCAGGTTCGAGCACATTGTGTCCACCCGTCCGCGCGAGGCTTCCGCCGACGAAGACGAGCGCGGCCAACGGATAGACGCCGCGCAATTCTCCGATGGTATCGAGCAGGATAACGTCACACTGCGCGTCATTTGTCGCGTCGTGTTGTGCCTTGCGGCGCGACCATCGCAGGCCGGAAGTGTCCAGAAGCGTCGCTACTTCGTCGAAGCGTTCAGGATGTCGCGGGGCGATGAGCAGTCGCGGATGGGCGTGGGGCGCATTCGTCTTCGTGATGCGGCGCGCGTCCGCATCATGGCGCGCATCGGCGACGAGCGAGGCGGCGCGAAGTTGTTTGAATGCTTCGAGCAGCATGCGTTCTTCGGGCGCATGTGTGCTGGCGGCGACAATGAGCGGTCTTGCGTCGTCGATATGGAAGCGCGCACGCAGTTCGTCGGTTAATGTTTGCTTTGCCGTCTCGGTCTCGACATCGAATTTGACATTGCCTGAAACCCTAATGCGTTCGGGTGCGAGACCGAGCGCGGCGAGACGCGAGGCGTCTGTGTCGGTTTGCATAATGGCGAGCGAGATGTCGCGCGTGACGCGGCTGATGAAGCGACGGATGATTTTGTAGCGACGAAACGATGTGTCTGAGATGCGCCCGTTGACGAGCGCGACGGGGATGCCTCGCGCGCCGCATTCACGTAGGAAACGCGGCCACAATTCGGTTTCCATAACGAGCACGACCGATGGATTGATGATGCGGAGAGCGCGGCGCACCGTCCATGCCCAATCGAAGGGGAAGTAGAAGATGGCCGTCGCCGTGTCAGCAAACACTTCGCGCGCGAGTTGCTGTCCTGTCTCTGTAACGGTGGAAACGACGAGTGTGTGAGATGGGTAGCGTTCGAGAAGTGCGCGGACGAGCGGACGCGCGGCCTGTGTTTCGCCAACCGAAACACAGTGGAGCCAGATGACGGTGCGACCGCGCGCATCAAACCGTGGATACCTGCCCATGCGCTCGCCAAATCCGGCGGCATACTTTCCGTGTCGTAGTGTGTCGAGCAGAAAGCGCGGCAGGAGCGCGACGAAACCGACGGCGAGAAGAAGGCTGTAGAGGAAATACATGAGCGATGAGTGATGAGCGACGAGTGATGAGTGGGAGGCCGAACCGTTTAACTCATGGTGCATCACTCATCACTCGTTACCCGTCACTTTTACTTAGCCCGTTCGATGTAGCGACCTTCCACGGGGTCAACGCGAATGCGGTCGCCTTCGTTGACGAATGGAGGCACTTGAATCGTGACGCCGTTTTCGAGCGTCGCGGGTTTGTTGACGTTGGAGACGGTCGCGCCCTTCATCGTCGGTTCGGTGCTGACGACGCCGAGTTCCATCGACGGCGGCAGTGTCACGCCGATGGGTTGCCCCTCATAAAATTCCGCTTGAATACGCAAGCCCGGCATGAGCCATTGCGCCATGTCGCCGAGGTCTTCACCGCTCAACGCGGTTTGCTCGTAGTTCTCTGTGTTCATGAAGTGGTGCTGCGAACCATCGGAATACATGTATTCCATTTCGCGCTGTTCGAGCGACGCTTTCTCAACCGTGTCAGCCGAACGGAAACGATGCTCGAAGGATGAGCCGGTTTTGAGGTCGCGCAATTTAGTCTGCACCATTGCGCGCAGATTCCCCGGCGTGTGATGCCGGAAATCAATCACCTTACAAAGTTTGCCTTCATGCAGGATAACCATGCCGCGTCGGATTTGTGTTGCGGGAATCGCCATAGGTGTAATTCTTGCTCCGTCTTGAAATAAATTTTGCTGTTCTTTGAAGGCCGCAAGGCTACAGGAAAGCATCCGGCCTCGTCTGTAAACTGCGTAGTCTAGCGAGCGGCGCGGGTTTTTGTCCAGCCGTGAGCTATGACCGGAGCGGCGTGTCGAAAACAGGAAGGGTCGAAAACCTTAAGAGCGGATGAACGTCGAAGCAAGTACCGGAGGGATTGGTACATTTACTTGCGACGCTCACCCGCTCTTATCGGAGGAGCCCACCTTCCTGTCTCCTTAAACGACAAAGGCGGAGCAAAGTTTCGTAAAAGTTGTAGTGCAATTTGTAAAAACTCGCGGTACGAATCTTTAGACGCGAGTTCTAATTTTTTGGATTTGGAGGCGACTTTATGCGGCGCGTGCGCGTTGGAGTGTGCGGCGTTGGCGCGCAATGCGGTCGAGCCAAGACTGCGCTTCGTGATAACGTGGAAAGCGTTGTTCTTCGGCGCGGAAGGCTTTGGTGTGATAGTAGCGGCGACCGTTGATAAGACGCGGCGGGTGCTTGATGTGAAGCATCTCATGAAACATGATGTATTCAACGAACCATTCGGGAACGTCCTGCGCGTCGAGCGTTTTGCTGATAACGATAGTTTCGTGCACGCCGTCGTGATGGCCGAGGATGGTGCGCGTGCGTCTCTGCGACCATGTGAGCGTCGGTGGTGGAAGTTTGTTGTCGAAGTGTTCGCGGTTGAGCCTACGGAAGATGCGTTCGAGGTCGTGGAAGCGTCCGCGCGCCGACGAGATGAATTTGCGACCGCGTTGACGACGTGCGATGTCGGAGGCGCGCAAGACTTCCGACGAGCAGGCGTAGGCACGATAGACGCGCTCATGTTTGACGGGAATGCGGCGGCGCAGGAGTTTGGCGACGAGGATGAAGGCGAGCGCGCGATGAACTTCGAGCGGCGCATCGCGGAAAATATCCGACACGCGGACATAGACGCGGCCTGAGCGGAGACGGATGGTGTGGTTTAGTCCGGCGTAGGGGTAGAAGCGCACGTCCACGTCGGGCACCGGGCGATGCGCTGCGAGTTGTCGAAAGGCATCAACAAAGAGCGTGCACAGAAGTGTTTGAGATTCTTGCATAAGAAGCGTTAGAGATTCTTGTCCGGCGAAAACCCAAAGGAAGCGTGCAAACGTCAACTCCGAGTGAAAAGCTGCCAGCAACGAGGTCGGACGAGAGCCAGCCGCCGAGGGGTTAAAAGATTGGCGACCGGATGCAGAGATATTACGAGCCTCGCGTGGCAAGCGTCAAATGGCGCTCCGGCGTGCGACGCTAACGTGTTGACAGGCCGCCAAATGGCTCGTCGCAACGGATTCGACAAACGCGGAGAGGCGATTCGAGTGCTTCGTTAAGTTTAATGATTTCAGCGGTTTAAGTGAAATAATTCGGAAATTGCTTGAAGCGAAGCCGTAAATCCTGTAGAGCCTTCAAATTAGCGTGTGGAGAGAGCGGCGCGGGAGCGGTTGCGACGCGGCGGGGCGAAGCGTTTAAGGTCGCCTGCCGGAATGGTTTGCGCGCCTTTTCCACAATCCGTTATACTCTTTTGACTGTGTTCGTGCCGAGCGCACGCAAGGAGTGCACGAACGCCTGAAGAATTAAATTGTTGACATGCAAGGAGGAGCGGCGTTATTGAATAATGCGTGACGCCGGGCGCGAAATTTGGCGTCCGTCAGTCCTTCCTCTGGTTCTTCAGTTCCCACGCCTTTTTTTACTTCGATGGCAATTCGTACCTCAACATCGCAGGCCGATTGGATGCCCGACGCGCGGGCGCAGGCCGTGCTGTCTGCCATCATCAAGGAGCATTTGAAGACGGGCGAACCCGTCGGGTCGCGCACGGTGGCGGACAGGTTCGCGGGCGCGGCGGGTTGGAGTCCCGCCACGATTCGCAACGTGATGGGCGAACTCGAAGAGGCCGGGCTGGTCGAGCAGCCACACACCTCCGCTGGACGTGTCCCGACCGACACAGGATACCGCTTTTACGTTGACCACATGGTCGGCGATGCGCGCCTGACGCGCGCCGACCTCTCCGCCATCGACCGCACCTTCGGCCATCTCAACGCCGAGGGCGCGCACGCGCCGGGGCGTCTGATGGAGAAGGTTTCGCACCTTCTTTCGGAACTCTCGGAGAACGTCGGCATCGCCGTCTCGCCGCCGCTCGCCGACAACCGTTTGCAGCACATCGAATTCATGCAACTGGCCGACGAACGCGTGCTCGTCGTGCTCGTCTTCTCTTCAAACATCGTCCAGAACAAGATTATTCGCATCGACGAGCGACTCACACAGGAAGAACTTGAGCAGACCGCGCGCTATCTCAACACGGAATTTCGCGGCAAAAATCTGCCAACCATTCGCGCCGAAATCCTCGGCATGATGCGCGAGGAAAAGGCGCTCTACGACCGTCTGTTGAGAAACGCCGTGATGCTGTTTGAAAGAAGTCTGGAAGACGACGATAACGAGCCGGGCGACGTGTACGTCGATGGTGCGTCCAACATCCTCGCCAAGCCTGACTTCTCGGACGTTGAACGCCTGCGCGAACTTTTCCGCACGTTTGAAGCGAAATCGCGCCTCGTCAAAATCCTGAATGAATGCATCGCACGCGATCCGGTCTTCGGCGACGTGCACGTCGTCATCGGACGCGAAAACACCAATCCTTCTATGCAACATTGCACGTTGATTACCGCGCCCTATCGCATCGGCGGGAGCGGCGAAATCGTCGGCACGCTCGGCGTCGTCGGCCCGATGCGTATCGAATACGAAAGGACGATGGCGGTCGTCAACTACGTCGCGCGTCTCGTCGAACGAATGTTGCGCGAGGAAGTCACCCGTATCTGAATGCGAAATCGACACAACAGTTCGCCGGATTTTGGTCGAACGGAGGAGAGCGCGTTCGCGCCGTTAGCACATAAAAGGGTCGAAATTAAACCTAAGGGCCGAAATCATAATGATTAATAAGAACCGACAGACGCCGAGCCGCATCCCTATCCGTTTCCTCGATGAGGAAGAAAACGCTGCGCGCAAAAATCAGGCATCTGGCAAAGACGAAGATGATGCGGGCGAGTTGACGCCGGACGAGTTGGGGCGTGCCTCCATCTATGAGGATGCAACCGAGATGCAACGCCGCATCGACCGTGGAGCGGAACAGGACAACACGCAGGGACGCGACGAAGCCGATGATGCAGACACGGCGGGCGGCCCCAATCCTTCGGAAGTAGAAGAGAGTCGCAACGATTTGGACACCACCACACCTTCGACCGATAGCACAGGCACGAATCGTGGCGCAACGGGTGGGGGCGGCGACGCCGGACAGTCGCCGCGCAAGGCCGAAACCGCTTCCGGCCCCGTCATGGCCGAATTGGTCGCCACGCGTGCCGAACTGCGTCGCGTCGAAAGCCAGTTGCAAAAACTGTCGGAGGAACGCGCCGACTATCTAGATAAACTGGCGCGGCGGCAGGCCGATTTTGAGAACTACCGCAAGCGTATGGAACGCGAGCGGCATGAGACATACAATCGCGTCGTCGGCGATGTGGTCGGGCGTCTGCTGCCCGTGCTCGATAATCTTCAACGCGCGCTCGCCGCGGAGGATTCAGTGCAAAAGAGTGAGTCGGAAGAGTTCAGGCATTTCCTGCACGGCGTCGAGTTAATCAGCAAGCAGTTAAGCGGCGTGTTTGCGGACATGGGCGTCGAGCCGGTGGCGACCGTCGGCCAGCGTTTCGACCCGCACGTGCACGAAGCCATCGCGGCTGAAGAATCTGACGAGTTTGTTTCCGATACCGTGATTGCGGAGATCGTGCGCGGGTATCGTCTGGGCGACAAGTTGCTGCGTCCGGCGATGGTCAAAGTCGCCAAGTAGGCCAGAACACGTCGCAGGCCGGAGCGTATCCGACCTTTGAAAGTTTAACTCGTTGGACGTTGGGTGAATTGATATGGGCAAAGTCGTCGGGATTGATTTGGGAACAACTAACTGCTGCGTCTCCGTCTTGGAAGGCGGCGCTGTGCAGATTGTGCCCAACAAAGAGGGCGGGCGCACAACGCCCACGGTCGTCGGCTTCACCGACAAGGGCGAACGCCTCGTCGGTCAAATCGCTAAACGTCAGGCCGTGACGAACGCGGCCAACACCGTCTATGCCGTCAAGCGTTTGATTGGACGCAAGTATGACGACGCCGAAGTGAAGCGTGCGCGCGAAACCTCCGCGTTTGAAATCACCGACGCGACCAACGGCGACGCGCGCATACGCGTGCAGGGGCGCGTCTATAGCCCGCAGGAGATTTCCGGCATCGTCTTGCAGCGCCTCAAGGCTGCCGCCGAAGATTTCCTGGGCGAACCCGTCACCGATGCCATCGTCACCGTTCCTGCATACTTCGACGACACGCAACGACAGGCCACCAAAGACGCAGGCAAGATTGCCGGGCTTCGCATCGAACGCATCATCAACGAGCCGACCGCCGCCGCGCTCGCCTACGGTCTCGGCCGCAGTTCTTCCGAGCGCATCGTCGTCTACGATCTCGGCGGCGGCACGTTCGACGTGTCCATCCTCGAAATGAACGACGGCGTCTTCGAGGTGCTGTCCACTTCGGGCAACACGTTCCTCGGCGGCGAGGATTTCGACGAACGCATCATCAACTGGATGGTCGATCAGTTTCGTGAAGAGACGAGCATCAACCTGCGCGAAGACCGGCTCGCACTCCAACGTCTGAAAGAGGCCGCCGAACGCGCCAAGTGCGAACTCTCCTCGCTGACCGAGACGAATATCAACCTCCCCTTCATCGCCGCGGACGCCTCCGGTCCGAAGCATTTCAGCAAGACCTTAACGCGCGAAACTTTCGAGGGACTCGTGGCGGACCTCGTCGAGCAGAGCATCGAGCCGTGTCAGAAGGCGCTCTGGGACGCCAAACTTCAGCCGTCGGACATCGACAAAGTGTTGCTCGTCGGTGGACAGACGCGCTCGCCCATCATCGCGCGCACCGTCCGCGAAATC
>DASVTU010000001.1:0-74997 GCA_036387415.1 Pyrinomonadaceae bacterium | reverse complement strand
GGGAGTAGAGATGGTAATGCCTGGGGATAACGTAGCGATGGAGATCACGTTGATCACGCCGATCGCGATGGAGAAGGGGTTAAGGTTCGCGATCAGAGAAGGCGGGCGAACGGTGGGAGCGGGCACCATCTCTGACATCATCGAATAAGTTTGCGTTTGAAGATTTTTGATTGGCGATTGTGTGCAAGGAAAACGCCGCATCGCCAATCAAGAATCGAAAATTGAGAAAAACATGCTAAACGAAAAAATCAGAATCAGACTCAAAGCCTACGACCACCGCGTGCTCGACCAGTCCACGTCGGAGATTGTGGAAACAGCGAAACGCACGGGCGCACGCGTCGCGGGGCCAATACCGCTCCCCACTTCCAAGAACAAGTGGACGGTGCTCCGTTCGCCGCACGTCGATAAAAAATCGCGCGAGCAGTTTGAGATTAGAACGCACAAGCGTCTGATGGATATTCTCGACCCGACGCCGCAGACCGTGGATGCGTTGATGAAACTCGACCTTCCCGCAGGCGTCGATGTCGAGATTAAAGCGTTTGGTAGAGACAGATAAATTGATTCATTTGCACATCAGTTTATTTAGTCATTGTGCAAATGAATCAATGAGTGAATCGAGGTTGTTGTGATGGTTAACGGAATCATCGGTCGAAAAGTTGGAATGACGCAGTTGTTTGCGCCTGATGGCACGGTTACTCCGGTAACGGTGATTAAGGCGGGGCCGTGCGTCGTGGTGCAGAAGAAGACGGCGGCGGGCGCTGACGGTTACGACGCGGTGCAGCTTGGTCTGGTCGAAGAGAGACCCATCAAACTCAAGCGCGTGAATAAGCCGATGCGCGGACACTTCGAGAAGACGGGCGGCGGTGTGCCTCCGACTCGCATCTTGAAGGAGATTCGCCTCGATGCGCCGGAGGGCGATGTCAACGTCGGCGACACGATTCTTGTCAATCAGTTTGCCGACGGCGACCAGATTGATGTCATCGGCCGCTCGAAGGGACGCGGGTTCGCGGGCACTATCAAGCGACACAATTTCAATCGCGGCCCCGAATCACATGGTTCGATGAACGTGCGTGCGCCGGGTTCCATCGGCCAGTCGGCCTACCCTTCGCGTGTCATCAAGGGCACGCGCTCATCGGGACACATGGGCGATGAGCGTGTGACGGTCAGAGGTTTGACCGTGGCGCGCGTGGATGCGGAAAACAATCTGTTGATGGTGCGCGGCGCGGTGCCGGGCGCGACGGGCAGCCTCGTAGTCGTCAGAAAAGCGGCGAGACAGAAGAAGAAATAGACGACCGACGATAGACCATCGGCGAATTTTATCGTCAGTTGTTCATCGTCTGTTCACGGAGTAAACAACATGCCTACCGTAAAGGTTCGCAATCTGAAGAATGAAGAGGTCGGCGACGTTGAGTTGTCCGATGTGGTGTTCGGCGCGGAGGTCAACGAGCCGTTGATTCATGCGGCGGTGAAGGCTTATCTCGCCAACGCGCGGCAGGGCACCGTGGGGACGAAAACGCGCGGCGACGTGTCGGGTTCGGGTCGCAAGCTCTGGAAACAGAAGGGCACGGGTCGCGCGCGTATCGCGTCGATTCGTTCGCCTCTGTGGAAGGGCGGCGGCAACGTGCACGGCCCGCAGTCGAAGGATTGGTCGCACAATCTGCCCAAGAAGATGCGACGGGGTGCGTTGCGTTCGGCGCTGTCGGCGCGTTTGCAGGAAGGTAATCTAGTCGTGCTCGATGCTTTCACGCTCTCGCAAGCGAAGACGAAAGATTTCATCGGCGCGCTCAAGACGCTCGGCTTAGACGGCAAGACGCTGGTCGTCGATTCAATCGAGAACGACAATCTGCTGCTCGCGTCGCGCAACGTCAAACGCACGAAGGTCGTACCGAGCGGCGGCGTCAATATTTACGACGTGCTGTATCACGAAAAATTGGTGCTCTCGCGTGCGGCGGCGGAAGAACTGGCGCGTCTGCTCGACCCGCAAGCCAAAGCCAATGATGAGAGCGGCGGCGGACAAGCGAGCACGGAAGAGGAGGCGGCGTAAAAGAGATGCGTACTGTCTGGGACATTATCAAAACGCCGGTCATCACGGAAAAGGCTCTGATGGCGAAAGAGGAGTCGGCGGACGGTCGTCAGTTGTTGACTTTCCGTGTTGACCGCCACGCCACGAAGCCGGAGATCAAGAACGCCGTGGAGAAGATTTTCAACGTCGAAGTGCACGCCGTCCGCACGATTAATTACGAGGGCAAGACGGTCAGGCGCGGGCGTTTCGAGGGGCGCAAGCCATCTTGGAAAAAAGCATACGTTACGCTCAAGGAAGGTCAACCGCCGTTCGAGTACGGCGACGCCATCGGCTGACAATTTTGGATTTCGGATTTCCGAATGCGGATTGAATGTAGTCTTGTGATTTCTTAAATCCGCAATCCACATTCCGCAATTAAAAAGTTATGGGCATCAAGAAACTTACACCGACATCGCCGTCGCGGCGTTACCAGACCTATCTGACGCGCGACGAGTTGACCAAAGGCGCGGAGCCTGAACGCTCTCTGCTCGAACCCAAGACGCGCATTTCGGGACGCAACAACGACGGGCGCATCACCGTGCGTCGTCGCGGCGGCGGCCACAAGCGTTTTTATCGTATCGTCGATTTCAAACGCGACAAGACGGGCGTGCCCGGTCGTGTCACGCAAATCGAGTACGACCCGAATCGCTCGGCGCACATCGCGCTCATCACGTACTTGGATGGCGAGAAGCGTTACATCATCGCGCCGACGGGAATCGAAGTTGGTAAGACGATTATGAGCGGCCCCGAAGCAGACATCTTGCCGGGCAATGCGCTGCCGATTCGCAATATCCCTCTGGGCACGCAGATTCATAACATCGAACTACGTCCCGGCAAGGGCGGACAGATGGCGCGTTCGGCGGGCGCGTTCGCGCAACTCGTCGCCAAAGAGGGCGACTACGCGCAACTCCGTATGCCTTCGGGTGAAGTGCGGCGCGTGCCCGTCGTCTGCATGGCGACGGTCGGGCAGGTCGGCAACGTCGAGCACGAAAACGTCTCGTTCGGTAAAGCCGGACGCTCGCGCTGGAAGGGCATCCGCCCGCATGTGCGCGGCGTGGCGATGAACCCTGTAGACCACCCGCACGGCGGCGGCGAAGGCAAAACTTCCGGCGGTCGTCACCCCGTGACGCCGTGGGGACAACCGACGCGCGGCCACAAGACACGCAAGAACAAGCGCACCACCAAGATGATTGTGCGCGATAGAAGAGTGAAGTAATTGCGGATTGCGGAATTCGGATTGCGGATTGAAAAGCAGTCGCTTGATGTCTTAAATCCGCATTCCGAAATCCGAAATCCGAAATGGAGTAGACATGGCACGTTCAGTTAAAAAAGGCGCGTTTGTTGACGATCATATTGCGAAGGCCGTTGACCGTATCAGGCAGAGCGGAAATCGTCCTCCGGCCATCAAAACGTGGTCGCGTCGTTCGACGATTACGCCCGACATGGTGGGTCTGACGTTCGCCGTTCACAACGGCAAACGACACCTGCCCGTCTACGTGACGGAGAATATGGTGGGACACAAACTTGGCGAATTTGCGCCGACGCGCACGTTCAAAGGACACGCGGGCACGAAGGCCGAGAAGTCGTCGAAGGTAGCGAGATAAGAGATTCGTAAATCGTCGATGGTAAATCGTAAATAGAAAGAACAGGTTTTATCTATTAACGATTGACGACTGGCGATTGACGACCAACGAGGTTCGAATTATGGATGCGAGAGCGAGTGCAAAATACTTACGCGGGTCGGCGCAGAAGGCGCGGCTTGTGATTGACATGATTCGTGGCAAGAACGTGAATCAGGCGTTGGCCGTGTTGCAATACACGAACAAACGCGCCGCCGAGGGCATCGAGAAGTGCGTGCGTTCGGCCATCGCCAACGCGACCGAAGCGGCTGAAAAGGCCAACATCGCGGTTGACCCCGACGATTTGTGGATTAAGGCGTGCTTCGTCGATATGGGGCCGACCAAGAATCGTCGCCGTATGCGTCCTGCACCGCAGGGTCGCGCCTACCGCGAGCGTCGCCACTTCTGCCACGTCACCGTCCTCGTCTCCTCGGACGAGAAGGAAAAAGTACGCGGCGGCGCAACGACGACGCGCGGCGCGAGGTCTGCGACCGGCGCGGCGACGAGCGCGACAACCACGACAGGCCGCAAGCGCGCGAGTTCCAAAGCGTCTGCGCGCGACGGCCAAAAGAGCGACAAACAGACGGGACGCGCGGCTGCCAAAAACGCAGAAGGCGCGACCACGGAAACGACTCAAAGCTAGTCTGAACGGAGAATATTGTGGGTCAGAAAGTTCATCCTTACGGCTTCCGCCTCGGCTATAACAAAGACTGGCATTCGCATTGGTTTGCGAAGAAACAGTATGGCGATTATCTCCTCGAAGACCTCCGTCTGAAGAGGGATTTGAAGCAACGTTTCGCCGGAGCGGGCGTCTCGCACGTCGATGTCGAGCGCGCCGCGAATCGTCTGAAAATCATCATCTACACCTCGCGTCCCGGCATCATCATCGGACGCAAAGGCGCGGAGATTGACAAACTCAAGGCCGATATTTCGTCGCGCACGGGGCGCGAAGTGCTCGTCTCGATTCAGGAGATTCACAAGCCGGAACTCAACGCGCAACTTCAGGCCGAAAAGATTGCCGCGCAACTCGAAAAGCGTATCGCCTTCCGTCGCGCCATGCGTAAAGCGGTCGAAGAGACGCTTCGCTTCGGTGGGCAGGGCATCAAGGTCAAAGTCGGCGGCAGGTTGAACGGCGCGGAAATCGCCCGCAGCGAGTGGTACTTGCAGGGTCGTCTGCCGTTGCACACGCTGAGAGCCGACATCGACTATGGTTTCGCTCAGGCGCACACGACGTTCGGCGTTATCGGCGTCAAGGTCTGGATTTATCGCGGCGAGATTCTCGACCCGAAAGCGGCGATGGCGCGCGGCACGGCGACCGACCCGATTAACGAAACACGCGGCGACCGTGGCGACGGACGTGAACGTCGCCCGCGCACCAGACGCGAACGCGAAGGCGGCGGCGACGGCGCACCGCGTGGAGACAGAGGCGGCGACCGTGGTCGCCCGCGCGGAGACAGGGGATAAGAGCAGAGGCCGGAGGTCAGAAGTTAGAGGTTAGTAAGAACAAAGCTTTTGTCTTTTACTGGCCTCCGACCTCTAACCTCTGACCACTGTGTTGAGCGGAGCGAAACATTATGTTGATGCCGAAAAAAGTTAAGCACCGGAAGCAGATGCGCGGGCGTAGAACCGGCGTGGCGACGCGCGGCAGCGCCATCAGCTTCGGTGAATTCGGATTGAAGGTTCTGGAAGCGGCCTGGATTACCGACCGACAGATTGAAGCCGCGCGTATTGCCATGACGCGTCATATCAAACGCGGCGGCAAGATTTGGATTCGGATGTTTCCCGACAAACCCGTAACGAAGAAGCCTGCGGAGACGCGTATGGGCAAAGGCAAGGGCGCGCCGGAATACTGGGTGGCGGTCGTCAAGCCGGGACGCATTCTCTACGAGATTGAGGGTGTGAGCGAGGATATGGCGCGCGAAGCGATGCGTCTGGCGGCGCAGAAACTTCCCGTCAAGACGAAATTCGTCACACGCGCCGAGCAAGAAGGAGGCGTGGTCTAAAGATGAAGAGACGTGACGAGATAGACAAACTGCGCGACATGTCAGACGAAGAGTTGAGCGAAGAAGCGGCGCGTCTGAAGGAGTCGCTCTTTCGCCTGAACTTCAAACTCGCGCTCGGCGAAATGGACGCGGTGAAGACCGTGCGGCGCGAGCGCAAATCGTTGGCGCGGATTCAGACGATGATACGCGAGCGTGCCAACCAGCAAGAGGTAACGCAGTAAGACATTGGTAAATCGTCCATCGTAAATCGTGAATAGATAAGACCTGTTCCCTGCGATTTATGATTGACGATTGACGAGGAAGAGAAATGACGGAAGAAAACAGAGAAGAAGCGACGGTCGCGTCGGACGAGCAAGCGGTGGAGGAGATTCCATCGGGCGAAGGGCTGGCGCACGCGGTAGCGCCCAACGTCGATTCGCAGCCGGGCAATGCTTCCGGCACGGAAGCAGGCAAACGCGGACGCCGCGCCGAAAAGGTCGGCATCGTCGCCTCCGACAAGATGCAGAAGACGGTCGTCGTGCGCGTTGACCGTTTGATTAAGCATCCGAAGTATCGCCGCTACGTCCGCCGCACGTCGAAGTTCATGGCGCACAACGAAACGGATGCGACCATCGGCGATAAGGTGCGTATCGTCGAAACGCGACCACTGTCGGCGCGCAAACGTTGGCGCGTTATCGAGATTGTGCAGAAGGCAGAGAAATAAGATTGCGGATTTCGGAATGCGGATTGAAAAAGCGGTTTCTTAAATCCGCAATCCACATTCCGCAATGAGGTGAGTGATGGCTATTCAGATGCAAACGTCGCTGGACGTGGCGGACAATTCGGGAGCGCGTCGTGTCGAGATGATTATGGGCATCGGCGGCTCGACCGGACGCACGGCGAGGCTCGGCGACAAGATTAAAGTGACGGTTAAAGAGGCTGCGCCCGACGGCACGGTGAAAAAGGGAACGGTGCACAACGCCGTCATCGTGCGGACACGCAAGGAAGTGCGGCGCAAGGATGGAACCTATATCCGCTTTGACCAGAACGCTTGCGTGCTCATCAAGCCGGACGATACGCCCATCGGCACACGCGTCTTCGGCCCCGTCGCACGCGAACTGCGCGACCGCAACTTTATGAAAATCGTTTCGCTCGCGCCGGAGGTAATATAGAAGTGGCAACCGCTAAAGCAACCAAACGCTCCAAAATAAAGAAGGGCGACCAGGTAGTCGTCATGGCCGGACGCGATAACGGCAAACGCGGACGTGTGCTCGAAGTCGTCCCGTCGAAGAATCTTGTCAAAGTGGAAGGCATCGCCATACAGAAGAAGCACCAGCGCGCCAATCCATCGAACAATCGCGGCGGCGGCATCCTCGAACGTGAGGCGTTCATCAATATTTCAAACGTGCAATTGATTGACCCCGAAACAGGCAAGCCCACGCGCGTCAAATATCAAATCAACGACGACAAAACTAAAACACGCGTGGCATCTGGGAGCGGTCACACGCTCGACAAGGCGTAAGGCGACAACAAGCGGGAAGCAAGTACCGCATGCCCGGAAACGCGCGTGTTGCGAAAAGCAAAGGCGGCGAGAACCTGGGCGATTAAGATGAGGTAAAGAGAAATGGCAGCCAGATTAAAAGAACGTTATCAAAAAGAGATTGCGCCCGCGCTCGCAAAGGAGTTCGACATCAAGAACTCGATGGCGACGCCGCGACTCGAAAAAATCGTCATCAATATGGGCATGGGCGAAGCCATCTCCAATGCCAAAATTATCGACACGGCGGCGGACGAACTGCGTGCTGTGACGGGACAAAAACCCGTCACGACGCGTGCGAAGAAATCCATCGCCGCCTTCAAACTGCGTCAGGGGATGCCTATCGGCACGATGGTAACGCTCAGAGGCGACCGAATGTACGAATTTCTCGACCGCCTCGTCTCCATCGCGTTGCCGCGCGTCAGAGACTTTCGTGGCGTGTCGCCCAAAGCGTTCGACGGGCGCGGCAACTACACGCTCGGCATCCGCGACCAGTTGATTTTCCCCGAAATTGATTTCAACAAGGTAGACAAAACGCGCGGCATGAATATCTCGATTGTGACCACCGCGCGCAATGACGAGCAGGCACGCGCACTTCTTCGTGCGCTCGGCATGCCCTTTAGACAGTAAAAACAGAGGTCGGAGTTCGGAGGCCAGAGGTCAGCTAAAAGCAAAATTCTTTTACTAATCTCTAATCTCTAATCTCTAATCTCTAACCTTTGAGGTTCTATGGCAAAGAAATCGTTAATCGCGAAGGCGAACCGGAAACCGAAATTCTCTGTACGCGCGTACACGCGCTGCCAGCGTTGCGGGCGACCGCGCGCCTACCTGCGTAAGTTCAAGCTGTGCCGTATCTGCTTCCGCGAACTGGCGCTACAGGGACAGATTCCGGGCGTCGTGAAATCTAGCTGGTAAGAGTAGTTATGAGTTATGAGTTATGAGTGATGGGTCAAAAAAAAGAACTCACTCATTACTCATCACACATCACTCATCACTTTGTTTTGGAGTTAAGTAATGACTGATCCTATTGCCGATATGCTGACGCGGATGCGTAACGCGATTGCCGCGAAACACTCTCGCGTGGACATCCCGGCGTCGAAATTGAAATTGGAGATTGCCCGCATCCTCAAGGAAGAGGGTTACATCAACAACTTCGTCATCAAGGGCGAAGGCCCGAAGCGGACGATTCGCATCTTCCTACGCTACGACGGGCGCGGCACGTCTTCCATCTCGCACCTTGAGCGCGTCTCGCGCCCCGGTCGCCGGGTCTACATGGGCGCGACGGAGATTCCGAAGGTCTTGGGCGGCTACGGCGTCAACATCGTTTCGACCTCGCGCGGCCTGATGAGCGGCAAACGCGCGCGACGCGAAAACGTCGGCGGCGAAGTGCTGGCACAGATTTATTGATTCATTTGTTCGTTGATTCATTAGTTCATTGTTTTAATGAATCAATGAGCCGATGAGTAAATGAAGCAATTGAGGGTTTTGTTATGTCTCGTATTGGAAAGAAAGTTATCACTGTTCCGAAGGGCGTGACGGTGACGATTCATGAGCGCGAGTTGGAAGTGAAAGGCCCTAAGGGAACTCTGCGGACGCCGATTCCTGAAGGCATCACATTCAAACTCGAAGGCGACCAGTTGCAAGCCGAACGCACGTCGGACGACCAGGCGGCGGCGCATGGTCTGGGGCGCGCTCTGGCAAACAATGCCATCGTCGGCGTGACCGAAGGTTTTACGAAGCAGATGGACGTGGTTGGCGTCGGCTACAAGGCCGACGTGCAGGCCAAACGCGTGGTCTTCTCGCTCGGCTATTCGCATCCGATTGAGTTTCCGTTGCCGGAAGGCATCGAAGTGAAATCGGAGCGCGTTCCGGCGAAGTCGTCCATCCAGCAGTATCAGGTGACGCTGACGCTCTCCGGCATCGACAAGCAGAAACTCGGACAGGTCGCCGCCGAAATGCATTCTTTGCGTAAGCCCGACCCGTACAAAGGCAAAGGCGTGCGCTATGCCGACGTGGCCTTGAAGTTGAGACCGGGCAAGACCGGAAAATAAGAGATTGCGAATTTCGGAACGCGGATTTGAAACAAGTCAGTTTTTTAATCCGCATTCCGAAATCCGAAATGGAGTTGTTATGGCACAGAAGGATAGAGCAACGGTTCGGAAGGCGGTGCACAAGCGCATCAGGCGCAAGGTGCAGGGAACGGCGGAGCGACCGCGGCTGACGATTTACCGTAGCCTGAACCACATCTACGCACAGATTATCGACGACGAGCAGGGACAAACCCTCGCGGCGGCTTCCACCACCGAAAAGGATTTGCGCGGCGCAACCGGCGGCAACGTCGAGGCGGCGGAGCGCGTCGGGCGAGCCATCGCCGAGCGCGCGTCGGCCAAAGGCATCACCAGCGTCGTCTTCGACCGTGGCGGCTATCGTTATCATGGTCGCGTCAAGGCGCTCGCCGATGCCGCGCGCCAAGCAGGATTGAATCGCGGCGAGGCTTCGCAACAGCAGGGCGACGCGAATACGGAAGCCAACGAAGCCACCGCCGCTTTATAGGACTAAGCAATGCGACAACCGAGACAAAGAATTTCAGCGCAGGGACTCGACCTCAACGATCAGGTCATCTCCATCAACCGCGTGACCAAAGTGGTCAAGGGCGGTAAGAACTTGAGTTTTGCCGCGCTCGTCGTCGTCGGCGACGGCCACGGCCACGTCGGCTTCGGCACGGGCAAGGCGCGCGAAGTGCCTCTCGCCATCAAGAAGGGCATCGAGGCGGCCAAGAAGAATCTCATTCGCGTGCCGCTCATCAACAACACGTTGCCGCATCCGCTCATCGGCGAATTCGGCGCAGGACGCGTCTTGATGAAGCCCGCGTCGGAAGGAACGGGCGTGATTGCGGGCGGCGCAGTGCGCGCCGTGATGCAGGCGGCGGGCGTCCACGACGTGCGTACCAAAGTGCTCGGCTCGACCAATCCGCACAACGTCGTCCGCGCCACCTTCGACGGTCTCTTGAACATGAAAGACCCGATGGAACTCGCACGCCTGCGTGGCAAGCAAGTCGAAGAACTATAAAAGACGTAAATCGTAAATGGTAAATCGTCAATAGAAAGAACTGATTTCTTCTTGTCACGATTTGCGATTGACAATTCACGATTGACGAGGTATCGAGATGGCAGACGAGAACAGAGAGCAGGCAGGCGGCGACAGCAACGGCGGCGCGACGATTCGAATTCAGTATTACCGCAGCTTTATCGCCTTTCCGAAGACGCAGAAAGAGATTGTACGGAGCATCGGTTTGACCAAACTCAACCAGATTGTCGAACGCCCCGACACGCCTTCGATGCGCGGCGTCGTCGCCAAAGTGCCGCACCTTCTGCGAATTATTGAATAACAGACGATAGACCATAGACAACGGACGATGACAGGCTTTCTTAATCCATCGTCCATCGTTCATCGTCCATCGTCTCGACGGAGTAAACAATGGCTATCAGTTTGAACAATTTACACTCTCCGGCGGGCGCGACGCACAAGAAGAAACGCGTCGGGCGCGGCCCCGGCTCCGGCCTCGGCAAAACGGCTGGACGCGGCAACAAGGGACAGAAATCTCGCTCCGGCTACAGCGCGAAAATCGGATTTGAAGGCGGCCAGATGCCTCTGCAACGTCGTCTGCCGAAGCGTGGCTTCACCAATATTTTCAAGAAGCAGTGGATTGAAGTGACCCTCGCCGTGCTCGACAAGAATTTCGACGCGGGCGACGAAGTGACGCCCGAACTCCTGCACCAACGCGGACTCATCGCCAAAGGACGCCGCGACGTGGTTGTGCTCGGCACGGGCGATGTCACGAAGGCGCTACGCATTTCGGCGCACCGTTTCACCAAGAGCGCACGCGAAAAGATTGAGTGCGCGGGCGGCGCGGCCACACTGATTTCGAGCAGGGGTGACAAAACCGACGGGGCTGCCGACGCAGGCACAGCGACCAACGACGCGTCCGGTCAATAGACGCGCTCCGCTCGTCGCCGCTGCAAGCAGCATTTTTGACATCTTAATTCAGACCGTGAACCGCCGAGGACGCAGAGTGCGCGCGAACAAAAAGGTCGCCTCTGTGTCTTTGGCGTTCTGAGCGTTCGGTTAAAGTGCCTCACCACAGGCGAGTCGTCGGCTTGCGCGCGCGGCGGGGCGAAGGCCATAATTCCAGAGAACCGCTCGCAACATTTTTCGCGCGAAAGAAGCATCGAATATGGAAAAGTTTTTTGCCGCCGTCAAAAACATGTTCAGCGTGCCGGACTTACGCAGGCGCATTCTATTTACGCTTGGCTTGCTGGCCGTCTATCGCTTCGGCGCACACGTCACCGCGCCCGGCGTCGATAAAGAAGTGCTGGCGCGTGTGTGGAGCGAAGTGGGCAGCACCCTGCTCGGCGTGCTCGACCTTTTCTCCGGCGGAAACTTTCAGACGATTTCCGTCTTCGCTCTCGGCGTCACGCCCTACATCACCGCCTCGATTATCCTGCAACTGATGACCACCGTCTTTCCGCAGTTGAAGAAACTGCAAGAGGAGGGTGAGGCCGGACGGCAAAAGATTAACCAGTACACGCGCTATCTGACGGTGGTGCTCGCCTGCTTCCAGACCTTCATCGTCGCGGGTTGGTTGCAGGCCAACGGAGTCTTGCCGCCGAGCCGTTGGTTCCTCGTCAGCACCATGATTACGCTCACGACCGGAACCATCTTCGTCATGTGGCTCGGCGAACAGATTACCGAACGCGGCATCGGCAATGGCATCTCGCTGCTCATCTTCGCAGGCATCGTGATTGGTCTGCCGAACGGCGTCGCGCAGGTCTTCGGACGCGTGCGCGGCGGCGACACGTTTGCGACCATCGGCGTTATCGCGTTAGTCGTGATGCTCGTTGCGCTCATCGCCTTCATCGTGTTCGTGGAGACGGGACGACGTAAAGTGCCGATTAGCTATGCCAAGCGACACGTCGGGCGTCAACTCGTCGGCGGACAGCAGACCAACATGCCGCTCAAGGTCAACATGGGCGGCGTTATCCCAGTGATTTTCGCCTCCTCCATGCTCGCCATTCCACAGACGATTCTGCAATGGATTTCCTACGACCCCAACGTGCAGAATTGGCGATTCAAACTCCACAACTTTTTCTCGGTGTTTCACGGCGGCGACCCTTACTACGAGTTGGTTTTTATCTCGCTCATCATCGTCTTCACCTTCTTCTACATCACGATTATTTTCAACGTCGAAGAGGTGGCCGACAATCTACGCAAGCACGGCGGCTTCATCCCCGGCATCCGACCGGGCAGAACCACCGCGGAATTTTTGAATACTATCCTGACGCGCCTGACGGCGGTCGGCGCAATCTATCTCGCGCTGGTCGCGCTCATCCCGCAGATTATGTTGAGCGGTTTCCGTGTCGGGCGTCTGCCGTTCGTCGGCACGTCGATTGACGCCTTCGTCAGCACGACGCCCGGACTCGGCTGGATACCGACGGGTATGGGTTATCAGTTTTATTTCGGCGGAACCAGTTTGCTGATTCTGGTAGGCGTCGCAATGGACACCGTGGCGCAGATTGAAGCGCAACTCGTCATGCGTAACTATGAAGGCTTCTTCGGCCCCGGCAGCCGCCTGCGCGGTCGTCGCGGCTAACAATTGATTCACTGATTCATTGATTCATTTGCTCAATGAATCAGTGAATCAATGAGCAAATGAATCAATGGCTAAAATCATCGTTCCAATGGGCGCGCCGGGAGCGGGTAAAGGCACTCAGGCGCGTCTGCTTCAAGAGCGCAGGGGACTGCCCCAGATTTCGACGGGCGACATGTTCCGTGCCTTGAAGCAAGCGGAGACGCCTCTGGCCGAAGAGTTGCGCGCCATCATGCAGTCCGGCGTGCTTGTCCCCGACGAGTTGACGATTCGCATCGTCGAGCAACGAACGAGCGCCGACGACTGCCGCAATGGTTACGTCTTGGACGGTTTTCCGCGTACCACCGGACAGGCCGAGATGCTTGAAAAACTGGCCGCCGCGCAGGGACATGAAATCATCGCCATCCTCGTCGATGTGCCGTACGACATTCTCGAAAAGCGCATCACCGGAAGATGGTCGTGCCCCGTCTGCGGCGAGATTTACAACACCCACTTCAAGCCGCCGATGAAGGAAGGGCGTTGCGACGTGCACACGGAAGCGCAACTTGTGCAACGTGCAGACGACAATCCTGAAACCATCAAGAAGCGACTCGACGAGTATGACGCCAAGACGCGCCCGCTTCTCGATTACTACGAAACGACCAATCGCCTCCGACGCGTTGACGGCACACGCGAACCGGAAGCGATTTACACGGACATCGAAAAAATTGTAAATCGTCAATCGTGAATCGTTAATAGATGAAAACAGATTCCTACTATTAACGATTTACGATTGACGATTAACGAGCTTATGATTATCGGGAAATCCAGAAAAGAATTAGAGAAGATGCGCGCCGCAGGTCGGCTGGTCGGGCTGGTCTTGCAGGAGTTGCGCCGCATGGCCGTGCCCGGTGCAACGACGCTCGAACTCGACGCCGCCGCCGAAAAGATGATACGCGACGCGGGTGCGCTCCCGACTTTCAAAGGTTATCACGGCTTTCCCTATTCGATTTGCGCGTCGGTCAACGAACAGGTCGTCCACGGTTTTCCGTCCAACTACGCGCTCAAGGATGGAGACATCTTTTCGATTGACTGCGGCGCAACGCTCGAAGGCTTCGTCGGCGATACGGCGACCACTGTGCCCGTCGGACGCGTCAGCGACGATAAATTGCAACTCATTCGCGTTGCAGAAGAGTGTCTTGATCGCGCCATCGAACAGTGTCGTGCGGGCAGACACCTCGGCGACATCGGTTGGGCGGTGCAGGAATATGCCGAAAGCCACGGTTATTCGGTGGTGCGCGAATACGTCGGCCACGGCATCGGTCGGAAGATGCACGAAGACCCGCAGATTCCCAACTACGGAAAACCCGGCACGGGCACGAAAATCAGAGCCGGATACGTTTTCGCCGTTGAGCCAATGATTAACATGGGCACGCACCATACCAAGACGCTCTCGGACGGCTGGACGGTGGTCACGCTCGACGGGCAGCCGAGCGCGCACGTCGAACACACAATTGCGATAACGGAAGAAGGCCCGCAGGTCTTCACGCGTGTGACGGAGAGTGTCGCGGCGCAGCCGGAAGCGGCGAGCGCCTGAAGCTCGGGCGAAGAAGCCCCGCGCGGCTTGGCTCAAGGTTGGGGTCATGGTATTATTCATAGTTTGCCGAGCAAGTTGATTTTTAACTGCTAGTAATAAAGCGGGTCTGACAAGGAAATCTGATGGCTAAAGTCAACGAGGCTTTGCCGAATGCGACGTTCAGCCAAAGGCGGGTAGTAAGATGAAAGTAAGAGCTTCGGTTAAGAAAATGTGTGATAACTGCAAGATTATCCACCGCAAGGGCGTGGTTAGGGTGATTTGCACGAATCCGAAACATAAACAGCGACAGGGCTAGTGGAATTGCGGAATGTGGATTTCGGATTGCGGATTATGAGCAGTTGATTTATTAAATTCGCTATCCACATTACAAAATCCACAATCATCTAAGAGTTTGGAGAGAGAAGAAGATGGCACGTGTAGTTGGCGTAGACCTTCCGGTTAATAAGCGCGTAGAAATCGGCCTGACGTACATTTACGGTATCGGTCGTTCGCGCTCGAACTCAATTTTGCAGGAAGCCGAGATTGCTCCTGACACGCGCGTGCGTGACTTGGACGAGGCTCAACTCGGACGCATTCGCTCGATTATTGAGACACAGGGCGAAGTGGAAGGCGACCTCCGCAAACGCGTGCAGATGGACATCAAGCGTTTGATGGACATCGGCTCTTATCGCGGTCTGCGTCATCGGCGGGGCTTGCCCGTGCGTGGACAGCGCACGCACACCAACGCGCGCACACGCAAAGGGCCGCGTCGCGCCACCGTCGCCAAGAAGAAGGCTCCGGGCAAGAAGTAAAATCGAAGTAGACAGAATTCAGTAGACAGTAGCCAGCATGAAGAAACTGCTGATTACTTTTCTACTGAATTCTGCCTACTGGCTACTGACTACTGAATTTACTGAATCATGGCAAAAGCAACTGGCGGAAAAAAGAAGGTCTTTCGTAAGAAAGAGAGAAAGAATATCCCGAACGGGATTGTTCACATCGCAGCATCGTTTAATAACACGATGATTTCGATTACTGACCTCGAAGGCAATCTCGTCGCACAGTCGTCTTCGGGCGCGCGTGGTTTCAGGGGTTCGCGCAAGGGAACGCCGTTCGCCGCTCAGCAAGCGGCCTACGAGGCGGCCAACAAGGCGAAGGAAGCCGGAATGCAGCAGTGCGAAGTGCGTGTGAAGGGGCCGGGCGGCGGTCGTGAGTCGGCGATACGCGCGATTCACAACGCCGGCATCCGCGTCAATTCCATCCGCGACACAACGCCGATTCCGCATAATGGCTGCCGACCGCCGAAGCGTCGTAGAGTTTAACTAATTGCGGATTTCGGATTGCGGAATGCTGATTAGAAGAATTTGTTTCTTTAATCCATATTCCGCAATCCGAAATCCGCAATTGATATGACCTAAAGGAAGAAGGGTCGCGGGAGCGTTGTTTGAAAATAACGCGGCTTGCGGTCTGTAAACTTTTCCGTCTTTCAAGATAGACTGGAGGCAAAAGAAGTGGCTAGGTATCGTGCTGCGGTGTGCCGTCTGTGCCGCCGCGAAGGTGCAAAATTATTTTTGAAGGGCGACCGTTGTTATAAGCCCTCATGTCCGATTGAGAAACGCGGCACACAGCCGCCGGGACAGCATGGCAACTCTCTGCGACGCGGTAAGGCTCTGGTCGGTTATGGCCAGCAGTTGCGCGAGAAGCAGAAGGTCAAGCGCATCTACTTCGTGCTTGAAGGCCAGTTCCGTAACTATTTTGAAAAAGCCGCCCGCCAGAAAGGCATTACGGGCGAGAATCTTTTAATCCTGCTCGAACGTCGTCTGGACAATGCGGTGTATCGCGCGGGCTTCGCTACTTCGCGTCGTCAGGCGCGTCAACTGGTTAATCACGGCCACATCGAAGTCAACGGGCGCAAGGTTGACATCCCTTCGTTTCAGGTGAAGCAGGGCGATGTCATTTCCGTCCGCGAGGCGAGCCGACGCAATCCGCACATCGAAGGCGCATGGCAAACGGCTGCGGGTCGCGGTCGTCCGAGTTGGACGGTTCCGGCGGATGGCGCGGAGATGAGCGCGCGGGTCGGTTCATTGCCGACGCGCGACGACATCGACCGCTCCATCAACGAGCAGTTAATCGTCGAACTTTACAGCAAGTAATTCGGGGCGACGCTTCCCGGCGTCGTGCGCTCTCGCCCGCTTGGTGGTCAGAGCCGCGCGTGCCGGAGAAGCGCGCTCGTCTGTCGATTTAGAGCGAGCGGCTTCTCGCATAAAAGGTTTACTCATAAAAACTATGGCTATGGATCAACACAATCTCTGGACAGGATTTCAGATGCCGCGTCGTCTGGCGGTTGAGAACGAGACTTTGACGGCGCGTTACGGTCGTTTCTCCGCGCAGCCTTTCGAGCGCGGGTTCGGCACGACCATCGGCAATTCTCTGCGTCGCGCGCTGCTTTCCTCTATCGAGGGCGCGGCGATTACCGCCGTCAAGATTGAGGGCGTCGAACATGAGTTTTCGTCGATTCGCGGGGTGGTCGAGGATGCGACCGACGTGATTCTGAATCTCAAGCAGATTCCCTTCAAACTTCACGGTAGCGAAGCCAAGACACTGACGATTACGAAATCGGGCGCGGGCGAAGTCACTTCCGGCGACATCGAAGCCGATGCCGATGTCGAGGTGCTCGACCCGAACGTCTACATCGCAACGGTCAGCGAAGGCGGTTCGCTTCAAATCGAAATGCGTTTGAAGCGCGGTCGCGGCTATGTGCCCGCCGAGCGCAACTTTGACGAAGACCTCTCGCTCGGCTACATCCCTGTGGATTCCGTCCACACTCCGGTCAAGAAGGTCAATTTCACGGTCGAAGCCGCGCGCCTCGGACAGAACACGGAGTTCGATAAGCTGACCATCGAAGTCTGGACGGATGGTTCCGTCAAACCCGACGACGCGATTGGTCTCGCCGCGAAATTAATCAAAGACCACATGGCGATTTTCATCAACTTCGAGGAGGACAGGGACGACTTCGCTTACGTCGGCATTGAGCGTCCGCCCCTGCCGCGCAACGACCAACTCGACCGCTCGGTCGATGAACTCGAACTCTCCGTGCGTTCGTACAACTGTCTGAAGAACGCCAACATTCGCACCATCCGCGACCTCGTACAGCGCAGCGAGCGCGAGATGCTCGCCACCAAAAACTTCGGCAAGAAGTCGCTCAACGAAATCAAAGACATCCTGCACGGCATGGGACTCGATTTCGGAATGGAGTTTGACGAGCAGGGCAACCCGATTCCCGGCTCCGGCGGACGCGACGCGGGCGACATCAGCGACTTCGCGGACATCGACGACGAAGAAGATTAAGAATAGACGTTGGACGATGCATAATAGACGACGAACAACCTGTTTCGCTCTATTGTCCAGCGTCCCAAAGTAAAGGTTTGTCATGCGACACTTAAAAGCACATCGTAAACTGGGACGCACGACCGAGCATCGCATGTCGATGCTGCGGAATCTTGCCACCTCGCTCATCAACGCGCGCGATGAGCGCATCGTCACCACTCTGCCGAAGGCCAAAGAGTTGCGCCCGTTCATCGAACGTGCCATCACGCTCTCGCGCCGTGCGCGCGGACTCGAAGGCGACAATGCGGCGGTCGAAGCCGTCCACCTGCGTCGGCAGGCGGCCACCTTCTTTCACGCAGGCAACCGCCAGCAATCCGCCTCGACGGGCAAACGCGGCCAGAAGCCCGCGCCGCGCACGGCGGGCGTCGCCGCTCTCAAGCGACTCTTTAACGAACTCGGCGAACGCTTCGAGAGTCGTCCAGGTGGGTACACGCGTATCATCAAACTTGGCAGACGCGACGGCGACAACGCCGAACTCGCCATCATCGAACTCGTTGATAACCCGCGCGAGCGCGAGGCGGCGGAATCGGCCTCGAAGCGCACCAAGTCCGTCGCTTCGGGCAAGAAGAAGTCTGCCAAGGCTAGCGAGTCGAGGGAAGTGGAGGGCGGTCGTCGTGGCGGCAAGAAGGCCGACAAGACGTTTGAGAAGCCGGAGACCACAGAGGCTCGCGGCGGTGGCGAGGCGTCCGTGCCGGAAGCGAAAGACGCGGACAAGGCGGGCACAGGCGGTCGTCGTTCAAAGAAGACCGAACAGACATCCGCCGAGCAAAAAGATACAGAGTAGGAAAAACGGAAGTGAATTCGGGGCGTGGCGCGCGGTCGTCTGGAACGCGCGTCGGCAGCAAACCCGCTCACCGACCGCCAGCCCCAATCGACCGCCGGCGCGCAAGCGGGTTGGGGCTTTTTCTGTTGTTCGTAAAAATTAAGATGCACGCGAGCCGCTAATAGCAGCAGAGGCTCGACGGCGCGGAGTCGAAAAGGCATGAGCGACGAGCAGGAACCATCGCAATCAGCAGGCCAGGAACAGACGCGAAACGAAACTTCGCGCGGCGAACGCGGCGACAGGAGTGGTAGCGGCGTCGGCGGCGAGAGAAGCACAGATAGAAGCGGCAGTGGTGGTGGCAGCCCCGACGAACGACGCGGCGGCGGTGGTCGTCACGGTGGTCGCAGGCGTCATCAGCAGCCCTCGCCGCAGCAGCAACCGTCGAGACGCTCCGACGCTTCGGCTTCGCTCAACATGAAAGAGTTGCGCGAGTTGGTCGAGTTGTTCACTTCGCACGGCCTCACCGATTTCGAGCTTGAGAATGAAGACATACGCGTCC
The DNA here is from genome assembly GCA_036387415.1 of Pyrinomonadaceae bacterium. Lineage (GTDB taxonomy): Bacteria > Acidobacteriota > Blastocatellia > Pyrinomonadales > Pyrinomonadaceae > DASVTU01. The sequence continues at coordinate 55,886 of DASVTU010000001.1, read as the reverse complement.
GCCTGAGCAAGAACACCGGACAGATACCGCACGCTTCATCAGCCTCCATCGCGCCTTCGTCTGCGCCAGTCTCCTCCAGCGGGCAAGCTTCTCCGTCTTCGACAGCTTCATCCGGCAGCGAGAGCGCGTCCTCGTCTACTACTTCATCGGCAACTTCAACGGCGGCGGGAGATGCTTCGCGCGCCGGAGCGGAAGACCTACACATCATCAGCGCACCGATTGTCGGCACTTTCTATCGCAAGCCGTCGCCCACGTCCGAACCGTTCGTTAGCGTGGGCAGCCGCGTCGAGGCCGCGTCGGTCGTGTGCATCATCGAAGCGATGAAGTTGATGAATGAAATTTTGGCTGAGACGACCGGAGTAGTCGAAAAAATTTACGTGGAAGACGGGCAGCCCGTCGAATACGGTCAACCACTTTTCGGGATAAGAAAGTAACAATAGAGGTTAGAGGCGAGAGGTCAGAGGCCAGTACGGAAATTTACCGGCTTCTGGCCTCTCTCCTCTGACATCTCACTTATGCGTAAGTTTCGTAAAATTCTGATAGCCAATCGGGGCGAGATTGCGTGTCGCATCATCTGGACGTGCAAGGAGATGGGCATCAAGACGGTAGCCGTCCACAGCGTCGCCGACCGTGATTCGCTTCATGTGCGCTTCGCAGACGAGTCGATTTGCATCGGTGCAGCGCCGTCGGCACAGAGTTATCTAAACATCCCTTCCGTTATCGCCGCTGCCGAAATCACCAACGTCGATGCGATTCATCCGGGCTACGGCTTCCTCGCCGAGTCGGCCTACTTCGCAGAGATTTGTGAGGCGTGCAACATCAAGTTCATCGGGCCGCGCCCCGACGTGATTCGCATGATGGGCGATAAAGTGGAAGCACGACGCACGATGAAAGAGGCGGGCGTGCCCATCTTGCCCGGAAGCCCTGAGCCTTTGAAGACTGAAGAAGAAGCCCTCGCGATTGCGCGCGAGATTGGCTTTCCAGTCATCGTCAAAGCATCGGCGGGCGGCGGTGGTCGCGGCATGCGTATCGTGCGCGCTGAGGAAGAACTAGGGGTGGCCTTACAGACGGCTTCAAGCGAGGCCGCCGCCGCTTTCAAAAATGGCGACGTGTACATCGAACGCTACATCGAACGCCCGCGCCACGTCGAGATTCAAGTGCTCGCCGATGAGCACGGCAACTGCATCCATCTCGGCGAACGCGATTGCTCGATACAGCGACGGCATCAAAAGTTGATTGAAGAAGCGCCGTCGCCCGTGCTCACGCCGGAGTTGCGCGAGCAGATGGGACGCGCGGCAGTCGAAGCCTGCAAAAAGGTTGGTTACTCCAATGCCGGGACTGTCGAATTCCTGCTCGACGAGGATGGACGCTTCTACTTCATGGAGATGAACACGCGCATACAGGTCGAGCATCCCGTGACAGAGATGGTCACATTGGCCGACATCGTGCGAAATCAGATACTCGTCGCCGAGGGGCAGCCGCAGTCTTACACACAAGATGATGTCATCATCGTCGGGCACGCCATCGAGTGCCGCATCAACGCGGAGCACCCAGAGACTTTTGCGCCGTCGCCCGGTCGGATTACGACCTGCAATCTTCCGGGCGGCCCCGGCGTGCGCGTCGATACGGCTATCTATCCGGGTTATTTCGTGCCGCCGTTCTACGATTCGATGATTGCCAAACTCATCGTTCACGCGCGGACACGCGAACTGGCTATCGCGCGCATGCGTCGCGCGCTCGAAGCGATGGTGATTGAAGGAATCAAGACGACGATTCCGCTTCATTTGGAGATTATGAACGACCCCTATTTTCGCTCAGGCGACTATTCGACTAAGTTCATGGAGCAATTTGCGGAGCGACGAAACGGCCAGAAAACGTGAGAAACGGCCAGAAAACACACGTTTTTCGTGTCTCCCGCGAGGGTTTGACGCAGTGGGCGAATGGCCTTTATAATGAACGACTTTTCTGTGGCAAGTTGGGCTTGCCGGAGTGTGTGGTAGGAGGATAGAGAGATGCCTTACGCAATTATTAGAGCAGGCGGCAAACAGTTTCGCGTCGAAGAAGGCGCGACGGTGCGCGTGCCTTCGATTAATAAAGAGGCGGGTGAGTCGGTCGAACTCGAAGCACTGGTGCTCGCAAACGACGACGGCGTCAAAGTCGGTGCACCCATCGTTGACGGCGCACGTATCGCTGCGACGATTGTTGACCACGGTCGCGGCGACAAGATTATCGTCTTCAAGAAGAAGCGTCGCAAACAGTACAAGCGCACGCAGGGACACCGCCAGAACTATACGACGGTGAAGATTGATTCTATCGGATAACGATAGAGGCAGAGGTTAGAGGTCAGAGGTTAGTAAAAGATTTTTGCTTTTAACTAACCTCCGACCTCTGGCCTCTGACATCTGCTTTGAGGAGTTAAGACAATGGCACATAAAAAGGGAGTCGGCTCATCGCGCAACGGTCGTGATTCGCACTCGCAACGATTGGGTCTCAAGAAATTCGGCGGCGAGCGCGTACTCGGCGGCAATATTCTCGCGCGTCAGCGTGGGACGAAATGGAAGCCAGGCAAAAACGTCGGGCGCGGCAAAGACGATACTTTGTTTGCGTTGATTGACGGCGTTGTGAAGTTTGAAGACAAGGGACGCAACGGCAAATTCATCAGCGTGTATCCGGCAGAGGTGACGGCTTTGGCGCTCGTCGTGCCTGAACAAGAGGCGTCGCCTGCGGTCGCCGCGTGAGTTTGAGGGACTAGAGTCCGGTACTGATGCGACGCCCGCGCCGAGTGCACGCACTCAAGCGACGGGCGTCATTTGATTTTTGAATGCGGAATGCGGATTTGAAGAACAGAATTCGGGAGCTTGAGTAAAGGCTGGAAAGTGGTTGAGAGCAAACCTCATCAAGCATCTTTGCTGACGGCTAACTACTGTTTTTTAATCCGCAATCTGCAATCCGCAATTAAAAAAGTTGTTTATTGATCGCACCAAAATTCGTGTTCGCGGTGGACATGGCGGCAATGGCGTGATGGCTTTTCGACGCGAGAAGTTTGTGCCGCGCGGCGGCCCTTCGGGCGGTGACGGCGGTCGCGGCGGCGATGTCTGGCTCGAAGCCTCGTCCTCATATAACACGCTGCTTCATCTTCGTTTCAATCCTGAGCACAAAGCGGAGCGCGGGCGACACGGCGAAGGCTCGAATCGCGCGGGGCGCGAAGGCGAAGATACGGTCGTATATGTGCCTGTCGGGACGCAGGTGTTGGATGGCGAGACGGGCGAGTTTTATTGCGATTTATCCGAAGAGGGACAGCGTTGGCTGGCGGCGCGCGGCGGTCGCGGCGGCTTCGGCAATTCTCACTTCGCCACTTCAACCAACCGTGCGCCCCGTTATCATCAAGAGGGCAGTCCCGGCGAAGAACGCGAGTTGCAACTGGAACTCAAACTGCTCGCCGACGTGGGACTCGTCGGCTTCCCGAACGCTGGAAAATCGACGCTGATTTCCACCATCTCCGCTGCCAAACCGAAGATTGCCGATTATCCTTTCACGACGCTTGAGCCACATCTCGGCGTGGTCGATTTGGGCGACTACCGGACGTTTGTCGTGGCTGACATTCCGGGGCTGATTGAAGGCGCGCATGAAGGTGCCGGACTCGGCGACCGCTTCCTGCGCCACGTCGAACGGACGAAACTTCTGCTGCATCTCGTCGATATCTCTTCGATTTCAGGCCGCGACTCCGTGGACGACTATGAAGCAATCAATCGTGAACTCGCGGCCTACGACGCCGAACTCGCCGAACGACCGCAGATAGTTGTCGCCACCAAGATTGATGCGCTCGATGAACCCGAAAGGCTTGAGCGCCTGCGCGTGCGTGCTGGCGAAGACGGCAAAGATTTTTATGAAATCTCGTCGGTGACGAATCGCGGCGTGCGCGAACTCGTCAACGCCATTGCGAAGGCGTTGGACGAAATCGGCGGAGTGTCGAAGGGCAATCGGGGCACGGAGGAGATGCGCGCAACGCAGTCGTAATCGTTGGGGCAGCACGTTTGTGCTGTATTAGTTGGTGTTAGTAACGCGCGAAATGGGAGAGCAGCAGCGCATAGCTTTGTACGGCGGGACGTTCGACCCCGTACACTTCGGGCATCTCGCGGTGGCGCGAAACGTCACAGCGTTGTTCGGTTTGACGGAAGTTCTTTTCATACCAGCGCACATCGCGCCGCACAAACGCGAGCGAGCCGTCACGCCGCCCGTCCAACGCTATGCGATGCTTGCACTGGCGACGCAAAGCGAACCGCGCTTTCGCATCTCGACCGTCGAACTCGACGCGCCGGAGCGACCCTACACGGTCAATACGCTGGCGCGATTCGTGGAAACTTTGGGACGAGCCGCGCGGCTGTTTTTCGTGATGGGCGCTGATTCGTGGTTGGAAATCACGACGTGGCGAGAGTGGGAGCGAGTGCTCTCGCTCGCCAATCACATCGTCGTCACGCGTCCCGGCTATGAGTTGAATTCGTCGCACGTGACGAACGCCGTGCGCGATGCCGTGGTGGATTTGCGCGGCGCAAACAATGAATGGGTCGCGCGTGTGTTGGACGAGAATCTTGAACGGACGAGAATCTACCTGACCGATGCCGCAACCGTAGATGTTTCGGCAACAGCGATTCGCAACGCAACGCAGGCGGGCAAAGACGCCGCCGATTTGGCCTCGCTAGTTCCGTCGCCTGTCGCGGATTACATCAAAAAGTACAGGCTCTATCGAGAAACGCATGAAACCGAATTCTTCGACACCGGAACCACTCACTAAAAAAGAGCAGGCACAACAGAAACAAGCTTCGACGCCGAGCACAAATGCGACGGCTGAGGAAGCCGCGCACCAACCCGCAGAACTCGACGAGCGCATGCTCGCCGCGCTCCATGCTGCCAGCGACAAGAAGGCGCTCGACCTCATCGCGCTCGACCTGCGCGTGGTGGCGAGTTTCACAGACTACTTTCTGATTGCGAGCGGCACCAACCAGCGACAGGTGCAAGCGATTGCAGACGAAGTGGTGGAGCGTCTGAAAAAGCAGGGCACGAAGGCTCTGCGAATCGAAGGCTACAACACCGCCGAGTGGATACTCGTCGATTACGGCGACTTCATCTTTCACGTCTTCGAGGAGAAGGCGCGACGCTTTTACGACCTTGAACGACTATGGCGTGATGCCGGACGCGTGGCTCTGCCGACGGAACTGTCGAGCGGCGACAGCAGCAGCAGCGGTGGCAGCAGTAATGGCGGTTCGTCGCGCGATGAACGCGATGGTTCTTTGAGAACAAGTGATTGAACTCGTCGCCCAATCGGAAGCGATGCGCGAAGCGGTGCGGTTGGCCGAGCGCGTGGCGCGGACGGACGCCAACGTCCTTGTGACGGGCGAATCGGGCGCGGGGAAAGATGCGCTCGCGCTCTTTATTCACACGCGTTCGGAGCGTGCGGCGGGAGCGTTCGTCAATATTGATTGCGCGTCGCTGCCGGGCGAACTGCTCGAAGCGGAGTTATTCGGTTACGAGCGCGGGGCGTTTACGGGCGCGAGCACGATGAAGCCCGGACGACTCGAAGCGGCGCACAAGGGAACGCTCGTCCTAGACGAAATCGCGCATCTGACCACCGACGCACAGGCCAAACTCCTGCGCGTGATTGAACGCCGCGAGTTTGAGCGTTTGGGCGGCAGGCGCACCGTCAAGGTGGATGCGCGGCTGGTGGCGTTGACGAACGTGGATTTGGATGAGGCGGTGCGGCGTCGCGCGTTTCGTGAAGACCTTTTTTACCGTCTCAACGTTGTGCGAATACACGTCGCGGGTTTGCGCGAGCGGCGCGAGGATGTGCAGCCACTGGCGGAAAAATTTCTGTCGGCGTTTGCCGCCAAGCATGGTCGGCGCGTCGCGGGGTTCTCGGACGAGACGCTTGAGTTGTTTGAAATTTATGAGTTTCCCGGCAACGTGCGCGAGTTGGCAAACGTGGTGGAGCGGGCGGTGATTGTGACGGAAGGCGGGCGTGTCGAGGCGTCGGACTTGCCGGAGGCGGTGCGCGCGGCGGCACGACTCAAGGCGCGCGGCGCGCGACGCCCCACGCTCGCCGAACTCGAAGCCGACTACATACGCGAGACGCTCGACGCCGTACACGGCAATAAATCCGAAGCCGCGCGGCTGCTCGGTATCAGTCGTAAAAATCTCTACGAGAAACTTGCGCGCTACGAAACAGAGGCTAGAGTTCAGAGGTCAGAGATTAGTAAAAGAACTGATGATTCCGACTTCTGACATCTAGCCTCTAATCTCTGATTCTATGCGGTTTCGCCTTATTTGGGTCGGCAAGACGAAAAACGCGCATCTGCGTGCGCTCGCGGATGATTATTTGCAGAGGCTCGGTCGGTTCGTGCGGTGCGAGGTGACGGAACTCCGGGAGAGCGCGAGCGCGGAGGAGCGCATTTGTTTGGAGGAGGAGAGCAAACGAATCAAGGGTGCTTTAGCATCTGAACCCTTTACGGTGCTGCTCGACGTGGAAGGCGAGCGGCAATGGAGTTCGCCGGAATTGGCGGCGGAGTTTGAGCGTTGGCAGGAACAAGGGGTGAAAGAGGTGGCGTTTGTCGTCGGCGGACATCTCGGCGTCGCGGCGGAGGTTAAAAGACGCGCAGACGTTCGTTGGTCTCTGTCGCGCTTGACGCTGACGCACGAAATGGCGCGCGTCGTCGTGGCCGAACAGCTTTACAGGGCTTACACGATTATGCGCGGATTGCCGTATCAGAAATGACGAAATTTTGGATTGAAGATTTTTGATTGTCGATTGAAACAAGCAGGATGCTTTTTAACGTATGTCTAAATCACAAATCTAAAGTTTTGTTTGGTCAAGTGGGGTTTGGAGGGAGCGTATCAAAGATGGATAAAAGGAAATTGAAAACGTATCGCGACCGCTTGCTTGAGCGACGCGAATCATTATTCCGACAGGTGACGGAAGCGGAGTTGTCGAGCCGCGAACGCGATGCCGAAGCGACGCAAGACCCGGCGGACATGGCCGCCAACGCTTACACGAAAGAGCTTTTGATTTCCATGTCGGCCAACGACCGCCGCCTGCTCGAATTGATTGACGAAGCCTTGAAGCGCGTCGAAGCGGGCGACTACGGCGAATGCATCAACTGCGGCGAACCCGTTCAGGAGAAACGTCTCGACGCCGTGCCGTGGGCGCGTTATTGCCTCCGTTGTCAGGATTTGCAGGAACGCGGCCTGTTGAACGTCGAAGAAGACTAGACGGACGCCGACGTTAACAATTAAACGACGGCAACGACTTTCGCGCCATCGAATCGCACAGCCTCCCGATTTGAACAGTTCAAGTCGGGAGGCTGTTCGTGTATGCTCTCCAAGTTACGGGCGCGCACGAACGTCAATACGAATCGCCCGACATCCTCGCCAACGTCAACACCAACAACCGTTTTGGTTTTCGTACAGCATCCCTCTCACCATGTCGTTCGCTAACAAAATCGACATGCTTTACGACGCGACGCTCGCGCTCGTCTACCCTTACGCGTGCGCGGCGTGCGGCGTGCGGAGCGTCGAGGCGCGCGCCGACCTGCCCGCGTGCGCCGCCTGCTGGCGGGCGACGCACATTTTTTCCGGCAACGAGACGATGTGCTGGAAGTGCGGCGCATTAGCGAGAGGGGCGTCGGGCGCGTTGGAACGGGAGAAGCGGGAGGATGTTCGTTGTCGCCGTTGCGACGATGAGAGTTGGACGGCGGCGCGTGCGTGCGGAGTGTACGAAGGAGCACTGCGCGCGGCGGTGCTCACGTTGAAGCATGAGCCGCACGTCTCGGCGCGGCTGGCGCGTCTGCTTTTGGAAACTCAGAGGCGTCCGCCCCTCGACGCGGCGACGCGCATCGTGCCCGTCCCTCTCCATCCCCGACGCGAACGCGAGCGTGGCTTTAATCAAGCAGCGACGCTCGGACGCGCGCTGGCGGCACAGACGCGTCTGCCCTTCGACGAGTGGAGTCTGGTTCGCACCGTCTACGCCGAACGGCATCGCGCTGGCATGGATGCGCGTGCGCGGCGCGAAACGGTCGCAGACGCCTTCGATGTGCGGCGTACGCGTCTGATTGAAGGCGAGCGCGTCCTCGTCATCGACGACGTGTTCACCACAGGAGCCACCGTCTCGGCCTGCGCGCGTGCCTTGCGTGTCGCGGGCGCAAGCGAAGTATTCGTGCTCACCGTTGCGCGGGCGTAGGAGCAGAGGTCAGAGGCTAGAGGTTAGAGGTCAGTTAAAAACCGGATTGCCGATTTTGCTAACCTCTAATTTCTAGCCTCTGACCTCTGCTTTGTGCCTCTAGCCTCCGAACTCTAACCTCTGTATTATATCGCTATGAGAACACTCTATCCGCCCATCGAACCTTACGACCGGGGCATGCTCGGCGTCTCGTCCGTGCATACGATTTACTACGAGCAATCGGGCAATCCCGAAGGCTTGCCCGTGGTCTTTTTACATGGCGGCCCCGGTGGCGGGACGGTCGCGGACTACCGTCGTTTTTTTGACCCGGCGGCCTATCGCATCGTCTTGTTCGACCAACGCGGTTCGGGACAGAGCACGCCGCACGCCAGTATCGAAGAGAACACGACGTGGCACTTGGTCGCCGACATTGAACGGATTCGCGTGCATCTGGGGATTGATAAATGGGTGGTGTTTGGTGGTTCGTGGGGCAGCACGTTGGCGCTGGCCTACGCGCAGACGCATCCTGAACGCGCACGCGCGCTCGTCCTGCGTGGCATCTTCCTCTGTCGTCCGAAGGAGATTCGTTGGTTCTATCAAGAGGGCGCGAGCGCGATTTTCCCCGACGTGTGGGAGCAATACGTGAGCGTCATACCGGAAGCGGAGCGCGGCGATATGCTCTCGGCGTATCACCGTCGGCTGACGAGCGACGACGAAGCCGTGCGGCTCGAAGCGGCACGCGCGTGGAGCATCTGGGAAGGCAGCACGTCGAAACTTTATCCCGACCCGAACTTCATCGCTGATTTCGGCGAGGCTGAATTCGCGCTCGCCTTCGCGCGCATCGAATGCCACTATTTTATGAACAACGCTTTCTTCGACACGGATAATTATCTGATTGAAAACGTCGGCAAGATTCGACACATTCCGTCGGTCATCGTGCAGGGACGTTACGATGTCGTGTGCCCGATGATGAGCGCGTGGGAGTTGCAACGTGCGTGGCCGGAAGCGGAGTTGCGCGTCGTACCGGACGCAGGCCACTCCGCCCTCGAACCCGGCACCACCAGCGCACTCGTCGAAGCGACCGACCGCTTCAGAGAATGAAAAAGTAAAAATGAAAAGTTAAAAAACTGAAACGCGCTTCGTTCCTTTCGAGCTTTTTTCATTTTTCATTTTTACTTTTGCCTTATTCAAACTGCTCGCGTAATATCAATAAGCAATATGAATGGACGAGTTTTAGTCCTGAATGCATCGTACGAGCCGATTAACGTGTGCAATGAACGGCGCGCGATTGTGATGATTTTCAAAGGCGTCGCGCGCATGGAAGAGCACAACGGCCACATGATTCATTCGTCAAAAATGTCTATTCACGCGCCGTCGGTGATTCGTCTGACCGAATACATCCACATCCCTTTCAAAAACCGTTCGCTGTCACGCAAAAACATCCTGCTGCGCGACCATTCGACGTGCCAGTATTGCGGCAAACAGTTTTCGCCTTCGGATTTGACGCTCGACCACGTTCTGCCGCGTTCGCGTGGCGGCGAATCGAGTTGGGATAATCTGGTAGCGTGTTGCAAACGTTGCAATCACCGCAAGGGCAGCCGGACGCCGGAAGAAGCGAAGATGCATCTGGTGCGTCGTCCGCGCGGTTTCTCGCTGCACGTCAACCGTCAAATCATGCGCTATCTCGGACGCGCCGATGAGACGTGGCGTAAGTATCTTTTCTATGAATCGGAAGGCAACGACGGCGGCGGCAGTTGACCGCGCACACGACGCTTCAAGTCGCGATATTGATTTCCACTTATTAATTTGGAGGATTGAATTATGTTAGGAATTGGCGGATTGGGAATGCAGGAACTCATCATCATCCTCGTTATCCTGCTGCTTCTCTTTGGCAGCACGCGCCTGCCGCAACTCGCCAAAGGCATGGGCAAAAGTATCCGCGAGTTTAAGAAAGGCATCGGCGAAGGCGAGGACGATGCGGAACTCGAAGCCACACGCCAACGCGAACGACTCCACACCGCCGACCGCAGCAGCCTCTCCGACGAAGAACTCGCCGCCGATAAAGCGACGCTCAACAAGCCGCGCTAACGACGTTCCTTCAAAAACTTTTCAAGCAAAGCCGTTGGCCGCGAGTCTTCAGACACACTCGCGGCCATCCTCATCTCCGACGGAAATTTCGTCTCGACTCATTCAGGTTTGCGCCCGACGACAATCGTGGCTTTGATGGAGAGCGCGAATTCCGCATCGTTGCGTTCTTCGTCGATGATGCGCGCGACTTCCGCGAGCACGCGTTCGCGCGCCTCGTCGTCGTGCAACGGCTCAAGCCAGTTTTGAAACAGAAAGTCGCGCGCGAGCGGCGAGTTGACGAACTCTTCACCGGAAGCAAAATTGAACTCCTCTTTCTGCGTCCACGATTCCACCTCGTCGAGCGATTCGCGCGTCGCAAGTCCCTCAAGTGTCGAAACCGTGGGCAGTTGGTTGATGAACGTCTCGACCGTCGGCGCGTGTTCCTCGAAACCGACGTTACCGAGTGCTTCCCAGTAGACGGAAAAGAATTCGCCGAAACTCGAAGCGGTCGTGACGTTGAGCGCCACCCTCGCGCCGGGCGCGGCCACGCGTACCATCTCGGCCAGCACCTCCGGCAGACGCTCCGGCGCAACCATCGACGCATCACCTACAACAAGGTCAAACGCGTCGTCTTCAAACGCCAACGCTTCGAGTTGCGACGTGCGAAAATCCACACGCGCCGCCGCCTTAATGGCCTGCGCCTTCGCACGCGCCAACTCAACCCTCTCACCGCTTTCGTCCACGCAGACGAGCGTGAAATCCTGCCCGCCGCGTTCCTTCAAGGCCAGCGCATGTCCGCCCGTTCCAGCCGCGACATATAACGCGCTCCCCGACTTCGGCAACTTCACATGCTCGTCGATAAGCTCCGCGAAACGCTCGCCCCAATCCGGCGCGACGTAAAGGTCGTGAAGAAAAGCCAACTCTCTTTCCGTTTTCCCTGTGTTCATAACTCAACCAACCGACGAACGCGAGAAATTGATTCATTGATGCATCAGCTCATTGATTCATTGCCTGATTAAATCAATAACCCGATGCGTCAATGAATCAATCTTCATCATTCCCGTTGTTGTCCTTCCAGTATTCTTTGCCGTGCAAACGTTGGGGCAGACAAGACATCTCTTCGCGTGCGCGCGGGTCGTCGTGCACGTAGCGATAGCCGCCACCGTATCCAGCGCGCTTCATCAGAGGCGTGATGGCATTACGTAGATGAAGCGGGACGGGTTCGCGCGCCGTCTCGGAGGCGTCTGCGAGCGCGGCGTGAAAGGCGCGTTTGATGGCGTTCGATTTCGGCGCGTGCGCCAGGTAGACGGTCGCCTGCGAGAGCGGGTAGAGGGCTTCGGGCAGACCGATGAGATGCGTGATTTGCGCCGCCGCCGACGCCTGCACCATCGCTTGCGGGTCGGCCATGCCGATGTCTTCGGAGGCGAGAATACAGAGACGCCGCGCGATGAAAATCGGGTCGGCACCGCCTTCGATGAGTCGCGCGAGCCAGTAGAGCGCCGCGTTCACGTCGGAATTGCGGAGCGACTTAATCAACGCCGAGGCGAGATTGTAATGCTCCTCGCCGCCCTTGTCGTAGGCATAACGTGCGCGACCCAGAGCTTCGACCACCGTCTCGGACGTGACGCGGCGGACGCCCTCTTTGTCTGGCGCGGTCGATTCGACCGCCGCTTCGAGCGCGGCGAGCGCGACGCGCGCATCTCCATTGGCGGAATGAGCGAGACGCTCTATCACTTCGTCCGTGAGCGCGGGATGGAGATTCGACAACCCGCGTTCCTCGTCGCCGACGGCGCGACGGAGAATCGTCTCCACGTCCTTTTCGTTCAAGGGTTCGAGCATCATGACGCGCGTGCGCGAAAGCAGCGCGCCCGTCACTTCAAACGAAGGATTCTCGGTGGTCGCGCCGATGAGCGTCACGGTTCCGTTTTCGACGGCTGGCAAGAGCGCGTCCTGCTGTGCTTTGTTGAAACGGTGAATCTCGTCGATGAAGAGAATCGTGCGTGCGCCTACGCGGCGGTGTTCGGCGGCTTCAGCAATGGCGGCGCGCACTTCGCGGACGCCGGAAAAGACCGCCGAGAGAGGAACGAAACGCGCCGTCTTGCGTGCGGCGAGCAGACGCGCGAGAGTGGTTTTGCCTGTGCCCGGCGCGCCCCAGAGGATGAGCGAGGGGAGCGCGCCCGCGCCTTCGATGATGCGTCGCAGCACACGCCCTTCGCCGATGAGATGCTCTTGCCCGACAAACTCTTCGAGTGTCTGCGGGCGCATCCGCTCGGCGAGCGGCGCGTCGGCGGCGACCGCCGTTTGCACAGCCGTCGCGGGGCGTTCTTCTTCCTCGTCGGCGAAGAGATTCTTGTTGGTACGTCGCGGCATCTGTTCCCGTGTGACGAAATTTTGAATCACGATTCCTCCCGACAAACTCCGCGCGTCCGGTCGCTCGTCGCGACGCAGTTGTGACGGTTCGCGTGGTCGTCAAAAGGATTCAAAAAGGGGAAACTTTGGGATAAGCTTAGCACAAAACGGGCGGATTGTACGGGCGCAAATCGCCTCGGACAGCCCCTTGAAATCTTGCATGGAACGCGGCGCAGAAGTTCTTCGTATATCGAGGCAAGCGCCACCGTCCACATGGCATTCATCCGAAAAAGAGATTCGACGGGGCGCGAGGAGAGAGGTAAACGGAGATGAAAGAAACTAAAGATATTATGAGAATCGTGGGAATAATTCTGCTCGGCATGTTCGTCTTAGTGGTCGGCATCCCGCTTGTTTTAACCGCCGCCGGAATCGTCCTCAGCGGCATTGGCGCTATCATCGGCATCGCCGTGATGCTCATCAAACTCGGCGTGCTTGTCGCCGTCGGTTACTTGATTCTGGTCGGCGTTCGTGCCGTTCTGCGTTAAAGCAGACGGCTCTTGAGAGTAGGAGCGAGAGCCGGAGCGGACGCGCACACGGTCGGGCGTCCGCAGAGATTCTTAAAGGCCGTATCGGAAATAAACGCGCCGCTCAAGCAATTCAGGCTTGAGCGGCGCGTTTTAACTTTTACTGAAATCATTCTATTATCCTGTGCAAAAAGATATGACCGATTAACTCTCTCTGCTTGGAGGCAGCCACGGATGTTTTTGTACGGAACGAGAAAGGGAAGTGTGCGAAATCGCGGCGCGTTGCGCGTCTCTTTGATGAGAACCATTTTTCTGTTATTCCCTTTGACGCTGTTAGCGGGTTGCGCGTCGAACGAGGAGACGCGCCCACCACGTCAGACGACGGACACGCCCGCCGTCGCACCTGCCGCCAACACCGCTATTGCCGCCAATGCCGCGACGCCTCAAGCCACCGCGCCCCGCGAGATAGAGGCGAGCGCGACGCCTACCGCCGGGGCGTCGTATCCGAAGAAAACAGACCCGACCGCTGAAGACCGTCAGGCGTGGCGCAAGATTCTGAAATGGCCTGACGACTGCGAGGAATCTTACGCTGCGACCTTTGGCGCGGGCGATGGAAAAATCGTGGGTCTTGAGTTTTATGAGTTGGAGGAAAAGAAGTATCTCGTCGAAGTGCTGTGCGCGTCGGGCGCTTATCAAGGTTCGCAAGTCTATGCCTTTCTTGACGAGACGAAATCGCCTCCGTCTGGAAAGTTGCTCACCTTCCAGACCTACGAATCGCAGGAGGAAGACAAACTCGACAAAATCGAAACGCAGGAACTCTGGGGCTTGGCAACCTTCGATGATAAGACGAAACGTTTGAGTGTGCTGAACAAGTTTCGCGGGCCGGGCGATTGCGGGTCGCTCGCCACTTTTGGTTTCGCAGACGGCGTGGCGGAGTTGAAAGAGTTTCGTGCGAAGACCAAGTGCGATGGCAAGGGCGCGGGGAATCCCGAAGCGTGGAAAAAGATTGCGCTGCCATAAACGCGCCTCCGTCTCTGGATAAAAACGTTGCATCCGCTGGGCATTAAGAGTATTTTGAGCAGCCTTGCACGAATCCAGCGTTCTGAAAACTCTCCAAACACCTGCGGGAGACGGCGAATGAAATTCAACCACACGACTTTCTTCAACAAGTATCGCGCGGAATACGGCTCGCTGACGCAGAGCAAAGTTTCCGGTTTAGATAACCTGCTCGGATATATCGAACTCGACACGGAAATAAACGACGTGCGTTGGGCGGCCTACATGCTGGCGACCGTCAAACATGAATGCGCCGACACGTGGCAACCGATTACGGAGCGCGGGCAGAAGTCTTACTTCAACAAGTACAACGCCGGAACCGCGCTCGGTAAACGTCTCGGCAACACGCAGCCCGGCGACGGTTATAACTATCGCGGTCGCGGCTACGTGCAGATTACAGGCCGCGCCAATTACCAGAAGATGACCGACGCGCTCGCGCTCACCGACGACTCCAATCTCGTCCAACATCCAGAGGTCGCGCTCCATCCCGACATCGCTTACCGCATCATGTCGTATGGCATGCGAACCGGGGCGTTCACAGGCAAGAAGCTCAGCGACTACATCTCCGGCACGACCTGCGACTACAAGAACGCTCGCCGCATCATCAACGGCACAGACCAATGGGCGCTCATTCAGGGCTACGCAGAGAAACTACAAGCCATGCTGCAACTCAGCCTCCAATCATAACCACTCGAAGAACAGCAATCCCTCGCCGATAACAGCCATTGTCAAACGTATTCGCCGCGAGCGCCCACGCGTCGCCGTCGCATCGTTAGACAGACGCCAATCCGCCTCGCCCACACTCGACATGACGACGCCCGACGCGTTGGTTTTAACCATAACGACGACGGACACATCGCCGCTCATTCTCAACGCACGCGCTTTCCAAGATAGAGAACGCACAGAGGGACGTTGATGCCCCGGCTGCCACGTCACAGACTGGCCTTGCTGCATTCCCACCTGCTGGCTCGCCCGCGCCAAACCTTGCCGACAAGCCAGCCATTTGCCACAGGAGATTCCCTTATGACCTTTTATACCCCGCTCCCCACGCCCGCTCTCAAAGTGGATGGCATTCTCGAAGGCGGCGGTACGCTCGGCACAGCCTACGTCGGCGCGATGCTGGCGCTCGCAAGAAACGGAGTCTGGTTTCAACGCGTGATTGGCAACTCAGCCGGAGCCATCACCGCATCGCTCGTCGCCGCTGGTTACGACGCCAACGAGATTGACTGGTTGTGTGCGCCGCAGGGCATGCGTCGATTACCGAACGGCAAAGCCGACAGGCCGCCCAACCTCCCGCCCAACGTCGAGCCGATTGACTTCATGGACTTCCTCGACGCGCCCAAGACTGCCGCCGAACTCGACCAGTCGCTCAAACGACAAACCATCCTCTGGCATCTTCTCAAGGGACTGTTTCTCGAAAAAATGGTGGACGAGTTAACCAAAATCAAAATCAAGACGCCGCCCCTCGACGTTTACGTCAACAAACTCGTCGGCAAAGTGCTCGACATCATTCCCGACAACATCTTCGGCGCTGACCCTATACCCGACAGCATGGAAGCCGACATCAAGCGAGGCGTCGCCAAAGTCCTGCAAGGCTACCCGAAGGAACTCGGTCTCGACCCGAAATTATTCGAGATGGCCGTCGCCCTGCGTGAGAAGTTCGCAGACGTGGTGGTCGATGCCGTGATAAACATCAATACTTTAACGGTGTCGCCGTTCGGCGTGCTCTGGTTTCAACTCACCAATCGCGGCGGCTTCTGCAAGGGCGATAAGTTCTACTTCACGATGAGGAATCTGATAGAGGCGAAGGTCAAGCAGTTGACGAAGTATTCGGGGCAGGTCACATTTCAGCATCTCCCCATCGACCTCACCATGATTGCCTCAGACACGACGAACAGAAAGATGCTCGTTTACAACAAAAACTTGACGAGCAAAATGGAGGTGGCGCTGGCGGTCAGACAGTCCATGAGCCTCCCCATCCTCTTTGCGCCCGACAGGCGTGGCGGCAAGGTAATTGCCGACGGCGGACTCTACGAGAACTATCCGACGTGGTTCTACGGTGCGCCCACGTTCAGCGACTACATCTCCCAGACACCCGACGACATCAAGCGCCCTAAGTTTGCCATGCTGCTCGACGAAGGTATGGAATGCCCGCCGGAATGGAAAGCGCCGCCACCGCCGTTTCCCGACGGCGCGGATCTTTGGGAAGTGCTGTTAAAAGACTTCAAGGGCGCTGTCACACGTGGCGGGGATGAAAAGGTGAACGAGGAAAAAATCTACAGCGAAATATACATGCTGAAATACGTGTGGGACTTGATTTCCATCCAGTTCGGAGGCGGTGCGCTCGACTGGACGCGAAAACTTGTGACAGACCTCGCTCGCACACTCTACCCCTCGTTTCATGAGGTCGTCGTGCCGCTCTATGGCTTCCATCTCGTTGACTTCACGGTCAACCACGAAGCCGCGACCTTCAACAGCATCGCCTTTCGCGGTTGGCGTGCAGCGATTCAAACTCTCGAAGCGGGTCAGGCAACGCTGCTGCCAAACACGAAGACGCTCATCAAAACCAATCCTTACGCGCAGGCGAGTCGCGGCGCGGCGTCGCCTCGCGCACTAAAGACAAACGGCAAACCGAGCGCCGCCAAGACAAACGGGAGGGCAAACGCAAACGGAGGGAGCGCAGCAAACACGAACCGGAAAGCAAGCGCAACCGCGACGAGTCGGAAGACGAGTAAGAAGGCAAGCGCGTCGCGCCGCCTTAAATGAAGGGTTGTGCGCGGCGAGACTGTGGTTTGCTCGCCGCGCACGTTTTCGGATGGAGTGGAAGCGTCAGCGCGCCCTCAGACGTTGAAGCGGAAATGAACCACGTCACCTTCCTGCATGACGTACTCCTTGCCTTCGAGACGGAGCAAGCCCTGTTCGCGCGCGGCGGCGTAGGAGCCTGCGCGCAGCAGTTCGTCGTAGCCGACGATTTCGGCGCGAATAAAGCCGCGCTCGATGTCTGAATGAATCGTGCCCGCCGCCTGCGGAGCGCGCGTGCCCTGCGGAATCGTCCACGCACGCACCTCTTTTTCGCCCGCCGTGAGAAACGACATCAGACCGAGCAGGCGGTAGGCGCTACGAATCAACTCGTCAACGCCGCTCGACTCGACCCCTAGCGACTGTAGATAACCACGCCTTTCGTCGGGCGCGAGCGCGACGAGTTCGGCCTCAATCTGAGCGCAGATGACGACGCACTCCGCAGATTCTTCGGCGGCGATTTCGCGCACGGTCTGTACGTGCGCGTTCGTTTCGGGCGCGGCGAGCGTCGCTTCATCAACGTTGGCGGCGTAGATGGTTGGCTTCGTGGTCAAGAGGAAAAGCGTGCGAGCGATGGCGCGTTCGTCGTCGGTGAGTGCGACGGTGCGCGCGGGTTTGCCGTCGGAGAGCGCGACGAGAAGTTTTTCGATGACTTCAATTTCGGCCTTCGCCGTTTTGTCGCCGCTCTTGGCGGTCTTTTGCGCGCGTTCGCGCCGCCGTTCCGCCGATGCGAGGTCAGCGAGCGCGAGTTCGATTTGAATTGTCTCGATGTCGCGTCGCGGGTTGACCGAGCCTTCGACGTGAATCACCTGCTCGTCTTCAAAGCAACGCACGACCTGCACGACCGCATCCGTCTCGCGGATGTTGGCGAGAAATTGATTGCCGAGTCCTTCGCCCTGCGACGCGCCGCGCACCAGCCCAGCGATGTCCACGAACTCAACCGTCGCCGGAATGATGACGCTCGTCTTGACGATGCGCGCAAGCGGTTCGAGGCGTTCATCCGGCACGGGCACGACGCCGACGTTCGGCTCGATGGTGGCAAACGGATAGTTGGCCGCGAGCGCGGCTGATTGTTGCGCCGTGAGCGCGTTGAAGAGTGTGGATTTGCCGACATTCGGCAACCCGACGATACCTGCCCGAAGCATGAAGTGACCTCTCAGTTGTTGATAAACGCATGGGAACGAAACTCAAATTTTTACACTACCCGCATTCATAAGGCAAAAGTAAAAGGGTGAAAGGAAAAAGGGAGGGACAGCCATTTCCGTCACTTTTGCCTTTTACCCCTTTGCCTTTTGCCCTTCTTTCGCGTGTCGGTTGGTGCCAAATTTGTCAGATAGTAGTATCTTCTTTTTCATCTCGCACACTATCTCGTACGACGAAAAAAACTTCTTGCCCTATGCCTTTCGCTCTTTTGCTTGCGCTCGTCGCGACGGCGACCGGAACCATAGCGACATACTTCTACGACAGGGATGCGCCAATGCCGGCGCGCGCGTGCGCGGGCGTGTGCACGGGATTCGTCGCGCTCGGTTTGGTCGGATTCATTCTCGCCTCGTTTCTCGGACTGACCCCTTTGACGCTTCTGCTCGCCGTCGTGATTGTGGCCGCGCCGCTCGCGTTGTTACTAAAGTCGGAATGGAGAACGAGGCTCGCCGTGGACATCGGAGATGCGTGGGGGTTTGTGCGGCGTGCATTGATAAGCGGCGGCGACGGCGGGCGGGGAGTCGTGATTTTCTATGCGTCGGTGGCGGTGTTGTTCTGGTTTCTGTTCGGGCGTGTGATGTACGTGAGCGGCGGAGAGGTTTTCACGGGCGCGGAAACGAATCTCGGCGACCTGCCCTTTCATATCAGCATCATCACGGGTTTTGCCTTCGGCGATAATTTCCCGCCGCAGCATCCGGAGTTTTCGGGAGTGCGACTGACGTATCCGTTCATGATTGATTTCGTGGCGGCGATGTTTGTGCGCGCGGGCGCGAGTTTAGAGGGCGTGATGTTCTGGCAAAACTTCGTGCTTGCGCTGGCGCTCGTCGGGTTGCTGCATCGTTGGGCGTGGCGGTTGACGCGAGACCGCCTCGCCGCGCTCATCACACCCGCGCTCGTACTCCTGAGCGGCGGACTCGGTTGGTGGGTGTTGGTCAGAGAGTGGCGCGCGGGTAGCCGGAGTGTTTTCGAGATGCTCTGGGCGCTGAGCCATGATTACACCATCACGAGCGGCGAGACGGCGTATCGTTGGGGCAATGCGTTGACGGTGCTTCTGATTCCGCAACGCGGCCTGCTGCTCGGCATCCCGCTCGCCTTGATTGTCTGGATGCTGTGGTGGCGCGTGGTTGGCGATGATGTAGACGGGGAGGATGAGAGAGGGCGAAGCAGGGAAGATGAGAAAAGGGGAAAGGGTGAGACGGGGAAACGAGTAAAGAGTGGCAAGAGCCGGAGGCAGAGGCGCGGCGGCGACGCGGAAGGACGGAGGCGCGCGGCGGTTGATGTGGCATCGCTGCCTGTCCCTTTCTCGCTTTCTCCGTTTCCACGTTTTTCTCCCTCCGCGTTGATGTTGGCGGCGGGCGTCGTGGCGGGGTTGTTGCCGTTGGTGCACGCGCATAGTTTCGTGGTGATGATGGGGATGGGCGGGTGTCTGTTGTTGTTGTTTCCGAAGTGGTGGCGGGCGTGGGCGGTGTTTTTCGTGTCGGCGTTGTTGATTGCCGCGCCGCAGATGTGGTGGGCGACGCGCGAGAGCGGGGCGCGTGCGGGGACTTTCTTCGGATGGGAGTTTGGTTGGGACAAAGGCACGCAGAACGTGGTGTGGTTCTGGTTGAAGAACACGGGGTTGTTCATTCCGCTGCTGGTCGTGGCGCTCGCGTGGCGCGGCGAGAGACCATTGACGTCGAAGCGTCTGGTGCTTTTCTGGTTGCCGTTCGCGCTCTGTTTCGTCATCCCGAATCTCTACAAACTCTCGCCGTGGGTGTGGGACAACATCAAAGTCATTTTTTACTGGTGGCTGGCGTCTGCGCCGTTGGTGGCCTTGTTGCTGGCGCGCGTGTGGCGTCTGCGTTTGAAGGGCTGGCAGGCGATGGCGGGACGCGTGGCGGCGGTAACGTTGCTGTTGATGTTGACGTTGGCGGGGAGCCTCGACGTGTGGCGCGTGGTGTCGGAACAGGCGGAGCAGAAAATCTTTGACCGTGATGGAGTGTTGCTGGCGGAGTTGATTAAGAGAGAGACGCCGCCGCGTTCACTGATTCTGCATGCGCCGACATATAATCATCCGGTGTTTTTGACGGGCAGACGTTCGCCAATGGGCTACGCCGGACATTTGTGGACGCACGGGCTTGACTACTTGCCGCGCGAGGCGGACTTGCGTCGCATGTATGCGGGCGGCGCGGGCGCGGCTGAGTTGCTTGAGCGTTATGCGGTGGATTACGTTGTCGTGAGTCCGTTGGAGCAGACGGCGATGGTGGTCAATAGCCAGTTTTTTGAACGTTATGCGAAGGTTGGAGAAGCAGGTGCCTACCGGCTCTACAAAACAACGCGCCCGTAAACGAGCGGCGCAGACGAAACAAGCATCCGTCGTGAGAGACGGCGCGGCGTCGAACATGACGAGCAGCGACCGAGGCGCGTCGGCCTGGGCAGACGACGACGGGCACATCATCTCCGAACGCGTGTGGTTGTGGGCGAGCGTGGCGGTCGTGGTCGCGGCGGCGCTCCTGCGTCTCTACGCGCTCGAACTCAAGCCGCTGCATCACGACGAGGGCGTCAACGGCTTCTTTCTGACGCGGCTGGTGCGCGAAGGCGTCTATCAGTACGACCCGGCAAACTACCACGGCCCGACGCTCTACTACTTCGCGCTCGTCCCCGCCGCGCTGCTTGAGAAGTTTTTGAAAACAGGGATGACGACGTTTGCCATCCGACTCGTTCCAGTTCTCTTTGGCCTCGGCACCGTCTGCCTCGCGCTCTCGCTCAGACGACACATCGGCGCACTCGGCGCGCTCGCCGCCGCCGCGCTCATCGCCCTCTCGCCCGGCGCCGTCTATAACTCGCGCTACTTCATACACGAATCGCTCTTTGTCTTTTTCACGCTCGGTATCGTCGTCGCCGCGCTCAGGTATTACGAGACGACGGAGGTGGCCTATCTGTTTCTCGCCGTGATTTCCGCCGCGCTCATGTTTGCGACCAAAGAGACGGCCTTTATTTCTCTGGGCGTGCTGGTGCTGGCGATGTGCGTGGCGTGGGCGATAGCGCGTTTCGGGAGGCGTCCGCACGCGGCACGACACGACGCCGCAGTAGCAGGGCGACCAACCGCACAACTGGCGCGACTGGGCGGCGCAAAGCATGTCGCGTTGCTGCTCGTCGCGTCTGTCGCGCTCTTTGTGTTGGTCAACGTGTTGTTCTATTCGTCGTTCTTCAGGTATGCCAAAGGCGTTGACGGCGCGATTGAGACGTTCAAGATTTGGACGCAGACGGGGACGAGCGATTTTCACAAGAAGCCGTGGGAAACTTACATCCAGTGGCTCTGGCAGGAGGAAGCGCCGATTTTTGCGCTGGCGATTTTGGGCGCGACGTGGGCGGTCTTCGAGCGCGCGAAGAACGGTCGCGCCATCTTCTTCGCGGCGTGGGCGTTCGGGATACTGGCGGCCTATTCGCTCGTCCCTTACAAGACGCCGTGGCTCGCGCTCAACTTCATCGTGCCGATGGCGATTGCGGGCGGCTACGGCGTCGAGCGATGGGCGCGTTGGGCGACGGATGAAAGAAAAGTATTCGGCGGAGGCGAACTGAAAAAAGTTATGCCGCTCGTCGTCGCCGTGTCGGTCGCGGCGTTGTTCTGTCTCTCTCTGTATCAGACGGTGGTGCTGAATTTTCAACAGTATGATAACGACCAGTACATCTACGTCTACGCGCACACGAAGCGAGAATTCTTGCAGTTGATGAGCGAGGTGGAGCGACTCGCGGCGCGTGCGGGAACGGGCAAGGAGACAAAGATTGCTGTCGCCTCGCCGGACTACTGGCCTCTGCCGTGGTACTTGCGCGATTACAAGCACACGGGCTTCTTCGGACAGATCAATGCGTTTACCGAGCCAATCGTTATTGGCAACCAGTCGCAGGACGCGCAGTTGAGCACGACGCTTGCGGGTCGCTACCGGCGAGTCGGCGAGTATCCTCTGCGCCCCGGCGTCAGTCTCGTCCTCTACGCGCAGAGCGACCTCGCGGCACAACGTTAGACCATCGCGCGGCACGTCGCGACTGACGGAATCGTGTCCGTCGTCGGCGCAAGAGGCGTGTGCGCTGTTTGAAAGGTCTGGATTGTGGTAAAACTTTCGTCCACGGAAAAAATTGAATCTCCCCGCCGTATCAAACTGAAATAACCGATTGGAACTGAAATGACCAAGCCGCTTTCTCGTCTTCGTCCGCATCTTGGCGTTCGTCCGCTTTTCTGTCTTCGTCGGCAAACGCTTCTTGCTCTGATTTGGACGGCGCTGGTCGCCGTGTCGTTGCTGTTGCTGTCGGTTACGACGGGCGAGGTTTTGAGTCCGGTCGTCGCTGCGGCGTCGCAGAACAAGGCAGGCGCGCAGAAGGTGTCTGACGACATTCTCGGCGTGCGTGTCGGTTCGCGTCTCGACGAAGTGCACGACAAACTCAAATCGCTCGGCACGTTCGGCGGGCGCGACACGCGCGACGGCGGACGCAAAGAAGCCTGGACGCTCAAGAAGACCGACTTCACTTCCATCGCGTACAAGACCGACGCGAGCGGCAAAGTCGTCTGGGTGACGGGCTACGTTCGACCGGGCAGAGAGATTGCTTTCGCCAAATTCGGCGACCTCGCGCAAGCCTACTACAAATCGGAACAGTCGGCGGTCTGGAACATCGAAAGGCCGGAGGGAAATTTTCGACTCATCGCCAAAGGCGGACAAGGCAAGGCGCGCGTCGTGCATCTGCTTTCGCTCACGCTGCCGCCAATGTAGCAAAACGGACGCCGACGCCTCCACCAAGACCGACGCAAAAAGACTCTCCATGCCGCGCCTACGGCAAACTTTGCTGTACGATTCCGGTGGTCTTGTGATATAAGCCTCTATACCCCGAAAACCCCGACACTCCAAACCCCTAAGACGGGTGTTCGCGCACAGTTATCTTGCCCGCTGTTCGCAAGCGTCCTGCTCCGGCGTCGCCTTTGCCGGACGTACGTCCATTTCAAAAAAATCAAAAGGAGTTTCGTCGCAATGAAACCGAAAGTTGAAAAACTTCTGGAAGCCGGAGAAGACCAGCCTCACCGCCCGGCCTCCCAAAATTCCGCCGCCAACAAAACGAGAAGAACGCGCCGCGCCTCGCGCCGCAGGCTCTATTCTTTCAAACCATCGGCCAGATTCACGCTTTTCGTCGCGCTCGCCTTCATCTTCGTCACGTTGCTGCTGCCTCTGCCGGGAGCGCGCGTCGTTTCGGTCGTCAAGCAGGCGGAAGCCGCCAGTCCTTCATCCGGCACCATCACTTCGCTCACGCCCGTCGGCTCCGGCCCGACGTGGGTGGGAACGGCTACGGGGACGGGTTCGGCGGGCGGCGAAGCGACATGCGTCGAAGGCGTCAACTGCGACACCTTTCGTCTGACCGTCGCCCCCGGCGTCTATACGGGCAAGCAAATCGCCATCAAGATTGCGTGGGCAGTTCCGGCCAACGATTACGACCTCTACATTCATAAATGTCCGTCCGCCGTTTCGACCATCGCGCAATGCAACGCCACTGCACCCATCGGTCAAGACGGTCAGGGCGCTCCGCAGACGGAAGAGAACGCGGCCATCGACCCGAACTCGTCCGGCTCCGGCGACTACACGGTGCATGTCGTCTACTTCGCCACGTCAGGAGTGAGCGACCAGTATCAGGGCAGCGCGAGAGTCGCCAATCAGACCGCTTCGCGCACCGCCAACTACGTCTCCGGCGGCATCACCTTCACGCCCAACGTCACGGTGAAAGCTCCCGTGGCGGCGCGCGACGGCGAACCGTCGTGCCGTACGGACGTGCACGGCAACTTCTACGTCGGCGGGATTCGCGGCGTCCCTGCGGGCAACGACCTCTGGTACATCGACCTTCAACCCGGAAGCCCTACGTACGACCCGTTCATGCGTAACTACATCTATCGCGGCCAGCCCGACTCGAACACGGCGGACGAAGACCGCGTGGCGGCAGGCGCGCAGGGCGGCGGCGACATCGATCTCGCCGTCGGTCTTCCAGACCCTGTGACGAACGCTCTGCCGCCAAATCCGGCGACGCTCGCCTCGTCCAGTCTCCTGCTTTCCAACATCACGGCGCAGCGTTCGACCGACCGTGGAGCGACCTTTCTACGCAACCCCGTCGGCAACTCTTCGGGCGGCGTGCCCATCGACGACCGCCAGTGGAACGAGTTTCACGGCCCGAACAACGTCTATCTCCTGTACCGCACGGTTGCGCCGACGGTGACGCAGATTCAACGCTCCATCGACGGTGGCCTGACCTACGGTCCGGCGCAAACCGCCGGACTCATCGGACAGGTCGGCTACATCGACGTGCACCAGAAATCAGGGCGCGTCTACGTCAGCGGCTCGACCGGACAGGTCTGCCACAGCACCGTCACGCTGCCGACGGGTGAAGCCGCCGCCTACGTCTGCAAACAGGCGGCGACCGACCCCAACGGTGTCGCGCACATCTTCTTCCCCGTCAAAGTGGCTGACGATGGCACGCCCTTCGGCACCGCCTACGTCGCCTACTCCAACGACCACGACATCTTCCTCGTCCACTCGACCGACGGCGGCGATACGTGGTCAACGCCCGTCCGCGTCAGCAACGGGCCGGAGACCAGAACGAGCGTCTTCCCGTGGATGGAAACCGGCCCGACGCCCGGCTCGGTTGGCATCGTCTGGTTCGGCACGTCGGAACCCACAAACAACGACAACGCCAATTGGGAAGTCTTCTACGCACAGTCGTTCAACGCCACCGCCGAAGAACCAACCTTCCGCCAAGTGAAGGTGAGCGACCACTTCATCCACGGCAGTAACATCTCCGAAGGCGGTCTGACGGGAACGGCCAACCGCAACCTCATCGACTACTTCCAGATTTCCTTCGACCCGACGGGCGCCGCCAACGTCGCCTACACAGACGACCATAACGACTTCGACGGTCATACCTACGTCGCGCGCCAGATGTCCGGGCCGAAGATTAACGGCGACGGCAAGACCAACGTGCCGAGTCCCGGAACGCCGCCCGCCGCGCAGACGGGGCCGCTCCCGACAGCAACCAGCGTCGGCGGCATTGCTGGCTCGCAGGTCACGGATTTCCGGCAGGATGTCGTCAACGCCCTGCTCGCAGTGGTTCCGGCGGACGACCCGCTCGACATCGTTTCGGTCAAGTATTCCTGTGAATTTTCGCCCGCCACCGGAGACACCATCGTCGCCACGATGAAGGTTTCGGATTTGTCAGTCGTCCCGGCGGGAGGGAATTGGCGCATGCACTTCACCGCCAACGCGCCCTTCAGCGGCCTCAGCCCGACGGGCGATTACAGCTTCGCCCTCTCCGACCGTGGCGATCAGTTCTACCTTCAGGCCATCGCGACCAATCCGGCGGCACCCACCTTCGTCTACGGCACGGCTGTCAGAAACTCCGACGGCTCGATAACTTACACCCAGAGGGGCAACGCCGATTGCGGTTTCATCGACACCGTTAACGACACCATCACCATCAAGGTCGCAACCAGCAAACTCAACAACGCGCAGTTCATCACACACGGCCCCGGCATCGGCGCGGGCAGCGTGCTCGCGGGCTTGCGCGGCTCGTCCTTCACTGCGGGAGCCAACGCCAAACGCGACATCACGCGCGGCGGCACCGAGTTTACCGTCGGCAATTGCACCATCACGAACCCGTGCGCGACTGCGACGCCGGAACCGACGCCGGAACCGACGCCAACTCCAACTCCGACTCCAACAGCTACACCGACGCCGACACCAACGGCGACACCAACACCGACTCCGGTTCCCACACCGTCGCCGACGCCAACTCCGTCTGCGACGCCAACGCCGACGCCCGTCGCGACGCCGACACCTTCGCCCACACCGTCGCCAGGTTCGTCAGGCTCGTTCCAGTTCAGCACTTCCAACTACGTCGTCACCGAGGGCTGCGCTCCCGTTGACATCACCGTGACGCGCACCGGCTCGACAGCGGGCGCGGTCGATGTCACGTACCGCGTCAACAATGGTGGTGCGACGCAACGCGGCGACTTTACCTACGCCGCCGGAACGCTGCGCTTCGCCAGCGGCGAAACGAGTAAGACCTTCCAACTTCTGTTGACCGAAGACAGCTACGGCGAAGGCACGGAAGGCGCGTCGATTCAAATAACGGGCGTGTCGAGCGGCAACTCCATCGGCACTCCCGGCACGGCCACCTTAACCATCAACGACAACGAAGGGGCGGACAATCCCGTCAACGTCATCGACAACGCCTCGAACTTCGTC
The DNA here is from genome assembly GCA_036387415.1 of Pyrinomonadaceae bacterium. GTDB lineage: Bacteria > Acidobacteriota > Blastocatellia > Pyrinomonadales > Pyrinomonadaceae > DASVTU01. The sequence continues at coordinate 29,433 of DASVTU010000001.1, read as the reverse complement.
TGCCAGCAATATCACGACTTCCTCAACCGTCAGGCAGACGCTTCCGGTCAGGCGTTCTGGACGAACCAAATCACCAGTTGCGGCAACAACGCGGCCTGCATCGACGACCGTCGGCAGAACGTCTCCGCCGCCTTCTTCCTCTCGATAGAGTTCCAGAACACGGGTTATTTCGTGTTCCGACACTATCGTGCGTCGTTCACGGAAAGCGCGCAGCGTCCACGCGCTCTGCCGCGCTACGCCGAATTCCTGCGCGACACGCAGGAGGTTCAGCGCGGCGTCGTCGTCGGGCAGACAAACTGGGAGCAGCAGTTGGAGACCAACAAACAGAACTTCGCACGTCAATGGGTACAGCGCGCTGATTTCGTCGCGCAGTATCCCGAAAGCATGACGCGCGAGCAGTACGTTGACCAACTCTTCGCACGCTCCGAAGTAACGCCGACGGCGGATGAACGCAACGCCGCGCTCGCCGCCTACGATAGCGGCAGCGACCTACCCGACAAACGCGCGCGTGCGCTGCGTGCCGTCGTCGAGAGCGGTTCGGTCTATAACAAGCAGTACAACCCGGCCTTCGTCCTCTTGCAATACTTCGGGTACTTGCGACGTAACCCGAACGATGCGCCGGACAACAGCTTCTCCGGCTACGATTTCTGGTTGAACAAGATGAACCAGTTCAGCCAACCCGGAGAAGACGTGCGCGACAACGTTGTCGCTTCGCGGCGTGTAAGACGCGCCGAGATGGTGCGCGCCTTCATCATCTCCGGCGAATATCGCGGACGCTTCGGCGGCGACCCGACGCGCGGCACCGACCCCAACCCGACCCAGATTGCCCTCTTTAACAAGGGGCACGATGGCGTTGACCGACTCCCCAATCCTCTGCGCTCGCTGTTTGACGAATTTTTCCGTCCGACGCGCGTCGCAGACTAGACGGTGAACTCGCGCCGGACTCGTCTCCATCCGGCGCGAGCCACCAACACCACGACCACCTCGCAACCAGCAGCGACCGACGGATACATTCAAGTATCCGTCGGTCGCTTTTTGCCTGCAACCCCTACCGTAACAATCATTTAGAGACTCCGACGCGGGACAACGAACGACGACCGGAGGCGCAAACGACAAGCCCTGTCCACACGTTTTGGCAAACCAACCAAGAGGCACAAATCCTGTCCCAACAACATCTTACCGTTTTACCGAGCGAGCATAAGGCGCGGCGGCGACGGAAGATGACGGCTTTCACGGGAGAGGCCGAAGCGTTGTCGAAACGGCGTAAATCGCTGTCTGACAGCAATAAGCACGATTTACTTCAAGTTACAGTTTGACATTTTGCCCCGCTCCAACATATAGTGTGCCTCTCCCGCAGCGCGCTCTAGGGGATGTGCTTTTTGGGTTTTTTCGCCTCCTGAGTCGTCCGAATGGAACCAACTCATGTTCAGACTTCAAAGACTAGAAATCATCGGCTTTAAATCCTTCGCGGATTATACGGAACTCGTCTTCACGGGTGAGGGCATCACGGGCGTCGTCGGCCCCAACGGGTGCGGCAAGTCGAACGTAGCCGACGCCATCGCGTGGGTGCTCGGCGAGCAGCGCGTCAAGCAACTGCGCGGCTCCGAGATGAAGGATGTCATCTTTCAAGGTTCGCGCAATCGTCATCCCGGCGGTATGGCCGAGGTCGTCCTCCATCTCGTCCGCGACGAAACCTTTGAGGACGAGCCGGACATCGACGACATCGACTCCACGCTCGAAGAGATAGACGACCAACAAGAAGCCATCGAGGAAAAATTCACGCCCGAATTGCTCGGAGTCGCGCCCGACGCATCCGAAGCCGCCGCACTTGCTGCGTCCACAGCGATCGAAGGCGATATACCGTTTCCTGAAACGCCCGCCGCCAATGCCAACGGCGAGACAGGCGACGCAAACGCGGTCGCCACCGCCGATTCTTCGTCTTCCGTTACGACAGATGAAACCTCCCCGACCGATGCCGACGCGCAGGCCACGACCAACGCCGAAGCACTCCTTGCCAAAGCACGCCACAAACGGCACTGGCGACCGCGACGTATGGCGCTCGAATTTGCGCCCGGCGAAACCGTCTCCGTCACGCGTCGTCTCTATCGTTCGGGCGAGAGCGAGTATCTTTTGAATGGGCGCACCTGTCGTCTGCGCGACATTCAAGACCTTTTCTCCGGCACGGGACTTTCCGGCGCACACTACGCCATCATCGAACAGGGGCGCATCGGCCAGATTCTCTCGGCTAAACCTTCCGACCGCCGCACACTGATTGAAGAAGCGGCTGGTATTACAAAATTTCGCGTCCGCCAACGCGCCGCCGAAGCTCGCCTCGAATCGGCGCGCACCAACATGCATCGCATCTCCGACATCATCTCGGAAATCGACAAGCAGGTTAATTCGCTCCGACGGCAGGCCGCCAAAGCGCGTCGCTATGGACAGTTGCGCGAGGAGTTGCGTGAGCTTTTGCGTCGCGTCTACGTCGCCGACGAACGACATCTCTCCGCCCTCCTCGCAGACTTGCACCAACGCCTCGCGACGACGAGCGAGACCGAACACAAGCTCTTTGAAGACGTGGAGACGCGCGAAGACGAAGCGCGGCAGGCGACATCCGACGCGCGTCGGCGCGAAGAAGAACTCGCCGAAGCGCGCGCCTTCGTCGCCGAATCCGCCCTCCAACGCGACCGACGCGAACGCGAGCGCGCCTATCAGGAAGAACAGGCGTCGTCGCTCGAAAAGCGCATCGCAGACATGCGCGGCGAGATGGAGCGCGTCCATGCGCGCGTCGCCAGCGTCGAGACGGAACGCGAAACGCTTCGCGCGGCAGACACACAGTTGCGCGTCGCCAGTGAAGAGACGGCGCGACTACTCGCCGGAGCCGAAGCCGCCTATGCCGCGCGCATGGCGCAAGTGCTCGAAGCGGAAACCAACATCGAACACGCACGCGCCGAACTCCTGACGCACACGGCTGTCACAGAGCGTCTCATGGAGATTGGACGGCAGTTGGATGCTGCGCTCGAACGCCTCGCCACGCAGGCCGAAGGGCTTGAGCGCGAGGGCGAACGCGCCGCCGCCGCGCACGCAGCAGCACGCGCCGAAGCTGAAAAACTGCAAGAGGAGATTGCCGAGGCCAGCAAGCGTCTCGCGCGTTGGCGCGCGGAACGCGACGAAGCAGCGCAGAGCGTCGCCGAAGCGCGTACGGAAGTCTCTGCCACAGCCGCCGCGCATGCGCGCGTGCGCGACGAAGCGGCGCGTGTGCGCCATCGTCTCGATACACTGGCCGAACTCGACGCGCAACGTGCACTCTATTCTCAGGCCGTCCAGCGTATCTTCTCGACGGACGCCGACGCGACCGCGCCGAAAGATTTTCATTCAATCGGAACACTGGCCGACGTGCTCAACGTCGAACCACAATGGGAGCGCGCGATCGAAAGCGTGTTCGGCTCGTTGCTGCAATCCGTCATCGTGCCAACGCCCGACGATGCCATGCGCGCCGCCGTATGGCTGCAAGCCAACAACGCGGGTCGCGCCACGTTTCTCGTCGCCGGATTGCATGGCGCGAGTGAAGCGGATGGTGCATCGCACGGTGGCTCGCAGACGGGCGCCGCCTTAGCGGAAGGTAGAGCGTTCGGCGGCAACGGCTCATTGCCGGAGTCTGCGGCGCGCATCGGCGACTTGCTCGGTGCGCCGCGCGAGATTACTGCCGTACTCGGTCGCACGCTCGCACGTGAGATGAACGCGCGCATCGCCGACGATCTCGACCAGGCGACCATCTATTCTTTGACGACGGGTGACATGTACGTGACCGCGGGAGGCGAGTGGGTAGCGGGCGGGCAGTTGCTCGGCGCGGGCGGCCCCTACGTTTCGGGCGAGGGCGCGGGTCTGCTTTCGTTCAAACGCGAGATGCGCGAACTCGAAGAACGAGCCGTGACGCTCGAAGCCGAACTGCTTTTCACGGAACAGTCCGCCGACGCGGCGCGCACGCATCTGAGCGAACTCGAAGATGCGCTCGTCCAACTAAACGACATCATCGGTCGCGAAGAACGCGAACACGTCGGGCGTGAACTCAATACGACGCGGCTCGCGCAGGAGATTGAACGCGCCGAACGTCACATGCGTGTCGTTGCCGACGACGCGGCGCGGCTGGCAAGCGAGCAACAACAACTCCGTGAGCGACGCACGACGCAAGCCGCCGAAGCGGAAGCAGCCGAAGCCGCACGCCTCACCGCGACGCAAGAAGTGGCGCGAGCCTCCGAAATTCTCTCCGCCGCGCGTCGCGCCGCCGAAGCCGACAGCGAACTGCTGAGCAGCCAACGCGCCGCCGCCGCCGCTGCCGCCGAGCGTTGCCGTTCCGCCGCCGCCGAACTCCGTCGCATGGAGGCGGAAGCGGGCGAACTACAGGCGCGTCTTGAGCGTCACGATGTGGAAGTGTCGGAGATGGAATCGCGTCTCGCAGAGTTGAACCGCGCGATGGACGAGACGGAGCAGAGCGCGGAGCGCGTCGAGAGCGAGCGCGCGGTACGCGAAAGAGAAGTTGCCGAAGCGACGGAGCGACTGGCCGAAGCGCGTGCGCGTGCCGATGCGCTCTCCACCGAACTCACGGAACTGCATCATCTCGCCGCCGCGACGCGTGATGCACGCGCGAGCCTCGAAGTGCAACGCGCAGAAGCTTCTGCGCGTCTGAATTACCTGCATGAAGCCTGCATGGCGGAACTCGCGCAGTCGCTCGAAGATTTGGTCAGGAGTGCGCCGCCTGCCGAGGCTTCGGATGCAAAGTTTGATTTGGAAAGCGCACGCGCGCGTGTCGAAGAGATGCGTGCGCGGCTCGAAGGCTTCGGCGCGGTCAACATGATGGCGCTCGAAGAACTCGCGGAGGCCGAGGAGCGTTTCCGTTTCCTGACCGTTCAGCGTCAGGACATCACGGATGGCATCATCTCGACGGAGGAGGCTCTGCGCGAAATCAAACGCCGTTCGCGCGAGCGTTTTCGTCATGCGTTCGAGGAAATCAATCGCAACTTCGGTCGTTTCTTCGTCGAACTCTTCGGCGGCGGTCGCGGCGAGATGAGTTTGATTGACGCAGATGATGTGCTAGAGTCAGGCATCGACATTGTGGCGCAACCGCCCGGCAAGCGCCTGCAAAATGTGCTGCTGCTTTCGGGTGGCGAAAAAGCGATGGCGGCGTTGGCGTTGGTGTTGTCAATCTTTCGTTATCATCCGTCGCCGTTCTGCCTGCTCGACGAAGTTGACGCGCCTTTGGACGAAGCGAACATCGGACGCTTCACCACCAAGATTGTCGAAATGTCTGCCGACACGCAGTTCATCGTCATCACGCACAACAAGCGGACGATGGAGGCGGCACGCGCTCTCTACGGCGTGACGATGGAGGAGGTCGGAGTTTCAAAACTTGTCTCCGTCAGATTCGAGTGATTATCAGGAACAAATCTTTAACTTTTGCAGCCGCCGCGCTTGTTCTCTTGAGCGCGGCGATTTGCGCTATGGCAACAACGGCATCAGCGCAACGCGGCAAGCCCGCGCGTCGCGTCACAACACGCACGTCGCCTGCTACCAAGACAACCCAAACGCCCGTCCCAAATGCGCCCGCCAAACAGAACACGCGCGAGTCGAACGACGAAACCGCCCCGACGCCCACCACGGCAACCAAACGAAATTCACGCGACGCCGCCAACAGCGATTCGTCGGCCACGACGCCTGTCAAGAGCGACGACAAAAATCTCGCGGCGAAGACGGACGCCGCGACGGTTCGCTATTCCTACGAGTTCAAGCAGCCGGACTTCAACGTCAACCACATCCTCATCGAGCACGACGCGACGGGGCGCGGGCGCATCTCCTTCGAGCGCATCAGCGATACAGAGATGCTGGTCGAGCCGTTGAACTTGTCGGCAGCGGCGCTCGAACGCATCAAGGCTCTATGGAGTGCGCTTCGTTTTCTGGAATCGACGGAGAGCTACCAGAGCGAAAAGCAGTTCGCGCATCTCGGCACGATGCGTCTTTCGATGAAGCAGGGCACGCGCGAACGCGTCGCGGAATTTAACTGGACGCACAATCAAGATGCCTCCAATCTCGTCAACGAATACAGGCGCGTCGCCGAACAGTCGATTCTCGTCTTTGAAATCGGCGTCGCGCTCGAACTCCAACCGCTCGAAATGGCGCGACTCGTCAACCGTTTCGCAACACTTCTCGAACGAGACATGCTCTCCGACCCGCAGCAACTCCTCCCGCTTCTCCGCGACCTACAGACGGATGAGCGCGTCCCGCTTGTTGCGCGCAATCACGCCGAGCGTCTTCTGAAAAAGATAGAAAAGAATTCCGGCGGGCAGTAGTTGTGAGACTAATGGAGCACGCGAGTCGGGGCCGTCCGTCGTCTACCTGCGTTCTTTGCGCCACGTGCGGACGAATATCACGACCGCGACGATGCCGAAGACGAGCAGCAGGAGCATGACGGCGAGGACGAGGATGAGTTCGGTGCTGCCACCGCTTGAATTGAACATTTGCGTATTCTTTACTATGCGACGGCGTTCTGCTGTTCTTCGGGCACGGCGGGCGTAAAACGTATGCGTCGGATGCGTCGGCGGTCAACGAGTTCGACTGTGAACTGCGCGCCCTCATGTTCGACGAGTTCGCCGGGACGCAGGAGTCGTCCGGCTTTAGCAAGCAGGAATCCCGCGAGCGTCGTGTATCCGGCCTCTTCCGGCAGTTTCAGATTAAAACGACGATTAGCGTCCCTGACGGCGAGCATGCCGTCTAGTAGATAAGTACCGTTGTCGGATTCGACAATCTGCTCGCGCGCCTCCTCGTCATACTCGTCGTCGATTTCGCCCACAATCTCTTCCAGCAAATCCTCCAACGTCACGATGCCTTCAATGCCGCCGTGTTCATCGACCACGCAGGCCAGATGGATGCGCTCGGCCTGCATTTGCTTCAAGACTGCGCCGAGCCGCGCCGTCGCCGGAATAAACAGAGGCGGGTGGAGCATCTTCTCGATGTCGAATGTCGCAGGGTCGGTGGTTCGCAGACACGGCATCAGGTCTTTCATAAAGAGCACGCCAACGATGTCGTCCAGACGTTCGCGATAGACGGGCAGACGCGAGTAACCGCCGTCGCAAAAAGCCCTCTCCGCATCTTCCAGCGTCGCCGTGATGGGCAAGGCCATGACGGTCGTGCGCGGCACCATCGCTTCGCGAATCTCGGCCTCTGTAAAGTCGAAGACGCGATTGATTAACTGTCGGTCGTCGGCTTCGAGATGACCGCTTTCGTGTGCGAGATTGACGAGTTGGCGAATCTCTTCTTCGGTATAGATGGAAGCGTGCGCGCTCGTCGCTTGCAGGCCAAAGACGCGTACCATGCGTGCGCTCGCCCAGTCGAGAGCGTGAATCGGCCAGCGAAATATTTTGTAGAAAATCTCCATTGGTAGCGCCGAAAACATGGCGACCTTTTCGGCGCGTTCGAGTCCGAAGAGTTTGGGAGCCTGTTCACCGATGACGATGTGGAGCGATGTGAGCAGCGAGTATGCGATAACGAAGGCGACGCCGTGCCGCACGGTTTCGAGCGTCGCGGGTTCGACCCTTCCTTCGAGTAAACTTCCGAGCGGGGCTTCAATCAACGCGGCGATGGTCGGTTCGCCGACGAGCGCGAGTGCGAGCGACGCGAGCGTGATGCCGAGTTGTGCGGCGGAAAGATTAGCGTTGAGGTTATTGAGTACGCGGAGCAGACGTTGCGCCGCACGATTGCCGCTCTCCGCCAATGCCTCGATGCGCGAACGGCGGACGCCGACAAATGCGAACTCCGCCGCCACGAAAAAGCCATTGACTAAAACAATCAGAAGTATGGAAAGAAGTTTAAGTGCTGTAATCATCGTGTTCCAAATAACTCATTCGGAAACATGCTCGACCGCGCTGCTGTTTTAATTCCTATGCATCAAGCTTATTTCTTCAACGCATGATGTGCAAGCCCGCAAGGATAGTAAGTAGTGAGCGGTCAGCAGTAAGCGGTAAGCAGCGAGCAACATCAAGAGCTAAGTGCCATGATTGTTAATTGAGATTCTTAACGAAATATGTACGAATGCATTCCTACTGCTTACTGCTGACCGCTCACTGCTTAACGCCCTCTCCTTCATCAAGGAGACGGCAAAACTCGACGAGGCGACTCTCAGCCCAGAAGCGTTCACGCGGATTGTCTGTGGCGGCGACGAAGGCGACGTGTCCTCCGTGTGGGGGCAAAAGCGGGATGATATAGGGGTTGCCGGAAAGCGACGGATGCGTGAACGAAGCGAAGGGGACGAGCGGGTCGTCCTGCGCGTGGACGATGAGGGTCGGCGTCCGTATCTGCGCGACGAGCGAAATCGAACTGGCACGTGCGTAGTATTCTTCGGCGTTAGCGTAGCCGCCTTGCACGGATGTATAGCGATTATCGAAGTCGCGAATCGTGCGGACGCGACGGAGTTCGTTTGTATCGTAAAGCGTAGGGTAGAGTCGTTTTTTATGGCGGATGCGGCGTCGAAGGCTCCGCATGAAACTCTGGTGATAGAGCCAGTTGGAAGGTTCGCTGATGCGGTCGGCGCATTCGCCTAGATTGAGCGCGGGCGAGACGGCGCAGACGCCGCGCAGTTCGCGTCGTGCATGGTCGCCCATTTCGCCCGCCATCTTCAAAACAATATTGCCGCCCATCGAAAAGCCCGCGACGAAGATGCGCGGTAGTTTGTCGCGTTCTGCGAGTTCGCAGACCACCGCGCGGATGTCGCCGGACATACCACTGTGATAAAGCGTCGGCGTGAGATGTTCGGTCGAGCCGCAGTTACGCATGTTGACGCGCACGACGTTGAAGCCCGTTTGGTATGCCAGATGCGCCGAGCCGAGAATATAGACGGACGCGCTTGAGCCTTCCAGACCGTGCAGCAGCACCAGCGTCGGGCGCGACGTGCGCTCGCTCTGCCAACGACAATGCGCCAGCACGCGCACACCCGGTTCGACTTCAAACAGACGCGACTCGTCCGACACATGCGCGCGCAAATCCCTGCGGCGCGGCCAGACGAAGCCGAGCAACGTCTGCGCGTGGCCGCTGCGAAAGACGGGATGTGGCCTGAAGGGTTTGGCGTTAAGCGTCTGCGCGATTTCACGTAGGCGCGCGAAGGTCTCTGCGGCTTCGGTTTCCTGGGGAGGCTCCTGCGGAAGCCGTTCGGCTGACTCGCGCGCGTTCAACGCGGCGGTGGCAGTGTCGGTGGGCGTGGTGGTCGTCTTCATTTCAAGCGGCGCGTGCGGTCGGTGTCGCTACTCGCCATTATAAATGATGCGAGACGTGTGACGAAGGATGTATGAACGCGCAACGCCGCTTGTGCGCGCAACGCGTCAGACGAGGCGCGTCGGCTCGGACGGCACGGGGTCGCCTGCGGGCATGGGCGTGTCGGGTTCGCGCACGGGCGCAGAAGGTTGGGGCGAGTCGGGCGGAAGCGGTAAGGGTTCGGGTTGCGATGGATTAGGTTCGAGTGGGTCGTGCGGTTGCGTTGGAGGCATGTTGGGTTGGTCGCCGGGTTGCGGCGGTTCGGTGTTCGGGTTTCGGCTCATGTCGGTTTCCTCGGTCGAAAATTTTTTGAAGCATGCGGGAACGGAGCGAGCCGCGTCAAGCGCACGAAGGCGACGAGAGAGAAACGACGCTGCTGTTTGCAGGCGACGCAGGAAGCGATGTTTGTTGTCCGATTCAGTGGGAGGCGTTTGAGTCGTCGTCAGCGAGTTGTGTGTCGCTGGTTTCTTCGCGGCGTTGCATGTCGGCGACGACGAAGCGAATCATGCGGTAGGTGATGTGATCGGGCAGCACGTCGCGTAGCGGCTTGAGACGCTCGGTGCCGAGTTGGTCGATGGCGATTTCGATTTCGGCGCGGTCTTGGTCGGAGACGAATTGCGAGACATCGAAGCGACGGCCTTCGAGGATGCAATCGGCGAGATGTTTTTCCACCGTTATCTCCGTCAAACCACGCCGCTCGCTAATCTCTTCGATGCTCAAACCCGTTTCATAAAGCGCGTAGGTTTCATCAACGGTGCTGGCGCGTTGCGGCGTCGTATCGGTCGCAGCGTTTGACGAAGATGCTGCGGCGGCGGTGGCGAATGATGCGGAGGCGGCGGGTTGTCGTTGCGGCGCGGCGTAGGATTTCGCAGCGGTAGCGGTGGCGAACGTGGGCGGGAGTGCGAGTTGGATGGCGGCACGTTCGCGCATTACTTCGCCGCCGAGATGCGTGATGGCGACTGTGGGATACGTGCCCGGCGTGACACGCAGACAACCGGCGGCAACAAGCGCGTCGATGTAGATGCCGATTTCCTCCTGCGTCATGTCGGCGAGGATGCCGTAGGTTGAGAGATGCTGAAGTCCGGCCTGTAGGACATTTTTGGCACGCGAACCGCGAAGCGTGGCGGCGAGCAGACCCTTGCCGAAGCGCCCCTGCATACGCGCGGCGCAGGCAAGAATCTTTCTCACACGGAGCGCCTCATCCTCGTCGAGCGGACGCGCTTCGTTGATGCTCACACCCGCGCTCTCGCGGCCAAAGATTAAGTCCTGTTCATGTTCGAGCGCGGCGTTCTGTTCGGCTTCCTGTTGCAAACGACGAAGACGCGTCTGCTCTTGCAACTCATCATCTAAATCGAGCGCGACGGGCGCGTGTTTCATCATGAATTGGTCGAGCGCGGTGGGTGCGTCGATGGGAATGTTGGTGCTTGTGCGTCCCTGCGTGGGAAGTGGGATGGCGTCCGTCTCGCGTCGCGTTTCGGCGACGCAGTTGCCGCACATGCCGCAGTTTGACGGATGCGAGCGGTCGCCGAAGTAGTCGAGGATGAAGGCGCGGAAGCATTTTTCGACGTAACAAAAGCTAATCATCTCGCGGAGTTTGCGTTGTTCGAGGGCGGCGCGGCGCGCGAGGTCTTGCGGGCGGATGCGTAGTTGTTTGACGGGTTGCTGGTCGAGCAGGAGTAGTCCGCGCGTGCGTCGCGCGGCCTGATAGGAGATGAGACTTGCGTCGGCAAGCGCGGCGAGCGCGCGTTTCGTCGCTTGAATCTCCGTGCCGACGGTTTCGGAAAACTCCGCCACGTCGAGTTCGGTGTCGGTGCGTTCGTTCACCTCGTAGCCGCCGAGCAGACCAAAGAGCACTTGCTTCATCTGCGCGCTGCGGCGTGCGTTCACCGTCTCGCGCGCCTGCTGCGGACTGACCAGCAGACGCACGGCGGCACGATTTTCATTCGCCGCGCCGCGTTCGATGTGTCCGGCCTTCTCCAAAGTGATGAGCGAGGATTGGACGGCCATCTCGTTGCGGACGGAGGCGCGGACGGCAATCTCGCGCGTGGAGAGTTCGATGCGTTTTTGTCCCGTGGCGACAAGTGCTTCGTAGACGCTGGCGATGGTTTCGGGCGGCGGATAGGAGCCTTCGATGAAGTAGTCCTGCGTGCGCTTGTCGGCGTAGTTGAACAGTAGCACGCAAGTGGAATGCTGGCCGTCGCGTCCGGCGCGGCCTATCTCTTGATAGTAGGCTTCGATGGATGCGGGGAAGTGGTAGTGCGCGACGAAGCGTATGTCGGGCTTGTCGATGCCCATGCCGAAAGCGTTGGTGGCGACAATCATCTGGACACGACCGGACATGAAATCGTCCTGCGCGCGGACGCGTTCGTCGTCCGTCATTCCGGCGTGATAGGCGACGACCGACAACTTCGCTTCACCGAGACGCGCGGCGACCTGTTCGACAGACTTGCGCGTCGAAGTGTAGATGATGCCTGAGCCGCCCTCGTAGCATGCGGCGAGCTGTTTGACGTGCGCGATTTTTTCGCGTTCCTTCTGCGTGTGAACGACGTTGATGGAGAGATTGGGGCGGTCGAAGCCGCTGACGAACGCCTTCGGCTCGCGCAGATTTAGTTGGTCGATGATGTCCGAGCGGACGTAGGGCGTGGCGGTCGCGGTCAGCGCGACAGTCTGCGGTCGTCCGATGTCTTCGGCGAATGATTTGAGCCGGAGAAAATCGGGACGAAAATCGTGTCCCCATTGAGAGATGCAGTGCGCCTCATCAATCGCCAGAAGCGAGATGCGCGCATTCTTGACGGCATCGACGAAATTGGCGCTGCGGAAGCGTTCGGGCGCGACGTAGACGAGTTTGTAACGTCCCTGACGGATGCCGTTGATGCGCGCCTTCTGTTCTTCAAAATCAATCGAACTATTGATGAACGTCGCGGGCAAACCACGCGCATGCAGCGCGTCAACCTGGTCTTTCATCAACGCGATGAGCGGCGAGACGACGAGCGTCGCGCCCTCGCGCATCAACGCGGGTAACTGGTAACAGAGCGATTTTCCGCCGCCCGTCGGCATCACGACCACCGTGTCGTGGCCTTCCAGAATCGCCGAGACGACTTCGCGCTGCCCCGCACGAAAATCGTCGAACCCGAAATGTTCACGCAACGCTGCCAGCGCCGCATCCATATTCAACGTCATCACACTTTGAGTCTAAATTCCGACGCCAAAACTCTCAAGCCGCCAGAGGTGAAGAAAGTAAGCAGTAAGCGGTGAGCAATAAGCAGTCAAACGAAAATCCGTCTTTTGATTCTGCTTCTTGTTTTTGCTGCTCACTGCTTATTGCTTACTTTGCAGTTTGCGGCGTTTTCGGTAAGCTCAAATGGTGACGAAAAAACAGGCATGGCGGGCGCGGACGAAACGCGATTTGATGATTGAGGTGTGGGAGCATCTCGATTGCGAATCGGTCGGGGCGAGCGAATTAGAAGCGATTGCGGTGGTGGTCAAGGAGCGTTTCGGCGAGGGCGCGGTGGATAGCCCGGCGTCGGTGGCGCGTCTGTTGGCGGACGAGGGCGCTGAGTTGCGACACGCGGAGGTGCTCGAAGCAGACGCGCGTTGGCGCGCAGCCGACCCGTATGAAGCGATGTTTCGCAACGTGCTCAAATTCTCCGACTTTACACAGGCCGCCGCGTCAATCAAGCGTCTGGATAACTTGCGACGGCAGTTTGAGCGGACGAAGGATAGGACGGGGTTGCGTCGTGTGCGCGAGACCGTATTGAAAGGTAAGCAGCGCGCGGAGATGATTTCGCGTAACGAGTCGGTGAACGAGCGCAAACGCGCTGAGAAGGCGGAGATTGCACAGTGGTTCACCGTCTGGTTGCAGCAGCCCGAAATCTTTGACGACTGGCTCGCCCTACGCCAACGCGCGCCCGATTTTCGCAAACGGTTCGCGGAGAATGAAAAATGAAAAGGTAAAAATATGAGACGCGCCAGATGGATGCGCTAGACAGTGGTGCGGAGCGATTGGGCGATGTGTGGAACGATGCGGCGTGGGATGGCGATGGCTTGTTTGATATGGCGCGCGTGGGTAAAGTGTCCGGCGACGTAGAGGCCGGGGATGTTGGTTTCGTGTGTTTCGGGGTCGTAGGTGGGAACTTGGGCGAGGCCGTTCGGTGTGAGTTCGACGCCGATTTGGTGCAGGAGCGAGAGGTCGGGGTCGCTGCCGATGAGGATGAATGTGGCGTCGTTGGGGATGCTCAGCGTCTCGCCGTCGTCCTGAAGAAGTCGGACGTGATGCTCGCTGATTTCCGTGACCTCTTTGAAGAAGATGAGGCGGAGACGACCCTCTGCGAGTTCGCGTTCGAGGGGTGTGCGAACCCAGTGTTTGATGGCGTTCTGTTTGGGGTCGCGGTTTTCCCAGTCGGTGCGCCAGATGGCGAGCGAAGCGCGTGCGCCCTCCTGCGCGAGAAAGAGCGCGGCTTCGGCGGCGCTGTTGCCACCGCCGACGACGAGCACGTCGCGACGGACGTGAGGATAAGGCTCGTCGAAGCGATGCCGGACTTTGGGGAGGTCTTCGCCGGGGACTCCGAGGCGACGCGGGCGTGCCATCGCGCCGAAGGCGACGAGCACGCGACGCGTCGAGTAGTCAGCGCCGCGAGACGTGCGGACGCGGAAGCCTTCGGGCGAAACCTGTTCGAGTTGGACGACCGCCTCTCCGGTGTTGATGCGGAGGCGTTGGTCAATACAGAAGCGTACGTAGTGTGAAAGGAGTTCTTCGCGCGTCGGCTTGTCGCGGCAGGGACGGAGCGTGCCTTCGCGCATCTCAAGTTCGTCGGGCGTGGAGAAGACGAGTTGCCCGACCGGATATTCGTAGACGGTGTGGGCAATCAAGCCTTTCTCAAGGACGAGATAATTCAAGCCTTCGCGTGCAGCGGTGTCGGCAGCCGAAATCCCCGCGGGGCCTGCGCCGATAATCAAGAGGTCGAGTTGTTCCACGCTCGTTGGCATAAGTTTACGGATGCCAACATCGTCGCACGCTCACGCGTGTGAGAGCAAGGCGAGAGTGAAAATTGCGGAATGCGGATTGCGGATTATGGATTAAAAGACAAATTGCTTTTCAATCCGCATTCCGCAATCGGTATCATGCTTGGTTGCTTTTGCGTATGAGCCAATCGGGAAGCAGTGCTTCCAGTTTGTCGTCGAGCGGCTTGGATTTCGCGTAGGCGCGCAGAGCAAAGTCGGTGGGGTCGAGTTCTTCCCATCCTTCGCCGCAGATTTGGTCGATGATGTGGGAACCGAGCGCGCGGTAGCTCTCGAATTGCGGCTCGTCGAAGAATTGGTCGCCGGTCGATTCGTGTGGGAATGCGGGGTGCGACTCTTTGTATTCGAGCACGTCGCGCGGTTCGTTGGTTTGGTAGACGGCGGGCTTGATGTAGACCAACACGCCGTCTTCTGCGCCGGGGTCGATGCAGGAGTAACGAATCTTGGCGACCGACCAATAAAAGCCGCCGCCGTCTTCGGGCAGTTGCTTGTAGATGAGCATCTTGGAGAATTCGATGGGGATGCCGAAGTCGATGCGAATCTTGCGGACGGCATTGCCGAGGTCGCCGAACTGGTAGTTTTCATCCTGCGCGCCGTCGCTACAGACGATGATGTGGCAGCGACGCAAAACCATTTCGTAGAGCGCGAGGTTTTCAAAATGGCCGCCGTCTGTTAGGTAGACGTAACTGTTGCGGTCGTCGGTCATGCCGAGCGCCTCATGGAGCACGGGCAGGAGCGAGAGCGTGGGAGCCTCGCGGCGATAGACCTGATTTTTGCCACGATTGGCGGGGTCGGGCGTCCAGTAGCTCTTGTTTCCGGCGAGGCCGGGGTTACCGAGCCACCAGCCGAGTCGCACGTTGAAGACCGTCATCAGCAGCGACATCACGGGCGAAGTGGTGTAGTAGCCCATGTTGGAACTCGCCGCCGCGCCGGAGATGGCGGCTGCCGTGCCGATGGAGATACCGTCCTCGCCGCCGTAGTCTCTCGACTTGCGGTAGCCGAGGCGGAAGCAACCCGAATGGAGCGGCGAGACGGAGAAGGGTTCAGCCCTGCGTTGCTGCCACGCCAGATTGTCGCCGCCGACGAGGTTCAGAGCCGTGTTGACGACGTGAAACAACTTGTAGGGCGGCGGCGGGTAGGGACTTGTCTTGATTAATCTCTCGTAGGCTTGCTCCATCATCAGACGATTGAGCAAGACTTGATACTCGCCGCGCGTCGGCTGATTGCTCTCCTCGTAGCTGCTGACCAACCGCTCGACCCTCCGCGCAC
The DNA here is from genome assembly GCA_036387415.1 of Pyrinomonadaceae bacterium. Lineage (GTDB taxonomy): Bacteria > Acidobacteriota > Blastocatellia > Pyrinomonadales > Pyrinomonadaceae > DASVTU01. Next base: position 13,851 of record DASVTU010000001.1, on the reverse strand, counting down.
GCGCCGTCTTGATGTAGTGACGCAACGACGGCTCCCTGTAAAAACGTATCTCCTCATTCTCAAGAATGCGGTTCAAATCTTCGAGGAGCATGCGTTGCAACGCCTGTGAGAGCGGAGCATCGCCGCTGAAATCGTCAATCTTGTCGCGGCTCTCATGCAGGTGTTCGTAGAGAAACTTCGACATCGCATAGTCGGGTTGTTGCTTGTCTGCGGGTTGCGGGTCGCGCATGGCTTTGAGTCTGAGCGTCAGCGCCTTGAGGTTCTGGTCGGTGGTTCCCCAACGCGTCTGGAAATCGGATTCATTCAAGAGCGCGGGTCTGAGTTCGTGCATCTTCACGTTGTCGGTCGGGTCGAAGCCGGTGAAGGGGTTGGGCTTGCGTTCGCCCTCGTTGCGCGACGCGCCGAGGAAGCCGCGAATCAAGCGGTTACGATAACCGCCGTGCAGCGAAAACAGATTGAGGTTAATCACCCTCGCCATCAGCAGGCCGAAAAGTGCGAGGCCGACGGCGAGGATGAAGAAGAACCAGAACGATGGATAATGGACGGCGCGCATGTGTACCGCCGCCAGCACGCGGCTCGTCATCCCCTCGAAATACTGATATTTCGCATAGGGGTCGATGGAGACAATCCAGTTTGCGCTCTGGAAGCGAGGCCACAGAAAGAGACTCTTGATTAACAGACTCGTCAGGAGCGAGAGCGCAGCGACGAATATCACCAGAAAGACAAGCGTCAGGAGAGGCAGGATGTTGCTCATGATGAGCGTCGCGGGACTGGCTTTGGCGGCCTCTTTCTGGTTGGCGGGCGTGGCGGAACTGCGTCCCAAAAGTAACGCCGTCAGGCCGGACACGCCGCCGAGCGAGGCGAGAATCTTCGGCGAATCGAGCAGCGCAAGCGGCCCAAAAATGACGAGCGCACTGAAGACGCTCCACACGATAGCAACAATGATGAGCCACGCGCCGAGACGCGACAGCCATTCGCGTTCCTCGTCGCGCACGCCGCGACTGTAACTCGACACGCCGACGTAGAAGAACGTCGCCAGCATGAACAGGAGCAGGAACAGTGGGACGGCGAGACAGGCGTATATTTCCGTGCTCCACGTCGGCGGGCTGGCATCGACCAGAGCGACCACCGGATTCCCGAATTCGCTGACCGACGCCACCCAGAAAAGAAAACCGCCGAACAATCCCGCGACGAGGAGTGCGCCGAATTCCAGTAGTTTAATCTCGTCGCGCCGCCCGCGCTTGCCGCGTCGCAGGACGAGAAACGTGTACCAGAACCAACCGAGCAGCGTCGTTAAGACACCGAATAATAAGAACAACACGACGCGATGGAGTCGGAGTTCTCCGAGAAGCGTGAAGTGAGTTGCGGTCTGCGCGTCTCTGACGTTGCGCGACCACGCCGCATAGGTCGTTAGCAGGATGGCCGAAGCGACGAGCGGCAGGAGGCAAAAGACGAGGAAGCCGCGTTGGTCTGTGTGTTTCGCCCAGAAGGGGCTGCGCGCTTTGAGTTGTTCGCTGGCGCTCGGACGGTTGAAGCCGATATAGGCTATCGCCATGACGACGAAAAAAGTGCCGAGCAGCAGGAGCGTATAACGCGGATAGTAATGAAAGCCGAAACTCCAATCGGAGAGTTGGAAGTGTCTGCGGATGGGGTTCTCCGACTGGCCGAGGATGGCGGCCACGGCGAGACGCGGGATGAGCAAAACGGCGACGAAGAGGGGAATAATCACCGCCCAATTCAAGAGCAGATTTCTCACGTAGATTCCGGCAAAACTCCACGTGTCTGCCGACAGCAGCCCGACTTTGGGCGTGAGGAAACTGCTGTATTGACGCAGGTAGCGGAGTGGTGGCGGGTCTGGGTCAACTTTTGTCTCCGGGTCGCGGTTGGCGAGGTCGCGCGTGACGCCTTCCAAGCCTTCTGGATGACGGTGTATCCATGCGGTCAACCAACTCCCGATGTAACCGCCGCCAGAGACGGTCGAGAGATAGTCGAACTTTTCGAGCAGACGATGGCGCGCGAAGCCCTGAAGCAGCCCTAAAGCAAACGTCCCGCTACGAATGCCGCCGCCCGACAGGCTCAAAGCCGTCTGCTTCTGCTGGTGCAGGCGTTTGTAGATGGCGGCGAGGCGGATGTCGCTGATGTGCTCGAACACTTCCGGGTAAGCATTTTCGAGCAGTAGACGATTGAAGTGGGCGAGGTCTTCATCAATCTCCGCGGACGGCGGTGAAGCCGTCGCACTCGTCTGAGAACTTTGACGTTTGGGAGCAGCGGCGTCGGTCTGAAAGCTTTTGAAGGTCGAACGTAAATCGCGGAGTCCTTTGACGGTCGTCGTGAGTGCGACGTGTTTGAAGCGTTGGTCGTCGTAGAGGTCTTTATCGAGAAGGATAGCGTTCAACTCGCGGTCAAGCTGTTCCTCAAGTTGCGCCGGAATCCGCGAGGGATGAAAACTGCTCGCACGCGCCGAACTGGAAGACGCATCGGAAGGCGAAGCGGGCGACGACGAAGCGGAGGGCGACGACAGTTCTTCGGATTCTCTCTGCGCCGCCGTTGCGGCATCTTCCACGTCGAGGGTCGAGAGGTAGGCGCGTAGTTTTTGTTTGAGGTCGTCGCTCAGTTTGCGCTCAAGATAGACGCTTAATATATCTCGCTCCGGTACAGTGTTAGGCATGCCGTCCTCAACAGCGGCGACGGGCGACGAGACTGCGCCCTGCGGCTGTGAGTCATCAGGAGGAAGGAGTCGGCTGGCGAAGGAGCGTAAGTCTTTGATATGTCCTCCGTGAAAGAACCAATCGCGCGCGGCCACGACTCTTCGCGTCGTATTTTCAAATTCGGGGTCGGGCAGTTCGACAAAAAAATCCTCGTCCTTACGTATCGGCCCATGGAGGCTGACGTATTCCTCTTCAAGTACCTGGTAGAGATGCAGGGGGATGTCCGCATAACTGGGCATGGCGCGCTCCTATCTGAAATTGAATGCTTGACGTAACCGACTAGCGAGGGACAGTCGGGCAGAGGATGCCGTCCGAGTGGTTAGAGAGATTCGTTTGCGTGCAGAGAAAACTTCTCCGCAGAAGGAAAGTGATGTTGTGATGATATTGATAGTGGCCAACGGCGTCGCAGCTTGCGTCATCCGACAATTGAAATCGAGAGAGAAAACAGCCCGCCAACATGACATGGCTTGAGTAGCGGACAGATGTGCCGTTGACCACGCGCCGCACAATAATCCGACAAAGCCTCGCATGTCAATAGCCATTTTCCGCACACACTACGTTGACAGACGACGAACTTCTCATCGAAATCCGTCGCCGCACGCTGCGCCCATGATGCAACTTTTTCATCGTCGCCCTTCATGAAAAACGTCGAATCAAAGCGAAACTTTCCAGTCGTCCGCCGCCGCAAACGACGAAGCAACAACGCCTCCCGATGTGACCGCGAAGCGCAACCGCGACACCGTGCGATTTGCGTGGCCTCGGAGACGGTCGTTATAATGCAGCGCATTGAAACAACATGATGAAAAAGATGAACGGAGTTTACCGGACATGAAGGCGTCGTCTCTGAATCTGCGCGGGGTGCTGGTTCCGTTTCCTACTCCTTTCCGCGCCGACGACAGCATTGATGTCGCTGCTCTGCGGTCGAATATAAAGAAGTGGAACCGCACGGGCATCGTCGGCTACGTCACGCTCGGCTCGACGGGCGAGCGCGTGCATCTCGACGAGCGAGAGTTTCAGTTGGTGATTGAGACGTCGCGCGAAGCGGTGCCGCGCGAGTTGGCGTTCATTGCGGGAGCGGGGCAGCAGAGCACGCGCGGGACGATTGACGAAACGCGCGTGGCCGCACGCGCGGGCGCAGACGCCGTGCTCGTCATTACACCAAACTTTTATCGCGCCGCGATGACGCAAGAGAAACTTCTGAAACATTACCTCGCGGTCGCAGACGCTTCGCCTGTGCCGTTGGTGCTTTATAGTATTCCGCAGAACACGGGGCTTGCGCTCGCGCCAGAGACGGTCGCGCGTCTCGGCGAGCATGAGAACATCATCGGCATCAAGGATAGTTCCGGCGACCTGTTGAACTTTGCGGAGACGCTGCGACTCGCGCCTGAAAATTTTGTGGTCTTGACGGGTCATGCCGGATTGCTCTACGCCGCGCTGACGGTGGGCGCGGCGGGCGCGATTCTAGCGGCGGCATGTGTTGTTCCACGTCTCGCGGTCAGCGTCTATCAAGCTGTCCGACAGGGCGCGCACGAAGCGGCGCAACGGATGCAACAGCGACTCGCGCCCGTCGCACGCGCCGTCACGACTCGCTACGGCGTCGGCGGCCTCAAGGTGGCTCTCGAAATGTGCGGCTACACGGGCGGGCGCGTGCGTGCGCCGCTCGAAATGCCGGACGAAGAAGCGCGTCTTGAGATTCGACGTTTGCTTGAAGAGTCGGCGTTGACGCGTGACGATGAAGCGTTTTTGAGCGATGAAACGTCTGCTGTAGAAGCGTCTGGTGGTAAAGTGGTAGAGGTTAATCAAGCGGAACGGTCGGACAGTGGGATGGCGAGAGGAGCAGAGAGTTGAGCACGACGGAAAGCGCATGTTATAGCACGCCGGAGGAGGCCGGATTGCGTATCGAAAGGCTTTCGTTCGAGCGCATCCCGCATCAGTCGCGCCTCTTTCTCGAATACCTGCGCGACCCCGTGGCGCTTCGTCGTTATTATCCTTCCGCCGTACGCTTTCATCACGAACTCGCCGCGCGTGCGCCCGAAGTGCTCGCCGCGCACCGCACCGACCGCGCGTTGCTCTGCGATGCGCTCGAAGCATCGAACCGCGCGTGGGGCGCGGGCGACGCGACGCTCAACAACATCGCGCGTCTACGTCAAACAAACACGGTCGCGGTCGTGTCGGGTCAACAAGTCGGACTCTTTACGGGGCCGCTCTATACAATTTACAAAGCTCTCTCGGCGGTGAAACTCGCCGGATGCCTGACGCAACGCGGCACGGAGGCCGTGCCCGTCTTCTGGATGGCGACCGAAGACCACGACTGGCCGGAGGTCGAGTCGGCGGAGTTCACGGCCTGCGACGGTCGCCTCGCGAGCGTGGGCGTTCCAGCAGAGTTGCATCAAGAAGGTGCGCCCGTCGGTCGCGTCATGCTCGACGCGGCGGCGCAGGAAACCGTCAAACGTCTGCTCGATTTGCTTCCCGCCACCGAATGGACGAGCGAACTGGAAACGCTCCTGCACGATGCCTACCAGCCGGGACGCACCTACGGCGACGCCTTCGCGCGCATGTTGACCGCGCTCATTGGTCGCTACGGGCTGGTGCTGCTCGATCCGCTCGACCCGCGTCTCAAACAGTTGGCCGCGCCGCTCTATTCGGAGGCCGCGCGCCGCGCGCAGGAGATTGCCGACGCGCTCGAACAGAGAAGCCGCGCGCTCGTCGCGGAGGGCTATCACGCGCAGGTCTTCGCCTCGCACGATTCCTTCCCGCTCTTTCTTCACGACGAGCACGGCGCGCGACATGCCATCACACGCGCCGCCGACGGTCGCTACCGAACCAAGAGCGCGCACGACGCCAAAGCGCCGACCAGATATGCAGAGAAGGCCGACGACGCGGGCGAAGCTGTGAGAGAAGCTTATACGCTCGAAGAGTTGGCGGCGTGGGCGGGGCGCGAGCCGTCGCGTTTTAGCCCCAACGTGACGTTGCGCGCCGTCGTGCAGGATTATCTGCTACCGACCATCGCGTACTTCGGCGGCGCGGCTGAAATCGCTTACTTCGCGCAGACGGCGGAGGTCTATCGCGTGCTGGGACGACCCGCCACGCCGATTCTTCATCGCGCCAGTTTGACCTTTGTCGAACGCCGCGCGGGGCGCACGCTCGAACGCTACGGCCTCGACCTAACGGATTTCTTCGACGGGCAAGACAGCGTTATCGCACGCGTCGTCGAAGGTCATCTCGGCGCGGAGACGGCGCGTGCCTTCGACCGCGCCGACGCTTCCGTCAAACATGCGCTCCAAGACCTACACGAACACCTGCGCGGCTTCGACCCGACGCTCGCCGACGCTCTCACCAACAGCGAACGCAAAATCAAATATCATCTCGACGGCCTCCGTTCGCGTTTCCATCGCGCGCAGATGGCGCACAACCGCGCCGCCCTACGCCAAATCGAACGCGCATTCGCCACCCTCTATCCCGAAAAATCCCTTCAGGAGCGTCACCTCAACATCACCTCGCTCGTCGCGCGCCACGGTCGCTACATCATCGACTGGACACACGACGCCATCGACCTCGGCTCTGTCGAACATCAAATCGTTTACCTGTAAAGAAGTAGACAGTAGACAGTAGCCAGCATGCAGAACTTCGCCGCGCTTCTCCAATGCTCCGCTCTGAACTATCAAACGCCGCATGTTATTCTACTGACTACTGATTACTGACTGCTGGCTACTGTTTTATGTCCAAAATTCGAGTCCTCTCCGACCATGTTGCGAATCAGATTGCCGCCGGTGAAGTGGTGGAGCGGCCTGCTTCGGTGGCAAAGGAGTTGGTGGAAAATTCGATTGATGCGGGAGCGCGTCGCGTCGATGTCGATGTCGAAGGTGGCGGGCGCAGGCTCCTGCGCGTGGCAGACGACGGCGAGGGCATGACGCACGACGATGCGGTGCTCGCCTTCGAGCGTCATGCGACATCGAAGATTACGACCGCTGACGACCTCAACCGGATTCGCACGCTCGGCTTTCGTGGTGAAGCACTGGCTTCGATTGCGTCCGTGGCGCGCATCGAACTCACGACGCAGACGGAAGGCGCAGACGCGGCGACGCGCGTCTTGATTGAAGGCGGGCGCATGCGCGATGTCGGCCCTGCGGCGCGACCGCGCGGCACGACCATCGCCGTCCGCGACCTTTTCTTCAACGTTCCGGCGCGTCGCAAATTCTTGCGCTCCGAGGCGACAGAGAGTTTTCATCTCACCAACCTCATCACACACTACGCGCTCGCACATCCCGAAATAGCATTCCTCTTAACCAACAACGGACGCGAAACCTTACGCGCCGCGCCTGCCGCCGACGTGCGCGAACGTGCCTATCAGATTTTCGGCGCGGAGTTTCTCGACAATCTTTTGGAAGTCAGCGGCGGCGACGACCGCGTGGCGCGCGTGCGCGGCTACGTCTCCGCTCCGCGTGAACGTCGCACGACGCGCGACGCGCAGTATCTCTTCGTCAACGGACGCTTCGTGCGCGACCGTCTCATCAGTCGCGCGCTCTCGGAAGGTTATCGTTCGGTCTTGCCGCAGGGAGTCTATCCGGCGGCGCTCCTGTTTCTCGATGTGCCGCTCGAAGAGGTTGACGTGAATGTCCATCCGGCCAAGACGGAAGTGCGTTTCCGACGCGCCTCTGCGGTGGGCGACGCCGTGCGCGAAGCGGTGCGCGCCGCTCTCGCAAGCGGCGGCTATCTGCGAAGCGCCGCGAGCCTCGATGCCGATGAGCCTACGGCGCGCGGCGTCGTCGAAGATAACGAATTTTTTGACGACGCGCGTCGTGCGCTTGAGTCGAACACGTACGCCTCCGCGCTCTCCTCCGTCTCGCAAAAAATCGACGCCATACGCCAGAGCGCCAACACCCCGACACCCGACGCCGCTTCCGGCGAGACTTCGACTCTAGAACACAACACGACAGAAGGCGCGCGTGCCGCACACGATGCCCACGCGCAGCCGCCGCAACAATCAACCATCATCTTCGGCGCTGCCACGACGGATGATGTTGAGATTCATCGTGATGAAACGTTCACGACACTAACGCCCGCCAGAGCGAACGCCGCAACGCCTGCCACAGCGACCGATGCCGCGCACGACGCCTACGCGCGCAGTACGAGCTTTGCGAATGCGGATGAAGATTTCGACCTTGTTGATCGCGGGCAGGCGTGGGAGTCGCCGGAAGATCGCGCACGCACGACGCCGCATGGGTCTACGTCGTCGGATGCGTCGTCGGCAGTTGAAGCGTCGGTGCGTGAAGCGTCGGTTGCAGTTGAAGCGTCGGCGCGTTCTGCGACGTTGCCACCGCTAGTTTCGGCGGCGGGGCTGGTGCGCGAAGTTCCATCGGAGATAGAGGCGTCGAATATTCGTCCGCTCGGTCAAATCAGCGATAGCTTCATCGTCGCCATCGACAACGAAGGCTTGCTCCTGATTGACCAGCACACGGCGCACGAACGCATCCTGTTTGAAAAATATCGCGCGCTCGAAGCCACGCGACGCGCCGAATCGCAGAATCTTCTCCTGCCCGAAACCTTTGACTTGACGCCAGCACAGGTCGTCGCCTTCGACGCGGTTTCCGGTGAACTCGAAGACTACGGCTTCGACTTGATGCGACTTTCAGGCCGCACGGTCGCCATCCGTGCCGTGCCCGCCGACCTTCCGGCAGGCGACGCGCACAACGTGCTCGCCGAAGTGCTCGATTCGGTTGACACGGAGCGACACAGACTCACGCGCGAATCGCTGCGCGAAAAAATCGCCGCCACGCTTGCCGCGCGCGCGGCGGTCAAAAGAAACACTCCGCTCTCGCAAGAAAAGATGCGCTGGCTCATCACACGGCTTCTCAGTACATCTTCGCCCACCACCGGCCCACAAGGCCGCCCGACCATGATGCGCCTCTCCCTGCGCGACATCGAAAAGAGTTTTCATTGAGTCTCACGTCGTCGATGGACGATAGACGATAGACCATCAACCCGACGTGCGGCGTACGATAAACTCTCCCGACGATAGATAGCCCGACGGCGAAGACAAGAATGTTTCTTATCCATCGTCCGTCGTCTAACGTCCATTGTTCGTCTACATGGAGTCAAACATTTGCATGACGAGCGTGGTGTCGGAGAGGTCTGTGAGCATCACGTCGGGATTATGCGGAAGGAGCGTTTCGGCGTTGTTCATGCGTCCCGTGGCGACGGCGATAGCGCGTGCGCCGAAGTGGCGTGCACAGTCGATGTCGTTGGGTGTGTCGCCGATGATGATGAATTGCGAGGGTTGGAGGTTGAGCCGTAGATGTCGATTGATGCGCTCGGCGGCGAGCGCGGGGAGGTCGCGTCGGTCGTGCGAATCGTCGCCGTATGCGCCGGGAAGCGAGAAGAATTCGGAGAGGCCGACGAGACGCATTTTCAAGTGTGCGGCTGGCTCGATGTTGCCCGTCAGCAAAGCCGAACGATAACGCGGGTGTGCGCGCGTGGCCTCCAAAATCTCGCGGACGCCCGGCAAAAGATAGAATAGAGGTTCGCCCGCAGCACTCGTCGCTCGCTCCATCTCGGTCATGTAACGCGTACGGAGTTCGGCGAAACGTTCGCGTACGTGCACGTGCGTAAAGCCTTCGTCGCGCAACGCTTCGGCCACAATCTGCAAATCCGTCATGCCCGAAACGCTCATCTCGGCGAGGCGTCCCGCCGTCCCGAAGACACTCTCCAACACGGGCACAGTGTAATCCTTGAACGCCTCGCGTCGCGCCGAACGCAACAGCGTCCCATCAATATCCCACAGCAAAACGCGCAAATCTTCGGTCGCCAATTTACTCTCCGCTGAATGCATGAAGTTAAAGAAAAGTAGCCAGGAGTCAGTAGAAAAGCCTTCTACGTATGATTGTTAAAGGAGATGGTGAAGAAGCGTCCAATGAACGTTCTTCATGCTGGCTACTGTCTACTGTTTTCATTCAACCACAATCAGCACGTCGCCCGCGTTGACGGTTGCGCCCGGTTGGGCATGAATCTCGGAGACGTTGCCGTTTTTGGGCGACTTCATTTCGTTCTGCATCTTCATGGCCTCTACGACGATGAGTCCGTCGCCCGCTTCGACGCTCGCGCCCACTTCGACCAACACGCGCACGACCTTGCCCGGCATCGAGGCTTTTACTTCCGCGCGTCCACTCGCGCTCGCTCCGGTCGCCGCCGCACCGCGCAGGCGTTTCGGGTCGCTCAACCCGACATGATAGATGTCGCCGCGCACGCCGACTTCGTGCACGTCGCTCTCGCCCGCCACGTCGCCGACATGGCACTCATAAATATCGCCGCCAAACGTCAGCAGATAAACGCCCACCTCCGGTTCGCGCGCTTCGAGTTGGTAGCGACGCCCGTCTATCTCCGCAGAGACGCGCGTGCCCTCCCGACTAATTTCGATTTTATGTTTTTCGCCCGCCAGTTCTGCCGTTAGCTTCATGTTTTTTGTGTCGGGCATCGACCCGCAACGCTTTGTCTACAAGAGAGAATTATGCACTCGCAACAGTTCGTACAAAACAAATGCCACGCGCCGCGCCAGAAGCCGCTTGAGCCTTCACGCCTCTGTTTTGCTGACGCACATGCAAGGCACGCTGCCCGCATTTTCGGTTGACACTGCGATTCCTGCCAGTGTATAAGCCACGTTGTTTTCTGGCAATTGTTGAACTTGTGCTTTTCACCGGCACTTTTGGTTCATCACCTCTCCATTCCTCGTCGGCCTTGCCCCGGTGAACCTTCAAGCAGCCGTCCGCCGAACTCTTTTTATCCGCCTCGTATCCGTAGCGCGTGCGCGGCACCAATTGTGCTTCTTCGCAACGCAAAAGTTCTTGTCCCGTGTGTCTGTCAAAGACCCACATCCTCACGCGTCACTGACAACGCGACCGCTCCTGCCCGAACGCATCGGCTCTCCAAAGAATTGAACGGAGATTCCGAAAGCGTCTCTCGAAGGGAAAGGCGCTCGCCCGTATGAACTTTCGCCACACCTCAACACTCAAAGGAGATAAACGCGATGAAAGAGAACCTCATATTCGAACTTGGCAGGAAAGCTCTGCTCAGCCCAATCAGCATCGCCATGCTGCTCATTATCTTGCTGGTTGGTTTTAGCGGCGGCGCGTACGTTGCCTCGTCAACGAAAGCGGCTGTCAATCCCAACGCCACGGCAAACGCGCCCGCCATGCAAGTCGCCGCGCTGCCGCCGTGGACTGCCGTCGGCTCGACGGGCGTGGTTGATGAAGCCGCCGAAAACATCTATGCCTTCGGCACAACCAATCTTACTTATCTCGGTGGGAGCACCGCACCCATCGTCGCACGCTACAACGTCACGAACACCTTCGACAACGGCGCGAACCCGAACATACCCGGCTGGACAATACTCGAAGCGGGTTCGACTTCTCCGGCAGGAACCACCGTCACCGCGCGGCTCTTTAGAGTTACTCCGTGTACTGGCGTGCAGGGACTCATCTGTACGGCGACCAACGCGGGCGGCGGCGGCCCCGGTTGCAAGTTCTGCCAGTTTCCGCCCAACACCATCGACTTCTCACAAGGTCTCTATTATGTAGAAGTGACGCTGACGCGCACCTCCACCACCACCGCGCCGCCGAGCCTCTGGACGCTCCGCATCTACTAGCAGCGTCGCGTCTGTCACGACAGACAAGCGCACAACCGACTTCGATGGTCGTGCAAACGACGAGACACAACTGCGGTTCACGAAGAAAGAAGAACGAGCGAAGCCGTCGTGCAACGCTCGGTCTTCTTTCTTCTTTTTCGGCATCGCAGCGACGATAGGTTTGAAGTGAGACTAAATTCTCGAACGATGAAGCGCGGTGCGACCGGAGAGTCGCCACTGGCTCTGTTCCGTGCTTGGCGTTTCATTGGCGGATGATTGTTTCTGTTTGCGAGTCGAAGCCAACGCGGCGGCGATGAGAGCAATGTCGCGCCGCACGGTTTCGTGCGCGTCCGTCTCTTGCGCCGCAGCAGTCGCTTTCGACGCGACGGCGCGACGCTCGTTGAAGCGTTCGATGAAACCAGTGTCAAGACGCGCTTCGACGAATTCACGGTCGCGCATGATTTCGCGGAAGAAGGGAAGCGTCGTCTTGATGCCGCCGACGCTGTATTCGTCGAGCGCGCGGCGCATGCGTTCGATGGCTTCGAGGCGCGTCTGTCCCCATGTGGCGAGTTTGGAAATCATCGGGTCGTAGTAGATGGAGACTTCGGCACCCGCGTAGACGCCACCGTCGTCGCGCACATGCGGCCCGGCGGCGGCGCGCAGGTGTGTGATGCGACCCGGCGAGGGGAGAAAATTGTTGTCGGGGTCTTCGGCATAGACGCGGCATTCGATGGCGTGGCCTCGCCATGTCACATCGGCTTGCGTGAAAGAGAGCGCCGCACCGTCCGCCACCGAAATCTGCTCGCGTACGAGGTCGATACCTGTGACGAGTTCCGTGACCGGATGTTCGACTTGGAGGCGCGTGTTCATTTCGAGAAAGTAGAAGTCGCGCGTTGCGTCGGAGACGAGAAATTCCACCGTGCCTGCGCCGACGTAGTTCGCCGCACGCGCAATCCCGACCGCCGCGGCGCCCATCCGCGAGCGCAAGTCCGGCTCGTCAATCGGCGAAGGCGATTCTTCAATCACCTTCTGATGCCGACGCTGAATCGAACACTCGCGCTCGCCGAGATGCACGACGTTGCCATGCGTGTCGGCGAAGATTTGAATCTCGATGTGGCGCGGGCGTTCGATTGCTTTTTCGAGATAGACGGACGCGTCGCCGAAGGCCGCGAGTGCTTCCGACTGCGCCGCCTCGAAGGCCGACGCGAGCGCGTCTTCTGATTCAACAAGTCGCATGCCTTTGCCGCCGCCGCCCGCCGCCGCCTTGAGCATCACAGGGTAGACGAGCCGCCGAGCCGTCTCGCGCGCTTCTTCGTAGGAGCCGAGCGCCTCGGTCGTGCCCGGCACGACGGGCGCACCGGCCTCGATGGCAGCGCGTCGCGCGTTGGTCTTCGAGCCCATCAATTCCATTGCCCCGGCTGGCGGGCCGATGAAGGTGAGCCCGGCGTCCGCGACGGCGCGCGCAAACTCCGCGTTCTCCGCGAGAAAACCGTAGCCGGGATGGACGGCCTCCGCGCCGCTTTTCTGCGCCGCCTCGACGATTCGCTCGATACGCAGGTAGCTCTCCGACGAAGGAGCAGCGCCGACGAGATACGCCTCGTCCGCGAGACGCACGTGCAGCGCCGCCGCGTCCGGCTCCGAATAGACGGCGACCGGCGAGATGTTCAACTCACGACACGCGCGAATAATGCGCACCGCTATCTCGCCTCGATTGGCAATCAGGATTTTTCGGAACATACGAAAGTAGCCAGTAGTCAGTATTCAGTAGCCAGTAGTATAGCATTCAATAGCAAGAGCAGTTTCAAGTAGCTTAAGCATTCCTTTGCTTTCTACTGGCTACTGGCTACTGGCTACTTCTTAAACAACTACTGAGTTGCCGGGCTGGTGGGGGTGGTAGCGGACGATGATGCGTGCGCCGGGGACGTAGTCGGATTCGTGTTGGCGCTGGGCGTCGTCGAGGGTCTGGGAGGATTCGTAATCGACGCCGCTGATGTTGTAGCGGAAGAAGACCGCCGTGATTGAACCGGCTTCGTCGGTGATAACGTCGAAGATAGTGCCGTCGGTGATGCGACCGCCGCGCAGGAGCTGTGTGCGGCGCGCGGTCTCGTCGTCTGTTTTGGGTCGGCGGAAGCGGTCGAAGAAGCCCATGTTGGTCGGGGAGGAGAAGTTTCGCGGATTAAGGCGCGACGGCGAGGTTGTTGGTGGTCGAAGATGAGCGCGGCGCTTGCTTGCGCAAGGAGGAAACAGGCTCGACGACGCCGTCGCGGACGCGTATGTCGTCTTCGGTGTTGAGCAGCTTGTCGCGTCCGGGCAGGACGAGTCCGTAGTTGGTTAACGAAAGAGATTCTGCCGGAGCGCCGTCGGTGTTGGTCTTGGCCGAAGCGGGCGTCAGTCGCACGGCGTTTGCGCGGCGGCCTCGCCCCTTTCTGCCCGGCGGAGGAAGCGCGGCGAGGTTGGCTTCGGGCGAGTAGTCGCCCGCCGAGAGCATCGCGCGCACCTGAGCGACCGAGCCGTCTTCGTCGGGCA